>NZ_FOVT01000001.1 GCF_900115245.1 Mesorhizobium sp. NFR06
CGCCGATCCGGCGGCGCTGGCCGAGATCCTGTGCCTCCAGGAAGAGCGCGTCGTCGCTCGCGACAACACAGTCGCCTTCGCGCGGCTCAGATTGCAGCTGCCGCAAAGTCCGATCCGACATCACTTCGTCAAAGCCACGGTCAAGATCAGGCAATATCCTGATGGCACGTTCGCAATCTTCCACGGGCCGCGTCGCATTGCGGCATATAGCTCCGATGGCACCCCAATCCAGAACTGCCGTCAAATCGGCAGAGCTGCGTGAACCGCTTCGACGCAAACTGAAGCGGACAAATGATGTGCTACCAAACCGGACAACTTGATTAGCTACCGACACACCTCAAGCCGTGCGACGCTCTGTCCCCGATCAGGGCAGCGTGAACCACACCGGCAGCATCCCCGACTGCTGGGCGCCGTCGATCAGCTCGAAAGCCGGCAGGGCCACCAGGAAAACCAGCCCGTCGAGCAGCGTGCTCAACAAGAGACGCGGCCTGAAGCTGCCGGTGTCGCCCTCCTGGTAGAGCGTCAGATTGGGAAAGAAGCGCGGCACCTTTGCGAGATAGGCCTGGTAAGGCGCGCCGAGTGCTTCCTTCAGGTAGCGCTCCTCGCGCAGGATGACGATGTGGAAGGCGCCGGCGCACAGCAGCGCGAAGAGAATGATGCCTGAAAACGAGCCGATCTGCGCGCCGACGCCGGCGGCAGCCACGGTGGAGAATAGATAAAGCGGGTTGCGAGTGATCGAATAAGGCCCGCCGGTGACCACTTCGGAGGATTTGCGCCCGCCGATATAAAGCGTCGACCACAATCGCCCGACCACGCCGAGAAAGATCAAAAGCACGCCGAACATCTCGATCGACTCGTGCATGGGCGTGTCCGGCGGAAAGGAAGACTGGCCGAACAGAAGCGCGGCAAACAGCACCACGATCAGCACGGCCAGCACGATCCGGCGCATCTGCTGGTAGCCGCCAAGACCTTCCGTTTGCCCGGCAGGCGGAGACTTCACTTCATCGGTCATCACGAAAACCCGATCGTCGATTTGCTCGCGACCGAGGAACTCGATCGTCGGTTTGTCGCGATCGGCAAAGCCGATCGTCGATTTGGGCGATCGGATAGAAAACAGGCGCCCCGCCGATCGTCGGGACGCCTTGCACGATGATTTTGGCGGTATTTAGCGCGGCGCCAGAACCATCATCATCTGGCGGCCTTCGAGCTTGGGCTCGGCCTCGACCTTGGCGATGGTCGCCACTTCCTCGCGCACCTTGTTCAAAAGCTGCATGCCGAGTTCCATATGCGCCATCTCGCGGCCGCGGAAGCGCAGCGTCAGCTTGACCTTGTCGCCTTCCTCGAAGAAGCGCCGCACGGCCTTCATCTTGGTCTCGTAGTCATGGCTGTCGATGTTCGGGCGCATCTTGATCTCCTTGATCTCGATGACCTTCTGGTTCTTGCGCGCTTCGGCCGCCTTCTTCTGGTTGGCGTATTTCAGCTTGCCGAGATCGAGGATTTTCACGACGGGGGGCACCGCATTGGGCGATATCTCGACGAGGTCGAGTCCGGCCTCTTCGGCGAGCAGCAATGCGTCGTTTATGGAAACATCGCCGCGGTTCTGGCCTTCGGCGTCGATGAGCTGGACCCGGGGAACCCGGATGTCTCGGTTGGAGCGCGGCCCGTCCTTGGTGGGTGCCGCTGCTTTGAAAGGTCTGCGAATGGTCGTGGTCTCCTCGGCCGTTTCGTTCAGGGTTTCTGTAGAGTCAAACAGGTGGACGCGCCTATGTGGTGAGCGCGCGGCCGGAGTCAATAGCATAGCCGCGCTGCAAAATCACCTGCTGCCTGGCAATTGTCTGCACCAAGCAAAGAAATGCCGCGAGCACTTTTCGTTGAACCATGGCCTGTGCCAAAAGACCGGGCGGAAGGGACAGGATCATGGCCACCAGCGCTCCGGTTTTCATCGATGTGGATGGGTCGAGCATCGCCGTCAGGCAATCGGCCGGCACAACGCCCGGCTTAGTCTGGCTCGGCGGCTACAAGTCCGACATGCTGGGCGCGAAGGCTGAGGCCCTCGCCGCCTGGGCCGGCGGCGAGGGCCGCGCCTATCTGCGCCACGACTATTCCGGCCATGGCGAGTCGGGCGGCGAATTCGCCGACGGCACCATCTCGAAATGGCTTGCGCAGAGCCTCGCCGTCTTTCGGCGTTTCAGCCAGGGCAAGCAGATCCTGGTCGGTTCCTCGATGGGAGCGTGGATTGCGCTGCGCATGGCGCAGGAGCTGCGCAAGGCCGGCGAGGATCGCGTCGCCGGCCTGGTGCTGCTGGCGCCGGCGCCCGATTTCACCGTCGAACTGATCGAGCCGGTGCTGACTGACGCGCAGCGGCGCGATCTCAAGGAAAAAGGCTTCTTCGCCGAGCCGTCCGATTACGCGGACGAGCCTTATGTCTACACGCGCGCGCTGATCGAGGACGGCCGCGTCAACCGGGTGATGACCGGGCCGATCGATACCCATTGTCCGGTGCACATCCTGCAGGGCCTGGCCGACCCCGACGTGCCGTCCGGCCATGCGTTGAAGCTGGCCGCGATGCTGCCGGTCGACGACGTGACGCTGTCGCTGATTCCCGACGGAGACCATCGCCTGTCCCGTCCCGAGGATCTCGACATGCTGAAGCGAACCGTGGGCGACATGGTCAGGCGGGCCGCCTGAGAATGCGCGTCTCGATCCCGATATCCGCCTTCGTCGCGGCGATCGTCGGCTTCGGCGGCACGCTTGCCATCGTCATTGCCGCCGCCAAGGCGGTCGGCGCGACGCAGATCGAGACGGCAAGCGGCGTGACCGCGATCTGCATGGCCATGGCGATCGAATGCCTGTGGCTGTCCTGGCGCACGAAGAAGCCGGTCATCACCGCCTGGTCGACGCCTGGTCTGGCGCTGGTCGCGGCCTCCAGCGGCTTTACGATGCCGCAGGCGGTTGGCGCCTTCATCGTCACCGGCATCCTGCTCATTGCCACCGGCCTGTTCGGACCGCTGACCCGGCTGATCGCAAAGATCCCGGCCTCGGTCGCGTCCGGGATGCTGGCCGGCATCCTGGTCAGCTTCGCCGTGAACGCGGTGAAGGCCATTCCGTCCGATCCCTGGCTGATCTTGCCGCTGATCGGCGCCTTCTTCGCCATCCGGCTGTTCAATCCGGCGCTTTCGGTGCTGGTCGTCCTGATCGGCGGCGGGCTTGCCGCCTTCCTCACCGGTCGCGTCGGCGGCCTGCCGGCGCCGGAGCTGTCTTCGCTCACCTTGATCATGCCGCAGTTCACCGCCTCGGCGATCGTCGGCCTGGCCTTGCCTCTCTATCTCGTCACCATGGCCTCGCAGAACCTCTCCGGTCTCGCCGTGCTGCGCGCCGCCGGCTACCATCCGGACCCCGGTCCGCTCATCGGCGTCACCGGCCTGTTTTCGCTGCTTTCGGCCCCGTTCGGCGCCGCGACAACCAACCTGGCGGCGATCTCGGCCGCGATCTGCACCGGCCCCGATGTCCATCCCGACCCGGCCGAGCGCTGGAAGACCGGGCCATTCTATGCGCTCGCCTATCTGATCTTCGCCATCTTCGGCGCCTCGCTGGTGGCGATCTTCGCCGTCCTGCCGCAGAGCCTGATCGTGCTGGTCGCCGGGCTGGCGCTGACGGCGCCTTTGGCCAACGCGCTGTCGATCGCGCTCAAGGACGAGGCCGAACGCATGCCGGCCACCGTCACCTTCGCCGTGACGGCTTCGGGGCTTACGCTCTTCGGCGTCGGCGCCGCGTTTTGGGGCCTTGTCGCCGGGATGGCGGTTCTTTTCCTGGAAAAGCTCAAAAAGCGATAATCATTTCAGACGCTTCGCCGGTTTTGGCCGGACTTGCCTTGAATCGCCGATTTCGCCTTCCCATTTCGATTCCACGCAGCCGGTTTGGCTGTCTCCAATGGAAGGATTGGGAGAAAATGAACACAAGTGCATTGATCCGTCCGGCCTGGACGCCGGCCACAATCGCGCTGATGGTCATCGGCTTCATGGTGTTCTGGCCGCTCGGCCTCGCCATGCTCGCCTACATCATCTGGGGCGACCGGCTCGAGGGCTTCAAGCGCGACGTCAACCGCGCCACCGATGGTATCTTCGCCGGCTGCCGCCGCGGCTCGGACAAGGCCGCCCGCTGGGGCCACGGCTCGGCCCGCACCGGCAACGTCGCTTTCGACGACTGGCGCGAGAAGGAACTCGAGCGCCTCGCCGAAGAGCGCCGCAAGCTCGACGAGATGCTGACCGAGTTCGACGACTACGCCCGTGAGCTGCGCCGCGCCAAGGATCAGGAAGAGTTCGACCGCTTCATGGCAAATCGCAACAAGTCGACCGCGCCGACCACCTCCGGCTCGACCGACAAGCCCGCGCCGAAGCGCGGCAAGGGCTCGAATCTTCTCGACGACTGAGACCGCGCGACAGGTCTCGGCACGATGTGCGGCGTCGCGTCCAGCGACGCCGTTTCTTTTTTGTTCTCTCTGTGACTTCCCTCCACTGGTCGTTTTTCTCGAATCGCGTATCGTCCAGCCATGACCCTCGGCTTCTTTCGCAATCTGACCAAGCCAAAGCCCACGCCTGTCGTGGAGCGTGAACATTGCGTCGCCGGCCGCACGCTGCCGCTGAAAATCGTCGAAAGCGTGAGGGCCAGGCGGCTCACGCTGCGCATCGATTCCGGCGGCCAGGGCCTGCGGGTAACCGTGCCGCCGGGCCTGCGCCGCGGCGAGGTGGAGAAGTTCCTCGACCGCCACCAGGACTGGCTGGAGCAGCGCCTGGCCAAGGTGCCGACGAGGCCGCAGGTGCGGCCCGGCATAAAAGTTCCCATCCGGGGCGTGCCGCACCGCATCGTCCACGAGCCTTCGAAGCGCGGCACCGTCACCGTCTCGCGCGACGAGCGCGGCCCGCTCCTGGTCGTCCATGGCGAGCGCATCCACCTGCCGCGCCGCATCGCCGATTACCTCAAGCGCGAGGCCAAGAAGGAGATCGAGAAGCTGGTGGTCAAGCACACCGAGGCGATCGGCAAGCGCGCCAAGGCGATAAGGTATAAGGATACCTCCAGCCGCTGGGGGTCATGCACCTCGGAGGGCAATCTCTCCTTCTCGTGGCGCATCATGATGGCGCCGCCGCCGGTGATCAATTACCTGGTGGCGCATGAGGTCGCGCATCTGAAGGAGATGAACCACGGCCCGAAATTCTGGAAGCTGTGCGAAAAGCTTTGTCCCGACACCGACCGCTGCAAGGACTGGCTGAAGCGCAACGGCGGCGCGCTGCAGGCGATCGTGTTCGAGTAGGCGGAGGTGTTGCGCGATTGCGGCTAGCCACCGCTAGCCCGTCGACGCTGGAGATTGGCCGAGCCACCTCGGCGTCGTCATCCTAGGGTCTGCGCTCCGCTGCGCGTCGCTCCGCCCTAGGATGACGAAATTACGGTCGCCTCGTATCACGAACACCGCTCAATCATCATTCGCGGCGTTGAGCTCCTCCGGTTTCAACCCCTCGCCGCCATGATGCGGCCAGGGTAGAAAATTCCGGTCAAAGGCATCGCTGCCGAAATACTCCAGCGCCCTGTGCGCTTCCGCCCCGTTGAAGGCGGCCTTGTCCATCAGATGCGCGATCACCTCGCGCGCCTGCGCGATCTTCTGCCTGAGTTCGACGACGGTCTGGTCGGCCATGCTGTTCTCCCGCCCTAATCTTTTATGAACGTAGCGCTTCCCATGCTCATGGCAACAGCATGCTTTTTCTCGACTCTTCGGCCGTTTCGTGCCAAGCCCGCGCCATGACGCTCGACATCAAGATCTGCGGATTGAAGACCGACGCCGCGATGGCCGCCGCCCTTGCCGGTGGCGCCAGCCATGTCGGCTTTATCTTCTTTGCCAAAAGCCCGCGCTATGTCGAGCCGGCCGGAGCCGGCCGATTGCGCCAGGCGGCAGCCGGCAAGGCCAAGGCCGTGGCCGTGACGGTCGACGCCGATGATGCGTTTCTGGGCGAAATCGTTGCCGGCATGCAGCCGGATATGCTGCAATTGCATGGGTCGGAAACGCCTGAGCGCGTGGCGGAGATCAAGGCGCGCTACGGCCTGCCGGTCATGAAGGCGCTGCCGATCAGCGAAGCGGCGGATCTCGATCGCATGAAACCCTTCGTCGGCGTCGCCGATCGCTTCCTTCTGGATTCCAAGCCGCCCAAGGGATCGCAATTGCCCGGCGGCAACGGCGTCGCCTTCGACTGGCGCATCCTTGCCGGCCTTGACGCCGGCGTCGATTACATGCTTTCCGGTGGGCTCAATGCCGTCAATATCGGCGATGCCTTGAGACTGGCCAATCCGCCCGGAATAGACGTTTCGTCGGGGGTGGAGAGTGCTCCGGGCGTCAAGGATCCGGCGCTGATCGAGCAGTTTTTCCGGGCCGTCAGGGCCGCGCGCGACGACCGCGCCGCCTGAGGAGCCTTTCAAACCCGAGCATGTCCCGGAATAGCGGGACCGCTTTTCCGGCAAGGGCATGCTCATAAGTCAAGGAGATCGGCGATGAACAAGCCGGCTATGCCCAATTCCTTCCGCACCGGCCCCGACGAGCAGGGCATGTTCGGCATTTTCGGCGGCCGTTTCGTCGCCGAGACGCTGATGCCGCTGATCCTCGACCTCGAAGAGCAGTGGAACAAGGCCAAGACCGATCCGGAGTTCAAGGCCGAGCTGCAGAACCTGTCGACCCACTATGCCGGACGGCCGTCGAAGCTCTATTTCGCCGAAGGCCTGACGAAGCATCTTCGTGAGGTTTCCTCGGCGAAAGGCCTCGGGGGCGGTGCCAAGGTCTATTTCAAGCGCGAGGACCTCAACCACACCGGCTCGCACAAGATCAACAACTGTCTTGGCCAGATCCTCCTCGCCAAGCGCATGGGCAAGAAGCGGATCATCGCCGAGACCGGGGCCGGCCAGCACGGCGTCGCCGCCGCAACCGTAGCCGCGCGTTTCGGCTATCCATGCGTCGTCTACATGGGCGCCACCGACGTCGCCCGCCAGAGCCCCAACGTCTTTCGCATGAAGCTGCTGGGCGCAGAGGTGCGGCCGGTCACCGCCGGCCACGGCACGCTGAAGGACGCCATGAACGAAGCCCTGCGTGATTGGGTCACCAACGTCGAGGATACCTATTACCTGATCGGCACCGCCGCCGGACCGCACCCCTATCCGGAGCTGGTGCGCGACTTTCAGTCGGTGATCGGCACGGAAGCGCGCGCCCAGATGCTGGAGCAGGAAGGCCGCCTGCCCGACGTCATCATCGCCGCGGTCGGCGGCGGCTCCAACGCCATCGGCCTCTTCCATCCCTTCCTCGACGACAGCCAGGTCCGCATCATCGGCATCGAGGCCGGCGGGCGTGGCCTTGACGGCGTCGAGCACTGCGCCTCGATGAACGCCGGCAAGCCGGGCGTGCTGCATGGCAACCGCACCTATCTGTTGCAGAACGCCGACGGCCAGATCCTCGACGGCCATTCGATCTCGGCCGGCCTCGATTATCCGGGCGTCGGCCCCGAGCATTCCTGGCTGCGCGATTCGGGCCGCGTCGAATATGTGCCGATCCTCGACGACGAGGCGCTGGAGGCCTTCCAGCTCACCACCCGTGTCGAAGGCATCATTCCGGCGCTGGAATCCGCGCACGCCATCGCCCATGCGATGAAGATCGCGCCTTCGATGGACAAGGACCAGATCGTCATCGTCAATTTGTCCGGCCGCGGCGACAAGGACGTGCACACGGTGGCCAAGATGCTGGGCATGGAGATCTGACAATGACGACCCGCATCGACCGCCGCATGGCGAAGCTGAAGTCCGAGGGCCGCCCGGCCCTGGTCACCTATATCATGGGCGGCGACCCGGACTACGACACCGCTTTGTCCATCATGAAGGGGCTGCCGATCGCAGGCTCCGACATCATCGAGCTAGGCATGCCGTTCTCCGACCCGATGGCCGACGGTCCGGCCATCCAGGCAGCGGGCCTCAGGGCGCTGAAAGGCGGCCAGACGCTGGCCAGGACACTGAAGATGGCGTCCGAATTCCGCGCAAGCGACGACGAGACGCCGATCGTGCTGATGGGCTACTACAATCCGATCTACATCTACGGCGTCGACCGTTTCCTCGCCGACGCAAAGGCAAGCGGTATCGACGGGCTGATCGTCGTCGACCTGCCGCCGGAGATGGATGAGGAGCTTTGCATTCCGGCGCTGAATGCCGGCGTCAATTTCATCCGCCTGGCGACGCCGACCACCGACGACAAGCGCCTGCCCAAGGTTTTGGAAAACACCTCCGGCTTCGTCTACTACGTCTCGATGACCGGCATCACCGGCTCGGCGCTTGCCGACACCGCCAAGGTCTCGGCGGCGGTCAGGCGCATCAAGGGCCATACCGCGCTGCCGGTTTGCGTCGGCTTCGGCGTCAAGACCGCCGAGCAGGCGCGTGTCATCGGCGCCTCGGCCGACGGTGTCGTGGTCGGCACGGCGATCGTCAACGCGATCGCCAATGTGCTGGGGCCCAAGGGCGAGAAGACCGCCGATCCGGCCGAAGCGGTTGCCACCTTGGTCAGCGGCCTTGCGCAGGGCGTCCGCTCGGCCCGCCTTGCTGCCACCGAATAGTCTGACTATTTGTGCTCGAACAATTCCAGCCGGAAAAACCGCCACACACTTTTCCTGGAATTGCGCGAAGCCTATCTTCCGGGACAGGAGCCGAAGCCATGAACTGGATCACCAATTACGTCCGCCCGAAGATCAATTCCATGCTCGGCCGGCGCACCGACATGCCGGAAAACCTCTGGATCAAGGATCCCGAGACCGGCGAGATGATCTTTCACAAGGATCTTGAATCCAACCAGTTCGTCATCCCGGCTTCCGGCCATCACATGAAGATCTCGGCCAAGGAGCGGCTGCGCTATTTCTTCGACGACGGCAAATACGAGCAGCTCGAAAACCCCAAGGTCGTCCAGGACCCGCTGAAATTCCGCGACGAGAAGCGCTACACCGATCGCCTGAAAGAGGCGAAGGCCAAGACCGGCCTGGAGGATGCGATCCTCAATGCCATCGGCACGATCGAGGGCCTGCCGGTCGTGGTCACCGTGCAGGACTTCGCCTTCATGGGCGGCTCGCTCGGCATGGCCGCGGGCGATGCCATCGTGCACGCCTTCGAAGTTGCGCTGCAGCGTAAGCGGCCATTGATCCTGTTTGCCGCCTCCGGCGGCGCCCGCATGCAGGAAGGGATCCTTTCCCTGATGCAATTGCCGCGCACCACTGTCGGCGTCGACCGGCTGAAGGAAGCCGGTCTGCCCTATATCGTCGTGCTCACCAACCCGACCACCGGCGGCGTCACCGCCTCCTACGCCATGCTGGGCGACGTCCACATCGCCGAACCGGGCGCCCTGATCGGCTTTGCCGGCCCGCGCGTCATTGAGCAGACCATCCGCGAAAAGCTGCCGGACGGTTTCCAGCGCGCCGAGTACCTGATGGAGCACGGCATGGTCGACATGGTGGTTTCGCGGCTGGAGATGCGCCCGACCATCGCGCGGCTGCTCAAGATGCTGCTCAAGATGCCGGAAGCCGAGAAGCCGGTCGAGCAGGAGGTTTTCCCGCCGGCGGTGATCAACGCAGAGGCACGGCCGCAAGCCTGACACGACATCGGCCTGACGCGACATCGTTCGCCGCGACCCGCGATTTGCACCTCGTCTTGCGTGCTGTAGCTTCTGATTTGCGCATGGCCTTTTGAACCCGATTCCCGGATCCAGGGTCCCGCGCTAGAGCCGGATGATTTCAGGTCGAGTCGACCTGAATCTGAATCCGACTCCAAATCAAAGAGATAGAGCATGATGTCGTCCGAAAACCGCTTCACACTTTTCGGCATCATGCTCTAGGGTTCCATCATGACGACGCTCGCCGCCGACCGCGAAATCGAACATTTGATGATGCTGCATCCGAAGGGCTTCGACCTTTCGCTGGACCGCATCGCGCGCCTGCTCGAACGCCTCGGCAATCCGCAAGACCGGCTGCCGCCGGTCATCCACATCGCCGGCACCAACGGCAAAGGCTCCTGCGCCGCCTTCGCGCGCGCGCTGCTGGAGGCGGTCGGCCACCTCGTCCACGTCCACACCTCGCCGCATCTGGTGAACTGGCACGAGCGCTACCGGCTGGCGGCGGAAGGCGGCGGCAAGCTCGTCGATGACGACGTTTTTGCCGAGGCCATAGCGCGCGTGGCGGAGGCCAATAAAGGCCAGAAGATCACCGTCTTCGAGATCCTTACCGCCGTCACCTTCATCCTGTTTTCGGAGCACCCGGCGGAGGCAGCGATCATCGAGGTAGGCCTCGGCGGCCGCTTCGACGCCACCAACGTTATCGATCGGCCGGCCGTGTCGGTGATCATGCCGATATCGATGGACCATGAAGCCTATCTCGGCGATCGCGTCGAACTGATCGCCGCGGAGAAGGCCGGCATCATGAAGCGCGGTTGCCCGGTGGTGATCGGCGCCCAGGAAAGCGAGACAGCGCTTCAGGTGCTCATCGAGACGGCCGAACGGCTGGATTGCCCGACCGTGGTTTATGGCCAGGATTTCCTCGCCTTCGAGGAAAACGGCCGCATGGTCTATCAGGACGAGGACGGGTTGATGGATCTGCCGTCGCCGCGCCTGCCCGGGCGCCACCAGTTCGCCAATGCCGCGGCGGCGATCGCCGCCGTCAAGGCGGCCGGTTTCGAGATCGGCCATCGCGCTGCCGAGCGGGCGATGACCCATGTCGCCTGGCCGGCACGCATGCAGAAGTTGACGCAGGGCAAGCTGGTGGACCTGGCGCCGAAGGGCGCCGAGATCTGGCTGGACGGCGGCCACAATCCGGGCGCCGGCGTGGTCATTGCCGAGGCACTGGCCGAGCAGGAGGAAAAGAACCCGAAGCCGCTGATCCTGATCTCCGGCATGATCAACACCAAGGACCAGACAGGCTATTTCAGTGCCTTCAAGGGCCTCGTCCGTCATGTCTATACCGTGCCGGTAAGCAACAGCGATGCCGGCGTGCCGAACGACGAGCTTGCATTGCGTGCCGAAGAGGCTGGTCTGTCGGCCGAGCCGGTCAGCTCCGTCGCCAGCGCGCTGATGCTTTTGCGCGACAGCTGGGACGGGCCGGCGCCGCGCATCCTGATCGGCGGTTCGCTCTATTTCGCCGGCGCCGTGCTCGCCGAAAACGGCACGCCACCGACCTGAAAACCTTTTCGGCGGGGGCCGAAGGAGCCGCTCGTGATCAAGGTCAAGCAACTCGCCCATGTCTGCATCTTCGCGCATGACCTCGAAGCGACGCGCGGCTTCTACCGCGACGTGCTTGGCATGGACACACGGTTCAATTTCCTGCGCGATGATTTTCGGCTTCTACCTCGATTGCGGCGGCCGCAGCCATGTCGAAGTCTTCGAGAAGAGCGAGGCCAGCTACAGCGAGGCCAACCAGATCAACCACTTCTGCCTGGAGGTGGACGATATCGAGGCGGCCATCGCTCATATCCGCTCGAAGGGCGTCGCGGTGACGCCGAAGAAGCTCGCCTGCGACGACACTTTCCAGGCCTGGATCAGCGATCCTGATGGCGTGAAGATCGAGCTGTTCGAATACACGGCCAAAAGCGCCCAATTTGCCGGCGGCGATCGCATCGCCGACTGGTGACCGGACAGCCGGGACGGCCCGGCGCTGCGGATCCTAATCGGCGGCTCTAAATCAAGACATAGAGCATGATATCGTCCGAAAACCGGTTCTCGCGACGCGCGAGCCGATGAGCAGGTCCCGTGCTTTTGCACTGCGGTCCGAGAGCTTCGGCTCAGCCATTTGAAACCTCCGTTGTCACGGATGATAGATGCCGTTCGTCTCTTGCCATTAAGATGGCAGGTGATGGCTTGCCATCATTTCAACTCGATCTCGATGAAGGCATATTCGCCGTCATTGGCGTTGATGACGTCGTGCTCGACGCCTTCCTTGCGGAAATAGGGCGCGCCTTGCTTCATCTCGGCGAAGGATTCGCCGTCCTTGGTCATCAGCTTCACCTTGCCGTCCATCAGCGGCACGACGACATAGTCGTGGCCGTGTCGGTGCCAGCCGGTGTTGGCGCCGGGGGCGAAACGGTATTCGGTGACGATGACGCGCTCATTGTCGACGTGAACTGTGGCCTTGGCTGTTCCGGTCATTCGGGCTCTCCCTTGTCCTCGACAGCAAAAGAGATGGATGGCCTCGGCGTCAGGGCCAGAGCGTATCCAGCCATGGCGCCAAAGAAAAAGCCCGGCGCGATGGCCGGGCTCGTTTCTCGAATCTTTGGATTGGCTCAGGCGAGGCTGCCGTTGATCCAGTGCGACAGCGCCGTCTTCGGCGCCGCGCCAATCTTCATGTCGGCGACTTCGCCACCCTTGAAGATCATCAGCGTCGGGATCGAACGCACGCCGTACTGCGCGGCCAACTCGGGGTTCTCGTCGATGTTGAGCTTGGCGACCTTCACTTTCGCGCCGAGCTCGTTGGCAATCTCTTCGAGAGACGGGCCGATCATCTTGCAGGGACCGCACCACTCCGCCCAGAAATCTACCACAACCGGCTCCTTGGCGTTGAGCACATCGGCCTGGAAATTGCCCTTGTCGACCTTGACGGTGGCCATGCTGAAATCCTTTCGAAAACTCGGGGTTGCGCCAAATGTGGTGGTTGTGGTGGCGATGTTCAAGCAGTTCTTGTGTCACGCTCCCGTGAGTCGGGCAAGGGCGTCGTCCATGGCCGGGCCGGGCAGTTCGATTAGCCGCGGTGCCTCGGTGAACAGCAGCGCAGCCGTCACCGCGCGGCCCGGATAAAGCGGCTGAAGCAGCGCGCGGTAAAGCGCAAGCTGCAGGATATAGGCTGGCGGCACGTCCGCCAGGCTCGCCGGCGCCGGCCGGTTGGTCTTGTAGTCGACGATCGACACCTTTTCCGGCGTGACGGCCAGCCGGTCGATCTTGCCGGAGATCGAGCGCAGCTTGCCTTTCACCTCGAGGTTGCCCATCACGGCGACCTCCGCCCGCGAGAATGACGAGAAGAGCCCGTTGAAGTGGCTGTCGGACAGGATGGAGAGCACGGCTTCCACCGCCTTGCCGCGTTCGGGTTCCGGCCAATCGGATCCGGCGCGGGCCAGGTAACGCTCAGCCGCGCTCCGCCTTTCCGTCTCTGCAATGCCGGGCAGCAACTGCAGCAATTTGTGCAGCGCCAGGCCGCGCACCACCGCAAAGCCGGGCTCGGCGGCGGCGTCGAGCACCGGCGAGCGCATGTCGGGGACGGCCTCTTTCGCTTCATCGATCAGCGCCGAGGCGCCGGAAGGCGAAAGCGGTCGCGGCAGATCCTCATAGGGCGGCAGCGGCCGGAACAGGCTTTCAGGCAGCGGCGCGAGATGCTCGATCGAACGCTCGGCCTCGCACTCCGCAAGCGCCACGGGCGGCAGTTTTGTCATATGGAAGCGGTGCACGATCGCCTCCGCCATCGCCGGATGCCGGCGCTCCGCGCTTTCCGGCGCACCCAGCAGTGCCCGGCTGACGATCGAATGCCAGGTGCCGGTGCTGGGCTGGCGCTTGCCGTGATAGCCGCAGACGACCAGCCGGTCCTCGGCGCGCGTCATGCCGACATAAAGCAGCCGCCGGTATTCGTCGTCCGCCAGTTCGCGCGCCCGGGCCGAAGCCGCCCGCGAAACGCCGTTGGCGACATCGCTGGCCGAGCGCCACAGATAGCCCTTGCCTCTCCACTGCTTGCCGGAGCTCTCGAACGGCATCAGCCGCGGCAGATGCTGGTCGCTGAACGGCGCCGAGCCGCCATCGACCAGGAAGACCACCGGCGCCTCCAGGCCCTTGGCGGCGTGCACGGTCATGACCCGCACCTCGTCGCGCGTCTGGTCCATCTCGCGCTTGATTTCGGGACCGGCGTTTTCCAGCGTCGACAGGAAGGATTCCAGCCCCGGCAGACCGGTCCGTTCCTCGGCCAGGCAAAAACTCAGGAACTCGTCGAGGATGTCGCCGGCTTCAGGCCCGAGCCGCGCCGTCATCTTGCGGCGCAGCCCGTCGCGCGCCAGTGCCGCGGCGTAGAACTCGAACACCGGCTTGAAGGCGACCTCGTTGGCCCAGGCATCGAGGCGGCTAACGACGGCGGCCAGGGCTTCGTCGCTGGCCGCATGCTCTCTCAGCGAGGCTATCAGCGACCCACCCTTCGGTCTTTCACCAGCCAGCGCCAGCAACGTCTCCTCGGAAACACCGAAGATCGGGCTGCGCAACACCGCGGCCAGGGAAAGATCGTCCTGAGGTTGGATGAGGAAATGTCCAAGCGCGATCAGGTCCTGCACGGCAATGTGCCCGGGCAGGCTCAGCCTGTCGGCGCCGGCGACCGGGATTTGCCGGTTCTTCAGGCTTCGCGACAGCGCATGGACGAAACGGTCGCGCTTGCGCACCAGGACCAGGATGTCGCCCGCCGTCAGCCTGCGGCCCTTGCCTTCGATAACCTCGCCGTTGCGCAGCCAGTTCTGGATGGTCGTGGCCACATGCTCGGCCACCCGCACGGCCGGCGCGCTGGCATGGTTGACCGGCAGGGTCCAGTCGTCTGGTTCCTCGACCATCTCGGCGCCGATCGAAGGCCATACCTCGACATAGCCCGGAGCATCGTTGCGGATCGCCTTGTGACTCAAGGGATCGGGGTCATGGCTGATGTCGCGCCTGACGCCCGGATCGGCGAAGACGCGGTCGACCGCGGCAAGCACGTCGTCGCTCGAACGGAACGACCAGGTTAGCTTCAAATTGGCGAAGGCAGCTTCCGCGTCGCGCACGCGTCCGGCAAACAAAAGCCGGCTTTCGGCAAAGGAATCCGGCGCGGCTCCTTGAAAGGAATAGATCGACTGTTTCTCGTCGCCGACGGCAAAGACCGTTCGCTTGACCGCCTCGCGCTGGCCGAGCCCGGCAAAGAACTCCTCGGTCAGCTTCTTCACCACCTCCCATTGGGCGGGGCTGGTGTCCTGCGCCTCGTCGAGCAGGATATGGTCGATGCCCTGGTCGAGTTTGTACTGCACCCACGGGCCGGCATCCGGCCGCGACAAAAGGCTGACGGTGCGGGTGATGAGATCGTTGAAGTCGAGGAAACCCCGCCCGCGCTTCAGTCGCTCATAGCGCGCGATCAGCCAGCCGGCGACGGTGAGTGCCGCGGCTGTCCCTTCGAGCATGCGGAACAGCGCCAGCTGGTCGGATACGTCGAGGATTGCCTTGGCGGCTGCCAGATAGCGGTCCGGCAAATCGGGCAACCGGTCGACCAGCGCCTTCTTGAATATTTTGGGCGGCTCGTAGGGATTGCCGTCGGCCTTGAGAAAGGCCTTTGCCAAGAGCCGCAGCCGGCGGATCGGGTCGGCTTCGGCGAATGCACCCCTTGCATAGGGGATGACGTTGTTCAGCACCTGCCGCGCCTCGGTTGCTTCGGCGGCATGCGCGAATTCCGCGAACTGGCCGGGTGCAAAGCCGGGCAGCGGCCAGATGGAAGCCGCGATCTCTTCAGCCGCCTGTCCGGGCCTGAAACCGAATTCAGCGAACAGCGGCCGGAAGTCACGGTCCTTGCCGAGCTTGGCGACGAAAACGCGCAGTTCGTCCCGTTTGCCGACGATTTCGGATAGCAGCGAGTCGAGCCCGAACTCGCCGCCGCGCTCCAGCACTGTGGCAAAGGCTTCCGCCAGCCCTTCCACATCGGCGCCAGCACCCGAGATCATGTCGCGGCGGGCATCGGCGAACAGCGAGGCCTCCATCTGCGGATCGAGCATCTCGAAATGCGCCGGGATGTTGGCTTCGAGCGGGAACTGGTGCAGCACCGATTCGCAGAAGGCATGGATGGTCTGGATCTTCAGCCCGCCCGGCGTCTCCAGCGCCTCGGCGAACAATCGGCGCGCGCGCCGCATGGTGTCCTTGTCGGCACCGCGGCCATCGAGCGCCGCGATCCGTGTCGCGAGTTCGGCATCGGACAGGGCGGTCCATTCCGACAGGGTGGAAAAAACCCGGTTCGACATGTTTGCGGCGGCGGCGCGGGTATAGGTCAGGCACAGGATCTTCGAGGGGTCGGTGCCGTTGAGCAGAAGCCGGATGACGCGTTGTGCCAGCACATGCGTCTTGCCCGAGCCGGCATTGGCCGAGACCCAGGCGGAGTTTTGCGGGTCGGAGGCGCGCGCCTGGCTGGCGGCGGTCTCGGAGGGGATCGGATATCTCATCCTTCCGTCTCGTCTTCGCTGGCGCCGCCGGCCGACCATTCGAGCACGCGCGCCAGATGGTCGTAGTCGCCGTCGGCTTCGCCCTCGCGGAAAGGCAGCGCGCGCGACAGATAACCGGTCGCGGGATCGGCATAGTGGAAGAGCAGCCGCTCCAGCCGTGCCCAGGCCTCCTCGGAAAGGTCGTTGGCGGTGCGCGGCTTGCGGTTGTATTCGAGGATCGATTCCTCGAACACCTCGCCATTCGGCTTCAGCCGCACGAAGGCAAGCTGCGAGGGCTCGCGAATGCCGAGTTCCTTGAAGGCGCCGCGCCTGAGCAAGGCCCCTTCCAATGCCAGTTGCGGCGACAAAAGCGTGTGCGCCTGCGCCTTCGAGGGCGAGGACCCGGTCTTGTAATCGAGGATGTCGGCCATGCCGCCGGCAAGCAGGTCGACGCGGTCGGCATAGCCGGAGAGCGTCACGCCGGTGCGGCCGACGAGCGTCTTCTCGGCGCGCTCCTCGGCATAACGCCTGGCGACGGCGTCGGCGCGGCCATGCTCCCATTCGATGACGTTGTCGGCGAGCTTTTCGAAACGCGGCCACCACACCGCCTCGATATCCGGCGGAAGCCTTGCGTCGGCAAAGCAAGCACGGCCGGCTTCGATGAGGCGCGCCAGCGCGTCTGCCGCTCTCGGATCCTCCACCCGTCGCGAGAACAGGTGCAGGATTTCATGGAACAGCGTGCCGCGTTCGGCCGCCCCCGGATCGCGGATCAGCGGGTCGAGCGGCATCAAGCCAAGGATGCGCCGCGCATAGACCGCGTAGGGGTCGCGGCGCAGCGTCTCGATCTCGGTGACCGAAAAATGCTGCGGGCGCATGCTGAGCGGCGGTTTTGGCTGCGGACGCGCCGCGAAGTCCTCTTTCTCGCCGGCATCGAGGGCCCGCACCCAGGCAAGCAGCGCTTCGCCGCGCCGGCTAATTGCCGCCGTCGGATCCTTGCCGATGAAGGTCAGGATGCGCTGCAGCCAGCGCGAAGGCACGGCCGGCGCATCGCCGGAGCGTGCCGAACGCGTCAGCACCACTTCGCTCGCGCCCATCGCCATCTGGAAATCATGCGCTGCGAGGCCGATGCGCCGCTCCGGTGGCTCGAGGTCGATGCCGGTCTTCATCAGCCGCGACATGAAGCGGTCGCTCTCGGGCTTGCGCGGCCAAACCCCTTCATTGAGTCCGCCGATGACGAGCGTGTCGACGTTTTGCAGCCGGGCTTCCAGCGCGCCCCAGATCGCGATGTTGCGGTCGGTGCCTTGCGCCGGTTTCACCGTCTCCGGCGCGACCAGCGCCTCCATCACGTCGGGCCATTCGCTCGCGGCGAAGGTGAAAGACGAGGACGCGGCCACCAGCCCTCTCATGAGTTCGGCGAGTTTCTCGCCGGCATCGCCGGCATAGAGGTCCCCCAGGCTGCCATCGGCCGCGCGGCCGAGATCCTCCAGCGCAACCACACTGGCGCGCGTCAGCGTCGCGATGTCGGCGTCTTTCTCCTGGCGCATCGCGGTCAGAGGCGAGAGCGCATTGTTGAGGCGGCTGAGCACGTCCCGCGCCTCTTCGATGCCGCGCACGGTGAGACGCGGCACCCAGAAAGGCGGGCGGCTTTCGCTGCCGAGGCTGGAGAGCCGCGCGTCGAACAGTTCGCTGAGTGATGCGACATCGGGCCGGCCGGTGCCGCCACGCAAGGCGACCAGCTCGACAAGTTCGGCCGCCTTGCGCACCGTGCGGCGTTCCAGACCGAGCCCAAGCAGCGGATGTTTGAGCAATGCGAGCAGGCCAACCGGGTCGCCGGGCCGGAACGCGGCGCTCAGCGCCAGCCGGAGCAGGCCGGCGGCCGGCGTACTGGTGAGCGGCATGCCGCCGGAATCGTCGGCGACGACCCCAAAACGCAGAAGCTCGGCTGAAACCCGCCGCGCCAGCGCGCGGTCGCCGGTGACGAGCGCGGCGCGCCTGCCCGGCGTCTCGACCGCGCGCTTCAGCGCAATGGCGATTGCCGCCGCCTCGTCGCGCTCATTCGCCGCTTCCACCAGCGTCACGCCGGCAAGCGCCTGTTCGACATCGCCTGCCGTGAAGCGTGGCCGCGTCTCGGTCCAATACTCGGTGGTTTCGGCCGGGCGCAACGCTTCTCCGACAAGGGCCGCGCGCAGCGCAAGCGGCGGCGGCGCCGCGACGATATCGGCGACGTCGTGGCGTGGAACGCCGATGCCACCGATCAGCTTGGCCAGGCCGTATTGCGGGTGGCCGAGCGTTGCCGGACGCGCGCCGGGCGCCGTTATCGCCGCGAAGGATGCGTCATCCAGCGCGCGGTCGAGACCGGGCAGCACGACGGCGCCGTTGGGCAGGCCGGCGATCACGGCAAGCAGTTCGGCGGTGGCGGGAATGGAGCCGGTCGAGCCCGCGGCGATCACCGGTCCGGCCGGCGGATTGCGCTTCAGCCGCGCGGCTTCCAGGCGGATCAGCGCGCTCCGATGCGCGGCCGGATTGGAGCGGTTGCGTTCTTCAAGCAGCGCCGGCCAGTTGTCGGTGACGATGCCGAGGAAATCAAGCGTCACCTGCCACCAGCCGGCAAGGTTGCCGGTGACCAGCGTCGCAAGCTTCGCCCAATCCGTGCCCTCGGTCTCGATCTCGTCCATCAGCCGGGCGAGATCGCGCGCCAGCCAGATGGCATCGGCGGCCGAGGTCGGCACGACGAATTCCTCGTTGAACCGAGCCCTGATATGGTCCGGCAGGCTTTCCTTCCAGGCGCGCACCAGTGGCGCCAGCGCCAGCAGCCGCTCCTGCGCGGCGATCGGGGGGGCAAGCTCGATCGCGGGCGTCGCCTCGGCGTCGAAGGCCGCCTCGTCCTCGTCGAACTCGCCGAGTGGCCGCACCGTCGGCAAGATGGCCGAGCGTCGGCCGAGCCTGTCGACGAAAGCCCCGCGCAGCGCGCGCGCCGCACGTCGCGTCGGCACGTAGATGGCGACGTCGGCGAGCGCCAGCGGGTCGCCGTCGAAGCGGAAGCCAGGGATCAGACGGCCGTCGAGCAACGCTTCCGCCAGCGTCGGCAGGAACGGCGCTCCGGGCGGGATGGAAAAGACGCGGCGCGAGCCGCTCATATCGCTTTCGCTAATGCGCCGGCGACCGCCGCTTCAGCCAAGGGAATGGCGTCCGGCGTGCCGACGGTGATCCAGCGGCCGTGCATCTTCATGCCGAACAGGCGCCCGGTGGCGATCGCCTTGTCAAAATAGAGATTGAGCGAATGCGAGCCTGTGGGCGCTTGCCTGAAGACGCGCGGATGGATGATCGCCGCACCGGCATAGATCAGCCCCTTCGGATCGCCTTTCGAGCGCTGGAGCGCGCCATCCGGCGCCACCAGGAAATCGGTGCCGACGCAGTGCCCGGTCGCTGAGTCGAGATCGGTAAGCATCAGCAGAATATCCATTCTGGCGGCGTCCCATGCAAGGGCAAGGCGCGCGAGGCTGGGCTCACCCTTGTCGATCCAAAACGTGTCGGCGTTGATGATATAGAAGGGCTCGCTGCCCAAAAGCGGCAGCGCCTTGACGATGCCTCCGGCCGATTCCAACAGGGCCTCGCGCTCGTCGGAGATGACGATCTTGGGCGCTTGGCGGCCGGCGACATGGGCGACGATCTGTTCGGGCAGGTAATGCACGTTGACGACGGCCTTGGCGACCCCGGCGGCCTCCAGGCTGTCCAGCGCCCAGTCCAGCAAGGTCCTGCCGGCGACCTTCACCAGCGGCTTCGGCATGGTGTCGGTGATCGGCCGCATGCGCTTGCCAAGCCCGGCCGCCAGTACCATCGCGGTCGTCGGCTTCATGGCGAGCGCTCCTCGAGCAGGCCGTGGGCCATGTAAAATTCCTTCAGGCTGCCAAGCGCCGGATGCGCCAGCGCCCGTCTCAGATAGTCGCGGATGCGCGGCAGGTGCTTGAGATAGTAAGGCTTGCCGTCGCGCTTTTCGAGCCGCACGAAGATGCCGAGGATCTTCGAATTGCGCTGCGCCGCCATGATCGCATAGGCCTCGGCGAAACCGGCCTCGTCGAAGGCGCCGGCGGCACGCCGCGCCGCGACATAGGCCGCGACCGTCCGCCGCTCGATCTCGGGCGAGACGGTGACGCGCGCATCCATGGCCAGAGAGGCGACGTCATAGGCTGCCGGCCCGATCAGCGCGTCCTGGACGTCGACGATGCCGAGCCGGTCGAGGCCGAACCGCTCCGCGCGCCAGATGATGTTGGGCGAGTGGAAATCGCGCAGCATCAGCGTGTATTCGCTGCCTGCCAGGCGATCGAGAAGTTCGTCCCATACCCGGTGATAACCCGCCCGCAATTCGTCGGTGGGAGGGTCGCCGGTGATCCATGGCACATACCAGTCGACCAACAGATCGGCCTCGATCTGCATGGCGTCGCGATCGAAAGGCGGCACGTCGTGAAACACCCCGGGTGCGGCTTCCATGCGTCCGGGCCAGGCTTTGCCGTGCATCATCGCCAGCAGCTCGGCCGCCGCTTCGTAGCGTTCGGCGACGGGCTGGCCGTCATGGCCGAGAAAACCCTCCGTGCCGAGATGTTCGATGAGCAGAAAGCCCTGGTCGAGATCCTGGGCATGGATGACCGGCACGCTGACGCCGGCGGCGAGCAGCGCACGGTCGATGGCGACGAAGGCGGTGACGGACTGGGCCGTATGCGCGATCACCGCATAGGGCTTGCCGTCGCGCACCGGCGGCCCGAGCACGAGCCGTGGCGAGTTCATCAGCACGCGCGGCGCCTGGCCGGGTAGCGAGACGATCTCATAGGAACGGGCAGAAGCGTCGCCGACGAAATGTCGGCGGTTGGCTTGGCCCCATCCGGCTGAGGCCAGGAAATCGCGCATGGCCAGCGATCGCGCAACGCGCTCGAAGACCGGCCCCTGTCCAGACAACCTCGCCACGCGGCCGTCGCCCTGTTCGGCAAGATCGAGCCACAGCGCGGTTCCCGGCAGCCGGTCTCCAGCCCGTTCCGGCCATTCGACCAGCGCCGCGCCCTGTGCTAGCGCATCATCCAGGCCGAGCTCGTCGAGTTCGTCCGGCGTGGACAGCCGGTAGAGGTCGAAATGGTGGACCGGAACGCGCGTCTCGTAGCTTTGCACCAGGGTGAAGGTCGGGCTCGGCACCTCGAGGTCGGCATCGTCCGCGAGCGCCCGGATCAGCGCGCGCGCCAGCGTCGACTTGCCGGCGCCGAGATCGCCTTTCAGCGCGATCGCATCGCCGGCGCGCAACGCCATCGCGAGGTCCTCGCCGAGCCTTGCCGTTGCCGCCTCGTCGGCGAGAAAACGCTCCAGCACCGTCCCTGCCATGAGAGCCGCTACTCGGCCGCGTCGCGGATGCCCGCCGGCGTATCCGGGATACCCGAAGGCTTGTCCGGGAAGGTGCAGATGACCGTGGTGCCCTTGTCCTTGCCGGTCTCGATGCGCACGGTACCGCCGTGCAATTCGACGAAGCTCTTGACGATCGAGAGCCCCAATCCGGCGCCGCGCCGCCGCCCGCCATTGGCGCGCGGCTCGAAGCGGCGGAACACCGATTCCAGCACGTCCGGCGGCATGCCCGGGCCGTCATCATGCACCGAGAACTCGACCCCGTCGGCCAACCGGCGGCACGTCAGCGTGATCGTGCTCGCCTCCGGCG
Organism: Mesorhizobium sp. NFR06; assembly: GCF_900115245.1. Lineage (GTDB taxonomy): Bacteria > Pseudomonadota > Alphaproteobacteria > Rhizobiales > Rhizobiaceae > Mesorhizobium. Next base: position 21,908 of record NZ_FOVT01000001.1, read on the forward strand.
CGTAGTTCGCGGCGTTGCTGAGCAGGTTGTAGAGGATCTGGCGGATGCGGGTTTCGTCGCCATGGAAGCTCGCCGGCGCCTCCGCCGCAACGATCTCGAGCTTGATCCGGTGCTCGTCCAGCCGGTCGGCGACCAGTTCGGCCGCCGCGGCGATTGCCCGCTCGATGTTCATTTCGGAAATGTCGAGCTGCATGATGCCGGCATCGACCGTCGCCAGGTCGAGGATATCGTTGACGATGGTGAGCAGCACCGACGACGACGAACCGACATGCTCGACATATTCGCGCTGCTTCGGCGTCAGCGGCCCGGTCGCGGGCAGCGACAGCAGCTCGGTGAAGCCGATGATGTTGGTCAGCGGCGAACGCAGCTCATAGGACACGTGCTGCACGAATTCGTTCTTCAACTGGTCGGATTTTTCCAGCGCCTCGTTCCTGTCCTTCAACGCCCGTTCGACATTGACGGTGTCGGTGACGTCGACGAAGGTAATCATCACTTGGCCGTTCGGCAAATGGATCACCGCGTAGCTCAGCACGTTGCCGTTCATCAGCTCGATCTGGCCGCGGCGGTCGCGGCGCTCGTCGTCGAAGCCGGTGACCGCGGCGACGAAACCGCCCCACGGGCTGTTCGCGGCCCGCTTGTCGCACAGATCGCGGATCGCCGAAACATGGACATTGGGCTTGACCGCTTCCACCGTCAGTCCCCACAGCGCGACGAAGGCCGGATTGGACAGGCGCAGCCGCCCGTCCGGACCGAACACGACCACGCCTTCGGCGAGGTTGTCCAGCGTCTCGCCCTGCACCCGCACCGCAGTCTGGTAGCGGCTTTCGAGGTCCATCTTCTCGGTCAGGTTCTCGAACACCCAGGTGACGCCGCCTTTCGGCTGCGGGTTCGCCACCACGCGGATCGTCTTGCCGTCCGGCAGGTGCCACCAGTGCTCCTGCGATTCGACGGCGCGATAGGCGCTGAGCAGGTTTTCCTTCCAGCGCCGCCATTCCGGCTGCTCGGCGATCTTGCCTTCGCTGCGCAGCCGGTCGAGCAGCAGCGTGTTGGAGGGCGCGCTGAGCAGGAAGCCGCTGTCGAGACCCCAAAGCTTCTGGAAGGCCTGGTTGAAGAAACGCAGCTTCTCTTCGGTGTCGAAGATCGCCACCGCTGTGTTCAACTGGTCCAGCGTGTCGGCATGGCTGCGCACGGTCCGTTCATATTCGGCGCGGATCGTTTCGGCGGCGCTGGTGTCGCAGGCAAGTCCCGCCGAACTGTCGGCGCCGGCAAAGTCGGTGACCGCGAACATGCGGCGGTCGCCTTCGATCACGGTGGAAAGCGTCTGTTCGAAGACCGGGCGCGACTTGTGCTGCTCGGCGATCTGCTCGCGCGCCTGGCCGCCAAGGAATTCCTTGGCCTCGCGCACCGCCGTGGCCGCGCTTTCCGCCTCCACCGCCTCGGCATAGGCGCGGTTGACCCACTGCAGGCGTCCGTCCGCCCCGCGCAGCCATGCCGGCATCTTCAGCGCGTCGAGCAGGCCCAGCATGGTGTCGTAGGCGGCGTTGAGCCGCTGGTTCTCGATCTTCAGCCTGGCCTGGTTGCGCAGCGTCTCCGACAGCGAGACGAAGCGCACCAGCACGTGCGCCGCGCTCTTGCGCCCATGCACTTCCAGCGGCGCGCCGGCTTGCGTCTCGATGACGAGATCGAATGCCCTCGCCTGTTCGCGCAGCGCGGCAACCGCGTGCTCCAATGCCGCCGCCGAGCGCGGCATCAGCCAGCGGCCGAAGGCGAGGAAAGCGGACCTGTCCTCGGGCGCGCCGCTTTCCAGCGGCAGGCTGCCGATGAGCTCGGGTTTCTTGTTGTCCGAGGTCCAGACGACAAGGCGCTGGTCGCGAAGATTGAGCAGCCCCTCGGAGCGCTGCAGCGCCGCGTTGACGTCGGCGATGCGGGCTCTGAGCTGCACGTTCTGCGCGGCGGTGCGAGCCCGCTCGCGGATCAGGAAGATGGCCGAGACCAGCGCCGCGCCCATGACGCCGACGAACATGGCGAGCTGCATGACCTCGACGGTGCTGACTGACGTGCTGGCTTTTTCCGGGAGGTTCGTCTCGGCGCGCGCGGCGAGGGCGAGCAACGGACTGGCAAGCGCCGAGGTGGCAAGAAGCAAGGCGAGCCGCATGCCGGCACGGACGCCGCCGCCCTTCACGGCGGGGCCGGCCTTGATCGAATCCCTATGGCCGCCGGAAACGGCCGCTCCCGCGCGTGGCGGGTAATCCCCCGGCATGTCTTGGTCCTCTTCGCCGCTTGAATGCAAGACCGCCCTGAATGCGTCCCCGGCCCAACATGTCCCCGGACCGCGAATCACAACAATAACGCTTGCCGGAATCGACGTGAAGAATCATTGGCGCAAAAAATAAAGCCGGGCGGAAAGTCAACCACCCGGCTTCAATATATGGTAGATAATTTCTCTTTGGTTAATAGCGGTAGTGTTCAGGCTTGTACGGGCCCTGCGGAGTCACGCCGATATAGGCGGCCTGTTCGCCGGACAGCTCGGTAAGCTTGGCGCCGAGCTTGTCGAGATGCAGCCGCGCCACCTTCTCATCGAGGTGCTTGGGCAGCACATAGACCTGGTTCTGGTACTGGCCGTGCTTGCTGAAGAGTTCGATCTGCGCCAGCACCTGGTTGGTGAACGAGGCCGACATGACGAAGCTCGGATGTCCGGTGGCGTTGCCGAGGTTGAGCAGGCGTCCTTCGGACAGAAGGATCATCCGCTTGCCGTCCGGGAAGGTGATCATGTCCACCTGCGGCTTGATGTTGGTCCATTTCAGGTTGCGCAGCGCCGCCACCTGGATCTCGTTGTCGAAGTGGCCGATATTGCCGACGATCACCATGTCCTTCATCGCCCGCATATGGTCGAGCGTGACGACATCCTTGTTGCCGGTGGTGGTGATGACGATGTCGGCCGTGGGCGCTGCGTCTTCCAGCGTGACCACCTCATAGCCGTCCATCGCCGCCTGCAGCGCGCAGATCGGGTCGACCTCGGTGACCTTGACGCGAGCGCCGGCGCCGCGCAGCGAGGCCGACGAACCCTTGCCGACGTCGCCATAGCCGCACACCACCGCGACCTTGCCGGCCATCATGGTGTCGGTGCCGCGGCGGATGCCGTCGACCAACGATTCCTTGCAGCCATATTTGTTGTCGAATTTCGACTTCGTGACGGAGTCGTTGACGTTGATCGCCGGGAAGGGCAGCAGGCCCTTCTTCTGCAGCTGGTAGAGCCGGTTGACGCCGGTGGTCGTCTCCTCGGTGACGCCGCGGATCGCTTCCCGCTGCTTGGTGAAGAAACCGGGCGAGGCCTTCAGGCGCTTCTTGATCTGGGCGAACAGGATCTCTTCCTCCTCGCTGCCGGGATTGGACAGGACGTCCTCGCCGGCCTCGGCGCGCGCGCCGAGCAGGATGTACATGGTGGCATCGCCTCCATCGTCCAGGATCATGTTGGAGGTGCCGCCGTCGGTCCACTGGAAGATGCGGTCGGTGTAATCCCAGTAGTCCTCCAGCGACTCGCCCTTGACGGCGAAGACCGGGATGCCGGCCTCGGCGATCGCCGCAGCCGCATGGTCCTGCGTCGAGAAGATGTTGCAGGACGCCCAGCGGATGTCGGCGCCCAGCGCCCTCAGCGTTTCGATCAGCACCGCCGTCTGGATGGTCATATGCAGCGAGCCGGTGATGCGCGCATCCTTGAGCGGCTTCTTGGCGCCGAACTCCTCGCGGCAGGCCATCAGGCCCGGCATTTCGGTTTCGGCGATCTCGATCTCCTTGCGGCCCCAGCCGGCAAGCGAGATGTCGGCGACCACATAGTCCTTGCTACCCGTCATGGCAGTGCTCCGGTGTGATTTATCTCAAAAGCGCGCCGGCGCCGGGACGGCGCATGGAGGGCGCGAATTGCCGGCCTGACTAGCAGATCGGTCGGCACGCGACAATGGGATATAAAGAAATCTTTATGCGCGCATGTCCTGGAAGCGCGAAATGCTCCGTGAAATCCGCGCAAACGCCGGGGATTGGTTGAAGCCGCCCCGACCTCGTCATTCTAGGGTCTTCGCGACGGAAGCTTCGCTCCTGCTCCGCCCTAGAATGACGATCGCGACGGGCGTTTCGGCCAATCTCCAAGGCATGCCACCTGCCAACGCAAACAGAGCCGACCGGTCAAAATCCCTGGGCTGAAAAACTAGATTTCCTCGCCGAAGCGCGAGGCGACCAGCTGCTCCAGCGCGTCCATGGCCGGCACGGCTTCCGGGCCGCTGGCAATGACGCGGATCGAAAAGCCTGGGCTCGCCGCCAGCATCATCAGGCCCATGATCGAGGTGCCGCCGACCTTCACGCCGTCCTTCTCGACATGGATGGTGGCGTCGAAGCCGCTGGCGACCTGGACGAACTTGGCCGAGGCGCGTGCGTGCAGGCCGCGCTGGTTGATGATCGGGAACTCCCGCACCACCTCGTCCTTCTCCGGCGCCTGCGCGTTCATTTGCTGCTCAGGAGCTGGCTGGCGACGTTGATGTATTTGCGGCCCGCGGCCTGCGCTTCGTCGAGCGCGGCGGCCATGTTGTCGCCCTTGCGGATCGAGGAAAGCTTGATCAGCATCGGCAGGTTCATGCCGGCGATGACCTCGGTGCGGCCGGATTCCATCACCGAGATGGCGAGGTTGGAAGGGGTGCCGCCGAACATGTCGGTGAGCACGATGACGCCGGCGCCGGTATCGACGCGCGCGACGGCGTCGACAATGTCGGCCCGGCGCTGCTCCATGTCGTCGTCGGCGCCGATCGCCACGGTTTCGAAATTGTCTTGCGGCCCGACGACATGCTCTACCGCATGCCGGAACTCGGTGGCGAGTTGACCGTGCGTTACGAGCACGAGTCCGATCATTCTCTGGTGGCTCCCGTCATCGCCGCTTCACAGGCGTATCTTATGTTCGCCGGCCAATCCAGGCGGCGGGAGCGCTATCTTGTCGACGCACGGCCGGTTGACAAGCCCAAAATTGCGGCCGCCCGGGCCATTTTGACGCATCGCAACAAAAAACCTGGGCCGGATCATGAAAAAGGCTGGATCGACAGCCGCGCCGTCAACATGGGCAGCGCGGCCGTGACATTTTGCCGGGGGACGTCGATGCGGGGCAGCCGGCAGCTGGCGATCGTCTCGGTAGCCTCGTCCTGCAGACGCGCCATTCCGGCGCCTTCGACGAGCCGGACGACGAGGTCGATTACGCCCGTCGGCTCGAACGCAAGCGGCCGCGGGCCGATGCCGTGCACCTCGGCGAGGCCGGCGATGGTTGCCGGCGCGCGGCACACAAGCCGGCCGCCATGAACGGTCGCAAACAGCTGGTCGTCGCCGACCAGCCGGGAAAACACCCCGTGGATGCGGCAATGATCGAGGAGCGCCAGCGCCAGCGTAGTCTTGCCGGCCCCCGACGGCCCGGTGATCAGCACGCCGCGCTCGCCGATCAGGATGGCCGTGCCATGGATGTTGCGGGGCTTGGTGGCGGCGTCCGGCATGTTCGGTTTGGCGATCAGCCTTCCGCGGGCAGCGTCACCACGAAGCGCGCGCCCTTGATCTCGCCGGGCTTGGTGCCGGGGATGTTCTCGGCCGTCAGTGTGCCGCCATGCGCCTCGACGATCTGGCGGCTGATCGAAAGGCCGAGGCCGGAGTTCTGACCGAAGGCTTCGCCGGCCGGCCGGTCGGTGTAGAAGCGCTCGAAGATGCGGTCGATCTTCTCCGCCCGGATGCCCGGGCCGTTGTCGTCGACGGTGATGATGTTGAACTTGCCCGCGCGGGCCAGTGAGATCGCGATGTGGCCATGCTCGTCGGGCACGAAGGAGCGCGCGTTCTCGATCAGGTTGGTGATGACCTGGCCGATCCTGAGGTCATGGCCGACAACGAAATAGCCTTTGGCGCCGGCCGGCAGCTTGGCGACCTTGAGCTCGATCTCGACGGCCTTCTTGTTGCGCGTCGTCTCGCGCGAGACCCCGATGAGGTCGGTGATGAACTTTTTCAGGTCGACCGTCCCGGCATCGTCCCGCGCCAGCTCGGCATCGAGCCGCGACGCGTCGGAGATGTCGGTGATCAGCCGGTCGAGCCGCTTCACGTCGTGCTGGATGATCTCCATCAGCCGCCCGCGCGAATTCTCGTTCTTCGCCAGGGGCAGCGTCTCGACCGCGCTGCGCAGCGAGGTCAGCGGGTTCTTCAGTTCGTGCGACACGTCGGCGGCAAAACTTTCGATGGCCTCGATGCGCGCATAAAGCGCGTTGGTCATGTCGCGCACGGCGATGGACAGGTTGCCGATCTCGTCCTGCCGGTCCGAGAAGTCCGGGATTTCCTCACGGCTCTTGACGCCGCGGCGCACCCTGACGGCGGCGGCGGAAAGCCGCCTCAGCGGATTGGCGATGGTCGACGCCAGAAGCAGCGACAGGATCGCCGTGACGAGAGCCGCCACCCCGAACACGCGCAGGATCGCCTTGCGCTCGGCCGCGACGATCTTGTCGATGTCGCCGCCTTCGGTGGACAGCATCAAGACGCCGAGCACGGCGCGAAAACGCTGGATCGGCACCGCGACGGAGACGATCTGCTCGCCCTGCTCGCTCACCCGCACGATGGTCGAGGGGCTGCCGGTCAGCGCCTTGACCACTTCCGGGAACGCGGCGCCGTTGCCGCCAGGCTGCTCGTGATAGACGGGCAGGTCCTTGTTGCGGAAGAAGTCGAAGATGAATTTCTCCACCCGTTCCAGCAGGTCCGGCTGCTCGTCCTCGACCGGCGGCAGGTCGTAGCGCAGGATCTGGCCGCGTGAATAGAGATGGCGCGAGTCGAGCAGGAGGTTGGCGTCGCGATCATAGATGCGGGCGCGTGTGCGCGTCGGCGAGATCAAGCGCCTGAGCACCGGCGCGACGCGTTCGGGATTGATCGGAAAATCGAGATTGTCGAGCTGGTCGGAACCCGGCCCCAAGCTTTCGCCGGCCTGCAGTTCCAGCAGCTTTTCCGGGTCGATGCTGATCGAATCGGTCTCGACAGTCGCCGAGGCCGCGATGGCGCCGGCGATGATCTCGCCCTGCGTCATCAGGCTTTCGACGCGCGCGTCAATCAGGCCGTCGCGGAAGGTGTTGAGATAAAGGATGCCGGTGACCAGCACGGCGAGGCCGGCCATGTTGAGAAACAGGATGCGCCGCGTCAGGCTGGAGAAGATGTGATGGCCGAGAAACCGGCGCATCGGCACCGTGATTTTCGACACGAAGCCGGGCACGATCCGCGGTGGACGCCTTGCCGTGCCCGCCCGTCTGCCTCGCTCTACTTCCACTGCCATCGAATAGCAGGCCCTGTTTGGTGAATGGTGAGCAGTGAATGGTGAATGGAAACGAGCGGTTCAGCGCTCGCACCATTTACCATGTTCCATTCACCATGCACCACTCACTCTCTCAAGCTTCGCGAAACCGGTATCCGACTCCGTAAAGGGTTTCGATCATCTCGAAGTCGTCGTCGACAGCCTTGAACTTCTTGCGCAGCCGCTTGATGTGGCTGTCGATGGTCCGGTCGTCGACATAGACCTGCTCATCATAGGCCGAATCCATCAGCGCATCACGGCTTTTCACCACGCCGGGGCGTTGCGCCAGCGAGTGCAGGATGAGGAATTCGGTCACCGTCAGCGTCACCGGCTCGCCCTTCCAGGTGCAGGTATGCCGCTCCTGGTCCATCACCAGCTGGCCGCGTTCCAGCGAACGGGCCTGCTGGCTGGGCGCCTTGGCGGCCGCCTCGCGGGCGCTGGTTCGGCGCAGCACCGCGCGCACCCGCTCGACCAGCAGGCGCTGCGAGAACGGTTTGCGGATGAAGTCGTCGGCGCCCATCTTGAGGCCGAACAATTCGTCGATCTCGTCGTCCTTCGAGGTCAGGAAGATGACCGGCAGGTCCGACTTCTGGCGCATGCGGCGCAACAGCTCCATGCCGTCCATGCGCGGCATCTTGATGTCGAGGATGGCCAGGTTCGGCGGTCGCGCCGCCAGGCCTTCCAGCGCTGAGGCGCCGTCCGTGTAGGTTTCGACCCGGTAGCCCTCGGATTCGAGCGCGATCGACACCGAAGTCAAAATGTTGCGGTCGTCGTCGACAAGCGCGATTGTTGCCATTTCAAGCGGCTCCCTCATGAGCTGTCCCTTCTGTCGTCGAGAAGGGGCTTTTGCAGGACAAATTGGGTACAAAATGTGGCACGAGCCCAGTCCGAAGTCACGGGCGGCCTGCCGCTACACACCATCGCACCCGTGTTGGGATTGGACGAAGCAAGCCTGCCAATCCTTTGGGCAACCTCTGTGATTTTTTGCACATATAAACGATTTAAACAACTTTCAAATTCTTTAAATCGATTAAAGATTTGATATCATTCGGCTTTTCTGGTTCTGAACCTGGCGGCCTGTACGCAGGCCCCGGGAAACCACCCGTCATATGCGGCCAAATCCAGAGAGGAAATTTGATGTCGGAAGCCGGCAAACGCAACCCCGACTGCGCTATTGACGCGATCGGCCTGATGACAACGGGCATGGTGCGCTACAATTTCGGCGCGGCCGAACTCTATGAGGAAGCGATCCGGCGCGGCGAGGCGAGATTGACCGCGAAGGGCGCGCTGGTTGCCGAAACCGGGCAGCACACCGGCCGTTCGCCCAAGGACAAGTTCGTCGTGCGCGACGAGGCGACCGACCGCCAGGTCTGGTGGGACAACAACAAAGCGATCTCGCCGGCGCAGTTCGAAGCGCTGCTTGCGGATTTCAAGGCTCACGCAACCGGCAAGGACCTCTACGTGCAGGACCTCGTCGGCGGCGCCGATGCCGATCTCAAGCTGCCGACCCGAGTCGTCACCGAATTCGCCTGGCATTCGCTGTTCATCCGTAATCTTTTGATCCGCCCCGAGGCCGCCGAGCTCGAGCGTTTCGTGCCGCAGATGACGATCATCGACCTGCCCTCGTTCCGTGCCGATCCGGCGCGACATGGCACCCGCACGGAGACGGTGATCGCGGTCGACTTGACCCGCAAGATCGTGCTCATCGGCGGCACCTCCTATGCCGGCGAGATGAAGAAGTCGGTGTTCACCATGCTGAACTACCTGCTGCCGGAGAAAGGCGTGATGCCGATGCACTGTTCGGCCAATGAGGGGCCGGACGGCGGCACGGCCGTTTTCTTCGGCCTGTCCGGCACAGGCAAGACGACGCTGTCGGCCGACCCGTCGCGCACCTTGATCGGCGACGACGAGCACGGCTGGGGTCCGCAAGGCATCTTCAATTTCGAAGGCGGCTGCTACGCCAAGACGATCAGGCTGTCGGCCGAGGCCGAGCCGGAGATCTTCGCCACCACGCAGCGCTTCGGCACGGTGCTGGAGAACGTCGTGCTCGATGCCGGCCGCGTGCCGGACTTCAATGACGGCAGCCTGACTGAAAACACGCGCTGCGCCTACCCGCTGGACTTCATCCCCAACGCCTCGAAGACCGGCCGCGCCGGCCATCCGAAGAACATCATCATGCTGACCGCCGACGCTTTCGGCGTCATGCCGCCGATCGCCAGGCTGACACCGGCGCAAGCGATGTACCACTTCCTGTCGGGGTATACCGCCAAGGTCGCCGGCACGGAAAAGGGCGTCACCGAACCGGAAGCGACGTTCTCGACCTGCTTCGGGGCTCCGTTCATGCCGCGTCACCCGTCCGAATACGGCAATCTGCTGCGCCAGCTCATCGCCAGCCACGGTGTCGACTGCTGGCTGGTCAACACCGGCTGGACCGGCGGCGCCCACGGCACCGGCCGCCGCATGCCGATCAAGGTGACGCGGGCTTTGCTCGGCGCAGCGCTCGACGGTTCGCTGAAATCGGCCGAGTTCCGCACCGACGCCAATTTCGGCTTCGAGGTGCCGGTGGCGGTTCCAGGCGTCGACGGCGCCATTCTCGATCCGCGCTCGACCTGGGCGGACAAGGCCGGTTACGACAGCCAGGCCGCGAAGCTGGTCAATATGTTCGCCGTCAATTTCGAGAAATTCGAAAAGCATGTCGACGCCGCCATCTTGGGCGCCGCGCCGCATCTGCAGGAGGCAGCCGAATAGTCGCCGCCGCAAGGCTTCGTTGCTCCAAAGGCCCGGCTTCGGGCCTTTTCTTTTTGCCGTGGTGGCGTCATGAGTGCGTGAATGAGTGCCGACGACAGGATCATCATCGCCAACGACGCGGTCATCCAACCGGGTGACCTGCATGAGGATTTCATCCGCTCGTCCGGTCCAGGCGGCCAGAACGTCAACAAGGTGGCCACCGCGGTGCAGCTGCGCTTCGACGCGGCGAACGCTTCCGGCCTGTCCGAGCGCGTGCGCGAGCGTGCCATCAAGCTTGCCGGCCAACGCGCGACCAAGGACGGCGTCATCGTCATCGAGGCCGGCCGCTTCCGCACCCAGGAGCAGAACCGCGCCGATGCGCGGGCGCGGCTGACGGCGTTGATCGCCAAGGCGGCCGAGCCGCCACCGCCGCCGCGCAAGAAGACCAGGCCGTCCAAAGGCGCCGTGGAGCGACGCCTGAAGAGCAAGGCAGGCCGGTCTACCGTCAAGAAGCTGCGTGCTCGTGTCGAGAACGACTAGAGCCGGATGATTTCAGGTCGAGTCGACCTGAAATCATCCGGGTCTAAATCAAAGATATGGAGCATAATGTCGTCCGAAAACCGCTTCACACTTTTCGGCATCATGCTCCAGGCAGCCGACGCTCTATACGGTTCAGAAGGGCGACAACCTCTGGAAGATTGCCGAGAAATCTTACGGCAAGGGCCAGGGCGCGAAGAACAACATCATCTTCGAGGCCAACAAGCCGATGCTCACGCATCCCGACAAGATCTACCCGGGCCAGGTGCTGCGCATTCCGGATATGAAGGAGGCCTGACGGGACGGACCGCAGAGATTGCGCAAACGGCGGCTTTCGGGTCGCCGTTTTCCTTTGTTGGTGGCATGTTTGGGCGATTAAACCGGATCGACCCATGCTCGTTCTGCCCAAAGGCGTCCGCCATATGCCGGGTTACCTCGCCCGCCCCGCCCAGGAAGCGCTGGTCGAGGAGATCAGGCGCGTCGTGCAGGCAGCGCCCCTCTACGTGCCGGCGATGCCGCGCACAGGCAAGCAGATGAGCGTGCGCATGACCAATTGCGGCGCGCTTGGCTGGGTGACCGACAAGGACCGCGGCTATCGCTACCAGCCGACGCATCCGGTGACGGGCGAGCCCTGGCCGCCGATCCCCGAGGTGTTGCTGAAACTATGGCGCGAAGTTTCGGCCTACCCACACCCGCCCGAGGCCTGCCTGGTCAACTTCTATGCGGCGGACGCCAAGATGGGCCTGCACCAGGACCGCGACGAGAAGGATTTCGCCGCGCCCGTTGTGTCGGTCTCGCTGGGCGACGACTGCCTGTTCCGGGTCGGCCAGAGCACACGTGAAGGCGGCACGACATCGTTCAGGCTGAAGAGCGGCGACGTCGTCGTGCTTGGCGGCGAGGGTCGCCTGAGTTTTCACGGCGTCGACCGTATCTATCCGGCGACGTCGGCTCTCCTGAAGAATGGCGGCCGCATCAATCTGACGCTGCGCCGGGTGACGGTGCCGGGCTGACGATCGCGGGATGGTGCCGGAGCAACGCGATCTTAAGGGCACCGGGACTAAAGATCGGTTGCGAAACCGAGGTCGCCATGCAGCCGAATTGGATCAAGACCAGAAGCCTCTTGGACGTGGCCATCGTCACGGTCGTATCGATCATCGCTCTGTGGATGGCCGAGGTCTATCTGAGCACGTTGTGGAACCTCGACGGCAGGGGATTTTCCGAGCTTTCGCGCAGGCTTCCCTACTGGGACTTCACCAACCTCTGGGCTGGTTCGCGCATGGCAATCGACGGCCACGTTGCTACCCTCTTCGACGTGGATGCCTACCGCGCGGCGTTGCGCGACATGTTCTCGCCCGACCTTCCAAATCAGGAATGGAGCTATCCGCCGAACATCCTGTTGCTCGGCGTTCCGCTTGCCACCTTGCCGATCCTGCCCGCTTACCTGATCTGGACGGTTGGGACCATTGTGTGCCTGTGGCTGGCGATCCGGCCGCTGAAGCTCGGAGCGGCCTTGGAACTGGCGATTGTCTTGAGTCCCGCCGTGATGTGGAACTCGGTCTTCGGCCAGAACGGCGCGCTGACGACTGCTCTGTTGATCGGCGGCCTCGCCGTAGCGCCCAGGCGTCCGCTGCTGGCCGGAATTCTGTTCGGCATGCTGACGATTAAGCCGCACCTTGGCATTCTCGTGCCCTTCTGCCTGCTCGCCAGCCGCAACTGGCGGGCCATCTTCGCCGCCATCGCGACCACGATGGTGATCGCCGTCGCCACAAGCCTGTTCTTCGGCTTCGATGTCTGGCGGTTGTTCCTGACCGAAACCCGTCCCTTGATGACCGCGATCATGGAGGCGCCTTATCCGCAGCCTTATCAATACAACGCGATAACTGTGTTTTTCACGGCAAGAGCAATCGGCTTCGGGCTGACCGCCGCCTATGGCGTGCAGGCGGTCGCGACCGTCGCTTCCATTGCCGCGGCGATCTGGCTCTGGTGGCCGGGGCGCCTGGTTTCGCATCAGGAACGCGTGGCGCTTACCGGTGTCCTTGCTATCCTGGCCACGCCCTATGGCTACACCTACGACGCGATCGGTGTGGCCATAGCGGTCGCGATGCTCGCCACAATGGTTTCAAGGCCGCCTCGACTGATACTGGCGATTTGCTGGCTCTGGCCCTTCGTCACGCATTTTTTCACCTGGGGCGGATATTGCGTCGCTGTCCTGATCCCGCTGTTCCTGGCTGCGTGGATGCTGCTTTCGATATGGACGAGAGGCCGGAAGGCTGAAATGTCCGGAGAGCCATCCCTGGTGTAGCGGTCCAAGGCCCCGCATGCGTTTGATGCTGACCGCAGCGCGAAGTCAGCCTTGGAGCAATTCCAGGAAAAGTGTGACACGGTTTTCCGTCAGGAATTGCGTCAAAACAAAGAGATAGAGCGTTTCGCCGTTTCCGTGAAACTGTGAAATGCTCCTAGGACCGACATCGCGCGATGGCCGCGAAAGGAGCGCGAACAGAATGATTGCGCAGGCCGTCTGGGCTTCCACGGTTTCGGCCGCCTTTACCCCTCGCTGTTCGCGAGGATGGCCGCCGTATCAATTTGCGGCCACGGCGGGTCGCTGCCCCTGGCTCATTGCAGGGTTGCGCAGCAGCACCTGTACCTCGTCATCCTCGGCGATCTCCCGGTAGTTTCGCATGAAGTTGACGTAGTCCTGCCACCGGGACAGCTCCGCGTTCCATTCCTTGTCGTCTTTCTCGACGATTATCACGGTGGGCTGTTTGGTTTCGAGTTCGGCGAGCTTGTCATCGATGTAGCGATCCGCGACCTGCCGGTAGTGGCTCGCGGCCTCCTCGTTGCCGTTCCGGGCCTCGACCACCGAGAAATAGAAGGCATATCCGCCAAGCCAGTCGCTGCAATAGCCCGATATCCATCGTCCACCAAGCATGCGTGCCAGCGGATGGCCCGCCGCAATATGGGTGCCGACAAGCGCGATGGTCGGCTGCTGAGTCGCGGACTTGACCTTGGCGGCAAGCTCGGCATTTGGTTTCAGCGTTTGCATGAATGGGATCGCGGCGCCCACGATGACGGCGACCAGCAGCGCCTTGCGCCCCGGTTCCATTGCCGGGCCTGGCGATGGGTATGTCGTTGGGTTGACTTGTGCCGTCCTCACCAGAAGCGCCGCCAGGATCAGGGTAATCGCCGGAAAAGCATGGTAGGGCCAGCCCTTGGCTTGATAGATCAGCGGCACGGTCGCGGCCAGCGAAGCGAGCGTGAACACAGCGACCAGCGGCGACAGCGGCAATCCCGGCCGAAGAAAGCGCAGCATCAGGAGCGCGGCCAGATAGATAGGCGAGTAGGTCGTCAGCAGCGCTTGCATGTTCTCCACACGCATGTAGGTGTCGGCCAGTATCGGGTAGATGACGCCGAGGAATTCCGGATAGAAATGCAACACGGCGACGAGATAGGCGACGCAAACCAGGCCGATCGCCCAGTACTCGACGGCGAAAAGCGTCCGGATCGACCGGCGGCTCCAGGCCGCGTAGAGAGCCGGAACGAGCACGACCAGTGCATAGTAGGGCTTCACCAGAACCAGCACGCTCCCGCTAAGCCCGGCAACAACGGCCGTCGGAACGCTTGGCACGCGTCCTTCGATCGGCGCCGCGCGCCACGCCGTCAGTACCAGCACCGGCAAAAACAGCGCGATCCCCAGTTGCTCCCGTTCGGTGAAAGCATTGCCCGGGAAAATGACAAGCAGGGCCAGGAACAGGGGTAACATTGGAAACAGCGCGCGGTTCTCGGCAAAACCGGCCTGCCTGGCGATCAGCGCGGCAAAGCCCAATCCTGCCAGGCAGATCGCATAGCTGTAGGCATGAACCGCCACTTCCGGCGACATGCCGACCTTGTGCGCGAGCGCCACCGCCGGCATGAACATCCAAGGCGTGAAAGGCGGATTGACTTCGAAAACGTCGACATAGAGTCGTGATCCGGCAAGTATCTGCTCGCACATGGTGATCACCCAGCTGGTGTCGGGTATGACGCCCCATCGCATCTGCCAGGGAACGGCGGCTGCCAGCACCAGCAGGAGGCAAAGAACCACGGTCCATGGCTGCGTGTCGCGCGCGTCGCCGATCGGCGCGTCGGCTGGTGACCTGTCCGGGACGAGGGTCATCGGCTCCCTCCTTCGGGGTAGAGGGGACTGCCGGAATTCATTGGGTCGCTTCCCAAGAAGACAAACTTTCGCAAGGCCACGAAGTTCAGAACCGGCACCAGGATGGAAGCCATCGCCACCGGCACCGACGACGGGAATCCGGCGAGATCGGTGAGGATCGAGGCCAACCCGACGGAGAGGAGAAATCCGACCGCGGTGGCACAGGCGAAGCGGACGATTTCGAAGCCAGCCGCTCCGTCAGAGACAAACGTCACGAAGCGATGCCCGCAATAGGAAAAAACGGACCCGGCGCCGTAGGCGACGACCGAGCCGATCGCCGCCGGCAGGCCGAAACGGTCCGAAAGCACAAGCGTTCCCACAGCATAGATCAGGGTCGACAGGCCGCCGATAGCGGCAAACCGCAGGACGCGCGCGGGCTCTGAACGACCCATCACCCATGACCGGAATGGATGCTTCACGGAGCTCGTGCTTGCGGTAGCGGCAAACGTGCTTGCGGATTTCATCGCCTGCCGCCAACTCAGCCAAGCCGCCGTTCGCGCGCCGCCGGCATCCGATCCCTCGGCGCTTCGCCGTTTTTCATCGCCGCGATCGCTTCCTCAAAACCGGTCAGGCGGTCGACCACATAGAGCGGCCTCCGCTTCACCTCGGCGTGGATGCCGCCGACGTAGAGGCCGATGATGCCGGTCATGAAGAGATTGATGCCCGACAGGAAGGAAACGATCATCACCGTCGATGTCCAGCCATGGACGACCCCGCTGGCAAACAGCCAAGAAAACAGGGCGTAGACACCAAGCAGGGCGGCAAGACCTGAGATCGCGAGACCCGACCACAGCGCCAGCCGCAGAGGCTTGTCGGAAAAGCTGATGACGCCATGGACCGCCAGCCGCACCATTTTCCAGAACGGATATTTGGTTTCGCCGGCCGCTCGCTCGGGTCGTTCGAACGACACCGCCGTCTGCTTGAAACCCATCCAGCCGAACATGCCGCGCACGAAGCGGTCGCGCTCCGGCATCTGCTTGAAGGTATCCAGGGCCTTTCTTCCCACGAGGCGGAAGTCGCCGACGTCGCGAGGGATGGTCACCGAAGTCATCTGTTCGAGGGCGCGGTAGAAGAGGCTGGCGCTCGCACGCTTGAATAGCGTTTCGCCCTGGCGTCTGGTGCGGCGGGCATAGACGATCTCATAGCCTTCTTTCCACTTGGCGATGAGGTCGAGCACCACTTCGGGCGGATCCTGCAAGTCCGCATCCATGACCACCACGGCATCGCCGGCAGCCGCGTCCATGCCGGCGGTGATGGCGATCTGGTGGCCGAAATTGCGTGACAGTTCGATCAGCCGGAAGCGTGGATCCGAAGCGGCCATGCCGCGCAGGAAGATGACGCTTGTGTCCCGGCTGCCATCGTCGACGAAGATGGCCTCGGCGCTGGCGTCGAGCTTGTCGAGCAGCGCTGAGATACGCCGCACGAGCAGCGGCAGCACCGCCTCTTCGTTGAAGATCGGAACGACCAGGGAATAGACCGGGGCTTCGCGGCCCGCGGCATTGCTCGCGTTGATCACCTGCTGCTCCCAACCCCGGAGTTGGGCACAACCTATTCGGGATTGCCTAAGGTGCCGTTAACCGGATGGTCACAGCTTCCTCAGCGCCACTTCCTCGATCAGGTGGTTGGCGCCCTTGCGCAGGATGAGATCGGCCCGCGCCCTGGTCGGCAGGATGTTCTCGCGCAGGTTCTTCAGGTTGATGTTGGCCCACAGCCCCTCGGCGATGGCGCGCGCGGCATCCTGCGAAAGCTGCGAATAGCGGTGGAAGAAGGAGTCCGGATTGCGGAAGGCGGTCTCGCGCAGCCGCATGAAGCGCTGGATGTACCACTGATGGATCAGCTTCTCGTCGGCATCGATATAAATGGCGAAATCGAAGAAGTCGGACAGGAAGGGCACGATCTTGCCGTCCTTCGGCAGCTTGCCCGGCTGCAGCACGTTGATGCCTTCGAAGATCAGGATGTCCGGCCGGTCGATGGTGACGAACTCACCGGGAATGACGTCGTAGGTCAGGTGCGAATAGACCGGCGCGCGGACGCTGCTTTGCGCCGACTTGATGCCGGACAGGAACCTGAGCAGCGCGCCGACGTCGTAACTCTCGGGGAACCCCTTGCGCTCCATCAGGTTCTCGCGCCGCAGGATCTCGTTCGGCAACAGGAAGCCGTCGGTGGTGATGAGGTCGACCTTCGGGCTCGACGGCCAACGCGCCAGCAGTTCCTTGAGCACGCGGGCCGTGGTCGATTTGCCGACCGCCACCGACCCGGCGATGCCGATGATGAAAGGTGTCTTGACGACGTCCTGCGCATTGAAGAAGGCCTGGCGCTGCCGGAACAGAAGCTGGCTCGCCTCGACATGCGCCGAAAGCAGCCGCGACAGCGAAAGGTAGATGCGCTTGACCTCTTCGAGGTCGACCGGGTCGTTGAGCGAGCGCAGCCGCTCGATCTCGTCCTTGGTCAGCGTCAGCGGCGTGTCGGCGCGGAATTGCGACCATTGCTCGGCGGAGAAGAAACGATAGGGGGAATACTTCTCGGTCGGGGCCAGCTGGTCCATCGGGTTTCCTGCCCTCCTAGAGCATGATGCCGAAAAGTGTGAAGCGGTTTTCGGGCGACATCATGCTCTATCCGTCTCTTCGATCAGCCCCGGGGTCGGGATGCCTTTTCAGCGACGCCCGAGCGGCTGGTTCGGCCCTCGAGCTCCTTCAGCACGTCCTCCAACGGAATGCCCGCCATGCCAAGGACGACCAGCCAATGATATATGAGATCCGCGCTTTCCGAAACGAGGGCCTGCCTGTCGCCGCGGATGGCGGCGATCACGGTTTCCACGGCCTCCTCGCCGAGTTTCTGCGCCGCCTTGTCCATACCCTTGGCGAACAGTTTTGCCGTCCATGACTCCGGGTCGCCGGAATGGGCGCGTTGGCGGATGATCGTTTCCAGCTCGGCGAGCGAAAAGTCTGCCATAATGGTTATCTATCTGCTTGTTTAAGCATGATCTTTTCCGAAAACCGGCTCCCGCTTTTCGGGATCATGCTTTAAGCCCGCTGGACGGCCGAGTCCAGCCGCATCGGCAGACCCGCGTTGGCCATATGCGCCTTGGCCTCGGCGATGGTGTAGGTGCCGAAATGGAAGATCGAGGCGGCCAGCACCGCGCCGGCATGGCCGTCGCGAATGCCTTCGACCAGGTGATCCAGCGTCCCGACGCCGCCCGATGCGATCACCGGCACGCGCACCGCGGCGGCAATCGCGCGCGTCAGCGCTATGTCGTAGCCGGCCTTGGTGCCGTCACGGTCCATCGATGTCAAAAGGATCTCGCCGGCGCCGCGCTCGACCATCCGCCTCGCGAAATCGACCGCGTCGATGCCGGTCTTCTCACGCCCGCCATGGGTGAAGATCTCCCAGCGGTCCGCCTTGCCTTCCGCCGACACCTTCTTGGCGTCGATCGCCACCACGATGCACTGGTTGCCGAACTTGTCGGCGGCTTCGGCGACGAAATCCGGGTTGTTCACCGCCGCCGTGTTGATCGACACCTTGTCGGCACCGGCCAGAAGCAGCCTGCGGATGTCGGCGACCTGGCGCACGCCGCCGCCGACGGTCAGCGGCATGAAGCATTGCTCGGCGGTGCGGGCGACGACATCGAAGATCGTTTCGCGGTTGTCGGAAGACGCGGTGATGTCGAGGAAGCAAAGCTCGTCGGCGCCCGCCGCATCATAAGCCTTGGCGGCCTCGACCGGGTCGCCGGCATCGACCAGGTCGACGAAATTGACGCCCTTGACCACGCGGCCGTTCTTGACGTCCAGGCACGGGATGACGCGGGCCTTCAGCATCACTTGCCTTCCAGGGTCGAGAGCAGGTCCACCACCAGTTCGCCGACCAGCGGCGGCACATCGCCTTTGGGGTCGAAGGCCGGATCGTAGGCGGAAATGGTCATCCCGGCGACGGAGAGCGGACCGGCAAGGCCGCACATCGCGGTGCGCATCTGTTCGGGCGCCGGACCGCCGGGCGTGGTGTAGCGGTTGGCCTGCAGCGTCTCCGGGTCATGCACGTCGAGGTCGACATGCATGTGGACCCGCCTGGCGCCGTCGGTCTTCAGCCTTTGCGCCGCGCTCTTCCAGTCCGGACATTCGGTCCGGATGATCGGCAGCTTTTCCAGCAGCTCCTTTTCCGCGCTGTCGAGATCGCGCGCGTTTACCAGGACGCAGCGCGACGGATCGACCGGCTTGAAGCCGGGAATCAGGTTCGCCATCGGCCGCCAGCAGAGGCCGAGCACGGTGGCCAGCGCCATGCCGTCGAGGAAGCCGGTGCTGGAGGTCTCGGGCGTGTTGAGGTCGCCATGCTGGTCCGCCCAGATGATGGCGTCGGCGCCCGCGCCGGCCACGGCACCCGCGCTGGTCAGGCAGTTGCCGGCCAGCACGATCGGAAACCGGCTCCTGTCGAGCGCGATGCGAACCTCGCCCGAAACGGCGTTGCAGACGGCAAATCCGGTGCCGATCTCGCGCTCCTGATCGTCCTCGACCACCCTGCCGATGTCATGCACCTCGACGTCGTGGCCGGCGAGCTTCAGCGCCTCGGCCAGCCCGCCCGAGATCAGCGCATCCGGGCCCTGGCCGCAGCCGCCGTGAAAATGGCCGCTGTCGTAGGATGCCAGGATGATCGAAATATTCACGGTCTTGCCTCCGCCCTCTCGCCGCGCAGGATCGCCAGCGCTTCGGCCGGGTCGATACGTCCGTCATATAGGGCGCGGCCCGAGATGGCGCCTTCGAGTTTCTTCGCATCTGGCATGGTCATGCGCACGATATCGGCGATCGAGGCGAGCCCGCCGGAGGCGATCACCGGAATGGACACCGCCTCGGCGAGGCTGATGGTCGAATCCCAGTTGATGCCGGAAAGCACGCCGTCGCGGTCGATATCGGTGTAGATGATGGCCGCCACGCCCGCGCCTTCGAACTTCTTCGCCAGCTCGATGACGCCGAGTTCGGAGGCCTCGGCCCAGCCTTCCACCGCGACCTTGCCGCCCTTGGCGTCGATGCCGACGGCAACCTTGCCCGGGAAAGTCTTGCAGGCTTGCTTGACCAGTTCCGGCTCGCGCACCGCGACCGTGCCCAAGATGACGCGGGCCAGGCCGCGATCCAGCCAGTCCTCGATCTGCGGCAAGGTGCGGATGCCGCCGCCGAGCTGCACCGGGTTCTTCGTCGCCTTCAGGATGGCGCCGACCGCGGCGCTGTTGACGCTCTGGCCTTTGAAGGCGCCGTTGAGGTCGACGACATGCAGCCACTCAAAACCCTGGTCCTCGAAGGCCTTGGCCTGCGCTGCAGGATCGTCGTTGTAGATGGTAGCGGTGGCCATGTCGCCATGCTTCAGGCGCACGCATTTGCCGTCCTTGAGGTCAATTGCCGGAAACAGGATCACGATCAGGCGCCCTCGACGATGACGAAGTGGCCGGTCGATGCAGCCAGCCGGAATTTCGAGGCTTCCTGGTATTCGGGCGACTCGTAGCAAGCGAGCGCCGTCTCATAGGACTCGAATTCCACCACCACATGGCGGTTGCCTGTCGGCCCCTCCGGACTGGTGTAACGACCGGCGCGGACCGGGAACGTCGCGCCATATTTGGCGAAGGCCTTGCCATTGGCCTCGATGTATTGCCTGTAGACGTCCGCATCGTGGACATCGATCAGCGCGATCCAATAGCCCTTCTTGCTCATCTCCTAGGGCCTCCATTTCAGGAAATTGGTGATCAGCGCCAGGCCGAGCGCCTGGCTCTTTTCGGGATGAAACTGCGTGCCGGCAAGGTTGTCGCGGGCAACGGCGGCCGTCACCGGGCCGCCATAGTCGGCGGTCGCCAGCACTTCGGCGGAGTCCTTCGCGTCCAGGTGATAGGAATGGACGAAATAGGCATGCAGCCCCTTCGGCCCGGTCTGGATGCCTGAGAACAGCGGGTGCTTGCGGGTGAGGTCGATCGTGTTCCAGCCGATCTGCGGTATCTTCAGCGCCGGGTCGGCGGGGGTGATTTCCTTGACGTCGCCGGCGATCCAGCCGAAGCCCTTGGTGACGGTCTTTTCGAGGCCGCGTTGCGACATCAGCTGCATGCCGACGCAGATGCCGAGGAACGGCCGCGCCTTGCGAAGAGCCACCTCTTCCACCGCCTCCCACATGCCGGCGACCGCGTGCAACCCGGCGGCGCAATCGGCATAGGCGCCGACGCCCGGCAGCACGATGCGGTCGGCGCCGCGCACCCGCTCCGCATCGGCCGTAAGCTCGATCGTCACCGCAAGGCCCGCCTCATGCGCGGCGCGCTCGAAGGCCTTGGTGGCCGAGCGCAGATTGCCCGAGCCATAGTCGATGATCGCTACCCGCATGTCAGGGCCTTCCAGGCGTATGGGTCAGTCCCAGCGCCATGCCGGTCTGCGGCGGACGTGCCAGCGACGCGTCCGGCACGATGCGCGGCATGGCTGCCTGCTCCTCGCCATCGTCGACGGTTTCCAGCACATAGCGGACCTCGGCGTCGCCGAGACTGCCGGCCTCGACGACGCCCCATTCCCGCCAGCCGCGCCGGCGCAGCGCCGCGGTGCGCAGGCCCTGCCCTTCGAACCCGATATAAAGCGAGACCAGCAGCGACAGCATCGATCCGGCCCATTCGAGCCCGAGCCTTTCACCGACCACCGACAGGATCGCCATGACGACGAACGTCAGCGCCGCCTCGATCCACAACCGGTGCCAGGCGAGCCAGATCGGCGCGACCAAAAAACCCAGCCAGGTGAAGCTGTCGCGCACGAGAATTGTTTCCTCGGCCTTGCGGCCGGCCGGCGGCTGCATCACGACATAGATCGCCATAGGGCTATCCTTTCAGGGATCCCTTGGTGGAAGGCACCGCGTCAGGCTGGCGCGGGTCGGGCTCCAGCGCCGCGCGCAGCGCGCGCGCCACCGCCTTGAAGCAGGTTTCGGCGATATGATGGTTGTTGGCGCCGTAATGGTTGGTCACATGCAGCGTGATGCCGGCATTCTGCGCCAGCGCCTGGAAGAACTCGCGCACCAGTTCGGTGTCGAAGCTGCCGATCTTGGGCGACGAGAAGGCGACGTTCCAGACCAGAAAGGGCCTGCCGGAGACGTCGATCGCCGCCCTGGTCAGCGTCTCGTCCATGGCGAGGTCGATGGAGGCGTAGCGCATGATGCCGCGCCGCTCGCCCAATGCCTTGCTCAGCGCCTGGCCGATCGCGATGCCGGTGTCCTCGACCGTGTGGTGGTCGTCGATATGCAGGTCGCCCCTGGCCTTGATCGTCATGTCGATCAGCGAATGCCGCGACAGCTGGTCGAGCATATGGTCGAAGAAGCCGACGCCGGTCGAAATGTCGGATTTGCCCTGGCCGTCGACCTGGACCGAAACGGCAATCTCGGTTTCCTTGGTCTTGCGGCTGACTTCGGCGGAACGCGTCATCGCTATGTCCTTTTTGCCCGCTCGGAGGCTCCGGGCTTGAAAACGAAAGCCTTCTATCAGCATGATCCGGCGATTGCCAGTTGCCATTCCGCTCGCTATCGGCCTTGCCGGCGAGCGGTTGGCAATCATTGGCCTTGTGCATACATATGGCCGATCAAACCCACTCGTACCGCGCCAATCGCCTTGCAAAGGGATAGCGCGAATCGGAGCAAGAAATGTCGAATGAATTGACCATGCACGCCACGACCATCATCAGCGTGCGCAAGGGCAACAAGGTCGTGATCGCCGGCGACGGCCAGGTCAGCCTTGGCCAGACCATCATGAAGGGCAACGCCCGCAAGGTTCGCCGCATCGGCAAGGGCGGTAGCGTCATTGCCGGCTTCGCCGGCGCCACCGCCGATGCCTTCACCCTGCTCGAGCGCCTCGAAGCCAAGCTCGAGCAATATCCCGACCAGCTGACGCGCGCCTGCGTCGAACTTGCCAAGGACTGGCGCACCGACCGCTACCTGCGCCGGCTGGAAGCGATGATGCTGGTGGCCGACAAGTCGGTCTCGCTGGCGCTTACCGGCACCGGCGACGTGCTCGAGCC
Source organism: Mesorhizobium sp. NFR06 (assembly GCF_900115245.1). Taxonomy (GTDB): domain Bacteria; phylum Pseudomonadota; class Alphaproteobacteria; order Rhizobiales; family Rhizobiaceae; genus Mesorhizobium. The sequence continues at coordinate 44,712 of NZ_FOVT01000001.1, forward strand.
CGAGCATGGCGTCATGGCCATCGGCTCCGGCGGCAACTATGCGCTGGCCGCGGCCCGGGCGCTGCTGGACACCGACAAGGATGCCGAGGAGATCGCCCGCAGGGCCATGCAGATCGCGTCCGACATCTGCGTCTACACCAACAACAACTTCGTCGTCGAAACGCTCGATGCCGCCTGAGGTGGCCGGCCATGATCCCGAGAAATGGGGCCCGGTCTTTGGAAAAAATCATGGCCATGCAAGAACATAGGTACGATTTTCGGCCGGTCACGGGGGACGACCTGCCTTTGATCGCCAGTTGGCTGCGCGAGCCGCATCTCGCCCAGTGGTGGAGTGATCCGGAAAGGGAAATCGCCGAAATCCGCGAGCATATCGAGTCGGTTTCGGTGGAGCCGCTGGTCGTCGAGCTCGACGGCAGGCCGATCGCTTACCTGCAGAGCTACGATCCGCATCTGGAGCACGATCATCCCTATTCCGATCAGCCGTTTGGCACGCTGGGCATCGATCTGTCGATCGGCCCGCCGGAGCTGGTCGGCATTGGCCACGGCTCGGCCATCCTGCGCCAGTTCGTCGAGGAGCTGTTCGAAGAAGGCGCGCCGCGCGTCGTCGTCGATCCGCATCCCGACAATACGCGCGCTATCCGTGCCTATGAGAAAGCCGGGTTCAGACCGGTCGGTCGCAGGCAATCGGAGTATGGGGACGTCGTGCTGATGGCCGTCGATGCGGCCGAAGCCTTCATCGAAGAGGGGGACTGATCCAATGACCGCATCCGGGGAAGACAAAACGCTTTCTGCCTATGAAGACAGCTGGCGCATGGGGCTGCTGCTCGTGCTCGCGCTGGTCATTTTCCAGGCAGGCGCTCTCTATGGCATGGGCCATCCGCCAATCTGCACCTGCGGCTACGTCAAGCTCTGGCATGGCGTGGTCAACAGCTCGGAGAATTCCCAGCACATCGCCGACTGGTACACCTTCTCGCACGTCATCCATGGCTTCCTGTTCTATGCGCTGGCGACGTTTCTGTTTCCGCGCTCGCCGGTCGGGCTGAGGCTGGCCTTCGCCGTCCTCATCGAAGGCGGCTGGGAGCTGCTCGAAAACAGCCCCTTCATCATCGACCGCTACCGTGCCGGCACTATCTCTCTCAATTACTACGGCGACAGCGTCATCAATTCCGTGTCCGACACGCTGTTCATGGTGCTGGGATTTGTGATGGCGCGGAAGCTTCCTATATGGGTGATCGTTGCCCTGGCGCTCATCTTCGAGTTCGGCACGGGCTACATCATCCGGGACAATCTGACACTCAACGTGATCATGCTGCTGCATCCGTTCGAGTCCATCAAGCAGTGGCAAAGTGGAATTTGAGTATGAGCACCTTCTCCCCCCGCGAAATCGTTTCGGAACTCGACCGCTTCATCATCGGCCAGAAGGACGCCAAGCGCGCCGTGGCGATTGCCTTGCGCAACCGTTGGCGCCGCCAGCAGCTGGAAGGCCAGATGCGCGAAGAGGTGATGCCGAAAAACATCCTGATGATCGGCCCGACCGGCGTCGGCAAGACTGAGATCTCGCGCCGCCTGGCGCGGCTTGCCGGAGCGCCTTTCGTCAAGGTCGAGGCCACCAAGTTCACCGAGGTCGGCTATGTGGGCCGCGACGTCGAGCAGATCGTGCGCGATCTCGTCGAGGTCGCCATCGGCCTGGCGCGCGAGAAGATGCGCGAGGACGTCAAGGCGCGCGCCCAGATCAACGCCGAGGAGCGCGTTCTGGAAGCCCTGGTCGGCAAGACGGCAAGCCCTGCGACCCGCGACTCCTTCCGCAAGAGGCTGCGCGACGGCGAACTCGACGACAAGGAGATCGAGATCGAGGTGGCCGACACCGGCACCGGCGGCATGCCGGGCTTCGAGATCCCAGGCATGCCTGGCGCCAACATCGGTGTGCTCAACATCAACGACATGCTGTCGAAGGCAATGGGGGGCCGCAGGACCAAGACCCGCAAGACCACGGTGCGCGATTCCTATTCGCTCCTGGTCAATGACGAGTCCGACAAGCTGCTCGACCAGGACGAGGTGGTGCGCCGGGCGCTGGAATCGGCCGAGAATGATGGCATCGTCTTCATCGACGAGATCGACAAGATTGCGTCGCGCGAAGGCGGCATCGGCGCCGGCGTTTCACGTGAAGGCGTGCAGCGCGACCTGCTGCCGCTGGTCGAAGGCACGACGGTCGCGACCAAGTACGGGCCGATCAAGACGGATCACATCCTGTTCATCGCCTCGGGCGCTTTCCACGTCTCCAAGCCGTCGGATCTGCTGCCTGAGCTGCAGGGCCGCCTGCCGATCCGCGTCGAGCTGCGCGCTCTGGAGAAGGAGGATTTCGTCCGCATCCTCACCGAGACCGAAGCCAGTCTCATTAAGCAGTACATCGCGCTGATGAAGACCGAAGGCGTCGATCTCGTCTTCACCGACGATGCCATCGATTCGCTTGCCGGCATTGCCGTCGATCTCAACGCCAGCGTCGAGAACATCGGTGCCAGACGCCTGCAGACTGTGATGGAGCGGGTGCTGGACGAGATTTCCTACGACGCGCCTGACCGCAACGGCACGGCGGTCACCATCGACGCCGCCTATGTGCAGAAGCATGTCGGCGACCTGTCGCGCAACACCGACCTGTCGCGGTTCATCCTTTAAGCTTGGCCTGACTCCGGGCTGGCCTTCCGGCCGGCCCGAAACGCCGTCTCCCACGCAAAGTGTGGCCAAATGGAAGCATCCGGCCACCTTTGTTGGCGGCGGGCTCAAGCCTTCTCTCGACTCTCCAATCCGCTTTACCTAGGTTGCCGCCGGTTAAAAGGCGGCGGCGCATGAAGAAATACGCACTTCTCTTGGTAGGTCTCGCACTGGCGGCGGCGGTGACGATTGCCAACGCGGCAACCTTGGTGCCGCCGGGCAACCGCAACAGCGTGCAGCCGGATATTCCGGGTGCCTCCAGCCGGCGCACCCAAGCCACCAACACCACCTTCCAGGCCAAGTACCGCAAGGTCTATGCGCTGCTGCAGAACGATGCCGATCTGCGCAGCAAGATCAGGAAGGCCGCGGCCGCCTATGGTATCGATCCCATGCACATCGTCGGTGCCATCGTCGGCGAGCATACCTACAATGTCGACGCCTATGACCGCCTGCAGACCTACTACGTTAAGGCAATCTCCTACCTGTCGAGCAAGCTTACCTTTGCCTATGACGGCGAGGATGTCAGCGATTTCATCCAGCGGCCGGAATTCAAGAAATGCGCCGGCATGGACGACAGCTATGATTTGTGGGAATGCCGCGAGCAGGTCTGGAACCACTCTTTCCGCGGCAAGACCGTCGGCGGTGAGGATTTCCCCGACGACCGCTTCGGCGCCACTTTCTTCCAGCCTTATTATGCCGGCCAGACTTTCGGTCTCGGCCAGTTGAACCCGCTGACTGCACTGCAGATGAGCGATCTGGTGCACAAGGTTTCCGGCCTGCCCAGGCTCGACGTCGGCGACCCCAACGCAGTCTACAAGACCATCATGGACCCGGATCTGACGCTGCCTTACGTCGCCGCGACCATCAGGAAGTCGATCGACGCCTACCGCAACATTGCCGGCTTCGACATCTCGAAAAACCCGGGCCTGACCGCCACGCTCTACAATGTCGGCAATCCCGAGCAGCGTGCCTATGCACTGAAAGCCGAAAACGAAAAGCGCCGCGCTGCCGGCGAACCGGAAAAGCTGCCCGAGGAGAATTATTACGGCTGGCTGGTCAACGACAAGCTGGACGAGCTGAAGGCGCTGTTCTAACGGCCTGAGAGGCTCAGTAGCCTTCCGAAGCCAAGAACGCCTCGAATTTTTGCAATTCCTCCGGATTAGCCTCGACCATGTGTCGTGGCTCCGGATAGGCGCCCGACTGGATATCTTCGGCATATTCGCGGAAGGCGGCGATGCGTTCGTTCTGCAGGCGGTCGAACTCAGCCGCGAAGTCGCGATAGCGCTTGGCATGGCGCGGATAGCGGCCGCGATTGCTGCCGAGCACGTCCTCCGAGAACAGATATTGCGCGTCGCAGCCGGCACCAGCGCCCATCGAGATCATGATCAGCGGCGTGCGCTGCGAGATCGCGCTTGCAACGCTGGCCGGCACCACCTCGATCTCGGCGGCGAAGGCGCCGGCGGCCTCGAGGTCCTTCACCTGTTTCCACACGAAAGCGGCACTTTCGGCCGTCTTGCCGACCGCTTTGAAGCCGCCGGTCCAGGTCGCATGCGCCGGGATCAGGCCGACATGGCCGCAGACCGGAATGTGCTCGTCGCGCAGCCGGCGGATTGTCTGCAGGCTGGCTGAGCAATACATGGCGTCGGCGCTCGCCGCGCGCAGCGTCACCGCCATGCGCAGGATCTCGTCGGTGGTTGCGCCCAGCTTCACGCGTTCGTCGCCTGGAATGGCAAAGCAGGTCGGCGCGGCGTCGCGAAAACGCGGATCGAACATCACATCATAGGTGACCGAGATCATGTCGATGCCGGCGCGCTCGGCGGCCTCCGCCTCCTCCAGCGAGAAGACGCGGAGCTTCGACAGCTGCCGCTTGCCCTTCAGCGACTGCAAATCGGCGATGGTCGGTCTGCTGCGCGCCATATCCCTTGGTCCCTCGATGCCGGTTGGAGTGGCGGACTACGCCGCCAGCAGCGACTTCAGCTTGACCGCTTGCGAGCCGAGCGCCTCCGGCGCCGGCGTTGCCCGTTTCGCGATCAGCATCTCCGCCAGGCGGATGTCGCGCGCCACCGCATTGCCGGGGCCGATGCCGCTGGCGGCGACCAGCCTGCCGTCCGCGGCGAGATGGAACAGGATGAAGGCGCCGTCGTCGAGGTCGCGCCGCACGATCGTGCGGCCCTCGTCCGAAAGCCCGGCGATCTGCAGCGTCAGCCCGTATTGATCCGACCAGAACCAGGGCACGGCGGCATGCGGCTCGTTGGTGCCCAGCATGTTCTTCGCGGCTAAAGCGCCCTGTTCCTGGGCGTTGCGCCAGGCTTCCAGCCGCACCCGCCGCCCGCCATAGATGGCCAGTGGGAACGAGCAGCAATCGCCGGCGGCAAGGATATCGGGATCCTCTGTGCGCAGCGTTCCGTCGACGGCAATCCCGTTGTCGATTGTGAGTCCGGCTTCGGCGGCAAGCGCCGTCACCGGCACGGCGCCGATGCCGATCACCGCGAGATCGGCGGCGACTTGCTGACCGTCGGCAAGCGTGACGCGAACCTCGGCGCCGTCATCGGCAATCGCCGCGATGCCCTGGCCGGCGCGGATGGAAACGCCCTCGGCTTCATGCGCCCTGTGGATGATCTCCGCGATCTCGGCCGGCACGCCGCGCATCAGGATGCGCGGCTGCGCCTCTATGACGGTGACAGCGGCGCCGAGCTTGCGCGCCGCTGCGGCAAGTTCCAGCCCGATGAAACCGCCGCCGATGATGGCGACGCGGTTGCCGGCGCTGAGATGGGCGCGGATGGCCAGTGCGTCGTTGAAGGTCCTCAGATAGACGCAGCGGCCGCCCAAACCCGGCATCGGCAGCTTGCGCGGCACGGATCCGGTCGCCAGCAGCAGCTTGTCATAGGCAAGCGAGGAACCGTCCGACAGGCGCACGGCATGCGCGGCGCGGTCGATCGCAACGGCCCGGATGGAACGGATGTGCTGGATCGAGCGCTCGGCCAAAAGTTCGTCGCTGACGATCGCCTTGATGATGAGCGGCGCCTCGCTGATCATCGCTTCCTTCGACAGCGGCGGCCGCTCATAGGGCAGATGCGGCTCGTCGCCCACCAGCGTCACCGGCCCGTCGAAGCCGAGGTCGCGCAGGGCGAGCGCCGCGCGCCCGCCGCACTCGCCTGCGCCGATGATCACCATCCCCGCCTGCATGGCGATCACCCGACCTGAATGAGGACTTTGCCGGCGTCGACCCTGACCGGATAGGTCTTGAGGTTGACGCAGACCGGCGCGCCGCGCGCGTCGCCGGTCTTGTAGTTGAAGCGTCCGTTGTGCTTTGGGCACTCGATGATGTCGTCCATCACCAGCCCGTCGGCCAGATGCACCTTTTCATGCGTGCACAGGCCGTCGGTCGCGAAATACTCGTCGTCCGGGCTGCGGTAGATGGCGAAGGTGCGGCCGCCATGGTCGAACCGCATCACGTCCTCTTCATCGATGTCTCCGGCCGCGCAGGCTTCGACCCAGTCGCTCATCTCGTCCTCCGGCGAATGTCCTGAATATTGTGAGGGTCACTCCGCGGCGGCAGCCATCGGAACGTCGTTGTGCAGTTCTTCGCGATAGGGCCGCGCCGTCGGCGGCAGCGCGCGTTTGATGAAATAGTCCTCGTTGCGCAATTGGCGCAGGAAGGCCGGGATCATTTCGCGATAGCCGGCCAGGATCGACGGCGTCGGAGCCGGCAGATCGTGCTTGATCACGTCATGCAGCTTCGGCAGCGCGTGATAGGGCACCATCGGGAACATGTGGTGCTCCACATGGTAATTCATGTTCCAGTAGATGAAGCGGCTGATCGGGTTCATATAGACTGTGCGGCTGTTGAGCCGGTGATCGGTGACGTTCTCGGCCAGTCCGCCATGCTGCAAAAGGCCGACCATCACATGATGCCAGGCGCCGTAAAGCCTGGGCAGGCCGACCAGCATCAACGGCAGCAACGAGCCGCAATAGAACGCCAGCGCGATCGTCGCGGCGTAGATCGCCGTCCAGATACGGGCGATACGGATCGCCTTCGGCTGCTCCTGCTCGGGAATGAAGGTCTTCTCCGCGGCGCTGACGATGCCGGCAGCGTTGCGCAGCATGTCGGTCATCGCATGCCAGGCGTCGAGGATGCCGAAGAAATTGAGCACCAGGCGCAGAAGGTCCGGCGGCCGCATCACGGAAATTTCGGGATCGCGGCCGACGATGATGGTGTCGGTGTGATGGCGCGTGTGGCTCCAGCGCCAGGTCACCGGATTGCGCATGATCATGAAGCAGGCGATCTGGTAGACGGCGTCGTTCATCCACTGGGTTCGGAAGGCCGTGCCGTGGCCGCATTCGTGCCAGCGGGAATCGGTCGAGGAGCCGTAGAGCACGCCATAGACGAAGAAGAATGGCACGCACCACCAGCTGCCCCAGAACCAGGCGCCGCCGACGCCGCTGAGGATCAGCGCACCGAGCCAGATGATGGTGTCGCGGATCGCCGGCTGGTCCGAGCGCTGCATCAATTCCTTCATCTGCTTGCGCGGGATTTCGGTGTGGTACCACTCGGCCGCTGCCAGCCCGGTCTCGACAGCGCGCTTGGCGTCGCGGCCGGTCAGGCTGTAGTCGCGTGCCGATGCCGCCGAAGACGTCATCGAGTTCCTCCATCAGCGCTGGCGCATGGCTCCGGTAAGTCGGGCCCCGCTCATGGCTGGCTTCCACTTCAACATACCGCCAGCCTATGATAGGCTCAACATCAGAAAGATAGTTTCTATCATTTCCTATCAGAATGAGATATGGTCAGCCGGACAAGCGATGGAGCACTCATGGTAAAGCGGCCGACCATTACCGATCTCGCGCGCGTCTCGGGCGTCAGTGTCGCCACGGTCGACAGGGTGCTGAACAGTCGCTTGCCGGTGCGCGAGGAGACGGCGCGCCGGGTCTATGAGGCCGCCACCGAGATCGGCTATCACGCGGCCGGATTGATCAAGCAGCGCATGCGCCAGGAATTGCCGGAATACCGGCTCGGCTTCCTGCTGCTCAGGGGCAATGATGTCTTCTACGGCGATTTCGCCAGGGAACTCGAGCTGGCGGTCTCGCAATCGCAACGTTTTCGTGGCGTTGCGACGATAGATTTCGCCGCTTCGTTGGCGCCCGACGAAATCGCCGATCAGATGCGCAAGCTGGCGGTGAGATCCAGAGCCATCGCCGTCGTCGGCCCGGACCATCCGAACCTCACGGCGGTGGTGGAGACGCTGAAGGCGAGGGGGCAGCCGGTCTTCTCGTTGCTGTCGGACTTCGCCGCCGGCATCCGCGAGGGCTATGTCGGTCTCGACAACCGAAAGGTGGGCCGAACCGCGGCCTGGATGATCGCCAGGGCCGCGAAAAAACCCGGCAAGGTCGCGCTCTTCGTCGGCAGCCATCGCTTCCACGGCCATGAACTGCGCGAGATCGGCTTCCGCTCCTATTTCCGCGAGCATGCACCGGACTTCACCGTGATGGAGACGTTGGTCAACCTCGAGGCCAACGACGTGACGCATGACGCCATGCTCGAGCTTCTGGCGCGCCATCCGGACCTTGCCGGCTGCTACGTGGCCGGCGGCGGCATGGAAGGCGCGGTCGCGGCGCTGAGGGCGGCGGCACCGGTGCAGATGCCGGTCGTCGTCTGCAACGAGATCAACGCCGCATCGCGCGCCGCTCTTGCCGACAACATCCTCACCATGGTGATCTCGACGCCGCTCGCGGCGCTCTGCCGCGAGCTCGTCGGGCGGATGGCGCATGCCATCGAAAGCGGCGCCGCCAATGCGCCGGGACAGACTTTCCTGCCCTTCGACATCTATCTGCCGGAAAACATCTAGTCCGCCCGGAATGATGGAATTCATCAACCTGATGGATTCTTTCATAGATGATCCGCCGCGATTCGGAGGCGGACCTCGACTATCGTGGCCCTCACTGCGCTCATTGCGATCGAAAAACCGGCGCCTCGGTCGGAATCTCCCTTGACGTTTCCCAAACGAAATGGAATAAATATTTCACCAACTAGGCGTTTTGGTTCTTTCGTTCCGGAGTGGCCGTTCGAACGGAGGAGAGGCGTTCCATCAAACTGGCAACGCCGCGTGGCCGCAGGGAGAGATTCCCCGGGCAAACCGGGGATTCCGGTTCAATGGGTGCAGCCGGACACCAAGTGGAGGAGAATAAAATGAAGAAACTGCTTTTGGGCGTCGCGCTTTCGGCGCTGATGTGTTCATCCGCCTTCGCCGCCAAGATCGGCGTGTCGATGGCGCGTTTCGACGACAACTTCCTGACCGTGCTGCGCAACGGCATGATCGCCCAGGCCAAGGGCATGAGCGATGTCCAGCTGCAGGTCGAGGACGCGCAGAACGATGTGGCCAAGCAACTCGACCAGATCAAGAACTTCGCGGCTTCGGGCGTCGACGCGATCATCGTCAACCCGGTCGACACCTCGGCCACCCAGGCGATGTCGGACGCGGCTGCAGCCGCCAAGATCCCGCTGGTCTATGTCAACCGCGAGCCGGTCAACGTCAATTCGCTACCGGACAACCAGGCTTTCGTCGCTTCGAACGAGGCTGATTCCGGCACGCTCGAGACCAAGGAAATCTGCCGCCTGTTCAAGGAGGCCGGCAAGAAGGAAGCCAATGTCTATGTCATCATGGGCGAGCTGTCGAACCAGGCCGCCCAGCAGCGCACCAAGGACATCGACGAAGTCATCGCCACGCCGGATTGCAGCTTCATCAAGATCATCGACAAGCAGACCTCGAACTGGCAGCGCGATCAGGCACAGAACCTGATGACCAACTGGCTGTCGACCGGCAAGCCGTTCGACGGCGTCATCGCCAACAACGACGAAAGCGCCATCGGCGCCATCCAGGCGATGAAAGCCGCCAACATCGACATGAAGTCGGTGATCGTCGGCGGCGTCGACGCCACCCAGGACGCCCTGGCCGCGATGCAGGCTGGCGACCTCGATGCAACCGTCTTCCAGGACGCCGCCGGCCAGGGTGCCGGTGCGCTCGATGCGGCGCTGAAGCTCGCCAAGGGCGAGAAGGTGGAACACAAGGTCTACATCCCGTTCCAGCTTGTCACCCCGGCTAACATCGACAAGTTCTTGAAGAAGAACTGAGGCTGCGCTTCTCGAGGAGCGGCGCGCCGACGTATCGGATTGGCTGAATCGCGGCCGCTGGCGATGCGGCGTCGCTCCCCTTTTCTCCTGCCCGCCGGGCGGGAGAGCGGGCGCGGTCATTCGGAGGAAGAAGACGTGGCACAGACATCACATGGCGTTGGCGGGCTGAGCTATGATGCCAAGAAGCGCCCTTGGCCGGCCGAGTTCAACGTTTTCCTGGCGCTCGTCATCCTGGTGGGCCTGTTCGAATTGATTGGCCGCGTCTTTCTCGGCGACAGTTTCCTGTTCAACACGCGCCCGAACATCGACGCGATCTTCAACCAGCAGCGCCTGCAGATCATTATCCTGCAGGTGTCGATCGTCGGTATCATCGCCATCGGCGTCACCCAGGTCATCATCAGCGGCGGCATCGACCTGTCCTCCGGCTCGGTCGTCGGCGCCACCGCCATGATCGCCATGAGCTTTGCCCAGGTGGCGACGGTCAACGGCAACCCCAACCCCAAGGCCATGTTCCTTGCCTATGGCTGGATCGATTTGCCGGTCATCGTGCCCTTGCTTGTCGCCATCGGCTGCGGCCTGATCGCCGGTCTGGTCAACGGCATGTTGATCGCCTACACGCGCATTCCACCCTTCATCGCCACGCTCGGCATGATGGTGACCGCGCGCGGCGTCGCCAAATGGTGGTCCAAGGGCGAGCCGATCTCCTTTCCGACCGAAAGTTTCGCGGCAATCGGCAAGGGCCTGATGCCCGTCGTCATCTTCATTTCGCTGGCAATCCTGTTCCAGCTCATCTTGACCTACACGAAATACGGCAAGCACTGCTATGCCATCGGCTCCAACGAGGACGCCGCGCGCATGTCCGGCATCAAGATCGCCAACCACAAGGTGCTGGTCTACGTCATCGCCGCCATCCTCGCCTCGCTCGCCGCGGTCGTGCTCTGCTCCAAGAACCTCACCGCCCAGTCCGGGATGGGCGTGATGTACGAACTCGACGCCATCGCCATGGCCGTCATCGGCGGCGTCTCGCTGTCGGGCGGCCGCGGCTCGATCATCGGCACCGTGATCGGCTCGCTGATCTTCGGCGTCATCATCTCCGGCTTCACCTTCCTGCGCCTCGACGCCTACTATCAGGAGATGGTCAAAGGTGTGATCATCGTCGGCGCGGTCGTTCTCGATCAATGGCGCCAGCGCCGTCGCGCGATAGGAGCTTGACCATGTCCGACATCGTTCTGAAGACCGAAAACCTCACCAAGCACTATGGTGGCGTGCACGCGCTGCAGGAGGCCAATTTCGAGCTGCGCAAGGGCGAGCATGTCGCCATCATGGGCGACAACGGCGCCGGCAAGTCGACCTTCGTGCGCCAGATCACCGGCGTCGAGCAGCGCACCGACGGCAAGATCTGGTTCGACGGCAAGGAAGTGAACTTCGCCGGACCGATCGAGGCGCGCGAAGCGGGCATCGAGACCGTGTTCCAGAACCTTGCCCTGGCCGACGACCTCGACGTGCCGTCCAACCTGTTCCTCGGCCGCGAGAAAGTCCTGTTCAACCTCGGGCCCTTCTCCATCCTCGACCGCAAGGCGATGCGCAAGGCGACCGAAGCGGCGCTCGTCCGCACGGCTGTTAAGATCCCGAACCTGTCCAGCACCATCCGCCACATGTCGGGCGGCCAACGCCAGTGCGTGGCGATAGCGAGAACCGCGACCTTCGCCTCCAAGCTGATCATCATGGACGAGCCGACGGCAGCACTCGGCGTGCAGGAGACGGCCCAGGTCGAAAACATCATCCGCACGCTGAAGGAAAACGGCGAGCCGCTGATCCTGATCAGCCACAACATGCGCCAGGTGTTCGACCTGGTCGACCGCATCGTCGTCTTCCGCCGCGGCAAGATCGTCGCCAATCTGCGCAAGCAGGACACTGACGGCAACGACATCGTCGCCTACATCACCGGCGCGAAGACCGGACAGGCGGAACTCCAGGCCGCCTGAGGGGCGCCACGACGGGACCAACCAATCGTCCGCGCCTAAAGGCGCGGACCGCCTTTAAAAACCATCCCCAAAGGACATACCATGACCCTCCGTTTCGCTCTTCTCGGCGCCGGCCGCATCGGCAAGGTGCATGCCCGCGCCGTTGGTTCCAACCCTCAGGCCAAACTGGCGGCCGTGGCGGACGCCTTCGAGAAAGCGGCGACGGATCTGGCATCGGCTTATGGCGCCGAGGTACGCACGATCGATGCCATCGAGAAGGCCAAGGACATCGACGCCGTCATCATCTGCACGCCGACCGATACCCATGCCGACCTGATCGAGCGCTTCGCCAAGGCCGGCAAGGCGATCTTCTGCGAGAAGCCGATCGACCTCGACGTCAAGCGCGTCGAGCAATGCCTGGCCGTGGTCGAGAAGGCTGGCGCCACGCTGATGGTCGGCTTCAACCGCCGCTTCGACCCGCATTTCGCCGCCGTGCGCAAGGCGATCGACGACGGCGCCATCGGCACGGTCGAGATGGTCACCATCACGTCGCGCGATCCCGGTCCGCCGCCGCTCGACTACATCGCCCGCTCGGGCGGCATTTTTCGCGACATGACCATCCATGACTTCGACATGGCGCGTTTCCTGCTCGGCGAGGAGCCGGTAGCCGTCAGCGCCCATGCCTCGGTCCTGGTCGACAAGAAGATCGGCGAAGCGGGCGACTTCGACTCGGTCAGCGTCATCCTCGAAACCGCGTCCGGCAAGCAGGCCGTGATCTCCAATTCGCGCCGCGCCACCTATGGCTACGACCAGCGCATCGAGGTGCACGGCTCGAAGGGCATGGTCGCGGCCGAGAACCAGCGGCCGGTGTCGATCGAACTCGCCAACGACAAGGGTTATACGCGCCCGCCACTGCATGATTTCTTCATGACCCGCTACATCGACGCCTACGCCAACGAGATCGCCTCCTTCATCGCCGCCAAGAGCGCCGGCAAGAAGGCCTCGCCGAGCGGCAAGGACGGGCTGGTTGCGTTGAAGCTGGCGGACGCGGCGCTGAAGTCGGCCAAGACCGGCACGACCGTCCGCGTCGACTAGGTGAATTGATTCAGGTGAGGCCGCTCTGCAACGGTGGCCTGGCCTGAATCCCGACACACCGGACCATTTGGAACGCAAGCACAGGAGACAGCGATGAACGGTTTGGCCGGTCGCAATTCACAAACGCGCGCCATCGTCACCGGCGGCGCGCAGGGCATCGGCTTCGCCGTTGCCGAGGCGTTGGCCGACGAAGGTTGCCGCGCGCTGGCGCTTATCGGCCGCTCGCAGGAGAAGGGCGACAAGGCGGTGGCCGCGCTGAAGAAGAACGGCGTCGACGCCATCTTCATCAGCGCCGACGTCTCCAAGGTCGCCGACTGCCGGCGCGCGGTTGCCACGGCGGTCGCCCATTTCGGCACTTTGAACGCGCTGGTCAACGCCGCCGCCACCTCGGCGCGCGGCTCGCTGGTCGAGACCACCGAGGAACTCTTTGATCAGATCTTCGACACCAATGTGCGCGGTCCCTTCTTCCTGATGCAGGGCCTGGTCGCGCATCTTCTAGAGCGCAAGGCGCCGGGCTCGATCGTCAATGTTCTGTCGATGTCGGCGCATGCCGGCCAGTCGTTCCTGACGCCCTATTCGACCAGCAAGGGCGCGCTGATGACGCTGACCAAGAATGTCGCCAGCTCGTATCGGAAGAACCGCATCCGCTGCAACGCCGTGCTGCCGGGCTGGATGGACACCGAAGGCGAGGCGATCGTGCAGAAGAAGTGGCACGACGCCCCGGACGACTGGCTGGAAAAGGCCGAGGCAGCACAGCCCATGGGCCAGCTGGTCAAGCCGGCGCAGCTCGCCAGGCTGATCACCTACATGCTGAGCCCCCAGGCCGGCGTCATGACCGGCTCGCTGGTCGACTACGACCAGAACATCGCAGGCGTGATCGGCGAGTAGCATCCGGCACGTGACAACCGTCTTCGCATCGACTATATCAACCGCATGATCCACCTGACCGCCTCGTTTTGGTACTTTTATTCCAGCTCGCTGGCGGCGGGAGGATTGCGCTCGATCTGAAGATTGCAGCATCAAAATCCGACAAGCCGCCAGACCTGGCGGCTTTTTTGTTTCAGCCGGCAGGTCTCCTAACCAGGAGCAGAATGCCGTGTTGACCACCACAGACGACCTTCGGGTCACCGAACTCAAGGTACTGACCACGCCGGACGAGGTGATGCGCGAAATACCGCGCTCGCTCACGGCGACGCGCACCGTTGCCGCTTCGCGCAACGCCATCCATTCCATCCTTTCGGGGGCCGACGATCGACTGGTGGTCATCGTCGGCCCTTGTTCCATCCACGATCCGGTCGCCGCCGTGGACTACGCCAGCCGTCTGGCGGCGCTGCGCGAGGCCCTGGCCGACCGGCTCGAGATCGTCATGCGCGTCTATTTTGAGAAGCCGCGCACCACGGTCGGCTGGAAGGGGCTCATCAACGATCCCGACCTCGATGGCAGCTTCAACATCGACAAGGGCCTGAGGATGGCGCGCAACGTTTTGTCGGCCGTCAACAATCTCGGCCTGCCGGCGGCGACCGAATTCCTCGACATGACGACGCCGCAATACATCGCCGACCTCGTCGCCTGGGGCGCCATCGGCGCACGCACCACCGAAAGCCAGATCCATCGCGAGCTGGCCTCGGGCCTTTCCTGTCCGGTCGGCTTCAAGAACGGTACCGACGGCAATCTCAGGATCGCCGGCGAAGCCGTGAAGTCCGCCGCCCAGCCGCATCATTTCATGGCGGTGACAAAGGGCGGCCGCAGCGCGATCGCGGCGACCACCGGCAATGAGGATTGCCATGTCATCCTGCGCGGCGGCATCACGCCGAACTATGATGCCGCAAGCGTCGACGCCGCTGCTGCCGAGCTCAGCCGTATCGGCGTCGCGCCGCGGCTGATGATCGATGTCAGCCACGCCAACAGCGCCAAGAAGCCGGAAAACCAACCCAAGGTCGCGCATGACGTGGCGGGCCAGGTCGCGGCGGGTGACGAGCGCATCATCGGCGTCATGATCGAGAGCAATCTCGTCGCCGGCCGGCAGGACGTCGTGCCCGGCAAGCCGCTTACCTACGGCCAGAGCATCACCGATGGCTGTATCGACTGGGCGACCACCGAGACGGTGCTGCACGGCCTTGCCGGCGCCGTCGAATGGCGCCGGTCGGTGAAGCGCGAAATGCTCGCCAGCCGGCAGGGCGCGGCCTGAGCGAGGATGGAGGGCGGCGATCACGCCGCCCTCAATCCTTCCCAGGCCGTGAACACCGAAACGACAACCAGCAGCAGCCCGGCCGCGCGTCCGGCGAATATCGTCGCTTGCGGATTGCCGATCAGCAGCCCCCGGCTGCGGCCGGCCGTGATGGCGAGCCCGCCATAGATCGCGGCCTGCGTGGCAAGCGTCAGCAATCCCATGACCGTCGCCTGCAGCCAGATCGGGCCGTAAGCCGGCTTCAGGAATTGCGGATAGACGGCAAGGATGAAGAGGTAGGCCTTCGGGTTGATCAGGCAGGTGACCATTCCCTGGCGAAACGCCTTCCAGGCCGAGCGGCTCCCCGTGGGTCCATCATCGCCGACGGTGATCGAACTGCGCATCAAGCTGATGCCGATATAGGCCATGTAGGCGGCGCCGGCGACCAGCAGCGGCGTGAACAGCATCGGCACGAAATGCATGAGCAGGCCGACACCGATCGCGCCGTTCAGCGTGTGCACCGCGCCGCCCAGCATGATGCCGGCTGTTGCCGCCAGGCCCCTGTTGCCGCCGCCGGTCAGCGCATTGGCCAGCACGAACAGCATGTCCATGCCGGGCACGGCGATGATGCCGAACAAGAGAATGAAGAAGAGCCAGAGATTTTCCGCGTAACTCATGTCAGTTGCCTGTTGCCGCGCTGGCGAAGGCGCAAAAGGAATCTGTTGATTTTCAAGCCGGTAGGCGGCCCTATAGGTCACCCCAACTGACGGGGATGTGTCAGTTGCGTTGCAACCGGGTGAGGAAATGCGCAAGGCCTCGCGTCTGTTCGAGATCATCCAGATCCTGCGTCTGGCCAGAAAACCGGTGACGGCGGCGACGATCGCCGAGCGGCTGGAAGTGACGGTGCGCTCCGTCTATCGCGATATCGCCGCCCTGCAGGCCATGCGCGTGCCGATAGAGGGCGGGCGCGGCATCGGCTACATCCTGCGCCCCGGCTTCGACCTGCCGCCGCTGATGTTTTCCATCGAGGAGATGGAAGCGATCGTGCTGTCGCTGGCGCTGCTCGAACGCACCGGCGACCACGAGCTCAAGCAGGCCGCAAAACGCGTCGGCGCCAAGATCGCCGGCGCGGTGCCGCCGCCCTTGCGGCAGACCCTAGACGCCAACGCGCTCCACGCCTGGGGCTTTGCGGCGCCTTCCGCTTCCGCCGTTGACCTCGCGCTGGTCCGCCGCGTGATCCGCGATGAGGAGAAGCTCAGCCTTTCCTATCGCGACGAGGCGGGACGGCCGACCGAACGCATCATCCGCCCGATCGCGCTGATCTATTATGCCGAGACAGCCAACATCGTCGCCTGGTGCGAACTGCGCCAGGCCATCCGCAATTTCCGCAGCGACCGCATAGCGGATTGCCGGCCGACCGGCCTGTGGTTCAAGGGCGAAGGCGACCGGCTGCGGCAGCTGTGGGTCGACGGCTGGGAAATCAATGCCCCGGCCGCTCCAGGCAGCTGACGCGTTGCCGGTTTTCGACCAGCCAGGCGCCTCCACACCGATCGAGCTGCCGGTGCCGACCTGCCGGGCTCGGCATGAATTTCAAGGCACGATGCCGCGACAGGCCCAGGCGACACTGGCGAAGGATCGCGGCCCATCGGGCCGGCCGGCCTGATAGGCATCGCGGACGGCGGCCTCGACGCGCTCCAGCTCGGCCGTATCCAACGTGGTCATGTATTTGCCGAGCGGGCCTTCGCCGGCGGCGATAGGCGCCCAAAAGTCGTCGAAATTCTCGTAATCCATACGGACCATCAGTTCGGCTTCAGTGACGTCGGCGAGGCCTTGCTCGACAAACGTTCGCTTCATCTCGCCTGGCTGCATCATCGGCTGGAAGCAATAGCGGTTGCGCATCTGGCGCCCGCTTTCGCTGAGCGCCGCCACGGTGTCGATGATCATGCGCATGCCGGGCATGCCGCCGTAATGATCCCAGACCACGGCCGCTGCCACGCCGCCCGGCCGCACCACGCGGCGCATCTCGGCCACCGCCTTGCCGGTCTCCGGCACGAAGTGAAGCACCAGCAGCGCCAGCGAACGGTCGAACGTGCCATCCGCGAATGGCAGCGCCGTGGCGTCGGCTTGGGCGATGGTGATGCGCGGATCGGTGTTGCGCTGCCTGGCCGCCTCGACGAACACCGGCGAGAAGTCGATGGCCTGGATTTCGGTAAGATCGGCCGATTTCGCCAGCTCGAAGGTCAGGCTGCCGGTGCCGCAACCGACATCGAGGATCTTCTCGCCGGCGGCAAGCCCGGCGAAATCGATGAATTTGGTCGCGAGCCGCCGGCTCCAGCGCCCCATCAACTGCTCATAGCCGGACGCTGCATGGACGGTGAAGATGGATGTCATTCAGGATTCCCTCCGCTGGCTTCAGGCTAGACCTCCACGGGGGTTATGCCAAGCGACGACTGCAGCCGATCGTGCCGGATCGAACAAGACGGCCGCAGCAGGCACGCGCAGGTGTTTCGGAACGTCGCTCGCCGGCACATTAACCACCCCGCCGAATTCTCGCGGAAATACGACGCCGAGACCGAACGCCAGGTCGGCCCGTTCTATCGCAACCAGATCGCTGCCGACCGTGCTCGGATCGCCGAGATGAACGCCCTGGCGGAGGGTCTCCCTGTTCCGCCGCCGAACCCGGTCATGGTCCGGCTTCTCGCAGCCGCAAGCGAGGATGCCGACGTGTTCCGCGGCGTGATCGAGATCGCCATGTGCGTTTCGCTGCCGCAGGACGTCATCGCCAGGCCGCATATCGCAGCAAAGCTGGCCGAACTGGACGGCCGCCCCTTGCCGCCGAATGCCAACATCGTCGATCGTGACCGCATGGCATCCCTGCTTGCCGGCTGATCTTTTCGCAATCCAGCGTCGCGCGGGCTAAAAGCTCATCGGGGACGTCGACGACGGAGACTTCGCTCACGCAGGCGTCGTTTTGCCGGTCGAGAGGGCGTCGAACACTTCGCCCGTTTCGGCCACGAGCGTTCGCACCAGTTGGCCGGCCGGAAGCTCCCTGTTCAGCGCCGCCGCCTGGCCGTAGAGATGAAAGGCGAAGTCTCCCCTCGCGTCAGCGTTGCTGAGCGGGGCGCTGAGAACAATCATTTGCGGGAAGTCCGGAAGTTGCGTCCGGCTCTGCTCCATCTCCAGCGCGTAACGCGTGCGTTTCGCCCGCGCGGCACGGCCCGAGAAGGCATCGGTGACCATCGTGTCCATGTCCGTCGCGGAGCGGATCAGCGCGCGGCGCGGTCCGTCCGTGCCGGCTTCGTCGCAGGACAGGAAGCCCGTGCCGATTTGCACGCCGCTGGCGCCAAGCGCGAAAGCGGCCGCTATGCCTCGGCCGTCGGCAATGCCTCCCGCGGCAATGACCGGGAGATTGACGGCATCGACGACCTGGGGAACCAGCGCCATCGTGCCCACGCCATCGCCAGGACTGTTGGGAGCATGCGAACCCCGATGGCCTCCCGCCTCCCAACCCTGGGCTATGACCGCGTCGGCTCCACTGTCGGCAAGCTTCAACGCCTCGGCGACGTTCGTCGCGGTGCTGAGGATCACGATTCCTGCCGTTTTCAGCCTGTCGACGGCAGTCGAATCCGGCATGCCGAAGTGGAAGCTCACGACCGGCGGCCGGATCTCGAGCACCAGATCAAGTCTGGCGTCGTCGAAGCCCGGCCCCATCGGCGGAAGCCTCGCCGGCGGTTCGCCGAGCGCCAGTTCCTCGTAGTAGGGCCGCAGCCTTTCGATGGCACTCGCCAGCACGGCATCGCTGGTGCCTGGTTGCGGGCAGACGAAGAAATTGAGGTTGAACGGACGCTCGGTCGAGGCGCGCAGCTGTCGGGCAGCGTGGCGCAAGCCGTCCGGCAGCATCGATGCGCAGCCGAGCGAGCCCAACCCTCCGGCATTGCTTACCGCCGCGGCGAGTTCCGGCGTCGCCGAGCCGGCCATCGGGGCCTGGATGATGGGATGCTCGATCTTCAAGAGATCGCATAGACGTCGGTTCGGCCACATGAGCGTCTTTCCCGTGTCGAAGGAAGAGCGTTGGCAGCACCAACATACGCCCGCAGCCGGGCGCGGTCACCGCAATTGTGTGGACACCGCCCCCACGCTCTCCCTCTCCACCAGCGGGCATTCCAGCTTGGTGATGGGGTAGCGGCCGCGGCCGGGCGTCGGCGGCGTTTCAAGCTGCTCGATCGCCCATTGGCCCATAGCCAGATGCGGCAGGATGGAGGTCGTCAGCGGGGGGAAGAGGTGGCGGGCGATCTCCTCGTCGTCATAGCCGACCACGGAAATATCTTGCGGGATGTGCAGCCCGGCTTCCTTCAGCGCCTCGTAGCAGCCGATTGCCGTGCGGTCGTTCTGGCAGAAGATCGCGGTCGGGCGCTCCTTGAGGCCAAGCAGCTTGACCGTGGCGGCATAGCCGGCGCTGGCCGACCAGTCGCCCTCGACAACCAACTCCGGATCGAAGGGGATGTCGGCGGTGGCTAAAGCGCGGCGATAACCCTTGAGCCGATCTTGAGCTGCCTGCATCCACGGCTCGCCGGTGATGGTGGCGATGCGGCGATGGCCATGGCCGATCAGGTGCCTGGTGGCGCTCTGGCCGCCGGCGATCTCGGAGGGAACCACGGCCGGGAAGGCATAGTCGGCGGTGTAGCAATTGAGCAGGATGACCGGGATCTCGAGGCTGTAGAGGAAATCCGGCGCGGCGATCTCGCGGGTGAAGATGGTCATGTAGATCAGCGCCGAGATGCCGCGCCTTGTCAGCGCCTGGACGGCGCGCGGCTCCATCACCGCGTCGCCCATGGTCTGGGCCACCAGCAGCACGTTGCCGGCATTCCACGAGGCCTGCCGCGCGCCCTCGATGGCGACCACCGCCTCGGGGCTGGTGGCAAGCTGGTCGACGACAAAGCCGATGACGCCGTCCAGCCCCTCGAAGGGCGTGATGGCCGGGCGCAGCGCTGAAAACACCGGCGGCGAATAGCCCAGCGCCCTGGCCGCCTCGATCACCCGCTCACGCGTCTGCTGCGACAGCCTGATGCCCGGTGAATTGTTGAGCACGAACGACACCGTCGCCTGCGAGCAGCCGGCGGCGCGCGCAATGTCGGTCATGGTGACGCGCCCCTTTGGCTTGGCGGCTGGCTTGCGGCGCCTGGAAGCCTGGGGAGGATCGCGCAGTTCCGTCGGTTCGCTCATGGTCGTTTCCCAAAACCCCGCTGGCTCTGAAACAAAGGCCGACGGCAACGGCAAGATGGTCGAGGTCGGTGCGCTTATCGAAAACGCATCCGTGCTAATAGGTATTATCACATGCGGCATGCAAATCGCCAACCGCCCGGTGTCGCGATGAAACCGGCCGGACAAGGTCAGCAGTGTTGACAATTCCCGTGCTTTCCGCGCCGAGGCAGGCCCCGTCGCACTCGCTCTCCTCACTCCCGGCGCGTCCTTCGACCAGCGTCTCCTCCGGTTCGAAAGGCCCGTTCCGGCTTCCTAACTAATACTCTTTACTAATAGCTGTAAGCGTTCTACTGTCAACTCGTCGTAACCGTCCGGGCTTCGGACCGGTGCCGGCAGGTGTGAAGGACGCCCGCCCCGATTTCCCGGCAGCAGAGCCGGATTGGGCTCGTATCCATCTCACGAAAATGTCAGACAAATCGGACTATTTACGAACGCCACATGAGTGTCTAGTGTCTCGACCGCGGCCGGATCGGCACCGTTCTTGAGTTGGCGGACCTTTGCGCCACACCCTTGAGGAGGAGGGTTATCCGGGCCGCAGCCGAGACATCAGCGATGAGTTCTACAAGGGAGGTTGAACTATGAAATGTATGATCCGTAACGCATCTGTCGCCGCAGCGGCCCTGTTGATTGGCCTGTCGGTAAGCGCCAGCGTGCGCGCTGACGACAAGCCGACGCTGGCCTTTGTGGTCAACGGCGCGTCAGACTTCTGGAAGGCGGCGGAAGCCGGCGTGAAGAAGGCGCAGGGCGAACTGCCCGACTACAATCTCGAGCTCAAATATCCGGAACAGTCGTCGGTCGCCATCCAGCAGCGGCTGATGGACGATTTGGTGACGGCAGGCGTCAAGGGCATCATGGTCTCGGCCGTCGATCCCAAGACCTCGACCGACGGGCTGAACAAGATCGCGTCGGAAACGGCGCTGTTCACCACCGACTCGGACGCCCCGCAGACCAAGCGCGTCGCCTATATCGGCTCGTCGAACGTCGATGCCGGCAAGCAGGCGGCCGAGATCGCCAAGAAAGCGATGCCGAATGGCGGCAAGTGCCTGGGCTTCGTCGGCCTGCTCGGCGCCGACAACGCCAAGGAGCGCATCCAGGGCATGAAGGACGGGCTCGCCGGCAGCAAGATCGAGCTGGTCGACGTGCGCGGTGACGATATCGACCAGGCGCGTGCCAAGAAGAACGTCGAGGATGCGCTGGTCGCCAGCCCGGACATTACCTGCATGGTCGGCTTCTACTCCTACAACACGCCGCGCATCTATGAAGCGCTGCGCGACGCCGGCAAGCTCGGCCAGATCACCGTCGTCGGCTTCGACGACGATCCGATCACGCTAGGCGGCGTCAAGGAAGGCACAGTCGCCGCGACCGTGGTGCAGCAGCCTTTCGAATGGGCTTATCAGGGCATGAAGCTGATGGCCGCCTATCTCAAGGGCGACAAATCCGGCATCCCGGCCAACAGCCTGATCATCATCCCGACCAAGATCATCGGCAAGGATGACGTCGACACCTACGCCGCCAACCTCAAGGCGATGGCGGGCAACTAAGTCCAAACACCGTTGCGCCGGTTCACGGGCTCGCCTTTGAGCCGGCGTCCATATTGACGGGCCTCGCGAGGCCCGTCAGTCTGTGGCCCACCGGCTGCTGTCAGGCGTGATGAATTATTCCGACACATCCTTCGCTCAATCGACGACCGCTCCGTTCCTGAGCCTCGAGGCGGTGCGCAAGACCTATCCCGGCGTCGTGGCGCTGGACGGGTTCTCCATGGAAGTCCGGTCCGGCGAGGTCATCGGCCTGGTCGGCGAAAATGGCGCCGGCAAGTCGACGCTGATGAAGATCCTCGGCGGCGTGACGCGGCCGGACAGCGGCTCCATCGCCGTCGACAGCGTCGCGCATGACGGACTGAGCGTCGAGCAAAGCATTGGTTCCGGCATCGCCTTCGTGCACCAGGAACTCAACCTCTTCGAAAACCTCGATGTCGCCGCCAACATCTTCTTCGGCCGCGAGCCGCTTCGCGCCGGGCCGCTGAAGTTGGTTGACCGCGCGAAATTGCGCGAAATGGTGGCGCCGCTGTTGAAGCGGGTCGGCGCCAATTTCTCGGCCGACGCGCCGGTGGCATCGCTGTCACTCGCCCAGCAGCAGATGGTCGAGATCGCCAAGGCGCTGTCGATCAAGGCGCGGCTGGTCATCCTCGACGAGCCGACCTCCAGCCTGCCAATGGCGGAGACCGAAAAGCTGCTCGACGTCATCAAGGGGCTGAAGGCGGAAGGCATCAGCGTCATCTTCATCTCGCACCGGCTGCATGAGATCGAGCGCGTCGCCGACCGTGTCGTGGTGCTGCGCGACGGCACGCTGGCCGGCACGCTGGCGAAAGATCGGATCAACCACGACGAGATGGTCAGGCTGATGATCGGCCGCATGCTGAAAGAGCGCGAGAAGGCCGGCGAAGCTACGCGCGCGCCAGGCAGCGTGGCGCTGTCGGTGGATGCCGTGCGCACCAGCACCTACCCCGACCGGCCGGTCAGCCTGGAACTGAGGCGCGGCGAAATCCTCGGCCTCGCCGGCCTGGTCGGCTCCGGCCGCACCGAGCTTGCGCGCGTGCTGTTCGGCATCGACGAGCGGCTTGGCGGCAGCGTCACGCTCGACGGCAAGCCGCTCGATGTCGGTTCGGCCGCCGACGCGGTGGCGAACGGCATCTTCCTGGTGCCGGAGGACCGCAAGCTCACCGGCATCCTGCTCGATCTGTCGATCGCGCAGAATATCTCGCTGCCCAATCTGCCGGCCCATGCCAGGCGCTCGCTGGTCTCGACCAGCGCCGAGCTTGCGACGGCGGAAAAGCAGAAGAAGAACCTCGGCATCAAGGCGCCGTCGGTTGCGACACGCACCGGCACGCTGTCGGGCGGCAACCAGCAGAAGGTGGTTTTGGCCAAATGGCTGGCCATGGACCCGAAAGTGATGATCCTGGACGAGCCGACGCGCGGCATCGACATCGGCGCCAAGGCCGAAATCTACGGACTGATGCGGGCGCTGGCCGATGCCGGCGTCGCGGTGCTGATGATTTCCAGCGACATGGAAGAAGTGATCGGCGTGTCGGACCGCATCGCAGTCATGCATGAAGGGCAGATCTCCGGCATCCTCGACAAGGACGATTTCAGCCAGGAGAACGTGCTTTTGCTGGCGGTCGGCAAGACGCCGAAATTGCTGCAAGCGGCGGGAGGAACGCAATGAGCAAGAAAGATCTCGGCCTGCTGATCCTGATCCTGGTGGTCGGCGCAGTGGTGACGGCCATCAACCCGCGCTTCCTGTCGGCGATCAACCTTGCCAACACCTCCAACCTGGTCGCACTGTTCGGCATCCTTTCGATCGGCCAGGCCTTTGTCATCATCACCGGCGGCATCGAGCTCTCGGTCGGCTCGCTGATTGCCCTGCTCGGCACGCTGTTCATCGACTTCATCGCGGTGCGTGAGGTGAGCTGGCCGCTGGCTTTCGTGCTGATCCTCGTGCTCGGCGCCATCATCGGTTTCGTACATGGCTGGCTGATCACGCGGCTGAAATTGCAGCCTTTCGTGGTGACGCTGTGCGGCCTGCTCATTTATCGCGGCGTGGCGCGCTTCTACACCGCCGACGGCACGGCGGGTTTCGCCTTCGGCCAGAATTTCCCGACGCTCGAATTCCTCACCGCGGGTCGCTCGGGCGGTCTGCCGAACAGCTTCATCGCGCTGATCGTCATCGCCATCGTCATGTGGGTGGTGCTGCACCGCTCGGTGTTCGGCCGCTATCTCTACGCGATCGGCAAGAACGAGGAAGCGGCGAAATATTCCGGCATCCGCACCGGCCAGGTGATTATCTCGGCCTATGTCATCTGCGGCGTGCTGACGGCGCTGTCGGCGATCTATTTCGCCATGTACACGCGCTCGATCTCGCCTGCCAGCCACGGCCAGTTCTACGAGCTCTACGCGATCGCCGCGGCGGTGCTGGGCGGCTTCTCGCTGCGCGGCGGCGAGGGCTCGCTGGTCGGCGTCATCCTCGGCACCGTACTGCTGCAGGAGCTGCAGAACCTCGTCAACCTGCTCGGCATCCCATCCTCGCTCAACTTCGCGGTGATGGGCGGCGTGATCCTGATCGGCGTGCTCGTCGACCAGCAATGGGGCGTCTTCCGCGCCCGCCGCCGCATGATGGAAGCGACGCGCCAGAACGTCGCTGGGGCGCCAGCGGAGTAACCCCGCTCTTCTGTTTGCGGTCCTGATTGGATCGATGCTCGCGGCGGATGCCGCCGGGCAAGTCCGGATTCGCCGGCGGATTGCAACAACGCGTGAACCGGAAAACAACCCTTGTCGGCGAATCGGGGCTAGGCTAAGCAATTGGTATATGAGGGCTCCAAGAACAAAAATGGGAGAAAATACCGTGACATCATCACGTTGGATTGCACTCGCCGCGCTGGCGTTGACCTGTTCGACCCCGGCGATGGCTAAGGACTGGAAGACCGTCACCGTCGCGATGGAGGGTTCCTACGCCCCCTGGAACCAGACCGACGCCAGCGGCAAAATCGTCGGCTTCGAAGTGGACATACTGAACGACGTCTGCGCCCGCGCGAAGCTGGAATGCAACATCGTGGCGCAGGATTGGGACGGCGTCATTCCCGGCCTCACGGCAGGCAAGTTCGACATTGTCATGGACGGCATGTCGATCACCGAGGAGCGCATGAAGACGATCGACTTCTCGATCCCCTACGCTTCCTCGCCGGTGGCCTTCCTTGCCGACAAGAACGGCCCGCTGGCACAGCTGTCCAACAGCGGCAAGATGATCGATCTTTCCAAGGACGACGCCGAATCCAAGGCCGCGCTCGACACTTTGCGCAAGGAACTCACCGGCAAGAATGTCGGCCTGCAGGTTTCGACCACGGAAGCGACGTTTGCCGACAAATATCTCAAGGATGTCGCCAACGTCCATGAATACAAGACCACCGACGAGCACGACCTCGACCTGATGGCGGGCCGCATCGACGTGGCGTTCGCCGACACCACCTATTTCCTCGGCACGCTGGCCAAGCCAGACGCCAAGGACCTGGAATTCGTCGGACCGCAATTCAAGGGCGGCCCGATCCTCGGACCGGGCATCGGCGCTGCTTTCCGCAAGACCGACAAGGACCTGCAGGACATCTACAATAAGGCGCTCAAGGCCGCTCTCGATGACGGCTCGGTGTCGAAATACAGCATGCAGTGGTTCAAAATCGACATTACCAAGTAATGTCGCAACGGGAGCAGCCAGGGCTGCTCCCGTTTTGCATTTAATGCATGTCGCCCAAAAGTGCGTAGCGGTTTTGGGAAAACGACATGCAGCAAAACTTAGTGCATGTCGCCCAAAAGTGCGTAGCCGTTCTGGGAAAACGGCATGCATTAAGGCAAAGCCTTAAAGCGCGTCACCTGAATCCGTTTCGGCGCGCGCTTCGAGGCGAGCAACCCGTCGATGCCTATCTCGGCGCCCGCAGGAGCCGTACGTGGAGTTTCTCAACGATCTCAAGGACCAGGTGTCGACGGCCTATGAACTGCTGGCCGCCGGCTGGGGCGTGCAACTGCTCTGGGGCATCGCATGGACCCTGGCCGTCACGATGGTCTCGATGTTGATCGGCGCGGTGCTGGGGTCGCTGGTGGCGGCCGCCAAGCTTTCGCGTCGCGGCGGGTTGAGATTCATTGGCGAGAGCTACACGACCGTGTTCCGTGGCGAGCCGGAACTGCTGATCATCTACCTCTTTTACTATGGCGGCACGCAGATCCTGACGGGCGTGGCGCGGTCCACGGGGTCGATCGGCTCGACCGATATCTTGAACATGCCGAGCTTCCTGGGCGGCGTTCTGGCGGTCGGCATCATTTCCGGAGCCTATCAGGCCGAGGTCTTCCGCGGGTCGTTTCTGGCGATCCACCGCGGCGAGCTGGAGGCGGCACGTGCCTATGGCATGTCGGCCTGGCTGCGATTTCGTCTCGTCATCGTGCCGCAGGTCCTGCGCCTCGCGGTGCCGGGACTGGGCAATGTCTGGCAGCTGACCATCAAGGATTCGGCCCTCATCTCGGTTACCGGCGTCGCCGAGCTGATGCTGACCGCCAACAAGGCGGCGCGTTCAACGCATCATTCGCTGCTTTTCTACACGCTCGCCGGCATCCTTTACCTGGTGATGACCTCGATCTCGACGCCGATTTTCGACAAGGCCGAGCGTTATACCTCCCGCAGCTTCACGCGGCCGAAATGAGAGGTCGCGGTGGATTTTGATTTCTACCTTTCGACCATGTGGAGCGTGCTGAAGGCGCTGCCGCTGACGCTCGAAATCTGGTTTTCCGGCGTTGCCATCGGCCTGGTCATCGCCACCGGCCTGACCTGGTTGCGGGCATCGGGCTACAAACTGGGCGAATATTTTACCCGCGGCTATGTCTTCGTGTTCCGCGGATCGCCCCTGTTGGTCCAGCTCTATTTGATCTATTTCGGGCTTTCTCAGTTCGATTTTGTGCGCCACAGCCCGATCCTGTGGCCGATCCTGCGCGATCCCATGTATTGCACCATCGTGGCGATGGCTCTGAACACCGCGGCCTATTCCAGCGAGATTTTCCGCGGCTCGCTGCGCGCGGTGCCTGTCGGTCAGATCGAGGCGGCCAAGGCTTTCGGCATGTCGGCATTTACCCGTTTTCGCCTCGTCACGCTGCCGATCGCGCTGCGGCTGGCGCTGCCGGCCTATTCGACCGAAATCATTCTCATGACCAAGGCGACCGCGCTCGCTTCCGTGGTCACGATCATGGAGATGATGGGAACGGCGCAGAAAATCCAGCACGACACGTTTCGACCGATCGAGGTGCTTACCTGCGCCGGCGTGATCTACCTGCTTCTCAACCTGTCGATCGCCAGGCTGTTTGCCTGGGTCGAATACCTGCTTTCGCCCCATTTGCGCCCCGCGCCCGAACAATCCCAGCAGGTCAAACCCGTTCCGGAGGTGTTGTGATGCCGGCAAGTCCCGCCGCTGCCGCGAAAGCAGCACCGTCCTCCGACGAAACGCCGGCCATCAGCGTCAAGGATTTACGCAAGTGCTTCGGCGACCATGAGGTGCTCAAGGGCATTTCGCTCGAGGCCCACAAGGGCGATGTCATTTCGATCCTCGGCTCCTCGGGATCTGGCAAAAGCACGATGCTGCGCTGTATCAATCTGCTGGAGACTCCGGACTCCGGCGAGGTGCGGGTGGATGGCGAGCTGATCCGGATGAAGCCGACCCGGGACGGCCATCAAATGCCGGCCGATATCCGCCAGGTCGAGCGGATACGCGCCAATCTCGCCATGGTTTTCCAGAGCTTCAATCTCTGGTCTCACATGACCGTGCTCGAGAATCTCGTCGCCGCGCCGACGCATGTGCTCAAACGGCCGCGCGCCGAGTGCCTGGAGCAGGCCGAGGCGTTGCTGAAGCGCGTCGGGATATGGGAGCGCCGCAACTACTATCCGCCGCACATGTCGGGCGGCCAGCAACAGCGCGCCGCGATAGCGCGCGCGCTGGCGATGAATCCCAAGGTGATGCTGTTCGACGAGCCGACATCCGCGCTTGATCCGGAACTGGTCGGCGAGGTGCTGCGGGTCATGCGCTCGCTCGCGGAAGAAGGGCGCACGATGCTGGTCGTGACGCATGAAATGGGTTTTGCCCGCGACGTGTCGAGCAAGGTGATGTTCCTGCACAAGGGCGAGGTGGATTCGGTCGGCGAGCCGAAGGAAATGTTCGCCAGGCCGCCGACGCCACAGTTCAAGCAGTTCATCGCCAATTTCAACAAGTAAACCGCTGCTGCCTTGGCGCCAAGGTGTGCTGAGATTGAGGTCAGGCCGAGCCGAAAGTGGTGGCTACCGAGAACCGGAGCGGAGCGTACTTGAAGCACGTGAGCACCGGAAGCGCAGGAAGCCGCTGTTTGCAGGCCGGCCTTACCGGAATATCAACACACCTTAGATCATGTCCGAGAGATCCGAAAATGCCATCGCCTTGCGCAGGACCTCGGCGAAGCGTTCGCCGGCGATTTCCTTGTCGCCGCTGTTGTCGATCGACGTGACGTCCGGTCCGGTCAGCTTGACGCTCGTGCTGCGCGCCAGGCGGGCGAGCACTTCGCCGCGCGATTCACGGCCGCGCGCCGCCAGCCGCTCGGCGAGGATCTGCGGCGTCGCGGTGATCTCGACGACGGCCAGATTGGCGTAGCGCTCGCGCAGCGCCGGGATGACCGCGCGGGACACGTTGGCGACCGCCACATGACCGTTCGCCACGGCCCAGTCGACATCGGCCGGCAGGCCATAGCGCAGGCCGTGTGCGTCCCAGCACAGCGAGAACGCGCCGTCGGCCTCCGCCTCGGCGAAGGCGGCATCGGCCAGCGTGTCATGGTCCTCGCTCGTGCCGTCGCTCGGCCGGGTTATGACGCGGCGCACGAACTCCAGCCGCGTCTCGCCGGCAAAGCGCGCCTTGGCGTAGCCGATCACCGTATCCTTGCCGGCGCCGCTCGGGCCGACCACCGCGACGAAGACGCCGTTGCGGATCGGCAGGCTCTCGGCCAGTTCGCGCTCGATCAGGGCCGAGACCATCATGCGACCCGGCTGCCCTGGCGCCACACGGTGCGCACGACCGGCACGTGGTCGTCGACGCGCACCCGAACCAGGTCGGCGCGGCGGCCGGGCTCGATGACGCCGCGATCGGCGAGGCCGATCGCTTCGGCCGGATTCTTCGTTACCATCGCGACAGCCTGGGGCAGGGTGATGCCTTCGACGACATCGCCAAGGAAGAAGGCAGACTGGATCAGGCTGAAGGGAATGTAATCGGACGACAGGATGTCGAGCAGGCCGTCGGCGGCAAGCGTGCGCGCCGAGACGTTGCCTGAATGCGATGCGCCGCGCATGACGTTCGGCGCGCCCATCAGCACGCCGAGACCCGCCGCCTTCGAGGCCTTGGCCGCCTCTTCCGTCGTCGGGAACTCGGCGACACGCACGCCCTGCTCGATCGCTTCCTCGACATGACCGGAGGTCGCGTCGTCGTGGCTTGCAAGCACGATGCCGCGCTCATGGCAGGCGGCCGAGATGAAGACCCGGTTCGGACCGGAATTGCGGGCCGATTCCGCCATCCGCTTCTCGCAGAATTTCTGGAAGTCGCGGTCCGTCAGCTTCAGCTTGCGCTGGTAATAGTAGGCATAGGTCTCGAGATTGACGAACTGGCGCTGACCAGGGGCATGATCCATCAGCGAGGCGAGCTTCACCCTTTCGTCGGTCTCGAAATTGGCGAAGGCCTTGAGGCAATCCGGCGCCGAGACCTCGCAGCGCAGGTGGATGAAGTGATCGGCCCTGAGCCGGTCCTCGCGTACGCTGTCCTCGATGGCATCGGCAAGCTTGCGGATGTCGTCGGAGGTGAGATCCGCGTCTTCGTCCATCCCGACCCGCAGGGCGTCGAGAACGGTGGTGATTCCGGCCGTCGCGACCTGGGCGTCATGGGCAAGCACGGCGGCGATCGGGTTCCAGCGCACTTTCGGGCGCGGCGCGTAATGGCCTTCGAGATGGTCGGTGTGCAGCTCGACGAGGCCTGGGATGATGTAGTCGCCGCCCATATCCTCGCCGGCTCGGGCAGCGCCCGGTTCGACGGCGGCAATCAGGCCGTCGCGCAACAAAAGCGAGCCCTCGACGATTTCGTCGGGCAGCACGATGCGGGCATTGGTGAGAACGGTTTCGACGGTCATCTCAGGCGGTCCTATCTCGAGCGGTCGGTCGGCTATCGGGTCTGGCGGTCATTTCAGGCTGTCTTGCGGGCCGGGCCACGGCCAAGCGCATGGTGGGAAAGCACCATGAACGGGGCGCCAGGCTCGCTCTCGACAAACAATGTCAGCGCATCCACCGGCACTGGTTGCCGCAGCACGTCGGCGAACAGACCGTCGATCGCTGCACGAAGACGTGGGCTTTCCTGTGGCCCGACGCGCCCCGAGAGCGTCATGTGGAAGCGGAATGTATCGAAGACGTAAGGATAGCCCCATTGGCAAAGGTTGCGGAACTCGTCCGGCTTCAGCGCGTCCGGACTGCGTCGCTCGATCTCGGCCTCGGTCAGCGGCGCGCGGAACCGATCGAAGGCGAGCACCACGTCGCCGGCGAAGCTGTTGAGCGGCGCAAACCGCGTTTGCGGCACCAACGCGAAGAAGCCATCGATCTGGCCGACTGCAAGGCGCGGGATGATGACCGGCGGCGTCGCCTCGGCGAAGGCGTCGAGCGCGGCGCGCAAGGACGCTTCCGTCTCGTTCGACGCCAGCCGGAAAGGTGCTTTCAGCGTCGCGTGGAACCCGTAGCGCCTGGCCGAAGCCGTGTGGAAGGCTACTTCCGCCGCCGACAACTCACCCACGGCCTCGACCGGCCGCGTCGCTGCGCCAAACGGATCGCGGCCCAGCCAGTTGGCGGCAACGCGCGCCAGCGGCTCGTCCTGCCTCGGGGTGTAGTAGATGGCGTAGCGCATGGTCGTTCCTCGTCAAGCGCGCTGCGCCCGAGGGATAATGCGAGGCGCTTCAAGTCCTGGTTTTTGGCATGCCGTTGTCCCAAAAACGCTCAGGCGCTTCGGCGACGTGCTTCAGACCCGCTGCCATAGGTGATTTCCATGACGGATTGACGAAGCTTTCATGGGTTTTCGAAGGCAAGTCCAGCAGCGAGGTCGTTAGCCGACGATTTTCCGGACTGGACCAACGGCTTTTGCCGATCTGTCCGGGTCAGGCTTTCATCAGCCATTCGTGCTCGGCAGCGTTGTGGAACTTCCAGGTCCGCTTCGGTCCGGCCATCACGTTGAGATAGTAAAGATCGTAGCCGTGACAGGCTGCGCAGGGGTGATAGCCCTTCGGCACCAGCACGACATCGCCATCCTCGATCGCCATCGCTTCGTCCAGCTCGCGCACGCCGTTCCGGTCGGCGTCCGTATAGACGCGCTGGAAGGCAAAGCCCTGCGGCGGGTTGAGGCGGTGGTAATAGGTCTCCTCCAGATAGGATTCCGCCGGAAGATTATCCCGGTCGTGCTTGTGCGGCGGATAGCTGGAGGTATGGCCGCCGGGGGTTATGACCTCGACCACCAGCAGCGAATCCGCCGGTTTGCCCTCGGGCAGGATGTTGGTGACGTAGCGCGTGTTGGTGCCCTTGCCGCGCACTTCCTGGCCGAGATCGTCCGGCCCGATGACGCGAACCGGCAGGCCGCCGCCGAGGCCGGGCGCCGAACAGACGGCGAGCTCCAGCCCGGTGTCGGCGGTCACCGACCAATCCGAGCCTTGTGGCACATAGACCGACCAGGGCTTGCCTTCGAAAGGCGACATGCGCTCGCCGAGCAGGCCGAGACCCTTGCCGCCGGCGGAGGCCTTGCCCTTGCCGGTAACGAAAACCAGGCAGACCTCGCGATCGCCTGTCTTCCCGGATACGGTCTCGCCCGGGCGGAGCCTATGCAGGTCGAAACCGACATAGGTCCAGCCGGCGCTTTGCGGCGTGACGTGAGCGACGTGGCCGTGACCCTTGTCGGCCTTGACGAGCAGCTTCGACATGTTGTCTCTCCTATTCCATTGGCTCCGGCGGGTTGCTGCCCCGCAGATTTCGCCGGCTGAAAAGATCCGGCGCAAACCTTCGGAATTGTCCGAGGCCTCCAAACTTCGTCATCCTAGGGCGAAGCAGGAGCGAAGCTCCGTCGCGAAGACCCTTGGATGACGACGCGACGGGCGTTTCGGCCAATCATCGACGCATATGGTCTTCCAGGTAGGCTACTCCCGAACCGTAACAACCTCTGCGCCATGGGTAAGCTCACTCCTTCGGTTCGACAGGAGGCTTAGCCTCCTCGGCCGGCTTGTAGAGGTAGAAAAACTGCCACACGGCGTAGCCGGCGAAGCCGAGCGCGATGACGCCCCAGAACGGCGTGCCGGAAGCGAATTCGATCACCGACCAGACCAGGCAGACCGCGACGACGGCGACGCGGCGCCACAGCGGCCGGAAGAAGGGGTGCTCATAGTCTTTCATCGCGCCAATCCAGGATTTGCCCAAAGCCCATCAAATAGACCGCGCGCCCTGACTAATCCACCGTTCAGGCCGGAAAACCCTGCGTCTCCACCGTGTAGCCGGCGGCCGTCATCACCCGCATCAGCTCCTTGTGGCCGACCTGGGCCATCTTCAGCGGCGGGTTTTTCTTCGGATCCTGTTCGGCCTCGACCACGAACCAGCCCTCGTAGCCATGATCGGCGAAGCGCTGCACGATGGCGCCGAAATCGAGCGAGCCGTCGCCCGGCACGGTGAAGGCGCCGAGCGCCACGGCATCGAGGAAGGACTGCTTCGAACGATCGAGCCCGTCGATCACGCCCATGCGCACGTCCTTCACATGCACATGGTTGATGCGCTTGTGGTGGTTGTCGATGGCGCGCAGCACATCGCCGCCGGCAAAGGCGAGATGGCCGGCGTCGAGCAGCAGCGGGATGCCTTCGCCGGAATCGCGCATGAAGGCGTCGAGCTCCGGCTCGGTCTCGACGACCGCCGCCATGTGGTGGTGGTAGGACAGTGGCATGCCCTGGTCGGCGCACCACTCGCCGAATTCGGTGACGCGACGAGCATAGGTTTTCATCTCATCGCCCGAGAGCTTCGGCTTGGTGGCCAGGGGCTTGGAGCGGTCGCCCTGGATCGAGCGGCCGACCTCGCCATAGACGATGCAAGGCGCGTTGACCGCCTTGAACAGGTCGATCATCGGCTGGATGCGATCCTTGTTCCGGGCCAGCTCCTCGTCGACCAGCGTGCCGGAGAACCAGCCGCCGCAAAGCGTGACGTCGGCCTCCTTGAGGATCGGCAGCATCACCTTTGGATCGTTGGGGAAGCGGCGGCCCATCTCCATGCCGGTGAAGCCGGCCGAGCGCGATTGGCGAAGGCACTCCTCCAGCGATACGTCATCGCTCAATTCCACGAGATCGTCGTTCCACCACGCGATGGGGGACATGCCCAGTCTGGCTTTCAAGTCGTCACTCCAATGTCGGTTCGTTGCAAAGCGGATGCCGGTTCAGCCACGCCGGCTGCCCACGGCCTCCTCATATTTC
Source organism: Mesorhizobium sp. NFR06 (assembly GCF_900115245.1). Taxonomy (GTDB): domain Bacteria; phylum Pseudomonadota; class Alphaproteobacteria; order Rhizobiales; family Rhizobiaceae; genus Mesorhizobium. Next base: position 78,099 of record NZ_FOVT01000001.1, read on the forward strand.
TTGCGCGCGGCGTTGACCTGAGGCCGCGAGGAAACCTCTGGCACCGCGACATCCCACCAATGGCCGCCGGCCTCGGTCGAGACCAGCGGATCGGTGTCGATGACCAGCACGGTGGTCTTGTCGTTGTTCTTCGCCTTGGCCAGCGCCGTCTCCAGCTCGGCGATCGACGCCACCTTCTCGGCAATGGCGCCAAGGCTTGCCGCATGCGCCGCGAAGTCGACATCGGGCATGACCTCGTGGCGCGCGTCCTTGAGCAGATTGTTGAAGTTGGCGCCGCCGGTCGCCATCTGCAGCCGGTTGATGCAGCCATAGCCGCGGTTGTCGAGCAGCACGATGGTGAGTTTCAGCCCCAACATGACCGAAGTTGCGATCTCGGAATTGAGCATCAGATAGGAGCCGTCGCCAACCATGACGACGACCTCGTCGTCGGGTTTCGCCATCTTGACGCCGAGGCCGCCGGCGATCTCGTAGCCCATGGTCGAGAAGCCGTATTCGGCGTGGTAGGAGCCCGGCGCGCCGGCCTGCCACAGCTTGTGCAGCTCGCCGGGCAGCCCGCCGGCAGCATGCAGCAAGGTGACGCCGGAGCCCATCGCGCGCTGCACGGCGCCGATCACCTGCGCATCCGATGGATAGGCGGCATTGGTCGAGGCCGTCACCTTGGCTGCGGCGGCCTGCCATTCCGTCTTGCCTTTCAGCGCATTGTCGGTCCAGGCGGTGGGCGCTTTCCAGCCCTTTAGCGCGGCGGAAAGCTCGGCAAGTCCCTCGGCCGCGTCGGCGACCAGCGGCAGCGCCCAATGCTTGCCGGCGTCGAAGGCCTGGGTATTGAGGCCGATTATGGTGCGGCCGGCATGCTTGAACAGCGCCCAGGAGCCGGTGGTGAAATCCTGCAGCCTGGTGCCGACGGCAAGCACGACGTCGGCCTCTTCTGCCAGCCGGTTGGCGGCCGACGTGCCGGTGACGCCGACCGCGGCCATGTTGAGCGGATGGTCGTCGGGCAGCGAGGATTTGCCGCCCTGGGTTTCGCAGACGGGAATGCCGCCGCCCTGTGCCAGCTTCGCCAATTCTCCTGAAGCCTGCGAATAGAGGACGCCGCCGCCGGCGATCACCAAGGGCTTCTTGGCGCCCTTAAGCGCCGCGACGGCCGCGGCCAGTTCGTTGCGATCCGGGCGCAGCCGGCGCGGCGTCCAGATACGCTCGGCGAACAGGCTTTCGGGATAGTCATAGGCCTCGGCCTGCACGTCCTGGCAGAGCGAAAGCGTCACCGGCCCGCATTCGGACGGATCGGTCAGCACCTGCATGGCGCGGTTCAACGCCGGGATGATCTGCTCCGGCCGCGTGATGCGGTCGAAATAGCGCGAGACGGGGCGGAAGCAGTCGTTGACGCTCGCCGTGCCGTCGGAGAAATCCTCCGCCTGCTGCAGCACCGGATCCGGCAGGCGGTTGGCGAAGACATCGCCGGGCAGCAAGAGCACCGGCAGCCGATTGACATGGGCGAGCGCGGCAGCGGTCACCATGTTGAGCGCGCCGGGACCGATCGAGGTGGTCGCGGCCATGAAGCGGCGGCGGAAATTGGCCTTGGCATAGGCGATCGCCGCATGCGCCATGGCCTGCTCGTTATGGGCGCGGAAGGTCGGCAATTCGTCGCGCACCTGGTAGAGCGCCTCGCCGACGCCGGCGACGTTGCCGTGGCCGAAGATCGCCCAGACGCCGCCGAAGATCGGCACTTTTTTGCCGTCGATCTCGGTCATTTGCCGGCTGAGAAAGCGGGTCAGCGCCTGCGCCATCGTCAGGCGAACGGTCTTGCTCATTGTTCGTTTCCTCCGGCTTTCCTTGTGCCGCCTTGTTATGCTGCCCGTCTTCTTATGCTGCTTTACGGCCGCGCGCGGCAAGCCACGCCTCGGTCAGCTGCTCGAAACGGGATGCCATGTCGGCGATGGCCTCGTCTTCCGACATCTTGCCGGACAGCCATTGTTCGGCGGCGTTGATGAAGATCGTGCGACCGACGGCAAATCCCTTGACGATGGGCGCGTTGGCGGTGGCGGCGAAGGCCGCGACCAGTTCGTCCTGCGGCGCTTCCAGGCCGAGCAGCACGACGCCCCGGCACCAGGGATCGTTCTTGACGATCACCTGTTCGATCTTCGCCCACGCATTGGCCGAAGCCTGTGGCTCGAGCTTCCACCAGTCGGGCTTGATGCCCAGCGCATAGAGTTCCTCCAGCGCCCGCGGAATGGTGGTGTCGTCGAGATTGCCGTGCTTGCCGGCGATGATCTCGACGAGAAGTTCCCTGCCGACTTTCCGCGCTGCTTCGAACAGGCTCCTCAGCTTCTGCTGCTGCTCGGTCTTCAGCGCCTCGGGATCGTTCGGGTGATAGAAGCACAAGCATTTGATGCAGTGGTCGACCGGCCATTCGGTGAGCTGCGAGCCGATATCCTGCGAGAACTCGAAGCGCAGCGGCCGCGACCCCGGCAGCTCGACGGGGCGGCCGAGCCAGGCGAAGGGATGGCGGGCGAATTCGAACATCGCGTCGCGGCCATATTTCTCGTCGATCAGCATGCCGTAGCCGTCGCGGCCGGCGGCGACTTTGGCCGCCGCCTTAACGGTGAGCACCTTGAAGTCAGGGATGCGGGCGGCATCGGCGCCGACTTTTGCCGCGACATCCTCAAGCTGGACACGGTGGTCGCAGGCCAGCGCCATCAGCGAAGGAATGTCGCGCCGGCGCGTCGTCGCCCAATGGACGTGATTGATCGCCTCGTCCTTGCGCAGCGCCAGTTGCTTGCTGCCGTGCTTGAGGAAAAACTGCAGCTCCTCGAAGGTCGGATATTCCGGCGCGCAGAGCAGGCGCGAGACGGCAAATGCGCCGCAGGCATTGGCCCAGGTGGCGGCCGTGGCGAAACTTTCGCCGCCGAGCCAGCCGCGCAGGAAGCCCGACATGAAGGCGTCGCCGGCGCCCAGCACATTGTAGATCTCGATCGGAAATCCCTTGCCTACGACGCCGTCCTCGAGGTCGTCGCTGATCGGCCCGTCATAGACGATGCAGCCCATGGCGCCGCGCTTGAGCACGATCGTGGCCGAGGACAGCGAGCGGATCGTCTTCAGCGCGCTCAGGCAATCATCGGCGCCGGAAGCGATCATGATCTCTTCCTCGGTGCCGACAATCAAATCGCAATCGGGCAGCACCGTCTTCAGCTGTGCCGAGACGCGATCGGACTTGACGTAGCGCTCGAAGCCTTCGGCATGGCCGGCAAGGCCCCAGAGGTTCGGGCGGTAGTCGATGTCGAACACCACCTTGCCGCCCTTTGCCTTCATCAGGCGGATCGCCTTGCGCTGCGCGGCATCGGAGTTGGGGCGCGAGAAATGCGTGCCGGTGACGACGACCGAGCGGGCCGAGGCGATGAAGGCCTCATCGATGTCCTCCTCCGCCAGCGCTATGTCGGCGCAGTCGGAGCGGTAGAAGATCATCGGCGAGACGCCTTCGTCCTCGACCGAGAGCAGCACCAGCGCCGTCAACCGCTCCTTGTCGGCCTTCAAGCCGTCGACCGAGACGCCCTCGCGCCGAAGCTGCTCGCGGATGAAGCGGCCCATCTGCTCATCGCCGACGCGCGTCAGCAGCGCCGAGCGCAGCCCAAGCCTTGCCGTGCCGACCGAAATGTTGGCCGGGCAGCCGCCGACCGACTTGGCGAAGGACGTGATGTCCTCCAGTCGCGAGCCGATCTGCTGACCATAGAGATCGACCGAGGCGCGGCCGATCGTGATGACGTCGAGCGGCGGATATTTTCCTTCCACGGCTTCGCCCATTCGAACCTCCCATCGGCCTTGTTGTGCAGAGCAGCGTCGTTTTGGACAGCACGCGCTGACGGCGGCATGGTGCCGTCAATATGAAATATTAATTCCAATCTGTAGTCAATATGGAATGAGCATTCCCAAGCTTAAAAGCGCCCCCCGGCGACGTTCAGCCCTTGCGCCTGCGCCCGGCTTCGCGGCGCTTCTCGCCGACGGCAACTGTTAGCGCCATGGCCAGCGCCATTGTCGCCGAGATCGAACGGAAGCCGCCGAAATCGGCCTCGGCGACCTCGAACCAGACCTCGGCGAATTGCGCCAGCGGCGAGAAGGATGAATCGGTGATCGCCACGATAGGCACGCCCTGTTCGGCGATCGAGCGCGTCTCCTCGATGGTCGCCGGCGCATAGGGCGAGAAGCTGATGGCGATGACGGCATCACGCGGCGTGGCGAAGCCGATCATCTCGGCGTTGAGCCCCGCGGCCGATTCCACCAGCTGGTTGCGGATCTTGAGCTTGCCCAGCGCATAGGCGATGTAGGACGCGACCGGATAGGAACGGCGCCTGGCCAGCACATAGATGGTCTCGGCCTTCGCCAGCAGCGCGACCGCCTCATCGAAATGCGCTTCGTTCAGCGACCGCGAAATGTCGCCGAGCGAAGTGCTGGCGGCGGCGACAAAACCGTCGAAGATCGCCCGGTGGCCGCCGCCTTCCTCCGCCTTGGCGCGCAAGGCCGCCAGCCGCTCGTCATAGGAGGAATTGCGTTCGCGCAGACGCTCGCGGAAAACCTGCTGCAGGCTGGTGAAGCCGTCGAAGCCGAGTTGCTGGGCAAAGCGGATCAGCGTCGAGGGCTGCACGCCGGCCGACGCGGCAATGCTTGCAGCCGTGCCGAAGGCGATGTCGTCGGGATTGTCGAGCGCATAGGCGGCGATCTGCGCTATACGCTTGGGCAGGCTGTGGCGCCGCTCCAGGATCGTCGCGCGCAGCGTCTCGAAATCGCGAGGCACCCGTTCATCCATCGTCGCTCCGCCCACGGCCATAGTGATAGTTTCCTCTCCTGCCTCATCATAACGGTTTCGCGCAAGAACACCATAAAAAATGATTTGGATGTTCCATTCTCAGGTGAAATGGACTAATTCATCCATACGAGCTTTCCCCCTTTCTTCCGGAGACAATCGACATGGTCGGAGTGGGCCTCATCGGCACGGGCTTCATGGGCAAGTGTCACGCCATCGCCTGGAACGCGGTGGGCACCGTTTTCCCAGATGTCGAGAAGCCGAGACTTGTGCATCTGGGCGAGGTGAATGACGAGCTTGCCCGGCGCAAGGCCGCCGAGTTCGGCTTCGCAAAAGCTTCCGGCGACTGGCGCGCCGTGGTCGACGATCCGGAAGTCGACGTCGTCTCGCTGACCACGCCCAACCAGTTCCACCCGGAGATGGCGATCGCCGTTCTGGAAGCAGGCAAACATCTGTGGTGCGAGAAGCCGATGGCGCCGAGTTTTGCGGAGGCCGAGACCATGACGGCCGCGGCGAAGAAATCCGGCAAGGTCGCCGTGCTCGGCTACAACTACATCCAGAACCCCGCCATCCGCCACATCGGCGCGCTGCTGGAGGAAAAGATCATCGGCGACGTCAACCTCGTGCGCATCGAGATGGACGAGGATTTCATGGCTGACCCCGAGGCGCTGTTCTTCTGGAAGCACGAGGCGGCCTCCGGTTATGGCGCGCTCGACGATTTCGCCGTGCATCCGCTCTCGCTGATCAAGGTGCTGTTCGGCCGTGTCGGCCGCGTCATGTGCGACATGGTAAAACCTTATGCCGACCGGAAAGTCGCTTCCGGCGGCCGCCGCGCGGTCGAGACCTACGACATCGCCAGCGTGCTCATGCATCTCGAGAACGGCGTCGCCGGCACGCTGCTGGTCAACCGTTCGGCCTGGGGCCGCAAGGGCCGCATCGCCATCCAGATCTTCGGCTCGAAGGGTTCGATCCTCTACGACCAGGAGCGGATGAACGAATTCCAGCTCTACCTCACCGCCGACCGGCCGACCGAGCAAGGCTATCGCACCGTCCTGGTGGCGCCGCACCACAAGCCCTACGATTCCTTCCTGCCCGCGCCCGGCCATGGCCTCGGCTTCAACGACCTCAAGATGATCGAATGCCGCGAGCTCCTCATGCGCATCGCCGGCAAGCCGGCGCGGATCATCGACTTCGACGAGGGGCTGGAGATCGAGCGCACGGTGCACGCGATGGCGCGCTCGTTCCGGGAGCAGCGCTGGGTGAATGTGAGATAGGGCAGCCGGATGCCCGAACCGGCGCGACGGGCCGCGCCGGTGGCGGCGCGGTTTAGAGAAATCCGAAGCGGGTGCGAGCAACTCGTCATTCGCTTTGAAACCTGCGGATTGCGGGCGGTGGGGGCCGCGGGCGGACCGTCATCGGACGGTCGTTATTGGCCCGCTTCAAGCCAAGTTGATGGCCACGTTGCGCAGCAACGCCACGGATTTGCGCATGCCTTCCATGGGCGAAAGCATCATGTCCTCGTGCTCGATCGAGAGCACGTCGTCGTAGCCGACCTGCTTCAGCGCGGTGCAGAACTGCCGCCACCAGGTCTCACCGTGGCCGTATCCCAGCGTGATGTAATTCCAGGCCCGGTCGGCATAGTGGTTTGACGGACGCGCATCGAGCACGCCGTCGATGGCCGCCGGTATCGGCTCGATGCGTGTGTCCTTGGCGTGCACATAGTAGATGGCTGAGCCAAGCTTGCGTATGGCGGCCATGGGATCGGCGCCCATCCAGATCGGGTGGCTGGGGTCAAAGTTCGCGCCAACCGTCTCGCCGACGGCATCGCGAAGCCTGAACAGTGTCTGGACGTTGTAGACTGCCTGATGGCCATGCAGTTCCAGGCACAATTTGCCCATGCCGAGATTGTTCGCGAACTTAACGAGATCTTGCCAGTAAGGGATGATACAGTCGTCCCACTGGTAGCGCTGGATGTCGGCGCATTCGGGCGGCCAGTCGGTGATGATCCAGTTGGGGTTGGCATCCCCCGGCCCGCCGGGCAACCCGGACATCATCACAACGCGATCGATGCCCATCAGGCTCGCCAGCCGGATCGTGTCCTCCGTCACCTGACGGTGCTTCCCGCCTTGCGGTCCCGGATGCAGCGGGTTGCCCGAGCAGTTGAGCGCCGCGATCGTCAACCCGTGGTCGCGGACCTTGGCGACGAATTCGGCCCGGGTCGCGGCGCTGTCCAGCATGGCCGCGAGATCGATATGCGGCGCGGACGACCAGTTGCCGCAGGCGAACTCCAGCGTCTCCAGCCCGAGCTCGGCCGAGGCGCGCAGCATCTCGTCAAACGACAAATTGCCCAGGCTGTCGGTGATCATGCCAATCTTCATTTCGGGACTCCCGGTTCATTCAGATCGCTCAGGGCTTCACAGGCTCGAACCTGCCGGACCTCGCCGAGGCAAGCGCTGCCTCGCAAAGGATCATCGCCTTGCGGCCATCGCTAGCGGTGACGGCGGGCTTCCTCCCCGTCTCCACGCAGGAAATGAAGTCATCGACCTCGGCGGCATAGGATTCCGCGTAGCGCTCGACGAAGAAATAATAGGGCTTGTCACGCGATATGCCCTTGCCGCCGTACATTTCCACCGAGGTCGGCAGACGGTTGCCGGCCTGCAGCATGCCGTCGGCGCCATGCACCTCGATGCGCTGGTCGTAGCCATAGGCGGCCCTGACGCTGTTGTTTATGTGGCATTGCCGGCCGGACGCCGTTCGCAGGATGAACATCGCGGTGTCGTAGTCGCCGAGCTTCCTGTATTGCGGCGCCACAAGCGAGGAACCGGTCGCGAAAAGTTCGACGGGCTCCTCGTCGAGCAGGTTCCGGGCCATGTCGAAATCGTGGATGGTCATCTCACGAAAGACGCCGCCGCCTCCCGCCAGTGCTTCCTCGGTTTCGGGTTCGGGATCGCGGCTGGTGATGATGACCTGCTCGACGGCGCCGATCTCGCCGCCGTCAAGGCGCTCCTTCAGCGCCCGGAAACTCGGATCGAAGCGCCGGTTGAAGCCGATCTGGAACGGCACGCCCGCTTTTTCGACCGCGGCCAGGCACTCGTCCGTGCGTTTCAGATCGAGGTCGATCGGCTTCTCGCAGAAGATCGCCTTGCCTTTCGCCGCTGCGGCCATGGCGAGCTCTGCGTGCGTGCGCGTCGCCGATGCGATGAAGACCATCTTCACCGACGGATCGTTCATCACGGTCTGGGTGTCTGCGATCTCGGCGCCGCTCTCGGCAGCGACCTTGGCGGCAGCCTCCCGGTTGGGATCGACGATGTAGCGCAGCCGCACCTTCGGGTGACGCGCGAGGTTGCCGGCATGCACCCTTCCGATCAGTCCCGCCCCGAACAGACAAACATCCATCATGCGTTCAACTTTCCTGTGCGGCCGTCTGCAACGGCCAGTTCAACATGCCCGGCCCGCGGTCACTTCACGGCCCCCATGGTCAGGCCGCGAACCAGGTGCCGCTGCACCAGCAGCGCGAAGAAGACGATCGGCAGCGCGCCGATGACGCCGGCGGCCGCCATCGAGGCCCAGTCGGTATCGATGCGCCCGATGAGCGTGGCGGTGCCGCGCGGCATGGTCATCGCCCGCGGCGTCGCGGTCAGCGCCAGCGCGAAGAGGAATTCGTTGAAGGTGACCAGCACCGCGAAGATGGCGGTGGCCGCCAGCCCGGGCGCGGCCAGCGGCAGCGTGATGCGGCGGAACGCGCCGAAGCGGGAATCGCCGTCGACCATGGCCGCCTCCTCGAGATCGACGGGGATTTCACGGAAGAAGCTCTCCATCATCCAGACGCAGAAGGTGACGTTGAAGGCTGTGTAGGTGGCGATCAGTCCAAGCCAGCTGTCCAGCAGGCCGAGGCTGAGCATCAGCAGATAGACGGGGATCAAGATGACGACCGGCGGGATGATGCGCAGCGTCAGCAGGAACAGGCCGACCTTGCGCTCCGCGGCGAAAGGCAGGCGGAACCTGGCGATCGCATAGGCGCCCATCGCGCCGACCACCAGGGCAATGGCGACGGAAAAGAAAGTCACCACAAGCGAATTGGTCAGATAAGAGCCAAACGGCTTTTCAGTGAACAGCCGAACGTAGTTGTCGAGTGTCGGAACGTGTGGGTAGAGCGTGCCTTCCTGCGTGATCTCCCGGTTCGACTTGAAGGAGGTCGAGACCAGCCAGTAGATCGGCAGCAGCACGACGGCCAGCACGCCGGTCATTACGCAGATGCGCGCCAGGCGAGCGTTCATGACGCATCGATCCTGCGCAAAAGCCTTATGGCGCTGAAAGCCAAGGCAAGCACAACGAGACCGATCGTCACGAACAACGCAGCCGCGTAACCGGTTTGCTGGAATTTGAAGGCGGTATCGTAGCCGTAGATCGAAATCAGCCTAGTCGCTTCGCCTGGACCGCCACGGGTCAGGACGAAGACCTGGTCGAATGTGCCAAAGGCATCGATCGTTCTGAGCACAATGGCGACAGCCAGCACAGGCCGCATCATCGGGAAAGTGAGATCGGCGAACACCCGCCACGCGCCGGCGCCGTCGACGCGCGCTGCTTCGAACGGCTCATGCGGCAGCGATTGCAAGCCGGCGAGCAGGATCAGGAACATCAGCGGCGTCCACTCCCAGATGTCGAGAATGACAAGGCCTATGAAGGCGTTGACGGGGTTGCCGAGGATCTGCACCTCGCCGCCGCCCATCCACTCGGAGATCGCCGTCAGCATGCCCGCGTCGCTGGCATAGATCAGCCGGAAGACAATGGCGACGACGACCGGCGTTATCACCATCGGCATGATGAGCACCGTCCTGAGCAGGCGGATGCCGCGAAACTCGCGCAGGCAAAACAGAGCCAGCGCGAAGCCGAGCACCGCCTCGAAGGACACCGACAGCGCGACGAACTTCACCGTGACCCAGAGCGAATTCAGGAACTGTGCGTCGCTCCAAAGATGCACATAGTTCTGCCAGCCGACATCGGAGACCGGCGAGCCGTAGCGGTAAGCCCTGGTGCTGGCCCTGAGGCCATCCCAGAGCGGATAGACCAGAACGCCGAGCACGATCGTCAGCCCCGGCGCCAGCATGAGATAGGGGAGGGCGAGGTCGAGCCCCGCCCCCTGCAGGCGATATTTGCGTGCCTGCGTTGCGCTTTGCATCAGTAGTAGCCGGCCGTGGTCAGGTAGTCCTTAACCTGCTTGGCGGCGTTGTCGAGCGCCGCACCGCCGCCGGAGCCGGCCTGCAGCGCCTTGTTGAGCTCGATGCCGAGCAGTTCCTCGACCTTTGCCCAGTCGGGCGTGCGCGGCCGAGGCAGCGCGCCGGCATCGAGCTGCTGCAGGGCCACCGGGATCAGCCGGTTGCCCGGCTTGGCGATGCCGAAGGCGCTGCGCTTGACCGGGATCGAGCCCGCTTCCGACAGCTTGGCCTGTGTTTCGGCGCTGGTGTACCATTTGAGGAACTCGATCGAGTTTGCCTTGTTGGGTGCCGATTTCGGCACGCCGGCAATGAAGATGCCCATCTGCGCGATCGCCGACTGCTGCTTCGGCACGACGCCGAAATCGAGCTTGCCGGCGACCTTGGTCTGGGCGGGATCGTCGGCTTTCAAGGCATTGCCGGAATACTGGATAATCGCGCCGGCATCGCCGCCAAGGATCGCCGCCCCTTCCTGGTCGGAATCGAACTCGACCACGCCGCTCGGTGCGTTCTGCTTCATCGTGCCGACGAAGAAATCGGCCGATGCCTTGCCTTCCGCCGAATTGAAGATCGGGTTCCACTTGTCGTCGAAGAAGGCGCCGCCGAACGACAGGAAGACAGGATACCAGCTGGTGATGATCGGGTTGCCGGAGACGCCGCGGAAGACGACCGGGTATTTGATCTTGCCGGCCGCCACCCCTTCCTTGCCCTTGGCGATCACCTCGTCCCAGGTCTTGGGCGCGCCGCCGGTGAAGACGTCGTTGCGGTAGGTGAGCGTCTGCAGATCGCCGACGAAGGGCACGCAGATCAGCGTCGGCTTGGCGTCCTCGAAACCCTTGACGCGCGGTCCCTTCTGCGGCGGCCAGTAGCCCATGTCGATCATCGAGCCGATCCAGTCCTTGTCGGCGCCGTCGATGCCGCCGGCGCCGAGATCCTCCAGCACATTGGCGGCGCCGAACTGCGGCACCCAGGGATCGTCGAGCAGATAGAGGTCGTATTGGCCGGCGCCGCTCTGGGCATCGGCGAACCACTTCTCGAGCGTCACGCCGTATTCGTCCTCGAGGAACTCAATGTCGAAGCCGGCCTCCTTGGCCTGCGGGATGATCTTCTGCTTGAACGGCGTCAGCCCTCCATCGGTGAAGGCGCCGATGATGACCTTCTTGCCGGCGGCTCTCGCCGGCACCGGTAGGCCAAGCGTGGTGAGGGCCGTGGTGGCCAAAGCCAGGCCGAGCCCGCCCTTGATGACGGAGCGGCGAGTAAGTCTGCTGGAATGCATCATTTCACTCTCCCATTGTTGCTGACCCTGTGGACGGCGGTGATGCCGACCGAATTGAAGAAACAGGCGTTCGCCGCGTCGAAGGCGACGCCGATGTTTTCGCCCACCGCACCCCGGAAATCGCGCCCGGCCCGTACCTGGACGTTGCCGCCGTCCAGGCGCACGTTGACCAGCGTCTCGTTGCCCATCGGCTCGACGACATAGATTTCGCCGGGCAGGGCGTTCGGCGCGTCGGATTGGGCGACGCTGCAATCTTCCGGTCTCAGTCCGATCTCGACGATCTCGGCAAGGCGGCACTCGGTGAGCCGCGCCCGCTCCAGCGCAACGATCTTTCCGCCCGCCATCACGCCTTGCTCGGAGAGCGCGACCGGCAGGATGTTCATCGGCGGGTTGCCGACGAAGGTGGCGACGAAACGGTTTGCCGGGCGGTCGTATATCTCGATGGGCGGCGCCATCTGCTGCAGCTCGCCGCCATGCATGACGGCGACGAAATCGGCCATCGTCAGGGCCTCGACCTGGTCGTGGGTGACGTAGATCGTGGTGGCGCTGAGGCGCTGGCAGAGCCGCTTGATCTCGCCGCGCATGGTGAGCCGCAGCCGCGCGTCGAGGTTGGACAGGGGCTCGTCCATGAGAAAGGCGGCCGGGTCGCGCACGATGGCACGGGCCAGCGCCACGCGCTGGCGCTGGCCGCCCGACAGCTGGCGCGGTCGGCGGTCGAGCAGATGGCCGATCTCGAGGATGGCGGCGACCTCGCCGATCTTGGCCTTGCGCCCGGCATCGGGCGTGCCGCGGATCCACAGCGGATAGCCGATGTTTTCGGCGACCGTCATCTGCGGGTAGAGCGCATAGCTCTGGAACACCATGGCGATGTCGCGGTCGCGCGGCTGCAGCCGGGTGACGTCGCGCTCGCCGATGAAGACCTTGCCGGCGGTCGGCATGTCGAGCCCCGCCAGGATGCGCAATGCCGTCGTCTTGCCGCAACCCGATGGGCCAAGCAGCGCGAGGAATTTGTGGTCGGGCACGGCAAGGTCCAGCGATCGCAGCACGTTGAGCGCGCCGAAATTCTTGACCACGTTTTGGTACAGGACCGAACTCATTGCCCTCCTGGGTGTCCCATTCTGCCTTCAGCCCTTGCGCTCGTGCACGTAGAAGCCTGCGCCTTGCGCCAGCCTCTTCAGATTGCGATACCCCATCGTGGCATAGGTCAAGGGATGCGCCTTGGCCGGATCCTGCTCGGCCTCCACCACCAGCCAGCCCGAGTAGCCCTGGCCGGCGAGGATCTTGAGCAGCGTCGCGTAGTCGATCGCGCCGTCGCCGGGCACGGTGAAGATGCCCTCCATCACCGCGCCCATGAAGCTCATGTCGGTGTCGCGCGCCTTCTTCAGCATCGCCGGGCGCACATCCTTGCAGTGCACATGCACGACGCGTCCGACATGCCGGCGCAACAGCTGCTCCGGGTCGCCGCCGGAGAACGCGCAGTGCCCGGTGTCGTAGAGCAGCCCGACCGCATCGCCGGTGCTCTGCATCAGCCTGTCGATCTCGTCGTCGGTCTCGACGATCGTGCCCATGTGATGGTGGAAGGCCATGCCGACACCGAAATCGGCACAGCGTTCGGCCAGCCGCGTGATCTTGGCGCCGTAAAGCCTCCACTCGTCGTCCATGAGCCTCGGCCGCTGCGAGATCGGATCGTGGATGGCGCCGTGGCGGCCGCGCGAGGTGTCGGCATAGACGACATTTCTGGCGCCGAGGTCGCGCAACAAAGTCAGATGCGGCCGAATCGCCTCGAATTCCTCGTCCACCTCCTTCTCGCAGATGCGGCCGTCATACCAGCCGGAAACCAGTGCCAGCCCGTAATGGTCGAGGATAGGCCTGAGCGTGCGGCTGTCGCGCGGGAACTTGCCGCCAAGCTCCGTTCCCGCATAACCAGCTGCCGCGGTTTCGCTGAGGCAGGTCTCGAGCGGCGTGTCGCCGCCCAGTTCCGGCACGTCATCATTGGTCCAGGTGATCGGGTTGATGCCAAGTCGAACTGTCGTCATTGCTCGCTTTCCGCCCCGCGGTCGGGTTGCTGCGGGGGTCTCGGGAGGAGATAGCTGCGGTCGGCGGGATGCAAAGCCCCGCCGTCTTCGTTCGGCCGGACGCCCTCCCGGTTGTCCCGCCAAGCCTACCTTGTCTTCGACGTCCTACCCCAACGTCACGAGGAGAAGTCTACGCCGCTCTGTCTCCATCGCGAGGGCCAGTTTTCCGGAAAATGAAGGAACCAGTTGTGTCCGCCGGCGGCTGTGGCAGGATGGGGGAGATGGAGATCAGCAAGATGTCGAACGTCGGCGGGACAGCGCCCCCCTCTGCCCTGCCGGGCATCTCCCCCACGAGGGGGGAGATCGATGTCACGTCGGCTTTCGCCAATCACCCGACGCTGCTGGACGAGCGGGGCGCTCAAACCGCCAATCTCCCCCCAAGTGGGGGAGATGTCCGGCAGGACAGAGGGGGGCGCGAAGGAACTCGACTCGGAAAGCCAGCGCGCTCGGCACGCGTTTGAGCTGAACCATGCGCCCCCACCCCAAGCCCCAGGCCTTCCCGCTCGACATGCTCGCCGTGAACCGCGCCAGCCCCGAGCACCTCTCGCGCCAGCTCTATCACGGCCTCGTCGCCATCATCCGCAACCGCAGGCTGGCGCCGGGCTCGGAACTGCCCTCCACCCGCGCTTTGGCCGCCGAGCTCGGCCTTGGCCGCAACACCATCGTCGCCGCTTACGAACAGCTCGCCACCGAAGGCTATCTCGCCAACCGCCAGGGCGCGCGTCCGGTCATCGTCGACCTGCCGGACGGCCCGCGCGAGACGCCGGCCGAAGCGCCGCCCGTGCCGCTGCGTGCGCCCTCCCGGCGCGGCCAGCAATTGCTCAGCCAGCCCTGCCATCACGGCAGGCCGGGGCACATTGCCTTCCACCCCGGCATGCCGGATGCGACGAGCTTTCCCTTCGGCGTCTGGGGCCGGCTGGTGGCGCGCCGCGCCAGCCATGGCGGCGAGACCCTATTCGGCACCTATGACGTCACCGGCCACCCGGCGCTGAAACAGGCGATCGCCGGCTATCTGTTCGCGGCGCGCGGCGTGCGCTGCCGTCCCGAGCAGATCGTCGTCACCACCGGCGCGCAGGCCGCCTTCGATCTTCTTGCCCGCCTGCTGCTCGACCCACGCGACACGGTGTGGATGGAGGAGCCCGGCTATTACGGCGCCAAGGCCGCCTTCACTGTGGCCGGCGCGAAAATCCTGCCCATCCCGGTCGACCAGGAGCGCGGCTGGCGTCTCGACGCGCCAAACTTTTCGCCCCGCCTCATCTATGTGACGCCGGCCTGCCAGCATCCGCTCGGCATCACCATGCGCATGGAGGAGCGGCTGCGCCTGCTCGACATCGCCGAGACCGCCAACAGCTGGGTGATCGAGGACGATTTCGACGGCGAGTACCGCTTTCAGGGCCGCCCCGTGCCGGCGATCCAGAGCATGGACCGCTCCGGCCGCGTCATCTATGTCGGCACCTTCGCCAAGCTGTTGTTCCCGGCACTGCGCATCGGCTTCATGGTGCTGCCCATGGAGCTGGCGGGGCGCATTGTCAACGCGCTCTCCACCACCGGCCAGTTCGCGCCGCTGCTCTTGCAGGCGGCGCTGGCCGATTTCATCACCGAAGGCCACATGAGCCGGCACCTCAAACGCATGCGCCGCATCTACGCCCAGCGCCGCCAGCTTTTCCGTGAGATTGTTTCCGAGCGCCTGCGCGACGAGATCACGCTGTCCCCCGCCGAAGCCGGCATCCAGGTGGTGGGCTATCTCAAAGAAGGCATCGACGACATCAAGGTCAGCCAGGCGGCGGCAAGAAGGGCCATCAACGTCTCGCCGCTGTCGAAATATTTCCAGAACACGGCGCCGACCCAGGGACTGGTGCTGGGCTATGCCGCGTGTGATGCGGCGCAGATGAGGGATGGGGTGGAGCGGCTGGCGGCGGCGATCAGTGAGACGCTGGGCTAAAGGACAGCGGCGCCAATGAATTGGCGCACCCGACAAGATTCGAACTTGTGACCTCTGCCTTCGGAGGGCAGCGCTCTATCCAGCTGAGCTACGGGTGCTTCCCGGTGAACCGGAAAACGAACCGGCCGGTGAGCCGGCCAGCCACGGCTTCTTAGCGGAAGCCGCTCCGGGCTTCAACGGCCAATTGGCGATTATGCGGTGGCCTGTGATGGGTTGATTGTCTCACCGATAGGGCTGTCGGGCATGGCGCTCCCCCTCCCCGTCCCGGCTTCGCCGAGCCACCATTCCGGGGCGAGCCGCGGGTCTCGCCCGTCCTTTCGGAACCCCCGCCCCTGGCGGGGGCGAGGAACCCAAGCTCCAAGGCCTCACCCCTCCGCCTCGCTCGTCGCCGCCCTTCGCCGCACCGCCCTTGTCGCGCGCTTCTGCTTCTTCGCGCCGGCCAGCTCGTGCATGGCGTCGAGCTGCATCTGCTGCATTTCGGCCAGCCGCTGCCATTGGCGCGAGATCAGGTAGTCGAGCTTTTCGTGCAGGTGCCGCACTTCGAGCTCCGCCTTCAGGTTCACCCGGTAGTCGTTGAAGGAGCGCAGCCGGTCTTTGGCTTCCTGGCGCTTCTGGCTCATCATGATCACCGGCGCCTGGATGGCGGCGATGCAGGAGAGCATCAGGTTGAGCAGGATGAACGGGTAGGGGTCGAAGGCGTGCACCGTGCCGGCGATCAAATTGAGTCCGATCCAGACCAGAAGCACGGTGCCAAACGAGATCAGGAACCACCAGCTGCCGCCGAACTCGGCCATGGTGTCGGAAACGCGGTCGGCGAAGGAGCGGTGCTCCTCGAACTCCTCTTCCGAGTTTTCCGAGATCGTGTCCTGCCTGGCGATCGATTCCACCACCTGGCGGTCGAGCTCGGAGAACTCGCCGTGCTCCTGCTGCAGCAACTCCTCCATGTAGCGCATGCGGTAGCGGCCAAGCTCCTCGCGGCTGATGCGGGCGCCGCGCGGCAGGTCGGGATGGTCGGAGCGGATGCGGTCGGCGAGGCTGGGCCGCAGATCATCGATGCGCACCAGGTCGCGCTTGCGGAATTTGCGCCCCGATATCGCCGACGGTTTCTTCTTCGGCTTGACCCGGCCGGGAACGTGCGGTTCGGAATCCGGCACTTCCGGCGCTTCGAGGATCTCGTCCGATCCGTGCTGCGCGTCCTCCGATACCGTTTCGGCCTCGAGATATTCGCCGGCGATGTCGTTTTCGTTGTCGGCTTGCTTTTGCGCGGCTGCCTTCGGGTCGCTGGCCATGGTCAGTGCTCCTGTTGTCGGCTTGCCATACGATACGCCGAGCCGGCGCGGCATATCCATGGTGAGTGTGAATCTTGTGTGACAGAACAAGTTCTTGTGATTGGGCGGGGCGCCTCGCAGGGCGCGGCGGGCAATTGCACAGGTTGGCGCCGCCCCCCGTCTCGGCTTCGCCGATCCACCATTCCGGGGCGAGCCACGGGTCTCGCCCGTCCTTCGGACCCCCCGCTCCGCGAGGGAGAGGAAATGCCAATCGCCAGGGGCGCGGCCCATTTCCTCTCCCTCACCTGTTCGGTGGGGGAGAGGTGGCTCGGACGAAGACGGAGTGGGGAAGCGCCGCGGCCAATTACACGCCCTGGCGCCACGATCCCGCGCGCCTGGCCCCATCCAACCCCTGTGGCCCGCCCGCCCGACAAACTACATCAAGCCTGAGCCCGTCTCGCCGGGCTCCCGCCACCCGGGGGCGTACCGCGCCCCGCGCAAAGAGGGATCGCCATCATGTACAAACACATCCTGATCGCCACCGACGGCTCGGAACTGGCCCAAAGGGGCGTCGCCCACGGCCTTGAGCTGGCCAAGGGCCTCGGCGCCAGCGTCACCTTCCTCAACGTCTCGGAATCGTTCCCGGCATTGGCCTGGGGCGGCGCCATGTCCGGCTATGTGGCCGCCGACGAATTGGCCAATTACGAGGAAAACGCCCGCAAATACGGCCGCGAGGTGCTGGGCAAATGCATGGCCGAGGCCGACGCCAAGGGCGTCGGCTCCAAGGGCATCCATGTCGAGAACAAGGCGCCCGCCGAAGCGATCCTCGAAGTCGCCGGTGCCCAGGGCTGCGACCTCATCGTCATGGCCTCGCACGGCCGCCGCGGCATCGGCCGCCTGGTGCTCGGCAGCCAGACCGCGGAAGTGGTGTCGCTGACAGAGATCCCGGTGCTGGTGGTACGGTAGGGCGCCCTGAGGCGGTGCCCTATCAGCTCGTCATCCTAGGGCGGAGCGACGCGCAGCGGAGCGCAGACCCTGGGATCCATGCCGTGACGTCTGCCGAAAAACACGGCGGAGCAGAAAGAGGAAGTCAGCGCCGGCGTTTCGGTGTCAGGGTCTGCACCGCTGCATCGCCCATAGGTCATGGCATGGATCCTAGGGTCTACGCGCGTCGCTTCGCTCCTTGCTACGCCCTAGGATGACGATGCCGAAGGTAATTCAGCGCGGCGCAGGGCATGATCCTCGCGACGCTCTACTGTGGCGGCAGCCCCGGCAGCGACGAATCGGTTGCCGGCATCCCTGGCGGCGGCAGCCCGGGAAGCGAGGAACCAGGCGCCGGCAAGCCTGCGAGCGACGAGCCAGGAACCGTTAACCCTGGCAGCGGCGAAGCGGCCTGCGGCTGCCCGGCATACATCAGCCGCGTATGCGCATCCGCGGTCGTCGGCGCAAGGCTGCGCTGGATCAGCTGCTCGACATGGTTGTTGCGCTGGCGCGCGCTGTCGGCGCCCATCACCACCACGATCAGGTGCCTGCCGTCGGCATTGTAGGAGGTGACGATGTTGTAGCCCGAAGCGCGGATGTAGCCGGTCTTGATGCCGTCGACGCCGCGCACCCGCCCGAGCATATCGTTGTGGCCGCGCACCAACCGGCCGCGGAACATGAAGTCGCTTTCGGAGAAATAGTGGAAATGCTGCGGGAAGCGGTGCTCGAGCGCCAGCCCCAGCACCGCCATGTCGCGCGCCGTCGTCGTCTGGCCGTCGTCGGGCAGGCCGCAGGCGTTGCGGAAATTGGTGCTGGTCATGCCGAGCTGGCGCGCCTTGGCGGTCATCATGGCGGCGAACTGCGCCTCGCTGCCGCCGCCCAGATATTCGCCCACCGCCACCGCGACGTCGTTGGCCGACTTCACCACCATGGCGCGGATCGCGGAATCGACGTCGATCGTTTCACCGCGCCGGAAGCGCAGCTTCGTCGGCGGCTGCGAGGCCGCATGGTCGGAGACCGGGATCTGCGTCTCCTTGGTGACGCGGCCGGAGTTCAGCGCCTCGAACAGCATGTAGAGCGTCATCATCTTGGTCAGCGATGCGGGATAGCGCTGCGCCGTCGAGTTGACCTCGAACAAGGTCTTGCCGGTCGAGGCATCGACCACGATCGCCGCGTATTTCTGCGGCGCCGCCGGAACGGCGAGCACGCTTTCGGGCGGCGCGGCTGTGGTGCAGCCGGCAACCATGAGAAGCAGGGCCAGCGCGGCCATCAATTTTTGGATGAGGGGCAAGGGATGCAGATAGGACAAGACTGTTCTTAAGCTGTTGCTGAGATGCCGGGAAGCTAGCCTAACGCAGATGCCGCGTCCAACCGGTTAACGGGCGTAACGACGTCTTTGCCCAGGTTTCACAGGCCTGTACGGGGCTGCCTTGCTCTCGACCTCGGCGCCGCCCCTCACCGGCAGGGCGATGCGGGGCAGCGTCAAAGCTGGTCCATGGGCGAATTCGGTGGCGCTCCGCCTCGGTCCAGACGTTCGCGCGCCTCGCCTTTGCCATCCCTTGCCACTATGATGGCGCATCGGTTTGGGGGGATCGGCATGTCGGAAATCGCCACGGGCACGACCTCGCTGCTCAAGGCATCGCTGAGCCGCACCGGCAAATGGGCGGCCAGCTTTGCCTTCGTCAGCGGCGCGGTCGGCGACGTGCTCAACCCGCTCGGACCCTTCGCGGCCTACATAGCGCTGGTCGCGGCCGTCGCGGCCGCCATCATCGCCATCGCCATGGTGCTGCGGCTGGTGCTGGCCGCCAAGGCGATGCCGGCGCTGATCTTCGCCACCAGCGCCGCGGCGATCGCCGGCGGCGTCTATGGCATCCAGCAGGAAACGAACTCGCAGAACGGCATCATCGCCAACCTCGTGCCGGCGGTAGCCGAGCTGCAGCAGTCGCTCGGCATCGTCTCGCAGAAGGTGGCGAAGATCGAAAAGACCGTCACCGAAACGCAGAAGACCGTCGAGGAGGTCAAGAAGTCCACCGACACGGTGGCCAGGACGACCGAGGAGATCGCGCAAACCCAGATCAGGCAGGCCGAGCAAGGCGCCGAGACGCAGAAGACGGTCGAGGCGGTCAAGCAGACCGCCGACACCCTGGCCGCCGGCCAGCAACAGCAGCAGGCACAGGCTGAAAAGCTGCAGGCGACCACCGAGCAGATCGCCGCCTCCATCGACGCCATCGCCAAGGGCTTCGCGCAGCTTGCCGCGCAGGGCGGCGCGATCGCCGATCCGAAGCGTCCGGATGAGTTTTATCACAACGCCCGCGTCTACGAACTGGCCGGCGACATGCTCAACGCCCGCCACTCCTACCTCGCCTTTGCCGGCTTCGATGTCGACGCCATCGATCCCTACACGCGCTTTGCCACGCTGCTCAGGGTGCAGGACGGCAAGGCCGGCGCCCGCGAAGTGTTCGGCCAGCTCGCCGAAAGGGCCAAGGCGCCGTCGATCAAGCTTGTCCACCTGTTGCAGTTCGACGATGCCCAGCGGCTCGACAAGCTCAACGCCTTCATAGCGGCCAACCCGAACTATGCGCCGGCTTACTTCCTTGAGGCGCAGGAATTTTCCGAGGACCGCCTCGGCAGCCAGACGCTTGCCGACAAGCGCAGCGAAGCCGAGGCGCTGAGCAAATTCGTCTCCTACGAGAAGGACGGCGGCCTGCTCAAATATTTCGTCGACCAGACCCAACTGGCCGATTGGCTGGACCGCAGCCGCAGCCGGCTGGCGGCGCTCGGCGACGTGCTCGATCCCTCACGCTTCGTACCGACGCTGACGCCGACGCGCTCCAACGCAGGCTGGTCGATGACGATTTCGCTGCCCGAGCCGGCCACCGCCATTTCCTGGCGGCTCGGCGATAGCGGGCCGTTCACCGACACCGGCCTGATGGCGATCAACGATCAGCGCACCGGCAGGGCGATGCCCAATCCGAGTTTCGAGTTGCCCGACAGTACCGCGGCCACCACCATCGCCATAAAGTATCTCGATATCAGGGGTCGCCAGACCGGCCCGTTCGACATCCGCTTCGATCCCGATGCGGCGCTGCAGCAGGGCAACAAGCAGATCCTCGACCAGTTCTGGACCTCGTGGATCGCCTTCGACGCCGGCGGCAATCGCGGCCTGGTCTATTTCACCCAGATGCTCTCCTTCCGCTGCGCCATCAAGCAAGTGCATTACAGCCTGAACGGCGCCGCGCTGGACAAGGAGATCAAAATGCCGCCCTGCGACGCCAAGGACCCTTACGCCATCCCGGCGGACTACCAGCCCTATTTCAAGGTCAAGGACGACGTGAAATCGATGGCGGTGCAGGTGACCTATACGGATGGAACCAAGTCGCCGGTCAGGGAGTATCAGCGGCAGTAGGGGCGGTTGGGGCGAATTGTTTGCGGCGCGATTTCTAACACTTAGCCCTGGTGTCGAAACGGCGGCGCCAGCACCCTGGAAATGTCGCCGCAGGCGACAGAGGGGGTTCTCGTGCGTGAAGCGGCGACGTATCCTTCGTCATTCTAGGGTCTGCGCGCGTCGCTTCGCTCCTTGCTCCGCCCTAGAATGACGAAGGGCGCGACGTCTTGATGCAAAATGCCAGTCGCCCCGCTTGCGCGCCCTCCCACGGTCAGGCTTTCCTTGCGCAAAGATTCGGGGAGGCATCCATGGACACGCTCACGATCGGCGCAAAGGGCATCTCCGTTTCCCTCGATCTCGCCGTCGGCCACATCGCAGCCATGGAGATCGAAGCCGGCGGCCGCACGCTGAAGCCGCTGCATCGCGCCCCCTGGGTCGGCTCGCCGCGCGAGACGTTGCCGCAAAACCTGCCCGAAGGCACGGTGCGCCTCTCCGGCGATTTCCTTTGCGCGCCGTTCTCCACCAGCGACGTCGAGGCGGCGCCCCTGCATGGCTGGCCGGCCAACAGTGAGTGGGACGTCGTTGAAAACAGTGCCATCGCCGGCGTCCGGCGCGCCGTCTTGCGGCTGCGCCGCAAAGTGATGGGTGCCACCGTCGATAAGGTTTTGACGCTGCGCGACAATCATCCCTTCCTCTACCAGGAGCACATCTTTTCCGGCGGCTCCGGCGCCATCTCCGTCGCCCATCATCCGATGACGGCGATGCAGGACGGCGGCCGGCTTGCCTTCTCGCCCAAGCGCGTGGCGGTCACGTCCGCCTCGCCGCTGGAGCCTGATCCGGCGCGCGGCCGCTTTCGCCTTGCCTATCCTGCCCGCGCCACCGATCTCACGCAGTTCCCGCTGGCCGCCGGCGGCACCGCAGACCTCACCGACTATCGCATGGAGGACAAGCGCGAGGATTTCATCACACTGGTCGAGGCCGATCACGGCGGCCCGGGCTGGACGGCTATCGCGCGCCGCGCCGAGCAGGATCTGGTGCTGGTGCTGAAGAATCCGGCCGAGTTGCCGATCACCATGCTGTGGTTCAGCAATGGCGGGCGCGACTATGCGCCCTGGAGCGGCCGCCATCTGGGCGTGCTCGGCATCGAGGACGGTTGCGCCGCGGTCGGCCATGCCGCCTCGCTCGGCGACAACTGGCTGAAGCATGAAGGCATTGCGACCGCCTTCGCGCTGGCCCAAGGACGATCGTTCTCGTTCCGCCATGTCATCGGCGCCGTTCCGTTCACCCAGGCCGAGCCGCCAAGCGGACTGGAAACCGTGCCCGACCGATTGCGCATCCTTGCTTCGAACGGCGCGACCCGGGAGGTGCCTTTCGACGGCGAATTCCTGCGCATCGGCCGATCCGTTCCGGCGTGAAGGTTCAGGCCACAGCGCCTGAGATCTCGTCAATCCAGGGCGGAGCAAGGAGCGTGGATGACGAAGGGATGGGCGTCTCGGCTAATCTCGAAGGCGGGAGACTGCCCGACAAGCCGTCGAAACGTTGGCATCATGTAACCAGGTTTGAAATTTCCGCCGACAGCCGCCAAGATGTGGCCGGATTCGCTAACGCAGAGGCGCCGATGTCCGACCTAGCCCATATCACCGCCGCCATCTTCAAGCGCGCCGGCAAAGCCAAGCGTTTCGTCGTTGCCATCGCCGGCCCGCCGGGAGCCGGCAAGTCGACCATATCGGGCAGGTTGCATGAATTGCTGCCCGAAGGCACGTCCGAAGTCGTGCCGATGGATGGCTTCCATTATGACGACATCATTCTCAACCGCCGTGGCTTGCGCTCGCGCAAGGGCGCGCCGGAAACCTTCGATTTCGCCGGCTTCGAGACGCTGTTGAAGCGCATCCGCTCCGGCGAGCCCGATATCGCCATCCCGGTGTTCGATCGCAACATCGAGTTGTCGCGCGCGGCGGCCGAGATCGTTTCCGCCGACGCCAAGTTCATCCTCGTCGAGGGCAATTATCTGCTGCTCGACGAGGAGCCGTGGTCGCGGCTGGCGCCTTTGTTCGATTTCACCATCTTCGTCGACGTGCCGCGGGGCGAGCTCGAGCGTCGGTTGATGGAGCGCTGGCGCGAACACGGCAAGTCCGATGAGGACGCCCGCGCCTGGATCGCCTCCAATGACATGCCCAACATCGAGCGGGTGCTGGCGCGGCGCCGGCCGGCCGACATGGTCATTGGTTAATGACTGGTCATTGGTCAATGACCCTGCTGATTGGTTAACCCGCTCAATTTTCAATATTTTTCGACGGGAACCTTAAGGTTTTCACGCCGTTATGACCCTATCCCGAATTGTCCGGCGCCGGAGCAGGACGGTGTGCAACCGCATTCCGTCCCGAATTGCGGAAAAGAAATAGCAGGAGCCGTCAGATGGCAGCCAACAGCAGAAAACCCGCGGCCAAAAAAACCAGGGCCGGCCAATCCAGGACGACGCAGGTCAAGCCTGGCGCGGGCCCCGCGGTCGCGGAGCGTTCGAAAGATGTCAAGCCGACTTTCGGCAAGGCGTCGCCGAAGAAAGTAACGCCCGACGCGCTTCACAAGGTCGCGGCCAAGAGCGCGAAGCATCCAAAGCCGGCGGCAAAGAAATCCGGCCCGATCCGCACCGTTGCGAGCGTCGCGACGGGAGCGGTCGTCGCCACCGCGAGGCTTGCGGCCTCCGTGTTCGGCCGGGGTGGCGCCAAGGCCAAGGCGAAATAGAGACGCTGAACCGCTCTTCTTAACCCTTTGCCGGGATGGTTAGGCCGCGTTTCACCGCCGGCCGCGCCAGGCCGCGCTCCAGCCATTCGGCGACGGTCGGGAAATCATCGAAGCCGACCAGTTCGCGCGCCTCGTAGAAGCCGATCAGGTTGCGCACCCAGCCCAGCATCGAAACGTCGGCGATGCTGTAGTCGTCGTCCATGATCCACTTGCGGCCCTTCAGGCGCGTTTCCAGGACGCCGATCAGCCGCCGCGACTCGTCGCGGTAACGCTCCAGCGGCCGCTTGTCGGCGATCTCGCGTCCGGCGAATTTGTGGAAGAAGCCGACCTGTCCGAAGATCGGGCCGATCGCCGCCATCTGGAAGAACACCCACTGGATCGTCTCGTAGCGTCGCGCCGGATCGGCGGGAATGAGCTTGCCGGTCTTGTCGGCCAGGTAGAGCAGGATGGCGCCGGACTCGAACAGGCCGATCGGCTTGCCGCCCGGACCGTCCGGATCGATGATCGCCGGTATCTTGCCGTTCGGGTTGAGCGACAGGAATTCCGGCGTCCAGCTCTCGTTCTTACCGATATCGACGTAGTGCGGCTCGTAGGGCAGGCCGATCTCCTCCAGCGCGATCGAGACCTTCACGCCATTGGGAGTCGTGGCGGAATAAAGCTGCAGCCGGTCGGGGTGGTTGGCCGGCCAGCGCTTGGCGATCGGAAAGGCGGACAGGTCGGTCATCGGAAACTCCGAATGCGTGGAATGGCGCCGGGCGGCGCTCGTGGCGGGCGAAAAAAGAATTAGGACCCTGGCCGGCCGGGATCAATACGCCGGCAAGCGGCCTGCCATGCACATTTCAGGCAGCCAGCCGGCTGTGATCAGACCGCCTTGAAAGCCAGCACCGCATTGGTTCCGCCGAAGGCAAAACTGTTGCTCAGCGCCGCGCGCACCTTGCGCTCGCGCGCCACGTTCGGCGTCACGTCGAGGTCGCATTCAGGATCGGGCTCGCGGTAATTGGCGGTCGGCGGCACGATGCCGTCGCGGATCGCCATCACGCAGGCGATCATCTCCAGCCCGCCGGACGCGCCGAGGCAATGCGCATGCATCGATTTTGTCGACGACACCGAAAGCGAACCGGCATGCTCGCCGAAGACGCGTTTGATCGCAGCGGTCTCGATCTGGTCGTTGGCCTTGGTGCCGGTGCCATGCGCATTGAGGTAGTCGACATCTTCCGCATTGAGCCCGGCATCGGCCAGGCAGAAGCGCATCGCCGCTTCCGGGCCCTCGACGGTCGGCGCGACGATGTCGGACGCGTCGGCCGAAAGGCCGATGCCGGCGATCTCGGCCAAAATGGTGGCGCCGCGCGCCATCGCGTGATCGTAGCTTTCCAGCACTGCCATGCCGGCGCCTTCGCCGAGCGAAAGGCCCTGGCGGTCGGCCGAGAAGGGGCGGCACGTATCGGGCGAGAGCACCCGCAGTGCCTCCCAACCCTTGAGCACGCCCCACACCAGCGGCGCCTCGGTGCCGCCCGCGACCACCACGTCGGCGCGGCCGAGCCTGATCTGGTCGACCGCCGAGGAAATAGCATGGTTGGCCGACGAGCAGGCCGAGGTGACGCCGAAGACCGGTCCGCGCAAGCCGAGACTCATGCTCACCTGGCCGGCTGCCGCTCCCGGCATCACTTTCGGCACGGTGAAGATGGCGGCGCGGTTGCGCCCCTCGACCAGGATTGCGCGATAGTTCTCCTCGATGGTCTCGAAACCAGCGACACCGACGCCGATGACGGCGCCCATCCGGTAGGTGTTGTCGGCATGCGTCGTCAATCCGGACTGTCGCATGGCCTCGCGGGCCGCGATCACCGCCAGCAGGCTGAAGCGGTCCATCGACACCAGCTGCTTGCGGTCGATGCCATGGTCCGGTAATGCCTTGATTTCGCAGCCGACTTTGACCTTCAGGTCATGCAGAAACGGGTTCTCGATCGCGCCGATCGCCGAGCGGCCGGCGCGCATGGCATCCCACATTGCCGGCACATCGTTGCCGAGCCCGCAAATCCCGCCGATGCCGGTGATGACGACGCGTTTTTGCATGCAGTCAGGCTTTTTTCGCGATCAGTTCGCGAACCGCCTCGACCATGTCGCCGACGTTCTTGAGATTGCTCCAGGCGTCGACGGTGTTCATCTCGATCTCGACGCCATATTTTTCCTCGAGGTCGAAGATGATCTCCGTCAACTCCAGCGAATGGATGCCAAGCGTGTTGAGATCGGTGCTGGTGGTGATCTCTTCGCCGCCAGTATCGGCATGCGCTTTAATCTTTTCGATGATCTCGGTCGTCAGCTGGTCAGCCATTCGGTTCCTTCCCTGTCGTTTGCCGACCCCAACCGATCAGCGCCCTTTTTTTGATCCCCGGATCCAATAAACGCCGTTGCCCTTACCTCGCCAGGCATCGCGCGACCGCTCCAAGGTGGCTTCCCTCTATAGAAACCGAAACGATGTCAAGCAACAAGCGATATATCGACAAAGCCGCTGGAGTGCTTAACCTGGGATCGTGGACATGATCGACAACACCCGACCCGCCTTGCCTGCCGCGCAACGAGTTGCCGGGCTAGGCAGGCTTTTCTGCGGCAAAAGTGACGGCCGGACGCGCTTGCAGCGGCTTTACCAGGACGGATCGGCCAAGATCCGCTTGCCGGCCGTGCAAGGCGATCCGCTCGAGGTGGTGCTGATCAACACCGCCGGCGGGCTGACCGGCGGCGACCGTCTCGGCTGGACCATCGAGGTTGGCGCTGACGCCTCTGCCTCCATCACCACCCAGGCCTGCGAGAAGGTTTATCGCGCCGCCGACGACAGGGCCGAGACTAGCGTCGGCCTGCGGGTCGGTCGGGGCGGCCGCATAGCCTGGCTGCCGCAGGAAACCATCGTTTTCGACCGGGCCGCCTTCGCCCGCACTCTGGATGTCGAGCTCGCGCAGGATGCCGAGGCATTGCTGCTCGAGGCCACGCTGTTCGGCCGGCTTGCGATGGGCGAGCGGATGGTTCAAGGCAGTTTCCATGACCGCTGGCGGGTTCGCCAGGGCGGTGCGCTGATTCATGCGGAGGATTTCCGGGTCGGCCCGGACATCGCGGCCTCGCTCCGGCGGCCGGCGGCGACCGGCGGCGCGCTTGCCGTCGCCACGCTGCTGCTCGTCTCGCCGCAAGCGGAAAGCCTGCTGGAGCCGGCCCGCGCCATCGTCGGTGGCCCCGTTGACGGTGCCCCCGTCGTCGGTGGTTGGGGCGGCGCCAGTTTCTGGAGCGTCGGCCGATCTGGCAAGCTTCTTGCGAGGCTCTGTGCCGGCGACGGTTACCAGCTCCGCAAGCGGCTGGTCCCGCTCGTCGAACTGCTCAATGGGCGGGCGGGCCTGCCTAAATTGTGGTCACTCTGATTTCGATTGCCGGGATATCTGCATGAACCTGACGCCGCGTGAAAAAGACAAGCTCCTCATCGCCATGGCGGCGATGGTGGCGCGCAAGCGGTTGGAGCGTGGCGTCAAGCTGAACCATCCGGAGGCCATCGCCTTGATCACCGACTTCGTCGTCGAAGGCGCGCGCGATGGTCGTCCGGTCGCCGAGCTGATGGAGGCGGGAGCGCATGTCCTCACCCGCGCCCAGGTCATGGACGGCATCGCCGAGATGATCCACGACGTCCAGGTCGAAGCGACGTTTCCCGACGGCACCAAGCTGGTGACCGTGCATGAACCAATCAGGTGAGGAGAAAGACCGATGCTGGAGCTCAGGCCCAATTGCGAATGTTGCGACAAGGATCTGCCTCCCGAGGCGACCGACGCGCTGATCTGCACCTTCGAATGCACCTTCTGCGCCGACTGCGCGGACAATGTACTGGGCGGCGTCTGCCCGAATTGCGGCGGCAATTTCTCGCCGCGGCCGATCCGGCCGGCGGCCAAGCTGGCGAAATATCCGCCATCGGCCAGGCGCGTGCTCAAGGCCGAAGGCTGCGGTCCGCGCAAGGCCGCTTAACCGGGTCAATTGGAAAGGGCAGAAAGATGATCCCCGCTTCGACGAAACGAACCGCTCTCGCCGCGATCCTTTTGCTGGCAGCCGCCATGCCGGCCTACGCTCATGTCGGCGTCGGCGCGACCTCGTCCTTCGCCGCCGGTTTCGCGCATCCGCTGTCCGGCCTCGACCACATGACGGTCATGATCGCCGTCGGCCTGTGGGCGGCGCTGAAGGGCGGCAAGGCGATCTGGGCCTGGCCGCTCGCCTTTGTCGGCGTGATGCTGGTCGGCGGCGCGCTCGGCATGCTGCATGTGCCGTTGCCGTTCGTCGAACCAGCAACCCTTGCCTCCGTAGTGGCGCTCGGCCTGCTGCTGGGGCTGGTGGTCGACTTGCCGGTCGCGTCGGGTGTGGCCATCATCGGGCTGTTCGCGCTCTTCCACGGCCATGCGCATGGCACCGAAGTGCCAGAGAATGCCGGCGGCCTGGAATATATGGCCGGCTTTGCCGCCACCACGGCGCTGCTCCATGGCGTCGGCATTGCCGCCGGCCTCGGGCTCGGCCTGCGCTTTCGCAGCCTGGCGCGCGCCGCCGGTGCCGCTTGCGCGGTGGTCGGCGTCGGCCTCGCCCTCGGCGTTCTGTGAGGGCGCGATGATCCCCGGCGAAGTCATTGCGGCCAAAGGCGAGATCGAGCTCAACAAGGGCCGGCCGACCGTCACGCTCAAGGTCGCCAACACTGGCGACCGTCCGATCCAGGTCGGCAGCCACTATCATTTCTTCGAGACCAATGAGGGCCTGAAATTCGACCGCGAGCGGGCGCGCGGCATGCGGCTCGATATCGCCGCCGGCACCGCCACGCGCTTCGAGCCGGGACAGGAGCGCGATGTCACGCTGGTGCCGCTCGGCGGCAAACGCGAGGTCTATGGGTTCCAGCAGAAGGTTATGGGCAAGCTGTGACGTCCGCCGAGGCGCTCAAATCACTTCGGCGGCTTGGCGGCCGCGTAGATGACGATCTTACCGGGACTGTCGAACTCGACCGCGAGCACGTCCTCGGCCAGAACGCGTCGCGAATCGATCGCGTTGAAGAGCAAGGCATTCGCCTCGATCTCCTGGCGCAGTTCGGCCACATCGTCCTGGTGCTGCTTGACCTTGTTCTCGATAGCGGGCGGCGGCCCGCCTTCGCTGCGCGCCGCATCGGTCAGGAACACGATGTCGACCGTGTCGAGCTTGGTGATCTTGCGCACCGTGCCGATGTTTTCGCGGGTGCGGTCGATGGCCGTGATGACCTTTCCGGCCTCGGTTTTCGAGGATGTCTCTTCCTGCCGGATGTTCGAATCGACAATGACCGAGGCGGCCTTGTCATTGGCCAGAGGTTGCACCGGGAACGCGGCCCGCGGCGCGGCCAGAACGAGCGCGGCGGCAATCGCTGGGACATATCTTCCAAGGCGCGGGGCATTCGCCATCGCTCGCTCCCGGCTGTACTCGTGGCGGTGCGAAAGAAACGAAACGTCCCTGCTTGGCCGGAGGTTCCCCTAAAACGGCCGGCGGACCGCAGAGCGGCCCGCCTTGGCGTGCGATCAGCTCGCCTTCTTGGTGATCAGCGTCAGCGCGCCGTTGGGCTGCATGCTGGCGGCAATCACTTGCGCCGAGCTCATGCCCTTGGCCTCGAGCGCGGACTTCACCTTGGGCGTCGCGTCGATCGACTTGCGCAATGTCTGCAGGCCGGCATCGCCGCGCTGCGCCACGATCTGGTTGACCTGCGTCTGCGCGTCCTTGGGCAGTTCGGTGATGTCGACCACGTTGACGCTCTGGATCGCCGGCGCGGCAGGCTGGCTCTTCGGCGCTGCCGGCGCCGGGCTGGGCTGCGGCGTTGTCTGCTGCTGAGCGCTCGCGGCTCCGACGAGCATCAGGGTGGCGGCTGCGGTGAAGAATATCGTTCTGCGCATGGATGTTCCTTCCATCGGTTTGGCAAACGGTCATTTCGGGCTGACTCGCCCACCTCAACCGCCAAATGGGAGCGCAAGGTGTCGTCGAGCGGGTCATTGCGTGACCATTGGATGGCGACAATGTGCAAACCGCGCTCAATCAACCTGTATTCCGGGAGCAATCGCTGATGGCCAGGATAACCCGTGCCGCTTATGCGCAGATGTATGGCCCGACGGTCGGCGACAAGGTGCGGCTCGCCGACACCGAATTGTTCATCGAGGTCGAGAAGGATTTCACCGTCCACGGCGAAGAGGTGAAGTTCGGCGGCGGCAAGGTCATCCGCGACGGCATGGGCCAAAGCCAGGTCACGCGGGCCGAGGGCGCGGTCGATACCGTCATCACCAACGCGCTGGTCGTCGATGCCCTGACCGGCATCGTCAAGGCCGATATTGGCTTGAAGGACGGCCGTATCGCGGCCATCGGCAAGGCCGGCAATCCCGACACGCAGGATGGCGTCACCATCATCATCGGCCCGGGTACCGAGATCATCGCCGGCGAAGGCAAGATCCTCACCGCAGGTGGCTTCGACGCGCATATCCACTTCATCTGCCCGCAGCAGATCGAGGAAGCGCTGATGAGCGGCATCACCACCATGCTCGGCGGCGGCACCGGTCCGGCGCACGGCACCTTGGCCACCACCTGCACGCCCGGCCCCTGGCACATGGCGCGCATGATACAGTCCTTCGACGCGTTCCCGATGAATATCGGCCTGTCGGGCAAGGGCAATGCCTCGCGGCCGGCCGCGCTTGAAGAAATGGTGCTGGCCGGCGCCTGCTCGCTGAAGCTGCATGAGGACTGGGGCACAACGCCTGCCGCCATCGACTGCTGCCTGTCGGTCGCCGACGTCTATGACGTGCAGGTGATGATCCACACCGACACGCTGAACGAATCGGGCTTCGTCGAGAACACGGTCGCGGCGATCAAGGGCCGCACGATCCACGCCTTCCACACCGAGGGCGCCGGCGGCGGCCATGCGCCCGACATCATCAAGGTCTGCGGCCTGCCCAACGTCATCCCGTCGTCGACCAATCCGACCAGGCCCTACACCGTCAACACCTTGGCCGAGCATCTCGACATGCTGATGGTCTGCCACCATCTGTCGCCGTCGATCCCCGAGGACATCGCCTTCGCCGAAAGCCGCATCCGCAAGGAGACGATCGCCGCCGAGGACATCCTGCACGACATCGGCGCCTTCTCGATCATCTCCTCCGACAGCCAGGCCATGGGTCGGGTCGGCGAGGTGGCGATCCGCTGCTGGCAGACCGCCGACAAGATGAAGCGCCAGCGCGGCGCGCTGCCCGACGAGACCGGCGACAACGACAATTTCCGCGTCCGCCGCTACATCGCCAAATACACCATCAACCCGGCCATCGCACATGGCCTGTCGAAGGAGATCGGTTCGGTGACGGTGGGAAAGCGCGCCGATCTGGTGTTGTGGAATCCCGCCTTCTTCGGCGTCAAGCCGGAGATGGTGCTGGTCGGCGGGACGATCGCGGCCGCCCCCATGGGCGACCCCAACGCTTCGATCCCGACGCCGCAGCCGATGCACTACCGGCCGATGTTCGGCGCCTATGGCAAGGCGCTGACCAACTCATCGGTGACGTTCGTCTCGAAGGCCGCCTTCGACGCCGGCCTGCAGGGCAGGTTGGGTGTCGAAAAGGCAATGGTCGCGGTGGAAAACACGCGCGGCGGCATCGGCAAACATTCCATGGTGCTCAACGACGCCACGCCGCATGTCGAGGTCGACCCCGAAACCTACGAGGTGCGCGCCGACGGGGAGCTCCTGACCTGCGAGCCGGCGACGGTGCTGCCGATGGCGCAGCGGTACTTTCTGTTTTAGGATTGATGCGCCCACAAAAGTATCGGACGCATCATGAATGAACAAAAGAAGTTGGCGTTGATTTCCAGGCTGGGCGCGCTGCGGGAATACAATGGCGGCGTCGCCCCGCTCGTTATGCCGCTGGTTACACTGGAAGAGTACTTCGAGGGGGCTGAAGGTGAAGCCGGATTGCTGTGCAACAGCCCGGAAGAGCCGGACAACGATACGATTCTCGCGAAATTCCAAGCGGTGCGAAAAAGACCCGAGGTTCACGACGTTCGCATAGCAATCGTGCAGTGTGATGATGGAGAATGGCCATTCTCGGATAAGGTGGTCATCACAACGCGCGCCAGCGAAGAAGACATCGTCAGCTGGCTACCATCGGGGTTTGAACCGGACGAAATGTGGCTAGGCGATGTAGATGACCTACCCGCCGAGCAAGTCGAGGTTCCGGCGGGCTACCGAAAGCTATGGCTCTGGTATGACTAACCGAAACGATCGGGTCGGTTCATAGATGGCCACTGAAATCGCCTCTCCGCACGACATCTTCCCGCATATCCGCATCGTCATGGGCATGGTGATCGGCCTTGGCGTCACCCGGCTGCTTTCGGGGACCGCCCGCATCGTCCAGCATCCCGGCCAGTACCGCCTCTATGCGGTGCATCTCGCCTGGGTCGGTTCGGTGCTTTTGATGCTGGTGCATTTCTGGTGGTGGGAGTTCGGCCTCTACGCCATCGAGAGCTCGCCGGAGGCGTTTGCGCTGAACCCGTCGGGCAAGGTGCCGATCCTGATCGACGGCGACCTCAAGGTTACCGACTCGGCGGCGATCTGCGTCTATCTGGCGGACAAGAATGCGGAGCATGGCATGGGCGCCAATCCCGGCCTCGCCGGCCGCGCCGAGATGGATTCCTGGATGCATTTCGCCCAGAGCGAGCTGGAAGCGCCGCTTTGGAACAAGTTGCGCCATCGTTTCCTGCTGCCCAAGGCGGTCCGCGTTGATGTCGGGCCAGCCGCGGCCTATGACTTCGCATCCGAAATAAAGGCGTTGGACCGCCGGCTCGGTGACAGGCTTTTCGCGCTCGGCGCGCGCTTTTCGGCCGTCGACGTCCTGCTCGGGGACATGGGCGGCTGGGCCCGCGCCGGACGGTTTGCGATCGAGTCCGAACGGGTAAATACCTATTTCGACCGTGTGCTGTCGCGACCCGCCCGGGCAAGGGCGCAAGCCAATGCATCGGCCCGAAAATCGGAATCGATTTTCGGAAAGCACGATGCATAGATGCAAAAGTGTTAGAGCGTCCTTTGCGCGTCCATGAGGACGCGCTGCGCTCTAATGGTGGAGCCATGAAATGAAACTCAACATCACAACCGATTTCACCAAATTCCCGCGCGCCGTCTCGGTTGTTCCAGCCGGCGGGGCCGGATCGACGGCGCCTTACGACAAAGCGGTGCTCGCCCATGACGAGCGGCATCTGCGCCGTCGCGCCATCGAAACCGCCGGCGGCGAAAAGGTGCTGGTCGACCTGCCCGAGCCGGTAGCGCTTGGCAATGGCGACCGGCTGGTGCTGGAGGACGGCCGCCAGATCGAGATCGTCGCCGCGCCGGAGGAAGTCTACGACATTCGTGCCCGCGATGGCGTGCATCTGACGGAACTGGCCTGGCACATCGGCAACCGCCACCTAGCCGCGGCGATCGAGCCGGACCGCATCCTCATCCTGCGCGACCATGTCATCAAGGCCATGCTGGAAGGCCTGGGCGCCACGGTGAATGAGGTCTTCCAACCGTTCAGCCCGCTGCGCGGCGCCTATTCCGGCCATGGCCACGACCATAGCCATGATC
Source organism: Mesorhizobium sp. NFR06 (assembly GCF_900115245.1). GTDB lineage: Bacteria > Pseudomonadota > Alphaproteobacteria > Rhizobiales > Rhizobiaceae > Mesorhizobium. Next base: position 111,383 of record NZ_FOVT01000001.1, read on the forward strand.
ACCATGCGCATGATCATCATGGTCACGACCATCACGATCATCATCACTCGCACGACCACGGTCACCATGATTGAACAGCGATCCGGCATGGCGCTACTGCGGCTGATGGCCTGGCTGTCGCCGTCCTTTCCCGTTGGTGGCTTCTCTTACAGCCATGGTCTCGAGCGCGCCGTGCATGACGGGCTGATCGCCGATCGCGAAGATCTTGGCGGCTGGCTGGAGACGCTGGTCGAGATGGGTTCCGGCTGGAACGACGCGGTGCTGTTTGGCGAAAGCTGGCGGCGCGCGCATGGCGGCGGTGATCTCGACGAGGTCGCCGCGCTCGCCGAAGCGCTCGCCGGGTCGCGGGAACGACATATGGAAACCATGCTGCAGGGCGCGGCCTTTCTCCAGGCGGCCGCCGCCTGGCCGTGTCCGGTTCTGGAGCGCCTACCTGAGGATTGCCCCTATTGCGTCGCCATCGGGGCGGTCGCCGGCAGTCACTGCTTCGATTTGGCGGAGGCGCTGTCCGCCTTCCTGCAGGCCTTCTTCTCCAACCTCGTGCAGGCGGCGATCCGGCTCGGTGTGATCGGGCAGACAGACGCAACGGCATTGTTAGCCGGCTTTGAGCCATTGGCGCTCGCGACAGCGGCCCGGGCCGCGAACTCCTCGCTCGACGATCTCGGCGGCGCGGCCTTGATGTCCGACATCATGGCGATGAGGCATGAAACCCAATATTCGCGTCTGTTCCGCTCATGACCATTCTTGCCTTCGCCCTTTCTGTCGTGCTGCTCCTGATCACCACGCTGCATGTCTATTGGGGCATCGGCGGCATCTGGCCAGGGACTGACGCAAAATCCTGCGCGCACGCTGTTGTCGGCTTTCGCGGCGTGGACGAGATGCCGTCGTCATTCGCGAGCTTCGCCGTCGCAGCTTGCCTCGCGCTCGCGACGCTCTGGCCGCTGGCGCTGGCTTGTGTCTTTGCCACGCCCTTTCCAAGGGAAGGCCTGGCCGCCACGGCGTTGATGATCGGCCTTGTCTTTCTCGGCCGCGGCATCGCCGGCTTCACGCCCTTGTGGCGCCGGCTCGCGCCCGAGCAGCCTTTCGCGCGGCTCGACCAGCGCCTTTATTCGCCGCTCTGCCTGTTGATCGGGCTGGGCTTCGCAATCCTTGCCATCATGGAGTTTCCGGCATGACGTCGAAAAACGGTCCCCTTCGCATCGGCATCGGCGGCCCTGTCGGTTCCGGCAAGACAACGCTCACCGAAAAGCTCTGCAAGGCGCTGCGGGACGACTTCTCCATCGCCGTCGTCACCAACGACATCTACACCAAGGAGGATGCGCTGATGTTGGCGCGCCTGCAGGCGCTGCCGGAGGAGCGCATCGTCGGCGTCGAGACCGGCGGCTGCCCGCACACGGCCATCCGCGAGGATGCCTCGATCAATTTGCGCGCCATCGCCGAACTGAACAAGAAATTCCCCGACCTCGACATCATCTTCATCGAATCCGGCGGCGACAATCTCGCCGCCACCTTCTCGCCCGACCTTGCCGACTTGACCCTCTACGTCATCTCGGTCTGCCAGGGCGAGGAGATCCCGAGAAAGGGCGGCCCGGCCATCACCCGTTCCGATTTCCTCATCATCAACAAGAGCGATCTGGCGCCCTATGTGAACGTCAACCTGGACGTCATGGAGGCCGACGCTGCCCGCATGCGCGGCAAGCGGCCGTTCGGCTTCACCGATCTGTCGCGCGGCAAGGGCCTCAAGGAGGTTATCGATTTCATCGTCGAGCAGGGCGGACTGCAATCGGCTCGCTCGGCCGCCTGAGGGCGGTCTGACCCATTAGTTTGCGGTTGCTGGCAGCGGCCGTGCACGGCATTGTCTGGGGCAATTCCGGGAAAAGTGCGCAGCGGTTTTCCGTCCGGAATTGCGTAGAACAAGACCCAAGCGGAGGATTTCTCGATGAGCCTTGCCCGCCTGCATAAGGAACCGCTGAGCAACCTGCCCTATTACGAGGAGCGGGTCGATCTTGCCGCCGCCTTCCGCTGGACGGCGCGGCTCAACATGCACGAGGCGGTGGCCAACCACTTCTCGCTGTCCGTCAACGAGGAAGGCACCAAGTTCCTCATGAACCCGAACCAGGTGCATTTCTCCCGCATCAAGGCAAGCGACCTGCTCTTGATCGACGCCAACGATCCCGCAACGCTGTCCGGTCCCAATGCGCCCGACCCGACCGCCTGGGGACTGCACGGCGCCATCCACCGCAACGTGCCGCATGCGCGCTGCGCCATGCATGTCCATTCGATCCACGCCACCGTGCTCGCCTCGCTGGCCGATTCGACGCTGCCGCCGATCGACCAGAACTCTGCCATGTTCTTCAACCGCCATGTCGTCGACGCCAATTATGGCGGGCTGGCCTTCGAGGAAGAGGGCGAGCGCTGCTCGCAGCTTCTCACCGATCCCAAGGTCAAGGTGATGGTCATGGGCAATCACGGCGTGATGGTCATCGGCGACACCGTCGCCGACACCTTCAATCGCATGTTCTATTTCGAGCGCGCCGCCGAGACCTATATCAAGGCGCTGTGGACCGGCCGTCCGCTGCGCACGCTCTCCGACGAGATCGCCGAGAAGACCGCGCGCGAAATGGACGATTATCCCGGCCAGGCCGAGCGTCATCTTGCCGAACTGAAAGCGATCCTCGACGAGGAAGAGCCGGTCTACCGGAACTGAGCTGCCATTCCCTCGCCCCGTTCACGGGGAGTTGAGGCAGGCGGATGAAGGGCGGAGCCGACCTTGGTGGTTGCGTTCAGAGTCCGAGTTCTCTGCGCAATTCCTCGGCGCTGTTGATTGCGATGGCACCTGGCGGGCCTTCCATCGGCGCTTCCGGCCAGAAGATCGTCTTCATGCCCGCCGCCAGCCCGGCCATGGCGCCGGTGCGGCTGTCGTCGACCGCGACCGCATCCGCCGGATCGACGCCGGCCAGATAGGCCGCGCGCAGGAAAGGCTCAGGGAACGGCTTGCCTTCGATAACGTCATTGCGGCTCACCGTGCGCATGCCGGGGTAGGTGAGCCCGACGGCGGTGAGATTGGCGTCGACGATCAGCCGGTCGGAATTGGACACCACCGCCTGCTCGACCCCGAGCGCCCGCAATTCGTTGAACACTTCGATGGCGCCGGGCCGCGGTTTGAGCGTTTCGGCGAGCGGCAGGTAGTGATCGTATTTGCGCACGATCCAGTCGTCGAAGGGCAGGCCGAGGCCGAACTCGTCGCGCAGCATCTCGTAGACCGGCCACGCGGCGACACCAAGGACGCGCTGGTGCAGGTCGACCGGTGGAGCGACGCCGACGCTGCGCAGCGCCGCCACCAGCGCTGCCTCATGCAGCGGCTCGCTGTCGACCAGCGTCCCGTCCATATCCCAGAAAACGGCTTTCGGCGTCATGCGAGACTCCCTTCGCCGATCCCCTTAATGGGTTTCCCGGTCGAGATAAACCGCCCCGGCGGCAAATGATTGGCGGCGCGACGAATTGATCCGTCGGGCGCCCGTCAAGCTTCCAAGCAATTGCTCTTTCGATAGACAATTGCGCGCTGGCGTAATCGCTGTAAGCTATGGTGCTCGTGTATATCGCGCGGGCCGGGAGGCAAAAAGTGAATTCGCGACAGGAGACTGGCAGCACCAGGTTGGACGACGCCGCGCGCGCCGGCTGGCTTTATTATGTTGCCGGCAACACGCAGGACCAGATCGCCGCCAAGCTAGGCATCTCCAGGCAGACCGCGCAGCGGTTGGTATCGCTGGCCATGTCGGAGGGCCTGATCAAGGTGCGGGTCGATCATCCGATCGCCAACTGCCTCGATCTTGCCGCGCGGCTGAAGTCACGCTTCGCGCTCGATCTTGTCGAAGTGGTGCCGAGCGACCCGACGTCGAATTCGACGACGATCGGCATCGCCGAGGCGGCTGCGGCCGAGATCGAACGCCGGCTGCGCTCGGAGGCGCCGATCGTTATGGCGATCGGCACCGGGCGCACGCTGAAGGCGGCGATCGAGCAACTGCCGCCGATGGAGTGCCCGCAGCACAAGGTGGTGTCGTTGACCGGCAACATCTCGCCCGACGGTTCGGCGGCCTTTTACAACGTCATTTTCACGATGGCCGACCGCGTCAAGGCGCGCTCCTTCCCGATGCCGCTGCCGGTCATTGCGTCCTCGCCCGCGGAACGCGAGATGCTGCTCAACCAGCCGATGATCCAGCCGACGCTGGCGCTGGCGGCGGAAGCCGACGTCACCTTCGTCGGTATCGGCGACCTCGGCCCCAAGGCGCCGCTCTATGAGGACGGCTTCATTTCGGAAAGCGAGTTGAAGGCGCTGCAGAAGGCCGGCGGCATCGCCGAGATCGTCGGCTGGGTGTTCGACCGCGAAGGTCGCATGATCGAGGGCATCACCAACGACCGCGTCTCCTCGGCGGCGCTGCCGTCGCGCGAAAGGTCGCTGGTCATTGCTTTAGCCATGGGCGAGCGCAAGCTGCCGGGCATCCTGGCGGCCGTCAACCGGCGGCTGGTCAACGGCCTCATCACCGATGAACGGACGGCTGAAGCCCTGCTTGCCGGCGCATGATCGAGCCGAACGCTGCGCCCGACCGATAAAAAGCGCCGGCTATAGGGAGCGGCCGCGCGGATCGTTGCCGTCGAGAAAGCCCATGTCGCGCTGCAGATGCTCCGGCAATTCCCGGACATTGACATAGCCGCGTCTGCGGCCCGAAAACCGTGAGAACTCCCGGGCCAGCATGAAAAGCCAGCCTCGTACCGGGGTTGAAACGAGTTTTTCGTGGACCGTGACCATGATCGTCAGCCTTCGCCATGCTTGAACTGGATTGATCGTCGACCCCAAATATCGGGTTGGCCGGTTCGTGCTTCCAATTAAACCTCGATCATGACCCATAAGGAGGCCTTATGCCCGATCTGAGCTCTCCACAGCTTGCGCCGCTGCCGCCGCTGCAGGCGATCCGGGTGTTCGAAGCGGTGGCCCGGCACCTGTCCTTCACCAAGGCGGCGCAGGAACTCGGCATGACGCAGGCCGCGGCCAGCTACCAGATCAAGGTGCTCGAGGAGCGCATCGGCGCGCCGCTGTTCCTGCGCAGACCGAGGCAGATCGAATTGACCGAGCCCGGCCAGCGCCTGGCGCCTGCCGTCAGCGAGGCCTTTTCCATTCTCGGGCAAGCCTATGCCGCGGCGCGCGGCGGCGCCGACGGCCTGCTCTGCGTCACCACGGTGCTCACCTTTGCCTCGAACTGGCTGGCGCAGCATCTGGGCGCCTTCCAACTCGCTCACCCGGCACTTGCCGTGCGGCTCGACACCTCGAGCCGCCTGACCGATTTCGCGCGCGAGGATGTCGACCTTGCCATCCGTTCCGGCGGCGGCAAGTGGCCGGGCCTGGAGGCGCATAAACTGCTCGACGCCGATTTCACGCCGATGCTCAGCCCGAAGCTTGCGGCGAGCATCGGCGGCGTCAAGGAGCCGGCCGACCTGTTGCGCCTGCCGATCCTCGATCCGGGCGACATCTGGTGGGCGCAATGGTTCGAGGCCGCCGGCGTCGGCGCGCACGACCTCGCCAAACGGCCCGGCTCCAGCATGGGCGCGCAGGCCTATGAGGCGAACGCGGCGATGGCCGGCCACGGCGTTGCCATCCTGACCAGGGCGCTGTTCAAGAACGAGATCGCCGATGGCCGCCTGATCCAGCCTTTCGACCTGGTCGGCGATGACGGCCATGCCTATTGGCTGGTCTATCCGACGGCGCGCCGCAACGTGCCGAAGATCCGTGCCTTCCGCGACTGGATCCTGGCCGAGATCGCCTGCCCGTAAGCGGGCTGCCCAGGCTTCTATCCTAAAGATATCTCCCGCATCGCCGGATCGGGTTCACGTAGCCGCATTTCTGCTGCGCTGCAGCATCGATTCCGCTTGACATAAATCACGCCAAGTGAGTAATTGCCCAAAGCAAAGGCAAATGCTCATCTTGGTTTATGGGAGGAATTTGATGAAACTTCGCACGCTCACCCTGGGCCTGTTGTCGGCCAGCGCCCTCGCTTTCGCCGCGCATGCCGAATCCATCACCATCGCCACCGTCAACAATGGCGATATGGTCCGCATGCAGAAGCTGACCGACGACTTCACCAAGGCTAACCCCGACATCCAGCTGAACTGGGTGACGCTTGAAGAGAACGTGCTGCGCGAGCGCGTCACCACCGACATCGCCACCAAGGGCGGCCAGTACGACGTCATGACCATCGGCACCTACGAGGTTCCGATCTGGGCCAAGCAGAGCTGGCTCCTGCCGCTCGACAAGCTCGGCGACGACTACGACGTCAAGGACATCATCCCGGCCATCGCCGGCGGCCTTTCGGTCGACGGCAAGCTCTATGCCGCGCCCTTCTATGGCGAGAGTTCCTTCGTCATGTACCGCAAGGATCTGATGGAGAAGGCCGGCTTGAAGATGCCCGACGCGCCGACCTGGGACTTCGTCAAGCAGGCCGCCGACAAGATGACCGATCGCGCCAACGGCGTGAACGGCGTGTGCCTGCGCGGCAAGGCCGGCTGGGGCGAGAACATGGCCTTCCTGACCGCCATGTCGAACTCCTTCGGCGCCCGCTGGTTCGACGAGAACTGGAAGCCGCAATTCGACCAACCGGAATGGAAGAACACGCTGCAGTTCTATGTCGACCTGATGAAGGCCGACGGTCCGGAAGGCGCTTCCTCCAACGGCTTCAACGAAAACCTGGCGCTCTTCCAGCAGGGCAAGTGCGGCATGTGGATCGACGCCACCGTCGCGGCGTCCTTCGTCTCCGATCCGAAGGCCTCGCAGGTCGCCGACAAGGTCGGCTACGCGCTGGCGCCCGACAACGGCCTCGGCAAGCGCGGCAACTGGCTGTGGGCGTGGTCGCTCGCGATCCCGGCCGGCACCCAGAAGGCCGATGCAGCCCAGAAGTTCGTCTCCTGGGCTACCAGCAAGCATTATGCCGAACTGGTCGCCTCGAAGGAAGGCTGGGCAAATGTTCCGCCCGGAACGCGCTCCTCGCTCTACGCCAATGCCGAGTACCAGAAGGCAGCGCCCTTCGCCAAGATGACGCTGGACTCCATCAACGCCGCCGACCCGACGCATCCGACCGTCAAGCCGGTGCCCTATGTCGGCGTGCAGTTCGTCGCCATTCCTGAGTTCCAGGGTCTCGGCACCACCGTCGGCCAGCTCTTCTCGGCCGCCCTTGCCGGCCAGTCGAGCGTCGACGATGCGCTGAAGCAGGCCCAGGACGCGGCCACCGCGGCGATGACCGAGGGCGGCTACATCAAGTAAGGCTCCTCCCGGCGCCGAAGGCCGGTCGCCTATCGTGACCGGCAAGCGGCCGCCCGAAACCCAGTTCGGGCGGCCACTTTTCAAAATCGGGAAAATTCTGGCACGACACTGAAAATCCGGCTGACCTTGGGAGGGTGACCGTCATGGCTACTCAGCAAACCCGTTCGCTTGCCCGTTTCATGATGGCGCCGTCGGTGGTGCTGCTGTTCGTCTGGATGATCGTGCCGCTGCTGTTTACGCTGTGGTTCTCTTTCCAGCAGTACAACCCGCTCAACCCGATCCGCGACGGCTTCGTCGGTTTCTCGAACTACGCGCTGTTCTATTCCAACCCGGCCTTCCTGCAGTCGATCCTCAACACGCTCGCCATCGTCGTCAGCGTGCTGGTCATCACCGTGGTCGGCGGCATTCTGCTCGCGCTGCTCATCGATCAGCCGATGTGGGGCCAGGGGATCGTGCGTATCCTGGTGATTTCGCCCTTCTTCGTCATGCCGCCGGTCGCCGCGCTGGTGTGGAAGAACATGATCATGCATCCGCAATACGGTGTCTTTGCCGACATTGCGCGCTTCTTCGGCGCCGAGCCCATCGATTGGTTCGGACAGCATCCGCTGACCGCCATCATCATCATCGTCGCCTGGCAATGGCTGCCCTTCGCGACGCTGATCCTGCTGACATCGCTGCAGTCGCTCGACGGCGAGCAGAAGGAGGCGGCCGAGATGGACGGCGCCGGGTTCCTCAGCCGCTTCATCTATCTGACGCTGCCGCACATGTCGCGCGCTATCACCGTGGTCATCCTGATCCAGACGATCTTCCTGCTCTCGGTCTATGCCGAGATCCTGGTCACCACCAATGGCGGTCCGGGCTACGCCTCCACCAACCTGCCCTTCCTCGTCTACCAGAAGGCGTTGCTGGAGTTCAAAATCGGCCAGGCGTCCGCCGGCGGCGTCATCGCTGTCATTCTCGCCAACATCGTCGCCTTCTTCGCCATGCGCGCCGTCGGCAAGAACCTGGACAAGTAAGGGGGTGAGACGATGCCACGTGCGCTGAACAACCCCCACTCCGTCCCGCTGCGCGGGACACCTCTCCCCCTGCCGGGGGTAGAGGAAACGCCTGCATCGAAGCCGCGCCTTTCCTCTACCCCGTCGATCGGGGGAGAGGTGGTTTGCGCAGCAAACCGGAGTGGGGGTCGACCCTGCCGCCAACACCGCCGATACGGGAGGACCTGACCATGGCACGCGCAGTCACCACCCAGCACAAGACCATCGCCACGGCCGCGGCCTGGATCGTCGCCCTGCTGATCTTCTTTCCGATCCTCTACACGATCATCACCTCGTTCAAGTCGGAACAGGAAGCGATCCAGGGCTTCAACCTGATCCCTTCCGGAACCTTCGAGAGCTATACCGAGGTCCAAGCGCGAAGCGGCTACTTCAAGTTCTTCTTCAACTCGGTGCTGCTCTCGGTCGGCTCGACCATCCTGGCCTTGCTCGTCGCCATCCCGGCGGCATGGTCGATGGCGTTTTCGCCGACCAAGCGAACCAAGGACATCCTGATGTGGATGCTGTCCACCAAGATGATGCCGGCGGTCGCGGTGCTGTTCCCGATCTACCTGATCTTCCGCGACTCAGGGCTGCTCGACAGCCGCATCGGCCTGATGATCATGCTGATGCTGATCAACCTGCCGATCGTGGTGTGGATGCTCTACACCTACTTCCGCGAGATCCCGGGCGAGATCCTCGAAGCGGCGCGCATGGACGGCGCCTCGCTGTGGAACGAAATCATCTACGTGCTGACGCCGATGGCCGTGCCGGGCATTGCCTCGACCATGCTCTTGAACATCATCCTGGCCTGGAACGAGGCGTTCTGGACGATCCGGCTCACCACCACCAACGCCGCGCCGCTGACGGCCTTCATCAGCTCCTTCTCCAGCCCGCAAGGCCTGTTCTGGGCCAAGCTCTCGGCCGCCTCGACGCTGGCGATCGCGCCGATCCTGATCATGGGCTGGTTCAGCCAGAAGCAGCTGGTGCGCGGCCTGACCTTTGGCGCCGTGAAGTAGCAAGACCGCAAACGGCGGACGACGAAAATACCCCCGGGAGGAAACCATGGGAAACATCACGCTCCACAACGTCTCCAAGTCCTTCGGGTCGACGACGATCATTCCGAACATCGACCTCAACATCGAGGATGGCGAGTTCGTCGTGTTCGTCGGTCCGTCCGGTTGCGGCAAGTCCACGCTGCTCAGACTGATCGCTGGACTGGAGGACACCAGCGGCGGCACCATCAGCATCGACGGCCGCGACGTCACCGGCGAAGCGCCGGCCAAGCGCAAGCTTGCCATGGTGTTCCAGTCCTACGCGCTCTACCCGCATATGACCGTCGCCAAGAACATCGCCTTTCCGCTGAAGATGGCGGGCGAGGACCAGGCGACGATCGACAAGAAGGTGAAGGACGCCGCGCGCATCCTGAACCTCACCAACTATCTCGAGCGCCGGCCCGGCCAGCTTTCCGGCGGCCAGCGGCAGCGCGTCGCCATCGGCCGCGCCATCGTGCGCCAGCCCTCGGCCTTCCTGTTCGACGAGCCGCTGTCCAACCTCGACGCGGCACTGCGCGGCACCATGCGGCTGGAGATCAGCGAGCTGCATCACCAGCTGAAGACGACGATGATCTATGTCACCCACGACCAGGTCGAGGCCATGACCATGGCCGACAAGATCGTCGTCCTCAACGCCGGCAACATCGAGCAGGTCGGCTCGCCGATGGAGCTCTACAAGACGCCTAAGAACCTCTTCGTCGCCGGCTTCATCGGCTCGCCCAAGATGAACATGATCCAAGGCGCGCCGGCGGAAAAATACGGCGCCAAGACCATCGGCATCCGGCCCGAGCATCTCAACATCTCGACCTCGGCCGGCGACTGGAAGGCGACGGTCGGCGTTGCCGAGCACCTCGGCTCCGACACCTTCCTGCACGTCCAGGCGGACGGCATCGGCACCGTCAATGTCCGCGCCGACGGCGAGGTTGCGGTCAAGCATGGCGACACCGTCTATCTGACACCCGACAGGACCAAGCTCCATCGCTTCGGCACCGACGGCAAGGCGCTGGCGCAGTGAGGCTGGAGGGCAAATCGGCGCTGATCACCGGATCGGCGCGCGGCATCGGCAGAGCCTTCGCCGAAGCCTATGCGCGCGAAGGCGCGACGGTGGCGATCGCCGACATCGACCTGGAAGCAGCGGAAGCGACGGCGAAGGCGATCGGTTCCGCCGCTTACGCGGTTAGGCTCGACGTCACCGACCAGGCCTCGATCGAGGCGGCGGTGAAGGCGGTCGAGGCAAGGACCGGCGGCCTCGACATCCTGATCAACAACGCCGCGATCTTCGACCTCGCGCCGATCGTCGAGATAACAAGGGCGAGCTACGAAAAACTGTTCTCCGTCAATGTCGCCGGCACGCTGTTTATGCTGCAGGCGGCTGCCCGTTCGATGGTCGCGCGCGGCCGGGGCGGCAGGATTATCAACATGGCGAGCCAGGCCGGCCGGCGCGGTGAGCCGCTGGTCGCGGTCTATTGCGCCACCAAGGCCGCCGTCATCTCGCTGACGCAGTCGGCTGGGCTCGACCTCATCAAGCACCGCATCAACGTCAACGGGATCGCGCCTGGTGTCGTCGACAGCGACATGTGGGACCAGGTCGACGCGCTGTTCGCCAAATACGAGAACCGGCCGAAGGGTGAGAAGAAGCGCCTGGTCGGCGAAGGTGTGCCTTACGGCCGCATGGGCAAGCCAGAGGACCTCGCTGGCATGGCCGTGTTCCTGGCCAGTGACGAGGCCGAATACATTGTCGCCCAGACCTACAATGTCGACGGCGGACAATGGATGAGCTGACGGGCTGCGTTGAGGGGAGGCGCTTCTCTCTTTCCTCCGGAGAAGACGCCGCGGGGCAGGTGAGGGGCGGCATGCTGGAACACCAGTACCGCCCCTCACCGTCGCTCCCCTAAGGAGGCGGAACAGTCGGGCTGCGGATCGGCCAAAGGGTAAAATGAGATGACCGTGAAACTCTCCTCTTCGAACCTCGCCAGGCTCCCGGCCAAGGTCGCCGGGCCGAAATATGACCGCTCCGCCCTGAAGGCGGGCATCGTCCATTTCGGCGTCGGCAACTTCCACCGCTCGCACCAGGCGGTCTATCTCGACGATCTGTTCGGCACCGGAGAGGGTCACGACTGGGCGCTGATCGGCGCCGGCGTGTTCGAAGGCGAGAAGATCGGCCGCGCCAAGCTGCAGGAACAGGATTGGCTGACCACAGTGGTCGAGCAGGACCAGGGCCACATGAGCGCCCGCGTGACCGGCGCCATGATCGATTTCCTAACACCTGGTGACGCGGCCGCGATCATCGACCAGCTCGCCGATCCGGCCATCAGGATCGTGTCGTTGACCATCACCGAGGGCGGTTATTTCATCGACCCGGCCTCGGGCAAGTTCAACCCGGCCCATCCCGACATCGTCGCGGATGCGCAACCGGGAGCGGTGCCGAAAACCGTCTTCGGCATCATCCTTGCCGGGCTGCTGCGCCGGCGGGCCGACGGCATCGTGCCGTTCACCGTCATGTCCTGCGACAACATCCCCCACAACGGCCATGTCACCTCCGACGGCGTCATCGGCCTTGCCCGGCTGATCGACGAGGACCTGGCCAACTGGGTCGGCGACAAGGTCGCCTTTCCGAACGGCATGGTCGACCGCATCACGCCGGCGACCACCGATCGGGAACGCAAGATCCTCGCCGACGATTTCGGCCTGGAGGACAACTGGCCGGTGTTCTGCGAACCGTTCAAGCAATGGGTGCTGGAAGATCATTTCACCGCCGGCCGCCCGGCGCTGGAGAAGGTCGGCGTGCAATTCGTCAAGGATGTCTCGCCCTACGAGCTGATGAAGATCCGCATCCTCAATGGCGGCCATGCGACGATCGCTTATCCGGCCGGGCTGATGGACATCCATTTCGTCCATGAAGGCATGCAGGAACCGCTGGTGCGCGCCTTTCTCTCGAAGCTCGAGCATGACGAGATCATCCCGACCGTGCCGCCCGTGCCGGACACCGACCTGGAGGACTACTACCAGCTCATCGAGCGCCGCTTCTCCAATCCCAAGATCGGCGACACCATCCGCCGGCTCTGTCTCGACGGCTCCAACCGCCAGCCGAAATTCATCATCCCGACAATCGCCGACCGGCTGAAGGCGGGCAAGGGCGTCGCCGGCCTCGCGCTGGAATCGGCGCTCTGGTGCCGCTACTGCTTCGGCACCACGGACAGCGGCGCCGTCATCGAGCCGAACGACCCCAGTTGGGACCGCATGCAGGCGACCGCCGAGGCGGCGAAGGACGATCCGAAGGCCTGGCTGGCGATGGAGGACATCTATGGCGATGTCGGCCGGTCACCCGTCTTCGCCGCGGCCTTCGCCCATGCCTTGAAGGTCCTGTGGGCGAACGGCGCGCGTGAAACCTTGACACGCTATCTCGCCGGCAAGCTCTGAAGTGCGCTGAGATCACGTCGCGATGACGCCTGAACTGGTCATCTTCGACTGTGACGGCGTGCTGGTCGACAGCGAGGCGCTTTCGGTCTCGGCGCTGCTTGGCATGATCGAGCTCGCCGGCGGCACCGTCAGCGAGGACGCCGCCTACGAGCATTTCCTCGGCAAGAGCATGAAAAGCGTGCGCGAAATCCTCGGCCGCGATTTCGGGCTCGAGATCAGCGACCGGCATCTCACCGCCATGCGCGTCGACCTGATGCGCAAATTCCGCGAGGAGTTGAAGCCGATCCCCGGCGTCGAGGAGGTGCTTGCGAAGCTCGGCCGGCCTCGCTGCGTCGCTTCGTCCGGCACGCTGGAGCGCATCCGCTACGCGCTCGACGTCACCGGCCTGTTGCCCTTGCTGGAGCCGCATCTCTTCAGCGCCACCATGGTCAAGCGCGGCAAGCCGGACCCGGATCTTTTCCTTCATGCCGCCGAAAGCATGCGGGTCCAACCGCGCGACTGCCTGGTGATCGAGGACAGTCCCGCCGGCATAGCCGCGGCCCGCGCCGCCGGCATGCGCGTCTTTGCTTTCATCGGTGGCTCGCATGCGTCCAATCCGGCCCTCAGGGCGCGGCTTGCGTCGACGGAACCGGACTTTATATTCGCTGACATGCTGCAATTGCCCGATCTGATTGCAGGCCTGGGAGCGAGAGTAAGAGCATCTTGACGAAAAGCTTCGTTTGCGCGGTCGATGTCGGCACCGGGAGCGCTCGCGCGGGCATTCTCGATTCGGAAGGCAACCTGCTCGGCCGCGCCGATCATCCGATCGCGATGCATCAGCCCAAGCCGGATCATGCCGAGCACGATTCGCAAGATATCTGGTCGGCGGTGTGCAAGGCCGTGCGGGCCGCTCTCCAAAAATCCGCCGTCGCCGCCCAGGATATCGCCGGCATCTCTTTCGACGCCACTTGCTCGCTGGTCGCGCGCGACTGGCAAGGCGGCCAGCTCAGCGTCTCGGTCACCGGCGAGAAGCGCTGGGACACGGTCGTCTGGCTCGATCACCGCGCCATCGCCGAGGCCGATGAATGCACGACGAGCGGCCATGCCGTTCTCGATTACATAGGCGGCGTGATGTCGCCGGAGATGGCGACGCCGAAGCTGATGTGGCTGAAGCGCCATTTGCCAACAACATGGAGTGAAGCCGGCTATCTATTCGATCTGACCGACTTCCTGACCTGGAAGGCGAGCGGCTCGCTTGCCCGCTCGCAATGCACGCTGACGGCCAAATGGACCTATCTCGCCCATGAGGAAAAGAGCTGGCGGCGCGACTTCTTCGAGCTCGTCGGGCTCGGCGATCTGTTCGAGCACGGCAATCTGCCGGAAAAGGCAAGTCCGGTCGGCACCGACATCGGCCCACTGACGGCGGCGGCCGCGGCCGAACTCGGCCTCAGCGAAAAATGCCGCGTCGGCGCCGGTGTCATCGATGCCTATGCCGGCGCGCTCGGCGTTCTGGGCGGCTTTGCCGGCGACGAGAAGAACATCAGCCGGCATCTGGCGCTGATTGCCGGCACATCGTCCTGCGTCATGGCAATGTCGCTCGACCCGCAGCCCTTTGCCGGGGTGTGGGGGCCTTATTACGGCGCCGCCTTGCCGTCGCTATGGCTCTCGGAAGGCGGCCAGTCGGCCACCGGCGCGCTGCTCGACCACATCATCCGCTGGCACGGCACCGGCGGTGAGCCGGACGCGGCCATGCATATAAAGATCGCCAGGCGCATTGCCGAGCTGCGCGCCGAGGACGGCGACGCGCTGGCCGCAAGGCTGCATGTGCTGCCGGATTTTCACGGCAACCGCTCGCCGCTCGCCGACCCGCATGCGGTCGGCGTCATCAGCGGCCTGACGCTCGATTCCTCCTTCGACAGCCTGTGCAAGCTCTACTGGCGCACCGCCGTCGCCATTGCGCTGGGCGTGCGCCATGTGCTCGAGGCGCTGAACGAGAACGGTTACCTGATCGACACGCTGCACGTCACCGGCGGCCACACCAAGAACCCGCTGCTGATGGAGCTCTACGCCGACGCCACCGGCTGCACGGTAGTCGAGCCGCTGGCCGACGAGGCGGTGCTGCTCGGCACCGGCATGGTGGCGGCGACCGCCGCCGGCCTCTACCCCAACCTCAACGCGGCCTGTGTCGCCATGCAGCAGGGCGGCAAGACCCGCGCGCCCAACAAGGCCGCCGGCGCCCGCTTCGACCGCGACTACCGGATCTTCCTCGAAATGCACCGCCAGCGGCAGGCGCTCGACGCGATCAATTAGCCCGCTTGCGCAGGGACATGCCCGTCGACACGTCGAACAGGTGGATGCTTTCCTCGTCGAACGCATAGCGGACAGGCGCCCGCAACTCCGGGCATTCGCGGGCCGGCACCAGCGCGCTGATCTCCTTGCCGCCCGAGCCGAACGTCACCAGCGCATCATTGCCGTGGAACTCGATAAGGTCGGCCGTGCCGAGCAGCAGATTGCCGCCCGCATCGCCGCTTGCCGTCTTCAGGTCTGGAGGCCGGATGCCGAGCACGGCGCGTTCGCCGTGCTGCAGATCGAATCCTCTGCCCTCGATCGAAATCACCGTTCTAGCACCGTTCAGCGTCCACCCGTTCTCTGCCCGGCTAACCGTGGCCTCGATGAAGTTCATGTTCGGCGTGCCGATGAAGCCGGCCACGAACAGATTGCCGGGCCGGCGATAGATTTCCGCCGGTGAGCCGATCTGCTCGATCACCCCGTCCTTCAAAAGCACGATGCGGTCGGCCAGCGTCATCGCCTCGAGCTGGTCGTGCGTGACGTAGACGGTCGTCGTCTTCAACGCTTGGTGCAGCCTGGCGATCTCGACGCGCATATGGTTGCGCAGCTTGGCGTCGAGATTGGACAGCGGCTCGTCGAACAGGAACACTTTCGGCGTCTTGATCATGGCGCGCGCGATCGCCACGCGCTGCTGCTGGCCGCCGGAAAGCTCGGTCGGCTTGCGTCCGAGATAAGGGTCCAGGCCGAGTGTCCTGGAAACCGCCTCGACCCGCTTCCTGATCTCGGCCGCCGGCACCTTTTGCCGCTTCAGGCCGAAAGCGATGTTCTCGAAGATCGTCATATGCGGATAGAGCGCGTAATTCTGGAACACCATGGCGATGCCGCGATCGCCTGGGTCGAGATCGTTCACCACCTTGCCGCCGATCGACACCTCGCCGCCGCTGATGTCCTCCAGCCCGGCCAGCATCCGCAGAAGAGTGGACTTGCCGCAGCCGGACGGGCCGAGGAACACGACGAATTCGTGCTCCTCGATCGAGAGGTTGAGATCGCGGATGACGCTCGTGGCGCCATAGGCCTTGTCGACATGGGAGCAAACGATCGCGGACATCTATTATCCCTTCTCGCCGGTCAGCAGGATCTGCAGCTTGACGTCCTGCGGCTTGCCTTGGGCGGCGCGCTCGAACGCCTCGATGCTCTCGGAAAAATCATAGGTGCCGGTGATCAGCGGCTTGAGGTCGACCTTGCCGGAGGCGATCAGCTGCAGGGCGCGGTCGAAGATGTTGGCATAGCGGAACACCGTTTCGATGCGCACTTCCTTGGAGATTGCCGCCGGCACGTTGAGCTCGACCGGTTCCACCGGCAGCCCGACCAGCACCACCGCGCCGCCCGGCCGCACGATGTCGAACAGGTTGGTGAAGGCCCTCGGGCTGCCGCTCGCCTCGAACACGATATCGGCGCCCCAATCGTCGGTCGCGGCCAGCACGGTGTCGACCAACGACTGCTTGCCGATATTGACCGGCACGATGCCGGGATATTGGGCGGCGATCTCCAATTTCGGTGCGGAGAAATCGGAAATCAGCACTTTTGCGCAGCCGCCTGCCAGCGCCGCCAAGGCGATCATGATGCCGATCGGGCCGCAGCCGACGACGACGGCGACATCGCCGGGCACGATGCGGGCCCGCGCTGCCGCCTGCATGCCGATGGCGAAGGGCTCGACCATCGCGCCCTCGGCGAAGGAGACATTGTCCGGCAGCTTGTAGGTGAAGGCCGCCGGGTGAACGGCGTAGGGCGCGAGCACGCCGTGCACCGGCGGCGTTGCCCAGAAGCGGACGTCCGGGTCGACATTGTAGATGCCGAGCTTCGTCGCCCGCGACGAAAGATTCGGTACGCCGGGTTCCATGCAGACGCGGTCGCCGACCTTCAGGCTTGTGACATTGGCGCCGACCTCGACGATCGTTCCCGAGGCCTCATGGCCTAGCACCATGGGCTGTCGCACGATATAGCTGCCGATGGCGCCGTGCGTGTAGTAGTGCACGTCGCTGCCGCAGACGCCGACGGTGTGGATGGCGATCCTGACATCGTCCGGCCCGACATCGAGCGGCAACGCGATCTCGCGCAGCGACAGTTCGCCTTTTTTCTCAAGCACCAGTGCCCGCATCGGGTATCCTCGCATCAACTTTTCTTTTGCCGGAAAACGGAATTCAGGAAGCCGCTCAGAACGCCGAGGAACAGCAGCGGCGGCAGCGACAGCAGCACCACCGAGGCGTTGAGGATGCCCCAGGGCACGTTCATGCCTTGCTGCGACAGCTCTGAAGCGACGATCGGCAGGGTTTTGGCGTTGGAGCTCGACAGCATCAGCGCGATCAGGAACTCGTTCCAGACCAACACGAAGCTGAAGGCGATGGCGCCTATGAGCGAGCGCGCCGCCACGGGAAGCGCGATCCGCCAGAAAACCGAATAGGCGCCGTAGCCGTCGACGAAGGCCGCTTCCTCGATTTCCTTCGGCACGCCCTGGAAGGCCGGGATGGCGAGCCACATGATCACCGAGATGGTGAGCAGCGAGTAGGTGACGATCAAAGCCGGCAAAGTGTCGTAGAGCCCGACCTGCAGCCATATCACCATGAGCGGAATAGCGACCGCCACCGGCGGCAGGAAGCGCAGCGACAGCACGAAGAACTGGATGTCGCCCGCGAAGCGGTTGGGATAGCGCGCCACCGCATAGGCTGCCGGCAGGCCGAGCGCGACGCCGATCAGCACCGCCGAGCCGCAGGCGACGACCGAGTTGCAGAGGCCGGTCAGCACGCTGTCGCGGCCGAGGATGTAGCTGATGTTGGCAAGCGTCGGCGAAAACACCAGGCGCGGGACGCGCGTGATGATGTCGACATTGTTCTTCAGCGCGTTGAGCGCCGTCCAGACCAGCGGGAACACGGCCAGGAATCCGGCAAGCGCCAGTATGGCTTTGGCGATCAGGCGGCCCGGTCTCATCCGATATGGCTTCATGCCTGCACCCGCTTCCACAGCATGGTGAAGGTGATGACGGTCGCGATCATCATCAGCACCGCCATGGCCGAAGCGTAGGAGACCTTGCCGGACTCGATAAAGCCTTGCGAGAAGGCATACATGTCGAGCGTCTCGGTCGCGACGCCGGGCCCGCCGCGCGTCATCACATAGATGAGGTCGAAGGAGCGCAGCGACTCGATCATCTTGACGAACATCAGGCTGATCAGCGGCGCTTTCAGCATCGGTAGGGTGACATAGGCATGGATCTGCCAGCGCTTGGCGTGGTCGAGCCTGGCCGCCTCGATCGGTTGCGGCGGCAAGGTTTCCAGGAGCTTCAGCACGATGACGGCGAAGAACAGCCCCCATTGCCAGACATCCACCGAAGCCACGGCAAACAGGGCGGTCGAGGGCTTGGACAGCGGGTCGAAGATCAGCCCGCCGGTGATGAGCCGGTAGGGATAGGTGGCGATGCCGTAGAGCGGGTGATAGGCGAACTTCCATACGAAGGCCGCCGAGACGCGCGGCAACAGCACCGGTATGATGAACAAGAGGCAGTAGACATTGCGCAGGCGCGGGCCGGCGACCTCGAACATCAGCACGCCGAGCCCGATGGCCACCGCCATCGTCGCCACGACGGTGACGATCTCCCATTTGACCGACACCCAGACGGCATTGAGGAAACGGCGGTCGAAGAAGAGGTCGGCGAAATTCGCGCACCAGACCCAGGAATAACCGGTCGTGCTCAATTCGCGGTTCTGCAAAGCGATGACGATGGCGTAGAGCGTCGGCACCATCGACAGCACCAGAAGGATGACGAGGGTGGGAACGAGAAATGTGACCGGCAGGGAAGAGCGTCGGCGCATTGCCTATCCTCGGGTTTGTCGCGGATGCCTTGGAATCGCTGGCATAAACCCGCGGCGCACGGGTCCCGGCATTCCGACGAATGCCGTGGACCGCGCGCGCCACGGGCGGGAGGATTACTTCTTCTTCACCAGCTCGTCGGCGTAGGCCTCGAGCTCGTTGAGACCGCCCTTGATGTCGGTGCGCGTGCCGGTCACCAGCTCCTCGAGGATGATGCCCCAGCGGTCGCCGAGATCGGGCCAGCGCGGATCCTGCCAGAAGTTCACCGCCGTCACTTTGCCGGTGTCGGCCAGGGCCTTGCCGAGATCGGCGCCGTAGATATCGGCGAATTCCTTGCTGGAGAGGATGCTGGTGCGGTTGAGCTCGCCGAACTGGTGCGCGTCGAGCCGGCGCTTCTCGTTCTCCTTCGAGGTTGCCCAGGCGATGAACAGGCCGGCGCACTTCTTCGAGGCGTCGTCCGCATTGGCCTTGGTGCCGATGGCGAGGCCGTGGCCGTAGCCACCGCCCGGCAGCGGCGAGGGTGGCGGCAGGAAGCCGACCTTGCCGACCACCTGCGAGGTCTTCGGGTCCACCGCCATGCCTGACAGCGGCGTCGATTCGACCAGGATGGCGACTTGGCCGGAGAGGAAGGCGCCGGTCGATTCATCCCAGCTGCCGGTCTGTGTGCCGGGCGCCGAGTCCTTGAACAGCTTCAGATAGGTTTCCGTCGCCTTCACGGCGGCATCCGAATTGAAAGCCGGCTTGTCGCCGTCGAACCACGTGCCGCCATAGGCCTTGAAGAACGGCATCCAGCGCCAGACATTGGCGCCCGAGCCGCGCGCGCCGCGCAGCGCGATGCCGTACATGCCCTTGTCGGGGTCGTTCAGCTTCGCCACGTCGGCGATCAGCTCGTCCAGCGTCTTCGGCGGCTGGATGCCGGCGGCCTCGAGCACGTCCTTGCGGTAGACCATCAGGTCGCCGCCGCCGGTCAGCGGCGCGAACCAGACCTTTCCGTCATAGGTGGCGACCTTCTGGCGGCCCGGATCGAAATCGGCGAAATCGTATTCAGCCGGATAATAATCGGTCAGCGGGGCGATCCAGCCCGAGGAGGCGAACAGCGCGACATTGGCCTCGTCGACATAGTAGACGTTGTAGTTGCCGACGGTGGAAGCGTCGGCGCGCGACTTCGCGCGGCGGTCGTTCTCGTTGAGATAGTCGATCTGGAACGAGGCGCCGGAGAGCTTCTTGAACTCGTCCTTGGAGTCCTCGAGAAGCGTCAGCCCGTC
Organism: Mesorhizobium sp. NFR06; assembly: GCF_900115245.1. Classification (GTDB taxonomy): domain Bacteria; phylum Pseudomonadota; class Alphaproteobacteria; order Rhizobiales; family Rhizobiaceae; genus Mesorhizobium. The sequence continues at coordinate 131,592 of NZ_FOVT01000001.1, forward strand.
GCGGGGCTGCGCCAGCACCTTGACCGGCGCCGAGCAGGCCGGCGCCTGCGCCAGCGCCGCGGTTGATACGGAAGCGGTAAGCACGAATGCTGCGCCGAGGCCGGCAGCGAGCCGATATGATGTCATTGATTTTCTCCTCCAGGAAACTCGCGGGAAGCAGTGGTCCTCGGGCTAGGCGACCCTCACCGTCGCCCGGGTGACCTGCCACCCGATGCCAAAATGAGGAGTTGGAAGGGACAAGGCTAGAAGCCCCGTTGCAGCAGACCTGTACTTTTATGCATTGTGCGGCGCAAAAAATGACGCCGGCAGAGTCTGTCCGTCACATGAGTATCAGTACTATCGGGGGTGGCTGATCAGGCCCGCAGCGTCAGCCGTTGCCGCGACAGCTTGCGATAGGATGACGGCGTCATCTTGTGCTTGCGCAGGAAGGCGCGGTTGAAGTTCGAGATGTTCATGTAGCCGACCTGGAAGCAGATCTCGGTGATCGGAATCTCGGTATCGGCGAGCAGCTTGCAGGCCTGCCAGAGTCTCAGCTTGGCAACATGGTCGCTGAAGGAGTTGCCGGTGTTCTTCTGGAAGAAGCGGGAAAAAGTGCTTTCGCTCATGCCGGCCAATGCCGCGACGTCAGGCAGCTTCAGGTCCTCGGCGAAATGCTGGAACAGATAGGTCAGCGCGCGCTGTATGATGTCCAGCGACTCGGCATCGAGAAGCGGCGAGAAATCCGGCGACGATAAAAGCTCGTATTCGTCGGTGGCGGCCAGGAGGTCCAGCAGTTCAAGGAACAGGCGGAACCTTGCCAGCCCGTGCACCTCTCCCATTCTTTCCATCAGCTCGGCGCCGTCGAGCGCGGTCCGGCCGTGGAAGACCATGCCGCGCAGCGACCGTTCCAGGAACGGTTCCAGCTCGCGCAGCTCCGGCAGCAGCCCGGCCGAGCCGCGCAGCCGCTCGGGATCGAACTGCAGCACGATATCGCGGCCTTCGATCAACTCGCCGGGCTGCACCGCCGTCACCCAGTCATGCGGCAGGCCGCCGCCGACAATGGTCAGGTAGCCCGGCCCGAACTCACCGATATGGTCGCCGACCAGCGCCACGCCGGACGATTTCCGCAACAGGTGAATTTCGTATTCCGGATGGAAGTTCCAGACATTGCGTTCCCACGGATAATCGTCCAGCCGCCACAGAAAACTGTCGCTGGCCTCGGTCACGATGTGCTCGAAGGCGGGCGCCGTGCGCGGTATCGCGGCCGTGTTCTTCCTGCGTCTGAACGGCATCCATTCCTCCCGGCATGGTGCGCCGGCTGTCCGCATCTGCGCCATGCGTAGCAGGCTAGAGCAATTCCAGGAAAGGTGTGACACGGTTTTCCATCCGCAATTGCGTGACGACAATGCGCTGCAGCAGCTTGCTGTTTTCGTGAACGATGAATTGCTTGAGCTCAGGCAAGTGAACGAGCCGTTTGTGCCCAACCCGAGCTGCCGGCCCGAGCGCACGAGGCGCGCCGCGCGGCGTTTGACTTGAGGAGACCGCTCTAGCTTTTGCCACCCGGTCGCAGACGATGCCGTTGCGCTGCACGGCGTTGCGCGTGTCGCACGCTGTCCAATCGCCTGTGTCGTTGTAGAATTTTGTCGGGACGTGGAGGCGATCGCCGCAGGCCGCGGCATGTGGCTGGATCAATCGCTCCCCGACCCTCCTCCCTTGCCAACATGTCGCATTTCGTTCACAAGGCGACGCAAATGGCGCCATCTTGCGCCGTGCGGCTTCCGGCCCTTTGGCCGACGCGCCTTGGTCTGAAAGAGCGGAACAATGTCTGCGATCGAAGCCGGCGCTCGCGCGCCGGAAAATCTTTGGCGTCAGGAAATCAAGGCGACGGTGGCGCTCGCCTGGCCGATGGTGCTGACCAATCTCGGTCAGACCGCCATGACCGCGACCGACGTCATGATGATGGGCCGGCTGGGCCCGGACACGTTGGCCGCCGGGGCGCTCGGCTCCAACCTCTATTTCATGCCGATGATCTTCGGCCTCGGCCTGATGCTCGCCACCTCGCCGATGATGGCGACCGAGCTTGGCCGCCGCCGCCATTCGGTGCGTGACCTGCGCCGCACCGTGCGCCAGGGCCTGTGGCTGGCGATCCTGATCTCGATCCCGATCTGGATATTCCTCTCGCATGGCGCGGAGGTGCTTTTGGCCATGGGCCAGAAGCCGGAACTCGCGCATCAGGCCGGCATTTACCTGCACTGGCTGCAATGGGCCGTGTTGCCCTTCTATGGCTACATCGTGCTGCGCTCCTTCATCTCGGCCCTCGAACGGCCGGGCTGGGCGCTGATCATCGTTTTCGTCGCGGTTGCCTGCAACGCCTTCTTCAACTGGGTGTTCATGTTCGGCAATCTCGGCGTCGGATCGATGGGCATTGCCGGCTCGGGCCTGGCCACCACCTTGTCCAGCATGCTGATGTTCGTTGGCCTGGCGGCGGTGGTGATGCTGGAGAAGAAGTTCCGCCGCTACCACCTGTTCGGCCGCTTCTGGCGCGCCGACTGGCCGCGTTTCCGCGGGCTGCTCAGGCTCGGCCTGCCGATCGCCGGCATCCTCGCCTTCGAGGTGACGATCTTCAATGCGGCCGCTTTGCTGATGGGCCTGATCGACGCCGAGTCGCTGGCCGCGCACGCCATCGCCATCCAGATCGCCTCGATCTCCTTCATGGTGCCGCTCGGCCTCAACCAGGCGGTGACCGTGCGCGTCGGCCTGGCGCACGGCGCCGGCAATCCGGAAGGCGTTTCGCGCGCCGGCTGGACCGCCTTCGTCATCGGCGTCTCGTTCATGGCGCTGATGGGCCTGGTGATGATCCTGTGGCCGCATCTTCTGATCAGCGCCTTCATCGATCTCGCCGACCCGGCCAATGCCAGGGTGATCACGCTTGCCGTGTCGTTCCTGGTCTTCGCCGCACTTTTCCAGATTTTCGACGGCGCGCAGGCGGTGGCCGCCGGCATGCTGCGCGGCCTGCACGACACCAAGGTGCCGATGATCTATGCGGCGATCGGCTATTGGGGCGTCGGCCTGCCGCTCGGCGTGCTGCTCGCCTTCCATTTCGGCTTGAACGGCGTCGGCATCTGGATCGGCCTGGCCTCGGGGCTGGCCGTGGTGGCGGCACTGCTGCTGGCACGCTGGCTCAGGCGGGACCGCATCGCGCCGGCGCTGGCGTTCGGGCATTGAAAGCAAGGCGGCCGCCGGTCCGGCGGATGTTATGTCCCAACATTGGGCGTATTGGACGTTGCCTTCGGAACTGTCCCCAAGCGCCATCTCCGGACGCTTGGCATCGAGGCAATGAACATCGCATATTGCGCCGTCAGCAGACGGGCAGCTTTAGGGCCACAAAGCTAGTGCGGACCCCTCCTGTTCGACTGGTGGCTTGATCTGACCTGACGCAGACCCTCAAGCGCACTGAGGCGATGGTCTGCGTCGGGACCCAAAGATAACCCTAGGTCGGCAACTACCGCGGCGGCGCCCCGGCTTCGGCCGCTCACGAAGGGGCCGTCACGGTCTGTACCCTCACACGTTTTTGACCTGTTAGTCTGGCAACACCTGGAAAGCTTGCCGCTTCGGTGCGCTCGATCATCGCCGATCAACCGTATTAGGTGGTGAGATCGAGCACCTTCTGCCAGCGTGGATCGTTGTGAAGCAGGTCGAAATCGGAGTCGTGCAGAACCCAAGCCTTCATTTCATGGTGGGCCCGCGGCATCACCCTTTCGAGCAAGTCGAACGCCCGATCGCGATCGCCAAGCATGCTATGAAAGCAAGCAAGGTTGTATTGGGTCAGGACGTCGTCGGGATCGATGGCCTGCGCGCGCGCCGCCCACTCCTTTGCCCGATCGAACTCTCCCAATTCTAAGAGTGCGTTGGCGCCGAGATAGGCGGGCCGGGCATTTTCAGGGTTCCTCGCCAGTTGCCGCTCCGCGCGCTCGAGGGCTCTGCGAGCCGTCTCCAATCTGTCGACATTTCGCCCGAGCGAGCGATAGACCTGCACGAGCAACATCGATGACTGATAGTCATTGGGGTCGATCTCGGCCGCGCGCTCCCAGTGAGTGGCGGCCGTCTCCAGCTTACCCTGTGCGAAGCAGCAGCGGGCGTAGAAGTAATGCGCTTCGAACAGATTGGGATTGCCTGCGATCGCCCGTTCAAACGCCGTTTCGGCCTCCTTGTAGCGTTGGCCGACCGCCAAGGCGAGTCCGCGGGAGGCGTGCGCTTCGGCCAGACCGCTGTCGATCTCGAGCGCCCTCGCAGCGTTGGCGAGGATGCCCTCGAGCGAAACCTCCTCGCTATAGTCGAGAAAGAGGAACGAGTCGCAATCGGCGGTACCGGCATAGGCGCGCGCATAGAGCGGGTCGAGTTCGATCGCCATGGCGAACATTCGCCTGCCCAGCCTGTAATATGATTTCGAACCGCGGTGGAAAAACTCCCGCCCCCTGAGATAGTAAGTATAGGCCTCGACATTCTCAGTCGGCGCCAGCTCGATCGCCTCTTTTTCTTCCGGCAGCAGCTTGACCTTCAGCTGGTCGACGATGGTGTGAGTGATCTCGTCCTGGATCGCAAAAATATCGGTCAGATCGCGATCGTAGCGGTCGGCCCAGACGTGCCCGCCATCCGCACCGTCGATGAGCTGTCCGGTGACGCGCACGCGCGACCCAACCTTGCGCACGCTACCCTCCAGAACAAATCTGACGCCGAGTTCCTGTGCTGCCTGCTGTACTCTGATAGGCTTGCCCTTGTAGGTGAACACCGTGTTGCGGGCGATGACGTGCAGCCCCGAGATCTTCGACAGGTCGGTGATGATGTCCTCGGTGATGCCGTCGGAAAAGTATTCCTGCTCGGGGTCGCCGCTCATGTTGTTGAAGGGAAGGACGGCGATCGACGGCTTTTCCTTCGCCGGCCCCGACTTGGGTTGCGCAGCGCCGCTCGTCACGCGTGGCGGCGGAGCGGCCTGGAAGAGGTTGACGTTGTAGACCCTGACCGGCCGGTCGATGTTCTTGAGCGCCTGCTCGCCGGTGTCCTCGAACGTCAGATCGAGCCGGTTGCCGACATTGTCGCGGACCGACCCGGACACTGCGACGCCGCCCGGCCTGGCGATGCTTTCGATGCGCGCCGCGATGTTGACGCCGTCGCCATAGATGTCGTTGTCCTCGAAGATGATGTCGCCGAGATGGATGCCGATGCGGAACTCGATGCGACGATCCTCCGCCACTTCGACGTTGCGCTCGCGCATCTTGCGCTGGATCTCCGTGGCACAGGCAACGGCGTTCACCACGCTCGGAAACTCGACAAGCATGCCGTCACCGGTGAGCTTGACGATGCGGCCCTGGTGCTCGGCGATCTTGGCGTCGGCCATCTCGCGCCGATGCGTCTTCAGAGCCGACAGCGTTCCAGCCTCATCCAGCCCCATGAGGCGGCTGTAGCCAACCACATCGGCGGCGAGGATCGCAGTAAGCCGGCGCTCCATGAGGAAATCCGGATTTTCAGAGAAGCCTAGAGTATCAGGTTCAGCAGTACGTGCCATATGTAAATCCCGCTGGCGCGCCGCCCTGGGTATCACCAGGAGGGATTTGTGGTTCGGAAACGGTTCGATTAACCGAACCTGCGCCTCCGCCGGAACCGCTTGGCTCTTTTGGCAGGCCGACCGCGCCTGCGTCCAAAACTGATGTCCGGAATTGGCAGTGCTAAAAACCGACACAGGCGCCACGATCTGTGCAGGTCCGCAATGGCGCAACCTTGCCCTACAGTTTCACTGTCGGCGACGACTGCTCTTGGGCAGTGGAAAAGGTGTCCTCAACGGCCGACATCGGCGCAAAGCTGCCGCTATCTTGTTACGAAAACAAGCGTCCGCTTTTGGGTCAGAACCCGCTCAATTGGACGCCATTGACCGGAGCAACATCCATGGCCGTGCATTCCTTCCACATCCACATCCCCGATGAACAGATCGAGCACCTGCAGCGTCGTATCCAATCGGCAAGGTGGCCATCGTCGATCTTCGCATACGGATGGGAAGACGGTACCGACATCGATTTCCTCAGAAAGCTTTCGCTTTATTGGGAACATGATTTCAGGTGGCGCGATCACGAAGAACGTCTCAACCTGTTGCCTCAGTTCAAGGTCACGATAGACGGGTGCGACATCCATTTCGTTCACCGGAAAGGCAAGGGGCCAGCGCCGTTGCCGTTGATCCTCACTCATGGCTGGCCCGGCTCCTTCGCCGAGTTCGAGCATGTCATTCCGCTGCTCACGGATCCTGCCAAATATGGCGGGGATGCCGAGGACGCCTTCGATGTCGTCGCACCATCGCTTCCGGGTTTCGGCTTCTCGTCCCCGCCGCATCAGGCCGGCGTCAGCTCAAAACATGTCGCGAAGCTGTGGCGCGGCCTGATGCGCGAACTGGGATATGATCGCTTCGCCGCACAAGGTGGCGACATCGGCGCCGGCGTCTCGACCTGGCTCGCTCGGCTTTATCCGGGGGACCTTATCGGATTGCACCTGAATTACATTCCGGGCAGTTTTCGCCCGACCCTCGGTCGCCACGACCCACCTGTCACGCCGGAGGAGAAGGCATTCCTCGACGCTGCGGCAAATTTCGCCGCGACGGAGGGGGCCTACGCTTTTCTGCAGGGGACCAAACCCCAGACGCTGGCCTTTGCACTGACAGATTCCCCAATCGGGCTGGCCGCATGGATTGCCGAGAAGTTCCGCAGCTGGAGCGACTGCGGGGGCGAACTCGAACGCGCGATCCCTCTGGACACGCTGCTGACCGACATCTCGCTCTACTGGTTCGGCAACACGATCGAAGCCTCGCTCAGGATTTACAAAGAAAACCGCCTCTGCCCCCTGATCTTCGGCCCAGGGGAGCGAATTGCACCGCCCCTCGGCGTTGCAGTCTTCCCCCGAGAGCTTCCCATGCCACCTCGCTCCTGGGTCGAGCGAGTCTTCCGTATCGATCGCTGGACCGACATGCCGAAGGGAGGTCATTTCGCGGCGATCGAGCAACCCGAACTCCTGGTCGAGGACATCCGAGCCTTTTTTCGGCCGCTAAGGCCCAGGCCGGCAAAGTAAAGGAACGAAAGACCGCGCCTATCGCCACGGCCCGGAAGTCCTGATGAGGCAGGAGCAGGAGCCTCCGCTTTCGCTCCACTACGGCTGCTTCTTGCACGTTCCTGCGGTACGGCTTGCGTGGGGCCGAGGACAGACCCGCAGTTTGGACCTGCTAACCTGCAAGAGCGGAAATTCAAGTCGAGCACAGGGATGGTCGTGAGACCGGAAACAAACGGTTGCTCCTCAAGTCTCCTCCGATAATCCAAGACGTCATTCAATGTTCCGGTTCCGCTAGCCGCGTCGCGGATGAAACTGGCACGCCACGGGCTTTTTTCCTGACCCCTCAATCGCTAACCCTGTAGCACATGACGGTGCCGACTGCTAAATTAGCACATAGGCATATGCTACTGGGGTGTTTTCCTCTGAGATCCAGGCATGGTCGAAAAGCACGTTCAGCGTCGACTTGCTGCGATCATGACAGTGGATTCTTCCATCCGACCACGACGTAGAACGCCCAGCGGCTACGCAGTCGAGCCCAATGCGGCGGCCGGCTTGGTCGCGCCAGAAGCGGCCGTTGGACTTTCAGCTCCGGATGGAGAACCTGTGTCGTCTTGTGATAGAGACGTGCTATAATTGGTTAGGCTACCGGGCTTCTTCTCATGCGCGCGAAACCGCTCCTAATCGGGATAGGGCTCCCCGTGGCGGTCGCACTTTCCGGCTGTGTCACCGGCGGAGCCTACAAAGTCTTCTCGTCGGACTATGGCGGCATCACCGATGCCGGCTATCGCATACCCCCGGTCCCGATCTACAGGGTCGACCGCAAGTACATTCGTCAGATCGTGCCTTATGAGACTGGCGAACAGCCCGGCACCATGATCGTCGATACGGGGGCGAAATTTCTTTACTACGTGTTGGGGGACGGCAAGGCTCTTCGCTACGGCATCGGTGTCGGCAAGCAAGGCTTCGAGTGGCACGGCACGGCGCATGTCACGAGGAAACGCGAATGGCCTGACTGGCATGCGCCGCCGGAGATGATCGTGCGCGAGAGGAGGGAGAACGGCCGCGTCATACCGGCCTATATGGGGAGCGGGCTCAAGAACCCACTAGGCGCCCGGGCGCTCTACCTCTTCAACGAAGGCGGCGACACCGGTTATCGCCTGCACGGAAGCCCTGAGTGGTGGTCGATCGGCAAGGCCGTCTCGGCGGGCTGCATCCGCCTTATGAACCAAGACATCATCGACCTCTACAATCGCGCCGAAATCGGCGCCAAGGTGATCGTCATCTAGTGGCGAAAATCTAACGCTTAGTACCTTCAACAAACTACCGCTTCGGGTGGAGTATTGCCATTCGTCTCGTCGATCGGAACGAGCAGGTAGCGCCATCGGTGCCGGTTGCCGCGAATGTGTAGGGTTTCGGGCAGCGAAATGGGCTGATGGAGGGCAGTTCAGGGTCAGAAGCTGACGAAGCCTGATGCCATCAGGAAATGGTGGCGAGATCGGTCCGATCTCGAACACATAACCGATGGTATGCGCAAGGCGGGACTAGAGTAACCGGTCCTGCGGAGCTCCCAAGCGACGCCCAATGTGAGCACGTAACCGCTTCTGGCACTAGTTGGTCCTTCCGATCGCTAGGACGTAAGACAGAAAACCAATCTTTCGCGACGTTGCCACCATGCAGGCAATCTGCCACGCTCAACTTGGCCGGGTATCCGAGGCCAACGCCGAAGTCGCGCGCGCTCGACATTCGACCGAATACAACCGTTAGTGACACGATGAAGGGCGAACCCTACAAAAACCCGGCGGACGCCCAGATCATGATCGAAGGGATGCGCACTGCCGGACTGCCAGAGTCCGCTTCCAGGCGGTGTAAGAGCTCACTTCAACGACCGAGTTGCGCCAGGAGCCGACATTCCGTCGAACATCACCTTTGCGGAATTCAAGGCGAACGCTCGTAGCCGATTTTGTAACGTACCTAATCGGAGAAGGGACTGTTTGCTGCTAGCTCTCGTAGGCCGGTGTGTATGGTCTTGTCATTGGGCTTTCCATATAATTCTATCCAGTGGAACAGGCTCAACATCTGGAACGGAAGTTGGTCGCTATCCTCGCCGCCGACGTGGTGGGGTACAGCCGGCTGATGGGGCTGGACGAGACGAGCACACTCTCTCGGCTCAAGGCGCTCCGGCGCGAATTCATCGAACCCTCGATCGAGGGCTACCATGGCCGCATCGTCAAGCTCATGGGCGACGGCGCTTTAGTCGCGTTCGAGAGCGTCGTCGATGCCGTAGCCTGCGCCGTTGAAATCCAACGGGTCGCCGCGCAGCAGAACCTCGGTCTTCCCGAAGATACCCAACTCGTGTTCCGCATCGGGATCAACCTTGGTGACGTCATCATCGACCAGGACGATTTCTACGGCGACGGCGTCAACATCGCGGCCCGCCTGGAAGGACTGAGCGATCCTGGCGGCATTGTTATCTCGGGAACGGCCTACGATCAGGCTCACAACAAGCTCGGCCTGACCTTCAAGTCGCTCGGCGAACAGCGTCTCAAGAACATTCCAGAGCGGGTCCGCGCCTACCGGGTTCTGCTGGAACAGACCGGAGAAGCCAGCAAGTCGCGCTCTCGGCGATGGCCTGTGATGGGCGCCACGGCGCTCGTCCTGGCTCTGATAGCGGGGATTGCGGTGATGCTCTGGCCGCAAGCGATTGCCCTCCTGCCCGGTCACGGTTCAAACCCGGTCGGTTCGTCAGCCGGCAAGCCGTCCATCGCCGTGCTGCCGTTTGCCGATCTTAGCGAGAGGGCGGGCCAGGATTATTTTGCCGACGGGCTCGCAGATGATCTCATCACCGATCTCTCGAAGATCTCCGGGCTCCTCGTCATCGCACGCAACTCCGCGTTCTCCTTCAAGGATCGATCCCTCGACGTCGACGAGATCGCGGCGCAGTTGAACGTCCGTTACGTGGTCGAGGGCAGCGTCCGGCGGGAGGAAGATCTAGTCCGCATCAATGTCCAGCTCATTGATGCCCAAACGGGGAGCAACATCTGGGCCGAGCGTTACGACCGCGACTACTCCAGGATATTTGCAGTTCAAGACGAAGTGATCGGGCGGATCGTTGAGGCACTTTCGGTGCGTCTGACGGAAGGCGAAAGAGCGCAGATTGCTCGCCTCCCCACGCGAAGTCTGGAGGCATACGATTTCTACACCCGTGCCGAGCAGAAGGTTTATGTGGTCGACAACAGGTCTCTCGGAGAGACCCTGTCCCTGTATCAAAAGGCGATTAAGCTCGATCCTGCGTTTGCGGATGCTTACTCGGGCTATGCCCGTGCCACGGTGGACGTGCTCGGCTTCGACTACCAGGTGCTCATGCTCAGCGCCGTCGCTCGCCAGCGCGCCTACGAAGCGGCAGGGCGGGCGCTGGAGCTCAATCCGCAATCTGCGCGCGCCTATGCCGTGCTCGGCATCCTGCAGATGCTGGACGGCGCATGGGACCAGGCGATCGCGTCGGTCCAGAAAGCCGTCGCGCTGGACCCGAACGGCGCGGAGGCGGAGCTCAATCGGGCGATCGTGCTGACCTACGCAGGACAGAACGCGGAGGCGTTGGCAGCGATGGAACGCGTGTTGCGGCTCGATCCCAAGCCGCGCGCCCAGGTCTTCGACTACTACGGCTTCGTGCTCTACATGAACCATCAGTACGAGAAGGCCCTGAAGGCGCTGGGCGAGGTCCAGCCGGAAGAGCGCAGCGACCTTGGTCTCGAAACGCTGGCCATGGCAAATGCGCGGCTGGGCCGCATGGCCGAGGCGCACGATGCGGCTACAGCAATCCTGAAAAAGATACCCGAGCAGAACCTCGCTGGTTATCGTATCGTTTACGCCCACCATCGGCGGCAAGAGGACCTCGATCACCGGTTGGACGCCCTTCGCGCCGCGGGGGTTCCCGAGCGGAGCTTCGATTTTCGCGGGCGGGAGGAGGACCGTCTGGGCGCCGCCGCGATACGAGCCTTAGCGGGCGATCGTACATGGGTAGGACATCAATACAATGGCGCGGCGTTCGTCATGGAGCTGAGTGCAAATGGAGATTTCGCACTGAGCTCGCAAAGCAGCATCATCACCGGGGCGTACAGCGTGGATGGCGATCTCTTCTGCACGCAATCCACCGCGACCTTGCTCGGCCGCAAGTTCTGCGCCCCGGTCTATCGCAATCCCCGGGGGAGCAGCGAAACGCAGGACGAGTACGCTTGGCCGGACTCCGTCACCGTCTGGTATTTCTCGGTGTCTCCGTGACGGGCGTCATTCGACTTGCGGGGCTCGCGACATCGCGCCGGAGCTACTTGGAGGCCGCTCTAGCCTCGAATTCCTTCGCTTCGACCGCAGGCCATTCGGCTTCTGCCTTCGCAATGACAGGCGCCGGGTTGGCATCGAAGTCTTCCTCCAGGCCCTCCCTTCCGGAGAACAGGAAGAGCTTGCCATCGACGATGCGGAAGGCTTCCGGGTCAAGGTTCGCGGATGCCTCCTTCACTGACATTCCCGCGGTGCAGAAGCCGCCGAACTGAGGGGCATAACGCACCGGCTCGGAAACAAAGGCATCCCGGTGTTGCACGCTGGCGAAGTACCACGTCGCTCCCAGCCACTTCTTCGAGATCTTGGGCGAACCCATCGTCGCGCGACCGTCGGTGAAATATGCTACCGGATCATAACCCAGTATGGCGACGTTATCGAAGTATCCGGTATTCACCCCGTCGCCGGCGTAGGATCCACCGGTCCCGAAGAGCAGAAGGGAGGCGGCGGCTACTCCCGCACAAAGCAAACTTTCAAACGTTCTGGAACGGTTCTCTGTCATGGTTCGTATCCCCTTCTCGATGTCAGTTGCCGAGGGCAATGCACACCTTGTGCGACGACCCCATCGTTTCTTGGGATTGGCATTTTGCGCCGTGCTTCTTGAGCAGGACCATCACGTCGTTGCTCTGAAAGAATGTCGCGCGGCTGAGAGGCGTGTACCCGTATTCCTGGATGGCCTCGACCTGTGCACCGCGCGCGATCAACAGCTCGGCAATGGCCGTCTGATTCTCTTCCGCTGCCACATGCAGCGGCGTGATCTTGTGCGTGCTAAGCGCGTCGACCTCCGCCCCATGATCGAGTAGCAATTTTGCTATGTCCAGGCTTCCTGAATAGGCTGCCGCATGAAGCGCAGTGAAGCCGCGGTCGTTGCGGGCTTCGATGTCGGCCTTCGCCTCGATCAACACAACCGCGACCTCGGTCCTACCGGCGAGCGCCGCATCGATCAGCGGTGTCTGACGGCTCTCGTCGCGATCGTTCACATCGGCACCTTGTGCCAGGAGTTCGGCAACCTTGCCGGCATCGCCCTCCCGAGCAGCATCATGAAGCGGCCCTGCGGCCGCCACATCACCAGCAATTCCGAGCCAGAAAATGCACGCAACGAGCGCAGCAACGCAGACGAGCCAATTCGAGCCCATTCCGAGGGGCGTGACCCTCAGCGAGGCCATCAGCAACCGTATTCGCGTGGTGACGGTCACGACAAACCTCCGGGCGACGTTCGCTCGCAGACCGATTTATGAGACACACTACTCCATTCGGTGTGCGGAGGCTATGGATTCCGTCATTTCACCAAAGGTAGTCGGCGATGCGCTCTAGGAGATTCTTTGCTCTAGATGGGAAACGCAGCCTCGCGCGGTCTGCTTCTGAACCAGCGCATTGCGTCCGCGCGCCGCTTCCATGCGCCATGGCAATGTCCGCATTGGGTCAGAAGCTGACGAAGCCTGAGGCGGCACGCGGAAGCCCTCGAAGCGTTTCAGCATGTCGACCTCCTCCACTGGTGGTTACACTGCTACATCGCTTCGTGTCAGGCCCATCTCGGACAGATCGATCAGACGAAACGTTCGGCCGCAGACGTCCTACGGCTCAAGATTGTACCGTTTGAGCCGGCGACCGGAATGGACAGCTATCGCCATTTCCGGGCATTCGCCGAGACAGGAGTTGAGGTCTCGTCAGGGGTGGGTGAGCGGACGCTTCCAGCGTTCTGCTCTGTTTCCACACTGGTTGCCGGTTGACTTACACGCGCTTTATGATTGCTGTTTAAAGCTCTGGTCGGGCCCGTTGCCCGAGCGGCGGTTGTGCCGGAGGGACTCTATGGCCCAGCAGGAGCAGTGGCAGCTGGAAGGCAGCGCCGCGGAACTCTACGAGCGTTACTTGGTCCCAGCAATTACCGCCCGGTGGGCAGCCGACCTGGTGGATCGTGCTGCGCCTCAATCTGGTGAGCGGGTTCTGGACCTGGCCTGCGGCACCGGCGTGGTGGCACGCGTTGCGGCCGAGCGTATGGGAGGGGGGCAGGTCGTCGGCCTCGACATCAATACGGGCATGCTTGCCGTTGCTCGATCGCTCCCGACGGGCGCTGGACCGCGTATTGACTGGTGCGAGGGAAGCGCGCTCGAAATGCCGTTCACCGACTCCACCTTCGATCTGGTTCTTTGCCAACTCGGACTGCAGTTTTTCCCGGACCGATCGGGTGCGCTACGTGAAATGTTCCGGGTGCTGGTGCCTAACGGCCGATTGGCCTTAAGCGTTTTCAGCGCTATTGACCACACTCCTGCGGCGAAGGCTCTGGCAGATGCCTTGGACCGACATGTCGGGCCAGGCGCTTCGGCAACCAAACGGTCCGAGCATTCGCTCGCCGATGCTGACGAGCTTTACCGACTAGTGGCTGGCGCGGGCTTTCGCCATGTGACCGTCCACACGATTACCCAGAGCATCCGATTCCCCTCGCCAAAGGAATACGTGCGACTACAGCTAGCAGCAACTCCCCAGGCTGGACTGGTGAGCGGAATGGACGCCGGACATCGCGACGCAGTAATCACAGCGATCACGGGTGATCTAAGTTCCTCGCTGGCAATCTATTCAAGTGGAGGCGAGTTGACGTTCCCCCAAGAGGCTCATGTCCTGGTCGCTCGCAGGTAGCAGTTGTCTTTGCGGCGTGAGCATCGCTGTGATGCTCGGTTCCTCCTGACGGTCGGGATCCATCGACCGCACGCGATGCAATCGCTAAGCTGCGGGCGGCAAATCCCCGCGTCTCGATCGCCGTCATGAAGGCAAGCCACCCGCTGCGCCACAGTCCGCGACTGCTCGACATGTTTGCGGAAGGGTGGCGGCTGGCTGGCTGGCCCGAGGAATGAGCGGTTGCTGGGCTACGCCAAAGTGCTCCGCCCTTGAGGCGCGCAACCGGGCATCGAGCTTGGATCGACCATCCAAATGGCAGCTTTCCGCCGGCCTGACGTCCGGTCGAACTCGCCGTAGTCTATGACCGCTTAGGGTCAGAAGCTGACGAAGCCTGATGCCATCAAATGGCCGAAGGGACATTCGAACGCTGACCGCAGGGACAGCTTTCTGGCTTGTGGTCGGCGTCGATACCGGTCAACGCTCCATGCCCGCGGCTCAGCGCGCCGCCGCGCGCTTCTCCAGCGAACGTGCATATTGCGTTAGCGGAAAGCACATGACGAAGAAGATCAGCGCCACCAGTCCGTAGACCTTGAACGGTTCGAAGGTGGCGTTGTTGATGGCGTTCGAGGTCCTGACCAGCTCCTCGAAGCCGATGATCGAGGTCAGCGCCGTCGATTTGATCAACTGCACCAGGAAGCCGACGGTCGGCGCGCGGGTGATCGAGAACGCCTGCGGCAGGATGATCAGCCTGAGCTCCTGCAGGTAATGCAGCCCGAGGCTGGCGCCGGCGTCCCACTGTCCGCGCGGCAACGCGTCGACGCCGCTGCGCCAGATCTCGGCCAGATAGGCGCTGGCGAAAAAAGTCAGCCCGAGCGCCGCCGCCGTCCACGGCTCGATCCGCAGCCCAAGCATCGGCAGGCCGAAGAACATCAGGAACAGCTGCATCAGGAGCGGCGTGCCCTGGAACAGCGCGATATAGCCGGATGCGATCCGCTTGATCCATTTGGTCTTGGCGATGCGCAAGAACAGCACCACCAGCCCGACCAGCGCGCCGCCGACGAAGGCGGCAAGCGACAACAGCACCGTCCAGCGCGCGGCGAGCAGCAGGTTGCGCATTATGTCCCAGAAGGTGAATTCGATCATGACACGCCGGCCCCCAGAACGCGGCGTCCGCCGCCGACCAGCAGCCGGCGCAACCCCATCGACAGGCCGAGATAGACCATGGTCACCACGAAATAGGTTTCGAAGGCGCGAAAGGTGCGGGCCTGCAGCATGTCGGCCTCGTAGGTCAGCTCGCGCACCGCAATCTGCGACACCACGGCCGATTCCAGCATCATGATCACGATCTGGCTGGTCAGCGCCGGGTAGATCACCTTGAGCGCTTGCGGCAGCACGATCTTGACGAACACCTGGCGCGGCCTGAGGCCAAGCGCCAGCGCGGCTTCCGTCTGTCCGCGCGGCACGGCGTCGAGCCCGGCGCCGACGATCTCGATCGTATAGGCCGCCATGTTGAGCGTCATCGCCAGCATGGCGGCCAGGATCGGATCGAGCCTGATGCCGAGGCTTGGCAGGCCGAAGAAGATGAAGAACAGCTGCACCAGGAACGGCGTGTTGCGCATCACCTCGACATAGGACGCGATCGCCAGCCGAAGCGGCTTCGGGCCGTTTCTTTTGCTGGCGGCGCCGAGGATGCTGAGGAAGGTTCCGGCCAGCGTGGTGACGGCGATCAGAAGGATCGTCGTCGCCGCGCCGCGCGCTATCGCGCCCACGGCACCCGCAAGCCAGCCGAAGTCGAGGCTGTAGCCCATGGCGATTGACCTTGTTGGAAGCGCCTGCCGAAAAAGAGCGGTTCAGTGCTTCTTGGGTGCCCGAACCGCTCCGAGGATCAATCCTTGAGGTTGTCAGGATTGAGCGGCGTCTTCAGCCAGGCCTTCGAGCTTTCGTCCAGCTTGCCATCGGCCAGCATCTTGGCGACGGCGTCGTTCACCGCCTTCTTCAGCCGGTCCTCGTTCTTGTTGAGGCCGATATGCGAGGGCGAGGTGAGCAGTTGGAATTTCTGCTCAGGTGCAAGCGCGTCCTGCTTGGCCAGCACCTGTGCGCCGACGTCGTTGCCGACCACCATCAACTGGGTCTGGCCCGAGATGAAGGCCTGGATGACGGAATTGTAGTTGTCGAAACGGCGGATGTCGGCCGAAGCCGGCGCCGCTTCGGTGAGCGAGGTATCCTCCAGCGTGCCGCGGTTGACGGCGATCGACTTGTCGGCGAGGTCTTCCTTGCCTTTGACCGCCGTTGCTTTCGGGCCGATGACGGCGATGTAGTAGGGCGCGTAAGCGGCGGCGAAGTCGATCACCTGCTCACGCTCCTTGGAGTAGCCGACGCTCATCAGGATATCGACGCGCTTGTCGGTGAGGTACGGAATGCGGTTCTGGCCGGTGACGCTGACCAGGTTGAGCTTCACCTTCAAGGAATCGGCGATCGCCTGCGCGACGTCGATGTCGTAGCCCTTGATGCTCATATCGGCGCTGGCCGAGGAGAAGGGCGGGAAGTCCGAGAAGATGCCGACATTGATGGCGCCGGCCTTGGTGATGTCGTCGACGGCGTCGGCCTTGGCCTGCGTGGCGAGGGCGGCGGCGCCGAGCATTACGGCTGCCGTGATGGCGGATTTCAGTGCGTTACGAAGAGTCATTGTCATTCCCCTGCTGGAAGCTTGTTGTTGAAACCGGCCGCCGGCTCCAGCGCGGCGGCCGTATTGGTAGAGCAATTCCAGGAGACGCGGTTTTCCGTCCGGAATTGCGTGAGGCATCAGCCCTTCCTGATCGCCGGGCTGAACACCATCAGGCTCAGGATCTCGAACAGCACCTGGGCGCCGACATGGGCGGTGTTGGTGGTCGCGTCATATTGCGGCGCCACCTCGACGACGTCGCCGCCGACGATGTTGAGGCCCTTGAGGCCGCGCAGCAATTCAAGCACCTCGCGCGTCGTCAGGCCGCCGACCTCGGGCGTGCCGGTGCCCGGCGCGAAGGCTGGATCGATGCTGTCGACGTCGAAGGAGATGTAGGTCGGACCGTCGCCGACGATCCTGCGCGCCTTCTCGATGATGGCGGGGATGCCGAGTGCGGTCACTTCCTCGGCGTGCACGACGGTCATGCCGGACTCATAGGTGAACTCCCACAGATATTCGGCCGAGCCTCGGATGCCGATCTGGATGGTGCGTGAGGGATCGAGCACGCCGTCCAGCACCGCGTTGCGGAACGGCCCACCGTGGTGGAACTTGGTCATATCGAACAGCCCGCTGGTGTCGCAGTGGGCGTCGATATGGATCATGCCGACCGGCGCCTTTTTGCCGACCGCCTTCAGGATCGGATGGCTGATCGAATGGTCGCCGCCGACCGAAAGCGGCAACACTCCGGCATCGACGATCTGGTTGGTGCGCTTTTCGATGTCCTCATGGCTGATCTCCAGCCGGTAGCGGCTGCGGAACGGCGTGTCGCCGATGTCGGCGACGCGAAGCTCATGCGTCGGCGCGCATTCCAGCACATGATTGTAGGGGCCGATGCGTTCGATGGCGCGTAGCGCGCGTGGTCCGAAGCGCGAGCCGGGACGGTTGGTGACGCCGAGGTCCATCGGCACGCCGATCATCGCCACCTGCAGGTCGCCGAAGTCCGGATTGTCGGCGGCGATTTCGCGGTAAGGCGCGGCGAGGAAGGTCGGGATGCCGGCATAGGGCGCCAGCCGGGTGCCCGACTTGTTGAAGATCTTGTCGGCGACCTTGCGGAATTTCGGGTCGAACATCTCGCCGCCATGGCTCTCGCCATATTTGCGGCGCAACGCTTCGAGCTTGCCGCGATCGTAACCCATATCCGGTCCTCCTCTGTGACTGCTTGCGGCGCTGTTCGCGTGGATGGTTGCCAAGCCGGCCGCTGTCCAAGCCATTTGTTCGGCCGGATGTTTATCCCGCTGGCGCCTGCGGATTCCACGTCTCTTGAAGCTGTTCCGGCAAAAGTGTCGGGCAGCGGCATTGAAAAATCAATTGATATTGTTAGGGTCTTTGTTGTGAGAAAATCTCACAAAGTAGGAGCCCTTCATGGCCAAGCGCCTGCCGCCTTTGAATCCGTTGCGCGCCTTCGAAGCCACGGCGCGGCATGCTTCGCTGACCAAGGCGGCGGGTGAGCTCAATGTCACCCACGGCGCCGTCAGCCACCAGATCAAGGCGCTCGAGCAGTCGCTCGGCGTAAAGCTCTTCGAGCGCACCGGCCAGCGCGTCAAGCTGACGCCGCACGGTGCCGAGTTCCTGCCGGCGGTGTCGGCCGCCTTCGAGGGCATCGCCGCCGCCACCCAGCGCATGACGCGGCCGGCGAGCGCCGGCGCGCTCTCGGTGTCGTGCGTGCCGGCGCTGCTGCTGCTTTGGATGACGCCGCGGCTCGGTTCCTTCACCGCGCAATATCCCGACATACAGCTCACCCTTATCCCATCCAACGACGCCCGCGATATTCGCGCCCCGCAGATCGATGTCTGCGTGCACTATGGCGACGGCGGCTGGACCGATTGCTGGATGCGCAAATGGTCCGGGCTGGAACTCTTTCCCGTGGTCAGTCCGACATTAATCAACAATCGCCCGATCCGCAGTGTCCGCGACCTCGTCGACCACGTCTTCCTGCATGGCGACGACGGCCGCGAATGGCACACCTGGCTGGCCGCCGCCGACGCGCTCGATCTGGAGCGCGGCCGCCGCCACCATCTTGGCGACGCGCGCATGGCGACGGAAGCCGCCGTGCACGGCCATGGCGTGGCGCTCGGCGATTCCGTCACCGCGCGCGCCTTGCTCGCCAGGGGCATGCTCGTCGCGCCCTTCACCTTGTCGGTGCCGGCGGTCGATGATTTCTACGTCGTCTGTCGCAACGAGATGCGTTCGGCGCCGATCGTGCAGCTCTTCATCGACTGGCTATTCGCCGAGAAGGAGAAGGACGAGGGGCGCGCCGACGCGCCGGTGGCCGGTCGCGTGCCAAGCCGCAGGAAGCGTCCAGCCCTCAAGGTCGTCGGGGCCAGAGCAATTCCAGGAAAAATGTGAACGGTTAGGCTCGGCGACTTCGCCGCAGCCGCCGTCCGGGATTGCGTTAAAAAACGATAGGCCGGCGTCTTGATGGCTGGACTTGCGTCGCCGCTTTTTGTCGGGCCAGCTTGCAAAGCAGGAAGCGCGTTCGAAAATACAATGCTAAGAGGCAGTTGGCTGAAGCAATTCCTGGAAAGCCGCGCGACGGTCTTCCATCCGGAATTGCTCAAAAGGACTTGAAGCGTCGCGCCTGCGTTTGCGTGGGTTGTGCTTTTGGATGAGCAAGCATGACAAAAACCGATATAGCGCGACGCGTCTACAACCACACCTGGAAGCTGGACCCGATCGTCCGCAGCCTGCTGGACACCGATTTCTACAAGCTTCTGATGCTGCAGATGATCTGGGGCATGTATCCCAAGGTCGACGCCACTTTCACGCTGATCAACCGCACCACCTCGGTGCGCCTCGCCGACGAGATCGACGAAGGCGAATTGCGCGAGCAACTCGACCATGCCCGCACCTTGCGGTTTTCCAAGAAGGAAATGATCTGGCTGGGCGGCAACAATTTCTACGGCCGCAAGCAGATTTTCGAGCCGGAATTCCTCGCCTGGCTGGAGGATTTCCGCCTTCCTGGTTACGAACTCACCAGGCGCGACGGCCAATACGTGCTCTCCTTCCCCGGTCCGTGGATGTACACCACGCTGTGGGAAATCCCGGCTTTGGCCATTATCAACGAACTGCGCTCGCGCGCGGCGATGCGCTCCTTTGGCCCCTTCGCGCTCGACGTGCTTTATGCCCGCGCCAAGGCCAAGATGTGGGCCAAGACCGAACGGCTGAAGGCGCTGCCCGGCATCCGTATTTCCGATTTCGGCACCCGCCGCCGCCACTCCTTCCTGTGGCAGCGCTGGTGCGTCGAGGCGCTGAAGGAAGGCATCGGCGACGCCTTCACCGGCACCTCCAACGTGCTTCTGGCTATGGACAACGATCTGGAAGCCCTCGGCACCAACGCACACGAATTGCCGATGGTCTTCGCGGCGCTTGCCAATTCCGAGCAGGAGCTGCGGCAGGCGCCCTATAAGGTGCTGCAGGACTGGCAGCGCTATTATGGCGGCAATCTCTTGATCGTGCTGCCGGATACCTTTGGCACGGCTGCGTTCCTGCGCGATGCGCCGGACTGGATCGCCGACTGGACCGGCTTTCGCCCTGACAGCGCGCCGCCGATCGAAGGCGGCGAGAAGATCCTCTCCTGGTGGCGCGAAAAGGGCAAGGACCCGAAGCAGAAGCTGCTTATCTTCTCGGACGGGCTGGAGGTTGAGACCATCGAGGAGGCCTACAGGCATTTTCGCGGCAAGGTGCGCATGTCCTTCGGCTGGGGCACCAACCTCACCAATGATTTCGAAGGCTGCGCGCCGACCGAGACCAACAGCCTCGACGCCATCTCGCTGGTCTGCAAGGTCAGCGAAGCCAATGGCCGCCCTGCGGTGAAGCTCTCCGACAATCCCGCCAAGGCGACCGGGGATGAGAAGGAGATCAAAAGGTATCTGAGGATTTTCGGCGAGAAGGGGCGGGTGGAGCAGTTGGTGAAGGTGTGAGGGCTGCGTAATCCGGCATCGCACTAAGTGGTTCGAAGTTTGGATAGGCTGAGTTCCTTCGCGCCCCCCTCTGTCCTGCCGGACATCTCCCCCACAAGGGGGGAGATTGTTCTGTCATCTCCGCCTTCGCCAATCTTCAGCGTCGCAAGAGAAGGGCCGGCGGAGGAACTGCCAATCTCCCCCCTTGTGGGGGAGATGTCCGGCAGGAGAGAGGGGGGCGCCGTAGAGTGCAGTCGTTACAGATTAGTCTTTGTAGCTTCCGTCCTGGGTATCCTCCCCACCCCAGCCTTCGCCCATGCCTCCGACCGCGGCCACGTCCTGCTCCTTCCGACCGGCTACTATCTCGCAGGCGGCGCGCTGGCGGTTGCCGCCAGCTTCCTCGTGCTGGCGCTGCTGCCGCCGGCCGCCCTCGACCGCTTCTGGCGCCGGCGTCTCTCGTTGTTTGCCTTCAGCGATGCTCGACGCACCGGCATCAGCGTGCTTTCTTTTGCCGGCTTTGCGCTGCTCGTCGCCGCCGGTCTTTTCGGCAGCCGCGACCCTCTTTCCAACCCGCTGCCGCTGGTGATCTGGACGCTGCTCTGGGCCGGCTTCACGCTGCTTCAAGGCATCTTCGGCGACCTTTGGTCATGGCTGAACCCGTGGTACGGACCTTGGCGCGTCGTCTCTCGCGCCTTAGGCCGGCATGCCGACGGAAAGCAGCCTCCGCGCCGTCCCAATTGGCCCGGCTTCTGGCCGGCCTTCGTGCTGTTCTTCGCCTTCGCCTGGTTCGAACTGATCGATCCTGCGCCCGACGATCCGGCGCGGCTGGCCCATGCCGCCGGCGTCTATTGGCTGGTCAGCTTCGTCGCCATGCTGGCATTCGGTTATGAGGAGTGGCGCCGGCGCGGCGAGTTTCTGACGGTCTTCTTCTCGATGGTCGCCCGCTTCGCGCCTCTTGGGCGACATGGAACTCGCCTCTCGCTGTCATGGCCGGGCTCCAAGCTGCTGGCGGCCGAGCCGCTGCCGCTGAGCGGCACAGCCTTCCTTCTGCTGACGCTGTCATCGGTGTCCTTCGACGGCCTGTCCAAGACCTTCTTCTGGCTTGGCCTGTTCGGCGTCAATCCACTGGAGTTTCCCGGCCGCACGGCGCTGATAGGCATCGGCAGCTTCGGCCTCGTGCTCACCTTCGTTCTGCTGGCGGCGGTGTTCGCGCTTGTCGTCTTTCTCGGCCAGCGCCTTGCCGGCGATGAAAATTCCTTCGGCGAGGCCGCCGGCCTTTTGGTCTGGTCGATCGTGCCGATCGCGCTTGCCTATCACATAGCGCATTACCTCACCGTGCTGTTGGTCGACGGCCAATACGCGTTGGTCGCCCTTTCCGACCCGTTCGGGCTCGGCTGGAACCTTTTCGGCACCGCCGACATGATGGTCGAGGCGGGCGTTGCCGCCGGGTCCGTATCGGCCTGGTGGCTGTGGAATGTCCAGGCCGGCGTCATCGTCGCCGGGCATGTGCTGGCGGTGCTCGTCGCGCATGGTCTCGCCTGGCGTCTCCACCGGCAGCCGTCGCGCACAGCACTCAGCCAGCTACCGCTCACCCTGTTGATGATCGGCTATACGGTCTTCGGTCTGTGGTTGCTTGCCACGCCGACCG
Organism: Mesorhizobium sp. NFR06; assembly: GCF_900115245.1. Lineage (GTDB taxonomy): Bacteria > Pseudomonadota > Alphaproteobacteria > Rhizobiales > Rhizobiaceae > Mesorhizobium. The sequence continues at coordinate 153,871 of NZ_FOVT01000001.1, forward strand.
CCGGATGACACAAGAACAATGCCCCTGGGGAAGCTCGCTTGCCACGTCGGGGCTTTGATGATTTAGTTTGTACACATGCAATTTTCGCATCCTCCGGCTGAGGAGGATCGAGCCGCCTTATCGCTGGTCAGACTGAAAAAACAGGGGAACGGACATGGCTGACAAGAACGGATTTTTCGACCTCTCAAAAAAAGAGCTTTCGCGCCGCACCGCGTTGAAAGGGATAGCCGCCGGCACCGGCCTCGCGCTGGCGCCCGGCTTCGTCCGCTACAGCCAGGCGCAGAGCTCGGCGCCGATCAAGATCGGTTTCCAGTTGCACCGCACCGGTATCGGCGCCGCTTATGGCCGCTGGTATGAGAAGACGAGTGCTGCCGCCGTCAAGGCGATCAACGATGCCGGCGGCATCGGCGGCCGCAAGGTCGAGCTGGTGATCGAGGATGACGGCACCGATCCGGCCCGCGGCGCCGAAGTGGTGGCCAAGTTCGCCAAGCAGCACAAGACCGACATCGTCTTCGGCACTTTGTTCTCGCATGTCGTGATCGGTTCGGCGCCCGCCGCCGGCGAGAACAAGATCCCCTATTTCGTAGTCAGCGAAGGCCATCACGTCGCTTCTACCAAGCTCAACCGCTACGTCTTCCAGCCGGGCATCACCGACGTGAAGAGCCAGATCCAGTCGATGGCGCCGTGGATCGCCGCCAATGCCGGCAAGAAGGTGACGCAGATATTCCCCGACTTCGCCTTCGGCTACGACCATCGCGACTACTTGCCGCCGGCCCTGAAGGCGCAAGGCGCCGACGTTATCGCGCAGATCGCCATCCCGCCGACGGAGAGTTCCTTCACCAAATACTTCCCGCAGATTCCGGCCGAGACGGAAGTCATCTACCATGTCATGGTCGGCCCGGCCGTGCTGACCTTCGTCAAGGAACTCGGCGAGTTCTACGGTTCGCAGCGGCCGCAGCTCTTCGGCTTCATCGATTCGCTGGAGGCCGTCGACATCAACAGCCCCGGCCTGGAATTCCTCGACGGCAGCCATTTCTGGGAAGGCTCGCCGCGCTACGCCCAGCCCGATGACTCCGCCGCCCAGAAGGCCTACCGCGCCGCCGTCGGCATCGACGACAATGGCGCCGCCGTCGGCGACCCCAAGGACGTCTCCACCGCCGCCCACATGTTCGGCTGCTGGGAGACGCTCTATGTCGTCAAGAAGGCGATGGAGGATGCCGGCTACAAGGGACCCGAAGACCGCGCCAAGCTGGTCGAGGCCACCGAGGCGCTGAAGGAATTCGCCGAGGGGCCGGAGCATCCGCAGGGGCCGAAGAGCTTCAACGGCAAGATCCACCAGTGCTTTGGCATCCAGAACATCTCCAAGGTCGAAGGCGGCAAGCTCAAGGTCGTGCACAAGACCAAGATCGAGGACGGCCTCTACGAGCCGGAAGGGGATTACACGACGCAGGCGCTGTGAGTGCCTTACCCTCCCCCTTGTGGGGAGGGTCGGCGAATTGGCTTCGCTATATTGCGAAGCCAATGAGACGGGGTGGGGGCTGCGACGGCCCATGCCCCACCCCCCACCCGACCGCTGCGCGGTCACCGTCCCCACGAGGGGGAGCGTAAGGGCGCACTGAATGCATTTCGGACCCCACCTGCTCCTTGCCGCCCTCGAAGGCCTCGTCACCTCGGCAGTGCTGGCGCTGACGGCACTTGGCCTGTCGCTGGTCTTCGGCGTCATGCGCGTCGTCAACGTCGCCCATGGCGAGTTCTTCATGCTCGGCGCGGTGCTTGCCTGGGCGATCTCGACGGCGATCGCGGGTCATCCGGCGATCGGCTTCGCGGCGGCCCTCGTGATCGCGCCGTTGCTGGTCGGGCTGGTTGCGCTCGTCGCCGAGCGCCTGGTGCTGCGCCGGCTGAACTACAATCCGGAAGGCACCATCGTCGCCACCATCGGCATGCTCTACATCATCCAGCAGCTGGCGCTGACCTTCTACGGTCCAGAGGCCCGGCCGGTCGAGCCGCCCTTCAGCTACCGCATCCTTTTGCCGTGGTTCGGCTATTCCGGCTACAAGCTGTCGGTGGTTGCCGCCTCCGCTATTCTGCTCGTGATCACCTGGCTGGTCCTGACCCGGACCAAGATCGGCCTGATCATGCGCGCCACGCAATATGACCGCGAGACGGCACAGGCCTTCGGCATCCCGGTCGACCGTGTCTACGCAGGCGTCTTCGCCGTCGGCACCATGCTGGCGGCGATCGCCGCGGTGCTGATCGTGCCGATCAGCCAGGCGCATTACCTGATGGGGCAGGACCCGCTGCTCCTGTCCTTCATCGTCGTCATCATCGGCGGCCTCGGCTCGCTGCGTGGTACCGTGGTCGCGGCCATCCTGATCGGCCTCTCCGACGGCATCATCTCGATGTTCTTCTCACCGACTTTGGCCAAGATCGTCGCCACGCTGGTCGTCGCCATGGTGCTGGTGTTTCGGCCGCAGGGCCTGTTCGGGACCACGCCGCGATGAGGGATGCTTCGCCGGCAAAGACCTACGCCTTGCATGTCGGCGTCATCGCGCTTCTGTTCGTGCTGAACTTCGTCCTGCCGGACTATCACCAGGGTTTGTTCGCCCGCATCATGGCGCTGGCCGTCTTCGCCATGGGCTACAATCTGCTCTTCGGCTATGTCGGCCTGCTCAGCCTCGGCCACGCCATGTTCTTCTCCGCCGGGCTCTATGGCGCCGGGCTCACCGTCTATCATCTCGGTTGGGGCGTGCCCGAAGCCTTCGTTGCCGGGGTTGCCTGTGGCGCGCTGCTCGCTTTGGCCATCGGCCTGCTGGCGCTGCGTACCTCGGGTGTGGCGTTCATGATTGTCACCATGATGTTCGCGCAGGTGTTCTACCTGCTCATTCTCTATTTCGCGGCCTGGACCGGCGGCGATCAGGGCCTGGTCATCCAGCAGGCATCGCGGGTGATCTCGATCGGCGGCGCCTCGCTCGACCTGACCAATTCGACCGTGCGCTACATGAACGCGCTGGCGCTGTTCTCCGTCGTGCTGCTGATCACGCTTGCCATCGTCCGCTCCCGCTTCGGTCGCGTGCTGGTCGCGATCCGCGAGAATGAGGAACGGACCAAGATGCTGGGCTACGACACGGTTGCCAACAAGCTCGCCGCCGTCGTTGCCTCCGGCGCTATCTGCGCGGCATCGGGCGCGGCTTATGCTTTGCTGTTCGGCTATGTCGGCTCGAGCTTCGCCTCGGTGCAGTATTCGATCCTGCCGCTCCTCTGGGTGCTGCTCGGTGGCGCAGCGACGACGCTCGGGCCGCTGGTCGGCACGCTGTTCATGTACTACGTCACCGACATCGCCAGCGGCTTCACCTCCGCCTATCTGTTGATCGTCGGCGTCGCGCTCATCCTGCTGGTGCTGTTCTTCCCGAAGGGGATCCTGGGCACCATCCGTGAGCGCTGGCTGGGATGGCTGCCATGATGCCGTTGCTCACCACCAAAGGCCTGTCCCGTCATTTCGGCGGTCTTCGTGCCGTCGATGGCGTCGACTTCGCGCTGATGCCGGGCGAGATCCGCGCCATCATCGGCCCGAACGGCGCCGGCAAGACCACCTTCGTCAGCCTGCTCTCAGGCCGCATCCGGCCGTCCTCCGGCATGATCGTGTTCGACGGCGCCGACATCACCGGCATGCCGGCTTACCAAAGGGTTCGCCTCGGCGTCGCCTATACCTTCCAGATCACCAGCGTCTTCGCCAACCTCACCGCTTTCGACAATGTCGCGCTGCCGGTGCAGCGCACGCTGACCGACGGCCGCTCCAAGGGCGCGGTCAGAACTGGCGTCATGGAAGCGTTGGCGCGCACCGGCCTAGCCGACCGCGCCGGCACGCCGGCCGGGCAATTGTCCTATGGCCACCAGCGCCTGCTGGAAGTGGCCATGGGCCTGGCGCTCAAGCCGCGTCTGCTCATCCTCGACGAGCCGACCCAAGGCCTGGCCGACAGCGAGATCGACAATTTCATCGAGCTTGTGCACGAGATCGCCAAACGCGCAACTGTGCTTCTCATCGAGCACAACATGCCGGTCGTCATGCAGCTTGCCGATCGCATCACCGTCTTCAATTCGGGAAGGATCCTTGCCGAAGGCACGCCGGAGCAGATCCGCGCCAACACGGACGTGCAGGACGCTTATCTCGGAGCGACCCATGGCTGACGCGGGGCTGCTTGCGATTGCAGGTCTGGATTGCTTCTACGGCGAGGTCCAGGTGCTCTACGGCCTCGACCTCGTCCTCAACAAGGGCGAGGTGCTTTGCCTGTTCGGCCGCAACGGCGCCGGCAAGACGACGACGCTGAAGGCGATCATGGGCCTGGTGCCCGCGGCGGCCGGCTCGATCAGGCTGGACGGCAGCGAACTGACCGCGCTTGCCGCGCATGACGTGCCGAAGGCCGGCGTCGCCTATGTGCCGCAGGGCAGGCGGCTGTTCGCCGACATGACGGTTGCCGAAAACATCGAGATCGGCCTGATGGCGCGCGGCAAGGGCAAGGCCACGCGCGAAAAAGTGCTCGATCTCTTCCCGCTGCTGCGCGAGCGGCTGAAGCAGCGCTCGGGCACGCTGTCCGGCGGCGAGCAGCAGATGCTGGCCATGGCACGTGCGCTCTGCCTCGAACCGCAGGTGCTGTTGCTCGACGAGCCGACCGAAGGGCTGATGCCGTCGATGATCGCCAAGATCCGCGAGACGGTGGCGAAGCTGCGCGATCTCGGCGTCTCGACGATTCTGGTGGAGCAGCGCGTCGACGCCGTGCTGTCGGTGGCGGACCGCGTCTCATTCATCGAGAACGGCCGCAACCGCGAGACGGTCGATGTCGAGCAACTGCGCGCGGACCCGTCGGCGGTCAGGCGGTATGTCGGTGTAGGCTAAGGATTACCCTCCCCCTTGTGGGGGTCCGAAGGACGGGCGAGACCCGTGGCTCGCCCCGGCAAGTCGCTGCGAAGCAGCGGGGTGGGGGCGGCGCCGACCCCCACCCGGACCTTCGGTCCGACCTCCCCACAAGGGGGAGGTAAGGCGCCTCGCCGCCTCAACTGAAGAACAAAAACCCCGCGATCAGGAAAGTCGGGATCAGCACCAGGCCCGACCACATCATATAGCCGAAGAAGCCTGGCATCCTGAAGCCGCGATGTCGGGCGATGGCAAAAACCATGAAGTTGGGCGCGTTACCGATATAGGTGTTGGCGCCCATGAACACTGCGCCGGCCGAGATCGCCGCAAGCGTCGAGGCGGCCTCGGTCATCAGGTGTGTCGCGTCGCCGCCGGCAAGCTCGAAGAACACCAGATAGGTCGGGGCGTTGTCGAGGAAGGACGACAGCGCGCCGGTCAGCCAGAAATAAGCGAGGTCGTTCGGTTTGCCGTCGGTGGACGTGACCAGCGCAACCAGCGGCGCCAGCGCGCCGTCATGGCCTGCCCTCAAAATGGCGATGACCGGCACGATGCAGACAAAGATGCCAGCAAACAATTTCGCCACCTCGGCGATCGGCCCCCAGCTGAAGCCGTTCGCCTCGCGGTGGCTTTTGCAGGAAACGCGAAGCGACACAAAGGCAAGCACCAGGATGATAGCGTCGCGCACGAGGTTCTGCAGCTCGAGGCCGACACCCAGCACGGAGAAGCTCACGCCAGGCTTCCAGCTCGCCGAAAGCAGGATCGCGCCGATCACGCCGGCAAGCAGCGGCAGGTTGGCCAGCCCGCGCAGACGCACCTTCGTATCCGGCGTTGGATCCTTGATCTTCGGCATGCCGCCTTCGCGGCGATGCAGGACGATGTCGAGCGCCAGGAAGACGAGCAGCACCAAGCCGCCGACGAAGAGCGTGTCGGGCAGAATGTGCACCGTGGTCCAGAAGAAATCGACGCCGCGCAGGAAGCCGACGAACAGCGGCGGGTCGCCGAGCGGCGTCAGCGAGCCGCCGATGTTGGACACCAGGAAGATGAAGAAGATCACCACATGGGCGTTGAACGGCCGGTTGTCGTTGGCGCGCAGCATCGGCCGGATCAGGATCATCGAGGCCCCGGTCGTGCCGATGACCGAGGCAAGCAACGCGCCGACAAGCAGCATCCCGGCATTGACCAGCGGCGTGCCATGGATGTTGCCGGCTAGCAGGATGCCGCCCGAGATCGTGTACAGCGCGAACAAGAGGATGATGAAGGACATGTATTCGGTGAGCAGCGTGTGCAGCACCGCCTCGCCCGCCACCGGAATGCCGAAGGCAATTGCCAGCGGCACCACAACCAGCGCTGCCCAGGCAGCAGCAATCTTGCCGTAGTGATGTTCCCATACGTGCGGAAAAAGCAATGGACCTGTCGCGATGGACAGCAGCAGGCCGGCAAAGGGCAGTCCCCACCACAGCGACATCGCGGCGCCGGGCAGTTCGGGAGTTTCGGCGGCGAAGGCCGGTTGCGCAAGCGTGATCAGCGCTGCGGCAATCAGGCCCGCAGCCAACCTGCTCAGCGATGCCGGGAAGCCCCCTCGATGCCTCACAGTCCGGTCAGTCCGACAAATGGTCTTCGAGCGTCACGCCGGCTTCGCGCATACGCGCGATCATCGTTTCGAGCGAGCCGTTGAGGTCGATGCCGCGGCAGGCATCGAGCCGCACCGTTGTCCTGAAGCCCAGCTTGACCGCGTCGAGCGCGGAGAAGGCGACGCAGAAATCGGTGGCCAGCCCGACCAGGGTCAAGCTGTCGATGCCTCGCTCGCGCAGATAGCCGGCAAGGCCCGTCTGTGTCGTATGGTCGTTCTCGAAGAAGGCGGAATAGCTATCGATCGCGGTCCGAAACCCTTTGCGGATCACCAGCTCCGCCTTGGTCCACGCAAGCCCCGAATGGAAGTCCGAGCCCAGGCTGCCCTGGATGCAGTGGTCCGGCCACAGCGTCTGCGGCCCGTAAGGCATCTCGATCGTCTCGAAGGGCTGCTTGCCGGGATGGCTGGAGGCGAAGCTCGAATGGCCGGCAGGGTGCCAGTCCTGCGTCAGGATCACATGCTCGCTGCGGCGGATCAGGTCGTTGACCAAAGGCACGATCTCGTCGCCACCAGTCACCGCAAGCGCGCCGCCGGGGCAAAAATCGTTCTGCAGGTCGATGACGATGAGCGCTTCCTCGGCCATATGGCTCCCTTTCGTTGCGGCTCCAATCATGCCGCTGACGCGACCGGAGGCAGAACCTTGACCAGATGGCCGGTGGCGTCAACCTCTGCCGGCGTAACAAAGCTGTGGCGGCGCTTGCGGCGTCCCTTCGCGAACCTCCGCTTTGACAATTGCCGTGAACTTGATATCATTTGCATACGAATGAATTTGCTTGAGTTCGGAAGCCGGCAGATTCCCTCGGAAAGGCCCCTTTTCGGGAAGGCAAAGCGTGACGCGTTACGCGAAACCCACCACGATCGACGAGGCGCTCGCGCTGCTTGGCGAGGATCGCTGGCGCATTCTCGCCGGCGGTACGGATTTTTATCCGGCACAGGGCGCGAAACCTTTCCGCGACAACATCCTCGACATCAACGGCCTGGCCGAGCTGCGCGGCATCGAAGAGACGAGTGAGCATTGGCGGATCGGCGCCCGCACCACCTGGACCGACATTGTCCGCCATCCGCTCCCTGCGGCCTTCGACGCGCTGAAAGCGGCCGCGCGCGAGGTTGGTTCGGTCCAGATCCAGAACGTGGCCTCGGTGGCCGGTAATCTCTGCAACGCATCGCCCGCCGCCGACGGCGTGCCGGCGCTTATTGTGCTCGACGCCGATGTCGAATTGCGCTCGGCCAGGGCCAGCCGCCATATGCCGCTCGGTGAATTCATCCTGGGAAACCGCCGCACGGCGTTGCAGCCAGCTGAGATGGTCACCGCTATTCGTGTTCCGAAGCGATGCGCTGTCGGCACGTCGGCCTTCGTCAAGCTCGGCGCGCGGCGCTATCTCGTCATTTCGATCGCCATGGCGGCGGCGCGGCTCGTGGTCGAGAACGGCGTGATCGCCGATGCGGCGATCGCCGTCGGCTCCTGCTCGGCGGTCGCCCGTCGCCTTGCCGGTGTCGAGGCGGCCTTGCGCGGCCAACCCACTAAGGCTGCGCTTGTCGATGCAGTGCTGTCCGCGCCGATCGACGAACTGTCGCCGATCGCCGATGTGCGCGGCAGCGCCGAATACCGGCAGGATGCGGCCCGCGAGATCGTCGTCCGCGCGGTGCGCGCCGCCCTCGGCCAGCATGACGACAAGGTGGCGGCATGAACGAAGCGCGGCCCCACATCGGCACGGCCCGGCCATCCACGGGCATGGCGCCAGCCGGCATCACCTTCGAGGTCAACGGCGTAAGCGTCAGTGTCTCGGTACCGCCGGTGCGGCGGCTGTCGCAGGTCTTGCGCGACGAGTTGCGGCTGACCGGCACCAAGGTTGGCTGCGATGCCGGTGACTGCGGCGCCTGCACCGTGCTGGTCGACGGCAACCCGGTTTGCGCCTGCCTGGTGCCGGCGGCCTCGGCAGCGGGCGCTTCCGTCACGACAGTCGAAGGCCTGGGCAATGGCAGGCTCTCCGCCCTGCAGGCCTCGTTCCTCGAACATGGCGCCGCGCAATGCGGCATCTGCACGCCCGGCTTGCTGGTCGCGGCAACCGCTCTCCTGGCGCGCAATCCGACGCCAAGCGAGGCCGAGACGCAGGATGCGCTGGGCGGCGTGCTCTGCCGCTGCACCGGCTACCGCAAGATCGTCGCAGCGGTGATGGATGCCTCGCACCACTTGACTGGCGTCGATCTTCGCCTGCCGGAGAACGGCCGCGCCGTCGGGGCCTCACCGGTTCGCCTCGATGGCGTGCCGAAAGTCACGGGCGATGAGAAATTCGGCGGCGATTCCTTCCCGGCCGATGCGCTTTCCGTGCTCGTGGTCCGCTCGCCGCACTATCATGCCCGCTTCAGCTTCGGTGACCTGCAGGCATGGGCGGACGCGCATCCCGGCATCGCCGGTGTCTTCACCGCTTCCGATATTCCCGGCAAGAACTGCTTCGGCGTCATCGGTCCCTTTGCCGACCAGCCGGCGCTGGCTGAGAATTTCGCCCGCCTGCGCGGCGAAGCTGTAGCGCTTGTGGCAGGCGAGCGCGAGGCGATCCTCGATCTCGACCTGGCGGATTTCCCGATCACATGGACCGAGCTGCCGCATGTGCTGCAGCCGCATGAGGCGAAGGCCGACGGCGCCGCGCTGCTCCACCAGCACCGACCGGCGAACCTGCTCACCTCCGGCTATGTCGAACGGGGCGATCCCGATGGCGCGCTTGCCGGCGCGGCCGTCACCGTGTCCGGCGCCATCGAAACCTCTTTTGTCGAACACGCCTATATCGAGCCGGAAGCCGGCTATGCCTATTTGGACGGCGATACGCTGGTCGTCGTCGCCTGCACCCAGGCGCCCTATATGGATCGCGACGACACGGCCAAGGTGCTCGGCCTGCCCGTCGACAAGGTGCGCATCGTGCCGACCGCCACCGGCGGCGGCTTCGGCTCCAAGCTCGATGTCTCGCTGCAGCCTCTCGTCGGCCTCGTGGCGATGAAGACCGGGCGGCCGGTGGCGCTTGCCTACACGCGCAATGAATCGATGATGTCGACCACCAAGCGCCATCCCGCCGAGATGAAAGCGTCCATTGGCGCGGATTCTGAAGGTCGCATCACCGGCATGGTTTTTGCCGGCGATTTCAACACCGGCGCCTATGCGAGCTGGGGGCCGACGGTCGCCAACCGCGTGCCCGTGCATGCCTCCGGCCCTTACGTCACGCCAAACTATCGGGCAGCCGGCTATGCGATCCACACCAACGGGCCGATCGCCGGCGCCTTCCGCGGCTTCGGCGTGCCGCAGGCGACCATCATGCAGGAAACGCTTTATGACGAGCTCGCCGGCAAGCTCGGCATGGACCGGCTCGATTTTCGGCTGAACAATTGTCTTCGAAACGGCTCCGAAACGGTCACCGGACAGCGTCTGGAATCGGGCGTCGGCATCGGCGAATGCCTGGAGCGGCTTCGCCCGCATTGGGCGCGTGCGCTGGCAGACGCCCAGGCCTTCAATGCCGCAAACACGGCGAGCAAACGCGGCGTCGGCGTCGCCTCCTGCTGGTATGGCTGCGGCAATACCTCGCTGCCCAATCCCTCCACCATCAAGGTTGGCATCTCGGCCTCCGGTGACGCTGTCCTGCACCAGGGCGCAGTCGATATCGGCCAGGGCTCCAACACCGTCATCGCGCAGATCTGCGCCGACGCGCTCGGCCTGCCGCTGGACAAGTTCAAGCTGAAGAGCGCCGACACCGCCATCACGCCCGATGCCGGTAAAACATCCGCCTCGCGCCAGACCTTTGTCACCGGCAAGGCGGCGGAGAAGGCCGGCCGCGCCTTGCGCGAAGAAATCCTGCGCTTCGCCAATGTCTCCGCTCAGGCGACGATCGCGCTCGACGGCGCCAGCATCTTTATCCAGGAAGGCGACGCGGCGCGCCGCATCGATCTCGCGGCGCTGAAGGCCGACGCCGACGGCCTGGTCTTCGTCGCCGAGGAAACCTACGACCCGCCGACGCTGCCGCTCGACGCCAAGGGCCAGGGCAAGCCCTATGCTATCTATGGTTACGGCGCGCAGATCGCCGAGCTCGAGGTCGACCTGAAACTCGGCACCGTGAGGCTGATCAAGATCACCGCGGCACACGACGTCGGCAAGGCGATCAACCCGGTGCTGGTCGAAGGTCAGATCGAGGGCGGCATCGCGCAAGGCATCGGCATGGCGCTGATGGAAGAGTATATCCCTGGCCGCACCGAGAACCTGCACGACTATCTCATCCCGACCATCGGCGACGTGCCGCCGATCGAGACCATCCTGGTCGAAGTTCCGGATCCGGAAGGACCCTTCGGCGCCAAGGGCCTCGGCGAGCATGTGCTGATCCCGACCGCGCCGGCGATCCTCAACGCCATCCGTCATGCCACCGGCGTGCTGGTCACCAAGGTGCCGGCGACGCCAAGCCGCATCCTGGCGGCAATCCGCGAGAAGGAGGCGCGCCCATGAGCGAGCTTGCCGAACGTTTCGAAACCCACGATCCCGGCGAGAAGCAGGTGGCCGAGAAGATCCGCTGCGATGCCTGCCCGGTGATGTGCTACATCGCCGACGGCCGCACCGGCGCCTGCGATCGCTACGGCAATGTCGGCGGCCGCATCGTGCGCATGGATCCGCTGACTATCCTCGACCACGCGGCCGAGACCGGCGGCGCGGTCGTGCCTTTCGTCGCCGAGGGGGAAGCCTGGAATGGCGAACTGGTCAACACCGGCCATCGCTTCGTCACGGCAATAGGCGCCGGCACCACCTATCCCGACTATAAGCCGGCGCCCTTCATCGTCAGCCAGGAGGTCGAAGGCGTCGATCTCGTCACTGTGGTGACTGAGGGCATCTTCTCCTATTGCGGCGTCAAGGTGAAGATCGACACCGACCGCCATATCGGCGACGAGACCTCGACCGTGCGCTCGCAAGGCGAGGCGATCGGCCACGTCACCACGGGTGAGTACGGCTCGCAGATGCTGTCGCTCGGCGGCGTCCATCACCTGACCGGCGGCTCGAAGGCCGAGGGACGCGCCACCTGCGATGCGCTGCTCAATCTCTGCAACAGGAAGCCCGTCGAGTTGACCATCGACGGCGGCGCGACGGTCATCGTCGAGGCCGGCAAGGCGCCGGTCATCGACGGCAAGGTCGAGCACCGCATGCGCGTCGGCTGCGGTTCGGCCACCATCGGCATGTTCGCCACGCAATGGCGCGGGCTGGTCGACGAGGTGGTGGTGGTCGACGACCACATCACCGGCGTCGTCTCCGAGCACCAGGCCGGCAAGGTGCTGGGCTGGGAAGACACCGGCATCAAGATCATCGGCCGCCGCTCGACGCCCGGCCGTTATTTCAAGGTGTCGGAGCCAGGCCTGGGCTGGGGCGGCACCACGATCTCCGATCCGCTGTCGATCCTGGGCGACTGGAATGCCAAGAAGGGCGCGCGCCCCGGCCTGTCGCTCATGATGGTGTCGACCACCGGCGAGCAGTTCGCCTATTACGAGCTCGACGAGCAGCTGAGGCCGGTCGAAAAGCCGTTCCCCGAGCGGCTGCAGAAATCAGTCGGCCTGATCGAGGACAATTGCGAGCCGGCGCTGTGCACCGTTCTCTTCATCGGCGGGGCCGGCGGCTCGCTGCGCGCCGGCGTCACCGAAAACCCGGTCAACCTGACCCGCTCGGTGCAAGGCCTGAAGACCTATGTGACGGTCGGCGGCGCGCCGGTCTATGTCTGGCCGGGCGGCGGCATCACGCTGATGGTCGACGTCACCCGCGTGCCGGAAGGCGCCTTCGGCTATGTGCCGACGCCGGCCTTGGTGGCGCCGATCGAATTCACCATGCGGCGCGACGATTATGTGAGGCTCGGCGGCTACGAGAACGAGATCCGCAGCGTCGAGAATATCCTTGCCAAGGGCGGAGAATATCTCAATCCGCGCCGCGGCGCCGGCGCACCTGCCGGCAATCCCTGGCCGCCCTTGGCGCAACTGCGCCGCGACCGTGCCAACGGAGCCGGTTGATGCAGGGCCCGCAGGCGCACTGGCTTGCCGACGGCAGGCGGCTTCATCTCAACCACGGGCCGATCGACTTGATCGTCGAGACCTTTGGTGCCGCGGATGAACGCCGCGCCGCCTACGCGCAGGCCGTGGCGCGCTTCCAGACGATCCTGACCGAGCTGGTCGAGGAACTCCCTGAGTTGCGCCGTCCGGCGTCCTTGGAGCCACGCGCTTTCGCCGGGCCGACGGCGCGGCGCATGGAGGCAGCGGTTGCGCCGCTGGCGGAAAGATTTATCACCCCGATGGCCGCCGTTGCCGGTTCCGTAGCCGATGAAGTTTTGGCGGCAACGCTCGCCGGCCGCCGGCTCGACCGCGCCTATGTCAACAATGGCGGCGACAGCGCCATCCATCTTTGCAACGGCGAGTCGATGACATTGGCGATTGCCGGCACCGGGCATGGCATGGCCGACCGCATCACCATACGCGCCGGGGACGGCGTGCGCGGTATTGCCACCAGCGGCTGGCGCGGCCGGTCGTTTTCCCTGGGGGTCGCCGACGCCGTTACCGTTCTCGCGCGCAATGGTGCCGAAGCTGATGCGGCGGCGACGCTTATCGCCAACGCGGTCGATCTGCCCGGTAACCCCGCCATCGGGCGCGTCCCCGCGCGCGATCTGGCGCCCGACAGCGATCTCGGCCAGATGCTGGTGACGCAGAGCGTCGGCGCGCTCGCGCCCGGCGAAGTGGCGCGGGCGTTGGACAACGGTCTTGCGGTCGCCGAAGATTTTCGCCGGCGCGGCCTGATTGCCGCATCGGCGCTGTTCCTTGCGGGTCAGTCCCGCATCAGTGGTTCCGTGGCGCTGGCCGCGCCCAACAAGCATGCACAGGAGGAATTTGCCCATGCCTGACTTTCCGATTCGCAAGGTCGCGGTCCTGACCGAGGAAATTTTCCACGAGGGCGGGCCGGTGGCCAAAGAGCCGCGCCTGCGCGCCGCCGCCATGGCCCTGGTCGGGAACCCGTTCGCCGGCCGCTATGTCGAGGACCTGCAGGGCGCCATGGAGGATCTGAAGCCCCTTGGCCTGTTGCTGTCCGACAGGCTGATTGCAGCGCTCGGCGGTGACGTGAAGAAAATCGATGGCTACGGCAAGGGTGCCATCGTCGGTTCCGCCGGCGAGCTGGAGCATGGCGCGCTGTGGCACGTTCCCGGCGGCTACGCCATGCGCGAGCGGCTGGGCGACGCCAAGGCGATCGTGCCGTCGGCAAAAAAGGTCGGCGCCTTCGGCGCGCGGCTCGACGTGCCGCTGGGCCACATCAACGCCGCCTATGTGCGCAGCCATTTCGACGCCATGGAAATCGGCATCAGCGACGGCCCGCGTCCCGACGAGATCCTGTTCTGCCTCGCCATGACCTGCGGTCCACGCGTCCACAACCGCATGGGCGGCCTCGCGGCCGAAGACATCAGGGCATGGGATGGGTTGCGATGAGCGGCGAGGACAATCTGCTGCGGCTGGTCGAGGCCGAAGAGGGTGAGGAGAACGACTATCATCTGCAAGACCAGGTCGGCTTCATCCTGCGCAAGGCCCATCAGCGCCACGTCGCGATCTTCGCTGCCCACATTGCCGACCTGACGCCGCCGCAATTCGCCGCCCTGGCCAAGCTCTACGACATCGGCGAGACCTCGCAGAACCAGCTCGGCACGCTGATCGCCATGGATGCAGCCACAGTGAAGGGCGTCATCGATCGCTTGAAGGCGCGCGGGCTGGTCGAGCTCTCCAAGCACGAGATCGACAAAAGGCGATTGCTGGTCAACCTGACGCCCGAGGGCCGCGAGGCGATCGAACGGCTGATCCCGCTCGCCCGCACCATCACCGAGGAAACGCTGGCGCCGCTGACGGCCAAGGAAGCCGCGACCTTCCTGCGGCTGCTGGCGAAGCTGGCTTAGTTCCAGGTGGCCCGATTGGCCGAGCCCTTCAACTTCGTCATTCCAGGGCGGAGCAGGAGCGGAGCTCCGTCGCGAAGACCTGGAATCCATTCCGTTACCTCAGCCGAAGAAAGCAGCGGAGCAGAATTCTGCACCGTGAGCGGCGCTCCTGCGTAACGGCATGGATTCTATGGTCTGCGCGCGTCGCTTGGCTCCTTGCTACGCCATAGAATGACGACGCGATGCGCGTTGCGGCCAATCTCCAAACCGCCGGATCCGGCGGCGCAAGCATGATCGCCAGCGCGTCGCCTACAATTCCACCCCGAACATCTCCCTCGCCTGCTCGACAGTGTAGTAGCCGAGCCTGACATCCTCGGCGACCTGCCTCGGATCGCGCTCGCGCGGGTCGCCGTAGCCACCGCCGCCGGGCGTGCCGACGCGCACGCGGTCGCCGGCCTTGAGCGCGATGTCCTGCTCTTTCGAAAGATGCGGCGGTACGTGCGCTTCGCCGCCCCGGAACACGGTCACGCTGTTCGGCGCGCCGTCCTTGCCGCCAAGCGCGCCCTGCGGACCGAAGCGGCCGTGATCCATGACGAAGGACGCGCGGGCTTCACCGCGCAAGATCTCCACCTCATAGGCGAGCCCGAAACCGCCGCGATGCCTGCCGGCGCCGCCGGAGCCTTCGCGCAGCGCATAATGCCGGTAGAGGACCGGAAATGCCTGCTCCATGATCTCGACCGGCGGCGACTTCGAAATGCCGATGGTCGAGCAGCCGTTGCTCAGGCCGTCATGGCCGGCATTGCCACCGTAGCCGCCGCCGGAAATCTGGTACATGACATAGTCGCGACCGCGCGCCGGATCGTTACCGCCGAGCGCGAAATTGCCGCTGGAGCCGGCGGGCGCCGCGGTGACCTTTTCCGGCAAAGCCTGCACCATCGCGGCAAAGACGGCTTCGGCGATGCGCTGCGAAACCTCCGCCGCGCAGCCCGACACCGGGCGCGGATATTTCGCGTCGAGGAAGGTGCCTTCCGGCCGCTTGACGTTCAGCGGCTCGAAGGCACCGGCGCTGATCGGCACCTCCGGAAAAATATGGCGCATGGCCAGATACACCGACGACAATGTCGTTGCCAGCACGCTGTTCATCGGCCCGGCGCAGGGTTTTGACGAGCCTGCAAAATCGAAGGTTAGCGCGTCGCCCTGCTTCTCGACGGCGAGATTGATGGTCAGCGGTTCGTTCACCACCCCGTCGGAATCGACGAAAGCCTGCGAACGATAGACCCCGTCCGGGATCACGGCGATCGAGGCGCGCATCTGCTCGGCGGCGCGGCGGCGCAGCTCTGCGATCGCCTCGACGACGGTTTCGTCCCCGTAACGATCGAGGATTTCATTGAGCCTGTCCTGACCGATCAAGAGCGCCGCGGCCTGCGCGCGGATATCGCCGATGCGCTGGTCGGCAACGCGGATGTTCGAGCAGATGATGGCGTAGATTTCGGGATCGAGCACGCCCCTCTTGAACAGCTTCACCGGCGGCAGCCGCAAGCCTTCCTGTTCGACGGCGGTGGCGGAAGCGGAGAACCCGCCCGGCACCGAGCCGCCTATGTCGGGCCAGTGGCCGGTGTTGGAAAGCCAGCAGAAGATCTTGCCGCCCCGATAGACCGGCATGACGAAGCGCACATCCATCAGATGCGTGCCACCGAGATAGGGATCGTTGACGATGTAGATGTCGCCGGGTTCCGGGGCCAGGCAGCGACCATCGGCGATCATCTCGATCACCGTCCTGGTCGAATATTGCATGACGCCGACGAATACCGGCAGGCCCTGGCTGCCTTGCGCGATCAGCGAGCCGTCGACCGCCGAATAGATGCCGTCCGAGCGGTCATTGGCCTCGGCGATGACGGGCGAGAAGGCCGCGCGGGAAAACGTCAAATCCATCTCGTCGCAGACCTGCTGCAAGGCAGCCTGCAGCACAGAAAGCGTGATCGTGTCGAGTTTTGCCCCTTTTAACGCTGGCATTGTCAAGCCTCGCCGATGTCGATGATGATGTTGCCGTCGGTGTCCGAGCGCGCGTGGTCGCCGGGTTCGAGCACCGTCGTGGCGTCCATCTGCTCCAGGATCGCTGGCCCCTCGATGGCGGCGTCGAGCGGCAGCTTTTCGCGGTCATAGACCGGCGTGTCGTGCCAGGTGCCGTGATACCAGACAGGCCGGATCTCGCGCCGCGCCTCATCGAGCGTTGGCGCGCGCCCGGCCGGATCGATCAGCTTCGACAGGTCGATTTGCGGCCGCACGCCGGTGACCGACGTGTTGAGGTTGACGAGGTTGGCGCGGATCTCGGGCAGCTCGACCTTGAAGCGCGCGAAATAGGCTTTTTCGAACAGCTGCTGCAGCGTTTCTCGTGAAACCGATGAGGAGGGCAGCGGCACGTTGATGATATGCGTCTGGCCGACGAACTGCATGTCCGCCGAATGGGTGACGCGGATCGCATCCGGTTTCACCGCCTCCTTGGCAATCAGCGCCTCGCCTTCGTTTCGGTGCCGTTCCAACACCTCGCGAAGCTTGGCTTCGTCGAGATTTGCGACCGGTTGGTTGATCGTGTTGACGAAGTCGTGCCTGAGGTCGGCGACGACGCAGCCGAGCGCATTGGTGATGCCAGGCCGCGCCGGCACCAGTACCCGGGGCAGGCCGAGCTCGCGGGCGAGCGCCGTCGCATGCAACGGGCCTGCACCGCCGAACGCGAACAGCGCGAAATCGCGGGGGTCGTGGCCGCGCGAGACCGAAACCATGCGGATGGCGCCCGCCATCTTCATGTTGCCGAGTCTCAAGATTGCGCCGGCCGCCTCGACGCCGGAGAGGCCGGTGCGCTTGCCAATCTTGTCCTCGAAGATCGAGGTCACGTGCTCGACCGTCACCGGGTTGTCCACGGCCAGCAGCTTCTTCGGCGCCAGTCGGCCCAGCACCAGATTGGCATCGGTGATGGTCGGCTCGCTGCCGCCGCGCCCATAGCAGATCGGGCCGGGATTGGCGCCGGCGCTTTCCGGGCCGATCTGGATCAGCCCGGCAGCGTCGACGCGCGCGATCGAGCCGCCGCCGGCGCCGACCGTGTGCACCGCCACCATCGGCACGTGGATCGGCATCGCATATTCGATCTCGATCTCGTTCGACACGGCGGGCTCGGCGTTGCGGATCAGCGCCACGTCGGTCGAGGTGCCGCCCATGTCGTAGGTGACGAGATTGCCGAAGCCGGCGCGTTTTCCCGTGTAGGCGGCGGCGATCACGCCCGAGGCCGGCCCGGACATCACCGTCTTCGCCGATTCCCGCGTCACGAAGCGGGCCGAGATCATGCCGCCATTGCCGTTCATGATCAGGAAGTCGCGGGCGTAACCTTTTGCGCCGAGCTCCTTGCGCAGCCGCTCGACATAGCGCTCCAGGATCGGCTGAACCGAGGCGTTGACCGCCGCCGTCACCCCGCGCTCGAACTCGCGCGCCTCCGAAAGCAGCGCGTGGCCGGTGGTGATGTGGCCGTTCGGCCAAAGCTCCGCCGCGATCTCGGCGGCGCGCCGCTCATGCCAGGGGTTGGCGTAGGCATGCAGGAAATGGATGACGAGCGACTCGCAGCCGGCGGCGAGCAGCCGCTTCACCGCATCGCGCATCTCGGCCTCGTCGAGCGGGATGCGGACGGCGCCAGAGGCCTCGACGCGCTCCGAAACCTCGAGCCGCAGATCGCGCGGAATGACCGGCACGAAGGTGCCCGTCATGCCATAGGCCTGCGGCCTCGTGCGGCGGCCAAGCTCGATCACGTCGCGGAAGCCGCGCGTGGTGATCATGCCGGTCCTGGCAAGGCGTCGCTCCAGCACGGCGTTGGTGGTGGTGGTCGTGCCGTGCACGATGAGGTCGATGCCGTCGATCGGAAAACCGGTCGCGCCGAGCGCGGCGACCACGCCGAAGGCCTGGTTCTCCACCGTCGTCGGCGTCTTGGCGATATGGACCTTGCCGCCGTCCTTGCCGTCGATCAGAAGCAGGTCGGTGAAGGTGCCGCCGACGTCGATGCCGGCGACGACACTTCCCGCCGTCGCCGAAAATTTCTCATTCATTGCCGAAACCCGAAATGCCAGGACTACGGATATGCCTCGGTTTGGAAAGGCGTTTTACGCTGCCATCTTGACGCAAATATCATTTGTATACTAATAAATTCGGGACACAAGAGCTTACCGCTTGGCAGTGTGCAGGGAGCACGCCGGAACCTGACCGTTCGGGCGCGCAGGACAAAGTTTGGCGCCAGCGTCTCGCGTCCGCGCCGGAAAGTTGGGTTTGATGAACACGACATCCGCGTTGAACGTCGCCGGCGCAAGGCCGCTGCAGTTCCCGATCCCGGCCAATGTCTATGCCGAGACCGTGGTGTCGGTGAAGCATTATACCGACCGGCTGTTCTCCTTCCGCATCACCCGTCCGCAGTCGCTGCGCTTTCGCTCCGGCGAATTCGTCATGATCGGCCTGCCCAATGCCGAAAAGCCGATCTTCCGCGCCTATTCCGTTGCCAGCCCCGCCTGGGACGACGAGCTCGAATTCTTCTCGATCAAGGTGCCGGATGGCCCGCTGACCTCCGAGCTGCAGAAGATCCAGGTCGGCGACACCGTCATCATGCGCCAGAAGTCGACCGGCACCCTGGTGCTCGACGCGCTGACGCCTGCCAAGCGCGTGGTCATGATCTCGACCGGCACCGGCATCGCGCCCTTCGCCAGCCTGCTGCGCGACCCCGACACCTACGAGAAGTTCGACGAGGTCATCCTCACCCACACCTGCCGCGACAATGCCGAGCTCACCTATGGCCAGGAACTGGTGGCGGCGCTCGAGAGCGACCCGCTGATCGGCGAGCTGACCGGCGGCCGCGTCACGCTCTACAATTCGACGACCCGCGAGGAGTCGGCGCGCATGGGCCGCATCACCGCGCTGATCGGCTCGGGCAAGTTCTATTCCGACCTGGGCATCGACAGGCTCAACCCCGAGACCGACCGCATCATGATCTGCGGCTCGATGCACATGCTGAAGGACGTCAAGGAGCTCGCCGAGAGCCTCGGCTTCCAGGAAGGCTCGCTCAGCCATCCGGCGAGCTTCGTCGTCGAGCGCGCCTTCGTCGGCTGAGGCGCATCGCAGCCCGCCAGCTCTGTTGAAGCGTCTGAGATTAGCCACGACATTCGCGCTTCGTCATTCTAGGGCGGAGCAAGGAGCGGAGCGACGCGCGCAGACCCTAGAATCCATGCCGTTACGCTAAGGCGTTGCGGGGGTTACAGAATTCCGCACCGTTGCACTCCGCGGCAGAGGTCACGGCATGGATACTCGGGTCAAGCCCGAGTATGACGAAGGGATGGGCGTTTCGGCCAATCTCCAACACCGGGAGCGCCCACTCAGCATTATGTTTTGACCATACGGTCAAAAATCTACTGCCTCGACGGCCTTTTTCGGCTATGAGCCTTTGAAAGACTCGTGAAGCCTCGCTTCGCGGGTTATCTTCGGCTGAGGTCGCAGAGTGAAAGGGCAGGAGATGAGCACGATCCGCGAGGCCGGCGCAGGCGCCGGCGCGTCCAAGGTTATGCCGCTGCCGGCGCGCGCCGCCGCCAACACGCCGATGCCGCTGGAGCATGGCATTGCCCGCAACCCCGGCATGAAGCTTGATCTAGGCTTCCTGGAATCGGTGCGCAGCGTCAACCGTTCGGCGCTCGAGCGCCGTGTCGCGACGCTCACCAAGCGGCGCTCGATCAAGGCCGACAACCAGGCCGCCTGGCTGCTGCGCGCCATTGCCTGCATGGACCTCACCACGCTGAACTCCAACGACACGGACGAGCGCGTGCGCCGGCTCTGCGCCAAGGCGATCAATCCGTTGCGCCGCGACATCGTCGAGGGTCTCGGCATAGCCGGTGAAACCATTCGCCCGGCGGCGGTCTGCGTCTACCATCCCTTCGTGGCCACCGCGGTCGACGCCGTGCGCGGCACCGGCATCCACGTCGCCGCCGTCTCGACAGCCTTCCCGCATGGCCTTGCGCCGCTGTCGACCCGGCTGCAGGAGATCGAAGCCTCGGTGAAGGACGGCGCCGACGAGATCGACGTCGTCATTCCGCGCGGCCTGGTTTACGGCGCCAAATGGCGCGAGCTGTTCAACGAGATTGTCGCTATGCGAGCCGCCTGCGGCGATGCGCATCTGAAAGTCATCCTCGGCACCGGCGACCTCGCCACTTTGCGCAATGTCATGCTGGCCTCGATGGTGGCGATGATGGCCGGCGCCGATTTCATCAAGACCTCGACCGGCAAAGAAAGCGTCAACGCCACGCTTCCCGTCGGCCTCGCCATGGTGCGCGCCATCCGCGCCTATTTCGAGGAGACCGGCTACCTGATCGGCTTCAAGCCGGCCGGCGGCATCTCCACCGCCAAGGTCTCGCTCGACTGGCTGGTGCTGATGAAGGAAGAGCTCGGCCGGCCGTGGCTCGAACCGGACCTGTTCCGCTTCGGCGCGTCGAGCCTGCTTACCGACATCGAGCGACAGCTCGAGCATCATTTGACCGGGCATTACTCGGCCAACCACCGCCACGCGATGGCTTGAAGGGCGAGTGAAGGCCTTGAGCGCCGAGTTCCTTCGCGCCCCCCTCTGTCCTGCCGGACATCTCCCCCACTTGTGGGGAGATTGGCTGTCATCGACGATTTCGCCAGTCGCAGACGTTGCAGGACTGCAGCCAGCGGGCGCGAAGGCTAATCTCCCCCCTTGTGGGGGAGATGTCCGGCAGGACAGAGGGGGGCGCGAAGGAATGCCTCCCAGGACAATTATGCGGAGCTGCCCATGAACATCCTCGAACGCTATCACGCCATGGAATACGGTCCGGCGCCGGAAGCCCGCAACGAGGCCGATGCCTGGCTTGCCGGTCGCGACTTTTCGAAAGCGCTGTTCATCGATGGCGCCTGGAAGGCTGCGGCAAGCGGCAAGACCTTTGACACCAGCGAGCCGTCCTCCGGCAAGCTGCTCGCCAAGGTCTCGGATGCCGGCGCCGCCGACATCGATGCCGCGGTCGCGGCCGCCGCCAAGGCGCTGCCGAAATGGTCGGCGTCCTCAGGGTACGCGAGAGCAAAAGTGCTTTACGCCATCGGCCGCGCCATGCAGCGCCACCAGCGCCTGTTCGCGGTGCTGGAATCGATCGACAACGGCAAGCCGATCCGCGAGAGCCGCGACATCGACGTGCCGCTGGCGATCCGCCATTTCATCCACCATGCCGGCTGGGCGCAGACGTTGGAAAAGGACTTTCCCGATCACAAGCCGGTCGGCGTCGTCGGCCAGGTCATCCCGTGGAACTTCCCGCTGCTGATGCTGGCCTGGAAGATCGCGCCGGCCTTGGCTGCCGGCTGCACGGTGGTGCTGAAGCCGGCCGAGTTCACGCCGCTCACCGCCATCCTGTTCGCCGAGATCTGCGAGCGAGCCGGCGTGCCGAAAGGCGTCGTCAACATCGTCCAGGGCGGTCCTGAGGCTGGTGCGGCCATCGTCAATCATCCCGGTGTCCAGAAGATCGCCTTCACCGGCTCTTCCGAGGTCGGCAAGATCATCCGCAAGGCGACGGCCGGCTCGGGCAAGAAACTGTCGCTGGAGCTCGGCGGCAAATCGGCCTTCATCGTCTTCGAGGACGCCGATCTCGACAGCGCCGTCGAAGGGCTGGTCGACGGCATCTGGTTCAACCAGGGCCAGGTCTGCTGCGCCGGCTCGCGCTTGTTGGTGCAGGAAGGCATAGCGGAAGCCTTCATCGCCAAGGTCAAGGTCAGGATGGGCCGGCTGCGTGTCGGCAGCCCGCTCGACAAGAACACCGATATCGGTCCGCTGGTCGACTTGACCCAGCTCGACCGCGTCAAGGGCCTGATCGCGGAGGGCGCGAAACAGGGCGCGGTCTGCTGGCAGCCGGACGCCCCCTTGCCGGCAACCGGCTACTATCATCTGCCGACGCTCGCAACAGGTGTTTCGCCGGCTAACATTCTGGCGCAGGAAGAAGTCTTCGGTCCGGTGCTGGCGACGATGAGCTTCCGCAACACCGAGGAAGCGATCGAACTGGCCAACAACACGCGCTACGGCCTCGCCGCTTCGGTGTGGAGCGAAAACGTCAACCTTGCTCTGCACGTCGCGCCGCAATTGAAGGCCGGCGTCGTCTGGGTCAACGGCACCAACATGTTCGACGCCGCCTGCGGCTTCGGCGGCTACCGCGAAAGCGGCTTCGGCCGCGAAGGCGGCCGCGAAGGCATGTTTGAATATCTGGCGGTCAAGCTGCCCGTCGGCCCGGTCATCAAGCCGGCCGCGGGCGGTTCTGCCCAGCCGGTCGAGCAGGCTGACGGCACGGCGATCGACCGCACCGCGAAGCTGTTCATCGGCGGCAAGCAGGTGCGGCCGGACGGCAATTATTCGCTGGCTGTTGCCACGGCCAAGGGCAAGCTTGCCGGTGAGGTCGGGCTCGGCAACCGCAAGGACATCCGTGATGCGGTCGCCGCTGCTCGTGCGTGCAAAGCCTGGCCGGACGCAACGGCCTACAACCGCAGCCAGGTGCTCTATTATCTGGCCGAAAACCTGTCCGGCCGGGCCGGCGAATTCGCCGACCGCCTCGTCCAGCTCACCGGCGTCACCGCGAAAGCCGCACGAGAGGAAGTCGAACTCTCCATCGAGCGGCTGTTCCTCTATGCCGGCCTCGCTGACAAGTTCGAAGGCCGCGTCCACCAGCCGCCGGCTCGGGCCGTCACTCTGGCGCTGCACGAGCCTGTCGGTGTCGTCGGCATCGTCGCGCCCGACAATCAGCCGCTGCTCGGTTTCATCTCGCTGGCGGTGCCGGCGCTCGCCATGGGCAACACCGTGGTCGCCGTCCCGTCGGAACGTCACCCGCTGCTCGCCACCGATCTCTATCAAGTGATCGAATATTCGGACCTTCCGGCCGGCGCCATAAACATCGTCACCGGCCGCACCGCGGAACTTGCCGGTGTGCTGGCCAAACATGACGACGTCGACGGGCTCTGGGTCTTCGCCGATGCCGACACCTGCGCCAAGGCCGAAGCCGACTCCGTCGGCAACTTGAAGCGCGTGTGGACCGGCAATGGCCACAGCCTCGACTGGGCGTCGAGTGAAGCCGCCGGCGAGGCCTTCCTCCGCCGCGCCATCGAGGTCAAGAATGTCTGGGTTCCGTACGGCGACTGACGCTCGGAGCCCGTATCGCAACGGTGTTCCGTTCGGGCTTGACGCTTGCCGCGGTGTTCTTTAACGAGAAAAAACATCTTTATCTGTGAAGCGGCGGCGCAGACCGCACGAGGCTGGCCATCTGGCGCATGACGCCGCAGCCGGCCATCGATAAGGCGGGCGGACCAGGCAGGCGAGGAGAAAAGCATGGCGGATCTGGCAGGCAAAGTCGTTGTGGTCACCGCCGCGGCACAAGGCATCGGCCGGGCCAGTTCGCTGGCCTTCGCCAAGGCGGGCGCCGTCGTTCACGCCACCGACATCAACGAGCCGCTCCTGGCCGAGCTCGGCAAGACGCCGGGGATCAAGACGCGCAGGCTCGACGTGCTGAACGACGCGGCCGTCGCCTCGGCCTTTGCCGAGATCGGCCCGGTCGATGTCCTTTTCAACTGCGCCGGCTTCGTCCATGGCGGCTCGATCCTCGAAATGAAGGACGAGGAGCTCGATTTCGCGCTCAACCTCAATGTCCGCTCGATGATCCGCACCATCCGCGCCGTGCTGCCCGGCATGCTGGAGCGCGGCGACGGTTCGATCATCAACATGGCCTCGCTGGCGAGCTCGCAGAAAGGCGTGCCGAGCCGTTTCGTCTACGGGCTGACCAAGGCGGCGGTCGTCGGCCTGACCAAGGCGGTCGCCGCCGACTATGTCGCCAAAGGCATTCGCTGCAATGCCATCTGCCCGGGCACCGTC
Source organism: Mesorhizobium sp. NFR06 (assembly GCF_900115245.1). Lineage (GTDB taxonomy): Bacteria > Pseudomonadota > Alphaproteobacteria > Rhizobiales > Rhizobiaceae > Mesorhizobium. The sequence continues at coordinate 178,248 of NZ_FOVT01000001.1, forward strand.
GAGAGCCCGTCGCTGCAGGACCGCATGCATGCCCAGGGCGATTATGAGGCGGCGCGCGCGGCCTTCATCGCCCGCCAGCCGATGGGCCGGCTCGGCACGCCGGAAGAGATCGCCGATCTCGCCGTCTACCTGGCGGGTGCGACCTACACCTCTGGGCAGGCCTATAACATCGACGGCGGCTGGTCGATCTGACGGCAGGCCGGCAAGAGCTGCCGGCGATCGGATCGAAGCGTCTGAAAATCTCGCTGATCGGATGGCCATAAGGGTGGGACTTGCTTGCAGCGGACGGGGTCGACGACTAGGGTCCGCTGGCTTTGACGGGAATTTGCAAACGGCCATTGGCCGCAAGGTGGAGAAGTTGACATGAAGTTGTTGCGCTATGGCGAAGCTGGCAGCGAAAAGCCCGGCCTGCTCGATCAGGACGGGACGATCCGCGACCTTTCGGCCTATGTCGCCGACATCGCCGGCACAACGCTTCATCCGGCCTCGCTGGAGATGCTGTCGAAGCTCGATCCGAAGTCGCTGCCGCCGGTCGCCGGCAAGCCGCGCACGGGCGCCTGCGTCGCCGGCACGGGGAAATTCATCTGCATCGGCCTCAACTATTCCGACCACGCCGCCGAGACCGGCGCCACCGTGCCGCCGGAGCCGATCATCTTCATGAAGGCAAGCTCGGCCATCGTCGGGCCGGATGACGACGTGCTGATCCCGCGCGGCTCGGTCAAGACCGACTGGGAGGTCGAGCTTGGCGTCGTCATCGGCAAGACGGCGAAGTACGTCTCAGAGGACGACGCGCTGGATTATGTCGCCGGCTATTGCGTCGCACATGACGTGTCCGAACGCGCCTTCCAGGCCGAGCGCCAGGGCCAGTGGACCAAGGGCAAGTCCTGCGACACCTTCGGCCCGATCGGCCCGTGGCTGGTGACCAAGGACGAGATCGCCGACCCGCAGAACCTCAAGATGTGGCTGACGGTCAACGGCAAGACCATGCAGAACGGCTCGACCAAGACCATGGTCTACGGTGTGAGATACCTGGTCTCCTATCTCAGCCAGTTCATGTCGCTGCACGCCGGCGACATCATCTCCACCGGCACGCCGCCCGGCGTCGGCCTCGGCATGAAGCCGCCGGTGTTCCTGAAGGCCGGCGACGTGGTGGAGCTCGGCATCGAAGGCATGGGCCAGCAGAAGCAGACGTTCAGGGCGGACGAGTAGCGCCGACCTCGCCTTCTCCCCTTGTTGTGGGAGAAGGTGGCCGCGAAGCGGCCGGATGAGGGGTGTTGGAAGGATCTCGGGCGCGGCAAGATTAAGCGCCCGGGGTCCTTGAATCTTGAGGCGGCATTCCGCTGGAGCACCCCTCATCCGTCTCGGCGCCGCGCGCCGATCCACCTTCTCCCACAAGGGGAAAAGGTAAAGGCGCTACTTCAAAACCCTTCCATCCGCCCCGAACCGATACGTCTTTGCCGCATCCGGTGTCGCGTAAAGCGTCGCGCCCGGCTCGGCATTGTAGACGCCGAAGATGCGCACGGTGACCAGCCCGGCCTTGTCGCAGTCGAGATAGAGGTTGGTGTCGGCGCCGAGATGCTCGGCATGCACCACCGTACCTTTCCAGGCACCGGATTTCGTGTCGACGGTGAGGTGTTCCGGACGCACGCCGATCGTCTTGGCCGTCTCGCCCAGCTTGGCGCCATCGATGAAATTCATCTTCGGCGAGCCGATGAAACCGGCCACGAATTCATTGGCCGGCGCATTGTAGAGCTCCATCGGGCTGCCGATCTGCTCGATGCGGCCGGCGTTGAGCACGACGATCTTGTCGGCCAGCGTCATCGCCTCGACCTGGTCGTGGGTGACGTAGATCATCGTCGCCTTCAGCCGCCGGTGCAGCTGTGCGATCTCGAGGCGGGTGTTGACGCGCAGCGCGGCGTCGAGGTTCGACAGCGGCTCGTCGAACAGAAAAAGCTTCGGCTCGCGCACCACGGCGCGGCCGATGGCGACGCGCTGGCGCTGGCCGCCGGATAGTTCCGCCGGCCGGCGTTCGAGATAGGGCTCGAGCGACAGCATCGCCGAAGCGATCTTGATGCGCCGCTCGATCTCGGCCGCGGGCGTGCCGGCCTGCTTCAAGCCGAGCCCCATATTGTTCTTCACCGTCAGGTGCGGGTAGAGCGCATAGGTCTGGAACACCATTGCGATGCCGCGTTTTGCGGGCGGCGTAACCGAGACGTCGGCGCCGTCGATCAGCACGCGGCCTGAGGTCGAATCCTCCAGTCCGGCAATCACGCGCAGCAGCGTCGACTTTCCGCAGCCGGACGGGCCGACAAAGACGACGAATTCGCCGTTGTTGACCGCGAGATCGATGCCCTTCAGCACCTCGACCGGCCCAAACGCCTTCTTCACATTCTCGATCTTCAGCGAGCCCACGGCTTCGTCCTTGTTCTAGAGTTTGATTGGGGCGCCGCTACGCACGCTCTCGTCGGCGGCCAGGCACACGGCAAGCGACTTCACCGCGTCGTCCATGTGGCGCGTCAGGTCGATATCCTCGCGGATGGCCCTGAGCAGGAAGGCCTGTTCGAGGTCGCAGAGCTCCTGATGTCCCGGCTCGCCCTCCATCGACAGCATCTCGTCCTGCTTGGCGAATTTGCCGTCCGCTCCGATTGCCGCGCTATGCAGGCGAATTGTCGAGGTCTTGGTGTGGGTGTCGATGTCGTCGGACTTCACGCCTTCCTTCATGACGATCGACACGCAGCCATTGGGCGACATCACGTCCTTCACGAAGAAGGCCGTCTCCGAGATCATCGGCCCCCAGGCGGCCTCGTACCAGCCGACCGAGCCGTCCTCGAACAGCACCTGGAGATGGCCGTAATTGTACATCGAGGGGGCAATCTCGTCGCTCAGCCGGACCCCCATGCCGCGCACCTCGACGGGTCTCGCGTCGGTGATCTGCAGCATCACATCGAGATAGTGCACGCCGCAGTCGACGATCGGCGAGGTCGTCTGCATCAGCTGCTTGTGCGTCCCCCAGGTGTGGCCGGAGGATTGCTGGTTGAGGTTCATGCGAAACACGTAAGGGCCGCCGAGCTTGCGCGCCTCGGCGATCAGCCGCACCCAGGACGGGTGGTGGCGCAGGATATAGCCGATCACCAGCTTCTTGCCATTGGCTTTGGCGGCATCGACGACGCGCTGCGCGTCCGCCACCGTCGTCGCCAGCGGCTTCTCGACGAAGACATGGCAGCCGGCCTCGAACGCCCTGATCGCATAGTCGGCATGGCTGTCGGAATAGGTGGCGATGGCAGCGACGTCCGGCTTCTCGTCGCGCAACGCATCCTCGAAGGAACGCCGGATGCCATAACGCCCAAGCCCGTCCGGCAGCGGCACGTCGGAGCGATTGACGAGCGCCGCGATCTCGAAGCCCGGATTGCTATGGTAAGCCAGCGCATGGCTGCGGCCCATATTGCCGAGGCCGGCGACGACGACGCGAAGGGGTGGTTTATCGCTCACCTGACTACTCCAGATGTCTCAGATTCTCTTGAGAGGGTGGGGTGGAGTGCAGCCCTGCGAACAATTGGCGGTCCTCACTCACTTCACCGCTCCCGACGTGATGCCGCGGATCAGCTGCCGCGAGAAGATGACATAGAGGATCAGCACCGGCAGGATCGCCAGCGAGAGCGCGGCCAGGATGGCGTTCCAGTTGGTGACGAACTGGCCGAGGAAGAGCTGGGCGCCGAGCGTCACCGTCTTGGTTTCTTCCGACGGCGCCAGGATCAGCGGGAACCACAGGTCGTTCCAGATCGGGATCATGGTGAAGACGGCGACGGTCGCCATCGATGGCCTGACCAGCGGCAGCACCAGCCGGAAGAAGATCGTGTATTCCGACAGCCCGTCGATGCGGCCGGCATTCTTCAGATCGTCGGACACCTGCTTCATGAATTCCGACAGGATGAAGATGGCCAGCGGCAGGCCTTGCGCGGTGTAGACCAGGATCAGCGCCGTCAATGTGTTGACCAGCCCGGTCGCCACCATCAATTGCAGGATGGCGACGGTGCCGAGGCGGATCGGGATCATGATGCCGAGCGCCAGGTAAAGCCCCATCATCGTGTTGCCGCGGAAGCGGTATTCCGACAGCGCGAAGGCAGCCATCGCGCCGAACAGCAGCACGAAGAACAGCGAGGCGACGGTGACGACGAGACTGTTCTGGAAATAGTGGATGAAATCGCCCTGGCCGATCACGGTCGTATAGCCGATCAGGTCGAAGGTCTTTGGCGTCGGCGGGGTCAGCGGCGCGCCGAAAATGCCCGCGCGAGACTTGAACGAGTTCAGGATGACCAGGATCACCGGAAACAGCGCGATCGCCGTGTAGGTCAACAGGACCGCGTGGGCGCCGATGGTGCGGGGAAGCGAGTGGGTGGCTGTGCTCATGTCGCGCCTCAGAACTGGTAGCGACGCAGGCGCGTCTGCACGAGGAACAGGTAGACGCAGACGCCGCCGAGGATGATCAGGAACATCATCGTGGCGATCGCCGCGCCCATGTTGGGGTCGCCGACCTGCAACTGGAAACCGAAGAAGGCGCGGTAGAGGAAGGTGCCGAGAATGTCGGTCGAATAGTTCGGACCGGCCAATGCCCCTTGCGCCGTGTAGATCAGGTCGAAGGCGTTGAAATTGCCGACGAAGGTCAGGATCGAGATGATGCCGATCGAAGGCAGGATCAGCGGCAGCTTGATCTTCCAGAACTGCGCCATGCCGGTGACGCCGTCGCATTCGGCCGCCTCGATCACCTCGTCGGGGATCGACAGCAGCGCCGCATAGATCAGCATCATCGGGATGCCGACGAACTGCCAGACCGAGACGAGGCTGAGCGCGGTCAGTGCATACTGCTCCTTGCCGAGCCACGGCGTGAAAAAGCTCTTCAATCCGACGAAATCCATCAGATGCGGCGCCACGCCCCAGATCGGCGACAGGATCAGCTTCCAGGCGAAGCCGACGATGACGAAGGACAGGATCGTCGGCACGAAGATCGCGGTGCGGTAGAAGGCGGCAAAGCGCAGCCGCGGACTGGACAAAAGCGCCGCCAGCAACACGCCGATCGGGTTCTGCACCAGCATGTGGATGATGAAGAACCAGACGTTGTTGCGCAGCGCATTCCAGAAATTCACCGACCAGTTGGGATCGCCGAACAGCATGCGGAAATTGCTCAAGCCCACGAACACCTGGCTCTGCTCGATGTTTCGGAACAAGGAGAGCTGCAGCGTGCCGGCGAGCGGCAGGATCATGATGGCCGTGTAGACGAGCACCGCAGGCGCCAGGAACACGGCGATGTGCCAGCGTATCGGTCTTTTCGGTCGTGGTTCTGCGGCCATGAGTTCGGTCCCCCGCCGTCTCTCGGTTCCAGGTCGGATGATGCTAGTTGATGCCTCGATGCGCGGCCTGATCGTCCCCTTCAGAGGGCAGACAAGGCCAGCGACAGATCGGCTCCGTCTTCCCCGCAAAAGGGTAAGACCGAGAGGCGGCGCCGACAATCGCTATCTGGGACTGTTTGAGTGCCGGCCGGGCTCGCGCCCGGCCGGCATCAGCGTGCTTACTTCGCCGGCTTGTACCAGCTGTCGAGGCCGTCCTGCAGTTTCTTGGCCGCGGCTTCCGGCGTGTCGGTGCCGTTGATCACATTGGCCGATTCAACCCAGGTCTCGTTCTCGAGGTTCGGCGTGCCGCGCGACAGGATCTGGTAGGTCGAGCGGATCGTCGACTTGCACTTGCCGCGCCAGGAGACGAATTCCTGCGCCAGCGGGTCTTCCATCTTCACCGGCGTGCTGTTCAGGCTGAAGAAGCCAGGCAGCGCGTTGGCGTAGATGGTGGCGAAGTCGGGCGAAGCGACCCATGACAGAAACTTCTTGGCTTCTTCCGGATGCTTCGATGCCGCGTTCAGGCCCATGCCGATGTCGGTATGGTCGGAGATGTAGCAGGTGTCGCCAGCCTTCTGCACGGGCGGCGGGAAGGCGCCCATCTTGAACTGCGCCTGGGTGTTGAACAGGCCGATCTCCCACGAGCCGGCCGGATAGATGGCGGCACGGCCGAGCGTGAACAGGTTCTGGCTGTCCGGATAGGTCTGCGCCTCGAAGCCGTCGCCGAGATAAGGCTTCCACTTGGCCAGTTCCTTGTAGGGCGCGACCCAGTCGGCATCGGTCAGCTTCTGCTCGCCCTTGATCAGCGCCTGGCGGCCTTCCTCGCCCTTCCAATAGTTCGGGCCGATATTCTGATAGCCCATGGTCGCGGCTTCCCAGAGGTCCTTCGTGCCCATGGCCATCGGAATGTAGGTGCCGTCCGCTTTGATCTTGTCGAGCACGGCGTAGAACTCGTCGACCGTGGTCGGCACCTTGAGGCCGAGCTTGTCGAAGGCGTCCTTGTTGTAGATGAAACCATGGATGACCGAAGCCATCGGCACGCAGAAGCTCGACTTGCCGTCGTCGGTCTGCCAGGCGGCCTTGGCGACCGGCGAGAAGTTGTCCATGCCGGGCAGCGAGGTGAGGTCGGCGAGGTTGCCCTTCTTGAACAATTCGAGCGACTTGTCGAAGGGGCGGCAGGTGATCAGGTCGCCTGCCGAGCCGGCGGCGAGCTTGGCGCCGAGGGCTGCGTCGTACTCGGTCGGGGCCGAGGGCGCGAACACCACCTTGATGCCGGGGTTCTTGGCTTCGAAGGCCGGGATCAGCTTGTCCTTCCAGATGGTCAGGTCGTCGCCGCGCCAGCTTTCGATGTTGAGCGTTACGTCCTCGGCCAGAGCCATCCCGGTGGTGGCGAGGATACTCGTGCCGAGCAGAAGGGCCGTCAGTAGTTTGGTCTTCATCTTCAGTCTCCCTGTTGACCTTTTTCAGGTTCGGTTTTGATGAGAACAGAGGCTCAGCGCCCCTTGCTCCCCTCGATCGCGGAAAGCGCCGGCCTGAGCTTGTGGCCGGTTCCTTCCAGTATCTTCTCGGCCGCGTCGGCGCTGGTGGCGCCTGCGGCGAGCAGAATGGCGGTTTTGACGACGCCACCGCTTTCTTCGAGCAGTCGGGCGGCGTCGTCGCGGCTGCGGCCGCTGATGGCGGCGACCATGCGCACGGCGCGGTCGCGCAGCTTGATGTTGTCGGCGGTGAGGTTGACCATGTAGCCGTCATGGACATGGCCGAGATGGATGGCGGCAAGCGTCGAAAGCATGTTGAGCGCGATCTTCTGCGCGGTGCCGGCACCCATGCGCGTCGAGCCGGCGATCAGCTCCGGCGGCGTTTCAAGCAGGATCGCCACGTCGGCCTGCTTGAACAGCGCGGCGCCCTGGTTGTTGGCGATCGCGATGGTCGCCGCGCCGCGGCGGCGCGCGTCCTGCAGCGCCTGCACCGCATAAGGGGTCGAGCCGCTGGCGGAGACGGCGATCAGGCAGTCGCCCTTACCGATATCGGCTGCCGCAACGGCCGCCGATGCTTCCTCGGTGTCGTCCTCCGGTCCGCCCGCCAGCGCGCGGAAGGCTTCGTCGCCGCCGGCGATCAGGATGGCGATGCGGTCGCGCGCAATGCCGAAGGTGCCGGGCAATTCCAGCGCATCGGCCACCGCCATCAAGCCGGAGCTGCCGGCTGCCGCATAGGCAAGCTTGCCGCCGCTCTTCAGTTGCCTGGCGATGAGTTCAGCGGCGGTGGCGATCGCCGGGATGGCCCCGTGCACGGCCTTGGCGGCCTCGATCTGGGCATTGGCCAGGAACGACAGAATGGCTTCCGGGGCCTGGACATCCAGTCCCTCGGCATTTTGGTGGAGCGCTTCCGTGCGCGTCTCGGCCATCCGTTGTCCTCCAACTGAGGGAACAATACCAAAAAAATACCACTTGTCCACACGCATTAACGCTTTTCGGGCGCCGGAACTCACCTGTCGGCAAATTACCGTGATTTTTCAATAAAATACGGCTTAATCTTTTTTGAAACCGAAATTAACCCTTGGCTATTGGTATTTTATTGGTATTATTGGGATCGAGGAGAAATCGTGTGAACTTCGTACTTGGCATCGATGGCGGCGGCACCAGCTGCAGGGCGGCCCTTGCGACCGTCGACGGTGCTGTCGTCGGCCGTGCCAAGAGCGGCGCCGCCAACATCCGCACCGACCTCACCGGCGCCCGCGCCAACATCGTCGAGGCGGCAAGGCAGGCTTTCCTCGCCGCCGGCAAGGATCCGGAGCTGATCCCGCGGACGCCGGCCATTCTCGGCCTCGCCGGTGCCAATGTCGGCACCTACCGGCAGCAGCTCGAGGCGATCCTGCCTTTCAGCAGGAGCCGTGTCGAAACCGACGCCGAGATCGCGCTTGAAGGCGCGGTCGGTTCCGGCGACGGCGCCATGGCCATTCTGGGCACCGGCACGGCCTATATGGCGCGTAAAGGCGGCAAGTCGCGCGCCATCGGCGGCTGGGGATTCCAGGTCGGCGACCAGGGCAGCGGCGCCCGCATCGGCCGCGACCTGCTCGAACAGACGCTGCTTGCCTATGACGGCATCCGTCCCGGCTCGCCCCTGACGGACGCCATGCTCGCCGTCTTCCGCAACAATCCCGAGGACGTGGTCGAATTCACCACCAACGCCAAGCCTGGCGATTTCGGCGGCTTCGCACCAAAAGTCTTCGAGCATGCCGAAAAGGGCGACCTCGTCGCCAACTGGATCCTCGACAAGGCGGTGGCCGATGTCGAGGCTTCGCTCGGCGCGCTCGATCTTGCCGACGGTGCTCCGCTTTGCCTGCTCGGCGGCTTGGCGCCGCTTTATGCGCCGCGTCTGTCGGCACGCTATCAGGCGCTGCTGAAGGCCCCGCTCGACGATGCGCTCGGCGGCGCTGTCCAAATGGCCGTGCGGATCTTCGCCAGGGGTTCGGAGGCCGCCCGATGAGCGCCGCCGACCAGATCTTCGCCATGCTGCCGGAGGCGTCGCGATGAGCGCCGCCGACAAGATCTTCGCCATGCTGCCGGAGGCGTCGCGATGAGCGCCGCCGACCAGATCTTCGCCATGCTGAAAGAATCCTCGCAGAGCGGCGCGCCGCTTTACCTGCAGCTCAGGCGCAGCATCGAGGAAGCGGTCAATCGTGGCCTGATCGGCCCCGGCGACGCGCTGCCGTCCGAGCGCGACATCGCCAGCAAGGCCGATATCTCGCGTGTCACCGTGCGCAAGGCGGTGCAGGACCTGGTCAAGGGCGGCATCCTCGTCCAGCGCCACGGCTCCGGCACTTTCGTCGCGCCGCGCATGGAGCGCGTCGAGCAATCCCTGTCCCGGCTCACCTCGTTCACCGAGGACATGGCGCGCCGCGGCATGACCGTTCGCTCGGTCTGGCTCGACCGCGGGCTCTATGCCCCGTCGCCGGACGAGATGATGGTGCTTGGCCTGTCTTCGACCGAACTGGTGGCGCGTGTCGCGCGCCTGCGCATCGCCGACGACACGCCGCTGGCGATCGAGCGCGCGGCGCTGTCCGCCAGCGTGCTGCCGGATCCCGAAGCGGTCGGCTCTTCGCTTTATGCGGCGCTCGGCATGACCGGCAATCGCCCGGTGCGCGCCGTGCAGCGTATCTCCGCCACCAATCTTGGCGACGCCGATGCGCGCCTGCTCGAAGTGCCTTCGGGGGTTGCCGGTCTGCAGATCGAGCGCATTTCCTATCTGGCGAGCGGCAAGGTGATCGAGTTCACCCGCTCGGTCTACAGGGGCGACGCCTATGATTTCGTCGCGGAACTCCGGCTGACCGGACCGGGAGAGGAGATCCGCCCATGAGCGCAACCACCACCCATATGCGGCGCGAGATCGATGAGATCCCTGAAGCTGCCGCCCGCTTGCTCGACGGCTCGGCTTCGGTGCTGGCCGAGGCAGGACGCGGCCTGCGCGAGCGCGACCCCCATTTCGTCGTCACCGTGGCGCGCGGCTCGTCCGACCATGCCGCGACCTTCATGAAATACGCCGTGGAGCTGACGGCCGGCCTTGCGGTCGCTTCCGTCGGGCCGTCGATTGCTTCCATCTACGGCGCCAAGCTCAGGCTGCGTGGCTCCGCCTGCCTGGCGATCTCGCAGTCGGGCAAAAGCCCCGACATCGTCACGATGGCCGAAACGGCAAGGGCCGGCGGAGCACTGACCGTCGCCATCACCAATACCGCCGACTCGCCGCTGGCGCGCGCCTCGGACTATTCCATTGATATCCTGGCGGGGCCGGAACGCAGCGTCGCGGCCACCAAGACCTTCGTCAATTCGGCGGTCGCCGGCCTCGCGCTGATGGCGCACGCCACCGACGACCAGTCATTGCTTCGGGCGCTCGCCGGCCTGCCCGGGCATTTCGAAAAGGCGATCGCCTGCGACTGGATGGCGCTCGCCGCGGCGCTGGAAAACCCGCTATCACTGTTCATCCTTGGCCGTGGCCCGTCCTTCGCGATCGCCAGCGAGGCGGCGCTGAAATTCAAGGAGACCTGCGCCATGCATGCAGAGGCCTACAGCGCCGCCGAGGTCATGCATGGGCCGCTGGCGCTGGTCGGGCCGGGGTTCCCGGTTCTGGCGCTTGCCGCCCGCGATGCATCCGAACCCTCGGTCGCCGAGGCGGCTGACGCGTTGACGGCCAAGGGCGCCGCCGCGTTCGTCACGTCCGACAAGGCGAAAGCCGCCAGATTGCTGCCGCATGTCGCGACGGGCCATCCGCTGACCGATCCGCTGCCGCTGATTGTGTCCTTCTACGGCTTCGTCGAGGCCTTCGCCCGCCATCGCGGCCTCGATCCGGATGCGCCGCGCAATTTGCGTAAGGTGACGGAAACCGTATGAGCGACCGTTTCGCACTCACCGGCGCTCGCATCTTCGACGGCGCCGACTGGCATGACAACTCAGCCCTTGTCGTCAATGGTGACGTGGTTGAGGCCATTCTGCCCGTCGGCGCCATTCCGTCCGGCGTTTCGGCGGTCGAGACCGGCGGCGGCCTGCTGGTGCCCGGTTTCGTCGACATCCAGGTCAATGGCGGCGGCGGCGTCATGCTCAACGACCATCCTGATGTCGCCTCCATCGAAACCATCTGCCGTGCGCATGCGCCCTTCGGCACCACGGCGCTGCTGGTGACGCTGATCACCGACACGCCGGCGATCACCGCTGCCGCCATCACCGCCGGCGCCGAGGCGACCCGGGAAAAGGTGCCGGGCTTCCTCGGCCTGCATCTCGAAGGGCCGCATCTCTCGATAGCCCGCAAGGGCGCGCATGATCCGGCGCTGATCCGGCCGATGACGGATGCCGACCAGGCGGCGTTGATCGCGGCGCGCAAAGAGCTTCCCGTGCTGCTCACCACCATCGCGCCGGAATCGGTCGAGCCGGCCCGCGTCGAGGCGCTGGCCAAGGCCGGCGTCGTCGTCAGCCTCGGTCACAGCGACACCGACTATTCGACGGCCAGCGCCTTCGCCGGTGCCGGCGCGACGGTCGTCACGCATCTGTTCAACGCCATGAGCCAGATCGGCAATCGCGAGCCGGGTCTGGCGGGCGCGGCGATCGACACCGGCGGCTTGTACGCCGGCATCATCGCCGACGGCATCCACGTTCATCCCGCGACGATGATCCTTGCGCTGCGCGGCAAGCAGGGGCCAGGCAAGATCGTGCTCGTCACCGACGCCATGGCGACCATCGGCACCGACATGACTTCGTTCACGCTCAACGGGCGCACCATCTACCGCAAGGATGGGAGCCTGAGGCTTGCCGACGGCACGCTGGCCGGCGCCGACCTCGACATGATCTCGGCCGTGCGCTTCGTCCATCGCGTCGTTGGGCTCGAGCTCGACGAGGCCTTGCGCATGGCCTCGCTCTATCCCGCCGAGGCGATCGGCCAGGCCCATCGCCGCGGCCGCTTCGCCAATGGCACCGCCGCCGACATTGTCGCCCTGTCGGAGGACCTGGACGTCAGGAAGGTATGGATCGGCGGCAAGAAGGTGTTTGCGTAGGCCTCGCTGCGACCGGGTCGGAACCCCTCCGGTTTCGTCATCCACGGAGCGGGAGCTCAGCGGGCGCGTAGACCCGAGGATCCATTCCGTGACATCGCCGAAGGGCGCAACGGTGCAGAATTCTCTAACCGTTGCAACGCCTTAGCGTAACGGCATGGATCCTAGGGTCTGCGCGCGTCGCTTCGCTCCTTGCTCCGCCCTAGGATGACGACGCGTTATTATTAGCCGGCTTGGCGTAGATATCCTTGTACATCTCACGCAGCACATTCTTCTGCACCTTGCCCATCGTGTTGCGCGGCAGTTCGTCGACGAAGATCACCTGCTTAGGATGCTTGTATTTCGCCAGCCTTCCGGAGATGGCGGCGATAATGTCGGCGGCGCTGATCGCCGATCCCGGCTTGCGCACCACGACCGCCGTAACACCTTCGCCGAAGTCCGGATGGGCGACGTCGACCACGGCGCTTTCGCTGACTCCGTCGAGCGCGTCGATCTCGCTTTCGATTTCCTTCGGGTAGACGTTGTAGCCGCCCGAGATGATCAGGTCCTTGCCGCGTCCGACGATATGGACATAGCCGTCGGCGTCGATCAGCCCGAGATCGCCGGTGATGAAGAACCCGTCGTCCCGGAATTCCGCTCTGGTTTTCTCCGGCATGCGCCAATAGCCGGCAAAGACGTTCGGTCCCTTGACCTCGATCATGCCAATCTCGCCCTTGGCCAGCGGCTTGGCCGTGTCGGGATCGGTGATGCGCAGCGAGACACCGGGGAAGGGGAAGCCGACCGTGCCGGCGCGCCGCTCGCCGTCATAGGGGTTGGACGTGTTCATGTTGGTCTCGGTCATGCCGTAGCGCTCGAGGATGGCGTGGCCGGTACGCTCGCGCCAGGCCTTGTGCGTCTCGGCGAGCAGCGGCGCCGAGCCGGAGATGAAGACCCGGATGGCCTTGGCCGTGTCGTGGGTCAGGCCGTCCTGCTGCAGCAGCCGCACATAGAAGGTCGGCACGCCCATCAAAGCCGTCGCGCGCGGCATCAGCGACAGGATGCGCGTGGGGTCGAATTTCTGTTCGAACAGCATTTTCGCCCCGGCCATCAGGATGACGTTGGTGGCGACGAACAGGCCGTGCGTGTGGAAGATCGGCAGCGCATGGATGAGCACGTCATCGGTGCTGAAGCGCCAACAATCGACCAGAACGCGGGCATTGGAAGCAAGGTTCTCGTGGCTGAGCATGGCGCCCTTGGAACGGCCGGTCGTGCCGGAAGTGTAGAGGATGGCGGCAAGGTCGTCCGGCCCCCGGGCGACGTCGCTGAATTCCGTCGCCTGCCGCGAAGCCTGGCGGGCAAGCGTTCCCTGCCCGTCGCGGCCGAGCGTGAGCGTCGTGGCGCCGATCGACGCAGCAAGCGATTCGACGCCGGCCAGACGGTCCGGATCGCATACGATCAGTCTCGGCTCGGCGTCGCGGAAGAAATAGTCGAGCTCCGGCAGCGTGTAGGCGGTGTTGAGCGGCAGGAAGACCGCGCCGGCGCGTAAGGATGCGAGATAAAGCAACACCGCCTCCGGGCTTTTCTCGACCTGAACGGCGACCCGGTCGCCGGGCTCGACGCCCGCCTGTGCCAGCGCATGCGCCAGTTGCGCGGACTTGGCCAGCATGTCGCCATAGGTGATCGAACGGCCGTCATCCGTCTCCATCAGCAGTCGGCCGGGCGCCGGCATGCGGGAACGGAAGGCGCCGAAGAGATGATTGGTCATGGAACGTCCTCAGGGCGAACCCGATGGCACAAGCCTCGCCCGAGCGAATACCAGATTTGCTGGCCAGAGCAATTCCGGGAAAACTGCGTGGTCGTTTCCCACCGGAATTGCGTAAACAAAGAGGCGCAATTCCAGGAAAACCGCACAGCGGTTACGCTCGGCGACTTCGCCGTAGCCTTCCGTCGGCAATGCGGCGGAAGGGTTATTGCAAGCTATTTGCGGCTGCGCGCGGTCCTGCCGCCGCCGGCCCTCGGATCATGGCCCTGGGCAAGGCGTTCCATGCACATCGCAGCGGTGAGGCGGTAATGATTGAGCAGCGCCTCGACCGCGCCGTCGGCGTCGCCATCCAGGGCGCGCTCGGCAATGATGCGATGCTCGCCAAGATCGTCGCGTCCCGTTCCCGGCGTGTTTTGCGCGATCAGCCGGTAGCGCGAAGCCTGGTCGGAAAGCTGTTCGCAGAAGCCGATCAGCCAGTGCGAGCGGCAGGCGGCGATCAGCGCGCGGTGGAAGGCCCGGTGCAGTTTCTCCCATTCCGGATTGTTGGTCGAGGGGTCTTCCGGCAGGCGACGCTCGGCGCGCGCCAGGCGGTGCAGAGCCAGCACCAGCTGTTCCTCCCATTCGGCGGTGCGGTGAGCAATCGATTCGCGCAGCGCCCGCTCCTCCAGCCAGCAGCGCGTGCGCGTCAATTCCTCCAGTTCCGCAGCACTGACCGGCATCAGGAAGAAGCCGCGCTGGTCGTGACGACCAAGCAAGCCCTCAGCGGCCAATCGGTTGAGCGCCTCGCGCACCGGCGAGGCGCCGGCGCCATAGCGGGAAACGACCCATTCGACACGCAGCTTGGTTTCAGTTTCCAGCGCCCCGCGCAGCAGGTCTTCGCGGAGTTGCTGGTAGACCGAACTGGCCAGTGTGCCCTTCTTCACACCCTTGCCTTCGCCCGGATCGGCGTTTCCGTATGTCAACTTAACTCCTGTTGCTTGCCCCTGTTTTGCCAGGGCCCCGCGGCGAAGCAATTACCCGTACATGTATCATACAGCTGGGCATTGCCGCCTCAAGCGGAAGATGACGGTATTCGACTTTAAGACAAGGTGGCCGGTCTATTTGGGCGCCAAAGTAAGTCCGTGCAGAAAAAGCTGACGTGCATAGGCAACTTGATACATTGAGCGCCTGTTCAACGGGAGGTCCAACTGCACAACCCCCGCGAGAAGTGCGGCGACTATGCGTTTTAACTGGCGGCCCTGTCGGCCGCTGAACGGATCGCCTCGATATTTGCCCTGTAGGCATCGACGCTGCCGCCCTTGAAGACGGCGGCGCCAGCGACCAGCACATCGGCGCCGGCCGCGGTCACCAGCGGCGCTGTTTCGGCCGAGACGCCACCATCGATCTCGATGCGGATCGGCCGGCTGCCGATCAGCGTCTTCACCCGTTTCACCTTGTCGACGATCGCCGGTATGAACGCCTGCCCGCCGAAACCCGGATTGACGGTCATGATCAGGATCAGATCGAGCCGGTCGAGCACATATTCAATCGCCGTTTCCGGCGTCGCCGGATTGAGCGAGACGCCGGCCTTCTTGCCGAGGCTCTTGATCGTCTGCAGCGAGCGGTCGAGATGCGGTCCGGCCTCGGCATGCACCGTCATGCCGTCGCAGCCGGCTTCGGCGAAGGCTGCCAGGTAAGGATCGGCCGGCGCAATCATCAGATGGCAGTCGAAGAAGGCCTTGGTGCGATTGCGGATCGCCTTGATCACCGGCGGGCCGAAGGTGATGTTGGGCACGAAATGGCCATCCATCACGTCGAGATGGATCCAGTCCGCGCCGGCTGCCGCTACAGCCTCGACCTCGTCGCCCAGCTTCGAAAAATCCGAAGCCAGCACCGATGGTGCGATCAGGGTTTTCTTGCTCATGGGGCAAATTCTCCCGGCAGTCCTGTGCGCGCAGTCGCGCCTGTCAGGGCGATTGCCTAGACCATGATCCAGCCGAGGGGAAGCACGTTTTCGACAGGTCCATCGGCCTGTTTGCCCAAGAGGCCATCTTCGATGTGGAAAAGAAAACCCGCCGGATCGCGCCGGCGGGTTTCGTCTTCAGCCGTAGGGATTACGGCTTGAAGTTCTGGATGTTTGCGCCCGCCGGATCCTGCAGCACACGTCGCGGCTGGCGCTGCGGCACCAGTTGCTGCAGCACGTTCGGGTTGAGCAGAATGCCGGGGTTGATCTCGATGCCCGGCCGCCGACGGATCGGCGTGCAGTTCGGGAAGCGCCCCGTGGTGCCGACCGGGCAGCGCTTGATCAGCACTGGCTGACACTGCCCGTCGATGAAGCGCGAGCCCGGCGCGCATTCCTGCTGCGGCTTGCGGCAGGCGCCGTCGCGAACCTCGGTTCCTCGCGGGCAGACGCAGTCGCCCCGCTTGTTGTGGACCTGGCCGCGGATGCTGCACTGCTCCTGCGTCGGCTTCGGCCGCTGGCAGGCCCTGCCGCGCACTTCCAGCCCGTCCGGGCAGGTGCAGTTGCCGTTGACGTCGCGCACCTGGCCGCGGATCGGGCACTGCCTCGACACGCTCGGCCGGCAGGCACCGTCACGGACTTCCGTACCGCTCGGGCAGACGCACTCTCCGTCGCCATTGCGGAACTGACCGCGGATGCGGCACTGGCCCGGCGGCTGCCGGTCGGGCACGCAGGCCTTGGCAACCCGGTCGAGATGCGTGCCGTCCGGGCAGATACAGCCATTTCCGTCCGTGGTCGGCACGGCGCCGCGCACCCTGCACTTGGTCGGAACGACCTGGCACACGCCGTTCACCAACTCGCCACGGCGGCACACGCAGTTGCCGTCCTGGTCGCGATACTGGCCGGAACGCAGCGTGCACTGCGGTTCCTCGCCCCGCACGCATCTGCCGTTTTCCAGGTTGGTGCCGCGCGGGCAGACGCAGCGTCCGTCCGCCGTGCGGATCTGGCCCTGCAAAAGGACGCAGCGCGGCGGTGGCGGGAGAGGCAGCAGCTTGGTGCCGCCACCCTTGCACTGGCCGTTGCGGAAGGTGGTGCCGTCGGGGCAGGCGCAGCGGCCGGCCGCGTTGAGCACCAGCCCGTCCGAGCACTGGTTCTTCACCTCATGCCTGATGGTGAAGGGATGGCACGCATAGGCCCTGCCGCGATCGCCCTGGACATTGGTCAAATCGCGCGACAGCAGGTCGCCACCACCCTCAACCGGCGTGTTCGGAGAGAGCACGCCGACGCAGTTTTGCCCGTTGACCGAACCCTGCAGGTTGGCGAGACGCCCATCCTCGGGAAGGATTACGGTGACATGGTGCGAGTGGCTCTCGCCGGCCCCCAGCGTCAGGTTGGCGATGCAGGACGCCGGCAGCGTCGCCGGTTCGGGCGAGCAGCCGAAGGGTGGGTCGATCGAGGTGATCTGCACGCCCTCAAGTCGGCCTAGCCCTTCCACGCCGATCGCATCGCCGATGCGGACCGGACCGGAGAAGGGGTTCGGCCCGTCATTCGTGATGGTGATCTCGAACGAGCAGGGTTCTCCCGGCTGGCACTGGGCATCGCCGGTCTTCTCGACACGGATGGTCGAGGCGCCGCCGCCCTTCGCGCAGGCCTGCCCGATCGGGTAGACGATGTCGTCGCCTGGCGCCGGCCCATAGGAGCCGCGCGCGCAGTTTTCGAACGCGCCATTGCCGCTCACAGTCACGTCGAAGTGCCGGCTGGTTCCGGGTGTCATCACGGCGCCGGGAATCTGGCAGGACAGCGCGTTGGCAGGCACCTGTCCGCAACTCCATTCCGCCCCGTCCGGGGTGACTGTCTGGATCTGGACAGGCGTTCCGCCCGACACCAGCACGGCGGCATCGCTCACGCGCACCGGACCCGTGGGGGCGGCGATACCGGCATTGGTGACGGTGATGCGGCAGGAAACCGCGGCGGCACCGGCGAGTGAGCCGTCGCACGTCCTGGCGATGCGCATGCCGGGCTGGCCGCCATTCGGATGGCGGATGCGTTCGGTCGCGCAGGCCTTGTTGTTGGCGAGGTCGACCTCGCCGGGAATGGGCTTCACCTCGGCGCAGTTCTCCACCGTGGCCGGCCGGTAGTTTGCCGGCATCACCGCTTTGACGACGATCGGCGTCGACGCGCCCGGAGGCAGCGAGATGCCGGCATTGTCGCAGCGGAACTGGCCGGGGCCGTTCGGTCCGCAGGTCCAGGGCGGACTCGGCCCGAAGGTCGAGGAAGCCGGCGCGCCGCCAGGATAGTTGTCGGTCACCGTCAACGGCCCGTTATAGGTATTGGTGCCGTTGTTGATGATGTCGATCACGAAAGTGCAGACGCCGTCCGGCGTGCAGACCGGAATGCGGGCGCGCTTCTTCAGGATCAGGTCGACCTTCTTCTCGACCGGAGGCTGGCACTGCGGGTCGCGGTCGCCGCGGCGGCAGATCGGGATCGACGCGCAGCCGCGGTCGTTGACCTGGCTGCCGAACAGCGGCTTGCCGCTGGCCTGGTAGTCGTAGGCGGCGCAGTTGCGCAGCACGCTGCCCTGCCATCCGCCAGCCGGCTTGAAGCCGAGCTTGAGGTTGACGGACGCGCCGGGGTTGAGCGTCGTCACCGGATAGGTGCAGGTCATCGGCGTCGTTCCGGGCACGCAGACCCAGGGTGCGTTCGGCCCTGAAGTCAGCACTGAGCCGGCCGGCAGCGTCACCTCGTCGAGCACGATCTTGCCGTTATAGGGCGCGTCGCCGACATTGGTGACGGTGATGGTGAAGTCGCAGCCGCCGGCCATCGTGCAACGCGGCACGTCGGCCCTTTTCTCGACCTTGAGGTCGGGCTGCCGTTCAGGTGGACATCTCAGGTCGCGCGGAATGACGATGTCGATCGTCTGCGTGCAGCA
This sequence comes from Mesorhizobium sp. NFR06, assembly GCF_900115245.1. GTDB lineage: Bacteria > Pseudomonadota > Alphaproteobacteria > Rhizobiales > Rhizobiaceae > Mesorhizobium. The sequence continues at coordinate 196,773 of NZ_FOVT01000001.1, forward strand.
CAGTCCCCAGCCTTCCTTCGGGCCGGCATAGGTTTCGATGCCGGTGACGACCAGATGGATGACATCGCCCGGCGAGGCGCCGATGATCTTCCAGTTCAGCACCCCGCCGCCCGCCGGCACCAGTTGCGTGTCGGGAACGATGGTGATGCCGGGCGTCGTCGTCGACACCTGCACCCACTTGCCGCTCATCTCCGGGCCGACCGGCATGTGGTAGATGAAGGCGCCGCCGCCGGGCACGCAATCGACGGTGCCGCGTTCGACCTTGAAGCATTCCTTGCCGGGAGGCGGAGGCGGCGGGTTGCACTTGGTGACGTCGATGCGGATCGTCGTCTTCGCGCCGGTGAGGAAATCGCCGTCATCCGGCTTGCTTGGGTCCTGCGAGGGGATGATCGTGCCCGTGCCGGCACCCACTTTGATCACGCCCTGGTTGTCGACATTGGCCGGCGAAGGAAACGCCGCATGGTCGATCTTGGCCAGGATCTGGAAAGTGATGACGCGTTCGTTCGGCGCGCCGGAGCCATCGAGATCGTCGGCGGAGATGCGGAAATCGGAAACCGTCGCCGTGTCGTTCGGGTCTGCCGAACTGCCGATCGTGGCCGCCGGCAGTGCGCCACCGCCGGCATCCGTGCCGTCGCCGCTTACATGCACGCTGACGACCTGCAGGCCATGCGGAAGCTGGTCTTTGAACTCGATCCTGGTGCTCTTCAGCGCATTGGCAAGCAAGGGATTGGCGAAGGCTTGCGCATTGCCGCGCAGGCCGAAATTCAATGTGTAGAAGACGTAGTCGCAGCTTCGCTGGCCGCCCGTCTTGGTGAAGAAGGGCACGATGCGGCCGGGTTCGGGATTGACGACGCGCGGGTTCTCCAGGTCGAGCCGGGGTTCCGGCCCAGCAGCTTCCATGAGCTTGGCCGGGGCGGTGTCCTCGGCAAGCGCCGGCAAGGCCGGCATGATGGCGACCGCGACACCGGCCGCCATCAGCCAGCGCGCGCCGCGCCTGGCATTTGACAGGGGTTTCATGATCGTCTCCATGACGGTTTTCAGATTGCGCGAAGCGAGGCGGGAAAGGGCGAGATTGCTCATCTGTCCCTCCCTCAACGTTCGCAGCTGACGGCTGGCGTCCTGAGCGGCAGCGTCATCTTGCAGCAAGGGTAGTAGCCACCCTTGTCCTGGTCGGACTTCCTGTAGATGCAGAGCCCGACATTGACGGTGTCGCCAGGGTAATGGCCGGTGATGCCGATCGTGTAGGGCTTGCCCGGAACGTGCGACATGGAGGTTGTCACCCCGACGCCGGGCGTCCTGGACTGCGCCTTGATCGAATCGCCGCCAAAGCCGGCGTGGTCATGGAGATAGAGATCGGCCTGGAGTCCGCGCGGCGTGCAGTAATAATGCACGTCCTCGATATCCACGCAGGGCGGCAGGTTGCCCGGCGGCGGGAAGTCCGGCGGGTAGAACGGAGGCAGATAGCCGCCGCCCGGGATTTCCTCATAATAGCCGGCGCGACCCTCGCAGGGGCGCCAGACCCGGACGTCGCCGACACGGCCTTCGACCTCAGGGTCCTCGAAATAGCCGTCGAAATCGACGAACCAGGAGCCGAAAGGCGGCACGTTGGCCGGTTTGACCAGCGCGCTCGACGTCAGCTGGACGCCATGCACCGCAAGCGGCCCGCCGGCGGCGAGCCGCTCGGCAAGCTCGGGATTGTCGCGCAACTTGTCGCCGGTGTTGACGACGGCGTCGGTGCACACCGAGGTGTCGAGATTGCCTTCAGCGTCATAGCCGTACTGCAGGTCGACGCCGCCGGCCGACTGGCGATTGCCTTGCGGGAAGCCGACCGCATATTCCTGCGGCACCTCGACCCAGGCCGATTCCGTCGCCGGATCGTCCGGGTCCTCGCGCCAGTAGCGGAGCAGCTCGCCTTTGCCGGAATCGGCGAAGCGGCTGTAATCGTATCGGTTTTCGACCGGGCCGCGCTGGGCGAGATACATGAAGCCCTTGTTGTCGAAGGCGATGTCGGTGACGGCATAATCCTTGTCGGCCTGGACCGTCAGTTCCCAGCGCGGATCGCCGGCGAACCTGCCGTCGCGCGCGATGCCGACCGACCAGATCTCGGATTTTTCGCCGACCGAATAATAGAGCCGGCCACCATGAAAGGAGACCGCCCAGACACGGCGCTCGTCCTGCGTATAACCCCAGCTCTCGGGGTCTTCCGCATCGAAGGCGGCGCCCTGGATATCCATGACGGCGCCATCGTCGGCGACGGGGGCAAGCCCATGCGCCGGACGCCCGGCAACGCCATGATCGAACGTGTCGATCAGATGGCCATTGGCGTCGATGCGGTGGATCAGGCCGGTGTCGAGGTCCGAGGCGAAGAACTGGCGGTGGATGGGGTCGAAGGCCAGGTTGCCGATGCCGGGGCCGCTGTTGGTGTCGATGTCGGCGAATTTGGAGACAGCGCCAGAAATACCGTCGATCTTCCAGATCGTGCCCGGGCCGCCGCCATTCTCGGTGCCGAACTGTCCGTCCATGAAGGTGGCGCCGGCGGTGCCGCGGTGCTGCCGCTCAGGACGTCCGTCGCTGTCGGCGTCCGGCGTCACGATCTCGACGCCATGCAGCGACGTCGCCGCGGCATAGAGGTTGGGAATGCCCGACGGCACGCCATCGCGCACACCGTCGTCATAGGTCAGGCCGAACACCTCGCCGATCTGGCCGGCTGTCACTTCGAAGGGCGGCGGCGTGAAGACGAGCTGGCCCGAGGCCGGGCCGCCGAGATGCGAGACGTCGAAAATACGCAAAGATGCTCGAGACGTGTCGATGAAAGTCTCGTCAACCGGATCGACGCCGGGAGGCAGGCCCGCCGTTTCGGAATCGGCAGAGTCGAAATTAGGGATCACGGTGCCGGGGAAGCCGGTGACCGCCATCGAGCCTGGATAGATGATCTGGGTTTCCTGTGCCTGGGCGACCCTGCCGAACCAGAGACCGGCGCTCAATGCCAAAGCAAGAATTCCGCTGGTTGCCTTGATTGCGCGGCGCAAACGGGTTGCGCGCGTGGGCACGAACGAGCCAGACATTGAACCCCCCCGAAGCCGCTGGAAGGAACGTCCGGTCCTACCGCGCCGACCAGGGCAAGGCGCGGCGTTGCGGCACGTTCTTCCCTGATCGAATTGTCTGCTTTCCTCTGCCCGACGATACGCCGGCTCCTATGCAGGGTCAACGGAATCAGCCGGAAGCCCAGCGCGTCGACCTCGTCCCGAAGGCGGTGATCGCGCTGGACTTTCGGTGTTCCCGGAGACCGCGAAGTCTCTGGGTTTCTGGTCATGGGGCTTTCCCTTTCCGGGCCGCACCATTGCGGCGCCTGACCCGTCAGTCGCTGGCCGGCGTGGAAAGGTTCATGGGAGGATAGCGGAGCGGAAAGCGCCTCCGCCCGCTAGGAGTTACCAGATCCAGTCGCCTCGGCCGAGCGCCGATACCGCCTCGACGATGCGGGTGAAGCTGGTCCGTGCCCGGCCGACCATGTGCCGGGCCCTGAGATAACCGTGCACCAGGCCCGGCTCCTCGAACCAGGTGGCGTATCCGCCGGCCGCGACGATACGGTCGCGATAGGCCTCGCCGTCGGACGACAACGGGTCGCACTCGGCGGTGATCAGCACCGTCGGCGGCAAATAGGCGAAATCGGCGTCGGCGAGCGGGTAGAGGGTGATGTCGCCGGTCCGGTCCATGCCGCCGGTGCGGATATGCTTGTAGAAGTCGAGGTCGCGCACCGTTAGCATCGGCGCTTCGGCATGCGTGACATAGGAGCCTCGCGAGCGGTCGCCGCCGAGCCTTGGATAGATCAGCATCTGGCCGGCCGGCTTCTTCGCATGGCCGCGCGTCGCATGCGCGACGGCCGCGCAGAGGCTGCCGCCGGCGCTGTCGCCGCAAAGCACGACGGGGCGGTCATAGGTCCTGGCGGCCCATTCGAAGGCGTTCATGGCGTCGTCGAAGGCGGCCGGATGCAGGTGCTCCGGCGCCAGGCGATAGTCGACCGAGACCACTTCATAACCGGTGCGGGCACAAAGCTCCGCGCAGACATCGTCATGGCTGTCCAGCCCGCCAAGGATGAAGCCGCCGCCATGCATATAGAGCACCATCGCGGCCTTGTTCGGCTCCGCGTTGCGATAGATGCGGATCGGAATGCTGCCGGTGGGGGAGGCGATGGCCGTCGTTTCCGTCGTCACGCCGTCGGGGTAGCCGGCAAAGAACTCCCGGCACATCCGGTCGTAGATCGCGCGCTGCTCTTCGATCGTGTGGTCGATCGTGTCAGGCGGATAATAGGAGTTGGTCTTCTCGATGAAGGCCCAGGTCTCGGCGTCGATCAGGGTTTTGTAGTCGGTCATGGGCACTCCCTACCTCCCCCTTGATGGGGGAGGTCGCCGCGAAGCGGCGGGTGGGGGCGGCGGCGTTTCACCCCACCCCGGACCTTCGGTCCGACCCTCCCCATCAAGGGGAGGGTAAGGCAGAGTCACCTCCCCTTCCACACCGGGTCGCGCTTTTCCGCAAACGCGCGGAACCCTTCCATGTTGTCCTCGGAACCGTAGAGGATATCGACGGTCGCCAACTGGCGCCGCGTCACCTTGTTCATCGCATCCTGGAAGGTCAGCGCCTCGGCCACCCGCGCCGTTTCCTTGATCGCCGCGAAGACCAGTGGCGGGCCGCTGGCCAAGAGCCGCGCGACCTCCCAGACGCGGTCCTCGAGCTTTTCCTTGGGCAGCACCTCGTTGACCAGGCCCCAGCGATGCGCCTCCGCCACGTCCATCCAGCGGCCGGTGAGGAGGAGATCCATGGCGACATGATAGGGGATGCGCTTCGGCAGCTTGATGGTGGCGGCGTCGGCCAGCGTGCCGGCGCGAATCTCGGGCAGGGCGAAGGAGGAATGGTCGGAGGCGTAGATGAGGTCGCAGGATAGCGCCAGCTCGAAGCCGCCGCCCACCGCCATGCCGTTGACGCAGGCGATCACCGGCTTGTTGAGATCGCGCAGCTCCTGCAGTCCGGCGAAGCCGCCGACGCCATAGTCGCCGTCGACCGCATCGCCGCCGGCGGCGGCTTTCAGGTCCCAGCCGGCGCAGAAGAACTTGTCGCCGGTCGTCTTGACGATGGCGACGCGCAGGTCCGGATCGTCGCGGAACGCCTTGAAGGTCTCACCCATCAGCCGCGAGGTTTTCAGATCGATGGCGTTGGCCTTCGGCCGGTCGAGCGTGACTTCGAGGATGGTGCCCTCGCGACGGGTGGTGATGACGTCAGCCATTCTTCTTTTCTCCAAGCACCAGCAGCGCGTCCGCGATCCAGGCGCCCTTGCCTTCGGCGCAGACGATCAGCGGGTTGATGTCGAGCTCTTCGATCTCGCCTTCATTCTTCTGCACGAAGTCGGCAATGCCGGCGATGGCGTCGATGGCCGCCTTGACGTCGGCCTTCGGGCGGCCGCGATAGCCTTCGAGCAGCGGATAGAGCTTCAGTCCTCGCAGCGCCGCCTCGATGTCGTCCCGCGTCGCCGGCAGCATCAGGGTCACGCTGTCGCGCAACAGCTCGACCAGCACGCCGCCAGTGCCGAGCGTCATCACCACGCCGAACATCGGATCGCGGGTGAAGCCGACGATCAGTTCGGCGACGCCGTCGCGCACCATGCGCTCGGCATAAAGCCCGGTGCCGAGCGGCAATAGGTCATGCGCCGCGGCGCTGACGGATTCGGCGTCCTTGAGGTTCAGCCGCACCGCGCCGACTTCCGACTTGTGGGTAACGCCCAGCGCCTTCAGCGCGACAGGAAAGCCGAGCGTCATGGACGAAATCACCGCTTCGACCGCGCTGCTGCCGCGTTCGCCCTTCGGCACCGGCAGGCCGGCCTTGATCAGCCTCTCCTTGGCCTCCGCTTCGTCGGGCGTCACGCGTTTGGCCTCGGATGCGCCGGCAGCCGTGGTGTCGACCGGCTGCGCCTGCGGCTCGCGCCAGGCCCAGCCGATGAAGGCGGCGGCCTGGGCGGCGTCCATAGCCTCCGAGATGCCGAACAACGGCACCATGCCGCGCGCCATCAGGCCGGCGGTGTATTCCTCCGGCAGGTTCTCCGGCAGCGAGGAGACGATCGCGCCTTGCGCCCTGTTGGTCTTCAGCGCCGCCTCGAAGGCGCGCAGCGTCGCCCACCAATCCGTGTCCGAACAGCGATCGGGGCGCGGGAAGTCGAGCACCAGCATGTTGAGGTCGAAGCCGCCCGACACCATGGCGGTGAAGGTGGCGGTCATCGCCGGCTCGTTGTTCCAGATGAAGGTGTGATAATCGAGCGGATTGGCGACCGCGACCAGCGGCCCGAGCGTCGATTTGACATGCGCGCGATGCTCGGCGCTCAGCGTCGGGAAATGCACCCAGCGTCCTTCGGCGCTATCGGCCATTACGGAAGCCTCGCCGCCGGAGCAGCTCATCGACGACAGCTTGTAGCCGGGCAGCGGCCCGGTGACGTGCAGCAGCTTCAGCGCCTCGATGAAGGCCGGAATGGAATCGACCCGCGCGATGCCGAGCCGCTTCAGGAATGCGCCCGACGCCGCGTCCGAGCCGGCGAGCGAGGCGGTGTGCGAGACGGTTGCCTGCCTTGCCTGCTCCGAGCGGCCGACCTTCATAGCGATGATCGGCTTCTTCAGCTCGCGCGCCCGCGCGGCGAGCTTCTCGAAGCCGGCTACCGAGTCGAAAGCCTCGATATGCATTCCGAGCGAGGTGACGCGCTCGTCCTCGATCAGGCCGAGCGCCATTTCGGAAAGGCCCGTCTGCGCCTGGTTGCCGGCCGTCATCAGGAAGGCGATCGGCAGGCCTCGCTTCTGCATCGTCATGTTGATGGCGATGTTTGACGATTGGGTGATGATGGCGACGCCCTTGCCGCCGTCCGCCAACCTGATGCCGCCATGCTGGTCGGGCCACAGCAGCGCGCCGTCGGCATAGTTGATCAGGCCGTAGCAGTTCGGGCCGATGATCGGCATCTGGCCTGCGGCGGCGACAAGCTCGGCCTGCAGCCGCTCGCCGTCCTCGTCATAGGCCTCGGTCTCGAGGAAGCCGGCGGCAAAGCACACGGCGCCGCCGGCGCCGCGCTCGGCCAGCGCCTTCACGACTTCGATGGTGAGATGGCGGTTGACGCCGACGAAAGCGGCATCCGGCGCGCCGGGCAGGTCGGCGACGGAGCGGTAGGCCTTGCGGCCGGCGACCTCGTCCTTGGTCGGATGCACCGGCCAGATCTCGCCGGCAAAGCCCATCTTGATCGATTGCGCCACGACGGTGGCGGCCTGTGCCCCGCCAAAGACAGCGATCGATTTCGGGCGCAGGAGGCGTTCGAGTTTATGCATGGTCATCTTTTCTTGTGAACACGATCTTTTCCCAAAGCCGGATCCGGGCTTTGGGCGATCATGCTCTAAGCCCCGAACGGACGCAGCAACGCCCGCGAAATAATATGTCGCTGAATCTCCGACGTGCCTTCCCAGATGCGCTCGACGCGCGCGTCGCGCCAGATGCGCTCCAGCGGCAGGTCGTCCATCAGCCCCATGCCGCCATGGATCTGGATCGCCTCGTCGGCAACGAAAGCCAGCATTTCGGTGGCCTTCAGCTTGGCCATCGCCATGTCCTGATCGGTGACGGTGCCCTGATCGTACTTCCAGCCGGCTTCGAACACCATCAGGTCCGCCGCCTTCAGCTCCGTCGCCATGTCGGCGAGCTTGAACGACACGCCCTGGAATTTGCCGATCTGCTGGCCGAACTGCTGGCGCTGCGCGGCATATTCGATGGCATGCGACAACGCGCGCTCGGCCCGCCCGAGGCAGGTGGCGCCGACCTGCAGGCGCGTGGCGCCGAGCCACGAATTCGCGACCTCGAAGCCCTTGTGCACTTCGCCGAGCACCTGGGAAGCCGGCAGGCGGCAGTCATCGAATTCCAGGATCGAATTGGTGTAGCCGCGATGCGACACATTGCGGTAGCCGTCGCGCACCGAAAAACCCTTGGTGCCCTTGTCGACGAAGAAGGCGGTGATCTTCTTGCGCTTGCCGCGCGAAGACTCTTCTTCGCCCGAAGCCATGAAGACGATGGCGAAGTCGGCGAGGTCGGCATGCGAGATGAAATGCTTGGTGCCGTTGAGCACCCAGTCCGAGCCGTCCTGGACCGCGGTCGCCTTCATGCCGCGCAGGTCCGAGCCGGCGCCCGGCTCGGTCATCGCCAGGCAGTCCCACTTCTCGCCGCGAATGCAGGGGAACAGATACTTCTCGCGCTGCTCCGGCGTGCCGGCAAGCAGGATGTTGGACGGTCGCGCCACGCAGGTCCAGTGCAGCGCGTAATTGGCGCGGCCGAGCTCCTTCTCGTAGAGCAGCCAGCTTACTGTGTTCAACCCGGCGCCGCCGACATCGGCCGGCATGTTGGCGGCGTAGAGCCCGGCTTCGATCGCCTTGGCCTTCAATTCATCGATCAGCTCGCGGCGCAGTTCGCCGGTGCGCTCCACCTCGCGCTCATGTGGGTAGAGTTCGTTCTCGACGAAGGCGCGCGTCGTCTCGACGATGAGCTTTTGTTCTTCCGAAAGACCGAAATGCATGGCTTAGCCCTTCTTCTTGCTCTTTTTCGCCTTGTCGGCCTTCCCAGCTTTTGTCTGCTTGTCGGCCGTTGCCGGCTTCGCGGTTTTCTTCGCCGGCTTGGTCGCCTTGGCCTTTGCGGCAGCCTTGGCTGGGGTCTTCTTCGCCGCCAGCTTGGCGAGCTGCCTGGTATAGTCCTTGTGCAGCGCGCCGGCGCCCCAGCCCTTGCCCTTGTTCTGCTTCGACAGCGCTTCCATGATCGCGACCAGATTGTCGTCGCGGATGCGCTCCAGCTCGCGGATCGAGAGGCCGTGCGCCTGCTCGTCCGACTGGGTGGCGATCAGGTCGACCAGTTCGTCGTTGAATTCCGGCACGTCCATCAGCTTGGTCCATGGCCATTTCAGGCAGGGCCCGAACTGCGCCATGAAGTGGCGCATGCCGGCTTCGCCGCCCGCCACGCGATAGACCTGGAACATGCCCATCTGTGCCCAGCGCAGGCCGAAGGAATAGCGCATGATGTCGTCGAGTTCCTCGACGGTGCAGATGCCGTCCTTGACCAGCCACAGCGCCTCGCGCCAGGCAGCCTCGAGCAGGCGGTCGCCGACGAAGGCCTCGATCTCCTTGCGCACCACCACCGGCTTCATGCCGATCGAGGCGTAAAGCTCCTTTGCGACTTCGATCGCTTCCGGAAAGGTCTGCTGGCCGCCGACGATCTCGACCAGCGGCAACAGATAGACCGGGTTGAACGGATGCCCGACGACCAGCCGCTCCGGATGCTTCTTCATCGCCACCTGCATGTCGGTCGGCTTGATGCCGGAGGTCGAGGAGCCGACGATGGCGTTGGCCGGTGCATGCTGGTCGATCTCGGCCAGCACCTTGTGCTTGAGGTCGAGCCGCTCCGGCACGCTCTCCTGGATGAAATCGGCATCGACCACCGCTTCGGCGATGGTCTTGGCGAGGGTGAGCTTGCCTTCCTTGGGCAGGCCGCCGGGCAGCATCTGCTTGTAGGCGCGGCGTGCGCCCTTCATCACTTCATCCACTTTACGCGACGCTTCGGGATCCGGATCGAAGATCGAGACGTCGATGCCGTTCAAGAGCAGCCGCGCCACCCAGCCGGCGCCGATGACACCGCCGCCGATGGCGGCCGCCTTGTGGATGATGCTCATGGTCGGGCTCCGGTTCTCGTCTTGGCTGTATCAGGGTTGGTAAGCGCCACGCGCTCGCCGGCGCGGATCACCGACGCGTCGTAGGCCTTGCGGGCGAAGACTTCGAGCACGAAGGGCCGGAAGAACTCGACCGGCAGCGTCTCGTAGTCGGGGTCGAAGCTCGATTGGTCCCAGCGCTCGCAGAACTGGTCGCAATCGTCGAAATAGAGGTGGCCGGCGAAGCGGTCGCGGGCATGCCGGTTGCCGCCGAGGTGATGCGCGTAATAGAGGCGCTGGAAGTCGCCGTGCTTTTCCACCACCCAAGTGCATTGCTCGCGCACGAAAGGCTTCAGGATCGTAGCCGCATATTCGTCATGGTTGTAGGGCGCGTAGATGTCGCCGATGTCGTGCAGCAGCGCGCAAGCGATCCAATCCGTGTCGGCGCCGTCGCGCCAGGCGCGCGTCGCCGCCTGCAGCGAATGGCCGAGCCGGGTGATCTTGTAGCCGGACAGGCCCTCGTCGAGCTGCACCAGCGCATCGAGCAGCCGGTCGCCGGTCTTGGCGGCATAATCGATCTCGTGGGCGGTCAGGAATTCGTAGTCTTCCTTGTCGCCATCCTTCATCGCGGTGAATTTGACGGTTGTCATCTGCGACACCCTCCAATCACGCGGCGATCGGCGCCCGCTTGGTGAGATTGAGCTTCTGGCGCACTTCCTCGGGTCCGAGCACACGCGCGCCGAGATTGGTGACGATGCTGGCCGCGCGCTCGACCAGCTGCGCGTTGGTGGCCAGCACGCCCTTGTCGAGCCACAGATTGTCCTCCAGGCCGACGCGGACGTTGCCGCCGGCAAGCACGGCAGCCGCGGCATAGGCCATCTGGTTGCGGCCGATCGAGAAGGCCGACCAGTTCCAGGTCGACGGCACGTTGTTGACCATCGCCATGAAGGTGTTGAGGTCGTCCGGCGCGCCCCACGGCACGCCCATGCAGAGCTGCACCAGCGCATCCGCGTTGAGCACCTTTTCCTCGACCAGCTGCTTGGCGAACCACAGATGCCCGGTGTCGAAGGCTTCGATCTCGGGCTTGACGCCGAGCGCCGTCATCATGCCGCCCATGGCGCGCAGCATGCCGGGCGTGTTGGTCATGACATAGTCGGCCTCGGCGAAGTTCATCGTGCCGCAATCCAGCGTGCAGATCTCCGGCAGGCACTGGCGCACATGCTCCATGCGATTGGTGGCGCCGCCCATGTCGGTGCCTTTTTCGTTGAGCGGCAGCGGCGCCTCCGGCGAGCCGAACACCATGTCGCCTCCCATGCCGGCGGTGAGGTTGAGCACCACGTCGACATTGGCCTCGCGGATGCGCTCGGTCACCTCGCGGTAGAGATGCACGTCGCGCCGCGGCTTGCCGGTCTCGGGGTCGCGCACATGGCAATGGACGATCGCAGCGCCCGCCTTGGCCGCGTCGATCGCCGAATCGGCGATCTCTTTGGGCGAGCGCGGCACATGCGGGCTGCGGTCCTGCGTGCCGCCGGAGCCGGTCACGGCACAGGTAATGAAGACCTCACGGTTCATCGCGAGCGGCATTTTTTCCTCCCAGATTCGATCCGCCATGCATGCCATCCAAGAGCGGAAGCCGGGTCGGCTGCGATGCATGCACGGGAATTGATCCAGAATGCCCGACTTGCCGGAAACTGTTTTGCGTTTTACGAAGCCATCATGATCAAAAGCGAAAAACCGACGATCTTTCGTCCTGAGCGAGAACCACTCAAGGTGACGTTCCTGGTGTTTTCCGGCTCCTCGATCATGTGCGTAGCCTCGGCCGTCGATCCGTTGCGCGCCGCCAACCGCATCTCCGGCGAGACCCTGTTCGATTTCAAGCTGGTCTCGGTCACCGGCGAGGCGCCGGTCACCACCTGCGGCCTGCCGGTGGCGGTCAGCGGCCGCTTCGATGCCGGCGAACCGACCGACATGCTGGTCGTCGTCGCCGGCTTCGGCACCCAGAACTACGCGACGTCGGCGCTGCTTGCGGGTCTGCGGCGCGCGGCGCGTGCGGCCCGTGCCTGCGGCGGCGTCGAGGCCGGCACCTGGCTGGTGGCGCGCGCCGGCCTGCTCGAAGGCCGCAGCGCCACCACGCATTGGGAAGACATGGAGGATTTTTCGACCGCCTTTCCCGGCGTCGACGTGCGGCCGGATCGCTATGTCATCGACGGGCCGGTCTTTACCTCCGGCGGCGCTTCGCCGACCTTCGACCTGATGCTGCATCTGGTCCGCACAAGGCTCGGCATGGCGGCCGCCCTCGATGTGGCGAGCGTCTTCATCTACGATCAGGCCCGTGCTGCGACCGACGCGCAGCCGCTGGTCTCGCTCGGCCGGCTCGACGGCTACGACCCCAGGCTTGCCCAGGCGATCCGGCTGATGGAAGCGCATGTCGACCAGCCGCTCACCATCGACGCGGTGGCCAAGCGCGCCGGCGTAACGGCGCGAACGCTGGAAAGCATTTTCCGCAAGTCGATCGGCGAGACGCCGGGCGCCTATTATCTGAGGCTGCGCCTCAGCGCCGCCCGCCGCCTGGTGGTCGACACCCGCATTGCCATGGCCGACATCGCCGGGCGTACCGGCTTTTCCTCGGCCGCGGCATTTTCCCGGGCGTTTTCCCGGGCTTTCGGCGAGGCGCCGGTTAGGCTGCGGCGCGGTTGAGGATCCAATCGGTCGCGGCGGCGAGGTCATCGACCAGCGCCGTGGGCGCCGGATCGAACCGCGTCTCGTCGCCGGGGCGATACTTGCCGGTGCGCACGAGCAGCGCCGCGCCGAGCCCTGCACTAAGCGCGCCAGCGACATCGCTCTCCGCGTCGTCGCCGATCATGACCGCATCGGCCGCCGGGCAGTTCAGATCGGTGAGCGCCGAAAGGAAGAAATCCGGCGACGGCTTGCCGAGCACGACAGGGCTTCGGCCGCTGGCGAATTCGAGCGCCGCGACGAAGGCGCCGGTGTCGAGGCTGAGCAGTCCGTCCGTATCCTTAAAGGTGCGGTTGACGGCAAGCGCCACGAAATCCGCGCCGGCGACCAGTTCGCGGAAGGCACGATTGAGGTTGGCATGGTCGAAGGCCTCGCCGGCATCGCCTACGATGACGGCGCGCCCGCTATCGCCTTCCAGTCCGGAGAACTCGACTTCGAGGGCGGGATGGACGAGCAGATGCGGTTGGCGGTCGTGCCTGTGCAGCCATTCGATCGCGGCGCGCGCCGGCGTCAGCAATTCTTCATCCGCAACCTCGATCCCCATCGCGGCAAGTTGCGCGATGATCGCGCCGCGTGGCGAGCGTGTCGTGTTGCTGACGAAGCGGAGCGGCAGGCCCGCGCCGCGCAGACGCTGGATGGCCGCCGCGGCGCCCATTATCTGGGTGTCGCCATCGTAGACGACACCCAGAAGATCCAGGAGTACCGCGCGTATCATCGATGCAGGATGGAGAAGCAGTCTGCGTGAGTCAAACCACTGAGAAATAAGGCCGCAAATCAGACCACCGAACAATCAGGCGGCGTCGCGGCCTTCGCCGACCATGCGCGAGCGCATGCTCTTGGCTAGCGCCGTCTCCAGCCGCGCGGCGACCGCGCGGTCCCATTCATTCGTCTTGCGGGCGCCGTCGTTCGAATGCGGCAGCGCCATCAGCCGATCGATGATCGAACCAGCCTCGCCAGGCGAGAGCAGAGCGTCGATTTCGCGTTCGTGCTGCATACGTTCGCCTCCTTCTTTCCTTCCCGCCACGTGTCCACAATATAGGAGATCCGTGACGGCTGTTTGAAGGCAAGAGCGGGGCGATTGAGGGGCAGCGCGGGGCAAAACCTTGTCGTGCAGTTTCACCCCCGCGCGGAGCGCAATTCAGACCCGGCGGCTCCGGATTGGAGCGCCGCAGGACGCCTCAGACATACCTGTTGACGATGTTTTCGAGTAGCTCCTGGCGGCCGGAGCGCGGCTGCGGCTCGATCTTCTTCCTCACCACGCGCTCGGCGATTTCTTCCAGCGTGCGCTTGCCGGACAGCATCGCCTTGCCTTCGGCGGTATTCCAGCCAGCATAGCGTTCGGCCAGCGGGCCAGACAGCGCCTTGTCCTCGACCATCTTTGCCGCCGCCTTGAGACCGCGCGCGCAGCAATCCATGCCGCCGATATGGCCGATCAGCAGATCTTCGGGATCGAGCGACTGGCGCCGCAGCTTGGCGTCGAAATTGGTGCCGCCGGTCTTGAAGCCGCCGCCTTGAAGCACCTGGTAATAGGCCAGCGCCATTTCCGGCACGTTGTTGGGGAACTGGTCGGTGTCCCAGCCGGACTGGTAGTCGTTGCGGTTCATGTCGATCGAGCCGAAGATGCCCAAGGCATTGGCCAAGGCCAGCTCGTGCTCGAAGGAGTGGCCGGCGAGGATCGCGTGGCCCTGCTCGATGTTGAGCTTGACCTCCTTCTCCAGTCCGAAGCGTTTCAGGAACCCGTAGACCGTGGCGACGTCGTAATCATACTGATGCTTAGTCGGCTCCTGCGGCTTCGGCTCGATCAGGATCGTGCCCTTGAAGCCTATCTTGTGCTTGTAGTCGACGACCAGGTTTAGGAAGCGGCCAGCCTGTTCCTGCTCGCGGGCGAGGTCGGTGTTGAGCAGCGTTTCATAGCCTTCGCGTCCGCCCCACAGCACATAGTTCTCACCCTTCAGCCGCTTGGTGACGTCGATGCAGCTTTTCACCGTCGCCGCCGCATAGGCGAACACGTCCGGATCCGGATTGGTGGCGGCTCCCGACATGAAGCGGCGATTGGAGAACAGGTTTGCCGTGCCCCAGAGCAGCTTGACGCCGGTCTGCTTCATCTTGCCCGCGAAATAATCGGCGATCTCGTCGAGGCGCGCGGCGCTTTCGGAGAAGTCCTTGCCCTCGGGCCGGACATCGGCATCGTGGAAGCAGAAATAGGGCGCGCCGAGCAGCGAGAACATTTCGAAAGCGACGTCGGCCTTGAGCCTGGCCAGTTCCATCGTGTCGACACCGCCCGGCTTGGCGAACCAAGGCCGGTCGAAGGTCTGGCCGCCGAACGGATCGCCGCCCGGCCAGGCGAAGGAATGCCAATAGGCGACGGCGAAGCGCAGATGGTCTTCCAGCCGCTTGCCGGCCACCACTTCATCCGGGTTGTAGTAGCGATAGGCCAGCGGATTGGTCGAATCCGGCCCCTCATATTCGATCTTCTTGATGTCGCCGAAAAAGCCGCTGCTCATGGTTTCCTTCCTCTCCGAATGTTTTCGCCCGATTACTTCACGCGTAATTGGTTTCGCTCTCTTGCGGGTCGAAAAGGGTCAGGTCGAAACGATCCAACGAAGGATGAAGACCATGACCGATCTCAACACGATCGCCCGCAATTACATCGCCGCCTGGAACGAGGCCGATGCGACGCGCCGCAAGGCCATGCTCGATATGGCGTTCACCAAGGACGTCAGCTATCGCGACCCGGTCATGCAGGGCGAGGGCCATGACGGTATCGCGGCGCTGATCGACGGCGTGCAGCAGCGCTTTGCCGGCTTCCGCTTCTCGCTGAAGGGCGAGCCGGACGGGTTCGCCGATCGGATCCGCTTCTCCTGGAATCTCGGGTCGGAGGGCACGGAATCCGTCATCGAAGGCACCGATATCGGCGTCATCCAGGACGGCCGCCTGAAGAGCATCACCGGCTTCCTCGACAAAGTGCCGGCGCAGTGAGGGTAACTGGGGAGGTGGGGTGCGAGGCCCCCCTCTCTGGCCTGCCGGCCATCTCCCCCTCAAGGGGGGAGATTGATTGTCACGCAGGCCTTCGCCAACCACCAACGCCGAAAGAAAGGAGCCTGCGCCGCAACTGCCAATCTCCCCCCTTGAGGGGGAGATGCCCGGCAGGGCAGAGAGGGGGGCCTCGCGCCTGCTCACGCAGTTACCGACCTGATCGCGGGATAAAGCGCGCGGTAGCGCTGATAAGCATCCGCGAAGGCGCCGCCGAGGCCGCCATCCGGCTCAACAGTCGCATCCGTCCGCGGTGCCGTGCACACCGCCAGAGGATCGGCGCCGGTCGCCGCGATCAGCCCGAGCCGTGCCGCGCCGAAGGCGGCGCCGAAATCGCCGTCGGCCGGAATATCGACCGGCACCTGCAACGCGGTGGCAATCGCCTTCAGCCAGTAGCGCGAACGTGAGCCGCCGCCGATCGCGGTCACCCGCGTCAGCGTCGTGCCGGCCGACTTCAGCGCCTCCAGGCTGTCACGGAAGGCGAAAGCGACGCCTTCCAGCACCGCCTGCGTCAGCACGGCCCGGCTCGATTCATGCGCCAGCCCGGTGAAGGAGCCACGGATGGCGGAATCGTTATGCGGCGTCCGCTCGCCCGACAGATAAGGCAAGAAGGAAACGCCGGTCGGCGCCCTCAGCGTATCGCCGAGCTCGCCGGTCAATTCGCCGGCGCCCTTTCCGGTGATCTCCGACAACCAGTTGAGCGAATCAGTGGCCGACAGGATCACGCCCATCTGGTGCCAGGTGGCGGGCAGCGCATGGCAGAACGTATGCACCGCGCTTTCCGGGTTGGGTAAATAGGAGGCGTTGGCGGCAAACAGCACGCCCGACGTGCCGAGCGACACGAAGGCATGCCCCGCGCCGACCGTGCCCATGCCGCAGGCGGAGGCAGCGTTGTCGCCGGCGCCGCCGGCAATCGGAATGCCCGCCGCGATGCCCCATTTCGCTGCCAGCTCGCCGCGCAAGCCGCCGGCCTTCGCCGTGCCTTCGACCAGCGCAGGCATGTGCTTCTCGTCGAGCGATGTCGCCGCCAGCAGGTCAGGCGCCCAGCGACGCTTGCCGACATCGAGCCAGGAGGTGCCGGCAGAATCCGACATTTCCGAAATATGCTCGCCCGTCAGCCAAAGCCGCAGATAGTCCTTGGGCAGGAGCACCTTGGCGACGGCGGCAAAGATCTTGGCTTCGTGCTCCTTCACCCAGGCGAGCTTCGGCGCGGTGAAGCCCGGGAAAACGATATTGCCGGTGAGTTTGCGGAAGCGCGGATCGGCATCGAGCGTGGCCGCCTCGACATGACTGCGTGTGTCGTTCCACAGGATGCAGGGGCGCAGCGCCTTGTCCGAGGCGTCGAGCAGGGTGGCGCCATGCATCTGCCCCGAAAGGCCGATGCCCTTGACCGCGGCAAGCTCCCTCGGATGGGAAGCCTTGAGTTCGGCAATCGCCGTCTCGCAGGCCTCGATCCAATGCGCCGGATCCTGCTCGGACCAACCGGGATGCGGTCGCGAGACGTCGAGCGAGCCATGGCCCGAGCCGATGACTTTTTGGCCGTCATCGATCAGCAGCGCCTTGACGCCTGAAGTGCCCAGGTCGAGGCCGAGATACATGATTTCCTCCCACTGCCATTAATTTTTTCGGAACTCGAAAAAATCTGGCTCGGCCAGTTTTTAGGACAAGATCCGCTTCGGGTCAATTCTCAGACAAATCGGATGCGCGCCGCGAGAACAGCGCCGATAGCGGACTGTCGGGCCGGGCGAGTTGTCGTTCGGCGGTCAGCGCCCGCGCGAGCGCCGTATCGCCGGCGCGCAGCGCGGCCTCGATCAAGGTCAGGTCGATCACGTCGCGCTGCGCATGGCTGCCGCCAAAGCGATGCGCGATCGAGCGGATCGGCCGGATCAGTCGCACGGTCTCGTCATATTTGCCTTCGCCGAAGGCCTTGATCGCCAGCGTCAGTGGATGGCCGACATCGCGCGTGAAGGCGGCGTTGTCGTCATGCCCGCGCATGGCTTCACGCTGCGCCTCGATCAGCGTCTTCGCCGGCGCTTCCACCCCGGCGCCGACAAAGGCCATCATCGCATGCGCATCGTTGAAGGCATAATTGCCTGCTGCGGCTTTCGGGACCCAGTTCGCGGCAAGTGCTGCCCAACGGTCGCCGACATCGACGCCGCCGAGGTGGAGGCGCCACAGGATCGCCGAGGCATCGACCATGTTGAGGGCCAATGTCGAGCGCGCTCCATAGATCGGCCCGTCATAGAGCTTGAGCACCTCGCCGGTTTCGCCGAGGTCGTAGTGGAACAGCGCCAGGTGCCACCAATTGTGGATCTGCAGGAAGCTCTCCCTCGTCCATGCGTCCGGGTTGGCGCGCATCCAGGCAATGCCATCCCTTTGCCGGCTTTGCATTTCCATGACATGCGCCACGGCATGCTGCGCCCAGCCGTCGCGCGGTTCGATCTCGACGGCTTGCCGGCCGAAGGATTCGGCGCGTGCATAATCACCCATTTCCTCCAGCCCGAAGGCCTGCATGCCGAGAATGGCGTGGTAACCCGGCATGTCCTTGTGCCAGGCCGGCAGCGCCCTACTGATGCGGTCGCGCAGCATGCGGGCATTGCCGGTGAAGAAATCGATCTGGTGCCCGACCTGCAGCGCCACCGCATCGCGCGGATTGTCGATCGCGATATCCTCGAGGATACGCGCGGCGTCGTGCCAGCGCCCCTCGGCGAGATGGCCAAGCGCCGCGACATGCGCCTCTTCGCTCGGGTTGGCAGCCAGTGGCTGCGCCGCCTCGTAGCTGGAGCGCGCAACCGCCGACGCGTCGCGCTCGGTGGCGAGGCCGAACAGGTAGCCCTTGAAGACATGCGCCATGACGAAGGTCGGGTCGTCGGCGATGGCCCGGTCGATGGAGCCGACCGGATCGCCGATGAAGCATTGCAACTCATGCACGGCCCGGGCGTAGGACGAAAACCCGGCTTCGGTCGCACCTGTGTAGCTCAGACCGAATGCGTCCTTCATCATCTATCTGGTCCCTGCCGATCGCGATGCCGCTGCTCGGACTGTGATCCTAAAGTATCACCGGCCAAGCCGCCAACCGCAGACGACGGGGACTTCGCGGCCGCCGCGCGCTTTAATTTCCCGAGCGCATCGCCACCGTGGCGATGCCGGCGCCGACCAGCAGCGTGCCGCCGGTGCGGTTGAAGATGCGAATCGCCTTCGGGTTGCGCACGATCGCGCGGGCCCTGGATGCGATCAGCGCGTAGCCGAAGGCGTTGGCGAAAGCGAGCGTCAGGAACGTCGTCTCGAAGATCAACATCTGCGTCCAGAAATCGGCGTGCCGGTCGAGGAACTGCGGCAGGAAGGCGACGAAGAAGGTGATGCTCTTCGGGTTCAGCGCCGTTACCAGCCAGGCATGTGCCATCATCCTCCCCGCCGACACCGCGTCGGTGCGCGGCTCGGCCTTCAGCGCGCCGCCGGCGCGGAACAGCTTTATGCCGAGATAGATCAGGTAGCCGGCGCCGATCACCTTGAGAACGGTGAAGACGGTGGCAGAAGCCGCCAGCAGGGCGCCGATGCCCAGCATCGACAGCGTCATGGCGGTGAAGTCGCCCAGCGCGACGCCGACCGCCATCGGCAGTGCGGTGCGCCAGCCTTGTCCCAGCGCGTAGGAGACGACCAGCAGGATCGTCGGGCCCGGAATGACGAGAAGGATGGAAGAGGCGGCGGCGAAGGCGGCCCAGTTTTCGAAGGACATTTCCCTGCTCCTTGAGCGCAAAGAACAGGATAAATCCTGGGGCCGCGATGAATGTAAAGAGCCCGTCGGAAAAATCTTCAACGGTTAGGCCGGTAGGCCCGCCAGCCGGCGCAACGCTCCCTTAGGGTTAAGCTGGACCCCGGCGCTTTCACCCTTTTTCAACCATGAATGGCGAAAATGCCATCATCCGGCCGGACCGTGCTTCCCGCCGGCAGCGTAGGATTTGGTGTATGCGCGAGTTGCCGCAGAGTCTAACGCCGCCTTCCAACGGCGCCGCAATCGATACCGAAATTCAGCTTTCCCGCCGCGCCGTGCTTTCCGGCGCCGGCGCCGTCGCGCTGCTGGGCCTGGCCGGCTGCAGCACTACCGAGACGCTCGACCTGCCGCAGATGCAACTCGACAATACCGTCACCAGTTCCGTGCCGCCCATGCGCCCGGCGATCAGCGTCGACAAGAACATCACCGGCCCGGATGTCATGTACGCCTCGCTCACCGATGGCGGCTTCCAGGTGCCGGAGGTGCCCTGGCAGAAGGTGAAGCCTCAGTTTCGCCGCCAGATCGTCGTCGACAAAACAGGCGAGGCGCCCGGCACCATCGTCGTGCATCTGCAGGAACGCATGCTCTATCTGGTCCAGCCGGGCGGCGACGCCATCCGCTACGGCGTCGGCATCGGCAAGGACGGCTTCCGCTGGTCGGGCCGCGCCAACATCCAGTATGGGCGCGAATGGCCGGTCTGGACGCCGCCGCCGGAGATGATCCAGCGCAAGCCCGAACTGGTGAAGTGGCAGGGCGGCCAGCCCGGCGGCCTCACCAATCCGCTCGGGGCGCGGGCGCTCTACATCTACCAGGACGGCAAGGACACCGGCTACCGCATCCACGGCTCGCCCGAATGGTGGAGCATCGGCCAGGCGATGTCGTCGGGATGTGTGCGCCTGATCAACCAGGACATCATCGACCTCTACAGCCGCGTTTCCAAGAAGAACCCGGTCGTCGTCGTCTGATCTTTTCCTCCATCTCACTCCCCCGTTGCGCGATGCCGCAAGACAGGCGAAGGTGCCCTGAAAACCTTCGCCTCGGGAGAGAAAAAGCATGGCTGGAACCTTCGTCATCGCGCAGGGCGGCGGCCCGACCGCCGTCATCAACCAGACGGTCGTCGGCGCAACGCTGGAGATCCGGAAGCGCCATCCCGGCGCCAAGGTGCTGGGTTCGATCCATGGCGTGCGCGGTATCCGCGACGGCAACTATGTCGATCTCTCGGCTATCCCCGAAGACCGGCTGCGGCTGATCGCCGGCACGCCGAGCGCCGCCCTCGGCTCGACCCGCGACAAGCCGGACGCCGCCTATTGCGAGGTCATCCTCAACGGCCTGAAAAAGGCCGGCGCCGACGCCTTCATCTATATCGGCGGCAACGACACCTCCGGCACCCAGCAGATCCTGACCGATGCCGCCGGCGGCTCGATCGCCTTCGTGCATGCGCCCAAGACCATCGACAACGATCTCGAGGAGAACGACCACACGCCGGGCTTCATCTCGGCGGCCGAATTCGTCGCCGGCGCCTTCCTCTCCGTCGATCTCGATTTCCGCGCGCTGCCCGGCATTTATGTCGGCATCGTCATGGGCCGCCACGCCGGCTTTCTCACCGCCGCCGCGGCCGCCTGGCAGCTCGATCCGGACAGTGGCCCGCATCTGGTCTATGTGCCGGAGCGCGCCTTCTCGGCCAAGCGCTTCATCGACGACGTGCGCTCCACCCTCGACCGCCATAAGCGCTGCATCGTCGCCGTCTCGGAAGGCGTCAGCACCGCCGACGGCAAGGCGCTGGTCGAAAGCCTCGTGCCGCCGGAAAAACTCGAGCGCGACCAGCACGGCAACGTCAAGCTGTCCGGCAGCGACCTGCCGGCGGCGCTCGAGCGCGCTTTGGCCGAAGGCCTGCCCGGCAAGCGCGCGCGGGTCGATGCGCTGGGCTATATGCCGCGCGGCTATGTCGGCGCCATCAGCGCCGTCGACGCTAGGGAAGCCTTCGACGCCGGCGCCTTCGCGGTCACCGTCGCCGAGGAGGGCGGCGGCTCGGTCGCGCTGCAGTATGACGGCTCGAAGTCGGTGCTGAAAAAGGTGCCGCTGAAGGCCGTCGCCGGCAAGACCCGCCACATGCCTGACGATTTCATGAAACCGGACGTCAATCAGCTGTCCGAGGCCGGCATGGCCTATCTCAAGCGGCTGGTGCCGGAAAAGTACAAGGTCGGGCAGCCGTTCGTCTGATGGGCGATTTGGTGGTGGGAGACTGGTTCGGCAAGGCCATTGTCGATACCGGCGTGACGATGCTGACCGAGCCCTTCGTGCATGATTTCGTGCGCGCCAACATATGGCATTTGAAGGGCCGCGATGCCGACCTGCTGGTCGACACCGGCATGGGCATCTGCCCGCTGGCGCCGGAAATCGTAATGTCGGCCGGCAAGCCGCTTATCGTCGTTGCAACCCACATTCATCTCGACCATGTCGGCTCGCTGCATGAATTTCCGTTGCGCATGGGGCCGAAGATGAGCGCGGCGCAGTTCGACGCCATGGATGATGCGGTCACCTATGCCCACATGTTCCATAATCTCGACGCCGCAGTCTCGAAACTGCCGGCGCCGGACTGGCGGGCGGCTGACTACCGTATTCCCCCGGCGCCGCTGGCCCGTGCGCTCGAGGAGGGCGATGTCGTCGACCTCGGCGACAGGAAGTTCCGCGTTCTGCACCTGCCTGGCCACTCGCCGGATTCGATCGCGCTTTTCGACGAGGCCGACGGCCTCTTCTTTGCCGGCGACGCCATTTATGACGGCATGCTGATCGACGATCTGCCGGATTCGAACCGCACGGCCTATTGCCGTACCATGCAGCGCCTGCTCGACCTGCCGATTCGCATCGGCCTGGGCGGCCACGGAGCGAGTTTCGACGACGCGCGCATGCGTGAGATCGCCTCCGCCTATCTGCGCCGGAGAGAGCGATTCATGAGCGCTCCCTGAATTAAATCTTCGTAAGGTCATCCCAAAACCCTAATTCGGGCCATCCGGCGCCCTAAATGCAAGGCTGTCGATCCGACCGGCTGCCATGCGAGGCGAGACAGGCAATGTCGGTCGTCGACACGCCGACGGGCGCGTCTTTCGAGAACCACCCGCGGCGCCCGATCAACTCTCGCCCGGACAGAACGACCATGTCACCCATCAGCATTCTTCGCAGACATCGCGTCGCGGCCCTGTTGGGCGCTGCGCTGATCATCTCTCCCGTCGTCGTCTCCTTTGCTCAAAACACGGTCAATGCGGGCCTGAGCACCGTGGCTGCGACGACCCAGACGCCGGTCGCGGGCGTCACCGCCCCGAGCGGCTCGTTCGCGCCGATCGTTGCCACCACCAAGCCTGCCGTCGTGACGGTGACCACCGTCACGAAGGGCCAGCCCGACGGTACGGGCGGCGGCTCACCCTTCGACAGCAGTTCGCCCTTTGACCAATATTTCCAGCAGTTCTTCGGCGACCAGGGCATCCCGATGCCCAAGACGCCGCCGCAGCAATCGCCGCGGCAAGAGGCCTTGGGCTCCGGCTTCATCGTCGGCTCGGATGGCACCATCGTCACCAACAATCACGTCGTCGACGGCGCGACCTCGATCAAGGTAACGCTCGACGACGGCACCGAGCTTCCCGCCAAGCTTGTCGGCCACGATGCCAAGCACGATCTGGCTGTGCTTAAGGTCAAGGCGAGCAAGCCGCTGCCGACCGTCAGATGGGGCGATTCCAGCAAGCTGAACACTGGCGACCAGGTGCTGGCGATCGGTAACCCTTTCGGCATCGGCACTACGGTGACCGCCGGCATCGTCTCGGCGCGCGGCCGCGACCTGCACAGCGGTCCGTTTGACGATTTCATCCAGATCGACGCGCCGATCAATCACGGCAATTCGGGCGGCCCGCTGGTCGACATCCATGGCGATGTCGTCGGCATCAACACCGCCATCTATTCACCCAACGGCGGCAGTGTCGGCGTCGGCTTCGCCATCCCATCGGATCAGGCCCAGAAGGTTGTCGCCAAGCTGATGAAGGGCGGCAATATCGAATACGGCTATCTCGGCGTGCAGATCCAGCCGGTCACGCAAGATGTTGCCAGCGCCATCGGCCTCGATCATCCAGCTGGCGCGCTTGTCGCGCAGGTCACCGACGGGTCGCCGGCGGCCAAGGCCGGCATCGAGGTCGGTGACGTGATCACGGGCTTCGGCGGTCAGGAGATCAAGGATCCGAAGGACCTGTCGCGCGCCGTCGCCGATGTCTCGCCTGGCGCCAAGGAAACGATCAACGTCTGGCGCAAGGGCAAGGCGCTACAGATCTCGGCCGATGTCGGTCGCAACACCGAGGATACGCAGACCGCCTCCACCGGCGAGGGAGGCAAGCCGTCGGCCGGACCGGGCCTGGGCGTGCCGTCGCTCGGCCTCGGCCTGACCGACATCACACCCGACATCCGCCAGGAGCTCAACCTCTCCGACACGCAGCGCGGCGCGGTGGTCGAACGGGTCAATCCGGACAAGGCGGCCTCGGCCGCCGGCCTCCAGCCGGGCGACATCATCGTCGGCGTCGACCAAACGCCGGTGAAGAACGCCAGCCAAGCCAACCAGGCGATCGCCGAAGCAGCCAAGTCGGGCAAGAAGTCGGTGCTGCTGCTGGTCGATCGCGGCGACGCGCAGATATTCGTCGCCGTGCCCTTCGCCGCCGGCTGAGAACGCTTCGACCGGGCCTGCCCGCATCCGCGGCCGGCCCGGTTTGAGATTTTCGTTGCCGACCGGGCCGTCTTCGAGAACACTGCCGAAAGCCGCCAAGCGGCCGTTGCAGGAGGTGTCTCGATGGTGACCCGTGGGTTCTTTTCCGGACGGCGTCCACCTTCCGACTCCGACGCGCGCGTTCCGCCAGGTCAATATCTGGAGCAGGGTTTCCCGGTTCTGTCGGCAGGGCCGACGCCGCGGGTGCGTCCCGAGGATTGGTCCTTCACCCTCAAGCATGGGCCGCGGCCGCTCAAGACATGGAACTGGGCCGAGTTCAACGCCTTGCCGCAAAGCAAGATGACCCGCGACATCCATTGCGTCACGGCCTGGACCAAGTTCAACACGCCCTGGCAAGGCGTGATGATCGACGACATCCTCGCCGATGCCGGTATCGAACCGCCGACCGCCTATACGCTGGCGCTGTCCTTCGACGGCTATTCCACCAATGTGCCGACCAAGGATCTCGTTACCGGCAAAGCGATGGTGGCTCTGCTTTACGAGGGCAAGCCGATCACGGCCGACCATGGCGGGCCGGCGCGCCTGCTTGTTCCGCATCTCTATTTCTGGAAGTCGGCCAAATGGGTGAACGGGCTGCAGTTCACCGAGCGCGATGAGCCGGGCTTCTGGGAGCTGCGCGGCTACCACATGTATGGCGACCCGTGGCGCGAGCAGCGCTATTCGAGCGATCCCTGAGGAGCGGCCCCGTGCGTGGCGAACCATGAGCGCCGAGCCGTCGTCGCAATCGCCGTGGCAGGCAGCCACGATCACGCGCATCGAAAGGCGCACGCCGCGCGTCACCAGCTTCTGGTTCCGGCCGTCGCGGCCGTTTACCCATTTGGCCGGGCAGCATGTCGACGTCAGGCTGACGGCGCCCGACGGCTATCAGGCGCGCCGTTCCTATTCCATCGCCTCGGCGCCCGGGGCCGGCACTGCTATCGAGCTGGCGATCGAGCGGCTCGACGATGGCGAGGTTTCGCCCTTCTTCCACGACGTGGCGGCAGTCGGCGACGAGATTGAGCTGCGCGGACCGCTGGGCGGCCATTTCATCTGGGAGGAGAGCGACGGCGGGCCGATCCTTCTGGTCGGCGGCGGATCGGGCGTCGTGCCGCTGATGGCGATGGTGCGCCATCGCACGCTGCGCAACACGGCGGTGCCCGTTGCGCTGGTGTTTTCGGCGCGGGTCTGGGACGAGGTGATCTTCCGCGACGAACTGATCGGCCTCGACGACCGGCTTGACGGGTTCAACCTGGTGCTGACGCTGACCCGCGAGCCGGCCAGGCGGCCGTCCGACTACTCCCGACGGGTCGATGCCCGCATGATGGCGCAGGCCATCGAGCGCCTGCCCACGGCGCCGAGGTTGACCTATGTCTGCGGCTCGAATGACTTCGTGTCGGCCGCCGCTGACGCGCTGATCGATGCCGGGATCCCCGCGGAGATCGTCCGCACCGAGCGTTACGGGGTGTGACGGTA
Source organism: Mesorhizobium sp. NFR06 (assembly GCF_900115245.1). GTDB lineage: Bacteria > Pseudomonadota > Alphaproteobacteria > Rhizobiales > Rhizobiaceae > Mesorhizobium. The sequence goes on from NZ_FOVT01000001.1 coordinate 222,222, forward strand.
CGCGATCTCTCCTGACCGTGGAGGAGGCCGCCAAGAGCCGGCCGGAGGGGAGCGTGCGCGATGGGCAGCGACGGCTTGGGCCTATGGCCGGCGATGCTTTCGAATCAGCTCCTGATCAGCCTCAAAATGGTAAATGGTATCGAAAAGTGACTATTAGGATTTACTAAAATCGAACCGAACGGTTCGTTTCTGTTGACGATGCGTGCACGGCGGGGTGAACATTGACCCCATGATACACTTGGTGAGCCAAGCGAGCTGAACACGTAACTGGTTGGATTAATTATAGAAAAATTCGATGGTGGGCATGCTTATGAAAATTTCAAGATGCGAAGCCATGGTCCAGACGGGAAAAACTTCGTGATTGGAATCCGGCGATCGTCTCACCCACATCGGGCATGTCCGAACGACGCGATTTCATTCCCAAGACACGCCGCTAGACGGACGGAATAAAGATACTGGAGTAGCAAAAAATGAAAAAGATTGTTCTCACTGCCGCAGCCCTTCTGGCGATTTCCGGCAGCGCCTTCGCCGCCAGCGACAATTATGGTTCGCAGGCTGCCAACCCGCCGGCCGCCGCGGTCGACTCGTCTTACACCGCTTCGGTCCATAAGTCCGAACCGGCCGCTCAGAACCCCGTCACCACGGGTGCTGACCGCAACCTTTTCGGCAACAACTAACAGCCGGCCTTGAACCGGCGGCGGGTCCGCCCGCCGCCTCGGTCGGATTGAAATTCAGGAGCACTGAAATGAAGAAGATCATTCTCGCCACCGCGGCCCTTGTGGCCGTCTCCGGTGCCGCGTTCGCAGGCAGCGACAATTATGGCAACAGCGGCGTTAACCAGCCGGCTCCTGCCGTCGACACCACGCGGACCTCGTCGACCGGCACGGACTCGCCGGTCTACAAGCTGTTGAACTCGTCCAACGACGCGCACAAGTCGGCCCCACAGGGCAGCGACCGCAACCTGTTCGGCCGCTAACAGCGCAAACAGTTGAATGAAAGAGAGCGGCGGGCCTTGGCCCGCCGCTCTCTTTGTTTGCCGGGTTACCCGGCCTTTAGCCGGGACGACGACGAAGACCGCTGGCCTCAGGCCGCCTTCGCTTCCGCGCGGTGCAGCGTGAAAGAGTGCCCATCCGCATCGAATATGTGCAAATCGCCGGCGCCGGCGTTCAGCCTCAACGTCTCGCCGCGCTTGACCTCGACATTTCCAGGTAGCTTGGCCACCAGCGGCAGGTCGGGGCGGCCGATATCGACATAGATGAGCTGAACTTCGCCGAGCTGCTCGATATAGTCGACCTTGCCTTCGAACAGATAGTCCGCCCCCGTGGCGATCGCGAGATCCTCCGGGCGCACCCCGAAGCTGACCGCGGCGCCGTTGGCCGATCCAGGTGTCGCGATCGGCACCGTCGCCTTGCGGCCGCCGACATGACTGACCACGGTCGCATTGCCGGCCTTCTCGATCTTGGCCGGCAAGATATTCATCGCCGGCGAGCCGATGAATTGAGCCACAAACAGATTGCCCGGCCGCTTGTAGAGCTCCATCGGCGTGCCGACCTGCTCGACGACGCCCTCCTTCAGCACGACGATGCGGTCCGCCAGCGTCATCGCCTCGACCTGGTCGTGGGTGACGTAGATCATGGTCGTGTTCGGCATCGATTCCTTGAGCTTGGCGATCTCGATGCGGGTGGCGACGCGCAGTGCCGCGTCGAGGTTCGACAGCGGTTCGTCGAACAGGAACACTTTCGGGTTGCGCACGATGGCGCGGCCGATGGCGACGCGCTGGCGCTGGCCGCCCGACATCGCCTTGGGCAGACGGTCGAGATATTTGGTGAGCTGCAGGATTTCCGCTGCCTGGCGCACGCGCTTGTCGATCTCGGCCTTGCTTTCCTTGCCGATCTTCATCGAGAACGCCATGTTGTCGTAGACCGTCATATGCGGGTAGAGCGCATAGGACTGGAACACCATGGCGATGCCGCGCTTCGACGGCGGCACGTCGTTCACCACCTCGCCGTCGATCTGGAGCACACCAGACGTAATCTCCTCCAGGCCGGCGATCGACCTCAGCAAGGTCGACTTGCCGCAGCCCGACGGCCCGACAAAGACGATGAATTCGCCCGATTTGATGTCCAGGTCGATGCCGTGGAGAATGTTGAGGTTGCCGTATGATTTCTTCACCTGGTTCAGTGTGACATCGGCCATGGTTTCCTCCTCCCGTGATTGTCCGTTCTAAAACTCAGTCGATCCGCCCGAACCAGGCGCCATAGCCGCCGAGGCGGATGGGCCCGGTGCCAGCTTGTCCCGAAAAGCCATGCCCCTGCAAGGGTTGCGGCGAACCTTTGCCGAGATCGACCTCGGCTGGTCTGCTGCCGAGGTTGAAGACGCAGGCGATGCGCTCGTTGCCTTCGCGTCGCGTGAAGGCGACGGTGTCGCCATCGCTTTCGATGAAGTCGATGTCGCCCTTGCCCATCGCCGGATGCTGGCGGCGGAAGGCGAGGAAGCGCCGGTAATGCTCGAGCAGCGAGTTCGGATCGCCCTGCTGCACGTTCACGGCTTGCGAGAGATGCTTGCCCGGCACAGGCAGCCAAGGCTTCGCGGTCGAGAAGCCGCCATTCTTGGCCGCCGCTTCCCATACCATCGGCGTGCGGCAGCCGTCGCGGCCCTTGAATTCGGGCCAGAAGCGGATGCCATAGGGGTCCTGCAGGTCCTCGAACTTGAGTTCCGCCTCGCCGAGGCCGAGCTCTTCGCCCTGATAGATGCAGACCGAGCCGCGCAGCGACATCAACAGCGCCGAGATCACCTTGAGGTAAGCGGCTGGATCGGCCTCGTTGGCGGCCCAGCGCGAGGCCACGCGCATCACGTCATGGTTGGAGAAGGCCCAGCAGGACCAGCCGTCGCTGGCGACCCGCCCGAAGGCCTCCAGCACCGTCCGCACCTTGGCGGCGCTGATCTTTTCCGGCGCCAGGAAGTCGAAGGAATAGCACATGTGAACGCGCTTGCCGTCGGCGGTGTAGGCGGCCACCACTTCCAGTCCGCGCTGCGAATCGCCGACCTCGCCGACGGCGGCCTGCGCCGGATATTCGTCGAGCAGCGCGCGGAAACGTTCGAGGAAGCCGAGATTCTCCGGCCGGCTCTTGTCGTAGATATGGTCCTGGTAGTTGTAGGGGTTGACTGCCGGCGCCGTCTGGTCGTTGCGCTCTTCCGGCGGCAGCGGCGGATTGTCCTCCAGCCCTTGGCTGTGGAAGTAGAAGTTGATGGTGTCGAGCCGGAAACCGTCCACGCCGCGTTCCAGCCAGAAGCGGGTGATATCGAGCAGCGCGTCCTGGACTTCTCCGTTGTGGAAGTTGAGGTCGGGCTGCTCGGCCAGGAAGTTGTGCATGTAATATTGCTGGCGGCTGGTGTCCCACTGCCAGGCCGAGCCGCCGAAGATCGACAGCCAGTTGTTAGGCGGCGTGCCGTCGGGCTTGGCATCCGCCCACACATACCAGTCGGCTTTAGGATTGGTCCGGCTGGAGCGGCTTTCCTTGAACCAGGGATGGATGTCGGCGGTGTGCGACAGCACCTCGTCGATCATCACCTTGAGGCCGAGGCGATGGGCTTCCGCCACCAGCGCGTCGAAGTCGGCCAGCGTGCCGAACATCGGATCGACGTCGCAATAATCCGACACGTCGTAGCCGAAATCCTTCATCGGCGATTTGAAGAAGGGTGAGATCCAGATGGCGTCGACGCCGAGCGAGGCGATGTAGGGCAGGCGCCGCACGATGCCTTTCAGGTCGCCGATGCCGTCGTCATTCGAGTCCTGATAGGAGCGCGGATAGATCTGGTAGATCACCGCGCCCCGCCACCAGTCGCGGTCGACGGCGGGGTCCGGTCTCGAAGTCGCCTTCAAAGCCGATTGCATTGTCTCAACCTCCTTTCACGGAGCCGGCAAGCAGCCCGCGGACGAAATAGCGCTGCAGCGAGAAGAACACGATCAGCGGCACGATGATGGTCACGAAGGCCGATGTCGTCAGGATCTCCCAGTCGCCGCCGCGCGAGCCGAGCAGCGCGTTGAGCTTGGCCGTCAGCACGATCTGATCGGCCTCCGTGCCGAGGAAAACCATCGCCACCAACAGATCGTTCCATACCCACAGGAATTGGAAGATGGCAAAGGAAGCGAGCACCGGGAAGGACAGCGGCAGCACGATCTTGACGAAGATCTCGAAGTCGCTGGCGCCGTCGATGCGCGCCGATTCCATGATCTCGCGCGGCAGGCCGGCGATGTAGCTCCTGAGCAGATAGATCGCGAAGGGCAGGCCAAAGCCGGTATGCGCCAGCCAGATGCCGAGATAAGCCTTGGACGGCACGCCGAAGAAAGAGCCGACGCCGTTGTAGAGTTTCAACAGCGGTATCAGCGACATCTGCAGCGGCACGACCAGCAGGCCGATGATGACGGCGATCAGCAGCGCGCGGCCGGGAAAACGCATCCAGGCCAGCGCATAGGCCGCAAAGGCCGCGATCAGGATCGGGATGACCGTCGAGGGAATGGTGACGGTCAGCGAGTTCATGAAGGAGCGGCCGATGCCTTCCGAGAACAGCACGGTTCTGTAATTGTCGGTGGTGAACTTCGGTGGCGCCGAGGAGGCGAAATAGACGCGCTGGCCGCGCTCGCCCTCGAAAGCCTTCGGCGAGGAGAGAACGAAGCTTCCGTCGGCATTCATCTGCAAGGTGACGCCGTCGCCGAGATCGGCAGCCGTTCCGGCCGTATATTGCGTCGGCGCCGACGACTTGACGCCGAAAGCGCTGATATTGCGCTTGGCGCCCTCGCCGAAGATGTTGCCTTCGATGACGTATTTGCCGTCCTTCTGCGCCTGCGCCGAGGCGGCCGGCAGCCGTCCGGCTTCAGTCTGGCTGGAGCTGGCGAAGGAATTCCACCAGCCGGACGCAATGATCTGGTCCTTGTCGCGCAGCGACGAGACGAGGATGCCGAGCGTAGGTACGGTCCAGATCGCCACGAAGACGAGCACAGCGATGTGGACGCCGAAGCGGCCGGCAAAGGACTTTCCGGTCTTGGCGGTCATCTCAATGCCCTCCCGTCTCTTTGTTGGCCTGACGGATGTTCCAGATCATGATCGGAATGACGGCGATCATGATGATGATGGCGATGGTCGCGCCGCGGCCGAAGTCGCCGCCGCCGCGGAACATCCAGTCGAACATCAGGTTGGCGAGCACCTGGCTGTTCCACTGGCCGTTGGTCATCGTCAGCACGATGTCGAACACCTTCAGCACCAGGATGGTGATGGTGGTCCAGACCACGGCGATGGTGCCCCAGATCTGCGGCACCATGATCTTCCAGAAGATCTGGAACGGATTGGCGCCGTCGATGACCGCCGCCTCCAGCGTCTCTTCCGGAATGCCGCGTAAGGCTGAAGACAGGATCACCATTGCGAAGCCGGTCTGGATCCAGATCAGGATGATCATCAGGAAAAAATTGTTCCAGAACGGCAGCGATATCCACACCTGCGGCTGGCCGCCGAAATACTGGATGATGGCGTTGAGCAGGCCGATCTGCACCTGGCCTTCGCCGCGGTACTCATAGATGAATTTCCAAATCACGCTGGCGCCGACGAAGGAGATGGCCAGCGGCAGGAAGATCAGGCTCTTGGCGATCGTGCCCCACCAGATCTTGTCGGTGAGCACGGCGATGATCAGCCCGAGGAAGGTGCAGGCCGCCGGCACCACCGCCAACCACACGACGTTGTTGAGGATCGAGTTGCGGAACTCGCGGTCGCCGAACGCCCATTCGTAGTTGGCAAGCCCGACGAAACTCGCGCCGCCGCGGTCGAGGAAGGACAGCCTCAGCGTCTCGACGACCGGATAGATCAGGTAGATGGTGAGGATGATCATCGCCGGGCCGACGAACAGCCACGGCCGCACCAGCCCTTGCCGGCGCAGATTGTCGACGGCGGTGCTGCCGGAGACCCCGCGCGATGGGAACACGACGTCGAGCAGTTTGTTGGCGCCCCAGAAATAGGCGACGCAGCCGCCGACGCCGATGATGATGACGAATATGGCCGAGAAAATCTGAGCCGCCATGGGTCCCTCTCCCTGCGCATGATCTGCCAGGCGGGCCTGGCTATTGGATGCACCGACTTTACTTAAAGCGGCGTCGCGATCTTTAAAGTTCGCTTTGAGCGCTTTAAGACCTTGTTTTGATGCACGTCGTCTCCCCAAAACCGCTACGCACTTTTGGGCGACAAGCATTGTTCGGAACAATCGAGACGCGAAGGCTTTCGGCGATTGCCGCCGGTTGGATCCGGGCCGTGGCCCGGATCCAGTAGGAGGATCAGGAAGTCTGATGTTTTGCCGCTATGAGCGGCTTACTTGATGGCATCCCAGCTTTTCTGGATGTCGGTGGCGACGTCCTGGGCGGGCTTGCCGCCGACCAGGTCGATCATGCCAGTCCAGAAGGAGCCCGCGCCGATCTTGCCTGGCATCAGGTCCGAGCCGTCGAAGCGGAACGTCGAGGCGTTGGCCAGGATGTCGCCCTGCTTTTTCAGCGCCTCGCTGGCATAGGCTTCCTTGTTCACCGCCTTGTACGGCGTCACGAAGCCGCCCTGCGCCATCCAGATCTCATGCGCCAGCGGCATCTTCAGGAAGTCGATAAAGGCACGCGCGCCCTTGGAATCCTTGGTGATCATGACCAGCGTGCCGGCGCCGAGCACGGGCGTACCGAGATCGGGCTTGGATGCATAGGGCGGATAGTAGAAGAAGTCGGCATCCTGGCCGATCTTTGTGCCTTCCGGGAAAAAGGTCGGGATGAAGGATGCCTGCTTGTGCATGTAGCACTTTGGCGGCACCGAGAAGAGGCCCTTCGGGCTGTCGCGGAAGTCGGTCGCCGCGACCGCCTTGGCGCCGCCATCGACCATCTTGTCGTCCGTGGCGATCTTGCCGAAAATGTCGATGGCGTTGACCACAGCCGGGTCGTTGAACGGGATCTCGTTCTTCACCCATTTGTCGTAGACGTCGGGGGTCTGGGTTCTGAGCATGATGTCCTCGACCCAGTCGGTCGCCGGCCAGCCGGTGGCGCCGCCGGAGCCGAGCCCGATGCACCAGGGCTTGCCGCCGTCGGCGATGATCTTCTTTTCGAGGTCGGCGAGCTCTTCCTGCGTCTTCGGCACTTTGTAACCGGCTTCCTCGAAATTGTCCGGCGAGTACCAGACCAGCGACTTCACGTCGGCCTTGTAGGGAAAGGCGAAGAAGCCGGGCTTGCCATCCTTGTCCTTGAAGGTGCCGAGGTCGACCCATGACTGGCCGGCGCCGTAATTATCCTTCACCCATTTGGCGGTGTCGTCGCCGAGCGGCTTCAGCAGGCCCTTGGAGGCCAGGTCCTGGATCAGGCCGGGCTGCGGCAGCACGGCGATGTTGGGCGGGCTGCCGGCCTGGGTGTCGATGACGATCTGTTGCTCGTAATTCTCCGACGAGGAGTATTTGATCTCGGCGCCGGTGGCTTCCTGGAAGTATTCGAGAACGGTGCGCACCAAGCCCTCGTCCTCGCCGCGCCACGGCCCGAAGATGGTCAGAGTCTCGCCCTTGAGGTCGACTTTCTTGAGCTCGTCATAGTTCGCCCAGTGAAAGCGCGGGTCCTCGCCCGGCTTGAACTTCAATTCGGCTTGCGCCGGCAGGCTGAGGGTGAGCGCCGCGAACGCAGCGCCCAAGAGAAGCATTTTCTTCATCGCAAGTCCTCCCAGTGGTCACAAACAGGACGAAACCTCCATTTCGTCCGCCGACGCCCGCGGAACTGTGACTCAGCGAAAGGGCAACCGCAACCTTCCGAAGAGACTTCCAAAGCGCTTTGGCTATCTTAATCTCGCCATTGAATCGCCCCGGAGTCAAGTGGGTGGGTTCATTAATCGATTTAAAACCGACGGGCGCGGACAAAGAAAGTGCAATGCAGCATGCTTTTTTGGCGCTGCAGCAGCAATTTTTGCTTCAAACGGTGCCGGTGGACCTCTAAGCTCATCAGGATTGGTGATCTCGCCAACAATCATCGGATGGATTAAAATTGAAAGCGCTTTGAGGCTGGAGGCCTCCGATGAACCTCAAGCAACTCTCGCATATGCTGTCGCTATCGCAGACCACGGTGAGTCGGGCGCTGAACGGCTACCCGGAGGTCAGCGAGGAAACGCGGCGGCGGGTGATGGATGCCGCCAAGCGCCACGGCTACCGGCCGAACCCATCCGCGCGGCGCCTCGCCACGGGCAAGTCGGGCATGATCGGCTATGTGCTGCCGACCGGCAATGCCGTCGACATCGATCCGCACTTCGTCGAATTCCTCTCCGGTCTCGGCGACTACGCCCGCTCGCACGAGCTCGACCTCGTGCTCTCGCCGGCCGACGCCGACGACGAGGAGACGACCTACCGCCGCATCGTTGCCAACCGCCAGGTCGACGCCGTCTACATTTCCTCGCCGCGTCCGGCCGACAAGCGGCTGGCGCTGGTCAACACGCTGGGCATTCCCTTCATCGTCCATGGCCGCAGCGAGGGTTTCGACTTTGACTACCCCTATCTCGACATCGATAATGAAGGCGCCTTCCATGAAGCGGCGCGGCTGCTGGTCCAGCTTGGCCACAAGCGCCTGGCGCTGATCAACGGCAATGAGCGCGAGACCTTCGCCATCCACCGCGAGCGCGGCATGCGCCGTGCGCTTGCCGCGAGCGGACTGACGCTCGGCGAGCGCCACATCCGCTCGGTGGCCATGACCGAGGAAAACGGCTACCGCGCCGCCCGTCGCCTGCTCGAGGAAAACGAGCCGCCGACGGCAATCGCCTGCTCCAGCCTGATCATGGCGCTGGGCGTAGTGCGCGCCGTGCGCGACCTCGGTCTCACCATTCCGGGCGACTTGTCGCTGGTCGCCCATGACGACGTTTTCCCCTGGCTGCGGCCGGAGAATTTCCCGGTGCCGCTGTCGACGACGCGCTCCTCGATCCGCCTCGCCGGCGCCCGTGTCGCCGAGCGCCTGGCGGCGCGCATTTCAGGGTTGGAGGAGGGGGCTCGAGGCGAGGTCTGGCCGGTTGACCTGGTGGTTAGGGGATCGGTTGCTGGGGCGCCTACGTAGGATCAAAACTCAAACCATGCGGATCAGCCTTCGGGTTCGCGTGACAAGAACCCGTTCAGCCGCCCCAGCACCAGATCCGGCGCTTCGAGCTGAGGAAGATGGCCGACGCCGGGCAGTGTTTCGAACGATGCCTGCTGGATGAGTGCGTGAAGCGCTTTGCCTCGCTCCAGCGGAATCCATGGGTCGTCCTCGCCCCAGATGATCTCTACCGGACAGCGTATATCTTTGAACATCGGCTCGACCTCGGCGGTGTATCTTTCATCGGCTTGCGCGAATTGCCGATAGAAGCTCACCCTTCCCTCCTCCGACAGCCACGGCTCCACAAGCTTGTCGAAATCTCCAGGATCGATCTCATTGACGATCGCTCCCTTGACGTAGGCCGCCACGACGGCTTCATGGATGTGCGCCGGCAAGCCTAGGAAGGCATCCACGTGACGGCCGACATGGTCGAAGAACTCCGATCCCCAGGGCCGCATGGCGACGACATTCATCAGAACGTAGCGGTCGAAATCACAGCCGTGCAGCAGATGCGCCCGCAACGTCGTCGCGCCTCCCATGTCGTGGGCAACGACCATGGGCCGCTGGAGGCGCCAATGGGCAAGCATCTCTGCAAAGACCTTGCCTTGCACATCGAGCGAGGTGCGCTGCTCCGCGGCTTTGTCGGATCGGCCGTATCCGGGCATGTCGTACCAATGGACATGGTATCGCCGCGCCAGAGCCGGAATGATCCGGTGCCATGAGAACGAGGACCACGGCCAGCCATGGGCAAGCACGAGCGATGGCCCGTTGCCAGCCCGACCCGCCGCCACCGCGCCCGCAGACGTTTGCGCGGTTTCATCCAGTTCCCACGACATCGAGCTTCTCCAAGCACTCCGGACACCGTCGTCGATACGAGCTGGTCGCAACCCTATGGTGGGAGACCGCTGACCTCAAATCTCCGACACTGACTGTTCCGATCAACAGGAACGGCAGGGTCCACAATCCCGGATATTTGCGCAGCCAATTGATTGCGTTTGGTCCTAGTGCAGGTTGCCCAAACTCACTCCTTCGCCGCCTCCGCAGCCTTCGTATCGATCAGCCCATAGCCGAAATCATTGTCCCTGCCCTTGGGGCCAAGATCCCTGGCGGTGTCGGCCAGCGCCTTTTCGATGTCGTCGGCCGAACGGTCGGGCGCGGCATGGATCAGGTTGGCGATGGCGCCGCTGACGATTGCCGCAGCAAACGAGGTGCCGGTCACCACATCCGAGCCGGCGCCGCTCGGCGCCACCATCTCGACACCGGGAGCGGAGATGAAGACATAGGCGCCGCGATTGGCCTGCGGCATCAGCCCGTCCTTGGCGTCGGTGGCGGTCACGGCGATGACGCTGTCGAAGGCGGCGGGATAGCCATAGGGCGCCTTCGGCCCGTTGTTACCGGCGGCGGCGACCAGCACCATGCCGAGCGCGCGCGCATTGTGGCAGGCAGTGCCCAGCAGCTTGTTCTTCGGGCCGACGAAGCTCATGTTGATGATGCGCACATCTTGGCTTGCCGCCCAGTCGAGTGCCGAGAGGATGACGTCCATCGTCGACTTGCCGCCTTCGAAGGCGCGTGCGTGATAGATCCTTGCGCCCGGCGCCATGCCTTCCAGCGGGCCGACGCCGGCAATCAGCCCGTCGACCGAAGTGCCGTGGTCGCGCTTTTCGATCGGCACGTTCGGCATGGCGTCGAACTGGTCGGCGATCACGCCCTTCAGCGCCGGGTTGGTGTCGTCGATGCCGGTGTCGATGACGGCGACGCGCACATTCTCGCCGCTCGCTTGCTTGGAATCGAGCGCGATGCGGTCGAAGGCATAGTTCACGATGCCGGCCGCCTGCTGCAGCGTGTAGATATGGTTGGGCTCGCGCCGCTGCGTGCGGCCGTCGGCGGCAAGCTGCGCCAGCACCACGCCGACCGGCCGCCCGTCGGTGATGCCGAAGCGCACCAAAGTCGTGCCGAGTAGCCGCGACTGGCGCTGCGAGCGCACCTGCAGGCCGAACGAGGTGGCGATCTGCTGCACGACACCGGCATCGCCGTCGACCGTCACCAGCACTTCGTCGGGCACGAATTCGCCCGTGATCGCGCGCGGCGGTTCGACCAGGTTGAGGCCGTTTGGCACCGTGACGGGTCCGCTCGGCGTCGGAGCGGGTGCCGGCGCGTTGGCGGAGGCGTTCGAGGAGGATGTCCCGGCGGACGGCGCCGGCGTTTGCGGGGCCACGCCGGCCGGCGGATTCGGAAACAGGTCGACGATCAGCGCCGGCAGGAACACCGCGCCGCCCGGGCCGGTGCCTGTGCCCGGCGTCCCGCCGCCATTCTTGGCCCCGCTATCCTTGTCGCAGCCGGCGCCGGCCGCCGTCGTGCGGTTCAGGCAATCGACCTGGCTTTGCGTCAGGCCTGGATCATTGGTCTGGGCGAAAGCAGGCGCGGCGACACAAGCCGCCGCCAAGATCAGCGCGCGAAGAACGACAGCCTTAGCCGCCATCGACCGGTTTCCTTCCCTGCATCACAGCATCCGCGAAAGGCTGGGCGGCAATGAGGCCGACAATCCTGTCGTAGTCGGCCGCCGTGTTGGCCGGGATCGCCAGGTGGAACACGCCGTCCGCGGTCGGGCCGCCGGCGATCTTCAGCCCGTTCTGGCCGAGGAAGGCGGCGATGTCGGCCATCCTGGCATCCGGCTTGAACTTGACCAGGGCGAAAGGCAGCTTCGCCAGATCGTCCTGGGCGCCGGCTAGCTCGAAGTCGCTGCCCTTGCCGCCTGGACGTTCGAAGGATTGCACAAGGACAAGCGCAAGCAGCGCCGCGGCCGCCGCCCAGGCGACACCGGCAGGCATCGCCGTCACCCGGCCGAAGACCTTGGCAAGCCATGACTGGCCGGCAGGCGCCCGCGCCGGGCCGGCCTCGGCGTCAAGCGCCTTGGCAAAGCGCGACAGCGCGTCGGCGGGCGGGCGGATCGCCTCGTTGGCGGCGGCGGTGCCGGAGAATTCGGCTTCCGCTTCGCCAAGTGCGGCCATCGCCGCCGGATCGGTGGCCAGCCATTCCTCGATAGCCTCCAGCTCGGCGCCCTCCAGCGAGCCGTTCAGGTAGAACGGCAGCAGCGTTTCCATCTCGTCGCGGCGCGACATCTTTTCAGCGGCGCTCATGGCCACCCCCTGTCGTAACCCGCAGACTTCAGGGCTTCGCCGAGTTTCTTGCGGGCGTAGAACATCCTGGTCTTGACGGTCGCGACCGGAATGCCGAGCACCTCGCCGATCTCGGTCACCGACTGTCCGTGGTAATAGGCGAGGTCGATCACGGTGCGGTGTTCCTCCGCCAAGGCGTCGATGAAGCGCCGCAAGGCGGCGGCCTTGTCTTCCTTCATGGTAACGACTTCCGGCGTATCGGCGCCGTCGGGAACTTGCGCCGCGTCGTCGTCGTCGATCCAGTCTTCCTTCTTCTTGCGCAGCGAGGACAACGCCTTGAAGCGGGCGATGCCGAGCAGCCATGTCGAGACTTCGGAGCGGCCCTCGAAGCTGGGCGCCTGCTTCCACAGCTCCAGAAAAACCTCGTTCGCGATATCGTCGGCCATCATTTCCGATCCCGTCTGACGCGCCACGAAGCGGTAGATCCGCGCGTGGTGACGCATGAACAGGAGCCGAACGGCGGCCCGGTCGCCCTTCGCGACCCGGTCTACAAGCGCGCGATCGGTTTCCGTCGCCGCATTCATGGCCGGTCGAGCCGCCTGGCTCCTCGTGGCTCTGTCGCTGATCGGTTCAAAAAGGTTCATCCTCCGCCAAGGAATTTTCGGAGGCTAACCGAAGAGCGGGGAGGTTGCCAGAGGGCAGGGGTTCTCCTTCTCCCACAAGGGGAGAAGGGGAAGTCGCCGCGCTTTACCCCAAAAACACTTTCGCCTTCATCGTCTCGGGTATCGCCACGCCGAGCCGGCTCAGCACCGTCGGCGCCAGCTGCAGCTGGTCGAGCAGCGTATCGCCCTCCGGTCCTTTCGCCGGTCCGAAATAATACAGCGCGAAATCCTGCATCTCGTCGTCGTGGCCGCCATGGTGGCCGCGGACGGTCTGGCCGTGGTCGGCCGTCACGATCACTTCATAGCCGGCTTCGCGCCAGCCGGGCAGGAAGGCGGCGAGCATGCCGTCCATCGCGTAGCAGGCATGGTCCATCTCGTGGCAGTCATGGCCGAAGCGATGGCCCATCGAGTCCAGCGTGCAGGTGTGCAGGATGCCGTAGTCGATGCCATGGCGCTTCGCCAGCATGGTCAGCGTCGCGAACAGGTCGACGTCGCTCGGCGTCATCTGGTTCTTGAGATTGTAGCCGGTCATGGTGTGGAAGCGGCCATGCGTGATCGGCCCATCGGGCTCGTCGAACTCCATGTCCTCGACAAGGTCGAACGGAAAGCTGCGGAAAAATTCGGACCAGTAGGAATGGGTCACGGCGCCGGTCCTGCCGCCGGCCTTGCTGACTTCCGAGAAGATATCCGGCTGCGTGACCCGAAAGCGGTTCTCATTGGAAAGGATGCCGTGCACCTGCGGCGAAACCCCGGTGTGGATCGAGGCGTAGCAGCAGGCGGAGGTCGACGGCAGCACCGAGCGCATTTTCCAAACCTGCGCCGCGCCGGACTGGGCCCAGCCCTCGAGATTGCCCATCAGCCGGCGCCAGTTCCGATAAGGCACGCCGTCGAGGACGATGAGCAGCAGTTTGGATTTGAGCGCCACGCGCGCCTCCATTTACGGTCTTGCGGGAGGGATCAGCATCGAGGGGCTGACCGGTCCGGCCAAGCCCCAGAAGCGCGGAGAAGAGGAAGCCAGCTGGAGCATTTCCAGTGTGCAACGGTCTTCCGCTCGGAATTGCGTAGGAACAGATCGTCAGAGCAGGCCAGATGCCCTAGAGCCGGATGATTTCAGATCGAGTCGACCTGAAATCTGAATCCGCCTCTAAATCAAAGAGATAGAGCATGATGTCGTCCGAAAACCGCTTCACACTTTTCGGCATCATGCTCTAATTCCCGGCGCTTTCCATGCGCCGGCCCTTGATCGCCTTCTCCAGCCAGCCGATCTCCATCTCGGGCACGGAGGACAAAAGCAGGTCCGTATAGGCGTCGAAGGGCGGCGTCAGCACCTTGCTCTTGGGACCGTAGCGAACCACCTCGCCGCGATACATCACCGCGATCGAATCGGCGATCGACTTAACCGTCGCTAAATCGTGTGTGATGAACAAATAGGCGACCTTCTCCACCTGCTGCAGATTGAGCAAGAGCTTGAGGATGCCGTTGGCGACCAGCGGGTCGAGCGCCGAGGTCACCTCGTCGCAGATGATCAGCTTCGGCTTGGCGGCAAGCGAGCGGGCGATGCAGACGCGCTGCTTCTGGCCGCCGGATAGCTCCGCCGGATAGCGGTCGACAAAACCCTTGCCCATCTCGATCTCGTCGAGCAGTTCGGCGACGCGCTTGTCGCGCTCGCGTCCCTTGATGCCGAAATAAAATTCCAACGGCCGGCCGATGATGGTGCCGACGGTCTGGCGCGGATTCATCGCCACGTCGGCCATCTGGTAGATCATCTGCAACTGGCGCAGGTCCTCCTTCGGCCGATCGGCGAGCCTGTTGGCAAGCGGCCTGCCATCGAAGGTTACGGTGCCCTCTTCCGGCGGCAAAAGCCCGGTGATGGCGCGCGCCAGCGTCGACTTGCCGGAGCCGCTCTCGCCGACGACGGCCAGCGTCTGGCCGGGATAGATGTCGACCGAGACGTTCTTCAGCACCTTGACATGGCCGCCGCCATAGGCGGCGGTGACATTCTTCACCGACAGGAATGGCGTCGTGCCCGGCTGCTGTTCCCGGTGCTCGATCTCATGCACCGAAACCAGCGCATTGGTGTACTCTTGGCGCGGCTCCTTGATGATCTGGCGCGTGCCGCCCCATTCGACCAGCCGGCCGTGGCGCAGCACCATGATCTCGTCCGAAACTTGCGCGACGACGGCAAGGTCGTGGGTGATGTAGAGGGCCGCGACATGGGTGTCGCGGATGGCGTCCTTGATCGCCGCCAGCACGTCGATCTGCGTCGTCACGTCGAGCGCCGTGGTCGGCTCGTCGAAGACGATGAGATCGGGCTCCGAGCAGAGCGCCATCGCCGTCATCACACGCTGCAACTGGCCGCCGGAAACCTGATGCGGATAGCGCTCGCCGATCGTTTCAGGATTGGGCAGGCTGAGTTTCTTGAACAGCGCGATGGCCCGTTTCTCGGCCTCGGCGCGGCTTGCTGTGCCGTGCAGGAGCGTGGCCTCGACCACCTGGTCGATGAGCTTGTGGGCCGGATTGAAAGCGGCCGCCGCCGACTGCGCGACGTAGCAGACCTCGCGTCCGCGCAGCGCGCGCACGCCTTTCGGTCCGGCCTTCAGGATGTCGCGGCCATTGAGGACCACCTCGCCGCCGGTGATGCGCACGCCGCCGCGGCCATAGGCCATCGACGACAGGCCGATCGTCGATTTGCCGGCGCCGGATTCGCCGATCAGGCCGAGCACCTTGCCCTTTTCGAGCGTCAGCGAGACGTCGTGGACCAGCGTGATCGTCTTCGGCGCCTCGCCCGGCGGATAGACGGTCGCCTCGATGCGCAGATTGCGGATGTCGAGGAGACGGCCCGAGCTTGCCTGCCCTGGCTTTGCTTGCCCGGACTTCGCTTGCTTATCAGCCATCAGCCGCGTCCTCCCTTCAGGCTCGTCGTGCGGTTGAGCACCCAGTCGGCGACGAGATTGACCGAGATCGCCAGCACCGCGATCGCCGCGGCCGGGATCAGCGCCGCCGGAATGCCGAAGACGATGCCGTCCTTGTTTTCCTTGACCATGCCGCCCCAGTCCGAATCCGGCGGCTGCACGCCGAGGCCGAGGAAGGACAGCGCCGACAGGAACAGCACGGCGAAGATGAAGCGCACGCCGAGTTCCGCCACCAGCGGCGACAGCGCATTTGGCAGGATCTCGCGGAAGATGATCCAGGCCTTGCCTTCGCCGCGCAGCTTCGCCGCCTCGACGAAGTCCATGACGTTGATGTCGACGGCGACCGCGCGCGACAGCCGGTAGACGCGGGTCGAATCGAGGATGCCCATGACCAGGATCAGCGTCAGCGCGTTGGTCGGCAGGACCGAAAGCACGACGAGGCCGAAGATCAGCGTCGGGATCGACATCAGAAGGTCGACGAAGCGCGACATCAGCGTGTCGAACCAGCCGCCGAACACCGCGGCCGAGAAGCCGAGGATCGAGCCTAGCGAGAAGGACAGCGCCGTCGCCGCCACCGCGATCTCCATGGTGATGCGCGCGCCATAGATCATGCGCGAGATGAGGTCGCGGCCGAGATTGTCGGTGCCCAGCCAATGGGTGGCCGACATCGGCTCCCATACGTCGCCGACGATCTCGCCATTGCCGTGCGGTGCGATCCACGGCGCGAAGATCGCGCAGAACGCGAAGAAGCCGGTCAGGATGAGCCCCACCCAGGCGGTCAACGGGATTTGTCGCAAGGCCATGCGCCTCAGTTCCCCCTTTGGTCGTCGTGCATCGGTCCCACTGTGTCGGATGCCCGCTACTTCGGATGCCTCAGTCTCGGATTGGCCACGATGGCCCCGATATCGGCGACAATGTTGAGCGTGATGTATACCGCGGCGAAGATCAGGCCGACCGCCTGCACCACCGGCACGTCGCGCTTGGCGACATGGTCGACGAGATACTGCCCCATGCCTGGATAGACGAAGATCACCTCGACCACGACGACGCCGACGATGAGATAGGCGAGGTTGAGCATGACGACGTTGACGACCGGCGCGATCGCATTGGGGAAGGCGTGCTTGCGGATGATGTCGAAAGCCTTCAGACCCTTCAGCTCCGCCGTCTCGATATAGGCCGACTGCATGACGTTGAGGATTGCCGCGCGCGTCATGCGCATCATATGGGCGAGCACCACCAGCGTCAGTGCGGTCGCCGGCAGCACCACGGCCTGCAGCCTTTCGAGGAAAGGCGTGGAATCATCCACCGTCGAGATGCTCGGAAAGATCTGCCAGTGCACGGCGAACACGAAGATCAGCACATAGCCGATGAAGAATTCGGGAAATGACGTCGAAGCCAGCGCCAGGCCCGAGATCAGTTTGTCGACGAAACCGTTGCGGTAGCGGACGGCAATGAGTCCGAGAATAATTGCCAGCGGCACCGCGACGATCGCCGCGCAGGCGGCCAGGAACAGCGTGTTCTTCAGCCTGGTGCCGATCGAGCTGGCGATATCGAGGCCGCTCGACTGCGCCGTGCCGAAGTCTCCATGCAGGATGCCCCAGAGCCAGTGCACATAGCGCAGCCACGCCGGATCGTTGAGGCCGAGCTGTTCGCGCAGGTTTGCCAGCGCCTCCGGTGTCGCCGACTGGCCGAGGATCGCCTGGGCGACGTCGCCCGGCAGGATCTGCGTGCCGGCGAAGATCAGCACCGAAACGGCCAAAAGAAGAACTATGCCCAGCAAGATGCGCTGAGCGATCAATCTCAAGATCGGAGACGACATCGGCAACCCGTGATGTTGGTGTAGGGACGGCCGCCTTTCGGGCGCGCCACGAAGCAAGGAAGGGCCGGCGTTTACCGGCCCTTCGCTATTCCTTCGTCAAGCCTGCAGCCAGCACTGGATCAAGGCGTGACCGTTGCCGAGTTCCTGTGCCGGGTTGTCGACCCAGCCTTCGACCCCCTTGCCGGTCGCGTCGACGAACTGGTTGAAGAACGGTACGATCAGGCCGCCCTCGTCGCGCATCATCTCGCCCATGTCGCGATAGATCTTCTTGCGCTTTGCTTCGTCGAGCTCGCCTCGCGCCGCCAGGACCATCTTGTCGAAATCCGGACGCTTGAAGCGCGTGTCGTTCCAGTCGGCGGTCGAAATGTACGCCGTCGAGTACATCTGGTCCTGCGTCGGCCGCCCGCCCCAGTAGGAGAGCGAGAAGGGCTGCTTGTTCCAGACTTCCGTCCAGTAACCGTCGCCGGGTTCGCGCTTGATCTCGATCTTGATGCCGGCCTTGGCGCAGCTCTGCTGGTAGAGCTGGGCGGCATCGACCGCGCCGGGGAACGCGACGTCTGAGGTGCGCAACAGGATCGAGCCGCTATGGCCAGACTTCTTGTAGGCCGCGGCAGCCTTCTCCGGGTCGAACTTGCGCTGTTCGATATCCTCAGAGAACAGCGGATAGGCCTTGTTGACCGGCATGTCGTTGCCGACCGAGCCGTAGCCACGCAGGATCTTGTGCAGCATCTCCTCGCGGTCCATGGCGAGCTTCAGCGCCATGCGCAGATCGTTGTTGTCGAAGGGCGCGGTGTCGCAGAACATGTTGAAGGGGTAGAAGCCGCGGCCCGAGGCGGCGCGGACGGTGACGCCAGGCAGCCGCTTGACCAGATCGACGATCTTCGGCTCGACGCGGTTGATCATGTTCACCTGGCCGCCCTGCAGGGCCGCCATGCGGGCGGTCGGGTCATTGACCACCACGATCTCGACCTGGTCGGCATGACCGTATTTGTCGGCCTGCCAGTAATTGGCGAAGCGCTCGCCGCCGTGCTTCACGCCCGGCTTATTGACTGTCACCTTGTACGGTCCGGTGCCGATGCCAGCGTCGGGTTTGTCCACGCCGCCATTCGGCTGGATGATCAGGTGATAGTCCGCCATCAGATAGGGCAGGTCGGCGTTCGCATCCTTCAGCGTGACCACGACATTGCCGCCATCGGCTTTGATGGTGTCGATGCCCTTAAGCACGCCGAGCGCGCCGGACTTCGACTTCTCGTCGCTGTGGCGCTTCAGCGTCGCCACCACGTCGTCCGGTGTCACTTCCTTGCCGTTGTGGAACTGGACGCCCTTGCGGATCTTCATTGTCCAGGTCTTGGCGTCGTCCGACGCGCCGATCTCCTCGGCGATCAGATACTCGACGCCGCCACCGGGCGCGAGTTCGACCAAGGTCTCGCCCCAGCACTTACCGAAGGCAAACGGAACCTGGCTGGCGTCCAGCGCGGGGTCGAGGCTGTCGGTGGATGCACCGCCAACCATGCCGGCCTTCAGCGTGCCGCCCTTGACCGGACCGGCCGCACGCACGGCCTTGGAGAGCAGCGAGTTGGCAACGGTCGCTGCGACGCCGAGCGCCGCCGCGCGACCGAGAAAATCGCGACGGCTAAGCTTTCCGGCAGCGACTCGCCGGCTGAGATAGTCGAGTTCGTCAGACATTATGGTTCCTCACTCTGGATTCCGGCCTTATGGCCGTTTCTTGCTATTGGAGGAGATAATGACCGTAAGGGAAAGCGGCAGGCAAGACCGAATGCGACATGCCGTGGCGTAAATCGCACGTCGCCTTTGGACTAATCTTGACCCGACTCAAACCTGAGAGCGGGGGATCGCCTGCTTGAAGTCGCGTTCGAAGACCAGTTTTTCGCCCTCAAAGGCCTCGATTCGGGCGCTGACGATGAAGTTTGCGGCGTCCGATCGCATCTCGGCAAAGGTTTCGGTTCGCACCGACCATTCGTTCCGCGACAATGTCTGGGTCCAATGCGTGGCTCCGGTGGCAGACAGCGGATCGTCGGGATGGATCGCCCACGTCTCGCGCACGATGCTGCCGTTGACGAGCCCATGTTCGAGATCGCGCACTTCGCCGAAGTCATCCGCGATAGAGAGCGTGACCATGCCGGTCTTCTCGTCGCGGTTGACATGCCGTTCGGATTTGGTCGGCCTGAGCGTCTCGCTCGCCCAGGGGGTGGCACCTTCCGGTTGGGGGAACGAGACCTCGTCGCCATTCGCCAGCGGGCGTAGCGGCAGCTTGAGCGTTGCCGCCGACAGTCCCAGCGTTACCGGCTCCGGCGAAGGCCAGATCATCGGCCAGTAGGCGGTCGAAACGGCGATGCGCAAGCTGTGGCCGGCGGGCACCCGGTAGGCGCACTGGTCGAGCACGACGCGCGCCGACACCGTCTCGCCGGGCACAAGCGCTTGCGGGAATTCATGCGAGTTGCGGTGGGTCAGGTTGAGCACGCCGTAGGAGATCAGTTCCGAGGCGCCGTCTGGATGCACGTCGCACAGCCGCACCGCGATGTTGGCCTGGGGCCGATCGGAGGCAAACCTGATCTCAAGCTCCGGCGCCCCGACAATGTCGATCGCCTTCTTGAGTTCGGCCTGGTCGAAACAAACCGACAGCGCGTCGTCGGGGCGCTGGTCGCCCGGCAGCTCCGGCCCGAAGGTGAAGGGAAAATACTCGCCGCCGGCAAGCCCGCAGCTCTGCGGCGAAGCGACGATCGAAGGCCTTGCGCCGGCGGGAATGAGCTCGATCGCCTCAACCTTGATGTTTGAAGATGGCCAATCCTGTTCGGCGACCCACCGGCCCGGCCGCTCGGGGTGCCAGCGAGCGGGCCGCACGCTGTCCATAACATAGGCGCGGTAATCCGGGTCGGCCTCGACACCGGTCTCCGTTCCCTTCAGCCAGCGGTCCCACCAGCGCAGCGCCTCCTGCAGGAAGCCGATGGCTGGCCTGGGTCCGGCGTAATGCGGGTATTTGTGGATCCACGGTCCAACGATGCCTTTGACCGGCGACTGGATGTTGGCCACGAGGTTGGAGATCGTGTTGCGGTAGCCGTCGTGCCAGCCGCCGATCGACAGCACGGCCGCTTTGACCGCCGAAAACTCCTCGCAGATCGAGCCGCGCTTCCAATAGGCGTCGCGGTGCTGGTGGCTTAGCCAGAGCGGCAACAGGAAAGGCTGGTTTTCCAGACGGCTGAGCCACAGGTCGCGCCAGCGGTTGCCGCCGGCAATCGCCGGATCCGGCGGCCGCGACGAATAGGACAGCATCGTCGAGGCCCAGCCGAAATTCTCCAGGAGCAGGCAGCCGCCCTTGTAGTGGATGTCGTCGGCATAGCGGTCGACGGTCGAGCAGAGGCTGATCACCGCCTTCAGCGCCGGCGGCTGCTTGGCCGCCACCTGCAGGCAATTGAAGCCGCCCCAGGAAATGCCCATCATGCCGACATTGCCGTTGCACCAGGGCTGCGCCGCCGCCCAGGCGATGACGTCGCGGGCGTCCTGTAATTCCTGCTCGGAATATTCGTCGTCCATCAGCCCTTCGGAATCGCCATTGCCGCGCATGTCGACGCGGATCGAGGCGTAGCCGTGCCCGGCGAAATAGGGATGGGTGAGCTGGTCGCGAAGAATGGTGCCGTCGCGCTTGCGGTAGGGCAGGTGTTCGAGGATGGCCGGTACCGGATCGTCGGCGGCATTCTCCGGCATCCAGACGCGCGCCGACAGCCGGCAGCCGTCCGGCATGACGATGCCCATGTCGGGGAACTCGACGACTTTGCGGGGAAATTCGGTGACGATTTTCATGGCGGCGCTCCAAGCGTTGCCACATGATGGAGCGGCGGCTGGCACGTCGTGAGCCAGCCGGCGAAATCGGCTGGTCAATCCGCGTCAGTTCAACGGAATGTCGTTCTCGGCCTTGCTCGCCTGATAGATTCCGGAAAGCTCGTCGTAGCGTGCTGAAATTTTTCCGATGCGCGCTTCCAGCCGATTGCGTTCGGCCTCTGGCAAAGCGCGCACCAGCCGGCGGATGGAGAAGCTCTTCCAATAGGCGTTCTCGGCGTTGTAGCCGCCAGGGTCGAGAGTGAAGACCTCCTTCAGGATCTTGAGGTCATGCGGGATGGCAAAACTGTCGCGAGAATCCTCGTGGCTGAATAGATAGTAGAAATTGTCGAAGCCGGTCCAGGTGATCGCCGACAGGCAGAGCGAGCAGGGCTCGTGCGTGGCGATGAACAGCGCGTCCTTGGTGTCGACGCGCTCGGCCTTCGGCATCTCGTAGAAGCGCTTCAGGCAGTGCACCTCGCCATGCCAGAGCGGGTTTTCCGTCTCGTTGTTGGTCTCGGCCAGCACCAGCGAGCGGTCGTCTTTCCTCAGGATCGCGGCGCCAAACAGCTTGTTGCCGTGGGCGACGCCTTGCGCCGTCTTCGGCACGATATCGTGCTCGATCACATCGAGCAGGCGGTCGATCAGCGAAACGTCGGTCATAGGAATCGGCAGCTTTCAGGGAAGGTGGATCTCGTAAGGATGCGAGAAATAAAACTCTTCGAGATTGGAGCCGTCGCCGCCGCGATCGACGATCACGAAATCCTGTTCCTCGCCGATCGGCGTCAGCACGCCGTGCCAGAGGTTGCGGCGGTAGTTGATGCCTTGTCCGGGGCCGGCGAGAAAGGCATGCGGCTCTCCGGGGCCGTCCTTGGTGTCATGGCAGACGACCACCAGGAACGGCCGCGGCGACAGCGGGATGAAGGCTTGGCTGCCAAGCGGATGGCGCTCGACCATGGTGAGCTTCAGCGGCATCTCATAGGGCGTGCCGCGCACCATCGAGATCAGGACACGCGCATTCGGCCCGGCGGCTTCGGCGGTCGCAAGATCGTGGTAGCGCATCGCCTTGCCGCCATTGATCGGGTAGCGGTTGTCGCCGCCCATGTCGATGACGTCGCCGAAGGGCGCGAAGTTTTCGCGGGTCAGCGGCCGGGCGACGATGCGGCTCACCGCGCCTTGCCCCCAAGATAGCCGCCGAGCTTGGCGTGGCGGTTGACGTCCTTGTAGAGTAGGTAGCGGAATTTGCCTGGCCCGCCGGCGTAGCAGGCCTGCGGGCAGAAGGCGCGCAGCCACATGAAGTCGCCTGCCTCGACCTCGACCCAGTCCTGGTTGAGGCGGTAGACGGCCTTGCCTTCCAGCACATAGAGCCCGTGCTCCATGACATGCGTTTCGGCGAAGGGGATGACCGCGCCCGGTTCGAGCGTGACGATGGTGACATGCATGTCATGGCGCATGTCGGCGGGGTCGACGAAGCGGGTCGTTGCCCAGCGGCCTTCGGTGCCGGGCATCGGGCTCGGCGCCACCTGCTGGTCGCTCGAGAAGAAGGCTTCCGGCACGTCGAGCCCGTCGACGGCTTCATAGGCCTTGCGGATCCAGTGGAAGCGGGCGGCAGTGCCGCTTTCGTTGCGCACCGTCCAGCCGCTCGCCGGCGGCAGGAAGGCGAAGCCGCCGGGGACAAGCACATGCTTTTTGCCGGCAAGTGACACGGTGAGCTTGCCCTCGACGATGAACAGCACGCCCTCTGCCCCCGCATCCGGCTCCGGCCGGTCGCTGCCGCCGCCGGGCAGGACCTCGACGATGTACTGCGAGAACGTCTCGGCGAAGCCCGAGAGCGGCCTTGCAATGATCCAGGCCCTGGTCTCGTCCCAGAACGGCAGCGGGCTGGTCACGATGTCCTGCATCACGCCCCTGGGGATGACGGCATAGGCCTCGGTGAAGACGGCACGGCCGGTCAACAGCTCGGTCTGGCCGGGATGGCCGCCATGCGGCGCGTAATAGGTTCGCTCGGACGTCTTGATCATATCCATGGGGATCCCTGGCGTTATTGCGGGAGCATGTCTTTCAGCCGCAGCAGGGCGATGCGTTCGACCTGTTTGCAGGCGGTTTCGAACTCGGTGCCGCGGCTGTTGCCGATCCGCGCCTCGAACTCCGTCAGGATTTCGTCCTTGCTCTTGCCCTTGACGGCGATGATGAAGGGGAAACCGAAGGTGGTGACATAGGCGGCGTTGAGTTTCGAGAACAGCTCGCGCTCCTTGTCGGTCAGCGCGTCGAGCCCGGCGGAAGCCTGTTCCTTGGCCGATTCCGGCGTCAGGCGCTTCGCCTTGGCCAGCTTGCCGGCGAGGTCCGGGTGAGCGTTGAGCACGGAAAGCCGCTCGGCTTCGCTCGCCGCGCGGAAGACGCGGCAGAGCGCATTGTGCAGGCCGCCGGCACTGTCATGCGCCGGCCCGAGTTCCAGTTCGTAGGCGCGCTCGGCGATCCATGGCGAATGCTCGAACACGCCGCCGAAGGCATGCGCGAATTCTTCGAATTTCATCCGTGAAGGGCGCAGCGCCGGCGCCCTGTAGGGATGCATTTCGCGCCAGTGCCTGGCGATGTCGACGCGCCGCGTCAGCCACACCCTGTCATGCGATTTCACATAATCGACGAAGCGCTTCAGCGCCGCCACACGGCCTGGACGGCCGACCAGCCGGCAATGCAGGCCGATATTCATCATGCGCGGCCTGCCCGATTTGCCCTCGGCATAGAGCGTGTCGAAGCTGTCCTTCAGATAGGCGAAGAACTGGTCGCCCGAGTTGAAGCCCTGCGGCGTCGCGAAACGCATGTCGTTGGCGTCGAGCGTGTAGGGGATGATGAGCTGCGGCTTCTCCAGCCCGTCACGGTCGAACCAGTAGGGCAGCTCGTCGTCATAAGTGTCGGAAACGTAATCGAAGCCGCCTTCCTCGGCGACGAGACGCACCGTGTTGACCGAGGTGCGGCCGGTGTACCAGCCGGTCGGCCGCGCGCCGGTCACTTCGTGGTGCAGCTTGATCGCTTCTTCCAGGTCGCGCCGTTCGTCCTCGGCCGCGTGGTCGCGATAGTCGATCCACTTCAGCCCGTGCGAGGCGATCTCCCAGCCGGCTTCCTGCATCGCGACGACCTGGTCGGGCGAACGCGCCAGCGCGGTGGCGACGCCATAGCAGGTCACCGGCACTTGGGCTTCGGTGAACAGCCGGTAAAGCCGCCAGAAGCCGGCGCGGGCGCCGTATTCATAGATCGATTCCATGTTCCAGTGGCGCTGGCCGACCCACGGCGCCGCACCGACGATCTCCGAAAGAAAGGCCTCCGAAGCCTTGTCGCCGTGCAGCACGCAATTCTCGCCGCCTTCCTCATAGTTGACGACGAACTGCACCGCGACATGCGCGCCGCCGGGCCATTTGGGGTCCGGTGGATTGGCCCCGTAACCGCGCATGTCCCGTTCGTAACGCATTGCAGCTCCTGCCCGCTTGTTGCGTTGAAGATATCGAAAGGAGTGCTCCTGCATTCCCCCGAAAATTTTTGAAAGTGCTTTTTGTAGCACTCCGCTCGACCCGGGCTTATGCATCGCCTTTAATTGGCGCACAATTGACTTGAAAACGTTGGACTGTACCGACCAATCGGTTGCAACGGAAAATGGGAGGCGGCCAGTGGCAGAAACGTCGAAAGCCGATGGCGGGCGCCTGACGACCCATGTGCTCGACACCGCAACCGGCCGGCCGGCGAAGGGCCTGTCGATCGGGCTCTTCCGCATCGAGGGTGAGAGCCGCAAGCATCTGAAGACGGTGGCCACCAACGATGACGGCCGCTGCGATGCGCCGCTGCTGGCCGGAGCGGATTTCCACACCGGCGAATATGAGCTGGTCTTTGCCGCCGGCGACTATCTGCGCGGGCAGGGTATCAGCCTGCCGCAGCCCGCCTTCCTCGACATCGTGCCGATCCGCTTCGGCATCGCGGAGCACCGGCATTACCATGTCCCGCTCTTGATTTCGCCCTATGGCTACTCGACCTATCGGGGGAGCTGAGACATGGCAGAGATCCGCAACGAGATACGCTTCATCCTGAATGGCGGCGACGTGGCTTTGAAAGACGTCGCGCCCGATACGACCTTGCTCGACTGGCTGCGGCTCAACCGCTCGCTGCGCGGGACAAAGGAAGGCTGCGCGGAAGGCGACTGCGGCGCTTGCACGGTGCTGGTCGGCAAGCTTTCCGCCGAAGGTCTCGTCTACGAAAGCGTCAATGCCTGCATCCGCTTTATGGCCTCGCTCGACGGTACCCATGTCGTGACCGTGGAACATCTGCGCGGCGATGGCGAAAACCTGCATCCGGTGCAGCAGGCGATGGTCGATTTCCACGGCTCGCAATGCGGCTTCTGCACGCCGGGCTTCATCATGTCGCTCTACGGGCTCTGGATGAAGACACCCGATCCGTCCGACGCTGCGATCGAAAAGGCCCTGCAGGGCAATCTCTGCCGCTGCACCGGCTACGAGGCGATCATGCGCGCCGCGCATGCCATTTCGAGCTACGGCAAGGCGGCGAAGGACCCGTTGGCGGTGGAGCGCAAGCATATCACCGCGCGGCTGAAGACATTGCGCGACGGTGCTAGGGTCGAAGTCGGATCGGACAAGCAGCGGCTGATCGTGCCGTCCGACGTCGACGATTTCGCCGCCGTGCTCGAGAAAGAACCGGGCGCTACCATCGTCGCCGGCTCGACCGACGTCGGCCTGTGGGTGACCAAGCATATGCGCGACATTGCGCCGGCGATCTTCATTGGGGGGCTCGATGGACTGCGCACCATGTCGGAAGCAGACGGAACCATCACCATTGGCGCCGCCGTCACCTATACAGAGGCTTTCGAGACGCTGTCGAAGCGTATCCCCGCATTGGGGCCGCTGGTCGACCGCATCGGCGGCGAGCAAGTGCGCAACATGGGCACGATCGGAGGCAATATTGCCAACGGCTCGCCGATCGGCGACCTGCCGCCGCCGCTGATCGCGCTCGGCGCGCAGCTCACGCTGCGCAAGGGCAGCGCCCGCCGCACGATCCCGCTCGAAACCTTCTTCATCGCCTATGGCAAGCAGGATCGCCAACCCGGCGAGTTCGTCGAAGCCGTCCATGTGTCCGTGCCGGCACGGGACAAAAAGTTTGCCGTCTACAAGGTCACCAAGCGCCGTGACGAGGACATCACCGCGACGCTCGGCGCGTTCTGTCTTAGCCTGGCCAGGGACGGCACCGTAGCCGATATCCGTATCGCCTATGGCGGCATGGCGCCGACGCCGAAGCGAGCCATTGCGGTCGAGAAGGCGTTGATCGGCAAAACCTGGAGCGAAGCGACGGTGGAAGCCGCGATGGCCGAATACGCCAGCGACTTCACGCCGATCACCGACATGCGGGCGACCGCCGAATACCGGGCGTTGGCGGCGAGGAACCTGTTGCTGCGCTTCTACGTCGAAACCACAGGCACCAGGGCGCCGTTCCAGGTGTCGCGCAACGAGGCGGCCTGATGAACAAGCACGCCACCACTCCCAATCTCAAGGCCGAAAAGATCGTCGGCGGCGTCGCCACCGACCAGCGGCACGATTCCGCGCACAAGCACGTCAGCGGCACCGCCATCTATATCGACGACATGCCGGAACCCGCAGGCACGCTGCATGTCGGCCTAGGCCTGTCCAAGGTCGCGCACGGCAACCTGAAAAGCGTCGACCTGTCGGCGGTGCGTTCGGCGCCCGGCGTCGTCGATGTGCTGACTCATGCGGACATTCCCGGCGAGAACGATGTTTCGCCGAGCAACATGCATGACGATCCGGTGCTGGCCGAAGGCGAGGTGCAGTTCTACGGACAGCCGATCTTCGCCGTGGTCGCCGAGACGCGCGAGGCGGCGCGGCGCGCGGCGCGCCTGGCCAAGATCGATTATGACGAGCTTCCGGCCGTCGTCGACATCTGGAACCTCGACCCGGTCAAGGACAAGCAGGTCACCACGCCGCTCGTCCTGAAGCGCGGCGATGCGGCCGCGGCGATCGCGGCGGCTCCTCGCCGCATCAAGAACCGCATGTGGCTCGGCGGCCAGGACCATTTCTATCTCGAAGGCCAGGTCTCGCTCGCCATCCCCGGCGAGGATGACGAAGTCATTGTCTATTGCTCGACGCAGGGCCCGAGCGAGACGCAGCATCTGGTCGCGCATGCGCTCGGCGTGCCGAGCCACGCGGTAACGGTCGAAGTTCGTCGCATGGGCGGCGGTTTCGGCGGCAAGGAAACGCAGGCCAACCAGTGCGCCGCGATCGCCGCGATCGCCGCCAAGAAGCTCAAGCGCGCGGTCAAGATCAGGCTCGACCGCGACGAGGACATGACCGCCACCGGCAAGCGGCACGACTTCGCCATCGACTACGAGGTCGGCTTCGACGACGAGGGCAACATCCTCGGCGTCGACTTCACCTATGCGCTGCGTTGCGGCTTCTCTGCCGACCTGTCCGGCCCGGTCGGCGACCGCGCGCTGTTCCACTGCGACAACGCCTATTTCTACCCCGCGGTGCATGCCAAGTCGGTACCGCTTTACACCAACACCGTCTCCAACACCGCCTTCCGCGGCTTTGGCGGTCCGCAGGGCATGGTCGGTGCCGAGCGCGTCATCGACGAGGTGGCCTTCGCCGTCGGCAAGGACCCGCTCGAGATCCGCAAGCTCAATTTCTATGACCCGATGGACGCCATCGGCGAGCGCTGCTTCACGCCCTATCACCAGAAGGTCGAGGACTGCATCATCCAGCGCATCGTGGCGGAACTGGAGGAAAGCGCGAACTACGCCCGGCGTCGCCGCGAGATCGTCGCCTTCAACAACAACAGCCGCTTCATCAAGCGCGGCCTGGCGATGACGCCGGTCAAGTTCGGCATCTCCTTCACCAAGACGGAAGCCAACCAGGCCGGCGCGCTGGTGCATGTCTATGCCGACGGCTCGGTGCACATGAACCATGGCGGCACCGAGATGGGCCAGGGCCTGCATCTCAAGGTGGCGCAGGTCGTCGCCGAGGAGTTCCAGATCGACCTCGACCGGGTCAAGATCACCGCGACCACCACCGCCAAGGTGCCGAACACCTCGCCGACGGCAGCCTCTTCCGGCGCCGACCTCAACGGCATGGCGGCGCAGGATGCCGCCCGCCAGATCCGCAAGCGGCTGACCGATTTCGCGGCGGACAAATACCAGGTGCCGCACGACCAGGTGGTGTTTCTGCCCAACCGCGTGCGCGTCGGCAACCAGGAAATCGCCTTCAACGATCTGGTCAAGCAGGCCTATATCGCCCGCGTCCAGCTCTCGGCGGCCGGCTTCTACAAGACGCCCAAGATCCATTGGGACCGCAGCAAGGGTCGCGGCCACGCCTTCTACTATTACGCCTATGGCGCGGCCTGCTCGGAGGTCTCGGTCGATACGCTGACCGGCGAATATGTCGTCGAGCGCACCGATATCCTGCATGATGCCGGCCGCTCGCTGAACCGGGCGATCGACCTTGGCCAGATCGAGGGCGGCTTCATCCAGGGCATGGGCTGGCTGACGACGGAGGAGCTGTGGTGGGACGACAGCGGCCGGCTGCGCACGCATGCGCCGTCGACCTACAAGATCCCGCTTGCTTCCGATCGTCCAAAAGTCTTCAACGTCAAGCTGACCGACTGGTCGTCGGCCTATGAGCCGACCATCCATCGTTCCAAGGCCGTGGGCGAACCGCCGCTGCCGCACGGCATGTCGGTGCTGCACGCCCTGTCGGACGCGGTGGCGAGCGTCGCCGACCACAAGATCTGTCCCCGCCTCGACGCGCCCGCGACGCCTGAACGGGTGCTTATGGCGATCGAACGGCTGAAGCAGGCAGCCGCAAAGCCGGCCTGAATGGGCCGGAACGTGCAAATCGGGGCACAAAACGCTATATTTCCCAGGTGGAAATGCAGACGATGAACTCGAGAGTGCAAGAGCTGAAGCAATTCCTCGGCCGTGCTGGCCGGGCTGCATTGGTTGAGGTGGCGGCCACCAAGGGGTCGACCCCGCGCGAGGCCGGCGCCTTCATGCTCGTCTCGGCATCGTCGATCTTCGGCACGATCGGCGGCGGCCAGCTCGAATACATGGCGATCGACAAGGCGCGGCAGCTTCTCTCCCCCCTCGAGGGGGAGATGGCAGCAAGGCGCCCAGACGGGGCCCCCTCAGGAGGCACCACAAGGGCGCCGAGCACTGCGCGGGCGACCCCATCCGGCGGCTCCGCCGCCACCCTGCCCTCAAGGGGGAGGGAAACCCGCATCGAGGTCGACGAGGTCTCCACCACGCTCGACGTGCCGCTCGGGCCGGAAATCGGCCAATGCTGCGGCGGGCGGGTAGAGGTGCTGATCCGCCTCGTCGATGGTTCGCTCCAACACGAACTGATCGCTAAGGCCGAGGCCGAGGAAGCACATCTTCCGCATGTCTATATCTTCGGCGGCGGCCATGTCGGCCAGGCGCTGGCCGCTTCGCTGGCGCTGCTGCCCATCCATGCCGTCGTCGTCGAGACGCGCGCGGACGCGTTGGAAGGCATGCACGAGGCGGTCGAAACGCGGCTGACGCCGATCCCCGAGGCCGTGGTGCGCGAGGCGCCGGCGGGATCGGCCTTCGCCATCCTCACGCACGACCATGCGCTGGATTTCCTCATCGTTGCCGAAGCGCTGAGGCGCGAAGACGCCGCCTATGTCGGCATGATCGGCTCCAAGACCAAGAAGGCAACGTTCAGGAACTGGTTCCTCAAGTCCGCCGAAGGCGGCCAAGCGCAGTTTGACCGGCTCGTCTCGCCAATCGGCGGCAATGCGGTGAAGGACAAGCGCCCGGCGGTGATTGCGGCGCTTGCGGCCGCGGAGATCATGACGGCGCTCGCCTCGCATGGCGTCCATGCATTGGCTTCGAATGCGTCCGAAAGGGCGATGGCGGGTTGATTTGGCCGGCCATGCAAGAGCCCGCATCCTGCCTGGCTATTCCTTTTCCTGCGTGGGCGCTTCGAGTAACCACAGCAATTTGTCGAGCAAGCGCGAACAGGCGGTAAAACTGTCGGCGGTGTTGGCATTGCCGGCGTCGGTTGGTGAGAGCTGAAGAGGCGGCTTGAACGACCGCCAATCGTCAGAACGGCGACGGGCCAAGTTTCATCCCGCATCGGATTGAAGCGTGCGACTCTAATGGCAGGTGTGAGTGACGCTCACGGCTGCTCGTCGCTTTCGTCGTTTCCCAAAACGGCCCGGAACGTGTTTGTTGCACCTCAGGAACACGAGGCCAGGAACATGGACGTATTGCGCATTGCAGCCTTTTCGGACGGACACACCGGCGGCAATCCCGCCGGCGTGGTGATTGGCGACGTTCTGCCCGATGCCGCAGACATGCAGCGTGTCGCGGCCGAAGTCGGCTTTTCGGAAACCGCCTTCGCGGCACCCGAGGATGAAAGCTGGCGCGTCCGCTATTTTTCGCCGGAGTCGGAAGTGCCGTTCTGCGGCCACGCCACCATTGCGCTGGGCGCGGCGCTGGTCAGAAAGTTCGGCGACGGCATTTTCAAGCTGACCCTCAACCAGGCCAACATAACGGTCGAAGGTTTTCGCGATGGCACCAATGTCGCCGCCGCACTGCAATCGCCGCCGACGCGCAGCCGGCAGGCTTCGTCGGAACTGGTCGGCAAGGCACTCGCCCTGTTTGGGTACGAGCCTGGCGACCTCGATCCGGCCATCCCGCCGGCGTTCATCCACGGCGGCGCCGATCATCTCGTGCTGGCGCTGAAGTCACGCGAGGCGTTGGCCGCCATGACCTATGACTTGAGAAAGGGTCAGTCCTTCATGCGGCGTGAAGGGCTGGTCACGATGCTGCTCGCTTATGCCGAGACGCCGCGCCTCTTCCACACCCGCAATCCGTTCGCTTCCGGCGGTGTCTACGAGGACCCGGCGACGGGGGCGGCGACCGCTGCCTTTGCCGGCTATCTGCGCGATCTCGGCTGGCCGCATGGCGGCGCGATCGATATCGTCCAGGGCGAGGATATGGGCATGCGCTCGCGGCTCCAAGCCGATATTCCACCGACGCCCGGCAGCTCGATCAGGGTCTCCGGAGCGGCCCGGCTGATGGACTGAACCGCCTAAACCGGCCGCTTCAAGCCGAGATGCTCGCGCAGCGTGCGCCCCTCATAATCCTTGCGGAAAAGGCCGCGCCGCTGCAGTTCGGGCACGACCAGCGCCGCGAAGGCGTCGAGTTCGCCCGGGAACCAGGACGGCATGACATTGAAGCCGTCGGCAGCGCCGCCTTCGAAACGGGCCTGCAATTCGTCGGCGATCTGCTCGGCCGTGCCGACCACGCGCCAATGACCGCGCGCGCCGGCAAAGTAACGCGCAAGCTCGCGGATCGTGAGGCCGTCGCGCCGCGCCTGCTCGATGACCAGCGCCTGCCGGCTCTTCATCCCTTCGCTCTCAGGCAGTTCGGGCAACGGCCCGTCGATCGGATAGCGCCCGAGATCGGAGATGCTGAGGTAGCTGGAAAGCAGCGCCACGCCGACGTCGTCGGGGATCAGCTCCTGCAGCGCATCGTATTTCGCCTGCGCCTCGGCTTTCGTCGCCGCCACCATCGGCGCCACGCCAGGCATGATCTTGACGTCGTCCGGGCGGCGCCCATAGGCCGCGAGCCGTCCCTTAAGGTCGTCGTAAAAGGCCTTGGCGTCCTCGAAAGTCTGTGCCGCCGAGAACACGACATCGGCGGTACGGGCGGCGAGATCCTTGCCGTCGTCCGAAGCCCCAGCCTGCACCATCACCGGCGCGCCTTGCGGCGAGGGCGGTATGTCGAGCGGATCGCGAACCGAAAAGCTTTCGCCGTCATAGCCGGCAGCCTTGCGGTGCCACAACCCGGTGATGACGGCGGCGAACTCTCGGGCGCGTTCGTAGCGATCCGCATGCGGCCGCAAGCCGGTCGCGCCGAAATTCGCCGCTTCGATCGGGCTGGCCGAGGTGACGAGGTTCCAGCCGGCCCGGCCGCCGCTCAAATTGTCGAGCGAGGCAAACATGCGCGCCAGCGCGTAGGGTTCGTTGTAGCTGGTCGATGCCGTCGAGACGAGACCGATGCGCTCGGTCTGCGCGGCAAGGGCCGAAAGCAGGCTGATCGGCTCGAAACCGATCGAGCGCGAGGTCTGGCTGGCGATTTGGACATTGGCCTCGCGTAAGCCGGCGGCGTCCTCGCAGAACACCATGTCGAACTTCGCCGCTTCGGCCGTGCGTGCCAGCGCGATGTAATGGTCGATGTCGATGCCGGCCGTCACATGCGCGTCCGGATGGCGCCAGGCGGCGATGTGATGTCCGGTCGCCCACAGGAACAGGCCGAGCTTCATCTGGCGCGCACTCATGGCCGGCCGTCCTCACCCAACCCAAGGCGATCGCGCAGCGTCTTGCCCGGTTGTGTCTCGGCAAATCCGTGTCGCTTGAGTTCCGGCAGCAATCGTTCGACAAAATCCTCCAAAGCGGCAGCCCGAGGCTGCACAGCCAGAACGATGCCGTCGCAGCCGGATGAGCGGCACAGGGCTTCCAGAATGCCGCCGTCACGTTCCGGCCGCGCATCGGCCACCGTCAGCACCCTGATCGTCATCGGGTCGCGCCCCGCATCGTACGCTCTGCGTTTGATCTCATCGCAGGCCGCTCTCGCGTCCGATGGTTCACGCTTATCCAACAGCACGAGGTCGGCGCGGCGGCTGGCAAAATCGAACTCGGTCTCTGCCAGCCCGGACATCACCAGCAGTGGGCGGTCTTGCGGCGAACGGGCGACATTAAGCGGGCCGCGCACTGAGAAGAATTCGCCGGTGAAGTTCGCCAAGTGCATCTTGTCCGGATCGTGGAAGCGGCCTGATGCCTTGTCGAACAACAAGGCATCATGTTCCCAGCTGATCCACAGGAGCCGTACAATGTTGATGAATTCCCTGGCGCGACGGCGAAAATCATCGTCGGAAAAACCTTCCGGGCGGCTGAAATTCGCCGCCTCGCGCGGGTTCTGCGCCGTGGTGACGTTCCAGCCGGTGCGGCCATGGCTGATGATGTCGAGCGAAGCAAAACGGCGCGCCAGAGTGTAGGGCTGGTGCGCGAGCGTCGAGGCGCTGGCGACGAGGCCGATCTTCTCCGTCGCGGTCGCCAGCGCGGCAATGAGGGTCGTCGCTTCGAAAGGGCTGGTCGACGGCTCGCCGTTTGGCCCCGAGTCGGAGATGACGACCATGTCGACACCGGCCGCCTCCGCTTTCCGCACGAAACCGTCGATCTCGGCGAATGTCAGGCTGGTCTGCCCTGTGGCGGATGCGATATCGAGCGAAACGGCGAGATGCATTATGCGGCCCATTCGGCTGCCCCGAAAGTCGGCAGCCGTTCTCGCTACCAACCTAGGCCCGCCTTTGCGCAAGGCAACGGGACCGAGTGGGCCACCAAGCTGCCACTTGCCGGCCAGCCATCGCTTACCACAAGGTTCTTGGATGTTGCGTTGCTGCTGCGTACCTTGGCGATTGGCTAAAACGCCCATCACGTCGTCATCCTAGGGCGGAGCGAGGAGTGAAGCGACGAGCGCAGACCCGAGGATCCGTGCCGTTACATTAAAGCGTCGCAGCCGTTGCAGAATTCGGCACTGCCCTACTCTACGTCCAAGCCCACGGCAGGGATCCTCGGGTCTGCGCTCCGCTTCGCGTCGCTGCGCCCGTGGATGACGACGTCGGGGAGGCTTCGGCCAATCGCGACGCAACGCTACCAGCCCCTACTTGCCGGCCAAGATATCCTTGATCAGCCGCTGGCAGCGCTCGGCCATGAAGTCGAGCAGCAGCCGCACCTTCGGGTCCTGCAGCTTCTTGTGCGGATAGACGGCGGCGAATTGCACCGGCGTCGGCGGTGTCTGGGGCAGGATTACCTTCAGCCGCCGGTCGCGGATGAAGGGTTCCACTTCGAAACGCGGCTTGTTGATGATGCCGCGCCCGGACAGGGCCCATCCTGTCAGCACGTCGCCGTCGTCGGTGTCGTAGGGGCCGTGCACTTCGAGTTTCTGCACGCCGCTCGGTGTCTGCAGCGTCCAGACGAATTCGCGCGCCCCGGCATAACGCAGCATCAGGCAGTCGTGCTTTTTGCCGACCAGCTCCTGCGGCTCGACCGGTTCGCCGCGGGCCTCCAGATATTTCGGCGCCGCCACCAGCACCCGCTCGCAGTCCATGATGCCGCGCATCCGCAGGCTGGAATCCTCGATGATGCCGAGGCGGAAGGCGACGTCGATGCCTTCCTTCATGATGTCGACATTGTGGTCGGAGAGCCGTAGCCGCACCTCGATATCGGGGTATTTGTCGTGGAAATCCGGAATACCGGAAGCGACCAGCCGGCGGCCGAGGCCGAGCGGCGCCGTTACCTTGATCGTGCCGCGCGGTTGGCCGGAGAGTGCCGCGACCGCTGCCTCGGCCTCGGTGATCGCGTCCAGCACCTGCTTGGCGCCGGTATAGAACACCGTGCCGTGCTCGGTCGGCATCAATTGCCTTGTCGTGCGGTTGAACAGCCTGACCCCGAGGTGCTTCTCCAGTTCCTTGATGCGGTTGGAGGCGACGGCCGGCGAAAGGCGCATGTCGCGCCCAGCCGCCGACAGATTGCCGAGCTCGACGACGCGGACGAAGACGGCGATGTTGTCGAGATAGGCCATTGGATTTTCGTGGCTCTCAAACCGCTGCGTGGGGCAAGCCTACTATTTTCCATTTTTTTTTGAAAGTCATCGCGCACCTCGCCTCTTTTCGTTTGCGCTCCAGACCGTAAAGTCAGCCAATCGGCAGGGACGATCTCCCAAGGGCGACACGATGACGGATTTCGCGATTTTCTGGGACTGGCTGAGCTTTGCCGTCCGCTGGCTGCATGTCGTCACCGGCATTGCCTGGATCGGCTCGTCCTTCTATTTCGTCGCGCTCGACCTCGGCCTGCGCCAGCGTCCCGGCCTACCCGCCGGCGCCTTCGGCGAGGAATGGCAGGTGCACGGCGGCGGCTTCTATCACATCCAGAAATACCTGGTGGCGCCGGCCGAAATGCCGGAGCACCTGACCTGGTTCAAATGGGAATCCTACGCCACCTGGCTGTCGGGCTTCGCCATGCTGTGCGTCGTCTACTACGCCGGCGCCGACCTGTTCCTGATCGATCCCAACGTGCTCAACATCTCGGTGCCGGTCGGCATCCTCTTGTCGCTGGCCACCATCGGCGTCGGCTGGATCGTCTACGACCTGCTCTGCCGCTCGCCGCTCGGCAACAGCGACACCGGGCTGATGCTGGTGCTCTATTGCGTGCTGGTGTTCATCGCCTGGGGGTTGACGCACCTCTTCACCGGCCGCGCCGCCTTCCTGCATCTGGGCGCCATCACTGCCACGATCATGTCGGCCAACGTCTTCATGGTCATCATACCGAACCAGAAGATCGTCGTCGCCGACCTGATCGCCGGCCGCAAGCCGGACCCGAAATACGGCAAGATCGCCAAGCAACGCTCGCTGCACAACAACTACCTGACCTTGCCGGTCCTATTCCTGATGCTGTCGAACCACTACCCCCTGGCGTTCGGGACGCAGTTCAACTGGGTCATCGCCTCACTGGTCTTCATCATCGGCGTGCTGATCCGGCACTATTTCAACACCGTCCATGCCCGCAAGGGCAACCCGACCTGGACATGGCTGGGTGCTGCCGTGCTGTTCATGATCATCATCTGGCTGTCGACCGTGCCGAAGGTGCTGACCGGCGACCCGAAAACCTCCGCCGCATCCTCCGCCGCGCAGGTCTATATGGCCTCGGCGCACTTCTCCGCCGTGCGCGACACCGTGCTCGGGCGCTGCTCGATGTGCCACGCCGAGGAGCCGGTCTATGAAGGCATCTACCACGCGCCGAAGGGCGTGATGCTGGATACCGACGCGCGCATCGCCGAGCATGCCCGCGAGATCTACCTGCAGGCCGGCCGGGCGCATGCCATGCCGCCCGCCAACATCACCCAGATCACCGACCAGGAACGGGCCCTGCTTGTGGCCTGGTTCGAAGGCGCCGGAAAATAAGCATGACAGCGAAGCTCCTGCGCGGCCGCACGCTGTCTTTCCTGCGTTGGCCCGAAGCGATAGACGACCATTCCGCCTGGCGTTACGACGAGGACGGCGGACTGCTGGTCGACAACGGCAAGATCGTCGCCGCCGGTCCCTACGCGGACGTCGCTAAGGCGGCCGGCGCGGACGTCGAGACGATCGATCATCGTCCGCATCTGATCCTGCCGGGCTTCATCGACGCGCACGCGCATGTGCCGCAGATGCAGATTATCGCCTCCTACGGCGCCGAGCTGCTCGACTGGCTGAACAAATATACCTTTCCGGAAGAGTCGAAATTCCAGAACGCGCAGCATGGCCGGCGTATTGCCAGGCTTTTCCTCGACGAGATGCTGCGCCACGGCACGACGACCGTCGTCGCCTATTGTTCCGTGCACAAATCCTCCGCCGAAGCCTTCTTCGCCGAGTCGCATGAGCGCAATATGCTCAACATCGCCGGCAAGGTGATGATGGACCGCAACGCCCCCGACGCCGTGCTCGACACGCCGCAAACCGGCTATGACGACAGCAAGGCGCTGATCGCCGAATGGCACGGCAAGGGCCGCCAGCTCTACGCCATCACCCCGCGTTTCGCGATCACGTCGTCGCCCGAGCAGATGGAGATGGCCGGCGCGCTCTGCCGCGAGCATCCCGATCTCCACATGCAGACGCATCTGTCGGAGAACCACGCCGAGATCGCCTTCACCCAGGAGCTCTACCCCTGGTCGCGCGACTACACCGACGTCTATGAGCACTACGGCCTGCTGGGCAAAAAGAGCCTGTTCGGGCACTGCATTCACCTTTCCGAGCGCGAGGCGGACGCGCTGTCGCAGTCGGGCTCGGTGGCGGTGTTCTGCCCGACCTCCAACCTTTTCCTCGGCTCGGGCCTGTTCGACTACCAGCGCTATCGCCGGCGCGAGAAGCCGATCCGGATAGCCGCTGCGACCGATGTCGGCGGCGGCACCAACTATTCGATGCTGCGCACCATGGACGAGGGCTACAAGGTGATCGCGCTGAACGGCGAGAAGCTGAACCCGTTCCAGTCCTATTGGCAATTGACGCGCGGCAACGCCGAGGCGCTTTCCGTGGCCGGCAAGGTCGGCACGCTGGACGAAGGCACCGATGCAGACATCGTCGTGCTCGACGCCCATGCGACGCCGGCGATGCGGCTGAGGATGGAGACGGTGGAGACGCTGGCGGAAGAACTCTTCCTGCTGCAGACGCTGGGCGACGATCGCGCCGTGCGCGAGGTTTATGTGGCGGGCCGGCCGGCGAAGAGCGCGATTGTCGCATAGATTGATGCGCTCTTCGCTTGACCCCGCGTCAGCCATCGGCCAAAGCGTGCGTCGACATTTGACAGGGGAACGAGATGGCTGCCGCCGACGACATCGCTCTGATCAAGAAACAGGAGGCCGCGCTGGTCTTCCCGGCCTTCGACGAGGCCGTGGCCTTCACAATCGGCTCTGCCATCAGGGACCGGGCGCTGAAGGAAAACCTGCCGATCATCGTCGACATCAGGACTTTCGACCGGCCGCTTTTCTATGCCGCGATGCCGGGTTCAAACGCCTCCAATCCCGACTGGGCGCGTCGCAAGATCAACGTCGTGAGGCGGTTCCTGAGAAGCACCTACCGGCTGGTGCTGGAGCAGCAGCGGCCGGATCGCACCTTCAAGATCGGTGAAGGCCTGGACATTGCCGACTATGTGCTGGCCGGCGGCGGCTTTCCTGTCACGGTAAAGGGCGCCGGCGTCATCGGCGTCATCGCCGTCTCGGGCCTGCCGGAGCGCGAGGATCACGGCGTCGTGGTCGATGCGCTCTGCGCTCATCTCGGCATCGATGCGAGCGGGCTCGCGCTGCCGCCGGAAGAAAAATGACCGATCCGAAAACCTTCCTCGTTTCGATCTTCAACGCCGCCGTCGCGGCCGCCGATCCGGAAAAGACGATCCGCAATCATTTGCCGGCAAAACCGAAGGGCCGCACCATCGTCATCGGCGCCGGCAAGGGGTCGGCGCAGATGGCAGCGGCTTTCGAGAAGGTGTGGGACGGCCCGGTCGACGGCCTTGTCGTCACCCGCTACGGCTACGGCGCCAGATGCGAGCGCATCGAGATCATCGAGGCTGCTCACCCGGTGCCGGACGCCGCCGGCCTCGAGGCCTCACGCCGGCTGCTGGAGAAGGTGAGGGGCTTGACCGCCGACGATCTGGTCGTGGCGCTGATCTCCGGGGGAGGCTCTGCCCTGCTGCCATCGCCGGCTCCCGGCCTGACGCTTGCCGACGAGATCGCGGTCAACGAGGCGCTGCTTGCCTCCGGCGCGCCGATTGCGGCGATGAACACCATCCGCAAGCATGTCTCGATCATCAAGGGGGGACGCCTCGCCGCGGCCGCCCACCCCGCCAAGGTGGTGTCGCTGGTCGTTTCCGACATCCCGGGCGACAATCCGGCGTTGGTTGCCTCGGGTCCGACCGTTCCCGACGCCGGCAGCCGCGAGGATGCGCTGGCCTCGATCGCTGCCTATGGCATGAAGCTGCCGGCCTCCGTCATGGCGCATATCCAGTCGCCGGCCGCCGCCGCGCCGCGCCCCGGCGATCCGCGCTTTGCCGGCAATGAAGTGCACCTGACCGCTTCCGCCGGCGTCTCGCTGGAAGCGGCCGCCGCCGAAGCAAAGCGGCAAGGCATCGAGGCGGTCATCCTGTCGGATGCCATCGAGGGCGAGGCGCGCGAGGTCGGCGGCGTCCATGCCGCCATCGCGCGCGAGGTGGCCACCCGCAACCGGCCCTTCAAGAAACCAGTGCTTATCCTGTCGGGCGGCGAGACGACGGTGACGCTGCGCGCCAAGGGTAAGGGCGGCCGCAACTCGGAATTCCTGCTTGCCTTCGCCATCGGCATCGGTGGCCTGGAAGGCATTTACGCCCTGGCTGCCGACACCGACGGCATCGACGGCTCGGAAAACAATGCCGGCGCCTTCGCCGACGGCTCGACGGTTGCGCGCATGCGTGCGGCCGGCGTCGATGCCAAGGCAATGCTTGCCGGCAACAACGCCTGGACGGCGTTCGATGCAGTAGGCGATCTATTCGTGCCGGGACCAACGGGCACGAATGTCAATGATTTGAGGGCAATTCTGGTTAGGTAGCGCAGACTCCCACAGAAGTCGTCATTCTAGGGCGAAGCAAGGAGCGAAGCGACGCGCGCAGACCCTAGAATCCATTCCGCGACCTTAGCCGAAGAGTGCAGCGGAGCAGAACTCTGCACCGTTGCAACACGTCGAAGTATCGGCATGGATCCTCGGGTCTGCGCGCGTCGCTTCGCTCCTTGCTTCGCCCGTGGATGACGACTTCGCAGAGGCTTCAGCCAATCTCCAAGGCCGCGCGACCCTGCGCAACAGCATTC
Source organism: Mesorhizobium sp. NFR06 (assembly GCF_900115245.1). GTDB lineage: Bacteria > Pseudomonadota > Alphaproteobacteria > Rhizobiales > Rhizobiaceae > Mesorhizobium. The sequence goes on from NZ_FOVT01000001.1 coordinate 262,134, forward strand.
GTCGTATTTCCGCTTCCGTTCGGGTGCGTAGATCGATCACGCCCCCATCATCCGCTTCACCTTCCGCATATCCTGAAGAAACCGCGCCCGCTCGGCGTCCTTGTCGGCCGGTTCGCGGATGCGAAGGATGAGCGAAGGGTGGATGGTGATGAAGACGCGCAGCCCGTCCTCGCGTTCGATCACCTCGCCGCGCATTTTCAGTACCGCCACCGCCTTGCCGAGCAGCGATTGCGCCGCCGTGGCGCCGAGCGCCACCACGAGGTTCGGCTTGATCAGGTCGAGCTCCTTGTCCAGCCACCAGCGGCAGGCCTGGATCTCGCCGGCATTGGGCTTCGAGTGGATGCGCCTTTTGCCGCGCGGCTCGAATTTGAAGTGCTTGACCGCGTTGGTCACATAGACCTTGCGGCGGTTGATCTCGGCATCGTCCAGGGTGCTGTCGAACATTCTGCCGGCCGGCCCGACAAAGGGCTTGCCGGCAAGATCCTCCTGGTCGCCGGGTTGCTCGCCGACGAAGACGACATCGGCGGTTTCCGGTCCTTCGCCGAACACGGTTTGCGTGGCATTGCGCCAGAGCTGGCAGCGATGGCAGCCTTTTGCCGCCTCGCGCGCCTCGCCGATGGAGGTGGCATCTGCCCCTGCGGTCAGCTCTGATTCCGGCACCGGGACGCGCCTAGCTTCACGCGCCAATGCCGTTGTTGACGGTGTTGTTGCCATCGTTCCTGTCTCGCCCGCTTTCGAAGGTGAAATGGGTGAGCATGGCGATGGTTCCGTACCTCACACCTCGTGCAGATAGAGGTGGTAGTCCAGCTCGCTGACGGTGCGCGCGACGCGCAGATATTCCGCCTGCTTGATCGCCACGAAGGTCCGGTGCAGGTCGGGGCCGAGCGCCGATTTCAGGAAATCGGAAGTTCTGGCCGCTTCGATCGCGGCCCGCCAATCGGCCGGCATGGTCGATTTTTCCGTCGCCTGTTCGTAGCCGTTCCCCGTCGTCTCGGGCCCTGGATCAAGCCCTTCGTCGAGGCCCTTGACGATGCCGGCCAGCACCGTTGCCGCCACCAGATAAGGGTTGGCGTCGACGCCGGAAGGCCGATGCTCGATACGGCGGTTCTTGGCGTCGCCAGCCGGCACGCGCAGCGCGACCGAGCGGTTGTTGACGCCCCAGGTCGGCGCCACGGGCGCGTAGGATTGCGAGACGAAACGCCGCCACGAATTGGCGTGCGGTGCAAACACCAGCATAGATTCCGCCATGGTGTGGATCAGACCGCCAAGCGCGTTGAGCAGGCTCGGCGACCATTTCTCGCCGGCACTTTCGGTAAAGACGTTTTTCCCGATATCGTCCTGCAGCGAGACGTGGAAATGCATGCCCGAGCCGGCATAGGCCTCGATGGGCTTGGCCATGAAGCAGGCTGTGACGCCGTGCCGGCGCGCCTGTGCCCGCACCAGCCGTTTCAGCATGACGAGGTCGTCGGCCGCCCGCATCACGTCCTTGCGGTAGTTCAGCGTCAGCTCGTACTGGCCGGGCGCGTATTCGGAGATCACCGTCTCGGCCGGGATGCCTTGCGCCTTGGCGGCGGCGTAGATGTCGGAAAACAGCGGCTCCATGCCATGGAGGTGGTCGACCGAATAGACTTCCGTCTTGGCCGAGCGGCGGCCGTCGAGCACCGCGCGCGCCGCCTGCACCTTGCCGTCGGCGTCGCGCTCGTTGGACAGCAGGAAGAATTCGAGCTCAAAGGCGCCCGCCGGATGCAGGCCGCGCGCCGCCAAAAGCTCCACCTGCCTTGCCAGCACCAGCCTTGGGTCGGAGCTCATCGGCTGGCCGTCGAGATGATGCATCGACATCAACACCTGGCCCCGTGGCGGGTTGGTGCCGTGCAGCGGCACCAAGGTACCGGTGATCGGCCATGCTCGAAGGTCGCCGTCGCCGGTGTCCCACACCAGTCCGGTTTCGTGCACGTCCTCGCCGGTGATGTCGAGGCCGAGAATCGAGATCGGCAGATGCCGGCCGTTCTCGAAAATGCCCATCAGCTCGTGCCGGCGCACGATCTTGCCGCGACCGATGCCGTTGGCATCGGTGAGCACGATGTCGAACGCCTCGATCTCGGGGTGCGCGTCGAGAAAGGCTTTTGCCTCGGCGGGCGTCGAGCCTGATGGAGAGGGTGCAAAGGCCTTCGGATTGTCCATGGTCGCCAATCTTCCAACTGCTTGTCTCATGCCGTAAGCCTGGCTGCAACCGCGGCGAAGGCTGCGATCAGCCGGCTCACTTGCGCGGAAGTCGTCGCCGGTGAAATCAGCATCATGTTGTGGAATGGCGCGATAAGCACGCCGCGATTGACCAGCGCCACATGGATGGCGGCTTCCAGTTCCGGCGCATGCGCCTTCTCGGCTTCGCCGCCATTGTGCAGCGGCCCGGGCGCGCAGATGAACTCGACGCGCGCGCCGACCCGTGCAACGTGCCACGGCAACTTGTGACGCTCGATCGCCGCCGTCAATCCGGCGTCGAGGCGGCGCGCCAGCCGGTCCATATGGGTATAGGCCGCCTCGGTCATCACCTCTTCCAATGTCGCCCGCATTGCCGCGAATTGCAGCGGATTGGCCGACAGCGTCGTGCCCATGCCGGAATAGCCGGGCTCCTTCACCCGGTTGTAGGCGCCATAACGGGTCGCGACCTCCTCGCTCATGCCCCAGATGCTTGCCGGCACGCCGCCCGCCACCGGCTTGCCGAGCACGAACAGGTCCGGCTCCAGTCCGTATTTGCGCGTGTAGCCGCCGGGACCGGTGGAAATGGTGTGCGTCTCGTCGATCAAAAGCAGCGTGCCGGCCGCGCGGGTCAGCCGCCGCAGCGCATCGTGGAAGCCGGGCTCCGGCAGCACCATGCAGGAATTGGTCAGCACCGGCTCGGTGATGACGCAGGCGACGTCGCGGTCGGCCAGTGCGGCTTCGAGCGCGGCAATGTCGTTGAACTCGACGATCCCGGTCGCCCGCGTCAGGTCGCGGAATTCGCCGGCCAGTCCTGGCCGGTTTGCCGGCCTGCCGTCGACCAGCCGCACCATCGTCTCGTCAACCGAGCCGTGATAGCAGCCGTGGAAGACGAGGATCTTTTCGCGACCGGTCACCGCTCGGGCGACGCGCAACGCGAAGCGGTTGGCATCAGTGGCGGTGGTGGCGATCTGCCAGTAGGGCAGGCCGAAGCGCTGCTGCAGCAGCGGACCGATCGCCAGTGCGTCCTCGCTGGGCAGCATATAGGTCAGCCCGCGCCCGGACTGCCGGCGGATCGCGCGGGCAACCGGGGCCGGCGAATGGCCAAGCATCGAGCCGGTGTCGCCAAGGCAGAAATCGTCGAGCCTGTTGCCGTCGATATCGGTGATGGTGGCGCCTTTCGCGCCGTCGACCAGGATCGGGAACGGCGTCGGCCAGTCGGTCATCCAGTGCATCGGCACGCCGCCGAGGAACCCGGCAATGCCGTTGCCCAGCTTCGCCTCGGATCTGGGTCGAGCGTTGCGGAAGACGGCGGCTTCCGTGTCGCGCAGCTCGGCGATCCGGGCGGCGTCGATGCCGGCGATGGTGTTTGAGCTGTGGCTACCGTGCATGAAAACCCCTCTGATAGGTTCCTCTTAGCCAATCCATGTCCGCGACCGCAATTGGCCGCGCGCCTGTCCTGCATTGGCTCAGCCGCCTGGGGCGCCGCTTGACCGTGCTGCCGAAGTCGGCGCCAATATGCGCGGGAATTGAAGTGTGGGACAAAAATGCGGACGATCCTCTGTGGGGCAATGGTTCTGTCGTCGGCCGGCACGGCCTTCGCCTCAGGCGGCATCTGGTGCAACGTGGATGATGCGGCGGTGACATTCGACGTCGGCGCCGGCGTCACCAGAGGCATGGGCGGCCCGACCTTCAACTTTCGCGGCGATCTCGAAATCGAGGCGAGGCCGGTTGGCGACGGATTGCGCAAGACAGTTTTCGAGGGACCCAACCTGACCCAGTACTGGCTGGACGGCAAGGAGCTGCGGCTGAACATCTACCGCGAGTACGAGGCGGCAAACGCTTTCAACTCAGTCGAACTGACGATCCTGACCAAGGCCAGCGACGAAGGCATATATGACGGGCAGTACACGCTTGCCATCTATGACAATGCCGCCGACACGGACAAGGACGGCAAGCCGGCGGAGTTGACGGGCAAAGTGTCGTGCGGGGCTGAGTAGGCTCGCCGATCGGTTGTGTCAGCCTGCCCGCATCGAGGCGATGGCGCGTCGCATCAGGTCGAGGAACACCAGCCGCTCGTCCTCGCTGAAGCCGGCCAGTGCCACCTCGTTCTGTGAACGCGCGGCCTGTGTCGCCGGCTCGCGCAGGCCAACGGCTTTCGCCGTGAGATGGATCGACTGCGAGCGCCCGTCTTCCGGGTGCAGGCGGCGTTCGATCAGCCCGTCACGTTCCATGCGGATCAGCGTATTGGCCATCGTCGCCTGTTCCACGTCCAGACGCTGCACGAGTTCGCGTTGCGTCAGGCCGTCTTCATCCCACAGCGCCAGCAGCGTCATGAACTGGGCTGGCGCCAGGCCGAGCGGCCGGATGCGCTGCTGCAGGCCGTTGGCAAACAGCCGCGCCATGTGGTTGGCCAGGAATCCGGCGGATCGTTCCTTCTGAAATGTCATGCCCTGACAGATAGTAGTTGAATAGCATGCTATGCAATGATATATAGCTTGCTATGGAGATGAAGATGAAAACCAGGATTCATGCAGCGGCGGGCGCCATCGCGCTCATTACGGTTTCGGCTTTCTGGCTGTCGACGGTCACGGTTGAGCTGCTCGGCGACGCGGCCGCGATCACAACGGTCAAAAACTACGTGCTGGCCGGCATGGCGATACTCATTCCGGCAATGATCATTGCCGGCGCGTCGGGCTTTTCACTTGGTAGGGGTTGGAAGAGTCCGGTCGTGGCACGCAAGAAGGCGCGCATGCGCATCATCGCCGCCAACGGATTGCTGGTACTTGTGCCCTCGGCCTTCCTGCTCAGCAGCTTTGCCACGGCCGGTCGCTTCGACAACCTGTTCACAGTCGTCCAGACCATCGAACTGGTGGCCGGCGCAACGAATATCGCGCTGCTGTCGCTCAACATGCGCGATGGGCTGTCGCTGCGGCGGAAGCCTCTTCGCCTAGCCACGCGAGCGCGGTGAGTTCAGGCCGTAATGTCGATGACGCCGCAATCGCCGGCGGCACTGCCAAACACGATGCGGCGCTCTTCCCTGTCCCACATCATCGAAGTGATGGCGCCCTTCCCGGGACGGCGCAGCAGCACTTCCTTGGCGTCGGCGAAGCGCGCCGCGATCACCATGCCGTCCTCATAGCCGATGGCCGTGACATCCTGGCTCGGATGGCAGGCAACGCAAGTCACCATCGTGTTGCCGCGCGTGCCGAGTTCCAGCGGCGCCTTGCCCATCGGACCGTCCTTGGCTGAAAAAGGCCAGACGATTGCCGCCGGCGCGCCGGAGCTCGCCAGCCATTTTCCCTTCGCGCTCCACGACAGGCTTTTCACCTTGCCGGGATAGCCGCTCATGCGCATGTGCTTGCCGTCGGCAAGCTTCCAGCCATGCAGCGCGTTCTCCTGCATGGTGGTGACGAGAAAGGCGCCGTCCGGCGAAAACGTGATGCCGGTGTGAGCGCCGGCCCATTCGAGTTCCACCGGCTTGCCATCGGCCGCAGGGAAATGCAGCGTCGCGCCATTGTAGCGGGCGACGCCGAAACGCATGCCCTTGGGCGAGAAGGCCAGTCCTTCGACCGAGCGCGGATGCGTGAATTCCTTGACCTTGCCGTCGGCAAAACGCACGAAGGCGTTCTTGCCCGAGGCATAGGCGATCGCGCCTTGCGGTCCGGCGGCGACGCTGGTGACCCATTTCCTGCCGGCGCTGGCGAGTTCGCTCACCTCGCCGCCCGCTCTCACGGCAAACACCTTGCCGTCCTCGCCGCCGGTGATCAGCCGGTCGTTGGCCGCGTCATGGAAGGCGGCGAGCAGCCCGTCATTGGCCCGCACCGTCTTCTGGCCATTATCGAGCCGGTGGATCGCTCCGTCGGCCAAAGCGAAATGCGGCACGTCGTTGAGAAAAACGGCGGCGACGCAATGGCCTTCGAAATCAAGCGGGGCGACTGTCGGCATGCGAACTGATCCATATGAGATTTCTGCCCTTCCCCATAAGGGGTTGAGCTGCGGGTCTCAACCCATGCTTGGAATCGCTATAAGGAAAGGGTGCCGGCGTCGGGTTCTCCCCGAGCGAAGCTCGGTCGGATGAGGGGTGCTCCAGATCGACAAGGGCGGCGATCCGTCCAACACCCCTCGACCGTCTCGGCGCTGCGCGCCGATCCACCTTCTCCCACAAGGCGAGAAGGAAGAAGGCGCGGAAATCAAGCCGCCTGGCAGGCCTCAAAACTCTTCCTGAGCCGCTCGGCGTCGAGATCGCGGCCGATGAACACCAGCCGGCTTTCATGCTTTTCACCGACCTTCCAGGCGCGCTGGTGGTCGCCTTCCAGGATCATGTGCACGCCCTGCAGCACATAGCGGTCGTCGTCGCCCTTGAGCGCGATGATCCCCTTGAGCCGCAGGATGTTCGGCCCTTCCATCTGGGTGACCTTCTCGATCCACGGGAAGAATTTTTTCGGGTCCATCTCGCCGCCGCGCAGCGACACCGATTTCACCGTCACGTCATGGATGTCGGACGGATGATCGTGATCATGATGCCCGTCATGATCGTGGTGATGGTGGTCGTGATCGTGATCATGGTCGTGATGATCGTGGTCGTGCGCCTCGAGGAAATGCGGATCGTTCTCCAGGGCGCGAGACAGGTCGAAGGCGCCGCGGTCAAGCACTTCGCCCAGGGCCACGCCGGCCCGCTCTGTGCGATGGATCCTGGCCGCCGGGTTGATGGCGCGGATCGTCGCCTCCACCTTCTCGAGCTCTTCCGCCGTGACGAGGTCGGTCTTGTTCAGAACCACCACGTCGGCAAAGGCGATCTGGTCCTCGGCTTCCTTGGAATCCTTCAGGCGCAGCGGCAGGTGCTTGGCGTCGACCAGCGCCACCACCGCGTCGAGCTTGGTCTTGGAGCGCACGTCGTCGTCCATGAAGAAGGTCTGCGCCACCGGCACCGGATCGGCGAGCCCGGTGGTTTCGACCACGATGGCGTCGAAGCGGCCGGGCCGCCGCATCAGGCCCTCGACGACGCGGATCAGGTCGCCCCGCACCGTGCAGCACACGCAGCCATTGTTCATCTCGTAGATTTCCTCGTCGGATTCCACGATCAGGTCGTTGTCGATGCCGATCTCGCCGAACTCGTTGACGATGACGGCATAACGCCTGCCATGGTTCTCCGACAGGATGCGGTTGAGCAGCGTCGTCTTGCCCGCGCCGAGATAGCCGGTGAGAACGGTTACGGGAATTTGCGTCTGTGCATCGCTCATGGCTTGCCTCGAAAATCTTGGATTGTCGGCCTCATATAGGATGGGCGCCACGCTTTTGCACGCGTCAAACCGATAGGCCAGGCGGACCCTAAAATCGGGTTGCCGCCGAGGACGGATCAGCGGCGGTCGAGGCCGGCCAAACGGAGCAGCCACGTCAGCGCCGAATGGTCCTGCCGGCTTCCGCTGTGAAATCTCGCCGACGCAAAAGTCGTTTGTCATCTAACTGAAATAAACATCTGGCATCACCTGCGCGAGCATCGCAATGCTTGCCGGCAAAGCGTTCTCTAAGCCGGGATTTTTAGATCGTCATTTGCCAACCGACAGCCAGCCTCTATGCTGCCCGCACCGGTTCGGCCGAAGAGGGAATGACCATGGCCAAAGCGGACAAGACAGCGACAATGAGCCGGCTGCATTCGGCGGCGCGGCTTGCGCGCACGGCACTTGCGGCGCGGCTCCTGGCGCACGGCTTTTACGCCGGCCAGGACCAGATCATGCTGGCGCTCGACCGCGAGGACGGCCAGACCCCGGGAAATCTCGCCGGCAGGCTGGGCGTGCGCCCGCCGACCATCACCAAGACCATCAACCGCTTGCAGGCGCAGGGTTTTCTTGAAAAGCGCGCCTCTAACGCCGATGCCCGCCAGGCCCACATCTTCCTCACCGATGCCGGCCGCGAAACCATCCGCGCCATCGAGAAGTCGGTCAAGAAGACCGAGAAGCAGGCGCTGAGGGGCCTCGACAAGAAGGACCAGAAGGCGCTGTTCAAGCTGCTTGCGCGCATCGAGGCGAATTTGTCGAACGAAGACCTGGTGCTGATCGACGACGACGCCGAACTGGATGATTAAGCGCGATGCGCAGCGTCGTCGCGAAACCGCGAGGCGTTGGTAACCCACGAGCGACGCGAAAGCGTCGTCTCGAGCGACACAAGCGCGCACCAGCGTCGCGCTACGCCCCGCGCACCAGCGCCGCCCAACGCCCCGGTGTCAATCCAAACGCCTTCTTGAAATGCCGATTGAAATGGCTCTGGTCGCTGAAGCCGGCGGCAGCGGCGATTTCCGCCAGCGAGTCTTCCTCGGCGATCATGCGCCGCGCCCTTTGCAGCCGGCGCATCAAAGGAAGCGATGCGGGCTGGTCGAATAGGTGGCACGAAAATGCCGCGACAGCGCGTAGCGGTCGAGACCGGTAACGGCCTCCAACTCATCCGAGCGCACGGGACGTTCGGCATTCTCTTCGAGATAGTCGCGGGCAAGGGCTGCGGCGCGCCATGCGGTCCTGCCCGTTGATTTTGCCGGCTGTCGGGCGTGGCGTTTCAGGTGTTGCGCCAGCTGCGCAACGAAATCCGCCACGAACAGGTCGCCGAGCTCTTCGTCCAGCGGCGCCAGCGCCGAGAGCAGCGTGTCGCGCAGCTGGGGATCGCTGACCACGGCATCGCGGACGAAAGGCAGCGGCTCGCCGTCGAGGCAGTCGAGCAGCAAGGACGGTTCGAGGTACAGGATCCTGTAGCGCAGCCCCTCTGCCGTGCCGGCGCCGCCATCGTGCAATTCATCCGGGTGCAGCAAGATCACCTGGCCGGGCAGGCTGTGTTGCAGCGCGCCGCGATAGTGGAAGCGCTGCACTCCATGCAAGGTCACGCCGATGGCATAGGTGTCGTGCCGATGCGGTTCAAAGGCGTTGCCGTGGAAGCGTGCCTCGATGCGTTCGAGGCCCAAGCCGCCCGGCGCCGCAACGATGCGATCTCCGGTGGCGGCCGCATCCGCGCACGAACGTTCAAGACCTTCCAATGTCTCGCCGCCTAAACCCAGTGCCATCGCCTCATCCATGCCCGTCATGGGCGGCCGCTTGGAGAACATTTTGGTGTTCGACACGAAATTTGCAATCGTGCTGAGGGAAGACCTCGCCGTATGGCAGAAACTCAACGTCACCGCTTTCCTCACCAGCGGCATCGTCGCGCAATGTCCCGAGATCATCGGCGAGCCCTATCGCGACCGCGCCGGCAATCTTTTCAATCCGCTGTCGATCCAGCCCGTCATCGTGCTATCGGCGGACGGACCGACGCTCGCGGCGATCCACCGCCGGGCGCTGGAGCGCGGCGTGACGACATCCGCCTATGTCGAGGAGATGTTTGCGACCGGCCATGATCTCGCCAACCGCGCCGTCTTCGCCGAGTTCGCCCCGGACGACGCCAAAATCGTCGGCATCGCGTTGCGCGCCGAAAAGAAGCTGGTCGACAAGATCACCAAGGGCGCCCGCATGCATGCGTGAACGCAGCGGGAAATGTCGTTTGCGGCAAAATTGACGGCCGCCATCCAGCTTCGTCATCCACGGGCGGAGCGGGAGCGAAGCGGACGCGCAGACCCGAGGATCCATGCTGTGACTTCGCGCGAAGGGCGGAGGCGGCGCAGGGTCGTTCTGCATCGCTGCAACGCCTGGAGGTCACGGCATGGATTCTATGGTCTGCGCCGCGTCGCTTCGCTCCTTGCTTCGCCATAGAATGACGACCGCGACGAACGATCAGGCAAATCGCCCACAGCAGTTCGCTCTAAGCCTGTGCGGAGCGCTTGTTGGGCCAGTCGCTTTTGGCTTGATGGTCGGCGGCAGTTGCCGCAAAAGGGTGACGTCTACCTTTTCCTCGGCCCGACCTTGAGCGTTCCCAAAAATCAAGACGACAGCGCAACGCCGCCCGCGGCGATGCTTTTGATGCTTTGCGTCTATGTCTGCTTCACCTTTCTCGACACCTCCAGCAAGTACCTAGTGCTGGCCGGCGTCTCGGCGCTGATCGTCGCCTGGACCCGCTTTACCGTCCATGTGCTGCTGGTCGGCATCTTCCTGCGCGGCTGGCGCGAGCCGGGGCGCTTCCGCGCCAACAACCTGCCGGCGCACATCCTGCGCGGGTGCCTCCTTTTCGGCTCGACCATGTGCAACATCCTGGCGCTCAGAACCCTGCAACTGGCCGAGACCACCTCGATCTATTTCTTCGGCCCGATGGTCATCACCGCGCTGGCTGGCCCGCTACTCGGCGAATGGGCCGGCTGGCGGCGCTGGCTGGCGATCCTCACCGGCTTCGTCGGCGTCCTCATCATCACGCGCCCCGGCGTCGGCGTGTTCGGCATCGGCCATCTGTTTGCGCTGGGCTCGATGCTGTCGAACTCCTTTTACGTCATCATGACCAGGCGCATGTCGTCGACCGAGACGTCGGAGAGCCTGATCCTGTTCTCGGCGCTGGCGCCGTCGGTGCTTCTCCTGCCCATGCTGCCCTTCTCGCATGCGCTGCCACAGGGTGGTTGGCAATGGTGCGTCGTCCTGATGCTGGGCGTGTTCGGAGCAGGTGGCCACTACCTGCTGGTGCAGGCCTATCGTCTGGCGACGACCACCGCGCTTGCGCCTTACCCTTATTCGCAGATGGTGTGGATGATCATTTCCGGCTGGCTGATTTTCCACCAGTTTCCCGATCGCTGGACGCTGCTCGGCGCCGCCATCATCGTTGCCAGCGGCCTCTACATCATCCATCGCGAGCACCGGCTGCGCCTGCGCAATCTTGCGACGGTGGATACCGAGGCGGAAACCCTGGCGAAAAAACTTTGAATTGCTCCTGATCGATGGCATAAGGCCGTTTTAAAAAATTTAAAGACCTGACCCTGGGGAGCGAAGGGCACTGGCACAGAAGATCAAGCTTTCGACGATCGCGGATGCGCTCGGTGTGTCCACGGCAACGGTCTCGCTGGCGCTGCGCGACAGCCCGCTGGTCGCCGGCACGACGCGCGAGCGCATCAAGGAACATGCCCGCGCCATCGGCTATATCTACAACCGCCGCGCCGCCTCGCTGCGCACCTCGCGCTCCGGCATCGTCGGCGTCGTCGTGCACGACATCATGAACCCGTTCTTCGCCGAGATCCTGCGTTCGATCGAAAGCGAGCTCGACCGCAGCCGCCAGACCTTCATCCTGTCCAACCACTACGATCAGCTCGAAAAGCAGCGCACCTTCATCGACACGCTGCTGCAGCTCGGCGCCGACGGCGTCATCATGTCGCCGGCCATCGGCACGCCGGCCGAGGACATCATCATGGCCGAGGAAAACGGCCTGCCGGCGGTGCTGATCGCGCGCACGGTCGCCGGCGCCGACGTGCCGGTCTTCCGCGGCGACGACGCCTATGGCACGGCCCTTGCCACCAATCATCTGATCTCGCTCGGCCACAAGCGCATCGCCATGGTCGGCGGCACCGACCAGACCTCGACGGGCCGCGACCGCTACCAGGGCTATGTCAACGCCATGGAGGCGGCCGGGCTGGAAGTCAGGCCGTCCTGGCGCATTCCCGGGCCGCGCACCAAGCAGGCGGGTTTCGAGGCCGCGGGACAGTTTTTGGCGCTGAAAGACAAGCCCACCGCCGCCTGCTGCTGGAATGATCTGGTCGCGATCGGGCTGATGAACGGCATCGCGCGCGCCGGCCTCGTGCCGGGTGTCGATATCTCCGTCACCGGCTATGACGATCTCGAGGAAGCGGCGATCGCGACACCGGCCTTGACCACGGTCTGGAACGGTCAGCGCGAGGTCGGCCGCCGTGCCGCCAGCGCCTTGCTCGACAAATTGAACGGGCAGGCGGTGCGGCCTTCGCAGGAACTGATCAAGCCGGAACTGCATGTGCGGCAGTCGACCGGCAAGCCGGTGGAGCGAGCATGACCAAGGCCGAAGAAGCGTCGCCGGTCGCCATCCTGGTGCCGGGCAATTTCAACGACCATGCCATCGGCCGCATCGACAAGGCGTTCCGGCGTGTCCGGATCGAGCGCGCCGATCCGTCGCTGGTGACGGACGAGATGCGCAAGACCGTACGCGGCATCGCCTCCTTCGGCGGCATCGACGCCGCCATGATCGACGCTCTGCCCAAGCTCGAGATCATTGCCAATTTCGGGGTCGGCTATGATTCGGTCGATGCCAATCATGCCGCCAGGCGCGGCGTCATGGTCACCAACACGCCGGATGTCTTGACGGAGGAAGTCGCCGACACGACGGTTGGCCTCCTGATCAACACCGTGCGCGAAATGTACGCCGCCGAGAAATGGCTGCGCGACGGCGACTGGGTGAGGAAGGGCAATTATCGCCTCAGCCGGCTTACCTTGCGAGGCCGCCGCGTCGGCATTTTCGGCATGGGTCGCATCGGCCTTGCCGTCGCTCGCCGTCTCGAAGCCTTCGGGCTGCCGATCGCCTACCACAACCGCCGCAAGGTCGATGGTCTGTCCTATGCATACCACGCCAGCTTGAAGGGGCTCGCCGAAGCGGTCGACACGCTGATCTCGGTGGCGCCGGGCGGCGCGGCGACGGAAAAGGCGGTCAATGCCGAAATCCTGTCGGCCCTGGGCCCGAACGGGGTTTTCGTCAATATCGGCCGCGGCAGCACGGTGGACGAGGCAGCGCTCGCCGCCGCCCTTGCCAGCGGCACGATTGCCGCCGCCGGGCTCGACGTCTTTGCCGACGAACCGAATGTGCCGAAGGCGCTGCTCGATGCCCCCAACGCCTCGCTTCTGCCGCATGTCGGCTCGGCCTCCGAGCACACGCGCCGCGCGATGGCCGATCTTTGCATCGACAATCTGGTTTCCTGGTTCGCCGAGCGCCGGCCGCTGACCCCGGTGCCCGAGACGGTGAACGTCAAGGCGCGCGCATAAGGCGCCTTCGCGGTCGTTAACGCTTTTTGGCACGTTAACCATCGCTTAACGCTTGGGAATCATTTTCCATATTTGGCCGAGTATGGAGAATGCGGCGTGAAGCTGGTTGCCGGATTGGTTGCGTCGGTCGCCTTGTTCGGGAGCGCGCATTTCCTGTATGGCGGCGATAGCCAAAGCATGGCCGTCGAAACCGCTTCTTCAAGCACTTTCAGTTTGACCGCCAATGGTGGCGAAGCGGCCTGCGCCGTCCAGCGCGGAGCCCGGGTCTCGGAGGGCCTGTCGCGGCTCGACATTGCTCCGGATTGCCGCAAGCTGATGCCCGGTATCGAGCGGGTGAAACTCTGGCGCGAGCAGGCGGATGGCTCGGTCGCGTTCAGCGAGAACGGCGTCGATCCGATTGTTACCTTCGGTGTTGCAGATGGCGACGGCTATGAATCCTACGCGCCGTCCACGCCGCTTCTGGCTTTGAACAGCGACAACGATAATTGAGTTTAACCGGGATTATTCCGCCGCCGCACGGGCGCCAGCCTTCGCCGCCGCGTGCAGGCGTACGGCATCGCCGAAGGCCTTGAAGATCTTGGCGGAATTGCTGTCCGACTTCACCCAGTATTCGGGGTGCCATTGCACGCCGACCGCGAAGGCGCGGGCGTCCTTGACCGAGACCGCTTCGATCGTGCCGTCGGTGGCCAGAGCCTCGACCTGCAGTTTCGATCCGAGCCGGTCGATGCCCTGGCGATGCAGGGAATTCACCTTGATTTCGCCGGCGCCGAACACGCCCGCAAGGCAGCTCCCGGGCTTGATCGAGATCGTCTGGTGGATGCCGAAGCGCTCGTCCTGATTGTCGCTCACCGGCGCGCGATGATCGAGGGAGCCCTCGCGCTCCTGGATTTCGGTGCCCAGCGTGCCGCCCAGCGCAACGTTCAGCTCCTGGATGCCGCGGCAGATGGCAAGCAGCGGCACGCCGCGCTCGATCGCCCTGCGGATCAACGGCAGCGTCGTGGCGTCGCGCGCCGGATCGTACGGTCCGTTGGCCTCGCTCGGATCGCCGCCATAAAGCGAAGGATGCACATTGGACTTCGAACCGGTAGCCATCACGCCGTCGACCGACGACAGCAATTCGTCGAGGTCGAGCCGGTCGCCGAAGGACGGCACCAGCAGCGGGAACACCCCGGCGCCCAAGACCGCCGCTTCCAGATATTGCTGGGGTGCCGCGTGCCAGGTGTAGTTGTCGAACTGGCGGACGTCGGTCGAGACTGCGACGAGCGGTTGCTGCATTTTGGGTCTGGTTTCCATCGGGTCAAGGATTTGTTCTGCCTATAAAATAAGCGATCCGTCGCGGCTTTTCCATGGCAAGTTCGGCGATCTTGCATGGGCCAGCGCGACGCGCGTTAGACTATAGTTGCAGCAGGCGCCGGAATGGCGAGATGCTTGGCCGCAGTGCTGGACTCGACTTCTTGCCTGTGTATGTTTCTTCGCAACCGGTCGGGGCAGCGAGGATGCCCTAGGGCCGGTCAACTGATCCGCAAGGGAGGAAACTTAATGGATCGTCGTTCATTCATCCGCAAGGCCGGCGCGTCCGGCGTGGGCGTTGCGGCAGCAGCACTTGCCACGCCGGCCATTGCCCAGTCCAACCCGAAAGTGACCTGGCGGCTTGCGTCGTCCTTCCCGAAGTCGCTCGACACGATCTATGGCGGCGCGGAAGTTTTCTCCAAGATGCTGTCTGAAGCAACCGACGGCAATTTCCAGATCCAGGTCTTCGCTTCGGGTGAACTGGTGCCCGGACTGCAGGCTGCCGACGCCACCGCCGCCGGCACCGTCGAAGCAGCCCACACCGTGGCATATTATTACTGGGGCAAGGATCCCACCTGGGCGCTGGGCGCCGCCGTGCCGTTCTCGCTTAACGCGCGCGGCATGAACGCCTGGCACTACCATGGCGGTGGCATCGACCTGTTCAACGAATTCCTCGGAGCGCAAGGGTTGTTCGGCCTGCCGGGCGGCAACACCGGCGTTCAGATGGGCGGCTGGTTCCGCAAGGAAATCAACAGCGTCGCCGATCTGTCGGGTCTCAAGATGCGCATCGGCGGCTTTGCCGGCAAGGTCGTCGAGAGGCTTGGCGTGGTGCCGCAGCAGATCGCCGGGGGCGATATCTACCCGGCGCTCGAAAAGGGCACCATCGACGCCGCCGAATGGGTCGGCCCCTATGACGACGAGAAGCTCGGCTTCTACAAGGTCGCGCCATACTACTATTACCCCGGCTGGTGGGAAGGCGGTCCGACCGTCCATCTGCTGTTCAACAAGGCGAAATACGAAGAACTTTCGCCGACCTACAAATCCCTGGTGCGCACCGCGGCGCAGGCCGCGGATGCAAACATGCTGCAGAAATACGACTTCGTGAATCCGCCGGCGGTCCGGCGGCTGGTGGCCGGCGGCGCCAAGCTCAGGCCGTTCAGCCAGGAGATCATGGCTGCCTGCTTCGAGAAGGCCAACGAGGTCTATGCCGAGATGGAAGCCAACAACGCGCCGTTCAAAAAGATCTGGGAATCGATCAAGGCCTTCCGCAAGGAGCACTATCTCTGGGCCCAGGTCGCCGAATACAATTTCGACACCTTCATGATGGTGCAGCAGCGCAGCGGCAAGCTGTAGGTGCTTCCGTTAGTCCTTCTCCCCGTCACTATGCGGGGAGAAGGTCCCGGGGGAGGAGGGGCGGCGCAGGCTTCGGCAATCGAATCGCCTGGACCCGAGTGGAGGACTGAATCCCAATCTCGGGTCTATCTATCCAGCATTGGCGCCGCCCCTCACCCGCCTGCCGGCATCCTCCCCCGTATAGCGACGCGGAGAGGCGCCCTGTCATTGACGGTTTCGCCAATTCGCCGACGCTGCAAGACGCAGGGCCATGACGCTTCAACCGCGGCTTGGCACCACCAGCACCTTCACCTCGCCCGGGGCCGGTGGATTGGCGATCGCCATGGGCGCTTCCTCCAGGCTGACCTGTCTCGAAATCAGCCTGTCGACCTCGATCGCACCCGAGGCGATCAACTCGGCCGCCCTGCCGTGCGTGAACGGATTGAGGAAGGAACCGAGCACCTTCAATTCCCGGAACAGGAGGTCGAATGGCTCGATCTCCACCTTCATGCCTTGCGGCACGACGCCGACGATCACCACCGTGCCGCCGGCCCGCGCCAGCCGCACGGATTGCTCGACGGTGTCGCGCACGCCGGCGCATTCCAGCACCACGTCGACGCCGCCGGGCGCCAGGCCGTTCGGCCCGGCGACGGCCGCGACGGGGTCACCGGCGCCTGGATCGACAGTCGCGGTCGCGCCAAGTTCCTCGGCAAGCGCGCGGCGCGAGGCCTGCCTGGTCGACAGGATGATGGTCGCCGCGCCGGCGAGTTTGGCCAATTGCACGACCAATAGACCGATGACGCCGCCGCCGAGCACCACGACCGACGCGCCCGGCCGGATCGCGGCGAGGTCGACGCCGTGCAGGCAGCAGGCCAGCGGCTCGCAGAATGCGCCATGCGTCGGCTTGAGGCCGGCGGGCAGCCGGAAGGCCTGCTTCTGCGGCATCAGCACATAATCGGCAAAACCGCCGTCGCGGTGGATGCCGATAGCCCTGAGATTGCGGCAGAGATTGACACGGCCGGCATGGCAATGGGCGCAGCGCCCGCAGGCTATGTTGGGATCGCCGGTGACGCGGTCGCCGACGGCAATGCCTGACACCGCCCCGCCTACCGCTTCGACAATGCCGGAGAACTCGTGTCCGAGCGTCACCGGCGGTGTGCACGGAAACTCGCCATGAAACAGATGCCGGTCGGTGCCGCAGACCCCACAGGCTTCGATCTGCACCAGAACGTCCTCAGGCCCGGGAACGGGCTTGGCAACCTCACGCAGCGCGATGCTGCCCACCTTTTCCAGTCGCACGGCTCTCATGGCGTCATCTCAATTGAATTTGGGCGGCTGCGAGAGGTCGGGTGCGGGGGCGGCGGGCTTCGCCGGCGCATCGCCGAAGTTCGGCGGCTGCGACAGATCTGGCGTGCCGGGCGCGGCCGGCGCCGCGCCATTGTCAGCTGGTGGCGTGCCGAGCGGTGACAGCGAGGGCATGTCGGGCAGCTTGAGGTCTATGGTGCTGGGCTCGACGACGGCGCCCTTGTAGCGCATGACCATTTGCGGGAAGGCGATGGTGAGCCCGATCATGATCACCTGGATGCAGACGAACGGCACCGCGCCCCAATAAATCTGCCCGGTGGTGACCGGCGCGATCTTTTTGCCGGTGACGCGGTCGAGATAAGGCACGCGGGCCGCGACCGAGCGCAGGTAGAACAGCGCGAAGCCGAAGGGCGGATGCATGAAGCTCGTCTGCATGTTGACGCCGAGCAGCACGCCGAACCAGATCAGGTCGATGCCGAGCTTGTCGGCGGCGGGCGCCAGCAGCGGCACGATGATGAAGGCGAGCTCGAAGAAATCGAGGAAGAAGGCAAGCACGAAGACCAGAAGGTTGACGCCGATCAGGAAGCCGGTCTCGCCGCCGGGCAGCGAGGTCAGGAGATGCTCGACCCAGATGTGGCCGTTGACGCCGTAGAAGGTGAGCGAGAAGACGCGCGCGCCGATCAGGATGAACAGCACGAAGGACGACAGCCTGGTCGTCGAGGTCAGCGCCTGCTTGATCACGTCCAGCGACAGCCGCCCTTTTCCCGCGGCCATGATCAAGGCGCCGACGGAGCCCATGGCGCCGCCTTCGGTGGGTGTCGCGATGCCGAGAAAGATGGTGCCCAGCACCAGGAAGATCAGCGCCAGCGGCGGGATCAGCACGATCACCACCTGCTGCGCCAGCTTCGACATCATGTTGACGTTGAGGCGCTTGTCGGCAATCGCCACGATGTAGATGAACAGCACGCCGACCGTGGCGCCGAGGATGTCGGCATTGTCGCCGTGCGCCGGCGCGAGATAACGATAGGCGGCATAGGAAACCGCGACCGCGACCAGCAGGGCCACGATCAGCGACAGCACGCCGTGGCCCAGCGTGCGGGCCTCGAGCGGCAGCGCCGGCACCGATTTCGGCCGGACGATCGACATGATCAGGATGTACCCGGCATAGAGGCCCGTCAGCACCAGGCCGGGGATCAGGGCGCCGGCATACATGTCGCCCACCGAGCGTCCGAGCTGGTCGGCGAGCACGATCAGCACCAGCGAGGGCGGGATGATCTGGGCCAGCGTGCCGGAAGCCGCGATCACGCCCGAGGCGAGCCGGCGGTCGTAACCATAGCGCAGCATGATCGGCAGCGAGATCAGGCCCATCGCGATGACCGAGGCGGCGACCACGCCGGTCGTGGCCGCAAGCAGCGCGCCGACGAAGATCACCGCATAGGCAAGGCCGCCGCGGATCGGCCCGAACAACTGGCCGATCGTGTCGAGCAGGTCTTCGGCCATGCCCGAGCGTTCGAGCACGATGCCCATGAAGGTGAAGAAGGGTATCGCCAGCAGCGTGTCGTTCGACATCACCCTGGTGCCGTAGAAATTGTCGGGCAGCGCATGCAGCAGCGGCCAGGCGAGGTTGATCGAACCGCCCGAATAGGGCGACAGCACAACCCCGATGAAGAAGAACATCAAGCCGTTGGCAGCGAGCGAGAAGGCCACGGGATAGCCGATCAACAGGAAGATGATCAGCGAGGCGAACATGATCGGCGCCATGTTCTGCGCGATGAATTCGATCATGAGCGGATCTCGCCTGCGATCGCCTTGGCTTCCTCGGCCAGCGCCTTGGCCTCGAGCTCGGCTTGCTCATGCGCCGATATGAACGGGTTGGGATCCTCCATGTCGCCGCGCATGATGGCGATTTTCTTGATGATCTCGGAGACGCCTTGCAGCGCGAGCAGGAAGAAGCCGACCAGCAGGATCGCCTTGGCCGGCCACACGATCAGGCCTCCGGCATTGGTCGACATCTCGCCGCTGCGGAAGGAGAGCGACACGTAAGGCACGAAATAGATCACCATCAGCGTCACGAACGGCATCAGGAAGAACAGGTGGCCGAAGAGGTCGATCCGGTGTTGCACGCGGCGCGAGAACATGCCGTAGACGATGTCGATGCGGATATGGTCGTTCTGCTTCAGCGTGTAGGCGGCGGCCAGCATGAAGGCGGCGCCGAACAGATACCACTGCAGCTCCAGCCAGGAATTGGACGAGGTGTCGAGCACCTTGCGGATAACGGCGTTGCCGGCGCTCACCAGGATCGCCAGCAGGATAAGCCACGACACCCAGCGGCCGATGAATTCGTTGATGCGGTCGATCGTCCTGGAAAGAGCGAGAAGCCCTGCCATGCGTATTTCCTCCCTCGCGCATCGGTTCGAAAAATCGCATTCGATTTTCTGAAAAAGCACGATGCGTAAACTCGCGCCGCGCCCGATTCCCCCTCCGGTATCGCGCCGCTTGGCCCAACGGTATGCAGTGCGTGATCTGGCAGGTCAACACGACAAGGCGCGACAAACGACGGCGGCGGTGAAAACCCGCCGGTTCACCGAAGCTCATGCAACCAAAGTCTGATGCGTTCAGGCGATCTTGGCCTGGTCGCGGCCGGCGCCGATCAGCACCAGCATGACGACGAGGAAAAGATAGATCCAGGCGTCGCGCCATTCGAGCGGGAAGTAGCCGGCCCACAGTGATTCCGCCATGCCGAAGGCCGCGGCGCCAAGCGCCGCCTTGAGCGGCGACAGGTAGCCGCCGACCGCCGTCACGAACAGGATCTTGAGACCGTAGACCAGGCCGGTGCCGAAGCTGACATTGCCGTAATAGAGCCCTGCGAGCACGCCGGCCAAGGCCGCGCAGAAGCCGCCGAACAGCACTGCGCGGCGGAACACCGCACGCACGTCGATGCCGCACATCGCGGCTGCCTTCGGATCGTCGCAGACGGCGCGCCAGGCGCGGCCGAAGCGCGAATGCGAAAACAGCCAGGCAGCCAGCGCCACCACCGCGATGACGCCTGCGCAGTCGAGCAACTGGATGACGGTGAGCGTGACCTTGAAGCCATTACCCTGGGCGAAGATGACCGGATTGGCGAGCATCGGCGGCAGCCAGAGGTCGTGCGTGTCGGCGGCGATGCGGCTGGCCTCCGACAGGAAGAGCAAAATGCCGAGCGTCGTCACCACGATGGCGTTGGGCGAACGGTCGGCAAGCGTTTCGAAGACGCTGCGCGACAAGACATGGCTGATCAGCGCCGCGTAAAGCACGGCGGCAGCCACGCCGAGCGCCACCGAGGCGGCGAGCGTCAGCCAAAGCCCCTGATAGCTGAAGGCGGCGGTCAGGATCATCGTCTGGCCGCAAAAAGCGAACAGCGCGCCATAGGCCAGATTGGTGCGGTGCAGGATGCCGTTGGTCAGCACATAGCCGAACGCCAGCAGCGCATAGAGCGCGCCCGAATGCAGCCCGTTCAGCACCTGCTGGCAGAAATAGAGCATGTGGCGTCCCTAGAGCAATTCCAGGAAAAGCGCGAAGCGGTCTTTCATCCGCAATTGCGCAAAAACAAAGACTTAGAACGGTTCAGCGATTCTGCGAAATGCTGAGCCGCTCTGGGCCGAGCGTCCCGGTCCGTTGGAACCGTTACATTCGGATTCTAACTTGTCAAACATGTTTTATCGGTTAGATTTCTACCATGATAGTCTCGTGGACCCCGCATCGCTTCACCGGCGGCATTCTGGCGCTCGACACGGCGAACACCGTCGTGCTGCGCAACGATCCGCAAAAGACCTTCGACCGTTTCGACGATCCGAACGAGATCGCCCGCTTCGCGGAAGCGGCAAGCGGCTTTCGCGCCTCCGAACTCGGCGGCCGGCGGCTGAGGGCGCTGGAGCCGCACGACATAAAGCCGACCGTGATCTCGATCCGCGAGGCGACCGATCGCCTGTTTCGCCATGCGGTGTCGAACGGCGCCGTCGCAACCAGCCACCTGCCGGCTTTCCTCACGGCCTGCGCCGACGGGCTGTCCGCCACCGCGACCGACATCGGGACGCCGGGCCGGCCTTTCGGCGATCCGCGAACGCCGATTGCCTTCGAGGCGGCTTTGGCCGTCTCGGCGCTGTCGCTGTTGCGAGACGAAACGGTCGCCAGGCTGAGGATCTGCCCCAATTGCAGCTGGCTTTTCCTCGACCGCAGCCGCAACGCCAGCCGCCTTTGGTGCGACATGGCCGTTTGCGGCAACCGCCAGAAGGCAAATCGCTATTATCGCCGCCGGACGGCGGCGAGGGAGGTCAGCAATGCTTAGAAAATTGTCGCGTTCGGCTCTGGTCGGCGCCGCCTTGACCGCCGCAATCGCGCTCGGCGCCTGCCGCGACACCGGCAAGGACCAGCTTTTTGCCATTTCCGGCAAGTTGTTCGAGTTCAACTACCGGCTCGCCATCGCCACCTATGTCATTACGCTGCGGCCGTTGCGGCCGATGGTCGACGGCCAGGTCGCGGTCGTGAGCTTCCAGAATCCGGCCGGCGGCGACCCGCTCGTCGTCAACCAGAAGATCTGGCCGAAGCTGCCGCATATCACGCTGACCAGCCCGCCGCTCACTTGCGTGGTCAAGGACAAGCCCTATTCCGTCTCGATCCGCATCGAGGACGCGAGCGGAAAGTTGCTGCAGAGCATCGACACCACCATGACCTCGTCCGAGGACCAGACGATGCTGCCGGACCGGCCGCTGGTGATCGGGCCGAAATACGAGCTCAACCCGGAGCTTGCCGGCCATCCCGATGGCAAGCTGCCCAACGCGCACAAGCCGGATTGCTCAAAAGCGACCTGAAACGTCCGCGCTCGCGCGAAATTTTTGTTCTTCACGAAACGGTTAGCATGATCTTGCGTGCGCCCCTGGCCACTCGCCAGACCGTTTGTTGCGTGTTACTTGGCCCCTGCGATTTTGTTTGACCTCTCCGCCAAGGGAAGAAAGACTGCGGCGTCCCACTCCGACGCTGGCTGCCTTATTTTGAGGCGCCTCCGCAGAGGAAATACCTGATGACGCTGCACGACGTCGCGCTCGACGACAAGTTCGACCTTGGCAAGGAGCGCGTCTTCCTGTCCGGCGCGCAGGCGGTCGTGCGCATGCTTTTGATGCAGCGCGAGCGCGATCGGCGCGCCGGCCTCAACACAGCGGGATTCGTCTCCGGCTATCGCGGATCGCCGCTCGGCGGCCTCGACATGCAGCTGTGGCGGGCAAAAAAGCAGCTCGCCCAATCCGATATCGTCTTCCAGCCCGGCCTCAACGAGGAGCTTGCCGCCACCGCCTGCTGGGGCTCGCAGCAGACCGAATTGCTGGGCGAGGGCACGCATGACGGTATCTTTTCGGTCTGGTACGGCAAGGGGCCGGGCGTCGACCGCTCCGGCGACGTTTTTCGCCACGCCAATCTTGCCGGATCGTCGAGAAATGGCGGCGTGCTTGCCCTGATGGGCGACGACCATATGGCCGAATCCTCGACCAACGCGCATGCGACCGAATTCCTGTTCGTCGACACCATGGTGCCGATCCTCAATCCGGCAGGCGTCCAGGAGATCATCGACTACGGCCTCTACGGCTTTGCCATGTCGCGTTTCGCCGGTACCTGGGCGGCGATCAAATGCGTGAAGGACAACATCGAATCGACGGCTTCGGTCGATGCCTCGATCGGGCGGCTCGACATCGTCATTCCCGAATTCGACATGCCGCCGGGCGGCTTGAACATCCGCCACGAGATCGACATGCTCGGCCAGGAAGAGCGGCTGCATGAATACAAACGCGCCGCCGCTTCGGCCTTCATCCAGGCCAACGGGCTGAACCGCATCGTCTATTCGGGCGGCCGCAATCCCAAGCTCGGCGTCATCACCATCGGCAAGAGCTATCTCGATGTCCGCCAGGCGCTGGAGGATATCGGCGTCGACGAGGAGGCCGCCAACCGCATCGGTATCCGCTTGTTCAAGGTCGGTTGTCCTTGGCCGCTTGATTTCCAGCACATCGCCGACTTCGCGCGCGGCCTCGACACCATCGTCGTCGTCGAGGAGAAGCGTTCGCTGATCGAGGTGCAACTGCGCGAGAGCCTCTACGGCACCGCCACGCAGCCGGTCATCGTCGGCAAGAAGGACGAGCGCGGCGACTGGCTGTTCCCGGCCAAGGGCGCGCTCGATCCGAACGAGATCGCGATCGCGCTCGGCGAGCGGATTCTGCGCACCATCGGACCATCGGAGGAGATCGCCGCGCGGGTAGCCAAACTGCGCCAGTTCCAGGCGATGCTCGCCGACACCGTCGATATCGGTTCGCGCACGCCTTTCTTCTGCTCGGGCTGCCCGCACAATTCCTCCACCAAGGTGCCGGACGGCTCGATCGCCGCTGCCGGCATCGGCTGCCACTTCATGGCGCTGTGGATGGATAGGAACACGGTCGGTTTTACCGCGATGGGCGGCGAGGGCGCGCAATGGGTCGGCCAGGCCCCGTTTTCCAAGCGCGACCATATCTTCCAGAATCTTGGCGACGGCACCTACAACCATTCCGGCGTGCTGGCGATCCGCTTCGCGCTCTCGAGCGGCGCCAACATCACCTACAAGATCCTCTATAACGACGCGGTGGCGATGACCGGCGGTCAGCCGCATGAAGGCGGCCTGAGCGTCGACATGATCGCCAGGCAGGTGCGTGCCGAGGGCGTCGAGCGGATCGCGGTCGTCACCGACGAGCCGGACAAATATGCCGGCAAGGCCGATTTTCCGGCGGGGACAACAATCCATCACCGCGACGATCTCGACCTGGTCCAGCGCGAATTGCGCGAGGTGAAGGGCGTTTCGGTCCTCATCTACGACCAGACCTGCGCCGCCGAGAAACGCCGGCGCCGCAAGCGCGGGACCTTCCCCGACCCCGACAAGCGCGTCTTCATCAACGAGCTGGTCTGCGAAGGCTGCGGCGATTGCGGCGTGCAGTCGAACTGCGTCTCGATCCAGCCGGTCGAGACCGAATTCGGCCGCAAGCGCCGGATCGACCAGTCGAGCTGCAACAAGGATTTCTCCTGCCTCAACGGTTTCTGCCCGTCCTTCGTCACCGTGCATGGCGGCAAGATCAGGAAGGCCGAAGGCATTGCGGGCAAGGCCGATCCCCTGGACGGTGTGCCCGCGCCGGCTGAATTTCGCATGGGCGGCCAGGGCTGGGCGGCGATCATCGACGGCGTCGGCGGCACCGGCGTCGTCACCGTCGGCGCGGTGCTCGGCATGGCCGCGCACCTGGAAGGCAAGGGTTGCGGCATGATCGACATGGCCGGCCTTGCCCAGAAGGGCGGCTCGGTCTTCACCCATGTCCGGATTGCCCCGACGCCCGAGGACATCCACGCCATTCGCGTTTCGGCCGGTAAGGCCGACCTGGTGCTCGGCTGCGACCTCGTCGTCTCCGGCGCCAAGAAGGTGCTGGGCGCGGTGCGCGAGGGCCACACGATCTTCCTCGCCAACACCGCCGAGATCATGCCTGGCGAATTCACCCGTTCCGCCGATTTCTCGCTGCCGGTCGAGCGGCTGAAGAAGGCGATCCGGGCGGCTGCCGGCGACGACAAGGCCCATTTCTTCGACGCCACCCGCACGGCAACCGCCTTGTTCGGCAATTCGCTCGGCGCAAACATGTTCATGCTCGGCTTCGCCTTCCAGCATGGCGGCCTGCCGCTTTCGGCCGAAGCCGTTGAAAAGGCGATAGAATTGAACGGCGAAGCGGTGGCGATGAATATCGCGGCATTCCGTTGGGGCCGCCGCGCCGCGCATCAGCCCGATTTCGTGCGCGGTCTGGTCGGCCAAGCCGGCAAGCCGGCATCCAGGTCGGCCGAGACGCTGGATGATGTCATCGCCCGCCGCGTCGCTTTCCTCACTGCCTACCAGAACGCCGCCTACGCCAGCCGCTATGCCGACCGTGTGGCGACGTTGCGTGCCGCCGAAGCCAAGGCGATCCCCGGCTCGACCACGGTGACCGAGGCTGCCGCCAGGAACCTCTTCAAGTTGATGGCGATCAAGGATGAATATGAGGTGGCACGGCTCTACACCGACGGCACCTTCGCCGCCGATCTCGCCAAGCAGTTTCAGAGCTACGAAAAGCTTGAATTCCACCTCGCGCCGCCGATCCTCGGCCGGCGCGGCAATGACGGCAAGCCCCGGAAATCGAGCTTCGGCCCGTGGATGATGAAGGGCTTTCGGCTGCTGGCGGCGATGAAGGGCCTGCGCGGAACGGCGTTTGACGTCTTCGGCTACACGGTCGAGCGGCGCATGGAGCGGCAGCTGCTGAGAGAGTACGAGGCCGATCTTGACCTTATCGCCGGCGCGCTGGCGCCGGGCAAGGTCGAAGCCGCGGCGGCCCTGGCCTCGGTGCCGGCGCTCATCCGCGGCTACGGCCATGTCCGGAAGGCCAGCGCCGAGAAGGCGGCGGGCGAGCGCTCGCGCTTGATCGGTCGTTTGGCCCAGGCCGCTTCGGAGCCGACCCTCCGGGCGGCGGAGTGATCGCGCATCGCGTCGACGGTGCGCCAAATCCTTGAATTTCCTGTCTGTCCCGCGTGTCTCGACCCTCTGCAACCGGGGTCGAGCGCCGTTCTAAGCCTTTCTTAAGGCGGGTGTGG
The DNA here is from genome assembly GCF_900115245.1 of Mesorhizobium sp. NFR06. Taxonomy (GTDB): domain Bacteria; phylum Pseudomonadota; class Alphaproteobacteria; order Rhizobiales; family Rhizobiaceae; genus Mesorhizobium. Next base: position 287,798 of record NZ_FOVT01000001.1, read on the forward strand.
CATGACAAGGCGCAGTGTTGGGCCAACGGCATGGGCAGGACAAAGACCGAGAACATCCCGGCGGATGTTTACATCCAGTTTGTGCGGTCGTTGTTCGACAACGCCCACATGCTGGTGATCGGTGGCGTTTGCTACTGGATCCTCGGTTTCATGATCTATTGGCGGACGCACAATCCGCTTTTTCTGGGCTTTTCCTTCGTTCTGCTCTCCATCAGCCTTTTCCGTTACTTCGGCATACGAAGCTTCCTGAAGGCGGGTGGCACCATAGCCGATGTCGAGGAAGCCCGGCAGTGGGAGCGCAACTATATCCTTAAAGGCAGCTTGCAGGGCCTCGGGCTCGGCTCGCTGTGCTTCATATCGATCTATGTTTATCCCGATCCCTTCGCCGAGCTGGCCGCGACCTCGCTGACGATTGCGACATTGGTCACGGTCGTTGGCCGCAACTACGGCTCGCCGCAGATGGTGCGGATTTTCTCCGTCACCTTCATCGGTCCGGCGGCACTCGGGCTGCTGCTGCGCATGGATTTCCCCTCGGTCCTGCTCGGCCTGATGATCATCCCGCTGACATTCATCACCATCAACAGCGCCGACCATGTCCGCAACGTGCTGTTCTCCGCCGTCATCGGCCACAAGCAGGCCAGAAACCTGACGCGCCGGTTCGACCGGGCGCTCAACACCATGTCGCACGGCCTGGTCATGCTGGGTCCCGACGGGCGCGTCGCGGTGGCCAATGCCGAAGCTGCCCGTCTGATGTCGCTGACATCGGGCGACGCTTTGCTTGGACGCTCGATCCATGGTCTTTTGATGCGCGGCGTTGCCGGCGGCATGCTGGCGCCGAAAGACTGCCGCTACATCGAAGCGCAGCTGACGCGCGCGCTGCGCGAAGGCCGCGACCGCAAGGTTCTGGTTTCCCTCGCCAACGGCCAGCACTATGAATTCTCCGCCCGCGAAGGCAGTCAGGAACTGGGCGTCATCACCTTCGAGGACGTGACGGCCCGCGTCGAGGCGGAGGAGAAGATCCGCTTCATGGCGCGCTACGACAATTTGACCGGCCTGCCGAACCGCGCCTATTTCCATGAACTGGTTGGCGAGGCCATGGCCTCCGGCGACCAGGACCGGCTCTGCGGCCTGGCGGTGCTCGATCTCGACGACTTCAAGAGCGTCAACGACACGCTCGGCCATCCGGTCGGCGACGGGCTGATCTATGCCGTGGCCGAGCGTCTCGCGGCGATCGCCGGACCGGGCATCACCGTCAGCCGCTTCGGCGGCGACGAGTTCATGATCTTCTTCGACCGTGTCGAGGACGAGAGCCATCTCAGCACCCTGCTCGACCAGATATTCGCGGACCTACAAGGCGAGGTCGACGTCGCCGGCCACGGGCTGCGCATCCAGACCAGCGGCGGCGCCGTGCTGTCCAAGGTCAGGGACACCGACGCGGACGCCATGATCGTCAAGGCGGACCTTGCCCTCTACAAGGCCAAGGAGCTCGGCAAGAACAGCTGGCGGCTGTTCGAGGCGGCCATGGATGCCGCCTTCCGCAATCGCCAGCTGATGAAGGCCGATCTGCGCAATGCCGTGCAGGCCAGGGAATTGCGCGTCGTCTATCAGCCGATCGTGGCCATCGACACCATGCGCATCGCTAGTTGCGAGGCGCTTTGCCGCTGGGATCATCCCGATCTCGGCCCGGTCTCGCCCAGTGTCTTCATTCCCCTGGCCGAGGAGATGGGCATCGTTTCCGACATCAGCACCTTCGTCTTGGAGGCCGCGTGCGCCGAATGCGCCAAATGGCCGGCCCAGACCAGCGTGTCGGTCAACCTCTCGGCCAAGGATTTCCGCAATCGCGACATCGTCCAGAAGGTCAGGGATGCCTTGGCCAGGTCGCATCTGGCCGCGCACCGGCTCGAAATCGAAGTCACTGAGACCGCGTTGCTCGACGACAAGTCGCTGACGCGCGAATCGATCGAGGAATTGAAGGCGCTTGGCGTGCGCATTGCGCTTGACGACTTCGGGACCGGCTACTCCAGCCTGAGCTATCTCCACAAGCTGCCGCTCGACAAGATCAAGATCGACCGCTCCTTCCTGGTCGATCTAAACCAGAACCGGCAGTCACTCGACCTTCTGAAGGGCATCGTCGGCCTGTCCCGGACATTGGGCCTTTCGGTCACCATCGAAGGGGTTGAGACCTTCGAGCAACTGAAGACGCTGGTCCATTCGGTCAAGCCGGACTTCGTGCAAGGCTTTCTCTTTGGCGCCGCGCTCAGCGCTTCGGGCATCGAGACGATGTCGAGCGTAACCTGGCCGTTTGCCGCGGACCTGCATATCGCCGCCAAACGGACAGCCGGCTGAAGGCAATTCCGCCAAAAGCGCGCAATGCGTTTCCGGCCGGAGCGACGTCGAAGCAAGGAGCGGCGCTAGGCCAAGTGTAAAGATGCCTCCTGCTCGAAGCGGTATTTATAAAGCCAGCGCGGTCATGAGTTTTCATGAAACGATGACTGCCGCAGCGCCGTATAATCCGCTCCGCACCGGCTCTGGCCAGCTGTGGATTCGAAATGATCTTATTGGTAGCCGATGGACTGGGTCAGCTGCCCGCCCGCGTGGAGATTTGCTTTTCTCTCGTGCAAGATCGGCGAAGGGAGCGCGGTCATTAACGTTAACAAGCGGTAAATCAGCGATATCGAATTTTCAGCTTGTGTCTCATTTCAACTCGAATAGCCTTATTCGCAGGCGGAATTCGAGGACTGCAAATAATGGATGCTGCGAACAAGGGGGCGTCGGCTCGCGCCAGCGCTAAAAGCGACTCGCTGCTCAATCGAACGATGATGCAGCTCTTGGAGCACGTCGAATATCGCCTCATTACCGGGGGCGAGGACCTGGAAGCGATCTACCGGCTCCGCTATCAATCCTACGTCAAATCCGGCATGTGCGGCCCGATCGCCAGCGGGATGTTCGAGGATCGCTGGGACAATCTGCCCAATTCCTACCGGTTCGGCGTCTATTGCTACGGTGAATTGGTCTCCACATTGCGCTTTCACTATATTTCCAGCGAGCAGCCATACTCGCCTTCGATCGACGCCTATCCGGAAGTATTGCTTCCGCGGCTCGCCCGCGGGGAAACCTTCATCGACGGAACCCGCTTCGCAACTGATCCCGACAGCGCGCCGGCACCCGGAGTGCTGCCTTTCCTGACACTCAGGATCGCCATGGTCGCCTCTTGTTACTTTGGCCAGGACTCGGTGCTCACGCCGGTCAAGCTCGAGCATTCCGCCTTCTACGCGCGTTTCTTCCATGCCGTGCAGAGGAGCGAGGCCAAGCAATTTCCGGGCGTTCTTGCCCCGATCGCCCTGTTCGAAATTCCTGCCGGCGAAAACATGCGCTTGACGCTCGAACGGCTGCCGTTTTTCAAGTCGACACCGATGGAACAGCGGCTGATGTTCGGCAATCCGGCCATCAACCGGCTGACGCCTCTCTCGATTGTGCCGACGGCCAAATACTATCGCACCGCTGCCTGAAACGCGGGCCATGAACCTTTCGCCGGCTGCGCCGTTATCCGGTCCGCAGCCCAGTCTGACAGGCGATCGCGCCTGTCATAGGAAAGGATCCACACATGACCATCCATTCGCTAGCATTGACGCCGCTGATCGCGCTGATCGCCGGCGTGCTGATCCTGGTGATGCCGCGGCTCCTCAACTACATCGTCGCGCTTTACCTGATCATCGTCGGCGTGCTCGGCCTTTTCCCCCATCTCGCCAGCTGAAATCCCGCGCCGATTTAGGCTTCACTCGATTTCAACTTTCATTTGAGGCTGTTGTCGCTGACCGTGCGGCAATCGCGCCATTGCTCTTGGTCCGGCTTTTCGCTATGTGCCTCAGAGGCATTTTCGAAGGGGAACTCTTAATGGCTGATCACTCGCCGACCGGTCCTGTCGAGCTTGGCGCGCAGATGGACTATGCCGAGCACGATCGCACCTATAAGGGCTTCCTCAGCCTGGCCAAATATGGCTCGCTGGTCTGTGCCGCCATCCTTATCGCAATGGCCTTCGGCTTCTTCGTCGGCGGCTTCTTTTCGGGCCTCATCGTGTTCATCCTGGTCGCGGCCATCGGCACTCTCATTCTGCGGTAGACTTCCCAAGCCCATTGCCCTCGACGTCGCCGGACGTCCCGGCCGACGCCTTGCGTAATCAAGGTTCCAGCCGAAAGGATCGTCCGGTGGGACAAATAGTGTTCATCCCTCGTGAGGTTGACTCGAACGAGCCGCGCGTCGCGGCCTCGCCAGAGACGGTCAAACGTCTGGCGGGTCTCGGCTTTGACGTGATCGTCGAAAAGGGTGCCGGTCTCGACTCGCGCATCCCCGACCAGGATTTTGCCACGGCCGGCGGCACGATCGGAACGGCGGGCGACGCCAGGAAGGCCGATGTCGTGCTGAAGGTGCGCCGGCCGACCGATGCGGAGCTGAAGGGCTACAAGTCGGGCGCGGCCGTCATCGCCATCATGGATCCCTACGGCAACGATGCCGCGGTGGCCGCCATGGCCGAGGCCGGCATCACCGCTTTCTCCATGGAATTCATGCCGCGCATCACCCGCGCCCAGTCGATGGACGTGCTGTCCTCGCAGGCCAATCTCGCCGGCTATCAGGCGGTGATCGAAGCTGCCGCCGAATATGATCGCGCGCTGCCGATGATGATGACGGCGGCGGGCACCGTGCCTGCGGCCAAGACCTTCGTCATGGGGGTCGGCGTCGCCGGCCTGCAGGCCATCGCCACCGCGCGCCGCCTCGGCGCCATTGTCACCGCCACCGACGTGCGCCCGGCGGTGAAGGAGCAGGTGCAGTCGCTCGGCGCCAAGTTCCTGGCGGTCGAGGACGAGGAGTTCAAGGCGGCCGAGACGGCCGGCGGCTACGCCAAGGAAATGTCGAAGGATTACCAGGCCAAGCAGGCGGCGCTCACCGCCGAGCACATCGCCAAGCAGGATATCGTCATCACTACGGCGCTGATCCCCGGTCGCCCCGCGCCGAAGCTGGTCTCGGCTGGCATGGTCGCGTCGATGAAGTCGGGTTCGGTGATCGTCGACCTCGCGGTCGAACGCGGCGGCAATGTCGAGGGCGCCGTTCCCGGCAAGGTCGTGACGACCGAAAACGGCGTCAAGATCGTCGGCCATCTCAATGTGCCGGGACGCGTCGCGGCCTCGGCCTCGCTGCTTTACGCCAAGAACCTTTACGCCTTCTTGGAGACGATGGTCGACAAGGGGACGAAACAGCTTGCCGTCAAGCGCGACGACGAATTGGTCAAGGCGACGATGCTGACTGACGCTGGCCGTGTGGTGCATCCGAACTTTGCCAAGGCGGCGCAAGAGCCGCGCACCGAGCCGGCTGCGATCCCGGCTACGATCTTGGTCGCCGGCGCCTCAGCCAAACCTGCTGCGAAAAAGACAACGGCGAAAAAACCTGCCGCAGCCAAGTCGCCTTCGTCCAAGTCGAAAGGGACCGCGTGATGGAACAGCTGCAGAAAGCCCTCGACCAGCTCGATCAGGCGACGGCCGCCGTTCGCCTTGCGGTGCAGGATCTGGCCAACGCGCCAGCCGGCGCCGAGGCCGCAGGCAACGCCGCGCACGCGCTGTCGGGCGGCGCCATCGATCCCTTCGTCTTCCGTTTCGCCATCTTCATCCTGGCGATCTTCGTCGGCTATTATGTCGTCTGGTCGGTGACGCCGGCGTTGCACACGCCGCTGATGGCCGTCACCAACGCCATCTCCTCGGTCATCGTCGTCGGCGCGCTGCTTGCCGTCGGCATTTCGGCTTCCGGTGTCGCCGCCGGCTTCGGCTTCGTCGCGCTGATGCTGGTTTCCGTCAACATCTTCGGCGGCTTCCTCGTCACCCAGCGCATGCTGGCCATGTACAAGAAGAAGGAAAAGTGACGTGAACGCCAACTTCGCTTCCTTCCTCTATTTGGTTTCCGGCATCCTGTTCATCCTGGCGCTGCGCGGCCTGTCGCACCCGACCACCAGCCGGCGGGGCAATATGTATGGCATGATCGGCATGGCCATCGCCATCGCCACCACGCTGGCCTTGGCGATCCCGTCTGTCCCGTCGTCGGGCCGCTACGGCCTGATCGTGCTCGGCCTCGCCATTGGCGGCGGTGTCGGCGCCGTCACCGCGCGCCGCATCGCCATGACCTCGATGCCGCAGCTTGTCGCCGCCTTCCACTCGCTCGTCGGCTTCGCCGCCGTCATGGTGGCAGCCGCCGCCATCTACGCGCCGGAAAGTTTTGGCATCGGCACGGCAGGCGACATCCATGCCCAGGCGCTGATCGAGATGAGCCTTGGCGTCGCCATCGGCGCCATCACCTTCACCGGCTCGGTCATTGCCTTCCTCAAGCTCGACGGCCGCATGTCCGGCAAGCCGATCATGATCGGCGGTCGCCACCTGATCAACATTGCGCTCGGCATCGCGTTGGTGGTGCTGATCGTGCTGCTCGTCACCACCGAATCGAAGCTCGTCTTCTGGCTGATCGTGGCCGCCTCGCTGGTGCTCGGTGTGCTCTTGATCATCCCGATCGGCGGCGCCGATATGCCGGTCGTGGTGTCGATGCTGAATTCCTATTCCGGCTGGGCAGCGGCCGCGCTCGGGTTCACGCTCGGCAATCTGGCGCTGATCATCACCGGCGCGCTGGTCGGCTCCTCGGGCGCGATCCTGTCCTACATCATGTGCAAGGGCATGAACCGCTCCTTCATCTCGGTCATCCTCGGCGGCTTCGGCGGCGAGACGGCCGCCAAGGCCGACGACGGCATCGAGCGCACCGTCAAGCAGGGCTCGGCCGACGACGCCGCCTACCTGATGATGAACGCGCAGAAGGTCATCATCGTGCCGGGCTACGGCATGGCGGTCGCGCAGGCCCAGCACGCGCTGCGCGAAATGGCCGACAAGCTCAAGGCCAACGGCGTCGAGGTGAAATATGCCATCCACCCGGTCGCAGGCCGCATGCCCGGCCACATGAACGTGCTCTTGGCCGAAGCCAACGTGCCCTATGACGAGGTGTTCGAGCTGGAGGACATCAACTCGGAATTCGCGCAGGCCGACGTCGCTTATGTCATCGGCGCCAACGACGTCACCAACCCGTCCGCGCGCGACGACAAGTCCTCGCCGATCTACGGCATGCCGATCCTCGACGTCGACAAGGCCCGCACCTGCCTGTTCGTCAAGCGCTCGCTCGGCTCCGGCTATGCCGGCATCGACAACACGCTGTTCTACAAGGACGGCACCATGATGCTGCTCGGCGACGCCAAGAAGATGACCGAGGAAATCGTCAAGGCAATGGACCACTGATCCCGATCGACTTGTCGAACTCCGGGCGTGCGCCCCAGCCTCTGCTCAATCGAGTGTCGGTGGAATGCCCATTTTGCGATCGGATAGAATTTCGTCGTAAAGCTGATTGGGAGTTTTTGCGATCTACTCGACGATGATCACCTTGCCGGTAATGGCTCCTTCCACACTCTTGGCATAGGCAAGCCCCACCCGTTTCGACGAAACGGGCTCATGACCGGGGAACCACTCGCCATATCTCGGTACGGACACGTCCAGAAGTCCGGGGCTCACGGCATTGATGCGAAGACCACGTGGCATCTCGATCGCCGCGCCGAGAACAAAGCCTCGGAGCGCGCCGTTCGCGGTTGCCGCCCCCGTTCCCATGCGAATAGGGTCGCGGTCGAGCACGCCGCTTGTTAGCGTGAACGAGCCACCGTCACTGACAACCGCTAACCCTGCCAGCACCAAATTGACCTGCCCCATGACCTTGTGGCGCAGGCCCAGCATGAATGTCTCTTCGGTGTATTCGCCAAGTGATCCGAAATGGACATTGCCCGCGGTCGATATGACGGCGTCCACCTTGGCGCATCTGGCGTACATGGCGTCGACCGATGCGCGGTTGGCTATGTCGACCTGAATGTCGCCGCTGGACCGTCCAGCCTTGATGATCTCATGGCGGAAACCCAATTCGCTGCAGACAGCCTTTCCAATATCGCCCTCGGCGCCGACGACGACAATTCTCATGACAGGTCCTCTGTCATCTCGTCATACCGTTTGAGCTTGTAGGCAAGCAGTTCGGAGCAGCGATCCAAGGCCGCACGCCGCATATCCAGATGCACTGCATGGTCAACAAGAACCGCTTTCCGTTCGGACAGGGTTTCGTTGCCCCTCTGATAGAGTTGCGCAAAGTACCGCATCCGCTCCATGGGCATACCCGTCTCGCGCAATGACGAAAGCAGGATGAGCCATTCGACATTCTCCGCCGAGAAGTCACGCCTTCCATCACGGCCTCGCGCGATCTTCGGAAGCAAATGCAATTTCTCATAGTAGCGGATGGTGTCGATACTCAGCCCGCTTGCGGATGCCGTCTCCGATATACGCATGTGTCGCCCATAGCCTGCCGATTTTTCGTTAGGCTACCAAGCTGGAGCAGCTCTAGGTCAAGCGGCAATCTTCACCCCGCCGCATGTCGTCCAAAGTGCGCAGCGGTTTTAGGAGAGCGACATGCATAAAACCTAAAGTACGTTGCCTGAATCCGTTTCGTCACGAGGCGCTCAGGGCCGAGCTGCCGTCCGGGGCTTCGGTTGGCTTGGCGCAGGCGCCGACGGGCTTCGGTTCGAACGCCTGGTCGTCCGCTCAAATATCCAGATTGGCCACCGAAAGCGCATTGTCCTGGATGAACTCGCGCCGCGGCTCCACTTCGTCGCCCATCAGCCGCGAGAACAGCGAGTCGGCGTCGGTCGCGTCATTGACCTTGACCTGCAGCAGCGAGCGCACGTTCGGATCGAGCGTGGTCTCCCAGAGCTGCTCGGCATTCATCTCGCCAAGGCCCTTGTAGCGCTGCATGGTGAGGCCCTTGCGGCCGGAAGCGAACACCGCGTTGAGCAGCGCCAACGGCCCCGAAAGCAGTTCCGAGGTCTCTTTGCGGCGCAGGCTCGGCTGCTCGCCATAGATTTCCGCCAGGCGCGAAGCGTAGCGGTCGAGCTGGCGCGCGTCGGCCGAATTGATCAGCCCGGCATCGAGCTGCACCACATCCTTCACGCCGCGCACGGTGCGCTCGAAGACATAGCCGCCCGAGCCGTCATTGGAGGTCGACAGCCGGCCGGTCCAGCCGCGTTCGGTCTCCTCGGCGATCATGTCGAGCCGCCCGGCGACGCGCTCGGCCATCGCGTTGGCGCGGCCGAGATCGGCAAGCACGTCGGGATTGAGCGCGCCGGCGATCGCCGCCTGCTCGACGACGCTGCGGTTGTAGCGCGTGTGCAGCCCGTTGATCAGCTGGCGCACCGCCAGCGCATCGTCGACGGAGCTGCGCAGGTCCTGCCCGGTGCGGACCTCGCCGGAGGCCAGCACCAGCGAGGCTTCGTCAAGCCCGGACTCGATCAGGTATTCCTCATAGGCGCTTTCGTCCTTGAGATATTGCGAGCTCTTGCCCCGCGTCACTTTGTAAAGCGGCGGCTGGGCGATGTAGAGATGGCCGCGCTCGATCAGCTCCGGCATCTGCCGGAAGAAGAAGGTGAGCAGCAGCGTGCGGATGTGGGCGCCGTCGACGTCGGCGTCCGTCATCAGGATGATCTTGTGGTAGCGCAGCTTGTCGGCGTTGAACTCGTCCTTGCCGATCGAGGTGCCGAGCGCGGTGATCAGCGTGCCGATCATGTCGGAGGAGAGCATGCGGTCGAAGCGCGCCCGCTCGACATTGAGGATCTTGCCGCGCAGCGGCAGGATCGCCTGGTTCTGGCGCGAGCGGCCGCCCTTGGCCGAGCCACCAGCGGAGTCACCCTCGACGATGAAGATTTCCGATTTCGCCGGGTCACGTTCCTGGCAGTCCGCCAGCTTGCCGGGCAGCGAGGTGACGCCGAGCGAGCTCTTGCGGGTGATGTCGCGCGCCTTGCGCGCGGCCTCGCGCGCGGCGGCCGCCTGGATCACCTTCTCGACCACCACCCTGCCTTCGCTCGGGTGTTCTTCCAGCCAGGTGCCCAGCGCCTCGTTGACCAGGCTTTCCACCACCGGACGAACCTCGGAGGAGACCAGCTTGTCCTTGGTCTGCGAGGAGAATTTCGGATCCGGCACCTTGACCGAGAGAACTGCGGTCAGGCCTTCGCGGCAGTCGTCGCCGGTGAGCGATACCTTCTCCTTCTTGGTTTGGCCGGAAGATTCGCCGTAGCCGGTGACCTGCCTGGTCAGCGCCGCGCGAAAACCGGCCAGATGCGTGCCGCCGTCGCGCTGCGGGATGTTGTTGGTGAAGGCCAGCACATTCTCGTGGTAGCTGTCGTTCCACCACATTGCGACCTCGACGGTGATGCCGTCGCGCTCGGCGCGGATGGCGATCGGCGTCTCGATCAGCGGTTTCTTCACCCGGTCGAGATATTTGACGAACTCCTCGAGACCGCCGTCATAGTGCAGTTCGTGGCGCACCAGGTCGGCGTGGCGGGCGTCGGTCAGCACGATGCGCACGCCGGAATTGAGGAAGGCGAGCTCGCGCAACCGGTGCTCCAGCGTGTTGTAATCGAATTCGACCATGGTGAAGGTCTCGGCCGACGGGAAGAAGGTGATCTCGCTGCCGCTGCGGCCTTCGTAAGTGCCTGGCTGCTTGTCCTGCACGTAGCTGCCGGTCACCTTCAACGGCGCATCCGCATTGCCATGCGTGAAGCTCATCTCGAAGATTTCGCCGTTGCGGCGGATCTTGAGTTTCAGCCAGGCGGAAAGCGCGTTGACGACCGAGACGCCGACGCCGTGCAGGCCGCCTGAAACCTTGTAGGAGTTCTGGTCGAATTTACCGCCGGCATGCAACTGCGTCATGATCACTTCCGCCGCCGACACGCCCTCTGAGGGGTGGATATCGGTCGGAATGCCGCGGCCATTGTCGATGACGGTCACCGAACCGTCGGGATTGAGCGTCACCGAAACGAGGTCGGCGTGGCCGGCCAACGCCTCGTCGATGGCATTGTCCACCACCTCATAGACCATGTGATGCAGGCCCGAGCCGTCATCGGTGTCGCCGATATACATGCCCGGCCGCTTGCGTACGGCATCCAACCCCTTCAAAACCTTGATGGAATCGGCGCCGTACTCGGCTTCCGCGCCAATGGCGCTCTCGGTCTGGTCGCTCATGAAAACCTGTCTGATTGATGTCGCTGATCCGACGCGGAAAAATGGCCCCGAATCGCGCCGTTTTGATGTCCTAGATATAGGCGCAAATGGTTGCTTTTCCAAGGTTTGCGGGCATTTTGCCGGCTCGCGGAGCGGCCGTTGCGCGCCAGCACGAGATTGCTGGGCGCATGCATGGGGACGCCCGGGCCCGTCCGACCGCGGAAGCCGCGCCGACGTGCGGCTTCGCAACTGCCTTCACACGACAATGTCGGGCCTATTCGGAGGCAAGGCCGGCGCGCAGCGTCTTCAGCGCTCCGCTCCAGCGGAACAATTCGTCGAGCATCGTCCTTGCACCGCCCAGCACCTGCTCGCTGGGATGGTATGCGCGGTCCTGGTCGAGCAGCGTCGCATAGGCGGGCAGCGCCACGCCTTCCGGGATCGGCATGACGCCGACGGAGGTGAGCAGTGGCTTCAAGGCCTGCGCCGCGCGCAGGCCGCCGGACACGCCGCCATAGCTGAAGATCGCCGCTGGCTTGTAGCGCCATTCATGGAGCAGGTAGTCGATGGCGTTCACGATCGCCGGCGCCACGAAGTAATTGTATTCGGGCGCGACGAACACGAAGGCGTCGGCGGCGTCGATTGCCTTCGACCACGCCTTGGTGTGGTCGTTCTGGTATTTGCGCAGGCGCGGATGATGCGGCTCGTCGAGCATCGGCAGCCCGAACGCGGCGATGTCGGTCAGCACCGGCTCGAACTTGCCGTGCTCGCGCGCGAAGCCCTCGAGCCATCCGCCGAAGATCGGGCCGGCGCGTCCCGGCCGCGTGCTGCCGATGATGATGTCCAGACGATGCTTCACGTGCGGCTCCTTGCTTGACAGTATCCGTTGGTGACTAAAGTAAGCTGCCTCCGGCAACAAGCCGGCATTTGCCGGCCCCGGTCACATTCCGGCGAGGCGGCGGCGCTCGCGGTCGGTCACATGGACGCCGGCTTTGCCGGGCACTACATTGGGCGCTGTCAGCGGAGCATGCTTCATGGACACCAAGCCCGCCCCCTTCGTGCCGCCGGCGCCGAAGCCGCGCACCCAGCCGCCGTCGACGCTGGAGATGATGCGCATCGTCTACCGCAACCCGCTCGAACTGTGGGGCGAGCATACCTATAACGAGCCGTGGATTTCGGTTACGGGCATCGGCGGGCCGCTGGTCATCGCCAACGATCCGGGCCTCATCCGCCACGTGCTGATCGACAACGCCAGGAACTACAAGATGGCGACGGTACGCCAGTTGATCCTGCGTCCGATCCTGCGCGACGGTCTGCTCACCGCCGAGGGCGAAGTGTGGAAGCGCTCGCGCAAGGCGATGGCGCCGGTGTTCACGCCACGCCACATCTTCGGCTTCGCCCCGCCGATGCTGAAGCGCACGCTGGAATTCGTCACCCGCTACGAGGCCGGCGGCATGACCGATGTCGCCCACGACATGACGCTGCTCACCTTTGATATCCTCGCCGAGACGCTGTTTTCCGGCGAGATCGCCGGCGAGCCGGGAAGTTTCGCCAAGGAGATCGACCGCCTGTTCGAGACCATGGGCCGGGTCGATCCGCTTGATCTCTTGCGGGCCCCGGAATGGCTGCCGCGTTTGACCCGCATCCGCGGCCGCAAGACCATGGCCTATTTCCGCAACATCGTCGCCGGGACGGTGAAGATGCGCGAGGAGCGGCTGAAGCGCGATCCCGATGGCGTACCGGAGGACTTTCTCACGCTTCTGCTCAAGGCCGAGGGGCCGGACGGGCTGACGCGCGCCGAAGTCGAGGACAACATCATCACCTTCATCGGCGCCGGCCACGAGACGACGGCGCGGGCGCTGGGCTGGACGATCTATTGTCTCGCCGAGGCGCCCTGGGAGCGCGACAGGGTCGAGCAGGAGATCGACGCAGTGCTGGCGCGCGAGCCCGATCCGACCAAGTGGCTGGATGCCATGCCGTTCACCCGCGCCGCTTTCGAGGAGGCCCTGAGGCTTTATCCGCCGGCGCCCTCGATCAACCGCGAGCCGATCGAGCCGGAAACCTGGAACGGCCTCTACATCCCGAAATACGCCGCCGTGCTGGTGATGCCCTGGGTCGTCCATCGCCACCGCAAGCTGTGGGACCGGCCGGACGCCTTCATGCCGGAGCGCTTCCATCCGGAGAACCGCGACAGGATCGATCGTTTCCAGTACCTGCCGTTCGGCGCCGGGCCGCGTGTCTGCATCGGCGCCAGCTTCGCCATGCAGGAGGCGATCATCGCCCTGGCGATCCTGTTGTCGCGCTTCCGCTTCGACGCCACGCCCGAGACGCGGCCATGGCCGGTGCAGAAGCTGACCACGCAGCCGCAGGGCGGCCTGCCGATGCAAGTCTCCCGTCGGGCTTGAGAGGGGCTGCCGGAATTGCGCAACTTCCGAACGTAAGGCTACGGCGAAGCCGCCGAGCCTAAGCGCAGCGCATCTTTTTCCTGGAATTGCCTTATCGGTCGGCGATCGGCCGGCGCTGCTGGAACTGTCCGGCGGCGCGGAAGCGCCACAGATAGCTCGGCAGGATCGTGGCGATCGCCTGCGGTTGGATGCCGAGGCCGGCAAGCGTCCTGGCAGCCTTGGCGGCTTCGTCCGAAACGATATTGTGCTCGCGCAGCTGCAGCACCTGGTCCTTGGTCAGCAGCGGATTGGGCAGCAGCTGAAGGATCGACGCCTGCATGTTCGCCATCCAGAACGGCACCGGCACCAGCAGGCGACGGCGCTCGATGACCGCGAGCAACTCTTCCATGCATTGCTTGAAGGTCAGCACCTGCGGGCCGCCAAGCTCATAGACCTGGCCGCGCTCGATCGTGCCGTCGACCGAGCGCGCCACCGCTTCGGCGACGTCCCCGACATAGACCGGTTGCAGCTTGTTCTGGCCGCCGCCGATCAGCGGCAGCGCCGGCGAGTAGCGCGCCATGCTGGCGAAGCGGTTGAAGAAGGCATCCTCCGGCCCGAAATTGATCGATGGCCGGAAGATGACGGCGTCGCCGATCGTGTCGAACACGGCCTTTTCGCCAAGCGCCTTGGTGCGGGCGTATTCGGATCGCGAATTCAGGTCGGCGCCGAGCGCCGAGATGTGGGTTAGGCCGGCGCCGACCGAGCGTGCGGCTTCGGCGACGGCGCGCGCGCCGAAGTCATGCACCGCCCCGAATTTCTGGCGCCCCGCCTCATGCAAAATGGCGACGAGGTTGACGACATGGTCGGCGCCCTGCACGGCGCGGTCGACCGACCAGCGCACGCGCACATTGGCCTGCACCGGCTGGATCTGGCCGACATTGCCGAGCGGCTGCACGTGGCCGGCGAGGTCGGGCCGCCGGCAGGCGACCCGGATGCGGTAGCCGCGCTTGGCCAGCGCCCGCACCACATGGCGACCGACGAAGCCCGAGCCGCCGAAGACGACGACGAGCTTGGGGGTCTGCAGGATTTCGGTCATGACTGGCTCCGCGCGCGTAAATGCTTGGCTGAGGCCGTTTCTTAATCCGTTTCTCGCCAAAGGCAAAGAGCGACCGGAGGTCGCCGCCGCCTTGTTTTTGAACTTGCTCGGAATGCGGCTCCAGCCGCGTTTGGCGAAGGCAGAAAACCCCGCCGAAGCGGGGTTTTCCAGGCAGTGTCCACGCCGAAACAGGGGCAAACGAGGCCGCCTGACCTGAGACGGTGTCAAGGTGGCGTGAAGCAAGCACGCCCGCCCCGGCCCTGAACGCCCGGCGCGGCGCCGCCAACCGCGAGCCGGACGAAGCCAACCAGGCGGCTCACGGCGTGGGGTACCGCGGATGGGTCGTTGCAGGGTGGCAAAAGGTTCAATCCCGGGAATTCAGGCCGAATAGCGCTCGGCGAATTCCGAAATGCGCTGCACCACCGTCTTGGATGTGGTGATGCCGCGCGCTTTCGCTTTCTCCGCGGCCTCGGCGCGGGACCGGCCGGGAACATGCACGCCGTAGCGCCGCCGCAGCCGGTCGAGCTGCTCCTTCATGCGCTGCTCG
This sequence comes from Mesorhizobium sp. NFR06, assembly GCF_900115245.1. Lineage (GTDB taxonomy): Bacteria > Pseudomonadota > Alphaproteobacteria > Rhizobiales > Rhizobiaceae > Mesorhizobium. The sequence continues at coordinate 302,924 of NZ_FOVT01000001.1, forward strand.
AAGTCCGGATCGAGCAGCTTGGGTTCGATGGCGAGAACGAAGAGGCCGGTGCCGGGGCTGTCCGGCCCGCCGGTGAACCAGGGCGCGTCGAGCGACCAGTTGGCGCCGGAAATGCCTGCGGCCAGCACCTCGACCATAAGCGCGATGTTGGCGCCGCGCTGGCCGCCGAAGGCCAGCATCGCGCCCTTCATCGCCGCCGCCGGGTCGGTGGTCGGGTTGCCGCTGGCGTCCAGCGCCCAGCCTTCGGGGATTCTCTTGCCATCCTCGGCCGCCTTGCGGATGTTGACGAAGGCGGTGGCGCTCGACGACTGGTCGATGACCAGCGGCGGCCCGTCGGCGGCAGGTGCTGCAAAGGACATCGGGTTGGTGCAATAGACCGGCTTGACCGAACCTGAGCCGGCAAGCACCGCCGGCCCGTTGGTGGCCGCGAAGGAGACCAGGCCCTGCTCGGCGAGCCGTCCGGTGAAATAGCCGAGCGCGCCGCATGTATAGGCGTTCTTTTGCGAGAAGATCGAAACGCCGAACAGCTTCGCCGCCTTGACCAGGTCCTCGATCGTGCGGTCGAAGCCGGTATGGGCAAGGCCGCCGCGGGCGTCGGAGAGATAGACGGCCAGCGCCGGCCGGGTGATGACCGGATCGGCATTGCCGTCGATGCGGCCGGCTTCGAGCGCTTCCAGATAGTCGATGAAATGCGACAGCCCTACCGTCGACAGGCCTTCCGCCTCTGCGGCGATGATGGAGGCGGCGAGCGAACGCGCGGCCTCCTCGTTGGCGCCGGCGCCGAGTGCCGCCATCCGGCACAGCCCTGTTGCCTGGTCGAGAGTGAGTTGCATGTGAACGCCTTGGTGAATGGTCGATGGTGAATGGTGACGAGAGATCAGGGATCATTGAAGGGCAGGGGCATGGCGATCTGGTGACCGTTCACCATTTTGCCTTCACCATTCACTACCCGATCTTGACCGGAATCCGAGCCTCTATCCGGCTGAAGGCGAAGACCAGGATGCCGGTGATGGTCATATAGATCAGCGCCAGCAGCAGCAAAGGCTCGTAAGTCAGGTAGGTGTCCTGGCGCACCTTGGAGGAGACGGCGAAGATATCGATGACGCTGATCGTCGCCACCAGCGGCGTCGACTTCAACTGCAGCACGGTTTCGCCAGTCAAGGTCGGCAGCGCCCGGTAGAAGGCCTGTGGCAGCCAGATGCGCCTGAAGATTTTCCAGCGGCTCATGCCGAAGGCGCGGGCGGCCTCGAGCTGGCCTCTCGGCACGCCGGCAAAGGCGCCGCGCATCACTTCGCCCTCATATCCGGCGAAGGAAAACGTCAGCGCCACCACGCCATATGGCCAGGCCTGCCTGAGATACGGCCAAAGCCACGATTCGCGTATCCACGGGTACTGCGGAAAGAGCGAACCGAGGCCGTAATAGAGCAACCAGAGCTGCAACAGCAGCGGTGTTCCCCGGATGATGGTGCAGAACACCTTGGCCGGCACGGCGAACCATAACGGTCCGCCTGCTTGCGCGAGCCCGAGCGGCACGGCGAGCGCAAAGCCCAGCGCGCAGGTGACGGCGAGGATCCACAGCGACCGCCAGATGCCTATCAGGCCCATTTCCCAATATTGCGGCAGCCAGTCCCAGCGCATGAAGAAGGCCGCGCAGAGCACCAGCCCCAGGGCAATCAGGATCAGCACGATGCGGTGCGGCCTGAGCCACAGCGAGGCGCGTGCGGCCATGTTGATCGCGCTCGCTTCGGCCGACATCAGCGCGCCTCCTTGACGGAGGGCATGCCGCGCCGCGACCATCCCTCGACGCGACCGATGATCAGGTTGGAGAACAGCGTCAGCGCCAGGTAAAGCGCGCCGGCCGCGAGGTAGAAGATCAGATAGGCCTTGGTGACGCCTGCCGCCTGCCGCGTCGCAAGCGTGAGCTCAAAAAAGCCGACGACGGCGAGCAGGGCGGTGTCCTTGGTGGCGATCAGCCAGAGATTGGCAAGGCCGGGGATGGCGAAAGGCAGCATCGCGGGCAGCGTGATGCGCCTCAGCATCAGGCCCGGCGCCATGCCAAAGGCGCGGGCGGCTTCGATCTGGCCTTGTGGGATGGCGAGGATGGCGCCGCGGATCACCTCGGTCGAATAGGCGCCCTGGACGAATCCCAGCACGAAAATGCCGGCCGCCAGCCCGCTGATGTCGACGCGCTGGTATCCGACAGCCGCCAGCACCTGGTTGATGAGGTCGGTGCCGGCGTAATAGAGCAGCAGGATCAGAACCAGTTCCGGCACCGCGCGCACCACGGTCGTGTAGACGGCCAGCAGGTCGCGTGTCACGGGTCCGCCATAGAGCTTGCCGAACGCGCCGGCGGTGCCGATCAGCAGGCCAAGGCAGGTGGCGCCGACGGCTATCTCGATCGAATGCAGCAAGCCGACGAGCAGGGTGCCGCCCCAGCCGGGCGCCACGGGCGACAGGAGTTCGAAGATGCCGGCCGCGGAAGCCGGAAGAAAGACGTCGATCAGCTTCGCCCCCGTATTGCTGTCCGACCGCTGACAAGGCGTTCAGCGGCAAGCATGCGTGGCAAGGTTGGGAAAGGCGGCACGGCGCTGGCGCCGTGCCGCTCACTCAGTGCGATATCGTCAGTTCGACTGCGTGGCGCCGCCGTAGATGTCGAAATCGAAGTACTTCTTCGAGATCTCGTCATACTTGCCGTTGGCGCGGATCGCCTTGATGCCGTCGTTGATCTTTTCCTTGAGCGCGGTGTCTTCCTTGCGCACGCCGGCGCCGACGCCTGGCCCCAGCACCTCGTCATCCGGTGCCACCATGCCCTTCAGGTCGCAGCAGGCCTTGCCCTGGTCGGTCTTGAGGAATTCGCCAAGCGCGATGGAGTCGGCCTGCACCGCGTCGAGACGGCCGGCGGCGAGATCATTGTTGGCTTCGTCCTGGGTCTGGTATTCCTTGATCTCCTGCGCGCCGGTGAAGTGCTTCTTGGCGTAGACCGCATGCACCGTCGACACCTGGACGCCGACCACCTTGCCCTTGAGGTCGTCTGGCGTGGCGCCGAATTTCTGGTCCTTCGGCCCGATGATCGCCGTCGGCGTGTTGTAATACTTGTCCGAGAAGTCGATCGTCTTCTTGCGTTCGTCGGTGATCGACATGGAGGAAACGATGAGATCGATCTTCTTTGTCGTCAGCGCCGGAATGATGCCGTCCCAGGCGACAGGTGTGATCACGCAGTCGAGCTTCTCTTGCGCGCAGACGGCATCGATGAATTCGATTTCCCAGCCAACCCATTTGCCGGAAGCATCCGGCGACGTGAAGGGCGGATAGGGTTCGGCGGCGACGCCGATCTTGACCGGATCGGCCTTGGCCGCGCCCATGGCGGCGACGCCGAAGAGCAGTGCGGCTGCGAATGTCTTGAGAACAGTCTTCATGTCAGAACTCCCAGTTTGTTGTTGTTCCCGGTTTCTTCGCTCCGCTTGATGCCGGCCTAGCCGACATTGCGGAGGAATTGCTTGAGCCTTTCGGATCTGGGCGCGCCGAACAGACGCTCCGGCGGCCCTTCCTCCTCGACCAGCCCGTTGTAGAGGTAGACGACATGCGTCGCGACCTCGCGGGCAAACTTCATCTCATGCGTCACCAGAACCATGGTGCGCCCCTCGCGCGCCAGGTCGCCGATCACTTTCAGCACTTCGCCGACCAATTCCGGGTCGAGCGCCGAGGTCGGCTCGTCGAACAGCATGACGCGCGGATTGATCGCCAGCGCCCGGGCGATGGCTGCGCGCTGCTGCTGGCCGCCCGACAGGAATGCCGGATAGACGTCGCGCTTCTCCGCCAGCCCGACGCGGGCAAGCAGCTTCTCGGCCTGGGCGATCGCCACGTCGCGCTTGACGCCAAGCACATGCACCGGAACCTCGATGACGTTCTCGATCAGCGTCATGTGGCTCCACAGGTTGAAGTTCTGGAACACCATGCCGAGCTTGGAACGGATGCGCTCGATCTGCCTGCGGTCGGCCGGAACGGTGTGGCCATGGCTGTCGGCCCGGAGCTTGATCTCCTCGCCGTTGACGCGGATGATGCCGCTGGTCGGATTTTCCAGGCAGTTGATGCAGCGCAGCAGCGTCGACTTGCCCGAGCCCGAACCGCCGATGATGGCGATCACCTCGCCGTCGCGCGCCGACAGCGACACGCCTTTCAGCACATGCAGCTGGCCGAATTTCTTGTGCAGGTTCTCGACATGGATGGCTTCAGCAGCGCCGTTTTGCACCTCGCCGGATGAGACTGCGGCAGCTTCCACCGCGCTCAACGGGTGGCCTCCGTATGGTCGACCGCAGTTCGTGGAGCGTCTATCCGGCTAATCAACATACGCTGTACTGTCCCGCTCCTGACTTCAGCATGGGCCCAGCAGCGCGAGCCCGTCAATCCCGCTCATTACGGCACTTGCGGGCTTGTTGTGCAAGTGTATAAATAGCCTTTCATGAAATTTTCTCGGTTTTTTTCAGCTTAAAAGGGCATCGATGAGCGCTTTCGGATCACAGTCCATGGCGGCGCCGCTGCGACGCGTGCTGATGCGGTCGGCGACCAATGCCATGCGCGACGCCGATAGGGCTGCCTGGCACTATGGTCCGGAATTCAACCCGGCGAAAGCTGCCTCGCAGCATGCCGTCCTTGCCGATCTGGTGGCGGCTTCCGGGGCCGAAATCGAATGGATCGAGGACAGGGCCGACGGACTTTCGGATTCGGTGTTCACCCACGACCCATCGCTGATGACCGACCGCGGCGCGCTGATCCTGTCCATGGGCAAGCCGTTGCGCGCCGGGGAACCTTCGCTGCACGAGGAAGCCTACAAAAGACTGGGCATTCCGATCCTCGGCCGCGTCGAGGCTCCTGGGCAGGTCGAAGGCGGCGATTGTGTGTGGGTGGATGCCCGCACGCTGGCGATCGGGCGCGGTGTGCGCTCCAATCAGGAAGGCATTCAGCAGGTTTCCAACCTGCTGACGCCGCTGGGCATTTCCGTCTTCGGCTTTGATCTGCCGTTGTGGCACGGCGAAGAGGCGTGCCTGCATCTGATGTCGGTGATCAGCCCGCTGGCCGACGACCTCGCGCTCGTCTATTCACCGCTTTTGCCGGCGCCTTTCTACCAGATGCTCAAGGCCCGCGGCATCCGGCTGGTCGAAGGCGACGCCGAGGAGTTCGCCGCGTCCAACGGCCTCAGCCTCAACGTGCTGCCGACCAGCCCGCACAAGGTCATCGCCGTCGCAGGCTTTCCCAAGACCAAAGCCGCGATGGAAGCCGCCGGCTGTACGGTTGAAATTTTCGAGGCGGACGCGCTCTGCATTGCTTGCGAAGGCGGGCCGACATGCCTGACGCGGCCGATCCTGCGTCAATGAATGCGCGCCGCAAGTTCCGCCGCGAGGGCGAGGAGCGGCGGCGGCAGGATCTGATCGAGGCTGCTTTGGACAGCGTGGCGCAATATGGCCTGCAGGGCGCCACCTTGCGCACCATCGCCTTGCGTGCCGGCGTCACCGCCGGGCTGATCCGGCACTATTTCCCCGGCAAGGAAGAATTGCTGCAGGAAGCCTATGCCGCGCTGGTCGGTCGAATGACCGAGCAGGCGAAAGCGGCATTGGTCATGGAAGATGCCACGCCGCGCCAACGCCTTGCGGCTTTCGTCACCGCCAACCTCAACGCGCCGATCATCGACACGCAAGTGTTTTCGCTCTGGGCAACCTTCCTCGGCCGCGCCAATGCGGATCCAACGCTCGCCCGCGCCCATCGCGAAGGCTACCTTGGCTTTCGCAACGAGGTCGAGGCGGTCGTGGCCGAAGTGCTCGTCGCCGAACGGCTCAAGCCGGACCCAAGTGAGCTGCGCCACCATGCCATCGCGATCAATGCGATCATCGACGGACTCTGGATCGAAGGCTGCCTTGCCGGCGAGATGTTCTCGCCCGGCGAATTGGCGGCGATTGGCATCAAGGCCGTCGAGGCCGAACTGGGCCTCGCGCCGCTGAAGCATGATCCCGAAAAGTAGGAACCGGTTTTCGGAGAAAGATCATGCTCCATCAAAGATGGTAGACCGGGATGGCGATTCAACCAAACGCCATCACGGTCTCGAGCAATTCCAGGAAAAGTGAGAAGCGGTTTTCCGTCCGGAATTGCGTAAGAAACAAAGAAATAGAGCGGATCACTGTTTCCGTTAACAGTGATCTCCTCCAAGGGGAGAACACCAATGACCACGCTCGGCGAAGCGCTCATCACACTGCTCGAGGCGCATGGCGTCGACACCGTCTTCGGCATTCCCGGCGTGCATACGGTCGAGCTCTACCGCGGCCTGGCCCGGTCGAAGATCCGCCACGTCACGCCGCGCCACGAGCAGGGCGCCGGCTTCATGGCCGACGGCTATGCGCGCGCCGGCGGCCGGCCCGGCGTCGCCTTCGTCATCACCGGGCCGGGACTGACCAACACCATCACCGCGATGGGCCAGGCGCGCGCCGATTCGGTGCCGATGCTGGTGATCTCCGGCGTCAATGCCACCGATACGCTGGGCAAGGGGTTGGGCTTCCTGCACGAACTGCCCGACCAGCGCGGCATGATGGAAAAGGTTGCGCTGTTTTCTGAGCGTGTCACCGAGGCCGGGCAGCTGCCGGGCGCGCTCGCCCGCGCCTTCGCGCTGTTTTCGTCGGCGCGGCCGGGGCCGGTCCATATCGAGATCCCGACCGACGTTATGGTCAAACCGGCCGACGGCATTACTGCTTCGCTCACCAATTCAGCGCCGCCGGCGCCGGATGGCGCGGCCATTGCCGAAGCCGCCGGGCTCATCGCAGCCGCGCGCCGGCCGCTAATCCTGGCTGGCGGCGGTGCCAAGCGCTCCGATGAGCCATTGCAGCGCCTGGCCGAGCGACTCGGCGCGCCCGTCGTCCAGACCGCCAATGCGCGCGGCCTGCTGCACGCGCATCCGCTTTGCGTACCCGCAAGCCCCAGTCTGAAAGCCGTGCGTGCGCTGATGGCCGACGCCGATCTGGTCATCGCCGCCGGCACCGAATTCGGTCCGACCGACTATGACGGCTACAGCGATGGCGGCTTCGTGCTGCCGGCCAATCTGATCCGTATAGATATCGGCGCCGACCAGCTCGCCCGCCGCCCGGTGAGCGTCGCCATCCAGGCCGATTGCGCGGAGGCGATCGAAGCCTTGCTCGGCGCGATTGGCCTCGCCCACGTCGCTGCCGAGCAAAGCGAAGCGCGCGCCGCTGCGGCGCGAAAGGCGGCTTTTGCCGAATTGAGCCCAGCCTATGCCGCGCAGGTGAATGCGGTGGAAACCATTCGCGACGCCTTGCCGGGCGCCATCATCGTCGGCGATTCGACACAGCCGATCTACGCCGCCAATCTCTACTACGACCATGACCGTCCAGGCGGCTGGTTCAACGCCGCGACCGGCTTCGGCGCGCTCGGCTACGGGCCGCCGGCGGCGATCGGCGCGGCGCTTGCCGTCCCCGACGCGCCGGTGGTATGCCTCACCGGCGACGGCGGCTTCCAGTTCACCTTGCCGGAGATCGGTGCCGCGCTCGATGCCGAGGCGCCTGTCATCTTCGTCGTCTGGAACAATCGCGGCTATCGCGAGATCGAGACCTCGATGCTCGATGTCGGCGTCGAGCCGGTCGGCGTGTCGCCGGCGCCGCCGGATTTCTGCAAGCTCGCCGAGGCCTATGGCATCGAGGCCGAGCGGCTGACCCAAGTTAGCGGTCTGGCCGAGGCGTTGAAGCGCGCCCGGGCCACCGGCAAGCCGCGCGTCATCGAGGTCGCCGTCGACTGAAGGACGTAGCGACTGGTGCGAGCCCCGGGTTGGGCACGGGTTGCCGTGTGCCGGCAACCCTCACGATCCGGCCGGCTCAGGCGCGGCGGCCAGGCGTCGCCGCGCCTGTCCGACGCATGCAAAGACGCTGCGCCAGCCATGTCGATATTTCAATTGAGTGACAGCGCGAAAGGCGCGACGTTCCAAGCTGGGGCGGCATAACCCGAGATATAATCATAAGAAACGACAGGAGCGGTTGGAGTATGACGGAAACGCTGAATGGCAGGCATGTCGTGGTGACGGGCGGTACTGGGGCGCTCGGCGGCGCGGTTGTCGGCAGGTTGCTTGAACAGGGCGCGATCTGCCACGTGCCAAACGCCCACGCGGCGGCGCCGCCGCATTTTCCATACGCAGCCCACGCCAGCGTGCATCTGGCGCACAATGTCGACCTGTCGGATTCGGCCAAGGTCGAGGCCTTTTACCACCAGGTGCCCGACCTCTGGGCCTCGATCCACCTTGCCGGCGGCTTCACGATGGCGCCGATCGAAAAGATCGAACCGGCTTCCTTCGCCGAGATGATGGATACCAACGCCCGCACCACCTTCCTGTGCAGCCGCGCCGCGGTCCGCTCGATGCTGGCGTCGGATACGGCCGGCCGCATCGTCAATGTCACCGCGCGCGCCGGGCTCGATCCCAGGCGCGGTTCCGGCATGGTTGCCTATGCCGCGAGTAAGGCGGCCGTCGCGGCAATGACGGTGGCGATGGCGGAAGAGCTGAAGCACAAGGGCATTTTGGTCAATGCTGTCGCACCCTCGACACTCGATACCCCGGCCAACCGTGCCGACATGCCGGATGCCGATGTCACCAAATGGGTCAGCCTGGAAGCGGCTGCCGAAGCAATCGCCTATCTGGCATCACCAGCCAATCTGGCAATGAGCGGAACGCTGGTACCGCTTTACGGACGCGCCTGAGGAGGCGCTGTAGGCGGCTCATTTGCAGCCGAGCTTGCCTATCTGCAGCTTGAACCTGCGCCGTCCCGGCATTTGTTCTGCGCTTGAGTCGTCTACGATAAACACATCGAGCGTGCAGGTGTCGGCCCGCACCCGGTAGTGGTCGTTTCCGGCATGCTCAATCGCGTCGATGGGGCCATGCTCTTCCAGCCTGCGGCGCAACATCGCCGCTGTCGGTAACGGCGTCGATCTCGGCCTTGCCGCTGCCAATTGGGCGGCAACGCCGCCGATGCCGCCACTGCGCCAGGCCGCAGGAATGCCGCGACAAAACCGATTCGGTTCATAAGACCTCTGATTGCTTGGCTTCCAATGGAGGCCTTTACCGGCGTCAGTCACTCTACAGCCGTTGGCGGCCGCCAACGCTTCTAAAGCATTAGGAGAACCGCGACTATGTCAGGTTCGATACGCCGGCCTCGATGACCTCGACCGCGTCGCCGATGGCGATTGTACCGGCATTGTTCGGAATCGCGTTCTGGCCGAAGATGATGCCACCCTTGGCCGAGCGATGGAGTTTGCCAAGGGTCTGCAACGGCCGCGCGGGTCCGGCTGCTCGCCGCTGTGCGGATCGCGAGTGGTGATGACACAGCGCGCGCAGGGCTTTGCGATCCGCAACTCGGCAGAGCCTATGCGGATCGTCTTCCAGCTGTCTTCGGGCCATGCGCCTTCTGCGTCGATTACGATGTTAGGGCGAAACCGCGCCATCTCGATGGGACTGGCAAGATGGCTGTTCAGATGCTCCAGCGAGCCAGTCGTGGCCACCAGCAGCGGAAAACCATCGGCAAAGCCGACGTATTCGCCAGGTTGGCCGAATTCCGAGTCGACCGGCCGGTTCCGCGGATCGTCAAAATAGACGAGGTCGACGGGCCGGCCAAGAATAGCCGAGAGATATGCGCCCGCGGCCGGATCGCCCGATCGCGCGGCAACCATATCCTTCCAGATCTTGACCTGGCGGAGTGCAGTACCAGGAGCCGGAGCCTCGACGGCGTGCGAGCCATGCCTGTCATGCTTCAGCAGGATGCCCGTGTCGCGATGCTCGACGTCGATTGTCGTCATTGCCGGTATCTGGCGAATGGTGAGGAACTGTCCGTCCTTGTCGACGACCATCCAGCGACGGTCCCCGGCCATGCCCATGGTCTCGATGTCAGCGCTCGGCACGGCATGGCCGCGCAGGCTCTTGACCGGATAGCGATAGAGTTCGACGACCTTCATGCGCAATGCTTCTCTGTTGCCCGAAGGGCGTGACTTCCCATGTCATAGCCCACGATGACACCCGCCCGACCCTACAGCCGCAAGGGCGCAGGTGAAGGGGTTGCACCGTCTTTGTCTTGTGCCAACCGCTCGGCTCTCACCGCGCATGAAAAAACCCGCGAGCCTTGCAGCCCGCGGGTTTTTGTTGACAGCCGCGCGCGAGGCGCGGTCGGGGCTTAGTTGCCTTGCTTCTTCAGCGCCGCGCCCAGGATATCGCCCAGCGAGGCGCCGGAGTCGGTCGAGCCGTATTGGGCGACCGCTTCCTTTTCCTCGGCGATTTCCAGCGCCTTGATCGAGACCTGCAGCTTGCGGGTCTTCTTGTCGAAGGCGATGACGCGGGCGTCGACCTTCTGGCCGACGGTGAAGCGCTCGGGGCGCTGCTCGTCGCGGTCGCGGGAAAGGTCCGAACGCTTGATGAAGGTCTCGATGCCGCTGTCGACCAGCCGCACGTCCAGACCGCCATCCTTCACGCCGATGACCTCGCAGGTAACGACGGCGTTCTTGCGCAGCTCGCCGCTGCTCGCGGCTTCGCCGACCGTGTCACGCGCCAGCTGCTTGATGCCGAGCGAGATGCGCTCCTTCTCGATGTCGACGTCGAGCACCTGCGCCTTGACCATGTCGCCGCGATTGTACTCTTCGATGACCTGCTCGCCCGGACGGGTCCAGTCGAGGTCGGAAAGGTGGACCATGCCGTCCACGTCGCCTTCCAAGCCGATGAACAGGCCGAACTCGGTCTTGTTCTTGACCTCGCCCTCGACCTGGCTGCCGACCGGATGGCTGCGCGCGAAGGCCTCCCACGGGTTCTCCAGCGTCTGCTTGAGGCCGAGCGAGATGCGGCGCTTGGCCGGATCGACCTCGAGCACCACCACGTCGACTTCCTGCGTCGTCGACAGGATCTTGCCGGGATGCACGTTCTTCTTCGTCCACGACATTTCCGAAACGTGGATGAGCCCCTCGATGCCCGGCTCCAGCTCGACGAACGCGCCGTAGTCGGTGATGTTGGTGACGGTGCCCTTGATCTTCTTGCCGATCGGGAACTTGGTGCCGATATCCGACCATGGATCGCTCTCGAGCTGCTTCATGCCGAGCGAGATGCGGTGGGTTTCCTGGTTGATGCGAATGATCTGCACCTTGACCGTCTGGCCGATGTTGAGGATCTCGGTCGGATGGTTGACGCGGCGCCATGCCATGTCGGTGACGTGCAGCAGGCCGTCGATGCCGCCGAGGTCGACGAACGCACCGTAGTCGGTGATGTTCTTGACCACGCCTTCGACCACCTGGCCCTCCTCGAGGTTCTGCACGATTTCCGAACGCTGTTCGGCGCGGCTCTCCTCGAGCACGGTGCGGCGCGACACCACGATGTTGCCGCGACGGCGATCCATCTTGAGGATCTCGAAGGGCTGCGGGTTGTGCATCAGCGGGGTGACGTCGCGGATCGGACGGATATCGACCTGGCTGCGCGGCAGGAACGCCACGGCGCCGTCGAGGTCGACGGTGAAGCCGCCCTTGACCTGGTTGAAGATGACGCCTTCGACGCGCTCACCCTTGGTGAACTTCTCTTCGAGGCGCACCCAGCTCTCCTCGCGGCGGGCCTTCTCGCGCGACAGCATGGCTTCGCCAAGCGCGTTCTCGATGCGCTCGACATAGACCTCGACGGTGTCGCCGACCTTGAGGGAGGATTCCTTGCCCTTGGCGCCGAATTCCTTCAGCGGCACGCGGCCTTCGACCTTGAGGCCGACATCGATGATGGCCATGTCCTTTTCGATCGCGGTGATCGTGCCCCGGACAACCTGGCCCTCGCCGGAATGGCCGGCGGTGAATGATTCTTCGAGCATGCTCGCGAAATCGTCGCGAGACGGATTAGCTACTGACATTGTTTCTCCTGGAATGCCCCGCATGGCTAGCGGAGCGGGCGCCGTGGGTTAGCGTTGCGTGAGCCTGCCGGCGTTCCGGGCTGAAGAGCCCTTGGCCGCTGTTCAGGCGGCAAGTCCGGCGCATGAAGAATGCTGGCAGGCTGGTTCGTGCCCGATATGGGTATTTTTTCCGCGTTCGGCAATCGCAAGCGCGGGAGAAAAACCCGGATCAGGCCTTGTTTCTCTTGGCAAGGGCCTCGTCAACGATCGCCATCGCCGCCAGAAACGCGGCTTCTATAGCCATTTCGCTGGTATCAAGCAAGTGCGCGTCTTCCGCCGGCTTCAGCGGCGAGGAGGCTCTGCCCATGTCGCGCTCGTCGCGGCGCTGGATATCGGCGAGGATCGTGGCAAAGTCGGCGCTGCCGCCCATGCTCTCGATCTCGGCCAGCCGGCGCTTGGCGCGCACTTCGGCGCTTGCCGTGACATAGAGCTTGATGTCGGCGTCGGGACACACGACCGTGCCGATGTCGCGGCCGTCGAGTACCGCGCCCGGTGGCGCCTTGGCGAAGGCGCGCTGCTTTTCGACCAGGATGCGCCGGACCGTGGGAATGACCGCGACCTTGGAGGCCGCCTCGCCCACCGCATGCGCCGACAGCACGGTGCGGTCGAGGTTGGAAAGGTCGACCTGCCGCGCCGCGGTTTCGGCCGCCGAGACATTGTCGAGCGGCAGGCCGAGCTCGAGCAGCTTGTGGGCGACCGCGCGATAGGTGAGGCCTGTGTCGAGCAGGTTCAGCCGATAGTGGTCGGCGAGCCGGCGGGCCAGCGTGCCCTTGCCGGCGCCCGCTGGTCCGTCGATGGCGATGGTGAAGGTGTGGGTCATGAGAGGGTCGCCACGAGCGGAAGAAGAGACGAGCGCCGCGTTCCGTCGCGCCCCCCTCTGTCCTGCCGGACATCTCCCCCGCAAGGGTGGAGATTGGCAGTTTTGGCGCTCCGCTCAATTCCGTAACGTTGGCGATTGGCGAAAGCCGCGATGACAGCTGATCTCCCCCCTGGTGGGGGAGATGTCCGGCAGGACAGAAGGGGGCGCTGTCCCGCCAGCGTTTCAGTTCGGCCCGTACCCATCGCCTTCATTCGATCTCCGCGCCCAGCCCTGTCATCAGCCCCATGAACTCCGGAAAGCTCGTCGCGATCATCGCCTGGTCGTCGATGGTCACCGGCTTTTCCGTCGCCAGCCCCATCACCAGGAAACTCATGGCGATGCGATGGTCGAGATGGGTCTGGACGATGGTGCCCGGCCCATTGGGATGCTGGCCCAGCCCCTTGCCGCCCGGCTTGCCGCGCACGGCGAGCGAGGCTTCGCCCTCGGTGCAGTCGACGCCGTTGAGTTTCAGCCCGTTGGCCACCGCGGACAGCCGGTCGGATTCCTTGACGCGCAGTTCCTCCAGCCCTTGCATCAGCGTCTCGCCCTCGGCGAAGCTCGCCGCGACAGCCAGCACCGGATATTCGTCTATCATCGACGGCGCCCGCTCCGGCGGCACGGTAACGCCTTGCAGTTCGGAATATCGCACGCGCAGGTCCGCCACATCCTCGCCCCCGGCATTGCGCGGATTGAGGATGTCGATGCGGCCGCCCATTTCCTGCAGCGTCAGAAGCAGGCCGGTGCGGGTCGGGTTCATCAGCACGTTTTCGATCGTAATGTCCGAGCCCGGCACGATGAGCGCGGCGACCAGCGGGAAACCGGCGGAGGACGGGTCGCCGGGCACGGCGATCGTCTGCCCGGTGAGCCTGCCCTGGCCTTCGATGAAGATATGGCGCACGCCGCGCTCGTCGGTCTCGACGGTCAAATTGGCGCCGAAACCCTTCAGCATCTTTTCGGTATGGTCGCGCGTCATCACCGGTTCGATCACGGTGGTGATGCCCGGCGTGTTGAGGCCGGCGAGCAGCACCGCCGACTTCACCTGCGCCGACGCCATCGGCACCCGATAGGTGATGGGCGCAGTATGCTTTGGCCCGCGCAGCGTGATCGGCATGCGGTCTCCCGGCGCTGCCTTCAGCACCTGCACGCCCATCTGGCGCAGCGGGTCGAGCACGCGGCCCATCGGCCGGCCGGAAAGCGAGGTATCGCCGATGAAGGTCGTCTCCATGTCATAGGTTCCGACGAGGCCCATGGTCAGCCGTGAGCCGGTGCCGGCATTGCCGAAGTCGAGCGGGCCTTCGGGCTGCAGCAACGCGCCGTTGCCGGTGCCGCGGATCACCCACTCGGCTCCCTTCTTTTCGACATGGGCGCCCATAGCCTTCATGGCAGCGCCGGTGCGCATCACATCCTCGCCTTCGAGCAGGCCGGTGATGCGCGTTTCGCCGGAGGCCAGGCCGCCGAACATGAAGGAGCGGTGCGAGATCGACTTGTCGCCCGGCACGCGCGCGGTGCCCGTAAGGGCGGGAGATTTGCGGGCCGTGGCTGGTTTAGCGGCGGCGGAATGAGACATTTTGTCTTCCAAATGAAAATGCCGGCTGCCCGGCTCCGTTCGTGATGGTGCGCGGTCTCGTATCACGGCGCGCTGCAATGGTCATCCCCTTGGCGCGGCCCTTCGAACGCAAGCTTTTATGATGCCGGCTTTTGGCTTTGACAGCGCTCAAAACTGCGGTTAAGGGGACCACTCTTTTATCGACGAGGCCTACTGTGGCAAAAGCTGAACTTGGCACCAAGCGTGTCGACCCAGAGACGGGTCGGAAATTCTACGATCTCAACAAGGACCCGATCGTCTCGCCCTATACCGGCAAGAGCTATCCGCGCTCCTATTTCGACGAAGGCAAGATTTCCGCCGTCGAGGAAGACGAGGACGTCGCCGACAAGGAAATCGACGCCGAGGAAGAAGAGGGCGCCGAAGTCGTCTCGCTCGAAGAAGCCGATGACGAGGCCAAGGGCCCCGCCGACGATCTTCCCGATCTCGGCGACGAGGAGGAGGACGATGTCGATCTCGGCGACGATGACGACGTCACCTTCCTGGCCGATGAAGAGGAAGAGGACGACGACGTCGCCGACATGATCGGCGTCGGCGACGACGAGGACGAGGTCTGACCTTTGGTCTTTGGCGCGCTTGTTTGCCGGCCATTTTGGCCTGTGACGAAAAAGCGGCTGTCCAAGGCTTGATCTTGACCGAAGGCGGCGCTAGAAGCCGCCAGCACTAAACGACGGCGCGGTTCCCGACCGCGCCGGATCTCTTCGCCGGAAACGGCGCCGGCCGACTGCCGGGAGTGGGGCCATAGCTCAGTTGGGAGAGCGCTTGAATGGCATTCAAGAGGTCGTCGGTTCGATTCCGATTGGCTCCACCAAACAGTCTCCTGGCCATGTTCGGCGTTGCAGCATTAGCGCTTGCAGCTTGCCAGTCGGCTTCCGACGAACCGCCTCCGCCGCAACAACCTGCCCTGGCCGCTGCCGCAGCTCCGGCTCCCGCCGTGCCGAACTCGGCGGTCTTGGACCAGGCCGTCGCGGTCGTTCCTCCCGGCAAGGGCGTTCCGGCCAGATATGCGGCATTCTCGGGCATATGGGCCGGGCAGCTCAATGGCATGTATGACGGCAAATTGGCCGTGCTGACGGTTTCCCCGGGCGGGCAGGTGACGGCCAGCTATGCATGGGGCGACCTGGCCGACAACAAGCCGGGCGTCGCCGACGGCTCCGGCCGGATTGCCGGCAACACGTTGAAGCTCGGGCGCCTGCCGAACGGCGCCGACATCACCGCCACGATGCTGTCGGAAGGGACGCTCAGCGTTACCTACGCGCTGGCCGGGCAGACCTATACAGGCTCGTTCGCCCGGGTCGGCCAGTGAACAAGCTTGGCAGTTAAGATTGAAGCGGGTCCTTGGTGATCCGCACGCACATCGGCGTTCCGATCTCGATGGCGTGGCTGGTGTCGGTCAACCGGCCGGTCGCGCCGTCGCGGGCGAAGATCGAGATGCGGTCGGCGTTCTGATTGGCCGAAAACAGATGCCGGCCCGAAGGACTCAGCGCGAGGTTGCGCGGCGTGGCGCCGCCGCAGGGCGCGAAATCCACCAGATCGAGCTTTCCCGATTGCTGACCGACAGCCAAGATGACGACGCTGTCGTGGCCGCGGTTGGAGCCATAGAGGAAGCGGCCGTCGGGCGAGATCTGGATGTCGGCGCAGTGATTGCGCGCGCGAGCCTGCTCGGGCACCGCCGGCCTGGTGTCGATCGGTTCGAGCCGGCCCGATGCTTGGTCGAGCGCCAGCGAGACGACCGTCGAGTCGAGCTCGTTCATGACGAAGACGAAGCGGCCATTCGGATGCAGCGCGACGTGACGCAGGCCGGCGCCAGGCGCGAGCGCCGAGGAAGCGAGCTTCACCAGGCCGCCGTCCGGTTCGATCCGGTAGGAGACCAGCTGGTCGATGCCGAGATCGGCGACGATGGCGACGCCGCCTTGGATCGTCTCGGTGACGCTATGCGCGTGCGGCCGCTCCTGGCGATCGGCGTTGGGACCGGTGCCGGAATGCGCGACGCTGGCCAGCGACGCGGTCAGGCCGCCATCATTCCTGAGCCCGAAGACCGCAACCGCCTGGTCGGGTCCGCCGCTGCCCATGCCGTAATTCGCCACCAGAAGCTTGGCGCCGTCGCGCGTGATCGTGTTGTGCGCGGTGATGCTGCCAAGCGAAGCCTGCTTGTTGATATAGGCGAGTGAATTGGTGGCGCGGCCGAAGCAATAGGCCGAGACCGTTCCCTCGCGCCAGGCGAAGACTTCGGAATTGGCATAGATCAATGAGCCGTCAGGCGTCACCGACAGGAAGGTCGGGTTGTCGACCTCGCCGGTCTCGGCAAGCTTTTGCACGGCAAGCGTCGCCTCGTCGAAGGCGTAGACGCCGAGGCCGACACCGTGCGCCTTGGAAATAGGGCGCCTCGCGGTTGAGGCTGCCGACAAAGACCAGACAGGCGCTTTGCATCGATATTCCTCCCATGCCCGGGGCTTCTCCGCCTGTGCCGGCCGTCGAAAATTTCGCCGATCATCGCTTGCAAGGCAATCTCATATGTGAAAATATTATTCACAAAAGAAAACTGACGGGAGAAAAGCGATCATGCGTCTCGCCATCCGGCTTCGTGCCCCGACCTGCCTTGCAGGCCGCGTCGGAACCTTCCGGGTCGAGGCATGAGCGCCTTCCCGCCGACCGCCTGCCCAACAGTCGGCCCAACGGTCGGCATTGCCTCGACGCATCCGGCCGACATGCCGCAGGCGCATGCCGACATCCCTGTCTGGAATTCGGAAAACTGGTTTTACGAGGACTGGCAGGTCGGCCACAAAATCCGCTCCCTGCGTCGCACCATCGCCGAGGGCGAAAGCCATATGTTCAATGCGCTGGTGCTCGATATCCACCCTTACGTGCAGGACCAGATGTTCGCCGAGAAGGAGGGCATCTTCGGCCGGCGGCTGGTGGCGGGCGCGTTCGTGTTTTCGGCCGGCCTCGGCCTCGTCGCCACCAACTGCGTCAACGCCTTTTCCTATGGCTACGACAAGCTGCGCTTCATCAAGCCGGTCTTCATCGGCGACACCATCTATTCCATCCGCACCAACCTCGACAAAAAGCCGCGCTACAAGGACATGGGCCTGATCCGCGCCAGCTACGAAGTCTTCAAGGGTGAAGGAGAGCTGGTGCTCTACTGCGAGCATCTGCAGACGGTGAAATACAAGAACCCGGCCGACTTTGTCGGCAAGACCGAGAAGTGAACCGTGGCCGCTGAAAAAGAACTTCCGCTCACCGGCCTCGTCGTCGTCGACATGAGCCAGTTCCTGTCGGGGCCCTACTGCTCGCTTCGCCTGCTCGACCTCGGCGCGCGCGTCATCAAGGTCGAGCGGCCCGACGGCGGCGACCTGTCGCGCCGGCTTTACCTCAGCGACACCGAGATCGGCGGCGATTCCACCATTTTCCATGCCATCAACCGCGGCAAGGAGAGCCTGGCCGTCGATCTCAAGAACGAGGCCGATCTCGCCATGCTGCGCGGGCTGATCGCCAAGGCGGACGTGCTCATCCAGAACTTCAGGCCGGGCGTCATCGAGCGCCTCGGCCTCGACTATGAGCATGTGAGAGCGATCAACCCCAGGCTCGTCTATGCCTCGATCAGCGGCTACGGCGAGGACGGGCCCTGGGTCAAGCGCCCGGGGCAGGATCTGCTTGCCCAGGCGCGCTCCGGCGTGATGTGGCTGAATGGTGACGAGGAGCAGGGGCCGGTGCCGTTCGGCCTGGCGATCGCCGACATGCTGGCGGGCGCGGCTAGCGCGCAAGGCATCCTCGCCAAGCTGGTACGGCGCGGCATCACGGGTGAGGGTGGCCATGTCGAAACCAGCCTACTCGAGGCGCTGGTCGACTTCCAGTTCGAGGTGCTGACTACGCATCTCAACGATGGCCGCCGCCTGCCGAAGCGCTCGTCGTTCCGCAGCGCGCACGCCTATCTCTCGGCGCCTTACGGCGTCTACCCGGCCAAGGACGGCTACCTTGCGATTGCCATGACACCGATACCGAAAATTGCCGATTTGCTCGAATTGCCCGAGTTGGACCCGTTCCGCGACAGGCCGGCGACCTGGTTCACCGCCCGCGACGAGATCAAGGCGATCATCGCCGGACGCATCGCCGAGAAGACCATCGACGAATGGCTGGCCGTCCTCGAGCCCGCCGATGTCTGGTGCGCCAAGGTGCTGGCCTGGCCGGAACTGATGGCAAGCGAGGGCTTCAAGACGCTCGACATGCTGCAGACCGTGACGCGCGAGGACAATGTCTCGATCCTCACCACCCGCACGCCGCTGCGCATCGACGGCGCACGCGCCAAGGTGGATAGGGCCGCCCCCCGCATCGGCGAGCACAGCGAAGAAATCCGCGCGGAGTTCGGCCTGTGATCCGGTTGAAAGGCATGACCTGGAGCCATCCGCGCGGCTACGACCCGATGGTGGCGTGCTCGGCGCTGTGGGAGAAAAAGACCGGCGTCTCGATCGACTGGGAAAAGCGCTCGCTGCAGGATTTCGAATCCTTCCCGGTCGAAGAACTCGCCCGCGCCTATGATTTGATCGTCATCGACCATCCGCATGTCGGCCAGATCACCGCCGAGAAATGCCTGGCGCCGCTCGATGTGCCCGGACGCGAGGCGGAACGTGAAGCCCTTGCGAGGGCCAGCGTCGGCCCGTCCTATCCGAGCTACACATGGCAGGGTCGGCAATGGGCGTTTCCGATCGATGCCGCGACCCAGGTGCAAGCCTGTCGGCCGGATCTGATCGAGGCCGCGCCGACGATCTGGACCGAAGTGCTGGCGCTTGCCGAGCAGGGCCGCGTTCTGCTGCCGCTCCGGCCGCCGCATTCGCTGATGTGCTTCTTTACCCTTGCCGGCGATCTCGGCCGGCCATGCGCGGTCGATGGCTCAGGCGATCTGGTCGACGGCGAGACCGGCGAAACCGCCTTCGAGATGCTGCGCGAGATCGCAGCACTTGTCGATCCCGCATGCCTGGCGATGGATCCGATCGCGGTGTTCGAGAGGATGGCGCAAGCAGGGTCGACCATCGCCTGCGCGCCGCTGATCTACGGCTATGTTCCCTACGCAGTGCCGGGTTTCCGGCCGCACCGTCTTGCTTTTGCAGACATGCCGGTCGTGGGCGGCAACGGCCCGGTAGGCTCCGCGCTTGGCGGCACCGGCATTGCCGTCTCCGCCTTTTCCGCCGCGCGCGAAGCGGCAATCGACTTCGCCTACTGGATCGCCAGCGGCGACGTGCAGCGCGGGCCTTACGCCGCCGCCGGCGGCCAGCCCGGCCATGCCGGGGCCTGGGAGGACGACTCTGTCAACGCCGCGACGGGCGAGTTCTATCGCGCGACGCGCGCGACGCTTGAAGGTGCCTGGGTCCGTCCGCGCCATGACGGCTACATGGCGTTCCAGCAACGGGCTTCCGACCGCATCAATGAAGGCCTCGCCGGCAGGCAGGACGCCCGCCGCGTCGTTGCCGACATCAATCGCCTGTTCCGGGAGAGTTTCGCGCCGGCCAAAAAATGACCAGCCTGACACGCAGCCTTCTCCATCCGCTGATCGTCACGCTCGGCATTGGCATGATCGTCCAGGGCGCCGTGCTGTTGTGGACCGGCGGCTTCCCATCCGGATCGGCGCCGCAGGCCGTGTCCAGCTTCGTCTCGATCGGCGACTCGGTCGGCCCTTGCCTGTGCCCCTGCTGGTGCCTTGCCTCGTGGTGCTCACTGCGCTGGTCGTCCGCACGACGATCTGACTTCTATAGCCGCCACAGCCGGCGCGCATTGCTGGAGAGCAGGCGGGCGCGTTCTGAGTCGCTGGCACCCGCGAGCAAGGCATGGGTGGCGGCAACCCAGGTGGTCAGTCCGCCGCCCAGCGTGCAGACCGGCCAGTCGCTGCCCCAGATCACCCTGTCCCAGCCGAAACACCGGATCGTGTGCTCGACATAGGGCTTGAGCGTATAGGCCGTCCAGGTCGCCGGGTCGGCATAGGCGACGACGCCGGAAATCTTGGCCGTGACGTTTGGCCGCTTGGCGATTGCCTCCATGTGCTCGCGCCACGGATGTTCTGCATTGCCCTTGATATCGGGTACGCCGCAATGGTCGAGAACGAACTGGACGTCGGGCGCGAGGTCGGCGAGCGCGATGGCCTTCGGGATCTGGTGCGGCAATACCACCAGATCGAATGTCAGGCCGGTGCCGGCAAGTCGCTTGATGTTCTGGCGAAACAGCGCCCCTTCCGAGACTTCGTCGGCCACGACATGCAGCACGCGGCGGAAACCCTTGACGAACGGATCGGCCTTGACCGTCTCCAGATATCCCTCGAAACCCGCCTCTTCCGGCCGGCAGGACGCGATCGCCCCTCTGAGCAGGCTGTCAGCCCGGCCGGCGAGCGACTTCACATGCGCGGTCTCGGCGGCGATGTCGGCGGGATCGACATCGACCTCCATATGCAGGACGCCCTCGATGCCGCAGCGCCGCGCATCGCTGGCATATTCGTCATAGGTGAAATCGCGGTTCAGCGCCGGCACCCCGGCCAGCCACGGATAGCGAAGCGCGCTCTGGTCGATGAGATGAAGATGCGTGTCGACGATCATGGCGGCGTATCCTTCGTGGTCCGCAGCACTATCTCGCTGAAAAATCCATTATTCAAATAAGAAATTACGACGATTGCGGCACATCGGATCCGGCCAGTTGCGAAAGCCGCGCGGCGGCGGCTTGCAGATGTCGAATCGTCAGCGTGATGTCGGGTGCGGTGGGCGCGTTGACCAGGGTGATATAGGGGATGGTGAGCGCGGCGATGGCCCTGCCGTCGGGCCCGAGCACCGGCGTCGACAGATTGTAGACGCCGGCGGTCTGCAGCGACGCCATCATCTCGTAGCCGCGATCGCGCACCTGGTCGAGGCGGGCGAAGAACTCCGGTGTCAGGTTGAGCTGTTCCGTGCTCTGCAGATGCTCGGCGATCATCATCTCGCGCTCCTCCGGCGAGCGGAAGGCGAGCAGCACATGGCCCGAACCGGTGTCGAACAGGCTGATATGGGAGCCGACTCGGATCGAGATGCCCCAGTAACGCGGCGCTTCCTGCTGGGCGATAACCACGGCGGCGCCGCGGTCGAACACCACCAATTGGTTGGCCTGCCACGACGTCTCGGCCAGTTCGCGCATGATCGGCGTCGCATAGGACACCAGCCGGCGCACCGGCGCGTGCAATTGCGCGAGGCCGAAAAGCTTGAGCGTCAGCGAATAGCGATCGCCGTCGATCTTGGTGACATAGCCGCGCCGCACCAGGCGGTCGAGCATGCGGTAGAACTCGTTCGGACTGCGCTCCAGCCGCTTGGCGATCTCCGCCTGCGTCAGCCCACCATCCACGCTGGACAAGAGCTCGAGAATATCCAGGCCCTTGTCGAGCGCCGGCGCGCGGTAGCGGTCCCCGTCTTCTTCCTCTGCCACCTGCCCCTCCAGTGAATTTCGATCTGCATATACGCATGAACTTCGTTCCGCTGGAAGAACAATCGGCTTGACCCGGGAATGAAAATGCTATTTGCATATGAATGAAACCTGATCGGCGCGGTTCCGCATCCTGCGAGCCGTCGCCGCGGGCTCATGGGAGGAGAACATGACGAGACTGCTTCTGGCCGTTTCCACTGGCCTGGCCGGGCTGATGCTGAGCAATGCTGCTTTTTCGGCCGATCTGCCCGGCAAATTTCCGGGCGTGACGATCGACGTGAAGCTGATCGGCGGCCAGCAATATGAAAAGCTCTACGAGCGCATCCCCGAATGGGAGAAGGCCACCGGCGCCAAGGTCAACATCCTGACCAAGAAGAACGGCTTCGACATCGACAAGGAGCTGAAGTCCGACATCGCCTCGGGCAGCACCAACTGGTGCGTCGGCTGGAACCATTCGTCCTTTGCGCCGCAATATACGGGCCTTTACACCGACCTCAGCAAGCTCTTGCCGAAGGACGAGATCGACGCCTTTGTGCCGTCGACGATCAAGGCCGCGACCATCGACGGCAAGCTGGAGATGCTGCCGCGCGCGCAGTTCGACGTCTCGGCGCTCTACTACCAGAAGAGCCTCTACGAGAACGCCGACAACAAGACCAAGTTCAAGGCCAAATACGGCTATGACCTTGCCCCGCCCGACACCTGGAAGGAAGTCACCGACCAGGCCCAGTTCTTCGCCAACCCGCCCAATTTCTACGGCACGCAATTCGCCGGCAAGGAAGAGGCGATCAACGGCCGCTTCTACGAGATGGTGGTCGCCGAGGGCGGCGAATATCTAGACAAGGACGGCAAGCCAGTCTTCAACTCCGAGGCCGGCATCCGGGCGCTCGATTGGTTCGTCAACCTCTACAAGGCCAAGGCCGTGCCGGCCGGCACGACCAACTACCTGTGGGACGATCTCGGCCAGGGCTTTGCCTCCGGCACCGTGGCGATTAATCTCGACTGGCCGGGCTGGGCCGGTTTCTTCAACGATCCGAAGTCGTCGAAGGTCGCCGGCAATGTCGGTGTGAAGGTCGCGCCCAAGGGTTCTTCCGGCAAGCGCACCGGCTGGTCGGGCTTCCACGGCTTCTCGGTCACCGAGAACTGCGCCAACAAGGAAGCCGCTGCCTCGCTGGTGTGGTGGCTGACCAATGAGGACAGCCAAAAGCTGGAAGCCGCCGCCGGCCCGCTGCCGACCCGCACCGCGGTTTGGGACTGGGACCTGAAGCAGGCGGAAAACGATCCTTACAAGAAGGAGGTTCTGGGCGCTTTCCAGGAGGAGGCCAAGCACGCCTTCGCGGTGCCGCAGACGCCTGAGTGGATCGAGATCTCGAACGCCGTCTACCCCGAACTGCAAGCGGCGATCCTCGGCGACAAGACGTCCAAGCAGGCCCTCGACGAGGCCGCCGCCAAGGCGACGCAGATCCTCCAGGACGCCGGCAAGCTCTAGAAACTGCCGCCAACGCTGCCTCCCCCGTCGCGAACGGGGGAGGCGACAGCGTCTTGCCGCCATGGGCCGGGCCTTGCCGGTGAGGGGCCAGAAGTCGAATGCAAAACCGCACAGGATCCTGATGAAGGGCTTCAAGCCATCCGCGCCGTTCCTGCTGTTGCTTCCGGCCATCATCGTGCTGGCGGCGGTCGTGGTGCTGCCGTTGATCCTGTCGCTCTATTCCAGCTTCACGCCGTTCCGCCTGACGCGGCCCGAGACGTTCTTCGTCTTCGTCGGCTTCCGCAACTATCTCTCGATCCTGTCCAATGCGGATTTCTGGTGGGCCTTCGGCCGCACCGTCCTGTTGCTCACCATCGCGCTCAATCTCGAAATGCTGCTTGGCCTCGGCCTGGCCATGCTGGTCGAGAAGGCGACGCGCGGACAGCGGGTGCTGCGAACGCTGATGATGTTCCCGATGATGTTCTCACCGATCCTGGTCGGCTTCCAGTTCAAATTCATGTTCAATGACAATATCGGCCTGGTGAATAACGCGCTGCAGTCTCTCGGTATCACGCAGGACGCCATCCCGTGGCTGATCGAAGGGCATCTCGCCTTCATCGCCATCTCGATCGCCGAGATCTGGTCCTCGACCTCGATCTTCGCCATCCTGATCCTGGCCGGCCTGCTCGCCATGCCCAAGGAGCCGATCGAGGCGGCGCGCGTCGATGGCTGCACGCCCTGGCAGACCTTCCGCTATGTGACCTGGCCGTTCGTCATGCCTTTCGCCTATATCGCCATGACGATCCGCTCGCTCGACGTGGCGCGCGCCTACGACATCGTCAAGATCATGACTGATGGCGGCCCCGCCGGCCGCACAGAGCTCTTGTGGACGCTGGTCGGGCGTACCGCCTACAGCGATGCGCGCATGGGCCTGGCCAACGCCATGGCCTATTTCTCGATCCTGCTGTCGATCGCCTTCACAGTCTATTTCTACAACAAGCTCGCCGCCGCGCGCGCGCAGATCGGCGCGGAGTGGTGATGATGGACGAGAACGCCTCCGCCCGCCTCACCCGCCGCACCCTGACCGTCGCGCACCGTGTCGGCCTCTTCCTCGCTATGCTCGTCATCTGCCTGCCGGGCATCTGGATCGTGCTGTCATCGCTGAGGCCCACGGTCGAGATCATGGCCAAGCCACCGGTCTGGATCCCGCAGCAGCTGTCCTTCGATGCCTATGTCGCGATGTTCAGCGGCATCGGTAAAGGCGGCATTCCGGTGCTCGACTATTTCCGCAACTCGCTGATCATCTCCGTCACCTCGACGGTGATTGCGGTGGCGATCGGCATGGCCGGCGGCTACGCCTTCGCGCGCTACCGCTTCCGCGGCAAGTCGGGCATGTTCCTCGGCCTGATGCTGACGCGCACCGTGCCCGGCATCGCGCTCTCGCTGCCGTTGTTCTTCCTCTACGTGCGCCTGGGCATCATCGACACCCATATCGGCATGATCCTCGCTTATGTCGCGCTCAACGTGCCGTTCACGATCTGGCTGATCGACGGCTTCTTCCGCCAGGTGCCGAAGGACCTTGCGGAAGCCGCGCAGATCGACGGCTGCACGAGGTGGCAGGCGTTCTGGCAGGTCGAATTCCCGCTGGCCCGGCCCGGCATCGCCTCGGCCGCGATCTTCGCCTTCCTCACCTGCTGGAACGAGTTTGCGCTGGCCTCGCAGCTCACCCGTTCCGTCAATTCCAAGACGCTGCCCGTCGGGCTGCTCGACTACACGGCCGAGTTCACCATCGACTGGCGCGGCATGTGCGCGCTGGCCGTGGTGATGATCATCCCGGCGCTGACCCTCACCTACATCGTCCAGAAACACCTCGTCGGCGGCCTTACCTCCGGCGCGGTGAAAGGTTGACTTCATGGCAACGGTCTCGCTGAAAAACCTCACCAAGCGCTACGGCAACATCGCGATCGTGCATGGCATCGATCTCGAGATCGCCGACCGCGAATTCATTGCGCTGGTCGGCCCGTCCGGCTGCGGCAAGTCGACGACGCTGCGCATGATCGCCGGCCTCGAGGATATCAGCGGCGGCACGATCGACATCGGCGGCCGCATGGTCAACGACCTGCCGCCGCGTTCGCGCAACATCTCGATGGTGTTCCAGTCCTATGCGCTTTATCCGCACATGACGGTGCGCGAGAATCTCGGCTTCTCGTTGAAGATCGCCGGCGCCGCGAAGGACGACATGGACCGTCGTGTCGCCGAGGCGTCCGCCATCCTCGGCCTCGACGAACTGCTTGAGCGCCGCCCCTCGCAGCTCTCTGGCGGCCAGCGCCAGCGCGTCGCCATGGGCCGCGCCATCGTGCGCGATCCGGACGTGTTCCTGTTCGACGAACCGCTGTCGAACCTCGACGCCAAGCTGCGCACCCAGATGCGCACCGAGATCAAGAAGCTGCACGCCAAGGTGAAGTCGACGGTCATTTATGTCACGCACGATCAGGTCGAGGCGATGACACTGGCCGACCGCATCGTCATCATGCGGTCAGGCTACATCGAACAGGTCGGCACGCCGGACGAGGTGTTCAGCCGTCCCGCGACCCGCTTTGTCGCCGGGTTCATCGGCTCGCCGCCGATGAATTTGCACGAGGCGACGGTCAGCGACGGCAAATTGGTGTTCGGCAGCGGCGACAGCCTGCCTCTGCCCGGCCAGTTCAAGTCGAAAACAGCGGCCGGCGACAAGGTCGTGTTCGGCATCCGCCCCGATGATTTCTTCCCGACCGGCCACGGCCTGAGCTCGGGTGGCGACACCGAAGTCCACCGCCTCGAGCTGCCGGTCAGCATCACCGAGCCGCTCGGCAACGAAACGCTGGTCTTCGCCGAGTTCAACGGCACCGACTGGGTGTCGCGCATGCTCAACCCGAAGCCGTTGAAAGCCGGCGACAGGATCGGCATGAGCTTCGATCTCAGCCGCGCGCATCTGTTCTCCGCCGAAACCGGCAAGTCGCTGAGGGTCTGACATGGCGAAAATCGAAAAAGTCGAACTGCGCATGGTCGACCTGGTGCCGAAGGTGAAGCGCACGGATGCCATCCAGAGCTTCGTCAGCCAGGAAACGCCGATCGTCACCATCACCGATTCCGATGGCGCGTCGGGCACCGGCTACAGCTATACGATCGGCACCGGCGGCTCGTCGGTGATGCGGCTTCTGGCCGACCATCTCGCGCCGCGCCTGATCGGCCGCGATGCCGACCAGATCGAGGCGATCTGGCACGACCTCGAATTCGCCACCCACGCCACCACCATCGGCGCCATCACGGCGATCGCGCTCGCCGCGATAGACACCGCTCTGTGGGATCTGCGCGCCAGGAAGCAGAACCTGCCGCTCTGGAAGCTCGCCGGCGGCGCCAAGGACCGCTGCCCGCTCTACACCACCGAAGGCGGCTGGCTGCATATCGAGACGCAGGCGCTGGTCGACGATGCGGTTGCCGCGAAGGCCAGGGGGTTTACGGGCTCGAAGGTCAAGATCGGCAGGCCGCACGGTTCCGAGGATTTTGCGCGGCTCTCCGCCGTGCGCAAGGCGGTCGGCGACGGCTATGAGATCATGACCGACTGCAACCAGGGCTTTTCGGTCGACGAAGCGATCCGCCGCGCCGAGCGGCTGCGCGAGCTCGACCTCGCCTGGATCGAGGAGCCGCTGCCGGCCGACGACATCGACGGCCATGTGCGACTGTCGAATTCGACCGCGACGCCGGTTGCCGTCGGCGAATCGCTCTATTCGATAAGGCATTTTCGCGAGTACATGCAAAAGGGCGGCTGCAACATCATCCAGGTCGATGTCGGCCGCATTGGCGGCATCACCCCTTGGCTGAAAGTGGCGCATGCGGCGGAAGCCTTCGACATGCCGGTCTGCCCGCATTTCCTGATGGAACTGCATGTCAGCCTGGTCTGCGCCGTCCAGAACGGCAAATATGTCGAGTATATTCCGCAGCTCGACGAGTTGACGGGAAGGAAGATGCGCATCGAGGATGGCCATGCCCTGGCGCCCAGCGAGCCCGGCATCGGCATCGATTGGGACTGGGACGCCGTGAAGGCAAGAAGCGTCGCCGAATTCACCACGGCGATCACCAAATAGGAGGCGGATATGCAGCGCGTGGGAATGGTGCTGGGCCTGAAGCCCGAGAAAGTAGAAGAATATGTCCGCCTGCACGCCGCCGTCTGGCCGGACGTTCTCGCCATGATCTCGGCCTGCAACATCAAGAACTACTCGATCTACCTGAAGCGGCCGGAGAACCTCTTGTTCTCCTATTTCGAATATCACGGCACCGACTACGCCGCCGACATGTCCAAGATGGCCGCCGACCCGAAGACCCAGGAATGGTGGTCGGTGTGCATGCCCTGCCAGGAGCCGCTGCAAACGCGCAAGGACGGCGAATGGTGGGCGACGATGGACGAGGTCTTTCACCATGACTGATGCCTTCGATCCGGCGTCGCTGGCCCAGTCCTGGCCCACGCCGTCGAAACCGCGCCCGATCGTCACCTTCGGCGCTGGCTCGATCGTCGGCGACGCGCATTTTCCCGCCTACCGCAAGGCCGGCTTCCCGATTTCCGGCCTCTACGATCCGGACCAGGCCAAGGCGCGCAAGCTCGCTGACCAATGGGGCGTCACGGCCTTCGGTTCGATCGAAGAGGCAGCGGCGGTGAAGGATGCGATCTTCGACCTGGCCACGCCGCCGGGCCGGCACGCCGAGGTGCTGAAGGCTCTGCCGGACGGCGCGATGGCGCTGATCCAGAAGCCGATGGGCAACTATCTCGGCGAGGCGACCGAGATCCTCGAAATCTGCCGCGCCAAGAAACTCAGGGCCGCGGTGAATTTCCAGCTCCGCTTCGCGCCGATGATGCTGGCGCTGAAGGACGCGATCGCCAAGGGCTGGCTGGGTCAGGTGGTGGACTTCGACGCCCTCCTGGCGCTCGATACCCCGTGGCAGTTGTGGGAATTCCTGCTCAAGGCGCCGCGTGTCGAGATCGCCATGCATTCGATCCACTATCTCGACCTGATCCGCCAGCTTCTCGGCAATCCGCTGGGCGTGCATGCCAAGACGCTCGGCCATCCCAACCACAAGGTCGCGCAGACCCGCACCAGCGCCATCCTCGATTACGGCGATACCGTGCGTTGCGCGCTCTCGATCAACCACGACCACAAATTCGGCCGCCGCTACCAGGCCTGCGAGTTCCGCATCTGCGGCACCGAGGGCGCTGCCTATGTCAAGCTCGGCCTCAATCTCGATTATCCCCGCGGTGAGCCGGACATTTTGGAGATCTATCCCAAGGGCGGGTCTGACTGGGTCGGCGTACCGCTCGCCGGCGAATGGTTCCCCGACGCCTTCGTCGGCCGCATGGCCAATGTCCAGCGCTTCGCTTCCGGCGAGGACGCCGAGCTTGTCAGCTCCGTCGAGGACGCCTGGAACACCATGGCGCTCGTCGAAGCCGCCTATAAATCGAGTGCCGCGCCGGCGACGCCGCTGGCCGAAAAGCCATAAGGCGGGATATGGAACAGACCACCTATTTCGAAGATTACGAGATCGGCTCCTCTCGCCTCACCGGCGGGCGCACGATCACTGAGACCGATTTCATCGTCCATGCCGGCCACACCGGTGATTTCTTTCCGCATCACATGGACGCCGAGTTCATGAAGACGACGCCATTCGGCCAGCGCATCGCGCATGGCACGCTGGTGTTTTCGGTCGGCGTCGGGTTGACGGCGAGCGTCGTCAACCCCGTCGCCTTCTCCTACGGCTATGACCGGCTGCGCTTCATAAAGCCGGTCTTCATCGGCGACACGATCCGTACGCGCACCACCATCGCGGCCAAGACGGATGACCCGAAGCGTCCTGCCGCGGGGCGCGTCATCGAACGGGTCGAGGTCATCAACCAGCGCGACGAGGTCGTATTGGCCGCGGATCACATCTATATCGTCGAGCGACGGCTCGGCTGAAGACGGAGGCAAGAACATGGCTGATATCACAGGCAAGGTCGTGGTCGTCACGGCGGCCGCGCAAGGCATCGGACGGGCGAGCGCACTGGCTTTCGCCAAGGCCGGCGCCGTCGTTCATGCCACCGACATCAACGAGGCGGCTCTGGCCGACCTCGCCAAGACATCCGGTATCAAGACGCGCAAGCTCGACGTGCTGAACGACGACGCGGTGAAAACCGCCTTCGCTGAAATCGGGCGCGTCGACGTGCTGTTCAACTGCGCCGGCTTCGTCCATGCGGGCTCCATCCTGGAGATGAAGGACGAGGATCTCGACTTCGCCTTCAATCTCAATGTGCGCGCCATGATCCGTACCATCCGCGCGGTGCTGCCCGGCATGCTGGAGCGCGGCGATGGCTCGATCATCAACATGTCCTCGGTCGCCGGCGCCCCGAAGGGCGTGCCGAACCGCTTCGCCTATGGCGTCACCAAGGCGGCCGTCATCGGCCTGACCAAGTCAATCGCCGCCGACTATGTCGCCAAGGGCATCCGCTGCAACGCCATCTGCCCGGGCACCGTCGAGAGCCCCTCGCTCCAGGGCCGCATGCAGGCGCAGGGCGACTATGACGCGGCCCGCGCCGCCTTTATCGCCCGCCAGCCGATGGGCAGGATCGGCACGCCGGAAGAGATCGCCGATCTTGCGGTCTACCTGGCCGGCGCCACCTACACCTCCGGGCAGGCCTACAACATCGACGGCGGCTGGTCGATCTGAGCCGCTTCGGCGGGCAGGGCAGGCGGCAATCCAATGACGAGGCAGACATGACCAAGATCACAGACCTCAGAACCTTCGACCTGCGCTTTCCGACGTCGCAAAGCCTCGACGGTTCGGACGCGATGAATCCGGATCCGGATTACTCAGCCGCCTATGTCATCCTCGAGACCGACGTCCCGTCGCTGAAGGGTCATGGGCTCACCTTCACCATCGGCCGCGGCAACGAGATCTGTTGCGCGGCCATCGAGGCGCTGCGCCATCTCGTCGTCGGGCTCGATCTCGACTGGGTGAAACAGGATCCCGGCCGTTTCTGGCATCATGTGACCGGCGACAGCCAGTTGCGCTGGATCGGACCCGACAAGGGCGCGATGCACCTCGCCGTCGGCGCGGTGGTCAACGCGGTCTGGGATCTGTGGGCCAAGGAAGCCGGCAAGCCGGTCTGGCGTCTGGTCGCGGAGATGAGCCCGGAAGAGATCGTGCGCATCGTCGATTTCCGCTACCTCACCGACGCCATCACGCCGGCCGAAGCGCTGGAGATTTTGAAGCGTGCCGAAGCCGGCAAGGCCGAGCGCATCGCCACGCTCGAGCGCGAAGGCTATGCCTGCTACACCACTTCGGCCGGCTGGCTGGGCTACCCCGACGACAAGCTGCGGCGCCTGTGCCAGGAGGCGGTCGACCAGGGCTTCGATCACATCAAGCTGAAGGTCGGCCGCGACCGTGCCGACGACATCCGTCGTCTCAGGATCGCCCGCGAGGTCATCGGTCCGGACAGGTACCTGATGATCGACGCCAACCAGGTTTGGGAGGTCGACCAGGCGATCGACTGGCTCAAGGACCTTGCCTTCGCCAAGCCGTTCTTCATCGAGGAGCCGACAAGTCCCGACGACGTCGCCGGTCATGCGAAAATCCGCAAGGCGGTGGCGCCGATCAAGGTCGCGACTGGCGAGATGTGCCAGAACCGCATCATGTTCAAGCAATTCATCGCCGGCGGCGCGATCGATGTCGTGCAGATCGATTCCTGCCGCATGGGCGGGCTGAACGAGGTGCTGGCGGTGCTTCTGATCGCCGCCAAGTTCGGCCTGCCCGTCTGGCCGCATGCCGGCGGCGTCGGCCTGTGCGAATATGTCCAGCATTTGTCGATGATCGACTATGTCGCGGTGTCGGGCACGAAAGACGGTCGCGTCATCGAATATGTCGACCATCTACACGAGCATTTCATTGAGCCCTGCGTGATCCGCGATGCAGCCTACATGCCGCCCAAGGCGCCTGGCTTCTCGATCGAGATGAAGGCGCAATCGATCGAGGACTATCTGCACCGAGTCTGACGTTGGTGACCGCGGCCGGCAAACCCCTGCCGCGGCCCGCTGTGCCGGAGCGCGCCGAATCGGCTATGCCTTTCGCATGCAGGAAACATCCCTCTACGAGCCGGTTAAGCGGTTCCTCGAGAGCATGGATTTCGCCGTCAAGGGCGAGATCGGCGGCTGCGACGTGGTCGGCGTGCGCGCCGGCGAGCCGCCGGTGGTCGTCATCTGCGAGCTGAAACTGCAGTTCAATCTCGAGCTCGTGCTCCAGGCCGTCGACCGCGCCGCGATTTGCGACGAGGTGTGGCTAGCCGCCTATATGTCGGCGCGCGGCAAGGGTCGCGAGCATGACCGTCGTTTTCGCGCGCTCTGCCGCCGCCTCGGCTTCGGCCTGCTGGGTGTCGGCAAGAAGGGCGAGGTCGAGCTGCTGCTCAGCCCGGCCGCCCTGCCGCCGCGCCGCGATCCGCGGCGGCGCTCCCGCCTCGTCGAGGAACATCACCGCCGCAAGGGTGATCCCTCCATTGGCGGCAGCACGCGCAAAAAGCCGATCATGACCGCCTACCGGCAGGAGGCGCTCGCCTGCGCCGCCGCCATGGCCGACGGACCGAAGCGGCCGCGCGACCTCAAGTCCCTGTCGCCGCGCGCCGCGAGCATCCTTCTGCACAACTACTATGGCTGGTTCGCAAGGGCCGAGCGCGGCATCTATGCGTTGACCGAAGCCGGCCTCGCCGCGATCCAGCCTCTACCGGCACGGTAAGCACGCGAGAAATCTTTGCCGGCTTACCACTCGGCGAAGGAGCCGTCCTTGTGCCGCCAGACCGGGTTGCGCCAGCGATGGCCCTCCTTGGCGCGCTCCTTCACATACGCCTCGTCGATCTCGACGCCGAGGCCGGGTCCGTCCGGGATCGCGACATAGCCCTCATGATAGCGGAACACGTCCTTGTTGGTGGCGTAGTCGAGCAGGTCGTTGGCGGCATTGTAGTGGATGCCGAGGCTCTGCTCCTGGATGAAGCAATTGTAGCTGACAGCGTCGAGCTGCAGACAGGCGGCCAGCGCGATCGGTCCGAGCGGGCAGTGCGGCGCGACCGCCACGTCATAGGCCTCCGCCATCGCCGCGATCTTGCGGCATTCGGTGATGCCCCCCGCATGCGACAAGTCCGGTTGAATGATGTCGACGACCGCCTCCTCGAACACGGATTTGAAATCCCAGCGGCTGTACAGCCGTTCGCCAAGCGCGATCGGCGTCGAGCCAAGCGCCGCGATCTCCTTCAACGCCTCGCGGTTTTCGCTCAGCACCGGCTCCTCGATGAACATCAGCCGGTATGGCTCCAGTTCCTTGACCAGGATGCGCGCCATTGGCCGGTGGACGCGGCCATGGAAGTCGACGGCGATGCCGATGTCGGGACCGACCGCTTCGCGCACCATGGCGACGCGTTCGATGGCGGCATCGATCTTGTCGTGGCTGTCGACGATCTGCAGTTCCTCCGTTCCGTTCATCTTCAGCGCGGTGAAGCCGCGCGCGACCATTTCCCGCGCGCCCGCCGCAACCTCCGCCGGCCGGTCGCCGCCGATCCAGGAATAGACCTTGATGGTGTCGCGCAGCTTGCCGCCGAGCAGTTCGTGCACCGGCACGCCGAGCGCCTTGCCCTTGATGTCCCACAGCGCCTGGTCGATGCCGGCGATGGCGCTCATCAGGATTGGCCCGCCGCGATAGAAGGCGCCGCGATGCATCACCGTCCAATGATCCTCGATCCGGCGCGGGTCCTTGCCGATCAGGTAGTCGGCCAGTTCCTTGACCGCCGCCTCTACCGTCAGCGCCCGGCCTTCGACGACCGGCTCGCCCCAGCCGCTGATGCCGGCATCGGTCTCGATCTTGAGGAAGAGCCAACGCGGGGGGACGACATAAGTGGTTAGGGCGGTGATCTTCATGCGGGCGGGGCTTGTCTCAATTGTTCTTCAGTTTCTTGGCGCTGGTCAGGTCGCGCGCGGCCAGGTCGAGGATCTTGTTCGCCGCATTGCGCGCGGCGACGGCGTCGCGCATGCGCAGCGCCTCGACGACCTCGCCATGCGCCGCTGCCGCTTCCCGACGCCTGACCGGCGAGATCGTCGCCGTGGCCTCCAGCGAAAACAACAATGCCGCATCGATCAGCTTGCCGATCTGGCGAAAGATCGGGTTGTGGCTCGCGCCGTAGACGATCTGGTGGAAGACGATGTCGGAGCGCGAGAACTGCGTGAGATCCTCGCCGGCGCCGGCCATGCCTTGCCACGCCACCTCCAGATCGGCGATCTCCTGCAGCGTCGCCCGCGTTGCCGCGAGTTCGGCGACCAGTGGCTCGATCGCGCGGCGGGTTTCGAGGATCGCGTCGAACAGCTTGTCGTCCAGCGCGTGCGGCGCATGCCAGGCAAGCACTTGCGGATCGATGATGTTCCAGTTGTCCTGGTCGCACACGATCGTGCCGACGCGCGGCCTGGACAGCACCAGCCCCTTGGCAGCCAGCACCTTCAGGGCTTCGCGTATGACGGTGCGGCTGACGCCGTATTCGATGCCGAGATCGTTTTCGGTCGGCAGCGAGGATCCGGCCGGATAGCGTCCGGAAAATATGTCGGAAGCAATCGCCTTGGTCACATCCGGCATGACGCGCGGACGGCGCGCCGTCTCGCGCGCTTGCGTTTCCTCGTCAGCCTTCTTCGGTGTTTCGTTCACCTCAGCCCCTCCTCCAAGGCAGCGAACCCTTCGGTTTGCGCGCAATTGGTCCGGCCTTAGCGGATGCGAGTGATTTGCGCCAGCGACTGCTGATCATACCATGTATATCATTTATCATACCAGATCAATTGACGGGTATGATAAAACTGATTACACCTTACCCAGCCGAGCCCGCACTCGGCCGTTCGCTGGGAGGTAAACATGCGACTTTTGAAAACCGCGCTCGTCGCGGGCGCTCTCGCCGTCTTGTCGGTCACGACCATAGCGTCTGCCTATGCGCAGGACACCAAGATCGGCTTCATCGTCAAACAGCCCGAGGAACCGTGGTTCCAGGATGAATGGAAATTCGCCGACCAGGCCGCCAAGGAAAAGGGTTTCACCCTGGTCAAGATCGGCGCCGAGGACGGCGAGAAGCTGATGTCGGCAATCGACAATCT
Source organism: Mesorhizobium sp. NFR06 (assembly GCF_900115245.1). Taxonomy (GTDB): domain Bacteria; phylum Pseudomonadota; class Alphaproteobacteria; order Rhizobiales; family Rhizobiaceae; genus Mesorhizobium. The sequence goes on from NZ_FOVT01000001.1 coordinate 337,395, forward strand.
CGGCGCCCAAGGCGCTCAAGGGTTCGTCGTCTGCACGCCGGATGTGAAGCTCGGCCCGGGCATCGTCGCCAAGGCGGCCGCTAACAATCTGAAGCTGATGACGGTGGACGATCGTCTCGTCGGCGCGGATGGCAAGCCGCTGGAAGACGTGCCGCATATGGGCATCTCCGCCACCAAGATCGGCGAGGCGGTGGGTCAGGCCATTCTCGACGAGATGAAGGCGCGCGGCTGGAAGATGGACGAGGTCGGCGCGATCCGCATTTCATACGACCAGCTGCCGACCGCCGTAGACCGTGTCGAAGGTGCCATTTCGGTGCTGAAGGCAGCCGGTTTCAAGGCGTCGAACATCTTCGACGCCCCGCAGGCCAAGACCGATACGGAAGCCGCCCTCAACGCTGCGACCGTCGTGCTCAATGCCCATGCCGACATCAAGAAGTGGGTCGCCTTCGGCCTCAACGACGAGGCGGTGCTGGGCGCCGTTCGCGCTTCCGAAAGCGTCGGCATCCCGGCGGACGGCATGGTCGGCGTCGGCATCGGCGGCGCGGAATCGGCGATCAACGAGTTCAAGAAGCCCGCGGCCACCGGCTTCGTCGGCACCGTGATCATCTCGCCGAAGCGTCACGGCTACGAGACCGCGCTCAACATGTATGACTGGATCGCCAACAACCAGGAGCCGGCGAAGCTGACGCTGACCTCCGGTGCGCTGGCCAAGCGCGACGACTATCAGAACGTGCGCAAGGACCTCGGCATCGAATAGTCCTCCCTGTACAAACAGGCGGCGGCCCGCGTCGCCGCCTGTTTTTGCATGACCCGGCAAAGGATAGCGCAGTAGGATCGAAGCCCGTGTCCTTTCTCGAATTCTCGAACATCACCAAGACCTATCCGGGCGTCAAAGCTTTGTCGGACGTGTCGTTCGGCGTCGAAAAGGGCGCCGTGCACGGATTGATGGGCGAGAACGGCGCCGGCAAATCCACCTTGATCAAGATCCTCTCCGGCGACCAGCATGCCGATGAAGGCGAGATCCGCATCGACGGCGAGATCCAGGCCTATGCCTCGACGAGGAACGCCTTCGACAACGGCGTCATCGTCATCCATCAGGAATTGCAATTGGTGCCTGAACTGACCGTCGCCGAGAATCTCAGCCTTGGCCGCTTTCCGGCCCGTACCGGCGTCATCGCCCGCCGCCGGATGCTCGACGATGTCGGCGCCAAGCTGAAATCGGCCGGCATCGACATCGACATGCGCCGCAAGGTCAAGACGCTCTCGATCGGCGAACGCCAGATGGTCGAGATCGCCAAGGCCGTGATGCTCGACGCGCGCGTCATCGCGCTCGACGAGCCGACCTCGTCGCTGTCCTCGCGCGAAAGCGAGATCCTGTTCGCGCTGATTGGCCGGCTGCGCGGCGAAGGCAAGGTCATCATCTATGTCTCGCACCGCCTCGATGAGGTGTTCCGGCTCTGCGACAGCCTGACGGTGCTGCGCGATGGCAAGCTGGCCGCGCATCACGCATCGCTGAAGGATGTCACGCGCGATCAGGTCGTGGCCGAAATGGTCGGCCGCGAGATTTCCGACATCTGGGGTTTTCGCACGCGACAGACAGGCGATGTCAGGCTGAAGGTCGACAAGCTTAGCGGCGCAAGGCTGCGGACGCCGGCAAGCTTCGAGGCCCGCGCCGGCGAGATTGTCGGCTTCTTCGGCCTCATCGGCGCCGGACGCTCGGAGTTGATGCGGCTGGTCTTCGGCGCCGACCCGCGCTCGGGCGGGATGATCGCCGTCGACGGCAAGACGGTTGCCGCGGCAAGTCCGCATGAGGCGATCCGGGCCGGCATCGTGCTGTGCTCGGAAGACCGCAAGCATGATGGCATCATCCAGGGCCGCTCGATCGAGGAGAACATCAACATCTCGTCGCGGCGCCATCACACGCGCTTCGGCGTCCTGAACCGCGCCAGCGAGATCGCCACGGCCGAAAGCTTCATCAGGAAGCTCAAGGTGCGCACGCCCTCGCGCAGGCAGGACATCGTCAATCTGTCCGGCGGCAACCAGCAGAAAGTCATCCTTGGCCGCTGGCTGTCGGAGCAGGGCATACGCGTGCTGGTCGTCGACGAGCCGACGCGCGGCATCGATGTCGGCGCCAAGTCGGAAATCTACGAACTGCTCTACCAGCTCGCCGAGGACGGCATGGCGATCGTCGTCGTCTCCTCCGAACTGCCGGAAGTGATGGGCATCTGCGACCGCATCCTGGTGATGTGCGGCGGGCGCATCAGCGCCGAGCTCACGCGCGACCAGTTCGCCGAAAAGGTGATCCTGGCCGCGGCCCTTCCCGACAAGAAAACCCCCGACGCGATCGCATCCTGAGGACAGCCGATGACCGACCCGTTGAAAAAGATACTGCTCGGCGAGCAGGGCCTCGTCGTCATCTTCATCGCCGCCTTCGCGCTGGTGTCGCTGCTCGTGCCGAATTTCCTGACCGACCGCAACATGCTGGGCCTCCTGCAGTCCGTGGTCACCGTCGGCATCGTCGCCTGCACCATGATGTTCTGCCTTGCCGCGCGTGACTTCGACCTGTCGGTCGGCTCGATCGTCGCCTTTGCCGGCATGGTCGCGGTGATGGCCTCGAACGCCACCGGCTCGATCCTGCTCGGCCTCATCGCCGCCGTCGCTTGCGGCGCGTTTGTCGGCTGGGTCAACGGCGTCGTCATCGCCAAATTCCGTATCAATGCCTTGATCACCACCTTGGCCACCATGCAGATCGTGCGCGGCATGGCGCTGATCTCGTCGGACGGCCGCGCCGTCGGCATCAACAGCCCGGATTTCTACCAGCTCGCTTTGTCGAAGCTGCTCGGTATACCGACGCCGATCTGGGTGCTGGCGGTGCTCTTCGCCATTTTCGGCTTCGTGCTCAACAGCACCGTTTTCGGCAAGAACACGCTCGCCATCGGCGGCAATCCCGAGGCCTCGCGCCTTGCCGGCGTCAACGTCGACAGGACGCGCATCTGGATCTTCACGCTGCAAGGCGTGGTCTGCGGCATTGCCGGCATCCTGCTTGCCTCGCGCATCACCTCGGGCCAGCCCAACGCCGCGGTCGGGCTCGAGCTCTCGGTGATCTCGGCCTGCGTGCTCGGCGGCGTCTCGCTTGCCGGCGGCCGCGCGACGATGTCGGGCGTCATCGTCGGCGTGCTGATCATGGGCATCGCCGAGAACGCGATGAACCTGCTCAACATCCCGGCCTTCTACCAGTACATCGTGCGCGGCGTGATTCTGCTGCTTGCCGTGCTGCTCGACAATCTGCGTTCGTCGGCATTGGGCCGGCGTTGAGCCGGTATGTCGATATCGACCCGATGGGGCTGAAGATACTCGCCCCCGGCCGAACTCGCACGGCCGGGATCGCCATGGCTGTCTTCGACTGGAGTGACGACGATGAGTGAGCGCCTTTCAGGCAAATCCATCTTTCTCACCGGTGCTGCCCAGGGCATCGGCCTCGCGATCGCCGAAGCCTGCCTCGCCGAAGGCGCCAACCTGTTCATGATCGATCGCGATGGCGGGCTTTTGGACCGAGCCGCCTCGGGGCTGTCTGCGTCAGACGGTCGTCTCGGACATTGCGAGGCCGACATAACCGATGCTTCGGCAATCACGTCGGCGGTCGGTCGCGCGGCGCAGGAAATCGGTCCGGTCAATGCGCTGATCAACAATGCGGGGATGAATGTATTCTCGACGCCCCTCGACGCGACCGAAGTGGAATGGAACCGCAATTTCGACGTCAACGTCAAAGGCGCGTGGAATTGCTGCAAGGCGGTCCTGCCGGGCATGCTTGCAAGCGGCGGCGGGGCGATCCTCAACATCGCCTCCACGCATAGCTTCACCATCATCCCGCATACCTTTCCCTATCCCGTCGCCAAGCACGCGCTGCTCGGCCTGACCAGATCGCTGGCGCTTGAATATGCCGGACAGGGCGTGCGCGTGAATGCGCTGGCGCCAGGCTATGTCGAGACGCAGAAGGCCCTCGACTACTGGAAGAGTTTTCCGGACCCGGTTGCGGCGCGGGCCAACACCATGGCGCTGCATCCCGGTGGACGCATCGCCTCGGCGCGCGAGATCGCGCTCGCCGCGGTGTTCATGATTTCCGACGAGTGCCCGTCCATGAATGCGGCCTGCCTCGTCGTCGATGGCGGGCTGAGCCAGCTTCAGCATCCCGCCTGAACATCGCCGAGGACACGGCCCCGACGAACTTGCACGCGTTCAATATTCACACGCTAGGATCGGGATTCACACGCTAGGATCGGGCGGTCCGCGACCGGGGTCGCGCCTGGCCCGTCGATCAGAAACGCTCGCGATAGTCGCGCGGGTTGGTACCGAGGACGCGCAGAAAGCCACGCCGCATCGTTTCCTCTGAACCGAAGCCGCAGCGCCGGGCCGTTTGGCGGACCGTCTGTCCTCGCTCCAGCATCCGTCGCGCCGCTTCGATCCGGATCTCCTCGATGGCGCGGGCGGGTGTGCGTCCCGTTGCCTGCTGGTAGTGCCGCGAGAAACTGCGCAGGCTCATATTGGCGTGGTCGGCCAGCTGCGCCAGCGAAAGGTCGCCGTCCAGATTGTCGAGAATCCAGCCATGCAGTCGGTCGAAGCGTCCGTCGCCTTCCTGCAGCTTGAGGGTTTGGCTGAATTGTGCCTGGCCGCCGGGACGTTTCAGGAAGACGACCAACTCGCGCGCCACGGCGAGCGCCATGCGCCGGCCAAGGTCGGCCTCGACGAAGGAAAGCGCAAGGTCGATGCCCGCCGTCACGCCTGCGGACGTCCAGACATTGCCGTCGCGAATGAAGATCGGGTCTGGTTCGAGCCGGACCGCCGGAAAGCGCCGGGCGAATTCCGCGCAGCGACCCCAATGGGTAACCGCGCGACGGCCGTCGAGCAGGCCTGCCTCCGCCAGCAGCATGGCGCCGCTGCAGACGGAAGCCGTTCGCACGGCATCCCGCGAGCGGCCGGCGACCCAATCGATCAGCTCTGGATCCTCGCAGGCGGCATTGACGCCCCATCCGCCAGGCACGATCAGCGTGTCGATATCGAGCCCGTGCGCAGGCAGCGCCGTGGTCTCCAGCACCAGACCGGCCGACGTCTTTATCCGCGGGGAGCCGGCGACGACGACGAGCTCGTATACGGCAGGCTCACCGGCCTGCGTCCTGAAGTCATTAGCGCTGGCGAAAACCTGAAGCGGTCCGCTGACGTCGAGGAGTTGGACGTCAGGATAGGCTAGAATTTCAATACGGCGCATAGTTTGGCCTGAAACGAGGGGTGATTGGCGATCGTGCCAAAGCATGATGCCTTAGGTTGCCCGGAGTCAACCTGTGGAGATTTCCATGACCCTTCGTTTCGGCATCCTCGTGTTCCCCAACGTCCAGCAGCTCGACCTCACCGGCCCCTATGAAGTCCTGGCAACCGCCAAGGGCGCCGAGGTGGAATTGATCTGGAAGGACCGTAATCCGGTGATGTCGTCGACGCGTCTTTCCCTCACACCGACGGCGACCTTCGACGATTGCCCACCTCTCGACGTGCTGTGCATCCCAGGCGGAGGCGGCGTCAACGCGCTGTTGGAAGACCAGGCTGTCCTCGATTTCGTGCGGCAGCGTGCGGCGCAGGCACGCTACATCACCTCGGTGTGCAGCGGCGCCCTGGTGCTCGGCGCGGCCGGCCTGCTCGAGGGCAAGCGGGCGACCACGCACTGGTATGCCCATGATTTCCTTGAAGAGTTCGGGGCTGTGCCCGTCGATGCGCGGATCGTCGAGGACGGCAAGCTGATCACCGCGGGCGGTGTCACCTCGGGGATCGATTTCGGTCTGGCACTGGTCGCAAGGCTCCTCGGCCAGGCCGAAGCGGAAACCGTGCAGCTCGCGCTCGAATATGCTCCGGCTCCTCCCTTCCGCTCGGGCACGCCCGCCGAGGCTTCTTCGGCTGTGCTGGCGGAGGCAAAGGAGCGGCTCGCGGCTTCGCGGCGGGTTCGCGAGGAAATGTTTGCTCGCTGGCGCAAGGCTCGCGCGGCCTCCGGCCCGGCCCGTATCCAGGCCTGAAGCCACAGGGCCGAATGGCGCCTATCCGCGCCATTCGGTCCGGCCTCGTTTCGACGGTTGACACGTCTCGCCGGCTGTGCAGAAATTGGTTGGACCATTGAACCACTTTAGGCTCAGCCGGCTTGACCGATTTCTTGCCCCCCATCCAGACGACGGCCCGCGACGACGCGGTGCTGAAGGCGTTGGTGGGGTTCGTCAGGCAGGAGGCATTGGGTCCCGGCGAGAAGCTGCCGACAGAACGGATCCTGGCCGAGCGCCTCAAGGTCAGCCGCAACACGGTGCGCGAAGCGCTGACGCGATGGGAAGGGTTGGGCCTCGTCGAGCGGCGTCAGGGCTCAGGCACTTATCTCAAGGCGGCAGTCTCTCCCGACATGCTGCACATGCCGCTGACATTGGCCGGCGGCAATGATTTCAGCGGCCTGATGCGCACGCTGGAAATTCGCCGCGCCCTCGAAGCCGAGGCGGCGGCACTGTGCGCCGTCCGCGCCGGCAAGGCCGAGATCGCCGAGATCGAGCGCAAGCTCGACATCATGGAGGAAGCCTTCCGGACCCGCGCCGGCATGTCCTCGGAAGAGGATTGGGAGTTCCATCAGGCGGTCTATCGCGCCTCGGGCAATCCGCTGTTCGAGCAGATCATTTCGGCCATGCACGAACTGTTCCATCGCTTCTGGGAACATCCGCTCGGCGTGCGCGACTTCGGCCATGCCAGCTTTCCCTATCACCGCACCATCTTCGACCGTATTGCCGCGCACGATCCCGACGGCGCTCGCGCCGAGGCGCTGAAGCTCATCGCCACCGTCGAGAACGATCTGAAGCGCGGCGCCGCCAACCTCAAAATGTCGGACCGCAAATGAACGAGCAGCCCAGCACTTTCGATCCGGCCGCCCTGGCCAGCGACTATCTCGGCGAGGCGGCGACGCTGCTTGCCCACGACGATCCGTTTCCCGGCGGCGCGGTGGTGCCGCCGATCTACCAGACCTCGCTGTTCACATTCGACAGCTATGCCGACATGGCTGACACCTTTGCCGGCCGGCGAAAGCAGCCGATCTATTCGCGTGGCGACAATCCGACGGTGATGGAGTTCGAGGCCCGCGTGGCGGCGTTGGAAGGTGCTGAGGCCGCGCGCGGCTTCTCCAGCGGCATGGCGGCGATCAGCGCCACCGTGCTTGCCTTTGTCGGCGCCGGCGAGCGCATCCTCGCCGTGCGCAACTGCTATGGCGACGCCTACCGGCTGTTCGAGCGGCTGTTCCCGCGCCTCAACATCAAGGTCGACTATGTCGACGGTTCCGATCCGGACGCGGTTGCCGCCGCACTTCCCGGCGCCAAGCTGCTTTATCTCGAAAGCCCGACCTCAATGATGTTCGAGCTGCAGGACCTGGAGCACCTGACGCGGCTGGCGAAGGAACAGGGCATCGTCACCACCATCGACAATTCCTGGGCCACTCCCGTCTTCCAGAAGCCGATTACACATGGCGTCGATCTGGTGCTGCATTCGGCCTCGAAATATCTCGGCGGTCACAGCGACACCGTCGCCGGCGTGGTGGCGGGGTCGGCCGCCCATATCAAGCACATCAACGAGCAGACCTATTCGCAGCTTGGCGCCAAGCTGTCGCCCTTCGAAGGCTGGCTGCTGCTGCGCGGCCTGCGCACCTTGCCGCTGCGCCTGCCGCATCACATGAAGAGCGGGCTCACGATTGCCGAGCGGTTGAAGGCGCATGGCAAGGTCGAGCGGGTCAATCACCCTGCCTATTCCAATCACCCCGGCAAGAAGACGCTTGCCGGCTATGCCGGGCTGTTCTCCTTCGAGGTCACCGAGGATGTCGACATCCCGGCCTTCGTCGATGCGCTGAAGTTCTTCCGCATCGGCGTCAGCTGGGGCGGCCATGAAAGCCTGGTCGTGCCGGCGAAAGCTTCGCTCGAGCAGACGCCGGGCATCAATTCGATGGCGCGCTTCGGCGTCAGCCCCCGAACCATCCGCTTCAATGTCGGATTGGAAAATGTCGAGGATCTCTGGGCCGACATCGCCCAGGCCTTCGACAAGTCAAAAAAATAAGTCGTCCAAAAATGGGAGTCCTGAAGATGAAAAGACTGTCCGTCATGCTTGCCGCCACAGCCGGCCTGGCGATTTCCGCCAGCAGCGCGCTGGCCGACACCACCATCAAGCTGGTCGAGGTCATCACCAGCCCGCCGCGCACCGAATTCCTGAAGAAGCAGATCGCCGAATTCGAGAGCGCCAACCCGGGCATCAAGGTCGAGGTGGTCTCGCTGCCCTGGGGCCAGGCCTTCGAAAAGTTCCTCACCATGGTGCAGGCCGGCGACACGCCCGATGTCGTCGAAATGCCGGAACGCTGGATGGGCCTCTATGCCAACAATGGCCAGCTCGAGGATCTTGGTCCCTTCATGGCCCAGTGGGATGACGCCAAGACGCTGGGCGACCGCGCCAAGCAGTTCGGCTCGACCGTCAACAACACCCAGTTCATGATCCCCTACGGCTATTATGTGAACGCCCTGTTCTGGAACAAGAAGCTGTTCAAGCAGGCCGGCCTCGATGGCCCGCCGGCGACGCTCGATGAATTCGTCGAGGATTCCAAGAAGATCTCGGCCATCCCCGGCAAATACGGCTACTGCCTGCGCGGCGGCCCCGGCGCCTTCAACGGCATGCACATGTTCATGAACATCGCCGACGGCAAGGGCGGCTATTTCACCGATGACGGCACCTCGACCATCAATGACGAAGGCTCGGTCAAGGGCCTGCAGATGCTTGCCGACATGTACAAGAACGGCCTGGCGCCGAAGGATGCCGTGAGCTGGGGCTTCAACGAGACGGTGACCGGCTTCTATTCCGGCACCTGCGCCATGCTCAACCAGGATCCCGATGCGCTGCTCGGCATCGCCGACAAGATGAGCGCCGACGATTTCGCCGTCGCGCCGCTGCCGGTTGGGCCGAGCGGCAAGTCCTATCCGACGCTGGGCTATGCCGGTTGGGCGATGTTCGCCAATTCGCAGCACAAGGACGAGACCTGGAAACTGATGGCGACGCTGCTGTCGCCCAAGGACAATCTGGAATGGGCCAAGGAAGTCGGCGTCATTCCGATCCACAACGGCGCCGACCAGGATGCCCACTTCAAGACCGAGCAGTTCAAGGGCTGGTTCACCGAGCTCAGCGACACCTCCAAATATGAAATGGTGACGCCGCCGACCCACCTCGAAAACCTCGGCAACTTCGTCGACCAGGTGGCGATCAAGAACTTCCAGGAAGTGCTGCTCGGCCAAAAGCCGGCCAAGCAGGTGGCCGACGAATGGGCCGCGTTCCTGACCAAGGAACAGAAGGACTGGCTGGCCAAGAACAAGAAGTGACGCCCTTCTTCCTTCTCCCCGTTCAAGGGGAGAAGGTGGCCCGATAGGGCCGGATGAGGGGCAGCGCCAGCATTTCGAGGTTCGCGCCGCCCCTCATCTGCCTGCCCTCCTTCGCAGCAACTGCGCCGCTGCTACGGAGGGTGAACCGGCATCTTCTCCCCGTATAGCGACGGGGAGAAGGACGCTGTCACTTACGCCAGCACCCAACCTTCACCGTAGAGCCAAAACTTATGACCTACGCAGTGTCCGAAATCCGATCCGCCGTCCGGCCGCGCAAGAAGCCGCTGAGCAAGGCAGCGATCGAGCCCTGGCTCTATCTTTCGCCTTCTATCGTTCTGCTGGTCGTAGTGCTTCTGGTGCCGCTGATCATCGGCATCAGCTATTCCTTCCGCAAATTCTCGGCCTTCAAGTCGCAGTATGTCGGTCTTGCCCAGTATCAGGCGATGGTCTCCGACCAGGTGCTAGGCCAGGCGCTGATCAACACGCTCTGGTGGACGGTCGCCAGCCTGTTCTTCCAGTTCTTTCTCGGACTGGGTCTCGCGCTGCTGCTCGACAAACCTTTCTACGGCCGCAAGATCGTGCAGGCGGTGGTATTCCTGCCCTGGGCGGTACCGTCTTTCCTCTCTGGCCTCACCTGGGCCTGGCTGTTCAACCCGATCATCGGGCCGCTACCGCACTGGCTCTTCGCGCTTGGCCTGAAGGCCGAACCCACCAATGTGCTGTCAGATCCCGCTACGGCCATGTGGGGCCCGATCGTCGCCAACATCTGGTTCGGCATCCCGTTCTTCGCCATCACGCTGCTGGCCGCGTTGAAATCGATCCCTTCCGAATTGCATGAAGCGGCGGCCATCGACGGGGCTTCGCCCTGGCAGCGCTTCACCAAGGTGACGCTGCCGTTCCTGGCGCCGACCATCGTCATCACCGTCATGCTGCGCACCATCTGGATCGCCACCTTCGCCGACCTGATCTTCGTCATGACCGAGGGCGGGCCGGCCGGCTCGACCAGCACGGTGCCGGTCTATATCTATGTCAGCGCCTTCAAGTCGCTGGATAAGGGCTACGCCTCGGCGGTGGCGGTGCTGCTCCTGGTGCTGCTGATCGCCTATGCCATCGGGCTGATTGCCATCCGCCGCACGCTTGTGAGGCACGTCTGATGATCGCCGGTCGCTCAACCTCATCGCGCATTGCCGGCGGCGTCGGCCTTTACGCGGCCATCGCCGCCTATGTGATCTTCGCGCTGTTCCCGATCTTCTGGACGCTCAAGATCTCGGTGACGCCCGAGCGGCTGCTCTATTCCGAGGGCATCACCTTCTGGCCGTCGCAGACGACCTTTCAGAACTTCATCACCGTGCTCGAAGCCTCCGACTTCCCGCGCTACTTCCTCAACAGCGTCATCGTCTCGGTGTCGACGGCGGCGCTGGTCACCGTCATTGCCACGCTCGCCGGCTACGCCATGTCGCGCTTCACCTTCCGCGGCAAGGCGACGCTGGCGATCCTGTTGCTTCTCACCCAGACCTTCCCGCTGGTCATGGTCATCCCGCCGATCTACCGCATCATGGGCGATCTCGGCCTGACCAACAGCCTGACCGGCCTGATCATCATCTACACCGCCTTCAACACCGCCTTCGCCACTTTCCTGATGCAGTCCTTCTTCGACGGCATCCCGAAGGACCTGGAGGAGGCGGCCATGATCGACGGCTGCACGCGCGCCCAGGCCATGCGCCGGGTGATCGTGCCGCTGACCCTGCCCGGCATGGGCGCCACGCTTGGCTTCGTCTTCACCGCCGCCTGGAGCGAGCTTTTGTTCGCGCTGATGCTGATCTCCAGCGACGAGCAGAAGACCTTTGCCGTCGGCCTGCTCACCTATATCGGCAAGTTCGCCGTCGACTGGGGGCAGATGATGGCCGCCTCGATCCTGGCGCTGATCCCGGTCTGCATCTTCTTCGCCTTCCTGCAACGTTATCTCGTCACCGGCCTCACCGCCGGCGCGGTCAAAGGATAAAAGATGGCTTCCGTCACGCTGCAACACATCGAGAAGGACTATGGCTCGCTGCGCATCCTGCACGGCGTCGATCTCGAGATCGCCGACGGCGAGTTCGTCGTCCTGGTCGGCCCCTCCGGCTGCGGCAAGTCCACGCTGCTGCGCATGATCGCCGGCCTCGAAGAGGTCACCGGCGGCGAGATCCGCATCGGCGAGCGGCTGGTCAACGACGTCGCGCCCAAGGACCGCGACATCGCCATGGTGTTCCAGTCCTACGCGCTTTACCCGCATATGGACGTCGCCTCGAACATGGGCTTCAGCCTGCTGCTGAAGAAGGCCGAGAAGACGACCATCGACGGCAGGGTCGGCGCCGCCGCCAAGCGCCTCGGCCTCGACAGCTATCTCGGCCGCTTGCCGCGCCAGCTTTCCGGCGGCCAGCGCCAGCGCGTCGCCATGGGCCGCGCCATCGTGCGCGACCCGAAAGTCTTCCTGTTCGACGAGCCGCTGTCGAACCTCGACGCCAAGTTGCGCGTCCATATGCGCGCCGAGATCAAGGCACTGCACCAGCAGCTCAAGACCACCTCGGTCTATGTCACGCATGATCAGGTCGAGGCCATGACCATGGCCGACCGCATCGTCGTCATGCATGACGGTTACGTCCAGCAGGTCGGTCATCCGCTCGAGCTCTACGACCGGCCCGCCAACACTTTCGTCGCCGGTTTCATCGGCTCGCCGGGGATGAACTTTTTGCCCGCGAAAGTCGCCAAGGGCGGCAAGGCGGATGCCGTGCTCGCCGACGGCCAGAAGCTGCGGCTGCCGGATGGTCTGCCGCTGAGCGATGGCGACGAGCTCACCATCGGGCTGAGGCCCGAGCATATCAAGCTGGTCGACGATGGCGCGCTGAAGGCGGAGGTCGAGGTGGTCGAGCCGCTCGGCCTGTCGACGCAGTTCTATGTCAGGCTGGCCAATCAGCAGATCTGCGTCTTCGTCATGGGCCGCAGCGATGTGAAGCCCGGCGACAGGATCCGGCTCGGCGCCGATCCGGCCGCGCTGCATCTTTTCGATCCGAAGCGTGGGGATAGGATCGGATAAGCCTGCCGGTGCGGCGCCGCTGGCCCTAAGCTAAAATCCTTCCTGTTGATTCGTCTCGGCAGGAAAAGGCATGAGCAAGGCCCTCGGCACATTCGCACTGATCACGGTTTTCGGCGCCTTGCTGATGGCGCTGTCGTTGTCCGTGGCGAGGCATGGCTATCCCTATGGCGCGTTCGGCGTGAAGCGTCTCGACGGCATTGCCGACGCCGGCTCCTTCCTGGCCATTGCCGCCATCTATTTCTTCGGCGCGATGCTGATGATGATCCTGCCCATCCGCGCCGCCGGCATAGTGCTGACCCATGCCGCCGACGCGATCTTCTGGGCGACGGTCGTGCTCTTCGCGACCATCGTCGGCTCGCTGCTTGCCAGATGGGCCTTCGGCCAGCATGAGGTGCTCTGGGCGCTTTTCAACTGGCGCTTTCTGTTCGTCGCTGCGATCGTTGCGGCGCACCTCACCATGAACGAGCTTCGCCGCAATATCCTGCTCAGAAGCCTGTTCTTCGTTGTCTTCGGCGCGGTCACGCTCGCCTGCCTGTTCTGGTCGTTCTCGACCTGACGGGAACTGGCCCTAGGTTTAAGATCGCGGGTAGACCTCATACCGGACAATGACTATATCATTTGTCTGACAATTGACCGGCCGATGGCTGTGACAAGCAAAAAACTCAAGGAAACAACATGACTGTGCTGCGTAAGAACCTGATCGACGGCGAGTGGCTTGGCGAAGCCGGCTCGCGCAACATCAACCCGTCGAACACCAACGATGTCGTCGGCGAATATGCGTCGGCCGGTCCCGAGGAAGCAAAACAGGCCATTGCGGCCGCCAAGGCGGCTTTCCCCGCCTGGTCCCGCTCCGGGCCTCTCGCCCGCCACGCCGTGTTGAAGAAAACCTCCGACGAGATCATGGCCCGCAAGGACGAGATCGGCCGGTCGCTGGCCCGCGAGGAGGGCAAGACGCTGGCCGAGGGTGTCGGCGAAACCATCCGTGCGGCGCAGCTCTTCGATTTCTTCGCCGGCGAGACGCTGCGCCTCTCGGGCGAGATGGTGCCGAGCGTGCGGCCTGGCGTCGGCGTCGAGATGACCCGCGAGGGCGTCGGCGTCGTCGGCATCATCACGCCGTGGAATTTCCCGATCGCCATTCCCGCCTGGAAGATCGCCCCGGCGCTGGCTTACGGCAACACCATCGTCTTCAAGCCGGCCGAGCTGGTGCCCGAAAGCGCCTGGACCATCGTCGACATCCTGCATCGCGCCGGCCTGCCCAAGGGCGTGCTCAACCTCGTCATGGGCAAGGGATCGGTGGTCGGCCAGGCGATGCTCGACAGCCCCGATGTCAACGCCATCTCCTTCACCGGCTCGGTCGGCACGGGCAAGCGCGTCGCCGCGGCGAGCGTCGAACACATGCGCAAGTTCCAGCTTGAGATGGGCGGCAAGAATCCGCTCGTCGTGCTCGATGACGCTGATCTGGCCGTCGCTGTCGATTGCGCGGTCAACGGCGCCTATTTCTCGACCGGACAGCGCTGCACCGCGTCTTCGCGCCTGATCGTCACCGAAGGCATCCACGATCGCTTCGTCGACGCCGTCAAGGAGCGCCTGAACAAGCTCGTCGTCGGCGATGCGCTGGATGCCAAGACCCAGATCGGCCCGGTCGTCGACCAGACCCAGCTCAAGCAGGACGAGGACTACATCGCCATCGGCCGCCAGGAAGGCGCCGAGCTCGCCTTCGGCGGCGAGCGGCTGGAGCGCGAGGCGCCTGGTTTCTATCTGCAGCCGGCGCTGTTCGTCGGCTCGACCAACGCGATGCGCATCTCGCGCGAGGAAATCTTCGGCCCGGTCGCCAACGTCATCCGCGTCAAGGACTATGACGAGGCCTTGGCCGTCGCCAACGACACGCCATTCGGCCTCACCTCCGGCATCTGCACCACCAGCCTGAAGCACGCGACCTATTTCAAGCGCAATTCCGAAGCCGGCATGGTTATGGTCAACCTGCCGACGGCAGGCGTCGATTTCCACGTGCCGTTCGGCGGCCGGAAGGGGTCGAGCTACGGTCCGCGCGAGCAGGGCCGCTACGCGATGGAGTTCTATACGACGGTGAAAACCGCCTATACGTTCGCCGGCTAGGCAAAGTGGGGGAGGGGCCGATGACGCCAGGCATGGCCGACATGGCGTGGCTTAACCCGCCGCCGCACCACACGTTCGGCAATGGCACGCTCATCGTCCGAACGGCCCAGGAAACCGACTTCTGGCGCGAGACCTTCTATGGCTTCTGGCGCGACAACGGCCATTTCCTCTACCGTTCCGTCGAGGGTGACTTCACCGCCGAGGTCACCGTCAAGGGTGACTACAAGGTACTCTACGATCAGGCGGGGCTGATGCTGCGCCTCGCCGAGACGCACTGGATCAAGGCCGGCATCGAGTACACCGACGGGCTGGCTTACTTCTCCGTCGTCGTCACCAACGACACCTCCGACTGGTCGCTGGTCAGCATTGCGGCCGGCAAGGATGGCGTCAGGATCCGCCTGACCCGCCACGCCGAGGCGATCCGCGTCCAATATCTGGATGCTGCGGATGGCCACTGGAAGCCGGTGCGGCTGGCCTATTTGCCAATCTCGAAAACTGTCGATATCGGCATGATGTGCTGTTCGCCGCAGCGTGAGGGTTTTGAGGTGACATTTTCCGACTTCACGATCGGGCCGGCGATTTCGCGGGACCTGCACGACTGAGCTTCGGTAAAAGGCGAGCTCTTTTGCGGACCCGGTCGCGGCGCCCGAAAGCGTCAAACCCCGGGTTCGGCATCATGCTCTATTGTGAGGCAATTCCTCAGCGGCATCAGACCGCGGCCGGCATACGGCCACTGGCAGGCCGCTCGTCCTCGGCGGCAATGGCCATTCGCCGGCGCCGGAAAGCCGGCAGCGGGTTCAGCTTGAACAAGCCGTAATAGACGATGAACGAGGCCATGAAGTAGGGGCCGAGCATCTCGACCTCGAAGAAGGAGCGGATCAGCATCAGCCCGATCGCGCCGGCTAGCACCACCGAATCGGCGCTCCAGTCGCCGAACACCACTTTCGAGACATGGCCGTAGAAAGCGCGCAGGATGACCAGCGCCAGCAAGGTGACGCCGATGAAGCCGATCTCGACCAGCGTCTCGACATAGGTATTGTGGAAGTGGAAGCCGGAGCGGGTCGAGATGTAGAATTCCGCCCACAGCCGCTCCGGATCGGCGAAGCCCTGCACCCAATAGGCGGCATAGCCATAGCCGAGCAGCGGATGTTGCTGCGCCGCCTCCCAGCCCTGCTCCCAGAGATAGGTGCGGCCGGTGAGCGTCGAATCCTTGCCGAAGATGCCGAGCACGAGATCCAACAGGCCGAGGTTGAGCGCTGCGGCCACGCCGGTCACCAGCGCACCGGCGCCGACTATGAACAGCACGCGACGATAGCGCCGCGACAGCACCTTGGTCATGGAGAGCAGCGCCACGATGCCGATCACGGCCGGCAGCGAGGCCACCGACGTTGCCGAATGGGCGATGGCAAGCATGTACGATGACAACAGCAGGATCGGCGTGGTCCAGACAAAGCCCAGCCAGTTGCGCCGGTAGAAAACCACGAACGCAAGGCAGAAAAAGATGCCGAGCGAAGAGAAGAAGCCGATCTGGTTCTTGGAACCGAAGGCGCCGACGAAATTGACCGTGCCGTCGAGCGTGTCGAGTGCATAACCGCCGACTTGCAGTGAATAGAGCAGGACGATGAAGATACCGATCAGCGAGCCGACCACCAGCGTGCGCGTGTTGATGGTGCGCGCCGCGACATAGGCGCAGACGATATGCGAGGAATATTGCACCGCCGCGCGCGCGCTTATGCCCGCCGCCTGGGACCAGAAGACCGAGAAACAGACATAGGCCGCAAGCAGAATGGGCAGCCAGGCGCTTGAGAGTTTCCAGGTGAAACGCCGGTAATCAACGAACAGCAGCGGCAGCCAGACTGCGTAATAGGCAAGGATCAGGATCTGGCCGAAATTGGGCGAATAGGCGAAGGCGACCATGGAAACCGCGACGGCGAAGGCGCCGTAGGTCTCGTTGCGGTCGGGATCGATCAGAATGGATTTCGGAATCTTCATACCGGATTTTTGCCCGTTGGGCCCTTCTCTGTCCGGTCAAGCCTTGACGCACGACCACTTGTCATTGTGCGTTGCAGCATAACCTACCGCCCTGGCGTCGGCGGCTCAACCGGAAATGTTGTCGCGCGCTACGAAGGCGATGAACCGCACTAAGCCACGGCCCGCGCGCGCTGCATCTGCCGCTGCAGGAAGCGCCGCACCGGCTCGTCATAGATGCGTGTGGCGATGTCGGCTATGACGATGACCACGCCCGCCATCACGATGCCGAACCAGGGATGGTGCGCGAACGGATCGATCGAGACGGCCTTGCCGGCACCGGCGATGATCATCAGCATCGGCGTGTGGATGATGTAGATCGGGTAGGAAATTCGCCCGAGCCAGCCATAGAAGCCGGACAGAAGCGGCGCGGTCGGCGCAACCGCGCCGGTCATTACCATGATCGGGAAGACGATGACGATTGCGGCAAGGTCGTAGAGAACGCGCGCGCCGCCCGCCGGGGCAATGGCGAAGACGGCAAGCGTGAGCAGGATCGCGCCTTCGACCCAGTAGCCGCGCCGCAGGAAGCCGAGGCTGCCCTGGTAGCGCGCCATCGACCGGCAGAGCAGCACGCCGAAGAAGAACGAGAATGACACGCGTGGCAGCCCGCTGAGGATGGTGTTGCCGGTCATGCCGAAATCGAGCGTGCCGGCGAAAACCGCGGCGGCGACGAGCAGCACGAGGCTGACGGCCACGATCCCCGTCAGCGCGCGCCGCGACAGCAGGAAGAAGACGGCGACATAGGCGATGTTGACAATGAGCTCGAAGAACAGCGACCACGAAGCGGGATTGAGCGGAAAGATCGTATGATAGGCGTCGCTGACCAGCGGGATGAAGAGCATGCCGGTCGTCAGCTGCATGCCGATCTCCGACAGCGGCATGTATTCCGCCGGCATCAGCCCGTTCTTGACCAGCAGGTAGAAGAAGCCGAGCAGCGTGCCGGCCAGATAGAGCGGATAGAGCCGGATCAGGCGGATGGCCACGAAGGAGCCGAAGCCCATGCCGTTCTCGATCTTGCGGTCGTAGGCATGCGCGATGACGAAGCCGCTGAGCAGGAAGAAAAGGTCGACCGCGAGATAGCTCGACGGCAGCACCCTGCCATCGGCAAGGAATGGCGAGAAATGGTAGAGCATGACGCTGATTGCCGCCACGCCGCGGATGGCGTCGAGGTTCAGATACACATGACGCGGGGCTGCGGGCTGCATGTTATGCCTTCAAGGGTCCAAACAGATCGCCCGCCCGCGCGGTAGCGCGAACGAGCCTGGCTTGTTCCTCCCGCCTCTGTTTCTCGGCTCGCTCGAAGCGAGTCCGAACCGGCGACGCTACTGGCTCGCCGTCGGCGCCAGCTTCACCTTGATCACGTCGCCCGGCAGGACGGGCGTGTCTTCCTTGGCCTCGATCTCGCTCGTCTTGCCGTCGGCAACCCGCACCAGCGAATAGAGCAATGCCGGTTCCTGGTCGCCGGTGATGCCGGCCGCCGTCGCGGGGTCTGATGCCTGCGCGATCAGGCCCTTCTGCATGCCGGCCTTCAAAGTCGCCTCGTTCAGATCCGCCTCGGTCTGCTGACGGCTGGCGGTAAGAGCGGAATTCAGCGAGTTCCTGGCATCGATGGCGTCCTGCTCTGCCTTGCTGATCGACTGCTTGGCGGTGAGGATAGCCGTCTCGTAGTCCAGGATCTTGCCCTGCAGGTCGGTGACCGACTGCTGCGAGGAAAGCAATCGTGCATTGGCAATCAGGCCTTTCTGCGCCAGCGGGCCGATGCTGTCGGCCTGCTGCACCGCCAGATCGACCTGCTTCTGCTGGTTGGCGATCTTTTTCTGCAGCGATTCGATTTCCGACTGCAGGACGCCTTTCAGGTCATCGAGCGCGTCGAGCTTCAGCTTCAGTGATTTCTGGTCCGAGACCAGGATCGCCGTTTCGTCGGCGACGATGGGCGGCAATCTCGAATCGCCCTGAATTTCCTGAGGCACCTCGAAAGTCGTTTTCCCGGCCAGGTCGGCGTCGATGCGGGCCCGCTTGACCAGCAGCCGCAGGCGCTGGTCGTCGTAGATGTCGTAGCTGCCCTTGGCGGTCACCAGATCCTTGCCGACCTGAGGACCGTAGTCGGCATTGCGCCGCATGCCACCGGCGATGCTGATTGCCTTGAGCACGGTCAGGTCGGGGACGAAGGGAAACTGGCCGGGGTTCTGGACCTCGCCTGAAATGTAGAACGGCCGGAACTGCGCCATCTCGACCGAGGCTTCCGGCTTGTCCGGCAGCGCCAGTTTGCGTTGCAGGGCCAGCCCGATCGCCGAAGCAATCTCCGCTGTCGTTTTGCCGGCTGCCTGCATGTCGCCGACGAACGGCACCGACAGCGTCCCTGCCGGGCCGACCGAATACTCGCCATTGATAGCCGACCAGTCGCGGAACGTGCCGTCGACCGTCTGCCATTCGGCGACGCGGATGTTGAGCTTGTCCTGTGGGCCAAGGAGATAGTCGCCGGCGGCAGCGAGCTGCGGCATGGCTAGCGACGCTCCGACGAGCAACGCGCCCGCGAAGCGGGCGGCTGTCCTGGGCATGAGACTGCAGGCGAAAGACAGTCCGAATAGGTCTTTTGTCAAATGAACGTTTCCGATCCGCTTTGGCCCCATCCGCCCGATGAGATCACTGCCGGATGCCTGCCCCGAATTCGATAGGGCCGGCCCGTTGGTCAATAGCTGCCGCGCGACATCCACACGGCAGGAACCGTCTTGAAGATGATGCGTATGTCCTCGAACAACGACCAGTTCTCGACATAGTGGCGGTCGAAGGCGACGCGCGTGTCATAGGATACGTCGTTGCGGCCGCTGACCTGCCACAGCCCGGTGAGACCCGGGCGCGACTTCAGGTAATAGACCGCGGCGCTGCCATAGATCTCCAGCTCATCGCGCACGACCGGGCGCGGGCCGACGAGGCTCATGTCGCCCTGCAGGATGTTGAGGATTTGCGGCAGCTCGTCGAGGCTGAGCTTGCGAAGCACCTGGCCGACGCGGGTGACGCGCGGATCGTTCTTCAGCTTGCGCGTCGCGATCCATTCGGCGTTGGCCTCAGGATTGGCCGCCAGATGGGCGGCAAGCACGCGCTCGCCATCCGGCACCATGGTGCGGAATTTGAGGCAGGAGAAAATCCTGCCGCCGCGGCCGATCCGCTTATGGCCATAGAAAATCGGACCGTTGTCCGACAACTTGACCAGCAGGGCGATCATCAGGAACAGCGGGCTGAGCAGAACCAGCCCGGCCAGGGAACCCACGATATCGAAACTGCGTTTGAGCAGACCGCCGATGGGGGGTGGAAAATCAACGCCGACCTGCGCAAAACCCGCATTAGCCGACTTGGCGACGTCCCTCATGCAGAAGCTCCATACGTTGAACGGATGGTTTACGGCAAGATATCAAAAAAATGCTGCAGCGCAACACACAATTTCCCATCGCGATGAAATGTGCACGTCATGAATTGACCAAATAATAAACCTGCCCTGCCCAAATTTTCACCTTTGTGGCACGTTTATGACAAGGTGAGGGAAAACCAGGAAAATGTAGTCCAGATTTTGGGCCATTTTTGGACAGTGCATTCTTTGCTGCAGAAGAAGCGCGGTTGCATGCGCTCGGAAGCACTCGCAAAGGTAAGTTGTTCGGGTAAAATACTAATCAAAGTCGCAGGTTTTACTGAGGCTGCATGCGCCCCATCGAATAGCTGGCCGAGCCGGAGTGTGCGTCGCAGCATGGCAGAGTCGATCTCGTAAATTCGTTGGAAACCATACCTGCGGGGCCTTGCTCCAGCCGGCGCGCCTTAATAGAGTCGCAAATTGTTCCTGTCATAGTCTGCATGGGTAAGGAAGGCCGGAAGCAACCGGCCGGATTGGGCAGCCATAAAGAGCTCTTTGGCGCAACGGGGAGTTACGCGGGTGGGTAGATCGCAGCTTCTGCATGTTCGTCTCGGTTGAGAGGCGGGCGAACATGTCTCTGCCAAAATTCATCGTCGGAATGATGTTCGCGCTGGCGATCGTTATCGGCTGGTCGTATTTCGATGGTGCATCGGCGGGCACGATCCTGCTCCGTGCCGTCGTCTGTGCCGTCATCATCCAGGCGGGCTATTTCCTTCTGGTCTTTGCCATGATCGGCAGAACCACGCCGACATCGGCCGAAAAGGTTCGCGACGCCGACCGCGGCACAATCCTGAATAAAGTCGCCGAAGGCGAAAAGCTAAGCGCCAGACGCAGCCTCAACTGATCGTTCGATCTGAGGGACCAGCGCGGCCTCGGCCGGCGGCGCGGGTTCGCGCTCGGCCTGCTCGCCCGACAGCATCTTGGCAAGGCGGCTGCCGGCCTTTGCCTTCAGCCGCTGATATTGTCCGACTTCGACGATGCGTCCGTTCTCGATGGCCACGACCCAGTCGGCAAAGGCGATCATCGATGGTCGGTGAGCGATGGTCAAAATCGTCATCTGGCCACGCAGCGCCTCGATCGATTGGGCGATCGACGACTGATTCTGCCAGTCGAGCGCGCTCGTCGCCTCGTCGAGGATCAGCAGCGACGGCTTGCGCAACAGCGCCCGCGCCAAAGCGATGCGCTGCCGCTCGCCGCCGGAAAGCCTGACGCCGCGGTCGCCCACCACAGTCTCGAGCCGCAATGCCATCCGCTCGACAAAATCCGCCGCATGGGCATTGTGCAGGGCCGCCCATAGCTCGTCGTCGCCGGCCTCAGGCGCGGCAAGGCGCAGATTGGCGGCGATCGTGTCGTGCAGCAGGAACACATCCTGCGGCACATAGGCGACCTGATCGCGCCAGGCCCTGCGATTTTGTGCCGTGATCTCCACGCCGTCGGCCAGGATCCGACCGCCGGTCGGTTCGAGCAGGCCGAGCAGCATGTCGGCGATCGTGCTCTTGCCGGAACCGGAAGGGCCGATCAGCGCCGTCACCTTGCCGGCCGGCAGGCCGAAGGTGATGTCGCTGACCACCGGTCTCCCATCGCCCTCGCCATAGGCGAACGAGACGTCGCGAATGTTGAGGCCGGTATCGAGCGACAGCTTTGCGCCTTGTTCGGCCATGCCGGGCGCCGCCTCGCGCTCGGCGTCGAAGCGGGCCTGCAGGCCTTGCATCGAAGCATAGGCCGGCAGGTTGATCAGCACCTGTTGGGTCTGAAGCTGCATGTCCATGAAGCGCGGCGCGACCCGCATGAACACCAGCAGCAGCACGACGATCTCGGCCAGCGACAGGTGGAAGCGCACCAGCGCGATATAGATGAACAGGCTGAGCCCGATCACGCTCGCCACCTGGAACAGGGCGGTGCCGAGCGAGCTGTTGCGGACAAAGGCGATGTTGTCGGCCTTCATCCTGTCCAGCGCCGCGCCAAGCTCGGAAAAATAGCCCGCCTCGACATTGAGGCTCTTGGCCACCTTTATGCCGCCGAGGAATTCGGAGACCGTGCGATACTGGTCCTGGCGATTGCCGGTCAGCGCGCGGCCATAGGCGCTGGCGCGCGCCCTGAACGGCTGCAGCGCAACCAGCAGCACCAGCCCGATCAGGATGGCGAAGGACGTCATCACTGGCGAGATGAATAGCGAGACCACCAGGTAGCCGGTCAGGAGCAGGGTGGCCTGGGTGAGCATCAGCAGCGAGAAGGCTGCCACCTGCACGCGGTCGACGTCACCGTTCAGCGCGTGGTCGAGGTCGGAGCTGCGGATGCGGGTGAAAACCCCCCAGCGCGCCTGGCCGATGCTCTCGAACAGGTTCATGCGCACGCGGTTGACGAAATCATAGAGCAGCCGCGCCATGTAGACCGACTTGAAGCGGTTGAACATCGCTTGCAGCGCCACCAGCGCGACAAGCAGGCAAAGCACCGTCGCAAGCGACAGCGCCCCGCCGGGCACCAGCCATTGCAACGCCTCCGGCACCCGCACCGCGTAGTCCTGATCGGCCTTGCCGATCAGGCGCAGCAACGGAACGAGCAGCAGGATCGAGATGCCCTCCGTCAGGCTGCCCAGTATCAGGAAGGTGAGCGCCGTCGCCGTGCGCCGGCCGCCGACATGCGCCATCATGGCGCCGAAGCCAGCGACATCGTGCAACAGCGACAGGCGGAACTTGGAGCCCATGTCCCGGCTCACCTCCCGGACGCCAGGTCGGTTTCGATCGCGGCGACCGCTTCGTCGATCCGGGCAAGCCCGGCCGGCACGTCGAGGCGGCTGACGCCGATCCGCCCCGCGATCTGCGCGCACTGACGCAGGTGGGCGGAGGCAAATTCGCCCGGCAGCGCCTGCCGGCCGAACCGTGTGATGTAGGAGAATCTGATGATCGCCGGCAAGGCGGCGGCACAGGTCAGCGGCGAGATCGCCGCCCTCTCGCCGCGCTCGAGCATGTAGATGCGCGATACCGGCACCGCCTCGGCGGCAAATCCTTTGTGCAGCCGATGCTGCGCCTTGTCGATTTGCGGATGCACCTGCGGCCGCACCTGCGCCTGCTCGAGGCGAATGGCGCCGGCCGCATCCGCCGCGAGCTTGAGTTGCGGGAATCCAGGCAGGATCATTGGTCGGTTCGGATCGCAAAAATCCAGCGCCACGACATCGTCGGTGAGCAGCCGATGGCCGGCGCGGATCATCGCGCCCGCCGTCGTCGACTTGCCGGCGCCCTTGTCGCCCATGAAGATCACGCTCTTGCCGCCGACGGCAACCGCGCTGGCATGCAGGACGAGCAGCCCGCGCTGATGCAGGGCGAGCGCCATCACCGGCCCGAGCAGCGGAAAGGCGAGCAGCGGATCGCAGACCCCAGGCGCCGGATCGACATCGATCCGGTTGGCGCCGCTGATCATGAAGGTGCCGACAGCCTGCCATGAAAGACACTGGCGGGTCGGCTCGAATCGGAAGGCGGTGGCGCCCCGTGACGCAGCGTCGGGAAAGTCGATCGGCCCGACCGCGATCTCCAGGTCCGGCCTCGCCGGTGCCGTCGGTTCCAGTTCCGGCAACGCCACTTCCGAGCTGACGACCAGCCCATAGGCCTTGTAGAAATGGCGGGCGCGCTTGCCAGTCATCATCGTGTCGGTGGCGGGTTCGGGCCGCGCAAGGGAAGCGATCGGAAGATTCATGCAGGGCTTCCTTCGACTTGCCGCAGCCACAGCGACAGCGAAACCGAGCGCCATACATGCTGGACCTCGGGCAGCGTCGCCTGTTCGGGCTGGCGCAGCATGCGCTGATAGACCGCGTTCACTTCAGCCAGGTTGACGTAAGGGGCGATCCGCTCGCTGTCCGATATCAGCAGCCTGTCCAGAAGCTCGCGGTGGTTGGCGAGCATGCCGTTGACCAGGTTGGCGGTGAAATCGATCTTGTCGCGGCGCCACTGCACCGCCGGCGGCAGGACGCCTTGCATGGCCCGGCGCAGCACATGGCGGCCAAAGCCGTCCCTCAGCTTTTCCTCGCCGGGCAGCGACAGGCAGAATTCGACGAGCGGCTTGTCCCAGAACGGATAGCGGGGTTCGACGCCGAAATTGGCGGCGGCCTTGTCGAGCACTTCGAAAGCGTGCGGCACCAGCCCGGCGGACAGAAGCCAGCGATGCGTCAGCGCTTCGCTGGCGCTGACGGCGCTTGGCATGTGGCCGCTGCGATGAAAACGCTCGGCGAGATCGGTGCGCCTGGCAAGATCCGGATTGACGAGGCCCGTCCAGGCAGCGCGCGGAGCCTGCGACGGCCTGTGCCGCACCTTGCCGGCAATGCGTTTGGCCATCGCCCGCATCCTGGCGATCCGCCAGGCCGGTCCATAAATGGTCAGGAACTTGAAATAGAGGGAGAACATACCCTCGCCATAGGTGTTGGCGGCGCTGCGCAATTCGCGCCACAGCTCGAGCCACCTGCCGGCATTGGCGAGTTCGTGGAGGTGCCCATGGCCTTGCGAAACGACCTCGTCGCCGCCGTGCCCGTCGAGAAGCACTCTGACGCCCTTTGCGCCCGCTGTCCGGTAAAGGTCGCGGGTCAGTGACAGGCCGGGCGCCAGGAACGTGCCCTCCTGTTCCTCCAGAATGCGCTCGAACTCGGCGAAGGGCGCGTAATTGCCGACGGCAATCAGGGTGGCGTCGAGCGGATTGTCGTCGAGCACCGCATCGATGAACGGCTTCTCGTCCATCGACGATCCCTTGTCGAAGACCAGGGAGAAGGTCTTGAGCTTTGGGCTGCGCGTCGCCGCCGCGCGCTGACCCGCAAGGCAAGCGATAGAGGATGAATCGAGCCCGCCGCTCAGCATGGCGCCGATGGCCGGGGTGCCGCGCATCCGGTTCTCCACCGACTTCGCAAACAGATACCTGAATTCCTCCGCCGTGTCCGATCGCAGCGACCGCTGCGACGGCTCGATCTGCCAGTAGCGCCGCACCACAATCTGGCGGTCCGCGACAATCATGCTGTGCCGCGCCGGCAGGCGGAAGATTTCGGCGTAGGGCGTAGCCTGCGGATCGTCCGGCAAGCCGGCGAGGAAGCCGGAAATCTGGTGTTCGCTGAGGCGCCTGCCGACACCGTCCAGCGCCAGGATGGGGCCGATCTCCGAGGCAAAGGCGAAGCGCCGGTCGGTCGAATGATAGTAGAAAGGTTTGACGCCGAAATGGTCGCGCGCGCAAAACAGCGCCTGGCGCTCGCCATCCCAAATCGCGAAAGCGAAATCGCCCTGCAGGTAGGTCGGGCAGGCTTCGCCCCATTTGAGATAGGCGCGCATGATGAGCGCAGCATCGGCAAGCGACCGGTCGCGCGTGCCGAGCCGCGCCAGAAGCTCGTCGCGGTTGTCGAGCCGGCAGTCCGCGGTGATGGCGAGCTTGCCGCCGGCCATCGTCAGCGGGCCTGGGCCGTCCTCGCCGGTCGTGTCGAGCCAGGCATGGCCGAGCGCCGTGCTGCCTGCCGTCCACCATGAGCTGCCGTCGCGGCCGCGGTGGCGCATGCGCGAAAGCATCTGTTGGATATCGCCCGCCGCGGCGGGCCGGCCATTGTCAATGAGCACAATTCCGGCAACGCCGCTCATCGGTCACGAGCCATGGTCGACCAGATGAGTGAATCCGTTGAGTGAGCCACCGAGCACGATGTGGTTGCCGCTCATCAGCCAGGCGTGCGCCTTGAGCTCGCTGCCCGTCCCTCGCTCGACACCGATGCTGATTTTCGAGGCGCTGCCCTGGCGCGCCAGCAGATATTGTCCGGCGAGCGCCTGGGTGAGGCAGCTGGCGCCCGGCACGAGCCGCGCCGCGGCGGCAACACCCCAGGCGACCCGACGCAGCTCGGCGATGCTGGCGTCGCGGCTGGCGTCCAGTCGCGTGACCAGGTCGCGGATGCGGTTGTAGGAGGAAACCGTCAGCGCTAGCCGTACAACGCTCACCACCGTCAGGCAGCGCGCCAGAAACAGCATCTCCCGGCCGCTCAGCGAGCGGAGCCTAGACCAGTTCCTCACTGTGCAGCCTCGCAAGCCCTGCTTCGGTCAGTCCCCTCAGCAGGCCCTCGACATCGGCCTTGCAGCGCTCGGCATCGACATCGTAGCGCGCAAGCACCGCGCCGCGGATATCGCGGATCGATCGCGGCTGCTGGATCTGCTCCCAGATGAAGGCGCCGACGCTGTTCAGGCTGTAATAGACATTGGATTTGAGGTGGAGCAACGCCAGTCCGGCGCCGAATTCACAGGCCACTGCCTCGCTGCTCGCGACCACGCGGTCATCGTCCGAAGGGTTCCAGTACATGCTAAAACCTCGTTTGCGGCCCGCCGCCCTGGCGCCACCGCCGCGGATCGGTTGCCATCGATCCTCGGCAGGAAACCGGGGGACGTCGTCCCCCGGCTCACCTGTTGGAGCGCATCCGGAGCCCCAACTTAGACACCCGGATGCCCGTAAGGTCAGGAGAAAGTCAGCTCGCCGACCGGCGTATGAGCGGGAAAGCTCGCGTCGAGCGCCGTCGTGCCAGCACCGCCCTGCGTGATGGTTTCAATCGAACCGTGAACCGTCAGGCTGGGGGTCTCATACTCATGCTTTACAACTTTCTGTTCCATTGTACTCTCCAATTAAGGACTGGAAGCGGCTGCAGAACGCCGCCAGCACATAACTATGCTGCAATGCAATTGCTGCATGGCAACATGCATGAGTCAAGCCAGATTTACCAACCGTTAATCAATTCTTGGTTGCGCTGGCCTTCGTTGGTGATCAAGCCTTGAGCGCCGCCATCGTAAACCTCAACCATCCTGGAATTCAACCGCAGGTCTTTGCCGATCAGATAAGCATCTGATTTATTTGCGATAATTTTTTGGGTGAAAAACCCATCTCGCTTATGCGAAGAAATTGCTGCAAGAAACCGCCATTTTTCGCCTCACGCCGGAGTATCTCCAGGGTTGTCTTCAAAAGTGATTGGGCACGGGCAATTCTGAACGCTGCGGTTGCAACGATCAAATGGCTCCAGCCGAGTCTTGGGCGATCGCGTCAATTTTTCCGATGCTTTTCTTCGCAGTTGCGGTATAAACCGGTCGGGCGGCATTTTGCGGAGAACGACATCGGGCATGGCGGTCCAGGATGGCTCCTATGAAAGGCTGCGTGCCGCCGGCTGCGGCGACGAGGTCGCCTACGTCCAGGCCTGCCTGAGGCTGTTTTTCGCGCCGGGCGCCGACACCATCGCAAGACCGGCCGATATGCCCGCGCCGACGATCTCGGCGGCCAATGTCGCCGACATCGCCAGGCTGAACAAGGTCGCCGTCTTCCTGCTCAAGGCGCTGATGCGTGCGCCGTCCGGCGCGGCGCCTCCGGGGTTGCTCGGCTGGCTCGACGGCTACCGCCGGCGCACCATGTCGATGAATGCCGCCTGCATTGGCGATTCGATGGCCATCGATCGCGTGCTGCGCGACAGAGGGATCGATTTCGTCTTCCTCAAGGGCCCGCTCCAGCAGCATCGGCTCTATGGCGACCACTTCATGAAGCCGTCCGGCGATGTCGACATCCTGGTTTCGCCGGCCCGCTTCGGCCAAGCCCGCGAGGCGTTGCGCGCGATCGGCTACGAGGTTGCCGGCAAATCCCGTTCGATCTGGTGGGTGCGCTTCCTCGGCGAGCAGCACATGGTTCGCGAAGATGGCGCGCGGGCGTCGACGGTCGACCTCCACCACCGGCTGCAGCAGCCCGGTTCGCCGAGCCCGCGCGACACCGACGGCTTCCTGCGCCGCAAGCGCGAAGTCGAAGTGGCCGGCGCCGCGATGCCCGTCATCTCGGCGGCCGACACCCTGCTCTTGTCCTCGATCAGCGTCGCCAAGGCCTTCTTCAACCGTGAGCCTTGCGCCGGCTATGTCTGCGACGTCAGGGCCAGCGCCAGCCGCCTGAGCGAAGCCGAGCAGCAAACGGTGCTCGATCACGCCGCCGAGCAGGGTTTGGCGGACACGTTGCTCCTCGGCCTGCGCGCGGCCGATGTGCTGCTTGGCGCCGCCGGCACGCTGCTTTCAGATCGTGCCACCCGCATTCTGGCGCGCATCGACAATGCCGATCTCTTCCACATGGTGATGGCGCCATGGCTTGCCTCGCTGCGCTGGCCGCAACGTCGGCTTGTGTTGTGGGAACTCTGCGGCCGAGAGCCTGTCCGTTACCTGGCCGAGGCCGGCTGGGCCGCCTCCGCCGACCTCAGCCGGCGCATCTTCGAGCGGCCGGTGCTTGTCGAGCCGGGGCGGCGCGAGACAATCAAAATCGTGGCGGGGCTGCCACTCATGCAAACGAAAGGTGAGCCATGCCAGTGACGACGCCCATGACGGGCCGCGGGGTCTGCGTCATCATCGCGGCGCGCAATGCGGCGGCGACGATTCCCGTCGCCATCGCTTCGGCGCTGCGCGAAGCCGAGGTCGCCGAAGTAGTCGTGGTCGACGACGCCTCCACCGACAACACCCGGGACGCGGCGCGCGCCGCTGATGACGGCAGCGGCCGGCTTGCCGTCATCCGCCTCGACGTCAATCGCGGTCCTTCTTCCGCCCGCAACCTCGCCATCCACGCCTCCAGGGCGCCCTTCATCAGCATTCTCGACGCCGACGATTTCTTTCTCGAAGGCCGCTTTCGCCGGCTTTTCGCAAGCACCGACTGGGATTTCGCCGCCGACAACATCATGCTCATTCGCGATGATGCCGCGACCGACCTCGACAAGGTCGCCGCGCCGCCCTTCGCGGCCGACCCGGAATTTCTCGATTTTGAGCGGTTCATCGACGGCAACATCTCGCGCCGCCGCGTCCGGCGCGGCGAGCTCGGTTTCCTCAAGCCGGTGATCAGCCGGGCTTTCCTCGATCGGCACGGGCTGACTTACGATGAAAACCTGCGCCTTGGCGAAGATTACGAGCTCTACGCGCGCGCCGTCGCCTGCGGGGCGCGGTTCAAGGTCATCAAGTCCTGCGGCTATGGCGCGATCGTGCGCGCCGATTCGCTCAGCGGTCGCCACAGGACGCAGGATCTGAAGCGCCTTGCCGATGCCGATCTGGCGCTGCTTCAGCTCGACAACCTTCCGGAGCGCTCCAAGGCTGCGTTGCGGCGCCACGAGCGCCATGTCCGCGACAAATACCGGCTGCGCAATTTCCTCGACGTGAAAGCCGAGCGTGGCCTGGCTTCGGCCGCGGCTTACGCCTTCGCCAGCCAGTCGAACCTGATCCCGATCGTGCGCGGTGTCGCCACGGACAAACTCGACGCGCTGTTCCGCCGCACCGGGATTGCTGCAGAGCAGCAAATGCCGCCGATGCGCTTCCTGATGGCGGCAAGAACGAGTGATTCCCCATCATCCCGAAAGCCGCCGACCCTCAAAAAATCCGCATTCGAAAACAATGATGTTGCCTAGTCGCTGCGGGAATGGCAGTCTATGTTGCAATGCAGCAATTTCGAAAGGCCGATAGGATGGCTTCGATTTTTGGCTTCAGATCCAGGGATCCGGTTCGCGACCGGCAGACCGATCTCCAGCGTTTCGACCGGCTGGCGAAGCTGTTCGACCAGATCGCGGCCGAGATCGAGGCGGAGAAAGCCGGACTGGAGGGTCGTTACAAGTCGACGGCTGCCAACGCGGCCTTTCTCGTCGAGGCGATGGAGAATGGTTCGGCATCGACCAGCAAGGGATCGGATGTCAGCGCCATGACCAACTCTATTCTGAATTGCGAGCGGCGCATTTCCGAGCTCGCGCGCCAGAAAGGTCTGATGAAGGAACTGCGTCATTCGCTCGACGCGATTGTCGAGGATGGTGCCGATCGGTCTGCTTCGCAGTCCGCAGCAAGGGCAATTCCAGGAAAACTGTGAAACGTTTTTCCGTCCGGAATTGCGTCGAAACGAGGAGATGGAGCGGTTCGCGTTTCCGTGAAACGCTCTAGAGGCTGACGGCGCCTGAAGGGGCCGTCATCGGTACGAGACATTAGAGGAGTTCAAAGGGCGGAAGATCACAGGCGGCTCGCTCATGCGAACCGAGGATGACTTTGGGTTGGGCGGACAACACAAGGTGAGTTTGTTATGAATGTAGATCCGAACAACACCTCCACCGTGGCGGCTTGCGCGATGTCGCAGGTGCCATGGAACGGATTGGCCGGCCCGCGGCTCGGCGTCATCGGCGCCCTGCTTGCGATCGCGGCAACTGTTGCGGCGAGCTTGCACCCGGCGCACGCGCAAGGGGTGCAACAAGAAATCCAAAGCGCGCCGTCATTCGTCGACAATTTCTCGAATTTCGACCGTTCCCGCTGGTTCGTCTCGGACGGTTGGACCAATGGCGCCCATCAAAACTGCACCTGGTCGAAAGATCTTGTCCGGCTTTCCGATGGCGTGCTTTCGCTCGGCTTTGAAAAACGCAAGCTGAAGGACCGCGAGTTCGCCTGCGCCGAGATCCAGACCAAGCAACGCTACGGCTACGGCGTCTACGAGGCGCGCATGAAGACCGGTACCGGCTCCGGCCTCAACGCCGCCTTCTTCTCCTATATCGGCCCGCAGGACAAACAGCCCTGGGACGAGGTCGACTTCGAGGTCCTTACCAAGGACCCGTCGAAAGTGCAGGTCAACAGCTACATCCAGGGCAAGCCGAAGAACGGCAAGCTGGTCGACGTCGAGGGCGGCGCCGACAAGGGTTTCAACGACTATGGCTTCGTCTGGGAGAAGGACCGGCTGCGTTGGTACATCAACGGCAAGCTCGTCCATGAAGTGACCAACCCTGACGAACTGCCGACGCATTCGCAGAAAATCTTTTTCAGCCTCTGGGGTAGCGACAAGCTGACCAACTGGATGGGCGCCTTCGTCGACCCCGGCAGCAAGGTGACCATGGAAGTCAAGCGCGTCGCTTTCACCGCTTTGGGCCAGCCATGCCAGTTCCCGGAATCGCTGGCATGCAGCATAAGTAACAGCAACTAGAGGATGATCCCGAAGCGAAGCTTCCGTCAGCGAAAAGTGGGTGCCGGTTCTTGCCTCGCTGACCCGCGGTTCGGATAAGATCATGCTCTAACGAATACCCGGGGTTGCCTGGGGGACATCTGAACCGGCCGGGCCACTTTTGTGGCCCGGCCTTTGACAGGAACAGACCGAATGAATTTGACCGTGTTTGGGATTGGCTATGTCGGTCTCGTCCAGGCCGCTGTGCTTGCCGAGGTCGGCCACGAGGTGGTTTGCGTCGATATCGACGAGAAGAAGGTGGAGCGGCTCAACCAGGGCTTGATCCCGATTTTCGAGCCCGGCCTGGAAAGCCTCGTCCGGGAAAACCATGCGGCAGGGCGCATCCGTTTCACCACCGACGCGGCCGCGGCGGTCAAGCATGGCCAGATCCAGATGATCGCGGTCGGCACGCCGCCCGACGAGGACGGCTCCGCCGACCTGAAATACGTGCTCGCCGTCGCCGAAGCCATCGGCCGCGAGATGGACGCGCCGAAGATCGTGGTCGGCAAGTCGACTGTGCCGGTCGGCACCTGCGAGAAGATCAAGGCCAGGATCGCCGAGACGTTGAAGGCGCGCGGTCGCGAGGATCTGCGCTTCGACGTCGCCTCAAATCCCGAGTTCCTCAAGGAGGGCTCGGCGGTCGCCGATTGCATGAAGCCGGACCGCATCATCGTCGGCACGTCCAGCGAGGACACCGAGATGGTGATGCGCGAGCTCTACGCGCCGTTCAACCGCAACCACGAGAAGATGATCGTGATGGACGTGCGCAGCGCCGAATTCACCAAATACGCCGCCAACTGCATGCTGGCGACCAAGATCAGCTTCATGAACGAGATGGCCAATCTCGCCGAGCAATTGGGCGCCGACATCGAGGAAGTGCGCAAGGGCATCGGCAGCGATCCGCGCATCGGCTATCACTTCATCTATCCCGGCCTTGGTTATGGCGGATCGTGCTTCCCCAAGGACGTGCGCGCCCTGATCAAAACCGCGGAAAGCATCAAGTTCGACGCCAAGTTGCTGCGCGCCGTCGAGGAGCGCAACAACGCCCAGAAGTCGATCCTGTTCGACAAGGTCAGCCACTATTTCAAGGGCGCGCTCAAGGGCAAGACCTTCGCCGTCTGGGGGCTCGCCTTCAAGCCCAACACCGACGACATGCGCGAGGCGCCGTCGCGCACGCTGATGGAAGCGCTATGGGCGGCCGGCGCCAAGGTGCAGGCCTACGATCCCGAGGCGATGCAGGAGTGCCAGGCCATTTACGGCCTGCGCGAAGACCTGCTGCTCTGCGGCACCAAGGAGGCAGCCCTGCGCGGTGCCGAGTCGCTTCTGATCTGCACCGAATGGAAGAGCTTCCGCGCGCCTTCTTTCGATGCGCTCAAGGATGCGCTGAGCACGCCGGTCATCTTCGACGGTCGCAACCTCTACGATCCGAAGGTGATCGCGCGCTACGGCATCGAATATTTCTCGATCGGCAGGATGGCGGGGTGACGACGGCCGATTTTCTCGAGAAGAACTGCCGTCGCCGCGACCGACAACGGGGCCGACAATGACTATGCGCGTAGAGGAAGAGGGTTCGATCTGATGGTGCTCGACGTTCGGCCCCAACAAATCGCCAACGAGCATTTCGATCTCGTCGTCATCGGATCCGGTTTCGGTTCGTCCTTCTTCCTGCACGAATTCCTGCAGCGGCGCAAAGCTCGCGTCCTGGTGCTCGAATGGGGCCGCCACAACACGCATGAGTGGCAGCTCAGCCAGAACGCCAACACCGACATCGACGACGAAAGCACCTATGAGACCGACAATGCCGACAAGCCGTGGAACTATACGATCGGTCTTGGCGGCGGCACCAATTGCTGGTTCGCGCAGACGCCGCGCTTCCATCCCAACGACTTCAAGCTGAAGAGCACCTATGGCGTCGGCAATGACTGGCCGATCGGCTATGACGAGCTCGAGACGTTCTACGGCGATGCCGAGGAGATCATGTCGATCTCGGGCGACCCCGACATGGCTCGTATGCTGCCGCGCTCGCGGCCTTTTCCGCAGCCGCCGCATCGCATGTCGACGCCCGACCGGATGATGAAGGCCGCGCAGCCGGATCAGCACTTCGTCATGCCGACCGCCCGGGCGCGCGTGGCGACCTCGCAGCGCGCCTCGTGCTGCGCCAACTTGCGCTGCTGGCTGTGTCCCGCCGACGCAAAGTTCACCGTCAACAACGGTTTGATGCATGTCTTCCAGCATCCGGATGTCTCGGTCTGCCTCGGGGCCGAGGTGCGCCGGTTCGATCATGTCGGCGGCGCGGTGCGCTCCGTCGTGTTCGTGCAGAACGACAAGGAATATTCGGTCAGCGGCGACCTCTTCATCCTCGGCGCCAACGCCATCCAGAGCCCGGCGATCATGCTGCGCTCTGGACTTGGCGGCGAGTTCGTCGGGCTCGGCCTGCACGAATCCTACGGCTGGAACTACGAGGCCTATCTCGGCGGCGTCGACAATTTCGACGGCAGCACGATCACCACCGGCCTGAATTTCGGCCTCTATGACGGGCCGCACCGGGCCGAGCATGCGGCGGCGCTCGTCTATTTCGAGAACCGCTGGCAGCACGGCATGCGCGCCGAGAAGGGGAGGCTGCGGCAGGTGCTGCCGCTGGTCATCGTCACCGAGAACCTGCTCGATCCGGAAAACCGCGTCATCCTCGACAAGGACGAGAACGCCTTCGTCACTTTCAAGGGCGCGTCGGACTACGCGACCAAAGGCATGGCGAAAGCGCTCGAAAGGCTGCCGGAGCTACTCAAGCCGCTGCCGGTCGAAGAGATCTTCGATCGCGGCATCAGGCCGACCGAATCGCACGTGCAGGGCACCCTGCGCATGGGCACCGGCCCGGCCGATTCCGTGGTCGACCGTGACATGATCCACCACCAGCTCAGGAACCTTGTCGTCGTCGGCACCAGCACTTATCCGAGCTGTTCCTGCGCCAATCCAAGCCTGACGGCGGCCGCCCTGTCCCTGCGGGCGGCGCGCCGGCTGACGGCGTGAGGGAGGGGCCGATGAAGATCACGCGCCGCACAGCACTGGCCATCGTCGCCGGCGGGGTTGCCTCCACCGGCATCGCGGCCGCGGCCGTCTCGTCCTTCTCGGATGAGGACCTGGTTCGCGTCACGCTGGAAAAATATTTCGGTCCCCTCAACATGCGCATCGAGCACCTGCAGCAATTCGTGCTCGAATTCCAGAACCGCAATCCCTGGATATTCCCCAGCGACAAGGTGGGGGACGTGGTGACGCTGGCGGAAACCGTCAAGCTCGGCAAGGCGCGCGAGCTGCTGCCCCAGGACAAGCGGCGCGACCTGCGCCATTTCGACCGCTGGGTCATCGCCGAGTTCCACATGCTGACCGATTATGCCTGGCGCAGCTCGCCCAACGATCCGATCCGCTTCACCGGCTGGCATCCATGCACCAATCCCTTCGCCAATTTGGAGCTGCAGGATGCATGAAGCATGCGCGACCGAAGGACGAACCGAGACAATGGGCGATGCTCAGTCCAGCCATCGCCATGTTTGTGAAACCACGCCGGCAAGCGGCGCATCGGCAATAGTATGAGGTCACCAATGGCTGCCCAGCGCAAACCGACGGTCACCGTCATCGTCCCCACCTTCAACAGGGAGAAGTTCCTGCCCGAATCCATCGGCAGCCTGCTGCGGCAGACTGTGATGCCGGATCAGATTCTGATCGTCGACGACGGCTCGACGGACAATACCGGCGCCGTGGCGGCAACTTTCGCCGCGCCGGTGGAATATTACCGCAAGGAGAATGGCGGCAAGTCGACGGCGCTGAACTTCGCCCTGAAGCACTGCAAGGGGGATTTCGTCTGGATATTCGACGACGACGACGTCGCGCATCCGACGGCGCTCGAACGGTTTCTGGCTGCGTTCGCGCGGGAGCCGACAGCCGATTTCGCTTTCGGCGAATATGCGCGTTTCCGGCAGTCGGCCCAGATCGAGGACCAGAGTTACGAGACCGTCGCCTTCGGTCACGTCAACCAGGACAATTTCTTCCCGTCCCATCTCGAATATTGCCACGTCCATCAGCCGGGTCTGCTGGTGCGCCGCCAATGCTACGACGAAGTGGGCGGCTTCAACGAAAACCTGGTCCGGTCGCAGGACTACGAGATGATGCTGAGGCTTGCGCGGCGGTTCAAAGGCGTCAGGGTCGATGGCCTCATGTTCTTCCAGCGCCAGCATGACATGGTTCGCGGCAGCACCCAGGTCGTCATTTCCTATGCCAACAGGATAAAGGCCTGGGGCTCATACGACCGGGTGATCATGGAAGAAATCTACAAGTCGGTCGATCTGCATGAGTATCTCGATCGCTCGGAGCAGGCCTTGCCGAAGGCGGCCGATCTCGAGATGCAGGCACTGCTGCAGCGTTCGAGCATCATGGCCAGGAAGGGGCTCTGGCACCATGCGGCCGAAGATATCCGCCGCTACGCCATGCTTGCCGAACGAGCCGGAAAGACGTCCCTCAGCGACAAGGAACGCGCCATCGTGCGGCGTACGTTCGAAGCCTACGACACGGGTTTGGCGACCGCCCCTGCCGACGAATTCGTCTCCGCGGTGAAGGCCTGGAAGCCGGGACCCCTCAAGACCGACATCGTCAGGGAATACATGCACTCCTTCCCGCATTACTTGGCGCGGGACTTGAAGGCGGGCAAGGTGATCCCGGCATCGAAGTTGTTGCGGGAGTACTCGACGCTGTCGCTTTCAGCCTCGGTCGGCCGCTTGTATCAGGCAATGACGTCGAAGCTTCCATCGGTGCGCGGTGCAAGCTGATTGGGCGTGGGCGCTTCCGCAATTGAGCGCCGACGCCGGCGGACCGCCTGTGGGCGCAAATCGCGGATGCTCGTCCGGCGGGCCGAATTAGGAGCAGGACAATGAAAGTGCTTTTTGCAAGCGGCAACGGATATATTCCCGAGTTCACCGGCGGCGTGCAATCCAACACCCACCATCTGGTCGAACAGCTGATCGAGCACGGCCACCAGGCATCGGTCCTCGCTTCGCTGTTCGGCGACGGCATGTTCGGCTTCAAGGCGCGCGCCAAGATGAAGCTGTTGCGGCAGCCCGCGGTCGTCGACAATTTTCCCGGCTATCCGGTGATGCGCGCCTGGTTTCCCTGGGACGCGGCCGGCTTCGCTGTCGAGAAAACCAGACCTGACGTCGCCGTCGTGCAGTGCCACAAGTCCGTCCTGCTCGGAAAGGCGCTTCTGGCCGAAGGGGTGCCGCTGGTGGTCTACCTTCACAACGTCGAATTTCACGAACTCGCCGGCGATCCGCGCGAGCTGCATTCGGCTTTATACATCGCCAATTCGGAGTTCACGGCACGCACCTACAAGGAAAAATTCGGCATCGATTCCACTGTTCTCCCGCCGACCATCAATGAAGCTCTCTACTGCACGCATACGACGGGTGAATTCGTCACCATGATCAATCCCTATGAGGAGAAGGGTTTCGAAACGGCGGTGCGGATCGCGGCCGCCTGCCCGGAGGTTCCGTTCCTGTTTGTCGAAAGCTGGAAGCTGGACGACGACCATCGTGCGCGCGTCGAGAAGACCCTCGCGCCGCTTTCGAACGTCAGGCTGGAAAACCGCACCAACGACATGAAGACGGTCTATGGCCGCACCAGGATCCTGCTTGCTCCGAGCAAATGGGAGGAGGCCTGGGGCCGCGTCGCATCCGAGGCGCATTGCAGCGGCATCCCCGTCGTCGGATCGCGCCGTGGCGGCCTGCCCGAAGCCATCGGTCCCGGCGGCGTGGTGCTCGACTACGACGCTCCGATTGCCGACTGGGCTTCGACGGTGCGGCGTTTGTGGAACGATCGCCAGGAATACGAACGGCTCTCGGCTGCCGCTCTCGCCTTCTCCAAACGCCCGGAACTTGATCCGGCGCGGCAATTGGTGGTGTTTCTCGATCTGCTCGAAAGAGCGTCACGGCAAGGAGCCCGCCGCGCCGCGTAGGCGTGCGGAAGAGTTCCTGGAAGAGGGCTTATGCCGGGCGCTTCACCCGATTCTTCAGCGCCTCGTAGCCGCGCTCGCCGAGCAGCGCGCGAGCGGTCGCCTTGACGGCTTGCTTTCGCCCGTCGAGCGAATTGATTTGCCGGAGCCGCGCCGGAAGGTTGCGCGCCGCCTGCTGGAGCGCCGGCAGCGACAGCGGGTCGGGGAGGCTCACCATGTTGCTTTCGACACACAGCACCGGCTTGCCGGAAAGCTTCGCGATCTTCATCGCCTGCTCGTGCTCGCTCTCGATGAACAGGATGGCGTCCGACTTGCGGTAGAACTCGGCCTTGAAGCTGCCATGCGCGCCGAGCCGCTGCCGCTCGGCCTTGTTCGGCAGGTCGAGCATGATGAGATGATCGTGTTTGATGCCGTGACCGGCAAGCCACGCCTCGGTCAGCTTGCGGTATTTTTCCAGTCGGCTCGTCACCAGCCAGCCGATCTTGCGCGTCGGTCCGAGCAGCGGCCGCGCCTCGGCGAGGAATTTCTCATAGGCCGGGCCGTCGTCGTTTTCCTCCTCGGTCGGATCGAGGCAAAGCACGCCGTCAATGTCGACGCAGCACTGTTCGAGGAAGACGTGGTGCATGAAATTCCACTGGAACATCCTGGGATGCGGCACGGCCTCGAAGACCATGTCGGTTTCCTCGTGCTGCAGCGACAGCCCGAATACGGCGGCGAAGATGAAATCGCCCTCGATGCCGCTGGCCGCAACCTTCTCGCGCGCTTCGCGCATGGCGGTGCCGCCGATGATGCTGTCGTCGATCACCAGGATCTTGCGCATCTCGGAGGCTTGCCGGTCGAGGCCCGCCCAGCGTTTCGTGATCCCCGACGTATAGATCCTGCCGGCCAGGAAACTGTCGAGATCGGTCATCGGAATGTTTGCCGTCAGGCTGACCAGCGTCGCGGCAAGGATGCCGCTCCTCGGCACGCCGACGACCAGGTCGATGTCGCGCGGCAACCGATGCAGGTTGCGCACGATCGCGTCGTTCATGTCTGCAATCGATCGGTAGTTCATGCGATTATCCTGTCCTGAGATCAGCGTGTCGCGAGCCGAGCGGGCTCATTTCACCGCGCTCGGAGCCGCGAGCAATCCCCGTGCCGGGATCAGCCGCAATGCCTCGCGAAGCGTCTCGCGGCCGGCGCTGAAGGCAAGCGCGACGACAATGGTGGCGGCATAGGAGAGCGCCACGCCGCCGGCCAGCGCGACGACCGGCGGCGCCTGCAGCATTGGCTTGGCGAGCCAGACCACCCCGAACGCCAGATGCGCGCCGAGCACGAAGGGTGTTGCCGCGTGAAGCACATGGCTCGCCTTGAGCGGTCCGCTCTTGCCGACATAGAGCCACAGGAACGGCGTGCGCATATATTCGCTGATCGCGTAGGCGACCGCGACGCCGAGGGCCCCGTAAGGAAGGCCGATGGCGAAGGCCAGCACCGAGGTTATGGCGGTGATGATGCCCCAGCGCATGAAATCGCCGGACCGGCCCTGGCTGACGAACAGCCATCCCGCGGGGTTGTTCAGCGGCTGCAGCAGTCCGGCAAAGCCGAGCGCCAGGAAGATCGGCGCGCTGCCGCGCCATTGCTCGCCGAGCACGAAGGGGATCAGCGTATCGGACATGGCGGTGGCGAAGGCGACACCCGGAAGCGCCACCAGGAGGATCAGCGGCATGACGCGCAGATAGGCGCTGCGGTAGCGGTCCGGCTCGTCCTTCAGCCGCGACAGCGCCGGCACCATCACTTTCGACAGCGGATTGGTGATCTGGCTGAGCGGGAAAAGCAAAAGCTTGTAGGCGCGGTCGTAGAGGCCGAGCTGCGCCTCGCCCCAGTATTTGCCGATCAGCACATTGTCGAGGTTGCGGGCAAAGAAATTGGCGAAATTGAAGCCGGTGATGCCGGCGCCGAAATTGATCAGCGCGCTGATCCCATTGACCTTGTGCGGCAGGCCGGGGCGCCAGCGGGATGAGTACCAGTAGCATAGCGTCGGCAGCACGGCGCTTGCCAGCGTGCCGGCGAAAAGCGCCCAGTAGGAGCGATCGATGAAGGTCCAGGCGATCGAAACGGCGACACCGGCGATCGCGCTGGCGATGTCGATGACGGCTAGCCGCGTGAACTCCATGCGGCGGGTCAGCAGGGCCACGTGCTGGGCTCCCAGGCCATAGGCTATGATCTGCAGGCCGAAGGCGGCGACGAGGCTCGTCACGCGCGGCTCGCCATAGAAGGTGGCGACCAGGGGCGCCGAGGCGGCCAGCACGCAGGCGAGGACCGCGCTCACCGCCACGTTGATCCAGAAGAGGTAGTTAACCTCCTCGTGGCGGATCCCGGTCTTCTGGATCGTCGCCTGGGTCAGGCCGAAATCCTGGAACAGCGCGATGAAGGCGAGCACCGGCGCGCACATTGCGACGACGCCGAAATCCTGCGGCGACAGAAGCCGTGACAGCACGATGACGGAGATAATCTGCGTCGCCACCCGCACGCCTTGCGCCATCGCGGTGACGACCGCGCCGCGTCCGACCGACTTGCGCAAAGAGCCCTCAGGCGGATCGAATGCACTGGTTTCCAAAATTCAGGATTCCTGATCTTGCATCGGCCCGACATCGTCGCGACCGGCGCCCGCCGCCACGCATAGGTTACTGCAAGACGTTTTTGCAGTGCAACAAAAATTGTGCGGGCATTTGCTACGCCGCACCAAAATTGTTGCGATGCAGCAAGAGCTGTACTAGCATCCCCGATGGGTGGGCCCAACAGCGGTCGAGTTTCATGCTGCATGTCTTGTACCTTGTGCATGACGTATCCGATCCGGCAGTGCGCCGGAGGGTGCAGATGCTCAAGGCAGGCGGCGCCAGGGTCACCCTGGCGGGCTTCCGCCGCACCACCGGCCCGGTCGCCGAGATCGAGGGTATCGAGCCTGTCGACCTTGGCGCGACGCGCGACGGCCGATTCGCGCAGCGCATCGGTGCGGTCGCCAGGGCGGCCGTGTCGATCGGCGCGAAACTAGGCGCCATGCCCAGACCCGATCTCATCATCGCGCGCAACCTCGAAATGCTGGCGCTGGCCCGCCGCGCCAACGGCGCGCTCGGGACGAGCGTGCCGATCGTCTATGAATGCCTGGACATCCATCGCCTGGTGCTGCGCAACGATTTCGTCGGCAGGACGCTGCGCGGCGCCGAGCGTCGCCTTGCCCGCGACGTCAAGCTCCTGGTGACGAGCTCGCCCGCCTTCATCGCCAATTATTTCGAGCCGTTCGGGCAGATCGTCGCGCCGGTCGAACTGATCGAGAACAAATATTTCGAGACCGCGCCGGTCGCCGCACAGCATTCTTTCGAGGACGACAACCCGGTGACGCCGCCTTGGCGCATCGGCTGGTTTGGCGCGCTGCGCTGCCGCCGCTCGCTGGAGCTGTTGGCCGATTTCACCCGCCGGCAGGCGGGACGTTTCGAGGTCGTGCTCAGAGGCCGTCCGGCGCTGACCGAATTTCCCGACTTTCATGGTTTCGTCGAGGCGGAGCCATGGCTTTCGTTCCTCGGGCCTTACCGCAACCCGGAGGATATGCCGGCAATCTACGGGCAGGTGCATTTCTCCTGGGCGATCGATTTCTTCGAAGCCGGCCAGAATTCCGAGTGGCTGCTTCCCAACCGCCTCTACGAAGGCTGCCGCTTCGGCGCCGTGCCGATCTCGATGGCGGACACCGAGACCGGCAGGTTCCTCAAGGGGCAGGATATCGGCGTTCTTCTGTCCGAGGCGACGCCCGAAGGCATCGAGGCGATGCTCGGCAGGATGGATCAGGATCGATATCGCGGCCTGAAGTCGCGGGTGCTGGCCCGCAATCCGAGGACCTGGAGCTACGACCGCAGCGATTGCGCGGCCTTCGTCGAGAAGCTGCGCGGCCTCGCAGCC
The DNA here is from genome assembly GCF_900115245.1 of Mesorhizobium sp. NFR06. GTDB lineage: Bacteria > Pseudomonadota > Alphaproteobacteria > Rhizobiales > Rhizobiaceae > Mesorhizobium. Next base: position 378,311 of record NZ_FOVT01000001.1, read on the forward strand.
ATGCCTTCCACTTTTGCGGCGGAGGCGGCGTAATGGCGCCGCAGGATGAACAAAAGCCGATGACGCAGGCCGTCGGATCGATCCTGATCGTCATTCCCTGCCTTGACGAGGTCGCCCATATCGGCGGCCTGCTCGATCAATTGCGCCCCGCGGCGGCACGGCTTGGCGGCCGCATCATCGTCGCCGACGGTGGCAGCACCGACGGCACGCAAGCCATCGTCGAAGAGGTCGTGGCGAGGGATCCCCGGGTCACCCTGCTCGCCAATCCGAAACGTCTCCAGAGCGCCGCCATCAATCTCGCGGTGGGGATTTTCGGCGCCGGCGCCGACTACGTCATTCGTATCGACGCGCATGGCGGTTATCCGGACGATTACTGCGACCGGCTGGTCGAGGAAGCCCTCGCCACCAGCGCTGATTCGGTCGTCGTTTCGATGCTGACCGCCGGCACAGGCGCCGTGCAGAAGGCAGTCGCGGCGGCGCAGAACTCCAAGCTCGGCACCGGCGGCTCGAAGCATCGGCACATGTCCGAGGGCGAGTGGGTAGACCACGGCCACCACGCGCTGATGCGCATCGCCGCCTTCAACGACGTCGGCGGCTATGACGAGAGTTTCAGCCACAACGAGGACGCCGAGCTTGACTACCGCCTCCGCCGGGCCGGCTACGGGATCTGGATGAGCGGCAGGACGCAGATGGTCTACTACCCGCGCTCGACCCTGAAGAGCCTCTATTTCCAGTATCTCGGCTATGGCCGCGGCCGCGCCAAGAACGTCCTGAAACACCGCATGGTGCCGAAGGTGCGGCAGATGATCCCGCTTTTGGTGGCGCCCGTGGTGCTGCTAGCCCTGTTCTCCTTCGTTCACTGGCTGGCGGCAGTGCCTTTCCTGCTGTGGGCGGCGGTGTGCCTGGGCTACGGCCTGGTGACGGCGATACGCCAGCGCAATGCCGGCATCGCGCTGGCCGGGGTCTCGGCGATGGTCATGCATTTCGGCTGGTCGGTCGGCTTCTGGCAGCAGCTTTTGACACCGCGATCGCTGCGTAGGGTGGCGTGATGGCCGGACGCTCGATCAACATCTGCATCTGCACCTTCCGCCGGCCGGAACTGGCCGATACGCTGCGCTCTATCGCTGCGCTGGCGAAGCCGGCGGACGCGGAGATCGGCATTGTCATTGCCGACAATGACGATGAGCCAAGCGCGCAGAAGCTGGTGAAGGCGCTGGCCGAGGAGTTGGCGCTGCCTATCCGCTATCGCCACGCGCCGGCGCGCAACATCTCGATCGCCCGCAACGCCTGCCTCGATGCCAGCGTTTCCGACTTCGTCGCCTTCATCGACGACGACGAGACGGTGTCACCCGGCTGGTTGGTCGAATTGATGGCGGCGGCCGATTCCACGGGCGCCGCGGCAGTGCTCGGACCGGTGCGGGCGCATTATCGCCAGGACGCGCCGGACTGGATGCGAAAGGGCGACTTCCACTCGACCTTGCCGGTTTGGGTGCGCGGCGAGATCCGCACCGGCTACACCTGCAATGTGCTTCTCAGAACGACCGATGGCAGCCTGCGCGGCCGGCGCTTCAGCCTGGCGCGCGGCCAGACCGGCGGTGAGGATACCGAGTTCTTCGATGCCATGGTGAAGGCCGGAGGCCGCATCTCCTTTGCGCCGCATGCCTTCGTCGACGAGGTCGTGCCGCGTGCCAGGGCCGGCTTCGACTGGCTGCGCCGGCGCCGCTTCCGCTTCGGCCAGACGCATGGCCACCTGATCGGCCACGGCACTGGTGGCGTGCGCCGCGCCGGACAGGTCGGTCTCGCTTCCGTGAAGGCCGCTTTTTGCTTCGGCATGGCCATTTTGACCGCGATCAGCCCGGTGCGGCGGAACCGCAGCGTGCTGCGCGGCATTATGCACGTTGGTGTCGTCAGCGGTTTGGTCGGCATCCGCGAAATCCGCCAGTACGGGCTCACTTCGCCAGAGCAAGGGAACAAGCGTGCAGCCTGACGTCAGCTTCGTCATCGCCGCCTACAACGCCGAGGCTACCCTCGACCGCGCCATCGCCAGCGCGATCGCGCAATGCGGTGTGACCGTTGAGGTCATCGTCGTCGACGACCAGTCGCGCGACGGCACGCTGGATGTGGCGCGCGCTTATCCGGAAGATATCGTCAAGGTGGTGGCGCTGCCGGCAAACCGTGGCCCGGGCGGCGCCAGGAATGCCGGCCTCGACCTTGCCCGGGGCCGCTGGGTGGCGGTGCTCGATTCCGACGATGCCGTCCTTCCCGGCCGTCTGGCGGCGATGATCGCGCGGGCGGAAGCGGCCGGCGCCGAGATCGCCGTCGACAATGTCCAGGTCGTGCGCGAGGACGGCACGCCCGACGACACCATGTTCCCGGCCGGCTATCTCGAAGGCCTGCGCGAAATCTCGCTTGCCGACTACATCGCCGGCAATCTGGTCTTCGAGTCGCGCTTCAATCTCGGTTATCTCAAGCCGATCTTCCAGCGGCGGTTTCTCGATGACAACGGGCTGCGCTACGACGAGAAACTGCGCATCGGCGAGGACTACATCCTTCTGGCAAGCGCGCTGGCCAGCGGCGGTCGCTGCGCGGTCGAGCCGAGCGTCGGCTATGTCTACCACATCCGCACCGGCTCGATCTCGCGCGTGCTCGAATTGCATCATGTCGAGGCGATGACCAGGGCCGACGCCGCATTCGCGGCGGCATTTCCAATGGACGGCAGAGCCCAGGCGGCCTTCGCCAGGCGCGGCCGCAGCCTGCGTAAGGCGGCGTCGTTCCTGGCCCTGGTTCAGCACATCAAGGCGCGTGCGCCGCTCAAGGCGATAGGCACGGCGCTCAGGGATCCGGCGGCGGTCGGGCATATGTCGATGCCGATCGCGGTCCGGCTCAGAAGGTTGCGGCGCAGTTTGCCGTGGGGCGGGGAGATGAAGCATGCGGGCAATTTTTTGGTAGCCGGCGATAGGTAGAATCGATCTTCTCAGAAGGAATATCAGATGCAGAAAGTCAGGAAGGCAGTCATCCCGGTGGCGGGGCTCGGAACCCGGTTCCTGCCGGCGACCAAGTCGATGCCGAAGGAAATGCTGCCCGTCGTCGACAAGCCCGTCGTGCAATATGCCGTCGACGAGGCGTTCGAGGCCGGCATCGAGCACATCGTCTTCGTCACCGGCCGCAACAAGGCGGTCATCGAGGACTATTTCGACTTGCATCCTGAACTGATCGGCACGCTGGAGCAGACCGGCAAGAAGGCGCAGTTGCAGTCTCTGGAAAGCCTGCTTCCGGTGGCCGGCGCCACCAGCTTCATCCGCCAGCAGTCGCCGCAGGGCCTCGGCCACGCCGTGTGGTGCGCGCGCGACGTGATCGGCAACGAGCCCTTCGCGCTGCTGCTTCCCGACATGGTGTCCTTCGGCACGCGCGGCTGCCTTGCCGAGACGGTCGACCTTTACCAGCGGACCGGCGGCAATGTCATCGCCGTCGAGCGTTGCGACCCGTCCGAAACCAGCAAATACGGCATTGTCGGCCGCGGCGACGAGGTCGGCTCCGGCTTCAAGGTCACGGCGATGGTCGAAAAGCCCGCGCCCGCCAACGCGCCGTCGAACTTCTACATCAACGGCCGCTATGTGCTGCAGCCGGAAATCTTTGCGCTGCTCGGCAACCAGCAGCGCGGCGCCGGCAACGAGATCCAGCTCACCGACGCCATGGTGCGGCTGGCTCAGAGCCAGCCGTTTTACGCCCAGCCTTTCGAGGGCCGCATGTTCGACTGCGGTTCCAAGGAAGGCTTCATCGAAGCCACCATCGCCTTTGCCCTGGCCCGCGACGACATGAAAGGGCCTGTCTTGGAGATGCTGCAGCAATTCGTCCGGTCGCATGAGCGCCGGGAAGTAGCCGCATAATGCCCATTTTTCGGGTGCATATGCGAACTCGCGATGGCGCGACTGCCACACCTGCGCCCGGGCCTGCGGGCCCGGCGCATCCTGGCAACAACGTTGCGCGGTCTTTTCTGGTCACGACGCCGATCTACCAAGGCCGATAGCGCCTGCAACCTGGAATTGGACCGAACATGAACTATGCCAACTTCCCCCTCGACAAGAGGATGCCGTTGCCCAACGCCGATCCGGAAAAGGGTGAAGACTTCATCGATGTCGAACGTCTGCTTGGCATGGCCGCCCGACAGGCCAAGGTGGTGGCGGTCTGCGCCGTCATCGGCCTGTTCCTGGGCTTGATCTATCTGCAGACCACCCCCAAGCAATATATGTCCGTGGCGAGCGTCCTGATCGACGAGGGCTTGAACAAGGTCGTCGACGACATCTCGGCCGCGTCGCAGACCATGCAGACCGACGCTTCCCTGCTGAGCCAGATCGAGATTCTAACCTCGGCGCGCCTGGCATCGGTGGTGGTCGACAAGCTGAAGCTCGACCAGAACCCGGCCTTCATGGACCCGCCGCAATCGGCGCTGGCCAAAGGCATAGGCTTCGTGCGCGGCGTGGTCGGCTATTTCCGCAGCAGCTCGGCTGATCAAATCCCCGGCATCGAGAATGTCGACGAGGCGACGCGCCAGGCCATGATCAAAACGGCGACGCATGACTATGCCGTGTTGAAGCTGCAAAGCGAGGTATTGGCGCAGCGCAACGGCCGCAGCTACGTCATTTCCATCGGCTACCAGGCGCCGGATCCCGGCTTGGCCACGGCCATCACCAAGGCCTATGCCGATGCCTATCTGGCCGACCAGCTCAACGCCAGCTTCGACGCCACCGAACGCGCGGCCCTATGGCTGCAGGGCAGGCTCACCGAGTTGCGGGAAAGCTCGCAGAATGCCGCGATGGCGGTCGAGAAATTCAGGGCCGAACATGGGCTGTCCGCCAACAGCGACGGCCAGTTGCTGAGCGACAAGCAGCTTGCCGATCTCAACGCCCAGCTCATTGTCGCCCAGGCCGATACGGCGCGCGCCAGCGCCCGTTATCAGCAATACAAGGCGATCGTCGACAGCGGCTCCGAAAGCGCTTTCAACGATTCGGCCATCGGCGCCGACCAGCCGAGCAGCTCGGTCATCATCGCGCTCAAGACCCGCTATCTGGCCATCGCCAAGCGCCTGCAGGACGTCGAGTCGAATTTCGGCAAGGATCATCCGCAGGCGGTGGCGCTGGCCAAGGAAAAAGCCGATGTCTCGGCGCAGATCTTCGGCCAGCTGAAGCAGCTCACCGAAAGCTACCGCAACGATTTCGAAGTGGCGCAGGCGCGCGAGACGGCGCTGCGCGACAAGATTTCAACCGCCGCCGGCAAGAGCTCCATCGACAACCAGTCGCAGGTGAAGCTGAAGGAGCTCGACCAGCAGGCGCAGGCGCTGACCACGCTCTACCAGACCTTCCTCAGCCGCTATGAGGAAGCCTCGCAGCAGCAGTCCTTCCCGGTCGGCAAGGTCCGCATCATTTCCGACGCGACGATGCCGCTCACGGCCTCCAGCCCACGCACCTTGCGCGTGCTGGCGCTGTCGCTGGTGCTTGGCCTGATGCTTGGCGCCGGCTTTGGCGGCCTCAACGAGTTCAACGAGCGTTTCTTCAGGACGGGCGAGGACATTCGCGACCGCATCGGCCTGAAATTCCTCGGCTATCTGCCGACGATCGGCGGCGGCAAGGCCAGGGATGCCAAGGCCGACGACGTGCCGACCGACGGCAAGGTGGCCAGTCTTTCTGCGGCTGAGAGACGGGCGCGCATGCGTGTCAGCATCGACGCTCCGGCCTCGATGTTCGCCGAGACGCTGCGCAACGCCAAGATCGCCTTCGACGTCGTGATGGAGGATCGTGGCAGCCGGGTGATCGGCGTCATTTCGGTGCTGCCCGGCGAAGGCAAGTCGACGGTGGCCGCGAATCTCGCGGGGCTGCTTGCCGCCAACGGCGCCAAGACCTTGCTCATCGACGCCGACCTGCGCAATCCAGGCCTCAGCCGCAGCCTCGGCATGGAGGCCGAACAGGGCCTGATGGAAGCGGTGGTCAACGGCCAGACCTGGCAGTCGGTCGGCAAGGTCGACCGCCAGACCAAGCTTGCGATCATTCCGGCCGTGCTGCGCGGCCAGTTCTCGCACACCAGCGAGCTTCTGGGCTCTGCCGGCATGCGGCGCTTCATCGACAACGCCAAGGAGACGTTCGAATACATTGTCGTCGACCTGCCGCCGCTCGGGCCCGTTGTCGACGCCAAGGCTTTCGCGCCGCTGGTCGATGGCTTCGTGCTGGTCACCGAATGGGGCCGCACGCCACGCGCCATGGTGCGCTCGATGCTGGAATCGGAACCCTATATCGCCAACAAGGTGACCGGCGCGGTGCTCAACAAGGTCGACCTGAAGAAACTGGCGAAATACGGCTCGCTCGGCGGCTCGGAAAAGTTCTTCGACCGCTACTCGACCTACTATCTGGAGAAGTCCGACCAGCGCGCCAGGCAGGCGGCCTGAAGCAATTCTAGGAAAATGCGGAACCGGTTTTCCGTCCGGACTCCCGGCTCGAGCAAAGGGATAGCGGTTCTGCGTTTCTGGGAAACGTCGAACTCGTCTATCTGTGACGATCATGCGTCTGAGACGAGGATTCACGAGCGACAAGCGAGACGATAGCCTCGCGGATCCAGCGCTGGCCGCTGTGTCCGTGACCGCGCTCATGCCACACCATTCCCACTGCAAAACCTTCAACGGGAAATGGACAGTCCATGACGTCGAGCTTGGCCGCCGAGCCACGCACCAGCCGCTCCGGGACCAGCGCGACGAAGTCCGAGTTGGCCACGATCTCGGGGACGAACAGGAACGACGCCGCGGAAAGCACCACGTTACGCTTATGTCCGAAAGCGGCCAAAGCGCTGTCCACCGGCGTTACGAATCCGCCGCCGTCCAGGGATACGATCACCTGCTCCAGTTGGGCAAATTCAGCGATCGTGATTCCTTCCCGGAGCCGCGGATGCTTCCGGCGGCCGATGAGCGCATAGCGCTCATCGAACAGATGTCGGGTGCGAAGACCTGGCGGGGCGTCTTGCGGCGTCATCAGCGCCAAATCCACATCGCCGCGCGCCATCTGTGCTTCCAACTGCGGCACGTCCAGATTGCGTATCGCGATGCGAACACCGGGCGCCCGCGCCCTGAGTTCCACGACGAGCGGCTTGATCACGGCAGCTTGCAGATAGTCTGTGCAAGCGATTGCGAAGGTTAGCTTGGCCTTTGCCGGATCGAAGTTCCGATGCGAGGTGAGCGTGGCGCGAACCTGATCAAGGGTTTGGCGCAACGGATCGAGCAACTCCATTGCTTTGACCGTCGGCGTCATCCCTCGCTGGGCCGGAATCAGCAGTTGGTCATCGAACTCTTGCCTGAGGCGGTTTAGCTGGGCGCTTACCGCTGGCTGGCTCAGATGCAGTCGGGCAGCCGCCTTCGTGACGTTGCGCTCGATCAGCAGCGTCTCCAGGGTAACCAACAGATTGAGATCCAGGCGCTTGGTATCCATGCAATGGATAGTAGCTGAACATTTATACGATTTCAAAAATACCTTCGGGTAGCCGAGACTTCTTGCTGGAGCCAGACACTCGGAGGCGCTTGGCAAGCCCGTCGTGGTCAAATCGGGGCGGAAGCGGTTTCGCCCCCAAACCAGGATAACCAGCATGAAACCTCTGATCACCGTTGTTGGGGCCTCGAGCAAGCAGGGCCGCAGCGTAGCCAACTCCTTGCTCGACAGTGGGCGCTACCGCGTACGCGCCCTGACGCGCCGTCTCGACAGCCAACCGGCGCAAGCCTTGGCGAAGAAGGGTGCCGAAGTGATGGTGGCGCCCCTCGAGCTCGGCAGGCAGGCCGAACTGGCCGAAGCACTGAAAGGCTCGGCCGGGGCATTCTTGATGACGCCGCCCATCGTCAAGGTGCCGCCGGCGGAACCCGAATTTGACCTCGGCAAGGAGTTGGCCGATGCGGCGGTGGCCGCGGGCGTTGACCACGTGGTCTTCAGCGGGCTCGAGAATGTCGAAGCAATCACCGGCGGCACCGTGTGGGCGCCGCATTTCACGGACAAGGCGAAGGTTGAGGACTACATTCGCGGCTTGCCCGTCCGCGCCTCGTTTGTGTACCTGGCGTTCTATTACACCAACTTCCTGGAGTACTACGTGCCGCAGAGCGGGCGGGACGGCATAACGTTCGCCATATACTTGCCGCCGGATATTCCCATGCCGTTCTGCGACCCGCTCACCGCGGCCGGTCCGGCGGTGCGCGAAATCTTCGATCACCCGGCGCGCTACGCCGGCGAAGTCCTGCCGGTGATCGGGGAGTTTATCTCGGCGCAGCAAATGGTGGACACGTTTGCGCGCGTCACAGGAAGGCGCGCGCGCTATGCTTCTGCGTACTCACGCGAGGACTTGCTGCGCCACTTTCCGGGTTTCGCCGGCAACGAGCATCTCGTGCGCGAGTTGGTGGGCATGGTCGAATACGCTGTCGAATATGGCTACTATGCACCCGGGCGCGACCTGACCTGGAGTCGGAAGATCGATCCGAATGCTCTGACTTGGGAACAGTTCCTCAAGCGCAGCAAATGGCAAGGCGACCTGCTGTCCTATGGCGCAGCCGAGGCCGAGCTTACGCGGGCCTGAGAGCGGCGGAGGCTGGCGTTCGCGACACGATGGCAGGGTGTTTCGCCCGTCCGGAGTCTGCGTAAGGAACATTTGGAGCGGTCCGAGCGCTCCAAGGCGCTCTTCGTTAATTTCCGGAAGACAGCAGCCTGCCGTATTTGCCGACGATCCTGAGCGCGGTCAGCCTCCCCGTTTGAAAGGCACCGGTGTCGATGTCGAGCCGACGCCCGTCGAGGGCCGGAAAATCCACGATCGTGTGCCCGTGCACCACCCACCGGTCGAGGCGGTGCGCCGCCTGGAAGAACTCCTCGCGGATATTGGTGAGGTCGCCCTCGTCCTGCGCCTCGAGCGCGATGCCGGGCCGGATGCCGGCATGCACGAAGACGAACTGCTCGGAGCAGACCATCGCCGGCAGCGTGCGCAGGAAGTCGACATGGCTGGCCGGAATGGCCTCGCGGATGCGCGCGTCCGCCTGTTCGCTCGAACCGTAGAGGCTTGCCAGATGGTCGGGGTCGACGCCGTAGGAGAACAAGGTCTCGCGCCCGCCATAGCCAAGCCAGGGTTCACGCGGGAGGTAGCCGTCGAGATAGCTGAGCAGCGCGACTTCGTGGTTTCCCACCAGGCAGACGCGCAGGAAGCCTTTCGGCGGCGATGCCATCAAATGCTCGATCACGCGGCGCGAATGCGGTCCGCGGTCGATATAGTCGCCCAGCATGATGATGACCTTGCGGCCGCGGAACCGCAGCGCGTCGACCTGAATCTTTTGTTCCAGCGCGCGCAGTTCGTCATGGCAGCCATGCACGTCGCCGATCGCGTAGACAACCGTGTCGCGCATATCCATGACAAGGCGCTCGCGCGGCGCGGGTCGAGGACGTCTCGATCGTTGGAACAGGTTCACGGATTGAGGCTCGGATACTCGCACTGATTTGCGCCTCGATATCATGCCGAATGCAAACAATTCCACACCGGCGTGCTTATCTCGCAATTCCTGGCGGAAAAACTGCCTCGTTCTTTCCAGGAATTGCTTTGGCCGTCGCTGAAACGCGATCGATCGACAGCCCGTCAGGCGGCCTTTAGTCGATAGCGGAACAGCGTGTGGTCGAGCAGCAGCCGGATACGCGGCTCGGCCTCGGCCGCCACCAGCCAGCTCACCGCGATCATGGCCGCGCCAACGGCCGGGATCGCGGCAAGGTAAGGCACGCCGGCGCGCGTCAGGGCGCCGAGCATCGCGGCGCCGACGACGTCGTGGATGAGATAGAGCGGATAGGTCATCAATCCGATCCGCCGCCAGCCGCGCCAGGAAAGGTCGAGGCGCAGAGACCACGCCATCAGCGCCACAGCCGCGAGAAAGATGACGATTGGCGGCGCATAAGGCATGGAGGCTTCCACCTTGGCGCTGTGCACGTCGATAGAGCTTGCGATCTGCAGCACGCCGGCCAACAGGAACAGGGCTGTGAAGGCGAGGCGCGGCATGGTCACCGCCTTGAAGCGCATCAGCCATAGAAGCACGCCGACGGCAAAGAACGCGCCATGATGAACCAGCATCAGCTGCAGCCAGCGCGTCTCGGCGAGATCGGTCCAGCCGAAAGCGAAATAGAGGCCCCAGAACAACGCGCTGACCAGGCCGATGACGATGGCGACCGTTTCCATCAGGTCGAAGCGGCCGAGCCGCAGCAGGACCCAGACGATGGCATAGAACGCAATCTCGATGCCGAGCGTCCAGTAGACGCTGTCCACCCATGGCTCGAAAGGCACGAACAGCCCTGTGCGGACGAGGCGGATCACGGCGTCCGTGGGCCAGGAGAGACCCACCATGAGCAGGACGATCGCGGAGATCGGCGCGCACACCCATACCGCCGGCACCAGCCGTCTGAAGCGCGCCTCGAAAAATTTCAGCGGCGTCGAGTTCTCGGCGCTGAAGGCGATGACGAAGCCGCTGATGACGAAGAACACCTGCACGCCGACCCAGCCGGAGCCAGCAAAGGCCATTTCGGGATGGGGCGGCATACCGCCGGTGGCGCGCGCCGAAACGCCGTCGGGGAAAGCCCAGACCCAGAAGCCATAATGATAGAACATCACCATGACGGCAGCCAGGAATCGCAGAATGTCGACACCGCCGAATGTCGTCTTGTGCTGAGCCATGCCGTGCCTTCGGTATGGCCCCCCAATGCAAACTTTAAAGTCTATTGTTGCGTTGCACAACACGCGATTGCAGTGCGGGACAAATTCGTGAATTCGTCCTTAACGGCCGTCTGCTGGGCGACTACACCCCGATGCCGCGACCCTTCAGCGCCGCCGTGATCTCGTCGAGGATCGCGGGGTCGTCGATGGTCGCCGGCATCGTCCATTCTTCCTTGTCGGCGATCTTCTGCATCGTGCCGCGCAGGATCTTGCCGGAGCGCGTCTTCGGCAGCCGCTTGATCGTCACCACGGTCTTGAAGGCGGCCACCGGGCCGATCCGCTCGCGCACCAGCCCCACGACCTCGCTTTCGATCGCGCCGGTGTCGCGCGACACGCCCGCGTTCAGCACCACGAAGCCCAGCGGCACCTGGCCCTTCATGGCATCGGCAATGCCGATGACCGCGCATTCGGCGACATCGGGGTGGGCCGCCAACACCTCTTCCATGGCGCCGGTCGAGAGCCGATGGCCGGCGACATTGATGATGTCATCGGTGCGGGCCATCACATATAGATAGCCGTCCTCGTCCAACATCCCGGCATCGGCCGTCTTGTAGTAGCCGGGGAACTCTTCGAGATAAGCCTGGCGAAAGCGGGCATCGGCGTTCCACAGCGTCGGCAGGCAGCCGGCCGGCAGCGGCAGCTTGACCACGACATTGCCGAGCGTGCCGCGCGGCACCTCATGACCGGCATCGTCGAGAATGCGGATGTCGTAGCCGGGCATCGGCACGCCGGGCGAGCCGTATTTCACCGGCAGGAGCCCGAGGCCCGCCGGGTTGATCGTCATCGGCGAGCCGGTCTCGGTCTGCCACCAATGGTCGACGACCGGCCGGTCAAGCTTCTGCTCCGCCCATTTGATCGTTTCGGGATCGGCGCGCTCGCCGGCGAGGAACAGGGTACGGAACTTCGATAGGTCGTATTTCGACACGAACTCCCCCTTGGGATCCTGCCCCTTGATGGCGCGGAACGCGGTCGGCGCGGTGAACAGCGCCACCACGCCATGCTGCGAGATCACCCGCCAGTAGGTGCCGGCATCCGGCGTGCCGATCGGCTTGCCTTCGAACAGCACGCTGGTGCAGCCATGCAAAAGCGGCCCGTAGACGATGTAGGAATGGCCGACCACCCAGCCGACATCCGACGCCGCCCAGAACACTTCGCCGGGCTTGACGCCGAACTCGTTGTCCATCGTCCATTTCAGCGCGACCATATGGCCGCCATTGTCGCGCACGATGCCTTTCGGCTGTCCGGTCGTGCCGGAGGTGTAGATGATGTAGAGCGGATCGGTGGCCAGCACCGGCACGCAGTCGACATTGGCGCCGGCCGCCCGTTCACGGGCGACTGCGTCCGCATAGTCGAAGTCGTAGTTGTCCTTCATTTCGCAGCGCAGCTGCTCGCGCTGCAGGATGAGGCAGGCGTCCGGCTTGTGCTTCGACATCTCGATCGCCTTGTCGAGCAACGGCTTGTAGGCGACGACGCGTCCGGGTTCGAGGCCGCAGGAGGCGGTGATGATCAGCTTGGGCTTGGCGTCGTCGATGCGCGTGGCGAGTTCATGCGAGGCGAAGCCGCCGAACACCACCGAATGCACGGCGCCTAGCCTCGCGCAGGCGAGCATGGCAATGGCCGCTTCCGCCACCATCGGCATGTAGATGATGACGCGGTCGCCCTTGCCGATGCGGCGATGCCGCAGCACCGACGCCAGGGCAACGACCTCGCGCTTCAGTTCGGCATAGGTGAATTTGCGCACCATGCCGGTGATCGCGCTGTCATGGATCAGCGCCAGCTGGTCGGCGCGGCCGCCCGCCACATGGCGATCGACAGCGTTGTGGCAGGTGTTGCAGGAGGCGCCGACAAACCAGCGGCCATAGACGCCGGCGCTCGGGTCGAAGACGGCTTCGGCCGGCGAATACCAGTCGATGGCCTTGGCCGCTTCGGCCCAGAACCCTACGGGGTCGCGTTTCCAGCCGGCATAGACTTCATGATAGCGTGAGGCCATTCGGCTTTCCTCCCAGGACATTCTGCCGTCTGGGAATAGCCTAGAGCAATTCCGGGAAAAGTGCGAAACGGTTTCCGTCCGGAATTGCGGCAAACACCCCTGTTCGGCGCCTCCGGCGGCGGAGGCGTCCGCTGTCGCTGTCCGCGACTCGAAACCGGCTTAGAGCGGCAGCGCCGCCAGCATCAGCCCGACGCCGCCGGCGATCAGGATGGCAGCGGCAAGCGCCTTCCGATGGCGCTCGAACGCCGTCGGCGCCCGTTCCCAATTATAACGCATACAGATTACTCCCCAAAAACCCCGCGGAGTCATAGCTTACTTAAGGGAAGGAAGGCAACCCTGGCGGGATCGGCCGGCTTGGCAGTGGGCGCGACCACCCGTCATCCTGGCATCGTGGATAGTTCACTCGGGGGGATTCTTGATGAAGAAAACTTGCGAAAAGCCGATGCTGGTAAAGCGCGAGAGTTTGTCGAACCTCGTGGCGGGTACTGCAAGCGGCCCGACGGGTCCGATTGGCCTATAGGCCGCGATCCGCATATGCGCCCGCCATTCGTCACGATGGACAGCTTCGCGGCGCCGCGCTAATTGCTCTTGAGCGAAGGGAGCGGGCGGATGGCTGGAATTGGTTCGGAAACGGTGCTGCGGATGGCGGACGACGCCTCCCTGCAGCATGTCGGCGACGGCGCCGTCGTGCTTTTGGCGCGCAGCGGCCAGCTCTACACCTGCAACGGCACCACCGAGGCTTTTCTCGACAAGGTCGACGGCGCACGCAACCTCAGCCAGATCGTCGACCTGCTGTCGGATGAGTTCGAGGTCGACAAAGCGACGCTCGACGAGGATATGGTCATGTTGGCCGTCGAACTGATGGCCGAAGGCATCCTCGCCGAACCGGGCGTGTGATGGCCGACGGACCGTCCTTGCGCGCCTTGTTCCGCGTCCATCTGTGGCTTAGCGCGCGGTTGATGCCGGTGCTGGTCGGCCGGCGCGATTTCGAAAGCGTGTTGAAACTGGCGCCGCTGCAGTCGCCTGCACCCTATCGTGACCTGCCCTGGACCTACATCGTCCACCGCGTCAACCGAACGGTCCGGCGTCCCTGGTTCATGCGCGACCGCAGATGTCTTCGGGAGGGTCTGCTCGGTTTCCGGTTTCTGCGGATGGCCGGCCTCGATCCGGAACTGCGTTTCGGCGTCGATGCCAAATCGATGCACGAGCCCCGCCTGTCGGCGCATTGCTGGGTCTGCCTCGACGGCAAGCCGGTGGTCAGCGACAGCCAGCCCGGCATGGTGGAGATCTACCGCCATCCGTCCAGCGTGAAGGGGCGCGCCGCTTGAGCGACCCGACGACGACTTTCTGCTACGACCTCAAGGGGCATGTCATCGGCATCACCGCCCCGCGCGCCGACCTCTGGCCGAGCTTCGACCTGATGCTTGGCACCTTGCGCACGAGCGAACCTGTCCAGCCCGATTTTCGCGTCAACATCGTCGAAACGTCGCAATTGCCGGAGAACCCGGAAGGAAAACTCGCTTTCGATGGCGAAGTGCCGCTGGACGGCCATTGCCGGATGATCGACGCCGGAGGCGTCTTCCACCTCGTCTTTCCAGGTCAGCAGACGGTGTCGATCCACGACGATGAGGGTTGGGCCGAAATCCGCGTTCATCCGGACAGCAAGATCAAGTGGACGCCGCTGATGATGGTGCTGGACGCCGCGTTCGACGCCGGCGCGCAGCACATGCTGCATACGGCCGGCCTAACGCTGCCGGGAAGCGAGGCGCTCGTCCTGGTCCATGCGCCAAGCGGTACCGGCAAGTCGACGACGTCGCTGGCGCTCGCCTCGCAAGGCTTCGGCCTCTGCTCCGACGACGTCATGATCCTCAGGACGACGCCGGATGGCGTCACGGCCTGGGGCATGCCGCGTAAGGTGAAGATCCATCGCAACACAGCGGCGATGCTGCCTTTCGTGTCGCCTTGCCTTGGCGAGACATGGGGTGCCGAGGACGAGCAAGCCGTCTCGCTGGATCGTCTTGCCGAGGTTCTACATGTCGAGGATGTTCGCGCCCGACCGATCGCGGCACTTCTCCATCTTGCCCGCTCCGCCGACGGCCGGACCCGGCTCGCGCCGATGGCGAGGACCGATGCCATGGTGACGCTTGCCACCGACAATGTCAGGACCGGCCTGACCGGCCTGTTGCCGCTGCAGAAAAGGCGAATGGCCATGATCGCGACCCTGGTCAGGTCGGTGCCGACCTTCACGCTGGAAGTCGGGGCAAGTCCGGTCGAGGCGGCGGCGCTGATCCGCGTTGCGGTGAATCCTTAGGGCAATTCCAGAAAAAGTGTGACACGGTCTTTCGTCGGAAATTGCGTCAAAAACAAAGAGATAGAGCTTTTCGCCGTTTCCGGGAAACGATGAAACGCCCTGGACCCATCGCGAAAGTTGCGCCGCTCAGGCCGCGTGTGGTCTCGGCCGGGCGAGCCTCTGCACCCAGCGGAAGACGTCGCGGCTGAGGCGCGAGCGCAGCCTTTCGCGCGAGTTGACGCGCAGCAGCATGTTGCCCGTGATCAGCCATTTCGCCAGCCGTATCGAAAGATCAGGCTCGATGCGATCGGCGAGCGCGATCGCGCGCGGCGCGCCGAACAGGCATCCGGTCACGTTGAGGACCGTTGCCAGTTCGAGCTCGATGCCGGTCATGCGGGCGGCCTCGAGCAGCCGTGATTCCTCTTCCGGCGATTTCAGCGCCCGCACGCCTTGCAGCACGTCGACGCAGAGCTGCAGCCGGTGGAATTTGTGGCCGCCGGCGGCATGAACGATGCCGATTGTCAGCAGCGCCGCCGGCGTGTCGGTTTCGCCGTTGTCGATCGCCTGCAACTCGCGAAAGCCGAGCGACAGGCGTCTGCGCATGCCGGTGTCATGCACCAGATTGCCGTGCAGCTCGATTAGCAGGCTGGAGTTCTCTTTCTCCAGCCATTTGAATTCCTGCAGCTCGCGCGACTCGGCCTCGCCGCTGGCGAGCTCGAAGCCGCATTCGGCGATCGTCCTGTTGGCCTCGTCGATGCTGGCCGGGTCGACGAGGATGTCAATGTCGGTGAACGGCCGGTCGGCAGCCTGGCGATAGAGCTTGCGCGCGAACACCGGTCCCTTGACGATTCGGGCCGGGATGCCTTTCGCCGCCAGCGCCTTCATGATGCGGTCGCCGTGGTATTGCAGCAGCATCGACTGCCCGGTCGCCGTCGTCGCCTGGTCGCGCAACTCGTCAAGCTTCTGCAGCAGGGCTGCGTCTTTCGGTAGATCGGCGTCGCCGCGCTCCCTGAACTTGCGCAGCACGATCGGCAGCACGCCGTGGAACTCGGCATTGGCCAGCATCGCCGTCAGGCCGCTCGCCGAGAGCTCCTTGCCCCATTCGGCGGGTGCCTCGGGGTCGGCGAGGTTGATCAGCAGTTTTTCCTGGGCAGGCGAAAGCTCGGGCAGCATCGTTTCGGCAAACTGCAATTGGGTCCCGAGCATGCTTGCCAGAAAAGCCGGCGAGAAGCCAGTGACGCCTACATCCCCCAGCGCAGCGCCGCTGTATGCACCGGAGCGTCCCACAATGCCGTCAGTTCATCGTCGATCATGGCAAGCGTGATCGAGCACCCGGCCATGTCGAGCGAGGTCACATAGGAGCCGACGAGCGAGCGGATTACCGTCACGCCCTGTTTTTCGAACATTCTGCGGGCGCTGTTGTACATCAGATAGAGTTCCATCGCCGGCGTGCCGCCGAAGCCGTTGACGAACAGCAGCGCAGGCCCTTTGGCGCGGTCGCCGAGGTCGCCGGTGATTGCCGCGCAGACTTCCTCGGCGATGGCGTCGGCGCTCTTGAGCGCGTCGCGCCGCCGGCCGGGTTCGCCATGGATGCCGACGCCGAATTCCATCTCGCCGTCGCCGATCTCGAAGGTCGGCCTGCCGGCGGCCGGAACCGTGCCGCTGGTCAGCGCAACGCCCATCGAGCGCGTCGCGGCGTTGACGCGGTCGCCCAGCGCCTTCAGCTCCGGCAGGGCCGTCCCTTGTTCGGCCGCGGCGCCGACAATCTTCTCCACCACCAGCGTGCCGGCGACGCCGCGCCGTCCGGTCGTGTAGGACGAGTTCTCGACCGCGACGTCGTCATTGGTCACAACCTGCAGCACGCCGTCCGCCATTTCGGCCGCCATGTCGAAATTCATCACGTCGCCTTCATAGTTCTTGACGATGAACAGGCAGCCGGCGCCGGTGTCGACCGCCTGCACGGCGGCCAGCATCTGGTCTGGCGTCGGCGAGGTGAAGACCTGGCCGGGGCAGGCGGCGTCCAGCATGCCGTGGCCGACCAGGCCGCCATGCAGCGGTTCGTGGCCCGAGCCGCCGCCCGAGATCAGCGCCACCTTGCCCGGCTTCAGCACCTTGCGGCGAATGAATTTATGCTCATCGCCCAGCACGAGGATGTCGGCATGGGCGGCGGCGAATCCATCGAGGCTCTCGGTGAGGACCGTGTCCACCGAATTGAGAAATTTTTTCATGGCCGTCCTCCCGACAGTCTTCAATTCTACGCAATTCCGAGCCGAAACCGCTATGCGCTTTTGCTGGAATTGCTTTGGTCAGCCGCTGCCCTTGCCGGCGATGCTGGTTATTTTCTGGATGAATTCATTGATCGCCCGGTCGAGCGCGGCGTTCTGTTTGTCGTCGCCGAAATCCGGCACGATGAGCGAGACATGGCGTGTCTTGCGCTGCCCGGAGGCCGCGGACACCTTGCCGGGATGCGCCTGGTGATAAGCGGCCATGAACTGGTCGCGCTCGGCCTGACTGAAATGGCAGACGGAAAAGATCGATGGCAGATGCTTTGACGGGATCGGGATCGAATAGGCCGGGCTCGAAATCTGCGTGACGAAGCTGCGGTGCTTGCCGAGCGCATCCGCCAGGCGCTGGCGCATACCCGAGGGGCGCTGGTCGATGACCTGCGACAGGATCGTCTTATAGGCGCGGATCGCCTCTTCCGAGCCTGCTTCCATTATCTTTTCGGATCCGGTCATGCCATGCTTACACCGCAACGTCGGCAATGGCCGCCTTGGCCATGGCAAGTTGAGCAGGGGCGACCGACAGGTCGCGCAGACCGGCCTCGAGCAGCGCCGGGATGGCTGCCGGATCGCCGCCGGCATCGCCGCAGAGGCTGACCGGAATTCCTTTCTCGCGCCCGAAGGCGGCAACCGCAGCGATCAGCCGCAGCACCGCAGGATGACGGACGGCGTTGAGATGCGCGACCGCTGCATTGTCGCGCGCCGCCGCCATCACATATTGCGTCAGGTCGTTGGAGCCGATCGAGAAGAAGGCCGCATCGGCGAAGGCCTCCGGCGCCAGCGCGACGGACGGCACCTCGACCATGATGCCGAGTGGCGGAAGCTTTTGCGCCACGCCCAGCGCGGCAAGCGCGGCCTGCTCCTGCGCGAACAGCGCCGCGGCTTGGCTGTACTCGTCGGGCGTGGCGATCATCGGGAACATCACCTTCAGATTGCCGTGGATGGCGGCGCGCAGCAATGCCCGTATCTGCACGCGGAAGATATCGCGCCGCGCCAGCGAAAGCCGGATGCCGCGCAGGCCAAGAAACGGGTTGGTTTCCTCGACCGTGAATCCGGGCACGGGCTTGTCGCCGCCGGCATCGACGGTGCGGATGGTCACCGGCTTGTCGCCGGCCCATTCAAGCACCCTGCGGTATGCCCGATATTGCGTCTCCTCGTCCGGAAGCGTCTTGCCGAACAGGAACTCCGTGCGCATCAGGCCGATGCCGTCGCAGGTCGCGACGTCGATACCGTCGACATCCGAAGGGTAGGCGATATTGACCTGGACGCGCACGGCGGTGCCGGCTTTGGTCATCGCCGGCTCCGTCAGGAACGTCTGCGCCGCGCCCTGCCGGTCGGCGAACAACGAGGCGGATTGCCGGAAGGCTTCAATCTCGGCCGGGGACGGGGAGAACGTGATCCCGCCGCGTTCGGCATCGAGCAGCGCGACGCCGGTGCGCGGTCCGTCCGGAATGCCGAGACCGACGACCATCGGCACGCCGCGCGAGCGCGCCAGCATCGCAACGTGGCTGGCGGTGCTGCCGGCCCGCAGCGCTATGCCGCCGCCTTCGCTCCAATCGGTTTCGAGAAAGCGCGTCGGCGCAATGTCCTCGCCATAGAGGATCGCGCCCGGGGGTGCCGCGACCTCGCTGTCCTCGCTCAGCGCCCGCAGCACCTGGTCGCGGATGTCGCGCAAGTCGGCGGCGCGGGCGCGGAAATAGTCCTGGTCGGAGGCTTCGTAGCCGGCGATTTCGCTGTCGAGCGCCGCCCGCCAGGCGACATCAGCCGGCTGACCGGAGCCGATCGACGCGAAGGCCGGACCGCTCAGCGCGTCGTCCTCCAGCATGGCGATGTGGAATTCCAGGATGCCGGCGACATCGCCGTCGGCGGCCTCGACCAGTGCGGCCAGCCGGCCGATGGCCTTCCCGATCGCCCCTTCCAGTGCTGCTTTTTCTTCCGCCGCGCCCGCCTTGGCTTTGTAGCGGGCCCGAGGCCGGTCGAGGTCGAACAGCGGGCCTTCGGCATAGCCGGGAGAGGCTGGAATGCCCTCAATCCGCATGGCCCGCAGTCCCCGAGCAATTCCAGGAAGAGTATGTAACGCTTGGGCTCGGGGGCTTCACCGCAGCCTTCCGTCCGGAATTGCGTAAAAGTAAATGGCGGCCCGGCAGTCGCCCTACCGCTCTTGCGGATCGCTGATCGGTCTCAAGCGGACCGGGCATGATCCGCATCCTCATCGAAGTCGCGCTGCACCAGGTCGACCAGCGCCTCGACCGCCGCGCGGGCGCCGTCGCCTTTGGCACGAATATGCAGCATAGTCCCCTTCGGCGCCTTCGCTGCCATCACCTTGACGATGCTCTTGGCGTCGAACCAGGGGCCGTTGGTGGCGACCGCCACTTCCACCTCGGCCGTGAACGACTTGGCGAGCTTGGTGAACTTCACCGAAGGGCGTGCGTGCAGGCCCACGGTGTGGGTGATCAAAACGGTTGCTTCGGCGGATGCGGACATTCAGTCGGTTCCCGTTCGTTCACGACGGCGACAGTTCATGCGCCGTCGCCACCACTTCCTTGAGCGAGGCGCCGCCGGAGGATTCGGTTGCAGCCATCACCGCACCTTCGACGATCGGCGCGTTGCAGACGACGATCTTGTGGGAGCGCGGCTCGCCGATCATCTCGACCGCCATCTCTGAGTTGGTCTCGGCGCCGCCGAGATCGACCAGTATGGCGACGCCCGCTTCCGACCAGGCCTCGTCGATCGCAGCCATGATCGCCTCGACGCTGGTGCCAAGCCCGCCATGGCCGTTTCCGCCGCACCACGCAAGCGGCACTTCGTCGCCCACCATCTGGCGCACCATGTCGGCTGTGCCCTCGGCAACCAAGGGCGAATGCGAGACGATGACGATACCGACATTGCTCATCAAATGCCCTCTATCGCTTCCGCGACTGCGCGCACCAGAAGCGCGGTCGAGCGCGCTCCGGCGTCCATATGCCCGATCGAGCGCTCCCCCAGGAAGGAGGCGCGCCCGCGCAGCGCTTTCATCGGCACCGTGGCCTCCGCCGCCTTGTCGGCCGCATTGGCGATTTCGGCAGCCGTCTTGCCTTGCGCCAGCGCCTCATACACCGGCTGCAGCACATCGAGCATGGTTTTTTGTCCGGGCTGCGATTTGCCGCGCGCCGCGACCGCCTCGATCGCCTTGTCCAGCGCGGTTGCCAGCCCGTCGCGATCCGGTGCTGGCGGCAGCTCCTTGCCGAGCGCCATGAACAAGGTTCCGAACAGAGGTCCGGAGGCGCCGCCTACGGTCATCACCAGCTTGGTCCCGACCGCCTTCAGCGCCTCGGGCAACGGCTTTGCCGCGAAGCTGTCGGCCTCGGCGCGCACGGCCTCGAAGCCGCGCTTCATGTTCAGCCCGTGATCGCCGTCGCCGATCGCCTGGTCGAGCGCTGTCAGTTCCTCGGCATGCGCCGCGATCGTATCGGCCGCCGCCGCGATCAATCGGGAGAAGTCGGATGCGGCCATTTCTTATCCTTCATGCCGGGGCGAACAGCGCCGCGACGGCAGCAAAAACTTCGGCGATCGCGAACGCGCCGGGATCCGCCGTGTCGAGCTGCCTGCCGATATAGGCGGAGCGCCCGGCCTTTGCGTTCCGCATCGCGGCGGTTGCCTCGGCGCCTTGCCGCGCCGCCTCGGCTGCCGCTTCCAGTCCGGCCGCATCAAGGGCTCGCAGCGCCGGCGCCAGCGCATCGACCATGGTGCGGTCGCCGACCTTGGCGCCGCCGTAGAAGGTCATCCGGTCGAGCCCGGCGAGCAAAGCCTTGCCGAGCGATGCGCCGGTGCTGAGCGATTGCGAGGCGGCGGTGAAGAAAATCGACAGCAGCACACCGCTGGAACCGCCCATCGAGGTGCCCAGCGTGTCGCCGATCATGGCGACGGTCGCGGCCCGGTCGGCAAGCGGCAGCGTATCGATGCGCTCGAGAATGCTGCGCGCGCCGGTCGCCACCGTCGAGCCGGTGTCGCCGTCGCCCGCTTTGGCGTCGAGAGCGTTCAAGGCCTCTTCGAGCGAGATCAGCCTTTGACAAACGGCCGTGATCAGCCGCTCTGCGGCGGCATCGCGGCTGGCCCCGTTTGTCGCGCGGCCGGCGGGCTTGGCCATGGCCACCACGACCGGCGCGCGAACCGGCTTCGCCGGCAACCATGCATGCGGGCCGACCGGCGCCAGCAGTGCTGCCTCGCGTTCCGCGTCCAGCCTGATCAGCGACAGCGAAAAGCCATTCATGTTGAGCGCCGTCATCAGATGTCCGGGGCCGACGGTCAACGCCACGGCCTTCGCCAGCGGCGAGGCGAGCACCGCATTGGCGATGAGCGACATTTCGACCGGCGGCACCGATCCGAGATTGTTGATCAACAAGGCATGGCGGCTGCCGGCATCGAGCCGTGCGGCGAGGCGCTCCGCCATGATCGCGACGAGTGTGCCGGCGCTCTGCAACGCGATGCGCTCGACGCCCGGCTCGCCATGGATGCCGAGGCCGAGCTCGCCGTCATCGGCGCCGAAGCGCTCCTCATGCGCCTGCCCGGGGATCGAGCAGGAGGAGAGCGACATGCCGAGCGAAACGATGTCCTTCGCCGCCGCGCGCGCCGCGGCCGCGACCGACGCCAGGTCCCGGCCGCTTTCGGAAAGGTGACCGGCGATCTTGTGCACGAACAGCGTGCCGGCAACGCCGCGCGGCTGCGCGATGTCGGGCAGCGCGATGTCGTCGCCGACGATCACCATTTCGACCGCAAGACCCTCGGCGCGCGCCTTCTCCGCCGCCAGTCCGAAATTCAGCCGGTCCCCGGTGTAGTTCTTGACCACCAGCAGGCAGCCGGCGGGGCCGGTCGTGGCACGGATCGCCGCCAGCACCGCCTCGACGCTGGGCGAAGCAAAGATCTCGCCGGAGACTGCCGCCGTCAGCATGCCGGCGCCGACGAAGCCCGCATGCGAGGGCTCATGCCCCGCGCCGCCGCCGGAGACAACGGCAACCTTCGTCTTGTCCCAGTCGGCGCGCAGCACGACCTTGATCTCGGGATAGCCGTCGAGGCGGGCCAGCGTGCCGGACCCGGCCGTGGCGAGGAAGCCGTCGAGCGCTTCGGTGACGATCGTGTCCTTGCGGTTGAAAAAGTGCTTCATAAATTTCGTCCAGTCCGTATCTGCGGTCGTCAATCGGTTTGCGATAAAGTGCGCGGGTCGGCTACATCAGTCCCCCCGCTACATCAATCTTTGCCCGTCCGAGCCAAAATAGAGCGGCGAGATGTAGCGGATCGTCACCTTGTCCCCCTTTGCGAGCGGCGTGTCGGGATCGGTCAGCGTCACCAGCTTCTTTGCCCCAACCGTCACATGCAGATGGTTCTGGTCGCCCAGATGCTCGACCCAGTCGACGACGCCGTCGGCGTGCCCGTTCGCGGCCTTGTCGATCGACAGATGCTCGGTGCGCGCGCCGATCGTCGTCGTGCCCGCCGGCGCGCCGCCGTCGGGCAGCAGTCCGGCCGGCAAAAGGTTGATCGCCGGCTGGCCGAGGCGCGCCGCGACATGGAGGTTCGCCGGCTGCGAGTAAATCGCGCGCGGCGTACCGATCTGCACCAGCACTCCGTCGGCGAGGATGCCGATGCGGTCGGCCATGGTCATCGCCTCGATCTGGTCGTGCGTGACGTAGAGCATGGTGGCGCCGAGCTCGGACTGGATGCGTTTGAGCTCGAGCCTGAGATCGGCGCGCAGCTTGGCATCGAGCGAGGACAGCGGCTCGTCCATCAGGTAGATCGCCGGCTTGCGCACCAGCGCGCGGCCGATGGCGACGCGCTGCATCTCGCCGCCCGACAGTTTTGTCGAGCGGTTGTTGAGCTTGTGGTCGATGCGCACCATGCGCGCCACTTCCTCGACACGCCGCCGCACAGCCTCTTCCGGAAACCGCCGGGCCGGCGAGCGCAGCGGAAAGGCGAGGTTGTCGAACACCGAAAGATGCGGGTAGAGCGAATATTGCTGGAACACGAAAGCGGTATCGCGCTCGGCCGGCGACAGCGCAGTCGCATCATGGCCGCCGATCCGGATCGCACCGCTGTCCGGCCGCTCCAGCCCGGCAATAAGCCTGAGCGTCGTCGTCTTGCCGGCGCCGGTGGGCCCAAGCAGCACGACGAATTCGCCATCCTTGATCTGCAGGTCGAGATCGTTGATGGCGACGGTGTCGCCGAAACTCTTGGTCACGCCCTGGATATGGACATCAGCCATGGCGCGCCTCCGCTGCCCGATCATACATGGCGGTCCTGACCGCGCGTCCCGTGCCCTTCTCGAACAGCGACAGCCGCGCGCTGCTCAGCGCCAGCCCGACCTGTTCGCCGGGACTGAGATGGATGCCCGCCGGCACCCGCGCCTTGATGATGCCGTCGGCCGTCTCGACCGCGACGATCTGCGTGGTGCCGAGATATTCGGTACCGTAGATCGCGCCGCGCAGCTTCGAGCCGTCGTCGAAGCGGATGTGCTCGGGCCGGATGCCGAGCGCCATGTCGGCCGGCGCGATGTCCTCGCGCACTTCCGGCACCGCCACTTTGGCGCCCTGGACGACGATCTCCTTGGCGCCCTTGGCGAGGCCGCCGCCGAACTTGAGGAAATTCATCGGCGGCGAGCCGATGAAATCGGCGACGAACATCGTCGCCGGCCGGTCGTAGATCTCGCGCGGCGTGCCGAACTGCTCGATGACGCCATGGTTCATCACCGCTATCTTGTCGGCCATCGACATAGCCTCCATCTGGTCATGCGTGACGTAGACCGTGGTGGCGTGGATGCGGTTGTGCAGTTCGCGCAGCTCATGCACCATCAAATCGCGAAATTCGGTGTCGAGCGTGCCGAGCGGCTCGTCCATCAGGAAGCATTTCGGCCGCCGCACGATGGCGCGGCCGAGCGCGACGCGCTGGCGGTCGCCGCCGGCGAGGCCGGAGACCGACTTGTCGAGCAGGTGGTCGATGCGCAGCAGTCTCGCGGTCTCCTCGACGCGGCTGCGGATCTCGGCCGACGGCATGCCTTGGGCCAGCAGCGGGAAGCCGATATTGCGGCGCACATTCATGTGCGGATAGAGCGCGAAAAGCTGGAAGACGAAGGCGATGTCGCGCTCGCGCGCCCGGCGCATGGTGACGTCCTCGCCGCCGAGCAGGATCTTGCCGCCGGTCGGCAGTTCGAGGCCGGCGATCATGCGAAGCGTCGTCGTCTTACCGCAGCCGGAAGGCCCGAGCATGACGAAGAATTCGCCGTCCTCGACGACGAAATTGGAGTCCTGCACGGCGACGAATGCGCCGAAGGCCTTCCTCAGGTTCTGAACACGGATCTCGGCCATGTCTATTCCGGAAATTTCGAGACGATGATGAACATGACCGTGCCGGTGAGCATGGTGATGAAGGAATAGGTGTAGAGCGACAGCGCAATGGGCTGGAACAGCATCAGGAAGCCGATCGCGATGATCGCGGTGGCGATGTTTTCCATCAGGCCGCGCCTTGCCCAGGCGGGCCAGGGCGATTTGCGTCTTACGGGCTGGATCGTGCTCATTTGCGCACCGCTCCGAAGGTGATGCCGCGCAAGAGCTGCTTGCGGAGCAGGATGGTGAAGACGAGGATCGGCACCAGGAAGATCGTCGTGCCGGCGGCAACCGCCGGCCAGTCCTGGCCGCCCTCGCCGATGATGGTCGGAATGAAGGGCGGCGCGGTCTGCGCCGTGCCCGAGGTGAGGAGGGCGGCGAACGCATATTCGTTCCAGGCGAAGATCAGGCAGAAGATGGCGGTCGCGGCAATGCCGGTCGTCGCCTGCGGCAGAACGGTGCGCCAGAAGGCTTGCAGCCGCGTGTAGCCGTCGATCATCGCGGCTTCTTCATACTCGCGCGGGATCTCGTCGATGAAGCCCTTCAAGAGCCAGACGGCTAGAGACACGTTCACCGCCGTGTAGAGCAGGATCATGCCGAGCGCGGTGTCGGAGAGGCCGATCTCGCGGTACATCAGGTAGATCGGGATCGCCACCGCGATCGGCGGCATGAAGCGCGTCGAGAGGATGAAGAACAGCAGGTCGTCGGCCAAAGGCACCTTGAAGCGCGAGAAGCCATAGGCCGAGAGCGTGCCCAAAAACACCGCGCAGAAGGTCGAGCCGAAGGCGATGATCAGCGAGTTGACGAAGCGCGGCAGGAAGTTCGACGGTCCGGCGATCACCATGTTGCGCTTGCGCACCGTCGCGTCGCAGACGCCGGTCGCCGGCCCGAGCGAGTTGATGTATTCAGGCGTCTGCCTCGTGCGGGTGGTGAACAGGTTGCAATAGCCCTCGATGCTCGGCTGGAAGACGATCTTCGGCGGATAGGCGATCGAATCCGGCGGCGTCTTGAAGCTGGTGGCGAAGATCCACAAGAGCGGCACGATCGAGATCAGCGCATAGGCTATGATGATCGTGCCGGCGATCAGCTTCGCGTTCGAAGACGGCGCGACGACGGAATGGGCGGTAGTCAGGCTCATCTCTGCTTCACCTTGTTGAGCGCCTTGACGTAGATGTTGGCCAGCCCGAACACCGCGACGAACAGGATGATGGCGAAGGCCGAGGAATAGCCTGTGCGCCAGCTCTCGAAGGCCTGCCGCTTCAGCGTGATCGAGGCGACCTCGGTGGTCGAGCCCGGTCCGCCGCCGGTCAACAGATTGACCATGTCGAACATCTTGAAGTTCTCGATGCCGCGGAACAGCACCGCCAGCATGATGAACGGCAGCGCCATCGGCAGCGTGATCGACCAGAACTGGCGCCAGTTGGAGGCGCGGTCGACCTCCGCCGCTTCATAGATGTATTCGGGAATGGAACGCAGGCCGGCGAGGCAGATCAGCATCACGTAGGGCGTCCACATCCAGGTGTCGACGATGATGATCGCCCACGGCGCCATCTCGACATTGGACAGCATCTGCACGTTCGTCGGCGGTATCCCGGTGACGAAGGAGACGACATAGGAGAACAGCCCGATCTGCGGCTCGTAAAGGAAGCGCCAGAAATTGCCGACCACGGCCGGCGACAGCATCATCGGCACCAGGATGATTGTCGTCCAGAAGGCGTGGCCGCGGAACTTCCTGTCGATCAGCCAGGCCAGCGTGAAGCCGATGACGGTCTGCAGGAGGATCGTCCAGAACACGAAATGCGCCGTCGTCTGCATGGCGATCCAGATGTCCTGGTCGCCGAGAATGCGCTTGTAATTTGCAAACCCCAGGTTCTTCACCACGTCGTTGGGACGATTGGCGCGGTAGTTGGTGAAGGAGAGGTAGATCGCCCAGAACAGCGGGAAGATATTGATGGCGAGCAACAAGAGGATCGTCGGCGAAATGAACAGCCAGGCGAGGCCCTTGTCGCTGATGCCCCGGATCTTCTTGGCCAACGGCTCCGGGGTCGCCCGGGCAACGTTGTCCGCAGTCCGATTGAGCATGGTGAGTCCTGCATCGGTCACTGGTAAAATCTCAACAATGGAATTTATCTGAACTGCGTCCCGTGCCAAGGGCGGCACGGGACCAGAGCATGAAGCCGAAAAGTGCGAAGCGGTTTTCGGACGACATCATGCTCCCCTCACTTTGGTCCGGAGGCGGATGATTTCAGGTCACTTGACCCGAAAATCATCCGGCTCCGGGGTCCGGCTCGGGAGGAGCTTACATCTTGCCATCGTCCTCGAAGACCTGGGTCCAGTCCTTGACGAGGCCGTCAAGCGCGTCCTTGGGCGAGCCCTGGCCGGCGACGACATAGTCATGGAAGCGCTTCTGCGAGGCCTGCAGCAGCGGCGCGTAGCTGGGTTCGGCCCAGAAATCCTTCACGATCGCCATCGAGTCGAGGAAGGCTTGCGCATAGGGCTGGCTGGACGGGAACTTCGGGTCCTTGACGACGGAGTTCAGGCAGGAGTAGCCGCCGAGCGACCACCATTTGGCCTGCACGTCCTTGTTGGCGAACCATTTGATGTATTTCAGCGCGGATTCCTGCTTGTCGGAATAGGAAACCACCGAGATGCCCTGGCCGCCGAGCTGGGCGAACTGGTCGCCGTCGGGACCCTTCGGATTGACGAAGTAGCCGATCTTGTCACCGCCGACATTCTCGTCCTTCTGCAGGCCGGGCCAGGTGAAGGCGAAGTTCATATGCATCGCCACCTGTCCGGATTTGAAGGCGTCGACGCCTTCGCCCATGTAGCTGTTGGAGGCGCCGGGCGGCGTGCAGCAATCATAGAGCGCCTTGTAGAATTCCAGCCCCTTCACCGATTTATCGGAGTTGACGAAGCCTTCCATCTCATAGGGCTTCTTCGGGTTCTCATACTGGAAGCCATAGCTGTAGAGCACGTCCATGGCGCCCATGGTGATGCCTTCCGAACCGCGCTCGGTATAGATCGATGCGCCATAGACGGTCTTGCCGTCGATCTGCCGCTTCTGGAAGAATTCGGCGATCTGCTTCAACTGGTCGAAAGTGGTCGGCGGGGCGAGGTCCCAGCCATATTTTTCCTTGAATTCCTTCTGCAGCTCGGGCCGCGAGAACCAGTCCTTGCGATAGGTCCAGCCGACAACGTCGCCCATGGCCGGCAGCGCCCAGTAGTTCGGCGTGTTTTTCGGCCATTCCGAATAGCCGACCACGGTCGCCGGCACGAAGTCGTCCATGCTGATATGCTCCTTGTCGAAGAAGTCGTTCAGCTTGACGTAATGGCCGTTCTCAGCGGCGCCGCCGATCCACTGGCTGTCGCCGATGATCAGGTCGCAGAGCTTGCCGTGCGAGTTGAGCTCGTTGAGGAAGCGGTCGGCGTAATTGGTCCACGGCACGAACTCGAACTTCATGCCGATGCCGGTTTCCTTGGTGAAGTCCTTGGACAATTCCACGAGCGCGTTGGCCGGATCCCAGGCCGCCCAGCACAGTGTCAGGTCTTCCGCATGCGCCACGTTCGCGACGGCTGTCGACGCGGTGATCGCCGAGGCCAGTCCCAACGCCAGTTTCAAGGTCGATTTCATGCCTTACCTCCCATTTGCGAAACGCGTCCGGATGACGGTTTCAAGAGCCCGCAACCCTCGCTCCTCCGAGGGCCTAAACATGGTGCGCGATGCGCCGCCGATGTTTAGTAATTTGTTTAGTGATGCTCTTTTTACTAAACAATGCAAGCGAATTCGTTGCTGCGCCGCAGCATGTCGAAATGCGTGATTGAAATCGTTGGGAAAAGGCCGCTGGCCGCTCCGCCTCAGCCGTCAGCTATCCTCGCCTGCGGCGCGCGGGCTCGCCGTCACCGGCCGGATCGGCGGCGCCGGCGGCAGCAAAAGTGAGCTCTGCGCCTTGCGCGGCATAGGCGGCCAGCGTACCGAACATGAATATCTCGATGTCGTCGGGATGCGCCCCCAGCGCCAGTATCTTCATGTCTTCTCTCCCGGAAATGGTATCGTGCCGAACGGAATCCTGCTCGCCCTGCTCGCTTACGCAAACTATTCGTTCAGCGACGCCGTCATCAAGGGTCTGGGCGGGCAGTTCACTGTCTTCGAGATCGGCTTCTTCGTCACCTTGTTTGCCGGCTGTTTCCTCTTCTTCACGCGGCCGAAGCAGGAGCGCTGGCTCGATTTCTGGCGCACCGGACGGCCGTGGGCCGTGCAGGCCCGCGCCTGGGCCGGCATCGCGTCGGGCGTGCTCAGCGTCTATGCCTTCACCACCATTCCGTTGGCGGAGGTCTACGCCCTGCTCTTTCTGGCGCCTTTGCTAGTCACCGTCCTTTCGACCGTCATCCTGAAGGAGAAGGTCGGCCCCTGGCGGTGGCTGGCCGTGGTCGCCGGCTTCGCTGGCGTCATGCTGGTGGTGAGGCCGGGGTTCCGCGAATTGCATCTCGGCCATCTCGCCGCCTTTGCCAATGCCTTCGTCGCCGCAACCATCGTTATCCTGATGCGCTCGCTTGCCCAGCAGGAAAAGCGCACCACCATGTTGGGCACCCTGATCGGCTGCGGCCTGCTTTTCAACGGGGTGGGCGCCTCTGCCACGTCGTTTTCGCTTCCCAATCTGTGGCAACTGGGCTGGTTGGTCCTGGGCGGGCTGTTTACCGCCGGCGGTCAATTGCTGCATCTCCTGGCAGCCAAATACGCGCCGGCCAATCGCATCGCGCCGACGCACTATTCGCAGATCATATGGGCGGTCATCCTCGGCGCGATGTTCTTCCAGGAATACCCCGACGCGATGTCGCTGGTCGGCCTCGTCGTCGTCGGTGCTTCCGGCCTCCTCACCATGGTGCGCGAGGAAGCGCGGCTTGGCACCGTGCGCTGGAACCCGTTCACGCGCGCCCGGCTTTGACCGACAATGGCCTCAACACGTTGCATGGCGACCGCGCGCGCTGATATGCGGGCCAGATGACGACGCAACCCTTGCCGGAGCTTCCGGTCACAGCCGTGTTGCCGGCGCTTGGCGCGGCGCTTGGCCGTGGCGGCAGCGCCGTGCTTGTGGCGCCGCCCGGCGCCGGCAAGACGACGCTGGTGCCGTTGGCGCTGCTCGATGCACCGTGGCTCGGCGCGGGCAGGATCGTGCTGCTCGAGCCGCGCAGGCTCGCCGCTCGCGCCGCCGCCCGCCGCATGGCCGAATTGTTGGGCGAAGAGCCCGGCGGGACGGTCGGCTATGCGATGCGCATGGAGAACCGTACGTCGGCGCGGACAAAAATCCTGGTCGTCACCGAAGGCGTGCTCGCGCGGATGATCCTCGACGATCCGGAGCTGCCCGGCGTGTCGGCGGTGATCTTCGACGAATTCCACGAGCGCTCGCTCGACGGCGATTTCGGCCTGGCGCTGGCGCTCGACGTGCAGGGCGCGCTGAGGCCGGACCTGCGGCTGCTGGTCATGTCGGCGACGCTCGACGGCGCGCGCGTCGCAAGGCTCCTGGCGCAGGCGCCGGTGATCGAAAGCGAGGGCCGCGCCTTCCCGGTCGAGATCCGCTACGACGAACGGCCGGCCGGCGTGGCGATCGAGGACGCCATGGCCAAGGCCGTGCGCGCCGCACTTGCCAGTGAACCAGGCAGCGTGCTCGCCTTCCTGCCCGGGCAGCGCGAGATAGAGCGCAGCGCCGAGCGGCTCGCGGGCAGTGTCGCCGCCGACACCGACATCGTGCCGCTCTACGGCCAACTCGACAACCGGACGCAGGATCAGGCGATCAGGCCGGCGCCGGCGGGTCGTCGCAAGGTGGTGCTGGCAACCTCGATCGCCGAGACCTCGATCACCATCGACGGTGTGCGCGTCGTCATCGATTCCGGACTTTCGCGGCTGCCGCGCTACGAGCCGGCGAGCGGCCTGACCAGGCTTGAGACGGTGCGTGTCAGCAAGGCCTCGGCCGACCAGCGCGCCGGCCGCGCCGGTCGCACACAGCCCGGCGTCGCCGTGCGCCTGTGGCGGGCGGAGCAGACGGCGTCGCTTCCCGCCTTCACGCCGCCGGAAATCCTCGAGGCCGATCTGTCCGGCCTGCTGCTCGACTGCGCCGCGTTCGGTGTCGCCGATCCGTCGAGCCTTTCGTTCCTCGATCCGCCGCCGGCGCCGGCCCTCAACGAGGCGCGGGTTCTCTTGCGCGCGTTGCACGCCATCGATGGGGCAGGGCGGCTGACGGAAGCGGGCGCCGCCATGCGTAAATTGGCGCTGCCGGTGCGGCTGGCGCATATGGTGGCAGAGGCGACGAAGAGCGGCGACGCGCGGGAAGCGGCGATGCTCGCCGTGCTGCTCACCGAGCGCGGGCTCGGCGGCGACAGCGCCGACTTGGAACGACGGCTGATCCGATTCAGGACTGAAAAATCGCCGCGCGCCAATGCCGCCCGACAATTGGCGGAGCGCCTGACCATGCAGGCTGGCGGGAAAGGAAACGACAAGCCAGCCAGCGCCGGCTCACTCCTCATCCATGCCTGGCCGGACCGTGTGGCGAGAGCGCGCGGCGAGCGCAGCCGCTTCGTGCTCGCCAACGGTTCGGGCGCCATGGTCGATGCCGCCGATCCGCTGGCCAATGAAACCTGGCTGGTGGTCGCCGACCTGCAGGGCAAGGCGCAGAACGCCCGCATCACCGCGGCCGCGCCGGTCGACGAAGCAGATCTTCGCGCCGCTCTTGCCGATCGCATCGAGAGCAAGCGCGAGACGAGCTTCGACCGCGAGCGCCGCGCCGTACGGGTGCGCGAGATCGCGCGGTTGGGCGCCATCACGCTGTCCGAGCGCATGCTGCCGGCACCCTCTGGCGCCGAGGCCGACCGCGCCATAGCCGATGCCTTGCGCGAGTACGGACTGTCCCTGCTCGACTGGGGCAAGGAGGCTGAAACGCTGCGCCAGCGGCTCGGCTGGCTGCATCGCGGCCTCGGCGCGCCCTGGCCCGATGTCTCGGACGAAGCGCTTATCAAGCGCCTCGACGATTGGCTCGTGCCGTTTCTCGCCGGCGATGCCTCTTTCGCGGCCATCAAACCGGCGACGCTGTCGTCGGCACTGATGGCGCTGGTGCCGCACGACCTGCAGCGCAAGGTCGACGCATTGGCGCCGACCCATTTCGACGCGCCTTCGGGCAGCCATGTGCCGATCCGTTATGACGGCGAGTGGCCGGTGCTGGCGATCCGCGTGCAGGAACTGTTCGGCCTCGACCGTCATCCGGCGATCGCCAACGGCACCGTGCCGCTGACGCTCGAGCTCCTGTCGCCGGCGCACCGGCCGATCCAGACGACGCGCGATCTCCCCGGCTTCTGGCGGGGCTCCTGGGCGGATGTGCGCGCCGACATGCGCGGCCGCTATCCAAAACATGTCTGGCCGGAAAACCCGCTGTTGGCTGCCGCCACCAGCCGTGCCAAGCCGCGTGGAACGTAGGCTTGCAACGGAAGCTTTGGCGGCCTCGCGTTATCGGACGGCGTACGTTGGCGATTGGCGCAAACGCCCGTCACGTCGTCATCCACGGGCGGAGCAAGGAGCGAAGCGACACGCGTAGACCCGAGGATCCATTCCGTGACTTCCAAACGTTGCGACGATCCAGAATGCTGTTCCGCTGCATTCTACGGTCAAGGTAACGGAATGGATCCTCGGGGCTGCGCTCCGCTTCGCGTCGCTCCGCCCGTGGATGACGAAGTGCGCTCGGCCAATCACCAGGCGCTCATGCTGGTGAACCGAAACGCCAGCTGCCGGCCGGTCAAATCCCCTTAATAGCGCTACTAGCGCTGATCCTCCCGCGGTTATAATCGTAAGTCGATGATCAACATCCTGCGCGCGCCCGATTCCCAGCAAAGCCAGCGGTTGCGGCTCAACACGCTGATCCGCCTGCGCTGGCTGGCCATCGTCGGCCAGAGCCTGACCGTACTGGTGGTCGCCTATGGCCTGAAATTCCCGCTGCCGGTGTCGACGTGCTTTGCATTGATCGCCTGCTCGGCCTGGATGAATCTGTGGCTCACCTTCCGCTATCCGGCGGCGCACCGGTTGACCCCGTTTTCGGCCTTCGCCATCCTGACCTTCGACGGCATCCAGCTCACCGGGCTGCTCTACATGACCGGAGGGCTGACCAACCCGTTTTCCGTGCTGCTCTCGGTGCCGGTCGTCATCTCGGCCGCTTCGCTGCCGCTGCGGCTCACCGCCAGCCTCGGCGCGCTGGTCATCCTGGCCGCAACCCTTCTGGTGTTCTTCCACCTGCCGCTGCCCTGGTATGAGGGGTCGCCCCTGCCGATGCCGTTCATCTATGTCGCCGGCATGTGGATGGCGGTGTTCGCCTCGATCGCCTTCACCGCCATCTATGCCTTCCGCGTCGCGGCGGAAGCGCGCCTGCTCGCCAATGCGCTTGCCGCCACCGAGCTGGTGCTGCAGCGCGAGCAGCACCTCTCGGCGCTGGACGGGCTGGCCGCGGCTGCCGCGCATGAGCTCGGCACGCCCTTGGCCACCATCACCGTGGTTGCCAAGGAGATGGAAAAGGCGCTCGGCAAGGATCCGAAATACGGCGAGGACGTGAAGTTGCTGCGCTCGCAGAGCGAGCGTTGCCGCGAGATCCTGAAGCGGCTGACCAGCCTTTCGTCGGAAGGCGAGGCGCATATGTCGCGCATGCCGCTCACCTCGCTGGTCGAGGAGGTGACGGCGCCGCATCGCGATTTCGGCATCTCGATCCGGCTGCAGCCCGGCGAGTGTGTCGGCCCCGAACCCGTCGGCCAGCGCAGCCCCGGCGTCATCTATGGCCTCGGCAACCTGGTCGAGAACGCCGTCGACTTCGCCCGCAAGTCGGTCACCGTCAGCTGGAGCTGGGACAATGAGGCGGTCATCTTCTCGATCACCGATGACGGACCTGGTTTCCCGGCCGAGATCATCGACCGCATCGGCGAGCCCTATGTGTCGACGCGCCAGGGCACTGAAGCCGGCGGCGGCCTGGGCCTCGGGCTGTTCATCGCCAAGACCTTGCTGGAACGCTCTGGCGCCACAATCGACTTCCGCAATTCCAGCGGGCTCGGCGAAGGCGCCGTGGTGCAGATCGCCTGGCCGCGCGGCGTCTTTCTCAACCAGCAGGCTTCGACCACCATGTTCGACAACGCGTAAGTTAAGTGTTGCAATTACCGCATGGCAGCTCTGTTGCCAGCTGTAAAAATTGGACATTGCCGTTGCAGAACTGTATCTGCGTAAAAGTGAGGCATATCGCCCAAAACCGTGCTGCTTTTTTGGGAAAACGACATGCCGGGAAACAAGGATTTAAGGCGTATTCGCTAGGATTCGTCCGATGCGAAGCGCTTTAGGCGCAATTTCGGGAAAAGCGTGACACGGTTTTCCGTCCGAAATTGCGTCAAACAAAGAGATAGGGCGGTTAACCGTTTCCCTGGAACGGTGGACTGCCCAATCAGTAGGATGCCGACAAGATGAGCGGAGACGAAACGGCTGGCGCAATGGTCGAGGGCGAGGATACCTCGTTGCTCATCGTCGAGGACGACAAGCCGTTTCTCACCCGGCTTGCCCGCGCCATGGAAGCCAGGGGTTTCGTGGTCGAGACGGCGGAGAGCGTCGAAGAGGCGGTGGCCAAGGCGCGTGCCCGTCCGCCGGCCTACGCGGTGGTCGACATGCGGCTCGGCGACGGCAATGGCCTCGACGTCGTTGCCGCCATCCGCGAGAAGCGCGGCGACGCCCGCGCCATCATCCTGACCGGCTACGGCAATATCGCCACCGCGGTGACGGCCGTGAAGCTCGGCGCCATCGACTACCTCTCCAAGCCGGCCGATGCCGACGACGTCTTCGCCGCGCTCACCCGCACATCGGGCGAGCGCGCCGCGCCGCCGGAAAATCCGATGTCGGCCGACCGCGTGCGCTGGGAACACATCCAGCGCGTCTACGAAATGTGCGACCGCAACGTTTCCGAGACCGCGCGCCGCCTCAACATGCACCGCCGCACCCTGCAGCGCATCCTCGCCAAGCGCGCGCCGCGCTGAGATCACCTGACACGCAGGGCAAGCATTTCGGGCCAACGACAGTTCCAACTTGCGGCGCAGATCGGCAATCGCCAAGATCGGCGCTGCCCTCATCGCCCTGCCGGGCACTTCTCACCGTATAGTGACGGGGAGAAGGGGCTGACCGCAACCTCGGCGCCCTTTCTTACGATGTTGATGATTGGCGAAACCATTGGCGAGAGCGTCCCTCTCCCCGTCACTATACGGGGAGAGGATGCCGGCAGGCAGGTGAGGGGCGGCGTCAACCTCGATGGGGCGAATTCGAAAACTGAGGCGATTGCCCAGACTAAGCACGGTCCGATGCTTGCCTCGCCGCCCGGGCTTGCTCATCATCCCGTGAGATGATTCCGGCCATGTGCAGGAGGGTCCATGCGAGACGAACGGCCAAAATCGATCCTTCGCGAATTCCTCGACGGCGAGGCCGCCGGCGGCATCATCCTGATGGTGACCGCCGCGCTCGCTCTGATCGTTGCCAACTCGCCGCTCGCCGAAACCTATTTCGCCGTCCTGCACGCCTATCTCGGGCCGCTCAGCGTCTCGCACTGGATCAATGACGGGTTGATGGCGGTGTTCTTCCTGCTAGTCGGGCTGGAGATCAAGCGCGAGATGCTCGACGGGCAGCTCTCGACCTGGCCGCGCCGCGTGCTGCCAGGCATCGCCGCCGCCGGCGGCATGGTGGTGCCGGCTTTGGTCTATGTAGCCATCAATCGCGACAATCCGGCCGCGATTTCCGGCTGGGCGATCCCGACCGCCACCGACATCGCCTTTGCGCTGGGCGTGCTGTCGCTGCTCGGTAGCCGCGTGCCGGCCTCGCTGAAGGTCTTCCTCACCGCCTTGGCCATCATCGACGACCTCGGCGCGGTCCTCATCATCGCGCTGTTCTACACCAGCGGCCTGTCGCTGGCTTATCTGGCCGGCGCCTTCGTCGTCATCGCCCTGCTCGTCATGCTCAACCGCATGCGGGCGATGAAGCTCTGGCCGTATCTGTTGCTTGGCGTCGTGCTTTGGGTGCTGGTGCTGAAGTCGGGCGTGCACGCCACGCTGGCCGGCGTGGCGCTGGCGCTCACCATCCCGCTCGAGCGCTCGCCCGGCATCGGCCGCGATCTCGAGCATTCACCGCTGCACCGGCTGGAACACGGCTTGCACAGACTGGTGCCGTTCATCGTCATCCCGATCTTCGGCTTCGCCAATGCCGGCGTCTCGCTCGGCGGCCTTAGCTTTGCGGCACTTGTCGAGCCGCTGACGCTGGGCGTCGCCGCCGGGCTGGTGCTGGGCAAGCTGGTCGGTGTCTTCGGCTCCTCGGCTCTAGCCATCCGGTTCGGTTTCGCCGACCTGCCGGCCAACGCCGGCTGGCTGCATATGCTGGGCATTTCGCTGCTGTGCGGCATCGGCTTCACCATGAGCCTGTTCATCGGCCTGCTCGCCTTCGCCGGCGACCCGGCGCTGCAGGATGCGGTGAAGGTCGGCATCCTCGGAGGATCGCTGATTGCGGCATTGGTTGGCGCCGCCATTCTAACTATGGCGCCGGCTGCCGGCGGGGCGGACGAGGAACTGGGCTAGGGCGCTTCACCGTTTCACGGAAACGCCGAAACGCTCTATCCCTTTGTTTTGACGCAATTCCTCGCGGATAACCGTGTCACACTTTTCCTGGAAATGCGCTTAAGCCTCATCGAGGCAGGCCAAGCTCCGGCGGTAGGCCAAAGGCCTTGAACAAAGCGGGGCCGAGCGGCGGGACATAGATGGTCAGCGAGGCGATTTTGCCGTCGGCGGGCTCGATGACATGCAGCGAATGCGGTCGCCAGGTAAAATCGTCACGGCCGAGCGCGTAAACGCCTACGGCCGGCTGGGCGTTGGCGCCGATGGCCACGGCGCGATAGCCGGCAAAATTGCCCCAGATGCTGCCCAGGAAAGCGCCGATAGCCGGGCGTCCGCGGTACCATTCCCGCCATGGCGGCATGTGGTAGACGGCGTCCTCGCGCAGCAGGTCGACGAGCCCGTCCAGGTTGTCGGCCTGCCAGGCCCGCATATAGCGTTCGAGCAGCAGGCCTTCGTCCGGATCGGGCCGTGATCGCTGCGGCGCGCGGTCCTGTTGGTGGTGCCCGCCCAGCGTCGTGCGGGCCCGCTGCAAGGCGCTGTTGATCGAGGCCGTCGATCCACCCAGCAATTGCGCGATCTCGACGGCGGACCATCCGAGCACGTCGCAAAGCAGCAGGGCCGCGCGCTGCCGCGGCGGCAACAGCTGGATCGCCGCGACGAAGGCCAGGCGCACGGCCTCGCGGGCCTCGTAGCGCGCGTCCGGACCCGGCCTGTCGTCGGCCACGTCAGGCAATTCCGCGTCCGGATATGGCTCCAGCCAGGCGAGTTCGGTGGTCGGCCCGCCGGTCGCCCGTCCTTCGGCGGGCGGTCGCTCGGGTTGTTCGAGAATGCGCCGCGCCGATGACCGTGCCTTGATGGCATTGAGGCAGCTGTTGGTGGCGATAGCATAGAGCCAGCCGCGCGCCGAACCTCGTGCGTCGAATTGCGACCGCGCCCGCCAGGCCTTGAGGAACGTCTCCTGGACGAGATCGTCCGCCTCGTTGAGCGAGCCCATCATGCGGTAACAATGGAGCTTGAGCTCGCGGCGGTGGGCGAGGCTCAGTCGCTCGAAGGCCAGCCGGCCGAGGACCGGCCGGCCTGGCCGGCCCGAAGGCTCGATAGGGCCGGGAGCGTCAGTCATGTGGAGCCCGGGGCGCTGAATCCGGCCGACATCCTGCGCGCCTCACGCGGCTGCCGCAAGGCCGCTGCCGCTCACGGTGAAGGAAGTGCCCTGCAGCTTGCCCGTCGCGAGCTGGATCACGGCCCGTCCGACATCGGCCGGCGTCTGCATGTCGCTCATGCTGGCCAGGAAGTCGGCCGGGCGGATGCCCATATAGGCCGCGATGCCATCGATGCCGTGATCGCCGACCCCGGTGCCTGGCATGATGCGCGCCGGCGAGAGCGCCATGAAGCGCAGGCCGAGCCCCAGCCGGTCCGATTCCTTCTGGCAATGGCCGGCCAAGAAAATCTGCATGCGCTTGGCGCCGGCATAGCCGCCCGAATTCGGCGGCCCTCCGCTGATGGCGGCGCCGCTGGCGATCAGCAGCACCCGGCTGCCGGGCTTCAGCCGGCCAGCGATGGCGGCCCGGCAGAACAGGAACGACGCCTTGACATCCATTTCCCAGTTCACCGAGAAGCCTTCCCAGCTCTGCTCCTGTATCGGCGCGGAAGGGGCGAGCGCGCCCGCGCAGACCACCAGCACGTCCGGCGCAAGCGCATCGAAAACCGCCTCCGGCGCGGATTCGGCCGTCGCGTCGGCCGCAAGTGTCTTCAAGCAGGGGCGTTCCCAGGCGAGCTGCTTCAGGTCGGCGGCGCCACGGGCGACGGCAAGCACGGTCGCTCCCTCGCCGAGCGCTGCTTCCACGATCGCACGGCCGACACCGCGGCTGCCTCCGACGACGACGACGTTCTGATTTTGCAACGATTTCATGCTTCACCTCTTTTCAGGCCGCCGGCCATCCGGACACGCCTGTTGGTGAAGACAAACAGCATCGGCGAAAATCATCGGTACGAACGAAAAATTCTCGCTTACCTTAGACAAAGTTTGGCTGGGGCACGGGCCTGACGCCGGACGCAGCGGCGGCGCACCAGTGCTCCGCGACGAGTACCTACTCGCTCTCGCCATCCAGCGCCGGCACAGCAACGCCGGCAAGCTCCGCCGCTAACAGCCGCGCGGCGCCCGCCCGCGCCATCCGCAGCATCAGCGCCTTGCGCGTCGCCGCCGCCATGCGGTGCTCGGGTGCATCGCGCAGGATCTCCGCGCCATAGCCGTCGGAGAGGATGAAGCCGCATTCCTCGGGAAAGATTTCCTGTGGAACGCCGGGATGGGTGGCGAAGAAGAAGCGGTCCGAGTGCAGCCGGTAGTCCGGCCATTTGCGGTCGACGCGGAAGTCTTCGATCGAGGATTTGATCTCGATGATCCAGATATC
This sequence comes from Mesorhizobium sp. NFR06, assembly GCF_900115245.1. Lineage (GTDB taxonomy): Bacteria > Pseudomonadota > Alphaproteobacteria > Rhizobiales > Rhizobiaceae > Mesorhizobium. The sequence continues at coordinate 417,034 of NZ_FOVT01000001.1, forward strand.
GCCCTGCCGCGTCAGCGCGACCAGATCGGCGCGCCGCCCGGTGGCCAAAGAAAGCTCCGGCAGCACATGCGCGCCCATTTCGGCCAGCAGCCGCTGCACGCCGCGCCGCACCAGCATGGCGCGCTCCGACTGGCGGCCGTCGATGAGCGGATTGAGGGGAATCGGGGAAACGAGTGGCATGGCTGGCACCATGCCAGATTTTGTTCACGGTTTGAACCCGTTTCTAGGGGGCGATTATATATTTGACAAACCAGCCAGCGAACTTGGCCATGCCCCAGGCTTGCGACTTCAGGCCAATAGATTAGGCATATCTAATATGATATGGCTTGTTTGAGGGGCCTTAATGTATCGGCTAGGAAAACACGCTGCTTGGGTTTGGCTTGCCTTTTCAGGCGGTGCTGACGCCCACGACTGGTATACAGGCAAAACCGATCCCCTCCTGGGATACAACTGCTGTGGAGATAAAGACTGCCACCCAATCGATCCCCGCGACGTTAGGGCGACCAAGGACGGCTATTACGTCAGGGCGCCGCGCCCGAGTTACATGAATGAACCTCAGGAGGCGGAATGGTTCATCCCAATCGGGCGAGCCCAGGCCGCGCCGGATGACCGATACCATATCTGCGAACGCTTGATGACGTTTTACCAGACGATTGTCCCGCACTTGAAGTTCGAGGCCTATCACAGATTCGCATGGACGTGTTTCTTCGTGCCCATGGGCACGGGTTCAATCACGCCAGACCGATAGAGCGTTTCGCCGTTTCACGGAAACGGCGAAACGCTCTATCTCTTTGTTTTGACGCAATTCCTGACGGAAAACCGTGCACACTTTTTTCCTGGAATTGCCCTGGAGTCGTTTTCGCCGGCCCGGCCCCAAAACCGCAGGATGAGGATTTTGCCATGACACGCGACCAGATGCTCGCCCACCTTCGATCCGCCGACGCCGTCGCGCGCGAGGCGGGGGCGCATGGGCATCATCCGTTCGGTTGCGTGCTGGTCGGGCCGGATGATCGCGTGCTGATGCGGCAGGGCAATCTCGACACGGTGCGCCACGCCGAGACCGAGCTCGCCCGCCGCGCCGCGGCCGCCTATGAGCCCGAATTCCTGTGGCAATGCACGCTGGTCTCGACCGGCGAGCCCTGCGCGATGTGCGCCGGCACGATGTATTGGGCGAATATCGGGCGGCTGGTCTACGGCTTCGAGGAGACCGAGCTTCTCGCGCTCACCGGGGATCATCCCGGGAATCCGACGATGAGCCTCGCTTCGCGGACCGTATTCGCCTCCGGCCAGAAAAAGATCGAGGTCTTCGGCCCCTTCCCCGAAATCGCGGACGAGATGCTCGCTCCGCACCGCGATTTCTGGAAGCGCTGACAAGGCTTTCAGAATCGGGCGTCGCCCTTCGTTGAACCGGTAGACGAGCGAGATCCTCTCAAGTCACGCGATCGCGCTCTCGCCGGCCGCCGCTCCCGCCATGTCCTCCAGGATCGGGCAGTCCGGCCGGTGGTCACCATGGCAGGCGTGGATCAGCTTCTGCAGCGTCGAGCGCATCGACTGCAATTCGCGCACCTTCTCCTCGATCGCCCTGACATGGGCGGCGGCGATCTCGCGCACGTCATGGCTGGCGCGGCCACGGTCCTGATAGAGCGCCATCAGCTGCCTGCAATCGTCGATTGAGAAGCCGAGATTGCGCGCGCGGCGCAGGAAGGCCAGGCGATGGATGTCGTCGCCGGAGTAATCGCGATAGCCGTTCTCGGCCCGCGCCGGCCGGATCAGCCCGATCTCCTCATAGTAGCGGATGGTCTTGGCCGGCAGGCCGGAACGTTCGGCGGCATCACCGACATTCATGGCGCTCTCCTTCATCTCTGGCGGCTATTCCAGCTGCCCCATTGATTTTGCTTCACAATCCTGTGAGCCCTGTTGCCGAAATGCCGCAGTTCGGCACTTACCGGCAGGGAAGGCTTTGCATATAGGCAGTGCGCGCTTGGCAAGCAAAAGAAATGCCAGCATGAATGATGGCAAGAAAGCGGCCGACTCGTGCCGCTGACATCGAGGCGGGGCGTCGGACCTATTCATGCGCTTGAAGTCAATTGCAATTGTCGCCGCTCTTGCGCTGTCGACCGCGATCAGCGGGTGCAGCACCATCGGCGGGCAATTGTTCACCAACAACTATGGCGCGATGACCGACGCCGGCTATCAGCTGCCGCGCGTCCCGATCGAAAAGGTCCCCGCTAAGTACCACCGGCAGGAAGTGCGCTACGACTCCTCGGAGAAGCCGGGCACCATCATCGTCGATACCCAGAACAAGTTTCTCTACTTCATCGAGGGCGACGGCATGGCGATGCGCTATGGTATCGGCGTCGGCCGTGAGGGTTTTGAGTGGCACGGCACCGCCCATATCGCGCTGAAGCGCGAATGGCCGACCTGGACGCCGCCCTCGCAGATGATCAAGCGCCAGCCCGATCTTGCCAAGTTCGCCGGCGGCATGGAGCCTGGCCTGAAGAACCCGCTCGGCGCGCGCGCCATGTATCTCTTCAACAAGGGCGGCGACATGGGCTACCGCCTGCATGGCAGCCCGGAATGGTTCTCGATCGGCAAGGCGATGTCGTCGGGCTGCATCCGGCTGATGAACCAGGACATTATCGACCTCTACGACCGCACCTCGGTCGGCGCCAAGGTCATCGTGATGTGATCACGAAGGCCGGGGCCAAAAGCTTTTGCAAGCGGACCGTCTAGGCAACAACAAGACGTCCAAAAACAGAAAACCGGGCTGTTGGGGCCCGGTTTTTTGTTTTTGGACTGTTGCGGGCCGACGCCCTTTTGAGAGTTCGCGTTGCTGTCAGGCGACTTGCTCGACCTGCTGCACCTCGGGAACGAAGTGGCGAAGCAGGTTCTGGATGCCGTGCTTCAGCGTCGCCGTCGACGACGGGCAGCCGGCGCAGGCGCCCTTCATGTGCAGGAACACGGTGCCGTTCTCGAAACCGCGGAAGGTGATGTCGCCGCCATCCTGGGCGACTGCCGGGCGCACGCGCGTGTCGAGCAGTTCCTTGATGGTCAGCACCAGTTCTTCGTCGGCCTTGTCGTAGAACTCGCCGGTCTGGCTGGTTTCGGTGGCGGGGCCAGCCGATGCCATGACCGGGGCGCCGGACATGAAGTGCTCCATGATGGCGCCGAGGATCGCCGGCTTCAGATGCTGCCAGTCCGGGCTGTCCTTGGTCACCGTGATGAAATCATAGCCGAAGAAAACGCCGGTGACGCCCGGGATCTCGAACAGCCTGCCGGCCAGCGGCGAGGCTTCCGCCGCGGCTTCGGCATTGCGGAAATCGGCTGTGCCTTCGCGCAGCACTTCCTTGCCCGGCAGGAATTTCAGCGTCGCCGGGTTCGGCGTCGATTCGGTCTGGATGAACATGGGTATCTCCAGGCCCTTCCCGGGCCGATAGTTTGGAATAATTCTAAATAGGCTCTATCGGCTGGACATTCAAGCGAAACGCGTCGCCTGAGCCGCTGGCTGGCGGAATGTTTTGCCCTGGCGGAGCCCCTCGACCAGGGCAGGCTTATTCTCGGACTTCCACGCTGAGTTGTCCACTCGTCTTCTGGATGTTCACCTCGGCTCCGTCGGCCGTCCGCCTGAATTCGAGATCGGCACATCCGTCGCCTACCCGCAGCTTGCGAAGCTGGATGCGGTTGACGAAATCGGGCAGCCGCGGCCGCACGATGAGAAGCCTGCCGGCGAAGGCGTCGGGTTCCAGGCCAAGGCAGGTCGTCACCAGAAACGGCACCGCGCCCGCCGCCCAGGCCTGTGGGTGGCAGGCCACGGGATAATGCACCGGCACCTGGAAATCCTTGCGCGCAAAGCCTGCCATCGCTTCAGGCAGCCGATGGTGGCGGAAGTGCATGGCTGCCTCGGCCATGCCGGTGAAGATGCGCAGCGCCGCGTCGTCCTCGCGATATCGCCGGCAGCCGGCCGCCAGCAAGGCGTTGTCATGCGGCCAGACGGTTCCGAGATGGTATCCGACAGGGTTGTAGCGCCGCTCCCCGGTCGACAGCGTGCGCACGCCCCAACCGCTGAACATGTCGTCCCGCATCAGCCGCTCGACCGACCGGCGGCCCTTGGCCTGATCCGCGATACCGGCCCACAACGCCTGCCCTGGATTCGAGGAAACGGCCGTGACCTGTCGGCTCCGCGCTTCGAGCGCAAGGGCAAACGTTCCCTGCTCCTCGCACCAGAAGTCACGGTTGAATCGCTTCCGAAGCCGTTCGGCCTCGCCGCGAAGCTGCCTGGCGCGACTGGGGTCTCCAATGCGTTCGTAAAGGTCGGCGACGGCATGCTTGGCGGCAAAGACATAGCCCTGGACCTCGACGAGCGCGATCGGCGGCCTGGCGATGCTGCCGTCGGTCCTGACGATCGCGTCGGCCGAATCCTTCCAGCCCTGATTGACGAGGCTGCTCTGCCAGGTGCTCCGATATTTGACATAGCCTTCGCCACGCCTGTCTCCGGCCCTGGCGATCCAGCCCAAGGCCTTTTCCACGGGCTCCCGCAGCTCGCGGAAGAGCCCGAGATCGCCTGTCCACGCGGCATGGCGGCCCAGCAGCAGCAGAAAGAGCGGGGTTGCGTCCACTGTGCCGTAGAACCTGGCATGCGGGACATCGCCGGCGCGGGCGAGCTCGCCGACGCGCAGCTCATGCAGGATCTTGCCGGGCTGCTCCTCCCGCCATCGATCCGTTCGACGTCCCTGGTAGCTGGCGAGAAGGCGCAGCGTCTGGGCGGTGATCTCCGGCTGAAAGGCGAGCATCTCGAGCGCGACGATCAGGCTGTCGCGTCCGAAAAGGGCGACGAACCACGGCACGCCGGCGGCAAAATATTCCCTGTTGCCCAAATCGGATCTGAGCATCGCGAGATCGCGCAGCGAGCGGTCCATGATGCCGTTGAGCAGCAGGCTGTCGCTGTGGAATGTCGTGTGCCGCTCCAGCCATTCTTCCGAACCGGTCTGAAGGTTTTCCGCGAGAGTGCCGAGCGCGACCGTCGGCTGCCGGTTCAAATGATCGGGTTCGGCCTCTTCGGCCCGTTCATTGAGTTCTATGGTGACCGCGATGGCCCGTCTGTCGCCCGCGGGCACGCGGATCCGGAACTCGGCGGTGGTTTCGTGCATGTGATCGGGTTGCGGCGAGAAGGCGATAGTCACGGTCCTGCGCATCCGGTCGGCGCCGTGATAGACAAAATGCAGCCTGCCGTCCCGCCAGGCGGCCCGCTCGCGCCTGCCGAGGCCCTGCCGCACCAGCCCGCGCACGTTGAAGATGTCCTCGAAGCCGGCGCCGAATTGCAGGGTCAGCGGAAAATCATGCGCCTGGCGGCCGAAATTCTGGATGGTCATGACCTCCCGCACGCATGTTTGCCCCGCATCGAGAATACGCTCCCAGCCGATGCCGAGTTCGTCCTTGGGGATCAATCGTCCCTGCTCGAAGTAGAGGTCTGGATTGGTCAGTTCGAAGAGCGCCGCGTAGCCCTTTTGCGCGGTCGAGGCCAATACGATCGGCGCTAGACCGGCCAGTCTCATCTGATAGCCGCCGAGGAAGCGGCAGTCATGGAAATAGAGTCCGAAGCCGTGCTCGCCCTTCAGGGGGATCTGCGCGTCGGAAGCGACGACGTAATAGAGGTCGAGGCTCTTGACGGTTATCGCGCCGGCGATGCTGCCGACCATGGCCGGATGGCCCTTGGCGAGCACGCGGTGCTTGCGCTCCTTCTGCGCACGAGGCGTCTGCGGCGCCTTTTCCCGGGCTCGTGCCGCCTGTTCGGAACGCGGCGAGCCAGGTTGAGCCTCGCCGCGTTGCCGGTCGGCTTGCCTGCCGCCGGGTTCTCGCTCCGATATGACCATCCAGCCGTCCAGTTGGAAATCACTGTTTATGCGGATTCCAAATGGCGCAGCGGCCGCGCAGGCCAAGGACGTCCCGCGCACAATTGCCCACAATCGGGTGATTGACCGCGTCGAGAAAGGCTGGAATGAGCCTGCACCGCGGTGCTCGACGGCGGGCATCGGCCCCGGACCGTCGGGGCGGTCAGGCCAGGCTGTCGATTTCCTCGTCCGACAGGTTCTGCGGCACCACCGTGACTGGAATGGGGAAAGCAGCGCCACGGCCAGCAACCGAGCTGACCAGCGGCCCCGGGCCTTCCTTGCCGGCACCGGCCGCCAGCACCAGGATGGCAATGTCCTGGTCTTCCTCGATCAGCTTGTGGATCTCTTCGGTGGGCTTTCCCTCGCGCACCACCATCTCCGGTTCGATGCCGAGCTTCTGGCGCACTTTGTTCGCATGGCCGTCCAAGGCTGCGCGCGCCGTCGCGTTCGCTTCCTCGCGCATGATCTTTTCCACGCCGAGCCAGTGCTGGAAATCGTCCGGCACGATGACATAGAGCAACACCAGCACGCCGCTGGTGCTCTGCGCGCGTTTGGAGGCATAGGCGACGGCACGCTCGCATTCCGGCGTGTCGTCTATGATCGCCAGGAATTTGCGGCGATGGCCGGCTTCGCGGCTGAGGCGTTTGGAGACCATGTCTATCTGCTCGGTATGATTTTGGCCGCAATCTGCCACCGTCGCGAACCGGCGGCAAGCCGCCGGCAGGCGCGGCAATGGTCCGACGGGACCGGGGGCTATCGATCAGTCCTGCAGCAGGCCGATAATGTCGCGCACCGTCTTCATCGTGCCCTCGGCGATCGCGCTGGCGCGCTCGCCGCCATCCTTGAGCACGGCGTCGACATAGGCGCGGTCGGCCTCGATGCGGCGCATCTCGGCGGCGATCGGCGCCAGCTTCTCGACGGCAAGATCGGCGAGCGCCGGCTTGAACACCGAAAACTGCTGGCCGCCATAGGCCTTCAGTACATCTTGCTTCGAAATCTCGGCGAGGCCGGCATAGATGCCGACCAGGTTTTCCGCCTCAGGCCGGGTTTCCAGCCCGTCGAGCTCGCTCGGCAACGGCTCCGGGTCGGTCTTGGCCTTGCGGATCTTCTTCGAGATGGTGTCGGCATCGTCCGTCAGGTTGATGCGCGACAGGTCCGACGGGTCCGACTTAGACATCTTCTTCGAGCCGTCGCGCAGGCTCATGATGCGCGCGGCCGGACCGCCGATCACAGGTTCGGTGATCGGGAAGTAGCCGTTCACGGTTTCCTCGCCGATCTGCATCTCGACGCCGACGCCGAGCGCCGCGATCTTGTCGGAGAAGTCGTTGTTGAATTTCTGGGCGATATCGCGGGTCAACTCCAGGTGCTGCTTCTGGTCCTCGCCTACCGGCACATGGGTGGCGCGGTAAAGCAGGATGTCGGCAGCCATCAGGCTCGGATAGGCGAGCAGGCCAAGCGAGGCATTCTCGCGGTCCTTGCCGGCTTTGTCCTTGAACTGCGTCATGCGGTACATCCAGCCGATGCGCGCCACGCAGTTGAAGATCCAGGCAAGCTCGGCGTGCTGCATGACCCGCGACTGGTTGAAAACGATGTGCTTCTTGGGGTCGATGCCGGAGGCGAGGAACGCCGCCGTGATCGAACGGGTCTGATCGCCGAGATCCGGATAGACGAGCTGTGCCGTCAGCGAATGCAGGTCGACGACGCAATAGATGCAGTCGGACTGTTCCTGAAGGGCGACGAATTTCTTGATGGCGCCGAGATAATTGCCGAGATGCAGGTTGCCGGTCGGCTGGACGCCGGAAAAGACGAGTGGCTTGAAGGCGGACATGAGTTCCTCATGGCTTGTGGAGGGCCGTTTCGCGCGCGGCGAAAGTCTTGCGACGGCGCGCTTATGAACGAAGGGGGCGACGGGATCAAGACCGGTGTTGCTGCACGCCAGCTCGGGTTATTCATCCAAGCCAGTATTCGATTCCGGCGGCGCAGATTTCGCCGAGCCGCGCTTGACGTTCCTGCGGATCATGCCGAAATCCGCGCCGCCGATGCCGAAGGCGGCGGTGAAATAAAGCGCGGCGCCCCCCGCGACCAGCGACAGCAGCGTCGTCGCCTTCGCGACCAGCGGTGAGCCCGGACCAAGCCTTGCGGCGAAATAATGTTCGGCGAAATAAAGCGCGGTCGCCATGATCGCCGCCGACAAAACCAGCCGCGGGATACGCTTGAGCAAGGGGACGTCGCGGCCCCAATGGCCGCGCCTAATCAGCATGGCGAGCAGCATCAGCGCGTTGACCCAGCCGGCGACGGCCGAAGCGACCGCGATGCCCGGCGCCCCCATCGACGGGAACAGCGTGAGCGCCGTGGCGACGTTCACGCCGACCGAGATGGCGGCGAAGATCATCGGCGTGCGCGTGTCCTCGCGCGCGAAATAGCCCGGCGTGAAAGCCTTGATCAGCACGAAGGCCGGCAGGCCGAGGCCGAAGATCGCCAGGATTGCCGCCACCGTCGGCGTCGAATGGTTGGCGGCGAAGGCGCCGCGCTCATAGACCAGCCGTACAATCGGCTCCGACATCACCCAGAGGGCCGCAGCCGCCGGCAGCGTCATGAACAAGGTGAACTCGACCGAGCGGTTCTGCAGATTGGCGGCCTCGATCAGATTGCCCGATTTCAGCGCCCGCGACAGCTCCGGCAACAGCACGATGGCGACGGCCACGCCGACGACGCCGAGCGGCAGCTGGTAGATGCGGTCGGCATAGGCGAGCGACGACACGGCGCTGTTCTGCGCCGAGGCGATCGCCGTCCCGATCAACTGGTTGATCTGGGTGATGCCGCCGGTGATCGCCGCCGGCAGCGCCAGGATCAGCAGGCGCTTGACGTTGGGCGTCATCTTCGGCCGGCGGAAGCCAATCGAGATGCCAGCGTTGCGCACCGCTATCCAGACGATCGCAAGCTGCACGATGCCCGCCGCCAGCACGCCCCAGGAGAGGCCGAAGCCGACATCATGGGCGTCCAGCCCATGATACCAGGCGTAGGCGAGCACGCTGATCAGGATGATGTTGAGGAAGGCGGGCGCGATCGCCGCGGCGAAATAGCGGCGCAGCGAGTTCAGCATGCCGGCCATCATCGCGCCGAGCGACATGCAGATCAGGTACGGGAACATGATCGTCGCCAGCCGGACGGTCGTCTCGAACTTGCCCGGGATGTCGGCGAAGCCCGGCGCCACCAGGTAGCGCACGATCAGCGGCATCGCCAGTTCCATCGCGATGGTCAGCGCCAGCAGCGCCGAGAACAGCACGCCGAACACTTCCTCCGAAAAGCGCTTGGCGCCCTCGTTGCCATGCTGCTCGATCTCCTTGGCGAAGAGCGGCACGAAAGCGGCGTTGAAGGCGCCTTCGGCAAACAGCCGCCGGAAGGTGTTGGGGAACTGGAAGGCGGCGTTGAAGGCGTCGGCGACAGGTCCGGTGCCAAGGGCGGCCGCCATCAGCATCTCGCGGCCGAAACCAAGCGCGCGGCTCATCAGCGTGCCGGAAGCGACGGTGGCGAATTTCTTGACTAGGCTCATACCGGAGACGATTGCCTGGGAAATTGCGTCAAATGGATGGTCACTCGGCCGCCGCCTTGGCCTTGCCGTTGCGTTCGGGCGAATTGCCTTCGAGCGTATCGATCAGCCGCTTGTGAATGGTGGCGGTGCGCGTCGGGCTGTCGATCTTCTGTCCCGTCAGGTCGGTGACGTAGAACGTGTCGATGACCTTCTCGCCGAAGGTTGTGATGTGCGCCGAGGCGATGTCGAGCGAAAGATCCGACAGCGTTCCGGTGATCTCGGAGAGCAGGCCCGGCCGGTCGAGCCCCTCGACCTCGACGACGGAAAAACGGTTCGACAGCGTGTTGCGGATCTCGGCGCGCGGCGGGATTTTGAACACCTTGGAACCGCGCCTTGGCTTGGTGCGCTTCTCGATCATCTCGGGCAGCCAGCTCTTGCCGGAAAGCACGTCCTCGATCAGCCGGCCGACCCGCTCGGCGCGGCGGCGCTCGTCCTCGTCGAGATCGAATTCCCGGGAGATCAGGATGCTGTCCAGCGCGCGCCCGTCAGAGGTGGTGAAGATCTGGGCGTCGACGATGTTGCCGCCGGCGGCAGCACACGCCCCGGCAATGATCGAAAGCAGGCGTGGATGGTCCGGCGCCAGCACGGTGATCTCCGTCACCGCCTCGAACCCATGCGTCTTGACCATGGTTGCGAGCTTCTTGCCGGCCGCATCCGCCTCGCGGACGAATTCGGCATGGCGAAGCTGGTCGGACAGGTCCACCGTCAAAAGGTAATTCTCGTAATGCTGCGCGACATAGCGCTTGCGCTCTTTCGCCGGCCAGGCGGAGAGTGCCTCGGCCAGCCGCTCGCGCGCAGCCGCGGTGCGCTCGGCGCGCGACACTTCCGAGAAGCCGCCGGTGAGCAACAGTTCGGTTTCGAAATAGAGGGTGCGCAGCAGCTGCCCCTTCCAGCCGTTCCACACGCCAGGGCCGACGCCCCTGATGTCGCAGACGGTCAGGATCAAGAGCAGCTTCAGCCGCTCGACCGACTGGACGATCGAGGCAAAATCCTCGATCGTCTTGCGGTCGTTGAGGTCGCGCGTCTGCGCCGTCATCGACATCACCAGATGGTTCTCGACCAGCCAGGCGACCGTCTCGGTGTCGGCGGCCGACAGGCCCATATGCGGGCAGATGCGCCGGGCAATGCGGGCGCCTACCTCCGAATGGTCCTCCGGCCGGCCCTTGGCGATGTCGTGCAAAAGCACCGCGACATAGAGCGCCTCGCGGCTCTTCTTCAGCCCCGGCATCAAGATGTGCGACAGCGGATGCACCTTTTCGCCGTCGCCGCGCTCGATCTCGGCCAGGACGCCGATGCAGCGGATGAGATGCTCGTCCACCGTGTAGTGGTGGTACATCGAGAACTGCATCATGGCGACGATCTTGCCGAAATCCGGGATCAGCCTGCCGAGTAGCCCGGCTTCGTTCATGCGCCTGAGATTGAGCTCGGCGTTGCGGTCCGAGGTCAGGATGTCGAGGAACAGCCGGTTGGCTTCCGCGTCACGCCGCAGCGACTTGTTGACGAGGCCGAGCGAACGGGTGAGCAGCTTGAGCGCATCGGGATGGAACTCCAGACCGTGCTTGTCGGCGAACCAGAAGAGGCGCAGCAGATTGACCGGATCGCGCTCGAACACGCTGTCGTCGGCAATGTTGATGCGGTGGTTGTCGACGATGAAGTCGGCGGTGCCGGCAAGCTTGCGCTTGCGCCGCGAGAAGGTCAGGAAGATGCGGTTGAAGCCCGGCACGTGCTTGGCCTGCTCTTCCTCCAGCGCCGCGCAGAAGATGCGGGTGAGGTCGCCGACGTCCTTGGCGACGAGGAAATAGTGCTTCATGAAGCGCTCGACCGCCGACAGGCCGGGATGCGTCGTATAGCCCAGACGCTCAGCGATCTCGCGCTGGATGTCGAAATGCAGCCGCTCCTCCGCCTTGCCGGTGAGGAAATGCATATGGCAGCGCACCGCCCACAGGAAATCCTCGGCCTTCTGGAACTCGCGGTATTCGGCCTCGGTGAAGACGCCTTTCTCGACGAGCTCCTCGCCGGTCCGCACGCGGTAGAAATACTTTCCGATCCAGAACAGCGTCTGCAGGTCGCGCAGGCCACCCTTGCCGTCCTTGACGTTGGGTTCGACCAGATAGCGGCTTTCGCCCGCCTTGGCGTGGCGCTCGTCGCGCTCGGCGAGCTTCGCCTGCACATATTCCGGTCCGGTCGTGCGCACCACCTCATGGTCGAAGCGGGTCAGCAACTCGTCATAGAGCTTGCGTTCGCCCCACAGGAAGCGCGCCTCGAGGATCGAGGTGCGGATGGTGATATCGCTGCGCGAGAGCCTGAGGCACTCATCGATGTTGCGGGTGGCATGGCCGACCTTAAGCCCCATGTCCCACAGCATATAGAGCATGTATTCGACGATCTGCTCGCCCCACGGCGTCTGCTTGTAGGGCAAGAGGAAAAGCAGATCGATGTCCGAGCCCGGCGCCAGCGTGCCGCGCCCGTAGCCGCCGACCGCCACCACCGCCATGCGTTCGGCGGCGGACCGGTTCTTGACGCGGTAGACATGGGTGGCGGCGAAATCATAGAGCGCCCGGATCAGCTCATCCATCAGATGCGACAGCCGCTCGGCGCAGGCATTGCCGCCGCCGTCTTCCTTGAGCATGGCCTCGGCGATCTTTCGCCCTTCCCCCATCCTGCCTTTGAGCAGTTGGAGCACTGCCGTTCGAACGGCCGGTCCCGAGCCGTCGCCGGCGCTCGCCGCCGTCAGCGCGGTCAAGTCGCGGCGCAAGGCGTCGCCGTCGATGATTTCGTCGAGTTTCAGGGAGATCTTTGCCATGCGGCGGCGTCTATAGCGCGTTTTCTCCGCGCTGTGTATGGGGCTGACAGCCGCGGTTCCAATGCTTTGCCATGGATGCGACCTGAGGTGGGCACTGTATGCAAAAATAGAAACCGCCCCTTGACCTTCCAGTTACTGGAAGGACTACCTCCGCCTCGAATTCAAGAATCCCGAGGCACTCGTTCATGACCCATTCCGACCATCACCACCATCATGCGCCTGGCGGCGCCTGCTGTTCCGCCAAGGATGCCGCGCCCGCCACGGAGGTGGTGATTCGCGACCCGGTCTGCGGCATGACGGTCGATCCAGCCACCGGTAAGCCGACGGCCGAGCATGGCGGCCGTACCTTTCATTTCTGCAGCGAACGCTGCCGCACGAAATTCCAGGCCGGGCCGGAAGCCTATCTCTCGGCCACCGATCCCGTCTGCGGCATGAGCGTCGATCGGGCGAGCGCCAGGCACTTTCTTCGCCACGAAGGACAGGGTTTCTATTTCTGCTCGGCCGGTTGCCAGGGCAAGTTCGAAGCGGAGCCGGCAAAATACCTTGCCGGCCGGCCCGAGCGGCAGTCGGTGCCGAAGGGCACCCAGTATACCTGCCCGATGCACCCCGAAATCATCCGCGACAAGCCCGGTTCCTGCCCGATCTGCGGCATGGCGCTGGAACCGATGGGCGTGCCGACAGGCGACGAAGGCCCCAATCCCGAGCTCGTCGATTTCACGCGCCGGTTCTGGATCAGCGCGGCGCTCTCCGTGCCGCTCCTGGTCATCGCCATGGCACCGATGCTGGGCTACAGCTTCGAGAACCTCATCGACGGCCGGACAAAGACGTGGATGGAGCTGGCGCTGGCAAGCCCTGTAGTGCTGTGGGCGGCGTTTCCGTTCTTCCGCCGCGGCTGGGAATCGGTCCTCAACCGCAGCCCCAATATGTGGACGCTGATCTCGCTTGGCGTCGGCGCCGCCTATCTCTTCAGCCTCGTCGCGACACTGTTCCCGGATGTCTTCCCGCATCAGTTTCGAGGTCATGACGGCGCGGTGCCGGTCTATTTCGAGGCCGCCGCCGTCATCGTCGCGCTGGTGTTCCTCGGCCAGGTGCTGGAACTCAGAGCCCGCGAACGCACCGGCTCGGCCATTCGCGCGCTTTTGGACCTTGCGCCGAAGACGGCCCGCCTGATCGGCGCCGACGGCTCCGAAAAGGACGTGCCGCTCGACAGCGTCGAGACGGGCGACCGGTTGCGCGTCCGCCCCGGCGATGCCGTGCCGGTCGACGGCATCGTGCTGGAAGGCCGCTCGGCGATCGATGAATCGATGATCACGGGCGAGCCTTTGCCGGTCGAAAAAACGGAAGGCGACGCGCTTACCGGCGGCACGCTCAACAGACAAGGCTCGCTGGTCATGCGCGCCGAGAGAATCGGCGCCGACACCACGCTGTCGCGCATCGTCGAGCTGGTCGCCAAGGCGCAGCGTTCGCGCGCGCCGATCCAGGGGCTTGCCGACCGCGTGTCCTTCTATTTCGTTCCGGCCGTCGTGCTGGTCGCCGTCCTCGCCTTCATCGCCTGGTCGATCCTCGGTCCCCAGCCGAGCCTGATTTTCGCCATCGTCTCGGCGGTGTCGGTGCTGATCATCGCCTGTCCCTGTGCGCTCGGCCTTGCCACGCCGATGTCGATCATGACGGCGACAGGGCGCGGCGCGCATGCCGGCGTGCTGATCAAGGAAGCCGCGGCGCTCGAGCGCTTTGCCTCCGTCGACACGCTGATCGTCGACAAGACCGGCACGCTGACCGAGGGCAAGCCACGGCTGACCGACGTCGTTGCGGCCGAGGGCATCGATGAGAATGAGTTGCTGGGCCTCGCCGCCGCGCTCGAAAAAGGCTCGGAGCATCCGCTGGCCGAGGCGATCGTCGAGGGCGCTGCCGCGCGCGGCCTGAAGCTGGCCGACGCGGTCGATTTCGAAGCCGTCACCGGCAAGGGCGTTTCGGGCACGGTTTCGGGCAGGAAGGTCGCGCTCGGCAATGCGATGATGATGGCAGATCTCGGCGTCGAAACATCGGCGGCCAATGCCGAGGCAATGCAGGCCGAGGGCAAGACGGCCATGTTCGTGGCCGTCGACGGCAAGCTCGCCGGCCTCGTCGCCGTCGCCGACCCGGTCAAGGCAACGACAGCCGGGGCGATCAAGGCGCTGCACGACAGGGGCCTGCGCATCATCATGGCGACGGGCGACAACGAGCGCACCGCCAGGGCCATCGCCGGCAGGCTCGGCATCGACGACGTGCGCGCTGGTCTGCTGCCCGACGGCAAGAGTGCGCTGGTGGAGGAACTGCGCGGCGGAGGCGCCGCCGTTGCGATGGCCGGCGACGGCGTCAACGACGCGCCGGCGCTTGCCGGCGCCGACGTCGGCATCGCCATGGGCACCGGCGCCGATGTCGCCGTCGAAAGCGCCGGCATCACGCTGGTCAAGGGCGACCTCAACGGCATCGTCAGAGCCCGCACACTCGCCCAGGCGACGCTCCGCAACATCCGCCAGAACCTGTTCTTTGCCTTCCTCTACAATGTGCTCGGCGTGCCGGTCGCAGCCGGTGTGCTCTATCCGCTCACCGGCACGCTGCTGTCGCCGATGCTGGCGGCAGCGGCGATGAGCCTGTCCTCGGTCTCGGTCATCGCCAACGCTTTGCGGCTGAGAACGTTGAAACTCTGAGCGAAGCCCCCAGATACGACATCCAAGCAGAAGGAGATATCTGAATGACCCTGGCCAAGAAGATCGTGCTGCTCTTGATGGCGGCGGGAATGCTGCTGGCGGTATTTCTCGAAAGCGTCCCGGCGCAGTCGGAGGAGATGAAGCACGACATGTCCAAAATGGCGATGGGCGCCCAGAGCCCGGCCACCGTCGGCTACGAGGCGGCGATGAAAAAGATGCACAAGGACATGATGGTCAAATACACCGGCAATGCCGATGTCGATTTCGTCCGCGGCATGATCCCTCATCACCAGGGCGCCATCGACATGGCCAAGGTGGTGATCGCCAACGGCAAGGATCCTGAAATCCGCAAGCTCGCCGAAGGCGTCGTCGCGGCGCAGGAAGCCGAGATCAAAGAGATGCAGGACTGGCTCGCCAAGCATCCGGTGAAGTAGTCGCCCGCCTCCGGGAATTCGGACCAAGAAATCCGGATCAAGGAAGAAAACCGGTCTGGATTTCCGGTCGAGGCTGTGCTGCGATCCGGGTCCTTCGGAGAAGTCCATGCCATCACCAATGAGAACCCTGAAGCTGCCGTCCGGCGAAGCGGTTCCGGTTCTGGGCCAAGGCACCTGGAAGATGGGCGAGGACCGCGGGCGCCGCGCCGATGAGGTCGCGGCGCTGAAGCTCGGCCTCGATCTCGGCATCACGCTCATCGACACGGCCGAGATGTATGCCGGCGGCGGCGCCGAGGAAGTGGTGGCCGAGGCCGTCGCCGGGCGCCGCGACGAAACCTTCCTGGTGTCCAAGGTGCTGCCGTCCAATGCCTCCCGCGCCGGCGTCAAGCGAGCCTGCGAAAACAGCCTGAAACGGCTCGCCACCGACCGCATCGATCTCTATCTGCTGCATTGGCCGGGCAGCGTGCCGCTGTCGCAAACCGTGGAGGCTTTCGAGGCGTTGAAGGCGGAAGGCAAGATCCGCCATTGGGGCGTCAGCAATTTCGACACCGACGAGATGGAGGAGCTGGTCGGCTTGGCCTCCGGCGGCAATGTCCAGACCAACCAGGTGCTCTACAATCTGTCGCGCCGAGGCCCTGAATTCGACCTCGCGCCCTGGTGCGCGAAACGCGACATTCCGCTGATGGCCTATTCGCCGGTCGAGCAGGGTGCGCTGGCCCGCAATGCCAGGCTGGAAGCCGTGGCCGCACGCCACAGCGCTACCGCCGCGCAAATCGCCCTTGCCTGGGTCATGATCCAGAAAGGCGTCATCGCCATCCCGAAGGCTGGCCGGCAGGAGCATGTCCGCCAGAACGCGGCCGCGCTCGACATCGCCCTGACGGCGGAGGACCTTGCCGAACTCGACCGCGCCTTTCCGCCGCCGACGCGCAAGCGCGGCCTGGAGATGATTTAATCGCTCGCCGGCTTTCCGGGCCGCGCGCAGCCTGTCAAGCGAGCGGGAAAACACACGGGCGCGGAGGTCGAGCAGGTGTGGGCGACATAGAAAGAGAATCATGCAACGAATTTCAGCCGGGCGCCATCACACGACATACAGAATTGGAGATCTATCGGTCACGTCTCTGCGCGACGGGTATGTTGACATGCCAATCGAACGACTGCGCCAGCCGGGCAACAGGCGATTCGGCAATGAACTCCCAGCGCAGCTGCAACTCGTGGACGGTGCGCTCAGGCTATCCGTCAACGCCTTTGCCATCGACGATGGCCATGAAATCACGCTGATCGACACCGGGTCCTCCAACGCCTGGCACCCGACGATGGGGTTTCTGCCGCAGGCGCTGATGGAGGCGAGGATCGCCGTCGACCGGATACGCACGGTTGCCTTCACCCACACGCATCTCGACCATATCCAAGGGCTCATCCTTCCGGATGGTCGGGACGGCTTCCCTCAACTCGGCCGCTTGCTTGTCCCCCGGCTTGAACTCGACATGTTCCGATCCGAGGCGAGGTTGAGCCGCTTCCATGATCGGGCGCAGCCCTTGGACCCGGGACAGCACCTCGGCGCGAATATCGAAGCGATCGCCATCCCGGGTCATGAAATCGGCCATACCGGCTTTCGCGTCACGAGGGGCGGCGAAACATTGTTGGTCTGGGGCGATCTCGTGCACGTGCCGTCGCTTCAGTTCGATCGGCCGGAGGTCGCATGGGAGTACGACGCCGACCAGGGGCAGGCGCGGGCGACCCGGCTGCAGATATTGGCCCTTGCTGCCGACAACGCCTATTGCGTTGCAGGAGCACATCTCGATTCACCGGGCATCGGTCGGATTTTTCGAACCGAAACAGCCTTCCGCTTCGAACCCTTGTAGCTAGATGTTAGCCGGCAGCCCAAGCCGCATCCGCAGGCGCCGCAATGTCCTTGAAAATACATCGAGGTCATCGGCGGCACGGGCGAGCGTGAGCGCGCCCTGGATGGCGGCGACGGTTTCCTCGGCTAGCTCGCCGGCCTCGGCGGGCCGGTGTCCGGCTCGGGCCAGCGCGTCGGCGAGATGCGCCACCCAGCGGCCGAAATAATCCCTGATCTGGCTGGCGAAGAGGTCGCGGGATTGATCGAGCGCAAAGGCGCCGATCAGGCAAACCCGCCGCCCCGAACGGAAGTAGCTGTCCGTCGCCGCGACCATGTGCTCGATCCCGGCTTGCGGATCGGGATTATCGTGCAAGGGCGCAAAGACGTTGTCCTCGAACCAGCCATCGATGTTGTCGATGACGGCTCGCGCCATCTCTTCCTTCCCGCTGGGAAAGAAGTGGTAGAGGCTCCCCTTGCCGAGCCCCGTTGCCGCGCCGATCAAGGCCAGGCTGGCGCCTTCGTAGCCATGCTCGCGAAACACTTCGGCGATGATCGCCAGCAATTGGTCGCGATCTGGCGCGATGCGCCGCATCGGCCTACAGTCCGAGCTCCGAAAGGCCGGGATGATCATCCGGCCGGCGGCCGAGCGGCCAATGATATTTCCGTTCGCTCTCGACGATCGGCAGGTCGTTGATACTGGCCACGCGGCGGCGCATCAGCCCGGCTTCGTCGAACTCCCAATTCTCGTTGCCGTAGGAGCGAAACCAGTGGCCGCTGTCGTCGCGCCATTCATAGGCGAAGCGCACCGCGATGCGGTTATCGTTCCAGGTCCACACTTCCTTGATCAGGCGATAGTCCAGCTCGCGCGCCCATTTGCGCTTGAGGAAGTCGACGATCTCGCCGCGACCGGCAATGAACTCGGCCCGGTTCCGCCAGATGCAGTCTTCGGTATAGGCAAGCGAAAGCCGTTCCGGATCGCGGCTGTTCCAGGCATCCTCCGCCAGCCGCCCCTTTTGCGCTGCCGTTTCGGCCGTGAAAGGCGGCAAAGGCGGACGGCTCATTCAACTCTCCTGTCGCTTGGATTATACGCGACATTGTACCGAACGGTACAATAAGTCAATGGCAAGGCTGGCGCTATTGCCTGGTCGCCAGTCCCTTCAGCCGGTAGAGCGCCTCCAGCGCCTCGCGCGGCGTCATCTCGTCAGGGTTGATGGCGCCGAGGGCCTCGCCCAGCGCATCGCTTTTGGCGGACTTCGGCGCTTCGCGCTTCACCGCTACCGAAAACAGCGGCAGGTCGTCGACCAGCCGGTTGGTCTTGCCGGAGACCTCGCCTTCCTCGAGCTGGTGCAGCACCTCCTTGGCGCGGGCGACGACGGCTTCGGGCAGGCCGGCGAGCCGCGCCACCTGCACGCCGTAGGAGCGGTCGGCGGCGCCCTTGCCGACTTCGTGCAGGAAGACGACGTCGCCTTCCCATTCCTTGACCCGCATGGTGACGTTGGAAAGCCGGGGCAATTTGCCGGCCAGCGCCGTCATCTCGTGGAAATGCGTGGCGAAGATCGCCCGGCAGCGGTTCTTCTCATGCAGATATTCGACCGCCGCCCAGGCGATCGACAAGCCATCGAAAGTGGCGGTGCCGCGGCCGATCTCATCGAGGATGACCAGCGCCCGCTCGCCGGCCTGGTTGAGGATCGCCGCCGTCTCGACCATCTCGACCATGAAGGTCGAGCGGCCGCGCGCCAGGTCGTCCGAGGCGCCGACGCGCGAGAACAAGCGGTCGACGACGCCGATATGGGCGCTTTGCGCCGGCACGAAGGAGCCGGTCTGGGCAAGGATGGCGATCAACGCATTCTGCCGCAGGAACGTCGATTTACCGCCCATATTGGGACCGGTGAGCAGCCAGATGGCGCCGGCCTTTGCTCCGTTTTCGGGCGACAGGTCGCAATCATTGGCGACGAACGGCCCCTCGCCGGAGCGCCGCAGTGCCTGTTCGACCACCGGGTGGCGGCCGCCGGCTATCTCGAAGGCGAGGCTGGCATCGACCATCGGCCGGCACCAGCCCTCGCTTTCCGAAAGCAGCGCCAGCGCGGATGAAACATCCAGAACGGCAAGCGCCTCGGCGCCGGCGCGGATGCGGTCGGCCTCGCCCACGACCTCCGCCGTCAGACGGTCGAAGGCCGCTAGCTCGATGCTGAGCGCCCGGTCGGCGGCGTTGGCGATCTTGGATTCCAGCTCCGCCAGTTCCGTCGTGGTGAAGCGCATGGCATTGGCCATGGTCTGGCGATGGATGAAGCGCGCCTTGGCGGCATCGCTGCCGGTCATGATCGAATGGTGGTTGGCGGTTACCTCGATATAGTAGCCGAGCACGTTGTTGTGCCGGATCTTCAGCGAGCGAATGCCGGTCTCCTCGATCAGAGAGCGCTCCAGCCCGGCGATCACTTTTCGCGATTCGTCGCGCAGCGCCCGCATCTCGTCGAGCTCGGCATGATAGCCGGTGCGCACGAAGCCGCCATCGCGCCTGATCAGCGGCAGCTCGTCGTCGAGCGCTTCGCTGAGGTGGCGGGCGAGCGCCTCGGGCAAGGCCCTGATCGCGGCAAGTGCTGCAGCGAGCTCGGCGGGCAGGGCGGCTGTCGCGAACAATTCGGCAATCGCGCCGGCCGCCTCGAAGCCGGCGCGCAGCGCGCCAAGGTCGCGCGGGCCGCCGCGGTTGAGCGCCAGCCTCGACAGCGCCCTTGGCATGTCTGCGACGCTTTTCAGGTTCGCTCGCAATCCCTGGCAGAGCCGCGTCTCGGAGCGGAAGAACGACACCGAATCCAGTCTGGCCGCGATTGCCGCCGGGTCCGTCAGCGGCGCCATCAGCCGGTCGGCGAGCAGCCTCGCCCCACCGCCGGTCACGGTGCGGTCGATCGCCTTGAACAGCGAGCCGTCGCGGCTGCCGGACAAGGTGCGCAGCAGTTCGAGATTGGCGCGCGTCGCCGGGTCGATGAACAGCGTCGAGCCGCTCTCCTCGCGCTCGGGGCGCGACAGCGGCGGGCGTTCGGCTTTTTGCGTCTTTTCGACATAGGCGATCGCGCCGGAAATCGCCGACAGCTCGGCGCGCGAGAACGTGCCGAAACTGTCCGGCGTCGCCACCTCGAAGAAGCGTGCGATGCGGCCTGTGGCCGAAGCCGAATCGAACAGCGAAGGCGGTTGCGGGTTGGCGACCCGGCCAAGCATGTCGAAGACGGGCCGCAATTCCGGATCGTGAAAGACCGGCTCGGCGACGATCACCTCGCGCGGATCGACGCGGAAAATGTCGGCAAGCAGTCGCTCCGCCGTCGTTTCGGCAACCCTGAAGGCGCCGGTTGAAATGTCGATCCACGCCAACGCGAAGCTGGCCTGGCTGGTCGCGGCACTGCCACCCTTCACGCGACCAAGCGCCATCAGGAAACTCGATTCCGACGGCGCAAGCAGCTTGTCCTCGGTGATGGTGCCGGGCGTGACCAGCCGCACGACGTCGCGGCGCACCACCGATTTGGAGCCGCGTTTCTTGGCTTCGGCCGGATCCTCGATCTGCTCGCAGACGGCAACGCGAAAACCTTGCGAGATCAACTTTTGCAGATAGTCGTCCGCGGCATGCACCGGCACGCCGCACATCGGGATGTCCTGGCCCTGATGCTTGCCGCGCTTGGTCAAGACGATGCCGAGCGCCTGGCTGGCCTTCTCCGCGTCGTCGAAGAACAATTCGTAAAAATCGCCCATGCGGTAGAACAGCAGCGAGTCGGGGTTTGCGGCCTTGATCTCGATGAATTGCTCCATCATCGGCGTGACGCCGCCCGTAACGGGCGCCGGGGTGGTCTCCTGGGCGTCGGCATCTGTCGGCATGTGCATGTTCATGCCGGAACGCTAGCAGAAGTGGCGGCCCGGTTTAATGCCGCCGGCGCGAAAAGCAGGGGAAGACTGGCGCTGGACCTGCCGCGATTGAGCCAGGTTGCGCCATACTGGCGTGGCACTCCATGGTTCCCGTGGCGTGAAGGCGGGAACTGCGGTGGATCGGGACAAGCAGGAGACTTTCAATGAGATGGTCGGCCCGGTCGGCTCGACAGTTGAACGCCTCTGGCTTTCGGCGCCCACCGGGCCGCAAACAAGCTGAGGATTTCGGCACGTAAGCGCTGGGCCACCGTGCGGGAAATTGCCGCGCTGGTCGGCGAGCCGGACCGCGCTTGATCGCTTGGCCGTTTACAGCGCCGGCCTGTAGCCTTAATCCGAAAGACACATAAACACGCACCTGCCTCAAGGGTGTGCGAAGGCGAGGAAATCGAAACCATCATGGCCAGGAAAACCGAAAGCAGCGGCCCCTCCGTCAGTCCAGAGGAGGCGTTGGAGTTCCACGCCATGGGACGGCCCGGCAAGCTGGAGATCGTCGCCACCAAGCCGATGGCGACGCAGCGCGATCTGAGCCTGGCCTATTCGCCGGGCGTCGCCGTCCCCGTGCGCGCCATCGCCGAGGATCCGAGCCGCGCCTTCGACTATACGACGCGCGGCAACATGGTCGCCGTCATCTCCAACGGCACCGCCATCCTCGGTCTCGGCAATCTCGGCGCGCTGGCCTCGAAGCCGGTGATGGAAGGCAAGGCGGTGCTTTTCAAGCGCTTCGCCGACGTTGATTCGATCGACCTCGAAGTGGCGACCGAGGATGCCGACGAGTTCATCAACTGCGTGCGCTTCCTCGGGCCTTCCTTCGGCGGCATCAACCTCGAGGACATCAAGGCGCCCGAATGCTTCATCATCGAGCAGCGGCTGCGCGAGCTGATGGACATTCCCGTCTTCCATGACGACCAGCATGGCACCGCCATCATCTCCGCCGCCGGGCTGATCAACGCACTGGAGATCACCGGCCGTGACATGAAGACCACCAAAATGGTCTGCAATGGCGCGGGCGCCGCCGGCATCGCCTGTATCGAATTGATGAAGGCGATGGGCTTTGCGCCGGAAAACGTCATCCTGTGCGACACCAAGGGCGTCGTCTATCAGGGCCGCACCGAAGGCATGAACCAGTGGAAGTCGGCGCACGCGGTCAAGACCGAGGCGCGCAGCCTCGCCGAGGCGCTGGACGGCGCCGACATCTTCCTCGGCTTGTCCGCCAAGGGCGCGCTCACCACCGCCATGGTGCAGTCGATGGCGAAAAACCCGATAATCTTCGCCATGGCCAATCCAGATCCGGAGATCACCCCGGAAGAAGTGGCCGAGTTCCGCACCGACGCCATCATGGCCACCGGCCGCTCGGACTATCCCAACCAGGTCAACAATGTGCTGGGCTTCCCCTATATCTTCCGCGGCGCGCTGGATGTCAGAGCCACCACCATCAATGACGAGATGAAGATCGCCGCCGCCAGGGCGCTGGCCGAACTGGCGCGCCAGGACGTGCCCGACGACGTCGCCGCTGCCTATCAGGGTAACCGGCCGAAATTCGGCCCCAACTACATCATTCCGGTGCCGTTCGATCCGCGCCTGATCTCGGCGATCCCGCTGGCGGTGGCGAAGGCGGCGATGGAAACCGGCGTCGCCCGCAAGCCGATCCTCGACCTCGACCGCTACGCGCAGGAACTGTCCGCTCGCCGCGATCCGATCGCATCGACCTTGCAGCGCATCTACGACCGGGTGCGCCGCCAACCCAAGCGCATCGTCTTCGCCGAGGGCGAGGAGGAGCAGGTGATGCGCGCCGCCGTCTCCTATGTGAACCAGAAGCTCGGCACCGCGATCCTGCTTGGCCGCGACGATGTCATCAAGGACAATGCCCGCAATGCCGGCATCGACCTCAACAAGCCCGGCCTCGAGATCATCAATGCCAGGCTGTCGCGCCGCAACGGCATCTACACCGACTACCTTTACGAGCGCATGCAGCGGAAGGGCTTTCTGTTCCGCGACTGCCAGCGGCTGATCAACAACGACCGCAACCATTTCGCCGCCTGCATGGTGGCGCTGGGCGATGCCGACGGCATCGTCACCGGCGTCACCCGCAACTATTCGACCGCGCTCGACGACGTGCGCCGCATCATCGACGCCAAGCCCGGCCACCGCGTCATCGGCGTGTCGATCGTGCTCGCGCGCGGCAGGACCGTGCTGGTTGCCGACACCGCGGTGCACGACATGCCGAACGCCGAACAGATCGCCGACATCGCCGAGGAGGCGGCCGGCTTTGCCCGCCGCATGGGTTACGAGCCGAGGCTCGCCATGCTTGCCTATTCCACCTTCGGCCACCCGCAGGGCGAGCGCTCGGAACGGGTGCAGGAAGCGGTGCGCATCCTCGACAAGCGTCGCGTCGATTTCGAGTATGACGGCGAGATGGCGGCCGACGTGGCGCTGAACCCGCGCGCCATGGCGCAGTATCCGTTCATCCGGCTGACTGGCCCGGCCAACGTGCTGATCATGCCGGCATTCCACTCGGCCTCGATCTCGACCAAGATGCTGCAGGAGCTCGGCGGCTCGACGGTCATCGGGCCTTTGCTGGTCGGTCTCAACAAGCCGGTTCAGATCGTGTCGTTGAACGCCAAGGACTCAGACATCGTCAACATGGCGGTGATCGCGGCCTACACCGCCGGAAATTGAGGCGCGCAACAGGTCGCTCCGGCTCTCGCCGAACCGAAAAGCAGAAAGGCCCGCGGCAATCGCCGCGGGCCCTTCTTTTATAATTGTCAGGCTCGATCAGAACGAGCGCTGGAAGCGGACGATGCCGCCGACGCTGTCCTTCTTGTCGGCCTTGGTGAAGTTGCCGAACGGGGTGCCGTCGTCGAAGTGGCCGAAGTGATCCCAGTCGACTTCGGTGGTGACCGTGAAACCCGGGACGATGGTGTAGGCGACGTTCGCGGCGAGAGCGTAGTTCTTGTCGTCGTCGGCCGAGGCCTGGAGGTTGAAGGAGGTCTTGTCGTTGAACTTGTAGGTGCCGCCACCCCAGACAGCCCAGTTGCCGCCCCACGGCTTGTAGAAGCCGCGGCCGTGAGCATCGATGGTGTTGCCGGCATCGTCACTCAGGTTGTCGTCGGTTCCGTAGCCGCCCATGACGAACAGCGTCAGTTCCTTGCTGACGTTGACGTCGAGGCGAACCTTGCCGGCCACTTCCTCGTAGTTGCTGTCATAGGCAACAACACCAGTGACCGCGCCCCAGTCGCCCTTGTACTTCAAGCCACCGACGACGTGCGGAACGTAGCTGTCGATCGTGCCTACCGTGCCCGAGCCTTCCTCGAGCGAGATCACGCCCGAGAAGCCGCTGCCGGCGTCGAAATAGTAGCTGACGACATTGGTGTCCTTGAGGCCATACGGAATGATGGTGTCCTGGATGACGTTGCCGGCATAACCGATGAACTGGTCATAGGGCGTCTCGTCCTTACCAACGCGCAGGCCGCCGAGCTGGATCCAGGCGAAATGCAGGTCGACCGCCTTGTTGGCGGCGGGATTGCTGTCGACCAAGCCGCGCGAATCAGTGACGAGGTTTTTGTCACCGAAGTTGAAGCGCGTTTCGGTATAGGTCTTCAACGTGCCGAGCTCGGTTTCCTGGCCGGTCCAGGTCTTCAGCGTGAAGCGGGCATGCTTGTACCAGGTGCCCTGCTCGTCGCCGTCCTCGTGATCGCCGGACTTCGCGCCGTCGAACGAGCCGACGTCGCCGACGCCGATGTCGTAACGGACATAGCCGCCGATGCGCAGGCAGGTTTCGGTGCCGGGGATGTAGAAGTAACCTGCGCCATAGACGTCGCAGATCTTGACGTATTCGGCCGGTTCCGGCTCGGCGACGGTGACCGCGTCGGCGGCGCGGGCGCCCGAAACTGCGATCAGGGCCGCAGCGGAGCCGAGAAGAAGGCTCTTGATATTCATTTCTTGAATCTCCAGTCAAAGGTTCAAGACAGGTCTGCGCACGCCTTGCCGGCTCTGCCACCCCCGTCCCCATCGTTGAAAAAGTCGCGCACCGGCGCCGCTTCTTCGCCATCGACATGGCCCAATCGACAGCGGCGCACAACAGAGATTATGTCAGAAAAACGCCTTTTCGCCTCTTAGAAAAGTCTTGTTGCGTAAATATCACGTCACATATTTGAAAGAATGGCACATATTGGACAAATCACACAATCGATACAGGAGTATACCAAGAAAATGTGCAAAATGTACCATTGTTACTGTTTTATGACAGGTCTCTAGCCGGCTAAGATATGACGGGCGGCGCATCGAAGGCCCGGCGGATCACATTCGAAACTCGTGCTCACGAGAAGGTGCGGGCGACGCGTACGACGTCCTCGATCCTATCCTCCCGGAGCATCTCTATAGGAATGCGCCCATCGAGTTCGGGCGCGGGCCGGGTCAGCCAGAACCATGCCAGCCGTGGATTGGCTATCGCCGACAACACCTCGCTTATGCCCTGAGCCGGTCTGCCGTCGACGAACTGGGCAAGCGGGAAGACATGCTTTCGGCCGCCCTTGCGCAACGCCACGACTTCGCCCCGCCTTTGCCAGCGATGCAGCGTCGAGCGCGGGATGCGGAAATTCTCTTCCAGGTAGGTCGAGCCGGCAACCTCGCCCGCCCAGTCCTCGATCACCATCGACTGGAGCTCCGAGGCTTGCTCGGCAATGTGCTGGAACGCAGGTTGCCCGGGTCCGACCGCCGGCACCGGGTTTTCGGAGGCACTGTCGGCCGCGGCGGAGTCGCCGCGCGCGATCTTGTCCGCCATCGTGCGGAAGAACTCGGAGGCGAGCGCTGTCGAGTCACCCTTGAACGAGCCGATCGCGAGGCGCTGTGCTTGCTGCAGGAAGGGCAGGGCGGCGGCAATGCTGCCGGCGATCGCACTGGCCGAAACGAGCGCCTCGGCGTCCAGCAGGACGCCGTGCCGCATCAATGCCTGCTGCACCGCCTCGGCCACCAAGCCTGCCAGGGCCTCTTGCGAAATCCCTTCATGAGGATTTTGAAATCTGGTCATGCATCTGTCTTGCGGGCCACGCGCTGTCCTCCCTAGCCGCGGCCGGTTGTACGGCTAAAGCGGGAATCGGAACGCGTGACGGCAAAGA
Source organism: Mesorhizobium sp. NFR06 (assembly GCF_900115245.1). Taxonomy (GTDB): domain Bacteria; phylum Pseudomonadota; class Alphaproteobacteria; order Rhizobiales; family Rhizobiaceae; genus Mesorhizobium. The sequence goes on from NZ_FOVT01000001.1 coordinate 443,304, forward strand.
ATGCAGCGACCCGGCAGGTAGCTGTCTTGCATTTTTACACCCCAACTGGCTGCCCCGAAATGTCAGTCGCAGGACGCCTCAGTCTGCGTGTAGATACGCTCTGTGACAGACGCGCGACAAACCGCTGCGTTTGATGCTCTCTTGGAGTGACGCAACGGGACTATAGCAGCCCGGCCTGCTCGGCTTCGCGACGCAGGTTCTGGCGCGGGCGCGGGCCGATCTGCTGGATCACCAGCCCGGCGGCCAGCGAGCCGAGGTCGCCGCAATCCTTGAGGCTCAGTCCGGCGGTGTAGCCGTAAAGGAAGCCGGCTGCATAGAGATCGCCGGCGCCGGTCGTGTCGACCAGTTCCTTGATCTCCGTCGCCTGGATGGTGACGGTCTCCTCGCCGCGCACGATGACCGAGCCTTTTTCAGAACGGGTGACGGCGGCTATTCTGCAATCCTTGCGGATTGCGGCGAGCGCTTCCTCGAAAGAAGCGGTCTGGTAAAGTGATTTGATCTCGTGGCTGTTGGCAAAGACGATGTCGACGGTGCCCGAACGCATCAGCTCGAGAAACTCGTCGCGGTACCGGTCGACGCAAAAGGAATCCGACAGTGTCATCGACACTTCGCGGCCCGCCGCATGCGCCAGCTTCGCCGTCTGGCGGATAGCCTCCTTGGCGCGCGGCGGATCCCACAGATAGCCCTCGAAATAGGTCACCTTGGCGCCGGCGGCCTTGTCGGCCTCGACATCCTCGGGGCCAAGTTCCACGCAGGCGCCGAGATAGGTGTTCATCGAACGCTCGCCGTCGGGCGTGACGAAGATCATCGAACGCGCCGTCGGCGGCTCGCCCTCGAGTGGCCTGGTATCGAAGGCCACGCCCTGAGCGTGGATGTCGTGCGTGTAGATGTCGCCCAGCGCGTCGTTCGACACCTTGCCGAAGAAGGCGGCCCGCCCGCCGAGGCTGGCTACGCCAGCCGCGGTGTTGCCGGCGCTGCCGCCGGAAGCCTCGATCGCCGGTCCCATGCGGCTGTAGAGCAATTCGGCGCGCCTGGCGTCGATGAGGTTCATCGCGCCCTTGATGATGCCGTTGGTTTCGAGAAAAGCCTCGTCGCACTGCGCGATGATGTCGACAATAGCATTGCCGATGCAAAGCACGTCATATTCCGGCATCAAAATCTCCGCCAACGACCCACCGGCTTCTGCCACGCCGGCCGGGCGCGGGTCTAGCGAGTTGCAATCGCTTTGCCTACCCCGAAAATCGGCGCCCGTCGGATCGAACCGGCCTTGGCCGGGACGGTTCGTCGGCCGCGGCAGCGTTCGCATCGAACTGGCCCATAACAGCCGCCTCGCTCACGACTATGGTTTCGCCGTCATCGAAACATTTCCGCTCCGCCGTGGGCTAGAAGCGGGTCGTCCTGCAACAGGCTGGAAAGCATCGCCAATGCCCGCAAAGACCGATATGACCATCGAACTGGCATTGCAGGCGGTGCTGGCGGTGTTGTGGGGTGCCTCCTACACCTTCATCAAGATCGGCGTCGAGACGATCCCGCCGGTGAGCTTTATCGCCGGACGCACGCTGATCGCGGGCGGCATCCTGCTTGGTCTCATCCGCTGGCGCGGCCTTGCCATGCCCCGGGACGCGATCAACTGGCGCCGCTTCATGTTCCAGGCCTGCCTCAACAGCGTTATCCCGTTCACGCTGATCGCCACGGCCGAACGGTCGATCGACGCCGGCCTTGCCACGATCCTCAATGCGACGTCGCCGATCTTCACCTTCCTGCTGACGGCACTTATCACCCGCCACGAGCCGGTGACCATGCGCAAGCTGGTTGGTGTCGGCGCCGGTATCGCCGGCATTTGCCTTATCGTCGGCACCGAGGCTCTTGGCGGCATCGGTCATCAGTTGTGGGCGCAGCTCGCGGTCGTCGCCGCCACCATCTGCTATGCGGGCGCCGCCATCTTTGGGCGAAACTTCAGGGGTCTGGATCCCATGGTGCCGGCCGCCGGTTCGATGATCTGCGGCGCCGCGATGCTGATTCCCTTGAGTCTCGCCTTCGACCGGCCGTGGACATTGACGCCGTCGACTGCATCGATCCTGGCTCTCTTCGGGCTTTCGGTCTTCTCGACGGCGCTCGCCTTCTCGATCTTCTTCCGGCTCATCCACACGCTGGGCTCGGTCGGCACCACCTCGCAGGCCTATCTGCGCGTGCCGATCGGCGTCGGCATCGGCGCCGTCTTCCTTGGCGAAAGCCTCGGGCCGACCGCATGGCTCGGCATGGCCTTCGTCGTCGTCGGTGTCGCGGCCATGACCATTCCGGCGAGGCAGGCCGGGCTTGCGCGATAGTTGTACCGGGCGGCCACCCGGCCTATGTCGGAAGCGTCTTTCTCGATGAGGGGTTGAAGACGCCGTGATCCTGAACGCCGCCCGCGCCGCCGCCAGCCAGCTGTTCTCGCCTCAATTCCGCACCGTGTTCCTGAAGACGCTGGGGCTGACGCTGCTCTCCCTGGTGGCCCTATGGTTCGGCACCGAGAGCGTGCTCGAATGGTTGGCCTGGCCGTGGCTGCAAACGTTTGTTCCCGGGTTGCCCTCCTGGGCCGGGTGGTTGGGCGGTATCATTGCCGGCGTCGTTCTGGCGATAGGGATGGCTTTGCTGATCGCCCCGGTGACGGCGATCATCGCCGGCCTGTTCCTCGACGACGTCGCCGAGCTGGTCGAACGTACCGACTATCCCAACGATCCGCCGGGCCGCGCCGTGCCGGCACTGCATTCGCTTGTGCTGGCGATCAAATTCTTCGGCGTGGTCGTTCTCGGCAACATCGCCGCTCTGCTGCTGCTTCTGGTGCCGGGCATCAACATTGCCGCCTTTTTCATCGTCAACGGCTATCTGCTGGGGCGAGAATTTTTCGAATTCGCCGCCATGCGGTTTCGCTCCGAGGCCGAGGCCAAGGCGCTGCGCCGCAAATTTGCCGGCACGGTGTTCCTGGCCGGGCTGGTCATTGCCGCCTTCCTTGCCGTGCCGCTGCTCAACCTTCTGACGCCGCTTTTCGCGGCCGCCATGATGGTGCACCTGCATAAGGCGGTTTCGGCGCGCAAACCGGTCTGATCTATTCGGCATCGCCGCCGCGGAACAGCGCCTGCAGCTTGCCGAACGGCATTGCCGCCCGGGTGAAGCCGAATGTGCCGTCCTGCTGGATCTCGCGCGCCGCCGTCTCCAGCATGCCATAGGCGAAATTGGTGAGCCACGGTCCGAGCGAGATGCGCTTGACCCCAGCCACGGCAAGGTCGGTGACGGTGAACCCGGGTCGGGCCATCACATTGACCGGCCGGCTCACCGACGCGCAGATCCGGCGCACCATTTCAACGTCGCTGATGCCCGGCGCATAAAGCACGTCGGCGCCGGCTTTTTCGAAGGCTTGCAGCCGCTTGATGGTGTCGTCGAGATCGTTCTTGCCCCACAGGAAATTCTCGGCCCGCGCGGTGAAGACGAAATCGTGCTTGAGCGCCCGCGCTGCCTCGACGGCGGCGGCGACGCGCTCGGTCGCCAGCGAGAAATCGTAGATCGGATTGGTGGGGTCGCCGGTGTGGTCCTCGATCGAGCAGCCGGCGAGGCCGGCGGCTTCGGCCGCGAAGATGGTTTCAGCCGCCTGTTCGGGGCTGTCGCCCTTGCCGCGTTCGAGATCGGCCGAAACCGGCAGGTCGGTTGCCGCCGTCACCTCGCGGCAATGGTGGATCATCGCCTCGAAGGTCACGGCGCCGTCGGGCAGGCCGCGCGAGAAGGCGAAGCCGGCGCTGGTCGTCGCCAGCGCCTTGAAGCCGAAGGAGGAAAGCAGCTTGGTCGTGCCGACATCCCAGGGGTTGGGCATGACGAAGGTGGAGGCATGCAGGTCGCGAAAGATCTTGCCCTTGTCCATGGTGGGTCCTCAATCAGGATCGGGGTTGTGGGGGGAATCTATCGCGCGGGCCGCGGCCGGGCAAATGAATGCGTTCCGTTCAGAAGCGTTTCTCGTTTTCTGCTGACAGTTTCTCGAACGCGTCGGAATCCTTGATGTAGCGCGACTTGGCCTCGTCCCAACGATAGGTGACCGAAATATCGCGCGAAGCGGTCGCCGGCGCGGGCTCCTCGCAGCTTTCGCCGCTCGGCATCGTGGCGTCGGTCACCGTCACCTTGATCGCCGCATATGGCCTCTCGTCGCCAGGCGCCTGGAAGGACAGGTCCTGCGTGCGCTTGTAGGCGCAGACATTCTCGTCGAACGTGTTGATCTGATCGATCGGCTCGAAACGGTCGCCGAGGACCTGGATCAATATCGTGTCGACATAGCCCTGGTTCGAATTGAAATGCGTGCTCATGGTGATGAGCGCGTCGTCGCCGGGTCCGAGCGCGAGCTTGCCAGGGTCGCGAAAATAAGTGTTCTGGTCGGTTCCGACATTGACGGTGTCGAGCAGTTTCGGCTTGTCCGCGAGATCGTAGAGCGCCAGCACGGCAAACCCCTCGGCGCTGTCTTGCGCCTGGCCGAGGTCGAAGAGCATGGCCAGCCGGTCCTTGCCGCCGGCCTTGATGGCAAGCACGGCGGCGTTCGGCAGGCTGATTGTCTCGGGCGGCGAACCGCCTTCGTCGCCGCCGAGGATGTGGCGCATCTCGATCGGCGTGCTGCCCTTGTAGAAACCGTCATCGCCAGCGGCCAGATCGGGGACGATCATCTTGGCGAGGTCGAAATAGGTGGCGCCCTGATGGCCGGGAATGCTGCTGTTCAGTTCCGGAAGGCTGACGCCCTGGGCTCGCGCGGCCGCCCACGTAAAGGGCAGCAGCAGGCAGGCGAGCATGAGACGGGACAGAATGGAAATCATCGAAAGCCCCCAGGAAACCGCACGCTAGCACGGAGTCCTGAAGCGTGCAGCCAGGCGGTCAGCGGATCGGCACCAGCCTGGCGAGTTCCCGCATGTCGTCGAACAGGATGCCGCCGGCCGCCGCCAGGCCGTCGCGGTCCGAGTACGGATCGGCATAATAGGAAAAAACCCGCATGCCGGCGGCGATGCCGGCCTCGGTTCCCGCGACACTGTCCTCGATGACGATGCAGTCGGCCGGCGCGAAGCCCATCGTCTCTGCCGCGTGCAGGAAGAGGTCGGGGAACGGCTTGCCGCGGCTGACCATGGTGGCGGAGAACATCGCGTGCTCGAACAGCGGCAGGAGCCCGGTCTGGCCAAGCGTGATGTGCATCTTCGACACCCTGGCCGAGGAGGCGACGCAATAGGCGATGCCGGCGGTGCGCACCTTTTCGATGAAGTCGCGCACATAAGGGATCGCCTCGACGCCATGCGCGAACAGGTCCGGCAGGCCGGCGTTCCAGCGTTCGACGAAATCGGCGCCGAGCCTGACGTCCGTCGTTGTCTCGATTTCTTTCTGCACCGAGACCATGCTGCGGCCGGAAAAATGCTTGCGGCAATATTCGAATGTGGTCGCAAAACCGGCGGCGGTGAGCCATTCGGCCAAACGCCGGTTGCCAATATTTTCGGTATCGACCAGGACCCCGTCGCAGTCGAAGATGATCAGTTTTGGAACTTGCATCAGGCCGTGCCGGTCGACCCGAAACCGCCGGCGCCGCGCGTCGTGCCGCCGGCCAGCGCTCTTTCCTCGACCGAAACCTGGGTCACCGCCGCGAAGACGATCTGGGCGATGCGCATGCCGCGCGTCACCGCGAAATCCTCGTCGCCGAGATTGACCAAGAGCACCTTGACCTCGCCGCGATAGTCGCTGTCGACGGTGCCGGGCGAGTTGAGGACCGTGAGGCCATGCTTGAAGGCAAGGCCGGAGCGCGGCCGCACCTGACCTTCCATGCCTTGCGGGATTTCCAGGACGAGCCCGGTCGGGACCAGGGCCCGCTTTCCCGGCAGGATGAGCAGCGGCCGGTCTTCCGGCACCGCTGCGCGCAAATCCATGCCGGCCGCACCGGCGCTCTCATAGGCCGGCAGAGGCAGGCCTTCGCCATGCGGAAGCCTGACGAAACCGACGGCGGGGCCGATGACGGAGGAAGGATAGACAGCAGTGCGCATGAGCTCATTCCTATCGGCGCGAATGCCGATTCGGTCAACTCGACCGTGATGCTATCCAAGGCTTTCTTTGAGGCGTCACGATGACTTCGCTTCCCGCGAAGACGTGTCGACAAGATTGTTGCGCTGGTGGAATGCTCACTTGGCGATTGGCGAGAACGCCCATCACGTCGTCATCCACGGGCGGAGCAAGGAGCGAAGCGACGCGCGCAGACCCGAGGATCCATTCCGTGACTGCGAAGCGTCGCGACGATCCAGAATTCTGCTCCGCAGCATTCCACGGTCGAGGTAACGGAATGGATCCTCGGGTCTGCGCGCGTCGCTTCGCTCCTTGCTCCGCCCGTGGATGACGAAGTTGAGAGGCCTTGGCTACCTACCGCAGTTCCATCGGCACCACGGTCGTCTCCTTGATCTCCTCCATGACGAAGGACGCGGAAACATCGGATAGCGGTACCTTGGCGATCAGCCTCTGGTAGAGCCTGTCATAGGCCTTCACGTCGGCGACACGGGCCCTCAGCACATAGTCGAGGTCGCCCGACATCCGGTAGACGCCGGTGATTTCGGCAAAGCCGGTCACCGCCGCGCGGAACTTCTGCAGCCAGTCCGGGTCATGGTTGGAGGTGCGGATCAGGATGAACACGGACAGGCCGAGGCCGAGCTTGTCGGCATCGACCAGCGCGACGCGGCCGGTGATGACGCCATCTTCCTCCAGCCGCTTGACGCGCCGCCAGCAGGCATTGCGCGACAGCGCCACCCGCTCCGACAGCTGGTCGACCGAAAGCGTGCCGTCGCGCTGCAGCTCGGCCAGCAATCTTCGATCGGTCTCATCGATTTGAGCCACCATGTTGGGATGAATGTCCCATGAAATTGCCAAAAGCAAGGACAAATTGGGACCGATGAACCAAAGCCTTATGGCAGGATACCCACCATCGGGACTTATCCCGGCAGGAGGGATCACCATGACGACCAGGTTTACGGCACTGTTCACCTCTCACCCGGAGAAGGTCGGCGAGACCTATTTCGGCCATATGGCCTTCGCCGCCTGGTTCTGCTCGCGCCTGTCGATGGCCGCGGGCGCCGCGCTCGTTCACGCTTTCTTGCCCTTTCTGTTCGAAACTACGGCGAGCCGAATCGTTCGCGAGCTCTATGAGCGCACGCACAACAGGGGCTCGCATGCGGCCAAGGAGCCGTCGGCTCTGATGGATCGCGCCTAGAGCCGGATGATTTCAGGTCGATTCGACCTGAAATCTGAATCCGTCTCTAAATCAGAGAAGTAGAGCATGATGCCGTCCGAAAACCGCTTCACACTTTTCGGCATCATGCTCTAGAGATGGTGGAATGCGATGTGCCGATGGGCGGCCTATCTTGGTGAAGCGGTCTTCCTCGAAGACATCATCACCGCGCCCTGCCACTCGCTGATCGCCCAGAGCCACTGCGCCCAGGAAGCCAAGTCGCCGACCAATGGCGATGGCTTCGGCCTGGCCTGGTATGGCGACCGGCCCGAGCCCGGCCTTTACCGCGACATCCTGCCGGCCTGGTCCGACCCCAATCTGAAAAGCCTCTGCCGCCAGATCAAGTCAGGCCTGTTTCTCGCCCATGTGCGTGCCTCGACAGGTGGCGCCACCAGCCGCATGAACTGCCATCCTTTCGTTTCCGGGCGTCGTTCATGCACAATGGCCAGATCGGCGGTTTCGAAAGGATCCGCCGCGCGCTGGAAAATTCGCTTTCCGACGAAGTCTTCGACCAGCGCGAGGGCACAACCGATTCCGAGCTATTCTTCCTGCTGATGATCGATCAGGGATTGGCGACAGACCCGCAGGGCGCGGTGTCAAGGGCGACCGGCCGGGTTGTCGAAGTTGCGCGTCGCGCCGGCATCGAACCGTCCTTGAAATTGACAGCGGCTTTTTCGGATGGCAGCGCGCTCTATGCAGTGCGCTACGCCACCGACGATCATGCGCCGACACTCTATACCGGCGCTTTCGCGAAACGCGCCGGCCAATGCATCGTTTCGGAACCGTTCGACCGCGACGGCGGCGAGTGGCAGGCGATCCCGCCGGCGAGCTTCGTCACCATGACCCGGGACGGCACCCGCATCCGACCGTTTGCGCCGGCCGCCGCCCAACTGGCGCTCGTGGGCTGAGCCGGCAGCGCAATTTCGATCAAGCACGGTTGTCCGCCCGATGCTGAACTGGGCTTGAAGCCGCGTCGCGATCCGCCATCTTCGTGGCGGACGGCAACGGCTGGAGCCTTCGCCATGGACCATGCGTTCTCTTCCACGATCGAACTCGCGGCCGCAATTTCGGCGCGCAGGATCTCGGCAGTCGAGGCGCTCGATGCGCATCTTGCCCAGATCGACCGGCACAACGAAGCGGTGAACGCCGTCATCATCCTCGATCGCGAGGGCGCGCACGAACGCGCCGGGCAGGCCGATGCGGCGCTGGCTCGCGGTGACGCGCTCGGACCATTGCATGGCGTGCCTTTCACCCTCAAGGATGCCCATGAGACGGGCGGCATGAGGACGACGGTCGGCTTCCCGCCGTTTGCTGACTATGTTGCGAGACAGGACAGTCCTGTCGTGGCCAAGCTCAAAGCGGCCGGCGCCGTGCTGGTCGGTAAGACCAACGTCGCCACCATGCTGGGCGACTGGCAGTCGGACAATCCGCTGTTCGGCCGCACCAGCAACCCGTGGGATCTGTTGCGCACCGCCGGTGGCTCCAGCGGCGGCGCGGCGGCAGCGGTCGCGACCGGCATGACGCCTTTCGAGGTCGGCACCGACATGCAGGATTCCATCCGCCTGCCTGCCGCCTTCTGCGGCGTCTACGGGCTGAAGCCGACCGAACATCGTGTCGCGCTCGCCGGCGCGTTTCCTGACCCGGGTGGCATGCCGCGCAGCGTGCGGCTGATGTCTTGCGTCGGTCCGTTGGCGCGCAACCTGGAGGATCTGGCGCTGATCCATCGGATCATCGCCGGGGCGGACGGAGCCGACACCGATCTGACGCCGGTGCCGATCGAGCCGACGCCGATGCTCGAGCTGAAATCGCTGCGCATCGCCGTCGCCGGCACCTTCCCCGGCTTTCCGGTCGGGGCGGAGATCGCCGCCGCCGTCGAAAGCCTGGCTTCGCAACTCGCCTCCGCCGGCGCGGGCATCGAGGAAGCAAAACTGCCGAAGCTCGACCTGCACGACGATTTGTCGGAGGGCGGCAAGCTGATCGGCATGATGCTCGAAGCTGCCCAGCCTGAGGCGCCGGCGCAGCCGATGCCGGTTTCGGCGTGGTTCGCGGCGCTCGCCCGGCGCGACCGCTCGATCCTGGCCTGGGAGCGCTTCTTCGAAAGCTGCGACGCCTTGCTCTGCCCGGTCGCCATGACGACGGCGTTTGCGCACTGCAAGCCCGGGAGCCCGCTCGAGGTCGACGGCAAGGACGAAAGCTATTGGCTGCTGCCCGCTCATGGCGCGGTGTTCAACTATTCCGGCCATCCGGCGCTGGCGTTCCCTTGCGGGCAGGACAGCAAAGGTTTGCCGATCGGCCTGCAACTGGTCGGCCGGCGCTGGTCGGAGGCACGGCTGCTCGGCATCGCCGCGGCGATCGCGCCGCTGGCCGGCGGTTTTCGCCGGCCGCCGGGCTACTGAGCGAAGCGCTCCAGTCCGTAGGGCGCGAGCAACGCATTGCGTTCGCCTTCAAGGATTTCGCGGGCGGCAAACAGGCCGATTGCTGGCGCCAGCGTGATGCCGGAATGCATGACGGCAATGTAGAGGCCGCCGACGCCCGCGGCGCGGCTGACGATCGGAAAACCATCGGCCGGGGTAGGGCGGTAGCCGACTGTATGGAAATCGAACTCCAGTCCCTCCGCGCCGCGCAACGCTGCCTTCGTGAGCGCGAACAGGTCGCGCGCCGTGGCTTCGGGATTCTCGCCCGGATCGCCGCCGGCGAAATCCGAGCCGGCGATGATGCGGCCCTCGGCTGACTGGCGCATATGCAGTCTCTCGGCAAGCACCAGCCCATTGAGCAATTTCCTGTAGGGGCGGGAGTGCACGATGAGGCCCGGCGGCGTGTCGAGCGGCAGCTTGACGCCGGCCGTCGCGACGATCGCCGGGGCGCCCGCCCCGGCCGCGACGACCACCTCGTCGGCGCCGATGGTTTCGCCTGAAACGATCACCCCGGTCACTTTGCCATCCGAGAGGATAAGCCTGTCCACCGCGCCAACGATCACCTGCGCGCCGCGCTGTTCGGCATCCGCCAGCAGCGCCTTGGCGGTTGCCACCGGTTCGGCCACGCCTTCCTCGGCGACATGGACGGCGAAATCAGGAGGAACGACGAGATTGGGCTCGATTTGCGCTGCCCGCTCGCGGTCGACGCGTTCGATGCCATAGCCCCATGACGAGTGCTCGGCGGCATAGGCTTCGAGCCTGTCCGGCGGCAGGTCGAAGCACAGGCCGCCACACCAGGCGAGCGGCAATCCTGGCAGCTCGTTTGCCAGACGCTGCCATTCGGCCATGGCGCGGATGCGCAACCGGAAATAGACCTCGGGATTGCCCCAGCTGGCATTGATCCAGGCGAAGGAATTGGGCGTGGCGACACCGCCGGCGCCGCTTTCCGAAACGACGGTAACCCGCGCGCCGACCCTCGTCAGATGCCAGGCGATCGAGGCGCCGATGATGCCGGCGCCGATGACGATGACGTGTTTCGTCACGCGGTTCTCCATCCTGTTTCCGGTGAGGGCTTCCACCTGCCATTTACGGGTGCTTTTGCCAACGCAAACTTGCGCGCTTGACAGCAATACGTACGTCCGTATTATGACGGAATGGCTAGACAATCACTCCGCGAAAACCTTCTCGACGCCGGCTTCCGGACCATCTGGAATTCCGGTTACACGGCGGCCGGCGTCCGCGACATCGTCGCCGCGGCCGGCGCCCGGCCCGGTTCCTTCACCAACCATTTTGCCTCCAAGGAGGAATTCGCCGGCGAGGTGCTGGAACGCTACTTCGCCTATGTGAGCGGACTGGTCGAGAACGCTTTGGCGCATGACGGCACGCCGCCGGTGGGCAGGCTTCGCCGCTATCTCGACGTCATCACGTCGAAGCTGGAAGCGCATGACTGGGCGCGCGGCTGCATGATCGGCAATCTCAGCCTGGAAACGGCCGTGCACAGCGAGCCGCTGCGGCTCCGGCTGGTCGACATTTTCGAGCGCTGGCGCCGGCCATTCGCGGCCTGCATCGCCGAGGGACAGGCGGCGGGCGAGATCACCGAGGCCTTCGACGCCGAGGACCTCGCCGATTTCCTGCTGTCGTCCTGGCAGGGCGCCATGCTGCGCATGAAGGTCGAGCGCAGTCCGGAGCCGCTCGAGCGGTTCAAGAAAATCATCTTCAGCACCGTGTTTGGAAGGGAGTGAGTCCGATGCATTCGACGACTGATGAACTACTGCTGCGGCGCGCCGAGATCGCCGTGCTCGATTCCACGATGTCCTATCTGGAGGCCGGCACGTCCGGCCCGACCGTGCTGTTGCTGCACGGCAATCCGACCTCGTCCTACATCTGGCGCAACATCATTCCGCATGTCGCACGCTTCGGCCGCTGCATCGCGCCCGACCTGATCGGCTATGGCCGGTCCGGCAAGCCCGACATCGACTATCGCTTCTTCGATCAGGTCCGCTATCTCGACGCCTTCATCGAGGCGCTCGGCATCGAGGACCTGGTGATCGTCGCCCAGGACTGGGGCACGGCGCTGGCGTTCCATTTTGCGGCGCGGCGGCCGCAACGCGTTCTCGGCCTTGCCTTCATGGAGTTCATCCGGCCCTTCGAACGCTGGGAGGATTTCCACCAGCGCCCGCAGGCGCGCGAACTGTTCAAGGCGCTGCGCACGCCCGGCGCCGGCGAGAAGCTGGTGCTGGAGGACAATGTCTTCGTCGAGAAAATCCTGCCCGCTTCCGTCTTGCGGCCGATGAGCGGTGAGGAGATGGAAGCCTACCGGGCACCGTTCCCGACGCCGCAGTCGCGCAAGCCGGTGCTGCGTCTGCCGCGGGAGTTGCCGATCGAAGGCCAGCCGGCCGATGTCGCCGCCATCAGCGAGCACGACCACCGCGCGCTGCGGCTTTCTTCTTATCCGAAACTGCTTTTCGCCGGCGATCCCGGCGCCCTGATTTCGGCCCAGGCGGCAAAGGAATTCGCGGCCGGGCTGAAGAACTGCCGCTTCATCGATCTGGGGCCGGGCGCCCATTATCTGCAGGAAGATCACCCCGACGCGATCGGCAAGGCCATTGCCGGCTGGTTGCCGGAAATTGTCCGGGCGGAAGGCGAGGCGGAACTGGCTTGAACCCGGCGGCGGGCCCGAGGCGCCCGCGCCCCATGTCGACAGGCCGGCGCCGCACTGATAGAAGCGCCGCCTGTCACACGGAACTGCTTTAAAGAAATGCCCGAAACAATACCTGAAGAGGTTGCGCGCCGCCGCACCTTCGCGATCATCGCCCACCCCGACGCCGGCAAAACCACGCTGACCGAAAAACTGCTTCTGTTCGGCGGCGCCATCCAGCTTGCCGGCGAGGTCAAGGCCAAGAAGGATCGCATCCAGACGCGCTCCGACTGGATGAAGATCGAGCGCGAGCGCGGCATCTCGGTCGTCACCTCGGTGATGACCTTCGAGTATGACGACAACGTCTTCAACCTGCTCGACACGCCCGGCCACGAGGATTTCGCCGACGACACCTATCGCACGCTGTCGGCGGTGGATTCCGCCGTCATGGTCATCGACGCCGCCAAGGGCATCGAGCCGCGCACGCTGAAGCTGTTCGAGGTCTGCCGCCTGCGCGACATCCCGATCATCACCTTCGTCAACAAGATGGACCGCGAGAGCCGCGATCCCTTCGAGATCCTCGACGAGATCGAGCAGAAGCTGGCGCTGGACACCGCGCCCGTCACCTGGCCGATCGGCCGCGGCAGGACTTTTTCAGGCACCTACCATCTGGCGCAGAACGCGGTGCGCCGCAGCGACGACGAGAAGGAACGCACGCCGGTCCATGGTCCGGATTCCAACCGCGTGGCAGGATTGTTGCCCGACAATGAGCGCGAAGCCTTCATCGAGGAACTGGAGCTGGCGCGGGAAGCCTGCCGTCCGCTCGACGTCGACGCCTTCCGTGAAGGCCATCTGACGCCCGTCTATTTCGGCTCGGCGCTGCGCAATTACGGCGTGCGCGACCTGATCGAGGCGCTCGGCGCCTATGGCCCGCCACCGCGCGCCCAGGAAGCCGACGAGCGCACGGTCGAGGCGACCGAGGAGAAGATGACCTCCTTCGTCTTCAAGATACAGGCCAATATGGATCCCAACCACCGCGACCGCATCGCCTTTGTGCGCGTCTGCTCGGGCAAGCTCGAGCGCGGCATGAAGGCCAAGCTCGTGCGCACCGGCAAGCCGATGAGCCTGTCGGCGCCGCAATTCTTCTTCGCCCGCACCCGCGTCACCGCCGACGAGGCCTTTGCCGGCGACGTCGTCGGCATCCCCAACCACGGCACGCTGCGCATCGGCGACACGCTCACCGAAGGCGAGGAGATCCTGTTCCGCGGGGTGCCGAATTTCGCCCCGGAAATCCTGCGTCGCGTTCGGCTGGGCGACGCGATGAAGGCCAAGAAGCTCAAGGAAGCGCTGCACCAGATGGCCGAGGAAGGCGTCGTGCAGCTGTTCTCGCCCGAGGACGGCTCGCCGGCCATCGTCGGCGTCGTCGGCGCCCTGCAGCTCGACGTGCTGAAGGAGCGGCTGAACATCGAATACACGCTGCCGGTGGATTTCGAGATGTCGCGCTTCTCGATCTGTCGCTGGATCTCGGCCGACGACAAGGCCGAGATGCAACGCTTCATCGAAGGCCATCGCGGCGACATCGCCCGCGACCTCGACAACGATCCGGTGTTCCTCGCCCAGCACACCTTCTCGCTCAACTACGAGGCCGAGCGCTGGAAGGCGATCCGCTTCGCTGCGGTCAAGGACTATCAGGTCCGCGACAAGGCGGCTTAGGCGCCAGTTTTCCCTTCTCCCCTTGTGGGAGAAGGTGTCGCCGAAGGCGACGGATGAGGGGTGTTCCAGGGAACGCGGACGTCTCACTCCGCTGGAACACCCCTCATCCGTCTCGGCGCTGCGCGCCGATCCACCTTCTCCCACAGGGGGAGAAGGGAAGATCGCACAGCTCTCACCCCTTCGCCGCCGCTTCCAGCTTGTCGATTTCGATCTTGCCCATCTTCATCATGGCATCCATGACACGGCCGGCCTTGCCCCGGTCGGGATCCTGAAGCAGGCGCGGCAGTTGTTCCGGCACGACTTGCCAGGAGACGCCGAACTTGTCCTTCAGCCAGCCGCAGGGCCCCGGCTCGCCGCCGCCTTCGGTAAGCCGCGTCCAGAAATGATCCACCTCTTCCTGCGTCTTGCAGTCGATCGACAGCGAGATCGCCTCGGTGAATTTATATTGCGGCCCGCCGTTCAGCGCCTGGAAGGTTACGCCGTCGAGCTCGAACGAGGCCACCAGCACCTGGCCCTGCTGAGCATGGCCCTCCGGCCAGCGCGTGACGCTCAGCACCTTCGAATTCTTGAAGATGGAGATGTAGTGGTTCATGGCCTCTTCGGCCTGGGTGTCGAACCACAGGAAGGTGGTGATCTTCTGCATCGCTTTCTCCTTGGCTTTCTTGGGGAAGGGGTCAGGCGGCGCCCTTGGCGGCGGTGTCCTGGAGGGAACTGAGAGAGGCATCCAGTTGGGCGTAGCTGTCGGCCATGCCCGAGGTCATGCCGGTGCCGAGCGCGCCGTCGCGCGCGGCTTGCGAGGCGTAGAGGATTGTTTGCGTCAGCAACGTCTTGCCGTCGACTTCGGTGAAGACCACGGTTCCAAGCGCCTCGCCGCCGGTCCAGTCTTCGTCGAACAACTCGGCGGCCACGATCAGGCTCGGCCGGACGATCTCGCGATAGGTCGCGCTCATGCCCATCGCCCGCCCATCACGATGGCGCCACACATAGCGTGCCGCCCCGCCCACACTGAGGTCGATCCGGCAAGTCTCCAGCCGCCAACCGTCCGGGCCATGCAGCCAGGTCTTGAGCAGCGCCGGAACCGTCCAGCAATCGAACACCATCGGGCGCGGCGCGTCGAAGACACGGGTAATGCGAATCTCGCGATCGCTGGGGGTCGTGACGGTCAGCGTCGCGACGGTCGGGCCTGGCAGTCTCGTGGTGCTCATCTGGTGTCCCCTTTGCGTTTGCTGAACCCAAGGACGTTCGGTCGGCCGCCGATCCGACAGTGTCTCGATTTACTCTTTACTATTGTTCGGGCTCGTCGGGGCCCTTCCCGGCCTTGAGCGCGCCGAGCAGCGCATCGAGCCGCTGGAAATTGCCTTCCCAGATCTCGCGGTAGCGCTCCAGCCATTCGGTGGCTTCGGCCAGCGGTTTCGCTTCGAGCCGGCAGGGCCTGCGCTGTGCGTCGCGGCCGCGCGAGATCAGCCCCGCATTCTCGAGCACCTTGAGATGTTTCGAGATCGACGGCTGGCTGATGGCGAATGGCTCGGCAAGTTCCATCACCGAGGCCTCCCCATCGATGAGCCGCGCGAGAATGGCGCGCCGCGTCGGGTCGGAAAGCGCGGCGAAGGTTGCGTCGAGTTGATTCATCTTGAATAGCCAATTGGATATATACCTGAATGGCTATATTGCAATCGGCATTGCCGGTCAACCTGCTTCCGTGGCGCAGCGCAAAATTGTGGCAAGGCGGGATCATGGCCGCTATAACCGCTGCCGACTGAACTTCAGCGCCGCCAGGCCGCGCACCGGCGCGGCCAGCCAGCAAGGACAATTCGATGCCTGCCTATCGTTCCCGCACCACCACCCATGGCCGCAACATGGCCGGCGCCCGCGGCCTATGGCGCGCCACGGGCATGAAGGATTCCGATTTCGGCAAGCCGATCATCGCGGTGGTCAACTCCTTCACCCAGTTCGTGCCCGGCCACGTGCACCTGAAGGACCTCGGCCAGCTCGTCGCGCGCGAGATCGAGAAAGCCGGCGGCGTCGCTAAGGAGTTCAACACCATCGCCGTCGACGACGGCATCGCCATGGGCCATGACGGCATGCTTTATTCGCTGCCGTCGCGCGAGCTGATCGCCGATTCCGTGGAATACATGGTCAACGCGCATTGCGCCGACGCCATGGTCTGCATCTCCAATTGCGACAAGATCACGCCCGGAATGCTGATGGCCAGCTTACGCCTCAACATCCCGACCGTCTTCGTCTCCGGCGGCCCGATGGAGGCCGGCAAGGTGGTGCTGGCCGGCAAGGCGCAGGCGCTCGACCTTGTCGACGCCATGGTCGCAGCCGCCGACGACAAGATCTCCGACGAGGACGTCAAGGTCATCGAGCGCTCGGCCTGCCCGACCTGCGGCTCGTGCTCGGGCATGTTCACCGCCAATTCGATGAACTGCCTGACCGAGGCGCTGGGGCTGTCGCTGCCCGGCAACGGCTCGACTTTGGCCACCCATGCCGACCGCAAGCGCCTGTTCGTCGAGGCCGGCCATCTCGTCGTCGATCTCGCCCAGCGCTATTACGAGCAGGACGACGAAAGCGCGCTGCCGCGCAGCATCGCCTCCAAGGGCGCTTTCGAGAATGCCATGGCGCTCGACATCGCCATGGGCGGCTCGACCAACACGGTGCTGCACATCCTTGCCGCCGCGCATGAGGGCGACGTCGATTTCACCATGGAGGACATCGACCGGCTGTCGCGCAAGGTGCCGGTGCTGTGCAAGGTCGCGCCGGCCAAGTCCGACGTGCATATGGAGGACGTCCATCGCGCCGGCGGCATCATGGCGATCCTCGGCCAGCTCGACGAGGCCGGCCTGATCAACCGCGACCTGCCGACGGTGCACACCGCAACCCTCGGCGAAGCGCTCGACCATTGGGACATAGCCCGCAGCTCTGCCGAGAATGTCCGCGACTTCTTCCGCGCCGCACCCGGCGGCGTGCCGACGCAGGTCGCCTTCAGCCAGGACCGCCGCTGGGACGAGCTCGACATCGACCGGGAAAAGGGCGTCATCCGCTCGGCAAAGACCCCGTTCTCGAAGGATGGCGGCCTTGCGGTGCTGAAGGGCAATCTGGCGCTCGACGGCTGCATCGTGAAGACCGCCGGCGTCGATGAATCGATCCTGAAATTCACCGGTCCGGCCCGCGTCTTCGAAAGCCAGGACGCCTCCGTCAAGGCGATCCTCGGCAACGAGATCAAGGCCGGCGACATCGTCGTCATCCGCTATGAGGGACCGCGTGGCGGTCCGGGCATGCAGGAGATGCTCTACCCGACAAGCTACCTGAAGTCGAAGGGCCTGGGCAAAGCCTGCGCGCTGATCACCGATGGCCGCTTCTCCGGCGGCACGTCCGGCCTGTCGATCGGCCACGTCTCGCCGGAAGCTGCCGAAGGCGGCGCGATCGGCCTGGTCCAGGAAGGCGACACGATCGAGATCGACATCCCCAACCGCAGCATCCGCCTTGCCGTCAGCGATGCCGAGCTCGATGCCCGCCGCAAGGCGATGGCGGCCAAGGGCGCGGATGCCTGGAAGCCGGCGGAAAAGCGCAAGCGCAAGGTGACGACGGCGCTGCGCGCCTACGCCGCCTTCGCCACCAGCGCCGACAAGGGCGCTGTGCGGAAAGTGCCGGAGTGAGGTAGACTGCTGCGGCCCCTACCTCCCCCTTGTGGGGAGGTCGGACCGAAGGTCCGGGTGGGGGTCGACGCCGCACCCCGTCCCGCTGCTTCGCAGCGACCCTCCTCAGGGTCGGGTTACGGCATCAGCTGATACTCGTAGAGCTTTTGATATAGCCCGCCCTGCTTGAGCAGGGTCTTGTGCGGACCGCTCTCCCGCACCTTGCCGTTCTCCAGCACCACGATCGTATCGGCTTGATGGACCGTCGACAGCCGGTGCGCGATCACGATCGTCGTGCGCCCGACGGTGAGCTGCTGCAGCGCATCTCGGAACAGCGCTTCCGATTCGGCGTCGAGCGCGCTGGTCGCCTCGTCGAGCAGCAGGATCTCGGCATCGCGCAGCATGGCGCGCGCGATCGAGATACGCTGGCGCTGGCCGCCGGACAGCAGCGAGCCGTTCTCGCCCACCTCCGTCTCATAGCCCCTGGCCATGGCGCTGATGAACTCATGCGCATTGGCGGCCTTGGCGGCGGCGATCACGTCCTCGTCGGTGGCGTCCTCGCGGCCGAGGCGGATATTGTGCATGACGGTGCCGGCAAACAGGAACGTGTCCTGGCTGACATAGGCGATCTTGCGCCTGAGCGAATCGAGCGTCGCGAAGGAGATGTCCTGACCGTCGAACAGCACCCTGCCGGTCTGCGGGTCGTACATGCGCATGATCAGGTTGAGGATCGTCGACTTGCCGCTGCCCGACGGCCCGACCAGCGCCGTCATCCTGCCGGCGTGCAGCGTCAGGTCGAAGCCGTCGAAAACCGGCGGGCTCTCCGGATAGGCAAAGCTCACATTGTCGAAGCGGATTTCACCCGGGCCGGATTGCAGCGGCTTGGCGTCGGGCTTTTCGGCGAGCGTCAGCGGCCGGTCGGCGAGCTGGAACATCATGCGCACGCCGACGATGCCGGTCTCGAGCGAGATGCGGACTCGCGCCAGACGCTTTGCCGGCTCATAGGCGAGCAGCAGCGCGGCGATGAAGGCCATGATGTTGCCCGGCATCTGGCCGCCCTGCAGCACCAGCAAACCGCTGACCAGCACGGCGCCGGCAATCGCTAGCCCGGCAAGGGTTTCCATCACCGGGCTGGTGGCGGCTTCCAGCGTGGCGATGTTGTTGGCGCGGTTCTCGACGTCCGAAACCGCCTTGTGCATGCGCTTGCGCATCGCGCCTTCGAGATTGAAAGATTTGACGACGCGCACGCCGATCGCCGTCTCCTGCATCACATGCACGATCTGGCCGAGCGAGATGAATTCCATAGCCGCGATCCTGCGGACGCGCTTCAGGATGCGGTTGACGCCATAGATCGCCACCGGCCCGACGACAAAGCAGATCAGCGACAGCGCCGGTTGTTGCCAGATCATGACGCCGACCAGGACGATCAACGTCACCAGGTCGCGCACGTAAGACGTGACGACGAGGTCGAGGACACTGCGCGCGGCCTGCGCGTTGTTGGTCATGCGGGCGATCAGCTCGGACGATGAGGTCGAATGATAGAATTCGATGCCTTGCGCCAGGATGCGATCGTAGATCTTGCGCTGCCGGTCGGCGATAATGGCGTTGCCGACGCGGCTCATGAAATAGGCCTGGACGAAGCTGGCAAAGCCCTTGAGCAGGAAGATCGCCGCCACGCCCCCCGCGATCAGGTTGACGCGGTCGAGCCTCTTGAAGACGACGAATTCATTGGTGATCTCGCGTAGGATCCAGGCGCTGGCGCCGGTCATGGCAGCCACCACCAGCATCGACACAATGGCGGCGCCATAGCCGAATTTGTGCTGGTGGAAGGATTCCCTCACCAGCCTCGCGATGAGGCGCTGGTTTTCCGTCGAGCGGAAGAAGCGAAACAATGGCCGGTCCTGTGTCTGGCAGCAAGATTTCGGATTCGCCACAAGGGCGAGAGGCGGCTTATAGAGCGAGTTGGAGCACCATGGAACCTTTCGGCCGCCGAGGAAAGAAAAGGCTGCGGCAAGCTGTCTTTTCGGCCACGATGGGTGCCGATTCTCGAGAGGGGTGACGACAGATGGATTTCGACCTCATCGTGCGCGGCGGCACGCTGCCGGATGGCAGCATTGCCGACATCGGCATCGCCGGCGAAACCATCCAGGCCATAGCGCCCAACTTGCCGGGCTCTTCGCCGACCGAAATCGACGCGCGCGGCAATCTCGTCTCGCCGCCCTTCGTCGACCCGCACTTCCACATGGACGCAACGCTGTCCTACGGCATCCCGCGCATCAACGCGTCAGGCACGCTGCTCGAAGGCATTGCGCTCTGGGGCGAGTTGAAGCCGCTTCTGACGCATGAGGCCGTGCGCGAGCGCGCGCTCGCCTATTGCGACTGGGCCGTGTCGATGGGTCTGCTTGCAATTCGCTCGCATGTCGATGTCTGCGACGACCAGCTGCTCGCGGTGGAAGCCCTGCTCGACGTGAAGAAAACCGTCGCGCCCTATATCGACCTGCAACTGGTCGCCTTTCCACAGGACGGCCTCTATCGCTCGCCGACGGCGCTCGACAACACCATCCGCGCGCTGGATATGGGCGTCGATGTGGTCGGCGGCATCCCGCATTTCGAACGCACCATGGCCGACGGCACCCGCTCGGTGACGGAGCTTTGCGAGATCGCCGCCAGGCGCGGCCTGATGGTCGACATCCATTGCGACGAGACGGACGATCCGCTGTCGCGCCATATCGAGCAGCTGGCTTTTGAAACGCAACGGCTCGGCCTGCAGGGAAGGGTGGCTGGTTCGCACCTCACCTCGATGCATTCGATGGATAATTATTACGTTTCGAAACTCTTGCCGCTGATCGCCGAGGCCGGCGTGTCAGCGATCCCCAACCCGCTGATCAACATCATGCTGCAGGGCCGCCACGACACATTCCCGAAGCGTCGTGGCCTGACCCGGGTCAAGGAGATGCAGGCGCTCGGCATCCGCGTCGGCTGGGGCCAGGACTGCGTGCTCGATCCGTGGTATTCGCTGGGCACCGCCGACATGCTCGACGTCGCCTTCATGGGTCTGCATGTCGCGCAAATGTCGAGCCCGGCCGACATGGCGCGCTGCTTCGACATGGTCACCGATGTCAACGCCGCCATCATGGGCCTCGACCATCTTGGCCTCGCCGTCGGCAAGCGGGCGAGCCTCGTCGTGCTCGATGCCGGCAATGCGATCGAGGCCGTTCGCCTGCGCCCCGAACGTCTGTGCGTCATCGCCCGGGGCAAGGTCGTGGCCGAGCGGACCAGGCAGGAAACCAGGCTTTCGATTGCGGGCCGGCCTGAAACGGTCAACCGCAGGCATAAAACGGCGTAGATATCCGCGTCTCGGTTTGACCGGGCGCTTAGCGGGCGGACAGCGCTTTCGCCGGAGCTTCGTCATCCACGGGCGAAGCGGACGCGCAGACCCGAGGATCCATGCCGTGACTTCGCGCGAAGGGCGGAGGCGGCGCAGGACAAAGGTCGTTCTGCATCGCTGCAACGCCTGGAGGTAACGGCATGGGTTCTATGGTCCGCGCCGCATCGCTTCGCCATAGAATGACGAAGTCACGAGCGTTCCGGCCAATCGCGAACCATTCATGATGCTTTGCGCTCCGGCCAATCTCGATTCCCGCCGCTGGTCTTACGGATTTTGCTCGTCAAACCGGCCGCTTGCGGTTACGGAGCCGGCATGGCCCTATCCCTTGCGCGCAATTTCACGATCAGGAACATGTTGCTCGCCGGCATCCTGTTGATGCTGGCCGGCGACTTCATGTTCGCGCTCAACGACGCGATGGGCAAATGGCTGGTCGCCTCCTTCTCCGTCGGACAAGTGGTGCTGATCCGCTCGGTCGGCGCCTTCATCGTGCTCGGCCCGATGATCGCCAACCAGGGCACGGCGAGGCTGTTTCACATGGATCGGCCGCTTTTGCAGGTGCTGCGTGTCGTGGCCACCACCACCGATACCGGGCTTTTCTACGCCGCGGTTGTGTACCTGCCGCTGGCCGACGTGATGAGCTTCTACATGGCCGGGCCGATCTACGTGGCTGCGCTGTCGCACCTGCTGCTCGGCGAAAAGGTCGGCTGGCGCCGCTGGCTGGCGATCCTGGTCGGCTTCTGCGGCGTGCTGATCATGCTGAAGCCGTCCTCGGCGGCCTTCTCCATGTCTTCAGCTTTCGCGCTGGTCGGCAGTATCGCCTTCGGCTTCGCCATCATCCTCAGCCGGCTCCTGCGGGGCACCAGCGACACGACTTTGGTCACCTGGCAGACCATCGGCACGCTGCTGGTCGGCGGCGCGCTCGCCATCGGCGCCTGGCGCACGCCGTCGGCGCTCGATCTCGGGGCCATGCTGTTGCTCGGCGTCGTCTCTTGCGCCGCGCATCTGATGATCACCCGGGCGCTGAAGCTGGCGCCGGCCTCGACGCTGGCACCGCTGCATTACAGCCTGCTTCTGTGGGCGGTGGTCTTCGGCCTGGCCTTCTTCGGCGACGTGCCCAGCCCGCGCATCCTGGTCGGCGCGGCCATCGTCGTGCTTGCCGGCCTGTTCATCTTCCATCGCCAGAAAGTGGTCGAGACCGAGGTGCCGCCGGAGAACGTGCCGAAGGGCGTCAATTAGCCGGCGCGCACGGCGGCCAGATGGCGCGAAAACTCCGCCGTCTCCATCAGCGCCTTGCAGCGGGCGAAGCGGCCGTCGGCATAGGCGCGGAAATCGTCGACCGGATTGTCGTTGGCGAGCTGGATCAGGCCCCACAGCGTCCAGAGCAGGTCGCACATCGCCTTGTAGATGACGACGCGGCCGCGCTCTGCCGGCTTTGCCTCGCAGCCGAAATAGGCACGCATCATCTCCTCGTCCTGGCCCGCATCGAACTTGCCCTCGACCGAGAGATCGCCGAGGTCCCACAGCGGATCGTTCATCCCAGAATATTCCCAGTCGACGATCCACATCCGGTCGCCCGTATCGAGGAAGTTTTCGCACAGCGGATCGCAATGGCAGGCGGCGAGCGGGATGGCATGCGCGGCAAGAGCCGTACGCACTGCACCTGCCTCGCGGACCACGTCGTGATAGCCGGCCGGCAGCGCCACATCCTTGGTCGACAAAACTCTGAGGTAGTCGTCGATCATCGCGAACAGTTCGAAGCGGAAGGGAAACACCGCGCCCGACATATGCAGCTTGCGGAAAGCCTCGCCGGCGCGCGCGGGGCTGCCCGGGCTCGCCTTGAATTTTTCGGGCGACATCGTCTCGGCGCCGGCGATGAAGCGCGTCGCCATCAGGCCGGATGCCGGATCGGCATAAAGCACTTCGGGGCTGACGCCGGCTTGGGCCGCCTCGCGCGCAGCCACCGCCTCATTGGCGCGGTTGACATATTCTTCCGTGCCCTTGCCGGGAATGCGCAGACACACATCGCCGGCCCTGTAGACCATGTTGGTGAGGCCGCCTAAACGCTGCAGCGGCCCATCATAGCCCGCCAGCACCGGAACAGCCGCCAGCGCCGCGCGCAGCTCGTCGGTCATGTCGTGTCCCCTCACGCCATTTGTCGCGGCTCAGACGGTTCCACAATTTTAGCGGCTTGGCTATCATCCGTGAACGAGAATCGGGCGTCGGGAGCGGCAATGACAGATGGCAAGCACCACAGCGCGCTGGGCGCCGCCTACGCGGCCAAGCGGCCGGAGGAAGTGGCGGCGATCTATGACAGCTGGTCGCAGACCTATGACGCCGACATGTCGGCGGCCGGTTATCGCCATCCGACGATCTGCCTGGCGCTGTTGGCCCGGCACCTGCCGCGCGGCGCCGAACCCTTGCTCGACGCCGGCGCCGGCACCGGCCTGATCGGCGAATGGCTCGCCATCACCGGCTATCCGCAAGTCGAGGCGCTCGACATCTCGCAAGGCATGCTCGACAAGGCCGGGGCGAAAGGCGTCTATACGGCGCTGCATCGCCTGGCCATGGGCGAAACTCTGCCCTTCGCCGACGGCGCCTATGCAGGGATTATTTCGGCGGGCGTCTTCACCTCCGGTCATGTCGGGGTCGAGGGGCTGGACGAGTTGATCCGCATCTGCCGCCCAGGCGGCGTCATTGTGCTGACCGTCAAGAACACGCTTTGGCATGCCGGCTTCGCCGAGCGCATCGCCGGGCTCGAAGCTCAGGGCAGGCTGAGGCGGGTCGAGGAAACGCCGCCCTATGCGTCGATGCCGGGCGAAACCGATAACGTGCCGAGTAGGGGACTGGTGCTGCGCGTCAGCTGACCCGCTTCCGGGATCAGGCCTTTATCTTCGCACCGGCCGGATCATACATCGGCTCGAGATGGATCCTGGCCGGCGTGCGCTCCATCGCCACCACGAGCTCATAATCGCCCGAGGCGAGGAAATCGTCGCTGACGCCATCAGCATTGCGCACATAGCCGTAGCCGATGTTCTTCTTCAGCGTGTAGCCATAGCCGCCGCTGGTGAGGTAGCCGACGGCCTCCCCGTTGCGCAGAATCGTCTCGCGCCCGACCAGCACGACCTCTGGATCGTCCACCGTGAAGCCGGCAAAGCGTTTCGCCAGCGGCTTGCCGGCCGCCTTCTCCAGCGCTCGGCGCCCGATGAAGTCGGTATTCTTCCTGAGCTTCACTGCCCAGCCGAGCCCCGCTTCCAGCGGCGTGTCGTTCGGCGTGATGTCCGAGCCCCAGGCGCGATAGCCCTTCTCCAGCCTCAGCGATTCCAGCGCCCGGTAGCCGACCGGCCGGATGCCATGTGCCTTGCCCGCCGCCATCAGCGCGTCGAAGACATCGCCGGTGGCGGCGATCGGCACATGCAGCTCCCAGCCGAGCTCGCCGACATAGGTGACGCGCAGCGCCTTCACGACATGGCCAGCAATACCGATCTCGCGCGCATGGCCGAAAGGGAAGGCGGCATTTGTTACATCGGCGTCCGTCACCGCCGACAGCACGTCGCGGGCGCGTGGCCCCATCAGCGACAGCGTGCCGAAATCCTCGGTGACATCCCTTAGCCTCGCGTCGAGGCCCGAGTCGATATGGTCGCCGATCCAGGACAGATCGTGCGTGCGGAAACCCGTGCCGGTGACGATGTAGAATCGATCCTCGCCGAGCCGCGACACGGTGAGGTCCGCCTCGATGCCGCCGCGCGTGTTGAGAAGCTGCGTGTAGGTCAGCCGCCCGACCGGCTTGTTGATGTCGTTGGCGCAAATCCAGTCGAGCGCCTTCAGCGCATCGGCGCCGGTCATCTCATATTTGGCGAAGGAGGACTGGTCGAAGATGCCGACCTTCTCGCGCACATGCCGGTGCTCTTCGCCGACCGGGCCGAACCAGTTTTGCCGGCCCATCGAATAGACGTCCTCGGCGTCCACGCCATCGGGCGCGAACCAGTTCGGCCGCTCCCAGCCGAGCTTGGAGCCGAATACGGCTCGGTGTGCCTTCAGCCGCTCGTAGAGCGGCGAGACGATGCGCGGCCGGCCAGTCAGATATTCCTCATGCGGGAAGCCCACCGTGTAATGCTTGCCGTAGGCTTCCAGCGTGCGGTCGCGGACCCAGTCGCGGTCGCGGTGCAAGCCGGCGAAGCGTCTGATGTCGACCACCCAAAGGTCGAGCGGCGCCTCGCCGTCGACCACCCATTGCGCCAGCACCCAGCCGGCGCCGCCGCCGGACGCGATGCCGAAGGCGTTGAAGCCGGCGCCGACGAACATGTTCGAACACTCCGGCGCCACGCCGAGGATGAAGTTGCCGTCCGGCGTGAAGCTTTCCGGGCCGTTGATCATCTGCTTGACGCCGACGGTTTCCAAGGCGGGAACTCGCGCGATCGCCTGGGTCATATGCTGTTCGAAATGATCGTAGTCGTCGTCGAACAGGCGAAATTCCCAGTCGTTCGGAACATCGCCGCCCGGAAGTTCGGTTGCCCAGGCCTGCGGGTTCGGCTCATAGCCGCCCATCACCAGTCCGCTGACCTCTTCCTTGAAATAGGTGCGGCGGTCGGGGTCGCGGATCGTCGGCGCATCGGTGGCGAGCCCGTCGATCTTCTCGGTGATGATGTACTGGTGCTTGACCGGCTGCAGCGGCACGTTGATGCCGGCCATCGCGCCGACCTGCCTGGCCCATTGTCCGGCGCAGTTCACCACCTTGTCGCAGGCGATGTCGCCCTTCCCGGTCTTCACCGCCGTGATGCGGCCGTCCTTCATCTCGAAGCCGGTGACGCGTACCCCCTCGAATAATTTTGCGCCGTGCATGCGCGCGCCCTTGGCCAGCGACTGCGCAATGTCGGAGGGGCTTGCCTGCCCGTCGGTCGGCAGCCAGGAGGCGCCGACCAGATCGCCGGTCTCCATCAGCGGCCACATGCGCTTCACCTCCGCCGGCGACAGAAGCTGCATCTCCATTCCGAAGCTCTTTGCCGTGGTCGCCAGGCGCTTGAATTCGGTCCAGCGGTCGGCGTTGGTGGCGAGCCTGAGACAGCCTGTCATCTTCCAGCCGGTAGCCAGTCCGGTCTCGGCTTCGAGCCCTTTGTAGAGCTCGACCGAATATTTGAGCACGCGCGTGATCGAGGCCGAGGAGCGCAATTGCCCGACCAGGCCGGCCGCGTGCCAGGTCGAGCCCGAGGTCAGCTTGCCCTGCTCGAGCAACACCACATCCGCCCGGTGGTCGCGCGCCAGGTGATAGGCCGTGGAGCAGCCGATGATGCCGCCGCCGATGACGACGATCCCGGCGTGGCTGGGCAGGGTCATGACTTTGTCCCGTACTTCGTCCGGTAGTTGTCCAGCGCCGCGTCGAGCCGCACGAGGTTCTCCTCGGTATAGGCGACGTAGTCGATGCCGGGCGCGTCGAGGTAAAGCTCGGAGACCATGCTCCACATGGCTTCGCGCAGCAGCGAGGCGCATTGCATGGCGGCGTGCGAGCGGCGGATCCCGCTGTCGGGCTCCTTCATGAAATAGGCGGTCAGGAAGGCGAAAGATTCGTCGTCGTTCAGGCCGGCATTGGAGGCGGCGCCGGCGAGGTCGAACATAGCCGTGTTGAAGCCGGCATATTCGAAGTCGATCAGCCACAGCCGCTTGCCATCGTCGAGAATATTGGCCGGCAAAAGGTCGTTGTGGCCGAAGACGATCGGCAACAGTTTCTGTGCCCGTTCGAGCTCGTCGGCCAAGGACAGGTAGCGCGGCAGTTCCGCCTTCTTGCGGCTGCCGCCTTCGTCCAGCGTGCGCGCATAGTCGCGAATGACGTGGAACACCCAGAACATGAAGCCGGCGCCGGAGACGTGGTTCGGCATCTCGCGATGAAAGGATCGCAGCAGTGCCGCCACGCGGCCGAGATTGGCGAGCACGTCCTCCGCGACATAGGTCCTGGCGCCAAGAAATTCCGTCACCAGAATGCCGGGCTCGGAATAATGCACGGCCGGCGCGAAGCCGGCTGCGTGCGCCGCGCGAGCCGTCATTACCTCACGCTCGCGAAAGACGTGATGGAAAGGGAAGTCCTGGCCTAAGCGCACGACATGCCGCCCGGCGGCATCCGTGACGACATAATTGGCGTTGCTGAGGCCGCCCGGCAGCGGCTCGATCTCGATGCTGCCGCTCCAGCACGGCAAGGCGCGGATGCGGTCGTCGGCGCTCACGGCTTCGCCCCGGCCTCAGCCGGCTCCCAGGAAGACAATGATGGGAAAAAACAAAAAAGCCTCGTCGGTGCGAGACGCCAGGATCGGTATCCCGCACCGCACCGACGAGCCCCTTGGCCAGGCATAGCATCCCGGCATCCGCCCCCGCGGATTTGAAAAAAGCTCGCGTCTGGCCGATTCCAGACGATCTTGTCACTAGGTTGCAGCTCTGCCATCACCCTCCCGTGGCAGTTCCGAACCTGTCACTCCATCCAGTTTCACGCCGGTGTGGCAGAACTGTCAATCAAAAGCTGTGACCTTTTTTGGGTGTTTTGCCCGAAAGTATAAGCAACTCCTTTCAAAGCGTTGCCAAAGCCTTAAATTCGGTCAAAATCCCGGACATCCCTATGATCCATTCGAAACGGCATGGCGAAATCCTGCGGCTCCTCAACGAGGAGGGCACGATCACCATTGCCAGCCTTGCCGAACGGCTCGGCGTGTCGCTGGAAACGGTGCGGCGCGACGTCAAGCCGCTCACCGATGACGGCTCGGTGCTGAAGATGCATGGCGCCGTAGGCCTTGCCTCGATGGTGGGCGAGGCGCCGTTCGAGCGGCGCATGCGCGAGAATGCCGAAGCCAAGCGCCTGATCGCCAGAATGGTCGCGGCCACCATTCGCGACGGCGAGGCGATCATGCTCGACACCGGCACGACCACGTCCTTCCTGGCCCGGGAATTGTTGGGGCACCGCCGGCTGACGGTGGTCACCAACTCCTCCGACATTGCCCGCACGCTGGCGACGGTGAACGGCAACAAGGTCTATATGGCGGGCGGCGAGCTGCGCAGCGATTCAGGCGCTGCGTTCGGCATCTCGGCGATCGAGTTCGTCAGCCGCTTTTCGGTCGATCATGCGGTGATCTCGATCGGCGCGGTCGACGCCGCCGCCGGCCTGACCGACTATGATCTGGACGAGGCGGAATTCGCCCGCATGGTGCTGTCGCGCGGCCAGCGCTCGCTGGTCATCACCGACCATACCAAGTTCGGCCGCCAGGGACTGGTCCGGGTCTGCGGCTTCGACGGCTTTTCCGAGCTCGCCACCGACCAGCCGCCGCCCCGGGACATCGCCGCCGCGCTGAGCCAGGCCGGCGCGCGGCTCAGCATCGCGGCGGCCTGACGCATGTCGCCCGGAAGGGCGCATCGGTTCTGGGACAACGACATGCATTAAAACAAAGACTTACGCGTCGCCCAAATCCGTTTCGGCGCGACGCGCTTTAGAACAATTCCAGGAAACCGTTAGCCGAACACCAGCGACTGGTGCGCCGCCACGCCGGCCATGGCGCCGCCCGATACCGCGAAGGCGATGTTGTGCATGAGGCGGGCAGCGTCGCCAGCGGCGTACACGCCCGGCACGGACGTCTCCTGTTTGTCGTCCACCACGATCGCCCGGCCAAGCGGGCCTTCGTTGAAGGTGCAGCCAAGCCGTTCGGCGAGCGGGCTTGCCATCACATTGCGCGGCGCGGTGAACAGCGCCCGCACGCTTGCGCCGCGATCGCCGTCGAGCCTGACCGCCAGGCCGCCTGAGCCGTTGTCGTGCACTTCGGTCACTTTGGCCGGCTCGAACCGGATGTTGCGCTTCTCCAACGCCCGTGCCTGATCAGCGTCGGGTGAGAGCAGGCCGTTGGCGAACAGCGTGACGTCGCCCCAGTCGGAGATCAGCTCGGCCTGGTGCAGCGACATCGGTCCGGTCGCCAGCACGCCGAGCGGCCCGTCGGCCACCTCGTAACCATGGCAATAGGGGCAGTGCAGCACCGTCTTGCCCCACTGCTCGGCCAGCCCGGGAACGTCCGGCAGGATGTCGCGGACGCCGGTGGCGAGCACCAGCCGTGTCGTGCCGAAACCTTCGCCATTGTCCATCCGGACCTCGAAACCGTTGCCGGCGACGGCGGCCCGATCGGCCCGGCCATCGATCACCTTGACGGCGGGGTAGGCGAGCAACTGTCGCCTGGCCTCGTCGAGAATGTCCGACGGCGAACGCCCGTCCTGGCCGAAGAACCCGCGCGAATGTTCGGCAAAGCGATTCCTCGGCTGTCCGGCATCGATCACCAGCACCTTGCGCCGCCCTCGCGCCGCGTACATGGCGGCGGACAGGCCGGCGAAGCTGCCGCCGAAGACGATCACATCATACTGCATGGCTGGATACTCCGATCAGGTCATAGCGGCGGCGGAAATCGGCCGTCAGGTCGGCCAGCGTGATATGGCTGAGCCTCTCGGCGAGCAGCCTTTCCGCCTCCAGGCGAAAGTCGTCGAGCACCGCGATCACCGCCTGCTCGACCAGGCATCCGGGACTTTCCGGCTCGGTGCTGAACGGCAAAAGCGTCTCGCCGAGCGCGGCGCTGATCTCGGCCAGCGAGATCTCGTCCGGTGCGCGGCCAAGCTGCCAGCCGCCGCCATGGCCGCGCGACGAGGTGACGATGCCCGCTTCGCGCAGCCCGGCGATCGTGCGGCGCACCACCACCGGATTGGTGTGGATGAAGCCGGCAAGCTGCTCCGAGGTCAGCGCCCGGTCGGGAGCGTCGGCCATATGGACGAGGATATGCAGGGTCGAGGACAGCCGGCTGTTGCGTTTCATGTAACTTAGTTAGTTACGAATTGCGCAGTGTCAAACCCCTGTGAACTGCCGCACGGATCGGATCGGGAATCAGGCCGGAAAGATCATCCGGAAACAGGCGCCGCCCGCCTTGCCGTCAAGCACCTCGACCTTGCCGCCATGCAGCTGCATCAGGTCGCGGACCAGGTTGAGGCCGAGGCCGGCGCCGTGATCCTGCGGATGCAAGCGGTAGAAGGGCTCGAAGATGCGCTCGCGTTCGGACGTCGGCACGCCGTCGCCTTCGTCCAGCACTTCGATCACCGCGGGCGCAAGCACGCTGATGGCGATCCGCCCGGCATTGCCGCCATGGTCGATTGAATTCTGGACGAGGTTGGTCACGGCGCGCTCGATCGCCGTGCGGTCGCCGCGCACGATGAGCTTTTCGCTTGCCGGTTCGAACGACATCTCGTAGCCGGCGGCGAAGGCCATCGGCGCCAGGTCGACCACGACGTTGCGAGCAATGGCGACGAGGTCGACCGGCCCGAAATGCTCGGCCTGACGATCGAGCCGCTGCAGGTCGAGCAACTGGTCGGCTAGCGTCGACAGCCGCGCGGCGTCCTGCAGCAGCCTGGCGCGCTCCGGCGTCGCCGGCAGCGCGGCGAGTCGCGTGTTGAGGATGGCGACCGGGGTTCTGAGCTCATGCGCGGCATCGGTCAAAAAGCGCTTGTGCCGCGCGTAACCGGCATCGAGCCGCGACAATGCCGCGTTGACCGCGTCGACCAGCGGGGTGACTTCCTTCGGCACACCGTCCAGCGGCAGCTGTACGCCGCGCTTGTCGATTTCGATCTGTCCCGCCGCCGTGGCCGCCCGCCCAAGGCCGGAAAGCGCGCCGCGCACCACCCACGGCGTCGCGAACAGCGTCGCCAACGCCATCAGTCCGGCCAGCGGCAATATCCCCCACAGGAACAGATTCGGTGCCTGTCCAAGCACCCGAAGCAAGGCGAGTTTCCCCTTCGTGCCGCTCATGATCTGGACATTGCCGGCCGCCGTATCGGTCCAACGGATCTTTCCGCCGGGCGGCGCGGCTTCGCCGATCGCAAGGTCGATGCGGGCATCGCTGATGTTGTCCAGCAGCCCGACAAACGGCTGGTAGGCGGCCGGCACCGTCCCTTCTGCAAGCCGATGCCCTTGCTTGTCGCGGATGATGAACCAGAGATCGGGAACGCTCGCCCGCAACCTGGCCAGATCGGAGGTTTCGTCGAGCGTGAGGGCGCCGTTCGCGTCGCGCGCCACCGCATCCGCCAGCACGTCCATCGTGCCGTCCTCGTAGTCGTGCGGAATGATGCCGGTGGCCAGCATGGTGCCGATGATGCAGGCGATGATGAGCGTCAGCATCACGCATTGCAGGATGGCGATGCGCAGCACCAGGCTCCATTTCAGCGAACGCGGCCGGCGCAGGCTCATGTGGTCTCGCGCAGCAGGTAGCCGACACCGCGTATGCCGTTGACGACGACCCCGCCATCGGCCTCGGCGAGCTTGCGGCGCAGCCGCGAGACATGGGTGTCGAGCGCGTTGGACCGGATCTCGTCGTCGAGTCCGAAGACGGCCTCCATCAAGGTCTCGCGCTGCACCATGCGCCCGGTTCGCCGCATCAGCGCCTCCAGCACCAGCAACTCACGGCGCGGTAAGGCGAGCGGCTCGCCGCGGATCGAAGCCTCGCGATGGCCGACATCGAGCGAAAGATGGCCGGCACGGATCGTCTGCGTCTCGATCGCCGCCGGGCGCCTCAGCAATGCCCTCAGCCGCGCCAGCAACTCCTCGAAGGCAAACGGCTTGGCCAGATAGTCGTCGGCGCCCGTGTCGAGCCCGTCGACCTTGTCGGCGGTGTCGCCTCTGGCCGTCAGCACCAGCACCGGCGTCGTGTTCCTTGCGGCGCGAAGCTTGGGCACCAGCGTCAGCCCGTCGCCGTCAGGCAACTGCCGGTCGAGCAGGATCGCGTCATAACTGTCGACGGCGACAAATCCCTCTGCTTCCAGCAGTGAGGCTGCATGGTCGACCACCATGTCGTGCCGCTTCAGCGCCGCCCGCAGCGCCGAAACCATTTCCGGCTCATCCTCGACCAGCAGAATACGCATTGAAGCCTTTTCCAATCCTTTTGCCGGCCGGCTATCGCGCCAAGATTGCGCAAACATGGCGCCAGTTCTTGCTGGTGGTCGCAAGCCATTTCTTTCGCCAAGCCTCGCCATCCGCAATGTCCATGCAATCCGCCACCCGCAAACCGCGCCTCGTCGAATGCCGGGCAGCCCGAATCGCCCGCGCCAGCAATGAGGTCAACATGCCTGCAAATGATGCTTTGTCCTTTCTCAAGGCGTGGACGCTGGCGCCGTTCCGGATGGGCTCGGTCACGCCCTCCAGTCAGAGCCTGGCGGCGCTGATGACGCGCGAGATCGGTCCCGATACCGGTCCGGTGCTGGAGCTCGGACCGGGCACCGGTCCGTTCACGCGCGCCTTGCTGGAGCGCGGCGTCCGCGAAAGCGACCTGACGCTGATCGAGTCCGACCCGGATTTCGCCGCGCTGCTTACCCGCCGCTTTCCGGCGGCGCGCATCGTCGAGATGGATGCGGCCGGCCTGTGCCATCTGCCGGTGTTCGATGGCCCGGTCGTCGGCGCGGCCGTCAGCGGGTTGCCGTTTCGCCTGATATCGCCGCGCAAATCGTCTGCGATCCTGGAAGGTGTCTTTGCCAGCCTTCGGCCGGGGGCGGCGCTTTACCAGTTCACCTATGGCCGTCGGTGCCCGTTCGAGCAGACTGTCCTCGACAGGCTCGACCTCGAAGCGGTCCGCATCGGCGGCACTTTCCGTAATTTTCCGCCGGCGACGGTCTATCGCGTTTCCAGGATCAGGAGCCTCAGCACCTATGACTGGCGCTTCGCATGACCGACCTGTTGTCCGCGGTGCCGGGGCTCGGCCTGTTTGGCGCTGCATGTCTGGCCTTCACCGAAGAGATCCTGCCGGTGCCGCCGTCGCATGTGCTGCTGCTCTTTCTCGGCATGACCCGGGCGCCTGATCCTGCGGCGCTCGGCGCCCTGCTGGCGGTGACGGCGCTTGCTTCGACGGCAGGCTGCCTGTTCTGGTACGCTCTCGGCGGCTGGCTGGGACCGGCCCGCGCCGATGCGCTGGTCGGGCGTTTCGGCCGGTATATTTTCCTGCGCCACGAAACCTATCTGTGTTTCTCCTGCGCCTACCGCCGCAACCACATGCGGGCGTCCCTGCTGGCGCAGTTCGTGCCGACGGTGCGGAATTATCTGCCGATCGCCGCCGGCGCGTTGCGCCTGCCAGCTTTGCCCTTCGCGCTCACCACCCTGCTTGGCCCAATGCTGTGGAACGCCGGCTTCCTTCTCGCCGGCTATGCAATGCGCGAAGACCTCCACAACCTGCCAGCGGTGGCTTTTCGCATCATGGCCATCGTGCTCGCGCTGGAAGTCGCTTTCCTCATCGCGCTGCGCTCCCGCTGGCATCGCACCGGACCGGCAACAGGCTAGACGCTGCCGGCTTTCTTTCCCGCACGCGCCGGTGTTTAGTCCGGCCATGGCTTTCACCATCCGCCAGTTGCAGTTCTTCGTCGCCGTCGCCGAGCAGGGCACCGTCTCCGGCGCCGCGCAGAACCTTTCCATTTCGCAGTCCTCGGTCACCGAGGCGATCAAGGAACTGGAGAGCGATCTCGGCGTCGAGCTGTTCGAGCGCCACCCACGCGGCCTCAACATCACGCACAAGGGTCACCAGTTCCTGCGCCATGCGACCAAGATCCTGGCCGATGTCTCCGATGCGCGGCGTTCCTTCTCCAGCGAGCAGGCCGTTGCCGGCGGCCGCCTGCAACTCGGTGTCACCTCGCTGGTCGCCGGCTATGTCCTGTCCGACCTGCTCGCCCGCTACCGCCGCGCCTATCCTGGCGTCGAGGTTTCCGCCATCGAGGACAATGGCGACTATCTCGAGCACCTTCTGGTCGGCGGTAAGCTCGATATCGCCGTCATGGTGACGTCGAACCTGCGCGACCGCACGGCGCTGCAATCGGAAATCCTCGAAGTCTCGGCCTACCGGCTATGGGTTCCTCTCAGCCATAGGCTCGCCAGCGCGGACATCATCGGCATCGGCGACATCGCTTCCGAGCCGTTGATCATGCTCACCGTCGACGAGATCGAGGAGAACACCGGCAAGCTGCTGTCGGCGATCGGCGCCAGGCCGCATGTCGCCTTCCGCACCCGCTCGGTCGAAGCCGTGCGCAGCCTCGTCGCCACGGGCGCCGGTGTCGCGCTGCTGCCCGACCTCGTCTACCGGCCCTGGTCGTTGGAAGGCGACCGCATCGAATCGCGCGACATCTCCGGCTCGCTGCCGGTGGTTCAAGTCGGCATGGTCTGGCGCCGTGGCTCCAGCCTGCCGCAGTCGGCGCGTGATTTTATCGGCCTCGCGCAGTCGCAGCGCATGGTCCGCCAGCGGCTTTGAATATCTATCGGAAAAACCGATATCGGCTTTCTGATAAATGAATTTGCGAAACCGGTTTTTTCACAGCAGGTTTCGACCAGGGACCTAAGCCGCGCCCCGAGAGCGTGGCCCCTCAAATGGGAGATCGACGATGAATTCATTTCTGAAGTCATGCACGGCGTTGACGGTTGCGCTGACCTTCTCCGGTCAGGCGATGGCCCAGGTCAAGGAGCTTGGCAAGGGCGAGGGCGAGGTCAACATCGTCGCCTGGCCGGGCTACATCGAGCGCGGCGAAACCGACAAGGGCTATGACTGGGTCACCGCCTTCGAGAAGGAGAGCGGCTGCAAGGTCAACGTCAAGACCGCCAACACGTCGGACGAAATGGTCTCGCTGATGAACGAGGGTGGCTTCGATCTGGTCACCGCTTCGGGCGATGCCTCGCTGCGCCTCGTCGCCGGCAAGCGCGTGCAGCCGATCAACACCGATCTGATCCCAAGCTGGAAGACTGTCGACGACCGCCTGAAGGACGCGCCGTGGTTCACCGTCGACAAGGTGCATTACGGCGTACCCTATCAGTGGGGCCCGAACATCCTGATGTACAACACCGACGTCTTCAAGGAAGCGCCCAAGAGCTGGAACGTCGTTTTCGAGGAGATGAAGCTGCCCGACGGCAAGTCGAACAAGGGCCGCGTCCAGGCCTATGACGGCCCGATCCATATCGCCGACGCCGCCAACTACCTGATGTTCCACAAGCCGGAACTCGGCATCAAGGACCCTTACGAGCTCAACGAGGACCAGTACAAGGCAGCGCTCGACCTCTTGCGCACGCAGCGCACGCTGGTCGGCCGCTACTGGCATGATGCCGCCATCCAGGTCGACGACTTCCAAAACGAGGGCGTGGTCGCTTCCGGCTCATGGCCTTATCAGGTCAACACCCTGGTCGCTGCCAAGAAGCCGGTCGCCTCGACCGTGCCGGAAGAGGGCGTCACCGGCTGGGCCGACACCACCATGATGGAAGCCGACGCCGCTCATCCGAACTGCGCCTATAAGTGGCTCGAGCATTCCTTGTCGCCGAAGGTCCAAGGCGACGTCTCGGCCTGGTTTGGCTCGCTGCCCGTCGTGCCCGCCGCCTGCAAGGGCAACGAATTGCTCGGCGAGGAAGGCTGCAAGACCAACGGCTACGACAATTTCGAAAAGATCAAGTTCTGGAAGACGCCGGTGTCGAAATGCGCCAGCCAGAACGACCAGTGCGTGCCCTATTACCGCTGGGTGTCGGACTACATCGGCGTCATCGGCGGGCGGTAACGCCATTACCCTCCCCTTGTGGGGAGGATCGACGCTTAAGCGTCGGGGTGGGCGATCCCCACCCGCGGTTTCGCCGCGACCTCCCCACAACGGGGAGGCAGGCGAACTCGTCCCCGTTTGACCCGGCAAACAATTGATGGGCCCCATGACGTCAGCCGTTTCCTTCCGACAAGTCTCGCGCCATTTCGGCAGCGTGCGCGCCGTCGACGCGGTCGATCTCGACATCGTGCCGGGCGAGTTCTTCGCCATGCTGGGGCCGTCCGGCTCCGGTAAGACGACGTGTCTTAGGCTGATCGCCGGCTTCGAGCAGCCGACTGCGGGGTCCATCTCGATCTTTGGCGAGCGCGCCGAGGGCGTTCCGCCCTATCGCCGCAACGTCAACACCGTCTTCCAGGACTATGCACTGTTCCCGCATCTGAACGTGCTCGACAACGTCGCCTATGGCCTGATGGTCAAGGGCGTTGGCAAGGCCGAGCGGTTGAAGGCGGCCGACGAGGCACTATCCCTCGTCAGACTTCCGGGCTATGGCGCCCGCCGCCCAGGCCAGCTGTCCGGCGGCCAGCGCCAGCGCGTCGCGCTTGCCCGCGCGCTGGTCAACCAGCCCAAGGTGCTCTTGCTCGACGAGCCGCTCGGCGCGCTCGACCTCAAGCTGCGCGAGAACATGCAGGAGGAATTGAAGTCGCTGCAGAAGGTGCTCGGCATCACCTTCGTCTTCGTCACCCACGACCAGGGCGAGGCGCTTTCCATGGCCGACCGCGTCGCCGTCTTCAACGACGGCAGGATCATGCAGGTCGGCACGCCGGAAGACATCTACCAGCGGCCGAGGACGCGCTTCGTCGCCGATTTCGTCGGCTCATCGAACGTGCTGCCGCCGGATTTCGTCCAGCGTTATTCCGGCCAGCATCGCTGGGGCAGTCTGCGCCCTGAATCGATCCGCGTCTCCAATGCGACGAGCGGCGACGGCGTAACCGCTCGCCTGGTCGGCACGAATTATCTGGGCGCCACCACGAGGCTGGCGCTCGACGCCGACGGGCTCAGGCTGCATGCGATGGTGCCGGCCGGAACGGCACTGCCGGCGGAAGGCGAGGCGGTGACGCTGACCTTCAATCGCGAGAGCCTGCATCTGATGGACGAGCCGGCATGATGGTCGCGCGCGGAATTTGGACAAGTATGGCGCCCTACGGCGCGAAGGATTGCGGCCTTTCAGGCAATCCCCTTCAACGCGCGGTGGCCCCATGACCATCGCCGCGCTCAACTCCAACCCAGCCCCCGCCATCCTGCCCGGCAGCGGCGGCATGCGTGGCGCGCTGTCCGATCTGTTCTGGCGCCGGCCGAAGCTTTTGCTTCTCCTGATGCTGCTGCCGCCGGTGCTGTGGCTGGGCATCGTCTATATCGGCTCGCTGTTCGCCCTGTTGGCGCAGAGCTTCTTCTCCATCGACGAGTTTTCCGGCCTCATCAACCGCGAGTTCACGCTGAAGACCTATGGCGACCTGTTCCAGGCCGCCAATCTCGACATCATCCTGCGCACCGTCACGATGGCCGCGCTGGTCACGCTTGCCTCCGCCATCGTCGCTTTCCCAATCGCCTATTACGCGGCGCGCTATGCCCGCGGCCGCTGGAAGGCCCTGTTCTACCTCGGCGTCATGCTGCCGCTGTGGTCGAGCTATCTGGTCAAGATCTACGCCTGGAAGCTGATCCTCGCCAAGGAAGGCATCCTCACCTGGCTGCTCGCCAAGCTCAATCTGCTCTGGCTGCTCGATGGCTGGCTGTCGCTGCCGATCGTCGGCGGCAACTCGCTGTCGGTATCCTTCACCGGCACCTTCATCGTCTTCGTCTATGTCTGGCTGCCTTTCATGATCCTCCCGGTCCAGGCGGCGCTCGAGCGCGTGCCCGGCAACCTGGTCGAGGCCTCGTTCGATCTCGGCGCCTCGCCGGGGCAGACCTTTCGCAACGTGCTGTTCCCGCTGGCGCTGCCCGGTATCGTCGCCGGCTCGATCTTCACCTTCTCGCTGACGCTGGGCGATTACATCATCCCGCAGATCATCGGCACCTCGCGGCTGTTCATCGGCCAGGCCGTCTATTCGCAGCAGGGCACCGCCGGCAACATCCCTTTAGCCGCGGCCTTCACCGTCGTGCCAATCGTCATCATGGGCTTCTATCTCTGGGGCGCCAAGCGCATGGGGGCTTTCGATGCGCTCTGACCGTGGCCAATGTGCTCCGCGAGGCCTGAAGATCGCCGCCGCCTGCGGCCTGCTCTTCCTGCATCTGCCGATCCTCTTGATCTTCGTCTACGCTTTCACGACGGAAGAGAAGAGCTTCGTCTGGCCGCCGCCGGCGTTGACCACGCAGTGGTTCGCCGTCACCTGGAACCGGACGGACGTATGGGATGCGCTGTCGCTATCGGTCCGCGTCGCCACGATCTCGACGGCGATCGCGCTGGTGCTCGGCACGCTCTGCGCCGCCGCCGTCTCGCAGACGCGCTTCTTCGGCCGCGAGACGATTTCGCTGCTGGTCATCCTGCCGATCGCGCTGCCCGGCATCATCACCGGCATCGCGCTGCGCTCGGCCTTTGCGCTGGCAGACATTCCGTTCTCGTTCTGGACGATCGTGCTCGGCCACGCCACCTTCTGCGTGGTCGTGGTGTACAACAACGCCGTCGCCCGCTTTCGCCGCACCTCCGGCTCGATGATCGAGGCCTCGATGGACCTCGGCGCCGACGGTTTTCAGACCTTCCGCCATGTCGTGCTGCCCAACATCGCCACCGCGTTGCTGGCCGGCGGCATGCTCGCCTTCGCGCTGTCCTTCGACGAGGTCATCGTCACCACCTTCACCGCCGGCCAGCAGCAGACGGTTCCGATCTGGATGCTGGAGGAATTGATCCGCCCGCGCCAGCGCCCGGTCACCAATGTCGTGGCCATGGTCGTCGTGCTGGTGACGCTGCTGCCGATCCTCTTTGCCTATTACCTGACCCGCGACGGCGACCAGATCGCCGGTTCGGGCAAATAACCAACTTCGTAAGGGAGTGACGTCCATGGACACCCAGATGCTGATCGGCGCGAAATTCGACAAGGGCACCGAGACCGAGGAACCGATCCTCAATCCGAAAACCGGGGCGACCATCCTCAGCCTGCCGGAAGCAAGCCCGGCGCAGATCGAGGCGGCGGTGGCGGCGGCGCAGAAGGCGTTTGTCACCTGGTCGCGCACCACCCCGGCGCAGCGCTCCGGCTATCTCTTGAAGATTGCCGACCGGATCGAGGCAGAAGCCAGGGAGTTCGCGGCGCTCGAGGCGCTGAACTGCGGCAAGCCGATCAATGCCGTGCTCAATGACGAGATCCCGGCGATCGTCGACTGCTACCGCTTCTTTGCCGGCGCGGTTCGTTCGATGCCCGGTCAGGTCGCCGGCGAATACCTGCCGGGCCACACCTCGATGGTGCGACGCGATCCGATCGGCATCGTTGCCTCGATCGCGCCATGGAATTATCCGCTGATGATGATGGCATGGAAGCTGGCGCCGGCGGTCGGCGGCGGCAACACCGTCGTCTTCAAGCCGTCGGAACAGACGCCGCTGACGGCGCTGAAGCTGGCGAAGATTCTCGCCGAGGTGCTGCCCGAAGGCGTCGTCAATGTCGTGCTCGGCCGCGGCGACAGCGTCGGCAACACGTTGATCAACAATTCCAAGGTCAACATGATCTCGATCACCGGCGACGTCGCCACCGGCAAGAAGGTGCTGCAGGCCGCAGCCAAGTCGGTCAAGCGCACGCATCTCGAGCTCGGCGGCAAGGCCCCGGTCATCGTCTTCGACGACGCCGACCTCGGCGCCGTGGTCAATGGCCTTCGCGCCTTCGGCTATTACAATGCCGGTCAGGACTGCACCGCCGCCTGCCGCATCTACGCCGGCAAGAAGATCTACGATAAGCTCGTCGCCGACCTCTCCTCGGCGGTCTCGACCATCAAATACAACCAGCCGGACGACACCGAGAACGAAATCGGCCCGCTGATCTCGCGCCGCCAGCGCGACCGTGTGTCGAGCTTCGTCGAGCGCGCTTCGGAATTGCAGCACATCGAGATCACCACCGGCGGCAAGCCCGGCGAGGGCTCCGGCTTCTTCTACCAGCCGACGGTGGTTGCCGGCGCGCTGCAGGAGGACGAGATCGTGCGCCGCGAAGTCTTCGGCCCGGTCGTCTCGATCACCCGTTTCTCGGAGGTCGACGAGGCCGTGAATTGGGCAAACGACAGCGACTACGGCCTGGCTTCCTCGGTGTGGACCAAGGATGTCTCGCGCGCCATGGCGACGGCCGCACGCCTGCAATATGGCTGCACCTGGATCAACACCCACTTCATGCTGACCAACGAGATGCCGCATGGCGGGCTGAAGCAATCCGGCTACGGCAAGGACATGTCGCTCTACGCATTGGAGGATTACACCGCCGTTCGCCATGTCATGGTGGCGCACGGGTAGGGCCGGAAGGCAAGCGTTCAACCGAAGGAGGAAGACAATGCAACGCCGCCAGTTTCTAACATCTGCAGCCATCGTCGCCACGCTTTTCGCCGTAACGCCATCTTTCGCCGGAGACACCGCGCAATCGGTGGTCGAGGCCTATGTCGCGGCCTGGAATGCGCATGACTCGGCCAAGGCGGCCGGCTACTTCGCCGATAACGTCACTTACTACGACGCTTCCGTAGGCAAGCCGGTCACCGGCAAGGAGGCGGCCAAGACCGGCGTCATCGACAATTTCCTGAAGGCTGTCCCAGACGCGGTCTGGACGATGAAGGGCAAGCCGCTCGTCGACGGCGACCGTGTCTCCTTCGAATGGGAGTTCTCCGGCACCAACACCGGCGCCTGGGGCGACGGCACCGCGGCGACCGGCAAGAAATTCTCCATCACCGGCGCTTCGATGTTTTCCATCAAGGATGGCAAGATCGCGACCCAGAGCGACTATTACGATGCGCTCGGCTTCTACAAGCAGCTTGGGCTGATGTAAGTGACGCCGCGCCAGCTTCTCCCGGTGGGAGAAGCTGGCTTGTAGCGAAGCGGCAGGGCTGGTGGGGGATGTTTCAGCCTGGCGCTTCGCTCATCCTTCACCTGGACTGCACCGAATTGCGAAGAGCAATTCGGTGGCAATCCGACCTCGGCGCGACGATCCCTGTGTCGGCGGGGATCAGCGTAAGAACTAGGCGGCCGTCCTGCCCTCCACGGTCGATCCAGCCGGCTTGATGTTCTGGTTGACCCTAAAGACGTTGGAGGGGTCATAGGTCCGCTTCACCTGGCTCAGCCGCTCGTAGTTTGCGCCATAGCTTGCCCGCAGGCGTGCTTCCCCTTCGTCGTCCATCATGAAATTCACGTAGCCGCCTTCGCCGTTGTGGGGATGGATGCTCGCCCAGTAGTTCTTGGCCCACTTGGTGAGGTCGGCGGCCTTGCCCGGGTCTGGATCGATGCCGGCGATGACCATCGACCAGGTTGCATCGCGCGCGTTCCAGGCGGTCTCGTTCGTGCCGACACGGCGAACGGCGCCGTCGATCGGGTAAAGATGCATGAGGGACAATTCGCTCGGTGCCACGGCGGCCTGCGCGATATGGGTTGCGATGGCTTCGTCCGGAAGCGACTTGACGAAATCGCCCTTCCAATACCATTGCAGACCTTTCGGAAGCAGCGGATCGAACATTGCCTGCAAGGCCGGAAACGGCATCACGCCCATCCAGTTGAAGATCGGCGGCGGCAGATTGTCGAGCAGCGGGGCCATGGCCTTGCGGCCCTCCTCCTCCGTGCCGTTGTAGCAGGAGATGATGGCGCAGGCGCGCTTGCCCCAATATTCGCGCGGGAAGGGATCGGTCGACGGGACGGACTTCAGGCCGACAAAGGCGCCGAGATCTTCCGGCGCCTCGGGCAGGTAGTCGCGATAGACACGCATGACGGCCGGAGCGTCCTTGGCCTCCCAGAACACCGGGCCGCCGAAGATCATGCTCACCGGATGGGCCTGGAAGAGGAAGCTGGTCACAATGCCGAAATTGCCGCCGCCGCCCCGGAGCGCCCAGAACAGGTCGGGATTCTCAGCTTTGCTGGCTCTCACCATGCTGCCATCGGCCAGCACCAGGTCGGCCTCCACCAGGTTATCGATGGTGAGACCGTATCTGCGCGTGAGATAGCCCGTCCCTCCGCCGAGGGTAAGGCCGGCGACGCCCGTGGTCGAGACGATGCCGGATGGAACGGCGAGCGCGAAAGGATAGGTTGCGTGGTCCACGTCACCCGACGTGCAGCCGGGCGCGACCCTCACGGTGCGCGTTCTCGGGTCGACATGGACCCCCTTCATCATCGACAGGTCGATGACGAGGCCGTCGTCGCAAATTCCCAGCCCGGCGCCGTTGTGCCCTCCGCTGCGCACCGCGATCAGCAGGTCGTTGTCGCGCGCATATCTCACAGCGGTGATCACGTCGGCGACATCGGCGCAGCGTGCAATCAGCAGCGGGTGCTTTTCGATCATGCCGTTGTACACCTTGCGTGCCTCTTCATAGCCGGCATCGCCACGCAGGATCAGCTCTCCGCGCAGGCCTTCGCGCAGTTTGGCATGGGTTTCATCGGTCATCGGTTTGCTCCCTTCATTGCGCCAGCGCCAAGCGGCGTCGAGGCGACGCATTTGTTGCTTTGTTCATCCCACCTCGTCGGGCGGGTGCGTTGGATGGTGCAGGCACGGAACATTGCACCGATCCGGTCTCCGCGGCTTCGCCCGAAAGGACCAGCGGTGCATGGCTCGGGAGAGCCATGCCGGACCGGCCGGAAGCTGCCACGCCGACTGACCGTGCGGGTACCGTGCCCTTGATAGACGCGATGATGGGACGACGGCCGCGGTCGCCGCCCCATCGTGCTCGCCGTCACCTCCCAGCGCCCGGCCGCGACTGTTCGAAAGTCGAACTATTCGACGATCCGGAAGATCTGCCAGAGACTGGTGCCCGACACCACATAGGGCTCCAACTCCTTGCCCCATTTGGCGTGCGCTTCGATCTTGGCGATCTTGGCGAAGAATTCCTCCAACTGGGCCAGGCTTTCGACTTGATGATGGGACTCGATCGTCGCCTCCCGCGCGCCGATCGAGCCGGTCATGATCTGGAACTTCAGGTCGGCGAGGCCGACCTGCGAACCGATCTCGCGCTCCCATTTTTTCAACAGCTCGAGCGCGGTCTGCTTGTGCCCGAACTTTGCATCAATCTGCCATCTGGCGCTGAACATCGTCGTTCTCCATTTGAGCAATGCCAAAAAGTGCTTGCGGTTTTCGGCCGGGAATTGCGTGAACAGGTACTTTTGGGTCGGGCCTGCGGTTGAACTACTCGTCCCAGGCTTGCACGACCGTCTGTCGGGCGATGCGGCCGTTCTTCAACTCGAGCATCGCGGCGCAGAACACCTTGGTGCCGTCCGGATAGGCGCAGGCCTGGGTGAAGGCGAGGTTGTCGCCCTCGGCGATGGTTGCGTCGACCTTGTGGGTCATCGCTCGGCTGCAAATATCGTCCCAGAAGGTGCTGATCGCCGCCCGGCCGCGGATCTCGCGCGGTTTGCTCGGCGGGTTGTTGCGATCGATCACCCGCACCAGCGCATCGTCATTGTAGAAACTCGACAGCATCCGGCCGTCACGGCTCTCGATCGCCCGCTTGATCGCAGCGCCGTCTACTGGTTGCGTCTTGGTCAACATTTCTATCTCCATGCCCGTCTGAAGGGGCGTTCTATGAATGGGCGCCGCCCGGCATGAACGTCGGGCGGTGGGTCTTCACTGCGACTTCGCCTTGACGGCGGTGAACAGATCGTCGGTCTGCTTCTTGAAGGTGGCTAGATCGACCTGGCTGCCGTTGAGCATCGTCGACCAGTGGCGCACGATCGCCGCCATCGCGATCGCCTCCTTGATTTCCTCGTCGCTCGCGCCGTTGGCCTTGGCCGCCAGCGTGTGGAAATAGATGCAGTACTGGCAGGGGATCTGCGAGGCCACCGCAAGTCCCATCGGCTCTTTGGTCTTGCCGTCGAGGGCGGTATTCGGATTGAGCTGCACGCCCTTGATTTCGGCCCATGCGCCGGCCACCGCGACGTCCGGCAGCGTCTTGAACATGTCAGGCACCGAGCCGAGCGTGGCTTGGATGTCCTTGTAGGCGGCGGTCGCCGAAGCATCCTCGGCCCGCGCCGGGGTGATGGCCAGCAATGCGCCTGCCGCCACTATGAGCAATCCCGTCTTGCCAATCAGTGTCAGCATTTCATCCTCCATTGGCAGTGCCATGCGGCGACATCGCCTGGCCTGCATGAAAGGAATTCTTAGTCCTCACGCGGTCCTGCCGCTTCGCCCGAAAGCGCCATGGCTCTCATGGCCCGTCCGAGCCAGCATGCCTTGCCGAGAAGGCTGCCGCTGCCGCCCGGGACGGCAAGTCGAGCTTCAGCAGTATGTTGGCGACATGGCGCTTGACCGTATGCTCGCTGAGCCGCAGTTCGGCGGCGATCGCCGCATTGCTTTTGCCGGCGGCAATCAGGTTCACCACCTCGCTTTCCCGCGCCGTCAGCGCGGCCGCCTCTGCCGGCTTGGTTCTCGGGCGGCAGGCCGGTTCCAGATGCTGTTCCGATGTCGCCTCGACGACCAGCAGAGGCTCGTCCAGTTCGTCGAGGCTGATGCGGCCAGCATCGACGAAATGCAGACCCGAGCCTGTCGCGAGATCGGCGACCAGCCGCGAGGCAAGAATGTCGCCGCGCGCGGCGTGGTTGGCCAGTTGCATGGTCACGCGCGCCGTCAAGCCCACCGGCGCGCCGCGCAATTCGATCTCGCCGACATGTGCGCCCTGCGCGCTGGCGACGCCGATCTCCTGTGCGGCATCGCGCAGCGCCGCGGCGCAGCGTATGGCGCGCGCCGGTCCGTCGAAGCGCGAGATCATCAGCTCGCCATG
Source organism: Mesorhizobium sp. NFR06 (assembly GCF_900115245.1). Taxonomy (GTDB): domain Bacteria; phylum Pseudomonadota; class Alphaproteobacteria; order Rhizobiales; family Rhizobiaceae; genus Mesorhizobium. The sequence continues at coordinate 487,822 of NZ_FOVT01000001.1, forward strand.
CGTGCCTGCGACGCGGCCGCCGTGGCGGCCGACGAGCAGTCGCCATGTTTCCTGGAAGCGCTGGCTCCGCTCGCTCCACATGCGGTCGCCGAGCTTGGCGGTGTCGTAGATGCGTGTCGCCAGCAATGCGGCGAGCACGCGCTCGGTGTCGGCCACGGCCGGCTGCCCGGTCAGGAACTCCTCGATCAGGTCGGCCACCCGATCGACGTCACCCGTCCAGATCGGATGGTCGCGACCGGATATCTCGACGAGGCTGGAATTCGGGATCTTCCTGGCCAGGAAGCGGCTGGCCTCCGGGTTGACCCGGGTATCGTTGCGGCGATGGATGAGCAGCGTCGGCGCACTGATCGCAGGCAGGATGCCGCGGACGTCTATGCCAGCATTCATGCGGGCAAGCGCAGCCGCGGCGGTCGGGCTGGCCGACAACCGTTCGAACCGCCCCCACCATTGGGCAAAATGCGTGTCGTCGACGCGGCCCGGCGCGAAATTGGGCAGGGTCGCGCCGGTGCCCCAAGACGTCTCCGTCGTCTCGATGAAGGCCTCCAGACGCTCCGGCGCCATCACCCATTTGTGGAAATGCGCATAGCCGCCATAGAGCACCAGCGACCGTGTCCGATGCGGATAGGTGGCGGCGAACAGCATGGCCATAGGCGCGCCTTCCGAGGCGCCGAGGATCGCCGCGCGGCCGCTGCCGGTGGCGTCCATCACCGCGCGCACGTCGTCCATGCGGGTCTCCAGGCTGGGCAGATGATGCGTGTCGACGCGGTCTGAAAGACCGGTGCCGCGCTTGTCGAACAGGATAAGCCGCGAGAAGGCCGAAAGCCGTTTGAGCAGGCGGCTATAGCCTTCGTCTTCCCAGTGCAGGTCGAGATTGGAGATGAAGCCCGGCACGAAGACCAGATCGAACGCACCCTGGCCGACCACCTGATAGGCGATCCGCACATCCCCGCTACGGGCGTATCTGGTCTCGATCGGCCTCACGCAACTGTCCCGCCCGGCCAGACGATTTCCTGCCCGACCATAGCAGAGGCATACCATTTGCGGCAGACAAACTTTAGAGAGCTGAAATATAAGTCCCTCGGCGACCGAGAGGCGGCGGGTCTATTTCCGCACCGCAGCGCCCTCGGTTTGCGCGGGTTTGCCGTAGCCGAGGCCCAGGTCGGCTTGTTCAGGCGTCTTGGGCCGCTTGATCTTCGCCGAGGCGGCGATCACGAGGTCGTCGAAATTCTCCCCGCCGCTGTCCAGCATCTCGAACAACTGGCGTCGCATCCTCGGCTCCCAAAACTTGTTGATGTGCTCGGCAAGGCCGGCAATGCCTTCCTCGCGCGGCTTCGAATGGAAGAAGGTCGCGATCTGGTTGGCCATGCGCACCAGCTTTTCCCTGGTGCCGGCGATGTGGTCTTCGTCATGCGACATGCTTAGCAACTCCGGAAACCACCCGGTCGGGGTGGGTGAAAACATCGAAATCATCGCCGCGCACCAGCGCCACCAGCGTCATGCCGGCGGCGTCCGCCGTGCGGATGGCGAGCGCGGTCGGCGCCGAAACGGCGAGGATGAACGGTGCGCCAATGGCGGCCGTCTTCTGCACCATCTCGACGGAGACGCGCGACGTGACCACGACCGCGCCGCTCGCGCCATCTATGCCGGCCTTGGCAAGCGCGCCGGCCAGCTTGTCCAACGCATTGTGGCGGCCGACATCCTCGCGCGCCATGACGACACCCTTGCCGGGCATGTAGAAGCCCGCGGCGTGCACCGCGCCGGTTTGCGTATGCAGCGGCTGCACCTTCGACAACAGCTTGACCGAGCGGGTGATATCTTCCGCGTCAAATGTAAGTTTCGACGCACCGACCGTGTCGACCGAACGCATCGCTTCCTCGATCGATTCGATGCCGCACAGCCCGCAGCCGACCGGCCCGGCAAGACGGCGCCGCCGTGCCTGGAAGCGCGTGTTGGCCTTGTCCTTCAGCCTGATCTGGATGTCGATGCCGGCGCCGAGGTCCTCGACTTCGATCGCCTCGATCTCTGCCTGGTCGGCGATGATGCCTTCGGTCAGTGAGAAGCCGAGCGCGAAATCCTCGAAATCGGCGGGGCTCGCCATCATCACCGCATGGGTGGTGCCGGCATAGGAGAACGCCACAGGCGTCTCCTCCGGCACCATGCGGCTCGCGGCCGCTGTGCCGCCGGCGCGATGCGCCAGCCGCGAGATTTGGGTGATGGCGGGGCGTTTGCTCGTCACGAGGCGCCTACCCCTGGCCTGCCGGTCGTTTCACTTAGCAAGCGCTGAACGTTTCTTGCTTCAATCGGCGATTGCGCTCCCAGGCCTTCCCCCAGTCCGTCGCTGCTTCGCAGCGCCCCCTCTCCCCCCTCCGGAGGGAGAGGAAAGGAGCCAACCGGGATCGCCGCACGCCTTTCCTCTCCCCCGTCGATCGGGGGAGAGGTGTCGAGCGAAGCTCGACGGAGTGGGGGTCGATCAGCCGTCAAGATTGAAGCTCTTGCCTCGACATAATTACTCCGCCGCCGCCAGCGGGGCGATGCGGCGGCTCTGGCGCGCCTGTTCGTTATAGTCCTTCTGCCAGTCGGTCGGGCCGTTGGACGGCGCCACCTGAACGGCGGTGACCTTGTATTCCGGGCAGTTGGTCGCCCAGTCGGAGAAGTCGGTGGTGATCACGTTCGCCTGCGTGTCCGGATGGTGGAAGGTCGTATAGACGACGCCGGGCGAGACGCGGTCGGTGATCAGCGAGCGCAGCGTGGTCTCGCCGGAGCGGCTTGCCATCCGCACCCAGTCGCCGTCGCGGATGCCGCGGACTTCGGCGTCGTGCGGATGGATCTCCAACCTGTCCTCGGCATGCCACGTGACGTTTTCGGTGCGCCTGGTCTGCGCGCCGACATTGTATTGCGACAGAATCCGGCCGGTGGTGAGCAGCAGCGGATAGCGCGGCCCCGTCCTCTCGTCCGTCGCCACATATTCGGTGCGGATGAACTTGCCCTTGCCGCGCACGAAACCGTCGACATGCATGATCGGCGTGCCGAGCGGCGCCTTGTCGTTGCAGGGCCACTGCACCGATCCGACACGGTCGAGCAGCTCGAAGGAGACATTGGCGAAGCTCGGCGTCGTCTTGGCGATCTCGTCCATGATCTGCGAAGGATGCGTATAGTTCCAGTCGAGCCCGATGGCGCGGGCAAGCTCCTGCGTCGCCTCCCAGTCGGCATAGCGCGCCTTTGGCTCGATCACCTTGCGCACCATGTTGATGCGGCGCTCGGCATTGGTGAAGGTGCCGTCCTTCTCGAGGAAGGTCGAGCCCGGCAGGAACACATGCGCGTAGTTGGCGGTCTCGTTGAGGAAGAGGTCGTGCACGACCACGCATTCCATCGCAGCGAGGCCGCCGGCGACATGCTTGGTGTCGGGATCGGACTGCAGGATGTCCTCGCCCTGGATGTAGATGCCCTTGAACGAACCGTCGACTGCGGCGTCCAGCATGTTGGGGATGCGCAGGCCGGGCTCGTCGTCCAGCTTCACGCCCCACAGGCTTTCATAGATGTCGCGCACCGCCTCGCCGGATATGTGGCGATAGCCGGGCAGCTCATGCGGGAAGGAGCCCATGTCGCAGGAACCCTGCACATTGTTCTGGCCGCGCAGCGGATTCACGCCGACGCCCGGCCGGCCGATATTGCCGGTCGCCATGGCAAGGTTGGCGATCGCAATCACCGTGGTCGAGCCCTGGCTGTGCTCCGTCACGCCCAGACCATAATAGATCGCGCCATTGCCACCCCTAGCATAGAGGCGCGCCGCGCCGCGGATCAGCTCCGGGTCGACGCCGGACAATTTGCCGACGGTTTCCGGGCTGTTTTCCGGCAGGGCGACGAAGGACGCCCAGTCCTGGAACTCTGCCCAGTCGCAACGCTCGCGGATGAAGGCTTCGTCGAACAGGCCCTCGGTGACGATGACATGCGCCAGCGCCGTCAGCACCGCGACATTGGTGCCGGGCTTCAGCGGCAGGTGATAGTCGGCCTCGACATGCGCCGACTTGACTATCTCGGTGCGGCGCGGATCGAGCACGATCAGCTTGGCGCCCTGGCGCAGCCGCTTCTTCAGCCGCGAGGCGAACACAGGATGCGCCGAAACGGGATTGGCGCCGATAATGACGGCGACGTCGGTGAATTCGACCGAATCGAAATCCTGCGTGCCGGCCGAAGTGCCGTAGGTCTGGCCGAGCCCGTAGCCGGTCGGCGAATGGCAGACGCGCGCGCAGGTATCGACATTGTTGTTGCGGAAGCCCTGCCGCACCAGCTTCTGGACGAGATAGGTTTCCTCGTTCGTGCAGCGCGACGAGGTGATGCCGCCGATCGCCGTGCGTCCATACTGATACTGGATGCGGCGGAATTCCTTGGCGGTGTGGGCGATCGCCTCTTCCCAGCTCACCTCGCGCCATGGATCGGAGATCTTCTCGCGGATCATCGGCGACAGGATGCGGTCCTTGTGGGTGGCATAGCCATAGGCGAAGCGGCCCTTCACGCAGGAATGGCCGTGGTTCGCCTTGCCGTCCTTATAAGGCATCATACGGATGACCTCGTCACCCTTGACCTCGGCCTTGAACGAGCAACCGACGCCGCAATAGGCGCAGGTGGTGACGGCCGAACGCTCCGGCATGCCCTTTTCGAGCACCGTCTTCTCGCGCAATGCGTCGGTCGGGCAGGCCTGCACGCAGGCGCCGCAGGAGACGCATTCGGAAGCGATGAAGTCCTCATGCATGCCGGCGACCATGCGCGATTCGAAGCCGCGGCCTTCGATGGTCAGCGCGAAGGTGCCCTGCACCTCCTCGCAGGCGCGCACGCAGCGCGAGCAGACGATGCACTGCGCCGGGTCGTAGGTGAAATACGGGTTGGATTCGTCGCGGGCGATATAGTCGACCGCCAGAGAGCCGTGGCCGGGCGCGACGCCGTTCTCTTGCCTGACGTGGTTGCGGCCTTCGACGCCGTAGCGGTTTTCGGTCAGACCGACCGACTTCGCCACCGCGTCGAACTCGCTGGCGCCGGTGCCGGCCTTCTCGTTCCAGCCGGTCGGATGGTCGGAGACATAGAGTTCCATGACGCCGCGGCGGATGGCGTCGAGCCGATCGGATTGCGTGTGCACCACCATGCCTTCGCCGACCGGCGTCGTGCACGAGGCCGGCGTGCCGCCGCGGCCTTCGATCTCGACCAGGCAGACGCGGCAGGAGCCGAACGAGTCCAGCATGTCGGTGGCGCAGAGTTTCGGGATCTCGACGCCGCCTTCCATCGCCGCGCGCATGATCGAGGTGCCTTCCGGAACCGTGATGCTTTGCCCGTCGACCGTCAGCGTGACCTGCTTCGTCGCTTTCGACTCCGGCGTTCCGTAGTCGATTTCTTCGATGAGTGTCGGGAAGTCGGCCTTGATGTTCATCTGCCAGCTCCTATTCAGCAGCCACGCGCGCCGGCGCCGGCTTGAAGTCCTCGGGGAAATGCGTGATCGAGCTCATCACCGGATAGGGCGTGAAACCGCCCAGTGCGCAGAGCGATCCGAACTTCATCGTGTTGCAGAGGTCGGCGACCAGAGCGAGGTTCTTCTCCGCCTCGATCCCCGCGGCGACCTTGTCGAGAACCTCCACGCCGCGCGTCGAGCCGATGCGGCAGGGCGTGCACTTGCCGCAGCTTTCGATGGCGCAGAACTCCATGGCGAAGCGCGCCTGCTTCAGCATGTCGGCCGTGTCGTCGAACACGGTGATGCCGGCATGGCCGATCAGTCCATCGCGCTTGGCGAATTCTTCGTAGTCGAACGGCGTGTCGAACAGAGCGCGCGGGAAATAGGCGCCGAGCGGGCCGCCGACCTGCACTGCCTTCACCGGACGCCCCGAAGCCGTGCCGCCGCCGATCTCGTCGACGATTTCGCCGAGCGTCAAGCCGAAGGCCGTCTCGAACAGGCCGCCATGCTTGACGTTGCCGGCGATCTGGATCGGGATCGTGCCGCGCGAGCGCCCCATGCCGAAATCCTTGTAGTAGGCGGCGCCCTTGTCCATGATGATCGGCACCGAGGCCAGGCTGATCACGTTGTTGATCACCGTCGGCTTGCCGAACAGGCCCTGGATGGCCGGCAGCGGCGGCTTGGCGCGCACCACGCCGCGCTTGCCCTCGAGGCTGTTTAACAGCGAAGTTTCCTCGCCGCAGACATAGGCGCCGGCGCCGACGCGGATCTCCATGTCGAAGGCGTTGGGCGAACCCAGCACATTGACGCCCAGCACACCCGCCTTGCGGGCGATGGCGACGGCCTTGTTCATCGTCGCCACCGCGTGCGGATACTCCGAGCGGATGTAGACGAAACCTTTGGTCGCGCCGGTGGCGATGCCGGCGATCGCCATACCTTCGATCAGCACGAAGGGATCGCCCTCCATGATCATGCGGTCGGCGAAAGTGGCGCTGTCGCCCTCGTCGGCGTTGCAGACGATGTATTTGCGGTCGGATTTGGTATCCAGCACCGTCTTCCACTTGATGCCGGTCGGGAAGCCGGCGCCGCCGCGGCCGCGCAGGCCGGATTCGGTGACCTGGCTGACGATGTCGGCGGGCGCCATGGCGACCGCGTTCTGCAGGCCCGCCAGGCCGCCATGCGACTTATAGCTGTCCAGCGACAGCGGATCGATGACGCCGCAGCGCGCGAAGGTCAGCCGCGTCTGCTTGGCGAAGAAGGGTATCTTGTCGGGGGAGCCCAGCCAGCGCTTGTGATGGCCGGCCTTGAGGAAGCCGCTGTCGAACAGGCTTTTCACGTCCGACGGCTTGACCGGCCCGTAGGCGACGCGGCCCTCGTCCGTGGCCACCTCGACCATCGGCTCCAGGAAATAGGCGCCGCGCGAGCCGTTGCGCACGATCTTGGCTTCGACGCCGCGCTCCTTGAGTTCCTTCTCGATCGCTTTGGCGACCTTCTCGGCGCCGAGCGCGATGGCGCCGGAATCGCAGGGGATATAGATGCGCGGGATCATGAACGCACCTCCGCGACGATCTCTTCGATCTTCTCGTCGTCGAGCCGGCCGATCACTTCGCCGTCAAGCATCGCCGACGGCGAGCAGGCGCAGAGCCCGAGGCAGTAGACCGGCTCCAGTGTAACCGATCCGTCGCGCGTGGTCTCGTGAAAATCGATGCCGAGCAATTGCTTGACCTTGGCGGCAACGGCGTCCGAACGCATCGACTGGCAGGCTTCCGCCTGGCAGAGTTTCAGCACATGCCGCCCGGCCGGCTGGGCGCGAAAATCATGATAAAAGCTGACGACGCCATGCACCTCGGCCCGCGACAGGTTCAGCCCGTCGGCGATAACCGGCAGGGCGTCCTTCGGAACGTGCCCGAATTCTTCCTGTATGCTGTGCAGGATCGGCAGCAGCGGGCCTTCGAGGCCCTTCATCTCGTCAACGATCGCCGCCGTGCGCGACGCGATCTCGGTACTTGCGGCCTGCATGGTCACGCAGCGCCCTCCCTGGGTCGTGGCATCCAACCATATGTCGCCCAAACTCTTAGCAATTTTGGGGCAACGACATGCGCGGACGCAATATCGCTAAGTCCTTACGAAATCAGAGGAAACCTCCGAGATCAATAAAGCGCTTCCGTTGGTTGATAGAAATTTTCTATCAACACGCGGCAGCTCGCATTCTCTAGCCTAGCGATGGGCACGGAAATCGTCCGCCAGCGCCATCGCCTCGTCCAGCAGCGCCTGCACCAGCGGCGTGTGCGGTTCGCGCGGCGCCGCCACCAGCCCGACTGTGTGCCTGGCGTCCGGCTCGACGATCGGGATTGCCCGGATAGGCTCGGAAAAGCCGAATGTTTCCGCAAGGTTGAGTGGCATGATCGACGACCATTTGCCCGTCCTTATGTGCGAGAACAGGACGATCATCGAGTTGGATTCCAGCGTCGGGCGCACCTGCACACCGGCTTCCGCCAGATGCTGGTCGATGATGCGGCGGTTCTGCATGTCTGGCGTCAGCAGGCAGAGCGGCAACTGGCTGATCTCGGCCCAAGTCACTTTGTCGCGGTCCGAATAGGGGTTCCCGATCGCCGTGATCAGCTGGTAGCGCTCGTCATAGAGCGGCACGCTGGTGACGCGGCCGAGCGGTTCATTGTCGAGATAGGTGATGCCGGCATCGACGTCGAAATTGCCGAGCAGCGTCAACACCTCGATCGAGGTGCGCGACAGGACCGAGAAGGTGACGCCCGGATGCTTTTCGCGAAACGGCGTCGTCAGCCGCGCCACCATGGCCAAAGCCGTGGGGACCGCCGCAATGCGGATGCGGCCTGCGAGGCCGTGACGCGCCGCCCGCATTTCCTCGCGCATGGTCCTTGAGTCGCCGACGATACGGCGCGCCCACACCAGCACCTGCTTGCCTTCCGGCGTCAGGCCCTGGAAGCGCGAGCCGCGCAGCACCAGCATGACGCCGAGCTGCTCCTCGAGCTGCTTGATGCCGGCCGACAGCGTCGGCTGGGTGACGCCGCACACCTCCGCGGCCCGGCCGAAATGCTCCTCCTTGGCCAAAGCGATGAAGAATTCCAGCTTGTCGATCATGCCATCCGTTCCACCACGGTTTGCCCAAGGTCGGGGAAATCGCCTTGCCGCGCAAGTCGCACGCGCAATCGGATATCGTCCACATTTTTGAGCCGGCTATCTGTTTTCCCGTGCCGCGCATGGCGGTATGTGGGATAGGAGGATGCAAGGAGGGACGAGATGCTGGGCTGGTTTCGCAAGCTGTTGCCGCGCGAAGATCGCTTCTTCGATCTGTTCGAACGGCATTCGCGCACCGTGGTCGGCGGCGCCGAGGCTCTCGAGCAGCTTCTCCATGGCAAGGACATCGACCGCTGGTGTCAAAAGATTATCGATCTCGAAAACGAGGCCGACGGCATCACGGCGGAAGTTCTGCTTGCCGTCAGGCGCTCCTTCATCACGCCCTTCGATCGCGGCGACATCAAGGACCTGATCCAGTCGATGGATGACGCCATCGACATGATGCACAAGACCGTCAAGACGGTGAAACTGTTCGAGGTGAGAGAATTCGACCCCTTGATGCAGGAGATGGGCGACGTCATCGTCCAGGCGGCTCGATTGGTCGCGGAGGCCATCCCGCTGCTCGGCAAGGTCGGCGCCAATGCCGTACGCCTCAATGCCATCGCCGAGGAGGTCATGCACGTCGAGGGCCGCGCCGATGACCTGCACGAGCAGGGCCTCAAGGATCTGTTCAGGCGGCATGGCCGCAGCGACGCCATGGCTTATCTGATCGGCAGCGAGATTTATGGGCAACTGGAGAAGGTGGTCGATCGTTTCGAGGACGTCGCCAACGAGATCAGCGGCATCGTGATCGAGAACGTTTAGGCGATGGACGCCACGATCGCCTTTCCCCTGCTGGTCGGCCTTGTCGCCGTGGCGCTGTTCTTCGATTTCCTCAACGGGCTGCACGACGCCGCCAATTCGATCGCGACCATCGTCTCCACCCGCGTGCTCAGGCCGCATTACGCGGTGTTCTGGGCGGCTTTCTTCAACTTCATCGCCTTCCTGTTCTTCGGCTTGCATGTCGCCGAGACGGTGGGAAAAGGCATCGTCGACGCCAGCATCGTCACGCCGGCGGTGATTTTCGCCGCGCTTGTCGGCGCCATCGTCTGGAACATCGTCACCTGGGTCGCCGGCATTCCGTCGAGCAGCTCGCACGCGCTGATCGGCGGGCTGGTCGGCGCCGGCGTTGCCAAGGCCGGAACCGGCGCCATCGTCTGGTCAGGGCTCGGCAAGACGGTCGCGGCCATCGTGCTCTCCCCGGCGACCGGATTCGTGCTGGCGCTTGTCCTTATTCTCCTCGTGTCGTGGCTGTTCGTGCTGCAGACACCGTTCGCGGTCGACAATACGTTTCGCGTCCTGCAGTTCTTTTCCGCCTCGCTTTATTCGCTGGGGCATGGCGGCAACGACGCGCAGAAGACCATGGGCATCATCGCCGTGCTGCTCTATTCGCAAGGCGCGCTCGGCCAGACTTTCTACGTGCCGCTCTGGGTGGTCCTCACTTGCCAGTCGGCGCTGGCGCTGGGCACGCTGTTCGGCGGCTGGCGCATCGTCCACACGATGGGATCGAAGATCACGCGGCTGAACCCAATGCAGGGGTTTTGCGCCGAGACCGGCGGCGCGATCACGCTTTTCGCCGCCACCTGGCTCGGTGTCCCGGTCTCGACCACCCACACCATCACCGGCTCTATCATCGGCGTGGGTGCCGCCCGCCGCGTCTCCGCCGTGCGCTGGGGCATCGCCGGCAACATCGTCGTCGCTTGGGTGATCACCTTGCCTGCGACAGCGGCGATTTCCGCGCTCACCTATCTCGCTACCCGCTTGGCCGGATGATACGACCGGATCCCGAGCGCGGGACTATTTACCCACCAGGTTCAGGATGTTGCCGTCGGGATCCTTGAACCAGGCGACTTTCATGCCGTGACCGACGTGGACGTCGCCCTCGAGCGACAGCCCAGGCATATCGTAATGTTCGAAGGTAACGCCCTTCGAGCGCAGCGACTTGACGATCGCATCGATCCGGTCGTCGACCGCCCAGGTTACGGCCGTCGCCTTGTTGGTGCCGGCGAACTGCGAACGATAGACGTTGATGAGTGTGTCGCCGCTTTTGTAGACGATCAGCTCGCCGCCCATGCCATCGACTTGGCTGAGGCCGAGCGTGCCTTCGTAGAACGCCTTGGCCTTCTCCAGGTCCTTCACCGCGAGATTGGCTGTCGCATTGCTGTTTTCGAGCATCGCCGTCTCCTTCTCCGGTTGTCGTGCCGACGCGTGATCGAACCGAAATAGCGCAAGCGGCCTGTTTGGCCATGGCCGAGGTCGAACCCGATCCTTGATTCCGCTCCGCGCTTGGCAAATCCGACACCATCCGTCGCTTTCCGGAGCACGCATGGCCAACCATTTGCGCCACGGCTTGGTTCTGCCGGGAAACTGCACTATCTGGAACGCCAAAGCTCGAGGAAAGACCATGGCCGTCACCAAAGAAATTGTCATAGAGCGGCTGAAGACGGTCAACGGGCCGGACTTTACCGGCAACATCGTCGACCTCGGCATGGTCTCCGAGATATTCATCGCCGATTCCAAGGTGTTCTTCTCGATCACGGTTCCCGCCGCCCGCGCCCAGGAGCTCGAGCCGTTGCGCGCCGCCGCCGAGCGCGCGGTGAAGGCAATTCCCGGCGTCGCCAGCGCCGTCGTCGCGCTTACCGCGGAGAAGAAGGGCGGCGGCATGGAAGCGCCGGTCCAGCCGCGCCCGGCTGCCGCGCAGCCTGTCGCTCCGCCGCCGGCGCCCCAGCGTCCCGCGCCGCAGGCGCCGGCTTCGCGAAGCCATGGCAAGCGCGGCGTGCCCGGCATCGACGCCATCATCGCGGTTGCTTCCGGCAAGGGCGGCGTCGGCAAATCGACCACCGCGGTCAACCTGGCGCTCGGCCTTGCCGCCAACGGGTTGAAGGTCGGCGTGCTCGACGCCGACATCTATGGCCCGTCGATGCCGCGGCTGCTCGACATCCATGGCCGGCCGCAGACCGTCGACGGCAAGGTGCTGAAGCCGATGCAGAATTACGGCCTCAAGGTGATGTCGATGGGCTTCCTCGTCGATGAGGAGACGCCGATGATCTGGCGCGGTCCGATGGTGATGTCGGCGCTGACCCAAATGCTGCGTGAAGTCGAGTGGGGATCGCTCGACGTGCTGGTCGTCGACATGCCGCCCGGCACCGGCGATGCCCAGCTGACCATGGCCCAGCAGGTGCCGCTCGCTGGTGCCGTCATCGTCTCGACGCCGCAGGATCTGGCGCTGATCGACGCCCGCAAGGGCCTCAACATGTTCAAGAAGGTCGACGTGCCGCTGCTCGGCATCGTCGAGAACATGAGCTATTTCCTCGCCCCGGATACCGGCAAGCGCTACGACATTTTCGGCCATGGCGGCGCGCGCCGCGAGGCCGAACGCCTTGGCGTCACCTTCCTCGGCGAAGTGCCGCTGGAGATGGGCATTCGCGAAAGCTCGGACGCGGGCGCGCCGGTGGTGGTCTCCAAGCCGGACGGCGCCGAGGCGAAGATCTATCGCGACATCGCAAGCAAGGTCTGGGAGCGCGTCCAGGAAGAGCGCGGCGCGGCGGAGGCGGCGCCGACAATCGTCTTCGAATAACGCGGATAGCCCACCCCCTTGAGCGGAGGGTAGCCAGACGAAGTCCGGTCGGGAGGGGTCGCCTCAACCGCCTCAACCTGATCCGAGCTGTCTCGGACCTATGAAGAAATCGCGCCGAGCGCTTCATCACGGACCCGCCCGACCCTTTGGGCCACTCAAGGGAAGGGGTTAACCCAGCTTCTCCGCAAACGTCGAGAAGAACTGCCCGGCCAGCTTCTTCGATGTCGATTCGATCAATCGGCTGCCGAGCTGGGCGATCTTGCCGCCGACCTCCGCCTTGGCAGCGTATTTGAGCACCGTGGCCTCCGGTCCGTCAGCGGTCAGCGTCACATCGGCGCCGCCCTTGGCGAAGCCGGCAATGCCGCCCTTACCTTCGCCCTGGATGGTATAGGAGTGCGGCGGCTTGAGGTTCTTCAGCGTCACGGCGCCGTTGAAGGTCGCCTTGATCGGCCCGATCTTCAGCACCACCGTCGCCGCCATCTCGGTGTCCGAATTCTTCTCCAGGCTCTGGCAGCCGGGAATTGCGTCTTTCAGGATCTCCGGGTCGTTGAGGGCTTCCCACACTTTCGCGACGGGTGCGGCGATGTGCTCCTCGCCTTCGATCACCAAAGCCATCAAGACCTCCCGGATTGCTGTTGTCGATTGGTCGTAGCGCGCGGCCCGAAACAAGTCTATCGCACCAAAGTCCGGGTCGCGGCGCGCCTGCCTCTTGCCTGCATGAACGCATTGTCATATCGATTTGTCATACAAATACGGAGACCACCATGGCAGGCGCCCCCACCAAGAAGAAGAAATTTCGCTCGCAGGAGTGGTTCGACAATCCCGACAATCCGGGCATGACGGCGCTGTATCTCGAGCGCTATCTGAATTACGGCCTGACGCGCGCCGAGCTGATGTCGGGCAAGCCGCTGATCGGTATCGCACAGACCGGTTCCGACCTTTCGCCCTGCAACCGGCATCACCTCGAGCTTGCCAAGCGCGTGCGCGAAGGCATCGTCTCGATGGGCGGCATTCCGTTCGAGTTCCCGTGCCACCCGATCCAGGAAACCGGCAAGCGTCCCACCGCCGCGCTCGACCGCAACCTTGCCTATCTCAGTCTCGTCGAGGTGCTCTACGGTTATCCTCTCGACGGCGTCGTGCTCACCATCGGCTGCGACAAGACCACGCCGGCGCTGCTGATGGCGGCCGCTACCGTCAACATTCCCGCCATCGCGCTGTCGGTCGGCCCGATGCTGAACGGCTGGCACAAGGGCAAGCGCACCGGTTCCGGCACCATCGTCTGGGAATCGCGCCAGCGCCTTTCGGCCGGCGAGATCGGCTATGACGAGTTCATGGACATCGTCGCCTCGTCGGCGCCGTCGACCGGCTATTGCAACACCATGGGCACCGCCACCACCATGAACTCGCTGGCCGAAGCGCTCGGCATGCAACTGCCTGGCTCGGCCGCCATCCCCGCGCCCTATCGCGAGCGCGGCCAGATCGCCTACGAGACCGGCAAGCGCATCGTCGACATGGTGCATGAGGACCTGAAGCCGTCCGACATCATGACCCGCGAGGCCTTCGAGAACGCCATCGTCGTCAATTCGGCCATAGGCGGCTCCACCAACGCGCCGATCCATCTCAATGCGATTGCCCGCCATCTCGGCGTGCCGCTCGACAATGACGACTGGCAGAAGATCGGCCTCGATATCCCGCTCCTCGTCAACCTGCAGCCGACGGGCGAGTATCTCGGCGAGGATTATCACCACGCCGGCGGCGTGCCGGCGGTCGTCGCCGAATTGATGAAGGGCGGCCTGTTGCCGCATCCCGATGCCGTCACCGTCAACGGCAGGTCGATGGGCGACAATTGCAGGGATGCCGTCAACGAGAACCACGATGTCATCCGCAGCGCCGACAAGCCGCTCAAGGCCAATGCAGGCTTCATCAATCTCAAGGGCAATCTGTTCGATTCCGCGATCATGAAGACCAGCGGCATCTCGCCCGAATTCCGCCAGCGCTATCTCTCCAATCCGAACGACCCCGAGGCTTTCGAAGGCAACGCCATGGTCTTCGACGGCCCGGAGGATTATCACGCCCGTATCGACGACCCGGCGCAGGGCATCGACGAGCACACGATCCTGTTCATGCGCGGCGCCGGTCCGGTCGGCTATCCGGGCGGCGCCGAGGTCGTCAACATGCAGCCGCCGGCCCATCTCATCAAGAAGGGCATCCATGCGCTGGCCTGCATCGGCGACGGCCGTCAGTCCGGCACCTCTGGTTCGCCGTCGATCCTCAACGCCTCGCCGGAAGCCGCCATCGGCGGCGGCCTTGCGCTGCTCAAGACCGGCGACCGCGTGCGCATCGACCTCAGGAAGGGCACGGCCAACATCCTCGTCAGCGACGAGGAGATCGCCAAGCGGCGTGCGGCGCTGCAGGGCGATGGCGGCTATCACTACCCCAAGCACCAGACGCCCTGGCAGGAGATCCAGCGCGGCATGGTCGACCAGTTCTCGGCCGGCATGGTGCTGAAGCCGGCGGTGAAGTATCAGGACGTCGCCCATACCAGCGGCGTGCCGCGCGACAATCACTGAACGTGTTCGACTCAGGCAGGGCGGCTTGCGGACAGCGGGCCGCCCTTTCTCATGCCTTGTTTCGGCTCCCCGGCGTCCACAGATAAGCTCGATCTCGGCAGGCTTGCGAAGGAGAGAGACCATCGTGGCGAAACGGCGTTCTTCCCTTGGCTTCCTCGGCATGTTCGGCCGCTCGGGCGACCTGCGCCAGCTCGACGACGCGCTGCGCGCGGCCGACCTGCATCCCGCCCTGGTTCCCGAGGGCGTAAAGCTCACCATCGTCAATCTGATGAACGACCGCTGGCCGGCCGAGCCGCCGGCGGACGCCTATGCGTCGGTGGCGCAGCTCTGTGGTTATTGCGTCGCCGGGCCGGATGTGTTCGAGCAGGCCAATGGCCGTGAGCCGACATTGGCGGTCGAGCGCCGCATCGAGGCGGCATTGGAGACCGGCGACAGCTTCGACGCGCAGATCGTGCTGATGACGCTGCACGCCAAGCTGATCAACGCCGAGGTCGTCGAGCGCTACGGGCTGAGTGCCGAGTAGGATGCGCTGAGATTCAGGTCAAGCCGAGTCGAAAACGGTGCTTTCCGAGAACCGGAGCGGAGCGTACTTAAAGTACGTGAGCACCGGAAGCGCAGGAAGGTGCCGTTTGCAGACCGGCCTCACCTGAATATCAGGGTATCCTAGCCGCCCATCTTGTTGCGCGGCAACTTGATCATCTCGCCGAAGCGGGCGCGCAGCTTGTCGTCGAGCACGCGCGAGACGTGGCGCGGGAAACGCTCGGCAAGCACCCGTTTCTTCTCCGCGATGGCCCGCGACAGGATGTCGGGCCGGCCCTTTTCGTTCCATTCCTTGGGCGAGAAACGGTCGCCGACGGCGGGATAGAAATACTCGGTCTGCATCAGCTTCAACGTCTGCTCGTTGCCGAGATAGTGCCCGGGACCCTTGAGGCAGACATCGGTGATGGTGTCGATCGACAGTGCGTCTTCGGTCACCTCGATGCCGCGCACGCAGCGCAGGCAATGTCCGAGCATGTCGTTGTCGATGATCAGGCTTTCGAGGCAGAAGCCGAGCAGCGAGGCGTGCATACCGGCCGATTCATAGACCAGGTTCAGGCCCGCCAGCCCGGCCATGACATTGGTAATGCCCTTCTCGTAGCCGGCCTGGATGTCGGGCAGCTTGGAGTCCGACATGCCGGCGGCCGAACCGCCGGGCAGGTCGTAATATTGCGCCATCTGCGCGCAGGCGGCGGTCAGCACCGCCTGCTCCGCCGAACCGCCGGACATGGCGCCGGTCCTCAGGTCTGAGACGAACGGCCAGGTGCCGAAGATCGCCGGATGTCCGGGCTTGATGGCGTTGACGTAGACCAGGCCCATCAGCACTTCCGCCACCGCCTGCACGACGGCCCCGGCAATCGCCGCCGGCGCCGTGGCGCCGGCCTGGCCGGCCGACAGAAGCAGGATCGGAATGCCGCCCTCGACGCAGGCTTCGAGCACGCCGCAGGCATCCTCGGCGAACTTCATCGGCGGCACGACGAAACAGTTCGAGTTCGACACGAACGGCCGCGCCCGGAAATTCTCCTCGCCGCCGGCGATCGCATAGAGCATTTCCAGCGCCGGCTTGACGTTTTCGCGCACGGTGAAGGAGGTGCCGACATGCTTGGCCGTGCCCATCACGCAGGCATAGAGCGTGTTGAAATCCATATCGAGCGGATCGGGGATGTCGCGCGGCACCATGGTGCGCTGGAAGAAATGGATGTTGTCCAGCCCATCGACGAGACGGGCGGCGTCGTAGAGATCCTGCAGCAGCGATTCGCGATATTCGCGCTTCTCGACGTCGACCAGGTGCACCGCCGCGCCCGCCGTGCCGAAATGCACGCGTTTGCCCTGGATCAGCATGTCGTGCTTCGGATCCTGGCCGCAGAGCGTGAAGTTGCGCGCCGCTCTTTTGATCGTGTCCAGCACCAGCGCGCGCGGCAGCCGGATGCGGCCGTCGTCGCCGTAGGTGCCGCCGACCCGGGTCAGCGCTTCGATGCAGGACGGGATGGCGTTGGCGAAGCCGACCGTTTCCAGCAGCGTCAGCACCGCCTCGTGGATGCGTTCGCGGTCGTTCTGGCTCAATGGCCCGTAGCTGCCGCCCTCAAGCCCCGCTCGCACCGGACGGATGTCGTCGGCTAAAGGCGCCGCCCGCATCGCGCGGCGCGCTTCGCGCCCGCCGGAACGCCGCGAACGCTGGTCCGACGACGCTTCCTGCTTCTCGAGAGCCACTGACATGGAAGCACTCCACCTTTGTCTTTATCTACGGGGCGGGACGCGGCGGTTGGTCCACCATCGGCCTGCCTCGTCCCCTTCTGGCCCCGACTATGCCGCCGCCATTGGTACAGCCTATGGGCCAATCATTCCCGTCGAATATGCCAGAGTTCTAAAGCGGCAAGGCTCTGCCCAAACGAAAAGAGCCGGCGCTATGCCGGCTCTTTTCGCGAAGTCTGTGCGATCAAGCGGCCGCGGGCCTGCGCCCGGCGGCGGTGGCGAGTTCGCGGATGCCCGGCTCGATATGCTGCAGCGAGATCGAGGAGATGCCCAAGCGCATGAAACGCGAGGGCTCTTCGCTGCGGTCGAAGAACCGGTCGCCAGGTTCGATGATGACGCTGCGCGAGGCGGCGGCTTCGGCAAGGCCGCGTGAATCGGTGCCGCGCGGCCCTTCCAGCCAGAGCGATGTGCCGCCCGCCGAGTCGGTCGAGCGCCATTCTGGCAGGAACGCGGAAATCGCATGGACCAGACGCTTGCGCCGCTCGTCAAAGGCGGCGGAAAGCCTGCGCACCAGCGCCTCGTGGTGGCCGAGCGACAGGAACAGCGCAACGGCGCGCTGGTTGTTCGCCGGCGGGTGCCTGAGCATGAAGCGGCGCAGCGCTCGAAGTTCGGCGATCAGTCCGGCAGAGGCCACGATGTAGCCAAGCCTGAGACCCGGAGCCAACGTTTTCGACATCGAGCCGACATAGACGACGCGACCCGAGCGATCGAGGCTCTTCAGCGCCTGCTGCGGCGCCTCGTCGAGCAACTGGCTGTCATAGCCGTCCTCGATGATGATCTGGTTGTTGCGGTTGGCGCGCGCCAGAAGATCCTGCCGCCGCTCCGCCGACAGCGGCACCATGGTCGGGCAGTGGTGGCTGGGCGTGACGAAGACGAAGCCGGAATCGCTGGGGATCGACGAGGTCACGATGCCCGACTGGTCGACTGGAACTGGCTGGATATCGGCGCCGGCGAGCCGGAAGATGGAACGTGCATCCGGATAACCCGGGTCTTCCATCGCCACCTTCGAGCCCTTGGTCATCAGCAGCGTGGCCAGCATATAGAGCGCATTCTGCGCGCCCAGCGTCACGATGATCTCATCCGGATTGGCGAAGATGCCGCGCCGCGGCAGAAGCCTGGCCTGGATCTGCTCGATCAGCAGCGGATCGTCGCGGTCCACCATGTCGGACGCCCAGTTGCGGATCTCGAGCACGGCCAGCGCCATGCGGTTGCACTCGCGCCATTCGGCGGTCGGGAACAGCGCCGGATCGAACTGGCCGTAGACGAACGGGTATGAGGACTTGATCCAGTTGTCGTGCTTGGCCGGCGGCGGCATGTCGCTGGCGGCGATCTGCCGGCGTGCCTTCCAGTCGATCTCGTTCTGCTGGTCGGGCGCCTTCTGGTGTGGCTTGGCGGGGGTGGCCAGCACGTCCGGATTGACGAAATGGCCGCGCCGTTCGCGCGCCACCAGGAAGCCCTGGTCGACCAGCTGCTGGAAGGCCAGCACCACCGTGCCGCGGGCAACGCCCAGTTTTTCCGCGAGAATTCGGCACGACGGCAGCGGCATCGAAGCGGCGATTTGTCGGTCGAGAATGGCCGCGACGATCGCCTGGCGGATCTGCGCCTGGAGGGTTTGACCGGATTCAGCCGAAATCCGGAACAGGCCGGACCATATGGCCGTATCATTGCGCTGTGGCATGGGAAATCATCCTCGGATGGCCAGCTGTTTTCACTTGGCTGGACCAGTCGAGTGTATGGGTGGCACAAGGGGTTGCGCCAATCAATTTTTCTGATCGCTGGGATTTATGCCAGTGATCTATTGCGTGACGCGCAGCGTCATCGCTGCCGAGCGCGATGCATCAGAAATGCGCGACGCGCAGTGTCATCGCCACGGCGTGGCGCATGCGTCATCGCCGCGCTTGAACGAATGGAAATCGCCACAATACAATGACGCGACGACACGCGCCGGAAACATCCGGCCTGTTAACATGAGACTAAAAACCCGCCAGGAGCCCGCCAGTGGATCAGTCTTCTTTCGACAAGCAACTTGCCGCTTTGCGCGACCAGCGCGCGGCGGCATCGGGCACCATGCGCGAGGCCTTCGCCGCCGACCACAAACGTTTCGAGAAATTCTCCGCCAACGATGGCGATCTTCTGCTCGACTGGTCGAAATGCGCCGTCGACGCAAATACGATGACGATGCTGGAAAGCCTCGCCGGGGCCGCCGGTCTCGAAAGCCGCCGCGCAGCCATGTTCGAAGGCAAGAAGATCAACATCACCGAGAACCGCGCCGTGCTGCACACTGCGCTGCGCAATCTGACCGGCAAGAGCGTCGTGGTCGATGGCCAGGACACCAAGGCCGATGTGATTGCCGTGCTCGACGCCATGGGCGCCTTCGCCGACGCAATCCGCTCCGGCAAGGCGGCCGGCGCCACCGGCAAGAAGATCACCGACATCGTCAACATCGGCATCGGCGGCTCGGACCTCGGCCCGGCGATGGTGACGCTTGCGCTCGCTCCCTACCATGACGGGCCGCGCGCGCATTACGTCTCCAATGTCGACGGCGCCCATATCCACGACACGCTGAAGGGCCTGTCTCCCGAGACGACCTTGTTCATCATCGCCTCCAAGACCTTCACAACGGTCGAGACGATGACCAATGCCGAGACGGCGCGCAAATGGGTGGAAAAGGCGCTCGGCAAGGAGGCGATCGGCAAGCATTTCGCCGCCGTCTCGACCGCGCTCGACCTTGTGGCGAAGTTCGGCATCGCGTCGGACCGCGTCTTCGGCTTCTGGGATTGGGTCGGCGGCCGCTATTCGGTCTGGAGCGCAATCGGCCTGCCGGTGATGATCGCCATCGGTCCGCGCAACTTCCGCGCCTTCCTCGACGGCGCGCACGAGATGGACGAACATTTCCGCTCAGCACCGGTACGGAAGAACTTGCCGGTGCTTTTGGGGCTGATCGGCTGGTGGCACCGGGTCGTCTGCAAATATCCGGCCCGCGCCGTCATCCCTTACGACCAGCGCCTGTCGCGCCTGCCGGCCTATCTGCAGCAGCTCGACATGGAATCGAACGGCAAGAGCGTCACGCTGGACGGCACCGCCGTCACCACGCCCACCGGCCCGCTGGTCTGGGGCGAGCCCGGAACCAACGGCCAGCATGCCTTCTTCCAGCTGTTGCACCAGGGCACGGACTTCATCCCGGTCGAGTTCCTTGCCGCCGCCATTGGCCATGAGCCCGACCTGAAGCACCAGCACGACCTGCTGCTAGCCAATTGCCTGGCGCAGTCCGAAGCCTTCATGAAGGGCCGCACGCTGGAAGAGGCGCGCGCGCAGATGCTGGCCAAGGGCATGAAGCCGGCCGATGTCGACAGGATCGCGCCGCACCGCGTCTTTTCGGGCAACCGGCCCTCGCTGACCATCCTTTACAGCAAGCTCGATCCGCGCACGTTGGGCCGGCTTATCGCGCTCTACGAACATCGCGTCTTCGTCGAGGGCACGCTGTTCAACATCAATTCCTTCGACCAATGGGGCGTCGAGCTCGGCAAGGAACTGGCGACGGGCCTGCTGCCTGTCGTTGAGGGCAAGGAGACTGCCGCAAACCGCGACGCCTCGACTGCCGGACTGGTGGGACACATCCACCAATTGCGCGGTGCGGAGTAACGGGATTGGCGGTCATCAAGGGAATTCTCTTCGACAAGGACGGAACGCTTGTCGATTTCAACGCAACTTGGCTCGGCATCGCCGATTTCATGGCCATGGACGCCGCCGAGGGCGATCGCTGGAAGGCCGACAGGCTGCTCGCCGCCGCCGGCTTCGATTTCGCCAGCAAGCGCTTCAAGCCCGATTCGATCTTTGCTTCCGGCTCGAATATGGATGTCGTCGAGCTCTGGTTCCCGCGCTTGTCCAACGAGGACCAGATGCTGGCCGTTTCCCGCTTTAACGAAATCACCTCGGTGCAGGGCTCGTCGATGGCGGTGGCGCTTCCCGGCGTCATCGATTCGCTGCGGGCGCTGCACAAGCGCTCTTATCGCATGGGCGTCGCCACCAATGATTCCACCAGCGGCGCCGAGAAGACGCTGGCCACGCTCGGTGTCGCGCAGCTCTTTGACGCCGCCTTCGGCTATGACGCGGTGGCCAATCCGAAGCCGGCGCCGGACACCGTCGTTGCGTTCTGCGATCTGACCGGGCTGAAGCCGGGTGAGATCGCCATGGTCGGCGACAACCGCCACGACCTCGAAATGGCGCGCGCCGGCGGCTGCGGCCTGGCGGTGGGCGTGCTGTCCGGCACCGGCACGCGCGACTCGCTGGCGCCGATGGCGGACGTCATTCTGGAATCGGTCGCCGACCTGCCGGATTTTCTCGCGACAAGGGTGAACGTGCCGGTGGGCTAACGCGGTCTGCGACAAAAGCGAACACCGCGCTGGGCCTGGGTTCGCTGCCGCCGTTTCCACCGACATCCGGCACCTGGTATTCGGCAAGCAGGCAAAGCCGTTGCCTGGGCAGCCAGGCGCGGCCCGGGTCGCCGACCAGCACATCGATGCCGGCGGCGAGGCAGCGGTCGAGGAACGGCATCATGCGCTGCCCGACTTCCTGCGCGTAAAAGACATCGCCGGCCAGCACCAGGTCGACCGCCGGCGGCGGACCGGTCGTGACATCCTCATGACATATCTGGATAGCGACGCCATTGGCTTCCGCGTTGAGGCGCAGTGCCGCGACGCCGTTGCGGTCGACCTCCGCCGCGACCACCTCATGCGCCCCAGCCTTCGCCGCGGCGATGCCGACCAACCCCGAGCCGGCGCCGAGGTCGAGCACGCGCCGTCCGGCAACGATCGAAGGTCGGTCGAGGACATGGCGCGCCAGCACCGTTCCGCCGGCCCAGGCATAGGCCCAGTAAGGCGGCTGCGGATCGTTGCCGCTTTCATCGGCATCGTCCGCTTCGAGCAGCCGCCTGAGGCCGCTGCCGGGATGCGCCAGATAGAGCCTGATCTCCGGCAGCGAGGGCACTGGCGCCAGCCTCATGTTCGCCTGGATGAACGCTGCCGGGTCGAGCTTCTCGGTCCGCTTTCGCGTCGCGTCCTCAGAACGCGCGCTCAAGCCTGTTCCCGCAGCGCGCGCCGCAGTATCTTGCCGACCGGCGTCTTCGGCAGCTCGGTGCGGAACTCGATATATCTCGGCCGCTTGTAGCCGGTCAGGTTCTCGCGGCAATAAGCCATCAGCGCCTCGATGGTCAGCGCCGGATCCTTCTTGACCACGAACAGCTTCGGCACCTCGCCCGAATGCTCGTCCGGCACGCCGATCGCGGCCACTTCCAGCACGCCGGGATGATGCGCCACCACTTCTTCCAGCTCGTTCGGATAGACGTTGAAGCCGGAGACCAGGATCATGTCCTTCTTGCGATCGACGATCTTGGTGTAGCCGCGCTCGTCCATGAAGCCCATGTCGCCGGATTTGAAGAAGCCGTCCTCGGTCATCGCCTTGGCGGTCTCGTCGGGCCGGTTCCAGTAGCCGGCCATCACCTGCGGGCCGCGAATGCAGATCTCCCCCACTTCGCCGAGCGGCACATTGTTGCCGTCGTCGTCGCGGATGGCGATTTCGGTCGAAGGCAGCGGCAGGCCGATCGTGCCGGTGAAGTCGCTGGAGCTGAACTTGTTGGCGGTGGCCACTGGCGAGGTTTCGGAAAGCCCATAACCCTCGCTCACCGGGCAGCCGGTCAGCGCCTTCCAGCGCTCGGCAACGCCCTTCTGCACCGCCATGCCGCCGCCCAGCGTCAGGATCAGCGGCTTGAAATCCAGCTTGCGGAACTCCTCATTGTTGAGCAGCGCGTTGAACAGCGTGTTGAGGCCGGGGAAGATGTGCATCGGGTATTTCGCCAGTTCCTTGACGAAGCCCGGAATGTCGCGCGGGTTGGGAATAAGCACGTTCTGCGCGCCCTGCTGCATGCCCATCAGCGCGTTCACCGTCAGCGCGAAGATGTGATAGAGCGGCAACGCGCAGATGAAGTTGAGATGCGCCGGCTTCGGCTTGATCGTGTAGGCATCCTCCACCCACAGCGAATTCTGCGCGACGTTCGAAAGCACATTGCGATGCAGCAGCGTCGCGCCCTTCGAGATGCCGGTCGTGCCGCCCGTATATTGCAGGAAGGCGATATCGTCGCTCGACACCGCCGGCGGCTTGAAGGCGATGGTCGCGCCGGTCTTGAGCACGGCGTTGAATTTGACGTGGCCGGGCAGCGACCATGCCGGAACCATCTTTTTCACCCGCCGCACGACGAGGTTGACGATGGCGCCTTTGAGCCCGCCCAGCATGTCGCCCATGGCCGCGACGATAACGAGCTTCACCGGCGTCCTCGCGATCACCGCCTGCAGCGTTCCGGCGAAGTTTTCCAGGATAACGATCGCCTGCGCGCCGGAATCCCTCAACTGGTGTTCCAGTTCGCGCGGCGTGTAGAGCGGGTTGACGTTCACCACCGTGTAGCCGGCGCGAAGCACCGCCATCATCGCCACCGGATATTGCAGCACGTTTGGCATCATCAGCGCCACGCGCGCACCCTTCTCCAGGCCTCTCGCCTGCAGGTAGGCGCCGAAGGCGGCCGAGAGCCGCTCGAGCTCGGCATAGGTGATCGACTTGCCCATGCACACGAAGGCCGGCCGCGCGGCGAATTGCTTGCAGGCGCCGACAAGGAAGTCGCCGATGGACTTGTAGGGCAGGGCGCCGATCTCGGCCGGCATGTTCTTCGGATAGCTCCTCAGCCACGGCTTTTCCGGCAGGCCGACAGTGAGTTCGGTGATCTCTTTCGGCAGGGCCTTCGAGGCAGGCTTGGCGGCGCTCGCCGTTGGCGCCGTTGTCGCGGTTGCCGGCTTGGCGGCCGTTGCTTTTCCGGTTGCCGGTTTGCTGGCTTTTGCGGCTGCCGACTTGTCGGCTTTTGCGGTCGCTGCCTTGATCGCGGGCTTGGCGGCGGCCGGCTTCGCGGGCGCCGCTTTTGCGGCTGCTTTGGGCTTCGGCACGGCGGCCTTGGCCGTCTCGGGCGCATCGCTTTCGGCGGCGGCCTTGGCCTTTGCTTTCGCCGGGGCTGTCGTCTTGGCTGCTTTTGCCACCTGTCTCTCCCTGTCGCCTTCGATCTGGGGCGCCCGCTTCCAGGGAAGCGTCCTCCACGCCTGTCGCGGTTTTCCCCGGGAAAATCCCGCCCGCCATCTATGTATTGCCTCTATCGGCGGCCGTGCAAGCCTTGCCCCTGCGGCAAGCCGGGGAAAGATTTGCCGTCGAAATCCTCGTGGTTGGAGGGCCTCCCGCATCGTGCCGGGGCGGCCGGCCGAGCCGAGTGGTCATACCGCATGCGCCGGTTCCGAAAGGCGGCCGATCAATAAAAAAATGCCGTCGTTAATAATGTCGTGAGCAGAAAAAACTACTCATTTTTTCTACTGCGGGAGCAAAAACTAGATTCTTTTCCTGCTTCCCATGGGGTACGCAAACGAGGTGTTCCAAAGGCGAAGAAACGGTGCTTATATGCGCCCTTCGCGAGCCTGATAGAGGGGCTTGGGAGAACATCAGGGAGTGCTCAATGAAAAAGACAATGACTTTTGCAGCCGCGTTGCTGGCTGCAAGCGTCCTCAGCGGCATGGCCAGTGCTAAGACGCTCGTTTATTGCTCCGAAGCGTCGCCGGCCAATTTCGATCCCGGTACGACGACCGGCGGCAACGACTTCGACGCGTCTTCGCGCACGGTCTATTCGCGCCTGGTCGAATTCAAGCATGGCGGCACCGAGGTCGAGCCCGGCCTCGCCGACAAGTGGGAAATTTCCGACGATGGCCTGGTCTATACTTTCCATCTGCATCCGGGTGTGAAGTTCCAGACCACCGACTATTTCAAGCCGACGCGCGACCTCAACGCCGACGACGTCGTCTTCTCCTTCGATCGCCAGTTCAACAAGCAGAATCCGTGGAACGGCGACAAGTATCTGCCCAACCTCACCTGGGACTATTACACCGGCATGGACATGCCGAAATATGTCGCCAAGTGGGAGAAGGTCGACGACCTCACCGTCAAGCTGACGCTGACCGAGCCGAACGCGCCGATGTTGGCCAATCTCGGCATGGACTTCGCCTCGATCGTGTCGAAGGAATATGCCGACCAGCTCCAGAAGGACGGCAAGATGGCCGACTTCTCGACCAAGCCGATCGGCACCGGTCCGTTCCAGTTCGTCGACTACCAGCTGGATTCGGTCATCCGCTACGCGGCCAACCCCGACTATTTCAAGGGCAAGGAAAAGATCGACGATCTGGTCTTCGCCATCACGCCTGACGCGACCGCCCGCATCCAGAAGGTGCTGGCCGGCGAATGCGACATCGCGCCCTATCCGAACCCGGCCGACATCGCCACCATCAAGGCCAACAAGGACGTGACCCTGATGGATCAGGCCGGCCTGAACATCGGCTATATGAGCTACAACACCACGATCCCGCCGCTCGACAAGCCGGAAGTGCGCCATGCGCTCAACCAGGCGATCGACCGGGAAGCCCTGATCAAGTCGCTGTTCCAGGATGCCGGCGCCACGCCGGCCGAAAACCTGATCCCGCCGACCATGTGGTCTTGGAACAAGGACGTGAAGACCGACGCCTACAATCCGGAAGCGGCCAAGAAGGTGCTGGCCGATGCCGGCCTGAAGGAAATCCAGCTCTGGGCCGCCGACCGCGTCCGTCCGTACAACCCGAACTTCCAGCGCGCCGCCGAGCTGATCCAGGCCGACTGGGCCAAGGTCGGCGTCAAGGCGAACATCGTCAACTACGAGTGGACGAAGTATCGTGAGGAAGGCAAGAAGAAGGACCGTCCCGGCGCCTTCCAGATCGGCTGGACCGGCGACAATGGCGATCCGGACAACTTCTTCGCCACCCTCTTCGCCTGCTCCGCCATCGGTGTGTCGAACTACTCGAGCTGGTGCGATAAGGACTTCGAGGACCTGATCCAGAAGGCCAAGAAGACCAGCGACCAGGCCGAGCGCACCAAGCTCTATGAGCAGGCGCAGGTGATCTTCGCTAAGCAAGCGCCCGCTTTCCTGCTGGCGCACAGCCAGGTTTACGCGGTCGTTCGCAACAATGTCAGCGGCTTCAAGATGGATCCGCTCGGCATTCATCGCTTCGACGGCGTTGACAAGGCCGAATAATATTGCGAACGGGGCGGCGCAATTCCTGCGCCGCCCCATTCCATTTGACGATGCTCAGATATCTTCTCAACAAAGTCGCCCTCCTGATCCCGACCCTGGTCGGCATCACCATCTGCGCCTTCGCGTTTGTCCGGCTGCTGCCCGGCGACCCGATCCTCGCCATGGCCGGCGAGCACGGCGTGACCCCCGCCCGCTACGAAGAGCTCAAGCAACAGTTCGGCTACAACCTGCCGATCTGGGAGCAGTATGCGCGCTATGTCGGTGAGGTCGCCACCGGCGATTTCGGCGTTTCCATTTCATCCAAGCGCCCGGTCTTCGAGGAGTTCAAGACGCTCTTCCCGGCTACGCTGGAGCTGTCTTTCTTCGCCATGATCTTCGCCATGGTGATCGGCATACCCGCCGGCATCTTCGCCGCCGTCAAGCGCGGCTCATGGTTCGATCAATCGCTGATGGGCACTGCCCTTGTCGGGTATTCGATGCCGATCTTCTGGTGGGGGCTTCTGCTCATCATCTTCTTCTCCGGCTATCTCGGCTGGACGCCGGTCTCGGGCCGCATCGGCCTGCAGTTCTTCTTAAGGCCGATCACCGGCTTCATGACCATCGACAGCCTGATTTACGGCAAGTGGGACGCGTTCCGCTCCGCGCTCAGCCATCTCGTCCTGCCGGCGATCGTGCTCGGCACCATTCCGTTGGCGGTGATCGCGCGCCAGACGCGCTCGGCCATGCTCGAGGTGCTGGGTGAGGACTATGTCCGCACCGCGCGCGCCAAGGGCCTGTCGTCCGCCCGCGTCATCGGCGTGCATGCGCTGCGCAACGCGCTGATCCCGGTCGTCACCACCATCGGCCTGCAGGTCGGCACGCTTCTCGCCGGCGCCATCCTCACCGAGACCATCTTCGCTTGGCCGGGCGTCGGCAAGTGGATGGTCGATTCCATCTTCAAGCGCGACTATGTCGTCGTTCAGTCGGGTCTGCTCTTGATCGCGCTCATCGTCATGGCGGTGAACCTCATCGTCGATGTGCTCTATGCCGTCATCAACCCGCGCATCAGGGCAGCATAAATGAGCCAGTCGACAGAAATCGCCCCGATGGCCGCCGGCAGCCCGGATCGTCTCACCGGCCTCAAGACCTTCTGGCACTATTTTTCGGTCAATCGCGGCGCCGTGATCGGCCTGTTCGTCTTCATCCTGCTGGTGCTCGCCGCGCTCTTCGCGCCGCTGCTCGCGCCCTATGCGCCCGACGTGCAGGACAAGACCGCGTTCCTGAGGCCTCCCGCCTGGCAGGACGGCGGCAGCACCCAATATCTGCTCGGCACCGACCCGGTCGGCCGCGACATCCTCTCGCGCCTGCTCTACGGCGCGCGCTTCTCGCTGCTGATCGGCGCGGTTGTGGTCACGCTGGCTCTCACCGGCGGCATCACGCTCGGTCTGCTTGCAGGCTATTTCCGCGGCTGGGTCGACGTCGCGATCATGCGCGTCATGGATCTCATCCTCGCCTTCCCGTCGCTGCTCCTTGCGCTGGTGCTGGTCACAATCCTCGGGCCCGGCCTGTTCAATGCGATGCTTGCGATATCGCTGGTGTTGCAGCCGCATTTCGCTCGCCTGGTGCGCGCCGCCGTGATGGCGGAGAAAAGCCGCGAATATGTCGTGGCGGCCAAGGTCGCCGGCGCGGGCCATCTGAGGCTCATGCTCGCCACCATCTTGCCGAACTGCCTGGCGCCGCTGATCGTCCAGGGCACGCTGTCCTTCTCCAACGCCATCCTGGAAGCCGCCGCGCTCGGCTTCCTCGGCCTCGGCGCGCAGCCGCCGACGCCGGAATGGGGCACCATGCTTGCCTCGGCGCGCGAATTCATCCTGCGCGCCTGGTGGGTGGTGACTTTCCCCGGTCTCGCCATCCTCGTCACCGTGCTTGCCATCAACCTGATCGGCGATGGCCTGCGCGACGCGCTCGATCCCAAGCTCAGGAGGTCGTGATGGCGCTGCTCGACATCCAGAATCTCGTCGTCGAATTCCAGACCGCGTCCGGTCCGTTCCGCGCCGTCGACGGCGTCTCGCTCCATGTCGACGAACGCGAGGTGCTCGCCATCGTCGGTGAATCCGGCTCCGGCAAGTCGGTGTCGATGCTGGCCGTGATGGGCTTGTTGCCGTGGACGGCGACCGTCACAGCCGACCGCATGACCTTCAACGGCCGCGACCTGCTGAAGATCAGCCCGGCCGACCGCCGCAAGATCATCGGCAAGGACATTGCCATGATCTTCCAGGAGCCGATCGCCAGCCTCAACCCTTGCTTCACCGTCGGCTTCCAGATCGAGGAAGTGCTGCGCTTTCATCTCGGCATGGACCGCGCCCAGCGGCGGGCCCGCGCCATCGAGTTGTTGAAGCAGGTCGGCATTCCGGAGCCGGCCGAGCGCCTCGACTCCTTCCCGCACCAGATGTCGGGCGGGCAGTGCCAGCGCGTCATGATCGCGATGGCGATCGCCTGCAATCCGAAGCTGTTGATCGCCGACGAGCCGACGACCGCGCTCGACGTCACCATCCAGAAGCAGATCCTCGATCTCCTGGTCTCGCTGCAGGCCAAATACGGCATGGGCCTGATCATGATCACCCACAATATGGGCGTGGTGGCGGAGACCGCCGATCGCGTCATCGTCCAGTACAAGGGCCGCAAGATGGAAGAGGCCGACGTGCTGTCGCTCTTTGAATCGCCGAAGAGCAATTATACGCGCGCGCTGCTTTCGGCGCTGCCGGAGAATGCCGTCGGCGATCGGCTGCCGACCGTCTCCGACATGCTGTTCGAGCCGGCGCCCCAAGGAGTTGATACATGACCGGAGCCGGCGCATGACCAAGGTCGTCGAAGGCAAGAACATCGTGCGCGACTACCATGTCGGCGGCGGCCTGTTCCGCGGCGCGCGCACCGTGCATGCGGTGAAGGGTGTCTCCTTCAGCGTCGAGAAGGGCAAGACGCTGGCGATCGTCGGCGAGAGCGGCTGCGGCAAGTCGACGCTCGCCCGCATCATCACGCTGATCGATCCGGCGACTTCCGGAGAGCTGTTCATCGACGGCAACAAGGTCGACATCGCCAGGGACGGTCTCTCCAAGGAGATGCGCCGCAAGGTGCAGATCGTGTTCCAGAACCCTTACGGCTCGCTCAACCCGCGCCAGAAGATCGGCGACGTTCTCGGCGAGCCGCTGCTCATCAACACCGACAAGCCGGCCGAGGAACGGCGCGACCTTGCAATGAAGATGCTGAAGAAGGTCGGCCTGGGACCGGAGCACTACAACCGCTATCCGCACATGTTCTCGGGCGGCCAGCGCCAGCGCATCGCCATTGCCCGCGCGCTGATGCTGAACCCCAGCCTTTTGGTGCTGGACGAGCCGGTCTCGGCGCTCGACCTCTCGGTGCAGGCGCAGGTGCTCAACCTGCTTGCCGACCTGCAGGACGAGTTCAAGCTGACCTATGTCTTCATCAGCCACGACCTGTCGGTGGTGCGCTACATCGCCGACGACGTGATGGTGATGTATTTTGGCGAGGCGGTCGAATACGGCCCGCGCGACGAGGTGTTCTCCGACCCCAAGCACGCCTATACCAAGACGCTGTTTGCCGCGACGCCGCGCGCCGACATCGCCAGCATCAAGGCACGGTTGGCGAAAAAGGCGGCTTAAGTTTCCTGGGCCGTCATCCTGGAGGGCGCTTAGCCATAGGTCGTCATTCTAGGGCGGAGCGCTGCGAAGCAGCGCGCAGACCCTAGAATCCATGCCGTTACCCAGGTCACAAGCGCAGCGGTGCAGAATTCTGCACCGTGAGCGGCGCTCACACGTCATGGAATGGATCCTCGGGTCTGCGCCGCGTCGCTTCGCTCCTTGCTTCGCCGTGGATGACGACGCGACGATCGTGACCGCCCCTTACTCCCGCAGCAGGAGGGCGGACCGAAGGTCCGGGCGGACTCCCGTAGCAGGAGGGCGGACCGAAGGTCCGGGCGGAACAAAGGACCTAATTCACGACAGCTTGGCGACGATCGTCCGCAGCGCTTCCCCAAACCGGTGCACTTCCTCCACCGTGTTGTAATGCACCAGCGAGGCGCGGATCGCGCCGCTGTCCATCGACAGGTTGAGCCGCTTCATCAGCCTTGGCGCGTACATGTGCCCGTCGCGGATGCCGATCTGCATGGCGGCCATCTCCTCGACGATCTTCTGAGGTGACAGCTTGCCGATGTTGAAGCAGAAGGTCGGCACGCGTTCATGCATGCGCGCCTCGTCGGCGACGCCGTAAATGGTCGCGCCGCAATCCTTCAACACCTTCATCATCTCGCGCGACAGCATCAGCTCATAGTCGCGGATGGCGTTCATGCCGGCGACGATGTTGTCGCGGCGCGAGCGGTTGTTCTCCGGCAGGAAATTGCGGCCGATCGATTCCAGATATCGCACCGCCGCGTCCATGCCGGAGACGTTCTCGTAGATGAACGTGCCGGCCTCGACCTTATAGGGCGGCTCGTCCGGAATGAAATCCTCGCGAAAGGTCGGCAGCCGCTTCAGCGTTTCGAAGCGACCCCACAGGAAACCCATATGCGGCGAGAAATTCTTGTAGCCGGAACACACGAGATAGTCGCAGCCCCAGGCCTGCACATCCATCAGTCCGTGCGGTCCGTAATGCACGCAGTCGAGGAACACTTCGGCGCCTGCCGCATGGGCGATCCTGGCCACGGCAGCGACATCGACGATCGAGCCGATCGAATGCGCCGTCACCGTGCAGGCGACGAGGCGGGTGCGGTCAGAGACGAGCGGCTCGAGGTCCTTGACGTGGAGATTGCCGTCCTCGCGCATGCGCCACCATTTGAACTTGGCGCCCGCCGGCTCGAGCGCCAGCCAGGTGGCGATGTTGGCGTCGTGGTCCATGTCGGTGACGACGATCTCGTCGCGTTCCGTGAGCATCTGGCCGATGCCGAGGCTGACCAGGCGGATGAACGATGTGGCGTTCATGCCGAAGCAGATTTCGGACGGGCTGTAGGCGTTGATCAACAGCGCCACGCTCTCACGCGCCTCGGCCACCGACTGGTCGACGGTGACGCTGCGGCCATAGCGGCCGCCGCGCTGCACATTGTGTCCGACCAAGTGATTGGTGACCGCGTCGAGCACGCTTTGCGGGATCTGCGCGCCGGCGGCATTGTCCAAGAAGATGAAATCGCCCGCGCGCTGGAGCGCAGGGAACATGGCTCGGATTTTCTGGACGGGGAACGCGCTGGCGCTGGTATTGTCGGTCTGATGCTTGTTCACGAGAGTACGCTCCTGCACAGGACTTGGAATGATGGGGTCGGTCGGGAGGTCAACGCTTCTTCTCTGTCTGGAAGCGTCGCTCGAGCAGGCTGACGAGACGGACCATCGGCCAGAGGAAGATGAGATAGACCAGCGCCGCGCCGATCAGCGGCGAGGGATTGGCGTAGAGCGACTGCGCGTTGGTCGCTTCCTTCAAGAGTTCGGGCAGCGCCACCGTCGAAGCGAGCGAGGTGTCCTTGAACATCGAGACGCAGTTGCTGGTCATCGGCGGGATGACCACGCGGATCGCTTGCGGCAGCACCACCTTGCGCAGGGTGAGCATGAACGGCAGGCCGAGCGCCTGCGCCGCTTCGAACTGTCCGCGCGGGATGCTTTCGATGCCGGAGCGGAACACTTCGGCCGAATAGGCCGACATGATGATGGCGAAAGCCGTTACGGCGGACGCCCAGGACGACAGGCGGATGCCGAGGAAGGGCAGCGCGTAATAGATCAGGATCAGCACCACCAGCACCGGCAGGGCGCGGAAGATGTCGGTGTAGCCGATGGCGAACCACCGCAGCGGCTTCGGCGCATAAAGCCGCACCAGGCTGATCACCAACCCCGCGGCAATGCCGATGACGATGCTCATCACGCCGAGCAGCAGCGTGTTGAGGAAGCCGCGCAGCAGCGCCGGCAGGCTGGACGCAATGACGTCGGGATTGAAGAAAGTGTCGATCAGCGACATGGGAGCGTTCCCGAACCGTTTTGCGCCTTGCGACGCCAAGGCCAAGCACCGAAGCCGATTTTGCCGCACCAAATGTGGCTACGGCAGGCTCATGCGTGAAAACGGGACGTGCCGGCCTTTCGAGCCGGCACGTCCCTGTTCCGTCCCGCCGCCGCTCAGGCCTTGGGAAGCGGCATTTCCTTGACGGTGGAGGAATCGGCCGGAGCATCGCTGTCGAACCACTTCTTGTGGATCGCGGCTATAGTGCCGTCCTTCTTCATCGCGGTGAGCGCGTCGTTCAGCTTGCCGAGCAGGGGATGGTCCTTGGTCATCATCAGGCCGTACTGTTCGCCGGTCTTGATGCGTTGCTTGACGACGAGATCCTTCATCTTCTTGAAGGAGTACTGCATGCCGGGGATGTCGCTGACGGCGGCGTCGACGCGGCCGGCGCTGAGGTCGAGCAATAGGTTCTGCTGCGTGTCGTAGCCCTTGACGTCGCTGAATCCATCGGCCTGCTGATGGTCCTTGACCCAGGTCTCGCCGGTCGAGCCGGACAACACGCCGACCACCTTGCCCTTGAGGTCTGCTTCGGTGCTGATCGCGTTGTCGGCCTTGGTGGCGATGCCCATGTCGGAGTCGTAATAGGGCTGCGTGAAGGACTGCGACTTCAGCCGCTCCTGCGTGATGGTGATCGACGAGATGGCGACGTCGATGCGCTTCGAGGTGGTGGCGGCGAACAGCGCCTGGAAACCGAGATCGGCGATGTCGGTGGTCATGCCGATGCGCTTGGCCGCCTCATTGACGATGTCGACCTCGAAACCCTCGAAGGTGCCGCTCTCGTTCTTGTATTCGAACGGCGGATTGGTCGGGTAGGCGCCGACATTGAGCACATCGGCGGCATAGGCGGTGGCGGGGCCGGCGGCGATGCCGATGGCGGCGGCCATGAGAAGCAGGTTGCGACGCGTAAAGCTCATTTTTGTTCCCTCTGTTGTTGAACGGGCGGGTTGTCCCCGCACGGTTTTTGCCGCCCGGCTTCCGGCAGGGCGTCAATGCATCGCGGCGGTCATGCGTTCGAGCGCCGTTTCTATCTGGCCGCTGTCGCGGCACACACACATGCGCAGGAATGCCGCCGACGAATTTCCAAAAAGATGACCAGGCGCAAGCCCGACCCGTGCCGTCTCCAGTACCCGGGCGCAGACCTGGCGGGCGTCGCTTTCGCCTTCCATGGCAAAGAAGGCATACATGCCGCCGCGCGGCTTGGTCGGCAGGATGATGCCGGGGATTTGCGCCAGCCTGTCATAGGCGAGGTCGAGGCCGGTCCTGATCCGCTGCCTGATGTCTCCGACAAGCGGCTCGCCCTGCCGGATCGCCGCGACGGCACCGGCCTGGATCGGCGCGGCGGTGCCGCTGTTGACATATTGCGTCATGGCGCCGAGCTGGTCGGCCACGCCCGACGGGTGTGTCAGCCAGCCGATGCGCCAGCCGGTCATCGCCCAGGCTTTCGAGAAGCTGTTGACCGACAGCACCCGGTCGCCGTCCTCGGCGATCTGCAGGATCGAGGGCGCGACGTCTCCGTCGAAATAGAGCCGGCCGTAGACCTCGTCGGAGATGATCCAGATGCCGGTGCGCCGGCTGAAATCGAGCAGCGCCTGCATCTCGGCGCGCGACGCGGTCCAGCCGGTCGGATTCGATGGCGTCGACAGGAAGATCGCGCGGGTGCGAGCGTCGCAGGTGGCGAACAGCCGGTCGAGGTCGAGCCGCCAGTCCTCCTTGAAGTCGAGCGAAAACGGCCGCGGCTCGCCGCCGATCAGGTGGATGGCGTTGTGGATGTTGGGCCATTGCGGCGCGACATAAACGACGTTGGTGCCGGTATCGACGAGCAGCTCGAGCGCCAGATAGAGCGCTTGCATGCCTCCCGGAGTGACGGTCGTGCGGACTATCGGGACCGCCCGGCCGTGGATACGCGTCTGGTAGTCCGACAGCGCCTCGTTGAGCGGGCCGTGTCCGCGCATGTTGGGAACATAGAACGTCAGCCCTTCGTCGAAGGCGGCCTTTGCCGCGTCGCGGATGAAGGCGGGCGTCACCATGTCGCCTTCGCCGTACCAGAGCGCGATGACATCGCCCAGTTCCCGCGCGCGCACCGCGAGGTTGGCGATATTTTCCGTGTGCAGGTCGCGGATCTGGGCGCGCACGCCATCGAATGCATAGCGCGCGCTGGACGACGACTGGGGCAACACGAACGACAAGAACTGAAACCCCCTCCACCCGGAGCGCCACGATGGATTGACCGGAAGCCCTCCGCCACGGCAGCCACCATCGACTTCGGATGCTATCCAAAGCGCGGCGCTTTTCAAGGTAAAAGTTTTAAGCTTAAAAAGTTTGGCCCGCCTGTTGTTCCGGAGATACGCCTAGGAGCCCAGTTCGGCGCGCGCGGCGGTACGGTTTGCCGCAGCGCCGGCGCCCAAAAACATCGTGTCGCTGGCCAGCACGAAGAAACTCGCGCCGATGGTTGCCCAGCGGTTGATGGTCTGTGGGCTGGCGCAGAAGATGCCGGCCGTCCTGCCTTGTGCGATGGTCGCGCCGATGATTGTGCGGATCGCGTCGGAGAGCTTGTCCGCGCCTGCCGGTCCGACCGCGTCGATCGACACCGAAAGATCGCCGGGACCGACGAAGATCACGTCGACGCCGTCGACAGCCGCGATCGCCTCGACGTTGGCCAGTCCTTCGGCGGTCTCGACCTGAACGGCGACGACAATTCGCTCATTGGCCGCGGCAAGATATTCGGGAATGCGATAGCCGTAGCCGGCGGCCCGTCCCGGTCCGACGCCGCGCTCGCCGAGCGGCGGATAACGCGAGGCCTTGACGGCCATCGCGGCCTGGGCGGCGGTCGAGACGCGCGGCACCAAAACCCCTTGCGCGCCGCTGTCCAGGGCGGCCTGGACAGCTTCGGGCGCGTGGCCGGGAACACGCACCATGGCCGGCACGCGATGCACGTCGGCCGCCCGCACCATGGCCTCGATCATGTCGCGCGAGATCTGCGCGTGCTCCCAGTCGATACAGAGGAAATCGAGACCGGCCAGCGCCATCACCTCGACAGCGACCGGATGGGGAATGGCGGCGAAGGAGCCAATGAGGTTCGTCTTGCCGATGCATTTCTGGCGGAATTCGCTCATGCCGATCCCCTTCGTGTTGCCCAATCCATATCCGCAAACGACGATTGAGCGAAGCTATTTCAGGCTTGAAATATTTTCCCGCCGGCCTAGCGTATGGCGTCTCGCCGCGAGTTTCCAAGATGATCAAAACGCATCCCCTGCACGGCCCGAACAGTCTGAAACTCGGCGTCTTTTCGACCAACGCGGATGGCGGACTTGCCATCACCGACGTGCCGGAACGCTGGACCGCGAGTTGGCAGGACAATTTGACGGCGGCGCAGATAGCAGATCGCGCGGGTCTCGAATTCATGCTGCCGATCGCGCGCTGGCGCGGCTTTGGCGGCCGCAACAAGGTGCGCGAATTCTCGTTCGAGACCTTTACCTGGGCGGCGGCACTCAGCGTGGCGACGGATCAGATCGGCCTGTTCATGACGGTGCACGTGCCGCTGGTGCATCCGCTCTACGCCGCCAAGGCGCTGGCGACTGTCGACCACATCAGCCAGGGCCGCGCCGGCCTGAACATCGTCTGCGGCTGGAACCCGAAGGAATTTGGCATGTTCGGCACGCCACTGGTCGAGAAGGGTTATGACCAGGCGGCGGAATGGATCGACATCCTAGAGCGGCTCTATGCGTCGAGCGAGCCTCTCGACTATGAGGGCGCATATTATCGGCTGAAAGAGGCGGTGAGCCGGCCGGCCAGTCTTCAGCTTCCGCGCCCGGTGACCATGAATGCCGCCTTCGGTGGCCCTGGACGCGATTTCGCCGCCGCCAAATGCGATTACCTGTTCACGACCTTCTCCGAGATCGGCGATGCCGGCAAGCATGTCGCCGACATCGGCGAGCGCGCCGACAAGGTAGGCCGCGATGTCGGCGTCTATACCGTGGCGCATGTCGTATGCCGCCCGACCATGGAAGAGGCGCAGGCCTATTACACGCGCTACGCCGTCACGATGGCCGATCACGACGCGGTCGATGCGCATATGGCCGGCAAGAAGGAATTCTCCCAGTCGCACGACCCACATGCCTATGACCGCTACCGGCAGCGCTTCGCCGGCGGCGCCGGCACCTATCCTTTGATCGGAACACCGGAAACGATCGCCGCCGACATGGCTGAAATCGCCGGCCATGGCTACCAGGGCATCGCGTTGTCCTTCGTCAACTACACCCAGGAACTGCCCTATTTCTGCGACCATGTGCTGCCGCTGCTGCGGCAGGCCGGGCTGCGGGGATAAGATCCGATCTGCAGTCTGTTGGCCGGGCTTTCCCAACGTCGTCATCCCAGGGCGAGGCAGGAGCGAAGCTCCGTCGCGAAGACCCTGGGATCCATTCCGTTACCTCGGACGCAGGCCGCGACGGAGGAGAATTCTGTACCGTCACGGCGCTTTGAAGTCACGCAATGGATCCTCGGTTCTACGCCGCGTCGCTATCGCTCCTTGCTCCGCCCGTGGATGACGAAGAGATGGTGTTTATTCCGGGATAACCGCCATCGCCTGGATCTCGATCTTGGCGCGGTCCTCGACCAGCGCTACGACTTGCATGGCCGCCATCGCCGGAAAATGCCGGCCGATGACGTCGCGATAGGCCTCGCCGATACCCTTGAGGTTGGCGAGGTATTCGGCCTTGTCGGTAAAATACCAGGTCATCGAGGTGAGGTGCTGCGGGGCGCCACCGGCCTCGGCAAGCACCGCGACGACGTTGGCCAGAGTCTGGCGCACCTGGCCGACGAAGTCGTCGGTTTCGAATTTGCATTCGGCGTTCCAGCCGACCTGACCGCCGACAAACACCAGTCGTCCTTGTGCGGCCACGCCATTGGCGTAGCCGATCGGCTTGGCCCAGCCTTCCGGCTGCAGGATCGTGTGCATGTCTGGCCTCCCCCTATTTCAAATTTGGTTCGCAAGGCATCGCGTCAGGCCGCGCCCATCACCTGTCGTGCAATGACAACCTTCTGCACGTCGGATGCGCCCTCGTAGATGCGCAGCGCCCGGATCTCGCGATAGAGGCTCTCGACGATGTGGCCCTTGCGCACGCCGTCGCCGCCATGCAGCTGCACCGCCTTGTCGATCACCTCCTGCGCCCTGTCGGTGGCGAAGAGCTTGGCCATCGCCGCCTCGCGCGTCACCCGCGCCGCGCCCATGTCCTTGGTCCAGGCGGCGCGGTAGATGAGGAGCGCGGCGGCATCGACATCGAGCGCCATGTCGGCGATGTGGCCCTGCACCATCTGCAATTCCGCCATCGGCGCGCCGAACAGTTTGCGTTCGGCCACCCGTTTGACGCTCTCGTCCAGCGCGCGGCGCGCAAAGCCGAGCGCCGCCGCGCCGACGGTCGAGCGGAAGACGTCGAGCACCGACATGGCGATGCGGAAACCGTCGCCGGGCTTGCCGATCAGGCCGGAAGCCGGGACGCGGATCTTGTCGAAGGACAACCTGGCCAGCGGATGCGGCGCAATCACCTCGAGTCGCTCGGCGATGCCCAGTCCCTTCGTGTCGGCGGGCACGATGAAAGCGGAAATCCCCTTGGCGCCGGGCGCCTCGCCGGTGCGGGCAAAAACCACATAAAGATCGGCGATGCCGCCATTGGAGATCCAAGTTTTTTCGCCCGACAGGACATAGTGGTCACCGTCGCGGACGGCCGTCATTTCCATGTTGGCGACGTCCGATCCCGAGCGGGGCTCCGACAGCGCAAAAGCCGAGATCGCGTGGCCGTCGCGTGTCTTTTCGAGCCAGCGCTGCTGGTCCGGCGTGCCGAACAGCGAGATCGCGCCGGTGCCGAGACCCTGCATGGCGAAGGCGAAGTCGGCGAGCCCGTCATGGCGCGCTAGCGTCTCGCGCGTGATGCAGAGCGTGCGCACGTCGAGCGGTCCTGGGTTGGCCGGGTCGAGCGCCGTCGGTTTCAGCCAGCCGTCGCGGCCAAGTTTCGCAACCAGCGCGCGGCAGGCCGCGTCGACATCGTGGTGATCCGCGGGCAGGTTTTTAGCGCACCAGGCGTCGAGCTTTTCGGCGAGTTGGCGGTGGCGGCCCTCGAAGAAGGGCCAGTCGAGGAAGGAGCGGTCAGGCATGTCCGCCTCCGCAGTGCTTCAAGCATTGCGCTCTACGGCGCCCCCCTCTGTCCTGCCGGACATCTCCCCCTCTAGGGGGGAGATTGGCGGTTTCGGCGCTGGCGCCACTCTTTCGACGCTGGAGATTGGCGAAAGCGGTTTTGACAGCTGTTCTCCCCCCAAGTGGAGGAGATGTCCGGCAGGACAGAGGGGGGCGCTGTCCCGCCAAAGTCTCCAAGAGAGCACCCATCCTCAATTCCCCTCGAACACCGGCTTTTCCTTCGCCACGAACGCCTTGTACGCCCGCTCGAAATCGCCGGTCTGCATGCAGATCGCCTGCGCCTGCGCTTCCGCCTCGATCGCCTGGTCGAGGCCCATCGACCATTCCTGGTTGAGCTGCGTCTTGGTGATGCCATGCGCGAAGGTCGGACCGGAGACGATGCGGGCGGCCATCTCCAGCGCATCGGCCTCGAGTGCTGCCGGTTCGACCAGCCGATTGTAGAATCCCCAGCGCTCGCCTTCGGCGGCGCTCATGGTGCGGCCGGTGTAGAGCAATTCGGCGGCTCTGCCCTGGCCGATGATGCGGGGCAGGATCGCGCAGGCGCCCATGTCGCAGCCGGCGAGGCCGACGCGCGTGAACAGGAAGGCGGTCTTTGCTTCCGGCGTGGCGATGCGGATGTCGGAGGCCATGGCGATGATCGCGCCGGCGCCGACGGCCACGCCGTCGACGGCCGAAATGATCGGCTTGCCGCAATTGAGCATCGCCTTGACGAAGTCGCCGGTCGTGCGCGTGAAGGCAAGCAGCGCCTTCATGTCCATCTTGACCAGCGGCCCGATGATGTCGTGGACGTCGCCGCCCGAGCAGAAATTGCCGCCATTGGGCAGGAACACCACCGCATCGACGTCGTCGGCATAGACGAGGTCGCGGAACGTATCGCGCAGTTCCGCATAGCTGTCGAAGGTGAGCGGATTCTTGCGCTCCGGCCGGTCGAGCCGGACTTTCGCGATCCGGCCGTCGACCTGCCAGAGGAAGTGCTTCGGCTTGAGCTTCGCCATGGCGCTCATTCGCGTCCCTCCCAGTTGCTGCGGAACGATTTCAGCATGCCGGTCAATCGCCTTGCGTCGTCTTCGCTGACAGTGCCGAGCAGTTCGCCGACCCAGCCCTCATGCGCGGCCGCCATCGCGGCGAAAGACTTCGAACCTTCCTCCGTCAGCCTGACCATCGACGTGCGGCGGTCGCCATTGCGCCGCGCCCGCGTCACCAGCCCTTCCGAGACCAGACGATCGACGATACCCGTCACATTGCCGTTCGACACGAGCAGGAAGCGCGACAGATCGCTCATCAGCATGCCTTCCGGCGACCGGTAGAGTGCCGCCATCACGTCGAAGCGCGGCAGGGTGGTGTCGAACTCCTTCTTCAGCCGCTCGCGCAGCTCCGCCTCGATGGTGCGCGAGGCGCGCAGCAGGCGTATCCACAGCCGCAGCCTGTCCTTGCCCGGCCCAACGGATGTCGGTCCCGCTACCATGTTTCGCCTCCCGAGACCGAGATCGCCTGCCCGGTGATCGACCGCGCGGCATCGCTGCAAAGCCACAGCACCGCCGATGCGACCTCCTCGGGCTGGATGAAACGCCCCTGCGGGTTCGTCGATGCGAGGCTGGCGCGAGCCTCGTCAGCGGAACGTCCTGTCTTCTCGACGATGCGCTGGATGGACTCTTCCAGCATCTCGGTCTCGACGAAGCCCGGACAGACAGCGTTGATGGTGACACCGGATTTGGCGGTCTCGGCGGCTAAACCCCGCATCAGCCCGACGACGCCGTGCTTGGCGGCGACGTAAGGAGCGACATAGGCATAGCCTTTCACGCCTGCGGTCGAGGCGACGAAGATGATGCGGCCCTGCTTGCGCGCCAGCATACCGGCCAATGCGGGCCTCACCGTCAGGAAAGCGCCGGTGAGGTTGACGTCGAGCGTGCGCTGCCAGTCGGCCAGCGAGGTCTTGTGCGCCGGCGCACTGCCCGCCATGCCGGCATTGGCGACGACGATGTCGAACGCTCCGCGCGCCGCTTCCGCCTTCTGGTAGAGGCTCGCCATGTCGGCCTCGTTCGTGACGTCGGCGGCGAGGCCAAAGATGCCGTCGTTCGCCTTCGCCAGTTCCGCCAGCGCCGCCTCGCGCCGGCCGCAGATGGTGACGGCCACACCGGCTGCCGCCAGCGCCAGCGCGACGGCTTTGCCGACACCTGAGCCGCCGCCGGTGACCAGGGCGTGTGTGCCCGCGATTGCTTGAGCCGCGCTCATACTTTGAGCCCCGTCGCTGCTTCGCGCTCGGCCAGCCGGTAGATCTGGTCGCGTCCCGGCAGGTAGGGATCCGGCCATTTGACGCCGCGGTCGCCGAGCGTCACCGCCGCATGCAGCGTCCAGTAGGGATCGGCAAGATGCGGCCTTGCCAGCGCCACCAGATCGGCGCGCCCGGCCATCAGGATCGAGTTGGCATGGTCGGGCTCATAGATGTTGCCGACCGCCATCGTCGCCATGCCGACCTCGTTGCGGATGCGGTCCGAAAACGGTGTCTGGAACATGCGGCCGTAGACCGGCTTGGCGGCGATCGAGGTCTGCCCCGCGGACACGTCGCAAAGGTCGACGCCGGCCCCATGCAGCAGGCTGGCGATCTCGACGGCGTCAGCCGGTGTGACGCCTTCGATGCCGACCCAGTCATTGGCCGAGATGCGCATCGAGATCGGCTTTTCGGCCGGCCACACCGCGCGCACCGCATGGAAGATCTCCAGCGGATAGCGCATGCGGTTTTCCAGCGAACCGCCATACTCGTCGGTGCGCCTGTTAGTCAGCGGCGTGATGAAGGCCGACAGCAGATAACCATGCGCGGCATGGATCTCCAGCATGTCGAAGCCGCAGCGCTCGGCCATTTCGGCCGAGGCGACGAACTGGTCGCGGACCAGATCCATGTCGACGCGGTCCATCGCCTTCGGCACCTGGTTCTGCGGCGACCACGGCACGGCGGACGGCGCCATCACTGGCCAGTTGCCGGAGACGAGCGGCACGTCCGTTCCCTCCCAGCCGACCCGGGTCGAGCCCTTGGCGCCGGAATGGCCGATCTGGGCGCAGATTTTCGCTTCGGTCTCCGCATGGACGAAGTCGACCAGGCGCTTCCAGGCGACCTCATGCTCCGGCTTGTAGAAGCCCGTGCAGCCAGGCGTGATGCGCCCCTCCGGGCTGACGCAGGTCATCTCGATATAGACGAGCCCGGCGCCGCCCTTGGCGCGCTCGGCATAGTGCGAAAAATGCCAGTCGGTCGGGCAGCCGTCGACGGCCTTGTACTGCGCCATCGGCGACACGACGATGCGGTTGCCGAGCGTCATGTCGCGCAGCTTGAACGGCGCGAACATCGGCGCCCGGCGCAAGCTGTTGCTGCCGGCGCCGGCCCTGCGCTGGAACCATTCCTCTGCGCCGGCGAGCCATTCGGCGTCGCGCAGGCGAAGGTTCTCATGGCTGATGCGCTGCGAGCGGGTGAGCAGCGAATAGTTGAACTGAACTGGATCTAAGCCGAGATATCGTTCGACTTCCTCGAACCATTCGAGCGAGTTGCGCGCCGCCGACTGCAGCTTCAGCACTTCGGTGCGCCGCGCATCCTCATATTTGCGGAAGGCGGCCTCGAGGTCCGGCTCGGACTCGACATAGTCCGCCAGCGCCACAGCGCTCTCCAGCGCCAGCTTGGTGCCGGAACCGATCGAGAAATGCGCCGACGCTGCGGCATCCCCCATCAGCGCCAGGTTCTTGTAAGACCAGCGCTCGCACAGCACGCGCGGGAAGTTGATCCAGGCCGAACCTCTGATGTGGTTGGCGTTGGTCATCAGCGGATGGCCGCCGAGATGTTTCGCGAAGATGCGCTCGCAGACCGCGATCGATTCCTGCTGCGTCATTTGGCCGAAGCCGAAGGCAGCCCAGGTCTGCTCGCTGCATTCGACGATGAAGGTCGCCGTCTCGCTGTCGAACTGGTAGGCATGCGCCCACACCCAGCCATGCTCCGTCTTCTCGAAGATGAAGGTGAAGGCGTCGTCGAATTTCTGCGTCGTGCCGAGCCACACGAACTTGCATTTGCGGGTGTCGATGTCGGGCTTGAAGACATCGGCGAAGGCCGCGCGGGATCTCGATTTCAACCCGTCCGCCGCGACCACCAGGTCGTGCGTCTCCATGAAAGGCCTGGGATCGGAGATTTCGGTCTCGAACGCCAGCTTGATGCCGAGCTCGCGGGCGCGGCGCTGCAGCAGGATCAAGAGCCGCTTGCGGCCGATGCCGCAGAAGCCATGGCCGGAGGAGACGGTGCGCACGCCGTCATGGATGACGGCGATATCGTCCCAATAGGCAAAATGCTTCTTGATCCAGACGGCGCTGACCGGGTCGTTCCTGGTCAGGTTCTCTAGCGTTTCGGCCGACAGCACCACGCCCCAGCCGAACGTGTCGTCCGGGCGGTTGCGCTCATAGACCGTCACGTCATGCGCGGCGTCGCGCAGCTTCAGCGAGATGGCAAAGTAGAGTCCGGCCGGTCCGCCGCCGAGAACCGCAACCTTCATGTCTTGCGATCTCCTCTTCGCTTCAGGAGCCGCCGGCAAGGCCGGCGATCCCGATTTTCAGTATCGCGCCCACGGACAATTATTTCAAGCTTAAAGTTTTATAATTGAACAATGACCAGGCGCTTGGCCGATCAGGTCACTTGGTCGGATCCTTCGGACTCCACAGCACCGTTTCGGCGCCCTTCTCGTAGGCCATGCCTTCGGGGTAGCTGATCGCTTCGAGCTGCAGGCCCCAGGGCGCCTGGAAATAGAGGATGGTTTGGCCGGCCGCCGGTCCTTCCTTCACGGGCAATGGCCCCAATCTTGTCTTCACGCCTTTGGCGTCGAAATAGGCCTTCGCGGCGGCGACGTCATCGACATAGAAGGCGATGTGGAAGCCGCCGATGTCACTGTTCTTCGGTGTCAGATCCTTCTGGTCGGGCGCGGTGTATTTGAACAGTTCGATGTTCGATCCGGTGCCGCAGCGGACCATGGTGATCTCCTCGATCACCGCCTTCGGATCGACGCCGAGCAAGTCCTGCATGAAGGTGCCCTTGTCGTCGGCGAACGGGCCGAACGACATCGCCTTCTTGCAGCCGACGACATTGGTGAAGAAATCGACGGCCTGCTTCATGTCGGGCACGGTGATGCCGGTGTGGTCGTGTCCGCGCATGCCTGGGATCGAATCGGCCGCGGCAGCCCCCACTGCGCCGAACAAAGAGGCCGCGAAAATCGCTGCCCGGATTGCGTATGTCATGTCACCCTCCAATGGCGGGCTGACTTGTCATTACGCACGTCCGAGGCCCGCTGATCGGCATGCGGATATCAGAGCTCACTTCATGCCGGTGCCTTGGGCCGCAGCCAGTCCGCGTCGATCTCGGGGAGCGGAATGGCGGCGAGCAGGTCGCGCGTGTAGGCCTGCTTCGGATTGTCGAACAGCGCGTCGGTGGCGCTCGATTCAACGATCACGCCCTCGCGCATGACGATCACCTGCTGGCACAGCCGCCGGATCACCGACAGGTCGTGGCTGATGAAGGCCACCGTCAGCCCCATCTCGGCCGCGAGCTTCTCCAGCAGCGTCAGGATCTGCGCCTGCGTCGAGACGTCGAGGCCGGAGACGATCTCGTCGGCCAGCACGAATTTCGGCGACAGCGCCAGTGCCCTCGCGATGCCGACACGCTGGCGCTGGCCGCCTGACAGTTCGTGCCGGTAGCGGCTGGCAAAACTCTGTGGCAGGCCGACGCGCTGCAAGGCTTCGGCGACGCGTTCCTTCAGCCTGTCGCCAAGCCCGTTCTGCCTCAAGGGTGCTGC
Source organism: Mesorhizobium sp. NFR06 (assembly GCF_900115245.1). Lineage (GTDB taxonomy): Bacteria > Pseudomonadota > Alphaproteobacteria > Rhizobiales > Rhizobiaceae > Mesorhizobium. The sequence goes on from NZ_FOVT01000001.1 coordinate 532,017, forward strand.
GATGATGTTGAAGATCGTGTGCCGCGGATTGAGCGAGGACATCGGATCCTGGAAGATCATCTGCAGGTCGCGGCGCAGCGGTCTGAGCTCAGCTTCCGAAAGATGGCTTATGTCGCGACCCTCGAAGCCGATCGAGCCGGCGCTGGGCTCGATCAGGCGGACCAGCGCGCGGCCGAGCGTCGACTTGCCGGAACCGGATTCGCCGACGATCCCGGTCACCGATCCTCTCGGCAGGTCGAAGTCCAGACCCTTGAGGATCTCGGCCAGCGGCGCGCGGCCGATCAGCGGCTTGCGCGTCATGTCGGGCAGCGCCACCTTCAGCCCGCGCACGGAAAACAGCGGCTCAGCCATGGGCCGGCCTCCAGTCTCTGTCGCTGGCTGCTATCTCCGCCGCCAGCCCGGCGAGCACGGCTTCGTCCACCGGCTTCAGCGATGCGTATGGATCGGTGTATCGCGGTGTCGCTGCCATCAGCGCCCGCGTGTAGGGATGCTGGGGAGCCGCGAAGAGATCAGCGGTCCCGGCCTCCTCGACCACCTTGCCGGCATAGAGCACCGACACTTTCTGGCTGATCTTGGCGACAACGCCGAGATCATGGGTGACGAACAGGATCGCCGTGCCATGGTCGCGTTGCAGTTGCGCGATCAGCCGCAGGATCTGCTTCTGCACCGTCACGTCCAGCGCTGTCGTCGGCTCGTCGGCGACGATCAGCCTCGGCTCCGCCGCGAAGGCGGCCGCGATCAGCACGCGCTGGCGCATGCCGCCGGAAAGCTCGTGCGGGTAGCATCTCAGCACACGCTCGGGGTCGCGGATCTGCACCTCGTCGAGCAACTGGCCGATGCGGCTGTCCGCCCTTTCGCCGCTCCAGCCGAGGATGCGCACCAGCCGGTCGGTCATCTGCGGGCCGATGCGGCGCGACGGATTGAGCGCGGTGAGCGGATCCTGCGGGATCAGCGCCGTGCGGGCGCCGATCAAGGTCCGCCGCGCCTTGGCATCGAGGCGGCCGAGGTCTTCGCCCTCGATCAGCATCTCGCCTTCGACGATGCGCACGCTCTTCGGCAGCACGCCGAGCACCGCCTTGCCGATCATCGTCTTGCCGGCGCCGCTCTCGCCGACCAGCGCGCGCACCTCGCCGGGCTGCACGGTGAGCGACACCGAACGCAGCACGCGCTGGCCGTTGGGCAGCACGGCGCTCAAGTGGTGAATGTCGAGGCACGCGCTCATCGCAGCACCGGATCGAAGCGTGCCTTCAATCCCTCGCCGAACTGGCTGAAGGAAAGCACGGTGAGGATGAGCGTGACCAGTGGGAACACCAGCACCCACCAGGCCTGATGGATCGACAGCCGGCCCTCGGCGATGATGCCGCCCCAGGTCGGATCGTCGGTCGCGATCGACAAATTGACGAAGGACAGGATCGCCTCGACGATGACGGCGATGCCCATTTCGAGTGACAAGAGCGCCACCACAGACGGCAGCACATTGGGCAGCACCTCGCGCAGCATGATGCCGATGCGGCCATAGCCTGCGATGCGCGCGCTTTCGACATAGTCCATGCGCGCCTGGCTCATCGCCTCGGCGCGGATCACCCGGCAGAAGCGCGTCCAGTCGATGACGGCAATCGCGATGATGACGGAGCTCAGGCCGGTGCCGAGCACGGCGACCAGAAGGATGGCGAACAGCACCGGCGGGAAGGCCATCCAGACGTCGACGATGCGCGAGATCATGCGGTCGGCCCAGCCGCCGAGATAACCGGCGATCAGCCCGAGCGTGGAGCCGAGAAGGCAGGCGGACGTCGCCGCGGCGAAGGCGACGATGAAGGCGATGCGGCCGCCGAAGATCAGCCGCGAGAGCAAGTCGCGGCCGAGGCTGTCCGTGCCCAGCCAATAGCCTGGCTCGGCGCCGTCGAGCCAGAAGGGCGGCAGGCGCTCCAGCATCAAATCCTGCGCCAGCGGATCCTGCGGCGCGACCAGCGGCGCGAAGACGGCGGCGAGCAGCGCCAGCACAAGCCAGCCGCCGGCCAGCCACAGCCGCGGGCTCAGGCTCCGTCGCGCGATGCGGGCCTCATCCATGGCGCAGCCTCGGATTGAGCAGCGCATACGTCATGTCGACGGCAAGGTTGATCAGAACGAAGAGCAGCGCGAACACCAGCACGATGCCCTGGATCAGCGGCAGGTCGCGGTTGATGACGGCGTCGATCGCCATGTTGCCGAGGCCTTCATAGGAAAACAGCCGCTCGACGATGACGGTGCCGCCAATGAGGAAAGTGAACTGCACCCCGACGAGCGTCAGCGTCGGCAGCGCCGCGTTCTTCAGCGCCTCGCGCAGGATCACCTGCGTCTCGGAAAAGCCCTTCACCCTGGCCAGAACGACATAATCGAGGTCGAGCACTTCCTTCAGCGACTGTTTGAGTAACTGCGCGATGATCGCCGCCAGCGGCAGCGCCAAGGCCACGGCCGGCATCAGCATGTGCTTCAGCAAGTCCCAGGTGAGATCGAGCCGCAGCCGAAAAATGCTCTCGACCAGATAGAATTGGGTGACGAAGGGCAGGTCGAGCTGCGGCGACACCCGACCGGAAATGTCGAAGACCGGGATAAGCACGCCGAAGAGCAGGATCAGCACCAGGCCCCACAGGAAATCGGGGATCGAGAGCGTCGCACCGCTGGCGATGTCGATGCCGGCCTCGACCGCCGTGCCGCGCGAGCGTGCGCCGAGGATCGCGGCGGTGGCGCCGATCGCGATCGCCATCAGCAGCGCGACGGTCGCAAGCTCCAGCGTCGCCGGCAGCCGGTTGAAGACCAGCCCGAGCACATCCTGGCGCAGCGAGATCGAGGCGCCGAAATCGCCGTGCAGCACGCCGGCGAGCCAGATGAAGAACTGCTGCACGATGCTCTTGTCCAGCCCGTAGAGCGCGCGCAGCCGCGCGATGTCGTCATCGCTTGCCCCCGGGGGCAGCATCATGGCGATCGGATCGCCGGGCGCCACGCGGATGACGACGAAGACGACGATGGCGACGCCGAACAGCGTCACCAGCATCGTCAGAAGACGAACGAGAAATCTCTGCAGCAGCATGCTGGCCTAAGCCTAGTATCTTTCTAACGAAGTGCCCCCTCATCCGGCCGCTTCGCGGCCACCTTCTCCCCGAGGGGAGAAGAGGTCACAGCGGCTGAGCCAATCTCTTCTCCCCTCTGGGGAGAACGTGGCCCGAAGGGCCGGATGAGGGGGCCTGCGTCGTTGAAGAAGACACGCCACCGTGCCTCCCGATATCGATCAGGCCGGGGTCATCAGCGCCGGCAGCAGCGCGCCGGATACATGTTGCACGACATTGACCTTCTTCGAATGCACGATCGGCTGCGCATACTGTATCAGCGGCAGCACATAGGCCTGCTCGGCGATGTACTTGTCGACGGCCTTCCAGCCGGCGATGCGCTTGGCCTCGTCCTTCTCGCCCCACAGCGGGTTGATCATGTCGATCAAATCCTGGCTGTCCCACACCGAATGCGGGCTCGGACCGTACATGGCAAAACCAGTCGAGGTAGTTGGGTCGCCGATGGAGTTGCCCCAATTGTAGAAGGCGGCCGGCGCCAGCTTGTCGGCGGCACGCAGCTCGTAGTGCTTGGCGATCTCATAGACTTCGATATTGGCCTCGATGCCGACCTTGCGCCACATCCCGACGATCGCCTGGATCATCTCATAATCCTTGGGTTTGAAGCCCTTGGTCGTCTGGATGGTGAACTTGACCGGTTTCTTGGTCGAATAGCCGGAAGCGGCGAGCAGTTGCTTGGCCTTCTCCGGATTGTGCTCGACCTTGATCGAGGGATCGAAGGCGGCGTATTCCGGCGTCTCCAGCGTCGCGATCGGCTGGCCGTAGCCGCGCAGCAGCCGCTTGACCAGAAGTTCCTTGTCCACCGCCATCACGGCCGCCTGGCGGACGTTCTTGTCCAGCATCGCCTCGATGTCGTTGAAGAAGATCATGCCGATGTCGGAGACGTTCTTGATCGAGCCGGCGAGCCCGTCCTTGGCGATCAGCCGGTCATATTCCTCATAAGGAATTTCCAGCGTCACCTGCGAGGAGCCGGATTCGATTTCGGCAACGCGGCTCGCCGCGTCGGTGACGAACTTGATCGTCACATTCTCGAAGGCCGGCTTGTTACCCCAGTAGTGCGGATTGGCCTTGAGCCGCAGGAAGGCGTTGCGCTCGAACTTGTCGACCATGTAGGGACCGGTGCCGAGCGGCGCCTTCTCGAAGCCCTCGGCGCCCATCTTCTCGTAATAAGCCTTGGGCAGGATATAGCCGGTCAGGAACGACATCCACTTGAAATAGACCGGGTCGAACTGCACCACGTCGCCGGTGATCTTGTTGCCGTCGATCTTGAAGTTGTTGACGTTCTTCCAGACGAACTGGATCGGGTTGCCGGTCTTCTCGTCGCCCGCCCGCTGCAGCGACCACACCACGTCCTCCGCCGTGAACGGCGAGCCGTCATGCCATTTCACGCCCTCGCGCACGGTCATTGTCACCTTGGTGCGATCCTCGTTCCAGCCCCATTCGGTGAGCAGGCCGGGCGTGAAGGAAAGATCCGGCTTCTGCCCGATGATCTGGTCGAACACCGACTGGTAGAGGCCCTGGATGGTCGGGTTCACCGCCGACGGTCCGGTCGTCGGGTCCCAGGACGGCAGGTTGACGTTGTAGGCGATGGTGAGCTCGTCCGCCGCCTTTGCCGCCCTCGGCACGCCGAGCGTCGCAGCACCTAGCGCCGCCGCGCCGTATCCGAGCAAATCGCGTCTGTTGATGGTCATGGTCGTTCCCCTTTGTTGGTTGTCCCAATGCTGGTTGTCATTTGTCCACGCGGCGTTTTTCATTCGGTAGGTTTGGTGGGCAACCGCGCCTTGTCCATCCTGGAATTCTAGTTCCCTCCCAACTGCTGCGCGAGCATGAAGCCGGAGCCAGCGCCCGTGCCGGCGCCGGGCCATGTCGCCGCGCCCGTCAGATACAGATTGGCGATTGGTGTGGCCCAGCGCGCGAAGGACCGCGCCGGGCGAAAGAGGAAATTCTGCGCCAGGTGGTGGCTGCCGCAGATCTGGTCGCCGCCAACCAGGTTAGGGTTCTCGCGCTCGAGGTCGAGCGGCGAAAACACCGCCCGGCCGAGGATCTTGGGGCGTAGGCCCGGCGCGTAGCTCTCGATGATGTCGAGCACGCGTTCGGCATAGGCGTCCTTGACCGCATCCCAGTGAGCGGGCGCGATCTTGCCGGCGGCGTCGCCAAGGATCTCGGCCGGCAGCATGCGCACCTGCACCCACAGCACGTGCTTGCCTTCCGGCGCCCGCGACGGATCGATCGCGGTCGGCTGGCCTACAACGAGCACCGGCTGGTCGGGCAGCAGGCCGGCGATCGCCTGCTGGTAGACGCGCGACATGGCGTCGAGCGAGGGCGCCAGATGCACATAGGCGAACCGGCGAAGCTCGGCGCCGGCGCTCCAGTCAGGCAAATCGTCCAGCGCCAGATGGATCATCATCGTCCCGGGCGCATGGCGGAATTGTCTCATCGCCGTATCGAAGCCGGCGTCGCCGGATCCATTCGGCAGCAGCTTGCCCGGCAGCGCTTTCGGCGCGACACCGGCAATGACGGCTTTGCGCGCGACATGGGTTTCGCCCGACGCCAGCCGCACCCCGGTTGCCTTCCCGCCGGCGACGGTGATCTCGGAGACGTCCGCGCCGGTCGTGATCTTGCCGCCCGCCGCCGTCACCATGCCGGCCAGGCCGCGGATGATGGTGTCGGCGCCGCCCTTGCCCAGCACCATGCCGAAACTCTGGTTGGCCATCGATTCCAGATAGGGGAACACGGCGCCGCCGGCGATGTCGGGCGCGAAGTCGAGATGCATGCCCCAGGCCGCAAGCGTCGTCCTGACATGCGGTGTCTCGAAATTTTCCTCCAGCCAAGCGCGGGGAGAGGAGAGAAGCAGCCGGCCGGTGTCGAGCGCGCCGGCGAACCCCTTCTTGCGCCACAGGTTCCAGCCGGTGCCGGCCAGCGCCCGTGCGCTCATCGGCGATCCCAGCAGGCGGAACAGATGCTCGGCTTCAGCTGGAAAGGCGCCGACCAGGCGTCGCCATACGGCAGCGTCCGCGGCTGAGAAGGCGGTCAGCCGGGAGGCGGTCTTCTCCAGATCGTTGCTGACGCCGAACCATTTCCCATCGGGAAAGGCGCTGGCGAAACAGTCGGCCACGGGCGCGAAGTCCAGCCCGTGGGTTTTCAATTCATTTGCATATTTCCTGTGGAAGGCCGAGCCGGCAAACAGGCTCAGATTCATCGCGCCGAAATCGTGCCGGAACCCGGGAAGCGTGTATTCGGCGGTTCGCACCGCGCCGCCGATCGTCTGGCTCCGCTCGAAAACCCCTATTTTCCAGCCTTTGAGCGCCAGATGCGCGGCGCATGCCAGACTATTGTGGCCCGCCCCGACAAAAATGGCGTCGAACTCGCTCACGCCCCGCCCCGAAAATGCTTTATGCTTAAAGATAATTGCAGATGCATAAGTTTTCGTCTAGTAGGATATTAAGGGCCGCAACGAGCCTTGATCGTCACGCATAAGAGGGAACGAAAGACCATGGACACGCAAAAACTCCTCGGCGAGGTCGCCGGCCAGCTGCTTTCGGGCGCCATCAAGGTGGTCGACCTGTCGGCGCCGCTGGGACCCGACACGCCGCTGATCAAGCTGCCGCCGGAACTCGCCGTCGACACGCCGAAGGTCGAGATCCACGCCATCTCCAAATATGACAAGAACGGTCCGTGGTGGGCCTGGAACTGGCTGAAGCTCGGCGAGCATTCGGGCACGCATTTCGACGCGCCGCAGCACTGGATCACCGGCAAGGACTATCCGGACGGCGCCACCGACACCATTCCGGCGCAGAATTTCGTCGGGCCGGTCAACGTCATCGACTGCTCCAAGGAAGCCGCCGCCGATCACGACTTCCTGCTCACCGTCGACCACATCAAGGCCTGGGAAGCCGAGCACGGCGCCATCAATCCCGGCGAATGGGTGGTGATGCGCACCGACTGGTACAAGCGCAACGGCTCGGAAGCCGAGTTCCTCAACGCCAACGAGACCGGCCCGCATACGCCGGGACCGACGGCGGAAGCCATCCAGTTCCTGATCGGCAAGGACATCAAGGGCTGGGGCTCGGAGACGATCGGCACCGACGCCGGCAAGGCCGGCGGCATGGAGCCGCCGTTTCCGGCGCACACCCTGATGCACAAGGCCAACCGTTACGGCCTCGCCAGCCTGTGCAATCTCGACCAGCTGCCGCCCAAGGGCGCGATCCTGATCGCCGCCCCGCTCAAGATCGAGCACGGCACCGGCAGCCCGATCCGCGCGCTGGCGCTGGTGCCGGGCAAGTAGGCGAGGTGGCGGTCTTCGGGAGAAGATCATGCTCGTGGGCAATGGAGTGATGGTGGGTACCGGGTGGCAGCCTGGTAAAGGTGCCGCTCTACGGCGCCCCCCTCTGTCCTGCCGGACATCTCCCCCACAAGGGGGGAGATTAGCAGCTCTGGCGCCCCGTTCGTCCCTGCCAAGTCGGCGATTGGCGAAGGCCGCGGTGACGGCCGATCTCCCCCCTTGTGGGGGAGATGCCCGGCAGGGCAGAGGGGGGCGCGAAGGAACGCGGCTTTACGCGATTGACCTTCAACTGCGAGCACCCGGGAGCACCCCCCAATGACCGCCCCCGATCACATCATCGTCGGCAGCGGCATCAACGCCCTGGTTTGCGCGGCAATGCTTGGCGCCAAGGGCGCCAAGGTGCTCGTGCTCGAGCGCAACGACCGCATCGGCGGCTGCATGCGCACCGAAGAGATCACGGCGCCCGGTTTCGTCCATGACGTGATGGCGACGACCTTCGTGCTGTTCATCACCTCGCCGGCCTATGCCGCGCTGGGTAAGGACCTTGCGCGGCACGGGGTGGAGTTCTGCCATACGGCCACGCCGACAGGCGTGCTCACACCCGACGGTGGCCATGCCGTGCTCACCACCGACCGCGCCGCCAACATCGCGGCGCTGAACCGGATCGCATCCGGCGACGGCGACCGTCACGGCGGCGATGTCGGTGACATCGAGCGCAATGCCGGGCTGTTGTTCGGCCTGCTCGGCGGCGCGCTCTGGTCCTATCCGACGACCAAGCTCATTGCCGGCGAGGTCTGGCGGCGCGGCGCGCGCAACCTTGCCGCCTTCATGGGCGAGGCGCTGGTGCCGGCGCGGGGCTGGCTGGAGACCACTTACAGCTCGGACACCGTCCGCGCGCTGTGGGCACCCTGGGTGCTGCATGCCGGGCTTGGGCCGGAAGACGCCTTCTCCGGCCAGATCGCAAAGGTCATCGCCTTCGCGCTGGAGGCAGCCGGCGCGCCGATCGTCAAGGGCGGCGCCAGGAACCTGCTCGCCGCCTTCGAGGCGCTGATCAGGGAGCGCGGCGGCGACATCCGCGTCAACGCCGACGTCGCCGCGATCGTCCAGAGCGGCGGCCGCGCCTCTGGCGTGCGGCTCGCGTCCGGCGAAACACTGAACGCCACGCAGAGCGTCATCTGCTCGCTTACACCGACGCAGCTCTACGGCCGCCTGCTCGGCAAGGACGCCCCGCAGGCGGCGACCAAGGCCACGCAATCCTATCGCTACGGCAAAGGCAACTTCCAGATCCACTACGCGCTGAACAAGCCGCCGGCCTGGCGGGGCGAGGGCCTCGACAAGGTGGCGCTGCTGCATCTGACGCCGGGGCTCGACGGCGTGTCGAGAGCCTGCAACGAAGCGGTGCGCGGCCTGTTGCCGGAAGTGCCGACCATCTGCGTCGGCCAGCCGCATGCGCTCGACCCGTCGCGTTGCCCGCAGGGCAAGGCGATCCTCTGGCTGCAACTGCCGGAGGCGCCGCGCCACATCAAGGGCGATGCGGCGGGCAAGCTCGACGCCCCCGCCGACGGCCGTTGGACCGAGACGCTGCGCGAGGCCTATGCCGACCGCGTCGAGGCGATCCTCGCCAACCATATCGACGGCTTGAAGGACAGCGTGATAGCGCGCCGCGCCTATTCGCCAGCCGATCTCGAAGCGATCAACATCAATCTGGTCGGCGGCGATCCCTATGGCGGCTCGTCGACCATCGACCAGTCATTCCTGTGGCGGCCGTTCAAGGCAAGCCGCAACCACGAGACCGGCATCAAGGGCCTTTACCATATCGGCGCTTCGACCCATCCGGGCGCGGGCCTTGGCGGCGGTTCCGGCTTCCTGTTGGCGGGGAAGCTATGATGGAACAGAATGTCCCGCAGAAGCGCCAGCGCATCTCGACCCTCGGCGAGATCGGCCTGCAGCAATTCGCGCCCTATCTGATGAACCGCATCATGGGTCGCTACAACGCCACGCTGCGCGAGGATTTCCGCAAGCAGGGCCTGACCATTCCGCAGGTGCGCACGCTGGCCGTGCTTTCGGTCGCCGACGGCGTCACCGTCAACGACCTTTCGGTCTACACGGTGATCGAGCAGTCGACCTTGAGCCGCACGCTCGACGCGCTGGAGGGCCAGGGCTTGGTACGGCGCGAGCAGGGCGTCAGCGACAGCCGCTTCCGCCATGTGTTCCTGACCGATGACGGCCGCGCTCTGTTCACCCGCGCCTGGCCGGCCATGCATGACGCCTTCGAGGCAATGTTCGACGGTGTCGACGATGCCGAATATGCCGCGCTGATCGCAATTCTGCAGAAAATGCTGAAGAACATCCGCAAGCACGATATTTGAGTTTGACGTACGCGCCGCCTCTCGGCGGCAACGGAAGGAGGCAGGGATGGCCGAACGGTCTTTTGCCAAGGAAGTCGAAAAGCTGAGGTTAGGGGCCGGCGAGGAATTCGCCGGCGAGGGCATCCTCGCCATCACCAAGGCGCTGCTCCAATGCGGCGTCGGCTATGTCGGCGGTTACCAGGGCGCGCCGATCAGCCATCTGATGGATGTGCTTGCAGACGCCCAGGACATTCTGGGCGAGCTCGGCGTCCATTTCGAGGCGAGCGCTTCGGAAGCCACCGCCACCGCCATGCTTGCCGCCTCCGTGCATTATCCGATCCGCGGTGCCGCCACCTTCAAGTCGACGGTCGGCACCAACGTCGCCTCCGACGCTTTGGCCAATCTAGCGTCGGGAGGCGTTACCGGCGGCGCGCTGATCATCGTCGGCGAGGACTATGGCGAGGGCTCCTCCATCATGCAGGAACGCAGCCACGCCTTTGCCATGAAGAGCCAGGTCTGGCTGCTCGATCCGCGGCCGAACCTGCCCTCGATCGTCAAGGCGGTCGAGGATGGCTTCGAGCTGTCGGAAGCCTCCAACACGCCGGTCATGCTGCAGGTGCGCATCCGCTGCTGCCATGTCCATGGTCATTTCATTGCCAAGGACAACAAGCGGCCGCCAATGTCGGTCGCCGATGCGCTGTCGGCGCCGCGCCGCGACACCGGCCGCATCGTGCTGCCGCCCGCGTCCTTCCTGCATGAGAAGGAAAAGGTCGCCAAGCGCTGGCCGGCTGCGGTCGACTTTATCACGAGCCGCAAGATCAACGAGATCTTCGGGCCGGACCACGGCTCCGTCGGCATCGTCATGCAAGGCGGCATATACAATTCCGTCATTCGCGCCCTGCAGCGGCTCGGCCTCGCCGACACCTATGGCGACACCGATGTGCCGCTTTATGTGCTGAACGCCGTCTACCCGCTCGTCGACGATGAGTTTCTCGCGTTCTGCGAAGGCAAGCAGGCAGTGCTGGTCGTCGAGGAAGGCCAGCCCAACTATATCGAGCAGGCGTTTGCCGCCATGCTTCATAAGGCCGGGCGCGGCACCAAGCTGGTCGGCAAGGAGCATCTGCCGATGGCCGGCGAATATACCGGCCAGGTGATGCTCGACGGCATCGGTTCCTTCCTGCGCGCCCATGCTCCGCATCTTTTGCCGGGCGAGGTGCGCGCGCCGAACAAGCTGGGCGAGGGCGTCGACACCGCCGATCTCATCAACGTCGTTCCCGGCCGTCCGCCCGGCTTCTGCATCGGTTGCCCGGAGCGGCCGATCTTTGCCGCGACAAAGCTGGTCGAGCAGGAACTCGGCAAGCATCACATCGCCTCCGACATCGGCTGTCATCTGTTCTCGATCATGCCGCCCTTTGAGCTTGGCGCCACCACCATGGGCTACGGGCTTGGGCCGGCCTCGGCTTCGGCCTTCAATTCGCCGGAAGCAAAGCGCCGCTCGATATCCTTCGTCGGCGACGGCGGCTTCTGGCACAACGGCCTGACCTCCTCTATCGGCAACGCGGTCTTCAACAAGAATGACGGCGTCATCGTCATCGTCGACAATTTCTATTCGGCCGCCACCGGCGGCCAGGACATATTGTCGTCGCGCGCCTCGAACCGCACCAAGTCGACCAAGCATCCGATCGATGAAGCGGTGAAGGGCATGGGCGTCAAATGGCTGCGCCACATCGATCGCACCTATGATGTCGGCAAGATGCGGGCCGCGCTGCGCGAGGCGCTGACCACCGAGGAGAAGGGGCCGAAGGTCATCGTTGCCTCTTCCGAATGCATGCTCAACCGCCAGCGCCGCGAGAAGCCGCTGATCGACAAGGCGATCAAGGGCGGCGAACGCGTGGTGAAGCCGAAATTCGGCGTCGACGAGGACATCTGCACTGGCGACCACGCCTGCATGCGGCTGTCTGGCTGCCCGTCGCTGTCGGTGAAGTCGCTCGACGATCCGCTGCGCGACGATCCGGTCGCCTCGATCGACCAGAATTGTGTCGGCTGCGGCAATTGCGGCGAGGTGGCGGATGCGGCGGTGCTCTGCCCGTCCTTCTACCGCGCCGATGTCGTGCACAATCCCGGCCGCTGGGACCGTTTCCTGGAAAGCGCGCGCCGTGCCGCGATCGGCCTTTTGCAGCGCCGCCGCGAGAGCCGCCGCCTGATGTTCGCCGATGCTTGACCAGGCCTCGCCCCTGCGCCCGAAGGCGGGCGCTTCTGATGACGAGCGGGTGATAAAGCTCGCCGTGCTTGCCGTCGGCGGCCAAGGCGGCGGCGTGCTTGCCGACTGGATCACCGACGTCGCCGAGCGCAACGGCTACATCGCGCAATCGACGTCCGTGGCCGGCGTCGCCCAACGCACCGGCGCGACGATCTACTATATCGAGATGGCCCGCGACACCGGCCGGCTGCCGGTCTTCGCCCTGTCGCCGTCGCAGGGCGACGTCGACATTTTGATCGCCGCCGAACTCATGGAAGCCGGCCGCGCCATCATCCGCGGCTTCGTGACCCCCGAGCGCACGACGCTGATTGCCTCCTCGCACCGCATCGCCGCCGTCTCCGAGAAGATCGAGCCCGGCGACGGCCGTGCGTCGTCGGACAAGGTCCATGCGACGGCGCAAGCGGCCGCCAAGCGTTTCATCGCCTTCGACATGGAGAAGATCGCCGCCGAGAATGGCACCATGATTTCGGCCAGCCTGCTCGGCGCGCTGGCCGGCTCCGACGCGCTGCCCTTCACCCGCGAAAGCTACGAGCAGGCGATCGGTGCCGGCGGCCGCGGCGTCGGGCCAAGCCTTGCCGCCTTCGGCGCCGCTTGCGACCGCGCGCGCGGCATCGCGGCAGCGCCGGCTGGCGACAACGCAGCGGCAAAACCGGCCGTTGCCGAACCCAGGTCAACCGCGAGGGTCAGTGGCCCCGAAACGCTGTTGAAGAGCTGGCAAGAGCTTGCCGGCCGCGTCGCGGCGCTCCCGGAACCGCTGCGCGACATGGCCGAACGCGGCCTGAAGAAGGTCGTCGACTACCAGGACATCGCCTATGGCGGCGAATATCTGGACAGGCTGGATAAAGCTGTTGCGTTGGATAGCCCGGAGCGCGGCTTCGCGCTGTCGATCGCGGCGGCGAAACATCTCGCCAACGCCATGTGCTATGACGACATGATCCGCGTTGCCGATCTGAAGACGCGCTCGACGCGCGACAAGCGCGTGCGCAAGGAGGTCGGCGTCCAGGAAGGCTCCGTCCTCCAGGTCACTGAATATTTCCACCCCCGCATCGAGGAATTCTGCGGCACGCTGCCGGCAGGCCTTGGCAGCTACATCGAGAACCGGCCGAAGCTCGCCGCTTTCCTCGACCGCCGCATCAATCGCGGCCGCCGCATCCGCACCGACAGCTTTGCCGGCTTCGCCATGCTTTGGTTCATCGGCGGCCTGCGCCGCTGGCGCCGCCGCCTGCTGCGCCACAGGATCGAGATCGAGCACCTGGAACGCTGGTACGAACTGGCCCTCAACCACGTTCGCGACGACTACGCGCTGGCCACCGAAATCCTCAACTGCCGCCGATTGATCAAGGGCTACAGCGACACCCACGCCCGCGCCCAGTCGAAATTCGACCGCGTGCTGTCGGCGCTTCCCCTGCTCAAGGGCCGTGACGACGCCGCCGACTGGCTCCGCCGCCTGCGCGACGCGGCGCTCAAGGACGAGAAGGGCGATATGCTCGATGGCGCGCTGAAGACGGTGGCGACGCTTGGCGATAGCCCGGCTTTATAGACGTTGAACTGCCGCCTATTCAGTCGCTTCCCGTCCCGAGACCTGCTCGACGAGGATGCGAAAAAAGACGTGCGGCAGGCTGTCCGACAGGGGAGGCGTGACCGGCTTGAGCGCGCCGGGCTCCCACCAGTCCGTGTGCTTGCTCAACACCGCCCATGCGTGGTCGCGCTGAACCTTGTGGCCAACCCGGTCCGGCAGTTCCTCGTAGCGGCCTTCGATCACCACGCTTCTCCATCCGCGCCCTTGCGTGTGTTCTTGCACCTGGGCGCACACCAGGGGATTGGCCCGCATCCAGTCGATCTTCTTGCCCAGCAGGGAGAACGCATAAAGGTGACTGTCGGCATAGGCGTAGTTGAAGGGCACGACGTAGGGTTGTCCGTCCTTCGCGCATGCCAGATGTCCGGTGCGGTTGGCTGCCAGCATTTTCGTGCATTCCAAGGTGGAGAGCGTGCGGATCATCATCGCTATGATCTCCCATCTGGCCTTCGGCCTCGAGAAACTCCGGTCGGTTCTCATCAACGCTAGCGCAGGACACATCCTGGCTCATTGATATGGATCAATTCGATATGGGGCGAAGGCCGAGGCTTGCCATCTCAACAGCGCGGCTTCGGCGGGCGTGGAGATGCGAACCGCGAGCCGTTGCATGCCGAACCGCTCCGTGCGGGAACTTCGACCCGATCTGACGAAAATGTGATCAGTCTCGCTCCGACGGAATTCGGCCGCGCCCTCCGTTTCAGCGCGGTAGGGATGAATCACGGAGACGAACCTTATGATCACCAGATATTTTCTGCCTCTTGCGATGTCTGCCGGCACGTTGATGCTGTCCAGTCTCGGCTCGCAGGCCATGCCGATGGCCAAGCCCAGCGCGACCTCGCCGATCGAAACCGTCGGCTGGCGCTGCGGTCCCGGCTGGCATGTGAACCGCTGGGGCAAATGCGTGCCGAACGGCCGCCGGTTCATCCGGCCGGTGCGCCATTGGCACCTCGGTTCCTGGTACCACCATCGCTGGCACCCGGGCTATTGGAGCTGGTGATCTCTTTCAGGGGATAGACACCCCGCTGGAAACGGCGCGGGCGTTTTTTGTTGAGCTCTCGCACGAGGGGCCATCTCGTTGAAAGCGTTCGTGAATGGCCGAAGCCCCTCAGCTTCGTCATCCACGGGCGGAGCGGGAGCGAAGCGGACGCGGAGACCCGAGGATCCATTCCGTGACTTTAGCGGGGGGAGGCAGCGGAGCAGAATTCTGCACCGCGGCGACGCCTCAGCTTCACGGAATGGATTCCAGGGTCTGCGCGCGTCGCTTCGCTCCTTGCTCCGCCCTAGAATGACGAATGACAGCAGACGCCGCAGCTATCGCCGATGAACAGAATCGAGGCTAACACCACCAGATCCGGCATCGGCTTCACTCCCGCCGAACCCGGAAACACCCTGTCGCCGAGCACGGGGGGCCGAAAGCCCGAGCTGGTCGGCTGAAAGGCCCTTCAGAACAGCCCTGACATCGCTGGTCGGCGCCATATCACGCTGCGTGTAAAGCTGAGCCGGGCTTCAATCCGGGCCAGTCGGCGATGACACGGCCGCCTTTTATCGCGCCGCAGTCGCGCGGGCCTTCCTTGCCGCCTGTGGTTCGCGCGCCCGGCTCGTGCTATCGTCATTCTGGGAGACGGCGGACGCGCCGTGAGCGCCCGCACGCTCCCCATTGTGGGAGGATCAAATGGCTTACTACGTACTGCTGTCGGATTTCACTGATCAAGGTATCAAGACCATCAAGGATACGCAGAAGCGTGCTGAGGCTTTCAAGGCGATGGCCAGCAAGAGCGGCATCAAGGTTCACACCCTGTTGTGGACGCTTGGTCAACATGATGTCGTGGCGATTGCAGAAGCCGACGACGACATTGCCGCGACCGCGCTGGCTCTGTCGATCGCATCGCTAGGCAACATCAGAACCCAGACATTGAGAGCGTTCGATACGGCAGATATGACCAAGATCCTGGCGAAGATGGCCTGACCGCCACTGTGCTGCCCTGCGCAGGCGATTGAACCCCGCCGCTGGACCGAATGGCGGCACGGTTTTCCCCGAAGCGAAAACCCCGGCGCGAGCCGGGGTTTTTGTGACCTTGCGAAGCTGCAGGCCTTGCCGGGACAGTAGCCGGGATCGGATCAGGCAATCAGGTTCTTCATCGGCTTAACCGCGGCGGACTCCGGAAACACCTTGTCGCCGAGCACCGCCGCCGACAACCCGAACTGGTCGGCGAGCAGGCCCTTCAGCACACCCCTGACATCGCTTGTCGGCGCCAGGTCACGCTGCTCGTAAAGCTGAGCCGGCTTCAACCCGGGCCAGTCGGCGATGACGCGGCCGCCCTTGATCGCACCGCCGGCGAGCAGCACGACCGTGCCGGTGCCGTGATCGGTCCCGACCGTGCCGTTGATGCGGGCGGTCCGCCCGAACTCGGTGATGGCGACGATCGCCGTGTCCTTCCAGCTTGAGCCGAGCCCTGTCTCGAATTCCTCGAAGGCGCCGTCGAGGCCGCCGAGCAGGTTGGCGAGCCGCCCCGTGGCGCCGCCTTCATTGACATGCGTGTCCCAGCCGTCGAAGGCGAGCGCCGCGATGCGCGGCCCGTCATCGGCCGCCATTAGCTTCGCCGCGCCACGCGCGGACTGTCGCATGCAGGCGGCGTTGTCGAGACCGCCTCTCGGCTTCATCATCTTGCCGTCGAGCTGGCCGCCCATTGCCATGCGGTCGGCGTCGAGCCCCTTTTGCAGGGCCGCCGCCAGCACCGGATCGCGATGGTTGTAGAGGTCGAGCACGCGTTCGGCCAGCGCGTCGCCGGGCGTCGGCAAGGCCTGCGGCGCCCAGCCGAGCACGGCTGCGGCACCGCGGATCACCAGCGGTGTCGACGGCCCGACCGCGAGCCCACCGGCCTTCGCTATCCTGTCGCCCGCCGGCAGGCTGGCTAAAGCCCGGTTGAGCCAGCCTGTCGTGGCATTGCCGGGGCCGGGCAGGCCGCTTTCCAGCACGTCCTGGCCGTCGAAATGCGAGCGGTCGCGGTAGCCGGTCGCGGCCGCATGCACCACCGCGGCCTGCCCTGCCTTGAACAGGCGCGCAAACACCGGCATTGCCGGGTTGACGGCGAAGAAGCCGTCGAGCGGCAATGCCGGGTTGGCGCCTGAGAGCGACACCGCGATGTCGCCATGCAGGCCGGCATAGTCGGGGTCGCCGACCGGCCCGATCGTCGACAGCCCGTCCAGCGCGCCGCGTAAGACGATGACGATAAGGCGCGGGTCGCGATTGTCGGCGGCGCGCGCGAAGCGCGGCAGGTAGGCCCAGGCAAACAGCGCGCCGCCGGTCATCAGCACCGCGCGGCGGGACAGGCTGGGGGTTTCGCAAAGAAGGCTCATGGATTCATCTCCATTGCTAAGTCACCGTCGCTGGAATCACCGTCGCTGGAATTCCGGGGCCATCAGCAGCAGCGCCAGCCCCTGCTGTCTGGACTCGGCGCGCGAAATCGCCTGCCGCGTCTCGGCCGATACGGACGCGCCGATCAGCGACGCCAGCATCTCGTTGGGATCGCCGATGTCGTCCGCCTGCTTGGCCGCCTGCCAGGCAATGTCCAGGCGCGTCTTGAGGCCCTCGGCGGAGGCCCATGCATCCGTCTGGTCGGCAAAGCCGTTCGGTCCGGGCGGCTGCCACAGCGGTTCGCCAAGCGCCCTCAGCCAGCGAAGCGACCGTTGCGGTTCGTTGCCGGCGGTTGAGCCGACCGCGCGCCGCAGCGCCACGACATAGTCGAATGGCGAGCGCAGCTTGGCGAGCGGCGTCGACCAGGCCTCGGGCATGTCGATCAGCGTCAGCGCGATCGACCGCAGGTCGCCGTCCGTCTTGGTGAAGACAGCGGCCAGGCGGGCGACGGCCGCCGGCGGCGGATCGTCCGCGATGAAATGGCGGGCCAGCTTGGCGGCGATGTGCCGCGCGGTGGCCGGATGGCGGGCAATGTCGTTGAGCGCGGCTTCCGCCTGGCCCATGCCGCCGTCTGGATAGGTCTTGCCGAGCAGCATCGCCTTGCCGGGCTGATGCGCATTGGCGTTGAATACGAAAGTGCCGGGTTCGCCCAGCCGCCCCTCGCGGCCTGCCATGGTCCAGCCGGTCAGCATGCCGGCGAAACTGGTGACGTCGGCTTGGGCATAACCGCTGCCGACACCGAGTGTATGCAACTCCAGGATCTCGCGAGCGAGGTTCTCATTGAGGCCGCGGCCGCGTTTTTTGCCGGCGCGCGAGTCCGGCCCGATCGATTGCTGGTTGTCGAGAAAAAACAGCATTGCAGGATGGTGCTCGACGGCCAAAAGCATGTCGGCGAAGCGGCCGAGCACGAAGGGGCGGATCGCCTCGCGCTCGAAGGCGCCTGCGCAGGCCCGCACGACCGGTGCCTTGGCGGCGGAAACGCAGAAATGGTTCGACCAGAAACCGACCAGCCGCTCAACGAAGCCGGGTGTCGCGGCGAGCGCCTTGTCGAAGCGGGCCTGCGCTTCGCCGCGATAGATATCGGCCTCGACACGCGGCACCGCGGGTTTGGCTTTTGTCTCCACCGGGCTGGCTGGATCATCCGCGGCCATCGTCCGCATGGTGGGCGCCGCCTTCTCGTCCCGAGCCGCCTTGCGCTCCATGGCTGCCGCCATGCTGGCCTGGATCGCGGCGGTACTGTCCAGCAGCCCGGCATTCTTCGGGTCGTCGGGGAAGATGAGCGCGATGTCCTGCTGCTTGAGCTCGGCCTTGACGTAGCCGCGCGGATCGGCGGCGATCCTGCCAAGGTCGTCGCCGGGCTTTGCACCGAAGCCGAAGCGGTTGAGTGCGACCAGGGCTGCATTCGGCGAGACGGAAATTGAAACGGGTGCGGCCAATGAAGCCTCCGCCTGAAGCCGACGCCGATCGCGTCGGCCGACATGTTCCATGATACGCAAGGATGCTCATGGCGCCGGCCGCAGCACCGGCGTCATGAGCGGGCCGTCACCAGCGGCGCCAGTGGTGCCAGCGGTGGTAAGGATGCCAGACCGGGCCGATATAGACGCGCGGTCCGCCCCAGTAATAGTAGCCGGGATAGATCACGCGGCGACTGGGGACACAGCGGCCCCAGTAGTTGGGATGCCAGCCCGGACCGCAACCCCAGGCAACATGCTCGACAAGCGCCGGCGCCGCGGGTGCGGCCGGCGCGAGCGGCATTGCCGAGGCGGCGCTTGCCGCTGCGGTCCCGCCGACGGCGAGTACCGCCGCGATCGAATATTTCGTCAGACTGTTCATGGGATGCTCCCGAAAGTTTCGAGGTTGAAGAGAACCTGACCGCCAAAGGCGGTCGCAGGCCTGTCCCTCTTTCCCTTGAACGGTGCGTGCTCGTCCTTTCCGTCGCTGCCTACGGCGATTTTTTTGCGGGCGGCTGCCAGCCCGCACGCCGCAGCAGGGCATCGGCCAGCAACTGACGGTCCTGCGGTGAGCTCGACGCCGCGAATTCGATGATGCGCTGCTCCAGCCGGGTGCGGATGGTGGCATCGGCATTGCGCGCGCGCTCGAGCGCTGCCGCAAGGGCGGTGGTGTCGAGCGTCGGCTGCCGCAGCAGATTCGCCGCCTCACGCCGCGCGGCCTGGCCGTCGAGGATCACGTCCCGCGATTCCCTGCGCACCTCGCGCAGCGCCTGGCGAAACAGCTTGCGGTCGGCGGCAGGCAGCCGGCCGCCCGCCGCTTCCAGCGAATAGCCCGGATTGGATTTGCCGATCAGCCAGCCTGCGCCGCCGGCGAGCGCGCCGATCAGAAAGACGTTGAGCACCAAGGATGCCGCGACGAGACGGGGGTTCATAGGTCCTCCTCGGCCTGGTCGGCGTCGGGACCGGCATCGCCGAACGACGTCGCATTGGCATCCATCACATAATGGTCGGAGGCAGCGTCCGGGGTAACGACCATCACCAGCGCCAACCCGGCCACGGCGCCGGCGAGGCCGACACCCGCAAGCCCGAAGCCCAGCCACCAGAACCGCCGGCTGCGCACATGCCTGACCTCGCTCGCCGCCCGGGCGACAATCGCGCCATGCAGCGCCAGGCTGGGTGCTTCGACCCGGTGCCGGTCGAGGAGGGCGTCGAGCCTGCCGGCGCGCGCCAGGATGGCGCGGCCTTCCTCGCTATCGGCAAACGACGAGGCGGCTGCCTGCTCGGCCGCCGGCCAGCGATGCAACGCGCCGCCATAGGCATCCGCCAGCGCGGCGAAGCGCCGGGCATCCATCGGCCCGCCTGTGCTCTTTCTTCCGTCAGCCATTTCGTTCCCCCTTCCACCATCTTGACGTGGCCCCCCACGCGTTGCCCGCAAAGCCGGCAATTTCCTCGCTCTCTCAGTCATCGCCATCGTCTCCGGCGAGCATGGCCTGCAAAGCGCGACGACCGCGCGCCAGCAGGCTCTCCAAGGCATCGACGCTGACTTGCATGGCGCCGGCGGCCTCGATGTTGGACAGCTCCTGATAATAAACCAGCACGATCGCCTCGCGCTGGCGCGGCGCGATGCGCTGCAGTGCTTGGCTGATCCGCCGCGCTTCGTCGCCCGGCATGGCATCGGGAAGCGGCGCCGCATCGGCCACCTTCGGCAATTCGTCCGTCGTCCATTCGCGCCGGCGCCGCAGCCGATCGTAGCAAAGGTTGAGCGCGACGCGGTGGATCCAGGTGTCGAAGCGCGCGTGCCCCTGGCGCCAGCCCGAGGCATGGCGCCAGATGCGCACGAAGGTCTCCTGGGCGACGTCCTCGGCCTCCGCCGCGTCGCCGAGCATCCGGTTGGCCAGAGCCAGGATGCGCGGCAGCTTGCGCGCCACCATCGCCTGCACGGCGGCGGGGTCGCCGGCACCGACGCGGCGAACCAGTTCCTCGTCCGGATCGGCGCCCATCAAGCTGGGCGCTCCCAATGATCATCGTGCCGCATAACCTCTCGGTCATTGCTCCTGATTGGGAGCGGTTTTGTGGCCCGGCCTCTCGTCGGCGCCGAGGGCGCCGTCGCCGTTCTTGTCGAGCCTGGCGAAGCGCTTGGCGAGCAAGGCGTCGAGCTCGGCCTTGTCGACGAGGCCATCCTTGTCGGCGTCCATGCGCGCGAAGGATTTGGCTGGATCGCCCTTGGCCTTGCGATCAGTCTGGAACGCCGTCCATTCGGCAAGGCTGACCTTGCCGTCATTGTCCGTATCCGCGCGCATGAAAGCCTTCTCCCGACGCGTCTCGAACTTTTCCAGCGTCAGGCCGGACTTGGCGGCGGGAGCCGAGGTGGCCGGCGTCGGCTGCGCCGGCGCAGGGGTCGGCGTCGTTGTCTGGGCGACCGCG
This sequence comes from Mesorhizobium sp. NFR06, assembly GCF_900115245.1. GTDB lineage: Bacteria > Pseudomonadota > Alphaproteobacteria > Rhizobiales > Rhizobiaceae > Mesorhizobium. Next base: position 552,874 of record NZ_FOVT01000001.1, read on the forward strand.
GCCGCGGTCTGCAAACCGAGGGCAACGACGAATATCGTGTGGCGGATCATGCTCTCGTCTCCGGTTGGGCGGGGCCATTGGCGGCCACGCTTCAGCCGTTGAACGCGGCGACGAGCAAAATCCGTCGGTCTCTTTTTCGACCGGACAATGGGTCCATCGTATCCGGCGTGGCCGGGCCGGGCCCGAAGGAGAAGCGACCGCTATTTCGGTTGATCGACCACCACCAGCTGGTCCGGCTTGAAACCTGCATGTTGCGGGGTCCAGACGTCGCCCTCGCGGTTGAACCAGTGGCACAGATACGTGCCCGAGGCCGCGCCGTCGCTGACGGTCATGTCGGGGCCTCCGGATTTCAGCCTGACGACGTCTCCGGTCTTGAAACTATTGGGCATTTTGACCTCCCATGCTGAGGCCATGAGTTTTCCACCAAACCTGAGTCGCGACAATGGTCGATGCAGCTCGACCGTTCGGCGCAGAAAACCGGGAGGGAAGAAACTGGTGCGTTGCGTGACTCGATCATGCGGCCCAAGCATGACGAATTAGCGGGCGCGGGAGCAGGATTGCCTCCAGCCGCTTGCAGCCCGGAAGCGCCCGTTCCGCTTTCGGCCGCTGTGCAAAGCAGGTCGCCAGGCCGCACGCGAAGCGCATGGGAGAGGGCATCGTTGCAACCGCGACGATCACTCCGGCACCCCGGCGATGCCCAGCGCCTCGACGTAACGCTCGGCGAACACCTTGTCCCGCCACGGGTTGATCTGTCTCTGCAGGGTGAGCGTGAAGGTCGGGAACGCCTCCATCAGCCGCCGAGCCGCCGCCTGCGCCTCGTCCAGCCGGTTGAGTTTGACCAGCGCCATGATCACCACCCGGTGCGAGGTGCCGTAGTTCGGCATCTCCTGCAGCGCGCGTGCTCCCCATGCCAGCGCTTCCTCATAGCGCTCGAGCATCAGGTAGCTCATCCCGATGCCGGAGAGCGCGATGCCCTTCTCTGGGTCGACCGGGCTCAGCCGCATTGCCCTGTGAAAGTGCTCGATCGCGACGAGCGGGCGGCTGGAATGTGCGTTCACCCAGCCGCTGCTCGTATGGCCCTGCGCCGAATTGGGGTTGAGCAACAGGGATCTCTCTATCGTGCCCAACGCCATCTCGTAGTCCTTCGCGCTGTAGGCGAGCACCTGCGCGGCGAAGCGTAGGCTGGTGGGGTCGTCGCGCGCTTCCGCCAGTACCTCGCGCGCCATGCGCACGGCGACCCGGACATCGTCGGGCTCGTGCCAGCACTGGCTCACGGATACGCTGCGGATATAGGCGCCCAGCCCCTTTGCCAGGTTGAAGCCAGGGTCGATGCTGAGCGCCTCGTTGGTGAGCCGGCGCACGTCGGCAAAGCCTTCGCGCGTCATGCTGTAGAAGCGCGGCAGCGCGCGAAGATAGAGGTCGTAGGCGCTGATGTAGTCCGTTGGCTTCATGCGCGCCTGCTTGATCTGCTCCAGCCGGATGCTCGGCTCGACAGCGCCGACGACGCTCTCGGTCACCTTGTCCTGCAGGTCGAAGATGTCGCCCACGTCGCCCTCGAAGCGGTCGGCCCAGACATGGTGTCCGCTGATCGCATCCACCAGCTGCCCACTGATGCGAACCCGCGATCCTGCTCTGCGGATGCTGCCTTCGAGCACGTAGCGGACGCCCAGCTCGCGCCCAACCTGGCGCAGGTCCACCGCCCGGCCCTTGTAGGTGAAGGACGAGTTTCGAGCGATCACGAAGAAGGAGTTCACACGGCTCAATCCCGTGATGATGTCCTCCACCAGCCCGTCGGCGAAGTATTCCTGGTCGGGGTCTCCGCTCATGTTGGTGAAAGGCAGAACCGCGATCGAGGGTTTCTCGGGCAGGGGAGGCGGCGCAGCCACCGAGGCGCTGGCGTCGGTCTCGACGCGATAGGCGCGCACAGGCCGCTCGATGTTCTTGAGGCGCAGGTCGCCGAGCAGCGTGAAGCCGCAGTCGAGCTTGCCCTGAAGGTGGTCGTATGCGGTGCCCGAGACGACCACGGTGCCAGGATCGGCGATGCTTTCGAGGCGGGCGGCGATGTTGACCCCGTCGCCGTAGAGGTCGCCGTCCTCCTCGCAGACCACGTCGCCCAGATTGACGCCGATGCGGAAGCGAATCCGCTCTTCCTCGGGCGTCTCCGCCTCGTGCTCTGCCAGGGCCTGCTGGATCGCCATCGCCGAGGTCACCGCGTTAACGACGCTCGCGAACTCGCACAGCATGCCGTCGCCGGTAAGCTTGACGATCCGACCCTGGTGCTCGGAGACCAGCGGCTCGAGGAGGTCCTTGCGGTAGATCTTCAGCCGCTCGAGCGTGCCGCGCTCGTCGCGCTCCGTCAGTCGCGAATAACCGACCACGTCGCAAGCCATGATCGCTGCCAGGTGACGCTGCGTGGTCATCGCACCGCTCGGCAAAGCGCCTGCACGCGGGCCCCCCCGCGTCCATGTCCGGCCAACTTCCAGACGCCTCACCTGCATGGTATCCATCTCTCCCAGTCTCCGCCGGTCGCCGATACAGGACGGAGAACGCAGCCTGACCTTGCCCTCACAATACTTCGCTATCCCGCTTGCGAGGCGTGGAGCGTTCCAGTCGCGCGCTAACAGCCAACCGTCGACACGCCCACGCAGCCCCTCTGGGGACGCTGAAACGCCACTTCCAGAAGGGCGGGGATATTCCCTGCCCTGTGTAACCGGTTGACGCCACTGCGGCGGTGCTTTTGTATCGGGCATCACACCAGACATTCGCGCTCGGAGGCGCTGAGGTCGGCTAGCGGCGCAATCCGGCTGTCCGACGCCGGAGTGTGTCCGCTTGAGGCGACCCCCGGGTCGGTTTGTGGCGAATCCAGATCCGCCCAACAGGTGTATGGTGTTGGAAACAACAGGCTTTTAGGAATGGACTGGTGCCGCTTGCGTGACTCGAACACGCGACCCCATCATTACGAATGATGTGCTCTACCAACTGAGCTAAAGCGGCCCGGGAAGCATCGCGCTTCCAGAATGGCTGCGTGATAGACTCAACCGCTCGCTAATTCAAGATGGCTGCGGCGAATTCCGGCCCGGGATTTGCGGCATATGAGTGCGGCCGGCATCCACGGGCTTTTTCGCGAGCGGGCTGCTTTTACACCCGGATGACCGCACGGGCCGCGCCGGCGGTGACGAAAAATGTTGATTCTTCAACAGAAAATGCAGAAATGGCTTTGAATGTGGCAAGGCGCGGCCGTTGATTGATCGCTCGCCTGGGCCTAACGATCAGGGAACTGTGAGCGAACGCGCAGAGGGAGCTCGCTTGGACGCCATCGAGAAAGCGATCCGCAATGCCTTCGAGAAAGGCAATGCCGAGGACAGGGCGTTTCGCGAGAGGGTCTATCGATCCGCCTTTGCCGCGCTCGACCGTGTCCTGCAGGCCAATCCGAACGTCACGGTGGAAGCCGCCATCACCCGCCGCAAGGCGGTGCAGGCCAAGATCACCGAGATCGAGTCCGAATTCCTGCCGGCCGTCCCCGATGTGACCCTGCCGCCGGAGAACGTCGCGTCGGCCGGCAATGCAGCGAAAGGCCAACGCGCCGACGCTCCGGCCGCGTCTCCCGCCCCGTGGGTCGACGCGCCGCTGCCACCATCGCAAACGGCGTCGTCGCCTTCGATCACCGTTGACGGCCCGGTACAGCCCGATGCGTCGGACCTGCCGCGCTCGCGCGTGCTGCCGCGTGTGCCGGACATCATGCCGGATGAGACGGCGCTTCCCGATGCGCCGTTGCTCGATGATTCGCCGGGAGCTCCCGTCGGCAACGGCGCCGAGGTCGCGCCTGACCGCGACGAGCGGCGGATCCGAGGGCGGCGCCTGCCGCTGACCGCCATCTTCGTCGTCGCGACGCTGCTCGCGGCGGTCGGCATCGGCGGCTATTTCGCGATCCAGACCGGGGTCTTCAAGACGGCCGCTCAGCTCGACACCGGACCGCCGGAACCGACGCCGACGCTAGACAGCGAGGACTCCTCGCAGCCGGCCGAGGCCGGCTCGCCGCAGAAGCCGGGCGAAGCCGACCAGTCGAAGAACTGGATCAACGTCTTTTCGCCCGCCGATCCAACCCATGTCAGCGCGCCCTCCGACGCCGGTGCCGAGGTGATGAAGGACGACACCGGTCAGTTCCTGCGCATCCGCTCGGGCGCGTCGGGCTCGGCCATTGCTTTCGATGTCGGCCAGGGCATTCTGGAGAAGCTTGCCGGCAAACATGCCATGTTCGACATCGTCGCCCGCTCGGAAGAGGGCAAGGAAACGCAGATATCGGTCGACTGCAATTTTGGCGATCTCGGCGACTGCGGCCGCAAGCGCTACGCGGTCGGCCACGAGCGCAACGAATATCTGTTCGACGTGCAGTTCCCGAACAAGCACCCGGGCGCCGCCGGCACCATCGCCGTCAACTCCGATTTCGACAAGCAGGGCAAGTCGGTCGACATCTACGAGATCCGCGTTTCGATCGCGGAATAATCGTCGCGACGCTTTCGTTTCTCCTGTCGGGGCGCGACGAATCGCGGGCGTCTCTTTATTCGTCGAGCGTGTATTCCGACGATGTAAGGAGTTTGGCGCCCACGGCCACTTGGAGGAGAAAATGAGTGCTTCTCGTCCTCAGACGAACGACGCCGAATTGATCAGGGCATTGGTCGAACAATGGGCCGAGGCCGTCCGCCGAAAGGATATGGACGGCATTCTGCGCCATCACGCACCGGACTTCATCATGTTCGACGTGCCGCCGCCGCTGCAATCCAGAGGCATCGAGGCTTATCGCGACACCTGGCCGCTGTTCTTCGCCGCCTCGCCGCAGCCGCCTGTCTTCGAGATCGTCGATCTGAAGATCACGGCCGGCACCGACGTGGCATTCGCGATCGCGCTGATGCGCTGCCTGGTCGTAGCGGACGGCAAATCAAGCGATCTCGATTTTCGGCTGACCATCGGCTTCGAGAAGATCGCTGGCCAGTGGACCTTCATGCACGAACATCATTCCGTGCCGGCGACCGACTGACCTTGTTGGAGCAATTCCAGGAAAAGTGTGAACAGGTTTTGCGTCCGCAATTGCATCAAACAAGGGGGCAGAGCGGTACGCCGTTTCCGTGAAACGGTAAAACGCTCTAATCCAGCAGCGCCTGCAGCGTCTCGATGCGGTCGGCCTCGGCCGCCGGCTTGTCCCAGCGCAGCCGCGATATCCGTGGAAAGCGCATGGCGACACCCGATTTATGGCGCGTGGAGCGGTTGAGGCCTTCGAATGCCACTTCCAGCACCAGGCCGTTCCTGCGGTCGGCGCGCACCGAGCGAACCGGCCCGAACCGTTCAGTCGTGTTGTCGCGGACATATTTGTCGATCTCCCTCAGCTCCTCGTCCGTGAAGCCGAAATAAGCCTTGCCGACCGGCACCAGCTCTTCCGAACCCTCCGGCCCGGACCAGACGCCGAACGTGTAGTCGGAATAGAAGCTCGAGCGCTTGCCGTGGCCGCGCTGCGCATACATCAGCACCGCATCGATGGTGTGCGGATCGCGTTTCCACTTGAACCAGGGTCCTTTCGGCCGGCCGGCGAGATAGGGCGAGTCCCATCGCTTCAGCATCACCCCTTCGATGATCGGATGCGGCGGCGCCTGGCGCAGCCGCTCCAGCGTCTCCCAATCGGAAAACGCGACCAGCGGCGAGAGGTCGAAACGGCCGGGGTCGAGCGTGTTGACGAAGGTCTCGAGCCGCTTGCGGCGCTCGGCGAAGGGCAGGGCGCGCAAATCCTCGCCATCGATCTGCAGCGCGTCGTAGCAGCGCATGAAGGCCGGATATTGCTGCTGGATCTTTGGCGACACGCTCTTACGGTTCAGCCGCTGCTGCAGATCGGAAAAGGTTCCGGTTGCCTCGCGCGGGTCGCCGACCAGCAGTTCGCCATCGAGCGTCGCTTCGAAGTTCATTGCCGCGGCAAGGTCCGGAAAGGCGCCGGACACGTCGTCGCCGGTGCGCGAATAGAGCCGGCGCACGCCGCCTTCGCACACCGCCTGCACACGGATGCCATCCCATTTCCACTCGGCCGCATAATCGGCCGGGTCGAGCTTTTCGAGGTCGCCGTCGTCGATGGCGTTGGACAGCATCACCGGCCGGAACAGCGCGAGCGCCGCACTCCGCGGCTTTTCCGCTTTGCCTTCCAGCCAGGCGAACAACTCGGCATAAGGCGGCGTCAAGCCGTGCCAGAGCTCCTCGATCTCGGCGACGTCGACTTTGCCGAGGTCGGCCAGCGCCTGCTTGGCGAGCCGCGCCGACACGCCGATGCGCAAGCCCCCGGTCACCAGCTTGATGATGGCGAAGCGCGCCGAGATGCCGCCGTCGTCGAGTAGCCGCGCCAGCACCTTCGGCCCATCCGACCGGCTGGCCGCCTGCAGCTTGCCGACCACTTCGGCAAGCGTCGGCACATGATTGGGGATATGGCTCTGTGGTTGCGGCCAGACCAGCGACACGGTTTCGGCGAGGTCGCCGACATAGTCGTAGGAATAGCCGAACAGCACCGGATCCATGCGCTCGACCACCAGCGCACGCAGCATCGCCGGCTTCACCGCCGCGATCGACAGGTCGCCGGTGATCGCCGCCAGCGCCAGCCCGCGGTCGGGATCCTCGACGCTGCGGAAATAGTCGGTGAGCAGCGTCAGCTTGCCGTTGCGCGACGGCGTCAGCACGAGGCGGTCGAGGAGTTCGGCGAAGCGGTTCATGGGGAGGCGGGCCGCGCAAATAGGCGAGGTTTGCGTTCCTTCGCGCCCCCCTCTGTCCTGCCGGACATCTCCCCCACTCGGGGGGAGATCGGATGTCGCCGTCGCTTTCGCCAATCGCCAACGTTGCGAAGGAAGCGCCGGCGGCCAAACCGCCAATCTCCCCCCTTGTGGGGGAGATGGCCGGCAGGCCAGAGGGGGGCGCCGCAGAGCGCAACGCTAGCGATTGTCGAAACCACTTCGGCCATCAATCGCCCTCGTCCTCATACCCCACCAAATGCAGCGGCCTCGCCGCGATGCCCTCCAACTCGCACCAGCGCACCAGCGCTTCCTCGCGGCCATGCGTCACCCAGATTTCCTGTGCGCCCGTTTCCTTGAGCGTGATGATCAGTTCATCCCAGTCGGCATGGTCGGAAATGATCAGCGGCAGCTCGACGCCGCCCTGCTTGGCGCGTTGGCGGATGCGCATCCATCCCGAGGCAAAGCACGAGATCGGGTCCGGGAAACGCCGCGCCCAGCGGTCGGCGAAGGCTTGCGGCGGGCCGACGACGATGGTGCCGGCGAAATCGGCCTTCGCACCGCTTTCGACGGTCGCCGGCTCAAACCGGCCGAGATCGATCCCCTGGCTTTGATAATATTCGCTGAGCTTCGCCAGCGCACCATGGATAAAGATCGGCCTGTCGTAGCCGGCGTCGCGCAACAGATGCATCACACGCTGCGCCTTGCCGAGCGCATAGGCGCCGATCAGGTGCGAGCGCTCGGGAAATTGCGCCGCCGATTTGAGAACGCGCGCGATCTCCTCGTGGTCCGGCGGATGCCGGAACACCGGCAGGCCGAAGGTCGCTTCGGTGATGAAGACATCGCACCGGACAGGCTCGAACGGCAGGCAGGTGGCGTCCTTCTGCCGCTTGTAGTCGCCCGAGGCGACGATGCGCATGCCCTGGTGCTCGACGGCGATCTGCGCCGAGCCCAGCACATGCCCCGCCGGATGGAAGGTGACGGCGACGCCGTTGATGTCGACCGTTTCGCCAAGCTCGGCCGCCTGTGTCGCTCCGGCGAAATCCTCGCCATAGCGCAGGCCCATGATGTCGAGCGTCTGGCGCGTCGCCAGCACCGAGCGGTGGCCGGAGCGCGCATGGTCGGAATGGCCGTGCGTGATCAGCGCGCGCTCGACTGGCCGCACCGGATCGATGAAGAAACCGCCGGGCGGGCAATAGAGGCCTTCCGGCCGGGGTTTGAGCAGGTCGCTGGCGCGCATCGCCCCAAGATAGTGGCTAAATTCGGCGCGGGAAGCCTGTTGCAAGAGACTGCTGACTCGTCCTACAGCCGGCCACCGGCCCGTCTCGCCGGCAGGAAACTTCGTCAATGAAACCGCTCCAGGTCTCGTCGGGCGAATTGAACGCCGATCGTCGCGCCGATTTCGCCGAGATGCTGCTCGCCTCGGGCGAGCCCGGGCAGGCGGCGGAGCTTTTGCTCGGCGCGCTGGAGCTTGCGCCGCGATGGGCCGCCGGCTGGTTTCGCCTCGGCGAGATGCATGAGGCGGCTGGCCATTTCGACCAGGCCGCCCAGGCGTGGGCCATGGCGCTGAAGCTGGAGCCCGCGGACCGCCTTGGCGCCAGGCTGAAGCTTCAGCTGATCGGCAAGGCGCCCGCCGCCGCGACGCCGCCGAGCGCCTTTGTCGAGACCTTGTTCGACCATTATGCCGACAGTTTCGAAGCATCGCTTGTTCAGAAACTCGGCTACGGACTGCCGAATTTCCTCGGCCAAGCCATCCGCAAGGCAAGGCCCGGCCGGTTTCGGCTGGCCCTCGACCTTGGTTGCGGCACCGGCCTGATGGGCGAAAGGCTGCGCCCGTTCGTCGACCGGCTGGAGGGCTACGACATTTCAGCCGGCATGCTGAAGAAGGCGAAAGCCAAAGGCATTTACGACCTGCTGGCCAAGGCCGACCTTCAGCATTTCTCCCACGCTGGCGCGCGAGCTGACCTCGTGGTCGCAGCCGACGTGTTCATCTATTTAGGCGCGCTTGAACGCATCGTCGCCGCGGTTGCCGATGCGCTCGCCGATGACGGCGTCTTCGCGTTCTCGGTAGAGACCATTGCCGACGGAGATGACTTCGCCTTGCTGCCGTCGCGGCGCTATGCGCACTCAGAAATTTATGTGCGGCGCGTTCTCGCCGCCAGCGGGTTTACGATCCTGTCGCTGGAGAGCACGACCATCAGGCATGACCGCGGCGAGCCTGTGCGAGGGCTGGCTGTAATAGCTGGTCGCAAGATGGCGTAATGAGGCACCTGTTGCTGCGAAAAAGCCCGAATCGCGTGCCGGGTTGCGCATGGGCGGATACCGCACGGAGGGTTACCATGCGCTGGACCATGATTGCGTTGGCGTCTTGCCTGACGGTGGCAGGCTGTGTCGGCGGCACATCGATGGCCGAGCGTCAGGACGAGGATGTCCAATCGTCGTTGCAATATGACGATGTGCCTTGCGATCAATTGCTGGCGCAGCGCAATCAGTTGGCGCAGCAGAACAACCTGCCGGTCACCGCCAAGCCGACCTTCTCCAATCCGGCGATGGGCTTCGGCCCGTTCACGCCGGACATGCGCTCCAAGGCACAGCGCGACCGCAACAAGGCAAGCGGCGAGATCGATGCCATGAACCGCTCGATCGAGCGCCGCGACTGCGGCAAGCCGAAGAAAAAGGAGACATTTGGGCTGCCTGGCTCGAAGCCGCCGTCGCCGGCTCAGTAGCCTGCTTCGCGATCGACCAGATTTTCGAGCTTTTCGCCGCGCTCGAAGGCAGCCATCTGGCGAAGCATGATCGGCACCAGATGGGCGGGGTCCGACGTCGCCGCCGCATGCGGCGTGACGAACACTTTCGGATGGCTCCATAGCCGGCTGGTCTTCGGCAGCGGCTCGACCTCGAACACGTCGAGGCTCGCTTCCTTCAGCGTGCCGTCCTCCAGCGCGCGCAATATGTCGACGTCCTTCTGCAGTCGTCCGCGTCCGGCATTGATCATCACGGCGCCGCCAAGCGCGTTGCGCCGGCGCAATTCCTTGAGCAGCCCGTAGTTCACGATGCCTTGCGTGCGCGGCGTGAGCGGCAACAGCACGACCAGGATATCGGTGGCATTGAGGAACGGAATCAGCCCCGCCTCGCCGGCATAAGTTGAAACACCCTGCATCGGCCGCTCGGTGCGCGACCAGCCATTGACCGCGAAGCCGAGCGAGAGCAGCACCGAGGCCGCGGCGCGGCCCAGATGGCCGAGGCCCATGATGCCGACGGAGATGTCGCCGGCCGGGCGCTGCGGCGGCTCGTGCCAGGTCTTCTTGGCCTGCTGGGCGCGGTAGAGCATGCCCTGGCGGTGATGGTCGAGCACCCGCCATACGACATATTCGGTCATGTATTGGGTGAGATTGTCGGCGACGACCTTGACGATCGGCACGTCGGGCAGGCCGGGATCGGCAAAGATGTGGTCGACGCCGGCGCCGATCGAAAAGATGGCGCGCAGATTGGGCAGCGACTTGAGAAGGTTGGGCTTCTGCTTCCACACCACCGCATAGGTTATCGACGGGTCTTTAGGGCCGTTCGGTTCCAGCACGACCTCGCGCTCGGCCGCGAGCAGCTCATGCCAGCGCTGCGGGTGAAAGCCGGTGACGGCAAGCAGGACTTTGCCTTTTTCCATTTGCGGATTTTCTTCCCTGTTCTGCCAGTTCGGTCGGGTTATTCGCTGACCACGCCGGTCGGTGCCGTCTCGATCTTGAAGGCTGCCGCCATCAGCGCCCGCGTATAGTCGCTTTGCGGGCTGCTGAAAATCTGTTCGGAAGGTCCCGCTTCCACGATCTGGCCATTGCGCATGACGATGACGTCATTGGCAAGGGCGCGCACGACTTTGAGGTCGTGGCTGATGAAGAGATAGGCCAGGTTGTGCTTGGCCTGCAGGCTGCGCAAAAGGTCGACCACCTGCGCCTGCACGCTCATGTCGAGCGCCGAGGTCGGCTCGTCGAGCATGACGAAGCGCGGGTTGAGCACCATGGCCCGCGCGATGGCGACGCGCTGGCGCTGGCCGCCCGAGAACTCATGCGGATAGCGGTGGCGCGTCTCGGGATCGAGCCCGACTTCGCCGAGCACTTCGACGACCTTGTCGTCGCGCGCGTCGGGCGAAAGTTTCGGCTCGTGGATCTTTAGCCCCTCTTCGATGATCTCGGCGACGGACATGCGCGGGCTCAAGGATCCGAACGGGTCCTGGAAGACGATCTGCAACTCGCGCCGCAGCGGCCGCATGGCGCTGAAGGAAAGCTGGTTGATGTCGCGCCCGTTGAAATTGATCGCACCCGTCGAGGAGATCATCCGGGCCAGCGCCAGCCCGAGCGTCGTCTTGCCCGAGCCGGATTCGCCGACGACGCCGAGCGTCTGGCCGGCGCGCACGGTAACGTCGATGCCGTCGACGGCCTTCACATGATCGACAGTGGTGCGGAAGAAACCCTTCTTGATCGGGAACCAGACCTTGATGTCCTTGCCCGTCATGACGGATTTGGCATCCCGATTTGCCGCCGGCGGCTTGCCCTTCGGTTCGGCCGCAAGCAGGTGCTTGGTGTAGGCATGCTGCGGGTTGGCGAAAATCTCTTTGGTCGGTCCGCTCTCGACGATCTTGCCCTTGGTCATGACGCAGACCCGGTCGGCGATCCTGCGCACGATGCCGAGGTCGTGCGTGATGAACAGCAGCGACATGCCCTTGCGGCTCTTGAGCTTAGCGAGCAGTTCCAGGATCTGCGCCTGCACCGTGACGTCGAGCGCGGTCGTGGGTTCGTCGGCGATCAGAAGTTCCGGCTCATTGGCCAGCGCCATGGCGATCATGACGCGCTGACGCTGGCCGCCGGAGAGCTGGTGCGGATAGGCGTCGAGGCGTTTTTGCGGATCGCGGATGCCGACTTCGTTCAGCAGCTCCAGCGTGCGTGCGCGCGCCGGCGCATCGCGCATCCCCTGATGCAGCTGCAGCACCTCGACGATCTGCTGCTCGATTGTGTGCAGCGGGTTGAGCGAGGTCATCGGCTCCTGGAAGATCATGGTGATCTTGTTGCCGCGCACGCCACGCAAGGCCTTCTCGTTGGCGCTCAACAGATCGGCGCCGTGGAACAGGATCTTTCCCGAAGGATGGCTGGCCGCGGGGTAGGGCAGAAGCTTCAGCACCGAGAGCGCCGACACCGATTTGCCGGAACCGGATTCGCCGACCAGCGCCAGGGTCTCGCCCTTGGCGATATCGAAGGAGATGCGGTCGACGGCCATCGACTGCCCGCCGCCTTGCGCGAAGGCGACGCTCAGATCGCGGACGGAGAGCAGGGGCTCGCTCATTTGAACGTCTTGCGCGGATCGAAGGCGTCGCGCGTCGCCTCGCCGATGAACACCAGCAGCGACAGCATCAGCGAGATCACGATGAAGCCGGAGATGCCGAGCCAGGGCGCGTTGAGATTGCGCTGCGCCTGCTTCAGCAGCTCGCCGAGCGAAGCAGAGCCGGGCGGCAGGCCGAACCCGAGATAGTCGAGCGAGGTCAGCGTCGAGATCGAGCCCGAGAGCAGGAACGGCAGGAAGGTCAGCGTCGCCACCATGGCGTTGGGCAAAAGGTGGCGGAACATGATGGTGAGGTTGGGCACGCCGAGCGCGCGCGCCGCGTTGACATATTCGAAGTTGCGCGCGCGCAGGAACTCGGCCCGCACCACGCCGACCAGCGCCACCCAGGAAAACAGCAGCATGAGGCTGAGCAGGATGAAGAAGCCGGGCGGCAGGATGGCGGAAATGATGAGCAGCAGATAGAGCACCGGGATCGCCGACCAGATCTCGATGAAGCGCTGGAATAGAAGATCCGTCCAGCCGCCGAAATAGCCCTGCACAGCCCCGGCCGCGACGCCGATCAGCGAGGAGCCGAGCGTCAGGATGAGCCCGAACAGCACCGAGATGCGGAAGCCGTAGAGCACGCGCGCCAGCACGTCGCGCGCCTGGTCGTCGGTGCCAAGCCAGTTCCAGTTGCCGACGTTGCAGTTCTCGTCGGCCTCTCCCTTCGGGTATTGGCTGCAACGCTTGCCCTTGTCGTAGAGCCAGGAGGGTTTGGCGGGCGCCGCCTCCGGAATGGCGTTGTTGACGGTCTGGTAGGAGTAGCGGACGGGCGGCCAGATCATCCAGCCATTGGCGTTGATCTCGTCCTGGATGACCGGGTCGCGATAATCCGTGACGGCATAGAAGCCGCCGAACTTCTCTTCCGGATAGGCGACCAGCACCGGGAACAGGATCTCGCCCTTGTAGGAAGCGACGATCGGCTTGTCGTTGGCGATCAGCTCGGAAAACAGCGACAGCACGAACAGCAAGAGGAAGATCCACAGCGACCAGTAGCCGCGCCGGTTTGCCTTGAAATTCTGCAGCCGCCGCTGGTTGAGCGGCGACAGCCGCGGCCGGGCGGCGCGCGCCGGCTTGGTTTCGGCCGAGGCTACCGCCATCAGACGTCTCTCCGCTCGAAATCGATGCGCGGATCGACCCAGGTGTAGATCAGGTCCGATAGGAGGCCGACGAACAGGCCGAGCAGCGAGAAGATGTAGAGATTGGCGAAAACCACCGGATAGTCGCGGTCGATCACCGACTTGAAGCCGAGCAGGCCGAGCCCGTCGAGCGAGAAGATGTTCTCGATCAGCAGCGAGCCGGTGAAGAAAGCCGAGATGAAGGCGCCGGGAAAGCCGGCAATCACGATCAGCATGGCGTTGCGGAAGACGTGGCCGTAGAGCACCTTGCGTTCCGACAGGCCCTTGGCGCGCGCCGTCACCACATATTGCTTGCGGATCTCCTCGAGGAAGGAGTTCTTGGTCAAGAGCGTCGTCGTGGCGAAGGCCGACAGCACCAGCGCCGTCAGCGGCAGCGTCATGTGCCAGAAATAGTCGACGATCTTGTCCGGCCAGGACAGCTGGTCCCAATTGTCGGAGACGATGCCGCGCAGCGGGAACCAGTCCCAGAACGAGCCGCCGGCAAACAGCACCATCAAGAGGATGCCGAACAGGAAGCCGGGGATCGCGTAGCCGACGATGACCACGCCGCTCGTCCAGACGTCGAAGGTCGAGCCGTCCTTCACCGCCTTGCGGATGCCGAGCGGGATCGAGATCAGGTAGGACAGGAGCGTGATCCACAACCCGATCGAGATCGATACCGGCATTTTTTCCAGGATCAGGTCGAGCACCGAGATATCGCGGAAATAGCTGTCGCCGAAATCGAAGCGGGCATAGTTCCACAGCATCATGCCGAAGCGCTCGAGCGGCGGCTTGTCGAAGCCGAACTGCTTTTCCAGCTTCTTGATGAATTCGGGGTCGAGCCCCTGCGCGCCGCGGTATTTCGAGCTGACGTCGCCTGAGACATCGAAATTGGTGGCGCCGGCATCGCCCCCGCCACCGCCCAGCCGATCGCTGCCGCCCTGGTTGGTCAGCCTGGCGATCACCTGCTCGACCGGTCCGCCCGGCGCGAACTGGATCACGGCGAAGGAGATCGCCATGATCCCGAACAGCGTCGGGATCATCAGAAGGATGCGTCGCAGGATATAGGCGCCCATCAGGCGGCCGGTCCCGCGCGAACAGTCATGTCAGGCTTTGCCAATCTTTGCCGCCTTGCCCTTGTCGACCCACCACAGCGCCTCGACCGGAAAGCCGAAATCGGGTTTTTGCTCGGGAAAGCCGAACATGTCCCAATAGGCGCTTCGGTGATTCGCCAGATACCAACTAGGAATCCAATCGCGCCGCGCACGCAAGGCCCGGTCGAGGGCGCGCATGGCAATGGTCAGGTTCTCGCGGTCCTTGGCGGCGCCGACGGCATCGATCAACGCGTCGACTGCCGGACTTGCAATACCTGGCAGGTTGCGCGAGCCCGATACGGCGGCGCTGCGCGAATGGAAGAAAATCTCGAGATCGTCGCGGGTCGGCGTGGCGCTGAAATTGAAGGCCGCCGAGAGCAGGTCGAAATCGAATGTCGATTGCCTGAGCTGGTACTGGGCCGAATCGACCAGACGGATGGAGGCATCGATGCCGATCGCCTTCATATTGGCGACCCATGGCGAATAGACCTGAACGAAGGTCTCGTCATCGACGAGGAATTCGGCGGGCAGCTTCGCCCCCTTGTCGTTGACGACGAAATCGCCGGAGCGTTGCCAGCCCGCCTCGGCAAGCAGCTTCGCCGCCTTGCCAAGCTGCTTCCGGTCGCGTCCAGAACCATCGGAAGCCGGTTGCATCACCGCTTCGCCGAAGGCCTCCGGCGGCAGCTTGTCGCGCAGCGGCTCCAGCAGCGCGAGTTCTTGCTGCGACGGCATGCCTTCGGCGCGGAAGTCGGATTTCTCGAAGCAGGATTGTGAACGCTGGTACGAGCCGTAGAAGAAATTGCGCTGCGTCCATTCGAAATCGAAGCACAGCGCGATCGCCTGCCGCACGCGCGGGTCCTTGAATTGCCCGCGCCGCTGGTTGACGGCGGTGGCCTGCATCGAGGGCACCGTTTCGGCCGGGAATTCGTGCTTGACCACCTTGCCGGCGGTGAACGCAGGGAAATTGTATTGTGTTGCCCAGACGCGCGACGTGGCCTCTTCCCGATAGAGGATTTCACCTTTCTTGAAGGCCTCGAATCCGGCCGTCCGGTCCTGGTAGAACTCGACGCGGATGCGCCCGAAATTGTTCTGGCCGCGATTGACCGGCAGGTCGTTGCCCCAATAGTCCGGCACCCGCTCATACTCGATCCAGGCGCCCGCCGACCAGCGCCCGACCTTGTAGGCGCTTGAGCCGAGCGGTGGATTGAGCTGCGAGGAATCGAACGGATTGGCGGTGAAGAAGGCCTTTGACAGGATCGGAAACCCGACGACGTTGAGGACGGTGCGCGAAGCCTGCTTGCCGGAGAATTTGAGCTCCAGCGTGTGAGCGTCGACCGCGACCGCATCGTCGAGATGGGTCAGCGACAGCGCATAGTCGGGATGCCCTTTGTCCTTGAGCAGCTTGAAACTGAAGGCGGCGTCTTCGGCCGTTAGCGGCGAGCCGTCGTGAAAGCGCGCCTGCGGGCGCAACGAGAAGGTAAAGCTGTTGCGGTCGTTGGAAATCGTCACATTCTCGGCGATCAGTCCGTATACCGCGTCCGGCTCGTCGAGCGCTCGCGCCATCAGCGAATCGAAGCACATTTCCACGCGCTGCGGCGCATCGCCCTTGGGGACAAAGGCGTTGAGCGTATTGAACGTCTGCGGGCTCTGGTTGGCGCGCCAGTTCGGCGGCGAGAAATTGAAGGTGCCGCCTTGCGGCGCATCGACATCGACATAGTCGAAATGCGGGAAGTCGGGTTTGTATTTCAGATCGCCGAAGGCCGACAGGCCGTGCAGCTTGACGCCCGTAGGCGTTTCCGCAAAGGCCCGGCCCGGCAGCAGCGCGGCGGCCGTCGCCGCGGCGCCGAGCGCCAGGAAGTCGCGACGAGGAAGCATTGTCTGCCGCCTCATCAATTGACGCCCTTATACTTGGCGGCCAGCGCCTTTTCCTTTGCCGTGTCGACCCACCAGGAATCGATGTCCGCGCCACGATAGCTGGGCTGCTTTTCCGGCATGCCGAACTTGTTCCAATAGGCAAGCCAAACCACCGCGCGGTAGTATTGCGGCACGGTATAATAGTTCCACAACAGCACCCGATCGAGCGCATGGGTGGTTGCGACGAGGTCGTCGCGGTCGGTGGCGAAGATGATGCGGTCGACCAGTGCGTCGATCACCGGGTCCTTGATGCCGGAATAATTGCGCGCCCCCGGCGTGACCGCCGCCTTCGAGCTCCAGAAGTCGCGTTGCTCGTTGCCTGGCGATTCCGATTGCTGGAGTATGCTGGTGATGACGTCGTAGTCGAAATTGTTGACGCGGTTGATGTATTGCGTCTGGTCGATGATCCGCAGCGTGGCGTCGACGCCGATCTTGCGCAGATTAGCGATCCAGGGACTGGCGATGACCTGGTCGGTGTCGTTCGAGCCGAGTATCTCGAACTTGAAAGGCGCGCCGGTCTTGGCGTTCACCATCTTGCCGCCCTTTATCACCCAACCTGCCTGGGCGAACAGGTCGACCGCCGTCTTGAGATTCTTCCGTTCTGCTTGCGGCGAGTCGTAAACCGGCAGCTTGAATTCCTGGGTGAACACCTCCGGCGGCAGCTTGTCGCGATACTTCTCGAGGATTTCCAGTTCCTTGCCTTGCGGCAGGCCGCTCGACGCTAGCTCGGTGCCCTCGAAATAGCTGTGGGTGCGCGTGTTCGAGTTGTAGAACAGCGTGCGGTTCATCGTCTCGAAGTCGAACGGATAGGTCAGCGCGGCGCGCACCAGCCGATCCTGGAACAGCGGCCGCCGTTGATTGAGCACGAAGGCTTGCATCGGCTCGGGCGACGTCGTCTTGAATTCCTTCTTGATCACGTCGCCGGCGCCAACCGCCGGAAAGTTGTAAGCCGTCGCCCAGCGCCGCGAACTGTTTTCCGGCTTGATGTCGTCGAGTCCGCCCTTGGTGAAGGCCTGCCAGGCGGCATTGTCGTCGAGGATATAGGTGAAGCGCTGGGTATCGAAATTCTCGCGCCCGATCTTCACCGGCAGCTTGGCGCCCCAATAGTCGGGCACGCGCTGCCAGACGATCTCCGAACCCGGCTTGAAGCCGGCGATCTTGTAGGCTGCTGAGCCCAGCGGCGGCTCCAGCGTCGGCCGGGTGATGTCGCGCTTCTTGCCGCTGGCGTCGGTGCCCTCCCACCAATGCTTCGGCAGCACGACGAGGTCGCCGAGGATCTTCGGCAGTTCCCGGTTGCCCTTCTGGTTGAAGTGGAATTCGACCTCTCGGTCCGAGATCGCGACCGCTTCGGTCACGTTCTCGAAATAACGGCTGTACATCGGGCTATTGGCCTTCAGGACCTGGAATGACCAGATCACGTCGTCGACGGTGATCGGCTGGCCGTCGTGCCACTTGGCGCGCGGATCGAGCCGGTAGGTCGCCGAGGAGTAGTCGGACGGGTATTTGTAGGCGTCGGCGACCAGCGGGTGGCTGACGCTGCCTTCGTCGGTCGCCTGGTCCATCAGCGTGTCGTAGAGCAGGCCGCCGCCGAATTGCGCGAAGCCTGCGGCCGGCGATCCCTGGACAATATAAGGATTGAAGCTGTCGAAGGTGCCTAGGACGACGGAGTTGTAAGTGCCGCCTTTGGGCGCGTCCGGATTGACGTAGTCGTAGCGCTGGAAATTCTCGCCGTATTTTGAGGGCCCGATCAGCGAGGAGGTCGTGTGCCATTCGTCGGCGAAGCTGGCCTGCAGGCTGGCGGCGAAGACAACCGCCAGCATCGATGCGAAAAACGTCCGGGAGCGGCCAACCGTCATGCGTTCTCCTCGTCGCGATGAGTATCCACCGGCAATCTAGATCATTTGACGCCGGTGGAAACCGCAACCGGCGGCTTTTGTCGCCGTATATGCGGCTTTCCTAACGGAAAAGCCGGGACGAACCCGGCTTTTCCAAGGTGTCATGATGACAATTTGTTTATTGCGCGGGTGCCGCGGGCTTGGCCGGAGCGGCCCCTTCGGCCGGCTTGGCCGGCGCAGCGCCTGCAGGCTTCGCAGCTTCGGCAGGCTTGGCTTCTGCCGAAGCGCCCGGCTGCGGCAGCGGCTTCGGGTTGTCCGACAGCGTGCGCAGATAGGCAATGACGTTGGCGCGGTCCTCGTCCTTCGGCAGGCCGGCGAAGCCCATCGCCGTGCCCTTCACGAACTTCTTCGGCGAGGTGATGAAGTGGTTGAGGTTGTCGTAGGTCCACTTCTCCTGGCCGCCCTTCGAAAAATCCTTCATGCCGGCCGAATAGGCGAAGCCCTCATGCTCGGCGACGGGGCGGTCGACGATGTCCCAGAGGTCCGGGCCGACCTTGTTCGGGCCGCCCTTTTCACCGGAATGGCAGGCCTGGCACTTCTTGAAGATGGCTGCGCCCGCCTCGGCATTGGCGGTGGCGAGCAGGTCGGCGATCGGCTTGGCTTCCGCCGCGGGAGCAGCCGGACCGCCTTCGGTCGGTTCCTGCGCTTCGATGGCGAAGCCGGGCTTTTCGGGTGCCGGCGAGGCGAACAGCCCGTCCGAGACGATACCTATCGAAAAGACGACGAAGCAGGTTCCCAGAAATCCGCCGAGCAGCTTGTTGACTTCGCTGGAATCCATGCGCCCCTTGCTCCCTTTTCCGGCGGACCGTCCCGTCCACTCCGTCCGTCGGTATCGCTAACTGCCCTGAAAGGCCAGTCAAATCGGGCGGAAACTAGGTCTTTTGCTCTGGCGTTGCAACACCTATAAGGGCGCTTCCAGTGAGACCTTTTGCCACTTTTCCATCAGCGTTTTTCGGCTGCTCCAAAATCCGATGTCAACCTTGATCCTGATCCCCGCCCGCATGGCCTCGACGCGCTTGCCGGGCAAGCCGCTGGCCGACATTGCGGGCGTGCCGATGATCGTCCATGTCGCCCGTCGCGCCGCCGAGGCCGGGCTTGGCCGCGTGGTGGTGGCGACCGACACCGAAGCGGTTGCACAGGCGGTGCGGACGCATGGCTTCGAGGCAGTCATGACCCGGATGGACCATGAATCGGGCTCCGACCGCATCTTCGAGGCGCTGACGGCCCTCGATCCTGAAAAGCAGGTGGAAACGATCGTCAACGTGCAGGGCGACCTGCCGACCATCGATCCCGAGATCATCGGCGCGTCGCTGCGGCCTTTCGAGGACAAGTCGGTCGATATCGCCACGCTGGGCGTCGAGATCGTCCGCGACGAGGAAAAGACCAACCAGAACGTGGTCAAGATCGTCGGCTCGCCGCTGTCGGCGACACGGCTGAGGGCGCTCTATTTCACCCGCGCCACCGCACCCTGGGGCGAGGGGCCGCTCTACCACCACATCGGCCTCTATGCCTATCGCCGTGCCGCGCTCGAACGCTTTGTCGCGCTGAAGCCGTCGCCGCTGGAGCGCCGCGAGCGGCTGGAGCAGCTGCGCGCGCTGGAAGCCGGCATGCGCATCGACGCAGAGATCGTCAATTCGCTGCCGCTCGGCGTCGACACGCCGCACGACCTCGAGCGCGCCAGGCAAATCCTTTCAAGTTGAGACAACAAGCATGACCGCGAAGACCAACAGAATTTCCTTCCAGGGCGAGCCCGGCGCCAATTCCGACACCGCCTGCCGCAACATGTTCCCGTCGATGGAACCTTTGCCGTGCCCGACCTTCGAGGACGCCTTCAACGCGGTCGAGACCGGTAAGGCCGAGCTCGCCATGATCCCGATCGAGAACACGATCGCCGGCCGCGTCGCCGACATCCATCACCTGTTGCCGGAATCGAAGCTGCACATCGTCGGCGAATATTTCCTGCCCATCCACTTCCAGCTGATGGTGCTGCCGGGGGTGAAGCGCGAAGAGATCAAGACCGTGCACAGCCATATCCATGCGCTCGGCCAGTGCCGCAAATATATCCGCAAGAACGGCTGGAAGCCGGTGGTCGCCGGCGACACGGCGGGTTCGGCCAAGATGGTGTCGGAGGTCAGGGACCGCACCATGGCCTCGCTGGCGCCCGCGCTCGCCGCCGAGCTCTACGGGCTCGACATCATCGAGAAGAATGTCGAGGACACCGACTCCAACGTCACCCGCTTCGTCGTGCTGACCAAGAACAAGCAATGGGTGGAGCGGCCGTCGGCCGATGCCAAGATGATGACCACATTCATTTTCCGCGTCCGCAACGTGCCGGCCGCGCTCTACAAGGCAATGGGCGGCTTCGCCACCAACGGCATCAACATGACCAAGCTCGAGAGCTATCAGCTCGGCGCCTTCACCGCGACGCTGTTCTACGCCGATATCGAGGGCCACCCGGACGATCCGCTGGTCACGCTGGCACTAGACGAACTGCGCTTCTTCTCGCGCGAGATGCGCATCCTCGGCGTCTACCCGGCAAGCGCCTCGCGCGAGCAGTGGAAGGTCGCGGATTAGGTGGTTGCACCTGCGAGGTTAGCCAAGACGCTTGTGCTTCGTCATCCACGGGCGAAGCAAGGAGCGAAGCGACGTGCGCAGACCCGAGGATCCATTCCGTTACGTCGAGGCGCCGCCCACGGAGCAAAATTCTGCATCGCAGCGCCCTTCGGCTGAGGTAACGGCATGGATTCCAGGGTCTCCGCTACGCTCTGCCCTGTAATGACCACCTGATGGAGGTCGGCGCAAATCTGCGACGTTTGCGCTCGACTCAATCTCAGCCAAACCCCAACGGCACGTAGTCGATCTCCAGGAACTTATCGACCTCGGGCACCCAGCGGTCTCGCACGAAGGCGACGTGGTCGGGATGCTCGTTGTAGCGTGTGTAGGCCGCCTGGTCGGCGAACTCCATCGAGAAGCCGAACTGATAGTCGTTCTTCGGGCTCACCTGCCGCAACTGCTCGAAATGCGTGACGCCCTTGATCCCGGTGAGGATCTTCTTGGCGTCGTGGAGAAAGCGCTTGGTCTCCAGCGACTGCAACGGATGTTTGAGCGTGAACACGACGGTGTGACGGATCATTTCTCGGCTCCTATTCGCTGTCGACCCAGGCGCGGATGAGGTGATGGGCGATCGCCCCTTTCGGCGGTGTAATCAAGCCGTCGGCATGCTGCCTGTCCAGCATCGAGCGCACCTCGTCGCGCAAGAACCAGCGGCAGTCCTCCAGTTCGTTGAGGTCGGCCTGGATATCTTCGTTGAGCGGCTCGCCGAAGCAGCCGATCATCAGCGAATAGGGGAAGGGCCAGGGCTGGCTGGCGTGATAGACGACGCGGCCGAGCCTTATGCCGGCTTCCTCCAGGGTCTCGCGGCGCACCGCTGCCTCGATCGTCTCGCCCGGCTCGATGAAGCCGGCAAGGGCCGAATACATGCCCGGTGCGAAATGCTTGCCGCGCCCGAGCAGGCATTTTTCGCGCGTCGCCGTCAGCATGATCGCCACCGGGTCGGTGCGCGGGAAATGGTCGGTGCCGCAGGCAGGGCAATGGCGCCTGTAACCGCCGGCGCGCATCTCCGAGCGGTTGCCGCATTTCGAGCAGAAGGCGTGGCTGGCGTGCCAGGCGAGCAGCGCCGCGCCCTGCGCCAGCGCTCCCGCCGCCGCCTCGTCGATCAGGCCCTGCATATAGACCGAGCGGTAGTCGATGGCCTTGATCGTCTCGGGCAGTTTTTCCGGCTCGACGCCAGCGGGCACCGCCAGCACAGGTCCGGCCTCGGAATGCCCGAGCAGCACGCCGTGGTCGAGCGAAACCTCGAAGGCTTGGCTTTCGTCAGCCTTGAACCAGGGCTCGAACTTGCCGTCGTCGAGCTTGAGGTAGAGCCGTCCGGCATGCATCAGCATCAGCCGCGCGGTCTGGTCGGCCAGCGCTTTTTCGACCGCATCGTCGGCGCGGTTCTCGGACTGCCGATCGATCCTGTTGCCGGCGAAACCGACGAACTGGCTCGGCTCGCGCAAGGGCGCGTCAAACAGGCGAAAGCTCATGCGGACTCGTGGCTGGGAAATCGGAGACGCGGAATCGACACTGGTCAGCTTATAGCGCCGCCTTGATCGTTTCGGCAAACCGCCTGATGTCGGAACGCTGGTAAGGTTCGCGGATACCGTGCCCCCACACCGGTCCCGGCCAGCCGGGGTCGCCCTCGGACCGGGCGACGACGTGGACATGCAACTGGCGCACGACGTTGCCGAGCGCGCCGGTGTTGATCTTGGTGCAGCCGCTCACCCGCTTCAGCGCCTGCGCCACCATGTTGGTCTCGAAGGTCAGCATCGCCTGGTCGAGCGGCGTCATCTCGTGGATCTCTTCGGTGCCCGGCCGCTGCGGCACCAGGATCAGCCAGGGCCAACGGCGGTCGTTCATCAGCCTGAGCTCGCATAGGCCAAGCCACATGAGCTGCTCACTGTCCGCCTCCAGCCGGGCGTCCAGCGTAAATCCGGCCTTGAGGCCAGGCAGCATGGGCGTTTCCTTCATTTTGTAAGTATTTTCCAAACCCGGAACGCTAGAGCGGCGGCAAGGTGGCTGCAAGCGAATCATTGGCCGCTATTATCGATTTGAAGGACTTCCCGTCTCGATGTGGCTGCAGCTTTTGGCTCTGCCCTTGCATTTCGTCGCCGAATTGCCGATATGGAGCGTGGGAGGTTGGTGGTGGACGATCCACTCGCCAACCGGGTCAGGTCCGGAAGGAAGCAGCCCTAACGAGCCCGGAACGGGTCATTGTTCCAGCCTCCCGCCTCTTCGCCTCTCTCCCGCGACATTGACGGCGCCGAGCCGTGCGGGTGAGACTATGCGCTGGAATCGGCCGCCTTCCGTCGCGGTCCTGGGAGCTTTTGACGGCGAATGAGCGAAGCCGGAAATTTGGGGCCAGAAAACCTGGAAACAGGCAAGGCCGGCGCCTATCGCGTGCTGGCACGTAAATATCGCCCTTCGAATTTCTCTGAGCTGATCGGCCAGGAGCCGATGGTCCGCACCCTGACCAACGCCTTCGCCACCGGCCGCATCGCCCAGGCCTGGATGCTGACGGGCGTGCGCGGTGTCGGCAAGACGACGACGGCGCGGATCCTCGCACGGGCTCTGAACTACAAAACCCCGACTGTAGACCAGCCCTCCGTCGACCTTGCGATCCCCGGCGAGCATTGCCAGGCGATCATGGAAGGCCGCCATGTCGATGTCATCGAGATGGACGCCGCCTCCCACACCGGCATCGACGACATCAGGGACATCATCGATCGCGTGCGCTACGCGCCGGTCTCGGCCCGCTACAAGGTCTACATCATCGACGAAGTGCACATGCTCTCCACCCAGGCCTTCAACGGCCTCTTGAAGACGCTGGAAGAGCCGCCGCCACACGTCAAATTCATCTTCGCCACCACCGAGATCCGCAAGGTGCCGATCACGGTCCTGTCGCGCTGCCAGCGCTTCGATCTGAGGCGCATCGATGCTGGCGCATTGGTCGCGCATCTTTCCTCGATCGCCGCCAAGGAAGGCGTTTCCGTCGACGACGAGGCTCTGGCGATGATTGCCCGCGCCGCCGAGGGTTCGGCGCGCGATTCGCTTTCCATCCTCGACCAGGCGATCGCCCATGGCAGCGGCGCCGTCAGCGCCGACGCGGTGCGCGCCATGCTCGGCCTCGCCGACCGCGCCCGCATCATCGACTTGTTCGAGCATGTCATGAAGGGCGACGTGGCGGCGGCCCTGGCCGAATTCCGCGCGCAATACGACACCGGCGCCGATCCGGCGGCCGTGCTCACCGACCTTGCCGAATTCAACCACCTCGTCACCCGGCTGCGCTTCGTGCCGGCCGCGGCCGACGATCCTTCGCTTTCCGAGGACGAGCGCCGGCGCGGCGCCGAATTCGCCGCCACGCTTTCGGTGCGCGTGCTGTCGCGTACCTGGCAGATGCTGCTCAAGGGCATTCCCGAGGTGCAGTCCTCCAACCGCCCGGTCAGCGCCGGCGAAATGGTGCTGATCCGCCTGGCGCATGCCGCCGACCTGCCGACATTGGACGAGGCGCTGAAATCGCTGGAAGGCGCCGGGCCGGTGCCGAATGGCGCGCGTTCCAACGGAGCGCCTGCCGGCTCTGGCAATGGCGGCGGCGCAAGCGCTATCGCGCAGGCGCGCATGCCCAGTTCGAATGGCGGTGCGCAGACCATGCGGCTGGTCGAAGCGCAACCCGCGCCTGCCGCTTTCGTTGCGGCGCCGGAGCCGGTCGGCGAAACGCCTGTCGTGCCGGTCAAATCGCTGGCTGACATTGTTACGCTTGCCGACGCCAATCGTGACATGGCCTTCAAGGTGCTGCTGAAGCGCTGCGTGCGGCCGGTTCGCATCGAGCCCGGCCGTCTCGATGTCGCCCTGACCGACGATGCGCCGAAGATGCTGCTCAACGACCTGACCTCCAAGCTGCGCGCCTGGACCGGCCGCAACTGGCTGGTGTCGCTGTCGAAGGAGCAGGGCGGCCAGACTTTGGCCGAGCTGGAGACGACGAAGCGTGAGAACGCCTTCTCCGACGCCAAGAGCGACCCGACGGTCGCGGCTATTCTGGCTCGCTTCCCCGGGGCCAAGATCATCGACGTGCGCATCCCGGACGTGCCCGAGGTGGAAGAAACCGAGGCCGACCTGCCGGTCGAGCCAGCAGCGGACGATGACGAAATCTAGAGCAATTCCAGGAAAAGTGTGTAACGGTTTTCCGTCCGGAATTGCGTAAAAACCACTCTAGGTCATGAGCCGCGAACAGGTGGATCATGCCCGCATTCGGATAGAACAAAGAGGACCAAACTGATGAAAGATCTTCTCGGCCTGATGGGCAAGGCAAAGGAAATGCAGGCCAAGTTCCAGGCCATGCAGGACGAGATCGCCACGCTCGAAGCCACCGGCCAGGCCGGCGGCGGCCTGGTCAGCATCACGCTCACCGGCAAGTTCGAGATGAAGGCGTTGAAGATCGATCCCTCGCTCATCAAGGCGGACGAAGCCGAGATCCTCGAGGACCTCATTCTGGCCGCCCACAATGACGCCAAAAATAAGGTCGAGCTCCAGATGCAGGAGAAGACCAAGGCGTTGACGGCAGGCCTTCCGATTCCGCCCGGAATGAAATTGCCGTTCTGAGGTGGCTTCCGCCAGTTAATTGATTATGAACGGAAATTGATCGCCGGCTGCAATATTAATCATTTGCCGGCGTTTCTCACGGACTCATTTCGCGGCTTTCATAAAGTTTTACCCAAGTCCAGAAGTTGCTAACCCTCTAGCCATCTTTTTGCCTGAAAGAGTCTCATTCTTGCCACATCTCGGGGCGGGCTGGCATCTGGACATGAGGCTTTTTTGGTGATCGCGACGCGATGGAAGACGCCGCTGCTGCTTATCGGCATCGTCACTTCCCCCTTGCTCCTGGCCGGCTGCAGCCAGACCACTTCCTCCCATGGCATGTCGGTCTCGGGTCTGACCGACGCCCTCACACCCAGCTTCCTCACCACCCGCTCAAGCCACTCGCTGAAGGACAAGGAATGCCTGCAAAGGGCGATGTTCTTCGAATCCAACCGCTCGAGCCGCGACGGCATGATCGCCGTCGGCACGGTCGTCATGAACCGGCTTCGCTCCGGCCAGCACGGCAACACCATATGCGAGGTCGTCGGCGAGAGGGGTCAGTTCGCGCCAGGCGTCTTGACGCGGCCGATGAATTCCAGGGCGCTGCCCGATGTCGAGGAAGCCGCCGAGGCGGTGCTGAGAGGCGAGCGCAAGGCCAAGCTCAAGAACACGATGTATTTCCACACCGCCGGGCTGCGCTTCCCTTACAAGAACATGCATTACACCATGGTTGCCGGTGGCAACGCCTTCTATGAGAAGCGCGGCCGCAACTGGCAGCCGCTGCCGGATGAGCCGATGGTCGCCATGAACACGGTCCAGCCGCAGAAGCCCGCGGCCGCCCCGCCGGTGCTCGTCGCCTCCGCCGAGCCGGTGGTCAGGACGATCGTTCGTCCGGACCCCGCAAAGCAGGCCGCCATGGCCGCCGCGCGGACTGAAGACGCTTCCACCGAACAGACCGATGTGACGGCTGCCATTGCGCCGGCTGCAAAGTCGGGCCGCCTCGCGCAAAAGCCGACGGTCGTGGCGATGCAGGAGCCGATGGCCGAACCGGACGCCTCGCGTTTCGGCGGCACCTTGAATGGCCGCTACATAACTTCGGTGCCCAGCGCGCCGCAGGAAGCGGCGATGGGCTTCCAGCCGACGCCTGAGAACACCGACGCCATCGGCGCGATGATCGCCAGCCAGGACCGGCCGCTCGTGACGAACTGAAACCCGATCGCATCCAAGACAGAGCTCGCCATGGCAGCATCGCGGGCCGCTAACTTCGCGGGCTGTTCCAAACCGCTCTGAAAAATCCTAGATCAGAGCGATGTCGAAGAGAATCGCCGGACCGGAAATCGAACGCCTGATCCAGCTCCTGGCCAAGGTGCCGGGGCTCGGCCCGCGCTCGGCAAGGCGCGCGGCGCTGCATCTCATCAAGAAGAAGGAACAATTGCTCGAGCCTTTGGCCGCCGCCATGAGCGAAGCGGTCGACAAGGTTCGCATCTGTTCGACCTGCGGCAATGTCGACACCTCCGACCCTTGCATGATCTGCACCGATCCGCGCCGCGACGTAGGCACGCTGATCGTGGTCGAGGACGTCGCGGACCTCTGGGCGCTGGAGCGCGCGGCGGCCATGAACGTGCGCTACCATGTGCTTGGCGGCACGCTGTCGCCGCTCGACGGCATCGGTCCCGACCAGCTCAACATCCGCTCATTGGTCGACCGTATCGCCGGCGGCGAGGTCAAGGAGGTCATCCTTGCCGTCAACGCCACCGTCGAAGGGCAAACCACGGCCCATTACCTGACCGACCAGCTGTCCGGCTTCGAGGTCAAGGTGACACGGCTGGCGCATGGCGTTCCGGTCGGGGGGGAGCTCGACTATCTCGACGAGGGCACGCTGGCGGCCGCGCTGCGGTCGAGGACGGCGTTTTGAGGGGATTTTGGGGGATTTGGAAATGACGGCATTCCTTCGTCCCCTCTGTCCTGCCGGACATCTCCCCCACGAGGGGGGAGATCACACTTCATGCCGGCTTTCGCCAATCTCCAACGTCGCAGGAAGAGGCGCCACGCCAAAACAGCCAATCTCCCCCCTCGTGGGGGAGATGTCCGGCAGGACAGAGGGGGGCGCGACGGATCGTGGCTTTTCCAAGTTCAGCGTCGCATTTCTTCTGCTTGCAATATTCAGCTTCATTCTCGCCACCCCGTCCCGCGCCGACCCCATCGACGACCAGTTCCAGGCCTGGCTGCAAAACGACCTCTGGCCCGAGGCGAAGGCCAAAGGCATCTCCAAAAAGACCTTCGATGCCGCCTTCCTCGGCGTGAAGCCTAACCTGAAGCTGCCCGACCTCGTCCCGCCCGGCGAGAAGCCGACGACGCCTGAGAAGCAGCATCAGGCCGAGTTCGGCCCGCCGGCCAACTATTTCGCCGAAAAGATCGTTCGCGCCGTCACCAGCGGCGGCCGGACGCGCGAGGCCGCCAATGCCAGGGTGCTGGGGCTGATCGAAAAACGCTACGGCGTGCCGGGCGATGTCGTGCTGGCCATCTGGGGCCGCGAGACCGGCTTCGGCGCCGCCAAGATGCCCTATGACGCCTTCGAGGTGCTGGGCACCAAGGCCTTCATGTCGACGAAAAAGGATTTCTTCCGCACCGAGGTGCTGGCGGCGCTCGAAATCGTCGAGCGCGGACTGGCTCCCGTCAACGCGATGAAGTCGTCCTGGGCCGGGGCGCTCGGCCAGCCGCAATTCATGCCGACATCCTTTTTGAAGCACGCCGTCGACTTCGACGGGGACGGCCGGCCCGACATCTGGAATTCGGCACCCGACGTGCTCGCCTCGATCGCCAATTATCTCGTTCACTATGGCTGGGTGAAGGGGCGCGGCTGGGGAACCGAGGTGACGGTGCCGGCAAATGTCTCCTGTTCGCTCGAAGGACCCGACCAGGGCAAGAGGATTTCCGAATGGGTAGCGATGGGCATCAGGCGCGTCGACGGCAAGGCGTTCGCGCCAAGCGAATCGAGAGCCGAGGGCTTCCTGCTGATGCCGGCCGGGCGCAGCGGGCCGGCTTTCATCGTCACGCCGAACTTCTATGTGATCAAGGAATACAACAACAGCGATCTCTACGGGTTGTTCATCGGTCACGCCGCCGATCGCATCGCCAAGGGCGACGCCAGCTTCATTGGCAGCTGGGGCGCGGTCGGTGACCTGCACAGGTCGGATATCGCGGCCCTGCAACGGGCATTGGAGGCCAAGGGCTACGATGTCGGCAGTGCCGATGGCCTGCCCGGCTTCAAGACCCGCCGCTCAATCGGCGTGTGGCAGGCGAAGAACGGCAGGCCCGCCACCTGCTTTCCCGACGCGAGCCTGGTGGCGCAGCTGAAATGATGGCGACCTCCAAGGGTCAGAAACCAGCAGATATTTCCTGATTGTAAGCTTTGATTAGCCGGCGCACGGGTCGACTCGTGGCGGCCCGTTCTGGCCCAATAAGCTAGCTCGCAAAATGCGCGTTGCAGGTTCGAACGACGCCGAATAGGGTGTTGACCAACTGGACAAAAAACACGACGGTAAGCGGTCAAAGCCGCTGCCGGCCTTGCAAAGAATAATAGAGCCCTGAGCCGGGAACTCAGGTCAACAAAACAGGGAACGATCACCATGATGCTGGAAAAGTTTGCTCTTCGCTCTCGCGCCTTGCTCGCGGGCGCCGCGCTGTCGGCGCTGCTAGTCGCGCCCGCCTTCGCGGTCACACCCGCCGACACACTGGTCGAGGGCTTTGCCATCGACGACATCATCTCGATGGACCCGGGCGAAGCGTTCGAGCTGTCGACCGCAGAGGTCACCGGCAACACTTATGATCTGCTGGTCCGCCTCGACCTCAGCGACACCTCCAAGGTCAAGGGTGACCTTGCCGAGAGCTGGAGCGTTTCCGACGACGGCCTGACCTACACTTTCAAGCTCAAGCCCGGCATGAAGTTCGCCTCCGGCAATCCGATCACCGCGGCCGACGTCGCATATTCCTTCGAGCGCGCCATCAAGCTGGACAAGAGCCCGGCCTTCATCATCGGTCAGTTCGGCATCAGCGGCGACAATGTCACGGAAAAGGCCAAGGCGGTCGACGACACCACCTTCCAGTTCGTTGTCGACAAGGCCTATGCGCCGAGCTTCGTGCTGAACTGCCTGTCGGCCACCGTCGCCTCGGTCGTCGATGCCAAGCTGGTCAAGGAACATGTCGCGGCCGTCACCCCGAGCGCCGACTACAAATGGGATAATGACTTCGGCAACGCCTGGCTGAAAACCGGCTATGCCGGCTCCGGCCAATTCAAGCTGCGCGAATGGCGCGCCAACGAAGCCGTCGTCATGGAGCGCAACGACAACTATAATGGCGAAAAGGCCAAGCTTGCCCGCGTCATCTACCGCAACATGAAGGAAAGCTCGGCGCAGCGCCTGGCGCTGGAAGCCGGCGACATCGACGTCGCCCGCAACCTCGAGCCGAACGATCTCGATGCCATCGCCAAGAACGCCGACCTCACCACCACCAGCGCGCCGAAGGGCACGGTCTTCTATATCAGCCTCAACCAGAAGAACCCCACCCTTGCCAAGCCCGAAGTGCGGCAGGCGTTCAAATATCTGGTCGATTACGATGCGCTGAGCACCACCATCCTGAAGGGTATTGGCGAGATCCACCAGTCCTTCTTGCCCAAGGGCGACCTCGGCGCGATGGATGAGAATCCCTTCAAATTCGATGTTGCCAAGGCCAAGGAATTGCTCGCCAAGGCGGGTCTTCCGAATGGTTTCAAGGTGACCATGGACGTGCGCACCGGCCAGCCGACCACGGGCATGGCGGAATCGATCCAGCAGACGCTCGGCCAGGCCGGCATCCAGCTGGAGATCATCCCGGGTGATGGTAAGCAGACGCTGACCAAATACCGTGCCCGCAACCACGACATCTATATCGGCCAGTGGGGCCAGGACTATTTCGATCCGAACTCCAACGCCCAGACCTTTGCCTCGAACCCCGACAATTCGGATGCCGGCAAGTCGCACACGCTGGCATGGCGCAACAGCTGGGATATTCCGGATCTGACCAAGGAAACGGAAGCGGCGTTGCTTGAGAAGGATTCGGCCAAGCGCGCCGACATGTACAAGGATCTGCAGCAGAAGATCCTCGATACCAGCCCCTTCGTGATCATTCACCAGCAGCTCGAAGTGGCCGGCCTGCGCAAGAACCTCAAGGGCTTCGCGCTCGGCCCGAGCTTCGACACCAATTTCGTCGGGTCGGTCTCGAAGCAGTGACGCCGGCGGGCGCCCCGCGTGAGCATAGCTGACAATCAAGTGGCGGCAGGGCGCGTCAGCGCCCACGCCATCGCTATTTTATCGTCGCTTGGCCGCTTTCTGGTCATCGCGGTGACGACCTATCTCGGTCTTCTCGCGGTGACCTTCTTCATCGGCCGCGTCATTCCGATCGATCCGGTGCTGGCCGTGCTGGGCGACCGGGCGCCGACTGCCGTCGTCGAGCGCACACGTCGCGAGATGGGTCTCGACCTGCCCTGGATCGAGCAGTTCTACATCTATGTCAAAAGCGCCCTGCGCGGTGATTTCGGCACTTCGGTGCTGACCACCAATCCGGTGATGTCCGACATCCGCCGGGTCTTCCCGGCAACCATCGAGCTGGCGACGCTGGGCACGCTGATCGGCGCCGTCATCGGCGTGCCGCTCGGCGTGCTGGCCGCCGTCAAACGCGGCAGCCTGATCGACCAGGTCGCCCGCGTCGTCGGCCTCATCGGCTATTCCGTGCCGATCTTCTGGCTGGGGCTGCTGGGGCTGGTGCTGTTCTACGCCAAGCTGCAGTGGATAGCTTTCCCGGCGCGGCTCGATGTCGTCTACGAATACACATTCACGCCGATAACCGGCTTCTACCTCCTCGATGCCGCCATCCAGGGGCAATGGGACGTTTTCTACGACGCCTGGCGCCACATTGTCCTGCCGGCCGCGCTGCTCGGCTATCTGTCGCTTGCCTATATCAGCCGCATGACCCGCTCCTTCATGCTGAACGAGCTGGCGCAGGAATATATCGTCGCTGCCCGCGCCAAGGGCCTGTCGGAGACGCGCATCATCTGGGGCCATGCGCTGCGCAACGCCGCGGTGCCGATGGTGACGGTGATCGCGCTCTCCTACGCCAATCTGCTCGAGGGCTCGGTGCTGACCGAGACCGTCTTCTCCTGGCCGGGCATCGGCCTCTACATCACCAATTCGCTGCAGAACGCCGACATGAACGCCGTGCTTGGCGGTACCATCGCCATCGGCTCGGTCTTCATCGCCATCAACCTTCTGTCCGATCTGCTTTATCGGCTGCTCGACCCGAGGACCAAGGTCGGATGAGCGCTGAAACCATTCAATCCCGGCGCGAATGGCTGCTCAGCGACCGCCCGGCCTCGCGCCTGCAGGCAAGGCTCGGCCGTGCCTATGTCGCCTGGCGGCGATTCTCCGCCAATCGGTTGGCGGTGCTAGGCCTCATCATCATCATCGGGCTGCTGGTGGTCGCGGCCTTTGCCAATGTGCTGGCACCCTACTCGGCGACCGTTGGCGATCTGAAGAACGCACGCCTGCTGGCGCCTGGCGCCGCGCACTGGTTCGGCACCGACGACCTCGGCCGCGATATCTATTCGCGCATCGTCTATGGCGCGCGCTGGACGCTTTATGTCGTGGTTCTCGTCGCCATCATTGCCGCGCCCATCGGCCTCTTGGTCGGCACCATCGCCGGCTATGCCGGCGGCTGGACAGACACGATCCTGATGCGCATCACCGACATCTTCCTCGCCTTTCCGAAGCTGGTGCTGGCGCTCGCCTTCGTGGCCGCCCTTGGGCCCGGCATCGAGAATGCGGTGCTGGCCATCGCCATCACCTCCTGGCCGCCTTATGCGCGCATTGCCCGCGCCGAGACGCTGACGGTGCGCAACTCTGACTACATCAAGGCCGTGCAGTTGATGGGCGCCTCGCCCTTCCGCATCGTACTGCGCCACATCATGCCGCTCTGCATTTCCTCGCTGATCATCCGCGTGACGTTGGACATGGCCGGCATCATCCTGACCGCCGCCGGCCTCGGTTTCCTCGGCCTCGGCGCGCAGCCGCCGCTGCCCGAATGGGGCGCGATGATCGCATCAGGCCGCCGCTTCATCCTCGACCAGTGGTGGGTGGCCGCGGCGCCGGGTGCGGCCATCCTCATCGTCAGCCTCGGCTTCAACCTGCTCGGCGACGGCCTGCGCGACGCGCTCGACCCCCGGAGCGGCGATCAATGAGCGGTGATCAATGAGTGGTGACACACTTCTCGAGGTCGATGATTTGCGCGTCACCTTCCCGACGCGCACGGGCCTCGTGCAGGCCGTGCGTGGCGCCTCCTTTTCGCTCGGTCGCGAGCGGCTGGGCATCGTTGGCGAAAGCGGCTCCGGCAAATCGCAGACCGGGCGCGCCATCATGGGCCTCACCCCGCCGCAGGCCGAGGTTTCGGCAAAGAAGCTCAGCTTCGACGGCATGGATTTGCTCTCCATATCCCCACGCGAGCGCCGGGCGCTGCGGGGAAACCGCATCGCCATGATCCTGCAGGATCCGAAATATTCGCTCGATCCGGTGATGAGCATCGGCCGCCAGATCGTTGAGACCCTGCGCACACATGAAAAGGTCTCCAAGGCCGAGGCGCGCGAGCGGGCGCTCGCCACGCTGCAGGCGGTGCAGATCCGCGACCCGGCCCGCGTCTTCGATCTTTACCCGCATGAGGTCTCGGGCGGCATGGGCCAGCGCGCCATGATCGCCATGATGCTGATCACCGGGCCTGAGCTGATGATCGCCGACGAGCCGACCTCGGCGCTCGACGTCACGGTGCAGCTCGACGTGCTCAACATCCTCGACAAACTCGTGTCCGAGCGCGGCATGGGGCTGATCTTCATCTCGCACGACCTTCGCCTTATCTCGTCCTTCTGCGACCGGGTCGTCGTCATGTATGCCGGCAAGGTCGTCGAGCAGATCAAGGCTTCCGAATTGCGTGACGCCCGGCACCCTTATACGCGCGGCCTGCTCAACTGCATGCCGAGGATCGGCTTCGAGCGCCATCCGCTGCCGGTGCTCGACCGCAAACCGGAGTGGGCGGCATGACGGCCGCAATCGTGGTCGAGGAGCTGGAGGTGGTCTTCGACCGCTTTCGCGCGCTGAAAGGCGTCAGCCTCGAAGTCAGGGAAGGCGAGTCCTACGGGCTGGTCGGCGAAAGCGGCTCCGGTAAATCGACGCTGCTGCGGGCCATCACCGGCCTTGCGCCGGTCGCTTCCGGCGCCATCACCGTCAACGGCAAGAAGCTCGGCAAGAGCCGCGACAAGGCCTTCTACCGCGAAGTGCAGATGGTCTTCCAGGATCCGTACGGCTCGCTGCATCCGCGACAGACGGTCGACCGGCTGCTGCAGGAACCCTTGGCCATCCACGGCATTGCCGACGGCGAGAAGCGTATCGAGCGTGCGCTGGACGAGGTCGGCCTGGGCAAAGGCTTTCGCTTTCGCTACGCGCACCAGCTCTCCGGTGGCCAGCGCCAGCGCGTGGCGA
This sequence comes from Mesorhizobium sp. NFR06, assembly GCF_900115245.1. Taxonomy (GTDB): domain Bacteria; phylum Pseudomonadota; class Alphaproteobacteria; order Rhizobiales; family Rhizobiaceae; genus Mesorhizobium. Next base: position 586,745 of record NZ_FOVT01000001.1, read on the forward strand.
TCGCGCGCGCGCTGATCCTCGAACCCTCGATCCTGTTGCTCGACGAGCCGACCTCGGCGCTCGACGCCTCGGTGCAGGCGGAGGTGCTGAACCTGCTGGAAGAAGTGCGGCGGCGCCGCAAGCTCACCTTCCTGATGGTTAGCCACGACCTCGCCATCGTCACCCATATGTGCGAGCGGCTGATGGTGATGCAGAACGGCGAGGCCGTGGAGACGCTGACCGCGAGCCAACTGATCGGCCATCGGGTGAATGCGGACTACACACGCAACCTGCTCAGGGCGAGCGAAGGGTTTGTGAGGGTGTAGCTCCGTAAGGGGGCGGAACGCCACGGAGATCACGTTGCCGCCGCTTGACCCTCCGGCATTGCTTCCGTCTGCACGTCCTCCACTCTCCGCTTCGGCGGCTCCTTGACCCTGAACCACGTCACATAAAGCGCCGGCAGGAACAGCAGCGTGATCGCCGTGCCGGCGATGATGCCGCCCATCATCGCATAGGCCATCGGCCCCCAGAATACTTCGCGCGCGATCGGTATCAGCGCCAGGCTGGCCGCCGCCGCCGTCAGCGCGATCGGCCGCATCCGGTGCTCGGTCGCTTCGATCACCGCCGCCCAGCCATCCTTGCCTTCGGCGACCAGATCCTCGATCTGCACGATCAGGATGACCGAGTTGCGGATCAGGATGCCGATCAGCGCCAGCACGCCGAGGATGGCGACGAAGCCGAGCGGCGCGCCGCTCGGCACCAGGGCCGCCACCACGCCGATCAGGCCGAGCGGCGCCACCGCCACCACCAGGAACAGGCGCTGGAAGCTCTGCAACTGCACCATCAGGATGGTCGCCATGATGAACAGCATCAAGGGCACCACGGCCGCGATCGGCCCCTGGCTCTTGGCGCTTTCCTCGACAGACCCCGCCGTCTCGATCGAATAGCCCGGCGGCAGCTTGGCGATGAAGGCATCGACCGACGGTTTCAGCTCGTTGACGACGGTTGCCGGCAGCACGTCGCCGACCAACCCGGCGCGCACGGTGATCGTCGGCGTGCGGTTACGCCGCCATACGGTCGGCTGTTCGAGGTCGTAACGGAAGTTGGCGACCGCGGCGAGCGGGATCGCTTCGCCATTGCTGGTCGGCAGCTGCATGTTCTGCAGCGTCTCGATCGAGCCGCGTTCGGCCTCGCGCGAGCGCGCCACGACATTGATGAGGTATGTAGCATCACGCACCTGCGTGATCGTTGAGCCGCCCACCGTGCTGTTCAGCGTGCTTGCAATGTCGGAGGACGTAATGCCGAGCTGGCGCGCCTTGTCCTGCAGCACGTCCACCCTCAGCACGCGCTGCGGCTCATTCCAGTCGAAGGTTGGCGCTGCCAGCTTCGAATTGGCCGAAATCAAGCCGGCGAATTGCTGCGCCAGCTCGCGCACGGTCTGGATGTCGGGGCCGCCGACGCGGTACTGCACCGGACGCCCGACCGGGGGCCCGAGCTCGAGCGGCTTGACGAAGGCGTCGGTGCCGACGAATTCCTCGCGCAGCAGCTTTTCCAGCGCCGGCTTCACCCGGTTGCGCGCCTCGATGCTCTTGGTGACGATCACCGTCTGGCCGAAATAGGGATTGGCCGGCTGCACGTCATAGGCGAGCACGAAGCGCACCGCGCCCTGGCCGATATACGAACTGAAATGATCGATGTCGGGATTGCCGACCAGCGCCCGCTGTTCGAAGCGCTCCATCTGGTCGCGCGTCTCGGCGATCGAGGAATTTTGCGGCAGGTTCCAGTCGACGATCAGCTCCGGCCGGTCGGAAGGCGGGAAGAACTGCTGTTGGACCAGGCCGAAGCCGGCGATCGAGGCCGCAAACAGAAGCACCGTCGCGATGATCGTCAGCCAGTGGCGGCGAACGGACAACACAAGCACGCGCCGGAACAGCGAGGTGAAGCGTCCGGGCTGGTCGTGATGCTTCTCCTTCATCGTCGCCGGCAGGATGGTGACGCCGAGCAGCGGTGCAAACAGCACCGCCACGATCCACGACACCACAAGCGACACGGCAATGACGACGAACAGCGTGAAGGTGTATTCGCCGGCCGCGCTCGAGTTGAGGCCGATCGGAATGAAGCCGGCGACCGTCACCAAAGTGCCGGTCAGCATCGGAAAGGCGGTCGAGGTGTAGACATAGGTCGCGGCCTTGCGGAGGTTGTCGCCGACCTCCAGTCGCGCCACCATCATCTCGACCGCGATCATCGCATCGTCGACCAGAAGGCCGAGCGCGATGATCAGCGCGCCGAGCGAAATGCGCTGCAGCGAGATGCCGAGATAGGCCATCACCGTGAAGGTGATGGCCAGTACCAGCGGGATCGACAGCGCGACGACGAAGCCGGCGCGCAGGCCGAGGCTGATGAAGGAAACGGCGAGCACGATCGCCACGGCCTCGAACAGCGCGCGTGTGAAGCCAGAGACCGCTTCCTCGACGATGACCGGCTGATCCGCCACCAGATGCACGCCGACGCCGACGGGCAGGTCGGCCAGCACCTTTTCCATTTCCTCGTGCAGCGCCTCGCCGAACTTGAGCAGATTGGCGTTGGGCTTCATGCCGATGGCGAGGGCGATCGCGTCCTGGCCGTTGAAACGAAACAAAGCCGTCGGCGGATCGGCATAGCCGCGTCTGATCGTCGCCACGTCGCTCAGCCGGAAGAAGCGGTCGTTGACGCGCAGATTGATGGCGCGCAGGCTTTCCTCGGAGGTGAACTGGCCGCCGACGCGCACGCTGATCCGCTCCGGGCCGGACTGGATCACGCCCGACGGCGTGATCGCGTTCTGCGCCTGCAGGCTGGCCACGATTTGCTGCTGGTTGAGGCCGAGCGCCGCGATCTGGCGGGTCGAGAATTCGAGATAGATCGCCTCGTCCTGCGCGCCGACGAGATCGACTTTGCCGGCGTTCGGCACGGTCAGGATTTTCGTCCTGACATCCTCGACATAGTCGCGCAGCTGGCGCGGCGTCAGCCCGTCGGCGGTGAAGGCGTAGATATTGCCGAAGACATCGCCAAAACGGTCGTTGAAGAACGGTCCCTGCACACCTTGCGGGAACTGCGCCTTGATGTCGTTGACCATGTTGCGCACCTGAAGCCAGTTCGGCACGACGTCGCGCGCCTTGGTGGTGTCCTTCAGGTTGACGAAGACGACGGTCTGGCCGGCGGTGGTGACGGATTTCGTGTAGTCGAGGCTGTCGAGCTCCTCAAGCTTCTTTTCGATGCGGTCGGTCACCTGCTCCACCGTCTCCTTGACCGAGCCGCCGGGCCAGTTGGCCTGGATGATCATGGTCTTGATGGTGAAGGCAGGGTCTTCCTCGCGGCCGAGATTGAGATAGGAGAAGATGCCGGCCACCACGAAGACCAGCATGAAATACCAGACCAGCGAACGGTGGCTGAGCGCCCAGTCGGAGAGATTGAAGCCCCTCATCAGACCCCACCCTCCGGTATTTTCACCTTTTGGCCTTCGCTCAGGCTGTGGACGCCGGCCGTGACGACGCGCATGCCGGCCTCTAGTCCTTCGGCCACCGTGAAGCTGCCGCCACTCTTGGAGGCGATCTTGATCTCGCGCGAGCGCACGCTTGAGGATTGCGGGTCGACGATCCACACTTTTTGAGAGCCGTTCTTTTCGAGCAGCGCCGACATCGGCAGTTCGATCGTCGGCGTAACCTTGGTCATGCGCGTCGCTGTGATCGTCGAGCCCAGCCGGAACGCCGCCGGCGGATTGACCAATGTCAGCCGCACGCGGCGGGTGCGGGTGGAGCCTTCTGATTGCGGCGCGACCTCGCGCAGTCTGGCGTCGGTCTTGATGGTCGGCAGCGATTGCAGGATGATCTCGAACGGCGTGCCGACGGTAAGATCGCCGGTAAGCTGATCGGGAATGTCGACGACTGCCTCGCGCGGGTCGGTGCGGGCGACGGTGATGACCGTCTGCCCTGCGGAAACCGTCTGGCCGACTTCGGCGCCGGTAGCGGTGACGACGCCATCGAAATCGGAGAACAGCCGGGCGTAGCCGAGCTGTTCCTGCGACTTGGCCAACGCGGCGTAAGCGCGCTCGACCCCGGCCTGCGCCGCCTGCCTCGCCTGTTGCGCGGCATCGAAGGTGGCCTGCGAGGTGTCGGCCGATGCAAGCAATTGGCGCTGGCGATCCTCGCTGGCGGCGGCATTGGTGAACTGCGCCTGCGCGTTCGACAAATCCGCTTTCGATGCCTGGACGGCAAGCTCCAGCGCCGTCGGATCGAGGGCGGCGATCGTCGTGCCCTTGGTGACGAGGTCGCCGACCTTGACGTCGCGCGAGACGACGCGGCCGAGCAGGCGGAAGGCAAGGTCGGCGCTGTATTGCGGCTCGACCGAACCGGCAAAGCCGAAGGTTTCCACGGTCTTCGGTTCGATCACCACCGACAGAACCGGCCGGATTACCTCCGGCGGCTTGTCTTCCGAGCGCGAGCAGCCGGCAAGCGCTGCAAGGATGAGCACGGGAGCGATGCGCGGCAACCGGTTCATCGCGTCGCTCCCGCTACCTCGATCGTCTGTCCGGGACTGAGCAATTGCACGCCGGCGGTGACGACGCTCTGGCCTTCCTGCAAACCCTTGTCGACGACGACAACGCCGGAATCGAAGGCCAGCACCTCGACCGGCGCCGTCGTCACCGCCTTGCTCGCCGGGTCGACGATCCAGACCGATGGCTTGCCGGCGGCGGAAGTGAGCGCCTGCCAGGGCAACAGGATGGCTTTGACCGACTTGGCGCTGACCGTGCCGATCACGGCGGCGCCGAGCGGCATGCCGGCCGGCGTGTCGGGAATGCCGACCTTGACCCGGATCGATCCTGATGTGGTATCGACCGCAGGCGAGATCTCGCGGACTTTGCCGGTTGCCTTGACCTGCGGGTCGGAAAGCAGCGTGATCGTCACTGCCGGGGAAGGTGGTGTCCGGGCAACCAGCGTTTCATGCACGTTGAAGACCGCGTCGCGGTCGCCGTCCTCGGCGATGGTGAACACGGTCTGCGCCGCCTGCACCACCTGTCCTGCCTCGACCTGGCGTGCGGTGATGACACCGGCGGCGCCCGCCTTGAGCTCTGTGTAGGAAAGGTTTTCCTTGGCGTTGGCCAAAACGCTTTGCGCCGCTTCGACGCTGCCCTGCGCCACTTTCAGCGTCTGGTTGGCGGTGTCGAATTCCCGCCTCGTCGTGAAACCCTGCGAAAGCAGCGTCTTTTGCCGTTGGTAGGTGGCCGCGGCCTGGGTCAACTGAGCCTGCGCCGCGTCGAGATCTGCCTGCGCCGATCGCAAATCCGATTCTTGTTCTTGCGGATCGATGCGTGCGAGCACCGTGCCATGGTCGACATGCTGGCCGACATCGACCAGCCGTTCGGCGACGCGGCCGCCGACGCGGAACGACAGATTGGTGAGCGTGCGGGACGCGATCACGCCGGTCAGCGAGGTCCGCGGCGCGTAGTCGGCCAGGGCGACCGTTTGAGTGGTCACTACCACCGGCAGCTTCTTTTCCGCCGCCTGCTGTTTCTGGCAGCTGGCCACTGAGAACGCCGCGCCAGCGCAGGCCAGCAACAACAGGGTTTTTGAACGAAAGAGAAGGCGGGGCGGTAAAGACGGCAAGGCGGACGGTGTCGCGTTCCTGCTCATGGTTCCCCTCAACCCTTGGGAGCCGCTCCTGACGGCGGCACGTCGCGGATGAATCGAGATTAATCGAACGGCGGGAAAAGGAAACTGTTTCTGCGGCACGCGTTGCCGGGGCAGGCCCAATCGACTGAACCAATGTGCCGACTTGAGGAAAACCTGAAATAAGGTCAGAAGAGGCTTTGACAACATCAAAACGGAACGGGCGCCTGGCCGATGAGGGACGAGATGAAGAATTCAGCGATTTCCGAACGCAAGAACCAGTCGATCTCGCGCGGCGTCGGCATGACGACGCAGATCTATGCCGATCGCGCCGAGAATTCGGAAATCTGGGACGTCGAGGGTCGCCGCTACATCGACTTCTCGTCCGGCATCGCCGTGGTCAACACCGGCCACCGCCATCCGAAGGTGATCGAGGCGGTCAAGGCGCAACTCGACCGCTTCACCCACACCTGCCACCAGGTCGTGCCCTATGAGAGCTACGTGCGACTGGCCGAACGTCTGAACGGCATGCTGCCCGGCAAGTTCGACAAGAAGACGGTCTTCGTCACCACCGGCGCGGAGGCGGTCGAGAACGCCATCAAGATCGCCCGCAACGCCACCGGCCGCCAGGCGGTCATTGCCTTTTCCGGCGGCTTCCACGGCCGCACCTTCATGGGCATGGCGCTGACCGGCAAGGTCGTGCCCTACAAGGTCGGCTTCGGCGCCATGCCGGCCGATGTCTTCCATGCACCGTTCCCGGTCGCGCTGCATGGCGTTTCGGTCGCGGATTCGCTCGCCGCGCTCGACAAATTGTTCAAGGCCGATGTCGATCCGGGCCGCGTTGCAGCCATCATCGTCGAGCCGGTGCAGGGAGAGGGCGGCTTCTACGAGGCGCCGCGCGATTTCATGGCCGCGCTGCGCAAGATCTGCGACCAGCACGGCATCCTGCTCGTCGCCGACGAGGTGCAGACCGGCTTTGCCCGCACCGGCAAGATGTTCGCCATGGACCATCATGAGGTGGCGCCCGATCTCACCACCATGGCCAAGAGCCTTGCCGGCGGTTTCCCGCTGTCGGCCGTCACCGGCCGGGCCGAGATCATGGACGCGCCCGCCCCCGGCGGGCTCGGCGGCACTTATGGCGGCAGCCCGATCGGCGTCGCCGCCGCGCACGCCGTGCTCGACGTCATCGAGGAGGAAAAACTCTGCGACCGCGCCAACGCGCTGGGCAGCCGGCTGAAGCAGCGGCTGGAATCGCTCCGCGACGACGTGCCGGAGATCGTCGACATCCGCGGCCCTGGTTTCATGAACGCCGTCGAGTTCAACGACGTGAAGAAAGGCCTGCCCTCGGCCGAATTCGCCAATGCCGTCAGGCTGAAGGCGTTGGACAAGGGTCTCATCCTGCTCACCTGCGGCGTCTACGGCAACGTCATCCGCTTCCTGTCGCCGATCACCATCCAGGACGGCGTCATGACCGAGGCGCTGGATATACTGGAGACCTCGATCCGCGAGACGCGCCCGACTTAATCAAAATGGCCGGAGTGTCGGCTTCAACTATCCTTGGGCATTTTCCCTTCATCGAAAATGCCCTGGATGTCGCGTGAGCCGTGCAAGATGCGTTCAACACGCACGTCGTCGCCCTCGACGGTATAAAAGATGACATATCTCTGGAACGCCACGGAGCGCAGACCGCGCCAGAGTTCGGAACGGGGAGCGCCACCACGTGGTGCATCCAGGATGCTGTCGCATCGCACTCGAAGTGCCGCTATCAAGCGGCGAGCGGCCGCGGGATTTTCAGCCTGGATGTAATCGCCAATCTCTTCAATGTCCTGCACGGCGGCAGGCGCGAAACTGAGAGCCATTATTTACGGCTTTCAGCCGCGTATCTTTTCTCCAGCCTGTCAAAAACGTCGTCGGCTGTTATAGCTGGTCCGCTCTCTACACCCTTGCGGATGTCTTCACGCAGTGCAGTAAGCTTCGCCTGTCGGTGCTCTTCGCGTTCCTCCAGCAGGCGCAGGCTATCGCGCACAACTTCGCTTGCGCTGGCATAGCGACCACTCTCGACAAGCTGGCGCACGAATGCCTCGTAGCGGGAGCCGATGCTGTAGCTTGCAGGCATGGAACAATCTTTCGCTTTATCCGAAATTATCAATTTATGATAAGTCGGCGATAGCCTTTTGCCAAGCTTGGTGGGTGCGTCTTTTCGCACTCCCGAGCGCTGTTATCATCATGTTGGATTGAACAATCAGCCCGTCGCCCTGGCCGGTTCGTCCTGACTGAATGCCGCAAGTGCCGCCTTCAGCGCATCCGGACCGCCCGCAACCGCCTGCGGCGTCGGCGAGAAGCCGGCGCCCAACATCTTGCGGCCGAGCATGTGGTCGGCCGGGCGGTTGACGGATTCGATGCCGAGCAGCCGGTTGCCGGCATAGTGATAGATCGAGAACTTGTTCTCGGCCGGCTCGCCCAGCACGACATGGCTATCGCCGCCCTGCGTCAGCCCCACCATCTGCAGCTTCATGTCGCCGATATCCGACCAGAACCACGGCACCGCCGAGAAGGGTTCGGCATGGCCAAGGATGGTGCGCGCCGCAAGCCGCGCCTGGTCGGTGGCGTTCTGCACCGATTCCAGCCGCACGTCGCCGCCGGTGAACCAGTGCCGGTAGGACGCGGCATCGCCGACGGCGAGGATTTCGGGAACAGAGCTCTGCATATGCTGGTCGACGCGGATGCCGTTACCGGTGGCCAGGCCGGCGGCTTCCGCCAGTTCGACATTGGGCACCACGCCGATGCCGACGACCACCATTTGCGTCGGCAGGCGCTCGCCGCCCGATGTAATCGCGGCCGCCACGCAGCCGCCTTCGCCCTCCAGGCGGGCGATGGTGGTGCCGGTCAGGATGCGCACGCCGATTGCCTCCAGGCGCTGGCGCACATGCGCGGCGATCACCGGCGCAACGGCGCGGCCGAGCAGCCGGTCGAGCGCCTCGACGACGGTGACGTTGCGCCCGGCGGCCCTCAGTGTCGCCGCGATCTCGAGGCCGATAAAGCCGCCGCCGAGAATGACCACGTCCTCGCTTTGCGCGCTGAGCTCACGAATCACCCGCGCGTCGGCCAGCGAGCGCAGCGAAACCACGCCGGCGAGGCCGGTGCCGTCCAGCTTGAGCAGACGCGGCCGCGAGCCGGTCGCGAGGATCAGCCGGTCGAAGGCAAGTTTACCGCCGCCCGCCACGTCGAGCGTGCGCGCGCCGGCATCGATGCCCTCGATGCGCGCGCCTGGACGATAGTCGATATTGTTGCCGGTGTAGAAGGCCTCGCCGCGCAAGGGCTGGGGCTTGGCCTCGGCATCCTTGATGAAGGTCTTGGACAGCGGCGGCTTGTGGTAGGGCAGTTCCTTCTCGTCGCCGATCAGGATGACCGGTCCGTCATAGCCTTCCTCGCGCAGGCTCGCAGCCGCCTGCACGCCGGCATGACCCGCACCGACAATGACCACTCCGCTCTTCATCGCAGTCCTTTTTTGTCTTCGAATCTAGGATCTTCCGCCAGGTGGCGATTGTCTGCCGCCGCCGCAAGAGCCGCGCATCGGGTCGCACCCAGGATGGCTGTCTGTCAATCGCGCCGTCGGCGAACTCTCGGCTTTAAAGTTGATATTTCTAGTTTAGAATAATTCTAAACTGTTGTTTCAATTGATTTTTTCCGCCGCACTAGTTGACTCACGGCCGCTCCATCGCTTTATGGAGAGCTGCGCGCAAAGCGCATCCCTTTGATGTTTGGGCCTTGAACCCTTTCGATTGGAGGCAAGAGGGTGTCTTTTTATCGCGAACCGCGCATCGACGCGGCCACCATTTTTCCCGGCATGCTCATGCCTCGGCGCGGGTGGACGCACGCGCCCTTTGTTGAATTTCCAAGGAACTGGAGAAAGATAATGACGGCACGTAATGGCGGCAGGCTGGCTGCGATCTGCGCCACGGCTGCACTGACGGCGGCGGTGTTCGTGTTGCCGGCGAAAGCCGAGACCGACGCGAAGGCGGTGATCAAGACCTATGCCGACATCGCGCTGGCCAAATACGAGGATTCGCTGACCACCGCGCAGGCGCTGGACAAGGCGGTCGATGCGCTCATCGCCAGCCCCTCGGCCGACACGTTGAACGCTGCCCGCGAAGCCTGGAAAGCGGCGCGCATTCCTTACCAGCAGACCGAGGTCTACCGCTTCGGCAACAAGATCGTCGACGACTGGGAAGGCAAGGTGAATTCGTGGCCGCTGGATGAAGGCCTGATCGACTATGTCGCCAAGAGCTACGGCACCGAGTCGGACGAGAACGCGCTCTATGCGGCCAACGTCATCGCCAACAAAGAGATCGAGATCAACGGCAAGAAGGTCGACGCCTCGAAGCTGACGCCGGAATTCCTGTCCGGCACGCTGCAGGAGGCCGGCGGCGTCGAAGCCAATGTCGCGACCGGCTATCACGCCATCGAATTCCTGCTCTGGGGCCAGGACCTGCACGGCACCGGGCCGGGCGCTGGCGAGCGGCCCTATACGGATTACGACCTCAAGAACTGCAGCAATGGCAATTGCGACCGTCGCGCGGACTATCTGAAGTCGGCAAGCGACCTTCTGGTGTCCGACCTGCAGGAGATGGTCGACAACTGGAAGGAAGACGGCGCCGCGCGCAAGAACCTCATCGAGGGTGAGCCGAACGCCGGCATCTCCACCATCTTCACCGGCATGGGCTCGCTCTCTTATGGCGAACTGGCCGGCGAACGCATGAAGCTCGGTCTTTTGCTGCACGATCCCGAGGAGGAGCATGACTGCTTCTCCGACAACACCTATAACTCGCATCTCAATGACGCCGTCGGCATTCGCGACGCCTATCACGCCAACTACAAGCGCTTCGACGGTTCCACGGTTTCGGGTCCGTCGGTCTCCGACATGGTCAAGGCCGCCGATCCCGCGATCGACAAGGAACTGTCCGGCAAGCTCGACACCACTGTCGCCAGGATGGAGGCCATCAAGGCGCGCGCGCTTGCCGGCGAGGCCTACGACCAGCAGATTGCCGAAGGCAACACCGAAGGCAACGCCACCGTGCAGGCGGCGATCGACGCGCTGATCGACCAGACCAAGTCGATCGAGCGCGCCGTCGGCTCACTCAAGCTGAACCAGATCGCCTTCGAGGGATCCGACAGCCTCGACGCGCCGGACAAGGTGTTCAAGTAAGACCGGGGCATGATCCCAAAAAGTGGAAGCCGGTTTTTGGACAAGATCATGCCCGACTAAGGAACAGCCAAACGGCGCCGGGCCGGCGCCGTCAGCCAAGGCAAGCAAATGCTGATCTGCCATTGCAACATCATTACCGAGAAGGAGATTGAGCAGACGATCGTCGGCCTGCTGGATGAAGATCCCTGGCAGTTGATCGTGCCGGCGAAGGTCTATCATGCCATGCGCAAGCGCGGCCGCTGTTGCGGCTGTTTCCCAAATGTGGTGGAAACGATCATTCGGGTCACCGAGAACTACCACGCCCGCTCAGCGGCGGGGAACGTGGACATCGTTTCACACCTGGATCGCGTGCGAGGCCTACGCGTCCAATACGGGAGCAGGACCCATGAAAGGCGAACCGCAGATCATCGAGCGGCTTAACGAAGCTCTGTTTCTGGAGCTTGGAGCCGTCAACCAGTACTGGGTGCATTATCGTCTGCTCGAGGACTGGGGCTACACCAAGCTGGCAAAGAAGGAGCGGGCGGAATCGATCGAGGAAATGCATCACGCCGACAGGCTGATCGCGCGCATCATCTTCCTCGAAGGCCATCCGAACCTGCAGTCCGTCGCGCCGCTGCGCATCGGCCAGAACGTCAAGGAAGTGCTCGAATCCGATCTGGCCGGCGAATATGACGCGCGCACCGCCTACAAGCACTCGCGCGAGATCTGTCACGATGCAGGCGATTTCGTCTCGATGAAGCTGTTCGAGGATCTGCTTGCGGACGAGGAGGGCCATATCGACTTCCTGGAAACGCAGCTCGACCTGCTGGCCTCGATCGGCGAGGAAAAGTACGGCCAGCTCAACGCCGACTCGGCCGATGAGGCGGAGTAAGGACATGCCTGAATGCGGCGCCCCGTAGATTTTTCGCGCCGCTCGTGGCGGGCCGGAATTGACGGCCCGTCGCTTCAGAAGATCCCGCGATACCGGATTTGTCGCGGTGCGTCGCTCTTTGTGGCATTCACGCTTTCTGCTTCCGCCATGGCTGGCGACCCGGCCGGTCTGTCGACCAGCCGGACCGATTTGACGCCGAAGGATCAGGCGCGGGTTCTGGCCGTCACCAAGCCAACGACCGATTTCACCAAACCCGAGCCGTTCGAGTTGATGCAGGGCGGCGCCGGCACCTCGCGCAAGGACGTCAACCGCGATGCCTTTTCGCAATCCTCCGCCAACATCACCTTCGAGGAAGAGGGCAGCTTCAAGCTCGGCAATGCGCTTTTCCGCAAGAACTGGGTGTCGTCGCCGTCTTCGACCCAGGCCTCGGATGGGCTTGGTCCACTGTTCAATGAGCGCGCCTGCCAGAACTGCCATCTGAAGGACGGCCGCGGCCGCCCGCCGGAAGGCAACGCCGGCTCGATGTCGATGTTTCTGCGGCTCGCGCGCGACGCCAGCAGCGCAGAGGAAAAGGCCGCTCTCGCCGGCAACGAGGCGCTGAACTTTCCCGATCCGGTCTATGGCGCGCAACTGCAGGATCTAGCCGTTCCTGGTCTCAAGGGCGAAGGCCGGGTGCTCGTCGAATACCAGGAGCAAAAGGTGACACTCGTAGACGGCAGTGTCGTTTGGCTGCGCAAGCCGAACTATTCGGTGGAAAGTCCACGCTACGGTCCGCTCGATCCACGCACCACGCTCTCGCCGCGCCTGACGCCGCCGATGATCGGGCTCGGCCTGATCGAGCAGATTGCGCCTGCCGATATTCTCGCCCGCGCCGATCCGGACGACCGCGACGGCGATGGCGTTTCGGGCAGACCCAACATCGTGCGCGATGCGTCGAGCGGCGAGGTGATCTTGGGCCGCTTCGGCTGGAAGGCGCAGACCGCGTCGATCCGCCAGCAGGCGGCCGACGCCTTTGCCGGCGATATTGGTATCTCGACGCCGGAGATGCCGAAGCATTGGGGCGATTGCACGGAAGCGCAGAAGGATTGCCTCGCCATGCCGAACGGCGTGCAACTGCGTCTCGGCACGGCTGAGGCGCCGCCGCCGGTGATGGACCTGGTCACCTTCTATTCGCAGAACCTGGCCGTGCCGGCGCGGCGCGATCTCGCCAGACCCGAGGTGCTTGCCGGCAAGAAGCAGTTCTACGAAATGGGCTGCATTTCCTGCCACACGCCGAAATTCGTCACCCTGCGCGGCACGCCCGACAAGGCGCAGGCCTTCCAGCTGATCTGGCCCTATTCCGACTTCCTGCTGCACGACATGGGCGAGGGCCTCGCCGACGGGCAGCGGGTGGGCGAGGCGAGCGGCAGCGAATGGCGCACCCCGCCGCTCTGGGGTATTGGGCTCACCGCGACAGTCAACGGCAACAGCTTCTATCTGCACGACGGCCGCGCCCGCACGCTTGCCGAGGCGATCCTTTGGCATGGCGGCGAGGGCCAAAAGGCGCGCGACCGCTTTGCCGGCGCCGCCGCGGCCGATCGCGAGGCGCTGATCAAATTCCTGGAGTCGCTCTGATGCCGAAACGCCTGGCCCTTTTCCTTCCGCTTCTTTTGGCTGCCGCCCTGCCGGCGTCGGCTGCGGTCAAGGCCTCCGATGTCATCGGTCGCGCGATCGACGGTTTCGTCCGCCCGGCCTATGCCAGCCTCGACCAGCATGCGGCGGGTCTCACCAGGGCGATGCATCAGCTTTGCGAGACGCCGTCCGAGCCAAATCTCGAAGCGGCGCGCTCGGCGTTTTCAGGCACGGTCGAGGCCTGGTCGGTGGCCGAGATCATCGCCTTCGGACCGATCAAGCAAAACAACCGGCTGGAGCGCATGCTCTATTGGCCGGACCGCAAGAGCATTGGCCTGCGCCAGGTGCAGTCGACACTTGCCGCGAAGGATCCCTCCGCCACTGATCCGGCGCAACTGGCGCAAAAGAGCGTCGCCATGCAAGGTCTCGGCGCGCTCGAATACGTGCTCTACGGCGATGGCGCCGAAACGCTGGCTCGAAAAGACGATCCGTATCGCTGCGCTTATGGCGCGGCGGTCGCCGGCAACATCGAGGCGATTGCCGGCGAGGTGCGCGATGCCTGGCAAAATCCTGATGGATTTGCGTCGCTCTGGGCCAATCCGGGCGCAAAGAACCCGCTCTACCGCGACGGCACGGAAGCGGTGGCGGAGCTCGTCGGCGTTTTCATCAACGAGCTGGAAATGATCCGCGACGTGCGGCTCAAGGGCTTTCTCGGCGCCAAGCCCGATGCCGACAAACCGAAGCAGGCGATCTACTGGCGCTCGCAGAACACGACGGCTTCGCTGGCCGGAAACCTGTCGGGCGTCGACCTGTTGTTCCAGGCATCGAAGCTCGGCGACGCGCTGCCCGCCGACGCGCGATGGATGGCCGAGTCCATCCACATCCAGCTCACCAACGGCGTGGCGGCCGCGAAATCCGTCAGCGGCCCGATCGACAGGGCGCTCGCCGACCCGGCGCTGCGCGACAGGCTCGAGCACTTCGCGCAGATAACGTCCAGCCTGTCCACCCTGATCGGCACCAGAATGACCGCCGAGTTTGGCCTGACCGCCGGCTTTTCGTCGCTCGATGGGGATTGATGCCTTGAGGACCGCCCTCATCGATCGCCGCGATTTCCTGCGGGCCGCTGGAGCGGGCTTCGCCGCCGTCATGGCGCCGCGGGCATGGGCCGACACGCTGGCGGCGGACGCGGTGTTTGCCACGGCCTTCGTCAAGCGCGACGGCAGCTTCGGCGCCGCCGTACTCTCCGAAGCCGGCAGGATCCTGCACACGGTCGGACTGCCCGATCGTGGCCATGACGTCACCTTCGATCCGGTGTCGAAACGCTCGGTCGTCTTCGCCCGGCAGCCCGGCACCTTCGCGGTCGTCTTCGACAATGCCGGCCGCGACGAGCCATTGACCATCGCCAGCATCGCCGGCCGGCATTTCTTCGGCCATGGCGTGTTCTCGCCCGATGGCGCCTTGCTCTATGCTACCGAAAACGACTTCGACAACGCAGCCGGCGTCGTCGGCATCTATGATGCGAGGTCGAATTTCAGCCGGGTCGGCGAGTTCCCGACCTACGGCATCGGCCCTCATGAGCTGCTCCTGCTCGGCGACGGCCGAACGCTCGCCATTGCCAATGGCGGCATTGAAACCCATCCGGACTATGGCCGTGCCGAACTCAACATCGCGACGATGAAGCCGTCTTATACGCTGGTCGACCGCATCACCGGCGACCTGGTCGAAAAGCACGAATTGCCGCCGGCGCTGCATCAGCTCTCGATCCGCCACATGGATCGCGACCGGGCGGGCACCGTCTGGTTCGGCTGTCAGTATCGCGGACCGCCGACCGATCGCCCGGCGCTGGTTGGCCGCGCCGCGCGCGGCAAGGAGCTGGAGCTGCTGGAGATGCCGCTGGATGTGCTCTCCGCCTTGCGCAACTATATCGGCTCGGTCGCTGCCAATGCCGCGACGGGTACGGTCGCCGTCACTTCGCCGGAGGGCAATTCGCTGGCCGTTCTCGACGCCATCAGCGGACGCGTGGTCGCGACCAGGTCGCTGGTCGAGGTCTGCGGCCTCGCGCCGGACGGCGCCGGCTTCATGGCGACGACCGGCGCCGGCGAGATCGTCGGTAGCGCCGGCGCGGTCCGTTCCGAGCCGGACTATGTCTGGGACAACCACATGCTGCGCATCCCGGCCTCGGCCTGACAAACAGGGTTCTGCCGTTGCAGGCAAAGCAAAGCCGCTTAACATTTCTCGGCCCTGGCCCTTGCGGTGCCGGGCCATGCCGGGCAGAGGGAATTGTGTTTCGATCCAGTTCTTTAACCGCCCGTATGAAGCTGCCCGCATGAAGCTGCCCCTATGAAGGTGCTTGCCGTTGACTGCGCCGCCAACCTTTGTGCCGCTTGCGTCTATGACGCAGGCGCGCAAAAGGAGCTTGGCCGCGCGGTGCGCGATCTCGGCAAGGGGCACGCCGAGCATCTGATGGCCGTCATCGAGACCGTCCTGCAAGTCGGCGGGATCGGCTATCACGACCTCGATGCCGTGGCCGTTTCGATCGGACCCGGCTCCTTCACCGGCCTGCGCGTCGGCGTCTCGACCGCGCGCGGCCTGGCGCTGGCGCTGAAGATCCCGGCAATCGGCGTGACGACGCTGGAAGCGTTGGCGGCGGAAGGCGCGAAAGCCTTTCCCGGGCACGCGGTGCTTGCAGCGCTCGACGCCGGTCGCGAGGAAATCCACGCGGCGCTCTATGACGCAGCGTTAGCTGAGACTTACGGGCCTGCCGTAACCACGCTTTCCGAGGCGACGGCCATGGCCATCGGCGCCGAAGCGGTCCTCGTCGGGACCGCGGCGCCGCGGATTGCCTCGGCAGCCGGACGGGCCTTCGACATCGGTCCGGTTGCTGCCACCTCCGACATTGCGACCTATGCCAGGCTGGCCTCGACCAGGCAGCCGGGCGAGAAGCCGAAGCCGCTCTATCTGCGCGGCGCCGATGCCAAGCCGCAGGCGGGTTTCGTTCTTCCAAGACAGGGCCATGATCCCAAGGACCCGAAGGGAAAAGACTCCTGATGCGCATACCGTTCTTTCAGCCGCGCCGCAGGGACTATGCGCTGGAACCGCTGACGGTTGCCGACAGCGCCGCCATGTCGGTGCTGCATCGCGAGGATTTCGTCCGGCCCTGGACCGATGGCGAGTTCGCGGCGCTGCTCGAACAGGACACCGTGTTCGGCTATGCGGCGCGGGAAACCGGCCAGGGCGCCAAGCCGCCGGTCGGCTTCGTCCTGGCGCGGCTTGCAGCCGGCGAGGGCGAAATCCTCACCGTGGCCGTCGCCCGCGCGCACCGCCGCCAGGGCCTTGGCTGGCAATTGATGGACGCGGTGCTGCGCGAGCTTCATGCGCAGCGTGCCGAGGCGCTCTTCCTCGAGGTCGACGAGACCAATGCGCCGGCGATCGGGCTCTACCGCAGGCTTGGCTTCCGCCAGGTCGGTCATCGGCCGAACTATTATCGCTCGACCGAACACGGTCCGACCGGCGCGCTTGTCATGCGCCGCGATCTTCGCTAGCCACAGTCCGTTGGGGCCCGAGCGAATGATCAAGAAATTGCGGATTTTCCTGGCGCTCGGCTATGTCGTCGTCTGTTCCCTGGTGCTGGTGCCTTTGCAGATCCTGTCGATCAAGACAGGGCTGTGGCCCGAAACCTTCATCCTGAAAATCTGGCACGGCATGATCCTGAGGGCGCTGGGCATGCGGGTGCATGTCAAGGGCTCCTTGGCCAGGCAACGTCCTCTGCTGGTGGCGGCCAACCACATTTCCTGGACCGACATCATGGTGCTCGGCTCCTTTGTCGATGTGAAATTCATCGCCAGGGCCGATATGGAAGGCTGGCCGCTGATCGGCATGCTGTCCAAGCTGCAGCGCACCGTCTTCATCGAGCGCGAGCGCAAGCGCACCTCCGGCGACCAGGCAAGCGAGATCGCCAGGCGCATGGCCAAGGGCGACGCCATGGTGCTGTTCGCGGAAGGCTCGACCGGCGACGGCAACCTCGTGCTGCCGTTCAAGAGCACATTGTTCGGCGCAGCCTCGATGGCGATCTCGGAAGGCGCGGCGGACCAGGTCTTCATCCAGCCCGTGGCGATCGCCTACACACGGCTGCACGGCGTGCCGATGGGCCGCCGACACCGGCCCATTTCCGCCTGGATCGGCGACCAGGATCTGACGCCGCACCTGAAAATCCTGCTTGCCGAAGGCGCGCTCGACGCCGAGGTGCATTTCGGTGAACCGGTGGCTTTCTCAAAGGGCTCGAGCCGCAAGGAAACGGCCAGGCTGATGGAAGCCAAGGTGCGCGAGATGATGCAGGCCGCGCTCGCGAGCCCGGCGCCCAGCCGGTAGTTCACTCGCAATCGACCAGAATCGTCTGTTTTTTGTCACGGAAAGGCGTTAGAAGCCGCCCGATGGAATTGAACGCGATTGAAAGCCACGACATCGGCACGGTGACCGAGCAGTCGGCCAGCAGTGCCAGGGCGGCGAAAAAGGTCTTCGTCAAGACCTATGGCTGCCAGATGAACGTCTATGATTCCCAGCGCATGACCGATGCGCTGGCTGCCGACGGCTATGTCGCCACCGACGCCGTCGAAGACGCCGATCTGGTGCTGCTGAACACCTGCCATATCCGCGAAAAGGCGGCGGAGAAGGTCTATTCGGAGCTTGGCCGCATCCGCGACATGAAGGCCGAACGCGCCGGGGCCGGTCGAGAATTGCTGATCGGCGTCGCCGGCTGCGTGGCGCAGGCCGAAGGCGCCGAGATCATCCGCCGGGCGCCCGCCGTCGACCTGGTCATCGGCCCGCAGACCTATCACCGGCTGCCCGAGGTGCTGGCGAGGGTTCGTGGCGGCGAAAAGATCGTCGAGACCGAATACGCCATCGAGGACAAGTTCGAGCATCTGCCGCAGCCGAAGCGCGCCGAGCTTGCCAGGCGCGGCGTCACCGCCTTCCTGACGGTGCAGGAGGGCTGCGACAAGTTCTGCACCTTCTGCGTGGTGCCTTACACGCGCGGCTCCGAGGTCTCGCGGCCGGTGGCGCAGATCGTCGCCGAGGCCGAGCGCCTGGCTGACGCCGGCGTGCGCGAGGTGACGCTGCTCGGCCAGAACGTCAATGCCTGGCACGGCGTGGGCGAAAATGGCCAGGAATGGGGCCTCGGCCGCCTGCTGTTCCGCCTGGCGGAAATTCCGGGCCTGGCGCGGCTGCGCTACACCACCAGCCATCCGCGCGACATGGACGATGAATTGATCGCCGCACATCGCGACCTGCCGGCGCTGATGCCGTATTTGCATCTGCCCGTGCAGTCCGGCTCCGACCGGATTTTGAAGGCGATGAACCGCCGCCATACGGCGCGCGACTATCTGGCGCTCATCGAGCGTATCCGCGCCGCCCGCGCCGATATCGCCATGTCCGGCGACTTCATCGTCGGCTTCCCCGGCGAAACGGACGAGGATTTCGAGGCGACGCTCCGGCTGGTGCGCGCGGTGAACTACGCCGCCTGCTTTTCGTTCAAATATTCGCCGCGCCCCGGCACTCCGGGCGCCGAGATGGACGGCCACCTCGCCGAGGCTGTGAAGGACGAGCGGCTGCAGCGCCTGCAGGCGCTGATCAACCAACAGCAGCAGAATTTCATCGCCAGCCTGGTCGGGCGTAAGATCAGCACGCTGATTGAGAAGCCCGGCCGCCGCCCCGGTCAGAAAGTCGGCCGTTCGCCGTGGCTGCAGCCGGTGATTGTTGACGACAAGGCCGGTGGAATCGGTGACATTATCGACGTACGAATCACAAGGACGGGCTACAATAGCCTGTTCGCCGAACTGGCCTGACGGCCTCGGCAGATGAGGAGAGACGGTTGAGCGCTGCTGAGCTGAAGAATCCGCCCCAGAACCAGGCGTCCGGGGCTTCCGACATGGCGCACATCGTACTGACATTCGACAACAACAAGCTTGCCAGCGCCCTTTACGGCCAGTTCGACGAGAACCTGGCCCGGCTCGAGCAGAAGCTCGGCGTCGACATCCGCTCGCGCGGCAACCAGCTCGCGATCAAAGGCACGGCTGTGGCCGCCGAACAGGCTCGTCGTGCGCTCGACACTCTCTACGGCATTCTCCAGAAGGGCGTCGATATCGGCCAGTCCGACGTCGATGGCGCCGTGCGCATGGCGATCGCCGCCGACGACCAACTGACGCTGCCGACCATGGAGCGCAAGGGCAAGGTCTCGGCCGCCCAGATCGCGACGCGCAAGAAGACGATCTATGCCCGCTCGCTCAACCAGGACGCCTATATGCGTGCGCTGGAGCGCTCCGAGATGGTGTTCGGGATCGGTCCGGCCGGCACCGGCAAGACCTATCTGGCGGTGGCGCATGCGGCCATGCTGCTCGAACGCGGCATGGTCGAGCGCATCGTGCTGTCGCGCCCCGCCGTCGAGGCCGGTGAGCGGCTCGGCTTCCTGCCGGGCGATATGAAGGAAAAGGTCGACCCTTATCTGCGGCCGCTTTACGACGCGCTCTACGACATGATGCCGGCCGACAAGGTCGAGCGCGCGATCGCCGCCGAGGTCATCGAGATCGCGCCCTTGGCCTTCATGCGCGGCCGCACGCTGGCGCACGCAGCGGTCATCCTCGACGAGGCGCAGAACACCACGCCGATGCAGATGAAGATGTTCCTGACCCGTCTCGGCGAGAACTCGCGCATGATCGTCACCGGTGATCCGACCCAGATCGACCTGCCGCCCAACACCAAATCGGGCCTGGTCGAGGCGCTGCGCATCCTCGACGGCGTCCCAGGCATCGTCACGGTCCGCTTCAACGAGGGCGACGTGGTGCGCCATCCGCTGGTCGCCGAGATTGTCAAGGCCTATGACCGCGACGGCAAGTTCGCCAGGGGTCTCGGCGCCGAGAGCTGATCGAGGCCCATGGCTGAAAATCCGGAATCCAGCGGTGCACCGCCGGTCGACATCGATATTTTCGTCGAGGCCGGCGACTGGCCCACAGAGGACGAACTGACGCGCCTGGTCGAGCAGGCGGTCGCTGCCGCCTTTGCCGAAACCGGCGCGAGCGGCGCCTCGGAGCTCAGCATCGTCTTTTCCGACGATGCCCATATCCAGACGCTCAACGCCGAATGGCGGGGCAAGGACAAGCCTACCAACGTCTTGTCTTTCCCGGCTTTTTCGTTCGCGAAAGGCGGCAAGCTGCCGCCGATGCTGGGCGATATCGTGCTGGCTTCCGAGACGGTGGCGCGCGAGGCGGCACTGGAAGACAAGCTGATTGCGAACCATATTACCCATCTCGTTGTCCATGGCCTCTTGCATCTCTTGGGCTATGATCACGAGACTGACGCCGAGGCCGAGGAGATGGAAGCGATCGAGCGCGCGGCGCTTGCGAGGCTTGCCATTCCCGATCCCTACGCGTAACAAAAAAGCTTAATTGACCCGATGGCGATGAACGACACACCAGAAACTGCCGCCCGTCCGGACGCCGGCAGTGCTGCCAAGTCTTCCGAAAAGACGGAAGAGGGCTCCAGTCCGAGTATTCCGACCGGCAGCGCGGCCGCGGAGCCGACGCATGCCGGTCCTTCCCTCTTCGATCGCGTGCTCGGCCTGTTCCGGCATCGTAACGGCACCAGCCTGCGCGAGGAGATCGCCGGCGCGCTTGCCGAAACGGCGAGCGATGCCGGCGCCTTCTCGCCCGGCGAACGCGCCATGCTCAACAACATCCTGCGCCTGCGCGAAGTGCGGGTCGAGGACGTCATGGTGCCGCGCGCCGACATCGAGGCGGTCGAGATCAACACCACGCTTGGCGACCTGCTCGGCCTCTTCGAGCAATCCGGCCATTCGCGCATGCCGGTCTATTCCGAGACGCTCGACGATCCGCGCGGCATGGTCCACATCCGCGACGTGCTTGCCCACATCACCAAGGTCGCCCGCGTCAAGAAGGGCCGCGCCAGCCGCAAGACCCCGGTGACGACCGCGCTCGATCTCGCGCGGGTGGATCTCGCCCGCACCATCGGCGATCTGAACCTGATCCGGCCCGTGCTGTTCGTGCCGCCCTCGATGCTTGCCTCCGACTTGATGGGTCGCATGCAGACGACGCGCACGCAGATGGCGCTGGTCATCGACGAATATGGCGGCACCGACGGCCTCGCCTCGCTGGAAGATATTGTCGAGATGGTCGTCGGCGACATCGAGGACGAGCATGACGACGATGAGCCGATGATCACCCAGACCGGCGACGGCGTGTTCGTCGTCGACGGCAAGGCCGAGATCGACGAGGTCGCCAAGATGATCGGCGAGGATTTCGCCGCCGGCGAACACGGCGAATATGTCGACACCATCGGCGGCATGATCTTCAACACGCTTGGCCGCGTCCCGGCCAGGGGCGAAGTCGTGCAGGCCATTCCCGGCTTCGAGTTCCATGTGCTCGACGCCGATCCGCGCCGTGTCAAGCGCGTACGCATCGTGCAGAGCCAGAAGGGCGAGCGGCAGCGCCGTCGCGCCGCCCGCACCGAACAGGCCTGAATTTCGCGACATGCCGATCGACGATCCGTTCAAGCATGCGGTCCTGGGTTCGGGCGTCTTCTATCGAGATCCTCATGCGGCTTTGGCCTGGCTGCAGGCGGCCTTCGGCTTCGAGCCGAGCATGCTGGTGAACGACGCCGACGGTCGGCTTGTGCATGCCGAAATGCGCTTCGGCGACGGCTATATCATCGTCGATTCCGAATGGGCCGACCATG
This sequence comes from Mesorhizobium sp. NFR06, assembly GCF_900115245.1. Classification (GTDB taxonomy): domain Bacteria; phylum Pseudomonadota; class Alphaproteobacteria; order Rhizobiales; family Rhizobiaceae; genus Mesorhizobium. The sequence goes on from NZ_FOVT01000001.1 coordinate 608,796, forward strand.
TCGCCAGTCCAGCCTCCGTCGGCGGCAAGAACACGCAAGGCGTCTATGTCCGCCTGCAGCAAGACCTTGACGCTCATTGCGAAAAGGCACGTATGGCGGGCGCGAAAATTCTTGAGGAACCGACGGATCATTTCTACGGCGAGCGGCAATATCGTGCCCGCGACCCCGAAGGCCATATCTGGACATTCACCCGGACCGTGCGCGTCGTTCCCAAGGACGAGGCCGAGCAGCTGAGCGGCTTGCGGATCGAGGGCTGGCACGGAGGCCGCGACCATGAATCAGGCTGCGCTGATCCGGGTTTGGATCAGGCGGCGCAGCCTGTTAAACCTCTAGCTCCCTGATTCGCGCGACTTGGGAAGCTGAATGCGCTTTGCCGGCCGGATAATTCTGCTGTGGGGGTGGCGGCGGGCGCTGGTGGCTTTCGCCGCCGGAGCGCTGGCGGTGCTTGCCCAGGCGCCTTACGATTTCTTCGCCGTCTGCTTCGTTTCGTTCCCCGTCCTGGTCTGGCTGCTCGACGGCGCCACCGGCGAGGCTTCCGACGGCTGGCTCAGGCGCCTGAGGCCGGCTTTCGCCACCGGCTGGTGGTTCGGCTTCGGCTATTTCCTCGCCGGTCTCTGGTGGATCGGCCAGGCATTGCTGGTCGAGGCCGACAGCTTCGCCTGGGCCTTGCCGTTCGCCGTCGTCGGCATTCCCTTCGCGCTGGCCTTCTTCTACGGCTTTGCCACGCTCGTGGCTCGCCTGCTCTGGAGCAGCGATATCGGCCGCATAGCGGCCCTTGCGTTCGGGTTCGGTCTCGCCGAATGGTTGCGCGACTTTCTCTTCACCGGCTTTCCCTGGAACGCGGTCGGCTATGCAGCGATGCCGATACCGCTTCTGATGCAGAGCGCGTCGGTGATCGGCATGATCGGCATGAACGCACTCGCCGTCTTCCTTTTCTCGCTGCCCGCGCTGGTTGCCGCGCGCCGGCATCTGAGGCTGGGCATTGCCCTGTTCATCGTGCTTGTCGCCGCTCACGTCGGCTTCGGCTATTTCAGGCTCGCTACGCCGGCCGAGCCGGCCACACGCTCGATCGACGTTCGCATCGTCCAGCCAGCGGTCGATCTCAGCGAAAAGTGGGACGCCTCGGTGCGCGATCGCATCTTCGCAACGCTGCTGGGGATATCGGGGAAAGCGCCGGAAGAGGGCCGCGCCAAGCCGCAGCTCATTCTGTGGCCGGAAACGTCGGTGCCGTTCCTGTTCACCGAGCGTCCGGACGCGCTGACGGCGCTGGGCGACATGCTGGCCGACGGCCAGGTGCTGATTGCCGGTGTCGTGCGCGAGGAGGGCGGATCGGCGAGTGCCGGCAGCCGCTACTACAATTCCGTGGTGGCGATCGACGACAAGGGCGAGATCGTCGATGCCGTCGACAAGGTGCATCTGGTGCCCTTCGGCGAATATCTGCCCTTCGCCGACCTCTTCGAACGCTTCGGCATAGGCCAACTCGTTGCCGGACCGATGAATTTCGCCGCCGGCAACGAGCGGCATCCCATCAACGTGCCGGGCGGCCTGCGCGCCGCTCCGTTCATCTGCTACGAGGTGATATTTCCAGATCTCGTGGCCGTTGACGCAAGGTCGGCCGATCTCATCGTCAACGTCACCAACGATGCCTGGTTCGGCGACACGCCAGGCCCGTATCAGCACTTCAGGCAGGCGCAGATTCGGGCGGTGGAGAATGGATTGCCTCTGTTGCGCGCGGCTAACAATGGCGTCTCGGCAATTGTCGATTCGCGCGGGCGCATTGTCGATGCGCTTGCCGTCGACGCGCGCGGCGCCATCGACGCGCATGTGCCGATTTCCGGCCACGCTCTGCTCCCCGCCGATCAGCGGCGCATTAACGGATTGCTGATCATGTTGGTGCTTGCCCTGGCAGCCTTCACACTGAATGTAAGGCAGCGGCTACGGGTGAATTGACAGTCGGCACATTAGAAACTCATACTGTAACGCCTAAAATTTTCTCGAAGTCGGTTGGAGGGTTCTGTTGGGGCAGGTGGCTCCGGCTTCATTTGGGCGGAACAAAATAGAAAAAGCCGGAAAAATTCGGCGAGGAAAAAATGACAGAAGAGAACAAGAAGAAGCCGAATCCGATTGATATCCATGTTGGGAGTCGCATCCGGCTGCGTCGCAATATGCTTGGAATGAGCCAGGAAAAGCTGGGTGAAAATCTCGGCATCACCTTCCAGCAGATCCAGAAGTACGAAAAGGGCACGAACAGGGTTGGCGCCAGCCGCCTGCAGGCGATCGCCTCCATCCTAAGCGTTCCCGTCGCCTTTTTCTTCGAGGATGCCCCGGGCGAGGAGACCGGCGGCGGCAATCGGGGATTTGCCGAAGACTCCTCGATGGCGTTCGCCATCGAATTCTGCGGCAGTCCGGAGGGGCTCCAACTCAACCGGGCTTTCGTCAAGATCGGCGACGTCAAGGTGCGCCGCAGGATCATCGATCTGGTCAAGGCGCTCTCCGCCGAAGACGCCGACTGATTTTGTCCCGTGCCACCGGCGGCTCATGCCGCCGGTGGCACAGCCGGCATTGCATTACATTCATGCCAGATCCGTCGCGCCGCTTGACGAGCGGCGCCCGGCACCGCTAACACGTGGCGCGCCAAAATCGGCAGCTTGCCGATCTTTTTTCAAGAGGGGACACCCGTGACGCGGCAGAACTATCTCTTCACCTCGGAATCCGTCTCTGAGGGTCATCCCGACAAGGTCTGTGACCGTATCTCCGACGAGATCGTCGATCTGGTCTATCGCGAAGCCAAGAAGACGGGCATGGATCCGTGGAAGGTCCGCGTCGCCTGCGAAACGCTGGCCACCACCAACCGCGTTGTCATAGCCGGCGAGGTCCGCGTCCCCGATACGCTTTTGAAGAAGGACAAGGCGGGCAACGTCCTGATGGATGCCTCCGGCCATCCTGTCGTCAACCCGACCAAGTTCAAGTCGGTTGCCCGCAAGGCAATCCGCGAGATCGGCTACGAGCAGTCCGGCTTCCACTGGAAGACCGCCAAGATCGACGTGCTGCTGCACGGCCAGTCGCCCGACATCGGCCAGGGCGTCGACAATGCCGCCGACCGCCAGGGCGAGGAAGGTGCGGGCGACCAGGGCATCATGTTCGGTTATGCCTGCCGCGAAACGCCCGACCTGATGCCGGCGCCGATCTACTACAGCCACAAGATTCTCGAACTGCTGGCCGCCGCGCGCCATGAAGGCAATGGCGAGGCCGGCAAGCTTGGCCCGGACGCCAAGAGCCAGGTCACCGTGCGCTACGCCGATGGCCGGGCGGCGGAGGTCACGCAGATCGTGCTGTCCACCCAGCATCTCGATGCAAGTTGGGATTCCAAGAAGGTCCGCAAAGTCGTCGAGCCCTACATCCGCGAGGCGCTTGGCGACTTGAAGATCGCCGAGGACTGCAACTGGTACATCAACCCGACCGGCAAGTTCGTCATCGGCGGGCCTGACGGCGATGCCGGTCTCACCGGCCGCAAGATCATCGTCGATACCTATGGCGGCGCGGCACCCCATGGCGGCGGCGCTTTCTCGGGCAAGGACACCACCAAGGTCGACCGGTCGGCCGCTTATGCGGCGCGCTACCTCGCCAAGAACGTTGTGGCGGCCAAGCTTGCCGATCGCTGCACCATCCAGCTCTCCTACGCCATCGGCGTCGCCCAGCCGCTGTCGGTCTATGTCGACCTGCACGGCACCGGCAAGGTGGACGAGTCGAAGCTCGAGGAAGCGCTGCGCAAGGTGATGGACCTGTCGCCGTCCGGGATCCGTCGTCATCTCGACCTCAACAAGCCGATCTATGCAAAAACCTCGTCCTACGGCCATTTCGGCCGCAAGGCCGGTCGCGACGGATCCTTCTCCTGGGAGAAGACCGATCTCGCCAAGGCGCTCAAGGACGCCGTCGCCGCCTGACGCCAGTGGACGCCAACGACCGGCCGAGCCGCGCCACCGAGGGATTTTTCGGTCGCCGGCACGGCAAGACGATTCGCCCGCAGCAGGCGGTCGCCCTTGAAAGCGGCCTGCGCGAATACCGGGTCGACCTGACGGAGCAAGCGCCGGCCGACCTCGGGGGCCTGTTCAAGGCGGAAGTTTCGGCGCTCCAACTGGAAATCGGCTTTGGCGGCGGTGAGCATCTGCTGCACCGCGCCGCCGAATCGCCGGTGACCGGCTTCATCGGCGTCGAGCCTTTCGTCAACGGCTTGGCCAAGATGATGACGGCGCTCGCCAAGGCGCCGCTTGCCAATCTCAGGGTCTATGACGACGACGCCACGCGCCTGCTCGACTGGCTGCCGCCGGGTTCGCTCGACGGCATCGACCTGCTCTATCCTGATCCGTGGCCGAAGAAGAAGCACTGGAAACGGCGCTTCGTCAGCGCCGCCAATCTCGGCCGTTTTGCCAGGGTGCTGAAAGCGGGCGGCAGGTTCCGTTTTGCTTCCGACATCGACAGCTATGTGGACTGGACGCTGCTTGCCTGCCGCGCCAGTGGCATCTTCGAATGGCAGGCGCGGGACGCTGGCGATTGGCACCGGCCCTATGCGGGCTGGCCCGGCACGCGTTATGAGGCGAAGGCGATCCGCGAGGGGCGGCGGCCCGCCTATCTGACCTTTATCCGGAAATAGTCGAAGAGCGGCGGGCCGTCGATGCATCGGATGTATTGCATTTAGCGCTACAATTCGCTAGGTTACCGGCAAGGAGACAATTATGGCCGCCGCGGCTGAACGTAAGGAATACCCGATCTCGATGCGCCTGCCGGAAGCGGACGTCGCGATGATTGACCGTGCCGCCACTCTCCGCGGCCGGTCCCGTACGGACTTCGTGCGCGATGCCGCCGTGCGCGCGGCCGAGGATGTGTTGATGGATAGCCGCCTGATCCGTATGAGCCAGGAAGGGTTCGCGGAGTTTATGGAAGTTCTGTCAGCGCCGGCGGCTGCGGTTCCCGACATGGTGGAATTGGCAAAGCGGCGCGCGCCTTGGGAAGCTGGTTACACAGCCAAGCGCTAAGCCGTGGCCTTATCGGCTCCCGAAGCGCTTACCGCCGCCCATGACGTTTCCGGATTTTCCTGCGGGAAGCCCGCGCTTGATCACTGGCTGAAAACCCGCGCACTCTCCAATCAAGAGAAGGGCTTCACCGCCGTCCTCGTCGTCCATGAAGCAGGCCGCGTGATTGGATACTATGGCTTGGCGCCCACGGCTGTCGTGCCGTCGATTTTGCCTCGGTCTATCCGCACGGGGCAGCCGCCCGATCCGGTGCCCTGCCTCCTTCTCGGCCAGCTTGCCACCGATACCGGATGGACCGGGTGCGGCGTCGGCACCGGCTTGGTGAAGCATGCCCTTCAACGCTGCGTTCAAGCCGCGGAACTGACTGGCGGGCGCGCGCTCATGGTCAACGCAATCGATGAGGACGCGGCCCAATTCTGGCATCGGCGCGGGTTCCTCGGAACGAAGGACGATCCGCTTGTCTTGTTCCGTTCGATTGCGGCAATTGCCGCGTCGCTCGTGCAGGCCCGATAGAGCAGTTGGCCGTTTCTGTGAAACGGTGGAAACGCTTCAGAAGTGGCCGATCCTGTCGAAAGCGGCCGGATCGATGCCGAGTTTTTTCAGGTCGCCGCGGCGCGGCTTGCGGCCGGCCTCGACGGCGCGCGACGCGGCTGCCGCGCTGCCGAATGTGTTGGAGAAGTCACCGATGACGAAAAACAATCCACGGTCCATATAAGCAACCTCGCGCGCCACCGCGCGCGTTCTTTCTTCTGCCTTACGCTGTACGTAGGCACCGCCTGCCGCCGCCTACAAGACCGCCGCCCGCATGGCGGCCATGCTTGGCGCGCAACCCTGCTTGCGGCGGGTGAACTCCGCCTCGGCTGCCTGCAGGCTTGAAACACAATTCGGGATCGTCTATATCAGCCTCAAATTCTTGGTCGGTATGACGAAGAGTGGGTCCACCCGGTCCCGCTCTTTTTTATTACCCGCCGGCCGGAGCGACAAAGCGACAGGACCCTTATGACTGCAGCGGCAAGCGAGGCCGACGACCGTATCATCCGCGAAAGCGGTATCGATGCGCGCATTGCGCTGATTGTGCAGCCGGTGCTCAAGGCCATCGGCTTTCGTCTCGTGCGGGTGCAGTTGACCGGCCAGAACGGGCTGACGCTGCAGATCATGGCCGAGCGCGAGGACGGCACCATGACCGTCGAGGATTGCGAAGAGGTCAGCCGCGCGGTGTCGCCGGCCCTCGATGTCGATGATCCGATCGAAAAGGCGTATCATCTGGAAGTGTCGTCGCCCGGCATCGACCGGCCGCTGGTGCGCAAATCGGATTTCACCGCCTGGACCGGCCATCTGGTCAAGCTGGAAACCTCGGTTCTCGTCAGCGATCGCAAGCGCTTCAAGGGCAAGATCGCCGAGGCCGACGCCGACGGCGTCCTTATCGAGCGCGACAAGGCGGCCTATGGCGAGGAGCCGACCGTGCGCGTGCCTTACGACGCGATCGCCGAGGCCAGGCTTGTTCTGACCGACGATCTCATCCGCGATGCCCTGTCGAAGGACAACCGGGCGCGCAAGGAAGCCAAGAAACGCCGCGTCGAAGCGGAAGACGCTGCCTCCGGCGAGGAAAACGAAACCGAACAGGAAAGTTGATTGAGTAGCCGGGCCATGTCCGGCGCGAAATCGGGAGAAAGACGATGGTTGTAAGCGCCAACAGGCTTGAACTGCTGCAGATCGCCGATGCGGTCGCGCGTGAAAAGTCGATCGACAAGCAGATCGTGATCGCCGCCATGGCCGATGCGATCCAGAAGGCGGCGCGCTCGCGCTACGGCCAGGAGACCAACATCCGCGCCGACATCAATCCGAACACCGGCGAGATGAAGCTGCAGCGGCTGATGGAAGTGGTCGAGAAGGTCGAGGACTACGCGACGCAGATCGCGCTTTCCTCGGCGCGCGAGCGCAATCCCGACGCCCAGATCGGCGACTTCATCGCCGAGCAGCTGCCGCCGATGGATTTCGGCCGCATCGCCGCCCAGTCGGCCAAGCAGGTCATTGTGCAGAAGGTGCGCGAGGCCGAACGCGACCGCCAGTATGACGAATACAAGGATCGCATCGGCGAGATCGTCAACGGCACCGTCAAGCGTGTCGAATACGGCAACGTCATCGTCGACCTTGGCCGTGGCGAGGCGATCATCCGTCGCGACGAACTGATCCCGCGCGAGAACTACAAGTATGGCGACCGCGTGCGGGCCTATGTCTATGACGTGCGCCGCGAGCAGCGCGGCCCGCAGATCTTCCTGTCGCGCACGCATCCGCAGTTCATGGCCAAGCTCTTCACCATGGAAGTGCCCGAAATCTACGACGGTATCATTGAGATCAAGTCGGTCGCCCGCGATCCGGGCTCGCGCGCCAAGATCGCCGTCATCTCGCGCGATTCCTCGATCGATCCGGTCGGCGCCTGCGTCGGCATGCGCGGCAGCCGTGTCCAGGCGGTGGTCGGCGAATTGCAGGGCGAGAAGATCGACATCATTCCGTGGTCGCCCTCGGCCGCTTCCTTCATTGTCAATGCGCTGCAGCCGGCCGAAGTCGCCAAGGTGGTGCTCGACGAGGATGCCGAGCGCATCGAGGTGGTGGTGCCGGACGACCAGCTGTCGCTGGCCATCGGCCGCCGCGGCCAGAACGTACGCCTGGCCTCGCAGCTCACCGGCTGGGATATCGACATCCTGACCGAACAGGAGGAGAGCGAGCGCCGCCAGAAGGAATTCGTCGAGCGTTCGGCGCTGTTCATGGAAGCCCTCGACGTCGACGAGATGGTCGGCCAGGTGCTCGCCTCCGAAGGCTTCACCAGCGTGGAGGAAGTCGCTTATGTCGACTCGGGTGAAATCTCCTCGATCGACGGCTTCGACGAGGACACCGCTTCGGAAATCCAGACGCGCGCCCGCGAATATCTGGAGAAGATCGAGGCCGAGCACGACGAGAAGCGCAAGGCGCTGGGCGTCAAGGACGAGCTGCGCGACATTCCCGGCATCACCACCGCCATGATGGTGACGCTCGGCGAGGACGGCGTGAAGACGGTCGAGGACTTCGCCGGCTACGCCGCGGACGACCTGATCGGCTGGAAAGAGCGCAAGGACGGCGAGACCAAGGTCTATCCGGGCGTGCTCGCCAGCCACGGCGTCTCGCGCGCCGACGCCGAGCAGATGGTGCTCGCCGCCCGCAAGCAGGCCGGCTGGATCACCGAGGAAGAACTCGCGGCCGAACAGGCCGCGACCGACGAAACCGTCGGTGCGTGAGGTGACCACCAATCGCAAAGCCCGTGGACGAGATGAACGATCGCACTTGCATCGTTACGCGCAGGCAGGCCGAAGCGGATGAACTGATCCGCTTCGTCGTCGGCCCGGATTCGGCCGTCGTTCCGGACATCAAGAGAAATCTGCCCGGCCGCGGTTGCTGGGTCACCGCCGATCGCCTACATATCGAGAAGGCAGCGGCGAAGAACCTGTTTGCTCGGGCATTCAAGGCACAGGTGACCGTTCCGGCCGATCTCGGCGGCATGGTCGACGCGCTGCTCTCCAGATCCGCTCTGGGCATGTTGGGCCTTGCTCGCAAGGCCGGCGCTGTTGTTCTCGGCGCCGCCAAGGTCGAGGGTGCGGTGCGCGACGGGCAGGCGCTCCTCGTGCTGCATGCGACCGAGGCTTCGGACGATGGCGTCCGCAAGATCAGTCAGGCGAGGCGGGCAACCGTCCATCTCGGGGGCCCCGCTATCCTTGCCTACAAACTTTTCCCCGAGGCCGAGTTGAGCTTGGCATTGGGGGGTACAAATGTGATACATGCTGCCGTCCTCGCGCAGGACGCGGGACAGGCGGTTGAGAAGCGCGTTGTTGCGCTCGACCGATACCGGGGCGGTACCCCGAACGATCTGGCAATGCTTGCGGCCGTTGCTGACGAAGATGATGCCGCAGAGGATATGGAATGAACGATACGAAATCGGGCGACGACAAGACGTTGAGCGTTACGCCGAAAAAGACCTTGACGCTGAAGCGCCCCGGCCTCGAGCAGGGCACCGTGCGCCAGAATTTCTCGCATGGCCGCACCAAGTCGGTCGTGGTCGAGACCAAGAAGCGCAAGTTCTCGCTGCCTGGCGACAAGCCGGAGCCGGTGGCGCCGTCCGTCTTTACGCCGAAGCCCGCCGCTGCCCCCGTTGCCGCAGCCCCTGTCGTGCGGGAAGCGCCGAAGGCGCCGCCTCCGCCGCCGGAGCGGTCCGGCATGGTTCTGAACGAACTCTCGCGCGGCGAGATGGAAGCGCGCCGCCGGGCGCTCGAAGGTTCCAAGGTCCGCGAGGCCGAGGATCGTCAGCGCGCTCAGGAAGAGAGCAAGCGCCGCGCCGAGGAAGAAGAGCGCCGCAAGCGCGAGCGTGACGAATCCGCGCGCCGTCAGGCCGAGGAAGAAGCGCGCCTGCAGGCCGAAGCCGAATCCCGGCGCCGTGCCGAGGAAGAGGCTCGCCGCCGTGCGCCGCTGGCCGCCGATGCCGTGGCGACCGAAGACGACGAGGAGGTGAAGCCGCGGCGCCCTGGTGGCGCCGGCGCCGGCACGCCGGTGCGTCGGCTGGCCACGCCGGAAGTCGCCCGGCCGGCCAAGCCCACCAAGGGCGAGGAAGACCGCCGTCGCGGCAAGCTGACGCTGAACTCGGCGCTGTCCGACGACGATGCGCGCGCACGCTCGCTGTCGTCGATGCGCCGCCGTCAGGAGAAGTTCAAACGCGCGCTGCACAATGAGCCGCGCGAGAAAGTCATGCGCGAAGTGATCCTGCCCGAGACCATCACCATCCAGGAACTGGCGCAGCGCATGTCCGAGCGCGCCGTGGACGTGGTCAAATTCTTCATGAAGCAGGGCCAGATCCTGAAGCCGGGCGACGTCATCGACGCCGACACGGCCGAGTTGGTGGCCACCGAGTTCGGTCACACGGTGCGCCGTGTCGCCGAGTCCGACATCGAGGAAGGCCTGTTCAACATCGCCGATCGTGCGGAGGACCTGGTGTCGCGTCCGCCCGTGGTGACCATCATGGGCCATGTCGACCATGGCAAGACCTCGCTGCTCGACGCCATCCGCAATGCCAATGTCGTCTCCGGCGAGGCCGGCGGCATCACCCAGCATATTGGCGCCTACCAGATCGAGAAGAACGGCCAGAAGATCACCTTCATCGACACGCCCGGCCACGCCGCCTTCACGGCCATGCGCGCCCGCGGCGCGCAGGTCACCGACATCGCCGTGCTGGTGGTGGCGGCCGACGACAGCGTGATGCCGCAGACGATCGAATCGATCAATCACGCCAAGGCGGCCGGCGTGCCGATCATCGTGGCGATCAACAAGATCGACAAGCATGACGCCGACCCGCAGAAGGTGCGGACCGAGTTGCTGCGTCACGAGGTGTTCGTGGAATCGATGGGCGGCGAGGTACTTGACGTCGAGGTTTCGGCGACCAAGGGCACCAATCTCGACAAACTTCTGGAAGCGATCCTGCTGCAGGCCGAAATCCTCGATCTCAAGGCCAACCCCGACCGCACCGCCGAAGGCGCCGTCATCGAGGCGCAGTTGGACAAGGGCCGCGGCCCGGTCGCCACCGTCCTGGTGCAGACCGGCACGCTGATGCCGGGCGACATCCTCGTCGCCGGCAACGAATGGGGCCGTGTCCGCGCGCTGGTCGACGATCGTGGCGAGCATGTCCCGGAAGCACCGCCGTCCATGCCGGTCGAGGTGCTCGGCCTCCAGGGCACGCCGCAGGCCGGCGACCGCTTCGCCGTCGTCAACAACGAGGCTCGCGCCCGCGAGATCACCGAATACCGTCAGCGCTTGGCGCGCGAGAAGGCGGTGGCCAAGCATGCCGGCCAGCGCGGCTCGCTCGAGCAGATGATGTCGCAGTTGCAGACGAGCGGGCTGAAGGAATTCCCGCTGGTCATCAAGGGCGACGTGCAGGGCTCGATCGAGGCGATCAACGCCGCGCTGGAGAAGCTCGGCAACGACGAGGTCAGGGTACGGATCGTCCATTCGGGCGCTGGCGGCATCACCGAAAGCGACGTCTCGCTGGCCGAGACCTCGGGTGCCGCGATCATCGGCTTCAACGTCCGCGCCAACGCGCAGGCGCGTGCTGCCGCGGCCGCAGCCGACATTGAGATCCGCTACTATTCGATCATCTACAATCTCGTCGATGACGTGAAGGCGGCCCTTTCCGGCATGCTTTCGCCGGAGCGGCGCGAAACCTTCATCGGCAACGCGGAGATCCTCGAGATCTTCGACATCTCGAAGATCGGCAAGATCGCCGGCTGTCGCGTCACCGAGGGCAAGGTCGAGCGTGGTGCGGGCGTGCGCCTGATCCGCGACAACGTCGTCGTCCACGAAGGCACGCTGAAGACTCTCAAGCGCTTCAAGGACGAGGTTTTGGAAGTGCCGGGCGGCCAGGAATGCGGCATGGCCTTCCAGAACTACGAGGACATGCGCGTCGGCGATGTCATCGAGTGCTTCCGCGTCGAGATGGTGAGCAGGACGCTCTAAATTCGGCTATACTTGCCGGGATGAAGCGGGCGGCGGCCGAAAGGCCGCCGCCCAGCCCCCTTTTATTGGGACATGTGGCGCGGTCCCATTCCGCGCTCCACGATTTCAGGACCGAAGAAAATGCCCCGTTCGACAACGTCAGGCCCATCCCAACGCATGCTGCGCGTCGGCGAACAGGTGCGTCATGCTCTTTCCGAGACCTTGCAGCGCGGCGAGATCACCGATCCGGTGATCGAAAACAGCGTCGTCTCGGTGTCGGAGGTGCGCATGTCTCCGGACCTCAAGATCGCCACCGCCTTCGTTTCGCCGCTTGGTGCGGGCGACGACGCCGCCGTGGTCGAGGCGCTGAACAAGCACGCGAAATTCATCCGCGGCCGCGTTTCCGGCGCGCTCAGGCAGATGAAATACATGCCGGAGTTCCGCTTCCGGCTGGATACCTCCTTCGACAATTTCGCGAAAATCAATGAACTGCTGAAATCGCCCGAAGTCGCGCGTGATCTCGGTGACGGCAAGAACAACGACAAGGACTCTGAATAGGTGGCGCGTCGCGGCAAGAAGAAGGGGCGGCCGGTTTCCGGCTGGGTGGTGCTGGACAAACCGGTCGGCATGAGTTCGACCGAAGCGGTCTCCAAGGTCAAGTGGCTGTTCCAGGCCGAGAAGGCCGGCCATGCCGGCACGCTCGATCCGCTGGCCTCCGGCATGCTGCCGATCGCCTTGGGCGAGGCCACAAAGACCGTTCCCTATGTGCAGGACGGCGCCAAGGTCTACCGCTTCACCGTCGCCTGGGGCGAGGAGCGCTCGACCGACGACCTCGAAGGCCCGGTGACGCACAGCTCCGACCGCCGCCCGGCCGAGGTGGAGCTGCGGGCGCTGCTGCCGAAATACACCGGCGTCATCATGCAGACGCCGCCGCAATTCTCGGCCATCAAGATCGCCGGCGAACGCGCCTACGACCTTGCCCGCGAAGGCGAGACGGTCGAGATTCCCGCGCGCGAGATCGAGATCGGCCGTTTGGACATCGTCGAGCACGGTGCCGACCAAACCATCTTCGAGGTCGAATGCGGCAAGGGCACCTATGTGCGCTCGCTTGCCCGCGACATGGGCCGCGATCTCGGTTGCTTCGGCCATATCGCGGAATTGCGCCGTGTCGAGGTCGAGCCTTTTACGGCCGATGATTTTGTCACGGTCGCCGAGTTGGAAGCGGCCCGTTTTGGCGGCAAGACCGAAGCGGCCCCGGACGAAGCCGAGGCCCCGGTCGATTTCAGCGCCATCGATGCATTGCTGGTCGAAACCGCGGTTGCTCTCGACTGTCTGCCACAGGTCGCGGTCAGTGACGACGCGGCGACGAAGATCCGGCTCGGCAATCCCGTCATCATTCGCGGCCGCGATGCGCCGGTCGAGGCCGAGGAGGCCTGTGCCACCGCGCGTGGCAAGCTCGTCGCCATCGGCGCCATAGAACAGGGCATGTTCAAGCCCAAGCGGGTCTTTGCCGGGTGAATCCGGTCGTCTAATCTCGGCTGAGCGCTGAAATCCGGGGATATCATGGCGAAGGCTGATGCAGGCAAGAAGCGGGCGCCGTTCACCCGCCGGCCACCGGTGGGAGCCTCGCCCGGCACGCTTATCGCCGATCCGGCGGCGCGGCGCAGCGAGCTTCGGCTGACGCTGATCTCGCCGCAGAAATACGAAACCATCGACAACGCCAGCATCGACGATCTCAACACTCATTGCGAGAAATGGCCTGTCGTGTGGCTCGATTGCACGGGCCTCGCCAACATCCCGCTGATCGAGGAGATCGGCCGTATCTTCAACCTGCATCCGCTGGCATTGGAGGATGTCGTCAACACCGGGCAACGGCCCAAGGTGGATTTCTTCGAGGATCATGCCTTCGTCGTCATGCGCATGATCGACGATGTCACCTCGCACCGTTACGAGCAGATCGCGCTGTTCTTCGGCGGGAAATTCGTGGTCACCTTCCAGGAGCGCGAAGGCGATCCGTTCGATCCGGTGCGCAAGCGCATCGCGGCCGCGATGCCGAACCGGCTGCGCTCGCGCGGCGCCGACTATCTCGCCTATGCGCTGATCGACGCCATCGTCGACAGCTATTTCCCGCCGATCGAGGCGGCGAGCGAATTGGTCGACGGCATCGAGGACGAGATGCTGAACAAACCGCACAAGCATCAGATGCGGCAGTTGCATGAATTGCGGCGCGACGCCAACGTGCTCAAAGGCGTGCTGTGGCCGATGCGCGACGCGCTGGCGACGCTGATCCGCAACGACGTGGCCTTCGTGAAGGCCGAGACCAAGATCTTCTTCAACGACACGCTCGACCATTCGCTGCGGTTGATCGAACTGGTCGAGAACCAGCGCGACATGCTGACCGGCCTGATCGAGATGCATCTCTCGCTGACCCAGGCCCGCACCAACGACGTCATTTCCTATCTGACGATCGTCTCAGTGATCTTCATGCCGCTGACTTTCCTGGTCGGCGTCTGGGGCATGAATTTCGATCCGGAAAGCTCGCCCTGGAACATGCCGGAGCTGAAATCCTATTACGGCTACCCGGTGGCGCTGGTGTTCATGGCGCTGGTCGCCGTCGGTTTGATCGCGTTCTTCAAACGGAAGAAATGGCTGTAGCCTTTGAATTATCCCGTTTTCGCAACCGGAACCTGCGACAAGCCGGCTTGACGATTGGGCTGGCGTTTTATCCGGAATTGCACTATATGCGCCGCAGCTTCGCGCCCTGACGCGTTGCTTGCACTGGCCCCTGCTGGACGACATCCCGGCTGTGGGCGTCCCGTTTCCTCCAACAGATAAGGAAAGCACGATGTCGATCACTGCCGATCGCAAGAAGGAATTGATGACTGAATTCGCAACCGCCAAGGGCGATACCGGATCTCCGGAAGTCCAGGTTGCCATCCTTTCCGAGCGCATCAAGAACCTGACCGAGCACTTCAAGGACCACAAGAAGGATAACCATTCCCGCCGTGGCCTGCTTGCCCTGGTCTCCCAGCGCCGCAGCCTGCTTGACTACCTCAAGCGCAAGGATGACGCGCGCTATCAGACGCTGATCGACAAGCTCGGTCTCCGTCGCTGACGAATTGACCGGCGGGCTCTCCAAAGGGGGCCCGCCGGTCGCGCATTGGCGCATCGGATGGTCCGGTGCCTCGATGGGACAAAGGAAATTCGCCTGCGCATGGCGCGTTCCGGAAACAGCGGTTTCCGGCGTCATTCGCAAGGCCGGCCGACCAGTTGGCTAACCGGCCGACCAGTCGGCCAACAAGGTTCCGGACTGCAGAGGGCATCCGGAGCCGCCCATGGACGGTCATGGGGCAGGATTGCAGGATGCTCGCTCGGCTGAGAGCCGGACTTGATCGAGCTTCCCGTTGTCTTGCCCGTGGCTGCCCGAAGGAAGCCAGGGAAGGGAGAATCCGTGACCGTTAGGACGGCGCGGCCCTTTCCGCATATGAAGGACAAGATATGTTCAATCAGCACAAAGTGGAAATCGAATGGGGCGGCCGTCCGCTCATCCTGGAGACCGGCAAGATCGCCCGCCAGGCTGACGGCGCGGTGCTCGCCACCTATGGTGAGACCGTTGTTCTCGCCACCGTCGTCTCGATGAAGGAGCCGAAGCCCGGCCTCGATTTCTTCCCGCTTACCGTCAACTACCAGGAAAAGACCTATGCCGCCGGCAAGATCCCTGGCGGCTATTTCAAGCGCGAGGGCCGTCCGAGCGAAAAGGAAACGCTGGTTTCCCGCCTGATCGACCGCCCGATCCGCCCGCTTTTCGCCGATGGCTACAAGAACGACACGCAGATCGTCGTCACCGTCGTCCAGCATGATCTCGAGAACGATCCGGACATCGTGTCGATCGTCGCCACCTCGGCGGCGCTCACGCTTTCGGGCGTGCCCTTCATGGGCCCGATCGGCGGTGCCCGCGTCGGCTACATCAACGGCGAATATGTGCTCAATCCGCATATCGACGAGATGCAGGAATCCAAGCTCGACCTCGTCGTCGCCGGCACCGGCGACGCCGTGCTGATGGTCGAATCCGAGGCCAAGGAACTCTCCGAGGAGCTGATGCTCGGCGCGGTCGTGTTCGGCCACAAGGGCTTCCAGCCGGTCATCGACGCCATCATCAAGCTGGCCGAGGTCGCTGCCAAGGAACCGCGCGACTTCACGGCGCCGGACTATTCCGCGCTCGAAGCCGAGATGCTGAAGGTCGTCGGCGACGAGCTTCGCGAAGCCTACAAGATCACCGACAAGCAGTCGCGCTATGCGGCGGTCGACGCCGTGAAGGCCAAGGTCAAGGCCGCATTCGCTCCGGCCGAAGGCGAGGAACCCAAGTATACTTCCGAGCAGATCGGCACCGTCTTCAAGGAGCTCCAGGCAAAGGTCGTACGCTGGAACATCCTCGACACCGGCTCGCGCATCGACGGCCGTGATCTCAAGACCGTGCGCAAGATCGTTTCCGAGGTCGGCGTCCTGCCGCGCACCCATGGTTCGGCGCTGTTCACCCGCGGCGAGACCCAGGCGCTGGTGGTTGCCACGCTCGGCACCGGCGAAGACGAGCAGTATGTCGATTCGCTGACCGGCATGTACAAGGAGAAGTTCCTTCTCCACTACAACTTCCCGCCCTACTCGGTCGGCGAAACTGGCCGCATGGGCTCGCCGGGTCGCCGCGAGATCGGCCACGGCAAGCTTGCCTGGCGCGCGATCCATCCGATGCTGCCTTCGGCGGACCAGTTCCCCTACACGCTGCGCATCGTCTCGGAGATCACCGAATCCAACGGCTCGTCGTCGATGGCTACCGTCTGCGGCACCTCGCTGGCGCTTATGGATGCCGGCGTGCCGCTGGCGAAGCCGGTCGCTGGCATTGCCATGGGCCTGATCAAGGAAGGCGAGCGCTTCGCGGTGCTCTCCGACATCCTTGGCGACGAGGACCATCTCGGCGACATGGACTTCAAGGTCGCCGGTACCGCCAACGGCGTCACCTCGCTGCAGATGGACATCAAGATCGATGGCATCACCGAGGAAATCATGGGCATCGCGCTTGCCCAGGCCAAGGACGGCCGCCTGCACATCCTCGGCGAAATGGCGCATGCAATCTCCGGCGCCCGCGCCGAGCTCGGCGAGTTCGCGCCGCGCATCGAGGTCATGCATATCCCGACCGACAAGATCCGCGACGTCATCGGCTCCGGCGGCAAGGTGATCCGCGAGATCGTCGAGAAGACAGGTGCCAAGATCAACATCGAGGATGACGGCACGGTCAAGATCGCTTCGGCGAACGCCAAGGAGATCGAGGCGGCGAAGAAGTGGATCCACACCATCGTTGCCGAGCCGGAAGTCGGCGAGATCTACGAAGGCACCGTCGTCAAGACGGCCGACTTCGGCGCGTTCGTCAACTTCTTCGGCCCGCGCGACGGCCTCGTCCATATCTCGCAGCTCGCCAATGAGCGCGTCGCCAAGACCTCCGACGTCGTCAAGGAAGGCGACAAGGTTTGGGTCAAGCTGATGGGCTTCGACGAGCGCGGCAAGGTTCGCCTGTCGATGAAAGTCGTCGACCAGGCGACCGGCAAGGAAATCGTCCAGGAGAAGAAGAAGGCCGAAGGCGAGGAAGACGCCGCCTGATCGGCTTATGCATGTCGCCCATAACTGCGCAGCGGTTTTGGGAAAACGACACGCATCAAACGAAAACTCCGAAACAAACCGGGACGGGCGCGCCGCAAGGTCGCGCCCGTTTTTTTTGAAGGCTGGAGGAAATGGTCGCGGAGCCGCTGAAAACACTGTTCTATCCGTTCGAGGCCGAGGCGCTGACCCCGCCGCGAAAGGATGCGCGCGTTCTCTTTATCGGCGCCGAGCCAGGCTTCCGCCTACCCTCCGGCTTCGCTGCAGCGCTGCATCTCGTGCAAGGCTTCCGGCCGCATTTCCGCGCCTTGCAGGCATCGGGCCACCATGTGACGCCGCGGGCACAAGGCCAGGGCTACGACATGGCCCTCGTGCTCGCCAGCCGGCATCGGGGACAGAATGAGTTGCACATCGCCGAAGCCGTCGAGCGCGTCGCGCCTGGCGGAGTGATCGTCGTTGCGGGCGGCAAGGACGACGGCATCGACAGCCTGCGCAAGCGGATCAACGCTCTGGCGCCGCTCGACGGCCACCTGCCGAAGCATCATGGCGTGGCCTTCTGGTTCCGGCGGGCCGGCACGGAGGCGGCCGCGACGCTGCGCGCCGGCAACCCCGGCCTTGTCGTCGAAGGCGGCTTCAAAACCACGCCTGGCATGTTTTCCTTTGATCGGGTCGATGCCGGTTCGAGATTGCTCGCCGCATGCCTGCCCGGCGACCTGAGGGGCAACGTCGCCGATTTCTGCGCTGGCTGGGGTTATCTGGCGGCACAGGTCGCGCAGCGTTCGCAGGGGCTCACCTCGCTTGATCTTTATGAAGCGGATTTCGAAGCCCTGGAGGCGGCCAGGCTGAACGTCCATGCCACCGTCGAGCCGCGCTTCTTCTGGATCGATCTGCTCACCGAGGCGCTCGAACGGCGCTATGACGCAATCGTCATGAACCCGCCCTTCCACAGCGGCCGCGCGGCCGAGCCTGGAATTGGCGCCGGCATGATCCGCGCGGCGTCGAAGGGGCTGAAGCCGGGCGGTCGCCTGTTCATGGTGGCCAACCGCCAGCTTCCCTACGAGCAAGCGTTGTCGTCAGCTTTTGCGAGCTGCGCCGAGGTCGCCCGCGACGGCATGTTCAAGGTGTTTTCGGCGCGCCGCTGAAACCGACCAGAATGCGTCACCAAAAAGCAAATTCCGCGGAAGCGTGGAGCAGTGAACCGGCCGGGTAGAAAGGGCGCTTTGCCCTACTGCAGACTGACGATGCGGGCCGGCTCGCGCACGCTGAAGGCGGGCCGCGTCTCGCCAAGCTCGACCTTGAGCGGTGCCGGCCGGCCGAACAGGTAGCCTTGCACCACCTCGCAGCCGGCGGCCCTGAGCAGCGTGGCCTGGTTCTCGGTCTCGACACCTTCGGCGATGATGCCGACACCCAGCGCCCGCGACAGGCCGACGATGGTCGAGACGATCGCGCCGGAGTTGGAATCGGTGTCGATGCGGCTGACGAAGGAACGGTCGATCTTCAGCTTGCCGAACGAGAAATCGATCAGGTAGCTCAAATTGGAATAGCCCGTGCCGAAATCGTCGACGGCCACTGAAATGCCCATCTCGGCAAGCTGGTCCAGGATCGCCGCGGCGCGATCGCGATCCTGCATCATCGCCGTCTCGGTGACCTCGAGCTCCAGCCGCGAGGGCTTGATGCCGGTCGATTGCATCACCTCCCGCACGATGCCGACGAAATCCCTGGTCATGAACTGGACCGGCGAGATGTTGACGGCGACGAAGCAATCCTGGGGCAGGTATTGGGCGTCGCTGCAGGCCTTGCGCAGCACCCATTCGCCGATCGGATTGATCATGCCGGTTTCCTCGGCGATCGGAATGAACTCCATCGGCGGGATCATGCCGCGCTCCGGATGCTTCCAGCGGATCAGCGCCTCGTAGCCGATGATACGACCGCTCGGCAGGTTGAGCTGCGGCTGGTAGTGGAGGCTGAAGTCGCCCCGGTCGAAAGCAGTCTTCAGCTCCGACTCGATCCACTGCCGGTAATCGGCCACGCGTCCCATGTCGGCGTGGAAGACAGACCAGTTGCCGATGCCGCTGGCGCGCGCGTTCTGCAGCGCTAGGTTCGAGCGCCGTAGCACCTGGACCGGGTCGACGCCGTCCTTCGGCATCGCCACGATGCCGACCGACAGGCTGACCGACTGCAGATGAGTCTGCAGCTGATACGGCTCCATCATCTCGTTGATGAGCTTTTCGATCAATCGCTCGATCGAACCGAGGATGTCGCGATCGGGCAACAGCACGGCGAATTCGCTGGCGCCGATGCGCCCAAGCACCGCATCCGTTGGCATGGTCTCCTTCATTCTGCTGGTGAAGGCCCGGATCAGTTCGTCGCCCTGGCTGTAGCCGATGGCGTCGTTGATCTGTTTGAAGCGGTCGATATCGATGTCGATAAGGAATACAGGCTCGCCGGTTCGGATCGTCGCGGAGGCGGCCTCGGCTATCTTGCCGACCATGGCCTGGCGCGACAGCAGACCGGTCAGCTTGTCGAAATGGGTTTCCTTGACCACATAGGCAACCGATTCATCGACGCCCGCGAAGAACGAGAGCGCCGCGCCGCCGGCGGCAAGCGCGCAGAGCGCTGCGATGGCGCCTGCCATCGTCTCGGCCGGCATGCCGGCCATGCCGTCGCCGAAGCCGAACCGCAGCCCCCACAATCCAAGAATGAAACTGCCCATGCCCGAGCTGGCGACAGTGATCAGCCGGAACAGCGGAGTCCGTTTGGGATTGCTCACTGCAGACATGCATGGTCCCTAGGTTAGGGGCCCTTATAGCGGACATCTCCTTAAAATGAGTTTCCGCCGATGCCTCCAATTTTATTGGAAGGTACTTTTTGTGTTGGCGAATTATTCGCGAGCACCATCATTCTGCTTCAGTTCCTCCAACGACGGCATCGACACGATGTGATAGCCGGAATCCACATAGTGGATCTCGCCGGTGACGCCCGACGACAGATCGGAGAGCAGGTAGAGCGCCGAGCCGCCGACCTCGTCGATGGTCACGGTGCGGCGCAGAGGCGAATTGCGCTGCTGGTAGGAGAACATATGGCGGGCGTCGGAAACGCCGGAGCCGGCCAGCGTCCGCACCGGTCCGGCCGAGATGCCGTTCACCCTGATGCCGCGCGGGCCGTAATCATTGGCAAGGTAGCGCACGCTGGCCTCGAGCCCGGCCTTGGCGACGCCCATGACATTGTAGTTCGGCATCACCCTGACCGAGCCGGCATAGGTGAGCGTGATCATCGAGCCGCCATTGCCCATCAGCGCGGCGGCGTTGCGGGCGACCTCAGTGAAGGAATAGCAGGAGATCACCATGGTGCGCACGAAATTGTCGCGGCTGGTCTCGGCGTAGAGGCCCTTGAGCTCGTTCTTGTCGGAAAAGCCGATGGCGTGAACCACGAAATCCAGCCCGCCCCAAGCCTTGCCGAGGGTCTCGAAGGTGGCGGTGACCGAGGCGCTGTCCTCGACATCGCAGGGCACGATCAAAGAGGCTCCTACCTTCTCGGCAAGCGGCTTGACCCGCCGCCCGAAGGCGTCGCCCTGGTAGGTGAAAGCGAGCTCCGCCCCATGTTCCGCCAGTTTTTTGGCGATGCCCCAAGCGATCGAATGGTCGTTGGCGACACCCATGACAAGCCCGCGCTTGCCTTTCATCAACCCGTTCATAAAAGGCAATCCTTATAAAAACGCAGGTCCTATGCGGAATAGCGCTGGAAAATCAACGTTGCATTGGTGCCGCCGAAACCGAAAGAGTTGGACAAGACGGTGTCGATCCCAGCGTTGTCGATACGCTTGCGCACGATCGGCATGCCCTCGAATTCCGGATCGAGCTCCTCGATGTGGGCGCTTTCGCCTATGAAGCCGCCCTGCATCATCAGGATCGAATAGATCGATTCCTGCACGCCGGCCGCCCCCAGCGAATGGCCGGTGAGCGACTTGGTCGAGGTGATGTAGGGCATCTTGTCGCCGAACACCTCGCGGATGGCGCCCATTTCCTTGGCATCGCCGACCGGCGTCGAGGTCCCGTGGGTGTTGATGTAGTCGACCGGGGTCGAGACGGTGGCGAGTGCCTGTCGCATGCAACGCACCGCGCCTTCGCCAGACGGTGCTACCATGTCGTAGCCGTCGGACGTCGCGCCATAGCCGACGATCTCGGCATAGATCTTGGCGCCGCGCGCTTTGGCGTGTTCAAGTTCCTCCAGGATGAGGACACCAGCGCCTCCGGCAATGACGAAGCCGTCGCGGTTGACGTCGTAGGCGCGGGAAGCGGTCGACGCATTGTCGTTGAACTTGGACGACATTGCGCCCATTGCGTCGAACAGGTCCGACATCGTCCAGTCGAGGTCCTCGTGGCCACCGGCAAACATCACGTCCTGCTTACCCCATTGGATCAGCTCATAGGCATTGCCGATGCAATGCGCCGAGGTCGAGCATGCAGACGAAATAGAATAGTTGACGCCGTGGATCTTGAACCATGTGGCCAAGGTAGCCGACGCCGTCGACGACATGGCTTTCGGCACCGCGAACGGGCCGATGCGCTTGGGGCTGTTGTTCTTGAGCGTGGTTTCCGCCGCTTCGACGATGGTCCGGGTCGATGGGCCGCCAGACCCCATGACGATACCGGTGCGCTCATTGGTGATGTCGCTTTCGCCAAGTCCGGCATCGGCGATCGCCTGGTCCATGGCGACGTGGTTCCAGGCGGCGCCTTGGCTCAGGAAGCGCATGGCGCGGCGGTCGATCATCGCCGTGGGATCGAGCGTCGGCGCGCCCCAGACCTGGCAACGGAACCCGTGTTCGGCGAAAGAATTGGAAAAACTGATGCCGGATTTGGCATCGTAAAGCGAGCTCTGCACCTCATTGGCATTGTTGCCGATCGACGACACAATGCCGAGCCCTGTCACTACGACCCGTCTCATTAGCAACTCCTTCCGGCGTCTTTTGCCCACAACCGTAGTCGGTTTCGGCCAGGCTTCATACGCAAATCAACTGCTCGAGCGCCCCTTGCGCATCGGTCGGATACGCGGGCGCCGTGGCGACAAACGGTCAGGCGGCCGACTGCTTGGACAGGCCGACCTTCAGATCCGTAGCGGCGTATATGGGTTCGCCATCCGCCTTGAGCCAGCCATCGGCGATACCGAGCACCAGACGGCCGCGCATCACGCGCTTGAAGTCGACGCCATATTCGACCTTCTTCACCGACGGCGTCACCATGCCCTTGAACTTCACCTCGCCGGTCGAAAGCGCCATGCCCTTGCCCGGCTCGCCGAGCCAGCCGAGATAGAAACCGGTGAGCTGCCACATGGCATCGAGTCCGAGGCAGCCCGGCATAATCGGATTGCCAATGAAGTGGCAGGCGAAAAACCACAGGTCCGGCTTGATGTCGAATTCGGCGCGGATGAAACCCTTGTCGAAAGCACCGCCGGTCTCGCTGATCTCGGTGATGCGGTCGAACATCAGCATCGGCGGGTAGGGCAGCTGGGCGTTGCCTGGCCCGAACAGGTCGCCGCGGGCGCAGGCAAGCAGTTCTTCGTAATCGTAGCTGGACTTTTGACCCGCCATCAAATTTCTGTCCCCGTGTTTCTTCGCGGGCGGCAGGGCGCCCTTCTCGTTGGTTTCCTAACACACTCTGTTTGTGGCCGGAAACCGGCGTTTGCGCTTAACCCGTGCGCCTGCCCGGGTCAATGCGCGCTATTGATCGCATTCGGACTACAGAATATATGTCGGCTGGTGTCCGGTCTTGGCTTTTGACGTCTTTTTGCCATTCCGGACCTGTTGATGGGCTGGGCCATAAGCTTCGACGCGAAGATGGATTTGGGCTACCGGAAGGAAAATGTCGCTGTGGATAAGCGGGTTCGCGAAGCCGGCCTGAGGCCGACGCGTCAGCGCATTGCGCTGGCCGATCTGCTTTTCGCCAAGGGCGACCGCCACCTTTCGGCCGAGGAACTGCACGAAGAGGCGATTGCCGCCGGCGTGCCGGTGTCGCTGGCGACGGTCTACAACGCGCTCCACCAGTTCACCCAGGCCGGCCTGCTGCGTATCCTGGCCGTTGAAGGCTCGAAAACCTATTTCGACACCAACACCTCCGACCATCATCATTTCTACGTCGAGGGCGAGAACCGGATTTTCGACATCGAGAGCGGGCCGGTAACCGTCTCCAACCTGCCGGCACCCCCGGAAGGCATGGAGATCGCCAATGTCGACATCGTGGTGAGGCTGCGCCCCAAGCGCTGCGACTGACCCGCTCTCTATGCGCCGCGTCGATCTGGCAGTCCGGTTGGAATGGGTCGCGGTTGCCCTGATGGCCGTCGTTTTCTACGCACTGGCTGGCCTGCCATGGTGGCTGTTTGCGCTGCTCATCCTGGCGCCCGACCTGGCGATGCTCGCTATCTTGCCGGGCCGCGCATCGGCGCGATTGCCTATAACGCCCTGCATATCCTGATCGCGCCGCTTGTTCTGGCGTTTGCCGGCCAGGTCCTTGGCAATTCGACCGTCACCGCCGTGGCGCTGATCTGGATCGCCCACATCGCCATCGACCGCGCCCTGGGCTATGGCCTGAAATTGTCCACTGGCTTTCAGGACACGCATCTCGGCCGCATCGGGCGCTAAAAGGGCTACCGTCCGATACAGGCGGCCAGGTCGCCCATTGCTCCGCTAGGTACCGTCGCTCGACACCGGCATCGCGGAAACCGTCCGTAGCATTTGCTCCGTCGTGTCGGACAGTTCTTGCGCGAGACCAAAAAGCCGGGGATAGGGCGAGAACACCACAACCGGGTTCAAGGCGCGGACCGTCACGCCGGCCGCTTGTTCGCTGACCACGAATTTCAACGGCGCTTCGGGCACGGCGCCGGGATCGGTCAGCAACAGGCGCGCCATGTATCGGGGATGGAACCAAAGCAGTTGACGAAGCCGAATGGTGGTGATCCCGCCTTTCTCGAGCAAGGCCTGCGGATCGATCTCATGGATGATCCATAGTTCGGCGGCAGTGATGGCGTCGCGAAGCCGCTGCAGCGTTTCGTCGAAACCATGCCTGGATGGAACGACGATCTGGTGCCGCGGAACGGTCGCCGTCGAATTCGGATCGAGGGTCACGAGGTCAGTCATTGAGAAGCGCGGTCCGTGGAAAGTCGAGTTCTGGTTGGGCGAAGTGATTGAGGATGTTGGAATAGAGGTTGAGTGCCACATGCGCGATCACCTCCGCCAATTCCTCATCGTCGAGGCCCGCGGCCCTGGCGGCGCCGAGTGTCTGGTCGGTCACAGCTCCGCGGCTACGCGCCACATCCGCGGCCAGCGCCAATGTGGCCGCCACTCTGGCATCGCTTGAATCGCCCCTGCGATTTAGCTGCAATTCCGTATCGGAGATGCCGATCTTGGATCCGCGAAATGCGTGGGCCGAGACGCAGTATTCGCAATGGTTCACTTCAGCGGTTATCAGCGCGATCTGCTCTCGCAATGTCGAACTGAGACGGCCGCTCTGCAGCGATTCGCGAAATTGCAGATAGCCTTTGAGAGCGGCCGCAGAGTTGGCCAGGACTCGATAAAGGTTTGGCACGCGTCCAAGTTGCCGTCGCGTTTCCGCCAGAAGCTTGCCGGCTTCGGTGTCGGGATCTTCGTCCATTGGCGATAGGCGAGACATCTGATCTTTCTCCTTCCGGGTCGGCCGCAGGGCCAAGGTTGGTCGGGATCGATATGACTCGACCAGAGGCATTTTGAAATGTCATAGTAGATGTTTCTATGATATGAGTATGAAATGAAGCATCTTGCCATCGAACAGCTTCGCAGCTTCGTGCTTGTCGCCGACTGCGAGAGCTTCACCACCGCGGCCGACCTTCTCGGGACCACCCAGTCGGCGATCAGCTTGCGGGTTCGCAAGCTCGAGCAGGCGATGGAGCGGCGCCTCCTGGCGCGAACACCGCGCGCGGTTTCGCTGACGCCCGAAGGGGCGCGGTTCCTCGCTTCGGCGCGACAGGTCCTGGATGTTCACGATCGGGCCGTGGCTACATTCGATGCCGGCACGCAAACCACCACGCTCCGGGCGGCCATCGGCGATCACGCTGCCGGCGCACTTCTGGGGTCGGCGTTTGGGCGTCTGAGCCGGGTCTTCCCGGAATTGCTGCTGGAAGTGTCGGTGGGTCTCTCAGCCGAAATGCAGGCCCGCTACGACGCAGGCAAGGCCGATTTCGCCATCGTGCGCATGGATATCAGCCGGCGCCAGGGCATCCCGCTCTACAGGGACCAGCTTGTCTGGTGTGCTAGATCGCCTGACGTCTGGCGGTCGGCTGCCGCGTTGCCGCTGTTGGCGTTGCCAGGATCCTGCGCTGTCCGACTGGCCGCGGAGCGCGCGCTCGATGGCAGCAATACCGCCTGGCGCCTTGCCTTTACCGGCGGTTCGGTGACTGCGTTGCAATCGGCCGCCAGCGCGGGCCTGGGAGTGGCGGCAATCGGGCAGAGCCAGGTACCGGCCGACTGCGTGATACTGGACCGGTCGCATGGATTGCCGGATTTGCCTGCCAGCAGGATTACGCTTCTGACACGATTGAGCAACCCGCTGAGAGGCGCGATCGCGGCCGCCTTCGCGGCCGATGGCGAGCGGACGGCGACGTGACGCGAATGACAACGCAGCAATCGCGCTTGATGAAGCGGAGACGCAAGCACCTTGTCGCCGTTCCCGTCTGATCCGGCGTCCTTCCGATCTTGATAAGGTGGTCAGTTCTTGACCTTCTCGCCCGGATAGGCGCCCCACACCTGCGACTGGGCCATCCAGCCGGTATGGCCGTCGAAGGTCATTTCGCACCATTGGCCGTCGCATTTCTTGATCGAGCCGATCACGCCCGGTTCGATGATGGCGACGACGCCGGCATCCTTGTCGGGCTCGTCGAGCAGGTTGATTCGTCCGCCCTTGCCGCGCTGCCACGGCGCGACGATCGCGGTGCGGCGGCCGGAGAGCAGCGACTGGTTGATCCAGCCTTCCGATCCGTCGGCATCGCGCACGCGGCGCCAGGTGTCGAATTCCTGGATGACTTCCATCGGCAGGCCGGCCTTCAGATACATCCAGTTGACCGAATAATTGGCGCCAGGGCCGACGCGCGAATTGACGCGCGCCGGCTTGAGACTGACGAAGCGCGGCAGTGGCAGGCCGCTTGGGCCAAGCGTTATGGTTTGTGCGGGCGCGGCCGCGCTCTGCGCCAACGCCTGCGGCGCGCAAAGCAGGGCGCCGAGGATGGCTGCGCTGAAGGCCGGGCGAAGCGACGCGAAACCAGACAATTTCGTTCCTTTCGGCGCCGGTCCGACGGGATGAGCGCCCCTTTTTCTTTGTCTTCGGCGACACCGCTTGTTACAGGAGTGGGCTGATGCCGCGATCGGCTACAAGTTTTCGCCGGTCTTGGTTAAAGAGGTCTCAACGAGATCGGTTTCGAGGAAGCTTCGGGGATAAAATGGCAGGCAAAAAACGGCCCCTCGTCGTCATCACGCGCAAGCTGCCCGATCCGGTCGAAACGCGCATGCGCGAGCTGTTCGACGCGCGGCTGAATGTCGAGGACCGGCCGATGACGCAGCCGGAGCTGGTCGCGGCGGTCAAGGAGGCCGATGTGCTAGTCCCCACCATCACCGACCATATCGATGCCGCGCTGATCGCCCAGGCCGGTGAAAACCTCAAGTTGATCGCGAATTTCGGCAACGGCGTCGACAAGATCGACGTCGCGGCGGCCGCCAAGAAAGGCATCACCGTCACCAACACGCCGAATGTGCTCACCGAAGACACGGCCGACATGACCATGGCGCTTATGCTCGCCGTGCCGCGGCGGCTGGCCGAGGGTGCCAATGTGCTGACCGGCGAGAGGAAGTGGGCCGGCTGGTCGCCGACCTGGATGCTCGGCCGGCGCATCTGGGGCAAACGTCTCGGCATCGTCGGCATGGGCCGCATCGGCACGGCCGTGGCCAGGCGGGCCAAGGCCTTCGGCCTGTCGATCCACTACCACAACCGGCACCGCGTGCTGCCGGCGGTCGAGGAGGAACTGGAGGCAACCTATTGGGAAAGCCTCGACCAGATGTTGGCCCGCATGGACATCATCTCGGTCAATTGCCCGTCGACGCCGGCGACGTTTCATCTGCTGTCCGGTCGTCGCCTGGCGCTGATGCAGCCTTCGGCCTATATCGTCAACACCGCGCGCGGCGACATCATCGACGAGGAATCGCTGGTCAAGCTCATTCATGACGGCAAGATCGCCGGCGCCGGCCTCGACGTTTACGAACACGAGCCGGCGCTGAACAGCAAGCTGTTGAAGCTTGCCGCCAAGGGCAAGGTCGTGCTTTTGCCGCATATGGGCTCGGCCACGCTCGAAGGCCGCATCGACATGGGCGAGAAGGTGATCATCAACATCCGCGCCTTCTTCGACGGCCACCGGCCGCCGGACCGGGTTCTGCCGCTCAGGACCTGAAAAGCCTTAAACGGCCACGGTAACGGCGCCGTTTGCGGCGACCGTTACACTGGTTCCGCGGTAGGTATCGAACGCGCCGCGCTCGAGCCGCACGGCCATCGGCGTTTCCCAGCCCATTTCCCGCGCGGCGATCAAGCCGAGCAGAAGGATGGCGTCCGGCTCATGCAGCACCAGCGCCGCCGGCGCCCGCCCGTTATGGACGAGCTCCATCAGCACCGCCGAAGCGGAGGACGAGCCGATCGTGCCCGGCAGGAACAGCACCCGGCCGGCAACGACTTCGCCATGCTGCGGGTGGCGGACATCGGCGATACGTCCGGTCTTGGGGTCGACGCCGCCCCAGAAGCTGATCGGCGCCGTCAGCACCAGCGCCTCGCCTTCGCCTGCCTTGCCCGGCACCAGGATTTCGGCTGCTCCGCTCATGCGGCAATATCCGCGAAGACCGGCCTGCCGAGGACCGCGCTTTCGACGCAGTCGGCGAGCGAGGCGTAGAGCACCGCATAGCCTGTGTTGCCGGGCGCGTAATGCGCGAACTTGCCGGAATTGGTCATCAGCACGCCGCCAGCCAGATCCGGCATGATCGGCGTCACCACCACACAGGTATCGGCGACGATGACGACGCCACTGGCCTCGAGCTTTTTGCGACGGCCGTCCTGCTCCAGCAGCGCAAGCGCGTGCCGGCCGGTGCAGGCATAGATCGGGACAGCGAGCATTCGTCCGGCAATCAGCCGCTCCAGGCTGTCGAACTCGGCGTTAGACAGATGCGGGCTGCCGATCGCCACCGCGTTGATGGCGTTGGCGGTACCGGCGGTCGACAGGCCGGCCCGCGCCTTCGCCACCATCTGAGGCGTCACGCGGATCACCGCCTCCGGTTCCGGTCCGGCCAGGATGGTTTCGATGTCGGGGGCCTCGGGCGTCACGCCGGCAATGTGGAACAGACCGACGGCGCCGGACGATGCCGCCGCCGCGCCGAATGCCTTCAGCGCGTCCTCGCCGGGACGGCCGGCCACGCCGGTGACGACACCGATCGCGTTGCCCACCTCGCGGCCATACAGGCTGCCAAGGACAGGCCAGGCGATCTCCGAGGCAAGGAAGGAAGGCGACAGGCCCGAGACATCGAAAATGAGCCGCGCCCGGCGGTTCTCAGGCCTGTGCAGGCCGTAATCCGGCGCGCGACCGGTTATGGCGCAGGCAATGTCCAGAAAATCGCCATAGCGGTTGGTGCGCGCGCCCAGCACCGAATTGCAGAAGACGACCGCGTTGGACTCGCCCCAGGCGACGTCGCTGCCGAGCGCGGGCCTGTGTCCGGCCTGATAGGGCGCGCAGGTCCAGCTCTGTTCGCAGCCGAGCTTGCGATAGGCCTCCATCATCCGCCGTGCCATGCCGCGCTGCGGCTCCTCAAGACGGATGCGCGAGCAGCCCATCAGGTCGAGCGCTCCGACATTGAGCGTCGAGCGCACCGCGACGCTTGCGCCGCTCTCGACCAGTCGTTCGGCTAACAAGGTGCCGGAATCACCGTGATAGAGCGCCCCGTCGATATGCGCGGACGCGATCGGGATGAGCCGTGGCGCGCCGAGTAGGCGGGCGCTTTCGGCGACGATGCGCATTGCCATGCCCGCGCCATCCCGGCCGGCGGCGATCGCCTGTTCCCGCGGGCTGAGCACAAGGCTCAAGACAGCACCTTGCGCATGGTGATGGAGGTTGGCTTGTCATAGCCCTCATGCGCCGTGCGCCCGGTCTCGCGAAAGCCGAGCCGGGCGAAGGCCGCGTGGTTTGCGGTCAGTTCGATACGGGTCTGAAGCTCGATTGCTTCCTTGCCGCATTCGCGGGCAAGATCCTCGACCGCTCGCATCAGCCGGGCTCCGATGCCTTGGCCCTGGAGCCGTGGC
Organism: Mesorhizobium sp. NFR06; assembly: GCF_900115245.1. Classification (GTDB taxonomy): domain Bacteria; phylum Pseudomonadota; class Alphaproteobacteria; order Rhizobiales; family Rhizobiaceae; genus Mesorhizobium. The sequence goes on from NZ_FOVT01000001.1 coordinate 638,326, forward strand.
TCGACCGCGAGCTTGCCGACATAGACATCCCGCATCCGTTCCAGCGCAAAGACGCAACCGACGATGCGCCCGTTCTCGACAGCCAGAAATCCGGTCTCTCGCTTCGCCTTCTCGCCAAGGCCGTCGGTTGTCAAAAGATGCGCCGATGACGGCGGGTCGATGATGCCGTCCATATAGGCAAAGGCGCGGCGGATCAGCACCAGCAAGTCGTCCCATCGGGCGAAATCCGGAGGAAGGCCGACTATGGAGATGCCGACGGTCTGGTCCATGCGCTCAGACGGCCTTGTAGCGGATGGTGTCGAAACGGGCGGCTAGCCCATCATAGAGCAGCAGCCGGCCGATCAGCGGCTCGCCTATGCCGGTGATCAGCTTGATCGCTTCCATCGCCTCCAGTGTGCCGATGACGCCGGTCAGCGCGCCGATGATGCCGGCAACCGCGCAGGATGGCACCAGTCCTTCGGGCGGCGCTTCCGGGAAGAGGTCGCGATAGCTCGGATTGCGGTTGCCGTCGGCGTTCGTTTCGAACGGCTTCAGCACCGTCACCGAGCCGTCGAAGCGACCGACGGCCGCGGTGACGAGGGGTTTCATTTCACTGGCGCAGGCATCGGCGACCGCGTAGCGCGTCTCGAAATTATCGGAGCCGTCGACGACGACATCGTAGCCGGCGACGAGGGCAGGGGCGTTCTCCGCAGTCAGCCTCAGGCGATGCGATTCCACCGTGACGTTGGGATTGATGCGCATGATCGCCGCCGCGGCGCTGTCGGTCTTGGCCATGCCGATTGTGTCGCCACCATGGATGACCTGCCGCTGCAGGTTGGACAGGGAGACGGTGTCGTCATCGATGATACCCAGCGTGCCGACGCCGGCCGCGGCCAGATATTCCAGCACCGGGGCGCCGAGCCCGCCAGCGCCGATCACCAGCACCCGCGCCCGTTTCAGCTTCTGCTGGCCCGGGCCGCCGATCTCGGGCAGCACGATGTGGCGGGCATAGCGTTCGAGCTCTTCGTCGGTGAGGGCGGCTTCGGTCATGGCCGGACCATATAGCGGGCGGAAAACCTTGTCATGTACGGGCAAGGCAAAGCCTTGTCCCGCAGGGCAAGCACAGGCAAGGCGAAGCCTTGTCCCGCAGGGCAGGCGCCGACAGCCGCTGGGTTCTTCGAGAATCAGCCGGTCGGACCGACCCTGCCGTGATCGACCGTCAGGAACAGCGCCCGCCCCGCAAGACTGGAAAACAGGGCCGCATCCGTGCCGGTCATGAAGGCCTGGCAGTTCAGCTCCTCGAGGATGGAAAACAGCGCCGCGCGCCGGCCTGCGTCGAGATGCGCGGCGATCTCGTCGAGCAACAGGATCGGCGTCAGTCCCGACATCTCGCCGGTCAGCCTGGCATGCGACAGCACGATGCCGACCAGCAGCGCCTTCTGCTCCCCCGTCGAGCAAAGTTCCGCCGGCATCGACTTCGGCCGGTGCCGCACCACGAGATCGGAGCGATGCGGGCCGTCCAGCGTGCGGCCGGCGGCGCGGTCGCGCTCCCGGCCGTTGGCAAGTGCCGCGCGGTACCGCTCCTCGACATCGACCGCCGGTGCATTGCCGAGGGCGCTCTCGAGGTCGCCGGCAAGGCTGATGTCGGCCTGCGGAAACGGTCCGCTGCCAGGCAATCTGTCGATCATGGCGGAAAGCAGCCGCACCAGCTCGGCTCGCGCCGCAGCGATCGCCACGCCGGTTTCCGCCATTTGCGTCTCGATCGCGTCGAACCAGGCGCCGTCGCGGGAGCCTTCGGTAAGCAAACGATTACGGCCGCGCATGGCTTTCTCGTAGTCGAGGGCGCGCTGGCCATGGCCGGGATCGATTGCCAGCACCAACCGGTCGACGAAGCGGCGGCGGTCCGCCGCCGGCCCGGGAAACAACCCGTCCATCGCCGGGGTCAGCCAGACGACCCGCAACCATTCCAGCATTTCCTCGGCCGAACGGGCCGGCGCACCGTTGATCCGCACCTTCCTGCCGCCTTCTCCAGCAGCGTCTCCGCCGGAAATGCCCGTGCCGATCTCGACCTGCCCTTGCGGGCCCTCGATGCGCGCGTGCAATGCAAAGCCACCGTCGCCGCCTTCGCGCGCCACGTCCGCATAGGGAGCGCGGCGCAAGCCTCGGCCTGGCGTCAGCAACGAGATCGCTTCCAGGAGATTGGTCTTGCCGGCGCCGTTGTCGCCCGACAACACCACCGCGCCGGGTGCGAGTTCAAGCGCCAGTGTCGCGTAATTGCGGAAGTTCGTAAGTGTTAGCTTACTTATGTAGCTTTGCTGCCGAAGCTGTTTCGCATCCTCGGTCACGGCGACACATCGGGTCCGCTAGAGCAATTCCAGGAAAAGTGTGGCACGGTTTTCCGTCCGGAATTGCGACTGACAAAAGCGCAATTCCAGGAAAAGTGTGGCACGGTTTTCCGTCCGGAATTGCGACTGACAAAAGCGCAATTCCAGGAAAAGTGTGGCACGGTCTTCCGTCCGGAATTGCGTCGACTAAGAAAGCTATACTCGCATCGGCATCAGCACGTAGAGCGCGGTTTCGTCGGCCATGTCGTGGATCAGCGTCGGCGAGCCGGCATCGGCCAGCATGAACTTCGCCTCCGAACCGGTGAGCTGGGCCGCGACGTCGAGCAGGTATTTGGCGTTGAAGCCGATCTCGATCGGGTCCGACGAATAGTCCGCCGCCAATTCCTCGGTGGCGCTGCCCGAATCCGGATTGTTGACGGCAAGCGTGACCTGTCCCTCATTGATCGACAGTTTCACCGCCCGGCCGCGTTCGGAGGAAATAGTCGAAACGCGGTCGACGGCGGCGGCAAAGCTCTGGCGGTCGATGATCAGCTTCTTGTCGTTGCCGGTCGGAATGACGCGCTGATAGTCGGGGAAGGTGCCGTCGATCAGCTTCGAGGTCAAAACGACGCTGCCGATGGTGAAGCGGATCTTGGTGTCCGACAGTTCCGTGGTCACAGCCACATCGGGGTCGTCGACCAGCTTCTGCAGCTCGCTTACCGTCTTGCGCGGAATGATGATGCCGGGCATGCCTTCCGAACCGGCCGGCGCGTCGATCTCGGCCCGCGCCAGGCGGTGTCCGTCGGTCGCCACCGAGCGCAGTTTCAATTTGCCGCCCACCTCATGCGTGTGCAGGAAGATGCCATTGAGATAGTAGCGCGTCTCTTCGGTGGAGATGGCGAATTGGGTCTTGTCGATCAGTCCCTTGAGCGCCGCCGATTCCAGCCGGAAGATATGCGAGAACGAGCCGGCCGAAAGCTCGGGGAAGTCGGATTGCGGCAGGCACTGCAGGCGGAAGCTCGAGCGGCCGGAGGTAACGCTCATCGCGTTGCCGTCTTCGTCGGTCTTCAGCATCACCTCGGCGCCATCGGAAAGCTTGCGCACGATGTCGTAGAGCAGATGCGCCGGCACCGTCGTCGCGCCGCCGCGCTCGACCTTGGCGGGCGTCGCCTCCGTGACTTCGAGGTCGAGGTCGGTGGCCTTCATCTCGAGGCTGGCGCCCTCGGCGCTGAGCAGCACGTTGGACAGGATCGGAATGGTATTGCGCCGCTCGACCACGCGGTGGACGTGGTTGAGGGACTTCAAGAGATTTGACCGTTCCAGGATAACACGCATGACGAAACAGGCTCGCTTCAATGGATGAACGGGTTACCGGCAGCGGCATCCCGCGAAAGCCCTGAAAGGCTTTCAGAATCTGTGTAAGCTGACAGTAAAAAGCCCGCAAACGCAAGCCCGCGACACCGGTTCCAGCCGGTTGCGCGGGCTTTCTGGGGATAAAGCCGGCGAAGCGCGCGGCCGACTATTTTTGCGCCCCCTCAGGCCTGGTCGTTGATCAGCCTTCTGAGCAGTTCGAGCTCCTGCGCCAGCGTGTTGTCGGCACCCGAAAGGTCCTCGATCTTGCGCACGGCATGCAGCACGGTCGTATGGTCGCGGCCGCCGAAACGCCGCCCGATCTCCGGCAATGATCGTGGCGTCATGACTTTCGACAAATACATCGCCACCTGCCGCGGCTTGACGATGGTGCGCGTGCGCCGGTTGGACAGAAGCTCCGTCTTCGAAACGTTGTAGTGGCGCGCGACAATGCGCTGGATGTCCTCGATGCGCACCCGCTTCGGTTCGCCCGAGCGGTAGATGTGGCCGAGGATCTCGTCGATGCGGTCGATGGTGATCTGCGGCTCGAAGGACTGGCGGAACAGAAGCTGGTTGAAGGCGCCTTCCAGCTCGCGCCCGCTGCCCGTCACCGTGCGCGCGACATGCTCCAGAATCTCGTCCGAGATGTCGAGCGAGGTGTCATCGGTTTTGGCGGTGGCGCGGCGCAACTTCAGCATGCCGAGCCGCATGGCGAAATCCGGCGCCGACATTTCCAGCGCCACGCCGCCATTGAGGCGCGAACGCACGCGCGGCTCCAGCGATTCCAGCTCCGACGGCGGCCGATCGGCCGCGACCACCACCTGCTTGGCGCTGTCGAGCAGCATGTTGATCAGATGGCAGAACTCGTGCTGGATCGACTTGCCCTGCAGGAACTGCATGTCGTCGATGATCAGGAGATCGATGTCGCGTAGCTGCTCTTTCAGCGTCAGCGCGTTGTTGTCGCGGATCGCGGTGGCGAAGCGCCACATGAAGTACTCCGCCGTCAGATAGACGACGCGCGACTTCGGGTTGTGCCGCAGCGATTCCGCCGCGATCGCCTGCAACAGGTGCGTCTTGCCGAGACCGACGGTCGCATGCAGGAAAAGCGGGTTGAAACGCACCGCGCTCGACTGCGATTCCGCCACTGCTTTCGCGGCGGCAAAGGCCACCCGGTTCGACGGTCCTTCGATGAAGGAGGCAAACGTGTAGCGCGGGTCCAGTGGCGACCCCAGCACGTTGTGGCGGAACTCCGCGTCGGCGGACGCGCCCTGCCGGGGCGCCGGCGCCCGTTGTTCCACTCGTCCGGCGCTTGCGGTGCCGTTGGCAAGCGCGGTGTGCGTCTGTTTGGTCATCTTGCGCGCCGGCGCAATTTCCGGCTCGACATGGTTGCGCCCCTGGCGCGTCGCTGTGCGCACGACGATCTCGATCTTGAGGACTTCCGGATCCTCATGCCGCCACAGCTCAGCGATGAGCTCGAGATAATGGCCGTTGATCCAGGATCGCAGGAAGGCTGTGGGCACCGAGATGCGGACAATGCCGCGGGAGGCCTCGGCGACCTTCATGCGACCGAACCAACTCGAATAGACCTCGGCCCCGAGACGCGCCTTCAGCTGGGTCTTGACCCGCTCGAACTTCTGTTCCGCGTCGCTGGATGCCGCCACGCCGTCGCCCCCGACAAAAGTTGCCGGAAATGGCAGCTCGCCCGCTATTTCCCTCTCGATGCCGCTCTGCATGATCAAAGTCCCTTGTCTTCTCGTACCCTTTTCCCGCCGGGGATGCGCCTCCTGCATCCTTGATCCGACGCCTCATTTCGCTGCGCCGTCACTGCCGCCGCTGGCAATGATTGGCACAACTCGCGCAAGGGACCGGCTGCGGCTCCGCACGCCGGCTTTCCGACAACGACAAGGCAATACAAAACCCTCCGGCGAAAACGCCGGCGAGACATCGACCGCCATGTACAATTACGCCAGTCCCCTACCCGCACCGAAGAGACAAACCAAGCCGTGCGCGGAATTGCTCCACGTCATGAATTCCGCCATTTTGTGCTGGCCGATTCAGGCTGGGTCAGGGGCTAGAGCCCGTCCCTTCGATGGATGGACATTACCGAAATCGTTGTGGATAGGGCAAGGCCACGTCTAACGGTTTTTTAACGAATCTGGTTACCGGAAGGGACTTGAAATTGGGTGCCGCACCGGAACGTTTTGACAAAGCCATTGTGATTCAAACCCTTTTCCGGCGAATATGAAAAAGGCCGCCCGAAACGAAATATTCTGAAATAATTCTCTTGACAGCTACTTCTCCCCCGCCGCTCGACCGCGCGTTGAACAAGCTGTGGATGACCGGCTGTAAGGCCATGAAAAGACTACGGTTTTTTTGACAGGCAAATTTAGGCGATTGCCGCAGGCAGGGTATGCCGGTGTCTGCGGCACTGTATATGCCGGCAAAACATTACTGGTGCTGGAATCACTTCACAGGCGTTGCTCTCGGGCAATTTTTTTAAGTACTTGCCGGCAAACGAAAAAACCCGGCCTGTGCGACCGGGTTCAACGTCGATGGATCGAGGATGAGTCGGTCAGGCCGACAGCGTCTTGACCCGCTGGGCCAGCCGCGAAACCTTGCGGGAAGCCGTGTTCTTGTGAACGACGCCCTTGGTGGCGGCGCGCATCAATTCCGGCTCCGCTGCCTTGAAGGCTTCGACCGCCGCGGCCTTGTCGCCGGCGGCCAGCGCCTCTTCGACCTTGCGGACATAGCTGCGGACGCGCGAACGGCGGTTCTTGTTGACCGCAGCGCGGCGGGCGATCTTGCGCGTAGCCTTTTTGGCCGAGGAAGTATTGGCCATGATGCCTCTCTTCTGATCTGGTAAACGCCAGCGATGTCGCAGGGCGCAAAAAACAAACGGGCAGCCACGGGCCGCCTCGGTTGGTGCGGCTTATAGTTCAGCTTTTCCGGCGCGTCAACGCCGCTTAGCGGTCTTTTTGGCCGCCTTCAAACGCGTCGCCCCGAAACGGGCAACGCGCTTCAGGTCTTGTCTCGTGCAATTCGTTTTCCCTACCGCCGCACTTTTGAGCGACCTGCGTCAGCGGTTGGTGAAATTTGGCTTCCGCTTCTCGACGAAGGCGGCCATGCCTTCCTTCTGATCGTCGAGCGCGAACAGCGAATGGAACAGGCGGCGCTCGAAGCGCAGCCCCTCGGCCAGGGTCGTCTCGTAGGCGCGGTTGACCGCCTCCTTGGTCATCATGACCGACGGCAATGAGAACTCGGCGATCTTCGCCGCCGCCTTCAGTGCTTCCTCGGTGAGCTCGGCGACCGGCACCACCCGCGAGACCAGTCCGCAGCGCTCGGCTTCGGCCGCATCCATCATCCGCCCGGTCAGGCACATGTCCATCGCCTTCGACTTGCCGACGAACCGCGTCAGTCGCTGCGATCCGCCCATACCCGGCATGACGCCGAGCGTGATTTCGGGCTGGCCGAACTTGGCGTTGTCGCCGGCGATGATGAAGTCGCACATCATGGCGAGTTCACAGCCGCCGCCGAGCGCATAGCCCGCCACCGCCGCGATGATCGGCTTACGGGTGCGCGTGAACTCCTCCCAGCCGACGAAAAAATCTTGGCAGTAGGCGTCGGCGAAGGACATCGATTGCATTTCCTTGATGTCAGCGCCGGCGGCAAACGCTTTTTGCGAGCCCGTAAGCACGATGGCGCCGATCCCGGCGTCGGCGTTGAACGCGCTTGCCGCGGCCACGACCTCCGCAAGGACTTGCGAATTCAGCGCGTTGAGGGCTTTGGGCCGGTTCAACGTGATCAGCCCGACCTTGCCGCGGGTCTCGGCGAGAATGGTTTCGTAAGCCATGGTTTCGCTTCCTTCCGTGGCTGAGGAATGACCGATATTGTTCCTAGCTCACCGCTGACATGTCCGGCAATAGAAGGTCGAGCGCCCGCTTTGCACGATGCGCGCGATGTGGCCGCGGCAGCCGGGCTTCCGGCACGGCTCGCCCTCGCGATCATAGACCGCGAAGGAATGCTGGAAATAGCCGAGCGATCCGTCGGCCTGGACATAGTCGCGCAGCGAGGAACCCCCGGCGGCGATCGCATCGGCGATGACCGAGCGGATCGCCTCGGCAAGGCGATCGCTTTGTTCTTTCGCCTTTTTGCCGGAACCGGCAATGGCGCCGGCTTCGCGCATTGGCGACAGGCCGGCGCGCCACAAGGCCTCCGCCACATATATATTGCCAAGCCCGGCGATCAGCCGCTGATCGAGCAGCGCGGCCTTGAGCGGCGATCTGCGATCCTTCAGCAGCGAGGCGAGCAGGGGACCGTCAAGCGCATTGCCGGTCGGCTCGATGCCCAGCCCCGCCAGCATCGGATGCGTGTCCGGCGCGCCTTCGGCAAACAGCATGAAGCCGAAACGGCGCGGGTCGTTGAAGATGACGCGGCAGCGCTCGCCCTTCGCAGAGATGACGTCGAACACGACGTGGTCGTGCGCCGCGCTTTTCGAGCGCTCGAGATGGAAAGAGCCGGGGATATCGCCGCTCCCGGCGGCTTCGACCCGGAACGATCCCGACATGCCGAGATGGCAGATCAGAACCGGACCGTTTTCGATATGCATCGTCAGATATTTGGCGCGCCTGCCAAGCGCGGTCACGGTCTTGCCGGTAAGGCGTTCCGAAAAGCGTTCGGGAAAAGGAAAGCGAAGGTCGGCCCTGCGCGCCTCGACCTTGACCAGGCGCGCCCCTTCCAGAACCGGTTGGAGCCCGCGCCGGACGGTCTCGACTTCGGGCAGCTCAGGCATGGCCGCCTATCGTTGTAAGGAAGGAGGCGCCATGGCCGCCAGGCGCCAGGCCGAGGTGATCCGCGACCGTTTCGCCGATATCGGCGAAGGTTGGCCTGAGCCCGATGTCGCCACCTTTCAGCCCCGGCCCGATGCCGATCACGGGAACGCGCTCGCGTGTATGGTCGGTGCCGCGCCAGGTCGGATCGTTGCCATGGTCGGCGGTCAGGATCAGAAGGTCGCCTGGCCCGATGCGCGACAGCGCCTCCGGCAGCCGTCGGTCGAAGGCTTCGAGCGCGGCCGCATAGCCGGCAACGTCGCGCCGGTGGCCGAACTCGCTGTCGAAATCGACGAAATTGGCGAAGACCAGGTCGCCTTCGCCGGCATCGTCCATGCCGCCGAGCGCCTTGTCGAACATCGCCATGTTCCCGCCCGCTTTGCGCACTTCCGAGATGCCGCGATGGGCGAAGATGTCGCCGATCTTGCCGATGGCGATGACCTTGCTGCCGCGGCCGGTCAGCCGGTCGAGCAGGGTCTCCTCCGGCGGCGGCACCGCATAGTCGCGGCGGTTGTGGGTGCGCTGGAACGTGGCTGGCGTCTCGCCCACGAAGGGCCGCGCGATCACCCGCCCGATCTTCAAGGGGTCGACCAGGCGGCGCACGGTGAGGCAGAGCTCATAAAGCCTGGCGAGGCCGAAATGCGTCTCATGCGCGGCGATCTGCAGCACGGAATCGACCGAGGTATAGCAGATCGGCTTGGCCGTACGGATATGCTCCTGGCCAAGCCGCTCGATGATCTCGGTTCCGGACGCATGGCAGTCGCCGAGGATTCCCGGCACCTTGCCCTCGCGGATGATTGCTTCGGTCAGATCGGCCGGAAAGGCAGGCACCGTGTCGGGGAAATAGCCCCAGTCGAAACGCACCGGCAGGCCGGCGATCTCCCAGTGGCCGGACGGCGTATCCTTGCCGCTCGACACTTCCTGGGCGGCGCCATGGAAAGCTGAGGCAATCAGCGGTGCCTCGATGCCTGGTCGCAGCCCGGTTGCGGTTTGCGCGGCGCGGCCAAGCCCGAGCGACATCATGTTTGGCACGCTGAGCAGTCCGTTGCGCAGGCCGTCCCGATCGGCGCGACCGTCGGCGCAGGCCTTGAGGATATGCCCGAAGGTGTCGGCGCCGGCATCGCCATAGCGCTCGGCGTCGGCTGCGCCGCCGATGCCGAAAGAATCGAGAACGAACAGGAATGCGCGCGCCATGGATCTCATTGTTGTCAGCCCCGGCCGCCAGACATAAGGTTCCCCGGCGGCGTTGGCAAATCGGAAACCAAACCGCAACGGCTTCGCGCCATAGTTGTGACGAGGCGCAGATGCGGCGGAGCGAAGCAAGGATGGCGAGGCGCGGCAAAACCGCGGCAAGGCAGGCCGTGAAGATGTGCGCGGTTGCTCTGGCGGCGTTTGGCGCAGCCTCCTCGCCGGCATGCGCCGACTGGCGTGACGACATCGGCACGTTCCGCATCGGCATCGTCGCCGAGCCGGGTGGTGGCAACAGCGTGCCCGGGCTCGCGCGCCTGACGGAGGCCTTTGCCAATGCGCTCGGCATGAAGGTCGAGTTCGTGGTCGCGCGCGACTATGCCGCGCTGATTGAGGCGCAGGCGAGCGGACGGGTGCAATACGCGGTCTACTCCGCGCTCGCCTATGCCACCGCCTCGCAGCGCTGCGGCTGTGTCGAACCGCTGGTCGCACCTGTCGATGTCGACGGCGCCGTAGGCATCCGTTCGGTCCTGGTGACGCGCGACGGCCGGCTCCCGGACCTTGCCGCGATGGCTTCGCATAGGATCGCGATAGCGCCGGCCGAAAATGTCGGCGGAGCGCTGCTGCCGCTGGCGGCCCTTTCCGCCGAAGGCGTCAAGATCGCCCGGGATTCGCCCTTCCTGGCGCGCGCCGCTTCGGCGACCGCGGCCGAGACGATGCTGGCCGGCGGCGAAGCGGACGCCCTGTTCGGGTGGGAGCCCGCCGATGCCGCCGGCCAGTCCGCCCATTCCGGCGGCACGGTCGCGCGACTGGAGGCTGCCGGCATCCCCGGGGCTTCGCTTCGGGTGTTGTGGACCTCAGGCCTGTTGCGCTACGGCCCGCACGCAGTCCGCAGCGATCTCGATCCGGAGGCAAAGCGACGGTTGACGGTCTTCCTGACCAATCTCAAGTCTCAGACGCCTGACGTCTACGACCTGCTGGAGGCGACGCATCCCGGTGGCTTTACGCCAGCCGCGTCGAAAGACTACGCCATGGCCCTGGCGATCGTGGAACGGGAATCGGCTGGAGAGGAATAACCTGTCAACAGTCGCTGCAAGGAATCGTCGGACTCCGACGTGGCCTGAGATAATAGGTCTCGCTCATGTTTATGTGGCTGAAGGTCGACAGCAATCCGGCCGATTTCTGCTGCGCGTTGTTCCCATCCCAAGCGATGACCGGTGTATAGCCGAGGTCGCTCTCCACCCGGATCAGGAAAGTGTTGCGGATTTTCAACGTCGACGGGACGGTCGTGGGATCGCCGCTCTTGGCATCTGCGCTGTAGGTGTTGCCCACCAGCTTGCGCGACCACACCACCTTCACTGTCGGTGACGCCTCGTCCGACATCTGTATGGCGGTGATGATGATCGACGGCTTCGAGCGGTTGTAGGGCAGAAGCGTCGTCGTACCGATCTTCATGATCGCGTCGAGGTTAGCCTGCACGACCGCCTGCTGCTGCGTCACGAGATCGGCCACCATGCTGCCGATGCGGCTGACCTTCTTGCTGGTCTCGATGGCCTGCGACGCCTCCATCGTGATGAAATACATGATGAGCAGCACCGGCATGATGAACGCGAATTCGATCGCAGCGACACCGCGCCGATCGCCGCCGAACCGCCTCGCTCGCCCCACGATGGCCAAAATCCCCCGATGTGCCCCCGCACTGTACATCCTATCCTCCAAGCCGCCGCAGTCTCAGCCGTCCGCCGGCCTCAGTTGTCGAATGGTTCGTTTTGCCAGGTCACGGACGCGAAATGCAGCGTGGTGCCATCAGTGAAATTCTGCATCTGTTTGGCCAGGAGATCCGTCATCACCGGCCATTTGTAGAACACCCGCAGCATGTTGATCGATTCGGCCAGCCCGGGCGAAACTGTGGGGGTCATGTCACCCCCGCCTTGCGTCAGCACGATGCGGTCGCCGTCTATTCTGAAGCCTGCCGTGGCGGCGTCGGCGAAGCTCGAATATTCGCGCAAATCCACCAGCAGTCCGGGGCAGTTCTTGGCCACCATGATCTCCAGCCTGCTGCAGATCAGCTGCTTGACGGAGGCTTCGGTGACATTCGCCTTCTGCAGCTGTCCGGTCCGCAGCTGGCGGGCGACATCGTCGGTGACGTTGGCCATCACCTCCTGGCCGGCGAACGAAACGCAGCTCTCGAGGATGGCGAAGACGAGTAGCGCGAACGGGATGGCCAACAGGGCGAATTCCATCGCCGTGCTGCCGCGTCTGTCGCTGAAGAAACCGGGGCGGGATTTGGCGCGCGCCTTGCCGTCCGTGCCGTCGCCGGATGTGGCGTTCTTGCTCATTTTTTGCGTTCCTGCCGATCCCCATTGCGGTACCGGCGGCAAGGTAGCGAAAACCCATTGAGTTCCGGTTTGGATGATCGCTAAATTCGCCGGCCGAGCTTTAAGCTGTCTTTAACGGCCCGCAGGATTCGCCCTCGCTCAGGCTTAGTGCATGTCGCTCAGAAGTGTGCGGCGGTTCCGGGACGACGACATGCGTCAAAACCAAGACTTAAAGCGCGTCGCCTGAATCCGTTTCAGCGCGACGCGCTTCAGTGCCCGGCGCTCATTTCGGATTCGGAAGCCTTCTCGGCCTCGGTCTTGAACGCGCTCTCGCAATAGGGCGTGCAAGACATGGTCTGCACTTCAGCCCGCCTGTAGATGCGTACCGAGGAAGCGGCCTGCCGCACGACCGTCACCTGTTCATCGATGATCGGGCTGCCGTCTGAGTCGAGCACGACCACATTGGTGACGCCAAAACCTTTGCCGGTAAGAACGATGGTGGAGGCATCCTGCACGGAGGCATCGGCAATCGCCGGATTGCCGATGACGACCGTGTCGGCCGCGCGCGACAATTTGACGATCTTTGCCTGGTTCATGGTGACTTCTATGCCGGCGCCGGCGCTGGCCGGCATGACCAGAACGGCAGTTGCCAGCAGCGCGGCGACTGGAAACAGCGATCTCGGCAAGGTCATTGAAGCGCTCCCGGCGGGTAGATTCTTCAACGGAACATGAACGAGATTGGTGAACCAACGGTTAAACCTGGCCTGGCTGCAATGGCCGATCGGCTTGCCGCATGCGTCATGCATCGATGGTCCTCGCTGTTTTAGCAATATTGCAGGAGCCCCGGTTTCCGCTGTTTTGCCGGGGTCCCGGGACGCTCGACATTGTTTAGGCTGTGGTTAACCACACAACGCGTTCACCGCCGGAAAGGAATCGGTAAGGCTGTTTATTAAGCCGATTGAAAGGGCTTCTGCCTAGATTTGCTGCATCCGATCAACCCGCAAAGAGAAGTTGACGGAAGTGCTGTAACACGTGGAGTAGGAGCTCTCGAATGTCTAATCTCATTGCACGTTTTGTGAAGGACGAATCCGGCGCGACCGCCATCGAATACGGTCTGATCGCCGCTCTCATCGCGCTCGCCATCATGGTCGGTGCCACCGCGCTCGGCAGCTCGCTGAACGCCAAGTTCCAAAACATTGCCACCACGCTTAACGGCGCGGCTCCGTGATAGGCAGCGATATCGCGCCTTCTCGGCAAATAGCAAAAGGGCCGCCTGTTGGTGGCCCTTTTCATGCAGCCGGCCGGTTCTGATCGTCCGGCCTCTCGATCGTCAATCCAGCGCGCCTAGCATGCCGCTGTAAACCTGTCACAGGCACGCTGCATCTATGCTTGAAGCCGTGATCTTCGTCGTCTTTCCTTTCTGTATGCTGTTTGCGGCGATCTCGGACACGTTGTCGATGACGATCGCCAACCGCGTCCCGGTGCTCCTGGTGGCGACGTTTGCGATTGTCGCTCCGCTGACCGGCATGGACTGGGCAACCTTTGGATGGCACTTCGCCGCCGGTGCCCTGGTGCTTGCGGTGACGTTCGGTCTTTTTGCGCTCGGCGGCATGGGCGGCGGCGATGCCAAGCTTCTCGCCGCCACGGCCGTCTGGATGGGTTTCGGCATCAACCTTGTCGGCTACCTGGTGACCTCGACCCTCATCGGCGGCCTGTTGACCCTTGCCATCCTCCTCTACAGAAAATCGGCGCTGGCGGCATACACCGGGCACAACCGCTTTCTGCGCCATTTCGCCGACGAGAGCGTCGGCGTTCCCTATGGTGTCGCGCTTGGTCTCGGCGGATTGATCACCTTCCCGGATTCCCCGCTGGTGGTTTGGGCTCTGGAAAGGCTCGCCGCTTAGCTCGCCTTAACGAACAAGGATCCCGAAGGCGGCCTGGCCGCCTTTTTTGTTAACGCGGGGCCGCTCCGTCTAATTTGAGTAAACGTTAAATTAATCACGATCGTAAGCATTACATTAACCTTGTTTTGACGATTGCAGCTGCAAAGTCCGGCCTGGCGAGGGTGGTTTGCCAAAGGCGAAGGGTTTCGGACGAATGCCAGCATCCCGATTGATCATTCTGGGCGTGGCTGCGGTCGCGGCGGGTGGCGCAGGCTATGTCGCGAAGAACATGGTCGTGGCGCCACCGCCTCAAGTCACTGTCGATGCGCCCAGGCAGCCGGCGATCGCATTGCAGGACGTGCTGGTGCTTTCCGGCGACGTGCCGATGGGCAGCCAGATCGGAAACAACGTCAGGTGGGAAGAATGGCCGGCCGACGGCGTCAATGCCAATTTCATCACCCGCGCCGCCGAACCTGACGCCGTCGAAAAGCTCAAGGGTTCGGTTGCGCGCATGGCCATGTATACGGGCGAACCGTTGCGACGCTCCAAGCTGGTCGGCGAGGGGCAAAGCTTCATGTCGTCGATCCTGCCGACAGGCATGCGCGCTGTCGCGACCGCGATATCGGCCGATACGTCCGCCGGTGGCTTCATCCTGCCCAACGATTTCGTCGACGTCATCATGACCCGTCGCGCCGACACCGGCAACGGCGGCAGCGGCTTCAACACAGAGACCATCCTCAAGAACATCCGGGTGCTGGCGATCGACCAGACCATCCAGGAAGACGAGGAAGGCAAGAAGACCAGGGTCGGCCAGACCGCGACGCTGGAGCTGACGCCGCAGCAGGCCGAGATCATCACGGTGGCGCAGCAGATGGCCGACCGCCTCACGCTGGCGCTGCGTCCGATCACCGACATCCATGAAAAGCCTACCGACGAAGCCGACTACCTTGTCAATGGCAATGGCCGGCGCGGAACGGTGCGATTGATCAAGTCGGGTGAGGTTTCCGAGGTGGGAGCAAGGAAATGAGGCTAAACGGCAAACTGCTGCCCTTCCTGGCGGCCGCGGCGATCGGCCTGTTCCTGTTCGGCACAAACGCTCCCGGGGTAGTCGAAGCCAAAGCCGCGAGCGCCGGCGTATCGGCTTCCGTCGCCACGCAGCGCGTCAAGCTCGGTCTCAACAAATCCGTGGTCATCGACCTGCCGAACGACGCCTATGATATCCTCGTCGCCAATCCGGCGGTTGCCGATGCCGTCACCCGCACGGCGCGACGCATTTACCTGTTTGGCAAGGCTGTCGGTGAAACCAACATCTTTGTTTTCGGTCCTAATGGCGAGCAGATCGTCAGCCTGGATCTGGCCGTCGAGCGCGACGTCGCCGGGCTGGAGGACTATCTGAAGCGCTTCATTCCGTCCTCGCAGATCAAGGTCGAGCTTCTCAACGACAACGTCGTCCTGACGGGCATGGTCGACACGCCTCTCGATTCCAAGCGCGCGGTCGACCTGGCAACCATCTTCGTATCCGGCGGTGAAGCGACGACGGGTCAGTATTCGCAGACTGCAGCCGGCGGCTCGGTCAATGGCGGCGTCGACATCAACAACCCCGACCAGGAGCGCCGGACCTCCAAAATCGTCAACCTCTTGCAGATCATCGGCGACGATCAGGTGACGCTCAAGGTGACTGTCGCCGAAGTCAGCCGCTCCGTGATGAAGCAGCTCGGCGTCAACATGGTGGGCAATGGCGGCAGCAACGGCATAACCTATGGCTCTGTCGTCGACACCTTTCCCGGCCTCGGCAAGCCGCTGTCTAGTTCAGGCTTCAACTTCGCCAGCTCGTCCCTGCAAGGCACCATCAACGCCATGGAACAGTCGGGCGTCATGAAGACGCTGGCGGAGCCGACACTGACGGCCGTGTCGGGCGAGAAGGCGACGTTCAAGGTCGGTGGCGAATACAACATGGTGAGTTCAGTCACCAACAACAAATCGACAGACAATCAGACTGGCGAAAGGACCTGGACGGCAGACAAGGTCGAATACGGCATCGGGTTGGAGTTCCAGCCGGTAGTGTTGTCTGCCGGCCGCATCAGCCTGAAGGTAAGAACCGCGGTTTCAGAGCCGACTACGGAAGGCTCGTTCGCGTTGGGCGACACGAACATCATATCGCTGCGCAAACGCCTGGCGGACACGACGGTGGAATTGCCTTCCGGTGGTTCTATGATGATCGCCGGTCTCGTCCGCGATGATGTCCGGCAGGCCGTCGACGGCTTGCCTGGGCTGACAAAGATCCCCGTGCTCGGCACGCTGTTCCGCAGCCGCGATTTCGTCCGCAACGAGAGCGAGCTCGTCATCATCATCACGCCCTATCTGGCGCGACCGGTGGCGCGCAACGACTTGGCCAAGCCGGACGACAATTTCAATCCGCCAAGCGATGGCGCCGGCATGTTCCTCGGCCGCGTCAACCGCGTCTACGGCACCATGCAGACCGACAGGCCGCCGGGCCGCTATCACGGCGTCGTCGGCTTCATCTACAAATGAGTGGGAATGCGGATATGTCCAAGTCAGCATCGAAGGTCGTGACGGTCCGGGCGGCGTCCGGTATCGAAAGGATCCGTCGGCCGATAGTCCCGGCACTGGCGGTTATGCTCGCGGTCTCGCTCGCCGGCTGCGCCAGCTGGCACCGCGATAGCGTTACGGTCGGGGCGATACCGGACGATTACCGGACGACCCATCCGATCGTCATCGCCGAGAAGAACCAGAAGATTGACCTGCCGGTCGGCGCGGGCGACCGCGGCATGACTGGCGCCCAGCGCGACACGCTGCTTGGCTTCCTTGAAGGCTACGACAAGAGCGCCGCGCCGGCGTTGACGATCGCGATGCCGGCCGGGTCCGCCAACGAGGTTGCCGCCCGTGCCGCCGGCCGCGATTTTGCCAGGCTCGCCATGGCGGCGGGCGTCAAGCGCAACCGCATCGTCATGACTTCCTATCAGTCGGCGGTGCCGGAGGCCTCCGCGCCGGTGCGCGTCGCCTTCGTCGCGGTACGGGCCCAAACCGACAAATGCGGGCGTTGGCCCGACGACATTCTGGAGACGTCGGAGAACAAGCACTATGCCGACTTCGGCTGCTCCTACCAGAACAACCTCGCGGCCCAGCTGGCCAATCCCAACGATCTGCTCGGGCCGCGCAAGCAGTCCGACATCGACGCCGAAAATCGCGGCGCGGTGATCGACGTCTATCGGAGCAGGGGGATCTCGGACGAGTTCCTCGGCAATTCGGAAGTAACCTACTGAGCCGCGCCGGACGACGAAGAGAGCAGTCACGGAAAGAGCATGACGATGAGCAATCTTGCCTACGACACGCCCACGGAAACCGGCGACCTTTCGCAGCAGGACATCGCCGCCATGCAGGCGCTGCGTCCGGTGCCGCGCATTTCGATCCAGGCCTTCTGCGAGACTGAAGGCGTCTCCAACCCCGTAACACGCGCGGGCGAGGACCGCCGCATGGCCAAGGCCCATCTCAAGGTCCATATGGGCGGCGTCCCGACCGCGATCGAGTTCTACCAGTCCGCGCCGACACCGAACCTGATCCTGCTCGAATCGCGCAGCGAGCCGCAGCAGCTGCTCGAACAGCTGGGCCAGCTCGCGGAATATTGCGATCCGTCCTCCAAGGTGGTGGTCATCGGCCACTACAATGATGTCGGCCTCTACCGCGAGCTTATCCGGTCGGGCATTTCGGAATACGTCATCGCGCCGGTCTCGATGACCGACATCGTCAGCGTCGTGTCGTCGATCTTCGTCGATCCGGAATCGGAGCCGATCGGCCGCTCGCTCGCTTTCATCGGCGCCAAGGGCGGCGTAGGCTCCTCGACCATCGCCCACAATGTCGCCTGGGCGATGTCGTCGCTGTTCAAATCCGAAGTCGTCATTGCCGATCTCGATCTCGCTTTCGGCACCGCCAACATCAATTTCGATCAGGACCCGGCGCAAGGCATCGCCGAGGCCGTGTTTTCGCCCGAGCGGGTGGACGAGGTCTATCTCGACCGCCTGCTGGCGCAATGCGCCGAGCATCTGTCGCTGCTCGCGGCTCCCTCCACGCTCGAGCGCGTCTATGATTTCGATCCCGAGGCCTTCGCGCAGGTCATCGAGACGGCGCAGCGCAGCGCGCCTCTGCTCGTGCTCGATGTGCCGCATGTCTGGAGCGGGTGGACGAAGAGCACGCTGATCAAGGCCGATGAGATTGTCATCACCGCCACGCCCGAGCTCGCAAATCTGCGCAACACCAAGAACTTGGTCGATATGTTGAAGCGGCTGCGTCCGAGCGATCCGCCGCCGAAGCTGATCATCAACCAGGCAGGGGTGCCGAAACGGCCGGAGATCGCGGCTTCCGATTTCGCCGAACCGCTCGGCATCACGCCCATGGCGGTGATCAACTTCGAGCCGCTGCTGTTCGGCAACGCGGCCAACAACGGCCGCATGCTGGGCGAGATGGACGCAAAGAGCCCGGTCGTCACCATCATCAACGAGATAGCGCATGTGCTGACCGGGCGCAGCGAAATCAAGGCAAGGAAGAAGGCAGGCCTGGGCTCGATCCTCGGCAAGCTCTCGCGCAACAAGAAGTGACGCTGATTGAGCGGCATCGGGTAGTCGATCATGTTTGGTAAAAGAGGCACAGACGACGGCAACCGGGCGACGCCCGAATTCCGTCCGCCGGCGGCCGCTCCCGCCGCTCCCGCGGCCGCGGGCACGATCGCGGCCGAGCGGCCGGCCGCGCCGACCTCCAGCGCGGCAGCCGCGCCGCCGGCCCGCCGTCCTGTCGAGCCGCCGCCGATGGCGCCCGAGCCGCCAAGAAAGATCCAGCGCGAGCGCAGCGAGGCCTATTACGACACCAAGAGCCAGGTTTTCTCCGCGCTTATCGATACGATCGACCTGTCGCAGCTCGCCAAGCTCGATCCCGAGACCGCGCGCGAGGAAATCCGCGACATCGTCAACGACATCATTGCGATCAAGAACTTCGCGATGTCGATCTCCGAACAGGAGGAGTTGCTCGAGGACATCTGCAATGACGTTCTGGGTTATGGACCGCTGGAGCCGTTGCTCGCCCGCGACGACATCGCCGACATCATGGTCAACGGTTCCAAGAACGTCTACATCGAAGTCAACGGCAAGGTCGAACAGACCGGCGTCCGCTTCCGCGACAACCAGCAATTGCTCAACATCTGCCAGCGCATCGTCAGCCAGGTCGGCCGTCGTGTCGATGAATCGAGCCCGATCTGCGACGCGCGCCTTCCCGACGGCTCGCGCGTCAACGTCATTGCGCCGCCGCTCTCGATCGACGGCACCGCGCTCACCATCCGCAAGTTCAAGAAGGACAAGCTGACGCTTGATCAGCTGGTCAAGTTCGGCGCGATCTCGCCGCAAGGCGCGGAAATCCTCAAGATCATCGGGCGCGTCCGCTGCAACATCGTCATTTCTGGCGGCACCGGCTCCGGCAAGACGACGCTGCTCAACTGCCTGACCAACTATATTGACCGCGAGGAGCGCGTCATCACCTGCGAGGATTCGGCGGAATTGCAGCTGCAGCAGCCGCATGTGGTCCGTCTCGAAACGCGGCCGCCCAATCTCGAGGGCGAGGGCGAGGTGACCATGCGCGACCTGGTCAAGAACTGCCTGCGCATGCGGCCCGAGCGGATCATCGTCGGCGAGGTGCGCGGGCCGGAAGTGTTCGACCTGCTGCAGGCGATGAACACCGGTCACGACGGCTCGATGGGAACGATCCACTCGAACAGCCCGCGCGAATGCCTCAACCGTATCGAATCGATGATCGCCATGGGCGGCTACTCACTGCCGCAGCGCACGGTGCGCGAGATCGTCGTCGGCTCGATCGACGTCATCATCCAGGCGGCGCGCTTGCGCGATGGCTCGCGCCGCATCACCCACATCACCGAGGTGATCGGCATGGAAGGCGATGTCATCATCACCCAGGACCTGGTCCTCTATAATATCAAGGGCGAGGACTCGAACGGCCGGCTGGTCGGCGAGCACGTGTCGACAGGTATCGGTCGGCCGCATTTCTGGGATCGCGCCCGCTATTATGGCGAGGAGCAGCGCCTCGCCAATGCGCTCGAGGCAATGGAGAAACGCGCTGACTGATGCGTCTGGAGGTTGGAAGCAATTCCAGGAAAAGTGTGAAGCGGTTTTCCGTCCGGAATTGCGTCTAAACAAAGAGATAGGGCGGTTCGCCGTTTCTTTGGAACGGCGAAATGCCCTGGGGATCCCGGTCGATGTTCGGAATTGACACCACCGTATTGGCGTTCATCGCGCTTGCCGGCTTTAGCGCAGGCGCGGTGGCCTATGCTTTCCTGTTCACGCGCATCGACAACGAGAAGCAGGCCGGCAAGCGGCTTCAGACTATCAAGACGGCCGAAACCGACCGCTCCGTGGTGAGAGCCTCGCGCGACCGCGCCGCGGAAGCGGTCAAGCGGCGCAAGAATCTCCAGGACTCGCTCAAGCAGCTCGACGAGAAGCAGAAGACCAACGACCGCAACCTCAAGAAACCGCCGCTGAAGGTCCAGATACGTCAGGCTGGCATGCAGGTTTCGCCCCAGCGCTTCTACATCTACTCCGCTGTCTGCGGCGTTGTCTTGACAGGCCTTCTCTTCTTCATCCGCGCGCCTTTGTGGGCCCTGCCTGGCGCCCTGCTGGTGGGCAGTTTCGGCCTGCCGCGCTGGTTCGTGTCGTTTCGTCGCACGCGCCGCGTCAAGGCTTTCCTGGAGGAATTTCCGAACGCGCTCGACATCATCGTGCGCGCGGTCAAGTCGGGCCTGCCACTCAACGACGCGATCCGCCTGATCGCCAACGAATCGCCCGAGCCGGTCCGGGCCGAGTTCCGCCGCATCGTCGATTCACAGCAGATGGGCCTATCGGTGCCCGATGCCGCCATGCGCATGTCCGAGACCATGCCATGCAGCGAGGCCGGCTTCTTCGGCATTGTCATTCAGATCCAGTCGCAGGCCGGCGGCAACCTGTCCGAAGCGCTGGGCAACCTTTCGCGCGTCCTGCGCGACCGCAAGAAGATGAAGGCCAAGGTCCAGGCGCTCTCGATGGAAGCCAAGGCATCCGCCATCATCATCGGTGCGTTGCCGTTCGTCGTCGCCTTCCTCGTCTATCTGTCGAGCCCGAACTATATCATGCCGCTGTTTACCACCAATGTCGGCAACCTGATCCTCGGCTGCGCGGGTGCCTGGATGTCGATCGGCATCCTGGTAATGCGCAAGATGATGAACTTCGAAGTGTAAAGGCGCGGATCCAAGTGACAGAGCAGGTCGTCAAAACACTCACCGACCCTTCCTTCCTGATCGCGCTGCTGGTCGGCATCGCCGTCTTTGCCACCGTCTTCACGCTCATGCCCGCGCTCGGTGGCACGTCGCTCAAATCGCGCATGAAATCCGTGGCGCTCGAACGCGATAAATTGCGCGCCGAGCAGCGCGCGCGGCTGGCCATCGAGGCCGACCGCCGCCGCAAAGGCCTGCGCGAGGAACAGTCCATAGGCATGCGCAACATTGTCGACCGCCTGGACCTCAGGCGCGCGCTTGCCGACGAAAGCACCGTCCAAAAGCTCAAGGTCGCGGGCTTTCGCGGCCAGAACCCGCTGACGCGCTTCCTCTTCTTCCGTCTCGTTCTGCCGTTCGTCGGCTTTGCGCTTGCGGCCGTCTATGTGTTCCTGCTCGGCGGCCTGCCGCAGCAGCCGGTCTTCGTCAAGCTGTTCGTCTGTGTCGTCGTCGCCTATGGCGGTTTCTACGCGCCGATCCTCTACGTCAACAACCGCGCGACCAAGCGCAAGCAGTCGATCCAGCTGGCGTGGCCCGACGCGCTCGACCTGATGCTGATCTGCGTGGAATCCGGCATGTCGGTGGAAGCGGCCTTGCGCAGGGTTGCCGACGAAATCGGCGCGCAGTCGGTGGCGCTTGCCGAAGAATTCGTGCTCACCAACGCCGAGCTGTCCTATCTGCAGGATCGCAAGATCGCCTACGAGAACCTGGCAAGCCGCACCGGCTTGGAATCGGTGAAGTCGGTCTCGCAGGCCCTGGTCCAGGCCGAGCGCTACGGCACGCCGGTGGCGCACGCGCTGCGCGTGCTCGCCGCGGAAAGCCGTGACATGCGCATGAATGCGGCCGAGAAGAAGGCCGCCGCCCTGCCGCCGAAGCTCACCGTGCCGATGATCCTGTTCTTCCTGCCGGTTCTGTTCGCCATCATCCTGGGTCCGGCCGGCATCCAGGTCAGCCAGCAAGGCATCTTCGGCGACCAGCACAGTTCCTCGAAATAGGCTGGCCGTTCGCATCAGTCAAAAAGCCGCGCGGGTCCGCGCGGCTTGCTGATTTTCAGAGGCGGTCGGTGCTTCTGCGGCCAGCAGTCAGTTCGTGGCCACTTTCGCCTTGCCCTTGTCCTGATCCTTGAGCTGGCTCCAGGCGTTCTGCTGGGCCAGCATCTGGCGCAGATAAGCGACGTTGGCCCGCGCCTGATCTGGCGACAGTTCCTGCGAAGCGATCTTTTCGGCCTCGTCGAAGCGGCCCTGCAGCCCGACGACCAGCGCCAGGTTCTGCCGCACCCGACTGTCCGCGCCCGGCTGCTGCGCGGCCGAGCGCATATAGGTTTCGGCCGTGCGCAGGTCGCCTTCGAGCACGTAGGACATGCCGAGATTCGACAGCACCGAAGGCTCGTTCGGCTTGAGCTCCAGCGCCTTGCGGTAGTTCTGCCGCGCCTCGTCCTTCTGCCCTATCTGGTCGAGAATGGCGGCTTCCGCCGAGACCAGCTTCCAGTCTGGATATTCCGGCGTCTGGGCGCGGCGCACGGCGTCGAGCGCCGGCTCGAACTGCCCATTGGCGGCAAGCGCCTTGCCATAGGCGGCGAGCACTTCGCGATCCTTGGGATAGGCGATCGCCAGCTTGCGCATCACGGCCAGCGACTGATCGGCATCGCCGTCCATCTGCAGCGCCGCTGCGAAATTCATCGCCATGCGCTTGTCGCTCGGATTGCGGGCATAGGATTCGCCGAGCCTGGACGTGGCGGTGCGCAGTTCGCCGGCCGACATCGTGTCCAGCGGCTTGTTGTCGGAGCGCGAGATGGAGCCTGTGGTCAACCTGCTGGTGCTTCCGCAACCCGCCACGCCGGCCGCCAGTGCCGCCATCAAGGTCATGGTGATCAGACGCTTAGCTGTAAGGTTCAACGCTTTGATCGGCATCGGGCGCCCGGTCTCCATTCCTGTGCGGCCATTGCCTGGCCGTCTTCCCTCCCGCAGAAATATTCTGTTAACCCTAACGGACCGTTAAGAAGCGCCGACTCAGCTGTTCGGCTGGAGATCATTGCATGCCTGTCGAACTCGTCGAGCAGAAGCCGGAAGCCGCCTTGCCTGTCTATCTGGTGGCAAAGGACGCCCTTGAAGCCGCTGCGTTGCCGCCGGCCGCCATCGCCTGGGCGAGGGCCAACGGTTTCTCCGGCGAGGCGGGGCGCACGCTGGTCTTTCCGGATGAAGGCGGTGGCCTTGGCGGCGCGCTGTTCGGCACTGGCGACGGCGAAAGCGCTCTTGCTCTTGGCGCGCTCGCGAGAGCGCTGCCGGAAGGCGACTGGCATTTTGCGTCGGACTTGCGGCAGCCCGACCTCGCCGCGCTCGCGCTGGTGCTCGGGGGCTATGTCTTCACCCGTTATGGCAAGAAACCCGGAAAGGCCCTGCGCTTTGCGCTTCCCGAAGGTGCCGACGGCACGCATATCGGCCGCATCGCCGACAGCGTGTTCCTGACGCGCGACCTCGTCAACACGCCGACCAGCGACCTGGGGCCGGTTGAACTGGAGGAAGCTGCCCGAAAACTGGCCGCCGCCCACGGCGCCGGGATCTCCGTGATCCATGGCGACGATCTTCTGGCGCAAAATTTTCCGATGATCCATGCCGTCGGCCGGGCCTCCACCGGCGCGCCGCGCCTCATCGATTTGACCTGGGGACCTGGCGATGCGCCGAAGGTGACGCTGGTCGGCAAGGGCGTCTGCTTCGATACCGGCGGCCTCGATATCAAACCGTCGTCGGGCATGCTTCTGATGAAGAAGGACATGGGCGGCGCCGCCAATGTACTGGGTCTCGCTTCGATGATCATGGCGGCGAAATTGAATGTCCGGCTGCGCGTGCTCATCCCTGCGGTCGAGAATTCGATCGCCGGCAACGCCTTCCGGCCCGGCGACGTGCTGCGGAGCCGCAAGGGCATCACTGTCGAGATCGGCAACACGGACGCCGAGGGGAGGCTGATCCTTGCCGATGCGCTGGCGCTGGCCGATGAGGAGCAGCCCGCCTTGCTGATCGACATGGCGACGCTGACCGGTGCTGCCCGCGTCGCGCTGGGGCCTGATTTGCCGCCGTTCTACACCGCCGACGAGACGCTCGCCGCCGATTTGGCCGCCGCGTCCGTCGCGGTCGAGGATCCGCTGTGGCGCATGCCTCTGTGGCGTCCCTACGATGCAAAGCTCTCTTCGAAGATCGCCGACATCAACAACGTCACCACCGACGGCTTCGCCGGATCCATCACCGCCGCGCTTTTCCTCAAGCGCTTTGTCGAGAAGACGCCCGGCTGGGCGCATTTCGACATCTTTGCCTGGAACCCGGCCGATCGCCCCTACGGCCTGACCGGCGGCGAGGCGCAGGGCATTCGCGCGTTGGAACGGATAATCACGCGGCGATTTGCCTGAGCCGGAGGAGCAAAGTCGGGGGACAAGCCGTCACTGAAACGGAACCGAAACAATTTGCCGGCATGCTTGGGCGATGTCGATCTCGATGCGCCCGAGCCAGGCCTTGCGATTGTGGCAGCAGGTGATGCTGGCCCAGGTACGCGATGGCGCGCCGGACCTCACCATGCGCCAGACTGCGATCCTGTTCACCATCTATCTCGATCCGCCGCCCCATACGGTGCGCGGGCTGGCCGCCAAGCTCAACGTCACAAAGCCGGTCATCACCCGCGCCCTCGACACCATGGGCGCGCTAAAACTGGTCTCGCGCCACCGCGACGATCTCGACAAGCGCAACGTGCTGATCCGGCGCACGGTCGAAGGCGCGCTCTTTGTCGAGCGCTTCGGCGATGGTATCGTTGCCAGAGCGCATGAACTGCCCATCTGAACGATACTCTGTTTGACTGGATTGCCGATTTGACCGCCAGGGATGCCCGCCTTCATGCCTTCCGTTCCGACCTTGCCGATGCCAGGCTGAAAGGCGAGGTCGCTGCCGAGCGCTTCGTCAGCGGCCGTCCGGCTCGCATCACGGCCTCGGTCGCCGATCTGCGCAAGGCGCCGCGCCCGGATGCCGGCGTCAACACGCAGGCGCTGTTTGGCGACGACGTCCTTGTCTTCGAGGACGCGGAGGGCTGGGCCTGGGTACAGGCCGAGCGCGATGGCTATGTCGGCTATGTCGCGGACAATCTTATTGGAATGCGCGAACATGCGCCGACGCACATCGTTTCCGTCCCGCGCACCTTCCTCTATCCCGGGCCGGATCTGCGCTTCCCGATAGGCGGGCAACTGTCGATGGGTTCTACCATCACGGTGAGCGGATTTGCCGAGACGCGCGGCACGCATTATGCGTTGCTGCCCTCTGGCGAGGCGATTATCGCCGGCCATGTGCGGCCGATCGGCGAACTGGCCGAGGATTACGTCACGGTCGCGGAGAGTTTCCTCGGCACGCCCTATCTCTGGGGCGGGGTGTCGGGCTTCGGCATCGACTGCTCGGGCCTCGTGCAGCTGTCGATGCGCATGGCCGGCAAGGCCGCGCTGCGCGACTCCGACATGCAGGCGGCATCGATCGGCTCGCCAGTCGAGCCGGGTCCCGACTATTCCGGCCTTCTGCGCGGCGATCTCGTCTTCTGGAAAGGCCATGTCGCGATCATGACCAACGCGCACGACATGATCCACGCCAACGGCCACACGATGCTGGTCTCGCGCGAAGGGTTGAAGGAGGCGGTCGCGCGCATCGGCTATCTCTATGGCGGCCCGACCGGGTTCAGGAGGCCGTAGCGCCTTTACCTCTCCCCCTGTGGGAGAGGTCGGATTGCCCCGATTTGCTCTTCGCAAATCGGTTGGCAATCCGGGTGAGGGGTAACTTGGCGCCAAGCTGGAGCACCCCTCATCCGTCTCGGCGCTGCGCGCCGATCCACCTTCTCCCACAAGGGGGAGAAGGTAACAATGATCCCCTTTTGTTCCGATTTTGCTTGGCGATCGGGCGCCGCCGCGCTACCTCTGTCGCGTGACCGAGCAGCCGCGCCTTGCCGAACAGAATGCCGCCGTCCTGCTGCCAGAGCCATTCGTCGAATGGTTCGGCAAAAAGGGCTGGTCGCCGCGGGTCCATCAGCTCGAGCTGCTGGCGCAGGCGCAAGGCGGACAATCGGTGCTGCTGATCGCACCGACCGGCGCCGGCAAGACGCTGGCCGGCTTCCTGCCTTCGCTGACGGAGCTTGCCAACCGGCCGCGCCGCAAGCCCGGCCAGGCGCATCGCGGCATCCACACGCTCTACATCTCGCCGCTCAAGGCGCTGGCTGTCGACATCGAGCGCAACCTCGGCAAGCCGGTCGAGGAAATCGGACTGCCCGTCACCATAGAGACGCGCACCGGCGATACGCCTTCACATAAGCGCCAGCGGCAGAAATTGGTGCCACCCGACATCCTGCTCACGACGCCCGAGCAACTCGCCCTGCTGATCGCGGGGAACGACGCCAAGCGTTTTTTCGAGGACCTGCGCTATGTCGTCCTCGATGAGCTGCATTCGTTGGTCACTTCGAAGCGCGGACATCTGCTGGCGCTTGGCTTGGCGCGATTGCGCACTTTCGTTCCCAGCCTGCAGACCATTGGCCTGTCGGCGACCGTTGCCGAGCCCGATGAATTGCGGTGCTGGCTGGTTGCGCAGAATCCGCCCGGCGACATGGCTGGGCTGATCACTGTCGCGGGCGGCGCCAAGCCCGATATCTCGATCCTCGACTCGCGCGAGCGCGTGCCGTGGTCCGGGCATTCGGCCCGCTACGCCATTCCAGAGATCTACGAGGCGATCAAAAAACACCGCACGACGCTTCTCTTCGTCAACACGCGCAGTCAGGCCGAGTTGCTGTTCCAGGAGCTTTGGCGGGCGAATGAGGATTCGCTCCCGATCGCGCTGCATCACGGTTCGCTCGATGTCGGTCAGCGCCGCCGCGTCGAGAAGGCGATGGCCGACAACGCGCTGCGTGCCATCGTCGCCACCTCCACGCTCGACCTCGGCATCGACTGGGGCGACGTCGATCTGGTGGTTCATGTCGGCGCACCCAAGGGGGCGAGCCGCCTCGCACAACGCATCGGCCGCTCCAACCACCGCATGGATGAACCATCGAAGGCGATCCTCATCCCGGCCAACCGGTTCGAAGTGTTGGAATGCCGCGCCGCGCTAGACGCCAACTATCTCGGCGCGCAGGACACGCCGCCATTGATCAAGGGCGCGCTCGACGTGCTCTCGCAGCATGTGCTGGGCGTCGCCTGCGGCGGACCGTTCGATGCCGACCTTCTGTACGAGGAAGTGCGCGCCGCCGCTCCTTACGCGGCGCTGGAGCGCGAGACCTTCGACCGAGTCGTCGACTTCGTCGCCACCGGTGGCTACGCGCTGAAGAACTATGAGCGCTATGCCCGCATCCGCCGGAACAAAGACGGGCTCTGGCGCATCTCGCATCCGAGCGTCGCGCAGCAATACCGGCTGAATGTCGGCACCATCGTCGAGATGCCGGAATTGAATATCCGCTATGTCCGCCAGGGTCGCGGCATGGCCGGGCGCGGCGGGCCGGTGCTCGGTAAGATCGAGGAATATTTCGCCGAGACGCTGCGTCCCGGCGACAACTTCCTCTTCGCCGGCAAGGTGCTGCGCTTCGAAGGCATCCGCGAGAACGAATGTGTCGTTTCCAACGGCGCCGGCGCCAACATCATCGTGCCGTCCTATGCCGGCGGCAAATTCCCGCTGTCGACCTATCTCGCCGAGCAGGTTCGCGGCATGCTGGCCGACAGCGACCGCTGGAAACTCTTGCCCGAACAGGTCGCCGACTGGCTGCGGATCCAACAAGAAAAGTCGGTACTGCCGAAGCGCGGCGATCTTCTTGTCGAAACCTTCCCGCGCGGCAATCGGCATTACATGGTGGCCTATCCCTTCGAGGGGCGCCTGGCGCACCAGACACTGGGCATGCTTTTGACACGCCGGCTGGAACGCGCGCATGCCAGGCCGCTCGGCTTCGTCGCCACCGACTATTCGCTGGCGGTGTGGGCACTGGACGATATGGCAGCACTTTTCAAGGCGAGGAAGCCGTCGCTCGGTCAGCTCTTCGACGAGGACATGCTGGGCGACGATCTCGAGGCCTGGCTGAACGACAGCTGGATGCTGAAGCGCACTTTCCGCACCTGCGCGGTCATTGCCGGCCTGATCGAGAAGCGCTATCCCGGCCAGGAAAAGAGCGGGCGGCAGGTGACGGTCTCCGCCGACCTGATCTACGATGTGCTGCGCAGCCACGAACCAGATCACATCCTGCTGCAGGCGACGCGCACTGACGCCTCGGCCGGGTTGCTCGATGTCAGCAGACTTGGCGAGATGCTCTCGCGTGTACGCGGTCGAATCGTGCATAAGCATCTCGACCAGATCTCGCCGCTGGCGGTGCCGGTGATGCTGGAGATCGGCAAGGAATCGGTCAATGGCGGCGCCAACGACACGCTTTTGATGGAGGCCGCCGACCTGGTCGAAGAGGCGATGGGTCGGGCATAGCGATGCCAAGATCGGAGAGGGGATGAATTTTTCGCTGTCGCGCGCAATGCTGATCGCCGAGGCCGACCTCGTCGGCATCGCCGGCGAGCGCGCTGTCTGCGACCGGCGCGGCGTGCTTTATTTTCCCGATCTGCGGTTGCTCGCCGTCTCCGACTTGCATCTGGAGAAAGGCTCTTCTTTCGCCAGGCGCGGCGCGCTGATCCCGCCCTACGACACCGGAGCCACTCTGCTTCAGCTCCAGGCGGTGATTGCCGATTACCAGCCGCGGATCGTCGTCAGCCTGGGCGATTCCTTCCATGACGGCAGCGGCGCCGAGCGCATGCACCAGAGCTTCCGCGGGCGCCTGGAGGCGATGATGGCCGGTCGCGACTGGTTTTGGGTCGCCGGCAACCACGACCCGGAAGCGCCCACCGACTTGCCCGGCGAGACGGTGCAGGAACTTGCCATTGGCTCGCTGGTCTTCCGCCACGAGCCGTCGAAGCTGCGGGTGGAGGGCGAGATTGCCGGCCATCTTCACCCCTGCGCGCGCATCGTCCAGCGCGGCCGCTCGGTCAGGCGGCGCTGCTTTGCCGGCGACGGCGGCCGCATGATCATGCCGGCCTTCGGCGCCTATACCGGCTCGCTCAACGTGCTCGACCGCGCCTATGCCGACCTGTTCCGCCTGGAAACGCTCGTGGCCTATATGCTGGGTGCGGAACGCATCTTCGCGATCTCTGGCTCGATGCTGCGGCCGGGCTGAGACGCTACTCTCGTCCATAGTAGAGCGTGACCGTATGCTTCGCCTCGGCGAAGAACAGCCAGCGTTCGACCAGCATGCCGGCGAACTGCGCGCCAGCTGCAAGCACGGATGCGATTGCCCTCAAAGGCCATGGCAGGAAGAACACGCTCGCCAGCAGGATGGCAGGCACGGCAAAGGCCAGCGCCTGTGTGATCCGCCGCAGCTTGGCGCCGTGCTTGCGCGCGATGCGAAAACCCATTTCCTTGAGCAGGTAGTTTTCTTCCGTATGCGGCCATTCGATTGAACGCACCGTGCCGCCAGCAAGTCCGGTCGCCGTGTTGGTCGTCGTCGGAATCTCCAGCCCGTCATTGTAGCGCCAGGTCGCAAGCTTCCAGCCCCAGCCGGCGAGCGTGGCAAGCAGCGCCCAGGTCAACACTGCCGTCGAACCCAATCTGAACCCCTGGAGCAAAGCGTTAGCGAGAACGCTTCCGGTCATCGCCGCGAAGATAAGGTAAGCCGGCAAAGTATAGCGGCTGTGCCATTGCGCGATCGGCTTCAGCGAAGCGTAGATCATGCCGGTCGTGCAGACTGTCACAACCGCGCCCGCCGCCGCCAGCAGGCCGGCGACCGCCACCCAGCCGCCGCTGCGGCCGAGAAGCACCCAGCCGATGCCGAACAGCCCGGCCGGGATGAAGGTCGCGACCGACGCCACCCCTTCGCGCGATAGCCAGGAGCTGCGCCACTGCGAGAAGGCGCGCCAGGCCCGCTCGGGGCGGCCGAGATGGCCGGTGGAGGACAACAGGCCGGCCGCGATCAGGCCGAGCGCCAGCACCATGCCGATGAGCCCCAGCCAGAAATCGGCGTGGACGAAACCCAGTCCGCCAAGAACGCCAAGCAGCGCCAGCAGGCCGTAGCCGGCGCCGGTCGCGGTGGTGAAAAAAACAACGGAAAAGGCGGGATGCATGATCGGCTAGTTCGAAAGCATGCGGTCGATCCAGCCAAGGAAACCGCCCTCGGCTCTGATCGGCTGCAGCGCCGGCGCGTCCACCTTCGCCGCGCGTTCGCTGCGGGCACGCGGCGGCAGATATTTGTTGGTCGGCTTGTAGCCGAGCTCCGGCATCAGATCGACGCCGCCCCGATCCGTCACGAGTTGCGAGATGGCGGAGGCCGGGTCGCCGAGATCGCCGAAATGCCGGGCGCTGGTCGGGCAGGCGGCCACACAGGCGGGCACGCGGTCCTCCGCAGCCAGATTGTCGTTGTAGATGCGGTCGACGCAGAGCGTGCATTTCTTCATCACGCCGACGTCGGTGTCGAACTCGCGCGCGCCATAGGGGCAGGCCCAGCTGCAGAGCTTGCAGCCGATGCATTTGTCCTCGTCGACCAGCACGATGCCGTCCGAGGCGCGCTTGTAGGAAGCGCCGGTCGGGCAGACGGTGACGCAGGCCGGCTGCTCGCAATGCAGGCAGGAGCGCGGGAAGTTTACCGTGCGGCCGCCCATCTCGGTCGTGTGCTCGTAACTGTGCACGCGGTTGAACCAGACACCGTCGACATGTCCGCCATAGGGGTCGATGTCGGTCAGCGGCGCCATGTGGCCGCCGGTGTTCCACTCCTTGCAGGCGGTGACGCAGGCCTGGCAGCCGACGCAGGTGTCGAGATCGATGACGAGGCCGAGCTTCTTCTCGGTCCGGGCGGGAAGGCAGGTCATTCGGCGGCTTCCCTCTTCATGCGGAACGATGCTCCGAACCGCAGTATGTCCGGCGACGGCTTGAAATGCGGCGGCTGGGAAAAGCGCTCGAATTGCGGCTCGGTGAAGCCTGCCTCCTGCGGCGCGCATTTGACGATGCGCACGCGCACGTCGAACCATGCCGCCTGGCCGGTGACGGGATCGGAATTCGAATAGCGCTTACCGCTGGCGTCCGCCGCTGTCCGGTCGCCGATGATGTGGTTGAGCAGGAAGCCGCGGTTGGATTCCGCCGCATCGTCCTTCAGGCCCCAGCCGCCGCGCCGCTTGCCGATCGCGTTCCAGGTCCAGACTGTGTCCGGGTTCACGCCGTCGATCAGCTTGATCTGGCCCTTCACCCGGCCGTTGATGCTTTCGATCCAAACCCAGTCATCGTCGGCAAGGCCGAGCCTGGAGGCCGTTTCGCGGTGAATGAACAGCCGATTCTGGCTGGTGATCTGTCTCAGCCACGCATTCTGCGAGCCCCAGGAATGGTACATGTGCATCGGCCGCTGTGTCAGCGCATGCAGCGGATACTGGTCCAGATCGACGGTCTCTTCCTCGCAGGGCGCGTACCAGAACGGCAGCGGGTCCATATAAGCTTCGATGCGGCCGCGCTCGGCATCGGGCGGCTGAGCCGTCCCATGGCCTCGCGCGGCAAGCCTGAACCGCTGCATCGGCTCCGAGTAGAGCTGGAAGACGATGGGCTCGGCCTCGGGGATGAAACCCATCTCGACGGCGAAGTCGAGATAGGCGCGGTTGCCCATTTTGTAGTAGCGCTGGTCGTCGGAGAAATCGTGATGCCAGAAGCCGCCATTGTCGATGTAGCGCTGCAGCTGGTCGGGGTTGACGTCGCCCCTGCCGATCGCGCCTCCGTCCTTGCCACGCCAGCCGGCAAGCGGGCCGATGCCGGGCGTGCGCTCATGGTTGACGATGTAGTCGGCATAGTCGCGGTATTTCGCCGAGCCGTCCTCGTCGACGAAACCGGGCAGGCCGAGCCGCGCGCCGAGCTCGATCAGCACCGACTGGAACGGCCGCACGTCACGGTCCGGCTGCACCACCGGATGGCGGATGGCGTCACCCGGCCCGTCGGCATGGCTGATCGGCCGGTCGAGCAGGCTGATGCAGTCGTGCCGCTCGAGATAGGTCGTGTCGGGCAGCACCAGATCGGCAAAAGGCACGGTCTCGGAATAATAGGCGTCGGAGTAGATAATGAAGGGGATCCTGTAGGTGCCCGCCTCGTCCTTGTCGGCCAGCATGCGAACCGTCTCGACCGTATTCATCGAGGAGTTCCACGCCATGTTCGACATGTACATCATCAGCGTGTCGATCGGATAAGGATCGCCGGCCCAGGCGTTGCGGATGACTGAGTGCATCAGCCCGTGCGCGGCCAGGGGCGCTTCCCAGGAGTAGGCCTTGTCGATGCGGGTGGGCTTGCCGGCCTCGTCGACGAGAAGATCGTCCGGTCCGCAAACAAAGCCGAGTGGCATGCCGTCGAGCGGCGTCATCGGGCGGACGTCCTTGCCGGCAGGCTTTGGACCCGGCGGCGCCGAGCGCGGGTAGGGCGGCTTGAAGCGAAAGCCGCCGGGCACGTCGACGGTGCCGAGCAGGACCTGCAACAGATGGATGGCGCGGCAGGTATGGAAGCCGTTCGAATGGGCCGAGATGCCGCGCATGGCATGCATGGACACCGGCCGGCCCTTCATCGTCTCGTGCCGGCGGCCAGCCCAATCCGTCCAGGCAATCGGCAGCTCGATCGTCTGCTCGAAGGCGACATGCGCCAGCTCCGCCGCGATCCGCCGGATCGTGTCGGCGTCGACACCGCAGCGCGTTGCGACGGCGTCCGGCGAATGGCTGTCGTCAAGGTATCGCTCGGCGATAAGCTGGAACACCGGCGTGCAGCGGCGGCCGTTTACCGTGTAGGTGCCGCTCAATGCTGGTCTGGCATCCGGGTCCGTTGCGTTGACGGGGACCTTCGCCACCCTGTCCCAGGCCAGCGGATTGCCGTCGCCATCGCGAACGAACAACCCGTCATCGGCGGACCCCGGCTCCTGCATGACGAGCACCGGCGCGTTGGTGTAGCGAAGCAGATAGTCGAGATCGACGCGGCCGGCCTTCAGCAATTCGTGGATGAGGGCCAGCACGAACAGGCCGTCGGTGCCGGGACGGATGCCGATCCAGTCGTCGGCGATGGCGTTGTAGCCGGTGCGGCAGGGGTTGATCGAGACCACCTTGGCGCCGCGCGCCTTGAGCTTGCCGAGACCGATCTTGATCGGATTGGAATCATGGTCCTCGGCGACGCCGAACAACATGAAGTATTTTGTGTTGTCCCAATCGGGCTCGCCGAATTCCCAGAACGAGCCGCCGATCGTGTAGAGCCCGCCGGCCGCCATGTTGACCGAGCAGAAGCCGCCATGCGCGGCGAAATTGGGCGTGCCGAACTTCGATGCCCACCAGCCGGTCAGCGACTGCGACTGGTCGCGGCCGGTGAAGAAGGCGAGTTTCCTCGGGTCGGTGCGGCGGATCGCCGACAGCCGCTCCGTGGCGATGGACAGCGCCTCGTCCCACTCGATCTCGCGGAACTCGCCTGAACCGCGCGGGCCTGTGCGAAGCAGCGGCTTCTTCAGCCGCGCCGGGCTGTAATGCTGCATGATGCCGGCGCTGCCCTTGCCGCAGATCACGCCGCGATTGACCGGATGGTCCTTATTGCCGTTGATGTAGCGCACCTTGCCGTCCTTGATGTGGACGTCGATGCCGCAGCGGCAGGCGCACATGTAGCAGGTGGTCTTGGCGATGCGGTCGAAGACGCTTGGTGAGGTCTCGACGCCGTCGCCCTCGTTGGGCGCTCGGCTGTCGGCCAGTGGCCGTTGCGAAGGTGCGGAATTGGCGCCGCGCGGCGCGGCCCTGCTCATGATCCGCGAACGCTTTCGCCGCCCGCCATCTTGGCTTTTGTCTTCGGTCCCGGGCCGCGCATGTAATGAAGTTCCGGGTGATAGCGCTCACCGGTGAGCTGCCGCTTTAGTCGGCGGCTCCAATGCGCGAACAGGGATTTGAAGCGCCCCACCATTTCCAACTCTTGGTGTATGACGGCCAATTTTTTCCAACTTCAGGCAAAAACTTAGAACAAAGCAATTGATCCGTCTAACAAGCAGCTCTTGTAATTCCGATCGATTTTGCTTCTTAGTTGTGTCATGACCCTCGATCAGTTGCGCATCTTCGTCGCCGTCGCCGAACATGGCCATATGACCAGGGCCGCGGAGCGGCTCGGCATCTCGCAATCGGCCGCGTCAGCCGCCATCCGCGCGCTTGAAAGCATGCACGGCGTGCGTCTGTTCAACCGGGTCGGCCGCAACATCGAATTGGCTCAGACCGGCCACCGGTTCCTGCCGGAGGCGAAGGCTGTCCTGGACCGCGCCGCGGCTGCCCGCGGCGTGCTGGAAGACGTCTCGCAAACCGTCGCCGGCAGCCTGTCGATCGCTGCCAGCCAGACGATCGCCAGCTACTGGCTGCCGCGGCGCCTGGCCTCGTTCCACGAAGCCTATCCTGCCGTGAAACTGAGCGTGACGATCGGTAATACGAGGCAGGTCGAGACCAATGTGCTGGACGGCCGCGCCGATTTCGGCCTGGTCGAGGGCCGCACCGAGTCCGACATCCTGCGCCGCGCCACGGTCGACGAGGACCGCCCGATGCTGGTGGTGGCGCGTTCGCATCCGGAAATTCCCATGACGCGAGCGGGAAATCTCGACATCAGGGCGTTGCGCTGGATCATCAGGGAAGGCGGGTCGGGCACGCGCGAGGCGCTGGAGGATTTCGCGCACAGTCAGGGTGTGCCGCCGGCGGAGCTGCAGATATTCCTGGTCCTGCCCAGCAACGAGGCCGTGCGTCAGGCGGTCGAGGCCGGCGCGGGGGCGACGATCATCTCCGAACTCGTGGTCGCGCGCTCCCTGGCGGAGGGCAGCCTCAGGGCCGTGCCGGTCGAATTGCCGAAGCGCGACTTCGCCATGATCACCCACCGCGACCGTCAGGCGAGCCTCGCCCAGATGGCGCTGAAGGCGCATCTGGGTGGAAAGACCGGCTGAGCCCGGGCGGTATCAGGATGAGGATCATCGCAAACGCTCGCGATTGGCCGAAGCCCTCGGAACTTCGTCATCCTCGGGTCTGCGCCGCGTCGCTTCGCTCCTTGCTTCGCCCGTGGATGACGAAGAGACGGGCGTTTTGGCCAATCTCCCAGGCACGCCGCGTGATACCGGATGCCAGCTAAACTTGCTGCAAAGCTCGCCTCACGCGTATTTGCGCTGCGCGTCGAGCGCCAGGCCGAGGCCGACCGAGCCGAACATGTCGCCTTCTATGACGGAGGCTTGCGGCACCAGCGAAAGGATCTCCCGCTTCGCCAGCGGGATGGCGGTCGAGCCGCCGGTGAGGAACACGGCGGTGATAGCCGAGGCAGCAACCCCGGCCTCGGCGATCGTCCGTTTGACGGTTGCGGCCACGCGTTCGATGTGGCCGCTGATCGTCTTATCCAGGCCGGCGCGCGTGATCTCCGCCGCGAAGCGCGCGCCGGGCAGCGATACCTTGACCTCCGCCGCGGGCTGGTCGGTGAGCGCGATCTTGGCCCTTTCGACCAGTCCAGCCAGCGCATGGCCGTAGCGGTGCTCGACGACATGGATGAAGCGATCGACGAGGTCGGCGCGCTCGGCCTCGTAGCGGATCTGTCTGAGATCCGTCATCGCCCGGGCGGTGTAGACGAGGTTGATGCGCTGCCAGGTCGCCAGGTCGACGAAATAGGCCGCCGGCAGGTTTCGCTTGTGGTCCTTGGTCCGTGTCAGATAGCCGAGCTCGGGCATGATATGGGCGATGCTGAGCAGGCGGTCGAAATCGGTGCCGCCGATATGAACACCCCGGTTGGCGAGGATATCGGCCTTGCGATCGGTCGAACGGGCACGCTCCGGCGAGACCCGCACCACCGAGAAGTCGGACGTGCCGCCGCCCATGTCGACGATCAGCGCCAGCTCCTCGCGGGTGACCTTCTGCTCGTAGTCGAGAGCCGCCGCGATCGGCTCGAACTGGAAAGCGATGTGCTTGAAGCCTTGGGCGTGCGCCGCCTTCTCCAATTCGCCCTGCGCCTTCGCATCGGCCGCCGTGTCGTCGTCGACGAACTGCACCGGCCGGCCGAGCACGACGTTCTCGACCGGACCGCCGGCGTCTTCCTCAAGACGCTTCTTGAGGTGGGCGATGAACAACCCGATGATGTCGATGAAGCCGATCTGGCGCGCCTTGATGCGCGTCTTTTCGTTGGCAAGCGAACTGCCGAGCACGCTCTTCAGCGAGCGCATAAGCCGGCCCTCGATGCTGTCGGCATAGTCGCTGATCGCGCGCCGGCCGAAATAGGTGTAGCCGTCCTCGAAGTTGAAGAAGACGGCGCTCGGCAGGGTCGGCTGCTCGCCTTCCAGCGCTATCAGTCGCGCACGGTCGTTGCGGATAACGCCCACCGTGGAGTTGGACGTGCCGAAATCGATGCCGCCGAATGCTGATTGCATCGCAGCCTCCTATGATTTGGTTCATGGTGGCAGGCCGGCGCATTGCGCGCCGTCATCCGGACCGCTCTATCGAAATTGAATGTGTGCTTGTCCCGAGGGCTGGGAGGCGGCGATTTATCGCAAAACCGGGAAAAGGGAAACCCCTCTTTTCACTGGAGAGCGGGTCTTCCCGCTTTTCCAGACGCGCATCAATCCTTGCGGAAGATGAGCCGGCCCAGCCAACCGGTCAGCATCGCGAGCGATACGGCGAACACGCCATAGAGAAACGAATAGTCGTGCGCGACGCGGAAGATCGACTGCTCGAACCCCGACTTGCGGATTTCGAGCTGGGCCGAGCTTTCCTTGACGAACATGCCGCTCTTGAACAGGAACGCGCGGGCTTTATGGGTTCCAACCGGAACGTTGGGCGCCAGCCGCACGGTGGCGCGAAACAGGTTCTGCGACAGGAACTGCACGCCGCCGACATTCTCGCTGTAGAGGCCGGTCGCCGCCTTGCGATCGCGCAGCGCGGCGGTGAATTCCTCGATGGTTGCCGGGCTGTCGGTCTCGTCGGCGGGCTTCATATAGAGGTTCTTCGCGCCGAGCGAGAGCTGCTTGTATTTGCTGGGCTCCGCGATGTCCTGCAACGGCCGCGTCGTGGCGACGGAATAGGACACCGGCACGTTCTCGAACGTCTCGGACTCCAGGTTGATCCAGACGCCGAGCACCCGGTCTTTACGCCGGACGACGACCGGCCGCGGCGGGCCCTCGAGCACGACGATCACGTCGTAGCGTCCCTGGCGCGCAATCAGCGGATCGGGGTTTTCCAGCGATCCGAAGATCGTCAGGTCGGCGCCGGAGAAGCCGGCGGTGATGGAAATGGCGTCGGTCGACAGGCCGATCTGGATGCTTTCGACCGGTGGTGTTTGCGACATCGCCGGGGTAAGGGCAAAGAGCATCGACAACGAGACGGCGGCTGCAAATGCTCTCAATGCCGCCATCAGTTGAGGCCCGCGGCGGAAAGCGAATAGAGATTGGGCGGCGTCACGAAGAGATCGGCGGCAAGGCGGATGGCGACGGCCAGCACCAGCATCGCCAGCAGTGCCCGCAGCTGTTCGCCGCGCAGCCTCTGGCCGGCCTTGGCGCCATATTGCGCGCCGGCGACGCCGCCGGCCATCAAGAGGAAGGCCAGCATCACGTCGACCGTCTGATTCGTCGTGGCGTGCACCAGGGTGGTGTAGGCCGAGGTGAAGATGATCTGGAACAGCGAGGTGCCGATAACGACATTGGTCGGCACCTTGAGAAGATAGATCAGCGCCGGCACCATGATGAAACCGCCGCCGACGCCCATGATCGACGACAGGAAGCCGATCGCGGCGCCCAAGCCCAGCACCGGGATGACGCTGACGAACAGCTTCGAGGCGCGGAAGCGCATCTTGAACGGCAGCCGGTGGATCCAGTTGTGCTGTCCGGATTTCTTGAGCACCGGTGCCGCGCCGCTGCGGCTGGCGCGCAGCGCGTTGACGCTCTCGACCAGCATCAGCCCGCCGACCGTGCCGAGCAGCGCGACGTAGAGCAGCGAGATGAACAGGTCCAACTGGCCAAGCCGGCGCAGCAGCGCAAAGACGAAGATGCCCGCCGTCGAGCCGACGATGCCGCCGGCCAGAAGCACGCCGCCGAGCTTGAAGTCGAGTGTGCCGCGCTTGAAGTGCGAAAGCGCGCCGGAGAAGGAGGAGGCGATGACCTGGTTGGCGCCGGTAGCGACCGCGATCGCCGGCGGGATGTTGTAGAAGATCAAAAGCGGCGTGATCAGGAAGCCGCCGCCGACCCCGAACATGCCCGAAAGGAAGCCCACCGCCGCGCCCATCGCGAGCAGCACGAAGACGTTGACGGAAATTTCCGCGATCGGGAGATAGATGCCCACCCGTCTGTCTCGATCAGTTTGCCAGTCGGCGCATAATGCCGTCCCCGGACAATAAAGCACCGAAAAGCCAATTTTTTCTTGCGCCGGCGTGGCGGCGGGTCAAATCCCGTCGCTGCGCCGAAACAAAAAACCATCTCAATCAGTTAACAGGCGAATGTGTGGCAGGGCGTCGCTTATGCGACGCGTCTGCCGTTATTTGTGCGCCAGCAGCGCCTTGACGAGCGGCGCGTCGATCTCGCCCGTCGGTTTCATCTTGTTGTCGGTCTGGAATGCCATGATGGCGGTCTTGGTCTTGCCGCCCATCACGCCGTCGGCGCCGCCGGCATCATAGCCGTTCTTGTTGAGGATCAGCTGGATGTTTTTCACCGCCTTCGTCATGTCGATGCCAGCGGTGGTCTGCGGCGTGCTGTCCTGCCAGGACTCCGGAACATCGGCCGAGTTGGCGGCCGCGTTGAGCGGCTTGGCCTTCCACAGTTCCGTGGCGGCGCGCGCCCGCTCGAGCTGCTCGGGCCTAAGCGCATTGGCGATCTCGTCGCGCTTGGCGGCGGCGTCCTTGTCGCCGGTCTTGGCGACCAGCGCGAACCATTTGTAGGATTCTTCCAGGTTCTGCTTCATGCCGACCCCCTTGGCGGCCAGGATGCCGAGGTTGAACTGGCTGTCCTTGACGCCGAGGTCGGCGGCTTCCTGGAACCAGTGTGCCGCCGATTCATTGTCGGTCACCCCGTCGGCGGCCATGGCGAACAGCACCGCCAGATTGTGCATGGCGCTGGCGTTGCCCTGTTCGGCGGCGAGCTGGTAGTAGGTCTTGGCCTTCTTGATGTCGCGCGCGACGCCGATGCCCTTTTCGTAGAAATTGCCGATGCGGTATTCGGCCGGCGCGAAGCCGAGCTCGGCCGATTGCTCATACCATTTGGCGGCTGCCTTCATGTCTTCCTTCACGCCGCGCGATTCCGCGTAGCGCGAGCCGACCTCGAACAGCGCCTTGGCATCGCCGCCGGCGGCAGCGTCGCGCAGCGCCACCGGGCCGATTTCGGAAGGAATATCGAGTTTAGCCGCGGCCGTCGGGCTTGCGGGCGGCGGCACGGCGCCTGTCGTGTCGGCGGCGGTGGTCGCCGGCGGAATGGCCGCCGCACCGGTTGCGGCGCTGTCGGCGACCAGATTGGCTGCCACGGGTTGCTTGGCCATCGGTTGCGTGTTGCCATCCGTGTCCGTCGCGGTGGCGGCAGCGGCGGCAGGTTCGGCCGGCGTTGCCGAAGCCACCGGAGTCGGCGCCGGTTCCGTCGGCGGGACGGCGGCACTTTCGGGACTTGAGGGGATTGAAGCGGCCGGCGAAGTGTCCGCGGCGGGCTCCGCCTGCCTGACGGGTCGGGCAGGGGCGCTTTCGGCCTGTGCGGTGTCCGTGTCGGCCTTCGGCGCGGCGGTGGCATTGAGCGAAGCCGTGTCGACCGACTGCGTGGAGACGATCGGGGCGGGCTGGTTGCTGGCCACTTCGACGGGATCGGACAAGAAGGCCTTGCCCAACTGCAATCCGGCCAGCGCCATCATGATCGCGGCCGCGGCCATCAGGATCGGCTTGCGCCGCGCCTTGAGCAGGTCGCCGATCCTCAGCGCCTTCACCGGGCCGGTCATGGTCGACTGCCGCTTCAGCGCGTCGGCTTCCGCAGCGGCGGCTTGGGCCGCGCGGCGGGCCGCGGCGATGAAGTCGGACTTCGCAGCATCGGATTCGGCGCGCTTGACCGGTTGGCCGCCGCGCTCGTCGCGCACGCGCTTCATGATGGCGTTGAGGTCCGGCGCGCCGGAACCGGGTTCCAGGGGCCGGTTGGCGGCCTTGGGGTCGAGCGGCTCGTCGATATCGACGCTTGGCGCATCGCCATCCGGCGCCGAGCCGGCGAGCGCCTGCGTGTCGGCATCCTTCTTGCCTTTGAAGGCGCGCGCCAGGCTGCTGAACATCGATTTCCCGCGGCCGGCGGTTTCGCGCTTGTCGCCGATCGGGTCCGACCCGAGCGCAGCCATGGCCGCTGCAGCCGCGGCTTCCGCCGGCGTGCGGGCCGGGCCCGGCTCGCTGCGCATGATGACGGCGGCACGGCCCTCGAGATCGGCCATGTCTCCGCTCAACGGCAGCGGCTGGTCGATGTCCATCGAAGGCGCGTCCTGCACCGCGATCTTGCCCCGGCCGCCGCGCTTGCCGGTCGTTGGCGGATCGACCAGTTCGCTGACCGCTTCGCTGGTCTCGCTCGATTCCAGCGAGCCCAGCCGGTCGACGATCTTGAGCAGCGTGTCGTGGATCGCCTCGAATGTCCGCGAGTTGCGCTCGTCGGAGCGACGGGTGAGCGCTTCGAGCGTCTTCAGGTCCTGGGCGAGGCCGGCAACGGCGATCGCGTTGGTCTGGGCCGTGTTGGACGTCGATTCGGCAAGCGATCTGACGGCGCTCTCGGCCGCCTCGCGCGCCACGCTCAGGATGGAATCACGCGTCCCGGCCAGTGATTTCTCGATCTCGTTGAGGCGCGGGCTGATATCTTCGAACTCGGGCAGCGGCGTGCCCGGCCTGGAGAGATGCGCCGAGAGGCCGGCGACCTGCGCTTCCAGGCTGCGGATCAGGGCCGGATCGATCCCCGCAACCTGCTGTGCCGACGATTCCAGCCGGCTGGAAATATCCTCGAGCCGGCTTTCCAGCCCGCGGATCGCCATGTCGTTGGCCGGATCCGGCGCTCGTGTCTCGATGCGCTTGGCAAGCGCGGTAAAGCGCGCGTCGATCGCTTCCATGATGCCGGCGCTGTCGTCCTGCCGCATGCGCTGGTCGAGCCTGTCCGCGACCTCGTCCAGCCGCCGCTCGAGATCGCGGAACAGGCTATTGCCTTGCTCCATCGCATCGGCCTGGCGGCGCTCGAGCAGCATGGACAGCGCGTCGAAGCGCTGCTCCAGGCCCTGGAAGATATGGTCGGCGTCGAGCATGGCCGGAGCGCGGTCCATCTTGTCGGTGATCAGCGCGATCTGCTTGCCCAGCCGCTCCATCGCCTGTTCCGGCAGGTCGGAGCGGCCGGCTAACTGGTCTACACGGCTGCTGAGAAGGTTGAGGCGGTCGAGGACCTCCGCTCCCGGCCGCGCCTGCGCGACCTCCTCGATCTGCTGCGCCAGCGAGGTCATGCGCTTCTCGATCCGGCCGAAGGTTTCAGGGTCGAAGGCATTGGCCTGCGCGGCCACGGTCGAGGCGACGATGGCGCGCGAAATCTCGTCCAGCCGCTCGTCGATCATGGCGAGCGTTTCGCCGCCAAGCATGGTCTGATGACCGGCGAAACGCTCGACGGCGCCGGCAAGCGTGCGAACCTTTTCCTCCAGCGAGCGCAGCGAAAGCGATTCCGGCAGGTTGTTGACGGCGCTGCTGATCTGTTCGAGCCGGTCGGTCAGCACCGAAAGGCTGGGGCCCTCGGCGCGTTTGCGCTGGTCGGCGTCGACGCGGTCCTCGAAGGCGCTCCAGCGGCGATCGAAATCGTCCCAGCGGCGGTCCACCGCGAGCACGCTCTC
This sequence comes from Mesorhizobium sp. NFR06, assembly GCF_900115245.1. Lineage (GTDB taxonomy): Bacteria > Pseudomonadota > Alphaproteobacteria > Rhizobiales > Rhizobiaceae > Mesorhizobium. The sequence continues at coordinate 680,378 of NZ_FOVT01000001.1, forward strand.
CTCGCGCGCCAGCGTGTCCAGCGCACCCTTCACCTGTTCCAGTTCCAGCCGCAGCAGGTTGACGCTGCGGTCATCGCTTTTATCGGCGAGCGTCTGGATGGCGCCCGAAAGCCGCTCGAATTCGCGGCTTAGCTCGGCGCTGCTCTTGTCCGGCATGCCGCTGGCACCGCGCTGGCTGTTGGCCTGCATGGCGCGGTCGATGTCCTGGCGAAACGCTTCGAATTCCCGCTGCAGGCCGGCGGTCATCTGGTGGCGCAGTTCCTCGCGCAGCCCGCGCAGTTCGACGGCGATCTTGCCGACCAAGGCGACGCTGTCTTCCTGGCCGCGCACCCGGTCGATGTCGCGCGCGATCGCCTGGTAGCTCGGGCCGAAAGCGGGCCCGGCGGGCGCCGGGTTTTGCGGCGCGCGATTTTGCGGGCCAAGATTTTGCTGGGGATGGTGGAGGCCGAGGTTCTGCGGCGCCGGATTTTGCGGCGCGCGGTCCAGGGGTGGTTGCGCGGAATATGGATCTTCATACCAGCGCGGCTGGCCGTAGGGCTGCGTGCTGGGGTAACGCGGCTCGACGGACGGCCGCCGCGGATCGGGGCGATCGGACATGTCGGCGCGCGTGCGGTCCAGCCGTTGCTCCAGCGTTTCGAGCGACCGGTTTAGTTCCTCGAGCGAGGTGTGCGGCCGGCGTTGCCTGCCGGCATTGAGTGTATCGAGATAGGACCGCTTGCTGTTCATCGATGCGCCCGTGTTCAGAATGCCCGGCTGGAGGCCGGTTTTCCAGAGTCCTGCCGGGAACGAAGCGAGCCGAGCGGTTTTGCTGCGGAGGAAGACGGGCTTCCCGGGTTTTCACCCGCGCTTCGAAAAACCGTGAAAAATTCGCTACAGGATAACCACGGGTGACCGACATGCGCACATTTCGCCCAACGTGGTAAACAAGGCGTTAACCAAGCTTAAGAAGTCACGCATAATCATGAGCCGCCTGTCGGGTGCGGCATAAAGGTCGGTTTTGACAACGCCCTTGCGTCACCCTGCGGCTGTCGATATAGAATTGACGTAAACGTAAAAGGTGCGAAGTCGTGCCTATTGCGATTGACTTGTTGCAACCACGATTGGAAGCACGCCCCCGCTTCCATCCAGGCGACGCTTGGTCCGCGACCGCGACGCCACCAGGGGAAAGCCAGTGACCATGAAACTTGTTTCGCCCGGCGAAGCCGCGGCCAATACCAACAATATACCGGCCGAGGCAGTCGAGGAATTCGTCCGCATCGGCGAGATGGCCAAGAAATACGGCGTGACCTTGCGCACGCTGCGTTTCTACGAAGACAAGGGCCTGCTCAATCCGCATCGCGACGGCTCGACCCGTCTCTATACGCGCCGCGACAAGGCTCGGCTGAAGCTGATCCTGCTCGGCCGCAAGGTCGGGTTCTCGCTGCGCGACGTCAAGCAAATGATGGATCTCTACGATCCGACCGGCACCAACACCAAGCAGTTGCGGCTGGCGCTCGACAAGTCGGAGAAGCAGCTCGCCCGCCTGCAGAAGCAGCGTGCGCTTATCGACGACGCCATCGGCGAGTTGAGCAACTCGATGTCCGTCGTGCGCCAGATGCTCAGCGAGCGCAGCGCGGCACCGCAGGCCAGCGTCGCAGGCTGATCGCGCCGCGCCACCAACGGCGACAATCCGGAAATTGAGAGCCGCGCGGCCATGGCCGCGCGGCTTTTTTCGCCACGACGCCTAAAGCGCGTCGCGCTGAAACGGATTCAGGCGGCGCGCTTAAGTCGTTGTTTTGATGCATGCCGTTGTCTCAGAACCGCCGCGCACTTCTAAGCGGCATGCATTATCCGTTCACAAAAAATTTTGACTGCGACCAAGTTGACGTTTACGCAAACGTCAATATTTTGTGTCCGGGCATCGACATTGGGCCCGGCCTCCTGTCCAGGACGTGGACAGGCAACTTGCTGGCCGGCGGGGACCGCAAGGGTGGAGGAAGCTATGACGACCTACAGGGCGCCGATCCAGGACACGCTGTTCGTGCTCACCGACGTGCTGGGCTATCAACGCTATTCCAATCTTCCGGGCTTCTCGGACGCGACGCCCGACGTGCTCGAGGCGATCCTCGCCGAGGGCGCCAAGCTTGCCGAGAACGTCATGCATCCGCTGAACCGCGTCGGCGACATGGAAGGCTGCGTGCGCCATGACGACGGCTCGGTGACGACGCCCAAGGGTTTCAAGGACGCCTACGATCAGTATCGTGAGGGCGGCTGGATGGGGCTTGCCGCGCCTGCCGAATTCGGTGGCCAGGGCCTGCCCTACGCGATTCACACCGCCGTCTCCGAATACATGATCTCGGCCAACATGGCGCTGATGATGTATCCCGGCCTGACGCAAGGCGCGATCGCGGCAATCGTCACCCACGGCACCGACGAGCAGAAGCGCACCTGGCTGCCGAGGCTGATCGAAGGCGTCTGGACCGGCACCATGAACCTCACCGAGCCGCATTGCGGCACCGACCTTGGCCTGCTGCGCACCAAGGCCGTGCCGGCCGGCGACGGCACCTACAGGATTTCCGGCCAGAAGATCTTCATTTCCGCCGGCGAGCATGACATGGCCGACAACATCGTTCATCTGGTGCTGGCCCGCGTCGAGGGCGCGCCGGAAGGCGTGAAGGGCATTTCGCTGTTCATCGTGCCGAAGTTCAAGCTCGATGCCTCGGGCAATCCCGGCCAGCGCAACACGCTCTCCTGCGGCTCGATCGAGGAGAAGATGGGCATCCACGGCAACTCGACCTGCGTCATGAACTACGACGAGGCGGAGGGCACGCTGCTCGGCGAAATGAACGGCGGCCTGAAGGCCATGTTCACGATGATGAACGAGGCCCGCCTCGGAGTCGGGCTGCAGGGGCTCTCGGTTTCAGAGATCGCATATCAGAACGCCGTTTCCTACGCCAAGGACCGCCTGCAAGGCCGTTCGCTGTCGGGCGTCAAGGCGCCGGATGAGAAGGCCGACCCGATCATCGTTCATCCAGATATCCGCCGCTCGCTGATGACTATGAAGGCCTTCAACGAGGCGGGGCGCGCACTGGCGCTGTGGACGGCGATCAAGTCCGATGTCGCGCATCGCTCCGGCGACGACGAGGACCGCCGGGCGGCCGATGACTACACCGGCCTGATGACGCCGGTGGTCAAGGGCGTGCTCACCGACAAGGGTTTCGATCATGCGGTGATGGCGCAGCAGGTGTTCGGTGGTCATGGCTATATCGAGGAGCACGGCATGAGCCAGTTCGTGCGCGATGCTCGCATCGCCATGATCTATGAGGGCGCCAACGGCATCCAGGCGCTCGACCTGGTCGGCCGCAAGCTGGCGCAGAATGGCGGCCGCGCCGTGCAGGCCTTCTTCAAGGAGGTCAGCGAGTTCTGTGAGGAAAACCGCGCCGACGAGAAGATGGCGGCCTTCACCAAGGCGCTGAAGAAGGGCCTCAACGACCTGCAGGCCGCCACCATGTGGCTGGTGCAGAACGGCATGGCCAAGCCCGACAATGCGGGCGCCGCCTCGACCGACTACATGCATCTCTTCGGCCTTGTCGCGCTCGGTTACATGTGGGCCCAGATGGCAAAATCCGCGCAGGCGAAGCTTGCGGAAGGCGCTAATGGCGCTACCGTGTTCTACGACACCAAGCTGGTGACGGCGCGCTTCTTCATGGAGCGCATCATGCCGGAAACGGCGACGCGGCTTGCCCGCATTTCCAGCGGCGCGGACACGCTAATGGCGCTGCCGGCGGAAGCGTTCTAGGTTGGTGGGCCGGCCTTGCCGGCCCACAATTGTCGGAACGCGGAGGAAATCGTGGCGACCAATCCAGCCGAAATTCTTGGCCTGCCGAAGCCCGCCTGGGCAGCGGACGAGGTCGGCATGCTCTACGACATGGCCTCCCGCTTCATGTCGGAAGAGATCGCGCCGCGCTACGACGAGTTCGAGAAGAACGAGATGTTCGACCGCGAGAGCTGGCTGAAGGCCGGCGCCGCCGGTCTGCTTTGCGCCTCGATGCCGGAGGAATACGGCGGTTCGGGCGGCACCTTCGCGCATGAGAGCGCCATCATCGAGGCGATCGGCCATGTCGGCGTCGACGGTTTCGGCATCGGCCTGCACAATTCGATCGTCGCGCCTTACATCCTCCATTACGGCTCCGAGGAGCAGAAACGAAAATGGCTGCCCAAGCTCGCGACCGGCGAGCTGATCGGCGCCATCGCCATGACCGAGCCCGGCGCCGGCTCCGACCTGCAAGGTATCAAGACCCGCGCCGAGAAAGACGGCAACCATTACAAGATCAGCGGTTCCAAGACCTTCATAACCAATGGCCAGCTCGCCAACCTGATCATCGTCGTCACCAAGACCGATCCGGAACAGGGCGCCAAGGGCACCTCGCTGATCGTCGTCGAGACCGACGAGGTCGAGGGTTTCGAGCGCGGCCGCAACCTCGACAAGATAGGGCTGAAGTCGAACGACACGTCCGAGCTGTTCTTCAACGACGTGCGTGTGCCGACCTCCAACCTGCTTGGTCATGAGGAGGGCAAGGGCTTCGTCCAGTTGATGCAGCAATTGCCGCAGGAGCGGCTGCAGATCGGCACCGGAGCGATCGCCATGATCGAGCGGGCGCTGGCGCTCACCATCGATTACGTCAAGGAGCGCAAGGCCTTCGGCAGGGCCGTCATCGAATTCCAGAACACCCAGTTCAAGCTGGCCGAGCTGAAGACCGAGGCCACGATCGGCCGTGTCTTCTACAATGACTGTGTCGCCCGCCACATCGATGGCGGCCTCGATCCGGTCACCGCCTCGATGGCCAAATACTGGCTGTCCGACCTGCAGGGCAAAGTCGTCGACGAATGCCTTCAACTGCACGGCGGCTATGGCTACATGAATGAATATCCGATCGCCCGCATGTACCGCGACGCCCGCGTCCAGCGCATCTATGGCGGCACCAACGAGATCATGAAATTGCTGATCGGGCGCTCTCTCTGAGCGCGGCGACCGGCAAGCCAAGGAGCACGAAAATGGCCGAAGCTTACGTCTACGACGCCGTGCGCACGCCGCGCGGCAGGGGCAAGAAGGATGGCTCATTGCACGAGGTGCCGGCGGTGCGGCTCGCAGCAAGGACGCTGGAGGCCCTGCGCGACCGCAACCAACTCGATACCGGCAATGTCGACGACATCATCTTCGGCTGCGTCGATCCGGTCGGCGAGGCTGGCTCCGTCATCCCGCGCGCGGCTGCCTTTGAAGCCGGCTACGACACCAAGGCACCGGGCATGCAGATATCGCGCTTCTGCGCCTCCGGCCTCGACGCCATCAATTTCGGCGCCGCCAAGATCGCGCAAGGAGCGGACGAGATCGTCATTGCTGGCGGCGTCGAATCGATGTCGCGCGTCGGCATGGGCATGTCGGGCGGCGCCTGGTTCATGGACCCCTCCGTCGGCCTGCCCGGCTGGTTCGTGCCCCAGGGCATTTCCGCCGACCTCATCGCCACCAAATACGGCTTTTCCCGCGACGACGTCGATGCCTATGCGGTCGAGAGCCAGAAGCGCGCCGCCAAGGCCTGGGGCGAGGGTCGCTTCAAGAATTCGGTGATCCCGGTCAAGGACCAGAACGGCCTGACCATCCTCGACCATGACGAGCATATGCGGCCCTCGACCGACATGCAGTCGCTGGCCTCGCTCAATCCGTCCTTCGTGATGCCCGGCGAAATGGGTGGCTTCGACGCGGTCGCCGTGCAGAAGCATCCGGAGGTCGAGGAGGTCAACCACGTCCACCATGCCGGCAACTCCTCCGGCATCGTCGACGGCGCCGCCGCCGTGCTGCTCGGCTCCAAGAAGGCCGGCAAGGCAATGGGCCTGAAGCCCCGCGCCCGCATCCGCGCCTTCGCCAATATCGGCTCCGAGCCGGTGCTGATGCTGACCGGTCCGGTCGACGTTACCGAGAAGCTGTTGAAGCGCGCCAAGATGAAGCTGTCGGACATCGACCTGTTCGAACTCAACGAGGCCTTCGCTTCCGTTGTGCTGCGTTACATGCAGGCCTTCGACATCCCGCACGACAAGATCAACGTCAATGGCGGCGCGATCGCGATGGGTCATCCGCTCGGCGCCACCGGTGCGATGATCTTCGGTACCGTGCTGGATGAACTGGAGCGCCGCGATCTGAACACCGCGCTGGTCACCCTCTGCATCGGCGCCGGCATGGGCACCGCCACCATCATCGAACGCGTCTGACGGGGAGAGAAAAGATGAGCTACACCAATTTCACCCTCGACATCGACGCCGACGGCATCGCGCTGGTCACCTGGAACATGCCGGACCGTTCGATGAACGTGTTCACCGAGGAGGTGATGCGCGAGTTGAACGCCATCGTCGATCATGTGGCCGGCGATGCCGCCATCAAGGGCGCCGTCATCACCTCCGGCAAGGACAGCTTCTCCGGCGGCGCCGACATCACCATGCTGCAGAAGATGCTCGCGACCTTTGCCACCGACAAGGAAAAGGATCTCGAGAAGGCGACCAAGGCGCTGTTCGATAATGCCGGCTATATGACCGGTCTGTTCCGCAAGATCGAGACTTGCGGCAAGCCGTTTGTGTCGGCAATCAACGGCACCTGCATGGGCGGCGCCTTCGAGATGTCGCTCGCCTGCCATGGCCGTGTCGCCGCCGATTCCGACACGGTGAGGATGGCGCTGCCGGAAGTGAAGATCGGCATCTTCCCGGGCGCCGGCGGCACCCAGCGCGTGTCGCGGCTGACCGACCAGCAGCAGGCGCTGCAGATGCTGACCACCGGGCAGAATCTCACACCGCAAAAGGCGAAGTCCATGGGCCTGATCCACGAGATCGCCGAGCCTTCGAAACTCGTCGAGACCGCCAAGGCGATGATCAGGAATGGCCTGAAGCCGGTGGCGCCTTGGGACGAGAAGGGTTTCAAGCTGCCGGGCGGTCCGATCTATTCGGCGGCCGGCGCCAGTCTCTGGCCGCCGGCGATCGCCATCCTGCGCCGCGAGACCTACGGCAACTATCCAGCCGCGGCCGCGATCCTGAAATGCGTCTATGAAGGCCTGCTGGTGCCTTTCGACACCGCGCTCAGGATCGAGCAGCGCTATTTCACCGAGATCATGCAGTCGAAGGAAGCGGCGGCGATGATCCGCTCGCTGTTCCTGTCGCTGCAGGAACTGAACAAGGGCGCGCGTCGGCCGGCCGGCGTGCCGGACACCAAGTTCAAGAAGATCGGCATCCTTGGCGCCGGCTTCATGGGCGCCGGCATCGCCTATGTCACGGCAAAGGCCGGTATTCCGGTTGTGCTGCTCGACCGCGACCTGCCGTCGGCCGAGAAGGGCAAGGAGCATTCCGACAGCCTGATGGCCGATCAGGTCAAGAAAGGGCGTGCCAGGCCCGAGGACAAGGACAAGCTTCTGTCGCTTATCACGCCGACGGCGGACTATGCCGACCTTGCCGGCTGCGACCTCGTCGTCGAGGCGGTCTTCGAGGATTCGAGCGTCAAGAAGGATGCCACCGAGAAGGCGGAAGCGGTGCTGAAATCGTCGGCGATCTTTGCCTCCAACACCTCGACGATACCCATCACCGCTTTGGCGAAGAACTCGGCGCGGCCGAAGAACTTCATCGGCATCCACTTCTTCTCGCCGGTCGACAAGATGATGCTGGTCGAGATCATCCTCGGCAAGAAGACGGGCGACAAGGCATTGGCAGTCGCGTTCGACTTCGTGCGCGCCATCAAGAAGACGCCGATCGTCGTCAACGACACGCGCGGCTTCTACGTCAACCGCTGCGTGCTCCGCTACATGTCGGAAGCCTACAAGATGCTGATCGAGGGGGTGCCTGCGCCAATGATCGAGAATGCCGCCAAGGCTGCCGGCATGCCGGTCGGCCCGCTGGCGCTGACCGATGAGACGGCCGTCGACCTTGCCCAGAAGATCATGAAGCAAACGATCCGGGATCTCGGCGAGAAGGCCGTCGATCCCAAGCAGATGGCGCTGATCAACACCATGGTCGACACCCATGGCCGCTTCGGCCGCAAGAACGGCAAGGGTTTTTACGACTATCCGGCGAAGCCCGCGAAAAAGAAGTTGTGGCCGGGCCTGAAGGACCTCTATCCGCAGCTGAAGCCCGAGAAGGTCGACTATGAGGAGCTGAAGCAGCGCCTGCTGGTCACCATCGCGCTGGAGGCGGCGCGTGTGATGGAGGAGGGCATCGTCACCGATCCGCGCGAGGCCGATGTCGGCTCGATCCTGGCCTTCGGCTTCGCGCCCTTCACCGGTGGCGCGCTCTCCTACATCGATGGCATCGGCGCCAAGCGTTTCGTCAAGATCGCCAAGGGCCTGCAGAAGAAATACGGCGCCGAGTTCAAGGCGCCGAAGCTCCTGCTCGACATGGCCGAGAAGGGCGAGACCTTCTACCAGCGCTTCGACCCCTACCAGAAGGGCGAGGTCAAGCAGGCAGCCTGACGAACATGCGCGTGGAGTTCAAGAAGAGCCCGCCGACGCGTTGGCCGCAATCGGATAGGTCCGCGCCCATTGTTGACGATCCGCTGGGGGCGCCGGTGGACAAGCCGGCGTCTCCGCGCTAGACAGGAAGAGGCATTTTTTCCTGTTTGAAGGAGCGCGGCATTGCTCTCACACGACCGCGTATGGGCCGCAATCGATGCTCTCGCCGAGCGCTACTCGCTGTCGGCTTCCGGCCTCGCCCGGCGCGCAGGCCTCGATTCGACGGCCTTCAACAAGTCGAAGCGTCTGTCTTCCGACGGCCGGCCGCGCTGGCCCTCGACCGAATCGCTGGCCAAGATCATCGAGGCCACGGGCGCTTCGCTCGAGGAATTCACCGGGCTGGTCGAAGGGCGCGGCGGCGTACCCATTGCCCGGCAGCGCAGCGCTGTCCCATTGCTCGGCTTCGCCCAGGCGGGTGCGGGTGGTTTCTTCGACGATGCCGGCTATCCGGCAGGGCAGGGCTGGGATCTGGTCGAGCTTCCGGCGCGGGCGACCGAGACGTCCTATGCGCTGCAGGTGCAAGGCGATTCAATGCTGCCGCTCTACCGCAATGGCGACGTGCTGATCGTCGAACCGGGAGCGCCGACGCGCAAGGGCGACCGTGTCGTCGTCAAGACCACCGCCGGCGAGGTGATGGCCAAGGTGCTCGACCGGCAAACGGTTAAATCGATCGTGCTGGTTTCGCTCAACCCCGCTCATCCGGACCGTGACATCCCGACCCGCGATGTCGAATGGGTGGCGCGCATCGTCTGGGCGAGCCAATAGGTCCGGGCTGGTGCGGCTTCTTCAAACAGCTTTGGCGGTTCTGGCCGTTCCGGTGATGGCCGCGCTTGTGGTTGCCGGCGGACGCACGGTCAAAGGCAATGAGAGCGTGATCAGCGTGGACCAGATCGATCCGGACACGATTTCCGATCCGGACGCTTCCACCCCGCCGCAAGAGCCGGCGACCGCGGCCATTCCAGCGCCGGCCGCTCCGCGACCGCCGAAGCCCGTTGTTCATTCAAGGGCCGTCGACCCCGAGGTGGTGGCGCCGCCTGCTCTCTCGGAAAGCGAACTCGAACGGGTTGAGCCGCGCGCGCCGCTCAGCGATCTGGCGCTCGCCGGTCCGCCCAAGCCACCGAAATCGAAGATGCCGGGCGACTGGAACGGCACCAAGCTCTTTCAGCCGGTCGCCGTCGCCGCCGGTCTGATCGAGGCGAAGGACTACGCCGTCGCCATCACCGGCGTCGATGTCGTCAGGGCGGACGAGACCTGCAGCGACGAAGGCAAGACCTGGGCTTGCGGGGCGCGCGCGCGAACTGCCTTCCGCGCCTTCCTGCGCGGCCGGGCGGTCGCCTGCACGCTGCCGCCGGAGGGCGGCCGCGACACCATTTCGGCCGACTGCCATATCGGCAACCGGGACGTCGGCCAATGGCTGGTCGAAAATGGCTGGGCGCGCGCCGCGCAGGGTGGCCCTTACCTCGAGGCCGAGAACAGGGCCCGCGCGGCGAAAAAAGGCATTTTTGGTCCGGCGCCGAACCTTGGCGGTCTACCGGCGCTGCCGGCCGCGTCAGGGCCGGCGCCCGTCGCCCCGGATTCGATCCTGCCGGCGGAAGACGGCGCCGTCACGCCGCCAGTTGACCAGCCAGCGCCCGCTCAATGAGCGCGCGTGTCTCGGCGATGCCGTAGAGCGCCGCGAAGGAGCCGAAGCGCGGCCCGCGCTCCTGGCCGATCAGCACCTGGTAGATCATCTGGAAGAAAGCGACCGACACGCCGGGACCGCCTTCCGGGCTCTGCTTGGAATGGTCCTGGTAGCGTTCGATGCGGCGCGCGACGTTGAGCGCGGCGTTCTGGATCGCCTCGCCGTCGGCCCCTTGCGGCAGCGCGCCGAGCGCCTCGGAAAGCTTCGCCAACGCCTCGCGCTCCACGTCGTCGGCGGCACGGTAGACCTTGTTCGGCTTCACGAAGTCGTCGAAATAGCGGATCGCATAGCCGGTCAGCCGGTCGAGCTCCGGATGCGTCGTGGGCGTCACGCCCGGCGCATGGCGCGAGATGAAGCCCCACAGCACCGCCTTGTCATGCGCATTGGAGGCGCTCACCAGGTTGAGCAGCAGCGCGAACGGCACCGGCAGGTCGATGGCCGGCGGGTTGCCGTCATGCATGTGCCAGACCGGATTGCCGAGCCGCTCCTTCCAGTCCTGGCGCGGATAGGCGCCAAGGAAGGCGTAGTACTCGTCCACAGCCTTCGGGATGACGTCGAAATAGAGCTTCTTCGCCTGCCGCGGCCGCTGGTACATATAGAGGCCGAGGCTCTCCGTCGGCGCGTAGGTCAGCCATTCGTCGATGGTCAGACCATTGCCCTTCGACTTCGAGATCTTCTGGCCTTCCTCGTCGAGGAACAGTTCGTAGACGAAATGCTCCGGGGCGCGTCCGCCAAGGATGTTGCAGATGCGGTCGTAGATCACGGCATTGGTCTGGTGGTCCTTGCCGAACATTTCGAAATCCACCCCGAGCGCCGCCCAGCGCATGCCGAAGTCCGGCTTCCACTGCAGCTTTACATGGCCGCCGGTGACCGGCAGCGTGGTCTCGATGCCTTCGTCGTCAAAGGTGATGGTGCCGGCCTTGGCGTCGACATGCTTCATCGGCACGTAGAGCACGCGGCCGCTCTTCGGCGAGATCGGCAGAAATGGGCTGTAAGTCGCCTGGCGCTCCGGCCCAAGCGTCGGCAGCATCACCGCCATGATCTCGTCATAGCGCTCGGCGGCACGCAGCAGCACCTCGTCGAAGCGGCCTGACTTATAATACTCCGTCGCGCTGGCGAACTCGTAGTCGAAACCGAACGTGTCGAGGAAGCGGCACAGCATCGCGTTGTTGTGATCGCCGAAGCTTTTGTAGTCGCCGCCATACGGGTTCGGCACGGCGGTAAGCGGCATGTGCAGATAGGGCTCCAGCACCGCGCGGTCCGGCACGTTGTCCGGAATCTTGCGCATGCCGTCCATGTCGTCGGAGAAGCAGAGCAGCTTGGTCTTGACTTTGTCTTGCGTCAGCACCCGGAAGGCGTGGCGCACCATGGTCGTGCGCGCCACCTCGCCAAAGGTGCCGATATGCGGCAGGCCGGACGGCCCGTAGCCGGTCTCGAACAGGACGGTCTCGGGATAGTCCTTGCCCTTGTACCGCGCGATGATCTTCTTGGCTTCCTCGAACGGCCAGGCTTTGCTTTCCGCCGCCGCGGCAAGCATCTCGGGATTGAGATCGATGATGTTTGATCCCGTCATGTCAAAGTTCCAGTCATGGCCGTCTTGCGCGGCGGATAAAATTCGTCGACCGGTCTCTAGGCGCGACAGGCCGGAGCGTCAACGATTTGCGGGCGGTTTCCTTGCGGCGTCACAATGGCGTCGCTACGTTGGAGCGCGATTATCCTGTGCATGTTGCCCCAAAGTGCCTCGCGGCTTGGGGGAACCGGCATGCACGCTTCCAAGAGTTTTGAATGCCTTCATTGACCCCGCACGAAGCCCTGATCCACCTGATGGTCATCACCTCGGCTTCCGACCGTGACATGACCGATGTCGAGTTGGCGCGGATCGGCGACGTCGTCCGTACCTGGCCGGTATTCGTCGATTTCAACCAGGACAGGCTGGTTGCGGTGGCGCAAGCCTGCCAGAAGGCGCTGCATGAGAAGGACGGGCTGGAAGGCGTGTTGGCGCGCGTCGCCGGAGCGCTGCCGGAGCGACTGCGCGATACCGCCTACGCCGCCGCCTTCGAGGTCGCCGCCGTCGATCTCGAAATGCGCATGGAGGAGGTCAGGGTGCTGCAGCTCATTCGCCTCAAGCTCGATCTCGATACGCTGACGGTCGCGGCGATCGCCCGCGCGGCCAAGGCGCGGCTGCGCACGCTGACCTAGAGCAATTCCAGGAAAAGTGTGACACGGTTTCCCGTCAGGAATTGCGTCGAAACAAAGAGATAGAGCGTGTCGCCGTTTCCGTGAAACGGTGAAACGCTCTAAAAGAAGCTCACCGGAAAATAGCGCAGATAGAACTCCGCGAAGGTTCCCTTGATCGAGATTTCCTGCAGCGCGTAGTCGAAGGCGGCGGCAAGTGCCGCGTCGCTCTTGCGGGTGGCGATCGCCATGCCTGATCCCAGATATTCGGGCGCGAGATATGGACCGCCGGCAAAGCGGCAGCAGCCGGCGGCATCCGAGCCGCCCAGCCAGAAGGCAAAGCGCATGCCGTCGCCGAAGGCCGCGTCGATCCTGCCGGCCTTGAGGTCGGCATAGAGGTCCTCGGGCTTGTCGAAAGTCACGACCTGAACGGTGTTGAAGTAGTCGCGCAGCATCTTCTCATGCGCCGATCCGGCCACCACGCCAACCCGCTTGCTGCGCAGCTTGTCGAGAATAGGATCGGCGAAGGCCTTCGCCTTCGGCATGATGAAGCGGGCCGGGAATTGCATGTAGGAGCGCGAGAAGGCGTATTTCTCGCGGCTCTCCTGTGTCGCCGCGATGCCGGCAATGATGGCTTCGCCTTCGCCTTTCTGGAGAGCGGCCTCCAGTTCGTTCCATGGCAACGCCTGGACCTGGCATTTCTCGGCGATGTCCAGTTCCGCGCAGATCGCCCGCGCCAGATCGATGTGGAAACCCGACAGGCGGCCCGAGCCGTCGAGAAAGTTGAAGGGCGGGAAATCCGTGGTGGTGAGGAACCTGAGTCGCGGCAGCGCGGAGAGATCGGGCTTCGGCAGCCGCTCCTTGGCATCCCAGAGCACCGGCACTTGCGGCTCTGCCGCCTGAGTCGCCCCGGCAATCGACCACACGCTGGCCAGCAAGGACATCAGGGTCAGAAATATCCACCGCAATGTCACGCTAAGGCTCCGCCCCGTCCTGTTCGGAGGCTTTTCGTATGAAAATGCCGCCGGCACAACGGTTTTTGATTTCAAGCGGCCAAATTAGGCGTATGGTTTAGTGCTTTTGCAAGTGACCTCGCATACCGGAAAGGGGGAGGGCTGCCGGCTTTTGCGAAGAAGATTGCGATCCGGGGGTTGATGGCGAAGGGCGGTTCGGGCATCTACGTCGGTAACGAAAAAGCAGAAGCAACATGGGGTAGATGTTGCGATGGGCCTGTTCGACAGAACTCTGGAATACATAGACCAGTTGCAGCATGCCGGCACCGCGGCCGCGGTTTGCGAACGGCTGCTTGGCGTCACCTCGAACTTCGGGTTGACGGCCCTGATGGCGGGAACTGTGCCGCAGCCCGGCACGCCACGCGGCCGGCAGAAACAGCACGTGATGCTTTGCGATTGGCCCGGTGACTGGCTGGAGCGCTATGTGGCGCGCAACTATGTCGACCACGACCCGGTCGTCAGCCACATGAAGCAGCTTCAGGCGCCGTTCCAATGGCGGGATGCTTCCAAGAACGCCGTCATCGACAAGAGCAGCGACGAGGTCATGGGCGACGCGCGCGAGTTCAATCTGCGCGACGGCCTGGCATTTCCGCTGGTCACGCTCGACGGCCAGATCGTCATGGTCTCGCTGGGCGGCGAGTCCGTGGAGTTGTCGGATGCGGAATTCGGCATGGTCTCGCTGGCGTCGACTTACGCGATCGGTCGTGCCATGCAGCTGCACACCAAGGCCGACGCCGTCATCGATCACATAGAGTTGACGGCGCGTGAGCGGGAATGCCTGCAATGGGCAGCCGTCGGCAAGTCCGAATGGGAGATTTCGCAGATTCTCGGCATTTCGGAACATACATCCGAGAAACACCTTCTTAACGCCAAAAGCAAACTCGGTGCCGCCAACCGGGTGCAAGCCGTCGCGGAGGCGATTAGGCGCGGCTATATTAGCTAGGTCGGCCGTGCCGGCCTAGAAATTCTTGCCTGCGCGATCGCGTAATATTTTAAGGACAGCCCGGCCGTATCTTCCTCTTAAGCCAAGGAGACGGCTGATGCTATTTGCCCTCACCACCCAGGAATTGATGGAACGTCCCGACCTCTGGGAGGCGGTCCATCGCCTGCGCTACAAGATCTTCGTCGAGGAGATGGGATGGACCGATCTCGATCGCCCGGACCAGCTCGAGATCGACCAGTTCGATCATGACGAAGCCGAACACCACCTTGTCATCCGCAACGGTGAACTGGCTGGTTACCAGCGCATGCTGCCGACCACTCGGCCGCATCTTTTGACCGACGTGCTGTCCGATCTCTGCGAGGGGCCGTCGCCCTCGGGCCCGAATGTCTGGGAGCTTACCCGCTACGCGGTGGCTCCCGGCTTTCGCGACGGCAAGCGCGGCGTCTCCACGGTCGGCACCGAACTGATCGCCGGCTTCGTCGAATGGGGCCTCAAGCGCTCCGTCAACCAGGTCATCATCGAGTTCGAGCCGATGTGGGTGCTGCGAGCGCTGCAGCTGCACTTCCTGGCAACGCCGCTCGGCTACCAGCGCACCTACGGCAACCAGCAGGTCGTGGCGACGCTGCTCACCTTCACCGAGCATACGCTCGACGTCGTGCGGGCGCGCCGCAACCACTACCTGCCGGTGCTGAACCGGGGCTACCCCGGTCAGCTCGGCCTCAGGCAGGCCTCGTGATGGAGGCGGTCATGAGCTTCCATCCCGAACCGGAACTGCGCGGCCACACGCTGGTCGTCACCGTGTCCTCGCATGACGGCCGGCCGGTGCTCGACCGGCACGCCTATGCGAGCCTTGCCGGGACCCTGCACGAGGCGGCCGTCAATGATGAGGTCCGCGTCGTCATGCTGCGCGGCCTCGCAGGCTGCTTCTGTCTTGGCGGCGACTTCTCCGAGTTCCTCGACGCCACCAAGCACCAGCAGCTGATCGCCGCCGTCACCGACATGTTCCGCATGTTGGCGACCTTCCCCAAGCCGGTGCTCGCCTGCGTCGACGGCGATGCCGTCGGCGTCGGCTGCACCATCCTGTTCCATTGCGACATGGTGATCGCCTCCAGGGGCAGCACCTTCAGGGTGCCGTTCGTCGATTTCGGCCTCGTGCCGGACGCGGCGACCAGCATCCTGGCGCCCCAGAAGCTCGGCTATGCCGGTGCCTTCCGCTTCTTCTGCCTGGGCGACACGCTCGGCGCCGAAGACGCCAAGGCGCTCGGCCTGGTCGGCGAGATCGTGACGCAAGGCAGCGCCGAGGAAACGACGCTGGCGAGAGCAAAACAGCTCGCCAAGAAGCCGGTGGCGGCATTGCTGCAGACGCGCAGCCTCCTCAAGGGCGACACGGACGTCCTGTGCGACCGTATCGACCATGAGATCACGCTGTTCCAGCAGGCGCTTCAGGACGACACCACGCTGAAGCGGCTGCAGCGGATCGCTCGCCTGGCCGCTTGATCGGCCGGCATGAAACCTCAGCGCCGCGTAGCCAAAAGGCGCGCGGCGCTGTAATCCCACTGCTCTAATCCTTCAGGAATTCCGGCCCTTCGCCGATGATCTTCCTGTCGGGCTTGCCGACGGCATCGAGGTTGCGGCCGTCATAGGGCAGCGACAGAAGGATGTGCTGGATCACCGCAAGCCGGCCGCGGCGCTTGTCGTTGGCGCGCACGACGATCCAGGGCGCGAACTCCTTATGCGTGCGCTCCATCATCTGGTCGCGTGCCTTGGTGTAGTCGTCCCATTTGCTGACGCCGGCGATGTCGATCGGCGAAAACTTCCAGTTCTTCAGCGGCGACCAGCGGCGGTCATGGAACCGTTCGAGCTGCGTCTCGCGGCCGATGTTCAGCCAGAATTTGAAGAAATGGATGCCCTCGTTGGAGATCATCCGCTCGAAGTGCGGCGTCTCGTCGAGGAATTTCTCGTGCTGCTCCGGCGTGCAGAACCCCATCACGGGCTCGACACCGGCGCGGTTGTACCAGGAGCGGTCGAAGGTGACGAATTCGCCCGACGTCGGGAAATGGTCGACGTAACGCTGGTAATACCATTGCCCGGCTTCGGTCGGCGTCGGCTTGGGCAAAGCTACGTTGCGTGCCGTGCGCGGGTTCATATATTGCCGCAGCACGAAGATCGTGCCGCCCTTGCCGGCCGCGTCGCGCCCCTCGAACAGCGCCATCACCCGCCTGCCGGTCGCCTGCAGCCAGGCCTGCGCCTTGACCAGCTCGATCTGCAGACGCTCGAGCTCCTTTTCGTACTCCTCGCCCTTCATCTTCTTGTCGTAAGGATAGCCGCCGGTGGTGAGCTTATTGTCCTCGATCCAGTCCGGAAGCACCGGATTGTCGATGTCGAACTCGCGCTCCTTGCCGCCGATCTTGATCTTGATCGGTCCCGTGGCCGGCACCGCTTCAGCCGTTTCCTTGGCATTTTTCATCCAGACGAACCTTTTCAGTTTGCGGACTCATGCTATGAGCCGTTGCAGCGCAGCGCCCATCCGGACGCAAGGACGCTGTAGCATTTTGATTTTGCGCATGAACCTTCGCGGAAATCGATCCCGATTTTCAGGGCCCATGCGCCGGGCCAGTCCAGCGAACCGCTGACCGGTCGACGGGATGCGGGGTGGCGCGGGCCTATGGCAGAGACGGGCGCGGAGCAAAACGGCAAAGGGCAAGCATTGGCGGCGCGGCTCTGGCGCAACCGCCGGCTGCTTTCCGCCGGCGTTGTCGCCATCTTTGCCGCCTATTATTTCGCGGGCGCCTCAGTCTATGTGCCGCTGCTGGGCTTGGTTGCGTTGGCGGTCGCAGCCATGCTGCCCGCCGATGCCGAGCGCCAGTCGGCCGATGCTGCGGCCGCGATCGAAGCCAGCGGGCTGCAGCGGCTCTCCGGCGAATATCTGGCGGCCGCGGTCGCCGACCCGCTGATCATCTTCGACCATTCCGCCACCATCGTTCACGCCAACGCCGCTGCTTTCGCCGCCTTCGGCGGGTTGGCGCCGGGCATGTCGCTGGCATTGAAGTTTCGCGCGCCGGAAATGCAGGCGCTGCTGGACAGCATTCTGTCCGGACAGGTCGCCGCCGATGCGGTCGACTACACCGAAAGGCTGCCGGTGGAACGGACATACCGGGTCAGCGCGTCCACGGTCGGCCATGCCACCAGCCTCTATGTTCTGGTGTTCAAGGATCAGAGCGAGACACGACGCATCGATCGCATGCGGGCCGACTTCATTGCCAATGCCAGCCACGAGCTGCGCACCCCGCTCGCTTCGATCGCCGGCTTCATCGAGACGTTGCGCGGGCCGGCCCGCAACGACCCGGCCGCACGCGACCAGTTTCTGCAGATCATGCAGAACCAGACCGGCCGCATGGCCCGCCTGATCGACGATCTGCTCTCGCTGTCGCGGCTGGAGATGAAACCCTATCTGAAGCCGGGCACGGAGGTCGATCTTCGCCAGACGATCGATAGCGTCATCGATTCGCTCGGGCCGCTGGCCAGCGAAAACGGCGTCGTCATCGAGCGGGAGTTCGCAACTGGACCGCTTGTCATTCCCGGCGATCGCGACGAATTGTTCCAGGTTTTCGAGAACCTCCTGGAGAACGCCTGCAAATATGGCCAGTTAGGCGGGCGCGTCACCGTATCGATTGCCGGCGCCGAGGACGGTCAGCAGCCGGGCTTCGACGTCACGATCAGGGACTACGGGCCCGGCATTGCCGAAGAGCACATCCCACGCATCACCGAGCGCTTCTACCGCGTCGACGTCGAAAACAGCCGCACCCAGAAAGGTACCGGGCTTGGCCTTTCGATCGTCAAGCATATATTGACTCGTCATAACGCAAGACTGTCCATCAAGTCGGAAGTCGGCAAGGGCGCGGCGTTCACGGTTCATTTGCCGGCTCGCTGATCGCGTACCGGTTGCTAACCGGGATTTTCTTCTTTCTGTCATGCGGTTCGCGTACAGCGACAGATTGAGGGGAACGCACCAGCCGGCACAAACCGGGAAGGCATGTCCATGCAGTCGGTCCATATCGTTACTGCCTATGACGAAGAACTGAAATTCCTGTCGAAGCGCATCGCCGCGATGGGCGGCCATGCCGAACGCATGGTCGAGCAGGCGGTCGCGGCCCTGGTGAACGCCGACCATGGCCTGGCCCAGAAGGTCATTCAGGACGATATCGTCCTCGACGAGGGGCAGCGCGAGATCGACGACAAGGCTATCGTCATCATCGCCAAGCGTCAGCCGATGGCGACGGACCTTCGCGAGATCGTCGGCGCCATCCGCATCTCGGCCGACATCGAGCGTGTCGGCGACCTCGGCAAGAACGTCGCCAAGCGCGTCGCCGCGGTCGACGGCCGCCAGCCGAACAGCCTTTTCCGCGGTCTGGAGGCGCTTGCCAACCTGGCGCTGACGCAGCTCAAGGAAGTGCTCGACGTCTACGCCTCGCGCTCGGTCGAGAGGATCGGCCTCGTGCGCGACCGGGACGACCAGATCGACGCCATGTACACCTCGCTGTTCCGCGAGCTTTTGACCTACATGATGGAAGATCCGCGCAACATCACGCCCTGCACGCATCTTCTGTTCTGCGCCAAGAATATCGAGCGCATCGGCGACCATGCGACCAACATCGCCGAGACCATCTACTATATCGTCACCGGCGAGCAGATGCCCGCCGACCGGCCGAAGGGTGACAAGACCGACAAGGTGGTGATCCCCGCGACGGTACCGGCTAGAACATGATGCCGAAGAGTGCGGTTTTCGGACGGCATCATGCTCATCTCTTGGATTTAGAGCAGGATTCAGATTTCAGGTCGACCGACCTGAAATCATTCGGTTCTAAGTGAATTGCGGCCTCTCGAACCGTTTTCCAATTTAGGCTAAGCTCCTCCGCCGCAGCGTAAGCGCGCTGTCGCGGGAGGTCGCGATGGAACAAGTTCGGAACCTGGCTCCGGCTTCGCAGCCGGCATCGGGCATTATCGCCTCAAGCGTCTATACCGGCGGCAAGCGGGTCGCCGACATCCCGATAGAACAGGCCGGCGAATGGGCGGCAAAGCCTGGCCATGTCGTCTGGATCGGCCTGCTCGAGCCCGACCGCAACCTCCTGCTCAGAGTGCAGGCGCAGTTCCACCTGCATGACCTGGCGATCGAGGATGCGGAGCACCCGCATGCACGCCCGAAGATCGAGCAATATGGCGATGCCCTTTTCATCGTCGCCCGCACAGCGCAATTGATCGACGGCCGCGTCACTTTCGGCGAGACGCATCTGTTCGTCGGCACCGGCTACATCGTCAGCGTCCGGCACGGTCCGTCGACCTCCTACGCCGCCGTGCGCCAGCATTGGGAAAGCTGCCCGCATTCGCTGGCCAAAGGCGAGGATTTCGTCCTCTACGCCATCCTCGATTTCATCGTCGACAACTACATGCCGGTGCTGGAGCAGATCGAGGACGAGGTCGAGACGATCGAGGACAAGGTGCTGTTGAAGCCGATGACCGGTTCCGACATCGAGCGGCTCTACATGCTGCGTCGCGATCTGCTGCGGCTGCGCAATGCGGCGCTGCCGCTGGTCGAGGTCTGCCGCCGGCTGACCAGCGCCGAACTGCCGCAGATCCATGGCGCCATGCATCCGCTGTTTCGCGACGTGACCGACCACATCCGCACCGTGCAGGAGAAGATCGATTCCCTGCGCGAGGTTCTGGCCTTTGCTTTCGAAGCCAGCCTTCTCGTCGGCCAGAGCCAGGAAACGGCGATCTCCAAGAAGCTTGCCTCATGGGCTGCCATTCTGGCGGTGCCTACGGCCTTCGCCGGCATCTACGGCATGAACTTCTCCGACATGCCGGAACTGAAGATGGAGTATGGCTATCCGGCCGTCCTGTTGGCGATCGCGCTGATCTGCTCGTTGCTGTACTGGCGGTTCAAGAAGAATGGATGGCTGTGAAGTTGGGCAGGCGGCAGTAGGCAGAGAAGTCACTAATCCCTGCTGCCTAATCCCTATCTCGCCCGCCGCCGCTCCCCCGCCGGCTGGAACGCGACGCGGGAATGATATTTGCAATATGGTCCCGTTTCGGCCGCATCGTTGCCGCAGAAGCTGAAATCTTCCGACAGCGGATCGCCGTTCGGCCATTTGCAGGTGCGTTCGGTCAGCTCGACGAGCTGCAGATTGCGCGAGATCGGCACGACCACGTTCTCGACCGGGCGAATGTAATGACGCGCCACCGGTTCCGCGTCGAACTGCACCTGCAGCGCGGTGGCGCCGATGGAAGTCGTGACGTGGCGCGCCGTGCTTGCGGCACGGGCCACCGATTTCTGCATCGAGGCGCCTTGCGTCACCTTCTTCTGTCGCGCCGGGGCGGCCGTCGCGCGGCCGCGGCCCGACAGCTTCAGGCGATGCACCTTGCCGATGACGGCGTTGCGGCTCACTCCGCCAAGCTGTGCGGCAATCTGGCTGGCGCTCAGGCCCTCCGACCACAATTTCCTGAGAAGTTCTACCCGCTCGTCAGTCCAATTCATGGGGCGCGCTCCTGCTGAGGCGTGCGGTAGTCAGAATCCGTTCCCGACCCGGCTCCCGCCGGGCAAACAACACCACATATACCGGGTGATTTAGGTCCGCCGCACGAAATCTAGTTATTTCTCGACTACAAATACCTTATGCGCTGACTCGGTGACAAGAGTCCCCAGGGCAACACGATTCGGTTTTTTCGGTTTTCCCCAACTTGCCGGTCTACTCATGAGCCGGCGTGGCGTCGGGGGCTTGCCACGCGCTTCTGCGTGACGTTTTCGTTGACTTCATGGCCGAAAAACATGATAAGCCGCAAAGGCCGCCGCATTGGCGGCTTTTTTGATTTCCGGTTCCGGAGACGCATATAATGAGCGGTTCGGCGCTTTACGAGACCTTTGCTCGAGCACCCCTGGCTTTCGACCGTGGGGAGGGGACCTGGCTGGTCACCGACAAGGGTGAGCGATATCTCGACTTCGCCGGTGGCATCGCAGTGAATTCGCTGGGCCACGGTCATCCGCATCTGGTCGCCGCGCTCACCGAGCAGGCCGCCAAGCTCTGGCACGTCTCGAACCTGTATGAGATCCCGGAACAGCGCCGGCTCGGCGAGCGGCTGGCCGACGCCACCTTTGCCGACAAGGTGTTCTTCACCAATTCGGGTGCCGAGGCGCTGGAATGCGCCATCAAGACGGCCAGGCGCTATCACTTCGTCAAGGGCCATCCCGAGCGTTTCCGCATCATCACCTTCGAGGGCGCCTTCCACGGCCGTACGCTGGCGACGATCGCCGCCGGCGGCCAGTACAAATATCTCGAAGGCTTCGGTCCGAAGGTCGAAGGCTTCGACCAGGTGGCATTCGACGACATTGACGCCGCCGAAAAGGCGATCACGCCGGAGACCGCGGCGATCCTGATCGAGCCGGTGCAAGGCGAGGGCGGCATCCGTCCGGTGCCGACGCAGTCGCTGAAGCGCCTTCGCCAGCTCTGCGACCAGCACGGCCTGCTTCTGATCTTCGACGAGGTCCAGTGCGGCATCGGCCGCACCGGCAAGCTGTTCGCGCATGAATGGACCGGCGTCACGCCGGACCTGATGGCGATCGCCAAGGGCATCGGTGGCGGTTTTCCGATGGGCGCCTGCCTGGCCACCGACGAGGCGGCGACCGGCATGACCGCCGGCGTGCACGGCACCACTTTCGGCGGCAATCCGCTGGCGATGGCCGTCGGCAATGCCGTGCTCGACGTGGTGCTGGCAGATGGCTTCCTAGAGGACGTGCAGCGCAAGGCACTGCTTCTGAAACAGGGTCTTGCGGCGGTCGCGGACGAGTTTCCCGACGTCATAGAGGACATCCGCGGAACCGGGCTCATGCTCGGGCTAAAATGCGCCATGCCCAACACCAAGGTGAACATGGCGCTGCGCGACCAGCACCTGCTTGCCGTGCCGGCGGGCGACAACGTCATCCGTCTGCTGCCGCCGCTCACCGTCACCGACGAGGAGATCGGCGAGGCGCTGCGGCGCATTCGTGGCGGTGCCAAGGGCCTGACCGACGCGATTGCGGCCGAAGCCGCGAAATAATTTCTGGAACCCGCCGATGAGTGTTCGCCACTTCACCGATCTATCCGCCGTTTCCGCTGGCGACCTGCGTGTCATGCTGGACGACGCGGTGGCGCGAAAGACCAGGCTCAAGGCCGGTGAGCGTTCAAAGCCGCTCGATGGCAAGGTGCTGGCGATGATCTTCGACAAGCCGTCGACGCGTACGCGTGTATCCTTCGACGTCGGCATGCGCCAGCTCGGCGGCGAGACCATCATGCTGACCGGCACCGAGATGCAGCTCGGCCGCTCGGAGACCATCGCCGACACGGCCAAGGTGCTGTCGCGTTACGTCGACGCCATCATGATCCGCACCACCTCGCATGACCGCCTGATCGAGCTGACCGAGAACGCCACCGTTCCGGTCATCAACGGGCTGACCGACGACACGCACCCCTGCCAGCTCATGGCCGACATCATGACCTATGAGGAACATCGCGGTCCGGTGGCCGGCAAGACCTTCGCCTGGACCGGCGACGGCAACAACGTTCTGCATTCGCTGCTCGAAGCCTCGGCGCGGTTCCGCTTCAACCTCAATGTCGCGGTGCCGGAAGGCAGCGAGCCTTTCGAGAAATATGTCGACTGGTCGAAAGCCAATGGCGGCAAGATCCGGTTTTCCAGGTCCGCCGAAGAAGCCGTCGACCAGGCGGATTGCGTCGTCACCGACAGTTGGGTGTCGATGGGCCAGGAACACCGGGCCCGCGGCCACAACGTCTTCCTGCCCTATCAGGTCAATGCGGCGCTGATGGCCAAGGCGAAGTCGGACGCGCTCTTCATGCATTGCCTGCCGGCGCACCGCGGCGAGGAGGTCACCGACGAGGTGATCGACGGGCCGCATTCGGTGGTCTTCGACGAGGCCGAGAACCGGCTGCACGCCCAGAAGGCCGTGCTGGCCTGGTGCCTGGGCGCTTGATCCGACGCAACTGCCACGGGGATATGTCGACTTGATCCGACGATATGTGATGCCTATGTGCGGGCCATCACGTAAATTGAACGCGCTTCGACGCATGCGGCTCATCGGGCGGCATGGCTGCGCCCCGGAGTATTGTCATGCTGGAAACCCATACCTTGGCTGAACATAAACCCCAACTCGGTGAATTCGGATTTGCCGGCGACGATCATGTCGTGCCTTACGAGGTCGCGCCGCTCGACGTGCGCGGCCGTACGGTGCAGCTCGGGCCGATGCTCGACGCTATTTTGAGCCGCCACGACTATCCCGAGCCCGTCGCGCGCCTTCTTGCGGAAGCCTGCGTGCTCACCGTCCTGCTCGGCACCTCGCTGAAGTTCGAAGGCAAATTCATCCTGCAGACCCGCACCGACGGCCCGGTCGACATGCTAGTGGCCGATTTCGCCACGCCGCATGCGCTGCGCGCCTATGCGCGCTTCGATGCCGACCGGCTGCAGGCGCTGGTCGCCGCCGGCGAGACCTCGCAGCAGGCGCTGCTTGGCGACGGCGTGCTGGCTCTCACCATCGACCAGGGCGCGCATACCCAGCGCTATCAGGGCATCGTCCAGCTCGACGGCACCTCGCTCGAGGATGCCGCGCGCACCTATTTCCGCCAGTCGGAACAGATCCCGACCGATATCAGGATGTCGGTCGCCAAGCTGGTCACACCGGGTCCTGCAGGCGCGCGCGAGCAGTGGCGCGCCGGTGGCATCCTGGCGCAGTTCCTGCCGCAGGCGCCCGAACGCATGCGCGTGCCGGACATTTCGGGCGGCGACGGCGATCCGCGCGAGGTGACGGATCACCCGGCCGACAATTCCTGGCGGGAATTGCTGGCGCTGCTCGGCACGATCGAGCCGACGGAACTGATTGATCCGACGGTGGGTGCCGAGCGGCTGCTTTACCGGCTGTTCCACGAGCATGGCGTACGCGTTTTCCGCAGCGTGCCGGTCGCCGACCAATGCTCCTGCTCGCGCGACAAGATCCGCGGCATCCTCGAAGGCTTTTCGGCGCAGGAGATCAAGGACTCGACCGAGGATGGCGGCATCCATGTGGCCTGCGAGTTCTGCTCGACGCAGTATGACTTCGATCCGGCGGAGTTCGGCTCGGCTCAATAGGGTCGCTTTCCTGCAGAGCCGCTTCACAACCTGTCCTCTCCCCGGCCGGGGAGAGGGGTCTTTTGGCTTGCCTTGGCGGTCCCGATCTTCTTTTGACTGGCCTACTGCGCCGCACGCTCCCGGTGTCAGATGAATTCCTGAAGGTACTTGCGGATATCGGAGGCTCGTTCGACCGGAACCATATGGGTTTCCTTATCGAGCACCATGAGCTTCGCTTCCCTGATTGAGCTCGCGGTGGCTTCCATCATCCCGCTGCCGAAGAACTGGTCCCTTTCACCGCCTATAATCAAACTCCTCGCCGATATATTGCGGAGGTCTTCTTTTGCCGCATCGTTGTCGACTACTGCTTCGAGATAGCGGACAATCGAACCCGTCGCCGCCATCCGTTCAATCAACCTGCGCCCTTCGAACCACAGGCGAAAACGCAAGAGCAGGTTCAGCCATGGCCGCCGAAATACCGTCGTGAATTCCCCCAACAACGCGTGAAATTCTCCGGCTTTTGCGAATTGAATTTGTCGCTGTAGCCGCTTTTTTCCATCAGCCGAAAAGCCGTATGCGCTGGCCAACAGGATCAGCTTGCCCACATGGTCCGGATACCGTGCGGCCACCTGCGTCGCGACAACGCCGCCATAGGAAACACCCATCAACCACGCTGGCTTCTTGAAGTTGCCGTCGATGATGTCCGCGATGTCTTCAGCCATGCCCTCGAGCGAAAGATCGGCTTTTGGATCGGGATCGTAGCCGATCAGCACAAAGCTCATGTCGCGCGGAAGGATCCGAATGAACCGTCCGGCGTCCTTTTCCAGCATGGATGGCAGGGGTTTCATCACGAACCCCTGGCCGCCGTTGATGATGAGAAGAGTCTCCGGTCCCCGTCCAATTCTCGCGAACGGTATCCGGCCCAGAAATAACCCTGTCTCGATGTCGCGCTTCAAGCCACCGTCCGGCTCATGGCCAGCCCCTTGATCAATGGTCGATGTGCCCGTACCAAAGTGCCGGGGTTGGCGGCCACTAATTCACCGTCCGCCTTGTCCCCGGCATGTCGAGCGAGAAGGCGGGGATAGCGATATCGAACGTTTCGCCGCGGCCGTTGCGCATCGTGTAATGGCCGACCATGATGCCCGACGGCGTCGAGAGCGGGCAGCCTGAGGTATATTGATACGAGTCGCCGGGGTTGAGTTCCGGCTGGTCGCCGACGACGCCGGCGCCGCGCACCTCCTCGACCCGGCCCTGGCCGTCGGTGATGTGCCAGTAGCGCGACAAGAGCTGCACGAAGTCGTCGGAGCGGTTGTCGATCGTCACCTGATAGCCCCAGACATAGCGATTCTCGGACGGATCGGAGCGGTCCTCCAGATAGAAGGGCCTCACCAGCACTTCGATGTTGCGCGTCACGGCGCGATACATGGGCCACTCCGGTTGTCGCCGCGGAACATTGGTGGCGCTTCTCAATTAGATACGAAGCGCCGGCCAGCCTTTTAAGCGCAGGTGGCGAAAAACAATGTCATTTAAGTGACACACGACAATGTTGGTGTGCACAAACCGTGCCGGGCGACTCGGGCGCTCTGTCGACTGATGAAACGGCCGCGTGCTGCCTTTCGGGAGTGACCAGATCTCGATGGAACTGACTATCGCAGCCGGCCTGGCTTCGTCAGCCCTTCTCCTTTCCAACCTCGCCAGCATCCTGTTCGCCTCGTCACGGCTGAAACGGCGGCGTGTCGTTGCCCCGCCTGCCGGCGCGCAGCCGCCGGTCTCCATCATCGTGCCTTCGCGCGGCGTCGAGCCATTCACGGAAGAGACCTTGCAGCGCGCTTTTTCGCTCGACTGGCCGCGCTATGAGCTGATCTTCTGCGTCGCGCACGCGGAAGATCCGGTGGTCAAGCTGATCAACGCCGCGATCGCGCGCTACCCGAAGGTTCCGGCGCGGCTGCTCGTCGGCGACGATCGCATCAGCGCCAATCCCAAACTCAACAACTGCGTCAAGGGCTGGCAGGCGGCGCGGCACGATTGGGCCATCCTTGCCGATTCCAACGTATCGATGCCGCGGGATTATGTCCAACACCTGATGGCGGCGTGGCGTCCGGGCACCGGCCTTGTCTGCTCGACGCCGATCGGCTCGCGGCCGGACGGTTTCTGGGCCGAAGTCGAATGCGCTTTCCTCAATACGCTGCAGGCGCGCTGGCAGTATGCCGGCGAGGCGCTTGGTCTCGGCTTTGCCCAGGGCAAGAGCATGCTGTGGAACAAGCCGATGCTGGACGCCAATGGCGGCATTCAAGCTTTGGCCGCCGAGATCGCCGAGGACGCGGCCGCCACCAAGCTGGTCAACAGTCTGGGCCTGCGCGTCAATCTCGTTGCCTCGCCCTTCGAGCAGCCGCTCGGCCAGCGCACGCCTGCCGAGATCTGGGCACGCCAGACGCGCTGGGCGCGGCTGCGCCGGGTGACGTTCCCGCAGTTCTTCGCGCCCGAGATCCTGACCGGTGCCGCGATGCCGCTGCTTCTGGCGCTGCTCGCGGCGGCAGGCGCCGGCGTCAGCCTGCCCACTACGGCGTTGTGCGTGCTGGCGATCGCCTACCTGCCGGAATGCCTGCTGGCTTCGGCCAAGGGCTGGTATCTGTCGCTGCGCAGCGTCACCGCGATGATCGTGCGCGATGCGATGCTACCGGCCATCTGGGCGCGCGCCTGGTTCGGCGGCGCCGTCGAGTGGCGGGGCAACGCCATGACCATTCGCACCAAGGCGATGACCGAACTGGAAGAGCCCGCCTAGGGCCATTCCGGGAAAGTGAGAAACGGTTTTCCGTCCGGAATTGCGTCAAATCAAAGAGATAGAGCTCTGAGTCTTGTTCCGCGGGGCGCCGCGGCAGGTCTTATCCGGCCGCCTTCAGCGCCTGTTCGACGTCGGTCAGCAGGTCGTCGACGTCCTCCAGCCCTACCGAAAGCCTTAGCGTGCCGGGTCCGATGCCAAGCTCGGCACGCGCCTCGTCGCTCAGGTTCTTGTGCGTTGTCGTGGCCGGATGGGTGATCAGGCTCTTGGCGTCGCCGAGATTGTTGGAGATCAAAACGATATCGAGCGCGTTCTGGAAGGCGAAGGCCGCCCGCTTGCCGCCCTTGACGTCGAGGCAGATCAGCGTCGAGCCGCCCGACATCTGCTTCTTGACGACATCGGCCTGCGGGTGATCGGCCCGGCCCGGATAGATGAGGCGGGCGATCTCCGGCCGTCCAGCCAGGAAATCCGCGATCTTGCCGGCGCTCTCGGTCTGCTGGCGTACCCGCAGCGGCAGCGTTTCCAGGCCCTTCAACAGCGTCCATGCATTGAAGGGCGACAGGCTCGGGCCGGTGTGGCGGAAATAGTCGTGCAGGTTCTCGTCGATCCATTTCTTGTCCGACAGGATGACGCCGCCGAGGCAGCGGCCCTGGCCGTCTATATGCTTGGTCGCCGAATAGACGACGATATGCGCGCCGAGCAGCAAGGGCTTCTGCTGCAGCGGCGTGGCAAAGACGTTGTCGACGATCACGCGCGCGCCGATGGAGTTGGCCAAGGCGGCAACCGCGGCGATGTCGACCACTTCCAGCGTCGGATTGGTCGGGCTTTCCAGGAAGAACAGCTTGGTGTTCGGCCTTATCGCCTTTTCCCAATTGGCGATTTCGGTGCCGTCCACCAGCGTCGCCTGGATGCCGTAGCGGGGCGCCAGCGTTTCGACCACCCAGCGGCAGGAACCGAACAGCGCCCGCGCGGCAACGATATGGTCGCCGGCCTTGACGCTGCACAGAAGTGCCGCGGACACTGCCGCCATGCCGGAAGCGGTGGCGCGCGCATCCTCGGCGCCTTCCAGCGCGCACATGCGCTTTTCGAACATGTCGACGGTGGGGTTGGCGTAGCGCGAATAGATGAAGCCCGGCTCCTCGCCCTTGAAGCGGGCTTCCGCGGCTTGCGCCGTTTCGTAGACGTAGCCCTGGGTGAGATACATCGCCTCGGACGTCTCGCCGAAACCGGAACGCAGTGTCCCGCCATGCACGAGTGCCGTCTGAGGTTTCCAGTTGCGCTTCTTGGTGCTCATAGCCCTGCTTCCAGACACAAAAAAACCGGCCGCGAAGTCGCAACCGGTCCATACGGCCTTGCGGCCAACGGTCCTTTAGCGACTTGTTTAACGTGGCTGCAAGCCGACCGGCCAAATCACCACGGGATAACGACCCTTTAGACCCGCGCCGCGCTTGCGTCAATTGCCGGCTTCATTAAGAGGTTTGTACCAGGCAGGTTCCGCAAAAGTGTCCAGCGGTTTTGCGGCAAGAACCTGCCCCAAAGAGACCGGCCTCAACGGAGCCAGCCTTTGCGGCAGACAGGCATTCTTCCGGATCAGGACATCGCGGCGCTGTTCGAGGCGAAGGCGCTGAGGTCGCCGCGCGCGTTGGATGCCGACCAGATCCAGCCGGCCAGCCTCGATCTCAGGCTCGGCGACAAGGCGTTCCGCGTGCGCGCCTCCTTCCTGCCTGGACCGGATCATCTGGTCGCCGACAAGCTGGAGCGGCTGAAGCTGCACGAGATCAATCTTACCGAGAGCGCGGTGCTGGAAACGGGCTGCGTCTATATCGTGCCGCTGCTCGAAAGCCTGGCGCTGCCGACGAACGTATCCGCCTCGGCCAATCCGAAGAGCTCGACCGGCCGGCTGGACATCTTTACGCGCGTCATGACCGATCGCGGCCACGAGTTCGACAAGATTGCCACCGGCTATCATGGTCCGCTCTATCTCGAAGTCAGCCCGCGCACCTTCCCGATTGTCGTGCGTGCCGGCTCGCGGCTGTCGCAGATACGCTTCCGCACCGGCAACGCCGTGCTTTCGGAAAGCGAGCTGCGCGAGCTTCACCGCGCCGAAATGCTGGTCGCCACCGAGCCGCCCAACATTTCCGGTGGCGGCATCGCGCTCTCCATCGATCTCGACGGCGACAAGGACGGCCTTGTCGGCTATCGCGGCAAGCACCACACCGGCCTGGTCGACGTCGACAAGCGCGCCGCGCAGGATGTCGTCGATTTCTGGGAGCCGATCTACAAGAGCGGCGCCGGCGAGCTGGTGCTCGATCCGGACGAATTCTACATCCTGGTCAGCCGGGAAGCCGTGCACGTGCCGCCGCTCTATGCCGCGGAGATGACGCCGTTCGATCCACTGGTTGGCGAGTTTCGCGTCCACTATGCCGGCTTCTTCGATCCGGGCTTCGGCCACTCCGCCGCCGGCGGCAGCGGCAGCCGCGCGGTGCTGGAAGTGCGCAGCCACGAGGTGCCGTTCATCCTCGACCATGGCCAGATCGTCGGCCGCCTGGTCTACGAGCATATGCTGAAGCGCCCGCAGGCGCTGTATGGCAGCGATCTCGGCTCCAACTACCAGGCGCAGGGGCTGAAGCTCTCCAAGCATTTTCGCGCCGCGCGGTGAGGTCCAAGTGGGGGAGATGTCCGGCAGGACCGGGGGCGCAAACGAATGCCGTCCTATCCCTTCGTCATTCTAGGGCCGAGCAAGGAGCGGAGCGACGCGCGCAGACCCTAGAATCCATGCCGTGACGGTTGAGAGCCACCATGGTGCAAAACGCTCACCAGCCAACCCTACGAAACAGCTCAAACCATTCCGGATTGGTCTTTACGATCAATTCGATCTTCCACTGCCGTGGCCAGGGCTTCAATGACGCCTGATGTCGAAATTCTCCTCGTACCAGACGAGGGACGCTGCACACCGTGACGCCTGGTGAAGCTGGAGCCTTGGCCGGTCTTGTGCTCCGGCATCCGACGAGCAAGGTCGTTGGTGACACCGATATAGATCGTGCCGCCTTTCTGGCTCGCGGTCATGCAGACGTAGCCTGTCATGCTGCGATCTTAGATGGCGCAGTCATCGGCGGCTATTCTTGACGGTTGCATTCGTTGGCTAAGGTAACGGCATGGATTCTAGGGTCTGCGCGCGTCGCTTCGCTCCTTGCTCCGCCCTAGAATGACGAAGGGTGCGCTGGCGCTCTACGTGCGGCACGCCCCTCTGGCCTGCCGGCCAGCTCCCCCGCAAGGGGGAAGATCACGCTCTCACAACGCCTTCACCGCCACCTTGACCGGCTTTTCGATCTCCAGCGGGTTGCGCAGCGGCAGGCCGAAATCCTGCGCCTCGATCTCGAACGTATCGCCGGCCTCGGTCTTGATGCCGTCGGCGAAGGACAACGTCGCGGTGCCGAACATATGCACATGCACGTCGCCCGGCTGGCGGAACGCGGAATATTTGAAATGGTGATGCTCGAGATTGGCGATGGTGTGCGACATGTTCGCTTCGCCGGACAGGAACGGCTTTTCCCACAACAGCTTGCCGTCGCGCCAGATGCGCGATGCGCCGCGGATGTCGGCGGGCAGCTCGCCGATCAGGATTTCGGGGCCGAACGAGGCGTTGCGCAGCTTGGAATGGGCGAGGAACAGGTAGTTCACCCGCTCCGTCACATGGTCGGAGAACTCGTTCGACAACGTAAAGCCGACCCGGAACGGCGCGCCGTCGTCGCCGATGACGTAGATGCCGGCAATCTCGGGCTCCTCGCCGCCGTCCTGCGCAAAGGCCGGCGACATCAGGGGCGCGCCCGGCGCCACCGCCATCGTGCCGTTGCCCTTGTAGAACCATTCCGGCTGCACGCCGACCTGGCCCTTGGCGGGCTTGCCGCCTTCGAGACCCATGCGGAACATCTTCATGGAATCGGTGAGCTCCTCGTCACCGTCATTCAGCTTCTTGTGCATGGAATCGCGCGTCGCCGCGGAGCCCAGATGCGTGAGGCCGGTGCCGGTGAGATGCAGATGCGCGGGATCGGGATGGTTGATCGGCGACACCAGCCTGCCCCGCTTGTAGGCGGCATCGAGATCGACCGCCTCGCCATAGCCCTTGCGCTCGATCAGCGCTTCGAGCCCTGTGCCTGTCCGCGCCGCCTCCATCGCGAGCGAATAGACGCTGCGCGCGCCATTGATGACCCTGGTCTTGCCGCCACCGTTGCGGGCGACGACGCGGATCGTCTCGGCGTCATCGAGGATCTGGGAGATCAGCATGTTGAACCCTCTCTCATCTTGACCGGGTCCGGCTGCCTGCGGGCAAACCCTGACCGGCGCGGCGTGGAAGGAGTTCCGCGCCACGGTTGAACGCTTCGTCCGGATTGCGCTCGCGAGCCTGGTCCTTGCCTGGACTTCTTGGCGCCGACGGGTCTGCCGGCAGCATCGCGATCTAGAACCCGTATGCCTCCTGAATTCGTTTGTGGCCTTCAGGCCTTGTTCTTGTTGTAGACGTCGAAGATGACGGCTCCGAGCAGCACCAGGCCCTTGACCACCTGCTGCCAGTCGACATTGACGCCCATGATCGACATGCCGTTGTTCATCACGCCCATGATGAAGCCGCCGACCACGGCGCCGATCACCTGCCCGACGCCGCCCATTGCCGAGGCGCCGCCGATGAAGACGGCCGCGATGACGTCGAGCTCGCTGCCCAGGCCGGCGGCCGGCACGGCCTGACCGAGGCGCGCCGCGATGATCAGGCCGCCAAGCGCCGACAGCACGCCCATGTTGACGAAGACGAGCAGGGTCAGCCTTTCGGTGTTGATGCCAGACAGCTGCGCGGCCTTGGCATTGCCGCCCATCGCATAGATGCGGCGGCCGATGGTCATGCGCTTGGTGACGAAGACGAACAGCGAGATAAGCACGCCCATCACCAGAAGCACGACCGGCAAGCCTCTGTAGCTCGCGAACTGGAAGACCAGGAACAGCGCCAGCGCGCTGCCCACCAGCGTCTTGACGACGAACAGCGGGAAAGGCTCAGCCTCATAGCCGTGACGCTCGCGCTTGCGCCGCGTCCTGAAGCCGAAATAGGCGTAGGCCAGAACCGCGATCAGACCGAGCACGACCGTCGTCATGTGCAGCGTCAAGCCGCTGCCGACGATGGTCTTGCCGGCGGCATTCACCGTCGGCGGGATCAGCGTCAGCGGGCCGATGACGTCCGGGATGAAGCCGGAGCTCAGCGCCTTGAAGCTGTCCGGCAGCGGACCCACCGAGGAGCCGCCGCCAAGCAGCGCCTGGCAGATGCCGCGAAAGATCAGCATGCCTGCCAACGTCACGATGAAGCTCGGTATGCGGTGATAGGCGATCCAGTAGCCTTGCGCCGCGCCTATGAGCGCGCCGACGAGCAGGCAGACGACCGAGACCACCAGCGGGTTGCTGAATATCCCAAGCGGCCAGATGACCATCATCATCGCCGCCAGCGCGCCGATGAAGCCGGCGACGGATCCGACGCTGAGGTCGATATAGCCGGCGACGATCACCAGCAGCATGCCGAGCGCCATCACGATGATGAACGAGTTCTGCTGCACCAGGTTGCTGAGGTTCACCGGTTTGAACAGCGTTCCCGACGTCGTGTACTGGAAGAACAGCATGATCACGATCAGCGCGATGATCAGGCCGTATTCGCGCAGGTTCGTCGTCAGCGCCGAGACGGCGACGCGCGGTCCATGCTTAATGTCCTCGGCGACACCGCTTTGCGGTGCGGGAGCGCTGTCTGTGCTCATGATGCTTTTCCTTCTCCCCGAACGATGGCGCGCATGATTTTTTCCTGGCTTGCGTCGCTTGCCGCCATTTCGCCGACGATACGCCCTTCGTTCATCACATAGATACGGTCGGAGATACCGAGCAATTCAGGCATTTCCGACGAGATGACGATGATCGCTTTGCCCTCGGCGGCGAGGCGCGCGATGATCGTATAGATTTCGTACTTGGCGCCGACGTCAATGCCGCGGGTCGGCTCGTCGAGGATCAAAACCTCCGGATCGGCGAACAGCCATTTCGACAGCACCACCTTCTGCTGGTTGCCGCCCGACAGGTTGCCGGTCAGTTGGTAGACGCTGGAGGCGCGGATGTTGGTTTTCTTGCGATAGTCGTTGGCGACGCTCATCTCGCGCATGTCGTCGATGACGCCGCGGCTGGAAACGCCTCCCAGGTTGGCTAAAGTCACGTTGTGCTTGATGTGGTCGATGAGGTTGAGGCCAAAAGTCTTGCGGTCCTCGGTGACATAGGCGATGCGGTTCTCCACCGCCTTGCTCACCGATGAGAGGTCGAGCGGTCTGCCTCGGAGCGAAACCTCGCCGGTGATGTGCCGGCCATAGGAGCGGCCGAACAGGCTCATGGCGAATTCGGTGCGGCCGGCGCCCATCAGCCCGGCGATGCCGACGACCTCGCCCTTGCGTACGTTGAGATTGATGTTCTTGATCACCTGCCGATCGGCATGGATCGGGTGGTAGACCGACCAGTCCTTGACCTCGAAGATGACGTCGCCGATCTTCGGCTCGCGCGGCGGATAGCGGTCGTCGAGCGAGCGGCCGACCATCGAGGTGATGATGCGGTCTTCCGAGATGTCTTTCCTCGGCAAGGTCTCGATGGTGCGCCCGTCGCGGATCACCGTCACCTTGTCGGCGACACGGTTCACCTCGTTGAGCTTGTGCGAGATCAGGATCGAGGTCATGCCCTGGCGCTTGAACTCGAGCAGAAGGTCGAGCAGCGCCTGGCTGTCTTTTTCGCTGAGCGACGCGGTCGGCTCGTCGAGGATCAGAAGCTTCACTTCCTTGCTGAGCGCCTTGGCGATCTCGACCAGCTGCTGCTTGCCGACGCCGATATTGGTGATCAGCGTCTTGGGGTCTTCATTGAGCCCGACCTTCTTGAGCAGGGCGCTGGTGCGCATCTCGTTGGCGTCCCAGTCGATGACGCCGTAGGTGGCATTCTCGTTGCCGAGGAAGATATTTTCCGCGATCGACAGCATCGGCACCAGGGCAAGCTCCTGGTGGATGATGACGATGCCGATATGCTCGCTGTCGTGAATGCCTTTGAAATGGCATTCCTGGCCGCGAAAGACGATCTGGCCTTCGTAGGTGCCGGACGGATAGACGCCCGACAGCACCTTCATCAGCGTCGACTTGCCGGCGCCGTTCTCGCCAACGACGGCGTGGATCTCACCTTCCTCGACGCTGAGATTGACGTTGGACAACGCCTTCACGCCGGGGAACGTCTTGGTGATGTCGCGCATCTCCAAAATCGTCGAGGCCATCAGGTTCTGCTCCCTGGCACATGTCTTCCATTCCCGGAAAATGTCATGCGCGAAATCAAATGCTGCAGTCACTCGCGCCGTGATGGCGCATTGCTGCAGAAGCCGGCAAAAAACAATACCGGGGTCGCTTGTGAACGAAAAGGGGCCCTGCGTCGCGCAGGACCCCTTCTTTTGAGGCCGGATTACTTCAGCTCTTCAGCCTTGATGTAGCCGGAGTCGACGACCAGCTTCTGGTAGTTCGACTTGTCGACCTCATGCGGCGTCAAGAGGATCGAGGGCACGACCTTGACGTCGTTGTTGTAGGTCTTGGTGTCGAGGCCGTCCGGCTTGCCGCCGGAGAGCACCTTGTCGACCAGCTCGACGGTCGCCTTGGCCAGGTCACGGGTGTCCTTGAACACGGTCGAGTACTGCTCGCCCGAGATGATCAGCTTGACCGAGGCGGTCTCGGCGTCCTGGCCGGTCACGATCGGCCAGGGCTGTGCGTCGGTGCCGTAGCCGACGGCGCGCAGCGAGGCGGTGATGCCGCGCGACAGGCCGTCATAAGGCGACAGGACGCCATCGACGCGGCTACCGTCCGAGTAGTTGGCCGAGAGCAGGTTGTCCATGCGGGCCTGGGCGGTGGCGGCGAGCCAGCGCAGCGTGCCGACCTTGTCCATGCCCATCTGGCCGGACTTGATCTTGATCGAGCCGTCATCGATCAGCGGCTGCAGGACCGACATCGCGCCATTGTAGAAGAAGAAGGCGTTGTTGTCGTCCGGCGAGCCGCCGAACAGTTCGACGTTCCACGGCTTGGTGTTGGGGAAACGATCCTTGAGGCCCTTGACCAGCGAGTTCGCCTGGATGACGCCGACGCCGAAATTGTCGAAGGTGGTGTAGTAGTCGACATTGCCCGTCTTCTTGATCAGGCGGTCATAGGCGACGACGACGACGCCGGCGTCGTTGGCCTTCTGCAGCGCGTCGGCCATGGTGGTGCCGTCGATAGAAGCAATGATCAGCGCCTTCGGGCCCTTGGTGATTTCGTTTTCCAGCTGGCTGAGCTGGTTCGGGATATCGTCCTGCGCATACTGCAGGTCGACCGTGTAGCCGAGCGCTTCGAGCTGGGACTTGACGGCATCGCCGTCGTTGATCCAGCGCTGCGAGGTCTTGGTCGGCATCAGCACGCCGACGAGACCCTTGTCGGCTGCATGCGCCGAATAGGTCATGGCGGCTATGCCAAGGGCCGCGACAGCGGCCAGCGTCTTGATGATCTTCACATTACTCTCCCTGGTTGATGGACGCGACACCTCGGGGCTTCGCGGGCCGCGCAACCGAGCAGGTGCGCTGGCGCGCCACTGTCGGCTTTATCGATCTCCGGTATCCTCCCAATCGGTTCCTCGGCGCAGTTTAAATCGATACGAATCTGCTCGTTGCCGACGGTTGCGCCTCGGAACGCACGAAGGGTGGGTCCCTTTGACATAACTGTCAAATGCGATCTTTGCTGGTTGCTATATCGAAACTGGTATGGCTTTAAAGAGCCGGTATCAACGCGGCGGAGAGGTTTAAGATCATGGCGGCACTGCGTGATCACGATGTGATTTCAGGCAGTTACGAGAAATTGCCGGGAGACGGCGAGACGTTGCTGCGCAGCGGCCTCAGCCTCCGTCACATGCGCATGATCGCCGCCTTGGACGATCACGGACGGGTGAGCGCCGCCGCCCAGGTCATGAACATCTCCCAACCGGCCGCCTCGCGCATGATCGCCGAGATGGAGGCGGTGCTCGACGTGAAGTTGTGCGAACGGCTGCCGCGCGGCGTGACGCTGACCCCTTACGGCCAGGCGCTCGCCCGGCGCGCCCGCTCGATCCTGCTTGAGATGCGGGAGGCCGATCGCGAGATTTCCGAGCTCAAGGCCGGCAAGGGCGGCTCGGTGTTCCTCGGCGCGGTGACGGCGCCGGCGATCGAGCTCGCGGTGCCGGCGATCCGCGAGATCCGCCGCATCTATCCGCGCATCGAGATCACCATGCAGGTCGAGACCTCGAACGTGCTTGCCCGCGAACTGATCGCCTCCCGTCACGATTTCATCATCGCCCGCATTCCCGAAGATCTCAATCCGCGGCTTTTCGAATCGCGCGTCATCGGCGTCGAGAAAGCCTGCCTGATCGTGCGCCGCGGCCACCCGCTGGCCAGTGGCAAGATGGTGCGGCTGGAGGAGACCGCGGGTTACGACTGGGTGTTCCAGTCCGGCGGCTCGCCGCTGCGCCAGGCGATGGAAAGCAACTTCCTCAACCGCGACATTCCGCTGCCCGACCGCATCCTCAACACCTCCTCGCTGCTTCTTACCCTGGTGATGGTGGCGCAGTCCGACGCCATCGCGCCGGTCTCGATCCAGGTCGCCAAGTTCATTCAAGGCGCCGACGGACTGGCGGGCGCCATCGATGTCGTGCAGACCGAGTTCGACATCGAAGTCCGGCCCTACAGCCTGATCACGGTCAAAAACCGCGTGCTCTCGCCCGCCGCAAAGATGTTGCACGACTTCATCTTGCGCGAAGTGGGGTAATGGAACGGGAATGCTACCTGCGCGTTCAAGCCGATCGGCATGCTCGCTGGAGCCTGTTGCAGGTGAGGGAACGGGGGTGCCGATGCGCAACAGCTCAGGAGGTTTTGATGGAACGTCGGTTATTTCTCACTGGAATGCTTGGCGTTGCGGGGGCAGCGGCACTTGTGAGCCTGGCCGGACCAAGCAAGGCCGTTGCCGGTATCCCCAATGGCAATGGGATACTGGATGAACTCGACAAGCCGGATCCAGCCATCCAGGAGGATGAACAGGCCGATCTGCTGCAGCCGGCTCAGTACTATTACCGCCGTCGGTACTATCGTCCTCGCCGCCGGTGGGTTTGGAGAAGGGTCTGCCGCCGCTACTGGCGCTATGGTCGGCGCCATGTCCGCTGCTGGCGCCGCCGCGTCTGGATCGGCTACTGACTCTGAGACTGAAAGCAACCACGCACCACAGGCGCCTGCCTGGTGAATTGCAGGGCGGGTCTTGCACAGGTGCAAGACTCGCCCCTCGACGGCGGTCAACCTGCGACGAATCGGGCGCCGTCTATCCCGCCGTCATTTTTCTCGGTTTTTTGGCTCAGCTTCCACAAGGGGCGCTGGCAATACCTTCCATGCCGGCTCCTTATGCGGGCAGAGCCATCAAGGTATCCAAGATGCTACGTCGCTTAAGCTCGAGCAACTGCTGGCGGCGAGCCGGCTCCATGTCGATGTCGGTCGTGAAGCGGCTCTCATGAAGCCAACCGTCGATACGCTCGAAAAGCGCTTCGTCCATAGCTACGCCGGCGGCGACCGTGATCCGTTCATATTCGGCCGCGCATAAATCCTGGTCGCTGAGGTCGCGATACAGACGGTTCCAGTTCAAGCCGCCGGTATCAAATCCGTCGAGCCAATCCCTGCCGAAGTTGAGCCGATCTGTCCGCAATCCATCCAAGTTGAAAGGCAAAACCAGGCCACAGATACCAGCGGCCACCCGGTGCCGTTCTAACCAGTCCGGCAACCTGAGCTCGATCCAGCATGCGGAAAGGGTTTGTTTTTGCCGTGGGGAAAATATCGTGATCCAGAAGGCCGACCATGGATGGCCGGTTCGCAAGAATGATGTTCCTCCAGGCCCAATTCAGAGCGTAGCCGTGCGATTTGCCGCCTTCCTTCTCTCGACCTGTCCACGGGTTGGCCGACACTGCCGCGCAAGCAATACCAGCTGCGGCGCAGATCTCGCGAATGGCGCCCCTTGCCACCGGATCGGTTGAGTTGTCAGCAACAGCGGCATGGAACGCGCGCAGGATGCCTCCAATGCGCACGGAAACTATGCCGATATCGGGCTTGGACCCTTTGCGAGATACTTGGAGCGGGTAGCGGGAATCGAACCCGCGCGTTCAGCTTGGGAAGCTGACAGGCTACCATTACATCATACCCGCGCGGCAGCCTCGTTACCATGACGGCGAGGCCTCAGGCAATCGGCAAAGCGGAACAGGTCATGACGGCAAGGCGGGCAGTTCGATGCGCACGCGGGCACCTGGCCACGCGCCGCTCAGGATCCGGACCGTGCCGCCATGCAGCTCGGCGATCTGCCTGGCGAGGTTGAGGCCGAGGCCGGCGCCGCGCGACTGCGGCTGCAGACGGTAGAAGGGCTGGAACACATTCTCTCGTTCTTCCGGCGGAATGCCCGGACCTTCGTCGCGCACCTCGATGCCGCTTTCGTCGACCGCGACAGTGATCGTGCCGGAACCGCCGCCGTGGTCGATGGCGTTGCGCAGCAGATTCGCCAGCGCGCGCTCGATCTGCGAGCCGTTCACTTCCACATGGATTTTGGCTGCCGGCGGTTCGAAGCCGAGGTCGTAGCCGGCCTCGATCGCCAGCGGCGCGAAGTCGGCGGCGACGCGACGGCCGAGCTCGGTCAGGTCGATTGTCTTGCGCCCGTCGGCCGGCCGCTCCAGCATCTGATGGTCGAGCAGCTGTTGCGCCAGATGCGACAGCCGCTCGATGTCCTGCAGCAGGCGTTCGCTCTGCGGTTCCTTGGTCAAGAGCTCGGCCCGCGTGCGCAGGATGGCTATCGGCGTGCGCAATTCATGCGCGGCATCGGTCAGGAAGCGATTGTGCTGGTCGTAGCCATGGGCCAGGCGTGCCAGCGTCTGGTTGAAGGCCTGGACCAGCGGCGCGATCTCCTGCGGCACGCGCTGCACCGGCAATTGCATGCCGCGCGTGTTGATGTCGATGCGGGCCGCCTGCTCGGCGGCGTCGACGAGCCCGGCGAAAGACCTGCGCACCACGGCGGGCGTCGTCACCAGAGTGGTGATGGCCATGACGACGACGATCGGTAGAAGCAAAATGGCGATGATCAGCGCCAGCGCGGGCAGGGCTCGCTCCCAGTTGCGGCTGCCGTCGGGATTGTGAGCGACGTCGATCGTCGCCGATATGTTGACCTCGAGCCCGTCGGTCTCGCCGCGCGATGACCGTGTCGAGGTGATGACTTGCACTGGCCCGGCCTTGGTGGCGACGTTTTCGACATAGGCCTCGGGCCGGGAATCGTCCTTGGCGAATTCAAGCGTCGCGCGGTCCACTCCGCTCAACAAATCGCCGAGGGTCTTGGTATAGACATCGGGAACGATGCCGGCGCGAACGCTTTGGCCGTTGCCGTCGCGGATGATGTACCACAGGTGCGGGAATCGCTCGCGGAACCGGCGGAGCTCTTCCGTCTCACGCACCACCAGGCCGCCACCATCGTCGCGTTCGATTGCCCCCTTCAACGCCGCGGCGGCCGCCTCATTGTCGACCAGCCAGTGCGGATTGGAAATCCAGAGCGCGGCGGCGCACAGCACGATGAAGATGGCAAGCATCGCCGCCTGCAGCAGGATCAGCCGCCGCACCAGCACCCATTGCAGCGAACGTGTCCGTCGCCGGCTCACGGCAACGTCCTGAGCAGGTAGCCGATGTTGCGGATGGCGCGGATCTCGATGCCGGCGCCGGCATCCTCGATCTTGCGGCGCAGCCTGGAAATATGCGCGTCCAGCGCATTGGAACCGATCTCGTCATCAAGCGCATAGACCGCTTCCTCCAGCGTCCGGCGCATGACCGCCCGGCCCGGTCGCCGGATCAGCGTTTCCAGCACCAGGCGTTCGCGCCGCGGCAAGTCGAGAGCCTTGTCGTCGACCAGCGCTTCGCGGTCGCGGAAGTCGTAGGTGAGGCGGCCGACCTCGATGCGGTCGGCGCGCAAGGTGAACTGGCGCCGGTGCAGAGCGCGCAGCCGCGCCACCAGCTCCTCGGTGGCGAAGGGTTTCACCATATAGTCGTCGGCGCCGGCATTCAGCCCGCCGACGCGGTCGTCGATGCCGGCCATCGCCGTCAGCGCGATCACCGGCGTGTCGACATTGCTGGCACGCAGGCGCGGGATGAGGTCGAGGCCCTCGCCATCCGGCAGGCGGCGGTCGAGCACGATCGCATCGTGGGTTCCGACCTTCGCCATGATCTCGGCGTCGGCCAGCGTCGAGCTCCGGTCGACGACGAAATCCTGCCGCTCCAGCGCCGTCTTCAGCACCGATGCCATTTCCGGCTCGTCCTCGATCAGCAGGATACGCATGTCCAGTCTCCGTCGGTGCAATGCCGGCCGCACGCGGCATAGTGGGGCTAGGGCCTTGTCCGGCTTTGGGCAAGAGCCAGCCTGCCGTTTGATTGCCTTACTCGCATTCCAGCTTCGGCTTGCGGAAATTGGTGACGAACCAGCGGCCGCCCGAGGCGCGCGCGTAGAAGGTGTAGAAGCATTCCTGCCGCTCGACAGAGCCGGGTGTCTCGGTCACCTCATATTCGGTGCCGTGTTTGGTGTTGTGCACCTCGCCGCTCGATGTGCCGGACACGACATTGGTGGAAATCTTGCGCCACTGATAGGCGCGCTCGCCCCGGCCGAGCTCGACGATCGTGGTCGGCGGCCCGTAGTCGAGGACGACGGACTCGACCGGCTGCCCGACATAGTTCTTCATGATGTCGGAAGCGCAGGCCGATACCATGAGCAGCACCGACGCAAGCAAGGCTTTCGGGATCCATTTGAGGCCGCTGGATGACATGGGCATGTTTTGGTTTCCTGTCGTGAGGGTGCGTTCGGGCTACGCCGCGAAAATTGCCTCGACATTACGCAGAAGGCTCCGCGGCCCCGGCCGACGACGGAGAAAGGCAGTTTCCCGCGGTGGAGATCGGCGGGGGTCGGGCCGCCGCGGAAAACTGCTCTCCGGCATTCCAGGCGCCAGAGCCGGATGATTTCAGGTCGAATGGACCAGAATCCGGCATGATGCTCTAGAAGAGGTAGTTGATACCGGCCTTCAGTTCCTGGCTGGCTATATCGGTCTTCGCTTTGCCGAAGGCCGATCGCGTTTCCACATCGGGCGTGCGGATATAGTCATATTCGATCTTGGCGGAGAGGCCGCCCGCGAAGGACTGCTCGACGCCGGCCCCCACCAGATAGCCGAGCTTGCGGCTGTCGGCGTCGCGCACGCCGCCGGCCTTCTCGAATGTGGTCACGGCGACGCCGGCTGTGCCGAAGACCAGCGTCTGGTCGAAGGCGAGGCCGGCCTTGGCCTTGGCGGCGGCGCGCCATTTCTCCTTGATCTTGCCGCCCTCGACATTGTGCTCCGCGCCTCCGAGATAGGAGCCTTCGAGCTCGGCGCCGAACACGGCGGGACCGGTCTGGATGTTGTAGCCGGCCTGCGCGCCGCCGCTCCAGCCGTTCCGGCGGGCGAACGGATTGGGCATCTTGGTGAACGCGGTTCCGCCATGCACACCGACATAGGCGCCGCTCCATTGGAACGCGGGCGGGTCGCTATAGGCGGGCGAGAGGTCGGCGGCCGTCGCCGCGCCGCTGAGACAGACGGCAAAAGCCGCCGCAAGGACAATCTTGGTTCGACAAAACATGTTCCATACTCCAAACGCCGATGCGCAGGGCAACACCATGCGCGGATTGACCCATGGAGCCGGTTCCTGGGATGACCGCTCCGGTTCGCTTGTCTTTCGCGGGCAGCAGTATCCCGTGCCGCAAGGCACCTGCCTTGCGGTCCGAACTTGCGTTGCGACACGTCTCGAAAGACCGGTCCTATCTGTCAGGCGAAAATTGCGGGCACATTGCGCGGATCAGGAAAACAAAGATTTTCTCATTTATTTTCAGGAATTTGCCGCATTTCCGTTTACGCGAAATTAAGCATTCGCGGCCCGGTCCGCCGGTGGCCAGGCCGCTTGATGACGGACATCTGAGTGCGTATTTCTGTTACCACGCCGCCGAATCGGCGGCTCGAACCGGAGAATGGCCTTTGTCCGCACTGACGCGCTTCCTTGGCGACACGCCGCTCAGGGTGTTCCTGAAGCTGCTCGTGGTCTCCTTCCTTGTCGGCCTCGTCATGCATGCCTTCGGCTGGTCGCCGATGGACGTCTTCTATGGCATCCGTCAGTTCTTCGTCGACCTGTGGAATCTCGGCTTCCACGCCATCGACCGTTTCCTGGGCTATATCCTGCTCGGCGCCGCGATCGTGGTGCCGGTGTTCATCCTGCTTCGGATCGCCAGCTACAGGAAATAGCCGGGACAAGGATCACGCATATCGCGACGCCATTTCGAACAGGATGGCGTGGCGTGCGGCCAGCGCCGGCACGTCGGTCGAGTAACCGCCGCCGATGACGCCGCATAGCGGCACGCCCTGGCTGCGGAAATGGCCGATCACCAGGTCGTCTCGGGCGCGCACGCCCGCGTCGGTCAGCGCCAGTCGGCCTAGCCTGTCCTCGGCGTGGACATCGACGCCCGCGTTGTAGAAGGCGATGTCCCAGCGCCTTTGACCGGACAGTTCCGGCAGGATGGCGCCGAGCCGCTCGAGATAGACGGCATCGCCGGTGCCGTCGGGCAATGCCACATCCAGGCCGGAGGTGATCTTGCGCACCGGATAGTTGCGCTCGCCATGCATCGAAAAGGTGAAAGCGCGCGGCTCGTCCTTCAATATATCGGCCGTGCCGTCGCCTTGATGCACGTCGAGATCGACGACCAGCACGTTTTCGACGGCGCCTTCTGAAAGCAGCGCCAGCGCGGCGACGGCGACATCGTTGAAGGTGCAGAAGCCGGCGCCTTGCGCGCGCCTGGCATGATGGCTGCCGCCGGCGGCGTTGCAGGCAATGCCGTGCTTCAGCGCCAGCCTGGCCGCCAGTACGGTGCCGGCGGTGGCAAGCTGTGCCCTCAATGACACGCGCGGACCGACCCGAAAGCCGATTTCGCGCTCTATTTTCTCCGGCACCTGGCAGGCGATCACCTGGTCGACATAATCGGCCGCGTGCGCCAGCTTCAGCAAGGCCGCCGGTGCCGGTTCCGGCATCGAGAGCGCACTGGGTTCAGCCAGCCCGCGTACCCGCAAGGCCTCCATCAGGAGCGGATACTTGCTCATCGGGAAGCGGTGGTTGACGGCGAAGCCGGCGTCATAGTCGGGATGGTGGACGATCTGTAGCGGCATGGCTCGGGCGGTCTGCGCCAGCTTTGAGATTCGGTTGGAAGTTCGGCGGATGGTGGTTGCGTGGCGCCGGCAAACTGGGGCACATCGGGTCCTCGATCAAGCCGCAATCAGCCAGGCAGCAATCCCCTTGGATGCGACCCCCTTGGACGTAACGCAAGTCACCGCCAGGTCCTTCACCGTCACCAACCGTTCGGTGCTGGCGATCGCCGTGCCGATGACGCTCGCCTATCTGACGACGCCGCTGCTCGGCATCGTCGACACGGCGGTGGTCGGCCAGTTTGGCGACGCGGCCCTGCTCGGCGGGCTGGCGGCGGGGTCGCTGGTCTTCGACGTCGTCTTCACGACTTTCAATTTTCTCCGCTCCGGCACCACCGGCCTCGTCGCCCAAGCTTTCGGGCGCGGCGATGCGCTGGAAGAGCAGGCGGTGCTGTGGCGTGCCGTGCTGATCGCTGTCGTCGCAGGCGTCATACTCGCCGCGCTTTCGCCGCTTTTTGCCGTAGCCGGCCAATGGTTCATGGGCGCCGAGCCGCGCGTCAGCGCGGCGATGTCGG
The DNA here is from genome assembly GCF_900115245.1 of Mesorhizobium sp. NFR06. GTDB lineage: Bacteria > Pseudomonadota > Alphaproteobacteria > Rhizobiales > Rhizobiaceae > Mesorhizobium. The sequence continues at coordinate 724,496 of NZ_FOVT01000001.1, forward strand.
TCTATATCCGCATCAGGCTGCTAGCCGCGCCCTTCTCACTGATCAACTACGCCATACTGGGCTATGTGCTGGGACGCGGCGAAGGCGGGCTCGGCCTGATGCTGCAAGCGGTGCTCAACGGCATCAACATCGCGCTCTGCTTCCTGCTCGGCCTGGAGCTCGGCTGGGGCGTTGCCGGCGTCGCCTGGGCGACCGTTACCGGCGAATTCCTGGCCATGCTGCTCGGCCTTGCCATCGTGCTCAGCCGCTTCCGCAAGCTGGCGCGGCCGTCGCGCCGGCGCATCCTCGATCTGCCGGCCTACCGGCGCATGCTGTCGCTCAACCGCGACATCATGATCCGTTCCTTCTCGCTGCTTGCCGCCTTCGCACTGTTCACGCGGCAAGGCGCGCAGTTCGGCACGGTGACGCTGGCGGCCAACGCCGTGCTGATGAACTTCTTCCTCATCGCCGGCTACTTCCTCGACGGTTTTGCCACCGCCGCCGAACAGCTCACCGGCCGCGCCATCGGCGCGCATGCGCCCGCCCCGTTCCGGCAGGCGGTTCGGTTGACGCTGATATGGGGCTTTGGCCTCGCCGGTATTGCCACGCTCACGCTGCTGACGGCCGGCGCCAGCCTGGTGGCATTGGTGACGACGTCTCCCGACGTCCGCGAGGTAGCCGACACCTATCTGCCCTGGGCCGCCTTCACCGCGTTGAGCGGCGTCCTCGCCTTCCAGATGGACGGCGTCTTCATCGGCGCCACCTGGTCGCGCGACATGCGCAACATGATGCTATTGTCGTTCCTCGCCTTCAGCGCAGCGCTGATCACGCTTGCGCCGGCCTTCGGCAACAACGGCCTGTGGGCATCGCTGCACGTCTTCCTGCTGGTGCGGGGGGTGAGCCTGCTTGCGGTGCTCAGGCTCAGGGTGCGGACAGCGTTTTGAATCGCCCGGGTGGATCGTAGCTTTGGAATATTCTACTCTTCCAGCCGTCGAAGAAATGAAATACCGGGGCGGCAATGGGAAAAACGGTCGAATTAATTGAGCCGAGGGTTATAAGAGGATCAAGAGGCAAAGCTCTGCTCTTGCTTTTTGGGTGCCTGATATTCGTTCTGGCCGGGATAGGGACGCTGAAGCATCACCCGAATGACGGGCAGGCGATGACTTGGACGGGTATAATCTTCTTTGGGTTGGGCGTGCCGGTAGCTATCTCGTTGCTTATCAGGCCGCAAACTTTAGCACTAGATAGGGATGGATTTATTCTCGATGGTGGTCTCCTTGTCAGGCCGAAGAAAGTTGCGTGGCGAGACGTCAAAGGTTTTCATGTTTGGAGGCCGCGCAACCGCAGCAAGTCGGTTGGCTACGACTTCGAGCCCGGTGCCAGGAAGGAAACCGCGCTCATGCGCGTTAACAGAAGGCTCGGCGCTGAGGACTGCCTGCCCGGTGGATGGCAATACTCACCTGACAAAATGGTCGAGATCCTGAATAGCTACCGGCTTCAGGCCTTGACCCGGCAAAGCGAGGTCCGGTCGGAATGACAGTTCTTTGGCCTGATCGCCGAGCTTCGAGAAATCCGATCGCGCGACGATGTAGGCCCTTCTAGTCAGGCCACTGTCGCCTCCTACAAAGGCTTGGCAAGCCATTGATCGACATGACTGTCGCGCAATTCTTGAATCGAACTGAGGTTCTCTCTGTTTAAGAACTGGGCTATGCCGGCAACGATGCGTCCCGGCAGCGCGGGGCCGGCATAGATCATGCCGGTATAGAGCTGGACGAGATCGGCGCCGGCGCGGATTTTTTCGAGCGCGGCCTCCGCGGAATCGACACCGCCGACACCGATAATGGCCATCTTCGGCCCAAGCAGCTTGCGCATGCGGGCGAGCACCGCCGTGGAGCGTTCGAATAGCGGCTTGCCCGAAAGACCGCCGGCCTCGCCCGTGCCGATTTTGCTCCGCAATCCGCTCCGCGCCAGCGTCGTGTTGGAGACGATAATGCCGTCGATCCCCTTTTCGGCGACCTCGGCGGCGATGTCTTCGAGTTCTACCTCGACGAGATCCGGCGCGATCTTGAGGAAGACAGGCGGTTGCGCTGCCGCTGCCGCACGCGCGGCCATCACCCGCGACAGCAGCTCGCCGAGCTGCTCGCGCGCCTGCATGTTGCGCAGGCCCGGCGTGTTGGGAGACGAAATGTTGACCGTCAGGTAACTCGCGTAAGGCGCGAAGCGGGCGACGCCGCGCTCATAGTCGGCGATGCGGTCGGCGCTATCCTTGTTGGCGCCGATGTTGACACCGACGATACCCGGCCGTCCCTTGCGCGCCGCAAGGCGTTTTTCGGCCGCCGCGTGGCCTTCATTGTTGAAGCCCAGCCTGTTGATCACCGCTTCGTCCGCGATCAGCCGGAAGATGCGCGGCTTCGGATTGCCCGATTGCGGCAGCGGCGTGATCGTGCCGACCTCGGCGAAGCCGAAGCCAAGCCCAAGCAGCGCGTCCGGCACCTCGGCGTTCTTGTCGTAGCCGGCCGCCATGCCTAGTGGGTTCGGGAATTCGAGGCCGCAAAGGCTGACCTTCAGCCGCGCATCACGCGTCGGCAGCCGCGCATCACGTAGCGCCGTCGCGCCAACCGGCAGCCCGCAGCGCAGCGCCGCGATCGACAGGCCATGCGCAGTTTCCGGATCGAAGGAGAAAAGCAGTTTCTGGCCGATCCGGTCAAGCACGCTCATTCGCCCTCCAGCGCCGGGAATTCGTGGCCGCCGGCGCCGAGCGGCAGCGGTTTTGCCCAAACAACGGCATCGAGGCTGAGCGCAGCGTAGAGATGCGGGAACAGGGCGCCGCCGCGCGAGACCTCGTATTTCAGCGCGTCGCCCAGCCGGTTCCCGTCGATTGCGATCAGCAGCAGGTCTCTCTGGCCGGCGAAATGCCTGGCCGCCGTCTCGCGCACCTGGGCCGCGGTCGAGAAATGGATGAAGCCGTCGGCGATGTCGATCGGCGCGCCGGTGAAGCGGCCGTTCTTCTCTGCCTCGCGCCACAACGCCTCCGGCGCGATCTTGTAGATAATCTGAGACATTGTCGCGCTATAGTCTGAACTGAAGGTGCGGGGAAGGCTCAAGCTCGACTCTTCCCCATTTCCGGCGCAAACCTGTGATAGGCCGCCTTCACTGGCTCATGGAGGACAATATGCGTCTTCAGCACATCCTGATCCCCGCGGCGCTATGCTCCCTGGTTGCCGCTTCCGCCTATTCGGAGGAGACCGACCGCTACCGGCTGGAGAAGTCGGCCAATGGCTATGTCCGCATGGACACCCGGACCGGCGCCATGTCGGTATGCGAGGAGCGCTCCGGCCAGCTGGTCTGTAAGATGGCGACCGACGAGCGTGCCGCCTACCAGGACGAGATCGACCGGCTGCAAAATTCGGTAAAGGCGCTCGACGAGCGTGTCACCAAGCTCGAGAACTCGCCTTCCGCCCGGCTCGAATCCAACCTGCCGAGCGAAGAGGATTTCAACAGGGCGCTTGGCTACATGGAGCGCTTCTTCCGGACCTTCAAGGACATCGTCAAGGACATGGACAAGGAAGACGGCGACGGCGGCACCAAGCTGAACCAGCAGAAGACCTGAGTGTCGGGGCGACCGAGCCACCCTGGGGAAAACCCCGCGCGCGGCCTTTGCCGCTTGAAAACGCGGCGCGCCGCCGCATAATCATTCTGGTCCCCGCAAGAAGCAGATAATCATGATGGGATCGGGGAGGGATATTTGGCGTCGGGCCACACTTTCGTCATCGCCGATGACCATCCGCTTTTTCGCGGCGCCTTGAAGGAGGCGTTGGCCGGGATCGGCGACGTTGCTGCCATCCACGAAGCCGGCGATTTCGAAAGCGCCAAGGCGCTGGTCCTTGCCAACGAGGACGTCGACATGGTGTTGCTCGACCTGTCGATGCCGGGCGCCAGCGGCCTCTCCGGGCTGATCTCGCTGCGCGGCATCGATCCGGCGGTGCCGCTGGTGGTGGTGTCGGCGCATGACGATCCCGTCACCATCCGCCGCGCCCTCGACCTCGGCGCTTCCGGCTTCATTTCCAAATCGGCCAGCATGGAGGAGATACGCGGCGCCGTGCGGGCGGTGCTTGCCGGCGATATCGCCGCGCCTTCCGGCATCGAACTCGGCGTCGAACGCGACCCGGAGATCTCCGACTTGATCAAGCGCCTGCAGGCGCTGACGCCGCAGCAGACGCGGGTGCTCGGCATGCTGGCCGAAGGCCTGCTCAACAAGCAGATCGCCTACGAGCTTGGCGTCTCCGAGGCGACCATCAAGGCGCATGTCTCGGCCATCCTGCAGAAGCTCGGCGTCGACAGCCGCACCCAGGCGGTCATCCAGCTCTCGAAGATCGGCGGTGACCCGCTGCAACCGGTAGGTTGATCGGTTCGCCTCAATCGGAGCACTGGACCGCTGCCTGCCGCACCGGCCGTGCCCCGAAGACCGCAAAGCCGATGGCCGCCATGATCCAGACGCCGATGCCGCCATAAAGCATCACCCAGCCGAAGCCGTTTGCCAGCGCGTCATGCGCGACCTTGTCCGGCAGCCCCGGCACCGGATTGCCGGCCGCGATCGCTTCGGCGAACCGATAGAGCTTTGCGCCGTCGAGATCGGGCAGCGCGGCCCTCAGATGCGAGAGCACGCCGCTCGCCAGGATGAAACCCATTGCGGCGATGTTCACGGCAAGCGAGATCATGCGTGCGCTCATGTCGATGCCGGACGCCATGCCGGCGCGATCCCGCGAAACCGAGCCTGTCGTCGTGTTGGTCACCGGCGTGTTGGTGATGCCAAGGCCGGCGCCGGCGACCAGACAACCCGGCAGCATGGTCAGCCAACCGGCGTGGGCCGCAGCGCTGCCCCACTTCATCAGCATGAAGCCGACGCCGATGGTCGCAAGCCCCGTCGGGACGATGAGGCCCGGCCGGTAGCGCAGCGAAAGCCGCTCGGCCAAGGGCGGCATGACCAGCGTCGGCAGCGTGTAGGCAAGCAAGGCCAGGCCGGTGGAGAAGCTGTCCAGACCAAGCCCGGCATGAAACCAGATCGGCAGATAGATCATGAACGGCCAATAGCTGAGGTTCATCGCCGCCGAGCCGACGATGGCCCCTGAAAACGGCCGGATGCGGAACACCGAAAAGTCGAACATCGGCCGCTTGCTGACCCTTTCGGCAACGAGGAACGCAACGAAGCTCGCGACCGACAGGCCAAGGATCGCCAGGGCGGCCGGGCTGGCGAAGCCAAGCTCCGGTCCCTGGGTGATGTAGAAGGCGAGGCAGAAGACGGCAGGCGACAAGGTCAGGATGCCGGTCAGGTCCAACCTGCCCGCCTGCGGGTCCTTCGATTCATGGACGCCGGCGAGCGCAAGCGCGAAGGCGACGATCGCGACCGCCACATGGATGAGGAACACCCACTGCCAGCTCGACATGGCGACGATGCCGCCGCCGACGATCGGGCCGAAGCCAAGGCCGATGCCGAAGACCACGCCCCACCAGCCCCAGGCCACGGCGCGCTCTCGGCCTTCCTGGAACTCATGCGACAGCACGGCGAGCTGGCAGATCAGCATCGCGCCGCCGCTCAACCCTTGCAGAAACCGTGCCACGATCAGCGTCGAGACGTTGCCCGCCAGGCCGCAGATCAGCGAGGTGAGCCCGAAGGCGGCGATCGAAACCAGGAAGACGCGCTTGCGCCCATAACGATCGGCGATGGTGCCGACCGCCATCAGCACCGTGGTGACGGCGATCGTGTAAGCGTTCATCACCCATTGCAACTGCCTGAAATCGGCATCGAGCACCTGCTCCAGCGTCGGCAGGATGGTGGGGACGCTGGAGATCTCCAGCCCGAACATCAGGCAGGCAAGACATGCGGCGAACAGAACGACGATGCCTCGGCGGGTGAGGACAGTTGTCATGATCAAGCCTCTCGAAATCTCTCGGGCGGGACTAATCCGATGGCGGTCGCCGCCGCCCTCTCAACTCAAGTTAGAGGAGGCTTGATCATTTTAGAATTGCATGGTTGGCTATTTCAGTGACAACAAAACGAGATAGCTGACATGACGCTGGACGTAGATGCGGTGAAGGCCTTCATTGCCGTCGCTGACCTGCGCAGTTTCACGCGCGCCGCCGAGGCTCTCGGCAGCACGCAGGGTGCGATCAGCGTCAAGCTGAAGCGGCTGGAGGAGAGGATCGGCGAAAAACTAATCGAACGGACGCCGCGGCTGGTGCGCCTCTCGGCCAGAGGCGCCGTGTTTCTGGAGCCAGCGCGCGAGCTGCTTGCCGCGCATGATCGCGCGGTTGCCAGCCTCAGCACTGTTCGCCGCCGCTTCAGGCTCGGCATCGCCACCCATGTCGGCGGCGCCGAAGTGCCGACCTTGCTGGCGCGGCTCGGTGCGCATGACCCGGCACTCACCATCGAAATGCGCCTCGACGATTCGCGCGAACTGCTCAACGCCTTCGATCGCGGCGAGCTTGATGCCGCAATCATCCGCCGTGAGGACGACCGCCGCGACGGCGAGGTGCTGGCGCCGGACCATTATGGCTGGTATGCCGCGCCCGACTTCGTCTACCGCGCCGACGAACCGCTGCGGCTGGCCGCCTCCGCGCCGTCCTGCGGCATCCGCAACATTGCCACCGGCGCGCTCGATGCCGCCGGCATACCGTGGACGGAAGTCTTCCTCGGCTGCGGCTCATTTGCCGTTGCCGAGGCGGTTTCGGCCGGTCTTGCCGCGTCGGTCTTTTCCCGCCGGCTGGCGCCGCCCGGCACCATCGAGGTCAGCCGCAAGTTCGGCCTGCCGCCATTGCCGCCGTCGCAGATCGTGCTGCTTTCCACACTCTCCGATGCCCAATCGCGCGAGGCATTGCGCACGCTTGCCATGGCGTTTCGCGAGCACCGTCCAGCGGCATTGGCCAACACTGCACGGCCCCGGTTCCGCAACTCGCGGCTGGCTGCCGATCATGTCGGCCCTGGCCGTGATGCCGAAGGAGCATCTCAGCGATAGTTTTCGACGGCCGCGCCTGCTTGCGGCATGGCTCCGCCCTCGGACGGACCCGCAGAGCTGCGCGCCTGTCCGATCGCCGCGCCAAGGCCGAGCGAGGCGATCGCCACCAGCGGAATGCCAGCGACCCAGGGCAGGCGCGGCGCCAGAGCGTAGAGCGCTGTGCCGATCGAAGGCCCGAGCGAGTCCTTGAGGTCGACCGCCACCGATGAGGCCGCCATGTAGGAGGCGCGTCGCGCCGACGGCGCCAGCGCATTGACCGCGGTCGGCACCAGCGGCCCGACCAGCATCTGCGCCACCGCGCACAGGCTGACGGCCGCGATCAGCGAGACCACCGCCGGCGAAGCCGCCAGCAGCGCAAAAGCGGCGATGGTCGAGATTCCGGCGCCAACCGTCAGCCAGAGCGCGGATCGGGTCTCGGCAAACCGGCTCACCAGCATCTGCAATCCGACCGTCAAGGCGGCCGCATAGGCAAACAGCGCGCCGACACCGGATGGGCTGAGCGTGCCGGCATCCTGCGCATAGAGCGGGATCACGGCTTCGATCCAGTTACCGGAGATTTCGAAGAGCACGACCCAGCCGAGCAGTTTTGCCAGGCGGCCGTCGCGGAAGGCCGGCAGCAGCGCCGACAGGCCTTCCTCTTCCTCCGTTTCGTCGGTACCGCCCGCGCCGTCCCCGTTGCCGGCTGTCTCGGCAAGTGCGACGAGCATGACGATGCCGCCGAGCAGCAGCATACCGCCGCCGGCCAGGAACACGCTGCCGAGCGAAACCAGTGCCAGCAGCGCGCCGCAGGCCGGTCCGAGGATCTGCCCGGCGCTCGAACTTACCCGCGCCATGCCGAACCAGCGCGGATGCGCTGACGGCTCCGTCACATCGGCGATCGCGGTGAGGATGGTCGGATGGAGCACGGATTCGCACATGCCGGTGAGAAGCAGCACGATCGCGGTGGCGGCGACGCCATGGACGAAGGACAGCGCGATGAAGCCGCAGCCGACGCCGAGCGAGGACAAGATCAGCACCGGCCGCCGGCCGATCCGGTCGGCGATGCCGCCGATCAGCGGCGCGGCGATCAATTCGCCGCCGGCATAGCAGGCAAACAGCAAGCCGATGGCGCCGGTCGGGATGTTCGCCTCGCTGCTCGCCCAGAGCGGAAAGAAGGGCACCAGCGCCCCATCGGCGAAACCGGCGCAGAAAAACAGGAACAGGCCAAGCAGGGTCGGGCGCGGCAGTCCGCGCCAAGACGTTGGGAGAATGGTCATGATGTCACCTACGCGTCGAAGGCCCGAAGGCCGGGATTGCGCGTTGGTTGACGTAAACGCCTACGGCCGCTCGACGAGCAGCATTGGTTGTTGTTGGACCGCGCTCAGTTGAGTCGCATCGAAAGCTCCACGTCGTCGCCGAACGGCATCGACATGTAACCGCCCGCCGGCGAGCGCACCCGCGCCAGATATTCGGGCGAGAAGTCGGCATTGTCGGCGATGACCAGCGCTCCGGGCCTGAGCCGGCTCTCGACCAGGCTCAATACCTCCGGATAGAGCGCCTTGGCGCCGTCGAGCAGCAGGAGGTCTATTCGCTCGGGCAGGTCGGCGCTTAGCGTTTCCAGCGCATCGCCCTCGCGGATCTCCACCAGGTCGATGAGGCCGCCTTCCGTTAGATTGGACTTGGCCCGCACCACCTTGGATGGTTCGAATTCCGTCGTGATCAGTCGGCCGCCGCCATTGTCGCGCAGCGCCGCGGCGAGATAGAGCGTCGAGATCCCGAACGAGGTGCCGAACTCGACGATGATGCGCGCGCCGGTGCTGCGCGCCAGCATGTAGAGCAGCGTGCCGGTCTCCAGCGAGACCGCAAGCCACAGGTCCTTCAGGCTGCCGTAGAACTGACGATATTCGGTTTTGCTGTTGACGAGGCGTGCCCGTTCCTCGCGCGAGTACCGGGCGATCGCCGGGCTGGTGGCAGCATTGGCTTCCTTGAACAGGCGGGCGAGCAGCGGGGCGAGCGGGGTTCCGGTCAGGGTGCTCATGGGGTGTCTCCGGGTGGGTTCTTGCGTTGCGTCAAGAAATACGAATAATCCTTCAGCTTTCCAATTCGCATTTCCGCGCGCGGCCATGATGCAACGCCCAAGCCCTTCAATTTCCACCCGAAAACAGCCGAAGCAGGCGCGCGCCACCGAGCCCGTCGCGGCCATTCTGCAGGCAGCTGCTCAGGTTTTGGCAAGTGAAGGCGCCCAGCGTTTCACCACCACGCGCGTGGCGGAAAAGGCGGGCGTCAGCGTCGGCTCGCTCTACCAGTATTTCCCGAACAAGGCCGCGCTTCTGTTCCGCCTGCAAAGCGACGAATGGCGCCAGACGACCGAGCTCTTGTGCTGCATTCTCGAAAACGTCGAGCTATCGCCGCTCGATCGGATGAGGACGCTGGTCCATGCCTTCATCCACTCGGAGTGCGAGGAGGCGGCGGTGCGTGGCGCGCTCAACGACGCGGCGCCCCTCTATCGCGATGCGCCGGAGGCTGAAGCGACAAGGGCGATGGCTTACCGCTCCGTCGAAGCCTTCATGCGCGAGACCTTGCCTGATGCGCCCGACCCGGTCCGTACCCTGGCCGGCGAATTGATCATCAAGACGCTGACCGCCGTCGGAGCCGATTTTTCGGAAAAGCAGCGAACGGCTGGCGAAATCGAAGCCTATTCCGAGGCGCTCGCCGACATGTTCTGCGCTTATCTGGGAAGTCTTGGACATCCAGGCTGAGAGGTCCGCCAGAGGTTACTCCGCTGCCGGCGCCAGCGGCCTGACGCGCGCCATCATCGAGCGCAGCACCGCCGGCTTCAGTGGCTTGTTGATTACCGGGATGTCGAGCTTGCTCGCCGCGGCGCGCACCTCGCTGGAGCGGTCGGCGGTGACCAAAACGCAGGCCAGGTCCTGGCCGCAGGCGGCGCGCAGGGCGGCGATCGCATCGAGCCCGGTGCTGCCGTCGAGATGATAGTCGGCAAGCACGAGGTCCGGCTTTGGGGCGCCGGACTTCAGTAGATCGCTCGATCCTGAAGCCGTCTCCACACGACAGCCCCAGCCTTCAAGCAGCAGCCGCATGCCGTCGAGGATGCGCGCGTCATTGTCGATGCATAGCACGTTGAGCCCGGCAAGCGTCGAGGCGGAGCGGGCAGGCGCCTTGCTGCTCTCGCGCGGCGGCGCCGCGACCTCCGCAACAGGCAGGATGACGGAAAAGCGCGTGCCCTTCCCGGGGTTGGAGGAGATACGGATTTCGAGCCTCAGCACGCGGGCGATGCGGTCGACGATCGATAGCCCGAGGCCAAGGCCTTCGGCCTCGCGGGCGCCTTCGTCGAGGCGCGTGAACTCGTGGAAGACGGTGTTGAGCTTGTCGCCGGCAATGCCGATGCCGGTGTCGATCACCTGGATTTCGGCCAGCTCGCCGCGCCGCCGGACGCCAACCAGGATGCGCCCCTGGCGCGTATATTTGATGGCATTCGAGACCAGGTTCTGGATCAGCCGGCGCAACAGGTTGCGGTCGCTCATGACACCGAGCGAGGACGGCATGATCTTGAGATCGAGCTTCTTTTCGGCGGCCAGCGGGCGAAAATCATTGCCGATCTGACCGAGCAGCCCGCCGAGGTTGAAGGCGGCATTTTCTGGCTTCATCGCGCCGGCGTCGAGGCGCGAGATGTCGAGCACCGCGCCGAGGATGGTCTCGACCGATTCCAGCGAGGATTCGATGTTGACCGCCGCCTTGCCGGCCGGTCCCTTGCCGGCCTTCTCGATCAGCGACGAGCAGTAGAGCCGGGCGGCGTTTAGCGGCTGCAGGATGTCGTGGCCGGCTGCGGCGAGGAAACGCGTCTTGCCCAGGTTCGCCTCCTCGGCCAGCATCTGCGCCTGCGCCAGCTCTTCGTTGACGCGGGTGAGCTCGATGGTCCGGGTCTTGACCCGCTGCTCCAGCGATTCATTGGCCCGCTTCAGCGCCAGGTCCTGTTCGACGCGGCCGGAAATGTCGGCATAGGTGGCGACGATGCCGCCGTCGGGCATGGGGTTGGAGCGCAGTTCCAGGATACGGCCGCTGGTCTTCAATTCCATTTGCCAAGGACCGGCGAAACTGGTCAGCCGGTTGAGCATGGTCACGCGCTGGTCGGCGGGAATATCGCCGCGTTCGGCGAGATGGCGCAGGATCCGGTCCAGCGAAACGCCGACCTGGCCCATCTCGTCCGGCAAGTCGAACAGGAGCCGGTATTGCCGGTTCCAGCAAATCAAGCGGAAATCGCGGTCGAAGACCGTGATGCCTTGCTCCATCTGGTCGAGAGCGATCTGAAGCAAGTCGCGATTGTGCTGCAGCGCCTCGGTGGCGTCGTCGAGCAGCTTGAAGGCATCCTTGGAATCACGGTCGTTGCGGCGGAAGAGCAGCGACAGGATCAGCCGTGCCGAGGACGAGCCGACCGCGCTGGCCAGCAACTGCTCCGAGAAGCGGATGACATCCATGCTCGCCTGCTCCTTGCCGTGGAGCGATACGTTGGCGTTCTTCTCGAAGGACTGGAAAGAGCGCTCGGTGCGCTCGACGCCGAGATAGCGCGAGATCGTGTCCTTGAGGTCGTTGACGGTGACGGCGGTGCGGAAGCGTCGCAGGCTGGGCATCGGGCCGGCCTCGCGCGGCACGAAGATCGCCGCCTGGATGCGCTCCAGCGGCACCGACGCGCGGGACAGCGACCCCAGCACGAAGAACAGCGTGTTGACGCAGAGGCTCCACAGCACGCCGTGATTCAGCGGCTCGCCGACAGTGCCGAACAGCGCCTGCGGCCTCAACGCCTCGAAGCCGAACAGGCCGTGCAGGAGGATGCCGGCGTTGGGGCCGACGAGCGAGGGCAGGAGCAGCGTGTAGCCCCAGACCGCGATGCCGGCGACCATGCCGAGCGCCGCGCCCCGGCCGTTGGCGCGGCGCCAGATCAGCCCGCCGATCAGCGCCGGCGCGAATTGCGCGATCGCCGCGAACGACATCAGGCCGATCGACGACAGCCGCGCGCTGTCGGTGCTCCCGCGATAGTAGAGGAAGGCGATGAACAGCATGATGAAGATTGAGGCGCGGCGCACATTGAGGATCAGCGTCGACCAGTCCTCGTTCTCCGAAGAACTGGTCTTGAGCACGCGGCGTACGAACAGCGGGATGACGAGATCGTTGGAGATCATGATCGACAGCGCCACGCTCTCGACGATCACCATGGCGGTCGCCGCCGACAGGCCGCCGATGAAGGCGGCCATGGCGAGCAGGTCATGTCCGCTGAGCAAGGGCAGCGACAGAACGTAGAGATCGCTGCTGGTTTTTGTCCCGACAAGCGACAGGCCGGCAAAGGCGATCGGCAGCACGAAGAGGTTGATCGCCACCAGGTAGAGCGGGAACACCCAGGTCGCGGTGCGCAGTTCCGCCTCGCTGCGGTTTTCGACGATGGTGACATAGAATTGGCGCGGCAGCATCAGTATGGCGAAGCCGCTCAGGCCGGTCAGCACCAGCCAGGTGGCCAGCGAGGTGTTGTAGCTCGTCGCTTGGCGCACCTGGGTGTTGGCGGCCAGCTTTGCGAACATGTCGCCAGGGCCGCCGAAGATCAGGAACATCACCATTAGGCCGATGGCGAGAAAGGCGGCGAGCTTGACCACGGTCTCGACCGCCACCGCCAGCACCAGCCCGTCCTGATGTTCCGTGGCGTCGGCATGGCGGGTGCCGAACAGCACCGCGAAGAGCGCCAGCAACATCGCCACCACAAGCGAGATATCGCTGACAAACGGATCGAAAGAGGGCGGCGAGCCGGTATAGTGCTCGACCATCAGGCTGACCGAGCCGGAGATCGCCTTGAGCTGCAGCGCGATGTAAGGCACGGCGCCGACGGTCGCGATCAGCGTTGCGATCGCCGCGACGATGAAGCTCTTGCCGTAGCGGGCGCCGAGAAGGTCGGCGATCGAGGTGATCTTCTCGCTCTTTGCCAGCCGGACCAGGCGATTGAGCAGCGGAAAGCCGAACGTGAAGACCAGCACCGGGCCGGTATAGATGCCGAGGAATTCGAGGCCGCGCTCGGAAGACAGGCCGACCGAGCCGAAGAAGGTCCAGGAGGTGCAGTAGATGGCCAGGCTGAGCGCATAGATGAACGGCCGCGCCCGGCCAAAGCCGATCGTCGATGCGCGGCGGTCGCCGACGCTGGCAATGGCAAAAAGCAGCGTCACATAGGCGATCGCGATGATGACGACGAACCAGCCTTGCACGGCTCGCATTTCCTCCCTGGCCGGTCTCCCATCCGGTTCAGGCTAAACGCAATCACAGCTTGGAGACGGAGTCCATCGCGGCTTTCGGCGCATATGTCGTTGATGACGCTGGGTAAACACAAACCGGTGCCTTCGCTGTTTTTCCAGTTTTGCAACCGGGGGTTTTTGTTATGTTGACTTGGGCCGGCGCCGAGGAGGGGTGAGGCGGCAGCGCGGCCCGTCATGGCAAGGAGGGTCGAATGCTGAAAGAATTCCAGGAATTCATTTCCAAGGGCAATGTGATGGACTTGGCCGTCGGCGTCATCATCGGCGCGGCCTTCGGCAAGATCGTCGACTCGCTGGTCAACGACATCATCATGCCGATCGTCGGCGCGATTTTCGGCGGGCTGGACTTCAACAATTACTTCTTCGGGCTGTCCTCGAACGTCCATTCAGCCACGCTGGCCGATGCCAAGAAAGAGGGCGCCGTCTTCGCCTATGGCAGCTTCATCACCGTCGTGCTGAACTTCCTGATCCTTGCCTTCATCATCTTCCTGATGGTCAAGGCGGTGAACAATCTGCGCAGGCGGCTGGAGAGCGAGAAGCCTGCCGCCGCCGCGGCCCCGCCGCCTGCCGATGTGCAGCTTCTGACCGAAATCCGCGATCTGCTCGCCAAGAGATAACGCAGAACGAGCGCTCTGGACCAAAACCCCGGCCGTTCGCGGCCGGGGTTTTCTGTTTGCGGCTGTCGTAAAAGACGTTAGCAGTCGTGGAAAACCGGACGGATTCTTGCATGACCCTGATCCAGACGTTGCGAACCGAGGCCCGCGCGGCGCCTGAAAGCGGCATCGTCGCTGTCGTCAACCACGGCCGCCTGCGCGAAGGCCTGATCCCGCTCTGGGCCGGTGAGGGTGACCTGCCGACGCCTTCCTTCATCAGCGATGCCGCCGCCAAGGGGCTGGCCGATGGCGAGACGTTCTATACCTGGCAGAAGGGCATCCCCGCGCTCAGGCAGGCGCTCGCGCGTTATTACGCCAGGCATTTCGGCAGGAGCTTCGCCGAGGAAGAGTTCATCGTCACCGGGTCCGGCATGCATGCCATCCAACTGAGCATCGACGCGATCGCCGGCAGCGGCGACGAGGTGATTTACCTCTCGCCGGCCTGGCCGAATTTCGCCGCCGCCGCCGGTGTGGCGGGTGCCGTGCCGGTGCCGGTCACGCTCGACCGGTCCGGCAATGGCTGGTCCTGCGATGTCGACAAGATCGCCTCCGCGATCACGCCGCGGACGAAGCTCTTGTTCATCAACACGCCGTCGAACCCGACCGGCTGGACGGCCGACAGCGAGACACTGAAAGCGATCCTCGATCTTGCCCGCAAAAAGGGCCTCTGGATCATCGCCGACGAGATCTATTCGCTGTTCCACTATGGCCACGGCCGCGCGCCGTCCTTCCTCGATGTGGCCACGGACGAGGACCGCATCCTGTTCGTCAACAGCTTCTCCAAGAATTGGGCGATGACCGGCTGGCGCGTCGGCTGGATCAAGACCCATCCTGCCTTGCAGCAGGTGTTCGAAAACCTGATCCAGTACTCGACCTCGGGGGTCGCGCAGTTCATGCAGCGCGGCGCGGTCGTCGCCCTCGATGAGGGCGACGGCTTCATCGCCGAACAAGTGGAGCGCGCGCGTGCCGCACGCGATCTCGTCTGCGATATCTTGGGTGCCACCGGCAGGGCGCGTTTGACCGTGCCGCAGGGCGCCTTCTACCTGTTTTTCAAGGTCGACGGCATCACCGATTCCCGCACCGCCGCCTTCGACATTGTCGACAACGCCAATGTCGGCCTGGCGCCCGGCACCGCCTTCGGCCCCGGTGGCGAAGCCTTCCTCAGGCTATGCTTCCACCGCCGCCTCGACCAGCTCGAGGAAGCGGCGCATCGCCTGGCGAAATGGATGAAGGCGCTCTAAACCGACGATGAAGCCCGAATTGAAACTCGCTCTGGCGAGTCAGCTGGCGTCGGTTTCGAGAGCCGGAGCGCAACGGACATTTAGGTCCGTGAGCACCGGAAGCGCAGAAAACCGCGTCAGATGGCCGTCGGAGTAGAGTTTCAAACGGGCTTCACCCGCCTGACTTGGGCACCAGCAAGGGAATGATCCGATCGGTCTTGGCGATGGCAGGCCTGCCGGCCGCACCATAGGGAATGCCCAGCGCGTCCCAGGTCTCGACCAGCGCATCCTGCAATTCGGCGATCAGCGCGTCCGAATGGAACGGCGTCGGCGTGATGCGCAGCCGCTCGGTGCCGCGCGGCACCGTCGGATAGTTGATCGGCTGGATGTAGATGCCGTGCACGCCGAGCAGGCGGTCGCTCGCCATCTTGCAAAGTTCGGGGTCGCCGACCAGCACCGGCACGATATGGGTGGCCGATTCCATCACCGGCAAGCCCGCCGCGGCAAGCACCTGCTTGGTGCGTGTCGCTTGGCGCTGCTGCGCCTCGCGCTCGGCCTGCGAGCGCTTCAGATGCCGGATCGACGTGGTGGCGGCCGCCGCGATCGCCGGCGGCAGCGCGGTGGTGAAGATGAAGCCCGGAGCGTAGGAGCGCACGGCGTCGATCACCGCGCTCGTGCCGGTGATATATCCGCCCAGCGTGCCGAAGGCCTTGGCCAGAGTGCCCTCGATGATGTCGATGCGGTCGGCCAGGCCTTCGCGTTCGGTGATGCCGCCGCCGCGCGCGCCGTACATGCCGACGGCATGGACCTCGTCGATATAGGTCATGGCGTTGTAGCGCTCGGCCAGCTCGACGATCTGTTTGATCGGGGCGATGTCGCCGTCCATCGAATAGACGCTTTCGAACACGATCAGCTTGGCGCGCTCGCGCCCGGCGGCCTGCAAGAGGCTTTCCAGATGCGCGACGTCGTTGTGGCGGAAGATCTTCTTTTCGGCGCCCGAGCGGCGCACGCCTTCGATCATCGAGGCATGGTTGAGCTCGTCCGAGATGATCAGGCAGTTGGGCAAGAGCCTGGCGATGGTCGAGATCGAGGCTTCGTTGGAGACGAAGCCGGAGGTGAACACAAGGGCTGCTTCCTTGTCATGCAGGTCGGCCAGCTCATGCTCGAGCTCGACCAGCCGGTTGGACGTGCCGGAAATGTTGCGGGTGCCGCCGGCGCCCGACCCCATCTTGCCGGCGGCGTTCTGGAAGGCGGCGATGACGTCCGCGTTCTGGCCCATGCCGAGATAGTCGTTGGAGCACCATACGGTGATTTCCTGGGCGCGGCCGTTGGAACGCCATATGGCGCGCGGGAACTTGCCCACGATGCGCTCGAGGTCGGCGAAGACGCGGTAGCGGCGCTCGGCATGGAGCTGGTCGATCGCATCCTCGAAGAACCGCTGGTAGTTCATGTCGACTTCCCAATTTTAGGCCGGATCATAGTCACAGCCCCATGCCGCGTCCACCGGGCCCAACCGGTCAAAATGCCACGCCTTGGCCCTGTTCCTAACGACGCCGGATCGTGGCCTATTCCCGGGGGTGTGAACCAGATTTGTTTCGATACGATGCCTCGGGCGGGAGGAACTGTTACGGACTTAACATTCGGGAGGGTAAAGGGCTTGCGGCGGGGTTTCCAGCAAGGCAGCTGTTGAGACAGTTTCCTTTAAATCTTGATCAGCGAGGGAAAAAGATGACGGTTTTGGTGACGGGCGGTGCCGGCTATATCGGCAGCCACATGGTCTGGGAGCTTCTCGACGCCGGCGACAGCGTGGTGGTTCTCGACCGGCTTTCCACCGGCTTCGAATGGGCGGTGGCGCCGGAAGCGAAGCTCGTCGTCGGCGATGTCGCCGACCGGGAGCTTGTCGGCCAAATCATCCGCGACAACAAGGTCGACGCCATCATCCACTTCGCCGGCTCGATCGTGGTGCCGGAATCGGTCGCCGATCCGCTTGCCTATTACGAGAACAACACCAGCAAGACCCGCACGCTGATCGAAACCGCCGTGCGCGAAGGCGTGCCGCACTTCATCTTCTCCTCCACCGCCGCCGTCTATGGCGGAGCCGGCCTGGAGCCGGTGCGCGAGGATGCCCGCCTGGCGCCGGAATCGCCCTATGGCCTTTCCAAGCTGATGAGCGAATGGATGCTGCGCGACGCGGCGCTTGCGCACGACATCCGCTATACGGCGCTGCGCTATTTCAACGTCGCCGGCGCCGATCCCAAGGGCCGCACGGGACAGTCGACGCCGGGCGCTACGCATCTGATCAAGGTCGCCTGCGAGACCGCGCTCGGCAAGCGCCCCTTCATGCAGGTCTTCGGCAACGACTATCCGACCCCGGACGGCACCTGCATGCGCGATTACATCCATGTCAGCGACCTTGCCGCGGCGCACCGGCTGGCGCTGCAGCGGCTGCGCGACGGGGGGAAGAGCCTCGTCGCGAATTGCGGCTACAGCCACGGCTATTCCGTGCTCGAGGTGATCGACAGCGTGCGTCGCGCCTTCGGCCATGACTTCGATGTCCGCATGGGCGACCGCCGGCCCGGCGATGCCGCCGCGGTGGTCGCCAATTCCGAGCTTGCCCGCAAGGAGCTCGGCTGGACGCCGCAGCGCGACGATCTCGACCTGATCGTCAACGACGCGCTGGCGTGGGAGCGCATTCTCACGACCAAGAACTCCGTTCGAAACTGAGCTGTTGGGCCAAGGGCTCGCAGCGTGCGTTCTTACGCGCTATTGAGGCACATTCGGGCGGCGCGCAAAGGGGCCGCCCGCATGATCCTCGAGGGACGGCATGAAAATCCTGGTTCTTGGCGCCGGCGTGGTTGGCACGGCGGCCGCCTACTATCTGGCTAAAGACGGTCACGAGGTGACTGTGGTCGAGCGCCATGACGCGGCGGCGCGCGGCACCAGCCAGTCGAACGCCGGCCTGGTGTCGCCGGGCGACGCCACCGCCTGGGCCTCGCCCGCGGCGCTGAAGACCTTCCTGCGCGCGCTCTGGAACCACGACCTCGGCATCAAGGTCAGGCTGCGCCTCGATCCTTATTTTTATGCCTGGAGCCTGCGTTTCCTACGCGAATGCACGGTCAAGCGGCTGCGCGCCAACACCGACATCAAGCTGAGGCTGGCGCTCCATTCGCGCGATTGCATCAACGCGCTGTCGGAGGCGACCGGCATTAGTTACGACGAGCGCAAGCGAGGCATTCTCTACTTCTTTCGCTCGCAGAAGAGCCTCGACACCGGCACCGACAATTACCGCTATCTGGCCGAGCACGGCCTGCCGATCGAGATCGTCGGCCGCGAGCGTCTGGTCGAGCTGGAGCCCGGCCTTGCCGGCGTGAAGGACAAGATCGCCGGCGGCATCTACTCCCCGATCGACCAGACCGGCGATTCCAAGCAGTTCACCGATAAGCTCGCCGCCTATGCGGCCGAAGAGCTCGGCGTCAAATTCCTGTTCGGCACGACGGTCGAAGGTCTCGACATCGAGGGCGATCGGGTACGCGCGGTGATGACCTCGGCTGGTCCGATTGCCGGCGACGCCATCGTCATCTCCCTGGGGCCGGAAAGCGGGCTGCTCGGCCGCCGCTATGGCATCGACCTGCCGGTTTATCCGGTGAAGGGTTATACCGCGACCATTCCGCTCGAGGACGAGAGCAAGGGGCCGACCATGGGCGGCGCCGACGAGGACCGGCTGATCGGCTACTCCAGACTGGGCAACCGCCTGCGCATGTCCTCGACGGCCGAGTTCACCGGCTTCGACCGCAGCTTCAAGCCACGCGATTTCAGAACCATCCTGGACACCGGCAAGGACCTTTTCCCGGGCGCCTTCGACGAGAAGAAGGCGGTGCTGTGGGCCGGGCTGAGGCCGATGATGCCGAACTCGGTTCCCGTCATCGGCCAGGCGAAATACCGCAACCTCTATCTAGACACCGGCCACGGCCATGTCGGCTGGACGATGGCCTGCGGATCCGGACAATTCCTGGCCGACGTCGTTGCCGGCCGCAAGCCGCAGATCGATCCGCAGGGTTTGCTTTATGGGACAGCGCGCTGACGTATCTAGGCGCTGGCAGCTTGCTGCCACGCCGCCGCGTATTCGCCCCAACTGCGTTCGGTCGGCGGCTCGGTCCATTCGCCCTTGCTCATTGCAGGCGCGCCGTCAGCAGCCAGCAGCGCGGCGCCGATGCTGGTTCCGGTCGACGTCTCCGATGCAACGACCGGCCTTTCCGTCGCCGCCGCCAGCATGCTGATGAAAAGCGGGTTACGCGCGAAAGGTCCTTCGACGGTCGTCGCTCCGTCGCCACCGATCAGTTCCAGGCAGGTAGCGGTCATCAGCGCCAGATAGAACGAGATGGCCGCAATGCGTTGGCCGGGGCTTAAGTTCTCGGCGTTGACCCACTGTGCGTCGCGATGCGGAAAGGGTCCGGAACCCAGCTGTGTCGAAGGCAGCAGCAGTACCTGCCGTGCCAGCACGGCCGCAACATCGTCATCGATCCATTCCTGCGGCTGGCCATCGGTCAGCAGCGAGAATTCGCGCCCGCCCATGAAGCGAGCCGAAGGCACGGGATCGCCGAGCGCATTGACGTTGACCAGCGTGTCGCGCGCCGGATCGAGTACCACCCTCCTGCCGCCCACCGCCATCGACACCACCCAGGTGCCGGTCGAGACGACGGAGAAGGGCGGACTATCGGCCAGCAGATGCGGCAGCAGCGAGGCGTTGGAATCGTGGAGGCCGCAGAACACGGGCGTTCGCGGGGCGAGCCCTGTCCGCCGCGCAATCGCCGGCAGTATGGGTCCGAGCCGGTCTTTCGCCGGCCGCACCGGCGCCATCAGGCGGCGCCAGCCCATCCTGTCGACCAGCGACGAGTAATCGGACGTCCAGGGGCTCCACAGATCGGTGTGGCAGCCCAGCGACGTGACTTCGTTGGCGGCGACGCCGGTCAGCCGCAGCGCCCAATATTGCGGATACATCAGCATCGCGGCGGTCCTGGCGAAGTCCGCCGGGAACCGCTGCTGCTGCCAGAAGAACTGCGCGCCGAGATTGAGGCCGAGCGGCAGCCGCGGCGTGCCGGTCTCGGCGAAAGGCGGGCGGACCGCGTCATAGTCCGCGGCGAGCCGGTCGGGCCCGTCAAATTCATAGTCGAGCACCGGCAGCGCCAGTTCGCCGGACGCGTCGACCAGTGTGCCGGTCGCGCCATGCGTGGTGATCGATATGGCGTCGATTCGCCGTTCGCTGTTGAGATGGGCCAGGCTGTTGAGGATGAACGTCCACAGCGCCTCGACATCGTGATGCGGGTAGGGGGCCTGCTTGACCGGCGTGTTCGCCGTTCGGCGCAGCGCGACCTCGCTCCGCGTCGCGAGATCGACCAGCGCCACCTTGGCGTTGGTCTTGCCGATGTCGATGACGGCGATGGTACGAAGCGCGCTCATTCCATATGGAACATGGTTTCCAGCGGCACCGCCACCGGCTCGTTGTCGGCCTTCGTCTCCATGACGTCGGCCATATGCGCCCACCAGCTCTGCATCACCGGATGTCGCGGCAGATCGGCCATGCTGTGGTCGTCTCGCCGCCACAGCACGCCGAACAGGATGTTGGTCTCCTCGTCGAGATGGATCGAATAATCGGAGACGCCGGCCTGCTTCAAAAGCGCGACAAGCGACGGCCAGATCTCGTCGTGGCGGCGCTTGTATTCGGCCTTCATGCCGGGATTTAGCTTCATCTTGAAGGCGTATTTCTCCATCAGGCGAAGCGTCCTTCGCGCAGCCGCCGCCAGACGATCGGCAGCGCGATGACGATGATCAGCAACAAACCGATGAAGATCGACATGACGATGCCGGGAACGTTGAGCAGGCCGAGGCCGAACGTCACCAGCCCCATGATGAAGGCGGCGAGCACGACGCCCAGAATGCTGCCGGCGCCGCCGAGGATCGAGACGCCGCCCAGCACCACCATGGTGATGGCTTCGAGCTCGTAACCCTGCGCGATCGACGGCCTTGTCGAGCCGAGCCGGGAAGTGATGAGCACCGAGGCGATGCCCGACATCAGCCCGGTCAGGCAAAACAGGATGAATTTGATGCGGTCGACGCGCACGCCGGAGAACTGGCAGGCGACGGGATTGTTGCCGATGGCGAAGACCCGGCGGCCAAAACTCGTGCGGTGCAGCACGAACCAGTAGATGAGCGCCGCGCCGAGGAACAGCGCCAGCTCGAACGAGAAAACCCACCAGACATAGCCCTGGCCGAAGAAGGCGAAGCTTTCCGGATAGCCCTTGTAGGCCTGGTCGCCGAGGATGATGAAGGCAATGCCGCGGAACAGGCTCATCGTGCCGATGGTGACGACGATGGAAGGCAGGCCAAGGCGGGTGACGAGCAGCCCGTTGAAGGCGCCGCAGCCGAGGCCGACGACGATGCCGATCAGTGCGAGCAAAGGCGTGCCCGCTCCGGCCTGCACCGCCATGCCCATCATCGTCGAGGCGAGCGCCACGATCGCCGCGACCGACAGGTCGATTTCGCCGGAGATGATCAAGAGCGCCATCGCGAGCGCGATCAAGCCCTTTTCGGTGAAGTTGAACGTCAGGTCCGACAGCGACCACGGATCGAGGAAATAGGGCGAGGCGAAACTGTTTACGATGAAGATGGCGGAAGCGATGACGACCAGCAGCGCCTCCCAGGAGAAGATCGCTGACGAGAGCGGCTTGTCCAGCCGGTCGGGGATGTGGCGCGGGGCAGGGGTGTCGGTCATGCCGCTTCCGCCTTTCTCAGGATGATGCGGCCCTGCCGGCGTTCGCCGCGTGCGTTGAGCACCACGGCCAGGATGATGGCGCTGCCCGAGATCGCCATCTGCCAGAAGGGCGAGATGTTGATGACCGGCAGCGCGTTGGAGATGATGCCGAGGAACAGCGCGCCGAGCACCGCGCCGCCGACCGAGCCGATGCCGCCGGCGATCGAGATGCCGCCGATGACGCAGGCGGCGATGATGTTGAGTTCATAGCCGTTGGCCACCTCGACCGAGGCGATCACATAGCGCGAGATCCACAGATAGCCGGCGAGCCCGCCGATCATGCCGGAGATGCAAAAGACCATGAACTTGGTGCGGCCGACATCGATGCCGGCATAGACCGAGGCGGTCGGGTTGACGCCGATGGCGTGGATCGAGCGGCCGATCGCGGTGCGCGTCATGGCCAGGAAGAACAGCGCGATGACAATGATCGCGATCCAGGACAGCACCGGCAGACCGAGGAAGGCCGCGCGCTGGAAATTGATGAAGCCGGGGCTCATCTGGTCGGCATTGACCCAGGCGCCGCCGGAGACGACGAAGGTCGCGCCGCGATAGATGGTAAGTGTGCCGAGCGTCACCACGATCGACGGGATGTTCAGCCGCCACACCAAAAAGCCGTTGATGGCGCCGAGCACCAGCCCGACGGCGAGAGCGATCACGATCAGCAGCGGAATCGGGATCGCCGGATGCGCGGCGTTGAGCATGGCCACCACCATGCCGGTGAAGCACAGGTTGGACGCCATCGACAGGTCGATCGAACGCGTCAGGATCACCACCATCTGTCCCAGCGCCAGGATCATCAGGATCGAGGTGTCGTTGAACACCTGGCGCAGATTGGCCGGCTCGGCGAAGCCGGGGAAGCGGGTGGAAATCAGGCCGATCAGCAGGACGATACCGGCAAGCAGCCAGATCTCGCGATATTTGAGGAAGGTCTTCATGCCACGATCCCCGCTGCCGTCCTGACCAGCGTTTCAGCGTCAAGGCCCTTGTTGTCGTAGGTCGCCGCGATCCGGCCCTCGCGCATGACCACGACGCGGTCGGACATACCGAGAATTTCGGGCAGTTCGGACGACACCATGATCACCGAAAGCCCCTGCGCGACCAGTTCGGCCATGAAGCCGTGCACGGCGGCCTTGGAGCCGATGTCGATGCCCTTGGTCGGCTCGTCGAGGATGATCACCTTGGGCGTGGTCGCCAGCCATTTGGCGATGACCACCTTCTGCTGGTTGCCGCCGGAAAGTGTGCCGACATCCTGGCTGAGCGAGGAGGCGCGCAGGTCGAGACGCTCGGTGTAGGAGCGGGCGAGCGAGAACTCTTCCACCAGCCTCAGCACGCCGGACTTGGAGGTGCGCGCCAGTGAAGGGAGAGAAACGTTCTGGAAGATCGGCAGGCCGATCACCACGCCCTGCTTGCCGCGTTCTTCCGGCACATAGACGATGCCGGCCTCGATCGAATCCGCCGCCGATCTCGGCGCGATCATCCGGCCGTCGAGCGAGATGGTGCCTCGGCTCGTTCGGGTGATGCCGGCGATCGCCTGCATCACCTCGCTGCGCCCGGCGCCGACGAGGCCGTAGAAGCCGAGGATCTCACCCTTGCGCAATTCGAAGCCGATATCGTCGAACTCGGTCGGATGCGACAGGCCGGAGACCGACAGCACCGGCGCGCCGATCTTCGGCTCGCGTTGCGGAAAAATGTGGTCGACGTTGCGGCCGACCATCATGCGCACGATCGCGTTCTGGCCGGTGTCTTTCAGCAGGCCTTCGCCCACCATCTCGCCGTCGCGGAAGACGGTGTAGCGGTCGGCGATGCGGTAGATCTCGTCGAACTTGTGGCTGATGAACAGCACCGCTTTGCCTTCGTTCTTCAGGAATTCGATCAGGAGGAAAAGCTCCTCGATCTCCTTCATCGAAAGAGCGGCGGTCGGTTCGTCCATGATGACGATGCGCGCATCGATCGACATCGCGCGGGCTACGGCCACGAGGTGCTTGTTGGCGATGCCGAGGTCCTTCAACCGCGCATCGGCGTCGATATGGCCGGCGCGCATCGTTTCCAGCACCTCGCGCGCGTTCTTGCGCATGGTGCGCCAGTCGATGGTGCCGAAGCGGGTGCGTGGCGCATGGCCGAGGAAGATGTTTTCGGCGACCGACAGATCGTCGAACAGCACGGTTTCCTGATGGATGGCGGTGATGCCGTGGCCGAAGGCGGCATGCGCGCTGGGCAGCGTGGTCACCTCGCCGTCTATGCCGATCTCGCCTGAGTCGGGTTGATAGATGCCGGTCATGATCTTGACCAGCGTCGACTTGCCGGCGCCGTTCTCGCCGATCAACGCAGTGACCTGTCCCGGATAGAGCGACAGGCTGACATTGTGCAGCGCGCGGACGCCCGGAAAACTCTTGGAAATGCCCGACAGCGTCAGGCGGGGAGAGGCGCTCGCAGCCGGGCCCGAGCGAAGGGACGGCTGCGTCTCCACTTTGCGCTGGGCTGTCGTGTCCATATCCGTATCAGGCCCTGAGAGGTCCGTTTGAAGATGCGGCGGGACAATTGTCCCGCCGCATGAGCTTGAAGTCGACCAGGATCAGTAGATCTTGGAGAACTTCTCGATGTTGGTCTTGTCGAACTGGAAGGGCGGAGCCATCGCGGCCGAGTTGGTGTCGTCGAGCGTCACCTTGCCGACGCGTCCGATCGAGAGCGTAGCACCGGGCTTCGCCTCTTCCTTCTTCACCGCCAGGTCGTGGGCGAGGTAGATCGCCGAGTAGCCGAGGTCGATCGGGTTCCACAGCGCGACCGCCTGGCTGGCGCCGTTGTCGATGAACTTCTTGAACTCCGACGGCAGCGCGAGGCCGGTGACATTGACCTTGCCGATCAGGTTCTCGTCGGTGACGACCTGCGCCGCAGCGACGACGCCGACGGTGGTCGGCGCGATGATAGCCTTGAGGTTCGGGTAGGACTTCAACAGGCCCTTGGCTTCGTCGGTGCTCTTGGCCGAGTCGTCATCGCCATAGACGGTTGCGACCAGCTTGATCTTCGGGAACTTTTCCGGCAGCACCTTCTTGGCCGCTTCGATCCAGGCGTTCTGGTTGGTCGCGGTCGAGGAGGCCGAGAGGATCGCGACCTCGCCGCCTTCCGGCAGGTAGTCGGCGGCGAGCTTGATGATGGTCTCGCCGATCAGGCCGGTATCGGACGGGTTGAGGTGAAGCTGGCGGCCTTCCTTGGCGACGCCGGAGTCCCACGAGATGACGGTGATGCCGCGCTCCATGGCTTTCTTCAGCACCGGCACCAGCGCGTCGGCGTCATTGGCCGAAACGGCTATCGCATTGACCTTCTGCGCGATCAGCGAATTGATCACCTCGATCTGCGCTTCGGCGGTAGCCTTGGTCGGGCCGGTATAGATGACGTCGACATCGCCCAGTTCCTTGGCCGCTTCCTCGGCGCCCTTGTTGGCGGCGTCGAAGAAGCCGTTGCCGAGCGACTTCACCACCAGCGCGATCTTGACGTTCTCGGCATAGGCGGCATTCACGAACATGGCGGCGGAAAAGGCCGCCGTAACCAGCAGTTTCTTCAAAAAGCTCATCGAATATCCTCCCTTGAGCGTTGCATTCCATCGCCGCTGCGGGCGTGAGTTTTTCCTCAGGCCTGCAGTGAAGATTCTTCCTTGTCGCTTGACTGTTTGCGGGCGACGATCAGCGCCACGCCCCCTGTTTCGAGCATCTTGGCCTCGCGGTCCTCGATGCCGTCGTCGGTGATCACGGTTGCGATGCGCGACAGCCCGCACAGGATCAGGCTGGAGCGCTTGCGGAATTTCGAGGAATCGACCAGCACCACCAGTTCGTCGGCCTGGTCGATCAGCTTCTGCTCGGCCTGGATCAGCAGCGGATCGCCCTCCATCAGCCCGAGCGGCCCCAGGCCTTGCGCGCCCATGAACATGCGGCGCGCGTAGAAGTTGCGCGTCACGTCATTGTCGAAGGGCGACAGGATGATGTTCTGCTCGCGATAGATCGTGCCGCCCGACAGCATCACCGTGTTCTTCGAGTGCTTGAGCAGATGCTCGGCGATCGGGAAGGAATTGGTGAAGATCGGCATGCGGCGCCCGGTCAGGAAATGCACCATCTGGAAGGTGGTGGTGCCGCCATTGATAATGATCGGCTCGCCGTCCATGCAAAGGTTCACCGCCTCGCGGGCGATCGCCCGCTTCTGCGCGGCGTTCAGCGTCTCGTTGACCGAGAAGGGCCGGCCGGCAAGGCCGATGAACTGCGGCGGCGAGATCGCCTCGGCGCCGCCACGCACCCGGCGCAAGCGTTTTTGCACATGCAGCGCCGCGATGTCGCGCCGGATCGTCGCCTCGGAGGAATCGGTCAGCTCGACCATCTCCTGCACCGTCACCACAGGCTTTTCCTGGACGGCGGACAGAATGATCCTGTGGCGTTCTTTTTCGTGCATGGTTCCTCCCTGCCTGAGCATCAGGCCCCAGAAAACGCGCAGTGTCAATCATTTCCGATCATATAATTTCATTGTGCAGTGCAATATGATCGATATTGATCGTTTGTGATTGACAAGCAAGCCGCTTGCGTAGACATTCCGCACGACAAATGAGGAACGCAAGGTTCGCGCTCCAAGGGAGGATACCTATGCTCGACAAGCGCTCCGGCTCGCGCCTCGCCAATCTGTGGGACGATGCAAAAGCCGAAGGAATGAGCGGTCCCGAGCTTCTGGTCTATCGCTCGAACACTCTGGGATCCGACAAGCGCGTCACCAACTATGGCGGCGGCAACACCTCGTCCAAGGTCTGGCAAAAGGACCCGCTGACCGGCGAGGATGTCGAGGTGTTGTGGGTCAAAGGCTCGGGCGGCGACAGCGCCTCGATCAAGCTGGATGGTTTCGCCACCCTCTATATGGACAAGCTGCGCGCGCTGAAGGGCCTCTATCGCGGGCTCGAGCACGAAGACGAGATGGTGGGCTATCTGCCCCACTGCACCTTCAACCTCAATCCTCGCGCGGCCTCGATCGACACTCCGCTCCACGCCTTCGTGCCGAAGGCTTGCGTCGACCACATGCATCCCGACGCCATCATCGCGGTCGCAGCCGCCAAGGATTCGAAGGCAATAACCGAGGAGATCTTTGGCGATGCCATCGGCTGGTTGCCGTGGAAGCGGCCGGGCTTCGAGCTTGGCATGTGGTTGGAGAAATTCTGCCTGGAAAACCCCGACGCCAAGGGCGTCGTGCTCGAAAGCCATGGGCTGTTCACCTGGGGCGACACGCCGAAGGAATGCTACGAGACTACGATCTCGGTGATCAATCAAGCGATCGACTGGTTCGAGCGTAAGTCTGAGGGCAAGGCGATCTTCGGCGGCGAGGTGGTGAAGGCGCTCGACGCGCCGACGCGCCGTGCCATCGCCGCCAAGCTGATGCCGAGGATCCGCGGCCTGATCTCCGAGAAGAGTCACAAGCTCGGCCATTTCGATGACCAGCCGGCGGTGCTCGAATTCGTCAATTCGAAGGACCTCCGCCCGCTGGCGGCACTGGGCACGTCCTGCCCCGACCATTTCCTGCGAACCAAGATCCGGCCGCTGGTGATCGAGTTCGACCCGGCAAAGCCCGATGTCGACGCCGTCATCGCGCGCCTAGCCGACGACATTTTTGCTTATCGCGTCGGCTACCAGGCTTATTACGACAGCTGCAAGCACCCGGATTCGCCCGCCATCCGCGACCCCAATGCCGTGGTCTACTTGATGCCCGGCGTCGGCATGTTCACCTTCGCCGGCGACAAGGCGACCGCCCGCATCTCCGGCGAGTTCTACGTCAACGCCATCAATGTCATGCGCGGCGCCTCGACGGTGTCCTCCTATGTCGGCCTGCCGGCGCAGGAGGCCTTCGACATCGAGTATTGGCTGTTGGAGGAAGCTAAGCTCCAGCGTCTGCCGAAGCCGAAGGCGCTGGCCGGCCAAATCGCGCTGGTTACCGGCGGCGCCGGCGGCATCGGCCGCGCCACCGCCAACCGCTTGCTGCGCGAAGGCGCCTGCGTGGTGCTGGCCGACATCGACGAGGCGGCGCTGGCCAGCGCCAATGAGGAGCTGTCGAAGGCCTTCGGAAAGGACTTCGTCCGACCGGTGCGGATCGACGTCACCTCGGAGGACCAGGTGGTCTCCGGCTTTGCCGAAACGTCGGTCGAATTCGGCGGCATCGACATCCTGGTCTCCAATGCCGGCCTGGCGTCCTCGGCGCCGATCGAGGACACGACGCTGGCGTTGTGGAGCAAGAACATGGATATCCTGTCCACCGGCTATTTCCTGGTTTCGCGCGAGGCTTTCCGGCTGTTTCGCGCGCAGAAGATCGGCGGCAACGTCGTCTTCGTCGCTTCCAAGAACGGCCTCGCCGCTTCGCCGAATGCCTCTGCCTATTGCACGGCCAAGGCTGCCGAAATCCATCTTGCCCGCTGCCTGGCGCTGGAGGGCGCGGAAGCGCAGATCAGGGTCAACGTGGTCAATCCGGACGCCGTGCTGCGCGGCTCCAAGATCTGGACCGGCGAGTGGAAGGAACAGCGCGCCGCCGCCTACAAGATGTCGACCGACGATCTGGAAGAGCATTACCGCTCGCGCTCGATGCTGAAGCGTTCGGTGTTCCCCGAGGACATTGCCGAGGCGATCTACTTCTTCGCCTCCGACATGTCGGCCAAGTCGACCGGCAACATCGTCAACGTCGACGCCGGCAACGCGCAAAGCTTTACGCGCTAAGCTTCCTTCTCCCCGTCAACGGGGAGTTGAGGAGTGGTCCGCGTAGCGGACGGAAAGCCAATTGCTTGGCTTTTCGAAAGACGAAAGCCGGCAGGCGGATGAGGGGCAGACCGCCGAACGCATTCTTGGGAGGAATACCAGTGTCCGAAACCATCATTTCCGCTGACCTCGTCGCCAGCCACAACACCGCGCGCAAGGCCGACCTCGAGCGCGACTACGCCTCGCTCGGCGAACGCCTCGACCGCCGCGGCATCGCCATCGACGCGATCCGCGACAAGGTGGAAAAATTCGGCGTGGCGATCCCGTCCTGGGGCGTCGGCACCGGCGGCACGCGTTTTGCCCGCTTTCCCGGTCCCGGCGAGCCGCGCGACATTTTCGACAAGATCGAGGACTGCGCCGTCATCAGCCAACTGACGCAGGCGACGCCGACTGTTTCGCTGCACATACCGTGGGACAAGGCCGATCCGAACCGGCTGAAGCAGGCGGCGTCCCGCTTCGGCCTCGGCTTCGACGCTATGAACTCCAATACTTTCTCCGACGCCAAGGACCAGGAACGCTCCTACAAGTTCGGCTCGCTGTCGCATGCCGATGCCGGCACGCGCCGGCAGGCGGTCGAGCACAATCTCGAATGCATCGAGATCGGCAGGACGCTCGGCTCGAAGGCGCTGACGGTGTGGATCGGCGATGGTTCGAACTTCCCCGGCCAGGTCAATTTCGCAAAAGCCTTCGAGCGTTATCTCGACGCCATGAAAGAGATCTATGCCGGCCTGCCGGGCGACTGGCGACTGTTCACCGAGCACAAGATGTACGAGCCGGCCTTCTACTCGACGGTCGTGCAGGACTGGGGCACCAACTACATCATCGCCAAGGAACTCGGCGACAAGGCTTTCTGCCTCGTCGACCTCGGCCATCACGCGCCCAACGTCAACATCGAGATGATCGTGTCGCGGCTGATCCAGTTCGGCAAGCTCGGCGGCTTCCATTTCAACGATTCCAAATATGGCGACGATGATCTCGATGCCGGCTCGATCGATCCCTATCGGCTGTTCCTCGTCTTCAACGAACTGGTCGATGCCGAGCTGTCCGGCGCCAGGGGCTTGCATCCCGCGCATATGCTCGACCAGAGCCACAACGTCACCGATCCGATCGAAAGCCTGATGCTGTCGGCCGTCGAGGTGCAGCGCGCCTATGCGCAGGCGCTACTGGTCGATCGCAAGGCGCTCGAAGGTTTCCAGGAAGCCAATGACGCGCTGATGGCGACGCAGACGCTGAAGGCGGCCTATCGCACCGACGTCGAGCCGATCCTGGCGATGGCGCGGCTGCGGACCGGCGGCGCCATCGATCCTGTCGCCGTCTACCGCGCTGCCGGTTATCGGGCGAAGGTCGCGGCGGAGCGACCGGCGGTCGCCAGTGGCGGTGGCGGCATCGTTTGAGGCGGAGCCGCTTGATAATTCAATTGTTATTGGACTAACCCGCTTCGAGGGTCTTTCCTGGGCGAACCCAACGCCAGGAGCACCGCCATGCCCTTGACCCGTCGGACGCTGATTGGCGTCACCCTTTCGCTTGCAATTTCCTTCACGCCATCCGTGGCTGCTTTTGCCGCTTCGCCGGCGCCGGCCAAGGGCGAGCACGGCATGGTGGTGACCGCTCAGCATCTCGCCACCGAGGTCGGCGTCGAGGTGCTGAAGAAGGGCGGCAACGCGGTCGATGCCGCGGCTGCCGTCGGCTATGCGCTGGCCGTGGTCTATCCCAATGCTGGCAATATCGGCGGCGGCGGTTTCATGACGGTGCGCATGAAGGACGGCCGCACGACCTTCATCGATTTCCGCGAGCGCGCGCCGTTGGCCGCCACCAAGACCATGTATCTCGATAAGGACGGTAATCCGGTGAAAGGCGCCAGTCTCGACGGCTACCTCGCCGTCGGCGTGCCGGGCTCGGTCGCCGGCTTCGAGCTGGCGCGCGCGAAATACGGCACGCTCTCGCGCCAGGACTTGATCGCGCCGGCGATTGCCTACGCCAAGGATGGCTTTGTCCTCAATCAGGGCGATGCCGCCTCCTTCGCGGGCAGCGCCGACCGGCTGGCGAAGGATCCGGCCGCCGCCGCCATCTTCCTGAAAAAGGACGGCAAGCCTTACGGCATTGGCGAGAAGCTCGTTCAGCCGGACCTCGCCGCCTCGCTCTCGGCAATTTCCGAGAAAGGTCCGGACGCTTTCTACAAGGGCGCTATCGCCGATGCCATCGTCAAGGCAAGCGGCGCGAAAGGCGGCATCCTCACCAAGGGCGATTTCGAGCAATATGCGGTGCGCGAGCTGAAGCCGGTGACCTGCTCCTATCGTGGCTACGAGATTATCTCGTCGCCGCCGCCGAGCTCAGGCGGCGTCATCATCTGCGAGATTCTCAACGTGCTCGAAGGCTATCCGCTGTCCTATCTCGGCGCCGGCTCGGCCGAGACGATCCATGTCATGGTCGAAGCCATGCGCCACGCTTATGTCGACCGCAATTCGGCGCTCGGCGATCCGGATTTCATCGACAATCCGGTCTCGAAACTGCTCGACAAAGCCTATGCCAAGGACATCCGCGACAAGATCGACCCGTTCCGCGCCGGCGTGTCGAAAGATCTGATGCCGAAGGGTTTTGACGAGTCGGAGGAAACTACCCACTATTCGATCATCGACAATGACGGCAACGCGGTGGCGGTCACCTATACGCTGAATGGCTCCTTCGGCGCCGGCGTCGTGGCCGAGGGCACCGGCATCCTGCTCAACAACGAGATGGACGATTTCACCCAGAAGCCCGGCGTGCCGAACCTCTATGGGCTGGTTCAGGGCGAGGCCAACGCCATCCAGCCCAGGAAGACACCATTATCCTCGATGAGCCCCACGATCGTGACCAGGGACGGCAAGCCGTTCATGGTTATCGGAAGTCCGGGCGGCCCGCGTATCATCACCATCACGCTGGAGGCGATCGTCAATGTCATCGACCACGGCATGGACATCCAGCAGGCGATTGACGCGCCGCGCATTCATCATCAATGGCTTCCGGATACGGTCTATGTCGAGCCGTTCGCGCTGTCGCCGGACACGCAGAAGCTGCTTGCCGGCATGGGTTATCATCTCGACTTGAGTGACGAAACCTGGGGGCAGGCGGCCGGCATCCTGGTTGGCGGCAAGAGCCTTGGCGAAATCGAAAAGGGGGGCGGCGCACGCTATAGCGGCGCCATCGACAGCCGCGCGGCGGCCGGCGAGGCCCTCGGATACTGATCGAGTAGAGCAATTCCAGGAAAAACGTGAAACGGTTTTCCACCCGGAATTGCGTAAAAACAAAGAGATAGGGCGGCTCGCCGTTGCCGTGAAACGGTGAACCGCTCTAGACAACCAGCGTGATGGTCGAGGCGATCAACATCACTGCGGCGATGGCGACGAACAGCGCATAGATGCGCGGTCGGTCGAGCAGCAGCGCATTGCCGGAAATCCAGGCCGAAGTGGCGCCGCCGAGCGCGAACAGGAAACCGTTGCGGTGGCCGAAAGACATGGAGGCGGCCATCAGGCCGCCGATGATCAGCGCGCCGAAGACGATGATGACGGCGACCGCGTATTTCTCGAAATCATTGCCGCCGCCCATCGCCGGCCCGATCGCATTGAGATTGGGCAGGTCGTCCGGATCGAAAGGACTGGCCGAGCCGTATTCGTCTTGACCGAGGGATTCGCGCATCATTCGTTCTCCGCTGAGCGGCAACAAACCATCAACGCCTGCCGAGCGCAACCCGGCAACGGCCTTGCGGCGATGCGTTCGCCGCCCGGCTGGTGCCGACCTGCCACGGTTTACCGGCAGGGCTAAACGGCTGAAGGTCCGC
Source organism: Mesorhizobium sp. NFR06 (assembly GCF_900115245.1). Lineage (GTDB taxonomy): Bacteria > Pseudomonadota > Alphaproteobacteria > Rhizobiales > Rhizobiaceae > Mesorhizobium. Next base: position 757,031 of record NZ_FOVT01000001.1, read on the forward strand.
CATAGTTCCACGGCCTTGATCTATCTGGAAAAATCGCTGCGCACGATGCCGTGCCGCTGCAGCTTATCGTAGAAGGTCTTGCGCGGAATGCCGAGCGCTTCGATCGTGCGCCGGACGTCGCCCTTATTGCGACCAAGTGTCTCGCGGATGATCTCGGCCTCGTAGCGATCGAGCCGTTCCGGCAACGGCATGGCGGCATTGCTGACAACTGCCGCCGGGGAAGACGCTTCGGCAGTGTCCTCCAGCCCAAGCACGAAGCGTTCGGCGAAATGGGCGAGCTCGCGCACATTGCCCGGCCAGTCATGGTCCCGCAGATGCCGCTGGACCACGGCGGACGTGGCCGGCACCGCGCGCCGGAAGCGGGCGGCGGCGCGCTCGGCGAAATAGCCGAACAGCAGCGGCACGTCGTCGCGCCTTTCGCGCAACGGCGGGATCGAAAGCGTGACCACATTGAGCCGGTAATAGAGGTCCTCGCGGAAATTGCCGCGCTGGCTTGCGTCGCCGAGATCGACCTTAGCAGCGGCGACGACGCGCAGATCGACTGGCCGGACCTCATTGGTGCCGAGCGGCGTCACCTCGCGCATCTCGAGCACGCGCAGCATCTGCACCTGCGTCGAGGCCGGCATGCTTTCGATCTCGTCGAGGAACAGCGTGCCGCCGCTGGAATGCTCGATGCGGCCGACGCGCTTCTTCTGCGCGCCGGTGAAGGCGCCTGCCTCATGGCCGAACAGCTCGCTTTCGATAACCGTCTCGGGCAGCGTGCCGCAGTTGAGCGCGACGAAATTGCCCTTGGCGCGACGGCTCCAGCGGTGCAGCAGGCCGGCCACCACCTCCTTGCCCGAGCCGGTCTCGCCGGTCACCAACACGTCGACGTCGGTGTCGGCGATCTGCCTCAGCGTGCGGCGCAGCCGCTCCATGGCCGGCGTCTGGCCGATCAGCGGCAGCCCTTCCTGCGCCTGCTCGGCCGCTTCGCGCAAGGCGCGGTTTTCCATCACCAGCCGGCGTTTTTCGGCGGCACGGACAACACTTTGCGCCAGCCTGTCGGCGGCGAAAGGCTTGGTGATGAAGTCGTAGGCGCCGTCCTTGATCGCCTTGACCGCCATCGCGATGTCACCATGGCCGGTGACGAGGATGACCGGAATGTCGGCATCGAGCCGCAGCACGCGGTCGAAAAGCTGCAGCCCGTCGATCTCCGGCATGCGGATGTCCGAAACCACCACGCCGCCAAAATTCCTGTCGAGCGCCGCCAGCGCTTCCCTCGCCACCGAGAAGGCCAGCACGTCGAAGCCGGCGAGTTCCAGCGTCTGCTTCGTCGCCTTCAACAGATCGCCGTCGTCATCGATCAGCATCACCGGTGCGGGATCGTCCTTCGTCATGGAGCACCCGCTTTCGACAGATGGATGGTGAAACGCGAACCCAGGCCGCTGCTCGCCACCTCGATGCGGCCGCCATAATCGGCGACGATGTCCTTGGAGATGACGAGGCCGAGTCCCAAGCCTTTTTCCTTCGAGGTGTTGAAAGGCGTGAACAGGGATTTCAGGATCGCGGGCGGGATACCCGGGCCGTTGTCGGAAACGATCAGCGCCACGTCCTCGGCGGTTTCTGCAGCCGACACCTCGACCCGCGCATCGGCGCGGCCCTCGAGCGCCTCGAGCGCGTTCTGAAAAAGGTTGATCAGCACCTGTTCCAGCCGCAGCCGGTTGCCCATTACTTTGAGCGCCGGCGGCGGCAGCGTGATTGCCAAGGCATCCAGCCGGCCGGCGAAGCGGCTCCTGAGCAGCACGACGGCGCCCTCGATGACGCTGCGCAACTCGACCGGCTCGGCCGCCGTGCGGCCCTTGCGGGCGAAGGCTTTCAGCTCTTCGGTGATGGAGCCGATGCGCTCGGTCAGCGCGGCGATGGCGCCAAGATTCTCCTCCGCCGGCGCGCTCTGCTTGCGCTCCAGAAAGACCCGCGCATTGTCGGCATAGGCGCGGATCGTCGCCACCGGCTGGTTGATCTCATGCGCGACGCCGGCGGCGACCTGGCCAAGCGTCGCCAGCCGGTTGGCCTGCACCAGCTCCTGCTGCATGACCTGCAGCCTAGCCTCGGTGCTGCGATGGTCGGCGATCTCGGCCTGCAGCCGGTCGCGCGCCAGGCTCAGATCCTGCGTGCGCTCGACGACGCGGCGCTCGAGCTCGGCGCGAGCTGCCTGTTCGGCGGCGATCCGCATTTGACCCGATTGCCTGCGCCACAGCAGATAGGCTGCCAAAGCGATCAACGGAACGACCACGCCGAGCGTCAGGAGCCGCATTTCGCGTTGCGCGGCGGCGATCGGTGCTTCGGCCGGAACGAGATAATCGAGCCGCCAGGCTGTCGACGGCACCGCGGTCGACAGCCTTAGATATTCCGCCCCGCCACTGCCCGGCGTAATCGCATGCACAAGCGCGACGTCGGCGCTCAATGCCTGCTGCCTCGTGATCGGCAGGGGCACCAGCGGCGCCTCGCCGAACTGCTGAGTGGCGCGGATTTCCGCCAGAACCGGCTGGCTAAGCGGCGCCGTGGTCAGGAAGCGCCAGGAAGGCACGCTGGTGACCAGCACCACGCCATGCTCATCGCTGACATAGGCGGGGCGGTTCGCCTCGTGCCAGTCGGCCTCGAGCTGGTCGAACTCCATCTTGACCACGACGACGCCGAGCGGTCCCGAAACGCCGTCGACGCGGCGCGAAATGTAGAGGCCCGGACGTTTGCTGACATTGCCGAGCGCGAAATATTCGGCCGTGCCGGAGCCCATCGCGCCCGAGAAATAGGCCCGAAAACCATAGTCGTTGCCGACGAAGCTCACCGGCTCGCGCCAATTGCTGGAGGCTATCGCCAAGCCGTCGGTGCCGGTGACATAGAGCACCGAGGCCTTGGTGCCCGACACCAGCCCTTCGAGCTTGCGGTTGAGGACGTCGATCGAAGCGGGGCTGCGCTGCGTCAGCGCGTCATGCACCTGCTGGTCCGCGGACAAGAGCAGCGGCAGCGCGCGCGGATTTTCGAGCACCGCGCGCAGCAGCGCGACCTTGAGATTAGCGTCGGTGCGGCCCTGCGCCGCCAGCGCCTGGATCTCGATCGAGCGGCCGTAGAGCCCGGCGCCGTAAAGCGCCGCCGCGATGATTGCCAGGGCCACAGCCGCGAACAGCAGCCAGGCGCGCCGCGCACGCCCGGTCAGCAGTTCGGGCGTCGAGGAGAGGGCAGCAGCCGGGCGTTGCAGCATGGCGCATTTGTGCATGATTTCGCACAAAGCACAATTCGGCCTATGCGGATAGTCGCACCAATGCGCTCAATAGCGCGCGTTGCGACCCGGAAAAAGATAGCAAAATCAATGAGGCGAGCCGCCGGACGTAATCTGGCACGCGTGTTGCAAATGCATCTGCAGCAGCCGCGAGGCTGTGGAAGTCAACTGCCCCCTGGGAGGTCGAGCGTCTCGATCGGGGGCCGAACGGAGGACATTATGCAGACAGCAATCGCTGCCGCCGAACCGCGCGGCAAGGTTCCCTTTTACCGGCATCTCTATGTGCAGGTCCTGGTGGCGATCGCCGCCGGCATCCTGTTGGGACATTTCTATCCCGATTTAGGCGCCTCGCTGAAGCCGCTTGGCGATGCCTTCATCAAGCTGGTCAAGATGGTGATCGCGCCGGTGATCTTCCTGACGGTGGCAACCGGCATCGCCGGCGTTTCCGACCTGCACAAGGTCGGCCGTGTCGCCGGCAAGGCGATGATCTACTTCCTTGTCTTCTCGACGCTGGCGCTGATCGTCGGCCTCGTCGTTTCGAACGTCGTCCAGCCTGGCGCCGGCATGCACATCAATGCCGCGACCCTGGACCCCTCGAAGGTAGCGACCTTCACCGAGAAGGCGCATGACACGACCATTGTCGGCTTCCTGATGAACATCATCCCCGACACCATCATCGGCGCCTTCGCCCAGGGCGACATCCTGCAGGTGCTGTTCTTCTCGGTGCTGTTCGGCGTGGCGCTGGCTCTCGTCGGCGAGCGCGGCCGCCCGGTGGTCGATTTCCTGCAGGCGCTCACCGCGCCGATCTTCCGTCTCGTCGCCATCCTGATGAAGGCGGCGCCCATCGGCGCGTTCGGCGCCATGGCCTTCACCGTCGGCAAATACGGCATCGGCGCGATTGCCAACCTCGCCATGCTGATCGGCACCTTCTATCTGACGTCGCTGCTCTTCGTGCTCGTCGTTCTCGGCGCTGTCGCATGGTACAACGGCTTCTCGATCCTGGCGCTGATCCGCTACATCAAGGAAGAGCTGCTGCTGGTGCTCGGCACCTCGTCATCGGAAGCGGCACTTCCCGGCCTGATGGCCAAGATGGAACGCGCCGGCTGCAACCGCTCGGTGGTCGGCCTGGTCATCCCGACCGGCTATTCCTTCAACCTCGACGGCACCAATATCTACATGACGCTGGCGGCGTTGTTCATCGCCCAGGCGACCGACACGCCGCTCACCTTCGGCGACCAGATCCTGCTTCTGCTCGTCGCCATGCTGAGCTCCAAAGGTGCCGCCGGCATCACCGGCGCCGGCTTCATCACGCTTGCGGCCACGCTGTCGGTGGTGCCTTCGGTACCCGTCGCCGGCATGGCGCTGATCCTCGGCGTCGACCGCTTCATGTCGGAATGCCGCGCGCTCACCAACTTCGTCGGCAATGCCGTGGCGACCATCGTCGTGGCGCGCTGGGAGGGCGAGCTCGACCAGACCAAGTTCGCCGCCGCCATGGCCGGCCAGTTGCCCGAAGAGGCTGACCTCGCGCTGTCGGGCGGCCTGCAACCGGCCTGAACGAGCGACGCTATTCCAACAAACGGTTCCCTTCGCAATGGCGCAGGCAACAGAGGCATCCTCCCGATGCCGAACAGGTCGCGGCAATCGCCGCGGCCTGTTCTTTTTGGTGGCCGCCGCATAGGGTGGCGCCGGCCGGCTTTACCGCCGGTGCACCAGTTGCGAGGGGCGGTCCATGAGCAGCGCGTTTCCCGAAATCTACGTCGTTCGCCATGGCGAGACGGAATGGAGCGCGTCGGGCAGGCACACCGGCCGCACCGACATTCCGCTGACCGCCAAGGGCGAAGAGGCGGCCCGCGGCGTCGCCGATCGTTTGAAGGGCCTGACTTTCCGGTCGGTCTGGTCGAGCCCGTCGCAGCGCGCCTTCGACACTTGCCGGCTCGCCGGCTTCGCCGAGCGCGCGGTCAGGAAGCCCGACCTGCAGGAATGGGATTACGGCGCCTATGAGGGCGTGACGACCAAGGAGATCCTGTCGAAGCGCCCAGGCTGGCAATTGTTTCGCGACGGTTGCCCGGACGGCGAGACGGCGGCCGATGTCGGCGCCCGGGCCGATGCCGTCATCGCCGGGCTTCGCGCGGTTGCCGGCAATGTGCTCATCTTCTCCAGCTCGCATTTCCTGCGTGTCTTCGCGTCGCGCTGGGTCGGCCTGCCGCCGGAAGACGGAGAGCATTTCGTGCTCGATACCGCCAGCCTCAGCGTCCTCGGCTACGAGCATGACCTGACCGAGCCGGTCATCCGCCGCTGGAACCAGAAATAGTCCGGCTTGATACCAGCCCAGGTACCTTTGGAGATTGGACGAAACCCCTCAGCCTCGTCATTCTAGGGCAGAGCGGGAGCGAAGCGACGCGGCGCAGACCCTAGATTCCATTCGGTTACCGATGAGCGTTGCGGCGGTCCAGAACGACCGCCTGTCTTGCACCGTCTCTACCCCTTGCGCGGGTCACGGAATCGATCCTCGGTCTACGCGTGCGCTTCGCCCGTGGATGACGAAGTTCGGGGCGCAGCCATTAGGCAACAAGCATCGCCAGTTCCTCCGCCATCAAATGCCTCGCCTTGCCTTTGGCAAGCTCGCCGAGCTGCAAACCACCGATCGCTACCCGCACCAGTCTCAGCACCTCGATGTCGAAAGCGCCGAGCAGCCTGCGGATCTGCCGGTTGCGTCCCTCGTCGAGCACGATCTCCAGCCAGGCAGTGCGGCCGCCGCTGCGCAGCAGCGTGATCAAGCTTGCGGTCAGCAATTCTCCATCGACGACAGCCCCTTGGCGAATGCGCTCCAGCATCGCCCCGTCGGGCGCGGAGGCGATCTGCACATGATAGGTCTTGGCGACATGCGAGGCTGGATCGAGTAGCGCGTTGGCCCAGCTTGTGTCGTTGGTCATCAGGAGCAGACCTTCGCTCGCCTTGTCGAGCCGGCCGACTGGCGACACGAACGGCAGGTCGAGCCCTTCCAGGCAGTCATAGACCGTGCCGCGGCCTTCGGGGTCGTCCCGGGTGGTAACCAGCCCGCGCGGCTTGTTGAGCATCAGATAGACCTTGCGCTCGGCAACGACACGCTCGCCGTCGACGGTGAAGCGGTCCTGGTCGGGATCGATGCGCAGCAAGGCATCGCGCACCGTCTTGCCGTTTACCTGAACGCGCCCCTCGGCGACCAGGCGCTCGGCCTGTGTGCGCGAACAGAACCCGAGCTTGGAGAGCGCTCGGGCGAGGCTGACCTTTGGGGTTGCGGATCGTCGGACGGGTTGGCGTGCCACGATACTGCTCTCGAACGATTGCCGCGCGACTTGCGCCGCCGTGCCGGCGCAAGTTGGCTTTGCAGCGACCTCTTATCCGCTGCAGCCGCGGTCGTCCAATATCACTCCCTCGGCGCGCTCAATCGCCGGTAGGAGACGCCATCGAAAGTTGCCGTCACGAAGCTCTTGACCGACATCTTGCGCTTGCGCCCGTCGCTGCAGGCATAGAGCGGCCAGCCGGCTTCGCTGCACTCGCTGGCGACGCAGATGCGGGCCACGCAGTTACCTGTGGTCAGCCGAAAGCCGCCCTTGCCGGCGAAGCCCTGCAGCAGGCTGCCGTCCGCCGAGCGCCATGTCCGTTGCTGGAATTCAGGCCGCAGGGCAAGGGGTTCGAGAGGAGCGGCGAGGTCGGCGGTGCCGGTAACTCCGGCGAGGAGCAGGCGATAGCGCGCCATGCCGGTCGTGTATGCGGTGATAAGGTCGGATTGGCCCGAATATGCCGTCGCCAGGGCGGAGCGGTCGAGAAGATGGGAGACATGGATGTCCGCCTCCGATGCCCGCGTCAGGGCAGCGATGACGACAAGGGCCAGGCAGACGCGCAGCATCTCGATTTCCTGCAGCCATACAGATCCGGCGTGCCGGGTTGCCCGGCTGCCCTGCGCGTACAATCTTTCCAATCGGCTTTTCGCGCAAGCCACTCCGGTATGCGGGGAAGGCGGCCGGTCAACCGTTGGCGGCCGGCGGCAACTCGAAAAGCGTGGCGCCGTTCTCCCGCCCCCGGTCTATATAGCCGATCACGCGGAACCATTTCCTGACGTCGGGCCTGTCCAGCCAGCTGCGCGAATGGATGGGAAGGTTGCCGGCAAGGGCCTGGACATGGCGGATGTGCCGTTTGCAGAAGCGGACCGTCGCGGCGTTGAAGAAATCCTCTTGCGCGGCAAACAGCGTATCTGCGGCGTCCCCGTGCTCATGCCAGGCGATGATCGCCATCGTCCTGTCGCCTTCGACGAGCGCATGCGCCCGGCCTTCCTTCAGGTTCATCATCAGATTGTCATAGGCGCTTTTGCTGTCCTTGCCGGCCGCCACATATTCCTCCGACATTCGCTTGGACAGGCCGCGGAACACATCTTCCAAGTCTCCGACCGTCGCCGCGCGTGCTCTCATTTCTCCTCCTGACAGCCCGGTAGCAGTTTGCCCCAACGAAGAGGTATCACCAAGAAATGAAAATCCCCAATCAAGCCAATGCGCGCAATCTCATTCCGCCAGAACGGGGTCGACCCCAGGCCAGGCCCATATATAAGCGCCGGCTTGAGATCGAGCATGCTGTCGGAAATTCGTGGAGTTCGGGGGAGGTTGCGTCGCGACGGCAAACGGCATCCTATGGTTGAATTCGTCGCCGGCCTGCCATAGAAAGCGAATTTCGACCGGCCTGAGGAAATCCAGATGTGCCCGAACCTGTAGCCATGATAGGGCTGCGCCGTGTTGGTCCGCGGGCTGTCGGCGAGCAATCGGCCGGTGGATGGTCTGGCTACAACGTTAGGGGCATGCATTGACGTCGAGCAAGCCGATTCTGATCACCGGCGCAGCCGGCTTCATAGGTTTTCACCTCTGCCACAGGCTGCTTGCCGAGGGCCGGCAGGTTGTCGGCCTCGATTCCATGAACGAGTATTACGACATCGCCCTGAAGCAGGCGCGGCTCGAACGGCTGAAAGGGTTCCCGAACTTTCGTTTCGAGCATGTCGATCTCATCGACCGCGACCGCATCTCGGCGCTCTTTGCGTCTGTCGCGCCGGAGGTCGTCGTCAATCTCGCCGCGCAGGCGGGCGTCCGCTATTCGCTGATCAACCCACATGCCTATGCGGAAAGCAATCTGAGCGGCTTCCTCAATATCCTGGAAGGATGCCGGCACGCCTCGGTCGGCCATCTCGTCTATGCATCGTCGAGCTCGATCTATGGCGGCAGCACGCGCATGCCGTTCTCGGTGCACGATTCCGCCGACCATCCCCTCAGTCTCTATGCCGCCAGCAAGAAGGCAAACGAGCTGATGGCCCACACTTACAGCCATCTGTTCGGGCTGCCGACGACGGGCCTGCGTTTCTTCACCGTCTACGGTCCGTGGGGACGGCCCGACATGGCGTTGTTCATCTTCACCAAGGCCATCCTCGCCGGTCAGCCGATCGACGTTTTCAATCACGGCAACATGCAGCGCGATTTCACTTACATCGACGACGTCGTCGAGGGAGTGGTGCGCGTCATGCGGCATCCCGCGACGCCCAATCCCGATTGGAAGAGTGCCGAGCCGGATCCAGCGACAAGCAAGGCGCCGTTCAGGATCCACAACATCGGCGACAGTTCGCCCGTTCAGCTGGGCCGGCTGATCGACCTGCTGGAAGAGGCGCTGGGGCGGAAGGCAATCCGCAACATGATGCCGCTTCAGCCTGGCGACGTGCTGGCGACCTTCGCCGACGTGACCTCGCTCGAGGCGGTGACCGGCTTCAAGCCCACGATTCCGATCGAGATCGGCGTCCCGCGTTTCGTGGAATGGTATCGGGACTTCTATCGCGTCTGATAGGCCGCCTGGGCGGCGGGGGTTTGCTCGCGGCCGCAGCGTACATTAGGGCTTTTCACCGTTTCACGGAAACGGCGAAACGCTCTATCTCTTTGTTTTAACGCAATTCCTGACGGAAAACCGTTTCATACTTTTCCTGGAATTGCGCTAGCGGCCGGTGGTGGTGGCCTGCCTGTCGATCCAGAGCGCGATCAACGTGCAAACGGCGCCCGAAAGCAGATAGGCGCCGGCGGCGATGAGGCCGAAACTGCCGGCCATCAGCAGCGCCGCGAGCGGCGCGAAACCGGCGCCGAACATCCAGGCGAGATCGGAGGTGACGGCGGAGCCGGTGTAGCGGTGGTGACGCGAAAAGCTCGATGCGACGATGCCCGAGGACTGTCCGAAGCTCAGGCCCAGCAGGATGAAGCCCAGCACCATGAACACCGTCTCGCCGATGGCGCCGCCGTTGAGAAGCTGCGGGGCAAAGCCGCTGAAGATGGCGATGGTGATGGCCGAGCCGCCGAGCAGGTTGCGGCGTCCGACACGATCGGCCAGCGGACCCGATGCGACGATTGCCGCAATGCCGAACAGCGCGCTCACCGCCTCGATCACCAGGAAACGCTCCGGTCCCTCATTGGTGAACAGGAACACCCACGACAGTGGAAACACCGTCACCATATGGAACAGGGCGAAGCTGGCCAGCGGCGCGAAGGCGCCGACGACGACGTTGCGGCCTTCCGTCCGGATCATCTCCCTGATGCGCGTCGGCTGCAGGTCGCCGCTCTCGTAGAGTTTCGAGAATTCGGGCGTGACGACGATGCGCAGTCTGGCAAAAAGCGCCACGACGTTGATCGCGAACGCAACGAAGAAAGGATAGCGCCAGCCCCAGGCGAAGAAGTCGTCGGCCGACAGGTTGGCGACGAAGAAGGCGAACAGCGAGCTTGCCACGATGAGCCCGATCGGCGCGCCGAGCTGCGGGATCATCGCATAGATGCCGCGCCGGTTCTGCGGCGCATTCAGCGCCAGCAGGGAGGGCAACCCGTCCCATGTCCCGCCGAGCGCCAGGCCCTGTCCGATGCGGGTCAGCGCCAGCAGCCAGGCGGCAACCGCACCGACATCCTCATACGAGGGAAGGAACGCCATGGCGACAGTCGAGGTGCCGAGCAGGAAGAGCGCTATCGTTAGCTTGGCGCCACGGCCATAGGCGCGGTCGGCCGCCATGAACAGCACGGTGCCGAAGGGGCGCGCGATGAAGGCCAGCGCGAATATGGCGAAGGAATAAAGCGTTCCGATCAGCGGATCATGTATTGGAAACACAAGCTTGGGGAACACGATCACGGAAGCGATCGCATAGACGAAGAAGTCGAAGAACTCCGACGTCCGGCCGATGATCACGCCGACGGCGATATCGCCGGCGCTGACCTGGCCGTGATGCGACCCGATCAGCTTGCTGTCAGTTTCGGCAGTCGTCTCAGCCATTTTTGTCCGTCGCCATGAAGCTCGGTGCGGGTCATCGCATTGTGCGCCGCACACTTTCGCCAAAGCCGCGGCGGCTGGGCATTGGACAAATTGTCCAATGTTGTCCCTTCGTCGCCAGCGGTAGCCGTTGATCGATACCGCATTGCAACATGAAGACCCTGTTGCGGCGGGTCATCGAGGGCAGCGTTTGATGCAACGATCCGGAGCCTTGCTTCTGTTTCCCCTGGCCGTGCTGCTGAGCGGCTGCGACTTCGTCGTGCTGGCGCCGGCGGGCGACGTAGCGGCGCAGCAGCGCGACCTGCTCGTCGTTTCGACCATGCTGATGCTGCTCATCATCGTGCCGGTCATGGCACTGACCGTGTTCTTTGCCTGGCGCTACCGGCAATCCAACGCCAAGGCGGCCTACACACCCGACTGGGACCATTCGACCAAGCTGGAACTGGTGATCTGGGCGGCGCCCCTGCTCATCGTCATCTGCCTTGGCGCGCTCACCTGGCTCGGCACGCATCTGCTTGACCCTTACCGGCGCATCGATCGGATCGAGCCAGGACAGTTGGTCACGCAGAACCACAAGCCGCTCCGGGTCGAGGTCGTCGCGCTCGACTGGAAATGGCTCTTCATCTATCCGGACTACGGCATCGCCTCCGTCAACGAACTGGCGGCGCCGGTCAACCAGCCGATCGACTTCCGCATCACCTCGTCCACGGTGATGAACTCCTTCTACATTCCCGCCCTTGCCGGGCAGATCTACGCCATGCCGGGCATGGAGACGAAGCTGCACGCCGTCATCAACCGTCCGGGCACCTATACCGGCTTCTCGGCCAATTACAGCGGTGCCGGCTTCTCCGGCATGCGCTTTGCCTTCCACGGCCTCTCCGACCAGGCCTTCGCTGAGTGGGTGGCGCAAAGCAGAAGCGCGCGGGACACGCTTAGCCGCGACAATTATCTCGAGCTCGAACGTCCGAGCGAGAACGAGCCGGTCCGCCATTATGCCTCCGTCGATCCCGATCTCTACGGCGCCATCCTCAACCTGTGCGTCGAGCGCGGCAAGATGTGCATGAACGAGATGATGTCGATCGACGCCAGGGGCGGACTTGGGCTGGCCGGCGTGCGCAACACCTTGCCGTTGCAATATGACAAGCTCGCCCGCCGCGGCGCGGTGTTCGGTAACGACCCGTCCTACGTCGCCAGCATCTGCACGGCGGAAGAGGCGGCCGCCGCCTCGCGCGCAGCCAGCGATGCCGACGTGAAATATTGGCCGGTGCGCGATCTTTCCCCGCTGCGCGGGGCGGGGCTGCTCGGCCCTGGGACAGGCAGCCGCCGCGCCGACGCCGAGACGCCGTCGCTCGGCCTGCTGCGCTTCGAATTGTGAGGGATGGCGGATGCCTGAGACGCTGACCAAATTCATCTTCGGCCGCCTCACTCTGGAGTCGCTGCCGCTGCATGAGCCGATCGTGGTCGGCACCTTCATCGTGGTGGCGCTCGGCGGCCTGGCGGTGCTCGGCGCCATCACCTATTTCAAGCTTTGGGGCTATTTGTGGCGCGAGTGGTTCACCAGCGTCGACCACAAGAAGATCGGCATCATGTATATGGCGCTCGGCCTCGTCATGCTGCTGCGCGGCTTTTCCGACGCCATCATGATGCGCCTGCAGCAGGCCATCGCCTTCAACGGCTCCGAAGGCTATCTCAACGCCCATCACTACGACCAGATCTTCACCGCCCATGGCGTGATCATGATCTTCTTCGTGGCGATGCCTTTTGTCACCGGGTTGATGAACTTCGTCATGCCGCTGCAGATCGGCGCGCGCGACGTCTCCTTCCCCTTCCTCAACAATTTCAGCTTCTGGATGACGGTTGGCGGCGCCATCCTGGTCATGGCCTCGCTGTTCGTCGGCGAATTCGCCCGCACCGGCTGGCTGGCCTACCCGCCGCTCTCAGGCATCAATTACAGTCCCGACGTCGGCGTCGATTATTACATATGGGCGCTGCAGGTTGCCGGCGTCGGCACGACGCTGTCCGGCATCAATCTGATCTGCACCATCATCAAGATGCGCGCGCCTGGCATGACGATGATGCGCATGCCTATCTTCACCTGGACTTCGCTCTGCACCAACGTGCTGATCGTGGCCTCGTTTCCGGTGCTGACGGCGGTGCTCACGCTGCTCGCGCTCGACCGCTATGTCGGCACCAACTTCTTCACCAACGACTTCGGCGGCAACCCGATGATGTATGTGAACCTCATCTGGATATGGGGTCACCCGGAGGTCTACATCCTCATCCTGCCGCTGTTCGGCGTCTTTTCCGAGGTCACCTCGACCTTCTCCGGCAAGCGCCTGTTCGGCTACACCTCGATGGTCTACGCCACGGTGGTTATCACCATCCTGTCCTATCTGGTCTGGCTGCACCACTTCTTCACCATGGGCTCCGGAGCCAGCGTCAATTCTTTCTTCGGCATCACCACGATGATCATCTCGATCCCGACCGGGGCGAAGATCTTCAACTGGCTTTTCACCATGTATCGCGGCCGCATCCGCTTCGAACTTCCGATGATGTGGACGGTGGCCTTCATGCTCACCTTCGTCGTCGGCGGGATGACCGGCGTGCTGCTTGCCGTGCCGCCGGCCGACTTCGTGTTGCACAACAGCCTGTTCCTGATCGCGCATTTCCACAACGTCATCATCGGCGGCGTGCTCTTCGGCCTGTTCGCCGGCATCGCCTACTGGTGGCCCAAGGCCTTCGGCTTCAAGCTCGATCCGTTCTGGGGCAAGGTCTCGTTCTGGTGCTGGGTGGTCGGCTTCTGGTTCGCCTTCATGCCGCTCTACATCCTCGGCCTGATGGGCGTGACGCGCCGCATGCGCGTCTTCGACGACCCGTCGCTGCAGATCTGGTTCGTGATCGCCGCCTTCGGCGCGGTGCTGATCGCTTGCGGCATCGCCGCCTTTCTGGTGCAGATCTTCGTCTCGATCCGCAAGCGTGCTGAGCTGGCCGATCTCACCGGCGATCCCTGGCATGGCCGCACGCTCGAATGGTCGACCTCCTCGCCGCCGCCGGCCTACAACTTCGCCTTCACCCCCATCATCCGCGACAACGACGCCTGGTGGGCTATGAAGAAGGCGGGCTACCGGCGCCCGCTCTCCGGCTTCAAGCCGATCCACATGCCGCGCAACACCGGCACCGGGGTGATCCTCGCCGCCTTCAGCGTCGCGCTCGGCTTCGGCCTGATCTGGTACATCTGGTGGCTGGCGGCGTTGAGCTTCGTCTGCCTCATCGCTACCGCGATCGGCCATACCTTCAACTATCACCGCGACTTCGACATCCCGGCTGCCGAGGTCGCGCAAACGGAAGAGGCGAGGACGACGCTCCTCGCCGCCCAGGGCTAGGGTTTTGAGCATGACATCGACGGCAATCACGGCCGACGCCGAACCGGTCTTTCACCTGGAAGAGGAGCATGCGCACGCCGAAGGCGGCAGCACCATGCTCGGCTTCTGGCTCTATCTGATGAGCGACTGCCTGGTCTTCGCGATGCTGTTCGCCGCCTTTGGCGTGCTCGGTGGCAACTACGCGGCGGGGCCGGCGCCGAAGGACCTGTTCGACCTGGGACTGGTGGCCGTCAACACCACCATGCTGCTTTGCTCCTCGATCACCTATGGCTTTGCCATGCTGACCATGGACAAGGGCCGGGTCGCGGCAACGCAAGGCTGGCTTGTCGTCACCATGCTCTTCGGCCTCGGGTTCCTGTCCATTGAGCTCTACGAATTCGCGCACATGATCCATGAGGGCGCGACGCCGCAGCGCAGCGCCTTCCTGTCCTCCTTCTTCACCCTGGTCGGCACGCACGGCCTGCACGTCACCTTCGGCATAGTCTGGATGGTGACGCTGATGGTGCAGGTCGCGAGATACGGTCTCATTGAGGCCAACCGCCGCCGGCTGATGTGCCTCTCAATGTTCTGGCACTTCCTCGACGTCGTCTGGATCGGCGTCTTCACCTTCGTCTATCTGATGGGGATGCTGCGATGAGCGCTCATGATCATGCCGATCACGGCCACCTGCATGGCGGCGCCGCGCATGGCTCGCTGAAGGGCTATCTGATCGGCTTCGTCCTGTCGGTGATCCTGACCGCCATCCCGTTCTGGATGGTGATGACCGGCGCCATCGACAACAAGCAGGCCACGGCCATCATCGTCATGGCCTTCGCCGTGGTGCAGATCGTTGTGCACATGGTCTTCTTCCTGCACATGACCCCCGCTTCGGAAGGCGGATGGTCGATGCTGGCGCTCATCTTCACGGTAGTCCTCGTGGTCATCGTGCTGAGCGGCTCGCTCTGGGTGATGTACCACCTCAACGCCAACATGATGCCGGGCCTCCACGAGATGCGGCAGATGCCATGAGCCGTGTGTCAGATGCGGGGAAGGCCGGCGTCGAGGGCATGATCGGCCGGGCGGGTATCGGCTCCTATGACGCGCCGTCGAAGGGCTCTGCGTCGCGACTGTTCCTTGTGCTGCTCGCGCTTCTCGGCGTTCTGGTATTTCTCGGCCTTGGCATCTGGCAGCTTGAAAGACGCGTCTGGAAGCTCGACCTGATCGCCCGCGTCGATCAGCGCATTCATGCGCCGGTCGTCGATGCCCCGGGCCCCGAAACCTGGAGCGGCATCAACGCTGCCTCGTTCGAGTACCGCCATGTGAAGCTGGGAGGGCAGTTTCAAAGCGGCGCCAACACCCTGGTGCAGGCGGTGACCGAGCTTGGCGGCGGTTATTGGGTGTTGACGCCGATGCGCAGCGACCGCGGTTTCATGGTCCTCGTCAACCGGGGCTTCATCCCGCGGGAGCGCAAGGCGGAGTTCGAGCGGGAGAGTGGCGGGTTCACCTCGCCGGCGGTGGTTGAAGGGCTGCTGCGTATCAGCGAACCCGGCGGCGGTTTCCTGCGCAGCAACGATCCGGCGGCCAATCGCTGGTATTCGCGCGACGTCGATGCCATCGCAAAGGCGCGCGGCCTGACCGATGTCGCGCCTTATTTCGTCGATTCCGAGGCGTCCAGCGCGGCTGGCTGGCCGCGCGGCGGGCTCACCGTCGTCACCTTCCGCAACAGCCATCTCGTCTACGCTTTGACCTGGTTTGCCCTTGCGGCGATGCTGGCGATCGCTCTCGCCAGGCCAATCTTCGCCGGCCGCCGGCGGCGGGGCACGACAAGATGAACATCTCGCTCTCGCTGCTTCATCGCGACAAATCGTTCCTGGCGACTCCTCTTGCCGGCCAGGTCGCCGCCTCGAACTCCGACGTGACGAACAGGAAGAACCTGCTCCTGCTCATCCAGCTGCGGTGGCTGGCGGTCGCGGGACAGGTGCTGACCATCCTGGTGACGCAATACTGGTTCGCTATCCCATTACCCCTGGCCGAGATGGCCGGCGTGGTGCTTTTCCTCGTCGGGCTGAACATCTTCAGCCTGCTGGCCTTGCGCGGCAATCGCCGCATCAGCAACGCGCAACTGTTCGTCGCGCTGATCTTCGACATGGCGGCGCTGACGACGCAGCTTTACCTGAGCGGCGGCGCCTCGAACCCGTTCGTGTCGCTCTATCTCCTGCAGATCACGCTGGGTGCCGCGCTGCTGGCGCCATGGTCGACCTGGATACTGGTCGTGGCTGCCTCGGCCTGTTTCGTCTTCCTCATCTTCGTTTTCCAGCCGATCGCGCTCCCGCATCACGGCGGCAGCGATCTTCTGGCCTTGCATCTGCGCGGCATGTTCATCTGCTTCGTGCTGGCAGCCGGACTGATCGTCATCTTCATGACGCGCATCAACCGCAACCTGCGCGAACGCGATGCCTATCTCGCCGACCTGCGCCAGCGCTCGGCCGAGGAGGACCATATCGTGCGCATGGGCCTGCTGGCCTCCGGTGCCGCGCACGAACTGGGCACGCCGCTCGCGACCATTTCGGTCATCCTGTCCGATTGGCGCCAGATGCGCGGCGTCAAGCGCAACCGAGAGCTCTCCGAGGACGTGGCCGAGATGCAGGCGCAGATCGAGCGCTGCAAAAGCATCCTTACGGGCATCCTCATGTCCTCCGGCCAGGCGCGGGGCGAGGGTACGATCCGCACCACGATCCGTGGCTTCCTCGACGATCTCGTCGAGGAGTGGCGTGTCAGCCGCCAGCCTGCCAAACTCGACTTCAGCAACGGTTTCGAGCCGGACGAGCAGATCGTGTCAGACACCGCCCTGAAGCAAGTGATCTTCAATGTGCTCGACAATGCGCAGGAAGCATCGCACGATTGGATCGGCATCACCGCCGAGCGGCGGGATGAGAAGCTGGTGCTCTCCGTCAAGGATCGCGGACCGGGTTTCGACAAGGATATTCTGGCCGCGGTCGGCCAGCCCTATATGTCGAGCAAGGGGCGGCCAGGCGGTGGCCTGGGCCTCTTCCTGGTGTTCAATGTGGTGCGCAAGCTCGGAGGCGACGTTTCGGCGCGCAACATGGCCGAGGGCGCCTGCGTTACCCTTTCGCTGCCGCTGGCGGCGCTGACCGATGGAGACGATCGTGAGTTCTGATCGATCCTTGTTTGTCGTCGAGGACGACGCGACTTTCGCGCGGACGCTCAAACGTTCCTTTGAGAAGCGCGATTACGACGTCGTGGTCTGCCACGACCGGGAGGCGCTGCTGGTCGCGCTGGAAACGGCCGTTCCGGCCTATGCCGTCGTCGATCTCAAGCTCGGAGCGGGATCGGGTCTCGAATGCGTCAAGTTACTCAGCGCCCGCAATCCTTCGATGCGGATCGTCGTGCTGACGGGATTTGCCAGCATCGCCACCGCGGTCGAGGCGATCAAGCTCGGCGCGTGCCACTATCTGGCCAAGCCCGCCAACACCGACGACATCGAGGCTGCCTTCGGCCGCGCCGAGGGCGACGTTTCGGTGCCGCTCACCAGCCGCCCCACCTCGATCAAGAACCTCGAATGGGAACGCATCCACGAAACGCTGGTCGAAACCGGCTTCAACATCTCCGAGACCGCGCGCCGGCTCGGCCTGCACCGGCGCACGTTGGCCCGCAAGCTCGAGAAGCGCGTGGTGCAGTAGGGAAATTCCGCAAAGACGGTTGCGCCACGGCAACTACGGAACGGCCACAGCCATTACCGACACGCAGTCGCCGGCCTTGACCAGGCCCGGGAAGTGACGCGCGGCGAGCAGCCCCGACATCCTGGCCCTGATCTCCTGCGGCGCCTGACCGGTACGGCCGACCGGATGGATGCGGGCCACCACGTGCCCTCCCTCGACGAGTTCGCCGAGATCGACCATCGTCTCGATCATGCCGTCATCCTCGGCGAAGGCGAAGCAATCGCCCGACGGCATGTCCAACCACTGAGTTCGAGTCTTCTCGACCGCACCGGAAACAATGCCGGAGTGACGAAGCACGTTGAGGATGCCGCGGCGGGCAATCCGCACGGTCTCGGCCCGTGATGTCCCGCCGCCGCCGAGCTCGGTGGTGACGAAGACCTTGCCCATTTCCTCGGCGGCCGTGTCGTACATGCCGACCGCATCGATCTCGGTCATGCGCATCGAAAACGGCGCCGAAAAAGCCTCGACCGCGGCGAAGGCCTTTTTCTCTTGCGCCTTGTCCGGCAGCGTATGCGCGGCGCAGAACGGCACGAAGTCCAGCGTCTTGCCGCCGGAATGGAAGTCGAAAACGATGTCCGCGTGGGGCAGCAATTCGCGCTGGAAATAGTCGGCGATCTTCTCCGTCACCGTGCCGTCCGGCCGGCCGGGGAAAGAGCGGTTCATGTTGCCTTTGTCGATCGGCGAGGTGCGCGTGCCGGCGCGGAAAGCCGGATAGTTCATCGCCGGCACGATGATGACCGTGCCGGACACGTCTTTCGGGTCAAGCGTGCGGGCGAGTTCGTAGAGCGCCAGCGGCCCCTCATACTCATCGCCGTGATTGCCGCCGGTCAGCAGCGCCGTGGAGCCCTTGCCGTTGCGCACGACGCAGACCGGGATCATCACCGATCCCCAGGCGGAATCGTCGCGGCTGTAGGGCAGGCGCAGGAAGCCGTGCTGGACGCCGTCGCGCTCGAAGTCGAAGGTCGGCGTGATCGGCGACGGACGCAAAGCGGACATCGGTCTCAGTCCTTCACGAACAGCTTGCGCGGCACATTTGCCAGGCACTCGACGCCGGCGTCGGTGATGAGGATCGACTCCGTGATCTCCAGCCCCATCGTCTCCAGCCACAGGCCGGTCATGAAGTGGAAGGTCATGCCGGACTTGAGCTCGGTGCGGTCGCCGGGGCGCAGGCTCATGGTGCGCTCGCCCCAGTCCGGCGGATAGGAAATGCCGATCGGATAGCCGGTGCGGTTGTCCTTGACGATGCCGTATTTCTTCAGCACCGCGAAGAAGGCGTTGGCGATGTCCTCGCAAGTGTTCCCCGGCTTTGCCGCGGCGAGGCCTGCTTCCATGCCTTCCAGCGTCGCCTTCTCGGCATCGAGGAAAGCCTGCGTCGGCTTGCCTAGGAACACGGTGCGCGACAGCGGGCAATGGTAGCGGTTGTAGCAGCCGGCGATCTCGAAGAAGGTGCCTTCGTCGACCTTCATCGGCTTGTCATCCCAGGTGAGATGCGGCGCCGAGGCATCCGCGCCCGACGGCAGCAGCGGCACGATCGCCGGATAGTCGCCGCCGATACCGTCGACGCCGCGCGTGCCGGCATCGTAGATCTCGGCGACCAGATCGCATTTGCGCATGCCGACTTCGATTTTGTCGACGATGCGCTGGTGCATCGCCTCGACGATGCGGGCGGCGTTGCGCATGTAGTCGATCTCGGTCGGGCTCTTCACCGCGCGTTGCCAGTTGACCAGCGCGGTGGCGTCGACGAAACGGGCGTTGGGCAGGTGCTTCTGCAGCGAAGCGAAGGCGGCGGCCGAGAACCAATAATTGTCCATCTCGACGCCGATGGTCAGCTTGTCCCAGCGCCGCTCCGAAAGCACGCTGGCGAGAAAATCCATCGGGTGCCGCTCGGTCGACTGCACATAGTGGTCGGCGTAGCCGATGATGTTGTCATGTGCGAGATAGGCGGTGCGCTTGGCGCCGTTGGCGTCCTGACCGCGGCCATACCAGACCGGCTCGCCCGACGGCGGCACGATGACCGCCTGATGCACATAGAAGGACCAGCCGTCATAGCCCGTCAGCCAGGCCATGTTGGAGGGATCGCTGACGATCAGCAGATCGACCCCTTTGGCCTCCATGGCGTTTCGCGTTTTGGCGAGGCGCTCCGCATATTCGCCGCGCGAGAATTTCAGATTTGGCTGCATTGTTCTTGGTCCTCGTTTTGTTGGGCCTCGCGGCCAGCATCAGCTTTCAAAAATCGTTCCGGCATTCGCCGCCCGCGCACGGTCGCGCGCTAAAGTGGCGATTGCGGTGTCCTGGACGCCCGTGCCGGTGAGGTCGGCGATTGTGATGTCGCTCGCCGAGCGCCGGCCGGGCTTGTCGCCGGCAATGATCTGGCCGAGTTCGGTGACTTCGGCGTCGGCCGCCATCACGCCCGCCTCGATCGCGTGGTGGAGTTCGCCCAGACGCCGTGTCTGCTTGGCGCTGTCGGCGACATAGAGGTCCGCCATGCGCAGGATCGCCGGCGCGATCTCGTTCTTGTGCTCGGCATCCGAACCCATGGCGGTGATGTGCTGGCCGGCGGAGAGGAAACCGGGCTTGATCAGCGGCTCGGTCGAAGGCGTGGTGGTGACGATGATATCGGCGCCGGCCGCCGCGTTCGCCGCATCCGGCTCGGCGCGCACCACGATGCCGAGTTTCTCGCGCAAGCGGGCGGCGGTCGCCTCGGCCCTGGCGGCATCGCGCGCCCATATGCGGGCTTCCTCGATCGGCCGCACGAGGCGCAAGGCTTCGAGCTGCAATCCGGCCTGCAAACCGGCGCCGAAGATCGCCGCCACGGCAGAGTCTTCGCGCGACAAGTGCCTGGCCGCGACCGCGCCGGCAGCCGCCGTGCGGATATCGGTCAGATAGCCATTGTCGAGCAGCAGCGCCTCGACCACGCCGGTCTTTGCCGAAAGCAGCACCATCATGCCACCCCCGCTGGGCAGGCCGAGCTTCGGATTGTCGAAGAAGCCGGAGCTTATCTTGACGGCGAAGCCGTCTATGCCGGGCACATAGGCGGACTTCACGTCGACCTCGCCGCGCTGCTCGGGAATATCGAGCCTTAGGATCGGCGGCATCGCCACCGGCTGCGTTGCCAAAGCGCGAAAAGCATTCTCGACGCAGGTGACGGCTGCCAGATCGAGCGTCACGATCTTGCGCAGTTCCGCTTCGGTGAGGATCGTCATGCGGTTCATGCGGCGACCTCCATCGTAAAGGATTCGCCGCAGACGATGCGGCGGTGCAGGTCCATATCGATGTTGCGGCCGGAGAGGATGAGAACAGCCGGGCCGCTCAGGCTGGCCTTGCCGGAAAGCAGCGCACCGATGCCGACGGCGCCAGCGCCCTCGACGATCTCGCGCTCCTGCTCATAGGCATGGCGAATGCCGGCTGCGATTTCATCCTCGGAAAGCAGGATGACGTCGTCCAGCAAATCCCGGCACATGGCAAAGGTCAGCTGGTTTTCGAGGCCGATGCCGCCGCCGAGCGAGTCCGCCAATGTCGGCAGTTCCTCGACCTGCACGGGACGGCCGGCGTCGAGACTGGCTTTCATTGCCGCACCGCGTGCCATCGAGATGCCGATGACTCTGGTGCTCGGGCTCACACCTTTGACCGCTGCCGCCACACCGGCCGCCAGTCCGCCGCCGGAGAGCGGCACGAGCACGGCCGCTGCGTCCGGCACCTGCTCCATGATCTCCAGTCCGAGCGTGCCTTGCCCCGCCACGATGTCGGGATGATCGAAGGGCGGCAGCATGATCAACCCTTCTTGCCTCACCAGCCTGTCGACTTCCTGCTGGGCGTCATCCTGGCTGTCGCCCACGATGCGGATATCCGCGCCGAGGCGGCGTATGGCGTCGAGCTTGTTTTGCGGCACCAGCCTCGACATGCAGATCACCGCGCGCATGCCTTCGAGCTTCACCGCATGCGCCAGCGCA
This sequence comes from Mesorhizobium sp. NFR06, assembly GCF_900115245.1. GTDB lineage: Bacteria > Pseudomonadota > Alphaproteobacteria > Rhizobiales > Rhizobiaceae > Mesorhizobium. Next base: position 778,647 of record NZ_FOVT01000001.1, read on the forward strand.
CGGCCGTGATTGCCGGTCGAGGCGGCGACGACGCCGCGCGATTTTTCTTCCGCCCTCAACGCCGCGATTGCGTTGGAAGCGCCGCGCAGCTTGAACGCACCGGTGGTCTGATGGTGTTCCAGCTTGAGATGAACGGGATGGCCGACGCGATCCGATAGGCTTTGCGACAGCACGGTAGGTGTGCGCTCGACCTTGCCGACGATACGTTCACTGGCGACACGGATGTCCGAAAGGGAGATGGCGCGCGTCACGGGGCGACCCCCTCTGGCCTGCCGGCCATCTCCCCCTCGAGGGGGGAGATCAGCAGCTTCGGCGCCGTCGCTCTTCCTGCGACTTCAGTGATTAGCGAAAGCCGAGCAACAGCAAATCTCCCCCCTTGAGGGGGAGATGGCCGGCAGGCCAGAGGGAGTCGCTCGTGCACGCAGGACATGATCTTACTGTCCAAGCGGCTTTGTCATCAGCCGGCCGAAATCGGGCCGCTGTGCATCGTCGCCGCAAAGCCGCAGGCAGTTCCAGGCGCTGGCCTGGTTGCTGGTGACGACGGGGCGCCCGATCGCCTCTTCCATGCCGGGGACCGCGAGCGCGGCGCGCAGCGCGGTGCACGAGACGAACAGCGCGTCGGCCTGGGGATGTGTGACCTTGCGCGCCATCTCGACGAGCGATGCCGGCGCGATGCGCGCCATCTCGCGGTCGTCCTCGAAGCCAAGGCAGGTGAAGCTCTGGATGTCGAAGCCATGCGCCGCGAAATAGGCGGCCATCGGCCGGCTGGTCTCGACGGTATAGGGGGTCAGAATGCTGATGCGCGTCACGCCGAAGGCATTGAGGCCGCGCACGCCGGCCATGGGCGGGGTGACCACGGGGACGCCGGGTTTGGCTGCCTGGATCGCCTGCTCGATCTCGGCGTCGCCGATCACCACGGAGGCCGAGGTGCAGGAATAGCAGACGGCATCGAGCGGCTCGTCGGGCAGGATGAGTGCTGCGCCGGCCGAAAGCGACGGCTGCATCTTGCGCAAATTCTGCGGCGTCGTCGGATTGGCATAGGGGATGCGCGCGACATAGACGCCAATCCGCTCGCTCGCCACCATGCGGCGGAAATCCACTTCGCTGGTATGATCGGTCGCCAGAGTGATCAGCCCGACGCGCTTTTCCAGCGGACGCGCGTCCAGCGTGGGGCGCGCCGTTTCGAGGCGGATATCGGGCAATGGTTTCATGACTTTCATCTTTCGATCCTGCCGTAGCGATGCTCCAGCCAGCGCAACAGCACGACGGAGCAGAGGCTGATGACGAGGAAGAAGGCGCCGACCAGCGTCATCGGCTCGATGTAGCGGTAATAGGTGTTGGCGACGCTCTTGGCCTGGTTCATCAACTCCAGCACCGTGATCGCCGAAAGCAGCGGCGTCTCCTTGAACATGGCGATGAAATAGTTGGCCAAGGCCGGGATCATCGGCGGGATCGCCTGCGGCAGGATGATGTGCGTCCAGGTGTGACGGCCGCTGAGATTGCAGGCTTTCGCGGCTTCCCATTGCCCGCGCGGCACGTTGTCGATGCCGGCGCGGTAGACCTCGGCCGTATAGGTGCCGTAGTGCAGGCCAAGCCCGATGACGCCCGCCACCAGCGGCGGCAACAGGATGCCGATGTCGGGCAGCACATAGAAGATGAAGTAAAGCTGCACCAGAAGCGGCGTGCCGCGGATGAACTCGGCGAACCAGCCGACGCTGCGCGCGACGAGCCGGTTCTCAGAGCGCCGCGCCAGCGCGATCCCCAGCCCCACGATCGCGGCCAGGATCGAGCCGAGCACCGTCGCCAGGATGGTGATCTTCACGCCCTGGATCAGGGTCGGCATGATCTCCCGGACGAAATTCCAATCCCAGTCCATCAGACCCTCACTCCATCGAGGCCGCGCGCCATGCGGCGCTCCAGCGAGCGGATGCCCCAGGAAATGATCAGCGCGAGCGCGAAATAGATGACGAGCACGGAGACGAAAGGCATCAGCGTGCTGCCGGTCTGCGAGCGCACCACCTGCGCCTGGAAGGTCAGGTCGGCGAGCGAGATCAGCGACACGACCGAGGTCGCCTTGAGCAGCTCGATCGCGTTGTTGCCGAAGGTCGGCAGCATGACCAGCAGCGCCTGCGGCAGGATGACGTGGCGCATGCCTTGCCAGCGGCCGAGGTTGAGCGCCGTGCAGGCCTCATACTGCTCGCGGCCGACCGACAGGATGGCGCCGCGCACGACCTCGGCCGCGTAGGCGCCGACATTGAGCCCCAGCGCCAGCACGCCTGCCTGCAGCGGCGTCAGCGACAGGCGAGCGAAAGGCAGCACGAAATAGGCCCAGAACAGCTGCACGAAGATCGAGGTGCCGCGGAAGAACTCGATGTAGGTCGTGGCCAAGGCGCGCACGACGAAGAAGCGCGACACGCGCCCCATGCCGGCAAGGAAGGCCATCACCAGCGCAAGCACCGACCCCATCAGCGTCAGCTCGATGGTGACAAGCGCTCCCTGCAATATCAGGCCGAGATAGCCGGACCACTGGGTCATTGGGTTCCAACGTTTGCGGTTAGCTTTCTTCTCCCCGTTTACGGGGAGAAGATGCCGGTAGGCAGATGAGGGGCAGCGCGAACCTTGAAATGCTGGCGCCGCCCCTCATCCGTCACTTCGTGACACCTTCTCCCCGTGAACGGGGAGAAGGCAGAACTCGCCGCCTTACTTCGCCGCGCAAAGCTTCTCGCGCGTCGTCGACATCGCAGCCTTGGCCGAGAAGCCGTAGGGCTCGATGATCTTGGCGAACTCGCCCGACTTCTTCATCTTGGCGAGCTCGACGTCATAGGCATCGCGCAACGCCTCGTCGCCCTTCTTGAAGGCGGCGCCATCGCAATAGACCGGCGCGCCCTGCACTGGCGCGATCACTTCCAGGTTCGGATCGTTGGCCTTCTTGACCAGGTCGTTGATCGACAGGACGGGCAGCGAATAGGCATCGATGCGGCCGTCCTGCACCATCTTCAGGCCGCTCTGGCCGTCCGGCACGACGATGACGCGATCGCGCGGCACGCCGGCATTCAACGCCAGCTTTTCCTCGGTGCCGCCGCCCGGCGCGCCGACCGTGGCGGAGGCATCCTTGGCGATGTCCTCATAGCTCTTGAAGCCCTTGGGATTGCCTTTCTTCACCAGCATCGCCTCGGCGTCGCACAGCACCGGCTCGGAATAGGCGACCGCCGCGCAGCGTTCCGGCTTCATGAACAGGCCGGCGGTGACGACGTCGAAGCGGCCGGCCTGCAGGCCTGGGATCATCGCGCCGTATTCCGAGATGGAAGCGACGATGTCGCCTACGCCGAGACGCTTGAAGATCTCGCGCGCCACGTCGGGCGCTGCGCCTGAGACCTTGCCGTCGGCGGCGACCGCCGTATAGGGCGGCTCATTGGCAATGGCGACGCGGGCGAAGCCCTGCTGCTTGAGCTGCTCCAGCTTGGCGTCGTCGGCCGAACGCGCACCGGAGGCGAGCAGCATCGTGCTCACTGCGAGGCCGGCGACGCCGGCCAGAATGGCAAGTTTCTTCATTGTTCCCAACTCCTTGTTTCTCTTCTTGGTTTGCGGCGGTTGTGTCGCCTCGGAGCGGCTGCGCCGCCCGGGGACGACGACGCCGCCCTTTTGCATTGCGGTCAGACGCGATGTCCGGCCGCGATGATCTTCTTCAGGAAGCTCTGCGTTCGCTCCTGCTTGGGATGACGGAAAATCTCATCGGGCTTGCCTTCCTCGACGATCCTGCCGCGATCGAAGAACAGCACGCGGTCGGCAAAGTCGTGGGCGAAGCCCATCTCGTGGGTGACCAAAAGCATCGTCATGTCGGTCTCGGCGGCGAGCTTGCGCATGACGTTGAGCACTTCCTCGACGAGCTCCGGATCGAGCGCCGAGGTGACCTCGTCGAACAGCATGATCTTGGGCGACAGCGCCAGCGCCCTTGCGATCGCCACGCGCTGCTTCTGGCCGCCGGACAACTGCGCCGGCATCGCCTTAGCCTTGTCGGCGAGGCCGACCATGTCGAGCAGTTCCATCGCCCGCTTCTCGGCGGCGGTGCGCGCGAGGCCCTTGGTCAGCATCGGCGCCAAGGTCACGTTGTCCATCACGCATTTGTGCGGAAACAGGTTGAAGAGCTGGAAGACCATCCCGATCTTCTGGCGCATCTTTGCCAGGTGCCGTTCGTCGGCCGGCTGCAGCTGCCCGTTGCGCTCCATGTGGTAGAGCTGCTCGCCGTCGACCTGGATGTGGCCGCCGTCGATCTTCTCCAGCGTCATCAGGATGCGCAGGATCGTCGTCTTGCCGGAACCGGACGGACCGATCAGCGCCAGCTTCTCGCCCGGCATGACCTGCATCGACAGGCCGTCCAGCACCTTGAAGGCGCCGAAGCTCTTCGAAATCGCATCAACCTTGATGATGGGCGCGGGCAATCCATTTCCCCGTTCTGGAGAAGCCTATGCCCTTAACGATGCGAAACGCGTCAAATCATGTCAATTGGGAAAATAATATCATGACAATATTTCCGGCGCGGCACAATTTCAGGGCAATTTGCGCTCTGCTTGTGCGTCAGATGGCGAGCAGGAGATGCTCCGGATCGCCGAGCAGGAGCTTGGCGACAACGCTCAAGCCCGCGCGCAGTTCCCCTTCGGTGGTCGATCCAAGCGAGATGCGCACGGCCGGATGCCAGGGCGTGTCGGCGATACGGAACGAGGTGCCCGGCGCGATCGCCACCCCGCGCAGGCGCGCTTGCGAAACGAAGCTCTCTTCGGCGCGGTCGCCCGGCAGCTCGAGCCACAGATGCAGGCCGTCGCGATGGACGCGATAGTCGACGCCGGAGAGCATTTCGGCGGCAATCTCCTGACGCCGCCGCAACGCCACGCGCTGCCAGTTGACCAGTTCCATTGCGGTGCCGTCGGTCACCCAGCGTGTGGCGATCTCCGCCACCATCGGCGTCGCCATCCAGTTCGAGACCAGGTGGCGGTTGGCGACAGCGGCCACATAGCGGTCCGGCACCGCGAGATAGCCGATGCGCAACCCGGGCACGGTGATCTTGGTGAAGGAGGTGACGTAAAGCGTGCGCTCCGGTGCGAAGGCGCCGACCGCCGGCGGCCGGCCTTCGACCAGCGGTCCAAGCACATCGTTCTCGATGATGGCGATGTCATGCTTGCGGGCGACCGCCGCGATCTGCTCGCGCCGCGTGGCGTCCATCAGCGTCGCCGTCGGGTTGATCACCGAAGGCTGGACGAAGACGGCGCGGATATCCGAGAGCCGGCAGGCCTCGTCGAGCGCTTCGGGAACGAGCCCGTTGCCGTCGATCGGCAGGCCTTCGAGGTTGAAGCCGAGATAGCGGGCGAGCGGGATCAGCGTGTGGTGGCCGATCGCCTCGGTGGCGACGGTCGAGCCGGGGGGCGCCACGCTCATCAGCGCCACTGTCATGCCGGCGGTGGCGCCGTTGGTCAGGCTGATGTTCTGCGGCGAGGCTTCGAGGCCGCAAAGCCTCAGCCACTCGACCGCGACCGCGCGGTGGCGCGGGAACACCATGTTGGGCCGGAACGACAGCGCCGAGCTCGACGGCAGGTTCTCGGAGAGCCACCCCAGCGCCTGCTTCAATTTCTCCAGATGCATCGGCTCGCAGACCGGCTTCAGGATCGAAAGGTCGATGACCTCGCCCAGCCGTTCCGGGATGTAGGGCGGCTCCGGCTCGCGGCGCTGCGTCTGCACGAAGCTGCCGCGTCCGACCTCGCCGGAAATGAGCCCGCGGCGGATCAGTTCCTCATAGGCGCGGCTGACGGTCTGCACCGAAAGCTTCAGATCGTCCGCCAGCCGGCGATGCGTCGGCAGCTGCGCGCCATTGGCCAGCCGTCCGTCATGGATGGCGCGCGCGAACTGGTCGGCCAGCGAGAGATAGGCCGGCCGGCGGATGAGAGCAGGATCGGGCTGCCATAATGTCATGACTTATTAGAGATCGAAATCAGTGCAATTGACAATCGAAATAATGCATCGTCATGGTGTCCGCAACGAAAGGCGGATCCCGCATGGCGGCAGCGAAACTCGACCCGATCGACCTCAGGATTCTCGACGCCATCCAGCGCGACGGACGCATCACCAAGCTGGCGCTGGCCGAGAAGGTCGGCCTGTCGCCGACGCCATGCTGGATGCGGCTGCGCAAGCTGGAGAAGGCCGGCATCGTCGCCGGCTATCATGCCTCGATCGCGATGCGCGCTATCGCCCCGGTGGCGACCGTGCTGATGGAGGTCACGCTTGCGAACCATCGCCAGGCCGATTTCGACCGTTTCGAACGTGTCGTGCGCGATGTGCCGGAGATCGTCGCCTGCTGGTCGGTGGGCGGTGGCGTCGACTACGTGCTCAAGGTCATGGCGCGCGACATCGATGCCTATCAGCGTCTGGTCGACGGCCTGCTCGAACGCGAGATCGGCATCGACCGCTACTTCACCTACATCGTCACCAAGACGGTCAAGGACGACACCGTGCTGCCGGTGGCCGACCTCATGCCGGGGCAATCGTAAGCGGTCATCGTCATCCTCGGTCTCCGCGACGGAGCTGCGCTCCCGCTTCGCCCCAGGGTGACGAGGCTGAGGAGGCTCGGCCAATTTTGGTGGTTCGGCACCATCCGCCGGCCGGTTGGCTAGAGAGATTAGCTACGTCCGCTCATCAATAGAGACAATCCCTCTACCGACAGCCGCTGAAACAGTCCCATTCTTCGCCGAGCACGGCTCATCCTTCGGACATCGAAGGGAGATGTCGATGTCCGCGCATTTTGCTCGCCCGCACCGTCACGAAGCGTTGGACCGGCTTGCCGATCGCCGGTTGCTGCGCGATCTTGGCTATGTCGGTGGCCACTGGACCGCCGGCAAAGGGGCGGCGAGCTTCGAGGTCACCGACCCGGCTACCGGCTCCTCCGTCGCCTTCGTCGCCGTGCTCGATGCCGGACAAACGACGGAGGCGATCGACGCGGCAGCTCGCGCTTTGCCGGCGTGGCGCTCGGTGCTGCCGCAGGAGCGCGCGAAGACATTACGAAAATGGTTCGATCTGATCACCGCCGCCAAGGACGACCTGGCGCTTCTGATGACCCTCGAACAGGGCAAGCCGCTGAAGGAATCGCTGGGCGAGATCGACTACGCCGCCTCTTTCGTCGAGTGGTATGCCGAGGAAGCAAAACGCCTCAACGCCGAAAGCGTGACCAGCCATCTGCAGAATGCCGAGATGACCGTGCGCCGCGAGCCGCTCGGCGTCGTCGGCGTGGTGACGCCGTGGAATTTTCCGTCCGCCATGCTCACCCGCAAGGCCGCCGCCGCGCTTGCCGCCGGCTGCACGGTGGTGGCTCATCCCTCCTCGGAAACGCCGCTGTCGGCGCTGGCGTTGGCCGAGCTCGGCGAGCGCGCCGGGCTTCCGGCCGGCGTCTTCAACGTCGTGACCGGCGACGCGCGCACCATTGTCGGCGTCATGTGCGCTGAGGCGCGGGTGCGCGCCATGAGCTTCACCGGCTCGACCGAAGTCGGCAGGTTGATCGCCGCGCAAAGTGCTGCGACCATGAAGCGGCTGGTGATGGAGCTCGGCGGCCACGCGCCGCTGATCGTCTTCGACGACGCCGATATCGATAAGGCTGTCACGATCGCGCTCGACGCCAAATTCGCCACCTCCGGCCAGGATTGCCTGGCCGCCAACCGCATCTACGTCCACCGGCCCGTCTACGAACGGTTCTGCGCCGCTTTCGCCCGCCGCATCGAGGGCCTCCGCACCGGCAACGGGCTATCCGTAGACGCCGATATCGGGCCGCTGATGCATGAGCGCGCCGTCAAGAAGGTGGAGGAGCAGGTGGCCGACGCTCTCACCCGCGGTGCACGCTGCCTGAGCGGCGGCAAGCGCCACGCTGCCGGGCCTCTGTTCTACCAGCCGACGCTGCTCGTCGATGTGCCAGACGAAGCGCTTATCATGCGCGAAGAGACCTTTGGTCCGGTCGCTGCCGTCACGCCGTTCGACGACGAGGCGGAAGTCGTCGCTCGCGCCAACGCCACCGAATACGGGCTCGTCGCCTATGTCGTCACCGAGAACGGCGCCAGGCAATCTCGCATGGGCCGCGCGCTGGACTACGGCATGGTCGCGATCAACCGTGTGAAGATCACCGGCGCGCCGATCCCGTTCGGCGGCGTCAAGCAGTCCGGCATCGGCCGCGAAGGCTCTCGCCACGGCCTCGAAGCCTTTACCGACCTCAAATACCTTTGCCTGGATGTCGCCTAAGGTGTGTCGAGATTCAGGTGATGCCGGCCTGCAAACGGCAGCTTCCTGTGCTTCCGGTGCTCACGTAGTACGCTGCGTCCCGGTTCTCGGAAGCGACCATTTTCGGCTCGGCCTAACCTGAATCTCGACACACCTTTGGATCGCGCCAAGGCGATTATTGTTAAGGAGTCAAAAAATGCTCGAACAATCCAATGAACTTTCGGCCTGGGACCGCGACCACTTCTTCCATCCCTCGACGCATATGGGCACGCACGCGCGCGGTGAGTCGCCAGCCAGGATCATGGCCGGCGGCGAGGGCGTCACCGTCTGGGACAACACCGGCAGGAAGAGCATCGATGCCTTCGCCGGTCTCTATTGCGTCAATGTCGGCTATGGCCGCCAGAAGATCGTCGATGCCATCGCCGAGCAGGCAAAGAACCTCGCTTACTACCACGCCTATGTCGGGCACGGCACCGAGGCCTCGATCACCTTGGCCAAGATGATCATCGATCGCGCGCCGAAGGGTATGTCGAGGGTTTATTTCGGCCTCTCGGGCTCCGACGCCAACGAGACCAACATCAAGCTGATCTGGTACTACAACAACGTTCTCGGCCGGCCCGAGAAGAAGAAGATCATCTCGCGCTGGCGCGGCTATCACGGCTCGGGCGTCATGACCGGCTCATTGACCGGGCTCGAGCTCTTCCACAACGCCTTCGACCTGCCGCGCGCGCCGATCCTGCACACGGAAGCGCCCTATTATTTCCGCCGCGCTGACCGTTCGATGAGCGAGGAACAGTTCTCGCAACACTGCGCCGACAAGCTCGAGGAGATGATACTTGCCGAAGGCCCGGACACGGTCGCGGCCTTCATCGGCGAGCCGATCCTCGGCACCGGCGGTATCGTCCCGCCGCCGGTCGGCTACTGGGAAAAGATCCAGGCCGTGCTGAGCAAGTATGATGTGCTGCTCGTCGCCGACGAGGTGGTGACCGGCTTCGGCCGTCTCGGCACCATGTTCGGCTCCGACCACTACGGCATCAAGCCCGACCTGATCACCATCGCCAAGGGTCTGACCTCGGCCTATGCGCCGCTGTCGGGCGTCATCGTCTCGGACAAGGTCTGGCAGGTGCTGGTCAAGGGTTCCGACAAGCTGGGCTCTCTCGGCCATGGCTGGACCTATTCGGCGCATCCGATCTGCGTTGCGGCGGGTGTGGCCAATCTCGAGCTGATCGACGAGATGGACCTGGTGCGGAACGCCGGCGTGACCGGCGCCTATTTCCGCGCCGAGCTGACGAAAGCCGTGGGCGGCCACAAACATGTCGGCGAGGTGCGCGGTGACGGCATGCTGGCGGCGGTAGAGTTCGTGAAGGACCGAGACGATCGTGTCTTCTTCGATCCTGCGCTGAAGGTCGGACCGCAGATCGCGACGGCGCTTGCGGCAAGTGGCGTCATCGGCCGCGCCATGCCGCAGGGCGACATCCTCGGCTTCGCGCCGCCGCTTTGCCTGACGCGCGAGGAGGCCGACACAATCGTCGCCAGGACCGCCGACGCGGTGAACAGCGTTTTCGCCAGCATCTGAGAAAGTGACATGAATGCCATGACCGGAACCGCTCCCGCAACGATGGCCGCCGTGCAGCTTACCGGCCATGGCGGCCTGGAGAAGCTCGTCTACCGCACCGATGTTAAGGTGCCGGCGCCGGCCGCCGGCGAGGTGCTGGTCAAGGTCAGCGCCTGCGGCATGAACAACACCGACGTCTGGGTGCGCCAGGGCGCCTATGGCACCGAGGAAGACGCGGGTGCCGTGTCGACCTGGCGCCGGCAAGGCAACACGCTGGTTTTCCCGCGCATCCAGGGCACCGATACCGTGGGCACCATCGTCGCCGTCGGTGACGGCGTGCCTGCGAAGCGCATCGGCGAACGTGTCATGGTCGACTTCTCGATCTACAACCGCGACGACGATTCGCTCGCCGACATCGACTATATGGGCCATGGCCGCGACGGCGGCTATGCCGAGTACCAGGCGCTGCCGGCCGAGAACGCGCATGTCGTCGACACCGATTTGAGCGATGTCGAACTCGCCACCTTCTGCTGCGCCTATCTCACGGGCGAGCAGATGCTGGAGCGCGCGGCGCTGAAGGCCGGCGAGCGGGTGCTGGTCACCGGCGCGTCCGGCGGCGTCGGCTCCGGCATCGTGCAACTGGCAAGGGCGCGCGGCGCCGTCCCATATGCCGTCGTCGGCAAAGGCAAGGAACAAGCCGTGCACGACATCGGCGCCGAGAAGGTGATCACACGCGGCGTGGCCGACCTGCCAGCAGCGGTCAACGAGGCGACCGGCGGCGAACCCATCGACGTGGTCGCCGACCTGGTCGGTGGCGCGATCTTCAACGACCTGCTGCGCATCCTGCGGCCCGAAGGCCGCTACACCACGGCCGGCGCCATTGCCGGCCCGGTCGTGCAGCTCGATCTGCGCACCATGTATCTGAAGCAGCTCCAGCTGCATGGCTCCAGCCAGGGCACACGCGCCGATTTCCGTCGCATCGTGCGCTACATCGAGGAAAAGAAGATCAAGCCGTTGGTCGGCGGCGTCTACAAGCTGTCGGATTTCCACCGCGCCCAGACCGACTTCATGGGCAAGGACTTCGTCGGCAAGCTGGTGGTCGTGCCGGACGCGATGTGGAGCGGCGCCTGACCCTGGAAAAGACGCCCGCTAGCGTCAGCCGCAGAGCGGTGCCGCCATCGCCGGGGGTTCGTGGTGCCTTCCAGGTGCCGACGCATTTGCCAAGGTCATTGCGGCGCCCGGGCCTCTGAGCTATTTTAGCAGTTGATTGGATACGCGATCTGCCTTGCCATCGAGGCGCGTTTCCTTCCCTTGCCGTCCGGGCAGATTGTGAAGTCTTTAACAGACCACTGTGCCGCAAGCTGCGTTCTTGTGGCCGACGGGTGATAGCAGTTAGGGATTTTGCCATGCTGCGACGCTGCGCGCTGATTGCAGCCTTGATCCTCGTGGGCCTCACGACGATCCAGGCACGCGCCGATCGAAGGGTTGCCTTTGTCATCGGCAATTCCGAATACCGCGAAATCCCGGCTCTAAAGAATCCGGACAAGGATGCCGAGGATGTGTCGAACACGTTTCGGCTGGCCGGGTTCGACGTGTTCGTTGCCAAGGACCTCACCAAACTTCAGTTCGAGAAGGAGTTCCGCAACTATCTCGCGGCGGCTGACGGTGCCGATCTGGCGGTCGTCTATTATTCGGGTCACGGCTTCCAGATCGGCGGCGAGAACTTCCTGATCCCGGTCGATGCGTCGCTCAAGAATGCGGCCGATATCGAGGTCCAGGCGGTCAAGCTCGACGACGTCCTGCAGCAAATGCGTGCCAAATCGAAGATCCAGGTGATCATCCTCGACGCCTGCCGCAACAACCCGTTCCCGCGCAAGGACTACTGGCTGCGCGACCAGTTGATTGCGGCCGGCGGCACCGGCCTTGCGCAGGTGAAAAGCTCGCTGAACACGCTGATAGCCTTCGCCACGGAGCCCGGTGCGGTCGCCTATGACGGCTCCGGCGATCTCAGCCCGTTTTCGTCCGCCTTTTCCCGTCGGGCGCTGGCGCCGAACCAGGAGATACGCTCGGTCATGGCGGCCGTCCGCCGCGACGTGGTCGAGGCTACCAAGGGCGCGCAGGTTCCGTGGGAGAATTCCTCGCTGATCGACGAGGTGGTGCTGATGCGCCGCGCCAGCCGGCCGGCTTTGCCGCCGGTGCTGGAGAAGACCGTGCCGTCGGGCGTCGGACCTGTCGCGCTCGACCTGCCGGTGCCGGTCGATGTCGATGGCGGCGCGGTCACCGTCAGCATTGAAAGGCCGCCGGCGCTGGGGCGTCTGATCCTGGACGGCAAGCCGGTCGCAACCGGCGCGCCGATCCAGGGCAAGGATCTGCCGCGGCTCGCGATGGATGTGCCGAAGGGAGCAGATGCCGAGGACCAGGTCGATATGCTGGCCTATGCCACGCATGACGAATGGGGCGGCGGATCGCAGGGCATCCTGGTGTTCCGGGTCAAGAACGGCGACGGTGCGGGGGGCAAGCAACTCGTGGCCTCGCTCGAGTCCGAGCAGAAGCAGGAGGTGCTGGAGCGAGGCATCCATATCGCCGGCGCCGCCGAAGCGATCGAGAACCGCGACGTCAAGATCCCCGTCGGTGTCGGCCCGGTGCCGCTGAAGCTGGATTTCCCAACCAAGGATCCCGCGGTCAGCCTGAAGCTTGCGGGCTATCCGGCGACCGGGACGCTGTCCCTGCCGGATCGGACCTTGTCGCCTCAATCGAGCCTGATGGCCGATGAAGTCGACCAGTTGCGCTACGAACCTCAGATAGGCGCTGTCAAACCATTGATAGTCGGCTTCGAAATCAGGGCTGACAACACCTCGTCAAAGCCGGCGACGATGAAGCTGTCGCCAAGTGTCGATCCGTGCGACGCGGAGGCCGGTGAGCCCCTCGACTTGCAAGGCGTCGTCCCGGGCCTGCTGCCGAACGAAATTAGCACCAACGCGGTGGACGTCTGTCGGGCGGCGGTGAAGGCCTATCCAGATGTCGCCCGGTTCCACTATGAGCTTGGGCGCGCCCTGCTCGCGGCGGGCAAGGTCGACGACGCCAAGAAGGAGATCCGGGAGGCAGCCGACAAGGGGCATGTCCGCGCCGTGTTCGAACTCGGCTACCTCAACGCGACGGGAACGGGGATGCCCGCCAACCGCAAGCAGGCGAACACATTCTACGCGGCGGCATCCGACAAGGGGGACCCCTACGGAATGACCTCATGGGGCCGCGCCTTGTTCAACGGTTACGGAGTCGACCGCGACACCGGCAAGGGGCTGGACCTTCTGCTCAAGTCGGCGGCGATGGGCCATACCTACGCGATGAACGATCTTGCCGCGATCTTCACCGAGGGTCGCAACGGCGTGCCTGCCGATCCGGCTCGCGCCGTGGCCTTCCTCAAGGCCGGCGTCGAGCGGCAGGACATGTATTCGATGAACCTGCTCGGCCGCAACTACCTTGCCGGCATGGGAGTCGAGAAGGACCCCAAGGCCGCGCTTTCGCTTTTCCAGAAGTCCATGGATCTCGGCCAGCCTTATGCTCCCGGCAGCCTTGCTCGCATGTACAGGGACGGTGTCGGCGTCCAGCAGGATTTGCCCGAAGCGAAAAGGCTGTTCGAACTGGCGACCGCCCGCGGCGATCAGTCGGCTGCGTATGACCGCGCGGCGCTGGAGATGCAGAGAGGCGACAAGGCCGACCAGGCCGTAGCCGTGCGCTTCCTTGCTTTTGCGGCCGCACTGGATCTTCGCAACGAAATTCCGGATGCCAGGAACACACTGGCGAAATTCGGGGCGAAGGCGAAGACGGCGGCTCTCAAACAGATGCGTGGGGAACTCAAATCGAAGATCTCGGCGGATGGCTCGTTGGACGATCAACTGGTCAAGACGGCCAGGGCGATCTGGGAACAAGCCAACCCGCGCCGCGACTTGTTCTGATCAACAAGGAGGCAATGTGGTGGGCTGGGCATCGAAACAGGCGATCATCGCAGCAATCCTATCTGGCGCTCTGGCTGCCGCAGGCTGCACGACTATGACTCCCAAGGTCGAGCCGACGCCGACGGCGAAGCACAGGACGAAGGTCGTTCGTACGACAACAACGACGCCAAGCGTGGTCAAGCGAAAGAAGGTCACCGCCAAGAACCTGAAGCCCGTTCAGAACGAAACCGCGCCTGTCATCGTGCCGTTGGGCGGCGGCGGAGGGGGCGGAGGCGGCGGAGGGGGCGGGGGTAGCGGTGGCGGAGGGGGCGGTTGGGGATGAGCACTAGATAGCAGGCAACTCCGCTCGCTCACGGGCCGGCAAGTTACTTGTCGAGCCTGCCGTAACCGCTCGCCAAGCAAGCGCGAGTACTCTATGCTTCCGCCACGAGATCGGGTTGTCCTGGCGGGGGCGTTCCATGTTCGAAGTCGCATTCTGGCGAAAAGCGCGAGCGAAGGCCGCGGCTTTTGGCTTGATCGTTGCCACGGCGCTGGGCTTGCTGGTCGTCGGAGCGCAGACTGCAAGCGCCGCGCCGAACTGGACGCTCGATCCGTCCGCTTCGGTGCTCACCTATCAGTCGGTCAAGAAGAACACGATCGTCGAGACCAACAAGATCAGGAACATCACCGGCACGCTGAGCTCGGCCGGCGACGCCAAGATCAGCTTCGATCTCAATTCCGTCGACACGGGCGTCGACCTTCGCAACGTCCGCATGCGCTTCCTGTTTTTCGAGACCTTCACCTATCCGACGGCCGAGGTGACGGCGAAGGTGGACCCAGCGGCGTTCGCCGATCTGCCGACCAAGCGCCGGGTCAAGACGACCTTGCCGTTCCGCCTCAGTCTGCACGGCGTCGACAAGGATCTCGAGGCGAGTGTCGTCGTCACCATGATCAGCGACACCCAGGTTTCCGTCGCTTCAGAAGCGCCCGTTGCGGTCCATGTCGAGGACTTCGGCCTGCTCCCCAACATCGACAAACTGCAGCAGGCCGCCAATGTGACCAACATCGTCCCCACCGTGTCGGTGTCCTTTGATTTCGTCTTCATCGCCGACGGCGGCAAGCCGGCCGCCCTGCAGACCGTTGCGGCGAGCACCGCCGAGGTCGGTCCCGTCGCCACCGATGCCGCGAAAGCCAATTTCAGCGACGAGGAGTGCCTCAACCGGTTTGCCGTGCTGTCCCGCACCGGCGCCATCTATTTCCGGCAGGCGAGCGCAAGGCTCGACGCCAAGAGCCGCCCGCTGCTGGCAGAAGTCGAAGGCGTTGTCGGCAAATGCCCGGCTCTCAAGGTCGAGGTGTCAGGCTATACCGATTCCGACGGATCGCCGGAGGCCAACAGATTGCTGTCGGAGCGGCGCGCCCAGGCTGTCGCCGATGCGCTCCTTGCCGACGGCGTTCCGCGCAACCAGATCAGCTCCGCCGGCTATGGCGAGGACAAGCCCGTCGCCGCCAACGACACGCCCAAGAACAAGGCGCTCAACCGGCGGATCGAATTCTCCGCCAGCAAACTCGCCAACTGAGGTCGCGGTGGCTTCCGGTCCGATCGCCCTTTGCGGCAGCATGTTTCGCGCCGCCGGGCTTGTGGCGCTTGCCTTGCTCGTGACGTTGACGGCCGCCAGTGCCGAGCGGCGCATCGCGCTGGTGCTTGGCAACTCGCAATATCAGCACGCGGCGCCGCTTGCCAATCCGGCACGGGATGCCCAGGCCATGGCTGAACGGCTACGGGGCCTCGGCTTCGAGGTGGTCCCCGGCTTCGACCTGACCAAGCAGCAGACACAAGCCACGGTCGCCCAGTTCGCCAAGCAGGTGCGTGGCGCCGACATCGCACTTTTCTTCTATGCCGGTCATGGCCTGCAGGTCGCGGGGATGAACTATTTGCTCCCGGTCGACGCTGCGCTCGAGGACGAGACCTCGCTCGACTTCGAGGCCGTGTCGATCGATTTCATCCTGCGCCAGATGTCGCGCGAGACCAGCATCAGGCTGGTGTTTTTGGACGCATGCCGCGACAACCCGCTGGCCGACGTGCTGGCCAAGACTGCCGGCGTCAAAGGCGCAAGCAGCGGGCTTGCCGAAATCCCGATCGAGAATGGCGGCGCCGGCACCCTGGTCGCATTCGCCGCCAGCCCAAACCAGCTTGCCTATGACGGGTCGGGCGAGCACTCGCCTTTCACCACGGCGTTGCTCCAGCATATCGGCGAGGCCAATGTCTCCATCACCGAAGCGATGAACAGGGTGACCGGCGACGTATTCAAGGTGACCGCCGGCAAGCAGCGTCCCTGGATCAACGTCTCGCTGACCACAGAGGTCGTTCTGCACAAGGTCGATCTCAATGCGCCGCTGATAGTCGGCGAGGCGACCGCGCCGCAGGCCGAAGCCGGCTCCGGAACACGCAATACCGGCGCCGCGTCCAGCCAGGCCGACGACCAGCTTGCGCTCAATCTGCTGCGCGAGAAGATCCCGAAGCTGGCGACGGACGGGCCGATCTTTTTCGATCGTCCGGTCAAGTTCGGCGACCCGGCGATCGACGGCAAGAGCATAGCCCAGTTGATCAAGGGGGAGCCCTTGTTCAGCCCGGTCGAAGGCCTCGACAAGTCGGTCTGGCAAGGCAAGCACTGCGAAGGCTGTCACGAGTGGAATGAGGCCCGCCTGTGCGAGCAGGCGAAGAATTTCGCTGCCAACGACGTTTCCGTCCTGCGCCTGCAGCATCCGCTTGGCACCCGCTTCAAGGTCGCGCTCGCCAGGTGGGCGCAAGGCGGCTGCCAGTAATCCTGGATGAGAGCTTGCGGAGCCTCATCTGTTGGAGAGCTTAATACGCGTCGGCCGATTGTCGTTGCGCCTCCATCTCCACCATCTGGATGCCCATTTCGACGAAGGCCGAAAGCACGCCGAAGCGGTCCGCGATCGAGACGCGGGCCAGCCCCGCCAGGATCCCGGCGTTGACGGCGTGCGCGGCGGGAAATCCGGTCGCTGTCATGTCGAAAGCCGGGTCGCGCCATGCCGCCGACAGCGCGATCCACGCGGCCGGCGTCGCCGGCGACAGGTCGACGGCGTCGCTAACGGCCGCTTGATGGTGGGGGTTGCCGGGCTGGCCCACCCAATCATTGACCAGCGCCAGCAATTCGATATCCCTGTCGGCAAGCAGTTCTGCCAGATGGCTCAGGCATTCATGTCCCCACCAGATCGCGGCGCGCTCGGGCAATAGGTAGGCACAGAACGTGACTGCCTCCTCCGGCACGCGCCCGGCAAGCAGCGCGCGGCAAAAATCGAGCGGGGATTGGGCGGCGGCCGGCGATTTCATGTCCCTGGCGATGGCGGGACAGGCAAGAAAGAGATCCCTTGCCGTTCTGTATCCGAGTTCGTTGGCCATGGCTGCCACACCTCAAGCACCGGCGGAAACAGCACTCAAGCCTTTGGTCAAGCGCCGGTCAAGGCTCAGCGTTTAGCAGGCGGCGGCCACCGGCAACGTGCGCTTGTTCACAGACAATCGCTTTGCGATTTGATATAGTGCGCGCCTGCGAAACCTGCTCAATCAGGAGTGACGGTCATGCGGTGCGGCAGCTCAGCCTTGGCATTGGCGGCCATGCTTTTTTCAACGCACGTCTTCGCCGATCCGCTTCAAAAGTCGGAAGACATCGTGAAGTTCTTCGCCGGCCAGGCCGGCAACCTAGGTGCCTCGCGCGGCATCTGCGTCGGCACGGAGGAAGAATGCAAGAGCAAGGCCGATAAGAGCGGCTCATCGCAAAAGACCGGTCTCGACATGATGATCAATTTTGCCCTGGATTCCGCGCAGCTCGACCAGACCGCGCGCGCCGAACTCGACGAGTTCGCCAAGGCGCTGAAGGACAACCGGCTGAGCACGTTCAGCTTCGTCGTCGAAGGCCACACCGACGCGACCGGCCCGGATCAATACAACCAGACGCTTTCGCAGCGAAGGGCGCAGTCGGTGGCCGCCTTCCTGGAAGCGAATGGCGTTGATTCGGCGCGGCTCGAAGCGATCGGCCTCGGCAAGTCGCACCCGCGTGTCGCCAACCCCTACGATCCGGTCAACCGCCGGGTGGAAATGCGGATCAGGACCGAATAGGTCGCCGGAGCCGCCCAGGTGGTCATAGCGAGACTACCGGCGGGAGCCTTGCCCACAGGCTCCGCTTTACCTCCAATCAGTTCTTGAGCGCGCCGCCCACCGCGATGCCGGTGCCGAAAATCAGCGCCTTGCTCAGGAAGTCGTTGTTGTCTCTCGGCGGCGGCTCGTCGCGCACCACGGTGTCGCCGTCGCGCCGGCGCTGGACGACCTGTTGTTTCTTGCGCGGTTTTTGCTGCGCCACCGGCTTGAGCGCACGGGTCTTCTGCACCGCCTGTTTCTTCGGCGCAGCCGGGCCCTGACCGGCGGCATGCTTGGCCCGCACGGCATCCATCATCGGGTCGGTCTGGATCACCAGGAAAGCCAGCTGTTCGCGCGTCAGATAGGTGGTCGGCGGCAAGCCGTTCTTGCCCTGCCAGACGCCGATCGCCCGGCGTGTCCGCGGGCCGATATTGCCGTCGACCTGGCCGAGTTCGTTGCCCAGCGCTTCGATGCGCAATTGCAGATCGATGCGGCCGTCGCGGTCCAGGCCGATGGCGCTTTCCGTCAGCTCGCTGCCTTGCGTCTTTCTCATCTCGTCGGTGATGCCGACCGAGGTGCGAACCGCCGAGCCTGGATTCGCTTCGTCGAGCGCCGCGAGCTGCTTGCCTGCCGTCGGATCCTTCAGCTGGTCGATGTTGAGCTTTGCCACCGTGGCGAAACGGCCGTTCGGGAACTGGTCGAGATAGGCCTCGTAATAGGGGACGGCATTCTTCTTCGAAGCCTCGTCCCAAAGCCGCTGTTCGACTTCCCAGGACGGCGCCTCGCTGGACACCGCAGCGGCGGGCGCTGCCGTCTTGGCTGCGTCGGCCACCGGTGCCGTGACAGGCGCTGCCGCCGCCGACGGCTTGCCCAGGAACACCTCGCGGCCCAGCGATGCGTTGTGCCATGGCCGCTGCCGGCCCTGTGTGGCCTCCGTCACCTCGCCGCGAACACGCGTCAGCGCGCTCTGGATCTCGACGCCGGGCTCGGTCAGGTGCTTGGCCAAAGCCAGCGAATAGGGGCTGTCGACGCCGTTGCCGTCGAACGCGATGGCGCCGGGGTCTGTCGCATAGGCGATCAAGACGCCGCCGGAGCCCATGCCCTCGGCCTTCGCGTCGACGGGCGCGAGACCGGCGCCGAGCGAGCGGCTCTTCGGCAGCGCGGCGGCCAGCGTGCGTGCCAGCGGATTGTCGCGGCAGGCATCGAGGATGATGATGCCGACGGCGGGATCGGCCGGCAGCGCGGCCATGAACTCGTCGATCTCCACGGTGCGCGTCTTGAGATAGGCCGGCGATGTCAGCTCGGCATCGACGGGGATGAGGTAGTTCTTGCCGTCCACCTGCATGCCGTGCCCCGCATAGAAAATGACGGCGACGTCGGCATTGTAGGACTCCTCGGTGAACTTGCTGATCAGTGTGTGCATGCCGGCATTGTCCTGGTCGACGCCTTCGATTACCTCGAATCCGGCATTGCGCAGCGTGGATGCGATCAGCTGCGCGTCATTGGCGGGATTGGGCAAAGGCACCGCGTTGACATATTTGCTGTTGCCGATGACCAGCGCGACCCGCTTGTTGTCGGGCGTGGCCGCCTGGGCGCCGAAGGCGGCATGGAAAAGCAGGATCAACCCGCCCAAAAGGATGGCGAACGCTTTCATGGATCTACCCTCCGCCCACTGGGCGCGTTATCGATGTCTGCGCATGCTGAATTTCGTAAGCGACAACGTCGCTTCTGCCAAAATGTCTCTCGGACGTCTGTGATCTCGACCACAGATTTGGTTCACGAAAGGTCCGAAAGTTGCTCTGCAAATATTCGCTAATGTACCATTCGCGGGTCTGAAAACCAATCGGCGCGCCGAAAACACCGCCTTGGTGAACCCGCTAGCCGGGCTCCAGCGTGCTCTGGATCGAACTGACCAGCGCGGTGATTGCCTGCTTGTACTTTTCGAACTCCGGCGACGTCTGCCGGACTTCGGTCGTCGTCGGCTGCCTCTCATCGGTCGCCACGCGCGGCGCTTTCTGCCCCATCTTCCGCTCGGCCCAATCGATGACATAAGCGACGGTCTTGCCGGTCAGGAACGGGTTGGCCTGGATGACGGCTGACCCGAGAACGGCGCTCAATTGCGATGCACCCGGCGCGGCCAGCACCTGATGCGCCCCCTCCATGCCCAGGAAATGACAGAGATAGAGCCGACCGGCGGTGATCTGGTGGCCGCGGGCGCGCAGATAGGCTTCCCCTTCGCGCGCCAGGTTGCGCACCATTTCGCGCGACAGCGTCGCGTCGTAGCGAAGCGCGAGCAGATCGGTGGACGAAAGCGATCGGGCAAGATCGGGACGATAGGTGTTCATCATCCGGATCCAGGTCTTGGTGATGAACTGGCCGGCGCCGGTCGCCGACGAGTTGGGATTCTTGGCGCGGGCGCTGCCGCCGCTTTCGACATGGACGATCCTGTCGGTCAGCGTCTCGACAGCGGAATCGCCGGAACCGCCGGAACTGACGGATACGGCGGTGGCGACCGTGGTCACCGTTCCCAGTGGGTCGATCGCCTCGCCGTTCTGGTAGAGCTCGAAATGCAGATGCGGGCCGGTCGAAAGCCCCGTGGTGCCGATAAAGCCGATGACGTCGCCGGCCTTCACCTTGGTGCCGACACCGCTGGCGATGGCGAATTTCTGCATATGCGCGTAGCGCGTCTCGCGACCGTTGGCATGCGCGATCTTGACCAGATTGCCGTAGCTGCCGCCATCGCCCTGGAAAGTGATTTCGCCGTCGAAGGCGGCCATGATCGGCGTGCCGACCGGAGCCGCCCAGTCGACGCCCTTGTGGATTCGAACCGTGCCCAGGATCGGATGCTTGCGCGGGCCGAAGGTCGAGGTCATCACCCCGCTGACCGGCGTGACCATGCCGTTGGTGACGGCCAACGAGCGAACCTGATCGTCGCCGGTCACGCAGGCATACTGGCCGTCGCTCTGCTGGAAGACGAAACAGTCGAGGCTCTTTTGCGTGCCCTGGACGCCGACATAGAGCACCCGCCCGGAGATCTCGCCCTGGCCGCGCGGTGTCTGCGAATAGATCAGCACCAGACGCTGGTCCTCGCTGGCGAAGGCGTCGAGGTCCTGTCCCCGCGACAAATACATGATCGCCTCGCCGATCACGCTGGTCGGCACCTTGTTGCGCGCCGCCGTCGAATAGATCGCGTCGAGCAGTCGGTACTGCCGCTTGGGCCCGCCCTGATCCGAAGCACCGGAATAGTTGAAGAGGTCCTCGCGCACCCATGGATCGACGCCCGACACAAAGGCGCCGGCCGCATTGCGCGTCAGCGTGCCGACATAGACGTTCCTCGCGTAGATGGAGACCTGCATCAGCGACATGGTCGTCGTCTCGCGGTTCGGCCGGAACCCGCGCATGGCCACGACGAAGCCGGGCTCAAGCCCGTCGCGATTGAACAGCGTCTTCAGCGCCTCGCCCGCAAGCTTCGCGTCATCGGCGGAGAAATGCGCGTCGAGCGCCACGCTGTCCAGGCTGCGGTCGTTGAGGATCTTCACAAAGGTGTCCTCGGTCGCCTCGAAGCGCTGATATTCGCTGGTGACGGTCGCGACGGTCGTGTTGTTCTCGATCGCGGTTTTCTTGAAGGCGGGAAGCGCTGCTTCCCCCTGGTCGATGGTCTCGCCCCAGCCGGCCTCGGGGTCGTCGGCGTCGGCCTTGGGCGCCGAACCGGCGTCGCTCTCGTCCGGCGCCGCCTGGAGATCGTTTTCCAGATCGCCCTGTTGATCGTCCGGCGCCGCGGCGGGCGCGGGCGGGGCCGATTGCTCATCATCGGGCGCCGTTGACGAAGGCTTGGGAGCCGCCTGCCGCTGCGCCTGGAAGAAGGCGAAATCCTCCTGCGTCGACGGGATTGTCGTCATGAACTTTTCGCTGGCGCTCAGCATCACGTCGGAGAGGATTTCGATCTGCGGCGAGGCCCCGGAACTGTCGAGCTCGGCCGGGCGCGCGACCGTATGACCCTTCGTCGCGGTGTCGGCATCGGGCGCGAGCGTGATCCACATCGGATCGCCGGCGAGATCGATGATGGCCGGCACATAGACCGAAGCGTCGGGCGGCACGTCTTCCATGCCCTCGACCGGATGCAGCTCTTCGTCCTCGTCGCCGAAGGACCAATAGTCCCTCGTCAGATAGAAGCCGGTGGCTAAAGCAACGACGGCGAGCGTGGCAAGGCCGGCAAGAGCCCGGCGCCAAAGCCTGCGCCGGCGCTTGGCCAGGCGCGCCTGCTTCTTCTGCCTGAAGCTCGTGTCGATCGAGTGCGTCACGGGCTGTTTCCGGTCAGGAAATAGGTCCAGCGCGCTTGCTCCAGCGTGTCGACCTCGACGAAGCGCGCCGCGATGTGGCCGCGCTGCCAGCACTCGTCGATGCCGCGGATCGAGAAGCGCCTCCGGTCGATGCACATCTCGGTCGATCCGTCGAGGATGGCGTGGCCGAAGACGTCCGTCGCGTAGAGGTAGATGTAGCGGTTGGCCAGCTCCTCGCGGATGACGTTGACGCACTGGTTGGCGCCGATCGTCCACCAGCCGTCCGTCTGGTCGGCATTGTCGACCTTCTGTCCGACCGCGAGATTGACGACGTCGAGCGTCTGGTTGCAGACGGTGAATTCGGCATGCGCCAGGCTCGGCGAAAGGATTGAGAACAGCGCGGCGCCGAGCAGCGCGGCAAGCGCCGCGCGGCCGGAGAAGTCAGGCAGGAATCGGAGCCGGCTACGCTGCTTGCGTGGCGAGGGCTGGCACAATGAACGCTGGCGGCGAAGGTCCATCGGCGTCCATGCTATCCGCCGAGCCGGAAATACGTGGCCGTGGCCGAGAACTGCGATCCATCGGCCTCGATCTCCTCGAGGATCTTGGGCAACAGTTCCGAGGCCGGCGTCGGTCTGGAGAAAATAGCGGCCTGGATGTCCTTGGGCCCGGTGATCACCAGCATGATCTGCGGCACGGCCTTGCCGGCTGCCTTGTCGGTGGCGGCAAGACCGATGGGGATGTTGAAGGTTACCCCGTCGGCTTGCGGCACCATGCGGTCGTCGAGGTTGAACGCGATGCCCTTGTGGTCGATCAGCATGATGTTCGAGATGAGCCCGCCGCCCGTATGCAGCGCGCCGCTGACCGGCGAACCGTCCGGGATCGAAGTCCGGTCGAGGACGAGTTGCGGCTTTTCAGCCGAGCTCCGGTCGAGAAAGCGCAGGAAAGTGGGCACTCCGCACTGGGGTGGGGTTATGAGGCGCACGCTGATGTCCGGCTCGACATGGAACCTGGATTGGAAGTCGTTGAGCAATTGTTCGAAGGGCTGCACCGCCGTCCCGAAACCCTCGATCGCGGGGGAAGCGCCGGGTCCCGATGTCACGTTGGCGTAAAAGCAGCTGCCGCCGCTGAAATCGCGCACCCAGGAGCGGCGCTCGGTCCACGTGGCCGTATCCTGTTCCGGCGACGGAAGCGCCGGCTT
The DNA here is from genome assembly GCF_900115245.1 of Mesorhizobium sp. NFR06. Taxonomy (GTDB): domain Bacteria; phylum Pseudomonadota; class Alphaproteobacteria; order Rhizobiales; family Rhizobiaceae; genus Mesorhizobium. The sequence continues at coordinate 802,018 of NZ_FOVT01000001.1, forward strand.
GGGCACGTTGATTGCGACGTCGGTGTCACCGGGCTTTTTGGTCGCCGGCGGCTGAGGTTGCTGCGCCGGCTGTGTTGGCGCGTTCGGCGTTTCCGGCCGGCTGGCTGTCGGGGTCTGTGCCTCTGGCTCGGCCGGCGGACTGGTCGGCAGCGCCGGCGCCTGGTTTTCCGAAGCCGGCGACGGGGCGGCCTTCGGCTTGGGTAACTTGGAAAGCTTGTCCACGAGGTCTTTTACGCTGGGCCTGGTCGTCGGCGGATTTGCTTCCTGCGTCGGCTTGTTTTCAGCCGTCTGGCCCGGTTCCGGCGTCTTGACTGCCGGCTCGCTTGCGGGTTGCGTCGGCTTCTGGCTTTCCGCGGCCTCCGGTGCTGGCGTTGGCGCAGGCGTTTGCGGTTCCGCGGCCTTGGCCTCGGCCTGGGGAAGCTGCGCCTGGTCGTTGTTGGCCTTACTCTCCGGCCGAACCGCGGGCGGTGCCGGCTTCTCGACGGGCGTCTTGGTCTCCGCAGCGGGTTCTGTGGGAGGCTGTGCTGTCTCGATGGTGGCCGCGGCCCCGGGCTTCGGCGAGTCCGGCTGAGGCGCGGCCGGCGCCTGCGATTGAGGTTTCGGCTCCGGTTGCTGCGCTTCGGTCGCTGGTTTGGCCGCCTCCGGGATCGGCTTCGGCGTCAGCGGCTTGGACTTTTCCGCCACCGGCGGCGGCGTCAGGATGCCGCTGAAATAAAGGCCTCCTCCCACCAGCACCGCGAGCGCCGCGACGCTGCCGGCGATGGCGGGCATCCGCGAAGTCCTTTTCGGCGCAGCCGCTGCGGGCGCGCTGGCCGGAGCGGCCGCCGGCGCGGGCCGTGGTTCCGACAGAAGCGCGGGGCGCACATGCTCGACGAAGCGCGGCCCGCCGGGAACCACCGGCGGCTGGGGTTTGGAGGCCGGCGGCGCCGTCCAGCCGGCGCGCGGCAGGCCGGAGCGCTCGCGCGCCCCAAACGACACCGGCGGCAATGTCGCCTCGAGATCCTCGCCGCGCGTCGCCCTGGCGATCTCGGCCATGCTGGCGGGGCGGTCGCGCGGATCCGGCTGCAGCATCGCTTCGAGGAGTTCGTGAAAATCGGGATCGATATCCGACAGGTCCGGCACCGTCCGACGTTTCTCGATGACCTCGTATTGCGAGCCGCTCATGTCGAGCGGCTTTCCGCGCAGCGCCGCGGCCAGCACCAGCCCGAGACTATAGATGTCCGATTGCTCGCTGACGTCGCCGCCATAAAGGCCGAGCTGCTCGGGCGAAACATAGTTGTATTTGCCGGCGAATTTTCCGCCGATGAGCGTTTCGCCGCCGGTAGCCGATCGCGCGATGCCGAAATCGATGATCTTGGCCCGCTCGACCCAGCCACCCGGCAGGATGATGTTGTCGGGCGAAAGGTCGCGATGCACGGCGCCCGCCTGGTGCACGGCGCTGAGCCCCGAGGCGAGGCGATGGCAGAGCCGGCGCACGTCTTCCCCCGGCATAGGGCCGCGCCGCATGACGTCGAACAGCGACTCGCCGTCCACGAACTCCATGGCAAGATAGGGGCGGCCGATCCCCTTATCGATGGTGAAGACGTGGTAGCGCACCACCGCGTCATGCGACAGATGGTTGAGGATCGACGCTTCCTTGCGGAACAGCGACAGGATCGTCTGGTCGCGGGCGAATTCGGGCAGCACGATCTTGATCGCCACATGATCGCCGGTCTGGATGTTGTGGCCGCGATAGACCTCGCCCATGCCGCCGGAGGCGATCTTCTCGTCAAGCTCGTAGATGCCGCTGAGCTGCGTGCCGACACCGGTATAGGTGACGTTCGTCGATAGCCGTGTCTTGTCGTCGTCGCTCATCTGGCCAAGCCCTCCACTCCGGACCGATCCGAATGGAGCGCGCCGTCGCGCCCGCCGCCGATCTTCACGAGTACGATGGTTACATTGTCGGTTCCACCGCGCGCCAGCACCGTATCCAGCAGGGTCTGGCAGGCTGCCCGCGGCGTGGCCGATCCGACCGCGGCCTCGATCTCGTCGTCGCTGACATGCGCGGTCAGTCCGTCGGTGCCCAGAACGAAAACGTCGCCCGGCATCAACTCACCCTGCTGGAAGTCGATCTCGAGTTCGTCGCTGACGCCGACCGCATGCGTGATCACATTGCGGCGCGGCCAGGTGCGCGCTTCCTCCGCGCTGATCATGCCGCGGTCGAGCAATTCCTGGACTTCAGTGTGATCCTTCGAAACCTGGAAGATCGTGCCGTTGCGGACGAGGTAAATGCGGCTGTCGCCGGCCCACAGGCAGGCGAACCGTCCGTCCATGGCAAGCAGGGCCGCGAACGTGGAGCCTATGGTGATGCCGCGCGACCGCGATATGTTGCGGATCTCGGCGTTGGCGCGGCTAAGCCGGTCCTCGAAGCGGGCGCGAAGATCCGGCGCCGAACTTGGAATGCCGATCGTCGCCAGATGATCGACGATGGCGGCCGAAGCAACTTCGCCGGCCTCATGCCCGCCCATCCCGTCGGCCACCACCCAAAGCCCGGTCTGCGGTTCGATGAGGTAGTTGTCCTCGTTATGGTCGCGCACGCAGCCCTTGTGGCTTACGCCGAAGCTTTCGATGGGGAGGGCGACAGTGCTCAATTTGCCACCAAGCGCTTCGCGAGCGTCCTCTGTGACCAGCCATGGGCCGCGTGCCCAAGCCACTGTGCCACAAGCGCATACATTAGAGTACCGAAATGAAGATACGCGCCGGCCATCTCAGAACGCCTTCGGACAACTGAAACCGGACAAGGCCGGCAGCAGGAACGGATTGGCGCCCGACCCGGCCTGGATGGTGTAGGCGACATCGCGTCCCCCGATCACGAAGCGCGCTTCGGTGTTGGCGCCGTCGCCGGTGATGGTCGCCTTGTCGAGCAGCCGCTTCAACGCCCATGGGCCTTCGAATTTGAGCGCGGAGTCGCGGCCCGGCATTTCCGGCACCAGGCTGAGGCTCGCCGACCCGGAAGCGGCGCCGCTCGGCCATGTCACCGTGCTCGGCGCGTTGCCAGCCTGCGCGCTCTGGACCGTTTGCCCGTCGACGTTGAGCACGGCGCTGTCGGCTTCGCTGTTCAGCGAGGTCGGCGTGAAGGTGATAGAGACCGACGGCGTCGATCCGCCCGAAGGGAAGAAGGCGCTGCGGATTTCCGCCGCCGCTTGGAACGCCTTCAAGGTCGATTTCGCAAGGTCCTTGCTGGAACGGGTGTCCTGCTTCCAGGCCCACTCCTGGCCGGTCATGTCGATCAGCGGCGCAAGATTCTGCGCAAAGAAGCGGTCCATCAGGCCGCCCGGTGCGAACAGTTTGGCGAAATCCGCCATGGACATGTCTTCGGTGGCGTCACCGGCGAAGGGATAGCGGCCGTTGACAGCCTCCTCGCAGGCGCGCGTCACCGTCTGGTCGAGGATCTGGTTGAGATTTGCCACGGAGGCCTCGGCGACATTGCCTTCGAACTCGTCCGCCGCGGCATTGACCATGCGCGCCAGCGGCTTGGGCAGGCGCGAGACATTGGCGCGCAATGTCGAGATCTGCAGCTGCAGGTTGGCGTTGACGCGTTCGGTCTGCGAGGGGATATCGGCCGCGAGCTTCAGGCTCTGGAAGATGTCGTGGAAATTCTGCGTCAGCGCATCGAGCGGCCGGCGGCCGGCGGCCCCGCCGACCAGCGCCTGGAAAGACCGGAACTGCGCCTCGACGCTCGCGCCGGCATTCTGCGCAACGGCCGAGCTCGCGCCGGCGCGGCTCTGCGATTTGCCGCCGGCGATCTGCAGGCCGATGCGCGCCAGCCCCTTGGCTATGCCGGCCGGATCCTGCTGCGCCGTGCCGGTCTCGTCCTCGGCGGCGGTACCGTCCTTCGTCAATGCGGTCTCGTCCGCGATTGCCGTGAACAGCTGGTCGAGAGGTGAGCCCGCAGACGCGACGGCTGAGAGCGCCAGATATTGCGGCTTGTCTTTCAGCATCGCCTTGAGCTTCAGCTGGTCGAGCACGCCGTTCCAGGCGCCGGCGAATTCCTTGCCGTAGCGGTCGATGAGCTCGGGCCCGAGCCTGGCCAGGTCCTGGTCGATGCCGCCCTGTTCGCCGCCGCCGCCAAGCACCCACTGGTCGTCGACCAGCATCTGCGCGATGCGCGCGAGCTGCGGCAGGAAGAAACGATTGAAGCCGACGCGCGTGTAAAGCCCGGGGACGCGAAGATCGGCGAGCTCGCTGCCGTCCACGCGTTCGAACAACAGCTGTGCCTCAGGCCCGGCCTTTGCCGCGACGGAGAAATCCTGCAGCCGTGCCGCATAGACCGCAGACTTGATCTGCGCCGAGGCGCGGTCGGCAAGGCTCATGCGTCCGAGCGAGCGTTGCGCGGCCTCGACCAGCGGCTGGTTGAGCTCGAAGACCGGATCGTAGGCGTCGTCGAGCGCAAGCATGGCGCGCAGGTGCTTTTCGAGCTGCGCGCGGCCCTCGCGGTTGTTCTCGCCGGGGTAACGGTTCTCTTCCCAATCCTGCTTCATCCAAGAGACGATCAGCTCGTCATCCACCTTCGGCGCCTTGCCGCCCAGCATCAGGTAGATCTTAAGCGGCTCGTAGAGAGCGATCGGATCCGCCATCCTGGCCTGGATCGTCCGCTCGGCCTGAACCAGAAGCCGGGAGCGGAAGGTCCGCTCCAGCGCTTGCCGGTAGGCAGTCCTGGAAGCGGACAGCAGCCTTTCGCGCTGGCTGAGGCCGAACGTCTCTTCGATCGGCTTTCCCTGCTCGGCGTTTTCGAATCCGGCCGGCAGGTTGCGCAACTGGTCGAGCGGATCGATGACGTTTTCGAGATCGACGTCGGTCACCGTCGTGCTCTTCAACAGCGAGTCGGCGCTGTCGCGGTAATGCGCCATGGCTTGCCTTGTGGAGGCGATCAGCGACTTGTTGGCGGAGAAGCTGAGCCCCAGCACGCCGAGCGCCGCCAATGCCGCCAGCGTGATCGCGGCCAAGCCGCCGAACCTGGCGAGCCTAGAGCGCCGTTCGGCGGCCCTGTCGAAGGAAACCCAACCCGATTCCGGGAAGATCACATTGGCCAGGAGATTGTGCAGGAAGAAGCTCTTGCCGGTGCCGGAAAGATGCGCTTGCGAGGCGTTGCCGAAACTGCGGCCGATCGCGCCCAGCACCTGGTCGAAGGGCGTCCCTTCCTGGGTGCCCGACGAAAAATAGAGCCCGCGCAGGCTGACATTGACCTGAGACCGCGAGACATCGAACAGGCTGCCGACAAACCGGGTTATCCGGTCCTTCAGCGCGCCGAACTGCGCGGGGAAGCCGAACAGCGCGATCCGCGCCACCGGATCGGCCTCTTCCTGCAGGCGGTCGGCAACCTCTTCGGCGAGCCGCCTTGCCAGCCCGTCGAATTCGGCCGGAGCCTCGCCGGCCATGTTTCTGGTGCGATCGGCGGTCTGGAACGTCGCGCCCCACACCTTGCGCCTGCGCGCCTCGTCGAAATCGCCGAAATATTCCATGAAGCCGGAGACGAGATCGGCCTTGGTGAAGAGCAGATAGACCGGGAACTGGATCTTCAGCGTCTCGTGCAATTCGCGCAGGCGGCTCCTGATTTCGGTGACATTCGCTTCGAGCTGCTGGTCGTCGAAGCCGATCAGATCGGCAAGGCTGATGGCGAGGATCACGCCGTTGATCGGCTGCCTGGTGCGGTGTTTCTTGAGCAATCCCAGGAATGCGAGCCAACTCGCCTTGTCGCGTTCGCGATCCGACTCCTGCGTCGTGTAGCGGCCGGCGGTATCGATCAGCACGGCTTCGTCGGTGAACCACCAGTCGCATGAGCGCGTGCCGCCGACGCCGGCCACCGGCTGCGCGCCGTCGGAGCCGGCAAGCGGAAATTTCAGCCCGGAATTGACCAGCGCCGTCGTCTTTCCGGCGCCTGGCGGGCCGATGATGATGTACCAGGGAATGTCATAGAGGAAATTGCGCTTGCCGCTCGTTCGCTTCAGCGTCGCGATGGCTTCGCTCATGCGCGATTCGAGCACCTGGGAATCGTCGTTCCGTTCGTCGCTGCGCGCGATGGCCGTTTCGAGCGCTTTTTGCGCCTTGCGCCGCTGCCAGAAGCGGACCCCGTAAAACAGCGCAAGCACCGCAACGGTGACCCCGACGATCGTTGATCTGAGCCACACAGGTTCAAGCGGGCGTGTGTCGGCGAAGCGGATCAGCGGCCCGGCATACCAAACCGCCGCCGCGAAGCCGGCAAGCGCAAGCAGGCTGAAGATCCGCAGCACCCAGCGCATCAGTGCCGTTCTCCGCGGCACCCGCTCACAGCGTCTCCTCCTTCGGGATCATGACGTCGACGCGCCTGTTCTTGGCGCGGCCGTCCGCCGTTCCATTGTCGGCGATCGGTTCGTCCTCGCCCTTGCCGTCGACATTGAGCCGCGACGGGTCCTTCAAATGCTTGGCCATCATGGCCTGGACGGCTTTCGCCCGGGCGACGGAAAGATCGAAATTGGATTTGAACGCGCTCGACTTCTTCGGTTTCACATTGTCGGTGTGGCCGACGATCTTGATCGGTCCGGGTTCGGCATCGAGCGCCGTAGCGATGTCGGCCGCGACCGGCTGGAACTGCGGCTTCAGTTCCGCCTGTCCGGATGCGAACAAAAGCTGGTTGTTGATCTCGACGACGATGAACTCGCCCTTCGTGCCGACGCTCAGTCCGCCGCCCGCGATCTCCTTGGCAAGTGCCGCGCGGATGCGGTCGATCTGGCTGGTGTCCGCGATCGCCGGCGGCGGCGGGCTGGCTTGCGCCGGTTCGGCGGGGGTCGCCACGCTGGCGCGCTCGATGGTGACGGGCGCCGACGGGTTGAGCGCCAGCAACTCGCCGGCTGTCGCGTCGCCTTCATCGGTGATCATGACCCGCAGTCCGAAGAAGGCCGCCGTCACCAACGTCGTTGCGGCGGCCGCGACCGCCCAGAGCGGCAGCCGCGCCCTTGGCTTTGACAACGCCGCGGCCATGCCTTGCCAGCGGGGCGAGATCTCGTCGCCGGCGCGTGGCTTGAAGTAACGCAGCGTGTCGTAGACGTCGCGCCGGACACGTTCGAGGGTGTTTCGTTCGGCCGGCAGCGCCCGATACTGCCCTTCGAAGCCCAGCGACAGGCAGGCATGCATCAGTTCGAGCAGATCGTAATGCGCCTGCGGCGTGGCCAGCATCTTGTTCAGCGCCTCGTAGAATCCGGCGCCCGTCGGTTGGCTATGAAAGAACTGCGCCACCAGGCTGTGCTGAAGCCAGATGTCGTTGCCCGGCCAAGGCAAATTGCCGACAAGGTCGTCGGCGGTTTCGCAAAGAGCGAATTTGGCGATCCGCGCGTCTTCTTCCCCAATGCCGGCCTTGGCGATTGTTTGGTCGAAGGCCTCAATCGCATCGGGCAGATGCTCCGCCAATGGTGCCGCCTGCCGCTCGACCGGCATCAGCCGCAATTGGCCCAGGAGCATCAGCAGCGGTGCCGCGGCGGCAAGGATCGGATTTGCCGTGACGTATTTTACGGCGCTGGCGGCGTTGAGCAGCGCATCCTGCTGCAGCCCCGGCGCCGCACCCGCGGCCGCGCCCGCGCTGGGACCTTGAAAGAGCACGGTTCCGGACGACCAGCCGGGCGGCATCTGCGGGCCGCCGCCGGGGTCGAACACGGTCGCTTCGCGGCTGGGCGATGGAGCAGGCCGAACGCCTTGCGGACCGGGGCTCTCGGGAGCCGCAAGCGGTCTTTGCTTTGGCCGCGGCGCGCGGATGACGGTTTTATCCGCCGGCCTGGAGGAATCGTCCTTCGAACTCATCGGCGGCGCCCGATCGTCCAGGCACAACGAGTATCGCTTCGCCCGGGCAAGCGCGTTTCAGGCTGAGCCTCGGCGGCGGGCCGCATGGAAAGGCTCATCTCGCCGAAACATGACATTGCTGCACACGCCCCAAGCCACGCCGCTTACCCGCCAGGCAAGCTTCCCTGCGCATCCTAATCGCCCAACCATCCAATTGAAACGGGCCTGCCGATTGAAATCGGATTGCAAGATGATCGAAGAGGCGGCTTCTTCTATGAGACCCGTCACATACAGCCGCCGCGGTCGGTGCGCGCCCCGGCTATTTCTGCTTGTCGGTCTTGGCGTAGGTGTCGGCGAAATAGGCGAGGAAGACATCCAGCATGCCGTTCTCGTGCTTGTCTTCCATCGTCCGCCAGGTCGCGACAAGCGCATCCCAGGCCTGGCTTTTCCTGGACGAGAAGGACGCGGGCGGAATTTTCTTGGCGATCGCCTCCGGCGACAGGTCGTCGAGCAACCGGGAGAGCGCGGCCTGCATGGCGGCGTAGGTTGCGATTTCGTGCGTCTTCAGATCGCGGAACGCATCCTCGATGCTATGCCTGGCATCGAGATAGCCGGCCCTGCGCTTGGCAAACATGATCTCCAATATGTCGTCGGTGCCCGGCACGAATTTCAACGGGTTGTTGTCCTCGGCGCCGATCATCGTGCGGTGCGCGCTCTTGGCGAGCACCTTTGCCGCCGCGCGCGCCTTGAGCAGCAGCGACAGTTGCTCGACCGTAATCCTCAGCACCGCGCCGATCTCGGCCGCGACGTCATGCGGGTCTCGCGACTGCAGCAATTCAGGCGCAATGCCGGCCGCCCTGGCGATCTCCCGCAATATCGCGTCCGCTTGCGCGGGCCGATTGGCTGGAACTGCGTGGCTGGGCTGCAGCGCCGAGGATGTCGACACGGGCGCCGCCCCGGTCGGGCGCTGCTCCGTCGGGTCGAAGGCCGGCTCGTGGCCACGATCCAGGGGGCGGCCTGTCGAGGGCGGCGGCTCGCGTTGCGTCGATCCGGTCGTGGCTTGCGGATGTCCGGTCGCGGCTCGTTCGTCTTCGATCGAAACGCCGACGACATAACGGCCGATCAACAGCCGGTCGCCCTCAGTCAGCCGATGCGGCCCGGTCATGCGCTGGCTTGAACCGTTGACGAAAGTGCCGTTGCGCGAAACGTCGTAGAGCCAGAATGAACCCGCCTGGTAGCGGACCTCGCAATGCCGGCCCGAGATGAACTTGTCCGGGTCGGACAGCGTCCAGTCGCAATTCTCGCGGCCGATTTCGAAGCTGCGATCGCGGGCGGCGTAGCTGGCGCTGGTGCCGGCCGGCAGCCTGTCGACATTGCTGATATGGAGCGAGATGAACATCCGGAAGCGTCGCCGAACTTGGTCAATAAATGCTTATTTTTCGCGCAATTCCGTATGGAACACCGCTACGCGCTTTCCTGGAATTGCTCCAGCATTCTAGCAGCTTGCAAGCGCAGCGGGAGAGGAGCGTTTCACACCGGCGCGTGGGCGCCATTTAGCCATCGCTGTTATTTGGCCTCCACCAAACATGTGCTAGGCTGACGGTGGTACGGTGCGGTGAATTCGAGCATTCCCGAACGTGATCTAGTTAATAGAGCGGGGGCTTCAATCCATCACACTGGCGGCCGCGTCGAGGAGGGGCACGACCCATGCCGAACGAACGTGCCACGGTTGTGCAGACGCCGGCCGGCGCCGACCTGACCTTCACCCATCTCATCGGCCGCGATGAGATCAGCCGTTGTTTCGCCTATACCGTCGGCTTCGTCTCGAAGAACCGCGACGTCGATCCGCTGAAGATGCTGGGCGGTATCGTTTCGGTCGAGGGCGAATCCGATCCGAAGCGCTGGTTCAGCGGCCTTGCGTCGGATTTCAAGCTTACCCGCATCGAGGACCGGCTGGCCTTTTACGAGGCCACCGTTAGGCCATGGCTCTGGTTTCTCGGCAACACCACCGATTGCCGTATCTTCCAGAACATGACGGCGGTGGAGATCGTCGAAAAGATATTTTCGAAATATGGCATCGCCAAATTCGAGAAGCGGCTGCAGGGGTCCTATCCCTCGCGCGAATATTGCGTTCAGTACGACGAGAGCGATCTCGATTTCGTGCAGCGGCTGCTCGAGCACGAAGGCATCTTCTATTTCTTCGAGCATGACGAGGGCAAGCACACGCTGGTGCTCTGCGATGCGATGAGCAAGCTGAAGCCGGCGCCCGGTTACGAGAAGGTGCTCTATAATTTCGAAGGCCAGGCTTCACGGCGCGATGTCGAATACATCACCGAATGGATACCTGGCAGCGCGGTGCGGCCGGCGGCCTACGCCCATACCGACTATGATTTCGAGAAGCCCGGCGCTGATCTGATGGCGAAGTCCGCCCAGCCGTTCAGCCACAAGGAGGCCTCGGGCGAGAACTATCGCCAGCCCGGCGCGCATCTCGATGTCGGGCGGGGCGACACGATTGCCGGAATCCGCCGCGAGGAACTTCAGGCCGTGCACCAGCACAGCACGGCGGTGGGTACGGTGCGCGGCCTTTTTTCCGGCTGCAAGTTCACGCTCGAAAGCTTTCCGCGCGATGACCAGAACCAGGACTATTTGGTGGTCAGCGCCGAGTACCGGCTGTTCGACCCGGGCTACCGGACCCAGAACGAGGCCCACAGCGAGAATTTCAAGGCGGTGCTTGGCGTGGCGCCCACCAAATTGCCCTACCGCCCGCCGCGCATCACGCCGCGACCGATCATGCGCGGACCGCAGACCGCGACCGTCGTCGGCCCTTCGGGCGAAGAAATCTTCACCGACAAATATGCGCGGGTGAAGGTGCAGTTCCATTGGGACCGCCTAGGCAAGAAGGACCAGAACTCCTCCTGCTTCGTGCGCGTGTCGCAGACCTGGGCCGGCAGCGGCTGGGGCTTCATTCAGATCCCGCGCATCGGCCAGGAGGTCATCGTCGACTTCATCGAGGGCGATCCGGACCTGCCGATCATCACCGGCCGTGTCTACAACGCGGCTGAGATGCCGCCCTATGGGCTGCCGGCCAACGCCACGCAATCAGGCTGGAAGTCGAATTCCTCGAAAGGCGGCGGCGGTTACAACGAGCTGATGTTCGAGGACAAGGCCGGCTCCGAGCTGGTCAACTTCCAGGCCCAGAAGGATCATCACCTTCTGATCAAGCATGACCGCAACAAGACGGTGCAGCACGACCAGTCCGACCGCATCGACCACGACGCCAAGCACTCCGTCGGCCACAAGCTCGACGAGGACGTCGGCAACAACAAGACGGTCAAGATCGGCGTCGACCAGACGACGAATATCGGGTCGAACGATACCGAAACGGTGGGCGCGAACCGCTCGCTGACGGTGATGGCAAATGAGACGATCCACGTCGTGGCGAATTCGACGGAGAATATCGATGCGAACCATTCGCAGACGGTGGGGCTCAACCAGACGGTCACCGTGGGTGTCGCGCGCGTTGATACGGTGGGGGCAGCGGAAGCGCGAACGGTTGGCGCCTCGCAGACGAACACGATTGGTGCGACACGGTCGGTGAGCGTAGGGATCAACCAAAGCCACAGCATTGGCGCCGCGGACAGCTGGGACATCGGTGCGGCGCAGACGGTCAACGTCGGCGCGGACCAAAGTGTCACCGTCGGAAGCGCTCAGACATTCAGTATCGGTGCGGCGCGCAGCGCCAGTATCGGAGCAGATGATTCGACGAATGTCGGCGGTGCTCATTCATTGGGCATCGCCAAAGGCAGCTCCATCAGCATCGGCGAGGACAGCACGATCAACGTCGGCAAGAAGCTGGTGATCAATGCCGGCGACGAGATACTGATCCAGACCGGATCCGCCAAGATCATGATGAAGAAGGACGGCTCGATCGCGATCGAGGGCAAGGATATCTCGGTCAAGGGATCGGGCAACATCGTTATCAAGGCATCGGGCGACATCACCATGAAGGGCTCGAAGATTGCGGAGAATTAGGAGGGCGCATGGCAAAGCTTCGTAATCGCATCGAAGGTGTCGTCATTGGTCAGTTTCTTGGCTTTGACGACGACAAGCCGCTGGTCGTTTTTCCCGGCAATCCCCGGGAAACCGCGTTGCCGGCACGCAGCTTGGCCGCATTGAGTTCCGACATGATCGGACAAGAAGTCGCGCTGCTGTTCGAAGACGGCAATCCGCAAAAGCCGCTGATCGTCGGCCGTATTGTGGAGCCTGCGAAAAAATCGACAGGAGCTCAGGTCTTTCGCGATGGCGAGCGCGTGAGGATACATGCCGAGGAGCGGCTTGAACTGCGCTGTGGCAAGGCCACGATCTTGATGGAGGCGGACGGCCGCATCATTATCCGCGGCACCTATGTAGCCAGCCATGCGAGCGCGACCAACCGCATGCGCGGCGGGTCGATCAGCCTGAATTGACGGTCAGATGGCGGACGCGGCGAAATTGAACCGGCCGCCGATCGCGGCGCAAGATCAGATTGTCCCCGATATTGTACGCCAGCACGTCGAGCAGGCCGCATTTCTCTGGGCGCAACGCGACGTGCTGGCGGCGCGGAACCCGCCGGACGAGAAGACCATTGTGGGGATCGACCGCCGACTGGAGGCCAATCTGGACGGTGTGCGCGTTGCCGGACCGGCCGCTTGGCCATTCATCATCGCCGCCTACGATGACTTTCCCGAGAGGGGCGAACTGTTCCTCTACGGCTGGACGGCAATAGAACAGACGGATGGGCGACGTATTCTCGAAGCCGTCGAGCTAGGGCGCACCCGGGAAGACGAAGTGCACGGGCTGGTCGGCGCGCTTGCATGGCATGACGCCAAGGCGATCGGACCGCTGGTGCGCAATTGGATCGCGTCCGAGGATGAGTTCAAGCGTTATCTCGCGGTTGCTGCGTGCCTGGAGCACGGCGTGGACCCCAAGGATCTACTGCTCCGCCTTGTCCACGATCCTGATATACGCGTGCGCGCAACAAGCCTGCGCCTTGCCGGCAAGGCGAGGCGCGTCGACCTAGTGCGCGAGATTGCTGCGGCCCTGGAATCGCAGCATGAGGCGGTGCGCCTTTCCAGCGCCCTGGCGCTGAGCGAACTCGGTCATGCCGCTCTGGCAAAGCCCGAACTGTACAAGCAGGTCCTGGCGAACAGACCCGACGCGCTGATTGCCTTGCGGACCATTGTGAAGATCGGGCCGGACAAGGATGTCCGCGCCTGGATGGGCAGGTTGCTGAAGTCGCCTGGCACAGCTTCGCTTGCCGTGCGCGGGGCCGGCATGCTGGGTGACCGCACGATCCTGAAATGGCTTATTCATCAGATGCGCGATCCGGCGCTCGCTGTCGCGGCGGGCGGCGCGTTGCTCGAACTTTTTCCGGAGGCGCGCAATGCGGATCTCTTCACGCTCGACCCCGCCGAGATCGGCCAGGCATTCGAGGATCATTTCGGAGATTTCGCTGCGAATTTGCCCGTGGCCGACAAGGTGGAGGCCTGGGGAAGGGCGGCTGCACTGCTTGGCTGACTGAACCGGGTCACCGTTACGAGGTTTATGCGGACATCCATGCGCCCGGCGCGGCAAATCGACGGATCCAGTCCACGGTGCAGGACCTCTCGGCGAACGGTCCTTCGAATTCGGTGACGTCCGACAGCAATACCGGATCGAGGAGAGACCCGGCCGCGAAATAGGAGGCCAGTTCGGGCTCCAGGCGGTGTCGGTCGCCGAGGATGGGTTTGTCCCCGAGTTGAAGCAATGCGCCGGACCCGCAGGGCTTGAGCACCGCGCCGGGTATCGTCTTCAACGACTGTCGCTGGGACGTGAGTTTCGGATCGGCCAGGAACTTGGCGCCGATGAATGTGAGCCAGGAAATTGCCTTCATGCCATTGTGCATGAACGGCAAGGCCGCGTTCAAATCCTCGACATCGACCGCCCAGTAGCGTTTTGCCCATGGGAAAATCTGGGCGAAAGCGGCCGTCTTGAAGTAGGGATCGTATAGGTGACAAAATCCGGCATGGCCGGACAGGTATTGGATTTGTTTTCCCAATTCGTTGGCCAAGCTCGCCACGAGAGCCGGTGCTGTGTCCCAGGGAAAGAGAAACCGGTAGAATGCGTGCTCCGGCTCGCCGGCCTGATGCGCGAGGCGGTATATGCAGGCGCTCCAGCTTTGTGAGAGCTTGCCGTCCCAGATGCGCAATTCCGTGCGCCATCCTCGGATGGTCCGATGACGGATACGGTGCAGGAATGGAAAGGTTGCAACATCCGAAAGCGGAGCGTTGATATAATTACCGGCCGGCAGCCTGTTGAAGCCGATATCGGGTGAAGCCTTAACCTTAGTCCAGACGTCTGCCGGCGCGTATTTTCGGTAGATGTCGAGAACCGCCTCCCATTCCGGCACCGATAGGCGTTCCGCATAGATAGTCAGGTCGAGCCCAATCTCCAGCAGGGGAGAGTCGAGATCTCCGGGGGAGGGCAGTGTCAGCAGCGCGGGAGACGTCATCTAGAATCCCTGGTTACTCTTCGGGGTCCGGACCAGCGTCCGCCCCCTTCTCGTCCTTGATCCACTGGCGCACCTCGTCGTAATTGCTCTTGAGATATGCAACGATGTCCTTATGTCGGGCCAATTCTCCCTCTTCGTAGGTGTATTCCACGACATCCATTTCGCCGTCGGCCCGGAGGGTGTCGATGTCAAGGTAAACGACAAAGGTGCTATCCGCTCCGCCGACGACCAGCAGATTATCCTGATTGTAAGGGTCTTCTCCCTCGCGCATCATTTTCTTGAAGCTTTTGACGCGGTCACGAATTTCCTCCTCGTGGCGCTGCGCGAGGGACAAGAGGTCGGCTTCGTCCTCCAGGGCTACCCAGCCATCGTGCAGCAGCAGCATCTCGCGATAGCTTGGAGGCAGAGCATAACCAAGGCTGCGTTCGAAGGCCTGTAGCTGCTGCTCAGAGGCAGGCGGCCCGAGGACCTGGTCGGCGGACTGACCAAACGCCACCTGATAGAACTCTTCCCGGACCTGATATAGTTTCGAGACCAGAGCCTGTAGCCGTGCGCGGATATCCTTGGCCATCGTTTTCCATCCATCTATTTGCAGCAATCGAGCGTGACGCCCGTGTGCGCCTTCACCTTTTTCCCGTTCGCGTAAGTAAAGTCCGTGGTCTTGAACCCCTTCATCTTCGAACCGATCCATTCGTTCGGTTTGGACGGCATCATCCTCAGGTTCGCGAAGTCCTTGGTCGCACCACCCACCTGGATTTCCTTCATGTGATCTGGGCTCATCCCCGGCAGGTTGGGCTTGGCTCCCTGATCCTTCCATCTGTCGTGCGCGCATTTGTGGACGAAGTTGTCTTTGATATCGTCCGGCTTAGCGGTGCCTTTGGGGGGAAGCTGGTCGGTCAGCGCCTTTCGATAGGCGTTTGCCCCCGCGTTGCCGAGCTTGCGCAAGCTCTTTCGCCCGCCCGAGCGCGGCGCGTGCGAGGCCTGACGCCGAAAATCGCCTTGTTTGTTCATCGCCAGGCATTTGGCGCACATGCACTTTATGTCGCATTCACGCTTCTCTTTGTTCCGTTCCTCTTTGTAGTCGGAGCATTTGATAATCAGTGGATTGCTGCCGGCCTTGCACACGTCGGGGATAATGCCCGCCATACAGATCGTGTTGCCATGGTTCATTTTCAGCTTGTCGCTGAATCGGCATACGTTCGCCCCGTCCATCTTCACATCGAAGGAATACGTGATCCATGTCGCCTCCTTCATAAAGGTGCTCGACACGACACCGCCCGCGGTTCCAGCCTCATCGCCGGAGCAGCGGCTGAGTTCAGAGCCCTTGATGGCGCAGGAGTTTCCGTCCGCCGTGACAGTCGTGGTGCCATTAGCCAAGTCGCTGGCGTTCGATATGATGATGGGATACGGGATAGGCACAGGTCCGCCAGGGCTGGGTGTCTTGCATACGTCGGGAGCCGTGCTCATCGCGAAGTCGGAGCTGCCCTTGTGAACGATTCCGTTCATCGTGCCGTTGACCTTGACGGTTACCGACATCAGCGCCTCTCCACCTCCATGCGGTCGTGGACGAGGAACCCACAGCGTTCGCCCGACTCCGAACTCGTGAATGCCGCCAGGACAGGTCCTTCGGCATAACGTTTCCTGGTAGCCGCCTCGGCCAGCATGAGCAGTAGCGGACCGGAAGCCGCGCCCACATCGCCCCAGCAATCTGCGGGTGCCGTGAAGGCGTCGGGTGCGCGGAACAGCTCGGCCGCGCGGATGCTCGCAAAGCCAAACTCGTCCGCACGGTAGGGCTCGCCGTTCATGTCGCAATACAGATGGTCTACCTTGATTGCGGGCGGGTCGCCGGCCAGGTTTCGAAACATCGCCAGCAGGCCTTCGCCGGTGCACACAGTATCGGTCTTAATCAGCTTGGTTTCGCGGGCGAGGGCGACCGACATGAGCTCTAGCGCTGCTGAGAGTTGATATCTTTGCGCCGCGGCTGTGGTCGTCAACAAAACAAATCCAGCGGCCTCACCGGGGACGAAACCATAGGCATTGTTCTCCGCCCCGGCCGAGTGAACCTGATCGTTTTCTTCCAGCCATTCCAACGTTTCCGGCTCCAGATAGGAATCGACGCCACCCGCCAGCGCGAACTCGCAGGCGCCCGACCGCACCGCCTGCCACGCCCTTTCGATCGCCATCGTTCCGGCGGCGTGCCCAGATTCGATGACGATGGTTTTCTCGATGTGGCACAGAGGGGCCAGCCCCTCGCGCAGCCGGTCGACGACGATCGTCGCCGCGCCGCGTTCGCGGCCCGGCCGCGGAGGCGGCAAGCCGACGAGCAGGGAAATCGGCAGTTCGCCAGCCCAAAGCGCTGATGAAGGTCCGACGGCTTCAACCGCGGCGGGCGCCGCCAGTTCCGCTAACCGGGCCGCTCCCCTCACACCTATGTCGACGTATGGCGCCAGGGCCACGATCATGCTCTTGCCGGTAGTGTCCACCACGAAAGGATGTTCGCCGAAACCGGCAATACCGGCACGCACGGCGGCAGCTGTCGCCGCGGCCGTCATGCCGACGGCCGTTCGGGCTCCTGATCCGATAAGCGCCACTCTCACCGTCTTAACCACCTTCTTCATCAGGATCGCGCCAACCCTCGTCGATCCCGGATGGGACCGAGCGGGGGTGTGCGTTCGTCACCGACAATAGGCTCACGCGCGTCCGGTCCAGCCGCTGCACATCGGCATGCGCCGGCAACGACGTTCGCCAGACCAGCACCACCCGCGGCACGTCCGGCTCGATGATGACGGTGTGCAGGGTCCCCCGGTGCATAATGCGTGGTTTTCCCTTAATGTCCGTTTCAAACCGGAAGGCGAGGCGAGGCAACAGAAACGCCATCCGCCCGGTCGGCGTCAGGTTCAGCAATTCCACAGGCTCTCCCCCGCGGAAGAAATGTTTTGGTCGCTGGTCCTCGGGAGAGCAAAGAAAGAAGCGATCATCCAGGTCGAGCGGATAGAGCGGGAAGCGATTTTTCTGCCAGGCTTCATCGTAGGTGCCGGCGTGTTGGGCACGCTGGCGCCAATGCGCGGGCACCGGTCCGAAACCGGTCGCCTTGCTGCCGCCGTTAGAGCCCATGGTTTCTATATTCGGAGCGATCTTGCCGGGCACGGGCACCAGCCCGGTCCCGACCGGATTGTATTGGTCGAAGTGGGGCCGCGCCGGATCCTTCACCGGATCGGGCTCGGACCCGCCATAGGCGCGCTCGTAGACCAGCGGCATGCGCATGAAGGGCTGCGGCGATCCGACACTGACACCGGACACCGAGTGCTGGTAAGCGCGATCCCCGGTGACTCGGAGAGATTTTTGCAGGTCACCTATTCTCAAACTCACGCCCACGGATGTCGCCGGTTTGCCCCCAGGGGCGTAGGCATGGCCACGCAGCAGCACGTCGGTCGTCGGTTTCGTCAGGTAGAAATCGGAATCGTACACCAGGCTGCCGGCGCCCGGCCCGGTGCCGAATTTGGGGGCCACGACCGGGGGCTCTTGTTCATCGGCGACAGCCGTCGTCCCATCCGGATTGACGCGAAGGCTGCATCGTACGGCGACCATCCAGACCTCGCCTCCGTCCCGGCCTCGGGTCCAGATGCCGCTTGCCATGAATGGTGTATCGTTCTCGACCTGCCACATCAGCTGGTCTCCCAACTCGCGGCGAAGATCTGCTCCAGCGTCGGTTGCGGCGCCTGCGGATCGACGTCGAAAATATCCGTATGCGCCGTCCACATGACGAGGTCGCTGATGACATCGCTTTCGCCATCGACCAACGGAGCCGGCAGGTTGACCAGCGCCGTGTCGAGCTCGTCGGGCGTCAACTCTCCGCGTTGCGCGGCGAAGGCTGCGCTCTCGATGCCATCGAACCACCCATCGCAATAGGCAAGCTTCAGCGGCGCCTCCGAAAGCCGGGCGACCACGCTCAACGGAAATCGCCGGCCGACCCGGTCGGCGCTTTGCAGCACGATGCCCGCCGAGGCGCCGAAGGAACCAGGACCGCTGAGGAAGCGCAGCGCCGTGTTCTGCGGCCAGGCTTCGACCCCGAACAGCGGCACGATGTGCTGCGCCAGCCAGCGGTCCCAGCCGCGCACGAAATCGCCCGGCAGCCGCCGCGTGACGAAGTCGCCGGCGGCGGGCATCTTGCCGTAGAAGCCGGGCAGGATCAGATCTGCGGCGGACATGTGAACTTCTTGAACATTTCGAGTGTGTAGGGGTTCTCGACGCTGGCCGCCTTGAGCTCGAAATCGGCCCACATCCCCTTGGTGCCGAGCCGCAGGCTGTAGACGTCGGTGAGCTTGGTCGCGGCGAAGCGGCCGCCGCGCAGCATTCTCAGCCACGCCCAGCTCCCGGTCTCGTTGAGCATCACTTCGGGCGAGCCGTCGACCGGCTGGAAGGCGAGCGAGATCACGCCGGTGCCGTCCTTGCCCGGCCATGTCATCGGCTGCGGCCTGGTCGCGTTGTTGTAGTAGACGAGGTTCTGGCCATCGAGGTTGAGCGTCACCCGCGCCACGTTGGGCGACAGGTCCTTGGGCTCCAGCGTGAAGTTCATCACCGGGCCGGTGCCGCCGGGAAACAGGTCGTCGCGGATATGCCTTGCCTGCTCGAACGCGGCGAGCGCCGCCGGGTCGAGGCCGAAATCGGCTCGCCATTTCCACGGCTCGCTGGCGGTGTCGACATAGTTGATCAGATGGTCGTTGGTGAAGGCGTCGATCAGCCCGGTCGGTCCGAATAGGCGCTGGAAGTCGCGCACGTTGACGTCGACCGCGCTTTCCGGGCTGAACGGATAGCGGTTGTTGAGCGCGGCCTGGCAGAACGGCAATATATCCGCCCGCCAGATGGCGTTCAGCTCGTTGGTGACCGCCTTCTGCGACAGGCCGCTGGTGTCGCCGGCAATGCCGCCCAGCCAGTCGTTGATCGGCGAAGGCAGGATCTGCGCCTGCCTGGCGACCGCCCCTGTCAGTTCGGCGAGGCCGCCCTGCTTCTTGATCGCGTCCTGCGGATCGGGGTTGGCGGTCACGGTCTGCAGCACGTTGGACAGCGCCGTCAGCGCCACGACCGCGGCGTCGAGCGCCGGCGGCTGGCCGTCGACCTGCGCGATCGTGCCCTTGAGCGGCTTGAAATGCTCGGCCACCAGGCTGCCAGTCATGTCGACCTGATCGGCCGAGCCAGCGCGGGGCAACAATTTCGCTCCCGTCTTCACCACCTTGCCCAATTTGCCGAGCTTGCTGAGCAGCTTCGAACCGGTCTTGGCGGCGCCGCTCTTGTCGTCGGCCGGCGCCTCGTCGGAGCGTGTCAGGTCGGTCTCCTGCACCACGGCTGTCAGCAATCGCTTCAGCGCGGAGTCGGCGCTGGACAGATCCTTGAGGTTCTCGCTGGCGACGTTGAGGTCCGTCAGTGGCGCGAGCCGCATGTCACGCAGGAAACTATCCCACTGCGCGATATAATCATCGTAATAGAGCTTCAGGATGTCCTCGGACAGCGCCGAGACCGACGTCTCGGAGTTCTCCGAGCAGCCGCCGGCAAACACCGCGCGATCTAGCGCCGCCTGGCCGGCGACATCCTCGACGCGGTCGAGGATCGCGTCGTGAAAGCCAGCATAGGTGTAGGGGCCGGGAACGCCGACGCGCAGCGTCTTGTCGGAGCGGCGTGCGAACACCTTGGCGCCGTTCGGTCCGGCGAAATTGGCCGGCACCCATTCCTTGACGGCCGTCACTTCGGGGTCGGCCAGAAGCTGCTTGTAGGCGCGCTCCGGCAGCGAGATCGTGCACACCGTCTTCAGCGCCTCCGCGACCAGCTCCTTGTCCGGGGCGATGTAGCTGTCGTCGACGGCCATGCGGCGGATCGCGGCCAGCTGGTGCCCTTCGGCATCCGCGGTCGGAAAGGGCGGAGCCGGCGCGAATTGCGGCAGGCTGTTCACCCACCAGTTCTGGACGAAATCGGTGTCCATCTGCGACAGGCCGGTCATCATCCGGTAGGTCTTCAGCGCGCCGAGCATGAAGTCCGGATCGCGGATCTGCCGCCACATCGTGGCCTCGAGCAGCGCGACCATATGTGGCTCGAGCACATTGCGCAGCGCATGATCATAAGTGTCGGCCTGCGCGCGCACCAACTCCGGCGAAGCGGTCGGGCCGAGCAGATTGTGGACGGCATCCGGCGGTGCGGTGCGCGCCGTCGCCACCGCGTCCATCGCCGCCAGCGCGCCGTCCATGGTCGGCTGCTCGACCGACGCCGGCATGGCGGCGACGTCGGTGAGTGGCGCCTGCAGCGCTTCGAACTGGCCGGCCTGTTCGGTGATCGCATTGCGGTTGTCGAGGTAGGACCAGGTGAACAGCCCGCTGGCGAGCAAGGCGGCGAGCGCGCAAGCGGCGGCGGCACCACGCCAGATCCAGGCGCGGCGGCGTTGCGCCAGCGGGTCGAATGTGCCGAGGCCGGCTTCCTTGAAGATCACTTCGGTCAGGAGGTTCCTGAGGAAGAAGCTGCGCTTTTCGACGCGTGATGCCGGCATGGCGCGGCGCGGCGGCAGCCCGAAGGAGGACGACAGCGCCGCCGTCAGCCGGTCGATCGGCGCGCCTTCCTGCGTCGCCGAGGTCAAATAGAGGCCGCGCAGCCAGGCGGCTTCCTCGTAGCGGCTCTCGCCGAACATCGCCTCGACCAGCACCTGGATCGGCTCGGACAGGCTGGCAAGCTGCGCCGGGAAACGGAAGATGTCGGCCCGCTGGCCGAGCTTGTCCTCGTCCTCGAGCCGCGGCACCAGCCGCCGCTCCAGTTCGGTGGCAAGCCTGGCGAGTTCCGCCTGGATGGTGGCGGCGTTGACACGGGCATCGAGCGCAAAAGTGGTTCCCCACACCTGCTCGCGCGCCGTCGTCGACAAGCCGCCGAAGAAGGCTTCGAACCCTTTGACCAGGTCGGCCTTGGTCAGCATCAGGTAGACTGGCAGGCGGATTTCGAGCCGATCGTTCAGCTCCGCCAGCCGGCGGCGAATCTTGCGCCCATGCGCCTTGATCGCTTCCTCACCCTCCGAGAGCGCGTCGATCGACAGCGCGACGATGACGCCGTTGAGCGCGCGCCGGCCCCGGTGCTTCTTCAACAGGTCGAGGAAACCCAGCCATTCCGCCGCGTCGACGTCCGGCTGGCTCTCCTGCTGGACGTAACGGCCCGCGGTATCGATCAGCACCGCGTTCTCGGAGAAGAACCAGTCGCAATTGCGCGTGCCGCCGACGCCCTGCAGATCATCGGTCAGGTCGATCGGAAAGTTGAGGCCCGACTGGCGCAGTGCCGTGGTCTTGCCTGTGGCCGGAGGACCGACGATCACGTACCACGGCATCTCGCGCAGGAATTTGCGGCCGCCGAGCTTGCGCCGCTTCAGCTCTGCCATTACCTCGCCGAACTTGGCGCCGACCGCGGCGACGCTCTCCTCGCCCGGCGTAAGCTGCTTTTCCTGAACCGGCGCCGCGATCTCGGCAACGAACATGCGGTTGGCGCGGATCGCGCGGCGTTGCGCGATGATGAGCCAGATCAGCCACAGGATGATCAGCCCCGCGATGATGGCGATGCGCACATTGTCGGATTCGAACGGCGCATAGGGGCCGACCTGCACGATCGGGCCGAATACCCAGATCAACAGCGAAAGCAGCGCAATGCCGATCAGCGTCCATAGGAATCGCGAGGTGATGACGGCCCAGAGGAAGCGCAGGATGAACATCTCAGAGCCTCTTCTCGACCAGGACCTCGACGCGCCGGTTGAGCGCGCGGCCCTCGCGCGTCGAGTTGTCGGCGACGGGATCCGTGTCGGCGCGGCCCTCCGAATGGATGCGCTCCTGCGGTACGCCGGCCTGCACCAGCATGTCCGCTATGGTTTGGGCACGTGCCTCCGAGAGCCGTTGATTGCTCGAAAGCGGATTGGACTTCTGCAGGCGCACATTGTCGGTGTGGCCGACGATCGTGATGTTTCCGATCAGCTCCTGATTGGCGAGGATCACCTTGGCGATCGACTCTATCAGCGGCTCATAGCCTTGGCTCAGTGTCGGTCGCGAAGACTGGAACAGCTCAGGATTGGAGGACTGAACGATCAGCTTGGCCAGCGAGACGCTCTCGGTGCCGCTCAGCGCCCCCTTGAGGCTGTCCGGCGCTTCGGCCTTGAATTCGGGCAGCAGCGCAAAATCGACCGGCTGCGGCGGCTCGGGTTCGGGAGCATCCTGCTTCGGCGCGGCGCGGGTAACGTCGCCGCGCGAGGCCGGCGGCAGCGTGCGCACCAGTGCCGAGAGTTCCACCGCCTGGCTGCTCAGGCCCATCGACAGGCCAATGTAAGCGGTGGCGGCGACGACGACCGCGGCAAGCACCATCACCCAGATCGGCACGATGAAGCGCTGCGGCTCGTCGGAGGCGATGACGCCTTTCCAGTTCGGCGACAGCGGCGCGTCCTCGGCATCGGCATTGCGCAGGAAGCGCGCCGCCGCCACGCGAACCGCATTGAGCGAACGGTCGCCGGCGCGGCCGGGCACTCGATACTTGCCGCGGAAGCCTAACGCCAGGCAGTAATACTGCAGTTCCAGCATCTCGCGGTCGCGGTTGGGGTGGCGCTCCAACTCGTCGAGGCGCGAGAAGAACTGCGTGCCGGCATCCACGTCGCCGCGCAGCATGACGACCAGTGGCTGGCGCGGCCAGGCGCTGGCGCCGCCCCACGGCGTGTTGAGCGCGAGGTCGTCGAGCAGCGCCGCCACCGCCCAGGCGGCCTGGTCGGCGCGCTCCAGCGATGAACCCGCGGCAATAGCGGCATCGCGAGCCCGCACCAGCTCGTCGAGCAGGCGCGTGCGCATCACTTCCGGGTTCTCCGGCGCCAGCGCGCTCTCGAGCTCCGGCGCGAACTCGAGCAGCGGCGCGAAGATGTTGATCAAAATGTTGGGATGCGCGCGCGCCCGCTTCGCCGGGGCGCCCGGCGCCAGCGGCGCCATCGGCCGGGGCGCAGCGCCGGTCAGCCGAATGCGTGTGCGCTCGCGATCCTCCGACAGTCCGAAAGGATCATCCCGGCTCATGGCCTCACCTGTTCACCGAATAGCAATCGACCTGCGGCTCGCTCGGCAGGACACCGGAAACGCCGATGACGAAGCCTGGGGCGTCGAGCAGCGAGGCCCAGTGCTCGCTCTTCTGGTCGAGCTCCAGGCATAGCCGGTCGCCATCATAGGGGATCTCGCGCGGCTGCGAATGGAGCGGTTTCAGCGGAATGCCGGGCAGGCGCGACTTCCACAGCCCTTCGAACTGGTCGGCGGCGCCCACAGTCGCCTGGTTGACGAAGATCTTGCGCAGCGCGTCTTCCGAAAGCTCGGAGCCGACGCGGATGACAATACGGCTGGCGACCAGGAGCTTCGGGTTGTCGATGCGCACCTTCCAGACATTGGTGGCGTGCCGCATCACTGGCAGCGCGCGCGATTTCGGCTCGATGTAGCGCAGGCTGAGGATGAGCGAACGCAAGGCGTCGGCCAGCGCCATATAGGCGGGGCCGGGCGCCATGTGGTCGTAGGCCGGCAATTCGCCGAGCCGGCGCGAGCTCGACCCGTAGGTGGCCATCTCGCCGGCGAGGCCTGCAAGTTCGAGATAGAGCTCGGCCGGGTGGAAGACATCCTGTGCCAGCATATGCG
This sequence comes from Mesorhizobium sp. NFR06, assembly GCF_900115245.1. GTDB lineage: Bacteria > Pseudomonadota > Alphaproteobacteria > Rhizobiales > Rhizobiaceae > Mesorhizobium. The sequence goes on from NZ_FOVT01000001.1 coordinate 825,997, forward strand.
CAAGGCGCGGCCGCGCGGCATTGGCGAGATGCAGCATCAAAAGATCCTCGACGCTGCGGCCGGCGCCGCCCATCACCATCTTGCCATGCGCCTCGGCGATCTGGTCGAGGCCGGTGACGACCTCCTGCAGCAATTGCCGGTACCAGTGGACGGCACCGGTGATCAGCGTCGGCGGCAGGAACGTCTCGTCGAGCGAAATGCCGCCATCGGCGCGTACGCCTTTGATATCGGCGATCGGCAGGGCGGTGTAACCGCCGACCGATTTGCCGGGCGCCAGCAGCACTGCTTGCGGCCGGGCGACCTCGATCTCCTCCGGATCGGCGCCGCCCTGGACGGCGTCCCGCACCGGGACGATCTTGCCGTGGTAGCGCGCGCCCGTCGATGCCGCATGCGCAGGATCGAATCCGACGCCGCCGGGCGGCTCGAGCGGCAGCGCGACCAGCACCGGGCCGGCGCCGGTGTCGGCCGTTACCGGCAGCGGCTTCGGCGCGTCCATCAACTCCGGGATGGAGAAGGGTGTGCCGTCCGGGAAGATACCCCGGGCGGAGACGATCGAAATCTGCCCGGCATCGAGCAGCGACTGGTCGAGCGTCAGCTGCTGGAAGCCGAACGTATGGAGCTGGCCGGCCTGCAATGCGCCGCGCACCATGCCTTCGAAGAACCGATCCTGCTGCTGGAAGTGCTGGGTCCTCAAGAAGAGGCCCTCCGACCACAGCACCCTGTTTGCGTCGCTCATGCTGCCACTCTCTGCACTGCCATCCCTTGTCTCGCCGTCAGGCGGAGATACCGCCCTTGCCGAGGCTGACATTGATGGTGAATTTCGAACCTGGCGATACCGATTTGGTCGTGCGCCAGTTGCGTCCGCCGGGCTCGCGGATCAGCGCCACGAAGCCGAGCGCCGTCGCGTTCGGCTCGACCGTGATGGTCTTGGCCGCCGTCTTGCCGGTCGCCACCGAAATCGCGTCGGACCCGATGAGATCGGCGCCGAGCGCCGAGCTCGCGTCGCCTTGCAACGCGAAATAATCGGCCGAGTTGAACTTGCCGGTGCTGGCAAGCCGCATCACCAGCACGGTCACCGGCCGGTCGCCGCCGCCCGGTCCCGGATTCATGCCGGCGCCGCCGGTCACGTTGACCGAGATAACCGATGGTTTCGGGGGGCCGCTCTGGCAAGCAGCAAGCAGCCCCGTGGCGCCGATGGCAACGATGAATTCGCGTCTGTCGATCATGTCCCTACTCCTCTTCATATGCGTCCCTGAAATCGGCGCCGATCTCGCCCAGGAAGCTCGATTCCGCGCTCTGGGCGATGTCGCGATGGCGTTTCTGGTAAAGCTCCCACAGCTTGGCGTTGCGTCCGCCGGAGAGCAGATTGCCGATCGCGGAATTGGATTTGAGCTCCTCCTCGATCGCGGCCGGATCGAAACGGTCGATCATGCGCCGAAGCGCTGCCTGAACGCCGCGCCAGGCGCGCACGTGATGCTGCGCGAGGTCCTTCACCGCGTCGCTGATCGCGGCCTCGCCGGAGAGAAATCCCGGACTGCGTTCGGCGATGATGGTGACGATGACATCCTCGACCGTCGGTAGGAACTTGAGCGGGTTGACCTCGGAGGCGCCGACCATCGTCTGGGCGACGCGCGCGCTCCCCTTCTCCTCGGCGCGCTTGCGCAGGAGCTGCACCAGGCCATCGAGCATCAGCCTGTATTCGCGTCCGAACTTTTCCATTTCGGCGATAGCATCGCGCCCGGGAAAATCGGCTTCCTCGACACCCATGCCGCGTAGGAACGCGGCGCGCAGCGCTGCGTCGCCGGGCGCCGGCTGCGTCGCACGGGATGGCTTGGGCACGGGAACAGGGCGCGGCGCCGGCGCAGGGGGTTCGGCCACCCGCACCGGCATCTCCCATGGACGAGCGGCCTGCGGCTTTTCGGCGGGGCGCTCGACGCGGCCAACTGGATCGGCGCCGTTGCCGGAATTGGGGATCGCGGCCGGCCCGAAACTGAAATCGTCATCGAAGCCAGGCGGCGCGGGCTCGGGCGCAGTGTTGCGCGATGGCATGTCGCCGAACCCGAACGGATCCGACCGGCCAACAGCGGCCCCTTCGTTCGAGGCCGGCGTCGCTACCGGATCGAGGCTGAACGGGTCGTCGAAGGCCGGTGAACTGCGCTGGCTCGATGCGCGATCGTAAGCTCCAGGCACAGGCTGCTCGAACGGATCCGGCAGTCCGGCGGGGCGCGGCCGTTGCGGCTCCTCCTCGGCTCTGGCCGAGAAGAAGTCGTCGCCGCCGACGCTGGGTGGCGTCCGCGATTGCGGCGATGACCATGCCGGCGCCGACTGGCCGGTGATTGGGGCCTGACCGATCGACGTATGGCCAGCGCTGGGTTGAACCTCGACATGGAACACATAGTCGCCCATGCGCAACCGCATCCCGCTCTGCAGACGCGTCGACCTGCCGACGCCGAGCGGGGTCTCGGAATCGTCGATGAACAATCCGCTGCTCGACGTGTCGGTGATGTAATAGCCGTCGCGGCCGCCGCTGACCTTGCAATGGGCGCGCGAGACGAACATGTCGGGGTCTTCGATCTGCCAGCCGGCATCGGCGCTGCGGCCGATCACCAGTTCGCCCTCGTCCAGCCGGGTCTGCCTGACCGCCTGCGAGCGCGGGCCTTGCTCAAGCGTCAGCAGCAGGCTCATGCGGCCGCCTCCGCCATTTCCGGCCTCCAGCCGACGATGGTGCGCAGCCTCAGATCGTCGGCGTCCCCCTTTTCGATCGGACGTGAAAGCCACGAGGTTCGTCCAAGTTGAACGGTTCCCATGCGCGGCGCAGGCACCGCGTCTCGCGCCAGCACGATGCGCAAATCGACGTCGAGCGCTTCGCCGATCATGTCGCGCACCGCCTTCTTGAACAGGGCAAGGCGCCGTTCCCCGGGCAGGAACGATTTGAAGTCGTCAAGGCCGAGTGGACCGACGCGCAATTCGATCCGGCTCTGGCGGCTGAAGACGCGCGGCCCGATCGTCGCTCCGCCGCCGAGCGCCGCATAGGCCTTGCCAACGCGGGTCTGCAGTGCCGTCGGTATGGTGATCCAGGCGGCGACGAATTCCTTGATCCGCACCGGCACCTTGAAGGCCGTGGCGAGGAACAGCGTCAGCCGCTCCGCGCCGTCGACCTGGTTGGCCAGCGATCCGGCCTGGCGCAATCGCACCGCATCGAGTTCGGGATCCTGCGTGCCCGGCAGCCCGATCCCGGCCATCGCTTCAAGCATTGCGCGGACGCGCCCACCGACCGATCGTTCGATCTGTACCGCCGGATGCGCGTCCGCCCAGGCACGATAGTAAAGCGCGATCATGCGGTGTTGCAGGATGTTGACGAAGTCGACGAAGGTGGTGTCGCTGGTCTGCTCGGCGTCGGCGCCGGTGAACCAGCGCTGCGATAGCCGGTCGAGCACCCAGCGCGTCAGATGCAGCGGCATCGGCCCTTCCGGCCCGAGCAGGCCGAGATTGGCGACGGTCACCCGCGCCGGAACCTTGTCCCTGGCATCCTGGAATTTGACCACGTCCCTCGCCGAGAAGCTCAGGCGCACATGCTGGCCGAGCCTTGCCGGCTCGCGGTCCGCGGTTCCCGAATGCCCGAACAGTCCGCGCCGCTGTTCCAGGCGGCGTAGCAGCTGGAAGAAGTCGAAGCTCTCCGACAACGCCTCGCCTTCGCTCGGCGCGGACCGCGTCAGATCAGGTAGCGATTGCCGGGCGTCATCGGCCATGGCACATCCTCCTGCTTCTGCAGCAGCCGCGTACGCGTCCGCACGAAACCATTTATCCCGGCATGGCGAGCAAACAGTCGCGCAAGCAGCGCCGAAAGCAGCAGCGTGCTTTGGCCCGCCAGCACCGACTGGTCGACATGCAGCGTCACCTCGGTGCCGCGCCCGAAGCACATCGGCCCGTCGATCTGCAGCCGCTCGATCACCGGGCGCGAATCGATGCGGGTGATCGAATGCACGTTGCGGGCAAGGCCCGGATCGCCGCGATCGGCGTAAAGGTCGAGCAGTGCATGCAGCGGGTCGACGCCGCGGCCTTCTTTGGCAAGGCTGAGGAAATTGAGCGACAGCTGCGCCACCAGCCGCCAGGCGAGGTTGTCAGCGCGGGATTCGCCCTCGGCGCCGGCCGGCAGCGCTGCCGGGATCGCCGGCTGCGGCGGCCGCAGCGCGCCGAGCAACCGTACCGCTTCGACCGGGTCGGCCGTCTCCAGCGTCAGCGTCGGCGTGTCGTCCAGGATCGGCAGGTCGCGGTTGGTGCAGAGCGCCATCACGTCGAGCCGCTTCAGCGGCCGGTTGGGCTGGCTGCCGGCCGGACGCGAAACGGCCAGGAACACATCGTCGCCTGTATAGGAGGTGCGGGTCAGGCCGTCGCGCCGTTCGTCTTCCGTGGCGCGGCGCGGGCGCCGTTCGGTCGAATAGACCCAGCCGCTGCCGCGGTTCTGCCCCAGGCTGAACAATTCCGGAATGATCGCCTCCGAGCCTTCTGCGTCGGCATCCTCGACCCGGGTGACCCGGAAAATCTCGAAATCTCGTGCACGGGTGCGGTCGGCATGCAGCACCTGGCGCGTCTTGCGCGCATCGATCTCGACGACGTTGCATTCGCGTTCGAAGAGATTGATGACCGGTGCGACGAACAGCTCGAAATCGGCGGCCGTCACATCGGCGAGTTCCGGCACCGGACGCCGGAACAGGAAAATGATCTCGATGCCTGCGTCGCATTTGCGCACCACCGGCTGCAGGCCGGCGACGCGCACATAGTGGAAGCGCTCAGGGATCATGAAATATTCGCGCAGCAGCCGGTATCCCTCGAAAGTCGGGCGGGTGCGCGGCATCAGCGCCTCGTCGTCGCGGATGCCGATCATCTCGGGCTCCGGCAGCGCCGTGAGCGCATTCGTCTTGCCTTCCGCCCGCGCGCCGACGGCCGAGCAGGCGCCGAAGATCGCGTCGAACAGCAGCGGCGCCTTGGTGCGCCCGGCGAAATAGAGGTCGAGACGGTCGAGCGACAATTCGCTGAGCTTGCCTTTTCCGCTCCGGGTCAGCGCGATGCGGAACGCCGCTTCGCCACGCACGCCGCCGGCCGGCGCGATGCCGGCCGCAGCCAGCGCGCTGCGATCCTGGAAATAGCTGACCGAGGTGATCGCGATCGGCCACAGCGTGACTTCCTGCGCGGTGGTGAAAGTTGAGCGTGTCGAAAGCCCTGGACGCAGGCTGGAGACCAGTCGCGTGCCGCGTGCGACAGCGTGGCCGGCGATCATCGACTGCACTTGCTGGCCGGGTTTCAGCACCGCCATTGCCGTCGCCGGCGCCGGCGTCACCAGGTCCGGATAAAGCACGTCGAGCACGGCGCGCGAAAAGCGCGAGCGCTCCGCGTCGACCTTCAGCCGCGTGCGCGCGGCAAGAAAGGCCACGCCGTCGAGCAGCCGTTCGACATAGGGATCGGGGCAGGGAACGGTGTCGAGCGAAAGGTTGCGGGCGACCGCCGGATGCATGTCGGCGAATTCCGCGGCCAGCGCGCGGATGTGGGTCAGTTCCTCTTCGTAATACTCCACGAAGACCCGATCCATCTCAGGTCTCCCGGAATTCGGTTCGCGCCAGGCCGTTGTCGAGATTGATCGTGGTGCGCAGCCGCATGCGTTCCGGCGTCGGCGTCATGATCAGCACGGCGTCGATCTCGATCTTGAGGCCGACGCTTTTGTCGCCGAGCGTGACGTTGACGGTCGTGGCGCTTTCCTTGAGACGCGGCTCGAAGGTAGCGAGCACCGCGCGGATCTCGCGCGCCAGGGTATCGCGGTCGAAATCGCGCGACGAGCGGCCCGAAAAGGACGGCACGCCATAATTGACGACGCTGCGGCGCACTTCCGGAAAGTCGGCGAGCGGCGGCAGTTCGTCCAGCGGCTGTTCGTGCTCGGCATCGGAAAGCATCGGCATGGACTCGAAACGCTCGGTGTTGAACAGGGCCTCGATGTCGCGCCGGACGGCTTCCCGCAGCACGCGCGCCGACACGACAACGCCGCGGCTTTCGATTTCGGCGCGATGCTCGGTCTGGAACACCAGTCGGTGCAACCGCCGTTTCTGCTCGGAGGTAAGTTCGGCATCGGCGTCGATGGCGCGCGCGCTGCCGGCGAGGAGAGCCTCCACGCGCTCGGCGCCGAGTTCTTCTTCCAGCAGACGGCGCAGCCCGTCGATCTCGGACGTCAGCCCGGGCAAGTCGTTGACGAGGCGATCCCAGAGGGAGGGCTGGACCGCCTCGCGCTTCGCCCGCGAGCTGCCGGCAAGCTGCGATTTCGCGCCAGCCCGCTTGGCCTCACTTGCCGACATAGACGTCCATTTCGATCTCGTCGTCCTTGTCGTAGACGAACTTGATCTTCTTGTAGGCGAAGCTGACTTCTTCCTCGATCAGGTCGGCCTCGTCGTTGGCCTGCCGCATGTCGTATTCCATGATCGAGGCGTCGGTGAGCGTCACCACCAGGTAGTCGCTGGTCTCGCCGTCGATTGTACGACGCGCCGAAAACACCACCTCGTCGAGCGCCTTGTTCTCGAACAGCGCCTTCTTCAGGTAGGGAGACGACTTGTCGTAGTGCTTGGTGAATTTGATCATCCCCATCGACACGCGGCCGCGCCGCGACAGCGAATTGGGATCGTAGGGCGCGATCATCTTGTAGTCGACGCCATGGATCTCGATCTCGTCTTCATGGCCATCGCGCTTGCTCGGACCCTTGATGTCCGGGACTTTCAGGAAACCATCGATCTTCATCGAAGGTGCATCGGTTCTGTCTGGCATTGTCTTTCTCCACCGCTTTCAAACGAAACAAGACGACTATGCTTGCGATTTCAGCCCTTCACTGACGGCAGTTCCGACACCAGCCGGAGCGAGGCGTTGATGCCTTCCAGCTGGTAGTGCGGACGCAGATAGAAACGGGCATTGTAGTAACCGGGCCGGCCTTCGACGCTGTCGACCTGGACCTCGGCCGCGGCGAGCGGGCGCTTGGCGCGCGCCTTGTCGTCGGCAAAGGCCGGATTGGCCAGCACGTACCGGTTGATCCATTCGGTCAACCAGATCTGCATGTCGGTGCGTTCCTTGAACGAGCCGATCTTGTCGCGCGCAATCGCCTTGAGGTAGTGCGCGAAGCGCGAGACCGGGAAAAGGTAGGGCAGGTTGGCGCTCAGCCGCTCGTTGGACTGGGCGTCGGGGTCGACCAGACGCCCGGCGCGCGTCTCGTCGTCCTGAAGCGAATGCGCGCCGATGAAGGCCGCAAGGTCGGTGTTCTTGCGATGCAGGATCGGCATCAGGCCGAGCTTTGCCAGTTCCGCCTCGCGCCGGTCGTCGATGGCGACCTCGGTCGGACACTTCATCGCGATCGATCCGTCATCCGTCGGGAAGGCGTGCACCGGCAGGTTAAGCACCGTGCCGCCGTTTTCGACGCCGCGGATCTGCGTGCCCCAGCCATAGAGCTTGTGGCTGCGGTTGATGTTGACGCCCATCGGGAAAGCGGCGTTCATCCAAACGTATTTGTTGTGGTCGCCGCCCACCTCCTCCTCGAAGGTGAAGCCCTTCACCGGAACGGTTTCCGAGCCGTAGGGCAGGCGCGCCAGCACGCGCGGCATGGTGAGCCCGATATAGCGGGCGTCCTCGCTCTCGCGCAGCGACTGCCACGATGCATAGGCCGGGTTGTTCACGATCATCTGCAGGTCCTGCGGGTTAGGCAGTTCCTGCCAGCTGTCCATCCGGAACAGCCGCGGCGAGGCGGCGGCGATGAACGGCGTGTGCGCCGAGGCGCAGACGCCCGAGATGTTGCGCAGCAGGCCGACGTCGCGCGGATGGTTCGAGAATTCATAGGCGCCGATGATGCAGCCGATCGGCTCGCCGCCCAGCATCGAATATTCGTCCGTGTAGACTTTTTTGAAGATCGGGCTCTGGTCCCACATCTGGCCTTCATAGTCTTCGAGCGTGTCGGCCAGCTGCTCCTTGGAGATGTTCATCACCCGGATCTTCAGCTTGGTATCCGTCTCGGTGTTGTTGATCAGGTACCAGAGGCCACGCCACGTGCCTTCCATCTCGCGCACTTCCGGCGCATGCAGGATCTCGTTGACCTGCGTCGTCAGCATCTTGTCGATGCCGGCGATCAGCGACTTGATCGACTTGATCGCATTGGACGAGATGGTCGTGGTCTCGGAGCGCGACTGAGCGGCAAGCGCCAGATTGCGCACCAGCTGCTGCAGCTTTTCGCTGTCGTCCTTCTTGACCTTGAAATCCTTTTCCAGGAGTCCGCTGAATTCGCCAAGATCGATGGCTTCCGCCTCGGCGGTGGCGGCTGCTGTCTTTTGCTGTTCGGCCATGACTTACTCCTCGCCCTTGCCGTCATCCATCGCCTGGCTGGCGATCTTGCTCAGCAGCGGCTCGTTGTTCAGAAGCTGCGCGATGCGCTTTTCCGCGTCGACGCGGCCATCCATGAAGCCAAGCAGTTCCTCGAGCTGACGGCGCATCTTGAGGATTTCGGCCAGTTGCGGCACCTGCTCGGCGATCTTGTCCGGCGCGAAATCGCCCATTTTGGAGAAGGTGAGATCGATCGCCAGCTCTTCGTCCCGCTCTTGGCCCTCGGCCTGGGGCAGGGTGTTCTTCACGCGTGCCTTCACGCGCGGTCCCATCGCTTCCATGAATTTCGGGAAGCGGTTGGCGTCGGTTTCGACGAAGTTGCGGTCGAGCACCGACTTCGACGCTTCCTTGGTCTGTGAAGCGCCGGAAAGGTCGGCCATCACGGCCATGACGAACGGCAGTTCGATCGTCGTCGGGCTGCCGTAGGTTTCCACGTCGTAGGCGATCTGCACGCGCGGGGCGCGGTTTCTTTCGATGACCTTCGCTTTGCTCTCTGCTGGCATGCTCGTTACCTTTCATCCTTCTGGGCCGGCTTCTTGGGATCGGGTACACCGGCAAGCAGCCGGAATTCCTTCAGCCCCGACGGGGCGAGATCTTCCATCAGTTCCACGAAATCCATGTGCACCATCCGGCGCACCCGCCGCGCGAGATGCGGGATGGGGCTGGACGGTTCCGTCCGGTCGTAGAAGGCGACCACCAGGTCGAGGCACTTGACCACGTCGTCGCGCGAGGTGATCCGGTCCGGCAGACCGGCGTTCGCCTCCACAGAGCTTGCCACACTTGCCATCGTCTCGGCTCCATGACCGTTTCGGGCAGGCGTCGATGCCGGCTGCTCCGGCTGCAGGGAGGTCTTTGCCGCACCATTCGCCATGGCGCCGGCACTGGAATTGCGCTCCAGCGTCGTCAGCAAACGCTGCAGGAATCTCTTCAATTCCGGCACCGTGGCGCCATTGCCTTCGATGCGGGCGTTGAGCGCGGCGTCCACCGCGTCGAGGGCGGTGATCGCGGCGCGCGCGTCGGCCAGCAGCGACGTCATCGCTTCACCCGCCTGATCGATCTGGGCCGCGCATCCGGCCCTCACCCGGTTCAGCAACTGGTTATGCGCGCTTGCCAATGCCGCCCTTTCGGCGGCATTCAGTCCCGAGGCCGCTTCCTGCAGCATGACGCGCTCGTCGAGCGCGCCCTGTTCCAGATCGCGCCCGCTGATCGGGCCGACCTGGCGCGGCGAAAAGAAGATCGTCTCGCGCAGGTTCGCCAGCAGGCCTTCCTGGGCGTTCTGAAGATCGAGCAGCGCATTGATGCGGCGCAAGGCCGCGTCGCGCGGCGGCGCGTTCGCCCGCAATGCCGGATGCATCGTTTCCCAATGCTGGTCGAAGGTGCCGGCGATGAGCGTCAGGCCTTGGGCGAGGCCGGCCAGCCCTTCCTCGTTGGCCAAGGCGCGCGCGACGATGACCAGCAGGCGCAGATCCCGGCCACGGGCGCGCAACTCCTCAGCTTTTTCGAGCACCGCCGCCCAGTCGACCGGACTGGATTGCGAAATGGGCTTGCTGTTGCCGTCATGGACAACCTTGAGCTGAGGCTCGGTCAGGCGCTCCAGCTCATGGAACGCCGGGTCGTTGCGCAAGTCCTCTCCCGACGGATTCTCACCGTTCAGAGGATTCAGCCAGAGTGCGAGATCAATCACACCAACCCCCAGCCAGCGGCCCTGAGACCTCCATGTGACGTTACGTTATCACCGGCCTCACGCAACAACAATTGAGCACCTGCGCAAAAACTAACGAAAGCTGAACGCGCCCCGTTTTTCACTCGGCGCAACCCATCGCGCGATTGGTGGACCCGGTATGTGAAATGGCTCGCATAGTCCGGGCCGCAATCCGGTGTTTGTTACAGCGAGTTTGCAAGGCTTGTGTAACCGGGAGGTGCCGCCCGGATAAATTCAAACGCCCTATCCGCCACACCGCTTTGTCAAGCGGCCGCTTATATGGCAGGGTACAGTCGACAGGTTGCGGGAGCACGTTCGATGGAGCAGCGCCGGTCATCGCAAAGTTTCAAGCGTAAGGAACTGGTAGCCAAGCTCAATGCCACGGGGGTGCGCGCCTTCAAGGCTGCCGCCGACACAGCGAAGCTGCGTGGCAACCCCTATGTCGAGCTCGTCCATTTCATCCAGCAACTGGTGCTGTCGGAGCGCTCGGACGTGCAGATGATCGCTGCCGACGCCGGACTGGATGCGAGCCGGCTGGCGGCCGACATGACGCGGGCCATCGACAAGCTGCCCTACGGCGCCACCTCGGTCGAGGAATTCTCGGACCACATCTTCCACGCCATCCAGGAAGGCTGGAACTTAGCGACGCTGGAATTCGGCGTCGAGGAGGTGCGCAGCGCGCATATCCTGCTGGCCTGCCTCAAGACGCCCGTGCTGGAAGGCCTGGTGTCCAAGATCAGCGGCGAATTCGACAAGATCGACGCCGATGGCGTCATTTCCCGTTTCGCCGATGTCACCGAAGGCTCCCTCGAAGCCGGCTCACCTCCAGTGGCCCCCGCCGCCGAAACGTCGGTCAAACGCGGTCCGGGCGGAGACTCGGCACTGGCGAAATACGCCACTGACCTCACCCAGCGCGCGCGCGACGGCAAGATCGATCCGGTGGTCGGTCGCGATCCGGAGATCAGGCAGATCGTCGACATCCTGATGCGACGCCGGCAAAACAACCCGATCCTGACCGGCGAGGCCGGCGTCGGCAAGACGGCGGTAGTCGAGGGTTTTGCGCTCCGCATCGCCCAGGGCGACGTGCCGCCGACATTGCAGAACGTCAGCGTGCGCATGCTCGACGTCGGGCTGATGCAGGCGGGCGCCAGCGTCAAGGGCGAGTTCGAGAAGCGGCTGAAGGCGGTCATCGACGAAGTCCAGGCCTCCGAGGTGCCGATCATCCTGTTCATCGACGAGGCGCACACGCTGATCGGCGCCGGCGGCGCGGCCGGGACGGGCGACGCCGCAAATCTGCTGAAACCGGCGCTGGCGCGCGGCGAACTGCGCACCATCGCCGCCACGACCTGGGCCGAATACAAGCAGCATATCGAGAAGGATCCGGCGCTGACCCGCCGCTTCCAGGTGGTCAAGATCGAGGAGCCGTCGGAGGCGGTGGCCGTGCTGATGCTGCGCGGCGTCGCCGGCGTGCTGGAGCAGCATCACAAGGTGCAGATCCTCGACGAGGCGATCGAGGCGGCCGTCTCGCTTTCGCACCGCTACATCCCGGCCAGGCAATTGCCGGACAAGGCGGTCAGCCTGCTCGACACGGCTTGCGCCCGCGTAGCGATCTCGCAGCATGCGACGCCGGCCGAAGTCGAGGATATCCTGCGCCGCCGCCAGGCGCTTGAAGTGGAGAACGGCATCATCGGCCGCGAGGCGGCAATCGGCATCGATGTTGCGGACAGGCAGGCCCGTGTCGAGGCCGGGCTGGCGGAGACCGAGACCGCTTTGGCCGCTGCCCAGGCGCGCTGGGACCGGGAAAAGGCGCTGGTGGCCGAGATACTCGACCTGCGCGCAAAATTGCGTGGCGAGGGCGTGCCGCTCGATGAGGCGGCGGCTGAGGAAGCCGCTGCGCAGTCGGAGAGCGCCGAGGCAGCAGCGGCGGCGTCCGGGCAAAAGCCGGTCGAGATTACGGCTGTTGAGATCAAGCCTCACATGGCCAAGGCGTCGAAAGGCAAGGAGGCCACGAAAGCGAAAGGGGCCAAGGCGGCAAAGGCCGAAGCAGCTTCCGCTGAGCCCGCGGATGAAGCCGCCGCCGATCTCGCGCGGCTGCGCGAACTGATGGCCGAACTCACCACGGCACAGGGCGAGACGCCGCTGATCCTGCCTTCGGTCGACCGCAACGCGGTGGCCGCGGTCGTCCAGGACTGGACCGGCATTCCGACCGGACGGATGCTGTCCAGCCAGACCGAAAAGGCGCTGAAGCTCGCCGCCACCTTGTCTGAGCGGGTGGTCGGCCAGGATCACGCCATGGAGATGATCGCCAGGCGCGTGCAGACCAGCCGCGCCGGCCTCGGCGCGCCGGAAAAGCCGGTCGGCGTGTTCCTGCTTTGCGGTCCCTCCGGCGTCGGCAAGACCGAAACCGCGCTGGCGCTTGCCGAGACGCTTTACGGCGGCGAGCAGAACCTGATCTCGATCAACATGTCGGAGTTCCAGGAAGCGCATACGGTCTCGACGCTCAAGGGCGCGCCGCCCGGCTATGTCGGCTACGGCAAGGGCGGCATCCTGACCGAAGCCGTCCGCCGAAAGCCCTATTCGGTGATCCTGCTCGACGAGGTCGAGAAGGCGCATCCGGACGTGCACGAAATCTTCTTCCAGGTCTTCGACAAGGGCATGATGGATGACAGTGAGGGCCGTCGTATCGATTTCAAGAACACGCTGATCCTGCTGACCTCGAATGTCGGCTCCGACGTCATCATGGACCGCACCAAGAACGGCGCGGTCCGGACCGGCATCGACGATCTCGACACAGCGCTACGCGCCCCGTTGCTGAAGGTCTTCCCGGCCGCCTTCCTTGGCCGCGTCGTCACCATTCCCTATTATCCGCTGTCGGATACTATGATCGAGGCGATCACCAGGCATCAATTCGGCAAGATCGCGCGCCGCCTTAAGGCGACCAGCGATGCCGATCTGATCATCGGCGACGGCGTGATGGATCTGGTCAAGGCGCGCTGCACCGAGATCGAATCCGGCGGCCGCATGATCGACGCTATCCTCACCAACACGCTGTTGCCGGAACTCAGCCGCGGTGTTCTCAATCGCTCGCTTGAGGGCAAGAAGATGACAAAAGTCATCGTCGGTGCCTCGGCGGAAGGATTTACCTACTCCTTCGAATAGAGCTTTATCGAGCTTCACCGTGCGTGCGTTCGCGCCGGACCCGCATCGGAGATTTTCGATCTGCGCACGGTGACGGCCAGTGTGGTCTGGCAGGTGAGGGTGGAGCGCAATGGCTTCCCGCCGTTGGAACTGCGCATATTCCAGTTGCGCCGCAACGGGAGCGGCCCGGCACTCGGGCGGCTCGAGCCGCCACGCGCCGGGCCTGACCGGTGGGGGCTCGGAACAAAAAACATGGCACCGGCTGAAGCGAGTAATATCAGTTCTTGCTCATTTTTCCGCCATGCGAACGAAGGATGCGAAAGGCTTCGGCAAGAAACGTCCGAACGGCCCACGCCTCGGCGCTTTTGCAGACGAGGCATCCGCCGCATGGGCGGGCACTCTCATGGCGTTCGAGCCGGACCATTTGCACGCCGGTTGGCGCTCATAAGACGCTGAACCGAGTACCGTTGGGCAGGCCCGAAGGCGCGCATTGCATCCAAGGACTGCCCTATCGGAAAGCGCGTAACATCTGGTCGGTAAGCGGCTTCAGCAAGTAAGACCATACGCTGCGCCGATCGGTGGTTATGTGGACTTCGGCCGGCATTCCCGGCTTGAGCACCTTGGCGTCCGTCAGGCAGGCGGCTTTGTCTTCGACGCTGATCCGGCCCGTGAAATACGAAAGCTGGCGCTGTTGGTCCTTGATCAGGTCTGCGGAAAGCCACTTCACCATACCCCGGCAGGCCGGCGTTGTGCCGGCATCGAATGCCGGGAATCGGATTGAGACCGGTTGGCCGGCACGCACGTCATCCACTCGAGACGGAGGAATCAGCGCGTCCACGACAAGCGTGTCCGAGTCGGGGACGATTGTCATGAGCAACTCCCCTGGGGCGATTACGCCGCCAACCGTATGGATCGTGGATTGTTGTATCGTGCCGGACTGCGGAGCGCGAACTTCCGTTTTGGTCAGCTCGTCCTGCGCTACGATCTTGCGCTCGTCGAGCTCGGACCGCTTGGCTTCCGTCTCGCGCAACTCGTTCGTCACTTCGCTGCGCCTTTGTTCGTCCAGCTGCAGGACCTGCAACTCGGTTTCGGTGATCTTGACCTGGGCTTCCGCGACGGCCGCCGCCAGCCGCCCGGACTCGCCTTTGGCGCGCGTCGCGTCCAGCCTGACGTTGCTAAGCCTTTCTTTCGAAACCAGTTTCTTGGAGTAGAGAGTGTCCACATCAGTGAGATCGCGGCCGAGCAAGGCCGCTGATTCGTCCATGGCGGCCTGCTGGGCCTTCAAGCCTTCGAGCTGCCGCTGGATCTGCTCGGTCTGGCTCCGAAGCAGTGATTTTTGGCCGGCCAATTCCGATGCCCGCGTTTCGAGCAAAGCGCGCTCGCCATTGACCAGAGCCACCACGCTTGGATTGTTCATTGCCGCCTGCAGGCTGGTTGGAAGCTGCATGGTCGCCAGCCCCTGACGTTCCGCCTCCAGCCGGGCAAGTCGTGCCGTGGCGCGGTCGAGGTCCTCGCTGATGATCTCAAGGTTTGCCCGCGCCAGTGTATCATCGAGCCTGACCAATACGTCGCCGGCCCGAATATGATCGCCATCTTGCGCAAAGATGCCGCTGATCGTGCCGCCAGTCTGGTGCTGGACCTTCTTGGTGCTGCTTTCAACCACCACGGTCGCGGGTGCGATCACGGCGCCGGCAATCTGGGTCAAGCCAAGCCACAGCCCTCCGCCCACGACCAGCAGGCAAGTCACCGTCAATCCCAGCGCCAGGCTGGGCCCGAGGCTGCCTGGCGCCTTCAGCGGGTTCGCATCCGCGGGAGGCTGAACGGGACCGAACCAGGTATGAGACCGCAGGAACGCAAAAACGCGAGGCAGGAGATCACGCATGTCCGCTCACGCCCCTTTGGGTCGGAATAACCGGGCGTGGGGTGGCGGGAGAGGGCGGCCGCCCCATGCTCGCCAAGACCTCCTCGCGGGAGCCAAACGAGCGGATCATGCCGTTGGACAGCACCATAACCTGGTCAATGTTGGTAAGAGCGGACGGACGGTGCGCAACGACGATGACGATGCTGCCGCGCTCACGCACAGCCAGAATTGCGCCCGCAAGGGCTGCGTCACCTTCGACATCGAGGTTTGAGTTCGGCTCGTCGAGGACAACGAGAAATGGCTCGCCATAGAGCGCCCTGGCGAGGCCGATCAATTGTCTCTGGCCTGCCGACAAGGCCCTGCCTCCCTCGCCGATGCGTGTTTGGAAACCCTCCGGCAGGTGCATGATCATCGAGTAGACGCCCGCGGCCCTGGCGGCTGCAAGCACGCCTTTGGGGTCGCTCTTGCCGCCGAACCTGGAGATGTTGTCGGCTACCGTGCCATCGAACAGCTCAACGTCCTGCGGCAGATAGCCGATATGCGTGCCGAGCGAATGCGGGTTCCACTGATCGAGGGAGGCCCCGTCCAGCCGTACTTTGCCGTGCAGCGGCTTCCACGCTCCGACCAACGCCCGCACGAGCGTCGTCTTGCCGGAGCCGCTCGGCCCGACAATGGCCATGCCCGCGCCGCTGGACAGTTGGAAACTTACATCGAGCACAGTCGGCCTTGGCATGCCAGGCGGCGCCACCGTCAAATTCTCGACCGTCAGCCGTGTTTGCGGCCGGGGCAACTCCATGGGCTCGATCGGGTTTTCGAACGAATCCAACATCGCCTTGAGCTGGAAATAGCTATGTCGGGTCGCCAGGAAACTTTTCCAGTTCGCGATCGCCGCATCAACCGGAGCAAGCGCGCGGCCCAGCAATATCGATGACGCGATGATCACTCCAGGGGACGCCTCGCCGCCGATCACCAGATAGGCACCAAGGCCCAGCACGGAAGACTGCAACGCCATCCTCAGTGCCTTCGACAGCGAACTGGTCCCTCCTATGATATCGGAGAGCCGCTCCTGATAGGCGAGGTAGCTATGGACGATGTCGCTCCAGCGCTCGGCCAGCTTGAAGGAGAGGCCCATGGCGTGGACGACCTCTGCATTGCGACGGCCGGACTCGGCAAGGGCGCGGTGCGAGATCATCGCTTCGGATGTCAGCCGCGCGGGCCTGCGACCGAGAATTTCCGCGACCGCGGTTAGCGCCACAACTGCCAGAGCACCAATCGTCGCCAGCACGCCGAGCGACGGGTGCAGCATATAGATGACCAGCAGATAAATCGGAATCCAGGGCGCATCGAAGACGACGGTCGGCCCGGATCCTGAAAGAAAGCCGCGCAGATTGTCGAGGTCCCGCAACGGATCCAGCCGGTCTGCGTCCCGGCCAGCCTTGAGCGGCAAAAGCACCGATATGCCGAAAGCCCTCTGGTGCAGGTTTCTGTAGAATCGGCTGGCGATGCGGACCAGAAGGCGAAGCCGCACGAAGTCGAGCAGCCCGTAAGCCGCGTAGAGGCCCAACATTCCAATCGTCAGTCCGACCAGGGTCGGGACGCTTTGGGACGGCAGCACCCGATCATAGATCTGGAGCATATAGAGGGACCCGGTCAAACCCAGGACGTTTGTCACCGCGGAAAAAAGCCCGACGCCCAACAAGCCCTGCGCGCAGTCCGACAGTGCGATCCGTAAGAGGGAGGATAACTCTTGCTTGCTTTTCATTGACTTCTTTTTCACACGCGGATAACCGCGCGGCTTTGTTGACCCTGCCAGATACGGGGAAGCCTTTTACTGCACGGATATTGTCAGATCCGGGCGATGCTGCCGGAGGTAAGGCGTCGCTAACTCAGCCTATTTTAATCAAAATGAAGCGAAATCGTGGCCCGCTTGCGAGCGGCAGCGGGCGAATCGGTGGAATTCGGGGACAAAAGCAGGGATTACGCTCCGTGGGTTCTCCCCCGCAAAAGCGAGACTGGGCTGAAAATGTTGAGGTTTTTCCCGCGGGCCTCAACGAGCCGTTGCGCCG
This sequence comes from Mesorhizobium sp. NFR06, assembly GCF_900115245.1. Taxonomy (GTDB): domain Bacteria; phylum Pseudomonadota; class Alphaproteobacteria; order Rhizobiales; family Rhizobiaceae; genus Mesorhizobium. Next base: position 843,161 of record NZ_FOVT01000001.1, read on the forward strand.
CAATCAATTATTTTGACCGTCGAAGTCTTTATGTGATTTCTGTCTAATGTAGCTTTCGATTAGGCAAGCGGTGCAGGGGGCGTTGCCGAATCACAAGAAGGAACAAGCATGGCAACTCTGCACTATGCGTCGGGCGGTTCAGCCACCGAAGTTGCGACGGCCGGATTCAATCTGGTCGACGTCCAATATCTTTCCCAGGTGAATGCGCTTCCTGATGGAATGAAGGCGTTGGTTTACCTCGGCGCCCATGACGGCGTTACCCAATCGTTCATCGACCAGGTCACCCCTTTCCTCAACAATTCGAAAGTTTTCGGATTCTACCTGATGGACGAGCCGGATCCGACCGGGAAGTGGGGGACCTATGCCAGCGCAGAAAATCTGAAGGCAGAATCGGACTGGATTCACTCGCATTTCCCCGGCGCAAAGACCTTCGTCACCATGATGAACATGGGGTCTTCGACCAATCCGGATTTCACCAACACCTATAATCCCGCAAACACGGGCATCGACTATTACGGTCTGGACCCCTATCCGGTGCGCACCGGCATAACCAGCGTCGACTACGACATGATCGACAGGGCCGTGGCTGCCGCGGTCAAGTCGGGTATCCCGATCGACAAGATCATACCGGTTTACCAAACCTTCGGGGGCGGCGGCTGGGAGACCGATACCGGCGGAAAGCACGTCATGCCCACCACGTCGCAAATGCAGACGATGATGGATCACTGGGCCAAGCTCGTGCCGTCGCCGGCGTTCGACTATGCCTATGCCTGGGGCTCGCAAAACGGCGACACCGCGCTCGAGAACTCACCGGAACTGCAGGCATTTTTCCGGCAGCACAATGCCATCTCGACTGCGTCGACGCCGCCGGCGACCACTGAGCCGACACCGCCAACCGCCGAGCCGACACCGCCAACGTCTGAGACGCCGCCGCCAACCACGGACCCTTCGCACGTCGATCATGTCATCCATGGAGGCAAGGGCAACAACACCTATCACATCAGCAATGCGCACGACAAAGTGATGGAAGCTGCCACTGGCGGCTTCGACAAGGTGATGGCTTCGGTCAGCTATGCCCTGTCTGCCGGCTCGCATATCGAGCAGCTCTCCACCTCCAGGACAGGCGGCAAAACCGCCATCGATCTGACAGGCAACGAGTTCGGCCAGACGATCATCGGCAACAACGGCAACAACAAGATAAACGGCGGCGGCGGGTCGGACCTGTTGAAGGGCTATGGTGGCCACGATGCCTTCGTGTTCAACACGGCCCTTGGCGGGAACAACATCGACAGGGTCGCCGACTTCAGGGTTTCTCAAGACAAGATCTATCTAGACCACGGCCTATTCACCGGGCTTCAGAAGGGCGCCCTTGCATCCGGCAATTTCCACGTCGGTCAGGGCGCGCATGACGCCAACGACCACATTATTTACAACAGCACCACAGGGGCGCTGTCTTTCGACAGCGACGGAATTGGCGGCCACGCGCAGATCCAATTTGCAAGCCTAACCCCGCATCTGCACCTGGGCGAACACTCCTTTCTTGTAGTCTGAGTAAGGCGCCTTGCCGGTAGGAGCGACCCCCATGCTCCTACCGGTCCGGCCGTGGAGACCGCCTCGTGCCGTCCCGCGAAACAAGCCGTCCACGCCGGTACGTTCCAGCAACCGCCGCTTTCCCTGGACATCAAGTCCACCCTTCAAAATCTGATCGCCTCTTGCACGCCTGCAGCAGCAGTCCTTGCCGCTTCTCCGGGTTTGTGGAACATTTCGTCTCGATCGAGGTTGAAGGGGACTTGTCGCGGGATAAGGGTGCGGGAGGGTGGCATGCCGAACTACGAGGTCGAGGAGATCTTCGCCGGAAAGGTGATCGTCTCTCATAAGGTTGTTGCGCCAACGCCGTTCAGGGCTGCGAAGCTCGCAACAAATCGGGATATTACGCTGCGAAATTCCGAGGTCCGGTGGATACGGGTCTTTGAAGAAGACAGGCGACACCGGGCCTACGAATATACGGTCATTGAGCGGCCTCAGTTTGGTTTGCGCGGCGAGCCGTCATAGCCTGCAACGCCTGCCGATATCGTGTGGGCCTAGAGCAAGTCCAGGAAAAGTGTGACACGGTTTTCCATCAGGAATTGCGTCAAAACAAAGAGATAGAGCGTTTCGCCGTTCCCGTGAAAGGGTGAAATGCCTTTGCATCCGAAGCGACAGATGATGCTCATCTGAAGAGCCATCCTGCGGCTCCAATCGCCCGCTCCATAGCGAGGAAACCTCCGCCGTACAGCGTCACTGCATGTCGCCCGAAAGCGTGTCGCGGTCTTGGGAGGACGACAAGCACCGAACAAAGCCTCTAAGGCGCGGCGCCTGAATCCGTCTCGGCGCGACGTGCATAACGATCTCGGAGTCGCCGCCAAAACCTGCATCGGTTTCCGGTATCGCAAGTGCGCTGATCGCTGCGCCGAACCGAGCGGATTTGTGTCATTCGAACAGACGAGGACAACCTAAGGGCCCGCCCGTAGCTTTGAAGGCCGATTGAACGCATCCTCGCAAAGACAGCGGGCCATGAGAGACTATCCAAGTTCGGGCCCTTTTGGGCAGCTGGTGGACCGCAGGATTCTGGGAGTGGCAAAATGAAGCCGCACCTGGTCTGCGTCGGCGGCGAGGATCACGCGCTAAGAATGCCATTTCTCATGGAGGTGCGCGACAGGGGCTTTCAGGTCACTGCCGTTTCGACTTGCGACGGCGCCTCATTCCTGAGACATGGGATCGCACACAGGCGCTATGGGTTCGACCGCTTCAGCAGCGGCAGCGGACAAGCAGGCGCGGTCAGGACGCTTCGCAAATTGATAGCGGAGTTGCGTCCGGACATTGTGCAGAGTTTCGATACCAAGCCGAACCTGTTGACCCCACTCGCGGCACGAGGACATGTGCCCGTTGTCCGCACGATCAACGGATTGGGCTGGACCTTTTCGTCGCTTGCGCCGCGCGCTCTGGCGCTTCGGCCGATCTTCTGCGGCTTGCAGTTGCTGGCGTCCTTTTGGACCGCCGCGACGGTCTTCCAAAACCGTGACGATCAGACCTTCTTCGAGAGATATCGGCTGCTCGGATATAGCGACAATCGCCTCATCGCCGGTTCCGGCATCGACGTCGCCACATTCGCGGCCGCAACGCACCTTGGGCCGACACCCACGAGGATGCGCCAGGAATTCGGGCTTCAATCGGCTGAAGTCGTGATGTTTGTCGGCCGGCTGACTCGTCAAAAAGGCGTTCCGACGCTCCTCAAGGCCGTGCCAAAAGTCCTCGCCAGAAGGCCGAATGCGCGCTTTGTGCTCATCGGGCCTTGGGATTCCGAGGGACCGTTCGCCGTCGACGAATCGGAACTTCGACGATTTGCCGCCAATGTAGTCGTTTTGGGCAAACGCCAGGACGTTCCCGCGCTTCTGGGCATGGCTGACGTATTCGCCTTTCCGACCGAATATCGCGAGGGAATTCCGCGCGTATTGCTGGAGGCCGGACTCGCGGGTCTGCCCATCGTAACCTCACGGATGCCAGGCTGCACCGACGTCGTCCAGGATGGGTGGAACGGCTACCTGGTTGCGCCGCGAGACCCCGACGCACTGGCGGATCGCATCATCGAGCTGCTTTCGGATCGCCGGCTCGCCAGGACCATGGGTGGCCGTACCGCCGCGCTTGTAAGAGAGCGTTTTGCCCTCCCGGCGGTCGTTGACCAGTATTGCGACCTTTACCGGAGCGTCCTGGTGGCTCAGGCCAGAGGCGGCCTTGCACACGCAACCGCGGGCCTTGTCGCCAAGCGTCGTTTCGACGAGGTGCGCCGATGATCAGGGAGGCGTTGCTTGCCGCAGGCGTAGCCTTGTCCTTCGCCTCGCAGATATCCGTGCCGGGCCTGTCGTTCGGGTACGGCGAGATTTTCCTCGTGCTTTGGATCATGCTGTCGGTCAGCCGGATATTGGCGGGCGGCCGGATCGAGGTGACACCGGCCTTTTTTCAACTGGCGAGTTTCTGGCTGCTTTTGTCGCTGACTTTGGCGGTGGGCACCGTTGTCGGGTATTTTACGACCGTGCTCTATGTCACCGGGCTGTCGCACGACACGATGGCCTACGGGCTTCTCGCGGGCGTCACCTGCCTTGCAACGTTGGAGCCCAATGCCGAGCTTAGTCTGCGGCGCAGCGCCTGGTGGGTGATCGCGATCGCCTTCGGCGCCCTTGCGATACAGATCGGCCTTGCCTGGGGTTGGATCCATCAGCCGGGAATCGATCCATGGTACTGGGACCGGTTGCGCGGCTGGTCCGAAAACCCGAACCAACTCGCACTTTATTGTGCGGTCTTTGGTCCATTGGCGGTGCACCTTGCAGTCACCACCAACAGCCGGTGGGCTCAGTTCCTCGCGTTCTCCACCCTTATCCCGATCGTTTATGTCGGACGGCTGACCAAAAGCGATACATACCTCTACACGACCATTCTGAGCGGTCTCGTTTTTCTGGGGCTACGATTGAGGGCGTGGTTCCTTTCCGGCGACAACAGGGCGGGCCTTGCCCGGCAAATCGCGCTTTTGCTGATGATCGGCGCAGTCCCGCTCGCGGCCGCGGCGGCGCCGTACGCGATTACCGAGGAGAGCAGCGTGGCGAAATTTGCCAAGAGCCTGACAAAGGACGGAGGCGGCGAGGCGACGGCCGAGACTTTCGAACTCAGGGTCTTTTTGTGGAACGAGGCGATTGAGAAGGGATTGCAATCCGGCTCGCTCGGCCTTGGTCCCGGTCCGCACCTTGAACGCCCGCCGATCGCAGACAGGCAGTTTCTCGAGCGCCCGTTCGAAGCTCACAACACCATGCTTGATCTCTACCTTCAGGGCGGGCTGGTAGCGGCCCTTGCCTTGGTTTGGCTCGTCGGATCGGCCGCCATGTCGGTTTGGCGCAGCCGATTCGATGCCCTGCTGGTGCTTCTCGCTTCGGTGGTCGTCTTCAGCATGCCGCATCTGATCATCCGCCATCCAATCGTCTGGTTCGCGCTGACATTCTGCCTTGTTGCGGGAACGCCCCACAGGCTGCATCAGCGGCTGCCGTCCATGAGGGTTGCGTGATGTGTGGGATTGCCGGAATTCTTCTCGCGCCCAACGCGACGGATCCGAAGTCGCTCGAGGCCATAGGGCGCATGACGGCGTCGCTTCGACACCGCGGGCCTGACGGCGAAGGCCTCTGGGTCGATCGTGACGCCGGGATTGCCCTGGGCCACCGGCGGCTGGCCATCGTCGACCTGTCTAGCGCAGGGCGTCAGCCCATGCGTTCCGCGAGCGGCCGGTACGTGATCACCTTCAACGGCGAGATCTATAATTTTCGCGACCTGCGGCGCGAACTCGAAGGGGCGGGGCGACAGTTTCACGGCACCGGCGACACGGAAGTGATGCTGGCTGCCATCGAGAGTTGGGGTCTTGAGGCCGCCGTCAAGCGTTTTGCGGGCATGTTCGCGTTTGCGTTGTGGGATCTGGAGACCAGGACCCTTCATCTTGCCCGGGATCGAATGGGCAAAAAGCCGCTTTACGTGGCATTTGCCGGACACGCCCTGTTTTTTGCTTCGGAACTGAAGGCAATCCGGTGCTTTCCGTTCTTCTCTCCCGAGCTCGATCTCGATGCCGCCGGGGCGATGCTCTCGAAGGGCTGGGTGCCGGATGACAGATGTATCTGGCAGGACGTGTTCAAGCTGCCCCCCGGTTCCCTGCTCTCGATTGCGGCCACGGATCTCGCGCAGGCAGGCAGTGCGGCCGCGCTTTCCCAGCGTGTCGTCCACTGGTGGTCGCTGGCCGAAGTTGCCGCGAGAGGCCGCGAGGGACCGGTCGTTGGCAGCGACGACGATCTCATCAATAGGCTCGACGATCTGCTTCGCCTGGCGGTTCGCGAACGTATGATCGCCGATGTGCCTTTGGGCAGTTTTCTGTCCGGTGGGGTCGACAGTTCCACCGTCGTGGCGCTGATGCAGGCTCAATCCAGAAGTCCGGTACGCACTTTCACAATCGCGTTCGCGGAGGGCGGCTTTGACGAGAGCCGCTATGCGGCCGAAGTGGCGCGACATCTCGGCACCGATCACACCGAGCTTCGCCTTTCGCCCCACGCCGCGCGCGACGTCATCCCCGAGTTGCCGGGCATATGGGACGAGCCGTTCGCCGACGAATCCCAGATACCTACTCTGCTGGTGGCGCGGCTTGCGCGCCAGCATGTCACGGTCGCTCTGACGGGCGACGGCGGCGATGAGTGCTTCGCCGGCTATGGCCGCCACTTCATGGCGAACCGGCTGAAGCGTCAACAAAGCCTTCCCCTGGCGCTGCGGCGAACGGCAGCCGCGGGTATAGGCCTGCTGGCTCGCATAGCGCGCGAGGATCTCCTGCACAGGCTCCCTCTCGGGGCAAATGTGCATCACATGCTGCGCAGCGACCGGCTCAATCGCTTCTCCGGCTTGCTCGGCGCGAGGCATGAAGACGAATTATTCCAGCGGCTGGTGACGTCCCCCACCGCGAGCCTCACGCGTCAAAGCCTGCCCGCGTCAATCGGCAGCGCACCGAAACTCGACGGACTGCTGTCACGAGTTCTCTATGACGACATGGCCGGCTATTTGCCCGGCGACATACTGGTGAAGCTGGACCGCTCGACCATGGCCAACGGGCTTGAAGGACGATGTCCCCTGCTTGACCATCGGGTCGTCGAATTCGCCTGGCGCCTTCCGTCCGACGCAAAGGTGCGCGACGGCAGAGGCAAGTGGATACTTCGAAGCCTGTTGCGTCGGTATCTTCCGGAAAAATTGATCGACCGGCCGAAGCAGGGCTTCGACGTTCCAATCGCCGCATGGCTGAGGGGTCCGTTGCGCAGTTGGGCGGCCGATCTTCTCACCGACATCCGGCGCGACGACGCCGACGTGCTGGATAGCGCCAAGGTGGACGGCTGCTGGCGCGATCACATGCGAGGGCAGGACCGCTCGCGCGAATTGTGGTCAGCGTTGATGTTTCAGGCCTGGCGCAACGAGGCAAGGCAAGCGCCGCGCGCGACCCCGTCGCGTGAGTTCGACATGGCAGGAGTGTGAAAATGGCAGGTTCCGCCGTCAGCCGCATCAAACTTCCGCGAGCCGGCTCTCAGGCCGTCCCGACGGTTATCGAACCCAGGGAACGCATTCGGCCGCGGCGCGAATACGCCGAACCGCCGACCGCCACGCACGATCTGATGGCAATCCTTGCAAGAAGAAGGTGGTTGATCCTTGCCTTTGCTGTTCTGGGTGGGATCCTCGCGGCAGTTGTGGGTGTTGCCCGTCCCGTGATGTACGAGGCCACCAGCCAGCTGATAATCGACCCTCCGGCACGCAGTTCGCTTGCTCCAGGCGGGTCTTCCGCCCAGGACCTTATCGATTCCAGCATTGATGACCACATCACCATGCTTTCGTCACAGGGCCATCTGCGCCGTGTCGCGACGGCGCTGCACGACATGGAGCGTGCCACGCCAGCGCAAGGCGCGTCTAAAGCCGAAACATCCACGCCTGGCTCGGCTCCTGCATCGACGAGGTCTGCCGCCGGGATCATCGAGCGACTTTGGCCGCAAAGCGCCGAGACGGCCGATCCCGACCTCAGGTTGCTGAGGAATAGAATAAGAATTGGGCAGGAACTGCGATCGAGGGTTATTTCGGTCGCTTTTGCGGATGAAGATCCGGTGCGCGCCGCCATGGTGGCTAACACCTTCTCGCAAGTCTATATCGATGAGCTGGCAAAAAGGAGGCGGGCCGAAGACAGGCTGGAACTCACCGCCGTGACCACCAGTCTGCCGGCCGTGCAAAGCGATCTCGTTGCCGCGACCAATCGACTGGAGACGTACCGGCTAAGCCATGGGGCCGTCGATCAAGGCTCGGCGGATAGCGCGGCCAGGGAACAGTCCGACCTTAGCCAGCAAATATCGATGTCCAAGGCTGATCTCGCAGCGATGGAAGCGCGCCTTCAACATATTCAGGACCTTCGCAAACAGGGTGCCGCGGTCGCCTCGCTGGCCGAAGCCATGGGCGCACCGGAGCTGGCTGACCTTGCGGCTCGCCAGGCAAAGGCGCCTGCGGACAAGGACCTCGGCCTCGCGATCGAGAGCGCGATCCAGCAGGGTCTCGCTCGCGTCGAGGCGGAGGTCAACACTTATCGGGCCCAGCTCGGCGCGCTGGAAGATCGCAAGAATGTTCTCGATGCGGTTGTCGCCGACACCGCCAGTCGGCTTTCCGGGTTGCGCGCGCTCGAGCCCCAGGTCAGCCTGCTCACCCAAAGATACAACGAGCTGCTGGGCCGACAGCAGGATCTGATGCGGCGCATTGATTCCCCCTCGGCAGGGGTCTCGATCCTTTCCCCGGCATGGCCGCCGGCCAAACCGCAGACCTTGCCGCCGATTTTCCTGGTTCCGCCGGGAATGATTGCCTTCTCAGTCCTTGGCGCGATCTTCGTGTTGATCCGCAATCGATTCAATCGCACGCTGCGTGCTGAGGCTGAGGCCGGGGCAGCGCTTAGGGTTCCCTGCATGGGCCTCATTCCCGATCCCGGCAAGCTGCACATCAAGCATCTGCGGGACCTGGTTCTGGGCCAGCCCAAATCCGCTTACAGTCGTGCCCTGACGTCGCTTTTGGTCGCGGCGTCGCCAAATCAGGCCAGGACGCGTTCCCCGCACACCATCCTTATCACATCCAGCCTGCGTGATGATGGCGCGGATGAACTTGCATGGGGCTTGGCATTCGCTGCCACCCGGCTCGGCGGCCCAATTCTTCTGATCGATCTCGATCGCACGCATCACCAACTCACGCAGGATTACCTGCATCAATGCAGCGGGCCAAGGGCGCGCCGTTCGTTTGGCGAGTTTATCAGCAACCGCTGTACCTTGGACGATGCGGTCGCCGGTGTGCCTGGCATCGGCATCGACCTGATGACCGTTGCACCGACCGACGACTTGCTCGGACTTCTTGCGCGCGCGGACAGTCTCGAATGCAAGCATGAGCTGCAGGCCGAATACAGCCTGATCATCATAAACGGGCCGTCCGGACTTGCCGGGCCGGAAGCAAGGTTCCTGACGAGCTGGGCGGATGCGATCCTTCTCGCCATTCGCTGGGATAGCACGCCGCGCGATATCGCTCGCGGGGTCTTGGACCTGCTCCAAAGGGACGGCGCGATTTCGGTTCCGACAGCGAGCGTGCTTACGCGAGTCAACCTCAAACGATATGCCAAATACAGGTTCGGCGACGGCGCGGATCTGCTCCTTGCGCGGATCCCATGAAGCCTGCCGCGAGCCGCCATGTTGAGTATTGAACCTTGATCGTCGAGCTCTTCGGACCGCCCGGTTCAGGCAAAACAACCCTCGCCCACGCGCTGGTCAGCCGTTTGCGCGAGGACGGATACCGTGCCGATGTTATCCGCAGTTACCGGCCAGCGGTAAGGTCCGGAGCACTCGATCTGGGCGTCTTCCTGTTCATGACGAGGATCGTCTCGGCAACGGTTTCTACGGCTAAAGTGATTTTCTTCCCGCCAAACGGCAGGTCAAATCTATCGAAGTCTCTGTTGATGCTCAGGGCAATGCCCCCGAAAAAACCAATCTGGCGTGCCCGAATTTGGCAGCACATACTGAAGCTTTCGCACGCTTGGGATCGAGCTAGGCTGGACCAGGATATTCTGATTTTCGACGAGGGTTATGTTCAGGCGGTTGGGTCTCTGGCGTTGCTCAATGGGAATGCGGACAAAGCCGTTCTCGGAACGATGCTGAGCAATGTACCGGCCGCGGATCTGACGATTAGAGTTACGGCGCCGCGGGCCGCGGTTGCAGCCCGTCTTCGCCGGCGCATGGAAAGCGAGCCTCCGGCGGAGCGGCTCTTCGAGGCCGATTTCGACGTCAATATGCGTTCCCTCAGTGTCTTCAAAACCATAAGCGACATACTCGCCATCTCGGGGCGGGACGTTATTTGTGCCAGGACTTCAAGCCAGCGCTCGACGATGATGAGCACTCAAGACGTTGAGCGGGCGATCATCGCCAAATACATTCATTCTTGATAAGGCGGGCGGTGAGCGCCGGCGGTCGCGTAGCCGTCCCAAACCCTGAGCGGGGCCATAGTCCAGCCGCCGTGCGGCCATTCGACCTGTTCGTCCGTCTCGGGCAAACGTGGGGCTGATGCGCCGATAGGCTTGCTGGTCGCCAAACAGAGCCCTGAGACGTCTGCCGACCCTCGCTCCATTTTCGCATCATGGAACCGAACCGGCATTTGCAAGCGCAATATCATTCAGGTGAATGATGGCGAGGTGCTGCAGCCGCCATACGTTCCCATTCCAATCGTCAGCCGCTTCTCGGAATCGCGAGCCAATGTCCTACAGCGACTTTCTGAGATCCAGGGAGGGGCGGATTACAGCAAGCCCAATCGGCAAAATCGTCCGCGCGGCGGGCGGCGTTTCAGCAATGGCGATTGCGGGGCAACTCACTCTGGTCGCCACCATCCCGATATTGGCCCGCCTCTATTCTCCTGCGGATTTCGGCGTCTTCACGATCTATCTCTCAACGGTAAACATACTCGGTGCGGTCGCGGCGCTGCGTTTCGAGCCCTCGCTCTACGGCGTCAAGGATACCGAACAGACCTATGTCACCGTCAAGCTCATTCTATTGGCCGTATTGACGACCGGCGCCCTGACCTTTGCTGCCGGGCAGGTGCTGTTGAGCTTTGCGCCCGTACACCTCAGAGCTCTGGTCTGGCTCGTTCCGATTGGGATGAGCGGCGCGGCTCTCGTTGAAGCCATGAATTGTTGGGCCTTGCGTGCGGGCCTGCTGCGCGATTTCGCCCTTGGCCGTCTGATCCTGCCGGCCACCATGGCGTTGCTGCAGTTGGTTTTTGGCCTCGCCCGCCTCGGTGGCGAAGCCATGGTGCATGCGCACGTCATCAGCCAGTTCATCTTTCTCGCTTTTCTGGGCTTTCGGATTCTGACGTGGGATGACGTGCGCGGCATTTACCGAGCGCCATGGAGAAGCGCCTTTGACAAGGCCGTCAGGGAATACAAGTTCCCATTGTTCGATATCCCCGCGACGCTCGGCAGCTATGCCATCAACAATCTTCCGGCGATCCTCGTCGGTTCGTTGTTCGGCGCGGCTTTCGCCGGCTACCTCGGCGTCGCGACGCGGCTGGTCACAGGGCCCATCGTGCTCATTGCCACTCCGCTAAGCAACGTGTTCGTCGCCGAGGCGAACAAGAACAGCAATCGTGCCCATTTGCTCGGCATCGCGCGCGGCCTCGTGATCCTTGCCGCCGGCCTTACCGCGCTGCCAATATTGGCGCTTGGGCTGGCAGCTCCGTATCTGGTCGTCCCGCTTCTGGGAGAGGCCTGGATCCCGACGGCCCAAATCATGACGGCCTTGGCGTTCATGGGCGCCGTGCAAGCATTGTCGACACCGCTCGGCGAGGTTCCCGCCCTGCTGCGGCGGCAGGAGGTGCGGCTGGTCGTCGACGCCGCGCGGATGGTGCTTGTCTTCGGTCCGCTGCTCGCCGGCGCCAAAGCGGGTTGGGAGCCTATCGACGTCATTTATCTCATGGCGGCTGGCGGGACGGTCGGATTCGCCATCAAAACGGCAGCCTCACTGTATCTTTTGAAGCGGGACACCAATGCGGTGCAGATACCGCTGCCAAGCCCTTATGCCATCGCGAGGAAAGAGCACCATGAAGCTCCAATTGAGTAGCGACGCGCGCCCTGGAAGAGGGTTCGTGGCACCCGAGGAAGGTGACACTCATTCTGCCGAGGGTTCGACGATGCGACCTTTCATCTCCGTTGCCGTCCCGACATATCGCCGACCGGATACCATCCGGCGCACCATCGACAGCATCGTCGGCCAGGACTTTTCCAACTGGGAACTTGTTGTCAGCGACGACGAGGGCCGAGCGGGTGCGAGCTGGCCCATCCTGGAGGAATACGCGCGAAGCGACCCACGCATCCGAATTGTCGAAAACCACCGGGGCAGAGGGCAGGTGGAAAATACCAACAACGCCATGCTTGCCTGCAAGGGCAAGTGGATCAAGTTGCTGCACGACGACGATTGGCTGACCTCCGGTGCCCTGAAGAGGTTCGCCGAAATCTCGATGAAATATCCGTCGGCGGCGTTCATGACCTGCGCAGCGCATGTCGTGGAGGAAGACCGGGTGGTAACACGCTCGGATCCGCCCGAGCATAACCGGGTTTCGCTCTATTCGAGCCAACAGTGCCTGACGGACCTGTATCTCGTGCGAGTGACCAGGAGCCTTGGCATCATACCTTCGACGCTGTTGATCAACGCCGCCGTCATTCATGCCGGGTGCCAGATGCGCGCCCATAAATCCATTCCGGCCGGCGTCGATCAATTGTTCTTTGTTGATCTAGCCCGCCACGGCGAGATGGTTGCCATCAACGAAGGTCTGATCTTTTACGATGCCACGCATCATCCCAGCATAACGACGACGAAGAGCTACGAGGACGTGGACGAGGTCACCCTCGCCGTCAAACAGCTTAACTGGGATCTTATCGAGGATAGAAAAGGTCTTCCGAGTCCGGAGAGCCTTTTGCGTGCGCTGCAGGTCGCTCGTATCCCTTCCAGGTTCCGACATCAGTCGTGGCGAACGACAATGCGAGACGCGGTTCAGATCTTCCGGCCGTCAGTCATGAAGATCGCGAACCAGTACCTCCTGGAATACCTGTTGAGGATTCGCCCGAAACTTGGCGCAGTGCGGACCCGCAAACGCTGACCGTTGCTCTTCTAAGGCCGGTGGCACTGCGATTTGTGTGGCGTTCGCACGACGGCACAATGCCCGGCAGCCAGCGCGAGCCGTTGGTGGTTCACTGTTTCACGGAAACGGCGAACCACTCGATCTCATTGTGTTGATGCAATTCGTGACGGAAAACCGTTTCGCTCTTTCCTGCAAGCCTCGTCGGCCTCAACGAGTCCAATTAGTCTAGGGCCGACTGACTTCAACGAGCGCGAGATGACCCACTTCGGTTGGCTTCGCCACGCAGTGGTGATGGTGTTCTTGAGTAGCTTGCTCAGGCGCATGCCACTATGCTCGGACTTTATGGTCAGGCGGGAACTCGTATGGCACGCCCGAACGTCATACTTATTGCGACGCTTCAACTATCGAAACTGCTCCGAACGAGTTTCGTCAGACTTGCCGGTCTATTACAAAATATGATCGCGTTCGGAACTACCGGCAAAGATCCAGTATCCAGTCGCCACCTTAGGGCCCTAAATGTATTCGTCACGCTTGTGGTATTAAGTACAATATTCGTGATATGTCAGTCTTTGTTACGCCTTGGATTCGCTAAACATCACGCCTTGATTTTATGGGCATCATTTATCCTGTTCATGTGGGCGCTTACTCCGCTTTCAAATCGGTTTGGTGAAGTTGTGGCGACAACATATTTTGTTGGCGTATCTTGGATTGGTTTTGTTGTTCAAGGATACATCGCCGGCTCTTCACTTGGCAGTCATTATTTCTTATTAGCGGCCCCCGCGGTATCGATTTCTCTCGGATCCAGGCGAATGTTGATCGCAATATCACTTCTGTTGTGGGCGATTTTCGGATTCTATATAGTGGAATTCAGGTTTCCAAGCTCATCGTTCGAGCCTGTTCCAGGAGATTTTGCCAAATTAAATCTACAGTATTGTTTATTTGGCTCATCTATATTGGTTTTTTGGTCGATATACTATGCTCTATATGTAGGTGACCGCGCTGAAGCGGCGCTTGAGCGTGAATACGAGCGGTCAGAACACCTATTGCTTAATCTCATGCCTGCATCGATTGCTGCAAGATTGAAAGAAAAACCAAAAGAAACTATCGCTGATCACTTCGACGAGGTGGCTATTCTTTTTGCAGACGTAGTTAATTTTACGCCTCGCGCCAGCAATTTACCCGCGGTAGAGGTTGTGCGGTTCCTCAATCGAGTCTTTACCAGATTTGACCGCTTGGCAGCGATCCATTGCTTGGAGAAGATCAAAACGGTTGGAGACGCCTACATGGTGGCGGGTGGCATGCCTGACCGCCATCAAGGGTACGCTCGACGGGTAGCCGAGTTGGCACTCGACATGCTGGACGCGACCCGCGACCTGTCGGAAGAGATAGGAGAGGAAATAGCCATACGGATAGGAATCCACGTAGGACCAGCAGTCGCAGGAGTGATCGGGACACAGAAGCTATTTTACGATGTGTGGGGAGATACCGTGAATACCGCATCTCGGATGGAGTCACTTGGTAGCGCCGGCCGGATTCAGGTGACCGAGACAGTTATGCAGATTCTGGCTGACGAGTACGTATTTGAGAGACGCGCCCGAGTTCATGTCAAGGGGAAGGGTGAGATGGAACTGTACTATCTGCTCGCCCGCAAAGCCGTGGGCGAGCGCGATCAGCCTATCCCCGATCCTTGACAGCCAAAAAGACCCCGCGCGCCAGTGGTTGCCACGACCGACCGACGTCGAGCAGGTTTTTGGCCAACGCAACGAGACCGAACAATTCCGGCTAAATCGCGCGCGCATCAAACTACCCCACAACGCAGGACCGCCGTTACCGGGACTGAGGGCGCGCCTAGAGCGCAGCCGAAATCCAAAACGCGATGCGTCGCGCGGCTGAGGTCAAGGCTGCCTGGAGCTCCGAGACTGCAGACGGTAAGCGATCGCCGCTGCAAAAAGCTCGTCCGCCTCATCACGATTGGTCAGAAAGTGCTGACCGTCGACTTCGATTGCAGGGCACTTGCAGAACAGGGCGGCGGCCAATCCGGCGCCTGGCGGGCTGGAGAGACTTGTCGTGGCGGGGAGAGCCGCCGTGTCGTTATCCGCAGCAATGCTTGCGTGCGCAACGAAGTCCAGCGGAATAGTAAATGGCCCCGACAACCGCGAAATTTTATCGTTGGACCCAGACATGTGTGTCGTTCGATCGCTTTAGCGCTGGAAGCCGCCTTCCTCAGCTACGGCCATTCCGGCCTGTCGCTCGCCTGCAATCTCGGTTGCTAGATTAGGCGCCACTGTCGGGCGAACAAGACCGTGCGGCGCGCCGCGATGGCGTGGAGCGGGCGGCGCGCTCCGAAAAGTCGAAGCTCGCCAGTTGATCGGAAGGTCCCGGTTCTACGGCAGCACCGAGATGCGCCCCAAAAGAGCGACCAGTTCCGCCTGGCGCCTCGTCTCTGTCTTGGCAAACAACGAGGCAAGCTGGGTACGGATCGTGGTGCGGCTGAGCCGGCTGCGCTCGGCGATTTCCAGGGGGGCATCGCCACTCGCCAAACGCAACGCCAGGTGCGTCTCGGCTCCGGTCAATCCAAACATCTTCTGCAGGGTCTCCGGGTTCGGCCCGGTTCTCGATTGGCGATCAAGAAGTGCGAGGATGATCGACCGGTCGGGAGTGACAACGCCCTCTTCATTCATGATGATCGGCCGGTCGCCGGCGTTTCGGATTACGATCCAGGACAACGATCCGGGCAAAAAATGATTGGGCACGCCCGCTATCAAGCTCCTCAGCGCCGCCGATAGATCGTGAGGCGGATACGGAGAGTCGTCGCAGGCGGCGAGAATGGTTTCGGCGGCTGCATTCCATTCGAGCAACCTCTTCGACTCGTTCAGCACGAGCCAACCGCAACCTATGCGCTCGAGCATGCCGGTTATCGAATCAAGGCACGGCCGCGCGCATTTTGCCGCTATGGTTTGCCCGACGGCTTTGCGATCAGCGCCCCTCGTGAAGGCTGTCGTCGTTCTGCCCGAGCGCGTGTTTATCGCGCCAGGTGGCGCGATCATTCTCGTGTCGTTTCGCCCATTGATGAGATCCATCGGTCATCCGTCCTCATGTTCTCGATATCTGGTATCTGCGATCGATCGTGGATAGCCAGAAGATTGGGTGCCGCCTCTATAAGGCCTTGCTTTTTCGGGGGCTGAAAGTGGGCAGGCGTATTAGCTGCACGTTCGACGATCTAATCTCGACGGCCTAGACCAAAAGTTGTAATTAGGTTGGATGAGGTTGCCGAGGAGGTATGGATCCTGTCGCGAACTCAGCTAGCCTCGGCGGCCATTCTGATCGCTACGCTGGTCTTTGAGGCAAGGGTTGCCCTAACGGGCGGCGCTGATCCGGCATTCCTTGAATTTGTTCCAGCGATAGTTGTCATCGCCTTCCTGGAGAACCGCTGGCTTGCGCTCGCGGCAACGCTTGTGATGGCGCTCGCTGGCCTGGCTGCCCGGATATTCATGGGCGGCCAGGCTCCCGTCGAAGAGTTTGTACGCGCCACCCTGCTTTTGCTTTCCGGCGGGATGATCGCCTTTCTTTTCGATCGGTCGAGGAAAGATTTGCGTGCCGCGTTAGACGTCAAGCTGGCTGCGGTCGAAGCTGCCGAGACGCGTTACCGCCGGGCATTTGAACGCGCCGCAATGGGCTTTGCCGCCGCCGACGACAATGGCGAATTGCTGCGACTGAACAAGCGACTCTGCACCTTGCTCGGTTACCTCGAGGATGATCTTGTCGGGCGGCGGATGGAGGAGCTCGTCCATCAGGATGATCGTGCCCAACTCATAAAATCGCTGGCAGGATTGAACGCCGAGACGCCGTCGTTCGGCTCGGAAATACGTCTGATCAGAAGGGACGGCAGCACGCTTTGGGTTTGGCTGACGCTGTCTCTCTCCGCGCCGGAGGCGGCGCCGTTGGACAGCCTGTTCGTGGTGGTCGATGACATAACCGAGCGAAGAGCCGCGCGTGAAGCGCTCATAGCTCAGAACGAGTGGCTCGACCTCGCATTGTCGGCCGGCCGATTGGGTACCTGGCGGATAGAATACGGCCAAGATGTCGTCTCGGGCTCAAAGCAGTTCTGGGACATTCTCGGGTTGTCGCCAGCTGCATCCCGCCCCCTTTCCGATCTGTCGTCGATCGTCCACCCCGCAGACTGGGCCACGCTCGCATCGCCTCCCGGAAATGATCATCCAGGGGCCAATTACGACGTGGAGGTTCGTCTCAAGCGACCAGACGGCCAGATCCGTTGGGTTGCCTTGCGAGGACGCGAGGAAAAGCACGATGGCCGTTATCGGCGAATTGGCATTGCCGCGGATTTGACCGAGCGACGCCAAACCACACTGTTGCGGGCGGCGGTACGCAGACAAGAAAAAATGATGCTTGAACAGCGCCACAGGTTCAGCAATCTGTTCCCCGTCCTCACCGCGATAGTGAAGATGATCGATGCGCCGGACGGCGATCTCGTCAAATTCAAGGAAACGCTTGTCGAGCGAATTCGCGCGCTCGAGGCGACACATATGCTGCTCACGAACAGCGTGGATGGATCATCGACCATTCGGGATCTCGTCGCTCAAGAACTCAAGCCCTTCTCGGAAGCCGGCAAGACAATGATCGCAGGTCCTGACATCAGGATTTCGGGCGGGGCGGCGGAGAGTTTTGCGATGATAGTCCATGAACTCACCACCAATTCGATCAAGCATGGCGTGCTCGGCGACACGCAGGGCAAGATTGAGGCGCGTTGGGCTTTCGCCCCAGGCGATGAGATTGTCTTTGACTGGACCGAGACAGGGCGCCAGCGCGCAGTTCCGATCAAGCGCCAGGGTTTTGGATCGATGGTCCTTGGGATCGACGGAACGCCTCTTGTGGGTCATTCCTCGCAATTGGAAATGCGGGAGGATGGATTGCGATATTCCCTCCGCCTGTCGTCCAAGGAAGTCCAAGCCTAAATGCATGTCGCCCAGAAGGGTGCGCGGTTCCGGGACGACGGCATGCAGCAAACAAAGACTTAAGAGCGCGTCGCCCGAACCCGTTTCAGCGCAACGCGTTAGAGCAATTCCAGGAAAACTGTGACACCGTTTTCCGTCGGGAATTGCGCCAAAACAAAGGATAGAGCGTGTCGCCGTTTCCGTGAAACGGTGAAATGCCCTGGCTCACACCGTCCCGAACCAGGTCTTTATCAGAACTGCCGCCTCCGTGCGGTTTCGGACCCCCAATTCCCGCATGATTGCCGCCGCATGAATCTTTGTCGTAGCCTCGGCAATATCGAGGTCTCGGGCTATTTCCTTGTTCGAGTATCCCTCCGCCATCAGCCTCAAAACATCCTTTTGCCGGGATGTGAGCCTTTCGAGAGCGCCGGCGCCGGCGCTGCCCCCGTGACGGATCTCCAGCGCCGGCGCGTGGGTTCCCAACTGCCGGGACAGAAGCGCCGGGACGTATATGCGGCCCGACAGGATTTCCTTGACCGCCAGCACGACCTCGTCATCGCTTTGCGATTTCACGATATAGCCGTGCAGCCCCACATTGAGTGCGGTCAGTATTTCGGAGCGTGAATCGTTTCCGGAAATAATCGCGAACCGCGTGGCCGGATAGGCAGCCAGGACATCGCCAAGCACTTCTTGCGTGAACAGCCCCGGCATGTTCAGGTCAAGCATCGCGAGGCTGACGCATTCGTGTTCTGCAAGGAGGCCAACCACGGCATCGAAGCAAGTGGCCTCGAATATCTCGACGCCTTCGATGCCGGCAGTCAGCGCCAACCGCAAGCCACGCCGGTAGAGCCCGTGATCATCGGCGATGACAATCTTGAACATTTTACCCCAACGCACGCACTTCCGGCTCGGGGACAACAGTAAGCGTCCAGAACTTTTTTTGCCTAAGGACTAATTCTGTGACGAATGCGGAGCCCGCCGCCAACCGGAACCCAACAGAGTATCGAGCCTCAATGTTACCTATTCGAACAAAAAAAGCTACTCCGCGTTTACCACGACGCAAAGTCGGACCTTGGTCCCTGGCCATTGGCGCCATCCGCCCTCTGGTGCAGCGCACCAACGTCGCCTGCCATTTTCGCCATGACCCGGCAGAGCGCCATTCGAACGCACGACGACACGCCCACCGCCCGAGCGTAATTTCTCGCCCTATTCGGAGCACGTCCGGTAGGTCAGGTGGCTGGATCCCCACCGCGGCCGCACGAGTGAGGTTCCGGTCGCCGAGTTCGATTGTTGGCTTGTGTCGGCCATGTGCGCAGGGAGTGTCATATGAAAGCGGTTATCCAATGTGGTGGAATGGGCATGCGGCTTCGCCCGTTCACCTCGGTTCTGCCAAAGCCTCTGATGCCTATCGGTGCGCGCCCGGTGCTTGAGCTGTTGCTGAAATGGCTGCGGCGCAACGGCATTGAAAACGTCTATGTGACAACCGGCTACCTGGGTCACCTGATCCGCAGCGTGTGCGGGGATGGTTCGCAGTGGAACCTCAAGATCCGCTACACGCAAGAGATGGAACCGCTCGGGACCATCGGCCCGCTCTCCCTGATCAGGGATGAACTCGACGAACCCTTTCTTGTCCTCAACGGCGACGTGCTTACCGACCTCAGCCTCAGCCGCTTCGTGGCGGCGCATCGGGCTCACAAGGATCTGGTTACAATCGCCACGTCGGCGCGTGTCACCAAGATGGACTTCGGCGTCATCGACGAGGTCAATGACACTGTCCAGGTGTTTCGCGAAAAGCCTTCGCTGACGCATTTGGTCAGCATGGGGATTTATTGCATGGATCCAGCCGTGCTGCGGTTCATTCCATCGGGCATTCCCTTCGGATTCGACGATCTCATGCTGCAAATGCTCCAGGATGGGCAGGTCGTGCACGTCTACAAGCACCAAGGCCTTTGGCTCGACATTGGCCGGGTCGAAGACTTTCAGAAGGCGCAGGCGATTTCCTGGGAGGAGCAATCGGCTTCCATCGAGGTTGCCGCGGCTGCAGCTTAAGGCGCCTTTCGGCGCGTGCGAAAGTTCACCGGGAGGTTGGGATGCTCTTGGTTAGTGCCCCCATGTTGGGTGTGCCGGAGAAGGCCGCCTTGTCGAAAGTGATCGACAGCGGCTGGTTGACGATGGGCGAGCGGGTCAGGGCATTCGAAGAGGCATTTGCCGCCATGCACGGTGCTGACGATTGCGTCGCCGTCAACTCCTGCACCGCAGCCCTTCACCTGATTCTGTATGGACTCGGGATCGGGCCCGGCGACGAGGTTCTGGTGCCTTCCTTGACGTTTGTGGCGACCGTCAACGCGGTCTTGTACGTTGGTGCCAAGCCGGTCTTCGTCGATATAGAATCCGATGACGTGCCGCTGATGTCGGTCGAAGACGCCGAAGCGAAGTGCACCCCCCGCACCAGAGCTGTGATCCTGGTCCATTTTGCGGGCTATCTTGCAAACAAGGAGCAGTGGCAGACATTCGCAAGCGTGCGAGGGCTCTACATCATCGAGGACGCGGCACATGCTCCCGGCCTGAAGGAGGTTGGGACCTTTGGCGCCGGAGCGGCCTTCAGCTTCTACGGCAACAAGAACATGACCACCGCCGAAGGCGGCGTGGTCATTACGCGCGACCCCGACTTGCGCGAGAAGATCCGCCAGGCGCGTGGCCACGGCATGACCACCGGCACGCGTCAGAGACTGAACAGCCGCACCCCGCAATATGACGTGACCATGCTGGGCTTCAACTATCGCATGGATGAAATGCGGGCTGCCATCGGCCTGGTTCAGCTTCGCAATCTGCAGGAATGGAATGAGGTCAGACGCATACTTGTCGCGCTCTATCGACGCCTCATCGCCATGCGCTGTCCGGCCATCTCCCTGCCATTTGCCGAAACGCGCCCCTCCGCATATCACATCATGCCGATCCTCTTGCCGCGCTACGTCAGCAGGCAAGACGTCATCGATGAGTTGCGGGCGCAGGGCATACAGACGACAATTCACTATCCGCCCGTGCATCATATGACGCTCTACCGGGAACTCTTCCCCGGGGTTCACCTGCCGCGCACGGAGGATTTCGCCGACCGTGAGCTGACCATTCCACTCCATCCCCAGATAACGTCGCCCGTGGCTGAGGCCGTGGTTGATGCTCTGGCGTCCGCCCTCAGCATCGGCGCTCGGGCAGGGACAGCGGCATGAACGCTTTCGACATGCCCATTCGCAAGCTTGCAATGAGCTGTGTAAGCCACGGACGCGGCCGACGCGCCATGGACATCATTGCCGCATCCGCGGCGCTGATCGTCCTGTCGCCGCTCATGCTGTTTGTTGCCGTGGCGCTGCTGATCGAAGGTGGTCGCCCAATACTTTTTGTCCAGCCGCGCATAGGCGCCGGCGGCCAGCTTTTCCGTATGTACAAGTTCCGGAAGTTCGATCCGCGATGCGATGCGGGCGGCCTTGCGCTGACCCTTGCCAATGACACCCGGATGACGGCCGTGGGCAGGCTTCTCGCTTCCAGCAAATTGGATGAACTGCCGCAACTGTGGAACGTCCTCAAAGGCGAAATGGCCATCGTCGGTCCGCGCCCCGAGAGCCTATCTTTCGCCGAATGTTTCAGAGACGGTTATGAGGCTGTTTTGCAGTACAAGCCGGGCTTGTTCGGCCCTGCTCAGATCATGTTCCGCCATGAAGCGCTTTTCTATCCCAGGGACGTCGAGCCGACCGTTTTCTACAAGGAAGTTCTGTTTCCGGCAAAGGCGAGGATGGATCTTTCTTACTATGGTCGCCGCACCATCGTCTCGGACGCGATACTCATCATTCGAGGTGTTCTAATCGTTCTTGGCATGACCGCGGATCGTCCAGTCGGCACATGAACGTTTCGTGCGGTCGCTCGCGGCACTTGCAAAGTTAGGGTCAAAGAGGTCGAGTCATGACCTACAAGGGAAAGAGAGTTCTGGTCACCGGCGCGGATGGCTTTATAGGGTCGCATCTGACTGAAGCTCTGGTTCGCGGCGGGGCCGATGTGACGGCGTTGGCTCTCTATAACTCGTTCGACAGCCATGGGTGGCTGGACGATCTGCCGGACGACGTCAGATCCCAGCTCAAACTCGTCCGCGGCGACGTTCGCGACAGCGCGTTCCTGAACCGGATCGTACGCGGCCAAGCCGTCGTATTTCATCTCGCGGCATTGATCGCCATTCCGTATTCTTACGCAGCCGCCCAGTCATACGTGGAGACCAACGTCCTGGGCACCGTAAACGTCCTTGAAGCGGCGCGGCAGTGGGACACCGAGCGCGTGGTGCACACCTCGACCAGTGAGGTTTACGGCACCGCCCTGACCATGCCGATCAACGAAACTCACCCGCTGCAGGGTCAATCGCCATACTCGGCCTCCAAGATCGGGGCCGACATGATGGCGGAATCTTACGCTCGCTCCTTCGACGTTCCAGTCGTGGTGCTTCGTCCGTTCAACACATTCGGACCGCGGCAGAGCGAACGGGCAATCGTTCCGACCCTCATCAGGCAGGCCCTCGACCAAAAATGCCGTGCCATCATGGTGGGAGATACCAGTCCGGTTCGCGACCTTACCTTCGTTGAAGACACCGCCGCGGCGTTTCTCAGCGCAGGCTCTGCCGAGCTCGAATTCGGGCGTGCCTATAATGCCGGAAGCCAGCGTGCCGTGACGATATCGGACGTGCTGGACCTGGTGCTTGAGTTGAGCGGCTCCAACAAGCCCGTCCACCGCGACGAGAGCAGGTTGCGCCCGCAAAATTCCGAGGTCCGGGCGCTGCTGGCGGATTCATCCCGGCTTGCGAACGCAACAGGATGGAGCGCGCAAACGGAGCTGCGCGAAGGTTTGAGACGCACCATCGCGTGGTGGCGGGCGCGCCTCAACAGGGGCCTGGTACGTCATGAGATGGGCTACATGACATGAAGCTCTCCGCGCTTGCCGCATTGTTGCTGGTCTGTATTGCCGCATTTCTCAGTCTGCGGCCGGCCGGCGGTCAGGGGAGCAACGCGTCCACCGGCTTCGTCGCGCCGATTGCGATGGAGCTGCCGGCGTATCTTCACCCCGCGACGGACCCCGCGTTCGGCACAAGCATCGTTCGCGTCACCAAGCCCGGGGCGCTTGGAAATGGTGTGGTTTGCGGACCCAAATATTGCAGCCATCGCTATTCGAGCGCGCAAGCCTGGAACGCGGACCAGACGTTGCTGCTCCTCGACAATGGCTGCAATGGAATGTGCTTTCTCGATGGGCACACCTATGTGGCGCTGTTTTGGCGCCGCAGAGGGGGGGAGTGCGAATGGCATCCTCGAAACGCCGAATTGATGATCTGTGTTCAAGATCGGGCGGTCTCGACCTGGGCGCCGCGGACGAACCACGAAGACGTTCTTTTCACATCGCCGGATTATCACGATCTGCAATTCGGACCTTCGAAGGGCAATCCAAGCCGGGACGGAAGTCGCATCGCGGTCCGCGCAATCCGCAAGGACGGCGCGGACGTCGTTTTTGCCTATGATCTGAACCGGCGGTCGAAATTCCCGGACATCGACCTTTCTCAGGTCCCCGGGACGGCGAGTTCCTGCACGATCTCCCCGCTCGGAACGTATATCCTGTGTTTCCAAAACCGCGCCGACGGTACGGAGCAGCGGGCCATCTTCACGGTTGACGGCACCTTGCGCCAGAGATGGACGGATCATCACCGGCCGGGCCATGGCGATCTGACGGTCGACGCTGACGGCAGCGAAGTCTATGTCGGCATCAGTAAATCCGCTCCCGACAAGTTCCAGATAATCAAGCGCAGGCTGTCGGACGGTAAGGCGACGTCCCTTACAGCATATGGCCAGGCGGAGCATGCATCGACACGCGCCGTGG
This sequence comes from Mesorhizobium sp. NFR06, assembly GCF_900115245.1. Lineage (GTDB taxonomy): Bacteria > Pseudomonadota > Alphaproteobacteria > Rhizobiales > Rhizobiaceae > Mesorhizobium. The sequence goes on from NZ_FOVT01000001.1 coordinate 866,746, forward strand.
CCAGGGGCGATTGGGTCTTCCTGAGCTACGGCGGCAATCCGGACGAGGTATCGGCCAATCCGGGCTGGGCTCCTTATGCGCGCGAGGTCATCGCTCTTCGCATCGACGGCAGCGGCGCCGTCCGTCGCATCGTGCAGACGCGAAATCCTCCCTCGGACTACTGGAGCGAGACGCATGCGTCGCCTTCTCCGGATGGCTCCCAGGTGATCTGGTCGAGCAATTGGGGCGTGCCGGGTGGTCCGGTTTACGAGTTCGTCTCCCGCCTCGACTGGAACGAACAGCAAAATCCGAAGGAGGTTGTCGCCAATGACCAGCATTAGCCGGTTCTTCCTCGCGGTCCTGGCGGTCTTGGGCAGCGTTCCGATAGCCGCCGCGGCCGATACGTCGGCTTACCGGATTTCGCCGGGCGACACGGTCGAAATCGGAATAACCTCGATTCCCGGCCGGACCGAGCGAGCCGTTGTCCAGATGGACGGCACGATAGTGCTGCCCGATGCCGGCACGGTCTCGGTCGGCGGTTTGACGGCGCCTGAATTGCAGACGCGCATGCAGACGATTTTGCCGACCAAGATCTTTCACATCCGCATGCCTGACGGCCGCGAACAGATGACGGTCGTGAGACCGAGCGACGTGACGGCGGTCATTGCCGAATATCGTCCTGTCTATGTGACCGGCGATGTGCTTACCCCGGGACAGCAGGCCTATCGTCCGCTCATGACCGTGCGACAGGCGATCGCGGTGGCCGGCGGCTTCAGCCTTTTGCGGGCGCGGGCCAACCAGGCAGGCCCGGATCCGACGGACCTGCGGCGCGATTATGAGATGATCTGGGGAGAGTATACCGGTGCTTACTTCCACAGCGCCCGCCTGCGCGCGGAACTCGACAAACAGGCGAGTTTTGACGCCCAGCCTCCGCAAGGCTCTCCCCTTTCTCCCGCGTTGGCAGCGGGAGTAGCGAAGGCTGAAGCAGATGCGCTGAAACTCTCCCTCGAGAATTTTCAGCAAGAGCAGAGCTTCGTGGAAAAAGGCGTCAAGGATGCCGCGGCGCAAGTCGAGGCGCTGTTGAAGCGCGAGCAGGACGAGGCGGCCGGCGTGAAGGCGGACGAGGACGACCTGGAGCAGGTCACCAGGCTGTTCAAAGCCGGCAACCTGACCAACAACCGGCTAGCCGATGTCCGGCGCTCTGTCCTGCTTTCGTCCAGCCGGGCGCTGGAAACATCGGTCGAACTCATGAGAACGCGGCGCCAGCAGGAGGATTTTGCCAGGCAGCTCGAGCGCAACGAGAATCAAAGGCGCATCGGTTTGCTGAACGAGTTGCGGGACACGGAGGTCCGGTTGGCCGACATCAGCGCAAGGCTTCGCGCCGTCAGCCAGAAGTTGCAGCCCCTGGGTGCAACCGCCGCGCCTTTGTCGATCGCCGGCGAAACCATTAAGGCTCAGATAACAATCGTTCGCAATGTCGACGGACAGTGGCGCAAGCAGGCTTCCGACGAGGATGCCGAGGTCGCGCCAGGAGACACGATCGAAGTCAGGTTCAGCAACGAACTAGAGAGCGCGGCGGCACAATAATGCCGATGCTTCGGCACCGCTCGGCGAGCGCTCGATCTCGTGGTGGAGACAAGCTTTGAGCGCAGATATCGACGTCGCGGACGCCTATGGCAGAGGCAGCACAGTCTTCATGGGAATGAAGATGCATGTTGCGTCCGGTGCGCTTGTTCCGAGGCCCGAGACGGAGCTGTTGGGCTCGACCGCCGTCGACGTCTTGCATGAAATGGATCTTCCGGCGCCGCGCGTTGTCGACATGTGCTGCGGTGCCGGCAACCTCGCCTGCGCGATTGCCCATCATGTTCCGACGGCGCGGATCTGGGCCAGCGACCTCACCGACGGCTGTGTGAACACGACGCGCCGCAACATCGCCCATCATGGTCTGGCCGGCCGGGTATCGGTCCTCCAGGGCGATCTGTTCGAACCTCTCTCAACCTCGGTGCCGCCGGGCACGATTGACGTCATCGTATGCAACCCGCCCTACATCTCGGAAAAGCGGCTTGACGGCGATCGCTCCCATCTGGTCGCTCTCGAGCCACGCGAGGCCTTCGCGGCCGGACCCTACGGCATCGCCATTCACATGCGTGTGGTGAAAGACGCCCTGCGATATCTGCGGCCCGCCGGTGCCCTGTTGTTCGAAGTCGGCCTGGGCCAGGAGCGCCAGGTAGCAAGCCTGTTGGAGCGCAGCCGGCGCTATGACGATATCCGCGCCGTCACCAACTCCGCCGGTGAGGTGCGAGTCGTCCTCGGATACGCCAAGCCGCAGGGCTGAGCGGAGCCGGGTCGAGCCTATCCGCGCTTGCTGGCAATGAATTGCGCTATTCCCTGGATGGAATCCAGGTTCTCCGGCAGCAGCTCACTGTCCTCGACGGTGATGCCAAAGGTTTCTTCGATGAAGCCGATGACCTCGAGCACCCCGGTGGAGTCGACGATGCCCTGATCGAGCAGCGATTCGGTGGTGCTCAGGGATTTCGCATCGGCGATGTAGAAGTTCGAAGCCAGGAAATCCCGAATTGGCTTGATGTAAATGTCGCCCGCCGGCTTGGTTGCCAAAATCGAATCCATCTAATCCACCCTCCAAACAAAGAAAAATGCGCGTGCCGTCCGACAGCGCTACGAAAGAGCCACCTTCTTGAGTTTTCCCGTGTCCGTCTTCGGCAGGCTGGGCACGATGACGATTGACTTCGGGACCATGAAGCTTTCGAGCCGCTTCTGGCATTCCATTTGAAGCTGCTTCTCGCCGACAATCCGGCCTTGCTCGATCACGACGAACGCCTTCACCGCCTGGCCCAGAAGCTCGTCGGGGACACCGACCACCGCGGCCTCCTTGACGCCTGGGATATTCACCAGCACGTTCTCGACTTCCTTCGGCGCAACTTTCTCGCCTCGGGATTTTATGATCTCGTCGCCGCGGCCGATGAAGTAGAGATACCCGTCCGCGTCCATTCGGCAGTAGTCTCCGGTGTAGAGGACCTGCTCGCCCGGCAAGGGACCGGGCTTCAGCTTCCTGGCCGTCGCTTCCGGTTTGCCCCAGTAGCCCTTCATCACCGTCGCGCCACGGATAACAAGCTGGCCGACGGTGCCGGGCTCGACGCGTCTGTCGTTCTCGTCGACGATCCACATTTCCGTGTTGGGGATCGCGATACCCACGCTCAGCGGCTTCCGCTCGAGATCTTGCGGCGGCAGATAGGTGCAGCGCTTGCACTCGGTAAGGCCGTACATCGAATAGATGCGGGCGCCAGCAAACAACTCCCTCAGCATGCTGATGTGTTTGAGCGGCAGGGCGGCCGCGGTGTTGGTGACATAGCGAATGCTCGAAAAGTCGTGATCCTTCAGCGACCTCAGCTCAGAAAGCGACGCGAAGATGGTGGGCACCCCAGGGAAACCTGTAATCTTCTCGTCCTTGATGAGCTGCAGAATCTGCGCCGGAAACGCGAATGAACGTTCGAGAACCAGCCGGGCTCCCATGCGGAAGGCCATCAGCATCTGGTACAGGCCGTAATCGAAGGCAAGGGGCAGGACGTTGAGGATCACCTCGTCTTCGCGAAGTTCCAGATATGATGCTATCGAGGTGCATGCCGCCGTCATGTTGCGGTGCGTCAGCATCACCCCTTTGGGTTCGCCTGTGGATCCGGACGTATAGATGATCGCGGCGAGATCGATGTCGATCGATTTGCGCGCCGGCACGACTGGAGTCCTTTCGGCGGCCGCGTCCCAGCGCATCGCACGAGGCAGCCGGCTGAGCTCGTCGTCCTCGATAGGCCCCGACACGATCACCTTTCGCAGCGAACCGCAATTGTGGAGCGGTTGGCCGAACACCGAGCGCAGATGCTGGTCGGTGATCAGCGCCGCCGGTTGGCAATCCTTGAGGAGGTAGTCGAGCTTCTCACTTTTGGTGAGCGGGTTGACGACGCACACGACGGCGTTTGCCTTCAGCGCCGCCCAGAAGCTGACAACCGTCTCGACCGTGTTGTCGGCGAAGATCATCACCCGGTCGCCGCGTTGCACGCCGGCCGATACCAGACATTGCGCAATCCCATTGGAGCGCTCGTCGACCTCGCCATAGGTGACGCGTCGCCTGTTGCAGACCAGCGCCACCTTGTCGCCGAGCCGGCTGGCGGAGTCGATCAGATAATCGTGCAGCAGCGGCACGGCACCGTGTATCATGCTGGCTCCCTTTCCCGATGCTCGTAGTCGGCGTCGATGCTGAGCTCTGGGCCTGTGGCGCCGGCTGGACGGCTTGCGACAAATTGCTGATGCAGAAGCTGCGTCGACAAGACGCCCACCAGCGCCATGTTGTCGGAATTGGACATGTCGCCCTCGCCGGCTCTGGCCCGGCACTTGCCGACCAGGCCGGCAACCGACTGCGGATCGAAGACGCCCGCCGCTCGCAACGCCGTCTCGGACAATGCGTCGGCAATGTAGGCCGGGGCATCGGCGGCGAAGAAGCTGAGCGCGTTCGGCGCCCTGTAGGGCTGCTTCTTTCGAGCAACGACCTGCGGCGGGAGGATCGGCGCCGCCGCGCGCTTCAGCACGTGCTTCTCATCGAGGCCCCGCAGCTTGTAGGCATCGGGAAGCGCATTCGCCAACGCGACGACGTTGTCATCCAGGAAGGGGAAGCGGCCCTCGATCGAATGAGCCATCAGCATCCTGTCGCCCTGCGAGGACAGCAGATAGCCCGACATCAAAGTCCGGGTCTCGAGATACTGATCCTGGGCGAGGGTGCTCCATCGCGCGAACTCGGCCGGCAATGTCGAAAGCAGCTCAGCCACGGCGTCGCGGCGTTCCGAGACGGCCCGCATATCCCGGCAGAACAGGCGTTTGATGGCACTGGTCGTGCGCCAACGCGTGTCGTGCGCAAAGCCCGGCGCATCGTGAGCATGAATATTGCGGCCGAAGAACTGCCGCGCCATCGCTTGCTGATGAACCGGCGAGCGCGACAGGTAAGGGTAGAGCCGCTCGAGCAGTCGGGGGCGTCGGGTCGAAGTGGGCTGGCGTCCCCAGAAGCGGCGCACCTTGCCCTCGCGGAACAGGTCATAGCCGGCAAACATCTCGTCGGCGCCTTCGCCGGTCAGCACCACCTTGATGCCGTATTCGCGCACCAGCTTCGACAGCAGGAACAGCGGTGCCGGCGCGGTCCTCAGGATCGGCCGCTCAGTGTGGCGGATTACCTCGGGAAATACCTCCGCAATGTCGCTGCGCCTAACGATCACCTCATGGTGCTCGCTCCCGGTCCGGGCGGCAACGAGCCGCTGGAAATCGGTCTCGTCATATTCGGCGTCCGCAAAACGCAGCGAAAAAGTCTGGAAACGCTCGCCGGCGAAGCGTCTTCCGAGCGTGGCGACAAGCGAACTGTCCAACCCGCCCGAGAGGTAACAGCCAACCGGCACGTCGGCCTGCACGATCCGCAATGCCGTCGCGGCTTCCAGCGCCAGTCGCACCTCCTCGACCGCCTCGTCCAGGGAGCCGCCAAATCGTCCCTTGTCCTCATCGTCGATTTCCGGGAAACGCGGTTGCCAGAATGCATATTCGTGCGCCGTGCCCATCTCGTAGACGCGTACATGTCCGGGCTGGAGTTCCCGGATGCCCTGAAACACGTTCTGCGGAGGAACAACCGTCCACATGGTGAAGGTCTGGTCGATGCCTGCCGGATCGAACGCGCGGGGAATTGCCGGCTCAGCCGCGAAAATCGCTTTGACTTCACTGGCAAAAAAGAGGCGGCCGCGATGCTCGCAAAAATGCAGCGGGCAAATGCCGTAGCGATCGCGCGACAGTATAAGCTGGCCGGCGGCCGGGTCCCAGATTGCCAGCGCCCATTGGCCGTTCATACGCTCGAAGGCAGCCCGGCCCCATTCCCGGTAAGCGTGCAGCACGACTTCAGTATCGCTGCGGGTACGGAACCGATGGCCGAGGGCGATCAGCCTGTCGCGCAGATCGAGATAGTTGAAAACCTCGCCATTGAAGACGATCCACGCCTGGCCGTCAGCGTCTGTGAGGGGCTGCTGCCCATGTTGAAGATCGACGACCGACAAACGGGCGTGCGCCAGCCCCGCGCGTCTGTCGCGGTACAGTCCACGCTCGTCGGGGCCGCGATGCGCAAGCGCGCCAGCCATGCGCAACAATGCTTCGCGCGAGGGCGGTTCGGCGGTGGCGTTCAGCGCCAGTATTCCGGCGATCCCGCACATCCACGTCAGTCCACATCCATCGGCACGGACGGCAATGGCCTGGCGTGAAGATACCGGGCTGCCCGACGCTTGGCCTCGATGTCCTTGAAGACCTTCTCGACCTGGCCGCCGGTGAGCCCAGCCGCCACGGCGACGTCGTCCGCGCATACGCCGTGATTCACGCCATAGAGGCATAGATCCGTCAGGTGGTAAGGCAGCGCGAAGTAGAATTCCTCCTGGCTCTGCGCCATGGAGAATGTGTCGCTGGTCGGCGGCCTGCGGCGGATTTCTTCGTCCACTCCAAGATATTCCGCCAGCTGGTAAACCTGGGTTTTGTAGAGGTGCACGATCGGCATGACGTCGGCGGTGCCGTCGCCTTGCTTGACGAAGAAACCCTGGTCGTATTCGAGCCGGTTCGGCGTTCCCGCGACGGCGTAGCCGAGGCGATCCGCGTGATAGTATTCGGTCATCTTGCGGATGCGTTGCTTGTAGTTGGTCGCGGCAACGATCTGCAGATAGGCCGCGGTCGGGAGCCGGACAGTGTCGACGTTGCCGTCAGGGTCTTGAACTGTGAGGCGGGTGATGTTGAGGCCTTGGCTCTTCAGGACCGAGGTCAGCACCAGTTTGCACTTCCAGCCTTCGTCATACTCTGGAACGACGGAGCGTATGGCCTCGATCTGCCGGCGATAGGCGCCGATGGCATCAAGCGCCGGGGCTATATCCTCAACCAGGGTGTCGATGCCGAGCTGGCCTGCGACCACACGTCCGAGCCTTAGCGAGTCGCCTGAGGAGTCGCGCTCCGGCATGAAGATGCCGAGGACTTTGTCCCTGCCGAAAGCACGCACGCACAAGGATGCGACGACGGAGCTGTCGATGCCGCCCGACAGTCCAACCACCACTCCGCGTCGCCGAAGCGTGACCAGAACCTGCTCGCGCGTCGATGACACGATGCGGTCTGCCTCCGCGGCGGCATCCAACGTCAGCACTTCGCGGGTGAATCTCGAGATCATGCCGGCTGGCGCTCCAATCGCAGGGATTCAGCCGGCGTGTAAGTCTGCAGGATGGCCTTTTCTATCAATGGACGGTTGGTCTCGACATGCGGCGCGACGACGAGATCGATATGACTGCCGACGATCGGAATCACCTGCAGGTCGCAAAAGACGCGATCCCAGCCAATGGCGCGGGACATGCCCGGACGAGCGCAGCGAAACAGGGTTCCCTGGATCGCAAGAGCCGCCTTGGGTTCCGTCAACCAGCGGAAAAACGCCTGCGCCCGCAAGACTTCCTGCAGTTCCAGCTTGATCCGGAAGCACGCTCCATTGAACTGGCCGTCGGTGTAGCGGTCGATCGCGCGAGCGAGACGAGTTTCGTAACCGATTTTGACCGCGATCTTCGCCAGGGCGCGGCAGGCGACGCGATGGAACGAGATGCGGTTGGACCGCAGCCGGCGCACCGTGCGGGTAACCGTCTCCCAACGGCGGCTGCGCTCGCCCTCGAGGCTCGTGTCGAGGATGCCGACGAACCTTACCGACCGTCCTGCCTTGAGCAAGCGCACGGCGACTTCCAGCGCGACCGCCCCGCCGAGCGAGTGGCCAAGCAGCCTTACATTGCCTGACGGTTGGGTGCGGTTGATCTGCTGGACCGCCGCATCTACCATGTTCGCCAGATCCTTTTGCCCGTTGAGGATCATCGTCAGGCCCGGATACCTGATCGGAACAACCTTCGCTGTTTTCCCCATGGCCGAAGCGAAGGCAGCCAGGCTTGGTCCGTAACCGACGGAACCGGGAAACAGGAAAAGCAGCGGCGGGTCATGCTCGGGACCGGCTTTGCCCGATGCGGCTGCTTGCGCCGCGACGACAGCCTTTACCATCTCATCGGCGCTCATCCCGATCGTGAAGCTCTCGAGCCCGAGTTCCTGGCCGATGAGATTTTCGATCTCCATCACGCAGTGCAGCAGCTTCAGCGAGTCTCCTCCGGCCTCGTCCCATCTTCCGACAGCCGCTCGCGTGTTGAGAACCTTGCTCCATGCCTTCTGCACCACCTGACCCACCGCCAGGTCGTTACCCGGAACCGGCGGATCGGCTGAGGCAGCCGGCTTCCTGGCCAGGAGGTCCATCTTCCCGAGCTTAGCTAGGTCGATCTTTCCACCACTGAGGCGCGGGATCTCACCCGCGCGGTGAAGCCTGAGAGGCCGCAAGGGTGGGGGCAGCGTGTCTGCAACCAACTGGCGGAGCTCGTCCACAAAGTCTGGACCCGCGGAATTGCTTGGAACCGCGAATGCGACGAGTTCGGTCGCCTCCGTCACGATCGCAACGGCGTCCTGAACGGACGGGGCGGACCGCAGAACTCTTTCGAGCTCGGCCGGCTCGATACGTCGACCGTTGATCTTTATCTGGCGACCCTTTCGGCCAACGATCCTCAACAGACCATCGCTGTTCAATTGTACGAGATCACCGGTCGGAAAAATCCGTTCGTGCGGAGCGTCGGGGTCCGCTTCGATTGGGATGACGGCGCCATTCTCCCAATGGCCGAGAAGCACATAGGGGCTCTTGATGACAAGTTCTCCCGTTTCCCCGGGCAGGACAACGTGGCCGTTTTCGTTCACGATCGCGAATGCGATCCCCGGCAAAAGGCGCCCCACCGGCACGTCGGGCTCGGTGTCCTGCGGCTCTGACGGAAGGAACCACTGCGATCCTGTCGTTTCAGTCGACGAATAGCCTATCTGGATCAGACAATTCGGCGGGACGGCCTTGCGCAGAAGCGCGATGTCGGTCCAAAGCACCTTCTCGCCCCCGACGCGGACTACTCTAAGCGAGCTGAAGGTGTCGGGTGGCGCGTTGGCCATGAGCGCGCGAAGCAAGGCAGGCACGAGATAGGTGACGGTCGTGCCCTGCTCTTGCATCCTCGCGCGAACGCCGCGCAGGCCTATGGCTTCCAGTTCAACGAGCTGCAAGGTGGCGCCAGTGAGAATGGCCGCCAGGATCTCCCGACAGCCGGCTATGGTGGCTAGGCCCGCCACGGGGAGGAAAACATCCTGCGAATTGATGTGACACGCGTCGACATATTGTTGCACGCGCCGCAGCAGGCCGCGTTGGCTGTTGACGATGCCCTTGGGACGCCCTGTACTGCCGGACGTATAGAGAATGATGGCCGGCGCATCGACGGAAGGCTGCGGAACGGACGTCGCCAACAGGTCATGGTCCAAGGGCGAACTTGCGGCCATGTCGAGCCATTGGACATCCGCAGCCAGATCGCCGGGCCGCTCTCCCACGCCCAGCATGGCCGAGAGCCCGGCCGCTGCCACAATCTCCTTGACCCGGGGGCTGGGATCTCTTGCGTTAAGCGGGATTGAAACCCGTCCGGCGGCCATCGTTGCGAGCATTGCAACCACGCTCCAGACGGAGGATGGCTGGCAGATTCCAACGGGGCTTCCTTCGGGAACGGCCCGCGCAATTCGGCGGGCGAGGGTCTCGACGGCGGCGCCGAGCGCCGAATATGACAGTTCGTCGGCACCGTCATTGATGGCGACTTTATCCGGATGTTGCCCGGCGATGGTGTGCAGCAGCGGACCTATCCCGATTTCCGCGAATCCGGCTGGCAGAGGCGGATATGGCCGCAAGGTAGGTCCACCCTCGTCCAGGGCATAATCGCGCACCTCTGTCCACTTGGCGGGCCCTGACGGAAGAGGAGCCGCATCAAGATCCTGGTCCGCCGCTGGTGCCTTCACATATGCCGGGAGCATGGCTTGCCTGAGCTGGAGATGAAGTCCCGTTATTAATCCGCCCAGCAGATCTTTCATCGCTCATTCTGATGATGCATCTCGGGATAAATGAAGGCGAGGTGGAAGCGCGCGTGAATTAGGTCGCAATTTAACTCTTGGGACATGCCGTGACATCAAGCAGGCCTGTTCTTGTCACCGGGGCAGCCGGTTTCATCGGCTTTCATCTGTGCCGGAGACTGCTTTCTGATGGCCGGCAAGTTGTCGGCCTCGATTCCATGAACGAGTACTACGATATCAACCTGAAGCGCGCCCGGCTCGATCAGCTGGAAGAATTTCCGCATTTCCGGTTCGAGCATGTCGATCTCACCGACCGGGATCGCATTTCGGCGCTTTTCGCCTCGGCCGATCCAGAAATCGTCGTCAACCTCGCGGCCCAGGCCGGCGTTCGTCATTCGCTGGCCGATCCTTACGCCTATGGGCAAAGCAATCTGATCGGCTTCCTCAATGTCCTGGAAGGATGCCGCCACGCTTCAGTCGGCCACCTCGTCTATGCATCCTCGAGCTCGATCTATGGCGGCAGCAAGCGGGTGCCGTTCTCCGTTCACGATTCGGCCGATCATCCGCTCAGCCTCTACGCCGCCAGCAAGAAGGCCAACGAGCTGATGGCACATGCCTACAGCCATCTGATCGGACTGCCGACGACGGGTCTGCGGTTCTTCACCGTTTATGGGCCATGGGGGCGGCCGGACATGGCCCTGTTTATCTTCACCAAGGCCATACTCGCGGGCGAGCCGATCGACGTCTTCAACCATGGCGACATGCGGCGCGATTTCACCTATATCGACGACGTCGTCGAGGGCGTTGCCCGCGTCATGCCGCTGCCTGCGACGGCCAACAGGGAATGGAGCAGCGCCGCGCCTGACCCCGCGACCAGCAATGCGCCATTCAGGATCCACAACATCGGCGGCAGTTCGCCGGTTGAGCTGAACCACTTGATCGAACTGCTTGAAGACGCGCTGGGCAGAAAGGCGATACGCAACCTCATGCCGCTCCAGCCCGGCGACGTCCCGGCGACCTATGCCGACGTCAGTTCGCTCGAGGAAGCGACCGGCTTCAGGCCGAGAATCTCGATAGAGATCGGGGTCCGGCGTTTCGTCGAATGGTACCGGGAATTCTATCGAGCATGATGCGCGCAGCCATGGTCAGCCGGGAGGAGACGGGTGAGCCGATGGATACGACCGCCAAAAGCTGCGGAAGCGGTTGGTTGGAGCCGGCTGTACTCCCGTCGCCCAGTCTCGCGGAATGCACGCGACTCTAGAGCCGCCGTTCCGTTGCTTTCGAAAAGATCGACGCCGTCGCCATGTTGAAAACGCAGGCCGACTTCCTTCTGCAGGGACCGCGCCGCCTCGAGGTTCGTTTCCCGAACAATGCTTATCCGCCCTGCTGCATCTGACCCTCGGGATGTCGAAGGACCGCGTCAGACATCAGCGCTCTGCGCGGGCCGCGGAAAAGACGCCGGTTGGAGGTTCGCAAAGCCACGGCGGGACGGCCTTGTACGCGAGCGGCTGGATTCTTACCGATCCGATTGTCAGCCGCATGCCCGATGAGAAGAAGGCACTGGAATTGTCTCGGACCGTGCGACGTCAGATCGAGGGCGAATAAAGGCCGCCTTCGCCGACGTCGCACAGGGCGCGGTGATTTAAATATCAAAAGTTAGATCCCCGGGTGGGCGCGGTTCTGCATTGCCTCAAGGATGACCTCGACCTCTTCACCGATCGCGCCGAAGAGGCACGATTGGCCTGGGGCAGATGCCTTGAACGGAAATCAGGTTTCACTCTGTCTGACTACAAGCGCGACTCTCCATATCGTAGGCAGGAGGACCTAGATCACTGGCTCGACGGCCTACGGAAAGCAGGCGTTGCGGATTGAAGGATGACGACGTAGCCGCGACGCCACGAAATTTGATCAGTTCGTCGAGACCTCCGGCCGTCGACATGCTCGAAAGATTGAGGGAGCTTTTCTCGAGGGGTTCTTCCGAAGCCATGGGTTTATCACTCCAGACTCGACGTGCAGAGCGAAGACAGCCAGTATCATATCTGCTTGTCGCCGCCGTTTTCCTATATCCGCTGCTTCTTTGCGCCCCATACTGAGGCGAGACGATGAGAGATCCGATGCGCCGCCCGGTTGCGTCAAGACAATGGAACGGGAGTGATACCTCTACTTCTTAGCAGGGTTCGCATTCCAAATATCCCGATGCAGTCGCCATTCGCCGTCGGCGCCCTTCTTCCAAACGACGATGTATTTGCCGATTTCCTCGCTGGTCTTGCCATCACTACCGGGAATCTTGATGGAGTAGGCGCCCTCCTCATAGGCGAGATTGCCACTCTCCTCGACCTGCGCCGCTTTGAGGGTCAGATCGGTCAATCCTGCATCGATCCAGCCCTGCCACATCTTCTGAACACTTTCGCGACCGGCGACCCGCTCTTCGTTGGGAGGAAACGCTACCGCGTCTTCGGTATAGTGTTGAGCCAGGCCCGTCGCATCCTTGGCGGCAAACTTCGCAACAAAGTCCGCGTTGTTCGCCTCTATGCTTGATTGGGCTGTCTGGGCACCTGCAGGTTGGCCAGCGCCGACAACTAGTGCGAGGAAACAAAATGTGGCTAGAAGGTAGCGCATCGAAGTCCTCCCTTTGATAGCCAGCCAGCGAAGACCATCTGCAGATGAGGACGACGAGGGCGAGTAATTGCCGGGTGTTGTCGGACATCGGCGCGCCCAATGAATGTCCTTACAGACGGGGGCGTAGCAGGCCGCTTGCAGGGATAATATGCGCTTGCGCTAATGCAATGACAATCCCGCCATGGTGATCCACACTTGCCAGCGTCAGCCGAACGAGGAATATAATCCTCCCGGTGCGGCGACCCTTTGGCTAGCGAGGATCGCCAATGTCGAACAAATACCCTTTCGTCGAAGACACGCCCGGCAAGAAGCTCGAAGCCGGCACAGGCATTTCAGTCTACTGCGGCACGTGCAAACGCAAAGTCAGATTGGACGTTGCAGAGTTGGTGCGGGGGTTCGGACCGGATCAGCCCTGCATGCATTGGGATCTGGTCAAGATCATCTAGTGCCACGAGTGCCTCGCCGCCAGCCGCAACGATCGGGACCTCCAGCACAAATCACGCTTTGACGCCGGAACAGCGCAAGCGGT
>NZ_FOVT01000002.1:0-66809 GCF_900115245.1 Mesorhizobium sp. NFR06
CATCGTCAACCTCCATCGAGATGGATGTTGAATCAGCACAAAACGCAGCCGTCACATCACAATCGATTCATCGATCACAGGACGTGCTCTAGTTCCACGTTTCGCAGGAGTTCCCAGGCTTCCTGCAACGGAATGATGCGGTTGGCCGATCGTTTAAAAAGGGCGAAGCCGAGCACGGCCTCGAGCTGTTTTACATACTGACTGACAGCGGGTTGACTGCGCGGAGCACCGGGATCGGCTCCGAAGGGCAATCTCCGAATCCAGCATCGTATAGTCACTATAGTGATTGGTAAAGCTGAACGTTTGCTTATCGCTATGCGCGCATGCGACTGGCGGAGATTTTTGGAGCGAACGTTCGCAGGGTCCGCCTCAAGCGCGGAATGACCCTGGAATCTCTCGCTGCCGAAGCCGGCCTCGCCTACAGCTACATGGGTGGCATCGAGCGAGGGCAAAGAAACCCCAGCCTCGACGTCGCGGAGAGGATCGCAAGGAGGGCGGCTTCGCCGAGGCCGACGTCCAGGCCTTCGGCTGGGACAACAAAGCCTGCGAAAAAAGCTGCGTGACCGGTGGGTCGTTCATGCCAAGAGTGTGGCAAATTGAACGGCGCGCAATGATCGCGGCGCGCAAAAGGCCATTAAGGGGCCACGCGGATAGCTTCTGGCGTCCGAAAAGCGATGGCAGACTTTCAAGCAGGCGCTGGCACGACAGCTGGAATCAGGGCTGAGAGATCGGCGCTTTTTCGAATGCGCGTCGCGACTGAGTGCCTTGCTACGCGCTTTAGTTTGTTGCCTTCTACGCAAGTGATTGTAGCAAAACCGCTGCGCACGGTTGAGCGATATGCACTAATGGCCGGTTCGCGCGGCCCTTTGCCGATGAGACTTGACCGCCTCTAGCAGTTCGCACTCGCGGGTGTGAGCATTTCGAAAAATGGCCACAACCATCACCGCCAATATTTCGGCCTTCGGGTCCAAAGGATCGAGATCTTCATCCGCGCAGACCCGATCGAATACTCGTTGGCAAATAGTCAGATCGAGAGGACTTAGGCAGGTGCGATTGAAATACCGACGTGTCATCTGTGCTGACCTTTTATGCCCGTCCGCTTTGCTTGCGGCTGGCTTTTACCGATGAGCCACTGAAGCAATAGACTGCCAAGCCACAACATCGTCCAAGGAAATACCGATTCAGTTTGCTCGCTAAAGCTGATAGTTACTCTTTCAGTAGCCCCAAAATTAGTGCGCACTCGCGAGATCTATACTGCCCGGCGGTCATAAGCTGGCGGTAATCTTGCCATTTGTGTTCCGGGACATGAAATCCGCGACGAAACTCCGCCGCTTCTTTTGGGGTTCGAGTGCAGCCGAGTTTACTGGCGGTGACTTTCAAACTCGCCAGTGAGCATCCGATCTTTGCCGCAATTTCTTTCAACGGCTCATTGTTGCCGTATCCATCAAGAATTATCCGGCGACGAGCTTCGCTGTTGAGCTTCGCGTTCATTTCGGTGGTCTCCTCAACTGCTATTCTAAGATGCCAGATTCTATACGCACCAGGTTAAAGAGTGTCGTTATCTTCGCATCCAGAAACTTATCTCCGAATGCATTTCTTGCTGTAATCCAGCGTGATCGCCGTTTCACTCGACGGGAGTCAACCAGTCTTGCCAGATGCCTGAGATACACCACATGATTGAGGGGGGACATGGGCATACCCGATTCGGATATGGCACCACGCGATGGACGCAAAAAGGCAAGGCAAGACCCCCGCGAAGCAGGCGCCGGAGCGTGATCGACGTCGTTGGCCGCGCGAGGCTAACAACGAGGCTGCTCCGTTACTTGCGCCGGCGCTTGAACCTCTGCCCTTTTCAACGCTCGAACTGGCGCCTGAGGATCAATTCGCCGCCTGGCAAGCGTATATGGCGCCGCTTGTCGAGGTCAGGTTGCCGGATGGCCAATCGCTGGACGACGGCTTTCCCGCCGACCACACGGCTTGGAACCTCGGTGGCATGCTGATCGTCCAACAGCACGCTCCGGCGCATAGTTATATCCGCTCTGCCGCCAAGCTTCGGTCCAGTTCGATCGATCACTGGTATATCGTGTTGCCACGTACCGGCCGGTCGTGGACGGAGGTCGATCGCCGCGTTGCGGAAAACCAGCCGGGCAAATTTGAGATCAGGTCGCTTGGCTACCCGTTTCGCGGGAGAGTGACGGACTCGGAAAGTCTCTTTCTGTATCTGCCCCGTGATTTGTTCGCCGATGCGGCGTCAACCCTCGACGCAAAGAACAATTCAATTCTATCTGGCAATTTTGCCAACCTCTTGGTCGACTACGTCAACAGCATCGAAGCAAGACTGCGCAGTCTCACGGCCGAAGATCTGCCCCGCATCGTGCACGCAACACGCAGCATGATCATTGCCTGCCTCGCCCCTCCGGCGGAACATGCCGCGGCCGCCGAACAATTGGCGGGTGTCGCGCTGATGGAGCGAGCGCGTCGATACGTCCAAAACAATCTGGACGCGGCTCGTCTGACACCGGATTCAATGTGTCGGGCGCTCGGCGTATCGCGCTCTCGTCTCTATCAGTTGTTCGAACCGAGCGGTGGTGTTCTCCACTACATACAGAGTCGCCGTCTTCTGGCAGCCCATGTTGCGCTGAGCGATCCGGCGGACAGCCGGCGCATTGTTGAAATTGCCGAAGCCTTCGGGTTCAGTTCAGCGGCTAATTTCAGCCGGGCATTCAGCAAGGAATTCGGTTACAGTCCCCGCGAAGGCCGCATTTCTGTGGTATTGCCGCGCCCCGCCAACTCTGTTTCGCATGCTGGACACGAGAAGGCCTCTTCCTTTGAAGGTTGGCTCAAATCGCTCGGAAATTGAGTCAGGATCGGCGATGGCGAGATGGGGCGGGCTCAAGCCGGCTTGCCGGGGCGTGGAAGGCCACGCTGCCCCATGGACCACGATATTTCGTGTCGCGTCGGCCGCGCCATCAATCATACAGCCAATTCCCGCCAATTGCCGACTTATTAACGAACTGTGAATGTTGATCGTATCGATAATTTGTCGCCAGTCAAAGCGGAGCGTACATTGCAACTACGCAGCATGCGGAACTTGTTAAGAAGCGATTTGAAAGTTTGCCAAGCTTGGCAGTTATGCTATTTCTGGACTGGGGGACGCGAATAGGCACCGCCTATGGAGGTGGCTCTTGCACCCAGAGGAATCAGGCGTCGGCACGGAGAGTGAGGGCCCTTCCTCAAGCGATGTTCCACGTGCCGGCGAAGCGCTTCTCGCTGACCTTTTGGCAAACACGACCGAACTTTTGTCGTTTTATGACCGCAACTTCTGTCTGACGCACTACTCAGCCAGGCTCAAAGGCGTGCACGGAGGCGCGGTGGCGCGGGGTGCCGCCGTATGGGAGATCTACCCGAGCTTCCTCGATGCGAGGTATCGCGACGAATTTCTTCGTGTGTTCCACGGCGGCACTCCGGCAAGCATCGACTTGCCGCGGTCATCGGGCGACGCGCCCCGTTCCGTTTTCGTCTTCGCCACTGCGAATGGTGTGGGAATCATCGAGTCAAAGGGTCGCGGCGAGCGGAGCGCGGCGGAGGAGCAGGAGCATGTAGTTCTGCTCCATCAGGCGACGCACGACGTGCTGACCGGACTGCAGAACCGGCGACGATTCGGCGAGCGGCTGCAGCAGACGCTGGCGGCCATCAGCGGAGAAAAGCCGCAAGCCGCCCTGCTGCAAATCGACCTCGACGATTTCAAAGCGGTCAACGATACGCTCGGTCATGGAGCGGGCGACACGCTTCTTCAGCTCGCGGCGGGTCGAATCCGCGACGCGCTGCAGGACGGCGAATCCGCATACCGGTATGCCGGCGATGAGTTCGCCGTCATCCAATTGGGAAAGGATCAGCCTGCGGAAGCCGAGCGCCTCGCAGGATCGCTGGTCGACGCGTTCAAGGAGCCGTTCGTCATCAACGGCATTCCCGTCTTCGTCGGATCGAGTATCGGAATTGCTTTCGGGCCGGAGCACGGGACCGATGGCGAGCAGTTGATGAAAGCCGCGGACATTGCTCTTTATGCAGCCAAGACGGATGGACGCGGTTGCGCTCGAACGTTCAACCGTTCGATGCTGCTCTTGCTCCAGCAACGCGAGAATCTGAGGCGCAACCTTCGAACCGCGCTGGAGCGGGGCGAGCTTTATCTGGAGTATCAGCCGCTCGTTCGGTCTTCCGCGTCGGTGATCGGTTTCGAAGCGCTACTGCGGTGGCGGCACCCCGAGATCGGAATCATTCCACCCGGCGTATTCATACCGATCGCCGAGGCGGACGGTCTGATGGACGAGATTGGACGGTGGGTGCTCGAGGAAGCCTGTCGCCAGGCACTGACCTGGCCCTCCTCGCTGACGGTCGCAGTAAACCTGTCGCCGGCTCAGTTCCTTAGCGGTTCGCTGACGGACACCGTCGCCCAGGTCATCGACGCCGTTGGAATCCGGGCCGACCGACTTGAACTCGAGATAACCGAGACGGTTCTCCTCGAGAAGACGATCGACAATATCGACACGTTAAACACTTTGAACGTCTTGGGAATACGAATATCACTCGACGATTTTGGAACGTACTACTCATCGTTGAGCTACCTTAAGAACTTTCCCTTCGACACGTTGAAAATAGATCAGTACTTCATTGCGGACTTGGAGACCGACCTCAAAAGCCAGACCATCGTGCGATCGATCATAAATCTGGCCCACGGCCTGGGAATAAGCGTCACCGCCGAGGGGGTCGAGACGTCGGCACAGGCGCGGTGGCTGATCAAGGAGAATTGTGATTGCCTGCAAGGCAATTTCCTGGGGCGCCCGCTCGGAGCCGAGGCAACCAGCAATCTCATCAGACGGTCCCCGCTGAGGGTCGTGCGAGCGATGGAGGAATCAAATCGGGCAGTTTAGAGCGGTTCAGCTTGATAGAGCCGCCGACCCGCTCTAAGTATTTGTTTTTACGCAATTTCGGACGGAAAACGCTACCCACTTTTCCTGGAATTGCTCTGCACATTGCACCCTTTGTTAACGGTGAGGCGGAGATTTGTAGAAACGATCGAGGCAGATACCGCGCAATTCTTCGAGTCGGTGCAAGAGTGATACATCACCGCGCGCGGTGAAACCTTTCGTCGCGGAGGCCATCGCCCCACCAGGGCTCAACTGATGGAACAAGGGAGGATGCCGATGGGACCTGTTCATCATGAGCTGGCTGGCGAGCCGACTTTTGCGCCAATGATCCAGATCGACATGGAAATCAAAGCTTTCGTGTCGGCCTGGAGACACTGCGATTATGTCTCGACTTACCTGGCCCGGATGATCAGTCAAAACAGATCAGACTCGGTCCGGCATTCAACTCTCTTTTCCTCTGCCCTCAATGAATTGCTGGAAGTCGCCTTTCGTACGCGCCAAGCCGGTGGTGAACTGGCATGCAGGGTGTCCCGCCACGGCGCGACGGACAGGATCGAGCTGACATTCCCATGCGTGCCAGAGGAGCGCCAATTCTACGAAGAAGCCGTGTCACACGTCGCAGGAACAGAGGCCAGGGAGCGATACCTCAATTCGGTGTCTGGCGATCTCTCGCCCAGCCGGGAGGTCGTGCTCCTGGAACTGGCTGTCGACTACAACGCCACACTCAGGGTCGAGGAAGCCGATGGTGATGCAATCAAGCTTGTCGTGGATCTTCCGCTTGAGGGCCTGCAACATTGAACCTTTACGACCCCCTCCCACGCTTCAAGGCGCAATACGACGCCAACAACCAGGAGTTCTCCATATCCGGGGTGGTCCGGCCTCAGGCGATCGATGAGCTTGGGCCCAGCATAGCATTGCTCCGCGATGCGATCGGCCGCGTGCGCGGCGTTCTCTACGTCAATGTCAGACGACTGACGCAGATGAACAACGCCGCGTTTCACGCTTTTTCGAGGATCATCATCGACGCTTGCCGCGCTCGGCCCGATCTCAAATTCGTCGTCATCACGTCAAGCGTCGTCGGATGGACCTCGCGTAAATTCGGTCGTTTGAGCGGGATCGAGCCGAACATCACGGTCGAGGAGTATGACAGCGAATTCTATCCGGGACAGGGCTTCCTCGAGGAAGGCGGGTTCGTACCGATCCTGCGTTCACAGACGAAGATGACCTGGCGCCACGAGCGCGCAATCTTGCCGCGACACGGCATGAGGCAGGGGATCGTCATGGCCGACATCTGTTGCGGGATCGGCGATTTCGCCGTGCTCGTGCAGAAGGAGTTCCAGCCATCGCGGATTGTCGCCCTCGACCACTCCATATCGAGCCTGAACTATGCTCGACAGGTGATGCGGGAGTTCGATATACGGGGCATCGAATATACCTATGGCGATGCGTCGGAGATGCTGCTCGACGAGGCGCAGTTCGACCTGGTGACCTGCCGGCATTCCCTTCAGATCTTCAATCGGCCTGAACTCATCCTCAAGGAACTCTACCGCATATGCAAGCCGGGCGGGCGGGTCTACATCACCAACGAGAAGAATTCGCATTGCCTTGGCGAGCCGCGCGCCGAAAGCATCCGTTGGACTTACAACGAGGTGGCGAAGCTGTTCGGGCATTTCGAGATGGACGTCGAGCTTGGGCCCAAGAGCCGGCGATACCTGATGGAAGCCGGATTCGAAGATATCCGTGTAGAGACCTTCATGGTCACTAACCTGGACGGCGATCCGCAGGATTTCGCCGATGTCATTGCGGCCTGGGCGAATGTCTATGCGGGCGAGATGGCGACCAGACGCGGCGATGGACCGGAGTTCGTCGCACGGTTCCGGCAGGGCTTCGAGGACCACATTTTCGCTGCGCTCCACCCCAAGGGCTATGCGGGTTGGCCGATCTGGGCCGCATCGGGGCGACGGCCGCAATGAAAGCCGACAATGGGCCCACACCGCGCTTTGGCCTGCGCTCCTTTCGAGCGAAGTTCGTACTGGTCGTTGGCGGCGCCGTCCTGTTCGACCTCCTGCTGAGCGGTGGCCTGGCGCTTTGGAACGTTCAGAAGCTGTCGCGCGACGCCACATCGGAAGTCGGTGAGGGCCTGACGACCGCAAACCAGGAATACATTCGTTCCTATGCCGAATCGACGGCGTTGAGCGTCGATCTGCTGCTCGATCGGGTTCACGGCGACGTCAAGGCGCTGGCCGGCGTGCTGCAGGCCCAGATCAACGATCCGACGAGGCAGCAAGAGGTCGGAGCGACGCTTTCGCATGAAGCGCCCGGCTCCGTGAAGGTCGTCTACGACGCGCAGGGCGATTGGGCGCAGAACCTGCCGGGCGCGCCTTCCGTGGTCAGTGTCTGGGGCTACCTACTGGGCGCCGACCACACACCGCTGCCGGGCGTTCAGAAGGAGATAGAAGACAGTACCGTGATCGATCTCGTCGCGCCGACTCTCATGGCCAGCGGGTCGTCCAAACTGCAAATGTACTATATTGGTCCAAAAGAACGGCCGATCTTCAGGACGGTGCCGTATACGAACCAGGCACAGACCTTCGACAAGCTCTATCCGGGCCACAACAAGGCGGAGTTCTGGGAGTTCTTCTTTCCGGGGATCTATGGTTCATGGCAGCAATGGGCCAGGGATCCAGCTTCGCGTCCGGTCGCTGACGATATCACCCAGACAGCGCCTTACACCGATGCAATCACGGGAAAGCTGATCGTCAGCTTTTTCCACCCGCTGTGGACGCGCGATCGCACCGGTATCGCCGGTACGGCCGGGGCAGACATCACTCTCGATCAGCTCGCGGAAGTCGTCGAAAGGGTGAAGATCGCAGAAACCGGGTTCGGCTTCCTCACCATGTCGACTGGCAATGTGGTGGCGATCAATCCGTCGGGCCAGGCGATCATCGGCCTGACTTCATCAAGCGACGCGGGCACGCAGGGCGTCACCGGCCTGGAGCGGTCCTTGCGGGGAAGTACGCAGCCGGCTATCGCGTCGCTGCCCCTCGGCCAGAACAATGACGGTGTCATTCAGCATATCATGCTCGACAACAAGGGCGAACGCGTACCCTACATCGTTGTCCTCAAGCGACTGAAGCCGACCAATCTGTGGAGTTCGGGGCCGATCAAGTCCGAAACGATGTCGGTCGGGATCGTCGTTCCCGAGCGGGAGATCTATGCGTCCCTGTTCGCCGCGCAGCGGAGTATTTCACGCGCAACCAATCGTATCCTGCTCTTTCAGATCGGTGCGATCATCGTTTCGCTTCTCATTGTTTTTGCGGCCGTGCTCGGAATTTCGAAGCGGATCACCGCGGGCCTCAGGGCGCTTGCCAGCGCCGCGCAGCGGCTCCAGTCCAAGGACTATTCAGTCCGCGTCAGCATTCCGACGCGCGACGAGGTTGGAGCCGCTGGCATCGCTTTCAACCGCATGGCCGAGCAGATCAGCTTCCACACCGAAAACCTCGAGCAACTCGTCGACGAACGAACCAGGGAACTCGGCGACGCCAATCAGGAGATTTCCGCTCTCAACGAAAAGCTGCAGGACGAGAACGTCCGCCTGGGCGCCGAACTTGCGGTTGCCAGGCAGATCCAGTTGATGGTCCTGCCGAAACCATTCGAACTCGAAGCGATTCCGGGGCTGGAGATCGCAGCCTACATGCGGCCGGCCGACGAGGTCGGCGGTGACTATTACGACGTGCTGCGGAACGGATCACGGATCAAGATCGGCATAGGCGACGTGACCGGTCATGGTCTCGAGAGCGGCGTGCTGATGCTGATGGTCCAATCCGTTGCACGCGCGCTGCAGGAGACGGACGAAGCGGATCCGCACCAGTTTCTGGACCGGCTGAACAAAGCAATCTACAAGAACATCGAGCGGACGAACACCGGCAAGCATCTCTCGCTGGCCTTTCTTGACTTCGAGGATGAGCGGGTAACGCTATCCGGCCAGCATGAGGACATTCTCGTCGTGCGTGCGGACGGGGAAGTCGAACGCATCGATACGATTGACCTGGGTATGCCGGTTGGACTGGAGAATGACATCTCGAAGTTCATCGACACGCGTGACATCCTGTTCGAGAGTGGCGACGTGATCGTGCTGCACACCGACGGTGTGACCGAGGCGGAGGATCAGGACAAAAGGCTGTTCGGGTTCGAGCGCCTCTGCCAGAGCGCAAGAAAACGTCAAGGCGGCAGTGCCGAGGACATCAAGACCGGGATCATCGAGGATCTGATGGCCCATATCGGAGTCCAGAAGATCCATGACGACATCACCCTCGTGATCATAAGGCACACATAGCAATGTCAACGCTGTTCGGGACCCCTGACATTGCAATCGGGATGAAGGAGAGCGTCAGTCGCGTGCGGCTGTTCGACGGACCTCTCGACTTGAGTTGGCGTCATTGTGCCACGACCTCGGACTTCATCGCCGATCTTTTCGCGTTGCGCTTCCGGTCGTCCCGCAATGACTACATCGAAGTGCGGCACAGCATCGGATATCTGGTCAACGAGCTTATCGAGAACGCCGTCAAGTTTCGCGCACCGGGTGAGATCGTGATCGAGGCGTCGATGGATTCGGAGTGCTTCAAGCTCAAGGTTTCGAATGACGTCGACGGTGAAAACGCCTCTCGGTTCCAAAGTCTCCTGGCCGACATTACGGCTGGCGACCCCAGAGACCTGCTGATACAGCGAATTGAAGCGAATGCTGCCAGCCCCGACATGGCAGGTTCCAGACTCGGATTGCTGACATTGATGAGCGATTATGGCGCACGCCTGGCCTGGATATTCAGCGCCGCCGACGAAAGCGATCGGATTTGCCTTGAGACGTATGCCTCCATCGCGATCTCGCAAACTCGCAACTAGATGAAACGAAGCCACGCCATGGAAATCAAGACAGACGACTACCGCGTGTGGATTGAAGGAAGCGAAATTTTTTTCGACGGTGCAATGCGGCTTGCAAGTTCGGAGGCCGGTGCGCCCATCACGGCTCTGGCGACCAGTGTTCTTGCCTCGAATCCTTCTTCCATTACGCTCAATTTGAAGGACCTTCACTTTCTCAACTCTTCCGGCATCAACCTCCTGGCGAAATTTACCATTGAGGTGCGCAAACATCCCGATGTTCGACTCGTCGTGCGTGGGACGCCCGACATACCCTGGCAATCGAAATCGTTGCCGAATTTGAAGAAGCTGCATCCTGCTGTGGTCCTTTTGATGGACTGACCAGGTCGCCCGAAACGACCCAAGGTCTGCTTGGGCTGGCGACCATCCTGGGTGGCACAGGCCGGTCGGGGACGGTGCAAGCGCACCGCACCGAGAGATATGTACGCCAGGATAAGTATTAGGATGCGAAGGTAACGACAGCCCAGCTTCGTTCGTAGATAGATGTTCAGGATGGCTTTGCGGGGGCTCGGCCACAGTGGCTGAGCGGGGGCTCGGCACAGGCGGCAGACCTTCCAGTTGGGGGAACGTCAGGCTGCCTGTGCCGACCAGCCGCCGCTACGCGGTCAAAGGTGGCGTCATTGAGTAAGTGTGCCAAGGTCAACGGCGACCGGCTGGAGTTCATTCCGCCGCAGATCCCGACTCTGGTCGAGCAGCCGCCCGGAGATGAGGGATGGGTTCACGAGGTCAATCTCGACGGTTACCGTACGCAAATCATTGTCGATAAAGACGGCGTGCGTCTCTACAGCAAGAACGGCCGTGACTGGACCACGAAATACTGGCCCATCGCCTTGGCCGCCGAGCTGCCATGCCGGGCTGCCATTCTCGACGGTGAGGTTATTGTACCGGGCGAGAAGGGGGCTCCCGATTGCCCTGTGCTGGAGGCCGCGATCTGGAACGAGCCGAGCCAGCTGGTGTTCGTCGCGTTCGACATCCTCCATCTCGACGGTCGTAATCTAGCCTCCTTACCCCTTCTGCGGCGCAAGCAGGCGCTATGGCAGCTGGTTGAGCCAGGCCTCGGCAAGATCCGATACAGCGAGCATTTCGAGGGAAGTGCACTGGCGATCTTGAGCGCCATCGAGAAGATGGGGCTTGAGGGCATCATCTCGAAGCGAGCCGACAGCCGCTACAGGAGCGGACCGTCGAACACATGGCTGAAGGCCATTTCGAAGAAGCCGATATTTCTGAGCATCGACGACACGCTTCTGGCGCAGCCGCGACCTTAGCGCCGGCAGCCCACAATGTCCGCTGTTAGTGGGCGGTCAAGTCGGCCGGAATGAGCGACATAGAGGCGCGTTGCCGATCCGCGGACCAAGGAGGCGCAAGCTACCGGTCAGCTTTCAGGTCAGTGGGCGGAGCATCCTGGGTGTACACCGCCGGCTGGAGCATTTCGACCCTGGGCTCAAGCCGCCTTGGTAGTGTGCTGAGAGTTCTGCAAATTCGCTGAGAGGGGGGCGGTCATGGCAGGCTGGTGATGCTCAACGTCACCGATTCCCTGGAAGGAACGCCACCATGACCAAGACTGAAAGTAAGACCGCCAGCGCTGCCGTCAAAGACATTTTGCTTTCGGACCCGGCTGGGCTGCACGACGTGATCCGTGCGGTGATGCAGGAGGTGCTCGAGGCGCAGATGGACGAGGCGCTGGGCGCTTCGAAGGGCGAGCGCACGCCGGAGCGGCTGGGCTATCGCTCGGGCTATTACGGCCGCACGCTTGTCACGCGGGTCGGCAAGCTTGAGCTGCGGGTGCCGCAGGACCGGGCCGGCCGCTTTTCCACCGAACTGTTCGAGCGCTACCAGCGCTCCGAGCGGGCCTTGGTGGCCACGCTTGCGGAGATGTATGTGCAAGGGGTGTCGACCCGCAAGGTCAGGGCGATCACCGAAGAGCTTTGTGGCCATGCCTTCTCGGCCTCGTCGATCTCGGCCATCAACAAACGCCTGGACGAGAGCCTGAAGGCGTTTGCCGAGCGCCCGCTTCACGAGCCCTTCCCCTACCTCATCCTCGATGCGCGCTAGGCCGCACCTTTTTGCAGAACTTGACGCACACAACCTCCGCCTTCAGGCTTGGCTAAATTAGGACCTTAGCCGGCAACAACCAATCCTTCACCTAGAGACCGCCGTCTCAGATGGCTTTCTTTGTGTCGGGAAGTTCTTGGTCCGCCCGAGCCCAGCGCTCGCCCGATCCACCGACATTTCCCCTCATGATGATCTCGCGATGCGGATAGGGGATGCTTATGCCGTTTGCCTTGAATGTGTCCCACAGCGCCAGCAGTACCTTGCCGCGCACGTTGGTCAGGCCTTGCTGAGGGTCGCGGATCCAGAAGCGCAGAACGAAGTTCAGCGAGGAGTCGCCGAAGCCGGTGAGCCAGCACACCGGGCGCCGATCGGCCTCGACCCGGCCGACATTGATTGCAGCCTCTATCGCCAACTCGCTGACCTTGTGCGGGTCGGCGTCATAAGAGACGCCGAAATTCACGTCGAGGCGCACGAGGTTGTCGCTGAACGACCAATTGATGACCCTCTGGGTGATGAAGTCCTCGTTGGGGATCAGAAATTCGCGGCCGTCGCGCGTAACCACCGAGACGAAGCGCGCCCGCAATTCGCGTATCCAGCCGAACGTGCCTTCGAGCGAAATGGTGTCGCCGGGCTTGATCGACTTGTCGAGCAGGATGATCACGCCGGAGACGAAGTTCGACACGACTTTCTGCAGCCCAAAAGCGAGACCAACGCCGACGGCGCCGGAAAACACCGTCAGCGCCGTCAGATCGAGGCCGACGGCGGAAAGTGCCACGGCGCCGGCCACCAGCACCAGGCCGATCTTTGCGACCTTGCCGACCAGGACGCGGATCGACGGCGTCAGCTCCTCGGAGATGCGAACCCGCTCATCGATGTAATTGCCGGCGACCACCGCAAGCCAAACTGCGGCGATCAAGAGCAGCGCCGCCTTCAGCACCATGAGCGCCGAAAGGCGAACCGTCCCCAGAGGAATGGCGAGGCTGTCGAGGAAAGCGGCTGCCTCGTCACCGATGCCCAGAATGACAAGGGCCGCGTAGATCCAGGCCAACCAGCCGAGCGTGCGTGCAACAAGGCGGTTGCGGATGATGCGCGACAGCACAGCTGCAAACAGCCAAGCGAGCGAGAGCAAAAGCGCGACGAGGAGGAGATGGGTGCGGCTCGGCGATGTGATGGCACGCAGGAGGTTGAGCGCGGCAAACAGAAACATCGTGAACAGGATCCAGTCGGTGCGCCGCAACAGCGCGATGACGATCCTCAACAATCCGGGTTGGCCCTTGATCTGGCGCGCCTGGTTTTCCATGAGCGGCTCGACCCGCAGCGCCGCGAGCTTTGCCCCCAGGAAGAGCGAGGCGATAATGGCGGCTTGATAGACAAACCATGGCGTGGCGGCATAGTCGAACCATCCACCGGCCCAGGCCAGCGATCTATCGATGGCGTCGCGAAAATCCATTGCCACACGACCACCTGGCTTCGAATTGCGCGGTTCACAATGTCGTCGGCCCTGTAATTGGTCAAGCTGAGCTTCGGGTGCGGTCAATGAGTGGCAGCGGCTATGACGCCGGCGCCACAAGATAGCGATCGGCTCGGACCGGTCAGCGACTGCCTGACCTGCTACTGATAGTGATGGGACGTTCCGGCCTTCGATGGCAAAGAGCTCGAAAGCGGGAACCTTTCATCCGCGAGCCGCTTTGTGTGCATGTCCCAAACCGTTGCACCGCCCATATTGCCGAAGGGCAGCCCAGATCGGGACATCAACTGTGAAGTCGCCTTAGAAGCTGCATTCGCAGCGCTAGTGACTGCGTCAGAAGCGCAGGGGTGGACGCCGCGCGAGACGGCTGCAGCTCTGCTGAAAATCGCCACAGAGCATGCCCAGCCGTTCAATCTTGTGCCCGCTGAGCCGCCAAGGCGGCAAGCGCGAAGAGGTATGTTGATCGCGTGTGCCGCGCTTTTGTTTTTGCTGTGTGCCGCCATCGGCTGGTGGCTGCTTAGGTGAGCGAACCGGCTTGCTGCCAATATGCGGCGACCGGCGCGACGGCCAAGGAGATGAGTAGCTCAAACTAACCCGTGAGGCTGCGTCCGCCCCAATTCCCCATTATCTGCACGGCGTCTTCGTGGAGTTCCTGTCACCGTCGGCTCCGCCGAGGAGCACGAACACGATCATCTTCGTCATCTCGATCGCTTCCCGTGGCGCCGGTCGGGTAAGTGAAGGTCG
The DNA here is from genome assembly GCF_900115245.1 of Mesorhizobium sp. NFR06. GTDB lineage: Bacteria > Pseudomonadota > Alphaproteobacteria > Rhizobiales > Rhizobiaceae > Mesorhizobium. Next base: position 14,125 of record NZ_FOVT01000002.1, read on the forward strand.
CCGCCAGTTCGCCCTTGGCCACGGCCTCGATACCGCCGGCCGGGCCTTCGTTCGATCATAGCCACCCATTCGTAGACGTGTGTCAGTGCGCAAGCGGCAGCTTTCCGGCATCGCAACGAAGGATACCAGAAGTTCAAACTGCCTCGGTCGGTGCCGCCAGCCAGCTGCTCTTACCTTCGCAAAGTCCGTTGACCGCTACTGGGCAACTCGCTTCCGCGCGAAGAGAACGTTCACCCAGAAGTCCCATGACAATTCTTCACGAAATAGCGCCCTGATCGTGGCCAAAGAGTTGCCTCTCCCCTGGGACGGCCGCCAGGGTTTGTCGCATCCGCGGAACGAACTGGCTGACCGACGGTTGATTATTGGAAGGGACGGCAGACCGAACAGGATGCCACTAAGATGGTTGAACTGATCGCGTTGGAACAGGCAGTCGCAAGGCAACGGGTGAGGCGAGCAGAACTCTCTCTCAACCAGGCGAAATCGATGCTCGATGAGAGCTGCGGGCTCGCAATCAGCCTCGCTCTTTGCTGCCGCATCCGGGCCGGCGAGAGGCGCGCGAAAGAGGCAAGACGGCGCCTTGTGAAGATCCTGCCCACATATTGAAGGTTACCGCCATGACTATGCTGTTTGAACCGTTGAACTCGGACGGTCACAAGCGCAGCGTGCTTTACCACGCCGCGCGATTGTCGATGCTCCATGATCGAATGATGAAGCGCTTCGAGAAAGTCGACGTCGCGGCCGACAAGGTCGAAGCGGCGGCGGAGCTTTTTGCTGAAGCTGTTCGACCTGCGGTAAGAACTCAGACGCTCGGAATGTGATTCCGGCCTCGCGACGGCGAGGCAGGGTCATGGCAGCGCACCCAAGAGGATCGCCAAATGAAGGCGAAGCTGCAGATGGCGAGGGCGAGCGAGATCGAGTCGTGATCCTGCAGGTTTAGGAGCAAGGCTCGCTGTCACCCACGTCATCGGGCGGTGAGAACCTTACGAATTGGTAAGGATCGCATCCTTCGTTTGCATGGCGGGCGAGCGTTAATAAGGCTACAAATTAGGCAGCCGGTGCGCGGCTTCTAGTTCCAGCTACACCGGTTGGCCCGGCAGGCCTTCCTGAGCCGCTTGTCGAGCCGCTCCCACGGTAGGGGCATCGAGACCGAGTATCAAAACTGCGATAGAGCTGAGCTCACGGGTTGGCGTCATGCCCATATCGGACTATCGGTCGAGCCATGCTGCGCGGGGCTATGGCGCCAGGTACAATCAGACCTATCAATCCGGCTACTACGCCGCGCTATGGGAGAAAGTCGAAAGGCCAATCGTCGAGGAGCTCTTCAGGTCTGTCGGCGGCCCGGACCGCACATGCCTCGACTTTGCTTGCGGCACTGGCCGGATTACGAACGTGGCCGCTGGATTCTTTGGGAAGGTCGTCGGCGTCGATGTATCTGACTCGATGATCGCCTGCGCAATTCCGATCCGAAACGCCAAGCTTCTCCTTCAAGACATAACTAAAAACTCTTTGCGAGACACGTTTGACGTAGCGACAGCATTTCGCTTCTTTCTGAATGCGGAAGATAAACTAAGACGCGAAGCGTTGCTAACAATACGCAATCATCTTGCCGACCGCGGCCGGATCATTTGCAACATTCACGTCAATGCCAGCTCACCGGCTGGCCTCGCCTCCAGGCTCGTGAACAGGGTACTCCGACAGACGAGCCACAACACTTTAAGTGTGGATCGGATGGAAGAGTTGCTTGCTGATGCTGGTTTCGTGGTTGAGAACGTCATCGCATATGGCTTTCTGCCCAGGCCGGGTCGATTCGCCCCGAGCCTTTGCGAGATATTGATTGAGCCCGCTGAGAAGTTCTGCAAAGCCCTCGGAGTCCCTTCGCGATTTGCGCAGCACTTCATCATTGTGGCGACCAAGCGGCCGGGAAATTGCAGCTTCTTGCCCAAGGTATCTTCGATTCGTGGGGTTCCGCCGCACCGGCCTTTGCGGGCCAAGGAGTTCCCGCCTGCACGACATATAGGCACATTCCTCAAATTGGACTGAGTGCCCAATGGCGGGGGCTTAAGGCTCACGGCGGGAACAAACGCGCGCGACTGCTGTTGGAGTGCGAGGGAGTTCCAGGTCATGAAAACCTACAGGGTTGAGGAAATGGCTGGTGAGATGGCTGTGAGCCGGCACGTTGCCAATGCCGACACCCCCTGGGAGGCAGCCACGAACGCAACTGGCAAGGAAGTCAAAGGCCGGCGAGAGGAGAAGTTCTGGGTCCGCGTGACCGATGAGCAAGCCCGGGCGGTCTACAAATATGTGTTTAAATGGCCGTTTGTCAGTCGCCTCCAACGATAGCGCCTGTTGAAAACGCCGGATTTGCGAATTCGACTGCCCTGAATCATGACATAGATAGACCAGGGCCTCGCGCAACACAGTTTGCTGACTTCATGGCCTCTCGTCCTCCGGCGACCGTCGAACGCCCCCTCGTCCTTCTCTCGGCTTATAATGAAAAACCCGCTGGCCGGAGCCAGCGGGTGAGGTGGAGGGTCTTGAAATGACCAGGTGCCAACCTGGCGCCTTACAAACCGGGGAACGGGCGGAATGTTCCTTTGCAGGTTCTGGCCAGCCTTTCTCCTTGCTCCGAATTAGGACTATGTTCCGCGCCAATGTCTCGTAACACGGTCCTCATTGCAACGGTGATCATCATCGCAGTTTTGGCCTTTTTGCACCAAGGAATCATGGTTCCTAGACCGCATGTCATTGGGCCTGGCTCTGGCCTACCCCACCCGCGCCGGGCCGCCGGCCGTGCGTACAACCAGGGACAACGCTTCCACCTCGCTGCCATAGTTCTGGCCATTTGAAAAAGTTCAAATCGCTGAAGCGCCACATCGGCGTGCACTACCGCTTGACACCGGACGAGTACCGCGAGAAGTGGGGCCTAAAGCCGGACTATCCTATGGTGGCGCGGTCCAGCGATCGGCCTCGGCCAAGTCGAGCGGGCTCGGCCGGAAAACCGCGGCAAAGGGCAATGGCAAAAAGCGTGCTTCGCGATAACCCGGATCCTTGCCCGTTTTGCTCGTTTTCGGAGGTGATACCGTACGTGACGGCTGAGGCTCGCGTCGTGATGAGATGTGAAAACTGCGGGGCGTCTGGATCAGTCTGCATCGACAAATTGAATGCAGTCAGAAGTTGGAATCGCCGTCCCGCCACGCCCGACCAGGATTGGGACTGACGGCTTTCCAATAAGCTTTGGCAACCCGTCAAAACGTCATGCCCCCGTGGCGAAAGTGAGAACTTTCTATACTTTCTATAGTAGCATGGGCCGATGTCGCGCCATCAATTCGCGCAGGAAAGTACCGCAGACCACATCGCAGACGCCTCCTGAGCCGATTTGCAAAATGGACAAGCAATCGTGGAAGACCTCGGTCGAAATTATCGGGGAAAATTCAAAAGCAGGCATTACGTGCGGGTCATCGAAGATGGCGTTGTGAGCATAAAGGCATTCCATTCCCGAGCGAAAGGGCGCGGCTCGGAGCTGTGCCATTTCGTTGATACAGAAAGCCCGGCCACCGAAGATGCCGGGCGTTTAACTGTTAGGTCGCTTATAGAACCAGCGATCCCGGCCAGATCCACTAGCATCACTGAGGGTGAGGCCCAGCAGCAATCCCATCGCGGCGCCAAGAAAGAAGGCCGTTGAAACCGTTCCAGGATTCTGTTGGACGGCTCCCGAAACCGTCCGGAGCGCAGCAGTCCGGCCGGCGTTATCGGCAGCGCTTTCATACCAGCCTGCTGCTTCCTCTCCAACCTCTTGGGCTCGCTCGGCCAGCGTCCGATTGATCTTGTTGATCTCGTGCTTCAGCTGCGCAACTTGCTTCTCTAGCGCCTTTTGAGCTTCGCGCTGGTTTATGCTCGGCGTTGATTCGTCGTTTGTGTCGGGCATCGGCTTCCTCCCTTTACGTCGACTCTCAACGACCGATCTCGGAAGATAGTTCCGGCAAAGCCTGCCACCCTGAGAAGGCCGAGCGCTGATGCCAACCGGCGCGGGCTTCGTGCACATCCCAACAATAGTGCTCCCCGCGGCCCGCGTCGATCACTGGGCAGCAAACCGCCTGCGGCTAGCGGGCGGCCCACAATCAGCATGTCCGTCTTTCGGAACTCCGTCAGGGGTGAATGCAGATAGTATAGCCTCCAGCGAAACATTTAGGGCGTTCGAAAACGTCCTGCCCTTCTGCCAAACCGCGACGTAGTGATAGAGCGCGGAGGGCTCCACCGGCTTGGCCTCCAACTCGAAGGCCTTGTATTCACGCGCGACGATTTCATTGGTGATCGAAACGCCGAGGCCCGCCGATACGAATCCCGCCTCGTGGCCGTTCGAATCGTATTCGACGACTATGTCCGGCTCGATGCCGGCAAATCGCAGGGCATTGAAGTTCATTTGATGCGAAGCGAATTGAGGGTCGATATCGACGATCGTTTCTCCCGCAAGATCCTGCGCCTGAATGCATGTGTGTTTTGAGAAACGGTGTTTTGGATGGAAAATACATACGTTGCGCGCTGATCCCAGCGGCGCCCACTCAAACAGGCGAGAATCCAAAGGCAGCCTTGAGATTCCGAGATCCGCGCGGCCGGACAGGATGTGCTCGCCGATCTGGTCGTGGCTTCCCGAAATCGATCGGACGCTTGAGGCGATCTTGGAACGGATGATCGCTACGACCCTGGGCAGGGTCACGAAACCGAAGACAGCGGGCGCGGCAATCGATATGCGTTGCTTGTCGTCGTTCTTCATCGCGAAGATCGACCCCTCAAGCCGATCGAGCGACGTCAGGGCCAGTTCCACGTTCCGCAGGAGCTCCCAGGCTTCCTGGAGGGGAAGGATGCGGTTGGCCGATCTTTTGAAAAGCGCGAAGCCAAGCACGGCCTCGAGCTGTTTTACATACTGACTGACAGCGGGTTGGCTTATTCCGACCGCGGTCGCCGCGCGCCTGGTCGAGCCGGTCCGCAGCACCTCACGGAAAACCTGCAGCTGTCGGAGTTTCAGGCCGCCCTGCAGCAACTCCATTCCGTGCGATCCTTTTGCCGAAACGCTCTGGGTCATCAGGTGACTGACTTGGCAGATGACGCTGAGGACTGCGCCATATGCAGAACCCCGAGATCGGCCGTTGTGGGCAATATAGACTCCAGCATCGTATAGTCATTATAGTGACTGGTAAAGCTGAACGTTTGCTTATCGCTATGCGCGCATGCGACTGGCGGAGATTTTTGGAGCGAACGTTCGCAGGGTCCGCCTCAAGCGCGGAATGACCCTGGAATCTCTCGCTGCCGAAGCCGGCCTCGCCTACAGCTACATGGGTGGCATCGAGCGAGGGCAAAGAAACCCCAGCCTCGACGTCGCCGAGAGGATCGCAAGCGCGCTGGAGAGCGATCCGGTCACGCTGTTTTGCGCACAGCCGTCAGAAAAGTAGCTGCCGCTAATTTCGGATTTGGGGCTTTGAACCCAGGCCGCGCCGCCCCTGCCCCTCGAAATGCACCATGGACACCGCGTCGTGGGCAGGGCGAGTCACTATGGTACATGCGCCGCGTCCAACCATTCACGGCATCCGACGAGGATCGTCAAAAGTATATAACGCTAGATTATAGAGAAAGTTGTCAAAATTATAGATTGATAACGGTTCTCTTGACGATAATATAAGAACAATTCGCAAATTAACTGCAAATTATTACTCGAACAATTCACAACCTTAGGTAAGCCATCTGAGTCCAAGCGGCAAGGATCGACATGCGTTGCCGAATTGTGCGGTGAGGAAAGCGGGCCATGAGCGGTTTTGCTAGCCAGTTTGTTGTCGCATTCATGGTCACTGTGGGCCTTGCTCTTGTGGCCGGCTCGCTCGGTACTGCGTTTGGGCTCTTTCTGGCGATTTCGAAGGGCGGGGCCGCGCCCCGATTCATGAGTGTCGTGACGGCTTACACGACGGTGGTCCGTGGCGTTCCAGAACTTCTCATTATCCTGCTCATCTACTTCGGCGGAACCACTTTGGCCAGCAAGGTCGCCGGCAGGTATGTGGAGGTCAACGCTTTCACGGCCGGAGTCATCGCGCTGTCGGTCGTATTCAGCGGTTACGCGACCGAAGTGTTTCGCGGTGCGATTGCGGCTGTGCCAGCCGGTCAAACCGAAGCGGCGAAGTCGCTTGGGCTGAATGCCTGGCAGCGTTGGATGTTCATCATCGGTCCGCAGATGCTGCGGCTGGCATTGCCTGCCTATGGCAATCTCTGGATTTCGCTGTTCAAGGATACCGCGCTGGTTTCGATCGTCGGCCTGACCGACATCATGCGCGTTGCCTATGTCGGCGCCGGATCCATGCGCGCGCCATTGAGCTTCTATCTCGCGGCATCGGCTCTCTATCTGTCGCTGACGACTGTCACGCTGCTGTCCATCCGGCTGGCTGAGCGGCGCTACCCCGCATTTGGTCGATAGGAGCGCGTCCCGTGAACTTCGGCTTGATGCTTGACGCAATTGTGGTCCTTCCTTCGGGCATTGGGCTCACCTTGACCCTGACAGTTCTGTCGCTGATGGCGGGATTTCTTCTTTCGGTGCCTCTGGCGTTCATCCGCGCATTCGCACGCCCCGGCCTATCGCTCGCGGTTCTGGCCTATACGTACGTCTTCCGCGGCACGCCCATGCTCGTTCAGCTCTTCCTGCTCTATTACGGTCTGGGCCAGATCGAGGCGGTTCGGGCGAGCGTTTTCTGGATGATCCTGCGAGATCCTTTCTGGTGCGCGCTGCTGACGTTTTCATTGAACAGCGCAGCCCACACGACCGAGATCCTGTGCCGCGGTCTGCAATCGGTGCCGAAAGGCCTCATTGAGGCCGCTGCCGCGCTCGGTCTGAAACGCCTCCAGATCGCTCGCCTGGTCACCTTTCCGATCGCCTTCAGGATCTCCCTTCCCGCTTACGGGAACGAGGTCGTGGGCATGATCAAGGGTTCGTCCTTGGCAAGCACTGTAACGCTGCTCGAGATAACCGGCATGGCGAGGCAGATGGTATCGGCAACGTTCGCGCCTTACGAGATCTTCATCGTCGCCGGCGCGATCTATCTGGCGTTGACCTCGATCGCCGTGAAAGCCACCCAATTCCTCGAGCGACGGCTTTCGACCGACCGAAATCCAGCGCCGCGCCGGCGGGCGCGATTTCGGCCAGCCCTGCCCCACCAAGAGATCACGCCACCCGTCCCGTGACCCCGCCCTAGCGGGCCGACTTCCCCACCAACTCCAACGAAAGAGGTGCCTTCATGCGCATACCCTTGTCTATTGCTATTTCCCTCGCGGCCTTGATGTCGTCAGCCCCGGTCCAAGCCTCGGGCGAACGAGCGATATCGATCGCCACCGAAGGCGCGTCGCCGCCCTGGGATGGCACCGACGCCAATGGCGAGCTCTACGGTTACGATGTCGATGTCGGCCGCGAGTTGTGCAACCGCATGAAGCTCAAATGCAGCTTCGTCGCGCAGGACTGGGACGGGATCATTCCAGCGCTTCTCGTTGGCAAGTACGATGTGATCATGTCCGGGATGGCGATCACCGAGAAACGCAAGCAGCAGATCGCCTTCTCAATTCCCTATGCTGCCGGCTTCAACCAGTTCGTGGTGCGCAAGGAACTTGGACTCGATGCTGGTGACACCAAGCAGAAGGTGAACCTCTCGACCATAGGGGACAAGGAAAAGGCCGCTATCGAGCGCGTCAGATCGACCCTCAGCGGCAAAGCCATCGGAGTCCTGCGCTCGTCAAACTCGGAGGCTGTTGTGAAGGCGCTCCTGGGCGACGTCGTCACGATCCGCAGCTATGACAGCCTGGACAATCTGAAACTCGATCTCGGCGCAGGGCGGGTCGACGGCGGCCTCGCCGACTATTTCACGTGGCGGGACTTCCTGGAGACGCCCGCCGGTTCGATTGCGGTGTTTCTCGGGCCGGAGCTGAACGGCGGCCTGTGGGGGCCGGGTGTCGGCGCCGGCATGCGCAAGGACGACGCCGAGTTGCTTGCCAAGTTCAACACGGCCATCGATGCGGCCACCAAGGATGGGACGATCAAGGCACTCAGCCTGAAATGGTTCAAGACCGACATTTCGCCGGGCCAGCCGAAATAGGCTGACACAACCAGCTTCGATATCGATTTGGCGTTGGCTGAGCCGCCAGCGTCGCCTCTTACAATCCCAGGGCGAGCTCCATGCAATATCCCTTCTGCGCCGTCGTGACCGGTCAATCACTGATCACGCACGACATCCATCACATTCAGAATGAGCGCTTCAGCCAGGTTGAACTCTTCCTGCAGCAGGGTGACGTCGTCTTCACCAATTTCGAATCGACCATCCTCGGCAAACACGGTGGCTGGCCGACCAAGGAAAAGTACTTCGGCTATTCCACCGCCGAGGTGCTGGATGCGTTGCGGGACATTGGCTTCAACGCGCTTGCGCTTGCCAACAACCACGCGTTCGATCTCGGCCCTCACGGCATCCTCTCGACGCTAGAGGAAGTGGCAGCGCGCGGCTTCTTGCATGCCGGCATTGGGACGGACGAGACCGATGCGGCGAGACCGGGCCGTCGCCAACTGGGTTCCCGTGAGGTCTCGTTGCTCGCGTTCTACGCGGGCCCTGGCCCGGCCAACATGTATGCCGAGAATGGCACAGCTTCCCGGCCGGCCCGCCCCGGCGTCAACCGACTGAAGACGGTTCGGAAAATCGGAGTTCCGGACGGACATCTCCGAAGGCTGGCGCGGCTTGGAAGCCAGTTGCAAAGCTCGCATTTCGAACTGGCCAACTATGCGCAACCGGAGGACCCGCCGGAGGTGGTGAGCGGCAAGGAGATCAATTTCTACGGCACCGTGTTCGCTCAAGCCGCCGACTTTGGTCGCCTGATCGAGGTCGATCCGCAAAGTGCGGGCAGCCATCTATCCGCTATCCGGCAGGCGGCGGCGCGGGGCGATTTCGTCATCGCCTATCTGCACCACCACCATTGGGAACCTGGTTGGCAGGACGTGCCGTGCTGGGTGCAGGCCTTTGCCCGGATGTGCGTCGATGCCGGCGCCGACCTCTTCGTCAGCCATGGCGCTCCGGTGCTTCAGGCTATGGAGATCTACCAAGGGTCGCCGATCTTCTACGGCCTCGGCAATTTCCTCTTCCACGTGCATCCCGACGAGAACGAATGGGACCCACCGGAAGTCTGGCAGAGCATCGTCGCTGCATGCCGCTATAGTGCGAGCGGGTGCCTGGAAGGCATAGACCTTCTCCCCGTCGTGATCGGTGGCGACGAACAGACTGCCGAATCGAAAACGAGAAGATTGGTTCCGATCGGCGCCACCGAAAACGTGGCGCGAGATATTCTTGAAGGCTTCGCCAGTCGCTCGCGGAGCTTCGGCACGGAGATCGCGATATCGGGAAATTCCGGTCGTATCGCTGTACCCGCGGCGCGCAAGTTTGGCTGACAAGATCCAATTAAGTCGTCAAGCAGTCTTGCGTTGGGCTGGCGCAGGTCCGCCGGCCGTCTCGCAGTCCGCATTCATTCGAGGGAAGCCATCTCCTCGCCCAAAGCGGCGATCAAGCCCGACACGCGATTGCGCACACGCGGATGAAGCTGCATCAGCCCCTCAATCAGGCGCCGGCCTTCGGCGCTTGCAATAAAATCGATGCGCTCGTCGACCGGCAAAGGACAAGTTTCACCGCCGGTCACGTCGTTGCCCGGCAAGCCCTCGAAAAAGCGGCTGACAGGAACGCCCAGCGACGTAGCAATTTCGTAGAGCATTGACGCGCTCACGCGGTTCTTCGCGTTCTCGTATTTCTGGAGCTGTTGGAAACTGATGCCTATGGATCGGGCAAGCTGGGCTTGCGACACATCCGACTGGAGGCGGACGGTCGCGATCTGCCTACCGACGTGCTGATCGGCGGGATGAGCGTCACTCTCCGCATTCGGCTTCGGTCCCATCCGAAAGGGGTTGGGGCGTTGCGGTTTCAATAATGCCTGTCGATACTCCATCGATCGCTCCCCGAACTAGTGAGTTTGTCGCGGTACGCCCTGGCCTTCATGTCGAGTTATCTGGTCCGAAATCGCCATTTAATATACCTTATAAGGTATAAAAAAACCCTATATGTGGCGAAGAGCACTGGCCTGCCGATTGTGGACTCATGGTCAGTCCACGACAGATTCGAGCCGCACGGGCTTTGCTTGGTTGGTCGCAGCAGGAACTCGCCGACAAGGCAATTGTGTCGCTGAATGCGCTAGCCAGGCTGGAAAATGGCAAAGTAGATTCCCGGATCAGTACTTTGCAGGCGATCGAGACGGCCCTGACAAAAGCTGGCGTTGAATTCTTGTCCGCTGGTCATAAGGGCGAGGGTGTGCGGCTCTTGGATCCCCAGGCCTAAATGCTCAATTTAGCGAGAAGAAACGTTCCGTCAGATGAACGAGCTAGACGATTCGAACGCTTTTTCCTGTGCAGCAAGCATTGGATTGCCCTGCCATGACGCAGGGCGAACCGGCAAGTGTGTCACGTGAGGCGCGGCTTCGGAACTAGCGACCTTGAACTCTCTGGCCAACCGAGGCGAACGCGATCGCTCACTTCGGGTACGCCATGTCGATCAGTTAGGTGAGAAACTGCTCGCCGTTTGCCTGGGTTAGCTGCCGAATCTCTCGCAACATCGCCTGCGCGTACCGCAAGTCTTCTAACTTGGTGGGCTGCTCGCCGCCTGACTTTGGTCCTTCTCATACGAGATAACATGTGCGAAATACCGATCCTGCATAGTCAGTTGGCACGATATATCGCCGGACAGCCCTCCTACGTCGTAGGACCTGTGATCTAGTTGTGGAGCCTCAACAGGTTGTCCTTGATCAAGCCGCCGCGGCTGATAGGTGGTTTTGATTTTAAGCTGCCGTGAGGTCTGTGCCAATTGTAGCGGTGAAGCCATCGTGGCAGTTCGGCGGTGCGTTCATGAGAAGTTTTGTAGGCTCGGGCGTAAGCCCATTCGCGCAGGGTCGTCTGGATGAAGCGCTCAGCCTTGCCGTTGGTCTTGGGCGTGTAAGGTCTGGTGAAGATCTGGCGCAGGCCGAGACACTTGCAGGCTGCCCGGAACGCTTTTTGGCCGATAGCACGAGCCGTTGTCGGTCATCACGCGCAGCACCTTGATGCCCAGGCTGGCGTGATAAGCGATGGCAGCTTCGAGTAAGGCACAGCGCTCTCCTTGCGCTGGTCGGGCATGACCTGGACGAAAGCGACGCGCGAGGCATCGTCGATGCAGACGTGGACGAACTCCCAGCCGATACCGAGATGGCGGTTGACCGCGCCAGGATTATCGCCCGGTGATGCGGCGTCCCAAAGAGCCGATCCGGCCGAGCTTCTTGATATCGAGATGGATGAGCTCACCGGGATGCTCGCGCTCATACCGGAACCCTCGTCCTTTCTTGAGGAGGGTTGTGGGCCGTTGCAAATTTGTCCATCGACTTGCACCGTCGTGCTGGCGCTTTAAACCAGCGGTCGATGCCCGTGCGGCAAGCGGAATGGAATGCGCCAGTACGTCGGACTGATCCACAAAGAGGACGGCAGCCATTTCGGCGTGTCTTTTCCCGACTTTCCCGGCGTAGTCACTGCCGGCGCAACTGTTGACGAGGCTCGCGAGCTTGCCGAGGAGGCCCTGGCCTTCCACGTCGAGGGGATGATCGAAGACGGCAAAACGGTTCCGCCCCCTACGCCGCTCGAGCACATCGAGGCAGATCCGGACCGTCGCGACGGGGCTGCTATTTTTGTGCGGTTGAAGATCGGCTGAACGCGCGCCTGTTTACTCTCGCCAGGCCAACTTACCCGTTTGGCAACCATGGCGTTCAACCGCCGGGAAACCGTGATTCACTTCGTGAGCGGGTCCCGCCGCCGTTCCGCCGCAATGCGACCCCACTCGGGGCTTTGTTCGCCCCAGCATGTAAGTCCCCCGGGGCTTCAGAGGAGTTCGTGTGATGTTTATCAAGAAGGCCATTCTCGCAGTGTTGATGACCGCAGCACTTGCCGGCTGTGAGACCCAGACCGAGGGCCAGCAGCGGGCCACCACCGGCGCACTGCTGGGCGGCGCCGGCGGCGCGCTGGTCGGCCAGGCGATCGGCGGCAACACCAAGAGCACGGTGATCGGTGCTGCGAGCGGCGCGCTGCTCGGCGCTGTCGTCGGCTCAGCCACCACACCGCAGCGCCGCGGCGACCAGCTCTGCCGCTACCAGGACCGCTACGGCCGCATCTACACCGCGCCCTGCGACGATCGGTACTATAACGGCAACTATTGATCGAAGTCTGATGGGCTGGAGACCGGTGCCGTCGGCGCCGGTCCTTTGTCATTGTCATTCTTTTGCACGGTTTGCAGGATAAGGAAATTTTACGGCGGGCAGGAGGAGGTCGAGAATGACAAGCCTTGCCGGTGCCCTGAATAATCGAGGCAAGCAGGCGGTGAAGCGGCTGATCGGCTACGACAGCCGCAACTGGCTGCGCATCCGCCAGATCGAAGCTTTCACCACGTTCCTCGAGGCGGCCAACCGCAAGTCGCGCGACGTGATCGAGATCTCGCCGGGCTGGAACCGCTATTGGCGCGCGATGTGCCCCAATTACCGCTCGGTCGACTTCCCCGACTTCGACATCTGCAAGGATCGCACCGAGGAGCAATATTCGATCGTCATCGCCGACCAGGTGCTGGAGCATGTCCAGCGCCCGATGGCGGCCGCCGCCAACATCCACGCCATGGTGAGGCCTGGCGGCTGGGCGATGGTGGCGACGCCCTTCCTGTTTCGGGTGCATGCGCGGCCGCACGACTACAACCGCTGGACGCCCGCCGGCCTGAAGCAGTTGATGGTCGAGGGTGGCTTCGCCGAGGACGACGTTCAGGCCTTCGGCTGGGGCAACAAGGCCTGCGCCCGCGCCCACATTGGCGGGCCAGTCCGCGCATATGGCGTGTGGCGCGATCTGAGCAATGACGAGGAATATCCAGTAATGGTGTGGGCGTTCGCCAAGCGGTCCTAGGTCGGTTGTGCCGAGCTCCTCCTGCAATCCCAATAAGCGGACTTTCCATTAGCGCTTGTTAAAATATTGCGAGATCCATTGGAACCGCGAGCATTCGGGAACCGCTTTGCCACGGCTGGCTCCTCCACCGGGATATCCGCGCTTGATGATCCGGCCAAGATGTCGCCGTTCTTCACCGATGCCGGCATGAAGACATTGAGATCGGAAGCGGAATTCAAAACCGCATGGATGGCGATGAAACCCGATGAACGTACAGCAATGCTGAAAGACTGCGGCGATGCTACGCTCAATAAGGCGCATGCAGATTTCTGCGCAATGGCCAAGAAGATGGGTGGCTGACTAAGCCTTCTTACAAAGATCGCCGGATACCGAGTGCCTGGCCGGCGATCTTCTACGTGCTTAAGTTTTCGACTTCCGTTTTGCTACCGGCTTGTTGACAGGTGCCTTTGCAACCGCCTTGCGGCCGAGGCCTACCAACTTGGCAAGAGCAGACCGCTGAGCGGCGTAGTTTGGTGCCACCATCGGATAATCACTCGCCAATTTCCATTTGGACCGGTACTCCTCCGGTGTCATCCCGTAGTGGACATTGAGGTGCCGTCTAAGAGTTTTGAATTTCCTACCGTCCTCCAGGCAGACGATGTAGTCGGGAAATACTGATCTTTTGGGCTTGACCGCGGGGACGAGTTCAGGCTCAGCCGCCTTTGCGGGCGTGCCAACACCCGACAATGCCGAATTGACGCTTGCGATCAAATCGGGGAGGCCGCTCACGGGCACCGCGTTCTTTTGCACATAAGCCGCGACGATATCCGCGGTGAGTTCCAAAAGATTTGCATTGGTCGCTGCGTCACTTTCATTTGCCATTGTCTGATTATCCCTCGTGGTTTCCATTGTCCTAGTCAGGAAACGGCCAGCGCGCAACTTAAACTGAGCGCTCATGAAGTGCTGGTATTGGTGGTGAGGTCGACCGAAAGCCAGTGCGTAGGGCTGGCCGATAGTCTGCTGATAGTGGAAATGGCCACTGGGAACCAGATCGATTGGACATTCTCACGCTCGAGATATGAAGCTAGAGCGCCGCAAAGCTGCATTCTGGCACGACAGCCAGGGAATTTGGTGGAGCGCGATTCAACTCAGGAAAAAGCCCACTCCCGGTCTGTCGGAGCGATTACGCGATCCCGCAGCCGCCTGTTTAGATCCAGCCACGACGGGTCGCTCGCGAAGCTACTCATACTTCCACATGCCTTAGCGAAGGGAATATCGCCGAAGCGGTCGATAAGATCGCTGATCCCGCGCCTGCCGCCATTGCCGTAGAGCTCTAATGGATCCTCGTCGCACTCGATTATCCGGTGCCCCCAAGCTCCTGGCGCATCGTCGGTAGAGAGCGCATGTCGAAGATCCGAATCCACGCCCGCAGCCTCCAGCGCACGGCAGACGACATAACGCATCAAGGGATAGTAGACCGGCTGATGACTGCCTCCGAGCGCGCGCACTCCGGGAAGGATCGACAAAACCAGAAAGACCAGAAGAAGATTCGGAATGAGGGTACGGTTTGCCAACCGCTCGAGGATGTCGGGGGCAGCGAAGCGGGCCACCTTCCTACTGGTTGCCGGATGGACGAGTTCTCCTGCCAGCAGCCGCAGCGGTAGACGCTTGCCGTTTTCATAGAACCAGAAGAAATCGGTACCGCGCGCCAGCCAGCCACTCCAGGGCCCGGCGGACAGCCTGTCGATCTCGGCAAGGATGGTCGAAGCGAGCGTCGCGTTTGTCAGCAGCCGTGTCCGCAGCCAGGAATTTTGGTCCGAGAGATGGTCAGCCACAAGGTCGGCAACATTCTCGTCGTCGATCTGGAGAAAAGCAAAATGTTCCCCGAAAACCTTTGGCCACAGAAGGAGATTGGCTTCCTTTATGGCATGCGCCGGCCGTTCGAATTGCGTCTTCGGCAGCAGGCTGCGGAGTTGCATGAGCGCGTCGCCCTCAGCGTTCGGCTCCGTAGGCATTAGCTCGAACCGATAGGACCCCGGTCCAGCCAGAAGGCTCTGTCCGACCATTCGGGTTCGGCTGAGGCCGAAGACGCTGATCAGCTTGCCGTCGACGGTGAGCCACCCTGGCCCCTTGCGTGGCTTTTCAACGAGGCTCACTGTCGAAACGGCGTAGGATACATAGGTCGAGCAGCCATGAGCCGAGAGGCCGAGGAGGCTGAAGATATGCGTATTGTATGCCTCTGGCTCGATCAGCAGAAGCAGGTGAGGCCCTGTCTGCAGCACGCGATGTTTTTCGAAGTCCGAGCAGAGTTTAGCGACGGCTTCCGTCGATAGGCCATTTCGTGTCGCTGCCTTCCTGATGAGGTCGAGTAGCTTGGTGAAGGCCTGAAGCCGGATTTCTGGCATGGGCCTCGGAGCTGGCGTCTCGAACAGCCGGAACGCATACTCACGAAGCGGACGGGAGTAAAAGGGCCGCGTCCAAGGATAGAGGGCGGCAAGCGACCCGAGGACGGCCTGCTTCGCGTCTGCCCCTGCTGCTAGTTGTTCCACCTCACGATTTACCCTTCTCTTCCAATTGAACGACACCGGCGCTCAATGCAGGAATACTGATGAGAACCACCACTCCGAAGCTGAAGAAGATGGTCGAGGGAAATGTTCGATCTCCTACAAGGGCGACGATGCCGAAGACGAACAATGCGAGCAGGACGGCCACACTGTGCATCACGCCTTTTGCTCGGCCCAACAGACTAGCTGATACACGCGACTGCAATGTGACTTCAACGCTGACCCGCCCAAGATTGTAGAGAAATCCGAGCGCGGCAAAAACGATCACCGTCCAGTGCCCGGACAGACTTGTCAGCGTCATGAGTGCCAGCGCCGTCAAACCTAAAAGCACGAGATGCAGTGCATGAGCGCTTATCGCTTGTTCAATACGGAAGAGCGAAGCCGCGCCGATCAGCGAGCCCACCGACCAGGCTGCCTCAAGGTGGCCGAAATCCACGGCGGTGCCCCTCATCTCTTGAAAGACGAAACTCGATCCCATGACGCTGATGAGCACGGCGCTCGCATAGAGAAGCGCGTAGACGGCGCTGAGTCGAAACAGGCGCCTGCCGATTTGGGTTCCGGAGAACTTGGCAACCCGAACATCGGGTGAAACCGGATCCAGCCGCACCAAAGCCAGGAAACCTGCTGAAACAAGAAAGCAGGCAGCAAGAACAACAAATGGCAGGGCTGCCGAGCGGTCACGCAGCAACGGGCCTGCAACCAGCGCTGCTCCGAGATTGCCGAACTGCATGACAAAGAAGACCAAGGAATTTGAGACCACAAGATCGCGGCCACGCGCCATCCCTGGGATCATTGATTGGGAGGTTGTAAGCGCGACACGGTCGCAGGACGAAAACAGGGCCGCCGACAGGCAGATCGTCACGAACACGTCCAAATAGAGGAGCGCGCGAGCGGTAGCCAGCATGAGCACGCATCGAGCGAGGTCTGCCGCGATGTTCAATCGTCGCCGGTCAAACAGATCCGCCGCAAGACCCACCAGAGGGCTAGCGACGAATTCGACGACGCTGACGATGGCGAGCAAAATCGCAACGCTGGCGCTTCCGTAGCCCCGCTCGACGAGTATCCAGGCGGATGCGATGTAGTAGCCGTTTCGCGCAAGAGCCGCCGACAGCGTGCTGGCGAGGAATCCGACCAAAGGATTCAACGGGTCAGACCGCCCCAACGGACGACGTATTCGATCCACGTTTGACATGAAGACCCATCCCGGCTGATCGCCGATGGTCATACCGTCTTCCGCGCGGCATGCTTTACAGCAACGCAGGCGTTTTCGAATACTTGCTGGGAAACACCCGCCCTCGGTCTAGATCCTGCATCGGCGGCGAAATTCGGTGGGGGTCGTACCGAAAGCCCGCCTGAAGGCGTTCGCGAAATGGCTCGAGCCTCCAAAACCGCATTCCAGCGCGATTTCCGTCGCCGACAAGCGGGTCGAGCGCAGCATAGCCGCGGATCGTTCCAACCGGCGCCGTGCGATGAATGCGTGCGGCGTCATGCCTGTCGATTGCTTGAAGGCCCTCCAGAAATGGAAACGGCTAACCCCAATCTCTTTTGCCAAATCGCTCAGCGTAGGTTTCGCATCTGACAATGATTCGATCATTGCGACGGCGCGCTTGAGGTCGAAGGACGACAGACCGCCTTTTGCAGGCTCATGCGGGATGCCGTTCGACCGGATCATCTTCACGAAAAGTTGCGTAGCCTGGCTTTCCACCATCGTCGCGCTGATTGGATCGGGCTGCTTGAGCTCAATGGCGATCTTCTGCAGCGCCATCTCTATGGTGCTGTCTCGAAATCCGATCGACGGCGGCAGTTCCGTCCTGCGACCGCTCGGCATTCCGTCGAACATCTGATCAGCGAATTCACGCTCAATCGAAACAAGCAGGTATGACGCAGTCGCGTCGCCCTCGTCCCATCCCGTCCAATCGCTATGTGCGGGAATGTAGATTATCGAGCCGGGCTGACGCGGCGCGAAGCGAATCCGGCGCCCGTCGACGAAGTCTTCGCCACGGCGCGCCGCCCCTTTCAGGTTCATCAAGAACATATGCCGCCCGTGCGAGATCCTTGTTTCCTGGCGCTCCAGGCCCGTCCTTTTAATCAAATCTGCCCGCACGTTTCCCCAACTGTCATGCTGGTGGGTCAGCGTCTGGTGCTGCGAGGGACGAATCTCGTTGGGGTCGAGGCAAAAAGTCTCCACCAAACGAAGCGGACTCCTTACTAGCGAATAGCTTGCATTCGCCCTTGTGCATAACCATGGGTTGCCGGACAAGTCACAAATAACTCAGAGTTGGTAGAAGATGTGACTTTAGTAAAAAAAACGCAATCGAAGGAAAGCGGCCCGCGTCATGCCGACTTACCAGTCACCTCAGCCAATACTTAAGACAGTCTGAATATTAGATTACTCTTATGTTAGTGAGAGTTTCCCCTGTCGAGGTCTTGGCGTCTCACCAGCTGGATGGTGTGGGAGGCTTTACTGCGATGCGGGACCTCGACGATTTCCTGGCCGAGTGCGATCGTGCTCCACGGATCAACGAAATGACCGGCTTTTTCGCGGCGACCGCCGCCGGCAAGAGCGGCATGCCGATCCGCAGACCCGTGGCCGATGCCCGCCTACTGCCGAGCGATGACCTCCTTCGCGATCTGGTTGGCCTGCATGCGAACCGGCAAGGCTTTTTCGACCAGCACTATCACGGCAGCATTCCCTACAGGCTGGAAGAGGAGTGCCGCATGGCCCACGCCGTGCTGAACTACGCCCGACAGCGCGGCGCTCCGCTGTCGCTGTACAGCCTGGGAACGGCGGAAGGAACCATGGCGAGAACATTGTCCGAATTCTCCGGCGGACAAATTCTCTCCCTGTCATGCAGTCCGAACCCTGAGAACTACAAGTGTTTCATGGCATATGGTGAGCCACCCCACGCCGAGTTTTTCATCGGTCCGTTCCACTGGTTGACCAAGGACGCCCTGGGATCCGATCGCCGGCTGGCAAAGTTCGCTCCCGGGTTCGATCTTATCCTGGAGGACACGACCTTCCAGATGTATTCGCCGAACAGATCGAAGCAGATCGAGTTCGTGGCGCAGCACCTCAAGGACGGGGGTATTTTTGTCTTCGTCGAAAAATTCCGGGCGGCAGATGAAAATGACTACATGCGCCGCGAACAACAGAAGGATTATGGGTTCAAGTCGCGGTACTTCCCGCAAGACGAAATCGAGAGAAAGAAGACCGCTGTCCTCAACACGATGTTCAACAATGAGGTGACGCTGGAAGAGATGTCCCGTGCAGTGAGCGCGCATTTCAGGCATTGCGAGATGACTTGGAACAGCGGAAATTTCTGCAGCCTTGCGGCAAGCAACAGCAAGGAAAATCTCAGCCTGTACCTCTCGCAGATGGCGGCCCCTGCCATTCCGCACGAATATGTCTACGAAATCAGCCTGGATCGCAAGCTTTCAGACGGAATCGCGGCCAGGATATGAAATTGTGGAATGCACGCCGCCGCAGGGCCGATGGTTTTTGCGCATTCTGACTGCAAGGTGTCCGGAGAACAGCCCGATCGCTATGGGGCTGACATGGAAGTGACCCGGAGACGATATCCGCAAGGCGCGTAAGCCGTGACACGGACCAACCACGCATTCCGCCGTTTGAATTATGTGTTTGCGGCGATAGACCACGGCAGCCTCAGGCAGGCAGCACGGGCCCTCAGGGTGCGGGAATCCAGCGTGAGCCGCAATATCGTCGCTCTTGAGCAATTCCTGGACACGCAGCTTTTTGATCGCGACGTGCATGGTGTCCGGCTGACCGAAGCGGGCCGGGCCTGGATCGATGTCGTTCGGGCACATTATGAAGGCCTGCAAGATGCCCTTGGCGAGTATGGGCGTGGCCACCAGGATGCGAAGACGCTCAGGATCGGATTGTGCGCCCTTATGGGGCGAGCTTTCCTGGCGCGCCTTGTCGATCGGTTCAGCCATTTGCATCCTGACGTCAACGTGGCCATCCAGGACATCCCCCGCGAACAGTGCCTCGCGGCCATCCGTCGTCGGCGTTTCGACATTATCTTCACCCAAGATCTCGAGGCCGGCATGCTTTGCCGCAGCGAGACGTTTGGGCATGAGCGCCTATTCGTTCTTCTGCCGGCCACCAACCCACTCGCCGAGAAGCCGGCTGTCGCATGGACAGACCTTGCAGACATGTCTCTACTCGTCTCCGTCGCTTCGGAAGGATCGCCTCAGGATCTGCTTCTTCTCGAACACATCGTCGCTGCTGGCGGCCCGACCATTCAAATGTGCCACGCCAGTGAAGCGACGGTCTTCCTCATGGTGCAACTCGGTCAAGGCGCGACCCTGGCAGGAGAAAGCTTCGCGAGGGCCGTGACCATCGCCTCCACAGTGTGGAAACCCATTCAGGGGCTAAACAGCGTCAGTTCGATCACTGCAATCTGGCTGGAATCAAATCCAAAGCGCGCTCTGCTTCGGCTGGTTGGGGCGGCAAGAAACCTTGTAGGTGCAACTTCAGCTCATCAAGTTCCGGGTGACGCCGGCAGAGCGGAGGCCGTCGTGGTTTCGCCTGCGGCCCTCCCCTCCACTGGACGATAGAGGCATCTGTCGAGAGGTTCTTCCCGGATGTATCTCCGACGACTCGGGGGCTCAGGCGGAGCCTTCACCCTCGATATCGCTCCGCCTCGCCCCCCGGACCAGAGACGCCTCGCGCTGGCGGCCAGAACTGGCTTTCGCCTTACGGCTGCGCCAGCCGCGATCGGAGCGGACGAAGGCCTCCAGCATGTGGGGGATCAGCGCCGCGGTATCAACGGGCTCATAAAGCCGGCTGTGCTCGGCCGCATATTGGTCCAGCTCATCCATCAGGGGCTCAGGCAGAATGACCGTCACGCGCACCACGCCGACTTTCGGCAGCCGACCGAGCCTCAGTTCCGACATGCTTCGGCTCCTTCTTGCGAGACCAAGATTTGTTGACTCTCCAGATGACCTGCATCGCCGCGCGCCGCCATGTCCAAAACGGCTCTTAAAGCTTTGTCGTCTGTGATCAGGCCGGGTTCCAAATTGCTCATTCTTGTTAACCTCGGTAGGGCTCGAGCACGAGATCGCGCGTGACGATGACCCTGACCGGGAAGCCCGGTCGAATGGTCAGGGTGGGCGCGACATTGAGCTGGCGTCGGATGACCTGCTGTCCGGCGTCATTGATGGTGTCCTGGCCGCCATTGCGGATGGCGCGCAGAAGCCGGTCTTCATCGTCGACCGCGAGCTCGGCACTGACGGAAAGGAGCGTCGACAGGCCCGCGGCTTTCGCCAATTCCCACCAATGGTAATCGACGCCATCCTCAAGCCCGGCATAGCCGTGCATGTCAGCCCCCGGCTGGCGCTCGAGGACAATGGAGCGCCCATTGGGAAAGATGAGCCTGTTCCACACCAGGAGCACCCGGCGCTGCCCGAACTGCTCGTTGTTGTCGTACTGGCCGATGATGCGCGTACCTTGTGGCACGAGCAGAATCCGGCCGGTGGGACTGTCATAGATATTCTCCGTCACTTGCGCAGTGATCTGCCCAGGCAGGTCGGATCGGATGCCAGTGATCAGCGCGGCTGGGATCACGCCGCCGGCCTGAAGCACATAGGGTGAGGCTGGTGGGGCCACCCGATCGGGGGCCATGGTGCGTCGATCGACGGAGGCGTTGAGGAAGGCAAGTTGCCGATCCTGCGCGGTCGGCTGGCCGGGTTGGCCGCTGAGATCGAGGCCGGCGAGATTCGGGGCGCTCGTTCCGCCAGACGTTCCGGCCGTTGTCGTGGCGGCCGGCGCTGTCTGGAAGAAAACACGACTGGTGCGTGCTGCCTCTTCCTCGGCCCGCTTGCGCTGTTCGGCTTCATCGACGGAGGGCGTTGCTATGGCCGTTGGAACAACAGGCTGCCCCTTGTTTTGTGCGTCCAGCATGGGTCGGCCAAGATCGCCGGGCAAAGGCGGGCCAAGGATCGGGCCGGTATAGTCGCGCGGCAGACCGGAGAGACCATCGGCGGTTTGCCGGTTGGCGGTCGAGTAGAGTTCCTTGCCGTCATCGCCCGTGGCACGCGTCTGAAGGGCATAGATCAGCGCGCCACCCACTCCCAGCGCAGTGGCGAAACCGACGCCGGCGAGCACCTTGCGCGAGAGCCGCGTGACGCGCGGCGGTTCCGGGCGAAGCCGCATCGGGGCACCGGGATTCGTTTTATTCTCGCTCATGAGGATGGCCTTCCATCGGTACGAGCGATCATGACGGTTTGCTGGTGCTTGCCGCCGCCGAGGCGCAGCTCGGCCGCGCCGAACAGGCGGTCCACGATCAGGATGTGCTGGTAGATTCGGCTGTTGGCGATCTGCGCCTCGCCGTCGGGCCCGATGATGAAGATCGGTGGCATCTCGCCCTGCTCGATGCCGCGCGGAAACTCGACGTAGACCCGTCTGCCGTCGTCGTAGACGGAAATCGGCTTCCATGGCGGGTTGTCGCCACTTAGGCGATAGCGATAGTTGCGCGCGGCGGCGGCAGGGATGATCGGTGTCGTCGGAACGCTTTGCCGCTGCCCGGCGGGCTGCGATGGATACGTCCAGGCGACAGCGGGCATGTAAGGCTTCTGGCCGGAGCGGAACTCGATCATGTAGGTGCGGCGATCGGTCGTGATGACCAGATTTGTGGTGATGTCGGCCCGCGTCGGCTTGACCAGCACATGAACCCGCCGAGTCACACCCGATCCGCTCTCGGTGTCGCCGATGATCCAGCGGGCGGTATCGCCCGCCGCGATCGGGCCGGTCCCGGTCAGGCTCTCACCGGGCTCAAGCGCGATGTCAGTGATCTGCCCAGGCGCTGCATAGACTTGGTAGAGCGCGCCTTCCGACCAGGGATAGATTTGGATGGCATTGTAGTAACCCTCACGGCGCGGTTGGACCCGGGCGGCGGCGTTGGCATTCTCGACGCGCGCGATCGGCTCCGTGGCCGCATTCCCGCCGCGCGCGGGAATCCAGGCCGGCGGGATGTGCAGCGGCCGCGGCCGGTCTTCGGCAATGGCGGCAGGCAGCGCGGGCAGTGGCGGCACGCTGGCATCGTAGCTGATCTGCGGCGGCCTATGCGGCGTGGCGCAACCGGCAAGGGTCGCGCCGGAAAGCACGATCGCCGAAATTGCCAATTTGCCGAGAGAAGGAGTTCCGCCTTTGCGGATCGTCGGCCGGTTCATTGGCTCATCTCCCGCGACCAGTTGATGGCGTTGATGTAGATGCCCAGCGGATTGGCCTTGAGCCGGTCGGCATCATGCGGCGGCTGCACCACTATGGTCAGGATCGCGGTCCAGCGCTCGGTGGTGGAGAGCTGGCCGTTCTCGTAACGCCTCTCTGTCCAGGCTACCCTGAAGGAATCCGGCGAGGCGCGGATCACGCTGGAGACTTCGACCGCGACCTGGCTCTTGCCGATCCGTGCGAACGGATCGCTGGCGCGAGCGTAGTCGTTAAGAGCCGCCGCACCTTGATCGGTCGTCCACTCGTAGGCGCGCAGCCAGTTCTGCCGAACGATGACGGGGTCGGCGGAAATCGCGCGAACCTGCTCGATGAAGCGAGCCAGATGCCACGCCACCTGCGGATCGGTGGGCCGGTAATCGGCCGTCGCAGGCCCGACCGTCTGCGCCTGGCCAAGTTTGTCAACTTGCACGACCCAGGGCACGACGGTCCCTCGCCCGGACTGCCAGATCAGGGCTATGGCGAAGCCCCCCGTGAGCACCAGGGATCCGAAGGCCATCATCCGCCAGTTCCTGGCCTGGACGCGGACCGAGCCTATCCGCTCGTCCCAGACCTGTGCGGCCTTTTGGTAGGGCGTCTCTGGCTGAGGGGTCTTGCCGTAGTGCGCGGCAGGTCGCTTGAAAGGGGTCATGAACGGTCACCTTCGGAGAGATTGACGGATGCGCCGGAGCCGTGGCCGTCGCCGGATCGGACCGCGTGCGCGGCAGCGCTGACGCCATGGCCTAAATGCCGGCCGCGCTGCATGCGCTGCGCCCAGGCGGGCGGGCTATCGGCCGCGGACATCTGACGCGGCGATGAGGCGTTGGCATCGTGGCCCAACGTTCCCAGGGTCCAGGAGCCACCGGTCGCGGCGAACACCGCCTTGGCGCCATCGGACGAAGCGGAGCTTGCGCCTTCGGAAGTACGCCGTGCAGCGCGTTTGAGCGGCGAGACGGCGGCCGCGCCGGCCGCGCGCGCCACTCCGCCCAAGCCTGACGCGACGCCGGCGGCGCCGGATTGCCCGAGCGAGCCGAGGCTATAAGCAGTCGACGTGGCACCAACCACGACCGCTCCGCCCCGCATGGCGCCCGCGCCTCCCGAAACGGCTGAGGCACCTCCCCTCCCCGCCAGCGTCGCGACGCCGCCGGCCGCAAGGGCTGCACCGCCAACCGCGAGGCCGGTACCGATCGCAGCGCCGGCACCGAGCTGCGGCCCGCCGGAAACAAGACCAGAGGCAATGCCGGGTCCGAAAATGCCGAGACCCAGAAGCGACAGGGCGGCGAGCACCACTGTCATGGCGTCGTCGATGGATGGCGTCCGATCGCCGAAACCTTGCGTGAATTGGCCGAAAAGCGTCGAGCCGATGCCGATGACGACGGCAAGCACCAGCACCTTGACACCGCTTGAGATGACGTTGCCAAGCACGCGTTCGGCCATGAAGGCGGTCTTGCCGAACAGTCCGAACGGGATCAGCACGAACCCTGCGAGCGTCGTCAGCTTGAACTCTATCAAGGTGACGAAGAGCTGGATCGCCAGGATGAAGAAGGCGAGGATGACCAGCGCCCAGGCGAATAGCAGGCAGGCGATCTGGATGAAATTCTCGAAGAAGGCGACCCAGCCCATCAGGTCGGAGATGGATTCCAGCAGCGGCCGTGCGGCGTCAAGCCCGGTCTGCGCCACGTTGCCGGGGCGCATGAGGTCCGTGGCCGAGAAGCCGGTGCCGCTCGCCTTCAGGCCGAGGCCGGCAAAGCTCTCGAAGACGATTTTCGCGAGATTGTTCCAGTTGGAGATCAGATAGGCGAAGGCGCCGACGAACAATGTCTTCTTGACGAGCCGGGCGAGGATATCGTCATCCGCGCCCCAGCTCCAGAACAAGGCGGCGAGCGTGACGTCGATGACGATCAGCGTCGTGGCGATGAAGCCCACCTCGCCGCCGAGCAGGCCGAAACCCGAGTCTATGTAGCGGGTGAAGACCCCAAGGAAATTGTCGATGACGCCCGAACCGCCCATGCGTCACCGCCCTTCGGCAGAGCGCGAAGTGTCGGGCGCCCGGCCGAGGAAGCGATCGCGGGTCTCGGCCCAGACGCGCAGGCACTTGGAATCCTCGGCCGCCTTCAAGCCAAGCTGCTGGCACCAGCGCTGGCCTTCCCGCAGCGGATCGCGGTAAGGCTGACGGAGGGATCCCGATGGCAAGGGGGATGGCTCGTCCTTGCGGCTCAGCTCAATCACCGTCACCGTAATGGCAACGGCGACGAAGGCGATGGCGCCCAACCGGGCCAGCATCCTGACATCCATCAGCCCACCTCAATTGCCGCTGCTGAACATCTGCGCGTTGCCGGGCTGATACGCGCTTCCCGGCGCCAGGAAGCGGCGGCGCTGCTCGCGCCCCTGAGCGGCTGCGGCCGCGCGTTCGGCATCGGAGAGTGCAGCCGCACGGCCATTGGCCGAAATGAGCGCGATCAGGTCAGAGAACTGCTGCGACTGGAGTGCCAGGATCTGATTGCCGGCCTGTGTTGCCTGAAGCGCGCCGGTCGCGCCCTGACTCTGGCTGACCAGCGTCGACATCTGAGTGCGGGTGGTGTCGATGTTGCCGACCACACCAGCCTGCACCCGCATGGCGTCCTGCAGTCCGCCGACCGTGTTCTGCCAGCGGGTGCGCGCGTCCGCGACGAGTTGCTGATCCGTCGCTGACATCGACACACTGGCGTATTGGCTGCTGAATGCCTGATCGATCTGCTGGACGTTGAAGGCGATGTTCTGTGCTTCACCCAACAGCTGCTGAGTACGCTGGACATTCTGCTGGATCTGCTGGAGCGCGGAATAAGGCAGGCTTGCGAGGTTGCGGGCCTGGTTGATGAGCATCTGCGCCTGATTTTGCAGGCTGGTGATCTGGTTGTTGATCTGCTCCAGCGCGCGGGCGGCCTGCAAAACGTTCTGCGCATAGTTCGTGGGATCAAAGACGATGAGCGCGTGCGCAGGCGTCATCAGCATCGGCGACAGCGTGAGCGGCGGCGCGAATAGAGTGGCTGCCAAGACGATGGCGTGCAAACGGGAACGGCGGGGGGTCATGGTTGGGTCTCCTTTTCGGTCTGAGGCATGCGCGTCGGGACGTTGGGAAGAAGATCGGCGGCCCAGCTGACATTGCGGGCCCGAAGCCAGGCTGCCAGGAATTGATCGCGACCAAGTTCGGCCATGAGGCTGGCGATCAGCGTTTGGTCTGACTTGGAGTTCGCGGCGCAGAGCGCGAGGGCGACCTCCGACAGGCCGAGTTCAAATAGCCGATTGCCGGGCCGGGACTGGCAGTAGTAGTCGCGCTTGGGCGTTGCGCGCGCGAGGAGTTCGATCTGCCGGTCGTTGAGCCCGAAGCGGCGGTAAATCGCAGTGATCTGCGGCTCGATGGCGCGCTCGTTTGGCAGCAATAGCCGCGTCGGGCAGCTTTCGATGATGGCGGGCGCGATGGCAGAGTTGTCGATGTCGCTGAGCGACTGGGTGGCGAAGACGACGGAAGCGTTCTTCTTGCGCAGCGTCTTCAGCCATTCACGCAGTTGTGCCGCGAAACCCTCGTCGTCGAGGGCGAGCCACCCCTCGTCGATGATCAGCAGCGTCGGTCGCCCGTCGAGCCGGTCGCCGATGCGGTGAAACAGGTAGGCCAGCACGGCCGGCGCCGCGCCCGTACCTACAAGGCCCTCGATCTCGAACGCCTGCACGTCGGCCGAGCCCAGATGTTCGGACTCTGCATCGAGCAACCGACCGTAGGGACCGCCAACGCAGAACGGGCGCAAGCCCTGCTTGAGCTCGTTCGATTGGATGAGCACGCTGAGGCCGGTGATGGTGCGCTCCTGGACCGGAGCGGAAGCAAGCGAGGTCAGCGCCGTCCAGATGTACTCCTTTGACTCCGGCGTGATTTCGACGCGTTCGCGCCTGAGGATGGCGACGATCCAGTCCGCCGCCCAGGCGCGTTCATAGGTGTCGTGAATCCCTGCAAGCGGTTGAAGGGAAACCGAGTTGTCCGAGCCTTCGGTCAAACCGCCGCCGAGATCGTGCCAGTCGCCGCCCATGGCGAGCGCGGCCGCACGGATCGAGCCACCAAAGTCGAAGGCGAAGACCTGGGAGCCCTGGTAGCGCCGAAACTGCAGCGCCATGAGCGCCAGCAGCACGGACTTGCCGGCGCCGGTCGGACCGACGACGAGCGTGTGGCCGACATCACCGACATGCAAAGAAAACCGGAACGGGGTCGAGCCTTCGGTTCTGCCATAAAGCAGGGGGGGCGCCTCGAAGTGCTCGTCCCGCTCCGGCCCCGCCCACACGGCACTCAGGGGGATCATGTGGGCGAGATTCAAAGTGCTGATCGGAGGCTGACGGACATTGGCGTAGGCATGTCCAGGCAGCGAGCCGAGCCAGGCGTCGAGAGCGTTGACCGTCTCGACCATGGCCGTGAAGTCGCGGCCCTGGATGACCTTTTCGGCCAGGCGGAGCTTCTCGTCGGCGACGCGGGGATCGGCGTCCCAGACGGTGATCGTGGCCGTGACATAGGCCATGCCGGCGACGTCGGCCCCGAGCTCCTGCAAGGCCACATCTGCGTCGGCGGCCTTGTTCGCCGCATCGGTATCCACAAGCACCGACGCCTCATTCGTCATGACCTCTTTCAGGATCGCGGCGATCGACTTGCGCTTGGCAAACCATTGCCGGCGAATGCGTGTGAGCATTTTCGTCGCGTCGGTCTTGTCGAGCAGGATCGCGCGCGTGCTCCAACGATAGGCAAAGGCCAGCCGGTTCAGGTCATCGAGCAGGCCGGGCGTGGTCGCGGTCGGGAATCCGACGATCGTGAGGATGCGCAGATGCTGGTCGCCAAGGCGCGGCTCGAGGCCGCCGGTAAGCGGCTGGTCGGCCAGCAGCGCGTCGAGATAGATCGGCGTCTCGGGAACGCGAACGGGGTGCCGCCTGGTGGAGATCGCCGAGTGGAGGTAGGTCAGGGACTCGCTGTCATCGAGCCAATCGCATTCCGGCATGAAGCCGTCGAGCAACGCGAGCACGCGATCTGTGCGATCGATGAAGCTGCGCAGGATTTCGTGAGGATCGACGCCGGATCGTTCGCGGCCCTCGTAGAGCCAGGCTTCTGTGCGTGCGGCTTCCTCGGCCGGCGGCAGATAGACGAAAGTCAGGAAGTAGCGTGACACGAAATGCGCGCCGGCCTCCTCGAAGTCGGCCTTGCGCTCGGCATCGACCAGCGCTGAGGCAGGATCGGGAAAGGTGCTGTCCGGATAGGTAGCAGCTTCGGTGCGTTGTGCCTCGACGAAGATACTCCAGCCCGATCCGAGGCGGCGCAAGGCGTTGTTTATACGCGAGGCAACGGCAACCAGCTCGGCCGCGACTGCAGAATCGAGATCGGGACCGCGAAAGCGCGCGCTGCGCTGAAAGCTGCCGTCCTTGTTGAGCACCACGCCCTGGCCTACGAGCGCGGCCCAGGGCAGATAGTCGGCAAGGCGGCTGGCGGTGCGGCGATATTCGGCAAGGTTCATCATTGGCACGTCTCCCTCAAACCGACAGATGACCGGGAATGCGCAGATGCCTGCGGCCCACCTCGACGAAGAGCGGATCACGCCTGGCCGCCCAGACCGCTGCGAAATGGCCGATGGCCCAGATGGCGAGCCCGACCAGCCAAAGGCGCAGGCCGAGGCCGACCGCGCCGGCAAGTGTGCCGTTAAGAATGGCGATCGAGCGTGGGGCGCCGCCAAGCAGGATGTGCTCGGTCAGTGATCGATGGACCGGGATCGAAAATCCCGGCACCAGATCGAGCTGTTCGAATGCGGTCGCCATCAGATCAGCGCCCCGCCGCCGAACGAAAAGAACGACAGGAAGAAGCTCGATGCCGCGAATGCAATGCTGAGGCCGAACACGATCTGGATCAGCCGGCGGAAACCGCCCGATGTGTCGCCGAAGGCGAGCGTCAGCCCGGTGACGATGATTATGATGACGGCGATGATCTTGGAGACCGGTCCTTCGATCGATTGGAGGATCTTTTCGAGCGGCTGTTCCCAGGGCATCGATGAGCCAGAGGCATGGGCGGCGGGCGCCATGAGCAGGCTGACGGTCATCAAAGCGGCGGCCGCCGCGAGATCGCGACGAAAGCGAAGGGCGCGTTGGATCATTCGGGTTCTCCTTGCAAGCTGGTTACGGCTGGTATGATGCGATAGTCGCCACCCGGCCCGAGCCCTTCGACGCTGGCGAGTTCGACGAGCCGTCGCGCGGAGCCACGACCGGCAAGGACCGCAACGAGGTCGATGGTCTCGGCGATCAGGGCGCGCGGAACCGTGACGACGGCTTCCTGGATGAGTTGCTCAAGGCGGCGCAGCGCCCCGATGCCGGAGCCGGCGTGGATGGTTCCTATGCCGCCCGGATGTCCGGTTCCCCATGCCTTCAGCAAGTCGAGGGCTTCGGCCCCCCGGACTTCGCCGATGGGAATGCGATCCGGGCGCAGGCGCAGCGAGGACCGAACCAGATCGGAGAGCGTGGCGACGCCGTCCTTCGTGCGCATGGCAACGAGGTTCGGCGCGGCACACTGCAGCTCGCGCGTGTCTTCGATGATCACGACCCGATCGGCACTCTTCGCCACCTCGGCGAGCAGCGCGTTGGTCAGCGTCGTCTTGCCGGTCGAAGTGCCGCCCGCAACGAGGATGTTGGCGCGGGACGCTACGGCTGTACGAAGGATTGCTGCCTGGTCGGCGGTCATGATGTCGGAGGCGACGTAGTCGTCGAGCTTGAACACCGCGACGGCGGGTTTCCTGATCGCGAACGCGGGCGCCGCGACGACAGGCGGCAGCAGCCCTTCAAAACGCTCGCCGCTCTCCGGCAATTCGGCAGAAACGCGGGGCGAGCGCGAATGCACCTCGGCGCCGACATGATGAGCGACAAGCCGCACGATGCGCTCGCCATCGGCGGCCGACATCGTCTCGCCCGTTTCCACTAGCCCTTCCGACAGCCGGTCAACCCAGATCCGGCCGTCCGGGTTCAGCATCACCTCGACAACACCGGGGTCCTCCAGATATCGACCGATGGCGGGCCCGAGCGCCGTCCTCAGCATGCGGGCGCCGCGCTGGATCGCTTCTGCTCGATGGTGGTGAGTAGTCATGCCGTCCCCGATGCTGAAGGGGACGCGACGAACTGCTCCCCGGTTGGGGATGACTAAGAAAGCCGCAAATCAGGCCGGTTCAACAAGTTTCGGTCGTAGTAGAAGTGTAGCGCGTAAATACAGGAAATCGGCGATGGCGTTTCATCTTAGCGCCGATACATCCCACGATGGCCCTATTGACCGGAACATACGGGCGGCCGCGCAACGCACCTGACCAATCCTTCAATGCGCATCGGAGCCACGTCGGTGCCATGGTTTACAACTATACAAATCTGCGGCGATCATCGCCGCAAATCTTGAAAATCGTAAACCGACTGAACAAAAACCGAGAACATATGGCTCGCTGCCAGTCCGGCGTGAACCAGCCTAGATCCCTCCGGCTTCCTTCGGATCGATATCCTCCGATATCTCCTGGCGCAGCTTCGGCCCCTTGGCCAGGCGCCTTCCGAGGGCCGTGACGAAGGCCTCGTAGCGCTCGGCTGCCTTGGCGCGCGCGGCCTGCGCCGCGGGCTCTGGCAGGGCAGGCGTGGTCGCGAGCCAGAAGCGGACGAACACCGCCAGGGTCTCGACCGCGATGCCGACATCGCGCTCCTGCCGGGCAAGGCGCCGATCGACCTGGTCGAGGCGCTTGGCGATCGCTGCCTCACGACGTTCGTCCGCATCCGGCGACAGGAACGAAGCGATGGCGGCCTCCGCGATCATGGATTGGGATTGATCGCGCCGGGCCGCATAGTCGGCAAGCATCCTCATGATCGGCTGATCAAGATAGACAGAGATTTGCGCTTTCTTTTTGCGGGTGGTCATGGCGTCTACAGCTCCATGCCGTCATCGGGATCGAGAGAAACCTGCCGCGCCACACCCTGCATGAGACGTGCCAGGCGTCGATTGCGAATGGCGTCATCGTCGTCGCCATCGTCGGCGGGGTCGATCTCGAACTCGTTTTCCATCGGAGGCGTTTTGTCGACTGGCCGCGCACGATCGAGTTCCGGCTGCAGACGCCGCTCCGATCCAGCCGGACCTGCGGCGTCTCGAAGAGGTGTGCCTGGATCTTCTGTGCCTTCAGGGCTAGGCAGGAACGGCAGCAGGCTCCAGTCGTCAGCATGGGCCTCTTCTGATCGCGTCAGTTCGGGCGGCGGCAGTACGCGCTCCCGCAAACGGACATCCTCGTAGTAGCGCGCCTTCTTGGCCCTGATCGGCGGCGTGCCTGCCACCATCACGATCTCGTCGGTCGGCGGAAGCTGCATGATCTCGCCTGGGGTCAGCAACTGGCGTGCGGTCTCCTGCCGCGACACCATGAGATGTCCGAGCCAGGGCGACAGACGGTGACCGGCATAGTTCTTCATCGCCCGCATCTCGGTTGCCGTGCCGAGCGCGTCTGAGACGCGTTTGGCGGTCCTTTCATCGTTGGTGGCGAAGCTCACGCGCACATGGCAATTGTCGAGGATCGAGTTGTTGGGACCGTAGGCCTTCTCGATCTGGTTCAGCGACTGCGCGATGAGAAAGGCTTTCAGCCCATAGCCGGCC
Organism: Mesorhizobium sp. NFR06; assembly: GCF_900115245.1. Lineage (GTDB taxonomy): Bacteria > Pseudomonadota > Alphaproteobacteria > Rhizobiales > Rhizobiaceae > Mesorhizobium. The sequence goes on from NZ_FOVT01000002.1 coordinate 45,558, forward strand.
ATGAATGCCAAGGCGGATTCGAAGAAGTCGAGCCGGCCAAGTGCCGGGAACTCGTCCAGCATGAGCAACAGCCGATGCCGATCTGCCTTGGATTGCAGGTCCTCCGTCAGGCGGCGGCCGATCTGGTTCAGGATCAGCCGGATCAGTGGCTTCGTCCGATTGATATCGGACGGCGGCACGACGAGATAAAGCGTTGCCGGTCGCTTGCCGCCGACGATGTCGGCAATCCTCCAGTCGCAGCGCCGGGTCACCTCGGCGACGACGGGATCGCGATAGAGACCAAGGAAGGACATTGCGGTCGAAAGCACGCCCGAGCGTTCATTGTCGGACTTGTTGAGCAGTTCACGCGCGGCACTTGCGATAACGGGATGCGGGCCGCTCGCCCCGAGATGCGCCGTCTTCATCATCGCGGCCAGCGTCGACTCGATCGGCCGCCTGGGATCGGACAGGAAGGCCGCCACGCCGGCCAGCGTCTTATCCTCCTCGGCATAGAGGACGTGCAGGATCGCGCCGACCAGCAGAGCGTGGCTGGTCTTTTCCCAATGGTTGCGCTTCTCCAGGCTCCCTTCGGGGTCGACCAGAATGTCGGCGATGTTCTGGACGTCGCGGACCTCCCATTCGCCGCGGCGGACTTCCAGCAGGGGATTGTATGCCGACGATTTGAAATTGGTCGGGTCAAAGAGAAGAACGCGGCCGTGCCGAGCCCGAAAACCGGCGGTGAGTTGCCAGTTCTCGCCTTTGATGTCGTGGACGATCGCTGAGCCAGGCCAGGTCAGCAGCGAGGGCACCACCAGGCCCACACCCTTGCCGGATCGGGTCGGTGCGAAGCACAGCACATGCTCAGGCCCGTCATGGCGCAGATAGTAGCGATCGTAGCGCCCGAGCACGACGCCGTCGGCGCCGAGCAGACCGGCACTCTCCACCTCCCTCCTGCCGGCCCATCGCGCCGAACCATAGGTGTAGACATTCTTGCTTTCGCGCGCTCGCCACACCGACATGCCTATCGCGACAATGATCGAGAGGAAGCCGCCGGATACTGCGATCAAGCCGCCTTCCACAAAGACGGTAGGAGCGTAGGCGTCGTAGAAATACCACCACCAGAAAAGAGCGGGCGGATGGTATATGGGCAAACCCGCGAGCTCGAACCAGGGCGGGCCGAGCTGGGGCTGGAAGCCTAGCTTCCATGCGATCCATTGCGTGGCCGTCCACGTCGTCAACAGGACGATCAGGAAGACGGTAAGGATCTGGCCCCAGAGGATTTTCGTGGCGGACATGGCAAGGTCCTCTTATTGTCGTCAGAGACCGAGACCGCGCTTGCGGCCAAAATTCCAATCGATGCCTCCACCATCGCGGGCGACGCCGGAGACGTGCCGGCCGAGTTGCCTTTCGAGCGAGGGCGACCAGGGGACGAGCTGGAAGCCAAGGCCCCTATCCCCACTGATGACTTCGAGCATGGCGAAGCGACCGGAGGTGAGCGCGAAGCGCTGGCGATATGTGCCCGCGACATAATCTCCGCTGGCGGTTCGTTTGAATTGCAGCCCGGTATCGGCCGCAAGCTTCTTGCCAAGCGTCTCGATCTCGCGACGGCGCAGGGTCTCAAGCAGGTCACGCGTGAAGACGAGCCGCTGTCCGCGCCGCTCAGCGAGCCCTTGATCGACCAGATATTGCGCCCGCCGCTCCATCGCATCGCGGACCTCGGCGCCGAAGCCACTTGCGGCCAGAGCGACAGGTTCTCGGGCAAGGTTCTGTCGATCGAGCCAGGTCGACCCGGAGGCCGTAACCTGCCTTTCCACATCGAAATCGGAGCGGACGGCGAGCGCGACCCGACGCTGGCCGCGCGCATCATCGAACTTGCGCAGCTCGACGATCGAGCCCGACGCGCTGTCGCCGGCTGCATCCAGATCGGCGAGCCTGATGTGATGCGTGCGTCCGTCGACGCCATCGACGACGGCATACGCGGTGCCGCTCAGTTCGTCGTCGAGGCCGCGGTCGACCAGTCGACCGATAATGGACGTATCAAGACTTTCCGCCGCGAGCACATAACTGGCTGAGGCGCGCTCGATGCCTCGCTCGGCAAGCGCCCTGTGCATGCGCTTGATGATATCGCTGCGCAAACCGAGCTCTCGAAGCGTCGCCTCGGCCCTGTCATCGATCGTCCACTGGCCGGGCCCGATCTGATCGGCGAGACCGAGGGTCTCGAGCTTGCGCAGGCGCCCGACCTTGAGCGCATGATATTCATCAGGCTGCGTGTGGGAGTCAGGAGCCAGGTCAATGATCCCGGTGTTGCCGGCATCGCGCAGGAGCTGGCGGTCGAGTTGCGTCCAACGCTCGATATGGACCTGGATCTCAAGGGCACGCCGGATGTCCAGGTCAGTACGCGGTCCAAGTTCCTGGGTGATCAGATCGCGCGCCCGATCGCGCATGCCTTCCTTGATGTAATCGCGAGAGATGACCAGGTCCTGGCCGTCGTCGCGAATACCACGCACGATCAGATGAATGTGCGGGTGTTCGGTATTCCAGTGATCGACCGCCACCCAGTCGAGCCGCGTGCCGAGGTCTTTTTCCATCCGCATAACCAGGTCGCGCGCAAAGGACTTTAGGTCCACCATCTCCAGGGCCTCGTCGGGCGAGACGATGAAGCGGAAGTGATGCCGGTCGCCTTCAAGGCGCGCGGCAAAGGCGTCGCCGTCGACGTCTTCCATATCCGGTCCGAACAGCCGCGCCTTGTCCCCGTCCCGGGTCACGCCTTCCCGGCGCAAATAACTCAGGTGCGTTCCAAGCGGGGCAGTGCGGCCGGCGTGCCGGACGACACGCGCCTTGACGACTGCGCCGCGCGAACGCGAGGTAATGAGGCGGTTGGCCTGGATGCTCGCGCGCTGGCCGTGACCGAAACGAGAGCGATTGCCGGCCACAATCCGGCCCGAGCGCGAGATGCCGCCCCCGGCTTTTTTCGCGGCGGCTAACGCTTGGGCGATAAAAGGCCGTGCCTGCTGAGTGCGGGTCGAGCGAATGCGGCCGGGTCGAATGCGAAACTCGCGCTCATCCGTCATGGCATTGTCCCGCAATGTGGAAAAGAAGGTGCGGATACAAGGCTTTGGACGGTCGGCGCACATTGGGCCGGGTAACTGCAATGTGCGATGCGATGCCCGATTGCCAGGTAAGCCCCGCCACACGCCCGCCGCGCAATGTGCGCGCTTTTATCCTGCCCTCGTCCGGTTGCGGTTCCCGCCCCTCCCCTCGCGCGCTCCATGATGCGCCAGACCCCCGATAAAGCGCGAACTAAGCGCCTGGCGATCATGGCTGCCCTCCCACGGCCGTGCGCGACACGAAAAGGCCTTTCGACTGTACGCCAGTAAGGGTTTCGGATGGCGCCGGAACGGGAAAGCGAGGACCGTCCGCTGGGCCGGGGGGCTGCAGGAGGTCGGCGCGGGCCGCGCTGCGATCGCGCGCAGCAAAGACGCCAACGCCGCGCCAGTCACACGGCCGGACAACGGCAGACGAGCCCTTCGTTGGACGTACGGTACCTAGCGCCGGCACAAGCTTGGCGACATAGGCGCGCGTCTCAGCCGGCAGCGGACGGCCCGTTGCGCGATGCTCATCGTAGCGCGTCGGGCCGGCATTGTAGGCGGCGAGCATGGCGGCAAGATTGCCGTAGCGGTCCCACAGCTCGCGCAGATACGCGGTGCCGGCGAGGATGTTGTCGTGCGGATCGTAAGGATCGCGACCGAGACTATGACGCACACGAAGCTCCGCCCAGGTGCCGGGCATCACCTGCATCAGTCCCATTGCGCCCGCAGACGAGACGGCGCGCACGTCGCCCGCGCTCTCTGCCTGGAGCATGGCGACAATCCAGCGCCGCGGAATGCCGAAGCGCTGCGATGCCTCAGCAATATGACTGGCGATGGGACGCGCCGGCGCGCTTGCAGTCGACTGCGCGAGCGCCGTGACAGCCAGATCCGGCGCGCCACCGAAAGCCAGGCCGGCAAGAAGAAAGAGCGGGATGCGGCGACAAACGCCGCACCGCTTTGGCGCACGACAGATGCAGGAATTGGTCATGCTCAATCCTGCTCGTCACGCTTCTTCTGGCGCGTCCAGTGAAGGCCCCAATCACGACCGCTTTCGTCCGACTGGAATAAACGCGCGCGAACAGGCTGTGGAAGAACAGGATCGTCGAGCACAACGGAAATGAACGCGCCGGCGCGCTCGCCCGTGTGCTTCCAGCCCGCGCCGATCTCAGGTCCGTCTTCCTCACCAAGATGGATGCGGTAGGCAGGCGCGTTTTCGACGTCGGCGTTCTCGGCCGGAACAAAGGTCAGTTCGAGGTCGAGCGAGAGGGTGCGAACGCGTCCGGTGTAGCCGGATGGAGTGCGCGAGAAGTGACCGATCTGTGCCATGGACGGCTCCTTTGTGATGCGGTGGAGATGAAGCGCGCCGAGCGAACGACGCGCGGCGAGCGCGCGGTCACCGCGTCGGCGCGCGCCATTGGAAGTGGCCGTATCCCTCCTCGTCGGTCCACAATGGGACGGCGCGGCCGATGATGCTGTTGGTGGAAGTCAGGCCGAAATAGCGACCGTCGAGGCTGTCGCGGACCTGCCAATTCATGAGGAAGAGCTCGCCGGTCGACACGCGCTGGCAGCCCTGCCAGATAGGCAGATCGCGGCCGGCGCGATCGCGTTCGAGCGCCGCGCCAACGTCGATCGCGCCGACAGTGATCTTCAGGCCGGTTCGACAGACGGTCTGACCAGGGACGGCGAGGACGCGTTTAACCAGCGGCACGCCTTTTGGCAGGTAACCGCGCTCGGCCAGGAACACAGCCAGCGTTTCGGGAGCGCTGACGACGACAAGATCGCCGACTTCGAAGGAGCCGTTGAAGTCGACCGTATAGAAACCGATTGGTGCGCTCGCCGATGCGTTCCAGACCAGCTTGACTGGCATGCGAGCAATCGCCGGATAGCCGACGCCGATGGTCCCGAGTGCGGTGCAGAGGATGAGACCGGATCGCGTCATGGCAGTGTCCTTCGACGCATCAGCCAAGCTTCATGCCGCGACGGCGTGTAGGTGGACGGCGTCTCACCGGCTCGCAGCCGGTTGTGGACATGGCGCCAGTGATCCGGATCGGCGTCGGCTGGATCGATACCAGCTGCCTCGATCGCATCGATGTGTTGAAGCACGCGCTCGACCACCGGCCAGGTTTCGGCCTTGACCAGGATCTCGCCTCCGGGGCGCACGAACGGCAGCGTCTGGAACGGCTCCCCACGGCAAACCGCGCGAACGATGTCGATGCGCGAGATGATCGTTCCGTGCTCGTTTGCAGCCCAGCGGACGAAGGCGAAGATGCTGTTCGCAGCAAAGCCGACGACGCTGCGGTGGCGATCGAGAATCTGTTCGTGGCTCTTGCGGCCGAACCTGATCCAGTGCTCGATCTGTTTCCGTCGCCAGATGAGATCCACGAGCGCGGTGAAGGGCGCTGGTCCGTCTGGCAGCGATCGGCCGCGCATGCGTTGTGCCGCATCACCGGTCATGCGCGATCTCCTTCCGGGCTTCGTTGATGCGAGGGATCGAACGTGGAGGTCAGGGGCCCTGCATCGATGAGCATCAGCCGCTCCCCTGCTCCGATAAATCGGGCGGGGAGATGCAGGGCGCGCGTCGTTTGGGCGACTTCGCTTCTCTGATTGGGGAGCGCCACGATCATCGGGCGCCTCCCGATTTGTCATCGAGCGGGTGTCGCGGTGGCGGGACGTCGTGCTGAGAATTGCCCTGGTGTTTCTGGATCGGCAGGGGTGTGTTCTTGGCCGAGGTTAACTCGAAGCCGCTATGCACGCTGCTAACATGCTTTTGCACATCGCCCGCGCGCGCTTCAAAGTTAGCTTCTCGGTTAGAATCTAAGTTAAGGGGGCGATTCCGTTTTTGAATCGACAGGCTTAGGCTCTGTTTCGGTTCCCGATAGCACGTGCCTCCGGTTCCCGATGGCACGATAGTTCGGGTTCCCGATAGCACGAGCCGATCCACAGCCTGTGCGCCGCCCGCCATCGGTTCGAAGGCGAGGAGGACGCGTCCGCCGCTTTCGATCTCCAGTGACAGGACGTAGCCGGGAAGCGGCTGGCGCCTGACGATATCGCGCAGATCGAAGGCAAAGCGCTTGAAAGGGGAGAGGCTGCCGGACTTCAGATGGAGATGGCGGAAGTCGAAGCGCCAGCCATCGCGTTGGCGCCCACCATGCTTGCGTACGAGCCGATAGAGCCAGCGCTCTATCCCGCCGGTCAGATCGAAATAGGCCCGATCGATGGTCAGGATGAGCGCGTCGTCCATGACGGCGCGGTAAAACCAGTCCGGGACGATGAGCTCGATCCCGGCAGGGTTGCCTTGCCGATCGGTCCGCTCCTGCCATTCGTTGATCCAGGAGAAGCGGTGACGACGCCCTTCCGCTGCTTGGCGAATGGAAGTGCTTACGGTCGTCGACTGAAGGCGGTCCAGTGCGGCCTTGAGGCGCTGATAGTCGCGCAGCGAGGTGCCGCGACCGACGAAAGTGAGAATTTCATAAGGGGTCGCCGCCATGAGGCGCGAGGTGCGAAGCCCCGCGTCGCGCGCTTCGACAATCTGGCTTGCCGCCCAAATGAGGATGTCGGCATCCCAGATGGTCGCCATGCCGTGATCCGCCACGGGCTCGACACGGATCGAGACGTTGCCGGCAGCAAAGTCGATCGGTGTGACGCGGTGGGATTTCGAGAGGGAAAAGAACGGGTAGGCCATGAGGTCCTGCGCGTCTCGTGGCGCGAAATCGCCGGGCAGCGCCTTGAAAAGGGCCAGTTGCCCGCGCTCCGAGATTGTCTGGTGTCGCGTCGTCATCGGGGAAGGGTCAGCGCGAAAATCGTCCAGCGTGCGCCGACGGCATCGGCGAATGGCGCTTGGCCGGCAGGACGGAGCCGCGTGGGTCGGAAGTTGAGGTTACGGCGCCACGCTCGGCCCATGCTTGAAGATCATCGACTGCATAGACCACGCGGCCGCCCAGCTTGCGGTAAGCGGGACCAGTTCCGTAGGTTCTGTGTTTCTCGAGCGTGCGGGCAGACAGGCTGAGGAACTCAGCGGCTTCCTTGGTGCGCAGGAAGCGCGGCGGCAAAACGGCGAGATCGGGTCTCATGGATCGGGCCTCCGTGGGTTTGCGGGCGGCCGCTGCGTTTCAGCGGCGGACTGCAACCAGGGTGGCGGAGAGAAAGCGTCGCGGGGGATGGGGAAGATAGGGAGGCTGAAATTCCCACCCCCCGCGCAATGCCGGAACAACTATGATCGACGGCGATGACGCAGGAGCTGCAGATAGCCGCCGCCAATCATGGCGGTTGCGCCTTTGACGAGGCCGACGACCATGTCGCGCAATGGAGAGGTCTTCCATGGATCGGCGGCGACCCGCGCGTGCCCGTAGAGTGCTGTGGCGATTTCGCGGTAGCTCGCGCCGCTGTCATGGCCATCGGCCGCCTGCATCATGAGACGCAGACGGCGCCGCCGCTGCCCGGTCATGCGTGTGTCCGAAGGCACTGGCCGGCTTTGCCAGGCACGCCAGAAACGAACAAGGGCTTCGATCCGCCCGAGCGTTTCAGTGTCCAGAGGAATCAAGGCCGCAAGAAGCCGGCTCGGTTCACTGCCGGGAAGAAGGACAAGTTGAGAGTTGATCGCGCCGTCGTGGACGGTGTGACGTCCTTCCGGACCGTCGCGATGCGCGCCGAGTCCAGTGAGCGGCGCGGACACCATGGATGACAGGAAATCCGGCGCCGGCATTAGGGTCAACACGGCCGGGTCGACGCAAGGCGACCATAGGACTTCCTGCGACAGGGCGGACAGGTCCGGTCTGGCCGGGAAATCGCAACCCCCAAAGCAGCTCGGCCTCTGGCCGGTAAGGCGCTGTCTCGGTCCCGGCGCTCGCAAGTGCCTCCCAGTGCTGCTGATAGGCTTCAGAACGGCGGAGGCATTCCCAGGCGAGACCTTCGGTAGGCAAGGCATCGAAGAAGTCGTAACTGTGACTGTCTCGCCAACGCGACGTGTCAGGCTTCATGCAACAACTCCTTGCAATAACGCGCAAGTTGAGCCGGTGACAATTCGCGGTTGCGGCAGTCGGCGGAAGACCTTCTTGAGGCATCGCGTGATGCTCTTTGGGCATCACCCGCGGAACAGAAATACGTTCACTGCGGGTTATCGGTTTGACGCAAGAGACGGCGGTAACCCGTCCGTGTCATCCAGCGGGCTCGCGCAAGGTGGCTTTTGTGGACGCTTTTGGCACGCTGCGGTTCGCGCGATGGATCGATCCCGAAGAGAACCTTGACCACCTCGCGCCAGTCCGCGCCGTCGGCGTCAGCGTCGAACAGGCGCATGTAGAGCTTGACGTGTGTTCGATCGTATTCGGTGAGTTCGTCACCGGTCGGAGCGTCGTCGTCAAACGGCTCGATCATGGCGTGCTCCCGTCGTCAGCAGAATGGAGGGAAGCCTCGCACTTTACAGGAGGTCTTTTCTTGGCAGAGAGCCGTTGCAGGCATCACGCGATGCGGCCTCGGCATCACTCGTCGTCCCCATGCGCTTTGCCATCGCGGCTGAAAAGTTGGTTTGTTGCCAACCATTATATGAGCCCCGCCCGGATCGACCGGGCGGGGCTCATTGGGGCTTTACTCGCCGTTGCGGCGGCTCGGGCGGGACCAGATCAGGCTGTAGCCTTCGCCGTCCTCGTCGTCGAAGAGGTTGGCGAAGATCGGGGCGTTGAAGCTCGGATCGTCGAGCTTGAGGCCCAGATACTCGCGGCCTTCGTTGGAGCGCTTGGCCCAGGCGGCGCCGATCTCGGCTCGACCGACGAAGACCCGGTGGCTCGGAGCGTTCTCGCCGGTGGCGCGGGTTTCAGGAGTGATGCGAACGTTCTTGGCCTGGACGCTGAGGGTCACGATTTCGCCGGTGAACTCGTTGCCGCACTTCTTGAAGGTGCCGATGGTAGCCATGGTGGTTCTCCTTGATCCTGTGTGTTTTCGAGCCCGCACCATTGCGGTCTCGATGGTGATCGACAGGCCGGAGGCGATTGCCGGCGCACCTCGGGCCGGAGCGAAGCGAAGGATGGCGCGAGAGCGACTTTGTTGTTTCGCGAGGAATGCCGGCGCAGCCGGCAGGGGAAGAAAGTCGTGACGCGCCGTTGCGTTCAAGGCGATCGAGGCTTTCAGCCGACCGTCGGCCAGATACACCCATCGATGAGACCGCTTCGGTGTGCTCGCAGTGACCACCCAGGATCAGGGCGACCTGCAATCGCGACCCGGGCAACCTGGCTGCCAACCGGCAACAGGCTCACCGCCGATCGTCCTGCGCTCGGCGTGCAGGTCCCTTGCGCACGCGTTGCTGAACCAGGCTGCGCCAACCTGTGACGCGCCCGGGTCGTATGACGATGTCTGGCAGCCGCGTTAGGCCACCGCCCGGGTATCGTTCCGACGTCGGCATCCCGAGAGAATCCCTGCCGGCGACGCGTCGCTCGGACGTGTGCTCTGCTGACGCTTTGACGACGACGGTAACGGTTTGCGCTCGTGATTTGTCCGCCCTGCCAGCGATGGTGAATAGCCATGCGCAGTGCTGTACCCGCTCAATCCGGGTATGGACTATCGGAAGCGGCTGACTTCGGTGAAGGATTTTCGGCGAGCGATGAAATCGCGCAGCAGCGGCAGGAAGAATGCCTTGCTGAAGCGGCCAATTGGAGGATCGGGCTCGAGGTAGAACGAGCGGCCGACGATGTCGGTGTTGAACTCGTCGAGAATAATCCAGAGGCGGAGATCCTGATCAAGGCCGGCGCGCCGCTTCTCGATAGCGGGAATCTCGGCACTGAAACGGCTCGGCTCAGGCTGCTTGGTGGTGATGGGAAAGAACATGACCAGGTCGCCATTGGGTCGTTTTAGACGCACGCCGACGGCGACGGGGCGTTGCTTGCGCCCTTCGGTCTCACCAGCATTCGCCTGCCGCGCCCACAGATACGGATAGTGGATGACGGTCGCCGTCTGGATGAGGTCGTAACTCAAGACCGGCTGCCTTCGTCATCTTTCGCATAAGTGTCGACGGCGGCCTCGAACTCGCTGAACAGGCCATCCGGCATTGTCTCGATTGTTCCGGACATGCGATTGTCGGATTGGCGCAGCAGTCGCTCATAGTCTTCGATATTGAGCAACACCAGGCGCGGCTTGTTGCGCTGGGTAATCGTCACCGGATGCCGGAGCGCTTCGGCGATGATGTCGCCAGACTTTCGGGACAGATCGCTCGTCGAGTAGAAGCTGTCGGATCGGGGCATGAGTGCTCCTCCTGGAAAGCGTAAAATCTGCTGGAATATACAGCAAATACAAGTTTGCTGCAAATTCCAAGATGCACGGGAAAGCCGCCGTGCTTGTAGGGCCGGCCAAGAAGGCCGTTGCTTGGCTTTCACCATTATTGCAGAACGTGACCGGTTCGTGGAAAGGGTCAGCGAGAGGGCGGCGCTACGCGTCACCCGACCCAAGGCGATAGACCGGGATGCCGAGCTTGCGGGCCTTGTCTGCAAGATTGTCCTGGATGCCGCCCCCTCGGAACACGATGACGCCAATCGGCATGACGGCAAGCATCTGGTCGTTGCGCTTGAAGGGCGCGGCCTTGGCGTGCTTTGTCCAGTCGGGCTTGAAAGCGATCTGGGGCACCTTGCGATTGTCAGCCCATTTAGCGGCGATCAGTTCGGCCCCTTTGGGTGAGCCGCCGTGCAAGAGGACCATGTCCGGGTGCTTGGCGTGGACCTGGTCGAGCTTTGCCCAGATCAGCTTGTGGTCCAGGGCATCACCGCCCGAGAAGACGATTTTGGGCCCGGCGGGCAGCATCACCTCGGTCTCCGCACGCTTCTTCGCGGCGAGGAAGTCGCGGCTGTCGATCATCGCGGCGGTCAGGTTGCGATGGTTGACCATAGAGCCGGCGCGCGGACGCCAGCTTGAGCCTGTGTGGCGCTCGAAGTGCTCTGCGGCCTGGTCGCGCATCAGTTCAAAAGCGTTCTGGCGTTCGATGAGGGTCTTGCCCTCGGCGATGAGGCGCTCGAGCTCGACGGATTTCACCTCGCTGCCGTCCTGTTCCCTTTGCGAGCGTTTCTGCGCCTGCTCGTTGACGTCCAACTCGCGCACGATCCGCCCGGCTGCCCGGTGAAAGACATTGACGGTCGACCAGAGGAGATCGTCGAGGTCGGGTTCGAGGCGGGTATCTGCCAGCGTTGCGATCAGGGCGTCGAAGATGTCCGCGACCGCGCCCGCGACCCCGTTGCCGTCCGGCAGCAGACGCTGGTCGGGCTCGTCGACGAAGGGGCGATAGCCGTAGAGCTGAAGTTCGTTGAGGACGTGATCGGTGGGTGAGGATTCGTGGTGCGGTTCGTGGTCGTCATGCTCGTTCATGGGATGCTCCGTCGGTTGGACCGCGACCGTCGCGGCCTTCATGGCGACGAAGCCCACGGGCCGGACGGCCGGGCACCCTGAGCGCGAGCGAAGGGCTTGATGGCTAAGGCCGGCTATTTTGTCTCGCGATGGAAAGCGGCCTGCGGCCGCGCCGGAAAATAGTCGGCCGCCGCCATTGCCTGGCTGGCCGGCTTGTGAGCCGATCGCCCTCTCGAAGGCCGAGGTGCGGTCCCTTCGACGGTCTGACGCGTCTGACGAGCAGGGCGGCGTCCCGCACCTCCGGTTCTCCTGCCCGCTATGGCGCCAACGCCATGAAGCGGCTGACGTCCTGGGAGCTGACTTGAATTCGGATCTGGCTGCGGAGCGCATCCAGGCCAAGGGTGCGAAGATCTTCGTTGAAGTCGCCGCACTGCGGTGAGATGACGATCGCCTCGATCCCGGCCGCGCTTGCTCTTGCGACCAGGCTGTCGCGTGCGCTTGTCCCCGCCGGATCGTCGTCGCGCAGGATATAGAGCCGGCGCAGTGTGTCCGGGAAGAGGACGGCGGCTAGATGGGCTGCCGAGAGCGCCGCCAGCATTGGCATGCAGGGCAAGACCTGTCGCGCCGAGAGAACGGTCTCGATGCCTTCGCCGGCCGCCATGACTTCGCCGCCTGCGCCGAAGCGGACAGCGTTGCCGAGCAGATCGCCCATCGCTCGGCGCGGTGTATCGAGCGGCGCCTTGTCGAGGCGTCGCGGATCGAGCCAGGTCCGATGCGCCCCGGTGATCTTGCCGCCAAAGTCGGTGACGGCTGCGATCATCGCCGGCCAGGTCTCGGTGGGCGAATGCTCATCGGGCCGATAATAGCAGCGCAGGTGAAAGCGCAGGTTTCCAGTCCCGCGCAAATCCGTGATGCCGCGTTTGTGCAGGTACAACGCTGCCAGCGTGCCCGCGATCGGCTTTGACATGCCGAACAGTCGCCGGGCAGCGTCCGGCGATCCATGCGGTACAGGAGTTTGCCGTGTAGCTGTTGGCCTCGGTTCGGGCGGCGTACAGAGAAAGGCCCGCGCCTCATCGGCGACATCCTTGAACTCGAAAAGGCCGCAGCTCTCCCGGATCACGTCAAGGAGATCGCCGTGTTCGCCAGTGGCGGCATCAGTCCATTTTCCGGCCGGGGCCTTGGGTGTATCCTTCAGCCGGACATACAAGGAGCGGCCGGGCGTGTTGCGTGCGTCCCCCACCAGCCAATAGCGGCCCTCGCGGCGCCCGCTGGATAGGTAATGGCGACATACCGCCTCTGCTTGGTCGGCGAGACGACGGGCCAGATCATATGGGCTTTCCGCCATGATGGGCTCCTTCAGACAAAAGGCCCACCGTCGCCGGTGGGCCAGTTTCGCAGGTCGTTGACCCTCATTCGGCCGCGACGTCGGGAGGAGCGTCGTCAGCGGCATCATTGTCGTTCGATGTGATACATTCGGCCATGGCCGTTTCGCCGCCGTCGGCCGGCGTCTGTTCGCCGGTGGGCGTGGCTTCGGCTTCTGAAGTATCAAGCGCCGGCTTGCCGGGCGCGCGCAACGGCTCGGGCGGCCAGGCCGTATCGGCGAGGAGCATTTCAGCCTCCTTGGCCATGCCGCCCTTCTTCAGATGCTCGATGCGATCAGCGGCGCGCTGGCCCTTTGCCTCCGCCACCGCCTGCAGAATACGAGCCTTCGTCACCCGGCTGAGATAGTTGTCCACGCTCGGCTTCCATCCGGCTGCCGCCATGTCGAGATCGACCGCCTGTGCCAGCTGATCGGCATGGGCGAACGCTCGCGGACGCCGGTTCCATGGCTCATACACCGCGTTGACCGACAGGCTGACGATGTGAGCGAACAGCCCCGCCTGGCTATCGCCGTCCCACTCCCGTAGGGCGCCCCATAGGTCGGCCGACTCGTTCGGCAGAGCCTTGGCCCAGCTTTCGTGCCGCGCACGGATCGCCTCGGCCGACGCGCTGTCGTTCAGTCCCGCCTGCGTCCCGAAGCTGACGCTCTTCAGGTCAAGCTCGAGACAGCTATCCGAGCCGTAGTGGTAGAAGGTCTTCAGCGCGAGGACATGCAGTGCCGCGAGGAAGGCAACGTCCGGCCGCTCGCCCAACGCTTGGCGCAGGCCCAGCGTGCGATGCGAGGTCAGCTCAGTCATCAGCCGGTCGGAGATGGGCGAAAGGCCGTCGTCCTCCTCCGGTTCGGCTGTGGGCTCGGCCGACGTGACAATTCCGTCTTCAGAGCCGGCCGCCATAGCGCGTTCGGTTTCGCTGACGTTGGCCGGATTGGCCTCCGGCTCGACCGCCAGTTCGTCCTCCGGCCGGACATAGCCACGCTCGACGCGAAGCTGGCCATCGGGGCCGATGCTGATGAAGGCGCCGGCGAGGGCGATCTCGGCCGCATCAAACACCACAGGCCGGGTCTCGAAAGCCTCCAGGCCGGTTTCCAGCTCCGACAGGCGCTCGTCCACCTCGTCGGGCAATTCATCGGCGTCCTGATAATCGTCGGATAGCCGATCGAACTCGGCCCGGAGCGCATCGCGGGTCGCTTCCTCCTCGGCCGTGAGCGCGACGATCTCGCCACGGAGCTGGCGCAGACCGAAAGCGTGGCCGTAGGGAAAACCGGGGGCTACCTCGACCCACTTCCAGCCTTCGGCGGCGATCGTTTGGGATTCGACCTTCAGCTTGTCGGCCACCATCTGGTCTACCAGAGCCACATCCTGCAGCCAGCCGCCGTCATCGCCTTGAAACAGGTCGCGCAGCACCGTTCCGCCGGCCGCCAAATATGCGTCCACGCCGATGAACTGCGCCCGCTTGTCCGCAGCGCGAACGGCACCTTCGGTGAGCATCCGGCGGATAGCGTAGGGCTGCTTGTCGTAGGAGACCTTCAGTCGCTCGAACACCTGTTCCTGCCGCTCATGATCGCTCGACACGGTGAAAGCCATGAGCTGGTCGAGCGTCATATCGTCCTCGGCATAGACGTCGAGCAGCACCGGCGAGATCGAGGCGAGCTTCAGCCGCTGTTTCACGACATTGACGGAGACGAAGAAGGCGGCCGCGATCTCTTCCTCGGACTGCCCCTTCTCGCGCAGCGCCAGGAACGCCCGGAACTGATCCAGCGGGTGCAACGGTGCGCGCTGGACGTTCTCGGCAAGCGAGTCCTCCTCGGCGATGCCGCTATCGCGAACGATGCAGGGCACCGGCGCCGTCTTGGCGAAGCGCTTCTGCTTCACGAGCAGCTCCAGCGCCCGGTAGCGCCGGCCGCGGGCAGGGATTTCGAACATGCCGGTCTCCGCGCCGGCCTGATCGAAAACTGGACGGACGCTGAGGCCCTGCAGCAGACCGCGGCGAACGATGTCCTCGGCCAGTTCCTCGATCGAGACGCCGGCCTTCACGCGCCGGATGTTCGACTGGCTGAGCACGAGCTTGTTGAAAGGGATGTCGCGCGAGGGCGAAAGGGTGATCTTCTGAACGGCGGTTGCCATGGGATTCTACTCCGCGACGGGCGGCCGAAAGCCTCTCTCTCGACCTCCAACCCGTCACGAAATGAAGCGCCGCCCTCTCACTCTAGAGGGCGACGCCATGCGCCTGGAAGGAGGGCAAGCACGAAACCGATGGCTGCGCAGTGCCGGTTTTCCTATAAATCCCGATGTCGACTTGCGTCGCCCTATGCTGCCGCCCGTGCCTGATCGTGGCTGGCGGCGGCTCCAGCGTCGGGAAGAAACGCGAGGAGCCAATCCGCTGCCTTGCTCGCCTGCGAGGCAGCGCGCACGATGGCGCGATTGTCCTCGCGCAGCACCTCCAGCCATGACCCGATGTAATCCGCATGCCTGACGGTTGGCGCAATGCCGAGCGAAGCGCAGCAGAAGGCGGCATTGATCTCGGCGATCAGCTCTTCGAAGGCATACTTCTTTGTGCCGAAGCTGCCGGTCATGTCGCGGCTCAGACGAGAAACATGGCCGGTAGCGTGGCCAAGCTCGTGCAGAGCCGTCCGGTGCCAGTTGATAGGCTCGAAAAAATCCTGGGGTGGCGGCACCTGCACATAGTCGAGCGCCGGCATGTAGAAAGCGCTGTTGCCGCCGATGCGGAAGTCGATCCCGGTCGCGCGGATCAGGGCCTCGACCCTTGGCTCGATCAGGTGGAGTGCCGGGGGCGGCGTGACGACCGCGACCTCATCCGGCAGATTTTCGCACTGTGCGGCGTTGAAGACCGTGAAGCGCTTCAGGAACGGTATCCCTTGAGCTTCCTCCCCTGTCTCCCGCGCGCGCTGCTTCTCCTCTTCGGACACGAAACGATCGGCATAGACAACCGTCGTGCCGCGCTCGCCCTTGCGGACACTACCACCCAGCGCGAGGGCTTGTCGGAAGGTGAGCCAGCTCTGGGAGGAAAAGCCGAGCTCGATCACGGCACCCCAGAGAAGAAGCACATTGATCCCTGAATAGCGCCGGCCGGTGGCGGCGTTCCTCGGAAGGCCAAGCAGCGTGTTCGCCGTGGACGCTCCCCAGGGCAGCACCCAAGGCACGCGACCAACCTCCAGGTCAGCGATGATCTTGTCGGTGATTTCGTCATAAAGGCTCACCCGGTCCGCATTGGGCCGGCTGCGTTCATGTCTTGACATCGCGGTTCTCCGCGACGGGCGCCGAAGACCTCTTCTCCAGCCTCAACCCGTCATGGAGATCCCAGTCCCACTCTCACTCTCTATCTTCGCGGAAACCCGCTGCAGCAGCATTCACACAGGTACATTCTGCGTTCGGTCATCTGTCCGATTTGCACGCTACAGCTTCCTGATGCCGAACAAGCTCTTGATAAGACTTCTGTACCGCGCGACGCGTTATTAACTGGGAAGCAGACTCCATACGGTACAATTTCAAGGGGCCAGGCTTTGCCGCAACCGTCAGCTGCGCGCCGACAGACTCAAGGGTCGGCATCTATGAAGAGCGACCCAATTTCGTATCCACCGCGGGGTCTTTCCCGCGGGGAAGCAGCGCGCTACGTCGGCGTAGGGCCGACACTCTTCGACGAAATGGTTGCCGATGGCCGCATGCCCAGGCCAAAGCTCGTTAACAGCCGCACCATTTGGGATCGTGTCATACTCGATATCGCGTTCTCTTCTTTGCCTGACAAAGTTGATGGCCTCCGAGAGCTGTTGGAACGGAGCAAGCGGAAGGTTCAACCAAGATAGGCACTGCGTATATTGCGTATACGCAGCAAGCGTAGTATGGTTGCAGGCGTAGTATGGTTGCCGCCTCAGCGAAAGAGATGACGTGAACGACAATGAAAAGCTCGCGCGGGACGTGAAAGCCTGGCGGGGCAAGGAGGGATTCACTGCCGAAAAGGCAGCCAAGGTGTTAGGAATACCAAGACGCACTTTTGAAGGCATCGAGCAAGGTCGAGGCTTCCCTTATCCGCTGCTCCTGCGCGTTGCCATGGAACGCAAATCCCTTTCGCCTCCGGCTGTACCGGAGAATTCGCCGCCTGCGGAGCCACTGCAACAGAAAACTCAAAGGCAGATCTAATGGCCAGGCCATTCAAAGATGCCCGCTACCCCGGCGTTTCGTTGCGCACCAAGAACGGAAAGCTCGTCTATCGTTATCGAGGCAAAGGAATACCCGAAATTCGACTTCCCGGAAAACCCGGCGATCCGGAATTCGAAGCTGCTTACGAGGAAGCGACACAGGGCCAAGGCAAAAAGGCTCCCATCATCGATTTGCCCGGTCGGGCGCTGCCAATGACCTTCGGCCACGCTGCGCGTCGTCTTGAGACCACCATGGAGTGGCTGGATTTTGACCCAGCCACGCAGAAGAAGAATGCGTGGCTCATTGAACGCTTTCTT
Organism: Mesorhizobium sp. NFR06; assembly: GCF_900115245.1. GTDB lineage: Bacteria > Pseudomonadota > Alphaproteobacteria > Rhizobiales > Rhizobiaceae > Mesorhizobium. The sequence continues at coordinate 62,793 of NZ_FOVT01000002.1, forward strand.
GAGATGCAGGTGGAGCCGGCCTATCCACTGAAATGGCGTGATACGCCGGTGGAACATCTTGATGCCGACCGACTGCGCGCAATCATAGAAGGCGTCTTTGCTACCAACAGAACAGTTGCCAAGCACCTTCTCGTAGCGATCAAGAAGCTCTTGTGGGTGGCGATTGAAGTCGAGAAGTGGATCAAGCCCCAGAATGATCCGTCGCTATCGATACGCGTTCGGATACCCAAATCGACCAAGAATCCGGCTTGGCCGATTACCATAAGAGACAAGTTCGAAGAGCGGCATCCCATCGGTACCGCCGCTCGCACCTGTTACGCACTTGGATTCTGGCTTGGGAATAGGCGCGGGGATATCGCCGCCCTCGAATGGGATGACCTTGTCAGCGAGGAAATTGAACTTTTTGATGGCTCGGTGGAATTGATTGAAGCGTTTGACTTCCGCCAGAGGAAGAATCGCAACCGCCATGGTGGGCGCGAGATGTTCATTCCAGTCGTGGACAAATTGGCAGCGGCGTTGGAGCCTCTCGACCGCTCGAAAGGCGGTACCGTCTTGAAGAACTCGTACGGCAGGCCTTTTTCGGAAAAGAGCCTGACTGGCATGATGCAGCATTGGACCCGGCAGGCCGGAATTCCCAGCGGGTACACACTTCACGGCCTGCGCCGCACCTTTGGTACATATTTAGCCGAATGCAACATCCAGGCGCGCGCCATTATGGAGGCGATGGGCCACTCTTCAATGACCGTGACGGACGAGTATGTCCGCGAGGCCAACAAGAAGCGTCTTGCAGTCGATATCGCTCGCGCCATCAACGAGCGCGAAGCCAAACGCGACGCTATGAAGTGGCGCGCAACTCTCCGAGTCGTCAAGTAAGCAAAGCCTGCCGTAACAAAGCGTGACCGCGGGGTTGGGTATCCTGGGCCCATAATGGGCCCAAAACGTTTTGGGCCGAGGCCAATTTTTCTAAATAAAATCAAAGGTTATGGTGGGCCCGGAGGGACTCGAACCCCCAACCAAGCGGTTATGAGCCGCCGGCTCTAACCATTGAGCTACAGGCCCCACGCGGGCTGGCTTAGTGTTTTTCGCTCTCCCGCACAAGGCTTTCGAAAGCGCTGGCGACAAACGCCAAAATCAGCCCATATTCGCGCCGTAGAGCGGCCTGCGCCCATAAGGCGCGTGAACAGGTTCGGGCTCTTGGAGCGCACTGCCGGGGAAACGACGCATTTCGCGTCGCGGCAGAGGCTGCAGGCAATGCCGGATCGCAGACCTCGAGGAGTTTTCATGACCAGACATCTTTTGCCTATAGCGCTCGCTGCCGCGGTCGTGTTCCCGGCGCTCGCAAGTGCCGCCGACACCCAGCCTCCGCCGCGCATCATCGTATCGGGCGAGGGCGAAGCGACCGTGGCGCCGGACATGGCGATCCTGTCGCTCAGCGTCATGCGCGAGGCAAAAAGCGCGCGCGAAGCACTCGATGCCAACAACGACGCGATGGCGGCGGTGATTGCGGCGATGAAATCCGCGGGCGTCGCCGAACGCGACCTACAGACCGCGGGCATCCAGATCAATCCGCGCTACAACTACACCAACAAGGCCGACGGCAGCCAGGAGGCCGAGCTTGTCGCCTATCAGGTGACCAACACGCTTTCGGTACGCGTGCGCAACGTCGACAAGACCGGCGAGATCCTCGACAAGGCGGTCTCGCTCGGCGTCAACCAGGGCGGCGGCATCGCCTTCACCAATGACGATCCGAAGGCAACGATCACCGAGGCGCGCAAGAAGGCCGTCGCCGACGCTGTGGCCAAGGCAAAGACGCTCGCCGAAGCGGCCGGCGTCAGCCTCGGCAAGGTGCTTGAGATCACCGACCAGAATATTGCGCCGGTGCCGATGCCGATGGCCGCCAAGTCGTTCGATGCGGCCCGCTCGGCCGTGCCGGTGCAGGCCGGCGAGAATTCCTACAACGTCCAGGTCACGGTCACCTTCGAGCTGAAGTGACAACCGGCCCTAGGGCAATTCCAGGAAAAGTGTGACGCGGTTTTCCGTCAGGAATTGCGTCAAAAACAGAGAGAGGGAGCTTTCCATCGTTTCCGCGAAACGGTGAATAATTCTAAGTCTTCGTCGTGCCATCAACAAGAAGCCCCGGAGGATCGTTCCTCCGGGGCTTTGTCGAGCCGCACCTCACCGTGAGGGTTTCCGCTGCCGATGGGTGATCGGCGCAAAGCCGATCTTCACGGAAAGATCGTAGTTCAGGCGATCCTCGGCTGAAGCCTCAGCGATAGATGATCGGGCAGCCGCGCTCGTTGGCGAAGACCACGACGACGCGGTCGCCGTACTGGCGGCCGGCGACCTTCACGGTGCGGCGGCTGATGTCGACGATGCGGACGCGGTGGAGGCCCATGCGCTCAGCCTTGTCGAGCGCGCGATCGGGCGAGCAGCCGCGCCAGTCGCGGTCGCGGCGCCAGTCGCGGCGGCCGTAGTCGTCGTCGCCGGTGTAGACGCCGAAACGTGGGTCGTGCCTGTCCCCGAAACCGAGATAGAGGCTGTCCGCATGCGCCGTGCCGAGCGTGCCAAGCCCGAGAAGGGCCGAAAGGGCCGCCGTCTTGATCTGGTTGAACATCGTCTTCTCTCCTTTATGTGGGCGTTCGCCCCTTCGCACCGATGATTGGCGAACCAATGATCGGAATATGCCTTTTTGTGTCTGAACTGTTCGCGAACCGGCCGTTCATGTCCGGTTCATGTGGCAAGAAAACGAAAATCCTCGCACGCCTTGCCCTCACCCAGCCAAGGACCGGGACGCACCGTCCCGCGCGCGATACCCGTCAGGGTTCGTCGTCAAATGCCAACCCCTCAGGGTTCGTCCTCCAATATATAATCGAAATAATCGTCTGGATCGGCCAGGTCGGTTTCCTTGGCCTTCACCCGGCCCCGGACGGAAATGCCGGCCTCGTGCACGGTCTGCGCGCTTCCCGAAACAAGCCTGTGCCACCAGTAGAGATCATGGCCCTCGGCGATAAGCCGGTAGGCGCAGGTTTTTGGCAGCCAGGTGATGGTGCGCACGTTCTGCGGCGTCAGCCCGACGCAATCGGGCACTCGCGCCAGGCGGTTGGCATAGTCGGAGCAGCGGCAGTTTTCGGCATCGAACAGCCGGCAGCCGACGCTGGTCCAGAAGATCTCGCCCGTATCCTCGTCCTCGAGCTTCGACAGGCAGCATTTGCCGCAGCCGTCGCAAAGCGATTCCCATTCGGCAGGGGTCATCGCCTCAAGCGTCTTGGTTTTCCAGAATGGCTCGGTCATTTTGGTGGATTTGGCCCTCCGCGGTCTTCCGGTCAAGCGCCACCGTCGCAGTGACCCGGTATCAACATTAGAAAAACACGAAATTGCCTTCAAAAGGCCGGTCGAGCATCCTTGGTTGGCGCCAATGCCCGAAGGAACCAATTGCGGTTGATGTAAGTTTGGGCAGGGATGGGACCTCACTAGGAGAAAATGGATATGAAACGCCAACCACGGATTCTGGCGGGCACGGCAATCGGCCTGCTTATGGCATCCGCGCCGTTGGGCGCGTACCCGCTGCAGGGGGGTGTCGCTTCCAGCAGCCTGAACGGCGCGCCGTTCGTCCTGGCTCAGGCCGCTTGCGCCGAAGGCCAGTCGGCCGAGGAATGCGCCCAAGGCCAACAGGGTGGCGAACAGCCACGGAAAAAGAAGCGCGAGCAGCAGCAACAAAGCGAGTCGGCGCCGGCCGAGCAAGCCGCACCCGCCGAATCCGAGCCGAAGCCCCGCAAGAAGCGGCAAGAGCAGCAGCAAATGGATAATGCCCAGTCGGGGGAAGCGGCCCCCGCCGAGCAGCAGTTCAAGCCGCGCAAGAAGCGCGACCAACAGCAGCAGATCGAAGCCGCGCCCGCCGATCAGGGCGGCCAGCCTGCGATCGAGGAGCAGCAGCCGCGCAAGAAGAAGCGCCAGCAGCAGCAAACCGAGACAGCACCGGCCGAGCAGCCTGCCGAACAGGCGGCGCCCGCCAACGAC
>NZ_FOVT01000002.1:67004-539439 GCF_900115245.1 Mesorhizobium sp. NFR06
CCGGCCGAGCAGCCTGCCGAACAGGCGGCGCCCGCCAACGACAACGCGCCGCAGGACAAGCTGCGCAGGAAGAAGCGGGATCAGCAGCAGACCGAGACCGCCCCGTCCGAACAGGCGCCGAAGACCGAAGCCCCCGCCGGCGGGCCCGCACAGCAAGCCGAGCCGCAGCAGAACAATCGGCAAGCTGCGCCCGCCGAAGGCGAACAGCCTCTGGACAAGGCAAAGAAGCGCAGGAAGGCTCTCGGCGAGCAGCCCGGCGCCGGTCAGGCCGTGACGGGAGAGCAACCTTCGAGCAAGCAGCCCGCCAGCGAAGGCCAGGCAACCACCGGCGGCCAGCCCGCTACCGGCGAACAGCCAGCTGAAGGCGGCGCGAACGCCGGCGCTGCCGCGCAGGGCGAAGCGCCTGCCAACGCGAATGAGGCTCCAATCCTCGACAGCCAGAAAGACGTCGTTCGCAAGCGCAAGGGCCGCCAGCCGGCTGGCCCGAACGAGAATGGTCAGGCAGGCGTCGAGCAAGGCGGCAACCAGGCTGGACAGCAAGGCGGCAACCAGGCCGAACAGCAGGGAGGCCAGCAAGCGCAGCGGCCTGCCCCGGTCGATCAGGGGCCGCCGCCCACCGACGACAAGACGGCGCAGCAGGCGATCCAGCCTGAAAAGATCGCTCCCGTCACCGAGGAAAAGGGCAAGCGCGTCGAACTCACGCCGCAGGACGTTGTCCGCGAGCGCCGCCGGCCGCAGGGTGCTGATGTGGTCAGGCAGTTCGGCGACCGCGTGATCCTCCAGTTCAACAACCAGACATTCGTGGAAAGCAACGAGGCACCTCGCATCACGCGCGGCGCCAGAGATGTCTACTACGAGGATCTTTCGGGCGGCCGAACCCGTGAAATCGTGGAGCGCGACAACGGCATCAGGATCATCACGATCCGCAACCGCAATGGCGATGTCGTCAGGCGTTCGCGCATCATGCCGGATGGGCGCGAATATGTGCTGAGCTATGTCGACGAGCGCTACTACAACGACGTCGACGAGTGGCGCGATCCCGGCGACGACCTGCCGCCGATGCGGCTCACCATCCCGCGGCGGGACTACATCCTGGATTCGGAGGAAGTCGAGGATCCGGACGAGTATTACACCTTCCTCGAACAGCCGCCGGTGGAGAGGGTGCAGCGCCTCTACTCGATCGACGAGGTGAAGCGGTCGGCCCGCGTGCGCGACATCGCACGGCGCATCGATCTCGACACGCTTAACTTCGACTTCGGGTCGGCTACGATCTCCGACACCGAGGTGCAGAAGCTCGATGGCGTCGCCAACGCCATGGAAAGGCTGCTGAAGAAAAATCCGGCCGAGACCTTCCTGATCGAAGGCCACACCGACGCCGTCGGCACGCCGGATGCCAACCTCGCTCTGTCGGACCGTCGCGCTGAGGCGGTTGCCGAGGCACTTACCAATGCCTTTGGCATCCCGGCCGAGAACCTCACGACGCAGGGTTATGGCGAGGAATATCTCAAGGTAAACACGCCTGGCCCGAACCGTGAGAACCGCCGCGTCGCCATCCGCCGCATCACCTCGCTGGTGGCGCCGGTAGCGAGCAACGGCGAGCAGTGACCAATCCCATGTCGCCCAAAAGTGTGCAGCGGTTTTGGGACCACGACATGCATTGACAAGGACTAGAGCGTTTCACCGTTTCGCGGAAACTGCGAAATGCTCTATGTCTTTGTTTTGACGCAATTCCTGACGGAAAACCGTGTCACACTTTTCCTGGAATTGCTCTAAGGCGCGTCACCTGACTCCGGGTCAGCGCGACGCGCTTTGGCGTGTGATTTCAAGGTGCTGATCCGATTTTCGGAATCAGCGCCTCAGATGAGGGCCCGTCCGCATCGGACGGGCCTTTTTCCTAGCCGGCTCAAGAAGAATTGTCCTGCTTGACCCGGCCTGCTCATTGAATCGCCGCATTGCCGCACCCAGATTCTGGGCAGGGCGTTCCCTGCCCTGTCCCGACTCCAGCGGGACACACTGAGCCCCGCCGGGTCCCCCTCTCCGGCGGGGTTTTTCGTCTGTCTGGAAACTTCTGCGGAGCCCTCATGAATGGCGCTGGCCAAGGACACGAGGCCGAGACCGATCGAGACGGCCTGCGGCCAGTCAGTAGATTCTTCTGACTTTCGTCTGCGAGTTCGCGAAGACCTCGTCGGGGACGAAAAAGTCGCCCGCGAGCTGATCGGCCCCGCCCGGCGCATAGAGTGAAAAATCCGTGATGCCTTCGGCGCGCAGCACTTCCTCGTCGATGTAGAAATTGCCGGTCGCCTCGCGCGACGCCCGCATGAAGATTGCGCGCGCCGCATCGGCCATGATCTCGGGCGAGCGGCTCATCGCCGCTACCGTCGCGCCGCCGAGAAGATTGCGCACGGCGGCCGTATCGATGGTCGAGATCGGCCACAGTGAATTCACCGCGATACCGTCCTTGGCGAACTCGGCGCTCATGCCCAAAGTGCACATCGACATGCCGAACTTGGCCATGGTGTAGGCGACATGGTTCTTGAACCACTTGGCCTTCATGTCGAGCGGCGGCGCCAGATTCAAGATGTGAGGATTGCTGGCCAACTTCAGGTGCGGAATGCACGTTTTGGAAACCAGGAAGGTGCCGCGCGTGTTGATCTGGTGCATCAGATCGTAGCGCTTCATGTCGGTTTCCAGCGTGCCGGTGAGCTGGATGGCGCTGGCATTGTTGACGCAGATGTCGATGCCGCCGAACCGCTCGACCGTCTTGGCCACCGCAACGGCGACCTGCACCTCGTCGCGGATATCGCAAAGCACCGGCAGCGCCTTGCCGCCGGCCTCCTCGATTTCCTCGGCCGCCGTGTAGATCGTGCCCGGCAGCTTCGGATGCGGCTCGGCGGTCTTTGCCGCGATCGTCACATTGGCGCCGTCGCGCGCCGCGCGCAGTGCGATCGCCAGCCCGATGCCGCGCGATCCGCCCGAGATGAACAGCGTCTTGCCCTTGAGCGACATGTCTCGCCTCCCTGTCTTCCTCGCGCGATCCTTGCCTGCACCGCCCCCGGGACACAAGGGTCAGCGCGCCCAGTCCACGGTGACGCAACGGAGCCTCGCTATCTTGCGCAGCCTCGCGATCGGGACGATCGCCTTTGCTGGCGATCACGCCGCCGTCGCGCGCCAGGCCTTCCTTCGCTACGGCAAAGGCCGCATGCCGCGGCCCTGAACTTTGGCGACGGCGTCGCCTATGCGGCGCGGCTCGAAGCGATGCCGCTGCTGTTCAAGGGCGACAATTTCCGCCCGACCGATATCGAAGCGGCTGTCTACCTGGACGCATCAGACCAGCACCAGCCCCTGCCGCATCGCAATCGCAATCGCATCGGTACGGTTGGCGGCACCGAGCTTGATCAGGATCGCGGCGACATGGAACTTCGCCGTGTGGACGGAAATGTTGAGCCGCCTGGCGATCACCTTGTTCGGCGCGCCTTCGGCCAGCAGCGCCAGCACTTCCGCCTCGCGCGGCGACAACGCCGGGCGGGACTGATGGTCGTCCGGCACGTCCTCTTCCGCGGATCCATCGTGGAAATCGCCAGGCGCGACCTCCGGCGATCCCGACCTGCTGATGTGATAGCCCGAAGCGGCCAACCGCGCCGCGGCGGCGATCAGCTGACCATCCGCCGACGGCGGCAGCACGGCGAGCACGTTGCCGGGAAGCCGCTCGCTGCCGCTGTGTCGGGAAAGCAGGACGGTGGGTATGGTAGAAGCGACAGCTCGGCTTGCCAAAGCCGTGTCATCGGTCACCGCGACATCCGCCGCCTGACCCGTGATGCTCCCCGCCAGCGTCAGCAGCAGATCGTCACTGACGGCGAGCGCATCGGCAAGTTGTTCGGCGCGCCGGGCATCGCCGAGCGCCACCAACACCATCAGCCGGTGGGCCGACGGTTCTGGTCGCTCGATCGTTTTTGCAGCCGTGCTCGCCATCGATCCTCTCAGTTCAGCGGCTTTTCGCCGATGGTGATTGAAACGTCTCGCTGCACGCCGCCACTCGATACGCCGAGCGTCACGGACGTGCCGGCGCTGTCGGGACCGAGCTTGCGGATAAGCTCGCGTGGACCATGCACGGCCTCGCCATTCCAGGCGACGATGATGTCGCCGACATGCAGGCCGGCGGCCTTGGCCGGACCGTTGTCGTCGAGGCTCATCACCATGGCGCCTTTCGTATCGCCATTGCGGATCGGATGCAGCCCGGCACCGAGATAGCCGCGCGCCACATGGCCTTTCTCGCGCAGCGTCGCCACCGCGCGCTCGATCGTCTCGTACGGCATCACCAGCGCACGCCGGCGCGGCCCGAACAAGAGCATGCCGATGAGGCCGCCCCTGGCGTCGAGCACCGGGCCACCCTCGAAGCGACCTCCGGTGTTGATGGCGAGGTTGATGCGCCGATCGATGGTGCCGCCGCGCATCGAGCGCCAAGCCGGACCGACCTCGCCGACGGTGCCGAATACGGCAAGCGCGGCGCCTTCGCTGTTGCCGGCGGCAATCGCCAGATGACCGGGCCGCACGGCAGCGGCCGGCGACAGCTGCGGCAGGTCCGAGGCGGCGGAAGCCGGCTTCAGCAGTGCAACGCCCGTCGACGGATCGCGACCGACAAGCTCTGCCTTGACGGTTTCGCCGGAAGCCAGCGTCAGCTCGATCTCCTCGCCGGCTTCGACCGCTTCCTCGGCGGAGACGAAGTAGCCGTCACGCCAGTGAAAGGCGCTCGCGGTGCGGTGGTGGTGCGTCACGAAACTCGCCACTGCCGCAGCAGCACCGCCTGCAACGTCGGCAACGGCATCGGAAAAGGCACTGAGGTTGAAGTCGCTCATAAGAATATCTCCTGGGTTCAGTGACCCAGATATCGCTCCACGGCGCCGCCCCCGGTACTCGCCTGACGGCTAGTCTGCGGCCGGACTGGCCATTTGGTCAGGTCGCGGCGCCCGCGGCTGCTCCGCACATATAGTCATCATTCCACATGGGAACACGCCGATGGCTCTCGCGGCCGAAAAACTTCCACCCGACGACATCCTGCTCGATGCCTACTCAATGTCCGTCGCCGACGCTGTCGACCGCATCGGTCCGGCCGTCTGCCGCATCGAGCGCATCGGCGCCGGCGGCCACGGCTCCGGCTTCGTCATCGCGCAGGACGGGCTGGTCGTCACCAATTTTCACGTCGTCGGCGATGCGCGCGCCGTGCGCGTCACCATGCCCGACGGCGCCGCGCGCGAGGGCCAGGTGCTCGGCCGCGATCCCGACACCGACATCGCCCTGGTAAGGGCCGACGGCAGTTTCGCCGATGTCGCGCCGCTCGGCGATTCCAAGCGCCTGCGCCGCGGCCAGATCGCGATCGCGATCGGCAATCCGCTCGGCTTCGAATGGACCGTCACCGCCGGCGTCGTCTCCGCGCTCGGCCGTTCGATGCGCGCCTCGACCGGCAGGCTGATCGACGACGTCATCCAGACCGACGCCGCGCTCAATCCCGGCAATTCGGGCGGGCCGCTGGTGTCGTCGGCGGGCGAGGTCATCGGCGTCAACACCGCCATGATCCATGGCGCGCAAGGCATCGCCTTCGCGGTTGCCTCGAACACCGCCAACTTCGTCATTTCCGAAATCATCCGCTTCGGCCGCGTGCGGCGAGCCTTTATCGGCGTTTCGGCCGACACCACCAACCTGCCGCGCCGGGCGGCGCTGCTGTCGCAGGTGACCACGAATACGGCGGTGCGCCTGCGCAGCATCGAGAAGAACGGCCCGGCGGCCAAGGCCGGCCTGAAGGAAGGCGACATCATCGCCGCCATCGACGGCCGGCCTGTTACCGGCGTTGACGATCTGGTGCGCATGCTCGACGCCGAGCGCATCGGCCGCGAGACGCTCTGCACCGTGGTGCGCCGCACCGGCGTCAGCCAGGTGGCCGTGACGCCGGTGGCGCGGAGCTAAGCCGATCCTGGACCGACGATCCGACCGAGCAGCGACACCAGCAATCGCGCCATTTCGCCGCTCGGGTCGAGGTCCGGGTCGAAAATGGTCACGTCCATGCCGATGCAGCGCTGGTCCATCGCTAACGGCGACAGGGTGGCAACGAGGTCGTCGGGATCGATGCCGGGACTGCCGGGCGAATCGACGGCCGGCATCACCGTCTGGTCGAGCACGTCGACGTCGAGATGCAGCCAGTAGCGCAAGCCGGCGCGCGCCAACGCCGCCCTTGTCGTCTCCACCATTCCCACCGCGCCCAGTTGGCGGGCTGCGAAGACATCGATGCGGGTGATCGCGGTCGCGTTTATGTCGGCCCAGGCAAAGTCGGGATCGCGGCTGTTGCGCTCGCCGATCTGCACCACCGCCTCGTCCGCGACCAGCGGACCGGCAATGCCCGGCCATTCTGTGAGCAGCGGCTCACCCCGGCCGGTGACGAGCGCCAGGTCCATACCGGCGGCGGAGCCAAGCATGGCATTGACGTCATAATTGCCGGGATGGCGGAAGTCGCTGTGGCCGTCGACATGCACCAGCGCGACGGGACCCGACCGCCGCGCGGCGGCGAGTGCGCCGAGCAGCACCGAGCAATCGCCTCCGATGACCAGCGGCCACTCGCCTTTCCCGAGCGCGTTAGCGACGGCATCCGCCAGTTCGAGATTGAAACGGCGGATGGCATGGCCGTTGCGCAGCCGGGTGCCAGGCTCCGGTTCGGCGCTATAGGCCGGCCGCGCGAGATCGGCGATTGCCGCGGGCGTCAAGGCTTCGACCAGCCCGGCCTCGTTCAAGGCCTCAGGCGCGCGCCAGGTGCCGGGCACATGGCCCGGCCGCAATGGCCGCAGCCCGAGATTGGAGGGCGCGCCGATAAGGCAGATGTCACGCATGCGGCTGGGTCCGATTCAATTCGCTCCAGCATAGATCGCCGCGAAGGGCTGCGGCCATATGGGCGCGGCCAAATGCCGACACCTGCTGCCAGATCGAAGCTCACGCTCTCGCCACGCCGTCGGCATATTGCGCCAGGAATTCCTCGCTCGGCGCAATCGGCTTGATGACGTCGATCAGCACGCCGTTGGGATCTCTGGTGATGAAGTGGCGCTGGCCGAAGGGCTCGTCGCGCAGCGAGCGCAGGATCGGCAGTCCGGCGGCGACGACGCGCTCATAAACGGCGTCCGGATCGGGGACCTCGAAATTGATCAGCAGACCGGACGTACGTCCGCGCCCCTCTTCCGGAATTGTCTCATGGTCGCCCTCGACGATGCCGAGATTGACGCGCCTGTTCTCGCTGGACCGCAGATGCACATACCAGTTGCTCGTAAACAGCGGCTCGAAACGGAAATGCTTAACGTAGAAGGCCGCCGTGCCAGCGACATCGCCGGTCATCAGCACCGGATAGTAGCTCGTCGTCTTCATCTTTCCTTCTCCTGCCTCATAACATACAGTCTGTAGGTAAATGCAATAACATACAGGCTGCATGTATGCAACGTGAATCCGGACGCCGGTCCAACCGCGACCGCACCGAGGCGACACGCGCCGATCTGATCCGCGCAGCGCGAAAGCTGTTCACGGAAAAATCCTATGCCGAGACCGGCACGCCGGAGATCGTAGCCGCGGCCGGCGTGACGCGCGGCGCGCTCTACCATCACTTCGCCGACAAGCAGGCGCTGTTCGCGGCAGTCGTCGAGCGGGAGGCGGCGGCGGTGGCGGCGGAGATCGACCATGCGTCGCCGCCCTTGCTGTCCGCGCGCGACGCCTTGATCGCCGGATCGGACGCCTATCTGGCGGCGATGCGCGCGCCCGGCCGCACGCGGCTTCTGCTGCTCGACGGGCCGGCCGTGCTCGGCCGCGCCGTCATGGATGAGATCGACAACCGCCACGGCAACCGCTCGCTGCGCGAAGGCTTGGTCGCCGCCATGCGCGCGCAAGCGATGACCAGATTGCCGGTTGAGGCGCTGACCGCCCTGCTGGCGGCCGCCTTCGATCGCGCGGCGCTAGCCATCGAGGCCGGCGCGTCCGGCGCGGATTACCGCGCGGTGCTGGTCGCGCTTATCGACGGCTTGTCTCCGGCCCCTGCTCCGTCCACACGCCCGGCTCCATCTCGTTGAAGCAGCCGAGCTGCCGCTTGAACTCATCGATCAGCCAGGACGCCGCCGGCTTGGGGCTGCGGTCGGTGCGGTGCATCGCGTACATCGGCGAGCGCACCTCACGGTAAGGCTCGAGATCGAGTTCGACCAACCGGCCGCAGGCAAGGTCTTCGGCGATCAGCCAGCGCGGCAGGCCGCCCCAGCCGAGGCCTTCTCGCATCAGCGCGTGCTTGGTGCGTACATCCGTCAATCGCCAGGTGCGGTAGGCAAAGACGCCATAGTCGCGACCGCGCGTCCGCTCCGACTGGTCGGAGACGACGAGCTGGATATGCTCGCGCAGATCCTCGACCGCGACCGGCTTCGGCAGTTTCGCCAGCGGATGGTCGGGCGCGGCCGCCGGCACCATCGAGGTGAAGCCGATGTGTAGCAGATTGACCTCGGCATCGCCTTGCAGGCCGCCAAAGCCGAGATCCGCTTGGCCGTTGACCACCTGGTCGACGATCAGGCCGAGCGAGCCGATATAGAGCCGCAGCATGACCGCCGGGAACTGGGCCTCGAACGCCTTGAGCACGCGCACCAATGCCGGTGAAGGCAGCGCCACGTCGACCGACACCGCCACTTCCGCCTCCAGCCCTTGCCGGTAGCCGTCGGCGCGCGAGCGGATGCGCTGCAGGACGCCGATCATGCGCCGCGCGTCTTCCAGCATCGCCTTGCCGACATCGGTCAGCTGCGGCTCGCGCACACCTTCGCGCTCGAACAGTTTCAGGCCGAGCTGCGCCTCGAGATTGGCAATGCCGTAGCTGACCACCGACTGCGCGCGGTTGAGCTTGCGTCCCGCGGCCGAGAAGCTGCCGGTATCGGCCACCGCCACCAGGGTTTGGAGCTGATCCAGGGTCGGGTTTGGCTGCATGGCTTCAGCATCTATTTTATTGATGGATTATATCGATGTTATACCAGTTTTTTCGATTGGCTGGCAATCCCACATTGGCGGGGAAAGTTCACTCCAACCCCAAGGGGACACCGCCATGTCTATTCTGCTTGTTACGTCCAGCCCGCGCGGCGCTGCTTCGCATTCAACGCGCGTCGCCACCGATCTTGCCGAAAAGCTGGTTGCCGCCGATCCGTCCAACACGCTTGTCGTGCGCGACCTGGTCGCCAATCCGCTGCCGCATATCGACCCTGATTACGCCACCGGCATCTACACGCCGGCCGAGGCCCGCACGCCGCGCCAGGCCGAAGTCGTCGGCGTTTCCGACGACGTGCTCGACGAGCTCTTCGCCGCCGACACGGTGATCCTCGCCACCGGCTTCATCAACTTCAACATCTCCTCGACGTTGAAGTCCTGGGTCGACCATGTCGCCCGCTCGGGCAAGAGCTTTGCCTATGGCGAAGGCGGCCCGAAGGGTCTCGTCACCGGCAAGAAGGTCTATGTCGTGCTCGCCTCCGGCGGCATCTATTCCGAGGGTGCGGCAGTGCAGATGGATCATGCCGTTCCCTATCTGCGCAGCGTGCTTGGGTTCCTCGGCATGACCGACGTCGAAGTCATCCGCGTCGAAGGCGTTGGTATGGGCGCCGATGCCGTCACGGCAGCGCTTGCCAAGGCCACCGCCAAGGTCGATGCCATCGCTGCCGCGAGTGCAAATGCCGACCAGGTCGCCGTCGCCGCGTAGTCAGGCCGGGTCATCAGGATGAAAAGGCAGGTGCCGACCAGCGCCTGCCTTTTTTCATGTCATCAAGCGGTGCGATCTGGAACGACCATTTCTTCCCGCTGGTGCTGACCACCTCCGACGATTTGAAGACACTGCCGCAGGGGCTGACCGTGTTCGTCGGCGAATTCACCGCCGACGGGAGTGTTGTTCGCCGGGCTGACTCTGGCGGCGCTGCCGGCTACCTTGCTCTGCATTGCGTTGTCGAAGCAGTTCATTTCCGCCATTACCCAGGGGCGGTCAAATAGGGCGCGGTCAAACAGCGAAAGATCAGGGCATCACAACGTGGCAAACCGGAACAAGATCATCATCACCTGCGCGGTCACAGGCTCGATCCACACGCCGTCGATGTCGCCGCATCTGCCGGTAACGGCCGAGCAGATCGCGACCGCGGCCATCGAGGCGGCCGAGGCGGGCGCTGCGATCGTCCATCTTCACGCCCGCGATCCGCTCGACGGACGCCCCGACCAATCGACCGAGGCATTCGCCCATTTCCTCCAGGTCATCAAGCAGCGCTCCAACTGCGTCGTCAACATCACCACCGGGGGTGCCGCGACGATGAGCGTGGAGGAACGCGTCAAGCCGGCGAAGGTGTTCGCGCCCGAGGTCGCGTCGCTCAACATGGGCTCGATGAATTTCGCGCTGTTCCCGATGCTGGAGCGATTCAAGACCTTCGAGCACGATTGGGAGCGGCCTTATCTCGAGAGCTCGCGCGACCGGATCTTCCGCAACACCTTTGGCGACATCGAGCACATATTGCGGACCTGCGCCGACAACGGCACGCGCTTCGAGATCGAATGCTACGACATCGGCCATCTCTACACGCTGGCGCATTTCGTCGACCGTGGCCTGGTCAAGGCGCCGTTCTTCGTCCAGAGCGTGTTCGGCATCCTCGGCGGCATCGGCACGCATCCGGAGGACGTCGCCCATATGAAGCGCACCGCCGACCGCCTGTTCGGCAACGACTACCACTGGTCGGTGCTGGGCGCCGGCCGCCACCAATTGCCGATCGCCACCCAGGCGATCGCGCTGGGCGGCAATGTGCGGGTCGGCCTGGAGGACTCGCTGTGGATCGGCAAGGGCAGGCTCGCCCGCTCCAGCGCCGAACAGGTGACCAAGGTGCGCCAGATCATCGAAGGCCTCGGCGCCTCGATCGCCACGCCCGACGAGGCGCGCCAGATCCTGCAGCTCAAGGGCGGCGACAAGGTCGCCTTCTGATCGGGGCAAGAAATCTAGCGATTGGAAGCCTGATTGCTGCGATTTCAGCAGCTAGCCGAACATCCTCTCGCCCTGCTCGTCGACAAGCTGGATGCCCTTCTTGATCGAGATGTCGATGGCGTCATCCAGCCCGGCGAAACGGTCGGCGCGGATGAAGCGATGCTCCTTCATCACGCCGTCCACTTCCTTCGAGACGATACCGCAGGTCTGGTACTGGCCCTCGGCCTTGTAGGGCGTCGCGCTGATCAGGAACCCCTTGTGCTCGACCTGCTTTGCCGGCTTGGCAGTGCCGGTCTCCGTTGCCTCACCACCGCCACCGCCAAAAAGCCGTTTGAGAAAAGACATTTTTCAAAACTCCATCTCACTGGGAAGGCCGCGGAATCGCGGCGTCCCACGTTCACTGAGGCTTTGTCTCAGCATGCTCGAATGCGCCGCCGTGTTCCAGTCCCTTGACAAAAACGCCGACCAGAAGCTCGACCTGACGCCAGATCTCTTCGGCCTGCCGGCTGTCCGAATTCGCAACATAACCGCTGGTCACGATGCCGTGCACGCTTGACCATAAGGTCCGGGCCGCAAGCGCGCGGCGCTCGTCATCGAGGTCGAAATCTCCCGCCTTGAGCACGCCGGCGACGATGCCGAACAGTTCGTCGAGCAACGCGTCGTAGGCGTCGGGACCGGGCCGCGTCGCGCGGCGGCGGTTGAAGGCAAGCACCGCTGGCCAGCTGCCGGGATGCGCCTCGACGAAGCGCACATAGGCGGCAGCCATCGCCAGGATGCGGTGCCGGACATCGGTCACCCCCTGCCTTTCGAGATCGGCCATGGCCGCTATGCCTGCCGCGCCCAAGCGGTCGAGCAGCCGCATATTGACGGCGCGATGCACCTCGTCGAGATCGGCAAACAGATTGTAGACGGATCCGACCGAAATGCCGGCTTGCTCGGCGATGGTCCGCGCTTTCAGATTGGCAGCACCGCCCTCGTTGAGAAGCGCCTCGGCGATGGCGAGCACCTTCTCGCTCATTTCTTCCTTGTCCAGCGCCATGCTGTTTCCTGTCTTGTGAGCGGTACCGGGGCGCCCGACCCGGACTCCATTCCATTTGTTTGCGTTTACCATGTCCGGCACCCCATGAACAGCGTTCAAAATAGTTCTTGAACAATGTTCATTTCCTGTTATGTTGACTTCGTGAACATTGTTCATACAACAGGGAGAAGACCATGCTTAGCCTGATCAAGACATTGCTGGATGGCGCCAGCGCACGGGCCGAAGACAATCTGAAGGATCGTTTCGCGATAGACCTTCTGGCCCAGCGCATCCGCGACGCGGAGGCGGGCCTCGCCGCGGCGAAGCAGACGCTCGCTGCGCTGATCGTGCGCCAGCGTGCCGAGCAGACCAGCCTCGACCAGCTCGACCGCCGCATCGCCGACCTGGAAACTCGCACGCTCAGTGCGCTTTCCGCCAACAACCAGGCGCTTGCCGAGGGCGGCGCATCCGCAATCGCCGAACTCGAGAACGAGCGCGAGGTCCGCCGCGCCACGGTCAAGAGCCTCGGCGAGAAGACCTTGCGGATGCGCCTGTCCGTCGAACAGGCGCATCGCCGCATCATCGATCTCAACCAGGGCATGATTTCCGCCAGGGCAATCGATGCCGAACGCCAGGCACAGGCGCGTCTCAACCGTTCGATCGGCCGCACCGCAAGCCTCAACGAAGCCGAGGAACTGCTCGCCCGCATCAAGGAGAGCAGCGATCCGTTCGAGGAGGCCGGCATCCTCGACGAAATCGACGGCGAATTGCGCCACGAGGCGATCCGCGAGCGCCTCGCCGAAGCAGGCCACGGACCGGCCACCAAAGTGCGCGCCGAGCACGTCCTGGCGCGCCTGAAGTCCCTGAACTGAACCCGCAATTTTCCCGAAACAGATCAAATCCAGGGAGCAATACGATGAACGGCAATCAGACCTACATCCTGTTCAACACCGTGTCCGTGGGCGCCGCCTACTTCATGCTGGCCCTGTCGTTGTGGCTCGCGCCGGTCGACCTCTCGACCAAGGGCTACTGGGCCATGGGCGTCCTCCTGCTCACCGGCAGCCTGGTCAACCTCGTCAAGTACCGCACCGACGAGCGGATCGCGGCCGAGACCACCGCCAAGATCGAGAAGGCCCGCAATGAGAAGCTGATCAGCGAATATGTCGGCAAGGATTGATCCCTGCCCTTTGCCGATCGCCGACGAAATGCAAAAAGCCCGGAGTGATCCGGGCTTTTTTGGTTTCGATATGGAAATGCCTTAGCGACGCGCCAGCGCCTCGATCGCCTCGGCGGCGTCTTCCAGGATGCTGATCGCCTCGGCCTGCTTGTCTTCCGGCGCGTCGGCGATGTCGCCGAGCGCGGCACGGAGCCGGTGGCGCAGCGCGCGCAACTGGTCGCGCTTTTCCGAGCGGCCACGGCGCCAGCCGCCCTCGTCCTTGTCATCGCCCCAGCCGAACCATTCGCGCGCCGCGGCCATCTTGCGGCCGAAACGCTCGAGATGGTCGAGCACGCTGTCGATCATCTCGCGGTTCTCCTCCAGATGCGCCTTGCCGGCCTCGGTGATCGAAAACACCTTCTTGTTTCCTTCGCTCGAGGACACCGCATAGCCCGCCTCCTCCAGGAAGGTCAGCGTCGGATAGACCACGCCCGGGCTCGGGCTGTAGACGCCGCTGGTGCGCTCTTCCAGCGCCTTGATGATGTCGTAGCCGTGGCGCGGCGCGTCGGCCAGAAGCGACAGCGTGATCAGCTTGAGATCGCCGTCGGCTAGCATGCGCCCGGCGCGGAACATGTCGCCCGGGCCGCCGCGTCCGCCGCCCCTGCCGCCATGGCCGAATGGACCGAAGCCGCCACCGCGGCCGCCGAATTTGCCGGCCATGTGCATGAACATGCGCTCGCCGAAATGGTTGTGTCTGTGCATGGTTTGCTCCTTGAGCTATATCTTACGATATATCTTAGGTAAGGCGTACAGCTTGAGGATTCAAGATATATCTTAAGATGTATCTCACGCGGCGGAAAGACCGTTTTGCACGTCTGCGCGGCAAGGCCAAAGCCGCCTACCAGCGCCCCTTGCGGCGGTTCCAGGCATAGAGAAGATCCGCGAAGCGGTCATAGGCAAAGCGCGTCAGCGGAAGCGCGACCGCGTTGCCAAACAGCATTGCCAACCAACCTTCGCCCGGCGTGAGCTGCCAAACCGCAATCGCGACATCGGCGCCGACCAGCAGCCGTCCTTCGGCATCGGTCGCGTGCAGGCGCCGGCGGATATCCTCAAGCGAGGCGCCGAAGGCCGAAAGTGCCGCCGGCTCGAAATTGATGTCGCGGAATTCGACGCGGCCCGCCTTGACCGCTTCGATGAGCCGCCGCTTCTGGCGATTGATGCCGGCATCGCAGACCGGACAGCGCGTGTTGTACCAGACGGTCAGCGGCAGCTTGGGCATGGCGCGACTATCAGCGCGGGCCTTTTCGACTCGTCACCCGAGCGAACTGATGATCTCGCGGTAGGCGAATTCGGGGAACGCTTTCAGCGTCCGCGTTTTGACATTGCCGCCCGACGACAACATCAGCGCGAAGCGGGCGAGCACCGCATCGTCCGGCGCTTCGACGATGGCGACCATGTCGCATTCGCCCATGGTCAGATAGAATGCCTTGAACGAGCCGCCCATTTCCCCCAACAGCTTCTTGGCGGCATCGAGCCGCTTCGGCGACTCCCGCACGTTCTTGGCGCCCAGCTCGGTCCAGTTGATAAGCATGATATAGGTTGTCATGGCACACCTCCCTCCGGGCCACGGTGCGGGCGCCTGGCCGTTGACGGCCGGCGCCGGGCGGGCATCCGGCTTGTCGCCCACAATGCATCCGACGCCGGAATTATCCTCCTGTCGAGAGGCCCCGGCAAGGCGACGCTCGCGAATGAAAAAGGGCGCCCGAGGCGCCCTTTCGATTTGCTTGTCTGATTTCCGGATCAGCTGTCCAGGAAGCTTCTGAGCTTGCGGCTCCGGCTCGGATGCTTGAGCTTGCGCAGCGCCTTGGCCTCGATCTGGCGGATGCGCTCGCGCGTGACCGAGAACTGCTGGCCGACTTCCTCGAGCGTATGGTCGGTGTTCATGCCGATGCCGAAGCGCATGCGCAGCACACGCTCCTCGCGCGGCGTCAGCGAGGCAAGCACGCGCGTCGTCGTCTCGCGCAGATTGGCCTGGATCGCCGCGTCGATCGGCAGGATCGCCATCTTGTCCTCGATGAAGTCGCCGAGATGCGAATCCTCCTCGTCGCCCACGGGGGTTTCGAGTGAGATCGGCTCCTTGGCGATCTTCAGCACCTTGCGCACTTTTTCCAGCGGCATGGCGAGCTTCTCGGCCAGCTCCTCCGGCGTCGGCTCGCGGCCGATCTCGTGCAGCATCTGGCGCGAGGTGCGCACGATCTTGTTGATCGTCTCGATCATGTGCACCGGAATGCGGATGGTACGCGCCTGATCGGCGATCGAGCGGGTGATCGCCTGCCGGATCCACCAGGTCGCGTAGGTCGAGAACTTGTAACCGCGGCGGTACTCGAATTTGTCGACCGCCTTCATCAGGCCGATATTGCCTTCCTGAATCAGGTCCAGGAACTGCAGGCCGCGGTTGGTGTATTTCTTGGCGATGGAAATGACCAGGCGAAGGTTCGCCTCGACCATTTCCTTCTTGGCGATCGCGGCCTCGCGCTCACCCTTCTGCACCTGGTTGACGATCTTGCGGAATTCCAGGATCGAGATCGCCGTTTCGGTGGCGAGGTTCTGGATCTCGGCGCGCAGCTCCTTGATCGCGTCCTTCTCGTTCTTGGTGAATTCCTTCCAGCCGCGCGAGGTCAGGTTGGCGATCGAGCGCGTCCAGTTAGGATCGAGCTCCGAGCCCTGATATTCCTTCAGGAACTCCTCGCGGCGTACGCCATAGCTTTCGGCGAGGCGCAGCAGCTTGCCCTCGTTCTGCACCAGGCGCTTGTTGATGTCGTAGAGCTGCTCGACCAGCGCCTCGATGCGCGCCGCATTGAGAGACAGCGACTTCACCGCCTTGATCAGCTGGTCCTTCAGTTCCTTGAGCCTGCGGTCCTGGCTGGGTGAGAGCGTACCGGCGGCGGCGAGCCGGTTCTCGACCTGCTGGTCCTGCAGCTTCCTCAGCTTCTTGTAGGTGTCGGCGATGACGTCGAGCGTCTCCATCACCTGCGGGCGCAGTTCCGCTTCCATCGCGGCCAGCGACAAGCTCGCCTCGTCCTCGTCGTCTTCCTCTTCCTCCAACCCGCGCGTGTCGGCGCCGACGTTGGTGATGTCGTCTTCTTCCTCGCGAGCGGCCGCGCGGCCACGCGGCTTCTCTTCCGGCTTGGGCGCTTCCTCGATGCGTTCGACGACAGGCGCCTGCTTGGCCTCGGGGCCGGCATAGGTCGCCTCGAGGTCGATGATCTCGCGCAGCAGGATCTTCGATTCGTTGAGCTCGTCGCGCCAGATGATGATGGCCTGGAAGGTCAGCGGGCTCTCGCACAGGCCCGCGATCATCGTCTCACGGCCGGCCTCGATGCGCTTGGCGATCGCGATTTCGCCCTCGCGCGACAAAAGCTCGACCGAGCCCATCTCGCGCAGATACATGCGCACCGGATCGTCGGTACGGTCGGTCGGTTCTTTCTTGGTGGTCGTGGCGGCGACGGCTGTGCCGGTCTGCTCGGCAAGCTCGTTGGCGTCTTCCTCGGTGTCGGCCGGCGTTTCGGTCTCAGCCTCCTCGCCCACCTCGTCGTCCTCGACGACGTTGATGCCCATGTCGCTGAGCATCGCATTGATGTCTTCGATACGGTCCGGATCCGTCTCTTCCGAGGGGAGCACCGCATTCAATTCGTCGAGCGTGACATAGCCGCGTTTCTTCGCGGCCTTGATCATCTTCTTGACAGCATCGTCGGAAAGGTCGAGCAGAGGGCCATCGGTGGCGCCTTCACGTTCAGTCTCGACCTCTTCCTTTTCCTTTGTCGCCATTCTTTGTCGTCTCCAAGCGGCCCAATATCGAGGCCGCGTAAACTGCCGGACCGGTCATGCCGGGATGCGCTCGCACCGGAACGCTTTTTACCGGCCCGGTAACCGCATCATCTCTTTGTTCGGTGCGTGTCGTTGCCCCAAAACCTGTTTCCACTCTTGGGCGACATGCATTAAGTCCAGATTAACCCTGTATCTGGAGCGGGCACTTTGCCTGTCCAGCGTCACCAGTACCTCACATCGCTCGAATTTCCCGCCGACGCCGGGGCACGGTTAACGTTTCGAATCGTCCTGATTCCGCCAATCTGCCAGAAGGTCAAGCGCCTCTGGCATGATTCGCATGAAAAAAGCGAATCAATTACCCGACTTAGGGGCGTCGATTCGACGCGCCGCACGTTTCCACTTCATTTCCGGGCCAGTTCCGACCTAAACGCGTCCAACCCTGCCCGACGAAACGCCGAACCCTTCGATCAGCGCTTCCGTTGCCTGCACATCGTTGAATTGCGCTTGAATCTCGACGAGATGCCGGAAGTTTTCATCCGAAGGGTCTGCATCGAGCGCCGCCTGCGCCTGCTTCAGCTCTCTATGTAAGGTGCGCGCGCTGCGCTGCAAGTGCAGCGCTTGGTTGAAGGCGTCGCGGGCGTCGTCGAGCGCCGCGGTTTCGAGCGCCGGCCACTGCCGCGCCCGCTTGATCAGCTCCACGGCCCGCCCCCAGATGCCGCCGCACCCGGCGCGCTCGATAGTGGCTATGACGGCGCCGCGCTCGTTGGCCGCGTCATGCGCCATCGCATCGAGTATGGCTGCGTGGAGTTTCCGCAAATCCGAATTGGCAAGGTCGAGGAACTCGACATGCGCGAAATTCTCGTCGATCAGCGCCGGGTGGTTGACCAGGGCCACGATGATCGTCGCCTCGCGCACCGACATCCCCTCGCCGGCCCGCTTGACCAGCGCCGATCGCCCGAGGCTCTCGGTGATCGCGGCGCGCCCGCCGGCCGCAGCGCCTCGCCCGAACGCCCCGCCGGGGCCCGGCGCTTTGCCGCGCTCGCCGGGCCGGCCGGCGGAGCGTCCGCCCTGACCTTGCCGCGCGGCGCGCTGCGAGCCGAAGAAGCTCAGCACCCGCTCGCGCATTTCCTGCTGGTAGTGGTAGCGCAGGCTTTCGTCGCGGATGCGGCTGGTGAGTTCGCGCAACGTCTTTTCAAGCTCCGCCCGCCGCTCCGGCGTGTCGAAGACCCCGCCCGCCGTCTCGCGCATCCACAACAGGTCGGCAAGCGGCCGCGCTTCCGAAAGCACCGCGCGGAAGGCGTCCGGACCATCCGCCTTCACCAGATCGTCCGGGTCCTTGCCTTCCGGCAACAGCGCAAAGCGCGCCGAACGCCCGGGCTGGATCGCCGGCAGCGCCAGGTCGGCGGCGCGCCACGCCGCCTTCAGCCCGGCCTGGTCGCCGTCGAAGCACAGCACCGGCTCGCCGGCCATGCGCCACAGAAGCTCGAGCTGGTTTTCGGTGAGCGCGGTGCCGAGCGGCGCCACGACATTCTCGAAGCCGGCCTGGGCGAGCGCGATAACGTCCATATAACCTTCGACGGCAATCACCGTGCCGCCTTTGGCCAGGGCTTTGCGGGCGCGGGCGAAATTGTAGAGCACATTGCCCTTGTGAAAGAGCTCGGTGTCGGGCGAGTTCATGTATTTGGCCAAAGCGTCGGGGGCCAGCGCCCGCCCACCAAAGGCGATGATCTTGCCGCGCGAATCCGGGATCGGAAACATGATGCGGTCGCGGAACCAGTCATAGGAGACCGGAATATCGTCGCCGTGCCGCACCAGGCCGCAGGCCTCGATATCGGCCTTCGGCACGCCTTTGGCGGCAAGATGTTCCTTGAGCGCATTGCGGCTGTCCGGCGCGTAACCGAGCCGGAACGATTGTTGCGTCGCCGGGGTCAGCCCGCGGTCGCGCAGATACGCGCGTGCCTTGGCGCCTTCCGGCCCCTGCAACCGCTCCTGGAAGAAGGCCGTCGCCATTTCCATCACGTCGGTAAGGCTGGCGCGCTCCTTCTCGCGCTGTTCTTCCTGGGCGTCGCGCACCGGCATCGGCACGCCGGCCATCTCGGCGATCTTCTCGACTGCTTCCGGGAAGCTCATGCCGTCGAGCTCGGTGAGGAACTTGAAGTGGTCGCCCGACACCGAGCAGCCGAAGCAGTGAAAGCGGCCCTTCTTGTCCTCGCAATGGAAGGACGGGCTTTTCTCGCCGTGGAACGGGCAGCAGGCCCAGTAATCGCCGCGCGACGCGTTGGTCTTCTTCCTGTCCCATGCGACACGCGCGCCGATGACAGATGAAATCGGCACGCGGTCGCGTATCTCGTCGAGGAAGGCGGGCGGAAAGCGCATCGGGAAACTCGTTTGCCCTCCATATAAGCAGGCCGCTCGGGCGCGACGACTCTTAATGCCGATCGTACCCGCTTTTCACAGACGAAAAGAAGGCGGCCAGGTGGCCGCCTTCTTCGGTAGTCCGGATTGTCGCGGATTACCGCGCGGCGCTCGCGCCGAAGATGATGCCCGACAGCACACTGACCAACACATAGTCGTTGCCGACGCGAATCCATTCCTGGCCGGGGCCGGGGCGGCGCAGGCCGTAACGGTTCCAGTCGCGGACCGGCTGGTGACGCTTCCAGTTGGAGTATCTCTGGCCGCTGCGCCAATGGCTGCGCTTCACGATGACCGTGTTCTTCACGACACGCTTGTCGACATGCCGGCCCGGCTGCTGCCAGTCGACCTGCGTGTAGTTCGACTGCGGCACGCTCGGCTGAGGGAGCGGCGCGGCCTGACCCGAGAAGGCCGAGGCGGCCAGCATCGAGGCCGTGACGGCGGAGAGTATGAGGCGCTTCATGGTCGGTGCTCCGTGGTTGTCGATAGACTGAGGAGTATTCGCCGATGGATGAACCGAAACTGAACACTTGAATTACAATTCTGTAATGATTTCCGATGCTTGCGCAGACATCCTCAATGAACCGCCTGATCGCGCCCGGACATGCTCCCCCTGCTTTCGAGCATCCTGAGGCGAAGCGCCGCCGCAGGGCGCGTGCAACCAATGCGCCCGCCATTCATTTCCGACATGTTCCGTCGAGCGGAGACGATCATCGCATCAGAAAAATCTATTACTCGGCTAATCTTAATTGGTGTATTTCCATGCCTCGAGATGGCTAAGATTCGTACTCCTCTGCGCCCCGCCAATGCCGCCCCGCGAGGTCGGCTGTGAGCGGCTCCGTCGTCCTCCTGCACCTTGCCGGCGCGGTGGCGCTGATGCTGTTCGCCACCCGCATGGTGAAGACCGGGGTCGAGCGCGCCTATGGCGACGTGCTGCGCCACAGGCTGCGTGCCACCATGCGCAATCCGATCATGGCGGTGCTCGCCGGCTGCGGGCTGGCGGTCGCCCTGCAGAGCTCGACCGCGGTGACGCTGCTGGTCGGCTCCTTCGCCGGCGCCGGCATCGTTTCAGGCGCAGCCGGGCAGCTTGCCGTGCGCGGCGCCGAGATCGGTTCGGCGCTCGTGGTCAAGCTGCTCACCTTCGACCTCACGCTTTTGGTGCCGCTCTGCCTGATCGCGGGCACCGTCATGTTCATGGCCACCGAGCGGCGCGACTGGCGGCAGTTCGGCCGCATCCTGATCGGTATCGGCCTGCTGATCCTGTCGCTGGAGATGATCGGGCAGGCATCCGAGCCGCTGCGCAACAGCCAGTTGATGCCGCTGATCATCAATTATTTCTCGGGCGATTCCATCACGACCTATCTGATGGCCGCGCTGATCACGTGGCTGTTCCAGTCCAGCATCGCCGCGGTCCTTCTGATGGCGACGCTGGCGGGTCGCGGGCTGATAACGCCGGAACTGGGCGTGGTGCTCGTGCTTGGCGTCAACCTTGGCTCGTCGCTCATCGCGCCGATGCTGACGCGGTCGGCCGCGCCCGAGGTTCGTATCGTGCCGATAGGCAATCTTCTGATGCGCGGCCTCGGCTCGCTGGTCATGCTGGTCCTGATCATGACCTTCAAACCGGATTTCGCCTTCATCGGCAAAACCGCGCCCGATCAGATCGTCAATGCCCACATCCTGTTCAACGTGCTGATCTTGCTTGCCGGCCTGCCGCTGGCCGGTCTCGTCTACCGCGCTTCCGGCCGCATCGTGGCGCTGGCCAGCAAGCAACAGCCGGCCGCCACGCTCGAGGTCGTGGAGCTTTCGGCTCTCAACGAGAGCGCCCTCGACACACCGAGCCAGGCTCTCGCCAACGCGACGCGCGAAGTGGTGCGGGTGTGCGAGACGGTCGAGATCATGCTGAAGCGCATCATCGAGCTTTACGAGGATGCGGATCCCGCCAAGATCAAGGCGCTTGCCGCGCTCGACGACCGCGTCGACAGGAAACACGCCGCGATCAAGCTCTATCTCGCCAAGATCACCAGGAACCCGCTGACCGAGGACGAGGCGTTGCGGTGCCAGGAGCTGATCGGCGCCTGCGTCAAGCTTGAGCAG
The DNA here is from genome assembly GCF_900115245.1 of Mesorhizobium sp. NFR06. Lineage (GTDB taxonomy): Bacteria > Pseudomonadota > Alphaproteobacteria > Rhizobiales > Rhizobiaceae > Mesorhizobium. Next base: position 88,506 of record NZ_FOVT01000002.1, read on the forward strand.
GTCGGCGACATCATCGTGCGCAACATGCTCGTGCACGTCAGGAAGAAGCTGGAGCGCGGCCTGGAATTCACGCCTGAGGGCTGGCAGGAGCTTTGCGCGTTCCATGCCTCGGTACTCGCCAACGCGCACCTTGCCTTCAACGTGCTGGTCTCGCGCGATCCGGAGACCGCGAGGCAGCTGGTGCTGGAGAAGGATCTCCTGCGCGAGCGCGAGAAGGAAACCAGCGCCAGCCATTTCATGCGCCTGCGCGAGGGCACCGCCAAAAGCGTCGAGACGAGCTCGATCCACCTCGACACCATCCGCGACCTGAAGCAGATCAACTCGCTGCTTGCCTCGATCGCCTATCCGGTGCTCGAGGAGCGTGGCCTGCTCGGTGGCTCGCGATTGAAGGCCGGCTAGCCGGCAGAGATTTGCCGTGCTGGCGCCAATTTGGGAACAAGGTTGCGCCATTCGCCCGCGACCTGCAAAATTAGTCTTTGCTCATCCAGCCATCCGTCGGCTAAGCATCGGGCTCAGCCGGAGGAAATCGATGGACACCCATTCGCGCAGCTTCGCCAAGGCGCTTTCGTGGCGCGCCACCGGCACGATCGACACGATGATCATATCGCTGGTGGTGACGGGCAGCATCAAGCTCGCGGCCACCATCGGGCTCACCGAGGTCATCACCAAGTCGCTGCTCTACTATCTGCATGAGCGGGCCTGGCTGAAGATCCCCTATGGGCGCAAAACGACCATCTAGAGCAATTCCAGGAAAAGTGTGACACGGTTTTCCGTCAGGAATTGCGTCAAAACAAAGAGATAGAGCATTTCGCCGTTTCCGTGAAACGGTCGAAAGCTCTAATGCATGCCGCGCAAAAGTGCGCGGCGGTTTTGCGAACGCGACATGCGCAAACAAGGCCTAAAAGCGCGACGCGCTTCGCGCCCTACGCTCAAGAAAAGCTAAAGCGGCGTCGACAATTTCTGCATTGCCCAGCCTGCCCAAGCGTGGTTTGAGGCGTGCATTCGTCGCTATGTTTTGAATCATGCTGCCGCTGATTGCCCTTTTCCTTGCCGCCTTCGCCTTCGGCACCACCGAATTCGTCATCGCCGGCGTGCTGCCCGAGGTGGCGCACGGCCTGGGCGTTTCGGTGCCCACTGCCGGCTATCTGGTCTCCGGCTATGCCTCTGGCATCGCCATCGGCGGCCCGCTCCTGGCGCTCGCCACCAGCAAGGTTTCGCGCAAGACATTGCTCATCACGCTGACCATTGCCTTCACTCTCGGCCAGGCAGCCTGCGCGCTGGCGCCGGACTTCACCTCGATGCTTCTGCTGCGCATTGCGACTGCCGTCGCGCATGGCTGCTATTTCGGCGTTGCCATGGTGGTTGCGGTCAGCCTGGTTCGCGAGGACCAGCGCGGCAGGGCCGTGGCGGTCATCCTTTCAGGGCTGACTGTTTCAAATGTCATCGGAGTCCCGGCCGGCACGGCGATCGGCAGCCTGTGGGGCTGGCGCGCCACCTTCTGGGTGATGGGCGCGCTCGGCATCGTAGCGATTGTCGCCATGCTGGCGCTGCTGCCGCGCACGGCGGGCGTCGCCAACCGGCCCGCCGGGCTGGCGCGCGAGGTGCGCGTGCTCGGCCGCCAGCAGGTCTGGACGTCGCTCATCCTGATGCTGATGCTGATGATCGGCCAGTTCGGCCTCTTCACCTACATCACGCCGACGCTGCTCGAAGTCACCGGCCTCGACGAAAGCCTGATCCCCTGGGTGCTGCTGCTCAACGGTGTCGGCGCCACGATCGGCGTTCTTGTCGGCGGCAAGCTCGCCGACTGGAGGCTGATGCCGTCGCTGATCACCATGCTTGCCCTGCAGGCCGTGATGCTTGCCGTCATTCACGTCGTCAGCCCCTACCCCGTGCCGATGATCGTCGCCATCGTTATCTGGGGCGGCCTCAACTTCGCCATCGGCGCGCCGATCCAGACGCGCATCCTCGCCTGGACGGCCGATGCCTCGAACCTCGCTTCCTCGCTGATCCCGTCCGGCTTCAATGTCGGCATCGCGCTCGCCGCCTCCCTGGGCGCGGCGATGCTCAATGCCGGCTATGGCTATCGCAGCCTGCCGTTGGCCGGCGCGCTGGCCATGCTGGTTGCGGTGGTCGTGGCGGTTGCCTCGCAAGCCTGGGAATGGCGCAGCCGCGCGGCACCGCCGCTGCCGGCGGCGGCGGAATAGCGCCCCCGCGCCGGGGCATCCGTTTTGAGACTTCCGACCTTGGCGAGCGGGAAGTATAGCTAAAGATCGATCCGGAATCTCAAGCTCTCCGCGCCGCCATAGGCGGCGTCCTCGAAGAAGCGGCCGACCAGCCTGCCGCGATTGGCTGTGATGACCTTCTGCGAAGCAGGATTGTCCGGTTTCGCGGTGATCTCGACATAGTCGAGCCCGACCGCCCTCGCCTCGTCCAGCATCAGCCGCAGCGCTTCGGTGGCATAGCCGCGGCCTCGCTTCCACGGCACCACCGCATAGCCGATATGGCCAAGCACACGCGAAGGTAGCGCCGAAGTGCCCTTCTGCCAGCGAAAGCCGATCGAGCCGGCAGCCTCGCCATCCCAGATCCAGCGCCGGAAGCCCGGCAGCCGCGGCACCTTGGTGCCGTCGGGCAAAGTGATGGGCGGTCCCTTCGCCTCGCGGTCGTCAAGGCTGGCGAGAAATTCAACTGGATCCTTCTCGATAGCCTCGAGCTGCTCGCGCGTCGCCTGCAGGAGCCGCACATTGTCGGGCGACCACCCGCGCTCCAGCGCCGCCTTGTAGGACGGCAAATGCTCGAGCGCGGGCCTGACGATTTCGATCATGGTTCATTTCCCTGTCGAGACCAGCAGGCATAACCGCCGCTCGGATCGCTCTCAAGCCGGCTGAAACTGGATTTCGCCCTTGTTGAGGAAACAAGCCTTGTCGAACAACGACAGGTCGAGCGGGTTCGGCAGCCGGATATCGCCGATATCCGGGACCGGTTTCCTGGAGGAATCATATGACCTGTCGACCTGCGATATGAAGACCAGGACCAGCCCGCGTTCCCGGGCGAACGATCTCAGCGCGCGTATCTGGGCCATGAGCTCGGGATTCTCGCGCTTCTGGTCGAGCAACTGCAGATAGTCGACGACCGCCAGCGTGCCGCGTGGCGCCGACCGCAACGTCTCGATGATGTAGCCGGCGCTGATCGAGTCGGAATTGTCGAACTCGAACAGGCGGTCGAAATCGGCCGGTTCGGTCCCGATGTCACGGAACCGGTCCAGGATGTCGGCGTACGTGTATTCCAAGGTGAAGAATACAGCGCGATTGCCTTGCTTCATGGCGGCCACGGCAAGTTCGAGGCTCATCAGCGTCTTGCCTTGGCCCGGCCGCGCCGCCACGAGAACCATATCGCCGGGCATCAGCCGTGCCAAAAGGCCGACGGCGGGCGTGGCTTCGGCGGCTTTGGCCGCAAGCATGCTCCAACTGCCAAAGCCTTCTTTGGCGGCGACGCGGTCGAGCGCATGATGGAGGGGAACATTCTCCCTGCGAGACATTAGCCTCGCCCGACGCTTCAGATGATAGACGGGTGCGGAAAGCCGCATCGAAAACCTCCTGCTGCGAGCAGTCCTTCGCAACCCCTCCTCATGCCTGGCGCTCGAACAGTCGGTTGAATGATCGACAGCCCCGCATGAACGATGCTTTCCCAATGGAGGGAGGAGGCGTGGGCGCGCCCGAATCGGATGATACTCCAATCCGCGCCGACCGAAAATCGCGGAGGTTGTACGGTGGCGGGGGCGACGCTTTTCGAAATGTCGTCACCGGAACCACGCCCCAAAAAGCGTCGCTAAACTAGAAGTGTTTCGCCGATGAATGCGAGATCTTCTATGATCGACCCGGGTGATTCACAGGTACGAGACACTTCGACAGGAGGGGCAAACCGGTGCGGTTGAGATCTGTTCCGCTGGGCGCGGCCATCCTGTGTCTTGTCGCGATCCTGGCCGCCTTGACGGCATCGGTCAGTTCGTTTGCGGCTTTACGACCATCGAGCATACCGGACTGGTTGCAGCGCCATGTCGGCGATGGTGAGGGCCAGATCTCGCAGGTCGTGTTGGAGCGGGCGCGCGCGCTCTACCAGAAGAAAGTCGGCGATGGTTCGGTCAGCAACCCCTGCTACTTCGCCATGGACGCCACGCGCCCCGGCGATTTGGGCAACAGCGTGCTCGGCCAGCGCTACTACATCATCTGCGAGGCCAAACAGCTCTTCCGCGCGGTGTCCTCGGGCCATGGCGGCGGCCGCAATTTGAAAGGCGTTGCCGATTTCTCCAACGGCAGGCGCTGCGCGAAAAACTTCGGCAACGCAATGGACTCCGAACTGACGGCCGGCGGTGCCTACATCACCGCCGAAACGAAAACCTCGTTCAAGGGCTACTACCGCGTCGGCGCCCAGAACGCGTTGTTCATGCGCACGTTCATCCAGTTCGACGGCGAAGGCGAAGCGGCGAACGCCAGGCAGCGTGTCATCGGCGGGCATCCGGCTGCGCTGCTCAGGGGCATGTGCCTGCGGAAAAATCCGAACAGTTCATACGCCGACCATGATGGCTTGGTCCCGTTCGGCAAGCTGGTGAATTATGCCGGCGGTCGCAGCAATGGCTGCACCAGTTGGTCGCCTGCCGATGCCGAGCAGATCATCCCGATTGTGAAGAACAACCCGACGACGCTCTACATCTATCCTGAATCGCGCGACATTGCCGCCGTTGCCCGCGCGAAATCCAGCGGCCAACCGCTCTCAGCCGCAGGACTTTACTGGAACGCTTCCTGCCTGAAGGAGATCGGCACGCCCAAATTCTGGCCGAGGAAGACGCTGGAGCCGATCATCGCGCAGTACAAGAAGGATCATCCGGCGCCGCCGCCGCAGCCGATCCCCATGTGCAAGGATCCGTGAAGCCGTAATCCCTACTGCAGCAGTCCCTTGATGATGGCGCTCGCCTTGGCGAAGTCCATCTGACCGGCATATTTCTGCTTCAGTGCGCCGATCACCTTGCCCATGTCCTTCTGGCTGGCGGCACCCGTCGCCGCGATCGCCTCGCGCGCTGCCGCCGTGATCGCCGCGTCGTCGAGCTGCGTCGGCAGGAACGCGCGGATGATTTCCATTTCGCCGCGCTCCTGCGCCGCCAGTTCCGGGCGCTTGCCATCCTCGAAGGCCTTGGCCGATTCCTCGCGCTGCTTCACCATCTTGGCCAGGATCTGCAGGATTTCCTCCTCGCTCGCCGGCGGCTTGCCGGCGCCGCGATTGGCGATGTCGCGATCGTGGATGGCGGCCTGAATCAGCCGCAGCGTCGGCAGGCGGTGCTTGTCTTGCGCCTTCATCGCGCTCTTCATGGATTCGGCGATTTTCTCGCGCATCGTGCTTCTCCTTCGAACGCGGCGGACAATAGCTTTGCCGGTCCGGTAACGCAAATCCCGACAAACCGCTGATATTGCTGGACGAATGGAAATCGGGCTTGGCTCGGGGCACCGCATTGACCGCTCCGACGCCTTCGCCTATGTACTCGGTCCTGCATGAGATGATGAGTTGATGCGCGGAGGGCGGAGAAATCTGCTTCGCGCTTTGCTGCGCAGACGGTCCTGTCGATCGTTGAAGCGCCTGACAGGAGTGCCGCCATGGCCACGACCACCGCCCCTTGGACCACCGAAAAGCCGACCGCCCTTTTGGTCCTCGCCGACGGCACGGTGATCGAAGGCCGCGGCCTCGGCGCCACGGGGTCGGCCGTTGCGGAAGTGTGCTTCAACACCGCGCTGACCGGCTATGAGGAAATCCTCACCGATCCCTCCTATGCCGGCCAGATCGTCACCTTCACCTTCCCGCATATCGGCAATGTCGGCACCAATGACGAGGACATCGAGGACCTCAATCCCGCGGCCCGTGCCGGCGCGGTCGGCGCCATCTTCAAGGCCAATGTCACCGATCCGTCGAACTATCGCGCCGCCGGTCATCTCGACCAGTGGCTGAAGCGGCGCGGCATCGTCGCGCTTTGCGGCATCGACACCCGCGCGCTGACCGTGTTGATCCGCGAGAAAGGCATGCCCAATGCCGTCATCGCGCATGCGCCCGATGGCGTCTTCGACATCGAGGACCTGAAGCGGCAGGCCGCGGCCTGGTCGGGCCTGATCGGCCTCGATCTCGCCAAGGAGGTCACCTCGGGTCAGTCTTCGGTATGGCGCGAAACGCCCTGGATCTGGAACGAGGGCTATGGCGAGCAGGACGAGCCTTCCATGCATGTCGTGGCCATCGACTATGGCGTCAAGCGCAACATCCTGCGCCTGCTGGCCGGTCTTGGCGCCAAGGTCACCGTCGTGCCGGCCAAGACAGGTGCGGAGGAAATCCTGGCCATGCAGCCGGACGGCATCTTCCTGTCGAACGGCCCCGGCGACCCGGAAGCGACCGGCGAATATGCCGTGCCGGTGATCCAGGATATCCTGAAGACCGACCTACCGGTGTTCGGCATCTGCCTCGGCCATCAGATGCTGGCGCTGGCGCTCGGCGGCCGGACCGAGAAGATGCACCAGGGTCACCACGGCGCCAATCATCCGGTCAAGGATCACACCACCGGCAAGGTCGAAATCGTCTCGATGAACCACGGTTTCGCTGTCGACGCCGACTCGCTGCCCGAGGGCGTCGAGGAAACCCACGTCTCGCTCTTCGACGGCTCGAACTGCGGCATCGCGCTGACCGGCCGGCCGGTCTTCTCGGTCCAGCATCATCCCGAAGCCTCGCCCGGCCCGCAGGATTCGCATTACCTCTTCCGGCGTTTCGTCAACCTCATCCGTGCACGTCGCGGCGAGGAAGCCCTGGCGGAACGCGCCTGACCAAAAGGACGCGGCTCAAGCCGCGTCGGTCACCGCCTCCTGCGTGTGCATGCGCTCGGCCTCCCTCGGCGTCGGCTTGGCCACTTTCGTGACGAAGACGACAACCGCCAGCGTCAGGAAAATCGCGCCGAGCACATAGGGTGCGCCGCCGAACACAACAGGCGCCGTCGGGCTCGTGAACCAGGAAAAGATCGCCGTATAGAGCAGCGGCGTGATGATCGAGGTGATCGAAAAGATCGAGGTCATCGCGCCCTGCAACTCGCCCTGCGCCGATGGCGGCACCTTGGCGGCGGCGAGGCTTCTGAGCGGCGGGTCGGCGAGCGCTTCCAGGCAACCGGCGACGATCACGGCATAGATCATCCAGCCCTGCGTCGAAAACGCGTAGCCGAAAGCGCTGAGCGCGGTGAAGGTCAGCCCGATCGCCGCCGTCTTCCACTCGCCGAGCCTGGGAATGACCCGCGGCAGCACCGTCGCCATGATGATTGCCCCGCACAGGCCGAAGACGCCGAGCGAGAAACCGATCTGCTGCTGGTTCCAGCCATAGCGATAGTTGGAGACGAACGACCAGACCGCCGGATACATCATGTGGCCGAGCGTCATCAGGAAGAAGACCAGTCCGATCCAGCCGATGCCCGGATAATTGCGCATCTGCATGAGCGTGCCCACCGGATTGGCCCGCTTCCACTCGAAGCGGCGGCGATGCTTTTCGTCCAGCGTCTCCGGCAGCAGGAATATCGCGATCAGAAAATTCACGAAGGCAAGCGCCGCGGCGAAATAGAACGGCACCCGCGGCCCGAAGGTGCCGAGCAGCCCGCCCAGCACCGGGCCGATGACGAAGCCGACGCTGAAGGCGATGCCGAGCAGGCCGAAATTCTTCGCCCGGTTTTCGTCGTTCGAGATGTCGGCGATGAAGGCGGAGGTCGTCGAATAGCTGGCGCCGGAAACGCCGGCGAGCACCCGGCCGACGAACAGCATCGGATAGGACCAGGCAATGGCGCAGATCAGATTGTCGATGGAGAAGGTCAGCACCGAGGCAAGCAGGATCGGCCGCCGCCCGAAACGGTCGCTCAAGCCCCCCATGATCGGCGCAAAGAAGAACTGCATGGCCGCGTAGACGAAGAACAGCCAACCGCCCTCGATCGCGGCCTGGCTGACGCTGACGCCGCTCAGTTCCTCCAAATAGGCTGGCAGCACCGGCATGATGATGCCAAAACCGATGATGTCGAGCAGCAGCGTGGTGAAAACAAGCGCAAGGCCCCGCTTGGCGGTCTTGGGGTCGATCATGGTGATAAGCTCCTCGGGCCGCCCCGGGGCAAAGGCCGCATGCACCTTATAAGCGAGGTTGCCGACAGGAACAATACGCGAACGAAGCCAACTGCCTTATGCTGACATCACTTGCGGGCCGGTCGTCGACCGCGGACCGCCCCCGGAAAAGAAGCCGATGCAGCGCCTCAGATCGGACCGCTCAGCGTATTGCAGTCGGACAGCTTGCCGCTCTTGTAGCCGCGCGCCAGCCATGTCTGCCGCTGCTGCGACGTGCCGTGGTTGAAGCTTTCCGGCACGACGTAGCCCTGCATCTTCTTCTGCAGCGTGTCGTCTCCGATCTGCTTGGCAGCGTTCAGCGCGCTTTCGATATCGCCCTGTTCCAAGATGCCCTTTTGCTGCGTGTAATGCGCCCAGACCCCGGCGAAACAGTCGGCCTGAAGTTCGATGCGAACCGACATCTGGTTGGCGTCTGCCTCGCTCATGCCTTGCCGCATCTGGTTGAACTTGCCCATGATGCCGGTGAGGTTCTGCACATGGTGACCGACCTCATGCGCGATCACATAGGCGCGCGCGAATTCGCCGGACGCGCCGAACTGCTGGTCGAGCTGCTGGAAGAAGGTCATGTCGAGATAGACCTTGCGGTCGCCCGGGCAATAGAACGGCCCGGCCGCCGCCGAAGCGAAACCGCAGGCTGAACGAACCTGGCCGCTGAACAGCACGAGCTTGGGATCCTGGTAGGTCAGGCCTTCGGATTTGAAAATGCCGGTCCAGGTGTCTTCGGTTTCGGCCAGCACCGTCGCGACGAACTGCTTCATCTCGTCCGAAGCGGGAGAACCGCCATTCTGCGCGCTGTTGTCCTCGGTGATCTGGCCGCCACCGCCCGGCAGCAGGCCGCCGCTGCCGTCGCCCAGGATCTGCGACGGATCGAAGCCGAAATACCAGCCGGCGAGCACAACCAGGATGACCAGGATGATACTGCCGCCGCCACCGGTGCGGCCGCCGATCGGAATGCGGAACTGACCGGGGCCGCCGCCCAGGCCGCCGCCTAAGCCGCCGCCGCTGTCGCCGCGCTCATCCTCGATATTGTCGCTCTGACGACGGCCTCTCCAAAGCATGGCAACTCCTCGCAATGCGAATGTCCTGGAGGGACCGGCCCGCAACCGCCCCCTGCAGACAATTATCGCAACGGCTGGCCCAAGTCACAGATTTTTTCGCAGCCGCGAAGCGCCTGACGCCCGGCAACTCCCGACAAACGCGACAGCTGGATGCGGCGCGCCGCTTCGTCGCTTGCATGCCTGGACCGCTACACCTGGCGATGCGTCATCGCCCGGCGAAAGGCCTCCAGCGTCTCGGCGCTGACATGGTGCTCGATGCCTTCGGCGTCGATGCGCGCGGTCTCGGCGCTGACGCCCAGCGAGCGCAGGAAGGCTTCCACGGTCTGGTGGCGGATGCGGCTTTCCTCGGCGACCTTCCGGCCCGCCTCGGTCAGGAACACGCCGCGATAGGGCTTGCGCGAGACCAGCCCATCGGCGCACAGCCTAGTCAGCATCTTTGCCACCGTCGGCTGCGCGACGCCGAGCCGGGCCGCGATATCCACCTGCCGCGCTTCGTTGCCGTCCTCGATCAGATCGGCGATCAGCTCGACATAGTCCTCGACCAGCGCGCTGCGGCGCGCTTCGCGCGTCTGTCGGAATCCTTCCGAATGGATTTCGGCATCGGGAAGCGGCTCTTCGCGTCGAACCGGTTTGTTCCTCAGCGCCAACACGCGCTCCTTCTTGGCTGCCCCGGGATGATGCCGAAGAGTGTGAAGCGGTTTTCGGACGATATCATGCTCCAACTCTTTCACTGAATCGGGATCGCATCCATAGCACGAACCCTTGATGGTCCGGCCGTTTATTTGCATTCCTGCGCTGGCGCAACCGGCGTGCGGCCGCCCCGTGCCTTCTCCCGGCCATCACGAAAGCATGATCAATGAAATATAGCATATTGCATAATGTTGAGCCGTGGCGTAGATAAGAGGGGCCACCGATACATTCCAGCGGAAATCCCCCATGTCCGACGCCGAAGCAGCAACCGTAGCCCGACCCGCATGGCGATTCGACAGGCCGGACGACGAGCAGCTCAGCCTGCGCGAGGTGAACGCCTCGATCACGGTACCCCAGACCGGCGTCTGGTTCCGTCGCCTGTTCGCCTTCATGGGACCGGGCTACATGGTCTCGGTCGGCTATATGGACCCCGGCAACTGGGCGACCGACCTCGCCGGCGGCGCCCAGTTCGGCTACGCGCTGCTTTTCATCATCATGCTGTCGAACCTGATGGCGATCCTCTTGCAGGCGCTGGCGGCGCGTCTGGGCATCGCCACCGGCCGCGACCTGGCCCAAGCCTGCCGGGCCTATTATCCGCGCCCGGTCAATTTGATGCTCTGGATCGCCTGTGAGCTGGCAATCATCGCCTGCGACCTCGCCGAGGTGATCGGCACGGCGATCGCGCTGCAGCTTTTGTTCGGCATTCCGCTGATCGGCGGCGCCGTGCTCACCGCGCTCGACGCGTTCCTGGTGCTGCTGCTGATGAACAAGGGCTTCCGCTACCTCGAGGCCTTCGTCATCGCGCTTCTGATCATCATCTTCGGCTGCTTTGCCATCCAGATCTTCGCCGCCGCGCCACCGGCCGGCACGATCCTGCATTCGATGTTCGTGCCGTCGTCCGAGATCGTCACCAATCCGGCGATGCTCTACATCGCCATCGGCATCATCGGCGCCACGGTAATGCCGCATAATCTCTATCTGCATTCCTCGATCGTGCAGACCCGCGCCTATGAACGCACCGATGCCGGCAAGCGCGACGCCATCAAATGGGCAACGACGGATTCGACCATCGCGCTGATCCTGGCGCTGTTCGTCAACGCTTCCATCCTGATCGTCGCGGCGGTCGCCTTCCACAACACAGGTCACCAGGATGTCGCCGAGATCGGCCAGGCGTTCGAGCTGCTGTCGCCGCTGCTTGGCTTGAGCATCGCCTCGATCCTGTTCGCGGTTGCGCTGCTGGCCTCCGGCCTCAACTCGACGGTCACCGCGACGCTCGCCGGCCAGATCGTCATGGAGGGCTTCCTGCGCCTGCGCATCCCGCAGTGGGCTCGGCGCCTGGTGACGCGCGGCATCGCCATCGTCCCCGTTGTGGTGGTCACCGCGTTCTACGGCGAGAAGGGCACGGCCCAGCTGCTGGTCTTCAGCCAGGTGATCCTGTCGATGCAACTGCCCTTCGCTGTCGTCCCGTTGGTGCAGTTCGTGTCCGACCGCGAGAAGATGGGCAGCTTCGCCATTTCGCGCACCGTCGCGGTCGTGGCCTGGGTGGTGGCCGCCCTTATCCTCGCTCTCAACTTCAAGCTGCTCTACGACACCGTCGCCGGCTGACCGCGACATTCGCGGTGGCCGCGCTATCTTCGCGCTATGGCCGACCCGGACGAAGCCCGCAGATTCTACGCCAAGCTTATGGCCGCACACGCGCAATCGGCGGATCCGCGCATCGAGCAAGTATTCGCCTCGGTGCCGCGCGAGGCTTTCCTGGGTCCAGGACCCTGGACCGTTTTTGCCGGCGAAGGGCGGTTCCAGACGCCGAGCGCCGATCCCGGCTACATCTACCAGAACGTGCTCGTCGTGCTCGATGCCGACAAGGGCATCAACAATGGCGAGCCGATGCTGCATGCCATGTGGATCGGCAAGGTCGAGCCGAAACCCGGCGAGACTGTCACCCACATCGGCGCCGGCACCGGATATTACACGGCGCTGCTGGCAAGGCTGGTCGAGCCGGGCGGCAGCGTCACCGCCTTCGAACTGGAGGCCGGCCTCGCCGACCGGGCCAAACAGAACCTTGCGGCGTACCGCAATGTGAATGTCATCCATGGCGACGCCGTCGCCGGCCCGCTGCCGCCGTCCGACGTCATCTATGTCAATGCCGGCGTCGCTGCGCCTCCCACGGCATGGCTCAGGCGACTGAAACTCGGCGGGCGTATGATCTTTCCCTGGCGACCGGCGGAACGCATCGGCCTCGCCGTGCTGGTCACCCGCATCGACGCGGGTTTCTCCTGCCTGCCCTTCATGGGTTCCTGGTTCATTCCCTGTGTCGGTGCCTCCGCTGCCGGATCCGGGGCGAAAATACCGACCCGTGAGCGTGCCGCCCGCACCCGCTCGATCTTCCTGACGGAAGACAAGCTGCCGGACCGGACGGCAACCGCGATATTTGGCGATGTCTGGTTCTCGTCACGCATCATTGGCGCCGGCCGCAAACGCTGAAAATATTTACCGGCCGGTGTCGACAAGCGGCCTGGTCGTTCGTCGTTACATTATTCCGGCCGCGACGGCACGGATTAGCCAAGAGGAGAAGCAAATGCGCAAGATCATCGCCGCCACCTTTGTCAGTCTCGACGGCGTCATGCAGGCGCCCGGCGGACCGGAAGAGGATCCGGTCGGTGGCTTCAAGTTCGGCGGCTGGACCTTCCATTACTTTGACGAGGTGGCGGGTGCGGCGCTGGATGAACTGTTCTCCAAACCCTTCGCCCTGCTGCTCGGTCGCAGGACCTACGACATCTTCGCCGCGTATTGGCCGTATCAGAAAGATCCGATCGCCGATGCCTTCAATCCCGCGACCAAGTATGTGGCGACGCATCGGCCGGATTCGCTGACTTGGCAGAACACCCAGTCGCTCGGGCCCGATATCGTTGCAAGGCTTAAGGAGCTCAAGCAGGAAAACGGACCTGACCTGCTCATTCAGGGCTCGGGCAATCTGATCCAGACCCTGCTCGCCAACGGGCTGATCGACGAGATCCGGCTGATGATCTTCCCGCTGTTGCTGGGCAAGGGCAAGCGGCTGTTCGGCGACAACGCGATGCCGGCGGCCTTCAAGCTCGTCAAGTCGCAGGCTTCCACAACCGGCGTCATCATGGCGACCTATGAGCGCGGCGGCGAAATCCGCACCGGCTCGTTTGCTCAGCAGGAGCCTTCCGAAGCCGAGCTCGAACGGCGCAAGACCTGGAAGTAGCGATAGATGGCGGGCGCGCCGGCCCGACCGGCGCCCGCCCGCGAACGATGCCTTCGCCGAACCACGATACCTTTGACGCCGTCACCAGGAACCTGCCGATGATGCCCACCATTACCGCCTTTGAACGGTCGCCCGATGGCGGCAGGGGGCTGGCGCGCGACATGCACGTGCGCTGGGCACTCGAGGAAGCGAGCCAACCTTATGACGTTCGTCTTGTTTCGTTCAGCGAGATGAAGCAACCCGCGCATCTCGCGCTTCATCCCTTCGGGCAGATCTCGACCTATCAAGAGGGCGATCTCGCTTTGTTCGAGTCGGAGGCAATCGTCTTCCACATCGCGGAGCGTCATGCGGGCCTTTTGCCCGACGATGCGAACGCGCGGGCGCGCGCAATCACCTGGATGTTCGCAGCGTTCAGCGCCGTGGAGCCGCCGATCCTAGCTAGAGCGCGTAACCGCCGTGATTCTGGAGCGCGATGCGACCGGGCGCGACCAGCGCCTGCCCTTGGTCGACGACCGGATCCGCAAGCGGCTGGCCGAACTTTCCCGCTGCTTGGGCGATTGCGACTGGCTCGATGGTGCCTTCAGCGCCGGCGACCTCGTCATGGTGGGGGGGCTGCGCCGGTTGAAGACATCGGGACTGTTGGACGAATTCCCGAACCTCGCCGCCTATGTCGCCCGCGGCGAGGCGCGGCCGGCCTTCAAGCGCGCGTTCGAGGCCCAATTGGCGGTTGCCACGGCGGCGTCGGCAGGTTGATCAGCATCCCTATGCGGCCCGGCGACGGCCGGAAAGTCCGGCGCGGATATGATCCGCGAACGCGCGCGCGGCGTGCGCGATGGCATGTTTGGGCAAATGCAAGTTGACGGAAAAATTCGGCAGGACCGGAAGGCCGGCATCGGACAGGATGTCGAGATCGGCCGGAACCGTCGAGGCGAGCCAGGTGGTCACGGCGAGGTCCGAGCGCACCGTCGCCGTCGTCGCATCGATGTTGCCGTTCTCGAACACGGTGCGCCAGTCGAGCCCGTGCTCGCCGAGTGCAGCGAGCACCGCCGGACGAAAGGCACATGTGTCGGCGACCATCGAGACCGGCAGCGGCCGCTTCAGGCGTGCCGAGCCGCCTCTTGCGCCGACCCAGACCAGCCTGTCGACGAGCAGGCATTCGCCGGCGGTGGGGCCGGCACGTTCCTCGATGACGGCAAGGTCGATGGTGCCCGCCGCCAAGGCCGCCGCGAGATCCGGCGAGGAAGCGCAGACCAGCGAAATCTCCACTTGCGGATAGGCTTCGGCATAGGCCTTGAGCACAGGAGCGAGCACCGTGCCGACGAGATCGTAGGGCACGCCGATCCGCACCTGTCCGGCAACCACCCTGCCCTTGATCTCGGTGAGGATCTCGTCGTTGAGCTGCAGCAGGCGCTTGGCCTTGTCGAGCAGGCGCTCGCCGGAACGCGTCAGCCTCAGGCCGCGGCGGTCGCGCTCGAACAGGCTTTGGCCGAGCATCTCCTCAAGCCGCTTGATCTGCTGGCTGACGGCGCCCTGCGTCAGGTGAAGCGCATTAGCTGCCGCCGTCATGCTGGCCTTGTCGGCCGTCGTGACGAAAGTGCGCATGAGGGTCATGTCGAGGTCGCGGATCATGATCGGCATTATAACCTCTAATGCAAACCATATCAAACATTGCATTTACTGATGTCGCGAAACGTCTGATCATGCCGGCTCCTTCGACTGGGAAGCCCGCATGTCCGAAACCATGATCCCCCTGGTCCTGTTCGCGCTGGTCTCGACCTCGACGCCCGGCATCGCCACGACATTGTCGACCGCGTCCGGCGCGCAGTTCGGCTTTCGCCGCTCTGTGCCGCTGATGGCGGGCAGCGCCGCCGGACTGGCTTCGGTGGCTGCTGCCGGGGCGGCGGGCCTGGCAGGCCTGCTCGCCGCCGTCCCTTCCCTGCAACTCGCCATGAAGATCGCCGGCTCGCTCTATCTGATCTGGCTGGCGATCAAGATCGGCCGCAGCGGCGCGCCCGATCTCGACATCAGCATGGCCAGGCCGAACAGCTTTTTCGGCGGCGCCGGCATCCAGTGGATGAACCCGAAAGGCTGGGCCATGGGGCTGGGCGCCGCCGCATCCTTCGCGGCGCTGGCGGACGGTCCGATACGGCTCGCGCTGCTGCTTGGCGCCGTGTTCGGCCTTGCGGCGGCTTTCTCGCTGTCGTTGTGGTGCGTGGCGGGAACCCTGCTTGCCCGCCTGCTCAAGACAGAGCGCCAGTGGCGCGCGCTCAACCTCATTCTCGGCCTGTTGCTGGCCGCCACGATCCTGCAGATGTGGCGGCCAGTTGCTTGAGCACTGTCGGAGACTAGACGGCGTAGCGCGCCGCCGGCTTGCCGCCGATCAGGCTGACATAGAAACTGTCCCGCGCGCCAAGATAAGCATCGAGCTTGGCCGGATCCGCAAGCCCTGGCGCGGTGATCGTCTCACCCTGGGAAAGGCCCGCAAGCGAGGCATCGACGAGATCGTCCACGCTCATAACCCAATCCTGGTTGAGGGAATCGATGTCGGCGCCGGAAAGCTCCCAGAATTCGGTGCGGATCGGCCCGGGCAGCACCACCTGCGCCCTCACCTCTGTGCCGGCGACTTCCTTCTGCACCGCTTCGGTGAAGTTGACGACATAGGCCTTGGTGCCGCTGTAGATTCCGCCGACGGCGATGCCATAGGCGGCAACCGAAGCGATGTTGACGATGCCGCCACGGTTGCGCGCGAGCAGTCCCGGCAACACCGCACGGGTCAGCCTGGTCAATGCTATGACATTGACCTTGATCATGCGCTCGACGGCGTCGGCGTCGGCCGTCGCAACCACCTGCTGCCCGCCAAGGCCGGCATTATTGATCAGCAGAGTCACGCTCTCGTCCGCCGCGACCGCCTGCTCGACGCGGCGCAGATCGGCATCGTCGGAAAGATCGGCGGCAATCACCTTGACCTTGCGGCCGTAGGCATAGGCAAGCTTATCCGCCAGTTCCTGCAGCCGGTCGGCGCGACGCGCCACCAGCACCAGATCGTAGCCCTGCCCGGCCAGCCGGTCGGCATAGACGGCGCCGATGCCCGACGAGGCGCCGGTGATGACGGCCGTGCCCTTGTTGTCCTTCGTGCTCATTGTCCTTTTCCTTTTTCGCTCGGTTCGCTCTGCGTCGGCTCCGATGACATCGTCATCCGCCGAGGACTCCAATTCTATTTAGTGGCATATGCCACTTCCGCGAAATAGGTATATGCCACTATCTTGTCAACAGCGGCGGCGAAAACTATTTTTCAGGATGACCGGCACATTCCTTCCCCCGGTAGGGAGTTTACATGAAACCCGGATTTAGCCGCTGCAACAACGCCACGCTGCGGCGTGCCGCGCGCAGCCTCGGCCGCTTCTACGACGACGCGCTGGCGCCGGCGGGCTTGAAGGGCACCCAGTTCGGCCTGCTCTTTCAGATCCATGTCGGCAGCGAGCCGACCATGGGAGACATTGCCGAGGCGCTGATCATGGACCTTTCCGCGCTTGGCCACACGCTGAAGCCGCTGATCCGCGACGGCTATGTCGAGACCTTCGCCGACAAAGACGACCGCCGGGTCAAGCGCGTGCGGCTGACGCCGCGGGGCGAGGTCAAGCTGAGCGAGGCGATCAAGCTGTGGAGCATTGCCCAGCAGCGGTTCGAGGACAAGGTCGGCGCGGAACAGGCGGCGAAGCTCCGCGCGGCGCTGGACGCGGTGGCTGATCTCGACCTGGAAATGCCGACGGCCGCTCCTTCGAATTGAAGAAGCGGCCTCCAATCAGGATCCCGCGCATGTCGCCCAAAGTGTCGGGCGGTCGAGAAGACGACACGCGCGAAGCCAAAGATCCTACTCGGCCGGCATTGCAACCGGTCGGGACAATGCCCGGCCGGCAAGCACGACGCCCAGCCCGGCGATCGGGAATGCCGCCGCGATCAGCCCGAGATCGGCCGGGGCGCCGAAGCGCAGCACCGCGGCCCCGACCACCGCGCCCAGGGCGACACCGAGATAGAGCGCCGAGGCATTGAGCGACAGCACGATGGGTGCGGCATCAGGCGCTATCTTGATGATGCGGCTTGCCTGCGCCGGCGGGAAAGCCCAGCCGACGATGCCCCACGGCACCATCATGGCCATCAGCGCCGGTCCGGCGAGGTGATGCGGCAGGAATGTCGGGATCAGCGAGAAGGTGAGGAGCATCGCGGCCGACAGCGCCAGCGACCAGGCGACGGTGCGGGCCGCGCCGAAGCGGTCGGCGGCCTGGCCGCCGGCGATGTTGCCGATGAAGGCGCCGACGCCGAAGGCGAGCAGCATGCCGGGCAATGCGATTGGGGAGAGCCCGCCGCCTTCGATGGCCAAAGGCGCGATGAAGGCGAAGACCGTGAAGGCGCCGACCAGCGCCAGCACCGTCGTCAGGAGGATTGGCATCACGCCGGGACGAACCGCCGCCGCCAGCCTGCGCTTCAGCGACAGCCTGGTTCCGATGATGCCGCGCGGCAGGCGCCACCACAGGATCGCACCGGCCAGCGCGCCGAGACCGGCAATGGCGAAGAAGGTGCCGCGCCAGCCGGCGATCGCCGCGACCAGCGCGCCGAGCGGCGCGCCGACCGCCACCGCCACCGTGGTGCCGCCGACGACGACGGCGATCGCGCGCGCCCGGTGATGGTCATCGACCAGCGCCACCGCCGTGCCTTGCGCGGTCGCTGCGAACAGACCCGACGACAACGCCATGACGATACGGGCGATCAGCAGCAGCTCGAAGGATGAACTGACCGCCGCGACCAGATTGCCGATGACGAAGAACACCAGCGTCCACAGGATGACGCGCCGCCGGTCCCATTCGCCGGTCAGCGTCGCCAGGACCGGCGCGCCGATCGCATAGGCGAGCGCGAAGGCCGTGATCAGCGAGCCCGCGAGCGGCACGGATATGCCGGCATCGGCGGCGATGTCGGGGAGAAGGCTTGAGATGACGAAGCCCTCGGTCGAGATCGCGAACGATCCGAGCGCAAGCCAGTAGATCCGCTTGTCCATGGGGAACTGTCCTTAGTTCAAAGGTTATTGAACAATTGGACATAGTGGGGCATGATGTCAACCGAGCCGGGCGAAAATAACTGAACCCTGCTGACAGCAGTGTGTCAGGACCAAATGAAAACGCAGTGTGTATCGGCAGAAAGGGGAGCCGCGTTGAAGTTCGCGCCGTTTGTGCTTAATTCTGGGTCATGAGCCTGCCCCATCCAACCACCGACCAGATCAGCCTGCCGATCGTGCTCGCCGTGCTCGGCGATCCGACCCGGCTTGCGATCGTGCGCTATCTGGCGAGCAAGGAAGGCGTGCCGCTAAACTGCAGCAAGTTCCTCGATCTCGCCTCCAAGACGAATCTCAGCTACCACCTCGCCAAGCTGCGCGAGGCGGGCGTGACCCGCAGCGAAGCGGTCGGCACCAGCCGCCTGATCACGCTTCGTCGCGACGATCTCGACAAGCGCTTCCCCGGCCTGCTCGACAGCGTCATCGCCGCGGCCGAGGGGGACAAGGCGCTGCCGCCGGTCGGCGTGTCCGAGGTCGAGGTCTCGGCCTGATCCATGCGCATCGCCGTTCTCGCCGACATCCACGGCAATTTGCTCGCCTTGGACGCGGTGCTCGACGACCTGCACCGGCGCGGCGGCGCTGACATCATCCTCAATCTCGGCGACTGTGTCTCCGGCCCGCTCTGGCCGCATGAGACGATGCAACGGTTGCAGGCGCTCAACCTGCCGACGGTGCGCGGCAATCATGATCGTCGCGTGGCGCAGGACCCGGCGGATGGCGCCATGTGGCCGTCCGACCGCTACGCGCAGGAGCGGCTGACCGCATCGCAGCGCGAGGCGCTGTTGGCCCTGCCGCTCACGCTGGCCGTAGCGCCCGGCGTCATCGCCTTCCACGCCCGGCCGGATCATGACGAGAGATATCTGCTCGACACCATTGTCGGCGGCCAGTTGGTGCGCGCGCCGCTCGCGGCCGTCAAGCGCCGGCTCAAGTCGCTCGATCCCGATTGCCGCCTGGTCCTTTGCGGCCACAGCCATCGCGGCGAACTGATCCGCATCCCCGGCGACCCGGTTGTCTTCAACCCCGGCAGCGTCGGCTGCCCGGCCTATGACGATGATACGCCGCCCGCGCATGTCTCCGAACAAGGCTCGCCGTACGCCCGCTACGGCATCGTCGAACTGCGGGGAGACGGCCGTCCCGATCGCTTCGAGAGCATCGCCGTGGACTACGACCATGAAGCCGCCGCAAAGCAGGCCGAACAAGCAGGCCGGCCGGAATGGGCGCACGCGCTGCGGACCGGTTTCATGACCGATTGAGTAGGGCTCATATCAACGATTGAGCGCAGCTCATATCCGCAATCGCCCAGGTGGTGTCCAGGATCGCGCGGCAGGCCGAAGCGTTCACTTTGGGGATGACATGTCACGGCAACCTCCCCTACAAACGCCTCCGGTGGACGTGGGGCGCATCGATTCCGGTCGCGCCTGGAGTTTGAAGTGCATTGCCCAATGGCCGAAGGATGAAGCGCGAAGCCAGGCTCCGATCGACGCTGCTGATGGCCGCTCCGTTGCTGCTGGCCGCATTGCCGGCCTTGGCCGAGGATGCGCCGGGACCAATCATCTCGATCATCGGCGGCCTCGCGCCGGACGATCTTCTCAACATCCGCGCCACGGCCTCGGCGAGCGCCAGGGTCACGGCGCGGCTGCCGAACGGCGTGGCGCTGAAGAATTTCGGCTGCAACCTCGTCAAGGGTTATCCCTGGTGCAAGGTCGAGGATACGCAGAACGCGCGCATCACCGGATGGGCGCCGGCCCGCTATCTCAGCCCCGGCAACCCGGCGCCGGCGCCTGAAGACGCCGCCGCGGCGGACAATGGCGCAGGGCCGTCGCAGGAAGCCGATACGCCGCAGCCTTCCGAATCGCCGTCGCCGGACATTGCGGCACGCCTGGGCGGCAGTGAGCCGGCCAATCCGCCATCGGCGGCCGATATCAGCGTGACCGCCATGCAGGACGCGTACGGCCTCGCCTTCGCGGCCTCGGCAAACGCTGGTTCCGACACCCCTGCCCCCGATGCCGCCGGCGGCATTCCCTGCGCGCGCGACGTCGGTCAACCGATGACCCGTTGCGAGATCAGCGTCGCACGTGAGGGTGGCGACAGCGTCGTGACGGTGACCTGGCCCGACGGCGGAACGCGCGTCATCACCTTCTATGACGGCAAGCCTGCGGGCTCGGACTCTGCCGACGAGTTCCGCTTCACCCGCGAGGGCAGCTTGAACATGATCCGTATCGGCGTGTCGGAGCGCTTTGAGATCACGGACCAGTTGGCATTGGGGAATTAGGTAGTAGGCAATAGGGATTAGGCAGTAGGGCAAGCGAGGGCGTCCTGCCTACTGCCTACTGCCTACTGCCTACTGCCTACTGCCTACTGCCTACTGCCTGATCCCGCATTTTCGGGGTTACATCCGCCAAAACTCTTCCCTATAAGGCCCTCCTAGCCTGATACCAGAATCGCAAGCACAACCGGCCGGGTCCTCCCGTCCCGGTTTTTCGTGCAAGCCGCTCGCCGAACGGAATCTTCGAATATGCCAAGACGCACCGACATCAAGTCGATCCTGATCATCGGGGCCGGCCCCATCGTCATCGGCCAGGCATGCGAGTTCGACTATTCCGGCACCCAGGCCTGCAAGGCGCTGAAGGAGGAGGGTTTCCGCGTCATCCTGGTCAACTCCAATCCGGCCACCATCATGACCGACCCGGAGCTGGCCGACGCCACCTATATCGAGCCGATCACCCCCGAAGTGGTGGCCAAGATCATCGCCAAGGAGCGCCCCGACGCGCTGCTGCCCACCATGGGTGGCCAGACCGCGCTCAACACCGCGCTATCCCTGCGCCGCATGGGCGTGCTCGACCGTTACAATGTCGAGATGATCGGCGCCGACGCGCATGCCATCGACAAGGCGGAGGACCGTGCGCTGTTTCGCCAGGCGATGAGCAAGATCGGCCTGGAAACGCCGCGCTCGATGCTGGCCAACGCCACCGACGTCAAGAACGCCGACCGCAAGACGCATGAGGCCGAGCGCGCCGCGCTGAAGGCGGAGAACCCGGAAAACCTCGATGCCGCGCTCGATGCGCTGGAAACGCGCTGGAACCTCGGCGAAGGCGACCGCAAGCAGCGCTATATCAGCCATGCCATGGCGATCGCCGCCCAGGCACTCGACCATGTCGGCCTGCCGGCGATCATCCGGCCTTCCTTCACCATGGGCGGCACCGGCGGCGGCATCGCCTACAACCGCGCCGAATTCTACGACATCGTCCAGTCCGGCCTCGACGCCTCGCCCACCACCGAAGTGCTGATCGAGGAAAGCGTGCTCGGCTGGAAGGAGTACGAGATGGAGGTCGTCCGCGACAAGGCGGACAATTGCATCATCATCTGCTCGATCGAGAACCTCGATCCGATGGGCGTCCACACCGGCGATTCCATCACCGTCGCGCCGGCGCTGACGCTGACCGACAAGGAATACCAGATGATGCGCAACGCCTCGATCGCGGTGCTGCGCGAGATCGGCGTCGAGACCGGCGGCTCCAACGTGCAGTTCGCCGTCAACCCGGCCGACGGCCGCCTCGTCGTCATCGAGATGAACCCGCGCGTCTCGCGCTCCTCGGCGCTGGCCTCCAAGGCAACCGGCTTCCCGATCGCCAAGGTCGCGGCCAAGCTCGCCGTCGGCTACACGCTGGACGAATTGGAGAACGACATCACCGGCGGCGCCACGCCGGCCTCGTTCGAGCCGACCATCGACTATGTCGTCACCAAGATCCCGCGCTTTGCCTTCGAGAAATTCCCCGGCGCCGAGCCGGTGCTGACCACGGCCATGAAGTCGGTCGGCGAAGTGATGGCGATCGGCCGCACCTTCCAGGAATCGCTGCAGAAGGCGTTGCGCGGGCTCGAAACCGGCCTGACCGGCCTCGACGAGATCGAGATCCCCGGCATCGGCCACGGCAGCGCGCCCGCCAGCCATGTCGACGACCGCAATGCGATCCGTGCCGCACTCGGCACGCCGACGCCCGACCGGCTGCGCATGGTGGCGCAGGCGATCCGCATGGGCACCTCGCTCGAGGACGTGCACGCCATGTGCAAGATCGACCCGTGGTTCCTCGAGCAGATCGCCGGCATCATCGCCATGGAAGAACGCATCCGCGAGCATGGCCTGCCGCAGGATGCGGAGAACCTGCGCATGCTGAAGGCGATGGGCTTTTCCGATGCCCGCCTCGGCTCGTTGACGAAGACCGACGCCGAAGCGGTCCAGAAGGCCAGGCAAAAGCTCGACGTCCGTCCGGTCTATAAGCGCATCGACACCTGCGCGGCCGAGTTCGCCTCGCCGACCGCCTACATGTACTCGACCTATGAAGTGCCCTTCGTCGGCGAGCCCGCCAACGAGGCCCGCGTTTCGTCGCGCAAGAAGGTCGTCATCCTCGGCGGCGGCCCGAACCGCATCGGCCAGGGCATCGAGTTCGACTATTGCTGCTGTCACGCCGCCTTCGCGCTGCGCGACGCGGGCTATGAAGCGATCATGATCAACTGCAACCCGGAGACGGTCTCGACCGACTACGACACCTCCGACCGCCTCTATTTCGATCCGCTGACGGCCGAGGACGTGCTGGAGATCCTGCGCGCCGAGCAGGCCTCGGGCGAGCTGGTCGGCGTCATCGTCCAGTTCGGCGGCCAGACGCCGCTGAAGCTGGCGGACGCGCTGGAGCAGGCCGGCATTCCGATCCTCGGCACCTCGCCCGACATGATCGACCTGGCGGAAGACCGCGACCGCTTCCAGAAGCTGTTGCACAAGCTCAACCTCAGCCAGCCGAAGAACGGCATCGCCTATTCGGTCGAGCAGGCCCGCCTCGTCGCCGGCGAGCTCGGCTTCCCGCTGGTGGTGCGCCCGTCCTACGTGCTCGGCGGCCGCGCCATGCAGATCATCCATGACGAGGGCATGCTGCAGACCTATCTGCTCGACACAGTGCCCGGCCTGGTGCCGGAGGACATCAAGCAGAAATATCCCAACGACAAGACCGGCCAGATCAACACGCTGCTGGGCAAGAACCCGCTGCTGTTCGACACCTATCTCTCGGGCGCCATCGAGGTCGACGTCGACTGCCTGTGCGACGGCAAGGATACGTTCGTCTCCGGCATTCTCGAGCACATCGAGGAGGCCGGCATCCATTCGGGCGACTCGGCCTGCTCGCTGCCCACGCATTCGCTGCACCCCGACCTCGTCGACGAGCTGGAGCGGCAGACGGCCGCCTTGGCTCGCGCGCTGAACGTCGGCGGCCTGATGAACGTGCAATACGCTATTCAAGACGGCACGGTCTATGTGCTGGAGGTCAACCCGCGCGCCTCGCGCACCGTGCCCTTCGTCGCCAAGACCATCGGCCGCCCGATCGCCAAGATCGCGGCCCGCATCATGGCCGGCGAGACGCTGGAAGACGCCTTCGCCCATTACGGCGCCATGCCCGACCCGCGCAGTCCCGGCCACATCGCGGTCAAGGAAGCCGTCTTCCCCTTCGCCCGCTTCCCCGGCGTCGACATCCTGCTCGGCCCGGAAATGCGCTCGACCGGCGAGGTCATGGGCCTCGACCGCGATTTTGCGCTCGCCTTCGCCAAGAGCCAGCTCGGGGCCGGCGTCGATCTCCCCCGCTCCGGCACGCTGTTCGTCTCGGTGCGCGACGAGGACAAGAAGGGCATATTACCTGCCGTGAAGCGCCTCGCCGGCCAGGGCTTCAAGGTGCTGGCCACCTCCGGCACCGCCCGCTTCCTCGCCGAGAACGGCGTGACGGCGGAAAAGATCAACAAGGTGCTGGAAGGCCGCCCCCACATCGAGGACGCCATCCGCAACCGCCAGGTCCAGATCGTCTTCAACACCACCGACGGCCAGAAGGCCGTGTCGGACTCGAAGTCGCTGCGCCGCGCCACGCTGATGCAGAAGGTGCCGTATTATACGACGCTGTCGGGGGCTGCGGCCGTGGCGGAAGCGATTGCGGCGTTAAGGGCGGGGAACCTGGAGGTGCGGCCGCTGCAGGAGTATTTTGGGTGAGGCAGATTACGCATTCTACCGAGAAATGGGGACCGTCGCTGCAGCTGAACCGCTCTCAGGTTTAGGTCTTCTTTCCACCAATGCAGGCGAAGGAGAAACTTTCAAACGATAGAATCTGGTATCGTTTATGAAATAAACTGAAAAAAAGTACGCGGAAGATAGACAAAAACCCAAAACCGCCTGATGCCAATAATACCCTATTACCTGCGTGGCATTGATCTCATAGATGTACTGCGACAAGAAAAACCACACCGAAGAAAAACAAACAACCAAAATGAGAGAAAGGCTATTAGGTATTTTTGAGGAAACCGCCGCAACTATAAGAGCCAGCCCAGCCGTCAAGGATGGTAAAAATATTTCGATCCAAATTTTCTTTTGATTTATAGCAATGAGCGTTCTTCCGAGTTCACCATCTTGACTTCTGGAGATTGTAACCAGAACAAAGGCCAAATTTATAACGAATGAGAAAATCGTAAGGAATGCAAAAACCACTCCGGCTGATTGAATTTCGCTCTCGACTTTCGAGTAATACCTCCGCCTCGAGGAAAACATATAGTAGCCAACACCAATTAGAAAGACGAAAGATAGCGATCGTTGCGCCACAGAGCTCGCCAGCGCGCTCATCTCGTCAATAGCTGGCCAATTGAACGGTTGAAATAAGTTTGGGTCGATGGACTCTATATATCGAAAATTGAATTCTGGAATAAAAAATATATATAAGCAGCATAGCACACTGTATATTATCACTGAAGCAACTAGATAAAAATTCATTATCTTATAAATCTCGTCCGGATCCACGTCAGGCATTAGTTCTTTAACACCAATCCGTTTTGCAATGCCCTTAAGGGAGTTTACCAAATTGAGTTGCGGAAACTCCGTAGAAGAGAGGTACAACAATTTGTATGAAAATTTCTCGACGTCGCTCGACTCAGCCAGCTCAATAGGCAACGGAGTATCTCGGAATTCGCTATCAAGGGCCCGTTCGGAATTATCAAAGCCACCCAAATCGCTCAATATATCAGTACCCGCCCGTATTGTGATTACGTCGACGCGCTGCCTAGTGCCGGCAGCACGGAGAAGAAGCTGAGCCAGTACCACAAAAGGTGCTCGCAGGATCGGAGCAAAAATCAAAAGAGACACTAATAAAACAAATATTGGAGAAAGAGACGCCGGCAGATTTTTGAGCGCAGATTGAAAGTTGCCTGATGGATCCTGACCCAATACGGCATCGAGCTTCGATATCAGAAAGTCTTTCGCTGGCGAAACAACTGAATCTGCATAGAGTGAGACATACAAATAAATTAGCGCGAACGGAATCGAATAGGCAAAGGAAATTAAAAAAACTCGACTTTTGGAAGATATTTGCCGAACAGAGAAGAAACTGGAAGGACTCGACGGGTCGACCGGTACGCGCGACTCGACAATAATATCTCGCAGTATTATTATTATTAGTATGAAACCAACAATGGAAGTTAAAATTAAAATAGCCATATCAAGATACATCTTCTTGGGCCTAGATTGTAAATCCAGATTGTTGGCGATTTATATGCATTTATTATTCGGGCATGCATCAGCCTGCGCCGAACTCCACTGAGTCGACGCCGCTATGCTGACAGTGAGAGCCATAAAAAGAAATAGAGCTAGCTTTGAGAATCTAGTCAAAGGGAATTGCGGTCTCATGGAGGAGTCCCCCTTCACAACTATTTAGCTGAAACTTATACATTAATTTTTGGCTACTGGAAATGCCTATCGCAGGTGATCGAACGATCCGCTGGTTGGCAAGGCGCTGAAGCATTGATTTACCTATTTTTTTTGTGTAGGTACAGCTTATAGAATCGGCTCATTTTTTGGTTGCTCAAGAGCATCCGTCTGACCCATATTCTTCACGTTTAGCGTGGGAGCACGAGACAACGTCTTTGAGGCTCTATGGTGATTCATTCTCAAGGTGGCTGCCGTCTTCGGCTAAGCGATTGTAAACTATCGCCCTTGCCACTTGCTCTCGATCGAGGCCGGGCAGTCTTGGAGGCCAGCCCCAATTTTTCCGTCCCGCCCTTCTATCCACGGCGCTCTAAGGGTGAAGAAGCTTCAAGCCACCGCCACGCACTCAATCTCGATATCGAACTCCATCGGCCAAGACGCCACCGGCACGAAACTCCGCGCCGGCGGGTTGGTCGCAAAATACGTCGCATAGATCCGGTTGATCGCGGTGTAGAAGCCGGAATTGACGGCGTAGATGCGCACCATCACCACCTTGTCCAGGCAGCTGCCGGCCGCTTCCAGGCAGTGCTTCAGCGCCTTCAGCGACGCCTCGGTCTGGGTCTCGATGTCGCCGCGCACCATCTCGCCGGTCACCATGTCGACTGGCGGCGTCGCCGAGATGAACACGAAGCCGTTGGCCCGCACCGCCGTCGAGCACGGCAGGCCGAGCGCCCGCACCTTCGCCGACATCACGGGCACTTCGATGACTTCCTTGTCCATGGTGGTCCTCCCCTTGTTTGACGGGAGCTTATCGCGGCGCCGGCGGAACGCCAGCGGCGTTCTGCCCTTCTCGGTGGCGCGAAGTTGGGGTGCGATGAACGCGCAACGAAGCGCTCTACGGCGCCCCCCTCTGTCGTGCCGGACATCTCCCCCACTTGGTGGGAGATCGGCAGCTTCAGCGCCCCGCTTGTCCAGCAACGTCGGCTATTGGCGAAGCCCGAGGCGACATCCAATCTCCCCACCCGTGGGGGAGATGTCCGGCACGACAGAGGGGGGCGCCGTAGAGCGCGATCGTTCGCCGTTGCAGCGCTTACGACCCCCTCACCCCTGATGCGCGACCGCCAGTTCCTTCACGTGCTTCTCGTGCATCTTCAGCACCGGCAGCGTTTTCTTGGCGAATTCCTTCATCGTCGGGTCGTCGCCCGAATTGGCATAGGTGGAAAACAACGCGACGGCATCCTTGTGCGCGTCGGTCTGCATCTTGATGTATTTGGCGTCGAAGTCCTTGCCGGTGGCAGCCTTCAACTCGTCGAGCATCTGCTGCTCCTTCGGCTGCAGCGCCGGGCCGGCGGGCTTGATCGACGCGGTGGTCTGGCCCTGGCTCATCGCCGCCTTGAAATCTTCGCCCGCCTTGGTGTGATCCTTGATCATCTGAGCGGCAAAAGCCTCGACGTCGGCCGATGCCGACTTTTCTTCAGCCAGCCTGCTCGACTGGATCTCGAACGTATTGGCGTTGGGCACGGTCGTCACGAAGGTCTGGGTGTCGACCTTGTTGTCGGTCACCATCGGCCCGACCGCATCCGTGTCGTCCGATTGGGCGAACGCGGCGGGCGCGCCGGCAAGAAGCGCGACGGCGACCAGGGGCAGCAGCGTTTTCATCTCCATCTCCGATCCGAAACAGCCCCTCTGCCATCCCCAACGCGGCACCGGCGACCGGGTTGCCTGGGAGGTTGCCGAAACGCGCGGGCTGGGCGCCCGCGACGCGCCTCAATGGCAATGCGCGGCAGGCTGTCCGGCATACTGCAGTTGCTCGTGCCAGTCCGGGCGGCCTTCGGGCGTGAAATCCATCAGGTTCCACAGGATCTCGCAGGTGCCGATCGCGCGCGGGTCCTGTCCCGGCTCGGACGGCGCGAAGTCAAGCTCCGACGACCAGAAATGGCGGATGCCGTCAGCGTTTCGATGGAACACCGAAAGCAGCGGTATCTGCGCGCCCTCCGCGGTCTCGGAATTGTAGTCGCGCTTGAAACTGTTGCCGGCCGACGAGACGAGCCGCATGTTACGCCAGCCGCGGTCGCGGGCGAGCGCCGTCAGGTTGTCGAGCGCGGTCTTGGCCACCACGGCGAAGTTGAAGCCCGCCGCCTGCAGATGGCCGATCGCGCCGTCGAACTGGTCGAGCAGCGCGGTGCAGGACGGGCACGGCTGGTCCTGCCGGGCAAGCTTTGCCGTCTCGCCGCCGGTCGCCACATCGCGCGTTTCCTGCGGATGGCGCGGGAACATCATCTGGTAAAGGATCAGCGAGTCCTTGCCCGGCGCGAACAGGTCGGCCAGCTTCACCTTCGCCGGCTTGCCCTCGGCATCCAGGGCATCGAACACATAATGCTGCGGCACCAGCCCGCCCGGCGGCAGGGTGCGCCTCGCTTCGGCGACGGCCTCCATGGCGCGGCGCAATTCGATTTCCTTCTTCAGCAGTTTTTCGCGGGCAGTGCGGTATTTGGCGGATTCGTTGGGAAAGGTGATCATGATCGTCTCCTGGCCTTCGCGCCGGCGTCCCGGCGCGGGTTGCTCTACCGCCTAAGGACGGGCCACACGGGGACGTTCCGACATTTCGGCACATGCCGTCCGGTTACTTTTTGCCTCCCGTCAGCCCTTCACCCCGCCGGCGGTAAGCCCGGAGACGATGCGGCGCTGGAAGATCAGCACCAGCACCACCAGCGGCACGGTGACGATCACCGAGGCGGCCATGATGTTGCCCCAGGGGATCTCGAACTGCGAATTGCCGGAGAGCAGCGCGATCGCCACCGGCACGGTGCGTTGCGCGTTGGTGGAGGTGAAAGTCAGCGCGAAGAGGAATTCGTTCCAGGCGCTGATGAAGGCGAGCAGTCCGGTGGTGGCTAAAGCCGGCCACATCAGCGGCAGGAAAATGCGGGTCAGGATGGTCCAGGGTCCGGCGCCGTCGAGGATCGCCGCTTCCTCGATCTCGACCGGCAGGTCGCGCACGAAAGTGGTCAGCACCCAGACGGTGAACGACAGCGTGAAGATCATGTAGGACAGGATGAGCGCCAAGAGCGAATTGTAGAGATGCAGCGCCCTGACGATCTCGAATAGCCCTGCCAGTGCCGCCACCTGCGGAAACATCGACACCGACAGGATGGCGAGCATCAGCGCCGAGCGCCCGCGGAAGCGGATGCGCGCCAGCGCGTAGGCCGCGGTGACGCCGAGCAGCAGCGAGACCGCCACGACCGCGCCGGAGACGATGAGCGAATTGACGAGATTGCGCAGGAAGGGCCCTTCGGTCAGCACGTTGCGGTAATTGGCCAGGCTGAACGATCGCGGCCAGAGGCTCGCCTGGAACAATTCGGTCCCCGATTTCAGGCTGGTGACGATGGCGTAGTAGAACGGGAACACCGCGACGAAGACGATCGCTAGAAGCAGGAGATAAAAGGCGGCGCGCTTCAGCATTTTCATGTCAGCGGCCTCCGTCCAGGCTCAACCGGCCGATCCGGATATAGGCGATGGTGAGCAGGCCGATGATCAGGAAAAGCAACGTCGAGGCGGCCGAGCCATAGGCGAACTTGTCGAACTCGAACAGGTTCTCGCGCGCGAAGACCGACATCGACTTGGTCTGCAAATTGTTGGGCGTCAGCACATAGATCAGGTCGAAGATGCGTAGCGCGTCGAGCGCGCGAAAGATCACCGCAACCATCACCGCCGGGCGGATGAGCGGCAGGGTCACCCACCAGAAGACCTGCCACGGATTGGCGCCGTCGAGCCTGGCCACATCGACGATCTCGCGCGGCAGCATCTGCAGCGCGGCGAGGATCAGCAGCGCCATGAACGGCGTCGTCTTCCAGATGTCGACGATGAGCACCGCGATCATTGCCGTGTCGGCACTGGCGGTCCAGGCGATCTTGGCATGGATCAGGCCGAGGCTGAGCAGCACGGCATTGATGATGCCGAACTGGTCGTTGAGCATCCACTGCCACATCTTGGCCGAGACGATGGTCGGGATTGCCCAGGGAATGAGGATCGCGGCCCTGACGATGCCGCGTCCCGGGAATTCGGCGTTGAGCGCAAGCGCTACGACCATGCCGAGCACCGTCTCGCACGCCACAGAGAGCACGGCGAAGCGCACCGTGTTCCACACCGCGCGCCACCAGACCGGATCGACGAGCAGGCCGTCATAGAGCACCCGGCCGCTCGGCAAGCCGAGGACCGAGAAGTAATTGTCGAAGCCCACCCATTGCCGGGCGTCGAGATCGGCCAGCGAGGCGTCGGTGAAGCTGTAATAGACCGTGCGCAGGAACGGCCAGCCGGCAACGGTGGCGAGCACGAAAAGCATCGGCGCGAGAAACAGCCATGCCGTGCGCACGCGCCGGCGCATCAGCGGCGATCGCCGTGCCGCGCTCACCAGCCCTTGCCTTTCAGCCTGGTCAGTCTCGCCTCGAGGTCGGCCAGATTGTCGGCGGCGGCGCCGTCGCCCGAGATCGTCTTATGCACGGCCGTCCAGAACTGGCTGGATGCCTCATTGTATTTGATCCTGGCGGTCGACGAGGGCCGCGGTTGCGCGTTGAGAAAGATCTGCTTCCAGCGCGGCACGATCGGCTGTTGCCTGGCGATGTCGGGGTCGTCGTAGAGCGCTGCGATGGTCGGCAGGTTGGCGGTTTTGAGCGTCCGGTATTTCTGCATCTCGGGTGACGCGATGAACTTGACCAGGTCGATCGCCGCATCCGGATGTTTCGAATATTTGGAGACGGCAAGGTTCCAGCCGCCGAGCGTCGCGACCGGCCGGGCGCCTTCACCGGTCCCCGCCGGCAGCGGCGCCACGTCGAACCTGCCCTTGATCGGCGAATTCTCGCTGTTGCCGAGCGCATAGGCATAGGGCCAGTTGCGCATGAAGACCGCGTTGCCGGTCTGCCAGACGCCGCGCGCCTCCTCCTCCTGATAGGCGAGCACGCCCGGCGGCGCGATGGTGCCGATCCAGCCCTTGACCATGTCGAGCGCCGCTGCTGCCTTGGGATTGTTGATGGAGATGCTGCCATCCGGCTCGATGATACCGCCGCCGCCATTCGACATCACCCATTCGAGCGCATTGCAGGTGAGCCCCTCATAGGCATTGCCCTGGAAGACGAAGCCCCAGATGTCCTTGTTGCCGGCCGCCCGCTCCTTGTCCGTCACAAGCTTCGCGGTATCGGCGAGTTCCTTCCAGCTTGTCGGTACCTTCAAGCCATATTTGTCGAGCAGATCCTTGCGATAGTAGAGCGCCGGCGCGTCGGTGAAGATCGGCAGCGCCACCAGCCTGCCGTTGACCGTCTGCGACTTGATGATCGACGCAAAATGCCCGGCCACCACATCCTTGGTCGCCTCGGTCAGGTCGACCAATTGGCTGGCAAGCTGCGGGGCCCAGATGACGTCGGTCTGGTAGACATCGATGTCGCTGCTGCCGGCGGCAAGCCACAGCCTGTATTGCCCGAACTGATCGGTGGTCGAAGGCGGGATGACGACGATGTCGACCTTGTTGCCGCTTTTCTTCTCGTAGCGATCCAGTATCTCGCGCAGTACCTTGATGCCGTTGCCGGTGTCGCCCGACACTATCGACAGCTCGACCGCTCGCGCCGGCGCAGCCGCGAGCATGATGCCGGTTACGAACGCCAGGAATGCAGTAAGGAATTTCACCGGCGGCTGATCTCGCTTCAAAGCCGGCGAGACGAACTTTTGCGCGTCGCCAGCTCATCGGAACCCACCCCGCGTTGAATGCGGAGCGCCGCTTTCGGTTCCCATGATGCCTTCAGTGCTGGTCAGGACGGCGAGTCGGTGAAGCCGATCTCGGTCGGCTCGGCCGCGTTGCGATGCCCCTTGCTTCCGCCTCGCGTCCCGCAAAGCGGGCGGGCTCCGAAACCCCCGCCCCGGAGCCCGCCTGGGAGTGGCTGACGCATGCCGGCACAGCCGCCTCCGACGCCTTGCCAGCGTCGATCCGCCGATCGGCCGCCCGGCACGACGACGAATTAGCATGTCCTAACGTCAGCCTATGTGAAGGAGTTCACAATGCGATTGAGCGGGGGCTTGCAATGCCGCGTTCACAACCGCGCCACCTCAACCTTCCCAGCCGACCGGGATCATGCCGAGCCGCTCGTAGAGCCTGAAGGCCGCGGTGTTCTCCACCGTATTGGTCTTGAGATCGACATGGTCCGCCCCGCGCTCGCGGAAAGTCCAGAACACGTGCCGCATCAGCGCCTCGCCAAGGCCCAGCCTTCTGGCCTCCGGATGGACGGCGAGATCCTTGACGAAACCGGACGTCCAGCACAGCGCCGCGCCCGCCAGCAGGCCCTTGCCGTCGATCGCCAGGAAACACAGAGAGGGATCGAACTCGGCATCGCCGGCAATGCGCGGCCACCATTCCTCGAACGGCCCGTCGGCGCCGTCGTCGAACACCTCTGCCAGCAGCGCGTGAAGGGCCTGCGCATCCCGGTGTTCGAACACGCGCATGGCGAAGCCCTCCGGCCAATGCGGCGCGGCCAGCGTGTCGTCGAGGACCTTGCGCAGGCGGATATCGTTGGGAGTTGGCGACCGGGGCGTCTTGTTTTCATGCATGGCGCTGTCTCGAAACGCCGTGGGACAGACCGGTCCGCTCAGGCGCCTGGCGGCAAGCGGTGTCGATTGCGGTCGACGCCAAGGCCCGTCGCCTCGAGCAGGCCCTTGCGCTTGGCGTCGTAGTAATAGCCGGTCTGGTAGAGCATGTCGGCCCGCTTGGCGTTGCCGCCCGCAACCAGCCAGGCACCGCGCAGGTATTTCACCGCGTATTTGAGATTGGTCTCGGCGTCGAACAGGCCGGCCGCCGGTCCGTCATAGCCCATGCCGCGCGCCGTCGCGTGCTTGATCTGCATCAACCCCCAATGGCCGTGATTGTAGGCTTTCGGGTTGAAGGTGCTCTCGCGGTTGACGACATGGCGCACCAGGTCGACCGGCACCTCGTAGATCGCCGAATATTTCTCGATCAGCCGCTCGATCTCGCCGCGCGGACCGCTGGCGTGCTGCTCGGGCTGGCCGGGCGCCGCCAGCAGCGCCGGATTTCCCGGCACCACATAGGCGACCTGCTGGACGCCGGGCATCGGAGCCATTTTCGCCGACTGGCCGGTGAGCGGCATGGCGACGCCCGCGGTCGTATAGACCGCCGCCTGCTTGATCGATCCCGGGCCGGTCGGTGAACCGCCGGCCGTCAGCACCGGCGGCGGCGGAAACGGGCCGGCGAGCGGCGTCGAACCGGCGAAAGCCGCGGGTTGCGCCAGCGCCGCGCCGGACAGCGGCGCGCCAGGCTGGACAGGTGGCGGCAACAGCGCGCTTTGCGCCGCCGGCGCGCCCGGCGTGGTTGCCATGGCAACGGCATCGCCCGCCAGCGCCGCGGTCTGCACCTGGGCGAGGCCGGAAGGCTCAGGCAACACGGCCACCGTTTCGGGCAGCGCCAGCGTCGGCGTATCGTCCGCGACCGCAGGCGTCGAGGCTTCCGCAAGCGCGGGCGCGGCCTTCATCTGCGAGGTCGAGGTGCACCCGCTCAGACCAGCAGCGGCAACGAGCACGCCGATCGCGGTGAATATGATTTTTGCTGGCAAGCCGTGCGGGTCCGGTTTGTCGGTTGTTAAGAAGTCCTTACACCAGCGATTCACACCCCGCAATCGGGGCCACCAGGCGGTTTTCGGGTGGCGACGGCAAGGCGGAAATGCCATATTGTTCTGGATATGTACTCGTTTTTTCGCTGTTTTGCGGAAGGATTACGCCATGAAACCCGCTTCTGAGATCACGGCCGGCCACGCAGTGTTAGAAACAGTGATCGGCTTCATGGGCATTGCCTGGAACGAGAAGGGCCTGATCCGGCTCTGCCTGCCCGAGCGCAGCCGCGAAGCGGTCGAACGTCGGCTGTTCCGCCACCCGGGTGTTTCGACCTCGACCGATCAGCCGCAATGGGTGGTCGAGTTGATTGCCTCGATCAAGGCCTATGCGGCCGGCGAGGATGTCGACTTCTCCAATGTGCCGGTCGACCTTGACGGCGTCGATGACTTCCGCCTCGCCGTCTACGACGCGGCGCGCAAGCTCGGCTTCGGGGAGACCACCACCTATGGCGAATTGGCCAAGCGCGCCGGCCATGCTGGCCTTGCCCGCGAGACGGGCGCAGCACTTGGCGCCAATCCGGTGCCGCTGGTCATTCCTTGCCACCGTGTCGTGGCCGCCGGCGGCAAGATCGGCGGCTTCTCCGCCCCGGGCGGCTCGACCACCAAGGAAAAGATGCTGGCCATGGAAGGCGTTCGCGTCGGCCCGCCGCCCGCCGCGCAGGCCTCGTTCGGGTTCTGAGGACACAAAGCACTTCCAGGAACAGTGCGGAGCGGTTTTCCGTTCGGGATGCGCCGGGAGGTGGAGCAATTCCAGGCAACCGCTCCATCGATGTCATATCAGTCTTGCAGGAACCGGCGGCGGAAGCGCCGCTCGAAATCCGGGCGCTTGCAGACATAGACCGCGCAGGATCTGGTGTCGGCGCTCGGCACGTAGGCGCGCGACCTCACCTCGCCCGCGTTGCAGAAGCGCTCGTCGCGCACGTAGCGATCGTAGAGCGGCAGCCCCGGCACGCGCGTCGACTGATAGCGCAGGATGACGGCGCCCTGGCCGGCGATCGTCGCCTGCACCCGGTCGCAGCTCATGCGTGTCGGATCGTAGCGCGAGACCGCCTGCGCCTCGGCGGCCACCAGCAGGAAGCAGGCGGCAAGCAGAATGGTCTTCATGGTTCCTCTCCTTGGAATCTCATCCCTCCACAACGCGTGGCCGCTGTCAAAACTTCCACGTGCCGTTTCCATGCGCAGACCTCCGGCGGCGCGCCGCCAGCGACCCGTCTTGTTTTCTCACGCAAACTATCCTATATCCACGACATTGAATTTGGCCGATCGATCGGGCCGCGATCTTCGCGTTTGCTGACGTCTATCTCCAAAATTTCGATACCGCCGGCCGGACGTTGGTCCGGTCAAACAAAAGCAAATGTGAAGGGCATTCTATATGGCAACTGGTACGGTCAAGTGGTTCAACGCCACCAAGGGCTACGGCTTCATCCAGCCTGACAATGGCGGCGCGGACGTTTTCGTCCACATCTCCGCTGTTGAGCGCGCTGGCATGACAAGCCTGGCTGAAGGCCAGAAGATCAACTTCGAGATCGAGCAGGACCGCCGCACCGGCAAGTCCGCCGCTGGGTCTCTGAGCAAGGCAGCCTGATTTGGCTTAAGCATTTTTGCAGCCGGGTGTACCGCCTGGCTCCGCAAAAATGCAATCAAGCAAAGGCGCGCGCCGGACGAAGGTTCGGGGCGCGCGGCAAGTCACGGATGTACTGACGGTCGCGCGATAAGCGCGCAGGAGCGAAAAGACCCGACAAGCTGGAACAGCAGATAGCTGCCAGCCCGGACCGGACGCTCCCGATCAGGCTACCGGCAGAGGAAGGCGGGCATTGCCCGCCTTTTTTGTTGCCTGGATTTGGGCGAAGCTGCTTCCTTCTCTCCGTTTACGGGGAGAAGGAAGCTGTCGCCGACGCTTTCGCCAATGTTGTGCCTTAAGGCACCCACCCAATCGGCACGTGCCCCTTGTCCGCCTCGACGCGTTTCAGCCATTCCACCACCGCCGGATAGGCGTGGAGTTGGAAACCGCCCATCTCGGCGGTGTGGGTATAGGCATATAAAGCGATGTCGGCGACGCTATACGAATCGCCGGCGAAAAAGACGTTCTGCTCCAGGTGCCTGTTCATCACGCCGAGCGCCTTGTTGCCGCGCTCCAGCGTTTGCGCCAACCGCTCCGGCGTCGCGTCCTTCGCCCGTTCCGGAAAGGTGAGCAGCGCCTTGCGCACCGCGATATAGGGCTCGTGGCTGTACTGCTCGAAGAACAGCCACTGATAGGCAAGCGCCCGCTCGTATTTGTCGGCCGGCAGGAAGCGCGTGCCTTCGGCAAGATAGAGCAGGATGGCGTTGCTCTCGGCGATGCGCCGGCCATCGTCGAGCTCCAGTAGCGGCACCATCGCGTTCGGGTTCTTGGCGATGTAGTCGGGTCTGCGCGTCTCGCCGGTGTGCGAGCTGACCTCGATCCGGGTGAAGGGAATGCCGAGCTTGGCCATCAACAGCCGGGGCTTGTAGCAATTGCCGCTGTCGCTCATGTCGTAAAGGATCATGCCTCTTACCTTCTCGCGTCTACTGAGAAGCTCCCTAACGCGCGCGGCCAGGCACCATCCAGTGATTTGTTTTTGGATAAAAACATCAATGCTGCTGATGCGTTTTTGGGATCGAGCCTCAGCGGCGCTGATGCAGGGGCACGACCTTGTTGTCGACGCCGAGCAGAGTGTCGATGGAAAGCGGCTCTTGCTTGAAGATCGTGCCGGCAAGCGCCGGGCGGGCAAGATGGAAACCCTGGAACAGGTCGACGCCGCCCTCGAGCGCGACGCGCAAATGCTGGGCGTGCTCTATGCCTTCGACCAGAACTTTGGCGCCGCGCTCGTGCAGCATCGCGACCAATGGCCGGAAGAAGCGCTCGGCGGCGGCATGGCGGCAGAGCTCGGCGAACCAGGCGCCGTCGATCTTGACGATGTCGGGCGCAAGCAGATCGATGCGCGCCTCGGTCGAATGTCCCGTGCCGAAATCGTCGATGGCGATGCGGATGCCATCGCGCCGCATTTCGCGCACCAGGGCGGCAAGAACGTGATCGTCGCCCGCCTGTTCGGTGATTTCGCAGACCAGCAGGCCGGGCTCCAATTCGAAATCGCCGAGATGCCTGGTCATCAGCCGGATCTCGGCCAGGGCTCGTCCGAGATGGTCATTGATCGTCGGATTGTAGTTGAAGAACAGCGTAAGTCCCTCGACGCCGATGTTGCGATAATTGCGGAGATGCAGCATCCGGCACATCGTCTCGACAAACAACCGGTCGGACGCGGGAACGCCGTCGAAGAAGATCGACGGGGCCACCGGCTGAGCGACGTGACGCGGTTCGATCAGGCCCTCGACCGCAACCGCCCTGAGTGCCCTGCCCTCCGGCGCGAAGATCGGCTGGTAGGCGCTCCACAGCCGGAATTCGCCGTAGATGCCGAATTGCAGCCCGATCTCGTCGGCGAAGATCGCCTTGGCGACGTCGCGCCGCCTTTCGGGCTTTCCGCTCATGGTGCGACCTTGCGCCCGAACGCCTTTGCCGACCGCGCCTGCGGGGCCGGGACCGCGGCCGATGCCGTGCTCATTTCGGCCGGAGGCTGCTGGACGCTCTTGCCGAACATGCGAAAGCTGGTGGGGGCAAGTTCGGGCCGGGCAAGCACATAGCCTTGCACCATGGAGGCACCGGATTTCTCGGCCAGCTCCAGCTGCCAGCCTTCCTCGATGCCTTCGAAGACGGTGCGGATGCCCTGGTTTTCGAAGCTCTGCACCATCGCCGTCAGCAACGCGAAGCCGGCGCCGGACTCCATCAGCTGGGTGATCCACTGGGCATCGAATTTGACGATGTCGGGCTTGAGTTCCTTGATCCGGTTGATGTCTGAATCGTCGGCGCCATAGTCGTCCACCGCGATGCGGAAGCCATTGGCCCTCAGCGCCTCGACGAAAGCGTAGAGCGTTTCCTGCGAAGCCGACCTCTGCTCGGTGACTTCGCAGACGATGCGGCGCGGATCGATGCCGGCTTCGTGCAGCACCAGCCGCATGTCGCGCAGCGCCTTGTCGGCGATGCTGCGATCGGTGAAGACCGACGGGTCGAAATTGACGAAGATGGACGCCTCTTCCGGCAGGCAGGCGCCGGCGTTCAAAAGATGCAGCGTGCGCGTCAGCGCCTCGATATGCAGCCGGTCGCCAGCCGGGCAAGTGCCGAAAAATGCCGCCGGCGACTGCGGCTCGCCATCGCGAAACGGCCGGATCAGCCCCTCGAACGCGGTGATCGAGAGCTTGCCTTCCTTGAAGGCGAAGATCGGCTGGAACGCGCTCTGCAGCGTATAGATGCCCCAGACACCCGTCGAGGTGCCGTCATCATGACGGATGATGTGGGCAAGCCCGATGCTGCGCGACAAGTTTCTCGCTCCGCGAATTTGGCGCAATCCGACCTGCGATCCTGCCAGCCAAGGGTTTACCGGTCGTTGATGAATTTAGCGTTGCCGCTCACGCCTCCTTGACCTCTGGCTCATGCGACAATGCTTGCGCTTCGCCCGATGTTGCGACATGAGATGCGCCGCGGCCGCTCCTGGCCGCTTCCTAGGAGACACTCTGTCATGGCCTTTCTTGCCGACGCCCTTTCCCGCGTTAAGCCTTCCGCGACCATCGCGGTGACGCAGAAAGCGCGCGAGCTGAAAAATGCCGGCCGTGACGTGATCGGCCTCGGCGCCGGCGAGCCGGACTTCGACACGCCCGACAACATCAAGAACGCGGCGATCGACGCGATCCGCCGGGGCGAGACCAAATATCCTCCGGTTTCCGGCATCGTGCCGCTGCGCGAGGCGATCGCCAGGAAGTTTAAGCGCGAGAACAATCTCGACTACCGGCCGGAGCAGACCATCGTCGGCACCGGCGGCAAGCAGATCCTGTTCAACGCTTTCATGGCGACGCTGAACCCCGGCGACGAGGTCATCATTCCGCGCCCCTACTGGGTGAGCTATCCCGAAATGGTGGCGATCTGCGGCGGCACGTCGGTGTTTACCGACACCTCGATCGACAACGGCTTCAAACTGACGGCCGAGGTGCTGGAAAAGGCGATCACGCCGAAGACGAAGTGGCTTCTCATGAACTCGCCGTCCAACCCGTCAGGCGCGGCCTACACGGAGGCCGAGCTTCGGGCGCTGGCCGACGTGCTGCTCGAGCATCCGCATGTCTGGACGCTGACCGACGACATGTATGAGCACCTGACCTATGGCGACTTCGTCTTCAAGACCATCGCCGAAGTCGAGCCGAGCCTTTACGAGCGGACGCTGACCATGAACGGCGTGTCGAAGGCCTATGCCATGACCGGCTGGCGAATCGGCTACGCTGCCGGCCCGGTGGCGCTCATCAAGGCGATGGACATGATCCAGGGCCAGCAGACCTCGGGCGCTTGCACCATCGCGCAATGGGCTTCCGTCGAGGCGCTCAACGGGCCCCAGGATTTCATCGCCAAGAACAAGGCGATCTTCCAGGGCAGGCGCGATCTCGTCGTGTCGATGCTCAACCAGGCGCGCGGCATCTCTTGCCCCTCGCCCGAAGGCGCCTTCTACGTCTACCCGTCCTGCGCGCAGCTGATCGGCAAGAAGACCAAGACGGGCAAGGTGATCGACAATGACGAGGCCTTCTGCTCGGAACTGCTGGAGGCGGAAGGTGTCGCGGTGGTGTTCGGCTCGGCCTTCGGTCTCGGACCCAACTTCCGCATCTCCTACGCCACGTCGGAGCCTTTGCTGGAGGAAGCCTGCACGCGCATCCAGCGCTTCACCGCGTCGCTGACCTGATCGGCACGCGGCGAGTGAAGGAGAAAAACCCGGCCTCAGGTCGGGTTTTTTGTTGGCTGGCGTTCAGCCGCCATATTGCCCGTCGGAAACTTGCTCCAGCCAGTCGGCGTGGACGCCGTCCAGCGCCTCCTGCATGGCGATATGGGTCATGGCGGTTTTCGATCCGGCGCCGTGCCAATGCTTCTCGCCCGGCGCGAAGGAAATGACGTCCCCTGCTCTGATCGTCCGGATCGGCTCGCCCCAGCTCTGGGCGAGTCCGGCGCCTGCGGTGACATAGAGCGTCTGTCCAAGCGGATGCGTGTGCCAATGGGTGCGCGCGCCGGGTTCGAAACTGACCAATGTCGCTCTGAGCCGCGCCGGCGCTTCCTTCTCGACGATCGGCGTTTGCAGCACTCGCCCTGTAAAATAAGTCTCCGGCGCGATGATCGTCGGCACGCTGCCGCACGCAATGATCTTCATCTTTCAATCCTCGAATTCGTTGGTCGAAAAAAAGGCCGCGCGCGGCGTCTGGTGGAGCAGTTTCATCCTGTGGAGCGGCCGTTGCAATCGACTTCAGAGCGCGTCGCCTGAAACGGATTGAGGCGACGCCTGTTAAGCCTTGTTTGATGCATTTCGTTGTCCCAGAGCCGCTCCACACGTCTGGGCGACACGCATTGTCGGCGAGCGACAGCGCCGCTTTGTGCTCGCGCGTCGAGCGGGCGGCTCCATTAGGCTGTCTAAATACTGTCATAAACCGTTGTTTTTTAACCATAAAAACGGAGCCTTCATGCGATCGTTCAAGAAAGGGATGAGGCAACAGCCGCACTCAGTGTTTCTTAACGGCTGAGGTCCTAGCCATGTCGCGTGCTGTGGGGGCGCGGACATGAGTATCTTGGCGACAATCAAGGATCACAGCGGCCGTGTCTATCGCGGCATTCAGGCCTTGCTGGTGATGAGCGTCGCCGCTATCGGGCTCGCGGCTTTCGCTCTGGGGCAGGACGCTTCCCGCACTGGTGCGCTGGCCGTGTCGGCGACTTCGACCTGCCTGGCGCTCCTGGTGTTGATGTACATGCGCTCGAGTATCGTCCAACGCCTGCAATCGGCGGCGGACGCCGAGGCCGAGAAGCACAGCTTTCTCACGGTCGATGCCATGACCGGCGCCATGACCCGGCGCTATTTCATCGAAGCGCTGCGCGACGGGCTTGGCGGCTTGCGCAGCCGTCGCCAGACGAGCCTGCTTTTGATCGACCTCGATCATTTCAAGCAGCTCAACGACACGTTCGGCCATCAGTTCGGCGATCTGGCGCTGGCGCATCTGGTCGCGGAAGCGCAGCGCATCTTCCAAGACGGTGTCATCGGCCGGCTCGGCGGCGACGAGTTCGGCATCATGGTTCCGCACGGAGACGTCGCCCTTATCAACAAGGAGGTGCGCCGGTTGCTGGACGCGATGCGGGCCGGCAAGAGACATGAAGGCAAGATCATTCCGCTGTCGATCTCGGTGGGTGTCGCGTTTGCGCCGCTGCACGCTTCGAACGGCACCGAACTGATGCTGCTGGCCGACCTCGCCCTCTACGAAAGCAAGGCAAGCGGCCGCGGCCGCGTCACCGTTTTCGACGAGGAGATGCTGTCTGACAAACGTTATCGCCGGCTGGTGGAACGCGAGTTGCGCGCCGCCATCTACCTCGGCGAGTTGGAACTGCACTACCAGCCGATCGTCGATGCCGACGGTTCGGTCGAGGCACTGGAGGGATTGATCCGCTGGCGCCATCCAGTGCGCAGTCTGATCTCGCCCGCTGAATTCATCCCGATCGCCGAGCGCTCGACCCTGATCGACATGATCGGCGAATGGGTTTTCAAGCGCGCCTGTGCCGATGTCGGCCATTTTTCTGGACGGCGCATCTCGATCAACGTCTCCGGCGAGCAGCTGAAGCGCGACGAAATCGTCACGATGTGCGACCGCGTCCTGCGCGAAACCGGCCGGTCCGCGTCGCAGTTCATCATCGAAATCACCGAGACGGTGGCGACGGCCGCGACGCCCGAGGTCCTGAGGCGCCTGGAGGCGCTGCGCGGCCTCGGCTTCCACATCGCGCTTGACGATTTCGGCACCGGCCATTGCGGTTTCAACTATCTGAAGTCGCTGCCCATCGACAGCGTCAAGATCGACCGCTCCTACATCCGCAGCCTGGCGCATGACCAGGTGGCGCAGATTTTCGTTTCGGCGCTTGCCCAGATCGCGCGCATCCAGGAGATCGCCATCGTCGCGGAAGGGGTAGAAACCGCGGAGGAATTCACCCTCGCCAGGGCAGCCGGCTGCAGCCGCTTCCAGGGCTATTTTTTCGGCAAACCGGCGCCCCGCGACAAGGCGAGCGCGTTGTGCGCCGCCGCTCGCGAAACCCTCGCCCTCACAGCCTGACAAACAAGAAATGGCGGCCTGACGAACCCAAGCCGGCGAATGTCCTATTTTTCTTGCCCTCCCGGCAAACCCGTGTGACGATGACCTTGGGCAGGGGTGGATAAACCCCGCCCGCGACGGCCGAGCAGGCCGGCCGCCGCTCTGCACAGGGTGCGATCGGACGCAAAACCGGTTTCCACTTTTGCTGATCGCTCTCTTGGGAAACGCCTGAGTGGAGGTCAGCCATGGGTACTCGCGCCGGAGGACGACGCACGGGACCGAAATGCATTGCCATAGTCGGTCCCTTTGCAAGCGGTAAGACGACACTTCTCGAAGCAATCCTCGCCCGCACGGGCGCCATCCCCCGCCAGAATCCCGTCTCATCGGGCAACACCGTTTCCGATTATTCGCCAGAAGCCCGCGCCCACGGCATGAGCGTCGAGGCGACCTTCGCCAGTACGGAATTCATGGGGGAGCAGCTCACCTTCGTCGATTGCCCCGGCTCCATCGAATTCGCTTTCGAGGCCGAACCGGTGCTTGCCGCTTGCGACCTCGCCGTCGTCGTCGCCGAAGCCGACGAGAAGAAGATCCCGGCGCTGCAGCTCATCATGCGCAAGCTCGACGATCTCGCCGTCCCCCGCATCCTGTTCCTCAACAAGGTCGACAAGTCGATTGCAGGGGTGCGCGAGACGCTGAAAATGCTGCAGCCGGCAAGTTCGGTACCGCTGCTGCTGCGCCAGATCCCGGTGCGCAAGGACGGTGTCGTCATCGGCTCGATCGATCTGGCCCTGGAACGCGCCTACATCTACCGCGAATATGCCGAAAGCCAGGTCGCCGACATTGCCGACGACGACAAGGCGCGTGAACTGGAGGCGCGTTTCTCCATGCTGGAGACGCTCGCCGACCATGACGACCAACTGATGGAACAGCTTCTGGAGGAGATCGAGCCGCCGAAGGATGCGATCTTCGACGATCTCTCGGCCGACCTGCGTGCCGGCGCAGTGACACCGGTGCTGATCGGCACAGCCGAGAAGGGCAACGGCGTGCTGCGTCTGTTGAAAGCCATTCGCCACGACGCACCGGATGTCGAGGCAACGAGGAAGCGCCTTGGCGCGCCGGACGGCCAGACGGTGGTGCAGGTGATGAAAACCATCCACACCGCGCATGGCGGCAAGCTTTCAGTGTCGCGCGTGCTTTCCGGCCAGTTGGCCGACGCGGCCGAGCTTTTCCTTTCCAACGGCGATACGGCGAAGGTTTCCGGCATCTACAGGATGCTCGGCAAGGATCAGGCAAAGCTGACATCCGCCAAGGCGGGCGACACTGTCGCGCTCGGCAAGCTCGACAACGTCAAGACCGGCCAGACACTGAGCTCGGCCAAGGGCGGCATCCGGCCGCTGGTCACGCTGGAGCCGCCGCAGCCGGTCTTTGCCTTCGCGCTTCGTCCCAAGGAGCGCAAGGACGAGGTCAAGATGTCGGCGGCGATCCAGCGGCTTGCCGAGGAAGATCCTTCTCTCAATCTGCGGCACAACCAGGACTCCGCCGAAACCGTCCTGTCCGGTCACGGCGAAATGCATCTGCGCGTGGTGCGCGAGCGCCTCGAGGGCAAGAACCAGATTCCGATCGAAGGCCATGCGCCTGCGGTGCCCTACCGGGAAACCATTCGCAAATCGGCGCAGCAGCGTGGCCGCCACAAGAAGCAATCCGGCGGCCACGGCCAGTTCGGCGACGTGGTGATCGAGATCAAGCCGCTGCCGCGCGGCTCGGGCTTCCAGTTCACCGACACCATCACCGGCGGCGTCGTGCCCAAGACCTACATCCAGTCGGTGGAAACCGGCATTCGCGACTATCTGAAGACGGGTCCGCTCGGCTTCCCGGTGGTCGATCTCGCCGTCAACCTGTCGGACGGCTCCTACCACGCGGTCGACTCCTCCGACATGGCCTTCCAGATGGCGGCGAAGCTTGCGATGAAGGAAGGCATGACCGCTTGTTCGCCGGTCCTGCTCGAGCCGATCATGAAGGTCGAGATCGTCACGCCCTCCGATGCCACCTCGAAGATCATCGCACTGATCCCGCAGCGGCGCGGTCAGATCCTCGGTTATGACGCAAGACCCGACTGGCCCGGCTGGGACGTGGTCGAGGCGACCATGCCGCAGGCGGAAATCGGCGACCTGATCATCGAGCTGCGCTCTGCGACAGCCGGCGTTGCCAGTTATCGGGCGGTTTTCGACCATATGGCCGAGCTCACTGGCCGACTCGCCGACGAGGCGATGAACGCTAACGGCAAGGCTGCCTGACCGAAGCGGCCAGGCTGCCTGACCGTTCTTGTGCCGACGATACGAAAACGGCGCCCGGATGATCCGGACGCCGTTCCTATTGCGGGCCGTTTTCCTGGGAGGCAACGGCAGGTCCGCCGCATCCGCAAAAAATGGTTCGGACGCGGCAGCTGCCTGAGCCCGGTCATTCGAGCGATGCCCCCATCTCCCGAACCGACCAACCGCGTCCTATCGTCTAGTTAATCCATAGAGTGCGTCCGCGACATGTTACCCGATGTTACATGTCACTGTTACGTGGTGGATTCAGTCGTTTTTTTGCCGGCTCGATGGCGCGCGGGCAACAAAAAAGCCGGATCAATAAAGATCCGGCTGAGTTTGATTGGAAGTGCCGATTAAGGCTAACCTCCAGAGGGGAACACTCGAGGGCGCTAATGGGAGGAGAACGCGCCCCGGAGATGACACTATATATGTGCTCATCATGCCCAAGAAACAAGCATCTATTTTGCAACACACGCATGCAAAAAGACGCAGGCTGTGGTCCAACCTATCCCTGAGAGCCATAGACCAGCAAAATCGCCGATTTCGGGGCGATTCCGGGCCTGAAGCGACTGCTAAAATGCAAAAACCGAGCCGATTTGCTCGGAAATATGGGAGTCGGCAAAATGATGCCGATTTCGGCAAGCCGAGTTTATTTTTACGGCAGGAGTCCAATCATGCGGACTTTTTCAGC
The DNA here is from genome assembly GCF_900115245.1 of Mesorhizobium sp. NFR06. GTDB lineage: Bacteria > Pseudomonadota > Alphaproteobacteria > Rhizobiales > Rhizobiaceae > Mesorhizobium. The sequence continues at coordinate 133,302 of NZ_FOVT01000002.1, forward strand.
AATTGCCGGCAGCACGCTGTTCTTGGTGGCCGCGCCGGGCGTTGTCGCCTGGCTGCTGCCCTGGTTGCTGACCGACCATTATCATAGGCCGCTGTCGGCCGTGCCGGGCTTCGTGCCCGCGGGCGCGGTTCTGATGGTCGGAGCGGCCGCCATCCTGCTTCATGCCTTCGCCCGTTTTGCCCTGGAGGGCCTGGGCACGCCCGCTCCCGTGGCGCCAACCGAGAAACTGGTTGTCGGCGGCGTCTACCGCCATGTGCGCAATCCAATGTATGTCGCTGTGCTGGCGATCATCCTTGGCCAGGCACTGCTCTTTTCCAGCTGGCTCGTCATCGTCTACGGCTTGATTGCCGCAGCGGCGATGATCTCCTTCGTCAAATTCTATGAAGAGCCGACGCTCGCGAGCCGCTATGGCGCGGAATACGAAACCTACCGCCGGTCCGTTCCCGGCTGGCTGCCGCGCCTCACGCCGTGGCGTGGATGATCCGACCCCAGCGTGCGCCGAATTTCAGGTCAGGCCGAGTGGAGAACGATGGCTTCGAGAGGCACACGGGGAAACGCAGGAAGCCGCCATTCGCACGCCGGCCTCACCTGAATATTTCGCGCACCTGACCTGGCCTAGAAGGACCAGCTACGCGCCTTGGCGATGATGAAATCGCGGAAAACGTGCAGCTTCGCCTGGTTCTTCATCGCGTCGGGATAGGCGAAATAGGTGTCGAAGGACGGCACCTCTGTCTCCGGCAGCAGCTGCACAAGGTTAGTGTCCTTGCTGATCACGTAGTCCGGCAGCATGGCGATACCGGCGCCGCCTTGGACCGCCCGCTTGATCGACAGGATGTCGTTGATCTGCAGCGTCGGCACGCGCTGACCGCCCTCGAAATCGCCGACCGTCTCCAGCCAATTCAGCTCCGAGAGGTGCGACGGCACCGGCACGCCGAAGGTGACGATGCGATGGTTCTTGAGCTCGGCGATCGAGGCCGGCCTGCCGAACTTCGCGATATAGGACGGCGCCGCGTAGAGATGGAAATGCACCGTGAACAGCCGGCGCTGGATAAGATCCGGCTGCTGAGGCTGGCGCAGCCGGATGGCGCAATCGGCCTGGCGCATGGTGAGATCTAGCTCCTCATTGGCCAGGATCAGCTGCAGGCTGATCTCGGGATAGAGCTCGATGAATTCCTGCACGCGTTCGGTCAGCCAACCGGCCCCCAGGCCCACCGTGGTCGTCACCCGCAGCACACCCGACGGCCGATCCTTGGTCTCGGTCAGCCGCGTCTTGATGGTCTCAAGCTTCATCAGCACGTCATGTGCCGTGCGGAACAGCATCTCGCCCTGCTCGGTCAACACCAGGCCGCGCGCATGGCGATGGAACAGCGCTACGCCGACGTCATGCTCCAGCGCGCTGACCTGCCGCGAAATGGCCGATTGCGACAGGTGCAGCGTCTCGGCGGCATGGGTGAACGACCCTGCCTCCGCCGCTGCGTGAAATACGCGTAGCTTGTCCCAGTCCAGCGCCATGATTCCCCTCGCATTGCCCTTGGCGTCTGAATGAAAAATCAGGCTTTTAAACGGCCTTGTTCAGCCGATTTGTTATTCCGCCGCTTCGCGGTGAACCTCGATGCCCGCCAGATATTTTTCCGCCTCGAGCGCCGCCATGCAGCCAAGCCCGGCTGCCGTCACCGCCTGGCGATAGACGTCGTCGGTGACATCGCCGGCGGCGAACACGCCGGGCACGTCGGTGCGGGTCGAATCCGGAGCCGTCCATAGATAGCCGTTCGGCTTCTGCTTCAGCTTGCCGGCGAAAAGTTCCACCGCCGGCGCATGGCCGATCGCGACGAACACGCCGTCGACCGGCAGCTTCGATTCCTGGCCGGTCACGACATTGCGCAGCGTCAGGCCTTCCACCGAAGGCGGCAGCGGCGCCTTGCCCGGCCGTCCGGTGATCTCGTCGACGACCGTGTCCCAGATGACGCGGACATTGTCCTTCTTGAATAGCCGCTCGCGCAGGATCCGCTCGGCGCGGAAATCACTGCGCCGGTGGATGACGGTGACGCTCTTGGCGAGGTTCGACAGATAGAGCGCTTCCTCGACCGCGGAATTGCCGCCGCCGACCACAGCGACGTCCTTGCCGCGATAGAAGAAGCCGTCGCAAGTGGCGCAGGCCGAGACGCCGAAGCCCATGAAGGTCTGCTCCGACGGGATGCCCAGCCACTTGGCCTGGGCGCCGGTGGCGATGATCAGCGCATCGGCCGTGTAGATCGTGCCGGAATCGCCGGTGGCGCGGAACGGCCGCACATTGAGATCGACCTCGGTGATGATGTCGTTGACGATGTCGGTGCCGACATGCTCGGCTTGCTTCAGCATTTGCTCCATCAGCCAGGGGCCTTGGATCGGATCGGCGAAGCCGGGATAGTTTTCGACGTCGGTGGTGATCATCAGCTGACCGCCCTGCTGCAGGCCGGCGACGAGCATCGGCTTCAGCATGGCGCGGGCGGCATAGATCGCCGCCGTATAGCCGGCAGGACCGGAACCGATGATGAGTACAGGTGCATGCTTGATGTTCATGAAAGTCCCCTGCGGCGCAAAGCCGTGGTTTGTCGCGCGTAATGTAAGTGTTGGCCGCCAAGCCAGCAAGGCAACTTGGCCTTCGTCCCCGGAAAGCTGCGGCTCGTGCGGTTATTCGCACAACGGCTGTTTTCGTTACCGGGAAAAATCGCGCCGCCGAGGGCTGGCGCGGATACAAAAGTCGTTTAATTACAAAATTGCGAAAGATTCTTGCGCAAGCTGAGAACGCCATGCCCCTGAAAGCCGACCTCGACGCCATCGACTGGAAGATCCTGCGCGAGCTGCAGGGTGACGGTCGCATGACCAATGTCGAATTGTCGAGCCGTGTCGGAATCTCGGCGCCGCCTTGCCTGCGCCGCGTCAGGCGACTGGAGGAAGCCGGCATCATCCGTGGCTACCGCGCGCTGCTCAATGCGCCGGCGCTCGGCATGGACGTCGTGGCATTCTGCCTCATCGGCCTGCACCATCAGGCCGATGCCGAGCTGAAGTCCTTCGCCGAGCGCACGCGCGGCTGGCCGATCGTCCGCGACGCCTGGATGGTTTCGGGCGAATCCGATTTCCTGCTGCATTGCGTGGCAAGCGATCTCGGCACCTTCCAGAGCTTCGTCATCGAGGAACTGGCCTCGGCGCCGAACGTGGACACCGTGCGCACGGCCCTGACCATCCGCCGCGTCAAGGACGAGGGGCTGGTGGCGTTTCCGGCTCAAGGCAATTCCAGGGAAGACGTGCAACGGTAGGCTTGGCGGCTTCGCCAAAGCCTTCCTTGCGGATACGCCGGCTTGCAAAGCACCGTTTAAACAACAGCGGGCTGGCGCGCCCGGTTTTGAATCAACCTGCGATCAGAGCGATCGTATTGCGGTGAGCAGGTCCTCAGCATCCACCGCGTCGCGCAACGGCGAGACCGAAAGCCCACCTATCGTCGCGCCTTCGCCGTCGACGAGCCAGCCGCGCGCAAGACCGGCGCGCCGGCCGGCTTCCATATCGGCCGGCTTGTCGCCGACGATCAGCGATCGCTCCAGGTCGAGGCCGAGCCGGCGGCCCGCCTCCAGCAGCATGCCTGGGTTGGGTTTGCGCATCGGATGGTCGGCAATCGCCAGCGCTCCAGCACCGGCCTCGTGGTAGCCGCAGGCAAAGACCATGTCCACGAAGGCATTCTGTTCGCCCAACAGATCGAGCACGCGTCCGTTGACCCTAGCGAACGCATCCCACCCAAAATAGCCGCGCGCGATGCCGGACTGGTTGGTGACGACAGCCACCGGAATGCCGCGTTGGTTGGCGGCCTCGATGACCGGCGCGATGCCGTCGCGCAGCACCATCGCCGCCGGATCGTCGGGATAGCCCGTATCGACATTGATCGTGCCGTCACGGTCGAGAAACAGCGCCGGCCGGCCCGCCGGAAACGTCCTGTCGCCGAGCCGCTCTATCCACAGGCCAGGCTCGGCAAGCGGAAAGCCTGCGCTCTCAGCCATCGCTGAGACGCGCTTCGACCGCCTCGCACAGGTAGTGGTAGAGGCACAAGTGCCCCTGCTGGATGATCGGCGTCGAGGTCGAAGGCACATTCAGCAGGATGTCGGTGAGCGGCTTGAGCTTGCCGCCGGTCTCGCCGGTCAGGCTGATCACCGTCATGCCCATCGCCCGCGCCTGTTCGGCGGCGGCAAGGATGCTCGGCGAATTGCCGCTGGTCGAAATCGCCAGCAGCACCGCGCCTTCCGATCCATGCGCCTCGACCTGGCGCGAGAACACCGTGTCGAAGCCGTAGTCGTTGCCCCAGGCCGTCAGCACAGCGGCGTTGGCCGGCAGCGCAATGACGTTGTAGGCCTTGCGTTCCTTCAGGAAGCGGCCGACCAGCTCGCCGGCGATGTGGATGGCGTCGCTCGCCGAGCCGCCATTGCCGCAGATCAGCAGCGCCTTGCCTTGCGAAAGCGCGGCCACAACGGTGCTCACGGCGCGCTCCATCTCGTTGGTGAGGTCGCGCTCGACCATCGCCGAGATCGCCGCCGCGGAGCGGACCAGGTAGTCGTTCAAATCGGACATGAAACCCTCAGTTTGCGGCACGCAGCTTGCCGATCGTGCTGGTAGTGCTCTTGCCGGCGACGAGGTCGACCAAGACCACGCGCCCGCCCGCCTTCTGCACCACATCGGCGCCGACCACGGTCTCGATCGTATAGTCCGCGCCCTTGACGAGAATGTCGGGCAACAACACCTCGATCAGCTTGAGCGGTGTGTCCTCCTCGAAGACGACGACGGCATCGACCGAGGCAAGCGCGGCCAGCACGCAGGCGCGGTCATGCTGGTTGTTGACCGGGCGCCCCGGCCCCTTCAGCCGGTGCACCGAGGCGTCGCTGTTGAGGCCGAGCACCAGCCGGTCGCACTGGCTGCGCGCGGCATGCAGCAGGCTGACGTGGCCGGCGTGCAGGATATCGAAGCAGCCATTGGTGAAGCCTACGGCCAGCCCCTCTTCCTTCCAGGCGGCTACCATCCTGGCCGCGGCATTGGCGTCGAGAATGGCGTCGGTATGAGCCGTCGGCCCATGAGAGCGGAACAGCGCGCCGGTCAGTTCCTCGACGTTCAGGCGCGCCGTGCCGCGCTTGCCGACGACGACGCCGCCGGCCGCGTTCGCGATGACGGCCGCATGCACGCGGTCGGCCCCGGCGGCGAGCGACAGCGCGAAACTCGCGATGACCGTGTCCCCGGCGCCCGAAACGTCGAACACTTCGCGCGCCTGGGTCGAGATGTGGCGGGCATCCTCGGCGGAGACCACGCTCATGCCCTTTTCGCTGCGCGTGGCGACGATGAATTCGAAATCATGCGCGGCGATCAGGTCGCGCGCCGCAGCCATGATCTCATCGTCGGCGAACACCTTGCGTCCGACTGCCTCGCCAAGCTCCTTGCGGTTCGGCGTCACCGCCGTGGCGCCGGCATAGCGCGCATAGTCGCGACCCTTCGGATCGACCAGCACCGGCTTGCCGGCATCGCGGCAGATCGCGATCAGCTCGCCGGCGATTCCGTCGAGCAAGATACCCTTGCCGTAATCGGAGAGGATGACGATGTCGGCGCGGCCAAGGGCTGCCTGGAAATGATCGATGAGCGTCGCCCGCTCGGCGGAAGCGAGCGGCTTGATCTCTTCCTCATCGAAACGCAGCACCTGCTGGTTGAGCGCGCTGAAGCGGCTTTTCGAGGAGGTCATGCGGTCCTGGCGCTGCACGAGCCCGTCCGTGTCGACGCCGATCTCGCCGAGCATACGCATCAGGCTGTGGCCCGCCTGGTCGGCGCCGATCACCGAAACGGGAATGGCGGCCGCGCCGAGCGAGACGATGTTGGAGACGACATTGCCGGCCCCACCCATATTCAACGTCTCGCCCCTTCCGTGCAGCACCGGGATCGGGGCTTCCGGCGAGATGCGCTCGATCACGCCGCTGACGAAGCGGTCGAGAATGAAATCGCCCACCACCAGCACGGTGACGTCGCCGAACCGGGCGATGGTGCGATGCAAAGGCTCGGGGGAAGGCAGATGGTGCTTGATCATCTCACTGGCGCACGCGTGATGGCGGATTTTGAAAGGTTTGAAGCTCGGAATTTCCGGTGCTCGTCATATTCGCGATGCCGATATACCGCAATTCGGGCAAGCGCAACGGCAGGCCGGGGCGCCGTGGAAGCCGGCTGAGCAATCAGCTCCTCTACAAGGCAACGTGGACGCCCAGGCCAACCAGCACCGCGCCGCCCGCGCGCTGCATCAGCCGCTGCGCGCGTCCCGAACGCCGCAGCCGCGCGATCAGTGCGCCAGCAAGCAACACGCAAACGATATCGGCCGAGGAGAACATCAGATTGACGATCGTGCCCAGGACGACGAACTGCAGCCAGACCGGGAACGCCGCCGAGGCATCGATGAATTGCGGCAGGAACGCCAAGAAGAAGATCGCCGTCTTGGGATTGAGCACCTCGACGGTGACGCTTTCGACAAAGGCGCGCCGGGCCGATTTCCGCTCGATGGCAGGCAACGCCATATCCCCATCCATCCGTCTGCGGAACAGGGAAACGCCGAGCCAGATCAGATAGAGCGCGCCGACGAGCTTGACAGCAAGATAGAGCGGCGGCACCGCGTGAAACAGAACGGAAAGGCCAGCGGCGGCGGCCAAGACATGCACATAGCCGCCAAGATGGATGCCAAGCGCCGCCGTCAACCCCGACCAGCGGCCCCGCGCCATCGTCTGCGCGGCGGCGTAAAGCATGGCGGGGCCCGGGATGTAGGCGAAGATCGCCGTGGTGGCGAAGAATGCAATGAGCAATTCGGTCGACGGCATTTGTCCCTCATGAGTTGGAGACGACTGAAGCGGGAGGTTTGCGGCCTCACTGTGGCGCGCAGGACCGCCTGCTTTATCGACACTTCCGCACACCTCCCCTATAAGGGCCGGAATCTGCAACGGAGCAAGGCTGAAAAGCATGATCATCGTCACGGGCGGCGCCGGCATGATCGGCTCCAACATCGTCGCCGCGCTCAATGCCGAGGGGCATGACGACATCATCGTCGTCGACGACCTCACCGACGGCCACAAGATCGCCAACCTCGCCGACTTTCGCATCGCCGACTATCTCGACAAGGACGATTTTCTCGCCCGGCTCGAGAACGGCGGGCTCGGCCGTATCGAGGCCGTCTTCCATCAAGGCGCCTGCTCGACCACCACGGAATGGAACGGCAAGTTCATGATGGAGGTGAACTATGCCTATTCGAAACGGCTGCTGCATGCCTGCCTGGCGCTGCGCGTGCCTTTCCTCTATGCCTCTTCGGCTTCGGTCTACGGCGGCGGCAACGACTTCCGCGAGGAGCCGGAGTTCGAGCGTCCGCTCAACGTCTATGCCTATTCGAAGAAACTCTTCGACGATTACGTCCGCCGCAACGTTTTCGACACCGATCATTCGCAGGTTGCCGGCCTGCGCTATTTCAACGTCTACGGGCCGCGCGAGACGCATAAGGGCGCCATGGCCTCGGTCGCCTTCCATTTGTTCAACCAGGTCGAGCAAGGCCAGAACCCGAAACTGTTCGGCGCCTATGGCGGCTTCGGCCCGGGCGAGCAGAGCCGCGACTTCATCCATGTCGGCGACGTCGCGGAGGTCAATTTGTGGCTGTGGAAGCGCGGCTTGAGCGGCATCTTCAACTGCGGCACCGGCCGCGCCCAGCCGTTCCGCGCCATCGCCGAAACGGTGATCGACACGCTCGGCAAGGGCGAGATCGAGTTCATCCCCTTCCCCGATCATCTCAAGGGCAGCTACCAGAGTTTTACGCAGGCTGATATGTCCCGCTTGCGCGCGGCCGGCTACAATGGCCAGTTCCGCACAGTCGAAACCGGCGTCAGGGACTATGTCGAATGGCTGAAGGCCCAACGATCCTCGTGATCGGCCCACGCTGGGTGGGCGACATGGTCATGGCGCAGTGCCTGTTTGCGGCGCTGAAGGAGAAGCATCCGAACGCGGCCATCGACGTGCTGGCGCCGGCCTGGGCGGCGCCGCTGGTCAAGCGCATGCCCGAGATACGCAGCCAGATCGACTTTCCGCTGATACCGGGAGCGCTCGAATTCCGCAGCCGCAGGCGCTTCGGCCGCCTGCTGCGCGGCCGCTACGACATGGCCTATGTGCTGCCGGGAAGCTGGAAATCGGCGTTGATCCCGTTCTTTGCCCGCATCCCGCATCGTGTCGGCAATTTGCGCGAAATGCGCTACGGCCTGCTGACGGATATCGTGCCGTTGCCCGAAGCTCTGAAACGCCGTACGGCGCGCGCCTATTTTGGCCTCGCGCGCGGCGGCACGTTTCGCGCGCCGAGGCTGGCCGTCGACAAGGCCAACCAGGCCGATTTGCTGGCCCACTTCGGGCTGGCCGGCCGGAAATTCGTCGCCTTGATGCCCGGCGCTGAATTTGGCCCGGCTAAACGCTGGCCGAGCGACCACTATGCCGGGCTTGCCCGGGAAATCATGGCCAAGGGTCTCGGCGTCGCTCTGCTCGGCTCCAGGAACGACGCCGACGTGACCGGCGAGATAGCCGCCCTGGCGCCGGGCGCCATCGACCTTGCCGGCAAGACACGCCTCGAGGACGCCATCGACCTGATCGCAGCGGCGAAACTCGCGGTATCGAACGACAGCGGGCTGATGCATGTCGCGGCCGCCGTCGGCACGCCGATCGTGGCCGTCTATGGTTCGACCTCTCCGGAAAACACGCCGCCGCTCAGCGAGCGCTCGGAACTGATCTGGCTTCATCTGTCCTGCTCGCCCTGCCACAAGAAGGTCTGCCCGCTCGGCCACCTTAATTGCCTGAACACGCTCGATGTCGCGCGCGTCGCCGCCGCGGCCGACCGCTTGCTCAAAGTTGCGGCAGCCGCATGAAAGTGCTGATCGTCAAGACATCGTCGATGGGCGATGTCATCCACACTTTTCCCGCCGTTGAGGACGCAATACGCAATTCCCCCGGCATAAGCTTCGACTGGTGCGTAGAGGAGCCGTTTGCCGGGATCGTAGCGCTGCATCCAGCGATTGGAACCGTCCACAAGGTGGCGATCCGGCGCTGGCGCAAGAGGCTTTTCGACGGCCGCACGTGGCACGAGATGACCGGACTGCGCCGAGCGCTCCGCGCCTCCCGTTACGATCTGGTCATCGACGCGCAAGGCTTGTTGAAGTCGGCCCTTGTCGCCATCCAGGCCGGCGCGCCGGTTGCCGGCTTCGATCGGACCAGCGCGCGCGAGCCTTCGGCAACGCTGTTTTATCAGCGCAAATACGCCGTGCCGCGCGACCTGCACGCCATCGAGCGCACCAGGCGGCTGTTCGGGCTGGCGGTCGGCTACCAGCCTGATCTGTCGGCGCTGGAGTCCGGCATCGTGCCGCCGGCCGGCGACCTTTCCGGCATTGAAGGCAGAGCCGCCTTCCTGCTGCATGGCACCAGCCGAGCGGACAAGAAATGGCCGGTCGAGGACTGGATCGAAACCGCGCGCCAGCTAGCCGACCGGCAATTCACGCCGCTGGTCACCTGGTCGAACGAGGCGGAAAAATCTGTGGCGGAAGCCGTTGCCGGAGCCGTGCCAGGGACGGTGCTGATTCCGAAATCGCCGCTCGCGGACGTCGCCGCGATCCTCGGTCGCTCGGCGCTCGTCATCGGCGCCGACACCGGCCTCACCCATCTTGCCAGCGCTTTCGGTCTGCCGACCGTCGCCATCTTCCTGGCGACCGAACCAGGCCTGACCGGTCCGCGCGGAGCGTTTGCATCGACCTTGCTGGCGCCCGCCGGCGGCAAGATCACGCCGACTGAAGTGGTGACGGAGGTTGAGCGGTTGCTGGAGCGCAGCACTAGTCGTCAGGCAAAGCGGTGATAGAAATCCGCCAAACGGCCAGCTAAGTCTGCACTGGACCGAAATGCCGCCAGGGCGAAATTTCCGCCCCTCAGGCGCCTAGATAAATTGCACCTGGACGATCTCATACCCCCTGGCGCCGCCTGGAGCATTGACTTCGATGGCGTCGCCGACTTCCTTGCCGATGAGCGCACGCGCGATCGGAGAGGAGATCGAGATGCGGCCGGACTTCACGTCCGCTTCCTGGTCACCGACGATCTGATAGGTCTTCTTTTCCTCGGTGTCCTCGTCGACGAGCACGACGGTGGCGCCGAACTTCACCTTGTCGCCGCTGAGCTTCGAGACGTCGATGACCTCGGCGCGCGCGATCAGATCCTCGAGCTCGTGGATACGGCCCTCATTATGGCTCTGCGACTCCTTCGCCGCGTGATATTCGGCATTTTCGGACAGGTCGCCATGCGAGCGCGCTTCGGAAATCGCCTCGATGATACGAGGACGTTCCTGCTGCTGACGCCAACGGAGTTCTTCCTTCAATGACGCGAACCCCTCGCCTGTCATCGGGACCTTGATCATATGCCTGACCTTTCCTGCCGCCGCCCCCGTTTTCGGGAGCGACCTTGTCAACGGGTACAAAAAGAAAACGGTCCGGCAGCCTCGGGCTAACGGAACCGTTTCACCACAATTTCCCCGAATATAGCGATCTTCGCGCGATTTTCACGCCCAAAAATGAAGTTCGGCAAAATGATCACCGCTTTCGCGGGCGCTCGCCTGGCGGCGGCCAACAAAAACCGGCTGTGATTGCTCGCCAGCCGGTTCGGGGAGGGTTGAGCCCTGTTCAGCTCCTCAGGAAATGATCGATCTGCTCTGACAGCATGCCGTATTCGCGCGAGCCCGTGCCGGTCCGCTTTTCGATTTCCTTGAGCTGCTCCTGGGCGCCGGCAAGGTCGCCGATCTGCAGATGCGCCTCGCCGAGATATTCGCGCACCAGCGTATAATTCGGGTCGATCCTCAGCGCTTCCTCGTAATAGCCGAGGCCGACGGTGACGCGGCCCGAATGGCGATGCGAATAGCCGAGATAGTTGAGGATGCGCGGATCCTGCTTGTTGGCGGCGAGCGTCAGCACCGAGATCGCTTCGTCATAGCGTCCGGCCATCGCCAGATCGTGGCCCGCCTCATAGATGCTGTCGTCATCCAGCATGCCGTATTGCGGCACGACGCATTTCTTCTTCTTCTTGTCCCAGACCTCGCCCTTCTTGCACGTGGTCGTCGTCTGGGTACCACCGCCGCCGCCGCCTTCACCGGCGGCAAAAGCCGGGACAACGAACAGCGGCAGCGCCGCGACAGCCATGACCTGAACAAGCAAACGTCTGCGCATCGAAGCCTCCTTGAGGGCGTGAGAATGCCAGACTAACGCCGCTCCGGCATTCTTTCATCCCGAAAATACCGGCGGCTGCCCAAACTATTTTGGACGGGCTTACCTCCAGACGTGACGCGCGCAGCAAATCCGCTATCATCCGGCCAAGCGCATCACTTGGAGAAAGGGCCGTGCAGCCGCGCCTTGAGAAGGAATGGGAACTTTCGATCGATCCGGACACCGTGCGCCTGTTCATCCTCAAGGCCAAGGCGCTGAGCGCCGCCGTCAACGAGGATTATGCCGACGGCGCCGAGCACGAGGTCGAGTTCGACGGTGACACGCGTGACAGCCACCACCATGACGGCCTTTTCGAGGAAGCCTCGGAAGACCTCACGGAGGAAGAATTTCGCGAATTGATCAACGACCTCAACATTGACGAAGCGGCCGAATTGATCGCGCTCGCCTGGGTCGGGCGCGGCGACTATGACGCATCAGAATGGGCGGATGCGGTGGCTGCCGCCAGGGAACGTCCGCGAAAGCGCACGGCCAAATATCTGCTCGGCCTGCCGATGCTCGCCGACTGGCTGGAGGAAGGGCTTGAAACCATCGGCGCGTAACGCGCCGGTAACCCAATGTGATCGTGGCGGCAGGCCATGCAAGCAACTTCGCCATGCGATTGCCGTTTCCGGGCGATGGCAACGCTGAGCGTTTCACGACTTTGGAGACTGGCGCTGCCGCTGGCGGCTGCAGCCCTTCTGGCTACGCCGGCCATCGCCAAGCATCATCACAGGCATAAAAGACAGGTGCCGCCGGCCAGCCAAAGCGCCGCTCCGGCACCGCAAACACCTGTGGCGACACAGCTTCCAGGGTCGCGTCCCCAGGATATGGAGAACGGCACCGAAAAGTCCGAGCAAGGCAAAAGGCGCGCGGACAGCAATGACGACTTCCTCAATCAGGAGAAGTCGCATCCGAAATGGGATACCCATCCGCCGCGCTCGACCGGTGCCGGAGGCGAGCCCCGGACGCCGGCAGTCGTTCCAACGCCACCGGAAAAACCCGCCGAACTCGAACCGGAACCGCCTGAGACCGCGCCGCAGCCGCCGGAAATACCCGCACCGCCGAGCGAGGAAAAGATGCTTCCCGATCCGCGCTCGGCCGATTTGCCGGCCGACAAGATGCCAGCGGAAGAAACCGCATGCCGCGAGCGGCTGAAGGCGCTTGGTGCCGAATTTGAGGAGCACAAGGCCGAGCACGATGCCGAAATCGGCTGCTCTATTCCTTATCCGATCACGTTGAAATCGTTCGGCAGATCCATCGGCATCAGTTCTGGAACGGAGCTCAATTGCCAGATGGCCGAGGCGGCCGCGCGCTTCGTGACCGAAATTGTCCAACCGATAGCGAGGGCCAAATTCGGCGCTGATCTAAAATCGATCGGCCAGGCTTCGGCCTTTGTCTGCCGTCCGCGCCACGGCGCATCAAAACTGTCGGAACATGCCTTCGGCAATGCGCTCGATATCGCCAGCTTCACCCTATCGGACGGCCGCAAGATCGAGGTCGGCCCGGCGCCGCCGGAGAACGACGCGAAGTTCCTCGACGCGGTACGCAAGGCTGCCTGCGGACCGTTCAAAACGGTGCTCGGTCCGGGAAGTGATGCGGATCATGCGCTGCATTTCCATCTGGATCTGGAACCACGCCGTCACGGCGGCACGTTCTGCCAATAGGCAGATCTGGGAAGTCTTGGCTGGTTCAAGCCAAGAACAGCGCCGCAATTCCGCCTTATCGGTGAATGCCGGCGCTGATCTTTCCTTTACTGTTGACGATTAACCTTGTGCCATCGGGAGCATGATCCCAATAGGGATCAGCTCTTGGGGACAAGGATGCCTTTCAATGGCTCGAACACTTGGCGCCATGCTGGTGGCGGCGCGATGGAACAGGCGTGCGCGCATCACGATCGCCGGGCTGATCGCAAGCGTCGCCATCGCGACAATATCGGCCTGCACGACGGGTGACGTCTTCGCACTCCAGCCGGCCGTCGATGTCGGCAGCCAGACGGCAGCCGTGCCGGAGACGCCGCAATATGCCGGCATGCAGCGCCTTGTTCCGTCCAATCCCTACATGACCCAGGCCGCTTATCCGCGTATGGATGAGCCGATGTCGCCGCTCGAGCAGATGCCGGCGAGCGAAATCGACTGCCGCAACGAGTTGAAGCGCATGGGCGTCGTCTATCAGGACGTCCAGCCCATCCATGAAGGCCAGTGCGGCATTGATTTCCCGGTAAAAGTCTCGGCCATCGGCAGCGTCGCCATGAAGCCGGCGGCAACGCTGACCTGCAACATGGCCGCTACCTTTGCCGCCTGGACGAAGAACGAGCTGCAGCCGGCCGCCCGCTGGCGCTATTTCTCCGGCGTCAAGGCCATCCACCAGGGGTCCAGCTATTCCTGCCGCAACATCGCCGGCGAAGGCGTCCTGTCGGAGCACGGCAAGGGCAACGCGCTCGACGTCATGAGCATCGAGCTCAACAATGGCGACGACATCGACGTGCGCAAGCCAGGCCTCTTCGCCTTCCGCACCCGCGGCTTCCTCAACAATGTGCGCGCCGACGGCTGCGAATATTTCACCACGGTGCTCGGTCCCGGTTACAATTACGACCACCGCAACCACTTCCATTTCGACATCAAGAACCGCCAGAGCGGCTACCGCGCCTGCCGTTGAGGCGGCTCTGCCCAAATCAGCCGACGCCGCATAAGATGGTCGCGCGTGGATTTGGGAGCGGTCTGTCGTGGGTAAGCGAAGCCTGAGGCGGCGCGCGGCTATCTGGCTGGCGGCGTTCTGCGCCTTCTATGTGGCGCTCGCCTATGTCGTCGCGCCGGAATTTTGGACGTGGCGGGAGCGCGGCTTCCGCAGCCATGCCTTCGAGATGGTGACGCATACGCCGCAGGGCATTCCCGGCGACCCGATCAATGTCGGCCTGGTCGGCACAGAGAAAGAAGTCGTCCACGCTTTTGCCGTCGCCGGCTGGGATACGGCCGACGCCGTAACGCTGCGGACGGCCATCGACATCGGCGAAAGCGTCTTGTTCTCCCGCCCCTATCCCGACGCTCCGATGAGCCGCCTGCTGTTCGAAGGCCGCGCCCAGGACCTTGCCTTCGAAAAGCCCGTCGGCGACAGCGCCGACCGGCGCCATCACGTCCGCTTCTGGCAGACGGACACGGTCGGCGACGACGGCCGCCCGCTCTGGCTGGGCGCCGCCAGCTTCGATCGCGGCGTCGGCCTCAGCCACGACACCGGCGCCGTCACCCATCATATCGGTCCCGACATCGACCAGGAGCGTGATTTCCTTATCGGCGACCTCAACGCGGCCGGTCTGCTGGTGTCGACCAGCAAGATACCGGGGATCGGCGCCACCACGACCGGACGCAACGGCGGCGGCGATCCCTATTTCACCGACGGCATGGCTGTGATCGGCGTGTTGAAGACAGTGCGGTGACCGACGACCGTCACGCCATCGTGATGACGATCTTGCCGAATGGTCCTTCTTCGAGACGCCGGAGCGCCTGCGGCACGTCATCGAAGCCGTGGACCTTGTCGATGACCGGCTTGATGCCGAGCGCCTCGATCGCCTGGTTCATGCGTTCGAACGCACGTCGATGGCCGACGGAAATGCCCTGGACGACGATGCGGTTGCGCATGAACGGAATGATCGGAAAGCTGATTTCCATTGCGCCGAGCAAGCCGATGATCGATAGCCGGCCGTCGGCCGCAAGGGCGTTGAGCGACCGCCGCGCGTTGTCGCCGCCGACCATTTCCAGCACATGGTTCACGCCGAGCCCGTCCGTCAGGGCGCGGGCGGCCTCGTCCCAGGCCGGCTGGGTGCGGTAGTTGATCGTCTGCCAGGCGCCGAGATCCTTGACGCGCCTCAGCTTCTCGTCGCTGCTCGAAGTGACGATGGCGCGCAGGCCGAAGGCAGTGGCGAATTGCAGCGCAAACAGCGACACGCCGCCGGTGCCTTGGATGAGGATGGTCTGGCCGGGCACCGGCTTTGTCGCTTCCGCCATCGCGAACCACGCCGTTAGCGCGGCGATCGGTAACGTTGCGGCTTCGATGTCGCTGAGCGAGGCCGGCGCCGGCACCGCGGCGTCCTCACCGAAGACGACATGTTGGGACAGCATGCCCGAAAGCGAGGAGCCAAGCGTGTGTCGGTGGAGCACCGCCGGCGCGTCGCCGTCCGGCCAGTCGGCGATCACCTGCCCCAGCACCCGCTGTCCGACCTTGAAACGGGTGGCCGCGCTGCCCACCGCCACGATCTCGCCCACGGCGTCCGAAGTCGGCACGAATGGGAAGGAAAGATCCGGGATCAGCGCGCCGTCCACGATCATCTTGTCCTTGTAATTCAGCGAGACGGCTCTGGTCCGCACCAGAAGTTCGTGCGGGCCTGGCTTGGGTATCTCCGTAGTCGCCAGCGTCAGCTTGGAAAGGCCGAATCCGCTCATTTGCCAGGACCTGTTGCTGTCGATGATCATCTGTCGTGCTCCTTGATTGACGGCTGCGCGAAAGATTTATGCGATCCGACTATGGAAAATATTGCCGCAATGATGGATATTTGGCGACGAATTGAAGAACTGAAATCTACAATGAGGAATAGGATGGACCCGGCCGGCCTCCAAGGCGTCGTCGCATTCGTTACCGCCGTCGAGGCGGGCAGCTTCACCGGTGCCGGCGAGCGGCTGCATGTAACGAAGTCGGCGATCGGCAAGTCGGTCGCGCAACTGGAGCAGCGGCTGGGGGTGCGCCTGATCAATCGCACCACGCGCAGCCTCAGCCCGACCAGCGAGGGCATGAGCTACTACGAAGCCTGCGCGCGGGCGCTTGCCGAGATCGAGGCTGGGCAAGCGCTGCTGGCCTCGCGCCGGCAGGTCCCGTCGGGCAAGCTTCGGGTCGATGTGCCGCTCGCCTTCGGCCGCCGATGCGTCGCGCCGGTGCTGTTCGAGATCTCCAGCCGGTTTCCCGACCTGACCATCGAGATCTCCTTCAACGACCGGCGCGTCGACCTGATCGAGGAAGGCATCGACCTCGCCGTGCGCATGGGCGACCTCGACGATTCCTCGTCGCTCGCGGCACGGCGCATTTACACCCAGCGCTCGGCGATCTGCGCGTCTCCAGCCTATCTCGAACGGCATGGCCGGCCACAATCCGTCGACGACCTCGCCATGCACAGCGTCATTGGCTATGGGCGCGAAGGCGTCGTCCGACCCTGGGCCATCCGCGACAGCGCCGGTCACCGCACGACCTTCGTGCCCAAGGCGCGGCTTGTCCTGGGCCACGGCGAACCGATGCTGGACGCCGCGCTCGCCGGCTGCGGCATAGCCTTCCTGCCGACCTGGCTTGCCGGCCAGAGCCTGAGGCGCGGCGCCCTGGAAATGGTCCTGTCCGACTATCAGGTGGAGCACATCGTCGTGCATGCCGTGTGGCCCGTCACGCGCGCGCTGACGCCGAAGGTGCGCGTGGTCATCGACGCCCTTGTCGGGCATTTCTCGGCGCCGATTTGGGATGCGGCCTGAACAGTCGTCCTGCCATGTTCCAAAAATAACGGCCGGCTATTTTCGAATGCACTGCCGCAATGCTATTGACCGCCGATGCTATATGTTGAAATCGCCGTCGTGGCCGTCCTCATTCTGGTGAACGGCCTTTTGTCGATGTCGGAACTCGCCATCGTCTCGTCGCGGCCGGCGCGGCTGAAGGCGATGATCGACCGAAACGTCAAGGGCGCCGGCCGCGCGCTGGCGCTGGGCTCCAACCCCGGCAAGTTCCTGTCTTCGGTGCAGATCGGCATCACTCTGGTCGGCGTTCTTTCGGGCGCGTTTTCGGGCGCGACGCTCGGCGAACGGCTGGCGCGATATCTGGCGTCGACCGGCATCCGCGAAAACATCGCCGACGCTGTCGGCGTCGGCATCGTCGTTGCGCTTATCACCTACGCCTCGCTGATCGTCGGCGAGCTGGTGCCGAAGCAGATCGCGCTGCGCGATCCCGAGCGCGTCGCCGCCCGCGCCGCGCCGGCGATGACCGTCCTTGCCACCATCTCGGCCCCCCTCGTCTTCCTGCTCGACATTTCCGGCCGCGCCCTGCTGTGGCTGCTCGGCCACGCCGGCGAAGCGGAAGAGAAGGTCACCGACGAGGAGATCAAGATGCTGGTCGCCGAGGCGGAGCATCACGGCACCATCGAATCCGACGAGCGCCGCATGATTGCCGGCGTCATGCGCCTCGGCGACCGCGCCGTGCGGGCCGTGATGACGCCGCGCACCGAAGTCGACTGGCTGAACCTGCAATCCGACGAGACCGTGGTCCGAAAGCTCCTGATGGACACGCAGCATTCGCGGCTGCCCACCGGCGACGGCAATGTCGACGCCATGGTTGGCGTCATCCAGACGCGCGACGTGCTTGCCGCTCTTCTTGCCGGCAGGGTGCTGGATCCGCGCCAGCACGTGCGCGACGCCCCTATCGTCCATGACCAGGCCGACGCGCTCGATGTCCTGCAGAAGCTGCGGGAATCGGATGTGCCGATGGCGCTGGTTCACGACGAATACGGCCATTTCGAAGGCATCGTCACGCCGGCCGACATCCTTGAAGCCATCACCGGCGTGTTCCGCTCCGACCTCGAGGCCGGCGAGGAAGAGAACGCCGTCAAGCGCGATGACGGCTCATGGCTGCTCGCGGGCTACATGCAGGCCGACGAGATGGCCGAGGTGCTGGGCATCGACCTGCCCGAGAACCGCGACTACGAGACCGTCGCCGGCTATGTGCTGTCGCATCTCCACCATCTGCCGACCACCGGCGAATGCGTCGATGCGCAAGGCTGGCGCTTCGAGGTGGTCGACCTCGACGGCCGCCGCATCGACAAGCTGATCGCCACCCGCCTGCCCGACGGCCATCGCCCGGTGCTACGCTGAGCGTTCGGCCCGGTCGTCTTAGCGCCCCTCAACGCGCGTCCTTTGCGCCGCCTTCCGAACCCGAGATTGAGCTCGGGGCGGTGGCTAGAAAGGCGCAACCAGTCGCGGAGGAGCACGGGCTGGTCAGCCGCGAAATCTTCGCCGAAATCCCGGCGCGCGTCGATATTCCGCGACGCCGCTCGGCCTCAGCCTCGAGCCCATCCTTCTGGCGCTTTGCCACTGAGGACAACACCATGCCGAGGCGCTGGACGAACGGGCGGATCTTGCCGATTGCATCATCAGGCCGAGGCGGGACGAGCAATCCCTTGCCCGGAATTGAAAAAGGGCGGCGCAAGCGCCGCCCTTCGAGGGTCCGGGAGGATGATCTCTGCTCGATTACGCCGCCTGGGCTTCGCCGGCGATCGCGTCGGCCGCGCGGGCGGCCTTCAGCACCTTCGCCCACCAAGCAACGTCATTGACCAGCGCGGCGGCGGCCTGGTTCAGGTGCTCGATGTCCTCGAGCTTCTTCTCGCCCTGGCGGACCGCAAGGAAGTCGCCCCAGGCGATATGAACGGCCGACTTGACCGGCGCCATCTGCAGCTCGACGGCAATCAGGCGGAGCTGCTCAACCGCGCGCGCGCCGCCGACCGAGCCGTAGCCGACAAAGCCGGCCGGCTTCTTGTTCCATTCATTGGCGGCGTAGTCGATGGCGTTCTTCAGCACGGCGGTCGGGGCGTGATTGTATTCGGCGGCGGTGAAGATGAAGCCGTCGAACCCGGCGACCTTCTTCTGCCAGCGCTGAGCCACTTCGTTCTGCGACGGCGCCCAGGCGGAGGAAGCGACTTCGTCGAAGAAGGGCAGCGGCCAGTCACGCAGATCGACGACTTCGACGTCGATATCGGCATGGGTTTTGGCGATCTTGGCGATCCACTGCGTCGGCGCGTCGGCGAAGCGGGCGGCTCGCGTCGAACCGACGACGATGGCGATTTTGGGCTTGGACATAAGGGGGCTCTCCTTGCGGGAATTTCTGGTATCGTTTGGATACCGGCGCTATATGTGATACTGACAACTTGGCGCGCAAGGAGGCACGTTTTTGTTACTGAGGCACCCGCACAACACCGAGGACTGCCGGGCCGTCTCGGAAATCCTGCAACGGGTCGGCGACAAATGGACCGTGCTCGTGGTCGGCAAGCTCGGCGGCGGAGCGATGCGCTTCAACGAATTGCGCGCCGCCGTAGGTGGCATTTCACAGAAGATGCTCACCACCACCTTGCGCGGCCTGGAACGTGATGGGTTCGTGACGCGAAAAGTGTTCCCGACCATTCCGCCACGTGTCGATTACGAGCTGACCGAGCTCGGCCACGAGTTGCTCGTGCCGGTCGGCGCGCTCGGCGAATGGGCGCGCAGGAACACCAATCGGGTTCGCGAAGCGCGCGAGAAATTCGACGGCCGGCAGGGGGCCTGAAACCCTTGTAGTTCAAAGGTTTCTGAACCATTGGATGAACCGTGCAGCTCGGCGCCGGGCCTGTCGCACCTTCCGGCTTTGATCGGATCCGCTGCGGCCCCGCAGCCAGTCTCGCAGGCGTCCCCCCAACCGTCTCGACAAGGATGACTGTCCTTAGCCGGCCGCTGATCAGGCGCTTGGAGCGGTGCTGCCGCAGCACGCCGTCGGGCAGCTCTGCAATTGCGCCGCCTTCGTGCCGTCCACCATCGGGTCCCGCATGCAGGCAACGCGTGGAACGTCTTTCCTGACCTCCACATAGGCCGTTATGCCGAGCAGGCAGACCAGGGCGATAAGCGCTGCCACGAGCCAGCCGTTCAGCATGTGTTGACGCATTGTCTTTTCTCCAACGCCCGCAAGATGGGAGGTGAACGCAACCACTGGATGTCGCGAAGCGCGCCTCCCGCGCGGGCGTTGTTACAAAATCGCAAGCCAGGAGAATCGGGAGGCGTCAGCTCTCGGCCGGAACCGGCTTCGGCTTGCCTTCGCCGTCGAGCGCAACCATGATGAAATCGGCATGGGTGACCTTTTCCATCAGGTCGGAAAGGTAGCGCTGCGCCCAGGCCTCGACCTTGAGCACCATCGAGGTGCGGCCGACGCGCTCGACATGGGTGTAGATGCACAGCGTGTCGCCGATCTTCATCGGCTTGGCGAAGGACATCTCCTTCACAGCCGCCGTCACGACGCGGCCCTTGGCACGCTCGGCGGCACGGATGCCGCAGGCAAGGTCCATCTGCGCCATAACCCAGCCGCCGAAAATATCGCCGGCTGCATTGGCGTCGGAGGGCATGGCGAGCGTCCTCAAGGTGAGATCGCCAAGGGGTTTTCCGTCCGCATAGTGCACCATGGCGAAATCCTTAGAGGTCGGTTTCTGTTTGCGTATCAATGCGACTGCCATGTCGCAAGCTTTGATGAAAGCGAAATGCACGCCACTATGCCGGTCGCTTTTTTCACAAGCCATGCCGGAAGCCACGGCGACGCCGCGAGCCGGCAATGTCTAGGGTAAGCCCGACATCGCGGAGCCCGCCCTTCCATCATGCAGACCTATGATTTCATCGTTGTCGGCTCCGGCTCGGCCGGTTCGGTGGTTGCCGACAAGCTGTCGGCGTCGGGCCGTTTCTCGGTGCTGGTGCTGGAGGCCGGCGGCACCGATCGGCGCTTCTACGTCCAGATGCCGCTCGGCTACGGCAAGACCTTCTTCGACCCGGCCGTCAATTGGAACTACAAGGCCGAGCCGGATCCCGGCCTCGGCAACAATGCCGACCACTGGCCGCGCGGCAAGCTGCTCGGCGGCTCGAGCTCGATCAACGCCATGGTCTTCATCCGCGGCGCGCGCGAGGATTTCGATGCCTGGGCTGCCGCCGGCAATCCCGGCTGGGCCTATGACGACCTCCTGCCCTCTTTCAAGGCGATGGAAGACAACGCGGCGGGCGCCGACCAATGGCGCGGCGTCGGCGGCCCCTTGCGCATCACCGACTGCAAGAACGCGGTCCACCCGCTGACCAAGCGTTATCTTGCCGCCGCTGAGCAGGCGGGGCTGCCGCTCAATCCGGATTTCAACGGCGCCTCCCAGGAAGGCGTCGGCGTCTACCAGATCACGACGAAGAACGGCCGCCGCATGTCGGCCGCCCGCGCCTTCCTGCGGCCGGCGATGAAACGCTCCAACGTCCATGTCGAGACCAACGCGCTGGCGACGAAGATCCTGTTCGAGGGCAAGCGCGCCATCGGCGTCGAATATGAGCAGAACGGCGAGAAGAAGACGGCACGGGCCGGCCGCGAGGTGATCCTGTCGGGCGGCTCGGTCAACTCGCCGCAGCTGCTGCAACTGTCCGGCGTCGGCCCCGGCGCACTGCTCGGCAATCTCGGCATCCCGGTCGTCCACGCCAACGGCAATGTCGGCGCCAATCTGCAGGACCATGTCGGCATCAACTACACCTTCAAGGGCAAGCTGCCGACGCTGAACCAGATCCTGCGGCCCTGGTGGGGCAAGCTCCTGGTCGGCATGCAATACATCCTCTTGCGCTCCGGTCCGCTGTCGCTGTCGATGAACAATGCCGGCGGCTTCTTCCGCACCGACCCGTCGATGACGCGGCCGAACATGCAGCTCTATTTCCAGGCATTCTCGACCGTCATCCCGAAGAGCGGCGAACGCCCGATCCTGACGCCCGATCCCTGGCCCGGTTTCTCGATCGGCTTGTCCAACTGCCGGCCGTCCAGCCGCGGCGAGATCATGATCCGCTCGAAGAATCCCCGCGACTATCCGAGGATCACGGCCAACGCCTATTCGACCAATGCCGATGTCGACGAGATGCTGGCGGCGGTGAAGTTCGTGCGCAAGATCGCCGCGATGCCGGCCTTGGCCGAGATCATCGAGGAGGAGGTTCTGCCCGGACCGTCGATACAATCGGACGCCGACCTGATCCAGGATTTCAGGAAACGCTCGGGCACCGTCTATCACCCGGTCTCGACCTGCCGCATGGGGCCCGACCCCGCGCGCGCCGTCGTCGATCCGCGGCTGAAGGTGCACGGCCTTGACGCCTTGCGCGTCATCGACGCTTCGATTTTCCCCGACAACATCACGGGCAACACCAACGCCGCCTCGATCCTCACCGGATGGAAAGGCGCCGAATTGGTTCTGGAGGATCACAAATGAAAATCACCGACATAAAGACCTGGGTTGTCGGCAACCCGCCGCCCGGCATCGGCGGCAAGTATTTCATCTTCGTCAAGCTCACCACCGATGGCGGCGTGGTGGGTTATGGCGAGGCCTATAACGCCACCTTCTCGGCGCATGTCACCGCGAAAATGATCGAGGACATGGCCGAGCGCTATCTCGTCGATCGCGACCCGCACGACATCGAGAATTTCTTCCGCCGTGCCTATTCTTCCGGCTTCACCCAGCGCCCCGACGTCTCCGTCATGGGCTGCTTCTCGGCGCTGGAAATGGCCTGCTGGGACATCGTCGGCAAGGAAGCCGATAAGCCGGTCTACAAGCTGCTCGGCGGCCAGGTGCACGAGACGCTGCGCTCCTACACCTATCTTTATCCGCACACCGGCAGCGTCCATTCCGAGGATGCGCGCGGCAAGAACGTCTACAACGACCCCGACATGGCCGCCGCCTGCGCGCTCGAATATGTCGAGCAGGGGTTCAACGCCGTCAAGCTCGATCCCGCCGGCCCCTACACCGCCTATGACGGCCATCAGCCGCGCTTGATCGACATCGACCTGTCGGCGCGCATGATCAGGGCGATCCGCGAGGCGGTGGGCACGCGCGCCGACATCCTGTTCGGCACGCACGGCCAGTTCACCGCATCCGGCGCCCTGCGCATGGCGCGCGCCATCGAGCCCTACGATCCGCTCTGGTTCGAGGAACCGGTGCCGCCGGATATGCCCGAGGTCATGGCGCAAGTCGCCCGCGGCACTTCGATCCCGATCGCCACGGGCGAGCGGCTGACGACGAAATTCGAGTTCGCCCGCGTCATCGAAAACCGCGCCGCCACCATCCTGCAGCCGGATCTTGGCCGCTCCGGCGGCATTCTCGAAACAAAGAAGATCGCCGCCATGGCCGAGGCCTACCACATCCAGGTGGCGCCGCATTGCTATTGCGGCCCGATCGTCGGCGCCGCCAACATCCAGCTGGCCGTCACGCTGCCCAATTTCCTCATCCTGGAATCGTTGAAGCAGTGGGACGGTTTTCACGCAACGCTGCTGAAGAAGAAGATCGAATGGCAGGACGGCAACGTCATCCCGTCGAAGGAGCCCGGTCTCGGCGTCGAGCTCGACGAGGCGGTCTGCGATGCGCATCCCTACACCGGCAAGGACCTGCACCTGCAGATGATGCAGGCGCCGCTGATGCCGTGACCCTCGCTTACGCCTTCATCGGCCTCGGCCATCTCGGCGGCAACCTTGCCGCCAGCCTGCTGCGCAACGGCTTCGCCGTCACCGTCTTCGACCGCGACCCCGCCGCGGTCGAGCGCGTGGTCGAGCTCGGCGCCATCGCGGCGGCGAGCCCGGCCGACGCCGCTGCCCGTGCCGGCAATGCCATCACCTGCCTGCCCTCGCCGAAGGTCAGCGAAGCGGTGCTCGCCGGCCCTGACGGATTGCTTCAGGCCCTGCCCGCCGGCGGCACCTGGATCGAGATGTCGACCAATGGCCGCGACGAGATACTGCGGCTCGCAGCACTCGCTTCCGCAAAAGGTATCGAGACGCTGGAATGCCCGGTGACCGGCGGCGTGCATCTGGCGGCCGCAGGCAGGATCACCGCGCTCGTCGGCGGCGACGCCGCGCTCTACGAGCGGCATCGTCCCGCCATCGAGGCGATGTGCGCAAAGTCTTTCCTGATGGGACCGGTCGGCTCGGCGGCGGTGATCAAGGTGATTACCAATATGCTCGCCTTCATCCATCTCGTCGCCGCCGGCGAGGCGCTGATGCTCGCCAAGCGGGGCGGGCTCGACCTCGCCCAGGCCTATCACGCCATCGTCGCCTCTTCCGGCAACAGCTTCGTCCACGAGACCGAAAGCCAGCTGGTGCTCAACGGATCCTATGATATCGGCTTCACCATGGACCTGGCGCTGAAGGACCTCGGTTTCGCATTGGCCATGGGCCGGGATTTCGGCGCGCCGCTCGATCTGGCGACCCGCGTCAACGCGATCTTCGAAGAGGGCAAGCGCGCCTATGGCGGCGATGCCTGGTCGACGCAGATCGTCAAGCTGCTCGAGGATGCCGTCGGCGTGGAGCTGCGCGCGCCCGGCTTTCCGGCCAGGCTCGGACTGCAACCGGCAAAAGATTAGCCAGTTATTTCAGTCGCCTAACCGCAGCCGCTGAATCAACCCCTCAGCCAGTTGATTCAATCCCTCAACGTCAGCGCACCAGGCAGGATCTCGAAAGTCGCCGGAATCCGGCCCGGCGACTCGCCGTCTATGTCGACCAGCGCACCGTTCTTCTCGACATCGCCCAACGGCTCGACCAGCACCTTGCGCCCCCGCAGGATGGTGATCGCCGGATGGTTGCGGTGTCGGCCGCCGTAGAGCAGGCGGATGTCTCTTATTAGGCCGAGCTTGCCCGCGGCACGCAGGATGACGATGTCGAACTGGCCGTCGGCGAGCTCGGCGTCCGGCGCGATCATCATGCCGCCGCCGAAGAATTTTCCGTTGGCCACCGCCACCAGCGCCATGCGCGCCTCGATCGGCTCGCCGTCGTCGATGGTGATCCGGACGTCTTGGAAACGATAGCGGACGAACTCCAGCACCGTGCGCCAGAAGAACAGCGCCTTGGCCGAGACCCTGCCCTTGCGCTTGTCGGCATTGATGGCGCGATCCGTCGCGCCGGACAAGCCGAGGCTGGCGATGTTGATGAAATGGCGGCTGGCCAGCGCGCCGTGCTCGTCGATGTAGCAGACGCGGCCGGCGTCGATTTTCCGGCTCTTGGCGTCGGCGATCCGCTTCAGCGCGGCATCGATGCCGCGCGGCAAGCCAAGCCCGCGCGCGAAGTCGGTGCCGGCGCCGCAAGGCAGAAGCCCCAGCGCGCTTTCGAGGCCGGTCTCGTGCTGTGCCTGCAGCAGGCCGTCGGCGACCTCACTGGCGGTGCCGTCGCCGCCGGCCGCGATCACAAGGTCGCACCCGCCGGCGGCGAGGTCGATCGCCAGCCGCTCGGCGTCGCCGCCGGCCTCCGTCTCGCGCAGGTCGAAATCGCCGAAATTCCTGTTGAGCGACGCTGCCGCCTCCGCCCAATGCCGCTTGAGCTTGCCGCCTCCGGCAATCGGATTGAGAACCACCCCGACCTTCAAGCTGACCTCCCCCGAGGCAAGCCGCGCAAAAATGCGCGGCGGATTCGTGCTGGCGCGCCCAAGATCTTCTGCCGACCCGAAGCCTTTGCCGGCCTAAAGCCCTTTGCCGGCATTGAAACGCGGACCGGGCGGCGGGGCAAGGCTTCAGCATCCAAGGCCACAGATAAAGCGGGGCAGGCTGACTAAAGGGTTCGGTCGGTAAATTCCGGGGCTTTTGCCACTGGTCCCCGATAATCCCGC
Source organism: Mesorhizobium sp. NFR06 (assembly GCF_900115245.1). GTDB lineage: Bacteria > Pseudomonadota > Alphaproteobacteria > Rhizobiales > Rhizobiaceae > Mesorhizobium. Next base: position 158,991 of record NZ_FOVT01000002.1, read on the forward strand.
TATCCACAGGCTCACCGGCATTCCCCAAACCCCTTACCCGGCGTACATTCAACCCATCTCAGGCGGCTACCGACGCCCCAGCCGAAAGGCAAGAGCGCAAGGCGGATTTCCTGAGGCCCGTACGGCCCAGAACGAGAGCAGGCTCGCCTGTTGGAGGGACGGATGCCGAGACATACGGGTGCCGCGGAAAGCGTGCCAACGCCGACGGCGGACCGATGCTGCCATGAAGGCCGGTAAAAACCTTCGATGGCACGCTGGGCGAAGCCCGCAAGGGTGGAGATCGGCGTGGTCTGGAACGGGCGCTGCCCTCGGGTGGCGACTGGCAGGACCGTCAAAATCAAGGCTGGCCTGGCGCGATGACTTTAGGGACGTTGCTGCCATAACCGGTTTCTGATCTGACAGGGAGGCGCTGGGAGAAATCCCGGCGCCGACTGTCTTTTGGGCCTATCTGCCCCTGAGCGGCTTTGCGCTGCGCTCCCCCGGCGCCTGCCACTGATGCATTCGCGCCACAGTTGCAAGCCAAGCAATCTTCCGTAACGCGCCGTCATCCACATTTCACAATGGCGGCCAAATCCCGCCTTGTTCCCCGGCGATTGATCAGGCCGGGAACGAATGCGAAGGGACAAGACCGTGATCAAGACCGCCCTTGTCGCCATGACCATTGTCGGCTGCGACTGCGACGCCAAGCTGTGCGAATATATCGGCGAGACGCCTGCCAAATGGGCGACGATCGCCGACTGCGAAGCGGCGATGAAGAGCCAGATGCTGCATCAGCGCAATTTCAATTATCCGCTGGTTTCAGGCATTTGCCGCGTCAAGGGTTCGGCCTCTTCCGCCGAGCTTGCCGCAAAAGCCTCCAGGCCGGATCTGAAACCCAGGAACCGCGTCGTCGAAACCATCGCCCCGCTGCCGCCCGAACTCGACCGCCGTCCGAGCATTCCGGTCGGCCAAACGGTGAGCGCCAGCGAAACGGAAGCCGCGAAGCCTGTCGCCTTCGATGGGGCGGTCGATGGCGGACGCGCCGTGCTTTACCGCACCAAGGCCGGCTACGCCGTCGTCAAGACCGATCTCAGCCGTGCCGCCGGCGCGACGGTGGACGCGGCAAAGCGGTCGGCGAACTGGCTGGCCGGTCTGACAGGACTTTAAGCCTCGATGAATTCCTGACTTTGTCCGACGCGCCGAGGCCGGGAACCGGCAAGTTCAAGCTGAAGGTGATGGTCGTCGACGGCAATGTGACGGAGCATTTCTGGGTCATCCCTTTCAAGCGGACCGCCAGCGGCTTCGTCGGCGTATTGGCGAACGAGCCGGAGATGGTTCACAACGTCGTCTTCGGCCAGGACATCGAATTCACCAGGGATGATATTTCCGACTGGGGCTACTCCAGGAACGGCCATCAGGTCGGCAGCTTCACCGTCTGCGTCATGTTCAAGAAGATGTCGAAGGAAGAAGCCGACTACATGCGCGCCACCTACGGTTTCGACTGCTGAGCGTTATCCGGCGGCTTCGTCCCTCGCGCCGATCTTGCGCACCAACGCCGCCGTTGCCAGCATCGCACCGAGGTCCGAAATCATCGGCGCGACATGCGCCTGATAGTCGATCGGCTCCGAAATAACTGGGAGCTCGAAGAAGTTCTTCGACCGCGGCATCAACAGAAAACCGTCGCTGCCGCTGAGTGCCACCCGCGCCTGGTCGTAGGGCCATGTCTCGCCGAGCCAGGTCAGCGCCTGCGCCATCCGCCCGGTGACCAGCGGCCGAGCTGCTTCGACATTGTCGGTGCGGAACTCATACTTGGCGTCGAGTTCGTCCACGCCGGATGACAGCTCCTGCATCTTGCTGGCGAAGATACCGCGGAAGAAATGCACCACCTTGTTGGCCTTGCGCGCCGCCACCAGTGTTCCCGGGAACGGCTCGATGGTTTTGAAGGCGACGATCACGCCCTTGAATGCGGTCGTCTCGCTCTTGCCCGAGCCCTCCCAGAGCTTCGCCTCGTAAAGCTCGAAAGGAAAATCCTCGTAGCGTCCCGAAATGACGTCGTCGAAGCTCTGCCGGTTGAAGGCGCCGACCGTCTCGCGCGGCAGCCTGTCGAAGGAGTTCGGCCTGACGCCACGCTGGTAGCGCACGTCGCGCACGAAGCCGAAGATCATCGGCAGCAGCGTGTCGCGGAAGGATTGCTGCAGCCTTGTCGCCGGCCTCAACGCCTGGAAATAGAGGAATACCGCCACGAACAGGCCGCCAAGGTAGAGAAACACATGCGGCGTCGAGACCCATTGTTCGTGAGGATCGGCGGCGACGTTGAACAGCCAAGCAATGAGCGCGACGAAGACGACGACCAGGCCGACAAACACAGGCACCCGCCAGCGGACCTGTTTCTGGGCTGACGCCCGTTTTGCTTCATAGGCCTCGATGTCGCGCCTGATGCCCGCGATGACCGTTTCGCTCGGCATGAAATCCGCTGCTTCCATGGCCACCCCCGGCCGCCGCTGAGATACGGTTCATGATAGCGGCTTTTGCGCGAAAGTCGCCTGCGCTCACGGCGATCGGCGGCTAATGCATGTCGCCAGAAGTGTGCAGCGGTTCTGGGATGACGACATGCATCAAAACAAGACTTTAAAGCGCGTCGCCTGAATCCGTTTCAGCGCGACGCGCTTTAGTTCCCTGAGGTCGGAAAAATCGTTTCCAGCCGCGCCGTCGCCCGCCGCTTGAACGCGCCGTCCAGCGCTTCCACCCGCACCAGCCGCTCATGGCCGTTGGCGGCGAGGCGCGCGAAGAAATGCAGCTCGTACGCAGCGACCATGCCGCGCGTGGCGATATCGTCGCTGACGTCGATGATCAGGATCGACCCTATGCGGCATGGCCATGGCTGGCGCGCAAAGGCTGTGCCGAGGAAATCGCCAAGCCCATAGGCGATCACGGCATCGCCGACCCGCTCGACCGGCTGCACGACATGGGCGTGGTGCCCCACGATCAGCCGGGCGCCATGGTCTGCCAGCCGCCTCGCCAATTCCCGCGTCGCCGGCCTGGGAAAATGCCGGAACTCCCAGTCCCAATGCGCCACCGCGCAGAGCAGGTCGACGCCGGAAACAGCGCCGCGCGGCCATTCGGCGGCACGCATCGAGATCCGCTCTTCAAACGGCCCGGCGTCCGCGTTGCGCCAGCGTGTGAAAGCCGCAAAGCCGATCGTCAGCGATCCGGCTGCATGATGCTGGACAGGTCCGCCCGCAACCGTGCCGATGGTTCGGATCCCGAGCCGGCTCAGCGCTGCAAGCGTTTCCTCGAAACCGGCTATGCCCTGATCGAGCACATGATTGTTGGCCAGCGACAGAACGACCCTGTCGCGCGCTATGCCCGCACTTGCAAGCGCATCGGCCAGGAAACGCTCGCTCATGGCGTGATGTGTGCCGAGCCATGTGCCCATCGCGGCGCGTGGACGCTCGACGATCGGGCTTTCGCAATTGCCGACCACGAGATCGGCGGATGAGAGCAGCGCGGCGATCGCCGGATCGCATTCCGGCACATCGCGATTGGCCACGGCTGAAATGTCGCCGACGAAAGCCAGCCGCACCTTCCGCCTTGGCGGCGGATCGATCAACGCCGCCGCCGGTGCCGCGAAACCGCTTCTGCCGCCGCCGAGCGACGGCTTCAGGAAACGCGGCAGCCAAGACAGTTTGTAGGAAAGCGGATAGTTCGACACGGGCCCCGTCCATTTCTGCCCTGTGTAGACCGTCCGACGAGTTGGTAGAAGCCGGCCGCCGAATGATCCGACAACGGACATCAACATGGCTCGGTCGGATCAAAATACGTGTATGCTCCGCCAAGTCACGCAGTGGAGGACGATAATGTTGCTGAAGACTGTCTTTGCGGCCGCCCTGTCGGTGTTCCTGCCGGTGTCCCTCGCCTGGGCGGAGATGCCGGACGCGGCCAAGGCGATGTTCGAGGCGAAGAGCGTGACCGACCGGAACACGGCGCTGTCGACGCTGGAGGCGGCCGCGGCCAAGGACCCGGCATCGGCCTATGCCGCCGGCGCCGGCGAATTCTTCACCGCCCTGGAACTCCTCGCCGGCGGCCTGCATCGCCACGGTTTCGAGAGTCCGAAATCCTTCATGCTGCCGCTGATGCAGTTGCCCGTGCCGGACAATCCCAACCCGGAACCGCTGACCTACGAAGAATTCCGCGCCATCCTGGTCGCCTTCCGTGACCGGCTCGAAAAATCCGCCGCCACGCTCGGCTCCGTCCCTGCAGGCGCCGACATCGGCATGATCGTCGACCTCACCCATGTTGGCATCGACCTCAACGAAGATGGCAAGCTCACGCCGGACGAAAGCGTCGCAGCCATCATGGCCTCGCTCTCGCGCGGCAGCATCGACACCAGCGACGCCGCGCCTTCGCTGGCTTTCCGTTTCGACCGCGCCGACGGGTTCTGGCTGCAGGGCTACGCCGAATTCCTGATGGCGCAGGCCGATTTCTGGCTGGCGCATGATTTCCGCAACGCCTTCGACGGCTCGTTTCACATGCTGTTCCCGCGCGCGAAACTGCCGCTGCAGGATGCGCTGGTGCCACTGGACGGCGGCATGAGCGGCAACATCTTCACCTCGGAATGGCGCTTCGCCGACTTCATCTCTCTCGTGCATCTCGTCAACTGGCCGGTGGTCGAGCCGGAGCGCCGGCAGGCCGCGCGCCGCCATCTTTTGGAGATGATCCGGTTGTCGCGCGAGGACTGGAAGGCGATCCTGGCCGAGACCGACAACGACCGCGAGTGGCTGCCCGGACCGCAGCAGAAGGGCGTCAGCCCGCTGACCGGCCTCGAGGTCGGCCAGGAACAAGTGCAGGCCTGGCTCGCCACGCTGACGGTGGCCGAGGATCTTCTCGAAGGCCGCGTGCTGCTGCCGCATTTCCGCATCGCCGGCAAAGGCATCAGCATGAAGCGGTTCTTCGACGAGCCGAAGCCTTTTGATCTCGTGCTGTCGATCACCGGCCCCGGCATCGCGCCCTATCTCGAAACCGGTAAGATCCTCAGCAGCGACGATTTCGACCAGATCCAGCGCGAGTTCGGCGGCGCCGGCTTCTTGACTTTCGCGCTGTGGTTCAACTGAACCAGTTCCGCGCCTAAAGAATAGCGCCTTGATAGAGCACCGCTTCGGCCTCTTGCGGCGCGAAGCGCCGCGCCAGGGTGCGAAAGGCGCTGTGGACGCCGTCGCGGTCGAGGTTGCAGCTTCTGAGATGCCGCACCGCCAGCGTCGGGTCGAAGGCGGTGCGCCCGTGCATGACCCGCTGATTGTCGAAGACCAGGACCTCGCCGGGCTGCAGCTGGTGTTGGAACTGGTTGGCCGGGTCGCAGATCAGCCGCGTCAGTTCGGCGAGCGCCTCGATCAGGCCGTCGATCTCCTCGATCGAACCGGCCTGTGGCGCCAGGCAGCGGTCGTTGTAGCGTATGCCGGTGACGGCGCCGCTCGCATCCAGGCTGATGACATGCGCCTCGGCGCTGAAGAACACTTCGCCGGCGTGCTCACGATGGAACGTCACGCCATGCCGCGCGAGCACGTCGAACAGCGCCGGTGTGTTGGCGCGCATCCGCTCGGCGACTTGAAAGCCATCGACCATCAACGAGGTGCCGCCGCTGCCGGCGCCGGTCCTGATGGCATGGAAGAAGATGAAACCCGGCGGTGAATAGCGGAACGGCTCATCCGTGTGCGGGATCTGCGCGCGCGCCGTCTCTCCGGCCACCCGGGCGTCCGGTCGTGAGATGAGATCAAACACCTTGCCGTAGCTGGTCTCGCGCACGGGTCCGTAGCGGCCGGCGACACGCAGCGTTGCCTCGGGCTCGGCTGGGACGCCGGTCAGCATCGCGATGCCGTGGTCGCGCAAGGCGCGCAGCGATTGGAAAAGCGCCTCGTCGTCCTCGACCACCGCGTCGAAAGCGAAGCGGCCGAGCCGAGCCGCGAGATCGCTGCTCCACAGCGCCGGCCGGAATCGTGCCGCGCCCTGGTCGTCTGCCTGCCCGGCATGAGCGGCCAGAAAGCCCGTCGCGAAGCGCGAGACATGGCCGTCCTGCCAGACCACGTCCATTTTTTCGCCCGACGAGATTTCGATCGAGGCTGCGCGGGTATCGGCAGGAACGTCGGCGGGCGTCAGCCAGCGCTTTCCGGAAGCGGTGTCGCCGCATATCTCGCATTCGCAGGCAAGCCGCAGCCACTGCATCGACAGCCTGCCGGCGCTGCCATCATCGAATTCGACAGCGACGCGCATCCCTTCGTTGCGCATCGACCGCAAGGAGCGCGGCGGCGCGAGAGCCTGATCGACGGGAACGGACTGTGTTTGCATATCCAGCATGGCGATGACCTTCCTGAGTTGAGCTGACTTCAACAACGCTAGGTCTGCAATCTCCTTTCGTGCAAACGAGTTTGCTTTTACAAGTTTTGAGATAAACTCAATCCATGACGCTGCTTCGCGAACTTCCGCTGTCGGCTTTGCGAGCGCTGGCCGCCGCCGCGCGCACCGGCAGCCTGACGCGCCGCCGACGAGCTCGGTGTCACGCCGGGCGCCGTCGGCCATCAATTGCGGCAGCTGGAGCAGCGGCTTGGCGTCAAGCTGGTCAGGCGCCAGGGCAATGGTATCGTGCTCACGCGAATTGCCGAAGCGGCACTGCCCGACATTGACCGCGGCTTCGACGCGCTGGCCGCTGGGCTGCGGCGGCTGCGGTTCGAGCGCCGCGCCGATACCTTCACTATCTCGGCCGATCCTTCCTTCGCCTCGCTTTGGCTGGCGCCGCGCCTCGGCAATGTCCGTGCTGCCCTCGGCAAGCTGGACGTGCGCATTGTCGTGTCGATCGCGTTGGACTCGATGCTGGAGGAAGGCGTCGACCTTGCCATCAGCTACCGGAACAGCTCGGCGAAGTATCTCGCATCGGCCGACCTCTTCACTGAAAGGGTGATCCCGGCCTGCGCCCCGGTCTTGCTGCGAAACCGCTTCGGTCAGGATGGCGCAGCGGTGCTCGACCGCCTGCCTCTGCTGCATATCGACCCGACAATGGGCGACGACGTCTATCCCACGTGGCGGGACTGGTTCACCGCTGCCGGTCTGCAGCGGAAAGACCTCGACCACGGGCCGCGGTTCCCCTTGACCGTCCTGGCAGCGCAGGCCGCGATCTCCGGCATGGGCGCGCTGCTTGCCAGCGAACTGGTGCTCGGGCAGCATCTTGTCTCCAACCATCTCGTCGAGATCGCGCGCGATGTTCCGGCATTGACGATCAGACGCCGTCTGGTCTGGCCCGTGGACGGGCCGAAGGCCCGCCGCGCTGCCGCAGTCGCCGCGGCGCTTGCAGCGGTTGCGACTGCGGACGGTCTCCGGCTGAACGGATCATGACGCATCTCCTGACAGCCTCCTGTCAGCAGCGTCCGCGAGCGGCCGGCGCCTTTCACTCCGCTCTTTCCATTTTGGCCGAGTCCTCCCATATTCGGGCCATGGCCAAACACCCTGACAAGAAGACGCCTTCGCCGGCGCGAGATGACGCGCCGAAGCGGCGCAGTCCGCTGACGGAATTCCTCGATGCCGCCGAGCCGCTGCAGCCGGGTGGTTTTTCCGAGGCGCCGCAGGCTGACTTTGCCGGCGCGCCGCTGTCTGGCTCGATCGCGGATTGGGCCGGACAGATCGAGCGCGAGGCGGAAAAGCAGCCGAAGGCAAAGGCCCCGAAGAAGATCCCCGAGCGCTCGTCAGCGCCCGGGCGCACGGCGCGCGGCACCTCGATGGGCGGTGCGGCCTCGGCGAAGGAACGCGCGGCCGCCGGCCTCAACCCGGTGGCCGGCCTCGACATCAGCCTGGAGGATGCCGAGTCGGTTTCCTCGAGCGGCGTCACGGCGACGGTGGCCGCGCTGTCGGCGCTGATCGAATCCGGCAATCCGCTGCACAAGGACGGCCAGCTGTGGACGCCGCACCGTCCGGCCCGCCCGGAAAAGTCGGAAGGCGGCATCGCCATCAAGATGGTGTCGGATTTCGAGCCCGCGGGCGATCAGCCGACCGCGATCAAGGACCTCGTCGAAGGCGTCGACCGGAACGACCGCACCCAGGTGCTGCTCGGCGTCACCGGTTCGGGCAAGACCTTCACCATGGCCAAGGTGATCGAGGAGACGCAGCGGCCTGCTTTGATCCTGGCGCCCAACAAGACGCTGGCCGCGCAGCTCTATGCCGAGTTCAAGAAATTCTTCCCCGAAAACGCGGTCGAGTATTTCGTCTCCTATTACGACTATTACCAGCCGGAAGCCTACGTCCCGCGCACCGACACCTATATCGAGAAGGAATCCTCGATCAACGAGCAGATCGACCGCATGCGCCATTCGGCGACGCGTTCGCTGCTCGAGCGCGACGACGTCATCATCGTCGCCTCCGTCTCCTGCATCTACGGTATCGGCTCGGTCGAGACCTATACGGCAATGACCTTCCAGATGCAGGTCGGCGACCGGCTCGACCAGCGCTCCCTGTTGGCCGACCTCGTCGCCCAGCAATACAAACGCCAGGACATCAACTTCGTGCGCGGCTCGTTTCGCGTGCGCGGCGACACGATCGAAATCTTCCCCGCCCACCTAGAGGACCGCGCCTGGCGCATCTCGATGTTTGGCGACGAGATCGAGGCGATCACCGAATTCGACCCGCTCACCGGACAGAAGACCGGCGAGCTGAAGAGCGTCAAGATCTACGCCAACTCGCACTATGTGACACCGCGCCCGACCTTGAATCAGGCCATCAAGTCGATCAAGGAGGAGCTGCAGCACCGCCTGCAAGAGCTTGAAAAGGCTGGCCGTCTGCTGGAGGCGCAGCGGCTGGAGCAGCGCACGCGCTTCGATCTGGAGATGCTCGAGGCGACCGGCTCCTGCGCCGGCATCGAGAACTATTCGCGCTACCTCACCGGCCGCCAGCCGGGCGATCCGCCGCCGACCCTGTTCGAATATGTGCCCGACAACGCGCTGATCTTCATCGACGAGAGCCACGTCACCGTGCCGCAGATCGGCGGCATGTATCGCGGCGACTTCCGCCGCAAGGCGACGCTGGCCGAATACGGTTTCCGCCTGCCGTCCTGCATGGACAACCGGCCGCTGCGTTTCGAGGAGTGGGACGCCATGCGCCCGCTCTCGGTCGCGGTTTCGGCAACGCCCGGCGGCTGGGAACTCGAGCAGTCCGGCGGCGTCTTCGCTGAGCAAGTCATCCGCCCGACCGGTCTGATCGACCCGCCGGTCGAGGTGCATCCGGCCAAGACCCAGGTCGACGACGTCGTCGGCGAGATCCGTGAAACGACCAGGGCCGGCTACCGCACATTGGTCACGGTGCTGACCAAGCGCATGGCCGAGGATCTGACCGAATATCTGCATGAGAACGGCATCCGCGTCCGCTACATGCACTCCGACATCGACACGCTGGAGCGTATCGAGATCCTGCGCGACCTGCGCCTCGGCGCCTTCGACGTGCTGGTCGGTATCAACCTGTTGCGCGAGGGCCTCGATATTCCCGAATGCGGCTTCGTCGCCATCCTCGACGCCGACAAGGAAGGTTTTCTGCGCTCGGAAACTTCGCTGATCCAGACTATCGGCCGCGCCGCCCGCAACGTCGACGGCAAGGTCATCCTCTATGCCGACCAGATCACCGGCTCGATGGAACGGGCGATGGCGGAGACCAACCGCCGCCGCGAGAAGCAGATGGAATGGAACGCCGCCAACGGCATCACGCCGGAATCGGTCAAGTCGCGCATCGCCGACATCCTCGATTCCGTCTACGAGAAAGACCATGTCCGCGCCGACATTTCGCAGTTCACCGACGACGCCGGTGCGATGATCGGCAACAATCTCAAGACCCATCTCGAGGCGCTGGACAGGCAGATGCGCGATGCAGCCGCCAATCTCGATTTCGAGAAGGCGGCTCGCATTCGCGACGAGATCAAGCGGCTGCGCGAGATGGAACTTGCCATCTCCGACGACCCGCTGGCGCGCGAGGTGGAAGCCCAAAGTCCCGCCTCGGGCCGCGAGAAGGGCAAGCACAACAAAGGCGTGGCCAAGCATCGCGCGGTCGAGGAACAGGAGCGGTTCCGCGAGCTCGACGAGGCACGCGCCGCCGAAGAGGCGGCCAAGGCCGCCAAGCCCAACCTCTTCCGCAAGCCGCATCTCGACGAAATGGGCGCCGATGGCGCCGTGCCGATGAAGAAGCCGCTTTTCGCCAAGCCGTCGATCGACGACATGGGGCCAGGCACCGACATGCCGACACCGGCCGGCGCGGTGTCCCGCTCGCTGTTCAAGAAGCAGTCGGCGCAGGAAGCGCATGGCTCCGACTTCGGCATTCCCGGCGATCGCACCAAGCCGTTGTTCAAGAAGAACTCGCTCGACGAAATGACGGTGCGGCGGACGGAAAAACCAGTCGAAGGAAAAGTACCGGCGAAGCCAAAGCCTATCTCCCCCCAAGCGGGGGAGATGTCCGGCAGGACAGAGGGGGGCGCGAAGGAACGCGACGATTCCTCTAAACCAATCGTCCGCCAGCGCGCCGGCATCGGCTCCTACGAGGACGCGGCCGACGAGCGTCGCCAGAAGCGCCGGCCGGGCAAGACCGGCCGGCCGGGGCACTAGCGCAATTCCAGGAAAGCGTGACACCGTCTTCCGTCAGGAATTGCGTCAAAACAAAGAGATGGAGCTTTCGCCGTTTCCGTGAACGGTGAATGGATCCCGAGACATCCATTCCCACATAAGCCGCAAGGAAGCCTGGCCCATCAGGCTCTGCTTGCCATGGGCGCGCGCAAACGCTAGGCGACGGCTTCCCGCATCGCTCCCAATCCTCCTCGCCATCCACCATGAAACCCAAAGACATCGCGTCCTATGTCTTCCTGGCCCTCACCTGGGGCCTTTCCTTCCTCGTCCTGCTGAAGACAGTCCAGGCCTTCGGTTGGATCGGCGCTGTGACCTTGCGTGCCTTGATCGCCGGCGGCGCGCTGTTCATGCTGGCGATCGCCTCGCGCCGGCGGCTCGACTTCAGCGCCGGCTGGCGTCACTTTGCGGCGGTCGGCGCCACGACGGTCGCCGCCCAGCTGATCGGGCTTTCCTTCGCCACGCCGCGCATCGGCACCGCGACGGCCGCCATCCTCGTCGCCGCCATTCCACTCTTTTCGATGATCCTCGGCCAGCTTTGGGGCCTGGAGCGCATAACGCTGCGCGGGCTGTCGGGGCTGTTGATCGGCACCGCCGGCATCTTGCTCCTGGTCGGCTTTCCTGCGGTGCCGGTGACATCTTCCTTCCTCATCGGCTGCGGCGCCTCGCTTCTCAGCTCGTTCTCGGCCGCTTTCGGCAGCAATTATGCCAGCCGCCATCTTCGTGGTGTCGGTTCGCTCGAAGTGACCAGCGCCGCTTTCCTCTTCGGCGGGCTGATGACGCTGCCCTTGCTGCTCTTCGTCCCGGTACCGGCTATGCCGCGCGCCGTCGATTTCCTTTACCTCGTCGTTCTGAGCTGTGTGATGAGCGCGCTTACCTATGTCGTCTATTTCCGCCTGGTGGCAAGCATCGGCGCCACGAAGACGATCAGCGTCGAATTCGCGGTGACCGTGGTCGCTGTTCTGGTCGGCACCATGCTGCTCAAGGAGCCGCTCTCGGCCATCCAGGGCTTTGGCGCGGCGGCGATCGTTGTCGGCTGCGTGCTCGTGCTCGACCCCTTTCCGCGCCGTGCCAAATCGCTGCCGCAGGCCGTGCCCTTGCCATCGGCCACGCCAGTGGTGTAACCGGTGTCCATACTCGAACGTCCAGGAAAGGAGGGCTGCGTGTTTATCGATCACCATCGTCAGCGTGGCCCGATTTGTGCCCTGCGAGCTTGCTTGCAGGGCTGACCAGGACGGTCCGGGTTTTCCCGTTTCGATTTTTTGGTCTGCCCTTCGTGGTGCCGCTGAACCTGGCCTGATGGCCGGCCGGCGCACCGTCAAAGTGCATTGAGCCGGACTCCGGCAAACGACCAGAGAAATCGACCATGGCCCTGATCAGCCTCAAATCCCTCGGCGTCACCATGAGTGCGCCGCTTTTTTCCAATCTCGACCTCACCATCGGCGCCGGCGACCGGCTCGGCATCGTCGCGGCCAACGGCCGTGGCAAGTCCACCTTGCTCAAATGCCTGGCCGGCGAATTCGAACCCACCGCTGGCGACGTCACCCGGTCGCGCGGCCTGCGTGTCGGCCATGTCGAGCAATCCGTCGCCGATGCACTGCTCGACCGCAGCTTCCATCAGGCGGTCGCCGATGCCTTGCCATCCGAACAGCACGAGAACGAACTCTGGCGCGTCGACGTGGTTCTGGACTCGCTCGACGTGCCCGAGGAATTGCGCACCCGGCCGATCCGCGCCTTGAGCGGCGGCTGGCAACGGCTGGCTCTGATCGCGCGCGCCTGGGTCACCGATCCCGACGTGCTTCTGCTCGACGAGCCGACCAACCATCTCGACCTCGCCAAGATCAGCCGGTTGGAAACATGGCTCAACGCGCTGCCGCGCGAAGTGCCGGTGATCATCGCCAGCCACGATCGCGCCTTCCTCGACGCCAGTAGCAACCGCACGCTGTTCCTGCGCCCGGAAGAATCGCCGGTGTTCGCGCTGCCCTATTCGCGCGCCAGGCAGGCGCTCGACGAACTGGATGCCTCGACCGCGCGCAAGTTCGAGCGCGGCATGAAGATCGCGCAGCAGCTGCGCAAGCAGGCCGCCAAGCTCAACAACATCGGCATCAATTCCGGCAGCGACCTTTTGACGGTGAAAACCAAGCAGCTCAAGGAACGGGCCGAGAAGCTCGAAGATGCAGCGGTGGCCGCGCATCGCGAGCGCTCGGCCGGCGCGATCCGGCTCGCCAACCGCGGCACCCACGCAAAGGTGCTGATCACGCTGGAGGACGCGGCGGTTGAAACCCCCGACGGCACGCTGCTGTTCAGGACCGGCAAGCGCCACATCTGCCAGGACGATCGCATCGTGCTGCTCGGCCGCAACGGCGTCGGCAAGTCGCGCTTCATGGCGATGATCCGCAACGCCATCGCCGAGCCGGGGTCGGTTGCGAACGTCAAAGTGACGCCGTCGACCGTGCTTGGCTACAGCGACCAGGCGCTGTCGGGCATTGGTGGCGACGACACGCCGCTGGCGATGGTCTCGCGCCGATTCGAGGTCGGCGAGCAGCGCGCCCGTTCGCTGCTCGCCGGCGCCGGCGTCGCCATCGAGATGCAGGAGAAGAAGATCGGCATGCTGTCCGGCGGACAGAAGTCGAGGCTGATGATGCTGGTGCTCAGGCTCATCCATCCCAACTTCTACCTGCTCGATGAGCCGACCAACCATCTCGACATCGACGGCCAGGAAGCGCTGGAGGAAGAGTTGCTGAAGCATCAGGCAAGCTGCCTGCTCGCCTCCCATGACCGCTCCTTCATCCGCGCCGTCGGCAATCGCTTCTGGCTGATCGAGAAGCGGCGGCTGAGCGATGTCGACGATCCGGAAGAGTTCTTCCGCGCGGTCGCCGAAATGCCCACCTGAGAGAACGGCACGTTCGCCGGGCCGACATTCGAAGTGCAGCGGCCCGGCGGCCAGTTGTTGCCAGGTCGCAATACTTTTCCACCTACTAAAAAAGGAGCATGTTGCGTTGCTTAGCCATGGAGGGAACGGCCATGCGTGCAGTGGAAATCGTCAGCAATCTCTACAAAGCCTATGCGGACCGCGACATCGAGGGCGCCTTGGCGCAGTGCGCCGACGACGTCGTATTCCGCTGGATTGCCGATCCTCGGCAATCGCGTCATGCCGGCACCGCGCACGGCAAGCAGGAATTCCTGGCCAGGCTCTTGGCGCTCGACGACGACTTCGAGTACCGGCACTTTGTCCCGGTCGAGATCATCGACGCTGGCGACAAGGTCGCGGCGCAGGTCGAGATTCACATGACACGCCGCGCCACCGGTGAGGAGTTCGTGATGCGCACCGCCAATTTTTGGACGGTCCGCGACAACCGGATCATCGAGATGGTGGAATATTACGACACCGCGCTGGCCGCGTCGGTGTTCTAAAAAAATCGCGGCGATCTGTCGGTTTGCCAATTCGCGCCTCGTCCTTGGGTTGCCGACACGATGATGCCGGCATCAACCAGGGAGAAACTGCCATGTCGGTCCTGTCATCCATCGGCCGTCTTGCCAACCGTTATGCCACGGCGCGCGCCCGTCATCGAAGCGAGCGCATCCTGCTTTCGCTGCCCAGCGAACTGCGCAAGGACATCGGCTTTCCGGAGATTTTCGAGACGCGGGAAAGCCGCCGCGCCGCCACCTTCTCGGCCAAGGTCATATAAAGTCGCGCTTCCAATGCGATTGTCTTCGAGCCGCGCGGCCGCCCGGACTGCCCGCGCCAGGCACTTCAAAAATCTTTCGCAGGCCATGTAGGATCGCCGCCGCTTCACCCGTCCTTCGGGCCGCAAGCCGGATCAACCCGTGAAGAGGAACACGAGAATGAACGATCAGACCCCGCCCCGCGCCAAGGTCCTTGGCGGATTGACCCCCTACCTGCAGGTCGACGGCGCCATCAAGGCCGCCGAATTCTACAAGAAGGCTTTCGGCGCGGAGGAAGTGTTTGCCTATCCGCCGGACGACAAGGGGCGCACCATGCATATCCACCTCTATGTCAACGGCTCGACGCTGATGCTGGGCGATGCCTATCCGGAACACGGTCATCCGCATCAGGCGGCGCAGGGCTACACGCTGCAGCTTCATCTCGGCAGCGACGACATCGATGCCTGGTGGCAGCGCGCGGTCGATGCCGGCTGCGAAGTCGTCACGCCACTGCAGGTGATGTTCTGGGGCGACCGCTGGGGCCAGGTGAAAGACCCCTTCGGCATCGCCTGGGCGATGAACGCGCCGGTGGCGTGAGCCCGTCCACCTCTCCCCCTATGGGAGAGGTCCAATTGCCCCGAATTGCCCTTCGCAATTCGGCTGGCAATCCGGGTGAGGGGTAGCTTGGCGCCAAGCTGGAACACCCCTCATCCGACCGAGTTTCGCTCGGCCACCTTCTCCCGCAGGGAAGCGAAGGGAGAGCCGCGCCCAACCAAGGAGTTCACCATGTCCTATGTCGATGGTTTCGTGCTTGCCGTGCCGAAGGCAAATCTAGATGCGTATAAGAAAATGGCTGAGACCGCCGGCGCCGTCTGGATGGAGCACGGCGCGCTCGCTTATGTCGAGTGCGTCGGCGACGACGTGCCCTACGGCGAACTGACCTCGTTCCCGCGTGCCGTGCAGGCGAAGGACGATGAGACCGTGGTCTTCGCCTGGGTCGTCTATGAGTCCAGACAGAGTCGCGATGCGGTCATGGCCAAGGTGATGGCCGATCCGCGCTTGAAACCCGATTGGGAGACCATGCCCTTCGACGGCAAGCGCATGATCTTCGGCGGCTTCCAGCCGTTCGTGGAGCTTTGAGGAACTGGCGCACGGCAGGATGGCAGATTGCAATCCTTTGCGATCGGCCGAAACGCTCGTGAGGTCGTCATCCTATAGCGGAGCAAGGAGCGAAGCGACGCGGCGCAGACCATAGGATCCATTCTGCTACCTATAAACGTCACGGCGGTGCAGAACGACCTCTGTTCTGCGCCGCCCTTCGCGCAAGGTCACGGAATGGACCTCGGGTCTTCGCGACGCCGCTTCGCGGCTGCTCCACCCGTGGATGACAAAGTTCGGGCGCTTTAGCCAACCGATGACCGATGCGCTAATTCAGCCGATCCAGCAGCGGCTTGAGCCTGTCGCCATAGCGCTTCCACAGATCGACCGAGCCCTGGTACATCGGCTGGCGCACCTGCGCCGCCGACGCCGTGCGCACCGGCCGGTCGGTCTCGTGGAAGGACAGCACCTTGTCGTCCCAGGGCAGGCCGAGATGCGCCATCAGCGCCCTGGTCTGCCCTTCCTGGTCGGCGACGAAATCCTCATAGCGCACATCGTGCACGACGCCTGGCAGCACCTTGCGCCAATGCGCCATGATGTCGGCATAGAGATTGTGGAAATCGGCGAGCTCGCCGAGATCGTAGCCGTAGCGATGGCTGTCGCCACGGAAATGCACCTTGAAGATCGACAGGCAGGTGGCCGCGGCGTCGCGCGCGCAGTGGATGATCTTGGCCTTCGGCAGCATCATGTGCAGGAAGCCGATCAGAAGAAAGTTGCCCGGCATCTTGTCGGTGACATGGCGGGAGCCGGGATAACGGGTGTGCACCATGTCGAGATAGGCCTGGCCCGCCTCGCCGAAAGCACGGTCGGCCATGTCGGCGATCCCGGCCGGGAAGCCGCCTGGCATGTTCATCGGAAACTGCTTGCCGACGACCGTCTTCAGGATGCTCAACTCGCCGGCGCCATAGACCTGCGGATGGCTGGCGATGATCTGCTCGACGAGCGTCGTGCCGGAGCGCGGCATGCCGACGACGAAGATCGGCGTGTCGTCGGAAATGTCGCTGGGCCTGTGCTTCTCGAAAAAGGCCTTGTCGAAGACCGCCTTCATCGCCGCGAACTCACCTTGCGTCCGCACCGGATCGTAGTCGATGCCCTGGCGGCGGATGGCGTTGCCTTCGGCGAAATAGTCGAAGGCGCGGCCGTAGTCCTTGAGGTCGTCATTGACCTTGCCGAGACCGAAGGAGAGCTGCATGCGCGCGAGACTGCCTTGCGGCGCCTTGGCATGCTCGGCCTCCATGCCGGAAAGCTCCTTGTCGCGTTCGGTCTGGCGCTTGACCTGACTGAGCAGCAACCACGCCTTCGCCATGTTCGGAGCGATTGCCACCGCCTGACGTGCCAGATCAGCGGCCTCGGCAAGCTTGCCCTTCTCCATCATGGCCACGCCGAGCCCGTAAAGCAGTTCCGCATCCTTGGGCCGGATCGACAATGACTCGCGAAACAGCGTGATCGCCTCATCCAGCCGCCCGGCCTCCTGCAGCGTCTCGGCAAGGCCGGTGCGGGCGCGGACGTGGAACGGGTTGCGGCCGATCGTTCCGCGATAGATCTCTTCGGCGCCCTCGAACTGGCCGAGCTGCTTCAGCGACGAGCCGAGATTGTCGCGCGCTGCCAGCTGGTCCGGCCGGATGTCCACCGCGCCGCGGAAGAAATCGACGGCGGCGGCGAGACGACCGAGGTCGCGCATGACCGTGCCCATATTGTTGAGGAAATCGGCGTTCCCGGGCTGCAGGGTCACCGACTGCTCGATGAGATCGAGCCCCTCCTCGCTGCGACCGGTCTGGTGCAGCAGCAGTCCGAGGAAGTGCAATGCGGCGGCATGGTTCGGTTGTTGGCCCAGCACCTGCCGGTAGAGCGCCTCGGCTTCCTGACGGCGGCCGCCCTGGTGCATCTGCAGCGCCCGCTGCACATAAGGATCGAGCGGGCTCGCCGACCCTGGCTTGCCGCCCGCGTTTGCCGCTCTTCTGTGATCTCTGTTAATGGGAAACCTGCCATATTTGTTGGTCCGCCGGACCTAAGCCATGCGGGCAAGAGATTCAAGGCTAACCACCACGCGCGTGCGGTGTCCATATGCGCCGGTGGAGACGGTCACCGCAATCTTCTCAGCACGGCCGGGCCGCGATGCTGCTAGCGATATCTTCGCCCTCCCCTGGCAAACGCACCCACCATTGGGCTGAAGGTGGGCGCTCGACAGCCTTCGCGCTGGCCCATGCTTGGCCCGTCTCTGGCCGATGACCGGTGACGAGACCGGGTCTAATCGAGGCCAGCGTTGGTCGCGCCGCGGGCCGTCCGCGACCGTCGTCTTGCAACCATCACGTTTCCGTGTAATAAAAATCACGTTCGGGCATTTGCGACCCGGAGAGCGGAACGTTTTGGACGACCTTTCCCCGATAAGTGTGAATCTCTGACAACCCCGTTTTTCGGCGGGGGGTTTGACCATGCGCGAATGCATGACCGCCGAAGCAACCACCGGGATTTGCCCAAGGCGCGAGGCAGCGGGCAAACCACACAAGACTGACACGGGTGAAGGAGTTTTCCCCAATGGCCCAGACCGGTACCGTAAAGTTCTTCAATGCCACCAAAGGCTTCGGCTTCATCACGCCGGATGGCGGCGCCAAGGATGTGTTCGTCCACATTTCCGCGATCGAGGCATCTGGCCTGCGCACGCTGGTCGACGGCCAGAAGGTCACCTTCGACGTCGAGCCGGACCGCATGGGCAAGGGCCCGAAGGCGGTCAACCTGCGCGCCGCCTGATCGTCCGAACCGCCCTGTCCTTGCGGATGCAATGATGCGGCAGGATCGCGAAGACGCTTGTGGAGAGGCTCGAAATTGCAAAGGCGCGACCGAACCGTCGCGCCTTTTTTGCGCGCAAATGCTTGGATCGGCAGGCGAAAACTTTCTCTTGCCGATAGCGCTAAAATAAAGGACAAATTTCCTCTCGGGCAGTTTGCCGGCCCGAGACTTGACTTGATGGGATCAAAGGAGTTTCCCATGCCGCAGACCGGCACCGTCAAATTCTTCAACCATGCCAAGGGCTTCGGCTTCATCACGCCCGATGATGGCGCGAAGGATGTCTTCGTTCACATTTCGGCTGTGCAGGCGTCGGGCCTTCCCGGTCTTGAGGATGGGCAGAAAGTGACATTCGACACCGAGCCGGACAAGCGCGGCAAGGGTCCGAAGGCCGTCAATCTGTCGATCGGCTGAGCCGGCTCGCGACGGATCCGACGGAGGCTTTTCAGGCGGGACTGCTCCCGCCCGGAACGGGTTGTGCCCAGGCCTCGAACAACCACCAAGCCTCGAAAAATCGTTTTCGCCGATTTCCATTCAGCCTCCGTTCAGCCACGGTCCTCTATTAACCTTTGCTAAAGCCGGTTCGCATCCCCTGAAAAATGCGCGGGCCGGCGCGAAGGAGACCGAAAATGAACCGTTTTCTCAAGACAGCCATCCTGACCGCCGGCATCGCCGCGACCACTTTGGCCACCTTCTCGGCAGCCAATGCCGACGACTGGCGCTGGCGCCATCATCACCGCGACCATGGCGATGCCCTCGCCGCCGGCGTTGTCGGCCTCGCGGCAGGCGCCCTGATCGGCAGCGCGCTCAGCAACCCCGGACCGCGATATTACGCTCCCGCCTACGATGGCGGCTATGATGACGGCTATTATGTCGATCGGCCCGTGCGTCGCTACTACGTGCAGCCGCGCGTCGTCTACGCCGACCGCTATGCAGAGCCGTGGACCCGCGAATGGTACGAGTATTGCTCGGACCGTTACCGCACTTTCAATTCGCGGACCGGCACCTTCACCGGCAGTGACGGCGACCAACACTTCTGCGTTGCCAACTGACAAGTAAAACGGCCAGGTTCGGCGCCTTCGCGGTAGCCTTCCATCCAGAGCTAGACAAAGTAGAGTTCCCTGCCCAAGAAAAGCGCCGCCTCCAGCGGCGCTTTTCTTTTGCTTGCACGGTCAGGTCAAAAATGGATTGGTGCGCCGCTCGTCGCCAAAACGGCTGCCCGGACCATGGCCGCAGATGAAGCCGATATCGTCGCCAAGCGGCAGCAACTTTTCCTTGATCGATGCAATGAGTGCCGCGTGGTCGCCGCCCGGCAGGTCGGTGCGCCCGACCGAGCCGCGAAACAGCACGTCGCCGACATGCGCGAACTTCGCCGCGCGGTTGTAGTAGACGACATGCCCCGGCGCATGCCCCGGGCAATGCAGCACCTCGAACGTATGATTGCCGAACGACACAGTGTCGCCTTCGGCTAGGAACCGGTCCGGTACGCAATTGCGCACGCCGGCGATGCCGTAGCGGCTGCCCTGGTTCTCGAGGTTGTCGAGCAACAACTTGTCGGCCGCGTGCGGTCCGATGATGTCGATGCCCAGCGCATCCTTCAGGTCCATCGCCCCGCCGGCGTGGTCGATATGGCCATGCGTGATCCAGATCGCGCCGGCGGTGATGGCATTGTCCTTTAGCACGGACAGTATCTGGTCGACATCGCCGCCCGGATCGACGACGACGCCGTTCCTGTCGTCCATGTCGAAGAGAATGGTGCAATTCTGCTGGAAGGGCGTGACCGGCACGATGCCCGCATTGAGCTGACCCATGGCTTCCTTTCTCGAGCAATTCCAGGAAAAGTGTGACACGGTTTTTCGCCTGGAATTGCGCCAAAGACAACGAGAGGGAGCGGTTTGCCGTTTTCGTGCAACGGTGAACCGCTCCAGATGTCGCCCTGATGTAGAGGCCATGGCGGGCCGCGTCCACCGTCGGCCGAGACGAATGATCCTCGAAAAGAAATGGGCGGCCGAAGCCGCCCATGCGCAGGCCGAAGGGGTATGTCCGGGCCTATTTCTTCATCGCGTTCATGACCGCGCCGATGATGGCGGTCAGGATGGCGCCACCGCCAACGCCGCCGACGATGTTTGGAATGTTGAGCGCGCTACCCAGTCCGCCGGCAGCCGCTGCTGCCGCCGCCGGATCGACCGTACCGCCGCCGAGCAGGCTGCCCAGGATGGCCGCGCCGCCGACGCCGCCAATCGCTCCGCCGAGGATTTTAGGAAGCTGACCCATCGCCGCTTGCTTCAGCGCCGCGCCGACTGCCTGACCGCCGATAACACCCGTAATCACCTGTATAACGATCGCAACGAGCGTGTTCGTATCCATGTAATTGGTCCCTCCATAGCCGCCAGCCTCGCGGGCCGACACCATCATGAGACGCCGAACCGCTGGAAAGTCAAATGCACGAAAGCTTAAATGAAAGGGGCGGCTCGAAAACCGCCCCTTTTTAACAAAAAAGCTGTGACTATCGCTATTCTGCGGCGATGGCGTGCTTTGGTTGCACTGCGGCGGAATAGTCGTTCATCAATGTCTTGGCGATCTCGCCGACCTCGAATCGGTATGGCCCGATCTCCGAAACCGGCGTGACTTCGGCGGCCGTGCCGGTTAGGAAGCATTGCTCGAAACCCTCGAGCTCTTCCGGCATGACGGCGCGCTCGATCACTTCGAGACCGCGGTCCTTCGCCAGGCCGATCACGGTGCGGCGGGTGATGCCGTCGAGGAAGCAGTCGGGCGTCGGCGTATGGATCTTGCCGTCCTTGACGAAGAAGATGTTGGCGCCGGTGGCTTCCGCCACCTGGCCGCGCCAGTCGAGCATCATGGCGTCGGCATAACCCTTGGCCTCGGCGGCATGCTTGGACAGTGTGCAGATCATATAGAGTCCGGCGGCCTTCGACTTGGATGGGGCGGTGCGCGGATCGGGTCGACGCCATTCGGCGACATCGAGGCGGATGCCCTTGAGCTTCTGCGCGGGGTCGAAATAGCTCGGCCACTGCCAGATGGCGATGGCGCAATTGATGCGGTTGTTCTGCGCCGAAACGCCCATCTGCTCGCTGCCTCGCCAGGCGATCGGACGAACATAGGCGTCCTGAAAGCCTTGCTTCTTCAGCAGCGTCCGGCATGCTTCATCGATCTCGGCGACCGGGTAGGGAATCTTGAAGCCAAGCAGGCGCGCCGATTCATGCAGGCGCTCATTGTGCTCGGTCAGCTTGAAGATCTGGCCGCCATAGGCGCGCTCGCCCTCGAAGACGGCGCTGGCATAGTGCAGGCCATGGGTCAGCACATGGATCTTGGCGTCGGCCCATTTGACGAACTCGCCGTTCATCCAGATGAAGCCGTCCAATTGATCGAAGGGAACGGATGCCATGGAAACCTCCCGCGGGCGGGCGCCCGCAAATCGTTGTGTCAAATAGACTTTCGCGCCGGCCCCGCCAAAGGATGCGAGACGCTGGCCAGTGCGTGAAAGCGTAAGCGGATATTCAATTCGTGGCAAACTCAGGAAGTTCCGGAAAAACGGCTTGCGCTTGCCTTTTCGTTCGCAATCCGCCGAAAAGCTTGTCAAAAATTATCATTGCCGGGAAATTACGTCAATAGTACTGACATAATTGCCGCCTCGCATGGAGAAATGATGACGAGCCCCGCAGCCGCAAAACCGATCAGGACAGCGATCACCGATGAGGACGGCATCGACTTCGCCATCATCGAACTGTTTTTCTTCGCCTATCGCGATTTCACCTCCGATCCGGACCAGATCCTCGCCGATTACGGCTTCGGCCGCGCCCATCATCGTGTGCTACACTTCGTCAACCGCAGGCCCGGCCTTACCGTCGCCGAATTGCTTGATGTGCTGAAGATCACCAAGCAGAGCCTTGCGCGGGTCTTGAAGCAATTGATCGACACCGATCATATCGTCCAGGTGCAGGGTCCGCGCGACCGCCGGCAGCGCGAACTCTACCCGACCGCCAAGGGTCGCGCCCTGGCCTTGGCGCTGGCGCGGCCACAGTCGCGCCGCATCCGTGCGGCATTGGAGGATTCCGGAACCACCGAACGCGCCACGATCGAGCGATTCCTGGAAGCGATGGTCAATCCGGAACTAAGAGCGCAGATCGACATTGTGCCTGCGCAAACATCGGGGAAGAACCATGGAGACCATTGAGAAGGTTGATCATCCGGCTGCGCCCGACGATGACGCGCCGCATCTTCTGGTTGTTGATGACGACACGCGTATCCGTAACCTGCTCAAGCAATATCTGACCGAGAACGGCTTTCGCGTCACCGTCGCCGGCAATTCCGGCGAGGCCAGGCGCAAGCTCGCCGGGCTCGACTTCGACTTGCTGGTGCTCGATGTCATGATGCCGGGCGAAACCGGTGTCGACCTCACCAAGGCGCTGCGGGCCGAGAAGAACGTGCCGATCCTGATGCTGACGGCGCTGTCGGAGACCGACAGCCGCATAACCGGGCTGGAAGCCGGCGCCGATGATTATCTGCCGAAACCGTTCGATCCGCGCGAGCTGATCCTGCGCATCAACAACATCCTGCGCCGTGGCGGCCCGGCAGCGACGCCCAAGGTCGAACAGCTGGTCTTCGGGCCCTATACTTTCCAGATCGCCAAGCGCGAGTTGAAGCGCGGCGGCGAGGCGCTGAAGCTGACCGACCGCGAGCAGGAGATCCTCGCCATCTTCGCCGCGCGAGCGGGCGAGACCATACCGCGCCATGAGCTGGTCGGTGACGAATCCGATGTCGGCGAGCGCACCATCGATGTGCAGATCAATCGGCTGCGCCGCAAGATCGAGCGCGATCCGTCCAATCCGGTATGGCTGCAGACGGTGCGCGGTATTGGGTATCGGCTCAGCGTGGAATAAGTTACTTCTCGACGGCCCTTTGCTGAACAGGCCGTCGATGAGTGGAAGGGCGAATGGCGACCACGCAACTGGAACAGCCTGAAGGGGGCGGCCTCGGCGATCTGGCGATGCGAACGCTGAGGGCGATGCCGCGCGCCTGGAACCGGTTCTGGCGCCTGGTCGCGCTCTACATGCCGAAGCGGCTCTACGCCCGCTCGCTAATCATCGTCATTGCGCCGATGATCCTGCTGCAGTCGGTGGTCGCCTTCGTCTTCATGGAACGCCACTGGCAGACGGTCACCCAGCGCCTGTCGCAGGCGACCATCGCAGATATAGCGGCCGTCATCGACATGATGGAGACTTATCCGCACGACGCCGATTACGCCAACATCATCCGCATTGCCCAGGACCGCATGCAGCTTAAGGTAGATCTGCTGCCGCCCGATCCGCTGCCGCCGCCCGGCCCGAAGCCGTTCTTCTCGATCCTCGACGAGGCGCTGTCTTCAGAGATCACAAAGCAGATCAACCGCCCGTTCTGGATCGACACGGTCGGCAACTCCAATGTGGTCGAAGTCCGCGTCCAGCTTGAAGGCAAGGTGCTGCGCGTCTTCGTGCGGCGCAGCCAGGCTTATGCCTCGAACACCCACATCTTCCTGATCTGGATGGTCGGCACCTCGCTGGTGCTCTTGATGATCGCCATCCCCTTCCTGCGCAACCAGATCAGGCCGATCCTGACGCTCGCCGAGGCCGCCGAAAGTTTCGGCAAGGGCCGACCGATGCCGCGCGATTTCCGCCCGCGCGGCGCCGAGGAAGTCCGTCGCGCCGGCTTCGCCTTCATCCAGATGCGCGAGCGTATCGAGCGCCAGATCGAGCAGCGCACCGCCATGCTGACTGGCGTCAGCCACGACCTCAGGACGATCCTCACCCGCTTCAAGCTGCAGCTGGCGCTGGCCGGCGGCAAACCCGAGACCAAGGCCGCGCTCAACCAGGACATCGACGACATGCAGTCGATGCTGGAAGGCTACCTCTCTTTTGCCCGTGGCGAGGCCGCGGAGGACACCGGCCGCTTCGACCTCGAGACCTATTTCCAGAAGCTCGGCGACGAAGCGCATTTGCGCGGCTGCAAGCTTGCGACGACGCTTACCGGCGATCCGACCGTGCACGTGCGGCCGAACGCCTTCGCCCGTTTGCTTTCGAACGTCATCGGCAACGCCTTCCGTTATGCCAAGACAGTCGAGGTCCAAGCCAGCCACGGCCGCGGCTCGCTGACCGTCACCATCGACGACGACGGGCCGGGCATCGCCCCCAACAAGCGCGAAGAGGTATTCAAGCCATTCCTACGGCTCGACGAGGCGCGCAACCTCGATGCCAGCGGCACCGGGCTCGGCCTGTCGATCGCCCGCGACATCGCCCGCAGCCATGGCGGCGACATCACGCTTGAAGACAGCCCGCTCGGCGGTCTGCGCGCCGTGATCAAGGTTCCAGCGTAAATCCGGGCAAAGATGGGTTCATCGGCCCGTCATGAATTCGTGGTCAAGAGCGCGCATGAAGCGCGCGACATTTATCGATTCGGCTGTGCCGCCCCGCTTCGATCCAGTACCTGCCCGGGTGCGCTGGAGCGAAGCGCGAGTTGCTGCCTGGTTGCCGTTCCGGCACCGCGCCGGCGCGCTCAGGAACTATCGCGGCAAAGGGCCGTCATGCGCATCGGGATCGCCACGCGTATCGGGATCGCCATGCGTATCCTGATGGTCACCGACGCGTGGCGGCCGCAGGTCAATGGCGTGGTGCACACGCTGGAACGCCTCACCGAGGCGTTGAAACCCTTCGACGTCACGCTCGAATTCCTGACGCCGAACCTCTTTCGCACCTTGCCGATGCCGACCTATCCCGACATCCGGCTGGCGCTGACGACGCCTGGCCGTGTCGCGCGCCTGATCGAGGCCGCGAAAACCGACCACATCCACATCGTCACCGAGGGCCCGCTCGGCATCATGGCGCGCCGCCATTGCCGCAGGACCGGCCGCCCCTTCACCACCAGCTACCACACGCGCTTCCCCGAATATCTCGGCGCCCGCCTGCCGGTGCCCGAGAGCTGGGCCTATAACTGGCTGCGCGACTTCCACAATTCCGGACAGGGCACGCTGGTGGCGACAAAATCGCTGGCGGACGATCTCGCGGCGCGCGGCTTCACCAAGCTGAGGCCCTGGACGCGCGGCGTCGATACCGACCATTTCCGGCCGGACAAGCGCAAGGAAACCGAATTCCCGCGCCCGGTTTTCCTGTGCGTCGGTCGCGTCGCGATCGAAAAGAACCTGACTGCCTTCCTCGACCTCGAATTGCCCGGCAGCAAGATTATCGTCGGCGAAGGTCCGGAATTGGCAAAGCTCAAGGCGCGCTATCGCGATGCGCATTTCCTCGGCCACCGTCCGAATGACGAACTGGCCGAGATCTACGCGTCGGCCGACGCCTTCGTCTTCCCGAGCCGCACCGACACGTTCGGCAACGTCATCATCGAGGCGCTGGCCAGCGGAACCCCCGTCGCCGCCTATCCGGTGACCGGGCCGATCGACATCGTCGGCGACGGCGTTGGCGGAGCGGTATCGAACGATCTGGGCGAGGCAGCGATGAAGGCGCTTCACGTCGATCGCACCGAGGCGCGCCAGCGCGCCATGCGCTACAGCTGGCAGGCCTGCGCCGAAATGTTTCTCGAGGCGGTCGAGGAAGCGCTGGGAATGCCGCGCAAGCTGGCCGATCAGGATGCGGTGGCTGCCGGCAGACCGAGGCTGGTCCTAGAGCCCGATTCAGATTTCAGGTCGAGTCGACCTGAAATCTGAATCCGGCTCTAAATCAAAGAGATAGGGCATGATGTCGTCCGAAAACCGCTTCACACTTTTCGGCATCATGCTCTAGAACAAGCGGCCGCCATCCGGCACCTTGCGTTCGATGGCGCCGAGCACGACCGCGCCCTCTTCATCGGGAAAGCCGAGCGTCAGCACTTCGGACATGAACGGACCGATCTGGCGCGGCGGGAAATTGACCACCGCAAAGACCTGGCGCCCGATCAGTGTTTCCGGCGCGTAGTATTTGGTGATCTGCGCCGATGACTTCTTCACCCCGATCACCGGACCGAAATCGATCTTCAGCTTGAATGCCGGCTTGCGCGCCTCCGGAAACGGCTCGGCCTCGATGATCGTGCCGGCGCGGATGTCGACACGGTCGAAATCGGCAAAGCTGATCTCGGGCTTGCGCTCGCTGCTCGAACTCATCGGTGATGCCTGCCTGGTTCAGGCGTTTCCATGCGTCTCAAAGAGCACGCTGGACAGCGCGTCCTTGGCCGATGTACCCGACCAGACGACGAACTGAAAGGCCTGGAAATAGCATTCGCAGGCTTCCAGCGCCGAGGACAGCAGCACCTCGACCTGCTGGCTCGAAGGCTCGACCCCGCCGGCAAGCAGCAGCGACTGTCTGAACATGATAGCGCCCTCCTGCTCCCACAGGTCGAAATGGCCGAACAGCATCTGCTCGTTGATCAGCGACAACAGCCGCATCACTTCCAGCGCCCGCGTCTCCGGCACCTTGATGTCGAAGGCGCAGGCCAGGTGCAGCGCCTCGAAATCCTCCATCCAGGAGAAGGAAACGTGGTAGTCGGTCCAGCTGCCGGCCACCGAAATCGAAATCTCGTCGTCGCCGGCACGTTCGAAGGACCAGTCATTGTTGTGGGCCACCTGCTCGATGACGTCCACCGGGTGGATTTCGCGGGAGATTTCGAGTTCGAGGAGTTCCATGAATGCTTCCTGTGTTCAGGGGAGCGCCACACGCTCCGCGGGGCACACACGACGAACAATCTTGTCTAGAACTCGGACGGCCAGGACTTCTCAACGCAAAGACCTAACCGGACCCCACCGCCCGGCGCATGACCCTGCTTCGAATCATGCAACAAATTCAGTCTATTGATCGGGAGTCGCGTGAACAGCCCAATTTTTCGCACTGCCTCGTCCGCATGTGGAAAGCCGCTGTCACGAAGATTCATACAATGCCGGTAAATGATTCACGGCAAAGCGATTTTTCGGATCGCGCTATGTGGAAAAGTTTAGTGATTATTTTTTTGCGCGGGGCTTCGACGCACCCGCAGGTGCGGCCTGTCCGGTCAGTTCGGCGAGCTTGGCTTCCAGCGCCTCGATGCGCGCCGCCAACTGGATGTTGTCTTCCCTCGCCTTGACCGCCATCTCGCGCGCGGCCTCGAACTCTTCGCGCTGCACCACCTCCATGGAGTTGAGCATACGCTCGGCCTGCGCCCGGAACGCAGTCTCCACCTCGCGCCGCACGCCCTGCGCGGCGCCCGCGGCATCGGTCATCAGCTTGGCGAATTCGTCGAGAATGCGGTTCGGTCCGGTCGACATGGCAGGTCCTCGCTTGACCGTTTTGACGTAGTGGCGCGCGAAGCGGAATGCAAGAACGTTAAGGGTTGGTGCGTGCTGTGCGTTGCTATGGCGCATGGCGACGCCATGCCTACGCCATGCCTACGCCAGGCTTTCAAATCGCCCCAAGCTGTACTTGAGGACGCCAAATCGCTTATTGTGGCGTATCGCTTCAGCACTCCTCAGGGTCAACCTATGGCAACACCACCGCGCCGACCGACAAATCCGATGGCCGCCGCAGAAGCCGCCTTCAAGCCGGCCAAAAAACCAGTTGCCCCAATTCGCGAGCCCGCTGGCGCTCCGAACGCCAGAGAACTTGTTTCGATCAGGATCGATCGAGCTGTGCTGGATCACTTTCAAGAAGATGGTCCCGGCTGGCAGGACAGGATCAACGACGCTTTAAGGCAAATTGTCGCCAGCAAACCGCGGGGCTGAGACCGCAACCTGTCGTCGCTCATGTAACCACCGCCTGCCTTGACCCCGCCAAAACCCTGCCGCATGGTCCGCGCCCGACGAACGACCGCAACCGGGAGGCCCCTGTTTGAGCGAATATTTCCTGCTGCCGCTGGCCTCCTTGCCCTTCCCCAACATCGATCCGGTCATCGTCCATATCGGGCCGCTGGCGGTGCATTGGTACGGCGTCGGCTATATCGTCGGCATCCTCTTTGCCTGGTGGTACGCCAAGCGCCTCGTCACCACTCCCCGCCTCTGGCCGGACGGCAATCGGCCGATGAAGCCCGAGGATCTCGACGACTTCATCGTCTGGGCGGCGATTGGCGTCGTGCTCGGCGGGCGCACCGGCTATGTGCTGTTTTACGACCTGCCGCGCTACATCGCGCATCCGCTCGACATCTTCGCGGTCTGGCAGGGCGGCATGTCGTTCCATGGCGGCCTGCTCGGCGTCATCCTCGCCATGACGCTGTTTTCGCTCAGGCGCCGCATCCACACCTGGACGCTGTTCGATGTGGTCGCCGCCGGCGTGCCGGTCGGTCTTGGCCTTGTGCGTGTCGCCAACTTTATCAATTCGGAGCTTTGGGGCCGGCCCTCGAACGTGCCCTGGGCGATTGAATTCCCCAATGGCGGTCCGTTCACCCGCCACCCCAGCCAGCTCTACGAGGCCCTTCTGGAAGGCCTGGTGCTTTTCCTGGTCCTGCGCTTCCTCACCCATTCGCGCCTGAAACTGAAGACGCCGCGCTTCGTCGGCGGGGCCTTCATCTGCGGCTACGGCCTGTCGCGCATCTTCGTCGAGTTCTTCCGCGAGCCCGACCAGCAGCTCGGCTATCTGCTCGGAACCGGTTGGCTGACCATGGGCATGATCCTGTCCACGCCGATGGTGCTCGCCGGCATCTGGGCCATGATCACCGCAAAGCCGATGGCACGGCCGCAGGCGGCATGACCGGGTTGAAGGAGCGCATTAAAGGCCTGATCGGCGCAACGGGGCCGATCCCGGTCAGCGAGTATATGGCGCTCTGCCTGTTCGATCCCGACGCCGGCTATTACACCACGCGCGAGCCCTTCGGCGCTGCCGGCGACTTCATCACCGCGCCGGAGATCAGCCAGATGTTCGGCGAGCTCGTCGCCGTCTGGCTTTACCAGGCATGGCAGCGTGCCGGCCGGTCCCTGCCGGCGACTTTTGCCGAGATCGGACCGGGCCGCGGCACGCTGATGAAGGACATGCTGCGCACCTGGTCGCGGCTCGACCCCGCGCTCGTCGGCAACGCCTCGTTCGCCTTGATCGAGACCAGCCCGCGCCTTGTCGAAATCCAGAAAGAGACGCTTGCCGGACAGGACGCAAAGCTGGCCTGGCACCAAACCATCGACACGCTGCCGCGGCAGCCGCTCTTCATCGTCGGCAACGAATTGTTCGACGCGCTGCCGATCCGGCAGTTCGTTCATGTCGGCGCCGGCTGGCGCGAGCGCGTTGTCGGCCTCGATGATGCCGA
Source organism: Mesorhizobium sp. NFR06 (assembly GCF_900115245.1). Classification (GTDB taxonomy): domain Bacteria; phylum Pseudomonadota; class Alphaproteobacteria; order Rhizobiales; family Rhizobiaceae; genus Mesorhizobium. Next base: position 188,453 of record NZ_FOVT01000002.1, read on the forward strand.
TCGACTGCACTTCTTCGCCGGTGCGGGATCCGTCGACCCGGCATTGCTGCCCGCGGCCGCCGCCGATGCGCCGCAAGGCGCCATCGCCGAAGTGGCGCCCGCCCGCTCGGCGCTGATGTCGGGCATTGCCGCGCGCATTGCCAGCCAGGGTGGCGCCGGCCTCTTCATCGACTACGGCCACCTGCAGCCGGGCATCGGCGACACTTTCCAGGCGCTGCGCCGGCACCAGCGTGAAGACGTGCTGGCCAATCCAGGTGAAGCCGACCTCACCGCCCACGTCGATTTTGCCCCGCTTGCCGATACGGCGCGCGCTCACGGTCTCGACGTGCAACTGTCGACCCAGGGCGAATTCCTGCTCGGCATGGGCCTGATCGAGCGCGCCGGCACGCTCGGCGCCAATGCCGATCCCAGGACGCGTCAAGCCATTTCGGACGCTGTCGAACGCCTGGCCGGCCCCGACGCGATGGGCCAGTTGTTCAAGGTGATGAAGATCCTGCCAGCGGCGAGAGCCGCCTGAGGCTGGTCCTGCCGGCTGGTTCGCTTCCTTGTCCGAACTTCGCCTTGACGAGACCGCCCCGCACGGACGACAAACCCAACCATGCTGAATCAGACCAGACCCGATCCAGTACGCTCGCCGCTCCTTGAAACGGCGCAAGGCATACGTCACGGCTATTTTACCCGCATCGGCGGCGTCTCCGGCGGCATCTATCGGGGGCTCAACATCGGCACCGGCTCCAGCGACGATCAGACGCTGGTCGCTGAGAACAGGCGGCGCGTTGCCGACTGGATGGGCGTGCCGGCGGATCATCTCTTGACCGCGCACCAGATCCATTCGCCGGATGTCGTCGTCGCCAGGGAACCCTTCGCGGACCCTCGCCCTCTGGCCGATGCCGTCGTCACCGACCGTCCGGGCATCGCCGTCGGCGCCTCGACCGCCGATTGCGGGCCGGTTCTGTTCGCCGATAGCGGGGCCCGCGTCATCGGTGCGGCCCATGCCGGCTGGAAAGGTGCTTTCACCGGCGTGCTCGAAAACACAGTGGCGGCGATGGAAGGCCTTGGCGCCCGCCGCGAGCGTATCGTCGCCGTTCTCGGTCCCTCGATCGGGCCCGACAATTACGAGGTCGGGCCGGAATTCGTCGCCCGCTTCGTCGAGGCCGATGCCGGCAATGCCCGCTATTTCAGACCATCGAGGACTGCCGGCCACTCGATGTTCGACCTCAACCAATATACGGTCGACCGGCTGCGCAAGGCCGGCGTGACTGCCGAAGGCCTTGGCCGCTGCACCTACGCAGAAGAAGACCTTTTCTATTCCTACCGTCGCACCACACACCGCAAGGAAGCGGATTATGGGCGCCAGGTCTCGGCAATCGTTTTGGAGAATGAGTAATGGCGCTGCATTTCGAACGATCGGAATTCGACGCGCGGCGCGACCGGCTGCTGATCGAAATGGCCGAAAAGAAGCTCGACGCGGTGTTGCTGTTCGCGCAGGAGAGCATGTACTGGCTGACCGGCTACGACACGTTCGGTTTCTGCTTCTTCCAGTGCTTGGTGGTGAAGGCCGACGGCTCGATGGTGCTGCTCACCCGTTCGGCCGATCTGAGGCAGGCGCGCCATACCTCGACCATCGAAAACATCGTGCTGTGGACCGACCGTCAGGGCGCCAATCCGGCGATCGACCTGCGCAACCTGCTCAACGACCTCGATCTGCTCGGCGCCCGCATCGGCGTCGAATATGACACCCATGGCCTGACCGCCTACAACGGCCGTCGCCTGGATGAGCAGTTGCAGACCTTCGGCCAGATCGCCGATGCTTCCGGCATCGTCGGCCGGTTGCGCCTGTTCAAGAGCCCGGCCGAGGTCGCCAAGGCGGAAAAGGCCGCCAATCTTTCCGACGACGCGCTGGATGCCGCCTTGCCGCTGATCAAGCAGGGCGGTGACGAAGGCCTCATCCTCGCAGCCATGCAGGGCGCGGTCTTTGCCGGCGGCGGCGACTACCCCGCCAACGAGTACATCATCGGCTCAGGCGCTGACGCCCTGCTCTGCCGCTACAAGGCCGGCCGGCGCAAGCTCAACAAGAACGACCAGCTGACGCTCGAATGGGCCGGCGTCTTCCATCACTATCACGCCCCGATGATGCGCACCGTTTTGACCGGCAAGGTGTCGAAGCGCCATCAGGAGCTGTTCGATGCCGCCCGCGCCGCTCTGCTCGCGGTGGAAAAGGCGATGACGCCGGGCAACACTTTCGGCGACGTCTTCGACGCGCATGCCCGCACGCTCGAGGCGCACAATCTGACCAAGCACCGCCTGAATGCCTGCGGCTATTCGGTCGGCGCCCGTTTCACGCCATCCTGGATGGACATGCCGATGTTCTACCAGGGCAATACCGAACCGATCGCGCCGAATATGACGCTGTTCGCGCATATGATCATCATGGACTCCGAGACAGAGACCGCAATGACGCTCGGCCGCACCTATCTCACCACGGAATCGGCGCCGAAGCCGCTGTCGCGCCATGATCTCGACTTGATCGTACAGTGAATCCATGATGGTTGGTTCACGCGGGGGCCAGTAGGGAGTTTTCAGGCAATGAGACGATCGCAGGTGACGACCGTGTCATTGCTTGCGGCGCTGGTGCTTGGCGCATGCACCAACGCCAAGGACGTGCTGGAGCCCTCGGCCATCACCCCGCCGGCGAGTTCGGCCCAGCCATTGCCCTCCACCCAAGGCACATCATCGGCCACCACGTCTCCGACCACGACCGCGCAGGCTCCTTCGACGGCTGCGTCGTCGGCAACGTCAGCAACGCCGGCCCAGACCGCCGCCCTTGCCAAGACCCGGCTGCAGGTGGCGCCGATCGTCGGCGCATCCGTGGACGCCGCTGCGCCCTTGACGGCGGAACTGCAGACCCGTGCCAGGCAGCGCGGCCTGACGCTTGTCGGCAGCACGGACCAGACGGCCACGCATGTGCTGAAAGGCTATTTTTCGACGATGTCCGAAGGCAAGGACACGACCGTCATCTATGTCTGGGACATTTACGACCCCTCCGGAAATCGCCTGCACCGCATCAATGGCCAGCAGAAGGCGCCGACGGTCGGCGGCGGCGAGGGTTGGCCCACGGTGGCGCCCGCGACCATGCAGGCCATTGCCGACCAGACGATCGACCAGTTCGCCGCCTGGCTCGGCGGTGGCGCCGGTTGACCGAACTGTTGCCGGCCGAACTGTTGCCGGCCAGACTGTTGCCGGCTTGCGATGTTTTCCACGTTTGTGGCGGTGGCCGGAAGGATTCCCCACAACGAGGCTTGCAATACCGGCGCGGGCCGCTAAAAGCCCGCATAAAAGGCGCATGAGAGTCTCTCCGGCCTCTCCATCCTTCACCAGGAACGGTGCATGAAGCTTTTCGCGGGCAATTCCAACCGGGTGCTGGCCGAAGCGGTCGCTCGCTATCTCAACATCCCGCTGGGGAAGGCCAGCGTCAGGCGTTTCGCCGATCAGGAAATCTTCGTCGAGATTCAGGAAAACGTGCGCGGCGAGGATGTCTTCATCCTGCAGTCCACCTCTTATCCGACCAACGACCATCTGATGGAACTGCTCATCATGATGGACGCCTTCATGCGCTCCTCGGCGCGGCGCATCACGGCGGTCATCCCTTATTTCGGCTATGCGCGGCAGGACCGCCGCGCCTCCGGGCGCACGCCGATCTCGGCCAAGCTTGTCGCCAACATGATCACCCGCGCCGGCGCCGACCGCGTGCTGACGCTGGACCTGCATGCCGGTCAGATCCAGGGTTTCTTCGACATCCCGACCGACAATCTGTTCTCGGTGCCGGTGATGGCCCGCGACGTGAAAGCCAAATACAAGCAGCTCGGCAATGTCGTCGTCGTGTCGCCCGACATCGGCGGCGTGGTGCGTGCGCGGGCGCTGGCCAAGCGCTTCGACGCGCAACTTGCCATCGTCGACAAGCGCCGCGAACGCCCCGGCGAATCGGAAGTCATGAACATCATCGGCGCGGTCGCCGGCAAGGATTGCCTTTTGATCGACGACATCGTCGATTCCGGCGGCACGCTCTGCAACGCGGCCGACGCGCTGCTCGCCAATGGCGCGACCTCGGTCACCGCCTACATCACGCATGGCGTGCTGTCGGGCGGCGCCGTGACCCGCATCGCCGGGTCGAAGCTGCAGGAATTGGTGATCACCGATTCCATCCAGCCCAGCCAGGCCGTGCTGGACGCGCCGAACATCCGTGTCATTTCGATCGCCGACCTGATGGGCGAAGCGATCTCGCGCACGGCAACCGAAGAATCGGTGTCGAGCCTGTTCGACTAGCGCGGCGCCTTCGCCGGTTCCGTGAACGGTGAACGCTTTAACCGTCGATCCCGGCGGGCGCGTAGCGCAGCAGCGTGACACCTTGCGCAAGCCGCTCCGTGCCGAGCGACTTCAACGCCAGTGACAGGCCGGACTGGAAATACGGCTTGCCGGCGCCCAGCACGACCGGATGCAAATAGAGCCGGTACTCGTCGATCAGGCCCGCGCGTGCAAGGTGGGCCGCCAACTCTGCGCCGGAGACGGAAATCTCGCCATCGGTTTCCGCCTTGAGGGACCTTGCCACCGCCTCCGCGCCGCCCTTCACCAGACGGGCATTGGGCCCAACCTCTCGAAGCGTGGTCGAAAACACGATTTTCGGTGTCTCTCGCCAGGCGCGGGCAAAATCCCGCTCTACCTCGGAAGCGGCGATCTCTCGCTCCCGGCTGTCCCAGAAACGCATGGTTTCATACATCCTGCGCCCACAAAGCGCGATCGAAGTCCGCCTCATCCCATCGTTGAAATGCTGATGCAATTCTTCTTCGGGAACCGGCAGGTCAATGCCGCCGCTCGGCCCGGCGATGTAGCCATCCAGCGAGGTCAGCATGGCATAGGCGATCGTCGCCACGGGGTCCTCCGATTTTGCATTCGGGCAAAGGAGAACATAACTGATTGCAAATTGCAATCGGTATTTGTCAATTGGACCCTTGAACCGAGGATCGCCGCGCCAGCTTAATGCTGCCGGCTGCCTCACGCGGCGAGCGGGCCACCTGCGCGCCGCGGGGCTTCACCGACGTCACGGGCGCCGCGCATATAGCCGCGCGGCGAGGTGCCGAGCATGCGTTTGAACATGGTGATGAAGGCCGGCACGCTGTCATAGCCGAGATCGAGCGCCACCCTGGTGATCGGCTCGCGGTCGGCGAGCCTGGGCAGCGCCGCGAACAGGCAAGCCTGCTGGCGCCAGGTGGAGAGCGACAGCCCGGTCTGGCGGTGAAAAGCGCGCGTGAACGAGCGGCGGCTCATGCCCGCGGCATCCGCCCATTCGTCGATCGTCGCATGCGGCGACGGCGCTGCCACGAAGCGCCGGCAGAGCGCCGCGAGCTTCGCATCGGACGGGAAAGGCAGGCCGAGCGGCCGTTCCGGCAGGTTCGGAATCTCGTGCAGCAACAGTCCCATGACGAGGGCGGCACGCCCTTCGAGCTCGCCGCCCTGCGGCAGTTTCTCCGATTCCACGATCAGGCTGTGCATCAGTTCGGTGATGCCGACCACGCGCAAACCTTCCGGCAGGCCGGCAATGGCGCCCGGCATCACATAGACCGAGCGCATCGAAACATCGCCCAGCATCTCGACGGAATGCTCGATCCCGGCCGGTATCCACATCGCATGGTCGGGCGGCACCATCCAGCGCCCGTGCTTCGTCGTCACCAGGACCACGCCGACAAGGGCATGCAAAAGCTGGCTGCGGCTGTGGCGGTGTCGCGGCACGTGATAGCCGTCCGGATATTCGGTCGGTAGCGCGACCGCCGGCCCGACGGCCTGCTCCAGCCATTGCCAGCGGCTTTCATGCAGCAGGCTGAGCTCGGCGGCGTCACCCCTGAACACTTCCCGGTTATTCGGCATAGGATGTGGCCCACTCGCGAAACTATTGGACCAAACCACGAAAGAAGTCGCTTTGCAACCGGGCTATAAGGCCGCCTGCGGGTCGCCGCCAAAAGACTACGGAGCATTGCCTTGACTGATACGACCGCCACCTCCGTCGCCGCACCCGCGCCGGCAAGCAACATCTCTGCGCAAGCGACGGCCTTCACCGTCATTCTTGCGGTGAGCTTCTGCCATTGCGTCAACGACATCATGCAGTCGCTGCTTTCGGCGATCTATCCGCTGCTCAAGGACAATTACGGTCTCGATTTCTGGCAGATCGGCCTTTTGACCTTCACCTTCCAGGTGACGGCCTCCCTGCTGCAGCCGGTCATCGGCATGATCACCGACAAGCGGCCGATGCCCTACTCCTTGCCTTGGGGCATGGCCTCGTCGCTGATCGGCCTGGTTGTGCTCGCCCATGCCGGCCATTACTGGCTGCTCCTGATCGGCGCCTCGCTGATCGGCATTGGCTCGGCGATCTTCCATCCGGAATCCTCGCGCATTGCCCGCTTTGCCTCGGGCGGCCGCTTTGGCCTTGCGCAATCGCTGTTTCAGGTGGGTGGCAATTTCGGCCAGGCTATGGGCCCGCTGCTCGCCGCCTTCATCGTCGTGCCGTTCGGCCAGACCAGCATTTCCTGGTTCGCGGTCGGCTCGCTGGTCGGCATCGTCGTGCTGTGGCGGGTCGGCGGCTGGTACAGCCGGCTGCGCGCCTCGATGGCCACCCGCAAGCAGGCAGCCCACGTCTCGCCCTTCCCGCGTCGGAAGGTCATGTGGGCATTGGCCGTGCTGACGCTGCTGGTGCTGACCAAGAACGCCTACATCGCCTCGCTTGCCAGCTACTACACCTTCTACGCCATGCATAAGTTCGGGGTTTCGGTGCAGATGTCGCAGGTCATGCTGTTCCTGTTCCTCGGCGCCTCGGCGCTCGGCATCCTGCTCGGCGGCCCGTTCGGCGACCGCTATGGCCAGAAGGCGATGATCTGGTTCTCGATCGTCGGCGTGTTGCCCTTCACGCTGGCGCTGCCCTACGCCAACCTGCAATGGACGATGGTGCTGACCGTGCTGATCGGCCTGATCCTGTCGTCGGCCTTCTCCAACATCGTCGTCTTCGCGCAGGAATTGGTGCCCGGTCGCGTCGGCATGATCGCCGGCATCTTCTTCGGCTTCGCCTTCGGCATGGGCGGCATCGCCGCTGCCGTGCTCGGCGTCGTTGCCGACATGAAGGGCATCGATTTCGTCTTCCAGGTCTGCTCGTATCTGCCGCTGCTCGGCCTGCTGACGGTGTTCCTGCCCAACATGAAGGAAGCCAGGAAGGCGCGGGCCACCGCCAGCTGAGACACCGATCTCCAGGACTCGACCTAAGGGCGTGGCGTTTGCCGCGCCCTTATTGATTCTTTCCCCATGCGCCAGGTGAAAAGCCTGTTAGTGTTCGAAACGTGTGCGCGGGGCGACGCTGCCACAGGTTCCTCAACGTCTCTGGAGAGTGACATGCGCAAGATCGTGTTGGCCGTGTTGGGTGTGCTTCTTGTTACGTTGCCGGCGACGGCACGCATCGTTCCTTTTCCACCGGCTTTCAAGACGCAGTCCGTCGAAACCAATGGCACCAAACTCTATGTGCGCGTCGGCGGAAAGGGTCCCGCGGTCGTGCTGCTGCACGGCTTTGCCGATACCGGAGACATGTGGGGCGCCGCGGCGGCGGCACTTGCGAAGGATCACACCGTCATCGTGCCGGACCTGCGCGGCATGGGGCTGTCTGCCCACCCGGACGTTGGCTACACCAAGAAGAAGCAGGCCGTCGATATCGCCGGCGTGTTGGATTTCCTGAAGATCGACAAGGCCGACCTGGTCACGCACGACATCGGCAACATGGTTGGCTATGCGCTTGCCGCGCAATATCCCAAGCGCATCACCAAATGGGTCATCATCGACGCGCCGCTGCCCGGCATCGGCGACTGGGAAAAGATCAAGCAAAGCCCGCTGCTTTGGCACTTCAATTTCCGCGGCCCGGACATGGAGCGGCTGGTCGCGGGGCGCGAGCGCATCTATCTCGACCGCTTCTACAACGAACTGTCGGCCGATCCGAAGAAGATCGATGAGGCCACGCGCAAGCACTACGCCAAACTCTATGCCCGCCCGCATGCGATGCATGACGCTTTCGAGCAGTTCAAGGCCTTTGACCAGGACGCGATCGACAACCAGGCGATGCTCGCCGCCGGCGGTAAACTGACCATGCCGGTGCTGGCTGTTGGCGGGGAAAAATCCGCCGGCACCACGCAGGCCGATATCTTGCGGCTTGTTGCGACCGATGTCACGGGCGGCATCGTGCCCGACTCCGGTCATTGGATCATGGAGGAAAACCCCGACGCCACCGTCAAGCTGATCACTGGTTTTCTTGCCAAATAGCCACTGTCCCCTGGACTTTTTGATGAAAGCACAAAGCACCCGCCTGACGGCGGGTGCTTTGCCTGTCCAAGGGGACGATTTTACGCCTTGAAGAAGGCCAAGAGGTCGGCGTTGATGACATCGGCGTGGGTGGTCGCCATGCCGTGCGGGAACCCCTTATAGACCTTGAGCTCGCCCTGCTTGAGCAGCTTGATCGACAGAAGCGCGGAATCTGCGATCGGAACGATCTGGTCGTCGTCGCCATGCATGACCAGCACCGGCACGTCGATGGCCTTCAGATCTTCGGTGAAGTCGGTTTCCGAGAAGGCCTTGATGCAATCGTAATGCGCCTTGGTGCCGCCCATCATGCCCTGACGCCACCAATTCTCGACGACAGCCTGCGAGACTTCAGCGCCGGGGCGGTTGAAGCCGTAGAACGGGCCGGCCGCAACATCGTGGAAGAACTGGGCGCGGTTGGCGGCCTGAGCGGAGCGGAAACCGTCGAACACTTCGATCGGCAGGCCGCCGAGATTGGCCGCCGTCTTCAGCATGATCGGCGGCACGGCGCCGATCAGCACCGCCTTGGCGACACGGCCGCCCGAGCCATACTTCGCGACATAGCGGGCCACTTCACCGCCGCCGGTCGAATGGCCGACATGGATGGCGCCCTTGAGGTCGAGATGCGCCGCAAGTTCCGCGACATCGGCGGCGTAAGTGTCCATCTCGTTGCCGGTATCGGTCTGGGTCGAGCGACCATGGCCGCGGCGGTCATGGGCAATGACGCGGTAGCCCTTCGACAGGAAGAACAGCATCTGGGCGTCCCAGTCGTCGCTGCTCAGCGGCCAGCCATGGTGGAAAACGATGGGCTGGCCGGTTCCCCAATCCTTGTAGAAAATCTCGGTGCCGTCCTTGGTGGTGATCGTGCTGCTGCCGGGCTTGGTCATCTCAATCTCCATTAATTGATTTTCGCGATAATCAATATCGCAATAACAACATGACTAGCGCGGATCGAAACCCTTGTCTAGAGAAAATATGTATCGCGATATCATTTTTCGTGGTACATATCGAACACGCTCAGTCAGCAAAGGAATATGTCGTGCCTCTCCCATTGGACAATCAGCTCTGCTTCACGCTCTATGCCACCAGCATGGCGATCAACCGCACCTACAAGCCGATGCTGGACGAGATGGGCATCACCTATCCGCAGTACCTCGTGCTCAACGCGCTTGGAGAGACGGACGGCATGTCGGTCGGCAGCATCGCGCAGCGGCTCGCTTTGGAGTCGAGCACCATCACGCCGCTGGTTAAGCGAATGGAACAGGCCGGACTGGTTACCCGCCAGCGCAATCCCGCCGATGAACGCCAGGTGCAGGTCGACCTCACCGCGACCGGCCGTCAACTGCTCGTCCGGTGCAATTGCCTCAACGAGACCCTGATCGAGCGCTCAGGCATGACGCTGGCGGAACTCGATGCCGTCAACCGGCAGATCAAAGCGTTGCGCGATGCGCTGTCCGGCGGTCAGGCGGTCGACGCCACCTAAGGTCAGTTTGCGATTAGGGCAGGCCGAAGGGGGTTCCGGGACTTCCGTTCGCACGCCGGCATCACCTCAACATCGAGAGACCTCAATGCAGGCCGAACTCGCGCAGCAGCTCCTCGCGGTAGCGCACGAAGCGGCTTTCGCTGCGATCGCGCGGGCGCGGCAGGTCGACGTCGATCAGGCGCGCCGCGCCGCCCTTCTCCTTGGGCAGGATCAGCACCCGGTCGGCGAGATAGACCGCCTCTTCGAGGTCATGGGTGACCATCACCATGGTGACGTTCTCCTCGCTCCAGATGCGCGCCAGCTCCTCCTGCATGGATATCTTGGTCATGGCGTCGAGCGCGCCGAGCGGCTCGTCGAGCAGCAGGATCTCTGGCTGCACCGTCAGCGCCCGGGCAATGCCGACGCGTTGCGCCATGCCGCCCGAAAGCTGCCTCGGATAGGCGTCGGCGAACTCGGCCAGGCCGACCAGCGCAATGTAGAAACGCGCGCGCTTTTCTGCCTCTGCCTTTGCTATGCCGCGCACTTCGAGGCCGAAGGCGACGTTGCCGAGCACGGTGAGCCAGGGCAGCAGGCGCGGCTCCTGGAAGATCACCGCGCGCTCCTCGCCTACGCCCTCGATCTCCCTGCCGTCGATGGCAACGCCGCCATCATCGGCCCGCTCCAGCCCGGCAAGGATGCGCAACAGCGTCGTCTTGCCCGAGCCGCTGGCGCCGACAATGACCAGGCATTCGCCCGAGCGGATGTCGAGATTGAGCGAGCGCAGCACGGCGAGCTTTCGCCCGCCGAGGCTGAAGGATTTCGACAGGTCGCGTATCGTGACCGCGCCGCCGCTTGGCGTTGCCATGGCGTGGGTCTCCGTGCTCAGTTGGTTTTGGTTTCGCCCGGGCGATAGAGGATGTCGGCTGCCTTGAGCTTGCCCTTCGGCAGACGGCCGTCCCGCTCGAGAATGTTCACCCAGAAGTCGACGTCGCGGTCGGTCACCGCCGCCTTTTCGCGCAGGCCGAAGCCGGTCCAGTAGCGCGCAAGCTCGCCGTTCTCGCCGCGCCTGTTGAGAATGTCGGCGAGAAGCTTGCGCGTCTCGTCCGGGTTTTGCCGCGACCAGTCGGCGGCACGCGCCGACTGCTCGGCGAAGTTGCGGGCAGCGTCGGGATTGGCGGCGATGAAATCGCGCCGCAGCACGACGAAACCGCCGGCGATCTCGCCGAGCACATCGGTGTCGTTGAAGACGCCGCGCACGCCGCCATTGGCGACCAGTTGGCCGGCGAAGGTCGCCTGCCAGTAGCCCAGCCCGGCGACATCGACCTGACGCGAGCGCAACGTCTGTTCGAGCTGCGGTCCCGGTACCACGACCAGCTTGGCCGCGTCCGGCGGCAGCCCGACGCCATGCAGCGCCTCCCTCACCGTGTAGTCGAGATGGGCGCCGAGCGTGTTGACCGAAATCGTCTTGCCGGCGATGTCGGCGATCGACTTGATCGGGCTGTCTTCGAGCACGTAGAAGACGCTCTTGACGTCCTTGTTGATGCCGTTGCTTGGGTAGGCCGCGACGAAGTCGTTGCCGCCGGCGATCGAGTTGATCACGGCCGGCGTGGCGGCCGAGCCCAGGTCGACGCTGCCGGAGGCGAGCGCGAACAGCGATTCCGGGCCGCCGCCGGAATAGCCGACATTCTCCAGCTCGATGCCGAGGCCCTTGAAATAGCCGAGCTCGTCGGCGAGCTCATGCGGGGAGATGCCGCCGCGGCTGGCGAGATAACGTATCTTGACGGAAGCGGCTTGCGCCCTGGCGATCGATGGCATGCCGGCGAGGATGCCGGCGGCAAGCGGAGCGCCAAGGAGAAGCGAACGGCGGGTGATGCTCATGATCGGGCCTTTCGTGTTGGGAGGGCGGGTGTGTTGGGAGGACGGGGAGGAACAGCCGCTCAGCCGGCCGGATTGCTCCAGCGGCACAGGCGCCGCTGCAGGATGACCAGCGCCTGGTTGGCGATCAGGCCAAGCGCCGCGAGGATGACGATCGCCGCGAACATCAGCGGGATTTGGAAATTGTACTGCGCGTTCATCACCTGGAAGCCGATGCCCTTGTTGGCGCCGATCATTTCCGAGGCGATCAGGAGCAGCAGCGCGGTGGTGGCGCCGAGCCTCAGGCCGACGAAGATCGAAGGCACCGCGCCCGGCAGCACGACGCGGCGGAAAATGGTGAGCTGACGAGCGCCGTAGACGCGGGCCATTTCGAGCAGCTTTGGGTCGACTTCCTTGACGCCGCTGATGGTGTTGAGCAGCAGCGGAAACAGCGTCGCCCAGAAGATGACAAATACTTTCGAGGCTTCGCCCAGTCCCAGAAGCAGGATGAAAACCGGGTAGAGCGCGAGCGCCGAGGTCTGACGAAACAGCTGCAGGATCGGGTCGAGCGCCATTTCCACGGCGCGCGCCTGGCCCATGACCAGGCCGAGTGGGATGGCGACGACGACGGCCGCCACGAAAGCGAGGCCGGCGCGCTGCAGGCTGATGGCGATGTCGCCGAGCAGGCTGCCGCCGGCAACACCTTTCCAAAGCGCGACGATGATCGCGTCGATCGGCGGCAGCACCGCGGCATTGACCCAGCCGCGGCTCGCCGCCACCTGCCAGAGCGCGAGGAATCCCAGCAGCACGCCATAGCGCGACAGAATTCGTCCCGAGGCCCGGCCGGCTAGTCGCAGGGAGTCCATGGGCAGGGCGTTGCCCTCTCGCCGGCCGACGCCAACCGTCCGTTCGATGTGTTGCAAGGTCATCGTCTTGCCTTTCGTTTCAGCGGATCATTCGGCGGCGAGCACGGTCGAGCGCGCCGCCGCCCACGGGTTCTCCGGTCGCCTGAGGCCGAGGTTTTCGCGCAGCGTCCTGCCCTCATAGGCGGTGCGGAACAGCCCGCGCCGCTGCAGTTCCGGGATGACCAGATCGACGAAATCGTCAAGCGCGCCGGGCAGCCACGGCGGCAGAATGTTGAAGCCGTCCGCGGCCTCGTTGACGAACCATTCCTCCAGCTGATCGGCGACCTGGACGGCGCTGCCGATCACCGTGTAATGGCCGCGCGCCGTCGCCACCCACTGATAGAGCTGGCGGATCGTAAAATCATGCTCGTCGGCGATCTGGCGGATCAACGCCTGACGGCTCTTCATGCCTTCGGTTTCCCTGCTCGGCGGCAGCGGGCCGTCGAGCGGATAATCCCTGAGGTCGAGCGTCTGCCCGGCCAGCGCGTTGAGCAGCGCAACGCCGTCTTCGGGCAGGATGAGCTCGTTCAACTGCTGGTATTTGGCGCGGGCCTCCTCTTCGGTGCGGCCGACGAAGGGCGCCACGCCAGGCATGATCAGCACCTGCGCCGGATCGCGGCCGGCCGCTGCCACGCGCGCCTTGATGTCGCGATAGAACTCCTGCGCCGACGCCAGGTTCTGATGCGCTGTGAAGATCACCTCGGCAGAGGCCGCCGCGAGTCCGCGCCCGTCCTCGGACTGCCCTGCCTGCACGACCACGGGATGGCCCTGCACCGGGCGCGGCACGTTGAGCGGTCCCTTGACGCTGAAATGCTCACCCTTGTGATTGACGTCGTGCAGCTTGTCCTTGTCGTAGAAGCGGCCGGTCTTCTTGTCGCGAATGAAAGCGTCGTCTTCCCAGCTGTCCCACAATGCCTTGACCGTCTCGACATGCTCATGCGCCCGCGCATAGCGCTCGGCATGATTGGGCTGGACGTCGCGGTTGAAATTGCGCGCCGTGTCGTCGCCGGCCGACGTCACCACGTTCCAGCCCGCGCGTCCGTTCGACAAAAGGTCGAGCGAGGCGAATTTGCGGGCGAGCGTGTAGGGTTCCTCATAGGTGGTCGAGGCGGTGGCGATGAAGCCGATACGTGTGGTCAGCGGCGCCAGCGCCGAAAACAGCGTCACCGGTTCGAAACCGGCGATCTTGGCGTTGCCGCCTTCACGCGCGCCGAGCCCGACCGTCAGATTGTCGGCGAGGAAATAGGCGTCGAACAGGCCGCGCTCGGCGGTGAGCGCCAGCTTTTTGTGGAACTCGAAATTGGTCGCGCCATCGGCCGGCGCATCCGGATGGCGCCAGGCCGCGATATGCTGGCCGCCACCGGGCAGAAAGGCGCCAAGCTTGATCTGTCTGGTTTGGCTGGAGCTGGTCATGGGTGGTTCCTTCGGTTCGAAAACGATGGCCCGCAATTCAGGCGGCGAGGCCGACGCGGCTGGCCGCGCCGACGACACGCGTGACCTCGGCGACGGCTTGCCTGGCCCGGACGTGGATGGCCTCCGACACCAGAACGCCGTCGGCGAAGTCCTTGTCCGAAGCGTAGATCGCGGTCGGCATGGTGAGCGCCTCGAAGAAGCCGAACAGCGGCCGCAGCTGATGCTCGAGGATCAGCGAATGGCGCTCGCCGCCGCCCGTCGCCGTCAGAATGACCGGCTTGCCGCGCAACGAGGACGGATCGAGCAGGTCGAACAAGTGCTTGAAAAGTCCTGTGTAGCTGCCCTTGAAGGTCGGCGATCCGGCAACCAGCACATCGGCGCCGGTCAACTGTTGGACGATGGCGCGGGCGGGCGCGTCGAGATCGGAGAGCCGCCGTGCCGACGGGAACGACGGACCGAGGTCCTCGATGTCGTGGATTGCCGGTATGGCCCCGATGCGCCCCGCGACGTCTCCTGCGACTTGGGTGATGAAGGCCTTGGTCTTCGACGGGCGGGTCAGATTGCCGGATATTCCCACCACCAGCTTCTTGGTCATCTTCGCGCTCTCCTCGCGGGCATTTCTTCATTAAGCCTACCGATTTTATAGAATTAAATGAGCGAGAAGATTTCAAAAGCAGCCGCATGGAGAGATTGGGTTTGCGCCCTGACGCCGTTGATTGGTTCAGCCGATGCGGGTCACGCCTCGATCTTGACCGGCGGCAGTTGCGGCGCGTGCAGCCCTTGGAACGGGTCGCGCCAGGCGTCGATCGCCTCCAGCCGCCGATACCAGCGATGGATCGACGGGTAATCGTCGAGCGGCAACCCGGCGACGTCGTTGAAGGGAAGGAACGTCGCCATGCGGAAGTCCGCATAGGAGACGGAATTGCCGGCCAGCCATGCGCGTCCGGAAAGCTCGGGCTCGAGGACTGCCGCAGCCGCATGGAACTGCCTTAGTCCGTCTTCTACGACCGCCTGGTCGATTGGACCGATGCCATAACGCTGCTTGGTCCCGCGCTCGAAATGCACCATGTCGCAGGCGAATGCGAACCGTTCCTTGGCCCAGCTTATCCAGCGGATCATGTCCGGCTCGTCATCACCGGTTCGCCAGAAATCCGAATGCGTCACGCGCGACACGCGGCAGGCGATGGCATCGGCCTCCCACAGGCTCCATCCCGATCCCACCAGTATGGGCAATGTCAGATTGGGGTTGAGAGCGCGATAGCGCTCGGCTTGCCCCGGCGCCATCGGCGATGCGAATTCGAACGCGATCTCCGCTTTGACATAGCGTGCCGTGGCGACGGCAAGGCGAGGATTGGGATTGCGGCTGAACAGAAGCTTCATATCGGTCCCCATCGATTCTCGAGCGTTTGCCCCAGGACGATTGAAATCCGCCCGATCCTACATTGCAAAGCCGCTGGACGTGGCGCAGCAACTTGGCGCCGCTTGACGGCCACACCGAATGTGGGTCGGTATGGGCGACTGCGACCTGGCGCGGGACGGAATTTGTCTGGCGGCAAGCCCTGGACCATGGGTTTTTGACGAAGCCGGCCATCTTTCGGAGCCGCCGCGGGACCTTCAAGCCCAACAGCTTGCGCCCTCGCCTGCCTTCCGCTATAGAGCCGCCACCCGCGTAGACACCCTTGGAGGCAACGCGGAGGAAGGCCGGCCAGGCCTCGCATGATCCCCAGACGCATTTGGATCGCCAAACGCATCGGATAGATCGTGCAGGGCCGCGACGGCTTTCGACGTTTACGGTTGGCCTCGTGCTTGCCGCAAGCGCTCCATAACACGCGAAAGGAAATGCCATGAGCCACGATGCTTACGAGCTCAAGGCCGAAGCGCGCGAACAGGTCGGTAAGGGGTCCGCCCGTGCAGTTCGTCGCAACGGTAAAGTGCCTGCAGTTATTTACGGCGACAAGCAGCCCCCTCTGGCTATCGCCCTGAACTACAAGGACCTCTTCTACAAGATCCACGGCGGCGGGTTCCTGACCACGATCGCCACGATCGATGTCGACGGCAAGAAGATCCAGGTCCTGCCGAAGGATTTCCAGCTCGACCCGGTCAAGGATTTTCCTGTCCATGTCGACTTCCTGCGCATCGGCAAGGACACCGAGGTCAATGTCGACGTGCCCGTCCACTTCATCAATGAGGAAAAGTCGCCCGGCATCAAGCGCGGCGGCGTGCTCAACATCGTGCGTCACGAAGTCGAGTTCCACTGCCCGGCCAATGCGATCCCGGAATTCATCACCGTCGATCTCACCGGCACCGACATCGGCGACTCGATCCACATCTCGGCGGTCAAGCTGCCGGCCGGCGTCAAGCCGGTCATCTCCGATCGCGACTTCACCATCGCGACCATTGCCGGTTCGTCGGCGATGAAGCCGGAGGCGGAAGCGACCCCGGAGGCTGTGGAAGAGACGGCCGCCCCGGCGACCGAAGAGAAGTAATTCTCCGAGCCGGGTGATTTCATCCGGCTCTAAATCAAAGAAATAGAGCATGATGTTTTCCGAAAACCGCTTCACACTTTTCGGCATCATGCCCTAGGCGTCCGGAGGCGGCGATGCTTGTCTTTGCAGGCCTCGGCAATCCGGGCGCGAAATACGAAAACAACCGGCACAATGTCGGCTTCATGGCGGCGGACGCGATTGCCCGCCGCCATTCCTTTTCGCCCTGGTCGCGCAAGTTCCAGGGCTTGATTTGCGAAGGCACGCTGGGCGGCGAAAAGATCCTGCTGATCAAGCCGCAGACCTTCATGAACCTGTCCGGACAGTCGGTCGGCGAAGCGCTGCGCTTCTACAAACTCGAACCGGCCGCGCTTACCGTTTTCTATGACGAGATCGACCTTGCCGCCGGCAAGCTCAGGATCAAGGTGGGCGGCGGTTCCGGCGGCCACAACGGCATCCGCTCGCTCGACCAGCATGTCGGCAACGCCTATCGCCGGGTGCGCATCGGTGTCGGCCATCCCGGCGTCAAGGAGATGGTGCACGGCCACGTGCTCGGCGATTTCGCCAAGGCCGATCGCGAGTGGCTCGACGTGCTGCTCGCGGCAATCGCCGACGACGCCGGCTTGCTGGCAAAGGGCGACGACAGCTCGTTCATGAACCGCGTCACGCTGGCCTTACGCGACAAGCTTGTGCCGACCGGCGATGACGACCGCCCGCCGCCCAAGGCGCCGAAACAGCAAAGCCACATCCGCCAGGCGCGCCCACAGCAGCCGGCCGCAAAGTTTCCCGAAAGCAGTCCGATGGCCGCCATGCTGAAGAAGCTGTTCAAAAAAGACTGAGAGCATGGCGTTGCTCGCGCAAGAACCGTTCGGCGCCCGTGAGGAAGCCTTGATCGGCTTTTGCCTCTCGCCCTTGCGCTCGAGCACGACCGAGCCTTCACGGGCAGCGACGCGTGGCTCTCGCCAGACTGCGCCCGCCTTGGGCGGTGATCCGCATCAACCAGATCACCAGCCGCGAGGCGGCTCGGCCGATCAGGGCTTGACGTTCGTCACCCCTATCGCCCATAGCCCTCACCAAAATCGAATTCCCGATAGGACCGGACGAACATGGGTTTCAAATGTGGCATCGTTGGCTTGCCCAACGTCGGCAAGTCGACGCTGTTCAACGCGTTGACCAGGACGGCGGCCGCCCAGGCCGCCAATTATCCGTTCTGCACCATCGAGCCGAACACCGGCGAAGTGGCGGTTCCCGATCCGCGCCTGCAGAAGATCGCGGCCATCGGCAAGTCGAAGGAAATCATCCCGACCCGCATCTCCTTCGTCGATATCGCCGGCCTGGTGCGCGGCGCCTCCAAGGGCGAAGGCCTCGGCAACCAGTTCCTCGCCAACATCCGCGAGGTCGACGCTATCGTGCATGTGCTGCGCTGCTTCGAAGATGATGACATCACCCATGTCGAGGGCCGCATCGATCCGGTCGCGGACGCCGAGACGGTCGAGACCGAGCTGATGCTTGCGGATCTCGAAAGCCTCGAGCGCCGGATCGCCCAGATCCGCAAGCGCGCCGCCGGCAAGGACAAGGAAGCCATGGCCGTGCTGCCGATGATGGAGGCAGCGCTTGAATTGCTGCAGGCCGGCAAGCCAACGCGCCTCCTGCTCAACGGCATCGCGCAGGAGGACCTGCGCATCCTGCAAGGACTGAACCTGCTCACCTCTCATCCCGTTCTCTATGTCTGCAACGTCGCCGAGGCCGACGCCGCCACCGGCAACGAGCACACCAAGGCGGTGGAGAAGATGGCGGCCGCGCAGGGCGCCGGCACGGTGGTGATCTCGGCGGCGATCGAGGCGGAAGTCGCCCAGCTTTCCGACGAAGAGGAAATGGAATTCCTTGCCTCGATCGGCCTCGACGAGCCGGGCCTCAACAAGGTCATCCGCGCCGGCTACGAGCTTTTGCAGCTGATCACCTATTTCACCGTCGGGCCGAAGGAGACGCGCGCTTGGACGATCCACAAGGGCGACAAGGCCCCGCAGGCGGCTGGCGTCATTCACACCGACTTCGAGCGAGGCTTCATTCGCGCCCAGACGATCGCCTACAACGACTTCGTCACGCTGGGCGGCGAAGTGGCGGCCAAGGAAGCCGGCAAGGCGCGCGACGAGGGCAAGGAATATGTCGTCCAGGACGGCGACATCATGCTGTTCAAGTTCAACACCTGATCTCCAGGGAGAACCCGGCGATGATAAAAGCCTTCGTCGTGGACAATGATCGCCTGCGCCCCACCGAGGATCTCGCGGCGGATGGCGACAGGGTCGTCTGGGCCGACCTCTTCAATCCGAGCAAGGAGGAAGAGGCGCGTATCGAGAACTGGCTGGGCATTGCCATCCCGACCCGCGAGGAGATGGAGGAGATCGAGATCTCGAGCCGCCTGTATGTCGAGGACGGCGGCTACTTCATGACCGCCGTGCTGCCGGCGCAGACCGAGGCCGACGATCCCTTGATGTCGCCGGTGACCTTTGCGCTTGCCGGCAACCGGCTGATCACCATCCGCTACCACGAACCCAAGGCCTTCAAGACTTTCCCGCTGCGCGCCGAGAAGGTGGCGACCGGCTGCACCAGCGGCGACACCATTCTGATCGGTCTTCTCGAAGCGATCGTCGATCGCCTCGCCGACATCCTCGAGCGCGCCGGCCGCGATGTGGAAGCGATCTCACGTGACATTTTCGAGGCGCGCTCGACCCAAGCCTCGAAGCGCAACCGCGATTTCCAGGAACTGCTGAAAGGCATCGGCCGCAAGGAGGACCTCGCGTCCTCGGTCCGCGACAGCCTGATTTCGTTGCAGCGCCTGGCCGGCTTTCTCGCCCATGTCGCGGCCCAGACCAAGATGAGCAAGGACGTGCGCGCCCGCATCAAGACGCTGTCGCGCGACGTGCTGTCGCTCGCCGACCACGCCACCTTCCTGTCGCAGAAGATCTCGTTCCTGCTCGATGCCACGCTCGGCATGATCTCTATCGAGCAGAACGCCATCATCAAGATCTTCTCGGTCGCCGCCGTCATCTTCCTGCCGCCGACGCTCGTCGCCTCGATCTACGGCATGAATTTCGACATCATCCCCGAGCTGAAATGGGAGTTCGGCTACCCTTTCGCCATCGGCCTGATGGTGGTCTCGGCGATCCTGCCCTTCTGGTATTTCCGCCGTCGCGGCTGGCTCTGATACCGTCGCCGTTCGACTGGCTTACCAGAAAGCACTTGACCAAATCGCTGCCGGCCTGCATCCGGGTTGCCCGATCTTTGGGATTAACCGGATTGCCGATATGACCGGAAAGACCTGGGCTTTTGAGGATTTCATCGAGGGCGCCGCGCTGGACCTCGGCAGCAAGGACGTGAGTGCTGCCGAGATCATCGAATTCGCCGGCGAATTCGATCCGCAGCCGATGCATCTCGACGAGGAGGCCGGCAAGGCAAGCATCCTCGGCGGGCTTTCGGCTTCGGGCTGGCACACCTGCGCTATGTTCATGCGCATGCTGTGCGACGCCTTCCTGCTCGATTCGACCTCGCAGGGCTCGCCAGGCATCGAGCATGTGAAATGGAAGAAGCCGGTGCTGGCCGGCGACACTCTGCGCGGCACGGTCACGATCCTGTCCAAGCGCCAATCCAGGTCGCGGCCTCAGCTCGGCCTCATCACCATGCGCAGCGAACTGGTCAACCAGCGCGGCGAGAGCGTCTTCGAGCTCGAGAACACAGGCATGTTCCTGACCCGGGAGGCGGTGACGTGACCCTCGACGAATATTTCCTCATCGGCGAAACCATCACGCTCGGTTCGCATGAATTCGGAGCAGACGAGATCAAGGCTTTTGCCAAGAAATATGATCCGCAGGTTTTCCATGTCGACGAAGAGGCGGCGAAGAACAGTGTGCTTGGTGGGCTCTGCGCCTCCGGCTGGCACACCGCGGCCACGTGGATGAAATACAACCTCGAGAAACGCATGGAGACCGAGGGCGTGCGCTGGACAGGCCCCGGCCCGCAGCCCGAATTCGGTCCCTCGCCGGGCTTCCGCAACCTGAAATGGCTGAAGCCGGTCTATGCCGGCGAGACCGTGACCTTCACCCGCACCGCGCTCGCCCATCGTCCCCTCGCCGGCCGCCCCGGCTGGAACCTGCTTACGCTGCGCTCGGAAGCTTTCGATTCGACCGGCGACAAGGTCATCGAGTTCGACAGCGCGGTGCTGGTGAAGGTGGAGTAGGCCTTTGCCTTCTCCCCTAGTGGGAGAAGGTGGATCGGCGCGGAGCGCCGAGACGGATGAGGGGCGTTCCAGCGGAGTGAAACGCTGGTGGCATCTGGAGCACCCCTTATCCGACCGAGCTTCGCTCGGCCACCTTCTCCCACAAGGGGAGAAGAAAGAGGCGCCTCAATGCCCCTCGAACCCGATCAGCGTCCTGACCGGCACGCTGCGCGCTTCCAGCTTCTTGCGCCCGCCGAGATCCGGCAGGTCGATGACGAAGCAGGCGGCGACGATGTCGGCGCCGATCTGCCTGAGCAGCTTCACCGCCGCTTCCGCCGTGCCGCCGGTGGCGATCAGGTCGTCGACCAGGATCACCTTCTCGCCCGGCGAGACTCCGTCCTTGTGCATCTCCACCTCGTCCAGCCCGTATTCGAGGCTGTAGGCCACGCGCACCGTCTCATAGGGCAGTTTGCCTTTCTTGCGGATCGGCACGAAGCCGGCCGAAAGCTGGTGCGCCACGGCGCCGCCAAGGATGAAGCCGCGCGCCTCGATGCCGGCGATCTTGTCGATCTTCAGTCCGGCATAGGGATGCACCAGCTCGTCGATGGCGCGGCGGAAGGCGCGCGCATCGCCAAGCAAGGTGGTGATGTCGCGAAACAGGATGCCCGGCCTCGGGTAATCCGGAATGGTGCGGATGGCCGCAAGCAACGTGTCTTCGAGCGAGGATTTCATTGAGAGGGGCTCTCCGCGTGTCCGGCTGTCGGATGTGACGGCGTCGGCCCATTGGTGCCCAACGCGACCGACAAGGGCTACCGCGATGCGGCGCCTGAGACAAGCGCATCCGGCAAGGCATTGGCGCCGCCTGGCTCCAGCCTGCAGCAAAAAAGGCGCCTGAGACGGCGCCCTTCGCAAGTGGACTTGGCGTCGGAACTACATGCCGAGGTCGGAACGCAGCTCGGAGCGCGCCACTTCATATTCAGCCTTGAAGTCGGAACGGCTGAGCAGGACCGCCGCAATGACGCTTCCGGAAATTTTGCCCATCTCGATGTCGGACGGATAGTGGATGCCGCCGACTACACGGTTATGAGCATATTCGGCCGCGCGCGCCATGATCTCTGCGCGTTTCTCCGGAACCATGTCGGACAGGATGATGCCCATCATCGTGCCCACAGTCGCGTGGCCCGACGGCCACGAGCCGGAGTTCGACAGCTTCACAACGGGCTTGACCAGATCGCTGAGCTGATGCGGACGCGGGCGCTTCCAGACATCCTTGGCAGGGTCGACGACCGCGCCTTCGGTGGCCACGACACGGTCGAAAAAGGCGCTGAACTTCGGCAATGTTTCCTTGTTGAACTTCGGCCCCATGACATCGGCGAAACGCCAGACATTTTCTTCGGCATCGGCAATTGCACGCTTTTCCATCTCGGGTGTCCGCGTCACCTGTAGGGTCAGCACCTCACCGAGCTCCGCCTTGGTCTCGGCCGAATCGTTGGCCGGCGGCGGCGGCAGGATCATCGTCAGGTCGATGTCCTTATTGGTGACGAAGGGCTGGGCGTCATCGGCGCGGACGGCCGGGCTGGCGATAAGAAGCAGCAGCACGGCTGCAAGCGGAGCAAGTCTTTTCATGGGTACGATCCTTTGAGGTGGGCGAGGCAGGATCGCCTTGCGCAATGACGGCCATGTGACATGGCCGGATCAAACGCGGTCCCGAAACAAAAAAGGGCGCCTAAAGCGGCGCCCTTCGAAACTTTCCGATTTGATCGCGGCTCAATGCGCCACGTTGGCCCACACCCTGCGCTTGGTCATGTAGACCAATGCGCCGAACAGCAGCAGGAACACCATGACGCGGAAGCCGGTCTTCTTGCGCTCCTCCAGATGCGGCTCGGCGGCAAACATCAGGAAGGCGGAGACGTCGCGGGCATACTGGTCCACCGTCTGCGGCGAGCCGTCGTCATAGGTGACCTGGCCGTCCGAGAGCGGCTTCGGCATCTTCAGCGACACGCCGGACAGGAAGTACGGATTGTAGTGGGTGCCTTCCGGGATCACCATGCCGGCCGGCGGCGTCTGGTCGTAGCCGGTGAGCAGCGAATGGATGTAATCCGGGCCGCCCTGCGCGTACTGGGTGAAGATATCGAAGATGAAGCGCGGGAAGCCGCGCTCGACGCCGCGCGCCTTGGCGAGCAGCGACATGTCCGGCGGCGCCGCGCCACCATTGGCGGAAGCCGCGGCCTGCTCGTTCGGGAACGGCGCCGGGAAATGGTCCGACGGCTTGCCGGGGCGGTCGAACATGTCGCCCGCATCGTTCGGGCCGTCATGGATGGTGTATTCGGCCGCCAGCGTTTTGATCTGCGCCTCCGAATAGCCGAGCCCCTCCAAGGTGCGGAACGCCACCAGGTTCATCGAGTGGCAGGCCGAGCAGACTTCCTTGTAGACCTTGAGGCCGCGCTGCAGCTGCGCCTTGTCATAGGTGCCGAACGGGCCGGCGAAGCTCCAGCTCATTTCCTTGGGTTCGTTGATCGGGAAATGCGTCGGCGCTGCCGGGTTTTGTTCCTCCTCGGCGATGGCCGCGGCACTTGACATCCAAGTGCCCGCAACCACCAGGCCGAGCAGCGCCAGCGAGGTGAGAATCTTCTTCATACCCAAAATCCCCTCAGATTCTCAGCCCTTGGTTTCCGGCGCGGCTGTCGCGCCCGCCGGATGACCGCTGCCGCCCTTGTTCTTTTCCAGCACCGCCTCGGTTATCGAGTTCGGCAGCCTGCGCGGCGTCTCGATCAGGCCGAGCACCGGCATGACGACCAGGAAGAAGGCGAAGTAGAACAGCGTCGCCATCTGCGCCATGAACACATAGCTGCCTTCCGCCGGCTGCGAGCCCAGCCATCCGAGCAGGACGGCGTCGGCCACGAACAGCCAGAAGAACAGCTTGTACCAGGGCCGGTAGACCGCCGAGCGCACCTTCGAGGTGTCGAGCCACGGCACCAGGAACAGCATGGCGATGGCGCCGAACATGCACAGCACGCCGCCGAGCTTGGAATTGATCGGTCCGATGTTGAAGGTGATGGCGCGCAAGATCGCGTAGAACGGCAGGAAGTACCATTCCGGAACGATATGGGCGGGCGTCTTCAGCGGATTGGCGACCGTGTAGTTGTCTGGGTGGCCGAGATAGTTCGGCAGGTAGAAGACGAAATAGGCGAACACGAACAGGAACACGATCATGCCGAACGCGTCCTTGATGGTCGCGTAGGGGGTGAAGGCGACCGTGTCGGTCTTCGACTTGACATCGATGCCAGTCGGGTTCGACTGGCCCACGACATGCAGCGCCCAGATGTGCAGCACGACGACGCCGGCGATCATGAACGGCAACAGGTAATGCAGCGCGAAGAAGCGGTTCAGCGTCGGATCGTCGACGGCGAAGCCGCCGAGCAAGAGCTGCTGGATCCAGTTGCCGACCAGCGGGATGGCGCTGAAGAAGCCGGTGATGACGGTGGCGCCCCAGAAGCTCATCTGGCCCCAAGGCAGCACATAGCCCATGAAGCCGGTGGCCATCATCAAAAGGTAGATGATGCAGCCCAGGATCCACAGCAGCTCGCGGGGCGCCTTGTACGAGCCGTAAAACAGGCCGCGGAAGATATGGATGTAGACGGCTACGAAGAAGAACGAGGCGCCGTTGGAATGGAGATAGCGCAACAGCCATCCCGAATTCACGTCGCGCATGATCTTCTCGACCGAATCGAAGGCGAGATTGGTGTCGGACGCGTAGTGCATCGCCAGCACGATGCCGGTCAGGATCTGCGCGACCAGCATGATCGACAGGATGCCGCCGAACGTCCACATGTAGTTGAGATTGCGCGGCACCGGATAGGCGACGAAGCTGTCATAGATCAGTCGCGGCAGCGGCATGCGCGCGTCGAACCAGCGCTCGATACCGGTCTTGGGCGTATAGGTCGAGTGTCCCTCGCTCATCGAAATGTCCCCTGCCTCAACCGATAAGGATTTTGGTATCGGAAATGAACTTGAATACCGGGATCGCCATGTTCTCAGGCGCCGGGCCTTTGCGGATGCGGCCGGCGGTATCGTATTGCGAGCCGTGGCACGGGCAGAACCAGCCGCCGAAATCGCCTTCCTGGCCGAGCGGGATGCAGCCGAGGTGGGTGCAGACCTGAACCATCACCATCCAGGCTTCCTTGCCGGGCGTGGTGCGGTTGGCGTCGGTCGCCGGCGCATCGGCGGGCAGGTTGGCGTTACGCGCGATCGGGTCCTTGAGATCGCTGAGATTGACGGCTTCGCCGTCCTTCATTTCCTTTTCGGTGCGGTTGCGCACCACGACCGGCTTGCCGCGCCACTTCACGATCAGCGAGCTTCCGGGCTGCAGCGAGGAGACATCGACCTCGACCGAGGCCAGTGCCAGCGTCGAAGCGTCGGGACGCATCTGGTCGATGAACGGCCAGGCGACGGCTCCCGCGCCGACGACGGCGGCCATGCCGGTGGCTACATAGAGAAAGTCGCGACGGTTGGGATCGTGGATGTCGGTTGCGCTCACGGGTGCCTGATCCTTTCGCCTCTTCCTTACCGGAGGCCGAGCCTTGTCCCCGCTCAATCGCACCTGCCCGGCAGCGCATGGCGAACAGGCTAGCGAATTCCTCCGGCATTTGGAGTTCGGTTTATGCGTGAAGCCCGTTTTTGTCCAGTCAGGTGAAGGCACAAGGGCAGATTGTCGCGGGGATGTCCGGCAGTGGCGTCCGGAGCATCCTCGCCAGGCCGCCCAACAGGGCGAAACAGCAGGAATTCCATAGTGAAAACGGGCCGGTGTTCGCCTCGACATCGGCTCTTGGCCCGGTCTATTCTGCCGCCATGGCGCATGTCATTGAACGCGATAGCTGGGCCACCGACCCCGACCGCTGGAAAGGCGAGCTTCAATGCGGCCAGTTCGGCGCCAAGTCCTGCCTCATCTTCAACTATCAGCCGACGATCGGCGCCGGCCCGCGCCTGCACAAGCACCCCTATGCGGAGATTTTCGTCATCCGCTCCGGCACCGGCCTGTTCACGGTCGGCGACCAGGAAATAAAGGCCACCGCGGGCCAAATCCTGATCGTCCCGCCCGACACGCCGCACAAATTCGTCAATCTCGGCCCCGGTCCGCTCGAAAGCACCGACATCCACGAGAACGGCAGCTTCATCACCGAATGGCTGGAGTAGCTGTTTTTAAGCGTGTCGCGCTGGGCTCAGGCCACGCGCTTTAAAATCACAGTTTTGATGCATGTCGTCGTCCCAGAACCGCGCACGTCTGGGCAACATGCGTTGAGCTAGCTGGCGCCGAGCCTGACCAGCACCGCTCGCGGAATGTCGTATTCGCGGATAACGGCGTCGTGCTTGCGTAGACCGCAGAGCTCGCGCTGGATGAAATAGGCATGGACGGCGGCGGCCGCTGCCTTGAGCAGCCGCGGCCGCAGTTCGTCATCGACGTTGTCGCGAAGTTTGGCCAGCGTCTCCTCGACGCGCTGGCCGGCACGGCCCAGTGCCGCCGCTTTCTCGGCCAGTATTTCATGGCCGAGCAGGTCGAGCGCACTTTCCTGCGCGCCTGACCGTCCGAAATTCGAGGGCATGCGTACCGACATGACGCCGTTCTACTCCGCCGGCCTCGTCTCCTCCAGCGCTTCCTCGTTGAACAGGAAGCCGCCGGTCTGACGTTTCCACAGCCGCGCATAGAGCCCGTCGAGCGCCACCAGCTCGTCATGCGTGCCTTGCTCGACGATACGGCCGCGGTCGAGCACCACCAGCCGGTCGAGCGCTGCAATCGTCGACAGCCGGTGCGCGATGGCGATCACGGTCTTGTTTTCCATCAGCCTGGTCAAATTCTCCTGGATCGCTGCCTCGACGTCCGAATCGAGCGCCGACGTCGCTTCGTCGAGGATCAGGATCGGCGCATCCTTGAGGAAGACGCGGGCGATCGCGACGCGCTGCCGTTGGCCGCCGGAGAGCTTGACACCGCGCTCGCCGACATAGGCCTCGTAGCCGGCGCGCGCTCGGTTGTCCCGCAATTCCAGGATGAACTCATGCGCCTCGGCTTTCTTGGCCGCGGCGATCACTTGCGCGTCGGTCGCGTCCGGCAGGCCGAGCTTGATGTTGTCGCGCAGCGAGCGGTGGAACAGCGCGGTATCCTGACTGACCACGCCGATATTGCCGCGCAGCGAGTTCTGCGTGACCCCGGCGATATCCTGGCCGTCGATCAGGATCCGGCCGCCTTCCAGGTCGTAGAGGCGCAAGATCAGATTGGCCAAGGTCGTCTTGCCGGCGCCGGACGGGCCGATCAGGCCAACCTTCTCGCCTGCCCGCACGACGAGATCGATGCCGTCGAGCACGCCTTTCGCCTTGCCATAGTGAAAGGCGACCTCCTTGACGTCGATGCGACCGCCGGTGACGATCAATTCCTTGGCGCCCGGTGCGTCGGTAAGGCCAAGCGGCTGCGTGATCAGCGCCTTGGAGTTTTCCAGCACGCCGAGATTCCTGAGGATGCCGTTGAGCTGCATCATCAGCCGGCCGAGTAGCATGTTGAGCCGCAGGACGAGAGACAGCGTGAAGGCGACACCGCCGACCGTGATCGACCCTTCGACCCAGAGATAGATGGCTAAGGCGGCGATTGCCGTGATCATTGTGCCCGACAGCGTCGTCAGCGCCATGCGCACGCCGGTCAGCCGACGCGTGAATGGACGCAGCGCATCGAGATAAATGTCGAAGCCGCTTCTGATGTAGCGGTCGTCGCCATCGGCCGAGAACAGCTTCAGCGTCTGCACGTTGGAATAGGAATCGACGATGCGGCCGTTGATCATCGAGCCGGCTTCGGCCGTCGCCTCGGCATGCTTGCGGATCGCCGGCAGATAGAGTTTCGCCAGCCAGCCGAACGCGGCGATCCAGATCACCACCATGACCGCCAGCCGCAAATCCAGCCCCGCGACCAGCGCCAGCGTCGTCGCCGTATAGACGATCATGAACCAGACCACCTCGATGAAGCTCTCCATCAGGTCGCCCGTCGCCTGCCCCGCCTGCCAGACCTTCGTCGCGATACGGCCGGCGAAATCATTCTGGAAGAAAGCATAGGACTGGCGCGAGACGTGCCGGTGCGCCTGCCAGCGCACCAGGTTGTAGAACCCGGGCGTGATCGTCTGCTCGTCGACCAGCGCCGACAGACCGACGACCGCCGTGCGGATGATCAGCACCACCGCGCCCATGAACAGCAGCTCGGGGCCGGCCGTGTTCCAAAGCGCGTGCAAACTGCGCTCGCCGGGCAGTTGGTCGAGAATATCGACCAGTCTGCCAACGAAATAGAACAGTCCGGCCTCGACGAGCGGCGCGATGCCGCCGATGATCAGCATGGCGAAGAAGGCGAGCTTGGCTTGCCCGACATAATGCCAAAGGAAGCCGCCGACGCTGGCTGGTGGCCGGAGATTCGCCGGCTCGCGGAACGGATAGACCCAGTGCTCGAACCAGCGATAGATGGCTTGCATCATTCCGCGGCTTCACCTTTTGTCGACAGATCCTCGGCGGCCTGCTTTTCCTCGAGCAGGAAACCGCCCGACTGGCGCCGCCAGAGCTGGGCGTAAAGGCCGCCCTTTGCAATCAACGCCTCGTGCGAGCCGTCCTCGACGACGCGCCCCCTGTCCATCACCACCAGCCTGTCCATCGCCGCGATGGTCGACAGCCGATGCGCGATGGCGATGACTGTCTTGCCTCGCATGAGCTTGTAAAGGTTCTCCTGGATGGCCGCTTCCACCTCGGAGTCGAGCGCAGACGTAGCTTCGTCGAGAATCAGGATCGGCGCGTCCTTCAGCATAACGCGGGCAATGGCGATGCGTTGCCGCTGGCCGCCCGACAGCTTGACGCCGCGCTCGCCGACAAGCGCCTCGTAGCCGCTGCGGCCGTGCGGATCGGTCAGTGCCGCGATCACCTCGTCGATCTGAGCGGCTTTCGCGGCGCTGAACATGGCCTCGTCGCTGGCCGACTGACGTCCATATTTGAGGTTCTCTCGAACGGATCGGTGCAGCAGCGAGGTGTCCTGATTGACGAAGCCGATCGCCGCGCGAACGCTCTCTTGCGAGACGTTGCGGATGTCCTGCCCGTCGATCAGCACCTTGCCGTCCTGCACGTCGAACAGCCGCAGTGCGAGATTGACCAGTGTCGACTTGCCGGCTCCGGAACGCCCGATCAGCCCGACCCGCTCACCCGGCGCGATTTTCAGCGACAGATTGTCGATGACGCCGCCTTTGCCGTCCTTGCGCCAGTAGTTGAAGTTCACCCGGTCGAACTCGATGCCGCCGGCGCTGACGACAAGGGCGGGCGCGGCGGGATTGTCCAGCATGGTGATCGGACGCGCGATCGTCGTCATCGAGTTGCTGGCGACGCCGATCTGCCGGAAGACGTTGGCGCCGACATCGAGGATCCTGCCGGAGATGTTGGCGATCTGCAGCGCGAACGGTATCGCCGTCGCCACGGCCGCGGTGGTCATGGCGCCGGCGTTCCAGCCTGCGAGCGCCAGCCAGCTTATGGCGATAAGCAGCGCTGCGTTGAGGACGAACAATGCCGACCACATCAGCGTGAAAACGCGCATCAGCCGGTAGAACGTCTGCGCGTGCTCTTTCACGGCTTGCGAGACATATTTGTCTTCGTGTTCGCCGGTCGAGAATGTCTTGAGCGTCAGGATGTTGGTGTAGCTGTCGACCATGCGGCCGCTCACCTGCGACCACCGTTCCGACAGTTGGGACGAGCGTTGCGTGATCCTTGGCATCGCAGACCAGAAGATCAGGCAATAGAACACCAGCCACACCGCCACCACCGCCAGCAGAAGCGAGTCGAGCCGCGCCAGCACCACGATGGCGACCGCAACGAAGACCAGCGCATACCAGACGGCGTCGACGGTGAGGTTGACGCTCATCTCTACCGAATCGCCGCTTTGCATGACCTTGGTTCCGATGCGGCCGGCAAAGTCGTTCTGGAAGAAAGACCAATCCTGGCGCACGACATGCCAATGGCTCTGCCAGCGGATGAGGTCGATGAGATTCGGCGCGATGGCGTGGTTGCGAATGAGCGCATCGACGACCATCGACAGCGGACGCAGCAGCACGACAGTCGCCATCAGGGCAAGCAGCGGCCCATGCGCCGCGAAGAAATCGCCGGGCTTTGCGTCGGTGAGCAGGCCCACGATCAGGCCGACGAAAATCGGCAGCATCGCGTCCACGATGGCGGCGACGGCAACGATGATCATGCGCAACCAATAGGCGGCGCGAAATTGCCTTATGAAATACCAGTAGAACCGCCAAAGCCCCATGGGCGGCTGCCGGTCGTCCGCCAGCGCCACCGGCGAATAACGGCTTTCGAACCAGGTGAAGATGCGGTCTAGCATTTTTCTCTCGTGGGCCGGAAATCGGCCGCTACCGGCCCGCTTGTATCTCTGTGTTTCACCTGGGGGCGGCGGTTGCGCCCGGATCGATTTCCCGCAATCGTCATTCCCGCGCGCCCGCGCGAATCGCGGGCAATGTTACTCTGCCGCCAACTCGGATTCGGGTTCTGACGCCTTCGTGTCGGCCTCGGTCGACACGTCGTCGAGCAGGAAGCCGCCCGACTGGCGTTGCCAGAGCTGGGCATAGAGCCCGCCCTTGGCGACGAGCTCCTCATGCGAGCCTTCCTCGATGATGCGGCCCTTGTCCAAGACGACGAGCCGGTCCATCGCCGCGATAGTCGAAAGGCGATGGGCGATGGCGATCACGGTCTTGCCCTGCATCAGCTTGTAGAGGTTCTCCTGGATCGCCGCTTCGGCTTCCGAATCGAGCGCCGAGGTCGCCTCGTCGAGGATCAGGATCGGCGCATCCTTCAGCATCACGCGGGCAATCGCGATGCGCTGCCGCTGGCCGCCGGACAGTTTGACGCCCCGGTCGCCGACATGGGCATCGAAATTCTTGCGGCCGTCGGAATCGGAAAGCTCGCTGATGAAATCCAGCGCCTCGGCCCGTTTCGCCGCCTCGATCAGCATTTCGTTGCTGGCGTCAGGCCGGCCGTAGAGGATGTTCTCGCGCACAGAGCGGTGCAGCAGCGAGGTGTCCTGTGTCACCATGCCGATCTGAGCGCGCAGCGAATCCTGCGTTACCGCCGCGATCTCCTGGCCGTCGACGAGGATCCTGCCGCTTTCGAGATCGTAGAAGCGCAGCAACAGGTTGACCAGCGTCGACTTGCCGGCGCCGGAACGGCCGACAATGCCGACCTTTTCGCCAGGCTTCACGGTGAGCGACAGGTTCTCGATGACACCCTTCTGCTTGCCGTAATGGAAGCGGATGTCGTCAAAGCGGATCTCGCCATGGGCAACGGATATGTCCTTCGCTCTCGGCCGGTCCTCGACGAGACGCGGCAGCGAGATCGACTGAATGCCGTCCTGTACGGTGCCGATGTTCTCGAACAGGCCGGACATTTCCCACATGATCCACTGCGACATGCCCCACATGCGAAGCACAAGGCCGATAACCACGGCGACCGCGCCGATCGTCACCGCCTGGCCGAGCCACAGCCACAGCGAGATCGCGGTCACCGAGAACAGAAGCAGCGAATTCAGGATGTAGAGCAGGCCGTAGAGCACCGTCACCAGCCGCATCGAGCGGTAGACGGTGTCGAGGAAGCTCGCCATGCCTTCCTTGGCGAATGTTGCCTCGCGCCGCGCATGCGAAAACAGCTTCACCGTCTGGATGTTGGTGTAGCTGTCGACGACGCGGCCGGTCATGGTCGAGCGTGCATTCGCCTGCTCCTCGCCGACCTTGCCGAGCCGCGGGATGAAAAAACGAAGAAGGCCGATATAGCCGACCAGCCACACGCCGAGCGGCGCGGCCAGCCGCCAGTCCGCCGAGCCGACGATGAACAGCATGCCGAGGAAATAGACGATGACGTAGTTCAGCACGTCGATCAGCTTGATGACGCATTCGCGCACGGCGAGCGCCGTCTGCATCAGCTTGGTGGCGATGCGGCCGGCGAACTCGTCCTGGTAGAAGGCCATCGACTGCTTCAGCAGGTAGCGGTGCACCTGCCAGCGGATGCGCATGGGATAGTTGCCCATCAGCGTCTGCTGGTTGAGCAGCGAATGCAGCCAGACGGTGCCCGGCAGCGCGAACAGCACGACGAAGGCCATGCCGGCGAGCTTCCAGCTCTCCGTCTGCAGGAAGGTTTCGCGGTTCTGCGCCGACAGCCAGTCGACAATGCGGCCGAGGAAGCCGAACATCCAGACTTCCGTGAAGGCAATCGCCGTCACCAGCACCGCATCGAGGATGATGTAGGGCCAGGCGCCGCGCGTGTAATGCACGCAGAAGGCAATCAGCGTCCTTGGTGGCTCGACCGGCTCCGCGGCCGGGAACGGATCGAGCCTGTTTTCAAACCAGCGGAACATCCGGGCACTCGACTGTCTATGCGCTCACGCTGCGCGGGATTGATGGGCGGGGCTTTGCGGCCGCGCGGCGCAGCGAGCCGGCGATACGGAATCATCTGTATCGCCGGCCCTGCTTCGCGCAATATAGGGTGTTGCGGGCTTTTCGCCGACTGGCTCGTTCGACGATCCTGACGGCGCCGAATTTCCCGACGGAAAGCTCGAGCCTGCCCGGCCCTTGTCGCCAGGCCGGATCATCCGGATGATCCGGCGCACCAGCGTGGGCCGGCTGTGGTCGGGCACTGCGGTCGAGAAATCGACGTCCGGCAGCATGCCGCGATGCGGACGGCGGCGTTCCTCGGCGTGCACCGCCGACGAATAGGTCTCGCCGATCAGCAGCGCCCAGGTTGCCGCTTTGCGTTCGTGCAGGCTTCTTGACCCCGGTATCTTATAGGGATCGAACATCGGTCCGTCCTCCATGTGTAATTGCGCTAAAAAGGGTGATGCGACGTCGACCGTCGGCATTCGGCCGAAGGCGGAGATCGAATCGGTCGGGACGTGACGACAAGAGTCGCTTGGGACACGACGAGCGTCGGTCCAGACACGTTCAGGTGGGCGGCGGCGCCCTTTTGGCAGTTTGAAAAACATCGCGGAATTCCCTCGAAAGCCGAAAACTGGGTCCGGCGGGAATTCGGTGCGATGAGGAGACTTAAAGTGTCAGAAGAATCGTCGTACCGAAACCGCCGTTGGGCATACGTGAGCCCCGGAAAGGAGCTGGATGTGCATGGTCATCATGTGTTCCCCTTCCTTCGGTTCGGGTTGACGATGGTGTGCATATACTCGACTTCGCAGAAAATGGCCACCCGCCAATCCCGAAATCGCCGAAAGCCGGAGGTGCCTGTGGCCGATCTGCCACTTATTAGAAGGATGCGAAAATGAACGACCGTCTCCGCATCGCGCTCTACCAGCCGGATATCGCCGGCAACACCGGCACAATCCTGCGCTTCGCCGCCTGCCTCGACCTTGCTGTCGATATCGTCGAGCCGGCCGGCTTCCCGCTCTCCGATCGGGCGCTGAAACGGGCCGGCATGGACTACCTCGAAATGGCGGCGCTCTCCCGCCATGCCGACTGGCACGCCTTCCAGGACTGGCGCCGGACGAATACACGTCGCCTGGTGCTGGTCACCACCAAGGCGACGGCCGCCTATAGCGGCTTCGATTTCGCCGCCGGCGACATCCTCCTGTTCGGCCGCGAATCCGCCGGCGTGCCGGATGAAGTTCATCAGGCGGCGGACGCGCGACTGACCATCCCGATGCGGCCCGGCGCGCGCAGCATCAACGTCGCTCTGTCTGTCGCCATGGTCGCGGGCGAAGCGCTCCGTCAGCTCGGATAGCACCTTCAACCCCTCCCCGCCGTCGCCTGCCGCCTCCCCTGCCGCTGCCGTTCTCACCCAGGCGCACATCGCCTTCTCCTGCATTTGCCCTATCAACAATTACTCGCTACAAGCTCAACCTAACTTGAGGTCAAGGGGAAAATTCGAGATGGCTCCGGTAAGCGAATTGACGGTCGGCCAGGTGGCGATGCGCAGCGGCGTTGCGGTATCGGCGCTGCATTTCTACGAGGCGCGCGGACTCATCCGCAGCCATCGTACGGCGGGCAACCAGCGCCGCTATGGCCGCGATGTGCTGCGGCGCGTGGCGATCATCCGCGTCGCCCAGGACGTCGGCATCTCGCTCGCCGAGATCGCTGCGGCACTCCAGTCCCTGCCCGAGGGTCGCACGCCGACGCGCGAGGATTGGCAGCTGCTTTCAACGGCCTGGCGCGATAGCCTTGATCAGAAGATCAGCCAGCTGAAGAAGCTGCGTGACGGATTGACCGACTGCATCGGCTGCGGCTGCATGTCGATCGACAAATGCCCGCTGAGGAACAAGGAGGACCGGCTGGGCCGGGAGGGAACCGGCGCGAGGCGATTGGTTCTTCCTTCTGCCCGTTCACAGGGAGAAGGTGCCCGAAGGGCGGATGAGGGGCGACGCTGACTTCGGCGATTGGTCTGCAGTCCCGGGCGACGCCAAAAGCTATCGCACGCCGCGCTGATAGTCTCACAAGCCGGCGCCGCCCCTCACCTGCCTGCCGGCATCCTCTCCCCGTAAACGGGGCAAGGAAATCCTAGTCCGCCGCCGGAAGTCGCCGCATGGTGAACTCGATCACATCGCCCGGACGCTCGAACCAGCTTTCGATCTCGGTCCAGTAGGCCTGCTTGGGAAAGCGCTCGAACCATTCCTTCGCCTTGAGCCGCGCGGCAGGGCGGGGCAACACGAAGGTCTCGCGCAGAAATCCGTCGCGCGGCTGCTTTTCGCGCTCGGCGCGCGAGCGCTCCAGCCTTCTCTTCAAGCCATCCAGCGGCGGTCTTGCCGGGGTGCCCACGAAGGAACTCCTTGCAACTAGTCAGACGGGACTTGACCCTTGCCCCTAAGAGATTAGGGATCGCGCGCGGAAAAAACGAGTCATTTGTCAGGCAAGTGAGCCTGTGACTGGAGACGGAATTGGAAAGACCTGACCTTCCTGTGGGCCTGCCTGCCGACATCGAGCAGAAGAAGATGAAGGCCCGCCTCTGGTTCGAGGCCTTGCGTGAGCGCATCTGCGCCACCTTCGAGCAGCTCGAGCAGGAGCTCGCCGGACCGCAAGCGTCATGGTCGCCTGGCCATTTCGAAAAAACCCCCTGGGAGCGCGACGAAGGCGGTGGCGGCGGCGGCACCATGTCGATGATGCGCGGCCGCGTCTTCGAGAAGGTCGGGGTGCACACCTCGACCGTCTATGGCGAATTTTCGCCCGAGTTCAGGAAGCAGATTCCCGGCGCCGAGGACGACCCTCAATTCTGGGCGAGCGGCATTTCGCTGATTGCGCACCCCTGGAATCCCAATGTGCCGGCCGTGCACATGAACACGCGCATGGTGGTCACCACGAGCCAATGGTTCGGTGGCGGCGCCGATCTGACGCCCGTGCTCGACCGCCGCCGCACCCAGGACGACCCGGACACGATTGCCTTCCATCGCGCCATGCAATTCGCCTGCGAGAAGAACGCCGCGGTTGCCGACTATCCCAAATTCAAAACCTGGTGCGACGAGTATTTTTTCCTGCCGCACCGCAATGAGGCCCGCGGCATCGGCGGCATCTTCTTCGACTGGCTTCATTCGGACGAGGACAAGGGCGGTTGGAACGCCGATCTCAACTTCGTCCAGGATGTCGGACGCTCCTTCCTTGTCGTCTATGCCCATCTGGTGCGGGCCAATTTCAACCGGAACTGGACCGACGGCGAGCGCGAAGAACAGCTCATCCGGCGCGGCCGCTACGTCGAATTCAACTTGCTTCACGATCGCGGCACCATCTTCGGCCTGAAAACCGGCGGCAATGTCGCCTCGATCCTCTCCAGCCTGCCGCCCGAGGTAAAATGGCCGTAACGATCCGGTGAGCCTGGCCATGGCCGCATTGCTGTCTCATTCGCCGAATCTTGGCGGGAAATGTGGCGGCCTCGATTTCTTTTTCGTCTAATATCCTTTTGAAAAAATTGATTTATTTAACGTTTCCGGGTCGGGAAGCGCCGGCGGCTCGTCATTGCCGCGAGCCGCGACCCGACGCGACTTGACGGCCCTGATCAAGAGGGGTGCCTGCCAAACGGGCGCCCGCATTTCCAGGAGAGCATGCCATGCGCAAGCTTATCGTGACGGCGGCAGCCGCCGCCTTTCTCGCCTCCGGTGGCGCCGCGTTCGCGGCGGTGAAGCACACCACCGGCACCGTCAAGAGCTTTGATGGAACGGCCATGAGCCTTGTTCTGGATGATGGATCGACTTTCAAGCTGTCCAAGGCCTTCAAGGATCCGGGCATTCAGGCCGGCGAGAAGGTCCGCGTGTCCTGGGATATGAACGGCAAGAACAAAATTGCCGAGGCCGTCAAGATCATGAAGTGACGGCTACCCTCGGCTAGAGCACGTTGCCGAAAAGTGTGAAGCGGCTTTCGGACGACATCATGCTCTATCTCTTTGATTTGGAGCCGGATTCGAATTTCAGGTCAGTTCGACCTGAAATCATCCGGGTCTAGGCAGGCTCAGGCAGCACGAAAGGCGGAGCACCCGTGCTCCGCCTTTCGTTTTCGTGCTTTTGCCGCGCCGGCTGCCTCTGGCTGCTCCGCATGCAACCGAAAACGACGGCATGTGTTATTGATATCCATCCGAGCAATTCCGCGAAACGCAAAAGCTGCCTCCAACGGGATTGCATAACAATAAATGGCTGGAGCGGCCGGGCTGAGCGGCTCCAGAGCGAGGAAAGGAAAACCCATGAAGGAATTTCAATGTGGATCGCTGGTCCCCGGCTGTGACTGGCACACGCGCGCCGACGAGGAAGCCGAAGTCATGCGCCGCGCCGTCGAGCACATGCGCGAGACGCATGGGGAAACCATCATCCGCGAGACGATGATCGAGGCGATCCGCTCGCGCATCCAAAAGGTCCGCGACGCGGCCTGAGCAGATCGCGGACTTCGAAACGTCCGACAGGCAAGATGGCGGGATGTCGCTCGGCGCATCCCGCTCTGTGCCTCGGCGATCCTTCAAGCAAATTCTTATATTCGTAACGGCGTGGATAACCTCCCGGTAACGGTGTGCGTGCGATGGTCCGGCGCATGATCCGGCCAGAGGCGGCTGCCCGAGGAGCCCTTCGCCATCAAGGCGCTGTCCGGAATGGTGGGGCGAGGTGTTGCGCGCATGCGCGAGCGGTCCAACATCCGAGGTGGTCTCTGCAGCGCGGCACTCCAGTTGTGCGCGTTCCTCTGCGCGTCGACGGCAAACGCCCAGGAATGGACCACCTCGCTCGTCGATATCCATCAGGGCTCTGCGCTCAGCGACCGCGCCAGGGGCCTCGGCAACGGCGGCTATGAGCTGCAGAGTGGAAGCTGGGTGTCGTTCAGCCGATGGTACCATGCGAGCTGGGTCGATATGCATGTCGACCTTCTCACCCAGATCACGCCCGATACCGGCATCCTCTGGGGATTTGGCACCGGAGAGCAGGCCGAGAAATACCGCATCGAGCCTAGCCTCAAGCTTGGTTTTCTCACCCAGATCCATCCGAACCCAAACAGCACCCTGTCCCTGTCGGTCGCCTCGATCATCGGCGGCAACCTGACCGAAAAACCCTGCGAGGCCGACTACGGCGACCTTGGAACCTACAGCGTCAATTGCCGGCTGGCGGCGGGCGAGACGGCGCCCGAGGAAACGTTGAAATATCTGGTTAACGCTACACCCGAGAGGCTGCATCTATGGCTCAACTACCGTGTTACGTTCTGATCGCCGGAAGGCCGCGGATGAGAAGCCCTGCGGCTGCCTTGTTTCGTGAATCATCCGCCTTCTTGTTCGACTGGGAGTAAGATCATGTCTCGTAATTTCAGGAAGTTCGGCATTGCCGCGGCTCTGGTCCTCCTGCCGGCTTCCATGGCATCGGCGCAGGAAGTCCCCGACGCGGACGAGACGGCCGTGCTGTGCCACGGCGTCCAGTCCATCTGCGTGAGCGCAAAAATCCCGGTCGCGCGGACGACGCAAGCCGTACAGAACTGGATGAGCCCAGACGTCGGCGCCGCATGGGCAGCCGGCTACAAGGGCAAGGGCGTCACCATCACCATGGTCGACGATTTCAGCAGCTCATCGCGTTTCTCCGGCAATCTCGGCATCGGCGTGCAGACGCAACGGCACGGTGAATGGACGCGCGAGGAAGCAGGCATGATCGCTCCAGCGGCCACGATCCGCTCCAAGGATTTCTCGACGGGTTCGGCCGTCCCGCTGGCCGCTGGTCGCAACGTGCTCAACCTCAGCTACGGCATGTACACCACCGCGGGCTACGGCGTGGACCAGATCGGGTGGGCCCCTGAAGAGGCGTCCATCATCTCTTATGCAACCAGGGGATCGGCCGTCGTCTCGAAGGCGGCGGGCAACGATGCGGTCGCCGTCGGTGGGGTCACGGGCGGCCAGCAGGACTATCTCGACCTCGCTTTGATCGGCAAATCGACGGCGATTTTCGTCGGCGCGCTGTCGACAAACGGCACGACAACCAACAAAGCCCAGCTCGCCTGGTATTCCGACTACGCCGGCTCCAACGCGCTGGTGCAAAGCCACTTCCTGGTGGTCGGCGTCGAAGGCGACAAAACCGGTCTTTACGGAACTTCGTTCGCGGCGCCGATCATCTCGGGCTACGCTGCGATTATCGGCAGCAAGTTCACGAAAGCGACGCCGGTTCAGATCACCAACGACCTGCTCAACACCGCCCGCACCGACACGCTGGCCAACTACGACCCGTCCGTCTACGGCAAGGGCGAGGCAAGCCTTTCGCGCGCGCTGGCTCCAGTGGCGATACATTGAGGGGGCGTCGGTCGCTCCGACCGTCTAATCCCCCAGGGCCTGCGCGGCGCGTTCCATCAGCGCGCCGCGTCCCAGTGTGAAGCCCGATTCAACCCATTCCTTTTCAAGGTTCTTCAGCGTCGCGCCGAGCTTCGGCCCCGCAGACGCTCCAAGCCCGGTCAGGTCGGCGCCCTTGATCGGAAATACCGGCTTTTCCCATTTCAGCGTGAAATTGAGCAGGCGTGAAAAGCCACCGGCTTCCATCATCGCCTCATTGTCCTCGACGGCGCGCGTCCGCGCAGCGGCGAGGGCCAGCCGAATGCGATCGAGATAGCCGCCGCGACCGCCGAAGTAGAGCTTTTTGGCGAGTTCGGTCTCGGTCACCTTCGGATCCGGGGCAATGGTCAGCGCCCAGTGCCGCAGACGATCGGCCTCCTCGTTGGAAAACCTCAGCCGCTCGGCAAGCGTCTTCATGCGCATGGCGTCCGGCGGCACCATCGCCTCCAACCGGAGCATCGCATCGGTTGTCCAACCCAGATCCTTCTCGGCCCTGACCAGCCCGTGGACGGCATCGATGCCCCATTTTTCGCTCTCCGGCAGGACCGCCGTGAGCACGCCGGCCTGCCGCATCCACAAAAGGGCGCGCGACGGATCGGCTGCCGAAAGCAGCTTCTTGAGCTCCGACCAGACGCGTTCGGCCGAAAGCTGGGTAAGTCCTTCCTTCAGCCTGGCGCAGGCCTTCAGCCCTTCCGCGTCCGGCCGTCCGTCGCCATACCAGGCAAAGAAGCGGAAAAAGCGCAGGATGCGCAGATAATCCTCGCGAATGCGCGCTTCCGCGTCGCCGATGAAGCGCAGCCGCCGCGCCTCGATATCGGCGATGCCGCCGACGAGATCGACGACGGTGCCGTCGGCTTCGGCATAGAGCGCGTTGATGGTGAAGTCGCGCCGCTCGGCGTCCGCTTTCCAGTCGCGGCCAAAAATCACTTTTGCCCGCCGCCCGTCGGTCTCGATATCGGCCCGCAGCGTCGTCACCTCATAGGGCTTGCCGCCTGCGATCACCGTGATGGTGCCGTGCTCGATGCCAGTCGGAACCGTCTTGAAGCCGGCCGCCTCTGCGCGTCGGATGGTCTCTTTCGGCAGCGTCGTCGCGGCGATATCGATGTCGGCCACCGGTTGGCCGAAAAGCGTGTTGCGCACAGCGCCACCGGCGACGCGCGCTTCCTCGTCGCCCTGCTTCAGCGCGGCAAGCAATCGCTGCAGGTGCTTGTCGCCCAGCCAATCGGCCCTGCCCGAGAGAGACACCTCAGTGCTCACGCATAGAGCCTTTCATAGAGCGTGCGGATGATGCCGGCGGTGACGCCCCAGATGCGCTGGCCGCGATAGGGCATATCGTAGAAGAACCATTCGAGATCGTTCCACATGCGGCTGTCGCGCGCGTGGTTGGCCGGCTCCATCAGGAAGCTCAAGGGCACCTCGAAAGCGGCGTCGACCTCGTCGGCATTGAGCGTCAGCGAAAAGCCCGGCCGCACCACCGAAAGCACCGGCACGATGCGGTAGCCACTTCCCGAAACATAATCCGGCATGCGGCCGATGATCTCGATGAAGTCCCGTTCGAGGCCGATCTCCTCGAAGGTCTCCCGCAGCGCGGTCGCCTCCGGGCCTGGATCGGTCGGATCGATGGTGCCGCCTGGAAAAGCCACCTGGCCGGA
Source organism: Mesorhizobium sp. NFR06 (assembly GCF_900115245.1). Classification (GTDB taxonomy): domain Bacteria; phylum Pseudomonadota; class Alphaproteobacteria; order Rhizobiales; family Rhizobiaceae; genus Mesorhizobium. Next base: position 228,637 of record NZ_FOVT01000002.1, read on the forward strand.
ATGGCTGCGCAGCTTCTCGGCGCGCTTGGTGAGCAGCACCGTGGCGCCCTCGGCACGGTCGACCACCGGGATCAGCACCGCCGCGTCGCGCAGCGGCTTGACCTGTTTGAGCCTCGGATGGCCAGGATTGAAGCGATGGTCGCCGAAATCGTCGCCGGGCACGGTGGCGGCCTGCGCCGCGACGCGAGCGCGAAAATCGGCGATCGAAAAAGGCGTCGGCGTCACTTGGTCCATCACGCGCTCAGCCGTTTCAGCTTCGCTGCCGGCATGATCGGATAGACCTCGCCGCCCGAGCGGACGGCGAACATCGCCTTGCCGTCGATGTCGATCTCCTCGCCATGCTCGACCAGCTCATACATCACCGGCCGCGCCACCAGCGCCTCCAGCCGTCCGCGCACCATCACATAGGGTTTCAGTCCGCCGGTCTCGTCCTCGTCGACGAACCGCAGCGGATGGCCGGGGCCGGCCGCGACGACGTCGCCGACATTGGTGCGGAAGGTGATGACCTGGTCGTCGCCCGCCCCCGACACGTTCATTTCAACGGCGATAAAAGGCGCGTCGACGACGCGGATGCCGACGCGCTCGACCGGCGTCACGAGATAGGTCTTGCCGTCCGCATCCTTGCGAAGCACGCTGGAAAAGAGCTGCACCAGCGGCATGCGGCCGATCGGCGTGCCGAGATAGAACCAGGTGCCGTCGGCCTTGATCTCCATATCGAGATCGCCGCAGAAATCCGGGTTCCAGCGCTCGACCGGCGCCGGCCCTTTGCCGGCCCGCGCCGCCCGCGAGATCAGCGCCTCCAGCCCGCGCGCCTCGGTGGCGCCCGTCAGGCTCTGTCCGCCCAGGCTTTGTTCACCCAGGCTTTGTTCACGATGTTCGCTGCGTTCGGCCATGGTCACGAAATAGTCACTGTTGTCCCGATTGTCAGCCTTGTCCGCCCAAGTCTGTGATTTAAGTTCGAATGCAGGCGCCGGGCGGGGCCGAATCGCGGCATTCTGCACCATTGAGAATGCAGGCCGGTGTCTCCAGCCACAAGGATCGAACGGCATGAGCGTGATGATCAAGGAAAGCCCGATCAGCGAAAAAGCGATGATCGAGGAGGCCGAGAAGGCGCTGGCCGACATCTCCAGGGTCCGCGACGCGGTCGGCCGGGTGATTTTCGGCCAGGAGGCTGTCGTCGAGCGCACGCTGGTGGCGCTGCTTGCGGGCGGCCATGCGCTGCTGGTCGGCGTGCCGGGCCTTGCCAAGACAAAGCTGGTCGAAACGCTGGGCATCGTGCTCGGCCTCGATTCGCGTCGCGTCCAGTTCACGCCCGACCTGATGCCGTCGGACATCCTCGGCTCCGAAGTGATGGAGCAGGACGAGTTCGGAAAGCGCTCCTTCCGCTTCATTTCCGGGCCGATCTTCACACAATTGCTGATGGCCGACGAGATCAACCGCGCCTCGCCGCGCACGCAATCGGCGCTGCTGCAGGCGATGCAGGAATATCACGTCACCATCGCCGGCGTCCGCCACGACCTGCCCTCGCCCTTCCACGTGCTGGCGACGCAGAACCCGCTGGAGCAGGAAGGCACCTATCCGCTGCCTGAAGCCCAGCTCGACCGCTTCCTGATGCAGGTCGACATCCTCTATCCGGAGATCGAGGCGGAGCGCCGCATCTTGCTCGAAACGACCGGCGTCGACGAGGCCAAGGCCGACAACGTGCTGCAGCCGGCCAGACTGCGGGAAATCCAGACGCTGATCCGCCGCATGCCGGTGCCTGAAAGCGTCGTCGAGGCGATCCTCGCGCTGGTGCGTTCGGCCCGTCCTGGCCAGGGCAATGCCGAGACCGACAAGCACGTCGCCTGGGGCCCTGGCCCCCGCGCCAGCCAGGCGCTGACCCTGTGCACCCGCGCACGCGCCCTATATGATGGCAGGCTGGCGCCCTCGGTCGACGACGTTCGCGCCTTGGCCGAGCCGGTGCTGCAGCATCGCATGGCGCTGACTTTCGCCGCGCGCGCTGAAGGCACTTCGGTGCGCGACGTGGTGGCGAAACTGGCAAAAGGCATCTGATGGGTCGAATAGGCGAGGTCCAGGCACCGGTTGCGACGCGTGACGCGCTCGCCCGCGGCCGGTTGCGGGCTTCATTGGTGCCGGACCTGCTGGTCGAGGCGCGCCGCATCGTCAACACGGTGATCGCCGGCTGGCACGGTCGCCGCAAGCGCGGCATCGGCGAGAATTTCTGGCAGTTCCGGCCCTATGTCGAAGGCGATTCCTCGCGCATCGACTGGCGCCGCTCGGCCAGGGACGACCATACCTACGTGCGCGACCGCGAATGGGAAGCTGCCCACACCGTCTGGCTCTGGGCCGACCCATCGCCTTCCATGCTCTACAAATCGACCGCTGCCGCCGTTTCCAAGGAATCGCGCGCGCTGGTGCTGGCGCTTGCCTTGGCCGAACTCCTGTCGCGCAGCGGCGAGCGCATCGCCTGGCCCGGCCTCACCGACCCGTTCACCGCCCGCAACGGTGCCGAGCGTATCGCCGCGCAGCTCAGCCATGCCGGCGCGCTGCCCGCCAAGCCCGATCTGTCGGCCATCCGCCGCTTCTGCGACATCGTCTTGGTCAGCGATTTCCTCGATCCGGTCGAGGAGACCATGGCCTGGCTCGACGTGCTCGCCCGCCATGGCGTGCGCGCGCATCTGATCGAGGTCGCCGACCCGGCCGAGGAAAGCTTCCCTTATGCCGGCCGCACCGAGTTCGCCGATCCCGAGACCGGCGACAAGCTGACCGCCGGCCGCGCCGAGATGCTGGCCGAGGAATACCGCTTGCTCTACAAGGCTCGCCGTGAGGAACTGGCCGCCTGGTGCAAACGCCTCGGCTGGAGTTTCACTGTCAACCACACCGACCGCCTCGCTTCCGAGGCGCTGGTGCGCGTCCACATGGCGATGACCGCCGATGGCATCAATCCTGGAAAGGCAGTTGCATGAGCTGGCTGCCGCTTTCCTTCGGGGCGCCCATGGTGCTGTGGGGCCTTCTGGCGCTACCGGTGATCTGGTGGCTCTTGAGGTTCACCCCGCCAAAACCACAGATGGAAGTTTTTCCGCCGCTGAAAATCCTCGCCCGGGTGCTGAGGCGCGAGGAAACCCCGCAGCAAAGCCCATGGTGGCTGACGCTGCTTCGATTGCTGATGGCCGCGCTCGTGGTGATGGCGCTGGCTGAGCCGGTCGTCAATCCGCGCGAAAAACTGCCGGCGCAAGGCGCTGCCCTGGCGCTGGTCATCGACAATGGCTGGGCGAGTGCCGCCGACTGGAGGAAGCGCGTCGCCACCGCCGAGCGGCTGGTCGCCGATGCCGGCTCGAACGGCGTGCCGGTCGTCATCGCCTTCACCGCCGAGAAGCCCAATGCCGAGATCGGCCCGTTCGACGCCTCCGCCGCGCTCGACCATCTGCGCGCCGCCAAGCCGCGACCGATTCCCCCCGACCGCCCGGCCGTCTACGCCCGCGTCGCCGCCGCGCTGGAACGCCTGCCTGGCGCCAGCGTTGCCGTGCTGGCCGACGGGCTTGCCGCCAAAGGCGACGAAGCCGCTTTCAAGACGCTGCTCGAGAAGAACGCCGCGCGGCTGGTCTGGGCCGCTTCCGGCCGGACTTCGCTGACCGGCCTGACTGGCGCCGACAACCAGGTCGACGGCTTCGCGCTGACCGCCATCCGCGCGCCGGGCGATCCCGCGCCGGCACAGGTAACGGCGGGTGCCTTCGACGACAAGGGCCGCCGTATTGCCGATGCGACGCTGACCTTCGCGCCGGGCGAAGCCACCGCCACGGCCACGATGGCGGTCCCGTTCGAGTTGCGCAACGATTTCGCCTCAATCGCGCTCGACGGCGAGCATCAGGCAGGCGCCGTGCGCGTGTTGGACGAGAGCTCGAAACGGCGGCGCGTCGGCCTTCTGTCGCAGAGCGAGGCCGACCAGGCGCAACCGCTTCTGTCGCCGCTCTACTATATCCGCCGCGCCCTGCAGCCCTTCGCCGATCTGGTCGAGCCGTCGAGCGCCGACCTCGCCGACGCCATTCCGCAGCTTCTCGACCAGAAGCCGGCAATGATCATCATGGCCGATGTCGGCACCATCCCGGAGCAGGTCAAGCAGCGGCTGGTCGACTGGGTCGACAAGGGCGGCACGCTGGTGCGTTTTGCCGGCCCGCGCCTTGCCGCGGCCGGCAACGACGATGACCTCCTTCCGGTCCGGTTGCGCAGCGGCGAGCGCGCGCTGGGCGGCGCGCTGTCGTGGACGACACCGCAGGCGGTCACCGAATTCCCGAAGAACGGTCCTTTCGCCGATCTTTCGCCGCCCTCCGAGGTGACGGTGAGCCGGCAGGTTCTGGCCGAGCCGACGCCCGACATCGTCGAACGCACCTGGGCCACGCTTGCCGACGGCACGCCGTTGGTGACGGGCATGAAGAAGGACAAGGGCACGCTGGTGCTCTTCCATGTCACGCCGGAGGCGACCTGGTCGAACCTGCCGATCTCCGGCAGCTTCGTCGAGATGCTGAGGCGGGTCGTGCAGCTGTCGCGCAACCAGGGCGCGGCCGTCGCCAATGCCGAAGCCAAGGCCGCGTCGATCCCGCCCTACCGCATGATCGCTGCCGACGGCATGCTGACGCCGCCCTCGCCCGATGCGCGACCACTGGTGCCCGGCGCCGGGCCGCTGCCGGTGACGCTGGAAAACCCGCCCGGCCTTTATGGCTCGGAGACCGGCGTCTTCGCCCATAATTTGCTCAACGCCTCGAGCACGTTCACACCGCTTGCCCGCCCGCAGGTCTCGCTGCCGGTGACCAACATCGCCTACGCCTTCGATGAATCGGAGAACCTCAAAGGGCCGTTGGTCGCCGTCGCGCTCCTGTTGATGGTGCTCGACACCGTGGCCGTGTTCTGGATGGGCGGCCTGCTGACGCGCCGGCCGCGTCGCGTACCCGTGGCGACCGCCGCCGCCGTTCTGGTCGTGCTGGGCGGCCTCTTCGGCCACGCCGATCTTGCCCGCGCCGACGATTCGAAGCCCGGCGACGCCCAGGCGATCGAAGACATTACGAAAACCCGCATCGCCTATGTGATCACCGGCGAACCCGGTGTCGATTCGATCAGCCGCGCCGGCCTTGAAGGCCTCACGCGTTTCCTGATCGAGAAGACCGCGCTCGAGCCCGGCCCGCCGGCCGGCGTCGACATTGCCAAGGATGAATTGTCCTTCTTTCCGCTGATCTATTGGCCGGTCGATGCAACGGCGCCTATGCCCAGCCAGGCGGCGATCGCGCGCATCGACGCCTATATGCAGCAGGGCGGCACGGTCCTGTTCGACACGCGCGACCAGTTTTCGAACGGCATCGGCGCTGGCTCGGCAAGTCCGGCCACCGAGCGGCTGCGCGACATCCTGGCCAATCTCAACGTGCCTCCCCTGGAGCCGGTGCCATCGGACCACGTGCTGACCAAATCCTTCTTCATCCTTCCGGAGTTTCCCGGCCGCTTCAACGGCAGCCCACTCTGGGTCGAGGCCTCGCTCGATGCCAGCAACACCGAGAACCGCCCCGTGCGCACCGGAGACGGGGTCTCGCCGATCATGATTACCGCCAATGACTTCGCCGGCGCCTGGGCGATCGACGAGAACGGCGATCCGATGCTGCCGACCGTGCCGCCGGACCCGATGCAGCGGGTCTATGCTCTGCGTGCCGGCGTCAACATCATGATGTACATGCTGACCGGCAACTACAAATCCGACCAGGTGCACGTGCCGGTGCTCCTCGAACGGCTGGGGCAGTAGGTCATGAACTGGTCGATCTCCTTCGAACCGCTCGTCTCCTGGCCGCTCTTTGGCTTGCTCTTCGTGCCGTTGCTTTTGCTTGCGCTGGTCGGCCTGTGGTTCGGCCAGCGCGGCTCGGCGCTGCGCCTCATCGCGCTGCTCGCGCTTGCCGCGGCATTGCTCAACCCGGTGTTCCTCGCCGAAGAGCGCGAGGCGCTGAAGAGCGTCGTCGCCCTCATCGTCGACCGCAGCCAGAGCCAGGATATCGGTGACCGCGTGAAGCAGACCGACGAGGCGCTCTCCGGGTTGCAGCAGCGTCTTGCCCGCTTCAAGCAATTCGATGTCCGCGTCGTCGAGGCCGGCAAGTCCGAAGCCGCCGACGAGCGCACCGAGACCAGGCTTTTCAGCGCGCTGGAAGGCGCCTTCCGCGATGTGCCGCCCTCGCGCATCGGCGGCGCCATCATGATCACCGACGGCGAGGTGCACGACGCGCCGGCCGGCGCGCCGGAGTTCAACGCGCCGCTGCATGCGCTGATCACCGGCAGCGAGCATGAGAAGGACCGCCGCATCCGCTTCGAGAACGCGCCGCGCTTCGGCCTTGTCGGCAAGCCGCTCGACATGACCTACCGTGTCATTTCGACGGAAGGCGCTGGCGCGCCCGTGGACGTGCGGGTCTCGGTCAATGGCGAGCAGGTCTCGGTCGAGCATGCGACCGTCGGCCAGCCGATGAAGCTCTCGGTCACCATCCCCAATGCCGGCCGCAACATCGTCCAGCTCGGGATCGATCGTGAGCCGGGTGAACTGACCGACGCCAACAACCGCGCGATAGCGTTGGTCGACGGCATCCGCGAGAACCTGCGCGTGCTGCTGGTTTCCGGCGAACCGCATGGCGGCGAGCGCACATGGCGCAACCTGTTGAAGTCGGACGCGTCGGTCGACCTCGTCCATTTCACCATTCTGCGGCCGCCGGAAAAGCAGGACGGCACGCCGATCAACGAATTGTCGCTGATCGCTTTCCCGACGCGCGAGCTGTTTGTCGAGAAGATCAAGGATTTCGACCTGATCATCTTCGACCGTTACCAGCACCGCGACGTGCTGCCGATCCTCTATTACGACTACATCTCCGAATATGTCGAAAAGGGCGGCGCGCTGCTGATCGCCGCCGGCCCCGAATATGCCGGTGAAAACTCTATTGCCCGCACGCCGCTCAACGCCGCGCTGCCGGCAATGCCGACCGGCGAAGTGCTGGACAAGGCCTTTTATCCGCGCCTGACGGATCTCGGCCAGCGTCATCCGGTGACGCGCGGGCTGGACGGCTCGGCGAGCGAGCCGCCGCATTGGAGCCGCTGGTTCCGCACCATCGGCGTCAAGAATCCGGAAGGCGAGGTGGTGATGAAGGGCGCCGACGACCGGCCGCTGCTCCTGCTCGACCGCAAGGGCGAAGGTCGTGTCGGCATGCTGCTTTCCGACCAGGGCTGGCTGTGGGCGCGCGGCTTCGAAGGCGGCGGGCCGCATGTCCAGCTTTATCGCCGCATCGCCCATTGGCTGATGAAGGAACCTGAACTGGAAGAGGAAAGGCTGACAGCCGACGGCCGCGGCATGATGCTTGAAATCCGCCGCCAGACGATGAGCGACGATCCGGGTCCTGCCCAGGTGATCACGCCGACGGGCAAGGCGGTGACGGTGAAGCTCGAAAAATCCGAGCCCGGTATTTTCACCGGCAGCCTGCGGACCAGTGAGATCGGCCTGTACCAGATCGGCAATGGCGACCTTACCGCGCTTGCCCATGTCGGCCCGATCAACGCGCCGGAATTCTCGGACGTCGTTTCAACCGAGGACAGGCTGAAGCCGCCGGCGGAGGCGACCGGCGGCAGCGTGCGCCGGCTGGCTCCTTCATCCATGCTCGGCAATCTCGCCGGCGGTGTTGCCTTGCCGTCGATCGTGCCGGTCCGCTCGTCGGCCGCCGCGGCGGGCGACGATTGGATTGGCCTGCGCACAACCGACGACAGCGCGCTCAAGGCCGTGTCGCGCGTGCCGCTGTTCGGCGGCTTCCTCGGTCTCGGCCTGCTGCTGCTCGCCATCGGCTCGATGTGGTATCGCGAGGGGCGGTAATCCTTTTCCTTCTCCCCGTTCCACGGGGAGAAGGTGCCCGAAGGGCGGATGAGGGGCGGCGCCCACCAGTCAGAATACGGCGCTTGCCTTACCCCTCACCCTGCTCGGCCGGCAAGCCGGCCTCGCTTCCCTCTCCCCGTAAACGGGGCGAGGGAAAAGATCCCCCTACTCCTCCGGCTCGGTGGTGAACAGCAGCGGATAGCCCTTGGCCTTGCCGGCGTCGGTCGCGCGCGTTGCCTTGGTCTCGGCGACGTCGCGCGTAAACACCGCGACGACGCATACGCCGCGCGTATGCGCCGTGATCATGACGCGGTGCGCCTGATCCTCGCTGAGCTTGAACTCACCCTTGAGCACCGTCACCACGAACTCGCGCGGCGTGAAATCGTCGTTGATGAGGATAACCTTGTATAGCTTCGGCCGCTCTGTCTTCGGCTGTGTCTTGACACGAGGTTTGATGACGGTTTCGGGCATCGGATCCACCAGCTAGATCAATTCCAGGAAAGTGTGAAACGGTTATGCTCGGCGCCTTCGCCGCAGCCTTCCGTCCGGAATTGCGCCAAACCAAACAAGACGATAGAGCGGTTTGGCGTTTCCGCGAAAGGTGAACCGCTCTGGGAAGGGCTCTCGCTCTCACCTTTGTCACGCGGGAAATCACACGTCCAATTGCGCGCCGACAACGACTGACAAGGACGATCGATCTTATTTGGGGAAGCGCGGCCTGCCGGTCAACGGCCTTGGCGCCCGAGCGGGCGGCGCATGGCGGTGCCGGATCTTCCCGAGCCGGCGCCGCCATCCATGTCCGAGCCGCGTTCCGTGAAGGCAAAGAATATCCAGCCAGCCAGGCCGATCAGCGTTATGCCGGTCAGCACGATCAGGATCCAGGACTGTGCCGGGGTGATATAGTCGAAGCTCGACGAGATCGCCGGCGCGAAGAGCTCGGGCTCGGTCCTGCCGCTTGCGGGGTCCGGCACCGGGCTTGCGGCAAAGATGATCAACGATCGGGCCGCCGCGGTGGCAATCAGGCCGCCAAGGGTCAGCGTGCGCATCAGGGACGAAAACCGCTTTTTCATGCGGATTGTCCTACAGCACCGGCATTGCAATCGGGTTAAGGGCGATCGCGTTGAGGATTGGACCGGGTACGGCGAGAGACCCTGCCGGTTTCGGGCTCCAGCCGCCAGTAAGCCGCCCCGGCCGGAGCCGGAGCGGCTTTCGTCTAACGTCGATCAGGGCTTCTTGGCAGCCGGCTTTGCAGCAGCGGGCTTCGCCGCCGGCGCCTTCTTCTTCGCAGCCGGGCACTTGTGCGTCGCGGTCGGCTTGCAGGTCTTCTTGGCCGCTACCTTCTTCATAGCAGGCTTGGCGGTGGCGTCGGTCGCCGGAGCGGTCGTGGTCGTCGTCGTCGAAGCAGCCGGGGCAGCGGTCGTCGTGGCCGCGGCGTTGCCGAGAGCCGGCATCGAGAAGGCCAGGGCAACACCGAGGCCGAGAGCGGAGAGGAGGGACTTTTTCATGGCTTTGCTTCCTTTTATGCGGGTCGGAGAGTCGAGAGTCACTGGTCTGGGTCGACCGGTGCCACTCCAAGCAGCTTCAAAGCGTTTGCGAGCATCCGGATGCCCTGCGCCTGCTTCTTGTTGGCGCAGAACCGGTTTCCCCTTCTTTGCAGTGCTTTCGCCGCGGTGACCTGCGTTGCCGCGGCATGGGTTTCGAGGGCTTCGTCAACTTGACGGCTGAGATTGGTGCAGCGCTCGGTGCGGGTGAGCGGGACGACCTTTGCGGTTGAGGCGCCGACCGCCGCTGTGATGAGAGACATGCTGAGCAAAGCACCCATCACGCTGATCCAGAACCTCTGCATCGGTCTTGTCCGTTACTCCGGCAACTTGCGTCGCAGCCATCACCTGACCGCCACGACACCGGTTATGGCCTTGAAATTTTTCACTAGTTTTTCCGGACTGTAGAATTTTGTTTCTGGATTGTTTCTGGTGACTGTTTCTGGGGAGTCCGGCGGGCTTGGCTATTGCGGCCACTGGCCAAGATGTGGCCCGAATTCTATCGTGTGGGTTGGTCGGCGAAGGGATCGCCTTGGCCAACAAATGACAGGGTTCCAGTGAAATCCGATGCACACATACTGATCGTCGACGACGACAAGGGCATACGCGACCTGCTGCAGGAGTTCTTCCAGAAGCGCGGCCTGCGCACGACGGCGGCTGGCGACGGCATCGAGATGGAAGCGATCCTGCGCCGCACACCGGTGGACCTGATCGTTCTCGACGTGATGCTTCCCGGCAAAAGCGGACTTGAGCTTTGCCGCGAGATCCGCGCCAACTACGCCACGCCGATCATCATGCTGACGGCGGTCACCGAAACGACCGACCGCGTGGTGGGCCTCGAAATGGGCGCCGACGACTATGTGCCCAAGCCATTCGATCCGCGCGAGCTTCTGGCCCGCATCCGCGCCGTGCTGAGGCGCAACGGCGGCGCCGAGCCGCGTCGTCCGGCCGCCAGGGAGGTCTACCGCTTTGCCGGCTGGACCATGGATTGCGCACGCCGCCGCCTGACGGCGCCCGACGATGTACGGGTGGAACTGACGATGGCGGAGTTCAACCTGCTGCAGACCTTCGTCAAAAGCGCGCAGCGCGTGCTTACCCGCGAGCAGTTGATCGAGCTGTCCGGCGGCGACACCGGCTACAGCTTCGACCGCAGCGTCGACATCCTGGTGAGTCGGCTGCGCCGCAAGATGGAAGACGATCCGAAAACGCCGAAACTGATCCTGACGGTGCGCAGCGGCGGTTATCAGTTCCTGCCCGAGACGACGTCCGAATGAGACGCTTCCTGCCGCAGACCCTGCCTGTCTGGGTGCTGCTCATCGTCATTGCCGGCCTCATGATCAGCCAGGTCACGACGCTTTACATCGTCGCGCGCGACCGCGCGGCCGCCAACAGCGTCGTCGATCTCTATCGGCTGAACGACCGTGCCTATTCGCTGGTGCAGCTGATGCATGACGCCACGCCCGAGGAACGCAAGGCGACCGCGTCCGGTCTGTTCAACTCGACCTATGCGCTGACGGTTTCGGACACGCCCGCCGTCACCTCGTCGATCGCCGGCGACGATCAGCTTGCCGAGTTGGAGGATATCCTGGTCGGCCGCCTGTCGAAGTTCGGCATCACCGACGCGCGCGTCCGGCGCGATCCAGCCACCCAGGAGTCCGACGTCCCGGACGGCCGGGCGGTGAACAAGGATGTCGGCCAGGTCGAGCGCGACCTGCTGGTACTGGCCGCGGATTTTGCGCAGAGCGACAAGCTGACCGCATCGTTGCGCTTTTCCGATGGACAGTGGTTGAATTTCACCGAGCCGATCACGCCGGCGGGACCGATTCTGAGCCTCGACAGCCTGCCGCTCTACTCGCTGATCGCCGGCTTGATCATCATCATGTCGATCTGGTCGCTGGCCCGGCTGACCGCGCCTTACCGGATGATGGAGACGGCGGTTAACCGCATCGGCAATGATTTGAAGAGCCCGCCGATCGCCGAAACCGGCAGCCGCGAGATCCGCGCCGCGGCAAAGGCGATCAACGCCATGCAGAGGCGGCTGCGCGATTATGTCGAGGACCGCGAGCATCTGGCCGCGGCGCTTGCCCATGATCTGCGCACGCCGCTGACCCGGATGCGCCTGCGTCTCGAACTCCTGCGCAGATCGCCGGCGCGCGAATCGCTTGCGAACGATCTCGCCGACATCGAAAGCATCGCCAGCTCGGTCATCGACTTCGCCAAATTCGAGGTAACCGAGGAAAAGGCCGAACGGATCGATTTCTGGTCGCTGGTGGAATCGGTCGCCGACTCCTTCGACGGCGCATCCTTCGACGAGGACGCGGCCCCTTCGCGCGGCCTGATTTGCGTTGCGCGGCCGGTCGCCCTGCGCCGTTGCATCACCAATCTCATCCAGAACGCGGTGACCTACGGCAAGAAGGCGCATCTCGGCGTGCGGCGATCGGGCGACATGATCACGCTTTCGATCCGCGACGAGGGCCCCGGTATCCCGCAAGCGAAGCTGGATGCCGTGTTCGGTTCCTTTGTGCGGCTGGAGGAATCGCGCAACCGCACGACCGGCGGCCTCGGCCTCGGCCTCACCATCGCCCGCAACATCGCCCGCGGCGCCGGCGGCGAGGTCAATCTTTCCAATTACCCCGGTGGCGGCCTGCTGACGGAACTGCGCCTGCCCGTGGCAGCTTGAGTCAGGAGCCGGTCAAGCGCGCCGGCGAACCCACTGGATCGGCCGCTTCATCCTTGTGATAGTGCGGCCCATTTCGGCATGAGGAAAACCGACCATGTTCTACGCTGTCCTTGCCTACCACGTCGAAGAGACCGTCCAGTCCTGGACGCCCGAGGAGGATAAGGCGCTGATGAAAGACCTGCTCGAGGTCAACGACAGGCTGACCCGCGAGGGCAAGCTCGGGCCGGCGGCCAGGCTGGGCCCGACCGCGGCAGCCGTCACGCTGCGCGGTCCGGGTGACGGCATGGTGATCGACGGCCCCTTCGCCGAGACCAAGGAGCAGTTGCTCGGCCTCTATGTTCTCGACTGCGCGAACCAGGACGAAGCGATCGCCGCGGCGCGCGACTTGAAGCGCGTCAATCCCACCGCCGTCTACGAGATCCGGCCGATCATGCTCTATCTGCCCGGCGTGCCGCTGGCGGCGCGCTGAACCAGGTTCCCTACACCTTTCAGACCGGTGCCGCAGCCTCGATTTCACGTCCTAGCCGGAGCATCTCGCGGACCGCCAGGTCGAGATCTTCACGCCGGGTGCGGTGATTGGCGATTGCCGCCCTCAGGCAGTGCCGGCCCTGCACCGTGGTATCGGACAGAGCCGCAATGCCTTCTTCCTGGAGCCTCAGCATGATCTCGGTGTTGAACGCCTTGAGGCTTTCCTCCGACGCGCCATCCAGCCGGTGGCGGAAGCTGACGATGTTGATGGTGGTCGGCGCCATCAGCTCAAGCGCCGGCTCCGCCTCGATCAGCCCGGTGAGATAGCGGGCCTGGGCGATGTTCTGGTCGATCAGCCGGCCGAATTTTTCGACGCCGTGCTCCTTCAGCGCCATCCAGATTTTCAGCGCGCGAAAGCCGCGCGACGTCTGAAGTCCGTAGTCGTGCAGCCATTCTCCGGAGGCAAGCCCGCGCGGCGCCGATTCCAGAAATTCCGGCGTCACCGCGAAGCTGGTGCGGTGAGCCGCCGCATCGCGCACCAGCGCGCAGCCCGCCTCGAACGGCGCGTGCAGCCATTTGTGCGGATCGAGCGCTATTGAATCCGCCCGTTCGATGCCGGCGACGAGCGATCCGTTCTCGGGCGCGATCGCGATCAGCGCGCCGATGCAGCCATCGACATGGAACCAGAGGTCTTCTTCGGCCGCCAACGCGGCCAGCGCCTGGAGATCGTCGATCGCGCCGGTGTTGACGGTGCCGGCGGTGCCGATGACGCAGGCCGGCCTAAAACCCGCCGCGCGATCCTCCGCGACCGCCGCCTTGAGCGCGGCCATGTCGATGCGCAGACCCGCATCGCTCGGGATCCGCCGTAGCGCGCGATTGCCGAGACCGAGCGCCTCCATGGCCTTGCGATGGCAGGAATGCACCTGGTCCGAGGCGTAGTAGCGCAGCGGCCTCGGGATGGCGCCGACGCCCCGCTCGCGCACGTCGACGCCCGCCTTGACGTTGCGCGCCACCGTCAACCCGATGATGTTGGCCATCGAGCCGCCGCTGACCAGCGTGCCGCTTGCCGAGGCCGGAAAACCGACCATTTCCTTGCACCAGTTGACGACCTGGCTGTCCATCAAGCCAGCGGCATGGTTGCCGCCGCCGAGGTTGGAACCTTGGATCGCCGCCAGGAAATCGCCGAGCGCGCCGGTGAAATTGCTGGAACCCATGTACCAGGACCAGAAGCGCGGATGAATGTTGCCCATCGGGTAAGGCATGACGTTGCGAGCGACATCGTCATAGACCTCAACCAGCGGCGCCGGCGACCGCGGCAAGGATGTGGTGAAGAATGACCGCACCTCGGCCGGCATCTCGCGCCACACCGGGCGCTCGCGGACATCCTTGAGATAGCCGATGGCGTCTTGGACGATCCGGTGCGAAAGCGCTTCCGCATCGGTCCAATCCGGCGGATCGAGCGTTTCGTCCGTGATCCTTGCTTCCTGAAAGATATCCATCCGGTCTCTCCGCCGCCGCGCGACCGACCCGCGCGCAAAATGGCGACGCCGCCAAGCGGGGCGACGTCGCGGTCCTCGTCGTCAGGCCTCGAACTGGCAGCTCGGCGTCGAGCGCGACAGCGCTGCTTCATCGGCGTCCATCTCGGTCTCGATGCCATCGAAGAGCGGCGTCGACATGTAACGCTCGCCGGTGTCGGGCAGCATGCACAGGATCACCGATCCGGCCGGAGCGGTTCCGGCGATCTGGCGCGCCACGGCGAAGGTGGCGCCGCCGGAGATGCCGGTGAAAATGCCTTCCTGCTGCGCCAGCGCCTTGGTCCATTTAATGCCTTCCGGACCGGAGATCGGCACCACTTCGTCGTAATAGCGCTGGTCGATTGCCTCCTGCAGCACATTGGGGATGAAGTCCGGCGTCCAGCCCTGGATCGGATGCGGCTCGAAAGCCGGGTGGCTGGCTGCCGGCGCGCCGCCGACGCCACGCTCCTGCGCCTTGCCGCTGCCGATCAGCTGCGCGTTGGCAGGCTCGGCGAGCACGATCTTGACCTCCGGCCGTTCGCGGCGCAGCACGCGCCCGACGCCGGCGACAGTGCCGCCCGTGCCATATCCGGTGACCAGATAATCAAGCCTTGAACCGGCGAAATCGTTAATGATCTCGCGCCCCGTGGTCGCCTCGTGGATGGCAGCATTGGCCTCGGTCTCGAACTGGCGGGCCAGGAACCAGCCATTGGCTTCGGCGAGCTCGACCGCCTTCTTGTACATGCCGAAACCCTTCTGGGCGCGCGGCGTCAGCACAACCTTTGCGCCAAGCATGCGCATCAACTTGCGGCGTTCGACGGAGAAGCTGTCGGCCATCGTCACCACCAGCGGGTAACCTTTCTGCGCGCAGACCATGGCAAGGCCGATGCCGGTGTTGCCGCTGGTCGCCTCGACCACCGTCTGGCCGGGCTTCAATTTGCCGCTGCGCTCGCCTTCCTCGATGATGTTGAGCGCCAGCCGGTCCTTCACCGAGGCCGCCGGGTTGAAGAATTCGGCCTTCACATAGATCGTTGCATGCGCCGGACCGAGATTGTTGATGCGGATCACAGGCGTGTCGCCGATCGTATCGAGAATGCTGTCGAACAGCCGCCTGCGCCCGGTGGTCGTTCTGATTTTCAACTGATGCAACATGGCTTTGCTCCTTGATGCGCTCACACACCGGTTACAGGCCGGCGGTTTGGGCGGCGCGGTTTCGACACCTTGCCGCGTTAGTAGCGTCTGACTTGCCGGCAATTCGGCCCGGCAATTCGGCCCGGCGTCGGCAATGGCTGCATCCGGCACGAAATTCGCCGCCGTATGCGCCCTGTCGTGTTTGGTGATAGAAGATGGAACGACTGGTCAGCGTGGGAACGAGCGTGGAAGCCGGCGTGGAATCCGTTCGATCGGCCCTGAAAAGCCAGGCTGCCGGCCTGTCGATCCGGCTGCTCGGCCCGCTCGGGATTGCACGCGACGGCGCCGCGGTCGCGCTGCCATCGTCGCGCAAACTGCGCGCCCTGCTCGCCTATCTCGTCCTGGCGCCCCACCCTGTCGGCCGCGGCCGGCTTTGCGAGCTTCTCTGGGATGTGCCCAACGACCCGCGCGGCGAGTTGCGCTGGTGCCTGAGCAAGCTGCGTGCCGCGCTTGATGACCCGGATCGGCGCCGGGTCGAAACCGACGCCGATACGGTCTCGCTTCGCCTCGACGATGTCCAAGTCGATGCGCTGGATGCCGCATCGGCGGTGGCCGAAGGCGTCGAGACGCTGGATCTCATGCGCCTGCAAAAGCTGTCGCGGCATTTCGCCGGCGATTTTCTCGATGGCCTGGAGCTCGATCGCAGCCCGCATTTCGGCAGTTGGCTGACGGCGCAGCGCCGTCGGTTTCACTCATCTCATATCGCCGTTATCGAGCATATCATCCGCCTTTTGCCGCCGGAGACCGACGAGGCCAGCGCCTATCTGGACAGTTGGCTGGAGCTTGCACCCTTCGACGGCCGCGCGCATGTCGCGTTGTTGGAAAACCTGGCCAGGCGCGGTCAGATCGCCGCCGCCGAACGGCATCTCACCGCTGCGGCGGAGTTGTTCCGCTCGGAAGAATTGGATTTCACGGCGATCCGCGAAGCATGGCACGAGATTAGAGCCCGGAATGCAGCTGCGATGTCCTGCGCCCGATCCGGGCCGTCTTTTCCGGTCCCGCCGCCGATCGCCGCGATCGAGTCCGAGCCGGCCGCGACGCGCCGGGCTTCGCTGGCGGTCATGCCGTTCGCCGAGGATGCCGCAGCTTTTCGTGGCGGGCTGGCCGACGGCCTGACACACGACATCATCACCCGTCTCGCCAAGCTGCGCGACTTTTTCGTCATCGCCCGCGGCTCGGTGTTTGCCCTGGCGGAGAAGAACATCGCGCCCGACGACGCCGGGCGCAGGCTGAATGTCGACTATGTCGCGACGGGTTCGGTCCGCAATTTGTCTGGTCGCGTCATCGTCTCGGTCGAACTGGTCGAGGTGCGTACGGCGAGGATCGTCTGGGTCGAGACCTTCGAGCACCAGCCGGACGAAATCTTCGTCGTCATCGAGGATATCGGCAACAGCATCGTCTCCTCGATCGCCGCCGAAGTCGCGACGGTCGAGCGCAACCGCGCATTGCTCAAGGCGCCCAACTCGCTCAACGCCTGGGAGGCCTATCATCGCGGCCTGTGGCACATGTATCGCTTCACCCGCCAGGAAAACGAACTGGCGCAGCACTTCTTCGGCGAGGCGTTGAAGCTCGATCCCACTTTCGCCCGCGCCTATGCCGGCATGTCCTTCACCCACTGGCAGAACGCTTTCCAACGCTGGGGCGAT
The DNA here is from genome assembly GCF_900115245.1 of Mesorhizobium sp. NFR06. Classification (GTDB taxonomy): domain Bacteria; phylum Pseudomonadota; class Alphaproteobacteria; order Rhizobiales; family Rhizobiaceae; genus Mesorhizobium. The sequence goes on from NZ_FOVT01000002.1 coordinate 245,550, forward strand.
CGCGACCGTGAGACGGCACTGGCCTTCGAAAGCGCCGGCCACAGCCTTCTGGTCGACGACCGCAACCCCGCCGCGCACTGGGCGATGGGCCGCGCGCTGTGGCTACGCGGCGAGCAGGAAGGCTCCCTGCTTGAACTGACAGAGGCGGTCGACCTCAGCCCGAACTTCGCGCTCGGCCACTATTCGCTGTCCTTCGTGCACTCTCAGTCGGGCGATCCCAGGTCGGCGATCGGCTCGTCCGATCATTCACGCCATCTGAGCCCCTTCGACCCGCTGCTGTTCGGCATGATGGGCGCTCGCGCCATGGCGCATGCTCGCCTCGGCGAATACGACGAAGCTGCGGAATGGGCGCTGAAGGCGGCCGCAAGGCCCAATGCCCATGTCATCATCCTGGCGATCGCCGCCCACTGCCTGGCACTGGCCGACCGGCGCGACGAAGCGGGAAACTTCGCCGCCGCGCTCCGCAACACGTTGCCGGATTACCGCGCCGACGATTTCATCGCCACCTTCCGCTTCGATCGCGACGGCGAGGCTTTGTTCCGGAGCGGCGCCAAGCTCATTGGGCTGAACTGACTCCGAAACATGTCGCCCAAGACGACGCACTCTGGAGCCAGGAAAAGTGTGACACGGTTTTCCGTCAGGAAAACAAAGAACGTTTCGCCGTTTCCGTGAAACGGTGAAATGCTCCAATGCATGTCGCCCAGAAGTGTGCAGCGGTTCTGGGATGACGACATGCATCAAAACAAAGACTTAAAGCGCGTCGCCTGAATCCGTTTCAGCGCGACGCGCTTTAATGGATCAGCGGACCGCTAGCCTTTCGCCAGGCATCGATGCCGCCCTGAATGTGGCGGGCGCTGGCGATGCCGACGTCCTGCGCCGCCTGCACAGCCATCGCCGAACGCTCGCCGAAGGCGCAGTAGAACAGAAGCTGCTTGCTCGTCGACTTCGCCAGCTCATGCAGCATGCCGCCGGCGGCGATGTTTTCCTGCAGCCGTCCATAAGGCAGATGGATCGCGCCGGGGATGACGCCGTGGCGCTCACGCTCGGTCTGCTCGCGCAGGTCGATCAACGCCACGTCGGGCCGCCCGACCAGCGCCAGCGCCTGTTCGGCGGTTACCGCCCAGCCGCGGCTCGCAATATCGTCCTGATGCAGTCCCACCCTCATATTCGCCGGCACCGCGACATCCATCATCTTCGGGTTGGACAGATTGAGATTGTTCATGATGTTCACATACTCGTCGACCGACTTCACCTGCAGGCGCGGGTTGAAGGCCTTTTCCTCGCCGATCGTCGACACCGTCTCGCCCTTGTAGTCATGCGCGGGAAAGACCAGCGTTTCGTCGGGCAGCTTGAGCAGGCGGCCGAAGATCGATTCATACTGCTGGCGCGGATCGCCATTCTGGAAGTCGGTGCGACCGGTGCCACGGATGAGCAGCGTATCGCCGGTGAAGACACGGTCAGGCAGGATGAAACTGTAGGAATCGTCGGTGTGGCCGGGCGTATAGATGACGTCGAGCGCCAGGCCCTCGATGCCAAGCTTGTCGCCGTCGGCAAGCCGCATCGACACCACGTCGGCCTTGGTCTGCTCGCCCATCACCGTCACGCAATGCGTCTTGTCGCGCAGCGCGCCGAGGCCGGTGATGTGGTCGGCATGAAGATGCGTGTCGACCGCCTTGACCAGCCTGAGGTCGAGTTCGTTGACCAGTTGCAGGTAGCGATCGACCTTCTCCAGCACGGGATCGATGATCAGCGCCTCGCCGCCCCGGCGGCTGGCCAGCAGATAGGAATAGGTGCCCGAAACGGAATCGAAGAGCTGACGGAAGATCATTCGCGTCCCTTTCGCCTGACGTCGTGATCCGGCTGTTAGCCAGTCTAGAACAAGCTCGAAGGGCCCGCCAGCGGAACACCTCACGCTTGTCCAAAAAAGGCGGGAACCCCTACCGCCTGAGCACCGCGCTCAGCACGTCCCTGATGCCGATGGCCCCGACGAAGCGCGATCCTTCGTCGAACAGCGCCACGGGTGCGGTCTGCGAGCGGTGCATGGCCAGCATCACCGTCTTCAACGACGTGCCGGGATTGGCCCAGAACACTTGCGACCCCTCCTCCGGCTGGCGCTCGACATCGGCGCAGGATACCCACACCGCTGGCTTGCCGTCGCGCTCGGCCGCGGCCACCAGGCCATGCCCGTCGATCTTGAAGCGCGTCGTCTTGCGCCGGTCGAGCCACACCCAGCCGTCGTCGCCCTGCTCCAGGTCGCGACGGTCGCGCATCACGTTCCACGCCGTCAGCACCGACAGCGGGTTAACATTGGCGATGAAGTCGCGCACATAGTCGTTGGCGGGCCGCAGAACGATGTCTTCCGGCGCGCCGGTCTGCACGATGCGGCCGCCCTCCATGATCGTGATGTGGCTGCCGATCTTCAGCGCCTCCTCGAGGTCGTGGCTGACGAAGATGATGGTCTTCTTCAGCTCGGCCTGGAGCTGCAGGAGTTCGTCCTGCAGCTTGGTGCGGATCAGCGGGTCCAATGCCGAGAACGGCTCGTCCATCAACAGGATCGGCGCCTCGGTGGCGAAGGCGCGCGCCAGACCGACACGCTGCTGCATGCCGCCCGAAAGCTCGTGCGCGTATTTCTTCGACCACTGGTCGAGGTGGACGAGCTGCAGCTGCTTGTGCACGCGCGCCTTGCGCTCTGCCTCCGGCACGCCTGCGAGCTCGAGGCCGAAGCCGACATTTTCCTCGACCGTGCGCCACGGCAGCAGGCCGAACTGCTGGAACACCATGGCCACTTGCTTCTGGCGCAGCCGGCGCAGGGTCGCTTCGTCGCAGGTGACGACATCGACGGTGCGGTCGCCATCCTTGACCAGCACCTGGCCGCGCGACACGACGTTCAGCCGGTTGACCGCCCTGAGCAGCGTCGACTTGCCGGAGCCGGAAAGGCCCATCAGCACCGAGATCTCGCCCTCGTGCACGGTGAGGCTGGCGTCGGCGCAGCCCAGCACGTTGCCGGTCTTTTCGAGGATCTCGGCACGCGTGGCGCCCTTGTCGATCATCGCCAGCGAACCTGATTGGTCAGCGCCGAAGACGATGTCTACGTTCTTGAAATCAACCGCGACGGTCATTTCTTGCCTCCAACGCCGATGCGGGTCATGCGGTCGAGCACGATGGCGAGCACGACGATGGCGAGGCCCGCCTCAAGCCCGAGATCGATGCGGCGCGAGCCGAGCGCGCGGTTGATTTCCGTGCCGAGGCCGCCGGCGCCGATGAGGGCGGCGAACACCACCATCGACAGCGACAGCATGATCGATTGCGTCAGGCCAGCCATGATGGTCGGCAGCGCCGATGGCAACTCCACCTTCCACAGCAGCTGGCTCTTGGTGGCGCCGAAGGCCTCGCCCGCTTCGATGATTGCCTTGGGCACCGAAACCACGCCGAGATGCGTGAGCCGCACGGCTGTCGGAATGACGAAGATGATGGTGACGATCAGTCCGGGTGCGTTGCCGAGCCCGAACAGCGTCAGCACCGGGATCAGGTAGACGAAGGTCGGCAGCGTCTGCATCAGGTCGAGCACCGGCAGCATGATGCGATAGACCTTCGGCTTGTGCGCGGCCCAGATGCCGAGCGGCACGCCGATCGCCATCGCCATCGCGGCGGCGGCCACCACCAGCACCAGCGTCTGCACCGTCTGTTTCCACAGGTTCTGGTTGATGATGAAGATCAGGCCGAGAAAGACGCCGATGGCGAGAGGTCGCGAACGCTGCAACAGCCAGGCGACGATCGCGATGACCAGCGCCAGCAGAACCGGTGGCACCATCAGCAGGAGATCCACCGCCCCGTCGAGGATGAAATTCAGCCCGTTTGAAAACGCCCGAAAGACGGTGTCGAAATTGTCGGTCAGGAACCCGAAGAAGGCCTTGCCCCATGGGCCGATGGGGATTCTGTAGTCGGTCAGGAATTTCGAAATCGGATCCATCTTTCCCCTCTCGGCTCCGCCGCGCTTGACGTAAGGTCATCTTCTCACAGATTAACGCATGTCACCCAAAAGTGTGCAGCGGTTTTGGGAAAACGACATGCGTCAAAACAGAGGCTTAAAGCGCGCCGCGCTTTAAGAAAAAGGGCAGCCTCTTCTAACTGGCTGCCCTCTTCCCGGATCGCTATTCCGGACTCAAAGCCGGCTCAGCTCCCGAGCGCGGTCTTGATGGCAGCCGCCGCGTCGCCGCCGTCGAAGGTGGTGACGCCGGCGATCCAGGGCGTGATCGCGTCCGGATGCTTCTTCAGCCAGTCGGTCGCCACCGTCTGGGCGTCGCCGCCCTTAAGGATCGCGTCCATCATCTGCCCTTCCATGTCGAGATTGAACTTCAGGTTGGCGATGAACTTGCCGGCGTTCGGGCATTCGGTGGTGTAGCCTTTGCGCACGTTGGTGTAGACGGTGGCAGCGCCGAAGCCGCTGTCGCCCATGCCCTCGAGATATGTGATCTTCATAGCGCCCATCACCGGATGCGGCGTCCAGCCGAGGAAGGCGATCCACTCGTTGTTCTTCATCGACTGCTCGGCCTGCGTCAGCATGCCAGCCTCGGAGGACTCGACAAGCTCGAACCCGGCCAGATTGTCCTTCGGGTTCTTGATCATGTCGAGGATGATGCGGTTGCCGTCATTGCCGGCCTCGATACCGTAGATCTTGCCGTTGAACTTGTCCTTGAACTTGCCGAGGTCGGTCAGCGTCTTGACGCCGGCGTCCGCGACATAGGTCGGCACGACGATGCCGTAGCCGGCGCCGGTCAGGTTGGTGCTGATCGTCTCGACGGAACCGTCGGCGGTATAGTCCTTGATGTCGTTGGTCATCGACGGCATCCAGTTGCCGAGGAAGACGTCGAGGTCCTTGTTCTTCAGCGACGCATAGGTCACCGGCACCGAGAGCTGGATCACCTGCGGCTCATAGCCGAGCGCGGTGAGCAGCACCGAGGCCAGGCCCGTGGTGGCTTGGATGTCGGTCCAGCCGACATCGGACAGGCGGACCGCCTTGCAGCTCGCCGGATCGCCGGCATAGGCGGCGGTCGTGGACAGAAGCGCCGCGAGGCCGAGGCCTGCGACGAAAGATTTCATACGCGACATAAACTTTCTCCCATTGGAATTCAGAGGCAAAGCGAAGTCACGGTTCTTGCGCCCGCCTTGTTTCGTCAGCCAAACACCATTTTGATGTTGTTTCAAGCGGTTCAGCATCACGATGAACGGCGCGCGCTGGCCATTAAGCGACATGACGGCTTTTTGAGCGACATGGACTTTTTGGTGGACGGAGCCGGTGCCCTCTCCCCGCGTGGCAGCAAGTCGGCTTAAAAGGCCCCATGGCCAAACTTTACTTCCACTACGCCACGATGAACGCCGGCAAGACGACCATGCTTTTGCAGGCGTCCTACAACTATCGCGAACGCGGCATGTCGACGATGCTGTTCGTCGCCGGCCACTATCGCAAGGGCGACAGCGGGTTGATCTCGTCGCGCATCGGTCTCGAATCCGAGGCCGAGATGTTCCGCGGCGGCGACGATCTCTATGCCCGGGTCGCCGAGCATCACCAGCATGTTCCGGTGCATTGTATCTTCGTCGACGAGGCGCAGTTCCTCGAGGAGGAGCAGGTCTGGCAACTCGCCCGCATCGCGGACCGGCTGGGCATTCCTGTCATGTGCTACGGGCTGCGTACCGATTTCCAGGGTAATTTGTTCTCCGGCTCGCGCGCGCTGCTTGCCATCGCCGACGACCTGCGCGAGGTGCGCACCATCTGCCGCTGCGGCCGCAAGGCGACGATGGTGGTGCGCCTCGGCCCCGACGGCAAGGTGGCCAAACAGGGCGAGCAGGTGGCGATCGGCAAAGATGTCTATGTTTCGCTCTGCCGCCGCCATTGGGAAGAGGAGATGGGCAGGGTAGCACCCGACGACTTCATCGGCTTTGTCAGCCGCTGAGCCGGAATGTTCCCGGCAACAGAATGACCTTTACCGGCCTGACCGCCGATGGCGACATCGCCAATGTGATCGGCTGTCTCAAGGCCGACCCCAAAAGCCCTGATCGGCGCCCGCGAACCCGGTATGGTCCGTAAACGGCTCACTGCCGATCCGCTGATTTCGGAGAGATCCGCGACAAGAGATTTGCCGGCGCCATTTCACGGCACTGGCTATTTTTGCAAAAACAATAACTTAACGCATATCGGCTAAAGCTGTTCGACGACGGTGCGCATTACTGGGCGCTATGCGCATGCTTGCCTTGTCTTTCAAGAACCTAACCAATTCTTTTGTTTTGACGCCTCTCCTTGTCTTCCTTCTTTCAATCCCTTGAAGCCCCACATATATTCGCCGCCACGACACGGAAACGGATGCCGAAGCGGGAGGCCCCAATGGCGACATTGCAGAATTTCGATGCCGAAATTGCCAAGACCAAGCAGGTCGTGCAGGACATGCGCACCAAGATCGAGCAGTCCGGCACCGTGCTCGACACGCTTGCTCAGGCCGACAAGAAGATCGGCGACGCCAATTTCGACATCGAGAATGCCCGCATCGAGGATGTGCTCCAGCAGCAAAAGGTGATGGAGGGCAATATCGCCGACCTGATCATCGGGCTTGAGGACGCCACCAACGTCTTCGGCGCCGAATTCGAGAGCATGAAGAACTATACCGGCTGGGAAAACTTCGTCGGCGTCTTCTCGGCGCAGCGCAAGCAGCGCATGCGCACCGATCGCGTGCGCAACATGTCGCTGGCCGGCAATTTGCAGGAGCTTCTGGCGAAGTCGGATACCATCGTCGGCATCTTGAAGGCGCAGAAACAGGTCCTCGACCAGCGTTACAAGACCTCCGAGACCAGCCTGTCGCAGGTGATCGAACGCCGCAAGACGACCATGACCAATCTCGAAGCGGTGCAAAAGCGCATCGAGGAATTGAACCCCTTGCTGCTGGACATCGAGAACAAGATCGCCTCCTCCACCACCCAGAAGGAGCGCACCGAGCTCGAGGGCGAGCGCTCGAAGATGGCGACCGAATACAACGAGAAGCAGGCCAAGGAGCAGGAACTGCTCGCCGAAAGCCAGACGCTCGAGCGCTACACCTCGATGTTCCAGACCTTCGTGGATTCGCTCAACAACCAGATCGCCGCGCAGTCGACGCTGATCAACAAGCTGACTATCGACACCGAGCAGCGCATCGTCCTCTACAAGGCGCTGGAAGATTCGCTGAAGACCGCCGCCCAGCAGGACGTCGCTCACAAGATCAACACGCTGGGCAGCCAGGTTGACAATACGGCCGAGGAGACGATGGCCGGCATCGGCGCCGCTTCCCAGAAGCATATCGGCGATCTGCTCGAAATGCATGAAAAGAACATGGTGGCCAGCGCCGACATCCAGCGCCGCAAGAAGCTCGCCGACGACGCCTTCGCGCGCCGCTTCGACGACGTGATGAAAAAGCACAATGCCGCCAACTATGTGCAGCAATAGGCGGCGCCGCTGACTTCATTTCCACGGCAGCCACATGAAACCTGAGAACGACGCCGCGGCACGTTATTTTTCCGCCATCACGGCGGCACTGAGCGGGCTGGAAGTGTTCATGCGCGACGATCGCTCGCCGCTCTACCGGCACGGCATCGTCGCCAAGATCGTCGCCGAATACATCGCCCGGCTGGACAAGTCCTTTGCCTGCTGGCGCAACCGGCTCGGCTTCATGGACACGTTCCGCATTTCGCGCGCCGACAGCGGTTTTCCGGTCTTCCAGAACCTGCTCGAACTGGAAAACGACCGCCAGCAGGCCGACGCCCGTCTGGCCAACATCCCGCAGGCCGGCGAGCTGCGCGAGGAGATGGCCGACTTCATCCTGCGCCACAAGGAGTTTCCCGCAGCGCTTCAGAAATCGATGGCCGAGCGGCTCTATCTGGAGGACGTCAAGAGCGAGGCGACGTTCGGCCCGTTCACATTGGCGCAGACGGCGAAGGTCTCGGTCAACCCGAAGACCATGCGGCCCTATTATCTCGTCCACTGGGCCTCGTTCGACGGCAGCGCCAACCTGCCGCTGGTCTACATGGTGACGGTCGAGGACTCTTCCGACAACATGGTGCGCCAGCTGGTCGACGGCAGCACGGGCAAACTCAACGAGAGGGTCGATATTCCGCTTCCCGTCGACGGCCTGCTCAACCCCGAGCTTGCGCACCGCTTCGACGACTTCACCGAGAAGAATTCGGCCTACACGCTGTCGCCGGCGACCATCGCGGTCAATCTCGACAAGGATTTCGAGCCGCTGCATCCCAAGCAGTTGCGGCGCGTCGTGCTCGGCCCCTTCTATTCGGCCGGCATCACCGACAACAATTCGACGGTGGCGGAGGTGCTGGCCAAGGTGCGCAAGCCGGAGAACGCCTGGCTGCTGACCTGGACCATCCAGGAGGTCTTCTCCAAGAGCGAGAAGCCCGGCCGCAGGGGGCTGTTTTCCAGCGAGAAGACGACGCAGGAATTCTTCATCAACACCGACGATCTCGAAGCCGCGCGCCAGGGCGTGTCGAGCTACGAGAACCACGCGCTGATCCCGCACGAGGCCTACCAGGCGCTCTATGCCGCCGGCGAGGCGCAGAAGATCTTTTCTGGCTACAAGGTCCACATCCTGTCCAACGGACAGGTCATCAGCGACGTATGACCGTCGAAACCGCGGAGCATCCTTCATGGACACCGGCCTGACCACGATTTCGGAAGCCGCCATCGAAAAGCACCGCACCACCGCGCAGAGCTTCATCACCCGCATCGTCGTGCTGGAGGATCCGTCGCGCGAATCCGGCACGGCGCTTGCCGGCACCAACCGCCGCTTCGTCTCGACCGTCTCGGTCGGCTCGGTGCGCCGCACCCGCGAGGTCGAGCTCTCGAAGACCGTCGGAGCGATCCATCCCGACGACCAGTTGATGACCATTCCGCAACACACGCTTCTCTACCGCGCCCGGCGCGGCCTGGCGATCGCGCTCGCCATTTCGGATGTCTTCGCCGAAGGCTCCGACCTCGAGAGCCTGCAGGCGAAGAACGTCCGCGCGCCGCTCGAAGGCGACGAGGCGGCGACGTTTAAGAAGCTTCTGTCGGCCTCGGCTTATGTTTCGGCCTTCAGCCTCGCCTCTTACCTTTTCCAGCTGATCGACAGCGACGGCGAGGCGCCGAACGACATCCCCGAGCCCGATTTCCTGTTCGATACGCCGCAGGACGCGGTGAAGTCGATTGTCGCAGGCTTGGACAAGGCGATCGCCGGCTCGAAGGACGATACCGACCTGACGACGCGGGCGCGCGCCTTTGCCCGCGTCGCCATCGACGGGCTTTTGGCGCGCAAGGGTCGCTTCGACGGCATCGGCCCGTTCGAAAACGCGCATATCCGCATCGATGTCGACGACTTCACCCTCGACGGCTTCGACGTCGCGCCCGGCAAGCGCGCCAAGCCGCTGGTGATGACCTTCAAGAAACCCGAAGAGGTTGTCGGCAATCACATCGCCAAATTCCAGTCGGTCAGGCTGGCCAAGATGCTGATGGCCTACGACTTCGAGCGCGAGCTGAACCCCTTCGTCGAGCTCGGCGGCTTCCTCTTCACCTTCATCGGCGACGGCGCGCCCGGCACCGGCAAGACGACGCTGATCCAGATGATCGCCGGCCTCGTCAACGGCTACTGCCAGGTCGCCGGCTATCCCTTCGCCTACGAGAATTTCGGCGTCGACCAGATCTCGTCCTACCAGGGCAAGTCGGGCCAGAACTGCCGCCAGTTCATCAACAACGTGCTCAACCCGCGCGCCATCGGCTTCGGCACCATCGACGACATCGACCAGGTGGCGGCGCGCCGCTCCGACGACCGCGCATCGGCCGGCCAGCAGGAAATCACCGGCGTGCTGATGGACGCCTTCGCCGGCGCCTCGACAGTGGTGCGCGGCAACTGCGCCTTCGGCATGTTTTCCAACTATCCGGAAAATGTCGACGATGCGCTGCGCCAGCGCGCCGGCGCGCGCTGGCTGGTCGACGGGCCGCAGACCCGCGACGACTATATCGACATCTTCGTGCTGCTTGCCGGCAAGAACCACAAGATCCCGCTGGGCGAGCACGAGCTCTACGCCGCGCAGGAGATTCAGCGTGCCGTTGCCGAGGCCTATGTAGAGCATGAGAAGCCCCAGGAAGACGGACTGATGAAGGTCTATGAGCGCTACATGAAGGAGAATGGCGCGCCGAAGACCATGGCCGATGTCGGCACCTACCTGCACATGATCAAGGACGCCGAGCCCCGCTTCACCGGCCGCGCCATCAAGAACGTCACCGACGCCATCAAGATGCGCGCCATGGACATCGAGCTGCCGGACGACTGGTTCGAAAAGCCGGAAGCCTTCATGCACAAGAGCTACGACGACAAGAAAGCGATGATCGAGGAATTGCGCGGGCCGTTCTCGATGGACATGGTGATGCAGGAGATCAATCGCTACGCCGATTCCGAGTTCCGTTATTCCGACAAATCCGACGACGCGGCGGTGGAGAAGCTCCTGCGCGACGCGCGGCTGCGCGAGCGCGCTGCGCGCGAGATGGAGGAGTTGAAGAAGAAGGGGCTGTGGTGATCTTCCTTCTCCCCGTTCACGGGGAGAAGGTGCCCGAAGGGCGGATGAGGGGCAGCGCCATGCGCGGTGGAAATGAGCCAAAGGTTACGAGAGCCCGTGAGCTGCGGAAGGTCGAAAATGATGCCGAGCAAAGACTGTGGCACGAACTGCGCGGACGGCGATTGAATGGGCACAAGTTTGTTCGCCAATTACCGATTGGCCCCTATTTCGCGGACTTCGCCTGCCGTGAAGCCAACCTGGTCGTGGAAGTCGACGGGAGCCAACATGCGGGTCGATCTCGGGATCGATACAGGGATGAAACGATGAATCGCAACGGTTGGTCAGTGTTGAGAGTTTGGCACTCGGATGTTTTGACCAGCCTTTCGAGCGTGCTGGATACCATTGTTGCAGCACTGGATGGGTCGGCTGGATCGCAAGATGATTGGTGTCGATGCGAAATTTCTGCCGGTCGCAAACCCGGAGCGAGGATGATGAGTGTCTGCGCCGCCCCTCATCCGCCCTTCGGGCACCTTCTCCCCGTGAACGGGGAGAAGGAAAGATGAAAGCCGCCAAAAAACCCGATCTCCTGCGCGACAACGAGCTGATCTACGGCAGGCTGCTCACCGTCGACGAACCGCATCTCGTCCAGCGTTACAACAAGGCGCTTGCCGCGTTCGGTCTTCAACCCTCCAAGCTTGCGAGCTTCCAGATCGACCGCACCGGCTTCTCGCCCGAAATCGCCGAGGAGTGCGGCGACTACGACTATCTCGATCCCAATGAAGTCAACCGCCGCTTCATCATCCTGACGCCGTCGCAGATCGACCTGCCTGTCGTGCACACCGCCTTTTCGAACACCTCGCAGCTGATGTTCGAGTTCATGTCGAAGAACCAGCGCGCCATCGACGCGCTGACCATCAAGGACGTGATCTACGGCGAGATCGAGGATGCGGTCCCCAAGGTCAACGACATCGAGGACCTGCTGTCGATCAACCAGGTCGAATTCAAGGTTCTGTCGGCCGAGGACGTGCTGGGCAAGGCGGCCGAGCTGGGCAAGCTCGTCGACCGGCTGAAGCAGGAGCCCGACGCCTGGCGCGACAATGCAATGCTCGAGCGCATGGTCGACCTCGCCAAGGTCTGCGGCGACATCCGCGAGAACGCGCTGGTGCCCGACCAGGTGATCTTCCGCCACAACGCCTACTGGACCAGCCATTTCGGCGGGCTCTACGTGTTTGTCGACCCCGACATGACGACGGTGATCAGCGATCCCGCGGCTCCCGGCTTCCGCCGCTCACGCCCCTGGCAAGTGAGCTATCTGTCGATCAACGACGCCGACAAGGTGTTCCGCTTCCTCGCCGCCACCGGGCGCCTCGACCTGCCGCGCGCTTCATGGATCGAGACTTCCGGCTATCTCGAACATCGCGCCGAAATGGTCGTGCGCGCGCTGATCCGAGAGGCCGAGCCCAACCGCAATTTGACCGATGTCGACAAGGTCTGGCTGCAGACCTGGATCCACGGCCATGCCGACCTGATCGCCCAGGACGGAAACTTTCCCTTCCTCAACGCCGCCAAGCGCGAGATCGCCCAGTTCGGCCATCTCAAGATCGAGGATGTGCCGCCACGCCAGCGCTTTCTGGTGGTCCGCGCCAAGCCCGATCATCCCGACGCCTGGCTGGCCAATCAGCTGATCTCGGATTTCGTGCCGCAGGACTTCGTTTCGCGCTACGTCTTCAACAAGCCGGGCTTCTACAAGGATTATGATGGCTTTAGCGACGCCTGGCGCGCGCATGTTGTGGACGTTCTGAAAACCACATATTTGAAGGACAAGGCTGCGTTCCGCACGCGCCTTTACGGCTTGACGGACTAGAACGAAATGAATCGTCATTCCGTTCTAACTTATTGTTTTGGCGCGTGATGTTATCCGAAAAATCTGCAACATTTTGGCATCATACTGAGGGGTGACGACAGCCATGCTAGACCCGATCGTGAACTTCTTCACCCGGATCTTCCAATGGATCGGCCGCGGCATCGGCTTCATCATCGGCGCCATCCTGTGGCCGTTCATGTGGGTTGGCCGCTGGTATGGCCAGCGCGGCTGGATCCTCAAGGCTGTGGTCGGTCTTGCCGTTCTGGTGCTGATCGGCCTCTACGCCAACTTCTTCTACGCCACGCAGTGGTGGAACAATTTCAACCCGAACTATCCCGACACCTACACCTTCGAGAAGCGCAATGTGTCGGCCGGCGAGCAGGTTTCGGCCGGCACCGGCACCGATACGGCCAAGACCTGCGGCAACTCGGCGATCGCCCAGGTGGCGGCCGATCTGACGGATTTCAACGTCAACCAGAACGCCTGGATCTCCTCGATGATCCTCTACAAGCTCGGTCTGTTCGGCATCGACTGGGACCACACGCCCTGGATGGACAACAAGGCCTCCTTCCAGCGCGGCATCAACCAGGCGGTGCGGCGCACCGCGACCGAGCTTGCCGACAATCTCGGCCGGGTGCGCACCACCTCGCAGATCGACGCCGACCTGCAGGACGCGCGCGGCAATCTGCAATTCGACGAATACACCTGGTATTTCGGTCTGAACCCGTTTGGCCCCAAGACGCCGACGCCAAGCTACTATCGTGACGCGGTGCGCAAGCTGCGCTCCTTCAATGCCCGTCTCGCCACTTGCCAGGCGACCTTCGACGCCCGTGCCGACAATCTCAAGCAGTATATCGACCGCATCGCTTCGGACATCGGCTCGACCTCGGCGATCCTCAAGGAGCGCGCCGAAAACCATAACAATGGCTGGTTCGATACCCGCGCCGACGATCGCTTCTGGTTCGCCTACGGCCAGCTCTACGCCTATTACGGCCTGATGAAGGGCGCCCAGGCCGACTTCGATGACGTGATCAAGGAAAAGCACCTGCAGAGCTTGTGGGACACGATGGATTCGCAATTTGTCTCGGCCCTGCGCATCCAGCCTTTCATCATCGCCAATGGCCGCGAGGATGGCTGGCTGTTGCCGACGCATCTGACGACGATGGGCTTCTACATCCTGCGCGTGCGCTCCAACATGGTCGAGATCAGCAACGTGCTGACGCAGTAGCGGCGTCTTGAGACAACAGGCCGATGGCGGAATTGCGCCGTCGCCTCTGTCGCTTTTCGCGTATTCAGCGGCTGTTTTGAGACGGCGGAACGGTTTGTGCTCTGGCTTCTATACGCCGCTAACAACCGGGCGCCAATGACCCGAGGAGGGTCGGACCGGGAACAGCCATTTCTTTCTTTGCAGGAAACATAGTTGCATGAAAGTTGACGCCGTGGCAGCGACAGGGTTAGAAAATGCCCCTGCGCCCATGTGGCGTTTCGAACATGCACAAAAGATCAAAACCGTCCCTTCCACCGCCCAATCCAGAGGAAAGCCGTCATGGCCGAAGTGAAGTCCGACATCGAGATCGCGCGCGGCGCCAAGAAAAAGCAGATCCAGGAGATCGGCGCCAAGATCGGCATCCCGACCGAGCATCTCCTGCCCTATGGCCATGACAAGGCGAAGGTCTCGGCCGAGTTCATCAAGTCGGTGAAAGACAGGAAGGACGGCAAGCTGATCCTGGTCACCGCGATCAACCCGACGCCTGCCGGCGAAGGCAAGACGACCACCACGGTCGGCCTCGGCGACGGCCTGAACCGCATCGGCAAGAAGGCCATCGTCTGCATCCGCGAAGCCTCGCTCGGTCCGAATTTCGGCATGAAGGGCGGTGCGGCCGGCGGCGGCCTCGCCCAGGTGGTGCCGATGGAGGACATGAACCTTCATTTCACCGGCGACTTCCACGCCATCACCACCGCCCACAACCTGCTCTCGGCGCTGATCGACAACCACATCTACTGGGGCAACGAGCTCGGCATCGACACCCGCCGTGTCGTCTGGCGCCGCGTCATGGACATGAACGACCGGGCGCTGCGCGAGATCATCTCCTCGCTGGGCGGCGTCGCCAACGGTTTTCCGCGCGAAGCCGGCTTCGACATCACCGTCGCCTCGGAAGTGATGGCGATCCTCTGCCTCGCCACTGACCTCAAGGACCTCGAGAAGCGCCTGGGCGACATCATCGTCGCCTATCGTCGCGACAAGTCGCCGGTCTATGCCCGCGACCTCAAGGCCGACGGCGCGATGGCGGTGCTCTTGAAGGACGCCATGCAGCCCAACCTCGTGCAGACGCTGGAGAACAACCCGGCCTTCGTGCATGGCGGCCCATTCGCCAACATCGCGCATGGCTGCAACTCGGTCGTCGCCACCACGACGGCGCTGAAGCTTGCCGACTACGTCGTCACCGAAGCCGGCTTCGGTGCCGACCTCGGTGCCGAAAAGTTCTTCGACATCAAGTGCCGCAAGGCGGGCTTGAAGCCGTCGGCCGCCGTCATCGTCGCCACCGTGCGCGCCATGAAGATGAACGGCGGCGTCAAGAAGGAAGAGCTCGGCAAGGAGAACATCGAGGCGGTCAAGAAGGGCTGCCTCAATCTCGGCCGCCACATCGAGAACGTGCACCAGTTCGGCGTGCCGGTGGTGGTGGCGATCAACCACTTCACCACCGACACCGAAACCGAGATCCAGGCGATGAAGGATTTCGTCAAGGCGCAGGGCGCCGAGGCGATCCTGTGCAAGCATTGGGCGCAGGGCTCAGCCGGCATCGAGGATCTGGCGAAGAAGGTGGTCGAGATCGCCGAATCCGGCGCCTCGCAGTTCTCGCCGCTCTATCCCGACGACATGCCGCTGTTCGAGAAGGTCAACACCATCGTCAAGCGCATCTACCGCGGTGACGAGGCGATTGCCGACAAGTCGATCCGCGACCAGCTGCATGCCTGGGAGCAGGCCGGCTACGGCAACCTGCCGGTCTGCATGGCCAAGACTCAGTACTCCTTCTCGACCGACCCGAACCTGCGCGGCGCGCCGACCGGCCACACCGTGCCGGTGCGCGAGGTCAGGCTCGCGGCCGGCGCCGGCTTCGTCGTCATCATCTGCGGCGAGATCATGACCATGCCTGGTCTTCCCAAGGCCCCGTCCTCGGAAAAGATCTTCCTCAACGAACAGGATCAGATCGAGGGCCTGTTCTAGGGCAATTCCAGGAAACAAAGAGATGGAGCGGGTCGCCATTTCCATGAAACGGTGAAACGCGCTAAGCATCCAGCAGACTAGGAATGATCAAGGGCGTCGCGCTATCGCGGCGCCCTTTTTGCTTGCCGGATCCCTTACGCCACCGTGGCCGAACCGAACTTCTTGATGGCTGCGACCGACATTGAGACGAACTGGTCGAGTATGGCGAAGAAGATATCCAGGCTGAAGCCGAACAGGAAGGCGAAGGTGAACAGGCTGAAGCCTATTCCGGTGACCTCGCCGCCGAGCTTGGTGCCGGGCGCCATGAACCAGGCGAGGATCATGCCGGCAAGCCCGCCGAGCGCGATGCGGTGGATGAGCCGGGACAGCGGCGGGTTGGGCAGCAGCGGATTGAGGATCATACGCATGTGGAACATGATGCCGCCAAGCGCGCCGTAAAGCGCGGGCAGGATCCACAATGCATAAGGGCTGAGAACCTCGCTGAGCGTCTTGGCCTGCAATGTCAGCGTCGAAATCGAATTCGGCGTGATGGTGATGATGCCGGCGCACTGCAGGTTGCGTGTCGCCTCATCGAAGTCGGCGTTCACGTCTTCCGCCTGGCCGGACATGCCGGTGGCGCTGACGACTTCCGCGCCGCCTTGAGCGCTGCCGTTGTTCCTGCAATCGAAATCCGACTGCCTGAGCGGTTGGCTGTTCTCAGCTCCGCCTTGCTGTTGCGCCAGCGCAACCCGCTGGCCACAGAACTGGTCTATGGCCATCTGCCGGGGGTTCGAGAAATCAAGCGGCGCGCCCGCTTTTGCCGAGGAAGCCGAAAGCTTGCAATAGGCCCATTGCATGCCCCAGAGCGGAAACGGCGCCTCCTGCGTCATGAACCCCTGCGCCCTCACCAGCAGCGAGGAAAAACGCTGATCGAGCGCATGCAGGCTGTCGACGGAATTGTAATAGGCATCTTTGAGCAGCGTAAGGTCGGTCGCTGACGCCTGCTGGGCGGTGGCCGACCTCAGTTGCCTCTTCGTCGCCCAGACCTGCCTGATCGACTGCCTGAACCGGGCGCTGAAATCGTTGTTGTCGATCTCCTGCAGCTCGCTGCCGATCGAAACGCCCCTGTTGTAGACATATGTCAGCTTGCCGATGATGATCATCATCGTCACCGACAGGGCTATGAGAAAATAGGTTGCGAGCGCGGTCCGGCGCGACATGTCGCCCGGCGACCAGCCGGTGCGCAGGGCAGCCAGGGTGGAAAACGGCACGGTGCTGGAACAGTCGTTGAGCACGGTCTGCAGTTTCATGACCTCAGGCTGGCTTGCCGTCGCATCGGTCAGCTTTTCCGCATCGCCGATGGCGGCAAACAGCGCGCTGTCCTTGAACACGCCGTAGCGGCCATAGCCGGCGACCAGCTTCGCATCCGCAAGCAGACCGGAAACAAGGGGATCGTGGGATGCCGTCATCTCAGCGCTCCGACGGCTAGCCCAGATAACCCGGCACGAAGCCATATTGCGACGGGCACCCGCAGGGATAACCCGCAGGTCCCGGCGGCTGCGCCCAGCACCAGAAGAACTGGGTAAAGCAGATCGTTCCTGGCGCATGCGGCGGGACTTGCGCGAAGACGGGCCACGGCAGCATCGCCGCGCCGACAGCAAGGGCCAGGACGACCACGGTTCGTGCAACGCGCGTCTTCAATCCAGCCCCCAAAGCCAACCGCGCTTACTCACATGCGCTTTGACTTTGCGAAAATACCGGAACGCCTTCCGTGAAATCGGTCACGCTCTTCCAGGATATTGTCGCCGAACAAAAAAGGCGCCGCGTCTACGCAGCGCCTCTTTGGGTTCAAGTCCGTTCCGTCAGGCGGCGTTTCGCTTCAGCGCCCGCTGGTTCGATGCGTAAATCGTGTCGCGTTCAGGCAGGGCGCCGGTCTTCAGGCAATCGATCCAGTCGGCGGTCTTCAGCACCGCGGCGAAGCGCGATTGCAGGACAATGCTGATGACGCGATGGATATCCTCGGCGGAGGCATAACCGGCGCTGTTGGCGTAAGGCACCGAACCACTCGCGTCCGAGAGGAACTCGACCGCAAAACCCATATGGACGGCGTGGATGATGGTCGACAGATCGCAATTGTGCGTCATGTACCCGACGACCGCGATCGTATCGATGGCATTGGCGCGCAGCCAGGCCTCGAGATCGGTGCCGGTGAAGGCCGAAGGCAGCGTCTTCTCGACATAATGGTCGCGGCGACGCCTGGCGATCTCTGGATGCAACTCGCCGCCATGACTGCCTTTGGCGAAGATCGGCGAGGTCTCCGGCGCCATCTGTTTGACGACCACGATCTTGATGCCGGCCGCGGCGGCGGCGTCCATGGCGCGCGCCACATTGGCGACGCTGTCGCCGAACGGCGGGTGCTGGATGGCGAGATTGCCGCCATTATAGTCGTTCTGGACATCGACGACGACAAGCGCGCGGCGCGGCTGGGTGACTGGTGCTGACATGGCGGTTTCCTTTCGACCGTGTTGATGCGGCAAAACTAGGCGCGTGTTGCAGGAGCGGAAAGTGGCCCGATTGACATCATTCGAAAGAATTGGGACAATCGTCATTAAACCCGAGGATGTTGCCCCATGAAGAACCCGATCATCGCAGCCGTCGCCTTCGACGGCATCAGCCCCTTCCACCTCTCGGTGCCTTGCCTTGTGTTCGGCGCCGACCGCACCAAGCTTGGCCTGCCGCGCTTCGATTTCCGAGTCTGCGCGATGGAGGAAGGGCCCATTCATACCGATGCCGGACTGAGCATCCTCGTGCCGCATGGGCTTTCCGCGCTCGACGAGGCCGACATCGTGATCATTCCAAGCTGGAAGGACCTCGATGCCCCTGTGGCCGCCCCGTTTAAGGATGCGCTGCAGCGCGCGCATCGGCGCGGCGCGCTGATCGTGGGCTTGTGCCTCGGCACCTTCGCCATCGCCGGCGCCGGGTTGCTTGCCGGGCGAAAGGCGACCACTCATTGGGCCTATACCGACCAGCTGCAGGCGCTCCACCCCGACCTCGCGATTGATGCGGACGTGCTCTATGTCGACGAAGGCGATATCATCACCTCTGCCGGCGTCGCCGCCGGGCTCGACTGTTGCCTGCACATCGTGCGCGCCCGCTATGGTGCCGAGGCCGCCCTCCGGCTTGCCCGCCACGTCGTGCTTTCGCCGCACCGGCAGGGCGGACAGGCGCAGTTCATCGAGCGCCCGCTTGCGCCGACGCCAGACGCCGACCGCTTCACGCAGGCTCTCGATCAGGTGCGGGCAACACCCGGCGAACCGCACAGTCTCGACAGCGTCGCCGATAGGGCCGGTCTCACCCGCCGCACCTTCACGCGCCGCTTCCAGAAGTCGATCGGCACCAGTTTCGGCGACTGGCTGGCCGATCAGCGTGTCGCGCTGGCGCAAAGGCTGCTGGAGCAGACGGACAAGTCGATGGATATGGTGGCCTTCGAGGCCGGCTTCGGTAGCGCTACGTCGCTGCGCCAGCATTTCGCCGCGCGGCTCAGGACGTCGCCGATGCAGTATCGGCGCGAATTCTCGAAGGGCGGCACACAGGCGGCCTTCAACGGCGCGTAATCAACCGCGCTGGATTGCCGACCACTGTTGTGTTGGCCGCCACGTCGCGCGTCACCACCGCTCCCGCACCGACGATGGCGCCCTCGCCAATGCTGACGCCGCCGAGGATGACGGCGCTGCCGCCGATCCAGGCGTTGTCGCCGATGGTCACCGGTTTCGCAATCTCCAGCCTGGCACGCCGCCCAACCGCTTCCCGATGATGCTCGGCGCAATAGATCTGCACGTTGGGGCCAAGCAGTGCTGCCTTGCCGATGCGCACGGGCGCGGTGTCGAGGATGGTGCAGCCGGCGTTGAGGAAGGCGCCGTCGCCAAGAAACAGATTGAAGCCATAGGCGCAATGAAACGGCGCCTCGATGCGAACCCCGTCGCCCGCGCCGCCGAGCAGCGCGCCCAAGGCCGGAGCGATAGCGCCGCGCTGCCTGGGCGGCAGACTGTTGTGCGCGAACACCGCATCGCGGGCGGCAACGCGCAACGCCTCCAGCTCATCGTCGATGCACGTGTACCATTCGCCGGCCGCCATCTTCGTTCGTTCGCTTGCAGTCATGGCGGCACCTCCAGATTTGTCTCATGCCAAAGCATAATCCATCGTCAGGCAAAAGCCCGTGGCCAAACGCTTGGCCTATGCTAGCCTGCCTTCCTGGAACCGTGCAGGGTGGCTGATTGAGGGGGGCTTCATGCTCTACTTGCTTGCATTGCTGATCGGCGTCGTTGCCGGCCTGCGCGCCATGACCGCGCCCGCCGTGGTGTCCTGGGGTTCTTATCTCGGCTGGCTGCCGGTCGCCGGGACCTGGGCGAACTTCATGGGCCACTGGATCGCCGTCGGCATCTTCACCATCCTGGCCATCGTCGAGCTGATCGCCGACCATTTGCCGTCGACGCCGAGCCGGAAAGTGCCGCAGCAATTCAGCGCGCGCATCATCACTGGCGCTTTTTCAGGCGCTGTGATCGGCGCCGCTGCCGGCGCCACCATCGGCGGCCTGATCGCCGGCGCAATCGGCGCGGTGATCGGCACGTTGGGCGGCGCCGAAGCGCGCAGCCGGCTGGCCGCCGCCTTCGGCAAGGATCCGCCCGCCGCCTTCATCGAGGATGCGGTCGCCATCATCGCCGGCTTGCTCATCGTGGCGGCGGTCGCATGACTGCGAAGAGCTTCGACGCCATCGTCATCGGCGCCGGCCAGGCCGGGCCGCCGCTTGTCGGCCGGCTCGAGGCGGCCGGCATGAAGGTGGCGCTGATCGAGCGCAGGTTCATCGGCGGCACCTGTGTCAACACCGGCTGCATGCCGACCAAGACGATGGTGGCCAGCGCCTATGCCGCCCATCTCGCCCGCCGCGCCGCCGATTACGGCGTCGCGCTCTCCGGTCCGGTCGGGGTCGACTACGCGCGGATCAAGGCGCGCAAGGACAAGGTCACCAATGACGCCCGCGGCAATCTCGAAAAATGGATCGGAGGCATGAAGGGCTGCACCCTTTATCGCGGCCACGCGCGCTTCGAATCCGCCAGCACCGTGCGCGTCGGTGACGAGTTGCTCACCGCGCCAAAGATCTTCCTCAACACCGGTGGCCGTGCCTCGGTGCCGAACCTGCCTGGCGTCGAAGAGATTCCCTATCTCACCAATTCCTCGATGATGGACCTCGATGTGCTGCCAAGCCACCTGATCGTCGTCGGCGGCAGCTATGTCTCGCTCGAATTCGCGCAGATGTTCCGCCGCTTCGGCTCGCAGGTGACGGTCATCGAGAAGGCGCCGCGGCTGACCGGGCGCGAGGACGAGGACACCTCAGCCGCCATCGTCTCCATCCTCGAAAACGAAGGCATCGCCGTCCATGTCGGCGCCGATGACATCAGCTTTGCCAAGAAAGGCAACGACATCGCGGTGACCTTTTCCGCGGGCAAGCCGCCGGCGGTCGGCTCGCATGTGCTGCTGGCGCTGGGGCGCACGCCAAACACCGACGATCTCGGCCTCGACAAGGCAGGTGTCGCGATTGATCAGCGCGGCTTCATCGTCGTCGACGACCAATTGCGCACCACGGTGCCCGGCATCTGGGCGATGGGCGACTGCAACGGCAAGGGCGCTTTCACCCACACCTCCTACAACGACTACGAGATCGTTGCCGCCAACCTGCTCGACAACGATCCACGCAAGGTCAGCGACCGCATCGAAGCCTATGCGCTCTACATCGATCCGCCGCTCGGCCGCTGCGGCATGACGGAGTCCGCGGTGCGCAAATCTGGCCGCCGAGCCCTTGTCGGCCAGCGGCCGATGACCCGTGTCGGCCGCGCAGTCGAAAAGGGTGAGACGCAAGGCTTCATGAAGATCCTCGCCGATGCCGACACCGGCGAAATTCTCGGCTGCTCGGTGCTCGGGCCGGGCGGCGACGAGGCGATCCACTGTGTGCTCGACCTCATGTATGCCAAGGCGCCGGTCTCGACGCTGGCACGCTCCATGCACATCCATCCCACCGTCTCGGAGCTGCTGCCGACCATAGCCCAGGAGCTGAAGCCGCTGGCTTAGGTTTCCTCCGTAAGGTCGCCCTCGTCTTTCTGCATTGCTGCGTTGCAACAATGGCGCTTGTGCGCTGGGCACGTCCAAAGCCAGTCTCGATTTTTGAACCGATTCAGTCCGGACATCCCATGCCGCTGCCGATCCTAGCGCTTGCCATTGCATCCTTCTGCATCGGCACGACCGAATTCGTCATCATGGGCCTGTTGCCGGAAGTCGCGGCCGACCTCGGCGTCTCGATCCCTTCGGCCGGCCTGCTGGTCACCGGCTATGCGCTGGGCGTCGTCTTCGGCGCGCCGATCGTCGCCATGGCGACTGCCCGCCTGCCGCGCAAACCGGTGCTTGTCGGCCTCGCCACGCTCTTCGTCATCGGCAATCTCTTCTGCGCCTTCGCGCCCAACTATTGGCTGCTGATGGCGGCGCGTGTCTTCACCGCTTTCGGCCACGGCGCCTTCTTCGGTATCGGTTCGGTGGTTGCCGCGAGCCTCGTGCCGCGCAACAAGCGGGCCAGCGCCATCGCGCTGATGTTTGCCGGCCTGACGCTTTCCAACATCCTTGGCGTTCCCGCCGGCACGGCGCTCGGCGAAGCTTTCGGCTGGCGCGCCACCTTCCTTGCCGTCGTCGGCATCGGCCTGATCTCGGTCGCGGCCATCGCCTGGCTGGTGCCGTCGGACGTCGCGGAGCCCAGCGGCGGCGGCCTGCTCGGCGAATTGCGCGTGCTCGGCAAGCTGCAGGTGTGGCTGGCAATGCTGATCGCCTCGCTCGCCTCCGCCAGCCTGTTTGCCGTCTTCACCTACATCAAGCCCTATCTCACAGACGTCTCCGGCCTGTCGACCGCGACCGTCAACTGGGTACTGCTCTTGTTCGGCGCCGGCATGACCATTGGTAACATCATCGGTGGCCGGCTGGCCGACTGGAAACTGATGCCGACGGTGATCGGCACGCTGCTCGCCATGGCCCTGCTGTTCGTCGTCTTCGCCAAGCTTGGCCCGGTTGCCACGATCGCCGTCGCCGTTGTCTTCCTCTGGGGCATGCTGATCTTCATCGTCGTGCCGCCCTTGCAGATCCGCGTCGTCGAAGCGGCTTCCGAAGGGCCCAACCTTGCCGCCACCCTCAACCAGGGCGCTTTCAATGTCGGCAATGCCGGCGGCGCCTGGATCGGCGGCCTCGCCATCTCCTGGGGCGTGTCCTACGCCAACCTGCCGCTGGTGGGTGCGTCGCTCGCGCTGATGGCCGTCGCGGTGGCCGTAATCTCGCAGGCGCTGGACCGCCGCGCCGTCCTGCAACCACAGCCGGCCGAATAGGGCTCGGCGCCTTCGCCGCAGCCCTCCTGCGCCGACAACCCGCCAGGCTGGACCACTCGACACCCCAACCGCAAACATGCATGTGTGGCCTTCCCCCTACCGGAGGCCGCCTAATGCAAAAGACGATCGAACGCATCGCCGGCGACAGCGAAGGCGTCGCTTACGAATTTCCGGTCTTCCGCTACGAAGGCAGGGACAGGGCGGCCCCTTCAGCCTATCTGCAGGCGGCGCTGCATGCCGGCGAACTGCCGGGCGTGGTCGCGATCGACGCGCTGATGCCGATGCTTGCCAAGGCCGAGACAGAAGGCCGCATCAAGGGTCCGATCACCATCGTGCCATGGGCAAATCCGATCGGCCGTGCGCAATATCACTTTGGCGAGCATCAGGGCCGCTTCAATCTCGGCACCCGGACAAACTTCAACCGCTCCTTTCCGCTGCTTGCGGCGCCCGAAGTCGGGCTTTTGCCGGATGTCGGCCTTGGCGGCGCCGATCGCCGGCTGAAGAACCGGCTGGTCCAGCTCTCGCTCGGCAACGACATCGTCCTTGATCTCCACTGCGACGACGAAGGCCTCGCGTATCTCTACATCCACACCAGCCTATGGCCGGCGATGGCCGACTGCGCGGCCGCCATGGGCGCCGAAGCCGTTTTGCTGTGGAGCCAAGACAATACCGGCACCTTCGAGGGCGCCTCGATCATGCCCTACCAGAACGTGCCGGCCAGCATCGCGCGCTTCGACCGGCGCGTCGTCACAACGGTCGAATATCGCGGCATGCTCGATGTCGATGGCGCCACGGCTGCTTCCGATGCCGAGGGCCTCTATCGCCTGCTGGTGACGCGCGGCGTCATCCAGGATCCGTTGGTTCCGAAACTCGGCCAGTTTGCCGGCCCCGTCGTGCCGCTGGAGAACATCGACATGATGCCGGCGCCCAGGGCCGGCGCAATCCTTTACGACGTCAAGCCGGGCGACCGCGTCAAGAAGGGTGACAGGCTTGCGACGATCGTGCATGCGCCCGGCGAGGTCGGCGGCCGCACCGAGGTCTTCGCGCCGCAGTCGGGCTTCATCCTGACCCGCCGCTCGCGCCGCATCATCCGCGCCGGCGAGGATCTTTTGAAGCTCGCCGGCGACGGCAGAAGCGGCGACGCGCGCTCCGGCACGCTGGAAGACTGAGGCCATCAGGCCTTCACCCGTCTCCATGAAATCCAGTTGCGCGGCCGCCCATTCGCCGCTATGGGAGTCGGCCATGAACATGCGTTCGAACAAGACCGTTTGGTGGTGGGCTCGCTGACAGCGGCCTGTTCGTGCTTGTGCGCGTGAAAAAGAGGGTGGCCGCAACGGAATGTCCGGGCGGCCATTTGTTTTTTAAAAGCCATTCCGGGTCCGTTGCCCAAAACGCTGATGGAGACGGCAATGACGACTAAAGTTCTGGACAACGGGGCCGAGCGCTTCGTCACCGCGGGCGGGGTGACGATCACCCGCGAACGGCACGACAGGCCCTACGAAGGCGCCATCGATGCCTATGTCGACGGCCTCAATTCGCGCCGCGGCGCGGTGTTTTCCTCTAATTACGAGTATCCTGGCCGCTACACACGCTGGGACACGGCCATCATCGATCCGCCGCTGGTGATCGCCGCGCGCGGTCGCGCCATGCGCATCGAGGCGCTCAACGCGCGCGGCGAGGCGCTGTTGCCGGTGATAGCCAAGGCACTTGCCGCGCTGAGCGAGGTGGCGATTGCCGAAACCTCGAAAAAGCTCATCCGCCTCGACGTGGCAAAACCCGGTCGCGTCTTCACCGAGGAGGAGCGCAGTCGCGTTCCCTCGGTCTTCACCGTGCTGCGCGCCATCACCGCTTTGTTCAAGACCGCCGAAGACGCCAATCTCGGCCTCTACGGCGCCTTCGGCTACGACCTCGCCTTCCAGTTCGACCCGGTCGACTACAAGCTCGAGCGCAAGCAAGGCCAGCGCGACCTTGTGCTGTTCCTGCCCGACGAAATCCTGGTCGTCGACCATTATTCGACCAAGGCCTGGACCGATCGCTACGACTATTCCGGCGAGGGTTTTTCGACCGAGGGCTTGCCGCGCGACGCCCATGTCGAGCCGTTCAACACCGCCGACCGCATCCCGCCGCGCGGCGACCACGAGCCGGGCGAATACGCCACTCTGGTGCGCCGGGCGATGGAGAGCTTCAAGCGCGGCGACCTGTTCGAGGTCGTGCCCGGCCAGATGTTCTACGAGCGCTGCGAGACCCAGCCTTCGGAAATTTCCCGCAAGCTGAAGTCGATCAACCCCTCCCCCTATTCCTTCTTCATCAATCTTGGCGAAAACGAATATCTGATCGGCGCCTCGCCGGAGATGTTCGTGCGCGTCAACGGTCGGCGCGTCGAAACCTGCCCGATCTCCGGCACCATCAAGCGCGGCGACGACGCCATTTCCGATAGCGAGCAGATCCTGAAGCTGCTCAACTCCAAGAAGGACGAGTCCGAACTCACCATGTGTTCGGATGTCGACCGCAACGACAAGTCGCGCGTCTGCGAGCCGGGCTCGGTGCGCGTCATCGGCCGCCGCCAGATCGAGATGTATTCGCGGCTGATCCACACTGTCGACCATATCGAGGGGCGCCTGCGCGAAGGCATGGACGCCTTCGACGCGTTTCTGTCGCACGCCTGGGCGGTCACCGTCACCGGCGCGCCGAAGCTTTGGGCCATGCGCTTCATCGAGCAGAACGAGAAGAGCCCGCGCGCCTGGTATGGCGGCGCCGTCGGCATGGTCAACTTCAACGGCGACATGAACACCGGGCTGACCCTGCGCACCATCCGCATCAAGGACGGCATCGCCGAGGTGCGCGCCGGCGCCACGCTGCTTTTCGACAGCGTGCCCGAGGAAGAAGAAGCCGAAACCGAACTGAAGGCATCCGCCATGCTCTCCGCCATTCGCGACGCCAAGACCGGCAACGCCACCGGAACCGAGCGCGCCACCGCGCGCGTCGGCGACGGCGTCAACATCCTGCTCGTCGACCATGAGGACTCTTTCGTCCACACCTTGGCCAACTACTTCCGTCAGACCGGCGCCAATGTGTCCACTGTTCGTTCGCCTGTGCCGGAAGAGGTCTTCGAGCGGCTGAAGCCCGACCTCGTCGTGCTGTCGCCCGGCCCGGGCACGCCGAAGGATTTCGACTGCGCCGCCACCATCAAGAAGGCGAGGAGCCGCGACCTGCCGATCTTCGGCGTCTGCCTCGGCCTGCAGGCGCTGGCCGAGGCCTATGGCGGCGAGCTTCGGCAACTGCATATCCCGATGCACGGCAAGCCGTCGCGCATCCGCGTCTCGAAGCCCGGCATCATCTTCTCGGGCTTGCCCAAGGAAGTGACCGTCGGCCGCTATCACTCGATCTTCGCCGATCCGGTGCGCCTGCCCGATGGATTCGTGGTCACCGCCGAGACCGAGGACGGCGTCATCATGGCCTTCGAACACCGCAAGGAGCCAATCGCGGCGGTGCAGTTCCATCCCGAATCGATCATGACGCTTGGTCACAACGCCGGTATGCGCATCATCGAAAACATCGTCGCGCATCTGCCGCGCAAGGCCAAGGAAAAGGCCGCCTAGCGCGGCGCATCGGATGAGTGCGACGATGGCGATGACTTCGCAGGAAGCAAAAGCGGCGGCAAGGCAGAAGGTCGCCAGCCTTGCTTTCTGGTCGATCGTCGTCGCCGGCGTCGTGCTCGCTCTCAAGGTTGCCGCCTGGTACATCACCGGTTCGGTCGCGCTCTATTCGGACGCGGCGGAATCGATCGTCAACGTCATCGCGTCGGCCGCCGCTTTCTGGGCGATCCAGGTCAGCTACAAGCCCGCCGATCAGGACCATCCCTTCGGCCATCATAAGGCCGAATATTTCTCGGCCGTGCTCGAAGGGGTGCTGATCGTCGTCGCGGCACTCCTGATCATCAGCGAGGTCTGGCGATCCTGGCAACAGCCGGCGCCGCTCGAGCAGCCCTGGCAGGGCCTTGCGGTGAACGGCGTCGCCACGGTGATCAACGCCATCTGGGCCTGGATGTTGATCCGCGCCGGTCAGAAATCGAGGTCGCCCGCGCTGACCGCCGATGGCCAGCACATCATGACCGACGTGGTGACGTCGGTCGGCGTGCTCGGCGGCCTTGTCGGCGCCGTGCTCACCGGCTGGCAGATCCTCGACCCCGCGCTGGCCGTCATCGTCGCGCTCAACATCCTGTGGCAGGGCTGGCATGTCATCGGCTCGTCGATGAACGGATTGATGGACCGCGCCGTCGGTCGACAGGAACACATGCAGATCCGCGACATCATCTCGGCCAATTCGAAGGGCGCGCTCGAGGTGCATGACCTGAAGACGCGCATCGCCGGGCGCGCCACTTTTATCGAATTCCACCTTGTCGTCGACGCCGACATGTCGGTCGGCGCCAGCCATGTCATCTGCGACCGCATCGAGGACGCGCTGAAGGCCGAGATCCCCTCGGTGCGCGTCACCATCCATGTCGAGCCGGACGACGAAGCCAAGCTGCCGAAAGGCACAACAGCGGTGCCTTTCGCGTAGTAGAAAATATTCGTCATTCCAGGCGAAGCAGGAGCGAAGCTCCGTCGCGAAGACCCTGGAATCCATGCCGTTACCTCGATCGAACAGTGCAACAGAGCAGAATTCTGCACCGTGGCGGCGCTTCCAAGTCATGGCATGGATTCTATGGTCTGCGCCGCGTCGCTTCGCTCCTCGCTCCGCCATAGAATGACGAAGCGCTGCTTAAGGCGCGCAGGCCGACTGCGGCAACGGCTGCAGCCGATAGACCTTGTCGTCGGACTTCGTCTTGCCCGCCGCCGCCTTCGAGCAGAGGTCGACGACCGCGACCGCATTGTTGGGATTGGCGATCATCATCGTGCCGTTGGCGCCGCGCTTGAGGAAAATCTCCTTTTGCGAGATGTCGCAGGAAAAATCGCTCATCTTCGAGCTTGCCGAGCAGCGCCACTGGTCGGCCTCGCCCTGGCAGGAATAGGTCTGCGTGACTTTCGCGCCTTTCTGCCTCGTGGTCACCGAAACGGCGATGTCGGCACCGTCGGGCCAATCCTTGGCGTCACCGTTTTGAGCGAAGGCGGCGAGCTCGACCGAACCACGGAAGACGCGGATCGATCGCGTCAGCTGGTTGGGATGCGACTTCAGATGCGCATCGTCGTAATCGCGCCCGAAGCAGAACGGCTGGTCGGGCTTGAGCCGCACGCGCAGCGGGTCCCCGAGCGCCGGGTCGATCGGATCGATGCGCGCGAACTCCGCCTTGCAGGTATCGGCCGGCATCGGATCGAGCTTGAAATTGTCGTCCTCGCTGCCCAACGCCTGCTTGTTGTACTCAGCCTTGCCGAGCTGCTCCTCCGAATCCGGGTCGAGATAGATGTCGGGCGACAGGTCGGACAAGACAAGCTTTCCCTTGTCGTCGACTTTGAGCGAAGCAAGCGTGCGGTCGCATTCCATGCCGCAACGGATGATGGTCGACGGGTCGCTCGCGTCGTTCTTGTTGCACCAGCCGCTGGCCCATTCCGGTGCCTTGGCGCCGCGCACCGTCGTGGTCAGAAAGCCGTTATAGGATGTGTCATTCTCCGCACCCGGTTCTTCGTTCGGTCGGCTGACCGGGTCATGGCCGTAGAAGAAGAAGATGCGCGCCACCTTCTGTTGCGGATGCGCCTTGAGATGGGCGGCGTCGTAAACGCGGCCGAAGCAGGCGTCGGCGCCGTTGGGGCTGAGTTCTTTGAGGCTGAGAGCATCGCCGGCGCGTGCCGCGCAGGCGAAGGCGGCTAGGGCAGCGCAAAGCACGGCGCCCACCATGGCCCTCGCCGCCATTGACCTCGATGTCATATGACCCTCCTCCCACCGACAGCACTGCGATTATGCTAGTCTAGGAGTGCCGCCCGGACCATGCAAAATTGCTCGTGCGGGTGAGCCAAGGGAGGACAGGATGCTGCGCCGTGACGTTTTTCGTGCCGGCCTTGCGGGCGTTGCGGGCCTATTCGGTCTGAGCCGGGCAAATCCGGCAACAGCTGGGGAAAGACTAAAAGTCGCCTATCACCTCAGCGACGCGGACAAGGTCAACTTCGTCCTCGGCAACATCAAGAACCACTATGAAGGCACCGGCGGCAATGTCGACATCGTGCTCGTCGTGCACGGTCCGGCTCTGGCCGCCTTCAAATCCAAAGGCGCCTCCGGCGCTGTTTCCAGCCGCTTTGCCGGCCTTGTCCAGCAGGGACTCGTTCCGCAAGCCTGCGGCAACACCCTGCGCGGCATGGACATCACGCTGGCCGACCTGCTGGCCGGCTTCGAGGTCGCCGAGGAGGGCGGCGTCGTGAAACTCGCCGAGCTGCAGCATCAGGGCTATGTCTATCTCAAGCCTTGAACGAGCCCGGGCTTGAACGCCAGGCCGGCAATGGCCTACGAAGGAATGCAACCCGGAGGCCAGCCGAAATGACGATACTTGCCATTCCCGATCTTGCCGGCAAGACGGTGCTGGTTACCGGCGCTTCGACCGGCATAGGTGCTGCGCTTGCCCGTGCCTACGCGACACAGAAGTGCCGCGTCGCGCTGCACTACAATGCGAGCCGCGAAGCAGCCGAAAGCCTGGCCAAATCCATCCGTGACGATGGCGGCGAGGCGTTTCTCACCCAAGGCGACTTCTCGATTGCCGCCGATGTGGAACGCGTCGTCGAGGAGAGCGCGGCGCATTTCGGCCGGCTCGACGGCCTCGTCAACAATGCCGGCGGCATGCTCGGCCGCATCGCCTATGCCGACCAGACCGAGGCGCATTACGATGCGGTGATGGACCTCAACGCCCGCTCGGTGCTGACCGCGTCGCGCAAGGCGATACCGTGGCTGAAGCGCCAGGGCGGCTTCATCATCAACACGTCCTCGATCGCCGCCCGCAACGGCGCCGGCGGCGGCGCCGGCCTCTATGGTTCGTCCAAAGCCTTCGTTTCCAATGTCACGCGCGGCATGGCCAAGGAGCTGATCGGCTTCGGCATCCGCGTCAACGCCGTGGCGCCGGGCACGATCCTGACGCCGTTCCACGAACGCTATTCGAGCGCGGAGCAGATCAAGGCCATGGTCGCCACCATTCCGCAAGGCCGCGCCGGAACCGCGCAGGATTGCGTCGGCGCTTATCTGTTCCTGTCGTCCGATCTGTTGAGCGGCTACATCATCGGCCAGGTGATCGAGGTCAATGGCGGCCAGTTGATGCCGTGAGCTGGCGATTGCATACTTGACGCAGCCTGCAACCTGGAGGGAGATCAAGGGCATGTACGGACTGATCGGCAAGATGCGGGCGGCGCGCGGCCAGCGCGACGCGGTCATGCACGTGCTGCGCGAGAGCACCGGCGCGCTCCCCGGCTGCCTGAGCTACATCGTCGCCACCGATCCGGTCGACGCCGACGCGATCTGGGTCACCGAAGTGTGGACCGACCAGGCGAGCCACAAGGCCTCGCTGCAACTGCCGGAGGTCCAGGCCGCGATCGCCAAGGCGCGTCCGTTCATCGCCGGTTTCGAATTCCAGGTCGAGACCCAACCTGTCGGGGGCTTCGGCCTTCCCGAAACCAAGGTCGGTTGACGATAGTGGCAATGCCCGAGAGATAGACTAAGTTCAATGGACTAAGTCTGTCTGGAGCCGCCTGCGATGCAGACTGTGAACATCCACAGTGCGAAGACCAATCTATCGCGTCTTGTAGACCGAGCCGCCAATGGCGAGCCCTTTATCATCGCCAAGGCGGGCAAGCCTTTGGTCAAGGTCGTGCCCATCGATCAGCCGACCACGGCGCAGATGCGACGCGTGGCTTTATGGCAGGTCAGTTTTCCGTCCCCGGCGATTTCGACCGCATGGGTGACGATGAGATCGAACAGCTGTTCGGCGTGAACAGGTGAAGCTGTTGCTCGACACCCATCTGTTGCTGTGGGCAGCTGGCGAACCGGATCGGCTGCCACTTTCGGCCCTTGCCGAGATCGAGAACCCGTCGAACGAGCTGTTGTTCAGTCCTGCCAGCCTTTGGGAGGTCGCGACCAAGCGTGGACTTGGGAGGGAGCACTTCACCGTCGATCCACGTTTGCTGCGGCGAGGCCCGCTAGACAACGGCTACGATGAGGCCGGCCTCACCTGAATATCGGCACAGCTTAGTCGAGCCTGTGCATCAGATCGTCATCCAGCCAGCGGCCGAAGAAATAGACAAGCTGCTTGTGCCACCACGGCCAGTCATGGCTGACGTCGCCGCCCCAATAGTCGACCCAGGCTGGGATGGATTTGTCGCGCAGCACCTGTTCCAGCTCGCGCGTCTCAACCAGCATGCGCTCTTCCCAGGCGCCCTGCCCGCAGCAGAAGATCAGCCGCAGCGCCCGCAGCCGCCCGAGCAGCTTCTGGTCGACGATGCCGGGCAGATAGTCGAGCGGCGAGTTGAAATAGATGTTGCCCTCCAGCGCCCGGCCGAAGAAGTCGCGGGCCGAATAGACGCCGGACAGCGAGATCACGCCGCTCGCCAGTTCCGGGAAGCGGAACACGAAATTCGACGAGTGGTAGCCACCCATCGAGCAGCCGCAGAACAGCGGCTTCAGGCTGCGTCCGCCATTGGCCTTGGCGGCGACCGCCTGCAATTCCGGCAGCGCCTCCTCGCGCACATAGCGGAAAAAGGCCTCGTGGCGGGCGATGCGATGCGACGCGTCGTCATGCTTGTTGAAGAAGGACTCTGAATCGATGCCGTCGAGCGTGAACAATTGGATGCGGCCGGTGTCGATGAAGTCGGCAAGTGCTGCGACCCCGCCTGAATCCTCGAACTGGTAGAACCGCCCTTGCGAGGTCGGAAATACCACGACGGGGCGCCCGGCATGGCCGTAGCGCTTGTATTCCATGTCGCGGCCGAGATTGCGGGCATGGCCCTTGTGATAGGAGATGTCCATCGGCTCAGGCCTTTTCCGCGTGGATATAGTCGACCGCCTGGCGCAGCGCCTTCGGATCCTTCGAACGCATCTGATAGGCGTAGTTGCCCATGGCGCGGCTGAAGACCTCTTCAATGGCCTGGTGATGGACGATCTTGTCGCCGTGGGCGGCTAGCACGTCCGCATGGCTGTGCAAATAGTCGATGTGGCGTTTGCGGCTGGCATAGGCGGTGAAATACTTGCCCCTGTAAGGGCCGCCGGCGGCATCCTTGACCACCATGTCGGCCCATGCGGCATAGACGTCGATGTCGAAGGTGTAGTTGATGGCGTCCGTCATCCAGGCACCGGGCGGGCGCATGTTGACCTCGAGCGCGATGACGCGATTGTCCTTGGTCTCGAACAGCTCGATGTGGAAGAAGCGCTCGCGCACGTCGAACGCCTCGAGGATCTTGCGGCCCGCCTCCTCCACCTGCGGGCTGATCTCGGGAAAGCAGGTGTAGCTCATGTGGCGGTCGCGGTTGACCGCCTCCATGATGCTCTGGTCGTAACGGTGGCTGGCGGCCAGCACCACCTCGCCGTCGCGGTTGACCAGCCCGTCGAAGGTCACCACCAGTCCTTCGATGAACTGCTCCATGACGAAGGTGACGCCCTCGGGCTTCTCCCTGAAGAACTGGTCGAGCTCCTTGGCATTTGAAATCTTGAACGTGTTGGAGGCGCCGGAACCCGAATCCGGCTTGACCACCACCGGGTAGCCGACACGGCGGATGAAGGTCATGGCCCCAGTGCGGTCGGAGCATTTGCGCTGCGGGATGGTCTCGACGCCGCTCTTGCGGAAGAAGGCGCGCATGCGGCTTTTGCGCTTCAAATTCTTCACGAAATCGACCTTGGTGCCGAAGATGTTGAAATCGGTGCGGATATTGGCTTCGAGCTCCAGCCAATGCTCGTTGAGCGACTCGAAGCGGTCGATGCGTCCCCATTTGTGGATGAAGTGCCCCATCGCCCGGAAGACGGCATCGTAATTTTCCATGTCGGCGATGCGGTAATATTCCGAAAGCGCCGCCTTCAACTTGCCGTTCAAGGTCTCATAAGGCGCATCGCCGATACCGAGCACGGTGGCGCCCGCTTTCTTCAGCCGGTCGCAGAACTCGGCGCCATTGGCTGGGAAATGCGGCGAGAAGAACACGAAATTCATGGACGGCACCCTCCCCGGAGCTTTGCGCGATAGCCAAGTCTGGCGCATTTGCAAGGCGCGGGGAAGACTATCCGCGCCAGCGACGGTATTAGATACAATGCGTCCCGCTTGCCTCCGCCGGGCCGCTCCTGTAAGAGAGCCGCCATGACCACGCGTGCCCGCACCGTCGCTTCTCCTCGCACTGGCTTCGCCGGCGAGACCGCGCGCGCGCTCGCCTCGATCCTGCTTCTTCTCGGCCTTATCGGCGATCGCCGGGTTCGCTGAAGGAGCGCCCGGCGGTCGAAACCGCCGCTTAAGGCGCATGCTCCTTGGCCAGACTTTGGCAAAGTCACATCAAGCGAACGAATTTATGTAGAGGCGACGCTCGCCACCCATCCGCCTGAAGCGGGCATGCGGGCCGCCGGGAGAAATGACGATGAACGCACGAGAAGAAATCCGCGAGGGCGAGGCTGAAAGCCAGATGCGCCCGTCCGGCCACATGCCGGATGCAGCACGCAAATACCAATCCTACCCGATCGTCGGCCTGACCGACCGTACCTGGCCGAACAAAATTATCGACAAGGCGCCGATCTGGTGCTCGGTCGACCTGCGCGACGGCAACCAGGCGCTGATCGACCCGATGGGTCATGAGCGCAAGGCGCGCATGTTCGCGCTGCTCCTCGACATGGGCTTCAAGGAAATCGAGATCGGCTTCCCCTCGGCCTCGCAGACGGATTTCGACTTTGCCCGCTGGTGCATCGAGGAAGGCGGCGTGCCTCGCGATGTGTCGCTCCAGGTGCTGGTGCAGTGCCGGCCTGAGCTGATCACGCGCACCTTCGAGGCGCTGAAGGGCGCGCATCGCCCGATCGTGCATTTCTACAATTCGACCAGCGAATTGCAGCGCCGCGTCGTCTTCGAAAAAGACGTCGGCGGCATCAAGCGCATCGCCACCGACGCCGCAAAGATGATCACAGACATGGCCGCCAAGGCCGGCGGCGGCTACCGCTTCGAATACTCGCCGGAAAGCTTCACCGGCACCGAGCTCGAGGTCGCGCTGGAGATCTGCAACGCCGTCACCGAGATCGTGAAACCGACGGCCGACAACAAGCTCATCATCAATCTGCCGTCGACGGTCGAGATGTCGACGCCAAACATCTATGCCGACCGCATCGAATGGATGTGCCGCAACCTCGACAACCGTGAGAACCTGATCGTCTCGCTGCATCCGCATAATGACCGCGGCACCGGCATCGCCACCACCGAGCTCGGCCTGATGGCTGGCGCCGACCGCGTCGAGGGTACGCTGTTCGGCAATGGCGAGCGCACCGGCAATGTCGACATCGTCACGCTGGCGCTGAACATGTATACCCAAGGCGTCGACCCGGAACTCGATTGCTCCGACATCAACCGGATGAAGGACGTCTACGAGTATTCGAACCAGCTGAAGATCCCGGAGCGTCACCCTTACGTCGGCGAGCTCGTCTACACGGCCTTCTCCGGCTCGCACCAGGACGCCATCAACAAGGGCATGAAGGCGCTCAAGAAGGCCAACACGCCGATCTGGGAAGTGCCTTACCTGCCGATCGACCCGGCCGATGTCGGCCGCACCTACGAGGCGATCATCCGCATCAACTCGCAGTCCGGCAAGGGCGGCATCGCCTATGTGCTGCATGCCGACTACGGTCTCAATTTGCCGCGCAATCTGCAGATTGAGTTCAGCCAGGCAATCCAGGCGATCACCGATGCGGAAGGCAAGGAAGTGCCGGTCAAGCGCATTCACGAACGCTTTCTGGAAACCTACGTCGATCAGCCCGGTGCCAGGCTGAAGTTCCTCGACCACCGCACCTATCCCGACACCGAGGTGAAGGGCCGGCGCATGGTCGAAGCGGATATCCTCGACAACGGCAAGGAAGTGACCATCACCGGCTCGGGCACCGGCCCGATCGACGGCTTCGTCGATGCGCTGTCGCGCCATGTCGGCGTGGAGATGTCGGTGCTCGACTATTCCGAGCATTCCTTGCAGCGCGGCTCCAACGCCTCGGCGATCTCCTATGTCGAGATGGAATATCCGGGCGGCAAGCTGTTCGGCGCCGGCATCAACACCAACATCGTCGCCGCCTCGCTGGAGGCCGTTGTTTCGGCAGCCAACCGCATCATCGGCAATTCCAGGAAAAATGCGAAACTGTAAGGCTCGGCGAACTTCGCCGTAGTGTCCGGAATTGCGTCAAGACAGAAAGATAGAGCAGTTCGGCGTTTGCGCGAACGGCGAACTGTTCTTGGCCGGTTGGATGGGGTTCAGGCATCAGAGTGGCGCATCCCAGCGTGCGCCACGCTTCAAAGAAAGACCGAACCTGGCATTCGTTAACCGGCGGGGGAATTTCCGGTGGCTTACGCGATCGCATAATACAAGCATCCTTGTGCGCCGCCGCGAGCGCTATATGATCGCGTCCTAACCTGTGCCGAGTTCGGAAGGATCGACACTTGGAGCATGCCCCGCCTGCCGCCCCCGCAGTGCGCGAGACATTGGAGCGACTGCTTGCCAGCGAAACGTTCGGACGATCCGAGCGTGCCCGCAGGCTTTTACGCTATCTTGTCGAACGCGAGCAGGCCGGCGAGGCGGACAGGCTGAAGGGCGTTTCCATCGCTATGGACGTCTTCGGCAAGGACGGCGATTTCGACGCTTCGACCGACGCCGTGGTCAGGGTCCAGGCCGGTCGGCTGCGCGAACTCCTGGAGCAGTACTTCGCCAATGAAGGTATCGGCGAGCCGGTGCGCATCGCGATCCCGCGCGGCGGTTATGTTCCTTCCTATGAACTGAACGCAATCCGGCTGCCCGGCGACGCCAAGTCGGTCTCCGGCACCGTCGCGCAGCGGCCCGCTGCATTGGCCGAAGCCGCTCCGGTTGCAACCGAACATCTCGATAACCATGCAGCGGTCGAGCCCGTGGCGCCGGCGGCGCCCGCCCAGTCGCTCACGCGGCAATTGCGGTTCTTCTGGGCTGCCATGGTTCTGGTCATTGCCATGCTCGGCGTGCTGATCTTGCGTCAAAGCAACGCCTTCCTCGGCGGCGGCATGGCCGCAACGGCCGAAACGGCGGGCGCCGCCGGCACCGCCGCCCAGCCGACATTCGACTCCCTGCCGCTGATCTACATCGCCCTGAAAGCCGACGGAGCGGACGCGGCTCGCGTCGCGTCGGCGCTGCGCGCCGGCCTTGCCGGGTTCGACACCATCGACTTCATCGGGCGCGATGCGGATTCAACGCGCGATAAGTCCGCCGACCCGATCAGTTTCGTTTTCTATGTTGTTCCCGGGCCAGCCGCCGGCGACGTCAGGGTCGAGTTGCAGAGCGTTGCGACCGGACGGGTTCTGCTGTCGCGCAACCTGACATCGGCTGAAAGCGCGCCCGGCGTGGTTGAAAGCAACGCCGCCAGCCTCCTGACCTCGACCGTTCCCGCCTCCGGCGCGATCTACAGCTACATCGACCAGAGTGACGTCCGGACCAGCCAGATCGGGTGCCTGGTGCTCGACGACCGCTATTATCTCGACCAGAGCGCCAAGACGCACGAGGCTGCCTATCGCTGCCTCGAGAAGCTGGTCGGCGAAGGCACCAAATCGTCGCTTCTCTACGCGGAACTGGCCTCGCTTCATCTGGAAGCCGTCACCAGCCACTACGCCTATCCGCCTGATGCGACGCTCGAAAAAGCCATGTCGCTGGCCCACCGCGCCGTCCAGATGGGGCCGATGAGCCCGCATGCGCATCGCGCCTTTGGCTACCTCAACTCGCGTCTCGGCAACACGGACGAAGCGATCCGCTGGATGCGCAAGGCCTATGAGCTCAACCCATACGATCTCGGCATGGCCGCCGCCTACGGCTACGGCCTGATCTTCGCCGGCAAATATGATGAGGGAACGCCGATCCTGGGCCACGCGGTCGAGGCCTTCAGCGGCCACCCGACCTGGTGGGATTATGGCCTGTTCGTCGGAGCCTTCATGCAGGGCGACATGAAAAAGGCGGCGGTCGCCAGCGAGTCGCTGCGCACGACGGCATCCAAGTCGCATTATCTTGCCGCGCGCCTGATCGGCGCCAGGATTTCGGGTCGCGCCAAGCTGGCGAGCGAGCTTGCCAACGAGCTCACGGTCGAATTCCCGAAATTCGCCGCCGATCCACGCGCGACATTCGTCGACCGCAAATATCCCGCCGATCTCACCGACCGGCTGGTACAATCTTTGCGCGAAGCTGGAATAGGCAACCCAAGCTGACGGCAATTGCTGCCAGCGTACTGCCTTTCAACCACGGCACCGACAATTTCGGCAAACCGCGTCGGCCGCCTGCGCCGAATTTTGTAAAAACCTTGCAAAAACAATCGGTTGAGACGATTGAGCGGTTCCACCGGATGCTGAACTGTATCGCTGCTCGCTTCCAATGCATGCCGCCCCGGGATGTGCAGCGGTTCTGGGACAACGACATGCGTCGAAACACCTGAATCCCTTTCGGCGCGAGGCGCTTTAGACCAGGCTGGAGCAGGATCGGTGGTCGCGAAAATTTTACTGGCCATCAAGATGGCCAGGGAGCAATTCAGCCACATTTCGCATTTGCTGCCCTCTTACCACGCCACCCTAGTTTTCATGCTTGCATCCCCTCATGCCGTTGAATACGGCGCTGGCCCGAAAACGATCGTGCTTTTGCATGGCTTTGGTTCATGCCATGCAATCTGGCGCGATGTGGCCGCATCGCTTGGGCCAGGCATGAGGGTGCTGGCCTACGATCTGCCTGGACATGGGCATTCACTGGAATGCGAAGGCACCGGCGGCGCCAAGCCGGCCGCGGGAGCCATCCTTGCCGATCTCGCCGCCCGCCGGCTGGGCAAGGTTCATCTCGTCGGTCACTCCATGGGCGGTGCGGTCGCGACATTGATGGCGCTTGCCGATCCCGGCAAGGTTGCTTCGCTGACCTTGCTGGCACCGGGCGGCTTCGGCCCCGAAATCAACGCGCCCCTGCTGCGGCGCTATGCGGCCGCAGCCGGCGAAATAGAGGTTCGGGCCTGCCTTGCCGCGATGTCGGGTCCGCGGAGTCCGACGCCTGACCACGCGGTCGAGGCGTTGTGCCGGATGCGCAAACGGCCGGGCCAGTTGCAGATCCTAATCGATATGGCGGCCGCAATGACCAGGGATGACCGGCAAGGGGTCATCCCTGCCGCGCAACTGGACACGCTCGATATGCCGGTGATGGTTGTTTGGGGAGCGGAGGACCCGGTGCTGCCCGTGGAGCAGACCGAGTCTCTGCCGTCGCATTTCCATCTCCATCATATCCTTGACGCAGGTCATATGCTTGTCGAGGAGGCTCCCGACCTGGTTGCCGAGATCGTGCGCCGCAACACGCGCCGGCGCGCCAGACGGTTACGTCCGGCGCTGGGCGCGGCGGCAAGCTGATTGCGGAACGATGGTCCGCCTGTGCCGGCTCCGCGCCAACCCGAACAAGGACCGTGACGGGTCACCGCCGTGACCGAACCGGTTCGCGCGGTCCGTCGTCGGCAGTGCATTTTGCCGGCGACTGTGTTAACTCGCTGTTAACCAACAGCGAGGCAGCCGCCCATGAAGGATGCAGGCGACAAACTCAGCCCCATTGAGCCGTCGCGAAAGCTCTCCGATGCCATACGCGACGTCAAGAACGCCTTCGCCGACCGCGATGACGTTGTCGTCGACATGCGCGAGGCCCACCGCATGCGGCTCGAGCTCTTGGCAACCGAGCTTGCCCCGGTCTTTGCCGATGTCCCGACCGACATGGACAGTTTCGATTTCGCCGTCTCGTCGGGCCTGCAGCCGCGGCTGTGGATCGATGCGGTGAGCCATGTCGCGATGGGACGCGACCGCCGCACCTACCGCTTCCTCAAGGATACGCGCGTCGGCCGTGTGGTGCTGGCCGAATCCACCGAGATGAAAGCGGTCGCCGATGCGGTGACGCGCTACGTGGCGGAACGCGTCGTCGAGCGGCAACGTATGATGGAGGGTGGCGTGGAAAGCCCCGTTCCGGGCCTGCATCGTCTGGTCGTCCAGGAAGCGGAGCCGCCTATTCAATCCGAGACCCGCCGCAACGGCTGGACGACTTTCTTCGCCGGCCTGGGCCTGATCGCCGCCGGCGCCCTTGTCGGCCTGGCGGTTTCGCTGGCGTTGTTCTGGGACCGCCTCATGCAGATGAAGATCAGCTTCTGACCAGGCAATTTCAGGAAAAGTGTGAGCGGTTGGGCCCGGTGGCTCCGCCGGGGCCTGCGCCAGCAATTGCGTCGAAACAAAGAGCTGGGACAGTTCCATCAAACGGCGAATTGTCCCGTGCGCCGCGCCGCGCCGGCCGGAACGTCGAGGTCCATGGTCTGCAGGTCCGAAGGCGGCATGGCAGGCCCGGTCAGGCCGCGCCGGATGAGGCGCAGACGCCAGTCGCCCTTTTCGCCGTCGATTTCGAACATGTTGTACTGCGCCGGCGGATGCTTGCCACCGGGCGCCTGGCCCGCGGCAGCGACCCCGACCACGGGCACCTTGGCGCCACGCGGGCCGATGGTGAACAACGACGGCAGATGCGAATGGCCGTGCAGGATGAGTTCGGCGCCATGCCGGCGGATAAGCTTGTGGAAGCGGGAAATGCCGAACAGACGCTTATGCTGCTGAACCGCGCCGCGCACCGGCGGGTGGTGGATCATGATGGCGCGGAACAGCCCCTGTCGCGTGGTATCGTCGAGAAGCTTGCCGAGCCGCTCGGCCTGCCCTTCCATGAAGAAGCCGTTGGCCATGAAGGGCGCGGTGGCGCGCGCCGTGGTAACGCCGATCAGCGCGACGTTGCCGCGCACGCGCAGATACGGAAAGGAATTGCGGTCGACCGGACTGTTGACGCCGTCGCCCGTCATCCAGGGAGCCCACGCCCGGCAGACCTTGTCGAAGGCGCCCGGCACATAGGCGTCGTGATTGCCGGGTACCACGGAAACGTCATGCGGCGATCCAAGCGTCTCCAGCCAGTGCTTCGCCATCTCGATCTCGCCGTCGAGCGCCAGGTTGACCAGATCGCCGGTGACGGCGAGGTGGTCGGGCGCGCTGGCCGTGATGTCGGCGACGATGGTGTCGATCACCGCGTCATGCATATAGCGGCGGCGGTTGCGCTGCCAGTTGACATAGCCCAGCACGCGCTTGGACGCGAGGTCGCGATAGGTTACATCGGGCAGCGGTCCCAGATGAGCATCGGAAATATGCGCGAGCCTGAACATCGTTCCTTCTTAAGCGACGCCGACGGGGCTTTCCACTCACCGTTTGCTGTTCGCTTGCGGATGGTTGGATGAACCGCCGGGCCGATCCGGAAGAGCTATTCCGCCAGACCGGCTGGCCGGGACTGCGGGCGAGGTTCTTCCATTTCTATTTCCTGATGCGCCGCCCGATGACGCTCGGCGTGCGCGGTCTCGTCCACGACCGCGCCGCCAATTCGGTCTTCCTGATCCGGCATACCTATGTTCCGGGATGGCAACTGCCGGGCGGTGGGGTCGAAGCGGGCGAAACGTTCGAGGAAGCGCTGGCGCGCGAGCTGGCCGAGGAAGGCAACATTGTCCTGACGGCTCCTCCGGTGCTGAAGTCGATGCATTTCAACCGCCGCTCCAGCAAGCGCGACCATGTCGGCTTGTATCTGGTCGAGGCCTTCAGCCAGACGGCGCCGAAACGGTCGGACCATGAGATAGCCGAGGCAGGTTTCTTCCCGCTCGACCGCCTGCCGGAAAACACTACGCCGGCGACACGGCGACGGTTGGCCGAGATTTTCGGCGGCGAGCGGCCCTCGGCTTACTGGTAATCAGGCGGCCTTCCTGAACCTGTTTCGATCATGCGGCGCGGCGTGATCGAGTTCCGGCCCCACCGGAACGATTCCTGTCGGATTGATCGATCTGTGGCTGCCGTAATAATGCGCCTTGATATGATGCAGGTTGACCGTGCCCGAGACGCCTGGCACCTGGTAGAGATCGCGAAGATAGTTCGACAGGTTCGGATAGTCGGCGATGCGGCGCAGATTGCATTTGAAGTGACCGACATAGACCGGATCGAAACGCACAAGCGTGGTAAACAGCCGCCAGTCCGCCTCTGTGATGCTCCCGCCGACCAGATAGCGTTGCCTCGAAAGCCGCTCCTCGAGCGTATCGAGCGCTGAGAACAACTCGCCGAACGCTTCCTCGTAGGCGGCCTGTGTGGTGGCGAAGCCGGCGCGATAGACGCCGTTGTTGATCGCCGGATAGACCAGCGCATTGATCTTGTCGATCTCCGTGCGCAGCGACGCCGGATAGAAGTCGAGACCCGCATCGCCCCATTCGTCGAAGGCGGAATTGAGCATCCGGATGATCTCGGAAGACTCATTGTTTACGATCGTCCGTTCCTTTTTGTCCCACAGCACCGGCACGGTCACACGGCCTGAATAGGCGGGATCGGCCTTGGCATAGATCTGGTGCAGGAAATCGAGGCCGTAGAGCGTGTCGCCGGTGGCGCCGTCCTCGGTTTTGAAAGTCCAGCCATTGTCGCCGAGGAAATGGTGCACCACGGAGATGGAAATTACGCTCTCCAGCTTCTTCAGGGCACGGAAGATCAGCGTGCGGTGTGCCCACGGGCAGGCGAGCGACACATAGAGATGATAGCGGCCGGGCTCGGCTTTGAAGCCGCGCGTGCTGCCCGTCGCCGGTGCGCCGTCGCGCGTGATCCAGTCGCGCCATTGCGACTCCGTTCGCACAAACCTGCCGCCACTGTCTGTGTTGAGCGCGCGATCCTGCCATTTGCCTTCGATCAGCAATCCCATGCGAAAATCTCCCTGCGGTACAATTATCTAGGCGGATGGCCGGGTCGGCGAAACCCCCGGGCGCTGAACAGTTCGTCAAATGACGAACAATTGGTCGTGCGACGCAAAGAAAGGCAAAAAGCGCCGATTGCAGCGGCGCAAAATTGGTGCTAGCGGAAGCGCCCATGTTCGACTTTGCCTCGATCCGGTTCGACCGACGACGAAAGGGCGCCCGCGCTTAAAGCGCTGACTGGCGAACGCTGCCGCTTTGCAGCAAACCCTTCCTCGCATACCGGAACGCAAAGACCATGAGCCTTGCCGACGTGAAATACCTGCCGGAAACCCCGGCGCATGATGCTGAAATCGAAGCCATCAACGACGAGGCCTTCGGCCCCGGTCGCTTCGTGCTTGCCGCCTACAAGATCCGCGAATCTGGCGGGCATGACCGTTCGATGTCCTTTGTCGCCGTCAAGGACGACGCGGTGATCGCTTCCGTGCGCATGACGCGCGTGGCAGCCGGCGCCGGCCGCGCCATGATGCTCGGCCCGCTTGCGGTGCGCCCTGTCTTCAAGAATCTCGGCATCGGCCGCAAGCTGGTCGCGATCGCGCTGGAAGCGGCCAGGAAGGCCGGCGCGCCCGCCGTCATTCTGGTTGGCGACGAACCATACTATGGGCCACTCGGTTTCAAGCGCTTCCCGCGCGGGCAGATCACCATGCCGCGCCCCGTCGACCTCGACCGGCTGCTGCATCACGAAATCAAGCCGGGCGCCGTCGCCCGCTTTGCCGGCGATGTCTGCCACGCCAGCACGGCGAGGGTTGCGGAATTTGCCCCGGCCTCGGCGCGACCGGCCGCCAACGCGCAGCCATCGATCGACCCTGGTATTGCGGTTGCGCCTCCTTTGCGGGCTTCGTAGCATAATCCGAAATCCCGGGAGGCTTGCATGAACCCAAATGGCCAGACCGCGATCGTCACCGGCGGCGGATCCGGCCTTGGCGAGGCGACGGCGCGCGCGTTGGCGGCCAAGGGCGCCCGTGTCGCCGTCCTCGACATCGGCATCGAGCGCGCCGCAAGGGTCGCGGCCGACATCGGCGGCATTGCCGTCCAATGCGACGTCGGCGGCAGCGACAGCGCCACGGCGGCGATCGCCGAAGCGGCTGAAAAGCTTGGCGAACCGCGCATCCTGGTCAATTGCGCCGGCATCGCGATCGGCGTGAAGACGATCGGCAAGGACGGACCGCATCCGCTCGACCAGTACCGCAAGGTGATCGAGATCAACCTAATCGGCACCTTCAACATGATCCGCCTCGTCGCCGACCGGACGGCGAAACTCGAGCCGCTCGCTGGCGGCGAACGCGGCGTCATCGTCAACACCGCCTCCGTCGCCGCCTATGACGGCCAGATCGGCCAAGCCGCGTACTCGGCGTCCAAGGGCGGCGTCGTCGGCATGACCCTGCCGGTGGCGCGCGATCTGGCGCGATCCGGCATCCGCGTCTGCACAATCGCGCCCGGCATCTTCAAGACGCCGATGATGGCCGGCATGCCGCAGGAAGTGCAAGATTCGCTTGGCGCTTCCGTGCCCTTCCCGCCACGTCTTGGCGAGCCGTCGGAATATGCCGCGCTTGCCCTCCACATCGTCGAAAACCAGATGCTGAACGGCGAGACCATCCGCCTCGACGGCGCCATCCGCATGGCGCCGAAATAAGCGGAGATGATTGGTTCGCCAACAGGCGCCGGTGTTGCCACCGAAAAGACCGGCCCGCTCGCCGGCTTGAAAGTGATCGAGATGGCTGGGCTCGGCCCGGTGCCGCTTGCCGCGCTGATGCTGTCCGAGATGGGCGCCGAGGTGCTGCGCATCGAACGCGCCGACGCCGGCCAGCCGCTACCAGA
Source organism: Mesorhizobium sp. NFR06 (assembly GCF_900115245.1). Taxonomy (GTDB): domain Bacteria; phylum Pseudomonadota; class Alphaproteobacteria; order Rhizobiales; family Rhizobiaceae; genus Mesorhizobium. Next base: position 289,354 of record NZ_FOVT01000002.1, read on the forward strand.
CCTCCGCCAAGAATACGATCTCGACCGCCACGGCCGTTCCATCCTCGAGCTCGACCTTAAGCGTCCGGAGGCCGCCGACCTGTTGCTGCGCCTTGCCGCGGGGGCCGACTTGCTCATCGAAGGCTTCCGCCCCGGCGTGATGGAGCGGCTCGGCCTCGGGCCAGATGTCGTGCTGCAATGCAATCCGGGGCTAGTCTATGGCCGCCTGACCGGCTTTGGCCAGGACGGGCCGCTGTCCGCGCGGGCCGGGCACGACATCACCTATCTCGCCTATGCCGGCCTGCTGCATGCGATCGGCAGGCAGGACGCGCCGCCGGTACCGCCGCTCAACCTCGTCGCCGATCAAGGCGGCGGCGCCCTGATGCTGCTCGCCGGCGTGCTCGCAGCTCTTGTCCAGCGTTCGCGGACCGGAAAGGGCCAGGTGATCGATGCCTCGATGATCGAGGGCGCCTCGATGCTCGCGGCGCCGATCCACGCCTATATGGCGGCGGGTCTCTGGAGCGATTGGCGCGGCGACAACCTGTTCGATTCCGGTGCGCCGTTCTACGACACCTATGAGACGGCCGACGCAAAGCACATTGCGGTCGGCTGCCTCGAACCGCGCTTCTTTGCCGAGTTCGCCAGGCTGTTGCCGCTCGCTGACCATTTTGTCGGCGGCCAGTACGACAAGTCACTCTGGCCCGCGATGCGCGCCGCCATCGCCGGCCGGGTCAGGGAGAAACCGCGCGACGAATGGGCCGAACTGTTCGCTGCGACCGATGCCTGTGTAGCACCCGTGCTGTCGCTGGTCGAAGCCAGGCACCACCCGCACAACCGCGCCAGGCAAAGCTTTGTCAGGTCCGGCCAGCTCGAACGCCCGTCGCCCGCGCCGCGTTTCTCGCAAAGCCCTCAAACGCTTGCCGAAATGCCGACCCCTGCCCATCGCGAGCCCGCAAGCATCTTGACCCGTTTCGGCTTGCGCAAAGACGAAATCGAGACTCTTGCAAAGGCGGGTGTACTCGGCCGATAACCGGAGAATAGAAATCAACTTATCTCGGGTGAGCTCATGACAGGATCGCAAAAGGATGTCATTCGCGACACCGACGCCGAGGCGATCAGGCTGGCGAAAACCTTGATCCGCGCGGCGCGCTTCGGCGCGCTCGCGGTAATCGAGCCCGGCACCGGCGCACCGCTGGCAAGCAGGGTGGGCGTCGCCACCGACATAGACGGTGCGCCGCTGATCCTGATCTCGATGCTGTCCGCGCACACAGGTGCCCTTGTCGCCGATCCGCGTTGCTCGCTGCTGCTCGGCGAACCCGGCAAGGGCGATCCGCTGGCGCATCCGCGCATCAGTCTTGGATGCCGTGCGCTGCGGTTGGAGCGGGGATCGGCCGATCACATCCGCGCCGAACGGCGCTACCTCAACCGCAATCCGAAGGCGAGGCTCTATGCCGGGCTCGGCGACTTCTCGTTCTTCCGACTCGAGCCTGAGCGCGCCAGCCTGAATGGCGGCTTCGGCAAGGCCTATCTTCTCGGCCGCGACGATTTCATCGCCGGCGGTGCCGTTGTCGAGGAGTTAGCCGGCAGCGAACAGGCGGCGCTCGACCACATGAATGCCGACCATCGCGACGCGATTGCCCTTTATGCCCGTTACTTCGGTCGCGCCGAAGGCGACGGCTGGATCGCCACTGGCTTCGACCCCGATGGCATGGATCTCGCCGCCCAGGATGCGACCTGCAGGATTTTCTTTCCCCAGCCTCTGCAAACCGCGCGCGACTTGCGTCCGGTGCTTGTCGACATGGCCAAGGCGGGACGCGCGGCAGAGCAAGAGCGATAGTTGATCGCGCGCCGGCGAAAGCAACGCTTGAGATTTAAACGAAATGATCTACCCTTGTAGTGACGCTGATTCAGCAGCGCCAATCGACATCTGAAAATTGTGGAATCAGGCGCCATTGCCCCCTGGCGCCAGGATGAGCCAGGACCCTTGGGGGATCTATGATCTCAAATAAGCTAATCGCCAATGCGGAATCGGCGGCCGCGTTTCTCGCTCTGATGGGCAACGAAAAGCGTCTGCTGATCGTGGCCCATCTGATCGACGGCGAGATGTCGGTCGGCGCCATTGCCGATAAGGTGCAGCTCAGCCAGTCTGCGCTTTCGCAGCATCTTGCCAAGCTGCGGGGGCTCGACCTCGTCGAAACCCGGCGCGACCGCCAGATGATCTATTATTCCTGCAAGTCCGAGGCGGTGCGCGAATTGCTGCGGATGCTGGAAGGCATTTTCGGCGACGGCGACCTTTCCCAGATGGCCTATCGCTTGCGCCGCGCCGGGGCTTGACCCGCGGCCCCGGTCGCTGGTTGCCTCGCTGCCGATCCGCAGAGCAGTTCCAGGAAACGCATGAGACGGTCGGGCTCGGCGACTTTGCCGTAGCCCTCCGTCCGGAATTGCGTCGAAACAACATGATGGAGCATTTTGCCGTTTCGATGAAACGGTGAAATGCTCTGTCTGGCGAGGCCTGCATGAACTTGATCCCTATCGACGATCACCGGGACCCGCGCGTCGCCGCCTATCTCGACATCCGCGAGCGCGACCTCATTGGCCGGCATGGCCGCTTCGTCGCCGAAGGCAAGGTGGTGCTGGACCTCCTTCTGTCGACCGGGCGCTTCGCCGCCGAATCGGCCCTCATCCTCGAAAACAGACTGGCTGGCCTGCAAGCGATCTTGCGCAAGGCGCCCCCGGATTTTCCAGTCTATGTCGCCGATGGCGAGGTCATGGACCGGATCGCCGGCTTCCACATGCATCGCGGCATCCTGGCGATCGGCGTCCGCGGCGATCCGGCACCCGCCGAGGTTTTGGTGGGAACCTTGCCTCGGCGCGCCTTGGCCATCGTCCTGGTCGGCATATCCAACCACGACAATATGGGGGCGATCTTCCGCAATGCCGCGGCCTTCGGCGCTGACGCGGTGCTGCTCGATCGGACCTGCTGCGATCCGCTTTACCGCAAGGCAATCCGCGTTTCGGTCGGCGCGGCGCTGACAGTTCCCTTCGCGTCCTTCGGCGATACCGGAACTTTCACTGCGACGCTCGATCGGCTTGGCTTCAGCCAGTTCGCTCTCTCGCCACGCGGAAATGTCGACATCCGCGCCGCGGAGCGTTCGGCCCGGCTGGCGCTCTATCTCGGCACCGAAGGCGAAGGCCTGCCGACGGATCTGCTCGCCCGGCTGCACACGCTGCGGATCGGCATGGCTGAAGGCTTCGACAGCCTGAACGTCGCCGCCGCGTCGGCAATTGCGCTACATCACTTTTCGAATTGCTAATGCATGTCGCCCAAAAAGGCGCAGCGGTTTTGGGACAACGACATGCATCAAGCAAATGCTGAAAGCGCGTCGCCTGATTACCTTTCGGAGCGACGCGCTTTGGAGCAATTCCAGGAAAAGTGTGACCCGGTTTTCCGTCCGGAATTTGCGTCAAAACAAAGAGATGGAGCGTTTCGCCGTTTCCGTGAAACGGTGAAATGCGCTAGGCGGTTCAAGGGAAAAGCGGCTTCAGTTGGCCGGGCCGGCTTTCTGCAAGGCCCTCACGCGGTCGGCAAGGCTGATGCCGCGTCCGCCTTGCTGGCCCTCGCTCGCTAAGGCCTTGGCGATAGGTGAATCCGGCCCGTCGAGTCTCATCGTCAGGTTGACGACCTCGGCCGCCAATTCGTTCATTTGTTCCCGAAGGCCGGCGCCGGAGCGTGCGTCACCCGCCGATTCGGCTTTTCCTGCCCCTGAGGCGGCGAGATCGGTTTTCAGCTGCTTGTTCTCGCGTGCCAGCGCCGCGAGCCTCGCCTCCAGCCGTTCCCGGTCGCCCTCGAGCTTGGCGATTGCCTTGTCGACATCGTCCCTTTTCACATCGGCGCCGGCGGCGAGCCGTGCGACGCCGTTGGCGGCGGCGGGCTCCTTCAAACGCTCGCGCAGTCGAGCGAGGTCCTTCTCGCGCCTGTCGAGCTTTTCCTCGCGGTCGGCAAGCGTCGCGAGCAGCCGCTCGACCTTCTTGTCGAGCTCGGCCGTTTTCGTCTTCTCGGCCTTCAATGCTTCGCGCGCGGCCTTGCTTTCCGACGCGATTTCCTGGTTTCGCCTGTCGGCCTCCTTGCGCTGGCTGCGTAACATCGCGATGTCGCTGGCGAGTTTTTCCAATTCCGATTCGCGAGCAACCAGCTCGATCTGGCGATTCGAGGACGAGAAGCTGGCGTCGTCATACATCTGCCCGAGCTTTTGCAGCTCCAGCGCGCGCTTCTCCAACGCCCGCTCCGTCTGCGCCTGCTTTTCCGACAGGCGATGCAGATCCTCCTCGCGTTGCCTGAGCTCCGCATTTTTGGCCTGCAGATCGGCAAGCGCCTGGTTCTTATCCTTCGTTTCGACCGCGAGCCCCTTCAGGGCCTCGCGCCCGCGACCGATCTCGACCATCTGCTCGGCCACCTTCTCCTGCAGGTTCTTGGCGACTATCTCCAACCGGCGCGTCGTCATGGCGTATTCCGCCCGAACCCGGTCCTTGTCCGCCTGGATTTCGGCGGGCGTCAGCGGCAGCGAGGCTTCGAGGCGCCTGCGTGTCAGGACGACAGCACGCCGCCAGACCGCCGGCGCGACCAGCGACACCAGAAAGACGGCGCAAAGGAAACCGAGGACGAAGAACAGGACCGACTGGACCAAGGCGTGCTATCCACTTACGGAGCGGCGATCGCTGGATTGTGTCACCTTGGCATGGCGGAAATTCAACGCCGCGGCAAGGGCGAGCCGCGGCGCGATCAACACTGTCCGAGCGATTGTAGCCGGCAGAATCCTATCAGAACGGGTTCCAGGTCGGTCTTTCGGTGAGCTTCAGATAGCCGAGATTGACGCCGAGACGGGCGCCGACGCCGGTACGGATCGGCACGATCAGCACCCGGTTGCTCTGCAGCACGTTGAAGCCGACGCCGGCAATGACATAGGCGGAGCCGGCGACGCCGCCGAAGCGGTTATAGAGGCTGCTGATGTCGTCGAGGTTATAGACCAGCATCATCACCCGCGATCCCTCGCCACCGAAGTCCCAGCCGAGCGATGGACCTTGCCAGAACACCTTATGGTCGCCGGCATTCTTGGTGTAGAGGGTCCCCTCGCCATAGGTCAGGCCGCCGATCAAGGCGCCGGATCCCTCCTCGCCCAGCAGATAGCCGTTGGGCAGGCCGTAGGAGGCAAATATCTTCTCGACGACGGTGGCCAGGCCGCCGGACGTCTCGCCGAAGAATTTATGACCGGAATCGACGATCTCTTGCGCGGTGTACTGTTGAGCCCGTGACGCCGAGGTCGAAAGGACAAGAGCCCCCAGGAATGCGATTGTCATGGTGAGGACGCGGACGAACGTCCGGTCGTAGTATCGGGAAAACATGCTTCCAAATCTCCGTCAGGGAGCACTTTCGCCGACGCCTCGCACCCCTGCGGCTCTTGGCGGCCGTTCAAGGTGGCTATCACGGGCAAACTATGCCGTAATCCTTTTTCAACCATTAAGCTGTCACAGGAAGATGGCGGTTCGAAGGCTGCGCTTTCGCTCCAGCGCCGGGTTTTCCGCCCGTGAACGCATCATTTTCGCCGTCGACAATTTGGGATTTGTTGATGCGCGCTCGGGCGCTGTGTATTCAGAAAGCCTTGGAAAAGAGCGTGATTCGCGTGGGCAGCGCGAAACGATCGCTCGGCCATGACAACTGACTTGAAGCAGGGATTTCGCCGATGGCCGAGCTCTTTACCCTTTCCGCGCCCGATCTCGCGGCGCTGCTCTGCAGCCGTGTCTGCCACGACATCATTTCGCCGGTCGGCGCAATCAACAACGGCCTCGAACTGCTCGACGAGGGCGGCGCCGACGAAGACGCCATGAAGCTCATTCGCCAGAGCGCCAGGAACGCCTCGGCGCGACTGCAGTTTGCCCGCATCGCCTTCGGTGCCGCGGGTTCCGCCGGCATGATGATCGACACCGGCGATGCCGAGGCGGTGGCCATCGCCTTCCTGAAGAACGAAAAGCCGGAACTGGTGTGGAACGGTCCCCGCGCGCTCTTGCCGAAGAACAAGGTCAAGCTGCTGCTCAACCTCATTCTCGTCGCCAACGCGGCCATACCGCGCGGCGGCAGGCTAGTGGTCACGCTGGAAAGTCTCGAAACCGAGCCGCGTTTTTCACTGTCGGCCAGCGGTCCGATGCTGCGCGTGCCGCCGAAATTCCTCGAACTGCATTCCGGCCACAAGCCGGAGGAGCCGATCGACGCCCATTCGGTCCAGCCTTACTACACGCTGCTCCTGGCGCGTGAGGCCAACATGACCATCTCGATCCACGCGACCGCCGACGAGATCGTGCTGACGGCTGCATAATAGCAAGAAAAAGACAAAGTATCTCTTGCTGCCAATTGTGCGCCAGCAGTGCAGGCGCACAATGCCCGCGTCCACCGCGGGTAACGGCGTCATGGTCCAAAGGGGCGCCACACGCTTCTTTGGAAAAACTTTACCTAACGGCTTTTCGGCTTCTTTACCGGATTGGCCTACGGTGCATTCCGGTTACCCGGATTGCCGGTTCGGCAGATGGCAGAGAGGACCCCGGACATGAAGCGCTGCCTGTTCGTCGATGATTCGAGCGTCATCAGGAAGGTCGCAAAACGCATTCTCGGCGGCTCGGACATGATCGTCGTCGAGGCGTCGACCGGGGTCGAGGCTGCCGAAATCTGCGCCGGCGACATGCCGGATGTGATTGTCATCGATGGCGGCCTTGCCGACATCCAGGCAGTGGACCTCATTCGCCGCATCCGCGCAATCGAGGCCCCCGCCAAGCCGCAGATCCTGGTCTCGCTGGTCGAGGTCGATGTCGCGGCGATCATGCGTGCCAAGCGCGCCGGCGCTCAAGGATATCTGCTGAAGCCCTTCAACCGCGCGCAACTGCTTGAAAGCTTCCGCTTTCTGAAAATAGCCGCCTGATTCGCCGGCAGCGGTTTCATACAAAAAACCCGGCCTGAGCCGGGTTTTCTTCGAAACCGTTTGGATCGCTTACGCGCTGACGCGGATGTCTTCCGGCTCGCGCAGCACATAGCCGCGGCCCCACACCGTCTCGATGTAGTTCTGGCCGCCGGACGCCGCGTCGAGCTTCTTGCGCAGCTTGCAGATGAAGACGTCGATGATCTTCAGTTCCGGCTCGTCCATGCCGCCATAGAGGTGATTGAGGAACATTTCCTTGGTGAGCGTCGTGCCCTTGCGCAGCGAGAGCAGTTCCAGCATCTGGTATTCCTTGCCGGTCAGATGCACGCGCTGGCCGCCGACCTCGACCGTCTTGGCGTCGAGATTGACCACCAGGTCGCCGGTGGTGATGACCGACTGGGCGTGGCCCTTGGAACGGCGCACGATGGCGTGGATGCGCGCCACCAGTTCGTCCTTGTGGAAGGGCTTCGTCATATAATCGTCGGCGCCGAAGCCGAGGCCGCGCACCTTGTCCTCGATGCCGGCCATGCCTGAGAGGATCAGGATCGGCGTCTTGACCTTGGAGAGGCGCAGCGTGCGCAGCACTTCATAGCCCGACATATCGGGGAGATTGAGGTCCAGAAGGATGATGTCGTAGTCGTAGAGCTTGCCGAGGTCGACACCTTCTTCGCCGAGATCGGTCGTATAGACGTTGAAGCTTTCCGATTTCAGCATCAGTTCGATGCTTTGTGCGGTTGCACTGTCATCTTCAATCAGCAGAACACGCATTTCATTCCCCTTTTCTGCTGCCGGACCATTTTCACGACCCGTCCGGGACCGGAGCAGTGATTGCCTGAACAGAAGGTGCCAGCGATTGGTTAACAAATCCTAATTTCGTGTCGTTCACGATACCAGATTTTTTAACCCCTTTCTACACCCACTTGAATCTAATAACGAATCACAGACCAAATCCGCTAATGCGCTACATTAAAAAGTCAGCCTAAGTGACTCTAGAGACTCGCAGGCCGGGCTTCCCACCGCAGCCGGAATTTTTACCCGGCCTTAAGTCCTCGCCCGTATGATTAACAATGCCCGTAAACGAATGGTTACCGCCGGCAAAAATCTTTAGGGCTTTGTTTCCTATAGCCCAGGGAAAACCGGGGGAAACGGGCGGCGCTTGGGTCGTTCCGGGCGGACTGGACGATATGCAGGTGTGCGTTTTGCGGAGTATCGAGTCATGAAGTCACGTGAAAACCTCGTTCGGCTGAAACAGTTTCAGGTGAATGAGAAGCGGCGGCAGCTCTTGCAGCTGGACATGATGATCGCCGAGTTCGAGCGCATGGCCGTCGAGTTGGAAGCGCAGATCATCGCCGAAGAGAAAAAAGCCGGCATCACAGACATCAACCATTTCGCCTATCCGACCTTCGCCAAGGCGGCTCGCCTTCGCCGCGACAACCTCAGAAATTCACAAAGCGACCTCGCCCAGCAGCGAAGCACCGCCGAATCATTACTCGGCGAAGCTGAAGCGGAGCTGTCCAAGGCGGAAATGCTGGAATCGCGGGACACCAAGATCCGCGACGCCGAAACAGGCGGCCGCAGCGCGATGATCGGCTGATCGCCGGCATATTTGCAGCCATTGCCGGCACCATACCGGCATGTTCAGAACAGACGACCGGTCGAATCGGCCTCGCCGCCGGCTTCAGGGGGCCGCCATCTCGCCATGATCAGCCAATGCCCGGGCGCGGGCATCCTTGATTTCCGGCGCATGCTCCTCCGCCCACGACCGGATTTGGCTGAGCAGCCCCGCCAGGTTCTGGCCAAGCTCCGTCAGTTCATACTCCACCCGTGGCGGAATGACCGGAAACACCTCGCGCCGCACAAGACCGTCACGCTCCAGCACACGCAGTGTCTGCGTCAGCATTTTGGGCGTGATGCCTTCCATCTTGCGCGCCAGCTCGCCATTGCGCAGCCGGCCCCGCCGCAACGCGCAGACGGTGAGATAGACCCATTTGCTGGCCAGCATCTCGAGCACGGTATGCGACGGGCAGGTGCGCCGGAACGCATCGTAGCCGAGGGGTGCGCTATCACTATCCATAGGGTGCCTATATATAGAAAATGTACATACTAGACAATAGACTATTACTATCCAAATGATAGCGGCACATCCATCCAACAGGAGACGTTCATGCGTGCCGTTGTCCAGAATTCCGTCGGCGGACCCGACGTCCTTTTCGTCGCCGAACAACCCGACCCCTCGCCCAGGCCCGGTGAAGTGCTGGTCCGTGTCAAGGCGGCGGGCATCAATCCGGTCGATGGCGCGGTGCGCGGCGGGTTCTACCCGCTGCTCGGCGAGCCGCCATTCATTCTCGGCTGGGACATTTCAGGGACCGTCGCGGCGCTCGGCGCCGGCGTGACCGCCTTCAAGGTCGGTGACGACGTGTTCGGCATGCCGCGTTTCCCCAAGCAGGCCGGCGGCTATGCCGAGCTGGCGAGCGCACCGGCGAACGAGCTCGCGGCCAAGCCCGCCGCGATCGATCATGCGCATGCCGCGGCGTTACCGTTGGCCAGCCTGACCGCCTGGCAAGGCCTCGTCCGCCATGGCGGACTGCAAGCGGGACAGCGCGCGCTGATCCATGCCGGCGCCGGCGGCGTCGGCCACCTGGCGGTGCAGATCGCCAAGGCGCGCGGCGCTTATGTCGTCTCGACCGCCAGTCCAAACAAGCTTGGTTTCGTTCGCTCGCTCGGCGCCGACGAAGTCATCGACTACACCAAGGAGGATTTCGCCCAAACGGCCGGTGACTTCGACCTCGTGCTGGAGCCGCTCGGCGGCGACCACGCCGAGGACTCGCTAAGAGTCCTGCGCGACGGCGGCGTACTGGTCTCGCTGCTCGACGTCCGCGACACCACCAAGGCACATGCGAAAGAGCGGAATATCCGTGTCGAGCGCATGTCGGTGGTGCCCGACCGCGAAGGCCTTGTCGAACTCGCCAGGCTGGTCGACGCGAAGAAGCTGTCGCCGCACGTAGCAAAGGCCTTCCCGCTCGATCAGGCGGGCGCCGCCCATGCCTTCCTCGCGACCCGGCCGATCGGCAAGGTCGTGCTCACGGTCTGAGGCTTTTGCGAAAGCGAAAAGGGCGCGGTGTTCCGCGCCCTTCGTTTACGCCTGTTCGGCCTAATGCCGATATTGCTGGATCCGCGTGGTGCGCAGCCCGGCAAGGCCGTATTCGTCGATCGATGCTTGCCAGGACAGAAATTCCTCGGTGGTGAGCTTGTAGCGCTGGCAGGCTTCTTCAAGACTGAGCAGGCCGCCGCGCACCGCAGCGACCACTTCCGCCTTGCGCCGAATAACCCAGCGCCGCGTGTTAGTCGGCGGCAGATCGGCGATCGTAAGAGGGCTGCCGTCGGGCCCAATGACATATTTGACTCTAGGTCTAACCAGATCGGTCATCGTACTCTCTACTAAAAACTCAAAGACCCAATCCCCGCCACAGTACCGCCACAGCTTTAAAAATTGCCTAAGCGAACCCTAATGACTAGGTAAGGATCGTGAACGCCCGGTTAGGATTTCTTTTAGAATTTGAAGCACCGGCCTCCGGGCCCCGATTTTTGCCGATTGACCCGCTCTGGACGGTAAGCTGGCGCACACGTGGCGCTTGACCTATATTCCGGCCATTGGCATTGAGCGCCGCATTGTGAAAGCCACCATGAACAGCCTCGATCTTCCCGGCCGCCCTGAAGCAACCCGCGTCGTCGTCGCGATGTCGGGCGGTGTCGATTCGTCCGTGGTTGCCGGCATCCTGAAGCGCGAAGGCTATGACGTCGTCGGCGTGACGCTGCAGCTTTACGACCACGGCGCGGCCACCCATCGGGCGGGTTCCTGCTGCGCCGGACAGGATATCGACGACGCGCGCCGTGTCTCGGAGACGCTCGGCATTCCCCATTACGTGCTCGACTACGAGGAGCGCTTCCGCAAGGCGGTCATCGATCCCTTCGCCGAGAGCTATGTCGCCGGCGAAACCCCTATCCCCTGCGTTTCCTGCAACCAGACGGTGAAGTTCGCCGATCTTTTGGCGACCGCGCAGGACCTCGGCGCCGACGCTTTGGCCACCGGTCACTATATCCGTTCGCGCGCCAACGGCGCGCATCGTGCGCTCTACCGGCCGGTCGACGCCGACCGCGACCAGAGCTACTTCCTGTTCGCCACCACGCAAGCGCAGATCGACTATCTGCGCTTCCCGCTCGGGGGCCTGTCGAAGCCGCAGGTGCGCGCCATTGCCGAGCAGATGGGGCTCACCGTCGCCGCCAAGCAGGACAGCCAGGACATCTGCTTCGTGCCGCAGGGCAAATATTCCGACATTATCGCCAAGCTGAAGCCTGCGGCCGCCAATCCGGGTGACATTGTCCACATCGACGGTCGCGTGCTCGGCCGCCACGAAGGCATCCTGCGCTACACGATCGGTCAGCGCCGCGGCATCGGCATCGCCTCCGGCGAGCCGCTCTATGTCGTCCATCTCGACGCCGACCGGGCGCGCGTCATCGTCGGCCCGCGCGAGGCGCTGGAGACCCACAAGATCTATCTGCGCAACATGAACTGGCTGGGCGATGCAGCCTTGTCTGACGTGCCGGCCGGCGGGATCGAGCTCTTCGCCAAGGTCCGCTCGACCAGGCCGCCGCGTCCGGCCGTGCTGCATCACCGCAACGGCGTGACCTCCGTAGAGCTGGCCGACGGTGAATCGGGCATCGCGCCCGGACAGGCCTGCGTGCTCTACTCCGACGACGGCAACGAGGCACGCGTCTTCGGCGGCGGCTTCATCGAGCGCTCCGAGCGCGGCGCGGAGGCCGAGGCCATGCTGTCCAGGCTGGCTGCCAGGCCGGCGCAGATCCCGGCCGAATAAAATTCCGCTCAGCCCGGTTTTCAGGCTGCCCGGCCTTTACCGAGCGGTTCCCGCTGCTTCAGGACAGGCTCAGGCGGATGAGCCGGTATGGATCACCGTGCCGGCGGTCAGGATGCGCAGTACCCTGATCGCTTCCTCGCCGTCGGTGCGCGGCTCGGCGCGGGTTTCGATGCATTGCATGAAATGGGCAAGCTCGCGGGTCAGCGGCATGCCTTCGCCGACCGGCACATAGGAAGGCTCGTTGGCCGTGAAGGCCCACTGGCCGCTGTCCTGCCAGACCGCGTGGCGGTAGACGGCAAGCTTGCGCTCCCAGGGCTCGACATCGTCGAACACCGCCATCGCCTTGGTGCCGACCACCGTCAGCCGCCGCTCGCGATAAGGATTGAGGCGCGAGGCGAAGAGGTGGCTGCGCAGGCCGTTCGGAAAGCGCATATGCAGATGCGCGAAGTCGCTGAGATTGTCGAGCAGCGCTGCCCCCTCGCCCCTCACCTCGATCGGCTCGGTGCCGGTGATGGCGAGGATCATCGACAGATCGTGCGGCGCCAGGTCCCAGAGCGCATCGTTCTCGGTATGGAACTTGCCGAGGCCGAGGCGGTGCGAATGGATGTAGCGCACCTCGCCGAGCTCGCCATTGTCGATCAGCGCCTTCAGCGTCTCGAACGCCGGGTGGAAGCGCAACACATGGCCGACCATGAAAACGCGGCCATTGTCCTTTGCCGCCATCACCGCACGCTCGGCGTCTGCGACCGTCAGCGCGATCGGTTTTTCCACCAGCACGTCCTTGCCGCTTTCGACGGCGCGCACCGCGGTGTCGGCATGAAATTGCGGCGGCAAGGCCATGACGATGGCGTCGATGTCGGCGCGGTCGAACAGCTTGTCCGGCTCGATCGCCAGGCAGTCCTGCTCGCTGGCGAACCCCTCTGCCCGAGCGCGGTTGGCGTCGGAGACGGCATGCAGCGCGCCAAGCGCCTTGAGGGTGCGGATATGGTTGCTGCCCCAGTATCCGCAACCGAGGACGGCGATGCGCGGCTTCATTCGCTCAAACTCTAGAATTTCATGGCCGAGACATAGCGACGTGCCCCGCCGAACTCAACCCCGAGGCATGCGCTGAGTGTCTCACCGGCAAAGCTTTTCTGGGATGAGATTGTGCCGGCCAGATTATGCCGACATGTCGCCGCTTCCAAGCTTGACAGGCTCACCCTCGCAACCTTATATCCGCGCGACCTCGGCGAACGCCTCGAAATACCCACGGTTTTTTCGAGCCATTTGCCACCCTGGCGGGGTAGCTCAGTTGGTTAGAGCACGGGAATCATAATCCTGGGGTCGGGGGTTCAAGTCCCTCTCCCGCTACCAAATTTCTCGAAGCCATTGTAATTAAGCGCTAAATTTCAAGGTAAGCCCAAAACAGCCGCCGAGTAACCGTTGTCTTGGTCTGTTCATTCCGTGGGCGACGGCACCAGATCAAGTCGCGGAGAAGGGCTCGCGCCTGCTGTTGCTTGGTCCATTCCAACGAGTGCCGGACGCGTGTAGCGCCGCGAGGGAAGCTCCTAGGAGCGCACGCCGTTCCCGGATGTGGGCAAGATGCTGCCAAAGTTCCTCACGCGCCAAAGCACCCCGCAGGGCATCAAGCCGGTGATGGTGGCTGATTGCGATGAACAGGTCGTCACCAGCTCTGCATTTCTTCGCCTCGCACATCCGGGCAACAACCAGACTGGCTACTCGGTGCTCCCCGCCAAACTCGCGACGCAAGGTCCTGCCAACCGTTGCGGGAATGACCAGCCTGATGCATTCAAGGTCGGCAAGGCCGATGTCCTCGACCACTATCCCCGCGATCCTGCGCCATAGCTTTGCGGGATCGACCTTCAACAGGGTCACGGCGGCTCGGGTAGCCAGATCGACATCACCCCGACGAATGCCCTTCTGCATCGCAGACATAGCGACCCATGGCGACGTGTGCAGTGGCTCGGGAGTTGGGGCTTTGTAGTCGGACGCCAGCATCCGGAAGGCGGGATCGGCGGGGTCAAGCAGCGGTAGGGGTTGCAACATCTCGGTCTCCCAATTTTGAGGGAGGACCACAACCTGTTTCCCACCATTAGGCATGGCAGACTAGCGCCAAGCATGCGAACTAAATCGACCCGTTTTGCAGCTTCCCACTCGCCAGCGTGAAGGACTGGCGACCCGGACTTAGCGACTGCTGGTTAGGCTGTGCTCAAGACTGTTTAGGCTACAGATGCGGATCAGCCATCGTCCGTCGGCTTGCCGCTGGAACACGTTCAGCGAGGTCCCCAAATCCTGCCCGTCTGAGTACTCGGTCAAGCACCAAGCAAGATCGCCTGAAACGCCTGCCTCGACAACTCTGAGTTCCTTGTCCTCGCCGCCGATCTTCACCCATTCTGAGTGGAGAGCCTCAATCGCCGCCCGTCCCCGCGCGGGAGGCGCGTAGGGCGAGAAGGCTTCACTGTCATCGGTGAAGATCACGGCGCAACCGGCAGCGTCTTTCGTGCGATAAGCAGCGGCGTAAGCATCGTAGACGGTTTGCAACTCCTCGCGGATCGACATCGGGTAACCTCACACCAGTGGGCTTCGAGCTTAGCCGATAGATGCTGTCCGTTGGAGCATTGGCCCCATCAGACAGGCACTCCCGCTAGACGAAAGCCGTCAAGGACGAACGCCCTGTCCTCACCAAGAGCACACATCTTTGCGCAGATGTGAGCGTGCACAGCTGTATCAAAAGTCTCCGGTGCCTCCTGTACTATCTGCCGCGCTTCGTCTGTCCTTCCGAGGTGAGCTAGGCAGGTTGCCTCGTTTAGTTTGAAAAAGTAGGGCGCATCGATCAAGGTTCTGTACGCTGCGAGGGCGGCATCCATATCACGCGCTAGGTAGTAGCAGTCCCCGAGGCTGGAAACGAATGCAGGAGGTAGAAGCGGCTCCAGCTTGCATGCTCGCTTGGCGAGTTCCAGCCCCTCTTGGTGCCGACCTGCGAAGGACATGATCCAGCCCCGCGCGAGCAGGACATTGACGTCCCGAGGGCTCATCGCCGCTGCCATGTCGGAGTAACGCATAGCCTCACCGATCTGACCGGCCATCGCAAAACATGAGGCAACGCTGGTGAGGACGTACGGGTCATTCTTGTCGGCTATGATTGCCTGTTTCGCGAACTGTTGGGCCTGCCGATCAAGCTGAGCATCGGTCGATGAGTTAGGCTCGCTAAACCGCCAATAAGCGTACAGCAGGGCGAGCGCAGCATGCGCGGGCGCATAGTGAGGATCGATGCGAATGGCTTCAGTCATGTGTTCGCGAGCAAGCCGCTCATCGCCGTTGCGCCAAGCTGCATGAGACTTGAGCCATGATGTATACGCCGACACGCTCGTCGTGGGATTTTTCGCGCGTTTGGTCCCGGCGGCATCTTGCAAATTGAAAAAGAGCCGACCGAGAACGCAATCGACGATTTCATCTTGCACCGCGAATATGTCGGTCATTTCGCGGTCAAACTTCTCGGCGAAGACGTGAGAGCCGGTTTGCGCATCGATCAGCTGAACGGTGGCGCGCATACGCTGTCCTGCCAGCCGAATACTTCCTTCCACCACGAAATCTACCCCCAATCTGCGGCCCACCTCGGCCAAGTCTATTGAGCTGCCTTTATAGGTAGACGCGGTGTTCCGAGCTACAACGGCTAAGTTCTTGAACCGGCTCAATTCGGTAATGATGTCCTCAGTGATCCCGTCCGCGAAATAGTCTTGTTCGGGGTTACCCGATATATTGACGAACGGCAGAACCGCGACGGTTGTGAATTCCTCGCCGCTGGTTGGCGCAACGGCATGCGTCGCTCCAGCGGGAGTTACCGCGAAGGCCCTGATGGGTGTACCTATGTT
The DNA here is from genome assembly GCF_900115245.1 of Mesorhizobium sp. NFR06. Lineage (GTDB taxonomy): Bacteria > Pseudomonadota > Alphaproteobacteria > Rhizobiales > Rhizobiaceae > Mesorhizobium. Next base: position 305,041 of record NZ_FOVT01000002.1, read on the forward strand.
CTTAAGTTGCAAGTGGCCGAGGTCTTCCGCAATGACATCAACCTTGCCGCGAATTTCGTTGTACACTTTGTCTGACATGCATATGCCACCGGGGCGAGCTTGGCCCTCCAGCCGTGCTGCGATATTGACGCCGTCGCCATAGATATCGGAACCTTCGCCGATCACATCCCCCAGATTTATGCCGATCCTGAGAGTTACTTGATGCGCTTCCGGCAACGCGACGTTCGCCTCCGCCATTTTCTGCTGAAGCTCAAGCGAACCGGCCACTGCGTTCACGGCGCTGGCGAACTCTATCAGAACGCCGTCACCCATCAGCTTGACTACGCGTCCCCCGTGAGATCGGATCACCGGCTCAAGCACGCTCTTTCGTCGATCCTTGAGGACTTTCAGAGTGCCGACTTCGTCCGCTTCCATCATTCGGGAATAGCCGACTACGTCAGCGACGACGATGGCTGCCAATCTGCGTTGCACCGATCCATCACTCACCTTGGCATCCCCTTGGAGAACACTACTCGTTCTTGGATGGCGAGTTTGGGCCCGCGTAGCCTTTGGTTGGCTGCCGTGTCCAGCGGCCATCCCGCGAGGAAGCGCACCTCGAGCCTTCGGGCAACTATCGCTCAGCATGCGAACTAAATCGACCGAAAAACGGAAGCTTTCGCTCCACAGGGACATTGGATGGCCTGTTCGGGGACACGCTTGCTGCTGAGTATGTCTCTTTCCGATAATCCACCCTGCAGTGCCAACCTGAGGACACCTCGAAATTCTAGGATGTTCAAGTAGCCAACCGGCTGACATGCATAGGCTATCTGTCGAGGCGGGCACATCGAGCGGAGACTTGCGAACGTTGTCTCTATTCTGGGACGACCGTGTCTCGCTATATCCCCGCTTCGTCCCGCGAAACGTGCTGTCTCTAAGCAGCGGCAATGATTTCAAAAGGTATTGGAGGCAGTGTTGCTAACGGAGAGAACGGTCTCCCGCTACCAAATTTCTCGAAGCCATTGTAATTAAGCGCTAAATTTCAAGGTAAGCTCAAACATGCGTTTTTTGGAACATCTAACGATTTGAATTTGCGTATATAATTGTTCGTTGTTTGGCGCTGGCCGTTACCATCTCGGTGGCTGCTTTAATCCGCCCATGGGTCGGCGAGCCGCCGGCGGCCGAGAGGACTGCAGCTATTCGCGTCCAAACGTGACAGGGCGTAGACCAGTCACGCTTAGCCCTCCTTTCAACACAAGCGCTTGCTGGATCAGGCCCCGGAAGGAACGTCCATAGCTCGCCGGCCACGCGTGGCGTCCGCGATCATCGAGCCCTATTGCTCGGTGCAAACAACCAGGGGCATCGTCAAGATCCCTCCGACTGTCTATTCCGCCGCCAGCGCCGCCACTTCCCGTCGGAAAGGCAACGTGTCGCCGATATCGGGTTCGTCCAGTTCGCGGGCGAAGCGGTGGCCTGCATAGGTCGCCCAGGCGATAGGTCCCGGCGCTTCGGCATCGCCGATGACCTTGACCGAACGAATGCCGTTGCCGGCCCATTCGTTTTCGCGCGCCTTGAGATCGCGCCAAACGGCGTCGTCCTGATTGCGTGATGTGACCAGGACGACGGCATCGGCCGTTAACTCCTGTTTCGCGCCGGTATAGACGCAGGCCGTGGTAACGCCGCCCGGGGCGATACTCGTGACGGTCCTGTTGAGGACGATATTCACTCCGAGTTCCGCCAGGCGGCGATGGATCGCCCCTTGCTCCAGCGTGTTGCGGGTCCAGTCGGAGACATAGGCCGATGGCGTCAGCAGGGTCACCTCCGCTCCCCGACGCGCCATCAGCTCGGCGAGAACGCCGCCCATATAGTAATGGTCGTCGTCGAACAGCACGACGTTGCCGGAGGGAATTTCGCCGCCCATCAGATCGTCGGGCGTGTAGACCGGCATGGCGGGATCGATCGGCATCGGCACGACATGGGCGCGCGCGACGCCGTCGCGCCGCCAGGTCGAGCCGGTCGCGACGGCGACGTTCTGGAAGCCGAAGGACAGGATATCGTCCGCCGACAGCCGGCTTTCGAAATAGATGTCGACATTCGGCATCTGGCTGAGCTGGTACTGGCGATAGTCGCGCACCCTGCCCCAGGCCGACAGGCCCGGCAGCAGGCATTCGCGCGCCACGCGGCCGCCGAGCTCACTGCCGGCTTCCGCTATCGCCACCCGGTAGCCGCGTAGGCCGAGCGCGCGGGCGGCCTCCAGTCCGGCAGGTCCGGCGCCGACGATCAGCACGCTGTCGCTGTCGCCCTTTGCCTGCATGCGCTCGGGATGCCAGCCTTTGCGCCATTCCTCCATGAAGGTCGGGTTCTGCGTGCAGCGCGAGATCGACATCGTCATGTCGCCGGTGACGCAGATGTTGCAGCCGATGCATTCGCGGATGTCCTCGATGCGGCCCTCCTCGACCTTCCTCGGCAGGAAGGGATCGGCGATCGACGGGCGCGCGCAGCCGATGAAGTCGAGCGTGCCGGACTTGATCATCCTCACCATCACGTCGGGCGAGGTGAAGCGGCCGACGCCGACGACCGGCTTCGAGGTCAGCTTCTTGATGCCGGAGACCAGGCTTTCCTGCGCCGCCTCTTCCTTGAAGCGCGACGGCCCGGAGCAATCCTCCCAGGCGCCATGGGCGAGATCCCACAGATCCGGCAGATCGGCATGCATCTCGATCATGTCGCGCACCTCGGAATTGGCGAAGCCAAGCTCGCCGATCATCTCGTCCAGCGACAGCCTGAGCGTCAGGCCGCAAGTGTCGCCGATCGCGTCCCGCCCTTCCTCGATCAGCTCGCGCATCAGCCGCGAGCGGTTTTCCAGCGAGCCGCCATATTCGTCGTTGCGCTGGTTGGTGGCGGTCGACAGGAAGTGCTGGATGATGCCGAAGCCGTGCGCGCCATAGAGGCACACCAGGTCGAAACCCACCTGCCTGGCACGCTTGAAGGCGTTGCGGTGCCAGCGGCGCAAATCGCGGATGTCCTGCTTGTCCATGGCGCGCGCCTGCACCGGGTCGTTGGTGAAGGTGCGGATCGGCAGGGCCGACGGCCCGCGCGGGACCTCCTTGGTGTAGAGGTTGGGACCGTTGATACCGGAATAGGCGAGCTGGATGCCGGCCAGCGCCCCGTGCTCGTGCATGGCATTGGCCATCTTGGCCAGCGCTGGAATGTCGGCGTCATCCCAGAGCCGCAGCTCGATGAAGGGCGTGATCTCGGAGGTGTGGTGCATCTCCGTCTGCTCGGTGAAGATGACGCCCCATCCGCCTTCGGACTTCATGCGGCGCATCTCGGCCGCGGCGGAAGGATCGCGATAGCCGCCGCCATTGCAATGCGGAACCTGATAGAAACGGTTCTTGGCGGTCACCGGACCGATCTTCATCGGCTCGAACAGAATGTCGTAGCGTGGGTCGCGCATCAAACTTCCTTCCAGTCGGCTCGGCGCTGCCGATGCTCTGGAGACTACTCATAAGTTGGCGCCGGCGCGGGAAAACTACGGAATTCTTCTGTGCGGATTAGGACGCGCCTAACCGCCGTTGCGCGGATTAGTCTCAAATGAACCGGCGCTGAGCCAAATGCGACTTCAGGCCCGGCGCCGCGTGATGCTACACAGCCTGTGGCGGCAACGAGACAAGAAAATGGACAGCATCAGGATCCTCGAACGGCTGATCGCCTTCCCGACAGTGAGCCGCGACTCGAACCTCGACCTTATCGGCTATGCGGCGGACCTGCTCGGAGCAAACGGCATTGCCTGCCGGATCATCCATAGCGCCGACGGCCACAAGGCCAACCTCTTTGCCACCGTTGGACCGGCCGACAAGCCCGGGATCATGCTGTCCGGCCACACGGACGTCGTTTCCGTCGACGGCCAGAACTGGACGCTGCCGCCATTCGCGATGACGGCGCGCGACGGCAGGCTTTACGGGCGCGGCGCGGCGGACATGAAGGGTTTCGTCGCCTGCGCGCTCGCGGCGGGCCTCATGGCCTCGAAGATGACGCTTCGCACGCCCTTGCACCTGGCGCTCTCCTACGACGAGGAAGTCGGATGTCTCGGCGTGCGCGACCTGATCGAAATGCTGAGCGCGGCGCCGCAACGCCCGCTGCTGTGCATCGTCGGCGAGCCGACCAGCATGCAGGTGGCGACCGGGCACAAGGGCAAGCTCGCCGCTCGCGCCATCTGTAGGGGACGCGAAGGCCATTCGGCGCTGGCTCCGCTGGCGCTCAACGCCATCCATCTCGGCTGCGACTTCGTGCGCGCCTTGCGTGACGAACAGGACCGGCTGGCCAGCGAAGGCGCTCGCGACGGCGACTACGACATTCCCTACACGACCGTGCATGTCGGCAAGATCAACGCCGGCGTGGCGCTCAACATCGTGCCCAACCTTTGCGAGGTCGATTTCGAGATCCGCAACGTTGCCGCCGACGATGCCGCCGGCATTCTCGACAGGCTGCGCATTGCTGCCGCGCGCATTGCCGCCGACGCCGCTTCGATCGCCCCCGAAGCCGCAATCGACATCGACATCAACAACACCTATCCAGGCCTCGACACGCCGCCCGCTTCGGAAGCGGTGGCCTTCGTCAAATCGCTGACCGGCGCCAACAGCACGATGAAAGTCGCTTTCGGCACGGAAGGCGGATTGTTCAGCCGCGATCTCGGTTCCCCCGCCGTCGTCTGCGGACCGGGTTCGATGGCGCAGGGGCACAAACCGGACGAATTCGTCAGCCTGGAACAGCTGCGGCGCTGCGACGAGATGCTGGAAAGACTGCTGTCGCGGCTCGCCGACGGCTGGCCGTGACCGTCCTCATTTGACGATGCGCTCGGTGCCGAAGACACCTTGCTCGACGACGAAGCGGCGACAATGGTCGATGAAGGCCTGCACCGTCAGCGTGCGGTGCTCGGCGTTCGGGAGCGCTATTCCCATCATCAGCGGCCTGAGATCGCCCAGCAGGGGCACGAAGACCAGCAATTTGCCGTCCGGTGACATGGTGTTGAGGGGCCGCATATTGGCGATGCCGTAACCGAAGCCATTGGCGACCATCGAGCGCATCACGGCGATGTCGCCGGTGCGCTCGGCGATCCTGGGCCGCAGGCCCTTGGGTTGGAAAGCAGACAGGAAATACTCCCGGCTGTAGGGAAGATCGAGCAGGACCATCGGCTCATCGACCAGTTCCTCGGGCGTGATGCCCGCCCTTCCCGCCAGGCGATGCGCAGCCGGCAGCATCACATAGGCGGGCAGCTGCATCAGCGGCTCGAAGGTCATGTCCTGCGACAGTTCGAGATCGTAGGTCAGCGCGGCATCAATTTCGCCACGCTGCAGCATCTCGAACAATTGCCCCTGGTTGCGCTCGAACTGCCGGACGCGCACATCCGGATAGGCGTCCTCGAATTTACGGCGCAACGCCGGCAGCACGATCTGCGCGAAGGTGAGCAGGCAGCCGATCGCCAGCGGTCCGCGCACTTTCTCGGCGATATCGCCGGCAATGTCGTGCAGCGCGTCGGCGTCGTTGAGCAGGCGCGCAGCTTCCTTGAGAAACAGGCGACCGCCTGCGGTCAGAGCGAGGGCATGCGAGTGCTTGCGCACGAAGAGTTGGACGCCGAACTCGGCCTCGAGCTGGGCAATCGACGCCGAGATCGACGGCGGCGAGACATTCACCTGCTCGGCCGCTTTGGCGATAGACCCCGCTTCGCCGACGGCGACGAAATACTCGAGTTGTCTGAGCGTGAAGCGGAGCGGCATGGGCGGCTATGATGACCGTTTGATCGCAGCAATCAAGTCGTGGCCGCTCCTCAGTACTTGATCCAGGTGGTCTTCAGCGCGGTGTATTTGTCGAGCGCGTGCAGCGACAGGTCGCGCCCGAAGCCGGACTGCTTGAAGCCGCCGAAGGGCGTCATCGGGCTCAGCGCATCGACGGTGTTCACGGAAACCGTGCCCACCCGAAGCCGCTCGGCGAGGCGATGGGCGCGCGACAGGCTGTCGGTCCACAGCGATGCCGCCAGGCCGTAGATGCTGTCATTGGCAATCCGAAGTGCTTCGTCTTCGCTGTCGAAGGCGATGACCGACAGCACCGGACCGAAGATCTCGTCACGGGCAAGCGGATCGTCGGGCGAGACATTGTCGAAGATGGTGGGCTGCACGAAGCTGCCGCGCCCATCGACGGCAACCCGATCGCCACCGGCAACCAGCCTGGCCGACTTCTTGCCGCCATCGATGAAACGCATCACGGTAGCGGCGTGCCGCGCGTCCACCATCGCGCCCATCCTGGATGCCGGATTGAGCGGGTCGCCGGGTTGCGTCGCCGCCGCGCGCTCCGCCAGTTTCTCCACCAGCGCATCCTTGACGCTGCGCTGCACCAGCAGCCGGGAATTGGCCGAGCAAACCTGTCCCTGGTTGAAGAAGATGCCGAAGGCGGCCATGTCGGCCGCCGCATCCAGATCGCCGCAATCCGCGAACACCAGATTGGGGCTCTTGCCGCCGGTCTCCGGCCAGACCTGCTTCATGTTCGACTGGCCGGAATATTGCAGGAACATCTTGCCGACGGCTGTCGACCCGGTGAAGGCAAGGCAATCGACATCCATATGGCGGCCAAGCGCCTGGCCCGCGGTCTCGCCAAGGCCGGGCACCACATTGAGCACGCCGGCGGGCAGCCCCGCCTCCATGGCAAGCTCCGCCAGCCTGAGCGCCGAGAACGGCGATTGCTCGGCCGGCTTCAACACCACCGAATTGCCCGCCGCCAGCGCCGGCGCGCATTTCCAGGTCGCCATGTCGAGCGGGAAATTCCACGGCACCACGGCGCCGACCACGCCGAGCGGCTCGCGCCGCACCAGAGCGAGGTCGCCCTGGCCCGTCGGCGCCACCTCGTCATAGACCTTGTCGATCGCCTCTGCGTACCACTGGAAGATCGCCGCCGAGCCGGGCACGTCAATGGTTGCGGCGTCCCTGACCAGCTTGCCCATGTCAAGCGATTCCAGCAGAGCAAGCTCCTGCAGGTTCTCGCGCAGCAACTCAGCCAGCCGCAGCAGCACCTGCTTGCGATGCGCGGGGCTCGTTCGCGACCAGACGCCGGCCTCGAAACTGCGCCGCGCCGCAGCGACGGCAAGGTCGATCTCCTCTTCACCGCAGGACGCGACCTCGGCGAGCGTCGCCCCCGTGGCCGGATTGATGCTGGCGAAGGTCCGGCCGGAGCGTGCCGGAACCGCCTTGCCGTCGATGAAGGCCTTGTCGCGGAAACGGATCGCCGACGCCTTGCCGACCCATTCCCTGTGGCTGAGTTCGCTCATGCTGGCTCCAGAACTGGTCGGACTACTCGTCGCCGGGAACGCCGTAGCTCGGCGCGTCGGACGGGTTGAGGGCGCGGGTGACATAGGCATCGAGCTGCGGCTTGTAGATCTCCCACAGCCCTGCCAGCTGCTCGATCGGACAGTCCTCGGTCCAGTCGCAACGCAGGTCGGCGACCGGCCATGACACATCGCGCACCAGCTTCATGCCGGCCGAGCGGACAGGCCCCGCCTCGCCGCCGGCACGAAGCGCGGCGCGCATCGTGGCGATCAGCCGATCACCGAGATCGCCCTCGGAAGCGAGAAAGGCGTCGACCATCGCTTGCGGAACCTTGTCATTGGCAAGCAGGTTGCCGCCGCAGGCGACGTCTTCGCCGCGCGCCTCGGCCCAGATGCCGAGCGCCTTCGGTCCCGAATGGATGGCGCTGCCGCCGCCCATATCGACCGCCAGCACCTGACGGTATTCGCTGAAAGCGGCCGTGCGCTTGATGATCGCGACGGCCTCGGTGGCGGAAGCGCCGCGGCCCATCAATTCCAGCGCGCGCGGCCCGAGCGTCGGGTCGGTGACGTTCTGGCTGGCGACTGCGCCGACGCCGGCCTGCGCGTACGCACAACGGGCGGCGACCGCGGGCGACGACGACGACACCGCTACACCGAACATGCCAGTGCGCCTGCAACGCGCGACGATGGAGAAGGTCATGCCGCTCAATCCGGAATCACGGCGGTGCCGTCGATCTCGACCAGCCATTCCGGCCGCGCCAGGGCCGACACGACCACGCCGGTCGAAACCGGGTGGACGCCCTTGATGTATTCGCCCATCGTCCGGTAGACGGCCTCGCGATGACGGACGTCGGTCAGGTAGACCACCACCTTCACCAGATGCTCCATCGTGCCGCCGCATTCCTCGATGAGCTGCCTGATGTTCTGCATGACCTTGTGGGTCTGCTCGACCGGATCGTGACTGTCGATGGTCCTGGCGGTGTCGAGATCCTGCGGGCACTGGCCACGCAGATAGACGGTCCGACCGCCGCGCGTGACGACCGCCTGGCACAGATCATTGTCGAGCTTCTGCTCGGGATAGGTATCCTTGGTGTTGAATTTGCGAATTCGCGTGTGCGCCATCTTGGTCTCCATCAGGTCTGGCTTGCAGCGGTCGTCAGCTTTGCTCAGGCATCCACGGGTTCGCGCGTCGCGGCGGCGTGGTAGGCCAGATATTTGCGCTGCGTCGAAATACGGTCGGCCACGTGCTTGGCGTCATGCCAGACGCCCCAGATGAAACTCGACCCCCTGCGCGACTGCCAGGGCAGCCCAAGGAAATAGATCCCAGGCTCCGTCGAAACTCCGCGCTGGTGCCTTGGCCGGCCCCTTTCGTCGAAGGCATCGACCTTCAGCCAGCTGTAATCGACGGCAAAGCCCGTCGCCCAGATGATCGCCGTCACCCCGGCCTCGGCCAGATCGAGCTTGGCGATCGGATTGGTCACGCATTCCGGATCCGGGTCGATCCGCCGGGCCTCGGGCTCTTGCGGAAGGTCGAGACCGTTGCGCGCGACATAGGCGTCGGCTTCGTCCAGCAGCGACATCAGGCTGGCGTCGCCGCGGGCAATGTTTTTGGCAAGGTCGGGCGCGAAGCTCATCACGCCGTCCTGATACGTCTTGGTCATGCCGACCAGCGTAAGCCCCTGCGCGGCCAGACGGCGGAAGTCGATCGTTTCGCCGCCGCGTGCGCCGCTGACCGCGATCGTGACGTGCTCCGTGCCGGGTCCCGGGGTTTCGAGATCCCATTTGCCGAGCACGCCCAGCCACCAGCAGAAGTCGCGCCCGCGATAGGCGCGCGGCGGTCGATCGTGCGGACCGACCGAGAGATAGACGCGTTTGCCCGAGCGCTGCAGCTCGTCGGCAATTTGTACGCCCGAGGATCCCGCTCCAACCACCAGCACCGCGCCTTGCGGCAATTGCGCGGGATTGCGGTAGGCGCTGGAATGAATTTGCAGAACTCCCGCATCGCCGGGAACAACGGGCGGAATGACGGGGACCTGGAATGGCCCGGTTGCGGCGACGACGCTGTTTGCCTCGATCACGCCATCCGAGGTTTCGGCGCGAAATCCCGGACGGCCGACATTTCTTTGCACGAGTTTGACCTCGACGCCGCAGCGGATCGGCGCATTGATCTGCTTTGCGTAGGCGACAAAATAGTCGGCGACCTCCTCCTTGGAAGGAAAGCCGTCGGGACCCGTCAGCGGAAATTCCATGCCCGGGAAGCGATCATGCCAGGCCGGGCCATTGGCAACTAGGGAGTCCCACCGTTGCGAGCGCCAGCGCTCGGCAATCCGGCTGCGTTCGAGAACGAGATGAGGCACCCGGCATTTGCTCAGGTGCTCGCTCATAGCCACCCCCGCCTGGCCGCCGCCAACGACAAGCGTGTCTATCTTCTCAACCGACATGCTCAGTCCTCTTCTGACCAATCGACAGCTTCCGCCGCGCAGGATAAAACGATCTCGGGCAGTTGGCGGATGGGAGTCAGGCTGCGCCATCCGACCGCTTCGCTACTAGCGCCCACAAGTAGCAGCACGTGCCGGCGGGCGCCCATAACGAATCTCCGAAGTCACGCGTAACCATTTCCGAATTTCTCGCGCCGATAGACGCACCTAGAGTCCTGCCGGTCGGATCGACAGCGCCGCACGAGGTGGCGAGCGAAGCCGGATATATGTCGGCACGGCGGGGTTTCGGTGCAGCGATGCGCCTTCGCGGCGGCCCGTTCCGCCATGCCTCGGACGCCGGCATCATCGAAGGGCTGGGCATGAAGACTGAAAGTTTTGACTACATCGTCGTCGGCGCGGGTTCGGCCGGTTGCGTGGTGGCCAATCGGCTGAGCGCCGATCCGTCCGTCCGCGTCTGCCTGATAGAGGCCGGCGGCAGCGATGACAGCCTGCGGGTCAAAGTGCCGGCTGGCATCCTGTCGCTCTACGGCAACCCGAACTACGACTATTGCTATGTCGGCGTGCCGCAGCCCCGTCTCAACAACCGTAGCATTCCAGTCAACCGCGGCAAGGCGCTGGGCGGATCGAGCTCGATCAACTCGATGGTCTATATTCGCGGCGCCGCCGAGGACTATGACGAGTGGGCCAGCCTCGGTTGCGACGGCTGGGCCTATCGCGATGTGCTGCCCGTGTTCAGGAACTTGGAGCGCAATCTGCTCGCCCAGGATCCGCGCTATCACGGCAGCGACGGCGAACTGCTGGTCGACAATCCGCGCGATCCGAACGTGCTTTCCGGCATGTTCGTCAAGGCGGGCGAAAATGCCGGCCTGCCCGTCAACACGGACTTCAACGCCGAAAGCCAGTTCGGCGTCGGGATCTACAACGTCACGCAGGACAGGGGACGGCGCTTCAGCAGCTTCAGCGCCTTCATGCGTCCGGTGCTTGGTCGCAAGAACCTGACTTTACTCAGCCAATGCGAGGTGGTCGACCTTGTCATCGCCGAGAGGCGCGCGACCGGGATCCGCGTGCGGCATGACGGCGGGCAAAAGATACTTTCGGCCAGCCGCGAGATCGTGCTCTCGGCCGGCGCCATCAACTCGCCCAAGATCCTGATGGCGTCCGGCATCGGCCCGGCAGCCGAGCTCGGGCAGATCGGCATCACGCCGGTTCTCGACCTGCCGGGCGTCGGCAAGAATCTGCAGGACCATGTCGACGGCATGATCACCGTGCGCTCCAGGAGCACCAGGACGCTTGGCCTCTCGCTTGCCAACCTGCCCCGCATCGCGGCAGCGCCCTTCCAGTATTTCGCGCGCCGCAAGGGCATGCTCACCACCAACTATGTCGAAGCAGGCGGCTTCGCGAAAACCAGGCACGCGAACGGCCTGCCAGACATCCAGTTCCACTTCGTGCCGGGCTATCGCAGCCATCGCGGCAGGCTGATCGAATACGGCCACGGCTACGCCATTCACACCTGCGTGCTCAGGCCGAAAAGCGTCGGCGAAATCAAATTGTCACGCGACAGCACTCGCCGGGACGTCCTCATCGACCACCGCTTCTTCACACATGATGACGACGCCATGGTGCTGGTCGAAGGCATCAAGATCGCGCGCCGGATTTTTGCCTCGTCCGAGTTCGACGAAGTGCGGGGCAAGGAGATGCTGCCGGGCAAGGATGTCCGGACCGATGACGAGATCCTCGCCTATCTGCGCGCCGAAGCGCTGACGGTCTATCACCCGGTCGGAACCTGCAAGATGGGAACGGACGCGATGGCAGTGGTGGACCCGGCAACGCTGAAGGTGCGGGGCGTGGACGGGCTCCGGGTCGCGGACGCCTCGATCATACCGAAGCTGATCGGCGGTAACACCAACGCGCCAAGCATGATGATCGGACAAAAGGCCTCGGAGATGATCAGAGGCTCGGCGCGGAACGGCGGCAAATAGGTCACCGCTGTTTCGGCGACCCGTCGCAAACGTCCGGGATTGGCTGAAGCCTCCCGCCGTCGTCATGCCAGGGCGAAGGAGGAGCGAAGCTCGGTCGCGAAGACCTAATGATCCTCGTCGATCTCGTCGTGCAGAAGGCCCAGGATGCGGCGCTTGAGCGCGATGAAATCGGGTTCGAGGATCACGTCCATCGAACGTGGCCGCGGGATGTCGACCTTGATCTCGGCCTTGATCTTGCCGGGCCGCGCCGTCATCACCAGAACGCGATCGCCCAGAACCAGCGCCTCGTCGATATCGTGGGTGACGAAGAGCACCGTTTTCTGCTGCCGCTCCCAGACGCGCAGGAGCAGCTTCTGCATGGTGCCGCGCGTCTGGCTGTCGAGCGCGCCGAAGGGCTCGTCCATCAGCAGAACGGCCGGGTCGTTGGCAAGGGCGCGCGCGATCGCCACGCGCTGCTTCATGCCGCCGGACAGCTGCGCGGGGTAGTGATCCGCAAAGGGCGCAAGGCCGACCTCGTTGAGATACTGGTCGACGATCTGCCTGCGCTGCTCCGCGGGCAGTCCCTTGCGCTTCGGCCCATACTCGATGTTGGCGCGCACCGTGAGCCAGGGAAACAAGGTGTAGCTCTGGAACACCATGCCCCTGTCGGGGCCGGGTTCGATCACTTCCCTGCCATCGACCTTGATGACGCCCGAGGTCGCGTCATTGAGGCCGGCGGCGAGATAGAGCAGGCTGGATTTGCCGCACCCCGAAGGGCCGACGATGACGCAGAATTCGTTCTTGGCCACCTTCAGCGACACATCGTCCAGCGCCAGCACGCCGTTGACGTCGCCATAACGCAGTGTCACGTCTTCGATGGCCATCGCGGTGCCGGTCGAACGCACATCGCCGGTTGCATGGGCGGTGCCGGCTGGATTGCTCGCCTTGACGGTTTCGGTCATTGCCATCCTTGATCCGACTGCGGTTTGCAAGGTTGCGTTCAAAATCAAGGTGCCCATGGCGCGACCCTCGCTCGAATAATGCGGAATGCCGTGTCGGTGATAAGACCCAGAAGCCCGATCGCGGCGATCGCCATGAAGATCACATCGACCTGGAAGCCGCGCATCGCCTTGAGGCTGATATAGCCAAGGCCGCTCGATGCGGCGACGAGCTCTGCCACGACCAGATAGGTCCAGGCCCACCCCATGGTGACGCGAAGCGTGTCGAGGATCGTGGGAAGCGCGGCGGGAAAAATCACGTGCCACACCGCTTCGCTGCGCTTGGTACCCAAAGTGTAGGAAGCGTTGACCAGATCCCTGGAAACGCCGCGCGCGCAATCGGAAATCATCACGAGCTGCTGGAAGAAGGTGCCGAAGAAGATGACCGCGATGCGCTGCTCGATGCCGATGCCGATCCACAGGATGAACAGGGGCACGAAGGACGTCACTGGCAGGTAGCGGATGAAATTGACCAGCGGCTCCAGCGGCGCCTGCACCGCCCGGTAGGTCCCCATCCACAGTCCCAGCGGCACTGCAATCACCGAGGACACGATGAAGCCCAGGATCACCACCTTGGCGCTGGTCAAAGTGTGGTAGAAAAGGCTGCCGTCCAGGGACATGCGGTAAGTCGTCTCGAGCACGGTCCCGGGCGTCGGCAGGAACATGTTCGGCACGACGCGGCCATAGGACAGCAAAGCCCAGCCGCCGATCACGACCACCCACATCGCCAACGCGAGTGTCGTTGCGGTGCTGGCGGGAATGTTGGCGAATGGGGTCGTCAGGCGCGTCCACGCCGTCCGCCTCTGTGCCATAGGATGGCCTCCGTTGATTTGGGCGCGCAATTTGGCGCTCGAGAAACGGGCCGGCTCGAAACGGCCGGCCCGACGATCTCGAGGGCTCACTGTTCCTTGATGAAACCGGTGTCCAGGATGGTTTTGGCGTCGATCGTCATCTTGAGCTTGCCGGCCTTGCCCCAGATGTCCTGCGCGAAGTTCACCAGGTCGGACGCCTCGCTCTTCTCCGGCGTGCCGAAGAATTCCAGGTTGCGGGCGCGGTCGTAGTAGCGCACGCCCTTGGCCCCGGCGGCGAAATCCTCTGGCTTCTCGAGATAGCCGCCAATACCCTTGGCCATGATCTCATAGGCCTTGTCCGGGTTGGTCTTGATGTATTCGACCGCCTTGTAATAGCCCTTGATGAGCGCCTTGACGTCCTCGGGATGCTTCTCGATCAGGTCGCATTTTAGCGCGATCACGTCCACGATCAGGCCGGGGGTGGTCGTGGAATCGATCAGCACCTTTCCCTTTCCGCCCTTGCGGACTTCGGTGAGGTGCGGCTCCCACGTCACGGCGGCGGGAACCTGGCCGGCAATGAAGGCCGTCGCGGCATCGTCGGCGGTCATGTTGGTAACGCTGACATCGTCCTCGGTCATGCCTTCCTTTTTCAGGAGCACGTTGAACCAGAATTCGGAAACAGAGCCCTCGTTCAAGGCGACGGGTTGGCCTTTCAGATCCTTGAGCGACTTGACGTCGGCCTGCGTGACGACGCCGTCGCCGCCGTGGCTGTCGTCGAGCGCAAGGACGTATTTGAAGCAGAGCTCGTCCGAGCGGTATTTCATCAACTCGTCGACAGTGGAGGCGGCGCCGTCGAGGTCGCCGCCGGCCACTGCCGCCATGTAGAGCGCTGATTCTTCGATGACCTTCAGGTCGACGTCGACGCCGGCTTCCTTGAAGTAGCCGAGGTCGCGGGCAAGAAACAGCGGTCCGTAACCCACCCATGTGGTCATGCCGAGGCGAATGGCGCCCGCGTCGGCAGGGGCGGCAAGCGCCAGGCCCAGCAGGCCGGCGCTGACCGTGGCTGTCAGGCAGTTTCGGAGTGTCTTCATGGTCGTGGTTCCCCTATGGATGTTGGCCGGCATCGGCCACATCAAGTGGCGCGCGCCAAGCTGTGTTTCGGCAGCCGCTCTCTTGTTAAGCGTCGTCTCCCAGGCGGGCCTTGTTTTTTTCTAGGTCCCGCAAGAGAGCATCCGGGCCGGACCGCAAAAAGAAGTCTTTTTCTGTCCTTTGCTTCGCCGAAACCGAAGCGGCGGGCCTGTGGGTGTCACCGGCAGCGCGCTGTTGGGGCGAAAGCGAGGCTCCAATGCCATCGCTATGACCGACGCGATATGCAAATGGCGCCGATTCCGAGTCTGGGGAACCCTGGTAGCGGTCTCCCGCTACCGCTCCTTACTTTTTGCTCTCGCTCGCGCTTAGACCTTGCGTTCCTGCAGGATGTTGCCGCCGTCCACGACGAGAACGGCTCCGTTGACGTAACTGGCCGCGTCGGATGCCAGGAACAGCACGGCGGCCGCGACTTCATCGGGGCTGCCGGCGCGTCCGAGCGGGGTGTTGCGGGCGGCGGCGAGTTCCTCCGGCGTCGAGGCGCCCGTTGCGATCCACCCAGGCGCCACGGCGTTGACCGTCACGCCGCTGCGTCCGACCTCCAGGGCAAGCGCATGCGTCAGGCCGAGCATGCCGGCCTTGGCGGCGGAATAGGCGGCCTCGCCTTCGTTGGATACGAAAGGTCCCGTCACCGAGGCCATGTTGACGACGCGCCCATGGCCCCGTTGCACCATGCCGGCCAGGAATCCGCGCGTGCTCAAAAAGGCGGTTTTCAGGCTGACCTCGATGCCACGGTCCCAGTCGCTTTCGCTGAGATCGAGAAATCGCCGCTGCAGCGCGGGCTGGGCAACCGTGCCCATCCCGGCATTGTTGACGAGGACGTCGATTGCACCGACCCCGGAACGAAGACGCTCGACATCGCCCGAGAGCGTCAGGTCGGCTACAAAAGCGCGGACATCCAGCCCATCCGCCCGCAGTTCCTCTGCCCGTTGCTCGACGCGAGCGGACGAAGCGGTGATGGCGACCGCAAGGCCGGCTTCGCCCAGCGCACGCGCGGTCGCGATGCCGATGCCATCGGCGGCGCCCGCGCCTGTGACCAGCGCCTTGCGGGATTTGCGAAACACGACCATTTCCCCTCCACGATGCAGGCGCCAACATGTCGGCGCGGGCAATCATCGCCGTGACGAAACTGAGCCCACGATCGGTTCAGTAGCCGGCGCTTACGCCGAAATCGATCGAAAGCGCGGCCCCGGTGATCGGCGCCGCGCCAGGCTGGCAAAGATAGTGGATGAAGGACGCAATCTCTTCCACCTGAATGAACCTTGCTTTGTCCCCCTGCGGATAGTGCCCCAGAAGCCGGCGCTTGTAGCCGTCGGGGTCGTCTCCACCATAGGTCCTGGCCTGGTATTCGATCATCGGTGTTGCCGTGTCGCCCGGACAAACGGCGTTGACCCTGATGCCGTGCGGAGCGAGTTCCAACGCGAGAGCCTTGCTCAGCAGCACCAGTCCGCCCTTCGAGGCGCAATATACAGCCGCCCCGTTGTTGCCGACGATGCCGGCGTCGGACGCGATGTTGACGATCACGCCTTGCACCGCCGCCAGATGAGGAATGGCCGCCGAGATCAGAAAGAACGCCCCCTTGAGATTGACGTCCAGCACCAGGTCCCACTGGTCTTCCTCGACCTCGTTTGCCGCCCCCTCGAGCCAGACTCCGGCGGCGTTGACGAGAACGTCTAAGGCGCCGCCCCAGTCTCTGGCCTTGCCCACCACGTTACGGCAGGCGACGACGGAGCGGATATCGAGAGGCAAACCGATCGCATCAGCCCCGGTCGCGGCAATCTTGGCCACGGCGGCGTCGAGCCTGGCGCCGGGAAGATCGGCAAGCGCGATCCGTTCGCCGTCAGCCGCGAAGCGCAATCCGGTCGCGAGGCCCATTCCCCCGGCGCCGCCAGCGATCAGGACCGTTCTGCCAGCCATTCGAAAACCTCCACAAACGCCGCCCAGGGACAGCGGAAGCCATCGCCTCATCCCATGTCCCTCAAGCCATGTCATTGCGACATGTCGCATGGACCAGTCGGGCAAGACAATGGTCCCAGAGCTCCGGTCCTCCCGCCCGCGATCATCCCAACTCAAGCGTCGTGATGCCGAAGACCATCGACGGGGCGCTGCCGGGCTTGCCGCCCTTGTACATGCGTGTCGTCGTGAAGCCCGGAAGCAGGCCGGCGGCCTGCAGCGCGGCTGTGAATGCAACCTGGCTGGCCGGCACGTCGATATGCAATGCCTCGCCGGCGATTGCCTCCGAGAGGTTCGCCACCAATGCCAGGGCCAGGTCCGTTCCGTCGGCGAACAGCGGCCCGATCTTGAAACCCTCCCGGCACCGACGCGCCACGCCGTAGCCGGCAATGCCGGCTGGTCCGGCACAGAGCAGCGCGATCCGCGGCGGCTGCAGCCACTCCCGAAGGAAGGCTTCCCGCGGCGCCGGGAAGCACTGGCGATCGTAGGCAAATATCTCAGCCATGCCGGCGGCCGTCACGGGCCGTATATCGGCGCCACCAGGCAATCCGGCGGGGCGGCCGCTGAAGCGGACGGTCTCATAGGCAGGCACGAAACCCATGCGCTGGTAGTTGGCCCGCTGCTCGGCCACCCCGTCCAGACCGATGATGCGATTGCCGAGGCGCGCCATGCCGGCGTCCCAGACCGCTTTGCCGTGGCCTTCGCCGCGCCGGTCCGGCCGGCAAATATAGAGGCCGATGAAGCCGAATCCCGAGCCGTATGCGACAGCTGAAATGCCGGCCACCATCTCACCGCCGACAAAGGCGCCGATGAACCCCTCCGGATCAGCCGTCCGCAGCGCGGCGGCATCGCCGATACCTGGATTCCAGCCCTCCCTCGCCGCCCAATCGACGAGCGTTCCCACTTCACTGGCGGTCAGCGTCCGGATCGTTCTCGGCATCGTTTCCCTCTTTGGCGGCGACCGCATCTTGGTCAGGCATCAAACCACCAGGATAGGCCGCGCGGCGCCCCTGTCGCCAGCGGGTCATTGACCAATGCTCGCGATGGTCGCGTCCGTAGCGACCGCATCGCCGGCGACGACTTCCCCATCGTTGTTCCAATGGGCAACTGGACACAACCGGCGAAGATCGGGAATCTTCATTTGTCGTTGCTTGGAATCGCATGGAGTACCGCAGGAATGCCGCTGAGTGCCGCAGAGATCGCCCGTCATCCGGCAGTGCTTCGCGGTGTCCAGGAACAGTCACGCACGCTCATCCACATCTACCAAACAAGCCCGCGGCTGGCCGCCGTATTCGCCACTCAGCAGCGCTGGCTCCTCGGTCATGTCGGCCTGGCCTTGCATTTCCGGCGTGATCCCAATGACCGCCGCACCGAAATGACGATTGCGCGTTTCATCGACGTGGTGCGCCGCAATTCCGTGGCCAGCCGCAACACCGCCGAGGCCTTCGTCAAGGAGATGCTGCACTACAACATCGCCGAATATATTTCTGTCAGCGGTGACGGCCGCGCCCATCCCTTGCGGGTCACGCAGGCCACCATCGAGACGTTCATCGGCTGGATTCATGCGCATCTGAAAACGCTCGACCGCATAGACGGCGGAAGCCGGCTGACGAGCTTTCTCGATCGACCGGAGATGCTGTCCACGTTGCAGCCGCTGATCGCTGACGGATTGCTGACCTGCGCGGATGTGCGGGAACCAAGGCAGACTTTCTCGTTGTTTATCTGGCTAAATAACGGCGGCATCGCGATGGATTGGCTGATGTCCGGCATCGATCCGGAGGACGCCCATCTCGACCGGATACCGACCAGCGTCATTTCGATCAGTGAATTCGCCCGCTGGCTAAAACTCTCACGCACCCATCTGGCGCGGAAACTCCACGATGCCGAGGCGCTCGGCAGCATCGGCTGGGTCGGTCAGCGCGGGCATTCCGTGATGTGGGTTTCGCGGCAGTTCTTCGACGAATACATGGCCGTCCAAGCGTCCAAGCTCGCCGTTGTGGACGAGGCCTTCGAGGCCAGTATGTCGGCTGTGAAAGAGCGCTGACACGCAAAACCGGCGTCGAATAGGCGGTCTATCCAGCCTTCAGGATAGCGGAAAAACGCGGATCGAAGGCCCGGCTGATCGGCTCGGCCGCGGCGCCCACGGCGATCGCCCAGGGATCCGTGGTGCCCAGTTGCAGGCGCGGCAGGCGCCGGCCCGGACGATCCGCGATCGACGGCAGCAGCGGATGCATAGCCTGAAGCAGAAGCCTGGCCAACGCCTCGGGCGCGCTGCTGGTGAGGATGACGGTCAGCGGATCGAAGATCGTTTCAATCAGATGCACGCTCCAGCGCAGGTCGGATGCGGCTCTTTCCACCCAGCCCATGACCCTCGGATCTTCAGCAAGCGCCAGCGCGCCGAGCTTCTCGTAAAGCCCCCTCTCGGTGGGGTCTATGCCGAGATGCTGGTAGAGCGAGGCGAGCGAGGCCCGGTGCTCCAACGGCGTCGAGCCGGGGCCGGCCGGCGAAAGCAGCGCCATGCCGACCTCGCCCGCGTTGCCGTTGCCGCCGCTATAGAGTTCGCCGTTGAGGATCAGCCCCGCGGCTATGCCGTAACCGACATAAAGGCAGACGGCGTGGTCGACGCCATGCGCGGCGCCGACGATCCGCTCCGCCGTTGCACAGGCCGCCGCATCGTTCTGCAAGCCGACATCCAGTCCGGTGCCGTTTGCCAGCGCTTCCACCAGCGGAAATTGCTGCCAGGCCGGCATCATCCATTTGTTGTCAGGGTTCTTTAGCCCGAACGGCCCCGGCATGGCGACGCCGAGCCCCACCAGCCGCCGCTCGGACTGGGCAAACAACGAAGCCAACTCGCCTCTGACGCGGCCGACCAGGCCGAGGATGATCTCGACCCCGGCCGAGGGCTCGTCGAACGGGAGGCCCGCCTCGGCACGCGCGATCACTTTGCCGACGAGGTCGACCACGACGACGCGTGTCAAATGCCGGTCGATCTGCAGTCCGACGGCAAAGGCGCCCTCGGGCACCAGCCGGTAGGGCGTGAAAGGCTGCCCCCGGCCCTTGCGCACCGCATCCAGCGCCACGACCAGGCCATCCTGCTCGAGATCCTCGATGATGTTGGAAACCGCCTGCTTGGTAAGCTGCGTCGCCCGCGCCAGGTCGGCACGCGAAAGCGCGCCGTTGAGCCGCAGCGCCTCGATCATGACGCGGCGGTTATGTGCGCTCGTGCCTTCCTGGTTGGTGCCGCTTTTGGCACGGATCGGGCTGATGTCGTGCACTGTCGTTTCCCCTCTTGACTCCATTAAAGGATTGATCGACTAATTAAGTCAAGCGAATTGACTTAATGGTGAAACCGGGACGATTGGAAGAAAAAGACGGCGTGGCTCCGAAGCTGTCGCCGCGCACCGTTCCGGCAGATCCGGTCACAACGCGATGCGAATTCGAGGAAGCGGCGCAGCCTTTGCCGTCCACTCGCAGCTGTCGAAAATGGGAGATGACAAATGCTGAAATCGATCGGTAAGACACTTCTGGGCGCGGTGTTCGTTGGCGGACTGTTCGTCCCGCACGCCTTCGCTGAAACCACCCTGAACGCGCTCTTTATGGCGCAGGCCGCCTATAGCGAGGCCGACGTGCGCTCCATGACGGAGGCCTTCACCAAAGCCAATCCGGACATCAAGGTGAACCTGGAATTCGTCCCGTATGAAGGTCTGCACGACAAGACGGTGCTCGCCCAAGGCTCCGGCGGCGGCTACGACGTGGTGCTGTTCGACGTCATCTGGCCGGCCGAATATGCCACCAACAAAGTGCTGGTCGACGTGTCGTCGAAGATCACCGACGACATGAGGAAGGGCGTGCTGCCCGGCGCCTGGACCACCGTCCAATACGACGGCAAGTATTACGGCATGCCGTGGATCCTCGACACCAAGTACCTGTTCTACAACAAGGAAATCCTTGAGAAGGCCGGCATCAAGGCGCCGCCGAAGACCTGGGAAGAACTCGGCGAGCAGGCCAAGATCATCCAGGACAAGGGCCTGTTGAAGACGCCGATCGCCTGGAGCTGGTCACAGGCCGAAGCCGCGATCTGCGACTACACCACGCTGGTCAGCGCCTATGGCGGCGACTTTCTCAAGGACGGCAAGCCGGACTTCCAGAACGGCGGCGGCGTATCGGCGCTGAAATACATGGTCGACAGCTACAAGTCGGGGCTCACCAATCCGAATTCCAAGGAATTCCTGGAAGAGGACGTCCGCAAGGTGTTCGAGAACGGCGATGCCGCCTTCGCGCTGAACTGGACCTACATGTACAACATGGCCAACGATCCCAAGGACTCCAAGGTCGCGGGCAAGGTCGGCGTCGTGCCGGCGCCGGGCGTTGCCGGCACCAGCGAAGTCTCGGCCGTCAACGGCTCCATGGGCCTTGGCATCACCGCGGTGTCGAAGCATCCCGACGAAGCCTGGAAGTACATCGAGTTCATGACCTCGCAGGCGACGCAGAACCAGTATGCCAAGCTCTCGCTGCCGATCTGGGCTTCGTCCTATGACGACCCGGCCGTCACCAAGGGCCAGGAAGAACTGATCGCCGCCGCCAAGCTCGGTCTGGCCGCCATGTATCCGCGCCCGACCACGCCGAAATATCAGCAGTTGTCCACCGCTTTGCAGCAGGCCATCCAGGAATCGCTGCTCGGCCAGACGACGCCGGAAGACGCGCTGAAGACGGCTGCCCAAAACAGCGGCCTCTGATCCATCACGCACCATTTGCGGGCGGCCTCGCGCCGCCCGTATTGTTTCTGGACCGACGAAGCAAGAGAGGCGCCTTGGATGTCAGGCACCTGGATGACGACTCGCGCGTGGCTGTTGATGCTGCCGCTTCTGGTGATCATGGTAGCCGTCATCGGCTGGCCATTGGTCGATACCGTCAGGCTCTCCTTCACCGACGCCCAACTGGTCGGCACGGCGGGCAACTATGTCGGCTTCGACAATTACGCCAACATGCTGACGAGCTCGAACTTTACCCGCACCTTGGTGACCACCACCTGGTTCGCGGTCATCTCTGTCGCCGCCGAAATGGTGATCGGCGTGCTCGCGGCCCTTCTGCTCAACCAGGAATTCCGCGGCCGCGCCGTGCTGCGCGGGCTGATGATCCTGCCCTGGGCGCTGCCCACCGTCGTCAACGCGACGCTCTGGCGGCTGATCTACAATCCCGAATACGGCGCGCTGAATGCAGCGCTGACGCAGCTCCACATCATCGATGACTACCGCTCCTGGCTGGGTGAGCCGGGAACGGCCCTGGCGGCGCTGATCGTCGCCGACTGCTGGAAGAATTTTCCTCTTGTTGCGCTGATCGCACTGGCCGCCCTGCAAGCGGTGCCACGCGATATCACCGCCGCGGCATTGGTCGACGGCGCCGGCCCCTTCGCCCGTTTCCGCTTTGTCATCCTGCCCTATCTCGCCGGTCCGTTGATGGTGGCGCTGGTGCTGCGCACCATCGAGGCCTTCAAGGTCTTCGACATCATCTGGGTCATGACGCGCGGTGGGCCTGCCAACAGCACGCGCTCGCTGTCGATCCTCGTCTATCAGGAGGCCTTCTCCTTTCAGCGCGCCGGCTCCGGCGCATCGCTGGCCCTGATCGTCACCTTGCTCGTCACCGTGCTTGCCGTCGCCTATGCGACGCTGGTGAGGAAGACCGCCGGGAGCGCTGCCTGATGGAACGCAAGAGCCCGGTCTTCACCGCTTTCATCCATATCTGCGCCATCCTGCTCGCAGTGGTGATCCTGGCGCCGCTCGCCTGGCTCTTCGTCATGAGCATATCGCCGGCGGCCGATCTTGCGGCCAAGCCGTTGCGCTGGTGGCCGCAGGCTGCCGACTTCTCCCGCTATGCGCAGCTTCTGTCGAGGGCCGAAAACAGCGCCGGCGCCGCCTTCACCGCATCGCTGCGCAACAGCCTGGAGGTAGCCGGCATGGCGACGCTTGCCGCAATCCTGCTTGCGGTGCCCGGCGGCTGGGCCGTCTCGCGCACGCCTTCGGTCGGCTGGTCGCTGTCGATGGTGATCGCCACCTACATGTTGCCGCCGGTGGCGCTCTCCGTGCCGCTCTATATGGGCCTGTCCTATCTCGGCCTGCTCAACAACGTCTTTGGCCTCGCGCTGATCTATCTGACGATTCTCGCGCCCTTCACCACCTGGCTGATGAAGTCGGGTTTCGATTCCATCCCGCGCGAGATCGAGGCCGCGGCGATGATCGACGGCGCGGGACTGCTCCAGACCTGGCGCATCATCACCCTGCCGCTGGCGGCGCCCGTGGTGGCGACATCGGCGCTGTTTGCGGTGCTGCTTGCCTGGGATGAGTTCTTCTACGCCTTGCTCTTCACCTCCGACCAGCGGGCAAAGACGTTGACCGTCGCCATCGCCGATCTCGCCGGCGGCCGCGTCTCCGACTACGGACTGATCGCCACCGCCGGCGTGCTCGCGGCTTTGCCGCCGGTGCTGATCGGCCTCGCCATGCAACGCGCGCTGATCTCGGGTCTCACCAGCGGCGGCGTGAAAGGATAGTGATGACTGCGCAAAACAAACGCCCGGCAGGGCTTGTCGCGATCGACCGCGAGATGGCGCGCCAGCATGAGGATGCGCTCGCCTCGTTCGAAGACAATGATGAAATAGCCGCCAAGGTCGCCGCGTCGATCAGGCGGAGCGGCAGGCTCGTCCTGCTCGGCATGGGCGCCTCGCATGCCGTCGCCCGCGCCGTCGAGCCGCTCTATCGCGAGCATGGCATCGATGCTATCGCGCTGCCGCTCTCGGAGCAGCTTGGACAGCCGCTGCCGCTTGTCGGCAAGACGGTCGTCGTCACCTCGCAATCCGGGGAGAGCGCCGAGGTGCTGCGCTGGTTTGCCGAGACCGGCGAACACGCCGAAACCTTCGGCCTGACGCTGGAGGCCGGTTCCTTCCTCGGTCGGACGGTGCCTTGCCTCGTCGGCGCCGGCGGGACCGAGCTCGCCTTTGCCGCGACCCGCAGCCTGACGGTGACCTTCGCCCTGCATCTCGCCATCCTGGCCGCGCTCGGCGAGGATCCTGCCGCAGCGCTAGCCGTGCTCAAGGCCCCGGAGACGATTGCAATCGATGCGGCACTGGCAGCGCTTGGCGATGTGACGACCGTGGTCACATCGGGCCGCAGGCTCCAAGGCCTAGCCGAAGCATTGGCGCTCGGCCTCACCGAACTGTCGCGCCTGCCTTGCTATTCCCTCGAAGGCGGCCAGCTTCGCCACGGGCCGATGGAGATGCTCGGCCCGAAAGTCGGCATCGTCCTGTTCCGCGGGAAGGATTCGACGGCGGACCTCGTTACTGCCATGGCAGTCTCCGTCGTCGAAGCTGGCGCGCCGCTGATCGTCTTCGACGCTTCGGGTATGTCGCCGGTCGCGGGCGCCGTCACATTGACGTTCAAGCCTGCCTCCGGGCTGGCGGCAATCTTTGCCATGCTGCCGGTGGCTCAGCGCCTGATGATCGCCTTCGCCGATTCCCGCGTCGGGAATGCCGGAACGCCGGTGCGCACCTCCAAGGTGACACGGAGCGAATGATGCGGCCGCTTGCGGTTATCGGCAACGTCAATGTCGACCTCATAGTCGGCCCGGTCGCGCCGTGGCCGAAGGCAGGCACCGAGACTGTCGTCGACCACGACGATCTGCGTGTCGGCGGCCAGGCAGGCAACACCGCGCTTGCCTGGCAGTCGCTGGGCATCGATTTCGAGATCGCCGCCAATCTCGGCGACGACCAGTTCGGCCGCTGGCTGCGAGAGGCGTTCGGATTGCGTGCGCAAAAATGGCCGGTTCGTCCCGAAGGCACGACGCTGTCGGTCGGCATGACCCATCCCGACGGCGAGCGCACCTTCTTCACCACACGCGGCCACCTGCCCCGCTTCAGCTTGGGCGACGTGCTCCGCGTGCTCGATGGAAGACGGCTTTCCGGCGGCTATGCGTTGCTCTGCGGTTCCTTTCTGACCGACGACCTTGCCCGCGACTACGGCGCGTTTTTCGACTGGGCCGAAGCGCATCGGATCGCAGTCGCGCTCGACACCGGCTGGCCGATCGACGGCTGGTCGGAGGCGAATTGCGCGGCGGCGCGCGGCTGGCTGTCGCGTTGCGAATTGGCTCTCTTCAACGAAGTCGAGACGACGACATTGGCCAATCTGGCCGACCCGGCGGCGGCGGCGCGCAGGATCCGCGACGGCATGAAGGGCGGAGCGACGGTCGTCGTCAAGCGCGGACCGGACGGCGCGATCGCCATCGGCGCGGACGGCGAGCTTGTTGAGGCGGCAGCACCTCGCGTCGCCGTCGTCGACACGATTGGCGCCGGCGATGTCTTCAACGCCGCCTTCCTGGCCGCGCTGGCACAGGAGCGACCGCTGAAGAATTGCCTGTCCGCCGCCATCAGCGTGGCGTCACGCGCCATCTCAACCTTGCCCCGCGACTATGGCGGGCCGATCCAATTCGAGGATGCCGTCCATGAGCGCGCTTGAAATCCGCGATGTCCGCAAGAATTACGGCAGCGTCGAGACGCTGAAAGGCATCGACATCGCGCTCGAGAACGGCGAGTTCCTGGTGCTGCTCGGCTCCTCGGGCTGCGGCAAGTCGACCCTTCTCAACATCATCGCGGGTCTCGCCGAGGCAACGAGCGGCGACGTGTTGATCGGCGGCCGCTCGGTGCTTGGCGTGCATCCCAAGAACCGCGACATCGCCATGGTCTTCCAGTCCTACGCGCTCTATCCGAACCTGACCGTTCACCGCAACATCGGCTTCGGCCTGGAGATGCGCAAGGTTCCCGTCGCGGAGCGCGACAAGGCGGTGCGCGAGGCGGCGAGACTCCTGCAGATCGAGAACCTGCTCGATCGCAAGCCCGGCCAGTTGTCCGGTGGCCAGCGCCAGCGCGTCGCCATCGGCCGGGCGCTGGTGCGCAAGCCGCAGGTGTTCCTGTTCGACGAGCCGCTCTCCAACCTCGACGCCAAGCTGCGCCTCGAAATGCGTACCGAGTTGAAGCGTCTGCACGAAATGTTGCGAACCACGGTCGTCTACGTCACCCACGACCAGATCGAGGCGATGACACTGGCGACCCGGATCGCCGTCATGCGTGACGGCCGCATCGAACAGCTCGGCACGCCTGAGGAGATCTACAATCACCCTGCGACGCTCTATGTCGCGGGCTTCGTCGGCGCGCCGGCGATGAACACGCTGGAAGCGGTTGTCGAGGACGGCAAGCTCGCGGTCGCCGGCACGGATGCGTTGCTGGCGTTGCCGGCGCGCTACGCGAGCGCGGCCAGCAACGGCGCTCAGGTCATTGTCGGAGTGAGGCCGGAAGCGCTCCGTCTTGGGCCGGGCAGCGGCGCGGATCTGTCGCTGCCGGTCGAGATCGACGTCGTCGAACTGACCGGCCCCGAGCAGGTAACCACCGCCCGGGCCGGCACCCAACAGCTGACGGCGACATTGCCGCCGCAAGCCCGCGTCGCCAAGGGCCAGCCATGCGCCTTTGTCTTCGACGCGGACGCGCTTCGCCTGTTCGATCCGGCCACGGGCAAGGCGTTTTGAGGAATTCCCCGCACGGCCAGTGAAAACCGACGCTGAAAGGCGTCAGAACGCTGCGGCGTCACCACATTCGACAGGCCGTCCGCCCGCGTCGACTGGACCGTGTCTCCGGCAATCGCAAACGGCGCGGCTTTTGGCGACGCCGTTTCGGTTTAATCGATGTCGAACGAAACGCCCTGCGCCAAGGGCAGCGCTTTGGAGAAGTTCACCGTGTTGGTGGCCCGGCGCATATAGGCCTTCCAGGCATCCGAGCCGCTCTCGCGGCCGCCGCCGGTTTCCTTCTCGCCGCCGAACGCCCCGCCGATCTCCGCGCCCGACGTGCCGATGTTGACGTTGGCGATACCGCAGTCCGAACCGTCGACGCCGAGGAAACGTTCCGATTCCTGCAGGTCGCGGGTGAAGATCGACGACGATAGGCCGGCGCCGACGGCATTGTGCTGGTCGAGCGCCTCGTCGAAATCGGAATATTTCATCACATAGAGGATCGGCGCGAAGGTTTCTTCCGTCACCGGAGACACCTGCTTCGGCATCTCGACCAGCGCCGGATGCACGTAATAGGCGTGCGGATAGCTGTTCTCGACGCGCGTGCCGCCGGTCACCTTGCCGCCATGCGCTTCAGCTTCCTTCAGCGCCTTCTGCATGTTGTCGAAGGCCGCCTTATCGATCAGCGGACCGACCAGCGCCTTGCCTTCCAGCGGATTGCCGACCGAGACGGACTGGTAGGCCTTCTTCAGCCGCGGCAGCAGCGCGTCATAGACGCTGTCATGCACGAACAGGCGCCGCAGCGTCGTGCAGCGCTGGCCGGCGGTGCCCATGGCACCGAAGGCGATGGCGCGCAGCGCCATGTCGAGATCGGCGGTCGGGCAGACGATGCCGGCATTGTTGCCGCCGAGCTCCAACACCGCACGGGCAAAGCGCTTGGCGAGCCTCGGACCGACCTCACGACC
The DNA here is from genome assembly GCF_900115245.1 of Mesorhizobium sp. NFR06. Taxonomy (GTDB): domain Bacteria; phylum Pseudomonadota; class Alphaproteobacteria; order Rhizobiales; family Rhizobiaceae; genus Mesorhizobium. The sequence continues at coordinate 332,121 of NZ_FOVT01000002.1, forward strand.
CATGCGGGTCGAGCCGGTGGCCGAGACCAGCGCCACCTTGGGATGGTCGACCAGCACCTCGCCGGCGGCGCGGTCGCCGATCAGAACCTGCAGCAGACCTTCCGGCGCGTCGGCGCCGAAGCGCTTTGCCGCACGCTTGAAGATCGCCTCGCAGGCAAGTGCCGTCAGCGGCGTCTTTTCCGACGGCTTCCACACCACCGAGTCGCCGCAGACGAAGGCCAGCGCCGAATTCCACGACCACACCGCGACCGGGAAGTTGAAGGCCGAGATGACCCCGACCACGCCGAGCGGATGCCAGGTCTCCATCATGCGATGTCCGGGGCGCTCGGTGGCAATGGTCAAGCCATACAATTGCCGGGAGAGACCGACGGCGAAATCGCAGATGTCGATCATCTCCTGCACTTCGCCCAGACCCTCGGACGGGATCTTGCCGACCTCGATCGACACCAGCCGGCCGAGCTCGTCCTTATGCGCGCGCAATTCCTCGCCCAGCAGCCGCACCAGTTCGCCGCGTTTCGGCCCCGGCACCAGCCGCCAGGACTGGAAAGCCTTGTGCGCGGCATCGATGGCCTTGCCGGCATCGGCGGCCGAGATCGATTTCAGCGCCGCGATCTGTTCGCCCGTTACCGGGCTGCGCACGATCAGGTTGCCGCCCGAAAGCGTATTCCCGGCGACGCCCAGTTTCTCAAGAAGTGACGCCGTTTCCTTCGCCAATGTCATTTTTTTCCCTTTCAGATCCCGCCTCTCATAGAGCGGAAGTGGAAGCCATGCGCCATGTGGTGATCCGTGCCGTCGGGCACAGCCGGGCGCATTCATGGCGTGGCATTACTCGTTTCAGGGAGAAACCGCCACCCCGGCATGGTCTAAGCCCGGCGCGCAAAATTGGGCCAGGCAGCGAAGCCGGATCAGCGCGCCTTCTGGATCGAGGGCTTTTCGCTGCTTTCCTTGATCAGGCGATCGATATGCATGCGGATATGCGCTGCTTCGGCGGCGGTGTTGGCCAGCGCGATGGCGCGGTCGAAGGCGATGCGGGCTTCCTCGTTGCGGCCAAGCTGCATGAGCAACCCGCCCCTCAGCCCGAAGAAATGAAAATAGCCCGACAGCCGCTCTTCCAGCGGCTCGATCATGGCAAGCGCCGCTTCCGCGCCGCGTACCTTGCTGACCGCGACGGCGCGGTTCAGCGTCACCACCGGCGACGGCTGCATCTGCTCCAGCAGACCGTAGAGCAAATCGATCTCGGTCCAGTCGGTATCTTCGGCCGTTGCCGCGCGAGCGTGAAGCGCCGCGATCGCCGCCTGCACCTGGTAGGGACCGGGCTTGCGATGACGCAGCGCCTTGTCGACCAGCGCCAGGCCCTCGTCGATCATCTTGCGGCTCCAAAGCGAGCGGTCCTGATCCTCGAGCAGGACGATCTCGCCGTTCTCGTCGAAACGCGCCGGTGCCCGTGCATGCTGCAGCAAAAGCAGCGCGGTCAGCCCCATGATCTCCGGCTCGGCCTGGAACAGCCTCAGCAGCAGGCGGGCAAGGCGGATCGCCTCTTCGCAAAGCGGCGCGCGGGCCGGCGCCTCGCCGCCATTGGTCGAGTAGCCTTCGTTGAAGATCAGATAGACCATGGCCGCGACAGCGGCGAGCCGTTCCGAGCGCTCTACGGCGCCCGGCGTTTCGAACGGCACGCCGGCATCGGCAATTCGTGCCTTGGCGCGTGTGATGCGCTGCTCCATGGCGCTCTCGCCGACCAGGAAAGCGCGCGCGATCTGCTTGACGGTGAGGCCGGAGACGATGCGCAACGCCACTGCGATCTGTTGCGTTGCCGGCAGGTCGGGATGACAGCAGATGAACAAGAGCCGCAATATGTCGTCGCGGTAGTGCGCGCCGTCCAGCCGCTCGGCCATGTCGCCTTCGGCGTCGTCCAGATCGGAGATCTGATCCTCTTCCGGCATCGGCGCCTGCTTGGCGCGCTTGCGCACCGCGTCGATGCCGCTATTGCGGCCGACGAAGATCAGCCAGGCCGCCGGATCGCGCGGCGGCCCGTTCTGCGGCCAATTCTTGAGTGCCCTGAGACACGCATCCTGGAAAGCCTCTTCCGCGGCGTCGAGATCGCGGAAGTAGCGCAGCAGCGCGCCCATCGCCTGCGGACGGGCGTTGCTGATGGCGGCGCTTATCCAGGCAAGCTCTGTCATACCGCGACCTTTTTCGGGTTGAAGACCGAAACCGGCCGGATCTCGTAGGAACCGCCGCTCGGATTGACCTCGGAGAGTTCGCGGGCGAACTCGACGGCTTCATCTAGATCGCGGCATTCGAGCGTGTAGAAGCCGAGGAATTGTTCCTTCGTCTCGGCGAACGGCCCATCGAGCACGATCGCTTCGCCCTTGACCTTTCTCAGTGTCGTCGCGGCAGTCGTCGGCAAAAGGCGCGCCACCGGTCCGAGCCGGCCGGCCTTGGCGTATTTGTCCTGCACGTCGAGAAGCTTTGCCATGACCTCGTCATCCTGTTCCTTGCTCCATGAGCACACGACGTCTTCGGAGGCGTAGCAAAGAATGGCGTAGAGCATGGCAGGTCCCTTCCGTATCAAAGGACGCGACAGTAGGACCCTTCCCGACACAAGGTCGATAAAAAAATTTGACGGCGATCACGGGCTTGGTGGGCTTTCGCGACTGACCGTCAGGCGCCGTGCACCTGCAGCCATCTGAGCACCAGCGTTTCTTCTTCGTCGAGGCCGGACATCAGGCGTTTGCGCTTGTTGGCCTCCGCCATTTCGTCAAGCAGGCGCCCCTCGGCCCACGCCTCGAACACCAGCGGATGAATATAGCATTTGCGGCAGACGGCCCGGCTATTGCCCAACCGGTCGGCGACCTTGTCGACAATGCTGTTGATCACCCGGTTTTGCTGCCCTTTGCTGTCCGGCAGCTCAGTGCGCGCAAACAGCGACGCCGCATGAATGGTGCCGCCCCAGGTGCGGAAATGCTTGGAGCTGAATTCGGCGCCGCAAGCCTCGCGAATGTAGCCGTTGACATCCTCCGAGCGCACCGGCCGCCGATCGCCGTCTTCATCGAGATATTGAAACAGCTTCTGTCCCGGTAGGTCCTGGGCCCCGCGCACGATCTTGGCGATGCGGCCATCCACCAGCTTCAGCTTCCACTCCTTGCCGGATTTGCCCTTGAAGGCGAAGCGCAGGCTGGAACCGGTGATCTCGACATGGCGGTCGCGCAACGTGGTCAGCCCGAAACTCTTGTTGTCGCGCGCGTAGGCCGCGTTGCCGATGCGGATCATGGTGTTGTCGAGCAACCAGACCACCGAGGCGACGACGCGCTCCAGAGGCAGCCCGTGCTTGCGCAGATCGGCATCGATCCGCCGCCTGAGAACCGGCAGGCTTTCGGCGAAGGCGACGAGGCTGGAATATTTGACGCCGTCGCGTTCCTCGGTCCATTGTGGATGATAGCGATATTGTTTGCGGCCGCGTTGATCCCTCCCGGTTGCCTGGATATGGCCGTCCGCATCGGGCGATATCCACACATCCGTCCATGCTGGTGGAATGACGATCGCCTCGATGCGGGCAAGCGTCGCTTCGTCGACGGCTTTGCCATTGGCTCCCAAATAGGAGAACCCCTTGCCTTTCCTCAATCTGCGGATGCCGGGGTCGGTATCGCTCACATATGTCAGCGACGCGCTCTCGGCGGAGGTCTGCCCACCGTTCCTCCGCGTTTCCTCGTCCCGCACTGAACGGTCCGAGGAAGATTGCGACTGCTGCAACATGCCGGCTCCGTGAAATAGTCCGTAGATAAAGCCGCGTGCCGGTGACTGGTTCCGAAGGGCGCTTCAGCCCTGCCGGTTGGCAGATAGATCTACCATCCACAGCCCGCCGTCGTCGGCATGGGCGGGAAAATACCCTCGACCGTCGGGTACGGCCTCGAGGATCATTCCCGACTCGTCCGCCAGATAGTCGTAACCGATCTGCTGCAGCTGGCGATGCGGATCGAGACGGTTGTAGAGGTCGCGACGCGCCGCGCGCCGCTTTGGCTCGATCATCTTCAAATGATAGAGATTGAGACCGCTGTCCTTGAGGCTGAAGTCGATGTTGTCGGGAAACCAGGCGCCATGCAGATCCTTCGATCGATAGCGGTCAGGATGGTAGGCGCAAAAAAGCCTGTGCTGCATTTTCTGGCCCCAGGCTCCGTCGGTTCTGTAGCTGGCCGGCGTATACATCTCCCGGCAGCGGAATCCCCATGCGACATGCCTGGACCCGCTGGTCAATCGACCGATGCGGCTGGCGAGAGCATTTTCCATCCTTTCGTCGGGATCCATGGCCAGGACCCAATCGGCGCCCGCCTCATGGGCCGCGGCGATAAGCGCGCGCCGCCTTCGCGGCTCGCTGCTGAAAACCTCGTCCGAAGCGCGATCGTCATAGGCGATCCAGCCGTCGACGACAGGGTCGAGATTGGCGATGAGGTCCGGCACGAGATGCTGATCGTAGCGATAGCTGAAGACGGCGACGATTTTCCGCCGCGACCAAAACAAGCGACCGCGGCGCCGGCGCGGCGGCTTCATCTCGACGGTGATCATCGGCGGCAGCCCGTCTTGTCGCCATACCGGGCACCGACATATGCCCCCACGGATTTGGCGAACAATGCCAGCCACGCGATCGGCAGCGACAGCCTTGCGAAGGTCCTCTCCTTGCCGGACAGCCCCTCCTTGGCCAGCTTGCCGACATTGCGCCGGTCCCGGAACACCTTCCGGAAAGGGCGCGCTTCGAGGGATCCAAGATAGGCGCCGTAGCGGCGCCCACGCCGATACTGGTCCGCAAGCAATCCAAACAGGCGTGTCTCGTTGCGATGGACGGTCAGGATCCGCGGCTCCCAGACCGGCCGCAGGACTTCCGGCAGCCTGGCCATGAATTCGGTGTCCTCCCCCGACGTCATCCGCTCGTCGAACGCCCCGTATTGATCGAACAGCTTTCGATCGAACGAAACACCGTAGCGCTGCGCCCTTTCACCGGAAAGGCCCGGCAGGCGTCGCATATGGGTGACGAGATGCGCCGCGCAGGCGACCAGATTGCGGGGATGGCTGTTGACGATGGCGCTTGCCACCGCCGCGTCGCCCTCGCGGTGTCGCCGCAGCCGGATTTCGGCCCATCGCGGGCACGCCAGGCAGTCATGCGCGAGAAAGGCGACGAACCGAGCCTGCGTTGTAGCGATGCCGAGATTTCGTGCGGCGCCGGCAAACAGCCGCTCCCCGACCTCGATGACCTTCACGTCGATGCCGTCATTGGCAAGAAGCGCCTTGGCGTTGCCGCCGCCGGAATTCACGACCACGATTTCGAGCGGAATACTCTGGTCGAGCACCGACCTTACCGCGGCTGCCAGGTCAGGGGGTGCCCGGTAGCCAATCACCACGACTGCGAGCTCCGGCCTCTCGGCCATCAGGCGCGTTGCAGTTGGCCGGCCGGCGCCGAAAACCGGCGACGCAGCGCGATCTTCAACCGATAGCGCATGCAACGCCAGACATCCGCGCCGGCCCGTGGCGCGGCCTCGGCCACCGTAAGGAATCTTGCCGCCGTGTCGATATCGCCGCGCGCGTAGTGAACGCGCGCTATCTTCAGAGCGACGAGGCCCTCCCTGGTCTTCAGGGACCGCTCTGCGATGCCGCAGGACCGGAGTCGGCGCAGCGCCAGCCGCCATTCGAGAAAGCGCGCGGCAGGTCTGACCGTGAAACGATCGTCGGAACGCTCCGCCGACACGAAATAGATGAAGACGGGTTGTGTCACGACCGCAAGCGAGGCCTTGGCCATCACGCGGGCCCAAAACAGCGTGTCTTCGTCGTAGGCAAGGCCGGTCGGGAATCTTGCTTCGCCGATAGCGCGCCGTGACAACAGGGCGCTGCCGACCGCGATCGATCGTATCCGCCCTTCGAGATAGGCGCAGGCATTGCCAGGCCCGCTTGCAGTGTAGCCGCCCGGCATTTTGTTCGACCGCTCCTCGCCATTCACTCGCCGGCGGTAGGCACCAACCACCATGTTGGCCCCGGGTTGCGCCCTGGCCTTGGCCAGCAGCATGCGCAGCCCGCCTTCCAGATGGACGTCGTCGGCATCGATCATATAGATCCAGGGAAAGCGGGCCTGCTCCAGCGCCAGGTTCCTGGAGCCGCCGGCGTCGCGACAGCTCGACTTGATCACGCGCAGCGGCAAGGCAAGCCGCAACGCCATTTCCGTGGCAACGGCGGCAGTGGCGTCGGTCGAAGAATCGTCGACCAGAAGCACTTCGCCGATAATCGCTTTTTCCGGCGCAAGCGACACGAGCGTCCGGGCAATCGTCCGAGCCGCATCATGTGCCGGAATGATGACGCTGACTGCTTCCAATGCCCTCTCCGCGCCACTGCCCATTCGCAAGCGCCCGTCAGTTCCTTGCCAACCCCGACGCGCAGATTACCGGCCGCATTTGTGCTTGAGAAGCGGCTGTAGGGCAATCGGGATCGTCATTCATACCTTCTCGACGGCGACCGGGATGACATCGACCGCCTGCTCGCCGACCTGACCGCCCGTCGTCTTCAGCACGCCGACGATCGGCGCCACGTCGGAATAGTCGCGGCCGTAGCCGACGGTGATATGGTCGTTGCTCGCCCGCATGCCGTTGGTGGGGTCGAATTCCTGCCAGCCGGTATCGCGCCCGCACCAGGCCTTGACCCAGGCATGCATGGCATCCGCGCCTTCGAGCCGCGGTTTGCCCTTTGGTGGAATGGTGCGCAGGAAGCCGCTGACATAGCCTGCCGGAATGCCAACCCCGCGCAGGCCGGCAATCATGATGTGCGAGAAATCCTGGCACACCCCGCGCTTCAGCGCAAAAGCGTCGCTCGCCCGGGTCTGCACCGTCGTTGCCTTGCCGTCATAGGTGAAATCGCGATGGATGCGGTTGCAGAGATCGACCGCCGTGGCAACCGCCGAGCCGGCGAGGCTTTCGCGCGCATAGGCAGTGATCGCCGTATCGAGCCCGGCATGGTCGCTGGCGGCGAGGAAATGATGGGGCGCGGTGGGCGACAGGCTGCGCACGGCTTCCAGTTCCGCCTTCAGGCCATGAATGTCCGGCGAGACGTCGAGCCCGGGTTCCGGCCGCGAGACAGACACGCGCGCGCTCATCCGGATGTCGAGCGTCTCGTGCGCGTCGCGAAAGGCGATCGACGTGACGTTGTTGCCGAAGAAGTCGGAAAAATCGGCACGCTCGGCAGGCGGCGGCTGGAAGGACAGCGAGGCGGCGATCACCCGCTGCACCCCGGCAATCGTCTGCGGCAGGACCCGCACCTGATGCCGTCCGCCGCCGGCGGCGGCGGCGTATTCGTAATGCAGATGAAGCCTGATGTCGTAAAGCATCTAACCGAAATAGGCCCTGGAGAGGCTGTCGTAGAGGTCGCCGATCTGGCCGGCGAGGTCGTCGAGCACCTTGGCGCTCATATCCGACGGCTCCATGACGGCGATTGCCGTGTTGAGCTGCAAGATTTCCTTGGCGGCTGCCGACATGTGTCCCTCGCCGCCGATCGAAGGCAGCATCCCGATCTCGGCCTTCAGTCGCTCGAGCTGGAACAGGATGGATCGAGGGTTGAGCGGATCGAGCGCGAGCAGGTCGATCACCGTGCGTCGCCCGGCCTGCACCGGATACTGCCGGCGGTGGGTCATGACGCTATCGCCGATCTCCAGCATCATGTCGAGCGCGCCGTCGGGCGCCCCGTGCCTGGTCAGGCGGCCAAGCGTGCGGGCAATCTGGATGCCGCGTTCCAGCCGGCGACCGATCTCCAGGAAGCGCCAGCCGGTGAAGCGGTACATATTCTCGTGCAGCAGGCCGGAGAAGCCGGCGAGCTTGCGCAGCATGACCGTCATCGCCCGCGTCGCGTCGTCTCCGGGCGCGACCGTGTCCGCGAACTTGTGGATGGTCTTCGACAGGTCCTTCAGCGCCAGCCAGCCATCGGGCGAGAAACGATCGCGAATCTGGCCGGCGCTGTAGACTGCGCTGTCCAAAGTCCCGATCAACCCCAGCGGTACCGCCGTTTCGACGTCGATGCCGAACGGCTCGAGATAGTCCCTGATGTCGGCAAGCAGCGGCATGTCCGGATCGGACGTCTCGGCGAGCCGCACATGATAGGCGCGCAGCACACGCACCGTGTCTTCCGATCGCTCGATATAGCGGCCGAGCCATGTCAGGTTCTCCGCCGCGCGGCTTGGCAGGCTACCCGGCATAGTGCGGGTGAAGCCCTCATGCTCCTGCGGCAGCAGCGTTTCGCGCTCCACCGGCCTGTCGCTGACCACCCAGACATCGGCCGCCTGGCCGCCGCGCTGCATGGCGATCGCGGTCGGATCGAGCGAGAAGCCGACGCGCGCGAAGCCGCCCGGCATCACCGTCCAGCCTTCGGGCGTGCGCGCCAGATAGACTCGCAGGCTGGCGGGCCGCGGCTCAAGCAGGCCGCCGACGAACACCGGCGTGGTCGACAGCGTCACCGCTTCCTGGCCGACGAAACCGGCGCCCTCCGCCTCGATGCGCGCGACAAGCTCGGCTCGCTCGTCGTCCGACAGGGACGATCCGAGCCGGGTCGCGCCGTCGTCCTCGAAGGCAAGCCTGGTCAACAGCGCCGGGCCGACCACCATGCGGTCGATATTGGCCAGCACATGACTTCGCTCGGCCTCCTGCCCGCACCACCATGTGGCGATGTTCGGCAGGCTGAGATCGTCGCCTTGCAGTTCCCGTGCGATCCTGGGCAGGAAGGACAGCAGGGCCCGCGTCTCCATCAGACCCGAGCCGAGCGCATTGACGGCGGAGACCGAGCCGCGCCGGATCGCCTCGACCAGCCCGGGCGTGCCGATCTGCGACTCGGGCCTGAGTTCCAGCGGATCGGCAAAAGCGGCATCGAGCCGCCGCCACAAGACGCCGATCGGCATCAGACCGGAAACCGTTCGCACCATCAGCCTGCCGCCGGACACGGTCAGGTCCTCGCCCTCGAGCAGCATGATGCCGAGATAACGGGCAATGTAGGCGTGCTCGTAATAGGTTTCGTTGAGCGGTCCCGGCGTCAGGATGGCGACTCGGCCGCCGGAGTCCTTGGCCATGCCGTTCAGCGCGTCGCGGAAGCGGCGAAAGAAGCCGGCAAGCCGATGCACATGCATCTCGCCGTAGATGTCCGACAGCGCCCGCGTGGTGGCGACGCGGTTCTCAAGCGCGAAGCCCGCGCCCGACGGCGCCTGGGTGCGATCGCCCAGCACCCACCAGCGGCCGTCCGGTCCGCGACCGAGCTCGAAGGCGACCATGTGCAGGAAATGCCCGCTGGCCGGCCGGACGCCGGCGACGGGGCGCAGATATTCAGGGCTTGCCGCAATCAGCCCAGCCGGCAGGATGCCCTTCTCGATCAGCCGGTTCGGCCCGTAAATATCGGCGAGAATCGCCTCGAACAGGTCGGCGCGCTGGACGAGGCCGGCGCTGATCCCGGCCCATTCCTTCTCGTCGATCAGCAGCGGGACATGCGCCAGCGGCCATTCGCGCTCATTGGCGCCGGCCTTGTCATAGACGCGATAGTAGACGCCGGCATCGCGCAGGTACTGGTCGGCGCGGGCAAAGCGCTGCCCAAGCCGCTCCGCTCCAAGCCCGTCCAGCGCGTCGATGAAGGAGCGCCAGGCCGGGCGCGCATTGCCCGCGTCGTCGACCATCTCGTCGGCGACGCCTTCGATCGGCCGGTAGCGTTCCAGCAGGCTCTGTGCCCGTGGCCTGCCGCCCGCCCGTTTCTGATTCCCCTTGGCCATTGTCGATCAGAGTCTCGCCGGCCGCCTCAGGTCAAGGGTCATGGGGAACTCTTCAGAAGCTTCTTCGTCACGCGGCACGTAGCCGCCCGGCGTATGGCCGCGCGGTTCGAACCGGGCAAGCCGCCGCGCCTCGGCCTCGTTGCCGTTGACCGGGAACGTGTCGTAGTTGCGGCCGCCCGGATGCGCGACATGGTAGACGCAGCCGCCGACCGACCGGCCCGACCAGCGGTCATAGATGTCGAACACCAGCGGCGTGTTGACCGGCAGCGCCGGATGCAGGCCGGAAGCCGGCTGCCAGGCCTTGAAACGTACCCCGGCCACCGCGACCTCGCGATTGTCGGTGACTTTCATCGGCACGATGCGGCCGTTGCACACGATGGCGTGACGCTCTGGATTGAGGCCTTCGGTCCTCACTTGCAGCCGCTCGACTGAAGAGTCCACAAAGCGGACGGTGCCGCCGATGGCGCCCTGCTCGCCCATCACATGCCAGGGCTCCAGCGCCTGCCTCAATTCCAGCTTGACGCCGGCATGCTGCACCTCGCCGCAGAAGGGAAAGCGGAATTCGAGCTGCGCGGCAAACCATTCGGGGCGGAAGTCGAAACCGTTGAGCTTCAGGTCCTCCAGCACGTCGAGGAAATCCGCCCAGACATGATGCGGCAGCATGAAACGGTCGTGCAGCGAGGTGCCCCAGCGCACGAAACGGCCGTCGAGCGGGTTCTTCCAGGCGCGGGCGATGATCGCGCGCACCAGCAATTGCTGGGCGAGCGACATGCGCGCATTGGGCGGCATCTCGAAACCGCGGAACTCGACCAGCCCCAGCCGGCCGGTCGGACCGTCCGGCGAGAATAATTTGTCGATGCAGATTTCCGAGCGGTGCGTGTTACCGGTCACGTCGGTGAGCAGGTTGCGGAACAGCCGGTCGACCAGCCACGGCAAGGGCGCAGGGCCGTTGTCGGGATGCGGCACCTGCGCCAGCGCGATCGAGAGCTCATAGAGGAAATCGTGACGCGCCTCGTCGATGCGCGGCGCCTGGCTGGTCGGGCCGATGAACAGGCCGGAAAACAGGTAGGACAGCGAGGGATGCCGTTGCCATTGCAGCACCAGACTCTTCAGGAGATCCGGCCGGCGCAGGAACGGGCTGTCGCTCGGCGTCGCGCCGCCGACCACGACATGGTTTCCGCCGCCGGTGCCGGTGTGGCGGCCGTCGATCATGAACTTGTCCGTGCCGAGCCGCGATTGCCTTGCTTCCTCGTAGATCGCGGTGGTTGTCGCGACGCAGTCCTGCCAGTTGGCGGCCGGATGGATGTTCACCTCGATGACGCCGGGATCCGGCGCCACGCGGATCACGTTGAGGCGCGGATCGTGCGGCGGAGCATAGCCCTCGATATGCACCGGCAGGCCGATGGTCTTTGCAGCGTTCTCCGCTGCCGCCACCAGTTCGAGATAGTCCTCCAGCGCCTCGACCGGCGGCATGAACACGCAGAGCCGGCCGTCGCGCGGCTCGACCGAAAGCGCGGTACGCACCGCGCCGCCAATCTCGGTGATCTCCTGCTCGACTCGGTCCTGCTGGCCGGTCGTGGCGGTGAAGGACACTGCCTGCTGGCGGCGCGCCATTTCGTCGGCGCCCTCGAGTTCGGCCGGCGAAGCTTCGGGCAAAATCGCCTCGCGCGGCGGCAGCGGACCGCGCGGCACGGATGGATCGACCGGCACGATGTAAGGGAACTGCGCCGGCGGCACGTAGGGCAGCGTGCCGAGCGGCAGGCGGTAGCCGACCGGTGAATCCCCCGGCACCAGGAACAGGCGCCCGCGCCTGGTCTTCCATTTCTCCGAACGCCAGCGGTGTCCCGCGGCCTCGCTGTTCCAACGCTGCACCGGCAGCACATAGCCCGACGGCTTGGTCAGGCCGCGCTCGAAGACGCGCGCCATGCGGCTGCGCTCTTCCGGGTCCTCAAGTTTCGAATTGGAGGGATCGACATTGTCCGGCAGCTTGCCTTCCTTGAGCAGCCACTCGCCTGGATCCTCATAGGCCTCGCTGACCATCGCCTTGTCGATGCCGAGCTCGCCTGCGATTGCCGTGAGCAGGCTTTCGGCCTGCTCCGCTCCGACCGGGATCGTGCTTTTTTCGCGCGCGATCAGCGACGGGTCGCGCCACACCGGCTCGCCATCGGTTCGCCAATAGAGCGAGAAGGTCCAGCGCGGCAGGCTCTCGCCCGGATACCATTTGCCCTGACCGTAGTGGAGAAAACCGCCCGGCGCAAAACGCTCGCGCAGCCGGCGGATCAGTTCGTCGGCCTTGCCGCGCTTGGTCGGGCCGACGGCCGCCGTGTTCCATTCGGCGGACTCGAAATCGTCGATCGAAACGAAGGTAGGCTCGCCGCCCATGGTGAGGCGCACGTCGCCGTCTCTCAGCGCCGCGTCGACCTTTTCGCCCAGCGCATCGAGCGCTTCCCAGCTTTCGTCCGAAAACGGCTTGGTGATGCGCGGATGCTCGGCGATGCGGTCGACCCGCATGTCGAAGCCGAAATCGACATTGGCGAAGCTCGCCATGCCGGAGATCGGCGCCGCATTGCGGAAATGCGGCGTTGCCGCCAGCGGCACATGGCTCTCGCCGGTGAGCAGGCCGGAAGTCGGGTCGAAACCGATCCAGCCGGCGCCCGGAATATAGACCTCGCACCAGGCATGCAGGTCGGTGAAGTCGACCGCGGTTCCCGGCGGTCCGTCGAGCGCCACCAGGTCGGGCTTGAGCTGGATCAGATAGCCGGAGACGAAGCGGGCGGCGATGCCGAGATTCCTGAGGATCTGCACCAGCAGCCAGCTTGAATCCCGGCACGAGCCCTTGGCCGCGGCCAGCGTCTCTTCCGGTGAGAAGACGCCTGTCTCCATGCGCACGATGTAGGCGATCTCGCGCTGGAGGCGGGCATTGAGATCGACGAGGAAATCGACGGTATTCCTCGGGCTGTGGTCGATCGTCGCCAGGAAAGCCGACAACAGCGGACCGGCCGGTTCCGGCGTGCGGTAGATGGCGAGATCGTCCCTGATCTCTTCCGGATATTCGAACGGAAACGTCTCAGCCGCCGGCTCGACGAAGAAGTCGAACGGATTGTAGACCGTCATGTCGGCAACGAGGTCGACTTCGATCCTCAATTCGCGCACCGGCTCCGGGAAGACGAAGCGGGCTAGGAAGTTGCCGTAGGGGTCCTGCTGCAGATTGACGAAGTGGTTCTTCGGCTCGACCTTCAGCGAATGGCTGAGCACCTTGGTGCGCGAATGCGGCGCCGGCTGCAGCCTGATGACCTGGGGACCAAGCACCACCGGCCGGTCGTATTTGTAATGGGTCAGGTGATGGACGGCTGCCAGAATTGCCATGGGTCCCCGGAGAATGGCGTTTTACCGCCAGACCCTGACACAAGTCCTGGGCATTCTCCAAGCAGAGATGTTGCGCTGCACCTAATTTAAGCAGCATTGCCGCCTTAGAAAAACGCCTGGATCCCTGTCTGCGCCCTTCCGAGGATCAGCGCATGCACGTCATGCGTGCCCTCATAGGTGTTGACCGTCTCAAGGTTCTGCGCGTGGCGCATGACGTGGTAGCCGATCTGGATGCCGTTGCCGCCATGCATGTCGCGGGCGTGGCGGGCGATGTCGAGCGCCTTGCCGCAATTGTTGCGCTTGACGATGGAAATCATCTCCGGCGCCATCTTGCCTTCGTCCATCAGCCGGCCGACGCGCAAGCTACCCTGCAGGCCGAGCGCGATTTCGGTCTGCATGTCGGCGAGCTTCTTCTGGAACAGCTGCGTGCCGGCGAGCGGCTTGCCGAACTGCTTGCGGTCGAGGCCATATTGCCGCGCCCGGTGCCAGCAATCCTCGGCGGCGCCCATCGCGCCCCAGGAAATGCCGTAGCGCGCGCGATTGAGGCAGCCGAACGGGCCGCCGAGGCCCCTGGCGTTGGGCAGCAGCGCGTCTTCGCCGACCTCGACGCCTTCCAGCACCACCTCGCCGGTAATTGACGCCCGCAGCGACAACTTGCCGCCGATCTTCGGTGCCGACAGCCCCTTCATGCCCTTTTCCAGCACGAAGCCACGGATCTCGTCCTTGCCGTTGTCGCCCTTGAGCTTCGCCCACACGACGAAGACATCGGCGATCGGCGCATTGGAGATCCACATCTTGGAGCCGGAGAGCCTGTAGCCGCTCGCGGTCTTCTCGGCACGCGTCTTCATGCCACCCGGGTCGGAACCGGCATCCGGCTCGGTGAGGCCGAAGCAGCCGATCCACTCGCCCGAGGCAAGTTTCGGCAGGTATTTCTTACGCTGCGCTTCCGAGCCATAGACATGGATGGGGTACATGACCAGCGACGACTGCACGCTCATCATCGACCGATAGCCGGAATCGATGCGCTCGACCTCGCGCGCCACCAGGCCATAGGTGACGTAGTTGGCGCCGAGCCCGCCATATTCTTCCGGAATGGTGATGCCGAGCAGGCCCGCCTCGCCCATCTCGCGGAAGATCGACGGATCGGTCTTCTCCTCGGCATAGGCTTCCTCGATACGTGGCGCCAGCTTGTCGGCAGCGAATGCCGCCGCGCCGTCGCGCACCATGCGCTCATCCTCGGAAAGCTGGTCCTCGATCAGGAAAGGATCGTTCCAGACGAAAGCATTTTTCTCGGCGGCCATGGCCTTGGGCTCCCAGTTTTTGGTGTGCCCGGCTTATCCGCCTCCGCAAGTGAAAAATCAAACAAATTTGCATCAAGCATCAATGAGCGTTAGTAATTGATCATGAACCTCCAGCGCCGTCTCCTGCCGAACACCGCGGCCCTCGCCGCCTTTGAGGCGGTTGCGCGTCTCGGCTCCTTCACCGCGGCCGCCCGCGAGCTCGATCTGACGCAAGGCGCCGTCAGTCGGCAAATCAGCCTGCTGGAAGACCAGTTCGGCCGCCGGCTGTTCGAGCGCGATAGCCGCAATGTCCGCTTGTCCGCGGCAGGCGAGATCTATGCCGAAGCGGTGCGCTCGGCGCTCGGCCAGTTACGCGACGCAGCGCTTGGATTGATGAGCAATCGGCATAGCGGCGTTCTCAATCTTGCCATCCTGCCGACCTTCGGCACGCGCTGGCTGATGCCGCTGATCCCGGATTTCGTCGCCGGGCACCCGGACATCACCATCAACTTCGCCACCCGCATCGGCCGTTTCGACTTTGCCCGCGAACGGCTGGACGCCGCCATCCATCACGGCATGCCCGACTGGCCGGACGCCGACTGCACGCTTTTGATGCGCGAAACCGTGATGCCGGTGGTTTCGCCGCAATTCCTGGCCACCCACGACATCGCCGCGCCTGCCGATATCAGCCGCCTGCCGCTGCTGCACATGGCGACGCGTCCCGGCGCCTGGAGCGAATGGTTCAAGGAGCAAGGTCTGAGCGCGCCGACCGGCCCCGGCATGCAATTCGAGCAGTTCGGCACCGTCGCACAGGCCTGCATGGCGGGGCTCGGCGTGGCGCTGCTGCCGGAAATCCTGATTGCCGGAGAATTGCAGCGCGGCCAGCTGCTGCCGGCACCCGGCCAACCGATGCAGAGCCGCAGCGCCTATTATCTGGTCGTGCCGCATGACAAGCGAGGCCACATGCCAGTGGCCAGTTTTCGCGACTGGCTGTTGGGTCAGATCGGCAAGGAGCCGGCTGTCCTGGCGTGGTAGCTATTTGCGCTTCATCGCCTCGGCGAGCGCCGCGCCGAACGCGCCTTGTGAGGGCCTTTCCGGCTGACGCTGCAGCACCGGCGAGCGCGGCGCCGGCTTGCCGCTGTCACGCGGGCCACCACGAGGCGCCCCACCCTCGCCGCCATCCTTGCGCATAGAAAGCCCGATGCGCTTGCGCTTGATGTCGACATCGACGACCCGCACCTTCACCACATCGCCCGCCTTCACCACCTCATGCGCGTCCTTGATGAAGCGGTCGGCCAGTTGCGAGACATGCACCAGCCCGTCCTGGTGCACGCCGATATCGACGAACGCGCCGAAGGCCGCGACATTGGTGACGGTGCCCTCGAGAAGCATGCCGGGCTTCAGGTCCTTGATGTCGTCGACGCCGTCGGCAAAGGTCGCGGTCTTGAAGCCGGGGCGCGGGTCGCGTCCAGGCTTTTCCAGCTCGGCGATGATGTCGCGCACCGTCGGCAGGCCGAAGCGCTCGTCGACGAAGACGCGTGGGTCGAGCGCCTTGAGCGCGGCGCTGTCGCCCATGAGCGAACGCACGTCACGCCCGCAAGCGGCGACGATCTTCTTGGCGACGCCATAGGCTTCCGGATGCACCGCAGAGGCATCGAGCGGCTCGGAACCGTTGGGGATGCGCAGGAAGCCGGCGCATTGCTCGAAGGCGCG
The DNA here is from genome assembly GCF_900115245.1 of Mesorhizobium sp. NFR06. GTDB lineage: Bacteria > Pseudomonadota > Alphaproteobacteria > Rhizobiales > Rhizobiaceae > Mesorhizobium. The sequence goes on from NZ_FOVT01000002.1 coordinate 348,249, forward strand.
TGGCCCGAGACGAGCCACTTTGAGCAGGTCCCGGCGACTGGCGAAAGGCCCACTGGCGTCGCGATGCGTGACAATTGCCTCGGCGAGCGATGGCCCAAGTCCCGACACACGCGCCAAGAGTGGGGCGGATGCCGTGTTGAGATCGACGCCGACGGCGTTGACCGCATCTTCCACCACCGCTTCCAGCGAGCGGCCGAGCCGATACTGATCGACATCGTGCTGGTACTGGCCGACGCCGATCGACTTCGGCTCGATCTTGACCAGCTCGGCCAGCGGGTCCTGCAGGCGTCTCGCGATCGATACCGCGCCGCGCAGCGAAACATCCAGGCCCGGGAACTCTGCCGCCGCGGTCGCCGAAGCCGAATAGACCGAAGCGCCCGCTTCGCTGACGATCACCTTGAGCGGCTTCGGCCCGGAGCCTGCCGGCAGCTCCGACAGCATGTCGGCCACGAGTTTCTCGGTCTCGCGGCTGCCGGTGCCGTTGCCGATCGAGATCAGCTCGACCTTGTGCTGGCGGATGAGTGCGGCAAGTTCCGTCTGGGTGCCGCGCACATCGTTCCTCGGCGGGAACGGATAGACGGTCGTCGTCGCCACCAGCTTGCCGGTCCCGTCGACCACCGCAACCTTGACCCCGGTGCGAATGCCGGGGTCGAGCCCCATTGTCGGCCGCGAGCCGGCGGGTGCCGCAAGCAACAGATCCTTCAGGTTGCGGGCAAAGACGTGGATCGCTTCGTCCTCGGCCCGCTCGCGCAGGTCGCGCATCAGATCGAGCGTGAGGTGCAGCGACAGTTTTATCCGCCAGGTCCAGCCGGCGACTTCCATCAGCCATTTGTCGCCCGGCAGATTGCCGCCGATCGCATAGGCGTTGGCGATCATGCGCTCGACCGGTTTCACCGGCGATTGATCGACCGGTTTCACCGGCGATTGATCGTCGGCATCGACCTCGATGTCGAGCGACAGCACCTCCTCGTTGCGACCGCGCAGCATGGCCAGGGCACGGTGGCTTGGCACATTCGCCCAGCGCTCGACATGGTCGAAATAGTCGGAGAATTTCGCGCCGGTCTCCTGCTTGCCGTCGACGACCTTGGCGCGCAGGAAGGCGCGTTCCTTCATATAAGCGCGCAGCTTGCCGACAAGGTCGGCATTCTCGGCAAACTGCTCCGACAGGATGTCGCGCGCGCCTTCGAGCGCCGCCTTGGCGTCGGCCACCTCTTGCGTGACATAGGCCATCGCGAGCTCCGCCGGCACCGCCGACCGGTCGGCCAGGATTGCCTCGGCCAGAGGCCCCAGCCCGCGCTCCCTGGCGATCTCGGCTTTGGTGCGGCGCTTCGGCTTGTAGGGCAGGTAGATATCCTCGAGTTCGGCCTTGGTGCCTGCCGCCGCGATCTTGGCCTCTAGTTCCTCGGTCAGCTTGCCCTGCTCGCGGATCGAGCCAAGGATCGTCTCGCGCCGCGCGTCGAGCTCGCGCAGATAGGCGAGCCGCTCGGAAAGGTCGCGCAACTGCGTGTCGTCGAGCCCGCCGGTGACTTCCTTGCGGTAGCGCGCCACGAACGGAACCGTCGCACCCTCGTCGAGCAACCCGATCGCCGCGGCCGCCTGCTCCGGCCGCGAACCGATCTCGGCCGCGATGATTGCTGCAATGCGCTTGATGTCCGGTGCCATGCTCGTTCCTGCCGTAAAGAGCGGCGACCATAGGCCGGGACAGCGGCTCCGCCAACCGCGCCGGTTTCACTCGGCGTTGAAGGTCCACAGAAAACAGCCGCCAGGACGAGCTCCGGGTCGGCTCAGACCATCCGGCTCAACGCCTCCAAGAACACCACGATATCCACGTCCAGCTTGTCGTCCACCGGTTCCGGCTGCGACGACATCTTGGCGATGACCACTTCCGTCTTCGGGTTGACGTAGAGCCATTGGCCGTGGATGCCGATGCCGCAGAAGGCGCCGCTGTCGTGGCCGGTCTGGTACCATTTGTTGCGGTAGCGCCCGTTCGGGAACAGGAACACCATCGTGCCGCGCTGCCAGGCCTCATGGCTGCCGCCGGTGGCGACCGTGTCGCGGACCCAGGCTTCCGGCACGATGCGGCGGCCATTGGCCGTGCCGCCCTGCCGCATCATCTCGCCGATGCGGGCAAGGTCGCGCGGCGTCATCGACATGCCGCCGGCGGTGCGCGCCGTGCCTTCCATATCGACCGTCACCGACATCTCACTCGCAGCACCCAGCGGCAGCCACAGTTTTTCGCCGAGCAATTCGCTAACCCGCTTGCCGGATGCGCGCTCGACCAGGATGCCCAACATGTCGGAATTCGGTGAACGGTAACGGTAGGTCTCGCCGTGCGATTCGGCGAGGCGCTGCAGCGTCAGCAGAAACGTCGTAAGGCTTTCCGACCCGCCGCCGGGATTCCACAGCGTCGCCCGGCGGTAGCGGGCGAAGGCGCTTTCCGGATCGAGATAGGCTTCCTCGAAATCGAGGCTCACCGTCATGTCGAGCACGTTACGCACGCTCGCGTCGCCATAAGCCGAGCCCGTGGCTTCGGGAATGTATTTTGTCACCGGCGCGCTGGGGTCGAATATCGCCTCGCCTTCCAGTATGCCGGCGAGGATCGCCGTCACCGACTTGCTGATCGAAAAGATGATGTGCCGGGCGCCGAACGGCATATGCGGCGCCGACCAGTCACCGGCCGGCTTGCCGGCCTTCAGGATCGTCAGTGCGTCCGTTTCGGAGCGCTTCAGGAAGCTTTCGACGGTTTCACTGCCGCTGGCGAGCGCTATCTTTTCCTCGAGCAATGCGCCGAGAGATTTCGCCTGCTCCTCGCCGCCGGGCGCCGCCGCGACATGCGCGCTCGGCACCAGCTCGCCGACATTCTGGAAAGACCATCGGTTGAACGGCGCCAGGCGCCAGGTATCGAGACGCACATCCTTGCGGGCAAAGCCGTATTGGGTCTCGAACGCGGTTTTGCCGGTCATGATACTCTCCCGGTGTCTGTCTTGAGGTTTTCAGGCCAGCGCGGCGGCAATGGCATGCACGGCCTTCTGCGTCGCCACCGAATAGGCGGAGTTGAGGAAATCTGGATAGGTCGAGAGCTTGACCACGACCATCCTGTGCTCCCAGCTCATATGGATCATCTGGCCGAACACGCCGCGGCACATCAGCGAGCGTGAGCGCGAATCCTCGATCCAGAACTGGTTGCGATAGCTGCCGTCCGGGAGGCTCGGGCTGAAATTCGGCCCGTGCCTGCCGGTGCGCGTCGCCTCGATCCAGTCGGCCGGGATCACCCCGCCGCCATTGTCGAGGATCAATTGCCCGAAGCGGCCATAGTCGCGCAGCGTCGCGTTGAAGCCGCCATCGGCCAACGCATAGCCGGCGCTGTCGACGGTGAAGCAGGCGCTTTCGTCGGCGCCGAGCTTTTGCCAGAGCTCTTCGGAGACAAGTTGCGCCAGGCGCTTGCCGCTCGCCCGTTCCATGATGAAGGCGAGCACGTCGGTCTCGATCGAGCGGTATTCGAAAGCCTCGCCATGCGGGCGCACCTTGTCCTTCAGCCGCAGGATTAGCTCGAACAGATGCGACGGCCACGCAAAGTCCGGATCGCTGCCCGGCGGGATCGGCTTCCAGCCGGTCGCGACATCGACCTGGCCGATCTCGGAATAACGATCGGTGTATTCTTCGGAGAAGCGCACGCCCGTCGTCATGTCGAGCACGTGCTGCACGGTGGCGCCGGCCCAGCCGGTCTCGCCGAGTTCCGGCAAATAATCGGTGACCAGCTTTGCCGGATCGATCAGGCCACGCCCAACCAGGATGCCGCACACCGAGCCGGTGACCGATTTCGCCATCGACTGCGACAGATGCAGCGTGCGCTCGTCCATGCCGTTGAAATAGCGCTCATAGGCAACCTTGCCGTCCTTCAGAACCAGGAAGCCGTCGGCATAGGTTTCGTCGAGCAAGCCGGCAAGCGTCGTCGGCGCTCCGCTGCTGTCGACCACCGGCAGATCGTCGAGGTCGACCTCCGCGCGCTCGAGGCGATGGCGATGGCCGCTGCCGCGCCACACCTCGACCGTCGGCAGGAATTCGCGGATGTGCTGGAAGGCCCAGCGGTTCCAGGGCGGCCGGTCCCAATCGAGCCTCGGCGGGACCAGCTTCGGCGGCGAACCTTGCATGATCGGCGGCCGCGCGTCGGAGTTGCGGTACGATGTCATCAAATCCTCCCTGGACACACGAAGGGGAGGCCGGAGCCTCCCCTCCTCTCATGCGTTGCGCGGGATTATTTGCGCAGGTTGGTCCAGATCTTGTTGTAGATCTCCACCACATCCGGCGGGCACGGCGGCACGAATTCCGGCGTCGGCGAACCGGCTGGCGGACTGATCTCCGGCGAGTTGGCGAACTCCGCCGGCAGGAATTTGTGACTGCCGGCGATGCCATTGTCGTAGCCGGCAAACTCGGAGATCAAAGCCGCGTTCTCAGGCGCCATGACGAAATCCTGGAACAGCTTGGCGTTCTCCAGGTTCTTGGCGCCCTTCAATACGGCGACATTGTCCATCCAGCCTTCGACGCCTTCCTTCGGATAGGCATATTTGATCGCCGAGATCTTCTGGCGCGAACGGTACGCCGCGCCGTTCCACTGTTCGGTGACGATCACGTCGCCGGAGGTGATCTTGGTGATGGTGTCGTAGCTGAAGGTCTTCCACGACGGCTTCGCGGCCGTCAGAATCTCGTTGATCTTCTTCAGATTGGCCTTGTCGGCGCCGCAGCGCGGCACGCCGGCATAGCGTTCGGCTGCGTGCATGACGGTGTTGACGTCGTCGAGCACATTGATCTGGCCCTTCAGCTCGTCCGGCGGGTTGAACAGGATCGCCAGCGTGTCGATGTCGCCCTTGAACTTGTCCATATTGACCGCGAACGTCGTCGTGCCGAACTGCCAGGGTGCAGTATAGTGGCGGCCCTTGTCCCAGTAGACGTCGACGAAGCGCGGATCGATGTTCTTGCCGTTCGGCATCGCGTTGGGCTCGGTCTTTTCGAGCAGGCCCTCTTCGACCATGATCTTCACGGTGTAGTCGGACGGCACCACGATGTCGTAGCCGGAATTGCCGGCGCGCACCTTGGACAGCATCGTTTCGTTGGAATCGTAGTCGTCCAGCGTCACCTTGACATTGTACTGCTTCTCGAATTTTTCGATCAGCTTGGGGTTGGTGTAGTCGCCCCAGTTGTAGATATGCAGTTCGCCGTTGGCGAGCGCCGGCACGGCCCATAGCAGAACGGCCGCGGAAACGGCCGCCATCAGTTTTCCAGACATTTTTGTTCTCCTTGCCTTCCCATTGTTGTGTTGGAGCTCTCGAGTCATTTTGCGCGTCGCCGCGCGATCAGGAACGAGATCGAGACGAACAGGATCGACACCATAAGCAGAATTGTGGAGATGGCGTTGATCTCCGGCGTCATCGGTCGCCTGATCTGGTTCCAGATGTAGAGGGGCAGCGTCGTCTGGCCGGGACCGGCGACAAGCTGCGTGATGGTGAAATCGTCGAAGGAGACGATGAAGGCGAGTGCCGCGCCCGACATGACGCCGGGAACCAGCAGCGGCAGCGTGATGCGCCTGAAGGCGTTCCACGGTGTCGCGTAGAGGTCCGCAGCCGCATATTCCAGCGTCAGGTCCATGTCCTCCAGCCGCGCCCTGACCGGCATATAGGCGAAGGGGATGCAGAACACGGTGTGGGCGAGGATCAGATTGCCGATGCCGAAATTCAGCCCGAACGTGCCGGCGATCAGCGCGAAGAAGGAGAGCGTCGCCACCGCCGTGATGATCTCCGGCACCATCAGCGGCAGGTTGATGACCATGAAGGCCGCGGCCAGCCCGCGCCATGGCTTGACCCTGGTCATGCCGATCGCCGCCAGCGTCGCGCAGATGGTCGAAACGATCGTCGCGGTCACCGAGATGATCAGCGTGTTCTTCGCGGCGCTATGGAACTCCTCGTTGAGCAGCGCGCTGCCATACCAGTTGAGCGTGACGCCTTCCCAATGCGTGACCAGCGAGCCGCTGTTCAGCGAGAAGATCATCAGGATCAGCACCGGCACATAGAGCACCAGCAGGCAAATGACGGCGATGGTGCGGAAGCCCGGCTGGTCCTTGATGTCCATGGTGCGCGCGTCAGCCATGCTGCACCTTCCCCGAGGTGTTGCGGACATAGAAGAAAAGCGCCACCAGCACCGCCGCCATCAGGATCAGCGCTTGCGCACAGCCGAGCGGCCAGTTGCGTCCCGAGCCGAATTGTTGCGCGATGAGGTCACCGATCATCAGGTGCACGCCGCCGCCCAGGATCAGCGGTGTCACATAGGCGCCCAGCGCCGGGATGAAGACGAGCAGGCAGCCGGCGATGATGCCGGGCTTGGACAGCGGGATGATCACCCGCCACAGCACCTGCCGGCGCGTCGCATAAAGATCACATGCCGCCTCGATCAGCCGGAAGTCGAGTTTCTCCAGGCTGGAATAGAGCGGCAGCACCATGAACGGCAGGAAAGCGTAAAGCAGGCCGAGCTGGATGGCGAAGTTGGTGTAGAGCATCGTGATCGGCTTATCGATCACGCCAAGCGCCAGCAGCGCGTCGTTGATCAGGCCCTCGTCGCGAATGATGAACATGATCGCCAGCGTGCGCACAAGCAGGTTCGACCAGAATGGAATGGTGATCAAGAGCACCCACCAGTTGCGCTGCGCCGGCGGCCGCGTCGCCATGAAATAGGCGGTCGGAAAGCCGAGCAGCAGGCAGATCACCGTCGTCACCACCGCGAACAGGAACGATCGCAGGTAGATGATCAGGAAGTCCGGTGTGAACTGCAGCGTGTCGTCGAAAATGTCGCGCTGGAACAGGAAGTTCAGATAGGCGTCGGTCGAGAACTGCCATTGCACGCCGCCATAGGGCGCGGCGACGAGGAACGAGTAGACGCAGATGATGATGAGCGGCAGCACGCCGAAAATGCCGATGATGACCAGCGCCGGCAATGACAGCAGTCTGTTGCGCCGCGCGCCGGCCTTCACCGCCCTGGCTTCGAACAGGGCCGCCTTGGAGGGCGTGACTTGGGAGGGCGCGGTTGGGGAGAGCGTGGCTATCGTCATCAGTCTTTCAGGACGCGCGCGGCGTCCTCCTCGAACTGGATGCCCACCTTGGCGCCGGTTCCGAAGGTCACCGGGCTCGAACGGCTGTTCTGGTGGCGCACGATGAAGTTTTCGCCGCCGTCGAGCTTCACATGATAGTGGGTGTCGGTGCCGAAATAGACGATGTTGGAGAGTGTGCCGGCGATCGTGCCCTTGGCCGGATCGGGCACCAGATCGGCGTGCTCGGGTCGCACCACCAGCGTCACCTCGCCGGTCGGATCGAAGCCTTCCGGATAGCCCGCGGCGATCGTCGCGTTGCTGGCGAACTTGACCGTCGCCACGCCGGCCTGCTTCGACACCACCGTGCCGGGCAGGAAATTCGTCTCGCCGATGAAGTCGGCGACGAAGCGTTCAGCCGGCCGTTCGTAGATGTCGCGCGGCGTGCCGACCTGCAGGATCTTGCCGGCCGACATTACGGCGATGCGGTCGGACATGGTCAGCGCTTCCTCCTGGTCATGCGTGACGAAGATGAAGGTGATGCCGGTCTCGTGCTGCAGCCGCTTCAATTCGATCTGCATTTCCTTGCGCAGCTTGTAGTCCAGCGCCGACAAAGGCTCGTCGAGCAAAAGCACCTTCGGCTGCGGAGCAAGCGCCCGGGCCAGCGCCACGCGCTGCTGCTGGCCGCCCGAAATCTGGCTGGTGCGGCGCGCCTTCAAGGCCTCCATCTTGACCAGCTTCAGCATCTGGGCGACACGCGCCTCGGTCTCCGCCTTCGGCTTGCCGAGCATTTCCAGCCCGAAGCCGATATTCTGCGCCACCGTCATGTGCGGGAACAGCGCGTAGCTCTGGAAGACCGTGTTGACCGGGCGTTTGTAGGGCGGCAGCGGGGCGATGTCCTGGCCGTGCAGCAGGATCTCGCCGGCGGTCGGAAAATCGAAGCCGGCAATCAATCTCAGCAGGGTCGTCTTCCCGCATCCGGACGGGCCGAGCAGTGTGAAAAACTCGTTCTCGCGGATCGACACCGACACCGTGTCGAGAGCGGCTACCTGGTTTTCGCCAGCTCCAAAAACCTTGCGAACACCGCGAACTTCGATCGCGTTCTTACCCGGCTGTTCCGGCACGATTACCCCATTGAGAGAGCCTGCTCTTGGCGGCAGGTGTGTTCCTGGTTGATTGTCGCCATAAGCCAGCGGCTTGGCAACTGCGCAGCAGTGACTCGATTTGGACCCCTAGTTCAATTAAGCAATTCCTATGCCATCGTTAGGCTTGGTAGGTGATCTTCCCCCCACAGATGGTGGTGACCGGCTGAACGGTGTGCAACGCTTCCGGCGACGTCGCCTCGATGTCGGCCGACAAAACGACGATATCGGCGAGGTAGCCGGTCTTGAGGCGACCCTTGCGGTGCTCCATGAACTCGGCATAAGCGCCCTCGGCCGTGTAGCCCTCAATGGCTTCCTGCAATGAGAAGCTCTGGTCCGGCATTCCTTCTGCCCAAGGTTTGCGCATGACTGCCGCCTGGATGGACAGGATCGGATCGACCGGCGAAACCGGCCAGTCGGACGCGAACACCACGCGCGCGCCGGCGTTTTTCAGCGTGCGCCAGGCATAGCTTAACGGCCATTTGTCGCGGCCGATGCGCGAGATCGTCGGCTCCAGCGGGAAGTTCAGCGCGCCCGGCGGATGCGCCGGCTGCATCGACGCCAGCACGCCGAGTTCGGCGAAGCGGGGCACGTCGGAAGGCGTAGTGACCTCGATATGCTCGATGCGGTGCCGGCTGTCGCGCCTGCCGTTCTTCTTCAACGCCGCCTGGTAGCCGTCGAGCACGGCCCGCACGGCGCCGTCGCCGATCGAATGCACCGCGATCTGCAGCCCGCGCTTGTCAGCCTCGACCGCTACTTCGGCGAAATGCTCCGGCGAAAACAGCGGCTCGCCGCGCCATCCGGGCCGGTCGGCATAGTCGTCGACCATCACCGCCGTCCAGGAATCCAGCACGCCGTCATAGAAGACCTTGACCATGCCGGACGACAGCCACTCGGAATTGTAGCTCGCGGCCATCCGCGAGGCTTTTTCCAGCATGTCCAGTTTCATGAAATTCTTGAAGTGGAACGGGATCTTGGTGCGACAAAGCAGTCGCCCCTCTTTTTCCAGCCCGGCCAGCAGCTCGAGCTGGTAGAGATTGCCGTCCATATTATGAATCGAGGTGATGCCGTGCCTGGCGCACCATTGCAGGCCGCGATGCATCAGGTCGCGATCGGCTGCCAGTTCCTTGGCGGAAGGATACGGATCCGGCTCGGCACCCTCGAGGCCGAGCCGCGTCCGGTTCGCCCCGTAGTGATCGAGGACCGGCCCGAAGGCCTCGCCCTCGCGCAACTCGCCGGCGGCAAGACCGTCCTTGCCCATGACGACCTCGTTGCCCTGGCCGACCTGCCTGCCGTGCAGTAGCCCGGCCTCTTCCAACGCCTTGGTATTCGCCCACATCGTGTGGTGATCGGAAGCCGACATGGCGAAAGGCCGATCAGGAATGATGCGATCGAGATCATGCCGCGTCACCGGCTCCGGCAGGATGGCATAATCGACGCCGGCGCCGATCAGAAGCCCGGCGTCCGGACGCTTCGCCGCGAAATCCTGGATCGCGTCGCGCAGCGCGTCGAAGCCGTGCACGCCGGCCAAATGCAGGTTGTCGAGCTCGGCCGCGCCGCCGAAGAGATGCATATGCGCTTCGATGAAGCCTGGCAGCACCGAGCCGCCCTGGGCATCGACGACGCGCGTGCCGGGGCCTTTGTAGTCACGCACACCATCGCGATCTGCGATCGCAATTATCCGGTCGCCTTTGACGGCAATGGCCTGTGCGCGAGGGGTATCCGGATCAATCGTCAATATGCTGGCGTTCTCGACGATCAGATCGGCCGTTTGCGGCATCATTTTCTCCCCTTTGTGCCTAGGCTAGCAGAGTATTGGCGTCTGGCAAGCCGTCCCATGCTGGCCTCAGACAACAATTTGCGATGCCTCTTGGCGGCGTCGGAAACCTCTGCCACAACGCTGTTCGAGACCCACCGAAACCTGAACCCGAAGAGCGAGCCAACTCCCAAAATGAAGACAGTTTTCTCTCCTCTCCACGCCGGCCATGCCGGGCAGATGGAACTGGTCACGTCGGCGATCGTGCCGGGTTTCGAGAAGCCGTCGCGAGCCGAATTCATAAAGGCGCGGGTGGAGAGCGAGAAGCTCGGGCCGATCATCGGACCGGTCGAACACGACCTCGCCGCCGCCAAGCGCGTGCATGATGCCGGCTACATCGATTTCCTGCCGACGGTGTGGCCTGAATGGGTCGCCGCCGGTTTCAAGGGATCGGCCATGGGCTTCACCTGGCCAACGCGCGGCCTGCGCGGCGACGTGCCGCCGAAGCGCGTCGATGCCCTGCTCGGCTATTACTCCTTCGATGCCGGCGCGACCTTCGTCGAGGGCACCTGGGCGGCAATCAAGTCTTCCTATGACGTCGCGTTGACGGGCGCTGCCCTGGTCAAGGGCGGCGAGCGCGCCGCCTTCGCACTCTGCCGCCCGCCCGGCCACCATGCCGGCGCGGCCTTCATGGGCGGATATTGCTTCATCAACAACGCCGCGGTCGTTGCGCAATGGTTCCGCGACCAGGGCGCCAAACGCGTCTCGATCCTCGATGTCGATTACCACCACGGCAACGGCACGCAGGAGATCTTCTACCGCCGCGGCGACGTCCAGGTGCTCAACCTGCACGGCGATCCGATGGTCGAATATCCGTTCTTCCTCGGCCATGCCGACGAGCGCGGCGAAGGCGACGGCGAGGGCTTCAACGTCAATTACCCGATGCCCTTCGGCACCAGCTGGGACGGCTGGAACGCGTCGCTGGAGGACGCCTGCGCCAGGCTCGCGGCCTACGCCCCCGACGTGGTCGTCGTCTCGCTCGGCGTCGACACTTTCGAGAAGGACCCGATCAGCCAGTTCAAGCTTAAGAGTGAGGATTACCCAAAGATCGGCCGCCGCATCGCCAAGCTCGGCCTGCCGACATTGTTCGTGATGGAAGGCGGCTACGCGGTGGAAGAGATCGGCCTCAACGCCGTCGGCGTGCTGACGGGGTTCGAGGAACGCTAAGCCACGTCCGGTCGAAGGACATACGCTCTCGGGTACAACCGGGGGCGTATTTTTTTGCGTCCCTACCGGGAAATCAACGGTTCAATTCTACGTCGAAATCATCGCCGGCAACGCGAAGACGGGCCGCTGAGTCGCGGCGCGAGTCCGTTAGATTCAATTTTGTCAAATCGCGTTTGATGTCGGATTCATCTGCGGGTAGATTAGACCCGAATCAGCCGGTCCATGGGGGGCGCGGCGACCACCCAAAGTCTCAAGTTCCGGCGCCAGGCCGGTACCAGACGCGGACGGTTTCGCGTTCCCTAGAGGGATTCGGCGCGGTTGGGCGCCGTTCGCGCCCGTGGGTGTGTCTTCGTAAACGTGACGCGTTTCGGGTCCGGCCGTTGGCTTCGCCAGCACCGGGCACAAGGATCGATTCCGGCAAGAATCCAACAATACAAATGAGCAGTCCCGCCGCGCTTCTCCAACCCGATGCTTCAGGCTCGCGCCTGACGTCGCGCGGCGATCTGACCAGTTTCTTCATGCAGCTTGCCGCCGATATCGGCGCCGACAGCTACATGCTGGTCGCCATCGTGCATGACCAGGATCGCAACGATGCGCGCATCGTTTCCTCGAACTGGATCTTCGATGCCATCGAGCTGATCGGCAAAAGGCTGATCGCCAACCTGGCGCTGGGTCCCTTGACCGTGGCTCCCGGGGTCCGCCCAAGCCCGTTGGTGGCGGCGCACGCACCTGACGCAGGTGCATTGCTGACCGGCGAAGAAGCCCGCCTGCTCGACGTGCTCGGTCACGCCGAAATCTATTCGTTGCGGCTCAATGTCGGCCGGCAGCGCCTGTTCGTGCTGTTCTCGGCCGCCGAGGCGGACAAGATCGATCTGACCGCCCTGATGAAGGCGCAGCTCAAATGCTGCTATGCGCTTTCCAGTATTCCGCAGCTGATCGCGGCGGCATCCATGCAGGATCCGCTGTCGGACCGCGAGCGCGAATGCCTGTTCTGGGTTTCGGAAGGCAAGACCACCGACGAGGTGGCCCTCATCCTCGGCGTCTCGTCGAACACCGTCAACAGCTACATCACGCACGCCATCCAGAAGTTCGCGGCCAGCAACCGCGCGATGGCGATCGCGACGGCGATCAGGAGCGGCATCATTTGAAGCACGCACAGGTCAAAGAGGCCGCCGCGGCCCTTTTCAACGATCAGCGCAATCCGTTCGGCGCCTTCTCGCTCGGCTCGGAGACCCATCACGCGGTCACCATTCCGGATGCCGTGCGGCGTTGCCGCTGGATCGCGGTCGATATCAACGCCTCGGCCTTCGGCCTCTATTTCGTCAGCCCCTCGCCCGAGCGCGCGCGCCTGGTCGCGTGTTTCGATTCCGACTACCCCGGCACCGCGGTCGCGACCAAATTCATCTCCGGCGCCAATGGCGAGGACGTGGTGCGCCACAGCCGCATCTCGACGGCGCCGCGCTGGTGGGCCGACGACGGCAACGCGGGGTCGCGACAGATCTTCCAGTCGCTCGCCTGGGCCGAGCCGACCGCGCCGCTGGCGCCAGGCACCAACGGCATCGCCCTTCCCGTGCATGCCGATCGCGGTCAATGCGGGCTGGTCGTCTTCCTGGGGTCGGAGATCGCGCTGTCCGACGACACGCTCTGCGAGATCCACGCCCGCTCTTTCGCGCTTTTCGCGGCGGTCGCCCGCATCCGCCCCAGCGACACCGGCCGGATGCGCTCGATCTCCAAGCGCGAGCTCGAATGCCTGAAACTGACCGCCAACGGCAACACCAGCGAAGAGATCGCGAAACTCCTGAAACTGTCGGTGCATACCGCCAACCAGTATCTCACCCAATCGACGCAGAAGCTCAACGCGGTCAACCGCAACCAGGCCGTCGCCAAGGCTTTGCGGCTCGGCCTGATCGAATAACAGCGCTAATGCATCGCCCAAAGTGCGCAGCGGTTTTGGGAGAACGACATGCATCAAAACAGAGACTTAAAGCGCGGCGCCTGAATCCGTTTTCGCGCGATGCACTTTAGAGCAATCCAGGAACTACTCCAGCGTGGCGCTTTGAACGTTTCGGGGCCGCTGTAATCAAAAAGCGAGCGGCTCGGTCCGGCGGATACGCGCCTCTTCGGTCGCGTCCTCGAGCAAGGCCGTGTTGTGCTCGGGCGTCTCGCCGGGCTTCTCGAACGACACGTAGTTGACCACCACGGACGCCCCGTCCTCGGTCAGCGTCAGCTGGAAATAGACCGTGACGCCACGCGGCCGCAATTCCAGATCGAGCACGATGCGCGGGTTGCCGCTCCAGTCGACATGCGCCTCGCCGCCATGGCCGAGCCTGAGCGTGCCCGGCCGGAAGTAAAGCTCGGCGGCCGAATCCACCAGGTCCGACAGGCAGGCGAAATGCTCGAGCCGGATGAAGGCGATATAATCGGCAACGTCGATGAGCCTCAATTCGCCCACCACAGGCTCGATGGCGCTGGCGACGATCAGCTCGCGGGAGTTGGCGTGTGGTTGCCGGTCCATGGATTAGCGGCGTCCGTTCATTGGGTTGCTTTGCGCGCGGCCTTCTTCGAGTAGACGATCCGCACCAACTCGGCGACCGCCTGGTAGAATTGCGACGGGATCACGCTATCAACTGAAACTTGCTTGTACATGGAGCGCGCAAGCGCCACGTCCTCGAAGATCGGGATATTGTTCTCCCTGGCGATCTCGCGGATCTTGAGCGCCACCAGATCCTGTCCCTTTGCCAGCACGATCGGAGCGGAATCCTCCTCGCGCACATATTTCAGCGCGATCGAATAGTGCGTCGGATTGGCGATCACCAGCGTCGCGCGCGGCACCGCCGTCATCATGCGTCTGCGCGCCCGGTCGCGCGCTAGCGAGCGCAGCCGCGACTTGACGATCGGATCGCCTTCCGACTGCTTCATCTCGTCCTTGACCTCCTGCTTGGTCATGCGCAGGTCGCGCCGCCAGTGGAACCGCGACCAGACGATGTCGACCACCGCGATCAGCCCCATGACGAAGACGATCGCCACCAATATGTCGACGAAGATGCCGCGTATGACCAAGCCAAAGGAGACTGGGTTGGTGATCATGCCGGCGAGCAGCTTGCGATGGTCTTGCGAGAGCGTGAAGGTCAGGACAGCAATCGCGAAGCCGAGCTTGGCCAGCGACTTCAGGAATTCGACCCATCCCTGCATGCCGAACATGCGGCTCCAGCCCTTGACGATCGAGATGCGCGACAGCTGCGGCCTGATCCGTTCGCCGACGATTTGCGGCATGTTCTGGAAAATCGAGGCGCCGATGCCGGCGACCGTCAGCAACACCAGCAGGCTGACGACAGCGCGGCCGATCTCGGCCATCACCTGCTGATAAAGCGAGATGACATCGGTCTCGCTGTCCATCGGCCAGGCTTCCGGCTTTTCCAGGAACGTCGACAGAAACATGCCGAGATCGACAACCGCGTCCTTGGCGTAGAAGACCGCGAAGACCAGTATGGCGAGGAAGGACGCAAAGATCGCGGTCTCACGCGAATGGGGCAGCTTGCCCTGCTCGATCGTGTCGCGGATCTTCTTTTCTGTGGCTTCCTCGGTTTTGGATTCTTTGTCGACGGCTTCAGCCATGGCGTCCTGACCGGGCGATTATCGTCAGGCGGCTTCGGCGGTGGCGATCTGCGTCGAAGGCAGTGCGAAAGCCCCTTCGCGCGACAGCCGGATGGCGGCGACCGATATGCTCTTGCGTGCCGCCATGATGTCGGCAAGCGCAATGCCTTCCGATCCTTGTCCGAGTTCGGATTCGATCATGCGGCGAGAGCGCGCGCCGATCGCCGATAGCGCCGATTCGGCGAGTTCCGGCGCGGCGCCGCGCAGCGCCAGCGTGACGAGCTCCGTCGAAAGCCCGTCGAACAGCA
Source organism: Mesorhizobium sp. NFR06 (assembly GCF_900115245.1). GTDB lineage: Bacteria > Pseudomonadota > Alphaproteobacteria > Rhizobiales > Rhizobiaceae > Mesorhizobium. The sequence goes on from NZ_FOVT01000002.1 coordinate 363,348, forward strand.
GAACCCGGGCTTTCTGCGGCAGCAGCGGCAGATCGTCGAAGGCGAACAGCCGCGACCTGACGCCGGCGAGATCGGGCGTGCCGGCTTCTTCCAGGTCCTGCATGAGGTCGTCCAGTTCCGGCTTCGCCATTTCGTTGAGCACGCTGGCGACGCGTTCCTGGCCGGCCGAGGTGTCCCTGCTCGTCTTCTGCGACAGGACGGTTGCGCGCAGCTGGTTCTCGACGATGCGGGATGCCGCGTCCGGAATGCTCGCCATCGTCACCATGCGCTTGATGATCTGGCTGCGCATCGGCTTCTCCATGGTGAGCAGCACATTGGCCGCTATCTGTGGCGCGAGCTTCGACAAAACCATGGCCGACGTCTGTGGATGCTCGCTGGCGAGGAAGGTGCCAAGCCGTGCCGGCTCGAGCTTCTCGAGATCCGGCCATATCGGCGCAGGTCCTTCCGAAACCGGCTCGAACTTCTTGTCGCCCATGATGGCGCTCATCTCCTCGGGCGACAGCGATTCGTTGAGGATCGTATCCATCCGATCGGCTGAATCGAGCAGGCCCGCACCCTCGGTGAACTCGGCTTCGAACTCGGCGACGATGCGCTCCAGATCGGCCTGCGGAATCGTGCGCAACAGGCGCGCGCCCTCGATGAGCGCTTTGAGTTCATCCTGCTTGAAGAATTTGAGCAGCCGGCTGGCCGCAGGCTTGCCCATGGCCACCAGAATGGCCGCCGCCTTTTGCGGGCGCGTGAGCGCCAATGCCGTCGTCATGCCTGTTGCCCTCGCTGCCGCCCGCTCGCCATCCTCAGGCGCTCCTTGCCGCGGCGATGATCTCGGTGAGCTTGATGCCGAACCGCGTCGGATCGCTTTCCAGCACGGTGATCTCGCCGCGCGCGATCTTGCGGCCGTTGACCACCACGTCGACGGGCTCGCCTATGCGGCGATTGAGGGCGACCGTGGAGCCCTTCTGCAATGCCATCAGCTCCGACACCGGCATCTCCGTGCTGCCGAGGATGATCTGCACGTCGACCGGAATGGTCATGATGATCGAGGAATTGGCACCCGACTGAAGGGCGGCATCCGGGCGATTTTCCTCTTCCCGCAGCACGCCGCGCAGTTCCTCGATGGCGCGGTCAAGTTGTTCGTCGGGCTGGTCGGGTTCGGCTTCCACCTTGGTTTTTGCCATCTGTCGTCTCCATGAATCCTGGGCCTGGCGTCAGCCCGGCATCAGTCCGTCGATGAAATCCTGCCCGGCATCATGCGGGTGGCTGATGCGGACGGTGTAGTTCTGCCCCAGCTTGCCGAACGCGCAGACAAACAGTGTTTTGTCGCGAGCGCTGAGCTTGGCGTTGAGCTGCGCGTTCTCCTCGAATTCGATCACCTGGCCGGGTTCGAACGCGGCGAGGTCGCCGAGCGTCAGCCTGGCGAGCGGCATCGTCGCCTCGAGCCGGACGGTCGAGCGCATCACCTCTTCGGAGAAGCGGGCCCGCCAGCCGAATGCGTCGGCCTCGCCTTCGTCGGTCTTGGCGGTCGCGCCACGTGTCGACAGAAGAATGCGCTGTGGAATCATGACCGTGATCGTTCCGGTATCGGTCGGCGTGGAGACGCCGAATACGATGCGGACCGCGGCGCCGTCGCGCAGCACGCGACGCCTTGCCTCGCCGCCCGACGTTGCCCTCAACACCGGCAGACGCAAATCCAGGGAGCGTCTGCCGGATCCGTTGAGCGCCGTCGCGACTTCCTGGAACACGGTGGTCGCGACGTCGGCTTCGATCTGCGACAGGTCGCGCTCGATCGGCGCCACCGGCTGGTCGGGGTCGCCGCCGAACAGCGCGCTCACCATCACGGCGACCGCTTGCGCATCCATCACCAGCGTCATGGCGTCGGCCGAGGTCGGCGAGCCGACAATGGTCAGCGCGAAAGCGTCGCCGGCGCGCGCGCGCGCCTCGGGAACGCGGCTGACTTCCACCGCCTGCAGATCGACCGTAACCGGCGCGCCGAGCTCGCCTGCAAGCGCCTTCTGCAGCAGCGGCAGCGCCCGCTCGGCCATGCCGCGCCCGACGCCGATCACCTGCGCTGCCTCGCCGCTGTCGCCGACGAGACGCTCGATGATCAAGGCCCGGGTTTGCGAAGGACTGGCGGGACTTGTCATGACGGCAAGCGGCCCTGTCTGAGATACCGCATGCTCAGGCCGCCTTCTTCTCGGCGGCGCCGGCATTCATGGTGCTCTGCTCCACGGCATCGATCGTCGGACGCTCGTAGGAGGATATGGTCTTGCGGCCGAACTCGATCGCCACCTGCGGCAAGGCGCCGTTCATGTACGCAAGCAGCGTCTGCTTGACGATGATGTAAAGGCGGTTCTTCTTTTCGCGCACCGTCTTGATCTTGGTGGCGACCGGGCCGACCACGGCATAGGATAGGAAGATGCCAAGGAAGGTGCCGACGAGTGCCGCACCGATCAGGCCGCCGAGGATTTCCGGCGACTGGTCCAGCGCGCCCATAGCCTTCACGACGCCGAGCACGGCCGCGACGATGCCGAGCGCCGGCAGGCCATCGCCGACCGCGACCATTGCGTGATAGGCCTTCAGCTTGTCGGTGCGGATCGTCTGGATCTCTTCGTCCATCAGCGCCTCGATCTCATGCGAGCGGGCATTGCCGATGATGATGATGCGGCAGTAGTCGCAGATGAAGTTCGTAAGATCGTGGTTCTTCAGCACCGTCGGGAAAGCCTGGAAGATGGCTGACTCTTCCGGATTGTCGATATGCGCCTCGACCTCGCTGCGCGACTTGGAGCGCAATTCGCGCATCAGGCTGTGCAGCACGCCCAGTGTCTCGAGGTAGTCGCGCTCCTTCGGCACGGCCTGCTTGAAGGCCTCGAGAATGCCCTTGCCGGTGTCCTTGACCGTCTTCATCGGGTTGGCGACGAGGAAGGTGCCGAGCGCGGCGCCGCAGATCACCACGGCTTCCCATGGCTGCAGCAACACATGCAGATGGCCGCCCATGGCCATGAAGCCGCCGAGGACGCAGCCGAGCGTCACCACAAGTCCGATCAGAATGCCCACGACAGGTCCTTCCGCATGTCACGTCGTGGATCAGGGATATCCTTCGTGCCTTGTGTGAGGCTTGAATCGAAGGCAGCGGACGCGATTCAGCTTCGCGCAAGGAAGTGACGCTATTGTTCTGGAATAGCTTCGGCCGGAGGCGCGTCCTTGCTCGATACCTACACCAGCTATCAGTTGATTGCCAAAGACATCACCAAATCGATCGATCGCATCGAGCAACAGCCAACGGTCGATCGCGAGACCCAATATTATCTGGCCAACATCACCAAGGTGAAATCGATCGACGATTTCGTCAACAACGACCGCCTGTTCAAATACGCCATGAAGGCCTACGGGCTGGAGGACATGGACTACGCCAAGGCCTTCATGGTCAAGGCGCTCAAGGAAGGTGTTTCCGATCCGGACAGTTTCGCCAACAAGCTGACCGACAAGCGCTACGCCCAGTTCGTCAGCGCTTTCAATTTCGCCGCCAACGGCGCCGATACAACCGTCTACAATAAGGCGCAACAACTGGTGACCAACAATTACGCGCTGCAGGTCCAGATCGGCGCCGCGCAGGCGGGGCTCTCCTACTACCAGAGCGAAACCGCCTATTACGTCACCAACATCTCCAAGGTTAAATCGATCGATGACCTGATGGGGGACAGCCGCCTGCTGACATATGCGATGGCCGCATTCGGGCTCGACGCCCAAACCGAACCGGCAGCGACCGTCAAGGCGATGCTTGAAGGCGGCGTCAGCGATCCCAACAGTCCCGCCAACAAGCTGACCGACAAGAGCTACGCTAACTTCGTCTCCGCCTTCAACTTCGCCCAGTATGGCGATCAGACGACCGCACGCGACGATGTCCAGCTGGCGGTGCCGAATGCCTACGTGGCCGGAGCCGGATTGACGTCGATCAAGCCTAGCGCCGACTACATCAAGGGCGAGGCCGATTATTACGCGGCAAACATTTCCAAGGTGAAATCGATCGACGACCTCATGGCGAACAAGCGCCTGCTCACCTTCGCCATGGCTTCCTACGGACTGGATGCGTCGTCCGAAACGCCACTGCAGATCCGCACCATGCTCGAGGGCGGTGTCAGCGACCCCAACAGCCCGGCGAACAAGCTGACCGATAAGCGCTACGCCAACTTCGTCACGGCCTTCAACTTTGCCCAGTATGGCGATCAGACCACGTCGCGCGACGCGGTGCAGAAAGACACGCCGAAGATTTATACGACAGGGTCGACGCTTGGCCTGATCCCGCCCAATGCAGACTACATCAAGTCGGAGACTGCGTACTACCTGGCGAACGTCACGAACGTGAAATCCATCGACGATCTGATGGCCAACAGCCGGTTGTACAATTACGCCCTCTCCGCTTATGGGCTCGATCCGTCCAAGCAGAGCAAGGATCTCATCCGCAGTGTCCTCACCGGCGGCATTCGCGACCCCGACAGTGTCGCCAACAAGATGACCAACAAGGCTTATGCCGGGCTCGCCGCCGCCTTCAACTTCGAGCAGTACGGCGAAGCGGCCACCACCATCAATCCGGCGCAGCAGCCGACCATCGACAAATACATGCGCCAGACGCTGGAGGAGGATGCCGGCCAGACCAACGAGGGCGTCCGGCTGGCGCTCTATTTCCAGCGCAAGGCGCCCGACATCACCAGCTGGTACGACGTGCTGGCCGACACCGCGCTCGCCAGCGTCGTGCGTACCGCGCTCGGCCTGCCCGATTCCTTCGCCACCGCCGATATCGACAAGCAGGCGCAGTTGTTCGAGCAGAAGCTCGACATCGCGGATTTCACCGACCCCGCAAAACTCGGCAAGTTCCTGACCCGTTTCACCAGCATGTACGAGATCAACCACCCGACCTCGACGGCCGTGACGTCGGTCAGCGTGCTCTTCGCGCAGCCGACCGCTGTCGGCATCTCCACCGACCTGATGATGGCCATGCAGCAGCTGAAGTCCTGAGAAGATTATGCCGGACAGTCTTTACGTCGCCCTCTCCTCGCAGATCGCGCTCGAGCGTCGTCTCGACACCATTGCCGACAACGTCGCCAATGCCTCGACCATCGGCTTTCGCGCCACCGGCGTGAAGTTCGAGGACGTCGTCTCCGGCACGGGTCCCAAGTCGGTTTCCTTCGCCTCCTCCGGCAAGACCTATCTTTCGGGCGCGCATGGAGCGATGTCCGAAACCGGCAACCCGTTCGACTTCGCCGTCCAGGGGGACGCCTGGTTCGCCATCGACACGCCCGCCGGCATGGTGATGACGCGCGACGGCCGGTTCTCCATGAACGAGAACGGCGAATTGATGTCGATCGAAGGTTATCCGGTGCTGGACGGAGGCGGCGCGCCGATCCAGCTCGATCCGCGCAACGGCCCGCCCAAGGCAGGCGCGGACGGCTCGCTCAGGCAGAACGATCAGTTGGTCGGAGCCATCGGCCTCTACAATTTCGACCCCGGCGACAATTTTGTCCGCTATGGCAATTCAGGCATCGTTCCGGCGCGCACTCCCGAACCCGTCGCCGATCGTTCCGACATCGGTGTCGCGCAGGGATTTCTGGAAGAGTCGAACGTCAACCCGGTTCTGGAAATGACCCGGTTGATCCAGGTTCAGCGTGCTTTCGAGAACACGGCGGCGCTGATGCGGCAGACCGATTCCTCCACCGACGATGCAATCAAGACGCTCGGCTCGAAGTGACGGCATGACGACCGGTCCGTCCCTGTTGCGCGCTTCCGAGAGCCCGGCGGATACCGGACGGACGGACAGGCTGGCCGCGCTCGAACGCGTCTGCCGGCGGTTCGACGATCCGCAGGTGCTGCTGTCGCGCGGCGGCCGCATCGCCGAGATATCGCCGACGCATTACAGGGTTCGGGGCTTGTCCGGAATTGCCAGGCTCGGCGACATCGTGGAGCAGCGCGGCAAGGCCGGCGCCCGACGCGGCGAGATCATCAAGATCGGCAGCGACGAGGTGGTGGTCGCGCCCTTCGAGCGCAGCGCCGATGCCGGCATCGGCGACGCCGTCTTCCGCCGTGGCCCGCTCGCGGTCGCGCCGCATCTCTCCTGGCGCGGGCGCGCCATCGACGCCTTGACGCGCGCCATCGACGGCGGCCCGCCGCTGATCAGGTCCAATGCGGCAGGCGCCGCGGACCGCGTGACGCCCGGCGCCCTGTCGCGCCAGCGCGTCGGCACCGGCTTCCTCACCGGCGTCAGGGTGATCGACATCTTCACGCCGCTCTGCTTCGGCCAGCGGCTCGGCATCTTCGCCGGTTCCGGCGTCGGCAAGTCGACTCTGCTTGCAATGCTCGCCGGCGCCGAGGCCTTCGATACCGTGGTCGTGGTGCTGATCGGCGAGCGCGGCCGCGAGGTGCGTGAGTTCCTCGAGGATACGATCGGCGCCGAGAGCATGGCCAAGACCGTCGCCGTCGTCGCCACCAGCGACGAAAGCGCCATGATGCGCCGGCGCGCGCCCGACACCGCCATGTGCGTGGCCGAGCATTTCCGCGACCAGGGTCATCGTGTGCTGCTGGTACTGGATTCCATCACCCGCTTTGCGCACGCGCTGCGCGAGGTCGCGACGGGAACCGGCGAGCCGCCGGTTGCGCGCGGCTATCCGGCCTCGGTCTTCACCGACCTGCCGAAGCTGCTCGAGCGGGCCGGTCCGGGCGCCGAGGGAAAGGGTTCCATCACCGCCATCATTTCCGTGCTGGTCGACGGCGACGATCACAACGATCCGGTGGCCGATTCGGTGCGCGGCATCCTCGACGGCCACGTCGTGCTCGACCGCGCGCTTGCCGAGCAGGGTCGCTACCCGCCGGTCAATCCGCTGTCGTCGATCTCGCGCCTTGCCGACAAGGCCTGGAGCGCGGAGCAGCGCATGCTGGTGACAAAGCTGAAGTCGATGATCGCGCGCTTCGAGGATACGCGCGACATCCGTCTGCTGGGTGCCTACCAAAGCGGCGCCGATGCCGAGCTCGACGTCGCGGTGCGCCAGGTGCCGCTGATTTACGAGGCGCTCACCCAATCGCCGAGGGACCGCGCATCGGCCGATCCGTTCGCCGACCTCGCCCGCCATCTCAAGGGGAAGCTGAATGGCGATCAAGGAGACTGAGCTCCAATACACCGAGCGCATGTTGCGCGAGATGCTTGCCGAGGCCGAGGCGGCGGAGAAGGCCCTGGCCGATGAAGCAAGGGTCGCCAGGAGCAAAGCCGCGCGCGCCAAGACGGAGAAGGCGACGGCGCTGTTGAGGAGCAGCTCCAGGCCGCGACCGCCCGGGACATCGGCCGGGACCGCCGACGTGGCGCAAGCCAGCCGCGATTCGTTGCTCGACGGACTTTTTCCCCGCGCCGAGTGGCCGCAGCCGCCAAAAGCCCAGTTCCCGCGCCTCGTCGACAGGAGCTCCGACCGCCGCAGCGATGTCGTCATCGCCGCGCTCGGCATTACGCTCGGCCTGATCTGCGCATTGTTTCCCTGGTACATCTTCTTCAACCAGGAGCAGTTCGGCGTTCAGGCCATCAAATTCGGCGGCAGCGGCAGCAATTCCGGACGCGAGGGCGGTGGCATTGTCGCCCAACGCAGTGGACCGCTGACGGCCAAGGACATTCCCAATGCCGATATCGACCTGCTTGCCACCGGGACGGTGCAGGACGATCCCGCGCCGCCACCCGGCGACCAGCCCTTCCCGGCCGCCCCTTCCGAATTCAAGATGGTGCATGTCGCTAATGGCCGCGCCATGATCGAGGACGATACCGGTCTGTGGCTCGTCCAGCGTGGCTCGGTGCTACCCGATTCCAGCCGCGTCGCCTCGATCGAGCAGCGCGGCGGCAAGTGGGTGATCGTCACCAGCACCGAAAAGGTGATCCAGCTCTCGAAGTAACAGCACCGGGCGCAGTAGCCCGACCCGCGCAAGGTCCGCGCAAGACTGGCCGCCTAGTCTTGTGCTCACTTGCCCGGGAGATTCCCATGGAACCCGTAAACCTTTTTGATCTCGCCACGCGGCAGTCGCAATGGCTGGCCGTGCGCCAGTCGGCGATTGCCTCCAACATCGCCAACGCCAACACGCCGGGCTACACGGCCAATGATGTCGAGCCGTTCGAGAAGGTCCTCGACCGGACCGCGGTGACGCTTGCCGCCACCCAGGCGGGCCATCTTGGCGCCGAAACGGCCAATGCCGGCTTCAACGTCAAGCCGGAGGAGGCCACCGGTTCGATCATGCCGTCGAAGAACACCGTGGTACTCGAGCAGGAGTTGATGAAGGCCGGCGAGGTCCGCCGCTCTTTCGAGCTCAACACGGCGATCGTCAAGGCTTTCCATTCGATGATGACGATGGTGGTGAAGAGCTGACCATGGACGCGCTGACAGCAGCCCTCAAAGTCGCGGCATCCGGCCTTGGCGCCCAGTCGGAGCGGCTGCGCGTGGTCTCGGAGAACCTCGCCAACGCCCAGTCGACCGGCAACACCCCCGGCGCCGATCCCTATCGTCGCAAGACGATCACCTTCCAGTCCGAGGTCGACCGCGCCACCGGCGGCTCGCTGGTGGAAGTCAGTTCGATCGCCCGCGATCCGTCGGATTTCCCGATCGAATTCCAGCCCGGCAACGAGGCCGCCAATGACAAAGGGTACGTCAAGATGCCCAACGTCAACACGTTGGTCGAAATGGCCGACATGAGCGAGGCGAACCGCTCCTATGAAGCCAACCTGCAGGTCATCAAGCAGGCTCGCGATCTGATTTCCATGACCATCGACCTGATGAGGAACCAGTAATGATCGGCGGTATCGGGGCAATACAATTCAAAACGGCGGTCGATGGAGCGGAGTCGGCGTCACCGGGTCTGCTGCAGGGCGGCGTCGGAACGCAGGCCAGCGAAAGCGTCGGCAGCACCTTCGCCGAAGTTCTCAGCCATGCCGCGACGAAGACCGTCAACACGCTGCAAGGCGCCGAACAGATGTCGATACAGGCCCTGAAGGGCGATGCCGATACGCGCCAGGTTGTCGATGCGGTGCTGAGCGCCCAGCAGGCGCTGCAAACGACCATCGCCATCCGCGACAAGGTCGTCTCGGCCTATCTCGAAATCAGTCGCATGAATATCTAGGACGGCATCATGAAAGCGCTCGCCATCGCCGCCACCGGCATGAACGCCCAGCAGACGAATCTGGAAGTCATCGCCAACAACATCGCCAACATCAACACTACCGGTTATAAGCGGGCGCGGGCCGAATTCTCCGACCTGCTCTATCAGGTCGACCGCACTCAAGGGGTGCCCAACCGCTCCAACACCTCGCTGGTGCCGGAAGGCGTCTCGATCGGCCTCGGCGTCAAGACGACGGCGGTGCGCAACGTCCACACGCAAGGCGAACTGACCAGCACCGGCAACAGCTTCGACCTGGCGCTGACCGGCAGGGGCTGGTTCCAGATCGAGGGTGCCGACGGCGGCACGCTCTACACCCGCGCCGGCGCCTTCAACACCAACGCCACCGGCCAGTTGGTGACCGTCGACGGCGCCAGCGTCATTCCGGCGATTACCGTGCCGACCAACGCCGTGGAGGTGATCGTCAACAAGACCGGCCAGGTCTTTGCCCGCATCGACGGCCAGACCGACCTTCAGCTGCTCGGCCAACTCCAGATCGTCAACTTCGCCAACGAGGCGGGCCTGGCGCCGCTCGGCGACAACCTCTTCCAGGAAACCTCGGCTTCGGGTCCGGCCAATGTCGGCGTTCCGGGCGATCCTGGCTTCGCCACCATCCAGCAAGGCTATCTGGAATCATCCAACGTCGATCCGGTGAAGGAAATCACCGAGCTGATCTCGGCGCAGCGCGCTTACGAAATGAACTCCAAGGTCATCCAGGCCGCCGACGACATGGCCTCGGTGGTCTCCAAGAACATCAGATAACGGACGATGGCGATGCCGATCTCCTGCCAAGCATTCCGCCGCGCCGCGCTGGCCATCGCGCTGATGGCCGGCGGCATGCCGGCGTTTGCGCAGGAGACCTCCGGTCACTCGGCAACCGAGATCGCCGCCGGCCGGGCTGTCGGCGAGGCCGTGCTGATCCCCAACCGGGTCATCTATCCCGGCGAGACCATCGAGCCCGCTGCGCTCAAGCAGGTGACGCTAATCCCCGGCAAGCACAAGCCGGATGGCATGGCGACCAGCTCCGAGGAACTCGCGGGCAAGGTCGCCAAGCGCACGCTGCTGCCCGGCCGCTACATTCCCGTCGCCGCCGTCCGCGACGCCTGGCTGGTCGAGCAGGGAGCTTCCGTGCAGGTCTATTTCACCGCCGGCGCGCTGACCATTTCGGCGGCCGGCGTCACGCTGCAGCCGGGTGCTGCCGGCGACCAGATCAAGATCCGCAACATCGACAGCGGCAAGATCATTTCCGGCACGGTCATGGCCGACGGCACCATCAAGGTCGGCGCTTCGTGATGCGCGTGCTTGTCCTTCTGCTGAGCGCCGCCATCGGCCTTCAACCAGCATTGGCGGATGGGCTGACGCCCAAGGCCAAGCGCGAGCTGGCCCAGAAAAACGGCGGCGTCTACGACGACCCCGAATACGATCCTGCCACCACCCAGCGCATGTTTCGCGTTTCCACCGGGCCAAGCACCTTGCCGCCGGGCCAGGTCGCCGCGCGCATCAAGGACATCGCCCAGCTGCAGAGCGCGCGCGACAACCAGCTGGTCGGCTACGGCCTGGTCATCGGCCTCGCCGGCACCGGCGACAGCCTGCGCAACTCGCCCTTCACCGAACAATCGATCCGCGCCATGCTGGAGAACCTCGGCATCGCCACCGAAGGCGGCAGCGCGCGAGCCAAGAACGTGGCCGCGGTCATCGTCACCGCCAACATGCCGCCCTTCGTCCAGTCGGGCAGCCGCATCGACATCGACGTCTCCTCGATGGGCGATGCCACCTCGCTTGCCGGCGGCACGCTGGTGATGACGCCGTTGAAGGCGGCCGATGGCGAGATCTATGCCGTCGGTCAAGGCTCGGTGATCGTCGGCGGCTTCACCGCCCAAGGCCAGGCCGAGCAGCTGACGCAAGGCGTGCCGACCGCCGGCCGTGTGCCCAACGGCGCCATCGTCGAGCGCTCGGTGCCGGCCGAGTTCGATGATCAGAGCGTGCTGACGCTGCAACTGCGCAATCCCGATTTCTCGACCGCCATCCGCATCGCCGATGCCGTCAACGACTACACCTCGCAACGCTTCGGCGTGCGGGTCGCCGCGGAGCGCGATGCCCGTACCGTGCAGATCAGGCGACCGAAGAATGTCTCCGCGGCACGCTTCTATGCCGAGATCGAAAATCTGGTCGTCGAGTCGGACGCCCCTGCCCGCGTCGTCATCGACGAGCGTACCGGAACCATCGTCATCGGCAGCAATGTCAGGATCTCGCGCGTGGCGATCAGCCATGGCACCCTCACCGTGCGGATCACCGAAGCGCCGAAGGTGGTCCAGCCGGAGCCCTTCTCCAGGGGCCGGACCGCGATCGAGCCTTTCACCGCCATCGAAGCGAGCCGGCCCGACGCGCGCGTTGCCGTGCTCGACGGCCCCGACCTCGAGACGCTCGTTTCAGGCCTCAACCGCCTCGGCGTGAAGCCCGACGGCATCATCGCCATCCTTCAGGGCATCAAATCGGCCGGCGCCCTGCAGGCCGACCTGGTTCTCCAATAGGCAAGCCGATGACCGCACTTCTCTCCCCCAAGACACGCCGCCTCCTCACGATGATGGCCGCCGCGGCGACTGCCGCGTATCTTGGCAGCGCAACTGTCGGCGCGGAGGAAGTTCGGCAGGTTCTGCCCGGCGGACAGGCGCCGCTCGAGTCGGCCCAGTTTTCACGCGTGAAGGAGCCTGTTCAGCCGGCTGCGGTCGCAGGCGAAAAGGCGCCTGACGAAAGCGAGATCCAGCGCTTCTGCTCCAACATCGCGGACGCCGCGCGCGACCGTCGCTACGCCCTTCAGGCCGAGGAATTGAAGCAGCTGCAGGCCGGTATCGACGAGCGCATGAAAGCGCTGGAGGCAAAGCGGGCCGAATACGAAGAATGGCTGAAACGCCGCGAAGTGTTCCTGGCGCGCGCGGAGGACGGCGTCGTCAAGATCTATGCCGGCATGAAGCCGGACGCCGCCGCCGAACGGCTGGCAATGGTCAATGCCGAGCTTGCGGCGGCCATTTTGATGAAGCTCGATTCGCGCAAGGCCGGCGTCATCCTGAACGAAATGGACCAGAAGGCGGCGGCGACGCTCACCGGCATCATGGCCAGCGCGGCGCGAAGGGTTGATCCGTCATGAAGTTGAAGGTGCTCGTTCTGGTCTCTGCCGCGGCGCTGTCCGGCTGCGGGACCAATTTCAAGGAAATCGGCAGGGAGCCCGCTCTGTCGCCGGTTGGTTCCGGTATCGGCGAAGGCGGTCCCGGCCCTTACAGCTACCCCGAGCCGCCGGCGGCGCGGCCCAGGAAATTCTCGCTGTGGGATGACCGCCAGAGCCGGCTCTTCACCGATCCGCGCGCGCTGCGCGCCGGCGACATCCTGACCGTCAACATCAAGCTCAACGACAAAGCCAACTTCAAGAACCAGAACGACAGGAGCCGCACAGCTGCCCGCAAGCTCGGCTATGACGTCACGCTCGGATGGGACGGCAGAAGCACCAGCGGCAAGGGCGACGCCGGCTTGAGCTCCAGCACCGAGACCAACGCCGACGGCGAGATCAAGCGCTCGGAAAACCTCGAACTCAACGTCGCGGCTGTCGTCACCGATGTCCTGCCCAACGGCAATCTGATGATCAGGGGCTCGCAGGAGGTCCGTGTCAACTACGAGCTTCGGGTCCTCACCATCGCCGGCATGGTGCGTCCGTCCGACATCGGCGCGGAGAACACCATCCCCTATGAGCGCATCGCCGAGGCACGCATCTCCTATGGCGGCCGTGGCCGCGTGAGCGAGGTCCAGCAGCCGGCCTATGGCCAGCAGATCCTCGATCAGGTTCTTCCTTTCTAGGGCCGGGAGAGCGAAGCCGTGGCGAATGTCGAGCAGGCACAGCCCAGGAAGGGCCCTTCACTGGTGATCCAGCTCGCCATGCTGCTGGTCGTGACGGCTGCCGCCGTTGGCATGGGCTGGGTGTCCGGCGGCTATCTCAAGCAAGGCGAAACACCGGCGCCGGTGCCCGCGGCGTTGGAAAACGGCGGCACCGCGGAAAAGTCTGCCGAAGCTGGCAAACAGGCCGTCGGGCCGACGCTGGTTCAGCTGGCGCCGATAACCACCAATCTCGCATCGCCGTCGGAGGTCTGGATCCGGCTGGAGGCATCGCTGCTCTACGATGCTCCCCAACCGCCGGAGATGACCGAGCAGATCCACCAGGATCTGCTGGCTTACGTGCGCACGATCAAGCTGCATCAGATCGAAGGCGCCAGCGGCTACCAGCATCTCAAGGCCGATCTCGACGAGCGCGCGGCGCTGCGCAGCGGCGGCCACGTCAAACAGGTTCTCGTCAGGACGATGCTGCTCGAATGAGAAAGTTCCTCATAGCCACGGCGCTCATCGTCGTCACCACGTCCGTCGCGGCGGCCCAGCAGCTCGATCTTGGCGGCATCGGCAAGGCCGACGGCACCACCGTCGGCTATCTGATCCAGATGTTCGGCCTGCTCACCGTGCTTTCGGTGGCGCCGGGGCTTCTCATCATGGTGACGAGCTTCACCCGCTTCGTCATCGCCTTCTCGATCCTGCGCGCCGGGATCGGCCTGCAGTCGACGCCGGCCAACCTGATCCTGATCTCGCTGTCGCTGTTCATGACCTTCTATGTCATGGCGCCGACTTTCGACCAGGCCTGGAATACCGGCGTGAAGCCGCTGATGGACAACCAGATTACCCAGGGCGAGGCGTTCGAGAAGATCTCCGGCCCGTTCCGCGACTTCATGCTGCACAATGTGCGCGACAAGGATTTCGACCTCTTCGCCGACCTCGCCCGCGAGCGCGGCCAGACCGTCTCGCGCGAGACCGTCGACCTGCGCATCCTGGTGCCTGCGTTCATGATCTCGGAAATCCGGCGCGGCTTCGAGATCGGCTTCCTCATCGTTTTGCCGTTCCTCGTCATCGACCTGATCGTCGCCACCGTCACCATGGCCATGGGCATGATGATGCTGCCGCCGACGGTCGTATCGCTGCCGTTCAAGATCCTGTTCTTCGTGCTGATCGACGGCTGGAACCTTCTGGTTGGCAGCCTGGTGCGCTCCTTCACGTAGAGCGTTCCCCGTTTCGCGGCAACGGCGAACCGCTCTACTTTCTTCCATTGACGCAATTCCGGACGGAAAACCGTTTGACACTTTTCCTGGAATTGCTCTGACGCCGCAAAAGACCCAGCGCCATGCTGGCTCGAATTTTAGGCAATATATTTTCGATTAACCCTGCGATTTAGCTGTTTGGTAGGGACTGGCCCGCATATTGCTCGCAGATGGCGGGTGATCGGGTTTCAGAGATCATTGGCATGATGCCGCACCGTCATACCGGACATGCCGGTATGTCAAAAAAATCCGTGTAAAAATAAGGTACGAGTACCATGGCCAGTATCATGACCAATTCCGCCGCGCTGACCGCGCTGCAGAGCCTGAACAACACCAACAAGCAGCTCGAGACCACCCAGGCCCGCATTTCCACCGGCTATCGTGTCGCGACCGCTTCCGACAACGCCGCCTACTGGTCGATCGCGACGACCATGCGCTCCGACAACAAGGCGAACTCGGTCGTGCAGGATGCGCTTGGCCTCGGCGCCGGCAAGGTCGACACCGCCTACACCGCGATGAACTCCGCCATCGACGTCGTCGATCAGATCAAGCAGAAGGTTCTGCTGGCCAAGACTTCCAGCGCGGACGATCGTGCGAAGATCCAAAGCGAAATCGCGTCCCTTCAGGCGCAGCTCACGGACAACATCGGCGGCGCTAACTATGCCGGCTCGAACCTGCTGCAGACCGACTCCTCGTCGACGACCAGCACGAAGCTGACGGTCATGACCTCCTACAACCGCGACTCGACGGGCAAGGTGACCACGGGCACGCTCGATGTCCTTTTTTCCAAAACGCGCCTCGTAGACTCGATCACCGGCACCAAAACCGGCGCGCTCGACAAAACGTTCACCACGACCGGTGCCGGCGCCGCCACGGTCTCGATCCTGACTCTGGACGTGTCGACGGCAACCCTGGACAGCACGGATTTCGATGACCTGATGACCGGCGTGGAAGCTGGCCTCAAATCCATGGCCAGTGGCGCGGCCGAACTCGGCGCTGCCAAGTCGCGCATCGATATGCAGAAGAGCTTCCTGTCGAACCTCTCCGACTCGATCGACAAGGGTGTCGGCGCTCTGGTCGACGCCGACATGAACAAGGAATCGACCCGCCTGCAGGCCCTCCAGGTCCAGCAGCAGCTCGGCGTCCAGGCGCTGTCGATCGCCAACGGCTCGTCGCAGTCGATCCTGTCGCTCTTCCGCGGCTGATCGTTCACCGCCAACGAGATATTTCGCATCGGGCCGCGCCGCCAGCGCGGCCCGATTTTCATTGTCAAGACGTTACCGTTTTCCGTTTTCAAGGCAGGTTTTAACGTGCCATTAACCATGGCGCGGTAGGTATGGTTAACCAATCGCTATGACGGGCAGACCAGTTGGTCTACAGGCGTGAAGCCCCCGCCGAAGGTTGACCGACGTGCGCGACGCATATCTGCTTTGAGAAGGGGTGTATCTTGGCAAGCATCATGACCAACGCTGCGGCGCTGACTGCGCTTCAGAGTCTCAACGCCACCAACAAGTCTCTTGAAGAGACGCAGGGCCGCATCTCCACCGGCTACCGCGTCGCTCAAGCCAGCGACAACGCCGCCTACTGGTCCATCGCCACGACAATGCGCTCCGACAACAAGGCGAACTCTGTCGTGCAGGATGCGCTCGGCCTCGGCGCCGGCAAGGTCGACACCGCCTATACCGCGATGAACGGCGCGATCGACGCTGTAGAAAAAATCAAGGACAAGGTGCTGCTCGCCAAGACCTCAAGCCCGGAGGATCGGGCCAAAATCCAGAGCGAGATCGCGACATACCAGGCCCAGCTTGTCGACAGTGTCAGCGGCAGCAGCTATGCCGGCGCGAATCTCCTGCAGACCGACTCTGCGGCGACCGTGACCAAATTGACGGTGATCTCGTCGTACAATCGCGATTCCACCGGCAAGGTCACGACTGGCTCGATCGACATTGCGTACGCCAACATACGGCTGATCGACACGAACGCCACTCCAACCGGGGTACTCGACAAGAACGGCACAGCGTCCACCAAGTCGATCCTGAATATCGACGTCACAAATCTAACCGGAGTCACCGGCACGAGCGAATCCCAACAGTTCGACAACCTGCTAACGGACGTCGAAAAGGCGCTGGGCCTGATGGCGGATGCCGCGGCGGAATTAGGCGCCGCCAAGTCGCGCATCGACACTCAGAAGAGCTTCCTGTCGAACCTCTCCGACGCCATCGACAAGGGCGTCGGCCAACTCGTCGACGCCGACATGAACAAGGAATCGACCCGCCTGCAGGCGCTTCAGGTGCAGCAACAGCTCGGCATCCAGGCGCTCTCCATTGCCAACAGCAATTCGCAATCGATTCTGTCGCTGTTTAAGAACGGTTAAGCGCCCGATCCCCGCTGACCCCAAAAGGCCGCGCCTCGGACGCGGCCTTTTCGTTTCCGCCTATCATCCTCGCACAAGCTTCACGGTCTAGTCTTCCGACGGACAGTCATGCTGGGAGCGGTTGAATCGTGCCGGAACAGATCCAGAGCATCATCGCGAATTTGAAGAGTTTCGGCGTGAGGCGTCTGGCGCTCATGGGCGGCATCGCCGCCCTGGTCATGGCCGTCATCGGCATCGCCTCCGTCTATCTCAACCGCCCGGCCTACGAGACGCTCTATATCGGCCTGGAGCGTTCCGACGTGAACCAGATCGGCCTGGTTCTAGCCGATGCCGGTATCGGCTTCGATGTCGGCTCCGACGGAACCTCGGTGCTGGTGCCGGCCGGCACCACCGCGCAGGCGCGCATGCTGCTTGCCGAGAAGGGCCTGCCGACCAGCGCCAATGCCGGCTACGAGCTATTCGACAATGTCGGCTCGCTCGGCCTCACGTCGTTCATGCAGCAGATCACCCGCGTGCGCGCGCTGGAAGGCGAGATCGCGCGCACCATCCAGTCGATTTCCGGCGTCAAGGCGGCGCGCGTTCACATCGTCATGTCCGAGCGTGCCAATTTCCGCCGCGACGAGCAGCAGCCTTCCGCTTCGGTGGTCATCCGCTATGCCGGCAACGACGCCGAAAAGAGCGCCATGTCGATCCGCCACCTCGTCGCCGCCGCCGTTCCGGGCCTCTCGGCCGATAAGGTCACCGTGCTCGATTCCAACGGCAATTTGCTGGCCACCGGCGACGACCCCTCCAACACCAGCGCCGCGCGCACGCTCGGCGTCGAGCAGACGGTCGAAGCGCAGATCGGCGACAACATCCGCCGCGCGCTTACCCCTTATCTCGGTCCCGACAATTTCCGCGCCAGCGTCAAGGCCGACGTCAACACCGACACGCGCCAGACCGAGGAGACGATCTTCGACCCGAACTCACGCGTCGAGCGTTCGGTGCAATCGGTGAAGACCAACGAGGCCAGCAACCAGAAGCAGGCCTCGACTCCGACCAGCGTCGAGCAGAACCTACCCGAGACCCAGACGACGACCACCGAGGGGCCGCAGTCCACTTCGCAGAACGACCGCAAGGAAGAGATCACCAATTACGAGATCAACTCCAAGAAGATCGCCACCGTCTCCAACGGCTACACGGTCAACAAGATGTCCATCGCCGTCGTCATCAACCAGGATCGGCTGAAGACCATCCTCGGCAAGGACGCCACGCCGGAGCAGATCGCCAAGCGCGTCGCCGATATCCAGAAGATGGTGGCCTCGGCGACCGGTTTCGACGACAAGCGAGGCGATATCATCGACGTGTCGGCGGTCGAGTTCATCAACGGCCTCGACGGCGAGCCGATCGATCAGCCGGGCATCCTCGCCTCGATCGGCACCTATACCGGCACGCTGATCAACGCCGGCGCCTTCATCGTCGTCGTTTTCCTGGTGGCCTTCTTCGGCCTGAAGCCGATGGCCACGGCGCTGACGGCATCGGCAAAACCCGCGGCCCTCGCCGGCCCAAGCTTCGACGACGTGCAGCGCTCGCTGCCGACCCCCGATGCACCGATGGCCGCGATCACCGCCGAGACCCCCGCTGGCGGCCTGCCCGGCGCGCGCGCCGGCGCAACGCCGCTCGATGATCTGCGCCAGAAAATCCGTCCGGCGCCGCAGGAGCGGCTTGCCCGCATGGTCGACCTCAACGAGGAGCGCACCGCGCAGATTCTGCGCAAATGGGCCGCCGCCCCGGAAGCCGTGGGTTAGGTCATGGCCTCGGCAGCCCTGTTCGACCTCTTGCCCGATTTTGGTTCGCGGACACAGCATGCGAACCAGGCGCCGGCCGCACGCGATGCCGAACCTATGCCGCCCGCGCCGCTGCAGGCCGATATCGGCGCGCTGATCGCCGAGGCGGTGGCCGAGGCGGAGGCAGCGCTCGAGGCGCGCCTTGGGCTCGCCCATCAGGTGGCGCTGGAAGCCGAACGCCAGGCCAGCGACGATGCGGCGAAAGCATTCCTTGATAGCTTCGGCGGCGATCTCGGCACTGCTGTCGCCACGCGCATCGAAGCCATGGAGCAGCGCGTTGCCGAACTTGCCGGCGCAACCGTCGCCCGCATTATTGGCGGCCTTCTCAGCGACGACCTCCAGCAACGTTCGCTCCAGGCCCTCTCGCGCGCCATCAGCACCGCAATCGCCGACAACGAGGCTGTACGCATCGGTGTCCGAGGACCGCTGTCGCTGTTCGAACCGCTGAAGGCGGCGCTCGGATCGCGCGCCGTCAATCTCGACTTCACCGAGGCGCCGGGCTTCGACCTGACCGTCACCATCGACGAAACGGTGTTCGAGACGCGCATCGCCGAATGGTCGGCGTCCCTGTCGGAGGTCCTGTCGTGAGCGCCATCGATCACGCCGAACCCCGGCACGAGATCATCATCGTCAAGCGCAATCACGACGGTCATGACGACGATCACCATGGTGGCGTATGGAAGATCGCCTTCGCCGATTTCATGACGGCGATGATGTGCTTCTTCCTCGTCATGTGGCTGATCAACGCCGCCAACGAGCAGACCAAGGCAGCCGTCGCCAGCTATTTCAATCCGGTCGAGCTGATCGATCGCAATTCCAGCCGCAAGGGCCTGGAAGACCTCGGCGACGGCCCGAGCAAGGTCGGACTGACCTCGGACAACCCGCAGGATGGCACGACCAAGGCCGGCGACGACGGCAAGGGCGGCGCCGGCTCCTCCGAACGCCGGCAGACCAAGGAAGGGGCGCAAGACGCCGCTGTCTCCGACGAGAAACTGTTTGCCGATCCCTATGCGGTGCTGGCCGAGATCGCCGCCGATACGGGAGTAATGCAGAACGTCAGCGCCAAGGGCGAGGGCGGCGCCCAGGCCGCCGGCCCGGCAACCGGCGCCTCCGGCGGCGTATCCTATCGGGATCCGTTCGCGCCGGACTTCTGGTCGCAGCAAGTGGCCACGCCTGGCGCCGAGGCCACCGCCGAACGCGCCAGGATCGACGGTGATCCGATCAAGTCCGGCGAGAAGGTCGCGACAGTCGCGGTGCCGAAGGTGAGGGCCGTTCCGGCTGCTCCCCCGCTCACGGCCGCGCCGCTGGAGCCGCTGGCGACCCAGGGCAAGGCCGACGCCAAGAGCGGGCAAAAAGCCGCGCAAGGCGAGGTCGAGAAGCCATCGAGCGAAGCGAACAAGAGCGAGAAGACACAGGGCGAGACAGCAAAGGCCGACAAGCGCGAGGCTGCAGCCGCGGGCGCCAAAGCCGAAGCGGCGAAGGCCGAAAAGGCTGAGCCCGAACAAGCCGCCGACCCCGAACAAGCCGCCGACAAGGGCGACAAGGCGCCAAGCAAAGCCGCCCTCCAGGAAATGGCGGACATCAAGAAGGAGCTCGCCAAGGCATTCCTGCCGGGCGAAAAGCTCGCCGACGGCGTGTCGGTCGAGGCCACCGACAAGGGCGTCGTCATTTCGATCACCGATCAGCTCGATTTCGGCATGTTCGAGATCGGCTCGGCCATGCCGCGCCGCGAGCTGGTGCTGGCGATGGAAAAGATCGGTCGCATCATCAACCAGAAGAAGGGCACCATCACCATCAGCGGCCACACCGACGCGCGGCCGTTCCGCAGCGACACTTACGACAACTGGCGGCTGTCCACCGCGCGCGCCCATTCGGCCTATTACATGCTGGTGCGCGGCGGCGTCGACGAAAGCCGCATCACCGAGGTCGCCGGTTTCGCCGACCGCCAGCCCAAGATCGCCTCCGATCCGATGGCTGCCGCGAACCGCCGCATCGAAATCCTGATGGCGGCCGGCGGATGAGCGGCGGAACCGTCATCGGCCGCGCGATAGCGGTGGTGCTTGTCGCCGCAGGACCACCATCGGCGGCTTTCGCGCAGGACGCGCTGCAGCCCTATCAGCTGGTGCGTTCGCTGCAGCTGATACAGGACCGCATTGCCGGCGGTGATCATGCCGCGCTGCCGATGCAGGCAAAACTCCTCGAAATGACCGACGCCCGGATGCGCAACGCGAATGCCGCGGATTTCAAGGAGCCGAAGAATTTCCGCGCTTTGCTGGTCTATGGCATGAGCGGCGGCAATCCGGTGACGGTCGCGGCTGCGGCTTCGCGCGCCATAACCGACCCCCAAAGCCTCGCCATCGCCAAAGGTGTCATCGCCTACCTGAACGGCCAGCCCGCCGAGGCGATCGAAACCCTGAGGCCTGTCGACCCGATGAGCGTGCCCACCGATCTCGGCGCCTTCCTGGCGCTGGTCAAGGGCTCGCTGCTTGCGACCGACGAGCCTGCCAAGGCGCTCATTCTGCTGGACGAGGCACGCCTGCTCAGCCCCGGCACTTTGGTCGAAGAGGCAGCACTTCGCCGCTCCATTGGCATCGCGGCGGCGCAGGGCGACGCCGCCAGGTTCGCGCTGGCTTCGACGCAATATGTCGCGTCCTATCTCCATTCGCCTTACGCCAGCCAGTTCGCCGATGCCTTTGTTTCCGGCGTCATTACGCTGCATATGGCGATCAGCCAGGACAAGATCGCTGACATTACTTCGATGATGGATCCCGAGCGTGAGAAAGTGATCTACCTGCGCATCGCGCGCCGCGCCGCGATCGACGGGAAGACGGATCTGTCGGCTTTCGCTTCGGCCAAGGCGGAGCTGGGCCGCAACGGCAACGGCAACCAGGACGACCCGCGCACCCAGCTCTATTCGAGCCTCTCCACCGTAACATCGGCCAGCGTCGACGACGTGCGCGCCAAGCTCGGCAAGATCGACCGCAGCCAGCTCTCGCAGAGCGACCGCGCCTTGCTCGACGCCGCGCGAGCCGTGGTCGGCGAGGTCGTGGCGCCGGTGAAGTCGGCCGCCAGGGCCGAGGCCGCGCCCGCCGTCGCGGCAAAGGGCGACGATGCAAAATCCGCGGCCGGCGCAGACCTGCCTCCGGTGGAAGGGGCGATGCCGGACCAGCCGGCGCTCGCGGCGGGTGATCAAGCCACGGACGCACCGTCCGTGGCTTCGCCGCCCCCTGCCCCGCAACCAGCGCAGCCAATCGCCGTAACGCCGGCACCGCCGGTGCTGGCTGATACCGCACCGGTGGTGCCGGCGTCCGCGCTTGCGACACCCGCCGATGCGCACGACCCTATCGATGCGACGGTGTCCAGCACGCGCCGTCAGCTCGACCAGATCGACCAACTCCTCGGAGCAGCCCCAAGATGACCAGCGTCAACCAGACCCTGCCGGGCTTCGCTTCGACCCAGTCCCAGCCCCGGCAGCAGGCCGCCGGCGGCAAGGATGGGGATCAGAATTTCGGTGAGATGGTGCGCGGGACCGAGAAGCCGCAGGACAGGCATACGAGCGGACCGGTTATGCCGGACGCTCGTCCGGCAAAGCGCTCGCCAGCCAACAACGCCAAGGATGAGCCGGACCCGCAAGGGAAAACCGGCTTGCAAAGAGCAGCGTCGGGGAAGTCCGCGAAGACGAACGGCCAGGCCGAGCAGGCGAAGCCTGCGGCGAGCAAGGATAGAGCGGCGCAAGCCAGCGATACCGCGCCGCTGCAGGACCGCTTGCCGTTGCTGATGGCGCTGAGCGACATGAAGCATTTCGCGCAATCGTCGGGCACGGGCGGCGACGCTTCCGCTGGCGGTGAAGAGGACGCTGGCGAGCACGGATCGCCGGAGCTGCGGCTGCGCGCGGGCAAGCGTGCGGCGGCCGACATTTCCGGCGAGCCGCTATCGCGATCCGCCCGCTCGAAATTGGCGGAAGATTCCGGTCCCGATTTCGGTCAGAAGCCGGCAAAGACGGAAGTGGCCCTGCCGGGCCGTCGCGGCGCCAATGCTTTGCCGATGCAAGGGGACGAGCCTCAGGCCGATAGCACATTGCCGCCGCAGGGCTGGCGGCCGACCCCCGTTTCCAAGGCTTCGCAACAGTCTCAATCCGCGCAGCAGACACTGGCCAAGTCATCTCCTTCGGCCGGGCGCATGGACGTCGTCAGCCAGCAGAGCTTCCCGGCGCCGGCGCAAAGCCCGATCAGCCAGACGGCATCCGGGCTGGTTGAAGCGCTTGCTTCCGACAATGGCGTTCAGCAGGCCTTTGCGAGTGCCTCGGCAGGCTTGCAGACGACCAATTCTGTTGCCGTTCCGACACATGTGCTGAAGATCGAGCTACACCCGTCGGAGCTCGGATCGGTCACCGCCAGCTTGCGGCTCTCGGGGGAGCAGCTTTCGATTGAGATGAAGCCCGAGACACACGAGGCATATCGCCGTCTCACCACCGACAGCGAAGCCATCATCAAGTCCATGCGCAGTCTCGGCTTCGATGTCGACAAGGTTACCATCCTGCAACCCTCGATCGCAACGCATGCTGCCAGCCGTGCCGATGCTAACAGCGCCATGCCGATGTCGACAGGTCGCGACCAGCCTTCGTTCCAACCCGGGAACTCGGGCGGCAACGGCGCGGGAGGCGGTCGGCAACCGGGAAGGAACGAGGGCAATGGCGCAAAGGAATTCGGGCGTGCCGCTTCGCCTCTTGGCGAGCGCGCTGGCGACGATATGTTTATCTAGTTTCGCTGCCGGCACGGCCAACGCCGCCGCCAATCCCTGCGAGCCGGAGATCCTGCGCGCCGCCGATCGCTACGGCGTGCCGGCCGGCATTCTCTATGCGGTCGGCCTGACCGAGACCGGAAAGAAGGGCAGCCTTCAGCCTAATGCCTTGAATATAGAGGGAAAAGCTATCTTTCCGCGCAGCCGCGGTGAAGCACTCGCCAGATTCGAGAGTGCCCGCCGCGAGGGCAAGACATTGATCGACCTCGGCTGCATGCAGATAAACCACCATTATCACGGCGATCATTTCCGCAGCGTCGACGACATGCTCGACCCGCATCAGAACGTCGACTATGCGGCACGCTTCCTGGCGAGCCTGCACGCCCGGCATATGACCTGGTCGATGGCTGTCGCCCGCTACCATGCCGGTCCCGACAACGACCCGGCGCAGAAGGTCTATGTCTGCCGCGTCATCGCCAACATGGTCGCCACCGGCTTCGGCAAATGGACGCCGAATGCCAGCGCCTTCTGCAACCAATAGTTGATAGCAACTGAATGCCGATCGGCCTTCGTCGGCCTATCCGCGGGCGCCGATATTCGCCTGCCGGCAATTGGCGCGAATACCCTGCACAATCGCCTTTATTACGGCTCCCAAAAAAACTCCCAAGAAAATAGCTACAAGAAATGATGGTTTTTCAGGATTCGTCGAGCCGGATACCCCTTTCCGCACGGGGCAGATGAGCTGATTCGGGGGCGGGTCGATGATCGTAATCGTTGATGAGCGAGAGCTCGTGACTGAGGGCTACTCCTCCCTTTTCGATCGCGAGGGCGTCGCCACCGCGGGCTTCGCGCCCGGCGAATTCGGCGAATGGGTGAGTTCCGCCGCCGACACCGACCTCAGGTCGGTTCGAGCCTTCCTCATTGGCGACTGCCGCGACGGTGCGATATCGCCGCGCCAGATCCGCGACCGCACCGGCGCGCCGGTGATCGCGCTGAGCGAGCAGCACTCGCTGGAACATACGCTGCGGCTGTTCGAGAGCGGTGTCGACGACGTCGTGCGCAAGCCGGTCCACATCCGCGAGATACTTGCCCGCATCACCGCCATCCGTCGCCGCGCCCACGAGGAGGCGGCCTATACCGAAGTCGGTGCGATGCGCATCTTCATGGATGGCCGCGATCCGGAGATCGACGGCGAGCCGCTGCCGCTGCCGCGGCGCGAGCGGCGCATCCTGGAATATCTGGCCAGCAACCGCGGCCGGCGCGTGACCAAGACGCAGGTCTTCAACGCCATCTACGGCATCTTCGACGAAGAGGTCGAGGAGAACGTGGTGGAGAGCCACATCTCGAAGCTCCGCAAGAAGCTGCGTGAGAAGCTCGGCCGCGACCCGATCGATTCCAAGCGGTTTCTCGGCTACCGGCTGGTGTTTTGATGGCCGCCCAAGGCTCATCCCGCACCAGCCTCGCGCAAGACACGAGGCATAGTTTTATGGCCTCCTACCCAGGCACTGCGGAGATGTATCGATGAGCCTCTACGGAATGATGCGAACCGGCGTTTCCGGGATGAACGCGCAGGCCAACCGCCTCTCCGCGGTGGCCGACAACATCGCCAACTCGGACACCACCGGCTACAAGCGCTCTTCGGCCGAGTTCTCGACACTGATTATGCCCGGCACCGGCGGCGCCTATAATTCGGGCGGCGTGACGACGACGATCCGTTCAGCCATCGGCACGCAAGGCGTCATGACATACACCACCTCGGTGTCGGACCTTGCCGTCAACGGCGATGGCTTCTTTGTGGTGCAGGATGCCAGCGGCACGCCCTATCTCACCCGCGCCGGCTCCTTCGTTCCGGATGCGCAGGGAAGACTGGTCAATGCAGCGGGCTACCAGCTCATGGCCTACAGCTACGCCAATGGCGAGCCGGCCGCGACCGCCAACGGCTTCGAAGGCCTCGTGCCGGTGCAGATCTCCGACCAGCAGATGACGGCGACGCCGAGCACCGAGGGTCTCTTTTCCGGCAACTTGCCGGCCGGTGCGACGCCGCCCTCCGGCCCACTGCCTTCCACCAACGACCCCAACGCGGAATACACGTCGAAGACCTCGCTGGTCGCCTATGACAATCTCGGCAACAAGAAGCTCCTCGACGTCTATTTCACCAACACCGGTACCGGCACCTGGGAGGTCTCGGTATTCGATCAGTCGAAGGCGACCGCAGGCACCTCCTTCCCCTATACGGGCGGGGCGCTGGGCTCGGCCAACCTCACCTTCGACACCACCACGGGCAAGCTGACCGGCGGGACGGACAGCGTCTCGTTCACGGTACCCGGCGGCTCGACGCTGGACCTCGATCTCTCCCAGCTGACGCAGCTCGGCACCGGCTTCACCGTTGCCGATGCCAAGGTCAACGGCAATGCGCCGAGCTCCATCCAGAAGGTCCAGATCGGCCAGGACGGCGTGATGTACGCGCAGTTCGAGGACGGCTCGACCAAGGCGCTTTACAAGATTCCGCTGGCCGATGTTCAGAGCCCCGACAACCTCACCGCCATGCCTGGCAACGTCTACGTGCAGAGCACCGATTCCGGCGCGGTTCACATCGGCTTTGCCAATGAGGGCAAACTCGGCTCCATCGTTTCGGGAGCACTCGAAAATTCCAACGTCGATATCGCCGAGGAACTGACCAACATGATTGCGGCGCAGCGCAGCTACACGGCCAATTCCAAGGTCTTCCAGACCGGTTCGGACCTGATGGACGTCCTCGTCAACCTGAAGAGATAAACGACGGGCGCCGCCCGTGAAAGATCAGCATGTCGCTTTCCTCCGCACTAAGCATTGCCCAGTCGGCGCTCCTGGCCACGTCCAAGCAAACCAGCGTCGTATCGCGCAATGTGGCCGATGCGTCGAGCCCGGACTATACCCGTCGCATTGCTGTCGTAACCAGCACGGCGCCCGGCGCCCGGTCGGTGGAAATCCAGCGCACCGCGAATGACCTCCTGTTCCGGCAGAACCTTTCGGCGCTGTCGGCATGGAGCGGCCAGAGCGCGCTTTACAACGGCATGGATCAGCTCGATCTGTCGGTGAACGGGGTCGACAACGCGTCGTCCCCCTCGACCGCAATCGCCAACCTGCAGAAGGCCCTGCAACTCTACGCCACCACGCCCTCGAATCAGAACCTCGGCGCCAGCGTCGTCGACGCCGCCAAGCAGGTGGTGAATTCGCTGAACAGCGGCACCAAGGCGATCCAGGACTTCCGCACCCAGGCGGACAGCCAGATCGCCACCGCGGTCGACGATCTCAACTCGCTGCTCAGCCAGTTCCAGGACGCCAACAAGGCCGTCATTTCGGGCACTCGTTCCGGCACGGACGTGTCCGATGCGCTCGACCAGCGCGACGCGCTCCTGAAGAAGATATCGGAATATGTCCCGGTCTCGACCTTCACGCGCGGCGACAACGACATGGTCATTACCACCAAGGACGGCTCGACGCTGTTCGAGACCGTACCGCGCTCGGTGACCTTCACGCCGTCGGCCGGCTACACGGCCGGCACGCCCGGCAACACCGTCTACATCGACAACGTGCCGGTTTCGCCGGGCACCGCCGACAGCACCACCGCCGACGGCAAGCTTGCGGGCCTTTTGAAGCTGCGCGACGGCGTCGCCTCGACGATGCAGAGCCAGCTCGACGAGATCGCGCGCGGCCTTGTCACGGCTTTTGCCGAAACCGCGCCATCGCAGCCCAATGCGACGGGCCTGTTCGCCTGGTCCGGCGCGCCGGCGATTCCGGCCGCCGGCACCCTGGTTGACGGCCTCGCCGGCTCCATCAGCGTCAACGCCGCCTTTGATCCGAGCGCCGGCGGCAATCCCACGCTGCTGCGCGACGGCGGCGCCAACGGCGCGGCCTATGTCGTCAACACCGGTGGCGCATCCTATTCGGACCTTCTGATCAGCTACGGCAACAAGCTGGATCAGCCGATGGCATTCGATACTTCAGCCGGCGTCACCGTCAGCTCCGGCGTCTCCGACTACGCGGCCAATGCCATCGGCTGGTTCGAAGGCGTGCGCCAGCAGGCCTCGATCAATGCCGAGAGCAAGCAGGCGCTGGCCGCACGCACGGCCGAGGCGCTTTCCAACGACACCGGGGTCAATGTCGACCAGGAGATGTCGCTGCTTCTCGACCTCGAGCACACCTATCAGGCCTCGGCGCATATGATGAAGACCGTAAGCGATATGCTGGACGCGCTGATGAGCGCGGTAGGATAATTCATGAAAGCGACAGCCGTCTCCTCAGCTGCAATCTCCAACGCGCTGCGTTACCAGCAAGCAAGGATGCAGGCCGACCTCGTCAAGGCGACGAAGGAATCACAGACCGGCACGGTCGCCGATGTCGGCCTGGCGCTCGGCAACCGCACGACCCAGGCCGTCACCTTCCAACGCGATCTCGACCGGCTGAACGGCATCGTCGATTCCAACGCGCTCGTCGCCGCGCGCTTGACATCGACCCAGGATTCGCTGGGCCAGATCGCCGATACCGCGCAGAGCTTCCTGTCGGCGCTGACCAGCGGCGTGTCGGGCGACTCCTCGACCAATATCCTGCAGACCGCCGGCGCCTCGGCGCTGCAGCAGATGACGAGTATCCTGAACACCAGCGTCAACGGCGAATATTTGTTTGCCGGCACCAACACCGACGTCAAGCCGATCGACGATTTCAACGCCGCCGGCTCGCCGGCCAAGGCTGCATTCGATGCCGCCTTTTCGAGCTATTTCGGCTTTACCCAGACCGATCCGTTGGCAGCCAACATCACCGCCGCGCAGATGGACGACTTCATCACCACGAAGGTCGAGCCGCAATTCCTGGGCTCCGGCTGGCAGGCCAACTGGTCGAGCGCCACCGACGATCAGATCACCACCCGCATTTCGCTCAACGAAACCACGCAGACCTCGGTCAGCGCCAACGTGCAGGGCATCCGCAAGCTCGCCATGGCGGCCGCCATGGTCAGCAACCTGATGACCGGCAACATCAGCGAGGCCGCGCAGAGCGCGGTCGTCGGCCGTGCGCAGGCGCTTGTCGGCGAAGCCATCGGCGGCATCACCCAGGTGCGGGCCGAAACGGGCCTCGCCCAGCAGCGCGTCTCCGATGCCAGCGACCGCATGAAAACCCAGGTCGATCTGTTCGAGAAACATATCGTCGATCTCGAAGGCGTCGATCCGGCGGAAGCGGCGACCCGCGTCGCCGACCTCACGCAGCATATCGAGACGTCCTTCGCCTTGACCGCGCGTCTGCAGCAACTCAGCCTGCTCAACTATCTGACCTGAACATTCACACCGGAACGCCAGAGCGCCGACGATGTATCAATTCTCCTACGCCGACATCCAGACCGACTCCGTCGCCGACGCCAAGGACCGTGAGCGGCAATTGCTCACCCGCTCGATCGACATGCTGGCCGCGGCGGCCGCCATTGGCCCCGAGTCGATGGAAGCGATAGAGGCGCTGCATTTCACCAATCGCGTCTGGACCACATTCGTCGAGGATCTCGGCTCCGACGACAACGCCCTGCCCAAGGAATTGCGCGCCAACCTGATCTCCATCGGCCTGTGGCTGCTGCGCGAGACGGAAGACATCCGCCAGGGCCGCACCAACAATTTCGAAGGATTGATCGAGGTCTCACAGATCATCCGAGACGGTATCCAATGACCAACACGCTGAAGATCTCGCTGAAGCCGAACGAGAAGATCTACATCAACGGCGCCGTCATCCGCGTCGACCGCAAGGTCACCATCGAGCTGATGAATGAGGTGCAGTTCCTGCTCGAAAGCCATGTCATCCAGGCCGACCAGGCCTCGACGCCGCTCAGGCAGCTTTATTTCATCGTGCAGATCATGCTGATCAATCCGGCCGGCGCCGCCGAGGCGCGCGACATGTTCCGCCGCTCGCTGCCGATGCTGATTGCAAGCTTCGACAACCAGGACATCTGCAAGGGTCTCAAGCAGATCGACCGCATGGTCGGCGAGGACGATATCTATGAGGCGCTTAAAGCGATCCGTGCGCTCTATCCGCTCGAGCGCAAGGCGCTCGAGGACGATGACGACATTCCCGAGACGCCCCGCGCATTGGCTGTAGGAGCATAAAAATGGCCGTCGACATGACGACAACGATCCCGGTTGGCGCCAACCAGGCCAGCCAGAAGACCTCGAAAACGGCTGTCGACTACCAGTCGTTCCTCAAGCTCTTGATCGCCGAGATGAAGAACCAGGATCCGACCAAGCCGATGGATTCGACGCAGTACGTCGCGCAGCTCGCGACCTTCTCCCAAGTCGAGCAGTCGGTGCAGACCAACACCAAGCTCGACCAGATCATGCAGTCCTCGGCATTGTCGCAGGCGGACGCGCTGATCGGCCGCTCGATCACCTCGGCCGACGGCAAGACCACCGGAACGGTGGCTTCGGTGACACTCGCCAGCAGCGGCCTGATCGCCGTGTTGCAGGATGGCACCCAGGTTCCGGTCGGACCGGGCGTGTCGATCAAGCCGGCCGCCTAGCCGATTTCGCATAGGGTCAGCCCATGAATGAGGCCGACGCCCTCGATATCGTCCAGTACGCGGTGTGGACGGTTCTTACCGCTTCCGCCCCTGTGGTGCTGGTGGCGATGGCCGTCGGCATCGGCATCGCGCTCATCCAGGCGCTCACCCAGATCCAGGAGATCACGCTTACCTTCGTGCCGAAGATCGTTGCCATCATGCTTGTGGTGGCGCTGACCGGCCCGTTCATCGGCAGCCAGATATCGGCCTTCGCCAACGTCATATTCGAGCGCATCGAACACGGTTTCTGACGCCAGGTCGTGGCAGGCGTTGGGTGGTCGGCGCGCAAGCCGCAAGATCGCTTGCGGCGGCGTCTGTAGCGGCTAGATTGTAAGCGCGCCGGCATTGGCCGGCGCCGTTGTCCCGGGCGATTTTCAGGAAGCGATGCATCAGGCAAGAACGGCCGGCCGGTCATGTGCGGAATAGCCGGCGTCTGGCGCAAGCGTGATCCGATCGGCGGCGGCGATCTTTCCGACATAGCCCGTATGATGCAGGCATTGGCGCATCGCGGTCCCGACGATCACGGCAACTGGAACGACGCCCGCCTGGCGCTCGGCCACCGCCGCCTGACCATCATTGACCCGTCGCCGGCCGCGCGCGAACCGATGCTGACCGCCTCCGGCGATGGCGTGCTGTGCTACAATGGCGAGGTCTATAATTTTCGCGCGTTGCGCAAGTCACTGGAGGCGGAGGGCCTGTCGTTTCGCACGGTGTCCGACACCGAGGTGGTGCTTCAGGCATTGCACCAATGGGGCCCGCAAAAAGCGGTGCCGCTGTTCGACGGCATGTTCTCCTTCGCCTATTTCGATGCCCGCGACGACGCCTTGTGGCTTGCCAGGGACAGGCTCGGCATCAAGCCGATGTCGATCGCTGACACCGGCGAGCGCGTGTTGTTCGCCTCCGAGGACAAGGCGATCCTGGCCTGCCATGACTTCGCGCGCCGGATCGACACGCGCGAGCTGACACTGCGGCTGGCCTGGCAGAGCCGCGATTCGAGCTACAGCGTCTTCGACGGCATCGAGCGGCTGCCGCCGGCCGGGCTGTGGAGGATCACCGGGAACGGCATCGAGAAGCACCGCTTCTGGCATGTCCTCGACGCCCTGGAGCCCGCGCGCATTGCCGGCGACAAGACCTCCGACGCCGGACATGTAGCGACCCTGCGGACGTTGCTCGAGGAAAGCGTCGAACTGCATTGCATTGCCGACACCGGCCTTGCCACCGCCTGCAGCGGCGGCGTCGACTCCGGCCTGATTACCGCGCTTGCCAAGCGCTTCAGGCCCGAGATGCATGGCTATGTCGTCGACCCGAAGCTCGGCCGCAGCGAGGCGCAGGACGCCGAGCGGACCGGTCGCCATGTCGGCGTCAGCCTGCGTCGGGTGCCTCTCGACCAAAACCGGTTCTTCGAACTCTGGCCGCGAGCGGTCTGGCATCTCGAAACCGACGGCTGGCATGCCAGCCACGCGGCGCTGCTGGCGCTGGCCGAGCAGTGCCGCGCCGACGGCGTCAAGGTGCTGCTCACCGGCGAGGGTTCCGACGAGCTTTTTGGCGGCTACAAATGGCAGGCATCGACGATCCGGCTCTGGCGCCACCAGTCCTGGCTGCAGCGCCTGTTCCGCTCCAAGGCGAGGCACGACCGCAAATTCGCGGAACTGCGCCGCGCCCCGTTCAGCAACTCGACCGGTCGCGGCTCGCACTCGGACCGCACCGTCGCGCTCCGGGCGCTGTCGCCCAAACTGAACTTTCTGCAGACAAAGCTGTTCGACCGGCTGGAAGGCGTCGCGCCGCTCAGCGACCGCGCCTTCCTTGCAAGCTGCCTTTACGACCTCTATTCGCACCTGCAGGATCTGCTGCATCGGCACGACCGGTTGAGCATGGCGGCTTCGGTCGAGCTCAGGGTGCCGTTCCTCGAGAACCGGCTCATCGACTTCGCCATTCATTTGCCGCGCAGGCAGAAATTCCGCGGCGGGACCGGCAAGTGGCTGCTCAAGAAGGTCGCCGAAGGCCATTTGCCGCGCGAAAACATTCGTGCCCCGAAGAACGGTTTCGATATAGCGGCCGCCTTTTCGGCCGGCACGCAAGGCTTGTTGCGCGGCGGTCTGCTGCGCCACGCGATGAAATGGTCTTCTCCCGAATTGGACGACCTCATCGACATGGCAGGAAGCCATGAAGCGTCGCGCCTGCGCCTCGTCGGCATGGAAATGCTGCTCAGGCTTTACGTGGAAGGCGACACGGCAAGCGCCCTGACCGAGGCCCTGCATGCCGAGGCAAAAAGCGCGAGATAGCGAAAAGTTGGTCCAGACCGGCGAGATGCTTGGTTTAAACCTTCGCCGACGCATTTTCGCCTTTGCCATCCTATTGTTGGATCGCACTCTTTGGCGAATCGTCGACCCGTTCGGGCGCGACGAGCGGATACAGCGGACGAAGGCGCAATCATGATCGACGACGAGCCGGAAAGCGAACGCGTCTCGGCGCTGGCGCCGTTCCGGCACGGCATCTTCCGCGCCGTCTGGTCAGCCAGCCTGGTGTCGAACTTCGGCGGCCTGATTCAGGGCGTGGGCGCCGCCTGGATGATGACCACGATCGCCACCTCACCCTATCAGGTGGCGCTGGTCCAGGCCTCGACCACCTTGCCGATCATGCTGTTCGCGCTCGTTGCCGGCGCGATCGCCGACAGCTTCAACCGCCGCAAGGTCATGCTGGTGGCCCAGACCTTCATGCTGGTCGTCTCGGCGCTGCTGACCTTGTTCACCTGGTTCGGCTGGATGACGCCGTGGACGCTGCTGGCCTTCACCTTCCTGATCGACAGCGGCACGGCGCTGAACAGCCCATCGTGGCAGGCATCGGTCGGCGACATGGTGCCGCGCGCCAAAGTGCCGGCAGCGGTGGCGCTCAATTCTCTGGGCTTCAACATCACGCGCAGCGTCGGGCCGGCCATCGGCGGCGTCATCGTCGCCGCTGCCGGCGCGGCGGCCGCCTTCGCCGCCAACGCCATCAGCTATGTCGGCCTGATCGTCGTGCTGTTCCGCTGGAAGCCGACGCTGCCCGAACAAACCCTGCCGCGCGAGTCGCTGGGTGCCGCCATGGGCGCCGGCCTGCGCTATGTCGCCATGTCGCCCAACATCGCCAAGGTGCTGGTCCGCGGTTTGGCCTTCGGCTTCAGCGCCGGCGCGGTGCTGGCGCTGTTGCCGCTGGTGGCGCGCGATGTCGTCAAGGGCGACGCGCTGACCTACGGCATCATGCTCGGCGCCTTCGGCATCGGCGCGGTCGGCGGCGCGCTGATCAGCGTGCGACTGCGGCAGCTGCTGTCCAGCGAGGTCATGGTGCGCATGGCCTTTTGCGGCTTTGCTTTGTGCGCCTTCAACGCCGCCGTCAGCCAAAATGCCTGGCAGACGTCGGCGGGCCTGCTCATCGGCGGCGCCTGCTGGGTGATCGCGCTCTCGCATTTCAACGTCACGGTGCAGATGTCGACGCCGCGCTGGGTGGTCGGCCGGGTGCTGTCGATCTACCAGACCGCGACTTTCGGCGGCATCGCGCTGGGTAGCTGGATCTGGGGCGTCGTCGCCGACGCGCATGGCGCGGAGATCGCGTTGATCGCGGCGGCGGTAGCCATGCTTGCCGGCGGCGCCGTCGGTTTCCTCCTGCCGTTGCCGCGACAAACGGTGCTCAACCTCGATCCGCTCAACCGTTTCAAGGAGCCGATGCTGGCGCTTGATCTGAAGCCGCGCAGCGGCCCGATCGCCATCATGATCGAATACGTCATCCGCGAGGAGGACGTGCCGGAATTCCTGGCAACCATGGCCGAGCGCGGCCGCATCCGCCGCCGCGACGGCGCCCGCAACTGGACGCTCGCACGCGACGTCGAAAATCCCGGCATCTGGATCGAGCACTACCACACGCCGACCTGGGTCGAGTATATCCGCCACAACCGGCGCGCCACCCATGCCGACGCCGTGGTCGGCGAACGCATCCGCGCGCTGCACAGCGGCGAGAACCCGCCCCGAGTGCGCCGCATGATCGAACGCCCGACCACCGCGGGCACGACCCTTGTCTCGCCCAAAGGCCCGATCGATCACTGATCGCATGTCCGGAATGGCGCGGAGAAGACAGTGAGAGTGGTTCGGCTGAACCCGTGCTAGTGGCCCGTGATGCTGTCGGCCAGGGCGGCAAGCTTCGAGGTATGCGCAAGCCCCTCAGCCTCGCGCTTATCGGCGATGCGATAAAGCTGGTACATCGCGTGGACGCCCAGCCAGCGAAACGGCTCCGGCTCCCAGGGCCGCACCTTGCGGTTGACCCAGGGCAGCCGCGTGAGCTCGGTATCCTGGCCGAGCACGAGATCGGTCAGCGTGCGTCCCGACAGGTTGGAGCTCGACACGCCGAGCCCGACATAGCCGCCGGCCCAGCCGATGCGTGTGGTGGGGTCCAGGCCTGCCGTCGTGCACCAGTCACGCGGCACGCCGAGCACGCCGCACCAGGCGTGATCGATGCGGCATCCTGCCGTCTGCGGCAAGAGCGTGGTCAGGATCGTGTGCAGCTGGTCGATCGTCGCCTGTTGCGTCTGCCCGTTGACGTCGGTGCGCGAGCCGTAACTGTAAGGCACGCCGCGACCGCCCATGGTGATGCGTCCCTCGCGCGTGCGCTGGGCATAGCAATAGGCATGCGCGGCATTGCCGAGCAGTTCATTTCCCTCCCAGCCGATCTTGCGCCAGAGTTCTTCCGGCAGCGGCTCGGTGACGATCTGCGCGCTGTTGAGCGCCAGCCACGTGCGCTCTTCGCCCGGGATACCGGCGGTGAACCCTTCCGTGGCGCGGATGATGGTTTCGGCCCGCACCGTGCCGCGATCGGTGGCGACGCTGCCCTTGGCGATGGATGTCACGGTGGTCTTTTCGTAGATCGGCACGCCGAGACGTTCGACCGCCGCCGCCAGCCCGCGCACCAGCTTGGCCGGCTGCACCCGCGCTTGGCCGCGGATGACGAAGCCGCCCATGACATTGCGGATGTCGATACGTGCCCGTGTCGCGGCCGCGTCGAGCAGTTCGATCCGTTCGGGCTCGGCATCCCAGGAGCGGATCGTCTCGCACTCCTCGCGCACGCGTTCCAGCTGCGCCGGATTGGTGGCGACCGTCAGATTGTCGACGCGGCGGATGTCGGCATCGATCCCCTCTTGCGTCGCCACCCGGATCACCTCGTCGACGCAGCCGGCCATCGCCTTCTGCATGGCGGTGACGCCTTGCCGTGTCGAGGTCTGCAGATACTTCTCGCGCGACCAGCCGAAGCCGCCCGACAGCCAGCCGCCATTGCGCCCCGACGCGCCGAAGCCGGCGAACTCCCGTTCGATGAGCACGATGCGGAGCGACGGCTTCGCTTTCTTCAGGTAATAGGCGGTCCACAGCCCGGTATAGCCCGCGCCGACGATCGCGACATCGGCCTCGATGTCGCCGGGCAAGGCAGGACGCGGCGCGGGGATCGCACCCAGATCCGCATACCAGAACGAGACGTCGCCGTTGCGCATGACTTGCATGGGATGGCTTCCGGGAGTGGTGGGCGTCTTATTGGCCGGGCCGCCGATCGGGTCAACCCTCGCCGGACAGGTCGCGGCGCGCCTTGTCGAGCTCTTCTGCATAGCGCCGCATCAGATGGCTTTCAGTGAGCAGGCCAAGCACGATGCGCTCGTCGAAATCCTCGACCACCGCCAGTTCTTCGGCCCCTGTGCGCTGGAACGTCTCGGCGGCGGTCTGGACATTCATGGAGGGCACCAGCACCGCATCCTTGAACCGGGCGAGCGCGCTCACCGGCGTCTCGCCGTCGGAAAGGTCGCTGTGCAGTTCCGGCACCACGAGCATCCCGACATATTGGTCGGCTTGCTCGACAGCGATGACGCGCTGCCCGGAGCCGAGCGGGATTTCCTGGCGGAATTCGGAGAGCGTGGTCGAGGCGGGAACGGTGCGGACATCCTTGCGCATCATCGAGCCGACGGTGAGGCTGCGCATCCAGCCGACGTCATGGGCACTGCGGATCGTCTCGCCGCGCAGATGGAAGCGCCAGGTCGAGAAGGAGTAGCCGAAGGTTTCCCGCACCAGGATCGCCGACATGATCGAGGCCGCCAGCACCACGCCGGTGAGCGTCAGGTCGCGGGTAGATTCCAGCGCCAGGAACGTCATGGTCAGCGGACCGCCGACGACGCCGACCGCCAGCGAGGTCATGCCGACGACGGCGGCCACCGCCGGGTCGATGCCGGCCGACGGCGCGGTCAGTGCCATGACGCCGGCAAAGACCTTGCCGAGCAGCGCGCCCAGGAACAGCGACGCAAAGAACAGGCCGCCGCGGAAGCCGGAACCGAGCGAGATGGCGGAGGCCGCCAGCTTCATCACGAAGACGCTCGCCACCACCGGAAGCGCGTAGTTCATGGCGAACTCGCGATGCAGCGCGCCGTGGCCGCTGGAGAGCACTTGTGGTGTGACCAGCCCGAGCAAGCCGACGAAGATGCCGCCGATGAAAGGCCTGACCGAGGCGTCGATCGACAACCGCACGAAGAGCCGCTCGACGATACTCACCAGATGCATGATGGCGATCGACGCAGCCCCGCCAAGTAGCCCCAGCAGCAGGAACGGCACATATTCGCTTGCGGTCAAATTCGGCAAGCCTGAGAGCTCCAGCGGGAACGGCACGCCGCCGAACACTTCCGCCGTCAGCGAGGCACAGATCGCCGCCGTCATTACCGGCGCCACATTGGCGACGGAGTAAATGCCGATGACCAGCTCGAAACCATAGAAGGCGCCGGTCAGCGGCGCGTCGAAGGCGGCCGAGATCGCGCCGGCCGCGCCGCAGCCGACCAGGATGCGGACGTCGTTGCGACGCAGGTGGAAGGCGCGCGCCAGCCGCGAGGCGATGCCGGAGCCGATCTGCGTGTAGCCGGCTTCCAATCCGACGGAGGCGCCGAAACCGCTGGAAATCATGGTCTGCACCACGATGACGAAAGTGTCGGTGAGCGACATGCGCCCGCCATAGAGCGCGTTCGCCTCGATCGGGTCGACCGGCGTGCGGAATTTGCGTTTTCGCAGCCAGATCACGGAAAGGCCGAGCAGCAGGCCGCCGATCGCCGGGAACATCGCCTGCACCGGATTGGCCAGCGAGAACATGGCTGAAAGCCGGCCGCCCGGCTGCACGTCGAAGAGCAGGTAATGCATGCCTTGCACCAGCGCGCTCATGCCGGTCACCAGCGCGCCTGCGATGACGCCGACCATGCCGGCCATCAGCACGATCACGATGCCGCGCGCCTCGAGCACGGGGATCGAGCTGATCAGCACCGCGCGAAGCCGGCGGGCGTAGACTTGCGGATCGTTTCTGGCAGGCAACGGAGCGGCTCGCCGGTGTGCGAAGACTAATTACGAAGATGAAGTGCTGCCGTGCCTGATACGCGCGGCGGCTTTGCGTGGCAATCGCAATGCCGACCGCTTGTGGCGCCATTTTTGGCGTCGCGCGAATTGGCCCTATGGAAGACTTGCCGCCGGAGCGCGGGCGAGAGGTTCAGTCAGCCAGCGGAATGGTCAGCGGCCCGCAATCGTCTTCCGCGACGAAGATCGCCAGCAGCTCAGCCGGGTTGCTGGCGCTGGCGTTCTCGGCGAATGAGTGGATCGCGCCGGGTGCTTCGAACCAGGTCTGGCCCTTCGTGTAGGTGACAGCAGGCTCGCCTTCCATCTGCGAACGCAGCGCACCCTTGATGACGAAGGCCGTGACCGAGCCGGGATGGCGGTGGCCCGGCGTATAGGCGTTGGGAGGGAATTCGACCAGCGCCGTGGTGATCGAATGCCCCGGCACATTCGGCAGTTTTTCGCAGGACAGCGGCTTGACCGTCGTGGTCGGGCGCGCCGCGGCCCCCTCCCCGGGGTCGACCCCCATCATGTGAATATGTGCGCCAATTCCGCCAGCGGCGGTGATTGCCCTGTTGTCATGGACGACGGCCATGCCAAGCAGCCCAGTGGCGATAGCCGCGACGCCAAGCAGCGTCAGGCCTCGGGAAGACGTCAGGCCTCGGGAAGAAGTGACTTCGATCATAACAGCGCTTTCCCTGCTTACGCGGCGAGACGAAAGCCGGCGCGCCAGCCGAGCTCACTGACAGCCTTATCGGTCGTGATGTGGCCGTTCGGCTCAGCGACGTTGAACGCGCCTTGCTCTCCCCGCTCCACGGCTACCAGCGCTGCGTAAGCGGCGGCATCGACATGCACCGCCGGGGCCGCGGCGGCTTCCGCGCCGGTGCCCGGCCCGTAGAGATGGCCGTAGCGCAGCACGATGCCGGTCATCGGCGAAGCGCCGAGCACATGTTTCTCCAGCGCGACGACGCCGCCGACGCTGATTGCGCGGCCGCCTTCGGCTCCGCTGTCCAGCGGATCAGTCTCGGCATGCGGTTCGGATCCCGGCGCATAGACCCAGGCGATGCTTTGCGCGATCAGCCGCTTCGCCCCGGCCGCCTTCGCCGCGTCGACGAGGTTTCGGGTACCCTCATCGCGGATGCGGGCGTTTCTTACGCTCGCCTCGGCCATACGCGACGGATCGAGCCCAAAGCTGTTGGATGACGATTTGCGGCTTGGCCGCCGTCACCGCCGCGCGCAATCCGTTCGCATCGAACACATCGACCACCGCCGGATCGGCGCGAAGCGCTCGAAGACCCTCGGTCTTTGCCGCGTATCGTGTCGTCGCCGTCACTTGATGACCCGCCGCCAGCAGCTGCGGAATCAATCGGCGGCCGATCGCGCCCGAACCGCCGGCAAGAAAAATACGATAGCCCATCGTCTTTCACTCCTTGTCGCGATAATATCAGCATACGAACAACATATAAGAGCTCTGACATCATGCGCAAGGGGTATCCATCCATTCCAGCTCCCGGTGAAGGCAAGCGCGGCGAGGAAGGCTATCTGGGATATCTGCTGCGCCAGGCGGCCGGCGCTTACCGACTGAAGGTAGAGCGGGCGCTCGATCAATTCGGCGTGACGCAAGCGCAGTTCGCGGCCCTCACCATGGTTTCGGCCTATCCCGGCATATCCAACGCCGATCTGGCCCGGCTCGCTGTGCTGACGCCGCAGACGGTGAGCGTGAT
Organism: Mesorhizobium sp. NFR06; assembly: GCF_900115245.1. Lineage (GTDB taxonomy): Bacteria > Pseudomonadota > Alphaproteobacteria > Rhizobiales > Rhizobiaceae > Mesorhizobium. The sequence goes on from NZ_FOVT01000002.1 coordinate 402,244, forward strand.
CGTCGGCAATCTTGAAAAAGCCGGTTCGCTCGTCCGTCGGCCGCATGCAGTGCACGGCCGCATCCAGCATCTCGACCTCAGCGACAGCGGCCGCGCCTTGCTGAAGAAATGCCGGGGACGCGTGTACAAGCTGGAAGACGAACTGACCGCCAGGCTCTCCGCCGAGGAGGAACGCACCGTGCGGCGCTGGCTGGTCGCCGTCGCGACCGCGGATGCGGCCCAGTCGTGAAAACCGGTCGCTCAGGTCGGCGCGCCGCCGTCGGTTTCGTATAGTGTAAGCTTGCGATCGCCGATGCCGAGCTCGGCCCAGCTCGCGCGCCACTCAGCGATATGCGCCGATTTGAAATGCGCTTCGAGCGCTGCGCGGTCGCTCCACGCTTCCGAAACATGGATGAGCCCGGCGTCCAGAACGTCCTGCGCGTAGGAATAGCCGAGGCAGCCCGGCTCGGCGCGGCTGGCCAGGATCATTCGTTGCATCACAGGTTTTGCCTGTTCGAGCCTGTCGGCTGGCAGCCGAACCGTGCCGATAATCAGGATCATGCGCATTTCCTTTCGCAGGGCCGCAATGAGGTCCCCTAGCCACTCTCCCACCTTCGCGCAAGCTTGGCCGGTTACGTTCGAGGACCTGCCCTGTGCGTGGCGGTTCTGGATTTCGGGGACGACATGGCGATCAGCGAAACACTTCCGTCCGGCCTGGTGGCCAAGAACGGTCGCGACGTCTTCTTCGCACTCGGCATCGTCTTCATCCTGGCGGTGCTGTTCCTGCCGATTCCGGCATTCCTTATCGATATCGGCCTAGCCTTCTCGATCGCGCTTTCGGTGCTGATCCTGATGGTGGCGCTGTGGATCCAGCGGCCTCTCGACTTCTCGTCATTCCCGACCGTGCTTTTGATCGCCACCATGCTGCGGCTGTCGCTCAACATCGCCACCACGCGCATGATCCTGTCGCATGGCAACGAGGGCACGCATGCCGCCGGCTACGTCATCTCGGGCTTTTCCAAGCTGGTGATGTCGAGCGACTTCGTCATCGGTCTCATCGTCTTCATGATCCTGATCGTGGTGAACTTCATCGTCATCACCAAGGGCGCCACCCGCATCGCCGAAGTCGGCGCCCGCTTCACCCTCGACGCCATCCCGGGCAAGCAGATGTCGATCGATGCCGACCTCTCCGCCGGCATGATCGACGAGAAAACGGCGCAGCTGCGCCGCCGCGAATTGGAGGAGGAATCCTCCTTCTTCGGCTCGATGGACGGTGCCTCGAAATTCGTGCGCGGCGACGCCATCGCTGGCTTGATCATCACCGCCATCAACATCGTGGGCGGCATCGCCATCGGCTATCTGCGCCACGGCATGGGCCTTGGCCAGGCGGCCGATGTGTTCATCAAGCTGTCGGTCGGCGACGGCCTGGTCACCCAGATCCCGGCCCTTATCGTCTCGCTCGCCGCCGGCATGCTCGTCTCCAAGGGCGGCACGCGCGGCTCAACCAACCAGGCGGTGTTCGGCCAGCTCGGGGCGCACCCGCGCGCGCTCTATGTCGCGGCTTCGCTGCTGGTGATCCTCGGCCTGATGCCCGGCCTGCCGCTGTTCCCGTTCTTCGCGCTCGCCGGCGCCATGGCCAGCCTCGGCTACATCATCCCGCTGCGCCAGAACCGCGCGCTTGCCGCGGCCGAAGCATTGGAGACCCAGGAGAAGGCGAACAAGGTCGAGGAGGAAAAGAACTCGGTCAAGGCCTCGCTTGTCACCGCCGAGATCGAGCTCCTGATCGGCAAGCAGCTTTCGACCAGGCTGGTGGTGGCGCACCAGGAATTGGTGTTCCGCATGTCGAAGATGCGCAAGAAATTCGCCCAGCAATACGGCTTCGTGGTGCCGGAAATTCGCGTCGCCGACGACTTCGCCATCCCGCCCAAGAGCTACCAGATCAAGGTGCACGGCACCGTGGTCGCCGAGTTCCAGATGCGCGTCGGCGAGATCATGGTGCTGCTCGGCGCGCGCGGCGTGCCGGAGATCCCCGGCGAGGAGATCCGCGAGCCGGCCTTCGGCATGCGCGCCTACTCCGTGCTCGAAACTTTCGCCGAGGATTTGAAGCGCGAGAACTACACCTTCGCCGACAACATGTCGGTGCTGCTCACCCATCTTTCGGAAGTCATCCGCAACAACCTGCCGCAGCTTCTGTCCTACAAGGACATGAAGGCGCTGCTGGAGCGGCTCGACCCCGAATACCGCAAGCTCGCCGACGAGATCTGCACCTCGCACATCTCCTATCCCGGCCTGCAGGCCGTGCTGAAACTGCTGCTCGCCGAGCGCGTGTCGATCCGCAACCTGCATTTGATCATCGAGGCCATCGCCGAGATCGCGCCGCATGTGCGCCGCACCGAGCAGATCGTCGAGCATGTGCGCATCCGCATGGCGCAGCAGATCTGCGGCGATCTTTCCGAAGGCGGCACGCTCAAGGTGCTGCGCCTCGGCAACCGCTGGGACCTCGCCTTCCACCAGAGCCTCAAGCGAGACGCCAAGGGCGAGGTGCGCGAGTTCGACATCGATCCGCGCCAGCTCGAGGAATTCGGCCAGGACGCCACCAAGGCGATCCGCAAGCATCTCGAGGCCGGCGAGCGTTTCGTGCTCGTCACCGCGCCCGACGCGCGTCCTTATGTGCGCATGATCATCGAGCGGCTGTTCACCACGCTGCCGGTGCTCAGCCATGTCGAGATTGCCAAGGGCGTCGAGATCAAGGTGCTCGGAACGATCTCGTGAACGCGCTCTCGCAAGGCGTCGTCATCGCCGCCTTCCTCGCCTTCTGCCGCATCGGCGCCTGCTTTATGCTGATGCCCGGCCTGTCGAGCGCCCGCGTGCCGATCCAGATCCGCCTGTTCGTGTCGGTTGCCGCCACCGGCGGTCTGCTCGCCTTCCTGTGGGACCGCATATATCCCTTCGTCGACGCGCGTCCGCAGGTCCTGGCGCCGATGATCGTCTCCGAGCTCTTGGTCGGCGGACTGATCGGCGCCATGACCAGGCTCTATATGGAAGCGCTGCGTTTCATGGGCTCGGCCATCGCCATGCTGATCGGTTACGGCGGCTCGGGCGGGCCGGCGATCGAGGAGCCGGAACCGCAGGCAGCGCTCGCCGCCATCATCTCGTTCTCGGCGCTGCTCTTGCTCTTCGTCTTCGACTTCGACCACGAGATCATCAAGGCGCTCGTCGCCTCCTACACGGTCGCTCCGGTCAACATCTTCTTCAACCCGCAGGCGGCGCTTGTCGACGTCACCGACACGGTGTCGGACGCCTTCTTCCTGGTCATCCGGCTGGGCAGCCCCTTCGTCGCCTACGCCATCCTGGTCAATCTGACGATCGGCTTCGTCAACAAGCTGACGCCGCAGATTCCCGTCTATTTCATCTCGCTGCCCTTCGTCATCGCCGGCGGCATGATCATCTTCTATTTCGCCGTCGGCACCTTGCTGTCGCTGTTCGTCGACGGCTTCGTCGACCTCACGCTGGCGAGATAGCGCCATGGCCTCACGCAAGGACCGCCTGAAGAAGCTGCTCAAGGTGCAGGAGCAGTTGCAGGCGCTGCACGAAACGCGCCATGCTGGCTTCCTCGCCGCCGCGGTCGCGGCCGAGATCGAGGCAAAGCAACTGATCGAGCATTTCGACACCGACAACTCGCTGGCCGGCCTCTTTCCCGCGCTCTACCATCGCCGCATCACAGAAGCGCTCGGCCGGCAGAAACAGAATCTCGAGAATGCCCGCCAGGAAGCGGCGCTGATCGCCACCGCGACGGCGCGCACCAACATGGTCCAGCGCGCCTACAAGGACGAGCGCCGCCGCGACGAGCGCGAGCGCTCCGACCGCGAGCGGCTCGATCTCATCATGCAAAGGCGGAGCGAAAACGGGTAACCTTCGCAAGCCTGCCACAAGCTTGTTGAGGCATTGTGCAGAGGACAAAACCTGGAAAAAGGCGGACTTTCTTGGCCATCTCCCCACCCAGCGACATCGTCATGGACGTTGCCCGCGCAGCGGAGCCGGCCGATGTCGAGGCCGCACGCGCGGCACTCGCAAGAAGGGCGAGCGGCACGTCGGCACCGTTCTCTCTCGATCCATCTGCCACGGTCGATGCCGGATCGGTGCTCTCGCGTGCCACGGCCGACAAGGCGGAAGCGGCCAATCCGGCGAAAAAATTCCAGCGCTTCGAAGCCATGGTGCTGACGACCTTCATCCAGAACATGATGCCCAAGGATACAGAAGGCGTTTACGGCAAGGGCCTGGCAGGCGACATGTGGAAATCGCAGCTCGCCGAAAAGGTGGCCGATGTCATGGCCGCGCATGGCGGCATCGGCATCGCCAAATCAATGCTGGCCGACCATTATCTCGACGGCAAGCACAAGGTGCCGGTCGGCCCCGTCGCCGGCGGACCGCAGAAAACCGAGATTGACCAGCAGACCAGACTTTCGACCTCGATGGTCGAGGAAATCGAGCGCAAGGCCGCACGGTCGATGACCGGCGACGACACGACCATAAAAGCAGACATCAAGATCTAGGGACCTACATGGCCGACCAAACGGACCTTTCCAACCTTCCCGCACGGACCGACGCAATGGAAGCGCCCGCCGCCGCCCGACCCGGCAACCTCGCCGCCATCATCGGCCGCATCGAGGACGTGGTGGACGAGGAGACGGCCGGTATCCGCAGCGGCACGGCCTATGACCTCAAGGCCTCGAACGCGCGCAAGAGCCGGTATCTTTACGAGCTGAACCGGGCGCTCAAGGGCGCCAACGAGATCGAATTCCTCGAGCAGCATCGCGAAGGCCTGTTGCGGCTGCGTCAGAAACTGGCGAAGAACGAGGCGGCGATCCTTGCCCATCTCAACGCCGTCAACGAGATCGCCACGCTTCTGAGGAACGCCATCCAGCGCGCCGATGCCGACGGAACCTATTCGGCGGGCGAATTCGGAATGGCCCGGGCTTGATAGGATGACCAAGGCGCAAGGTCAGATCCGGTGCTGAAATTCATCGCCGCCGCGCTGTGGATTTGCGCCGTGACGCTCGGCGCGGTCTTCTATTCCTTCCAGGCGGCCGGCCATCGCGGCGCGGGCGAACCGCCGAAGCCGATGCTGGGTGGCCTCGACTATGTCAAAACTGACATGATCTCGGTGCCGCTGCTTCGCAACGGCACGATCGGCGGCTATTTCCTCACCAAGCTCGTCTACACCGTGGAGCCGGATCAAATTAAGAAGCTGTCGATCCCGGCGCAGGCGCTGATGACCGATCAGGTCTATTCCTATCTCTACTCCAACCCGCAGATCGATTTCACCAAGAAGGAATCGATCGATCTCGACGCCTTCCGCAAGTCGATCCGCGACACCATCAACACCCGCGTCGGCGTCGAGCTGGTGCATGAGGTGCTGATCGACCAGGTCAATTTCCTGTCCAAGGATGATATCCGCGACAACGCGATTCGCCGCCGCAAGAACGCCGGCGAAACCGCGGCGGCGATGACCAAGCCCTTCCAGCCGGCGGAATAACCGTCGGCTCGCGGCTGACCGGCTGCGGCCGCTTTCCCGTGATGCGACATGACGCATGGCGACCGCGTTGACGTAAACGTCAACTCGAAGCTATATGCGCCGGCAGGACGCGCCGTGCGCAGGCTTGGCGCGTCTACCTCGCCCAGCGGCTCGACAAGCCGGTGCGCGTCAACGCAACCAACGAGGAGAACCGCCATGGGCGTTCAGGAGATTGCCGACAAGATCAAGTCGCGCGTGGCAAGCGCGGGCTTCGAGCATTCGGTCAAGTTCGACACCGGCAGCGACGGCGTCATCGTCATCGACGGCGCGACCGTCTCGACGACCGACGCGCCGACCGACTGCACGGTCAAGCTCTCGCTCGACGATCTGGATTCGCTGATTGCCGGAGACCTCAACCCGACCATGGCTTTCATGGCCGGCAAGCTCAAGGTCGAGGGCGACATGACTGTCGCCATGGCGCTGAGCCAGCTGCTGGGCTGACATTGGCTTGAACTCGATGCGGCGTCACTCGAAACGCGACGCCGCATCGACCATTCCAGCGCTTCAATGCCATCAGGCGATGAGGCCCAGCCCCTGCCCCTTGAGCTTGCGGCCGGCGGCCTTGATCGTGCCCCTGGCACCGTCCAGCGCACCGTCCTTCAGCTCCAGCGCCAAAAGCCGGTGCCGTTCATAAGGGCCAGGCATGGCAAGCGTTCCTGTGCAGTCGGCCGAGAAGCCGAACCGGCCGTAATAGGGCGCATCGCCGACGAGCAGGATGGCGCCATGGCCGAGCCGTGCGGCCTCTGCAACCGCGTGCCGCATCAGCGCCGAGCCGACGCCGCCATTCTTCAGTCCCGGCTCGACCGCGAGGGGCCCGAGCAAAAGCGCCGGACTGCCTTCGCCCAGCCTCACATCCCAAAGCCTGACCGTGCCGACGACCGCCCCCGACGCGTCACGGGCGACAAAGGCCAGGCCTTCCGACGGCCGGCGGCCGCGCCGCAGCTTCTCGGACGATTTCTTCTTGCGATTCGGCCCCATGGCGCGATCAAGCAGCGCTTCGCGCGCCTGCACGTCGCCGGCGCCTTCGCCAACGATGACGAAGGCCGGCGCCTGGGCAGCCCCCTCGTCCGGCGCGCCGCGCGAGCCAGCCTGTGCCCGGTGGGCAAGGGAGGGCGCCAGCGCTGCCATCGGGCTCTTCTCCCACGTGGAGAAAAGCTCAGCTGACGGTGCGGACGAGGGGGCAATTTCGGTGGCCGCAACGGCCGATTTGGTCAGGTATTCCATTTCCGCGATCCTTCACGAGCGGAGATCTGTTCCACAAGCGAGCCGAGGCGGGCGATAGATATCGCCCGCGCCGGTCGATCTGAGCGGTTCTTGCGAACCGGTCAGATCACGTAGGATCGGAGAGGCTCGAAGCCGTTGAAGGCGACCGCCGAGTAGGTCGTCGTGTAGGCGCCGGTGCCTTCGATCAGCACCTCGTCGCCGATGGTCAGCGACAAGGGCAGCGGATAAGGCGTCTTCTCGTACATCACGTCGGCCGAATCGCAGGTCGGGCCGGCGAGCACGCATGGCGCGGTCTCCGAGCCGTCATGGCGCGTGACGATCGGATAGCGGATCGCCTCGTCCATGGTCTCGGCGAGACCGCCGAACTTGCCGATGTCGAGGAACACCCAGCGTACATTGTCGTTGTCGGCCTTCTTCGAGATCAGCACGACTTCCGACTTGATGACGCCGGCATTGCCCACCATGCCGCGGCCCGGCTCGATGATCGTCTCGGGCAGCGCGTTGCCGAAATGCTTGCGCAGCGCCGAGAAGATCGCCTGGCCATAGGCCTGCGCCGCCGGCACGTCCTTCAGGTAACGGGTCGGGAAGCCGCCGCCCATGTTGACCATCTTGAGCACGGTGCCTTCCTCGGCCAGCGTCGCGAACACCTTCTTGGCGTCGCCCAACGCGCGGTCCCAGGCCGAAAGATCCGTCTGCTGCGAGCCGACATGGAACGACACGCCGTACGCGTCGAGGCCGAGCCCCTTGGCATGGCGCAGCACGTCGACGGCCATCGCCGGCACGCAGCCGAACTTGCGCGACAGCGGCCATTCCGCGCCTTCGCCATCGGTCAGCACACGGCAGAACACGCGCGCGCCGGGAGCCACGCGGGCGATCTTCTCGACCTCCTCGACGCAGTCGACCGCGAACAGGCGGATGCCGAGCTGGTAGGCGCGCGCGATGTCACGCTCCTTCTTGATGGTGTTGCCGAAGGAAATGCGATCGGCCGGCGCGCCGGCGTCCATCGCCATCTCGACTTCGGCAACCGATGCGGTGTCGAAGGACGAGCCCATCGCAGCAAGCAGGCGCAGGATTTCCGGCGCCGGGTTTGCTTTCACCGCATAGTAGATCTTGGAATCGGGCAACGCCTTTTCGAAGGCGCGGAAATTGTCGCGCACGACATCGAGGTCGACGACGAGGCAGGGGCCGTTCGGACGTCGGGTAGCGAGGAAATCGAGGATCCGCTGGGTAGCCATCGGGTTTCTCCATCACGCCTTTCGGCGCGCACAAGGGTGCGGACGCGGGCTGTCGGCCTCGCGAACACGCGGTGGACAAAGGCGGGACGGAAAATCCATGGAACCAGCCGGTGGAGACCCCGGAACCATGAAGCGCCGTCTCGCGGCGATGAACCTCAGCCTTGCCCGGCTTCGGTTCGCTTTGTCTGCCTTGGCTTGGATTGGGAGAACCCATTCCGCACTGCCGGCAATGAAGGTGTGCCTCTTCAGTAACCCCGGTCTTTGGACAACCGGCAGAGAACCAGAAAGGCCCGCACCGTCGTTGCTTCAAGGTGTCCTCGGGCTGGCGGTTGGCCGCTAGACCGACTGGAGGGGTTAGCTCCAGTTACCTTACCGATTTCCCTCACCATTCGAGGATCGGCGGACACCCACAGGCACGTGCGACTTTGGGCAAGCGCGATATAAGAGCGAAGGGTTTCACAATCAATAAAAATCGTAAGCGCCGGTTGTAAAAATTCTGGCATCGAACAATGTACGCATCACCGTGTCCGGATATCGAACGATGCCAGGAACCCAAGGCCCGCTCAACGCCTTCCTCGATCTGCGCCAAATGCCTGTGGCCAATGCGCAGTTGGGGCCGCTCGCCGGCCTGCGCCTGGCCGTCAAGGATATCTATGACGTCGCCGGCTACCGCACCGGCTGCGGCAACCCGCAAAAGTTCGAGGAGGCGCATGCCGCCTCGCGCACCGCGGAAGCGGTGCAGATGATTCTCGACGCCGGCGCGCGATTCGTCGGCAAGACGCAGACCGACGAGCTCGCCTTTTCGCTGTTCGGCCAGAACGCGCATTTCCCGCATCCGATCAATCCCGCCGCGCCCGAGCGCGTCACCGGTGGCTCCTCCTCCGGTTCGGCATCCGCGGTTGCCGGCGGCTTGGCGAACATCGCCACCGGTTCCGACACCGGCGGCTCGATCCGCGCGCCGGCGAGCTTCTGCGGCCTGATCGGTCTGCGAACCACCCATGGCCGCATCCCGCTCGACGGCGCGATGAAGCTGGCGTCGAGCTTCGACACCTTCGGCTGGTTCGCCGACGACATCGAGACCTATGAGGCGGTCGGCAAGCTGCTGCTCGGCCGCGATCCGCACCAGCACCCGCTCAATCGCCCGCTGTCGATCCGCTGGCTGGACGCCTTCGTCACCGGTCCGGCGGAAGCCGCCGAATATATGCGCATGAAGGCGTTGGCCGCCACCGTCGTCGGCCAGCCGGCGGAGACCGAGTATGCCTTCGCCTCGTTCCCCGACGAGCTTTACTGGTGCTTTCGCCGCTTGCAGGCCTTCGAGGCCTGGCGCGAGCATGGCGCTTGGATTTCGGCTGGCGGCCGCCTCAGCCCCGGCGTCGCAGAGCGTTTCGGCTTCGGCCGCACCATCGATGCCAGGGCCGCCGCCACCGAGGCCGCGCGGCGGCTGGCCTTCCGTGCCGAGTTCGGCGCCCTGCTCGGCAACAACGGGTTTCTGGTCCTGCCCACCGTTCCCGGCGCGGCGCCGCTCGCCGCAGGCACGCCCGAACAGTTTCAGGCCTACCGCGAAAGGGCGCTGCACCTGCTGTGCCTCTCCGGTCTGTCCGGCTTCCCGCAGATCACTCTGCCGATCGGCTCCGTCGACGGCGCACCTTTCGGCCTGTCGCTGCTCGGGCCTTCCGGCAGCGACGTTGCCCTGATACGGCTCGGCCGCAAGATTCTCGACGCGGCACGAAAGGCCTGACAATGGACACATTGACCCGCATGCGCGCGTTCATCGACGTGGTCGAAGCGGAGGGCTTTTCGGCCGCGGGGCGCAAGATCGGTCGCTCCAAGGCGCTTTTGTCGAAATATGTGCGCGAGCTGGAGGACGAACTCGGCGCGCTGCTCCTGAACCGCACCACGCGCCAGTTCTCGCTGACTGAAGCCGGCCACACCTATTATCAGCGCGCCTCCGAAATCGTGCGCGAGGTCGACAGCCTTGCCGAGGCGGTACGCCAGTCCTCCGGCGACGTTCGCGGCAGGATCAAGCTGTCGGCCGCCCGCACCTTCGCCGACGCGCCGATCGGCCAGTCGCTGATCGACTTCGCCAAGCAGCACCCCGACATCGTACTCGACATCCACCTCGACGACCGCTTCGTCGATCTGGTCGAGGAAGGCTTCGATGTCGCCGTGCGCATTTCGCGGCTGGAGAATTCGTCGCTGATCGCCAGACGCCTTGGGCCGTTTTCGATCAAGCTTTGCGCGTCGCCCGAACTGATCGCAAAGCACGGCACGCCGACGCGCCCGCAGGACCTTTCCAACATGCCCTGCATTGTCGACACCAATGGCCGCTCGCTCGCCAACTGGCGCTTCAAGGGCGACGGAGAGGATTCAGTCAGCGTCACGGTGTCGGGACCGATCGAGGTGAACAGCCCGATGGCCGCCAGAGCTGCCGCCGTTTCGGGCCTGGGTTTCACCATCCTGCCGGATTTCATTGCCGCGCCCGACGTCGCGAGCGGCCGGCTGGTAACGGTGCTCGACGACCGCATTCTGTCGGGAAGCGGCATTTTCGCCGTCTACCCGCACCGCCGTTATTTGCCCGCCAAGGTACGCGTCTTCGTCGACTTCCTCGTGCACTGGTTCAGGACGCGTGACGGCGCGTGACCGCAATTTCGCCCCCTTTCTGTTAACTCTCGGGTCAACCTCCGACGCCAAATGGAATCGCGGCCTGGAATGCATCTGAAACGGCAAGCAACCATATTGGCTTCGGCCCTTGCGGCCATGTTGGCCGCCGTCGAGCCGGCCGAGGTGCACCCGCATGTCTTCGCCGAAGCCCGCCTCGACGTCATCCTCAGCCAGGATCACCAAAGCGTGACGGCGCTGCGCCACCTTTGGCGCTTCGACGATCTGTTTTCGAGTACAGTGATGATGGAGTTCGACAAGAACTCCGATCTGAAACTTGACGACAAAGAGCTCAAGGAAGTGGCCGACACCGTCCATTCCTCGCTGGCCGAGTTCAACTACTTCCAACTCGTCACCCAGGATGGCAAGGACGTGCCCATGGTCCCGCCGCCGCATCTGATGGCGAACTTCGACAACGACCAGCTGATCATCCTGTTCGAGTCGCAGCCGAAGACGCCGATCAGGCTTGCCGGCAAGGTCGACATCGGCGTCTACGATCCGACCTTCTATACGGCGATCGACTTTACCGACGACGCCAATCTCACCGTCGAAGGCCTGCCCCCGACCTGCACCAAGAAGGTCGTCCGCCCCGATCCGGACGAGGCGATCAAGGAAAACCAGAAGACCCTGACGGACGCGTTCTTCAACGATCCGACAGGCACCGACATGAGCAAGATCTTCGCCACCAAGCTCGAATTGAACTGCCCGCCGGAAGGATAAGTTGGTGATGAAACCGTCGCTGCGTCTGGCGCTCGGCCTGTTGGCCGCCACCCTGGTGATCACCCATCTGCCTGTCGTCGCGCATGCGCAAAGCTCGCTCGGCATCGGCACCAATGACGGCATGGCGCCGACCGCCACGGGTCCGTTCGCCCATATCCTGATGTGGATCAACCTCAGGCAGCAGGAATTCTACCATTCGCTGGCCGCCGCGATGAAGGCGATGCGCCAGGATGGCAGCAAGCTCTGGCTGCTGATTGGCCTGTCCTTCGCCTACGGCATCTTCCACGCCGCTGGCCCCGGCCACGGCAAGGCGGTGATTTCCTCCTACATGGTCGCCAACGAAGTGGCGCTCCGGCGCGGCGTCATGCTTTCCTTCGTCTCGGCGTTGCTGCAGGGGTTGACGGCGGTGGTCGTCATGATGCTTGCCTATTTCGTGTTGCGCGGCACCGCGATCTCGATGACCGACGCGGCCTGGTTCCTGGAAATCTCGAGCTATGTTCTGGTGACGCTGTTCGGCGCCTGGCTGCTATGGCGCAAGCTCGGTCCATCGATCCTGCGCCTGTTCGGCAGGACGCCCGCTTACAGCCTGTCGGCCGCTCACGCGGGCCATTCGCATGGCGGACACTCCCATCATCCGGGGCACTCGCATGCGCATGCTCATGCAGGCCATTCCCACGCTCATGCGCATGCCCTGCACGCGCATGACGATCATGATCACGATCATCATGACCAGCACGCACACACCCACCATGACCACGGCCCAAGCGAAGTCTGCGAGACCTGCGGCCATTCGCATGCGCCGGACCCGGCAATGCTTTCGGGCGACCGCTTCGACTGGAAGACCGCCTGGTCGGCGGTGGCCGCCGTCGGCATCCGCCCCTGCTCCGGCGCGCTGATCGTGCTCAGCTTCGCGCTGCTCAACGGATTGTGGCTAGGCGGGCTGCTGTCGGTGCTGGCGATGTCGATCGGCACCGCGATCACCGTCTCGGCGCTGGCGACGATCGCTGTGCTGGCGAAAAACTGGGCGGTCTACTTCGCCGGCGACGGGCGCATCGGCAACCGCATCCATTCCATCGTCGAGATCGGCGGTGCGGCCTTCATCTTCGTGGTCGGCCTGCTCTTGCTGTCAGCCAGCCTGTCGGGCGTCGCCTGACGACAGGCGAAGGTGTGTTGTGGGGCCGACCTGCGAAAGGCGGGCCTCCCCTCAATACGTCTCAGGAAATTGTTCCGCCCAGCTCATCCTCGATATGGGCCAAGACGATCTCGTCAAAACTCTTCTCGGCGGCAAAGCCGAGCTCCCTCGCCCGCCTTGCCTCGAACCGCGTCGGCCAACCCTTCACGATCGCCCAGATCGTTTCGTCGGGCTGCTCGCGAATCCGTCTCGCAACCTCGGCGCCGGCAATGCGCTCCAGCGCCTCGATCTGTTCGCCGACAGTGACGGCGACGCCAGGCATTGTAAGGTTGCGGCGCGGGCCGACCCTGTCGCCGTCGATTTCGGCCGCATGGACCAGGAAATTGACCGCCGAGCGCGGGCTGGCATGGGTGTGCAGCACCGAGCGCGGCACCGGCAGGATCGCCTCCTGCCCGTTGAGCGGTTCGCGGATGATGCCGGAGAAGAAGCTCGACGCCGCCTTGTTCGGCTTACCGGGGCGAACGCAGATCGTCGGTAGCCGGATGCCGATGCCGTCGAAGAAGCCGCGCCGCGTATAGTCGGCAAGCAGCGCTTCGCTCATCTGCTTCTGCGTGCCGTATGAGGTGAGCGGCGTCGGATGGAATTCGTCTGGGATGACGTCCGGGAACGGCGCGCCGAACACGGCGATCGACGAGGTGAAGACAAGGCGCGGCGCAAAAGCCGCCAGCCGCACCGCATCGAACAGCGCGCGCGTGCCGTCGAGATTGACGCGGTAGCCGAGATCGAAATTGGCCTCCGCTTCGCCGGAGACGATGCCGGCCAGATGGAAGATCACATCCGGGCGGGAGGCCACGAGGGTCGCCATGCCGCCGGGTGCCGAAAGATCGCCGGTGTGGATCGATATATCGACGCCGGCGAGCGCCGGCGCCTGCGGCGCCACGATGTCATGCAGGTCGAGCGCCGTTATCTTGCGCCCGCGCAAGGCGCCATCCTTGGCCAGCCGCGTGATGAGCTTGCGGCCGACCATTCCGGCCGCACCCGTGATCAGTATTCTCATCCTCAGAGACCTTTCTTGCGCTGGCTGCGACCGCGCAGCCACAGGACGATGAACAGCCCGACCATGAAGATCGCGGCGATGACGGCCGCAAGCACCGTCGAGACCTTGCCCGCGGCCAGCATGATCGTCGGCAGGAAATAGGTGGCCAAACCGAACAGCAAGAGTATCACGGCCGCGGCGATCGCCGCGTTGCGTGTGTCACGATCCATCACGGGCGTTCCTCGCTTCGAGGCTGTTCGGCTTCGTCATGGCGCGCCGATCAGTGATAGTGCCGACGGTCGGCAGGCGCGCCATGCGCGTGCTCGTGATCGTGGTGGTGGTCGTGCTCGTCATGGCTGTCGGCGCATTGCCCGAATTCGGGTTCGACGGTGGCATGATCGATGCCGTGCTTGGCGGCAAGCCGCTTCTTGATGGCGCTGACCGCAGCATGGGCGTCGACGCCGTCATTCAGGCAAGCATGCAGCGTCGCCATGTTGGAGGTGCCGTCGAGCGACCAGACATGCATATGATGCACCTCGCGCACGCCCTTGACCGCGCCTTCGATATCCTTGGCGATCAGGTCGCGGTCGAGGCTTGCCGGCACGCCCTCGAGCAGGACGTGGGCCGACTCGCGCATCAGCGACCATGCCGTCGACAGGATGAGCAGCGACACCAGCACCGACAGGATCGGATCGATCGGCGTCCACCCCGTGGCGATGATGATGACCGCGGCGACGATTGCCGCGGCGGAGCCCAGCAGGTCGCCCAGCACATGCAGGATGGCGCCGCGCATGTTGAGGCTCTCGCGGTCGCCGCCATGCAGCACGAAGAACGACGCGATGTTGACCAGCAGGCCCGCCACCGCAACCACCAGCATCGGCCCGCCGAGCACGGGCGCGGGTGTCATCAGGCGTCCCCAGGCCTCGTAGACGATCCAGAGCGCGATGACGAAGATGGCGATGCCATTGGTGTAAGCGACCAGCGTCTTCACCCGCGCGAAGCCATAGGTGAGACGCCCGGTAGCCGGTCGCCCCGTCAGATGGAAGGCATACCAGGCGAGACCGAGCGCGATCGCGTCGGCCAGCATGTGCCCGGCATCGGCAACCAGCGCCAGCGATCCGGTCAGCCAGCCGCCCAGCGCCTCGGCGACCATGAACCCGGCGGTCAGACAAGTCGCGACCAGCACCCGCTTCTTGTCGGTCGAGCGATGCACATGGCCCGCGCCATGGCCGTGGCTATCGCCATGCGCCGCGTGATCATGCGCCATTGCGAAACTCCCGTTACGCGCCGAAGTCAGCGCGAAAATCCTCAAGCCGCCGCTTCTGGCCGCCTTCGGCATCGAAATTCGCCGGATCGAGCCAGCCCTCATAGGCTTGGCGCAATGCCGGCCATTCCTTGTCGATGATCGAATACCACGCCGTATCGCGGTTTTCACCCTTGACGACAAGATGCTGGCGGAAGATGCCTTCGAACTTAAAGCCAAAGCGCGTCGCCGCGCGCTTCGACGGCTCGTTGCGATTGTTGCACTTCCACTCGTAGCGTCGATAGCCGAGATCGTCGAACAGATATTTCGCGAACAGGAACTGTGCTTCGGTCGCCGCCGGCTTGCGCGAGATCAGCGGACCCCAATAGATGTTGCCGATCTCGCCGACGCCGTTGTTGGCGTCGATGCGCATCAGCGTCTGACGCCCGGCGATCCTGCCGCTCGCCTTGTCGATGACGGTGAAGAACAGCGGATCCTCGCTCGCCTCGGCCTTGTCCAGCCAGGGCTGGAAGGCAGCGCGGGTTTCCGGCGGATAGTCGGGCAGCCAGGCGAAACGTCCGCCGGCGTCGGAAACCGACGAGGCTTCGTAGAGGCCGTCGCCATGGTTTGCCGCGCTCAGCGGCTCGAGCCTGACGGTGCGTCCCTCGATCGCCTTGCGTTCCGGCCGTGGCCGAGGCTGCCAATTTTTGAGATTTTCCGACGCCCCAATATTTTCTGCCACCGGGAGCTCCAATCCGTTTGACATTTCCTGACGGACGCTCACAAAAACGCTCGCTCACAGAAAGAACCACAGGGACGGGAAAAATGCTCCACACGATCGCGGCCTTCGACCGTCTCGGCGAGGAAAATGCCTTCGCGGTGCTGGCGAGGGCGACCGCGCTTGCCCATCAGGGCCGCGATATCGTCAATCTCGGCATCGGCCAGCCTGACTTCAAGACGCCGCAGCACATCGTCGAGACAGCGATCAAGGCGCTCCGCGACGGCCATCATGGCTACACGCCGGCCAACGGTCTGCTTGCCACCCGCGAGGCGGTCGTGCGCCGCACGCTGACCACCACCGGCGTCGAGGTGTCGCCCGAGAATGTCATGATCCTGCCGGGCGGCAAGCCGACGATGTTCGCCGCGATCCTGATGTTCGGCGAAGCGGGGACGGAGATCCTTTATCCGGATCCAGGCTTTCCGATCTATCGCTCGATGATCGAGTTCACCGGTGCCGCGCCCATGCCGGTGCCGATCCGCGAGGAGAACGGCTTTGCCTTCTCGGCCGATGAGACGCTGGCGCTTATCACGCCGAAGACGAGGCTGCTGATCCTGAACTCGCCCGCCAACCCGACCGGCGGCGTGACCCCGCGCGCCGAGATCGAGAAGCTGGTCAAAGGCCTGGAGAAACACCCCCAGGTCGCCATCATGTCCGACGAGATCTACGACGTCATGACCTATGATGGCGAGACCCACTGCTCGCTGCTCAATTTCCCCGAAATCCGCGACCGGCTGATCGTGCTCAACGGCTGGTCTAAGACCTGGGCGATGACCGGCTGGCGCATGGGCTGGTCGATCTGGCCGAATGGCGAGAAGAGCGCCCATCTTTACGACAAGGTGCGCAAGCTGGCGGTGAACTGCTGGTCCTGCGTCAACGCGCCGAGCCAGTTTGCCGGCATCGCGGCGATCGACGGCCCGCAGGACGACGTCGAGAAGATGATGCGCGCCTTCGACAACCGCCGCAAGATCGTGGTCGAGGGCCTGAACGCGCTCCCCGGTATTTCCTGCATCACGCCGAAAGGCGCCTTCTATGCCTTTCCCAACGTGTCGAAGACCGGCTGGAAGGCAAAGAAGCTTGCGTCGGCGCTGTTAGAGGATGCCGGCGTGGCGCTGATCGGCGGTCCCGACTTCGGCGTGCTCGGCGAAGGCTATATCAGGCTCTCCTATGCCAATTCCGAGGAGAACATTTTGCGCGCGCTGGAACGCATCGAGGCGTTCTTGAAGAAGTAAGGCTCACCCGCGCCCGACAAACGGCATCTTTGTCGCCATCACGGTCATGAACAGCACGTTGGCGTCGAGCGGCAGGCTCGCCATATGCAGCACCGCGTCGGCGACGCGTTGCACATCCATCACCGCCTCGGCGGCGATCGAGCCGTTGGCCTGCGGCACGCCCACCGTCATCGGCTGCGCCATCTCGGTCAGCGCGTTGCCGATGTCGATCTGGCCGCAGGCGATGTCGAAGGGCCGGCCGTCGAGCGCCAGCGTCTTGGTGAGCCCGGTGATCGCATGCTTGGTCGCCGTATAGGGCACGGAGCCCGGCCGTGGCGCATAGGCCGACACCGAGCCGTTGTTGATGATGCGACCGCCCATCGGCTTCTGCCGGCGCATGGCGCCGAAGGCTGCGCGGGCGCACAGGAACGAGCCGGTGAGGTTGACGCCGACGACGTCGTTCCAAACCTCGACCGGAATCTCGTCGATCAGGGTCGACTTGTAACCCATGCCGGCATTGTTGAAGAGGAGGTCGACGCGACCGAAGGCCTCGAGCACGGTCTCGAACATGTCATCGACTTCCGCGGCCTTGCTGATGTCGCAGGCGACGGCCAATGCCTTGGCTTGCGTCTTGCCCGCCTCGGCAATCGCCTCTTCCAGCAGCTTCTTGCGGCGGCCGCAAAACACCGTGTTCCAACCTGCCTTGAGCAGTGCCGTGGCCACGCTCTTGCCAATGCCGGTGCCGGCGCCGGTAACGATGGCGGTCTTTTCTGCTATGGCTGTCATCGCCGTCCTCTCGGTCATGGATGGAAAGACGTGGCATCGCAAATGACAGGGATTATGGCAAGCCGCTGCTGGCGATGAAGAAGGGGCCAACAAAAAGGGCGGCCATTAGCGACCGCCCCGATCTGAACCGCGCTTGGGAGGAGGAAAAGCCGGTCCGACTGATTGGAATGATGCGCTTGGAGGGCTAACGAGATATTAAAGCCCAACCGCGCCCGCTAACCCTGTTGCTTTGCCGGCAGCTACCCTCTTGCTTACCAGGGCGAACTCGGCGCGCTGCCAGCCGGCACCTTTGCCGCCGACACCGTCGCCTCGACATGGTCGACCAGGGCGTCCGGCAGCCCGAGCCGCCCCGCAAGCAGATCGAGATAACCGCGCTCGGTGCGCGTGTCGGGATCGATGGTCAGCCGCGAGGCGGTGTAGAGCTCGAGCTTCTGCGCATCGGTCTTGGCGCCGGCGATCAGCGTGTCGAGATCGAGCGGGCTTTCGAGCTCGGCAAGCAGGAATTTTTCCGCCTCCGCCCCGATGCCGGCGAGCTTGAGCTTGTCGGCGATCTTCTTGCGCTCCTCGTCGTCGACATGGCCGTCGGCCTTCGCCGCTGAGATCATTGCCCTGACCAGCGTCAGCGTGAACTCGGCCTCGCCTTGCGGCGCCTGCGAAGGGTGGAAGGCCGTGTCGGCCGGTGGTGGCAACAGTTCCGGCTCGCTTGCGGCCGGCGCCGGCGCCGGCTCCTTGCCGGCCTTGTAGTTCTGATAGGCCTTGTAGGCGAGGCCGCCGATCGCCGCCAGGCCGCCGAGCTTGATCGCCGCGCCCGTCACCTGCCGGCCGGTACCGGTGCCGAGCAGCACGGCCGCCAGCGCGCCGGCGGCAAGCGGATTGTCCTTCGCCATCTGCACCGCCTGCCCCGCCTTGTCACGGACAGTCGAGCCGGTCCCGGGGATTTGCGAGCCGAGAAGGTCGTCAAGCAGCCTCTTGGGGTCGAGCATCAATGCCTCCAGATTGGCCCGTCGGAATGCGACCGGGCAAGTTTCGGACCGGCAAGAGGTAGGCCCCGCGCTTTGACATTACAATGACGACGGACATTGAGACGCGCGGTGGCGCCCGCCCTGGTCAGTGGCGACTTGCCGCTGAGGTCGAAAAGACTACCTGACTGCTGCATGACCAGCGAGGTCGCCCCCGTCAGGCGTCGCAACATGGCTCTGGCCGACCGACCGCTATTCCGTGGCGTTTAGCTGCCAATATGACGGCGACCGCCACGTCTTTGCGCCAATTCCACCTGGCGGTGGCGCTCGGCGTAGCGGGCGCGGTCCTCGTCGGAGCGCGTTTCAAAACAATGCGGACATGAGACGCCGGCAGTGAATCTCGGCGACAGCCGGTCCTCGACCGTCAGCGGGTGCCGGCAGGCGCGGCAGAGTTCCGCTTCCCCCTCGGCCAGTCCATGCGAGACGGACACCCGCTCGTCGAACACGAAACATTCGCCTTGCCACAGACTCTCCTCGGCCGGCACTTCCTCAAGATATTTCAGGATGCCGCCCTTGAGATGGAAGACATCCCTGAGCCCGAGCGACTTCACATAGGCCGTCGCCTTCTCGCAGCGAATGCCGCCGGTGCAGAACATCGCCACCTTGCGGCCTTCGAGCTCCTCCCGGTGCTGCTCGACCCAGGCCGGGAATTCGCGGAAGCTGGTGGTCTTGGGATCGACCGCGCCCTCGAAGGTGCCGAGCGAGACTTCGTAGGCGTTGCGCGTGTCGATGACGACGGTGTCGGCATCCGAGATCAGCGCGTTCCAGTCGGCCGACGCGACATAGGTGCCGGCGCTGGCCGCCGGATCGATGTCCTCGACGCCCATGGTCACGATCTCGCGCTTCAGCCGCACCTTCATGCGGTGGAACGGCATATCGGCGGCGCTGCTGTATTTGACTTCCAGCCCGGCAAGGCCTTCGATGGCCTGGAGATGATCCATGAGCCTGGCGATCGCTTCCTCGCTGCCGGCGACGGTGCCGTTGATGCCTTCATGTGCCAGAAGCAGCGTGCCCTTGATGCCGCGCCCGCAGCAGAAGGCGGCGAGCGGCGCGCGCAGGGCTGCGTAGCCGTCGAGCCGCGCAAACTTGTAGAGCGCGGCGACGCGAACCGGCTGGATTTCCTTGGGTGTCGTCATGTCCATGCCACTAGACCGTGGTGAATGCGGTTTCAAGGCTGGGAATTCCCACGGCCGGTGCTGCGGCGGCTGCGCGGCATCGCGACATGCCTGCTTTCGTGGACTCGGCATACCCCTTCTGCTAATCGGTTGAAATCGATTGAAATGGAGACCCGCAAATGACCAGCAAGACCGAAAAGCTCCTGTCGCTCCTCAACGGTCAACCGGTCATCCCGGTGCTCAAGATCGCCAATGTTGCCGATGCCGTGCCGCTTGCCCGTGCGCTGTCGCGCGGCGGTCTCAGGGCCATCGAGATCACGCTGCGCACGGCCGACGCGCTGGAAGCGATCCGCCGCGTTGTGGGCGAGGTCGAGCAAGCGGTCGTCGGTGCCGGCACCATTCTCGATGCCAGGCAATTCGATGAAGCCGCCGCTGCGGGTTCGAAGTTCATCGTCAGCCCTGGCATCACCAACCAGCTTCTCGACGCCGCCAAGGGAAGCCCGGTGCCGCTGCTGCCCGGAGCCATCACGCCCGGCGAGATCATGGCGGCGCGCGAGGCCGGCCTGCGCTTCCTGAAATTCTTCCCGGCCGAGCAGTCGGGCGGCATCGCCTCGCTGAAGGCCTTCGCCTCGCCGCTTGCCGACGTGAAGTTCTGCCCGACCGGCGGCATCACGGCGAAGAATGCCGCAGACTATCTCGGCCTGCCCAACGTCATCTGCGTCGGCGGCTCGTGGGTCGCGCCCGACGATCTCGTCAAGGCCGGCAAGTGGGATGAGATCGAAGCGCTCGCGCGCGAGGCAAGCAAGCTCGCCTGAAGCAATTCCAGGAAAGTGGACGCCGGTTTTCCGTCCCGGAATTGCGTCCATGCTCACCAGGGCAACGGGCCGTTCTCATCGAAGTAGCCGCCGGTCGGTCCGCCGGCCTCCAGTGTCGCCAGGCGCACGATGATCCCGGCCGCCTGCTGCACCGTGCGGCCGCCTCTGTGTGCATTGAGGTCCGTCGCGGTGTAACCGGGAGCGGCTGCATTGACCATGATGCCGCGCGACGCAAGCTCCCGCGCGAAGGCCAGTGTTACGGCGTTGAGCGCGGTCTTCGAACTGCCGTAGCCCATGACATTCGGCGACTGGCTGTTGCCGGCCGCGCGTGCCAGCGATCCGAGATAGCTGCTTACCATGACGATGCGGGCAGCGGTCGATGCCAGGAGTAGCGGCAGGAACGCTTGCGTGACCCGCACCGGACCGAAGACGTTGACGTCATAGGTGGCTTTCATATCCGCGACATCTTCCTGGCTCGGCAGCCTTTCGTAGCGGCCGTCCGGACCGAGCGCGTCGACATAGCCGGGAGCGATGCCGGCGTTGTTGACCAGCACATCCAGTCGGGGCGCCCGCGCTGCGACCGTTTTGGCGGCCGTCGCCACGCTGCCGTCGCTGGCGACGTCGAGCGCAAGCCACTCGACGTCGAGCCCCTCGCCGCGCAGCGCTTCCGCCGCGGCTCCGCCGCGCTCGGCGTCCCGGGCGCCAAGCCAGACTTTGAAACCCAGTGCCGCCAGCCGCCGAGCGGTCTCGAGGCCGATGCCCTTGTTGGCGCCGGTCACCAGTGCGTTCTTTTGCGTCGTCATATCCGTGTCTCCCTTTCGGCGGTCTAGACATGGCGTTAGCCGGTCCGCTTGGCGCGCCGAAAGCTCTCACGCTCTTGCCTAATCCTCTCAGTTGGGTGCGCGTCTTCGCGTCACCTGGGTGCGCGTCTTCGCGTCACCTGGGTGCGCGTCTTCGCGTCACCTGGGTGCGCGTCTTCGCGTCACCTGGGTGCGCGTCTTCGCGTCAGGTGTGCGTCTTCGCGCTACTGTGAGCACTTCTCCGCGTCACCTTGGTTGCGAGACCATCGTGGATCAGCAATGCTGGAAGGATGAATGAAGTGCTGCGGGAATTGATCGCGATCGCCGGCCGCCATGCGCTTGGGCGCCGCACAAAAACTGCTATTCCGCGCGTCACGATCGGGCGCAGCGAGGTCCCGAGTCCACCGCTGCCAGAGCTTTGCCAGCCGACCGTGCTGTTCGTGCTGCAAGGAACCAAAACGGTGCTGATCGGCGACCGCACGCTTGCCTACAGCGCCGGCAGCTATTTCGTCTACGCGGTGGAGACGCCCGCGACCAGCCAGTTGATCGAGGCCAGCGGCGCCCGGCCTTACATGGCCCTCGCCTTCGCCCTCGATATCGAGTTGATCGCCGGCCTGCTTATCGATCACAAGTCGGCTGTCGGCGGCGACAGCTTCGTCACCAATCCCGCCGATGACGAACTGCTCGACGCCTGGCGCCGGATGCTGCACTTGCTTGACCGGCCGGGCGAAATTCCGGTGCTCGCGCCCATGCTCGAACGGGAGATCGCGTTCCGGCTGTTGCAAGGCCCGCAAGGCGGGAAGCTGCGTCAGCTTGCACACGCCGACGGGCGCCTGTCGCGGATCCGCCGCGCCACGGCGTGGATCCGGGCGCATTACAACGAGCCGATCGATGTGACGGATCTGGCCGCGCTGTCGCATATGAGCAACGCCGCGTTTCATCGCCACTTCAAGGCAGCGACGGCCATGAGCCCGATCCAGTATCAGAAGCAGCTCCGCCTGCTCGAGGCGCGCCATCTGCTGATCGCGCAACCGGGTAACGCCGCGCATGTCGCCTTCACCGTCGGCTACGAAAGCGCTTCCCAATTCAGCCGCGAATATGCGCGCCAGTTCGGACTGCCTCCGGCGCGCGACGCCGCGCGGCTTCTTGCCAAGGGCGAGGCGGCTACGCTGGAAGTCGACTGAACATCAAAAACCCCGGCCGGCTTGCGCCGACCGCCGGCTGGTTCCCGCTCATGGATTCGAACCACGATTCACGCCTTCAAAGGGCGCTGTCCTACCATTAGACGAAGCGGGAATATGCGTGGCCTCGTGATGCCATAGCCAAAACAAAAGCCGCGCTGTTGGCCAACGCGGCTTCGCGGCGGCCGGACTGCTTCGCCTACTTCGTTTGGAAGCGCGCGACCGAGAGGAACTTCACCGCATTGCCGGTGAAACGGCTTGCATCCGGCACCTCGTCATCCGCCTGGAAGCCGGCCGTGTACACTTCGCTCGGCGGTGTATGCACGATGTTGTAGGCGTAGCGCGGCGCCGTCGTCGGGTCGGAAACCGAGGCAATGTTCACGCCAGCGCCCAGCGCCCAGCGCGCGGCTTGCGGCGGCGCCGCCACCACCATGGCCTTCGGGCCTGGTTTCAGGTCGTGAGCAGACGCCCTCGCCTCCTTGCGCGTCGTCTTCACGCCGGCGCCGATCGCTTGCGCGGGATCGCTGCCGGCCGGGAGGGCGGCGATGGCCTGGCGCGGCGAGGCCGCATCCACCCCTGACGGATCGTTGAACGCCGAGCGCGGTTCCGGTTCCGTCAGCGATGCAAGCTGGTACTCGGCGCCTGCGCCACCGGCCTCGACGGTCGCATTGGCCTGTTCGAGAACAGCCTTCACCTCATCCTGCTTGCCAGGCTGCGGCCGAGCGGTCGGCAGTACGGCGAACGCGTCGGTCGCGCTCTTGTCCTGCGAAGCGGTTTCGGCCAGCGCCAGAAGCACGTTCTTGTCCTTCGGCGCCAGTTCGGCCGGCGTCGAGCGGTCAGGCCGCCGGGTCGGCAGCGGAATGTTGTTGACTGCGACCTGCGCCGGATCGGCGCTCGCTGCCTCTGCTGCGCTGGCAGTGCCGAACGGCACCTTGTCCGGCGCGGGCGCCTGGGCAGTCGAAACCGCCTGCTCCGTCGTCGCCGACGCGTCCGCCACGGCGAACGGCACGTTCTGCGGCATCTGCTGGCCGACATCGGCCTTCGGACGCGGCGCGAAGTCGGGCAGCGGGATTTCCTTGGGCGGCAGCGCGGCGATGATCGTTTCCGGCGTATCCTGCTGCGGCTGCGAATCGTCGGCGCTGTCATCCCCGATCTGCGGGATGTTGGCGCGCTTTGCATCCTGCGGCGCAACGATTGCGATGCCCGGCTGGTTGTTGCTGCGAGCCGAGGCGACCTGCACCTGCTTCACGGCCTTGGGCTGAGGCGCCGGAGCGCCCTCATCGGCGGCGTCATCGGCCTCGTCGGCGCCGCCGCCAAACCAGGCGGCAAGCAGGCCACCGGACCGCTTGGTCGAGCCGGCGGCACTGGCCAGTTCGATATTCGGGGTGCCGGAGCCGGCACGTGCCTTGTAGGCGGCCAATGCCTGTTCATAGCCAGGCAGCGGGCGGCCGTCGCTCGGGACATGCAGCGTCTTGCCATTGGGGAACAGGCTGACCAGTTCCTGTCGGCTGATGCCCGGCCAGTGGCGCACATTGCCGACATCCATATGGACGAAAGGCGAACCGGAGGTCGGGTAATAGCCGACGCCACCGCCCTGCATCTTGAGGCCGATGTTGCGCAGCTTCTTCAGCGGCACGCCGGGGATGTAGAAATCCATTGCCTTGCCGAGCATGTGCTGGCTTTTCTCGGCGACACCACGGCTGCGCGAACGCAGCATCGCGTTGGTCGAGGGCGAGCGATAGCCGCAGACGACCTGGATGTAGTCGGTCGCGCCACTTTCGCGATAGGCTTCCCAGACGAGGTCGAGCAGCCGCGGGTCCATCTTGGTCGGCTCGTTGCGGCGCCAGTCGCGCAGGATGATGTTGATCTTGCGCAGGCCTTCCGGATCGTAGCGGCCATTGCGCTTGTAGACGATCTCGGCCTTCTCGTGCGTGTGCAGATGATAAAGCTTGAGCGTACGAACCTCGGCCCGGGCGCCCGACGTTGCCGCGGACAGAAACCCGACGGCCAAAATCACGAACGTCAGCCACCTCGGCCAGACGCTCATATGGAAATGCCGCCCGTTTTTGTGTCGTTCGACTTCGTTCAAATCAAATGGCCTTGCAGGCTGCCGTTTGTCTCCGGATTTGACCAAACGGATGCGTCGTTTTCACATCCGAATATCGATCCTAATGGTTAATCATCGTTTATTGAAGTCGAAATGCGGTAACACCGTGGCGATATCCCGTCAAAAATGATGCACAACATTTCGTGGTAAACTGCTGGTTTAGATCATGAATCCGGTCTCGGCCAGAACACGATCTGTTACCGTTAGCGTTAATGCGTGATCCTGGGCAACCGTAACCGCTGAAAACCTTGGGTTTTCACGTCAAAAGCGACAATTTGACTCGGATTTTAAGCGAGCAAGCTGGTTTGGGGCTTGCTAGTCACGAGGCAAGCCGGTCGACGCGGCCAGCTTCAGGATCAATGCCATATTCCTTCAACTTGCGGTAGAGCGTCGAGCGGCCGATGCCCAGCCGGCGGGCGACCTCGCTCATCTGGCCGTTATAGTGGTCGATCGCGAGCTTGATCATCTCGAGTTCGACGTCGGCCAGCGCCCGCACATTGCCGCGCTCGTCGAGCGCCCGAAGCGTTCCGAAACGCGGCCGCAGCATGGCCGGCGTCGCGCTGTCGGACAAGGCGGACCCCGTTGCCTCAGCAGCGGGCTCGTCGACTTGGGCGAACGCGTCCACGGCCGTTTCGGCCACCGCGGATGGAGGGTCCGTTTCGAGATTTACGGTGCCTTCCACCTGCGCCCGGATCTGGGGGAATTCCTCCTCGGTGAGCACATCGCCCTCGGCCAGCACCGAAGCCCGGAAAACCGCGTTCTCCAGCTGGCGGATGTTGCCCGGCCAGTCATAGGCCTGCAGCATCGCAAGCGCCGACGCCGATATACCGGCAAGACGGCGGCGCGGATCGGTCGGAGCGACCTTTTCCATGAAATGCCGGACCAGGTACGGAATATCGTCGCGGCGGTCGCGCAAAGGCGGCACGAAGATCGGGTATACGTTGAGCCGGTAGAATAGGTCCTCGCGGAACTTACCGTCCTTGACCTGCTGCAGGAGGTTGCGGTGCGTGGCCGAGATAAGCCGGATATCGACCTTGACGGTCGAGCGGCCGCCAACCGGATCGACCTCGCCCTCCTGCACGGCGCGCAGCAGCTTGACCTGGACGTCGAGCGGCAGGTCGCCGATCTCGTCGAGGAACAGGGTGCCGGAGTTCGCCTCGACGAATTTGCCGGTGTGCTTGTCGGTGGCTCCGGTGAAGGAGCCCTTCTCGTGACCGAACAGGATCGATTCGACGAGATTGTCCGGGATGGCGCCGCAGTTGACGGTAACGAACGGCTTGGAGCGCCGATCGCCGCTGCCCTGGATGGCGCGCGCCACCAGTTCCTTGCCGACACCGGACTCGCCCTCGATCAGGATCGGGATGTTGGAGGCCGCCGCCTTCTGCCCGAGGCGTATCACCCGGTCCATTGCCTGGCTGCGGGTGATCATGTCCTTGAAGGTAAGGTGGCCGCCGCTGCGTCGCCGCGACACCCGTTTCATCTCATCCTCGACCGCTTCCACCTTGAGCGCGTTGGAGATCGCGGTCTGCAGCCTGTCGGGCGATGCGGGCTTGACGACGAAGTCGAACGCGCCGTGCCGCATCGCCGAAACGACGGTTTCGATACCGCCTTGCGCGGTTTGCACGATGACGGGGATGTTGATGGCGCGCTCGCGCATCGCCTTCAGCACGCCGATGCCGTCGAGGCCGGGCATGACAAGGTCGAGGATGACGACGGAGACGTCTCGGGCATTTGGCCCATCGAGCACGGCGAGGCCGGCGTCACCGCTATCCGTGACGATGGCGGTGTGGCCGAACTTGGTCAACGCGGCCTCAACCAGCCTGCGCTGCACCGGATCGTCATCGACTATGAGTATGGAACCTGTCATGACTATTTTGGCTGCCCGCCTCGGAATTCCCCATGGATCATCTTGGCACAGGGTTCTAAATAAGGTTTCAAAAAACCCGGTGAACGAATTCCTTAGGATTTGACCGGCTTCTTTTTTCCCTCAGATTTGGCCTCTGATTCAAAGAAGGTATTGCCGATGCGCATGATGTTTGGTCAGCGGCCTGCAGCGACGGCGTCCGGACAGGGCGCGGCCGAGCTTGGCGATCTGCCGGAGTGGAATCTCGCCGATCTCTATTCCGGCATGGAAGCGCCCGAGTTGAAGCGCGACATCGCCAAGGCGGCCAGCGACGCCGTCGCCTTCGAAACCCGCTGGAAAGGCACTCTGGCCGCGGAAGCCGGGCGCGGCGGCGCTGGCCGGTTGGGCGAGGCGCTGAAAGCCTATGAGGCGCTTGAGGAATTGATCGGCCGCATCGTCTCGTACGCCGGCCTCGTCTATGCCGGCAACACCGCCGATCCGCAGCGCGCCAAGCTCTATGGCGACGTCCAGGAAAAGATGACCGATGCGAGCGCGCATCTTCTGTTCTTCGCGCTCGAACTCAACCTGATCGACGATGCGGCGATCGAAAGCGCGCTTGCCGCCGACAAGGCCTTCGGCCACTACCGGCCGTGGGTGCTGGATCTCAGGAAGGACAAACCCTACCAGCTCGAGGACCGCGTCGAACAATTGTTCCACGAAAAGTCGGTCACCGGGCGCGGCGCCTGGAACCGTCTGTTCGACGAGACGATGACCGATCTGCGCTTCGACGTCGACGGCGAGGAGCTGACGCTTGAGCCGGCGCTCAACCGTCTGCAGGACGCCAACGGCGAAACGCGCCGCCGCGCCTCCGAAGCGCTCGCCGCGACCTTCCGCAAGAACCTGCGCACCTTCACGCTCATCACCAACACGCTGGCCAAGGACAAGGAAATCTCCGACCGCTGGCGCGGCTTCCAGGATATTGCCGACTCGCGCCACCTCGCCAACCGCGTCGAGCGCGACGTGGTCGACGCGCTGGCGGCGGCGGTGCGCGAGGCCTATCCGCGGCTGTCGCACCGCTACTACGCAATGAAGGCGCGCTGGCTCGGCATGGAGGTGATGAACCACTGGGACCGCAACGCCCCGCTGCCGGAGACGCCGCAAGCGGTGATCCGCTGGGATGACGCCAGGGACACCGTGCTCTCCGCCTATCAGCGCTTCTCGCCGGACATGGCAGAAATCGCGCGCGGCTTTTTCGATCGCAGATGGATCGACGCGCCGGTGCGGCCGGGCAAATCGCCCGGCGCCTTCGCTCATCCCACGGTACCGTCGGCACATCCTTACGTGCTGCTCAATTACATGGGCAAGCCGCGCGATGTGATGACGCTGGCGCATGAGCTCGGCCATGGCGTGCACCAGGTGCTGGCCGCCGGCCAGGGGGCGCTGATGGCCTCGACGCCGCTGACGCTGGCCGAAACCGCCTCCGTCTTCGGCGAGATGCTGACCTTCCGCTCGCTGCTCGAGCAGACCAGCGACAAGCGCGAGCGCAAGGCCATGCTGGCACAGAAGGTCGAGGACATGATCAACACGGTCGTGCGCCAGATCGCTTTCTACGAGTTCGAGCGCAAGGTGCATGCCGAGCGCAAGAA
This sequence comes from Mesorhizobium sp. NFR06, assembly GCF_900115245.1. Classification (GTDB taxonomy): domain Bacteria; phylum Pseudomonadota; class Alphaproteobacteria; order Rhizobiales; family Rhizobiaceae; genus Mesorhizobium. The sequence continues at coordinate 430,347 of NZ_FOVT01000002.1, forward strand.
CGGCGAGCTGACTTCGGACAGGCTCGGCGAATTCTGGCTTGAGGTGCAGGCCGAGAGCCTGGGGCCGGCGATCAAGCTGCGCGAGGGCTACGAAGTCTTCTGGACCTATATCCCGCACTTCATCCACTCGCCTTTCTACGTCTACGCCTATGCCTTCGGCGACTGCCTGGTGAACTCGCTCTACGCCGTCTACCAGAATGCCGAGCGCGGGTTTCAGGAGAAGTATTTCGAGATGCTTCGCGCCGGCGGCACGAAACATCACTCCGAACTTCTGGCTCCCTTCGGCCTCGACGCCACCGATCCCGCTTTCTGGCAGATCGGCCTTGGCGTGATCGGTTCGCTGATCGATGAGTTGGAAGCGCTCGACAAATGAAGGCGATTAGCGAGCACGCATCGGCCTCAATAGTTTAGCCGGAATGCATGTTAGCAAGTATCTATTCTTGCTCTAAATACCTGTTCTTGAATAACTCTCCGGCGCATTTTTCAACTAGCTTTCGACAAGCCATGTGATAGCGTCCGGCCTCAAGCTCAGCCGGACGCATCGCGCAGGCCAGAGATGGCTGAACGCGGCGCTGCGGCGAATGCGATGATGGCCGTCGGACCGGAAAAGGCCGAACGCCGATGGCTCGTTTGAAGCCGGCGGTTCCGCCGACACGGAACCTTTGACGATCGCTGCGGCAAGCTCGCCTTTACGGGCCTCGGCCGGCAGATCGGACTGGAGAGGGGAATGAGCACTTTCTTCTACATGCTTCTGGCGTTCGTTGTGGGTATCCTGGTTGGCTGGTTCATCTGGGGCCGCCTGCGCGCTGAGCTCGACAGCCTGCGTGGCGACCTCGATCGCTCGCGAAGCGAGCGCGACAAGTTGCGCGCCGATGGCGATCGGTTGAAGGGCGAGCTCGATGCCTGCGGCCGTGCCCGCGCCGATCTCGAAAGCCGCCTGCGTGACGCGCCGGCGGCCAAGGCTGGCGCCGACAAGGCGGCCACGCCGGCGCCGGCGACAGCGATGTCGACGCCGGCGGCGAAATCGGCGACGGCCAAGGCCGCGTCCGCGAAGTCGGCCCCTGCAAAGAAGCCGGCCGCAACGAAGACCGCGGCAGCTTCGAAGCCGGTAGCCAAGGCCGCCGCCCCCAAGAAAGCGGCAGCGCCCGCGGCAAAGAAGGCCTCCGCACCGCGGGTCGCGACCGGCAAGGCCGACAATCTGCGCCGCCTCATCGGCATCGGCCCGGTCAATGAAAAACTGCTCAAAGGCCAGGGCGTCACCAGCTACGCGCAGATCGCCGCCTGGACCGCCGCCGACGTCAAGCGCATCGAGGAGGTGCTCAATTTCGACGGCCGCGTCGCGCGTGAAAAATGGATCGAGCAGGCGAAATTGCTGGCCGCCGGCGATGAGGCGGAATTCGCTCGCCGCTTCCCGACCGCGGGAACCGCAAGCAACACCTGAGCAACCAACTTGTTGGCGGAAAAGGCGGCGTCCTCGCGGGCGCCGTCTTAGGTTTTGGGCACAACCAGCTTTGCGCCGCCAGACGCCGCTCCCTCGATTGCGCCTCGCCGAGCCCCCATATAGAGCGGTGGACTTAATTGTCCGCATCCGAGGCTCATGTCCCTGCCCGCAGCCATTTTCCGCAACGACGCGACCGCCCGTCAGCTGGTCTTCGACCGGCCGCATGAGGTGTTCGTCGCGCATGAGGCGGATGAATTCCTGCCCGCGCTTGCGAGGGCGCAGGCCGCCTCGGACTCGGGCAAATGGCTGGCCGGCTACTTCTCCTACGAAGCCGGCTACCTGCTTGAGCCGAAACTGGTGCCGCTGCTGCCCGAAGGTCGGCGCGCGCCGCTGATCTGCATTGGCGCCTTCGATGCGCCGGTCGAACAAACGGTGCCGCAGGTGCCGTCGTCCGCCAGCAACGGACCGATCTTCGATGCAAGGGCAACATGGTCCGCCGAGGACTATGCCCGTCGTTTCGCGCGCCTTCACAACCACATCCGCAAGGGCGATTGCTACCAGGGCAACCTCACCTTCCCGGTCCGTGCGCAATGGTCCGGCGATCCGCTCGCCGCGTTCGACGCGCTGACCGAACGCCAGCCGGTGAAATACGGTGCGCTGGTCTCGCTCGGCGATCCGATCGTGTTGTCGCGCTCGCCCGAATTGTTCTTCGAGGTCGATGCCGACGGCATGATCGAGACGCACCCGATGAAGGGCACCGCGCCGCGCGGCGCGACCAAGGCCGAAGACGAGCGGCTCAAGGCTTTCCTGCGCAACGACGAGAAGAACCAGGCCGAGAACCGGATGATCGTCGACCTGCTGCGCAACGACATCTCGCTGATCAGCGAGGTCGGCACGCTGGACGTGCCCGAGCTGTTTCGCATCGAGACTTATCCAACCGTGCACCAGATGGTGAGCCGCGTGCGGGCAAGGCTTCTGCCCGACATCGGTATCCGTCGGATCTTCGCCGCGCTCTTCCCCTGCGGCTCGATCACCGGCGCGCCGAAAATCCGCGCCATGGAGATCCTGCACGAGCTGGAAGACGCACCGCGCGACGTCTATTGCGGGGCCATCGGCTGGATCGCGCCGGGCGGCAGGATGCGGTTTTCGGTGGCGATCCGCACCATCTCGCTCTTTGCCGACGGCGAGGCCGTCTACAATGTCGGCGGCGGCGTCGTTTTCGATTCGACTGCCGAGGAGGAGTATCGGGAGTGTCTGTTGAAAGCGCGCTTCGCAACGGGAACGGTGCCGGCTTCGAGCTGATCGAGACCATGCGCTGGGAGCCGGGATCAGGCTTCCTGCGCCTCGAGCGCCACCTTGCGAGGCTTTATGCGTCAGCCGCCGAACTGGGCTTCGCCTGCGATCCCGAGCGGATCGGGCAGGCGCTTTCCGGCGCCGTCGGCGGACGCGGGCTCGCCCTGCGCGTGCGCCTTGCTTTGCAGAGCAATGGCGAAGCGGCGGCGGCAGCCCAAGCCTACGAACCGCTGCCGGCGGACAAGGTTTGGCGCTTGCAGTTGGCGCGAATCCGTCTCGATTCCGGCAACATGCTGTTGCGCCACAAGACAAACCGGCGGGAGACCTACCAGCATGCGCGCGCGGAATATCTCGCCACCCGCGCCGACGAGGTGCTGCTCGCCAACGAGCGCGGCGAGCTCTGCGAGGGCACGATCACCAACGTCTTCGCCGACTTCGGCGACGGCCTGCTCGCCACCCCCCGCCTCGACTGCGGCCTGCTGCCTGGAATATTGCGCGGCGAGCTGCTGGACGAAGGCCGCGCCGTTGAAGCGATCTACAGCTTCGACGATCTGAAGGCGGCCAAGGCGATCTTCGTCGGCAACTCGCTGCGCGGGCTGATCCCGGCGCGGCTTGGCTGACATCGCGGCAATTCCAGGAAAGGTGCGCAGCGGTTTTTGTCCGGAATTGCGTAATACAAATCGCTTTGGAACCGTCGGCCTATTCTGTTTTGAGGAAACGCATGACCATTCGACAGCCGACCCATACGCCCTATGACGGGTCTTCGAAGCCCTTCACCATCGGGCTGAAGCCGCTCGAATTCGAACGTTGGATCGAGGTCGATGAATTCCTGCTGCCATACCTTGCCGAAAAGCAACGGCTTTACACGGAAATCCCGCACAAGGTCTTTGTCGAGGAGGACGGCACCCGCGAAGCTCAACGCGAGGTGCTGGACCTGCTCGTCGCGCATCTCGAAGCCGCGCATCCCGGCACGCATCGCCGGAACGGCGCCGAGCCAGTCGGTTTCGAGGGGGCAATCGACCGGCTGCCTCCCGCCCTGCGCGAGGCGCCGCTCGCAAAAGCTTCGCTGCTCGTTCAGGAAGACCTGATCCTGATGCGACGCGACGGGCGCGGCTGGCGGCTCGCGGCCGGCTCGCTCTGCTTTCCTTCGTCCTGGTCGCTTCAGGAAAAATTCGGCAGGCCGCTGCAGGAGATCCACGAGCCGGTGCCTGGCTTCGGACCCGGCACGCGGCCGGCCGAGCTTATCAATCGCATGTTCGACGGCCTGCAGGGACAGGCGGTCGAGCGCTTCAACTGGTCGATCCAGGCTGGCGATGCGCTCTATCATCCGCTTTCCAACGTCGAGCGCATCGACCGAGCCACGAATCGCCCGAGCCGCTTCCCGGACGGCGACGTTAACGCGCATGCCTTCATTCGCGTCGAGCGCCAGACGCTTCGCAAGTTGCCGGCCTCGCGCGACATCCTGTTCACCATCCGCATTCACCTCGATCCGCTCAAGGTGCTCGCGCGCCATCCCGACCGGGCGGCGCTGGCGGCGTCGTTCGCGGAGCAGCTCCTGGTCCTCGACCGGGAACAGCTCGACTACAAGGGCATGACCGCCGACCGCGACCGGCTGGTTGCCTTGCTGAACGACATCGCCAGATCGGCTTAACCACGCCGCCAGGCCGGCCTGGCGGCGGTTGGCGCTTTTCGCTGGTTTATGACAATGATCTGTGGTGTAGCGCTTGGCCGCCGGGCGAAAACCGCCCGGTTTGTGCGTGTTTGAAGGAGTGTGCGAAAAAATGGCGAATGAAAACTGGCCCGTTTACGGTGAAATCACCGGCCCTGTCGTGATGATCGGCTTCGGCTCGATCGGACGGGGAACGCTGCCGCTGATCGAACGCCATTTCAAGTTCGACAAGTCGCGCATGACGGTCGTTGACCCGCGCGACACCGACCGCAAGCTGCTCGACGAGCGTGGCATTACCTTCGTCCAGGAAGCGGTGACCGAGAAGAATTACAAGAAGCTGCTCACGCCGCTTCTGACCAATGGCGGCGGCCAGGGCTTTTGCGTCAACCTGTCGGTCGACACCGGCTCGGTGGACCTGATGAAATTGTGCCGCAAGCTCGGCGTGCTCTATATCGATACCGTCGTCGAGCCGTGGCTCGGCTTCTATTTCGACGCCGAGGCCGACAGTGCCAGCCGCACCAACTACGCGCTGCGCGAGGCGATGATCAAGGAAAAGCACGACAAGCCGGGCGGCCCTACGGCGATCTCCACCTGCGGCGCCAATCCCGGCATGGTTTCGTGGTTCGTCAAAAAGGCGCTGGTCAACCTCGCCACCGACCTTGGTCTCGAGTTTTCAGAGCCCGCGCAGGAAGATCGCGAGGCCTGGGCCAAGCTGATGAAAAAGGCCGGCGTCAAGGGCATCCATATCGCCGAGCGGGACACTCAGCGCACCAAGAAGCCGAAGCCGATAGACGTGTTCTGGAACACCTGGTCGGTCGAGGGCTTCATCTCGGAAGGCTTGCAGCCGGCCGAGCTCGGCTGGGGCACGCATGAGAACTGGATGCCGAAGAACGGCAAGAAGCACAAGAACGGCTCCAAGGCGGCTATCTATCTAGAGCAGCCCGGCGCCAACACGCGCGTGCGCAGCTGGTGCCCGACGTCGGGCGCGCAATACGGCCTGCTGGTGACACACAACGAGTCGATCTCGATCGCCGATTTCTTCACCGTGCGCTCGAAGAAGGGCAAGGTTCAATACCGCCCGACCTGCCACTACGCGTATCACCCCTGCAATGATGCCTTGTTGTCGCTGGACGAGATGTTCGGCGCCGCCGGCAAGCCTCAGCCGGTCCATCACGTGCTCGATGAGAACGAGCTGGTCGACGGCATCGACGAGCTCGGCGTGCTGCTCTACGGCCACGCCAAGAATGCCTATTGGTACGGCTCGCAGCTGTCGCTGGCCGAGGCACGCAAGCTCGCCCCCTACCAGAACGCCACCGGCATGCAGGTCACCTCTGCGGTGCTTGCCGGCATGGTCTGGGCGCTGGAGAACCCCGTGGCCGGCATCGTCGAGGCGGACGAGATGGACTACCGGCGTTGCCTCGAAGTGCAGTTGCCTTATCTGGGGCCGGTCAGGGGCCACTACACCGACTGGACGCCGCTGGATAACCGCCCCGGCCTCTTCCCGGAGGATCTGGACAAGGACGACCCGTGGCAGTTCCGCAACATTCTGGTCCGATAGCGCTTCGGCCCGCATGTCTGTGCGCCTTGCAATCGCCCGGAAATCGGGCGATTGAGTATCGGCGGACTGAGGAGAGGATTTCCAAAATGACCATTGCGCGCAAACTGCTTTCGGCAGGCGCCGCGGCAAGCCTTCTGGCCGCTGCCGCCTGCACCACCACCGGCCCTTCCGATCAATCGTCGATGGCGGGGGCGCCCAAAGGAGTCGAGGGCTCCTGGATCGACGCCACGGGTCAAGCCGTTTCCACGTTTGGTGGTGGGAAATACACGACGGTTGCCGCCCAGACCGGCGAGAAATTTGCGGAAGGCACCTACACGATGACCGGCGCCACTTCGGTAGAAATCACCGGTACCTCGCTAATTCGCCAGACGCCGATCCACACCAATTGCCTGCTGGTATCTATCAACCAGCTGAACTGCACGGACGCGACCGGGAAGAATTTCGTCTTCACGCGGCGCTCCTGAACGGCGGTAATCGGCTCGAATTAAAGGGATGGCGGCGCAAGCCGCCGTCCCTTTTTTATGCCGGCAAACATCTCCCTATTTCCGCTTGCATCGGCCGGTACCCGATGTGAACATGACCGGAAGCTGACTGTTATTTTCCAGTCGAGCGAGGGCGTTAAGCACCTGCGAAGTCAGCTTATCCGGGAGACGACGATGAAGAAGATTGCCGCCATTCTAGCCCTGTCCGCCTCGACGCTTGGCTTGTCCTCAGGCGTATCTTTTGCCGACTACACGCTGAACATCCTGCATTTCAACGATTGGCACAGCCGCATCGAAGGCAACAACAAATACGAGTCGACCTGTTCCGCCGACGAGGAAACCAAGGGCGAATGCATCGGCGGCGCCGGCCGCTTGATCACCGCGATCGGCCAGGAGCGCAAGAAGCTCGAAGGGCAGAACGTGCTGCTGCTAAATGCGGGCGACAGCTTCCAGGGATCGCTGTTCTACACCACCTACAAGGGCGCCGTGGAAGAGGAATTCCTCAACCAGATCAAACCCGACGCCGTGACGCTCGGCAATCACGAATTCGACGATGGCGAGAGCGCGCTGGTTCCCTTCCTCGACAAGGCGAAATTCCCGATCATCAGCGCTAATGTCCTACCCAACGACAAGTCCGGCGCCGCGGGCAAGATCAAGCCGTCGATCGTCGTCGAAGTTGGCGGACAGAAAATCGGCATCATCGGCGCCGTCACCAACGACACGCCGGAACTCGCCTCGCCCGGCCCGAACATCGCCATCGCGGACGACGTCAAGTCGATCACGGCGGAAGTCGAGAAGCTCAAGGCGCAAGGCATCAACAAGATCATCGCGGTCACTCATATCGGCTACCGGCGCGAGCGCGACGTCATCGCCAAGATCCCGGGTATCGACGTGGTGGTGGGCGGCCACAGCCACACGCTTCTGTCGAACACCGATCCGAAGGCCGAGGGACCGTATCCGACGATGGTCGACAACCCCGACGGCTCCAAGGTGCCGGTGGTGCAGGCCGCGTCCTATTCGAAATATCTGGGCGAGTTCAAGGTCGTGTTCGACGACAACGGCGTCGTCAAGGAGGCCAGCGGCGCCCCGATCCATCTCGACAAGTCGATCACGCCCGATCCCGCCGTTCTTGCTCGCATCAAGGAACTCGGCGCGCCGATCGAGGCGCTGAAGAACAAGGAGGTTGCCGAAACCACCAAGGCAATCGACGGCAGCCGCGACAATTGCCGCGCCCGCGAATGCGAGATGGGCAATCTCGTTTCCGACGCCATCCTCGACCGCACCAAGGGCCAGGGTGTCGAAATCGCCATCTCGAACGGCGGCGGCCTGCGCGCCTCGATCGACCAGGGCACGGTGACCATGGGCGAGGTGCTGACGGTGCTGCCGTTCCAGAACACGCTGGCGACCTTCAAGATCTCGGGCAAGGACCTGGTTGCTGGCCTCGAAAGCGGCCTCAGCCAGATCGAGGACGGCGCCGGCCGCTTCCCGCAGGTTGCCGGCCTCAAATATTCCTTCGACAAGTCGGTCGCGCCCAATGCCGGCCGCGTCAAATCCGTCGAGGTGATGGAGAACGGCGCCTGGGTGCCGCTCGACCCGGACAAGCAATACCTGGTCGCCACCAACAACTATGTCCGCCAGGGCGGCGACGGCTACAAGGTCTTCGCCGACAAGGCCACGGACGCCTACGACTACGGCCCCGGCCTGGAGCAGGTGGTGGCCGATTATCTCGGCGCGCACCGGCCCTACACGCCGAAGCTTGATGGCCGCATCACCGAGATCGCGGCAACCACGGCGGCGGCCACGCCCGCCAAGCCGGCGCAGACCGCTCCTGCCGCCACAACCCAGGCCCCGGCAGCGGAGGCGGCGAAGTCGGCCGGGGCTGCGCCGGCAAGCAGCGAACCGGCGATGCCGGCTTTGCCTTCCGGTTCCAGCGACATTGCCGGCTCGCCGCCAGCCGTTCCGGCAGGGGCTGCACCCGCAGCGGAACCGGCAAAGCCTGCCCAGACCACTCCGGCAACACCGACCCCAGCTCCCGCTGCCGAACCGGCCAAGCCGGCGCAACCAACGCCGGCGCAAGCGAAGCCGGCCGAGACCAGCCATACCGTCGCTGCCGGCGATACTTATTGGGACCTGGCCAAGCAAGCCTATGGCGATGCCACCAAGTGGAAGGTCATCTCCGAAGCCAACAAGGACTACAAGCCTCGTCGCCTGCCGCTCGGCGCGACGCTGACCATTCCGCCGGCCGCGAAATGACGCCTGACCGAGACTGATCGCGCCCGCCCGGAAAACCGGGCGGGTGTTCCTTTTGCAGACCATAACGCGATAAGGTGCGGCCAGACGCGGCATTGAAAACCGGCAGGGCATCGCTAGTTTCCGCGGCGCTGCTCTCCGGAGATCCCTTGATGACGCTTGCGAGCCCCACCGATGCCAGAACCGCCGGCCCGCTTCCGGCGGTTGCCGCGCCGGTCAGGGCGGGCCGGATCGGCATCGTGCTGGTCAATCTCGGCACTCCCGACGGGACCGACTTCAAGCCGATGTGGCGATATCTGCGGGAATTCCTCTCCGATCCGCGCGTCATCGAGCTCAACAAGGCAATTTGGTATCCGATCCTCTATGGACTTGTGCTGACCACCCGGCCGAAGAAATCAGGCGCCAACTACGCCAGGATCTGGAACCGGGAGAGGAACGAGTCGCCGCTGCGCACTTTCACCCGCTCACAGGCCGAGAAGCTCACCGCAGCGCTTGCCGATCTGCCCGAGGTGGTGGTCGATTGGGCGATGCGCTACGGCAATCCCTCGACGGCGGGCGTCGTTGAAAAATTGGTCGAGCAAGGCTGCGAGCGCATCCTGACCTTTCCGCTCTATCCGCAATATTCTGCGACGACGACGGCGACGGCCAACGACCAATTGTTTCGCGCGCTGATGAAGATCAGGCATGCGCCGGCGATCCGCAGCGTGCCGCCCTATTATGACGAACCGGTCTATATCGAGGCGCTCGCCCGTTCGATCGAGCGGCACGTCGCGACGCTCGATTTCGTGCCGGAGGTGGTGATCACCTCCTACCACGGCATCCCCAAACCCTATTCAGACAAAGGCGATCCGTACCGGGCGCACTGCCTGGAGACGACGCGGCTTCTGCGGGCAAGGCTCGGCTGGGACGAGGACAAGCTGATCACCACCTTCCAGTCGCGTTTCGGGGCGCAGGAATGGCTGCAGCCTTATACCGACGTCACCGTCGAGAAGCTGGCCAAGGACGGCGTGAAATCAATCGCCATCGTCAATCCCGGCTTTTCCGTCGACTGCATCGAGACGCTGGACGAGATCGGCCGTGAAGCGGCCGAAACCTTCCATCACGGCGGCGGCATGAACTTCGCTCACATCCCCTGTCTCAACGACAGCGCCGAGGGCATGGCGGTGGTCGAAGCGCTGGTGCGGCGCGAGTTGTCGGGCTGGGTGTGACCGGCTTCACCGACAGACTTGAAACCGGTGCGCAAAACCCGCCGCTAACCAATATTAGCGATCACCCGATTGTAACGTTGCGGAAACACACTTAAGTGATTCCGTGAGGTCGCCGGCTTGGAGGGAGAAACGAAATGGGCTTCAGCGGTTTCGACATTGCGATTATGGTTCTTGTTGCTCTTGTCGTTTTGGTGCTTTTCAAGGGCATTCGAACAATACCCCAAGGCTACAATTATACGGTTGAGCGTTTCGGCCGTTATACCAAGACATTAAGTCCGGGCCTCAATCTCATCGTTCCGTTCATCGATCGCATCGGCGCCAAGATGAACATGATGGAGCAGGTGCTCGACGTTCCGAGCCAGGAGATCATCACCCGCGACAACGCCATTGTCGGTGTCGACGGGATCGCCTTCTTCCAGATACTCAATGCGGCGCAGGCCGCCTACCAGGTCTCGGGCCTGCAGAACGCCATCCTCAACTTGACGATGACCAATATCCGCACGGTCATGGGTTCGATGGATCTCGACGAGCTGTTGTCGAACCGCGACGCCATCAACGAGCGCCTGCTGCGCGTCGTCGACGAAGCCGCGCATCCCTGGGGCATCAAGATCACCCGCGTCGAGATCAAGGACATCAATCCGCCGGCCAATCTCATCGAATCGATGGGGCGGCAGATGACGGCCGAACGCAACAAGCGTGCGCAGATCCTCGCCGCCGAAGGTCTCAAGCAGTCGCAGATCCTCGAGGCGGAGGGCCGCAAGGAAGCCGCCTTCCGCGACGCCGAGGCGCGCGAGCGTTCAGCCGAGGCAGAAGCCCGCGCCACGCAGGTCGTGTCTGAGGCGATCTCCAAGGGCGATGTCCAGGCGCTCAACTATTTCGTCGCCCAGAAATACACCGAGGCGTTGACCAGGATCGGTTCCGCCACGAACAGCAAGGTCGTGCTGATGCCGCTGGAGGCCTCATCGTTGATCGGCACGCTCGGCGGCATCGGCGAGATCGCCAAGGAGGTCTTCAGGAACGAGGGCACGGCCGGCGCGCAAAGGCAGGCTGCGCGACCGCCGGTGGTTCGCCCGAGCGAGAACTGATGTTTCAGGGAGCACACTCACATGCTCGATCGCATTGTTTCCGAACTTGGCCCGTGGAACTGGATGGTTCTGGGCTTCGTCCTGCTGGTGATGGAAGTCGTCGCGCCGGGTATCTTCATGCTGTGGATCGGCATCGCCGCCCTGATCGTTGGCGCCGTGTCGCTGCTCATCTGGGACGCCAGTTTCTGGACTTGGCAAATCCAGGTTCTCGCCTTTCTCGCGCTGTCGCTGGTTTCGGCCTATGTCGGCAAGAAACTGGTCGGCGGGCGGCATGATCCGACCGACCAGCCGCTGCTCAACCGACGCGGCGCGCAAATGATCGGCAAGATGGCGACCCTGGCTGAACCGATCAAGGACGGCCGTGGCCGCATCAAGCTTGGCGACACGCTGTGGCGCGTCTCCGGCCCGGACCTGCCGGCCGGCACGCAGGTGCGCGTGACGGGCGCCGCCGACACCGATCTGGAGCTGACGGTCGAGGCAATCTGACCGAGACCACTGCCAGGACGCGTTGGATATTGATGCGTCCTATGCCGCGCCGATGCGCAGCAGGTCGTGGAAGTGCACCACGCCCACCGGCATCTTGTTCTTGGTCACGACCAGCGCGCCGATATTGTGCTCGTTGAGCAACGCGATCGCGGTGCCTGCAAGCGTCTGCGGATCGATCGTCTTGGGCGTGCGGGTCATGACCTCGTCGACGGTGACGTCAGCCAGGTTGCGGTGCAGATTGCGCGCGACATCGCCGTCGGTGATGATCCCCACCAGTGCGCCTTTTTTGTCGACGATGCAGACGCAGCCGACCTTCTTCTGCGACAGTGTCATGACGGCTTCCGGCATCTTGGTGCCGAGAGGGGCAAGCGGAACCTGGTCGCCAACCCGCATGATCTCGGAGACCTGGGTAAGATTGGCGCCGAGCTGGCCGCCCGGATGGAAGGTGCGGAAATGGTCGGGCGTGAAGCCGCGCGCCTCGAGCAGCGCGATCGCCAACGCATCGCCGATCACCAATTGCAGCAGGGTCGATGTCGTCGGCGCCAGACCGTGCGGACAGGCCTCCGGCACGGACGGCAGCAGCAGCACGACGTCGGCTGCACGCGCCAGCGCCGAAGTCTCGCCCGAAGTGATGGCGATCAATGGAATGGAGAAGCGCCTGGAATAGGCGACGATGCCCATCAATTCCCTGCTCTCGCCCGACCAGGACATGGCGATGATGGCGTCGTCCTTGGCGATCATGCCGAGATCGCCGTGATTGGCCTCGGCCGGATGGACGAAGAAGGCGGGCGTACCGGTCGAGGCAAGCGTCGCGGCGATCTTGGAACCGATATGGCCGCTCTTGCCGACGCCGGTGACGATGACGCGGCCCTCGATCCGCGAAATCAGATCGATTGCCGCCGCGAATGGCTCGGCCAGTCCGTTTGCGAGCGCGACGCCGAGCGCCGCCACACCGGCCTGCTCCGTCGCCACTGTTCTCAGCGCCGATTCGATCGCAGCCTGCCTGTCCGGCTGCTTTCTTTTTGGGGACCCCGCATGCATGGCCGAAGCGATTAGCGCTTTGCCGCGCTCCTGTCCAACGGAATTGCCGCAGTCCGACGATCCGAGGGTCTTCAAGGCGGCTCTCTCAACCCTCCGTTAACCATCCGCATTTACGGTTCGGTAAGTATGGCGCAACCGCGCCGCGCAAGCAGTGGTGACGATGTCCGGGGGCCAGCCTGAAACGAAAATCGGTCGAAGGGGCATTGCCGTCGCAGCACTGCTGCTGACGGCAAGCGCGCTTACCTTGCTGCGCCCGGCGTCGGCATTTTCCCAAGAAACAGAGCTGCGCGGCGAGGTTTCCGAATCGGCCATACTGGCCGACCAGCAGCGCAAGGCCAGGCAGTTGCGGGCGCAGGCATCGCAGGATCAGAACCAGCCCGCGGCAGTGGCCGACCAGGATACGGCATCGACGACTTACCAGCCGGCGAGCCCCGGCGCCGTTCCGGATGACGACCAGACGGCAGGCGCGACGGACAGCATCTTCGACCAGCCGCAGGCAACCGACGATTCACCGGCCGACACGACGGCGCCGGCAAAGCCGCGCCGGCCTTCGACGGCGAAACAGCGCGCTCACGACGCCAAGGCCGGCGGCAAGACCGCCGACAAGAAAAAGGCCAGGAAGAAAACCGGCGAGGCAACGGACAACACAACCACCGCCGCTACCGCCGGCACAGGCAGCCAGGCCGACGTCACCGCCACCGATGAGGAGGATGCCAACCGACGTGCCGTCACCATCGACAGCGTCGACAGGCAGAAGCTCGATCCAGGCGCGGAGCGCACGGCGTCCATCGAGGGCCAGAAGGTCAAGCTTGAAGACGATCCCTTTGCCGCTCCCGGCGTCAAGATCGGCACCTTTCTCTTCCGGCCGTCGCTGGAGCAAGGCTTGACCGCGACGTCCAATGCCGATTCCAGCAGCACCGGCAAATCCGCCGTTCTGTCCGAGACGGCGCTGCGTTTCACCGCGGCCTCCGACTGGCGTGAGAATTCGGCTTTGATCACTGGCTACGGCCTTTTCCGCAACACCGTCTCCGGCCAGAAGATCAACGATGCGCAGGGCCGCATCGAAGGCCAGCTCAACGTCGACCTGGACAACGAACTGCGCGCCATCGCCAAGCTCGGCTATGAGGCTGCGCCGGAATCGGCCTCCTCGCCTGACGCGATTGCCGGAGTCACCCAACAGCCGCTGCGCCAGACCGTGGACGGCAGCCTCGGCATCGAAAAGAGTGTCGGCAAGATGCGCTATGCGCTGACCGGCGCCGTTTCGCACGACTTCTACGGCGATGCCGAGCTCTCGGACGGCACCACCGTGTCGCAGAAGGATCGCGACTCCACGCTCTACACCGCGACGTTACGCACCGGCTACGAGATTTCGCCGGCGCTGACGCCGTTCACCGAGGTCGAGGCCGGGCGGCGCATCTATGACCTGCGTGTCGACACCGACGGCTTCGAGCGATCCTCGACCAGGCTTGGCGCGCGCGCCGGTCTCGAGCTCGACATGGGCGAGAAGCTGTCCGGCGAATTTTCCGTCGGCTGGCTGCGCGAAGCGATCGACGACGACCGCCTCGCGGCGGTCGCCGGCCCGAGCATCGACGCCGACCTGAAATGGTCGCCGGAGCGCGGCACCACCATCGGGCTCACCGGAAAGACCACCGTCGAGACCACCACGAACGCCGGCGAGAGTGGCGATATCCTCTACTCCGGCCGTCTGACCGGCGAGCGCCAGATCCGCGCCAACCTGACGGCGAATTCAGCACTCGGCCTCGATTGGCGCGACTATACTGGCTCCGATGGCCACGATCTGATCCTGAGCGCCGAGGCCGGGCTGACCTGGTGGCTAAACCGCTATGCCGGCCTCACCACGAGGGTCAGGACCGAAAAGCTGACAAGCAACCTGCCCGGGCGCGACTACGTCGCCAACAGCATCTATCTTGGCCTGAAGGTCCAGCGCTGAAGTCGCTGCCGAAGGCCCGGCGTCACCTGATATCGGCTTACCATCTACGAAGCAGCGCCGCGCCGCTCCAACGGCTGCACCTCATCCAACAGCGTGCGGATGACGCCGGCCATGCTTCCATTCATGTCGCTGCGCCAGAGCGCGAAGGCGACGTTGGCCTCGACGAAACCTTCCGGCGAGCCGCAGTCGAAGGTGCGCCCCTTGTAGTGATAGCCGTAGAAGGGCTGATTTTTCTCCAGCTTCAGCATCGCGTCGGTCAGTTGGATCTCATTGCCGGCGCCGCGCTCCTGGCTTTCTAGGATGCCGAAGATTTCCGGCTGCAGGATGTAGCGGCCGTTGATGTAAAGGTTGGACGGCGCGGTGCCCGGCTTCGGCTTCTCGACCATGCCGGTGATGCGGAAACCGTGATGGGCGTCCTCGCCGCGGCCGACAATGCCGTATTTATGCGCCTCCGCCGGGTCGCATTCCTGCACGGCGACGATGTTGTTGCCGGTCTCGGCGTAGAGCTCGACCATGTCCTTCATGCAGCTCTTTTCCGACTGCATGATCATGTCCGGCAGAAGCAGGGCGAAGGGCTCGTCGCCGACCAGTTCGCGGGCGCACCAGACGGCGTGGCCAAGGCCCATCGGCACTTGCTGACGCGTGAAGCTCGTCTGTCCCGGCGCCGGCTGCAGCCGCTGCAGGCGAGCAAGCTGGTCGTCCTTGCCACGCTGGGCGAGCGTGTCATAGAGCTCGAACTGGACGTCGAAATGGTCCTCGATGACTGCCTTGTTGCGCCCGGTCACGAAGATGAAATGCTCGATACCGGCATCCCGCGCCTCGTCGACGACATATTGGATGACCGGCCGGTCGACGACGGTCAGCATTTCCTTCGGGATGGCCTTGGTGGCCGGAAGGAACCGCGTGCCGAGACCTGCGACCGGGAAAACTGCCTTGCGAACTCGCTTCATGCTGCGCCACCCCTTGTGTTTCGGCCAATTATCCGCTCGGCGGCGTGCTCCGCAATCCCCCCGGACATTTTCACGCCGGAATGTTGGACTACCGAACCGCCAAGTTGAACATCAGAGCTAAAAGCCGCGACACCTCTTTTCGTTCCCGGCGGTACCTATGGTAAACTAAATACTAACCCGGTTCGGCGTTGAATGATCCTTCCTGATTTGACCAAGGAGGAAAAGATGTCGGTTCCAAACACCGCCAGGCGCCTGGCGGCCCTCGCAACGGCTGCCGGCCTCACGCTGGCCCTGCTGATGCCGGCCGGGCCGGCTTTCGCCGATGCCGGATTTCGCCAATGGGTCTCTGGCTTCCGCGCCACCGCGATCGCCGGCGGCGTTTCGGGCGCCGTCTACGACCAGGCCTTGCGGGGTGTCGAGCCCGATCCCATCGTCCTGGAAAAGGCTCGCACCCAGCCGGAATTCACCGCCCCCGCCTGGGACTATTTCGACAACCGGGTGCATGATCAGTCGGTGGCCAATGGCCAGGCGATGGCGAGGAAATGGAAGCCTTGGCTCGATCGCATCGAGGCGCGGTTCGGCGTCGACCGCAACATCCTTTTGGCCATCTGGTCGATGGAATCGAACTACGGCGAGACGCTCAAGCGCGACGACATCATGCGCAACGTCATCCGTTCGCTGGCGACCCTTGCCTATGGCGATGCGAAGCGATCGAAATATGCCCGCACCCAGTTGATCGCGGCGCTGAAGATCCTGCAGACCGGCGACATCGACGAAAGCCATCTGATGGGCTCCTGGGCTGGCGCGATGGGCCAGACGCAGTTCATCCCGACCAGCTATCAGCGCTATGCCGTGGACATGGACGGCAACGGCAAGCGCGACATCTGGAATTCGATCCCCGATGCGCTGGCGACCTCCGCCAACCTGCTCAAGAAGAACGGATGGCAGGCCGGCAAGACCTGGGGCTATGAGGTCACCATACCGGCAGGCAAATTGCCGGGTGGCGCAAAGTCGATCGCTCAATGGCAGGCGCTCGGCGTCGCCAGGGCCAATGGCAAGCCGTTCAGGAACCTGACCGACAAGGCGACGCTGAAGGTACCCGATGGCCGGGGCGGCCCCTCCTTCCTGATGATCCGGAATTTCTCGGTCATCAAGGCCTACAACAACGCCGACAAATACGCTTTGGCCGTCGGCCTTCTGGCCGATGAGATCGCCGGCGGCACCGGCCTGGTGCAGGATTGGCAACGGCCTTTCACCAAGCTCAGCTTCGAGGAGCGGCAGGAGTTGCAGAAGCGGCTTTCCGAGCACGGTTATTATGACGGCAAGTTCGACGGCAAGATCGGCGACGGCTCGAAAGCCGCCATCATGGCCTACCAGGCCAAGGTCGGCTTGACCCAGGATGGCTATCCGAGCATGGAAGTGCTCAAATGGCTGCGCAAGCAGTAGGGTCCGCGGAAGCGCCAGGCATCCTTCAAAGGCGGTGCGGATGTGGTAGCGCTTCACGCTTGTGCGCGGCCTTCCGGTCATGCGCCAAGGGATGGAGAGGTGTTTGGTTTCGGTTCAGCGAATCAGGCAGAGCATTCGCCGGGCGCCGATCCTGATTCTCGCCCTTGCCGCGCTTGTCGTTGCCGCCGCCGGCGCCTTCCGCACCCCCGCATTCGCGCAGGAGGAGAGCCCGGGCTGGTCGCTGCGCGACCTTCTGTTCCCGCGCCGTAGCGAGCGCGTCGAGCCTCCGTTCGACGTCGAGAAACCGATGCCGAAACCGAAGAAGAAATCCAAGCCGCGCCCGCCGCCGGAGCCGGAGACGCCGATCGTCGAGAAGACGAACGACGCTCGCGTCGTACTGGTGGTCGGCGATTTTCTGGCGGGCGGCCTGGCCGAAGGCCTCGACGCCGCCTTTGCCGACAATCCCGCCGTCAGGATCGTTGGCCGTGCCAACGGTTCGTCAGGCTTCGTTCGCGACGATTTCTACAATTGGCCGGACGAGATCAAATCGCTGATCGAAACCGAGAAGCCGGCGGCTTTGATCGTCATGCTGGGCTCCAACGACCGCCAGCAGATGAAGATCGGCGATGTGCGCGAACAGCCGCGATCGGAGAATTGGACCAAGGAATATGAGCGCCGCATCGATGCGTTCGGCAAGGCCATCCAGGACGCGAAGGTGCCGTTCCTTTGGGTCGGCATGCCGGCTTTCCGCGCCACGAAGATGAATTCGGACATGCTTGCCTTCAACGACATCTATCATTCGGCCGCTGAAAAGCATGGCGGCGAATTCGTCGACGTCTGGGATGGCTTCGTCGACGAGAACGGCGCCTTCGTCACCTCCGGCCCGGACATGAACGGGCAGTCCGTGCGTCTGCGTTCCGATGACGGCATCAACGTCACCAAGGCCGGCAAGCGCAAGCTTGCCTTCTATACGGAAAAGCCGCTGGCCAAGATCCTCGGCCTTGCGGCGCCGGGAAGCATCACGACCCTGTCGGCGCCGGCGGGTGCTCCCGTCGAGGCGCCGAAGCCGGCCGCGGCGCCGGTCATCGTCGACCGCACTGCGCCGATGCTCCTCGGCGACCCATCGCTCGACGGCGGCTCCGATCTGCTCGGCGCCGCTCAGCCGGCCAGGGCCGACCCGAATCTGCCCGGCGAAAAGCTGATCGTGGAAGGCAAGGCGCCAGCCGCCTCGCCCGGCCGCGCCGACGATTTTTCCTGGCCGCCGAAGACCCAGCCGGCGACGGCGGCTGTCGAGTCGGGCGCGACGCCGGCAACACCTTGACCCACGTTCCTGTGTGGCGGCAATTCGCGCCAGGCGAACAATGGCATTATTGGATTTTGGACGAAGTCAAAGTCGGGGAGCGAATGTGTCGGCAACAGGTTATTCCTTGCTTGGGTTCGTAACTTGGGCCCTATTATTACTTATGTGGATGGAGATCCTGCGCACCCATCTTGTGGTGAGCGGCCGCGTTCCCGCGAATGCCTTCGCACCGGACAACGCCGGTCTTTCGCCCTTCTTGCAGCGACTGGCGCGCGCTCACGCCAATTGCATCGAAGGCCTTCCCATATTCGGAGGTCTCATGGCCCTGGCCATGATGAGTTCGCGCGCTTCGATCACCGATCCGCTCGCATATTGGCTTCTCGGCGCGCGGCTGGTGCAGTCGGCCATCCATTTGACGTCGACAAGTCCGACCGCCGTCAAGGCTCGATTTTCGGCGTTCGCGGGCCAGATGGCCATCGGCCTCTATTGGGCGATAAAGCTGCTGATCAGCTAGGGCGTTTCACCCTTTCATGGAAATGGCGAACCGCTCTAGCCTCTTTATTTCTCCGCAATTCCGGACGAAAACCGTTTCGCGAAATAGGCACCGGTTCGTTAGCCGCAGATCGCCGCCTCAGCGCGGCAGCACCGTCGATCCCATAAGCGCCTCGTCGATCGAGCGCGCCGCCTGGCGGCCTTCGCGGATCGCCCAGACAACCAGCGACTGGCCGCGGCGCACGTCGCCCGCCGCATAGAGCTTATCGATGCTGGTCCTGTAGTCGCGATCATTGGCCTCGACATTCCGCGAGCGGCGGCTGTCGGTGACGACCTTGATCTTGCCGTCGAGCTCCTTCATCAGACTGTCGCTCGCCGGGCCTGCAAAGCCGATGGCGATGAAGGCGAGGTCGGCGCGGATCACGAACTCGCTGCCCGCGACCGGCTTGCGCTTCTCGTCGACCTCGCAGCATCTCACACCGGTCAGCTGGCCTTCCTCGCCGATGAATTCGAGCGTCGCCACCTGGAATTCGCGCTCGGCCCCCTCGGCCTGCGAGGAGGACGTGCGCATCTTGGTCGCCCAGTAGGGCCATACCGCGAGCTTGTCTTCCTTCTCGGGCGGCTGCGGACGGATGTCGAGTTGCGTCACCCGCACCGCGCCCTGGCGAAAGGCGGTGCCGATGCAGTCGGACGCGGTGTCGCCGCCGCCGACCACGACGACATGCTGGCCGCCGGCGATGATCGGGTGCGAGGGCCACGCCACCGACTGGATCGGCTCACCGCCGACGCGGCGGTTTTGCTGAACCAGATAAGGCATGGCGTCGTAGACGCCGCTGAGATCGCTGCCGGGAATGCCGGCGGGACGCGGCGTTTCCGATCCACCGCAATAGAGCACGGCGTCGAATCCCTCGAGCAGATCAGCCACTTTCATGTCGACGCCGACATTGACGCCACAGTGGAAGGTGACGCCCTCGCCCTGCATCTGCTCGATGCGCCGGTCGATATAGTGTTTCTCGATCTTGAAGTCCGGAATGCCGTAGCGCATCAACCCGCCGGGGCGGCTCTCGCGCTCGTAGACATGCACGTCGTGGCCGGCGCGGCCGAGTTGCTGCGCAGCCGCCATGCCCGCCGGGCCCGAGCCGATGACGGCAACCCGCTTGCCGGTCTTCTTCTCCGGCGGATAGGGCCGGATATGGCCGGTCTCGTAAGCCTTGTCGGCGATCGCCTGCTCAACCGTCTTGATGGCGACCGGGATGTCCTCGAGGTTCAGCGTGCAAGCTTCCTCGCAGGGCGCGGGGCAGATGCGGCCGGTGAACTCCGGGAAATTGTTGGTCGAATGCAGGTTGCGGATCGCGTTGTCCCAATCGCCATTGTAGACGAGGTCGTTCCAGTCCGGGATCTGGTTGTGGATCGGGCAGCCGGTCGGTCCGTGGCAAAACGGAATGCCGCAATCCATGCAGCGCGCGGCCTGTTTCTCGACCTCCTTGTCAGACATCGGCAACGTGAATTCACGGAAATGCCGGATGCGGTCCGAGGCAGGCTGGTACTTGTGCACCTGCCGGTCGATTTCGAGAAAGCCTGTTACCTTGCCCATAGTCCAGTCCCTGCTGTCCGAAGGCACGCTTTTATCGGCGCACCCGTTAACCCCATAAGGCTGCCATGGCAACCGCACCTTGTCGGAGCATGATCTTCGCCGAAAACCGGTTCCCACTGTTCGGGATCATGCTCTGGGGTCAGGATTGTTGGTGAGAATGCCGGCCGGGAAGCCATCTTCCCGGCCATGCCCGAAAACCTATTCCGCCGCCACGCTCATGCGCATGCGTTCCATCTCGATCAGCGCACGGCGATATTCCACCGGCATGATCTTGCGGAATTTCGGCCGGAAGTTCTGCCAATCGTCGAGGATCTCGCGGCCGCGCACCGAACCGGTGAAATGCACGTGGTTCGAGATCAGCTGGTAAAGCCGTTCCTCGTCATGGCTGGTCATGTCGCCCGATACGTCGACGCGGCCCTTGTGGTCGAGGTCGCCGCCGTGATGGAGCAGCTTCTCCATCAAGTCGTCCTCTTCCGGGACCGGCTCCAGCTCGACCATCGCCATGTTGCAGCGCTCGGCGAAATCGCCTTTCTCGTCCAGCACGTAGGCGACGCCGCCCGACATGCCGGCGGCGAAGTTGCGCCCCGTTTTGCCGAGGACGACGACGATGCCGCCGGTCATGTATTCGCAGCCATGGTCGCCGACGCCTTCGACGACGGCGGCGACACCGGAGTTGCGCACGGCGAAACGCTCGCCGGCGACGCCGGCGAAGTAGGCTTCGCCTTCGGTCGCGCCGTAAAGCACGGTGTTGCCGACGATGATCGAGTCCGCCGCGACGATTCTAGCCTCTTGCGGCGGGCGGATGACGATGCGGCCGCCCGACAGGCCCTTGCCGACATAGTCGTTGCCGGCGCCGACCAGCTCGAACGACACGCCGCGCGCCAGGAAGGCGCCGAAGGACTGCCCGGCCGTGCCGGTGAGCTTCACCTGGATCGTATCCTCGCGCAGGCCCTTGTGCTTGAAGCGCTTGGCGACTTCGCCCGACAGCATTGCGCCCGCCGAACGGTCGACATTGCGGATCGGCAGCTCGATCGTGACGGGCTGCTTGGCTTCGAGCGCCGGCTTGGCCAGTTCGATCAGCTTGCGGTCGAGCACGTCGTCGATCGGGTGCTTCTGCCGCTCGGTCCAGTGCAGCGCCTCATGCGGGGCATCGGGCTTGAAGAACATCTTCGAGAAGTCGAGCCCGCGCGCCTTCCAGTGCTGGATGACGTCGCGCTTCTCCAAGAGATCGGTGTCGCCGATGATCTGGTCGAGATGGGTGAAGCCCATCTCGGCGAGCAGCGCGCGCACCTCCTCCGCCACGTAGAAGAAGAAGTTGATGACATGCTCCGGCGTGCCCTTGAAGCGCTTGCGCAGCACCGGGTCCTGCGTCGCGACGCCGACCGGGCAGGTGTTCAAATGGCACTTGCGCATCATGATGCAGCCGGCCGCGATCAGCGGCGCGGTCGAGAAGCCGAACTCGTCGGCGCCGAGCAAGGCGCCGATGATGACGTCGCGCCCGGTGCGCAATCCGCCGTCGACCTGCAGCGCCACGCGGCTGCGCAAGCCGTTGAGCACCAGAGTCTGATGCGTTTCGGCAAGGCCCATTTCCCACGGGCTGCCGGCATGCTTGAGCGAGGTCAGCGGTGAAGCGCCGGTGCCGCCGTCATAGCCGGAGATGGTGATGTGGTCGGCGCGTGCCTTGGCGACGCCCGCCGCGACCGTGCCGACGCCGACCTCCGACACCAGCTTGACCGAGACGTCGGCCGCCGGGTTGACGTTCTTCAAATCGTAGATCAGCTGCGCCAGATCCTCGATCGAATAGATGTCGTGATGCGGCGGCGGCGAGATCAGGCCGACGCCGGGCGTCGAGTGCCTGACCTTGGCGATGGTGGCGTCGACCTTATGTCCGGGCAACTGACCGCCCTCGCCGGGCTTGGCGCCCTGCGCGACCTTGATCTGCATGACATCGGAATTGACCAGATACTCCGCCGTTACGCCGAACCTCCCGGAAGCGACCTGCTTGATCGCCGAGCGCTCGGGGTTCTTGCCGCCGCCCGGCAGCGGCAGGTAGCGGTCGGCCTCTTCGCCGCCCTCGCCGGTGTTCGACTTGCCGCCGATCTGGTTCATGGCGCGCGCCAGCGTGGTGTGCGCTTCCCGGGAGATCGAGCCGAACGACATCGCCCCGGTCGAGAAGCGCTTGACGATCTCGGCCGCCGGCATGACGTCGTCGAGCGCGACCCTCTTGCGGCCGGTCTGTTCCGCCAGCCTGATCTTGAACAGGCCGCGTATGGTCTGGGCGCGTGCGGTGGCGCTGTCGATCTGCGCCGAATAGTCCTTGAACGTATCCCACGAGCCCTGCCGCACCGCGTGCTGCAAGGTGGCGACCGCATCGGGCGACCACATATGCGCCTCGCCGCGCATGCGAAACATGTATTCGCCGCCGACCTCTAGGGTGTTGCGCAGCACCGGATCGCTGCCGAAAGCATCGGCATGGCGGGTCAGCGTCTCTGTGGCGATCTCGTCCAGCCCGACGCCTTCGATCAGCGTCGCGGTGCCGGTGAAATACTTCTCGACGAAATCCGACTTCAGCCCGATGGCGTCGAAGATCTGCGCGCCGCAATAGGACTGATAGGTCGAGATGCCCATCTTGGACATCACCTTGAGGATGCCCTTGCCGATCGACTTGATGTAGCGCGAGACGACCTCGTATTCGTCGACTTCTTCCGGCAGCTCGCCGCGCTTGTGCATGTCGAGCAGCGTGTCGAAGGCAAGATACGGATTGATCGCCTCGGCGCCGTAGCCGGCCAGGCAGCAGAAGTGATGCACCTCGCGCGGCTCGCCCGATTCCACCACGAGGCCGACGGCGGTGCGCAGGCCCTTGCGGATCAGGTGATGGTGCACCGCCGCCGTCGCCAGCAGCGAAGGAATGGCGATGCGGTCCGGCCCGACCTGGCGATCGGAGAGGATGATGATGTTGTAGCCGCCGGCGACCGCCGCCTCGGCCCGCTCGCAGAGCCGGTCGATGGCGCCCTGCATGCCTGCCGCGCCCTCGTTCGAGCCATAGGTGATGTCGATCGTCTTGGTGTCGAAGCGGTCCTCGGTATGACCAATCGACCGGATCTTCTCCAGATCGCCGTTGGTCAGGATCGGCTGACGCACTTCGAGCCGCTTGCGGCGCGACGTGCCGACCAGGTCGAATATGTTCGGCCGCGGGCCGATGAACGACACCAGGCTCATCACCAATTCCTCGCGGATCGGGTCGATCGGCGGGTTGGTGACCTGGGCGAAGTTCTGCTTGAAATAGGTGTAGAACAGCTTCGACTTGTCCGACATTGCCGAGATCGGCGTGTCGGTGCCCATCGAGCCGACAGCCTCCTGGCCGGTGGTCGCCATTGGCGCCATCAAGAGCTTAGTGTCTTCCTGGGTGTAGCCGAACGACTGCTGGCGATCGAGCAGGCTGACATCCTTGCGCAGCGCGCGCGGCTCGACCGGCTTCAAGTCCTCGAGGATGAGCTGCGTGTTGGCGAGCCAGGTCTTGTAAGGGTGCTTGGTCGCGATCTCCGACTTGATCTCCTCGTCGGAGACGATGCGGCCCTTGGCGAGATCTATCAAAAGCATGCGGCCTGGCTGCAGCCGCCACTTCTGCACGATCTTCTCCTCCGGCACCGGCAGCGCGCCGGCTTCCGAGGCCATGATGACGCGGTCGTCATCGGTGACGATGTAGCGGGCCGGGCGCAGGCCGTTGCGGTCGAGCGTGGCGCCGATCTGGCGGCCGTCGGTGAAGACCACCGCCGCGGGACCGTCCCACGGCTCCATAAGCGCTGCGTGGTACTCGTAGAAAGCCTTGCGGTCGGCGTCCATGAGCTTGTTGCCGGCCCAGGCTTCCGGGATCAGCATCATCATGGCGTGGCTGAGCGAATAGCCCCCCTGGAACAGGAACTCGAGCGCATTGTCGAAACACGCTGTGTCAGACTGTCCCTCATAGGAGATCGGCCACAGCTTCGAGATGTTGTTGCCGAACAGCTCGGAATCGACCGACGCCTGGCGCGCCGCCATCCAATTGTTGTTGCCGCGCACCGTGTTGATCTCGCCGTTATGCGCGACCATGCGGTAGGGATGCGCCAGCTTCCACGACGGGAAGGTGTTGGTCGAGAAGCGCTGGTGGACCAGGATCAACGCCGTTTCGAAGCGCGGATCCTTGAGGTCCTTGTAGTAGGCGCCGACCTGGTAGGCCAGGAACATGCCCTTGTAGACGATGGTGCGCGCCGACAGCGACACGCAATAGGCGCCAATGTCCTGGTTGTCGTTCTCGGCGTAGATGCGGCCCGAAATCACCTTGCGCAGCAGATAAAGCCTCGCCTCGTACTCTTCGTCGTCGGGAATGTCGGCAGTGCGGCCAATGAACACCTGGCGGTGGAACGGCTCCGACGCGACGATCTCCGGCGCCTTCGACAGCGACGAATTGTCGACCGGCACATCGCGAAAACCGATAAGCGGCAGCCCTTCCGATTGCGCCGACTCGGCGATGATCTCCTCGACGTGGGCGCGAAGCGAGGCGTCCTGGGGCATGAACCAGTGACCGACGCCGTATTGGCCGGCCGGCGGCAGTTTGACGCCCCTGGCCGCCATTTCCTCGCGGAAAAAGCCATCCGGGATCTGCGCTAGCACGCCGGCGCCGTCGCCGACCAGCGGATCGGCGCCGACGGCGCCGCGATGGGTGAGGTTCTCCAGCATCGCCAGGCCGTCCTCGACGATCTGGTGCGACTTCACCCCCTTCATGTTGGCGATGAAGCCGACGCCGCAGGCGTCATGCTCGTTGCGCGGATCGTAGAGCCCCTGCGCGGCCATGCCGTTCGCGGTTCGGAGGTCTTTGGCCAGGACGGTATTTTTAACGGCTGCCGCTTTCGTCTGCGCGGCCTGGCCGTTGATCGCAGATGGCGTCAGTTCCGTCATCGTCCTATCCTCCGTTCTTCACCTTGACCCGAATGCCTCAGGGCGCTGGTTTGCCTTGGGAAGCACGATGCTTCCCCTTCATCCTTGCTGCACGTCTCGCGAAATCCAACCGAACCATACGGCTATACGCCCGGTTCGCATCCGGTATCGTACAGACCAGAGCCGGGCCGTCTACCCGCCGCTCGCGACAATGGCCGGAATGGCAGCGATGATACGCCAGTCCGGCCTGTTTTGTGCGACAAAATAAGACAGCACTACTGTCCTAAATTTTTTATGACAGAAATCCGGGGCCCACACAAGACCGATTCACAAAAAACTTGGCCGCGCGGCGACACAAAATTTCGTGACGGAAGCTGGAAACGCAAGCTTTGGTCCTGTTTGTTTCCGGCGACTGCCTGGCTTCACCGCTTTGCCGACGATTGGCCCTTGCACTTCGATTGCCGAAGCGGTCAAGTCGCGCCGCTTTTGCCAATCACGATATGGACCTCTCGATGTTCTTTGCATCCGACAACTGGGCGGGCGTCCACCCCGACATTTCGGCCAACCTGTCCCGCCATGCCGCCGGCACCGCTATCGCCTATGGTGACGGCGATCTGGACCGGTCCGTCTATCGCCGCTTCAACGAGATTTTCGAGCGCGAGGTGCAGGTCTTCTTCGTCGCGACGGGCACCGCGGCCAACGCGCTCTCGCTGGCCGCATTGAATCGCATCGGCGGCATCGCGCTTTGCCATTCCGAAGCGCACATGAATGTCGACGAGTTCGGCGCGATGAGTTTCTATACCGGCGGCGCACGCGTGGCGCCGGTGCCGGGACCCCTGGGGCGCATGAACCCGGAAGCTCTCGATCGGGCTATCAAGCGCTATTCGCAGGATCTGGCCCCCGCCGGTCAGCCGATGGCGGTCACCGTCACCCAGGCGACCGAGGTCGGCACCATCTACAGCGTCGACGACGTCAAGGCGATCGCCGAGGTCAGCCGCCGCCATAAGCTGCCGCTGCACATGGACGGCGCGCGCTTCGCCAATGCGATTGCCGCGACGGGCGTCAGCCCGGCCGAAATGACCTGGAAGAGCGGTGTCGACCTCATCTCCTTCGGCGGCACCAAGAACGGCTGCTGGATGGCCGACGCGGTGATCGTCCTCAATCCTGACCTCGGTAAGGATTTGCGTCTGCTGCGCCAGCGCGCCGGACAGACCTTCTCCAAGGTCCGCTTCATCTCGGCCCAGTTCGAGGCCTATTTCACCGACGATCTGTGGCTGCGGATGGCCGGGCACGCCAATGCGATGGCCGCGCATCTGGCCGAGACGATCGAAGATGCGCCGGCGGGCAAGCTTGCCTGGCTGCCGCAGGCCAATGAGGTCTTCGCGATCCTCAGCCGAGCCACCGCCGAAAAGCTCCAGGCAGCCGGCGCCAAATTCTATGAATGGGGCGTCCCGCAGGGCTTCGACGGCCATCTTGGCGACAATGAAGCGATCTACCGATTCGTCACCAGCTTTGCGACCACGACGCAAGAGGTCGATCGTCTCGGTCAGTTGCTTGGCTGAGCTTCGTGCGGTCGGGAAAATCCGGATGACCAAACCGTCTCTCGGCTCGACGATGCGGCTGGTTCGTCCGGCACCAAACGTGCTGGGCTTCTACGATGGCCGCATCGATGGCGTTCGCATCTGGTCGGACGAGCCGAATTGGCTCGATGACGGCGCTTACACCCTCGGCATTTGCACCTACGCGATCGTCGATGGATCGCAGTCGCTTGTCTATGACACGCACATATCGCTACCGCATGCCCGCTTTATCAGGCGAACGCTGGAAGAGATGGGTGTGACCTCGATACGCGTCGTGCTCAGCCACTGGCATGACGACCATATTGCCGGCAACGAGGTGTTCCAGGATTGCGAGATCATCGCCAACCGCCTGACTGCCGCGGCGCTTGAACGCGGCCGGGCCGACATCGAGGGCGGCAATCCGCCGATCAGGCCGCTCGTGCTGCCCAACACGATATTCGAGAACAGCCTCAGCCTGACCGTCGGAGCCATCCCGATCGAACTGCGCCAGGTCGAAATCCACAGTCATGACGGCACGGTGCTGCTGATGCCCGACGCCGGCCTGCTGCTGGCGGGCGACACGCTGGAGGACTCCATCACCTATGTCTCGGAGCCGGAACGCCTGAGCGAACATCTGGTCGACCTCGAGCGCATGGCCGGCTGGCGATTCGATCGGATCCTGCCCAACCACGGTTCTTTTGAAATAATCGAAGCCGGTGGCTACGGCAGAAGCCTAATCGCCGCGACCGAGGCTTATGTTCGAAAGCTGCTTGATTGCCCGCAAGACCCCGACCTGGCGAAACAGGATCTGAGGACCTTCGGCGCCGACATATTTGCCACGACGGCGGCCAAGTATTTCGCGCCATACGAAGCCGTCCACCGACAGAACGTCGAGGCTGTTGTCGCGCAAAAGAGCCAGTAGGTTTGCGTCCAGTTAGCCGAGGAAAGGCCGCAGCATCAGCTCGATTCCGAGCAGGATGAGAAAAATCAGGAACCACCGGCGGAACGTCGCCAGGCTGATCTTCCGGCGCAGGATTTGCCCCAGCCACATGCCGACCAACGCTGGCAGCACGGCAAGCGAGGACATCGCCAGATGTGCGGCGTCGAACGCGCCATGCGAGGCTAGACCCAGCGCCAAGGCGATCGTCGACACGGTGAAGGAAAGGCCGAGTGCCTGGATGAGATCGTCGCGCCTCAACCCCAGCGCCTGGATGTAAGGCACGGCAGGCACCACGAAGACACCGGTGCCGCCGGTGACGAGACCAGTGAGGAAACCCACCACAGGAGAAAACCAGCGCTCTGCTCTCACAGCAACCGATGGCTGCCGCGCCAGCAATGTGTAGGCGGCGTAAAGAATGAGAGCCGCGCCGAGACCGGCGGTTGTCCATTTGACATTGTCGCTGGCAAGCAGCCGCGCGCCGATGATCGTGCCCACCAGAATTCCCGCCATCATCAGCCAGAGACGTTGCAGGATCGCCGAGAAGCTCGGACCGGCGAAAAGCTGCCAGATATTGGTGACGAAGGACGGCACGATGAGCAGCGATGCCGCCGTCACCGGCGGGATGATCGTGCCCAGCAATCCCATGGCCAGCGTTGGCAGGCCCATGCCGGTCACGCCCTTGACGATGCCGGCGAGCAGGAAAGTGATTGCAATCGTGGCTGTCAGCATCGGGGAGAAGTCGGACATCGCCCTTCATGGTCCGCCGGTGCTGGCTTCAAAAGAGCCAGAAAGGCCTCTTGCAGATGGCACGACAAAAAAGCGGCGCCTTTCGACGCCGCTTTTTCGGGAGGGAGACTTGGTCTACGATGGAGCCTGCGGGTTACGCGGCGGCCTTGGCTTCGATCTGCTTGGCCTTGTCCGAGGACTGCGTGATCGCGATCTTGCGCGGCTTCAGCTCCTCGGGAATGTTGCGCGTAAGGTTGACGAAGAGCAGGCCGTTCTTCAGCGTGGCGCCTTCCACTTCGACGTGGTCGGCAAGCTGGAAGCGGCGCTCGAAGGAGCGCGAGGCGATGCCGCGATAAAGCAGCTCCGAACCTTCGCCGTTGTTGTCTTCCTTGCGCTCGCCCTTGACGGTCAGCACGTTGCGGTGGGCTTCGATCGAAATCTCGTCTTCCGAGAAGCCGGCAACGGCCATCGAGATGCGGTAGGCGTTTTCGCCGGTACGCTCGATGTTATAGGGCGGGTAGGTCTGCGCGCTCTCGGGCTGGCCGAGCGAGTCGAGCATGGTGAACAGCCGGTCGAAGCCGACGGTCGAACGATAAAGCGGGGAAAAATCAACGTGACGCATGGGTGTTCTCCTGTTGAGCAACATGGGTTTGCGTATGACCCGGTGCGAAACCCTCGAAAGGCGTTCCGGATAGGCCAGCGGCCCCGACATCGGCGGCCGCAACCTTCATTTGGGAAGCGCAAAAAGTCATTTCAAGGCTTTCGGCCGGCGCAAATTCGCCATCTTGATGAACGGCAGATGAACTCGGGCTTCGGCATCCGTTCAGCCAAGCGTCGCTAAGCTTGAGTCAAGTTAGAGCAATTCTGGAAACGTGTGAAAGCGGGTTTCCGTCCGCAATTGCGTCAAGACGAAACGACAAGCGGCGCCTCGATCCTCGCGCCGCGACGAGGCCGAACCGGGTGCAACGTCCCTTCCTCCCGGATCGACAGAGGCCGGAAGTGCGCCGTAGCACTTCCGGCCTTCCCTCCTTGAGGCGCGTCAATCCTCGCAACGCCTTTGCTTTTGCCGGTTGGCCGTCTATCACCATGCCGACGCCTCGCCCGTCCGGGCAGAGAACAACCGACGACGCGCCGAATGACGGATCTTTTCCATCACACCGAGGACAATCCCGCGCCGCAGAATGCCGCGGGCGGCTTCTTCACCACACCTGACGGCAAGAAGATCCGCTACGGTGTGTTTGCGGCTGTCGCCCGTCCGCTGCAGGGCACGGTGGTTCTGCTGACCGGGCGCAACGAATGCATCGAAAAATACTTCGAGACCATCCGCGACCTCGCCGATCGCGGCTTCGGCATCGCTATCCTAGACTGGCGCGGCCAGGGCGATTCCAGCCGCCTGCTGCGTGATCGACAGCGCGGCTATGTCCGCAGCTTCCGCGACTATACGCGCGACCTCGAGCAGTTCTTCGAGGAGATCGTGCTGCCAGACTGCCGCGGCCCCTACTACATCCTCGCCCACTCTACCGGGGCCGTGATTGCGCTGCTCGCCTCGCCGTCGATGGTCAATCGCGTGCGGCGCATGGTGCTTCTGGCGCCTTTCCTTGCCGTGCCCGACCTGTCGGCTTCGATAAGCACGGTCCGGCGCGTCTGCGCGGCCTTCTGCGCACTCGGCCTCGGCCGGCTCTATGCCGCGCTCGGTCCACGGCCGAAAATGCCGCCGCCTTTCGAGGTGAACAAGGTGACCTCGGATCCCGCGCGCTACCGGCGCAATGTCGCAATCTACGAGGCCTGGCCGCAACTCGCCCTCGGCGGCCCGACCATTCGCTGGCTGAAGGCCGCCGCCGCGGCCGCGGAAACCGTCAGCGATCCGGATTTCATGGCAAGGATCCGGGTGCCGATGCTGATCGTCGCGGCCGGCGCCGACCGCGTGGTCTCGACCAAAGCGGTGGAAGCCTATGCCAGGCGGCTGCGCGTCGGCTCGCTGCTGATGATCGATGGCGCGCAGCATGAAATCCTCCAGGAGAGAGACATCTATCGCGAGCAGCTTTTGGCCGCCTTCGACGCCTTCATTCCCGGCACCGGCGACGCCTGATCGCCTCGCCAGCTTGCTCGTCGCGAAAGGTCGTCCCGCAGCGTTGCTCCGACCGGTGATCGACGTCGCGGTCGGCAACCCTATTCCCGTTCGCACGTCGAGCGCTAGGTTGCTGTCTAGGAGGTCATCCCAGTCGATAGAGACCGGGAGGAGAGAACATGAATGCATCGAACACGCTGCCGCGTCAGGGCCATCGCCTGCTGCAGTTCGGCGTCGCCCTCCTGCTTTTTTCGTCATTCGAGGGGTTTGCGATCCCATACCTCGCAGCGCCGCGGCTCGGATTGTCCGCGCACACGCTCAGCGGCCTGCAGGGCGTTCTCCTGTTGGCGCTGGGTCTCATGTGGCCCAGGCTCAAACTCGGCGCCGCAATGTCGCGGGTTGCATTCTGGTTCCTGATCTATTCGGCCTTGGCCATCCTGGCCGCCTATGTGATGGCCAGCATCTGGGGCGCCGGCAACGAGACAATGCCGCTGGCGGCCGGGGTCTTCCATGGGAGTGCCTTCCAGGAAGGCGTGATCAAAGGAGTGGGGTATTCGTCTGCGCCGGCCGGCCTGGTCTCTTTCGCCCTCATCCTGTGGGGCCTGCGTCTCGCGGGCGGTTCGTCCGCCGACGCCTAGAGCGAGATGTTCAGCCGCGCAGCTCCGCCATCGCCGCGGCGTGCAATTCCGGTGTCGCCGCCGCCAATATGTCGCCGCCCTTCTCCGCCGGTCCGCCTTCGAAAGTGGTGATGACGCCGCCGGCCTTCTCGATGATCGGAATCAGCGCGACGATATCGTAAGGCTTCAGGCCTGGGTCGGCGACGATGTCGACGCTGCCCGCAGCCAGCATGGCGAAGGCGTAGCAGTCGGTGCCGTAGCGGGCGAGCTGGACCTTCGTCTCGAACTGGTCGTAGCGCTCGCGCGCATCGCCCTTGAACAATGCCGGCGTCGTGGTGAACAGCGTCGCTTGCGCAAGCTCGGTCGTCTTGCGGGTCGCGAGCCTGCGCGGACCGCCCGGTCCCTCGAAATGCGAACCCGAGGCGTTCGCGTAAAACAGCTCGCCGGTGAAGGGTTGCGACATCATGCCGGCCACCGCGTCGCCGTCGACGGTCAGGCCGACCAGTGTCCCCCAGACCGGGATGCCCGAGATGAAGGCGCGCGTGCCGTCGATCGGATCGATCACCCAGACATGCCGGCTCGACAAGTTCTCGCTGCCATGTTCCTCGCCAAGGATGCCGTGATCGGGGTATTCGGCCGATATCAGTGCCCGGATCGCGCGCTCCGCCTCGCGATCCGCCTCCGTCACCGGGTCGAAACTCTCGGCCAGCTTGTTGGCGACTGCCCCCTGGCTGCGGAAGCGCGGCAAGGTCTCCGCGGCGGCGGCATCAGCGATACGCCGCATGAAATCGATGCTGATATCCAAGTTACTCTCCCCACTGCGGCCCTTGCCGGCCGTTCTTTCTCGCAGAACAGGCGCGCTGAAGACCCCTCAGACGCCCGCCTTCTGTTGCCCGAATGCCACATTTGAGCCGCCGAAGCAGAATTTCCACATCATATTGAATTAAAAAAGCCTGATGTCGATTGACATTTGTGCGCCGCACAATAATTTTGTCATCGGACAGGTTTTCCTGTCCATGCCCTCCTTGGGCGTTTCCTCCCTAGACTTCGACCGTGTCGTGCAAACGATGCGGTCTTTTTTTAAGCGGCGGTCATTCCGCCGCGAGCGGCAAATCGACGAAATGATGGTCGGGTATCGACATCAGATCGGCCGAAAAGCGGGTCAGGTCGTCGGCTAAAGCGTCGAAGCCGGCCGATTTCTGGAGCGTCCGTTCATCCATGTAAAGCCCGCGATTGACCTCGACCTGCAACGCGTGGAGCTGCCGCGCCGGCCGGCCATAATGCTCGGTGATGAAGCCGCCGGCATAAGGCTTGTTGTGCGCGACCGTATAACCCATGCCGACAAGCAGCCCGATCGCCATTTCCGTGAGCGCCGGCGAGGCCGAAATACCGAACCGGTCGCCGATGATGAAATCCGGCCGCACGCCATTGTCGCCGACCCGGATGCTGGCCGGCATCGAGTGGCAATCGATCAGCACCGCGTAGCCGAACCGGGCATGCGTCCTGGTCAGCAGCCGCTTCAGCGTCTCATGATAAGGCTTGTAAACCGCTTCGATGCGCGCCACGGCCTCGGCCAGCGGCAGGCGGCCGGCATAGATATCGAGCCCCTCGCCGACCAGCTTCGGCACCGTGCCCAGCCCGCCAGCGACACGCGCCGAGCGGATGTTGCAGAAGGACGGCACCGGCTCCGCGAACATGCGCGGAT
Organism: Mesorhizobium sp. NFR06; assembly: GCF_900115245.1. Classification (GTDB taxonomy): domain Bacteria; phylum Pseudomonadota; class Alphaproteobacteria; order Rhizobiales; family Rhizobiaceae; genus Mesorhizobium. Next base: position 463,122 of record NZ_FOVT01000002.1, read on the forward strand.
CGAGTTCCCAGGGTTCGCGATTGACGTCGAGATAGGCGCGCGGAAAATTGGCCGCCAGCAGCGGCGCGCCGAGTGGCACGGCGCCGCCGAAGAGCTCCTCGACATAGCAGTCCTCCGACCGGCGGATGGCGTTGCGGTCAAGCCGCGCCATGGCCAGGAAGCGCTCCGGATAATGGCGGCCGCTATGCGGTGAATTGAAGAGAAAAGGAACGCGCTGTTCGGCGCCCGATCGGATTTCGAAGGGTGGAACGACCGAAAAATCCTCGGTAGCCGTTTTCAATTTGTATGAACCGGGAAACAGCACTGCATCATGACGTAAAACTGCCACCTTGCGTCCGGCATGTCCAGCATTTCAGGTGGCGAAACCGCGCTTCGAGCCGGATGCGGGATGCCCTTCATTCACTTGATGTTTACCGGCACCACCTCATATACAGGATGGTTAACGGCCTTGCCCGGCGGCAGGCTCGGGGCGGGTGATTCGGACGGGACATGATGGCACGCATTCTACTGGCGGAAGACGATGACGATATGCGCCGCTTCCTCGTCAAGGCGCTGGAGCGCGCCGGCTACCAGGTAAGCGATTTCGACAACGGCGCCAGCGCCTATGAGCGGCTGCGCGAAGAACCTTTTTCGCTGCTCCTGACCGACATCGTCATGCCCGAGATGGATGGCATCGAGCTTGCCCGCCGCGCCACCGAGATCGATCCGGATCTCAAGGTGATGTTCATCACCGGCTTCGCCGCCGTCGCGCTCAATCCGGATTCCAAGGCGCCCAAGGACGCCAAGGTGCTGTCGAAGCCGTTCCATCTGCGCGACCTCGTCAACGAGGTCGAGAAGATGCTGCAGGCGGCGTGAGCGTCTCTGGCGTGCATCGGCAAGCTCTTCGCCGATGCGACAAACGGAAGCCGTCTTTCCACATTCCTGCTATTGACGCGCCGGATCAAAAATGGTGTATGCGCGGCTTCGGATGGGCGTGTAGCTCAGCGGGAGAGCACTGCATTGACATTGCAGGGGTCACAAGTTCAATCCTTGTCACGCCCACCATCCTTTCCATAAATTCGATCCCGGTTGTCACGAACCCCGTGCCGAGGCTGCGGCCGCGCTGTTACAGGAAATTGATGTCGCGACTGTCGTTTCGAGCCGGCATCGGGTCCAACGGCTTCCGGCGGCGCCGCCATAGCACCTACCCGAGTTCCCCTTCGGTCATGACTAGAACGCGGTTCGATGCCTGCAGCGCGGGCAACCGGAAGCAACCAAGCTGATCTTCCATCCGGACCACGCGATCCGACCGTTGTGGATAGCGCGGCGGCCCCGATTTCTCACATTGCTGCTAACTTAGACCCTTGCCAGCGGAGCGCCGCACGGGGGACTGGTTCAGATGCCGGCCATCGCCAGCAGGGTTTTCATCCTGGCGGCGGCAAGATCAGGGTCGGCCAACAGCCCCGCCTGATCGGCGAGGCGGAAGATGTCGGCGTAGTGGCATATGCCGCGCGCCGACTGCATGCCGCCCACCATCGTGAAGTGATCCTGATGCCCGTTCAGCCAGGCCATGAAGACGATGCCGGCCTTGTAATACTCGGTGGGCGCCTCGAAGATCTTTCGCGATAGCGGCACGGTCGGCGCCATCAGCACGTCGTAGCCTGCACGATCGCCTTCGGCCAGCCTCGCCAGCGCGGCGTTGGCCACCGGCGCGATGGCGTCGAAGATGCCGAGCAGCGCGTGCGAGTGTCTCCTGCCGTCGCCGGCGATCAGCTCCGGATAGTTGAAGTCGTCGCCGGTGAACATCACGACGCCGTCGGGCAGCCGGTCGCGCAACAGCACTTCCTTCTCGGCGTCGAGCAGCGATATCTTGATGCCCTCGGCCTTGCTGGCGTGGCGTTCGATGATGGCGACGACGGTGTCGAGCGCCGCATCGAAATGGTCGCTTCCCCAATAGCCCTTGAGCGCCGGATCGAACATGTCGCCCAGCCAGTGCAGGATGACCTTGCCTGACGCCTGGCTCAGCATGCGGTCATAGACGCGGGCATAGTCGTCCGGCCCCTTTGCAACCGTCGCCAGCGCGCGGCTCGCCATCATGATCGCCTTGCCGCCCTCGCCTTCGATGAAGGCGAATTGTTCTTCATAGGCGCCAATGACGTCGTCGAGGGTTTTGGCCGCCGCCGGCGCCAGATGGTCGGTCCCCGCGCCCGAAGCGAGGTCGGCGCCCGGCACTGTTCGGGCTTCCGCGATCGAGCGCCGGATCAGCTCCTTCGCGCTTGTCCAGTCGAAGCCCATGCCGCGTTGAGACGTGTCCATGGCCTCGGCGATGCGGAAGCCGAGGCGCCACAGATGATGGCGGAACGCCATGGTCCTGTCCCAGTCGACCGCCGGCCGCGACCACGGATTGGTCATCGCGAAGGGATCGGCAACGACATGGGCGGCGGCATAGGCGATGCGCGAAAAATGCGCTTGCTTGCTCGGCTCGACCGGTCTGCCGACGAGCCGGTATCTGACCCGGTCGCCATTTTCCGCAGGCAGGATGATATCCATGAAATTCTCCCGTTGCGGCCCCTATAGCTGGAACGTTCCAATAAATCAAGAACCTTTACGATTCAAGGAGCCCGCGCTGAGGAGGAAACCGGCCTGACATCGGAACCCTTGCATGGACTGATGTTTTGAACCGCTTCAATCAATTTTTCCAATCTTGAGAGAATCCCGATTGACTCCGATTTCGAACGATGATTAGAACGTTCCAATAAAATTTGTTCAAAATCAGGGAGGATTGGGCGAGGATGGCCAGTCGGGCCAAGGCGACGATCCTGGACATTGCCCGCGAGGCCGGCGTGTCCAAATCGACGGTGTCGCTCGTGCTGCAAGGCAGCGGGCTGATCCGGCCTGAAACCGCGGTCAAGGTGCGCAAGGCGATCGAGGATGTCGGTTATGTCTACAACCGTGGCGCCGCCAATTTGCGCAAGGCCCATTCCAACGTCATCGGCATGGTGATCAACGATCTCACCAACCCCTTTTTCGCCGAGCTTGCGGTCGGCATGGAGCGCGTCTTCCAGGCGGCGGGCGTGGTTCCCTTCATAGCCAACACGGCGGAGAACCCGGTGCGCCAGGAAGAGGTGCTGAAATCGCTGCTGGAGCAGGGTGTGGCCGGCCTGATCGTCTCGCCGGCGCGCGGCACCGTGCCGGGCGCTTTCCGCCGCATCGAAACGGCCGGTGTGCCGATCGTCTTTGCCATGCGCCGGCTGCCTGACAGCCGCATCCCGGTGATCACGCCGGACAACCATCGCGGCGCCGTCCTCGCCACCGAGCATCTGATCCGCAAGGGCCATCGCCGCCTCGCCTTCTTCGGTGGCTCATCCGACCTCGTTGTCTATCACGAGCGGCTGGGCGGCTTCCTCGAAGCGTGCGAAAGGCTCGGCATCCCCGCGGCCGACCGGTTGATCGTCGAAGGCGAGACCAGCCGCAAGGGCGGCATGGCTTGCCTGGAGACGGCGCTTGCCGCGGGCGAGCCGCCGACGGCGGCGCTGTGCTTCAACGATGCCGTCGCCTTCGGCGTCATGCTGGCGCTGCGCCGGCGCAATCTGGAAGCAGGCGCGGACTTTGCCGTCGTTGGCTTCGACGATGTCGCCGAAGCCGAGCACTACAGTCCGGCGCTGACCAGCGTTGCCGTCGACACCGCGGGCCTCGGCGAGCGCGCCGCGCACGTCATGCTGAAGATGATCCAGTCACGCACCACGCGCGCTGAGGACCATATCGGCGCCGTCACTCTCGTCGTCCGCGAAAGCAGCGGCCCGGATCGCGGCCAGCAAGTGGGAGACGCGGCATGAGCGTGCGATGGGGACTGATCGGCGCCAGCACGATCGCCAGACAGTTCATGATCAACGCCATCCGCGCGCAAGCCGATGGCGAGGTCGCTGTTGTGATGAGCTCGAGCCTGGAGCGTGCCGAGGCTTATGCCCGCGAGAACGACATACCTGCCGCCGTCTCGACCCTTGATGCGCTGCTCGCGTCCGACATCGACGCCGTCTACATCTCGACCACCAACGAGTTGCATCTCGAACAGGGGCTCGCCGCCATCAAGGCCGGCAAGCATGTGCTGTGCGAAAAGCCGCTGGCGCTTAACAGCTCGGATGCGCGCAAGATGGTCGCCGCCGCCAAGAGAGCCGGCATCGTCTTCGGCACCAACCACCATCTGCGCAATGCCGGCGCCCACCGCGCCATGCGCGAGGCGATTGCTGGCGGCCGCATCGGCAAGCCGATCGCCGCACGTGTCTTCCACTCCGTCTTCCTGCCGGAAAACCTGCAGGGCTGGCGCATCACCAGGCCCGAAGCAGGCGGCGGTGTGGTGCTCGACATCACCGTCCACGATGCCGACACGCTGCGCTTCGTGCTCGGCGACGATCCGGTCGAGATCTCGGCTTTCGCGCAGTCTGCGGGCATGGCCGGCGGCGGTCTGGAGGACGGCGCCATGTGCATCTGGCGCTTCAAGTCCGGGCTCATCGCGCAATCGCATGAGGGCTTCACGACGAAATTCGCCGGCACCGGTTTCGAGGTGCATGGGTCGGAAGGCTCGCTGATCGCCACCAATGTGATGACGCAGAAGCCGGTCGGCTCGGTGCTGCTGCGCAGCGTGAAGGGCGAGGAAGAATTGAGCTTCGACCGCGAGGATCTCTACACCCGATCGTTGCGCCAGTTCCATGCCGCGATCCGCGGCAAAGGCCAGCCCGCCGCCACCGGAGAGGACGGCATCTGGTCGCTGGCTTCGGCCGAAGCCGCGCTGCAATCCTCACGGACCGGCAAATCCGTGGCAATTGACCCGCAACTCGGGAGCCTCGCGTGAGCAAGCTCGTCTCGGCGGCCCACGCCGCCAGCCTGATCAAGGACGGCATGGTCGTCTCGGTGTCGTCGTCGAGCGGCCTCGGCTGTCCGGATGCCGTGCTTGCGGCGATCGGCGAGCGCTTCGACGCGGAAGGCCATCCGAAGGCGATCACCACGCTGCACCCGATCGCCGCCGGCGACATGTATGGCATCAAGGGCATCGATCATCTGGCGAAGCCCGGCCTGCTCAAGCGCACGCTATGCGGCTCCTATCCGTCCGGCCCCTCCTCCGCCGAGCCGCCGCAGATCTGGAAGATGATCGGCGACAATTCGGTCGCAGCCTACAACGTGCCTTCGGGCATCCTGTTCGACATGCATCGTGAGGCCGCCGCCAAGCGGCCCGGCGTGCTGACCATGGTCGGCCTCGATACTTTCGCCGACCCGCGCCACCAGGGTTGCGCCATGAATGCGGCGGCCAGCGAGCCGATCGTTTCGGTTGAGCAGTTCGACGGCGAGGAATGGCTCTATTTTCGTGCCATCGTTCCCAACGTCTCGATCATCCGCGCCACCTCCGCCGACGAGCGCGGCAACCTCACCTACGAGCACGAGGGCGCCTATCTCGGCGGCCTGGAGCAGGCGCTGGCGGCGCGCAACAATGGCGGCATCGTCATCGCCCAGGTCAAGCGCGTCGTCGAGAACGGCACGCTGAAGCCGCATGACGTGCGCGTTCCAGGCGTGCTGGTCGACCATATCGTCGTCGCGCCCGATCAACTCCAGACGACCCAGACGCCCTATGATCCGGCGATCTCGGGCGAGATCTTCCGGCCGCTGTCCTCCTTCCGCACCCCGGAGATGAACGTCCAGAAGGTGATCGCGCGCCGGGTCGCGATGGAGTTGCGCGACGGCATGGCCGTCAACATCGGCTTCGGCATCTCCGCCAATGTGCCGCGCATCCTTCTGGAGGAAGGCCAGCACGGCAAGGTCACCTGGGTGATCGAGCAGGGCGCGGTCGGCGGCGTGCCGCTGCTCGATTTCAAGTTCGGCTGCGCCTCGAACGCCGAGGCGATCATGCCATCGCCGCACCAGTTCATCTATTTCCAGGCCGGCGGCTTCGACGCCTCGCTGCTGTCCTTCCTGCAGATCGACCGCCACGGCTCGGTCAACGTCTCGAAGCTTTCGGCACGGCCGCATGTCACCGCCGGCGCCGGCGGTTTCGTCGACATCACGGCGCGGGCGAAGAAGATCGTCTTCTCCGGCTTCTTCAACGCCGGCGCCAAGCTCTCGCTGGCCGACGGCGCCATCCGCATAGACCAGGAGGGCAGGGTTAAGAAGATCGTCGAGGAGGTCGAGCACATCTCCTTTTCCGGCAAGCGTGCCGTCGCGCAAGGCCAGGACATCACCTATGTCACCGAGCGCTGCGTGATGAAGCTGACACCCGACGGGCTGATGGTCACCGAACTCGCGCCCGGCATCGACCTCGAACGCGACGTGCTGGCGCAGGCCGACATTCCGCTTGGCCTGGCCAACGACCTCAAAGTGACGCCTGCGGCGCTTTACCAGGACCGTCCGATAGGCCTGTCGCTCAATGGTGGCGCCTCGCTCGGAGGCGCGCATGGCTGAGCGCCTCGTCACTTTCGAGCAGGACGGCGCCATCGGCATCGTCACGCTGCGGCGGCCGGAAAAATTCAACGCGCTGGATATTCCGATGCTGCGCGCGCTCGAAGCGGCGCTTGACCAGGCCGAACTGGCCCAAGGCGTCCGCGTCGTGCTTATCCGCGGCGAAGGCAAGGGCTTTTGCGCCGGCGGCGACGTCGAGGCCTGGGCCGCGATGAGCGCCGCCGATTTCCAGGTGCAATGGGTTCGCTATGGCCACCGCGTCTTCGACCGGCTGGCGCGCCTGCGGCAGCCGACCATCGCCGTGCTGTCCGGCCATGCGCTGGGCGGCGGAATGGAACTGGCCGCGGCCTGCGATTTCCGTGTCGCCGAAACCCAGATAAAACTCGGCTTTCCCGAAACCTCGATCGGTGTGGTGCCGGGCTGGTCCGGGACCCAGCGCGCCGTACGCCGCTTCGGCGCGCAGACGGTGCGGCGCATGGCGCTTGGCGGCGAGATTCTTTTGGCAGCCGATGCGCTCGCGCTCGGCGTCGTCGACCGCGTGGTTGAAACCGGCAAGGCTTTCGATGAGGCCCGGGCCTGGGCCGAAAAAATCGCCGAGCGCGGTCCGCTGGCGACGGAGGCCGCCAAGCTGATGATCGGCATCGCCGAGGGCGAGGAAGACGCCGCCGCCACGGAAGCGCTGGCCAGCGGCTTCATTGCGCAGACGGCCGACCTGAAGACCGGCGTCGGCGCCTTCAAGACCAAGCAGAAGCCGGCCTTTTCGAGATCCTAGGAAAGCATGATGAACGCACCTCTCGACATTGCCATGCCGGCCGAGGCGTCCGAGGCGCCGAAAGCCTACAAGCTGCTGATCGACGGCAGGCATATCGATGCCCGTGACGGCCGCACCATCGACCGTGCCAGCCCCGGCCATGGCTTCGTCGTGTCCCGCTACGCCCAGGCTGGCGCGGCGGAAGTCGAGGCCGCTGTCCAGGCCGCGCACAAGGCTTTCGAGACCGGCCCCTGGCCGCGCATGAAGGCCTCCGAGCGCGCCGCGGTGCTGCTTAAGGCGGCCGACCTGATCGAAACTCGCCTTGAACGGATCGCCCGGCTCGATGCGCTGGAATCCGGCAAGCCGATCGCCCAGGCGCGTGGCGAGATCGGCGGCGCCATCGACATCTGGCGCTACGCCGCCTCGCTCACCCGCACACTGCACGGCGAGAGTTATGCCAATCTCGGCGACGACATGCTGGGCGTGGTGCTGCGCGAGCCGATCGGCGTCGTGTCGATCATCACGCCGTGGAATTTCCCCTTCCTGATCGTCAGCCAGAAACTGCCCTTCGCGCTCGCCGCCGGTTGCACGGCGGTGGTGAAGCCGAGCGAGATGACGTCGGCCTCGACCTTCCTGCTCGGCGACATCCTGCTCGAGGCCGGATTGCCGGCCGGCGTCGTCAACATTCTTGCCGGCTTCGGCGCCGATGTCGGGGCGCCGATGGTCTGCCATCCGCTGGTCGAGATGGTCTCCTTCACCGGCTCGACCCGCGTCGGCAAGATGACCATGGCCGCCGCCTCGGATTCGCTGAAGAAGGTGTCGATGGAGCTCGGCGGCAAGAACGGCCAGATCGTCTTCCCCGACGCCGACCTCGAGGCGGCGGCCGATGCCGCGGTGTTCGGCGGCTTTTTCAACGCCGGCGAGTGCTGCAATGCAGGCAGCCGCCTGATCGTGCACGCGGCGATCGCCGACGAGTTCCTCAGCGCGGTCAAGGCGCTGGCCGCAAAGGTCCGCGTTGGCGATCCGCTCGATGACCGCACCAAGGTCGGCGCCATGATCTCGTCCGAGCACATGGAAAAGGTAGCCGGCTATGTTGCGGCGGCGAAAACCGACGGCGGCGATGTTTTCAGCGGCGGCGCCCAGCTCGCCTCCAATGCCGGCCAATATCTCGATCCGACCATCATCCGCAACGTTACGGAAAATATGGTGATCGCGCGCGAGGAAGTGTTCGGGCCGGTGCTGTCCGTGCTCACTTTTGAAACGATTGAAAGGGCATTGCGCATTGCCAACAACACGCCCTATGGTCTGTCGGCAGGGGTATGGAGCGCCGACATCGATACCTGCATGTCGGTGGCGCGTGGTGTGCGTTCGGGGACGGTTTGGGTGAATACGTTCATGGAAGGTTTCCCCGAGCTGCCTTTCGGGGGCTACAAGCAGTCCGGTCTCGGACGCGAACTCGGCAAACGCGCGGTCGAGGATTATACCGAGGAAAAGACTATCCAGTTTCATCGCGGCCAGCGCACCGGGTGGTGGGTCGGCTGAGTTGGGAGGACCCCGGCGGACACCCGCCGGTTATGTGAATGCAACAAGGGAGGTAGTACATGTTGCGCAAACTGCTTATCGGAACGGCTCTCGCGACGAGCTTTGCGTTCTCGGCGCATGCCGCGGACGTCAAGGAAGTGCAGATGCTGCATTGGTGGACGTCGGGTGGCGAAGCGGCCGCTCTGAACGTGCTGAAGCAGGATTTGGCCAAGGAAGGCTATGCCTGGAAGGACGTGCCGGTGGCAGGCGGCGGCGGCGATGCCGCCATGACCGCGCTGAAGGCGATGGTCGCGGCCGGCAACTACCCGACCGCCTCGCAGATGCTCGGCTACACCGTGCTCGACTATGCCGCCGCCGGCGTCATGGGAGACCTCACCGAGACCGCCAAGAAGGAAGGCTGGGATAAGTCGGTTCCGGCGGCGCTGCAGAAGTTCTCCGTCTATGACGGCAAGTGGGTGGCCGCTCCGGTCAACGTCCACTCCGTCAACTGGCTGTGGATCAACAAGGCGGTGATGGACAAGATCGGCGGCACCGAGCCGAAGACCTTTGACGACTTCATCGCGCTGCTCGACAAGGCCAAGGCGGCCGGCGTCACCCCGCTCGCGCTGGGCGGCCAGAACTGGCAGGAAGCCACCATGTTCGACTCCGTCGTCCTGTCGACCGGCGGGCCGGAGTTCTACAAGAAGGCGATGAACGACCTCGATGAGGACTCGCTCAAGTCCGACACGATGAAGAAGTCCTTCGACAACCTCGCCAAGCTCGTCACCTATGTCGACGCGAACTTCTCGGGCCGCGACTGGAACCTCGCCACCGCCATGGTCATCAAGGGCGACGCGTTGGTTCAGGTCATGGGCGACTGGGCCAAGGGCGAGTTCCATGCCGCCAAAAAGACCCCGGGCACCGACTTCCTCTGCTACCGCTTCCCGGGCACTGACGGCTCCGTCATCTACAACTCCGACATGTTCGGCATGTTCAACGTTCCGGAAGACCGCAAGGCCGCCCAGGTCGCGTTGGCCACCGCCACCTTGTCGAAGAGCTTCCAGTCGGCCTTCAACGTGGTGAAGGGTTCGGTCCCGGCCCGCACCGACGTGCCTGACACCGACTTCGACGCTTGTGGCAAAAAGGGCATCGCCGACCTGAAGAAGGCCAATGAAGGCGGCACGCTGTTCGGCTCGCTGGCTCAGGGCTATGGCGCCCCACCGGCCGTCGCCAACGCCTACAAGGACGTCGTCTCGAAGTTCGTCCATGGTCAGATCAAGACCTCCGACGAGGCCGTGACCGAACTGGTCAAGGCGATCGACGACGCCAAGTAAGGCATTGCATTGAACTCAGGTCTCCCCCGCTTCGGCGGGGGAGGTCTCCTTTCGACAAAAGGCGCGGGACAAACCCTGGTGCGTTTTCGCGCCGGGCGGTTTCCGACCAACCGGTACTGGATGAGCCGATGAGCACAGTTGCCGAAACCCAGATCAAGCTGACACCGGAGCATGACGCCCGCCCCAGTACGTCGGTCCGTTCGCGGCTGCAGGACCTGTTGCCGAAGATTGTGCTGGCGCCGAGCTTCGCGGCGACGATCGTCTTCGTCTATGGCTTCATCCTATGGACGATCTATCTGTCCTTCACCAATTCCAAGACCTTCCCCTCCTATGACATCACCGGCGCCCGCGCCTATCAGCGGCTGTGGCGCTGGACCTTCGAGAGCGACCCGCCGTCCAGCTGGTATACCTCGATCACCAACATGGGCATTTTCGGCTTCCTCTACATCGTCATCTGCCTGGCGCTCGGCCTGTTCCTGGCTATCCTGCTCGACCAGAAGATCCGCGGCGAAGGCATGCTGCGGCCGATCTACCTCTACCCGATGGCGCTCTCCTTCATCGTCACGGGCGTCGCCTGGAAATGGTTCCTCGACCCAGGCCTCGGGCTGGAACAGACGCTGCATCAATGGGGCTGGACGAGCTTCCACTTCGACTGGATCAAGAACAAGGATTTCGTCATCTACACGGTGGTGATCGCCGGCGTCTGGCAGGCCTCCGGCTTCGTCATGGCGATGTTTTTGGCCGGGCTTCGCGGCATCGACGGCGAGATCATGAAGGCGGCGCAAATCGACGGCGCCACCACCTTCCAGCTTTACCGACGCATCGTCATCCCGTTGCTCAGGCCGGTGTTCCTGTCGGCCTTCATCGTGCTCGCCCACCTCGCCATCAAGTCCTACGACCTTGTTGTGGCGCTGACCAGCGGCGGGCCCGGCGGCTCGGCCTGGCTGCCGTCCAACTTCATGTATGAATTCACCTTCAAGCGCAACGAAATGGCGGTCGGATCCGCCAGCGCTGTAATCATGCTGATGACCATCACCGCGATCATCGTTCCGTATCTCTATTCCGAGCTCAGGGAGAAGTCGCGATGAGCGCCGTCACTTCACCCGCCCGCCCCGCCTCGAGCGGCGTACGCGCCAGGACGCTCAACCGCATCGTCATCTACGGCCTGCTCGCGCTGTTCGCGATCTTCTACCTGATGCCGCTCTTCGTCATGCTGGTCACATCGTTGAAGACCATGGACGAGATCCAGAACGGCAACATGCTGTCGCTGCCGCACGCGCCGACCTTCGAGCCGTGGATAAAGGCGTGGAGCGAAGTTTGCTCGGGCCTGACATGCGTCGGCATGAAGGGTTATTTCTGGAATTCCATCAAGATGGTGGTGCCGGCGGTGCTGATCTCGACCCTGCTCGGCGCGCTCAACGGCTATGTGCTGACCAAATGGCGCTTCCGCGGCCACACGCTGGTCTTCGCCATGATGCTGTTTGCCTGCTTCATTCCGTTCCAGTCGGTGCTCTTGCCGATGGCGACGATTCTCGGCAGCCTGGGCCGCTTCGGCGTCACCCTGCAGAACGCGACCGGGTTCAACTTCGGCCTCGGCAATTCGACGGTCAACCTGGTGTTTGTGCACGTGGTCTACGGCCTCGGCTTCACCACGCTGTTCTTCCGCAACTATTATGAGGCCTTCCCGACCGAATTGGTGAAGGCGGCGCAGGTCGACGGCGCCTCCTTCTTCCAGATATTCCGGCGCATCATGCTGCCGAACTCGCTGCCGATCATCGTCGTCACGGTCATCTACCAGTTCACCAACATCTGGAACGACTTCCTGTTCGCATCCGCCTATGCCGGCTCCGGCGACGTGATGCCGATGACGGTGGCGTTGAACAACGTCGTCAACACCTCGACCGGCGTCGTCGAATACAATGTCAACATGGCTGCGGCGATGATCGCCGCGCTCCCCACCCTGATCGTCTATGTCGTCGCCGGCCGCTACTTCGTGCGCGGGCTGATGGCCGGCGCGGTCAAGGGCTGACCCTCTTTCTTGAAGGAACGACCATGGCTTTTCTGGAAATTGACGGGCTGAAGAAGCGCTTCGGGAATGTCGAAATTCTGAAGGGCATCGATGTCGAGCTCGAAAAGGGCGGCTTCCTGGTGCTGGTCGGCCCGTCCGGCTGCGGCAAGTCCACGCTGCTCAACACAATCGCCGGGCTGGAGACGATCACCGAGGGCGAGATCAGGGTCGACGGCCGGGCGATCAACGACCTGCACCCGTCGAAGCGCGACATCGCCATGGTGTTTCAGAGCTACGCGCTCTATCCGAACATGACGGTGGCCGGCAACATCGCCTTCGGCATGGAAATGCGCGGCGTTCCGGCGGCGGAGCGGCAAAAGGCGATCGACAAGGTGGCCAAGATCCTGCAGATCGGCCATCTCCTGCAGCGCAAGCCGAGCCAGCTCTCCGGCGGCCAGCGCCAGCGCGTCGCCATGGGCCGGGCGTTGGTGCGTGACCCGAAGCTCTTCCTGTTCGATGAACCGCTCTCCAACCTTGACGCCAAGCTGCGCGTCGACATGCGCATCGAGATCAAGCGCCTGCATGCGACCACCGGCACGACGATCGTCTACGTCACGCACGACCAGATCGAGGCGATGACGCTGGCGACCAAGATCGCCGTGATGCGCGATGGCGAAGTGCAGCAGTTCGGCACGCCGGCCGAGATCTACAACAACCCGACCAACGTCTTCGTCGCCGATTTCATGGGCTCGCCGGCGATGAACCTGATCCCGGCCAAGATCGACGCCAACGGCAGCGGGCTTTCCGTGGTGCTCGACCGCGACACACGCCAGCCGATCGTACTGCCGATGCCCGGCGCGCCTGCCGGCCTCGCGGCCTTCAAGGACAAGCAAGTGATCTTCGGCGTGCGTCCCGAAGCGCTGACCGATCCGGAAGGTGCCGAGCGCAACGGCTCCGAGATCGCCACCGCCGACTGCCATATCGAAGTCGTCGAGCCGGCGGGATCGGATACCTTTGCCGTGACCAATCTCGGCGGCAAGGGCGTGGTGGCGCGGCTTCGCGCCGACGCCAGGATTCAGCCCGGCACCAGCACGCCGCTTGCATTCAACCTGAGCAAGGCGGTGTTCTTCGATCCCGCGACCGAGAAGCGCATTCTCTGATGCATGTCGCCCAAAAGTGGATCCGGTTTTGGGGCAACGACATGCATCAAAACAAAGATCTGAAGCGCGTCGCACCTGTCGGCTCATATACGACGCGCTTTAGGCCATGAACCCGGATATCGTCATCATCGGCTCCGGCATCGGCGGCGCCACGATCGCCTCCGGCTTGGCCGGCAGCGGCGCCTCGATCCTGATCCTGGAGCGCGGTGAGCAGCTGCCGGCGACGCCGCATGCGCGCTCGACGCGATCTATCTTCCTCGACGAGCATTATCGGCCGAAGGAGATGTGGCGCGAGGCCGGAGGTGCCGCCTTCAACCCCGGCAACTACTACTATGTCGGCGGCAATTCGAAATTCTTCGGCGCGGTGCTCATCCGCTACCGCAAGGAAGATTTCTCCGAGCTCGAGCATTTCGGCGGCGTCTCGCCGGCCTGGCCGTGTTCCTATGACGAACTCGAGCCGTGGTACTCGAAGGCCGAGCAGCTTTTTCGCGTGCGCGGCACGCTTGGCGAGGATCCGACGGAGCCGTTCCACTCGATCCCCTATGCCTTTGGACCGGTGCCCGACGAGCCCCCGATCGCGCGCGCCCGCGCCGAGCTGAAGAGCCTCGGCCTGCACCCGGCGTCGCTGCCGCTCGGCGTCGACATCGAGGCCTGGCTGAAGGAAGGCAAGACGGGCTGGGATGCCTTCCCCAACACCGGCCAGGGCAAGATCGATGCGCAGACCGGTCCGCTGACAGCTGCGCTTGCCGACGAGAACATTCGGCTCGAGACCAGCGCCCATGTCGACTGGCTGGAGGTTTCGCCGGACGGCAACACGATCGCCGCCATCCACTACACCCAGAACGGCGTGCAAAGGACGCTGTCGCCGAAACTGGTGATCCTGTCGGCCGGCGCGGTCAACTCGGCCGCCATCCTGCTGCGTTCGCCTTCACCCGAAGGCAAAGGTCTCGCCAACAGCTCCGACCAGGTCGGCCGCAATTTCATGAACCATAATTCGAGCGCGATGCTGGCGATCGATCCGCGCCGTCGCAACGACGCCGTCTACCAGAAGACGCTGATGCTCAACGACTACTATCTGTCGGACGGCAAAGGCGGAAAGCCGCTCGGCAATGTGCAGTTGCTGGGCAAGATCGACGGCAACATGCTCAAGGCCAATGTGAGGACGATGCCGAAATTCGCGCTCGACTTCATGGCCGGCCATGCCATCGACTGGTATCTGATGTGCGAGGATCTGCCCGACCCGGAAAGCCGCATCATGGTCGACGGCAGGGACATCGTCATGCAGTGGCGGCGCTCAAACATGCAGTCGCTCGAAGGCCTGACCAAGGTGATGCGTGAGAATTTCCGCGCCTGCGGCTATCCGATCGTTTTGTCTCGCCCCTTCGACAAGCGCACGCCCTCGCACCAATGCGGCACCGTGCGCATGGGCAACGATCCTGCGACAGCGCCGCTCGATCCGTTCTGCCGCGCCTACGACCACCGGAATCTGTTCGTCGTCGACGGCGGCTTCCTGCCGACCTCGGCCGCGGTCAACCCGGCGCTGTCGATCGCGGCCCAGGCGCTGCGCGTTGCCGACCACATCCGCAAGACGGAGCTTGCCGCATGAACCGCCCGGCAGCAATCATCACAGGCGGCGCGCGCGGCATCGGGCTTGCTTGTGCCGAGGCGCTGGCCGATGCCGGTTTCGATATCCTTGTCGCCGACCTCGCCGAGAAGCCGGCCGATGGGCTTGCCGAGAACATCGCCGCGCACGGCGCAAAGTTCGCTTATGCAAGCTGCGACATCGCCGATCTCGCCGGCCACGCCGCCCTCGTCGAGACCGCGATTGACGCCTTCGGCAGCATCGACTGCCTGGTCAACAATGCCGGCATAGGCGCTGTGCTGCGCGGTGACCTTCTGGACCTCGAACCGGAAAACTTCGATCGGGCGTTGGCTGTCAACCTGCGCGGCACGGTGTTCCTCAGCCAGGCGGTCGCCAAGGCGATGCTGGCGACGGTTGCCAACGCGGCCAGATCGATCATCACCATCACGTCGGTAAGTGCTGCGATGGCTTCGCCGGAACGCGCCGACTACTGCGTCTCCAAGGCCGGCCTTTCGATGTGGGTGAAGAACCTGGCGCTGCGGCTCGCAGCGGAAAACATCGGCGTGTTCGAGGTCCGGCCCGGCATCATCCGCACCGACATGACTGCCGGCGTCTCCGCGAAGTATGACGCGCTGATCGATGGCGGGCTGGTGCCGGCCAAACGCTGGGGCGAGGCTGCCGACATCGGCGCCGTCGTCACGGCGCTTGCTGGCGGAAAGTTCGGCTTCTCGACCGGATCGGTCATCGATGTCGACGGCGCGCTCTCCGTGCCGCGCTTGTGAGTGGGTGGAACCATGGCTGACTACATCATTGTTGGCGCCGGTCCAGCCGGCTGCGTGCTGGCCAACCGTCTGAGCGAGGATCCTTCCCATTCGGTCCTGCTCCTGGAAGCCGGCGGCAAGGACTGGCATCCGCTGATCCACATGCCGGCAGGCTTTGCCAAGATGACCAAGGGCATCGCCTCCTGGGGCTGGTCGACCGTGCCGCAGAAGAACATGAAGGACCGCGTCTTCTGGTACACGCAGGCCAAGGTGATCGGCGGCGGATCGTCGATCAACGCCCAGATCTACACGCGCGGCAATGCCCGCGACTACGACGCCTGGGAGAAGGAAGAGGGTCTCGCCGGCTGGGGCTATCGCGACGTGCTGCCCTACTTCAAGCGCGCCGAGAACAACCAGCGCTTCGCCAACGATTTTCACGGCGACCAGGGCCCGCTCGGCGTCTCCAACCCGATCTCGCCGCTGCCGATCTGCGAGGCCTATTTCCGCGCCGGCCAGGAGATGGGCATTCCCTTCAATCCGGATTTCAACGGCGCCAGCCAGGAGGGCGTCGGCTATTACCAGTTGACCCAGAAAGATGCGCGCCGCTCGTCGGCTTCCGTCGCCTATCTGAAACCAATCCGATCCCGCAACAATCTAACGGTCAGAACCGATGTGCTGGTCACCCGTGTCGTCGTCGAGAAAGGCCGCGCCGTCGGCGTCGAGATTGTCGACAGGCCGGGCGGCGAAAAGTCGATCCTGCGCGCCGGACGCGAGGTCATCGTCTCCTCCGGCGCCATCGGCTCGCCGAAACTCTTGATGCAGTCGGGCATCGGCCCGGCCGACCATCTGAAATCGGTCGGCGTCACACCCGTCCATGACCTGCCCGGCGTCGGTGCCAACATGCAGGATCATCTCGACCTGTTCGTGATTGCCGAATGTACCGGCGACCACACCTACGACAACTACGCCAAGCTCCACCGCACGCTATGGGCAGGACTGCAATACCTGCTGCTCAAGAAGGGTCCCGTGGCCTCCAGCCTGTTCGAGACCGGCGGCTTCTGGTATGCCGACCCGACCGCCGCCTCACCCGACATCCAGTTTCATCTGGGCCTCGGCTCCGGCATCGAGGCCGGCGTCGAGAAACTGAACAACCCTGGCGTTACGCTGAACTCTGCCTTCCTGCGCCCGCGCTCGCGCGGCACCGTGCGGCTCAAGAGCGCCGACCCGGCCGACCATCCGCTGATCGATCCGAACTACTGGTCCGATCCCTATGACCGCGACATGTCGATTAAGGGCCTTAGGCTGGCGCGTGAGATCATGCGGCAGAAGGCGCTGCGGCCATTCGTGCTGCGCGAGGTGCTGCCGGGTCCAAACCTGCAAAGCGATGCAGACTTGTTCGATTACGCTTGCCGCACCTCGAAGACCGACCACCATCCGGTCGGCACCTGCCGCATGGGCCATGACGCGATGGCGGTGGTGGCCCCCGATCTGAGGCTGCGCGGCATCGAAGGGCTGCGCGTCTGCGACGCTTCGGTAATGCCGCGCGTCCCCTCTTCCAACACCAATGCGCCGACGATCATGGTCGGCGAAAAGGGCGCCGACCTCATCCTCGGCCGCGAGCCGCTGCCGCCGGCCGTGTTCAAGGGCAACCAGTCGGCGTGAGGCGCAGGCGATGATCCGACACTGCGTCCTTGTCCGCTTCCGCGACGATGTCCCCACTGCCGAACGCGCGGCGATCCACGCCGATCTCGAGGCCCTGCGTTCCGTCATCGATGGCATGGGCAAGGTCCATTTCAGCGCCAATGTCAGCCCGGAGCCGTTCGCACGCGGCTTCACCCATGGCTTCACCGTCGACTTTCGTGACGCCGCCGCCCGCGACGCCTATCTCGTTCACGCGGCGCATCAGCGCGCCGGCGCCCGCCTGGTCGCCGCCCTCGAAGGCGGCACCGACGGACTGATGGTCATCGACCTCGAGTTTACGGAAATGTGACCGCCGGTTCACTGAAAACCGGCAAACCAGCCGTTCTCTTTTGCGCCGCATGGAACATATCCGTTCCTCCGGGGATGCAAAGGAGGACCGCCTTGACCCTCACCACCGAGCAGAAGAAAACCGTAGTCGCATCATTCCTCGGCTGGACGCTCGATGCGTTTGATTTCTTCCTTCTGACATTCCTGCTCACCGATATTGCGACTGAATTCCACACCGACGTGCCGGCGGTCTCGAAAGCGCTGTTCCTCACGCTCGCGACTCGCTTCATCGGCGCGTTCCTCTTCGGCATGCTTGCCGACAAATTCGGGCGAAAACCCATCCTGATGCTCAATATCGTCAGCTATTCGGTGATCGGCGCGCTGGCCGCCTTCTCGCCCAATCTCGGCATATTCCTGGCGCTGCGCGCGCTGTTCGGCATTGCCATGGGTGGCGAATGGGGCCTCGGCAGTTCACTCGCGATGGAATCCATTCCGCCGAGCGCGCGCGGCATGGTCTCGGGCATTCTGCAATGCGGTTATCCTGCCGGCTATCTGCTGGCGGCGGTGGTCTACGGGCTGCTCTATGGGCAGAAGATCGGCGATTTCACCTTCGGCTGGCGCGCCATGTTCCTTCTGAGCTTCCTGCCGGCGCTGATGGTGCTCTTCATCCGCTCGCACGTGCCGGAATCGCCGGCTTTCGTCGAAGGCCGTGCGCAGACGCGGCCTGGCCTTCTGGAAACGCTGCAGCGACACTGGGGTATCGCGCTCTATGCCGTGGTGCTGATGATGTTTTTCAACTTCTTCAGCCATGGCACGCAAGACCTCTACCCGACCTTCCTGAAGAAGCAGCATGGCTTTGATCCGCACACGGTGAGCTGGATCACCGTCGTCGCCAACATCGGCGCCATCGTCGGCGGGCTGGCCTTCGGTGCGCTGTCGGAAAAGATCGGCCGCATCAACGCCATCACGCTTGCCTGCCTGATCGCCTTGCCGGCACTTCCCCTATGGGCCTATTCGACGACGCCCTTCATGCTGGCGGTCGGCGCCTTCATCATGCAGGTGGCGGTGCAGGGTGCATGGGGCGTCATACCGGTGCACCTGAACGAGCTTTCCCCCGGTGCCGTGCGTGCGACCTTGCCCGGCTTCATTTATCAGGCCGGCAATCTCGCGGCGTCCTATGGCGGGCCGTATCAGGCCGGCATCGCCGAGGCGCCCGGCAGCAGCTATGGCTATGCACTGGCGCTGTTTGCCGGCGTGGTCGCCGTCTGCATCATCGTCGTCATCCGCTTCAGTCCGGAGAGACGCGGCCAGGTGATGACTGTGTTGGACCGTGAGGTGAGAGCAATTCCAGAAAAAGTGTGAGCGGTTAGGCTCGGCGACTTCGCCGTAGCCTTTCCGTCCGGATTTGCGTCACGACAAAGAGATAGGGAGGTCTGCCGTTTGCGTGAAGCGGCAGACCTCCCTATCCGAGTCTGAGCGCGACGACGCCGGCGACGATGCTGAGCGCGGCGGCGCCGCGCCAGCCCGTCATTTTCTCGCCCAGCGCGACGACCGAGATGATCATCGCGAACAGGATCGAAGTTTCGCGCAGCGACGCGACCGAGGCGATCGGCGCCCTGGTCATCGCCCACATGACGATCCAGTAGGCAGCGCCACTGAGCACGCCGGTGAACAACCCGGCCTTCCAGTCGCGTGCCAGCACGGGCAGCGACCGCGGCCCGCGAAAGATCACGCACAAAACCAGCGCCCAGGCTGCATCGCAGACGAACAGCCACGCCGCATAGCTTTGCGCGGTGGCGGCCAGCCGCGCGCCGCTGCCGTCGGAAAGCGTGTAGCTGGCGATGAAGATCGAGGTGGCAAGCGCGAAGCCGACCGCGCGCAGATTGAGCTTCTCCAGATGCGCGCCGCCGCGAAACGACATCACCAGCGTGCCCGCCGACAGAAGCACGATGCCGACAATGGCAAGCGGCGCCGGCACCTCTCCAACGACGACCATGCCGCCAAGCGCCGCCAGCAGGGGCGCCGTGCCGCGCGCCAGCGGATAGGTCTGGGCGAAATCGCCGGCCTTGTAGGCGCCGATCAGGAAGGTCCGGTACCCCATGTGGAAGAGGACGGAGGCGGCGATGTAGGGCCACACCTCCATCTTTGGCACCTCGACAAAAGGCAGCACGAAGACTGCAGCGAAGCCCATGCCGAGCGTCATCAGCGTGATCGACAGGAAGCGGTCGAGATGCACCTTGACCAGCGCGTTCCAGATCGCATGCATGGCCGCCGCCGAGAGCACGGCGAGGAAGACGAACAGCGTCATCTCGGGGTCCGCTGCGGGTCGAAGGCCGTTTCGAGATCGATATCGACTCTGAGCGGGAAATGATCCGAGGCGACTTCGCCGGTATCGGTGCTGATCGATCGCACCCGATCGGCCAGCATGCCCGTAATGAAGCAATGGTCGAGCCGGCGCTTGGCGAGCCTGCCGTCGATGATCTTCTCATGTGTGTGGAAGTCGGTTGCCGGTTCCTTCGCGACGGCGGCGGCGTCGACGAAGCCGTCGATATAGGCGGCACCGCGATGATAGGGCGTTGAGCCGACGATGCGCCGGTATTCGGCGCTTCCCGACTCCATGTTGAAATCGCCCAGCCAGATCGCTCCCGGCGGGTTTTCCGGTTCGGGCTGACCATTCGACCAATTGCGCTGCGGCTCGTCGTCAATGCCGCTCCAGGGTCCGCCCTCGTATGCTGCGCGCCGATGCTCGGCCAGCAGATAGTCGATCTGTTCCAGCCGCTCTTCCGCAGCGATATGGGCGAGATGCATCGAGAACACCCGCAACGGTCCGGCGGGCGTGCGGATCATGCATTCCAGCGCTGCTGCGCGGGTGTTGAGCGGCCTCAGCGTGCGCCGCAGCGGCAGCGTGTGCAGGCGCGACCAGACGATCGGCAGCTTCGACAGGATCATGGTACCGAATTGTCGCCGGCGATTGACGACATGGCCGTCGCGGCTCTCGCTGGCGTCCATGTCGAAAGCGGGACCGTAGGCCCAGTAATAGTTGGGCAGCAATTTTGACAAGATATCTGGCTGATCGTCTTCATTGCTGCGCTGCCAATGCCGCTCGACCTCTTGCAGGGCGATGATGTCGGCGCCCTCCACCAGCTTGGCGGAGCGCCCGAG
The DNA here is from genome assembly GCF_900115245.1 of Mesorhizobium sp. NFR06. Lineage (GTDB taxonomy): Bacteria > Pseudomonadota > Alphaproteobacteria > Rhizobiales > Rhizobiaceae > Mesorhizobium. The sequence goes on from NZ_FOVT01000002.1 coordinate 483,792, forward strand.
ATCGTAACGCCCGTCGCCGCCGTAGCCGTACTGGATGTTGTAGCTGATCAGCTTCATTGATTAACCGGCTAACTTCCGATGATCGCAGTAGGGCAATTCCGGGAAAACCGTGTCACACTTTTCCTGGCATAGCTCTAATAGGTGGTGAGCGGCTGGTAGCTTCCGGCTGGCGACGCCGCCAGCTCCGACCAGTCGATCTCCTCTTCCAGGCGGTGATAGGCCTCGTCGCCGATCGTGCCGTTGCGGCGCAACTCCTCCAGCGTGTCGCGCTGGCGGTTGATGGCGTAGAGGCGCAGCCTATCGTATTCGGTGGCGGCTTGGGCGTCCTCGGGGTTTTCCGCGACCCGCCGCTGCGCCTCGTACTGCTCGCGCACCACGGCCGCCGCGGCCGAGGTCTTACGGTTCAGCACGTCGAGCGCGGCCTGCATGATGGCCACCCGTGCCGCGGCGACCTCGCGATCGATCGAAGTATCCCGCTCGAAGTTGAGACGGCGCAGCAGCGGTTTCAGGGTCATGCCCTGCAGCACCAGCGTCCCAAGCACGACCGCGAAGGCGGCAAGCACGATCGGGTCGCGGCCAGGAAAATTGGCCGGTAGCGCCATCGCCACCACCAGCGTCACCAGCCCGCGCATGCCGCACCATCCGACGAGCACGGCGCCGCGAAAGGTCGGCGCATCTCGCCTCTGCTCGTCGCTGTCGAAACGCCCAAACCGCCTTATCACCGCGACGTAACCCATGACCCATAAGAGACGCGCCGCTATGACGACGGCCAGCACGATCGCGGCGAACAGAAAGGCCTCGCCTTGCCCGTCGCCGGAAAGCCGGCCGACGATCGACCGTGCCTGCAGGCCCATGAGCACGAAAGCCAGCACGTTGAGCACGAACACCGCCGACTCCCAGACCGAGTAGGTGCTGACGCGGCGTCTCGCCGACATACGGCGTGGCGCGGTGCGCGCGATGGTGATGGCATAGACGACGATGGTGATGATGGCGGAGAGGCCGAGCTTGTCGGCAATAATCCAGACCGCGAAGGTTCCGGCGAACTGCACCACGGTGCTGCTTGCCGCGTCCTCGATCCGCGTCAGCGTCAGCAGCGAGAAGCGGCCGAACAGATAGCCGGCCACAACGCTGCCGACCGTCGACAAAAGGATGACCGGCACGGCGTCTCTCGCCACCAGCGATCCGATGGCGGCGGCAACCGATATCCGGTAGATCAACAGCGCCGTGGCATCGTTGAGCAGGCTCTCGCCTTGCAGGATCGCAGTAAGGCGGTGCGGCACCTTGAATTGGTTGAGCACCGCGCTTGCCGCCACCGCATCCGGCGGCGCGACGATGGCGCCGAGCGCGATCGCCGCCGCGATCGGCAGGCCGGCCATCTTCCAGCCGACAAAGGCAACCACGACGGTGGTGAAAACGACGGCGCCGAGCGCCAGAAGCACCAGCGACAGCCGGTAGCGCTTCAGGTCGCGCAGTGAGGTATCGTAAGCGGCATCGAGAAGCACCGGCGCGATGAACAGCGCGAGCGCCAGTTCCGGGTCGATCTCGATCATCGGCGCGCCTGGCACGAAGGCAATGCCGGCCCCGGCGAGCGCCAGCAGCGATGGGTAAGGTACTTCCAGCCATCGCGATACCGCCGTCAGCGCGACGGCGATGAGAAGCAGGATCAGGGTGAGTTCGAAAAGCGCCATGGCTCATCGTAACGATGGTACCAGGCGTTTGGCACTGCAAAAAATGAATGGTGAATGGGTATCATCGGAAGAATTTGAGCGCGTAAAGTGCTCTCTTCACTGATTGCTATTCACCATTCACTATTCACTATTCACTCTTCCCTAGTGCAGAACCAGCATGTCGCCCGACGAAAATGAGATATCGGCCTTGTCGCCGACGACCGGCGGCGGCGTCGTCGAATTGTTGAAGGTGTCGAGCGACACTGTGTTGCCGCCGATGCCGACGCGTACCCGGATGACCGAGCCGAGGAAATGCACCTCGGCGATCTCGCCCGACAGGCTGGTGTCGTGGCCCGGCTGACGTCCCAACGAGATCGCTTCCGGCCTGAGCGCCAGCGACAGCGTATCGCCCGACTTCGAGCCGTTGAGCTTGCCCTTGAGCGATACTTCCTGGCTGTTGACCTGCACCTTGCCCGAGGCGGCGTCGGTGACCTTGCCTTCCAGCACGTTGAGCGTGCCGACGAAATTGGCGACGAACTTCGTTGCCGGCCGGTTGTAGATCTCGAACGGCGTTCCGACCTGCTCGGCCTTGCCGCCGTACATCACCGCGATGCGGTCGGAGATCGACAGTGCCTCTTCCTGGTCATGCGTGACGAAGATGGTGGTGATGCCGAGCTTCTTCTGGATCGAGCGGATTTCCTCGCGCAGCGACACCCGCACCTTGGCGTCGAGCGCCGACAGCGGCTCGTCGAGCAGCAGAAGCTTGGGTTTGGGCGCGATGGCACGCGCCAGCGCGATGCGCTGCTGCTGGCCGCCTGAGAGCTGGTAGGGGTAGCGGTCGGCCATCTGCGGCAGCTTGATGATATCGAGCATCTCGGCGACCCGCCTGTCCGCATCCGCCCTCGGCATGCCGGCGACTTTCAACCCGAAGGCGATGTTCTGCGCCACCGTCAGGTTCGGGAACAATGCGTAGGCCTGGAACACCATGCCGACATTGCGCTGATTGGGCTTCAGCCTGGTGATGTCCTTGCCGCTGACCACGATCTTGCCGGCCGACGGCTCCTCGAAGCCGGCGACCATGCGCAGCACCGTCGTCTTGCCGCAGCCCGACGGGCCGAGGAAGGAGACGAACTCGCCGGGCTCCACATCAAGGTTGAAATCCTGGACCACAGTGGTGGCGCCGAAGGACTTTCGCACATGCTGAATGGAGAGGAATGGCTCGGCCATGGCTTTTGCTTTCAATTCGGGCGGTTGGCCGATTTCGGCGCGAAACGGGACAGGATCTGGATCAGCGACATGCAGCCCCAGGTAATGGCGAAGGCTATGATGGCAAGTGCCGCCGGTTCGTAGGCGCGGTTGGCGCCGATATTCTGCAGATACGGTCCGAAGGCCGGCCGGTTGAGAAGGCTGGCCATCGTGAATTCGCCGATGACGATGGCGAAGGTCAGGAAGGCACCCGAAAGCACCGCGATCAGCACATTGGGCAGGATGACGCGGGTGATGATCGTGCCCCAGCCGGCGCCAAGGATCTGCGCCGCTTCCGTCAATGTCCGCACGTCGATGGTGCGCAGGCCCGTGTCCACCGCCCGATACATATAGGGTAGCGACAGCGTCGCATAGCCGATCACCAGTAGGGCATTGGTGGCCGTGTCATTCGCCAGGAAGGGCAGCGGCGAGTTGGAGCCGTACATCCTGATGTAGCCGAAGACGATAACGATGGCCGGAATGACCAGCGGCAGCAGGGTGATGAACTCGACGACCGGCCTGATCTGCGGCAGGCGCAGCCGGATCCAGTAGGCGGCCGGCACGACGATCAGCACGCCGAGGATGATGGTGAAGACAGCGGCGACCACGGAATACGTGAAGGTCGCCTGGAAGCGGGCGTCGCCCAACACGATCTGGTAGGCGTCAAAGGAATAGGCGCCGCGCCGCATGCGCATGGAGAATTCCACCGTCGCGATCAGCGGTATGAAGAAATAGGCGGCGCCGAGGATGAAGACCACCCAGGCCCAGAATTTGCCCGACTTCATTTCAGCCACCTCTCGGAACGGGTCCGGAACCAGATGTAGAAGACGTTGGCGAGGCCGGTGATGACGATCATGCCGAAGGCGATCGCATAGCCGAGATGGGCATTGTGCAGCACGTCGCCGCGGATCTGCGCGTAAAGCAAGATCGGCACGATGTTGAGCGACGAGCCAGTCAGCGCATAAGCGGTGGCGATCGCCCCGAAGGCATTGGCGAAAAGCAGGATGACGGTGCCGAGGAAGCTCGGCCAGATCACCGGGATCACCACCATGCGCCAGTATTGCGCGGTGGTGGCGCCGAGCGTCGCGGCGGCCTCGCCCCACTCCTTTTTCAGCCCGTCGATCGCCGGCACGATGATGACCACCATCAGCGGGATCTGGAAGTAGACATAAGTCAGCGTCAGGCCCCAGAACGACAGGATGTTGAAGCCGTGCGCATAGATGTTGAGGCCGAACAGGGTGTTCAGGATCACGGTGGCGAGACCGAGCCGGCCAAGCGTGGCGAGGAAGGCGAAGGCCAGCGGCACGCCGGCGAAATTCGAGGCCACGCCGGAGAAGGTCAGCGTCGCCGACCGGATCCACTCCGGCAGGCCGCCGCGCACGATGGCGATGGCGATGGCCAGGCCGGCGAAGGCGCCGATCAGCGCCGAGGCGAGGCTGACTTTGATCGAGATCCAGTAGGCGGCAACGATCGAGGGCTGCGCCAATGCTGAAATGTTCTCGAGCGTGAACTCGCCGGCATCATTCTGGAAGGCGCCCAGCATCAGGTAGAGCGTGGGCAGGATCAGGAACATGATCGCGAAGACGAAGAACGGCGTCACGCCGAGCCACTGCGTCGGCAGCCGCAGGGTGCGCGCCTCGCTGGGCGGCGCGGCCTTCCCCGCGATGGTCTGGTTGGAAAGCGAGAGATCGGTCATGCGCCGGCTACCGTCTTCGAGGGTGCCGGGCGGCCCTCAGGGCCGCCCAGATATTTTTACAACTTACTTGACGTTGGCGCCAACAACGGCGTCCCAGTTCTTGGTGATGGCTTCCTTGGCCTTGCCCTGCTCGTCGAGCGTCGGGAACACGGCCGAGGCATAGGCCTCCGCCGGCGGCAGCTTGGCCATCACGTCGGCCGGGAGCTTGCCGTTCTTGGCAAGATCGTTGAAGCGGATCGGATGGCAATAGCCCTTCAGCCAGCCAATCTGGCCTTCGTCGGAATAGAGATATTCGAGCCAGAGCTTGGCCGCATTCGGATGCGGCGCAAAGGCGCTGATCGCCTGCACGTAGACACCGGCGACGACGCCGGTCTTCGGCACGATGACGTCGACCGGCGGATTGCCCTTCAGCGTGTCGCGGCCAGCCAGCGCGTTGTAGTCCCATGTGACGAGGATCGGCGTCTGGCCCTGGGCGAGCGTCGCCGGCTTGCCGATCACCGGCACGAAATTGCCTGCGGCGTTGAGCTTCTTGAAGAACTCGAGACCCGCCGTGCCGGCGGCTTCGCCAGCACCTGCGCCGCCGGACAGGCCGGCCGCGTAGACGGCCTGGATGGCCTGGTTCGAGGCGCGCGGGTCACCGGCCAGCGCGACGGTGTTGGCATAGTCCGACTTCAGCAGATCAGCCCAGTCTGCCGGTGCTTCCTTGACCAGATCCTTGTTCACCAGGAAGGACAGCACGCCGTAATAGTCGCCGGTCCAGAAGCCTTCGGCATCCTTGGCGCTGTCCGGGATCGAGTCCCAGGTCGACACCTTGTAAGGCTGAATCAGGCCGTCGGCCTTGGCGGTCGGTCCGAAGGACAGGCCGACGTCGATGACGTCGGGAGCCTGCGGGCCCTTGTTGTCCTTGTTGGCCTTGATCGCCTCAACCTCATCGCCCGAGCCGGCGTCCGGGTTGAGTTCGTTGACCTTGATTTCAGGATACTTAGCCTTGAAAGCGTCAATCACTGCCCCGTAGCCGCACCAGTCATGCGGAAGCGCGATGACAGTGAGCTGGCCTTCCGCCTTCGCGGCCTTGACGAGATCGTCCATCGAAGCGGCGGACGAAATCACCGTCGACGCGAAGAGCGCCGCGGCCGAGAGGGAAAGCACTTTCCCCGTGAACTTGAACATGTGTTCTCTCCGTTGAACCGGCGCGCTCGGCGCCTGCGATGCGGGTATCGTTTTCGTATGACAGCCAGATGAAGGCTTTTTGAAACCGGAGCCCCGCGGCGAAAAAAGTTAACTCTTTTTAACGGACTGTAGCAATTAGCCCGCACTTAATTTTCCGGCTAATGGTTAGTTGCCTTGCCTTTTTGCCCTCCCCTTCCCCTCTCAAGTGCCCTTTCATTCAACGCTTCGGTATTGAAAGCCGGCTCTCAAAGCGAGCCGGCGATGGCGTTTTCGAGCAGCGTCAGCGCCGCTTTCTTGGTGAGCTTCACCGGATTGCCGCCGGCGGTCGGGTCGACCACCGCCATGTCGGCGATCAGCGCCTTGCGCTTCTTGTCCATGTCGAGGCCCTTGATCAGGCCCGGCAGCGCGTGCGGCACCTTGAGCTCCTTGCGCAGCTTGATGATCGCCTTGGCGAAACCGTCGAAGCCGCCCTTGATGCCGCAATAGGCGGCGAGGCGCGCGATGCGGTCCTCGATCGCCTCGCGGTTGAAGGCGAGCACGTAGGGCATGAACACAGCATTGGTCATGCCGTGATGGGTATCGTAGAGCGCGCCGATCGGATGCGACAGCGAGTGGATCGCGCCCAGTCCCTTCTGGAAGGCCGCGGCACCCATGGCGGCCGCGCTCATCATATGGGCGCGGGCGACCAGATCCTTGCCGTTGGCGAAGGCCTTGGGCAGGTTATTGAACACCAGCCGGATGCCTTCCACCGCGATGCCGTCGGCCATCGGATGATAGCCCGGCGCGCAATAGGCCTCAAGGCAGTGCGCCAGCGCGTCCATGCCTGTGCCGGCGGTGATGAAGGCAGGCATGCCGACCGACAGTTCCGGATCGGCAATGACGATTGCCGGCAAAAGTTTCGGATGGAAGATGACCTTCTTGGTGTGGGTCGCCTCGTTGGTGATGACGCCAGCGCGGCCGACCTCCGAGCCGGTGCCGGCCGTGGTCGGCACCGCGATGATCGGTGCGATCGCGTCGGCATTGGCTCTGGTCCACCAGTCGCCGACATCCTCGAAATCCCATACCGGGCGCGTCTGGCCCGCCTGGAAGGCGATCAGCTTGCCGAGGTCGAGCGCCGAGCCGCCGCCGAAGGCGATGACGCCGTCATGCTTGCCTTTCTTGAACGCCGCGATGCCGGCGGTGAGATTGGAATCGACCGGGTTCGGTTTCACCTCGGAGAACACGCCATAGGGAACCTTGGCGTCGTCGAGGATCTTCAGCGTCGAGGCGACGACCGGCAGCTTCGCCAGGCCCGGATCGGTGACGAAGAGCGGCCGCTTGATGCCGGCCGCCGCCAGGACATCGGGCAATTCCGCGATGCGCCCGGCGCCGAAGCGGACGGTGGTGGGGTAATTCCATTTGGAGATCAGCTTGGACATGATTTGTCTTTCGAGAGGTCAGATAGCTTCGCGCAGGTGATAGGATTTCGGCCGGGTCAAATTGTCATAGCCGATGGCCGAGAGCGCGGCGCCCTTGCCGGTGTCCTTGACTCCGGTCCAGACCAGCGCCGGGTCCAGATAGTCGCACCGGTTCATGAACACGGTTCCGGTCTCGACACGGTCGCCGATCGCCACCGCGCGCTCGGTGTCGCGCGTCCAGATCGAGGCGGTCAGCCCATAGGGACTGTCGTTCATCAGCGCGATCGCCTCCTCGTCGTTGCGCACCTTCATGATGCCGACGATCGGGCCAAAACTTTCCTCGCGCATGACGCTCATCTGGTGGTCGACGTCGGTGAGCACTTCCGGCGCCAGATAGGGCGAGCCGGCTCTGTCGTTCTCGACCTTCATGTTGATGTGCGCCCTAGCGCCCTTGCGCAGCGCCTCGGCCTTCTGCTCGCGGATCAGGTCGGCGAAACGCGCCTGCGCCATCGGTCCAATCGTCGTCGCCTGCTCCAGCGGATTGCCGACGACGTAGTTCTTCGTCTCGGTGATAAAACCCTCGACGAACTCGTCATAGACCTTCTCGTGCACATAGACGCGCTCGATGCCGCAGCAGCACTGGCCGGAATTGTAGAAGGCGCCGTCGACGAGGTTGGCGACCGCATGATCCATCTTGGCGTCGGGCAGCACGTAGGCCGGGTCCTTGCCGCCGAGCTCGAGGCCTAGCGTCATGAAGGTGCCTGCCGCCGCCTTCTCGATGGCGCGGCCACCGCCGACCGAGCCGGTGAAGTTGACATGATCGATCTTACCGGAGCCGAGCAGTTTCTCGGTCTGGGCATGGTTCATGACCAGGTTCTGGAACAGACCTTTGGGGAGCCCCGCCTTGTCGAAAGCCTGTTGGAAGCGCTCGCCGACCAGCAGCGTCTGCGCCGCATGCTTGAGGATGACGGCGCTGCCGGCCATCAGCGCCGGCACGATGGTGTTGACGGCGGTGAGATAGGGGTAATTCCACGGCGCGATCACCAGGACGACGCCAAGCGGCACCTTTTTCACATAGCGACGGAATCCGTCCTTCGGGTTCGAGGCCATGACCGGCTTCAGCGCCTGCTCGGCGATCTCGACCATGTAGTTGGTGCGTTCCTTGACGCCGCCGAACTCGCCGCCATAGCGCACCGGCCGCCCCATCTGCCAGGCGATCTCAGGCACGATCTCATCGGTCATGGCGACCAGCGCTTCGAGCATCGCCAGCATGTATTTGCCGCGCTCGACGACCGGTGTCTCGGCCCATTTCTCCTGCGCCGTCTTGGCGCGCTCGACAGCCGCGTTGATCGCCTGGTCGGTTGCGACCGGCCGCTCGGCATAGATCGAGCCATCGATGGGGGATTTAAGTTTTACGGTTTCCAATTAAACATCTCCAGTTGTCTCAGCAGGCGATAGCTCGAGCGTGGCCTTGGGCTGCATAAGCCAGGATGGCCCTGTCCCGCGTTATGATCGTCAAATCGCGCTCTCTTGCGGTGGCGATGAGTATCCGGTCGACGGGATCGTTGTGCACAGCGCCAGGAAGATGGGACGCAGCAACAAGGATGCGCGGAGTGACGCCTTCCACTGTAACGGCCGCCGCCTCGACGAACTCTTCGAACCAGCGCTCGGGAGTCCTGATGGAGGGCAGCCTGCCTTTCGAGACCAGCATTCCGATTTCCCAAGCTGACATGACCGAGACAGCGATCACGCCGGTGTTTTTTCGTGCGCGGTTCACCGCTTCAACTGCCGTTCGCGTGACTGGCTGCCGCGCCGAGGACCAAAGGACGAAGCATGTGTCCAGCAGCAGCCCGTCATCTGTCATACACTTTGCCCCAATCGGGCTCCGCGGGGGCGGTGTAGTCGACGTCAGGAAGCAGTTTTAGTGTTCCAGCCATGCAACCGAACAAATGGTCTGCACCCGCAGGCGGCACGATGTAGTCTTCCTTCACGTCCGTATCGTTGAAATCCATGTGCCCCTCCATGAAACCCGGTTCGCTTTCATCCGCAGCACGATGCTTTCTGTCCGCGGGGTCGCTTGAGGAACCCAGGTGGACCAGTATCTCGCTGACGGGCCGATCGAAAATCTCAGCGATCTTGCGTATTTCATCAACTTGCATACGCCGTTCGCCGTTGAGGGTTCGCGACAGCGCGCTGTAGTGCATTCCCATGCGGCTGGCCATGCTGCGAACCGTTAGGTTGCACTCCTGCATCCTGTTCATGAACCACGCCTTGTCGACGCCAGTCCTGCCTTCCGACAACGTCGCCTCCTGTGGTTCGGCGCTATAATCACAACACTATTGCTTAAATCGCAACAAAGTCAATATCGCTCGAACCCCCTGTGCAGCTCCCAATCCGTGATGCGGCGGTCGTATTCGAACTGCTCCCAGCGGGCGGTGTGCACGTAATGCTCGATCACCTCCTCGCCGAAAGCCTGCTTGAGCATCACTGACTTCGCCAGCGTCTCGGTGGCGTCGCGCAATGTCTTCGGGATCTCTGGCAACTGCGACGCCTGATAGGCGTCGCCGACGAAGGGCTTCTGCAGTTCCAGCTTCTCGTCGATGCCGGCAAGGCCGGACGCGATCAGCGCCGCGAAGGCCAGGTAAGGATTGAGGTCGGCGCCGCCGATGCGGCACTCCATCCGGATGCCCTTGGTGCCCTCGCCGCAGAGGCGGAAGCCGGCGGTGCGGTTGTCCTCGCTCCACATGATCTTGGTCGGCGCGAAGGTGCCGGCCTGGAAGCGCTTGTAGGAGTTGATGTAGGGCGCCAGGAACCAGGTGAACTCCTTGGCGTATTTGAGCTGACCCGCCGCCCATTGCTGGCCAAGCGTCGACAAGGTCCATTCGGCGTTTTTGTCGAAGAACAGCGGCACCCCGCCGTCGGCGCTCCACAGCGAATTGTGGATGTGGCTGGAATTGCCGGCGAGCCCGTAATTGTACTTGGCCATGAAGGAGATCGCCTTGCCTTCGGAATCGGCGATCTCCTTGGCGCCGTTCTTCAGGATCACGTGGCGATCCGCCATGTCGAGCGCCTCGGCATAGCGCACATTGATTTCTTCCTGGCCCGGACCCCACTCGCCCTTGGAATTCTCGATCGGAATGCCGGCAGCATCCATCTCGTTGCGAAGCCGGCGCATGACGCCTTCTTCCTTGCTGGTGATGCCGATCTGGTAGTCGCCGATATAAGGCGAGGCGGAGTCGAGGCCCTGCCAGTGCTTCTTGCGCGCCGAATCGTATGTTTCGCTGAACAAATAGAACTCGAGCTCAGAAGCGAAGTAGCCGATATAGCCGCGGTCCTTGAGCCGATTGACCTGCTTCTTCAGGATCGCGCGCGGCGAGTGAGCCAAATCCTCATGCGTGTGATGATCGAGCACGTCGCAGATCACCAAAGCCGTCTTTTCGAGCCATGGAATGCGCCGCAGCGTCGACAGGTCCGGCTTCATGACAAAGTCGCCATAGCCCTTCGACCAGCTCGCCGCCTTGTAGCCAGGCACCGGCTCCATATCGATGTCGCAGGCCAAGAGATAGTTGCATCCATGCGTCTCGCCATACGCGGAATCGACAAAATACTGAGCCAGGAAGCGTTTTCCCGAGAGCCGGCCCTGCATGTCGACGATGCAAGCAAGCACCGTGTCGATCTCACTGTTCGAGACCGCTTTCTTCAACTGATCGAACGAGAAATTGGCCATTCTTTTGGCACTCCAGTGCTTGTCGATTGAGGAAACGAGGCCATGGCCGGCATTGCGCCGGCCATGGCCGTGAAGAGAAGTATCAGTGGCCGGTCTCGCCGACCGCCTGTTCGGCCGCCTTGATCGCCGCCTGGCGCGCCGCAATGATGTCGCCGAGCGGCGGACCCTGGAAGCGGTTGCGCTCGAAGGCGAACCAGACGATCGCCGTCAGGATGAAGAAGCTGACGGTGATGTAGAGCGCCCAGTCGTTCGGCGGCTGGATGCCGATGACGAAGATCAGGATCATCGACACGAGCGACAGCACGGCGAACAGCATGAATACACCGCGGCCCATGTTCCACGGGCCCATCTTGTCCCACTTCGGCGTTCCCCAGGCCGCCATGCCGAGCACGATTGGCACGGTGAAGGAGAGGAACAGGAAGATGACGGTGCAGGACACCACGATGGTGTAGGCCGAGGTGCCGGCGACCGAAACCACCGACGAGCCCCACACGAACAGCACCGACAGGATCGAGGCCGTCCAGATCGCCGCCACTGGCGTGCGGTAGGTCGGGCTGACCTTGGAAAGCGCCGCCGAGCCCGGCAGGCCACCGTCGCGCGAGAAGGCGAAGATCATGCGCGAGGCCGAGGTGACGGTGGCGAGACCGCACAGAAGCTGCGCCAGGAAGACGACGAGGTAGACGAACTCCTTGACGCCAGGGCTGACGCGCTGGTCGAAGGCCCAGAAGAACACGTTCCAACCCTGCTTGGCGGCGTCGTCCATGTTCGGGATCATCAGCACGAAAGCGGCCAGGAACAGGTAGCCGAACAGGGCCGACCAGATGACCGACATCACCATCGCGCGCGGCACGGAAGAAGCCGCCTTGATGGTCTCTTCCGACGTATGCGCCGAGGCATCATAGCCGGTGATGGTATAGATCGGCAGCAAGAGGCCGAGCGCGAACACCCAAGCATTCGATACTGACGGCCAGACACCTGCGCCCGCATCGCCGGAGTAGTTGTGGAAGGTAAACAGCCGGCTGAAATCCCAGGTCTCGGCGGCGGCGAGGCAGACGATCGCGATCAGGATCGAGCCGAGAAAGATGAGATAGCCCGAGAAGTCGGTGAGCTTCGCCGTCAGCTTGATGCCGAGATGGTTGATCAGCGCCTGGGCGCCGGTGATGATGACCAGGAAGATCATCTGGTTGGTCAGCGTGCCCTCGATGCCGAGCGCCGGCCCGAACGCGCCGACGAAGAACGTCCAGGTGCCGACGTTGATGGCGCCGAGAACGGTGATCAGGCCGAGCAGGTTGAGCCAGGCCGTCACCCAGCCGGTGCCGCGGTTGCCGAGGATCGACCCCCAATGATAGAGGCCGCCGGCCGTCGGATAGGCCGAGCTGATCTGCGACATGGCGACCGCGAAGGTCAGCGACACGAAGCAGCCGACCAGCCAACCGATGCCGATGCCGATGCCGCCGGCGCCGGAGGTCGCCTGGGCCAACGAGTTAATGCCGCCGGACAGGATGCAAATGATGGAGAAGGAGACCGCGAAGTTCGAGAAGCGGCTAAGGCGCCGCTCCAGTTCTTGAGCGTAGCCCATGCTGTGGAGGACCTTTATGTCCTCCTGCTTGTCAACGTCCGAATAGTCTGGTGTTGTCATGTTGGAATTCCCCTTTGGTTCTTTGCTGGCCACCACTGCATGCCGACAATGCAGACCTGCACTGTACCGATCCTACCGCGGGAAAGACCTTCTCCTTCAATTGCTCGAACGAGAAATTCCCGGCCATTCGGCAACAACCCTTCAATGCTGAAACCTACCTGTCGACAGGATGCCCGGCCGATCTGAACCGGTCGGGCAATTTGCCTTTCCGTCAGCCCGCCGTCTGGCCGACAGCTTTTTCCGCAGCCGCGATCTCCGCCGCACGACGAGCAATATCGGCACCGATCGGCGGGCCCTTGAAGCGGCGCGATTCAATACCGAACCAAAGGGCCACGAGCAGAATGATCAATCCGATCGCATAGTTGATCAGGATGTCGAACGGCGGCTGGATGCCGGCATACATCAGCACCAGAACGCCCAGCACGGTGATAACGGCGAAAGGCTTTGACCAGACGCCGAGGCGGAACGGACCGAACTCGGTCCAGGTCTTGCCCTCCGCAAGCAAGCCTGCCGCCACCGGCATGGCATAAGACACGTAGAGGAAGAGAGCACAGCCTGCGGCGAGCGCCGCGAAGGCCGGCGAATAGAGCGTGGCGGCGATCGCCAGCACGACGCCAAGCCAAATGGCCGGGACGGGCGTGCGCCAGGTCGGCGAAACCTGCTTCCACAAGGACGACCCTGGCAGACCTCCGTCACGCGAAAAGGCGAAGATCATACGCGAGGTCGAAGTAAGTCCGGCCAGCGCGCACAAATAATTCGCGAGCACAATGCAGATGCCGAGCAGATCCTTCAGCCACGTCGGCGCCGGCAGGTTGTTGAACAGGTTGAACCAGGCATTGCCGCCGTCCTTGGCCGTCGCCGCGAGATCGGGGCTTGCGAGGACGAAGGACACCGCCATGACAAAGCCGAAGACGAGTGACCACAGGACGGCGTGGATCATGCCCCTGGGCACGGCGACACGGGCATTGTGTGTTTCCTCGGCCGTATGCGCCGAAGCATCAAAGCCGGTGATCGTGTAAAGCGGATAGAGAAGGCCGATCAGGAAGGCCACGAGCGCGGTTCGGGCCGTCGGGACATAGCCGCCGCCGGGATCGCCGGTCGTGTTGACGAAAGTCGTCAACCGCGAAAGATCGAAGCCATGCGCGCCCCAGATGAGGAAGGTCAGCGTCAGCACCACCGCGACCACGAGGATGAGGTAGCCGGAAAAGTCGGTCAACCTCGTCGTGGTCTTGATGCCGAGATGATTGAACAGGCCTTGGGTGACGGTGATGATGACGACTGCCGCCGTCTGCTGCCAGAAACCCCAGGTTGATGTGTCCAGGCCGAGGATCGGACCAGCGACCAGCCCCTGGAACAGCAGATAGACACCGACATTGACCGAGGCAACGACGAAGATGAGGCCGAGCAGATTGATCCAGGCCGTTGCCCAGCCCCACCCGCGCCCACCGAGAATCGAGGACCAGTGGTAAAGGCCGCCGGCGGTAGGATAAGCCGAACCGATCTGGCCGAGCGAAGCGGCGACGACAAGGGCGAACACACCGCCGACGATCCAGCCGATGGTCGCCTCGAACCCGCTGCCGGTGCCCATGGCCAGCGGGAATGAGGTGATGCCGCCGGCCAGGATGCAAATGATCGAAAAGGAAATAGCGAAGTTGGAGAAGCCGCTCATGCGGCGAGCCAATTCCTGGGCGTAGCCCATGCTGTGAAGGATCTTTACATCCTCCGACTTGTCCGTGTGATCCGGTTTTATCATGTTGGAAGTCCCCTTCTTATTTTCTTAGCTGGCCTGTTTTATTGACTTTCCCATTGCGCGTTGTCGGGAGCCCCTGGCCTCATCGGGCTCCAGATTCGAAAATATGCCTGTGAGCAGATCCGCCCATTTCCGCTGCCCGGTCTCGCCGGAGATTTCATCGTTGCGGATTTCGATCATCGCGCAGGCAAGGCCGCGTGAGCGCGCATGCCGTTCCAGCGTGAAATAGACGCGGTCGGCCGGTGAATAGGGTTCGTTGACGCCGACCGTGACGCCGGCAAGCCGCTGCAGCGCAGCGATGAGCGGCGCCGCCAGCCGGCGGTCGTCGTCATGGATGATGCCGATGTGCCAGGGCCGGCTCTTGCCCTTGTAGACCGGCGTGAAGGAGTGCACCGACACCAGCCGCGTCTCCTGGCCGCGCGCCAGCCGCCCGTCGATGATCCGGGCAATCGTGTCGTGGAACGGACGCCAGGACAGGTTGATCCGCGCGGCGCGCTGTTTGTCGGACAGACCGGTGTTTCCCGGGATGGCTGTCGTCTCGCTCACCGGCGGCACAAGGTCCGGCGCGTCGAGCGGCCGGTTGCAATCTATGACGAGGCGCGAGACGCGGGTCTCGACCAAGGCAGCATCCAGCGCTCCGGCCATGCGGCTGGCCACGGGAAGCGCTCCCGGATCCCACGCAATGTGACGGGCAAGGTCTTCGGCGGGCAGGCCGAGAGTCCCGAATTCGGCGGGCAGGAAGTTCGAGGCGTGGTCGCAGGTGAAGACGAAGGGACTGGATCCGCCGGGGTTGGTCACCCTGACGGTTTCAGACGGTGCAAGGCTAGCGAGCCGCGCTTTCTCCATATCGTCCCCTACGGGACGCTGTATCTTATGTTACGTATTTTGTCTCATTGCGTCCCAGTGAATGATTTCATACAGTTTGGCAGGCTTTGTCAAACGCGAATTCGGGAAAACGGCGGCAGCAGGCCAACAGGCGGGGGAAAACCATGATTTCCAGTATTGCCGAACTGATCTCGGACCGCATCGGCACCATGCCGGCGGGCGAACGCCGTGCCGCGCAGACGCTGATTGCCAATTATCCTCTGACCGGGCTGAAGACAGTCGCCGAGTTCTCGGCCGCGGCCGGCGTCTCCTCGCCGACCATCCTGCGCTTCGTCGCCAGACTCGGTTTCCAGAACTACCCCGAATTCCAGTCGGCGCTGCAGGATGAGCTGGCGGCGCAATTGCAGTCGCCGGCCTCGCGCACGCTCGATCCGTCCTCGTCCGGCGGCGCCGCTTCGCCGATGCTGGAAGCGACGCTCGACAACATGCGCGAGACGTTCAGGCATCTGTCCGACAAGCAGCTGGCCGATATCGCCACGCGGCTTGCCGAGCGACGCGGCAAGACTTTCCTGATCGGCGGCCGCTTCACCGATCCGCTGGCGCGCTACATGGCCGCCCATCTCGCCATCATCCAGCCGGATGTCTACCACCTCGCCGGCCAGGAGAGCATCTGGCGCGACCGGCTGATCGACATGGGAAAACGCGACGTGCTGGTGATCTTCGACATCCGCCGTTACCAGGAGAGCCTGATCCGCTTTGCCGAGAAAGCACATGAGCGCGGCGTGCAGATCGTGCTCTTCACCGACCAGTGGCTCTCGCCGATCGCCCGCTTCGCCCGCCATGTGATCGCCGGACGCACCGCCGTGCCTTCGGCTTGGGATTCCTCGGCGGCATTGTTCGTCGTCGCGGAGACGCTGATTGGTGCCGTCACCCGGCAGCTGGAAGCAGCCGGCGCGAAGCGCATCCGCGACCTCGAAAGCTTGCGTTAGAGCAATTCCAGGAAAGGTGTGACACGGTTTTCCGTCAGGATTTGCGTCAAAACAAAGAGATAGGGCGTTTCGCCGTTTCCGTGAGACGGTGAAATGCTCTGGCGGGTCGTCGGCGGCTTGGACTGGCCCACCGTCTCGGTCGTCTATCTCCTGCCCGCCCGCTTCGTCACGCCCAAGGCGCCTGAGGAAGTGCGGTTGAAGCGCGAGCTCGCGGAGGCCGCCCATATCGACGGCGAGCCAGCGCATTAGTTATTTCACCAGCCGGCCTTCGATCGACCAGCGCGCCGCCAGGAAGTTCAGCACCGCCGCCGCCACGACGCCGATGATCTTGGCCGGCCAGACGCCGACGGTCCCCGCCAGCACGGCGATCGAAAGGCTGGAAACACCAAGCGAAATCAGCGCTCCCAGCGAGACGAAGCGCAGGAAGGAGTGGTGCAGCCGGATGTCCGGGTCCCGCTCGAACGACCAGAACCGGTTTGCCGCGAAGGAGAAGAGCACCGCGATGAACCAGGCGCCCACATTGGCGGCCAAGGCCGGCACCGCAAGCTTGAGCAGCAGGAAAAATGCGGAGAGGTCGATACCGGTGTTGACCAGCCCGACCAGGGCAAAGCGAACGATCTTGTTGCCGGTCGAACGCCGCGGCTGGCCGGCACCGCTCATGCGCTGACGTCCATGACGCGGGCTCCGACCCGGTCGAGGCTGGCGCCGAAATCCTGCGAAGAAAGCATCGCATATTCAACCTCGCGCGCGCCCTGCATCGGATCGCGCGCCCGCAACGTGGCGTCGACATGGCCCGGATGGCACATGAACAGCCCTTGTTCGGGCAAGGTATCGATCGCGGCGCGCAGCGTTGAAGCGAATTTCTCCGGCTGCCGCCAGTCATAGATGCCGCAAAGCGGTGTCATGACCCGAAAGCCGGCCCGCTGCATCGATCTGTTGAAGCCCGCCGCCAGCGTGGCGATCGCCGCGATCTTGGCCGCCGCCGCGTCCAGGCCGGCGAACCCCGGCGCGCCTCGCAGCGCCGGCTTGCGCGCGCTTTCGCCAAAACGCGCGAGCAACCAATTTCGCACCACGGGAAGAAAATGCACATGCTGGTGCCCGTCGATATAGTCGGGCGGGCCAGCCAGCGCTTCGACGAAGCGGTCGTGTTGGGCGTCGAGCTCGGCATGAATGTCGCGCTCGTAGATACGCCCGCGCCGCACCGGCAGCGCAAGAGAAGCCAACCCGGGCAGCTTGCCTTGCGGCGCCAGGCTGGACAGGCCGGTCACGGCGAGCTGATCGGTGAGGGTAAGATGCAACCCGACGGCGGCCCTTCGGCGAAAGGGCCTGATGCGCGCCGCCGCCTCTTCCCATTCGGGAAAGCCGGTCATGCAGCCGGTTCCGGTCAGGCG
Source organism: Mesorhizobium sp. NFR06 (assembly GCF_900115245.1). Taxonomy (GTDB): domain Bacteria; phylum Pseudomonadota; class Alphaproteobacteria; order Rhizobiales; family Rhizobiaceae; genus Mesorhizobium. The sequence continues at coordinate 501,288 of NZ_FOVT01000002.1, forward strand.
ACCGCGCTCGATGAGGTCGAGGATCGCGCTCGATACTCCCGGCGCCAGCCCGTAGTCGTCGGCAATCAGGCGGATCGACCGGGTCATTTGCCGGCAGCGGCCCGCTCGGCGGCGTTGCCGTGGAGGACATCGCGCACGATGTAGACAGGCCGGTCCTTGCTTTCGCTGAGTGTGACCCAGACATATTCGCCGATCAGGCCAAGCAGCGCCAGGTTGAGGCCGCCCAGCAACACGACGGCGACCATGAGGCTGGGATAACCGGGCACGGCGATGCCGTAGAACAGCACCTCGAACAGCACCTTCACGCCGTAGGCAAGGCCGGCGAATGCCGCCAGTAGTCCGATGAGGCTGATGACGCGCAGCGGGATCACGGAGAACGAAGTGAACCCTTCCAGGGAGAACGCGATCAGGTTGAACCTGCTCCATTTCGACGTGCCGCTGGCGCGGTCTTCCGGCGAATAAAGCACCGCCTTCTGGCGGAAACCGGCCCAGGCGAACAGCCCCTTGTTGAAGCGCCGCTTGTCGCGCACGCTGGTCAAGGCGCGCGCCACCGCGCCGCGCATGACGCGGAAGTCCCCGGCATTTTCGGGGATATCGAAACGCTGGCTGCTGTTGATCAGCTTGTAGAAAATCCGCGCCAGTTGGCTGCGTCGCCAACTCCCCACGCGCCGGTCGTTCTGCGCGTAGACGACGTCGACCTCCGGGTTCCCGACCAGTTCGCCGATCATCTTCAAGCTGATATCCATGGAATGCTGAAGGTCGGAGTCCATGATCAGCACCATGTCGCCTCGAGAATGATCGAGGCCGGCGAGCACCGCCGCTTCCTTGCCGAAATTGCGGCTGAGCCGCACGATTTCCCAGGAGCCCGACAATGCCGCGGCGAACGTCTCGGCGCTGCCGTCACGGCTGCCGTCGTCGACGAGTATCTTGCGGACGGTCATGCCGAATCGCTCCGCCATGGCCGCCTCGAGCCTGTTGAGCAACGCGACAAACGCAACCGCGGATTCGGCCTCGTTGAAGAATGGCGCGATCACGTCGAGCATCTCAGCCATGCGCGACAGCTCCGGCGACCTGCATCTGTTGTCTGCTCCGCGTCCAGAACCAGCCAATGAGCATGCAGGCAATCATGCTGATGCTGATCGGCCGGAACCACGGGTGGAAAACATCGTGCAGGCGGCCATCGACACTGGTCAGTCCGGTAACGAAGAGCAGCGTGGCCAGAAACCAACGCATTGTTCCGGAGCCCGTCTCGCGCCACAGCAGGGCGATGGAAAGGCCGGCAGGCACTGCCACCATGGCAAAGGTGTTCTGCTCGACCCGCGGATTGAAGACGCACATATAGAACGCCGCGGTGAGGAAGACGGCGAGCCCGCTGACGTTCGGGCCGAGTCTGCGGTCGAACTGGAGCACCAGCCAAAGGGTGAGCAACGCCGCGACGACGCGCACGATCGTCGCTTCAAGCTCGGCAAGCGGCATCCCAAGCCTTGCGAAAGGCGCCGTGAAGTCGGCCGGGACGAAGGGGCCGGTTGGATCGATCGTCATCGACGTCAGCATCCGGAAAAAATCATGGTACTGGGCATTGATGTAGTCGGTGGGCGCGAAGCCATAGGGGATGGCGAGCGCGAAAAGGACCGCCAGTACCAGCACTGGTATCAGCCACGGACGCAGCGCTCCCGCCAGGAGCAGCATGATGATCGCCGTGGGCTTGGCGATGACCGCAAGCGTGGCCCAAAAGAAGCTTTCAGCCCGGCGCCCCTCGAGCGCCGATAGCGTGAGAAGCCAGCAGGCTCCGGTCAGCAGGATAGTTGCCTGGCCGTTGCGAAGCGCCGCCAGCGTCACCGGCAAGGCAAGGAAGAGACCGAAGGACAGCAGCCATGTCTGCTCCTGGCAGCCGACCTTGCGCACCTGACGCATCGTGGCAAAGGTGAGCACCCCAAAGCCAAACGCGTGCCATAGGATATTGCCCAGATGCGGCCCGAGCTTCAGCAGGGGAACGTAGAGTACCGCGAAGGCGGGGGCGTACAGATAGCCCATGGCGGCTTGGACCTGATACAGCGGTTGGCGGCTCAGAAAGGCCTCACTGCCATTCCTATAGATATGGACCACCGACCGCGTATTGGGCGACCACAGCACCAGGCCGAGCACAGCCAAAAACGACCCGACCCACAGCCAAAACCCCAAACGGTCGAAAACCGGCTTGGAAATCGTCATCGAACGCCCCACGCAATGTTCGAGGATCAGTTGAGCACCGTCCCGGCATTTTGATGGCGAGCGGCATATCATGGCAAAAACGGCACGTGCTAGCTGCCGCCAAGCCTCTGCCGGTCGATATCACGGTTTTATAAACACCTTTCCGTTGGGCTTGGCGAGTTCGTCCGGCAGTCGCGCCATCGCCTCGTCCAGCGGCACGACCGCCGTGACGTCGGTCGACCAGCGTCCGTCGGAAAAGCGCTTCTGCGCTTCCAGCACCGCCGGCCCAAGCCTGTCGCGCAACTGGCGCATCCATTCGGTCAGCCAGAAGCCTTCGACGCGCTTGTGTTGGAAGATCAGTTGGCCGGGCTCGCGGATCACCGTCGGCTCGGCGTCGAGCCGGCCGTAGACGATCCAGCGCGCGCGCTTCGGCATGGCGTTGAAGATAGTCGAAGCCAGCGGGCCGGTGACCGCGTCGAGGAAGATGCGCGGCTGCTCGGCCTTCATCGTCTCGCGCAGAGCGGCCTCGAAATCCGTCGCCTTCTCGTTGAGTACATGGGCGGCGCCGAGGTCCCTCAGCACGGGGATCTGCTCGTCCCGGCGCACGGTGACGATCGGCCGAAAACCTTGCTCCTTCGCGAGGCTGATGACCAGCTTGCAGAGCTGGCTGGCGCCGGCGGTCATGATGAAGGCCTTTTCGCCCTCCTGTTTGACGATGTCGAACATGGCCAAAGCGGTCAGCGGATTGACGATCATCGCAGCACCGTCCTCGTCGCGCACCGTGTCAATGAGCGGAATGCAGGACGCGGCCTCGGCAACCGCGTAATCCGCCCATGCTCCCCAGTTCGATACGCCGGTGGTAAAGGCGACGCGCTTGCCGGCAAGGCTGCTGGCATAGGCGTCATCGCCCGTGGCGACGACGATGCCGACGCCTTCGAAACCCGCCGGCCGGCCCTTGACGCGCGGCTGGCCGTACTGGCCCTTGATGAAGGCGACGTCGGACGGGTTGACCGAGGCGAGGCTGACCTTGACCAGCGCCTGCGTCGGACCGGGCACGGGCACGGCAATGCTGCCGGGCTGGAGATAAGGCTCCGTTGCTTCCAGCGCGCCAGGCGAAGGCGTCCTGGTATAGCCCTCGCCGACAAGCAGCAAACCCTTCATTTCGGACGGAAGCGTCATCGCGGTCAGACCCGTTCCTGCGTGTATTTTTTGAGTTCCGAGCGCGCCACCTGCCGCCGGTGCACCGCGTCCGGCCCATCGGCCAGCCGCAGCGTCCTCAAATGCGTCCACGAGCGCGCCAGCGGCGTATCCTGGCTGATGCCCTGCGCGCCGAACATCTGCACCGCCTCGTCGGTGACTTTGAGCGCGACGCGCGGCGCGATCACCTTGATCTGGCTGATCCAGGGCGCCGCGGCGCGCGCATCGCCCTGGTCGATCATCCAAGCCGCCTTGAGGCACAGCAGCCGCGCCATCTCGATCTCCATCCGGCATTCGGCGATGACGTCGAAATTGGCGCCGAGCTTGGCCAGCGGCTGGCCGAAGGCCTCGCGCCGCACCGAGCGCTGGCACAGCATCTCCAGCGCCATCTCGGCCTGACCGATGGCGCGCATGCAGTGATGGATGCGGCCGGGCCCGAGCCGCCCCTGCGCGATCTCGAAACCCCTGCCCTCGCCGAGGATCAAGTTCGCCGCCGGCACCCGAACATTCTCGAACCGCAAATGCATATGGCCGTGCGGCGCGTCGTCGTCGCCATAGACCTGCATTGGCCGCAGCTTGGCGATGCCCTTGCTGTCGGAAGGCACCAGGATCATCGAATGCCGGCGATGCTGCGGCTCCTCTTCCGATCCGGTCCTCACCATGACGATATAGATGGCGCAGCGCGGATCGCCGGCGCCCGACGCCCACCATTTCTCGCCGTTGAGCATATAGTCGTCGCCCCGCCGCTCGCAGCGCATCGAAATATTGGTCGCATCCGAGGAGGCGACGTCCGGTTCGGTCATCAGATAGGCCGAGCGTATCCGGCCTTCGAGCAGCGGCTCCAGCCACTCCCGCTTATGCGCTTCCGAGCCGTAGCGCTCCAGCACCTCCATGTTGCCGGTGTCCGGCGCCGAGCAGTTGAAGGTTTCGGCGCCGAGATGCGCCTTGCCCATCTCTTCCGCCAGATAGGCGTATTCGACGGTGGAAAGACCGTAGCCGCGCTTGGAATCGGTCAGCCAGAAATTCCACAGCCCGCGCTCTCGCGCCGTCTTCTTCAAGCCTTCCAGGATCTCCGTCTGCCTGGCCGTATAGGCCCAGCGGTCGCCGCCCTTGCCGACTTCGGCGAGGAACGCTTCGCCGAGCGGCGCAATCTCATCGCGCACCATCGCCGCCACGCGCTGATGGATTGGCTTGAGCCGCTCGGTCATGCCGAGATTCATATCCGCCATCGCTTCCGGCCCTTCCGAAGATAAATCTTTACCCGTCGCAAGGATGACCGTACTTCGGCTAGCCTTGTCAACGCGAGTCCCCCGCCGGGGAGAATGCGGAGGAATGCGATGAGCTATCTGGACAAGTTGTTCTCGGTCGCCGGCAAGACCGCGCTGGTGACGGGTGCGGCGACGGGCATCGGCCGCATGGTGGCGACCGGGCTGGTGCGCGCCGGCGCCCAGGTGATGATCGCCTCGCGCAAGGGCGAGGACTGCGTGAAGGTCGCCAACGAATTGAACGCGGCCGGCGGCTCCGGCCATGCTGAGGGCTTCGCCGGCGACGTGTCCAGCGAAGCCGGCATCGCGGCCCTTGTCGCCGAGGTCAAGTCGCGCACGCAGCGCCTGCACATCCTGGTCAACAATGCCGGCATTTCCTGGGGCGCGCCGCTGCAGGAGTTCCCCTACCACGCCTGGGCCAAGGTTTTCGGCGTCAACGTCACCGCCGTCTTTCACCTGACACGGGAGCTGCTGCCGCTGCTCGACGCCGCCGCCAGCGACGAGGATCCGGCCCGCGTGATCAATCTTGGCTCGGTGATGGGCACCCAGCCGTTGGCCGACGACGCCTATTCCTACGCTGCCTCCAAAGCGGCGGTGCATCATCTGACGCGCACGCTGGCGATCGAGTTCGCCGCGCGCCGCATCACCGTCAACGCGTTTGCCCCCGGTCCTTTCCAGAGCCGGATGACAGCATTTGCCACCGCGACCGAGGAGCAGGCGAAACATGTCGGCAACAACGTTCCGCTCGGCCGCATCGGCGTAGCGGATGACATTGCCGGCGCAACGCTTTATCTGTGCAGCCGTGCCGGCAGCTATGTCACCGGCGCCATCCTGCCGATCGACGGCGGCCAGTCGGTGCAGCATGGGATGACGTTGTTCAAGGAATAAGCGCCCGGTAAAAGGAAACCTAGTCCGGGCCGGGGTGCGGAGGACATCAGCGTGGAACCGATCAGTCTCGATACGCTTCTGGCAAGCGTCGGCAAGGAGGTCGGCGTCTCGCCCTGGCGAACGGTGACGCAGCGCATGATCGACCAGTTCGCCGATGCCACCGACGATCACCAGTTCATCCACTGCGATCCGGAGCGCGCCAGGCAGGAGACGCCGTTCGGCGGCACCATCGCGCATGGCTTTTTGTCGCTGTCGCTGCTGTCGGCGATGACCTTCGAGACAATGCCACCGCTCGAAAATGGCAAGATGGGCGTCAACCATGGCTTCGACACGTTGCGCTTTCTCGCCCCGGTGAAGACGGGTTCGCGCATCCGCACCCGTTTCGTGCTGGCCGACGTCAAGGTGAGGCCCTCCGGCTGGGTCCAGACGGCGCATGACGTGACCATCGAGATCGAGGGTTCCAAAAAGCCCGCCCTGACGGCCCGCTGGCTGACACTGACCTTGCTTGAGCGCCAGCCCGAGACCGCATGAGCGGCGACGCCAATGCCTCGGACAAGTCGGCGCCCGCGCTCGACAAGTCGGCGCTAGCGCCCTATCTCGAGGTGCATATTCCGGGTTTTGCCGGGCTTTCCGCCATTGAGAAGTTCAAGTCCGGACAGTCCAATCCAACCTATCTCTTGACCGCCGCCAGCGGCCGCTACGTGCTGCGTGCCAAGCCGCCGGGACAGTTGTTGAAATCCGCGCATCAGGTCGACCGCGAATTCCGGGTGATGCAGGCCCTTGCCGGCACTTCCGTGCCGGTGCCGCGGATGCTGCATCTTTCAGGCGAGGGCACGCCGATCGGCCGCATGTTCTATGTCATGGAATATCTCGACGGCCGCATCTTTTGGGATCCGTCCCTGCCCGACGCCTCGGGCAATGACGAGCGCGCCGCGATTTATGATGCCATGAATGCCACGCTGGCCGTCTTGCACGATGTCGATGTGGAAGCCGTCGGTCTCGGCGATTTCGGCAGGTCCGGCAGCTATTTCGAGCGCCAGCTCGCCCGCTGGACCAGCCAGTACCATGCCTCCGAAACCGGAACCATCGCCGACATGGACCGGCTGATTGGGTGGCTCGAAACGCATATGCCGGCCGACGACGGCCGCGTTTCGCTCGTCCATGGCGACTATCGGCTGGACAACATGATGTTCGCGCCAGATGCGCCGAAGGTCATAGCGGTGCTCGACTGGGAACTGTCGACGCTCGGCCACCCCTTCGCCGACCTCGCCTATCAATGCATGCAATGGCGTCTGCCGCATGCCTCGGGCTTTCGCGGCCTTGGCGGCGTCGACCGAGCGGCGATCGGCTTGCCCTCCGAGGAAGCCTATGTCGCGGCCTATTGCCGTCGGCGCGGCATCGACAGCATCGGCAACTGGACTTTCTTCCTCGCCTTCTCCTTCTTCCGGCTGGCGGCGATCTGCCAGGGCGTCTATCGCCGCGCGCTGGACGGCAATGCTTCCAACCCTGAAAAGGCAAAGACCTATGGCGAAGCGGTGAAGCTGCTTGCCGCGCTTGCGGTGGACCTGATCAGCGGGAAGAACTGAACGTAGCGGAACCGGAACGCTCTCTTGTCCGTTTCCGTACAGCGTATATAATTTCATCAGGCAACCAATCATAAAGGCAGGCAGACATTGGCGCTGAGCGTTCAGAAACGCCGCGAAAAACAAAAGGCTGAACTTCGCTCCGAACTGGTCGCCGCGGCTCACAAGCTGGTGCAGGAAGAGGGCTATGAAGGCCTGACCATCCGCAAGCTTGCCAAGCGCGTCGGCTATGCACCGATGTCCGTCTACTCCTATTTCGCGGACAAGCAGGACATCCTGTTCGCGCTCGCCGAAGACGCCTTCGAGACGCTCGCCCGGCGCATCGAGGAGCATCCCTCTGATGACCCGATCGAGGCGCTGCGCGCGGTGATGACCGAATATGCCGCTTTCGGGCTCGGCAATCCCAATGAATACCGCACCGTCTTCATGACAGAGAAGACCAAGCTGCCGGAAGGCCGCAGCTACGAGGAGATGGAAGAGGGCAACCCGGCGATGAAGGTGCTGATCAAAAGGGTCGAGGCCTGCGTCGCCGCCGGTAAGCTCAAGGGCGACCCCCGCGCCATCGCCACCATGCTGTGGACCGTCGGCCACGGCACGATCTCGCTGCTGATCACCTTCCCCTTCTATCCGTTCGGCGACCCCCAGGCCTATGTGAAGCGCATGTGCGACTTCATGCTGGCTTCATTGTCTGCGCAGGACATACCCCCGCTCACGGAAACACCCGTCAACTGCTGATCGGCTATCTCTGGCCGTTTTCGTTCATTGATCGCTTGATCCGCGGCCGCGAATTCCTACCTTCAAAAAAATTTGTCGTACGCGTACAAAATTACTTCTTGTATTCAGCTTCTGTTAACCGTATATGTACGTTGTATTGTACATGTACGGAAGACTGGAGACGGAAATGAAGAAGACAATCCTTGCTCTTGCCACCGTGCTGGCCTTCTCGGGCGCCGCTTTCGCTGGCGCGAACCAGCCGGTCAAGCACACCCCTGCCGCCTGCGCACAGACTCACACCAATGTGACGCTCGACTGCACCGCGACCGGCTCAGTCGAAAAGGCCGACGCCAGCAAGACCCAGGCCACCAAGGGCCCGCGGCTCGGCATCGACGTCAGCCCGTGGTTCGTGCCCGGCCTCTAAGCGCCGCAAAATTGGAAACGAAAACGGGCGGCACTTGGCCGCCCGTTTTCGTTTACGCCGGCGCTCCCGAACGCCCGTAGCGAACGGTACTATTTCTTGCGCGGTTTCTTTCCCGGCGCTGTCTTGGCTTTGGCCGGCTTCGCAGGCGCGCCCGTAATCGAAGTGCTGATGATCGAAACCGGATCGCTGGCCGGGAATGTGTCCTCCAGGCCTTCTTCAAGTTCCTCATCCTCGATGTCGTGATGCTGCTCCCGCTCCAGTGAACGGACGGCCGCGGTCTTCTTGGGCGACTTCGGCGCTGATTTGGATAGCATCGGCCTTCTCCCTCGCTAGTCGCAAACAACGGGGACGGATCGGCGACGGTTCCTGCGACGCCGCCTACGGTTGACGGCGGTCGGGAAATCAGTTCGCCGCGTCGCTCGCCGCTTCCGACAGCAGAGTAAAGACATAGTCCGACAAGGAACGCCAGCACTCCACGCGGAACGCGTCGGCGGCGGTGCGCATCAGCACGATCTCGGATTTGCCCAGAATGGTGCGCGAGGCCGCTCCGACCGGAAACGCATCGAGCGACAGGTCCTGCGGGCAGCCGGCATTGACCGTCACGGCGGCTGCCGGCCCAGTGACCGAGATCGCGACATTGCGGTGCGAGATACCGACCGCCGAATGCAGCGCCGAGACCTTGGCACAGTCGGCCAGCGGATCCTTGCCGGCCTCGTCGATGATCAGCCACTCGTCCGGCCCGAGCCACAGCGCGGTGCGCCCGCCCTTCGTGGCCGAGGTTTTCGGCTTGGCCGGCAAGGTCACGCCGAGCGCCTTGGAGAGAGCAGCGAGCGAAGCCTGCGGCGCGCGCAGCGAGATGCGCTCGGCCGGCGGCAAGATCTCGACCTTGACGCCCGCGGCCGACACCGCGCGGCCGGCAAGTGCTGGACGCCGCTCGACGGAAGGCGAGGCGGCGTTTGTCTTGGCGGCGGCCTTAGCCATTGAGGCGTTCTCCCTTCTCGTCGACGAACACCATGCCTGTGACCTCAACTTCGATCGTGCCGTTCGGCATCGGCACGTAAAGCGTCTCACCCATGCGGTCGCGGCCACCGGCGACCAGCGCCAGCGCGATCGAGCGTCCGCAATTCTCCGACCAGTAGCTGGAGGTGACATGGCCGATCATCTTCATCGGGATCGCCTGCTTCGGATCCGCGACGATCTGCGCGCCTTCCTCCAGCACCACCTTCGGGTCCTTTGTCTTCAATCCAACGAGCTGCTTGCGGCCCTTGGCCACCAGGTCCGGCCGGGCCAGGCCACGAATGCCGACGAAGTCGGTCTTCTTCTTGCCGACCGCCCAGTCGAGCCCGGCATCGTTCGGCGTTACCGTGCCGTCGGTGTCCTGGCCGACGATGATGTAGCCCTTTTCGGCGCGCAGCACGTGCATCGTTTCGGTACCGTAGGCAGCAGCGCCATGTTTCTGCCCTTCGGCCCACAGCGCTTCCCAGACGGCCTCGCCATAATCGGCTGGCACGTTGACCTCGAAGCCGCGCTCGCCGGTGAAGGACATGCGGAACAGCCTAGTTGGCACGCCGCAGATCCTGCCCTCGCGCACCGACATATGCGGCAGCGCCTCGTCCGACATATCGATGCCCTCGACCAGCGGCGCGATGATGTCGCGCGACTTCGGGCCTTGCACGGCAATCACCGCCCACTGCTCGGTGATCGAGGTCAGCCAGACATTGAGATGCGGAAACTCGGTCTGGAGATAATCCTCCATGTGATGCATGACGCGCGGCGCGCCGCCAGTCGTCGTCGTCACATGGAAACGGTCCGGCGCCAGCCTGCCGACGACGCCGTCGTCATAGATGAAGCCGTCCTCGCGCAGCATGATGCCATAGCGGCAGCGGCCGGGCTCAAGCTTCTCCCATGGGTTGGTGTAGAGCAGTTCCATGAACTTCGCCGCGTCCGGCCCGACCACCTCGATCTTGCCGAGCGTCGAGGCGTCGAACAGGCCGGCCGTCTTGCGCACCGTCACGCATTCGCGATCGACGGCGGCGTGCATGTCCTCGCCCGCCTTGGGGAAATACCAGGCGCGCTTCCACTGGCCGACATCCTCGAACACCGCGCCATGCGAAGCAGCCCAGCCATGCGTTGCCGTGCGGCGGGTCGGGTCGAACAGCGCACCACGCGCGTGGCCGACGATCGAGCCGAACGTGACCGGCGTGTAAGGCGCTCGGAACGTGGTGAGGCCGACCTGCGGGATCGGCTTGCCGAGTTCCTCGGCGGCGATCGCCAGGCCGTGCATGTTGGACGTCTTGCCCTGGTCGGTCGCCATGCCGTTGGTGGTGAAGCGCTTGACGTGCTCGATCGAGCGCATGCCTTCATGCACCGCCTGGCGGATGTCCTTGGCGGTGACGTCGTTCTGGAAATCGACGAACGCCTTGACGGTTGTGCCCGGCCCGGCGCCGGGCGCTGCGCCAAGCATGCCGCGCGACCAGCTCTCCGACGCATCGACCTTCGGCTTGATGCCCTTGCCAGTCTTCGCACCGGCATCCTTCGCCGCCTTGGCGCCAGCCGCATAGGCCTCGTCCACCGTCGCCGACAGGCCGTCAGTGCCGTTGCAGGCGCCGACCGAGACGCAATCCTGCGCATAGGTGCCGGGCACGAAGCGCTTGGTCTCGTCGTTGAAGGCGACCTTGCCGCGCGATTGCGAGAACAGATGCACCGACGGCGTCCAGCCGGCCGACATCAGGATCGCGTCAACGGGAATAGTGCGTTCGCCGCCGCCATTCTTCGGCTGCACGGTCATCGACGACACGCGCAGCTTGCCGCCGGCGCTGACCACGGCACGGCCGAAATTGATCTCGATGCCGAGCGCCCTCGCCTCGTCGATCACCGGCCCCGACGGATTGTCGCGCAGATCGACGATGGCCGCGACATTGACGCCGGCCTTCTTGAGGTCGATGGCCGCGGCATAGGCGGAATCGTTTGCCGTATAGACGCCGACATTCCTGCCGACCGCGACGCCAAAGTGATTGAGGTAGGTGCGCGCCGCCGAAGCGAGCATCACGCCTGGACGATCGTTGTTGGCGAACACCATATGGCGCTCGATGGCGCCGGTCGCGATCACGACCCGCCTGGCGCGGACCTGCCACAGGCGTTCGCGCGCCAGCTCGCGGCCCGGGCTTTTGAGATGGTCGCTGACCCGCTCGACCAGGCCTACGAAATTCTGCGCGTAGTAGCCGAAGGCAGTCGTGCGCGACAGCACGCGCACATTGTCCATAGCCTTGAGCTTCGCGACCGCGGCCTGCGCCCAGGAATAGCCGTTCTCGCCGTCGATCTTGGCGCCGCTCTCGAAGCGCAGGCTGCCGCCGAATTCGGCCTGCTCGTCGGCGAGGATCACCCGCGCGCCGGTCTCGGCCGCGGCAAGCGCCGCCGCGATACCGGCGGCGCCGCCGCCCAGCACCAGCACCTCGCAATGCGCGTAGCGCGCGGCGTAGTGGTCCGGGTCCGGCTTATCGGGAGAAACGCCAAGGCCGGCAGCGGCGCGGATCTTCGGCTCGTAAAGGTTCTTCCAGGCCGACTTCGGCCACATGAAGGTCTTGTAGTAGAAGCCGGCCGAAAACAGCGGCGAGGCGATGTCGTTGACCGCGCCGACGTCGAAGGCGAGCGAGGGCCAGCGATTCTGCGAGTTGGCGGTCAGCCCGTCATAGAGCTCCTGCACGGTCGCCCGCACATTCGGCGTCTTGCGCGCATCGTCGCGCACGATCTGCACCAGCGCGTTGGGTTCCTCCGCGCCGGCCGAGAGGAAGCCGCGCGGCCGGTGATATTTGAAGGAGCGGCCGACCAGGTGCACGCCATTGGCAAGCAGCGCCGAGGCCAGCGTATCGCCCTCGATGCCGGTGTAGGATTTGTCGTCGAAGCTGAACGACGCGGTCTTCGCCTGGCTCAGGCGCCCGGCGCCGGGGATGCGGAAGGCGGCGTTCATTTCGAGGCTCCAGGCAGCTTCTCGGGCTTGGGCTCGCCGGCCTTGTAGGTCATGACGAACTTGTCGGTGACGGTGTCGCGCACGGCGTTGAAGAAGCGCGCGCAGCCGTGGATATGCCGCCAGCGCTCGTAGATGACGCCTTTCGGGTTGGCGCGGATGAAGAAGAATTTTTCGAAATCGTCGTCGCTCTCGGCGGCAATGTTGGCCGAGCGCGCGATATGCGCCTCGCCGGCATTGCGGAACTCGAGTTCCGGGCGCTCTTCCTCGCAATAGGGGCAGCGGATGAGAAGCATCTGGGTGATCCTAGAATTTGCCGTGACCGACGCGGGCGCCGGCCGGTTGATCGCAAAGCGGCTGAGGGGCCATTTCCGCCATCGTCAGTGCGCCACCGCGGCCGCGGCGGCTTCGTCGATGAGACGGCCGGTGCGGAAGCGCTCGAGCGTGAAGGGCGCGTTGATCGGATGCGGGTCGTCCTTGGCGATCGTATGCGCAAAGACGTGGCCCGAGCCGGGTGTGGCCTTGAAGCCGCCCGTGCCCCAGCCGCAATTGACGTAAAGGCCCGGCACCGGAGTTTTCGCCAGAATCGGCGAACGGTCGGGCGTGACGTCGACGATGCCGCCCCAGGAGCGCAACATCTTCATGCGCGTGAAGATCGGGAACATCTCGCAGATGGCGTCGAGCGTATGTTGCAGGATGTGCAGGCCGCCCGTCTGCGAATAGGAGACGTACTGGTCGGTGCCGGCGCCGATCACCAGCTCGCCCTTGTCGGACTGCGAAATATAGGCGTGCACGGTGTTCGACATCACCACGCAGGGCACCACCGGCTTGACCGGTTCCGACACCAGCGCCTGCAGCGGATAGCTTTCGAGCGGCATGCGCACGCCGGCCATGTTCATGATGACCGAGGAATGGCCGGCGGCGACCACCCCGACCTTCTTGGCGCCGATGAAGCCGCGCGTCGTCTCGACGCCGCTGACCGCGCCATTGGCCGCGCGCTTGATGCCGGTGACCTCGCAATTCTGGATGATGTGCACGCCGCGCGCCGAAGCGCCGCGCGCATAGCCCCAGGCGACGGCGTCGTGGCGCGCCGTGCCGCCGCGCCGCTGCAATGCCGCGCCCATCACCGGATAGCGCGCATCCTTGGAGATGTTGAGCGGCGGGCAGAACTCCTTCGCCTGCTCCGGCGTCAGCCATTCATTGTCGATGCCGTTGAGGCGGTTGGCGTGGACGTGGCGCTTCAACACCTGAACGTCGTGGACGTTATGCGCCAGCATCATAACGCCGCGCGCCGAATACATGACATTGTAGTTGAGCTCCTGGGAGAGCCCATCCCACAGCTTCAGCGCATGATCGTAGATGCCGGCGCTTTCGTCATAGAGATAGTTGGAGCGGATGATGGTGGTGTTGCGGCCGGTGTTGCCGCCGCCGAGCCAGCCCTTCTCCAGCACCGCGATGTTGGTGATGCCGTGCTCGCTCGCCAGATAATAGGCCGTCGCCAGGCCATGACCGCCGGCGCCGACGATGATGACGTCGTATTCCTTCTTCGGCTCGGGCGATGTCCACTGCTCTTCCCAGCCCTTGTGGCCGCGCATCGCCTCGCGGGCAATGGCGAATACCGAGTATTTCTTCACGTTCCAGCCTCGCGCCAGTAGCTTTCGCGGATTTGCGGCCGGGCATCCCTGTCCCGGCCTGCGAGGTGTATCACTAGCGAAACCACGCTGCCATCCTTGCGCTGTTTGCGACGGCGCTTGCCGTTTTGCGCCGTGGTCAGAATGTTGCATCCGGTCTGGCTTCAGCGGGGGTCTTCGGCGACACTTCCTGCTGCGTGACTCTGGGGGACGACGATGGGCAGCACCTGGTGGAATCTGACCTTGCGCTTTCTGCTCGAGCTTGCCGCGCTGCTTGGCCTCGGCATGGCGGACTGGAGTCTCTCGGCCGGGTTCTGGCGCTGGATTCTCGCCATCGCCTTGCCGCTCGTCGCGGCCGTGTTGTGGGGCACCTTCGCCGTGCTCGATGATCCGAGCCGGTCGGGCCGGGCGCCCGTGCCGGTGCCAGGCGCCGTCAGGCTGGCGTTGGAGCTCATCATCCTGTTCGGCGGCGCGACGGGTTTCTATCTGGCCGGTCATGCGTCCACCGGCATTGTCATGGCTCTGCTGGTTGCCCTCAGCTACGCCTTCTCACTGGACCGGCTGGCTTGGTTGTTGCGGCAGTAGCGCAGGAAGAGCCGGTTTCGGGTGGTCGCGATCATCCTCATTTGCGATCAAGCCCCGAACGCCGGTTGAGGCCGGCACAAAAGAAGGATGCCAAGACATGTTCACCCTCACCGGCAAGGTTGCCATCATCACCGGTGCCAGCTCCGGCATCGGCCGTGCCACGGCGAAGCTGTTCGCGGCGCAAGGCGCAAGTCTCGTCGTCGCCGCGCGTCGGCAGCAGGAGCTGGGCGCGCTTGTCGACGAAATCGAGGCGGACGGCGGCACGGCGGCCGCGCTTGCCGGCGATGTAAGAGACGAGGCCCATGCGAAGGCCCTGGTCGAACTCGCCGTCGCAAGGTTTGGCAGCCTCGACATCGCCTTCAACAATGCCGGTGCAGTCGGCGAGATGGGACCGGTGCCCGACATGGCGCCGGCGACCTGGCACGACACGATCGATACCAACCTAACCAGCGCCTACCTCGCCGCCAGGCATCAGATACCGGCGATGCTGGAGCGCGGCGGCGGCTCGCTGATCTTCACCTCGAGCTTCGTCGGCTACACCGCCGGCATGCCGGGCATGGCGGCCTATGCCGCCGCCAAGGCCGGGCTGATCGGGCTGACGCAGGTGCTGGCCGCCGAATACGGCCCGAGGGGACTGCGCGTCAACGCGCTGCTGCCCGGCGGCACCGACACCCCCGGCGCAACCACGACCACGCCCGAGGCGCGCGCGTTCGTCGAAGGCATCCATGCCTTGAAGCGGATGGCGCAGCCGCAGGAGATCGCCCGCTCGGCGCTTTATCTGGCTTCCGACGCCTCGAGTTTCACCACCGGCACGGCGCTGTTTGCCGATGGCGGCGTCTCGATCAACCGGACGTGAGGCATTTCGCGGTCGCTGCCGGCAACGATCGACCACAAAGCCGCCCGACCGATCTTGCTTTTTCAACCTGATTTGGCGATTCGGTGGGGCAGGACTTCTGTTCGAGGACGGACATGCTGCTGATCAGGACATACGTTGCGCAGAGCGCCATCGAAGGCGTCGGCGTCTTCGCCGCTGAGCCGATCCGGAAGGGCGCCTCGATCTGGCGCCTCGATCCGGATTTCGACCGGCTGATCCCGATGGAAAAATATGAGACCGCGCCCTCGCATCTGAGGGAACTGCTCGATCGCTACGCCTATCCCAGCCCAGACAGGCCTGGCTTCATGGTCTATGAGGTCGACAATGGCCGCTTCATGAACCATTCGGAACGGCCGAACACGGATTTCTCGCAATATGGCGGCGCTACCGCTACCCGCGACATTGCCGCGGGCGAGGAAATCACCTGCGACTATGGCGAGTTTTTCGAGGACTTTGCCCGCCTCCATTTGGCGGCGGCGGATGGCTGAGGCCCGGCCGGGCGCAGCACTGCGGTTTTTGATTGCCGTTTCCAGCAATCAGCGGTGGACAGCCCAGCGTGATTCTGCTATCAGCCGCCACAATTCGCGGTGCAGCTTGCCGCGGAGGCATTTCGGCTATGGCTGTTTGCCTAACGATTTCAAACCCGAAGACAGGATTGCCCGTGCAGGTACTCGTCCGCGACAACAACGTTGATCAGGCGCTTCGCGCGCTGAAGAAAAAGATGCAGCGCGAAGGTATTTTCCGCGAAATGAAGATGCGCGGTCACTATGAGAAGCCGTCCGAGAAGCGTGCCCGCGAGAAGGCGGAAGCCGTGCGCCGCGCCCGCAAGCTGGCCCGCAAGCGCGCCCAGCGCGAAGGCCTGCTGCCGATGACTCCGCGTCCGGCTCCGGCCGGTGCAGGTGGCGCGCCGCGTTCGCCGCGCTGATACGCCAATTTTTCGTCCTTTTCGAGGGATACCGAGGGTGGCGCGATGCGGAATCGCCGCCACCTTTTTGTTTGTGTATTGGGGCCGGTTCGGAGAGGGAACGGACTGACGGCGCTGCGGCAGTGAGGACAAAGATGAACGCAATTTCCGTGGAGCGCAGAACCGCTTTTCGCGGCTTCGCCCTGACGGCGGCCCTGTTTTCGGGCCTAGCGCTTGCAGCATGCCAGACAACCCCGACAGGCGAGTTCAACTCAATCGACAAGGCGCAAGGCTCGAGCGAGAACATCTCCTCGCTTTCGGCAGTCATCCAGCGCAATCCGCAGGATCCCGAGGGCTACAACGTGCGTGGTTCGGCCTATGGCCGCGGCGGCCAGTACCAGGCGGCGCTGAAGGACTTCAACCAGGCCATTCAGCTCAATCCGAATTTCTACCAGGCCTATTCGAACCGCGCGCTGATCCAGCGCTTCCTCGGCAATCAGGAAGCAGCCCTGGCCGACTACAACCGGTCGATCCAGATCAACGCCAATTACGACGCCGCCTATATCGGCCGCGGCAATCTCTACCGCAAGGCGGGCCGCACCCAGGATGCCTTCAACGACTTCCAGAAGGCGATACAGCTCGACACCACGGACGCGCGCGCCTACCACAATCGCGGCCTCATCTATCAAAGCCAGGGCCAGCACAAATTCGCCATCGAGGATTTCTCGACCGCCATCTCGCTGGCTCCGGACGCCGCCGAGCCCTACAACGGCCGCGGCCTTTCCTATCTGGCGACGGGCGATGAGGACAACGCCTTCAGCGATTTCAATATGGCCATTAAGCTTGACGGCAAGAATGCCGAGGCCTGGGCCAACCAGGCGCTGATCTATGAGCGGCGCGGCGACAAGGCACGGGCGGCCAAGTCCTACCGCGAGGCTATCCATCTCGACCCGAACTACCAGCCTGCCAAGGACGGCCTGGCGCGCACCGGCGGCAACGCCAGCTGATCGGAAGCTGACACACCGGAACGGGGTGTTGCACGACACGTAGGCGTCGTCCCCGGTCGACGACAGCGACCGCAGCGTCGCGGCGCGGACACGCCGATAGCGATCCGTTAACCGCCCAGGCAATGCGTTAACCTTTGCCATGTTCGCGCCAAGTTTTCGGCGGAACGCTCCGCGCACCTCGATCGTTTAAGCCGGGGCCAATTTTCGCGAAAGGACCTTTCCAATGATCAAAACACTTGCCTGTGCCGCTGCCGCGCTTACCGCCACGGTCCTCGCTTCTCCGGTCAGCGCCGGCACGCTCCGGCTCGGCACGCTCGATTGCACGATCGACGGCGGCGTCGGCTACGTCATCACGTCGAATAAGGGCGTGTCCTGCGTCTTCCGGCCCTCTCATCACGGGCCGGCCGAGATTTACACCGGGATGATCTCCAAGCTCGGCGTCGATGTCGGCAAGACCCATCAGGGCCAGCTCGTCTGGGCGGTCCTGGCCGCCACTCCCAAGCATGCTGCGGGGGACCTCGCCGGTAGTTATTACGGTGTCAATGCCGAGGCGAGCGTGGTGACCGGCGGCGGCGCCAACGTCCTGGTCGGCGGATGGAACAGCGCCTTCATGCTTGAGCCGCTCAGCGTCCAGGCGCAGACCGGCGTCAATCTGGCCGTAGCGGTGGCGTCGCTGGATCTGGTTCATTCCTACAAGTAACTGCCGCGAGACTACGGCACTCCGAAGGGCCGCGCCCGCAACGAAGGGTGCGGCTTCCGCGCATATGATGCATGCCGCTCAGAAGTGTGCAGCGGTTCTGTGACAACGACATGCATCAAAACAAAGACTTAAAGCGCGTCGCCTGAAGCCGTTTCAGCGCGACGCCTCATCGCCAACACGCCCGCAATCCAGAACGCAGGCCTCGACTGGCAAGGACTGGAGGCACGTCAGTGGGCCAACGATGACCCTACCGCGGTGGTTCACTGCGAATTCGAAGGAGCCGGCGTCTACGACCTTATGATCGCGTGCCTTGCCGCGATCCCCGTTGCCACCGCGGGGTGGTTTGCGCCATTCCCTTCTTCGGCTGGATCGCCTGCGCGATCCTGACGGTAATCGCAGCGGCAATTGTCATAGTCGGAGGCATCGTTGGCCTTCTCGACACAGCAAATCCCGCCGATCTCGACGAAAATCTCGGCGATCTTCATGTCAATGACCCGACGAGGCGAGGTGCCGACATCCTGTTCGTCAAGGGGACGTGGGTCTATGATTCCGCTCACGAAGGCTGGAATGAAATCCACCCGATCAAGCACTGTCAGAAGATCGGCACCTGGAACGGCAGCTGGAATGAATCTCCGATTCCAGAAGGCAGCCCCACCCGCTGGTGCGAAGCCGTGAATTCGGCTGGCTCGCCGCTGACCGTCGCTGCCCAGCAGGATCCGGAAAACCAGTGGACCATACACCCTGTGATAGACGGCTGCCGACCTGTGTCCGAAGCCGAGCCAAGCCCGATTCACTGACATACTCCGCGAGCATTCACCCTTCCTGTGCCCAGCGCACCTCCCGCAAACATTCGTGAGGAAGCCTCTTGAGCTCAACCGCGCTTGAGGTTCTACAAGCCCTGCCGAACTGGATCTGGCGCCTCGTTCGCAATGCCGATGAGTTGCAGAAAAACAAGCAGGAGATCGACGTGACGGCGGCAAGCGGCACCAAGGTGACCAAAAACAAGGTGGACTGGCGGGCGCTTTGGGCAAGCGGCGACCTGGCGCGCTTCTGCTTCATCAGCCTGGGTATCCTGCTGCATGCCACCAATGAGACGATGGTGGCGACGGTGATGCCGGCCATGGTCGGCGAACTGGCGGGCGTGCAGCTGGTTGGGTGGTCGCTGGCGATCTACGAACTCGGCGCCATTGTCGCGGGGGCCGCGGCCGGGCGACTGGTGAGCTATGTCGCGCTGCGCTCCAACATGATGGTCGCCACCCTGCTTTACGCGGCAGGCGCGCTGATCTGCGCGACGGCACCGTCGATGCCGCTGTTCCTCGCCGGACGCCTTGTCGAGGGACTTGGCGGCGGCGCGCTCGTGTCGCTCGCCTTCGTCTCGGTCGAGCGCCTGTTTGCGCGCAACATCTGGCCGCAGCTGTTCGGCATCATGTCGGCGGTCTGGGGCGTCGCCGCTTTCAGCGGACCGATGCTCGGCGCGATCATGACAGAGTACCTGTCGTGGCGCTGGGCCTTCGGCGCCTTCACTTTCGGTGGTGCGGTGATGGCTCTGGCGAGCTTCATCGTGCTCGACACGCCCGAGGCGACGAAGGCTCAGGCGGGCAGCGGCACGGCGCCGCCCTTCCCCTATCCGGCGCTCGCTTGTCTGGCCGCCAGCGTTGTGCTGATCGCCGCCGCCGGCGTCGATATTGCACTCTTGCGCTCGTCGCTGCTGCTGACCCTCGGCATGATCGGACTGGCGCTGTTCTTCCGCATCGACGCTCTCAGACCGCGCTCGCGCCTCTTCCCGTCGCCCCTGTTCTCATGGCGCTCGCCGCTTGGCAGCGGCATGACCATGGTTGCGGCGTTTTCGGTCGCCACTTGCACCTTTACCATTTATGGGCCACTGCTCCTGACCACGCTTCACGGCATTCCGTTGCTCACCACCGGCTACATCATCGCTGCCGAGTCGATCGCTTGGTCGATCCTGTCGATCCTCATCGCCAACGCGCCGCTGGAGCGTGAACGCGCGATCATTGTCATTGGCGCGCTGATGATCGCCTCGGGCCTTGCCGGTTTCGCCTACGCAATTCCCGCAGGCTCGATCCCGCTGATCCTGCTCTGCGCCCTGCTGCAGGGCGGCGGCTTCGGCGTCTGCTGGCCGTTCCTCACGCGCGTCATTGTCGCTTCGGCCCGCGACGGCGAGCAGACCATCGCGTCAGCCGCGGTGCCGACCATGCAGCGCATCGGCTACGCGGTCGGCGCCGCGCTTGCCGGTATCGTCGCCAACGCCAGTGGCTTCTCCGGCGGCCTTAACCGCGAGGCGGCCGCCGGCGTCGCCGGCTGGCTGTTTCTCGCCTTCGTGCCGCTCGGCATCGTCGGCTGTCTCGCTGCCTTCAGGATCTGGGGCACGGCGGGAAGGCTGCGGCAAGCCACCAGTTGATCACAGGCCAACCTGTGACACCGCTTTCCGTCAGGAATCGTGTCAAAACAAAGAGATAGAGTGTTTCCGAGAAACGGGCAAACGCTCTATATTGTCGCTCGCCTGTGGAATGCTATGAGGACGATTCCGCAGTGAGGATGGGCCGATGTCCGCCGTACGCTACTTTGTCCGTGACGTCCAGGAAGCGATCGCTTTTTACACGGATGTCCTGGAATTCGAGCTGATAGCGCAATATGGGCCTGCGATGGCCATCGTCAGGCGCGGTTCGTTGACGCTTTGGCTTGCCGGCCCCCGTTCGTCGGCCGCGCAGCCGACCGCCGAGGGGGAGACCCCTTCGGCCGGAGGCTGGAACAGAATAGTCTTGATCACCGACGATTTGACATCGCGCCAGGCGGGCATCGAAGCAGCGGGTTGCACGATACGGGTGCCGCTGAGGACCGGCCCCGGCGGATCGCAACTCGTCATCCTTGATCCTTCGGGAAACTCAATCGAACTCTTCGAGGAAGGCTGAGCCGCGGACGATCAGACGACGATCGTCTTCAGCCGCTCTGCAATAAGTGTCGCGAGCCGCGCCGCCACCTCGTCCTTGCCCATTTCGGGCCATTCCTCGACGCCCGCCTTCGACACGATCCGCACCTTGTTGCGGTCGCCGCCCATGACGCCTGAGGTTCCGATGCCGCTTTCCTGTGAAACGTCATTGGCGACGATGAAGTCCGCGCCCTTCTTCTTGAGCTTCGCCTCGGCATTGGCGATGAGGTCCTGTGTCTCGGCGGCGAAGCCAACGACGAGTCCCGGCCTGCGCGCGTGATGGCCGATGCCGGCAAGGATGTCGGGATTCTCCACCATCTGCAGCGAAGGCGGTCCCTTGCCCGGCACCTTCTTGATCTTCTCGCCGGCTGCGTTCGCTGTGCGCCAGTCGGCAACGGCGGCGACGAACACCGCTGCGTCCGCCGGCAGCATGCTCTCGACCGCATTCTTCATTTCGGCCGCGGTCTCGACATGAGTGGTCAAAACACCGGCCGGATCGGCGATGGTGACCGGGCCGGAGACGAGCCGCACATCGGCGCCGAGCCTTGCCAGCGCCGCAGCGATGGCATGGCCCTGTTTGCCGGACGACCGGTTGGCGATGTAGCGCACCGGGTCGATCGGCTCATGCGTCGGCCCCGAGGTGACGATTATCCTGCGCCCGGCAAGCGGCTTCGGCCTCCCGTCGAGCAGCGCCTCGATCGCCGCGACGATTTCCAACGGCTCGGCCATGCGGCCCTCGCCCGCCTCGTTGCTTTCCGCCATCTCGCCCCTGGCGGGACCGACAAAGGCGATGCCGTCCTTCTGCAGCGTCGCGCGATTGCGGCGCGTTGCCGGATGCCCCCACATTTTCGGGTTCATCGCCGGCGCCAGCAGCACCGGCTTGTCGGTGGCCAGAAGCACGGTCGAGGCAAGGTCGTTGGCATGACCGTTGGCGAGCTTCGCCATCAAGTCGGCGGTGGCCGGCGCCACGACTAGCAAATCGGCCTCGCGCGACAGCCTTATATGGCCGACGTCATGCTCGTCATGGCGATCGAACAGGTCGGTGAAAACACGGTCGGCCGAAAGCGCGCCGACCGACAGCGTGGTGACGAATTCCTGCGCGGCAGCCGTCATCACCACCCGGACCGAAGCGCCGCGCTCGCGCAGCCGCCGGATCAGGTCGAGCGTCTTGTAGGCGGCGATGCCGCCGCCAATGATGAGCAAGATGCGTTTGCCGGAAAGAGAGCCTCGCACGACGGGTCTGCCCGCAGCGGCGACAACCGGCGCCGCCTGCTCCTTCGAACCTGCCAGCGCACGCAGCGCCTCCTCGATCTGGTCAATGCGGTCGGCTCGCCCCGCCCGGCCTTCGACCGCGGCGCGGATCATCGCCCGCGCCTGCTCCTCCATCGAGCAGCCATTTTCGGCCGCAAGTTGCCGGAGCAGGTCCTTGACCTCATCATCGAGATTCCGGATCGTGATGCTGGCCATGTGATTGCACCCGCTTTCAGATAGCGCATGCAATGATAGCAATGCAATCAAATGCCCGCAAGCAGGATGCCAATCAGAGCAATTTCCACGCAATGTAGATCAACGTCAGCGCGATTACCCACAGCGCCACCCGGCCGGAGCGGGTATGCCGCGCTTCGGCCTTGCCGATGGCGCGGGCAGTCGCTTCGTCGAAACGCAGGCCGTTCTCGGCCATCAGGTCGATCTCGCGCGAGAGCCGTTCGGTGCGGGCGGCAATGTCCGGCGCCTGGCGCGCCAGCGCCAGCAGCGCCTTGGTGCCGTCGCGCGCATCGGTAAGCAGTCCGCGCGGACCGAGATTGCCGGCGATCCAGTCGCCGACCACCGGCTCGGACGTCTTCCACATGTTGAAGGCCGGATCGAGCGTGCGGGCGACGCCCTCGACCACGACCATGGTCTTCTGCAGCAGGATAAGCTCAGGCCGCGTCGCCATATCGAACAGTTCGGTGACCTCGAACAGCAAGGTCAGGAGCTTGGCCATCGAAATGGTGTCGGCCGACTGACCGTGGATCGGCTCGCCGATGGCGCGAATCGCCTGCGCGAAGGCCGAGACGTTGTGCTGGCGCGGCACATAGCCGGCCTCGAAATGCACCTCGGCGACGCGCTGGTAGTCGCGCACGATGAAGCCGTAGAGGATCTCGGCGAGGAAACGTCGCTCCTTCTTGCCGAGCCGCCCGGCAATGCCGAGATCGACGGCGACGATGGTGCCGTTGGCCTCGACGAACAGGTTCCCCGGATGCATGTCGGCGTGGAAGAAGCCGTCGCGTAGCGTGTGCCGCAGGAACGACTGGATGAGATTGGCGGCGATCGCCTTGAGGTCATGACCGGCAGCGGCAAGGCCGGCAATGTCGTTCATCTTGACGCCGTCGATCCATTCCATGGTGAGCACGTCGCGGCCGGTGCGCTCCCAGTCGACCACCGGCACGCGGAAGCCCGGATCGCCCTTGGTGTTCTCGCCGAGCTCCGAAAGCGCCGCCGCCTCGAGCCTGAGATCCATCTCGACCTTGGTGGTCTGCGCCAGCGTCTGGGTCACCTCGACCGGGCGCAGGCGGCGCGACGAGGGGATGTATCTCTCCTGCAGGTGGGCGGCGAGGAAATAGCTTTCGAGATCATGGAAAAAGCGCCGGCGCACGCCGGGCCGGATCACCTTGACCGCAACACGCGACGTCGCCCCCTCGCGAGCCACGTCGGCGCCGTGCACCTGCGCGATCGAAGCGGCGGCGACGGGATCGCCAAAGCTGGCATAGAGGTCGTCGATCTTGCGCCCGAGCGAGGCTTCGATCGCGTGAATCGCCTCCGCCTTCGGGAAGGTGTGCATCTTGTCCTGCAGGAGCGCGAGGTCCAGCGCCATGTCGTTGCCGACGACATCGGGCCGCGTCGCCAGGAACTGGCCGAGCTTGACATAGGAGGGTCCGAGCCGCACCACCGCTCGCGCCAGCCTGTCGCCGCGCTGATAGCTCAGCGCCCGGCGGCGGGTAAAAAGCCGCGCCACGCGCCAGCCGAATTTCGGCATGCCGGAAAGTTCTTCGCCCGGCAGTGCCGCGACGACGCCCTCACGCACCAGCACCCAACCGGCCCGGGCGAGCCTGAAGGCCGCGGCGACGCTGCTCATCGCCCTGCCTGTTTCAGAGGGGCTTGATTCAAAGCGGCCTGCTTCAACGGGTCCCGCCTCAAAGCTTCCAGCCGGAATGAAGGGCGGCGATGCCGCCCGAATAGTTGCGGAAAGTGACGCGATCGAAGCCGGCGCGGGTAATCATCGCCGCGAAATTCTGCTGGTTCGGGAACTTGCGGATCGATTCGACGAGATAGGAATAGGGCTCGCCATCGCCGGTGACCGCCTTGCCGATCCTGGGGATCGCGTTGAACGACCAGGTCTCATAGACTTTGTCGAGCAGCGGCATATCGACCTCGGAGAATTCGAGGCAGAGCAATCGGCCGCCGCGCTTCAGCACGCGATAGGCTTCGGCAAGGGCGACCTCGACGCGCGGCACATTGCGGATGCCGAAGGCGATCGTATAGACATCGAAGGTACCGTCCTCGAAAGGCAGCGCCTCGGCATTGGCCTCGACGAAGTCGGTGTTGGCCGCAAGGCCCAGTTTCTCGGCGCGGTCGCGACCGACACTCAGCATCGAGCCATTGATGTCGAGCACCGTGGCATGGGCCTGGCGCTGACTGGCCTCGACGATGCGGAAGGCGATGTCGCCGGTGCCGCCGGCAACATCGAGCACCTTCCAGCCCGGACGCTTCGGCGGGTTCAGCCAGGCGACCATCGCGTCCTTCCACAGCCGGTGCAGCCCGGCCGACATGAGATCGTTCATGAGGTCGTATCGCTTGGCCACCTTATGGAAGACGTCGTTGACGAGGGGCTGCTTCTCGCCCGCCCCGACCTTCTTGAAACCATAGGAGGTTTCCATGCCGCCCGCGGCCGTGGTTCTCTCAACTGACATTATTTTGATCCGTCATAAAACCGGCGGGACCATAGCCGATCGATTGTGCCGACGCTATTGTCCAAGGCGCGGTTTTCGGCCGCGCTTTCAAAACCCGGTCGGGAAACGTCACGCATGATTTTCTGGCCAGAATCTGTGCGAGAACAGCATACCGGACGGGATGACCGCATGATCTTGAAAGCCGAACTGCACTGCCACATTGAAGGGGCGGCGGCGCCCGAGCTCGTCGTCAGCCAGGCACGCAAATACGGCAAGGACGCCTCGCCCTACATCCAGGATGGCTCTTTCGTCTGGCACGATTTCACCTCTTTCCTCGCGGCTTACGACTTTGCCTCGGACCTCTTCCGCACGGAAGAGGATTACGCGCGCCTTGCCGACCACTATCTGACCAGCCTCGCCCGCGACGGCGCCATCTATTCAGAGGTGTTCACCTCGCCGGACCATGCGATAAAGGCCGGCCTCTCGCCAAAGGCCTATACGGATGCCCTGGGTGAAGGTATGGCCCGTGCCAAGGCCAAGACCGGCATCGAAGGCCGCATGATCGTCACCGGCGTGCGCCATGTCGGGGTCGAGGCGATCGAACAGGCGGCGCGCTTCGCCGCCCGTTGCGGCCATCCGCTGGTGACCGGTTTCGGCGTCGCCGGCGACGAGCGCGTCGGCGATTTCGAGGATTATGTGCGCGCCTTCGAGATCGCGCGCGAGGCTGGCCTCGGCATCACCATTCACGCCGGCGAGTTGATGGGCTGGGAAAGCGTCAAGGCGGCCCTCGACCACATCCGCCCCTCTCGCATCGGCCATGGCGTGCGCGCCATCGAGAACCCGGACCTCGTCCGCCGTATCGCCACTGAAGGCGTGGTGTTGGAATGCTGTCCGGGCTCCAACATCGCGCTGAAAGTGTTCGACAGCTTCGCCGACCATCCCTTCCCGGCGCTACGCGCCGCCGGCTGCAAGGTGACGCTCAACTCCGACGACCCGCCCTATTTCTGGACCTCGCTGAAGCGCGAATACGATATCGCCGCCGAGCATTTCGCCATGAACGACAAGGCGCTGGCCGCTGTCACCCGGACGGCGATCGAGGCAGCCTTCGTCGACAGGAAGACCAGGGCCGCGCTGCTGGCGCGGGTGAACGGCGGCGGCCGGTGAATGGTGCGCCGGCTCGTCGGCCTGTCAACCACAACCATCGATCCATCAGGACTCGCAAACCCGCTCACTATTCACTATTCACTATTCACCGTTCACTGGAGCAGACCATGCAGGGCGTCACCGTCGTCGACCACCCCCTTGTCCAGCACAAGCTGACCATCATGCGCAAGAAGGAGACCTCGACGGCCGGCTTCCGGCGGCTGCTGCGCGAGATCTCGCTGCTGCTCGGCTATGAGGTGACCCGCAACCTCGAACTGACCACGACCATGATCGAGACACCGATCGAGGAGATGGAGGCGCCGACGCTGGAGGGCAAGAAGCTGGTTTTCGCCTCGGTGCTGCGCGCCGGCAACGGCCTGCTCGAAGGTTTGCTCGACCTGGTGCCGGCCGCGCGCGTCGCCCATATCGGCCTCTACCGCGATCATGAGACGCTGGAAGCCGTCGAGTATTTCTTCAAGGCGCCGAGCGATCTTGCGGACCGCCTGGTGATCGTCGTCGATCCGATGCTGGCGACGGCCAATTCGGCGATCGCCGCGATCGACAAGCTGAAAGGACGCGGCGCCACCAACATCCGCTTCCTCTGCCTGCTCGCAGCTCCCGAAGGCATCGAACGCTTCACCAGGGCGCATCCGGATGTGCCGATCTTCACCGCCTCGATCGACCGCCAGTTGAACGACAAGGGCTATATCATGCCCGGGCTGGGTGACGCCGGCGACCGCATGTACGGGACAAAGTGAGCGCCTTTCTTTACCATCTGTTTACGCAAGCTTGCGGTTCCGGAAAGCGTTAAAGCCGAAAACACCATGTCGGCTTAAGCATGCAGCCTTCGCGAAGAGGCATCCATGCTGCGCAAGCTTCTCATCCTTGGCGTCTTTGCCGGAACCTCGGCCTCGATTCCGATCGTCTATCAGGCGAATCCGCATTTGCTGGACGGACTGCTGAGATCGACCGTCGCCGCGCGGCCGGCAGCGCCGCAGCCCGAGCCGCAAGTCAATCTCGCTTCAGTCCCGGACAAGCCGGCGACCCCTATGCCGCTCGGCCGACAGGTGCTGGTCAATGCCGACGGGCGCGGCCATTTCACATCGCAGTTCAAGCTCAACGGCCGCCAGATCGACGGCATGATCGACACCGGCGCGACGCTGGTCGCCATCAACACCTCGACCGCGCGCAGGATCGGCATCTCGCTCAACCCGTCCGACTTCAATCGCCAGGTGAACACCGCCAACGGCGCGATCAAGGCCGCCGTGGTGACGGTCGACCACCTGCAGATCGGCAAGATCTCCGTCGACAACGTCCAGGCGATGGTGCTCGACGACCGGGCGCTGCAGACCAACCTGATCGGCATGAGCTTCCTGCAGCGGTTGCAGAAATACCAGGTCCAGGACGGCGCGCTGCTGCTCGTTCAGTAACGTCCGCGTAAGCAATTCCAGGAAAGTGTGCAGCGGTTTTCGGTCCGGAATTGCGTCAAAAACAAAAGACAGAGCGGTTCATCGTTTCCGCGAAACGATGAACCGCTCTATCGGGCCAAAATCCGCCTGAGCACGGTCTTCTCGGCGGGCGGCCTGGAAACTCCGATCGTATAGGCAGCACGCACAGCGGCCGCGGTCGCCTCGGCCTCCGCGTCGGTGCGGGCATGCACCAGCGCCAATGCCTCGCCTGAGCGCGCCTCGGCTCCGACCGGCAACAGCCTGGTCAAACCGACGCCATGATCGATCTTGTCGTCCGGACGGGAACGGCCGCCGCCAAGCGTGACGACGGCAAGCCCGATATCGCGCGCTGCGATGCCGGTCACGAACCCGTCCTGTCCTGCTTTTACCGCCAGTTCGACCGGCGCGGTCGGCAGATACTTTTCCGGGTTCTCGATGAAATCGCCCGGTCCGCCAAGCACGGACACCATCCGCGCGAAGACGGCGGCCGCCCGGCCGCCAGCAAGCGCTTCGGTGGCGCGCCTAATGCCATCCTGGTTGGATAAAACGAGCCCCGCCGACTGCAGCATCTCGGCTGCCAGAGCCAGCGTCACTTCCTCCAGCCGGCGGTCGCGATAGCGGCCGGCGAGGAAATCGACGGCATTCTTCACCTCGACCGCGTTGCCGGCCGCCGAGGCCAGCGGCTCGTTCATGCCCGTCACCAGCGCCGAGGCATTCAAGCCCGCGCCATTGGCGACCTCGACCAGGCTGTTCGCCAGGGCGACCGCGTCGCGCGACTTTTCCATGAAGGCACCGTTGCCGACCTTGACGTCGAGCACCAGCGAACCGAGCCCGGCGGCAAGCTTCTTCGACAGGATCGAGGCAGTGATCAGCGGTATCGATTCGACCGTGCCCGTCACATCGCGGATCGCGTAGAGCCTGCGGTCGGCCGGCGCCAGATCCGCGGTCTGGCCGATGATGGCGCAACCGGTCTCGAGCACCGTCTGGCGGAAAAGCGCCACGTCCGGCTGGCTGGCGTAGCCGGGGATGGCATCCATCTTGTCCAGCGTGCCGCCGGTATGGCCCAGGCCCCGGCCGGAGACCATCGGCACATAGGCGCCGCAGGCGGCGACGATCGGCGCCAGCATGAGCGAGACATTGTCGCCGACGCCGCCCGTCGAATGCTTGTCCGTGACCGGGCCCGGCAGGTCGGACCAGTCGAGCACGTCGCCGGAATCGCGCATCGCGATTGTCAGCGCCACCGCTTCCTCGCGGCTCATGCCGTTGAGGAAGACGGCCATCGCGAACGCGCCGACCTGCCCTTCGGAGATGGTGCCGGCCGTCAGCCCGGTGACGAAGGCCGCGATCTCGCCGGCTGAGAGCCTATGGCCGTCGCGCTTGCGGCGAATGATCTCCTGCGGCAGCATCAGCCGGGCAAGCCGTCCTGGAAGAGGCGGCGCAGGATCGTCGCCAGCCGTGCGCCGCCGACCGGCGCCATGTCCTTGGTTTCCTGATGCGAGAGCTCGGCGCCGGTCATGCCGGCCGCCAGGTTGGTGATGACCGAGCAGGCGGCAACCTTGAGCCCGAGGAAGCGGGCGAGGATGACTTCCGGCACCGTCGACATGCCCACCGCCGTCGCCCCCATGACGCGCGCCATGCGGATCTCGGCCGGCGTCTCGAAGCACGGTCCGGAAAACCACATGTAGACTCCCTGATGCAGCGCCGTGTCCGTCGCCTTCGCCGCCTTTTCGATCGCGCCACGCAAGCCGGCGTCATAGGCCTCGGTAAGGCCGACGAAGCGGCGGTCACTCGGCTCGCCGATCAACGGATTGGAGCCGGAAAAATTGATGTGGTCGGTGATCAGCATCACCGAGCCCGGTCCCATCTGCGGATCGACCGAGCCGGCGGCGTTGGTGAGGATCAGGCGCGAAATGCCGATACCAGCAAGCACCTCCAACGCCGGACGCATCGCCGCCGCGTTGCCATGCTCGTAATAATGCGCGCGGCCGGACAGCATCAGCACCGGCGTGCCGGCGAAATGCCCGGCCACGACCTCGCCGGCATGCCCGGAAACACCGCTGCGCGGGAAGCCCGGCAGTTCGGCATAGGAAATACGCCTGGCATCCTTGACCTGGTCGACCAGCCCGCCGAGGCCCGAGCCCAGCACGAGCGCCGCCGCGGGCGCGAGCCCGTCCAGCCTCTCAACCAGATGATCCAGCGCTTCCTTCATTTCAGCCCGTTCCTCATTTCAAGATGTCGCCCCTGAAGCCGTAAGGCAGCATGTCGCCCATGGTCACAGTCTCGGCCACACCGCTGTTGTCGCAAAGATAGAGCTTTGTCTCCGGTCGGCAGAATTCCGCCAGTCGCTGCCGGCAGCCGCCGCAAGGCGGGCATTTGGCCATGCGTTCGGCAATCACCGCGATTTCCACGATCTTGCCGCCGCCGCCCATGACATAGTGGCCGAGCGCCGTCGTCTCGGCGCACCAGCCCTCGGGGTAGGACGCCACCTCGATGTTGGCGCCGGTGAAGACGCGTCCATCCTCGGTGCGAAGCGCCGCGCCCACCGGGAATTTCGAATAGGGTGCGTAAGCCTTGGCCATCGCCGACTTCGCAGCCTCGAACAGATCATGCGACATCCGGTTCTTCTCTCCCACGATCTTGTTCAAATGCCGGTCGCTGCCGGACGAGAGTCCAGCCTCAGCGTTCCTTGACGTAGGGCACGCCGCCGGCGCGCGGCGGAATAGCCTTACCGATGAAGCCCGCCAGCAGGATGACGGTCAGCACATAGGGCAGCGCCTGCATGAATTGCACGGGCACCTTGCCGATGATCGGCAGCGGCGAGCCCTGCAGGCGAATGGCCGCTGCGTCGAGAAAGCCGAACAAAAGGCAGGCGAACATGGCGTTGACCGGCTTCCACTTGGCGAAGATGAGCGCGGCAAGCGCGATATAGCCCTTGCCTGCTGTCATATCCTTCACGAAGCCGCCGTTTTGCACCATGGACAGGTACGCGCCGGCCACGCCGGTGAGGATGCCGGTGCAAATGAGCGCGCGATACCGCAGCCAGGCGACCGAGATGCCGGCGGTGTCGACGGCGGCCGGGTTTTCGCCGACCGCGCGCAAACGCAGGCCGAAACGGGTGCGGAACAGCACCCACCAGGTGATGGGCACCATGGCGAAGGCGAAATAGACCAGGATCGAGTGACCGGAAATCAGTTCGTCATAGATCGGTCCGATGATCGGCACATCCCTCATCGCATCGGCGCCGGGCCAGTTGATCGCCTCGAAGCGCTCGCCAGGCTGCAGCGCCGGCGTGCGCCCGCCCTGCTGGAACCAGGCCTGGCCGAGAATGATGGTCGACCCGGCCGCGATGAAATTGATCGCCACGCCGGAAACGATCTGGTTGCCGCGATGCGTGATCGAAGCGAAGCCGTGCACCAGCGCGAAGGCAACCGAGATCAGGATCGCCATGCCGAGGCCGATCAGCGCCGAATGAAAGACGGCTGCCGCGGAGGCGCCGGCAAAGGCGCCGACCAGCATCTTGCCTTCAAGCCCGATGTCGAAGATGCCGGCCCGTTCCGAATATAGGCCCGCCAGGCAGGCGAGCAGCAGCGGCACCGAAAGGCGGATGGTCGAGTCCAGCACCTGGATGATTGCGTTGAACGTGTCCATCTCAGGCCCCCGTCCCCTTGACCGCCTGCATGCCGACCGACTTCGGGCTGAAAGAGGCGAAAAGCGTCTGGATATAAGGCCTGAACATATGCTCAAGCGCGCCGGCGAAGAGGATGACCAGGCCCTGGATGATGACGATCATGTCGCGGCTGATTGCCGGCATCTCGAAGGCGAGTTCGGCGCCGCCCTGGTAGAGCATGCCGAACAGGATCGCCGCCAGCACGATGCCGACCGGATGCAGCCTGCCCATCAGCGCGACCGCGATGCCGACATAACCGGCGCCGGAAACGAAATCGATCGCGACATTGTGTTGATCGCCCATTACCGGGTTGAGCGCCATCATGCCGGCCAGCGCGCCCGAAATCATCATCGCGGTGATGATGATGCGGGTTTCCGAGATCCCGGCATAGCGCGCCGCCTTCGGGCTGTGGCCATAGGTGCGCATCTCATAGCCGAGCCTGGTGCGCCAGATCAAAAGCCAGACCAGGAAGGCCATGACCAGCGCCAGCAGGAAGCAGA
Source organism: Mesorhizobium sp. NFR06 (assembly GCF_900115245.1). Lineage (GTDB taxonomy): Bacteria > Pseudomonadota > Alphaproteobacteria > Rhizobiales > Rhizobiaceae > Mesorhizobium. The sequence goes on from NZ_FOVT01000002.1 coordinate 532,848, forward strand.
TGTTGAGCGGCGCCGAGCGGATCTTGGCGCCGAACAGTTCGATGATCCAGTTGAGCTTCGGCAACTCCGCGCCGGCGAGGAAATTGCGCGTCTGCGGCGCCTGCGAGCCGGCCGGCTTCAGCGCACCGACCAGCAGATAGACCATCACCGAGGCGGCGATGAAGTTGAACATGATGGTGGTGATGACGATGTGTGAGCCGCGCTTGGCCTGCAGGTAGGCCGGGATCAGGCCCCAGAGCGCGCCGAACGCGGCCGCGGCCACGATCGCCATCGGAAAGATCACCCACCAAGGCAATGTGCTGTCGAAACTGAGGCAGACCAGCGCAATGCCCAGGCCGCCTATATACGCCTGGCCTTCGGTGCCGATGTTGAACAGGCTGCAGTGTGCCGCCACCGCAACCGAAAGCCCGGTGAAGATGAAGGTGGTGGCATAGAACAGGGTGAAGGCGATGCCCGTGCCCTTGCCGAAGGCGCCTTCGACCAGGATGACGGCGGCGCGAAGAGGGTTTTCCCCGACCAGCAAGACGACGAAACCGGCGACGATGAAGGCCACCGACAGGTTGATCAGCGGGATCAACCCGTAGTCGGCCCAGGCCGGCAGCTTGGCGTAAGGCGTGCTCATTGCGCGGCCTCCTGGTGCTCGACGCCGGCCATCAGCAGGCCAAGCTCACCTTCGGTCGCGTCCGGGCCGCGCTCGCCCACGACACGGCCGGCAAACATCACCAGGATGCGGTCGGAGAGCGAGCGGATCTCGTCGAGCTCGACCGACACCACCAGCACGGCCTTGCCCTGATCGCGCATGGCTATCAGCCGCTTGTGGATGAACTCGATGGCGCCGACATCGACGCCCCGCGTCGGCTGGCCGACGATCAACACACCGGGATCTTGCTCCATTTCCCGCGCCAACACGATCTTCTGCTGGTTGCCGCCGGAGAAATTGGCTGTCCTCAACCGCGGATTGCCGGGGCGGATGTCGTATTTCTCGATCTTTTCCTTCGCGTCGGCCATGATGGCATCGACGTTGAGGAACGGTCCCTTCAGGTAGCGCTCGTCGTCGTGATAGCCGAGGATCGAATTCTCGTTCTCCTCGAAGGCGAGCACCAGCCCGACATGATGGCGGTCCTCCGGCACGTGGGCGAGGCCCCGGTCGCGCAATTCGCCGGGGTCGGCCTTGCCGGTGAGGTCGATCGGCTTGCCGTCGAGCGTCACCTCGCCGGAGACCGCGTGCCTGATGCCGGAGATCGCCTCCAGCAGTTCCGACTGGCCGTTGCCGGCAACGCCGGCAATGCCGACGATCTCGCCGCCGCGTACGTCGAAGGAGACATTGTCGACCATGGTGACGCCGCGCGAATCCTTGACCGTCAGGTTCTTGACCGAGAGTTTTATCGCGCCGGCTTCCGACTCACCCTTCTCGACCCGCAGAAGCACGCGACGGCCCACCATCAGTTCGGCCAATTCGCCGACGGTGGTTTCCTTCGTCACCCGGGTCGCCACCATCGTGCCCTGGCGCATCACCGAAACCGTGTCGGTGATGGCCATGATCTCGCGCAATTTGTGTGTGATCAGGACAATGGTTTTCCCCTGCTCCTTCAATTGCTTGAGGATGCGGAAAAGGTGATCGGCCTCGGCCGGCGTCAGCACCCCGGTCGGCTCGTCGAGGATCAGGATCTCGGCGCCGCGATAGAGCGCCTTGAGGATTTCCACGCGCTGCTGGAGGCCGACCGGCAGTTCCTCGATGACGGCGTCCGGATCGACCTCGAGGCCGTATTCCCGCTCCAGCCGGTCGAGCTCCGAGCGCGCCTTGGCGATGCTGCTCTTCAACAGCGCATCGGTTTCGGCGCCGAGGATGATGTTTTCCAGCACCGTGAAATTGTCGACCAGCATGAAGTGCTGGTGCACCATGCCGATGCCGAGCGCGATCGCATCGTTGGACGTATGGATCGACGCCGGCTTGCCGCCGACGTGGATTTCGCCGCTGTCGGCCTGGTAGAAGCCATAGAGGATCGACATCAGCGTCGACTTGCCGGCGCCGTTCTCGCCGACAATGCCGTGGATGGTGCCGCGCGCTACTTGCAGGTTGATGTCTCGATTGGCGCGCACGGCGCCAAAGCTCTTGTTGATGCCTATGAGCTCGATTGCGGCTTGCGCCATGCAGCCTGTCCCACTCTTTATTTTTTATCGCTTGGTCAAAATGCCTAGCATGATGCCCAGCCCGTGCCAATTGGCCTTTCACTCTCGACAAATCCCCGCGCCCTTGTCAATTTCGAACGTGAGCAGGTTCCGCAAAAGTGTCCCACGGTTTTGCGATCAGAACCTGCGAGAACCAACAGAGCACAACCAGATATTCGTGGGCACCCCACGAATATCTGCCTAGGTGGAAGCTTCACATTCGCAAGGTCGGGGTTTTGCATGGCCATGCCCGATGATCGGCTGACGACGCTGGAAATCCGCGCCGCCGAACAGGAAAAGACCATAGAGGAGCTGTCAGGCCAGATCGCCGAGCAGTGGAAGGTGATCGAGCGCATGGAGCGCAAGCTCGCTGCCCTGACCGACCGGTTCCTGCAATTGGAGGAGCAGTCCGCCCCCGATGTGCCGGTGACCAAGCCGCCGCACTGGTGAGGAGCAGGGGAGAAGACGGCCATGTCCAGCGAAAGCGACCGCGTCGCCCGGGCCGGCGACTATGTCTTTGGCCTGATGAACGACAGGGAACGTGCCCGCGCCGAGCGCGACCTCGAGATCGATCCCGCCTTTCGCGACATGGTGCTGCGGCTCGACGAGCGCTTGCGCGCCCTCAATTCCGTGGCGCCCGGCAGGCGCGCAAACCACTGGGAACTGATCAGCCGACGTCTTGCCGAATTGCCGCAGATGCAGACGCGGCTCGCCGGTTCTGCCTCCCCTGAAGTGGAGCCGCCGCCGATGATGATCCATCGGCTCGAGCGCAAGCCCTACGGCATCGGTCCGCACTCCCTCGGCGGCAGGCTTGGCCTCGTCATTGCGCTTGCCCTGGTCGCCGCCTTCGCGCTCGGCTATCTCGCCGGCACGCTATAGGAGCAATACCAGGAAAACTTCGCAGCGGTTGAGGCTCGGCGCCTCAATGCAGCGTTCGGCTGGAATTGCCTCAAAGTAGAGATCGCGACATCAGAAGCATCGGCGCGCCGTCCTGTTGAAAGGCCTCGACCGCAGCCCATCCGAGCGCTTCGTAGAAGCCGCGCGCCTGCCATGTATAGAGGTGGAGCGTGCCGACACCGACCGACGCGGCATAGGTCTCGACGGCTCTGACCAGCGCGGTGCCGACTCCTCTGCCGCGATATGCCTCCGCGACGATCAGCCCGGCCAACCACGGCGTCAGATGGTGCGGCGAATCGATTTCATTGCGCACGAGAAGGCAGCTTCCAACAGGCTGGCCTTGTTCGCGAGCCACGAAGGCCGCCTCGAAGCCGTCGCTGGCGATAAGTCCGCGCAACCCGGCGATGTCGTCATCGAGTGTCCGATCCGAGCCTTCAAAGAAAGCCTCGAACCGCAGCCGTGCGATCACCTCGACGTCGCCTTGCGCCATGGCTTCGATTGTCGGTCGCACGATCTCACCTCCAAAACGAAACCGCCGGGCGATCGCCCGGCGGTTCCAATCCTGATTCGGCTGCCGATCAATAGGGGCAGGCGTTGTCTGCGGTATAATCGTGGACCTGTATTTTGCCGGCGATGATGTCGGCCTTGGCCTTTTCGACGGCGGCCTTCATCTCATCGGTGACCAGAGCCTTGTTGTTGTCGTCCATGGCATAGTCGACGCCGCCCTCCTTCAGGCCGAGGTTCTCGAGGCCACCCTTGAAGGTGCCGTTCTTGCCGTCCATGAAGGCGTTGTACACGGCAACGTCGACGCGCTTCATCATCGAAGTCAGCACCTTGCCGGGTTGCAGGCCATTCTGGTTGGAATCGACGCCGATGCCGAGCTTGCCGGCATCCGCTGCGGCCTGCAGCACGCCGACGCCGGTGCCGCCGGCAGCGGCGTAGACCACGTCGGCGCCCTGGTCGATCTGCGTCTTGGCGATCTCGCCACCCTTGGCCGGGTCGTTCCAGGCGGCCGGCGTGTCGCCGGTCATGTTCTGGATGACGTCGGTCGCGCCGGCCGACTTGGCGCCGCCGACATAGCCGCATTCGAACTTGCGGATCAGCGGGATGTCCATGCCGCCGACGAAGCCGACCTTCTTCGACTTCGAGGCCATCGCCGCCAGGATGCCAACGAGGTAGGAGCCTTCGTTCTCCTTGAATACCAGCGAGCGGACATTGGGCAGGTCGACGGCATCGTCGATGATGGCGAAGTTGAGGTCGGGATATTCGGCCGCGACCTTCTTCAGCGCATCCTCCCAGGCAAAGCCGGCCATGACGATCGGGTTGCGGCCGTCCTCGGCGAATCGGCGCAGCGCCTGCTCGCGTTGCGAGGCGTTGGAGACTTCGAACTCGACGTAAGCCACGCCGGTTTCGGTCTTGAACTTCTCGGCGCCGTGATAGGCAGCCTCGTTGAAGGATTTGTCGAACTTGCCGCCGAGATCGTAGAGGATGGCCGGTTGCACATCCGCGGCGAAGGCCGGAAGAACCATTGCTGTTGCGGCCAGAAGGCCGAGAACGATACGTTTCATATGATCCACACCCTGTCGGTTATTTTTCCGTTGTGTACCGCCTGCCTGCCCGGTTCTCCGGCGGGCCTGCGACGCCAGGCAGGAAGTGTCTTGCCCCTCCCGCTCGCGGCCAATCTGGCACGGCCCGAAACAAAATTCACGTGGAATTTTGACCTGTTGGAAAAAGCGGTTACCGGCGGCCCGGCCGCGCCTTTCCCGGCGGCTTCAGGGGCTTGGAGCGAATTCCGCGCCGCGGCGCTTGCGCCGGTAGCCGACGGCGTAAAGCAGGAAGGCAAGCACCGCGAACACCGCGAAACCGGGCTGGGCCAGCACCCAGGCCGCGACGCCGTCCCAGACCAGCGGGCTTGCCTTGGCGCGCACGAAGGTCTCGAAGGCTGCGCGGGTATCCGGCGAAGCCGCCAGCCAGCTTGCGTTGAGCGGCGTCATCACCAGCGACGAGGCGGCGACCGAACGTGTCGTGTCGATCACCGCCATGATGACGGAAATCGACAGCGCGACCATGGCCGCCAGCCGAAAGATGAAACGCAACATCGACGCTCTCCCCGGGAGCTCCCGTCTACCCCGCAATCGACATAGAGCGTGCGCAATCCCCGCGCAATCGCGTCCCATGAAATTCACAAGGCCACGAAATTAACGGGCCTTGAAATTGAAGTGGCCGTGGAAATTAGCGAACCCGCGCCGGTCTGCGCCGGTTGACCCGCCAGATTGCGAAAACGCCGCCGGCGATCGCCCCGACGATCAGCCCTCCCAAGCCGACAAAGACCGCGAAAAATCCGCAGGCGCCCTCGAAGCAGCTCATTTGGGTCAGGTCCGCGATCAGTGAGCCGGCGAAGAATCCGGCGCCGGCCCCGATCGCTCCGCCAAGGATGATGCCGAGCAGCGCGGCAAGGACCGAGATGAAGACGGGCGGCCGTTCGGTCTCCGCATTGGCGTAGACCGTCTCGGCGCCTGCGCCGCGGCGCAGGAGGTAGATGCACAGCAGCCCGATGGCGATCTCGGCCACGGTGTAGCCCAGTGCCTCGGCCGAGAAGACGAAGTCGGGTACGAGCAATACATAGGCCTGGCGAACGAGGAGCCAGATGATGATGGCGATCTGCCAGATCGTGTAGTGGCGCGGGAAGCGGGCCGACCGGTTGAAGGCCAGGCCAAGCAGGTACAGTCCCCAAATAATGGTGATGACGCCGCCGGTGAGGCCGCCATAAATCAGGAAGAAGACGTTTTCCGGCAGGCTGAAGTCGCCGATCAGCCGCCAGCTCGAGATCAGGCCATAGGCCGACAGCCCCATGACGATGACGAGCCAGGCCACCGGTATGAAGGAAAGCCCGCTATCCGGCCGCCCAGCGGGTTCCTGGTCGATCGATGCCATGCCAGGACGATCCCCCTCGCCCGTTGCAATTCCAGGAAAGCCCGTGGCGGCTTCCGTCGGAAAATGCGAAAATTGACCCGGCAATTCCAGCGAAAGCGCGCACCATTCCAACGGAATTGCCTGAAGAACACAGGTTCACGGCAGTCGACAGCCGACAGCAGCCGAAGTCAAGCATGGCCGGCGAGGGAAGCCCGGCCTGTGCACATCATTCGAAAGCCCCTCCTGAACCTCGCCTTCGCGCCATCCACGGCAAAAGCCGCCGGAATGCCGATATGGCTGTCGGTAGCTAATCAAGTTGTCCGGTTTGGTAGCACATCATTTGTCCGCTTCAGTTTGCGTCGAAGCGGTTCACGCAGCTCTGCCGATTTGACGGCAGTTCTGGATTGGGGTGCCATCGGAGCTATATGCCGCAATGCGACGCGGCCCGTGGAAGATTGCGAACGTGCCATCAGGATATTGCCTGATCTTGACCGTGGCTTTGACGAAGTGATGTCGGATCGGACTTTGCGGCAGCTGCAATCTGAGCCGCGCGAAGGCGACTGTGTTGTCGCGAGCGACGACGCGCTCTTCCTGGAGGCACAGGATCTCGGCC
>NZ_FOVT01000003.1 GCF_900115245.1 Mesorhizobium sp. NFR06
TCCAGTTCCACACACAGTTCGTCGAGCGTCAGATCGCCATTCTCGGCCATCCGCTGGCGCACGAAGTCGGCGTGAGCGGCCAACTTGCCGCCGCCAGTGCCATGGCCTTGCCGGCGCGGCTCAAGCGAGCCCCGCTCGGCGCGCAGCTTCATCAGATCGTTCACGAACTTCGGCGAAACCCGGAAATGACGCGACGCCTCACGGTTGCTGTTGCCCTCATCCACAAACGCCGCAACACGCTTACGCAACGCCATCGGTAACGGCTTGCCCATCACGGTTCTCCCTTCCGCCGCAATGAATCATCAAACCGTCATTCAGGGAATCCCGAATCCTTTAAAGGGCGACGTGCTTTAGAACTCGATCCCCTGCTGCGCTTTCACGCCGCCCGAGAAATGGTGCTTGGTCAGCCCCATCTCCGTGACGAGGTCGGCCGCCTCGACAAGCAGCGGCTTGGCGTTGCGGCCGGTGACGATCACATGCAGATCGTCCCGGCGCGCCTTGAGCGCCGCGACGACCTTCTCCAGATCGAGATAGTCGTACCGCAGCGCGATGTTGAGCTCGTCGAGCACCACGAGGCTGATCGACGGATCGGCCATCAGCTCAAGCGCCTTGGCCCAGGCGGCTTCGGCGGCGGCGATGTCGCGCTTCAGGTCCTGCGTTTCCCAGGTGAACCCCTCGCCCATCGCATGCCAGACGACGCGGTCGCCGAAGGCTGCGAAAGCGTCCTTCTCGCCGGTATGCCATTTGCCCTTGATGAACTGGACGACGCCGACACGCTTGCCGTAGCCGAGCATCCGGAGCGCCAAGCCGAAGGCGGCCGTGGTCTTGCCCTTGCCCGGCCCGGTGTTGACGATCAGCAATCCTTTCTCGATCGTCTTGCCGGCCACTTCCGCATCCTGCACCGCCTTGCGCTTGGCCATCTTGGCGCGATGGCGCTCGGCTTCCTTGTCATGGATCTCGGTCATGTCATTTCACCTTGAGCGGCAACCCCGCCACCATCATAAGCACGCTGTCGGCTATCGCCGCGACCTGCTGGTTGAGGCGACCCGCCGCGTCGCGGAACCGGCGCGCCAGCGCGTTATCGGGCACGATGCCGAGACCAACTTCGTTCGAGACCACGAACCACGGCCCACGCGGCCGCGACAGCACATCCGCCAGTTGCCGGCATTCGGCCTCGACATCATGTTCGGCCAGTATCTGGTTGGTGAGCCACAGCGTCAGGCAATCGATCAGCACAGGCTGGTGATCCGGCAAGGCCTGGACTGCGCCGACCAGGTCGAGCGGCGCATCAATGGTCACCCAGCCTTCGCCCCGCCGCGACCGATGCAGCGCGATGCGTTCGCGCATCTCGTCGTCATAGGCCTGCGCCGTGGCGATGTAGGCCCAAGGCGATGGAAACGCCGTCGTCAGGCTTTCGGCATGCCTGCTCTTGCCCGAGCGCGCACCGCCGAGGATGAAAGTCAGTTTCCGATCGGAAGCTGTGCCGCCGCTCGCGGCTGTCGCGCCGGTCATTCCTGGCCTTTCATTCTCGGATGAATCTTTGTCGTGGCTATGAACAGCCAACGGCGCGCGACTTTAGGCAGAACCGCCGTGGCCGGCAAACCAAATTCCGGCACCGCAAGCACGATTGCGGCAAGGCTTTCGTGCTACGCAGCGGCGATGCGGGCGGCGACGAGCTGCTGCAGCCGCCACAGATGCGCGTCACGGATGCCGCGCTGCTCGAGATTCTTCACCGTGTTGTAGAGATAGTCGGCGCCCGAGCCCCAATGGCCGCAGGATGTGGCAAGCCTCTCCACCACTTCGTCCTCGCTGAGCGGGCCGGCATAAGTGGTGCCCTGGCGATTGATGACGAAGACCAGCGCCCGCAACGGTCCCTCGTCGGTTGAAAGCTGCAGCAGGCGCGGCCAGTAGCTCGTCGGCTTCAAGGTCATCTCGCGCCGGAAAAGCTTGTCCAGCGCTTGCCTGCGGTTGTCCTCGACCAGCCGGAAAGCAACCCCTTTGCACTGACCTCCGCGATCGAGCGCCATCATGAGGCCGGGTTGCTCCTTGGTGCCGCGCCAGCGCGTCATCTTCATGCAGAACGAGCGGTGCCAGCCGCGCGCAAGCGCCACGCGTTCCTCGGTGTGCTCGATCTCCGGCTTCCAGATCAGCGAGCCATAGCCGAACAGCCAAAGCGGCTCGGTCGCGGGAAGCTGCGCCTCGAACGCGTCGAGCATCGCCTCATAGTCGCCGTCATCTAGATGCGACGCGTGAGGATCAGGCCCCGTGTCCTCGACCACGCGAAAACAGCGGGCGACCAGTTCCTCGGTAAGCGACATGGTTCTTGGCAGCATACACCCGACTTTAAGGTCCCCGCGCCGGCGCTACAATCGGGGAGGACCGACAATTGACAACGGCTTTGCCCGGGTGTCGGCTGTCCTCTGCCAGGGAGAAGCCGATGCAGCCCAATCCAAGCGATCGCGATCCTTACAACGGCCTGACCAGCCTCGAGCCGACTTTGCCGTCGGCCGCTTATTGGGACGCCGATGCGTACCGGCGCGATCTGGACGCCATCTGGTATCGAAGCTGGCTGATGATCTGCCGCGAGGCCGATCTCGCCGAACCCCTCGCTTTCCGCACGATCCGCATCGGCTCGCAGGAGATCCTCGTGCTGCGCGACGAGACCGGGAGCCTGCGCGCCTTCCACAACACCTGCCGGCATCGCGGCTCGCAGCTTTGCCAGGAAAGCGCCGGCCGGCTGAAAGCCAGGCTGCTGACGTGCCCCTACCATGCCTGGTCCTATTCGCTGCGCGGCGACCTGGTGCGCGTGCCGTCGAAATCACTGCCCGAGGGCTTCGACAAGGCCGACTATCCGCTCTATCGCGTGGCGCTTTCGGTGTGGCGTGGCCTCGTCTTCATCAATCTTTCCGACGGCCCCGCCGGCTCGGCGGAAAGCGCCTTTGACCGGGCCTCCGGCGATCTTTCCAACTGGCCGCTTGAGACGCTTGTGACCGGCCACCGGCTCACCAAGGTGATGAACTGCAACTGGAAGATTTTCTGGGAGAACTTCAACGAATGCCTGCACTGTCCAGGCGTTCACAAGGATTTGTCGCGGCTGGTGCCGATCTATGGGCGAGGCCTGATGGCGAGGCATGACGATCCGGAATGGATCCGCCACGCTGACAACGATGCGCCGGAATTCTCCGGCCGCCTGCGCGCCGGGGCCGAGACCTGGTCGAAGGACGGACACGTCCACGGCCCGATCTTTCCCGGCTTGACACCGGCCGAGCGCGCCGCCGGCCAGACCTATGCCACGTCGCTGCCCTCGATGTTCATCGTCGGCCATGTCGATTACATGCGCATCGTGCGGCTGGCGCCGCTCGGCCCCGAGCAGACTGAGCTCACCGCCGAATGGCTGTTCGCGCCGGATGCGCTGGGAAGGACCGATATCGACAACATCGTCGCCTTCGGCACCCAGGTGCTCGAGGAAGACGCGGCGATCTGCGAGGTCAATCAGAAGGGCCTGCGCTCGATGCGCCATCAGGCCGGCGTGCTGATGCCGGAAGAATACGACCTGCATCGTTTCCACGACTGGGTGCGCGAGCGCCACGCCGCATATCAATCCGGATCAAAATGACTTCGGCAGATAGCGCCAGGTGACGAAGCCGCAGAAAGCGGCCAGAATTCCGAGGGTGACAAACACCGAGCCAAGGCCGAAGAAGGAGAGCACCACCGAATAGACGAGCGGCGGCGTCAGCTCGGAAAAATCGAGATAGGTGCGGTAGACCGCCGCCATCTGGGCCTTCTCGTAAGCGCGCACCGAGCGCAGGAAGGCGGTCGAGCCGAGCGCGTCGAGCGCGATGGTGAACAAGGCGCCGCAGAGCAGCAGCGCGCCGGAGAGCAACGGCGCGGCCTCGCCGATGCCGCCCGCCGCAAACAACGCTGCCGACATGGCGAAATAAGCGAAAGTCATGACGCGTCGCCCGCCGAAGCGCTTGCCTGCCCTGCCCCAGAAGATCGCCACGAACAAAAGCGCATTGCCTGCCGAAACCAGCAATCCGCCGGCGAGTTCGCCCTGGCCGGTGATCACCATGAACAACGGTCCATAGACGAAGAACGTCGTCCAGAAGCAGGAGCGGCCGAAGGCGATCAGCCAGGCGAGCCGCAGCCTCGGCTGCGCGACAAAGCGGCCGATATTGGCAAGCGGATTGGCGGGGCGCGACTTGCCGGGCCGTATCGACTGGTTGTCGGTCAGCCGGTAGAACCAGAACAGGCAAAGCAGCGCGAACGCAAACACCACGACTGCGCCATGCGCGGCATAGATGCCAAAATGGGTATAGAGGAAGATGCCGAGCGTCGGCCCGCCCGTCCAGGCGAACATCGACCATGCCATGCGCAGCGATTCCGCTTGCATGAAGTCGGTCTTGCGGATGTGGTCCATGATGTAGAGGTTGAGCGTGATCGACAGCGCGCTCGCCCCCATGACGCGGCAAAGCATGCCGGCGATCTGTCCCGGCAGCGTGTGGGTGACGAAGAAGGCTGAGCCGATCGCAAGCAACAGACAGCCGGCCGTGTAGACCCAGCGTCGCGCGAAGCGACGGATGAGCATCGGCATGAACAGCGTGACCGAAAGGCCCATCAGCGACACGATGGTGTAGAGGATCGAGACGATCCGTTCGTTGTGCAGGATCTCGTAGGCCTCGATCGGGATCACGCTGGAGACCGTGGCGCGGGCGAACGATTCCACCGCATAGAGCGAGGCGAAGGTGCGTGCGTCCGCCGGCCGCAAGGCCGGAAGCCAGATCGGATGGCGCACATGGGTGGACATCGCCCCTCCGAAACGTGAATCACGCCCCAAATCTGGCCGGACCAGACGCGGGCCAGTAGCAGGAAACCGACCCCGAGAGGCCGAAAAGCGAAGCCTGCCAAAGGCTTTCCGCCGCTGGCCTAAAGCGACGGCCCTTGCGGGGAGCGGCGCGCCCTGCCTTCTGTTGCCACGCAGAACCGTGATAGTCGTTCGGCAAGACTGAATCGGATTGCGAGATCAATGAGCTTTCAAACGTCCAGCGAACCCGTTCAGGACACCCCAAAGCACGGCCGCATACAGGCTATCGACATCCTGCGCGGCATCGCGCTGATTGCGATGGCGAGCTATCATTTCACCTGGGATCTCGAAAACTTCGGCTACACCGCGCCCGGCCTCACCGCCGTCGGCTGGTGGAAGCTCTATGCGCGCTGCATCGCCTCGACCTTCCTGTTCCTGGTCGGCGTCAGCCTGTTCCTCGCCCATGGACGCCAGATCCGCTGGCCTGGCTTCTGGAAGCGCTTTGCCATGGTCGCCGGGGCGGCGATCGCCATTTCCGCCGTTACTTATTTCGTCACGCCGGACGGGTTCATCTTCTTCGGCATCCTGCATGAGATCGCCCTGGCCAGCCTGCTCGGCCTCGCCTTTCTCAGGCTGCCCTGGCTGCTGACGGCCATCATTGCCGCAGCCGTCATTGCCGCGCCTTACTATCTGCGCGCGGAGTTCTTCGACCATCAGGCGCTGTGGTGGGTCGGCCTTTCCGTCACGAATCCGCGTTCCAACGACTATGTGCCACTTTTCCCGTGGTTCGGCGCTGTTCTGCTGGGTATCGCCGCGGTGAAGCTCGCCTCCTCATCCGGCCTCCTCGCCCGGTTGGGAACGCGGGTGCCCGGCCGCTGGTCCAACCCGCTGACCTTCATCGGCAGGCATAGCCTGGCCTTCTACCTCATCCACCAGCCGTTGCTGTTCGGCTCGGTGTGGCTGTTCTCCCAGGTCATGCCCGCCGCCCCTCAGGATAGGGAAGCCGGGTTCCTGCGGGCTTGCCAGGCCCAGTGCGAACAGCAGCGGGACAGCAAGTTCTGTTCCAGCTATTGTGGCTGCATGCTGGACACGCTGAAGGGCGAAGGGTCTCTCGACAAGCTCTACGCCAACGACCAATCCAGCGTCTGGAAATCGCATCTGGCCGATCTGGCGAGCACCTGCACCGCCGCCACGGAGGATCAGATGCAGGGAGGGCAGCAATGACAGGTATCGCAAAGCCCAGACACGGGATCATTCCATGGCCGCCGGTGATCTATGTGGTGGCGATCGCGCTCAGCGTCGTCCTCGGCATGCTCTACCCGCTGCCGTGGATCGGCGACATCTTCGGCGATCTCCTGTTCGGCGTCGGCTGGGTGGCGCTGTTCGGCGTCGCCATGCTCTGGGTCACGGCCATTCGCGTCATGATGCGGGCCAAGACGACATTGGATCCCAATGCCGAGCCCGATCATCTGGTCACGTCGGGTCCCTTCGGCATAACCCGCAACCCGATGTATCTTGCGAACACGCTGCTGCTGATCGGCGTCGCCTTCATCACCGGCATCGCCTGGTTCTTGCTCCTTGCTTTCCTCGCCGCCTTCGCGACGCAGAAACTGGCGATCGAGAAGGAGGAAAAAATCCTGGCGGCGAAGTTCGGCAAGAAGTACCGCGACTATGCCAAGCGGGTGCGACGCTGGATTTGAGGCCGCGTTGCCTGGATCGGTCGCGCGTCAAGCGACCTCAGTCGGCAGATCGCGTACCTTCGCGTTTGGCCGGAACGCCCGATCCCTCGTCATCCTAGGGCGAAGCAAGGAGCGGAGCGACGCGCGCAGACCCTAGGATCCATGCCATGACGCTAAGGCGTTGCAACGGTTCAGAATTCTGCTCCGCTGTACTCTACGATCAAGGTAACGGCATGGATCCTAGGGTCTCCGCGACGCCGCTCCGCGGCTGCTCCGCCCTAGGATGACGAAGCTCGAAAGCTCCTGCTAATCTCGAACGTTTGCGATAATTAGCCCTGCAATCTCCGGCTTGCTGTGCTTCACGTATTCACGCCCAACTCAGCCAACCGTTCCACGCAGGACTCCTCAGCCTGGTCGAGCTCGGCCAGAGTCTCTTCGAGGTCGCGCCGCTTCTGGCGCAGGTCCTCGCGCTTTTCCTCGATGCGCTTGATCATCAGCTTGAGCTGGCCGACCTCGCCGGGCGGCTCCTTGTACATCTGGATGATCTCGCGGATCTCGTTGATCGAGAAACCGAGCCTTTTTCCGCGCATGATCTGGCGAATGAGATGCCGGTCGGAGGGGCGAAACAGCCGCGTGCGGCCGCGCCTCACCGGCTGCACCAGCCCTTCATCCTCGTAAAAGCGCAACGTCCGCGTCGACACATCGAATTCACGCGTCAGCTCGGTGATCGTGTAATATTCCCGCATTCCCGCTCCCAAGCCCGGGCATCGCCGTTTGGAGCGTCGCCCTTCCCTCCGATTAGACCCATCCCGCGCCGGAATCGGCGCGCGACCCCGGGACAACCTCGCATGGCATTTACGTAAAAGTCAATTAACGGCAGGTTGCTGATTTTAGGGAACCCTAAACCACCAGGTCGCCAACCCGAGGAAGGCGAAAAAACCGACGCAGTCGGTAACGGTGGTGACGAAGACGGCCGATGCCACCGCCGGATCGATCTTGAAGCGGTCGAGCACCAGCGGGATGAGGATCCCGGCAAGTGCCGCGGCGAACATGTTGATGATCATTGCCGCCGCGATGATGCCGCCCAGATTGGAGTCGCGGAACCAGAAGCCGGCGACCATGCCGATAAGCACCGCAAAGACAATGCCGTTGATGAAGCCGACACCCAGTTCGCGACGGATGATGCGGGCGGCGTTGTAGATATCGAGGTCCTTGGTCGCCAGCGCGCGCACGGTGACGGTCATGGTCTGCGAACCGGCATTGCCGCCCATGCCGGCGACGATCGGCATCAGCACCGCTAGCGCCACGATATGCTCGATCGTGCGGTCGAACAGGCCGATCACCGAAGCGGCGAGGAAGGCGGTCACAAGGTTGACCAGCAGCCAGGGCACGCGCGAGCGCGAGGTGGCGAGCACAGTGTCGGACAGTTCTTCGTCGCCGACGCCGCCCATGCGCAAAAGGTCCTCCTCCGCCTCCTCCTGGATGACGTCGACCACGTCGTCGATGGTGAGCACGCCGACCAGCCGCTCGTTCTCGTCGACCACGGCCGCGGAGAGCAGGTTGTATTGCTCGAACTCCCGCGCCGCCTCCTCCTGATCCATCGTGGCCGGGATCGCATGCAAGGTCTCATGCATGACCTCCTCGACCTTGACCGCGCGTTTGGTGCGCAGGATCTGGTCGAGGTCGATGGCCCCCATCAGCTTGAAGCTCGGGTCGATGACGAAGATCTGGCTGAAGCGCTCGGGCAGGTTCTTGTCCTCGCGCATGTAGTCGATGGTCTGGCCGATCGTCCAGAATGGCGGCACGGCGACAAACTCGGTCTGCATGCGCCGCCCGGCGGTCTCTTCCGGATAGTCCAGCGCCCGCCGCAGCCTGATGCGCTCGGTGAACGGCAGCTGCGACAGGATTTCGTCCTGGTCTTCCTTCTCGAGGTCCTCGAGGATGTAGACGGCATCGTCTGAATCGAGTTCCTGCACCGCCTGCGCGATCTGCGCGTTGGGCAAATTGTCGACGATGTCGAGGCGGATCGCCTCGTCGACCTCGGTCAGCGCCGAGAAGTCGAAATCGGAGCCGAGCAATTCGACCAGCGCGCGGCGCTGTTCGGGATGAAGCGCCTCCAGCACGTCGCCGAGCTCCGACTGGTGCAGGTCGTCGACTTCGCGCTTGAGCGTGATCGTGTCACGGTCGGCGATGGCTGCGCCGATCCGGGCAAGGAAAGAGGCACGGACGGCGCCGTCCTCGCCATAGACATCGGCGTGGTGCTCCTCGGCGGGCGCGGCGCCCGTCGTCTGTCTGTCCTGGCCTTCCACCAGCATCTCCCGCCAACAGGAATCCCGAAGGGTGTCAAAACTGGTCTAGTGCATGATCCCGAAAAGAGGAAACCGCTTTTGGGAAAATCCAAGACCGGCTCGGCAGATAGCGCGGCAATGAGATTCGTCTTTGCAGGATGTCACGCTAGAGCCCGGAATGGCCAAGGAAATGTCGCGGCGATCCACCCTCCAGAGACGCTAGATTGCGATGCGTCGCGGGTGTGACAATGGCTTCAGCCGACGCGACAGCGCATGTCGCTGGGGAAAGAGCACGCCTTCACCGTTGAGGCAGAATTGCCATGACGCGCGATCCAGCCGGATCGGGACGTCCCCCAATCGGTCGAGGACAAACGCTGCCCTTGAACATCAAGTCTGGAAAGACGAACGAGGGAAATACCGAGCGGCGCGTTCGCGTGGTCGTTGCCGAACGCAATCCATTCGTTGTTTCGGCGCTGCGCGAAATGCTGGAATGCGACGGCCGCTTCGATTTGCTGGGTGCCGTGCACAGCGGCGCGCAATTCCTGGAACTGGCCGCCACCACGAATTTCGATGTCGCCGTCATCGGCTGGAAACTCGGCGATATGGATGGCGCAGATGTGCTTACAGAGGTTCAAAACCGCCAGCTTGGCGTGCGCATCACGGTCTTCTCCAACGACCACGACATCGGCATCCTGAAACAGTGCGTCCGTCTTGGCGCGCAGGGCTACTGCTTCCAGTTCGACGATCCGCCGGTGATCTTCGAAACGATCCTGGCCGTCGCGCATGGCCGTATCTGCATCCCCTATATCGACATCAACAAGGTCAACGACACGCCGCTGTCCCGGCTCACCGTGCGCGAGCGCGAATTGCTTGCGGTGCTTTCCGACGGCTGGACCAACCTGCAGATCGCCACCCGGACCGGGATTTCCGAGAATACGGTGAAGTATCACTTGAAGAATCTCTACGACAAGCTGGACGTGCGCAACCGCGCCATGGCCGTCGCGCTCTATTCCAGCGAGAAAGGCCGCACGCCCAAATCGCCTATCGGGTAGGCCGGTCGGGTAGGATCGTGCCACCCGCAAGGGCCAACAACTTACCCGGCAAGGTGTTGTTGCGAAGGCTCTTCAAAACGAGAATTCCTCCACAATCCCAAACGACCGGAGGAGTTCGCGCATGGCTGGGTTCACGCATCTTTTCATCCCGGGGCCCACCAATATTCCCGAACAAGTCCGCCAGGCCATGAACCTGCCGATGGAGGACATGCGCGCCGCCTCCTTCCCCGACCTGACGCTGCCGCTGTTCGAGGACATCAAGAAGGTTTTCAAGAACGAGACCGGCCGCGTCTTCATCTACCCCTCCTCGGGCACCGGCGCCTGGGAAGCGGCGATGACCAACGTGCTCAGCCCTGGCGACAAGGTTCTGATGTCGCGCTTCGGCCAGTTCTCGCATCTGTGGGTCGACATGGCCGAGCGCCTCGGCTTCGATGTCGACGTCATCGATTGCGAATGGGGCACGGGCGTTCCGCTCGAAACCTATGCCGAGCGGCTGAAGGCCGACAAGGCGCACCTCATCAAGGCGGTATTCTGCACGCAGAACGAGACCGCGACCGGCGTCACCAGCGATGTCGCCGGCTGCCGCGCCGCGCTCGACGCGGCGAACCACCCGGCCCTGCTTTTCGTCGATGGCGTCTCGTCGATCGGCTCGATCGACTTCCGCCAGGAGGAATGGGGTGTCGACTGCGCCGTCAGCGGCTCGCAGAAGGGCTTCATGCTGCCCGCCGGCCTCGGCTTCCTGTCGGTCAGCAAGAAGGCGCTGGCTGCTTCGCGGGTGGCGACGCACCGGCATTGTTATTTTTCCTTCGAGGACATGATCCGCACCAACGACGCCGGCTATTTCCCCTACACGCCAGCGACGCAGTTGCTGCGCGGCCTGCGCGCCTCGCTCGACCTCATCGCCGAGGAAGGACTGGACAACATCTTCGCCCGCCACCATCGCCTGGCGGAAGGCGTGCGCAAGGCGGTCGACGCCTGGGGCCTGAAACTCTGCGCCAAGGCGCCGAAATGGCATTCCGACACGGTGAGCGCCATCCTCGTGCCGGACGGCACCGACAGCGCCGACGTCGTCAAGCGCGCCTACCAGCGATACAACACCTCCCTCGGCGGCGGCCTCAACAAAGTGGCCGGCAAGGTGTTCCGCATCGGCCATCTCGGCTGGTTGAACGAGGTGATGGTGCTCGCATCGCTCTCCGCCGCCGAACTGACGCTGCTCGACTGTGGCGTCGACCTGGCGCCCGGCTCAGGCGTCGGCGCGGCGATCGAGCATTTCAGGCGCACCGCCGCAATGCCGGTCGCAAAGGCAGCGTGAGGGGCGCATCATGAGCCACACCATCAACCACCTCAAGAAACTCAGGCTGCAGCGTAGCGAGCTGGCCGTGCCCGGCTCCAGCCCGGAGATGATCGACAAGGCGGCGAACAGCGCTGCCGACTTCGTCTTCCTCGACATCGAGGACGCAGTCGCGCCGCCCGACAAGGAGCGCGCCCGCAAGAACATCATCCAGGCGCTGAACGACATCGACTGGCGCGCCAAGGGCAAGACCGTCTCGGTGCGCATCAACGGCCTCGATACCCACTACATGTACCGCGACGTCGTCGACGTCATGGAACAGGCCGGCGACCGGCTGGACACCATCCTGGTGCCGAAGGTCGGCGTGCCGGCCGACCTCTATATGGTCGAGGCCATGGTCAACCAGATCGAGATGGCCAAGGGCTTCAAGACCCGCGTCGGCCTTGAAGCGCTGATCGAGACCGCGCTCGGCATGGCCAATGTCGAGGCGATCGCCGCCACGCCCGGCCGGCTGGAAGCCATGCATTTCGGCGTCGCCGACTACGCCGCCAGCAACAAGGCGCGCACCGTCAACATCGGCGGCCTCAATCCCGACTATCCCGGCGACCAGTGGCATTTCGCGCTGTCGCGCATGACGGTCGCCTGCCGCGCCTATGGCTTGCGCGCCATTGACGGGCCGTTCGGGGATTTCTCCGACCCGGAAGGCTACACGGCGGCCGCCCGGCGTGCTGCCGCGCTCGGCATCGAAGGCAAATGGGCGATCCACCCTTCGCAGATCGCCTTGGCCAACGATGTGTTCTCGCCGCCGGAGAAGGAGGTCACACGCGCCAGACGCATTCTCGAGGTGCTGAAGGAGGCGGAGGCGCTTGGCAAGGGTGCGGCGGCGCTCGACGGCAAGATGATTGACGCGGCGTCGGAACGCATGGCGCGCAACGTGCTGGTGGTGAACGAGGCGATCGAGCGCGCCGGCCAACTTGGTTAGCTGACAAAAGCCACACGCCGCGCATTAAGGCATTAAGAATTTACCGGGAGGACATGATGGACATTCACGAATACCAGGCCAAGGAACTGCTGGCCCGTCACGGCGTGCATGTGCCGCGCGGCGGTCTTGCCTACAGCCCCGAGCAGGCGACTTACCGGGCGCGCGAGATCGGTGGCTCGAAATGGGTGCTGAAGGCGCAGGTTCATTCCGGCGCGCGCGGCAAGGCCGGCGGCATCAAACTCTGCTCCAATGATGAGGAAATCTCCAACGCGGCGGAGGGCATGCTCGGGCGCAAGCTGGTAACGCACCAGACTGGCCCGCGCGGCAAGCTGATCTCGCGCCTCTATCTCGAGGAAGCCGTCGACATCGCGCAGGAACTCTATCTCGGCTTTGTGCTCGACCGCAAGGAAGAGCGCGTCATGATCGTGGCCTCGGCCGCCGGCGGCATGGAGATCGAGGACATCTCCGAAAAGAAACCGGATTCCATCATCCGCGCCACCGTCGATCCCGGCGTCGGCATGCAAGGCTTCCAGGCGCGCGAAATCGCCTTCGGCCTCGGGCTTGAAAGCAGCCTGATCGGCAAGGCCACGGAAACAATCCTCGGCTGCTACCAGGTGTTCCGCGACTACGACGCCTCGATGCTGGAGATCAACCCGCTGGTGGTGACGCGCGACGGCAGCCTCGTCGCGCTCGATGCAAAGATGTCGTTCGACGAGAACGCGCTGTTCCGCCGGCCGGAAATCTCCGAACTGCGCGACAAGAGCCAGGAAGATCCGCGCGAAACTTTCGCCAGCGACCGCGGCCTTTCCTATGTCGGGCTGGACGGCAATATCGGCTGCATCATCAACGGCGCTGGGCTGGCCATGGCGACGATGGACATGATCAAGATCGCCGGCGGCGAGCCTGCCAACTTCCTCGACATCGGCGGCGGCGCTTCGCCCGAGCGGGTGGCGAAATCCTTCCGCGCCGTGCTCGGCGACAGACAAGTCGAGACCATCCTGGTCAACATCTTCGCCGGCATCAACCGCTGCGACTGGGTGGCCGAGGGCGTCATCAAGGCGATCCGCGAGGTCGGCGTCGAGGTGCCGCTGGTGGTGCGGCTCTCAGGCACCAAGGTCGAGGAAGGACGCAAGATCCTGGCCGATTCCGGCGAGAAGGTGATCGTCGCCGACACGCTGGCCGAAGCGGCCGAAAAGGCCGTCGCCGCCTGGCGCGCGGCCACCAAGAACAAAAAAGCAGCCTGAGGGAGGTCGACAAATGGCAATCCTGCTCAACCGCAGCACGCGCGTCATCGTTCAGGGTTTCACCGGCAAGATCGGCAGCTTCCATGCCGACGACATGAAGCGCTACGGCACCAAGCTGGTCGGCGGCGTCACCCCCGGCAAGGGCGGCCAGACGCATCTCGGCCTGCCCGTTTTCAACACCGTCAAGGGCGCGGTGCGCGAAACCCGCGCCGAGGCCAGCATCGTCTTCGTGCCGCCGCCCTTCGCCGCCGATTCGATCATGGAGGCGGCGGATGCCGGCATCAAGCTTTGCGTCTGCATCACCGACGGCATCCCCTCGCAGGACATGATGCAGGTCAAGCGCTACATGCGCCGCTACCGCTTCGAGGACCGCATGCGGCTGGTCGGCCCGAACTGCGCCGGCGTCATCACGCCGGGACAGGCGCTGATGGGCATCATGCCGGGCAGCATCTATCTGCCTGGTCGCGTCGGCATCGTCGGCCGCTCCGGCACGCTCGGCTACGAGGCCGCCTCGCAGATGAAGGCACTGGGCATCGGCGTGTCGACCAGCGTCGGCATCGGCGGCGATCCGATCAACGGCTCGTCCTTCAAGGACATCCTGCAGCTTTTCGAGCGTGACGAGGACACGGACGCCGTGGTGATGATCGGCGAGATCGGCGGCCCGCAGGAAGCCGAAGCCGCGATCTGGGCGCGCGACAATATGAGGAAGCCGCTGATCGCCTACATCGCCGGCCTATCCGCGCCGAAAGGCCGCCGCATGGGCCATGCCGGCGCCATCATCTCGGCCTTCGGCGAGTCGGCGCAGGAAAAGGTCGAGATCCTGAAGGAAGCCGGTGTCGTCATCGTGCCGACCCCTGCCTCGTTCGGCGAGGTCGTGGCCGACACGCTGGCGCGGACGAAGAAAGCGGCATGACCGCTGCCCATGGAACGGCAGGAAATTCGATGAAACCGCGTTTGATTGTCACCAGGAGATGGCCGGCGGCCGTCGAAGCGATCCTCTCCGACCGCTTCGACACGACGCTTAACGCCAGCGATACGCCGCTCAGCCCTGCCGCAATGACGTCGGCCTTCGCCGATTTTGACGCGATCCTGGCAACGGTCAGCGACCGTTTGCCTGGCGCGGTATTTCCCGAGGGCGCCGCCCGTACCCGGATCATCGCCAATTTCGGCGTCGGCTTCAGCCACATCGATGTCGCGGCGGCCAGCGAACGCGACATCGTGGTGACCAACACGCCGGGCGTCTTGACCGATTGCACCGCCGACCTTGCGCTCAGCCTGATGTTGGCTGTCGCGCGCCGGACCGGCGAGGGCGAACGACAGCTGCGGGCCGGAGAGTGGCCTGGCTGGTCGCCGACTCACATGGCCGGCGCGAAGGTGTCTGGCAAAACCCTGGGCATTGTCGGCATGGGGCGCATCGGCAAGGCGACAGCCAGGCGCGCGCATTTCGGCTTCGGCATGAAGATTGTGTTCTTCAACCGGTCGCCGGTGGATGATGAGGAGACGCGCGCCATGGGCGCGGAGCAGATGCCGACCTTGGACGATGTGCTCACGGCGTCCGATTTCGTGTCGCTCCACTGTCCGGGCGGTGTGGAAAACCGCCATCTGATCGATGCTCGAGGCTTGCGCTTGGTGAAACGCGGCGCGTTCCTGATCAACACGGCGCGTGGCGACGTCGTTGACCAGGATGCCCTGATCGGCGCGCTGGAGAGGCGCGAGATCGCCGGGGCGGGTCTCGACGTCTTTGCCGACGAACCGGCGGTTCCGGAGGCACTCAAGCAATTGGAGAACGTCGTGCTGCTGCCGCATCTCGGCAGTGCGACCGAGGAGACGCGGGTGGCGATGGGCATGAAGGTGGTGGAGAACCTGACCGCCTTCTTCGAGGGTCGCCCGGTCCCCGACCAGGTCGCCTGACAGCCGGCGCCGCCTTCGATTTGAGGGGGGCGCCAATGCGACAATCGATGCGGATGGGTCAGCGGTTGGAACAGAGCAGGCGCATCAAGTTTCGCGAGGACGAGCGCAGCCTTTTGTTGCGCCTGCTGCTTCAGGTCGCCAGCGCGCGCGAGCCCGAGATCGCCGCGGTTCTGAACGGACGCAGGTCGCTTGTCTCGCTTGCCGCCGAGCAGCGCATCCCAGCGCTTCAGGCGACCGGCGTATGGTTCCAGTTGCTGACAATCGCCGACGAGCTGCTTGCCATGCGGGCACGTCGCGAACTCGAGCAAGGTGCTGGTGTCGACGAGGTGCCCGGGTCCTTCGCCAGCGTGATCGCGCAGATGGCGGCGAACGGGCGCTCGGCAGAGCAAGTCCAGGCGGCGCTCGATGAGCTTTGCGTCGGCCCGACGATGACCGCGCACCCGACGGAGGCCAAACGCGTCACGGTGTTGGAGATCCACCGCCGCATCTATCGCAAGTTGACTGAGCTCGACCAGCCGCGCTGGGCGCCACGCGAGCGCGACCTTTTGGTCGCCGATCTGGAAAGCGAGATCGAGCTCCTTTGGATGACGGGCGAGCTGCGACTTGAGCGCCCGACGGTCGAAGGCGAAATCGCCTGGGGCCTGCACTTCTTTCGCGAGGTCATCTTCGAGGCGACGCCGCAGCTCTACGGCAAGCTTCAAGGCGCCTTCGAGCATCACTACCCGGGAAAGCCGATCAGAATTCCCTCTTTCATGCGCTATGCCTCGTGGATCGGCGGCGACCGCGACGGCAATCCGAACGTGACGGCCGCGGTCACCGCCCATGCCATGGCCGAATACCGCAACACCGCCATAGGTTGGTATCTGACGCAGGTGCAGCGGCTGGTGACGGTGCTCAGCGCCAGCTCGAACGTCATCGGCCTGCCGGCCAGCTTCAAACCGCTGCTGCAAAAGGCGCTCGAGAAAAGCGGACAGGCGCAGGAGATTGCCGCCCGGAACCCGGACGAGCCGCTTCGCCAGTTCGCCTCGGCCTCGCTTGCCCGGCTGGTGGCGACGCGAGACGGCGGTGCGGTGGCGTATCTTTCGGCAGAGGCGTTTCGAGCCGATCTGAACGCCTTGTCTTCAGTGCTCGACGCGATTGGAGGGCGTGCTGTCGCCAGGCGTTTCGTCCAGCCTCTGCTTTGGCAAGTGGGGAGCTTCGGCTTCCGCACGGTCTCGCTCGACATGCGCCAAAATTCCACCGTCGTCAACCGGGTGCTGGCCGAGTTGTTTGCGCTGACAAATCCGGCCGATCCGGTCGCAGCCGGCACGCCGCAATGGTCGGCGCGCATTCGCGCGGCCCTCAGCCAGGGCGAACGTCTGGAGATCGACCCAGGCCGGCTCTCGCCTGAAGCGGGTGAACTGCTTTCGACATTCGCGGTTATCCGAGAGCATATCTCCAGCGCGGATGCGGATGGTGTCGGCGCTTTCGTTCTCAGCATGACGCGCTCGGCCGACGACCTGCTTGCGGTCTATCTGCTGGCGCAATATTGCGGACTTTCGACCGGTCTTGGTAGCGACCGCACGATCAGGCTGCGGATCGTGCCGCTGTTCGAGACCATCGCCGATCTACAAGCCGCCCCCGGCATCCTGAACGGATTGCTCGACGTTTCGCTGGTGCGGCGGACGGTGCGGGATTTCGGCGCGCGCCAGGAAATCATGCTTGGCTATTCAGACTCCAACAAGGACGGCGGTTTCCTGGCCTCCAATTGGGAACTGGCAAAGGCGCAGAAGCGCCTCGCCGCCATCGGCCGCAAGCACAAGGCCGGGATCAGTTTTTTCCACGGCCGCGGCGGCTCCGTCAGCCGTGGCGGCGCGCCGACCGGCCGGGCTATCGCGGCACAGCCGCAAGGCACGGTAGCGGGAACCATGCGGGTGACCGAGCAGGGCGAGGTCGTTTCGTCGAAATTCGCCAATCGCGGCACCGGCCTCAACCAGCTCGAGATACTCGCCGCCGGCGTGCTGGCCCACAGCGCCGGATCGCCTGGCGATGCCGGGACGAGGGAAACGCCGGAATTCGACGAGGCGCTGGAAGCGCTGGCGGGCATGTCGCAGGCATCCTATGCCGCGTTGATCGCCGAGCCCGGCTTTCTCGATTATTTCAACCAGGCGAGCCCGGTCGCCGAGCTGGCGCTGCTCAAAATGGGCTCGCGGCCGGATCGCCGTTTCGGCGCCAGCGGCATTGCCGACCTGCGCGCCATTCCATGGGTGTTCGCCTGGAGCCAGAACCGTCACCTGTTGACCGGCTGGTATGGCATCGGCAGCGCGCTGAGCTCCTTCGTCACGGTGCGCGGCGAGGCCGGGCGCGACCTCCTGGCGCGCATGTTCGAGCACTCGCGCTTCTTCCGCCTGATCGTCGACGAGGCCGAGAAGACGCTTTACCAGTCCGACATGGAGATCGCGCGGCTCTACGCCGGCCTCGTGTCCGACGGCGATGCGGCTGGGCGGATCTATTCCCGCATCGCCGCCGAATACGAGTTGACGCGACGCCTGATCGGCGACCTGACGGGCGGCGATCTTTCCGCGCGCTTTCCGATGTTCAAGCGGCGTTTCGACAATCTGCGGCGACTGATGGACGACATTCACCGGCTGCAGGTCGATCTGCTGCGTGAAGTTCGGGCAAACACCGGCACGGCGGATCAGAAGCGGGCGACCGATGCCCTGCTTGTGTCGATCAACTGCATCTCGGCAGGCTTGGGCTGGACCGGGTAGCTCAGGTCCTTACCGTCGTTGTCCAAGACTGGAATCTGTAGCGTCGCACTTTCGGCTACCAGTTACTAACGCTGCGTCGTAGCGTGAGGAACAGGCGTTCTTGCGCAGCTTGACCTCAACCGCATTGACGGAAAAGCGCCTACGCATCGCGCCTTTCGGAAAATTCGCAACAACAGCGCCCTGTCCATTGCCGCTATAAATTCGCGTATATCGTGGCGGAAGAGTCGCATGTCGTTCACGATTGTAGATTGGCGCGAGACGATAGCTTCAGAGTCTCGTCTGCAGGAAGAACCAAAAAGCTCGCCCTTCTTCAAAAAAGCCATTGATCGACAATCAATACTGCGCGTCCCTGTAGAGGGACAGGAAGCATATTGGGGGAGAATTTCGCATGCTTATCAATGTCCTTATGGCAGCCGTGGCTCTTTGCCCCGCGCTGTTAGTAGTAGCAATATGGCAATTCTTTCAGATCAGAAATGAGCGTAAGATCGCTTTACAGAGTGAGGCTTTGCACGCGGAGCAGATCCATCGAATGGAGGCAAGGTACAAACCCATAATGGATATGGAAGCCGAGGTAGCTCGCCTGACCGTAGATGCAAGATTTGAGGAGAATAGGATTGCGATCTTGCGCTCCGATTACTCGGATAAGAAAACAATCTATGACCGATTGCTAAAGGAAGTGGCGGCATTCGATCACAAGCTCGCCTTCGCCGAAATGGGAGTCTACGAGCCGCACTTCGACTTCACGGACAGCGAGGAATACAAATCTGCGATCCTATCGGTTCGCGAACAGCAAAAGTCCATAATTTCGGCTGATGCCGCCGTAATCTGCACAACCAAGTGGTCCGTCGATGGAAGCGCAGCAAAGGGTCAGACGATGACCCGTCGGAACACGCAGGCGTCAGGCTCTCGAGTTCGTTGAACACGCCGAACGGTCAGCATTTCCGGATGCCATCTGAACTGGCTGAGCTCAATCGCTTGGCCAGCACTCGGCGTGCCCATTGATATCAACTATCGCAAGGGGGGAATGGTGCGGTCGAGAAGACTCGAACTTCCACGGGTTGCCCCACAGCGACCTCAACGCTGCGCGTCTACCAATTCCGCCACGACCGCACGTGGTAGGAGCCGGAACCGTCCGGCCCGGGGCCTGTAGCAAATCGTTTCCGGCGAAACAAGTGCGCCGTGCGGAATAATCGTGGGCCGCCGCCACAATGCTCCTCAGACCGGCGAGGTGGCGGCGGAACTGGACGTTTCAGCCGATTGCCGCCATATGATTGGCAAATGCATGTCGCCTAAATTGCGTAAGGCGGTTTGGAACAGCGGCATGTGTGGTCGAAGACTGAGAGTTTCATGACAGAACGCACCCAGATCGCCACGTCGTTCCTGCCCATGCCCGGTTCGGCGCCGGTCGAATGGGTGATCGAACCCGGGCTTACGTCCTATCCGGACGCGCTGGCCGTCATGGAGGCGCGCGCCGAGGCGATCCGCAGCGGCGGCGCCAACGAGATGGTCTGGCTGGTCGAGCATCCGCCGCTTTACACCGCCGGCACCAGCGCCCGCAGCGAAGACCTGATCGAGCCTGATCGCTTCCCAGTGTTCGCGGCCGGCCGTGGCGGCGAATACACCTATCATGGGCCGGGACAGCGCGTGGCCTATGTGATGCTCGACCTGAAGCGCCGGCGCGAGGACGTCCGCGCCTTCGTCGCCGCGCTCGAACAATGGATCATCGTCACGCTTGCTGCCTTCAATGTGCGCGGCGAGCGTCGCGAGGACCGCGTCGGCGTCTGGGTGGTGCGGCCGGATCGCCCTACCCTGCCGGACGGCTCGGCCGCTGAAGACAAGATCGCGGCAATAGGCATCCGGCTGCGGCGCTGGGTGAGTTTTCACGGCATCGCCATCAATGTCGAACCGGAGCTTTCCCATTTCGGCGGCATCGTGCCCTGCGGCGTCTCGGACCATGGCGTGACCAGCCTTGTCGACCTTGGCCTGCCGGTCACCATGGCCGATCTCGACCTTGCGCTGAAATCCGCTTTCGAGGACGTATTTGGCCCCGCGGCGGTGCCGGTTCCCGAACTTGCTCGAAAGGCGGGCTGAGCCCCCCACTACATCAACTGGGCGGACGCCCAGAGCATGCCGTAGCCGTGGATGGCAAACACCGCGAGCAGCGCGCCGGCCATCGCCAGCCGGTCGAAAGCTTTGATCGGCTTCAGCTCATGACGCGGCTTCACGCCGCTGCCCATGGTGATCAGGCTGAGGATCGAAAACACCGCGCCGGCTATGAGCAGGAAGCTCGGGGTGAAACCCGCCAGCCAGCCGAGAGCAAGTAGGCCCGACAGCAGCAGGAAGGACGCCAGCGCGAGCGCCGCCGGACCCGGGCATATCTGGCGCAGCACCTGACCGCCGTCGAATTTCCACACCGGCACCAGATTGGCGATGTTGAACAGCGACGCGCAGCCGGCAAGCGTGGCCAGCAGCATGGCGGCCAAGCGATGTCCTTCGCCATTGGCGAAGCCGCTGGCGGCGATCAGCACCGGCACCAGGAAAGCCGAAAAGCCGGCGCCCATCAGCGCCACGAAGGCAACCTCGAAGCGGCTGTCGTAAGGTCTGCCGCCGATGGCGATGCCGCCAAGCAGCGGAATGAAGATCATCCGCGCGCGGCGATGGCCCGTCAGCCGGAAGGCCGCCATGTGACCGAGCTCGTGCAGGGCAACCACCGAAGTCAGGATCGTGGCCAGCGCGAATCCACCGAGGTTGAGGCCGAAGAACGGCCACAGGATGAAGGCGCGGCAAAGCCGATCTGGCTCAGCGGGTGCTCGAACCAGCCGCCCTTGCGGTATTTGCCGGTTGCCGCCCAGGTCTCCAGCTTGCTCAGTTCGCGGCGCATGGCAAAGAAGCGGAAGATCAGGAACGCGACGCCGCGATAGCGATCGGTCTGAGTAAGGGTGACCCGCGTGGCATCGCCCTCGGATACGAGCTGCGCGGTCTCGCGATAGTTCGCCCAGAACGACGGATCGAGCGCCGTGTCCTCGACGACCGCCATCGAGAAGTGGCTTCCGTCCCTCACATCCTCGAACCGCGCCTTGCGTTCGATCGGCCGGCCGTCCCGGCCTTCCCAGGAGAGCCGGATCAGCGCCGTCCCCTCGCCATCCAGGGGCGCGGCGGAAAGAATTTCGCCCGACCACCCGGCATCGCTGCCGAACGGCCACAGCGCCTGCCAGAGCCGATCGCGGTCGGCCTTGATCACACGGCTGACCGTCACCGTGCACAATCCGAGCGGCACGGTCATCAAAAGAAAGATCAGTCCAAGATTGCCGGCCACGAGGGTGACCGTGACGATGACCGACACTGTCTTCGCTCCTGTCTTGAAGGAGCAGCCTAGCGGCAGCGCGGCCAAGAAAGACTTAACAACGGGTGGGCCCTTGCCCATCCCAGGTGGGCTCTTGCCGTCCCAGGGCGGGCTCTTGCCCGTCCCAGGGCGAGCCCTTGCCCGCCCGAACAACGGGCGGGCATTTGCCCGTCCCGTGCAGCGGCAAGGCCGCCTGATCACATGGCGCCGATCCAAATCGCCATGGAAACAAGGAAGGTGCTCATGCAAACCAGCGAGACGACATCCTGAACCAGATCAGACATAACTCTCTCCGTTGTTAGTATGTTCGCAGTTTGTTCTAATTTTGTTCGAATGTCAACGACTGTCGAGAACACGCCGGAACGAATCCGGGCGGTCCCTTTGGGCAGGGTTAAGGAAAGGTTGACGAGGGGTCGCTGCGTGAGCAGGCGCTGCCTTGGCGATTGGCCAGCACGCCCATCGCTTCGTCATTCCAGGGCGAAGCAAGGAGCGAAGCGACGCGCGCAGAATCCTAGGGTCTGCGCTCCGCTTCGCGGAGCTTCGCCCTAGGATAACGACGCTGGGCAGGCACGCCTCCTACAGAGGCACCACCTTGCCCTCGGCCAGCGTCACCCGCCGGTCCATGCGCGAGGCGAGCTCATGGTTGTGGGTGGCGATCAGCGCCGCAAGGCCCGACTGCCTGACCAGCGCTTCCAGCGCATCGAACACATAGGAAGCGGTGACCGGATCGAGATTGCCGGTGGGCTCGTCGGCTAGCAGCACCAGCGGCGCGTTGGCGACCGCGCGCGCGATCGCCACGCGCTGCTGCTCGCCGCCCGAAAGCTCGGCCGGCCGGTGCTGCGCGCGCTTGCCGATCTGCATATAGTCGAGCAACTGTGCCGCCCGCTCGGATGCTTCCTTGCGGCCGAGCCCCTTGATCAGCTGCGGCATCATGATGTTCTCGAGCGCCGAGAACTCCGGCAACAGATGATGGAACTGATAGACGAAGCCGACATCGTTGCGGCGGATCGCGGTCCGCTCGTCGTCGGACAGCCGGCCGCAGGCGCGGCCGGCGAGGATCACGTCGCCCGCATCGGGCCGCTCCAGCAGCCCCGCCGTGTGCAGCAGGGTGGACTTGCCGGTGCCCGACGGCGCCACCAGCGCCACCATTTCGCCGCGCCTGAGCGAAAAGTCGGCGCCGTTCAAAATGGTGAGCTTGCGCGGCCCCTGAACGTAGTGCCGCTCAACGCCCCTCAGCTCGATAATGGCCTCGGCCATCATTCGTACCTCAAGGCTTCGACGGGATCGAGCCGGGCGGCACGCCAGGCCGGGAACACCGTCGCGAGGAACGACAGGCTGAGCGCCATGATGACGACATAGGTCGTCTCGCGCGGGTCCATCTTCGCCGGCAGCTGGCTGAGGAAATAGAGCTCGGGATTGAACAGGATCCTGCCGGTCATCCAGGAGAAGAACTGGCGGATCGATTCGATGTTGAGGCAGATCACGACGCCAAGCAGCACGCCGGCGATCGTGCCGGTGACGCCGATCGCCGCCCCCGTCATCAGGAAGATGCGCAGGATCGCGCCGCGCGAGGCGCCCATCGTGCGCAGGATGGCGATGTCGTGGCCCTTGTCCTTCACCAGCATGATCAGGCCGGAAATGATGTTGAGCGCCGCTACCAGCACGATCAGCGTCAGGATCATGAACATGACGTTGCGTTCGACCTGCAGCGCCGAGAAGAAGGTCTCGTTGCGCTGGCGCCAGTCGACGAGATCGACCGGTCGCTGCGCCGCCTGCTCGACCAGCGGTTTCAGCGCGTCGACATTGTCGGGATTATCGACATAGATCTCGATGGTCTGCGCGCGCCCGTCCATGTTGAAATAAAGCTGCGCTTCGGTAAACGGCATATAGACGATCGAGCTGTCATATTCCGACATGCCGACCTCGAAGATCGCCGCCACCTTGTAGCCCTTCATGCGCGGCGTGGTGCCGAGCGGCGTGACGTCGCCGTCGGGAGAAATCAACGTGATCGTGTCGCCGAGCACCAGCCCGAGACTCTCCGCCATGCGCTTGCCGATCGCCACGCCTTCGCCGGCATCGAAACCGTCGAGCGTGCCCTGCTTGATGTTGCTGGCGACGATCGAGATCTTGCCGAGGTCCTCGCCGCGGATGCCACGCACCAAGGCGCCGGTGCCGCCGCCGACATTGCCCTGCGCCAGCACCTGGCCGTCGATCAGCGGGATTGCGTATTTGACGCCGGCGACGCCGTTGATGCGGCTCGCCACCTGGGCGTAGTCCTCCAGCGGCGAATCGAGCGGCTGCACGATGAGATGGCCGTTGACGCCGAGGATGCGGGTCAGCAGTTCGGCGCGGAAACCGTTCATCACGGCCATGACAACGATCAGCGTCGCGACGCCCAGCATGATGCCGAGGAAGGAGATCGAGGCGATGACCGAGATCACCGTCTCCTTGCGGCGCGAACGCAGGTAGCGCCACGCCACCATGCGTTCGAACCCGGAGAAAGCGCCCGCTCCCGATCTGGCCGCTGCCGCCGCCTCGCTCATGCGGCGGTACCCAGGCGCTTCTTGGCTTCGGCGATCGGCAGCGTTTCGCGCTCGCCCGACTTGCGGTTCTTGATCTCGACCTCGCCGGCCGCCACGCCGCGAGGGCCGACGATCACTTGCCACGGCAGGCCGATCAGGTCGGCGGTGGCGAACTTGCCGCCCGGCCGCTGGTCGGTGTCGTCATAGAGCACGTCCTTGCCGGCTGCGTTAAGCGCCGCATAGAGCTCGTCGCAGACGCGGTCGCATTCCGCGTCGCCAACCTTCATGTTGATCAGGCTGACGTCGAAAGGCGCCACCGCTTCCGGCCAGACGATGCCGTTCTCGTCATGGCTCGCCTCGATGATCGCCGCGACCAGCCGCGACGGACCGATGCCGTAGGAGCCGCCCGAGGCGTAGTGATCCTTGCCGTCGGGACCGGTCACCTTGGCGTTCATCGGCTTGGAATATTTCTCGCCGAAATGGAAGATATGGCCGACTTCGATGCCGCGCGCCGAGAGCCGGTCGCCTTCGGGGACCTTCGCCCAGGCCGCTTCGTCATGCATCTCGTCGGTCGCCGCATAAGGCGTCGTCCACGTCTTCACGATGTCGCCGATCTCGGCGTCGTTGGCGAAATTCGTGTTCGCGCCCGGCACGTCGAGCGACAGATAGGCGCGGTCACAGAACACCTGGCTTTCGCCGGTCTCGGCCAGGATGATGAATTCATGGCTGAGGTCGCCGCCGATCGGACCGGTGTCGGCGCGCATCGGAATGGCCTGCAGGCCCATGCGCGTGAACGTCCTGAGGTAGGACACGAACATCCGGTTGTAGGCCGCCCTGGCGCCTTCGAAATCGAGGTCGAAGGAATAGGCGTCCTTCATCAGGAACTCGCGCGAACGCATCACGCCGAAGCGCGGGCGCACCTCGTCGCGGAACTTCCACTGGATATGGTAGAGGTTGAGCGGCAGGTCCTTGTAGGATTTCACGTAGGCGCGAAAAATCTCGGTGACCATCTCTTCGTTGGTCGGACCGTAGAGCATGTCGCGATCCTGGCGGTCCTTGATGCGCAGCATCTCCTTGCCGTAGTCGTTGTAACGGCCGCTTTCGCGCCACAGGTCCGCCGACTGGATGGTCGGCATCAGGATCTCCAGCGCGCCGGCGCGGTCCTGTTCCTCGCGAATGATCCGGCAGACCTTGTCCAAAACGCGCTTGCCCAGCGGCAGCCACGAAAAGCTGCCCTGTCCCTGCTGGCGGATCATGCCGGCGCGCAGCATCAGCCGGTGCGAGACGATTTCGGCCTCGCGGGGATTTTCTTTGAGAATGGGCAGGAAGTAGCGCGACAAACGCATGGACTGGTCCGTGAATGAAGATGGCAGCGGGGAATCGGCGCAACCGAGGCTGCTTGCCCGGGCTTCATAGCCATTTCATGGCCGAATGGAAACCCGAGTGCCCCAAAGTATCGGACCCTTCCGCACCTTACCAAAAAAGGCGATTTTAGCTGCTAAATGCCGCAAATGGCTATTTGATCGATTCACAAGCAAGCCCTGCCGCACTATTGTGCAGTGCAGCACGATATTGCCTGTTTCGAGGCAAAATTCTTCGTGACATTTTCACCTGCGTTGGTCTAGTGTGCGCCGATAACCGAGAGGGCGGAGAAAAATCTGCTCTCCTACGCGGTCAAAGTCTTGGGAGGATGCGATCTAGGCGCGGTAACTCGCTGCCGCCGGACACCGGAAACGGATCGGACGCGTTTAAATTGCAAGGCCTCGTGCCTTGCATTTTTTTTGTGCAATCATCTGCTTAGCACGACCATCTGCCAAACAGCATCAGCCATGGTTAGCCGCCGAAATCGGAAGCCGGCTTCCGACCTCAACCATGGCGCGCGCGTGCTGCTCAATACTTGAGAAAACTGCGCTCAAAACGTCAGTGACTGGCATCCGGCGTGAAGTCCGGCATGATCCGCATGATGTCGTCGAAACTGAACCCCAGCCCCATCGTGAGACCATAGAGAATGCCCATAACGATCACCGTCACGATCGTCGCACGGACGAAGGCGCGCAGCATATGCGGCCCGCGGGGCGCGCTGGAAACGGTGCCAAGCGTGACATCCTGATCGTCGTCCTGCGTGCGCAGGCTGAACGGCAGAACGACGAACAGCACCAGCCACCAGGTGACGAAGAACAGCGCGGCGAACAAAATCCAGTTCATGCCTGCTCCAGTTCGACGAGCGTGCCGAAGAAATCCTTGGGATGCAAAAACAGCACCGGCTTGCCATGCGCGCCCGTCCTGGGGTTGCCGTCGCCCAGCACGCGCGCGCCGCTTGCCTTCAAACGGTCGCGGGCAGCCAGGATATCGTCGACCTCGTAGCAGACATGATGCATGCCGCCCGAAGGATTCTTCTCCAGGAACGCCGCGATCGGCGAGGCATCGCCCAGCGGCTCCAGCAACTCGATCTTGGTGTTGCCGACATCGACGAACACCACGCTCACGCCATGCTCCGGCAGCGCCTGCGGCTCGCTCAATCGCGCGCCGAGCGTATCGCGGTAGGCGGCCGTTGCCGCGGCCAGATCGGGCACGGCAAGCGCGACATGATTCAAGCGTCCAAGCATTGGCGGTTTTCCTCAGGCAGTAGGCAGAAGGCAAGAAGCAAATCTGGCGAACTAAAAAAGCAATCGCCTTTCCTATTGCCTACTGCCTAATCCCTACAGCCTACTCCTTCATCTCGTCACAAACACCGTCACCAGCGGCTTCTTGCCCCAGGCTTCGTTGGCTGCGCCGCGCACGGCCCGGCGCACGGCTTCCTGCACCAGATCGAGGTCCTTTCGGCGCTGCCGCGGGATGGAGTCCACCGCGCCGACTGCCGCATCGAGCATCAGGTCCTCCAGCGTCTCGCCGCGGGCGTCGGCCTCGGCAACGCCGATCGCCACCAGATCGGGGTCGCCGGCCAGCTCGTATTTGTCGTCGAGCACGACATTGACCGCGACATGGCCGGCGAAGGACAGCTTGCGGCGGTCGCGTATGCCCATCGCCTGGTCGGTGCCGATCAGCAGGCCGTCCTTGTAGACCCGGCCGAACGGCACCTGGTCGATGATCGTCGCCGGGCCTGGCCAGAGTCTGAGCATATCGCCGTCGCGCACCTGCGCCACCTGGCCGATGCCCGACATCGACATCAGCGAACCCTGCGCCACCAGATGCGCCGCCTCGCCATGCACGGGAACGCCGATCTGCGGCCGCACCCATTCATACATCTTGCGCAATTCGCTGCGGCGCGGATGGCCGGAGACATGCACCAGCGCGTCGCCGTCCTCGATGATCTTCATGCCGAGGTCGATCAGCCGGTTCTTGATCTCCAGGATCGCCTTCTCATTGCCGGGAATGGTGCGCGAGGAGAACACCACCGTGTCGCCGGCCGTCAGCGCCACCGACTTCATCTCGTCGCGCGACATCTTTGCAAGCGCGGCCAGCGGCTCGCCCTGGCTGCCCGTGCAGATGACCACCAGGTTCTCGCGCGGGATATAGCCATAATCTTCCTCGGAGATGAACTCCGGAAGGCCGTCCATGTAGCCGAGCTCGCCCGCGACATCGATGACGCGCTTCAGCGAGCGGCCGAGCACCAGGCATTGCCGGCCGGCATCGCGCGCCGCCCTGGCGATCGAGACGATGCGCCCGACATTGGAGGAGAAGGTGGTGACCGCGACACGGCCCTTGGCGCTTTCGATGACGCCCTTGAGGCCCTCGCCGACCGCCACTTCCGACGGCGACTCCCCTTCCCTCAGCGCATTGGTGGAATCGCAGATCAGCGCCAGCACGCCCTTGTCGCCATAGGCGCGAAAACGCGCCTCGTCGGTTTTCGGGCCGATCGTCGGCGCCGGGTCGATCTTCCAGTCGCCGGTGTGGATCACGGTGCCGGCCGGCGTGGTGATCGCCAGCGACATCGGCTCGGGGATCGAATGCGCAACCGGGATCGCCTCGATCTCGAAAGGTCCGATGGTAAACTTTTCGCCGGCTCGATAAATCACTGCCGGAATCTTCGGGGCGTTCTGCTCGCCCTGCCGCTTGGCTTCCAGCAGGCCGGCGGTGAACGGCGTCATCCAGACCGGCGCCTTCAGCCTCGGCCAGATGTCGAGCAGCGCGCCGTAATGGTCCTCATGCGCGTGGGTGATGACGATGCCGCGCAGGCGGTCGAGGTTCTCCTCGATGAAGCGCGTATCGGGCAGGATGAGATCGACGCCTGGATGTGCCGAGTCCGGGAAGGTGACGCCGACATCGACCACGATCCACTCGCGCGCGTCAGCCGGCCCGTAGCCGTAGAGGGCGAAGTTCATGCCGATCTCGCCGACGCCGCCCAGCGGTGCGAAAACGAGTTCGGCGTTTTCCTTATTCGCCATGAATTCTTTCCTTCCTGGCCGCTTCGGCCAAGCCAATCGAGCAATTCCAGGAAAGGTGTCTAACGTTTTTCCATCGGGAATTGCGCAAAAACAAAACTAGACCCGCGCCGAGGCGACGGCGCCGAAATGCACGTCGCCGGCCGCGATCGTCAGAACCGATCCGTCATCGTCGCGGATCACGAAACGGCAGTCCTCGTCAATGGTTTCGAAGACGCCGCGCACGACATTGCCGTCAATTCTGACAGCAACCTCACCGCCAAGGCCTGCCGCGCGGCCAAGCCACCTGTTTCTGATGGCATTGAGCCCGCGTCCCTCATCCCACAGCCTGGCATTCTGGCTCCAGGCGTCCGACAGCGCCAGGAACAGGGTTTCGGCATCGCAATCGGCGCCCAGCGCCTGCAGCGACGTCGCCGGATAAGGCAAATCCGGCGGATAGGCCACGACATTGACGCCGATGCCGACGGCAACCGCGAAACGGCCACCTTCCAGCATGGTCGATTCAAGCAATATGCCGGCAAGCTTGGCGCCCGCGGCCAGCACATCGTTCGGCCATTTCAGCTCGAAACGGTTGCGGCCCTGGCTGGCGCCATCGACGGCGACGGCGATCCGACCCTTCGGCACGACGGCGTCGAGCGCATCGGCGAGCGCAAGGCCGGCGACAAAGCCAAGCGTCGCTGCAAGCCTTAGCTCGCCACCGGGCACCAGCAGCAGCGTCGCCGCCAGATTGCCTTCGGGCGTCGCCCAGACGCGGCCGCGCCGGCCGCGGCCGCTATCCTGCCTTTTGGTGACGACCCACAGCTTGCCGGGATCGCCGGCGCGCGCATGGTCCAGCGCCAAGCTGTTGGTGGAACCGACGCTGTCATGCGCCTCGAGCCGGAACCCCTCCGACGCCGCGGTTGGAGCCAGCCGAAATGCCATCCCGTTAGAAGAATGTCTTCGCGGCGGCTTCGGCATAGCTGCCGATCGGCCCGCCGATCAGCACATAGAACAGCACGAAGGCGCCGCTGACGCCGAGCACGAGGCGCAGCTCGCTGGCCATCGGCACGAAGCCGCCGACCGGCTCGTCGAACCACATGATCTTGATGATGCGCAGGTAATAATAGGCGCCCACCACCGAGGCCAGCACGCCGATGATCGCCAGGGCGTAGAGATGCGCGTTGATGGCGGCCAGGAACACGTACCACTTCCCCCAGAACCCGGCGAGCGGCGGAATGCCGGCCAGCGAGAACATCAGGATTGTCAGGATGGTGGCCATGATCGGATTGGTCGAGGCGAGGCCGGCAAGATCGCTGATCTGCTCGACATTGCCCTCCTTGCGCCGCATGGCGAGGATGAAGGCGAAGGTACCGAGCGTCATCACCAGATAGATCAGCATGTAGATGGCGACGCCGCGCACGCCGGCCTGGCTGTTGGCGGCGAGGCCGACCAGCGCGTAGCCCATATGGCCGATCGAGGAATAGGCCATCAGGCGCTTGATGTTGGTCTGGCCGATGGCCGCGAAGGCCCCGAGCGCCATCGAGGCGATCGAAATGAAGACGACGATCTGCTGCCAGTCCGCCGCGATCGGCCTGAACGCGCCCATGGTGACCCGCACGATCAGCGCCATCGCCGCCATCTTCGGCGCTGCCGCCAGGAAGGCGGTGATCGGCGTCGGCGCGCCTTCATAGACGTCCGGGGTCCACATGTGGAACGGCACGGCCGAGATCTTGAAGGCCAGGCCGGCAAGCACGAACACCAGGCCGAAGACGAGGCCGAGCTGGCGCTCGCCGCCGCCCAGCGCCGTCGCGATCTCCTGGAAGCCGGTGTTGCCGGTGTAGCCGTAGACGAGGCTGATGCCGTAGAGCAGCATGCCCGACGACAACGCGCCGAGGACGAAATACTTCAGTCCCGCCTCGGTCGAGCGCAGATTGTCGCGGTTGATCGCCGCCAGCACATAGATCGCCAGCGACTGCAGTTCGAGCCCGAGATAGAGCCCGATCATGCCGTTGGCCGAGATCATCAAAAGCATGCCGAGCGTGCAGAGCACGATCAGCACCGGATATTCGAACTTGTCGAAATGCTCCTGCCTGGCGAAGCGCATCGACATAACGAGCGTCACCGCCGAACCGATCAACGCCAGCATCTTCATGAAGCGGCTGAAGGAATCCTGGACGAAGGCGCTGCCATAGGCGGCCCCCTCTCCGCTCGAGAGGGCCAGCCACAGGCCCGCGACGACAAGCACCGCGACCGCGAGCCCGGTCACCGTCATCGTGTTGTTGGTGCGCGAATAGGCTCCGATCATCAGGAGCACGAGCGCGCCGGCGGCGAGGATCAGTTCCGGCGTCGAGAGTGAAAGGCTGGAGAGAAGGTCCGGCGTCATGGTTTATCCCCAGTCAGTTCGCCGCCGCGGTCTGCGCGGAATTGATGGATGCGGTGACGTTGGTGACGAGCGCCTTGACCGATTGGGCCGTCGCGTCGAACACCGGCGCCGGGTAGACGCCGAAGAAGATGACCAGCACCACCAGCGGATAGATGATCGCCTTCTCGCGCGTCGACAGGTCGAGCAGGTTCTTCAGGCTGTCCTTGGTCAGCGCGCCGAAGATCACCCGGCGATAGAGCCAGAGCGCGTAAGCCGCCGACAGGATGACGCCGGTGGCGGCAAAGAAGGCCACCCAGGTGTTCACCCGGAACACGCCGAGCATGGTCAGGAACTCGCCGACGAAGCCGCTGGTGCCCGGGAGCCCGACATTGGCCATGGTGAAGATCATGAACACGGCGGCGTATTTCGGCATGTTGTTGACCAAGCCGCCATAGGCGTCGATCTCACGCGTGTGCATGCGGTCGTAGATGACGCCCACGCATAGGAACAGCGCGCCCGAAACCAGGCCGTGACTGAGCATCTGGAAGATCGCGCCCTGCACACCCTCCTGGTTCATCGCGAAAATGCCCATGGTGACGAAGCCCATATGGGCGACCGACGAATAGGCGATCAGCTTCTTCATGTCCTCCTGCATCAGCGCCACCAGCGAGGTGTAGATGATGGCGACGACCGACAGCGTGAAGATCAGCGGCGCAAACATCGCCGACGCTTCCGGGAACATCGGCAGCGAGAAGCGCAGGAAACCGTACCCGCCCATCTTCAAGAGGATGGCGGCCAGGATGACTGAGCCCGCCGTCGGCGCCTCGACATGCGCATCGGGCAGCCAGGTGTGCACCGGCCACATCGGCATCTTCACCGCAAAGGAGGCGAAGAAGGCGAGCCACAGCCAGGTCTGCATGTTGGCGGGGAAGTGATGCGTCAGCAGCGTGGTGATGTCGGTGGTGCCAGACTGGAAGAACATCGCCATGATGGCGAGCAGCATCAGCACCGAGCCGGCCAGCGTATAGAGGAAGAACTTGAACGAGGCATAGACGCGCCGCTTGCCGCCCCAGACGCCGATGATGATGAACATCGGGATCAGGCCCGCCTCGAAGAAGACGTAGAACAAAACGATGTCGAGCGCGCAGAACACGCCGATCATCAGCGTCTCGAGGATCAGGAAGGCGATCATATAGGCCTTGACCCGCTTCGAGATCGCGTCCCACGAGGCCAGGATGCAGAGCGGCATCAGGAAGGTGGTCAGGATGACGAACAGCATCGAGATGCCGTCGACGCCCATGTGGTAGGAAATGCCCGAATCCAGCCAGGCGTGTTTCTCCACGAACTGAAAGCCGGACTGCGAATTGTCAAAGCCCTTCCAGATGAACAGCGACACCACGAAAGTGAACGCCGTCGTGATGAAGGCGATCGAGCGGATGTTGCGGCGCGCGTTTTCGCTGTCGTCGCTGATCGGCAAAATGAGCAGAACACCAACCAGCGGCAGGAAGGTGACCAGCGAGAGGATTGGCCAGTCGGTCATCAGAGCATCATCCAGGTGACGAGAGCGGCCACGCCGATCAGCATGGCGAAGGCATAGTGGTAGAGATAGCCGGTCTGCAGCTTGACGACCCGGTTGGTGACGTCGACGACGCGCGCCGAAACGCCGTCGGGACCAAGCCCGTCGATGACGGCGCCGTCACCGGTCTTCCACAGGAACCTGCCGAGGCGTTTTGCGGGCCGCACGAACAGGAAATCGTACAGCTCGTCGAAGTACCACTTGTTGAGCAGGAAGCCGTAGAGCAGGCGATGATTGGCGGCGACGCTTCGCGGCAGTTCCGGCGAGCGGATGTAGAACTTCCAGGCGACCGCCAGGCCGATCAGCATGGCGACGAACGGCGCCAGTTCCACCCAAAGCGGCAACTCGTGGATCTCATGCAGGATGTGGTTGTCCGGCAGCGTGAACAGCGATGCCTTCCAGAATTCGGCATAGCCCTCGCCGATGAAGGCGCCGTGGAAGATGATGCCCGCAAACAGCGCGCCTGCGGCCAGCACATAAAGCGGCACCAGCATCACCGGCGGCGATTCGTGGACGTGATGCATGACCTCGTGGCTGGCACGTGGCTCGCCGTGGAAGGTCATGAAAATCAGCCGCCAGGAATAGAAGCTGGTGAAGCAGGCGGCGACCACGAGCAGGATGAAGGCGAAAGCCGCGACCGCGTTGTGGCTGGCAAACGAGGTCTCGATGATGGCGTCCTTGGAGAAGAAGCCGGCGGTGCCGATCACCGTAGCCGGAATGCCGACGCCGGTCAGCGCCAGCGTGCCGATCACCATCATCCAGTAGGTGGCGGGGATGAGCTTCCCCAGGCCGCCCATCTTGCGCATGTCCTGCTCGTCGGAGACGGCGTGGATGACCGAGCCCGAACCGAGGAACAGCAGCGCCTTGAAGAAAGCATGCGTGAACAGATGGAAGATCGCCGCGCCATAGGCGCCGACGCCGAGCGCGACGAACATGTAGCCGAGCTGCGAGCAGGTCGAATAGGCGATGACGCGCTTGATGTCGTTCTGGACGAGGCCGACGGTCGCCGCGAAGAAGGCGGTGAAGGCGCCGATGAAAGTGACGACGGTCAGCGCCGAATGCGACAGCTCGAACAGCGGCGAGAGCCTGGCCAGCATGAACACGCCGGCCGTCACCATGGTCGCGGCATGGATCAGTGCCGAGACGGGCGTCGGGCCCTCCATGGCGTCCGGCAGCCAGGTGTGCAGCGGCACCTGCGCCGACTTGCCCATGGCGCCCATGAAGAGCAGCAGGCAGACCACCGTCAGCGCCGACTGCTTGTCGAGCGCGTGGCCGAGGAAAGTGAGCACGCCGGCGCCCGCCGGTGCGCCCTCGGCCGGCAGGAACGATGCCGCATTGGCAAACACGGTGCTCAGATTGACCGAGCCGAACAGCACGAACACGCCGAAGATGCCGAGCGCGAAGCCGAAGTCGCCGACGCGGTTGACGACGAAAGCCTTGATCGCTGCCGCATTGGCCGACGGCTTCTTGTACCAGAAGCCGATCAGCAGGTAGGAGGCGAGACCGACGCCTTCCCAGCCGAAGAACATCTGGACGAGATTGTCGGCCGTCACCAGCATCAGCATGGCGAAGGTGAACAGCGACAGATAGGCGAAGAAGCGCGGCCGGTCCGGATCGTGGTGCATATAGCCGATCGAATAGATGTGAACCAGCGACGACACGGTGTTGACGACGACCAGCATCACCACCGTCAGCGTGTCGATCCTCAGCGCCCAGGCGGCGTCGATGCCGCCCGACTGGATCCAGCGCAGCACCGGCACGGTGAACACCTCGCCATGGCCGAAGCCGACGGTGAAGAAGGCGATCCAGGACAGCACCGCCGCGACCACCAGGAAGCCGGAGGTGATGTATTCGGAGGCCTTGGCGCCGAGCGAATTGCCGAACAGGCCGACAATCAGGAAGCCAAGCAGCGGAAGGAAGACGATAGCCTGATACATGGTGGTTCCCGTCAACCCTTCATCGAGCTCACGTCTTCGACCGCGATCGAACCGCGGTTGCGGAAGAAGACGACAAGAATGGCAA
Organism: Mesorhizobium sp. NFR06; assembly: GCF_900115245.1. Taxonomy (GTDB): domain Bacteria; phylum Pseudomonadota; class Alphaproteobacteria; order Rhizobiales; family Rhizobiaceae; genus Mesorhizobium. The sequence continues at coordinate 34,188 of NZ_FOVT01000003.1, forward strand.
GACCGATCGCCGCCTCGGCGGCCGCGACCGTCAGTACGAACAGGGCGAAAACCTGTCCGACGAGGTCATGCAGCGCGGCCGAGAAAGCGACGAAGTTGATGTTGACCGCAAGCAGGATGAGCTCGATCGACATCAGGATGACGATGATGTTGCGGCGGTTCAGGAAAATGCCGAACACGCCGAGCGTGAACAGGATCGCCGATACCGTCAGATAATGTGCAATGCCGACGACCATCTCAGATGCCCTCGCCCGATTTGACCTTGCGGATTTCCATGCCTGTCGCCGGCGTGCGGCCGACCTGGGCGGCGATCGACTGCCGCTTGACGCCCTCCTTGTGGCGCAGCGTCAGCACGATGGCGCCGATCATGGCGACCAGCAGCACCAGGCCGGCGATCTGGAAGTAGTAGAGGTAGTCCGTATAGAGGATGTCGCCGAGCGCGGCCGTGTTGGAACGCGTGGCGAGATCCGGCGTCGCCTGCGCAACCGTCGAGGCAAGCTGCGGCGCGAATGTGTAGCCGCCGAGCACGACGATCAGCTCCGCCGCCAGGATCAGCCCGACCATCGCGCCGATCGGCGCATATTGCAGCGCGCCCTGTTTCATCTCCGCGAAGTCGACGTCGAGCATCATGACGACGAACAGGAACAGCACCATCACCGCACCGACATAGACGACAAGCAGGATCATCGCCAGGAACTCGGCGCCCGTCAGCATGAACAGGCCCGCGGCGTTGAAGAAGGTGAGGATCAGGAACAGCACGGAATGCACGGGGTTGCGCGACGAAATGACCATGAAGGCCGACGCCACGGCGATAAAGGCGAAGAGGTAGAAGAAGGCCGCCTCTAGTCCACTCAGCATGGGTTCCCCCGGGTTCCTGTCCGGACATGGCTGATTGCCCTGTCCGATGTTCGCCGCCGCCTCCGGCTGGCAAAGTTGCGTGTTCCTAGCGCATGTTCCGATCGGGTTCAAAGACCCGATCGAAAGAAACATGCGCCACTCTTTCATTCCGAAGGGTGATCTTGTCCGAAAGTCTGCAACGTTTCGGGATCATCCTCTGGACGAGGCCCCTCCTCGTCCATGCGTCAAATGTCAGCGATAGGGCGCGTCGAGCGCGATGTTACGCGCCAGCTCCCGCTCCCAGCGATCGCCATTCGCGAGCAGCTTTTCCTTGTTGTAGTAAAGCTCCTCGCGCGTTTCGGTCGCGAATTCGAAATTCGGTCCTTCGACGATCGCGTCGACCGGGCAGGCTTCCTGGCAGAAGCCGCAATAGATGCACTTCACCATGTCGATGTCGTAGCGCACGGTGCGGCGCGTGCCGTCGTTGCGGCGCGGGCCGGCCTCGATGGTGATCGCCTGCGCCGGGCAGATCGCCTCGCAGAGCTTGCAGGCGATGCAGCGTTCCTCGCCGTTCGGATAGCGGCGCAGTGCGTGCTCGCCGCGGAAGCGCGGGCTGGTCGGCCCCTTCTCGTGCGGGTAGTTGATCGTCTCCTTCGGCGCGAAGAACTGGCGCATCGACAGGAAGAAGGCGCTGACGAAATCCTTCAGCAACAGCGCCTTTGCGGCTTGGCCAAGAGCGGACATCACGCAAACCCCGTGATCTTGAGGAAGGCCGCGGTGGCCACGACCATGAACAGCGAGATCGGCAGGAAGACTTTCCAGCCCAGCCGCATCAGTTGGTCGTAGCGGTAGCGCGGCACGAAGGCCTTCACCATCGAGAACATGAAGAAGACCAGGCAGACCTTGAGGACGAACCAGATCAGCCCCGGCACCCAGGTGAAGGGCGCGAAGTTGAACGGGGGCAGCCAGCCGCCGAGGAACAGGATGGTGGCTAGCGCGCACATCAGCACGACGGCGACATACTCGCCCAGGAAGAAGAGCAGGAACGGCGTCGACGAATATTCGACCATGTGACCGGCGACCAGCTCCGATTCGGCTTCCACCAGATCGAAGGGCGGACGGTTCGTCTCGGCCAGCGCCGAGATGAAGAACACGATGAACATCGGGAACAGCGACAACCAGTGCCAGTCGAGGAAGGTGTTGGGCAGGCCGAGCCGGGTTCCCAGCCCATCCTGCTGCGACAGCACGATGTCGGAGAGGTTGAGCGAGCCGACGGTGAGCAGCACGGTGACGATGACGAAGCCGATCGAGACTTCGTAGGACACCATCTGCGCGGCCGAGCGCAATGCGCCGAGGAACGGATATTTCGAGTTGGACGCCCAGCCGCCCATGATCACGCCGTAGACCTCGAGCGAAGAGATGGCGAAGACATAGAGGATGCCGACATTGATGTTGGCGATCGCCCAGCCCTCATTGACCGGAATGACGGCCCAGGCCGAGATCGCCAGCACCGCCGACACCAGCGGCGCCAAAAGGAAGACGCCCTTGTTGGCGCCGGACGGGATCACCGGTTCCTTGAAGACGAATTTCAACAGGTCGGCGAAGGCCTGCAGCGTGCCCCAGGGGCCGACGACGTTCGGGCCGCGGCGCAGTTGCACCGCCGCCCAGATCTTGCGGTCGGCATAGAGCACGTAGGCGACGAACACCAGCAGGACGACGATCAGCACGACCGACTTCAGGAGGATCAGCAGCGCCGGCAGCACGTAGAAGGAGAAGAAGGTGTCCATGCTTATTCCGCCGCCTGCTTGAAGCCGCTCTTGGCCAGCGCCGAGCATTCAGCCATCACGGCCGAGGCCCGCGCGATCGGGTTGGTGAGATAGAAGTCCTTCACCGGCGAGGTGAAAGTGCCCTTGTTCAGCCGGCCCCCCAGCTTCGCCGCCTTGGCGACGTCGTCGCCGCTGCCGGCCAGCACCTGGTCGATGCGGGCCAGATGCGGGAATTCGCCATAGAGCTTGGCGCGCAGTTGCGCCAGCGAATCGAAAGGCAGCTTCTTGCCGAGCACGTCCGACAGGGCGCGCAGGATCGCCCAATCCTCGCGCGCCTCGCCTGGCGCGAAACCAGCGCGATTGGTCTGCTGCACGCGGCCTTCCGTGTTGACATAGGTGGCGGACTTTTCGGTGTAGGCGGCCGCCGGCAAGATGACGTTGGCGCGATGCGCGCCGGCATCGCCATGCGTGCCGATATAGACGACGAAGGCGCCGCCGGTCTTGGCCATGTCGATTTCGTCGGCGCCGAGCAGGAACAGCACGTCGGTATTGCCCAGCATGCCGGCGACGTTCTTGCCGCCCTCGCCCGGCACGAAGCCGACATCGAGACCGCCTACCCTGGCGGCAGCGTTGTGCAGCACCGCAAAGCCGTTCCAGTCGGCGGTGACCGCATTGACGGCGACCGCGAGCTTCGCCGCCTGGCCGAGCACCGCGGCGCCATCGGCGCGCGCCAACGCGCCCTGGCCGACGATGATCAGCGGGTGCGTGGCCTTGCTCAGCACGTCGAAGAACTTGCCGTTGCCCTCGGCAAGGTCCTTCAGCGATTCCGGGCCGGCGCCGATCAGGTCGTAGTCGTAGCGGGTGTCGCCGATCTCGCCGATGACGCCGACCGGCAGATTGCCGACGCGCCAGCGCTTGCGGATGCGCGCGTTCAGCACCGAAGCCTCGAAGCGCGGATTGGCGCCGATGATCAGCACCGCATCGGCCTGCTCAATGCCTTCGATGGTCGGATTGAAGATGTAGCTGGCGCGGCCAAGCGACGGATCGAGCGCGGCGCCATCCTGGCGGCAGTCGATGTTCTTGGAACCGAGCGCCGCCATCAGAAGCTTGAGCGCGTAGATTTCCTCGACCGCCGCGAGATCGCCGGCGATCGCGCCGATCCGCTCGGGCGCCGTCTTCGAGACCTCGTCCTTGATGGCGGCGAAGGCTTCCGCCCAGCTTGCTGCTGCCAGCTTGCCGTTCCTGCGCACATACGGGCGGTCGAGGCGCTGCGTGCGCAGGCCGTCCCAGATGAAGCGGGTCTTGTCGGAGATCCACTCCTCGTTCACCGCCTCGTTGACGCGCGGCAGGATGCGCATCACCTCGCGACCGCGGCTGTCGACGCGGATCGCCGAGCCGACGGCGTCCATGACGTCGATCGATTCGGTCTTGGTCAACTCCCACGGCCGCGCCTGGAAGGCGAACGGCTTGGAGGTCAAAGCCCCAACCGGGCAAAGGTCGATGACATTGCCCTGCAGTTCGGACGTCATCGCCTGTTCGAGATAGGTGGTGATCTCGGCATCCTCGCCACGGCCGATCAGGCCGAGCTCGGAAATGCCGGCAACCTCGGTGGTGAAGCGGACGCAGCGCGTGCAGTGGATGCAGCGGTTCATCACCGTCTTGACCAGCGGACCGATATACTTGTCTTCGACCGCGCGCTTGTTCTCGTGATAGCGCGAGGAATCGACGCCGAAGGCCATCGCCTGGTCCTGCAGGTCGCATTCGCCGCCCTGGTCGCAGATCGGGCAATCGAGCGGATGGTTAATCAGCAGGAATTCCATCACGCCTTCGCGGGCCTTCTTGACCATCGGCGTGTTGGTGAAGATTTCCGGCGGCTCGCCGTTCGGGCCGGGACGCAGGTCGCGCACGCCCATGGCGCAGGACGCCTGCGGCTTGGGCGGGCCGCCCTTCACCTCGATCAGGCACATGCGGCAGTTGCCGGCGATCGACAGCCGCTCATGGAAGCAGAAGCGCGGCACTTCCGCGCCGGCGTCCTCGGCCGCCTGCAGCAGCGTGTAGTGGTCGGGTACCGTGATCTCTTTCCCGTCGACCTTGAGCTTTGCCATTCGCCTCAAACCCCTGCGGATATTCCGCAATCCGTTTTTCCAGGCGCGACCTGAGCCGCGCCCGGCATTTCAATTACTTCTTTGCGGCGAGCGCCGCCGCCTGGACAGTCCAGTCGTCGCGGCCGATACGGCCGGCGAGCGACAGGTAATCTTCCACCCAGGCGATCTCTTCCGAAGTCCAGGCGGCGATCTGGTCATAAGTCCAGATGCCGAGGCCGTTGAGCACCTTCTCCAGCTTCGGCCCAATACCCGAAATCGCCTTCAGGTCCGACGGCTTGGCCGGCTTGTCGACGGCCTTCGGCTGCCGGAAATCTTCGGGCATCAGCCCGGTCGCTGCCGGTTGGGCGACGATATCCGTGCCGGTCGCGTCGAGCGCCTTCTCGGTCGCGTTCGCCGTGATGTCGGTCACATCGCGGGCGAAGGTCTGCGCCTCGGCAATCAGCGTCTCGGTCGCCTTGCGCGCCTTGGATGAATTGGCGGCCGCTTCGCTCTGTGCCTCGAGGTCGTCGAAGAAAGGCTGGAACATGCGCTGCGACGCTTCCAGCGCACCGGTGAACGCGCCCATCCACATGCCGACTGCATGGTTGGCAAGACCGATGCCGAGTGCCGACACCGCGGCAGCACCCGCGACCGGATGCGCCATGAGATTGACGGCGCTGGCCATCTCCTTCGGCATCATCTTGGTCAGGTCCTGGTTCATCTTCTCGAGTTGGTCCAAATCAGGCATGAATGGATAGGGTATCGAATACGGCGCCATAGAGATCTCCTGGTCGTTTCTTCGTATGCCCCGCCCCTGCTTTTAGTCTTCGGGCCAAGCCCGTATTTCGAAGTTCTATTCCGCCGCCACCATCACCGGCTCGACCCGGTGCGCATTGCGCGAAAACTCGTCGATGCGGCGTTCCACCTCGCCGCGGAAATGGCGCATCAGGCCCTGGATCGGCCAGGCGGCAGCATCGCCCAGCGCGCAGATCGTGTGGCCCTCGACCTGCTTGGTGACGTCTAGCAGCATGTCGATCTCGCGCTTCTGCGCCTCGCCGCGCACCAGCCGCTCCATCACCCGCCACATCCAACCGGTGCCTTCGCGGCAAGGCGTGCACTGGCCGCAGCTCTCGTGCTTGTAGAAGTAGGAAAGCCTGGCGATCGCCTTCACGATATCCGTCGACTTGTCCATAACGATGACAGCCGCGGTGCCGAGGCCGGATTTCAGGTCGCGCAGCGCATCGAAATCCATCGGCGCGTCGATGATCTGCTCGGCCGGCACCAACGGCACGGAGGCGCCGCCCGGGATGACGGCGAGCAGGTTGTCCCAGCCGCCGCGGATACCGCCGCAATGAGTCTCGATCAACTCGCGGAACGGGATCGACATCGCCTCTTCGAAGGTGCACGGATTGTTGACGTGGCCGGAGACGCAGAACAGCTTGGTGCCGGCATTGTTCGGGCGGCCGAAGGATGAGAACCAGGCAGCGCCCCGGCGTAGGATGGTCGGTGCCACGGCGATGGATTCGACGTTGTTGACCGTCGTCGGGCAGCCATAGAGGCCGACATTGGCCGGGAACGGCGGCTTCAGCCGCGGTTGGCCCTTCTTGCCCTCGAGGCTTTCGAGCAACGCCGTCTCCTCGCCGCAGATATAGGCGCCGGCGCCGTGATGCATGTAGATTTCGAAATCGTAGCCGGACGTGTTGTTCTTGCCGATCAGCTTGGCCGCATAGGCCTCGTCGATGGCGCGCTGCAGCGCCTCGCGCTCGCGAACGAACTCGCCGCGCACATAGATGTAGGCGGCGATCGCGCCCATGGCGAAGCCCGCGACCAGCGCGCCCTCGACCAGCGTGTGCGGATCGTTGCGCAGGATATCGCGGTCCTTGCAGGTGCCGGGCTCGGATTCGTCGGCATTGATGACGAGATAGCTCGGACGGCCGTCGCTCTGCTTGGGCATGAACGACCATTTCAACCCGGTCGGGAAGCCGGCGCCGCCGCGGCCGCGCAACCCGCTAGCCTTCATCTCGTTGACGATCCAGTCGCGCCCCTTGGCGATGAGGCCGGGCGTGTCGTCCCAGATGCCGCGCGACTGCGCCCCGGCCAGCGACTTGTCGAAGAGGCCGTAGATGTTGGTGAAGATGCGGTCTTTGTCCTGAAGCATTTCTCGTCCCTCAGACCGGCTTCTTGCCGAAGACGCGGATGTATTCGGCGACGCCGCCCTTGGCCAGCGCCTTGGCCTGCCTCATCCAGTCGTCACGCTCGATGCGGCCGCGGAAGTTGAGATAGCCGTCGACCCATTCGCGCTCGGCTTTCTTCCAGGCCGCGACCTGCGCGAAAGTGTAAATGCCAAGCGAATGCAAGGTGCCCTCGATCTTCGGCCCGACGCCGGAGATCAGCTTGAGGTCGTCGACCGCCGCCGGCCGCGAGATGCCGGCCGGACGGTTCTTGTCCTCGAGTGAAGGCTTCGCCGTTTTGGCGACGGGCTGCTTGGTTTCCGGCGCCTTGAAGGCTGTGGCCGGCTCGGCTTTCGTCTTCGGCCCGCTGCGCGGCTTGGAAACCGCCTCGACTTCCGGAGAGGCCTGATTGGCGTTGGCGGCCGAATGGCGCGGCGCCCTGACGCTGGCCGCCTTCTCGGCGGCCGGGGCAACCTTGACCGGCGACGGCGTCGTCAACGCCGGGCTGGTCTCAGGCGCATCGGTCTTCGGCTTGCTGGATTTGGACGGCGCGACCGGGCCTGGGACCGGCGACGCGGCGGATGCCGGAGCTGCGGGTGCAGCGGGCGCCACTGGTGCCGCCTGCGAGGCGGCGGCGCCACCCCTGGCGGCCTTCGCCGCCGCCTTGGCTTCCTTGTCGCGTGTCGACTTGAGGATCGCCTTCTCGCTCGTCAGCGTCGTCAGCCCGGAGGCCGGCTCGGAGCCGATGCGGCCGTTCTGCGGCCCAGGATTGACTTCGGCGCCTTTGCCGGCGTCATAGAGATCGATAATTTCGGCCAGCCGCTCCGGCGTCAGGTCTTCGAACGTGTCCTTGAAGATCATCACCATAGGTGCGTTGACGCAAGCACCGAGACATTCGACCTCCTCCCACGACAGCGTGCCCTTGTCGTTGGTGTGGAACTGGTCGTGATGGATTTTCGACCGGCAGACATCCATCAGCGCTTCCGACCCGCGCAACATGCAGGGCGTTGTGCCGCAGACCTGGATATGCGCGCGGGTGCCGACCGGATTGAGCTGGTACTGCGTGTAGAAGGTCGCGACCTCGAGGCCGCGGATGCGCGGCATGCCCAGCATGTCGGAGATCGTCTCGATCGCCGCCTTGGTAACCCAGCCTTCCTGCTCCTGCGCGATCATCAGCAGCGGGATGATGGCCGACTGTTCGCGCCCCTTCGGGTATTTGGCGATCCACTGCTGCGCCGCCGCCGCGTTCGCTTTGTTGAAGGCGAAGGAAGCGGGCTGGACGCTGGCATCTGCGAGACGACGGACTGACATTTAGCGATCGACCTCACCAAACACGATGTCGAGGGAGCCAAGCACGGCGGTGACGTCGGCCAGCATGTGGCCGCGACACAGGAAATCCATGGCTTGCAGATGTGCGAAACCGGGTGCGCGAAGCTTGCAGCGGTAGGGCTTGTTGGTTCCGTCGGAGACCAGGTAGACGCCGAACTCCCCTTTCGGCGCCTCGACGGCGGCATAGACCTCGCCGGCCGGCACACGGTAGCCCTCGGTGTAGAGCTTGAAGTGATGGATCAGCGCTTCCATCGAGCGCTTCATTGCCGCCCGTTTCGGCGGCACCACCTTGCCGTCGAGGTTCGACACCGGGCCGGCGCTTTCCTTGCCGAGCAGGAGATCGACGCACTGGCGCATGATCTTGGCCGACTGGCGCATTTCTTCCATGCGCACGAGATAACGGTCGTAGCAGTCGCCGTTCTTGCCGATCGGAATGTCGAAATCCATCTCGGAGTAGCATTCATAGGGCTGCGATTTGCGCAGGTCCCAGGCAGCACCCGAACCGCGCACCATCACGCCGGAGAAACCCCAGGCCCAGGCATCGGCCAGCGACACCGTGCCGATGTCGACATTGCGCTGCTTGAAGATGCGGTTGCCGGTGAGCAACCGATCGAGGTCGTCGACCGACTTCAGGAACGGGTCGATCCACTTGCCGATATCCTCGACCAGCTGTTGCGGCAGGTCCTGGTGCACGCCGCCCGGCCGGAAGTAGGCCGCATGCATGCGCGAGCCGCTGGCGCGCTCGTAGAACACCATCAGCTTTTCGCGCTCGACGAAGCCCCACAGCGGCGGGGTCAGCGCGCCGACGTCCATGGCCTGCGTCGTCACATTGAGGATGTGCGACATGATGCGGCCCATCTCGGAATAGAGCACGCGGATCAACTGGCCGCGCTTCGGCACCTCGATGCCGAGCAGGCGCTCTGCGGCCAGCGCGAAGGCATGCTCCTGGTTCATCGGCGCGCAATAGTCGAGCCGGTCGAGATAAGGCACGGCCTGGAGGTAGGTCTTGGCCTCGATCAGCTTCTCGGTGCCGCGATGAAGCAGGCCGATATGCGGATCGACACGGTCGACGACCTCGCCGTCCAGCTCCAGCACCAGGCGCAAAACGCCATGCGCCGCAGGATGCTGCGGACCGAAGTTGATGTTGAAGTTGCGGACGGAGGTTTCAGCCATTGTGGCGCCTCAATTCGTCTTGGCTTTTTCGTCTCCGGGCAGGACGTAGTCCGTCCCTTCCCAAGGAGAAAGAAAATCGAAATTGCGGAATTCCTGCTTGAGCTCGACCGGCTCGTAGATGACCCGCTTGGCCTCGTCGTCGTAACGAACCTCGACGAAGCCGGTCAGCGGGAAATCCTTGCGCAGCGGGTGCCCCTCGAAACCGTAATCGGTGAGGATGCGGCGCAAATCCGGGTGGCCGGAGAAAAGCACCCCATAGAGGTCGTAGGTCTCGCGCTCGTACCAGTCGGCGCCGGGGTAGACGGCGGTCAGCGAAGGCACCAGCGTCTCCTCGTCGGCCTGGACCTTGAGGCGGATGCGCACGTTCTGCCTCGGCGACAGGAGGTGGTAAACGACGTCGAAGCGCCTGGCGCGCGAAGGATAGTCGGCGCCGCAGATGTCGATGATCGAGATGAACTGGCAGCGCGGATCGTCGCGCAGGAAGGTCGCCACCTGGATCAGATTGCCGGGGTCGACGGACACCGTTAGTTCGCCATAGGCAAGCACGGCTTCGCCGATGCGGCCGGAGAGCTTCTCGCCGAGATAGGTGGAGAGTTCGTTCAACGCCTGGGTCATCGGCTCACCGTTCGATCGTGCCGGTGCGGCGGATCTTCTTCTGCAGAAGGAGAATGCCGTAGAGCAGCGCTTCCGCGCTCGGCGGGCAGCCGGGCACATAGATGTCGACCGGCACAACGCGGTCGCAGCCGCGCACCACCGAATAGGAATAGTGGTAGTAGCCGCCGCCATTGGCGCAGGAGCCCATCGAGATGACGTAGCGCGGCTCGGGCATCTGGTCGTAGACCTTGCGCAGCGCCGGCGCCATCTTGTTGGTCAGCGTGCCGGCGACGATCATGATGTCGGACTGGCGCGGCGACGCGCGCGGCGCGACGCCGAAACGCTCCGAGTCATAGCGCGGCATCGAGGTGTGGATCATCTCGACCGCGCAGCAAGCGAGGCCGAAGGTCATGAACATCAACGAGCCGCTGCGCGCCCAGGTGATCAGCGCCTCGGTCGAGGTGACAAGAAAGCCCTTGTCGGCCAGCTCATTGTTGATTTCGAGGAAGAAGGGATCGTCCTCCCCCACCGGCCTGCCGGTGTTGGGGTCGATGATGCCCTTGGGCTTCGGCGCGACGAGGGTGCCTGAACTGTCGTTCAATCCCATTCCAGCGCTCCTTTTTTCCATTCGTAGGCAAAGCCGATGGTCAGCACCGCCAAAAACACCATCATCGACCAGAAGCCGAGCATGCCGACCTTGGAGAACGACACTGCCCAGGGAAACAAGAAGGCGACCTCGAGATCGAAGATGATGAACAGGATCGACACCAGATAGAAGCGGATGTCGAACTTCATGCGGGCGTCGTCGAACGAGTTGAACCCGCATTCATAGGCGGAAAGCTTTTCCGGATCGGGATTGCGATAGGCCACCAGGAACGGAGCGATGATAAGCGCCAGACCGACGACCATCGCCACGGCGATGAACAGCACGATAGGCAGGTAGGAACTTAGGAGTGCGCTCATGCGGCGACTTTCCTTCGGCGGGCCATTCACTTTGATTACAGCAACGGACTCTAATGCGGAAGCGTGACAGTTTAACCGCTGAACCGTTTTAGGGGGCCTATGCTGCAACGCGGCGAGGGTTAGCGCAGCGGTTTCGGTGACGCAAGTCAAACCTTGTTCAAATCGCGGCGCTGGACGCCATATCGGAAGAAACTGGTCCGATCCGCTCCTGTTTGATTTCCTTCACTTTTTACTCCACTTTTCTCTCCTGACACATCTCCCGCCATTTGCCTGCTAGCATGATCGGAAACACCGGCTAAAAACCAGCAAACGATCACGGCAAGGGCACCTGATGAAGGAGAAAATCTCGCTCGCCATGGCCAGGCGCGTCGCGCTGGGCGCGCAAGGATTCAACGACCCTCGCCCCGGAGGAATTCCCGACCGCCGTCACCTTGCGCGCGTGCTTTCGAGGACTGGCCTCTTGCAGATCGATTCCGTCAGCGCCGTGGTGCGCGCTCATTATATGCCGCTCTATTCGCGCCTCGGCCCCTACCCGCTAACACTGCTCGATAACGCCGCGGTCACCCGCAGGCGCACCGTCTTTGAATATTGGGCACATGAGGCGTCGTTCCTGCCCGTCGAGACCTATCCCCTGATGCGCTGGCGCATGCAGCGCGCCGAGCAGGGCGACGAGATGTATCTCGGTCTCGCCAAATGGGGCCGCGAGCGCAAGGCGATGATCGACGAGATATATAAAGAGGTAGCCGAACGCGGGCCGATCGCCGCCTCCGATATCGAAGGCCACAAGGGCAATGGGGGCTGGTGGGGCTGGAGCGAGGCCAAGCACGCTTTCGAATGGCTGTTCTGGGCCGGGCGCATCACGACCGCCTACCGGCGCGGCTTCGAACGCTATTACGACTTGCCCGAGCGCGTTTTGCCGCAGGCGGTGCTCGATCTGCCGGTGCCGTCGGTGGAGGACGCGCATCGCGAACTGCTGCGCATCTCCGCTCGCGCCCATGGCATCGCGACCTATGGCGACCTGCGCGACTATTTCCGCCTGGCGCCGGGCGACACGAAGGAACGCATCGAGGAACTGGTCGAAACGGGCGAGTTGCTGCCGGCGAAGGTCGAAGGCTGGGACAAGCCGGCCTATCTCCATAAGGATGCCCGTTTTCCTCGCCGGATCGAGGCGCGCGCCCTGCTCGCCCCCTTCGATCCCGTGGTTTTCGAGCGCACCCGAACGGAGAAACTCTTCGATTTCCGCTACCGGATCGAGATCTACACGCCGGCCGAGAAGCGCCAGTATGGTTACTACGTGCTGCCGTTTCTGCTCGGCGACCGGATCGTCGCCCGCGTCGATCTCAGGGCCGACCGGCCGGCCAGCGTGCTGCGCGTCCATGCCGCCTATGCCGAGACCGGCGCGCCGCCGGAGACAGCAGCCCAGCTCTTTGACGAGCTCAAGCAGATGCAGGCTTGGCTCGGCCTGGAGGCGATCGAAGTGACGCCGGCCGGCGACCTCGGTTCGGCGCTGGCCGACATCGCGGTGTCGTAGCCGCGCGTTGACAGGCGCATAGCCGTAAGCCTAAATCCGCCGCAGACGGTCTTCTCCCGGCAAAGGGAGGAGCCAAGAGGGAATGCGGTGCGGGAAATCCCAAATCCGCGGCTGTCCCCGCAACTGTAAGCGACGAGCCTTGGCCGAAAACCACTGGGAATCCCCGGGAAGGCGGCACCGAGGCGATGACCCGCGAGCCAGGAGACCTGCCGTCTGAGACTTTAAGTATCCGATCGCCCGGCGGGTTTTCCGGGCAAGGAGCCCTGGTTTTGGACAGCAACGGCAGTTTTCCGAGTAATATCGCGGACGTTTCGTCCGGATCTGACGACGCGCTGGCGGAGGTCACCCTCATCGTCTGCTCGTCCTGCCGTGACGAAACCGGCTCCGATCCCCATCCGCGCGCCGGCGCACTCCTTGCCGAAGACACGCGCCGCGCCGCATCGGGTGAAAACATCCGCATCCGCACCGTCGAATGCCTCGGCAATTGCAAGCGCCGCCTGAGCGCGGCGCTTTTGCGCGACGGCTGCTGGAGCTACGTCTTCGGCGACCTGGACACCACCAGCGGCGCCGATCTCGTCGCCGGCGCAAAGCTTTTCGCCACCTCGACCGACGGTCTGATCCCCTGGCGCGGCCGGCCCGATTCCCTCAAGCGCGGCCTCGTTGCCCGCATCCCACCTCTCGACATGCTGAAGGACTGACCATGAACGCCCCAGCCGCCAATCTCTCCCGCGTGCCCTGCACCGTCGTCACCGGCTTCCTCGGCGCCGGCAAGACGACGCTGATCCGCAACCTGCTCGAAAACGCCAAGGGCAAGCGGCTGGCGATCATCGTCAACGAGTTCGGTGATGTCGGCATCGATGGCGAGATCCTCAAAGGCTGCGGCGTCGACACCTGCCCCGAGGAAAACATCGTCGAGCTCGCCAATGGCTGTATCTGCTGCACGGTCGCCGACGACTTCGTGCCGGCGCTCGACCAGATCCTGTCGCTCAACCCCAAGGTCGACCACATCCTGATCGAGACCTCCGGCCTCGCTTTGCCGAAACCGCTCGTCCAGGCTTTTCAATGGCCGACTGTAAGGAGTCGCGTCACGGTCGACGGTGTCATTGCAGTGGTCGACGGCCCGGCGCTAGCCGACGGGCGCGTTGCCTCCGACATGGATGCGCTGCAGGCCCAACGCGCCGCGGACGACTCGCTCGATCATGACGATCCGGTCGAGGAAGTGTTCGAGGACCAGATCGCCTGCGCCGACCTGATCATCCTGTCGAAGAGGGACCTGATGGATGCGGCCGGCTGCGCCCGCGCCAACGCCGTCATCGGCGAGCATGTGGCGCGCGCGGTCAAGGTCGTGCCGACCGTCCACGGAAAGGTCGATCCATCGGTGCTGCTCGGCCTCGGCCTCGCCGTCGAAGACGACATCGAGAACCGCAAGACCCATCACGACGGCGAGCTCGACCACGAGCATGACGATTTCGACTCCTTCGTCATCGATATCACGTCGATTGCCAATCCCGATGAGTTGGCAAAGCGCGTCGCCCTTGCCGCCGAGCAGGAAAACGTGCTGCGCGTCAAGGGTTTCGTCGAAGTCGGCGGCAAGCCGATGCGGCTTTTGCTGCAGGCCGTCGGCCCGCGCGTCAATCACTATTACGATCGCGCCTGGACGGCTGGGGACGACCGCCGCTCGCGGCTCGTCGTCATCGGCCTCAAGGGGCTGAATCGCCCGGCGATCGAGCGTATCCTCGCCGGCTGAGGCCAACACGACAAGCCATGCATATCCTCACCACGACATCCGCTTCGCTCGACGATCTCGCCGAGCCGATCGACCTCAGGCAGACGCCTGCGGATGTCGTGGCGCTGTCCTTCACCGACAGCGACCTGGCCGGACTGGCCGCCGCCTGGAAGGCAGACTCGGAGCGCCTGCCGTCGATGCGGCTGGCAGCACTTCGCGACCTTCGCCACCCGATGTCGGTGGACCTGTGGATCGACAGCGTCGCGCGCCATGCCAAGGTGGTCCTCGTCCGCATCCTCGGCGGTTACGAATGGTGGCGCTATGGCTGCGACCAACTCGCGGCGGTCGCGCGCGAGCGCGGCATCAAGCTCGCGCTGCTGCCCGGCGAAAGCCATGACGAGGATTTGCGCCTGATTGAAGCTTCCACGCTGCCACGCGAGGAGCTCGATGCGCTGTTGGGTTATTTCCGCGAGGGCGGCCCGCAGAATATGACAGCGCTGATGCAGCGACTGGCAGGGCTGGCTGGATCGGATGTGACGGCGGCTGAGCCGATGGCGGTGCCAAAGGCTGGGTATTACGATCCAAGCCGCGGCGTCGTCTCCCTCCCCCTTGAGGGGAGGGTCCGGCCGCAGGCCGGGGGTGGGGTCGCCCACGACGCGCGCCGACCTAAAGAAACGCCACATCCAGTCGTACCGACCCCACCCGGCCCTGCGGGCCACCCTCCCCTCCAGGGGGAGGGAGACGTCGCAACTGTCATCCCCATCCTCTTCTACCGCTCGATGGTTCTCGCCGCCGACGTCGCGCCAATTGATGCGCTCGTTGATGCCTTGCGCTCGCAGGGCATGGCGCCAGTGCCGATCTTCGTCTCAAGCCTCAAAGACCCGACGTCGCTGGCCTTCGTCGAGAACGCCGTCGCGTCGCTGAACCCCACCGCAATCATTACCGCCACTGCCTTCGCTTCCGGCGCCGAGCCCGGCGCCGAAACCCTCTTCGACCGCGCCGGCGTGCCGGTCTTCCAGGTCATCGTCGCGACGACGCGGCGCGAGGTCTGGGAGAAGAACCAGCGCGGTCTGGCGCCCGCCGATCTCGCCATGCATGTCGTGCTGCCGGAACTCGACGGCCGTATCCTGGCCGGCGCGATCTCCTTCAAGGGCGAGGTCGAGACCGATCCGGCGCTGGCCTTCCGCGCCTTTGCCAACCAGCCGGAAGCCGATCGCGTCGCCCAGGTCGCCGCCCGCGTCGCGGCGTTCATACGTCTGCAGGGGACGGAGCGCGCCAGGCGCAAGCTGGCGATCCTGCTCCCCGATTATCCAAGCGCGCCCGGGCGGACCGGCTATGCCGTCGGCCTCGATGTGCCCTCCAGCGTGCTTGCGATGCTGCATGACCTGAAGGGACAGGGCTATGCGGTTGAAGGGATTCCGCTATCCCCGCGCGCGTTGCTGGATGCGCTGGAGCTGGGTGGGCTTGACCTCTCCGTAGAGGACTACTTCGCCTTTTTGACCGAACTGCCAGACGCCGCACGCAACGCTGTCACCGCAGCGTGGGGCAACGCCAATCACGAAGCTCACGTCAATGAACGCCGACCTTCGCAGATAAGCCGCGAGAACCGCTTCCGCATCCGCGCCGTCACCTTCGGCAACGTCACTGTGGCGCTCGCCCCCGACCGCGGCCGCTCCGCCGATCGCCGCGTCGATTACCACGACCCGACGCTGCCGCCGCGCCACGCATTGATCGCCTTCGGCCTCTGGTTGCGGAAATCTCTCGGCGTTCACGCCATCGTCCATGTCGGCGCGCACGGCACGCTGGAATGGTTACCTGGCAAGACGGTCGCGCTCTCCGGCGCCTGCTTCCCCGAGATCGTCACCGGCTCGCTGCCGGTGATCTACCCCTTCATCGTTTCCAATCCCGGCGAGGCGGCGCAGGCCAAGCGCCGCATTTCGGCTGTCACCCTTGGCCATCTGCCGCCGCCGCTGACCGGCGCCGGCCTCGACGAGGACCAACAGAAGCTCGAACGGCTGGTGGATGAATATGCCCAGGCCGACGGCCTCGACCGCCGCCGCCGCGACCGCTTGGCCAAGCTCATCGTCGAAAGCGCGCGGCAGTCGGGTCTGGCCGGCGAGGCCGGCGTCGCCGGCACAGACGCGCCCGACGAGGCGCTGCGCCGCATCGATGCCTGGCTTTGCGACCTCAAGGATTTCGCCGTCAAGGACGGGCTGCACGTCTACGGCCGCGCGCCGGGAGACGAAGCAGATCCGCTGCGCCGCCAAAGCGCCGAGGCCGAAAAGGCTGCCCTGCTCGCCGCGCTCGATGGCCGCCACATCAAGGCAGGGCCCGCCGGCGCGCCGGCGCGCGGCCGCTCCGACGTGCTGCCCACCGGCCGCAACCTCTTCACTTCCGATCCGCGCACGATGCCGACCCCCACTGCCTATGACCTAGGCCAGGCGGCGGCGGCGGAAGTCGTGCGCAACTACATGCAGAGCCATGGCGACTGGCCGCGCTCGCTGGTGATCGATCTTTGGGGCTCGGCCTCGCTGCGCACCGGCGGCGAGGAAATTGCGCAAGGCCTTGCCCTGATGGGTTGCCGGCCGCAGTGGGATGCGGCGACGGGCCGCGTCACCGGCATCGAGGTGCTGCCGCCGGCAGCGCTCGGCCGCCCGCGCATCGATGTTACCTGGCGCATTTCCGGCCTGTTCCGCGACATGTTCCCGACCCAGATCGCGCTGATCGACGCAGCCGCGAACGCGGTCGCCGGCCGCGACGAGGACGATTCCGAAAATCCCCTCGCCGCCGCGACCCGCGCGGGCAAGGTCGGGCCGCGCATTTTCGGCACTTCGCCGGGCACTTACGGCGCCGGCGTGGAGGATTTGCTGTCGCGCGGCGAATGGCGCGTGCGCGAGGAGATCGGCCGCGCCTATCTCGACGCCACCTCGCACGCCTATGGCGGCGCCGACGGCGAAGCGGTCTCCGCACCGGGCGCCTTCGAGGGCCGCATCGCCGAGGCCGATCTCCTCGTCCACACCGGCGACGACCCCGGCCGCGACATCCTCGAAGGCTCGGCCGACGTCGCCTTCATCGGCGGGTTTTCGGCAGCCCTTGCCGCGCTTGGACGCAACGCCGACGTCATCGTGCTTGACACGACCGATCCCAAAAAGCCGAAGCCGCGTTCGATCGGCGAAGCGGTGTCGCGCGTGGTGCGGGCCCGCGCGGTCAATCCACGCTTCATCGCCGGCCAGATGCGCCACGGCCCGCGGGGCGCCTCGGAATTCGCCGAAACGGTCGATCGACTCGTTGGTTTCGCGGAGACCACACATGCCATTTCGGGTGCGCTGATCGAGGCGGTGCATGACGCCTATGTCGGCGACCCGGACATCCGCGCCTTCCTGCTGCGCGAGAACCCCGCCGCTGCGAAATTCATCGCCGAGCGGTTTCTCGACGCGCGGCGGCGCGGCCTTTGGCATCCGCTGCGCAATTCGATAGACGACGATCTCGCAGCCTTGATCGCCGAGGCCCAGGCAAGCGGGGTGGCGGCATGAACGCGTTTTCGCGACGCGGCGCCTGCCCTGCCCTCGGTGCTCCGATGCAGACCGGAGACGGGCTGCTCGTCCGGCTCAATCCGGTCGCTGGAGGACTTTCGCCCAAGTCGCTGGTCGGACTCGTCGAATCCGCCCTGCGCCACGGCAACGGCATCGTGGAAGTGACCGCGCGCGGCAGCCTGCAGATCCGCGGCCTGACCGCGGAAAGCGCGCGGCTGCTGGCGGCTGAGGTGGATGCGCTGGGTATTGCGGTGCGCAGCGGCGTGCCCGTCGAGACCGGGCCGTTGGCAGGGATTGACCCGGAAGAAGTTGTCGATCCACGCCCTCTGGCTGAGCGGATCCAAACTGCGATTGAAGAGGCTGGGCTGACGGCAAGGCTGGGGCCGAAGGTGTCGGTGGTTATCGACGGCGGCGGGCAACTGACGATGGACGCGGTGACGGCTGACGTGAGGCTGAAGGCGGTGCGGGCTGAGGCGGGCCGCCAGTGGAGCGTGTCGGTTGCCGGCGACGTGCGCAGTGCGAGGCCGCTCGCCACTGTCGATGTGGACGCCGCGCGTGACATCGCTGTGGCGGCACTGCGGATGGTGGCCGAAAAAGGCCGCGGGGCGCACACACGGGATTTGTCGGATCGTCAGTGGACGTCTCTCGCAGGCCGGCATTCCTTCGCGCCCCCCTCTGTCCTGCCGGACATCTCCCCCACAGGGGGGGAGATCAGCAGCTTCGCCGGCGGCTCCCTCTTAGCAGCGAACTCCCTTGTTTCGACGTCTGCGATTGGCGAAACCGGCGGCGCCAGCCCAATCTCCCCACTTGTGGGGGAGATGTCCGGCAGGACAGAGGGGGGCGCCGTGGAGCGCCCCCGCTCGCCGATCGGCCTCTTAAACCTGAACAACAGCCACGCCCTCGGCATCGCCCTGCCCTTCGGAAGCATGCCGGCGCAGACCCTTGTCGACCTTGCCAAACAGGCCTCGGAACTCGGCGCCACCGAAATCCGCCTCGCCCCCGGCCGCGCCTTGCTTTTCCTCGGCCTCTCCCAAACCGCCTGCTCCCCGCTGCAATCCTCCGCCGCCCTCCTCGGCTTCGTCACCTCCCCCAGCGACCCCCGCACCCGCATCGCCGCCTGCCCCGGCACGTCGGCCTGCGCTTCCGGCCGCATCGCCACCCGCGCCATCGCCGAGAAAATCGCAGCCGAAAGCGCCGACCTCCTCGATCCCTCGCTAACCCTCCACATTTCCGGCTGCGCCAAGGGCTGCGCGCATCCCGGCGCGGCCGCACTCACTCTGGTCGGCGACGAAAACGGAGCCGGACTTGTCGTGGACGGGACGGCAAAGGCCCTTCCTGCGGGATACAGGCCGGGCTATGACGCCGCGCGCGGGGTCGCCGCCATTGCGGCGGCGCTCCAAAACGCACGACATCCTGGCGAGACTGCCGCCGCCTGCCTGGCAAGGCTTGGCGCGGCCGGCATCGCCGAACTCTATCGACGGAACTAAAGAATGGCCGCCTACGACTATATCCATGACGGGACGGCGATCTACGAGCGCTCTTTCGCCATCATCCGCGCCGAGGCGGACCTCGTGCGCTTCTCTGAGGCGGAAGCGGATGTCGCAATCCGCATGATCCATGCCTGCGGCCAGGTCGAAGCCGCCAGCCATTTCGTTTTCTCGAACGGCTTCGTCGATGCTGCCCGCGCGGCCCTTGCTGCCGGCGCGCCGATCTTCTGCGATGCGGAGATGGTCGCCCACGGCGTCACCCGCGCCCGCCTGCCGGCCGGCAATGAGGTGGTCTGCACGTTGCGCGATCCGCGTACTGCCGAAATCGCCAAGGCAATCGGCAACACGCGCTCGGCGGCCGCGATCGACCTGTGGGGCGAGCGCATGGCCGGGTCGGTCGTCGCCATCGGCAACGCGCCGACCGCGCTGTTCTACCTTCTGGAAAAGCTGCGCGACGGCGCACCGAGGCCGGCCGCGATCATCGGCATGCCGGTCGGCTTCGTCGGCGCTGCCGAATCCAAGGATGCGCTGGCCGAGAATTCCTACGGCGTGCCCTATGCCATCGTGCGCGGCAGGCTGGGCGGCAGCGCCATGACCGCCGCCGCGCTCAATTCATTGGCCAGGCCGGGCCTGTGAACGCGCTTTCAAAGGGACGCCTTGTCGGCGTCGGCACCGGCCCCGGCGATCCGGAGCTTTTGACGCTGAAGGCGGCGCGTGCGCTGGCCGAGGCCGATGTGGTCGCCTATTTCGCCAAGCGCGGCAACAACAGCAATGCGCGCGCCATCGTCGAGGCACGCTTCCGGCCGGACATGATCGAGCTGCCGCTGCTCTATCCGGTAACGACGGAGATCGACAAGGATCACGACGACTACCGCTCGCAGATCACCGATTTCTACGAGCAGTCCGCCGAACACGTTGCCGGGCACCTGACCGCCGGCAGGATGGTGGCGGTGCTGTCGGAGGGCGATCCGCTCTTCTACGGCTCCTACATGCACCTGCATGTGCGCCTGGCGCACCGCTTCCCGACCGAGGTCATCCCCGGCATCACCGCCATGTCCGGCTGCTGGTCGGCGACCGGCCTGCCGATCGTCCAGGGCGACGATGTGCTGACCGTGCTGCCTGGCACGATGAGCGAATTCGAGCTGACCCGTCGGCTGGCCGACACCGATGCCGCCGTCATCATGAAAGTCGGCCGCAACTTGCCGAAGATCCGCCGCGCGCTGGAAGCGACCGGCAAGCTGGCGAAGGCCGTCTATGTCGAGCGCGGCACCATGCCGGGCAGCGTCTCGATGCGGCTGGCCGAAAAGCCGGACGACAAGGCCCCCTATTTCGCCATCGTGCTGGTTGCCGGCTGGTCGGCCCGTCCCGGAGCCGGAGCAAAGCCATGAGCGGCCGCCTCACCGTCATCGGCCTTGGCCCCGGCAATGCCGACCAGGTCACGCCGCAGGCAAGCCAGGCAGTGGCCGAAGCCTCCTTCTTCTATGGCTACAAGCCCTATCTCGATCGGCTGGATCTGCGGCCTGACCAGACCCGCATCGCTTCCGACAACCGCGAGGAGCTCGCCCGCTCCAACGAGGCGCTGGCCAAGGCGGCCGAGGGCCACAGCGTCGCTGTCGTTTCCGGCGGCGATCCCGGCGTCTTCGCCATGGCCGCGGCCGTCTGCGAGGCGATCGAAGCCGGGCCTCCCGAGTGGCGAGCTGTCGAGCTCTCGGTCGTTCCCGGCGTTACCGCCATGCTGGCCGTCGCCGCCCGCATCGGCGCGCCGCTCGGCCATGATTTCTGCGCCATCTCGCTTTCGGACAATCTGAAGCCCTGGGAACTGATCGAACTGCGCCTGCTGGCGGCGGCCGGCGCCGGCTTCGTCATTGCGCTTTATAACCCGATCAGCAAGGCCCGCCCTTGGCAGCTTGGCCGCGCCTTCGAATGCCTGAAGGCGATCCTGCCCGGCACCACGCCGGTGATCTTCGGCCGCGCCGCCGGCCGGGCCGACGAGCGCATCGAGGTTTTTCTGCTGGCGGACGCCGATGCGGAAAAGGCCGACATGGCGACTTGCATCATCATCGGCTCGCCCGAGACCCGCATCATCAAGCGCGGCGAAAAACCCACGCTGGTCTACACGCCGCGTTCGGCAACGGGGTCGAAAAGATGATCGACTTTTGCCGCCAGCGCATCGACGGTTTCAGCCGAGGGAACGTCCGGCAAGGTCGGGCGGCGGATCATGACAACTTCGACGCAGAGCGCCCGTGCCGCGGCGATCTTGCCGTAGGTCGCTTCGCCGCCGCTGTTTTTCGAAACGATGGCGTCAATACCATGCTTTTCGAGCAGCGCCCGTTCATCCGCTTCCGGAAACGGTCCGCGTGCCAGCAGATAGAGAGCATCCGGCATCGCGAGCTTCGGCTCGACCGGATCGACGCTGCGGATCAGGTAGCGGTGCTGTGGAGCAGCCTCGAAGCCGCCGGCTTCCTGGCGGCCGATCGCCAGGAAAACCCGGCGCGGCGCCGTGCCGAGAGCACTTGCCGCCTCCGTGACATTGTCGACCAGCGTCCAACGATCGCCCGCGACAGGTTCCCAGCCGGGGCGCCGCAGCGCGAGGATCGGCACGCCGGATTGCCGCGCCGCTTCGGCGGCGTTGGCCGAAATACGGGCGGCGTATGGATGCGTGGCGTCGATCAGCAGATCGACCTGCTCCGCGCGAAGATGGGCAGCCAGCCCTTCCGCGCCGCCAAAGCCGCCGACACGCACTGGCACGCCTTGCGCGACCGGGCTTTCGGTGCGGCCGGCCAGCGACAGCGTGACCGAGAAATCCTTGCGACCGGCGAGCTTTCCCGCCAGTTGCCGGGCTTCCGTCGTGCCGCCGAGGATCAAAATACGATGGGTCATCATGCCTGCTAAGGATCCGCGTGCCGCCAAGCTCACCCAGAAATGGCTAACGGTGGTCGGCATCGGCGAGGACGGTGTAGCGGGTCTCGGCGACGAGGCCAAGCGCAGGATCGCGCAAGCCGAAGTCGTGTTCGGCGGCAAGCGCCACCTCGCCCTTGTCTCATCTCTGGCCAACGGTGAAGCGCGCCAGTGGTCGACGCCGTTCGACGCCGAAATGCGCGATGTGCTGGCGCTTGCGGGTAAAAATGTCTGCGTGCTGGCTTCCGGCGACCCGTTCTTCCATGGCGTCGGCGTTACGCTGGCGCGCAAGGTGAAGCCGGATGCGATGCTCGTCCTGCCGGCGCCATCGTCGCTTTCGCTGGCGGCATCGCGCCTGGGCTGGGCGCTGCAGGATGTCGAGACCATCTCGCTGCATGGCCATTCGATCGATCTGGTCCGGCCCCTGCTGCACCCCTGTGCGCGTATCCTTGCCCTGACGTCGGACGCCGACGCACCGGCGGCCATCGCCGCGCTGCTCGACGAACTCGGCTTCGGCCCTTCGCGGTTGACGGTCCTGGAAGCACTCGGCGGTGCGGATGAGGCGAGTCGCACCGCCCGCGCCGATGCCTTCAGCCTCAAAAACATCAACCCGCTCAACGTGCTGGCGCTGGAAATTGAAGCGACGCCGGATGCGCGCGTCCTGCCCCTGACCGTCGGCCTTGCCGACCACCTGTTCGAGCATGACGGGCAGATCACCAAGCGCGAGATCCGCGCCATGACGCTGTCGGCGCTGGCGCCAAGGCGCGGCGAGTTGCTGTGGGACGTCGGCGCAGGCTCCGGCTCGATCGGCATCGAGTGGATGCTGGCTCATTCCTCGCTGCGCGCCATCGCCATCGAGGCCAACGGCGAACGCGCCGCCCGCATCGCCCGCAACGCCGCGCATTGCGGCGTGCCCGGCCTTGTCGTGGTCGAAGGCGCCGCGCCCAAGACGTTCGCCAGGCTGGCGACGCCGGATGCCATCTTCATCGGCGGCGGCGGCAGCGATGCCGGCGTGCTGGAGAAAGCGATCAAGGCGCTCCGCCCCGGTGGCCGGCTGGTCGCCAATGCGGTGACGCTGGAGATGGAGACACTGCTGCTCGGCCAGCACAACAGGCGGGGTGGCGATCTCACCCGCATCGCGCTTTCGCGCGCAGCACCAGTCGGTTCCATGCAGGCGTGGCGGCCGGCGATGCCGGTGATGCAATGGAGCTGGGTGAAGCCATGATGGTCGCGGGGATCGGCAGCCGAAAGGGTGTGACGGCGCGCGACGTGCGCGCCGCGATCGAGACCGCGCTGGAAGCACATGGGCTGGCCATGACGGCGCTTTCGGCGCTGGCGACCGGTGAAATCAAGCGCGACGAACAGGCGATCTTCCTTGCCGGTCGCGACCTCGACCTCCCGGTGCTCGTCATCTCCGACGATGCTTTGCAGGCCGTCGCGTCCGGCACGATCAGCCGGTCCGAAGCGTCGCAGGCACGTGCCGGCACGCCTTCGGTTTCGGAGGCTTCGGCGCTGGCCGCGGCCGGCAAGGATGCAAAACTGCTTGGGGCCCGCACCGTTGTCGGTCCAGTGACCTGCGCCATCGCTCTCGGCGGAGGCGCCGCATGACCGTCCACTTCATCGGCGCCGGTCCGGGCGCGGCCGACCTCATCACCTTGCGCGGCAGCCGCCTGCTGGCGTCCTGCCCGGTCTGCCTTTATGCCGGCTCGATCGTCGCGCCGGAACTGCTCGAGCACTGCGCGCCCGGCACGAAGCTGGTCGACACAGCGCCGATGTCGCTCGATGAAATCGAGGCCGAATATGTCGCCGCCCACAAGGCCGGCCAGGATGTCGCGCGCCTGCATTCCGGCGACCTCTCTGTTTGGAGCGCCGTCGCCGAACAGATCCGGCGCCTGGAAAAGCATGGCATCCCTTACACGCTGACGCCCGGCGTGCCCTCTTTCGCGGCGGCAGCGGCCGCGCTGCGCCGTGAGCTCACCATTCCCGAACTCGCGCAAAGCCTGGTGCTGACGCGTGTTTCCGGCCGCGCCTCGAAGATGCCGCCAGGCGAGACGCTGGCCGGCTTCGGCCGCACTGGCGCCACGCTTGCCATCCACCTTGCCATCCACGCCATCGACCGTATCGTCGCTGAGCTCACGCCGCTCTACGGCGCGGAATGCCCGGTCGCGGTCGTCTTCCGCGCTTCCTGGCCGGACGAGCGGATTCTCACCGGCACACTCGCCACCATCGAAGCTCAGCTGGCGGAAAACCCGATGGAGCGCACGGCGATCATCTTCGTCGGCAGCGCTCTCGCCGCGCAGGATTTCGGCGAAAGCTCACTATACGACGCCCACTACCAGCGGCGTTTTCGCGGACGGGACGGATTGTGAACGGCAGCGCCAATACAAACGCACGGACAACGGTGGCGCAGGCGCTGGCGCGGCTGAACTTCAAGCCGCGCGAACTTGAGCCCGGCCATGTCTGGCTGGCCGGCGCCGGCCCCGGCGATCCCGGCTGCCTGACGCTCGAAGTGCTGGCGGCGCTCGGGCAGTGCGATGCGCTGGTCTATGACGCGCTGGTGTCGCCGGATGTCGTGGCAGTCGCTGAAGGCGCCGAGCTCTTCTATGCCGGAAAACGTGGCGGCCAGCCCTCGATGAAGCAGGACGACATCAACGCCCTGCTGGTGCGGCTGGCGCGCGAGGGCCGCCGTGTCGTGCGCCTCAAGGGCGGTGACCCCTATATTTTCGGCCGCGGCGGCGAGGAAGCGTTGGCACTCGCGCGGGAAGGCATTCCATTTCGAGTGCTCTCCGGCCTCACCTCCGGTCTCAGCGCATTGGCCGCAACCGGCATTCCCGCCACGATGCGCGGCATCAACAAGGCCGTCATCCTTGCCACCGGCCATGCGGCAGGCACCGAGGACGACATCGACTGGGCCGCGATCGCCCGCACTGGACAGCCAGTCGTGGTCTACATGGGCATGGCCAACCTGCCGCTGATCGCTGCTGCCCTGCTCAAGGGCGGCCTCGCGCCATCGACCCCCGCCGCCGTCATCGTCGCGGCGACCACCCCGCAGGAGCGGATTGTCGTCGCCACGCTTGCAACAATCGCCGAGGAGGCCGCGGCCGCCGGGCTCGCTTCGCCGGCGCTGATCGTCGTCGGCGGCATCGTCGCCATGCGCAAGACATTGTTGGGCGAACCATGACGGCGCGCGCGATCATCGTCGGGGCGCCGCGCTCCGGCTCGGGCAAGACCAGCGTCACCATCGGCCTGTTGCGCGCGCTGGCCCGGCGCGGACTGAAGGTGCGCGGCGCGAAGTCCGGACCGGACTATATCGACCCGGGCTTCCACACGGCTGCCACGGGCCTCTCCGGCGTCAATCTCGACAGCTGGGCAATGTCGCCTTCCCTGCTCAATGCGCTGGCCGGCCAGGCCGCGGACGATGCGGACTACGTCATCCTCGAAAGCGCGATGGGGCTGTTCGACGGCATCCCCGCGCCGCAAGGCCGTTCGGGCTCGGCCGCCGACCTCGCCCGGCTCTACGGCCTGCCGGTTCTCCTGGTGCTCGACGTTTCCGGGCAGTCGACCACCGCCGCCGCCGTCGCCAAGGGCTTTGCCACTTACGATCCGGACGTGCGCATGGCCGGCGTCGTGCTCAACAGGCTTGGCAGCGAGCGCCATCGAAAACTGTCGGGCGACGCCATCGAGGCGATCGGCTTGCCGGTGGTCGGCGCCATACTGCGCGATCCGACGCTCAACCTGCCGGAGCGGCATCTCGGCCTGGTGCAAGCCGGCGAATACGAGAACCTGATGGCGCATCTCGACCGGCTGGCCGACATGGTCGAGAAATCGCTCGACATCGACGCCATCCTGGCGCTGGCGACGCCGCTGGAACCGGCGGCTGGCGACTTCGGCGATGCCTTGCGGCCGCCCGGGCAGCGCGTCGCGCTGGCCGAGGACGCCGCCTTCACCTTCCTCTATCCGCATGTCGCCACGCATTGGCGCAAGGCCGGCGCCGAGATCGTGCCTTTCTCGCCGCTTGCCGACGAGGCGCCACGTGAGGACTGCGATGTCTGCTGGCTTCCAGGCGGCTATCCCGAACTCCATGCCGGCAAGCTTGCGGCCGCCGGCAATTTTCAGAAGGGAATGGCGCGCTTTGCGACGATGAAGCCGGTTCATGGCGAATGCGGCGGCTTCATGGTGCTGGGCGAAGTGCTGGAGGATGCGGATGGGGCAAGCCACCGCATGCTGGGTCTGCTCGGACATTCGACCAGCTTCGCCAAGCGCAAGATGAACCTCGGCTACCGCGAGGCGCGGCTGCGTGCCGCCTGCCCATTGGGGGCCGAAGGAACGTTGATCCGCGGTCACGAATTCCACTATGCGCAGATGACGGCTGCCGGCAATGACGAGCCGCTGGCCGATCTTGCCGATGGCCAGGGCAATCCGCTTGGCGCCTCCGGCTACCGGCGCGGCCATGTCAGCGGCACCTTCTTCCATGCCATCGCGAGGGGCGCATGAGCGGCCCTTCGGCACCCCGGCAAGTGCTTGACGATATCGGCCTCAGCCTCGTCTTCTTCACCAGGCTCAGGCTGCCGTCGACCGACTTCGGCGGCCGCAGCCTTGCCGACGCGATCTGGGCGGCCCCCTTTGCCGGCCTCGCCGTGGCGATCATCGGCGCGCTCGTCTACGCCATCGCCGTCGTCCTCGGCCTCGGCCTCGGACCGGCCTCGGCGCTGGCGCTCGCCGCGACGATGCTTGTTACCGGCTGCCTGCATGAAGACGGGCTTTCCGACATCGCCGACGGCTTCGGCGGCGGCAGGACGCGCGACAGGAAACTGGAGATCATGCGCGACAGCCGCATCGGCGCCTATGGCGCCGCGGCGGTCGGCGCCTCGCTGCTCATCCGCTGGAGCGCGCTGTCAGAGCTCAGCGGTCCCGGCCACGTCTTCCTGGCGCTGCTGGCCGCGCATGCGGCCTCGCGCGGCCTGTTCGGCGCCTTCATGCATCTTCTGCCGCCGGCCCGCGGCGACGGCCTGTCGGCGGGCGCTGGAACCGTCACCGCCGAGACCGCCATTGTCGGCGCGGCGCTCGGCACGGTGGCGCTGCTGGCGCTTGGGCTCGGAGGCGCGATCGCCGCGCTCATCCTGCTCGGCCTGCTCTTTGCCGCCTTCCGCGCGCTTTGCCTCAGCCAGATCGGCGGCCAGACCGGCGACACGATCGGCGCGCTGCAGCAGCTCGGCGAGATCGCGGTGCTGCTTGTCGCTTCCGTCTGCCTTTCCTGATTCCCTTTCGGAGACCTTGCCCCCATGTCCTTCAAATCGTTCGAAGACCTTCGCGCCGCCTGCCTCGATCTTCCGGCCGGCAACGACGCCGCCGCCGCGGCCGTCGCCCGCCGGCAGGATACGCTGACCAAGCCGCCGGGCAGCCTCGGCCGGCTCGAAACGATCGCCGCCTGGCTGGCGCGCTGGCAGGGCCAAGACATGCCGAAGCTCGACGCCGTGAAAGTCTTCGTCTTTGCCGGCAATCACGGGGTAACGGCGCAGGGCGTGTCGGCCTACCCATCCGAAGTCACCGTCCAGATGGTGGCGAACTTCGCCGGCGGCGGAGCCGCGATCAACCAGCTTGCCCGCATTGCCGGCGCCGGGCTCGACGTCATCCCGCTCGATCTGGACCATCCGACCGGCGATTTCACGCAGGTGCCGGCGATGGACGAGAAGGCTTTCCTGGCCGCCGTCTCAGCCGGCTATGATGCCGTGACCACCGACCTCGACCTCGTCTGCTTCGGCGAGATGGGCATCGGCAACACGACGCCCGCGGCGGCGATCTCCACCGCCCTCTTTGGCGGCGGCGCTGAAAAATGGACGGGACGCGGCACCGGCGTCGACGATGCCGGCCTGAAGCGCAAGGTCGTCGCCATCGAGGCGGGCCTCAAGCGCCATGCCGATTCGCTTTCCGATCCGCTGAAGATCGCGGCTGTGCTTGGCGGCCGCGAACTCGCCGCCATCTTCGGCGCCACGCTCGCCGCGCGTCGCAACAACGCGCCGGTGCTGCTCGACGGCTTCGTCTGCACCGCCGCAGTGGCGCCGCTGGCAAGGCTGCATCCAAGCGGGCTTGCCCACACCATTGCCGCCCATGTCTCGGCCGAGGCCGGCCACCGCCGACTGCTCGAAGCACTTGGCCTGCCGCCGCTGTTCGATCTCGGCATGCGGCTCGGCGAAGGCTCAGGCGCCTGTCTTGCCGTCAACATCGTGCGCTCGGCGCTGGAGTGCCATGCGAAGATGGCAAGCTTCGCCGAGGCCGGTGTCTCGGAGAAATAAAAATCGATCGAAATTTCAACACTGTTGAGACGTCGAAATAACGTCATCTTGCGCCATCGTGCTCGAGACCGTCGCCAACACGTGCGAGATTTCCGGCATGACGACCAATCTCAATGCGCGAGACCACAACCTTGGCGGCTACGGCGCATCACAGCTCACGGTGAGCGGCCAGATCACGATGAAGGTCGAGTTCAAGGCAAGCCTCGGCAAGACGGCGCAATAGAGACGATTTTGGTGGCGCTGGCAGCCTGGAGCGAACCCCAGGCGACGTTTGGTCACTTGGAATCGCGACACGGCTTCCATTGGCCGAGAAATACCCCACGACTGTTTCCAGCCGCGGGGCATCGGAGAGTTCTCGATAAACCTGTGGTCAAAGGTTGGCGAGCAATTCGTTGACGCGGCTTTCCATGTCGGCAAGCGCGGCATCGACGTCCTTTTGCCCAGTGATTGCAGCGCTCATCTCTTCGCCGATAATGTCCTGGATCGCAAATTGGCGCTGTACCGCGGACGGCAGCGGTCTGCCGAGATCGGCGACCGCGGCGATCGTATTGCGATGTGGCAGTGCCTTGAAAGCGTCCGAACCGATGATGGCTTTGTATGCCGGCAGGTGACCGGTCCGCGACCAATCGAAGTCGTTGTCTGCGAAGAACTTCAGGAACTTGCTGATGGCCGCGGTCTGTTCTGGTGTGCGGTCCTTCTGCGAGACCGCCCAGGTGTGGCCGTCGGCATATTGCGCATGGGCGCCGGCAAACAGCTGCGGATACGGATAAACCGCGTAGCCGCCCTTGTTGAGGGCCGTGCCTTTGGTCTCGGACTGGGCGTTGTTGTCACCCACAACCCACGTGCCGTTGAGCTGCACGCCGCCTTCACCGGCAAGGAAGGCATTGATCGCGCCGCCGTAGTCGAGGTCCTTGGTCGTGTAGCCCTTGTCGAAGATCGCCTTGTACATCTCAACGACCTTCTTGGCTTCCGGCGTGTTCAGCTTCACATGCTTCGGATCGGCAAAGAAGTCGGAATCCTGCTGGAAGAGATAGGTGTAGAGGTTGCGCGTGTAGAGTGCGGTCTCGTTGGCCAGGTTCTGGACGAAGTAAGGTTTTCCGGTCTTCTGCTTGAACTGCTCGGCCTGGGCGAGCAGTTCCTCGGGCGACTTCGGAAGGATCGGCGTGCCGTCGGCATTGACGAGGCCAGCCTGTTTGAAGAGATCCATGTTGATGTGATAGAGCATTGTCCAGCTGTCAATCGGCAGGCCGTAGATCTTGCCGTCCTTGGTGGCGCCGTTGCGCGCCGCGTCCGTGAATGCGTCGGGTGTGATGCCGACTGACTTCAAGAGATCGTCAAGCGGCATCAACAGCCCCTTGGACTGGTAGTCCGAAAGCGCGGATTCATGAATCGTGACGATGTCGGGAGCATCGCCCGACGCAAACTGCGCGGTCAGTTGGTCATAGCCAGGCCATTCCACGGTGGTGACGTTGACGTGCACATCGGGATTGTCGGCGTTGAACTTGTTGATCAGCGAGGTGATGATGCCGCATTCGCCAACGGCCTTGGCGACGTCGGTGTTGCTGCCGAAATCGGCATCGCAGGCACCGAAAAAGCGCTGCAAGGTCAGTTCGGTCGCGGCGAAGGCCGGACTGGCCAACGCCATTACACCTGCAGAGACTGCCGCAAGCAGGACTCTCTTTGTTTTCATGTCAGCTCCTCCTACTGAGTTTCCGCCATTCCACCTTGGATTGGCTTCGTGCATTCCATCGCTGCGGCCCCATCCCTGCCGCCAGGCAATTTTCGCTATCGCACCGCGGCGCCGGAGACGGCCGTGACGATGTATTTCTGGAAGAACAGGTAGACGATCAGGATTGGCGCGCCGGCGAACACCGCCTGCGCCATCAGGAAGCCGATGCCTTCGGACTGCGCGAAATTGGTCTGTGTCGAGGCTATTCCGACCGTCAGCGTGTACATATCCTTCTTGGTTGCCGAGATCAGCGGCCACAAGTAGTCGTTCCACGCGCCGAGGAAGGTGAAGATGCCGAGGGTTGCCTGAGCGGGCACCGTGAGCGGCAGAAGCACCTTCCAGAAAATCCTGAACCGGCTGGCGTTGTCCAGCAGGGCGGCTTCGTCCAGCTCTTTCGGGATGGCCTTGAAATACTGGGTCATCAGGAAGACGCCAAACGAGGCCGACAGGCCCGGGAGAATGAGCCCGTGATAGCTGTTGTGGAAGTTCAGCATGCTGAAGATCTGATGGCGGGCCACAAGCACGGCCTGTTCCGGAACCGCCAGGCCGAAGAGCACGATCACGAACAGGACGTTTCGGCCGGGGAAGTTCAGCCGCGCGAAGCCGTAGCCGGCGAGCGACGACAGGATCAGCGTTCCGAGCGTCAATCCGCCCGAGACTATGATGCTGTTGAGCACCCAGACGAATACTGACGATGTGCCGACGGTGTTGATGTAGTTCTTGAGCGTATAAGGCGCCTGAAACACCGAATTCGGATTTGCCATCAGCTCGGCATTTTCCTTGAGCGACAGGCCGATGACCCACAGAACCGGCGCGACCATGACGATGGAGAGCAGGATGACCAGAGCCAGCAGCACGCGGTCGCCAAAGGCGCGTCCCCTGATGGAAATCGCTGGAGCCCTCATGTCAGATCCGCCTTGTTGCGTGTGACGAGGTATTGGGCCATGGCCGCTATCAGGATGAGGATGAACAGGATCTCCGATGCCGCGGCGCCCATGCCCAGATCCCAGCGACGGAATGCGGTGTCATAAATGTAGAGCACGACCGGTTTGGTCAGGTTGTTCGGACCGCCGCGTGTCATCAGCCAGGCCTGGCCGAACAGCTGGAACTGCAGCACGATCTGGACGATGACCACCAGGATGAAGGTGCGTTTGATCGACGGCAGCGTGATCGAGCGCAATGTCTGCCAGCGATTGGCATTGTCCAGGGCGGCCGCTTCGTAAATGTCCTGCGGAATCTGCTGGAGGGCCGAGAGAAAAAGCATCATCGGCAGCCCGATGCACCACCAGATGGTGGCGATGGCGATGCCGATCATCGCGAGGCTGGGATCCGAAATGAAAGCCGGGGCGGTTGCGCCGAACCATCCGTAGATCGTCGACAAAAGGCCGACATTCGGGATGAACACGATGCGCCAGATCAGTGTGACGATTGTGACCGACAGCACCGAGGAAGAGAAGAACAGTGTCCGCAGCACGGCGGCAGTGCGCGTGCGGCGGTTGAGGCAAAGCGCGAGAAAGAGACCGATCAACGCCAGCGAGGGCACCGTCAGAAGCACGAAGTAGAAGGTGTTCCAGACCGACTGCAGGAACACCTTGTCGTGAAACAGCCTGATATAGTTGCCGAGACCGACAAAGTTTCCGGACGAGAAAGTGTCGGCCTTATGGAAACTCAGCCACATTCCCCAGAGCAGCGGGACGAGCAGCAGCGTCGTGAAGAAGAACAGGAATGGCGCAACGAAAATGAAGTTTCGCCATTGCGGCGCGTAGATATCGACGCTTGGGGTCCTGATGCGCGCGGCCGAAGTCGCGGGCTGCGGCATCGTCGACCGGTCATCCATATCAGGCCTCCCTCGCGTGCCAGGCGCGGCCGGCCTGATTGAACAGATGCGATTTCCGGCCGTCGAAGGCGAGCCCGACCTTGTGACCAACCGCAACGCGGCTATTGCCGACATCCGAGCCGACAATCTGCTGGCCATCGCCCAGCCGAGCGTAGACCAAGGTGCGTTCGCCGAGCCGCTCGATCACATCCACCATGCCGTCGGCATTGCCCTGTCCAGCGGGAACGATGCGGACGTCTTCCGAACGGATGCCGAAAGTGTACTTGTCATCGCTCAACTGGTCGGAGGCGATCTCGGTCTGAACCGACATACCGTCCTCAAACCTGGCCGTGGCATTCCCGTTCGATCTGTCGAGCTTCACCTCGACGAAATTCATCGCGGGTGCGCCGACGAAGCCGGCGACGAATTTGGTCGCGGGGCGTTCGTAGATCTCCATGGGGGAGCCGATCTGCTCGATCTTGCGATTGTTCATGACGACGATGCGGTCGGCGAGCGTCATCGCCTCGACCTGATCGTGGGTGACGAAGATCATCGTCGATTGCAGGCGCTGGTGGAGCTGGGCAAGCTCGATGCGGGTACGGGTCCGCAAGGCCGCATCGAGATTGGAAAGCGGCTCGTCGAACAGGAAGGCCTTCGGCTCCTTGACGATCGCACGGCCGATGGCGACGCGCTGGCGCTGGCCGCCCGAGAGCTGACCCGGCTTGCGCTCGAGCAAGTGCGCCATTTCGAGGATGCGGGCGGCCTCGTTGATCCGCTCGTCGATGACCCCGCGCGACATGCCGATATTCTCAAGCCCGAATGCCATGTTGTCGCGCACGCTCATATGCGGATAAAGCGCGTAGGACTGGAACACCATGGCAATGCCGCGCTTGCCCGGCGGCAGGTGATCGATACGTTCGTTGTTAATGGCAATCTCGCCGCTATCGACCGTTTCGAGGCCCGCGATCATTCGCAGAAGCGTCGATTTCCCGCAGCCGGACGGTCCGAGAAAGACGATGAATTCGCGTGCCTCGATGGAGAGCGACAAGTCGTCCAGCACCGTCATGGCGCCGAAATGCTTGCTCACGTTCCTGATTTCGATGTGGGCCGTCACGTCGACGCTCCTCCTCAGCGCATGCACGACGATGGCGCCTGAAGTCAGAGCTTCAGGCGGATCATCTGGTAAGAATAGGCCGGTAGCGACAGGCTCAGCTTGCTGCCCGCTATCGAGGCGCCAGTCCCCTTCCTGGGCGCGACATTGCCGGGGTTCTGCGCCGAGTTGACGGCTTTCAGATCCGCGTGCGCCATCAGCTGATGGTCAACGATGTCAGCCGCCCCGAAACCGGTGATGTCGATCACGGTTTCCATTTCCTCACTCGAATGGCGGTTGATGGCAAAGAAGGTGACATGTCCGGTTTCCGTGTCATGCACGCCGGCGACGTCGACATAGGAAACATCACCCGCGACGGTGGATTTGTAGGTCGGGCTTTCCACCTTGAGATCCAGCGCATTGCCGCGGCCGTGAAGCGAGGCAAACAGATATGGATAGAAGATCGTCTGGCGCCATGCCGGGCCGTTGGGAACAGTCATGATCGGCGCGATGACGTTGACCAGTTGTGCCAGGCACGCGATCTTGACCACGTCGGAGCGACGAATGAAGGTGTTGAGGATCAAGCCGACCTGCAGCACGTCCTCGAAATTGTAGATGTCTTCGAGCAACGGCGGCGCGAAGGGCCAGCCGTCATTGCCGCCAAGGATATTCTTGTCCTGCTCCTTGGAATGGTACCAGACGTTCCATTCGTCGAACGAGATGTAGACCTGCTTCTTGGAGCGCTTCTTGGCCTTGATATAGTCGATGACGCCGGCGACCGAGACGATGTAGTCGTCGAGCTTCTTGCTCATGGCGAGATAGTTCGGCGCGTCATTGGCTTCGTTGTCGAAATACATATGCAGCGAGATGTAATCCACCTCGTTGTAGGTGTGGTCGAGAACGGTCGCTTCCCATTCCGGATAGGTCGGCATCTTGGCGTTTGAAGAGCCGCAGACCACGAGTTCGAGCGATTTGGAGAAGGCGCGCATCGCCTTGGCGGTCTCGTGGGCCAGGCGGCCATACTCGTCGGCGGTCTTGTGGCCGATCTGCCAGGGGCCGTCCATTTCGTTGCCAAGACACCAGAGCTTGACGTCGAAGGGCTCCTTGCGGCCGTTGGCGATGCGCTTGTCGCTCCACTCGCTGCCGCCGGGATGATTGGTGTATTCCAAAAAGTTGCGGGCTTCATCGAGGCCGCGTGAGCCGAGATTGACCGCAAGCATCATCTCGGTGTTGGCCGAGGCGCACCAGTCGGCAAATTCATGCAGGCCGACTTCGTTGCTTTCCGACGTGTGCCAGGCCAGGTCGAGGCGCACCGGGCGCGCCTCCTTGGGGCCGACGCCGTCCTCCCAATTGTAAGCGGACACGAAATTGCCGCCCGGATAGCGGACGATCGGAACATTGAGTTCCCTGACGAGATCGATGACGTCCTGACGCATGCCATTGGCATCCGCCGTCGCGTGGCCAGGCTCATAGATACCGGTGTAAACCGCCCGCCCAAGGTGCTCGATGAAGGATCCATAGAGCCTCGGATCGATTTTCGAGACGACATAACGCGGATGCGCCGTAACGGCCGCCTTCATGCATTTCCTCCAACGATATCAAAAATGATGATTTAAATCACCTTGTGCGATATCAAAAGGAAGCGGCATCCATTCGTCAAGCGAAAACCGTCAAATGTCTGACAATTAACAGGCGGCCTGGGTTGGAAAAGAGAGCAAAAGGCTGAAATCGCTGCGTTATTTTTGAAACCCGGTTTGATGATATCATCCGGTTTTGATTCTGAGCAGGATGTCCTGGTCGTAATTTCCAAATCCCTTGCCGAAAATGTTGACCCCGCCGGGGCGCTTGGCATCGTCCTTGACGCCGATACGGACCCGGATTGAATGATGGCCCATGAGGTCGAGGTCGGCGAGGCTGGTCTCGGATATCCTGACACCGTCGACATAGGTGCCGTCGGTGGAAATTCGCCAGTTCTTCAGCTTGCCATATTGCGAGCCTTTGAGCTTCCACCAGGAGGGCGTGAAGACGCCGCGCTTGTCGCCGAAATCGCCTGGTGACGTCCACGTTCCGGCATCGACGCCATTGATCGTCAACGTGATATCGGAGGGCCAATCGGCGCTGGTGCCGGGCACCTCCGAAGA
Source organism: Mesorhizobium sp. NFR06 (assembly GCF_900115245.1). Lineage (GTDB taxonomy): Bacteria > Pseudomonadota > Alphaproteobacteria > Rhizobiales > Rhizobiaceae > Mesorhizobium. The sequence continues at coordinate 69,348 of NZ_FOVT01000003.1, forward strand.
CAGTTCTACCGCCAGTTCCAGTTCGGTGATCTCGGCATTGGCGAGCTTGGCATTGTTGGGGAACTGGTATTCGACAAAGCCGCGCGTGAACCACAACAGTCCAGCCTTCATACGGTCCGGATCGAGGAAAGTGTTGGGCACGTCGAGCAGGCCGATGATGCCATCCGGCGAACAAAGGCCGCAGGGCGCCGTGACCTCGAATCCGGTGTAAAGCCCAATCGGCATCGACACTTCGATAGAGTCGTTCTTGATCGCACGATACTCGCTCTTGAAGACAACGAGCACTTCCTCGGCGGTCGGATAGCAGATCTTCTGGCTGCCCTTCTTCGCCTTCTGGTTCTCGGTGCGGATCAGGCCGGCATCCTCGAGCACCTGGATATTGGTCGAGACCGTCGATTGCGGCAGCGACAGCACGGCGGCGATGTCGTTGACATTCATCGGCCCCTTCTCGTGCAGCAGTTTCAGCATCGAGATGCGCGCCGAAGAGGCCAGCCCCTTGAGGACAGCAATCCCCTCCTCCGGTTCGATCATCAAGAAATTGCGACTCATGGATTTGCCAGCCTACGCAATCTATATCCGAAATCAGCTTGTATATCGGAATATTTGATTCAATCAATGCGCTAGCTGGGCGCCGTGTGACTGATTAGCTTGATCGACCGCGACGGCCATTGTCGTCACATCGGGGTGCGAATGGGCTGAAACGGACGCGCTGCTCGGCTTCACCAACAGCGCGAAGGCGTCTTCGACAAAATCTCGACGCGATTTTGCCGCGCCTTGGTTGAAAGCTGAAAAAGCGAGGACTGAATGGTGGGTGTGCACAGGATCGAACTGTGGACCCGCTGATTAAGAGTCAGCTGCTCTACCAACTGAGCTACACACCCACACCGCCGGGAAAACCAGCGTCGGCGGCGCATATAGCCGCCGGTTTCGGTGATGTCCAGCCCTGCCGGATCATTTCCCGACAAATCGACACGGCATGATCCCGAAAAGTGGATTCCGGTTTTCGGAAAGGATCATGCCGGCTTAAAAAGCTCGCACCGGTCAGACAAACAACCTGCCTTCCGCCACCTTTATCGCATGGCCGCCGATGCGCGCGGAAGCCAGTTTTCCGCCGTCGACATTGAGCTCGAGCCGGATGCGCGACGGTCGGCCCATTTCCAGTCCTTGCTCTATCCAGAGCTGCGAGACGCCGTCGGTCGGGGCATCGAAATGCATGATCGCGCCGGCAAAGGCCGCCGCGGCCGAACCGGTTGCCGGATCTTCGTAGGAAGGATTGCCCGGCACGATCATGCGCACGTGGAAAGCGCTGTCGTGGTGGACGCGCTCGCGGCAGTAGATATAGGGGCTGGCCATGGCCCATTCGCTCTTGCGCGGCGCAAGTTCCGACCACGCCTGGTTGTCGAGCCTGATCTTGGCCGCCTCCTCCAGCCCGGCAACGGGAATCGTCACATAGGGCACGCCGGCCGACCAGAAGGCCACGCGGTGATTCTCGAACCCGATCTCGTGCGGGCCAAGGCCGAGCGCCGCGCCGATCGCTTCGGGGTCGGCCTTGAGCTCCAACGGTTCCGGCAATTTCGCCAGATCGAACTCGGCGAAGGTCGAGCCGTCATGCTTGCTCACCGCGCAGCGGACGGGTCCGATATTTTCCTCCAGCACGAAAATGCCGGTCGCCTCGCCGGCGAGCTCGGCCAGCGCGATCGCCGAACCGACCGTCGGATGCCCCGCGAACGGCATTTCATAGTCGGGCGTGAAGATGCGGATCCGGTTGCGGTGCTTTGGATTGTCGGGAGGCAGCACGAACACCGTCTCGGAAAGATTGAATTCGCGCGCGATCGCCTGCATGCCGGCGCTATCGAGCCCATCGCCGTCGAGCACCACTGCAAGCGGATTTCCGGCCAGCGGTTCGGTGGTAAACACATCGTAAAGCAAGTAATTGCGCGCCATGGAGAAAACCTTTCGCCTCGCCCCGAATTTCTGCCTCAATCCCAACATGAGGGAAATTTAATTTGAAATTCGAACCTTAAGGCCTGATTTGTGCACGGATAGGGACATCAAATTTCAGCATAGGGGTCCGGCGTGGACCAGCTTGTCAATCCGCCAAACGCGGAATCCGATACTTCCATAGCGGCCGCACTCGGGCTCGATCGCAAGGGCGTAAGCCGCAAGCGTCGCCGCGGCTGGCTTTACGCGTTGCTGGCGCTGGCAATCGTCGCGGCCGGCATTACCTTCTATCAATGGTATGCAGCCGCGCCGCCCGCAATTGAATACACCACCGTGCCTGCGGCGACTGCCGACCTCACCGTCCAGGTGTCGGCCACCGGCACGCTGCAGCCGCTCACCCAGGTCGACATCTCCAGCGAGCTTTCCGGCATCGTCCGTTCGGTCGCGGCCAATGAGAATCAGCAGGTCAAGAAGGGCGACGTGTTGGCGACGCTCGATACCGCAAAGCTGGAGGTCCAGATCGAGCGGGCTACCGCCTCCGCCAAGGCAGCGGCGGCGGCCGTCGAGGACGCCAAGGTGACCTTGCAGGAGAACGAAAATGCGGTTGTACGCGCCAACGCCCTCACCAAGCGCGGCATGGCGACGGACCAGTCGCTCGAAGCGGCGACCGCGACGCGCGATCGTTCGAAGGCGGCGCTCGACAGCGCCGAAGCCAATCTCGCTATCGCCCAGGCCGACCTCAAGGCGCAGCAGACCGATCTTGCGAAGAGCACCATCTATGCGCCGATCGACGGCATCGTGCTGACGCGCTCGGTCGATCCCGGCCAGACGGTGGCGTCCTCGCTGCAGGCGCCCGTGCTCTTCGTTATCGCCGCCGACTTGCGGAACATGGAATTGCGGGCCGCGGTCGATGAGGCCGATATCGGCGCGGTGAAGCCCGGCCAGCACGCCCGCTTCACCGTCGACGCTTTCCCGGACCGTCCTTTCGACGCAGAGATCCGCGACATCTCCTACGCCTCGGTCACCACCGACGGCGTCGTCACCTACAATGCGCGTCTCGAAGTCGACAATGGCGAGCTTCTGCTCAGGCCCGGAATGACGGCGACGGTCTCGGTTGTCACCCGGCAGGCCAAGGGCGTGCTCGCCGTTCCTGCGACGGCCTTCCGCTATCGCCCGGTGCAACGAGCGGACCGGGGCTGGGGCCTGGGCGACCTCTTCACCGGGCGCATGGGCCGTCCCAACCGGCAGCGCGAAGCCACGAAGGCGCCGACCGACGGTTCGCGCACGCTCTATGTGCTGGAGAACGGACGGCCGCGTCCGGTCAACGTCAGGATCGGCTCGACCGACGGCGAGTTGACCGAGATCACGTCGGGCCTCGACGAGGGCGCGCAAGTCATCACCGGCGCGCAGCAGCGGAGCTGACGAAGTGTCGGCTCCCCTGCTCATCACTTTCGACAAGGTCTGGAAAAGCTATGGCGAGGGCGAGGCCCGCGTGCATGCGCTGGCCGGCGTCGATCTCGCCATCCGCAGAAGTGAATTCGTCGCCATCATGGGACCCTCGGGCTCGGGCAAGTCGACGGCCATGAACATCATCGGCTGCCTCGACACGCCGACTGCCGGAACATACCGCTTCATGGGCGTCGATGCCGGCCGGCTCGACCGCAACCGCCGCGCGCTTTTGCGCAACCTCTATGTCGGCTTCGTCTTCCAGGGCTACAATCTCCTGCCGCGCACCACGGCGGCGGAAAATGTCGAGCTGCCGCTGATCTATCGCGGCGTCGCCGCGCGCGAGCGGCGCGATCTTGCCATGCAGGCGCTTGCCCAGGTCGGGCTTGTCGGGCGCGAGCACCACACGCCGGCCGAGCTTTCGGGCGGCCAGCAGCAGCGCGTGGCGATCGCCCGCGCCATCGTCACCAGGCCGACGCTGCTCGTCGCCGACGAACCGACGGGCAATCTCGATACGGCGCGCACGCACGAGATCATGGAGTTGCTGACCAGGCTCAATGCCGATCTCGGCCTCTCCATCGTCATGGTCACGCATGAGGCCGATGTCGCCGGCTATGCCGGCCGCATCATCCGTTTCCTCGACGGCCATCTCGCTTCCGACACGATGACGGCGGAGGCGGCATGATCTGGGAGACCGTCCGCCTCTCGCTGCGCTCGATCCGCCGCAACGTGTTGCGCTCGTTCCTGACACTGCTTGGTATCGTCATCGGCGTCGCGGCCGTCATCGCCATGCTCACCATCGGCTCCGGCACGACGGAAAAGGTCAAGGCCGATATTTCGAAGCTCGGCAGCAACTTGCTCGTCGTCCGCGCCGGCCGGCCCGCCGGACCCGGCGGACCGGGAGGACTCGATCAGGCGGTGCGGCCGCTGGCCGAAAAGGACGTCGCCGCGCTCGTCGCGCATCTGAGCGGCGCACGCGCGATTTCGCCTGCTTCGCAAAAACAGGTCCGCGTCATCTTCGGCACCGAAAGCCTGACCTCGGGCGTCACCGGCACCGACAGCGCCTATCTCGACGCCCGCGATTGGAAACTCGTATCGGGACGGCCGTTCAGCGATTCGGAAACGCGGGCCGGTGCGGCTGTGTGCCTGATCGGCGAAACCGTGCGCCAGCAGTTCTTCGGCGCCGGTGATCCGGAGGGCGAGCTAATCCGCGTCAACCGCACCTCCTGCAAGATCATCGGCCTGCTTGAGCCCAAGGGCTATACCGGCTTCGGCCAGGACCAGGACAATGTCGTGCTGATGCCATTGCACGCCTATCAGCGGCGCATCGCCGGCAATCGCGACATCGACAACATCTACATCGCCGCCGACGACCGCACGCCGACCAGCGAACTGCAACCGCGCGTCGAGGATATTTTGCGCGATACCCGCCGCATCACGCCGGACCGCGATGCCGATTTCGCCATTCGCGACATGACCCAGATCGCCGATGCGATGACCAGCGCCACCACCACCATGACCGGCATGCTCGGCGCCGTCGCCGGCGTCAGCCTCCTGGTCGGCGGAATCGGCATCATGAACATCATGCTGGTCTCGGTCACCGAGCGCACGCGCGAGATCGGCATCAGGCTGGCGATCGGCGCCCATGAAAAACACATCCTCATCCAGTTCCTGGTGGAAGCGACGGTGCTGTCGCTCTTTGGCGGCATCATCGGCATCCTGATCGGTCTCTCGCTGGCCGGCCTCACCTCGATGGCGCTGACGATACCCTTCGCGCCGAGCCCGGCCGTCATCCTGCTCGCCGTCGGCTTCTCGGCGCTGATCGGCATGGTGTTCGGGTTCTTCCCGGCGCTGCGCGGCGCCAGACTCGACCCGATCGACGCGCTGCGGCACGAATAAGGCGGCTTTTGCCGCGCCCTTTGGCTGCAGGACTGTCAAAACGGCAGTCGCGCATTCTCCTTGACCTCCTTCATGACGAAGAAAGTCCGGGTTTGCCGCACGCCCGGCAGCGCGATCAGCTTCTGGCCGTGCAGCTTGTTGAAATCCGCCATATCGCGCACGCGTATCTTCAACAGAAAGTCGAAGTCGCCGGCCACGAGATTGCAATCCAGGACCTCCTTGAGCATCAGCACCGCCTCCTCGAAAGCGGCGAAGCTTTCGGGCGTAGAGCGGTCGAGCACGACACCAACCATGACCAACGCGCCGAGCCCCACTGCGGCCGGCGCGATCTCCGCCCTGACCCCGGTGATGTAGCCCTCTTCGAACAGGCGTTGCGTGCGCCGATGGCAGGTGGCCGCACTGACATTCACGCGGGCTGCCAATTCCGCGTTGGTCAGCCGTCCCTCGGACTGAAGGGCCCGCAGGATCTTGATGTCGATCCGGTCAAAGGTTGGGTCAGAAGATTCTTCCATTTTTTTGGCTCTATTGGACGGTTGGAACCAACCCTAGCGCATTTTCTGATGGAAGTGGATAAATCTTGAAAGGCTTTCGAGAGCACCTTTCGCCCTTGTTCGTCTATCATCCGTCTATCGAAAAAACGACTACGGCGGAGGCAGATCGATGTCACTTCTCGCGAAATTTGAACGGTATCCGCTGACCTTCGGCCCGACGCCGATCGAGCATCTGCCGCGGCTCAGCGCGGCGCTCGGCGGAAAAGTGCAGGTCTATGCAAAACGCGACGATTGCAATTCCGGACTCGCCATGGGCGGCAACAAACTGCGCAAGCTCGAATATATTGTGCCGGACGCAATCGCGTCCGGCGCCGACACGCTGGTTTCGATCGGCGGCGTTCAATCGAACCACACGCGCATGGTCGCCGCGACAGCGGCCAAGATCGGCATGAGATGCGTGGTGATCCAGGAGAAGTGGGTGCCGCACTATGATGCGGTCTACGACCGCGTCGGAAATATCCTGCTGACGCGCCTGATGGGCGCCGACAGCCGGCTGGTCGACGATGGCTTCGACATCGGCATCCGCAAAAGCTGGCAGGATGCGATCCAGTCGGTGAAGGATGCCGGCGGCAAGCCCTACCCTATTCCTGCCGGCGCCTCGGTACACAAGTTCGGCGGTCTGGGCTATGTCGGCTTCGCCGAGGAGGTCGCAAGGCAGGAGAGCGAGCTCGGCTTTGCCTTCGACTACATCATAGTCTGCGTTGTGACCGGCTCGACGCAGGCCGGCATGGTCGTCGGCTTCGCCGCGCAAAACCGCGCCGACCGGGTGATCGGCATCGACGCCTCCGGCACGCTCGAACAGACCCGCGCGCAGGTCCGGCGCATCGCCGACGACACCGCCGCCCTTGTTGGGCTGGGTCGCGCCATACGTGAGGACGAAATCGTGATCAATCCCGACTATGCCTATCCCGCCTACGGGGTTCCGTCGGACGCCACCAACGAGGCGATCCGGCTCTCGGCCCGCACCGAGGCGATGATCACCGATCCGGTCTATGAGGGAAAATCGATGCAGGGGCTGATCGATCTGACCAGGAAAGGCTTCTTTCCTGAAGGATCGAGAATACTCTATGCGCATCTTGGCGGCGCGCCGGCCCTCAACGGCTATAGTTATTACTACAAGGATGACGGCGGCCCGCGGGAACGCGCACCGCACAACGCCGACGCGCTGCCGCCGCTCTTTCCGTAGGACGCACCCGGTGGCATCGACGCCACGGCGAGTTCAGGAAACGGCGCCCGCGAAATGCCACTCGATCAGCGGCTTCATGTGCCCCATCAGCCCGTCCGGCAGATCGCCGGCATGGCGGATGATCACCGGCCCCTCGATCTCCGGGTCCGTCTCGGTGGCGACGAAGGCCATGATGCGCCGTGCCAGCTCGTCGGCCGTTTCAGCCACGCGGTAGTGGCGGAAGATCACCGTGCCGCTCGCCGTGGACAGCGCGTGATAGCGCTGCCCACGCTCGGCGGCCGACAGGTCGAGCCCTGTCTCCTCCCTCACCTCACGGACCATGTTGAAGTCGGCATCGACAAGCCCGTCGCGGAAGTCGATCGGCTCGAACGAGCCGGCGGCGAAATAGACGCGGCCGGCATTGACCGTGTGCGGTCCCATGCGGATCGCCACCAGCGCGTTGTCGCCGGCAACCAGCATGGCGTGCGCATAGGCATGCTCGGCACCGGAATTCTCGCGCCGCTTACGCCACAGCAGGAAGGTCGAATAGTTGACCGCATGGCAGCGGCCGACAAGCTGCCCGTCGCGATAGGCAAGCTGCGAGAGCAGCACCACAGTGCCGTCGAACAGTGCCGGATTGGCCGCGATTTCCTGCCGCCAATTCTCGGCGATCGCATCCGCATTGCTCACCGCGAAGGGGTGCGGGCCGGAATCCAGGCGGACGTCGATCGCGTCGACCGGCAGGATGACGTTGCGTGGCAGATCGAAACTCAAGAGGGTCACACCATGTCCAATGTGATCGCCACCGGGCAGTGGTCCGACGCTTTCGGCCTGTCCCAGCCGGCGCGCGGGAAACGCTCGACCTCCTGTCCGGGCGGAAAGATGGTGCGCCAGGGCTGGCCGTTGCGAATGATGTCGGGAACGGCGGTGGCATTTCTAGCGGCCAGCGCCTTCGACAGGAGGATGTAATCGAGCTGGCACAGATGCCGCTCCTCCGGGCCGCGCGTGTGGTAGAAACTCCAACGGTCTACCTCCGGCCGCCGCTCGACAATGTTCTCGCAAAAACCGTCGGCGGTCAGGGTATTGATCGAGGACCGGGCTTCGTCGACAACCTCGAACCGGTAGCCGTCGATCGCGTCGCCGTCGATCTTCACGCGTTGCCGATAATCGTTCAGGTCACCGCAGATCGCCCAGCGCTTGCCGGCGGCATGATCCTTGCCGAAACGTTCCTCGATGATGCGGCGCACCGCCTGCGCCTCGGCAATGCGCAGCGGCATCGTCGCCTCGCGGCCGTCAAGTCCGTTGCGCGGCGGACCCATCGATTTGAAATGCACGAGATAGAGCGTCAGCGGCGCGCCGCCGATCTTCACGTCGACTTCCAGGCAGTCGCGGCGAAAGATCCGCTCATTGGCGAGATGCCCGAGCGCGGCAAGCTCCGGCGTAAACAGCCCGAGCTGTTCGAAGGTGACATAGGCATGGCTGGTCATGCGCACGAAATCGATCGATTGCCCTTGCGCAGTCTCGTTGCGCATCATCAACGCGACATCGATGCCGCGCGTATCGTTGCCGGCGGTCGTGTATTTCTGGCGATAGCCCTGCCCGACCATCTTGAACAGATAGCCGTATTCGAAGGCCTTCAGCGCCTCGATGTTGTCGACCTCCTGCATGCAGATGATGTCCGCGCGGGTGGCTGCGATGGCGAGCGCCGTCAACTGGCGGGTGTCGTCGGACTGGGCGATCATGCGGGCCTGCTCGAGCAGCCGGTACTCGGCTTCGCTCTGGATATCGAACAAGGCCAGCGTGCGGTCTTCATTGAGCTGGTTGCGATAGCCCGAGAAATCGAACCTGTTCATCAGGTTCTCGACATTGAAGGTGGCGAGCCGCAGCGACATGGCCGTGACCTTTGCCTGCAAGCGAGGACGAAAACAAGAGCCGGGCTCGATGCTCGTCATGGTTGACGGAACCTTTCCGTTCATCCCCCGTTCAGACGGAAAGTTCCAACAATAGGCCATTTCCCAGGTGCTCTGGGCGTGGGGCCTTTACTCCTTGGAGAGTGAAATGAAACCGCTCTTGTCTTCCCTCGGCTCCGGGCTGGTGGCCCTGGGCCTCATGACGGGTCAGGCGGCGCCCTCGATCGCCGGCCCGATCCTGCAGCCCGATCTCTCGGTCGCCACCAGCACGGCGGCACCTACGATCATACCTGTCCGCGACAGCTGGGCCGGCGGCAACAACTACTCGCCGCAGATGTATGACTGGCGCTGGCGGCGCGGTGGCGACTGGCGCGGCCGCGACTTCAGATGGCGCGGTGGCGACTTCCGCGGCCGTCATTTCTCCCGCGACTGGGATGGCGGCGACTGGCGCTGGCGGCATCATCGCCATCATCGGCATTTCGATAGTGGTGCCGCCGCCCTTCTGGGGCTGGGCCTTGGTCTGGGCTTAGGCAGCCTGGCCTACAACAACTACTACGATCCCTACTATTATGATGCCTATCCGCGGTACTATCAGCCGCGGCGCATCTACCGGACCGAGCGGCTCTCCAGGGCCCATGTCCAATGGTGCTACGACCGTTACCGGTCCTATCGGGCCTGGGATAACACGTTCCAGCCCAACTATGGCCCGCGCCGGCAGTGCATTTCGCCCTATATCTGAGCCGCCCGCCAACGGAGACAGCGAAACGGCGCCCCTCGCGGGCGCCGTTCCATTTGGCGCAAACCGTATGTCCACGACCGGCGATAACCCTAAATTTATCAACGGCGCCTATTCATCCATGTCGGCGCCCCGCACGCCGATTCGCGGCGAACAGTTCGCGAGAACGTACCCGCAATGGCCGAAAACGAACCCAGGATCCAACGCAGGCAACGCGTGCTGAAGGGCGCGACGATCCTGACCGGCATCACCAATTCCGAGGTAACATGCACAGTGCGCAACATGCATTCGCGCGGCGCGGAGTTGAAAGTGCCGATCGACGCACGCGTGCCCGAAGAATTCCTGCTCTACGTGCCGACAGACGGCGTCGGCTACAGGGCCGTGGTGCGCTGGCGCCGTGAGGATCGCATCGGCGTCGAATTTACCGGCACCGAGCCCAAACCGCATTGGCACTACGGCTGAACCCGCACCCGACCAGCGGTTTGGCAAAAGAAGACCGGCGGATCGCTCCGCCGGTTCATGTCAGATGGGAGCGGTAACATCGACAATTAGTTTGGTTCTTCGCCTTGTCGACCAGCTTGCTCTTGGTGATCACCAGCGCGACCGCAGGGCCAAGCCCGAGGACGCGCAGGCAAATAGACGTGGATCGGCTCAGTTCTTCGCCTTGTCGACCAGCTTGTTCTTGGCGATCCACGGCATCATGGCGCGCAGCTTGGCGCCCACTTCCTCGATCTGGTGGCTGTCGTTCATGCGGCGGATGCCCTTGAAGCGCGACAGGCCGGCGCGGTATTCCTGCATCCATTCCGAGGTGAACTTGCCGGTCTGGATGTCCTTCAGGATGCGCTTCATCTCGGCCTTGGTCTCCGCCGTGATGATGCGGGGACCCGAGACGTATTCGCCCCACTCGGCGGTGTTGGAGATCGAGTAGTTCATGTTGGCGATGCCGCCTTCATAGATCAGGTCGACGATCAGCTTTACCTCGTGCAGGCACTCGAAATAGGCCATTTCCGGCGCGTAGCCGGCTTCCACCAGCGTCTCGAAGCCGGCGCGGATCAATTCGACCAGACCGCCGCACAAAACCACCTGCTCGCCGAACAGGTCGGTCTCGCATTCCTCGCGGAAGTTGGTCTCGATGATGCCCGAACGGCCGCCGCCGACGCCGCAGGCGTAGGAGAGCGCCAGGTCGAGCGCGTTGCCCGAGGCGTCCTGGTTGACGGCGACCAGGCATGGCACGCCACCGCCCTTCTGGTATTCGCCGCGCACCGTGTGGCCGGGGCCCTTCGGCGCGATCATGACGACGTCGACCGAAGCCTTCGGCTCGATCAGGCCGAAATGCACGTTGAGGCCGTGCGCGAAGGCGATGGCGGCGCCGTCGCGGATGTTCGGCGCGATCTCGTTCTTATAGATGTCGGCCTGCAACTCGTCGGGCGTGGCCATCATCATCAGATCTGCCCATTTGGCCGCATCCGCCACGCTCATCACCTTGAGTCCGTCGGCCTCGACCTTCTTGGCGGTGGCGGAACCGGGCTTGAGACCGATGGCGATCTCCTTGACGCCGGAATCCTTGAGGTTGAGCGCATGCGCCCGGCCCTGGCTGCCATAGCCGATGATGGCGACCTTCTTGCCCTTGATCAGATTGAGATCGGCGTCACGATCGTAATAGACACGCATTTTGGTCTTCCTTCCCGTTTTGAAGATCAGAGGCCTTGCGGCCGGTTTTTTGCTCCGAAAAGAGCGAGAAACTGTTGCGTCGCGCGCACGGCATCGCCGCCGATCGTCGCCTCAGTCAATTCCACCCGGTCGCCGAGCAGCAGACGGATCTGCACGTCGCGGCCGACCAAGCCGAAGAAGGTCCGGAACGCCGTCTCGGCGTCGTCGAAATGGAGCAGCCCGGCCTGCCGGCCTGCCTCGAGCACCGGCTTCAAGCGTCTGGCAAGCGCGAAGCGGCCGTTCTGCAGCACGACCGCGCCGAGATCGTCCTTGCCGGAGCCGGCGTGACCGACAGCGACACGGTTGAGCGCGATCGACGTGTCGCTGGATATCACCTTGAGCCAGTCGGACGCAAAACGTTCCAGGGTCGCCGTAAGCGAACGGAGATCCAGTTTCTCGCGGTCGATGGCCGCGACGCGCACCTTGGAAGCCTGCCACTGCACCGTCGCCGTCAAGAGCCCGTCGCGATCGCCGAACCATTTGTAGAGCGTTTCCTTGGAGCAGCTTGCCCGCCGCGCCACCGCGGTCATGGTCAGGTTGTCGCCCTCCTCGACCAGAAGGCGAAGTGCCGCATCCAGCACGGCCTGCTGGCGCTCCGTCAGCGCTTCGCTTGTGTCGATGTCGGCGCCTGCCTGCAACACGCTCTTTCCTACGTCGTCGAGTTGATTGCTCCCGAAAGAGTACCGTACGTTACGGTTCGGCTTCTATGCCGTATTGTCCGCGGCCAAGCAAGCGCTATTTTCCGCCGAGGGCTTCTCTCTTGCTGGAGGACGAGATGCTGGCCGGTCTGCTTGCCTTGGCCGTGGCGGCCGCCTTCACCGGCGCCGCAGTCTATGTCAGCGTCGCGGAGCAACCGGCGCGCCTGGGGTTGGGAGACGAGGCATTGCTGCGGGAATGGCAGCCTTCCTACAAGCGCGGCGCCGCCATGCAGGCTTCCATTGCCATAGTCGCCTGCGTTCTCGGACTGATTGCCTGGTGGCAAACCGGAGCGCCGGGCTTTTTGGCCGGCGCAGTGGCGATCATCCTGCCCTGGCCATGGACGGTGCTGGTGATGATGCCGACCAATCTTTTGTTGATAGCGATGAAGATCGAGGCCGACAATCCGCAGGCAAGATCGTTGATCGTCAAATGGGGCAAAATGCATCTAGTCCGCGTCGCGCTTGGCGCGCTGGCGACGATCGCATTTCTTTGGGCTTCGCATCTACCCTGAAAGGTCGATCGGTCGGCGCATTCATTCCATGATTGGCGGGTCGCGCAGCCGCCCGAGCAAACCGGCCAGCATTTCCAGCTCCTTGGCAGAAAGCTTGTCGCCCATCAGCTCGGATATGGCTTTGCCGTAGACTGCCCATAGGCGGCGGCGCGTCTCCCGGCCGCTTGGCGTGATACGCACGGTCTGGCCGCGGCCATCATCGGAAACAGGCAGCTTTTCCACAAGGCCATCCGCCTCGAGCCGCGCCAGCAGCCTCGAGACGCTGTACTGTGCCAGCAGGACGCGATCGACGAGCTCGAACGGCCGCAGCCCCTCCTCGCCCGACTCCGCAAGCTCGTGCAGAACGTCGTACCAGCCGAGCGGCGGCAGACCCTCAGCCTTCAAGGCATCCTCGGTCTTTTCGACCAGCTGGCGCGACACGCGCATCAGGCGCGCCCAAGCGGCGACGGCTTCGGGTGATGGGGGTGTCTTCGTCATCAGGGCAGCCTAAACGATAGATGCAATTGCATCAAGCTTGACGATCGATGCAAACGCATCTATATAAATGCAAATGCATTGAATGGAGCTGTCCCATGAAACACGAAATCTGCAAGATCGCCGATATCCCGCAAACCGGCAGCCTGATCGCGCCCTTCTTCGGCCGCGAGGTTCACGTCTGGCGCAGCGGCGAGCGCATCCGCGCCGCGGCCAATGTCTGCCTGCATTTCGGCGGGCCGCTGGACTGCAAGGACGGCGCCTTCGTGTGCCAATGGCACGGCGCCCGCTTCGACATGGAGAACGGCGAGCGCCTCGAAGGCCCTGCGCCTAAGGGCTCGCGCCTCCTGTTCCTGTCGACCCTGGTCGAGGATGGCGCGCTCAACTATGTCTGGGGAGAGTGAGATGACCGCCAGGCTCACCCTCGTCAGCCACCACTTGTGCCCCTATGTTCAGCGCGCGGCGATCTCGCTTGCCGAGAAGGGCGTGCCGTTCGAGCGGATCAATGTCGACCTCTCCGACAAGCCGGATTGGTTCAAGGCCATCTCGCCACTCGGCAAGGTGCCGTTGCTGCGCGTCCGGCACGGCAATGCGCAGGAAGTGATTTTCGAATCCGCCGTCATCCTGGAATTCCTCGAGGAGACCGAGGACGATCCCTTGCACCCTGCCGATCCGCTGGAGCGCGCCCGGCACCGATCCTGGATCGAATTCGGTTCGGCCATCCTCAACGCCATCGGCCGCTTCTATTCTGCCGCCGATGAAGCTGCGTTCCTCCGTGAAAGCAGGAGTTTGTCCGAGATGTTCGCACGTGTGGAAGCAGAACTGGCGACAAGGCGAGGCGGGCCGTGGTTCGCTGGAGATCCCTTTTCGTTGGTCGATGCCGTCTACGGGCCGGTCTTCCGCTATTTTGACACCTTCGACCGCATCGGCGATTTCGGCATTCTCGATGGCAAGCCTCTCATCCAGGCCTGGCGCGACGCCCTGAGCAAGCGTCGATCGGTGAACGAAGCCGTCAGCCCGGACTATCCGCGGCGATTGCACGCCTTCCTACGGGCTAAAGGATCCTATCTGTCCGAGGTCATCCGGCTACAGGCCATTGCAACTCCGCAAGCCCGATCCGCCTGAACGGGTCGATGACCGTTCCGGCGACCATGGCGGCGAGGAATTGCGGCCCCGGCGGAATTCTCGCCAGCGCCGCCACCATGCGGTCGCGGACAAAGGGCAAGCTTGTCGAGTCCGACTGATAGAACGGCGTCAGCGACAACGACAGGGCCTGGAAGACGCGCACATGCCAACGGCGTGCGCTTGCGTAGATCCCGATCGCGTCGTCGACATTGTTGGCCTGCGCCAATGCATGGCTGAGTGCCGCGGCGTCGAGCAGCGCCATGTTCGCGCCTTGCCCGAGTTGCGGGCTGGTCGAGTGCGCGGCATCGCCGATGACGGCAAGCCGCCGGCCGGCCGGCAGCGCCATCGTATGGTGGCCATAGCGGGCGAGCGAGAGCTGGTCGAAACTGTCGATCTGACCGGTGAAGGCCTCACATGCCGGCCACACAGAAACCACGCTCGCCTTCCAGGCGTCGAGGCCTTCGGCCCGCACCTTTTCAGCATCGGCCGGTTTCAGGCTCCAGAAGAAGGCCGCCATGTCTGCCGCGCCGGGCTCCGGCCGGCCGATCGGCAGCACCCCCACCATGATGCTTGCCTTGTCGTAGCGCTGCAGCAGCGCCCGCTCGTCGAAGCCGTCGCGCCACCCGAGCGACGTCCAGAATGCTCCATAAGCGAGCGGCCGCGGCTTGGCGCAATTGCCGAGGTATCGCCGCAATTTCGATCGCGCGCCGCTGGCATCGACAACGAGGTCGAATGGCCCCAGCCGCTTGCCGTTGCCGCAGATGAGCGTCGCCCGCTCGCCGGCCTCCAGCGTTTCGATCTCGACATTGGTTTCGACGGCGATCGCTTCGCGCGCAGCGGCGCGGTGAAGCACCCCGAACAGCGCTGCCCGATGCACGGCCAGACCGAAGCGGCGGCCGCGCCGCGCGTCGTATCGGACTTCGAGCACCGTGCGTCCGCTCTTGGCGTCTGTACCGTGCAGTCGCTCGATACGGCTGCCGAGGGCCAGGATGTCGTCAAGCAGGCCGAGATCGGCGAGCACGGTCAGCCCGGCCGGCTGCAGGATGAGACCTGAACCCACGGGCTTCGGCGCGTCGAAGCGCTCGAAAACGGTGACCTTGTGCCCCGCCCGCTTGAGGTAGAGCGCTGTTGCCAGCCCTGCCGGACCGGCGCCGGCGATCGCGATGTCGAGATTCTTGTCCATTGCCCGCCCAGACCGACCGGCGGGCACAATCCCTGATTGATGTCACCAAATCAACTTGGAGCTTTGACGCTGACCGAGTGCAGAAGGCCGAACTCAAATCCGGGCATCGAACGCCTTGCGCGCTTCGCGCACCGCATCATGGTTGAGTTCGGCCCATTGAACGAGCTGCTGCAGCGGCAAAAACATCGAGCGGCCGAGATCGGTGAGGCTGTATTCGACGCTGGGCGGTTTGGTTGGAAAGACCTCGCGGTGAACGTAGCCGTCACGCTGCAGGTCGAAGAGCGTCTGTGTCAGCATGCGCTGCGAGATATCCGGAACCAGCCGGCGCAACTCGCCGAAGCGATAAGGCTTCTCCGCCAGCGCCATCACCAGCAGCGAGCTCCATTTGCCGTTGATGCCCTGGATCACGTCGCGGACCGGGCAGTCGGCGAAATTGCCGCCGTTGGTCATCGCTTTGTAGACCTCGAGCTTCGATTTCAGATTGAAGATCTTGCTGTCCATCGCGACATCCCGCTCAGCGAAACAAGGCCGCCAAGGTGGTTCCCTGGCTGTGCCTACCTCCCGAAAAACTGCCTTCTTTACGGCTTGATGTCAATTCCTATTTTAGCGCTGGTCTCTTTTTGAGACCATCCGTCAGACCCGCCTGTTGGCAATTCGAGGAATCCTCAATGACCGAAACACTTCTCGTAACTGGCGCCTCCGGCCATCTCGGACGCGCCGTCGTCAATCATCTGCTGGCTGAGCAGAAAGTCGCGCCGGCCAATATCATCGCCACCACGCGCAACCCGGCAAACCTTGCCGATCTGGCGGCGCGCGGTGTCACCGTGAGGGTCGCCGATTTCGACGATCCAGCCTCGCTGGAGAAGGCGTTCAGAGGGGCCGACAGGGTGCTGATCGTCTCGACCGGCGAGCTCGATTTGAAGAGCGATCGGCGTCTGAAGCAGCACCAGACGGCGGTTGCCGCGGCCAAAGCGGTCGGCGTCTCGCATCTGCTCTACACGTCGATGCCGGACCCTGAGCCCGGTTCGCCTGTGCTGTTCGCCGGCGACCACTACGGCACCGAGCAGGCCATCAAGGCGAGCGGCATCCCCCACACGATCTTCCGCAACGGCTGGTACCAGGAGAACCTGTTCATGTCGCTGCCGCACGCCATTGCTACCGGCAAGTGGTACACATCGGCGGGCGATGGCCGTGTCGCGCACGGCGCGCGCGACGACATGGCGGCTGCTATCGCCGCCAGCCTAGCGTCCGGTTCCAAGGAAAGCCGCATCTACACGCTGACCGGCCCGCAGGCGTTCACGACAAGCGAGATCGCGGCAATGGTCAGCGACGCGACCGGCAAGCCGATCGAAGTCGTCCAGGTGCCGGACGCAGGCTTGACCGAAGGCATCAAGGCATCCGGCGTCCCAGAGGATTTCGCCCGCATCATCGTCTCCTTCGACGCCAATACCCGTGCCGGCCGCATTGCTCAGGTGACGGACGCGGTCGAGAAGCTGTCAGGCCGCAAGTCGCGGACGCTGAAGCAGTTCCTCGAAGCGAACACGGCCGCCCTGCTCGGCTAAAACCGCGCGCCCCGGGGCATGTCCTCGGGGCGCGCGCTATTTCGACGTCTTGAGCAGCCCGAGCCGGATCAGGCTTTCGCCTGTGGCAACGAGCGCCTCTTCCCGTGACCGCGGCGCCCAGCCGAGCAGGTGCACCGCCTTGGCGGCCGTCGCGTTCCTCGGCTTGCCCAGTTCCGTCACGATCTGGGCTGCCTGCCCGTCGAACAGTCCGACGAGCCGCACCTGCCAATCCGGCAGCACCCTCGTGGTGACGCGCGAGGCCGCGTCGCCCAGCCGGGCTTTCAAGGTCCGCGCGATCTCCAACATCGTCATGAAATCGCTGCTGATGGCCAGGAACCGCTCGCCCTTGGCGGCGGGGTCGGTCATGGCGCGCAGATGCAGGTCGGCGACGTCGCGCGCATCGACCACACCGACCGCCATGCGCGGCAGGCCCGGCATCTCGCCGTCCATCAGGCGCCTGATGAAATCCGTGGACGTCGAATGATCCTGTCCCAGGACCGGACCGAAGATGCCGACCGGATTGACGACGGCCAGTTGCAACGCGCCGCCTTGGGAAGCGATGAAATCCCACGCTGCCCGCTCGGCGAGCGTCTTCGACTTCACATAGGCGCTCACCTTCTGCGCCAGATTTGTCCAATTCTCTTCCGTGAACGGATGGCCGGGCACCGGCGCCTGGCCGTAGCCAATGGCGGCAAAAGACGAGGTGAGCACGACGCGTTCGACGCCGGCGTCGCGCGCGGCTCGCAATACGCGCAACGCCCCTTGCCTGGCCGGGACGATCAGGTCGTCCTCGTGCTTCGGCACGCCGGGCGGAAAAGGCGAAGCGACGTGAAGAACATACCGGCATCCGGCGACCGCTACGGGCCAGCCGTCGTCGCTGGTGAGATCGGCATGGGCGAATGTGAGCGCATCGCCAGGCTCGGCCCCGCCGATCTTCAACATGCCGCGAACGTCGGCTTCGCGCCTGGCGGAGCGGACGGTCGCGCGCACGCGGTAGCCCGCGTCCAAAAGCGCGAGGATGCAGTGAGCGCCGAGGAAGCCGGAGCCGCCGGTAACAAGCACCAACTCGCCGCTCATGCCCGCCTCCCTCCACGGCAATCCCAGGCAAGTGCACAGCGCTTGGGCTCGGCGCCTTCGCCGTGGCCTTCGGTTCGGATTGCGTAACGCTGAAACCAGCCTATGCGGTGCAATCTCTCAGATCGCGACCTGCGTGCCAATCTCGACCACGCGCCCGGTCGGGATTTGGAAATATTCCGTCGCGTCCGCCGCCGTTTTCGCCAGACCGATGAACAGCCGGTCCTGCCAGATCGGCATGCCCGAATTGGGCGAGGCCTTCAGCGAACGCCGCGACAGGAAGAAGGACGTCGTCATGATGTCGAACTTCCAGCCTTGCTTGCGGCAGATGGCCAGCGCACGCGGAATATTCGGCTGCTCCATATAGCCGAAGGTCAGCGTCACGCGCATGAACAGGTCGTTGACGGTCTCCAGCTTGACGCGCTCGCTGTCAGGTACGACCGGTTGCGGCGCCGTCACCACCGACAGGATGACGTTCTTTTCGTGCAGCACCTTGTAGTGCTTGAGGCTGTGCATCAGCGCCGAAAAAAACAACCGCCAGGAAGTCGAGCGGGATCTCGTTGCGGCGCGTCTTGTCGAAGAGATAGCGGCTGCCGCGCACCCAGGTCCACATACCGAGGATGATGGCGAAGGCGACCGCGAGCGAAGCCCAGCCCCCCTCGAACACCTTGACGATGTTGGAGGCGAAAAAGCCGACATCGATCAGCCCAAACACCGCAGTCAAGGCGATGGCCGGCCAGATGTTCCATTTCCAGATGCGCGTCATGACGATGAACAACAACGTCGTCGTCACCAGCATGTTGCCGGTGACCGAGATTCCGTAGGCCGAGGCGAGCCTGCTGGATTCACCGAAGCCGACCACCAGCAGCATCACGACAAGGGCGAGCAGCATGTTGACGCGCGGCAAGTAGACCTGCCCGGATTGTTTCTCCGACGTGTGCAGGATTTCCAGACGCGGCAGCATGTTGAGCTGCACGGCCTGCCGGGTCAGCGAATAGGCGCCGGAGATGACCGCCTGGCTGGCGATCACGGTCGCCGCTGTCGCCAGCACCACCATGGGGATCAACGACCAGCCCTCGTTCATCTCGAAGAACGGATGGCCCACTGTGCCGCCCTTGGCCAGCACATAGGCGCCCTGCCCGGCATAGTTCAGAAGCAAGCAGGGAAACACGATCGCCAGCCATGCCAGAACGATGGGCTTGCGGCCGAAATGACCGAGGTCGGCGTAGAGCGCCTCGGCGCCGGTAACGGCCAGGAAGACGGCGCCCACCGTGACAAAGGACACATCCGGCGAGTTGATGAAGAAAGCCACGACATAGTGGGGGCTTATCGCCCACAGGATTTCCGGATCCGAGATGATGTGCTTCAGCCCGGAAAGACCGATGGCGAGAAACCAGATGGCGGTGACGGGACCGAAAACCAGGCCCACGCCGCCCGTGCCGAAGCGCTGCACGGCAAACAGCATCGCAAGGATCAGCAGGGTCAGCGGCACGACATAGGGCTGGAAGGCAGGCGTCACGACATTCATGCCTTCGACCGCCGACAGCACCGAGATGGCGGGCGTGATAACGGCATCGCCGAAGAACAGCGAGGCCCCGACGATGCCGATGCCGAGCACGATCGCCGAGCGCGTCGGGAAAGTGCCGCGCGCCAGCGCCATCAGCGACAGGACGCCGCCCTCGCCGCGGTTGTCGGCGCGCAGCACGAACATGATGTATTTCACCGTCACCGTGATGGTCAGCGACCAGATGATCAGCGACAATACGCCGAGAATGTCGGCGCGGTTGGCGACATCGCCCCCGGAGGAGGCGTGCAGTGCCTCGCGGAACGCATAGATCGGGCTGGTGCCGATGTCGCCATAGACGACGCCGAGCGCACCCAGCATCAGCACCTTGGTGCTGTGCTGCTCTATTTCCGGGTGGCTCGATTGGTCGGCGGGTTCTGCCTCAGCACCACTGGCAAGGGCCATGGACGACACTCCGATAAAACGCGCGGTGCTCTACGCTTGCTGCAGTGCAATATCAAGTGCCGCCACGTAAGGGCTCCCATGTCGGTAATGCAGGGCTTAACTGTATGCGGAACGCGCGGGCTTCTTCATCCGGCACAAATCGCGGCTGTCAGATCGCGACCTGCGTGCCAATCTCGACCACGCGCCCGGTCGGGATTTGGAAATATTCCGTCGCGTCCGCCGCCGTTTTCGCCAGACCGATGAACAGCCGGTCCTGCCAGATCGGCATGCCCGAATTGGGCGAAGCCTTCAGCGAACGCCGCGACAGGAAGAAGGACGTCGTCATGATGTCGAACTTCCAGCCTTGCTTGCGGCAGATGGCCAGCGCACGCGGAATATTCGGCTGCTCCATGTAGCCGAAGGTCAGCGTCACGCGCATGAACAGGTCGTTGACGGTTTCCAGCTTGACGCGCTCGCTGTCAGGTACGACCGGTTGCGGCGCTGTCACCACCGACAGGATGACGTTCTTTTCGTGCAGCACCTTGTAGTGCTTGAGGCTGTGCATCAGCGCCGTCGGCGCGCTCAGCGGATCGCTGGTCAGGAACACGGCGGTGCCGGACACCAGCTGCGGCTTCTTCTTCAAGAGGTTCGACGCCAGGAAGTCGAGCGGGATCTCGTTGCGGCGCGTCTTGTCGAAGAGATAGCGGGTGCCGCGTATCCAGGTCCACATAATCAGCCCCATGAGAGAGGCGACCGTGATCGACACCCAACCGCCTTCAACGACCTTGACGACATTGGCCGAGAAGAAGCCGAGATCGATGACGCCGAAGAGCCCCACCAGCGCCAGGGCAAGCGCCAGCTGCCATTTCCAGAGCCAGCGCATGACGACGAACAGAAGTATCGTCGTCATCAGCATCTCGCCGGTGACGGAAATGCCGTAGGCGGAGGCAAGCGCGCTCGAGCTGCCGAAGCCGACGACCAGGAGCATCACACCGAGCGCCACCAGAAGATTGACCCTCGGCATATAGATCTGGCCGCTCTGCATCTCGGAGGTGTGCTGCACCTCGATGCGGGGCAGAAGGTTGAGCTGCACGGCCTGTCTGGTCAGCGAGAAGGCGCCTGAGATGACCGCCTGGCTGGCGATGACGGTCGCCGCCGTCGCCAGGCCGACCATCGGCATCAGCGCCCATTCAGGCAGCATCTGGAAGAACGGGTTGGTGGGTTTGCCGCCATGCGAGAGCACGAAGGCGCCTTGCCCGAAATAATTCAGCAGCAGGCAAGGAAAGACGATTGCGAACCAGGCCATCACGATCGGCTTGCGGCCGAAATGGCCGAGGTCGACATAGAGCGCCTCGGCGCCGGTGACCGCCAGGAACACGGCGCCAACGGTGACGAAGGCGCCGGTCGGCGTGGTGGCCAGATAGTAGACCGCGTAATAGGGATTGATCGCCAGGAAAACGGAGGGATCGTCGACGATATGGTAGACGCCGGCCGCGCCGATCGCCACGAACCATGTCGCCGTCACCGGTCCGAATACCGCCGCCACTTTGCCCGTACCGAAACGTTGCACGGCGAAAAGCACAGCCAGGATCACCAGTGTGATCGGAACGACATAGGCGTCGAGCGCCGGGGTGACGACTTTCAGGCCTTCCACCGCCGACAGCACGGAGATCGCCGGCGTGATGATCGAATCGCCGAAGAACAGCGCCGCGCCGCAAAGGCCGATCACCAGGATGAGGCGCGAGCCCGGGGGATAGGCGCTGCGCGCCAGCGACATCAGCGACAGCGTGCCGCCTTCGCCCTTGTTGTCGGCCCTGAGCACGAAGGCGACATACTTGATCGTGACGATGATGGTCAGCGCCCAGACGATCAGCGACAGCACGCCGAGCACGTCATGGCGGGCAACCGCGCTCGACGAAGCATGCAACGCCTCGCGAAAGGCGTAGATCGGGCTCGTGCCGATATCGCCATAGACGACGCCCAGCGCGCCAAGCATGAGGACCTTGGTGCTGTGCTGCCGCTCGGCGTCGGCATGGCCCGAACGTTCGAGGGATTCTGTTTCGCTGGCGTTGGCTAGCACCATGAACCCCACTTCATCAGATTCGCCACGCTTCGAGGCCGCCGCAATACGCGGGACGCTCCAAAACTGCCGAAGCTACGCAAGGCGCCCTACCATCCACAGGCCTTCAAGAACCGCCCAACCGTGCCGGCCATGCCATACTCCAGCGCATCCGCTGTCAACCCATGTCCGATCGATACTTCGGCCAATGCCGGAATGCGCTTGGCCAAAGCCGGCAGGTTCTTCACGGTCAGGTCATGGCCGGCATTGACGCCGAGCCCGGCCGCGAATGCCGCGTCCGCGGTTTTTCCCAGTCTTTCCAGTTCTTTCGCCGCCTTTGCGGAATCAGAATGAAAGCCGCCATAAGGGCCCGTATAAAGCTCGATGCGGTCGGCGCCGGTGTCGCGAGCCGCATTCACGCCCGCGGGGTCCGCGTCGGAAAACAGTGACACGCGGAACCCTCCTTTCTTCAGCCGCTTGACGATCGGCATCAGGAACGCCGCCTGGGCGACGAAGTTCCAGCCATGGTCCGAAGTCGCCTGCGCCGGGTCGTCCGGCACCAGCGTCACCTGCTCGGGCTGGTTCTTCTCGACGAGCGCCAGGAAATCCTCGGTCGGATAACCCTCGATGTTGAATTCTGCCTTCGGAAACTCGTCGTCGATCAGCGCCCTGATCTCGGGCAGGTCGGAATGCCTGGTGTGCCGCTCGTCGGGCCTGGGATGCACCGTCAGCCCGTGCGCGCCGGCGGCAAGCGCGATGCGGCCAAGTCCGGTGACGCTCGGCCACGGCAGATCGCGACGGTTGCGCAGCATGGCGACGGCGTTGAGATTGACCGAAAGCTTGGCGGGCATGAACTGGAGTCCAGTGGGTCGGCGGGCATCTATACCGCCTTTGCAGGGAACAGATAGAGGGTTTCGGGTGTTCCAGGGGATAGATGGTGGCTAACGTGCTCTGTTTTAACGCAATTCCGGGGGAAAAACCGTTTCGCAGTTTTCCTGGAAATGCGCCAACGCAAGGATTTGCCAGTGAATTTCCTTGACGCCGTGCCGGCGATCCGCCGCATCGAAACCAATCGCGACGCGCTCTTCGCCATCGATGTTGTCGGCGATGTTTCGCCCGCCGACGCGGAAAACCTGTTCGGCCTGCTGGAGGCCGCTTACGCGCTCCACCCCAGGATCGACGTGCTGGTGCGGCTGACCGACGAGGAAAGCGTGGACTGGGCCAATATTTCGCAAGACACGCTTCGCCAGGGCGTGGCCGGCGCGATGGAACATGTCGTGCGCTGCGCGACCATCGGCGAGCCGCGTTGGGCTTCTCGTGTCGCCGCCATGTTCCCGAAGGCGCTGCCGTTCGATTTCAGGCGCTTTGGCGTCGACGACGAAGAAGCGGCCTGGCGATGGCTGGGCGCAAGGCCAACATGAGGTTCGCAAGCGTCAGCGCACGACCGTCAGCCGCTCCGCGGCACGCGTGATCGCGGTATACAGCCAGCGCTGCCGGGTTTCCTTGAAAGCCCAGCTCTCGTCGAACAGCACGACGTCGTTCCACTGCGAGCCCTGCGCCTTGTGTACCGTCAGCGCGTAGCCATAGTCGAAATCATCGAAACGCTTCTTCTGCTGCCAGGGGATTTCGGCATCCGGGTCCTCGAATGCCGCCTTGAGCAACTTGATCTTGGCGACGCCGCGGTCGGGATCGTCCTCTTCCGGCGAGACCAGCAGGTTGATGCCGGGCTTCACAGTCTCGCGCGACGAGGTCATCACCTTCCACAGCGAGCCGTTGAGCAGCCCCTTTGCCGGATCGTTGCGCAGGCATACCAGCTTGTCGCCGGCTTGCGGATAGTCGGCATTGAACCCCTTGAGCTCGCGCAGCCGCTGGTTATAGCGGCGCCGCGTGCGATTGGTGCCGACCAGCACCTGGTCGGCCTTGAGCACCAGTTCTTGGTTGACGCCTTCCCTGCCGATCACCTGTGCCGCGCCATAATCGCCATGCATGAACTCGCGGCCCTCGCGCACATCGAGCGCCAGCCGGATGATCGGGTTGTCGCGCGCCTGGCGATGGATCTCGGTCAACAGCACGTCCGGCTCATGCTCTGTGAAAAAGCCGCCGCCCGAGATCGGCGGCAACTGGGCCGGATCGCCCAGAACCAGGATCGGCGCGCCGAAGCTCATCAGGTCGCGGCCGAGTTGCTCGTCGACCATCGAACATTCGTCGATGACGACGAGCTTGGCGCGCGAAATCGGGCTTTGCCGGTTGAGCGAAAAGGTCGGCGACATCGAGGTCTTGCCGGTCACCTCGTCCTCGACCGATTCCTCGCCTTTCGGCCGGTAGATCAGCGAATGGATGGTGCGGGCGTTGGTCGCCCCCTTGGAGCGCAGCACCTGCGCTGCCTTGCCGGTGAAGGCGGCGAACTGCACCTGTCCATCGACATGTTCCGCAAAATAGCGCGCCAGGGTCGTCTTGCCGGTGCCGGCATAGCCGAACAGGCGAAAGACCTGCGGCCGGCCCTCCTTGAGCCAGCGCCCGACCGCCTTCAAAGCCTCATCCTGTTGGGGAGAGAATTCCATCAACGCGAGAGACCGGATTCGCTAGCGAAAGACAAGACGGCCATCACCACATCAACCGCAGTCGGCGGCGAACGCGACGCCTACGACGGCATCAAGCTATCAGGCAAAGACAAGAACGTAAAGAGAACATACTGCCCGTCGCCCAAACGGTCAGGCGATGGCCATGGCAGCCGAGGGTCCGGGATCGTCGGGCGGCATCGGAACAGGAGCATATCCGGCATAGCTGACGCTCAGCCGCGCTTGCCCCTTCGAACGCGACCGCAGCATATCCTCCAGCTTGAACATGGTGGCTAGCGGCACCAACGCGTTGATGTTGACCATCCCTTGGCTTTCTTGGTCCTGGATCTTGCCGCGACGGCCCTTCAACTCGGTGACCATATCGCGGACATAGTATTCCGGCGTCAGCACCTCGACCTCCATGATCGGCTCGAGCAGTTGCACACCAAGCTTGGGCGCGGCTTCCTTGAAACATGCGCGGCCGGCGACCTCGAAGGCCAAGGCTGTAGAGTCGGTTTCATAAAAGGCACCGTCAACTAAAGTCGCCTTCATCCCGATCATCGGAAAGCCAGCGAAGGGACCCGAGCGCAGCACGGTGCGCAGCCCCCTTTCGACTCTGCCAACATATTCATCAGGAACGGCACCGCCGATAATCCTGGATGCAAACACGAAGTCCGGGTCGTGTCCGTTTGGCTCGAACAAAATCTTGACGCGTGCAAATTGTCCCTGGCCGGCGAACGCCCTCTTGTGGCTGTAATCCTGTTCGCGCGCGTGGGTGATCGTCTCGCGATAGGCCACCTGCGGTGCGCCGATATTCACGGCGAGATCCAATTCGTGCAGCAGGCGGTAGACGATGATGTCCAAGTGACGCTCGTCCCTGCCCGCGACGATCGTCTGGCCGGACTCTTCATCCCAATTGACACGGAAGTCCGAATCTTCGTCCGCCAGGCCCAACAGGGCGACACCCAGCTTCTCCTCATCGGCCTTCTTCTTCGGCTCGATCGCGATTTGCAGCAAAGGCCATGGCGCAGCGGACTTCTTCATCTCAACGATAAGGTCGCTGAAAGCGCCAATATTTACAACCGGAGTGCCACAGCGAAATCCGAACGAAGATAAAAGAAGGCTAAACTGACCTGTTTTGTCCCGCAGGACCCAACTTACTTTCGGAACGTTGGATCGTTCTCCAACAAGATCGGCTTGCCATGTGGCGTGGCATGCGCGGCGCGTTCCCATGCGGCGGCGAGCTCGTCCACCTCGCCCTTGCCGGCAAACCCCTTGCGCGACAAAAGCTTCTCCAGCGCCGCCAGCCAGTGTTCGTAATAGTCGTGCCCGTCGCTTGCGGCGCCAGGCTGCTTCACCTCGGCGGACAAGGCCTCCGCCCATTCGTTCCACGAGAACAGCCCCTTGCCATGCAGCGCAACCGTCAGAGCGAAAGCTTCGGCCTGCCACGGCTCGGCGAAGACCGGCTCGTCGAAACCCGCCGGCAACTTGGCCTCATGCCGGCTCAAGATAGCTCTCCCAGGCATCGATCGAGACGCTGAGCGTCGGATCGGCGCCCTCGCCCCAGATCTCCGCCGCGTCGAACACCACCGTGTAGACCCATTGCGGGTTCTCGCCCTTGCCATGCGCGTTGCTGTCGGGAAAGACGAAGCCGTCGCGCACGGCCTCGATCGTCCCGCGCCTGCCGCGCGCATAGCGCGGCAGGCGCGTATGGCCGGTGGGGTTGAAGTTCTTCGTCCGCACGCGATCGCCCGTTTGGAAACGCGCCGGCGTGGCGACGGGACGGTCGCACGGCCCGCCCTTGGCGAGCACGGCCGGCACATCCGCCGCCTTCAGCACCTTTTTCGGCGCCGCGGCGGGATCGATCGCCTTGCCGGCGGCGAGGTCGCGCTCCGTCACGAACCCATGGCGCTTCAGCAGCACCTCCAGCGCCTTGATCCAGATCTGATAGTAGCTCGATGAATAATAGTGGGCGGGATGCAGCGATTCCCGCGCATGCCGGCTCTCGTCGATGTTCCAGGCGCCCATGGACCCGGCGGTGAGCGTGACGCCCAGCGCTCGCCTTTCCCATGCCGCGTGGAAATAAGGCTCGTCTTTCTCGGGCGCGACCGGCCCGAAGCCCATCTGTCCACCGAGATCCTGCGGCCCGTTCATGCCGGCGCCCCTTCTGCCGGCTCCTTGGCGAGCGCCGTGCCGATCATCGCATCGCGGCTCACCAGTGCTGCGAGTTGCTCCTCGCTCCAGCCCTCGGTGCCCTTCGGCCGCATCGGCACCACCAGATAGCGAAGCTCGGCGGTCGAATCCCAGACACGGATCTTCTTGGTCCTCGGCAGCGTCAGTCCGAACTCCTCCAGCACGCCGCGCGGATCGATCACCGCACGCGAGCGGTAAGGCGGCGCCTTGTACCAGACCGGCGGCAGGCCGAGCACCGACCACGGATAGCAGGAGCACAGCGTGCAGACGACGAGGTTATGCGTCTCTTCGGTGTTGAACACGGCCTGCATATGTTCGCCTTGCCGGCCGGTATAGGAAAGCGACCCGATCGCCGCCGTCGCGTCGCGCTGCAGCCAGTCGGCGTAAGTCGGATCGTTCCAGGCCTTGGCCACCACCTTGGCGCCGTTGCGCGGGCCGATCTTGGTCTCGTAGGTGTCGACGATGACGTCGATGGCCGCCGGGTCGATCAGGCCCTTTTGCGTCAGGATCGTCTCCAGCGCGCGCACGCGCGCCGCGAACGGATCGAGCTCGTTGTCGTGATCGTGATCATGGGACATGGCGTAAGGTTACGATCGCCGGCCCGCCCTCGCAAGCGCTGCCCCTTGGGCCAGACGCCGCCGCTTTTGTTTTTTGAAGCATGATCTCTCCGAAAGCCTGCAACTTTTCGGGATCATGCTTTATTCGGCTGCCACCTTTTTCGGTTCGGCTTCTTCCTCGGAGCCGAACAGCGAGGGCTGTTCGACAGGTTCGACCGCATGCAGCACCGGACGGCTCTTCCTCGACGAGAAGCCGAGCAGCCAGCCGGAGAGGTTTTCGAAGTAGACGTAGATCACGGGCGTGACGAACAGCGTCAGCGCCTGCGAGGCGAGCAGGCCGCCGACCACGGCAACGCCGAGCGGCTGGCGCAATTCGGCGCTGGCGCCGGTGCCGAGAGCGATCGGGAATGTGCCCATCAGCGCCGCCAGCGTCGTCATCATGATCGGCCTGAAACGCATCAGGCAGGCCTTGTGGATGGAGTCCTTCGCCGACATGCCCTGTCGCCTGAGCTCCAGCGCGACGTCGACCATCATGATGCCGTTCTTCTTGACGATGCCGATCAGCATCAAGATGCCGATCACCGCGATCACCGAGAGATCCATGCCGGCGAAGCGCAGCGCCACCACCGCGCCTAGCACCGCCGAAGGCAGGCCCGTGAGGATGGTGAGCGGATGGATGAAGCTCTCATAAAGCATGCCGAGAACGATATAGATCGTCAGGATGGCGCCGCCGATCAGCAGGCCCTGGTTGGCCAGTGAATCCTGGAAGGTCTTGGCGGTGCCGGCGAAGCTGGTCGAGATCGCCGCCGGCATGCCGATCTGCTCCTTGAGCTGGTCGATGCGGGTCACCGTGTCGCCGAGCGATACGCCCTGCGGCAGATTGTAGGAGATCGTCACCGCGGGCAATTGTCCAAGCTGGTTGACCGTCAAGGCACCGGCCGTGCGATCGACACGGGCGAAGGCGCCGAGCGGCACCAGGCTGCCGCTGGCCGTCCTCACCTGGATGGCCAGCATCCGCTCGGGCGACCACTCGATATTGGGGTCCAGCTCGGTAATGACTTCGTAGCTGTCGGCCGAACCGAAGATCGTCGACACCTGGTCGGTGCCGAAGCCGCCATAGAGGGCGGAGCGCAGCGTATCGGTGTCGATGCCGAGCTGGGCGGCCTTGTCGCGGTCGACCACCAGCGAGGCCTGCAAGGCATTGTTCTGCAGGTCGCTGGTGACGTCGGTGAAGGTCGTATGGTCCGCCGCCATCGCGTCATTGAGCTTCTGCGCCCAGATATCGGTCTGGCCGGTATCGAGACCCTGAACCACGAGCTGATAGGCGCTGGCCGACGACCGCGAGCCGAGCCGTAGGTTCTGCACCGGCTGCATATAGGTCTCGATGCCCGCCACGCCGGCCAGTTGGCGTCTCAGATCCGAAAGCACCTTCTCGATGTTGGGTCGCTGATCCTTCGCCTTGAGCTGGACGAAGAGCTGTCCCTGGTTGAGCGCGTTGTTGCCGCTGCCCGCCGACCAGGCCACATGGTCGACATAGGGCGACTTGGAGAACACGCTGGCCACCTGCCCTTGCAGCCTTGCCATGGCGTCGAACGAGATGTCCTGGCGCGCGATCGTCGTCACCGATATCTGGCCGATATCTTCCTGCGGGAAGAAGCCCTTCGGCGAGACCTGGATCACCCAGACCGACGCGGCGGCGGTCACGACGAAGATCAGGAAGATCAGGAAGGTATGGCGCAGGCAGAAGCTCAGCAGCCAGTCATAGGCACGGGTGACGATGTCATGCCTGTGGCCCGCGCCATGCGCTTCGCGATCCGCCTTGGTCACTGACAGCAGCCGCGAGCAAAGCATCGGCGTCAGCGTCAGTGACACGAACATGGAGGCCAGGATGGCGACGGTCACCACGACCGCGAATTCGTTGAAGATGCGCCCGATGACGCCGCCCATCAAAAGCACCGGGATGAACACCGCCACCAGCGAGATCGAGATCGAGATGATGGTGAAGCCGATCTCGCGCGCGCCCTTCAGCGAGGCGTCGAAAGCCGAAAGCCCATCCTCCTCCATGTGGCGGAAGATGTTTTCGAGCATGACAATGGCGTCGTCGACGACGAGGCCGACCGCGAGCGTCAATCCCATCAGCGAGATGTTGTCGATGGAAAAGCCGAACAGGAACATCGCGCCGAGCGTGGCGATCAGCGAGATCGGCACCGCCACCGCCGGAATGATCGTCGCCGTGACCCGGCGCAGGAACACGAAGATCACCATCACCACCAGCGCGATGGTCAAAAGCAGCGTGAACTGAACGTCATCGACCGCCTGGCGGATCGAAGTCGAGCGGTCGTTGAGCAGCTTGATGCTGGCCGCCGCCGGCATCTGGTCGTGGAAGGACGGCAGCATCGCCTTGACCTTGTCGACGACGTCGACGGTGTTGGCGTCGGGCTGGCGCTGCACGGCCATGATGATCGCGCGGGTACCATCATACCAACTCGCAGTGGTCGTGGTCTGCACGGAATCGACGACGCGCGTCACCTCCCCCAGCCGCACCGGGTGCCCGTTCTTGGTGGCGATGATGAGGTTGGAGAAACCGGCTGCGTCGCTAAGCTGCGTGTTGGCGGTGATCGTCAGTTGCTGCTTGTCGTTCTGCAGCACGCCGAGCGGCGTGTTGCTGTTGGCGGAGGCGACCGCCGCCTGCAGCTGATCGATCGAGATGCCGCGCGCGGCAAGCGCGGTCGGGTCGATCTGGATGCGCACGGCATATTTCTGCTGGCCGAAGATAGAGACCTGCGCGACGCCGTCGATCGTCGAGAGCGACGGCGAGATCACGTTCTCGGCAAAGGCGTCGAGATCGGTCAGCGGAACCGTATCGCTGACCAGCGACATCAAGAGGATCGGCGCGTCTGCAGGATTGACCTTGCGGTAGCTGGGCGGCGACGTCATCTGCGGCGGCAGCGATTTCTGCGTGCGCGCGATCGCCGCCTGGACATCGGCGGCTGCCGCGTCGATGTCGCGGTTGAGCACGAACTGGATGGCGATCGAGGTCTGGCCAAGCGAGTTGGTGGTCGAGATCGAATCGATGCCGGCGATCGTCGCGAACTGCTTGATCAGCGGCGTGGCCACCGAGGTCGCCATGGTCTCCGGCGAGGCGCCCGGCAGCGACGCGGAGACGTTGACCACCGGGAACTCGGCGCTGGGCAACGCCGCCACCGGCAGGAACTTGTAGGCGAAGATTCCGCCCAGCACGAGGGCGAACGACATCAGCAGGGTGGCGACGGGCTTGCGGATGCAGAATTCGGAGATCATCGGCTCGCCCCGCCGGCCTTGTCAGCCTCCGCGACCTTGGGTGGTGCCTGATCACCGGTTCCGGCTGCGGCCTTGCCTTCATGCACCGCCGCGCCGTTCTTCAATCTTGTCTGGCCTTCGACAACGACCTTCTCGCCGCTCTTCAGACCGCCACTGATGGCGCTGTTTTCGCCCTCGGTCAGCGCCACCTGCACGGGGCGCATCTCGACCGTGTTGTCCGCCTTGACGACATAGACGAAGGGGCCTTTCTGGCTGGGCTGCACCGCGACCGTCGGAACCGAAGTCATCTGCGGCATGGTGCCGGCGTCCAGCACCACGTTCACATACTGGCCGGGCCACAGCGAAAGATCCGGATTCGGTATGCTCGCCCGAGTGGCGATGGTGCCGGAGGCCGTATCGACGCTGGAGTCGACGAAATCGAGCGCGCCCTTGCCGATGGGCGTCGGATCGCCGTCCTTGGTCAGCGTCACGCCGCCTTGCTGCGGATCGGCGAGCGCCTTGTGCAACAAGGCAAGGTTGCTTTCAGGCAGTGTGAAATTCACCTGCAGCGGATCCATCTGCGTGATGGTCACCAGCGGCGTAGTGCTGCTCGAGTTGCCGTTGCTGGTGGTGACGAGATCGCCGACCGAGACGTTGACGGCGCCCAGCCGGCCCGAGATCGGCGCCAAGATGGTCGCATAGCTCAATTGCACGGTGTCGGCGTCGATGGTCGCCTTGTCGGCATCGATGGTCGCGGCCGCGGCCTTTTGCGCCGCCAACGCCTGGTCGTAGGTCTGCTGCGTGCCGGCCTGCTTGGCAACGAGGTCCTTGGCGCGCTGCAGGTCGGCCTGGGCGCTCACCAGCAGCGCCTGGTCCTTGGCGAGCGTCGCCTGGTCCTTGGCCAGTTGCGCCTTCAGCGCACGGTCGTCGAGCGAGAACAGGAGATCGCCGGCCTTGACCATCTGCCCGTCCTTGACCGCGATCGACATGATCTGGCTGGAAACCCGGGCATTGATGCTCACCACCGCCGGCGAGGAGACGAAACCGATGGCATAACGGCGGATCGGGAAATCCGCGATCGTGGCGGTCGCGGAAACGATCGAGGCGGAACGCGGGCCGCTACCCTTCGCATTGTCCGAGGCTTTGGCCGTGTTGTCGCCGCCTGCCGTCTTGTCCGAGGCGGCTGTGTCGGCCCGCTGGCCCGAAATCAGCTGCTGGACCCTGCCCAGCGCGGCGGGCGAAAGGTAGAGCCCGGCGCCCGCCAGACAGGCGATCGCGACAATTGCAAAGGCGATTTTCCCGCGCATCGACAATACGCCCTCTACCCGACACGCCGATTTCGGTGGTCCATTCTAGCTCGATCCACGGCCTCGTGCCGCGATTTTCGTGGAGTAGATAGGACAAGGGTTTGGCGGAAAAGGGCCAAAACGCGGCATTACGAAGATTTAATGTGCACTGCACAATAGCTGGGCAGCCGGCCAACGTGCCGCGACCGGACCGCGCGTCGGTCCGAAAATCGGCTCAGCGTAGCATCGGCCACAGCGTCGCCGCGAGCAGCACGCCCATGGTGATATTGAACCATTTCAGCCGCATCGGATCCGACAGGAAACCGCGCAGCGCCGTGCCGAAGCCCGCCCATACGGACACGCTGGGCAGGTTGACGATGGCGAAGGCCGCGGAGATCAGCATCACCGAGATGAACGGGTGGTCGGGGTTGGTGTAGACCGCCATGGCGGTGATCGCCATGACCCATGCCTTGGGATTGACCCACTGGAAGGCGGCCGCATCGACGAAGCGCATGGGCGTCGCTTCCGCCTCGCCCTTGCCGCTCAGCGAGCGCGACATCGCGATCTTCCAGGCGAGGTAGAGCAGATAGGCCGCACCCGCGATCTTCAAGCCTGTATGCAGCGCGGGTACCGCCACCAGCGCCGCGCCGAGGCCGAGGCCCACGGCCAGCAGCAGGACGAAAAAGCCGATGCTGATGCCGAGCATATGCGGGATCGTCCTGACGATTCCGAAATTCACGCCGGACGCCAGCAGCATCAAATTGTTCGGCCCGGGTGTGATCGATGTCACCAAGGCGTAGACCAAAAGGGCAAGGAATGCGTCAACCGACATGATATCCTCCCAGATATGTCAGCCTTACTGTCCTTTTAGCGAAGCTGCAAAACCCAGAAGCGGGCAACCGCCGGTCCAAAAGCAGAAAACGGGCTGGCGCTCCTGATCACATGCCCTGCGGACCGCGGTTCATCGCGGCCACGCCGGTGCGGCAGATCTCGACCAGGCCAAGCGGCTTCATGATGGCGATGAACTGGTCGAGCTTGGAGCCCTTGCCGGTGATCTCGAAGATGAAATGCTCGGTGTTGGCGTCGATGACCGAGGCGCGGAAAGCATCCGCAAGCCGAAGCGCCTCGACCCGGGCATCGCCCGTGCCGGCGACCTTGACCAGCGCGAGCTCGCGTTCCAGCGGCCGCTCCTGCCCGAGCTCATGCGAGCGCACGGTCAGGTCGACCACCCGGTGCACCGGCACGATGCGTTCGAGCTGGTGCTTGATCTGCTCCATCACATGCGGCGTGCCGCGCGTCACAATGGTGATGCGCGACAGATGCTTCTCATGCTCGGTCTCGGAAACGGTGAGGCTTTCGATGTTGTAGCCGCGGCCCGAGAACAGGCCGATGACGCGGGCAAGCACGCCCGGCTCGTTGTCGACCAGCACGGAAAGCGTGTGCGTTTCCGGCTTCTCGGTTTCCTTGGCGATGAAGTAGGCGGAACCGGTCGGTTGAAGGTGCTGTGCGTTCATGAGGTGAATCTCGATTTCAGACTTTTGAGCTAATTCTCTGTTTGCGCACGGCTTCTCGCGACAGCCCTGCCCCGGCGGCCGACTACACCAGTTCCCTGCCCTTGGCGTCGATGGCGTTGGCGACCGCCTCGTCGGTGGCCTCGTCGGGCAACAGCATTTCGTTATGCGCCTTGCCGGACGGGATCATCGGGAAACAGTTGGCCAAAGTCGCCACGCGGCAGTCGAACAGCACCGGCTTCTTGACCGAGATCATCTCCTTGATCGCGTCATCGAGCTCGTCCGGCTTGTCGCAGCGGATGCCGTGACCGCCATAGGCCTCCGCCAGCTTGACGAAGTCCGGCATCGCCTCGGTGTAGGAGTGCGACAGCCGGTTGCCGTGCAGCAGCTGCTGCCACTGGCGCACCATGCCCATATACTGGTTGTTCAAGATGAAGATCTTGATCGGCGCCTCGTACTGAACCGCCGAGCTCATCTCCTGCATCGTCATCTGCACCGAGGCGTCGCCGGCGATGTCGATGACCAGCGCATCGGGATGCGCGATCTGCACGCCGAGCGCGGCCGGTAGGCCGTAGCCCATGGTGCCCAATCCGCCCGAGGTCATCCAACGGTTCGGCTTGTCGAAATGATAATGCTGCGCAGCCCACATCTGGTGCTGGCCGACCTCGGTGGTGATGTAGGTGTCCATGTCCTTGGTCAGCGCGTAGAGCCGCTGGATCGCATATTGCGGCATGATGACGTCGTTGTTCATCTTGTAGGCGAGCGAGTCCCGCGCACGCCATTTCGCGATCTGTTCCCACCACGGATAGAGCGCCTTCTTGTCGGTCTTGGCGGTCGCCCGCCACAGCCGCACCAGATCCTCCAACACGCGGCCGACATCGCCGATGATCGGCACGTCGGTGTGGACGTTCTTGTTGATCGAGGACGGATCGATGTCGATGTGGATCTTCTTCGAATTCGGCGAGAACGCGTTCAGCCGGCCGGTGATACGGTCGTCGAAGCGCGCGCCGATGCAGACCATCACGTCGCAATCATGCATGGCCATGTTGGCTTCATAGGTGCCGTGCATGCCGAGCATGCCGATCCAGTTCTTGCCGGATGCCGGATAGGCGCCGAGCCCCATCAGCGTCGAAGTGATCGGAAAGCCCGTCAGATCGACCAGTTCGCGCAGCAGATGGCTGGCTTCCGGGCCGGAATTGATGACGCCGCCGCCGCTATAGATGATCGGCTTCCTCGCGCCGGCCATCAGCTCGACCGCCGCCTTCACCTTTTCCAGATCGCCCTGGACCTTCGGCTGATAGCTGGTGCGCGGCGCCGTCTGCGGCGGCACGTACATGCCTTTGGCGAACTGCACGTCCTTCGGAATATCGACCACGACCGGACCGGGCCGGCCGGTGGTGGCGACGTGGAAGGCCTCATGAATGGTGGCGGCGAGTTCGTTGACGTCCTTCACCAGCCAATTGTGCTTGGTGCAGGGCCGCGTGATGCCGACCGTGTCGCATTCCTGGAATGCATCGGAGCCGATCAGCGAGGTCGGCACCTGGCCGGTGAGACACACCAGCGGAATGGAATCCATCAGCGCGTCCTGCAGCGGCGTCACCGCATTGGTGGCGCCGGGGCCGGAGGTGACCAAGAGAACTCCCGCCTTGCCGGTCGAGCGCGCATAGCCTTCGGCCGCGTGTCCGGCGCCTTGCTCGTGCCGGACCAGAATGTGCTCGACCTCGTCCTGCTGGAAAATCTCGTCGTAGATTGGAAGGACCGCGCCACCCGGATAGCCGAAGACGTGCTTGACGCCGTTGTCCTTCAGCGCCTGCACCACCATTTCGGCGCCCGTCATTTCGCGTCGCTCGTTCTGTCCGTTGCTCATCGGTCTGGTCCCGTATTGTCCGCCGTCTGGCGATTTGCTGGTCGTTTAGTTGGATTTCGGGCAATAAAAAAGGCCCCCGAGGGAGCCTGTGGGATGCGCATGGGAGGTTTTCGCCCGGCGGTTACACCGCCTTGCCCACGCGCCAGCCTACGAGAATGAGTGCCGTTTTCATGGTCGCGGACACTAGAGGTGGGTACGGCAGCCTGTCAACGGGTAAAATGACGCCTTTGGCGCGGCGTTCCGAGCAAGCCATTGAAAACGCGCCAAACTATTGGAGGGCGTGACGCAAGGCGGATTTTGCCGAAATACTTCAAGGTTGCCGGAGGCCCATCCGGTCACGGCGCTCACACAAGAAGCGATCCCAAGCGCGGAGGAGAACAAATGCTCGAAAGGACACCCACCACCAAGGCACAGGCGCTGCTCGACAAGTTCGGCAAGGCGCTGGAAGCCGGCGACATCGACACCGCCGTCAACTGCTTCCAGGCCGATTGCTACTGGCGCGACCTCGTCACCTTCACCTGGAATTTGAAGACGATGGAAGGCCGCGACCAGATTCGCGACATGCTGCAGGCGACGCTGGCCAACACCGGACCCACCGGCTGGGCGGTCGCCAAAGGCGAGGAAGCGAGCGAGGACGGCGGCATCATCACCGCCTGGATCACCTTCGAGACGAATGTGGCGCGCGGCTTTGGCCTTGTGCGGTTCAAGGGCGACCTGATCTGGACCCTGCTGACCACGATGGCGGAACTGAAAGGCCATGAGGAGAAGGCGGGCTTCACCCGTCCGCTCGGCGCCAAGCATGGCCATGGCAAGGGGCGCAAGACGTGGCGTGAGGAGCGCGACGACGAAATCGCCGAACTCGGTCACGCCAAGCAACCCTACGTCGTCATCATCGGCGGCGGTCAGGGCGGCATTGCGCTCGGCGCCAGGTTGAAACAGCTTGGCGTGCCAACCATCATTGTGGAGAAGAACGAGCGTCCGGGCGATTCCTGGCGCAAGCGCTACAAGTCGCTCTGCCTGCACGACCCGGTCTGGTACGATCACCTGCCCTATATCGACTTTCCGAAGAACTGGCCGGTGTTCTCGCCGAAGGACAAGATCGGCGACTGGCTGGAGATGTACACCAAGGTGATGGAGCTGAACTATTGGGCCTCCACATCAGCGAAATCCGCCAAGTACGACGACAAAGCCAAGGAATGGACAATCGTCGTCGAACGCGACGGCAAGGAGATCGTGCTTAAGCCGAAGCAATTGGTTCTGGCGACCGGCATGTCCGGCAAGGCGAACTGGCCGAAATACAAGGGCCAGGACATCTTCAAGGGCGAGCAGCAGCATTCCTCGACCCATCCCGGTCCGGACAAATACCGCGGCAAGAAGGTGGTCGTCATCGGCTCCAACAACTCGGCCCACGACATTTGCGCGGCGCTGTGGGAAGGCGGCGCCGACGTGACCATGGTGCAGCGTTCGTCCACCCACATCGTCAAGTCCGACACGCTGATGGATATCGGTCTCGGCGCCCTTTATTCGGAGCAGGCGGTGGAGAACGGCATGACGACGCGCAAGGCCGACATGATCTTCGCTTCGCTCCCCTACCGCATCCTGCATGAATTCCAGATCCCGCTCTATGAGCAGATGAAGGAGCGTGACGCGAAATTCTACGACGATTTGGAAAAGGCCGGCTTCATGCTCGACTGGGGCGATGACGGCTCAGGCCTGTTCATGAAGTACCTGCGCCGTGGCTCCGGCTATTATATCGACGTCGGCGCATGCGACCTCGTCATCGACGGTTCGATCAAGCTCAAGAGCGGCCCCGGCGCGGCAGTGCAGGAGCTCACCGAAACAGGCGTCAAGTTCGTCGACGGCACCGAATTACCGGCCGACCTGGTGATCTATGCCACCGGCTACGGCTCGATGAACGGATGGGCGGCGGACCTCATCTCACAGGAGGTGGCGGACAAGGTCGGCAAGGTCTGGGGTCTCGGCTCCGGCACCACCAAGGATCCCGGTCCGTGGGAAGGCGAGCAGCGCAACATGTGGAAGCCGACGCAGCAGGAGGCACTCTGGTTCCACGGCGGCAACCTGCATCAGTCGCGGCACTATTCGCAATATCTGTCACAGCAGCTCAAAGCCAGGCAGGTCGGCTTGCCGACGCCTGTCTACGGGCTGCAGGAGGTCTACCACAAGGCCTGATGCGTGGCGCCCTCGCATGAAGGTAGAAGCCCGGCTTGCCTGGCTTCTACCATGTCCGGCGCCGAAACGGACTTCGCCGCTGGCTTCTGTCGCGCATCGCCGCGACTTCAGGGTAGCGTATCGGCCGCCGCTGCCCCTATTCGCTTCCAGTAGATGAGCGTGCCGGTCAGCCCGCCATGCGGCTTCAGCGCAAAGTCCGGGATCTCGCCGGCGAAGGCGAAACCAAGCTTCTCATAGAGGCCTGCCGCACCCTCTTCTCTCGCCGTGTCCAGCACCAGCAGCGTGCGGCCTTTCTCGATGGCGAGTTTCTCGGCGGCCCGCATCAGGCGGGTCGCGACACCTTTGCCGCGATGCTCCCGGCCGGTCATCAGCTTGGCGATCTCGGCGCGGTGCGGCTGATTTGGCGGGAAGTCGAGGAGCAGCGTGACGGTGCCGGCAAGCACCCCGCCATGCCATGCGCCTAGCACCGCCCTTTCGCCGCGCGCGGCCGCGGCCAGCGACTTGCGCCAGAAGTCTCGCGCTGCTTCCGCCGGCAATGGATGCATGAAGCTCACCGATCCGCCGGCAGCGACCGTTTCGATCAAAAGATCGGCCAAAAGCGCGATGGTCGCCGCGTCGTCGCTCAACGCCCGGATTTCAAGGGAGTTCATGCTGGTGGTCTCCAGGTAAAGGTCATTCGAAATGGCTGATCCGCCGGCGCCGTCGCGCCCGCCTGATTTCGGCGATACGATCGGCGTCGCTCTCGCTGAGATGGCGGCCGCGCTCCAGGATCTCGAGCGTATATTCCTCATACGTCAGCCCGAGCTGCTTGGCCCGCTCCAGCCGCATCAGCATGACCGCTTGGCTTGGCGCCTTCCAGGCCTTGGCGTGGGCGGTGCGCCAGGCAAGGAAAATGTAGGCGTCGCCCCTGCCCCAGGGCGGGCCGTCATAGTCGTCGAGCGGCGGCCCGCCATTGTGCGAGCGTTTCGGACGGCGAGACATCGCAATCAGTCCCTGACCAGCGCCACGAGATACTCCGCCGCATCCGGTCCGGGCGCATGAAAGACGCAGTCCGAGGGCGCCCCCAGCGCCAGGCAGTCTCCGGGTTCGAGCCTGTGCACGACATCGCCCTCGGTGAAATCCAGTCTTCCGCCGATCAGCCATATCTGCTGCTTGATGAAGGCGTAGGATGCGGCCGGAAGACTGACCTTTGCGCCCGCCGGCAGGCTCACCCTGATCAGCTCGAGCGGCATCTGCGCTGCCGGCGACAGATGCCGCCTGACATAGCCGGTCGCCGGATCCCGCCAGACCGGCTGCTCGTCCTTGCGAGAAAGGCCGCCGCCGTGCATCTCGGCCCGCGCGATCAGCGTCGACAGCGTCATGGCGAAGGCTGCCGCGATGCGCACCAAAAGCGCGGCGGTCGGACTGGTCGTACCGCGTTCGATGGCGCTCAGCATCGCCTTCGAAACGCCCGAGCGCTCGGCAAGGTCGGCCAGCGACCAGCCCCTCACCGTTCTTTCGGAGTGTATCCGTCTGCCGATCGTGGCGGTAATATCATTCGATATATCACCCATTCGTCCAATATATCGGAATTTCGCCAGCGGGGAAGAACCTTGTTCGATCGAATTGTCGCAGCCGGCTTAACACCGCCTACACCATTCGACCTCACCTGACTTTAACCCCGATCGGGTAGGGTCGACGCTCCAGGGGAATGGGACCAGGACAGCCATGTTTGTCGAACGCGAAGCCTCCATCGGCGAACCGATCTCGCAGGAGCGCCGCACCGCTCTGCAAAGCGACAAGCGCATTCTCGGCAATGTCGTGCAGTGCGACGGCGCACGCGCCACCATCAGCGCCTATGCCGAAGATGCGGAAGGCACGGTCACCGGCCAGTGGACGGTCGGCAGGATGATCTCGATAAATCTGGGCATCACGCGCACGGTCGGCCTCGTCTATGAGATCGGCAAATCGGACCGCGCCTGGAGCAACGAGGGCCAGAACCCGATCGAGGTCAGGATCGAGCTGATCGGCGAAGTACGCGATGGTGGCGAGCCGGGCGCCAAGCCGGTCTTCGACCGCGGCATCACGGTCTATCCGCATATCGGCGCCATCGCCCATCGTATCCGCAGCCGCGACCTGCAGGCGGTCTACGATCTGGCCGGGCGTCATTCGGTCACCATCGGCACGCTGTCGCAGGATGAATCGATCGCTGCCAACATCGCCATCGACGACACGCTGGCGCGCCATTTCGCCATTGTCGGCACCACCGGCGTCGGCAAATCCACGGCGGTCTCGCTGCTGTTGCGCAAGTCGATCGAGGCGCGGCCGGATCTGCGCGTGCTCATCCTCGACCCGCATAACGAGTTCGCCTCCTCGCTGCCGGAATACTGCGTCAAGGTCGATTCCAAGACGCTCGACCTGCCGTTCTGGATGTTCAGGCTGGAGGAGTTCGCCGAAGTGCTGTTTCGCGGCCGCGAGACGGTGCCGGAGGAAGTGGACGTCTTGCGCGACCTGATCCCGGCCGCCAAGAACCTCTACCGCAACCCGAATTCCGGCACCTATGTCAGGCGCGGCAGCGACGCGCTGACGGCGGACACGCCGGTGCCTTATCGCATCGCCGATCTCATCAAGCAGATCGATGAGCGCATGGGAATGCTGGAGAGCAAGAACGATCGCCCGACGCTGAAGTCACTGAAGACACGCATCGAATCGGCGGCAGCCGACCCGCGTTACCGCTTCATGTTCAATTCGCGCCTGATCGAGGACACGATCCACGAAACCATTGGCAATATCTTCCGCGTCCCCAACCATGGCCGTCCGGTGACCTGCTTCGAGATGGCGGGCATGCCTTCGGAAGTCGTCAACTCGGTCTGCTCGGTGCTGGCGCGCCTGGCCTTCGACCTGGCGTTGTGGAGCGAGGGCCGGCTGCGGTTGCTTCTGCTTTGCGAAGAAGCGCACCGCTACATGCCGGCGGATCCACGTCTGGGCTTTGCACCGACGAGGCACGCGCTGTCGCGTATCGCCAAGGAAGGCCGCAAATACGGCTGCTATCTGGGGGTCGTCACCCAGCGCCCGGGTGAGCTCGACCCGACCATCCTGTCGCAATGCTCGACCTTCTTCGCCATGCGCCTTGCCAATGAGCAGGACCAGGCCATCATCCGCTCGGCGATCGCCGATTCCTCGGCGTCGACGCTGGCGTTCCTGTCCTCGATGGGCCAGCGGGAAGCCATCGCCTTCGGCGAAGGCGTGGCGACGACGATGCGGCTGAAATTCGAGAAGCTGGCGCAAGAGTTCATCCCCGGCACGGCGAAGGGCGAACAGATCGAGCCCTCCGTGGACGGCAACGACGTCGATCTGGCCATGATCGTCGAGCGGCTGCGCAACGTGCCGAAGCCGCAGCAGGCCATGGCTTTCGCCGAGGTGGTCGACTCAACCCGGCAAGCCGGCGACCCCGACTATAAAAAGCCGGCCACTGCCCCGCGCGTGCAGCCGGACGACGACTTCGACACCCGCTACGGCCTGAAGCCCTCGACCTTCGGAATGCGCCAGCTGAACGATTGATCTGTCGGCGTAAAGGTGCTGCAAATTCCGATAGGGAATTCGTCAGGCTGAGTCGGATTGCGAGAACCGGAGCGGAGCGGACATAAAGTCCGTGAGCACCGGAAGCGCAGGAAACGGCGGCATACGGCCGGCCTCACGAATTCATCTTCGGAATTTTAGGCGCAGACGCGGTTGCGGCCTTGCTTCTTCGCCTCGTAGAGCTGGCGGTCGGCGCGGCGGTAGAAGTCCTCAGCGCTCTCCTTATGGTCCCAGACGGCAAGCCCGACGCTGGTGGTGATTTTCAGCCGCACATTGCCCGACAGGATCGACATGTTGGCAATCGCCTTGCGGATGCGCTCGGCGAATCTGGCAAGCAGTTCGACATCCATGTTTGGCGTGACCACGGCAAACTCTTCGCCGCCTAGCCGCGCAACGACATCGTGATAGCGCGTCATGCCTCGCAGGCAAGTGGCAACGGCCCTCAGCACCTCGTCGCCGACATCATGACCATGGGTGTCGTTGACCTGTTTGAAGTGATCGAGATCGAGGATCATCAGCCCGACCGGCCTGTCGATGCGACGAAATTCGAGGAGATATTCGCGCAGCGCATCATCGAAATAGCGGCGGTTCTGCATTCCGGTCAGACCGTCGGTGAGCGCAGCCTGCTCGAACGTTTGCGACCGGGCGCTGAGCGAAACCGTCATTGCCCTCAGCTTGCCCTCTTCCCGCACCTGTCCACGGATCAGCGGGTAGATGAAGAAGGTGCCGAAGAACAGGGCGGTCGCCAGCAGCGCCCCGGTGACGAACAACAATTTGTTGAGATAGATGATTTTGTCGACGCGCGATGCCGCATCGAGGTCGGCGGCGATGTCCTGCAATTGGCCATAGGCATGGAAGGTCACCAGGCCCGCGGCCAGGATCACGAAAATAAAGACGAAAAAAGCGGATTCCGCCTTGTGGAAACGCATCAATTCCCCGCGGTACTGCAACCCTTGAGGTTATGGCATGGCGGAACTTACGGACCGTTAACCCGAACAACCCTGGCGGGAATTGGAGTCAGCGATTTTAAGGCACTGATTGAAAGCAGTATTCGTCAGTCCTGAACGGCCGGTTCATTGCCCGGCCGCAGCCTGCGCCACTCCGCGCCCAGCTGGTGCCTGAACCAGGTCGCCTGACGCTTGGCATACTGCCGGGTCGCGATCTTGGCGCGTTCGATCGCTTCGGGAAAACCTGACTGTCCGGCCATCGCCGCCTGCAGCTCGCGCACCCCGATCGCCTTCATCGCCGGCAGGTCCGGGTCGAGGTCGAGCGTCGTGAGCTGCCGCACTTCCTCGAGCGCGCCCTTGTCGAGCATCTGGTCGAAACGCGCTTCTATGCGCCGCACCAGTTGCTCCCGGTCCGGCTCGATCACCAGAAAGCGCGCGCTGTCGCGATCGATCAGCGGGCGACCGCGCGCCGCCTGCCATTCCAGGATCGAGCGCCCGGAAGCGTCGAGCACTTCCAGCGCCCGCACGATGCGCTGGCCGTCGGTCGGCCTGAGCTGCATGGCCACGGTCGAATCCTCACGCATCAGCACGCGATGCAGCCTTTCGGCGCCTTGCTCCTTGAGTTCGTAGCGCCAGCGTTCGCGCACCGATGCTGGAATGTCCGGCATGTCCGAGATGCCTTCGGCCAGCGCGCGGAAGTAGAGCCCGGTGCCGCCGA
Source organism: Mesorhizobium sp. NFR06 (assembly GCF_900115245.1). Taxonomy (GTDB): domain Bacteria; phylum Pseudomonadota; class Alphaproteobacteria; order Rhizobiales; family Rhizobiaceae; genus Mesorhizobium. The sequence continues at coordinate 112,005 of NZ_FOVT01000003.1, forward strand.
CGAAAATGGCTGGACGGTCCGCCAGGACGCCGTCCTCTATCAGCCTCGTCACATCGCGCAGCCAGGCGCCCGTGGAATAAGCTGTCGAGGGATGCACATGACCGTAGAGGAAGTGCGGTACGCGAGCCATCTCCGAGGCGCTCGGCCGCGCCGTCAAAACATCGAGCACCGAATAGACTTGCATGGAATCGGCGTTGACGATGACGCCGCCCTTGCGTTCGGCGAGATCGAGCGCCAGCGCCGACTTGCCGCTGGCTGTCGGCCCGGCTATCAGGATCGCGTTCTTGACGCGGCCTTCGCCCGCCTGCTTGCCGGATTTTTCAATGCCGCTGATCGCCACCTTAGTGTCCCGTCCAGAAGCCCGCGCCGTGCCGGCCTCGATTGCGAATATGGCCTTGCAGGCCGCCGGCGCAAGCGCCGTTCATTGGCTGGCTGAAGACGTCGCCTGCGATCTCGTTTTGCCGCGGACGCCCGATATCGGCGAAATGACCGCCAATCTGCGCGCGGCGCTGGCTTCCGAGCCGGTCGACGTCATCGTTCAATCCGCCGAGGGCAGAAGGAAGAAGATCCTGCTTGCCGATATGGATTCGACGATGATCGACCAGGAATGCATCGATGAACTGGCCGACGAAATCGGCGTCAAGGAACATGTGGCGGCGATCACCGCGCGCTCGATGAATGGTGAGATCGCTTTCGAGCCCGCCTTGCGCGAGCGCGTCGCCTTGCTGAAAGGCCTCGACACGGCCGTGGTCGACCGCATCATCGCCAACCGGCTGACGCTCGCCGCCGGCGGCCGTGCGCTGGTGCGCACGATGCGCGCCAATGGCGCCTGGACGGCGCTGGTCTCGGGCGGCTTCGACGTCTTCACCAGCCGCATTGCCGGCATGCTGGGGTTCCAGGAAAACCGGGCAAACCGCTTGATCGAGGACGGTGGAAAATTCACCGGGGTGGTGGCCGAGCCGATCCTCGGGCGCGCGGCCAAGGCGGAGGCGCTGCTCGACATCGCGGCTAGGCTCGGGCTGGCGACCGAGGATGCCATCGCGGTCGGCGACGGCGCCAACGATCTCGACATGATCCGCCTTGCCGGCACCGGCGTCGCCCTGCACGCCAAGCCGGCGGTGGCGGAGCAGGCGCGGACTCGCATCGATCACGGCGACCTGACCGCGCTGCTCTATCTCCAGGGCTACCGCAAAGAAGAGTTTGTCGAATGAAGCCGATCCGCACCGAGCGCCTCATCTTGCGCAACTGGGAAGACCGCGACCGCGAGCTCTTCCACCGCATCAACTCCGACGAACGCGTGATGGAATTCTTCCCGTTCCGCCGCGACCGTGCCGCGGCGGATGCCAAAATGGACGAGCTGCGCGCCTGGATCGATGAGGATGGCTACGGCTTCGCCGCAGCCGAGATTGCAGAAACCGGCGAATGCATCGGCTTCGTCGGGTTGCTCGAAACGGACGACGTCGACACCCTCCCGGCCGGCACGATCGAGATCGGCTGGCGGCTGGCGCCTGAATTCTGGGGCAAGGGCTATGTCACCGAGGCATCGGAAGCCTGGCTTGCCTTCGGTTTCGAAACGCTTGGCGTCGACGAAATCGTGTCGTTCGCTGTCCGCGACAATCACCGGTCCATCGCCGTCATGAAGCGCCTCGGCATGCGCGCCGATCCCGATGCCGATTTCGACCACCCCGCCGTTCCCGACAGCCACCCGCATCTCAAGCGGCATGCTCTATACCGGCTGTCGCGTGAGGATTGGCAGGCACGAAAAAGGGCGGCCCGCTAGCCACCCTTTTTCATTGAAACTCAGCCGATTGGGCTGTTTTCCGGAATCAATCCATCCGGATCGTCACGAAACGCAGTTCGCCGGTCTTCGAGGCCAGCATCAGGAGCGCATTCTTGCGCCCCTGCTCCTTCAGCGCGCCGATCCGGTCCATCACGTCCTTCGGCGTGCCGACCGATTCCTGCGCGATCTCGGTGATCACCTCGCCGGGCTGGATGCCGCGCTCGGCCGCCGCTGAGTCCTTGGCGACATCGGTGATGACGACGCCCGACACGTCGGCGGCAATGCCGAATTTCTGCCGGGTCTGGTCGTTGAGCTCGCCAACCGTCATGCCAAGCACGGAAGCCGTCGATACCGGCGGGGTTGTCTTGTCGTTGTTCTCCTGGTCGGTGTTGCCGTTCTCGCCGCTGGCCAGCTTCTCGCCGTCCTCGAGCCGTCCGAGCGTCACCTTGACGGTCTGCTCGACGCCCTTGCGCACGATGACGACGTCGACCGCCTTGCCGACCGGGCTTTCCGCCACGACGCGCGGCAGATCGCGCATTTCATGGATATCCTTGCCATCGAACTTGATGATGACGTCGCCGGCCTGTACGGAACCGTTGTCGACAGGGCCGCCCTTGATGACGCCGGCCACCAGCGCGCCCTTGGCGGTAGCCATGCCGAGGCTTTCGGCGATGTCGTCCGTCACCGGCTGGATGCGCACGCCAAGCCAGCCGCGCCGCGTCTCGCCATACTGGCGAAGCTGATCGACGACACCGGCGGCAAGCTGCGAGGGAATGGAAAAACCGATACCGATAGAGCCGCCCGACGGCGAGATGATCGCCGTGTTGATGCCGATAACCTCGCCCTCGGCATTGAACAGCGGACCGCCGGAATTGCCGCGATTGATGGCGGCGTCGGTCTGGATGAAATCGTCATAAGGACCGGAATTGATGTCGCGGTTGCGCGCCGAGACGATGCCGACCGTTACCGTGCCGCCGAGGCCGAACGGATTGCCGATCGCCATCACCCAGTCGCCGACCCGCATCTTGGTGGAATCGCCGAATTTCACCGCGGTCAGCTTGTGGCCCTTGGGTTCGACCTTCAGCACCGCGACATCGGTCTTGGTGTCGGTGCCGATCAGCTTCGCCTTCAGCGTGACGCCGTCGGAGAAATTCACCTCGATGTCGTCTGCGTCGGCAATGACGTGGTTGTTGGTCACCACGATGCCCTGTTCGGCGTCGATGACGAAGCCGGAGCCGAGAGATTGCACTCTCTGCGCGGCGCCGCCCTTGTCGCCGCCGCGGTTCTTGAAGAAATCATCGAAAAAGTCCTGGAACGGCGAGCCCTCGGGCAGTTGCGGCATCGGCACCGCGCCCGGCCCTTCCGTGCCCTTCACCGTCTGCGAGGTCGAGATGTTGACCACCGCGCCAAGCAGCCGCTCGGCGAGATCGGCGACAGAAGGCGGTCCGTCGGAGGCGATCGTCGGCGTGACGAACGACGGAACGGCAACAATGCCAACCACGAATGCCGTGGCGCCGGCGAAGAACGTGCGCCGCGCCGCGCGCAACAGGGTGTCGGATATCATCATGGCCTCCCGGTGTTCTCTGAAAGGGAAGGCGCTTCCGCAAAGACGCCTGTCCGGTTCATGTTGGCAAGAATTACGGCACGTTTGCGGCCACAGCTCTCGGCGAAGGATAAATCGTCAATCGCCGCGGCACTAGGGCATGATGCCGAAAAGTGTGAGGCGGTTTTCGGACGACATCATGCTCTACTTCTTTGATTTAGAGACGGATTCAGATTTCAGGTCGATCTGACCTGAAATCATCCGGCTCTAAGGAATTTTCGTCAGCCGCGCACCAGCCAGACGATGGCGACGCCGACGGCGATTGCGGCGAGCCCTCCGATCCGCAACACGTTCTCGGGCATCGACAGCACTTCCGTCGCCAGTTTCCGGGCCAAGCCCGGAAACCCGCCATAGACCAAGCCTTCGATCACGAGGACCAGACCGATCGCCGCGACAAAATCCTGCACCGCCGCTACTGGGCGGTGCTGGGTTGCGTGGCCGGCGCTGCCGGTTGCCCGGTTCCAGGCTGCGACGCCGCCGGCTGGGCGGGCTGAGGCTTGCTGTCCGGATCGCGGAAGTAGCGGAAGAACTCGGACTCGGGCGAGAGCACCATCGTCGTGCCGGTGTTGTCCAGCGCGGTGCCATAGGCGTTCATCGAGCGGTAGAAATCGAAGAACGCCGGATCGCGCTTATAGGCGTCCGCGAAGGTCGCGCTGCGCTGCGCCTCGCCCTCACCGCGCAGGATCTCCGATTCCTTTTGCGCCTCGGCGACGATCTCGACGACCTCGCGGTCGGCTCGCGCCCGGATGCGTTGAGCCGCCTCGTTGCCACGGGCCCGCAGCCGCTCGGCTTCGGCCAGACGCTCGGCCTTCATGCGGTCGTAGGTCTGCTGCGAGACCTCCGCGGTCAGGTCCGTGCGGCGGATGCGCACATCCTCGATGTCGAGACCGAGCGAGGTCGCGTCGGGGCGAAGCTGATCGCGCACCTCGCGCATCATGACGCCGCGCTCCTCGGAGAGCGCGGCCTCGAAGTCGCGCAGGCCGTAGACGCGGCGCAGCGCCGCATCGAGACGCGTCCTCAGCCGGGCCTCGGCCAGTTCCACCTGTCCGGACACCGCCGCGCGGAAGGTGCGCGGATCCGAGATGCGGTAGGCGATGAAGGCGTCGACCTCGTAGAACTTGCCGCCCGAGACCTGGACGCGGATGTTGTCGAGGTCGAAGCGCATCACCCGCTTCTCGACCATTTGCACGCTGTCGGCATCGAAGAAGGCGAACGGCGCCTTGAAGTAGATGCCGGGCTCGCTCTTGACGTCGATGATCTCGCCGAACCTGAGCACGATCGCCTGCTGGCCGGCGCTGACCACGAACACCGAGGAATAGAGCAAAAACAGAAGGACAGCCGCGATGACGGCGATGACGGGGAGACGGTTTGCCATCACTGGTTACCTCCCGTCGTGCCGCCCAGGGGGGCCGGCGCCGGCTGCGTTTTCGGCTGCAATGCCGGCAGCGGCAAGTAGGGCAGCACGCCCTGACCGTTGCCCTGCTCGACGACGACCTTGTTCGAGTCCTTCAGGATCCTCTCCATGGTTTCGAGATAAAGGCGCTTGCGCGTGACGTCGGGCGCCTTGGCGTATTCGTTGTAGACGGAGATGAAGCGTTGCGCCTCGCCTTCCGCCTCCTGCACGACGCGGTTCTTGTAGGCGGCGGCATCTTCGCGGATCTGCGCCGCCTGGCCGCGCGCCTGCCCGAGCTTCTGGTTGGAGTACTGGTTGGCCTGCTCGACGAACTTGTCCTCGTCCTGCTCGGCGCGCTGCACCTCGTCGAAGGCATCGGCGACCTCACGCGGCGGCGCCGCGTCCTCGATCGAGATCGCGTTGACCTGGAGGCCGGTCTTGTAACCGTCGAGCGTCGTCTGGATGATCTCGCGCACCGCGGTTGCGATGCCCTGGCGATCGTCGCGGAAGATATCCTGCGCCGGGCGCCGGCCGACGACCTCGCGCATGGCGCTCTCGGCCACCTGGGTCACCATGCCGTCGGGATCGGAAACATCGAACAGATAGGCCTTGGGATCGGAGACCTGGTAGGCGACCGAGAACTGCACGTTGACGATGTTCTGATCGCCAGAAAGCATCAGCCCGGAGCCGCTGGTCGAGCCACCGCCGATGCTGACGAGCTGCTCGGAGATCTTGGCGGTCTCGACCGTTTCGATCGGCCACCAGTGGAAATGCAGGCCGGGCTGCGAAAGCTCGGTCTTTGGCTGGCCGAAGCGCAGCTCGACGGCAACCTCGTCGGGCTGCACCGTATAGATCGCCTTGAAGGCCCACAGCACGATGAGGGCAAGCGCAATCAGTCCGAGCACGGCCGGGCTTGCGCCGCCGCCGCCTGGAAGCGCGCGCCGCAGCCTGTCCTGGCCACGACGGATGATATCTTCAAGATCGGGAGGCGAACCCTGCGGGCCGCTCGGCCCTTTCGGTCCCTGCCCCCAGGGCCCCTGATTGCCGCCGCCGCCCCATGGGCCGCCGCCGCCGCTCTTGTCGTTCCAGGGCATGAATGTCCTTTCGCTTCGGTTCCCTCGGGCCTTGCGGCGCAATCCTAACGCAAGACCCGGAAAACCCATATCGGTTTTCGAAAAGGAATCGTGCGCCAAAATCAAAGTTTTACAGCGGCCTCTTGCGCGCCCGGTGGGACGCGCGCCGACGTAACATCGTTCTTCTATAGGGACGCCTTGGCCCGCTTTCAACGCGATGTGCCACCGCCACCGTGCGATTTGGATCGGTAGCGACCCTTTGTCGTCGTCAATGATCGTCGCGGCGGCGCTCGTACACCGTATAGCGGGTGGCGTGGCTGTCCTTCTCGCCAGCAGGAAAATCCTCGGCGCTGACGACCCGCCAGATGCTTGGGTCGATCGGCGGGAAATGCGCATCGCCATCGACTATGGCGAGCACATGCGTGACATGCAGGCGGTCGGCGACCGGCAGGGCCTGCGCATAGATCTCGCCGCCGCCGACCACGCAGATCTCATCGACGCCCGCCATGCAGCGGCCGCGCGCCTTGGCCAGCGTGATCGCGTCACCCAGCGAATGGGCCACCTCGATGCCTTCGGCGCGCCAGGCTTTGTCGCGCGTCACCACGATGTTGAGCCGGCCGGGCAGCGGCCGGCCGATGCCTTCGTAGGTCTTGCGGCCCATGATGATCGGTTTGCCCATCGTGTCGGCCTTGAAGCGCTTGAGATCGGTGGAAAGCCGCCACGGCAGGCCGCCTTCGCGTCCGATCACGCCGTTTTCGGCAATGGCGACATAGATCGCGATATCCATCAGCCGCCGTTCCCATCCTTGTCCGAAGGCCGGAGCAGCAGGATGTCGATGTCGTGCTCTGGATAAAAATCCTTGGCCGTCATCTCGAACGTCGTCGGGCCGACCTTGCGGACATTGTCGCCGCAGAAGGACACCAAATTGTCGGCGCTGCCCTTGTCTATGGTCAGCTTGAAGTTGCCGATGGTGCCGGCCGCCCAGTTGCCGCCCGTGGTCAGGATATAGGCGATGCGGCTCTCATAATATTTCGGATAGCCGTCCGGACTTGCCTTGGCTGCCTTGCGCACCGCATTCGCGAACGCATCGTCCATGCAGTAGCGGGTCTTGTAGGTATCGTATTGCGGGTGCTGGAACTGGCCATCGTAGAAGAAGCTGACCGAGGACGTGCCGCCGACGCTCGGCTTGTAACGATGCGAGACGTGGACTTCCTTGTTGGCCGGGAAGGCCGAGCGCCACCAATAGGTCGAGCGCAACTGCCAGAACGGCGTGTAGGAAAGCGTGGCGCCTTGTCCGTTGTCCGCTTCCGGATCCTCGATGATGATACCGCGGTTCTCCCAGTCCGCGGCAACCGCCCCGGGCAATTTCGCCAACGCCGCCTTGGCGGCATCGCCGAACGGATTGAACGGCACATTCTGCGCTTTCAGGTCGGCGCTGATGTCGATACCCAGCGCGAACACCTTCTGTTCGAGCTGCGGCTTGGCCGCGACGCCATCGACGGTCACCTCGAAGCCGAGGAAATTGTCGCTCTGGTTCTCCGGGATCGCCGGCATTTCTTCGGGATCGCCTGAAATGTCGGGCATCGGGAAGGCGACGATCGCATCGACATCCTTGTCGGTGTTGTTGCGGAACACATAGTCGACCGTCACCTTTTCGGGTGAGATGAAAAGGTCCTCGCTTTGCATGGCAACGGCGTCGCTGCGCGACAGGATCAGGCCGCCGGTGCCGAGCTCGGCGACGGAATCATTGGCGAAGGCCGGCGCGGCCATCACTGCCAGCGCTGCGGTCAGTACGGTGCGCAACATGGCCCCCCCTCTCTGCGGCGTTACCGGGATTGGCCGGATGCGCCCTTCATCTACCTGTTTCAGTGTGGCGTTTCAAAGCCCTTCCTCGCCGTTGCTGTGACTTCTGGACACCGCGCTGCCGATCGGGCAGGAGATCGCCATGCGCAAGCTTCTCGTTATCGGCATCGGTGCCGGCAATCCCGACCATATGACGGTCCAGGCCATCAACGGCCTGAACCGCGCAGATGTGCTGTTCATTCCCGACAAGGGAGCCAAGAAGAACGATCTCGCGGATCTGCGCCGGCAGATCTGCGACCGCTTCGTGACCAATCCCAAATCGCGACGGGTCGAGTTCGACGTGCCGGTTCGCGCCGAGCCGACGTCGTCCTATCGCGTCACCGTCGACGACTGGCACGAAGCGATTGCCGAAATCTATGAGGCCCTGATCCGCGACGAGCTTGCCGGGGACGGCTGCGGCGCATTCCTGATCTGGGGCGACCCGTCACTCTACGATAGCGCGTTGCGCATCCTCGAACGCGTGCGGGTCAGGGGCAATGTGGGCTTCGAGCTCGAAGTCATTCCAGGCATCACCGCGATCCAGGCGCTCGCCGCCGCCCATGCGACCGCGCTCAACCGCATCGGCGATTCGATCCTGGTCACAACCGGCCGGCGGCTGACGGAGGAAGGCCTGCCTGCCAATGCCGGCACAACGGTGGTCATGCTCGACGGCAAATGCGCCTTCAACACGCTCACCGACAAGGATGTCTTCATCCAGTGGGGCGCCTATCTCGGCACGCCCGACGAAATCATCATTTCCGGCCAGTTGGGCGATGTCGGCGCCGAAATCGAAAAAGTCCGCGAGGAAGCCCGGCGAAACAAGGGCTGGATAATGGACACCTATCTGCTGCGAAAGCCAGGATAGGCAGCTACTGCCTACTGCCTACTGCCTACTGCCTACTGCCTCATCCCGCGTCGATCTCCGCCTGCAAGGCCTGCATATGGACGGCGGCGGCCGACGACGCGGCTCGCTCTATGGCCCTGAAGCGGCTGACGACGGCAAGACCGACCGAGGTCAATTGCGCGCCGCCGCCTTTCCGCCCGCCGGTCTGCGCAGCGACCAGCGGCTTGCCGAACACGCGGTTCATGTCCTCGACCAGGTCCCAGGCATGCTTGTAGGACATCTCCATGCCGCGTGCCGCGGCCGAGATCGAGCCGAAGGCGGCGATCTGCTCGAGAAGCTCTATCTTGCCCGGACCGATCCTTCCGTCGGGGTCGAGATTTATCCGCAAGCTCAGCGACGGCACGTCCTATCCTCCGCGATCACGGCGAGTTTAACCGTTCTGCGATCATATCGCTATTCCAAAACAACATAGCGATGCGGCTCTTCCGTCATCCGTCGGCGTCGACCGGCAGTCCGGCCCAGGTCGTCTCACTGTCGAAACTCACGGTCTTGACCACCGCGAAGACCTTGCGACCGAGCGCAAGGCGCAGAGTGTGCTTTGACTGTTCGGTGATGCGCGCCAGCACGGTCGCGCCATTGCAATCGACGGCGATCTCCACCGTGGGCCCGATTCCCGGCCTGACGGCAGAAATCGTTCCCGCTAAAATATTGAGCGCGCTGAGGCCCGACGGCTGCTCGGTCGCAATCATGACGTCGCGGGCCCGGACACGCAGCCGTACCGAAGCTCCGACCGGATGCGCAAGGCGCGGCACACGGATTTCGCCGGCCCGCGAGGCAAGCACCGTCATGCCGAAAGCCTCGTCGTGGCGCAGCACCGTGGTGTCGAGCACCGCGCCGCCTTCGCTCCGCTCCTCCGCCGGCAATAGGTCGAGCCGCTGCATGATCGCCACGGTCGGGCCGGAGGCTGCGACCTTGCCCTGGGCAAGCACGACCACGTCGCTTGCCAGCCGCGCCACCTCGGCTACGGAATGGCTGACATAGACGATCGGGATTTTCGTCTCGTCGCGCAGCCGCTCGATATAGGGCAGGATCTCGGCCTTGCGCGCCTCGTCGAGCGAGGCGAGCGGCTCGTCCATCAACAAAAGTTTCGGGCTGGCAAGCAAGGCTCGGCCGATCGCGACACGCTGCCTTTCGCCACCCGACAGCTTGGCCGGCCGCCGGTCGAGGAGGTGACCGATGCCGAGCAGGTCGACCACCGCATCCATTTTGGCGTAGCGCTCGGAAGATGGCGTGAACCAGCGGCCGTAGCGCAAGTTGCCGGTAACGCTCATATGCGGGAACAGCCGCGCATCCTGGAACACCATGCCGATCCGCCGCTTGTGCATCGGCACGAAGATGCGCGCGGCTGTGTCGATCAGCACGCGCTCGTCAGCCACGATGCGGCCGTTGTCGGGACGGATCAGCCCGGCGATCAGGTTGATGAGCGTCGATTTGCCTGAGCCAGACGGCCCGAAAAGCGCCGTCAGCCGGCCGGCGCTTTCGAATTGGGCTTCAATGGCGAAATCACCGAGCCGATGATGAATATCGACCGCGAGCGTCATTCGATGTCCATCCGCCGGCCGACGCGCCGCGCCAGCACTTCCGACGCGACCAGCGCGACCATCGAGATGGCGATCGAAATCAGCGTCAGCCTGAGCGCGCCTTCATCGCCGCCCGGCACCTGCGTGAAGGTGTAGATCGCCGAGGGCAGTGTCTGCGTTTCGTTGGGAATGTTGGAGACGAAGGTGATGGTGGCGCCGAACTCGCCCATCGCCTTGGCAAAGGAAAGGATAGCGCCGGCGATCAGGCCGGGCAGGATCAGCGGCAGCGTAATGGTGGCGAACACCCAGAGCGGATTGGCGCCGAGCGTGCCGGCGGCGGCCTCCATCCTGCGGTCGACCGCCTCGATCGATAGCCGGATCGCCCGCACCATCAGCGGAAAACCCATGACGCCGCAGGCCAATGCCGCGCCGGTCCAGCGGAACGACAAGACGATGCCGAAATGCTCGGCGAGGAGGACACCGGCCGGCCCACGCCGGCCGAAGGCGAGCAACAGCAGATAGCCGGTCACCACCGGCGGCAGGATCAGCGGCAGGTGCACCAGCCCATTGAGAAGGGTCTTGCCCCAGAAGCGCCCCCTGGCCAGCAGGAGCGCGAGCAGAATGCCGGGCGGCAGGCTGGCGATCATCGCCACCGTTGCCACCTTGATGGACAACCGGACCGCATTCCATTCGTCGGGCGTTAGGTCCAGCAGCCAGGTCATGTGCGATGTCAGGTCTTTCTCAGTTGCTCGGCGCGAGCACCGTAAAACCCTGTTCCTTGAAGAGATCCGCCGCCTTGGCCGACTCGACGCACTTCAGGAACGCAGTCGTGTCCTTGTCCTTCGAATCGGCGGTCTGGGCAATCGGGTAGATGATCGGCGGATGCGAATCCTCAGGGAAGGTACCGACGATCTTGACGCCCTTGTCGGCATGCGCGTCGGTGGCATAGACGATGCCAAGCGGTGCTTCGCCTGTCGACACCAGCTTCAGCGCAGCGCGAACATTCTCGGCCTGCGCGACCTTGCCCTCGACGGACGACCAGACGCCCAGCGATTCCAGCGCCGCCTTGCCATATTTGCCGGCCGGCACGGCCTTGACATCGCCCATGGCGAGCCTGCCGTCGCCGATGAGCTTGGTGAGATCGAAGCCTTTCTCGACCTTGACCTCGACAGTGGAATCCTTCGGCGCCACCAGCACGATCCGGTTGCCGAGCAGCTTCACTTCGGTGTCTGGTTGGGTCAACTTCTTGTCGGAGAGATACTTCATCCAGTCAAGGTCGGCCGAAACGAAGACGTCAGCCGGCGCGCCGGCTTCGATCTGCCTGGCCAGCGCCGAGCTTGCCGCATAGGAAATCGTCGCCGCTTCGCCGACCTCCGGCTCGCAGGCCTTGTTGACCGCGTCAAGCGCATCCTTGAGGCTGGCGGCGGCAAATACGATCACCTTGTCGTCGGCATGGGCCGCCGGCATGATGGCCATCAGCGTCGCCGTCAGGCCGCCAACGGCGATCGCCTTCAGTCCAAAAGCCTTGCCGGTCATAAATCTCTCCAGGTTTGAAAATCGTTCGGCCCAAAGCCTCGAACCGATATATCCGGATGAACATAACAAGGGAAGGTGTTTCGCGTGCCGTAGCATTGTGCGCCGGGCTTGACCTCAGCCTACGACGAATGCGAAACGGCACGTCCGAGCACAACGGAGAGACGCATGAAAATCGGCGCCCGCAACATTCTCAAAGGGTAAGGTTAGCGAGATCGTCATGGCATGCACCACCTTGCATGTCAGGATCGACATTGGCGGCGGCGCCATCGTCCCAGCGTCGATCACCAACGAAGCGATCGCCGACCTGGCGCTCGATAAAGGCAGGCGAGCCTATGCCGTGATCAAGGCCTCGGATGGTCGGCATCGACTGACCGGTACGTGGGCGGCAATTCCGCGGCCGAGGCCCGAGCTCTACACCGCGATCGGCGCCTTGATGTTGGCGTCCGCGAAATAGTTTTCGAGGCGGAAGTCCTCGAAACGGAAGGCGAAAAGATCCTTGATGTCGGGATTGATCCACATCGTCGGCAGCGCCTTGGGGGTGCGCCGCATCTGTTCGCGCGCCTGCTCGAAATGGTTCGCGTAAAGATGCGCGTCGCCGAGCGTGTGGACGAAGTCGCCGGGTTTCAGCCCGGTCACCTGCGCCACCATCATGGTGAGCAAGGCGTAGGAAGCGATGTTGAACGGCACGCCGAGGAAAATGTCGGCGGAGCGCTGGTAGAGCTGGCAGGAAAGCCGGCCCTCCGAGACATAGAACTGGAACAGGCAGTGGCAGGGCGGCAGCGCCATCGCCTCGACTTCGGCCGGGTTCCAGGCCGAGACGATCAGCCGGCGCGAATTGGGATTTTTGCGTATCTCTTTCAAAAGATTCGCAATCTGGTCGATCTCGCCGCCATGCCCGTCCGGCCATGAGCGCCACTGCTTGCCGTAGACCGGGCCGAGATCGCCGTTCTCGTCGGCCCATTCGTCCCAGATGCTGACACCGCGGTCGTTGAGATATTTGATGTTGGTGTCGCCGGCCAGGAACCACAACAGTTCGTGGATGATCGACTTCAGATGCAGCTTCTTGGTGGTCGTGACCGGGAAGCCGCGCGACAGGTCGAAGCGCATCTGGTAGCCGAACACCGAGCGCGTGCCGGTGCCGGTGCGGTCGCCGCGATCGACACCGCTTTCCAGCACATGCTTCAAAAGGTCGAGATATTGGCGCATCGGCTTCGCCTCGATTCGGTCACGCAATCATACCCGACTGACGCCCGGTCGAACACCGTAAAGCGGATGCAGATGTGGACCGGGCGAAAGGCACACGGCGCCGGCACGGTATCGTGCCGGCCCCGGGTAGCCGAGCTTCAGAGTGAACCGAGTTTGCCGAGGTCCTTGGCAACCAGGTAATAGAACGTCACGCGGCTCTTGGTGTTGTCCGCCTGCATAGCCTTGCAGGTCTTCTCGATCGAGGCGTTGGCCTTCGCGGCATCCGAGATGCCGAGCTTCTTGCCGATCCAGTTCTCCCGCACGCGGTCGAGTTCTTTCGAGTCGGTGCAGGACACCAGCGAGGAATCGCGGTTCCGCAGCGCAATGCCCAGATGCTTGACGATCTTATCGACCGCTTCGGCGCTGGCGCCGGCATCGTATTTCTTCACATCCGCAAGATAATCGGCCATCAAACTTCCCCTCGTCGGCGCCACGGATCCGATCGATGAGGGTTGTGGCGCGGCGCGCAACCTGTGCGCTAGGTCAGAGACTCCTCATCGCAGGCGCGAGCTTTGATTGACTAAGGGCGCAAGTCAACCCTTGGCTGTACGGATTGGCATAACCGGATAAGCGCCGGTTTGGCCTTTCTTTTTCCGTTATCGCTCCCTATATTCGCTTCGTCGGCTTGACCGACTATGGCGATAAACAGGCGATGTAATAAGCCGTTCGGACCCGGGGGCGGTACCCGGCGCCTCCACCAAAAACCGCTCTTGCTGACGGAGCGGCTTTTGCTGGGGGCGAAATAGGATCGACGAAGGTGTAAAGATCGTACTTTTGCCCGGCATTGTACCACCGTCATCGGGCTAAACTTATAGTTGCCAACGACAACTATGCGGAAGCTCGTCTCGCTGCTTAATGCGGCGCGAACGCTTCAAATCAAGTCCTAGAGGTTCGCACTTCTAGGCGGGGTTCGGAGGTACCTGGCAACAGAAACCTCCACCTTCCCCCATTGCTTCTTCCCAGACCAACAGAACGGCCAAGGCTCGTGCGGCGCTTTGAGTGCGCGGCGGCCGCCCTGCCGTTCCGGCGGCCCCGGCTCCGGCAAGACCACGCTGATCGAAGCGCTGCGGCCGAAGGCTTTGCGACCGCGCCCGAAGCCGGACGCGGCATCATACGCGACCAGATGGCGATCGGCGGCCCTGCCCTTCCCTGGCAGGACCGCGCGCTCTTTGCCGAACTGATGCTGTCGTGGGAACTGCGCTCCTGGCACGCCGCGCGCGAATTAACCGGCCAAGTCTTCTTCGACCGCGGCGTGCCCGACACGATCGGCTACCTCAGGCTCTGCGGCCTGCCAGTGCCGGATCACGTCAAGACCGCGGCGGCGACATTCCGCTACGCGCGTCGGGTCTTCGTCGCGCCGCCATGGCCGGAGATTTTCACCCAGGACGATGAGCGCAAGCAGACGCTCGACGAGGCCGAGCGCACGGTCCGCTCGGTGACCGGCGTCTATGCCGAGCTCGGCTATGAGCTGATACCCTTGCCGCTAGCGCCGGTCGATGAGCGGCTGCGCTTCGTCATCAATCAAGCAGGCTTGCGACAAACATGAAAAAGGCCGGGCGAGCCGGCCTTTTTCCGTTGTTTTGTGGGGTCTTATTCCGCCGGCGCCTCGGCCGCTTCGCGCGCACGGCCGAGCGTGAGCTTGGCCAGCGTGAACGAAATCACCGCGCAGAGCGTGATGCCGGCCACCATCGGCAACGGCGTGCCGTCGAAGAAGATGCCGGCAACGCCCATTGCCAGCGCGCCGATGGCAAAGTGCAGCGTGCCCATCAGCGCCGAGGCCGTGCCGGCGATCTCGCCATGCTCTTCCATCGCCAGCACCGAGGTGGTCGGGATGACCAGGCCAAGGAAGCCGTAGCCGACAAAGAGCAGAGCTGCCATCACATCGAGCCGGTCGACGCCGGAAGCCATGATCGCGAACAGCGCCACCATCACCGTGGCATAGCCTGTGACCGCCACCCAGACGACGCGCTTCAAACCAAAACGATCCGCCAGCAGCCCGGTGAGTTGCGACATGCCGATGAACGCCACGGCGTTGATCGAGAAGAACACGCTATAGACGGACGGCGACAGCCCGTAATGGTCGATCAGGATGAACGACGAGCTCGACAGATAGACGAAGAAGCTCGCAATGCCGAAGCCGGCGATCGCCGTCAGGCCGAGGAAGTTGCGGTCGCCCATCAGGTAGCGGTAGCCAGCCAATGCCGTGCCGAAGGACGAGTTGGCGCGCTCTTCCGCCGAGCGTGTCTCCTTGAGCGAGGTGGCAAGCAAAATGGTGGCAAGTGCCGCGGCGCCCGTCACCGTCCAGAACACCGCGCGCCAGCCGAAACTCTCGATGATCTGGCTGCCCGTCAGCGGCGCCAGAATAGGCGACACCGAGAACACCAGCATCAGAAGCGACATCAGCTTGGCTGCCTCGTTGCCGGTGTGCAGGTCGCGCACGATCGCCCGCGGCACCGCCATGCCGGCGCTGGCGCCGAGGCCCTGCAGGAAACGGAAGGCGATCAGCCACTCAATGCTCGGCGCCATTGCCGATCCGACGCCGCCGACCATGAACAGCGCCAAGCCAGCGTAGAGCGGCACCTTGCGGCCGACCATGTCGGAGATCGGCCCCACGACGATCTGCCCAAAACCCATCGACAGGAAAAAGATCAAAAGGCTCATCTGCACGGCGGCGGTGCCGGCATGCAGATCCTGGCCGATCGAGGGCAGCGCGGGAAGGTACATATCGATGGCGAACGGGCCGATTGCGGACAACAAGCCGAGCACGACCGCGATGCGGAGGAATTTGGGACTCATGAGAAGGCTCTTTTCGGATCTGGTTGCCGCCGCGAAATACCGGCGTCTAAACCCAGGACGTTCCATCCTGCGGGAATCCTACAGCCCGGATTCCCTTTGTTGTGTCCACAAATTTAGACAGGCTTGTCCAATTCGTCAATCACCGCTATATAGATTTTTATGAAGCCTGGCGTTTCTCCTGACACTTTCCCGCCACGCAGCCATGAGGCCAAGCGCGTGTCGGTGGTCGACGCTGCCGCCTCGGTTTTCTGCCGGGAAGGCTATGCCGGCGCCAATATCGACCTGATCGCTGCCGAGGCCGGTGTTTCGCGGCAAACCGTCTACAATCATCATGGCGACAAGGAAAACCTCTTTGTCGCCGTCGTGCGCGACCTGACCAAGCGCTGCAATGCAGGCATCTTCGCCACCATCGCCACCTTCCCCGATCAGCCCGCCGATCTCGAAGCCGATCTGATCGGCTTTGCGGTGCGCATGAACCGCAACTGCATCTGCAACCGCGACGGCCGTTTCCTGCGCAAGCTGATCCAGGCCGAAGGCGAGCGGTATCCGGAACTGTTTGCCGAATGGCGCGAACAGGGCCCGGGCCGCACCTGGTCGGCGCTTGCCGCCCGGTTCGCCCGGCTTGCCTTTGCCGGCCATCTTGCGATCGGCGACCCGGACGTCGCGGCGCGCCAGTTTCTGGCCCTCGTCAATGCCGAGCTTCAGATCACTTTCATGCTGGGCGGCATGCCGACCGAGGAGGAGGTGCTGCGCTCCGCCAGCAATGGGGTGCGGACCTTCCTCGCCGCCTTCGGCCGGCGGAAAACGTCGCCGGCCAGGCAGGCGGTGCTCGCCCACGCCTGAGCGATCAAATCGCCGGCACCCCTCTTGGCCTCACGGCTTTGCGCCTATATGCGGTTTACGCCGCGCCCAAGCTTGATTACAGCTATGCGGACGATTCAACGGAATCCGACCATCACATGGCCGACGACCACATCCGCTACGACATTCTGGCCCAGGAGGCCTTGCGCGGGGTTATGCGCAAGGTCCTGGCCGAGGTCGCGCGCACCGGCCTTCCAGGCAATCATCATTTCTTCATCACCTTCCTGACCGGCGCGCCGGGCGTGCGCATTTCGTCCAGGCTGCGCGAGCGCTATCCGGAGCAGATGACCATCGTCATTCAGTTCCAGTACTGGGACTTGAAGGTGACGGACGCCGGCTTCGAGGTCGGACTTTCCTTCTCCGACGTTCCGGAAAAGCTCGAAATTCCCTTCTCCGCCGTGCGCGGCTTCTACGATCCGTCGGTCAATTTCGAACTCGAATTCGACGTCAAGACGGAGGGAGTTGAAGACGAGGCCGTTGCTCCGGCGGCCGAGCCGATCGCCGTCGTCCCGGAGAAGAAGGCCGAAACGAAGAAGAAGGCCGCCGAGGCCGAGAAGAAGCCGGCAGTCGCCGAGACCGGCGGCAAGGGCGCCGACGTCGTTTCGCTCGACGCCTTCCGCAAGAAGTAGTCCGGCGCCATGGGCGAGGTCGTCAATCTCCGCCAGGCCCGCAAGCACAAAGCGCGCATCGAAAAGGAACGCCAGGCCGGCGAGAACCGGGCCCTGCACGGCCGCTCGAAAGCCGAGCGCGAGCGCGACCGGCTGACATCCGAAAGGGCCGATCGATTCGTGGCCAATCATCGCCGTGAAAAGACCGACGATCCTGGCGAACGCTGAGTCCTGCAATGGCCGCGGTCGAAAAACGTTCGGTAACGATCCGCGGTCACCGCACCAGCTTTTCGCTGGAACAACCATTCTATGACGACCTCATCGCCATCGCCGCGGAGCGCTCGCTGTCGCTTGCGGCTCTGGTCGCCGAGATCGACGAGACGCGGACCCGCGATGCGAACCTGTCGTCGGCGCTGAGGCTCTACGTGCTGGCCTGGGCAAAACGTCGTGGCGCGACGCCCTGAAGAGGATCCTAAGCCGGATCGCCGGCGCTGTGTTGTGCCTTGCGTCGCACACCGAAGCTGAGCAGCGCCGAACGGTCGCGCTCCTCCGCCAGCTTCTTCGACCGCACGCGCATCAAGTCCTTCCACCCGACATAGCCGACCAGCCGCGCGTCCTCGCGTGACACGACCGGCAGGTGCGAGACATTGGCGAGCAGGAGCTTGTCCGAAAGCCCCTCCAGATATTCGTCCGGATAGGCGAGCGTAATCTTGCTGCCGGCAAGCAATTCGCCGAGCGTGGCCTTGCGGTGCATGCCGGCCCGCCGCCAGCGCAGGATCGCCGGCGGATCGATGACGCCGAGCACATGCCCCGCTTCGTCGGTCACCGGGAAGCTCGGATGCCGCGTGTCCGGCGCGGTCAGGAAGGCTGCCGCGCCGTGCAGCGTCATCGTCGCCGGGACGCTCTCGACATTAGTGGTCATCACTTCCTTGACCCTGGTCAGCGCGAAAGGATCGACACGGTATTCGCGGACGAGATGATGTCCTCGCCTGGCCACTTTTTCCGTCAGGATCGAGCGCTTCATCAACAGCACGGTGACCGCATGGGCTGTGGCGCAGGCCGCGATCAGCGGCACCAGAACATGCGTGTTGCCGGTGAGTTCGACCGCGAAGAAGGTCGCGGTGAGCGGCGCGCGCATGGTGCCGCCCATGGTCGCGGCCATCGCCAGCAGCGGCCAGAAGCCGGGGCTCGCCTCGGGCAGGATGCCCGAAAGCACCGCGCCCATCGCGCCGCCCATGATGAGCAGCGGCGCCAGCACGCCGCCCGAGGTGCCGGAGCCCAGCGCGACCGACCAGATGATGGCCTTCACCACGAGCAGCGTGAGCGCC
The DNA here is from genome assembly GCF_900115245.1 of Mesorhizobium sp. NFR06. GTDB lineage: Bacteria > Pseudomonadota > Alphaproteobacteria > Rhizobiales > Rhizobiaceae > Mesorhizobium. The sequence continues at coordinate 130,494 of NZ_FOVT01000003.1, forward strand.
GCCGCCGCGATCATGCGGCCGTCGAGCATGTTGGCGATGTTGTCGTAGCCGACGCCAAGCGCGTGAGGCTCGATCAGCCCGCCGATGCCGACCACCAGGCCGCCGATCATCGGCCACCACATCCAGTGTATCGGCAGCTTTAGGAAGGCGTCCTCGCAGGCATAGACCAATTGCGTCAGCAGACCCGAAAGAAGCCCGGAGGCAATGCCGACCAGCACCCAGCCGCCCAGCCCGGCAGGCGATGCCTCCATGGTCCCTGAGAACGGAAAGATCGGACCCGGCAGGTGCAGCAGGCTGCGTTCGACTTCCGCGACGATCGCGGCGACGGCGACGGGGATGAAGCTGCGCGGCGTCCATTCGAACAGCAGCAGCTCGACGGCGAGCATGATCGCGGCAATCGGTGTGCCGAACACGGTCGTCATGCCGGCAGCGGCACCTGCCACCAGCAGCGTCTTGCGCTCATTATCGCTGACCGGCAGCATCTGCGCGATGAGCGAGCCGATGGCGCCGCCGGTCATGATGATCGGGCCTTCGGCGCCGAACGGCCCGCCTGAGCCGATCGAGATCGCCGACGACAGCGGCTTCAGCACCGCGACCTTGGCGTCGAGCCGCGAGCGTCCGAGCAGGATCGCCTCGATGGCCTCGGGAATGCCGTGACCGCGGATCTTCTCGCTGCCAAAGCGCGCCATAAGGCCGATGATCAGCGCGCCGATCACCGGCACGATCACCGCCGCGTACCCGAGTGGCGTGTCTTCAAGCCTCAGCTCTGCGAGCGTGAACTGGCCGAAATAGGCAATGTTGGTGGCAAGCCGGATGAGCTTCAAAAGCACGATACCGGCGAACAGCCCGGCGGTCGCGACCACGACCGCAATGGCCGCGATCAACAGAACACGCGGATCGGTGGTGAAGTCGCGAAGGTGGCCGTTTCCGGCTTTGGCGGATTTCATCGGAACTCAGCTTTCTGGCGGCTCGATCGCCGACCGGTCGTCGGGCGGCTACATATCGTAACACGATATAATCCTTCAAGGCCGTTTCGACCGCTGCCCCGCGTCATTTTGGACAAGGATTGCGCCAGGGCATGATCCCGAAAAGTGGAAGCCGGTTTTCGGCGAGATCATGCTCCAACAAGAATCTGGGCGTTGAGCTTTCGCGCGAAAGCGCGATAAGTCGGGACATGACGACGCCGAAAAAGCCACGCCCCGAAATCAGCCTGGCCGACTACCGGAGGCTGTCGGAGTTCCGCTATCTCATCCGTCGCTTCCTCGAGTTCAGCCAGATCCAGGCGAACGGCGCAGGCCTCACCCCACGCCAGCATCAGGCGCTGCTGGCGATCAAAGGCTATCCCGGCGGCGGACCGGTGACGGTCGGCGACCTGGCGGAGCGGCTGCGCATCCGCCATCACAGCGCGGTCGAACTGGTGAATCGCCTTGTCGAGGCGGGGCTGGTTGTCAGAAACCAGGACAGGGCCGACAACCGACGTGTGCTGCTGCAGCTGACGCGTCTCGCCGACGACCGGCTGGCGGATTTGTCGGCCGCGCATCTCGACGAGCTCTCGCGGATCGAGCCGATGCTGCGACGCCTGCTGTCGCGCCTCGACTCGTCTTGAGCATGGGACAACTCCTTCAGCCCGATACCCGCACGCGCCACGAGCGCAATTCCAGGAAAAGCGCCACGGTTTCCGTCAAGAATTGCGTCAAAACAAAGAGTTAGAGGGTTTCGCCGTTGCCGTGCAACGGTGAAATGCTCTGAGCGGTGAAGCTCAACCGCCGTCGAGCGATTTCAAGAGATTGTCGATCGTGAACGGATTGGCCTTCGGCTTCGCCGGCACTGAAGTCGAACCGTCGTTGACGCCGGGCAGCGTCCGGTCGACCTTTGGCGTCTGCCCGACCGCCTTGCGCTGTGCTTCCAGCTTTGCCTGCTCCGCCTTCCTCCGATCGGCCTCGGCCTGCGCCTTGGCCGCCTCGTCCGCGGCCCGCTGCTCGGCCTCGGCCTTTGCCTCTGCATCAGCTTTGGCCTTGGCGTCCGCCTCGGCCTGCGCTTCGGCACCGAAGTCCGCCTTCGCCCTCGCCTCTTCGTCGGCCTTGGCTTTCGCGTCGGCCTCGGCCTTTGCCTGCGCTTCCGCCTCGGCTTTCGCCCTGGCTTCCGCCTCCGCCTTCTGCCGCGCCACTTCCTCTTGCCGGCGCAACTCTTCGGCCGCCTTGTCGCGTTCCACCTGCAATGACGCGTAGTAGCGAGCTTCGCGCCGCAGCCGCTGCTTCTCCAACAGTGCAGCCTGCATCGCCTCGACCCGCTGCTGTTCTTTTTCCAGCGCGCGCTGCGTCAGGAACTGCGCCAGCGGACCGCTGTCGAACTGGGGCGCGGTCGCCCCGAGCGGGCCGGTCAGGTTGAAATTGACGGCCGGCTCGGAGCCGACCAGCGCCTCATCGCCGGGACGGTAGGTCAGCGCCCCCTTTGCCGTGACGGTGCTTGTGTTGAGATCGGCTGTCACGTCGGCTGACAACGTCGCCCCTGGATTGTCGAGGTTGATCGGCGGCACCCGCACGGTGCCGTTCGCCACGGTGAAGGCCACGTCCATATCGCCGGCGGCGAAGCTGCCCTCCCCGGCGATCTGCGGCGCGAAGTCCGCCGTCCTGGCGGCATCGATATCGCGCCCGATCGCATCGGCCTTGGCGAGGATGGCGGCAAAGCCGTCCGGATTGATGCCGTCCACTTTCAATCCCTTCAGCGCCGCGGTGCCCGATCCGGACAGGGCGGCAATCATGGCATCGACCGATTTGCCGCTGGTCGACAGCGCCGCCGAAAGATCGCCGCTGCCGCCGATACCGGTGCCCGGCAAGACGGTGGAGAGATCGCTGCCGGCGAGCCTCATCTGGCCGGAGAACAGGCCGGTGCCTTCGGTGTTCTTGAGGTCGAACAGGCCGGTCAAATCGCCGCCATAAAGCTTCGCCTTGAGGTCGGAGACATGGATGCCTTCGCGGTCGAGCTTCAGCGAGAAGGTCGCGTCATGTGCCGTGGCGAGTGGCCCGAGGGCGAGCGCCGACGTGTTGAGGTCGAGGTCGGCGTTGAACGGCAGGGTCGACTTCTGGCTGAACGGCGTCGTCGGCCATCCACCCTTGGCGGCAGCGAAGGACTGGTCGCCGAACAGCGAGACCGCCAGCGGATCAAGGTCGAGTTCGTCGAGCGCCAGCGCCCCGGCGAGGTGCGGCAGGCCATCCTTGCCGTCGATGTTGATGTCGCCGGACACCGCTGCCTTGTTGATGGAGCCGTTCAGGCCGCTCAAGACCAGAAGCCCGTTGCCGAAATCGGCATCGGCCGCCAACGACATCGAGGTCCCGGTCCCCATGCCTGGCAGACCGACGCCCGTCGTCATCAGCCAGGGCTCGATATCGGCGGCGTCGAGATCGACCTTTCCTTTGGCGGTGGCGCCTTGCGCCGTCTCGGCGACGGTTCCGTCGAAGCTCGCCTTGAAGTCGTCGGCCGTCAGGTTGAAGCTGGTCGCGAGGCCACCGGCAACCGAGCCTTTCGCCGAAATGTCGGTGCTGGCGTGGCCGAGCATGCCGAGCGGCAGCGCCGGCAGGCCGTAAAGCGCAAGCAGCGTGGTGGCGTTGTCGTTGCGGGCATTGAACGTGACCGATACCGGAGCCTCGAGCAGCTTGTCAGTTGCTCCTTTGCCGGAAAGCGAAGCCGAGAAGGCCGAGCCGCCGGCCTTGCCCTGGGCTGAGAGCGCGAGACCGGTGGTGCCGTCGCCATTGTCGGCGGCGCTGGTCAAGAGATCGATGCGCGCATCCTGGAACAGTTCGGGATAAGCCGCCGCGCGGCTGGCCAATCCCTTCAGCATGGCATTGTTGGGGTAATGCTGAGCCGCGACATCGATCAGCGGCTTAAGGTCCACCGCCACCACGGAAGCGTTGAGCTTGCCGGTCGGGCTCTGCGGAAAATCCTTGATCCGGCCCGTCGCGCTGATCGATGCGCCGGCAAGCCCGCCGATCGACAGCCGATCGATCTCGAGCAGGCCTTCGCGCAACCGCAACGCCGTGTCGACAGTGTCGGCGCTGAGCCCGCCGGCGCTGACCGGACCTGCCTTGATCTGGAAATCGAGATCGCGATCGGAAAAGCGGTTGGCGCCCTTGTCGCTGACGAAGATCGAGGCGAAAGCGGCTAGCCCATCAAGGTCCATCTCGCCGCCCGTCAGCCGCATAAGCACCGATGGCCTTGCGCCGTCCGGCTGGCTGGACTCGATGCCGCCCGAAAATTTCGCCTTGCCGAGGATGAGCTCGAGATCGCTGAAGGACTGCCGGTTCTCGCTGAGATCGACCTTGGCCTTGAAACCCGCCGCGGGCAGCCGGCGGATAGCTTCATCGACATCCTTCGACAGCCAGGCGGCAAAGCCGGAAGGCTGACCGACGGCCAGCAACAGCGAGCCGGTGAAGCCGAAATGGTCCTCGACGTTCAGCATGCCGTCGGCTTCGAGCGTGGCGCGGCCCGGCAGCGTCGCGGCAAGCGACTTGACGGACCAGCCGCCTTCGACCGGTTCGGCCGACAGCCGCACGTCCCGCACAGTCGTATCGCCCGCCACCACCGCCGGCAGCCGCACCTCGAGCGCGCCCGGTATCGTCGGCTTGGGCATATGCCGCAGCGTCTGCTCCAATGCGGCGATGCGCTGGTCGAGCGTAAACCCGCCTCCCGCGGCCCCACCGACGGCCTCGTCGAATTGAACCTGCGCGCCGCTGGCCTCGACCGCGAAATGCGGGTTCAGGCCGAGGTCGACGGACGCCTTGCCGTCGGCGGTGTAGGGATTGTCGAGCGGCCCGGTCTCGAACCGGAACTCGTCGACATTGAGCTTCTGGTGGTCGAGCGCGAACTTGCCGTTCAGCCGAAAACCCGGATCTGGCTTGCCGGCGCTGGCCTTGGCCGGCTCGCCGTCATTGCCGCGCAGTTCGGCCGAATTCTTGTCGGCCCCATTTTTGTCAGAGCCCGAAACCTTGAACTGGCCGGAATAGACCGCGGCGCCCTTGACGATGCCGGCATTGCCGTCGCTCTCGATGATCAACGGATAGGCATCGGGATCGGCCTTCAGCCTGAGCCGCATCTGGCCGCCGGCTTCCACCTTGCCGGTCGAGGCCGACACCTCCGTGCGCAGGCCATCGAAGCGCAGCGTGCCGTCCATCCGCCAGGGACCGGCGAGCGACTTGGCCGAAACGGTCGAGTTGATCTCCGAAACCAGATGGCTGCGTCCACCGGCTTCGTGGCGCAGTTCGATCTGCCCCTCGGTGATCGTCAGCTTCTCGATCGCGATCTGGCCGGGATCGAATGGCGAGGATGGGCGGATTGCCCAGTCGACCGTGCCGTCGCCGGCAACGTCGATGGTCGCCTTCGGATGCACCAGCCGCATGTCGAAAATCAGCACTTCGCCGCGCAGGAATGGTGCCAGTTCCGCGTCCATGGAGAAGGTCTCGACCGTCATTGCCGGCTGGCCGTCCGGCCCGCCCGCGACCTCGACGTTGGAGAAAGTCACCGATGGAAATGGCAAAAGCCGGGCTGTCGCATCGCCCTTCACTGTCACTTTGCGGCCAAGGATCGCACTCGCCTCGCGCTCGAAATCGCTCCGGTAGCCCGTCCAGTCGATGAAATACGGCACCACCAGCGCCGCGCACAGCACCAGCACGAACAGGCCACCGAAGATCACGAACAGGCGGGCGAGCATCTGTTTCCCGGGTTGAAGGTCAGCCGCACTCTACCCGCATCCGCGTGTCGATAAAGCGGCAATTCCATTAGAACAATTCCCGCAATAGTGTGAAACGGTTTTCCGTCCGGAATTGCGTCAAAACAAAGAGATAGAGGGTTTCGCCTTTTCGGAAGCGATGAAGCCTATCGGCGGCCGTTGGTTCCGGCGATGTCGCCTGTTGCGCGACCGCTCGCGGTCGCGATATCTCTTGCCCGACCATTCCCGCCCCAGCGGTCATGTCCCTGGCCGCCCATCTGAACATCCAGCACGGAGCACTTTTGATGTCAGGCAAGAACTGGGACAGAGTGCCCATTGACGCGCAGAGCGTCGACGCTCCGCTGTCGACTGCCGCGATTTTCCTTGTCGTGACGGTCGGCAGCGACGAGGCCGCGCTATCGAAGGTCGCTTCGGTGCTCGGCGAACTCGACGACCTCGTCAAGAATGTCGGCTTCCGCGACCTGTCCGGCCGCCTCTCCTGCATCGCCGGGATCGGCGCCGAGCTCTGGAACCGCCTGTCCCCGAACCGGCGGCCGCGTGAGTTGAAACCCTTCGCACCGATCGAAGGCGCGGCGCATTCGGCGCCCTCGACGCCGGGCGATCTCCTCTTCCACATCCGCGCCGAACGGCCCGACATGTGCTTCGAGTTCGAGCGCATCCTGCTGGACAGCCTGGGCGGCGGCGTGACCGTCGTCGACGAAGTCTCGGGCTTTCGCTATTTCGACGCGCGCGACCTGCTCGGCTTCGTCGACGGCACCGCCAACCCGACCGGCCTCGACCTGCCTGCCTCCGCCCTGGTCGGCGACGAGGACGCCGATTTTTCCGGCGGCAGCTATGTCGTCGTGCAGAAATACCTGCACGACATGGCCGCCTGGGGAAAAACGCCGACGCATGTCCAGGAAGAGATCATCGGCCGCACCAAGATCGACAACATCGAGATCGATGACGACGACAAGCCGCGCAAGTCGCACAAGTCGCTGGCCACGATCGAGGACGGTGCCGGCAACGAATACGACATCCTGCGCGACAACATGCCGTTCGGCCGTCCGGGCCAGAACGAGTTCGGCACCTATTTCATCGGCTACACCCGCTATCTCTGGGTGATCGAAAAGATGCTGCAGCGCATGTATGTCGGCGAGCCACCCGGCGCCTACGACCGGCTCCTCGATTTCTCGACGCCGCATACCGGCACGACCTTTTTCGCGCCGACTCGGCCGATGCTGCAGAAGCTGGTTGAAGGCGTCGGCGAATAACCTCCGGCCGGCGGATTACCCCGCCGCCGGCAAGATCTTGCCCGGGTTCATGATGTTGAGCGGATCGAGCGCCTGCTTGATCGTGCGCATGACGTCGACACCATGCCCGAGCTCGTGGCGTAAAAAGCCGACCTTGCCCTGCCCGATGCCGTGCTCTCCGGTGCAGGTTCCCTCCATGGCGATTGCGCGCATGTTGAGCCTCGCCACGAATTTCTCGGCGAGCGCGATCTCATCCGGGTTGTCGACGTCCATCAGCACCAGCACATGGAAATTGCCGTCGCCGGCATGGCCGACGATGGGTGCCACCAGCCCCATCTCGGCAATGTCGGCCTCGGTCTCGGTGACGCATTCGGCGAGCCGCGAGATCGGCACGCAGACATCGGTGGACAAGCCCTTGGCGCCGGGGCGCAGCGTCAGCGACGACCAGTAGGCGTCGTGCCGCGCCTTCCAGAGCTTTGTCCGCTCTTCCGCGACGCTGGTCCACAGGAACGGGCCGCCGCCATTTTCGTCGGCGATCATGCCGAAGGTCTCGGCCTGTTCGGCGACGCTTGCGTCGCTGCCGTGGAATTCGACGAACAGGCATGGGCTTTCAGGATAATCGAGCTTCGAATAATTCTTCATCGCCCGCATCTGCAGCGCGTTGACCAGTTCGATGCGCGCCACTGGGATGCCCATCTGGATGGTCGCTATCACTGTGTTGCAGGCCGCCTCGAGGCTGGGGAACGGGCAGACGCCGCCGGAGATCGCCTGCGGGATGCCCTGCAGTCTCAGCGTCAGCGCCGTGATGATGCCGAGTGTGCCTTCGGAGCCGACGAGAAGCCGCGTCAGGTCATAGCCGGCCGAGCTTTTCTTCGCCCGCTTGCCCGTCGTCACCGCTTCGCCGTCGGCGATGACGGCGGTCAGCGACAGCACGTTTTCGCGCATGGTGCCGTAGCGCACGGCGTTGGTGCCGGAAGCCCTGGTTGCCGCCATGCCGCCCAATGAGGCATTGGCGCCGGGATCGATCGGAAAGAACAGGCCGGTGTCGCGCAAATGGCGGTTGAGGTCCTCGCGCGTCACGCCGGGTTCGACCGTGCAGTCGAGGTCCTGCGGATTGACCGACAAGATGCGGTTCATGCGCGAGGTGTCGACGGAGATGCCGCCGCCCGGCGCATTGGTATGGCCCTCGAGCGAGGAGCCGACCCCGAAAGCGATCACCGGTACACGGTGGGCGGCGCAGGCGCGCACGATCTCCTGCACTTCCGCGGTCGTCTCGGCGAAGGCGACGCCATCCGGCGCCTGCGTCGGGATATAGGTGGTGGTGTGCGCGTGCTGGCTGCGGATAGCCTCGCCGGTCTGGAAACGTTCGCCGAAGCGCTGCTTGAGGATGCCGAGCACGGCGGCGATGCCCTCCTCGTTGCGTTCGACCGGGTTGAGGTCGCTCAATGCCATGAATTCCTCCGCGAATGGACCAGCGGCCGCTCTTGTCATGCAGCTATGGATGATGCCTAAAGCAATTCAAGGAAAAGTGCGAAGGGTTAGGCTCGGCGACTTCGCCTCAGCCCTCCGTCTGGAATTGCGCCGGAACAAAGTGAACCTCACCAGCCACCCCTGTCCAGCGACGATCAAGGAAAACCGACATGACGATCCCCGCCCCCTTCGTTTCCAACCTGATGGACATCGAGAAGGACTGGATCGACTACAACGGCCACCTCAACATGGCCTATTACAATGTGCTGTTCGACCGCTGTTCGGACGTGGCGTTCGAGATGATGGGCATGGGGCCGGACTACGCCAGGGACCGCCGCCTTACCATCTACACGGCGGAAGTCCATGTCTGCTACGTGCAGGAACTGCACCTCGATCACAAGGTGAAGGTCTCGTTCCAGCTCATCGACCACGACGAAAAGCGCCTACGCGCCTATCAGGAAATCCGCCATGTCGACGGCTGGCTGGCCGCCACGTCCGAGCAGCTTGCGCTGCATGTCGACATGGCCGGACCGAGAGTCGCCCCCTTCCCCGCCGATGTGATGGCCAAGGTCGAAACCATGCGCGCCGCCCATGCCGCGCTGCCGATGCCGGAGCGCGCCGGCCGTTCGATCGGCATCAGGCGCAAGAGCGCTTGAAGCACGCAGACGCCCACGTTAACCTTACCAAGGATTTAACGTGAACAAGCCATTTGAGCCGGTTGAACGACTCAGTGGCGCGTTCGAAAACCGCCCTACCGGGTTTGCGCGCGGGCGGCTGGCGGAATGCGGTGCGAGGACAGTGCATGAAAACCGACATCAACGTCGAAGTGGAGCGGTTGGCGGCCGATCCACGCATCACCGACTATGATTTCTGGCGATCGCTGAAGAACGTCAACAACGAGATCTTCCACATCGCCAACAACAACGAACCGATTCCGTTCGACATGATCCGCTGGCGCGCGATTCTGAAGCAGGCGCGCATGAAGCGCGGCCGCGCTTGAGCCGTTCGCAATTCCGGACGGAACACCGCGCGGCGCTTTCCTGGAATTGCTCTAATCGCTGCTCAATTGCTTCTGCCTGAATCCGCCGAGCGGCGAGCGCGGCTCGATCGGCGATGACTGGATGATCGCCGTGTTGGTCATCGCGTAGGGAATGATCCGGTCGATCACGCGCTCGAGCTCGCTCACCGAGCCGACATGGGCGAGCGCGATGAAGCAGTCCTCGCCGGTTACCCGGTCGCATTGCGCGATTTCCGGCAGCTCGCGGATGATTTCCGCCACCACCGAAAGCTGTCCCGGCACCGGCCTGATTCGCAGCCATGCCGACAGTTTTATGCCAAGCGCGGCCGGATTGATCCTGACCGTATAGGCCTCGATCACGCCGTTTTCCTGGAGCTTGCGGATGCGCTCCGCCACGCTCGGCGCCGACAGCCCCACGGCGCGCGCCAGTTCCGCCGTGCTGATGCGCGCGTCCTTTTCCAGGAGCCGCAGGATCTTGAGGTCCACGGCGTCCAGGTCGGTGTTTTCATTTCGAAGGCTTTTCAAGTCAGATCTCTTCCATCAGAAGGAAAAATAGCCATCGTGCCGTCAATCATATATATAGTTCGCGGGTTTCGCCTGCGATAATGCTCTCATGAAAGCCCAAGCGCAAGTTCCAGTTGCACACCAGGCCGCCAGCGATCCTGAGGCGGTCGCACGGCCAGCCCTTACCGGATGGGCCAACGCGGTGCCGCCGCATGTCTGGTTCTGCGTCAGCGCCGTGTTCCACTATCTCGGGCCAGCTTTCGCCGTGCTGCTTTTCGCTGAGGTAGGGGTGCTCGGCATGGCTTGGCTGCGCATCGCCACCGCCGCCCTCATCTTTGCCCCTTTGACCAAACCCTGGCGCGTTTTCGCCCGCGCCGACCGCGCTCAGCGACGGCTGCTGCTGGCCTTCGGAGCGTGCCTGGCGGTGATGAACTGCTCGTTCTATCTCGCGCTCGATCGCCTGCCGATCTCGCTGGTGGCAGCGATCGAGTTCGTCGGCACCATCGGCGTGGCGCTGGTCGGCCTGCGCAGCCGGCGCAACGTTGCGGCGCTGGCCGTTGCCGTTATCGGCACATTGCTGCTCATCGATGTCAAATGGTCGAGCGATCCGGTCGGCCTGTTCTGGGCCTTTTTGAATGGGGCCCTGTTCGTCGGCTACATCGTGATCGGTCACCGCGTCGCCCGAACCGGCATCGGCATTGCCGGCCTGGGCACCGCCATGGCGATAGCACTGCTCATCGTGTTGCCCATCGGCTTGCGCGAAGCACTGCCGGCCATGTCCTCGCCAAAACTGCTGTTCGCCGCCATCGGCGTCGGCGTCTGCTCCTCGGTCATCCCTTACATCTGCGACCAAATCGCCATGGCGCGGCTGCCGCGCGCGAGCTTCGCGCTGATGCTGTCGCTCCTGCCGCTGACCGCGACGCTGATCGGTGTCATCGTGTTACGCCAGGTGCCGAGCCTCACCGATTGCCTCGGTATCGCACTGGTGATCGCGGGCGTCGCCTTTCACAAGCCGGCGTCCGAGTGATCCGGCCGACATGGCCATTGAGCTGTGCCGAGATTCAGGCCAGCTTCTCCTTCAAAAACGCGATCGTCCGCCCCCAGGCGAGATCGGCTGCCTTCTTGTCATAGCGCGCGGCCGAGGTGTCGTTGTTGAAGGCATGGTTGGCGCCGTCATAGACATAAACCTTGTATTCGACATGCGCGGCGTCGAGCGCCTTCTTGTAGGCGTCGATGCCGGCATTGGTCCGGCTGTCGAGGCCGGCATAGTGCAAGAGCAGCGCTGCCTTGATCTTCCCAACGTCCTCAGCCTTGGGCTGCATGCCGTAATAGGCAACGCCGGCGCTGAGGTCTGGCGCATGGACGGCAAGTTGGTTCACCGCGCCGCCGCCCCAGCAAAAGCCGACCGCACCGACCTTGCCGTTGCCGTCCTTGAGGCTCTTGAGATAGGCGACCGTCGCCACGCCGTCGGCCGCGACTTGGGCGGCGTCGAGCTTGGCGAACATGTCGCGGGCCTTGTCCTCGTCGGACGGTGTGCCGCCAAGCGGTGACAGGAAATCCGGCGCCAGCGCGACGAACCCTTCCAGCGCCACGCGCCGGGCGACATCGCGGATATGCGGGTTGAGGCCCCTGTTCTCGTGGACGACGATGACGGTGCCGAGCTTGCCCGACTGGCCGGCCGGCCTCACCAGATAGCCTTTCATCTCGCCGCTGCTGCCGGGATAGCTGATGTCCTCGCCCTTGACGCGCTTGTCGTCCTCGGCGACGATCGCCGCCTGGGCCGAATTGGCGGCCAGCATCGGCGCGATCGCCGCCGCCGCGGCGCCCGAGCCCGCCAGCTTCGTCAATTGCTCCATGAAGCGGCGTCGGTCGAGCGTCAGATGGGTATATTCGTCATAGGCATCGATCATCGCCTGGGTAATCACAGGGTGAGTGATGACAGACTGCGGGGCGACGGGCTTGGCAACGGGTTCGCTCATGGCTCTCCTCGACGATTTTGGCAAGTTGATCCGCAAGATAGGGTCGGCATCCGCACGGTCCAGTCACACCCCTTTGACGATTGCGCGACCTGCGGCACGCGCATCACATTTTGGTCATTTCCGAAAACCTTGATGGTGCTGTCACATGAGGACAGGAAGTTGCTGATGCAGCCCAAAGCAATTCCAGGAAGAGCAATTCCAGGAAAAGTGTGACACGGTTTTCCGTCAGGAATTGCGTCAAAACAAAGAGATAGAGCATTTCGCCGTTTCGGTGAAACGGTGAAAAGCTCTAGCCCGATACGAATGACGAAAAGGGGAATGCCATGAACGTCCAGGATATCATCAACACCGTTTCCTCGAAGGCCGGCCTCGATGAGCCCACCACCGAGAAGGTCGTCGGCACCATCTTTTCGGTGCTCGAGCACGAGGCGGAAGGCACCAGCGTTTCCTCCTTCTTCGACCAGATCCCCGGCGCCGGTGCGCTGGCGCAGAAACATGACGTGATGGCCGCCGGCGCGGCGAGCGGTTCGGGCGGCGGCCTGTTGTCGTCGCTGCAAGGCGCGCTTGGCGGCGTGCTTGGCGAAAAGGCCGGCGCGCTGATCAACGGCGTCGCCGTCCTCCGGGCGTCCGGCCTCGACATGGCGCAGATCCGGCAGGCCGGGGAGACCTTGATCAAGCAGGCCGAAGCCGCCGCCGGCCCTGATCTGACCAACCAGGTGCTGAACCAGGTGCCGAGCCTGAGGGGCCATCTCGGGCTTTGAAACGTTCCGTGCGGTCTTGAGCGGATCAGCCCTTCGGCAGCGGAGCTGATCCGTTTTGCCAGCCGAACTCAACGGCAGATCGCCTGTTTTGCTCGGAATTTCGACGTTATGCCTACTTTAGAACCATCCTACATAATCCGGAAACCATGCCCGTAACCGCCAGGGGCCGGTTAACCGCAATTAACCACCCATTAGAAGCTGTATCCGATTGTGCTTATTGAACTATCGGTATCCGCATTGGGGGCGGCTGCCCTTTATCGCCTGAGTCAAAGCCCCTCACCCGGAATGGCAATCGGTCGCTCGCGCTGACGAACGCCGGGCGGCTGTTTGATGAGGTAATAAGGTCCGGCACCCCCGAAATCGAAGAGGGCGACCCGGCCATGATGCGCGTCATCTCCTGCGTGACAGTCGATCACAATTTATGGCTCGTGCTGGTCGCGGCGCTGGTCTGCAGCGCGGGCTCCTGGGCGACCATCCGGCTTTTCCTGCGCGCGCACGAAGCCGGGGACCTGCAGCAGGTCGGCTGGAATTTCCTGACTTCGGTATGCGCGGGATCGTCCATCTGGTGCACGCATTTCATCGCAATGCTGGCTTACGATCCCGGTGTTCCGATTACCTTCGATCCGGTGCTGACGATCGCCTCGCTTTTTATCGCCATCACCGGCACCGCCGCCGGTTTCATCGCGGCGACGACGCGCGCCCCGCGCATTGCCCCGATCTTCGGCGGCGTCATCGTCGGCCTGGCGATCTCCGGCATGCACTATACAGGCATGGCGGCCTATCATGTCGCTGGCATCGTCGAATGGAACACGACCTATATCGCCGCCTCTGTCCTGCTTTCCGTGGCGTTTGCCTGCGTCGCGGTGAAAGCCGCCCTGAACGTGCATCTGTCCGGCCGCAACTATTGGGCCGCGGCTGCCCTGGCGCTCGCCATCGTCAGCCTGCATTTCACCGCAATGGCGGCGGTGCAGGTGACGCCAATGGCAACGCGCGGCACCGAAACCGACACCTTGGCGTTGCACGCCATGGCGCTCGGCGTCGCCGTTGCCGGCCTGATCATCATCGGCACCGGCCTTGCAAGCTATCTGATCGATGACCGAACGCGCTCGGAAGCCTTTCAACGCCTGCATCACCTGGCCATGAACGACACGCTGACCGGCCTGCCCAACCGGGCGAACTTCAACGACCATCTCGACCGCGAGATCGACCGCGCCCGCGAGCTCGGCGGTAAGGTGGCGATCGTCGGCATCGATCTAGACCGGTTCAAGGAGATCAACGATATCTGGGGGCACGGCGCCGGCGACCAGACCTTGAAGAACCTGGCCGACCGCATGAGCGCTCTGCTGCAGGAAGGCGAGTTCGTCGCCCGCCTCGGCGGCGACGAGTTCGCCGGCGTCAAGCGCATGAAAAGCCAGTCGGACCTTGTCGATTTCGTTTCGCGCCTTGAATCGGCGCTCTTCGCGCAGGTCAGGTTCGGCGATGTCGAAACCACCACTGGCGCCAGCCTTGGCGTCGCCATTTATCCCAACGACGCGCATAACCGCGAAGCGCTGGTCAACAATGCCGACCTTGCCATGTATCGCGCCAAGGCGAATATAACCCAGCACGTCTGCTTCTATGAGCAGGCCATGGACGAGGCCGTCCGCGCCACCCGGACACTGGCCAACGATCTGCGCGATGCCGCCGAGAATGGACAGCTCGACCTGCACTACCAGGTTCAGACCTCGGTCTCGACCGGCGAAGTTCGCGGCTATGAGGCGCTGTTGCGCTGGAAGCATCCGACCAGGGGCAATATTTCTCCGGCCGAGTTCATTCCGCTGGCCGAGGAAAGCGGCCTCATCCTGCCGCTCGGCGAGTGGGTGCTGCGCACCGCCTGCGCCAAGGCCGCCTCATGGGATCATCCATACAAGGTTGCGGTCAATCTCTCCCCGGTCCAGTTCGCCCATGCCGACCTGCCGAAGCTCGTCCACGAGATCTTGCTCGAGACCGGGCTGCGGCCGAGCCGGCTGGAGCTCGAGATCACCGAGACTACCATCGTCGCCGACAAGATTCGCACCTTGAACATCCTGCGGCGGATCAAGGCTCTGGGCGTCACCATCGCCATCGACGATTTCGGCACCGGCTATTCCTCGCTGGAGACGCTGGGCGCCTTCCCGTTCGACAAGATCAAGCTCGACCGTTCCTTCATCTCGGAGGTTGAAACCAGCCCGCAGGCCAAGGCCATCATCCGCGCCGTGCTGGCGCTCGGCCAGAGCCTGCAAATCCCGGTGCTGGCCGAAGGCGTCGAGACCCACAGCCAATTGTCGATCCTGCGCGCCGAAGGCTGCAACGAGGCGCAGGGCTTCCTGCTCGGCCGGCCGGCGCCCTTCGCCGAGATCTTCGCGCCGATGCATCGCGACGCAGTCGACGGCGCTGAAATGCCAGTCCGCCAGGCTGTTGCTTAGGCAAGAGCGCGCCAGGATCCAGGTCAGGCCGGTCTGCAAACGGCCTCACCTGAATCTACCTAGGCAGCGTGTAGGCCATCACATAATCGCCCGGCTTCGTGCCGACCGAGCCGTGACCGCCGGCAACGATGACCACGAACTGGCGGCCATCGGCCACCGTATAGGTCATCGGCGTCGACTGTCCGCCGGCCGGCAGCCTCGCCCGCCAGAGCTGCCTGCCTGTGGTGAGGTCATAGGCGCGCAGATAATCGTCGACCGCGGCGCCCAGGAAAGCGACGCCGCCTCCCGTGATCATCGGACCGCCGATGCCCGGCACGCCGACCTTGAACGGCAGCGGCAGCGGCGTCATGTCGTAGACGGTGCCGTTGCGGTGCTTGTAGGCGATGTTTCCCGTCTTGAGGTCGACGCCGGCGACATAGCCCCAGGGCGGCGCCTGGCAGGGAATGCCGAGCGGCGACAGGAACGGTCCCATCACCACCGCATAGGGCGCGCCCTCGTTGCGGTTCAGCCCCTGCTCGCTGCCCTTGTTGTTGTCGCCCGGCGGCGGCACGTCGGCTCGCGGGATGAGCTTCGAGGTGAAGGCAAGATAGGTCGGCATGCCGAACATCACCTGCCGCACGGGATCGACCGCGACGCCGCCCCAGTTGAAGACACCGAAATTGCCCGGATAGATCAGCGAGCCTTGCAGCGAAGGCGGCGTGTAGCGTCCCTCATAGCGCAGCTTCTTCAGCTCGATCCGGCACGCCAGCTGGTCGAACATGGTGATGCCCCACATGTCGGCGCCGGTCAGCCGCTCCGGATTGAAGGACAGGTCCGAGGCCGGCTGGGTCGGCGAGGCATGGTCACCCTCGATGGCACCGCCAGGCGCCGGCACCTCCTTCACCGGGATGATCGGTTCGCCGGTGCGCCGGTCGAGCACGTAGAGGTCACCCTGCTTGGTCGGCCCGACCAGCGCCGGCACGACGCCGCTGCCCGTGGCGATATCGACCAGCGTCGGCTGGGCCGGCACGTCCATGTCCCACAAATCGTGATGCACGGTCTGCCGCACCCAGCGCAATTGGCCGGTGTTGAGGTCGAGCGCCGTGATCGAGGACGAGAATTTCTCGACATTGGCGCTACGGCCCATGCCGAGCTGGTCCGGCGTCTGGTTGCCGAGCGGCAAATAGAGCAGCCCGAGCTTCTCGTCGGCGCTCGCGGTCGACCACATGTTGGGCGAGTTGTTGGTGTACTTCTGCCCGGCCGGAAGCGGCGTCGTCTGGTCGGGATTGCCGGAATCCCAGTTCCACAAAAGCGCGCCGGTGCCCACATCATAGGCGCGGATGACACCGGACGGCTCTTCGGTCGAATAATTGTCGTTGACCGCGCCGCCGACGATGATCTTGCCGCCGACGATCAGCGGCGCCGAGGTCGAATAGTAATAGCCCGACTTCGGATAGGGCATGTTGGCCATCAGATTGAGCGTGCCCCCCTCGGCGAAGGACGGACAGACCTGCCCGTTCGCGGCGTCGAGCGCGATCAGCCTGGCGTCGGAGGTCGGCAGGTAGACGCGCGCGGCGCAAGGCTGGCCGGCGGCGATCTTGGCGTCGGCATAGTAGGATACGCCGCGGCAGGTCTGGTGCTGGCGGTTGGGGTCGAGCTTGATCTTCGGATCGTAGCGCCATTTCTCCTTGCCGCTCGCCGCGTCGATGGCGATGGCGAAATTATGCGGCGTGCAGATGTAGAGCGCGTCGCCCACTTTCAGCGGCGTCACCTGATAAGTGGTCTCGCCGATATCGTCGGGGCCCTTCACGTCGCCGGTGCGATAGGTCCATGCCGGCTGCAGTTTGGCGACATTGTCGGGTGTGATCTGGTCGAGCGGGGAATAGCGCTGGCCGAACGGCGTGCGGCCGTAGAAGCGCCACTCGCCGGCCGGCATGTCGCCGCCGAGATTGGCCGCCGTCGTCATTTTCTCACTGCCAAGCGTGCCGCTGATATCCTTGGGATCGGCCGTCATCGAATAACCGGCGACGGCTAGCGAGGCGAGCACGGCCAGGATCAGCGGCGCGCGTCCGTCCGGGCCTCTCAAGCCTCGCCTTGACCATGGCGTCAGCAGCCACAAGGCGACGAGCACGATGACGCCGCCGCGCGGGCCGAGCTGCCACCAGTCGAAGCCGATTTCCCAGACCGCCCAGCACAGCGTGGCGAGCACGAACAGCGCATAGAGCCAGAGCGAGGTCGACCTGCGCCTGAACAGCAGCCAGGCGGTGATCAGGAAGACCAGGCCGGCGATCACGTAGTACCAGCTGCCGCCCAGCACGGCGAGCCAGATGCCGCCGCCACCAAGAACCAGGCCGATGAGCAAGAGGACGAGGGAGGTGATGGTGACAGCCAAGACGGTGCTCCTTCGACTGTTGCACGCTTAAAGCAATTTCAGGAAAAGTGTGAAGCGGTCTTTCCGTCCGGAATTGCATCAAAACAATGAGATGGAGCGGTTCCGCGTTTCCGTGAAACGATGAACCGCTCCATAGCGGCTTCCAGGCGACGGCTAGCCGTCCCTGTCCTGCCGGCAGCTTTCCCTCACCCGCTCCGGCTGTCAAGTTGGAGCCAGACACGCGAAAATAGAACAAAACGTAGACAGTTCTGGTCTTTCGCTCCCGAATCACTACATTCGGGGCGATGTCGGGCTTTTCCGAGGACATGCCTTTTTTCGATGAACCGAATGCGCGGCCCGCGGCCCCGTCCGGCATAGCTGCGCGTGCCATGGCGGCGCGCAGCGGCCAGAACGGCGCGCCCGATTATCTGAAGGGCCTGAACCCGGAGCAGCGGCTCGCTGTCGAAACCACCGAGGGCCCGGTTCTGGTGTTGGCCGGCGCCGGCACCGGCAAGACGCGTGTGCTCACCACGCGCATCGCCCACATCCTTGCCACCGGCAGGGCTTTCCCGCGAGAAATCCTCGCCGTTACCTTCACCAACAAGGCAGCGCGCGAGATGAAGCAGCGCATCGGCATCCTGATCGGTGAGGGCAATGTCGAGGGCATGCCGTGGCTCGGCACCTTCCACTCGATCGGCGTGAAGCTGCTTCGTCGCCACGCCGAGCTAGCCGGGTTGAAGTCGGATTTCACCATCCTCGACACCGACGACGTGGTACGGCTGATCAAGCAAATCATCCAGGCCGAAGGGCTGGACGACAAGCGCTGGCCGGCCAAGACGTTCGCCCAGATGATCGACAACTGGAAGAACAAGGGCCTCGGTCCCGACGAGATTGCGGAAGGCGATGCGCGTAGCTTCGGCAACGGCAAGGGCCGCCAGCTCTACAAAGCCTACCAGGAGCGGCTGCAGACGCTGAATTCCTGCGATTTCGGCGACCTGCTCTATCACCCGATCCGCATCTTCCGCGCCTATCCGGACGTGCTGAAGGAATATCACAAGCGCTTCAAATACATCCTCGTCGACGAGTACCAGGACACCAACACCGCCCAGTACATGTGGCTGCGGCTCCTGGCGCAGCGCCCCGGTGCGGGACGCTCTGCGCGTTCGGATTCGGCCGAAGGCCGCAAGCCCGACCGGGCGTCGGCCGGTCAGGCCGCCCCCGCGGAGGCCAGCGAGCGGAGCGAGCGCGCGGCCGTGAGCGAAAACAAAGTAAACATCTGCTGCGTCGGCGACGACGACCAGTCGATCTATGGCTGGCGCGGCGCCGAGGTCGACAACATCCTGCGCTTCGACAAGGATTTCCCGGGCGCCACCATCATCCGGCTGGAGCGCAACTACCGCTCCACCGCCCATATCCTGGGCGCCGCCTCCCACCTCATCGCCCACAATGAAGGCCGCTTCGGCAAGACGCTGTTCACCGACCGCGACGACCCTGAGGACGACAAGGTGCATGTCCACGCCGCCTGGGACTCCGAGGAAGAGGCCCGGGCTATCGGCGACGTCATCGAGGCCTACCAGCGCCCGGATAGACAAGGAAACCGGCACAATCTGAACGACATGGCGATTCTGGTGCGCGCGTCCTTCCAGATGCGCGCCTTCGAAGACCGCTTCATAACGCTCGGCTTGAATTACCGCGTCATCGGCGGCCCGCGCTTTTATGAGCGGCTGGAAATCCGCGACGCGCTGGCCTTCTTCCGTGTCGTCGCCAACAGCGGCGACGACCTTGCCTTCGAGCGCATCGTCAACACCCCGAAGCGGGGTCTCGGCGAAGCCACCATCCGCCAGATCCACGACACGGCGCGTGCTCTGCGCATTCCGATGCTGGAGGCGGCAGCCACGCTCGCCGAAAGCGACGAGTTGAAACCGAAGCCGCGCGCCGCGCTGCGCGAGGTCGCTGCCAATTTCGAGCGCTGGCAAAAGGCGCTGGAAACGACCCCGCACACCGAGCTCGCCGAGACCATTCTCGAGGAGAGCGGCTACACCGACATGTGGAAGAACGACCGTTCGGCCGAAGCGCCTGGGCGGTTGGAAAACCTCAAGGAATTGATCCGTTCCATGGAGGAGTACGAATCGCTGCGTGGCTTCCTTGAGCATGTGGCGCTCGTCATGGATGCCGAGCAGAATGCCGAACAGGACGCCGTCAGCATCATGACACTGCACTCGGCCAAGGGTCTCGAATTCGAGACCGTTTTTCTCCCAGGCTGGGAAGAAGGCCTGTTTCCGCACCAGCGCGCGCTGGACGAAGGCGGCCGCTCCGGCCTGGAGGAAGAACGCCGGCTCGCCTATGTCGGGCTGACGCGGGCGAAAAAGAACCTGCACATCTGGTTCGTCTCTAATCGCCAGATCCACGGCCTGTGGCAATCGACGATGCCGTCCCGCTTCGTCAATGAACTGCCGGAAACCCATGTCGATGTCGCCGACGGCGGCAACTCCTATGGCGGCTACGGAAATCCGTATGGCGGCGGCTCATTCGCCTCGGGCCGTGGCGGCGGTGGCCGGCAAAATCCCTATGGCGCCTCCCGCTTCGACAATGTCGGCGCCAAGGATCAGGGCAGCTTCTCCAATACCTATGCGACGCCGGGCTGGCAGCGCGCGCAGGCCAACCGCACCGAAGCGACCGACCGCAACTGGGGGACGCGCTCCGGCCATCAGGTCGAGCGCATCGGCTACGGCGAGACCGACTCAGGCTACGGCGCCGGCCGCACCTCGGTGAAAGGCCGCACCATCGAAGGTGAGCTGGTCGCCAAATCCGTCGCCGACACGCCATCCGCCTTCAACGTCGGCGACCGCGTCTTCCACCAGAAATTCGGCAACGGCAACATTTCGGCCATCGAAGGCAACAAGCTCACCATCGACTTCGACAAGGCCGGCCAGAAGCGCGTCCTGGACGGGTTTGTCACAGGCATTTGAGCGGGACTTTTCACCGATACCTTGCCTGGTTCCATTTGTGGCCGAGCAGCGACAGGATGATGATCAGCCCGTTGAAGAACTGGACGTAGAAACCGCTGAGGCCCGCCGCCACCACGCCTGTCTGGATGAAGGAGACGGTGACAGCGCCGATCGCGCCGCCGACCACCGTGCCGATGCCGCCCCAGGTCGGCGTGCCGCCGACGAACACCGAGGCGAGCACCGGCAGCAGATAGCCGTCGCCGGCCGTCGGCCACCAGGTGAAATTGATCATCACCGAGAACGTGCCGGCGATCGCCGCGCCGATGCCGACGAAGACGAACACCTTGACCCGCACGCGCTTGACGTCGATGCCCATCTGCTTGGCGCTGTCGGGATTGTCGCCGACCACTTTCACCTGCGCGCCGAAGCGGTGGCGGTTGTAGAGCAGCGCCGAGAAGACGACGAAGGCGATGGCCCAGAAGATCTGCACCGGAATGCCCCAGACCTGGCTTGAGAAGATCGCATAGGCCCAGCTGTCGCTGAGACCGGTCAGGGCCGTCGACTTGCCCTCGTTGATGATCTGGATCAGCCCGCGCAGCAGGAAATTCATGCCGAGCGTGGCAATCAGCGATGACAGGCCGCCATAGACCACCAGCGAGCCGACCAGGAAGCCGAGCAGCGTGCCGGTGAGAATCGCCGCGGCAATGCCAAGGAACGGATCGTAGCCAGCCTGCACGACCAGCGCGAAGACCCAGGAAGCAAAGCCCATCGTCGCAGGGAACGACAGGTCGATCTCGCCGCAGGTGACGACGAAGACCAGCGGCACCACCACGAACAGCGCAACGGGCAGCGTCGTCAGCACCGAACTGTAGAGATACCAGGTGGTGAAGACCGTCGGGTTGGCGATCATGAACGCCGCCATCATGACGATGAAGACGCCGAGCGTGCCGAGCGCCGCCCGGTTGTCGAGGATGAAGCCACGCAGCCAGTTGTCGGAGGGGTGGCGCCACTCCTTGCTTGCCTGGCCGCTTGCCCGTCCCAGAGGGGTTTGCAGATCGGGTTCCATGGCTTTGCTCATCACGCTCTCTGCTCCGCTTCCGCGCCTTCATGCAACCCGGGCAGCCCGCCCGGGTGTGCTACGTCTTCCATGAAGTTGATGAGGTCTTCGGCCGACTTGACCTCGCTGCGATCTGCCGTCAGCGCGACCTTGCCGCGGTCGAGCACGACGAAGCGGTCGGCAATGTCGAAGACGTGGTGGATGTTGTGGCCGATGAACAGGATGGACCGGCCGCTCGCCCGCACCTGGCGCACGAAGTGGAAGACCTTGGCGGTTTCGGTCAGCGACAGCGCCGTCGTCGGCTCGTCGAGGATGATCAGCTCCGCCTGCTTGTAGATGGCGCGCGCGATCGCCACGCCCTGGCGTTCGCCGCCGGACAGCTGGCCGACGATCGAGTGTGGCGTGAACACTTTCGAGGTGAAGCCGATCTCGCGCATTAGCCGGCTTGCCTCCTCGATCTCCTTGTTGACCTTGAGCCAGCCGAGAAAACCAGTCAGCTCGCGCCCCATGAAGATGTTGCGCACGATCGTCTGCTGCACGGCCAGGGCCCGGTCCTGGAACACGGTCTCGATGCCGGCGTCGCGCGAGCGCGCCGCGCTCCATCCGGTGACCGGCTCGCCGCGCACCAGGATCTCGCCGCTGGTCGGCCTCACCACGCCGGACAGGATCTTGATCAGCGTCGACTTGCCGGCGCCGTTGTCGCCGATCAGGCCGACCACCTCGCCGCGGTCGACGCTGAGATTGACGCCGCCCAGCGCATAGACCTGGCCGTAGGATTTCTTGATGTCGCGCAGTTCGATGATGCGTTCGCCCATGGCATTCCTCGCCTCGATTGTCGCTTGCCGGCTCGTCGCCGGCGGTCCGGCCGGCCGGGCTCAGCCCGGCCGGCCGCCTGGGAGGTCAGCGCAGCGCCTGCTTGGCGAGCTCTGAGACGATCTCGTAGTTCTGTGGCGTCACGAAACCGGCGCCGGTGTCGACATTCATCGGCGCCAGCCCAAGCACCACTTGCTGGCAGAGGCTGAGGATCGGCAGGTAGCCCTGCAGGAACGGCTGCTGGTCGGCCGTCAGTTGCACCCAGCCGCCCTTGAAGCCCTCGACGATCTGCGGGCTGGTGTCGAAACCGAAATTGAAGATGTCGCCGGGCTTGCGGCCTGCGGCCTGCATGTAGGTGGCGACATTGCCCAGCATCTGCCCGCCGGGATAGCCGACCGCCTTGACGTCGGGGTGGTTGAGCAGCGCCGCGGTGATGACCGGGATGGCGAGGTTGGGATCGGAGGCCCATTCGCCGCTCGGCGGCGAGGAGAGCTGGATCACCTCGACGCCCGCCTCCTTCAAGGCCGCCACCGTGCCGCGCTCGCGCGCGCCGCGGCTCTCGTTCTCGAACGGGCCGATCATGATCGCCTTGTCGCCGGCCTTGAGCTTGCCGAGCTTGAACGCCTCGACGCCGAGCGCGCGGCCCTGTTGCTCCTGCTGCGCGCCGACATAGCCGCCGCCGAACGCCGCCACCACCTTCGGCACGGGCACGTTCTGGTACATCATCTTGATGCCGTCCTTATGCGCCTGCTCGGCCAGCGGCATGATCGCCGCGTCGCCCGGATGGCCCATCATGGCGATGCCCTGCGGCTTGACCGCGACCGCCTCGCGCAATTGCTGCACCATCTTCTCGACATCCCACTGGGAGAAGATGTAGTCGACCTTCGGCCCGAGATCGGCCGCCGCCTGCTTGGCGCCATTATAGACGATGGTGCCGAAGGCGTCGCCCTCGGCGCCGCCGACGAAAAAGCGGATGTGGACGTCCTTGCACCATTGGGCGTCGAGCGCCTGCGCGGGCAAGGTGGAGATCGAGGCGCCGAGCGCCGCGGCGGCTGCCACGACGGTCGAGCGCAGAACAGTCCTTCTGGTCGTGATGCTCATGCACGTTCCTCCCTTTTTTGGTCCCTCGCAACGGAGGGTTCTCGACAAACGATCGGCGTGAAGCCGCAATCTTCGGCCGACTCCTCCCGCCGGCCGGTCCTCACACCGGATTTGGCAGGTAGCTGGCGCCTCCCCTGCATTGCTTCAGATACTCGAGCGCCCGCACTTGGCCGGTGATCTCGAGGTCGCCGCGATAGACCGGATCGTGCCAGCCTTCGATGTCGATGGCGCCACGATAGCCTGCGAGCCGCAACTCGCTGATCACCCGCGTCCAGTCGCTGTCGCCGAAGCCCGGCGTGCGCATCTGGACGAATGGCAGGCGCCCGAACACGCCATGCTCGCGGATCACGTCCCAGCGCACCGTCGCGTCCTTGCCGTGGACATGGAAGATGCGCGGCGCCCATTTGCGGATCTGCGGGATCGGATCGATCAGGTAGACGAGCTGGTGGCAGGGCTCCCATTCGAGGCCGAGATTGTCGTCCGGCACTTCGTTGAACATCAATTCCCAGGCGTCGGGATTGTGGGCGATGTTCCAGTCGCCGTTCGCCCAGTTGCCGTCCATGGCGCAGTTCTCGAAGGCGATGCGCACGCCCTTGTCCGCGGCGCGCCTGGCGAGCGCCCCCCAGACCTCGCGGAAGCGCGGCAGGCTGTCGGTCAGCGGTTTGCCGCGGATGCGGCCGGTGAAGCCGCTGACCGTGGACGTGCCGAACAGATGCGCATTGTCGATGACCGTTTCCCAGGCCTTGAGCACGCCGCGGTCGGTATCGCCGCTCTCCAGCGGATTGCCGAACACGCCGATCGAGGAGACTGTGACATCGGCGTCGCCGATCGCCTCGCTTATTTGGCCGGCCAGCCGCGGCAGGTCCTTCCCGCCCAGCGTCTGCCAGAAGAACGGCTGGATGCTCTCGAAGCCGAGCGGCAGGATCTGTTTGATATAGGCTGCCGGGTCGTCGAGATTGGCCCGCACCATCGTGCCGATCCTGATGTCGAGGAGCGGGTTTGGCATCATTGCATTTCCTCTGCGATAGCGACGCGCCGTCCGGTCTCCGCGCTTTCGATCGCGCCGAAGACCATGGCCAGGCTCCGGATGTTGTCGGCGCCGCGCGTCTCGGGCTCGGTGCCGGTCTCGATCGCGCGCATGAAGTCCTTGATGATGCCGAGATGGCCGTCGACACGGTCGGCGGGATCGAGCGGCGGCACTTCGATCGGCTGGGTCTTGTCGAACAGGCCGTCGCGGCCCGGCACGACCACCTCCGCCTTCAGTGTGTCATGGCCGTCCCAGATGAGGCTGCCGCGCTCGGCGACGATGCGCCAGCTGCCTTCCCAACTGGTGCGGAAGCCATCGGCGCACCAGGAACCGGCATAGGTGAAGACCTTGCCGCCGCCGAGGTCGAACATCGCGCTCGCTGACGATCCCTGCCGGTACCAGGAATTGGCCGGCTCCCATTCCTGGCAATAGACGCTGGCCGGCTCGCCGGCGACCATGTAGCGGGCGGCATCGAAGGTGTGGATCGCCATGTCGAGCAACAGGACGTGGGCCATCTCCTCGCGGAAGCCGCCGAAATGCGGCGCGACGAAGAAGTCGGCGTGAATGCTGGTCGGCTTGCCGATGGCGCCTGAGTCCAGAAATCGCCGAATGCGCCTGACATCGGCGACATAGCGGCGGTTCTGGACGACAGCGTGAACACGCCCGGCGCGGCGCGCGGCCTCGACGATGGCGCGCGCGCTCTCCGGGCTGTCGGCCAACGGCTTCTCGGTCAGCAGATGGCAATTGTGCGCGAAAGCGGAGAAGGCAACTTCGCGCCGGGCCGCCGGGACAACGACGTCGAATACGGCATCCGGCTTTGTCTGGTCGAGAATGGCGTCGACGCTGGTCGCAATGACGGCCGTGGCAAGCCCGTATTCGCGCGCCCTCGCCCTTGCCCGCTCGGCATCAAGATCGACAAGGCCGACAATCGCAAGCCCGTCGATCTGCCTTGCGGCGTCGAGCCAGCGCGTGCTCATGGCTCCGCACCCGACTAGGACGACATTCATCATCCAGCGCTCCTCCTCCGTCCGGTCCCTCCAGACCGAACACCGGCATTCACGGCATCGCCGTAAACGTTGTTCCGTAAACGTTTACGAGAACACACCCGAAGGCGTAGAATGTCAATTGGCCGCTCGCAAAATTCATCCTTTTTCGCCTTGGCCTGAGCGGCGGGCGGTGCTAGCCAAGGCGAGGGAGAACCGTCTTTGGCGTCCAGCATCCACGATCTTGCGCGTCACCTGAACATCTCGATCGGCACCGTCTCGCGCGCGTTGAACGGCCGTGCCGACGTCAATGCCGATACGCGTCAGCGCGTGCTGGAAGCGGCCAGGGAGCTGAACTATTCGCCCAATCAGTCCGGCCGCAGTCTCAGGCAGGGCGCCACCCGTTCGATCGCCTTCATGCTGCAGCCGCATCCGGGCGACCAGGAATATGGCGAGCCCTTCTTCATTCCGTTCCTGACCGGCTTGCAGGCGCAGCTCGCCGAAAGCGGGCTCGATCTGATCGTGGTGATGGGCGCTCCGGGCGACTATCAGCAGGAGCGCCTGCGCCGCGTCGTCGAGACGCGTCGCGCGGACGCGGTGGTGCTGGCCTGGACACGACGCGAGGACGAGCGCATCGACTATCTTGCCGAGAGGGGCTTCCCTTTCGCCACGCTCGGCCGCAGCCGCTCGGGCGGCACGTCCTACCCATCGCTGGATCTTGATTTCGAGAAGGCGGGGAGCGACGCGGTCGACCGGCTGGTCGCGCGCGGCCACCGCCGCATCGCCGCCATCCGCCCGTCGCTCAACCTCAATTTTGGCTATCTGTTCCTCGACGGCTATCGCAAGGCCTTGCAGCGGCATGGCATCGAGGTCGACCCCGGACTGATCGCGGAGGGCTTCATCAACGAGGCCGGCGGCTATCAGGTGACGCCGCGCGTGATGCTATCCAAGGATAAGCCGACCGCCATCATCTTCAACAATGACGCGATGGCGCTCGGCGGCTGCAAGGCGCTGGCCGAGATGGGCATCCGGCCAGGCCACGACATTGCCGTGACCGTCATCGTCGACACCCCGCTCTGCCGCTATTTCTCGCCGGCGCTGACTGCTTTCCGTCCGGCGTTGGAGCCGATGGGCCGCCGGCTGGCCGAGATCCTGCTGGCATGGCTCCCCGCCTTCGCCGGTCCGGAGGGCCCACGCATCATTCGCGAAGTCTGGCCGCTGGAACTCATCGCGCGCGACAGCGATTGAGTGCCCCTCTCCTGTCACGCAAGTATCATGTTGGCGTCCTAGACCGCATGTCGGAGAGGGCTGACCGCATGGTGGATGCCGCTCCCTTTCAGGCTTCGGCCTCCGGCATGCTCGTCAAGAAGGGGATATTCATGAAACGTCTCAACCGAACCATCGCGCTCTGCGCGGCACTCGCCCTGTTCACCGCTCTCAGCCCGGCACTCGCCGACGGCGTTGCCTATGTCAACAAGGGGCTTGTCGGCGTCGGCCGCATTCCGGCCAGCCAGAAGGACAAGTTCGGCGAGACTTTCGGTTCGGGTTCCGGGATGGCGATCGATACCAAGGGCTGGGCAAGGGACGGCGCCGGCTACAAGGGCTCGCTCTGGCTGCTGCCGGATCGCGGCTACAACGTCGTCGGCACGACCGACTACCGCGCCCGCCTCAACACCATCGCGATCGAGCTGACCCCGACGGCACCGGGTGCCGCGCCTGCCGCGGGACAGGAACAGTCGGGTGTCAAGGCGACGCTCGCCGACACGATGCTGCTGACCGACGACAAGGGCGCCGACACCACCGGCCTGGATCCGTTGAACGGCGTGCGTCCCGCCGCCGGCGACATGCCGATCCTGCCGCAGGCCGACAACGGCAAGCTAGCGCTCGACGACGAGGCGATCGTGCGCCTGCCCGATGGCACTATGTTCATCTCCGACGAATACGGCCCAAATATCTACCGCTTCTCGGCCGACGGCCGCCTGATGTCGGCGACGCAGCCGCCGGCCGCGCTGGTGCCGATGCGCCACGGCAAGCCGAACTTCGCTTCCGATAATCCCGGCCCGGGCGCGGCCGAACCGGATCCGAAGGATCCCGAGACCGGGCGCCAGAACAACCAGGGCCTCGAAGGCATGTCGATGACGCCTGACGGCAAGTTCCTGATCGCCGTGCTGCAATCGGCGCCGCGCCAGGACGGCGGCGATTCCGGCACGACCCGGCAGAACACCCGGGCGCTGGTCTATGACGCCGCCGACCTCGCCCACCTCAGACTGGCGCACGAATATGTCGTGCCGCTGCCGGTGTTCAAGGACGCCAAGGGCAAGACCAAGGTCGCCGCGCAAAGCGAGATCGTGGCGCTGTCCGACAAGAGCTTCCTGATGCTGGCGCGCGACAGCGGCAACGGCCAGGGCGTGAAGGGCGACGAGTCGCTCTACCGCAAGATCGAGATCGTCGACCTCTCCGGCGCCACCGATATCGCGGGCGGACCCTTCGACGCCGCCGACAAGCCGGTCGCGCCGAAGGGCGTGCTGGACCCGTCGGTGACGCCGGCCAAGCTTACCTCGTTCATCGACATCAACGACAAGGGCGAGCTCGGCCGCTTCGGCCTGCACAATGGCGCGCCGAACGACAAGAACAACCTCTCGGAGAAGTGGGAGGCGATGTCGCTGGTCAGTGTGCTCGATCCAAAACTGCCCGACGACTATTTCCTGTTCGTCGCCAACGACAACGATTTCCTCACCCAGGACGGCTTCCAGGTCGGCGCGCCCTACAAGGCCGAGGACAGCGCCGACGTCGACACCACCTTTCTGGTCTATCAGGTCACCCTGCCCGGTCTTTCGGGAAATACCGTCGCCGGTCAGTAAGCGGTGACGGGCGGCTGCCCGTCATCCGGTCTGATCCTGAAAGGGATGCATGAACATCGGGCCTGCGATAGCATCGCGGGCCCGCTTCATTTTTCGGTACCGCCATGGATGACGAAAAGCCCAGTCGCCGGCGTGTCGGCGACCTGACCAGCGGCCCGATCCCGCGCACGCTGCTCTTGTTCGCTCTGCCGGTGCTTGGCTCCAACGTGCTGCAGTCGCTCAACGGCTCGATCAACGCCGTTTGGGTCGGCCGCTTTCTCGGCGAGGCGGCGCTGACGGCGACCTCCAACGCCAATCTGGTGCTGTTCCTGATCCTCGGCACCGTGTTCGGCATCGGCATGGCGGCGACGATCCTTGTGGCGCAGTCGGTCGGCGCCCGCGACCTGCTGGAGGCGAAGCGCATCGTCGGCACCAGCGCCACCTTCTTCTTCCTGGTCTCGGTGGTGTTCGCGGTCTGCGGCTGGATCTGGGTCGACGCCATCCTCACGGGGCTCGGCACGCCGGCGGATGCCTTGCCGCTGGCGCGGAGCTATCTGCGCATCATCTTCGTCGCCGTGCCGATGATGAACCTTTTGTCCTTCGTCATGACCGTGCTGCGCGGCGCCGGCGATTCGCGAACGCCGTTTGTCTTCATGGCGCTGGCGGTCGTCCTTGACGTCGTGCTCAATCCGCTGCTGATCCGAGGCATCGGTCCCTTCCCCGAGCTCGGCATCGCCGGTTCGGCCACCGCGACGCTTGTAGGCCAGACGGTGAGCGTGATCGCCATCCTGAGCGTGCTCTATGTCCGCAGGCATCCGCTTCGGCTGGCGGGCAGTGATCTGGCTTTGCTCAAGCCGGACCCGGCGCTGCTGCGCATCGTCGTGTTCAAGGGCATTCCGATGGGCCTGCAGATGATCGTCATCTCGGCCGCCGCGCTGACCGTGATGGGCCTCGTCAATTCGTATGGCTCGCAGGTCGCCGCCGCTTACGGCATCGCCGCGCAACTCTGGACCTATATCCAGATGCCGGCTCTCGCCATCGGCGCCGCGGTCTCCTCGATGGCGGCGCAGAATGTCGGCGCCGGCCGTTGGGACCGCATCGGCAAGGTTGCGGCGTCGGGTGTCGGCTTCAACCTGGTGCTGACCGGCGCGCTGGTGGCACTGTTGTTCGTCTTCGACCGCGCGGTGCTGAGCCTTTTCCTCAGCACCGACAGCATCGCGATCGACATTGCCACCCATATCAACAAGGCGGCGTCCTGGTCGTTCATCCTGTTCGGCATCACCATCGTTCTGTTCGCCACGGTGCGCGCCACCGGCGCCGTCATGCCGCCGCTGATCATCCTGATCATCTCGGTACTGATCGTGCGTACCGGCTTTGCCTATTTCTTCAGGAGCTGGATCGGTGAGGAGGCGCTGTGGTGGAGCTTTCCGGCGGGTTCGATCACGTCGCTGGTGCTTGCCGCCGCCTATTACCGCTTCGGCCGTTGGCGCACGATGCATATGATCGAGGACCGGCCGGCTGGCGGCGAGCCGCCGGACACCGGCCTCGGCGTGCCGCGCCAGCGCGCCCATCTCTCGCCCGAGACACCGAACGGGTGAGGCGATCGCCTCGGACTACCGCGCGTATTTGGCGCCGAACCCCAGCGCAACCAGCGAGAAGACCGTGATCATGCCGGCAAAGGCCAGGCTTGCCGTCGTCGCATTCGTCAGGCTCGACAGGACGCCGATGCCGATCACCGGCAGCGCATTGCCGCAGAAGCAGCAGATGAAGAAGGCCGACACGACCTCGGCGCGGCGGTCTGCGGGCGCGATCTGGTTCACCACTTGCAGGCCGCCGCGATAGCCAAGCGCCGCCGCCACGCCGCAGATCGCCGTCGCGGCGATCATGAGCGCCATCGAGGCGTAGACCTGCGCTGCCACGATCAGCGCCACGGTCGGGATCATCAGCACCAGCGCGGCGAGCATGATGGAGCGGCTGGACAGCCATGCGGTGCCGACAATGGTCGCTGCCGCCACGATCGACAGTTCAAAAAACAACCCGCCGGCTTCGGCATGATTGGTCGCATGGAGCTGCTGCGCCAGGATGCTCGGCGCCAGCGCCGCGTAGAAACCGACCAGCGCCATGGCGCCGAAGCCGGTCACGGCCGGCGCGACGAATTGCGCGCGAATGTCCTCGGGGACCGAAAGCCGCGGCCGCATCGAGACATCGGAAAGTGTCCCGGGCCTGGAGATCGTTTCCTGCGTCCGCCAGATCAGCAGCGTGACCAGCGCAAGCAGGACAAGATAGGCACCGAATGTCAGCCGGAGCGGCCAGGGTGCATATTGGGCGAGCAGCCCGGACAGTAGCGCGCCGCCCCCGAGACCGACGAAGTTGGTGCTGGTGGCAATTATGGCGGCGCGCGACTTGTCCTTGCCCTCGATCAGTTCGGCAAGCCAGGCAGTGCCGGTTCCCGCGCCGATCCCGATGCCGAGTCCGCTCAAGATGCGGGCGATGTCGAGCCAGGCGAGGTTTTCTGCGAAGAGGAAAAACAGCGCGCTGACCACGGCGACGGCCATTGCCGCCATGGCCGCCGGACGGCGGCCAATGGCATCCGACAGCCTGCCGAAAAACAGCAGCGCCGCCAGATTGCCGACCACGTAGACGGCATAGACCAGCGTCAACGTAATCTGCGAGAAGCCGAAGGCCTGCTTGTAGATCACATAGAGCGGTGTCAGCGCCGTGCTGCCGGCAAAAAGCGCGGCGATCATCGCCGCGACGGCGGCCATCGCGGCGGCGCCGCCGAGCCCATTTTCGCGCGTCATGGTTTGAATGTCGCTGGTCATGGCGACCTCCGCTGGTTGTAGCCCCAACACCCATGTAATGGCGCTGTTCCGCCTGCCGAACGCGCTCCTGACAATTCTGGCAGGATGGTCAGGCGCGTCTTCATCCCGTAACCTCCGTCAACCGACGAGGGAGGAAGCATGGGCAAGGGACGGGTAGAGGCTTTCACCGATGGCGTGGTCGCGATCATCATCACCATCATGGTGCTGGATTTGAAAGTCCCGCACGGTGAGGACTTCTCCACGCTTTTGCCGCAGTGGCCGATCTTCCTCAGCTACGTGCTGTCCTTCATCAATGTCGGCATCTACTGGAACAACCTGCACAACATGTTCCACACCGTGCAGCGCGTCGACGGCCGCGTCCTGTGGGCCAATCTCAACCTTCTGTTCTGGCTGTCGCTAATGCCGGTGACCACGGCCTTCATGGGGGAAAACGATTTCGCTCCGGCGCCCGTGGCCGTCTACGGTATCGACCTGGTGCTTTGCGCCGTTGCCTATACCATTCTGGTCGTCAAGCTGCGCCATCTGCACGGCGCCGACACGACCTTCGCCAAGGCAGTGGGCCGCGACAACAAAGGCAAGATTTCGTTGGCGCTCTACATCATTGCCGTGCTGCTCAGTTTCTTCAACCAGTGGGTCAGCGTGGCTATCTACGTGCTTGTGGCAACGATCTGGTTCGTGCCCGACAAGCGTTTTGAGAGACTGATCGAAAAATAGAACTTACTTCCGCATCGCTTTCAGCTTTTCCGCCACGGAAGCGGCAAGATCGGCATAACGCTCCTCGAGCCGTTCAGCCGCCTTGATGATTGCGAAGTCATGGCCGAACTTCTCCAACGCGAGCCGCAGCTTCTCGGCGAATTCCGCCTGCTTTTCCAGCGCCGCAAACAGCGTTTTCACCTGCGCCTCGCTGATGTCGGGATTGTCGAGCATCTTCGGCACCTCGCGCCCCATCTGGTCGCCGTTGGCGGTCTGCTCCTTCAGGATTCCGATCCAGTCGGTCAAATGCCGAACTCCTTTTTCAGGGCACCATGCGCGGCGGGCGCCGCCATGGTCAACCCGTTGTCGGCGCCATGGTCAACCCGTTGCCGTCGTCGCGGTCAACCCGTTGCCGCCGTCGCGATCAACCAGTTGCCGCCGTCGCGGTCAACCAGTTGCAGCTATCGCGGTCAACGTTGCCGCGGTCGCGGCCACCCATTCGGACGAACCAGCCTTGCCTCGGCGGCGCTCGGCGTTAAGTTCGGCCCGACCCGAACAAGGATAGAGATCATGACCAGCGACGCCGAAATCCAGACCGCCCTGCCCGCTTTCGCCTCCGGCAATGTCGCCGTGATCACCGGCAGCGCCAGCGGTATCGGCCTTGCCGCCGCGAAACGGTTCGCGGCGATGGGCATGAAGACGGTGCTTGCCGACATCGGCGGGGTGCGTCTCGACCAGGCGAGACAGGCCGTCGCGGCGATTGCCGGCGACGATGCCGTCCTTCCGATCCCGACCGACGTCTCGAAGGCAGAGGACGTCGACCGGCTGGCGGAACTGGCTCACGATGCCTTCGGCGCGGTTTCCGTGCTGATGAACAATGCCGGCGTCGGCAACAATCCGGGCAAGCCGTGGGAGAACCGCGACGCCTGGAAGCAGCTGCTGGACATCAATTTCTGGGGCGTCGTGCATGGTGTCGAGGCCTTCGCGCCGCGCATGCTGGCCACCGGAAGGCCGGGCCTGATCGTCAACACCGGATCCAAGCAGGGCATCACCACGCCGCCCGGCAACCTCGCCTACAACGTCTCCAAGGCCGGCGTGAAGACTTTTACCGAAGGGCTGGCGCATGCGCTGCGCAACGAACCTGGCGCGAACATATCGGCGCATCTGCTGATCCCGGGCTTCACCTATACCGGCCTGACCGAAGGCGCGACGGAAAAACCCGCCGGCGCCTGGACCGGCGAGCAGGTGATCGATTTCATGCTGGCATCGCTGCTGGACGATGACTTTTACATCCTGTGCCCGGACAACGAGGTCGCGCGGCCGATGGATGAAAAGCGCATGGCCTGGGCGATCGGCGACATCATCGAGAACCGCCCCGCCTTGTCGCGCTGGCACCCCGATCACAAGGACGCGTTCGCGGCGTTCATGCGCCGCTGAGGACCTGGAGCGGACCGCTCAGGCGGCCGCTTTCTTCTTGGAGCCGGTCTTGCCCGCCACCGCCTTCTTGGCCGCGGCCTCGGCGATCTTGCGATCGTGCCGTTTCGCCGCCGCCTCGCATTTGGCGCGAATTTCCTCGACCTCCGATTCCGTCAGGTGTTCGATGCCGATGAAGTTATTGTGGGCGCGGCTGACCCTGATCAGCTCGTCGAGCTTGGCCTGGATCGCCGCGCCGTCGCGATTCTGAGTGTTCTGGATCAGGAACACCATCAGGAAGGTGATGATGGTGGTGCCGGTGTTGATGACGAGTTGCCAGGTGTCCGAAAATCCGAACATCGGACCGCTTGCTGCCCATGCAACCACGATCAGCATGCAGACGGCAAAGATTGACGGCATTCCGGCCAGATGCGCCACCCGATTGGCAATGCTGGTGAAAAGTTTCTCGACCATGCAATCCCTCGAACAGCCGCAGGAGCGCGGCGTTTCCGAAGAAACAAGCTGTGGCCTCTCCGGGTTCCCGCCGAACGAATTGTTCTGCCGACACGTGCCTGCAATCATGTGCACGCAGAAAGCATGGGCATGCGACAAGACACCTTATCCGTTTGTCGCCATAGTGCCGGTACAGGCAAACGCCTGTTCCTTCCGCTTTACGGCGGTTTACCTCCAGCCCCTTCCGCTGCGCCACCCCCGCATGGCGGAAGGGGCAACCCGCCTGAACCGAGGCTTGGCCTCGCCTGGACTCCTTCAACGCCGCATCGGGTAACCAGCCTCAGGCCGGATCGTTTTCCCAGCGATCGAGGAAGGCCTCGATCGGCATGGCCTGCATGTCGGGGATTGCCCTGGCCAGTTTCTCGGGCGCCCAGTCCCACCAGGCGAGGGTCTCGATGCGCGCCGCCACGTCGGCGCGGAACCGCAGGCGCAACGGCTTTGCCGGAATGCCGGCGACGATTGTGTAGGGTGCAACGTCGTGCGTCACCACGGCATTGGCGCCGATGACGGCACCATTGCCGATCGTGACACCCGGCACGATGACCGCGCCATGGCCGATCCAGACATCGTGGCCGACATTGACCGCTTTCGCCTGCCGCCGCGCGCGAAATTGCGTGTCCACCCCCAGCCAGCGGAAATACTCGTTCGGGCGGTAGCTGACCTTGTGCTGCGTCAGCCGCTCGATCGGATGTTCGAGAGCGTTGATGCGGCTGTTGGCGGCGATCGAGCAGAACTTGCCGATCGTCGTATAGATGGCTTCCGAATGACGCTCGAAATAGGAAAAGTCGCCGACCGTCACCTCGCGTAGGATCACCCGCTCGCCGACCGAGGCATAGCGGCCGAGCTTGCATGCCTTCAACTCCGCGGTCGGATGGATGCGCGGCTCGGCGTCCTTGAGAATGAGGTTTTCGGGGCGGTTCATGGCGCGGCTTTACGCCCGCCGGAACCACCTCGCAAGCCGGGACCGGTTTTGGCCCGGGCCGATCGAAGAGACTATTGCGGCTTGCCCTTCGTCCACACCACGTTCTGGCCGTAGAGCGGCACGGTCGTGACCGACATCTTCGCCGAGCCGTTCTGCACCTGGCGCGAATGCGACAGGTAGATCAGCGTCTCGTTCTTCTTGTCGTAGATGCGGTTCACCACCTGCTTCTTCCAGATCAGGCTGAGACCCTGTTTGAAGACTTCCTCACCGCCCTCACTGACGTCGATATCGCCGATGGTGATCGGCCCGGTCTGGCGGCAGGAGATCGAGGAATCGGAAGGATCCTCGAACCAGTTGCCCTTATGCAGGCGGTCGATGATGCTGCGGTCGAAATAGGCGACATGGCAGGTGACGCCGTCGACCTTCGGGTCCTTGATCGCGTCGATCATGATGTCGTTGCCAACCCAGTCGACACCCACTTTGCCCACCTCGTCGGCCATGGCCGCGCCGGTGATCAAGGCAAGACACGCGGCGAATAAGCCGGTCAGTTTTCGCAAGGAAGCCTCCTCGGTTCGCGTTTGCCGACCACAGGTGGGATAAGGGCATGGCGTTTGCAAGACGATCGACAGCGCTCGCGCCGTGCAACTACGCCTGGCGGAACGCCAGCATCTGGCGCAGCACGTTCGTCTTGAGGACAAAGTGCTGAACCATCGCGCCGGCAATGTGCAGCAGGACCACGTAGAGCAGGATGTCCTTGCCGAGCACATGCAGCCGCCCTGCGCCCGGTACTGCAAGAAACCAGGCTGCGGCCCCCGAAATCGGCACCGCGAAAATGAGCGCGTAGATCACGAGATGCGTTGCCCTGGCGAGGAGCCGCAGCGCCGGGTGTTCCATGCCCGAAACCGGCGGGACGCCGCGCGTCGCCCGCAGCCACAGCCGCCACGCAGCCAAGGCCAGCACCGCAAGGCCGAGCACGACGTGCATGTAGGCCAGCGACCAGTCGCCGGCGGCGGCTTCCTGCCCGCGGCGCAGCGCGCGCCATACATGCTCCATGCCGTCATGGGCCAGGAACTGAACCAGGATCAGCGCGGCTATGCTCCAATGCAGCCAGACCTGGGTCCTCGAATAGGACGCTGCAGGCATATTGGACATTACAGGTCCCTCCATCGTCAAAGGCTCATGGAAGATAGTTTGGAAGCGAGGCCGGTCAAATTAACGATCGGTAAGGCGCCCATTGCACCGTCGGCCCGTCCAACTGGTTGCGGCAACGCGACATCTTTGCGCGCGCGGCGTCGAACCGCTAAGACTCAGCGCCAAATCGCCTGCAACACCGCCCGATGGGCCAGGCAACAATGACGGATACCTTCAGATGATGCGTTCAATCCTGGTCGGCATTCTCGTCCTGATGGCGACGGGCATCGGCTGGCTGACATTCGACTGGTACCGGGGGCACTATGGCGGCGAGCCCTTCGGCGCGCCCTTCACCCTGGTCGACCAGAAAGGCGCGCCGATCACCGAGGCGGCCTTCAGGGGCCACCCGAGCGTCGTCTTCTTCGGTTTCACCCACTGCCCGGAAGTCTGCCCGACGACATTGTTCGAACTGGCCGGCTGGCTGAAGACGATGGGCGACAGCGGCAAGGACCTCAACGCCTATTTCGTCACCGTCGATCCCGAACGCGACACGCCGGAGACGATGAACACCTATGTCAGCAACTTCTCCGACCGCATCACCGGCATCACCGGCGATCCGGACAAGGTGCACGCCATGGCCAAGGCCTTCGGCATCTACTGGAAGAAGGTCGACACCGGCGACGGCGACTACACGATGGACCATACGGCTTCGGTGCTGCTGCTCAATGCCAGGGGCGATTTCGCCGGCACGATTGCCTATGGCGAGAGCGCCGACACCGCCGTCGCCAAGCTGAAGCGGCTGGCCGCCGGCGGCCAAACCTGATGGCGCAGACCCGGCTCCATCTCACCGCGGGCAAGATTGAAGCCGACCGCATCTTCGCGGCGCTCGACGCCGCCTTCGAGGATGACGGCCTGCCAATCGCCGTGCTGGAGCTCGACGAGGAAAAAGACATTCACGAAGTATCGCTCTACGCCGATGGCGACATCGGTCCTGTCGAAGAGCGCGTCAAGGATATCCTCGCTGGTCTCGGCCTGCCGAAACCTGTCGAGCGCGAGGCCATCCCCGATATCGACTGGGTGTCGCGCTCGCTGGAAGGCTTGAAGCCGGTACGCGCGGGTCGCTTCCTGGTTCATGGGTCGCACGACCGGGCCAGGCGCCACAGCGGCGATCTCGCCATCGAGATCGAGGCGGGCCTTGCCTTCGGCACCGGCCACCACGGCACCACCGCCGGATGCCTTGAAATGCTGGACATGGTTGTGCGGCGCGAGAAACCGCGCAACGCGCTCGACCTCGGCACCGGCAGCGCGGTGCTGGCGATCGCGCTTGCCAAGCTTGCGCATATTCCGGTGCTGGCGACCGACATCGATCCCGTCGCCGTTCGCGTCGCCGCCGCCAATGCCCGCCTCAACCATGTGAAGGCGCTGGTCGAGACGGTGACGGCGCCCGGCTTCCATCATCCTATCTTCGCCAAGCGCGCGCCCTTCGACCTGATCGTCGCCAACATCCTGGCGCGGCCGCTGATGCGGCTCGCGCCCGAAATGGCCAGGCACGTCAGCCTCGGCGGCTCCCTGGTGCTCTCCGGCATCCTCGACCGGCAGCGCGACGCGGTGATCTCGGCCTATGTCGGCCAGAGTTTTCGCCACGTCCGTACCTCGCATCGCGAGGGCTGGTCGACGATCCACCTCA
This sequence comes from Mesorhizobium sp. NFR06, assembly GCF_900115245.1. Taxonomy (GTDB): domain Bacteria; phylum Pseudomonadota; class Alphaproteobacteria; order Rhizobiales; family Rhizobiaceae; genus Mesorhizobium. Next base: position 167,924 of record NZ_FOVT01000003.1, read on the forward strand.
AGCGCTGAGACAGTCGTCTGGCCCTGCCGAAATCGATTCCGGATTGGCGAGGCATGCGCTACGCTCGCCGCAAGCCATTCGAGGGAGATGCCAAAATGTTCCAGACCTTTGATTCTGCTGGCGATCCGGCCGTCGGCAAGCCGCGCGTGGCGCTGCTGCGGCAATGGCTGGCGGAAAATAACCTCGATGGCTTCATGGTGCCCCGCGCGGACGAGCACCAGGGCGAATATGTCGCCGATCGCTCGGCGCGGCTGAAATGGCTGACCGGCTTTTCCGGCTCGGCCGGCGTCGCCATCATCCTGCGCGACCGCGCCTTCATCTTCGTCGACGGACGCTACACGCTCCAGGTGCGCGGCGAGGTCGACCTGTCGATCTTCACCGTCGAAAGCCTCATCGACAATCCGCCGGCCAACTGGATCAAGGACAATCTCGGCAAGGGCGCAAGGCTCGGCTTCGACCCCTGGCTGCACACGATCGGCGAGGTCAAGGCGCTGAAGGCATCGGCCGAGCAATCCGGCGCGACATTGGTGCCGCTCGACAGGAACCCGATCGACATCATCTGGACGGACCAGCCGCCGCCGCCGCGCGCACCCGTCGAGATCCATCCGCTCAACCTTGCCGGCGAACTCGCCAAGGACAAGCTGGCCCGGCTGGCTGGCTCGATCGAAAAGGACGGTGCCACCCATGCGGTGCTGACCGACCCCTCTTCGATCGCCTGGGCCTTCAACATCCGTGGTGGTGACGTGCCGCACACGCCGCTGGCGCTCGGCTTTGCCATCCTCGCCGCCGACGGCAAGCATCAGCTGTTCATGGACCAGCGCAAATTCCCGCGCCAGGTCGAGGCCTATCTCACGCAGCTTGCCGATCTGCATGATCCGGCCGATTTCGAAGCGGCGATTGTCGAGTTGGCCAGGAACGGCGCCAAGATCGCGCTCGATCCGGTGCTGGCGGCGGAGAAGCTGCGCATGCTGGCCGAGGATAATGGCGGCACCGTCGTGTTGGCCGCCGACCCTGCCCGCATCCCGCGCGCCACCAAGAACCAGGCAGAGATCGCCGGCAGCCGGGCAGCGCATCGCCGCGACGGCGCCGCGGTTGCCAAGCTGCTTTGCTGGCTCGATCGCCAGAAGCCCGGCTCACTCGACGAAATCGCCGTCGTCACCAAGCTCGAAGAGGTGCGCCGGCGGACCGGCGAGGAAACCCAGATGCCGCTGTGCGACGTCTCCTTCGACACGATTTCCGGCGCCGGCCCGAACGGCGCCATCATGCATTACCGCGTCTCGCGCGCCACCAGCCGCAAGCTGCAGGGCGGCGAGTTGTTCCTGCTCGATTCCGGCGGCCAGTATCAGGACGGCACCACCGACATCACCCGCACCGTGCCGATCGGTGAGCCGACGCAGGAAATGCGCGAGCGCTTCACCCTGGTGCTGAAGGGCATGATCGGCATCTCGACGCTGCGTTTCCCCGCCGGCACGCGCGGCTCGGAAATCGACGCCGTTGCCCGCATGGCGCTCTGGAAGCACGGCTGCGACTTCGCTCACGGCACCGGCCACGGCGTCGGCTCCTACCTTGCCGTGCATGAAGGGCCGCAGCGCATCGCCCGCACGGGAACTGAAAAACTGCTTGCCGGCATGATGCTGTCCAATGAGCCCGGCTACTACAAGGAAGGCGACTACGGCATCCGCATCGAGAACCTGATCCTGGTCACGCCGGCTCAGCCGATCGAAGGCGGCGACATCGCCATGCACGGCTTCGAGACGCTGACGCTGGCGCCGATCGACAAGCGGCTCATCCGCAGCGATCTGTTGCACCGCGATGAACTGCAGTGGCTCGATCGGTATCACGCCCGGGTGCTGGCCGAGATCGGCCCGATGGTCGACGGCGAGACGCTGGCCTGGCTGGAGAAAGCCACTGCGCCGCTGCCGCACGACGCGAAGATCTGATCTACCCGACGAACTGGCGCGCCAGGATCAGGACAGCGGCGCCGGCGAGGAACATCGCCATCAGGCCGCCGCGCAGCGACACCAGCGCGGTGACGACCAGCGCCGCCCATTCCGTCGGGCCGGCATGCAGCAGTTCCGGCGCGACGAGCGTCGTCAGCACAGCGGCCGGCACGGCGTTGAGGCCAGCCTCGACGCGCGGATGGATCGTCTCGAAGCGCGAGATGACGAGGTGGCCGCCGACGCGGGTTAGATAGGTGGCGACGGCGCCGGCAAGGATGATCCAGAAGGTCGTGCTCATGGCCGCTTGCCCACGCCGCTATGGTGTGGCGGCAGGATCACCGCCAGGAGAACGCCGGCGACCGCGCCGATCGAAACATGCCAGGGCGAGCCGACGGTTCGGTAGGCAATGATCGAGGCGGCGGCGCTGGCCGCGACGACGGGCGCCCAAAGCGGCCGCTTGCGGAAGCCAAGCACCAGGCCGAGGAAATAGATCGGCAGCAGGAAATCGATGCCCAGCGCATGCGTGTTCGGGATCAACTTGCCGAACACCGCGCCGAGGCCGCTTTCGATCACCCAGAAAACGTAGACCGGCAGGCCGAGGCCGAGATACCAGACGAAACCGACCGGACGGCCGGACTCTGCCCTAGCCTCCGCGATGGCATATTGCGGATCGGTCAGGATGAAATAGCCGACCGCCTGCTGCAGCACCGGCCAATGCGCGATGCGCCGGCCGATGCCGGCCGAATAGAGCACATGGCGAAAGTTCACCGCGAAGATCGACAGCACGACCAGCCATGGCGCGACATGCTGGCCGAACAGCTCGATGCCGACCATCTGACTGGCGCCGCCATAGATCATGGCGCTCATCAGGAAGGCTTCGAGGACGGAGAAACCATTGTCGACCGCGATCGTGCCGAACAGCAACGCGAACGGCGCCGAAGCGACGACGACCGGCATCGACAGCCGCACGCCGGCCCAGAAATCGCCCCCGGCCCGACCCTCAGAGATTGCTTCCGCTACCATCCATCGCTCCTTGAGCGGCCTCATGTAGGGAGCGTCGCCTTGCTTGTCACACGAATTCGCTTGAGCCGACGATCAGCGGAACTGATGGGCAGCCCTTGCTGACCGCGGATCAGCTGACGAATCAATGCTGCCATTCGGATTTTTTGCCCGCCCCCTATTGTCCCGCAGTCGCGTCTTGGCGCAAAACGCCTCCTGGCGCAAAACAAGAGAGGGGGCGACGGATGGTCGTCTTTGATTTCACCGGCAGGCATGCGGTTGTGACCGGCGCAGGCGGCGGCATGGGCGAAGCGATCGCGCTTGCGCTGCTCGAGGCGGGTGCCTCCGTCACCGCCATCGATGTCAAGCCGTGTCCGGCCTCGCTTTCCGGCTATAATGATAGGCTGACCTTCGCCCAGGGCAACCTCACCGACGCCGCTTTCGTCGAACAGGTCATCGGCGCCGCCGGCCGCGAACGCGGCGGCATCGACTATCTCGCCAATGTCGCCGGCGTGCTCTGGTTCGGTCGCGACAGGTCCGCGCTCGAGATGGATCTCGACGTTTGGGACGAGGTCTTCAACATCAACCTGAAGTCGTTCGTGCACACCGCGCGTTCCGTCGTTCCCCAGATGCGCGCTGGTGGCCGCGGCGGCGCCATGGTGCATTTCTCGACCATCCAGTGGTATCGCGGCGACCCGAAGCCGCAGGACGCCTATCAGGCATCGAAGGCGGGCGTTTGCGCGCTGTCCAAGTCGCTCGCCATGCAGCTCGCAGGCGAGCGCATCCGCTCGAATGCGATCTGCCCCGGCATGGCACTGACGCCGCTGCAAGCGCGTTGGGACACCGAGGAGAAGCGCGCCGCCGTGGCGAGCTATACTCCGCTCGGCCGCATCGGCACGCCGCAGGACATGGCCAACGCCGCGCTTTTCCTGCTTTCGGACGCCGCAAGCTATATCACCGGCATCGAACTTGCCGTCGACGGCGGCCTGCTGATGCGGATGTAAAACGCTGGCCTGATCCGCCAGGCCGGAGCGTCAGGCAGCGACCACCGTGCCTTGAATCGCCCTGCCCCAGTCGAGCAGCGGCTTGGCGCTAAGCGTGAAATCGACGAGGTCGTCGACCAGCGCCGGCGAATGGATCGTCGCCGGATCGATCTCGTGCCGGACGACAAAATGCCTGTTGCGCACGGCCTGGGCAAGATCGTCGTCGCTAACGTCCTCAAAGCCGCGCGGCGCGCGCTTCAGGCGGTCTTCCGCATCGAGCTCCAGGCCAGCCTTCTTGAGCAAGGAGACCATGCCGCGGAACGCGGCGGGCTTGGTCACGATCGCCTTGCGCATCGCCTGCAGCAGTTCCGGCGCCGGCTGCCACCAGGCAACGCCGGAAAAGCAGCGTTCGAGCCCGATATGCACATAGAAGACGCCTTGCGACATCTTGGTGCCGTCCGGCGACAGGATAGCCGACAGATGCCGGTTGTAGGGCCGCTTGTCCTTTGAGAAGCGCACGTCGCGGTTGATCCGGAACAGCGATTTCTTGCGGTCGCCGCGCAAGCCGAGCTTGGCCCCGTCGAAGCGCTCGGTAAGCGTCTCGACCAGATCGCAGAACGGCTCGTGCAGCTCGCTGTCGAAGAGCTCGCGGTTTTCCTGGAACCACTCGCGGCTCTGGTGGAAGTCGAGCGCCTTGAGGAAGGGAATGGCCTTCTGCCCAAAACCCTTGAATGAGCCCGCCATCAGCCACCCCTGCCGATGCGCTGCAGCCAGGTGTCCTCGTCGATCACCTCGATGCCGAGATCACTTGCGGTCTTGAGCTTGGAGCCGGCGCCAGGACCCGCCACCACCAGGTCGGTCTTGGCCGAAACCGAGCCCGCGACCTTGGCGCCGAGCCGCTCCGCCATCGCCTTGGCCTCGGAGCGCGTCATCTTTTCCAGCGAGCCGGTGAACACCACCGTCTTGCCGGAGACTTCGCTACCGGCTGAAATTTCCATGACATAGGGCTTCGGATGAACTTGGGCGAGCAAGGCGTCCAGCACGTCGTCATTGCGTTCGTTGCCGAAGAAGTCGCGCAACGCGTTGATCACCGTGTCGCCGATGCCGTTGATCGACGGGAACACTGTGTGCGGATCTTCGGCCTTGGCCGTCTCCTTGCCGATGCGGATCAGTTCCTCGATGGTCGAGAACTGGCGGGCAAGCACCGCGGCCGTCGTCTCGCCGATATGGCGGATGCCGAGCGCGAAGATGAAGCGGTCGAGCTCCGGTTCGCGGCGCGCGTCGATGGCCGCGAACAGCTTGTCGAGGCCTTCGTAGTTGCGCTCCTCGACGCTGCGGACATTCTTGCGGGTCTTGCCCGATGCCTCCTCGCGCAATCTCGCCTGCTCCTCGCGCCGTTCGGCCAGCGCCTTGGTGACGGCTGGGCGGCGATCTTTGAGCGTGAAGATGTCGGCGGCGGTCCTGACCAGCCCGGAATTGAAGAAGAGGTCGATGTTTTCCGCGCCCAACCCCTCGATATCGAGCGCGCCGCGCGACACGAAGTGGCGCAGCCTCTCCACGGCCTGCGCGGCGCAGATCAGCTCGCCGGTGCAACGGCGGCGCGAATCCTCCTTGCCGGTCTTCTCGTTGATCTCGCGCGTCGCGGGCGAGCCGCAGACCGGACAGGTGTGCGGGAATTCGTACGGCACCGCGCTCGCCGGCCGCTTGTCGACGACGACGCTGACGATCTGCGGGATGACGTCCCCTGCCCGCTGGATCACGACGGTGTCGCCGATGCGCACGTCGATGCCGTCGCGGATCGGCTGGCCGTTGCTGTCAAAACCCTTGATGTAGTCTTCGTTGTGCAGCGTCACGTTCTCGACCACCACGCCGCCGACCGTGACCGGCGCCAGCCGCGCCACCGGCGCCAGCGTGCCGGTGCGGCCGACCTGGATGTCGATCCTCTCGACCGTCGTCATCGCCTGCTCGGCCGGGAATTTATGGGCGACCGCCCAGCGCGGCTCGCCGGTGACGAAACCCCAGCGGCGCTGCAGCTCGAGCTGGTCGACCTTGTAGACGACGCCGTCGATGTCATAGCCGAGCGAGGAACGCTGCTCCTCGATCCTATGATAGTGGGCAATGAGCTCGTCTATGGACTTCGCCCGCACCATCAGCGGGCTGACCTTGAACCCCCACTCGGCGAATTTCTGCACCGAATCATATTGGGTCGGAGCGGGGTCGGCGGTGGTGTAACCCCAGGCATAGGCAAAGAATTTCAGGTTGCGGCTGGCGGTGACTGACGGATCCTTCTGGCGCAGCGACCCGGCCGCGGTGTTGCGTGGATTGACGTAGTCCTGGCCGCCGACGGCCGCCGAACGCTGCTTCAATGCCTCGAATTCGGCATAGGTCATGTAGACCTCGCCGCGGACTTCGATGACATCCGGCCAGCCGGAGCCCTGCAGCTTCTTCGGGATATCGGCAATCGTCTTCAGATTGGCGGTGATGTCCTCGCCGACGGCACCGTCGCCGCGCGTCGCGCCTTGCAAGAACACGCCGTTCTCATAGCGCAGCGAGGCCGACAGCCCATCGATCTTCGGCTCGGCGGTGAAGGCGATGTCGAGGTCCTTGTCGCGGTCGAAGAAGCGCCGGCCACGCTCGATGAAATCGGCGACGTCCTGGTCGGTATAGGCCTTGGCGAGGCTGAGCATCGGCACCGCATGGCGCACCTTGGCAAAGCCTTCCGCAGGCGGCGCGCCGACCCGGCGCGTCGGCGAATCGTCTCGCACCAGATCTGGGAACCGCTCTTCGATAGCGAGGTTGCGCCGGCGCAACGCATCGTACTCGGCATCGGTGATCGTCGGCGCGTCTTCCGCATGGTAGCGCCGGTCGTGCTCGGCGATCTCGGCGGCGAGCCGTTTCAGCTCATCCGCTGCCTCACTCTCGCTCAACGAATCGATGGATTTTTCCGACATGCAGCGCGGTCCTCGAACTATGGCGCGCCACTATAAATCACGATTTGTCGGGAGGGAGATAGCCTGTGGAAAAATCATTGCTCGACAGCAGGATACAGCCATCTGCTGACTCTGCCCACGAGAACAAGGGAATGCCTAAGCCGCGGCCGTGTTCTCGCGCAGCAACCGGTCCGCCGCGGCGCGCGCCTCGTCGGTGATGGTGGCGCCGGCCAGCATGCGCGCGATTTCTTCCTGGCGCGCTGCGCGGTCCATTTCGGCAATGCCGGTGGCGACACGGTCCTTGCCGCCGGATTTGGAGATCAGGAAATGTGTTGCCGCGCGCGCCGCGACCTGCGGCGCGTGGGTGACGGAAAGCACCTGCACCCGCTTCGACAGCCGCGCCAGCCGCTGGCCGATGGCGTCGGCCACCGCGCCACCGACGCCGGTGTCGATTTCATCGAACACAAGCGTCGGCGCCGAGCCGCGATCCGCCAGCGCTACCTTCAGCGCCAGGAGGAAGCGCGACAGCTCGCCGCCGGAAGCCACCTTCATCATCGGCCCCGGCCTGGTTCCCGGATTGGTCCGCACCCAGAATTCGACCTGGTCGATGCCTTCTTCCATGCGGCTTTCGGCATCGCTGCCGATCTCGACGATGAACTCTGCCCGTTCGAGCTTCAGCGCCGGCAGTTCCGCCATCACCGCTTTGGTCAGGCCGGCAGCCGCCGCATGGCGCAGCGAAGAAAGCTGCGCCGCGGAAATGTCATAGGCCTCGCGCCCGGCGGCGGCCTGTTTTTCCAGCGCATGCAGTCGCCCCTCGCCGGCATCGAGGTCGGCAAGATCGGCCACCATCGTGTCGCGCAGCTGCGCCAGATCGTCGACCGAGACATTGTGCTTGCGCGAGGCGGCGCGCAGGGCGAACAGCCGCTCCTCCGCCTTCTCCAGCCGCTGTGGGTCATATTCGGTGGCGCGAAGCGCCGCCTCGACGCCGGACTGCGCGGCGTCCAGCGAGATCATCGCCTCGTCGAGCGATTTGACCACGTCGTCGAGCAGGCCCGGCGCTTCAGCCGATTTGCGCTGCAGCCGTCGCAACAGGCTGGCAAGTTGCGGCAGGGGCGAGGACGGGCCTGACAGCGTGTCCTGCGCATCATGGATTTCGCCGGCAATCTTTTCGACGCGCATCATTTGCGCGCGCAGTTGGGCAAGCTCGGTCTCCTCGCCCGGCTGCGGATCGAGTCTTGCGAGCTCGGCGACTGAAGCGCGCAAATAATCTGCCTCCCGCGCCGCCGCCTCGACCTTGGCGCGATGCCGGGAAAGCTCCTGCTCGCAGTTTCGCCAATAGCGCCAGGCTTCGCCCGTGCCGCGCATGGCGCCCAGATGGCCGCCGAAACTGTCAAGCAATTCACGATGCGCGCCGGGATCGACCAGCGCCCGCTCGTCATGCTGGCCATGGATCTCGACGAGCGCCCGGCCGACGTCGCGCATCAGGGTGACACTCGAGGGCTGGTCGTTGACGAAGACACGCGTGCGGCCGTCGGCTGTCTGCACCCGGCGCAGGATGATGTCGCCGTCGTCCTCGATGTCGTTTTCGGCCAGCAGCGCGCGTGCCGGATGGTTGCGCGGCACGTCGAACACGGCGATGACCTGGCCTTGCGCGGCGCCGTGGCGGACGAGCGACGCATCGCCACGCGCGCCGAGCGCCAGCGACAATGCGTCGAGCAGGATGGATTTGCCGGCGCCGGTCTCGCCGGTGAGCACCGACAGCCCGGGCAGGAAGTCGATGTCCAGCTTCTCGATCAGGACGATATCGCGGATCGACAGTCTGGACAGCATCGCAAGCTTCAGGCGCCGGTGATCAGTTTCCCGGCCTTGGATATCCACGACCCGGCATTCTCGCGCGGCTCAAGCCCATTGCTCTGCAGGAGCTTGTAGGAATCCTTGTACCACTGGCTGTCGGGATAGTTGTTGCCGAGCACTGCCGCGGCCGTCTGCGCTTCCGAGGTCAGGCCCATGGCATAATAGGACTCGGTCAGACGCGCGAGCGCCTCCTCGACATGGCGGGTGTTGGAATAGCTCTCGACCACGGTACGGAAGCGCTTCACCGCGGCGATATAATCGCGACGCTCGAGATAATAGCGGCCGACCTGCATTTCCTTGCCGGCGAGCTGGTCGTTGGCGAAGCGGATCTTGTCCTTGGCGTCGGTGACATATTCGGAGTCCGGCCAGCGCGTCACCAGATCCTGCATGGTCTGGATGGTCTGGCGCGCTTCCTTCTGATCCTGTGTAACGTCCTTGATCTGTCGATAGTAGCTCAGGCCGATGATGTATTGCGCGTAGGCGGCCTCGTCGGTCGACGGATAGAGCGTCAGATAGCGCTTCGCCGTGCCGATCGCTTCGTCATAATTGCCGGCGCGATAGTCGGCGAAAGCACCCATCACCATCGATTTGCGCGCGAATTCCGAATAGGGGTGCTGGCGGTCGACCGCGTCGAACTTCTTGCTCGCTTCCTCGAGGCGGCCGGCATTCATGTTGGCCAGGCCCTGGTTGTAGAGAACGTCGGCCGGTTCGGTTTGGTCGACATAGGTCGCCAGATTGACATCCTTCTCGGAGGACATGCAGGCCGACAGCACGAGCGCGGGAGCAACCACCGACAGAGCCAGCAAAACACCCCGACGCGGCGCCATCGATTGACCAACTCGCGAAAACAACATGTTTGGATTCCGCCCCTTCGGCGTCGTTGAGATCCGGGCCGAAGCCATAGACCATTATCCCCTTGCCCGGCAACGCTATGGCCGGGCAATCGCACATTTTTGTGGCAGGCCGACGCTACGGCCCAAGCTTCGCGATTTGGCCGCCCTGTGATGCAGCCGTGCAACACAAGCCTGGCTACAAAGCCAGAAAACGGTTAAAAAATCAGATCACCCAAGGCGCATAGACCGGCCCGCTGACAGCGATCATCTCGGCCACGCGGCCGCGCTCGCGGCGCCTCGTCTCGACGATCTCGAAGGCCGTCCGGTCGGAAAGAAGCCGCCGCAGCGCCGAAGCATTCATTCGGTGCCCGCCGCGGTAGGAACGGAAGCAGCCGATGAATCGCGCCCCGGCCAGCGCCAGGTCGCCCATAGCATCGAGCGTCTTGTGGCGGGCGAATTCATTGGGGTAGCGCAGCCCGCCGACATTGATGACGCGGTTGTCGTCGCCGATGACCAGTGAATTTTCCAGCGACGAGCCGAGCGCATAACCGGCGGCCCAAAGCCGCTCGACATCCTTCATGAAGCCGAAGGTGCGCGAGCGCGCAATGTCGCGGCGGAAGATGTCGGGATTGATGTCGGAGGCGAATTGCTGCCGGCCGATCGCCGGGCTTTCAAAATCGATTTCGACCTCGAAACGCGTGCCGTCGTAGGGACGGAACTCGGCCCAGGATGCACCGGCTTCCACGCGCACCGGCTTGACCACACGGATGTAGCGCCGCTTCACCGCCAGCGTCTCGATGCCCGCCTGGTCGATGGCTTCGACGAAGGCCATGGCGCTGCCGTCGAGAATGGGCACTTCCGGGCCGTCGATCTCGATGATGAGATTGTCGATGCCGAGCCCGAACACCGTCGCCATCAGGTGCTCGACGGTGCCGATATGCTGACCCGCCGGATCGCCGAGCATGGTGCAAAGATCCGTAGCGCCGACTTCCGCGACCAGAGCGCGGAACTCGCGGCTTTCGCCGCCATTCGAAAGATGGAAGACGATACCAGCATCCGCGTCGGCGGGCAGGAACTGAACGGTGACGGGTTTGCCGCTATGGACGCCGATGCCGGTCAGCGTCGCGCGCGATTTCACTGTCGTCTGATAATCGTGCAAGAGTAACCCCATACGCCCCGACTGCCTGCGTCCGCGCCATCGGCCTTGGGTATCTTGCAGCCAGTTATCTGGCGCTCGCACAAATGCGGCAAAATAAGCAAGGGCATGCGGCTCTGATATGATCGGTAGGCCGGGCTACTCCCCGAATCCCGGCAAACCGACTTTAGTCCGTGGCGAAGATAATGGCCCGCCCTGGAGACTCCAAATCACGGTTTCTTACCCCGTGTAACCACGAAAAAATGTTAGAAACAGCTCATAACACGTTGTTTTAAATAGACTTTAAAAAGGCAACAGGCAGACGATTCTCGTCTGCCTGTTAACAACCGTTGCAGATCGTTACCGATCAGTTGGCCTGGCGGCGCAGGAAGGCCGGAATTTCCAGCTGGTCGTCTTCCTGGACCGTGCGGCTCTGCGGTGTCAGCCGGCCCTGGTCGTCGAGCTGGCCGCGGCGCGGCGCGTAGAGCTGCGGATCCTGGCTGGCTAGACGGCGCATCTCGGGCGCGGCCTGGCGCAGCTTCGGCTCGCGCGGCTGCGCCGGCTGGAGCCGGGCCGGCTCTTCCTCGCGGCGGGTGAGGCCGTTGGTCAGCCGCTTGATGAGCCCCATCGGACCGCTGTTCTCATGGTCGGCGGGCCGGGTCTTGGCTTCGACCTCGGCCCTTACGACCGGCGGAAAGTCCTCCACGCGCGGCATGCGCTGCGGCGCCGCGGCCACCGGCTGCGGCATCTCGCGCTGCGGCGCGGGCTGCTGCATGACCTGCGGCTGCGGCTGCGCCGGCTGCGGCTGGGCCGGCGGAGCCTGGAAGATCTTGCTATGCGGCCTGAAGTCGTCGACCGGCATGGGGCGCGGCTGCGCCATGGCGGCTGCGTTTGCCTCGGCAAGCTGGATCGCTTCGGCGACCGGATCGACCGCGCGCGGTTCGTAGGCTTGCTGCTGAACCGGTGCGGGGCGAATTTCCGCAGCGGGGGCCGCCGGGCGAGCGGCGGCCGGCTTCTGCGGCGCGCGGATCGAGATCGGCGCTGCGGCGATTTCGGCGGCCGACTTGTCGATGCCGGTGGCGACGACCGACACGCGGATCACGCCTTCCAGCTCCTCGTCGAAGGTAGCGCCCAGGATGATGTTGGCGTCTTGGTCGACCTCCTCGCGGATGCGGGTCGCGGCTTCGTCCACCTCGAACAAAGTGAGGTCGCGGCCGCCGGTGATCGAGATCAGCAGGCCCTTGGCGCCCTTCATCGAGGTTTCGTCGAGCAGCGGGTTGGCGATGGCGGCTTCGGCGGCGGCCATTGCGCGGCCCTCGCCCGACGCCTCGCCGGTGCCCATCATCGCCTTGCCCATCTCGCGCATCACCGAGCGCACGTCGGCGAAGTCGAGATTGATCAGGCCTTCCTTGACCATCAGGTCGGTGATGCAGGCGACGCCCGAGTAGAGCACCTGGTCGGCCATGGCGAAGGCATCGGCGAAGGTGGTCTTGTCGTTGGCCAGCCGGAACAGGTTCTGGTTGGGGATGACGATCAGGGTATCGACGCATTTCTGCAGCTCCTCGATGCCCATGTCGGCCGTCTTCATGCGCCGCTGGCCCTCGAAATGGAACGGCTTGGTGACGACGCCGACGGTGAGGATGCCCTTCTCGCGCGCGGCGCGGGCAACGACCGGAGCCGCACCGGTGCCGGTGCCGCCGCCCATGCCGGCGGTGACGAAGCACATATGCGTGTTGGAGAGATGATCGATGATCTCGTCGATGCACTCTTCCGCCGCCGCGCGGCCGACTTCAGGCTGCGAACCGGCGCCGAGGCCTTCGGTGACGTGCGCGCCGAGCTGGATGAGCCGCTCGGCCTTCGACATGGTCAGCGCCTGAGCGTCGGTGTTGGCCACCACGAACTCGACGCCGCGCAGGCCGGCTGTGATCATGTTGTTCACGGCATTGCCGCCGCCGCCACCCACACCGAACACGGTGATGCGGGGCTTAAGCTCGGTGATGTCCGGCTTTTGCAGATTGATGGTCATTGTCTCCGTCCTTTGCCTTTCCCGCCGCCTCGCCGCTGCGGCCGCCTATGGGGCTGTCCCCGTCAAATTAAAAACTGTCTCTCAACCACTGACTCATGCGATGCAGTTTTCCGCCCGTTCCGGTCATCCTGAAACCGGAAAGTCCTTTCGCCGAATGGCTCTCGAAGCTCGCCATCTGCGGATAGATCATTAGCCCGACCGCGGTCGAGAACGCCGGTCCTTTGGCCGCTTCCGGCAGGCCTGCCACGCCGAGCGGCCGGCCGATGCGCACACTGCGCCCCAGAATGCGGCGCGCCGCTTCCGGCAGGCCCGAAAGTTGGCTGGCGCCGCCGGTGAGCACGACGCGCTTGCCGACTGCATTGCCGTAGCCGGACTTGTTCAGCCGGTCGCGCAAGAGCTCCAGCGTCTCGTCGATGCGGGCGCGGATGATGCGCGTCATCACCGAGCGCGGGATTTGCAGCGGCACATCGCCCTCCTCACCGATCGGCTGGATCGAGACGAGGTCGCGGTCGTCGGCACTGCCCGGCAGCGCCGAGCCATGCATCACCTTCAAGCGCTCCGCGGCATCGAGCGAGGTCGACAGGCCCTTGGCCATGTCGAGCGTCACGTGGTTGCCGCCGATGGCGATGGCATCGCCATGGACGAACTTGCCTTCCGAGAAGACCGAGATCGTCGTCGTGCCGCCGCCCATATCGATGCATGCAGCCCCCATTTCGAGTTCGTCATCGACCAGCGAGGCAAGGCCGCTGGCATAGGGTGTCGCCACCATACGTTCGACCGACAGGTGCGAACGGTTGATGCAAAGCTCCAGATTGCGCATCGGCGCCGCGTCGCCCGTCAGCACATGCATGTCGACGCCAAGCGCGTCGCCCACCATGCCGCGCGGGTCGCGCATGCCGCGCTCGGCATCGAGCGAGAAACCGACGGGCAGCGAATGGATCACCTCGCGCTCGGCCCTCAGCGCCTGCTTGGCGCCGGCGGCGAGCACGCGCTTGATGTCGGTTTCCTCGACCTGATGGCCGCCGAGATTGATGGTCGCCGAGAAGGCTTCGCTCTTCAGCCGGCCCGCCGTCATGTTGACGAAGAGGGAATCGACCGTGAGCCCGGCCATACGCTCGGCCGCGTCGACGGCGAGCCGGACGGCATGTTCGGCGCGATCGAGGTCGACCACCACGCCCGACTTCACGCCCTGCGATTTCTGATGCCCGATGCCGATCACCTGGATGCGGTGCGAACGTCCGCGCAAGAGCTTGCCGTCCTCGTTCGGCTTGAGCTTCGCCACCACGCAGCAAACCTTGCTGGAGCCGACATCGAGCACCGTGAGCGTGCCCGACCGGCGCGAAGAAGCGTCACCGCCGCCGCCAAGCCAGCTCATATCTTTGTCTCCGCCTTGCGCTTGGCCAGGTTCTTCGGCTTGTCGCTGAGCGCCGCTTCACGCTGCGTCGCCGCTTCCGGCGAGAGCTCCACGACCAGCCGGTCGGAGAGGCGCATGTCGACGCCGGCGATGTCGCGCGTCAGCAACCCGTTGTCACGATCGAGCTTGACGAGCTCCGCGATCGCCTGGTCCTCGTTGTCTTCCGGCAGCTTGATCGTGATGCCGTTTTCAAGCCTCAGGTCCCAGCGCCGTTCGCCGACCCGGATGTAGCCTTTGACCCGTGCCGAGAGCTCGGGATAGCGCTTGATCTTGTCGAGAAATGCCGGCGCCATGGCCGGCGCGCTCGCGCCGATGATCAGCGGCAGCAGAGCCTGCTTGCCGCCCGAGAACGGCGCGATAACCTCGCCCGACCGCTCGATGACCGACACCGAAGTGCCCTGCTGCCACAGAGCGAAGGGCTCGCGCTCCTGGATGCGCACCTCCAGCGTATGCGGGTAGATCTTGCGCACTGCCGCGCCCTCGACCCAGGGCAAAGTGGCAATACGTTCCCGCGCAGCCTCCGCATCGAAACCGATCAGCGAGGTCCAGCCGTCGAGGCCGAGCCGGTCAAGCACATCGATCTCGGAAGTCTGACGGTTGCCGACCACCTTGATCTGGTCGACGGCAAAACCGGTGCGCGCCGTCACGCCCTGCACGATGCTGTCGGTATAGCCGCCGAGATAAGCGCCATAGGCGCTGCTCGACGCAATCAGCGCGGCGGAAAGGATCGCCGCCGAGAAGCGCGGCGCCTCATACTCGCCGCCGCACAGGCGCGCCAGCACGCGCATCGGCCGGCGAAGCTGACGCGGCAGGACGAAACGGTCGAATGACAGCGACATGCCGAACAGCGCGAAACCAGCCGCGCCGGCGCCATTACTCTGTCCCCACCTCAACGCAGACACGAAGCGTCCTCCACCATCCAACTCAACAAATCGCCGAACGAGTGCCCTGCTTGCGCGGCGATTTCAGGCACCAGAGACGTCGGCGTCATACCCGGCTGAGTGTTGACCTCGAGCCAGACAACCTCGCCGTTTTCAGAGTGACGGTCGTCGTAACGGAAGTCCGACCGGGAGACGCCCCGGCAACCGATGGCAAGATGAGCCTTGAGGGCCAGTGTCTGTATTTTTTGGTAAATATTCGGTGAAATTTTTGCAGGGATTTCGTGTTTTGATCCGCCGGGGACGTATTTTGAATCGTAGTCGTAGAAGGAATGCCCGGTCGGGATGATCTCGCAGACGCCAAGCGCCACATCGCCCATCACCGCACAGGTCAATTCCCGCCCGTGGATGTAGCGCTCGACCATGACGGTCTCGCCATATTGCCACTCCGTCGAACCGATCACCTGCGGCGGATGCGACTGACCCTCATGCACGATGACGACGCCGAAGCTCGACCCCTCATTGACGGGCTTGACCACGTAAGGAGGCTTCATCGGGTGCTTGTTCTTGACGGCGAAGCGATTGACCACCTTGGATTCCGCGACCGGAATGCCGGACGCCTTGGCAATTTTCTTGGCCTGCTCCTTGTTCATGGCCAGCGCCGAAGCGAGCACGCCCGAATGGGTGTAGGGAATTCCGAGATATTCGAGAATTCCCTGGATGGTGCCGTCCTCGCCGAACGGGCCGTGCAGCGCGTTGAAGGCGACGTCGGGCTTGAGCTCGGCAAGCACAGCCCCGACATCGCGCGAAACATCGACGCGGGTGACTTGATAGCCTTCATTCTCGAGCGCATCCGCACATGCCTTCCCCGAGGACAGAGACACGGGCCGCTCCGAGGAGAATCCACCCAGGAGAACAGCCACATGTTTCTTCTTCATTCCCGTCATCCCCTTCCACGCCGGGTCTGCAACCGATATTCGCGCACCGCATTTCCAAGCATTGAGTCCGAGTATTCCGGCAGGTTGCCCCCCAGACGGAAAACGCGACTTAACGCGTCGAACGACTCAAATCAGGAAACGCTTTAGGGCAGAGAATCAGAGAGTTGATTCGCTGGCAAGTACCTATGATTCCGAGAGATTCACTTTCCGCGAAAACGGATTGGAAAAGTGTGTTGTTGAGTCTTTGCGGCAACGGTTGACGCCGTTGCGACGCGCCGAAGTTCAAGTATTGCTTGAACGTCGCGAAGCGCTAAAGCAGCTGCCCGAGAAATTCCTGCACGGCGTGGCCCGGCCTGAAATTGCCGAGGCGCTTGATCTCCCAATGCAACCGGATGCCCGAATTTTCCAGCACCCTCGCCCGCACCGTCTCGCCGAGATATTCGAGGTCGTAGCCGGTGGCGGTGCCGGTGTTGATCATGAAGTTGCAGTGCATCGGCGACATCTGCGCGCCGCCGATCATCAGCCCACGGCAGCCGGCCTTGTCGATCTCCTTCCAGGCTGACGTGCCCTCCGGATTCTTGAAGGTCGAGCCGCCGGTCTTTTCACGGATCGGCTGTACCGTCTCGCGATGGTTCTGCACGGCATCCATCGCCGCCTTGATCGCCGCCTTGTCTTCTGTAACGCCTTCGAGCACCGCCGAGGTGAAGATCAGTCCGGCGGGAGCCGACGAATGGCGATAGGCATAACCCATGTCGGCATTGCTGAGCGTGTGGAGATTGCCCTTGCGGTCCAGCGCCCTCACCTCGACGACCCGCTCCCGGGTCTCGACGCCGTTGGCGCCCGCATTCATCCGCAGCGCCCCGCCGACGGCGCCGGGAATGCCATGGTAGAAGTGGAAGCCGCCGATACCGGCTTCGTAGGCCACGGCGGCGACGCGCTTGTCCGGCGTTGCCGCGCCGGCTGTGATCGTGGCCGGCCCGGTGACCTCGGCCTCGCCGAAGCCCTTGGCCGACAGTCTCACCACAAAACCGGGAATGCCACCGTCGCGCACCAGGAGGTTCGAGCCGACGCCGACCACCATGACCGGCACCTCTTCCGGCACGGCGCGCAGGAAAGCCGCGAGATCTTCTTCGTCGGCGGGCTGGAAAAGCCCCTCCGCGAGGCCGCCGGCGCGGAACCAGGTGATCTTGTCCATCTCGGCATTGGGCGTGATGCGGCCGCGCAGGCCGGAAAGCCGGTCGCCAAGCCTGTCGATGAGATCCTGGCCGCGCGTCATGAGGGTGTCCCGCCAAGTTCCTTGGGCAGCGCATAGGCCCATTGCGTGATGTTGCCGGCGCCGAGGAAGACGACGAAGTCGCCGGGCTTGGCAAGCTCGCGAATAGTTGGCGCGATCGCCGCCGCGCCATCGATATAGCGCGCGTCGCGGTGACCGCCGGAGCGGATGCGCGCAACCAGCGCGTCGGAGGTCACGCCTTCGATGGGTTCCTCTCCTGCCGCATAGACCGGCGCCACCAACACCGTGTCGGCGTCGTTGAAGCAGACCGAGAATTCCTCGAAGAGATCCCGCAGCCGGGTGAAGCGGTGCGGTTGCGCGATGGCGATCACCCGTCCATTGGTCGCGCCGCGTGCGGCCTTCAGCACCGCCGCGATCTCGACCGGGTGATGGCCGTAGTCGTCGAACACCTCGACGCCGTTCCACGAGCCGGTATGGGTGAAGCGCCGCTTGACGCCGGCGAAGGACGACAGGCCTTTCTTGATCGCCTCGGCCGAGAGGCCAAGCTCATGCGCGACGGCAATCGCCGCGGTCGCGTTGGACACGTTATGCCGGCCAGGCATCGGCAGGCGCAGGTCCTTGATCGTCGTTGAGCCACGCCCCTTGCGGTCGCGGATCGTCACATCGAACTCCGAGATCGCGCCCTGCATGCGATGGTTGGTGAAGCGCACGTCGGCCTGCGCGTTCTCGCCATAGGTGATGACGCGCCGGTCCTCGATACGGCCGACCAGCGCCTGGACTTCCGGATGATCGGTGCACATCACGCCGAAGCCGTAGAACGGCACGTTCTCGACGAATTGGCGGAACGCCTCGCGTACCTTGTCGAAGCTGCCATAGTGGTCGAGGTGCTCGGGATCGATGTTGGTGACGACGGCGATATCGGCCGGCAGCTTGAGGAACGTTCCGTCGCTCTCGTCCGCTTCGACCACCATCCACTCACCGTCGCCCATGCGCGCATTGGTGCCATAGGCGTTGATGATGCCGCCATTGATGACGGTCGGGTCGAGCCCGCCGGCTTCGAGCAGCGTCGCCACCATCGACGTGGTGGTGGTCTTGCCATGCGTCCCGCCGATGGCGACGGCCTGGCGAAAGCGCATCAGTTCGGCCAGCATCTCGGCCCTGCGCACGACCGGCAGCAGCTTTTCGCGCGCGGCCTTCAATTCCGGGTTGGACTTCTTGATCGCGGTCGAAACGACCACGACTTCGGCATCGCCGAGATTGTCGGCCTTGTGGCCGACGAAGCATTCGATGCCCTTGTCGCGCAGCCGTTGCACATTGGCGCCGTCGGCCTGGTCGGAACCCTGCACCTTGTAGCCGAGATTGTGCAGCACCTCGGCGATGCCGCTCATGCCGATGCCGCCGATACCGATGAAATGCACGAGGCCGATCGTCTGCGGCATCTTCATGCGCGCGTCCTCCTGTAGTCCGAAACCGTTTTGCCGGACGCAATAGCCTCTGTCAGATCGGCGAGCAACCGCGCCGCGTTCGGTTTTCCGGCCGAGCGGGCGGCGGCGGACATGGTCGTCAGCCGGCTCGGATCGTGCATCAGCCCGCCGACCAGCTCGGCGATCCGCTCCGGCGACAGCGTCGACTGCGGATGGACCTCGGCGCCGCCGGCGGCGGCAAGGGCCGCGGCATTCGCCGCCTGGTCATGGTCGAGCGCATGCGGATAAGGCACCAGCAGCGCCGGCCGGCCGATGACGGCGATCTCCGAAACGGTCGAGGCGCCGGAGCGCGACATCACCAGATGCGCCGCCGCCATGCGCGCCGCCATGTCGGTGAAGAAAGGCGAGACCTGAACGTCGACGCCGAGATCGGCATAAACGGCTTTCACCCGCGCTACGTCCTCGGCGCGCGCCTGCTGGGTGATCACCAGTCGCTTGCGCTGGCCTTCCGGCAGCAGCGCGATCGCCGCCGGAACGGCATCGGAAAAGAATTGCGCGCCCTGGCTGCCGCCGAACACCAGGAAGCGGAACGGCTCGCC
Organism: Mesorhizobium sp. NFR06; assembly: GCF_900115245.1. Classification (GTDB taxonomy): domain Bacteria; phylum Pseudomonadota; class Alphaproteobacteria; order Rhizobiales; family Rhizobiaceae; genus Mesorhizobium. Next base: position 187,111 of record NZ_FOVT01000003.1, read on the forward strand.
CTCGCTCGATGCGACATAGGGGGTCTTGGCCGCCTCGAGCACCTGTGGTCTGACCGGATTGCCGGTGGTGACCGTCTTTGCGCTCGCGGCGCTCTCGCCTTCCGGCAGGAAGCCACCCGCGATCGCATCGACGCGGCTGGCAAGCGCCTTGTTGGCGCGGCCCATCACGGCATTCTGCTCATGGATCAGCGTCGGCACCTTGCGCCTCGTCGCCGCATAGAGCGGCGGCAGCGTCGGATAGCCGCCGAAGCCGACGACCGCCTCCGGCTTGATCCTGGCGATGATCCGACCCGCTTCGCGCACGCCCTGCCAGATTTTCCAGAAAGCCGAGACCACGGCGACCGGATTCTTCGAGCCCAGCGTGGCCGAAGCAATCGAGTGAACGTCCGCAGCCGGGAAATGACGGGAATAGCGCTCGGCACGGTGATCGGTGGCGAGATGCACCTTCCAGCCGCGCTCGTTCAGTTCATGCGCAAGCGCTTCGGCCGGGAACAGATGTCCGCCCGTTCCACCAGCCGCAAGCAGGATGACACCCTTCGACATCCAGCCTCATTCCGCCGGCATTGCGCGCTGGGAAAGGGCGAACCCCACCTGCTTGCGCTTTTCCGGACGCCTGCGCGTCAATGCGAGCACCATGCCCATCGAGACGGCGATGGCGATCTGCGAGGAGCCGCCGTAGGAGATGAAGGGCAGCGTCATGCCCTTGGCGGGCATCAGTTGCAGGTTCACGCACATGTTGATGGCCGATTGCAGGCCGAAGACGGTGACGAGGCCACCGACCGCGTAGCGGGTGAAATCGTCGTGCTCCTTGAGCGCGATGCTCAACCCCCGCAGCACGATGAAGGCGAAAATCGACATGATGAAGAAGCACATGATGAGGCCGAACTCCTCGCCCGCGACCGAGAAGACAAAGTCGGCATGGCTGTCCGGGATGACCCGCTTCACCGTGCCCTCGCCCGGGCCGACGCCGAACCAGCCGCCATTGATCAGCGCCTCGCGGCCCATATCGACCTGGAAGGTGTCGCCCTCGCCGGTCATGAATTTGTCGATGCGCGCGGCGACGTGCGGAAACACCGTATAGGCCGCGAACACGCCGCCGATGCCGGCAGCGCCGAGCGCGACGATCCAGAACCATGGCAGGCCGGCCATGAAGAACATCACGCCCCAGGTGCCCAGCACCAGCATGGTCTGGCCGAGGTCAGGCTGCGCCACCAGCAACGAGATCACCAGCGCAAGCAAAAGCATGGCGAAGAGGTTGCCCGGAATGTCGGGCTGGCGTTTATGCTCGGCAAACAGCCACGCGCAGATGATGACGAAGGCCGGCTTCAGGAATTCGGACGGCTGGATGGAAAGGCCGGCGAGCGAGACCCAGCGCCGCGCGCCCTTCACCTCGACGCCGATGTAGAGCACCGCCACCATCAGCACCAGCATGATGCCGATCATCACCAGCGACATGCGCCTGATCTGCCTCGCCTCCAGGAAGGAGACGGCCAGCATCACCACCAGCGCCGGAATGGTAAAGATGATCTGGCGCGTGGCGAAGTGGAAGCTGTCGAGGCCGATGCGCTCGGCCACCGCCGGGCTTGCGGCGAAGGACAAAACGATGCCCAGTCCCATCAGCGACAGGAATGCCGCCAGAAACCAGCGATCGATCGTCCACCACCAGGTTGCGACCGGACTTTTGTCGAGACGGCTTTGCATCAACGTGGCCCTCCGATGGGTTTCACCCCATCAATAGCAGTCGCAGCTTGCCTGAAGGCTTCGCCGCGAACCTCGAAATTCTTGAACTGGTCGAAACTGGCGCAGGCCGGCGACAGTAGCACCACGGCCTCGCCGCCGCTGTCGTTTGCCGCATCGTTGGCGGCATGCTCGACCGCCGCCGCCAACGTCCCGGATATTTCGTAAGGCACAGTCTCGCCGAGCGTGGCGGAAAAGGCGGGCGCCGCCTCTCCGATCAGATAGGCCTTGGCGATGCGCGGGAAGAAGCCGCGCAGCGGCTCGATACCGCCCTCCTTGGGCAGGCCGCCGGCGATCCAGTAGATGCGGTTGGCAAAACTCGACAGCGCCGGCGCCGCCGCATCGGCATTGGTCGCCTTGGAATCGTTGATGAACAGCACATGGTCCTTGCGGCCGACCTGCTCCATGCGATGCGCCAGCCCGGGGAAGCTTTCGAGCCCCGACTGGATCTCGCCGAGGTCGAGTCCGACACGCAGGCAGGCCGCGACCGCGGCCAGCGCGTTTTGCGCGTTGTGCTGGCCGCGCAGCGAGCCGATGCCTTCGAGGAAGGCGATGCGGCTGTAGCGGCCATCCACGGCTTCCATCAAATTGGTGCCGTCGGCGAAATAGCCGTCGGTCAAGGGCAGGCGCTTGGAAATGCGGACGACCTGCCGGCCCGCGCGCTCCAGCCGGTCGGCGATCTGCGCGCACCAAGAATCGTCGACGCCGACGATCGCGGTATCGCTGCCGGCGACCAGCCGCTCCTTGATCGAGGCGTAATGCGCCATCGTGCCGTGCCGGTCGAGATGGTCGGGCGTGAGGTTGAGCAGGATGCCGGCGGTCGGATTGATCGAGGGCGCGAGATCGATCTGGTAGGACGAGCATTCGACCACATAGTGCCGCGCCGGCGCCGGCGGATCGAGCGTCATGATGGCGCGGCCGATATTGCCACCCATCTGCGTGTCGCGTCCGGCCGATTTCAGAATATGCGCGGTCAGCGCCGTCGTCGTCGACTTGCCGTTGGTGCCGGTGATGGCAATGAAGGGCGCTGCGGGCGCGCTGATGATGCGCTCGCGGCAGAACAGCTCGATGTCGCCGATCACTTCGACGCCGGCGCCACGCGCGAGCTCGACCGTCCAATGCGGCTTCGGATGGGTCAACGGCACGCCGGGCGACAGCACGAAGGCGGCGAAGCGCGACCAGTCGGCGGCGCGCAGATCGCCGGTCGCAATGCCCGCCGCCGCTGCCTTGGCGACACTGTCGGGGTTGTCGTCCCAGGCAAGCACCTCGGCACCGCCGGCGATCAGCGCATGCGCGGTGGCAATCCCCGAGCCGCCAAGCCCAAAGAGCGAAACGCGTTTGCCTGAAAAGGAAGCGGCGGGGATCAAAACGGGCGTCCTATCTGAGCTTGAGGGTAGAGAGGCCGACCAGCGCCAGGATGACGGCAATGATCCAGAAGCGGATCACTACCTGGCTTTCGGTCCAGCCGAGCTTTTCGAAATGGTGATGGATCGGCGCCATCAGGAAGACGCGCTTGCCGGTCATCTTGAAGTAGCCGACCTGGATGATGACCGACAGGATCTCGACCACGAACAGGCCGCCGACGATGACCAGCACGATCTCGTGCTTGGTGGCGACCGCGATGGTGCCGATCAGGCCGCCCATCGCCAGCGAGCCGGTGTCGCCCATGAAGATCGCGGCCGGCGGCGCGTTGAACCAGAGGAAGCCGAGGCCGGCACCGATCACCGCGCCGAGCACGACGGCAAGCTCACCGGTGCCGGGAACGAAATGGATCTGCAGATATTCGGCGAAGACCGCGTTGCCCGAAAGATAGGCGATGACGCCGAAGGACGCCGCCGCGATCATGATCGGCACGATCGCAAGGCCGTCGAGGCCGTCGGTGAGGTTCACCGCATTGCCTGCGCCGACGATAACGAAGCAGGAGAATGGGACGAAGAACCAGCCGAGGTTGACGAGGAATTCCTTGGCGAAGGGAAAGGTCAGCGACGAGGAGAACGGCACCTGGCCGTTGTGCATGATCACCCAGGCGGCGATGGCCGCGATGATGAATTCGATCGCCAGCCGCGCCTTGCCGGAAAAGCCCAGATGCGACTGCTTGGTGACCTTGAGATAATCATCGTAAAAGCCGATCGAGCCGAAGCCGACGGTGACCAGCAGCACCACCCAGACATAGATGCTGGAAAGGTTTGCCCATAAAAGCGAGGATCCGATGATGCCGGACAGGATCATCAGCCCGCCCATGGTCGGCGTTCCGGCTTTCTTGAAATGCGTCTGCGGGCCGTCGGCGCGGATCGGCTGACCCTTGCCCTGACGCAGCCGCAGCGAATTGATGATCGTCGGTCCGAAAATGAAGACGATCAGCGCAGAGGTGATCAGCGCGCCGCCGGTGCGAAAAGTGATGTAGCGGAAGACGTTGAATAACGAGATCTTGTCCGCGAAATCGACGAGCAGTGTGAACATGGTCTTTCCGTCCCCCGGAGCCCGACCTAGGTCGGTTCAATGTTTGTGGCTTCCGCCGGAAATTTGCCGAGCAACGCCTCGACCAGTTTTGAAAACCCGATGCCTTTCGACGACTTGACCATCACCACGTCGCCGGGCCTGAGCGCCGCGATCACGATCGGCTTCAGCTCATCGGCGCCGGCGCGATACTCCGTCTGGACATCGGCGGGCAAGACCTCGGCCAGCGCCTGCATTTCCGGGCCGCCGAGAAAGACGTTGCGCGTGCCGGTGCCGACGATCAGTTCGGCAAGTGCGGCATGCAGCTTCGCCGAATGGCTGCCGAGCTCCAGCATGTCGCCGAGCACAGCGATGCGCCTGCCCCCACCCGAGACGGGCGTGGCGTTGAGCAGCGCCATGGCCGCCGCCATCGATGCCGGATTGGCGTTGTAGCTCTCGTCGATCAGCGTGATCGGCCCGTTTGGATGGTGCAACACATGCCGCTGGCCGCGCCCGCGTTCGGCGGAAAGATCGGCAAGTGCCGCGACCACTTTCTCAAGATCGGCGCCAACCAATTGCGCGACACCGAGAACGGCCAGCACGTTCTGCACCATGTGACGGCCCGGCGCCCCGATGCGGGCCGCTACGTCCTTTTTGCCGATCCTGGCGGTGATGTCGGAATGGTCGGCGAAAAGTTCGCAGCCGGTGAGCCGGAAGGTCGAGCGGGCGTTCTCGCCGAAGCCGAAGACGTGCTCGACGCCGGCTTCCTTCGCCATCTTCTCGAGCAGCTTCCAGCGCTGATCGTCGCGGTTGAGCACGGCGGCGCCGCCGGGCTCCAGCCCTTCGAAGATCTCGGCCTTTGCCTTGGCGATCTCGTCGAGATTCTTGAAGAAGCCGAGATGGGCGGCGGCTATCAACGTCACGATGGCGATATGCGGCCTGACCATCTTGACCAGCGGCGTGATCTCGCCCGGATGGTTCATACCGATCTCGAAGACCGCATAGTCGCAGTCCTGCGGCATGCGGGCCAGCGTCAGCGGCACACCCCAATGGTTGTTGAACGACTGCGCCGAGGCGTGCACCTTGCCGACCGCCGACAGCACGTGGCGCAGCGCTTCCTTGGTGGTCGTCTTGCCGGCCGAGCCGGTCACCGCAACGATCTTCGCCTTCGAGCGCGCACGCGCCGCAACGCCAAGCTTCTCGAGGGCGGCAAGCACATCCTGCACGACGACCATCGGCGCCGTCAGCCTGCCGAGCGAGGGCAGCTTGCGCTCGGCCACGACCAGCACGGCCGCTCCGGCCTTCACCGCCGCGGTCGCGAAATCGTGGCCGTCCATCGTCTCGCCCCTGATGGCGAAGAAGGCGTTTCCCGGCTCCAGGCTGCGGCTGTCGATGGAAATGCCGGTGATGCCTGACGGAAGCAAGCCGATCGGCCTGCCGCCCATGGCTTCGACCAGCGCTTCCGACGTCCAGAGCAGACTCATGCGGCGCGCTCCTTCAGCGCCTCGCGCACTTCCTCGTGGTCGGAGAAGTGGAAAGTTTCGGTGCCGATGGTCTGGCCTTCCTCATGCCCCTTGCCGGCAACGATGAGCGTGTCGCCGGCGCGAAGCAGCGCCACCGCCTCGTGGATGGCCTTGCGGCGGTCGCCGATCTCGATGGCGCCGGGCGCCGCGGCGAGGATCGCGGCGCGGATGGTTTCGGGCATCTCCGTGCGCGGGTTGTCGTCGGTGACGATGACGATATCGGCCAACCGCGTCGCGATCTCACCCATGATCGGCCGCTTGCCGCGATCGCGGTCGCCGCCGCAGCCGAACACCACGACGACGCGGCCCGTAGTGAAAGGCCGGACCGAGGTCAACACGTTTTCCAGCGCATCGGGCTTGTGCGCGTAGTCGACATAAACGGGAGCCCCGGCGGCAGTGGTGCCCACGAGGTCGAGCCGGCCCGGAGCGCCCTTCAATTTCTCCAGCGCGGCCAAGGCTTTATCGACCGGCGTTCCAGTCGAGATGGCAAGGCCGGCCGAGACCAGCGCGTTGGCGATCTGGAAATCGCCGGCTAAAGGCAGGTCGACCTCGTACAGCACGCCACCGGCCTCGACCTCGGCGCGCTGGCGGCGGCGCTCGTGCTCGACGCGCTTCAGCGTCAGGAATTCGCCATGGCGGCCGACCGTCAGCACCTTCAGGCCCGCAGCTTCCGCCGCCTTGATCGTCGGTTCCGACCACGGATCGTCGGCAAAGACGATCGCCGGCGCGCCCTTCGGCAGCAGCGCGTCGAACAGGCGCAGCTTGGCGCGGTGATAATCCTCGACCGTCGGATGGTAATCCATGTGGTCGCGGCCGAGATTGGTGAAGCCGCCGGCCGCGAGTTTCACGCCGTCGAGGCGGCGCTGGTCGAGGCCGTGGCTCGAAGCTTCCATCGAGGCGTGGGTGACGCCGGCATCCGCTAGTTCCTTGAGCAGTTGGTGCAATGCCACAGGATCGGGCGTTGTCAGCGAGCCATATTCGTTGCGCCCGGGCGCCACCACGCCGGTCGTGCCTATCGAAGCGGCGGCAAAACCCGCCTGCTCCCAGATCTGGCGGGTGAAGGCGGCGACGGACGTCTTGCCGGCGGTGCCGGTGACGGCGACCATGGTTTTCGGCTGGCGGCCGAAGAAGCGCGACGCGCTGAGTGCCAGCGCCTGGCGCGGATCATCGACGGCAAGAACCGGGACCGACAGACCGGGAACGGCCGTGCCCTTGCCGGCGACGATGGCGGCCGCTCCCCGAGCGGCGGCATCGGCGGCGTAGGTCGAGCCGTCGGCCTTGCTGCCGGCGAGCGCGAAGAAGAGCATACCCGGTCTTACCTGACGGGAATCGGAGGAAAGTCCGGTCACCTCCAGATCGGGGGAAGCTGTTCCCTCGACAGGCAGGACACCGGCTAGATCTTTTAGATGCATTGAGTCCCGTTCACCGCAACAAAATAGCGCGCAGTTGCCGGCGCGCCCCAAGAATCACTGATAGGAAACCAGCGTTGCACCATTTTCATGGCTGAAATCTGGCTTCACGCCAAGCATGGCCGCGGACCGCCTGATGATGTTGCCGGCCATGACGCCCGCATTGTTGGCTGCAACGTCCGTCATGCCAGGCTTTTCCGGATGCGGAGCGTCGGCAATCGTAAACACCAGATATTGCGGATCGTCCATCGGGAAGGCGGCCACGAAGGTGTTGAAATTCAAGTCCTTCGAGTAGCGGCCGTTGATGACCTTCTCGGCCGTCCCGGTCTTGCCGCCAACGCGGTAGCCGGGGACTCTGGCGTTTCTGGCGGAGCCCTTCTCCGCGTTGAGCGTGTAGAGGTAGCGCATGCCTTCGACCGTTTTGTCGCTGACCACTTTCTTGGCCACCGCCATTGCATCCTCCTGGCTGCGGACCAGGAATGTCGGTTCGATCAGATAGCCGCCATTCATCAAGGCGGCGCAACCGACGGCCGCTTGCAGGGGGGTCGTCGACACGCCATGGCCGAAGGCGATGGTGAATGAGTTGACCTGTTTCCAGACCTTCGGTTCGGTCGGCCGCGCGACTTCCGGCAGTTCAGTCTGCATCTTGTCCAAAATTCCAAGGCGATGCAGGAATTCGCGGTGCCCCTCGATGCCGACCAGCTCGGCCTCCCTGGCCGACCCGATGTTGGACGAATAGAGGAACACCTCCGGCAACGACAGCACACGGTTCTTACCGTGGAAATCGTGAATGGCCTGATGGCCGACCCGGATTGGATGCGAGGCGTCGAAGCGGCTCGCCATCGTTGCTTTGCCGGAATCGAGCGCCATGGCCGAGGTGAAGCTCTTGAAGGTCGAGCCCATCTCGTAGAGGCCCGCCGACATACGGTTCAGCCGGTCTTTCTCCTGCGCATTGTAAGGATTGTTCGGGTCGAAATCCGGAACCGAAGCCATCGCTATCACTTCGCCGGTCTTGACGTTCAGCACGACCGCGCCGGCGCCGATGGCGCGATAGCGCTCCAGGCCGGCGGCGATCTCGTCGCGCACCACATGCTGGACGCGCAGATCGATCGAAAGCTTGACCGGCTTGAGATCCTTGGCCACCGCCAGCCCCGACGCCTGCAGGTCGCTCAACCCCTGCTCGTCGATATACTTCTCCATGCCGGAGATGCCTTGGTTGTCGATGTTGGTCAGCCCGACGATATAGGACGATGTCTCGCCGCTCGGATAGAAGCGGCGCTTTTCGGTGCGGAAGCCGAGGCCGGGAATGCCCAGCGACAGGATGTCGGCCTGCTGCTTCGGCGTCAGCTGGCGCTGCAGCCAGACAAAGCCGGCGCCGCTCTTGAGCTTACGATAGGTCTGCTCGTAATCGATCTCCGGCAACACGGTCGACAATCTCTCGATCGCTTCGTCGGCGTCGACGATACGGCGCGGCTCGGCAAACAGCGACGCCGTCTTGATGTCGGTCGCCAACACCTCTCCATTGCGATCGACGATATCCGGACGCGATGCCGTGACCCGGCTCTCCGGACCGCCCGAAAGGTCCGGATTCTGCAGGCCGAGATAGACGAGCCTGCCGGCAATGGTCGAATAGATCGTGAAGAACACCGCCATCGTCATGACGATACGCGTCTTTGCCTTGCCGCCCGTCGCCTTACGGGCGGCGTCGACGACGATCGAGCCGTCCCCGGCTGCCTTCTTCCGGCGCTTCAGCAGGTCACCGATCCTTGGAAGCGTGCCGATCATTGAACCGTGCTCCCGGTGACCACTGAATCCTTGGCGTCCGAGGGCTCTTTGGCGGAATTGTCGGCCATGCCGCCAAGCCGTTGCGAGGAGAGGTCCTCGATGGTCACGGGTTTCACGGGAATGTCGTCAAGACCGCCGATCTGGTGCGCATTGACCGGCTCGAGTCCGAGCTGGCTCTTATAGACATCGGCAAGTTTCTGCAGCCGCGACGGCTGGGTGAGCAGGCTCCAGTCCGCCTTGAGGAGGTCGATCGTTTCTTCCTCGTAGTGGATCTGCGCCTGGATCTTCTGCACCGCCGCCAGTTGCTCTTCGGCTTCGCGCTTCGTCTTGTAGGTCAGGGCCGCGGCCGAGACCATCACGGCGATCAGGACTATGTCGCTGGTACGAAACACGTGCTCACCTCTCCCCCGACCGTTCGACGGCGGGAAGCTTTGGAAGGCCGAAGATCGAAAAATCGCCGGCGCGCGCCGGCGCCTCGGTGCGGATTGCCGCGCGCAGCCTGGCCGAGCGCGCCCGCGGATTGGCCGCTGTCTCGGCCTCCCCCGGCGTCACGCCACCGCCGGCTTTGCGGAAGGTGGCGACGCGCGTGGGTGCATCGGGCATGTGCCGCGAGCCGCTGGCCGCCTCGGAACGGTCGGCGATGAAGCGCTTGACGATGCGGTCTTCCAGGGAATGGAACGTCACCACGGCAAGCCTGCCGCCGGGCTTCAACACACGCTCGGCAGCCAGCAGCGCCCTCGCCAACTCGCCAAGCTCGTCGTTGACGAAGATGCGCAGCGCCTGGAAGACGCGCGTGGCCGGATGGATCTTGTCCTTCGGGCCTCGTCCGATATGCGTCTCGATGGCGTCGGCAAGATCGAGCGTGCGCTCGAACGGACGCTTCTCGCGCCGGCTCTCGATCATCCGCGCGATGCGGCCCGCGTGACGCTCCTCGCCGAGAAAGCCGAAGATGCGGGCAAGGTCGCCGGCCTTGAAGGTGTTGACGACGTCGGCGGCGCTCAGACCGGCTTGCGCCATGCGCATGTCGAGCGGTCCGTCGACGCGAAAGGAAAAGCCGCGCGCGGCCTGGTCGAGTTGCATCGACGAGACGCCGATGTCGAGCACGACGCCATCGGCGCTCTCGACATGCTCGTCCAGCGTCGAGAACGGCGCCTGGACAAGTCTCAGCCGGCCGCCGGCCCGCTGCTCGAGCGCCCTGCCCGACGCGATCGCGTCCGGATCGCGGTCGATGGCAACGACGGCGGCGCCGCTGTCGAGGATGGCCCTGGTGTAGCCGCCGGCGCCGAAAGTCCCGTCGACGATCGTCTCGCCGGCCTTGGGCGCAAGCGCCTCGAGCACCTCGGCAAGGAGGACCGGAATGTGACGGGCCAGTCCGCCAACGGCGTGAGGATCATCGCCGTGGCCAGCCATCATTCCGATCGCTCCGCTGGCTTCGTCCCCTGCCGAAGCTGCAAAAGCCTGGCCCGCGCCTGCGCCCCGTAGGCGGCAAGCCGTCCCGGCTCCCAAACTTGGAAGAAATTGCCGCGACCGACAAAGGCCACCTCGCTCGAGATGCCCGTATGCTCGCGGATGAAATCGGTCATGGTGATGCGGCCGTCCTGGTCGAGTTTCAAGAACGTCCCATCCCCATGGCAGAAGAACGACATGTCGTCCGCCGCCTGCAGAAAGGGGTCCTCCAGCGCGATCCGTTGCTCGTAGCGGTCGAGCAGGTCGAGCCCGCCGACATCCATCGCCGGCAGATCCAGGCAGCGCAGCGCGTAAAGCTCTGAATAGCCGCGTTTCTGGACCACCGCGCGGAAATGCGCCGGAACGGACACCCGCCCCTTCGCATCGATCCTGTTCACTGAGTTTGACAGAAATCGGTCCAAAACACACTACAGCCGCTGTCGCCGCCGCACCCCTTCCCATGTTGTTCTCCGCGCCGTCGCCGCACTCGCGACAAATCGCTTCGTTCACCGAGGCGAAAAACCACAAACGCGCAGCCGCCGCGGCTGCCCGATTGGCGTACGCTTCACCCTGACGCGGAACGAAAGCTTGATGCGATTGGGATATCATGGGGCACTATGGGCGTCAACGGGAGCAGGCATCACAAACACGCGCATCACAACCAGAAGGAGCAGGCTGAAGGCACGTCTCGTCTTTATCGTCTATTAAGCCTAACGAAGCGTTTAGAGCCCTCTGGCCCAAAAAGACGCAGCTTGCTGCGAACAGCCGCCGCGCCTAGCGTCGGTTGAGGCCTTTCTGGTCAAAAGAGGAACGAACCGATGTCTGACAATGCGAAGTCACGCGCCGCGTCACTTGCCCATCTGCGCAGCGCCGATTTCGCCAAGGGCGACCCCATCCCGTTGCCGCTGACCATGGCGTCGATCTTCCATGCGCCGGGCGACGCGACCGGATTCGACCAATATGGCCGCTTCAGCAACCCGACCTGGCATGCGGTCGAGCACGCGCTTGGCCATCTGGAAGATGCGCAATGCGTTGCCTTTCCTTCGGGAATGGGCGCGATTTCAGCGGTTTTCTTCGCGCTCCTCAAATCGGGCGACCGCATCCTCTTGCCGTCGGACGGCTATCACACGACGCGGGCGCTGGCCGAGCGTTTCCTGAAACCGCTCGGCATCGCCTATGAGGCGAGGCCGACGGCAAGCATGCTCGATGGCGGTTTCGCCGGCTACCGGGCGGTTTTTGTCGAAAGTCCGTCGAACCCCCGGCTGGACATTTGCGACATCGCCGCCGTCGCCAAGGCCGTCCACGCGCAAGGGGGGATCCTGATCGTCGACAACACGACGATGACGCCCTTTGGCCAGCGCCCGCTCGACCTTGGCGCCGACATTGTGGTCTCGGCTGATACCAAGGCCATCAATGGCCACTCTGACGTGCTCTTCGGCCATGTCGCCAGCCGCAATGCGGACATCGTTACTAGGGTGAAGGATTGGCGCGAGACGGCAGGCGGGATCCCCGGACCCTTCGAGGCCTGGCTCGTGCATCGCGGTCTCGAAACGCTGGAAGTGCGCTTCGACCGCATGTGCTCGTCGGCCGAAACGATCGCGCGGCGGCTGCAGGACCATCGCGCCGTCAGCGGCCTGCGCTTTCCCGGCCTCGAGGGCGATGCCTCGCACAATCTGGCGCGCGTCCAGATGGAGCGCTTCGGCTTTTTGATTTCTTTCGAGCTGGCCTCCGAGGAACAGGCCGAGGCATTTATCGACAATTGCGCACTGATTGAATCGGCGACGTCCTTCGGCGGCGTGCATACGTCGGCCGAACGGCGTTCGAAACGCGGCGATGCCGTGCCGCCGGGCTTCATTCGCCTGGCGATCGGCTGCGAGCCGGTGGAGGAACTCTGGCAGGCGATCGAGGCGTCGCTGGACAAGCTCGGCGCCTGATTTTCGAAACATCGACCCGTCGAACCGCGGCATTCGGATTTCGTTCGGTGAAATAGCCCCGGTGATTTCCAGGTCGGGTTGCGCCCGAGGCCGATGCTTCACTCCCCGATCGCACCGGCTTCAACGAGCGGGCCGACCCAAACACTGAATCAAAAGGCCCGCCTTTCGGCGTAACCTTCTGATTTCCTGTGGCCGTCGCAACTTTGGAAAAATGCCAGCTGGCCTGTAAGCCGGGTTCTGTATGGCCCTCGCCTTGCGGCGAGAACGTGGCGGCCATTCATCTTGGGCGCATGTTGCCATGCGCCTCACGCAACCTACCCGGGCGGTGGGCCGGAAACAGCCCTCGAAGGTTTCCCCTCGTACCGCCCCTATTCGGTTTTGCTCCCGGTGGGGTTTGCCCTGCCGCTCCTGTTGCCAGTCGCGCGGTGGGCTCTTACCCCACCCTTTCACCCTTGCCGCGGCCAAAGCCCCGGCGGTTTGCTTTCTGTGGCACTTTCCCTGGGGTCGCCCCCGCCGGCCGTTAGCCGGCACCGTGTCTCCATGGAGCCCGGACTTTCCTCACCCGCAGCCTTTCGGCTCTCGCGGGTGCGGCCGCCCGGCCAGCTGACAAGGGCGTATAAAGAGGTTCCCGCCTGAAAACGCAAACGAAAAGCTGGCCCGTCTCGCCCAAAATGCGCGGCGGTTTTTGGGACGACGACATGCATGACAACACGCATCGCCCAATTCCGCCCCGATGGATGCGCCTCAGGCAGGTGAGCCTAGCGCCACCAACTGCACCTTTACCTTGCTGCAATAGGCGGCCGAAACCGGGTTCATCCGCGTCGCGCCATGACCCGCATTGTATTTGAGGATCGTGCCGCAGGTGGTGCCGCCGCCGAGGTCTCGCGCCATGGCGAGGTACTTCATGCCGTATTTGATGTTGGTGTCGGGATCGAACAGTCCCTTGGCCGAACCGGTATAACCCATCATGCGCGCCGTGGCCGGCTTGATCTGCATCAGGCCGATCTCGCCGGCGCCGCCGACGAGGTTCGGCCGATAGTTGCTTTCGATCTTGATGACGGCCTTGGCCAGCGACACCGGCACGCCATAGCTTGCGGCATAGCGGGCAATGATCGTCGAATACTGGCCATCGCCGGCCGCGGCGGACGCGACTACGGCGGTCTTGCCGGAGTTGATCGAAGCGGTCGTGGTGAGGTCGATGGTCCTTCCGCCGCGTTTGGTGCGTTTGGCCGTCGATTTTGCCACCCTGGTCGCGGCGGCCTTCTGCACCCGTGCCGGAGCAGCTCTCGCGGTTTTTGGTGTTTTGGCGCTTGAGGCGGCCTTTGGCGTCAACGGGGCGACCGCAAAGCCATTGTCTGCCCTGGGGCTCAGAGGGGCACTGTTGGCCTGGTTGAAGGCAAAACTTATCACTCCGGCAGCAACAGCTGCCGCTACAACGGTCAATTTTTGCATGTAGTCCTGTTCTGTTGGACCGCGCGAAGAACTTCACGCAGTTTGTGTCAATTAAATATCGGAGCGTCCGGGAGGATAGATATCCGACGACTTGCGGAAGAGGCATTTGGCGGCGGAATTGGCGGCAATGAAGGCGGCGCAATTCACTTTAAATGACAGATTGTAACTTAAGGAGCTTATCGCGATTGTTTGATGGCGGCTGCCTTTACGGAAGCAAGCAGCCTCTCCAGCGTGCGGATCGTGGAGTTGTCCGCCACGCCATCCACCCGCCGCCGCCGGAAATGCCGCTGGAACGCCCCCACCACGATTTCCGTCTGCCTGTCGTAGGCACCCGATATCTCGACGCCATAGCCGTAGAGCGCCAGCATCGACTGCAGCGCCTCGACATCGGAGCCGGTGTCGCCGGTTTTCAGCGCGGCGCCCGGTACGATCGGCGCTGCCGGCACCAGGTGACCGACGCCGGCGGCAAACAGCGCCTTCCACGGAAATTTCTCGCCGGGATCGATCTTGCGGCCCGGCGCCACGTCGGAGTGGGCGAGCACCCTTGCCGCCGGTATGGAATAGCGGTCGACAATACCCGAGCAGAGCTCGATCACGGCATCGACCTGCCGTTTCGGGAAAGCCTTGTAGCCCAGCGAGTGCCCGGGATTGACGATCTCGATGCCGACCGAACAGGAGTTGATGTCTGTGTGCCCGAACCAGGAGCTCTTGCCGGCATGCCAGGCACGGTCGCTCTCGCGCACCATCTGGATAATGCGGCCGTCCTCGTGAACGAGGTAGTGCGACGACACTTCGCTTGCCGGATCGCACAACCACGCCTCGGCGCCGGCGCCGCTCGCCATGCCGGTATAGTGCAGTACGATCATGTCTGGCCGCGGCCTGTCGCGGCGCGGACCGAAATTCGGTGACACCCGGACCTCGGCACCTGGCTGGTCGGGCAGAAAACCGCTCATGCGTGCCTGAGGCCCCGCTCGATCATCTCATAGGCGGCATTGATCGCCGCGACCCTGGTCGTGGCGATCTTGATGAATTCCTGCGGCAGGCCGCGCGCGATCAATCTGTCGGGATGATTGTCCGAGATCAGCTTGCGATAACGTTTCCTGACCTCCTCGAACGGCTTGCCGCGCTCTATGCCCAGGACCACGTAAGGATCGGCGGCGCCAAGATTAACGTGCCGAGACAGGATCGTCTCGTAATGCGCCTCGTCGATCCGAAAAATCTCGGCGATCCGGTGCAGGAAGTGCCCTTCCCGCTCATGGATGAGGCCGTCCGCCTTGGCGATGTGGAACAGACCGTCGAGGATGTCTTCCAGCATCATGCAGTTCGCGTGGCCGGAACCGCAAAGTTGCGCCATGCGCTGGGCATAGATCTCAAACCCGGCAACGTCCCGCTTGGCGATGTCATAAAGCCGCGCCACGTTGCGTGTTTCGCTTGGCGGCACCTCGAAGATTTCCTGGAAGGCGCGCACCTCGTCCTGCGTGACGATGCCGTCGGCCTTGGCCATCTTGGCCGACAGCGCGATCATGGCGACCGAGAAGGCAACGCGCCGGCGCAGGTCCGGGTCGCCCGAAAATACCGTACGCACGGCTTCGACGACATCCGCGACGCCCGAGGACGCCGACGACGAAACACGAGCGATGAAGTCCCCAAGGCGGTCCCAAATCGACATGCGGGCTTCATAGTGCGAACCGGGCGGTTCTATCAAGCCGGGACGTTGCCGCAGGCTGTATGCATGATCAGCGCAAGAGGAAGGCCGGCAATGCCGGCCTTCCTCGATTATTCGGTCAGCTCTTACTTCGCAGGTGCGGCAGGAGCCGGATTTGTTGCCGGAGCCGGTTCAGCAGGCTTGGAAGCGTCGGGCGAAGCCGGCTTCATCGGCTGCTCGGCGGCCGGCGGGTTGGTGCTCTGGGTGGTGGTGTTGTCGGTGCCGGTGCCGCTCTCGCTGCAAGCCGCAACCCCCAGCAGGGCGAGCGCCGAAACAGACGCCAGAATGAGCTTCTTCATGGTATCTCTCCTTCAACAGACGCTCACATTTCGGTGAGCGGTCGGAAAGGAAATGCTTCAGTAGGCTGCCGGTTTCGTAACGATGCGTTTCCAGGTGTAACATCAACTTGCGATTGCTGGCGCCGAAATCCCGAACTAACAGAACATACGCTCGAAGACACAATGGATAATCAGAATGCCGGCAACCTCGGGGACGCAGAAATGGGACTTCTGGATCGACCGCGGCGGTACCTTCACCGACATCATCGGCCGTGACCCGCAAGGCCGGCTGCACCCCCGAAAACTCCTGTCCGAAAATCCCGAAGCTTATGCGGACGCCGCTATCCAAGGCATCCGCGACCTGCTGGGGCTGAAAGCAGGCGCCGCCATTTGCGCCGACGCGATTGGCGACGTCAAAATGGGCACCACCGTTGCCACCAATGCGCTGCTCGAGCGCAAGGGCGACCGCGTGCTCCTGCTCATCAGCAAGGGTTTTCGCGACGCTTTGCGCATCGCCTACCAGGCACGGCCGGACATCTTCGCCAAGCAGATCATCCTGCCGGAACTGCTCTACGAGCGGGTGATCGAGATCGACGAGCGCGTGCGCGTCGACGGTCGCGTCGAGCGCCTGCTCGACATCGCTGCCTGTCGCCCGGCGATCGAGCAGGCCAAGGCCGATGGCATCGACGCGGTCGCCATCGTCTTCATGCATGCCTGGAAATATCCCGATCACGAAAAGGCCGTTGCCAAGGTCTGCCGCAAGATCGGCTTCAGCCAGATCTCGGTCTCTCATGAGGTCTCGCCGATGATCAAGCTGGTCGGTCGCGGCGACACCACCGTGGTTGACGCTTACCTGTCTCCGATCCTGTCACGCTATGTGCAACGGGTGGCGGGAGAGCTGGGAGCCGGCCCGCGCCTGATGTTCATGATGTCGTCGGGCGGGTTGACCGCCGCCGACATGTTCCAGGGCAAGGACGCGCTGCTGTCCGGACCGGCGGGCGGCGTCGTCGGCATGATCGAGACGGCCAAACTCGCCGGCTTCGGCAAGGTGATCGGCTTCGATATGGGCGGCACCTCGACCGACGTCGCCCACTATGACGGCGAATATGAGCGCGCCTTCGACACCGAGGTCGCCGGCGTGCGCATCCGCGCGCCGATGATGCGCATCCACACGGTCGCCGCAGGCGGGGGCTCAATCCTGCATTACGAGGCGGGCCGCTTCCGCGTCGGGCCCGATTCGGCCGGCGCCAATCCCGGGCCGGCCGCTTACCGGCGCGGCGGCCCGCTCGCCGTCACCGATGCCAATGTCATGCTCGGCAAATTGCAGCCCGATTTCTTCCCGGCGATCTTCGGCCACGGCCAGGACCAGCCGCTCGACGTCGACACGGTTCGCGAAAAATTCACGGCACTTGCCGCCGAAATCGCCGACGGCCGGACGCCCGAGGCCGTCGCCGAGGGTTTCATCACCATAGCGGTCGAGAACATGGCCAACGCCATCAAGAAGATTTCGGTGCAACGTGGCTACGACGTCACCGAATATCTCCTCAACTGCTTCGGCGGCGCCGGCGGCCAGCATGCCTGCCGGGTTGCCGATGCGCTCGGCATGGAAGCTGTGCTGATCCACCCCTTTTCGGGCTTGCTTTCGGCCTATGGCATCGGGCTGTCCTCGGTCTTCGCCTCGCGCCAGCAGGCTTTGCTGCAGCCGCTTGCCGAGGAATCCCGCCCGGCGATCGAGGCACTTATCGTCGCCTTGCGAAACGACGTTGTCGCCGAGCTTGGCGAGCAAGGCATTGCCGCGGACGTTGTCTCAGCGAAGCCTGTCCTGCATATCCGCTACGATGGCACCGACACGGCGCTGCCGGTGAATTTCGAGCATGGTTCGATCTTCCGCGCCAGAAGCGATTTCGAGGCCGCGCACAAGTCACAGTTCGGCTTCGTCTATGACGACAAGCCCATCGTCGTGGAAACCGTCGCCGTCGAAGGCATCGAAGCCGCTCGACAGGACAAGGCTGAAGCCTATGCGCCTGCCGGACCGGCAGGGATCGAGGCCAAACCTCTGGAAAGCCGGCGCTTCCACACCGAGGGCGATTGGCACGAGGCCGGCGTCTACCGGCGCGAAAACCTGCGCCCTTCCCACACGGTCGCCGGACCCGCGCTGATCATCGAGCCGAACCAGACCATCGTCGTCGAGCCGGGCTGGCGCGCCGAAATCACCAATCTCAACCACGTCGTGATACGCCGCACGCAACGAAAAGCGCGTGCCGCCGCGCTCGGCACCGAAGCCGATCCGGTGATGCTGGAGGTCTTCAACAACCTCTTCATGTCGATCGCCGAGCAGATGGGCGTGACGCTGCAGAACACCGCCTATTCGGTCAACATCAAGGAACGGCTCGATTTTTCCTGCGCCGTGTTCGACCGCCATGGCGCGCTGGTCGCCAACGCGCCGCACATGCCGGTGCATCTGGGTTCCATGGACCGTTCCGTCGAAACCGTCATCCGCCTGAATTCCGGCGACATCCATCCCGGCGACGTCTTCGCGCTCAACGCCCCCTATAATGGCGGCACGCATTTGCCCGACATCACCGTGGTGACGCCGGTGTTCGACGATGCGCGCAGGCAGATCCTGTTCTGGGCGGCCTCGCGCGGCCACCACGCCGATATCGGCGGCACCGCGCCCGGCTCGATGACGCCTTTGGCCACCACGGTCGACGAGGAAGGCGTGCTGTTCGACAATTTCCGCATCGTCGATCGCGGCCGCTTCCGCGAGAAGGAGCTGGAGATCCTCCTGACCGACCACCCCTACCCGGCGCGCAATCCCGCCCAGAACATCGCCGACCTCAAGGCGCAGATCGCCGCCAACGAAAAGGGCGTCGCCGAACTGCGCAAGATGGTCGTGCATTTCGGCCTCGATGTCGTCGAGGCCTATATGGGCCATGTCCAGGACAATGCCGCCGAGAGCGTGCGCCGCGTGATCGAGCGGCTTCCTGACAGCGCCGCGTACGAATACCCCACCGACACCGGCCAGGTGATCAAGGTGAAGATCACCGTCGATCGGCAAAAGCGCGAGGCGACCGTCGATTTCACCGGCACCTCGCCGGTGATGAAGAACAATTTCAACGCGCCGGAGCCTGTCGCCCGCGCCGCCGTGCTCTACGCCTTCCGCGTCATGGTCGAGGACATGATCCCGATGAATGCCGGCTGCCTGAGGCCGATCAACATCGTCATCCCCGACGGCTGCATGCTCAAACCGTCCTACCCTGCCGCCGTCGTCGCCGGCAATGTCGAGACCTCGCAGCATGTCACCAACGCCTTGTTCGGCGCGATGGGTGCGATGGCCAACGCGCAAGGCACGATGAACAACCTCACCTTCGGCAACAATCAATACCAGTATTACGAGACGATCTGCTCCGGTTCGCCGGCCGGGCGGATGAATTCGGGGCGCGGCTTTGCCGGCACATCCGGCGTCCACACCCACATGACCAATTCGCGGCTCACCGACCCGGAAGTGCTGGAACTGCGCTTCCCCGTCGTGCTGGAAGACTTCCACATCCGCGAGGGGTCCGGCGGCAAGGGCAGGTGGAACGCCGGCGACGGCACCAGGCGCACGATCCGCTTCCTCGAAAAGATGGAGTGCGCAATTCTCTCCTCGCACCGCAACCGCCCGCCCAAGGGTCTGGACGGCGGCGGCGACGGTGAAGCGGGCTCGACCAAGGTCAGGCGCAATGACGGCTCGGTCGACGTCCTGAAGGCCTGCGACCAGACCACGCTCGACGCAGGCGAGGCCGTAATCGTCACCACCCCGACGCCCGGGGCCTTCGGCAAAAGCTGATGCATGTCGTCGAAAGCCGCGGAGCGGTTTTGGGACGACGACATGCGTAGAAACGAAGCCACGGCGGCAAGCGCACGCACCGGAGCGTCGACTTGCCGTCAACAGGCTGTCACCTGCCTGTCATGACGCTGCGCTACCCGCTTGCGCCAACGCGAACGGGGAATCACCTTGCCATGTCGGATGTTTCGGGAGAACTCGTTTATCGCCGGGGCAAGGAAGTCGGAAAGGCCGTCTACCAGAACCGCGCATTGTCGAAGGACGGCATTTCCGAGCGGTTGTTCGCTTTCCTGTTTTCCGGCCTCGTCTATCCGCAGATCTGGGAAGACCCGGATGTCGACATGGAGGCCATGCAGCTCGGCGCGGGTCACCGGGTCGTCACAATCGCGTCGGGCGGCTGCAACATTCTGGCTTACCTGACGCGCTCGCCGGCGAGGATCGATGCCGTCGATCTCAATGCCGCGCACATCGCGCTGAACCGCATGAAGCTGGAGGCGGTGCGCCACCTGCCGTCTCAAGGCGACCTGTTCCGCTTCTTCGGCGCCGCCGACACCAGCCACAATTCGGATGCCTATGATCGCTTCATTGCGCCGCATCTCGATCCGGTCAGCCGCCATTACTGGGAGCGCCGCAACTGGCGCGGCCGCCGCCGTATCTCGGTCTTCGACCGCAACTTCTACCAGACCGGCCTGCTCGGCCTGTTCATCGCCATGGGCCATCGCGCCGGCAAACTGTTCGGCGTCGATCCGGCCGGCATCATGAAGGCTGAGAACCTCGGCGAGCAGCGGCGCTTCTTCAACGAGGAACTGGCACCGGTCTTCGACAAGAAGCTCCTGCGCTGGGCGACGTCGCGCAAGGCTTCGCTGTTCGGTCTCGGCATCCCGCCGGCGCAGTATGACTCGCTGATTACGTCGGGCGACGGCTCGATGGCGAGCGTGCTCAAGGCACGGCTGGAAAAGCTCGCCTGCGACTTTCCGCTGAAGAACAATTATTTCGCCTGGCAGGCCTTCGCCCGCCGCTACCCCGAACCCGGCGAGGCGGCGCTCCCCGCCTATCTGGAACAGCGCAATTATAAGACGATCCGCGACAACATCGATCGAGTCCACATCCACCACGCCAACTTGATCAAGTTCCTGGCCGCCAAGGATGCCGGCACCGTCGACCGCTTCGTCCTGCTCGACGCGCAGGACTGGATGACCGACGATCTGCTCAACGCGCTGTGGACCGAGATCACCCGCACGGCTTCGGTCGGCGCACGCGTCATCTTCCGCACCGCGGCCGAACCCAGCTTGTTGCCCGGCCGCGTTTCCAGCTCGCTGCTCGACCAGTGGACCTACGAGAGCGACGCCTCGCGCGAGTTCTCAGCCAAGGACCGCTCGGCCATCTACGGTGGCTTCCACCTTTATGTGAAGCGCGCCGCATGAGCACGACGGAGCTGCAGGCCAGCCATGCCGAACTTATGGACGGCGTCTATCGCTGGCAGCGCCACATCTATGACCTGACCCGCAAATATTACCTGCTTGGCCGCGACCGGCTGATCGACGAGCTGGACGTGCCGCAAAACGGCAGCGTGTTGGAGCTCGGCTGCGGCACCGGCCGCAACATCGCGCTTGCCGCCCGGCGCTATCGAAATGCCCGCTTTTTCGGCCTCGACATCTCTGCCGAAATGCTGGAAACGGCGAATGCCGCAATGGCCCGCGAAGGTCTGGCGGCCCGGGTCGGCCTGGCGCGCGGCGACGCTACCGATTTCGATGCCAAGGCGCTTTTCGGTGTCGAGCGCTTCGACCGGGTTTTCGTGTCCTACTCGCTGTCGATGATCCCCGGCTGGGAGAAAACGGTTGCGGCCGCCCTTGCCGCGCTTGCGCCCGGCGGCTCGCTGCACGTGGTCGACTTCGGTCAGCAGGAAGGATTGCCGCGCTGGTTCAGGGCGCTGCTGCGCGGCTGGCTGCGGAAGTTTCATGTCATGCCGCGTGATTCACTACGCGACGTGCTTGAATCGGAATCCAAGCGGACCGGCGCAACCTTCCGTTTCAGAACACTTTATCGCGGCTATGCCTGGCTGGCGGTGGTCGGCGCGCCAAAATAGCAGCGCTACTGATGTAGCGCCTTGACCAACGCAGTCACCATCGTCTGCGGCCGGTAGTTGAGCTTGGTCGGTGTCAGCCCAAGCCTCACCACGACCAGTTGTTCCGAGGGAATGATCGCCACCGTCTGGCCGTCATGGCCTTCCATCCAATAGGTGTCCTTCGGCAAGCCGGCGGCAGTGCCCGCGCCGGGATTTTCCTCGTCGCCCGGGCCTTCGATCCAGACCTGGCCCTTGCCGTAGACCTTCGAAGCGGGCGCCGGCTCGCGCATCCAGTCGACGAAGCCGGCGGGCAGGATCTGCGCGCCGTTCCAGACACCGCCCTGCAGCAGGAACTGGCCGAAGCGCGCCCAGTCATGGGCCGTGGCGTAGAGATAGGACGAGCCGACGAACGTGCCCTGCTCGTCGGTCTCGAGAACGGCGCTGTCCATGCCGAGCGGCTCGAACAGCGCCGTGCGCGGCCATGCCAGCGCCTTTGCCTTGTCGCCGATCGCGTCCTGCCACAGTCGCGACAGCATCACCGCCGTGCCGCTCGAATAGGAAAACACCTTGCCGACCTCGCCGGTCAGCGGCTTGGCCTCGGCGAAGCCCGCCATGTCCGGCTCGAGATAGAGCATGCGCGTCACGTCGGCGACGTCGCCATAGTCCTCGTTGAACGCCAGCCCGCTCGACATCGCCATCATGTCGGCAAGGCTGATGGCGGCGCGGCCGTCTACCTTCCACGGTGCGAACAGGCCCTTGCTGTCGACCGCCATCTTGCCGTCCCTGACCAGCGTGCCGACGATCGCGGCATTCACCGTCTTGGTCATCGACCAGCCAAGCAGCGGCGTCTTGGCCGAGAACCCCTCGCCATAGCGCTCCGCGACGACGCGGCCGTTCTTTACCACCACGACGGCGCGCATGCCGACGCCGGCCATCGCAACGTTGCCAATGATCTTCGACACTTCCGGATTTTGCGAAGCATCCACCCGCTCACCTTCGGGCCAGAGCGCATCGGGCGGCGCGGCTGCCGTCGATGGCGCCGGTCGCAGCGATATCTGACGCACCTTGCCGGTATCGCCATCCGGAACCGACGCGCAGCCGACGCCGTCGCGCTCGACCGCGACGCTCTTGCCGAGAACCCAGAGCAGGCCCGCCGAAACCAGCCCCCTCTCCTTGTCGACCGAGACCTTCATCAGGCGCAGCAGCGGATGGCCCGGCGCCTGCACGTCGACCGCCAGAACTTCCTTCGGGTCTCGGCCGGCGATGAACACGTTCGAGCAGACGATCTTGGCCGAATAGCCGGAGCCGACGCGGATCAGTTCGGGCGGCGCCAGGTAAAGCCAGGCGAAGAGCGCCACCACCGCCAGCACAATGAGGGCCAGCAGCGATTTGATGAATTTCACGACAGCCCGCATCTTTTCGCGCCCTTGGATTTCCGGCCCGCTTTATGTCATCGATTTGCCGCCATTGCTTCCGCAAAATCATGACCGATGTCGAGCGCCGTCAATGGATTATCAACCATGTTCGGCGATCACGGAGGGATGTCGCCCAAAAGTGCCAAGCTGCTTTGGGACAACGACATGCATGAAGAACGGGCGGTCCTGTGGGGCGATCGTCCGGAGGGGGCACGCGCAAGCGACCACCATCAGTGAGGACCCATCAGCGGCCGGCTGATCCCGGCTCGGGGAATGCCATGCGCCGTCTTGCGGCCATCCTGATGCTGACGCTGTTGGGCGCCTGCTCGACGGTCGATGACCTTTCGCCGTTGTCGCCGTCATCGCAGACGGCCGTGGTGCGCGCGCCGAAGTTCGAGGACTCCAAGCCGCACGAGTGGGACAGCGGCACGCCGTGGAATTATGCCATCCACGGCACAGACGTCTCCAAATACCAGACCTCGGTCGACTGGCCGACAGCCCGGGCCAGCGGCATCTCCTTCGCCTTCATCAAGGCGACGGAAGGCGGCGACCGCTTCGACGACTATTTCAACGAGCACTGGGCCCGCTCCAGGGCCGCCGGTGTCCCGCGCGCCGCCTATCACTTCTTCTATTTCTGTACGCCGGCGGAAACCCAGGCGCGCTGGTTCATCGCCAATGTCCCCAACGACCCGTCGGCGATGCCGCCGGTGCTCGACATGGAATGGAACCCGAACTCGCCGACCTGCAGGCTGCGCCCCGACCCGGCGACGGTGCGCAGCGAGATGACGACCTTCCTTCAAATCGTCGAGCGCCACTACGGCAAGAAGCCGATCATCTACACTTCGCTCGACTTCTTCGACGACAACCAGTTGGCGACGTTCCGCGGCTATCCCTATTGGCTGCGGTCGGTCGCCGGCCATCCGCGCGAGAAATACGGCAGCCACCCCTTCACCTTCTGGCAGTACACCGGAACCGGCATCGTGCCAGGCATGACCGGCAAGTCGGACATCAATGTTTTCAACGGCTCGGAAGCCGCCTGGAAGAAGTGGCTGCGGCAGAACACCCGTTGACATCGGCCGCCCGGCCTGCTTTTCGACACGGCGGGCGGCGAACATGCAACCGCTGGTAATCTGGAGCGGCGCGCTCGCGCGAGTGCCTAACGCGGCTCCTGAATTTTGAAATCCTCGCATGCGCCTGTCCTATCCTGTCCGGGTTATGATGGGCTCATGTGCCGGTCTCGAAAGGAAAGCGATGCGATTGCGCGTTGAAATCCTGGCGGCGCTGTTCGTCGGCGCGTGCGCACTGCCCGCCGCGGCACAGGAATGCGGTGGGGATTTCGAGGCCTGGAAACAGGGCGTGGCGGCCGAAGCCAAGGCGGCAGGCGTCGGCGCTGTCGGCCTCGACGCGCTCGAAGACGCCACCATTGACCAGCGAGCGTTGGCGCGCGACCGCGCCCAGGGCGTCTTCACCCAGACTTTCACCGAATTCGCCAACCGCATGATTTCGGGCTACCGCCTGAAGCAGGGCGCGGCCAATCTGAAGAAATATGCCGACGTCTTCGACCGCGCCGACAAGCAGTTCGGTGTCCAGCCGGCGATCATCGCCGCTTTCTGGGGCCTGGAGACGGATTTCGGTGCCGTGCAGGGCGACTTCCATACATTGAACGCGCTGGTCACGCTTTCGCATGATTGCCGCCGTCCCCAGCTCTTCCGGCCGCAACTGGTGCCGCTGCTCACCCTGATCGACCGCGGCGTGCTGCCGACCGACGTCAAAGGCGCCTGGGCCGGCGAGATCGGCCAGACGCAGATCCTGCCGACCGACTACCTGGCGCGAGGCGTCGACGGCGACGGCGACGGCAAGGTCGACCTCAGGAACAGCGTGCCGGACGTGATCATGACGACGGCCGACAAGATCGCGTCGCGCGGCTGGAAGCGCGACCAGCCCTGGGTCGAGGAGGTGCGCGTCCCCGATGACATGCCCTGGGACCAGACCGGCCGCACCAACAAGCTGCCGCTGGCGCAGTGGGCTCAATGGGGCGTGACCTATCCGAACGGCACGCCCTTGATCGACAATGGCCTGAAGGCTGGCCTGGCGCTGCCGATGGGCCGCAAAGGCCCCGCCTTCCTGACCTATGACAATTTCGATGTCTATCTGGAATGGAACCAGTCCTTCACTTATGCGCTGACCGCGGCGGTGCTCGCGACGCGCCTGGCCGGCGCGCCGCAATTCGACCCGCGCACGCCCGAGCCCGGCCTCGACGGTGACCAGATGAAGGCGCTGCAGACCAAGCTCGAAGCCAAGGGCTACGACGTCGGCACCGTCGACGGCATCCTGGGCACCAACACGCGCGAAGCGGTCCGCAAGGAGCAGATGCGGCTTGGATTGCCGGTGGATGGCTGGCCGACAGCGGAGTTGCTGGCGAAGCTCTGAAGCGTAAGCGCTAACCGCGCCTAGAGCATTTCACCGTTCCACGGAAACGGCGAAACGCTCTATCTCTTTGTTTTGACGCAATTCCTGACGGAAAACCGTGTCACACTTTTCCTGGAATTGCTCTAGACCGCACGAAGTCGATGAACGCACGCAGCGCCGGCGGCACCAGCCTCCGGCTCGGATGGTATAGATAAAAACCCGGGAAGCCAGGCGACCAGGCTTCGAGAAACCGGACCAACCTGCCCCTCTCGATCCATGGCTGCACCTGGTAGTCGATCATGTAGGCTACGCCAGCCCCATCCAGCGCCGCCTTCAGCATCAGTTCCGTATCGTTGACGGTGAGGTTGCCCTTGACGGCGATTTCCAGGGAGCGCTTGCCGCGAGAGAACTCCCACCGGTAGATGTCGCCGCCGCCCGGCCACTGGAAATTGATGCAGCGGTGCTGATGCAGGTCCTGCGGGTGGCGCGGAATTGCGCGACCTTGGAGATAGGCCGGAGCCGCCACCGCCGCCATTTGAAGGTCATCGCCGAGTTTGACCGCCACCATGTCTTTCTCCAGCCGCTCGCCAAGGCGGATACCGGCATCGAACCGCCCCTCGACAATGTCGGTCAGCGGGTCATCGATGATGACCGTCAGCGCAATGTCGGGATAGGCGCGTTGGAAATCGCCGAGGATCGGCGCGATGAACCGCATTGCGGCAACACGGGGTACGTTGATGCGCAAAGAGCCGGCGGGCCGGTCACGCCCGGCCTGGGCTTCCGCCAAGGCGTCCTCCAGTTCATCGAACACAAGCGCAAGGCGTACAAACAGCGTTTCGCCGGCCGTGGTCGGCGAAACGCTGCGTGTCGTGCGGTTGAGCAAGCGAACCCCGACACGAGCCTCCAACTGCCGGATCGTCTGGCTGAGCGCCGGTGGCGACACCCGCAGCCGCGCGGCCGCGCGCACGAAGCTGCCCTCCTCCACGATTGCCGCAAACGCCTTGAGCTCGGCGAAGTCAGAGCCGCGCATTATGTATTCCCGAATTAACAACTCACTCAGATAATAGAGCATTATCCGACCAATTGCATGTCGCTATTTCTTGCATCGTCGGCCGCCGGGACCAGACCGGCAGGCCTGAAAGGTGAAGGAAAATCGAATCATGTCTCAGTCGCTGCAAGGCAAAACCGCGATCGTTACAGGCAGCTCGCGCGGCATTGGCCGCGCCATTGCCGAGAGGCTTGCCGCCAATGGCGCAGCCGTGGTCGTCAACTATCTTGGCAACAGGAATGCCGCAGACGAAGTCGTGTCGGCGATCACCAGCAAGGGCGGCAAGGCGGTAGCCATTCAAGCCGACGTTTCGGTTCTTGCCGATATCCGCCGCCTCTTCGACGAGGCAGGGAGCCAGCTCGGCGCCATCGATATCGTCGTTGCCAATGTCGGCATCGCCGTCATCAAGCCGTTCATCGAGGCTACCGAAGCCGACTTCGATCTGGTTTTTGGCACCAACGCCAGAGGAACCTTTTTCACGCTTCAGGAAGCGGCCAAACGTGTCCGCGACGGCGGCCGCATCATCGCGGTCTCGACGGGCGGCACCAAAATGTTCTTCACGCAGACGGCGCTCTATCTCGGCAGCAAGGGCGCCGTCGAGCAGTTCGTGCGGGTGCTCTCGCGCGAGCTCGGACCGCGCGGCGTCACCGTGAATGCGCTGTCGCCGGGCTTCACCGACACCGATCTGTTGCCGCAGCGGGATCGTGCCGTGGCGGCAGGCATGTCGCCCTTCGGCCGGATTGGCGCTCCGCGCGACGTTGCCGATGTCGCCGTCTTCCTGGCCAGCGATGAAGCCCGCTGGCTGACGGGCGAAAACATTCAGGCGGGTGGCGGGGTCGCCTAATCCGCCATCGTCTCCAGGCTCGCAAACCCCTGCGGCGCATCGCCCTCGTCGAAGGGCGTCGTCACCTCGACGAATGTATCGGGGAAGAAGCCGTTGAAGCGCGTCCTCAGCGACAGCGAGTAAGCGCCGATATGGCCGATCTCGATCCAGTCGCCAGTGTCGACCGTTTCCGGCAGCCAGAACGGCCGGGACAGGATATCGACGGAATCGCAGGTCGCGCCGCAGACCTTGAACGGCACGATGGCGCTTTCGTCGCCATTGCGCGCGCGGATCGCGGGATCGGGGATGAAGCGCGCCGGCAGGGTGATCTTGCCGGTCCATGAATCCGACAGCGACGCCCAGATGCCGTCATTGATGTAGAGCCGCTTGCCCTTGCGCAGCAGCACCCGCACGATCAGCGACAGGCAGCGCGCCACGATGACGCGACCGGGTTCGGCGACCAGCGGCATCTGGTCGAACTGGTATTCCGTGAGGTCGCCCGCCAGCCGCGACATGAGTTGGCCGAGCGATGGCATCTCAATGTGCCTGCGATTGGGGTCATGCCCGTATTCGGCCGGAAAGCCGCCGCCCACGTCGAGCCCGGCAATGTCGAATGTCAGCCGGTTTCGCACCCAGTCGGCCGACGCCAGCGCCCGCTCATAGGTGTCGGGATCCTCGATCTGGCTGCCGACATGGAAGCAGAGCCCCACCTTGTAGCCGGTGCGGTTGAGCCGCTCGGCAAGCTCGACCGCGTTGGCCGGCCCGGCGCCGAATTTCTTCGACAATTCGTAAGCCGCGTGGCCCTTTGTCTGGATGCGCACGAAGACGGTGATGGCGCCCGGGTCGATATCGAGGGCACGCACGACGCGCGTCAGCTTGGTGATCTCGTCCTCATGATCGATCGAGATCACCCGGATGCCGTATTTCTCCAGCGCCAGCTTGATATCGGACTGCGCCTTGACCGGATGCATGTAGAGCATCTCGGCATCCGCCGAGACCGTGCGCACGGCGGCGAACTCGCCAGGCGAAGCGACGTCGAATGTGCTGACGCCGGCCTCGACCAGCGTCCTCAAGACGATCTGCTCGCCGTTGGTTTTCACCGCATAGGCGGTCTTGCCGGGAAACATGTCCATGAACTGCAATGCATCCGCTTTGAGCACCTGAGGGCGAAAGCAGTAGACCGGGTCGTCCGGGCGAAGCGCCAGTGCCGCCTCGCGGGCATTTTCGAATCGCTGCATGGACGAATCCTCGATCAGGTGCGCACAATTAATCCTAGCTAACCGCCAAAGAAAACAGTTCTGTGTCTGGCTATCCCGCTCGGCCGGCCGCACTTTTTGCCAACGCTAGGCCACTGGTCAGGTTTCGGGTGGCCCTTGCCGCTGAATCCGATATCGGTTGGTTTAAGTTGAGAGCCGAGGTTGCGATCGGCCCTTGGGAGGGAACAAGACATGTCCATCACCGCCGGCGCCGCGCCGATGCGCGGACCGATGACGCTCAAGGACTGGGCGCAGCTTCTCTTGCTCGGCGCGATCTGGGGCGGTTCGTTCTTCTTTGCCCGCATTGCCGTATCCGAGATCCAGCCGCTGGCGCTGGTGCTGTTTCGTGTCGCCATCGCCGCCATCGCGCTTCAACTCTACCTGGCGGTCCGCGGTCCTTCGTTTGGCCTCGCCTTCCCGCATGCCGGCCTGTTCTTCCTGCTGGCGATCACCAACAATGTCATCCCCTTCTCGCTGATCTTCGCCGGCCAGACTCAACTCGGCGCCGGCGTCGCCTCGGTGCTCAACGCGACGACGCCGTTCTGGACGTTGATCCTGGCCAACGCGCTCACCACCGACGAAAAGTTGTCCTGGAACAAGCTGGCCGGTATCGCGCTGGGCGTTGCCGGCACCGCGGTTATGATCGGACCAGGCCTGCTTGCCGGGCTGGGCGGACCTGTGTGGGCCAAGTTCGCGCTGATCGGCGCCTCACTGTCCTACGCGTTCGCCCTGATGATCGCACGCCGCCTCAAGGGCGTGCCTTCGCCGGTCATCGCCACCGGCCAACTGACCGCATCGACCATCATCATGGTCCCGGTGGTGCTGATCGCCTATGGCCCGGCCGGAGTGTTTTCGGCCTCACCGCCGGTCTGGGCAGCCGTGCTGGCGCTGGCGCTGCTCTCCACCGCCTTCGCCTATATCCTCTATTTCAACCTCGTCGCCTCGGCGGGCGCCACCAACGCCTCACTGGTCACGTTGATCGTGCCGGTCAGCGCGGTGCTGCTCGGTTTCCTCTTCCTCGGCGAGCGGCTGGCGCTGTTCGAAATCAGCGGCATGGCGCTGATCGGACTCGGATTGGTCACCATCGACGGCCGTCTGTTCGGCCGATGGTAGCGGTGTCATGACACAGCGCCGCCACAATTTATTCACAACTCTCGAAACGGTTTTTGCCAAAGAGTTTCAACGGCTAACGGTAAATCGGAAGTCGCAAATTCCACAATCACGTCGCAATGCAGCACATTTTCCGCTTGCCTGTGACCCAAATGACCCTAGACTCCAGCCATAGCTCTTAGAGGAGGCTATGGCATGGGACTGACGAGGCCGATCAACGCATTGATGATTTGTGCCGCATTCGCATTCATCGGCGCCCTTATCATAGGCGTTCTTCCCTGACCCGCCAAAGACGGGAAGACCAGCACCGAAAATAGTCCGAGGAGTTCGAAAAGGCCGGGTTCTACCCGGCCTTTTCCATTTCAGCTTTGCTTTACGCGGCAGCCGATCCGGCCGCCTCGGTCTCATGCGAACGGATGCCGATCATATGGCAGACGGCAAACACCAGATCGGCGCGGTTCATGGTGTAGAAATGAAAATCGCCGACGCCGCGCTCGACCAGGTCGAGCACCTGCTCGGCAGCCACGGCCGAGGCGACGAGGGCATGCGTTTGCGGATCGTTCTCCAGTCCTTCGAAGCGCTCGGCCAGCCAGGCTGGCACCAGCGCCCCGCAGCGCGAGGAGAAATTCGCGACCTGCGTGAAATTATGCACCGGCAGGATGCCCGGCACGATCGGGATATAGATGCCGGCCCGGCGCGCCCGCTCGACGTAGCGCTCGTAAAGATCGTTGTCGAAGAAGAACTGGGTGATCGCCCGCGTCGCGCCATTGTCGACCTTGCGCTTCAGCATGTCGATGTCGGTGGCGAAATCCGGGCTTTCCGGATGCTTTTCCGGATAGGCCGAAACCGAGATATCGAAATCGCCGGCGCTCTTCAGCGCCCCGACCAGCTCGGCGCCGTTGGCGTAGCCGTCCGGATGCGGCCTGTAGATGGTTCCGACGCCGGCCGCTGGATCGCCGCGCAATGCGACGAACCGCTTGACGCCCATGTCGGCGAACTCGCGCACGACCCCGTCGACCTGATCGCGGGCGGCATCGACGCAGGTCAAATGCGCCGCTGGCGTCAGCGTCGTCTCGTTGAGGATGCGCTTGACCGTGCGCGCCGTGCGCTCGCGCGTCGAGCCGCCGGCGCCATAGGTCACCGAGACGAATTTCGGCTTGAGCGGCTCCAGCCGGGTGACCGTGTCCCAGAGCCTTGTCTCCATCTCGTCGGTCTTCGGCGGGAAGAACTCGAATGAGACCCTGACCTTGTCGCCGATGTCGGGGCGTCGGGAAAAGCGGAACTGGTTCATCAGGCTGTTTCCCTCGCTTGCAAGGAATCGTTGGACGGGTCGGCGATCAGCAGGCGGCGGTCCCGGGCGAGCCAGAGCTTTACGGTGAGCCTTGCTTCGTTGCCGCCACGCGGCTCGAATTCCTGGCTGTCCTCGAGATCGAGCCCGGCTTCCGCGAACCATTCCGAAATCTGCCGGTCGGAAAAACCGAGCCGCATATGCGCATGCTGGTCGCGCAGGAATTCGAGATTATGCGGCGCGAAATCGACGACGATCAGCCGACCGGACGGCCGCAGCAGTCTCGCCGCCTCGCCGATCGCGCGGGCCGGATCGTCGAGATAATGCAGCACCTGGTGGATGGTTACGAGGTCGAAGGCGTTGCGCTCGACCGGCGGCGAGAAAATGTCGCCCTGGCGCACCTGCGCATTGGCGATGCCCGCTTTGTCGAGATTGGCGCGCGCCACGGTCAGCATCTCGCGCGACATGTCGATGCCGACACCGCGCCGGTAGAGCGGCGCAAAGATTTCAAGCAGCCTGCCCGTGCCTGTGCCAAGGTCGAGCATCGACTGGAACGGCCGCTTGCCGACGAGCTTCAGAAGTGCTGCTTCCACCGCGCGATCCGGCACGTGCAGCGAGCGGATATGATCCCAGCTCGCTGCATTCTCGGAGAAATACTCGGCCGCCCGGTCCTGCCGTCTGCGCTTCACCGCCGCCAGCCGCTCGAGATCGCGCACCACCTGCGGATCGGCCTCGCTTATGCCGGAGACCAGACGCTGCACGAAGTCGCGAGAATTATCCGTATCGGTCAGCCTGAAGAAGGCCCAGGACCCCTCCTGGTAGCGGCCGATCAGCCCGGCATCGAGCAGCAGCTTGAGATGGCGCGAGACGCGCGGCTGCGACTGACCGAGGATTTCGGTGATGTCGGAGACGGTAAGATCGCCGCGCGACAGAAGCACCAGGATACGCAGCCGGCTGGATTCGGCCGCCGCCTTCAATGTATCTACCATTGTGTCGAGCGAGATATGCATCAGCGGGTTCTCGTTGAAAGATATAAAGATATGTTTATGTCGATTTTGAAACCCTGGCAAGCGCTATGTCGCTTCCGGACAAGAAAATGGCGCAGCCGTGATCCGCGCCCATGGGCGGGTCCTGCACAGGATGACCTGGATGTTTGAGACGCGCGAAGGCGAAACGCTTCTGGAAGCCGATCCGTCGGAACTGCCGCCGGACGGCCATGTCGTCTTCATCGGCCATATCGTCTCGCCTTGGACGAACCGCGAGGATTGTCCGAAGAACATGCGCGCCGCCCGCGAGAACGGACGGACGGCAACGGTTCTGATCGACGAGCCCTATCGTTCCGGATTGCAAAATCTCGACCGGGCCAGCCACATCGTCATCCTGTCCTGGCTCCATCGCGCGCCGCGCAATCTGATCGTACAGAAACCGCGCCACGCGACTGAGCCGAAAGGCGTTTTCTCGCTGCGCTCGCCTGCCCGGCCGAACCCTGTCGGCCTGCATGTCGCAAAGCTCATCGCTCTCGACATCGAGGCCGGTCGCGTCGAGATCGACGCCATCGACGTGCTGGACGGCACGCCGGTCATCGACATCAAGCCTTACTACGCTTCGACCGACGCATTCCCCGAAGCGGTCATTGCGGGGCGGGACGACAAATGAGCGCGCCCACCGGCCGCCGCCGCGCCATTGCCAAGGCGCTGACCGCGCTGTTGCCGCTCGCCCCTTATGCCGACATGGAGAAGATCCGCGCCGATGCCGGTTCGGTGCATATGAAGACCTTGCCGCCCACGATCGCTGTGTGGCTGGCAACGATCGCACATGTCCGCCACGCCCATACCGACTACGAGAAGCTGCTTGCAGAAGGCTATGACCGGGATTCGGCGCGCTTTTTCGTGATCGGCCGGACCAACGAGGTGCTCACCCGCTGGCGCGCGACACGGCTGCTCGAGGAAGACGAGGAGGACGAATGAGGCCAAGCGGCGCAGTCTGCCTGGCTCTACTTCATCCGCGACCGGACGCTAGCCTGCCTTGCCGGACCAACGAGGAGGAATGAAATGAGCCAAGCCGCCGCCGCATCGGCCGGATCGCTTCCCATTCTTTCAGATCGCTATCTCGACCCGCATGCCTATCCCGATGGCGTTGCCTTCCTGGACGGCCAATATCTGCCGATGTCGCAGGCCAAGGTCTCGGTGCTGGATTGGGGCTTTCTACATTCCGACGCCACCTACGACACGGTCCATGTCTGGGACGGACGCTTCTTCCGCCTCGACCTGCATCTCGACCGGTTCTTCGGCGGGCTGGAAAAACTGCGCATGACCATCCCGTTCGACCGCGACGGCGTTGCCAAAATCCTCCACAATTGCGTCGCGCTCTCCGGCCACCGCGCGGCTTACGTCGAAATGTTGTGCACGCGCGGCGCGTCGCCGACCTTCAGCCGCGACCCGCGCCAGGCGATCAACCGCTTCATGGCTTTCGCCGTGCCCTTCGGTTCGGTCGCCAATGCCGAGCAATTGCGCAGCGGCCTCAAGGTGGCGATCAGCGACAAGGTCCGCATTCCGCCCGCCTCGATCGATCCATCCATCAAGAATTACCACTGGCTGGACCTGGTGCGTGGGCTCTACGATGCCTATGACCGCGGCGCCGACACCGCGCTGGTCCTCGATTTCAACGGCAATGTCACCGAAGGACCGGGCTTCAACGTCTTCTGCGTAAAAGACGGCAAGCTGTCGACGCCGGCGGCGGGTGTGTTGCCCGGGATCACGCGCCGCACCGTGTTCGACCTGTGTGCCGAGGCGAGCCTTTCCGCGGTAGCGACGGATGTCAGCGTGGCCGCGCTCAAGACGGCGGACGAGGTCTTCATCACCTCGACTGCCGGCGGCGTCATGCCGGTCACCACCATCGACGGGGCGCCTATCGCAGGTGGCAAGGTCGGCGCGATAACGCAACGCCTGATGGCGCTCTATTGGAAAAGGCATGACGATCCGGCCTGGTCGAGCCCGGTGCATTATCCCTGACCCGTGCAGCCAAATAATTCCGGTGGCGCCCCTGGAAAAACGCCGGAAGCACCGTACATGGATGAAGCGGAGCATCCTCCGCTTACCTCCCGGAATTCATCGCCCCTAGAGCAATTCCAGGGAAAGTTCATCGCGGTTTTCCATCCGGAATTGCGCAAATCAAAAAGTTGGAGCGGATCGGCGTTTCCGTGAGGCGCTGGACGCCCTCAAGGCAAGGATCGCAGATCATGACTGATAAGGTTTGGTTCATCACCGGATCGTCGAAGGGCTTTGGCCGCGTGTGGGCCGAGGCGGCGCTCGCCCGTGGCAATCGCGTCGCCGCCACCGCCCGCGATACCGGCACACTCGCCGATCTCGTCGAAAAATATGGCGACAAGGTCGCCGCCATGAAGCTCGACGTCACCGACAAGAACGCCGTCGACGCCGCGGTCGCCGAGGCGCACAAGCGTTTCGGCCGGCTCGACGTCGTCATCAACAACGCAGGCTACGGCCATTTCGGCGCTATCGAGGAAGTCACCGAGCAGGAAGCGCGTGACCAGATCGAAACCAACGTGTTTGGCGCGCTTTGGGTCACCCAGGCCGCGCTGCCCATTATGCGGGCGCAGCGCTCCGGCCACATCATCCAGATCTCGTCGATCGGCGGCGTCAACGCCTTTGCTTCGCTCGGCCTCTACCATGCGTCGAAATGGGCGCTGGAAGCGTTCAGCCAGTCGCTCAGCCTCGAAGTCGCGGAGTTCGGAATACACGTCACCTTGGTCGAGCCGGGCGGCTTCTCCACGGACTGGGCCGGTCCGTCGGCCAAGGTCTCCAAGCCGTTGGATGTCTATGAACCGGCCCGCGCGGCGATGGCCGAGCGCCGCAGCCGCTCCGTCGCCGGCGATCCGGAGGCGACCGGCCCGGCGATGCTTGCGATCGTCGATGCCGCCGAGCCGCCGCTGCGGGTCTTCTTCGGCGATGGCGGCCTGCCGATGATCAGGCAGGAATATGCCAACCGCATCGCCACCTGGGAAAAGTGGGACGATGTCTCGGTGATGGCGCAGGGCGCCAACAAGAACCGCAAGGCCTGATCGAAGCACTGGGGCCACGCCGCTACCGGCGGCGTGGCCCTCAGGCCTGGTAGATCCATTGCTCCGGCACCCGCACCGAAATCTCTTCGCCAACCCTGATGATGCCTGGCTTCTCGACCCAGGCCACAAGGCCGCGCAGCCGCTTCGCCATCTTTGGAAACTGCAGCGCGGTGTCCTCGTGATCCGCCGCCCGGACGTGCTCGGCGATCGACTGACCGGCGATGCGGCAAGGCTTGTTCTGGGCGTCGATCTTGATCGTCACTCCACCCTTGAAGAACAGCAGCGAGCCTGCCGGCAGCATCGAAAGCCGCGGCACGCCCTCGACCAGCAGATTGGCGCCGATCCACTCCGGCCGGATTTCTTCGAGGCCCATGCGTTGCGCGACGATGGCGAGTTCATCCGCGGCGACAAGCGACAATTGACGCTCGTTGCGCATTTCGGTGCCGCGCGCATACCAGGGCTCGCGACCGCCGGAACGCCGCGTCGCGCCGGCATGGAAGTCGCCCGCGATGCCCTCGAAGCCGAGCCGCAGTTCCTCGACCGCGTGCGTTTCGAAATGATCGAACCGCGCAATGTAGAGCGCGTCCGCGCGTGCGGAAAGCTTGTTCGCCGGGATGATTTCGACCGGCTTCTCAAACTCTGGAAAGAGGTCCGGCATGGCTTTCTGCCCTTCAATCATGCGCCTTGGTTTTGCCCTTCGGCCGGCAGGGCCGCAAGAGCGGTTTGGGCCAAAGCGCGCAACTCATCGACCGAAGCGCCATCCCGGGCCTGGATCGACATGCCGTTCATGACACCGGCCAGGTATTTGGCGAAACCTTCCACGCAGAGCGTCTCGGGCAGGTCGCCCACCGCCCGGCCCTTGGCCAGCCGCTGCGCGATCGCCGCTTCATTTGCCTTGCGATAGGTCCTCAGTTCATCCGCAATGGCTTGCGCCTGCGGCGAGGCGGCCAGAGCCCCGCTGACGAACAGGCAGCCACCGGGCTTGCCGAGCCTGGTATAGGCCTCGGCCGCTCCCATCAGCAATCGCCGGATCGCCTCTGGCGTCGAGACCGGCGCGCTCAGCGCCTCCAGCGCAAATCCGATCTCGGTCTCGTGGTAACGCGTCAGCGCCTTGCGAAACAGCGTCTCCTTGTCCGTGAAAGCGTTGTAGATCTGCGGCGGCGTCAGCCCCATCGCCTCGCGCAGCATGGCAAGCGAGGTCGCCTCATAGCCATGTTCCCAAAAAAGATGCATGGCGGCATCGAGTGCGGCATCGGGGTCGAATGCGCGCGGTCTGCCCCCGCGCGGCTTTTCCGGATTTTCCATAGTGATCGATACGAAACCTGTTGACTCGTCGCTCCCGAGTAACGTAACAATCAATACGAAACATGGCAAGTGACAGGCATCCCGCCGTCGATGCCGCTCGACGCAAGGAAGGATAGAAGATGCCGATCACCGTTACCGCCCCCGAAGGCGTTCTGACCGCCACGGGAGAACGCGAGATCCTGCCCCGCCTCAGCGCGGCGCTCATTGAGGCTTCCGGCGCCACCGGGAATGCATTCTTCACCGGAATTGTCGGCGGCACGGTCCACGTCCTGCCTCATCACCGCATCTATGCCGGCGGCGGCAATCGGCCGGTGGTTATGGTGGAGTTGAAGCTACCGAATATCGGCCTTGGCTCGATCGAAACCCGCAACGCCTTCATCACCGCTGCCGCGGGGATCGTCGCCTCGCTTTGCGTGCCAGGCCACAAGCCTGAAAACACCTGGATCAACATCGTCAATGCACCCGATGGCGGTTGGGGCATCGGCAACCGGCAATTTACCGGCGACGCCCTGATCGCCGCTGCCACCGCCGCCGCGGTTTGATCCGGCATGACGCGGCCCTCGCTGTTCTTCACCGGCGATCACGACTTTCTTACCGGAAAAGCCGGGTGCCGTTCGTCGCGTGCCGCATTGCCGCCGTGCCGCGAGCATAGACGAAGGCGCCCGTATCGGGCGGAGGCTCCGTCATGCAGGTTGGACACGCCATCGCCGCGCTCTGGCTGTCCTGGGTGGTATCCTGGAGCCTTGCCGCGGCGTGGGCCGATCCGGCGCGCAAGCGCGCGGATTTTAGGTCGGAGGCGCGCTATCGGGTGCTTTGGCTTGCCGGCACGATCCTGCTGTTCGTCCCCGCGCACGGCTATGTCGGCCGGCTGCGGCTTTGGATGCCGACACTGACGGAAGCCTGGATCTGCGTTGTCGTGATCGCCATCGGCATCGCTTTCGCCTGGTGGGCGCGTCTGCACCTCGGCCGGCTTTGGTCGGCCACGGTGACGGCGAAGGCCGATCACCGCGTGGTCGATACCGGCCCTTATGGACTGGTCCGCCACCCGATCTACACCGGGCTGCTGCTTTCGGTCCTCGCCACCGTGGCGGTCAAGGGCACCGTCTGGGGCATTGCGGGCGCCGCGTTGATCCTGGTCGGCATCATCGTCAAGGCGCGGCTGGAAGAGCGTTTTCTGCGCGGCGAGCTTGGCCCGGCCTATGACGAGTATGCCAGGCGCGTACCGATGCTGGTGCCCTTCATGCCGGCCTGATCCGGCTACAGCATTCTCAACAGAGCGCCGCCGATCGAATAGCCGGCGCCGAAGGCGCAGATCAGGCCGAAATCGCCGGCTTTCATGTCGGCGTGGTTTTCCGACAGCGCCACGATCGCGCCGGCGCCGGCCGTGTTGCCGAGCCGCTCCAGCACCATCGGCGCGCGGTCATGGTCGACGTCGTGGCCGAAGGACAATTTCAGGATCATCGCGTTCATGCGCGCATTGGCCTGATGCAGCCAGAAGCGGCGAATCCCGTGCGGGGTGAGCCCGTGCTCGGCGAGGAACTCGACAATGAATTTCTGGCCGGCGACGGTGACTTCCTTGAACACCTTGTTGCCGACCTGCTTGATGAGATTGCCTTCCAGGTTGATCATGTAGGGATCTTCCTGGGCCGTGCGCGTGTGATAGCCGAGATTGGTGCGGATGTTGTTCGACATTTGCGTCCAGGTGCGCGTATCGAGCACCTCGAATCGCCCCGGCCGTTTCTCACCTTGCGCCAGCCCTTCGACGACCATGGCGACCGAAGCGTCGCCGAAAATGAAATGCGTCTGCCGGTCGCGGAAATTGAGATGGCCGGTGATGATTTCGGGCGTCGACACCAGGATGCGCTTGTGCGCCCCTGCCCTGACCAGGTTGACGGCGACATGCAGCGCGGCGGCGGCCGAAGAGCAGCCGAGGCCCATGTCGAAGCCGGCGCCCTTCGTGCCCAGCGCCTGCTGCATCTCGATGGCGATCGCCGGATAGGGCCGCTGGTGATGCGAGGCCGAGCAGATCACCAGATCGATGTCGGCCCCGTCGACCCCGGCATGGGCAAGAGCCTTCCTTGCCGAGGCGATGCCGAACTCCGCCTCCAAGGACAGCGCGTCGTCCGGCCGCGCCGGAATGCGCGGCGTCATGCGCGTCGGGTCGAGAATGCCCTCGCGTTCGATTACATGGCGGGTCTTCACGCCCGAGGCATGCACGATGAAGTCGCTGTCCGATTTCTGCAGCAGCGTCTCGCCGGTCGAGGCACGGCGCGCATTCTCGGCGTCGACCCAGCGATTGAAGCTTGCGACCAGTTCTTCATTGGTGATGACGGGCTCAGGGATTTCGGCGCCGATGCCGCTGATGATGACGCGATGCATGTCCAATCCGTCTAGGCACGGGCCGTGCGGCTCTGATGTGGGCGCGGAACCGGCCCGACGCAACCCTTGTCGCATTTGGCCGGTTTATGCCAGCTTAAATCGGCAACCCATGGGGCTGCACGCCGCATGGCGACAGATGGTCAGGCTCGCTTGGCGACAATGAAGATGCGCGGGAAGCGCAGCAGCACCTTGCCGTTTGCTGTCTTCGGATAGGCCTTGGCGATCTTCGCCGTATAGCTGTCGAGAAATATCTTCTTCTCATCCGGGTCGAGCGGATCGAGGAACGGCTTCAAGCCCGTCGCCTTGACCCATTCGACGATCGCCTCGGCATCGGCGAGCGGATGGTTGTAGATCGTGTGCCAGATGTCGAGCCGGTCGGCGAGCGGCGACAGAACATCGTAGTAGAAGGCCACCGGCGGCAGCGGCCCGCGCGCCGCACCCTCGAGCTTGGCCGAAAACGGCACTTCGGCCGCCGTCTCCCGCATCAGCTGGTGCGAGGCTTCGCCGAGATTGTCCGGCATCTGGATGGCCAACGCGCCACCCGGCGCCAGAAGTCCCATCAGGCGCTGGAACACCGCCGGATGTTCGGGCAACCATTGGAAGACGGCGTTGGCGAAGATGACGTCGACGGGATGTTCGGGCTGCCATTCGGTTGCGTCCGCCAGCTCGAAATTGACATTCGGCAGCCGCGCCCTCGCTTTCTCGATCATGTCGGGCGAGGTGTCGAAGCCGCTGACCTCGGCATCCGGCCAGCGTTCGACCAGAAGCTCGGTCGAATTGCCCGGACCGCAGCCGATATCGACGACGCGGCGCGGGAAATCGACAGGAACTTGCGCGACCAAGTCCCGTGCGGGGCGCGTGCGCTCATCCTCGAATTTCAGATATTGGGCGGCGGACCAATCAGCCATTTGAGAACCTCGCTCCTGTTCGCCGCCCTTGGACTGATCCTACCGCGTCAGCCTTTTGTGCGTCATGCGGTGCGGAGCCGCCGCTTCGGCGCCCAGGCGGCGCAGCTTGTCTTTCTCATATTCCTCGAAATTGCCTTCGAACCATTCGACATGCGCGTCGCCCTCGAACGCCAGCATGTGGGTCGCCATGCGGTCGAGGAACATGCGGTCGTGGCTGATGATGACGGCGCAGCCGGCATAGGCTTCCAGCGCGTCTTCCAGCGCGCTCAGCGTTTCGGTGTCGAGGTCGTTGGTCGGTTCGTCGAGCAAAAGCACATTGCCGCCACCCTTCAGCATCTTGGCCAGATGCACGCGGTTGCGCTGGCCGCCCGAAAGGTTGCCGACCTTCTGCTGCTGGTCGCCGCCGCGGAAGTTGAAGGACGAGCAATAGGCGCGGCTGTTGACCTCGTGCTTGCCGAGCTTGATGATTTCGGCGCCGCCCGAAATCTCTTCCCACACCGTCTTGCTCGGGTCGAGCGCGTCGCGGCTCTGGTCGACATAACCGAGCTTGACCGTCTCGCCGATGCGGATCGAACCTGAGTCCGGCTTTTCCTGACCTGTGAAGGTCTTGAACAGCGTCGTCTTGCCGGCGCCGTTCGGGCCGATGACGCCGACGATGCCGCCCGGCGGCAGCTTGAACGACAGGTTCTCGATCAGCAGCTCGTCGCCGAAACCCTTGTTGAGGCCTTCGACCTCGATGACGACATTGCCAAGGCGTTCGCTCGCCGGAATGACGATCTGCGTGTCGGTCGGCTTGCGGTTCTGCGACTGCTCGACCAGTTCCTCATAGGCCTTGATACGAGCCTTGGACTTGGTCTGGCGCGCCTTGGGAGAGGACTGGATCCACTCGCGCTCGCGCCAGATCGCCTTCTGGCGGGAGTCATCCTCCCGGCCTTCCTGGATCAGGCGCTTGGCCTTGGCGTCGAGATATTTGGTGTAGTTGCCCTCATAGGGAATGCCGCGGCCGCGGTCGAGCTCGAGGATCCAGCCGGTGACATTGTCGAGGAAGTAGCGGTCGTGGGTGATGATCAGCACCGAGCCCGGATAGTCGCGCAGGTGCTTTTCCAGCCATTGCGTGGTCTCGGCGTCGAGGTGGTTGGTCGGTTCGTCGAGCAGTAGAAGGTCTGGCTGCTCGAGCAGGAGCCGGCAGAGTGCCACGCGGCGGCGCTCGCCGCCCGAGAGATTGGTCACTTCGGAGTCAGGCGGCGGACACTGCAGCGCGTCCATCGCCATCTCGACCTGCTGCTCCAGGTCCCACAGATTGAGGCGGTCCATCTCGTCCTGGAGCTTGGCCGACTCGTCGGCCGTCTCGTCGGAATAGTTCATCATCAGCTCGTTGTAGCGCTCGATGATGGCGGTCTTCCTGGCAACGCCGTCCATGACGTTTTCACGCACGGTCTTCGTGTTGTCGAGCTGCGGCTCCTGCGCCAGGTAGCCGACGGTCGCGCCCTCGGCCAGCCACGCCTCGCCCTGAAACTCCTTGTCGAGCCCGGCCATGATGCGCAGGATCGTCGACTTGCCCGAGCCGTTGGGGCCGAGAATGCCGATCTTGGCGTCCGGATAGAACGACAGATGAACGTTATCGAGCACCTTCTTGGTGCCGTAGGCCTTCGACAGGCCGGACATGTGATAGATGAACTGGCGAGCCACGCGCGCTTTCCCTGGAACTGAAGTGTCAAGGTGGATGGGGGTTGCGCGCTATGTAGGCGATGAAGCGCCGAACGGCAATCGCTTTCGGCATGCCGGCAACCGATCGCGGCGCTTTGCGGGATTGGAAACCCAACTCTTTGCCCGCCAGGCTGCTCGGCGAGACCATCAGACGCGGCCAAGACCTCGGCGCACACCGGCCGCTTCAACATCACGGTGAGCGCCGGCGTCTCCACCGTCAGCGAGACCACGCGTTGCCGCGCCGACAATTTCGCGCTGGCCGACCAGCGCCTCTACAAGGCCAAGTTGAACGGCCGCGGTCGGGTGTTCGGCGAGCCCGGCAGCGAGGCGATCATCTTGCAGGCGGCGCCGAGGACGGCCTGAAGCAGTCCAGGAAAGTGTGAAGCGGTTGCGCCCGTCGCCTTCGCTTTAGTCTTCCGTTCGGAATTGCGCCAACGATCATAAGACCAAACGACGCTCGCTCTATTGGAAGCCGATCGCGTCGACCGTGCCCTTCGGACAACCGGCCTTGCCTGTCGGCGCGGACGCCAGCAACAGATCGGCGAGCTTACTGTCCGGGCCGACCGGACCCAACAGGCCAAGGGTGATCTCGCCGATCAGACGCCGGCCGCTTGACGGGTCGACCAGGCAGGAAACGCGCACGCGATCCCCGGCGCCGGCGCCGAAGGCCTCGTTGAAGGCGCCGCGGATCTCGTCCGAGGTCAGCTGCTTGCCGATGTTCTTGTTGAAGAGATCGCGCACCGCCGAGGCGTTCACCGCGCGCATCAGGTTGAGCGCGTCGGAGAAATACTCCTGCTGGCTCTTGCCGTAGCAGGTGCCGTGCTTGATCCATTCGTGGCGCTCTAGCTTGGAGGCTGTGCCCGGCATCACCTGGTCGAGCTCGGCGCGCGTGTTGGCGTCGAGATTGACCGGCGGCAGGTCTCCCCAATGCGCCGGATTGTCGTTGGCCTTGTCGCCCGCCGACACCTGGCAATAGAAATTGCCGTTCGGCTGCGGCCACAGCCCATGCAGCGTAAAGTGGGAAGCATCGAATTCGCCCGGGTTCTGCGCCTTGCATTCGGGCTTGCTGGCCTTGGTCTCGCAGAAAGCCGGTTGCCAGCTCATCGCAAAGACATATTCGGGTTTTCCAGAGGCTGACGGCTTGGTCTGGCCGGAGGGCGCCGGGGTCGTCTGTGCGCTGCCGCCGGTGACATGGCCGCAGCCGATCTTCACCCAGCGCCGTTCGGGATCGGCGCCCGGCACCTGGATAAGATAATGGGTGGGCTCGTCCTTGTTGCCGGCCAGAAGCTGGTAGCTCTGCCCGGTTTCGGTCGAGACATTGCCCGGGTTCTTGCCGCTCTTGATGGCTTGCGTCGCAGGACAGGCGCTGTC
This sequence comes from Mesorhizobium sp. NFR06, assembly GCF_900115245.1. Taxonomy (GTDB): domain Bacteria; phylum Pseudomonadota; class Alphaproteobacteria; order Rhizobiales; family Rhizobiaceae; genus Mesorhizobium. The sequence continues at coordinate 229,804 of NZ_FOVT01000003.1, forward strand.
GGCCACGAAGGTGCCGCTCATCTTGACGTCGGCATGCGCCGCGCCGGCGCCGGGCAGAGCCAGCAGCATCGAACCCCACACTACCCAAACCCGCATTCCCGCTCTCCCGGCTATCATTGAACCGTATTGGATTCGTCACACTAGAACGGCCGACGTGTCAGAATTGCGATCTTTTTCGCCAGGCGAAAATAATCCCCAGGAGAGCGATAGGCGCATGCTCTCCCAATACGGTTGAAAGGATGTGCTCTCTTGACGCCGCCGAAACCCGCGCCCATCAGTCGCGTAGGGAGGAGACATGCCGTTCGACAGAAAGACCAAGCTGGCCTCACCGACGGGGGCCGAGCTCAACCTCTATGTGAAAGAAGCCGCGCGAAATGCGCGCGCCGTGGTCCAGATCAATCACGGCCTGGCCGAGCATGCGGCGCGCTACGCGCGCTTTGCCGATTTCCTGAGCGATCGCGGATTCCACGTCTATGCCCATGACCATCGCGGCCATGGCGCGACAAAGGCGCCCGACGCGCCGCTTGGCAGATTCGCGAACGGCGACGGCATCGCCAAGGTGATCGCCGATGTCGGCGCCGTCCATGACCTGATCGCGGCCGAGCATCCGGGACTGCCGGTGATCGCCTTTGGACATTCGCTGGGCGCCTCGATCGCGCTGAACTTTATCCTGCGCCATTCCCGGAGTGTCCATGCCGCCGCGATCTGGAACGGCAATTTCTCGCAGGGCCTGGTCGGCCAGCTGGCACTGGGCATCCTCGGCTGGGAACGCATGCGGCTGGGTTCCGACGTGCCGTCGCGGCTTCTGCCGAAACTCACCTTCCAGGCATGGGGCAAGGCCGTGCCCAACCACCAGACCTTGTTCGACTGGCTGTCGCGCGACCCGGTCGAGGTCGACAAATATGTCGCCGATCCGCTTTGCGGCTGGGATGCCTCGATCTCGATGTGGCGCGATGTGGTCGACATGGCGCTTCACGGCGGCAAGGACCAAAGCTTTGCCGGCGTCCGGCGCGACCTCTTCGTCAATCTTGTCGGCGGCGAGAAGGATCCTGCATCGGACTATGGCAAGGCCGTCGATCGGCTGGCAAAGCGCATGCGGGCAATGGGCTTTTCGAATCTGGCTTCAAAGATTTACCCGGAAACCCGCCATGAAAGCCTCAACGAGCTGAACCGCGACATTATCATGAACGATTTTGCCGCTTGGGCGGACAGTATCCTGAAAGCTTGATCCGGCGTGGCCCATCGCATGGGTCGTGACACAGCCGGTGCCTGTTGCTAGAGGCTGCGCTCTAAAGAACCACGGTGATCCATGGCCGAACCCCCGCTGAAAGGCATCCGCGTTATTGAACTCGCCCGCATCCTGGCCGGCCCCTGGGCCGGGCAGTTGCTGGCCGATCTTGGCGCCGATGTCATCAAGGTCGAGAGTCCGGACGGTGGCGACGACACCCGCAAATGGGGACCGCCCTTCGTCATGAGCCATGACGGCGAGAACCTCTCGGCCGCCTATTACCATTCCTGCAATCGCGGCAAGCGCTCGATCGCCATCGATTTCTCCAAGCCCGATGGCGCCGATACGCTGCGCAAGCTTGTCGCCACCGGCGACGTGCTGATCGAGAACTTCAAGCTCGGCGGCCTGAAGAAATACGGCCTCGACTATGAGAGCCTGAAGGCGATCAATCCGCGGCTCGTCTATTGCTCGATCACCGGCTTCGGCCAGGACGGTCCCTATGCGCCACGCGCAGGCTATGATTTCATCATCCAGGCCATGGCCGGCATGATGTCGATCACCGGCGAGCCTGGCCGCGAGCCGCAAAAGGCGGGTGTTGCCATCTCCGATCTGTTCACCGGCCTCTATTCGGTGATCGCCATCCAGGCGGCACTTCGCCATGCCGAAAAGACCGGCGAAGGCCAGTACATAGACATGGCGCTCTACGACAGCCAGATTTCCGCGCTCGGCAATCAGAACCTGAACTATCTGGTTTCCGGCAAGTCGCCGGTGCAGATGGGCAACGCGCATATGAACATCGCGCCCTACGAGGTGCTGCCGGTGAGAGACGGCCACATCATCCTGGCGGTCGGCAATGACGGCCAGTTCGGCAAATTCTGCGCCGCGGTCGGCCTGACCGACCTGCCCGCGAACCCCGATTTCGCCACCAATCCGGCCCGCGTCGCCAACCGCGCGAGGCTGCGTGAACGCATCATCGAGGCGCTGAACACGTTGGATCGTGATCCGCTGCTGGCGAAGCTCGAGGCCGCCGGCGTGCCGGCGAGCCCGATCAACACGATCGGCCAGATGTTTGCCGATCCGCAGACGATCGCGCGCGGCATGCGGCTCGACCTCGATGACGGCCACGGCAATTTCTTGCCGTCGGTTCGCGCGCCGATGGTGATGTCCGGCACGCCCCTCGTCTATGAGCGTCCCTCGCCGCGTCTTGGCGAGCACACTGGGGAAATCCTCGCCGAACTGGAGAGAGCAGCAAAATGAAGACCGGCGGACAACTGATCGTCGAGGCGCTTGAAGCCAACGGCACCGATCGAATCTTCTGTGTTCCGGGCGAATCCTATCTGGCGGTGCTCGACGCGCTGCACGATTCCTCGATCCGCACCATCGTCTGCCGCCAGGAAGGCGGCGCCGCGATGATGGCGGACTGCCAGGGACGGCTGACCGGCAAGCCCGGCATCTGCTTCGTCACCCGTGGCCCCGGCGCCACCAACGCCTCGGCCGGCATCCACATAGCGATGCAGGATTCAGTGCCGCTGATCCTGTTCATCGGCCAGGTCGCCAGCCATGCCAAGGAGCGCGAGGCCTTCCAGGAGGTCGACTACAAGCGCTTCTTCGGCGACATCGCCAAATGGGTGGTCGAGATCGACGATGCCGCGCGCATCCCGGAATTCGTCACCCGCGCCTTCGCGGTTGCGACCTCAGGCCGGCCGGGACCCGTGGTCATCTCGCTGCCGGAAGACATGCTGACCAGCGAGGTCGAGGCGCCGGAAGCGCTGCCGTACACGCCGGTCGAGACATACCCAGGCGAGACCGAGCTCGACGCGCTGGAAATGCTGCTCGCAGGGGCCAAGCGCCCGTTCGTCATCCTCGGCGGCACGCGCTGGGATGAGCAAGCAGTGGCGCGGATGCGCGCGATCGCCGAGACCTGGTCGCTGCCCGTCGGCTGCTCGTTCCGCCGCCAGATGCTGTTCGATCATCTGCATCCGAACTATGCCGGCGACGTCGGCATCGGCATCAATCCGAAGCTGGCGGCGCAGATCAAGGCGGCCGACGTCGTGCTGCTGATCGGCGGCCGCATGGGCGAGATGCCGTCTTCCGACTACACGCTGCTGAAAAGCCCCTATCCCGACCAGGCACTGGTGCATGTCCATGCCGATGCCGGCGAGCTCGGCCGCGTCTACCGGCCGACGCTGGCGATCAACGCCTCGCCCGCCGCCTTCGTCGAGGCGTTCGCCAGGCTCAGGCTGGCCGGCGCGCCGTCCTGGGCAGCCGAGACGGCGAAGGCGCACGCCGCCTATCTCGAATGGTCGACGCCGCCGCAGACAGGTCCTGGCGACGTCCACATGGGCCCGATCATGGACTATCTGGAGAAGGTTCTGCCGGAAGACGCCATCCTCGCCAACGGCGCCGGCAACTATGCCACCTGGGTGCATCGCTTCCACCGCTCCCGCCGCTTCGCCACGCAAGCGGCGCCGACTTCCGGCTCGATGGGTTACGGCACGCCGGCGGCGGTGGCCGCCAAGGCGCTGCACCCGGATCGAGAAGTCATCGCCTTTGCCGGCGACGGCTGCTTCCTGATGAATGGCCAGGAGTTCGCGACCGCCGTCCAATATGACCTGCCGATCATCGTCATCGTCGTCAACAACGGCATCTACGGCACGATCCGCATGCACCAGGAGCGGGAATATCCAAGCCGCGTCGTCGCCACCGACCTCAAGAACCCCGACTTCGCCGCCCTTGCCCGCGCCTATGGCGGGCACGGCGAGACGGTTGCGAAGACCGCCGAATTCGCGCCGGCCTTCGAACGCGCGCGCGCCAGCGGCAAGCCGGCGATCGTCGAGATCAAGCTCGATCCCGAAGCGATCACGCCGACCCGCACGCTGACGCAGATACGCGACAAGGCCTGAGTGCCGACAAAGGCACAGGCAAAGTTCCTTCGCGCCCCCCTCTGGCCTGCCGGCCATCTCCCCCACAAGGGGGGAGATCAGATGTCCGCCGGGTTTCGCCAATCGCCAGCGTTGCGAGAATGAGCGAGGCGATGGAACAGCTAATCTCCCCCCTCGTGGGGGAGATGTCCGGCAGGACAGAGGGAGGCGCTGTCCCGCCGACTTCCGCATGGATCGCGATCCTATCGGGCGCTACATCGCTTTCTCGATCTGCCCGCGGATCTCGCCGTCCTTGTTCTTGGCGGTGTGGACGTTGACGTAGTATTTGCCGGCCTCCAGATCGGCCGCTTGCGCGTCGGTCAGCGTTGCCGACCCCTTGATCGGGCTCTTCAGCTTCTTGAACGGAATCACGGGATCGGCATTCGCGCCCATGTCCGCCGGACCGTGGATGTGGGCCGCCACGGCGGGTCCGCTGAGACCGGAATATTTGACGTTCCAGGTGAGCTTTTTCGTGGTGGTATCGAAGGTGAGGGTGGCGGTTCCCTTGCCCTTGGTGGTGACAGGCGGGCTCTGCTGGCCGCCGTCGAGTGTCGCCTTGAGCTTCATCGTCTCGGCCATGGCCGGCATTGCGAGGAGGAAAGCGGTCGAAACGGCGAGGGCCGAAAGCATCGGCACGGATAGGATGCGCATGAAGAACCTCCGTTGGTTACAGCATCCCGCACTGCTCCCCGGCGGGGCGGATGCATCACTGCAACGGTTGGCGAGCCGGATGTATCCCCGCACACAGTTATTTTACCGCAACCCACGAGAAAGGGGCGGTCGCCCGCCCCTTTCCACCTTCTGCCTCGAGAGCAGATTTTACTTGATCGCCTTGTCGGTGACAGCGGTCGTGTAGGCGCCGCTCGGCTCCTTGCTGATGATCTTCTGATCGAGCAGAGCCTTGGCGGTGCGCTCGTAGGCTGCCGGGATCAGTTTGCCATCCGCATTGTCGACCAGCTTGGCCACCTCCTTCATCATGAATTTCTGGTGGTTCTCGTCCTGGCCGCCATTGTCCACGACAATCCCGGCCGCCTCGTCGGGGTTCTCGGTGGCATATTTCCAGCCCTTCATCGAGGCGCGCACGAAGCGCACCATCTTGTCCTCGAAGGCCGGATCCTTGAGCTTGTCCTCGAGCGTGTAGAGCCCATCCTCCAACAGGTCGTTGCCCATGGCCGAGTAGTTGAAGACGATGAGGTCTTCCGGCTTGTAGCCGGCATCCAGCACCTGACCGTATTCGTTGTAGGTCATGACCGAAATGCAGTCGGCCTGTTTCTGGATCAGCGGCTGCACGTCGAAGCTCTGCTTGAGCACGGTTACGCCGTCCGGCCCGCCATCGGTCTTGAGGCCGATCTTGTTCATCCAGGCGTAGAAGGGATACTCATTGCCGAAGAACCAGACGCCGAGCGTGTGGCCCTTGAAGTCGGCCTCGGTCTTGATCGGTCCGTTCTTGGGGCAGACCAGTTCCATGCCCGCCTTCTTGAACGGCTGGGCGATGTTGACGAGCATCACGCCCTTGTCGCGGGCCGCGAGCGCCCCGCCCATCCAGTCGACGATGACGTCGGCGCCGCCGCCGGCGATCACCTGCTCTGGGGCAATGTCGGGACCGCCCGGCTTGATGTCGACGTCGAGGCCTTCGGCATCATAGAAGCCCTTGGCCTTGGCGACATAGTAGCCGGCGAACTGGGCCTGCGTGACCCATTTCAGCTGCAGTGTCACCTTGTCGGCGGCCATCGCCTGGAAGGCGGCCAGCGACATGGCGCCGGCCAAAGCAGAAATCAGCAGTCTTTTCATGTTTTTACCCTCTGAAGTTAGCACCCAAACCCACCGCCCCTATCCACCTCGGACAGAGGGATGCCAAAACGTGACGGCTCTCTCGATGAGAGCGACCACGCCATAAAAGACCGAACCCGCAAGGGCTGCAACTGCGATTTCGGCCCAAACCATGTCGATGTTCATCCGCCCGACTTCCGTCGAAATGCGGAATCCCATGCCGACCACCGGCGTGCCGAAGAACTCCGCGACGATGGCGCCGATCAGCGCCAGCGTCGAGTTGATCTTCAGCGCATTGAAGATGAACGGCATTGCCGCCGGCAGCCTGAGCTTCAACAAGGTCGGCCAATAACCCGACGCGTAGGTGCGCATCAGGTCGCGTTCCATGTGCCCGGAGGCGGCAAGCCCGGCGACCGTGTTCACCAGCATCGGGAAGAATGTCATGATGATGACGACAGCGGCCTTGGACGGCCAGTCGAAGCCGAACCACATGACCATGATCGGCGCGACACCGATGATCGGCAGCGCCGAAACCATATTGCCGATCGGCAGCAGACCGCGCCGCAGGAACGGCACCCGGTCGGCGAGGATGGCGACGACGAAGCCGGCGAGGTTGCCCACGACATAGCCGATCAGCACCGCCTTGAAGATCGTCTGCCGCACATCCGACCCCAGGATCGGCAGCGAATTGGCGATGCGCGCGCCGATGGCGCTTGGCGGCGGCAGCAGGATGAAAGGGATCCCCGCGCCGCGCGTCACCGCTTCCCAGATAATCAGGATCCAGGCGCCGAAGATCGCCGGGATGATCAGGCGCAGCGCTATCGACATCGGACGCGCCGTTGCGCGACGACCTGAAAGGATCGTAACACAGCGCCAAGCCAGCAGCCACGCGGAAGCAAGCAGCAAGTAGTATGCGGGACCTGCGGTTCCTTCATGGCCTTTGATACCGGCAAGCAGGAAAAATGCCGCGCCATGCGCACCGGCAAAAAGGAAAACCGCCTCCAACAGCCTGTTTGAGGTGTAGTTTGCCGCCAAAGTCGAGATCAGAACCAAGGCTATCGCGACCCCGCCGGAAAGAGTGCCGTAGGGCGGCGGAGCGCTTGGAACGCCGTTCATAGAAGCGAATAGAAAAGCAAGGAGTCCGGCAAACGGGAGAACAATCCAAGTCTGCCAACTGTGGTTCGGAAACCTCATGCCGGCCTCCCGCCCATGGCGCGATCGACGAGTCGTCCGGCAATACCCACCACCATCACCAGCAGCGCGGCAACGATGGAGCCCGCAACCAAGGCCGACCAGATATCGACGGTCTGGCTGTAATAGGCGCCGGCGAGCAGCTTGGCGCCAATACCGGCAACGGCGCCCGTCGGCAGTTCACCGACGATGGCGCCAACCAGGCTTGCCGCCACCGCCACCTTCATCGAGGTGAAAAGGAACGGCACCGAAGCCGGCACACGCAGCTTCCAGAACGTTTGCGAGCGGCTGGCATTGTAGGTGTGCATCAAATCGAGATGCATGAGTTCGGGCGAGCGCAGGCCCTTCACCATGCCGACGGCGACGGGGAAGAACGACAGATAGGTCGAGATCAGCGCCTTCGGGATCAGGCCGGTGATGCCGACAGCCGCCAAAACCACGATGATCATCGGCGCCACCGCCAGGATGGGAATGGTCTGCGAGGCGATGATCCATGGCATCAGGCTGCGGTCGAGCGTCGCCACATGCACGATGCCCACGGCAATGACGATGCCGAGCGCGGTGCCGAAGGCAAAGCCGAGCAGCGTCGAGGACAGCGTCACCCAGGCGTTGTAGACCAGGCTGCGGTTCGAGGTGACGCTGCGCAGGAAGGTGTTTTCAAAGAAATTCACCGCCACCTGGTGCGGCGCCGGCAGCGTCGGCTTCGGCTGCGCCAGGGTCTTGCCGACGAATTCGACGACACCCGGCGTCTCATTGGCGCGGCTGTCGAGATCGCGCTGGAACGGCGCGTTGAGGATGACGGCGAAGACGTACCAGAGCACGACCACGCCGGCGAGGATGGCGGTCACGGGGAAGATCTTGGAGCGGAAGCTATCCATGGGCGCCCCCTCCTCTCCCCGCCGGGGAGAGGGTGGCCGGAGCGAAGCGAAGGCCGGGTGCCTTCGCTTTCGGTGCCGCAGCGCTCGTTCCTTTCGTCATCCTAGGGCGAAGCAGGCGCGAAGCCGCGCGCGTAGTGGGAGCCGCCCAACGCGATTTCGTCATCCTAGGGCGGAGCGACGCGAAGCGGAGCGCAGACCCTAGGATGACGACAGCGCGATCAGTCGCTCGCTCGCAAAGGCCCTCAATCATCATAGCTGTGCCCAGCCCTCAGCCCGTCGCGCACGCGCGCGGCGATCGCCAGGAATTCCGGCGTCTCGCGGATATCGAGCGGCCGCTTACTCGGCAGCGTGGATTCGATGATGTCGGTGACGCGGCCGGGTCGCGGCGACATCACCACGATGCGCGTCGACAGATAGACCGCCTCGGGAATCGAGTGGGTGACGAAGCAGATCGTCTTGTTGGTCCTGCCCCAGAGGTCGAGAAGCTGCTCGTTCAGATGGTCGCGCACGATCTCGTCCAGCGCGCCGAACGGCTCGTCCATGAGCAGCAGGTCGGCGTCGAAGGCCAGCGCGCGCGCGATCGAGGCGCGCTGCTGCATGCCGCCCGAGAGCTGCCAGGGATATTTCTTCTCGAAGCCGGAGAGGTTGACGAGTTCCATCGTGCGCTTGATGCGCTCGGCCTGTTCGGCCTGGCTGAGCCCGATGATCTCCAGCGGCAGCGCCACATTGCGCTCGATCGTTCGCCACGGAAACAGCGCCGCCGCCTGGAACACATAGCCGTAGGCCCGCTTCTCGCGCGCCTGTTCCGGCGTCATTCCGTTGACCGAGATTGTCCCCGATGTCGGCTTTTCGAGGTCGGCAATGACGCGCAGCAAGGTGGTCTTGCCGCAACCCGATGGGCCGATGAAGGAGACGAACTCACCTTTGCCGATGGTCAGATCGACATTGGACAGCGCCCGCACCGGACCGTCGTTGGTCTGGAAGGTGAGGTCGAGCTTGCTTGCCGAAACGACGGCTGGCGAATTCCCCGTCATCGGCTGGAGCCCGCCTTTTCCCACCGCTGCTGCGCAGGCCGGAATCCGATTGCATTTGTCGCGATGTTGTTTTCCACTCGCCCCGTCCCATTGGCCTTCCCGTCAGATTGACGCCCGGAGTTGCCCCGATGTCGCCCAAACCGACCTGTCATCTTATCCGCCCTGAAAGCACTTATGAAGGCAAGCAGGGGCTGAGCTATTTCGCCGGCATCGCCGCCGAGACCGTCGGCTCCTCCGGCATCTGCATGCATGTGCTCACCATGCCGCCCGGCGCCCGCGCCAAGGCGCATATGCATGAAAACCACGAGACGGCGATCTACGTGCTCTCCGGCGAAGTCCACACCTGGTACGGCGACCGGCTCGAGCATCACATCGTCGTCAAGGCCGGCGACCTGTTCTACATTCCGGCCGGCGTGCCGCATCTGCCTGCCAATCTGAGCGGCGCCCCGTCTTCGGCGGTCATCGCCCGCACCGATCCCAACGAACAGGAGAGCGTCGTCCTGCTGCCGGAACTGGATGCGCTGGTTGCCTGAAGTCGTCAAATGAGGAAAGCTGGCCGTCATCGGCACCGGGAGACTTCCCCGTAGACAGTGCCGTCCTCGTCAGCGATCACCAACTTCTTGGCGTTCTTGGGACTGCGCCTTATGGTGAATTGGACTGGCGACTGGCCGTCCTCGCCTTCCGCCTCGCACATCGACTTCACCACCAGCGAACCATCAGCCTGCGTCTTCTTCTCGGTGAAGGTGCAGGCGCTGGCGGCCGTGATCAGTTCCTTGTCGGTGACAAGCAGCATCCTATCGGCGGCGACTTGCTGGCCGTTTTTGTTGATGCAGCCATATTTGTCGCCATAAGACTTGGACAGGTCGATGCCGGCCGCGAAGGCCGGGACGGCGGCCAGAATTGCGGATGCCGCGATTGCCAGATGAATGGCGCGCACGCTCAGACCCCCGTCGCCGGAATGCCGGAGCGCTCGACCTTGCGCGGCGCCGAGATCTCCTTCCAGGTCGACAGCGCTCGGTTGACCGCCGCGTTCGGCTCGCGGGCGACGAACTCGCCATGGCCGATCTTGGCCTTCACCTCAGCCTCCTCGATCGAAAGCTCACCGCGCGAAAAGACGAAGCGCGGCAGGCCGGTGACCTCAAAACCTTCAAAGACGTTGTAGTCGATCACCGACTGCTGCTTCTTGGCCGTGATCGTCTTCTTGCGCTTCGGATCCCAGACCACGATGTCGGCGTCCGCGCCTTCGACGATCGCGCCCTTCCTCGGATACATGTTGAGTATCTTGGCGATGTTGGTCGAGGTCACCGCGACGAACTCGTTCATCGTCAGGCGTCCGGTGTTGACGCCGGTCGTCCACAGCACCGGCAAGCGGTCCTCGAGCCCGCCCGTGCCGTTCGGGATCTTAGTGAAATCGCCGACGCCGTTGCGCTTCTGCTCGGTGGTGAAGGAGCAGTGGTCGGTCGCCACCACCTGCAGCGACCCGGCCTGCAAGCCAGCCCAGAGCGAATCCTGGTGCAGCTTGTTGCGGAAGGGCGGGCTCATCACACGGCGCGCCGCGTGATCCCAGTCCTTGTTGAAATATTCGGTCTCGTCCAGTGTCAGGTGCTGGATCAGCGGCTCGCCATAGACGCGCATGCCCTTCTGGCGGGCGCGACGGATGGCTTCATGGCTCTGCTCGCACGAGACGTGTACGACATAGAGCGGCACGCCGGCCATGTCGGCGATCATGATGGCGCGGTTTGTGGCCTCGCCCTCCACTTCCGGCGGACGCGAATAGGCGTGGCCTTCGGGGCCGTTGTTGCCGGCGGCGAGCAGCTTTTGCGAAAGTGCTGCAACCACGTCGCCGTTCTCGGCATGGACCAGCGGCAGCGCGCCGAGGTCGGCGCAGCGCTGGAACGACGAATACATCTCGTCGTCGTCGACCATCAGCGCGCCCTTATAGGCCATGAAGTGCTTGAACGAGGTGATGCCTCGATCGACGACATCCGCCATCTCGTCGAACACCTGCTTGCCCCACCAGGTGATCGCCATGTGGAAGGAGTAATCGCAAGACGCCTTGGAGGTCTTGTTGTCCCACATCTGCAGCGCCTCGAGCAGCGACTGCTGCGGCGCAGGCAGGCAGAAATCGACGACCATGGTCGTGCCGCCGGAGAGTGCCGCGCGCGTGCCGGATTCGAAATCGTCGGCCGAATAGGTGCCCATGAAGGGCATTTCGAGATGGGTGTGCGGATCGATGCCGCCCGGCATGACGTAGCAGCCGGTAGCGTCGAACTCGTGATCGCCGTGCAGGTTCGAGCCGATGGCGACGATCTTGCCGTGCTGCATCAGCACGTCCGCCTTCCACGTGCGGTCGGCTGTGACGATGGTGCCGTTCCGGATGACTTTGGTCATTTTCTTGTTCCCATGTTCTGTCGCGCTTCTTTGCGAGCGGTTTTGGCGAGGCGATTTGGCTCTAGTCGGTCATTCTACGATTCCCGCCGTTTCGACCACCGCGTGGAACAAGACGTCGGCGCCCGCCGCCGCCCATTCTTTGCTGATCTCCTCGGCCTCATTATGGCTGAGCCCGCCGACGCAGGGACACATGACCATAGTCGCCGGCGCGACCTTGGCCGCCCAGCAGGCGTCGTGCCCGGCGCCTGAAATGATGTTCATGTGGCTGTAGCCCAGCTTTTCGGCTGCCGTGCGCACGCGGCCGACCAGCGTCGGATCGAAGGTCACCGGGTCGAAATGGCCCACAGCCTCGACCGAGCATTTGACGCCCAGCGCCTCGCAGATCTCCGGCGCTTCCTTCTCGATACGGGCGCGCATGCCGTCGAGCTTTGCCTGATCCGGCGAACGGATGTCGACGGTGAAGACGACGGTGCCCGGCAAGACGTTGCGCGAATTGGGCGAGAATTTCACCTGTCCGACTCCGCCGACGGCGCCGGGCTGGTTTTCCATGGCGACAGTCTGCACCATCTCCAGGATGCGGGCCATGGCGAGGCCGGCATTGACGCGCATGTTCATCGGCGTCGAGCCGGTATGCGCCTCCCTGCCGGTCAGCGTGAATTCCAGCCACCACAGGCCCTGGCAGTGGGTCACCACGCCGATCTGCTTGTTCTCGGCCTCGAGGATCGGCCCCTGCTCGATGTGGTACTCGAAATAGGCATGCATCTTGCGCGCGCCGACCTTCTCGTCGCCCACCCAGCCGATCCGCTTCAGCTCGTCGCCGAAAGAGGCGCCATCGAGATCCTTGCGGGCGTAGGCGTAATCGAGCGTATGCATGCCGGCGAACACGCCCGAGGCGAGCATGGCCGGCGCGAAGCGTGCGCCCTCCTCGTTGGTCCAATTGGTGACGACGATCGGATGCTTCGTCTTGATGCCGAGATCGTTGAGCGAGCGCACGACCTCCAGGCCTGAGAGCACGCCGAGCACACCGTCATATTTGCCACCGGTGGGCTGGGTATCGAGGTGTGAGCCGACATAGACGGGCAGTGCGTCCAGATCGGTGCCGGCGCGCGTCATGAACATGGTGCCCATCTGATCGACGCCCATCGAGAGCCCGGCCTCGTCGCACCAGGACTTGAACAATTCGCGCCCTTGCTTGTCGGAATCGGTGAGCGTCTGGCGATTGTTGCCGCCGGCAATGCCGGGGCCGATCTTCGCCATCTCCATGATGGAATCCCACAAGCGGTCTGAATTGATTCGCAGATTTTCGCCGGGTGCGGCCATTTGCGGTTCCCATTTTCACCAGGGGTCTTGTCGCCCCTTGAGTGGTTTGCATCCTGACCGTATGGTCAGCTTTCAGACTACACAACCTGACCAAGCGGTCAACGAGAATCTTGGGGAAGACATGAGCGAACTCACCCGCCCCATGCGGCGCCAGGACATAAGGCGGGAGAATGAGAAAGCCATTCTGCTTGCCGCCGAAAAAGTCTTCGCGGAGGCCGGGTTTGGCGGCGCCACGATGCAGCTGATCGCCGATCTGGCAGGGCTGCCAAAGGCAAATCTCCACTATTATTTCGCCACCAAGGAAGAACTCTACCGGTCCGTCGTCCAGAACATTTTTGAGATCTGGCTGCAGGCGGCCAATTGCTTCGACGTGGCGCGCGGCCCGGTGGACGGCATCAGCGCCTATATCGACGCCAAGATGGAAATATCGCGCCGCCACCCGGACGGTTCGAAAGTCTGGGCCTCGGAAGTGATGCACGGCGCGCCGGTGCTTCAGGACTATATGGAATCGACGCTGCGCGAATGGACCGACGGCCGCGTCGAGATCATCAGGCGCTGGATCGAGGAAGGCCAGATGGATCCGGTGGACCCGCGCCATCTACTCTACATGCTTTGGGCCACGACCCAGCATTACGCCGATTTCGGCCATCAGATCGAGACGCTCAATGGCGGCAAATCCCTGTCCGACCGGCAATGGCGGGAAGCCAAGGAAAATATCAAACGGGTGATCCTGAAAGGTATAGGCGCACTGCCCGCTTGAATTATCACGTCGCCTTCGAGGTCAGGTCGGCGCGTCGCCCGCGCCCCGGCCGTTCGCGGCGCGGACACCCTCCCTCGACCGGGGGGTATCCGCGCCTGGTTGGTCAATCGATCGACCTCAAAACATCCCGAACATGGTCGATCAGCTCGTTGATCTGGCCCTTGGTGATGATCAGCGGCGGCGACAGCGCGATGATGTCGCCGGTGGTGCGGATCAGCGCGCCGCGCTCGAACGCCTTCACGAAGGCCGAGAACGCCCGCTTGGTTGGGCTGCCGGCGATCGGCGCCAGCTCGATCGCGCCGATCAGGCCGATGTTACGGATGTCGATGACGTGTGGCTCGCCCTTCAGCGAATGCAGCGCATCTTCCCAATAGGGCGCCAGTTCCTCGCCGCGCGTCAGCAGGCCCTCTTCCTTATAGGTGTCCAAGGTGCCCAGCGCGGCGGCGCAGGCGATCGGATTGCCCGAATAGGTGTAGCCGTGGAAGAACTCGATCATGTGCTCGGGGCCGGTCATGAAGGCGTCGTGGATTTCCTTCTTCACGAACACCGCGCCCATCGGGATGACGCCGTTGGAGACGCCCTTGGCTGTGGTCATGATGTCCGGCGTGACGCCGAAATAGTCCGCCGCGAACGCCGCGCCGAGGCGACCGAAACCGGTGATCACTTCATCGAAAATCAACAATATGCCGTGCTTGGTGCAGATTTCCCGAAGCTTCTGCAGATAGCCCTTCGGCGGCAGGATGACGCCGGTGGAGCCGGCGACCGGCTCGACGATGACGGCTGCGATGGTCGAGGCATCGTGCAGCGCGACGAGACGCTCGAGCTCATTCGCCAGTTCCGCGCCATGTTCCGGCACGCCCTTCGAGAAGGCGTTCTTTTCCGGCAGATGCGTATGCGGCAGGTGGTCAACGCCGCCGAGCAGCGTGCCGAACATCTTGCGGTTGCTGACGATGCCGCCGACCGAGATGCCGCCGAAATTGACGCCGTGATAGCCGCGCTCGCGGCCGATCAGGCGGGTGCGCGAGCCCTCGCCCCTGACACGATGATAGGCGATCGCCATCTTGAGCGCGGTGTCGACCGATTCCGAACCGGAATTGGTGAAGAAGACGTGGTCCATGCCCTTCGGCGCGATATCGACCAGGCGGTTCGCCAGCTCGAACACGATCGGGTGGCCCATCTGGAAGGCCGGCGCGTAGTCGAGCTCGGCCGCCTGATGCTGAATGGCTTCGGTGATCTTCGGCCGGCAGTGGCCGGCATTCACGCACCACAAGCCGGCGGTGCCGTCGAGCACCTTGCGGCCGTCGCTGGTCGTGTAGTGCATGTCCTTGGCGGACACGAACATGCGCGGCGCCTGCTTGAACTGGCGATTTGCCGTGAACGGCATCCAGAATGCGCTGAGATCGTTCGGCGTGACTTTCAGCCGGTTGGACATGACCAAGACTTCCCCTTGTAACCTGTTTCGGTGCGGCCAACGCTTGGTCTTCGCTGCGTTTTCGTGCTACGCAAAATTTTGACCGGTTGGACAAACGTTAGCGCCGCCTGTCGGCGCTCAAGGGATTACTAGCGGAAATGCCGCATAGAAAGCGCGCTCCACAGCCCAAGGAAAAACTGGTCCAGACAATTGGTCCAGACAGTCGGCACGACCTGCAAGGATGACGGACGCGATGGAAGGCTCCGCTCCCCGCCGCACCCGCATCCAGCAGGAAAAGCGCGAGCTCATCCTGGAAGCCGCCCTCGAAGTCTTCTCCACCAACGGTTTTCGCGGCTCGACCATCGACCAGATCGCCGAGGCCGCCGGCATGTCGAAGCCGAACCTCCTCTATTACTTCCGCCGCAAGGAAGACATTCACGAGACGTTGATGCAGCGGCTCCTGGACACCTGGCTGGCGCCGCTGCGCGAACTCGACGACATCGGCGATCCGTTGACGGAGCTCAGAAGCTACATCCGCAGGAAGCTTGAAATGGCGCGCGATTTCCCGCGCGAAAGCCGGCTGTTCGCCAATGAGATCCTGCAGGGCGCGCCGCGCATCAAGCCGATGTTGGAGGGCGAACTCAAATCGCTGGTCGACGAGAAGGCCGCCGTCATCAAGGGCTGGATGCGCGCCGGCAAGATCGCCCGCACCGATCCCTGGCACCTGATCTTCTCGATCTGGGCGACGACGCAGCATTACGCCGATTTCGACGTCCAGGTGCGCGCCGTGCTCGGCGAGGATCGCGGCGGCGATGGCCGCTTCGAGGACGCGGCACGGTTCCTGGAGCAGCTGTTCCTCGACGGGCTGAAGCCGAAGGGCTAACGTCTCGTCATGACGGATCAACGGGCTTGAGCACTTGCGAGCCGTTGGTTGTTGCGGCCCGTGGAGATTGACCGAAGCCTCTCAGCTTCGTCATCCACGGGCGGAGCAAGGAGCGTAGCGACGCAGCGCAGACCCGAGGATCCATTCCGTGACTTCAGCGCGCCGCTGCGGTGCAGAATTCTGCTCCGCTGCGCCCTTCGATCAAGGTAACGGAATGGATCCTCGGGTCTCCGCGGCCGCTTCGCTCCCGCTCCGCCCGTGGATGACGAAGTTGAGAGGTTGCCGCCGCCCAACTTCAGGCGCTGCGCTTCTCAGCAGGCTGCGCCTCCAGCAGCTTCTTGAGCTTGGCAACCGAGTTGTGCTCGGCGAGCGGCGTGTAGACGATCAATCGCATATCCGAACCGTCGTCGATCGACAGGCTCATATGCTCGAACGTCATCGCACCGGCGATCGGGTGGCGCAGATGCTTCAGGCCGGATAGGCGATGCACCACATCGCGCTGTGGCCACCATTCACGGAACTCGGGACTTGAGCGCATCATCAGCGCGATCAGCCGCTCGAAATCCGGATCGCCGACATATTTCGCGCTCTCGGCGCGGAACGCGGCAAGGGTTGCGCGCGCCAGTTGTTCCCAGTCGACCAGCAGGTGGCGCCATTGCGGATCGGTGAACAGGCCATGGATGATGTTGCGGGCGTCGCCTTCCAGCAAGCCGTAGTCGCCAAAAATGGCAACGGCCGCGTCATTCCACGCCAGCACGTCCCAGCGCGGGCCGACGACATAGGCGGGTTGCAGGACCAGACTCTGCAACATGTGCAGCAGCGGCCCCTCGACCTTCGCCTGCACGATGCGACGCCGCTCCGGCTGCTGGCGGCCGGCGAGCGTGAACAGATGCCGCCGCTCGGCCGTGTCGAGCCGCAGCGCCTCGCATAGTGCGGTCAGCACCTCGACCGAGGGCCGCACGTCCCTGCCCTGCTCCAGCCAGGTATACCAGGTCGTGCCGACCCCGGCGATCATCGCCACTTCCTCGCGCCTTAGCCCGGGCGTGCGTCGCCGCTGCCCGGCGGCGATGCCGGTATCCGACGGCGAGAGCCTCTCGCGGCGCGAGCGCAGGAACGCGCCGAGCTCGCGGCGGCGATGATCTTCAGGGGAATGGGAAACGGCTTCCATGAGCTTATTATAGCAGTACCGATACCAGGATAAAGTTTGAACTGTTTGAGATGCGCCTGGTGTCCCATCTTTGCGTTCAGAGCAGCGTAAGGAGGCTCTGAACATGGAACTCAAGGACAAGACGATTCTCATCACCGGCTCGACCGACGGGGTCGGTCGCGTGGTCGCCGAAAGGCTGGGCGCCGCCGGCGCCCGCGTGCTGCTGCATGGCCGCGATGAAGGCCGCGGCAAGGCGACCGTAGCTGCCATAGAGGCAAAAGGTGGCAAGGCGGAATTTCTCGCCGCCGACCTCGCTTCGCTTGCCGAAGTGCGCCGCCTCGCCGAAGCCGTTCGCAAAAGGACAGATCGGCTCGATATCCTGATCAACAATGCCGGCGTCGGCACAGGCGGCCAGGGCGCCAAACGGCAGGTCAGCGCCGACGGATATGAACTGCGCTTCGCCGTCAACTATCTCGCTGGTTTCCTGCTGACATCGGAACTCTTGCCGCTGCTCAAGGCAAGCACACCGGCGCGCATCGTCAATGTCGCTTCGGCCGGCCAGCAGGCGATCGATTTCGACGACGTCATGCTGACGCAAGGCTATAGCGGCGTGCGCGCCTACTGCCAGAGCAAACTGGCGCAGATCCTGTTCACCGTCGACCTGGCGGAACAGCTCGAAGGCACCGGCGTCACCGTCAATGCCTTGCATCCGGCCAGCTACATGGACACGACCATGGTCCGCCAGGCGGGCATCACGCCGTGGAGTTCGGTCGAGACCGGCGCCGACGCCATCCTCAACCTGGCGACCTCGCCGGCGCTCGAAGGACGCAGCGGCCGCTATTTCGACGGCCAACGGGAATCGCGCGCCGACGCCCAGGCCTATGACCAAAAATCGCGTCGCCGGTTGCGCGCGCTTAGCTTCGACCTGACTGGGCGCCTATCTTCAAAGTCCAAGGAACAGCAATCATGAGCGAGACCATCGAACATTGCGTGATCATCGGCGGCTCGTCCGGCATCGGCCTCGCCACGGCCAAGCGGCTGGTCAGCCCTGCGATGAAAGTGACGATCACCGGCCGCGACGAGGAGAAGCTCAAGGGAGCCTGGAAGGCCCTTGGCGGCGCCGTCGGCAAGGCCGCTTTCGATGCAAGCAGGCCAGACGAGGTCCGGCGCTTCTTCGACGGCCTCGGACCGTTCGATCATCTCGTTCTCGCCGCCAGCGGCGGCAAGGGGCTCGGGCCGTTCGCGACGCTCGACCTCGCCGATATCGGCAGCGGCGTCGATGAGAAGATCAGGCCGCAGCTGGCTTGCCTGCAGGCTGCCCTGCCCATCTTGAACAAGACAGGCTCGGTTACTTTCATCTCGGCTGTCTCGGCGCAGCTCGCGGCGCCCGGGGTCGCCGGCATCGGAGCCATCAACGGCATGTTGCTCACCGTGGCGCCGATCCTTGCGGTCGAGCTGAAGCCGCTACGCGTCAATGTCGTGGCGCCCGGCGTCATCGACACGCCATGGTGGGATTTCCTGGCGGACGACCAGCGTCAGGCGGTGTTTGCCGAGTATGCCGGCAAGACGCCGGTCGGCCGCATCGGCCGCGCCGAGGACGTCGCCGACGCGATAGCCTTCCTGGTCTCCAACGGCTTCATGACCGGCCAGGTGCTGACCTGCGACGGCGGCCTGCGCTTTGCGGCGTGACGGACGCGCCATGGCGGCTGCTTTGCGGCAGCCGCTACGCCGCTTGCGCGATCAGCGCCATGAACCCGCCAGCCAAGGCGACATTACCGACGAAGCCGTTGATGCGAGAGGCTCGATCCGGGCCCTGGTGGTTCCAGAAATTGTGGAACATCGGCGTCGCCGCGATCAGGAACAGGATCAGGCAGGCCGCCGCCAGTGCGGTCCATATGCCAGCGATCACCAGCGAGCCCGCTACGACTTGCAAAACGATGCCCAGTGATAGAACCAGCCTCGCCTGCGGCACGCCACGCGCGGTCATCAATGAGGCGACCAGGTTTCTGTTTTGAATGTTGCGCAGGCCGGCGAAGACGAAAGCGCCGCCGAGCAGCAGGCGAGCGGCCAACAGGATCTCGTTTTGAAAACTCTCAAACATGTCGTTGATCTCGCGAACGAAAACGCGCGGGCCTGCAACAGGCCCGCGCGTCGGCAAAACGCTCAGGCAGCCTTGGCGGCCGGCATCGGATGGATGGCATGGAAGGACACGCAGAGCCGGTTCCAAGTGTTGATCATGCCGATCACCACCGTCAACTTGACCAGCTCCTCCTCCGAGAAATGCTCGAGCGTGCTCGCGTAGAGATCGTCCGGAACGCCGTTGTCGGAGATGTTCGTCACCTTCTCGGTCCAGGCGAGCGCGGCGCGCTCGCGCTCGGAAAACAGCGGCGATTCCTTCCAGGCAGCGACGAGATAGAGCCGGGTCTCGGTCTCGCCGTCGCGCCGCGCCTCGCGGCTGTGCATCTCGACGCAATAAGAGCAGCCATTGATCTGCGAGGCCCGGAGCTTGACGAGGTGCATCAGGCCTACCTCGAGCCCGCACTCCTCGACCGCCGAGTTGAGCGCCGATACCGCCTTCATGATTTGCGGCGCCTTGGCGAAAAATTGCAGCCTCTGTTTCATTGTTTTTGCCTTTCACATCTGTTTGGCGGGTTAAATCCGTTTGGTTGAACCGGTTTTCTGCGGCCGCTGGTGCTGTGCGACAAAAGCGCAACTCGCGGCAAACGAGCGTGGATCGCCCTCCGCCGCGTAATTCGCCACGATGTCGGACAGTCTTGTTTCGGCGAGCGCCGCCCGGTAGGCGCGCTCGGCCTTCAGCATCGCGGCATTGATGCCGCACGGTTTGACATAGGCCGAGGCATCGATCTTGACCGGGCCGTTGCGGCGGATTTCGCCGCAGCGGAACGCAGGCTCGGGCCCTTCGACGGCCAGCACGATATCGAGCAGCGTGATGCGTTCGGCAGGCCGCGCCAGCCTGTAGCCACCCGCCGGGCCCGGCACCGATTCCAGGATACGCGCCGCCGTCAGCATATTGAGATGCTTCAGGAGATAGCTCGGCGACAGGCCAAAGCACTCCGCCAAGGCAGCCCCCGGCATGGTGCTGTTGCCGTCCACGCTTGCGAGCGTAGCCGCGCAGTGAATGGCTGCCTCGACGCCTTCACCCAGTTTCACGGTGCTGATATCCTATTCATGGATATCTTTTATCATGGATAAATTTTATCTGCAATAAGAAAATGGAGTGTCCTCTGCTTTCGAAACGACAATACGTCGGTGATTGGCGAAATCGGCGAGGACTGCGTCTTTCGCCCCGTCACATACGAGGAGAAATGCCCGGCAGGGCAATGAGGGGCAGCGCCAACTGAGACCGTACAAAATCGCCCTGTGCGAACACACAGGACGATTGCGCCAGATCGTCAGTGATGCATGAGATGCGGCAGCGACTGGTGCGCAGGTTATCTCAAAAGGTAGCGCTGCCCCTCATCCGCCTGCCGGCACCTTCTCCCCGTATTGTGACGGGGAGAAGGGAAGCTGCTGCGCCCTCGGCGCTCTTCTCGTGACGAAACCTACTCCGCCGCCACCTTGGCCATCGGATTGTTCGGGTGCGTCGTCCAGTTGGCGTAGATCGGCGACACCGGCTTGCCGGTGCGCTGGTCCATCGCGCCGGCCGGCAGCGGCTCCATGGTGATGCAACCTTCGACCGGGCAGACATTGACGCAGAGATTGCAGCCGACACATTCGGCCTCGATCACCTCGAAATGCCTGACACCATCAACCATGCTGGTGATCGCCTGGTGCGAGGTGTCCTCGCAGGCGATGTGGCAGCGGCCGCATTTGATGCAGGCATCCTGGTCGATCCGCGCCTTGGCGACGTAGTTGAGGTTGAGATACTGCCAGTCGGTGACGTTGGGGGTCGCGCGACCGATGATGTCGGACAGCGAGGCATGGCCTTTCTCGTCCATCCAGTTCTCGAGCCCGGCGATCATCTCCTGGACGATCTTGAAACCGTAGGTCATGGCCGCGGTGCAGACCTGCACATTGCCGGCGCCGAGCGCCATGAATTCGGCGGCGTCACGCCAAGTGGTGATGCCGCCGATGCCCGAGATCGGCAGGCCATGCGTTTCCGGGTCCCGCGCGATCTCGGCCACCATGTTCATGGCGATCGGCTTCACCGCCGGGCCGCAATAGCCGCCATGCGAGCCCTTGCCGTCGATGGTCGGCTGCGGCGCGAAACTGTCGAGATCGACGCCGGTGATCGAGTTGATCGTGTTGATCAGCGACACCGCGTCCGTGCCGCCGGCGTGCGCGGCCCGCGCCGGCTTGCGGATGTCGGTGATGTTGGGCGTGAGCTTGGTGATCACCGGCATGCGCGTGTACTGCTTGCACCAGCGCACCACCATCTCGATGTATTCGGGCACCTGGCCGACCGCCGAACCCATGCCGCGCTCGCTCATGCCGTGCGGACAGCCGAAATTGAGCTCGATACCGTCGGCGCCGGTCTCTTCGACCAACGGCAGGATCGCCTTCCAGCTCTCCTCCACGCAAGGCACCATGATCGAGGCGATCAGCGCCCGATCAGGCCAGTTCATTTTCACCTGCTTCATTTCGCGCAGATTGGTCTGCAGGTCGCGGTCGGTGATCAGCTCGATGTTGTTGAGGCCGAGCAGGCGGCGATCGGCGCCCCAGATCGCGCCGTAGCGCGGGCCGTTGACGTTGACGACCGGCGGCCCCTCTTCGCCCAGCGTCTTCCACACCACGCCGCCCCAGCCGGCCTTGAAGGCGCGCTCGACATTGTAGGCCTTGTCGGTCGGCGGCGCCGAAGCCAGCCAGAATGGATTGGGCGACTTGATGCCGACGAAGGTGTTGCGGATGTCTGCCATGCTCATGCCCTCCCGTTAGAGGTCAGTGCCCGGTGGATGGATTCAGCCGCGTCGCGGCCCTGCGCCACTGCCGAAACCGTCAAGTCGTCGCCGCCGAAGATGCAGTCACCGCCGGCCCAGACTTTCGCCAGCGAGGTGCGGCCCTCGGCGTCGACCTTGATGCGTCCGCCTTCGAGCTCGATCGAGGCGACGCTGCCGTCGAGGTGAGCCGGCACGAAACTCTGGCCGATCGCCTTGAACACCTGGTCTGCCGCGAGCGTCAGCCGTTCGCCGGTGCCGGCGAGCTTGTCGCCATCCATAGCAGTATATTCGAGCTCGATCGCCGACACCTTGCCGTTCTCGGCAATGACGCGCCTCGGCTGCAGCCAGTGGCGGATGGTGACGCCATTGGCGGCGGCCAGATCCTGCTCGAAGCCGGAAGCGTTCATATGCTCCTGGCCGCGCCGGTAGCAGATCGTCACCTCCTCGGCGCCGAGCAGCTTCGACTGCACCGCGGCGTCGATCGCCGTCATGCCGCCGCCGATGACGACGACGCGCCGGCCGACCGGCAGGCCGGAAAGGTCGCTTGCCTGGCGAAGCTCGGCGATGAACTCGACCGCATTGGTGACGCCATCGGCGTCCTCGCCTTCGGCGCGCAGCGCATTGACGCCGCCGAGCCCGAGGCCGAGGAACACCGCGTCGTAGTTGCGCATCAGGTCGGCCAGTTGGAAGTCGCGGCCGAGCGCCTTGCCGTTCTGGATGTCGATGCCGCCGATCGCGGTGACATAGTCGACCTCGGCCTGGGCGAAATCGTCGACGCTCTTATAGGCGGCGATGCCATATTCGTTGAGGCCGCCGGCCTTCGGCCGCGCCTCCAGGATCGTCACGTCATGGCCGTGGCGGGCAAGTCGATGCGCCGCCGCCAGCCCCGCCGGCCCGGCGCCGACCACCGCGACCGTCTTTCCGGTTGGTTCGGCGCGTTTGTAGAATTGCTTGCCCTCGCTCATGGCGACGTCGGTCGCATAGCGCTGGAGCCGGCCGATCTGCACCGGCTTGCCTTCTGCCACTTCACGCACGCAGACTTCTTCGCACAGCGTCTCGGTCGGGCAGACGCGGGCGCACATACCGCCGAGGATGTTCTGGTCGAAAATGGTCTTGGCCGAGCCCAGCGGATTGCCCGTCGCGATCTGCCGGATGAAAAGCGGAATGTCGATCGAGGTCGGGCATGCATTCATGCACGGCGCGTCGTAACAGAAATAGCAGCGATCGGACTCGACCAGCGCCTCGTGATGATCGAGCGGTGGATGCAGGTCGGAAAAATTGTCGGCATACTCCTCGGCCGACAGCCTGCCGCCGGCAATGCCTTCGATGAAATGACCAATCGCCATTCCAGTTCCCCTTGTTGTTGTTTTGGGGAAGGCTAGCACGTTTTATTTTTTTATCAATTGGTCAATTTTCGGCCAAGCCACTGTAATGTCTACATAAAAACATGATAATCCTACTCATGTTATCGCGGCAACTTCCACGGCCGGCCGTTCGCCGCTTGCGATCCTGTGCCCGTGGATCGATCGGATCTCGTCCGCGACCAGTCCCTGCAGTCGCCACAGATTGCGGTCGTGGATGCCGAATGTCTCGAGGTGGCTGACGGTGTTGTAGAGGTACTCGGCGCCGGAGCCGACATGGCCGCAGGCACGCGCCAGCACCCAGGCCACCTTTTCCAGCGGCTGCCCCAACGAAGTGCCGTTACCGGTCACGCCAACCCAAAAACCCAGCGCCCGCAGCCGACCTTGCGCCGTGCGCACCGGAACCCATCTCACAGAACTGATGCTCTCGTCGTCGCCGACTTCACGTCGCAGCAGTCTTTCGATCTGTGCCGGCTTTTCACCATCCGGCAGGCGGTAGATGACGCCGTCGCATCGACCGCCGCGTTCCAGCGCCATCATCAGCCCCGGCTGCGCGGCGCTGCCCCTCCAGCGGACGATGTCGAGGCAGAACGAGCGATGCCAGCCGTAGGCCGAGGCGCGTCGTTGCTCGACGGAGTCGAAGGCCGGCTTCCAGATCAGCGAGCCATAGGCGAACACCCATAGCGGACCTTCGTCGGCTTCGCCGGACAGGCGCGTGGCGAGATCGCGGAAATCATCATCGCTCAATTGCGTCCAGCTGCCATCGGGACCAGGGTCGACCTCCTCCCGGTGGCACAGAGCGACGAGCTCTGGCGTGAGCGACATTCGACGCATGAAGACAGCCCCTCTTTGAGGGCAGCAAAGTCGAAAAGCGCCGGACACGCAAGATCGTAGTCCCGGCCGCCTTGCCGTCTGCGATTTCCGACCCAGATGTCGGATTTCTGTCGCCAATGTCGTCCTAGGATGGATCGAACGATGATCGCTGCCTGAACCGGTGAGGAGACCGACCAATGCCTGATACCCCAAAGCCCTTCTTCTGGTACGAACTGATGACCACCGACCTCGACGCCGCCGAGGCTTTTTACACCGCCGTCGTCGGCTGGAGGGCCGAGCCCTTCGACAAGGCGCCGGGCATGCCGCGTTACATCGTCATGAATTCCGCCGTGCGCGGCGTCGGCGGGCTGATGACCATACCGGAAGACGCCGCCAAGATGGGCATGCCGCCGGCATGGCTCGGCTATATCCACACCAAGGATGTCGACGCTTCGACGAAGGCGCTCCAGGAAGCAGGCGGTGCGGTGCATCGCGCGCCGGACGATATCCCAGGCGTCGGCCGCTTCGCGGTCGTTGCCGACCCGCAGGGGGCGACCTTCATGTTCCTGCAGCCCAACCAGCCCGAGCAGCCGCCGGTGCCGGCGACCACGCTTGGCCATGTCGGCTGGCACGAACTTTACACCTCGGACTGGAAAGCAGCCTTCGACTTTTATTCCAGCCAGTTCGGCTGGGAGAGCGCCGGCCAGTTCGACATGGGCGAAATGGGCATCTACCAGACATTCGGCGCCGGTCCCGAATCCGGCGGCGGCATTATGAACAAGCCGCCGCAGATCCCGGTTCCGGTCTGGCAGTTCTATTTCAATGTCGATGCCATCGACGCTGCCGCCAAGCGTGTCACCGACAACGGCGGCAAGGTGCTGATGGGACCGATGGAGGTGCCCAGCGCGCAGTGGATCGTCCAATGCCAGGACCCGCAAGGCGCGCATTTCGCATTGCTCGCCCCGGTGAGGTAGCGGCGCCTGGAGCGCTCACCGTTTCACGCAAACGGCGAACCGCTCTATCTCTTTGTTTTGACGCAATTCCGCACGGAAAACCGCTCACACTTTTCCTGGAATTGCTCTAGCCGATCGGCTGGCGCCGGATCACTCCGGCGTCAGCACCGCCACTTTCAGATCGGCCTTTTTCGCACCGCTGAGCTGGATGATGGCCGCGCCGCCGGCGAGCTTGAAGCGCACGCTCTTGCGAATTCCCGGGCAGGTCTTCACGCCGCTGAAACCCGCCGGCTTCACGACATGGCCGTCCTGGACGACATCGATCCAGGCCTCATCGGACAGGCTGAACTGGAGCTCGCCTTCAGGTGGTACGAGCACGCTTGCCTTTGCGCCGAACGTTCCGGATGCCGGTGCGCGGCCCGGCGGCACGTCAAAGCTGATCGTGTCCACCGCCGCCAGGGAGAAATCCACCGCTTGCCCGACAGCGAGCGTGGCGCCGGACTGCGCGGCAGGCGCCGCCGGAAACAGGGACTGCTCGCGCGTGACCGGCCATTTGAAGGCATCGCAACCGGCATCGCCGGCCATGGCGAAGCTCGTGCCTGCGAGGATTGCGAATAGGCTGATGGCGACTTTTTTCATGGCACCGGAACTCGCATGGTTTGGTGAATCGACAATACATCTATACAACCATAGCGATATAAATGCAACCAATGCGAGAAGAAATGTGGACTGACCATTTCCACTCACCGATTGTTGATGGCAGGCCATGGGAAGTGAATGGTCCGTTGCGGGGCGGTAATTTATGGCCGACCGGGGGTAAAATGGAGTTTTACATGAAGCTTTTCGAACGCCTTGCTCAGTACCGGCCGCAGGCGCTGGGCGTGCTGCGCATCATGACCGCCTCGCAGTTCATCGAACATGGCTCGCAGAAGCTGTTCAACTTCCCGGTCAGTGCCGAGCCGCACGTCCTCACCGGACTGACGACGGCTGCAGGCATTCTCGAATTCGCCGGCGGCATTTTGCTGGCGCTTGGCCTTTTCACCCGCCCGGTTGCGTTCCTTCTGGCCGGAGAAATGGCAATCGCCTATTTCATGGCGCATTTCCCGCGCGATTTCTTCCCCGTCAACAATGGCGGCGACTCGGCAATCTCCTTCTGCTTCATCTTCCTCTATCTGATCTTCGCCGGTGCCGGCGCCTTCGCGCTGGACAACCGCAGAAGCTGACAAGGATGCGCAACAGTGCATGTCGCCCAAAAGTGCTCAGTGGTTTTGGGATAACGACATGCACAAATCAAGAATCTGAAGCGCATCGGCGAAGCCGCGGCGCTTCAGGCGCGCATCCGCTCGAAATTGGCGTCGAACAGCGGTGTCGCCTGAATGCGCGCCGCATGGCGCTTGCCGAGGATCTCGATCTCGAAACCGTCCGGCTTGTCCGCGATGTCCTTCGGCACATATCCCAGCGCCACCGACTTCTTCGAATGATGAGCATAGCCGCCGGATGTGACCCAGCCACGCACGACGCCGTCATGCCAGATTGCCTCGTCGCCGATCACATCGGCATCGTCTGCCTCGACGATGAAGGCGCGCAGCCGAAGCTTGCCGCCCTCTCTGCGCTCGGCAAGCGCCGCTTCCTTGCCGATGAAATCGGCGTCCTTGCCATACGCGACGAAGCGGTCGAGCCCGGCCTCTAGCGGCCCATAGATCGGCCGGTATTCGCGCGCCCATGAGCCGTAGTTCTTTTCAAGTCTCAACGCATTGAGGGCGCGCGAGCCGAACAAGCCGACGCCGAATTCCTCACCTGCTGCGATCAGCGCCTGATAGGCGGCGCGCTGATATTCCGGCGCCACCCAGACCTCGTAGCCGAGATCGCCGGTATAGCTGACGCGACCGACGAGGCACGGCGCCATGCCGATATCCATCCTGGCCACCGCCATGAACGGAAACGCCGCGTTGGAAACGTCGGCGCGGGTGACCTTGGACAGAACGTCCCTCGCCTTCGGTCCGGCGATGGCGAGACCCGTGAGCTTGTGCCCCAGCGCCTCGATATGCACCGAACCGTCGCTCGGCAGATACGCTTCGAACCAGCGCATATGGTATTGCTCGGCGATGCCGGAGCCGGCGATGAACCACTCGCTGCGGTCGATGTTGGCAAGCGTGAAATCGCCGATCAGCTTGCCGTCGTCCTTCAGCATCGGCGCCAGCGTCATGCGCCCGAGCTTGGGCAGCTTGCAGGCAAGCATCCGGTCGAGCCAGGCGGCCGCACCATCTCCCGTCACCCTGTATTTGGCGAAGTTCGAAATCTCCGACAGGCCGACACCGTTGCGTACGGTCGCGACCTCCTTGCTGACATGTTCGAAATCGGTCGAACGTCGCCACGAGAACTCGTCCCTGACCCCTTCCGGCGCATACCAGAGCGGCACTTCGAGCCCGTAGGACACGCCCCATTGCGCGCCCTTGGCCGACAGCGTGTCGTAGATCGGCGTCGTCTTCAGCGGACGCCCGGCCGGCAGTTCCTCGTTCGGGAAACGGATCGAGAAGCGGCGCGAATAGTTCTCGCGTACCTTGGCATTGGTATAGGCCATCGTCGCCCAGTCGCCATAGCGCGCCACGTCCATCGCCCAGATGTCGGCGCCGGGGTCGCCCTCGATCATCCAGTTGGAGAGCGCCAGGCCGACGCCGCCACCCTGGCTGAAGCCCGCCATGACGCCGCAGGCGACCCAGAAGCCCGGCAGGCCGCGTACCGGGCCGACCAGCGGATTGCCGTCGGGCGCGAAAGTGAAGGGGCCGTTGATGATCTGCTTGATGCCGGTCTTCTGGAAGGCGGGGAAATGACGGAAGCCGACTTCCAACGACGGCGCGATGCGGTCGATGTCGGGCTCCAGCAGCTCGTGGCCGAAATTCCACGGTGTGGAGAATTCGGACCACACCTTGTTGGCCTTCTCGTAGGTGCCCATCAGCATGCCGCCGCGTTCTTGGCGGAGATACAGCTCGCCGTCGAAATCGACGGCGTGGATGATCTCCGTGCCGGTCTTCTTGTTCCAGTCGGCGACCTCCGGCATATCCTCGGTGATCAGGTACATGTGCTCCATGGCCAAGACCGGCAGCTCGAGCCCGACCATGCGGCCGACCTCGCGGGCCCACAGCCCGCCGGCATTGACGACATGCTCGCTCACCACCTCGCCCTTGTTGGTGATGACGCGCCACAGGCCGTCCGGCCGGCGCACGATATCCTCGACCTTGGTGAAGCGTTCGACCTCGGCGCCCAGCTTGCGCGCGGCCTTGGCGTAAGCATGCGTCACGCCGGACGGGTCGAGATGGCCGTCTTCCTTGTTGCGCACCGCGCCGACGAATTGCTTCGGATCGATGAGCGGCATCAGTTCGGCCGCCTCCTTCGCCGAGATGACTTCGAGGTCGATGCCGAGGTAGCGGCCCTTCGAAACGACGCCGCGTAGCCAGTCGAGCCGCGCCTCGGTCGCGGCCAGAAGCACGCCGCCGGTGAGGTGCACGCCAGTCGCCTGTCCCGAAAGCTCCTCGATCTCCTTGTAGAGGTTGATCGTGTACTTCTGCAGCTTGGCGACGTTGGGGTCGCCATTGATGGTGTGCATGCCGCCCGCCGCATGCCAGGTCGACCCGGAGGTCAGCTCATCGCGCTCCAGAAGCACGACGTCGGTCCAGCCGTGCCGGGCAAGATGGAACAGCACCGAGCATCCGACGACGCCACCGCCGATGACCACGACCTTTGCATGCGACTTCATGAGTTTCTTCTCGTTAATTCAGTGAGTTGGGATGATGAATTGAATCAGAAAGGCAGCCCCAAGGAACTCACGGATCGCCCTGCCCGATCGCTTCCTTGCGGCGCGCCATATAGGCTTCGAGCGCCTCGCGCACGGCGGGATCCATGACCGGCTGGACATACTCCTCCAGCGCTTTCTTCCAAAGCCGCGTCGCGCGCGCGGTCGTGTCGAGCGCGCCGGCTTCCTGCCAGGCTTCGTAATTCTGCCAATTGGAAAGCATGGGCTGGTAGAACGCGGTGGCATAGCGCTCCAGCGTATGCGGCTCGCCAAAGAAATGGCCGCCGGTCGGCACCGCACCCAGCGCCTCCACGGCAAGCTCGCTCTCATCGACCACGATCGGCCGCAGGAATTCCATCATGTGCTGGATCATCTCGACGTCGATGATGAACTTTTCGAACGACGCCGTCAGCCCACCTTCCTGCCAGCCGGCGGCATGGTAGACGAGATTGCCGTGGCCGAGCACCGCGCCCCACAAGGCCATCAGCGTCTCGTAGGCGCCTTGCGCATCGGCGGCATTGGAAGCCGAGCCCGGCGTCGTGCGATACGGCAATTTATAGCGCCGCGCCAACTGCCCCGAGGCGATATTGGCCTTGGTGTTTTCCGGCGTGCCGAAGGCCGGTGCGCCCGACTTCATGTCGACATTGGAGGTGAAGGCGCCATACATCACCGGCGCGCCTGGCCGCACCAGTTGCGTCAGCACGACGCCGAACAGCGCTTCGGCATTCTGCTGCGCCAGCGCCCCGGCAAGCGTCACCGGGCTCATCGCTCCCATCAGCGTGAACGGCGTCACCGCCACCGACTGGCCGAACTCGGCCATCGTCATAAGCCCTTCCGCCATCATCTCGTCGAAGCGGCGCGGCGAGTTGACCGAGATGATGGTGGTGACGCCGGGATCATCGCGCATCTCGTCGAGCGTCAGCCCGCGCGAGATCGCCATCATCTCGATGCCGTCCAGCGCCCTGCCCCTGCCAATCGCCGAAACGTGGAAGCATTTGTCGGTCAGCGTCAGATTGGCGAAGTAGGTGTCCATATGCCTGGTGTTCGCCGGCAGCTCGATCGGCGCGCAGACCTGGTTGCCGAGCATGTGGATGCAGTTGAAATGCTGCGCCAGCCGCACGAGGTCCGAGTAGTCGGCGAGGTTGCCGGCGCGGCGGCCGCGCTCCATGTCGTGCACATTGGGCGGTCCTGCCACCAGTGTGAAGTTGATGGTGCTGCCGCCGAGATGGATGGCATGTGCCGGATTGCGGGGCCTCAGCGTATAGGTAGAGCGCGTCATCCTCAGCGCTTCCTCGACCATGCCGCGATCGACGCGCACGTTCATCGAGCCGTGGTCGACGTTGGCGCCGGCGCGCTCGAACAGCGACAGTGCCCGCGCGTTCATCACCTCGATGCCGAAGTTTTCCAGGATATGCATCGATGCCTGGTGGATGGCTTCGATCTGGTCGGCCGACAGCAGCGCCATCGGCGGGTAAGGATTCTCCACCCGTCGCAGAGGTAGTTGCGGGATGGCGGCTGGCCCGCGATTGCTGGTGCGCTCGGCGCCGCGCTTGCGTCTTGGCTCGGTCATACGTGCATCAGAACGCCGGCTCGTTGTCTGAGCTGTCAGGAATTCGCCATTTGCCGGCGTGATTTTAGCCAAGGCGGCATTTTTCAAACCAGACAGAAAGGATAGCGACATAAGAAGTCGTAATATCGATACTCGTTTTTTCGGGCCTTCCGCGCCGGCGTTAAGGAACCGCGCAACACTCCCTTTATGATTTCGGCCTATTCGTCTTCCAATGTATAGGTCGAGTTTTACTAAAATTGTCGCTGTGTCTGTGCTGCTGGCGCTTTCGGCCTGCGCGACGGCGCCCAGCCACATCAACAATGTCTGTGCCGTCTTCGACCAGAATGACGGCTGGTTCGACAACTGGCAGTCCGCCGCCGAGCGAACCGAGCAGAAATACGGCATTCCCGTTCCCGTGCTGATGGCGACGGTGCGCAAGGAATCCGGCTTCAAGAGCAATGCCCGCCCGCCGCGCACCAAGCTGCTCGGCTTCATCCCGTGGACGCATATCTCCTCGGCGACCGGCTTCTCGCAGGCGCTCGACGGCACCTGGTCGCAATATCAGAACGAGACCGGCAACTGGGCGGCGCGGCGAACCAAATTCGCCGATGCCGTCGATTTCGTCGGCTGGTACCATTCCAAAACCGCCGACACCTTCGGCGTCGCCCGCAACGACACCTATAATCTCTACCTAGCCTATTATCTCGGCTGGACCGCCTATGGTCGCGGCAATCGCGGCGATGCCGGTGTGCAGAGCTATGCCCGCGCAACCGACAAGATGGCCCGTGACTACGCAGCGCAGCTGCAGCAATGCGGAAATTGACGGCAGCGTCGGATTGAAACCGGCGCCGATAGCTTAGTTCGGCTTCTTGCCCCTCGGACGCTTCGGCGGCGGGCCGGCAAATCCCGGGCCTTCGCCATGCGGCGCATCGTCCGGCACGCCTTCATGCGCGGCATGTTCCTTGTCGAACTTGATGACCGGCTCCATCCTCGCCAGCACGTCGTCCGAAAGCCAGCACAGACTCATGTGGCCGTCGCCGAGATTCTTCACCGGCGGCACCTTCGTCTCGCACAGATTGTCCGGCACCAGCTTCTTGTAGCCGCAGCGCGTCTGGAACGGGCAGCCGGTCGGCGGGTTCATTGCCGAGGGAATGTCGCCTTCCAGCACGATGTGCTTCTTGACCACGCTGGTGTCGGCGATCGGGATCGCCGACAGCAACGCCTCGGTATAGGGGTGGTAGGGCGGCGAGAATATCTGGTCGGTCGTGCCCTGCTCGACGATGTAGCCGAGATACATGACGACGACGCGGTCGGCGATGTAGCGCACCACCGACAGATCGTGGCTGATGAACAGCATCGTCGTCTTGTTCTTGCGCTGGATGTCCATCAACAGCTCGGTAACCGCCGCCTGCACCGAGACGTCGAGCGCCGAGACCGGCTCGTCGGCCACCACCACCTTGGCATCGCCGGCGAAGGCGCGCGCCACGCCGATGCGCTGCTTCTGTCCGCCCGAGAGCTGCCGCGGTTTGCGGGTCTCGAAAGCCCTCGGCAGCTTGACCAGGTCGAGCAGTTCCAGCATGCGCTTGCGCCGCTCGGCGACATTCTTGCCGACCTTGAACTTCTCCAGGGTGCGGATGATCTGCGAGCCGACCGTGTGGCTGGGATTGAGCGTATCGAACGGGTTCTGGAACACCATCTGGATCG
The DNA here is from genome assembly GCF_900115245.1 of Mesorhizobium sp. NFR06. Lineage (GTDB taxonomy): Bacteria > Pseudomonadota > Alphaproteobacteria > Rhizobiales > Rhizobiaceae > Mesorhizobium. The sequence continues at coordinate 261,806 of NZ_FOVT01000003.1, forward strand.
ATGACACGGTCTCGACATTGCGGCGCTCGATACCGGTCGACTGAATCTGCTTGTTGCCGAGCGTCACAGTGCCCGAGCTGGCCGTCTCCAGGCCGAGCAGCACCTTGGCCAGCGTCGACTTCCCGCAACCCGATTCGCCGACGATCGCGACCGTCTCGGATTCGCGCGCGGTGAAGGAAATCGTCTCGTTGGCCTTGACGACGCGGCCCTCGCTGGAGCCGAATACCTCGCTGCCGCCGACCTTGTAGTATTTCTTGAGATTGTCGATCTTGAGCACCGGCGCGCCGGGCTCGACCTTTTCGTTGACCTTCTTGGCGCCCGGCGGCAGCGCCTCCCAGTCGATCTCGTTGAAGCGCACGCAGCGCGAGAAATGGCCCTCGTGCCCTTCGACAGGCACCATCGGGATTTCCGCTGCGTTGCAGACGCCCTCGACGAAATGGTGGCAGCGCGGCCCGAAATTGCAGCCCTTCGGCCGCTCGTGCGGCAGCGGCAACTGACCGGGAATGGAGATCAGCGGCCGTGAATTCTTGTCGGCGCCGGGCAGCGGGATCGAGCGAAACAGCCCTTGTGTGTAGGGATGACGCATCCGATCGAACACGTCCTCGATCTTGCCGGTCTCCACCGCCTCGCCCGAATACATCACCGTGATCTTGTCGCAGGTCTCGAGGATGAGGCCGAGATTGTGCGACACGAAGATCATAGAGGTGCCGAACTTCTCGCCGAGCCCCTTGACCAACTCGACGATGCCGGCCTCGACGGTGACGTCGAGCGCGGTGGTCGGTTCATCGAGCAACAGCAGCGCCGGCTTAGACAGCAGCGCCATGGCGATGACGATGCGCTGCTGCTGGCCGCCCGACAGCTGGTGCGGATAGGAGCGCATCATGCGCTCCGGATCGGGCAGCTTCACCGCCCGCACCATCTCGAGCGCGCGCTTATAAGCCTCTTCCTTCGACACCTTGTCGTGGATCAGCGGCACTTCCATTAATTGCTGGCCGATCTTCATCGCCGGGTTGAGGCTCGCCATCGGCTCCTGGTAGATCATGGCGATCTTGTTGCCGCGGATGGCGCGAAGCTCCTCTTGCGAGAGCTCGCCCATATCCTTGCCCTGGAACTTGATCTTGCCGCCAACGATCTTTCCGATGTTGGAGAGGTCGCGCATGATGCCGAGCGACACGGTCGACTTGCCGCAACCGGACTCGCCGACGATGCCCATCGCCTCGCCCGGCATGACCGTGCAGGAAAAATCCATCACGGCCGGAATCTCGCCCTTGCGGGTGAAGAAGGAGATCGAGAGGTTCTCGATCTCGATGATCGGCTGACCGCTCGCCTTGGCTGGATCTCGAACTGCCTCGTTCATGGGTCGCTCCAATCCTTGGTTCTTCGTTTGAGCAAGATCTTGTCCGAAAACCGGATGCCACTTTCCGGGATCATGCTCTGGGCAAGTAGGGCCCATGGCCCCGCCATCAATCCTTCATCGACTGTTCGCGCAGCGAATCCGCCAAAAGGTTCAGCCCCAGCACGAACGACATCAGCGCGATCGTCGGAGGCAGCGCCGGGTGGATGAAGGAGCGCAATAGCCGGCTTGCATCCTTGATCGCGGTGCCCCAGTCGGGGCTTTCCGGCGCGAGGCCCAGACCGAAATAGCCGAGCGTTCCAAGCAGGATCGTCGTGTAGCCGATGCGCAGGCAGGCATCGACGATCAGCGGACCGCGCGCATTGGGCAGGATTTCCCACAGCATGATGTACCAGGGCGATTCACCGCGTGTCTGCGCCGCCGCCACATAGTCGCGCGTCTTGATGTCCATTGTGAGCCCGCGCACGATGCGGAACACGCCGGGACTGGAGGCGAACACCACCGCCACGAAGATGTTGAGCTGGTTGGGATCGATGTGGACGATCTTGAGCGGGTCCTTGTCGAAGACGAGGCCCGCGTAGACCCAGCCGCCGACGACGAGCGTGATGCCGAGCAGGATATAGAGCCGGTCCGGCCGGTTCTTGTAGCGCGTCCAGAACAGGACGCTGAAGAAGATGATCGGGAACAGGAAGAACAATCCCGCCATCGCATAGGGGATCGGCGTGTCCATGATGCCCGGCGTCACCAGCAGGTAGAACAACAGGATCACCGGGAAGGCTAGCACAAGATTGGCGAGGAACGACAGCAACGTGTCGATCTTGCCGCCATAGTAACCGGCCGGCAGGCCGAGCGTGATGCCGACCATCAGCGCGAAGCCGGTGGCGGCCGGCGCGATGATCAGTACGATCTGGCTGCCATAGACCATGCGCGAGAACACGTCGCGGGCAAGCTTGTCGCCGCCGAAATAGTAGATGAGCTTCGACGTCGGCTCGATCGCGCCGGGCAGCGTATCCTTCATAACCGAGACCTGCGCCAGCGGATCGAAGGGCGAGATGGTCGAGGCGAAGATCGCGGTAAAGAGCCAGAACAGGCAGATGAACACGCCGGCAATGCCGACGCCGCTGTCGAAGAGCTGGCCGTAGAGGCCCAGCCGCTTCTTGTAGGAAAAGCTCGCGCCCATCACCAGGATGAGCGCGACCCATACCGGCCAGAAGCGCCAGAGCACGCCGATGACGACGTCGAAGGCGCTGATATACTCGATCTGCATCGGCCCTGTCCCCTATTGAACCCTGATGCGCGGATTGAGGAACGCGTAGCCGACATCGGAGATGAGCTGCGTGATCAAAACGATGAACACCGAGACCAGCGAACAGCCGAGCAGAAGGTCGATGTCGTTGTTGCCGGCGGCTTCGACCAGCGTGTAGCCAAAACCCTGGTAGCGGAACATCACCTCGACGATGACGACGCCGGTGAGCAGCCACGGGAACTGCAGCATGATGACGGTGAAAGGCGCGATGAGCGCGTTGCGCAACGCATGCTTGATCACGACGCTGCCGAAGGACAGGCCCTTGAGCCGGGCGGTGCGGATATATTGCTGCGTCATCACCTCGACCATCGAGGCGCGCGTCATGCGCGCAATGTAGCCGATGCCGTAGATGGCCAGCGTGATCACCGGCAGCGTGAAATTGTAGAAGGTGATGCCCTGGCTGGCCGAGGCCGCGGAGCCGTTCAGCCAGCCGAGCCAGGATGCGAAGATGACGGTGAAGATGACGCCCGACACATATTCTGGCGTCGCCGTCGAGGCGATCGAGGCGACCGACAGCACACGGTCCGTGCGCGAGCCTTCGCGCATGCCGGCCAGGATGCCGATCAGCAGCGAGATCGGCACCATGACCGCCAGCACCCAGAACATGAGCAGTCCCGTGGCGCCGAGGGCAGGGAACAGCTTGGCCGCGACCGTCGTCTTGAACTTGGTCGAGCAGCCGAAATCGCCCTGCAGCACCCCGGAGAACGTCGGCTCGGTCGGGTCATTGCAGAAGGAGAAGCGTTGCGTCGTCTTGCCCGTCGCCGGATCGGTGATCGGGTGCTTGGGCAGGACGCCCAGCCACTGGCCGTAGCGAAGGAAGAAGTTCTGCCGGTAGCCATGATTGACCAGCCAGCTTTCAAGCTGGTCGGCGGGCGTATGCATCTCGGTCTGGCTGATCGCCAGCTTCTTCAGATTGGGTTCGAGATTGACGAGGAAGAAAACGACCAGCGTCAGGCATAGCATCGTGAGCAGAATGGTGCCGATGCGTCTGGCGATGAATGAGAACATTATGCCCCCCTGCCGGCCGGGTTGGGGTCAGATACGGTCAACCCTGTTTCGAAAAGCCAATGACGCCCCGCCACCGATGCAGCATATGCAACGGCGACGAAGCTGCAAATACGAGGGGCTGCAGCCCCTCGTATTCATCGCGCCATGGATCACGCCTGATCGAGCCAGACCTTGCCGAAGTCGTGCTCGTAGGTGGGGTGCATCGAGTGGTTCTTCACCTCGGGCTTGATGTTGATGTAGAGCTTGCGCCAGTAAGGCTGGATGATGATGCCGGAATCCTGTAGAGTCTGCTCGATATCCTTCATCACGACCTTGCGCTTCTCCGCATCGGCGATGCCGAGCGCCTCATTCACCTTCTTGTCGAAGTCCGGATTGGCATAGGCCGTCTCGTTCCACGCTTCGCCGGAGCGGTAAGCGATGGCGATCACCTGGATGCCGAGCGGGCGCATGTTCCAGTTGGTTTCCGAGAAGGGATACTTCGTCCAGTCGTTCCAGAAGGTCGAGCTCGGCAGCACGGTGCGCTTCACCTTGATGCCGGCCTCGCGCAGCTGGGCGGCGATCGCGTCCGTGGTGTTCTTGTGATAGTCCTCGTCGTTGCTGATCAGCTCGTGTTCGAAGTCGATCGCGCCGGCTTCCGTCAGCATCTGCTTGGCCTTGGCGATGTCGCGCTTGACCTCCGGCAGCTTGACATATTCCGGATGGATCGGCGCGACATGGTGGTTTTCGGCCGGCGTGCCGGCATTGCCGTAGCCGAGCTGCAGCACGGTGGCGTTGTCGACGGCAAGCAACATTGCCTGACGAACCTTCTGGTCGTCATAAGGCTTGTGGGTGACATTGAAGCGCGACACCACGGTGGCCGCGGTCACCACTTCCGACGGCGGAGCGCCGACATCCGCGATGATCTTGACGTAGTCGGCGGTCGTTTCGTGGTTGGTGTGCACCTCGCCGGATTCGAAGGCCGAGACGGTCGCGGCCGGATCGGTGCCGTAGTCGATGAACTCGACGCCGTCGAGGAAGGCTTCGCCCTGCCACCACTTGCCGGTCTCGCGGCGCTTGTAGACCACCTTCTGGCCGACGTCGTAAGAGACGAGCTCGAACGGACCGGTGCCGATCGGGCAGTTCTTGAAGTTCGCGCCCTTCTCATCGAAGGTCTTGTGGACGACCAGGCCGGGATAGTCGCACAGGTTCGGGATGATGGCGATGTCGGGCTTGGTCAGCTTGAGCTTGACAGTCATGTCGTCGACCTTGACGACGGAACCCTCGCGCAGCTTCTTGGTCGTATCGTCGACGAGGCTGCCCAGGCGACCGGGCATCGAGTTGCCTTCCGCTGACTTGTCGGCCCAGCGGGTGAAATTGTAGATCACGTCGTCGGCGGTGAACTTGTCGCCATTGTTCCATTCGACGCCCGGCCGCACGTGGAGCGTGTATTCGGTGGCGTCGTCATTGATGTCCCAGCTTGCCAGGAGGTACGGCGCAAAGGTGTAATCCTTCGTGTACTTCACCAGCGGTTCGAGCGCCTGACGCTCGGCATTGGCGATTTCGGACCAGTCTGCGGTGCGCGGGTCCTTGGGATCCTTGACCGACATCGCGACCTTGAGCACGCCGCCCTTCTTGCCCTGCACGTCCTCGGCTCTGGCCGGGGTCGGAGCGGCGAGGCCGAGCAGGCCATAGGCCATTGCCGTCGATGCGCCGAAGACGCTTGCGAGCGCCAGGAATTCGCGGCGGTCCACCGTGCCGGTCTTGGCTTCTTCGGCCATTGCCAGGATGTGATCCGGAACACGGTCACCATTGCTTTTATAGATTGCCATGACTTACTCCCATTGTTGGCTTTCTGCCTTTTAACATTCCGCATCCAGACCGCGTTGTCAAAAGACGGTGTGGAGTAGGAACATGGTAGGGAATGTGCATCTTTGAGTGCAACCCGGTTCGCGCGATAGCGACAGTCTTGGCGCAAATTTGTTAGCGCGACGCGGATTTCCCAAAAAATCGCCGCGGGCGATTAAATCAATACATTTTACATGGATAGGCACCCCGCCTCCGCGGCGAGGAACCTGTTCGGCAGGCCGCGGAAGGGGCGTCGCAGCCTCAATATTCGCGTTCGTAAAAGACGCCGCCCTTCGCTTCGCCGGCGTCGTTGGCCTCGCCGCGCAGCTTCACGCCGCGCCCGACATTGAGGTCGATCGTCGCCTTGCCGGAGCCTGGTTTGTCGCCCTTCTGGATCGTCACATAGGTGCGGTCGTTGAGGTACTTCCCAGCCGAGACCGCCGTGCCGCCCTTCTCGTCCGTCGTCACGTCGAGATCGTCGATGCCAATCGCATTGCGTAGATTGTCGAGTAGCGAGGTCGCGCCGCCGGCCCCGGCCAGTTGCGCGGCCGCGTCCGCAAGCTGGGCGATCTGCAGCGGCGACAGATTCGACATCGAGCGGCCGAAGATAAGCTGTGCCAGCACCTCGTCTTCCGGCAGCGCCGGCACGGAGGAGAAAGTGAACTTCGGATTGGTCGCCTCGCCCGAAACCACGATCGTGACGGTGGCGCTGCTGGTCGTGGTGGTCGCCGTCATGTTGAGGTAGGGCACCAGCGAGCCCTGGAACCCGACCGTGCCCTCGGTGAAGGTCAGCCGCTTGGCAAGGATCGTCAGCCGCCCTCGCTGCAGGGTGAAAGTGCCCACCGCTTGCGGCGACGACGCGGGGCCGCTGAGCTTAAGCGAGCCGCCGAGTTCGGCATCGAGGCCCCTGCCCTGAATGAATATCTGGTTCGGCGCGTTGACCGTCACGTCGAGGAGGAAGCCGCTGCCGCCCTTGCCGCCGCCGGATGTCGGCGGACGCAACGCCTTATCCTGCGCCCGCACGGCTGCCGGCGCATTCTTGTGCTTCACGTCCAACGCCGAAAGCGACCCCGGCAGCTTCTCCGGAACAGTGATCACCGTCTTGGCCAGGTTGATCGTGCCGGCTATCACGGGCGCCGACGCGAGCGAACCCTTGATCGTCAGGTCGCCGTCGAGATTGGCGGTCACCACCTTGCCATCCGTGTAGCGGCCATTGGTGAGCTTGACCGAAAGGTCGGCCGGGAAGCCCTGCGCCGGAACGATACCGACAGTGCCGCTTGCCGACAGGCTGCCGCGCGTCGATAGCGTGCCGGTAAGGCGGTTGATCCTGGCGACACCGCCGTCGATCGAAATGTCGGCCGCGATGTCGTTGACGGCAAGCCCGGAACGCGCATCGATAAGTCGCGCGCCCGAAGTTGTGACTTTGCCACTGATCACGGGCGATGATGCGGGACCGCGCACCTGCACGTCGACATTGGCGGTGCCGTTGAGCGCCAGACCTTGCGCCGCCAGCTTGGCGGCAAGGAAGGAAAACGGCACCTTGCCGTTGAAATCGAGCGCCAGCGTGGGTGTGCCCGCCGTCGTCACCGTACCGCCGCCCTTGAGGCCGAGCCCGGCGCCGTCGCTGATGTTGGCATCGAAGGCGAGCTTGTTGCCGGCAAATGTTCCCGATGACGAGACATTCATGCCGCCGAGCCCGGCGCCACGCGTCTGCGATGTCTGCACGCCGGAGGCATCGATGTTGAAGGCGACGGACGGGCTCGCCGGCGCGCCGGTCACCTTGACCGTGCCGGAGATCGACCCGGCCCCATCGAGGCCCGGCGAGAAACTGTTGGCAAGCGAGATCGGCACCCTGGCCAGATTGGCGTTGATGTCGAGCGCCTGCGCGACCTTGCCCGTCACCGTTGCCGTACCGCCGCCAAGATTGAGCACCAGCCGGTCGAGCGTTGTCACGCCATTGGCAATGGTTACGGTCGAGGCCTGCGCGATCGCAGTCTTGATGCCTTGCACGGTCGCCTGGCCTGACGCCAGTTCGATAGTCGTCGTGCCGTTCGCCGCCTTCACGCGGCCGGCCGCCTTGGCCGGGATGTTCTTCACGGTCGCGCCGCCCGAAAAGCCGGTCCAGTCGCCGTCGCGCTTGAGATCGACATCGATGCCGGTAATGGCGGTGCCGCCGGAAGTGACGCTCTCGGCGTGCACCGTGCCGGCGATGACGGGTGCCGCCATGTAGTTCGCGATCTGCGCGTCGATCGCGACATTCCTGGCGGAGAGATCGCCGCGCTTGATGGCCGAGGTGTTCGCCTTGACCGCGACGTTGGGCCCGTTGGCGGCCTTGGAGAAAGCGATCGTGCCGCGCACATTTCCCTCGGCCTTTTCCAGCGCCAGCGCGGCGAGCGGCCCGATATCGGGCAGGTCGAGCGAAACCGTGCCGACCGGCACGAAGGCATCGTCCAGCGTAAGATCGCCTGAAATCTTGTTCGGGCCGAGCGACAGCAAGAGCCCGTTGATCGCGCGGCTGCCATTGGTCGTGGCGAGCACGGCGTTGCCCTGCAGCGGCTGGCCGGCGACATTGCCGGTGAGCTGCACATTGGCTGCCGGATTGGCGGCATCGGCCTTGCCGGTAGCAGTCAGCTTCAGCCCGGTGATCTCGCGCTCCGCAACCGAAAGCCGGTCGCTGTTCACATTAAGCGACAGGTCCGGCGCTGTCGGCGCGCCTTGCGCATCAAGTGTGAAAGTGATGGCGCCCTTGGCATCCTTCGACAGCAGCGAAATGTCGGCCAACGCGCCCTTGACGGCGGCACTGAGCTTGTTGTCGGCAATGCTGGCCTGGCCGTCGGCGGTGAACGCGCCCGAGACTACCTTGACCGGACCGAGGCTGACATTGCCCTTGGCGTCGCGTTGCGTCGTGGCGCTGAGTTGGGTGCGTTCGGCGAGCACACCGCGCACCCCGGCCGGCAGTGCCGCCGAGAGCACATCCGCCTTGACCGTGAAATCGACGGAGCCGTCGGCGAACGACACACGGCCGTTGAAGGCGCCGTCCACCGCGCCGGTCGTCGCCGAACCGCTGGCGATGGTGATGGCGTCGACAGCGAGGTTGCCGACGACCTTGGCCGTAACCTTGCCGGCGACCAGCGGCGCGACGGTCGGATTGTCGAGATCAATCTTGTCGGCCGCGACCGTCCCGGAGATCGGGCCGGTCCTCGCCTTGACGTCGAAGCCGTCGGACTGGAGCGCCAGCGCCAGGCCTTCGACTTTCACATGATTGGCCGTGGCGGAAGGCAGCGTCGCGGAGATGTCGAGCCGTGGCGCGGTGCCCTGCCCCGCGGCTTTCACCGAGATGGACTGCAATTCGAGATCGACGGGGCTCTGAGGCGTGCCGAATTTGAGCGGCAGGCTCGGCCCGTTGGAGGCGAGGTCGGCCGAGAAATCGCTGGCGCCGTTCGGATTGATGGTGCCGGCCGCCTTGCCCGACATCTTGTCGCCGGAAAGCGTCGCGTGCTCGATGACGAGGCCGCTTGCCGCCGAGGCGCTGCCCGCCGCATCGAGATTGAGCCGCCCGAGCCCTGCTTGCCGAGTCTGGCTGGTCTCGGCGCCGGCGAGCCGTGCGTTGAATCGGACCTCTGGGCTGGTGGAAGCGCCCGTGACTTGCGCCGTGCCGTTGAGCAAACCGGCGGCATCGAGGCCAGGCACGAAATCATTGGCGAGCGCCGCCGGCAGGTTGGCGAGGCTGGCCGTCAGGTCGAGGATCTGACCGGCGCTGCCGGAAACCGTCGCCGACCCGCCGCCAAGATTAAGGACGAGCTTCTCGACCGTGGTTACGCCATTGGCGACGGAGAGGCTGGAGGGCTCGGTGATCGCCGCCTTGATGCCGCGCACCGTCGCCTCGCCGGAAGCGAGTTCCACGCTTGTGGTGCCATTGGCGATCTTCACGCGTCCGGTGGCTGTCGCCGGAATTCCCGACACCGTGGCGCCGCCTGAAAAATCGGTCCAGTCGCCATCGCGCTTCAAATCGATGCCGATGTTGCTGACCACGGTGGAGCCGGAGGTCACGCTGTCGGCCTTGATCGTGCCGGAGATCGCCGGGCCTTTCAGATAGTTGGCGATCAGCGCGTTGACGGTGATCGTCTTTGCCGCCAGCTCACCCCGCGCGATCGAGGAGCTGGCCGCATTGATGGTGACGGTCGGGGCCTCGCCGTCCTTGGCGAAGGCGATCGTGCCGTTGATGTCGCCGGTGGCGCTCTGGTTGCCGAGCGCCGCGAGCGGTCCGATGTCAGGCACGGCAAGCGTCAGAGTGCCGAGCGGCAGGTATTGATCGTCGAGCGCAAGATCGCCCGAAACCTTGTTGTCGCCGAGCGCCAGGCTGAGGCCCTTGATTGAGCGCTTGCCGTCGGCCGTCACCAGCGACGCCCCAATGTCGAGCGCCTGCCCCTCGGCGCTGCCGGTCAGCGAGACGTCGGCCGACGGATTGGCGATGTCGGCCTTGCCTTTGGCCGAAAGCTTGATGTCCTTCACCGTGCGGCCGGCCGCCGTCAGGCTGGCGCTGTCGGCCGAAACGGAGAAATCCGGCGCCAGGCGCGGACCGGTGGCCGTCAGCGCGAAATTGACCCCGCCGGCAAGCGGCGTGCCGGCGAGTGACGACAGCGGCGAGACATCGCCCAACGTGCCCTTGACGCTGGCCTCGATGTCCGATCCTTGCATGCTGCCGGTGCCGCTGGCGGTGAGCGAGCCGGAGCTGAGTTCCAGGGAGTTGGCGGCGAACGCGCCCTGCGGATCGCGGGTCGCGGTCGCCGAGAACTTCACCCGCTCGCCGAGCAGCGAGCTGATCTGCGGCGGCAGTGCCTTCGAGACGGCGTCGGCATTCATCCTCAGCGTCATCGACAGATCGGCGAGCGACACAGCGGCCGTCAGCCCGGCATTGAGCGCATCGCTGCGCAAGGTGCCTTTGTCGATGGTCACCGTCTCGCGGCTGATCGTGCCGGAAAGATCGGCGGCGAGCTTGCCGGTCACCAGCGGCGCCAGCGTCGCCACGTCGGTCTTCAGGCCGGCGGCCGCAAGACTGACACTGACCGGGCCGCTGCGGTTCTCGACGTCGAAGCTGTCGGAGTGGATCGCGGCCGTCACGTTGTTGAGTTGCGTGCCGCCGACGGCGACGGAGGCAAGGGACGTGCCGATATCGACCATCGGCGCCTTGCCGTCGCCGAAGGCGCGCACCGTGGCCTTTTCGACCGCAACCAGGATGGGAACGGCGCTGTTGCCGACATCGATGGTGACCGGCTTGTCCTTGGCGGAGAGCTCGACGGCCAGGTCGCTGGCGCCCTTCGGATCGACATTGCCGGTCGCGGCGCCGTGCACCGTATCGCTCTCTATGGTGGCGCGCTCGATATCTATTCCACCCGATGTGGTCGCTGTCCCAGCGACATCGAAGCTCGTCTTGCCGGCAAACAGCGACTTTATTTTCTCCGGCAGGAAGCCTTCGAACTGGCCGTCGCCCGCGGCCTCGATGCGGTGGCCCTTGTCCGTCAGCTGATGCCGGCCGGTCAATTGGCTGACGATCCGGCCATCGACCATGAAGGTGCCGATGCCGCTCCAATTGGCGAGCGGCCCAGTGCCGGAAACGACGATGTTGACGGGCGGCGCGTCGGGTAGCTTGAGCAGGTTGGCGATGATGCCCCCGGCCGGCTCCGATGCCTTCAGATCGAGGTCGAGCTTGTTGTCGGCCGGCGCGAAATGGATTTTGGCGTCGACATTGCCCTGCTTGCCGTCATGGCGGCTCACATACAGCGCGCTCTCGATCGCCAGCGGCGACGGATCGGCCTTGAACGAGCCCTTGGCGGCAAGCTCGGCAATGCCGCTGCCGGCCAGCTCCTGGCCGAGCGCGATCTCCGGCAGGTCGATCTCCCTGACATCGATCGAGACGGGCAGGCTGGTCGAGCCGCCCTGCGGTGGCTGCTGGCTCGGCTGCGGCAGCCGCGCCAGTTCGATGCGATCGGCGGCAAAGCGATCGGCATTGAAATTCCAGGAGAGCAGCGCGGTCGGGGACCAGTCGAGCGCCACCTTGCGCGCCACCATCCAGGGGCCGGCGCGGTCTTCCAGCACGACATGGTCGAGCCTGAGCGCACCTGACCAAATGCCTTCGATGCCGCTGACCGTCACCTTGCGGTCCTCGCTCGAGGCCATCTTCGAGATCAGGCCGGCGAGATTCTGGCGGCCGCCTTCGGTGCCGGTAAGCACGACAAGCGCGCCGACCGCCATCACCAGCAAAAGGAGCAGCGTGTAGAGACAGATACGAACGATGCGCCAGAAAATCTTCATCGTTAGAACGCCTGGCCGATGCCGGCATAGATGCCGAAATGCGGATCGCCGGGATCGCGGTTGAGCGGCACGGCAGCATCGATGCGCAGCGGCCCGAACGGCGTAATATAACGCAGACCGACGCCGGCGCCGACCTTAACGTTCGAGAAGTCCGGGAAGGATCTGGTCGAGACCGTGCCGGCATCGACGAACGGAACGATGCCGATCGTGTCGGTGACGCCGATGCGCATCTCGACCGAGGTTTCGAAGAAGGAGAGACCGCCGATCGGCTGGCCGTTGATGTCCTTCGGGCCGATGCCCTGGTAGGAATAGCCGCGCACCGAGCCGCCGCCGCCGGAATAGAAGCGCCGGTCGGCCGGCACGTTCTGCAGGCCCGTGCCGACGATCGAACCGAGCGTGGCGCGCTCCGCGAGCACGAACCTGCTTGCCGTATCGAGCGACTGGTAGGTGTAGCCCTCGCCCTTCAGCTTCAGGAAGGTCGCGCCGTTCAGTATGTCGTGGCTTGGCTCGGCATAGGCGAGGAAACGGAACCCTCTGGTCGGGTTCAGCTTGTTGTCGCGGCTGTCATAGACATATTGCAACGGCACGCTGGCAATCAGGTAGGTGTGCTTGCCGAAAGCGTCGGTGATCCTCGAATAGTCGAGATCGAATTCAGCCGAGACCCGCTGCGTCTTGTCGAGGTCGTAGGAAACACCGACGTCGCCCTTGACCGAGAAGTGGTCATAGGCATCGGGGTGTTCGAACACCGTCTTGATGCCGGTGAAGAATTTAGATGTCGGCCCAAGCACGCCCGGCTTTTCGAACATGACGCCGGCATTGTAGTTGAGCGCCGAAATGCTGTTGCTGCCGATGCCGCTGATCGAGCCGTCGATACGCAGCTTCTCGGCCTGGCCAAACAGGTTGCGGTGTCCCCAATAGCCTTCCAGCCCCAGGCCTTCCGTATTCGAGAACGTGCCGCCGATGCCGAAGAAGCGCGGCTTGCGCTCGCTCACCTGGACGTCGATCGGGATGTTGCCGTTGGCGTCGAGGCTGTCGCCTTCCTTGATGGTCACGCTGTTGAAGACTTCGAGCCCGAGCAGCCGGTCGCGGGCATCGTCGATTTCCTGCGGCGAATATTGCTGGCCCCGCTTCAGCCCGGTCATGTATTCGGTGAAGTCGCGATCGACCTTTTCGGTGCCCTCGACTGTCGTGTCGCCATAGCCGGCGACCGGACCGGCCGCCACCGTCAGCGTCACGTCCAGCGTCGAGCTGGCGTGCTCGGCGACGATCTCGCGGTCTGTCACCTTGGCAAGCGGCCTGCCCTCTTCCTTCAGCGCCCGCACGATCAGGGCTTCTGCCTTGAGCACGGCGCCGGAGCCGGCATCGCCGCCGGCGATCAGCCCGAAATCGGGTCCCGCCAACCCGGCCGCATCACCCTTCAGCCGGATGTTGCCCAGCGTGAATTTCGGTCCGGCGGCAATTGTGACGACCACCGGTATCGGCTGCGGCCCCTTGAACTCGGCATCCGGCGGCAACTCGTCGATCGACTTGCCCTGGATCGTGATCGTCACCACGCCTTCGTAGCGGGCATCGGCATAGAGCGCGGCGACGAGTTGTTCCCGGTCGCTGCGCGCCTTGGCCATCAGGCCGAGCGACCCCGACACCGGATGGTCCTCGTCGCTCTTCAGCGCCGAGGCGTTTTCCAGCCTCTTGACCAGATCCTTGTCGGCGTCCGGGGCGTCGATGATCACCGAGTAGCGCAGCGGGTCGACGATGTCGGCGTCCTCGTCCTTGGACGAGCCCCAAAGCTTGATGCCGAAAATCTCGAAAGCCGCCGCCGGCCGTATCTCGCAGGCCAGCACGGTCGAGCAGACGAGCGTCAAAAGCAGGGCGCGCGGAAGCACGCGCCCTGGCGCGAACCCCCCTGACATCTGCGTTTCATGCGCCGGCATTAAGACAACCTAGTCGACAAAACTAAAATTGGAATGAAGTTCCGAAACGTTCGTAAAGGGGCCACAATCCAATTGTCTGAAATAGACCGGGCTTGGAATTCACACCTTTTGCATTTTCGCAAGAATGTGTGATCCGTCTCACAGAGGTTCTGTCGAAATACCGGCCTTTGGCCGGCATGGAAACCGTTCGCAGGTGATAAACCTGCGGGGCTCCGGCGTTGACAAGCCTATGAAGCTTGATCATGCCCGGACGCCGGCAATGTCTGGAGGGTGATGTGGCAATGCGCGCGGCTCGTGGTCTCTCTTTCCTTCTCGTCGTCTTTTTCGCCTTGGGCGGGGCGGCACTTGCGGCCGAAGCCCGGCGAATCGTGACGACCGACAATTCCGACTATTTCGGTTTCGACCTGAGGTCGGAGCAGAATGTCAGCCTCGACCAGTGCAAGACCACCTGCCTCGGCGATCCCGCCTGCCGTGCCTTCACCTACAACACCAAAGCAAAGTGGTGTTTTCTCAAATCCGACTATAACCAGCTGAAACCGTTCACCGGCGCCATCGCCGGCAAGATCGCCAACGTCGATGGCGACCCCGATATCGGCGCCCCGCCGGCACTGGCCTTTTTCCCGAACTGGATGGCCGACCAGGCCCAGCAGTTCCGCAACCATCTGACCGACCCGGCCTATGACAAGCCGACCGAAGGGCTTTCCGCCCTGCAGGCCGCCGCCGAGCAGGCGGCGCTGACCGGCGACAATCGGCTTGCCATGCAGACATACCAGGCCGCGGTCTCCGTCCTGCCCGATGACGGCGCGCTGTGGCTGGCGCTGGCGCACGAAACGCTTGCCGTGCAGCCGGCTGCCAACACCTCCGAGCCATCGACCTTGCCGGCCAACGCCACCTCGGCCGCCTTCAACGCCTATAGGCTGGTGCGCACCGCAAAGACCCGCGCCGAAGCGCTGGCGCTGCTTGCCGCCGGCCTCGACAGGCGCGACCTCTACCGGCCTTCGATCCAAGCCTATGAGGCGAGCCTTGCGCTGGTGAGTTCGCCGGCTGTCCAGGCCGACTATGCGGACCTCAAGGCGCGCAAGGGTTTCCGCGTCGTCGAACACACCGTCGATGCCGATTCCTCCTCGCCGCGCATCTGCGCCCAGTTTTCCGAGGAATTGGTCAAGACCGGCGTCGACTATTCGCAGTTCGTCACCGTAGACAACGCCGCGCCCAAGGCGGTCGAGGCCAAGGACAAGCAGATTTGCGTCGAAGGGCTTGAGCACGGCCAGCACTATGACGTGACCTTCCGCGCCGGCCTGCCCGCGGCGATCGGCGAAACGATCGCGGCGCCAGTCGTGCTGTCGATCTACGTCCAGGACCGCGCCCCGTCGGCCCGCTTCACCGGCGACAGCTTCGTGCTGCCGGCCGGCGCCCGCCGCGGCATTCCGGTCGTCACCGTCAATATGAACGCCGCCAAGATGACGCTCTATCGCATCGGCGATCGTTCGCTGGCGCAGCTTCTGTCCGGCTATCAGTTCCTGCATCAGCTCGACGGCTATGACGTTTCCACCATTTCCGACCAGATGGGCGCGCCCGTCTGGTCGGGCACGCTCGACATCGCCAACGATCTCAACAAGGAAGTCACCACGTCCTTCCCCGTCGACCAGGCGATCCCGCAGCGCAAGCCCGGCGTTTATGTGCTGACCGCACAGCCGGTCGACGACAAGACCGACGATTATGGTTCGCGTGCCACGCAGTGGTTCGTCGTCTCCGACATCGGTCTTTCCACCTACACCGGACAGGACGGTCTCAACGTCTTTGCCCGCTCGCTGGGCTCGGCCAAGCCGATTTCCGGCGCCGAGCTGACGCTGCTTGCCAGGAACAACGAAATCCTCGGCACGGCGACCACCGATGCCGAGGGCCACGCCATCTTCAATCCAGGCCTTACCCGCGGTGAAAACGGCATGGTTCCGGCGGTGCTGATGGCCAAGCAGGGCGACAACGACTTCGTCTTCCTCGACATGGGCAAGGCCGGCTTTGATCTGTCGGATCGCGGCGTTGAGGGCCGAGCCTCGCCCGGCGCGCTCGACGTCTATGCCTGGACCGAGCGTGGCATCTACCGCGCCGGCGAGGACGTGCATGTCGCGGCCCTTGCGCGCGACGGCGCCGCCAAGGCGGTCGAGAACCTGCCGCTGACCTTCATCTTCACCCGTCCCGACGGCGTCGAGAACCGCCGCATCGTCAGCAATGGCGAGTCCGCGGGCGGCCACGCCGTCGAACTGCCGCTCGAGGCCAACGCCATGCGCGGCACCTGGACGGTGTCGATCTACACCGATCCCAAGCAGGCCCCGGTCGCCAGCCAGATGTTCCTGGTCGAGGATTTCGTGCCGGATCGCATCGAATTCGACCTGACCGCCGACAAGAAGGAGATCGCTCAGGGCGAGACCGCCAACGCCACCGTCGACGGCCGCTTCCTCTATGGCGCGCCGGCCGCGGGTCTAGCGCTCGAAGGCGAAATGACGCTGTCGACCACAAGCAGCTGGGACAGTTTCAAGGACTTCACCTTCGGCCTCGCCGACGAGCAGTCGAGCGAGCCGACCGTGACGCCATTCACAAACCTTCCCGTGGTTGGCGACGACGGTAAGGCGACCTTCCCGGTCACGATCGACCAGTTGCCGTCGACCACCAAGCTGGTCAACGCCAAGGTCACCGTGCGCATGCGCGAGGCCGGCGGCCGCGCGGTCGAGCGCTCGCTCGACATCAGCGTCCGCCCACAACGCGACGTCATCGGCATCAGGCCGGATTTCGACGGCGATGAAGTGCCGCAAGGCGGGACCGCCAAGTTCAGCATCATCGCCGTCGACCCGAATGGCAAGCGCGAAGACCTGAAGGGTGCCCAGTGGTCGCTGGTCAAGGTCGAGCGAAACTATCAATGGTACCGTTCCAACAATTCCTGGAATTACGAGGCGGTGAGCCTCACCAAGGCCGTCGCCAATGGCACGGTCGACCTCAAGGCCGACGGTGAGGCGACGGTGTCGCTGCCCGTCGATTGGGGCCGCTACCGGCTCGAGGTGGAGACGGCCGATCCGGATGGCCCGGCGACCAGCTACGAGTTCGATGCCGGCTGGTACGTCGCCTCCACCACCACCGAGACGCCCGACGGTTTGGAGATCGCGCTCGACAAGGACACTTACGCCGCCGGCGAAGTCGCCAAGCTGAAGGTTTCGCCGCATTTTGCCGGCGAACTTCTGGTCACCATCGGCGCCGAAAAGCTGCTGAAGACCGTCACCGCTTCGGTGCCGGCCGGCGGCAGCACCGTCGATATCCCGGTCGGCGACGACTGGGGCGCCGGCGCTTATGTCACGGCGACGTTGTTCCGGCCCGGCGACTCGCAGGAATCGCGCATGCCCGCCCGCGCCATCGGCGTCAAATGGCTGACGGTCGATCCGGGCTCGAAGAAGCTGTCGGTCGCCTTGACGCCGCCTGAAAAGACGGTGCCGCGCCAGCAGCTGTCGATCCCGGTCGCCGTCAACGGCGCTCAAGCTGGCAGCAACGCCTATGTGATGGTGGCGGCCGTCGATGTCGGCATCCTAAACCTCACCAACTACAAGGCGCCCGATCCGGAGGACTGGTTCTTCGGCCAGCGCATGCTGGGGCTTGAGATCCGCGACCTCTACGGGCGCCTGATCGACGGCTCGCTTGGCACCACCGGCAAGATCAGGACCGGCGGCGACGGCGCCAACATGCAGGCACAAGGCAGTCCGCCGACCGAAAAGCTGGTTGCCTTCTTCTCCGGCCCGGTCGAGCTCGACGGCAACGGCAAGGCACGCGTCGACTTCGACATCCCGCAGTTCAACGGCACCGTGCGCGTCATGGCCGTCGCCTGGACCAAGGACGCCGTGGGCCATGCCCAGACCGACGTCATCGTGCGCGATCCGGTGGTGATCACCGCCGGCCTGCCGCGCTTCCTGGCGCCCGGCGATGCTGCCACCATGCGCCTCGACATCGCCGATACCGATGGCCCGGCCGGCGACTACGCCCTGTCGGCCACCACGACCGGCGATCTTTCGACCGGCGACAAGCCCCTGCCCGGGAAGCTGACGCTCGCCCAGGGCAAACGGCAGTCGCTCACCTTCCCGCTGGTCGCGAAGACCGCGGGCGACGCCTCGGTCACCGTCAAGCTCGCGCATGCGGACGGCACCGAGGTCGAGCAGACACTCTATCTGCCGGTCCGCCCGGCGCAACTCCCGGTCACCAACCGCATGGTAGTCGACCTGAAGCCCAATGGCGGCTCGTTGCGCGTCGACAAGGAGCTGCTTGCCGCAAGCGTGCTCGATGGCGCTTCGGTGAGCGTCGGCGTGTCGCAGTCATCCGCGCTCGACGCCCCGTCTCTGCTGATGTCGCTCGACCGCTACCCCTATGGGTGCGCCGAGCAGACCACCAGCCGCGCCATGCCGCTGCTCTATGTCAACGACATGGCCAAGAGCATCGGCATGGAGAGCGACCCGGACCTGCATGGCCGCGTCCAGGATGCGATCTACAAGGTGCTGTCCTACCAGGCGGCAAGCGGCAGCTTCGGCCTCTGGGGTCCGGGCTCCGGCGATCTGTGGCTCGACGCCTATGTCACCGAGTTCCTGACCCGGGCGCGCGAGCAGAAATACGATGTCCCGGCGCTTGCCATGAACCAGGCGCTGAACAACCTGCAGAACTCGCTCGGCTACGACCAGAGCGTCCAGGATCGCGGCAGCGAGATCGCCTACGCGCTCTACGTGCTCGCCCGCAACAAGAAGGCCTCGATCGGCGATCTGCGCTATTACGCGGACACGCAGCTCGAAGCCTTCTCCAGCCCGATGGCGGTCGCCCAATTGGCGGCAAGCCTCGCGCTCTATGGAGACACGCAGCGTTCGGAAACCACCTTCCAGACGGCGCTGCGGCTGGCGCAGGCCGACACCGAATACGACTACTTCCGCGCGGACTACGGCTCGCCGCTGCGTGACGGCGCGGCGATGCTGGCGCTGGCAGCGGAAGCGAAGCCGGTGCCGAGCATCATGCCGCAGTTGATCAAGCTGGTGGCAAGGGAGCGCGCAGACGCCCGCTGGACGAGCACGCAGGACGAATCCTGGATGCTGCTCGCCGCGCGGGCGCTGAAGGAGGGCAATGATTCCATCACGCTTACCGTCAATGGCGCGCCGCATTCGGGCGGCTATTCCGACCGGGTCGCCGGCAGCGACCTCGAGGGAAACCCGCTCACCATCGCCAACACCGGCGCGACGCCGCTGCAGGCGGTGGTGACCGCGGTGGCAGCGCCGGTCGAGCCGCTGCCGGCCGGTGGCGACGGCTTCACCATCCAGCGCACCTACTACAAGCTCGACGGCAACGAGGCCAACGTCACCGAGGCCAGGCAGAACGAGCGCTACGTGGTCGTGCTCAAGGTCTATGAGCAGAACAAGTGGCCGTCGCGCCTCCTGATCACCGACCTGTTGCCGGCCGGCTTCGAGATCGACAATCCGAGCCTGGTTTCCAGCGCGCAATTGTCGAACTTCTCCTGGCTGGCGCAGACCGACGCCGCGCATCTGGAGTTCCGCGACGACCGCTTCGTCGCCGCCTTCAACCCGAACGAAGGCGACGGCGACCGCAACATCACGCTCGCCTATGTCGTGCGCGCCGTGACGCCGGGCACTTACGCCCATCCGGCGGCGACGGTGGAAGACATGTACCGGCCGCAATATTCGGCCCATACCGCCACCGGCGTCATGGAGGTCAAGGCGGAGTAGCGATGAACAAGCTCGCCGCCCGCGAAGCTTACCCCTTCTCCCCGTCACTATGCGCGGAGAAGGTGCCGGTCCACCCTCCGCGGCTGCAGCGCAGCTGCTGCGGAGGACGGGCAGGCGGATGAGGGCCAGCGCCATGCTCGCCAAAAAAGTCCTCAGACGCGGTGCGATCGCAGGCATTTCGCTTGCTTGCGCAGCGGCCGCGTCGAGCGCCGCGCTCTGGGAACTCGACCGCGCCTTTCCACCGCCGCTGCCGGCAAAGCTGACGGTCTCCACCGAGGTCCTGGACCGCGACGGCCAGCTCCTGCGCGCCTTCGCCACGCCAGACGGCTACTGGCGGCTCGAAACCAGGCTCGACCAGGTCGACAAGCAGTTCGTCGACATGCTGGTCGCCTATGAGGACAAACGCTTCTGGGATCACCGCGGTGTCGACGTCCTCGCACTTTGCCGAGCCGCCGGCCAGCTCGTCACCAACGGCCATATCGTGTCGGGCGGCTCGACCTTGTCGATGCAGCTTGCCCGGCTGATCGAGCCGCGCGACAGCCGCAGCCTCGGTTCGAAGGTCAAGCAGATGCTGCGCGCCATCCAGATCGAGCGTCGGCTCTCCAAGCGCGAAATCCTCGAGCGCTATCTGACGCTGGCACCCTATGGCGGCAATCTCGAAGGCATTCGCGCCGCCTCGCTCGCCTATTTCGGCAAGGAGCCGAAGCGGCTCACCGTCTCGGAAGCCGCCCTCCTCGTCGCCCTGCCGCAATTGCCGGAAAAGCGCCGGCCCGACCGCAACCTCGACATCGCCCATGCCGCGCGCGACCGTGTGCTGACCCGCATGGTCTCGGCCGGCCTGCTTGGCGAACGCGAGGCCGCGCGCGCCGCGCTGGACGACGTCTCCGGCCTACGCCGCAAGCTGCCGGCGCTGGCCGCGCACGCCTCCTATGCCATGCTGCCCAGGGCCATTCCCGGCCAGCCGCTACAGCTCACCATCCGCAAAAGCGTGCAGCAGGGGCTGGAACAGGTGGCAAGGGACGCCGCCAGGAAGCTCAGCCCGAAACTTTCCGTCGCCATGGTCATGGCCGATGCGCGCACCGGCGACATTCTTGGCGAGGTCGGCTCGGCCGACTTCTTCGACGCCGGCCGTTCCGGCTGGATCGACATGACCAAGGTCGTGCGCTCTCCCGGCTCGACGCTGAAACCTTTCATCTACGGACTTGCCTTCGAGCAGGGACTGGTAGCGCAGGAAACCATCATCGAGGACAGACCGGCCGATTTCGGCGGCTACCGTCCAAAGAACTTCGATATGGGTTACCAAGGCGACGTTTCGATCCGCCAGGCCCTGCAATTGTCGCTCAACGTACCGGCGATCCGCGTGCTCGACGCGGTCGGTCCGGCGCGCCTGACGGCGCGCTTCCGCCAGGCCGGCGTCAACCCGATACTGCCCGCCAACGAGGCGCCGGGCCTGGCGATCGGCCTTGGCGGGGTCGGCGTGACTTTGCGCGATCTGGTGCAGCTTTATGCGGGCCTCGCCAATGGCGGGAAGATGCACACGCTACATGACGGCACCGAGCCGGCCAGTGCCGAACGCATCACCGCCACCATCCTCGACGACCAGGCGGCCTGGCAGATCAACGACATCCTGTCCGGCGTGAAGCCGCCGGAGGGCGCCATGCAGCGCGGCATCGCCTACAAGACCGGCACCTCTTACGGCTATCGCGATGCCTGGTCCGTCGGCTTCGATGGCCGTTACGTTCTGGGTGTGTGGGTCGGCCGCGCCGACGCCGGCCCTGTTCCCGGCCTGTCGGGCTATGTCTCGGCAGCACCCATCCTGTTCGAAGGCTTCGTCCGCTCCGGCCTTGCCAGCGTGCCGCTGCCTAGCCGGCCGCCTGGCGTCTTCAACCCCAAGCGCGAAGAATTGCCGGTGACGCTTGCCCGCTTCGGCGCCGGGTCCGACGGCCTGGTGCAGGCCACCGCCACCGAGCCGGCGCCGACCATCATCTTTCCGCCCAATGGCGCTCGCGTCGACCTCGGCACCGGTTCGGCCGATGCCACGCCGCTGGTTCTGAAACTGCAGGGCGGCCGGGCGCCTTTCCGCTGGCTCGCCAACGGCAAGCCGCTCGCCGGCATCGACCGGCGCCGGACCGCGACATGGCAGCCCGACGGCACCGGCTATTCGACGCTCACGGTTATCGATGCCGCCGGACGCGCGGCGAGCGTGAAGGTGTTCGTTGAGTAGAAAGCGGCAAGCGATTCAGAGGATTGCGCTTCTTAAGGCTTCGGCTCGCGGAATTTCTCGCCTGATGCATGGCGCGAGGCGTCCCCCTCTGGCCTGCCGGGCCATCTCCCCCTCAAGGGGGGAGATCAGCAGCTTCGGTGTCGCGCTCAACCTTTGGCGGTTGGCGAAAGGCGATGCGAAATCCAATCTTCCCCCTTCTGGGGGAGATGCCCGGCAGGGCAGAGGGGGGGGTGCCTCGCGCCAACTTTCGTTGAGAGCGTTCTTTGTAGCGATAACGCTCACGCTGCTGCCTCTCTCCGCTTACGCCGATCCCCTCCCCGCCGGCTTCGTCAGGCTGGCCGATGTCGACCCGGCCATTCGCCAGGACATCCGCTACGCCGGTCTTGAAAACTTCCTGCACCGAAAAGCCGACGGCTACGACGCGCCGGTCTGCATCCTGACCGCGCGGACCGCGAAGGCCCTCTCCAGCGTCCAGAAAGCAATGACCGCCAAAGGCCTGACGCTGATCGTCTTCGACTGTTATCGCCCGGCGCGCGCTGTTGCCGACATGGGCAAATGGACAAGACAAGGGGGGCCGCCGGACCCGCAATGGTATCCGACGGTCCGGCGCGGCGATCTTGTCGCCAAGGGCTATATCGGCGAGTTGTCCAGCCATTCGCGCGGCTCGACAGTCGACCTCGCCGTCGCCGAAGCCGACAGGAAGAGCGCGGGGCATCCGGCCTGCGGCGCGCCGGACGGCGGCACGCTCGATTTCGGCACTGGCTTCGACTGTTTCGATCCGATGAGCGAGACGGCGCACCAGCCTCTTCCCGCCGAAGCGGCAGCGAACCGCAAGATGCTGCTTGCCGCAATGCGCGCCGCGGGCTTCCGCAACTATGCGCGCGAATGGTGGCATTTCACGCTCGCAAAAGAGCCTTTTCCAAAACAGCGTTTCGATTTTCCGGTCACCGCCAATTAGGCGTCCGGACTTGTCCTGACCCCGACCGCTTCTAATTAGGCCGGCTGACGAGGAGCCATGCGGCCGCCAACTGAGGAAGTTATTTCCTCATCCGGCGCAAGCTCGGCGAAAAATTGCTTCAAGGAGGTGAAAAAGGCAACATTCAATGCATCTAAATTCTATAAACTCGGTAGAGTTCGCAGCAGTTCAACGGAGGCGGAAATGACCAAACCTCATTTCAGGAAACTGCTCGGCGCGCTGGTCGCCACATCTGTCCAGTTCGGCACGCTCGGTTTCGCGTTCGCCGACACCACCATTTTGAATGTGTCCTACGATCCGACACGTGAACTCTATAAGGCCTATGACGAGGCCTTCGCCGCGCACTGGAAAGCTGAGACCGGCGAGACGGTCACCATCCAGCAGTCGCATGGCGGATCGGGCGCGCAGGCCCGCGCGGTCATTGATGGCCTCGACGCCGATGTCGTGACGCTGGCGCTCGAAGGCGACATCAACGCCATCGTCTCCAAGTCGAAGAAGATCAATCCCGACTGGCGCACGAAATTCGAAAACAATTCAGCGCCTTACACCTCGACCATCATCTTCCTGGTGCGCAAGGGCAACCCCAAGGGCATTCATGATTGGAGCGATCTGGTGAAGGACGGCGTGCAGGTGATCACGCCGAACCCCAAGACCTCCGGCGGCGCGCGCTGGAACTATCTCGCCGCCTGGGCCTATGCCAACGCTCATGACGGCAATGACGAGGCCAAGACCAAGGAATTCGTCGGCAAGCTCTATGCCAATGCGCCGGTGCTGGACAGCGGCGCCCGCGGCTCGACCGTTACCTTCGCGCAGAAGGGGCTAGGCGACGTCCTGATCGGCTGGGAAAACGACGCCTATCTGGCGCTCGACGAATTCGGCGCCGACAATTTCGACATCGTCTACCCGCCGACCTCGATCCTGGCTGAGCCGCCGGTCGCCGTCGTCGACGCCAATGTCGACGCCAAGGGCACGCGCAAGGTGGCTGAGGCTTACCTTTCCTATCTCTATTCGAAGGAAGGCCAGACCATTATCGCCAGGAACCATTATCGCCCGGCCAAGCCCGACCTCGTGCCGCCGGAAGACCTTGCCAAGCTGCCGGCGATCAAGCTGGTCACCATCGACGATCCTCAATTCGGCGGTTGGAAGAAGGCGCAGCCTTACCATTTCGGCGACGGTGGTATATTCGACCAGATCTACAAGCCGGCCCAGTGAAGGCCATGCCTTCGAAAGGCCGAGTGCAATCTGGTTGAGTTAAGAAGGGACGATCCTGAACAGTATGACCACAGCGCCCGCTCAAGCGGGGTGGCGGTTCAGACAGCCGAGTGTCATTCCGGGTTTCGGACTGACGCTCGGCTTCTCGCTTGCCTACCTCACGCTCATCATCCTCATCCCGCTCTCGGGGCTCATCTGGCGCTCGGCGGCGCTCGGCTGGGCCGATTTCTGGGCGCTTGCCACCGACCCGCGCACCGTCAGGGCCCTGCAGATCAGTTTCGGCACGGCTTTCATCGCCGCGGCGGTCAACGTCTTGTTCGGAACCCTCGTCGCCTGGGTGCTGGTCCGCTATCGTTTCCCCGGCCGCCGCGTCGTCGATGCCATGGTCGACCTGCCTTTCGCGCTGCCCACCGCGGTCGCCGGCATTGCGCTCACCACGCTCTATGCGCCCACCGGCTGGCTCGGCAAATTGCTGATGCCGCTCGGCATCAAGGTCGCCTACACGCCGCTCGGCATAGTCGTGGCGCTGGTCTTCATCGGGCTGCCTTTCGTCGTGCGCACCGTCCAGCCGATCATGGAAGAAATCGACAAGGAGGTCGAGGAAGCCGCCGCCACGCTCGGCGCCAGCCGCTTCCAGATCATCACCCGCGTGCTCCTGCCAGGGCTGGCGCCGGCCATCATCACCGGCTTCTCGCTCGCCTTCGCGCGCGGCGTCGGCGAGTACGGCTCGGTCATCTTCATCGCCGGCAACCTGCCCTACAAATCGGAGATCGCGCCGCTTTTGATCGTCATCCGCCTCGAGGAATACAACTACCCGGCCGCGACCGCGATCGCTGCAATCATGCTCGCATTGTCCTTTGCGATGCTCCTGGTCATCAACCTCGTGCAGACATGGAGCCGCAAGCGCTATGGCTGATCCCGAGATCAAATCCTATGAACCGCTGCACGAGAGCCGGTCGGCGGCGGTCACCGAGAGCGGTCCCGTCCGCGTCACGCTGACGATCGTCACGCTTGTGTTTCTCGGCGTCTTCCTGCTTTTGCCGCTGATCATCGTTTTCAAGGAGGCTTTCGCCAAGGGCGTCGGCGCCTATTTCGAATCCTTGAGCGATGCCGACACGCGCTCCGCCATCCGCCTGACCTTGCTGGTGGCGGCGATCTCGGTGCCGCTCAATCTCGTCTTCGGCCTTTCGGCCGCCTGGGCGATCGCCAAGTTCGAATTCAAGGGCAAGGCATTCCTGACCACGCTGATCGACCTGCCCTTCTCGGTCTCTCCAGTCATCTCCGGCCTGGTCTATGTGCTGCTCTTCGGCGCGCAGGGGCTGCTGGGCGCATGGCTGAAGGCGCATGGCATCCAGATCCTGTTCGCGGTGCCGGGCATCGTCCTGGCAACCGTCTTCGTCACCTTCCCCTTCGTCGCGCGCGAGCTCATCCCGCTGATGCAGGAGCAGGGCAACGGCGACGAGGAGGCGGCGCTCTCGCTCGGCGCCAGCGGCTGGCAGGCCTTCTGGTACGTGACGCTGCCCAACGTCAAATGGGGGCTGCTCTACGGCATGCTGCTGTGCAACGCGCGCGCCATGGGCGAGTTCGGCGCGGTCTCGGTGGTGTCGGGCCACATACGCGGCCTCACCAACACCATGCCGCTGCATGTCGAGATCCTCTATAACGAATACAATGCCGTCGGCGCCTTCGCGGTCGCTTCGCTGCTCGCCGGCCTGGCGCTGGTGACGCTGGTCTTGAAAACGCTGCTCGAGATGCGCTACGGCGCCGAGCTTGCCGCGACGCGCGGGCACTGACGAATAGCAGTCGCCCGAAGGCCTGGCGGTCTCGGGATAACGACGCATCAACGAATTGAGGGATTTGTATGGAAGTTCGCGTCGTCAACGTACGCAAGGAGTTCGAGCGGTTTCCGGCGCTCCACGACGTTTCGCTCGACATCAGGTCCGGCGAGCTCATCGCGCTGCTCGGACCATCTGGTTCCGGCAAGACGACGCTGCTTCGCCTGATCGCCGGCCTAGAGCGGCCGACCAAGGGCGCGATCTTCTTCGGCGACGAGGACGCTTCGCAGAAGTCGATCCAGGAACGCAACGTCGGTTTCGTCTTCCAGCATTACGCGCTGTTCCGTCACATGACGGTCGCCGACAATATCGGCTTCGGCCTGAAGGTCCGGCATAGGGCTGCCCGCCCTTCAGCGCAGGAAATCCGCCGCCGGGCGATGGAACTGCTCGACCTCGTCCAGTTGACCGGGCTGGAAAAGCGCTATCCCGCACAGCTCTCCGGCGGCCAGCGCCAGCGCGTGGCATTGGCTCGCGCCATGGCGATCGAGCCCAAGGTGCTTTTGCTCGACGAGCCGTTCGGCGCGCTCGATGCGCAGGTTCGCCGCGAGCTGCGCCGCTGGCTGCGCGAGATTCATGACCGCACCGGCCACACCACCGTCTTTGTCACGCATGACCAGGAAGAGGCGCTGGAGCTCGCCGATCGCGTCGTGGTCATGAGTCAGGGCCGCATCGAGCAGGTCGGCACCGCCGACGACATCTACGACACGCCGAACTCGCCCTTCGTCTACTCCTTCATCGGCGAGTCGAGCTCGCTGCCGGTCAAGGTCGAGAATGGTGAGGTGTGGATCGCCGACCGGCCGATCGGCCTGCAGGCGCCGCATGCGCCGTCCGGCGAGGCGGTGCTCCACTTCCGCCCGCACGACGTCGATCTGCTCGACGGCTGCAGCGGCTGCATCGCCGGCACGGTAGCCGCCAGCCGCCGCGTCGCCGGCACGCGACGCGTCGAGCTAGAGATCGGCGGCGAGCGCCAGCGCGTCGAGATCGAGCTGCCGGTCGACCATCCCGCCGCGCAGAAGAGCCGCGTCGCCTTCCGGCCGCGGCGCTGGAAGCTCTTTCCGGCGGCTTGATGCGAAGGCGCTGAGCCGGCCTTTTCACACTTTTCTGGATTTGCTCTATTCCAGCCAGTTCTCGACCTTCAGCTTCCTGATCCGGGTGAACTCGGCCATGTTGGCCGTCACCAGTGTCGTGCCTGACGCACAGGCGTGGGCAGCGATAAAGAGGTCGTTGCGGCCTATGGTCTGGCCCATGCCTTCCAGCTCGGCGCGGAGTGCGCCGTATTCGGCATCCACCGGCACATCGAGCGGGAGGACCGGAATTTCGGCCAGCAGTTCCTCGACCTTCCTGAGCAATTTGGCCGATCCCTTCTTGGCGCAGCCGTACCGCAGCTCCGAAGCGACAACGATGCTGGTGCAGACGGCAGCGTCCCCCTCGCGCGCGGCCGCAGCGGCGGCCTTGCCAGCGGGATTTTGGATCATGTCGCTTATGATGTTCGTGTCGAGCATGAACCGCATCAAAAGATGTCCTCGGGTTTGACGGGACTATCGTTGATCTCGGGAAAATCATCTTCTGGACCGAGCGGGGGTTCCTTTGCCCATTGACCGAGCAGCGCAGCGAGACCTGATTTACGCACCGGCTCAATGACTAGGCGATCACCTTCGCGGCTGATCAAGACCTTGTCCCCCGGGAGCTCGAACTCGACGGGGATCCGCACCGCTTGGCTGCGGTTGTTGCGGAACAGCTTTGCCTCCTTCGGCGGCGTCGTTGCGTGGCGACGTGAGGTCATGGCAGGCTCCCTTGTATATGTCAAATGTATATGCCATGACACCGAAATGCAAACCTTTTGCTTCCAAATCCGGCCCAAGCGCGATTCTAGCTGGAAAGAAATCCTAACAACTGACTGTTCCGGCGACGTCTTTTCTCGCCGCGACGCTGTCGAGCCGGCGTGCATATCTCGTCGCGCATCGGGACGACGGCTATCATCCAATTAGCATATTTTCCTCGGAGCCATTTTCATGAAGCGTCTATTGCTCGGCATCGCAACTGTCGCCGGTCTTGTCCTCGCGTCCTCCCAAGCGTGGTCGGCCGACAGGCTTTTGAACGCTTCCTATGACGTCGGCCGCGAGTTGTTCGCGGACATCAACAAAGCCTTCATCGCCAAGCACCCCGGCATCGCCATCGACCAGTCGCATGCTGGCACTTCGGCGCAGGCACGCGCCATCGCCGAGGGTCTTGCCGCCGATGTCGTCACCTTCAACCAGGTCACCGACGTCGACTTCCTGGTCAAGAAGGGCCTCCTCTCCGCCGACTGGCAGAAGGATTTTCCAGACAACGCCTCGCCCTTCTATTCGCTGCCGTCCTTCCTGGTGCGCGCCGGCAATCCCAAGCACATCAAGGATTGGAACGACCTGGTGCGCGACGACGTGCAGGTGATCTTCCCGAACCCGAAGACATCAGGCAATGCGCGCTATACCTATCTCGCCGCCACCGCCTACGCCAAGGAAGCCTTCAAGGGCGACGACGCCAAGGTGAAGGAGTTCATCACCAAGCTCTTCAACAACGTGCCGATCTTCGATACAGGCGGGCGCGCCGCCACAACCACCTTCGTCCAGCGCGAGATCGGCGACGTGCTGATTACCTTCGAGTCGGAGACGCGCGGCATCCGCAAGGAGTATGGCGACGACAAATTCGAGCAGGTCACGCCTTCGGTCAGCCTGCTGGCCGAGTTCCCGGTGGCGATCGTCGACAAAGTCGCCGACGAGCACGGCAGCCGCGATCTCGCCAAGACCTATCTCGACTTCCTCTACACGCCGGAAGGCCAGGATATTGCCGCTGGCAACGGCCTGCGGGTTCGCGACGCAAAGGTCGCCGCCAAATACAAGGCCGACTTCCCGGACGTCCGCCTGCTGACGGTCGAAGAGGTCTTTGGCGGCTGGGACAAGGTGCAGAAAGAGCATTTCGCCAGCGGCGGGCTGCTCGATCAAGCGTACGGCAGCCGCTGAACCGCCGCACAATCAGGAAGCGAAGCAGGCCGGCCTTGCCGGCTTTCTTCATGTCAGCCGGCCGCCAAGGTTCGGCAGGGGAAATCCCGACGCCCAACGTGAAAAACGTTACGAAGAATCAACGCGTTTATGCCTAAATTGCACCGGCAAATTGTTGGGCCAGGCGGCGTTCTACGGTCAAACTGTCATGATTTGCACACAAACAACCGCCAGATGCAGGCGCATTGGGGTTTGATGAACTGAATCGGGCATGCTGACCAAAAAAGGCAAATACGGCCTCAAGGCCCTCGTGCATCTTTCCAGCCTGCCGGCTGGCCAGCTTGCTTTCGTCAACGACATCGCGGTCGCCAACAACATTCCGAAGAAATTCCTGGACGCGATCCTAGGCGAGCTGCGCAATGCCGGTTTTGTCCAGAGCCGCAAGGGCAAGGAAGGCGGTTATCGTCTTGCCCGGCCCGCTTCCGAGATCAAGATCGGCCATGTCGTGCGCGTGCTCGACGGGCCGCTGGCGCCGATCCCTTGCGCCAGCCGCACGCAATATCAGCGCTGCGAGGATTGCGACGAGGCGACATGCCAGGTCCGCCATATGATGCTGGAAGTGCGCCAGGCGATCGCCGAAGTGCTCGACAACCGCAGCCTCGCCGCCATGCGCGACGCCGACAACGACGACTTTCCGGCCGAGCTCACTTCCCAGATCTAACCAATTCCAGGCCAGATCTAAGAAATTCCAGGCCAGATCTAGCAATTCCAGGAAAGCGTGCGGGGCAGGCCCGGCGGCTTCGCCGCTTCGCAATTGCGCGGTTAACGTTAAGCCGCCTGTCCTGCTTGGCGGCCTTGGTTGCCAGTCGGCTGCGGACCCAGTAAAGCGGCTGGAGGATGAAACAGGGCTCTGAACGCATGAGGCTGCCTTGGCTTGGCAATTCCCGCAAGGCCAGCCGGCAGCCATCGTCGAGTGACATCCATCGCACAGAGATCATCGCCGACGTGCCGGTGCCGGGGCGCAATGAGTCCGTTCGCTTCTTCAGCCGCAAGGTCGTCCGCCCGGGCAAATTGCGTCGCTTCTCCAACCGGGACCTGCGCGAGAGCCTGCTGTCCTTGTTCTATCTCGGCGTCGCGGCGATGCTGCCGGTCTCCTGGTGGGGGCCCGTCTGCGGCTGGGTGTCCCGGCTCAGGCGCAAGCGCCACTTTCGCAAGGAGTTTGCCCGTTACGACGTCGCGGTGAAGGCGGTGCTCGGCGATGCGGTCGACACACGAAGCATGTTCGAAGCACAATTGGCCGCCACTCACCGGCGACGGCTGATGCTGGCGGTGCATCTCGTTGCCGGCTGGCGCTGGTCGCCCGCCATCCGGCTGGAAGGCCTCGAAGGTTTGCAAGAGGCCGTGCGTAACGGGCGCGGCGCCATCGTATGGTGCGACCAGTTCACGGCGCAGACCATCATGGGCAAGCGCGCCCTCCATGAGGCCGGTATCGATGCCCATCAGGTGAGTGCGCAATTCCATGGCTTCTCGCCAAGCACGTTTGGCTTGCGCGTCGTCAACCGGCCGCTGGTCAAGGTCGAGAACCGCTTCCTGAAAAGCCGGATCGTCTTCGAGCGTACCGACGCCTATCAGGTCACCACGCGCATCCAAAAGGTTCTGAAAGGCAACGGCGTGGTGTTGATGACCAACACCGTCTACGCCGGCTCGGCCTTCACCGAAGCTGCCATGGGGGAGCGTGGCTGGACCCACCTCGCCTCGGCGCCGGCAAACTTCGCCGCACGCGCCGGCGCGGCGCTGTTTCACATGGCGACCATCGAGACGGTGCCCTTTCGCCGGTACCGGGTGATCATCAGCGAGTTGAGCGCAGCCCCGCAAGCGCCGGCGTCACCGGCAAAGGAAACCACTGCGAAGAATCTCACTGTTCAGGCGGGATATATCCTGTCGAAACGCGACCATATGCTGGAAACGCTCAAACTTTGTCCGGAGCAGATGATGACCTGGTCGAGTGCGGTGCGGCTGACCGAGCGGCCAGCCGAGACCGCGATCGGCAACGACGACGCGTGAATCGCCCCAAGCGTTCTAGCCGATGATCTCTTTCAATATCCCGGCAACGCTTCGCGTTCCGTCGATTGTCACCGCCCGTTCGTCCGCGGCAGGCTCTTCCAGCGTGGCGAACTGGCTGTCGACCAGGCTTGCTGGCATGAAATGGCCCTTGCGATTGGCAACCCGTTGCCAGGCGGTTTCGCGATCGATCTTCAGATACAGGAAGACGATGTCCGGGCAGAAGCGGCTCAGCCGGTCGCGGTAGCCGCGCTTGAGCGCCGAGCACGCGGCCACCGCTTTCCGGTCGCCGGCAACGGAGGTCGCGATACGCTCGCCTATTGCATCGAGCCAGCCCGCGCGCAGCGCATCGGTCAGCGGTTCGCCACTGGCCATGCGCGCCACGTTCTCTGGCGGATGCAGCCGGTCTCCTTCGATGAAGTCGGCGCCCAGCGTCTTGGCGAGCGCTTCGCCGAGGGCCGTCTTGCCGCAACCCGCAACGCCCATCACGACGATGGCCGGCGCCGTACGAAGATCGTTCATGCCAAGCTCCGGGATCTGCGGTCTTGTGCTCGCCTCACCCACGGCTTGCCGGCGCACGCCCGTAGAGCAGGAGCATGGCGACGATGACCGTGCCATAGATGATCTGTCGCCCGGCCTCCGGCATCTGCATGACCGAGAGGATCGACTGCAGGAGCGTGATCAGGATGACACCCGCCACCGTGCCGAGATAGGAGCCGCGTCCGCCGAGGATCGACGTGCCGCCCAGCACGACGGCGGCGATCGAGGGCAGCAGATAGGCATCGCCCATCGACTGCGCGGCCTTCGAGGCGTACCCGGCCAAAAGCACGCCGCCAAAGGCTGAAAGCCCGCCTGAAACCGCGAAGGCGACCATCACCACGCGGCGTGTGTCGATGCCCGAAAGATAGGCGGCGCGCTCCCGGTTGCCGATGCCGTAGACGGCGCGGCCGAAGCCGGTACGGGTCAGCGCAAAGACCATGGCCGCGCCGATCAGCGCCCAGATAATGACGGCGTTAGGCACCGCCGGAATGGCAAAGCCGGTCGCCAGATAGCGCATGGCCGGCGTTGCCGAATCCTGCGGCGAGAAGCCGCCCGTATAAACCACCATCAACCCTTGCGCGACGGCGTTGGTGGCCAGCGTGATGATCATCGAGGGAATGCGCAGGTAAGCGACGCCGATGCCGTTGACGATACCGATTGCCACGCCGCACAGGATGCCGAACGGGATGGCGAGCGCGACGCCAACAGGGCCGTAAGCTGCGGCCGCACTGGCCATCATGGCGCCCGTCGCCACCGACCACGGCACCGACAGGTCGATCTGGCCGAGCAGGATCACCAGCATCATGCCGGTGGCGATGACACCGAGGAACGACGCCACCTTGAGCTGCTGCAGCAGATACTCGGGCGACAGGAAGCTGCGCGAATAAAGGCTGCCGAGGAAAAGCAGCAGCAAGATGCAGGCGAAGGCGGTGACGACGGCCGGATCGGCGCGGCGGAGGAATTTGGGCATGCGGCCGGCTATGCCATTCATGGTCGTCTCGCTCACAGGAACCACTCCAGCCGGTTGCGGACCCTGAACAGGGCGAAGGCGCCGAGGCTGACCGCGATCAGCAGGATAACGCCCTGGAACAGCGGCTGCCAGAGCGGGTCGAGGTCGAAGACGAAGAGCAGGTCGCCGATGGTGCGGAAGGCAAGCGCGCCGAAGATCGCGCCAAGCGCGCTGCCCTTGCCGCCGAACAGCGAGACGCCGCCGAGCACCACGGCGGCGATCGAAAACAGCGTATAGGCGTTGCCGCTGGCATAGGCGGCGTCGCCCGTATAGGTGAAGAAGGTCAGGAACAGGCCACCGATCGCGGCAAGCAGCCCGGCAAGCGCGTAGGCGACGAATTTTCCGCGCCGGATCGGCACGCCCGACATGTAGGCGGCCGTCTCCGAGGAGCCGGCGGCGTAGGCCGCGCGGCCAAGCACCGAGCGGCTGAACGGCACCCACACGATCGCCACCACGACCACCAGCGCGACTAGGCTTGCCGGGACGACGCCGAACAGCCGCCCGGTGAGGGCGTCGGCAAGATCCTCATTGACCGAGCCGCCGGGAAACGGCCGCAGCAGCAGCGCGAGGCCGAAATAGACGGCGCCGGTGGCGATGGTGGCCACGATCGGCTGCAGCCGTCCATAGATGACGATGGCGCCGTTGATCGCGCCGCAGACGAGCCCGGTGCCGAGCACCGCGACGACGCCAAAGGCGGTCTCGAGGCCGGTGCCGATGACCAGCCAGGAAGCCAGGCAATTGGTCAGCGTGAAGATCATGCCGACCGAGAGGTCGATGCCGGCGGTGATCACCACAAGGGTCTGCGCCATGGCGACGAAGGCAAGCAGCACGCCCTTGTTGGCGGCCGTCTGCACGACGTTGGCGGTAAAGCCGGCCGGATGGTTCGCGCTGTAGATCGCGAACATGGCGACGAAGATACCGAGTGCGAGCAGCGTCCCGCGTTGTTCGGCCAGCCAGTATCGCCAATCCTTCACGCTATCATCCCCTTCATGCTCCCTCTCCGTGCATCGGACCGGCGGCCTCGCCGTGGATATTGAGTGCGCTGGCGATCAGCGCATGCTCGGTGATCTCGGCGCCGACCAGCTCGCGCTTTACCGCGCCGTCATAGAGCACCAGCACCCGGTCGCAGCACCCGATCAGCTCGTCATAGTCGGTCGAATAGAACAGGATCGCGGCCCCGGCGTCGGCGAGCTTGCGCATCAGTTGGTAGAGTTCCTGCTTGGTGCCGACATCGATGCCGCGTGTCGGGTCGTTGAGCAGCACGATGCGCGGCTGGCGCATCAGCCATTTGGCGATGACGACCTTTTGCTGGTTGCCGCCCGACAGCGCGCCGACCGGAATGTCGAGACCCGCGGTCTTGATCGCAAGCAGCTCCACCATGTCGTCGATCAGCCGCTGCTCGACCGCGCGGTCGATGACGCCGGCCTTGGACACCCTGTCGAGCGCCGCGAAGGAAAGATTCTCGCGCACCGTCATCGGCAGCATAAGTCCCTCGGTCTTGCGGTCCTCGGGGATGAGCGCCATGCCGATACGGTCGTCGCGCGCGGCTGAAGGACTGGCGATGGCCACCGCCTTGCCGTCGACCAGTATCTCGCCGGTAAGGCCGCGCAGCACGCCGAAGAAGGCAAGCAGCAACTCCCGCTGGCCCTGGCCATCGAGGCCGCCGAGGCCGACAACCTCGCCCGCCCCGACGGTGAGCGAGACATTGTCCAGCCGGTCGGTCCAGGACAGCTTGCGCGCCTCCAGCACCGGGACGGCGGCAGCGTGCCGCGGCGGCTTCGGCGGGAAGATATGGCTGTATTCGCGTCCGATCATCAACTCGACGACTTCGCTGTCGCTCTTCGAGCCGGCCGCGTAGCTGGCGACGTTGCGGCCGTTGCGGAAGACGGTGCACTGGTCGGCAAGCTCGGCGATCTCGTTCATCCGGTGCGAAATGTAGAGCAGCGCCAACCCCTCTTCCCGCAGCCGCCTCAGCACGCCGAAGATCTTGGCGACATCGGTCGCGGTCAGCGCCGAGGTCGCCTCGTCGAGGATCAGGATGCGCGGCTTGCGGGCCAGCGCCTTGGCGATCTCGACCATCTGCCGGCGCGACAGCGGCAGATCCTTGACCAGGGCCAGCGGATGGATGTCGGCCGCGCCGGCGCGAGCGAGCGCTTCTTCGGCGATACGGCGCTGCGCCTTGCGGTCGATCAGGCCGAAACGCTTCGGCGGATCGGAAATGACGATGTTGTCGGCGACGCTGAGTTCGGGGATCAGCGACAGTTCCTGGAAAATGCAGACGATGCCCGCCTGGTTGGCCGCCGCCGGCGAGGCGAAACTCACCTCGCTGCCGTCCAGCGTCATGCGGCCCTCGTCGGGCGCCACGACGCCCGCCATCACCTTGATCAATGTCGACTTGCCGGCGCCGTTTTCGCCGAGGATGGCATGGATGCTGCCCGCCGTGACGGACAGCTCCGCCTTTTCCAGCGCCCGCACGCCGCCATAGCGTTTGGATATGCCTTCCATGCGGAAGAGCGGAACCGCGCCGTCCATCTGCCCTCCGAGGCAATTTGCTGTCGATAGATGGCAAGCAGCCGGAGCCGCGGGAGATCCCCGCCGCTCCGGCCAGTCAGACTACTTGTTTTCCTTGGTCTGGCCCATGATTTCCTGCGCGGTGAAATTGATGCCGCAGGTCGGGAAGGAATTGCCGACGAAGAAATTGTCGGACTGGTCGGGGAAGTAGTCCTGGCCTTCCTTGAAGTTCGGGTCCTCGACGATTGCCAGCGGCAGTTTCACCGATTGCGGCACGACATTGCCCTCGAGCGCGGCAATCGCCGTCTTGATGGCGACCGCCACCTGGGCGGGGCCGGTGCCGGCCGAAGAGCACTTCAGCCCATCTGCCGCATGCGCCGCGCAGAACTTGCGGAAGCCGTTCTCGGTTTCGCCGCCGAACGGCACGAACGGATGCTTGGCGTCGATCATCGCCTGCACGATGCCGGTGTCGCCACCCTGTCCGGTGATACCGACGAACGGGCCGTTGGTGGCGATTGCGTCGGCGGTGACCTTCTGCGCTGTCGGATCATCCCATTTGCCGGCGACTTCGGTGACGTCCCACTTCTTGCCCGAAGCGGCCAGAACCTCATGGATGCCATTGTGGCGATCGGTGTCGACCGAGGTGCCGGCAACGCCGCGCACTTCAAGAATCTTGCCGCCATCGGGTATATGGCTGATCAGCCACTTGGCCCACAGTTCTCCGAGGCCCTTCTGATCGACATTGACGTTGATGGCATCCTTAGTGTCGAGGATGTTGTCGAAGGCGACAAGGATGACGCCGGCTTCCTTGGCGCGCTTGATCACCGGCCCGAAGGCGGTCGGGTTCTGCGCGTTGACGACGATCGCGTCAAAGCCTGAATCGATGAAATTGTTGATCGCGGAAATCTGCGCCGGCACGTCCTCGCCGGTCGACACCACCTTGAATTCCTTGAGCTTCTTGGCCACGTCGGGTTGCGCGGCATAGGCCTTGGCCGTCTGGATCATCTGGATGCGCCAAGTGTTGGCGATATAGCCGTTGGCGAGCGCGATGCGGTAGGGCCCCTCCTTCTTCGGAAATTTGAAGAATTGCGTGTCGGCCGACCAGGGCGCGAAGCAGTCGGGCTCGGCTGCCGGTCCCTTCACGATTTCGGGGTCGGCAATCGCCGACGAACTCAGCATGACGAATGCAGTGGCGGCAATGACGCCGCCAACGAGTGACTTGATCATCGATATTCCTCCCGGTTGCAGTTCTGCTTGTTCGTGAAGTCTTGGCGCTGTCCAGCCGGCAGCCTCTGCCAACCAAACGCGCTTGCAGGGCGGCCGCTTCGCCCCGATCCTCCTCTTCCCCCTCACCTTCCTGGCACTTCAGAAAACTAGCATATTATACATAATAAACAAGCATGAGCTGTCGCTTATGTATAATAAACAGACCTGAACGTTGCCGGATGTTGATTTTACAGACAAATGGTAGCGCTACCATGCGAGGCTGTAAAGCGCCGCCTTCGTCATTTCTCCGTGTTCTTCAGCGCGCGGTGCTCTCGCGCCGCATCAGTTCGAAACCGAGATCGACGATCCGCTGCCGCGGCGGGTTTCCGGCAATTGCCGCCAGGGCCATGGCGACGGCGCGGGTGCCGATTTCATAGCGGTGCGTACGCACGCTGGTGATCGAAGGAAACGAAACCTGCATCATGTCGAGATCGTTGAAGCCTACGATGCCGATCTGCTTCGGCACGTCGATCGAAGCACGATGGCATTCGAACAGGACGCCGAGCGCGATATCATCATTGTTGCAGAACACACCGTCGAGCGTCGGCATCTTGGCCAGCGCGTCGCGGAACAGCTCGCGCCCGAGCGTCACGCTTGACGGCACCGGCGTTGTGGTGATCAGCCGCGGATCGAACAGCCCGGCGGCGTCCATGGCGGCACGGTAGCCGGCCAGGCGCCGTTGCGAGCGCGGATCCATCCGCGCGCCGATGAAGCCGATCTTGCGATACCCGGCTTGCAGGAGATGCTCGGCGGCCGTCCTGCCGCCGTCGAAATGGGAAAAGCCGACCAGCATGTCGACCGGATCGGCGCCTGTCTCCATAATCTGCACCACCGGGCAGCCGGCATTCTCCAGCGATCGTCGCGCGCTCGGCGTCTGGTCGATCCCGGCCACGATCAGCGCCGCCGGGCGTTGCGATCCGAACAGCTGCAACAGCCGCTCTTCCTCGAGGCCGGAATAATGCGTGTTGCCGATCTGGATGCGAAACGGGCTGTCGGAAAGGCTGTCATAGATGCCGCGCACCACTTCGGCGAAGACGTTGTTGGTGAGCGAAGGCACCAGCACACCGAACACCTCGGCGCGCGCCGAGGCAAGCGCGCGTGCGTTCGGGTCAGGCACATAGCCGAGCTCGTCGACCGCCGCTTGTATCTGTCGGCGCAGGTCCTCCGAGACGCGGCCCGGCTCGCGCAAGGCGCGCGACACGGTGATCGCGCCAACGCCCGCCTTGCGCGCGACATCGGCAATGGTCGGGCGGCCGCCGCCACGCCGCGAGCGCGGCCTCGTCACGGCCCTGTCCTTTTTGCACGAAAGGCGCGCGGCGGCGAGTTGACGATCAACAGCTTAGCCACAGCAACCATATTTCGCAGCCCGTCCCATTCCGGTCTGGGTCGCGCAGGCCATGGCTATTGTCAAGCCGCTCCCCCTCGGTGGAGGCGACAGGCCCTCAGGCCAGCGCCTCGGCGGTCAGACCGCCCTAGCCTGATCGGCTGTAAGCGCCTGCTCTCGCGTGCCGGAGACTATGATCTCAAGGACCTCGTGCTCGTCGGTGTGCCTGACGTGACGGTCGCCGACATTCTCGCCGCGCTTGAGCACCATGACACGATCGCCTACAGCGAAAATGTCGACCAGCCGATGCGAGATGATGATCTGGGCGACGCCCTGCTTTTTCAGTTCCAGCATGGTCTCGAGGAGCCGCTCGGTCGCCATCACCGAGAGATTGGCGGTCGGTTCGTCGAGGATCACGACGCGTGGCTCGAACGAAATCGCGCGGGCAATCGCCACGGATTGCTGGCGGCCGCCCGACAGGCTCTCGACCTTCTGGAAAACGGAGTTCACGTCGACCTTGA
The DNA here is from genome assembly GCF_900115245.1 of Mesorhizobium sp. NFR06. Lineage (GTDB taxonomy): Bacteria > Pseudomonadota > Alphaproteobacteria > Rhizobiales > Rhizobiaceae > Mesorhizobium. Next base: position 299,754 of record NZ_FOVT01000003.1, read on the forward strand.
GCCGCTTCAGCACGCTGTCGGCTTCCGCGTACATCTTGCGGCGATTGACAAAAAGGCCTTTGCGCGGCCAGCGGCCGAGAAAGATGTTCTGGCCGACATCCATGTTTCCGCAAAGAGCGAAATCCTGGTAGATCATCTCGATGCCGGCATCGCGGCTCTCATGCGGACTCTTGAAGTGCACGGGTTGGCCGGCGACGAGGATTTCGCCGGCGTCGCGCTGATAAGCGCCGGTCAGGATCTTCATGAGCGTCGACTTGCCGGCCGAGTTGTCGCCGACCAGCCCGAGGATCTCTCCGGGATAGAGCACCAGATCGACTTTCCGAAGCGCCTGAACGGCGCCGAAGGCTTTTTCGATGCCTCGCATTTCCACGATCGGTTGAGGCAACGCAGCATCAGGCATGAATGGTTTCCCGGGTTCGTGCGCGTCGCGCGAGGCGGGCTCGCAGGCGACCGAAGATGTTGGCCTGGCGCACCCAGATGTCGATCAGCACCGCGGCAATGAGGATGACGCCAATGAAGACGTTGATCCAATGCTGCGGCATGCTGAAGCCCTGGACATTGAGCTGCAGGAGCGCCCGAACGAGAGTGATCACGGCTGCACCGGCCAGAGAACCCAGCATGGTGCCGTAGCCGCCGAAGATCGACCCGCCGCCGATGATCACGGACGCGATGGCGTCGAGTTCGCGGAACTGGCCTGCAACGGGGTTGAAGCTTCGGAAATAGGCGACGTTGATAATCCCGGCCATCGTCGCGCAGAACGCCGCCAGCATGAGCGAGATGAAGCGCGCCCGGTTGGTGTTGATGCCGGCATAGGCGGCGGCGCGGATGTTGCCGCCGGTTGCATAGACCTTTTGCCCGAACGGCGTGTAGGCGAGCACGGTGCCGGCAATCAGGGCGACGAAGATCATCCAGACCGTCTGCACGCTGACCACCTCGGCCAGTGTTTTGAGGATGCCGTCCGGAAGCACGACGCCGAAATGAAGGAGGATGTCGTTCACCTTGCGGCCGAGCAAATTGTAGCCTTCCGGCCAGCCGGTAAGCTGCTGGCCGGCGACGAACCACGCCGCGAGGCCGCGGGCGATGTAAAACATGCCAAGTGTTGCGATGAAGGCCGGGAGTTTCAAGCCGACGGCGACGACGGCGTTGACGAGGCCGGCGAGCATTCCCGCAAGCAGGCCCATCGCGATAGCGGTGACGGGGTCGGCGCCCAGGACCTTCAGGAAATAGGCCGCCGCGCTGCCGGCGAGCGCCAGGACGGCTCCGACGGAGAGGTCGATATCGCCGGCTGCGATGACGTAGGTAAGCCCGACCGTGATTAGCGCCAACTCGGTATAGTTGAGCAGGATCGCGAAAGTGTTGGACAGGTTCCACCAATAATCCGGTCTGAGGAAAAGACCCGTAAGCCACAGCACCACGGTCAGGATGACGGCAAGCGCGTCGCGCCGGGCGAGGAACTTGCCGAACCCGGTCGCCGACAGCGCGATGTCCGTCGCCATTGCGCCTTTGGTCACCACGCCCTCGAGCGCGACGCCGCCGATCTCGAAGGCCGGCGGCGGCGGCCTGCCGCGCAGCCATGCCCAGAGGCGCGCCGCGACCTGGCGGCGGATGAGGTAAGGTTCAATCAGCACGGCTATGACGAGCAGCAGCCCTAGGAAGACCGGAACCGCGCCCACCGGCAGGGAGTAGACGGCGTTGACCGTCACCTCCTCCTCGCCGATCTTGATGGTGCGCGTGATCGGCAAGCCCTCGCGCAGCACCTTGTCGAGCAGCACGACCAGCGTGGCGCCGAGGCAGGACCCGGCGACGCGGCCGCGACCGCCGAGAATGGAAGCGCCGCCGATGATCACCGCGGCGATGACGGTCAGTTCGCCGCTGACGCCGTAAAGCGGGGTCACGCCCTTGTCCTGGGCGGCCGACAGAAGGCCTGCGACGGCGGCGCAGAGCGACGAGAGCAGATAGGCGCGGATGCGCACCCAGTTGGTCGGTATGCCGGCATAGACTGCAGCCTGCTCATTGCCGCCCGTCGCGAACGTCTCGTAGCCCCAGCGGGTGTTGGCGAGCACGTAGGCGCCGATTGCGGCAACGACCGCGAAGATCGCAATCTGGTTGTTGAAGCCGAAGAGGTTCGTCTCACCGAGATGGAAGAAGAGCGGAGTCTCCTTCGCTTTGGCTGGGTAGTAGATCGCCTGCCCTTGGGTCAGCGCGAGCACGAAGCCGCGGCCGATCAGCAGCGTGGTCAAGGTGGCGATGAACGCCGGCACTTTGAGGATGGTAACGAGCACGCCATTGACAAGCCCGATCAGCGCGCCAAGAAGGACGCAGACGATCACCGACGTGACGATGTCGAGATCGGCGAAGCTTGGCGCGAACAGCCTGGCAAAAACCACGGCCACCAGGCCGTAGATGGAGCCGACCGACAGGTCGAGATCCTTGTTGACGATGACGAACGTCATTCCGACGGCGATAATGGCCACCCGCGAGGTGTCGCGAAGCAGCGCATGGAACGCATCCGACGAGCCGAAGAAGGTCGGATTGACGACAGCGCCGCCGAGATAGATCAGCGCCAGCAAGACAAGCAATCCCATTTCCCAGCCGCCGATTAGCTGGGATGGAAGGCGGCGGGCGAGAGCTGCGGCGGACATACCGATAACAGGGCCGATAACAGGGTTCCGAAAGATAAGATGCGCGGGAGGATGTCACCCTCCCGCGACGGGTTCAGGATCGCCTCCTAAAGCGCGTCGCGTCACGCGACGCGCTTTGGGTTCTTGTTTCATGCATGTCGTTCTCCCAAAACCGCTGCGCACTTTTGGGCGACATGCATTGGTTCAATTCTCGAAGCGCTTGCCGACCTTTGCCACAGTTTCCGACGTCACGAGTTGGGCGCGCGTGTCGAGATTGGCGGCCGCGATACCGCGGTCGATCTGCAGATAGAGCTGCATGACCGGATAGAAGCCCTGCAAGAAGGGCTGCTGCCCGAGCGCGCCCGTCAGGTCGCCGCTCTTCAACGCATCCTGCTGGGCCGGACCGAGGTCGAACCCATAGGCGCAGATCTTCCCGGTTTTTCCGGTCTGGGCGACGGCCTTGGCGAGCGCCGGCGTGAACACGTTGTTACCGGCGAACGCTCCGACGACGTCACCGCGCGATTCGAACAGCGTCACGATGCCGTTCACCGGATCGTTCGGATTGGTGTCGATGCCGGTGTTCTCGGGACCTGCGTCGACCTTGAAGGCCTCGAGCTTGCCGGCGGCCTTCAGGCCTTTGACGATTGCGTTGAAGGCCGAGGTGACGCGATTGTTCACCTCGATGTTGCCCATTGCGGTCGATGACGGCAGGACGATCGAGCCCTTCTCGATCCCCTTGTCCGCCAGGCACTTGACGAGCGCCTCGCCGGCGATCGCCGCGGCGGAGGCGTCCTGGCCAGTGTGGCTGATGCTGCTGCGGTCGAGGATCGTGGCATCGAAGGAATTGGTCGTTGCTACCGGTATGCCCTTCGCCTCGGCGGCCTTGACGATGTCGTTATAGGCGCCGACCTGGGGCGTCGTCATGATCAGCCCGTCGATCGTCGGGTCCTGCACGATCTGATTCAGGATTTCGATCTCGCGGGCCGGGTCGTCGGTCGGAGATTCCGAGCCGAGCAGCAGTATCTTGGCGCCGATCAGATTGCCGGCGGCAGTCGCGCCGACATAGACCGGATCGAAGAAGCCGTTGCCGGCCGTGTGGGTCACGATCGCGAAGGTCAGGTGACCATCGGCCGAATGGAAATCCTTGGTGGTGGGGGCTTCCTTTGCGGCTTCCTCGAAGTTGTAGCCGCCGACTGCTTTCTCGACGCCGCCGGACTGCGCGAAGGCGGAGGGCACGCCGAGCAACAACGCCGCGGCTGATACCGCGAGCGGGAAAGTACGTCTCATGATTATCCTCCCTTGCATTCAACGGGCGGAAGCCGTTCGAGCGCATTATTCAGGGGATTTTCCGAGTGCTTCCTCCCACTCCGCAATATTCCGCCCAAAGCCTGTCCAAGTAAATAGCCTGCTGCATCCAGTGTTCGGGGGCGACGTCACGCGAAAAAGCGCGGAACGAATTCGGCCGCCCCCCACACAGCCCCTCTCCTTGCGCTGGTAGACCAGATTGCGATTGCGATGGCCAGGTTCAGGAGCCTGCTGCGAACCATTGCGGCCCCTCCAGCCTCGATGTATTTTAGCGATTTGTAATATGATGAAAAAGGCCTCTGACGCGACGATTTTTCTCTTGTCCTGTCTCGGCAGATTGCATGCTCTCTGACGGACCTTGAAATCGCAATTCATGTGGTCGCCCGGTAACACCGGTCAAGGGATTTGCCATGCTCCGGCTTTGCGGGTTCTTCGCGGCCTTCATCCTCGCGAGCTTCACGAGCTTCGACGATTCCGCCGGTCGAAAAGCCGCCTTCGTGCCCGGCAATTTCGCCAATCGGGAAATCCCGGCCAAGGGTGCCGAGGACATATCCGATAGGTTTCGGCTGCCCCGTTTCGACCTTCTCGCCGCGCGCAATCTCGCCAGGCGGCAATTCGAGGACCGATCCATCGAGGCGGCCACTGAGCAGGGGCATGTGCGTGCTCGCTTCGAACTCGGGTCGACGGCCGCGGTGGGAACGTCGTGGATGGCCATAGACGACAGGCGGCCGGCCGATGCCTTCCGCATGGCTGCGATAGACGAGAGGAATCCCAATGGCACGACGTCCCGGGGTCGCGCCCTGTTCAATGGCTACGGCGATATGCGGCGACTTTCCTGCAAAAGCGCATCTCAGACGATTACCGGCGATCAGCGGGACTTCCCGATTTCCGCATCCGTTAGTCTCGACCGATCTCTGAGCGCAAAAGATATTTCCGGAACTCTTGCCACCTCGTATCCCTGGATTATTTTGGACCATGCAACCATCCATTTGTCAAACCTTGGCGTGACAGCGAACTTCTTACGGTTCTGCAAGCTTGAATTTCGTCATGATTCGAAGATAGTTGTTGGCGATAGCGATTTGTTTCTACTGAGCAACCATATTGTTTCCGCGGGCGGAACGATTGCAGGTCTGGATTCCAATGCAACCGAGGATGCTGCTGCACCTGTTCCGGCAAGCGGCGTCGGCGCAAGCGGAACGCCTGGAAAAGCCGGCGCCTCATCCAGCTCGGTTCTGATTGCCGTTGTGATTCAACTCGACGGCTCTCTCGCAATAGAGCTCGATGGAGCACATGGGGGAGACGGGGGTGCAGGTGGGCCGGCGGCCGTGGGCGCAGATGCTGGCATCGGTGACTCTGATCCTTCGTTCGACTGTCGGCGCGACCTGGAGGAAAGCGGTTTTGCAGGCATGCAGGGGGGCACGGGTGGAAATGGCGGAGCGGGAGGCAATGCGGGCAGCCTGCAAGTCTTCCGACTTGAAGAAACCATATTTCCGACCGGTGCGATCGCGTATTCGGGACGGGGTGGCCCTGGGGGCACCGGCGGGCAAGGAGGTCAAGGCGCGGAAGCGGGTCCAGATGGTGCTCAGACGAAGTATTGCTACGGCGGCAATTCTACCTCAAAGCGACCGCCGGGTGCCAACGGGGCAAATGGTTTGTCGGGAATAGCTGGAATCGACGGAATTTATCGGAATTCAACAGTGGCTGAAGAAGATATCGTCAACTTCTTCTGATTTGCTTGAAGCTTGTCGAGGCGCGCCGCGTAACGCCCGCCCAAACTCGACGCGCTTGAGCATTCAGCCTTGCATTCCCATCGGCGTGGATCGCGCCCCCGACGCTGCGCCGCACACTTGCGGACATCAGGCCAGTACTTCCGCACCTCGCCTTGCCTTCCACATAAGGACCAAGACGGCGGAGAGATTGACCAGGTTCCAGGCGATGCCGTTGAGGAACGCAGCGGCGTAGGAGCCTGTGAGGTCGTAAATCCAGCCCGACATCCAGCCGCCGACCGCCATGCCGAAGATGGTCGCCATCAAGACGATGCCGACGCGCTGGCCGGCTTCCCTGGCCGGCATGTAGTCGCGCACGATGATCGCATAACAGGGCACGATGCCGCCTTGCGAGAGACCGAAGATGAGCGAGACGACATAGAGCGAGGCGAGCCCGTCGAAGGGGATATAGAAGAGCAGCGACACGCATTGCAGCGCCGAACCGATGAGCAACGTCTTCACCGCGCCGATGCGATCGGCGAGGAAACCCGACCCGATGCGGCTGACGACGCCCGCCGCCAGCATGATCGACAGCATGTCGGCGCCGCGCGCGACGCCATAGCCGAGATCCATGCAATAGGCGACGATATGCACCTGCGGCATCGACATTGCCATGCAGCAGCCGAAGCCGGCGACGACCAGCAACATTTGCAGCGCTGACGGCGACAATGAGATCGGCTGAACCGGCCGGCTGCCGGACGAGCCGGCGGCCTCGCGCGGCGCGCCGCGCCGCAGCATCAGCACCAGCGGCACCATTGTCACAAGACAGAACACACCGATCGCCGCGTAAACGAAACGCCAGCCTCCACCTCCCATGATGTAGGGAATCACGATCGGCCAGACCGCACCGGCCAGATAGCTGCCGGAGGCGGCGGCCGTCACGGCGACCCCGCGGCGGCGGTTGAACCAATGCGAAATATCCGCGATCAGCGGCCCGAAGATCGCCGAGGTGCCGAGGCCGATCAGCAGCCCCTGGGCAAGGGTGAAGCCGATGATCGACGTGGTGAGCGACGCGAGAAGAAAGCCCGCACTCAGCGCCGCCGCGGAGGCGAGTGCCGGTATCCAATAACCCATACGATCGATGGCGCGCCCGACCAGCACATTGCCGGCGGCAAAGCCCACCATGGTCGCGGTGTAAGGCACGGATGCTGCCGCCCGATCGATGCCGAACTCGGCCTGCACGGCGGGCAGAACCACGACCACAGCCCACATGCCGGCGCCGCCGATCGTCGCCAGCAGCAAGGAAATGCCGAGCCGCATCCATGCATAGAAGCTGTCGATGCCGGCGCCGTTTGCCGCGTTTCCTGGGACTGTCGTCACGGCGTTTCCTGTCCGCGATTTCTTCGAGATCGGGCGTTTGGGCGCACTATCGGCGCATTTCCTGAGCCGAGCAGCGCCACGACGCACAATTCCGTGGCTCCAGTGACCGGGAACCGGTCCTGCCGCCCCGAGTTGTGCCCATGAAAGGAGCTTCACCATGACCGCTAAAAAGAAATGGTCGGCTGAAGTGACCGAGCACAGCGACGCGCTGGATCTCGAGGAGCACGTCTTTGAATCCGACGACGCCAAGAAGATCGCCGCATCGCTGAAGCGTTCAGCCGAGCACAGCCATCGCCGCAAGGCGGAGCCGTTCCAATCCGCCATGTCGATGTTGAATTTCTATATCAACCGCGCCGGCAAGAACCTGCCCGACAAGCGCAAGAAGGTGCTGGAAAAAGCCAAGGACGAGCTGCGTGCTGCCTTCGGTCGCGAGAAGCAGGATTAGTGCTGCGACGACTGAGGTGCGGTTGGCCGGTCCCTGAAGGGCCTTAGCGCGACTGGATCACTTCATCGGTATTGGCCAGCAGCTTGCGGACCGCGTTGCGCGCCGCATCCGGCCTTTTCAGGCGGATGTTCCGTTCGATCGCTTCATGCAGCTTCTGGGCATGATGCAGATCGTCCAGCTCGCGGGTCGTGTAGGCGAAGAGGTGATCGAAGGCGGATTCGATCAGCACGCCCAGCGGCACCAGCAGGTCGTTGCCAGACGCCCTGAGGATGGCGAGGTGGAAGCGGGTGTCGGCGCGGGTGCGCTCCTGCAGGTTGGTGGCCTCGCCCATCTCGCGGCAGGCCTGGCTGATCTCGGCCATCTGCTCGTCGGTGCGCCGCATCGCCGCGAAGGCTGTCGCCTCCGGCTCGATGATATGACGGAACTCCTGTACCGTCTTCAGGAACACCTCGCGGTCCGGCGACGTCGCATACCAGGACAGCACGTCGCGATCGAGAAGGTTCCAGCGTTCCTTCGGTTCGACCCAGCTGCCGATCTTCGGCCGCGACGCCAGAAGACTCTTTGCCATCAGCATCTTGATCGCCTCGCGCACCGCGGAACGGCTGACATCGAAGGTCTCCGACCATTTTGCTTCGTTGGGCAGGATGGTGCCCGGCGGATAGTCGCCGCGCACGATCCGAAGTCCGATCTCGCTGGCTAAGGACGTGTGCACGCTGGCGCCCGGCATGCGTGGCGCATTGGCCCGGCGAATGCCTGCCGGACGCTCCGCGTCCGCCGTTTTTGTCGGTCTTTTTTCGTTGTTCGGCTTCGCGTCCCGCATATGGTCCAGAAAGTCCCGTTTTCAGAAGCTGTCAAGCACGGCAGGCCCGCTTTGCCGCAACGCGCGAGGATGTGCACAGCTCAACCGGCATTTTGCGTCACCTTCACGCCGTTTTGACGTATTTGCGCCAGCTGTGCTGCGGCCGGAAGCCGAGCACGTCGCGCGCCTTGCGGTTCGAAAGCAGCGTCTCATATTCGCCAAGCTCGGCCTTGACCGGCACGCCCGGATAAAAGCGTTTCAAGAGCTCCGCCGTCGGCAGATCCGATGAGGTATCGTCGTTGGCCGCGTTGAACACCTGGTAGCCCAAACCATCCTTCTCGATGGCCCGCAAGGTGATTTGGCCGAGATCGCGCGCGTCGATGTAGCTCCAGGCGATGCGCTTGCGGAAGCCGGGATCGGCGAACCATTTCGGGAACAGCGAGTATTCGTGGGGTTCGATGACGTTGCCGATGCGCAGCGCATAGATATCGAAGCCGCTGCGCAGCGCGAAAGCGCGCGCGGTCTTCTCGTTGACGATCTTCGACAGCGCGTAGCTGTCCATTGGGTCGACGTCATAATCCTCGTCGAGCGGAAAATGCGTGGGATTGCGCGGCTCGTTGGCGAAAACCAAGCCGTAGGTCGTCTCCGACGAGGCGATGACGACCTTGCGGATGCCGAGCTTCACCGCCGCCTCGATGACATTGTAGGTGCCCATCGCATTGATGCGGAACACTTCGTTGTCGGGCGTGATCATAATGCGCGGGATCGCCGCGAAATGCACCACGGCGTCGACCGGCTGCGCCCGCAGGGACGGGTCGAACTCATGCAGGCCCATATAGCTCGACAGGGCGTTGAACACCTGCCCGCTGTCGGTGATATCGGTGATCAGGGTGCGCACCTTCGGATTGTCGAGCGGCTTGGTGTCGATGTTGAGCACCTGGCAGCCATGCTCGACCAGATACTGAACGACGTGCCGGCCGGCCTTGCCGCTGCCGCCGGTGAACATGATCCGTTTCGTCATTTTGCTCTCCACAATTCTCGGCAATTATGTGTATTGTCAGACAATATGGTATTCCGCAATCGCTCGCTAGCGCGATCCGCGGGAACCTTGCTCGCTGCGCCGGCGCCCATCGCCACGAAAGACAGGAATTGACGACATGACCACCACCGCTGCCCGCGAAAACATAGGTTTCATCGGCCTCGGCCTGATGGGGCACGGCATCGCGAAGAACATCGTCGAGAAAGGCTATCCGCTGACCTTCCTAGGCCGCCGGAACCGCAAGCCAGCGGACGACCTGTTGGGCCGCGGCGCCAAGGAAGCTGCCACGTCCAAGGAGGTGGCGGCAGCGTCCGACATCGTCTTCATCTGCGTCACCGGCTCGCGCGAGGTGGAGGCGATCATTCGCGGCCCCGGCGGGCTGAAGGAGGGTCTGAAGAAAGGTTCGGTCGTCGTCGATTGCTCGACATCCGATCCGGTCTCGACCGTGGCTTTGGCCGCCGAACTCAAGGCGCTTGGCGTCGACTATGTCGATTCACCTCTCAGCCGCACTCCGAAGGAGGCCTGGGAAGGCACGCTCGACGCGATGGTCGGCGCGCCGGACGCGGTGTTCGCCAGGCTGAGGCCGGTGATCGAGACCTGGGCCGGCCGCATCGTCCACATCGGCGACACCGGCGACGGCCACCGCATGAAGCTCCTCAACAACTTCATCTCGCTAGGCTATGCCGCGATCTATTCGGAAGCGCTGGCCCTGGCCGAAAAGGTCGGCATCTCGCCGCCGCGCTTCGACAGCGTCATCCGCAACGGCCGCATGGATTGCGGCTTCTACCAGACCTTCATGCGCTGGACGCTGGAGGGCGACCGCGACGCGCATAAGTTCACCATCGCCAATGCCTTCAAGGACCTGACCTATCTGGAATCGATGGCCGGTGCCGCCGGCATCGCCAACCCGCTGGGCAACGCCACCAAGAATTCCTTTGCGACCGCTTTCGCCACCGGTCCCGCCGAGCAGTATGTGCCGATGCTTGCCACCCATATCGGCAAGCTCAACGGCGTCGACCTGATGCCTTCGAAGGACGGCGTGAAGCAGAAGATTTGAGAGCGGGAGGCGCACTGCCGCTGTTCGATCGCGGAAGCCGGCGCCAAAAGAATTAGGGGCGCCTCGCGGCGCCCCTTTTCACGTTGCTTCTGAACGCAGCCGACGCCTATTTCTGGATGCAGGTGTCGGCCGTTTCCTTGGTGCATTCATCGAGGCCGGTGAAGACCGGATCGTCGACCTTCTTGCCGCCGATGAGGTCGAGCATCACCGAAGGCGCCTTGTAGCCCATCTCGAACGGCCGCTGGCCGACGAGCGCGGTCACCAGGCCCTCCTTGGCGATCGCCACCTCGTCGCCGATCGTGTCAGCGGCGCCGATGACGAACTCGTTCTTTCCGATCTTGTCGGCCATAGGCTTGAACAGGTCGCGATAGGGCTGCGGGGCGCCGAACAACGGCCAGCCGCCCATGATGCCGAAGGCGTCGAGCTTCGGATTGGCGGCGAGGATGTCGGTCATCGCCTGCACGCCCTTGGCGCCGTCGTCATTGGTGAACACCGGGCACCCGGGAGCTTCGGTCCAGCCGCCTTCGCCGGCGAGCGCCGCGAGGCCTTCCTTGCCCGACAGCGCGTCGCGCATGCCTTGCGCGCGGCGCAGGATGTTGTCGGCGGCCGGATTGCCCTCGATGGTGCAGATCGTGCCGCCATTCGGCTTGGCCTTCTTGATGTATTCGCCGATTTTCTTGCCCATCAGGTAGTTGTCGGTGCCGAGATAGGTCTTGCGAAGGGCTGCGTCTTCCTTGGCAAGGTCGGCGTCGACGGTCATGATCGGGATCGACGGGTTGGCGCTCTTGATCGTCTGCGCGATCAGCGGCGCGTTCGAGGGCGAGATCGCCATCGCCGCCGTGTCGGGCTTGCTCAGCATGTCCTGCACGATCTGCGCTTCGCCGGCTTCGTCCGAGGTCGATGCCGGGCCGGTGTAGAAGCATTCGTATTCCGAGCTGGCGTTTTCCTTGTTCCACTTCTCGCAGCCCTGATGGATGGCTTCGAAGAACGGGTTGTCGAGACCTTTCACCACAATGACGAGCTGTTTCTTGGCCAAAGCCGGCCCGGCGCCCAACGCCATGGCGGCGACGGCGGCAAGCAAAAGTGTTTTCCTCATATCAGTCCTCCCTTGAAAACAGACGGACACCGCGTGCCCGCCACACCGATCAGACCGGATGCACAAGAGCCATGACGAGCATCTCGTAATGTTCGCGTCCTGGCCGGGCTGATAAGCATTTGCCGATCCGTTTGCCCCATACTGGCGCAGCCGGATCCTTGATCATCAAATCATTTGCCCGCCCTCCGCCGGATAGCCGGGCGCGGAGCAAATTCTTCCTCCGAGGCTTAGCTAATATCGGCTTCTCGCCAGCGTCAATTCTTATTTGTCCTACAAAACGGATTTTTTGTCGAGTCTCGAAATTAATCGTCTGACAATTGATTGACGCCTCGTCTGCATTTGCCTAAATGCATGGATCGCGCGTTCGGGAGGAAATGGACGGGCGAGACGCAAGCGGCGCCGGCGAGGTTGACGGACAGCCGCGCCGATGAATGGGGAGGCTTAAAACTGGTGCCGGTTCTCGAACTCGCCAATATCTCGAAGCATTTCGGCGCCATTCAGGCAGTCAACGATGTCTCGTTTTCGCTGGAGGCCGGCGAGGTCGTCGGCCTGATGGGCGACAACGGCGCCGGCAAGTCGACGCTGGTGAAGATGATCGCCGGCAATTTCCACCCGAGCCACGGCACCATGCGGTTGGACGGCAGCGAGCTTGTCCTGCACAAGCCGGCGGATGCGCGCCAGCATGGCATCGAGATCGTCCACCAGGACCTCGCGCTCTGCAACAATTTGACGGCCGCGGCAAACGTCTATCTCGGCCGCGAGCTGCGCCGCGGCTTCGGTCCGTTTCGCATTCTCGACTATGGCGCGATGTACAAGCGCGCCGGCCAGCTCTTTGCCGAGTTGAAATCCGAGACGCGGCCGCGCGACCTCGTCAAGCAGATGTCGGGCGGCCAGCGCCAGGCGGTGGCGATTGCCCGCACCATGCTGTCGCAGGCCAAGATCGTGCTGATGGACGAGCCGACGGCGGCAATTTCGGTCAGGCAGGTCGCCGAAGTGCTCAACTTGATCCGCCATCTGCGCGACCAGGGCATCGCGGTGGTGCTGATAAGCCACCGCATGCCCGACGTGTTCGACGTCGCCGATCGGGTCATCGTGATGCGCCGCGGCCGGAAAGTGGCAGACAAGAAGATCGCGTCGAGCTCGCCCGAGGAAGTCACCGGGCTGATCACCGGCGCCATCGAACAGGTGGCATGATGGCGCGGAGCCTCGGCGCCCACGCCTTTCAGGAAAGGTCGATAATGGCAGTCACCCTTGACCAGACGATCGCGCAGAAGCAGCACACCTTCCTGTCGCGGCTCTTTTCCAACCAGACCTTCTGGGTGGTGATCGCGGTCATCCTCGCCTGCCTGTTCCTGTCTTTCGCCACCGATTCCTTCGCCACGTCGAAGAACATCTTCAACATCACCCGTAACGTCACCTTCGTCGCCATCATCGCGCTCGGCATGACCTTCGTCATCATCACCGGCGGCATCGACCTCTCGGTCGGCTCGGTGCTGTGCCTTTGCTCGATGATATTGGCGGTCACAATGCATGCCGGCTATTCGATCGAAATCGGCATTCTGGCATCGATCGCGACCGCGCTTGCCGTCGGCGCGTTCAATGGCGTGCTGATCGCCTATCTCGGCTTCCCGCCTTTCGTGGTGACGCTCGGCGTGCTCTCGGTCGCGCGCAGCCTCGCCATGGTCGCTTCCAACAACACCGTGGTCTTCCAGTTCGGGCCGGACCACCAGAAGCTTCTGTCGCTGGGCGGCGGCGCCTGGCTGTTCGGCATCGCCAATCCGGTGCTCTACATGATCGTCCTGGCGCTGATCACGGGCTTCACCCTGCGCTGGACCAAGTTCGGTCGCCACATCTTCGCCATCGGCGGCAATGAGCACGCGGCGACGCTGACCGGCGTTCCCGTCAAGCAGATCAAGGTCGCCGTCTACATGATCTCCGCACTTTCCGCGGGGCTTGCTGGCATCATCCAGACCGGCTGGCTCGGCGCCGTCACCACCAATCTCGGCACCGGCATGGAGCTGCAGGTCATCGCCGCCACCGTCATCGGCGGCGCCAATCTCGCCGGCGGCGTCGGCACCGCGCTCGGCGCCATCGTCGGCGCCGCGCTGATCGAGGTGATCCGCAACAGCCTCGGCCTGCTCGGCATCAACGCCTTCTGGCAAGGCACGTTCATCGGCGGCGCGATCATCCTGGCGGTGCTGTTCGACCGCATCCGCAACTTCCGCCGCAGCGACTGACGCTCCTATCGCTCAGTCTGAAAATCCGCCCGGGCGGGCGATGCGAAGCGCCTATCTTTCCCCCACGCCTTGACGCGGGCCGGGGCACAACCGCACTATTCCCGGGCAGGCGAAGGGAGGCCAGTCGCCTGCGGGAGGAATTGTACCCATGACGGACGCGATCAGGCTCTATTGGGGCCGGTTCGGACATGTCTCCGTGCTGAACGTCGCCAACGACTTCGTCACCCATGCCCATGGCGAGGCACATCTCATCATCTGGCTGGAAGGCACGGCCGGCGAAATGACGATCGGCCGCGAGACGGTGCGGCTCGGACCCGCTACAGCAGCCGGTATCAACTCGTTCCAGCCGCACAGTCACGCGCTTTCGCATGACGGCAGGCCCGGCCTGTTCCTCGCCTTCTACATCGATCCCGACTGGGCGCGCCGGCGCCGCGACCTGCCCTCCTCGGCGCCGTTGTTTAGGCAGGCGGCGATCACGCTGGAGCCGTGGCTGCACCAGGCGGCGGCGAACCTGCTCGACCATCTGACCGACAACGAAAGCATCGACGACGTCGCCAACTACGAGATCGAGCGTTTCATCGACTCCGTGCTCGACGCCGCCGATGCCTCCGCGCCCCTGGCGGCGTGTGCGCGGATCAACACGATGCTCGATTTCCGGGTCCGCAAGGCGATCCAATTGATGAAGGCCAATGTCTGCGAGCGCATATGCTTCGACGACGTCGCTCGTTCGGTCGGCCTGTCCCGGCCGCATTTCTTCGCGCTCTTCAAGGAACAGACCAATCTGACGCCGAACGTCTATTGGAACACGCTGCGCATGGAGGAAGCCGTACGCCAGTTGCAGTGGTCGGAGGCACCGCTGATCTCGGTCGCCTGCAATCTCGGCTTCACCACCCAAGGCAATTTCTCGCGCTTCTTCCGCGATCATGTCGGCGTGCCGCCGACGCTCTATCGCGAAGCGGCGAGAGCCATGTCCTGAACCGTTGCGGGTTCATCCGTCGCCGCCGCTTTTTCCGACTGGTTGATACGCGCTCGAGACGCATTGATAAGCGCCGACGCGTCAGAGGCGCTAACTTTCCCCGATCATTGCGAGGGAAGAAGTCTATGGCGAAAGTCACCATTTCCAGCGTCATCGACGCGCCGGTCGAGCAGGTTTGGGCGCGCATTCGCGACTTCAACGGCTTGCCGAGCTGGCACCCGCGCATGGTCGAAAGCCATATCGAGGACGGCAAGAACGCAGCCACGATCGGCTGCGTGCGTAACTTCAAACTGGTCAGCGGCGCGCGGCTGCGCGAACAACTGCTCGACTTCTCCGACGAAAATTTCCTGGTCAGCTACTCGATCCTTGAAACGCCGCAGCCGCTCACCAACCACAAGGCGACGCTGCAATTGCGGCGCGTGACCGACGGCAACCGCACCTATGCCGAATGGAGCGCGAGCTTCGACGCCGCGCCCGAGGAAGCCGACAAGCTGGCCGAGGGCATGGGCGCCAATGTCTTCCAGGGCGGCTTCAACGCCCTGAAAGCCCACTTCGCCGGCCAGAGCTGACGGGAGCGCACCATGTCGCTCGCGCTGCAGACCTTCTCGACCGTGAAAGACGCCAGTGCAGCCTTGCAGGCCGCCGGCGCTCGCTATCTCGGCGGCGGCACGCTGGTGGTGCGCGCCGCCAATGAAGGCGACGTCTCCCTCTCCAGCCTTGTCCGCGTCACCGATCCCAGCCTCTCGCGGATCGCGGTTTCCGGCGGCAAGGCCAGACTCGGCGCGTCCGTCACCATGGCAGCGGTCGCGCGCCATCCCGAACTCAACGCACTTTCGCCGGCCGCGCGGGCCGTCGGCGGGCCGGCGATCCGTAACATGGCGACCGTCGGCGGCAATTTGTTCGCGCCTGCCCCTTACGGCGACTTCACCGTGGCGTTGCTGGCGCTCGACGCCATCGTCGTCACCGAAGACGGCGAAATGCCGATCGAGACTTTCTTGACTGGCCGTAATGCCAGCCGCGCCGTGGTCACCGCCGTCGCCTTTCCCTTGCCCGCGGCAGAAAGCTTCCGCTTCCGAAAGGTCTCGCGGGTCAAGCCAAAGGGCGTCTCGGTGCTGAGCATCGCCGCGCTCCTGCAGCGCACGTCCGATGGCGTGGTGACTTCGGCGCGGATCGCGTTTGGCTGCATGGCCGACCGCCCGATGCGGGCCAAGGCGGCGGAGAAGGCGCTGCTTGGCTGCAAGCTGACGTCCAAGGAGATCGCGCCCGCGCTGGCCGCCGCGGGCGCCGGAACGTCGCCGATCACCGATCCGATCGCCAGCGCCTGGTATCGCGCCGAGGTCCTGCCGGTCCATCTCGGTCGGCTGCTTGTTGGTTGATCCGATCGTTGGGGGACGCGCGTCTGTCCGGCCAGTCCGGGCAGGCGCGCACGGGGAGGTAAAATGGCGAAGGTTCCGGTTCAGTTCACACTCAACGGCTCGGAGAAAGCCGAGTTCGTCGAAAGCGGCACGACGCTGCTCAACGCGCTGCGTGACAAGATCGGCGACACTTCGCCGAAAGGCGGCTGCCACCAGGGCACCTGCGGCGCCTGCTCCGTCATCATCGACGGCGAATTGAGGCTTTCCTGCCTCACGCTCGCTGAAACCTGCGGCGGCGCCAATATCAAAACCACCGCCGGCCTCGCCGAAGGCGGCGTGCTGCATCCGCTGCAGCGCGCCTTCCTCGATGGCTTCGCCACGCAGTGCGGCTTCTGCACGCCAGGCATGATCATGGCGGCGAAAGTGCTGCTCGACCGCACGCCGAACCCCAGCCGCGAGGACGTCGTCGAGGCGCTGTCAGGCAACGTCTGCCGCTGCACCGGCTACGAGCCGATTATCCAGGCGGTGCTGAGCGCCGCGCGCGCCAATTCGCAGAACGTCGCCTGAGGGACCGAGCCATGGAACTGCGCAAGGATTACTTCGCCGATGTCCGCACGGACGGCCTCAACGAGATCGGCCAGCCCAGGCCGCGGCTCGATTCCCCTGGACATGTCACCGGCAAGACCGCCTATTTCGCCGACCGTAATTTTCCCGGCATGCTGCATCTGAAGATGGTGCGCAGTCCGCACCATCACGCCCGCATCCGCTCGATCGACACATCCGAAGCGGAAAAGCATCCAGGCGTCGTCAAGGTGCTGACCGCCAGGGACGTGCCGCACAATGTCTACACCATCCTGATCCTGATCCAGATCGGACCTGAAGACGAGACCGTGCTGGCCGACGGCAAGGTGCGCTGGAAGGGCGAGGCCGTGGTTGCGGTGCTGGCCGAAACCGAGCGCGCCGCGCAGGAGGCCGCCGCCAAGGTCAAGGTCGACTATGAGGTGCTGCCGGCCGTCTTCGACATGGAGGAAGCGCTGAAGCCCGGCGCGCCACTGGTCAATGAATATCACGGGCAGAACTATTATCTCTACGACAGCGGCGAGTGCCGCAAAGTGCGCTTCGGCGATGTCGAGGCAGGCTTTGCCCAGGCCGACCACATTCTCGAACAGAGCTACCAGTCCTCGCCGATCGAGCACGCGCCGACCGAGACGACGGGCTGCGTCGTGGCGCCCGAGGGCAACGACCGCTTCACCTGCTACACCAACACGCAGGCGATGTTCTTCACCCTCGACAACGCCTCGATCATTCTGCAGATGCAGGGCTCGAAGCTGCACTTCGTCGGCGGCACGGTCGGCGGCGGGTTCGGCGGCAAGGTCGATGTCATCGTCGAGCCGATCGCCATCCTCGCCGCCAAGCTGACCGGACGCCCGGTCTGTTTTATCTACAGCCGCGAGGAGGAGATGCAGATTTCGTCACCCCGCGCGGCCGAGAAAGTCGTCATCAAGGACGGCGTCATGAAGGACGGCCGCATCGTCGCACGCAAGGTGACGGGCTACACCGATGCCGGCGCCTATTCGCGCCACTCGCCCTATGGCGCGCAGAAAGGTGCCGCACATTATCCCGGCCCTTACACGATCCCGAATGTCTGGATCGACACCTATTGCGTCTATACCAACCGCACCCCTTCGTCGGCGATGCGCGGCTTTGGCGTCACCATCGGCGACTTCGCGCTCGAGGTGCAGATGGACAAGCTGGCGCGGCTGATCGGCATGGACCCGCTCGAACTCCGCTTCATCAACGCCTATCGCGACGGCGACATGAAGGCGCATCGCCAGCCGACCGAGGGTGCTGCGCTGATCGAATGCATGCAGGAAGCCTCGCGCGCCGCCAACTGGCCGGTGGCGGAAAAATACATGGCGATGTCCTCCTACCGGAAAGGAGCCTGAGATGGCGATCCGGCGTGGGCGCGGCGTCGCTGCGATCAACTATCCGACGGGCATGAACCTCGGCGGCGACCCGACCCAGGCGCTGGTGCATTCGACGCCGACCGGCAATTTCATGGTGACTCTCTCCAGCGTCGATCTGGGCCAGGGCATGAAGCAGATCATGGCACAGATCTGCGCCGAGACGATCGGCGTGCCGACCGACCGCGTTATCGTCGACACCGCCGACACCGACACCGGCCCGCATTGCATGGGTACCTTCGCCTCGCGCGGCACGCACCGCGCCGGCAACGCCGTCATCCAGGCGGCCAAGGAAGCCCGCCAGGTGATGCTGGAAGTGGCCGCCGAGGAGCTGGAGGTGAACGCATCCGACCTCGAGACCGATGGCCAGGGCAACATACGGGTGAAGGGCGCGCCGCAAAAATCGATCTCGATCTTCGATGTCGCGCTATCCGCGCATTTCAAGCGCGGCCGCTCGATTTCCGGCCGCGGCATGTTCTTGATCCCGCGCTCCTATCCTGAGAAAGAGACCGGCGCGATGAAGCCCTCCACCTGCTACGCCCATGCCTGTACGGTAGCCGAAGTCGAGGTCGACGACGAGACCGGCGAGGTGACGGTGCTCAACGTCAAGAACGTCTTCGAGATCGGCCGCGCGCTCAACCCGAAAATGGTCGAGCAGCAGCTGGTCGGCGGCTCCTGGATGGGCATCAGCCACGCGCTCTACGAGACGACCGAGCCGTACTATCCGAACCGTGACCATGGCGGCACCGATTTCAACCAGTATCTGATGCCAGGCCCCGGCGATTTGGCCGAGACCGAAATCATCGTCTTGGAGCGCCCGTCCTCCGACGGGCCGTTCGGGGCCAAGGGTCCGGGCGAGATGTGCGCCAACCCGCAGATACCGGCGGTTGCCAATGCCGTCTTCGACGCTGTCGGCGTGCGCATCGACACGCTGCCGATCACGCCCGAACGCATCCTGCGCGCGTTGAAGGCGCAGGCCGCAGGCTGAGCGGATGATGACGCGCGCAGACGCAGCAGAGATCGCGGCTTCCCCGGAAGCGGTAGCCGCGCTTCTCGCCGCTTCGCGCTACCTGGCCGACGACAGCCTCGCCACCGTGATCTTCCTGGCGATCCGGTTGGGCAAGCCGCTGCTGCTGGAAGGCGCGCCTGGCGTCGGCAAGACCGAAGCCGCGAAGGCGATCGCCGAACTGCTTGGCCGCGAACTCGTGCGCCTGCAATGCTATGAAGGTATCGACGCCGGGCATGCGCTCTACGAGTGGAACTACCAGCGCCAGTTGCTCGCCATCCGCCACGCTGGCGAGCACGAGATCGACATCTATGACGACCGCTTCCTGATCGCCCGGCCGCTGCTGCAGGTGCTGCGCGCGCCTGAGCAACGCGTGCTTCTGGTCGACGAGATCGACCGCTCCGACCATGAATTCGAAGCGCTGCTGCTCGAATTCCTCTCCGACTTCCAGATCAGCATTCCGGAACGCGGCACCATCCGCGCCGAGACACAGCCCATCGTCATCCTGACCTCCAACCGCACGCGCGAGCTTGCCGAAGCGCTGCGCCGGCGCTGCGTCTATCACTGGATCGGCTATCCCGACGCCCAGCGCGAGGCTGAGATCATCATGCTGCGCTCAGGTCACGTTGCCGAGGCGACGGCGCGCGCCGTGGCGATTGCTGTGCAGGAGATCCGCGCGAGGCCTCTGGCCAAGCCGCCAGGCATCGCCGAGGCGGTCGAATGGGCCAATGCCGCGACCATCCTCGAAAAAGGCGGCAGCCCATGGCCGGAAGCCTTCCGCCGCGCCATCGGCGTGCTGATCAAGGACGAGGAGGACCTGGCTGCCATCGCGCCGGAGCTCGGGAGGATTGTCGAGGAGGCACTGGCGTGATGGGCGACCTCAACGATCCCTTCTCCCCGTTCACGGGGAGAAGGTGCCCCGAAGGGGCGGATGAGGGGCAGCGCCATACTGGGCAAAAGTCGGCGCCGCCCCTCACCTGCCTGCCGGCATCCTCTCCCCGTCAACGGGGAGAGGAAAGCCTCCCCCGCGCCGCCGCGCCCTTTCTCGGCTTTGCCCGTTTGCTTCGCGATCACGCCTTCCCCATCGCACCGGAACAGGTGGCCGGCTTCATGCAGGCTGCGACCCTGCTTGGGCCGCGTTCTATGAATGATATCCGCGAGGCAGCGCTCGCGACGCTGGCACCTTCGCCCGACCGCCGCGCCGAATTCGAAACGCATTTTCGCTTCTTCTTCTACGGCGACGCCAAACCTTCCATGGAAGGCGATAACGACGACGAAACCCGCGTCAAGGACGATCGCGGCGCGCGCGAGAAAGAGAACCAGATCGCCCGCCAGGAGAAAGGCGGCGAGCTGTCCTCCGCGCTCGAACAGCTGAGCAGCCGCGATTTCCGGCGCGATCCCGATGGCCTTGGGCTGTTCCGCCGCAGGCTCGCCTCCGCCCTGCCCGCGCGCCGTTCCTTCCGCACCACCCGCACCCGCTCGCGCGGCACGCTCGACCTGCGCCGCTCGCTCAGCGAAATCGTCAGCGCCGATGGCGACATCCCCTCGCCGCTGCTGCGCCGCCGGCAGAGCGTATCGCGAAAACTGCTCCTGCTGATCGATGTCTCGGGCTCGATGAAACTGCACACGGCCGACTATCTCAAGCTTGCCCACACCGCCGTGCAAGGTGCGGATCGCGCGGAAATCTTCACCTTCGGCACGCGGCTCACTCGCATCACCTCGGCACTGCGCATTCGCGACCGCAATCAGGCGCTGGCCCGTGCGGCAGCCCTGGTCGACGACTGGGACGGCGGCACCCGTATGGGCCCGACATTGCTCGCCTTCCTTTCGGTGCCGCGTTTTTCCGCCTTTGCGCGCGGCGCCTGCGTCGTCATCCTGTCCGACGGCCTGGAACGCGGCAGCCATGCCGAACTGGAGATCGCGATGCGGCGCCTCAGCGCCCGCGCCTTCCGGCTGTCGCTGGCGACGCCGCTCGCCGGCGATCCGCGCTTTCAACCAGGGACGGCAGCACTCCGCGCCATCCTGCCCGTGCTCGACGACCTGGTCGACGGCTCGTCGCTGGAGAGCCTCACCGATTTCATCCTGACGCTCGCCCGTCCCGCTCCGGCGGCGGCAGCCATCTGGAAAAGGGTATCGTGATGCAGAAAGTCATCGACGCGCATTTCCACATCTGGCGCCAGAAGGATCAGCCCTGGCTCGTCGGGCCGATGGTGCCGCGCATCTTCGGCCCTTACGAGCCGATCCGCCGCGACTACCCGATCACGGAATTCCTCGAAGACCAGAAAGGCTCCGGCGTCGAGAAGGCCGTCTATGTCCAGACCAACTGGGCCAAGGAGGACTTTGAGAAGGAAGTCGCGTTCCTGCAAAAGACTGCGGATGAAACCGGCTGGCCGCATGCCATCGTCGGCTATGCCGACATGACGGTCGACGACGTCCGCCCGCAGATCGACCGCTTGATGAAATACAAACTGCTGCGCGGCGTGCGCATGCAGTTGCACTGGCATGAAACACCAGCCTTCCGCTTCGCATCCTCGGCCGACCAGGTGATCGACCCAAAGGTGCGGAAAAACGCGGCGCGGCTGAAGGACTATGGCCTCTCCTTCGACCTGCAGCTCTTTCCCGCGCAGATGAAGGATGGGCTCACGCTGGTCGGCGAAAACCCTGAAACCAATTTCATCCTCACCCATGCCGGCATGCTGACCGGCATGGAGCCGGAAACAACAAGGGCGTGGAAGGCCGGTCTGCGCACGCTGGCAGTGGCGCCCAATTTCTACGCCAAGCTCTCAGGCCTCGGCACGTTCGTGCACCGCAACGACCCGGAGCTCATCGCCTATATCATCGACAATGCGATCGAAATCCTCGGCAGCGACCATCTGATGTTCGGCTCGAACTTCCCGATCGAGAAGCTGTGGACCAGTCATGCTGAATTGATCAAGGCGCACAGGGCGGCGGTGGCAAAGCATGGCCCTAAGGCCGAGGCGGATATCTTCTGGAACACGGCGGAGAAGGTTTACCGGCCGGTGTAGCACGACTGCCCCTTCTCCCCCTGTGGGAGAAGGGAAACCCTGCGCCTCACTTCACCTCGAACTGCGGATCGAGCGGAATCTGCATCGCCGTGACCAGGTGATTGGTCTGCCCCGCCAGCCCAATGATCGACACCAGCTCGCCATGCTGCGCATCGGTCATGCCCTTGGCGCGCGCTGCCGCCGTGTGCGAGTGGACGCAGTAGGAGCAGCCATTGGCGGTCGAGACAGCGATGTAGATCATCTCCTTGGTCAGCGGATCGATGGCGCTGTCGGCGACCATCACGGCCTTGAGCTGTTCCCACACCCGCTTCAGCGAGACCGGGTCGTTGGCAAGCCCGCGCCAGAAATTGTTGACGAAGTCGGATTTGCGCGTCGCGCGGATGTCGTCGAACACGGCCTTGACCGCGGGGATCTTTTCGACCTCGGCGTCGCTCAGCAGTTTTGTGGTGGCC
Source organism: Mesorhizobium sp. NFR06 (assembly GCF_900115245.1). GTDB lineage: Bacteria > Pseudomonadota > Alphaproteobacteria > Rhizobiales > Rhizobiaceae > Mesorhizobium. Next base: position 322,218 of record NZ_FOVT01000003.1, read on the forward strand.
ATGGCGTTTCCTTTCGTTTGAATCGTTGGTCGAGGTCGTTGAATCAAGCGTTGCGCGCAAACGGCTAACCTATTTGTCTAATTCAGTTTTTTAGCTCGAGATAACACACTGCCGCGGAGCTTGGCCGAAGCACTTCAGCGTCGTCATTCTAGGGCGGAGCAAGGAGCGTAGCGACGCGCGCAGACCCGAGGATGACGAAGCACAGGGCGCCTCGGCTAATCTCCATGGTGTTCGACCCAATGGGTACGATCATCCACTCTTTTCCCCGCCCCTAATGCACTGCCGCGTACATGATTTTCTCCTCCGTCGCCTCCGCCGGCGAGAACTCCTCGACGATGCGGCCCTGGCGGCAGACGAGGATGCGATCGGAAAGGTTCATGATCTCCGGCAGTTAGGACGAGATGACCACGACGGCGAGACCCTCGTCGGCCAGCCGGTTGATGATCTGGTGGATTTCGGCGATGGCGCCGACATCGACGCCGCGAGACCTGCCAGGCCGATCGCGAGAAAGTGCCAGTCCGGAGCTTATCCAACAAACTTCCGCGCGGGCCGATCGCCTGTTATGGATAGACGCCGGGTAGCCGAGGAACACGCATGAAGCCCATCTATATCGACTACCTCAATGCTCTCGACATCGAGGCGCTGGCCATGACCGACGCCGAGATCATTGGCGCCGTCGAAGCCGGGCTCGTCGCGCAGGGCAACGGCCGCACGGTGATCGAGCCGCGTGTCCATCTCGAACCCGACCCGTCCTTCCACGGCCATTTCAATGTGCTGCGTGGCTATGTGGCGCCGCTCGATGCGGCCGGCGTCAAGATCGTCGGCGACTATGTCGACAATTACATGCACGGCCTGCCATCGGAATTCGGCATCCTCAATCTTTTCGATCCGCGCACCGGCACGCCGCGCGCCATCCTCGACGCCACCGTCATCACCGACATGCGCACCGGCGCCGTGACCGCAATCGGCGCCAGGCATCTGGCGAAGAGGTCATCGAAGGTGCTCGGCCATATCGGCGCGCGCGGCACGGCCTATTGGAACGTGCGGTTGCTCGACCACCTGTTCGACTTCGACGAAATCCGCGTCCATTCTCGCCGGCCGGAAAGCCGCGACGGCTTTGCCGCGAAACTTTCGGCCGATCTCGGCAAGAAAGTCATCGCCGTCGCCGACTGGAAAAGCTGCGTCGATGGCGCCGATATCGTCGTCGAGGCCTCTCGCCTCAACGAGCCGCAGCCTCTGCTCAAGACTGAATGGATCAAGCCCGGCGCGCTGGTGGTCCCCTATGGCACGATGAGCGCCGTGGAGCTGTCGCTGACAGACATCATGTCCAAAATCGTCGTCGACGACTGGGGCCAGTGCAAGGGCGGCAAGTTCGGCTCGCTGCGCGCCCATGTCGAGACCGGACGTCTGAGCGAGACGACGCTTCATGCCGAGCTCGGCCAGATCGCCGCCGGTCGGAAGGCGGGACGCGAAAGCGACGACGAGACGATCCTGTTCTGGCATCGCGGCCTCTCGCTTTCCGATATCGCGCTCGGCAAGGCCATGCTCGCCAAAGCCGGCGAAACCGGCATCGGCCAGAGGCTGCGCTTCGCATGAGCCCCCTCGTTCTCACCGGCGCCGGCGTCAGCATCGAGGATGTTGCTGCCGCCGCGCGCAACGCCTGCAAGGTCGAAGTTACGCCCGCCGTCCTCGAGCGGCTCGCCAAGGCGCGCCAGGTGCTCGACGCCGCCGCGGCCGGCGGCCAGCAGATCTATGGGCTGAACACCGGGCTGGGTGCCAATCTCGCCACGACAGTCGAAGGCGACGCGAGCGCCTTCCAGCGCCAATCGATCGAAGGCCGCAGCGCCGCCGTCGGCGAGGCTCTGCCCATGCCGACCGTGCGAGCGGCAATGTTTGCCCGCGCAGCGATGCTCGCTTCTGGCGGGTCGGGCCTGTCGCCGCGCGTGTTCACGGCGCTTGTCGAGGCGCTCAATGCCGGCGTCCATCCGGTGATGCCTTCGCTGGGCTCGATCGGCGCCGGCGATCTTCTGCTGATGACGGCGATTGCGCGCGTGCTGATCGGCGAAGGCGAAGCTGAATACCAGGGCCGCCGCATGCCTGCCGCCAAGGCGCTGATGATGGCGCGGCTCGCGCCCGTCAGCCTCGCGCCGAAGGACGGTCTGTCGCTGATCAACGCCTCGGCGATTTCCACCGGGACCGGGGCGCTGGCGCTGGCCGATGCGCTCTCGTCGCTCGAACAACAGCAACAGGCCGGCGCGCTGACGATGGAAGGCATCGGCGCCAATCGCACTATCCTCGATCCGCGCCAGCATCAGGCACGCCCAGGCGCCTGCCAGCAGCGGGCGGCAAAGGCGCTGCGCGACATGTTGGCGCGCGATGAGGCGCCGACGCCGACCACCATCCAGGATCCGCTGTCGATCCGCTGCATGCCCTCGATCCACGGCGCGCTCATCCAGGCGATCGACCATGCCAGGCTTGCCACCGAGATCGAGCTCAACGCCGCCGCGGACAACCCGCTGGTGCTTGCCGAGGATGCGCTGGTCATGTCGACCGGCAATTTTCACACCGCCTCGCTGGCGCTCGCCTTCGAAACGCTTGGCCTGGCGATCGCGCAATGCGCGGCGGCATCAGCCGCCCGCTTCGTCCAGCTCAGCGGTTCGACCCGCCATGGCCTGCCGAAATACCTGTCGCCGGTCGGCGGCGCCTCCGCCGGCTTCGTCCCGCTGCAGAAGACGGTGATGGCGATCCTGGCCGCGATCCGCCACAAGGCCAATCCGGTGATGCTCGATTTCCTGCCTGTATCCGAAGGCGTCGAGGATCACGCCACGCAGACGCCGCTCGCCATCGCCAAATGCGCCGAGATGATCGTGCTGTGGCGGCGGGTGGTCGCGTTCGAGCTGATGGCGGCGGCGCAGGCCGTCGATCTGCGCGAGGGCATAACGCTCGCACCGGCCACCGGCGCAATCCACGCGGCCGTGCGTTCGCATGTGGCGACACTCAAGGAAGACCGACCGCTCGGCATCGACGCCGAAGCGCTTTACGCCGCCCTCGTCAGCGGAATTTGGCAAGGTCCGCCGGCCACAGGCTGAAGCTTTTCGGCTCTTGGTTCAGGACCTTGCGTCTACCTTCTTCATGAAGAGGGCGAGCTCATTCGGGTCCATCCGCACGACATGTCTGTCTTCCGGATAGGCACCGCTGTTGACGTCGGCGACGTATTCGGAAAAGGCTGCGATGCGCTCAGCCTGCAGCCGGTCGTACTCGGCGGCGAAGTTGCGGTAGACTTTCGAGTGGCGCGGCATGTGCCCGCGATTGGTGCCGAGAATATCTTCGGCAAACAGATATTGCGCGTCGCAGTCGCTGCCCGCGCCCATCGACAGCATGATCAGCGACGTGCGCTCTGAGATGGCCTTCGCCACCTCAATCGGGACGACCTCGATCTCGGCGCCGATGGCGCCGGCGGCTTCCAGTTGCTTGACCGCCTCGAACACCTGCATGGCCGTATCGGCGGTCTTGCCGACCGCCTTGAAGCCGCCGGTCCAGGTGGCGCGAGACGGAATGAGCCCGACATGGCCGATGACCGGAATGGCATCGTCGGCCATGCGCTTGATCGTGGCATAGCCGGCGCTGCAATAGACGGCGTCGGCGCCTGCCTTGTAGAGCCGGAACGACCAGCGCACGAAATCGTCGGCCGTGCCGATCTCGAAGAAGTTGTCGCCCGGCATGGTGAAGAGGCTGGGCGCGGCGTCACGATATTGCGGATTGAGCACCAGCTCCGGCGGTACCGAGACGATGTCGATACCGGCCCGCTCGGCGGCCTCGGCCTCTTCCAGCGTCAGCACGCGCAGCATGGTCAATTGCCGCTTGCCCTTCATGGCGCGCAGATCAGCAACGGTCGGTCTCTTTCGGCTCATCGATACATCCTTGTCTGTTGGCTTTCAGCCGATCTCGACCATCACCTTACCGGCCTCGACCTTGACCGGGTAGGTCTTGAGATTGACGCAGACCGGCGCGCCCTTCGCCTCGCCCGTCTTGTAGTTGAAGCGGCCGTTGTGCTTAGGGCACTCGATGATGTCGTCCATCACCAACCCGTCGGCGAGATGCGCCTTTTCATGCGTGCAGAACCCGTCGGTGGCGTAGAATTCGTCGTCCGGCGAGCGGTAGATCGCAAAGCTGCGGCCGCCATGGTCGAAGCGGATCACGTCCTCCTCGTCCACGTCGTCCACCGCGCATGCCTCGACCCATTCCGCCATCGTCTTCTCCGGCCATTATCTCTCTGGATTGATCCGCGATGCCTATTCGGCGGCCGCGGCAGTTATGTCCAGCTCGTGGAACTCGCCGCGATAGGGCTTGGCCGTCGGCGGCAATTCGCGCTTGAGATAGTAATCCTCGTATTTCAGTTGCCTGAGCAGCACCGGCCAGACCTCGCGATAAGCGTGCCACATCGATGGGTTCGGCTCCGGCAGATCGTGCTTGATCAACTCATGCAGCTTCGGCAGCGCGTGGTACGGCACCATCGGGAACATGTGGTGCTCCACATGGTAATTCATGTTCCAGTAGATGAACCGGCTGATCGGATTCATGTAGACGGTGCGCGTATTGAGCCGGTGGTCGGTGACGTTGTCGGCCAGCCCGATATGCTGCAGCAGGCCGGTCAAGACCATGTGCCAGGTGCCGTAGAGGCGCGGCAGGCCGATCAGCACCAGCGGTATCCACCACTTGAGCGCGATCGCGACGGCGATCGTCGCGGCATACACAACCATATGCCAGCGCGCCGCGATCACCGCTTTATGCTGCTCAATCTCCGGGATGTAGCTCTTCTCGTCGTCCGACAATTTGCCAAAAGCCTGGCGCACCAGTGTCGGCAGCGAATAGCGGAAGTCGAGGATGCCGGTGAAGGCGAGTGCCGCTTTGAGCAGATCCGGCGGCCGCATCACCGCAATCTCGGCGTCGCGGCCGACGATGATGGTGTCGGTGTGATGGCGGGCATGGCTCCAGCGCCACTGCACCGGATTGCGCATCAGCATGAACGAAGCGATGTGATAGACGACGTCGCTCATCCAGCGCGTGCGGAACGCCGTGCCGTGGCCGCATTCATGCCAGCGCGAGTCGCTCGACGAACCATAGAGCACGCCATAGACGAACAGGAACGGTACGACCCACCACGTTCCCCAGAACCAGATGATGCCGGCGGCCGAGCCCAGGATCGCGGCGATCCAGATGATGGTGTCGCGGATCGCCGGCCCGTCCGAACGCTGCATCAGCACCTTCATGGTCTTGCGCGCCACGTCGGTGTGATACCACTCGGCCGACGCGAGCCCGGTCTCGATCGCTCGCCGCGTGCTTTCGCCGACAAGGCTGTAATCGCGCTTTTTTGCCATCGTCACATTGGCCTCCAATCTTCACGCAGCGCTGGCGATCCGGTCCGCCGGCCGGAGAGCTTGCTATGGACAATTGTCGCGCTCATGCCCTGCCCGCCAGTTTTGGGAAGTTCCCGGAGGGCTGAGGATAATCCTGCTCGGGCTGGCGGGCGATGGCCGCGATCCTGCGTTCGGCGCCGGCGATAGCATCCTGGCCGTCGAGGACGCGAAACACCGCGTCATAGGCCCGGGCTTCGCCATGCTCCAGCCAGATCATCTCGCCGCGCTCGCGCGCGGCAAGGTTGCCCAACACATGGTGGGTCGACGGCTCGATGCCGAGCGCATACTGGCCAGCCTGGAAATTCTGCCACTCGTAACAACAAGGCAACTGGTCCTTGCGAGTGACGACCTCGAAGCCGAGGCCGAGGCGGTCGTTGACGACGGCCACCGACACCTCGCCCCCGGCGTCAGCGGCAAGCTCATGCTGCCAGACCTGTTCGCTGAACCCGAACTTTGGCTTCGGAATGGTGCGGTAGCCGACCTTCTGCGCTTCGTAGCGCTCGCCCGCATGCGCCGCCCACACCACGTCGCGGATCGGCGCGAGATAGCGAGAGCCTTCGTCGAGCAGGGGATGCCCGACATTGACGTGGTAGAAATACATATGCGGCGTGCGGTGGAAGCCGTGGTTGACGACACGGTCGGAAACCCGGATCTCGCCGCCGCCGACATCGGCCTCGATGCGGCGGATAAGGTGCAGGTCCTCGCCGAACACGCTCGCCTGCTGGACGATGCCTTCCGCCCACAGCGCGCAGCGATCGCCGTCCCAGCTTTCGCCATAGCCGGTGAGCCGCGCAGGGATGGTGCCGACGCGCCCATGCAGCGAATGCGTTACCGTCTTGCGGCCCGGATAATTGTAGTTTTCGGCCGGCACCTCGTCGCGGCCGAGAATGTGGTCGAGCCCGCAGGTTACGAGCAGGCCGGAGAAGGAGCGCCCCCAGGCAAACCCGTCCTCGCCTTCGTAGTCGTGCAGCCCGGGATGGCGGAAGCCGCTCGGCGAATGCCAACCGATCGCCTGGCCCTTGTACTCGCAATCGGCGATGTCGAGCGCCCGGTCGACGAGCGCGGTAAAGCGCAGGCCCGAACCGGTGCGGAATTCGAGCATGCGGATGCCGCGCTCGACGCCGTCGCCGAGCGTCATCAGCCGCACGCCGGCGAATTGCGACAGCATGCCGGAGCGTTCGGCGACCTGCCGGCGTGAAAGCGTCTGGCCGTAGAGCTTCACCATGCCGTCACTGCGCCCTTTTCATCAAGGCCGACACATCGGCGCCGGTTATCAGGCTTTCCACCGTCAGAAGGTCGGTGTCGGCGACCGTCTGCTCGGCGACGATCTCGCCGCGCCGCATGACGATGATGCGGTCGGCGACCTCGAACACATGGTGGATATTGTGGGTGATCAAGAGCACCGAATGTCCTGCCTCGCGCATTTCCTTGACGAAGCGCAGCACGCCGTGGGTTTCCTCGACGCCGAGATTGTTGGTCGGCTCGTCGAGGATGATCACCTTGGCGGCGAACTGCATGGCGCGCGAGATCGCGATCGACTGGCGCTCGCCGCCGGACAACGTGCTGACCAATGCGTCGGCGTCGAGCTTCTTCGAGATGCCGACGCGCTTCAGCAGCGCCGACGCCGCATCGCGCAGCTTGGCGAGATCGATCGGCGCGAAGACGCCGAGCCATTTGAGATTGACGGGCTCACGACCGAGGAAAAGATTGCGCGCGATGCTGAGGTCGGGCGCGAGCGAGGTGTCCTGGTGGATGGTCTCGATGCCGAGGTCCATCGCCTCGCGGGTCGAGCGGATCGAGACCTTCTCGCCCCGCACATAGATATCGCCGCGATCGATCGGGAAGACGCCGGAGATCGCCTTGATCAGCGTCGACTTGCCGGCGCCGTTGTCGCCGAGCAGCGCCACCACGTCGCCCTCCTTGAGCGTCAGCGAGGCGTTCTTCAGCGCGCGCACGCTGCCGAAGGATTTTTGCAGATTCTGCAGCCGGAGCACTTCCTGCATCGTCTTCAGCTCCTTGCGGCGTTTTTCTGCAGCAGCGCGTGCAGGATCAGCATGGCGAGGATGATGACGCCGACGAAGATGTTGTAGGCGAGCCCAGGCACGCCGACGAGCACGATGCCGTTGCGGATCGCGCGCAGCATCAGCGCGCCGACGATGGTGCCGAGGATGGTGCCGCGGCCGCCGGTGAGCGCCGTGCCGCCGACCACCACCATGGCGATTACCTCGAGCTCATAGCCGGTTCCCGCCACCGGCGAGGCCGCCGAAATGCGGAAGGCGCTGATCATGCCGGCGAGCCCGGCAAGCACCGAGGTCAGAATGAACAGCCAGATCTTGACCGCATCGGCCGGCACCCCGCGCGCCACCGCCGCGTTGCGGTTGGAACCGATGGCGCTGATCCAGTTGCCGAGCTTGGCGTAGCGCAGCACATAGACCGCGAGCAGCGACAGGCCGACGAACCACCAGAGCGAGGTGTAGAAACGGAACGCGCCGATGTTGAAGCTGCCGGCGAGCAGCGTGACCAAGAAGCCCGGCTGGTCCCAGGACTTCAGCGGAAAGCCCTGCGTGATGTAGAGCGCCGCGCCGCGCACGACCAAAAGCATCGACAGCGTCACCAGGAAGGACGAGATGCCGATCTTGGTGACGATCACGCCGTTGATCGCGCCGATCGCGATGCACAGCAAAAGCCCGGCAAGCAGCGCCACGCCGATATCGACGCCGGCGTTCTGCACCGGGAGCATCACCACCACCGGGGCGAGCGCGAACACCGCGCCGACCGAGAGGTCGAATTCACCAGCGGTCAGAAGCAGCGTCATGCCGAGCGCGATGATGCCGAGCTCCGGCAGGAACGCCATCATGTTGGAGATGTTGAGCGGCGACAGGAAATTGCCGTCGGCGACCGCGAACACCACCAGAAGCACGACGAGGATGACGAAGGAGGAGAATTGCGGTGAGCGCATCAGGCTCGATCGGCCTTTTGTGCGCCCTGCGTCGTCCTCCGCGGTGATTGCTCCGACTTGCTGAACCATGACTTGCTGAACCATGCTGCTTGGCTGACGCCCGCCGCGCGCGCGGCGGGCGTCAGGTCTTCACTTTTTGTCGTAGAGCTTCAGGATCGGTTCGACGCTGGACGCGTCGTAGAGGCCGAATGTGTGGATGTCGTAGCCGATCGGCTCGCCCGAAGCCGCGAGTCCGAGCAGCGCGACCGGCATGAACCCTTGCGCCGAAGGATACTGCCAGGCGGCGGCGTTGACGAACCCGTCCTTGACCGCCTGGGCCGTCTCCTTGGAATTGCCCCAGCCGACGACCGGGATCTTGCCGGCCGGGATGCCGGCGCCGTCGAATACCCGCTTGACGCTGGCCGCCACGGAGTCGCCCAGCGCGATGATCGCCGGCGGATTGTTGGCCACCATATAGTCGGTCATCTTGGCGATGATGCCGGCCGGATCGGTGCCGCAGTCGACCACGTCATATTTGACGCCGAGCGGATCGAAGACGCCGGCGATGCCTTCCGTCTCGAGCTGCTGGTAGCTGGCGCCGGGAACCTCGACCGGCAGAAACACCTTGTCGCCCTGCTTCACCATCTTGTGGTCGACGAGATACTTCGCCCAGGTGGCGCCGGCTTCCTTGAGGTCGGCGCCAACATAGGCCTCGCGTCCGGTCGCCGGATCGTCGGTGTTGAAGAACACGATCGGGATGCCGGCCGCCTTGGCAGCCTTCACCTCCTCGGTCCAGAGACCCGGCTGCGCCGAGGTGGTGGCGATGCCGTCGGGCTTGGCGGCGAGCGCCGAGTTGAAGGCCTCTTTCTGCGCCGCCATGTCGCCGCCGCTGAAGGAGACCTTGCAGGTGACCTTGAGCTGGTCGCAGGCCTTGGTGGCGCCGGCATTCCAGTCGATCCAGAACGCATCGGACGGACCGCCATGCGACAAAAGGTAGAACGTCTTCTGGCCGTCGGCGGCCTGCGCCGCAGAGCTGAACGCGACACCGGCGAATACGATCGCCGCGGCGGCCAGCTTCAATCCAAACTTCAACATCTCGTTTCCTCCACTCCGTATCTTTGCGAATGCAGGCGCCGCTCCAAAACAGGCGGCGCCTTGCGGTGTCAGAGGCCGTTGGCGCGGAACTTTCCGTCGAGGAACGTCTTGGCGCGCGGCACGTCCTCTTCCGACAGATGCTCGATGATGACCGGGATGTTCGGGTGCTTCTCGGCCAGACGCTTGAGGTAGAGGTCATAGTTCAGCGAGCCGAGGCCCGGCGCCGGCAACTCGATCTCGCCGACACCGCGGAAGGTGTGGCTTTCCATCGCGTCGGCGTCGCCGATATCGGCATGCTTCTCGGACTTGTCGTCGCCCGAGCGCTTGACGTCCTTGGCGTGGGCTATTCTGATCTTGTCGGTCAGCGTGTCGAAGACCTGGTTGAGGATCTGGTCCATCCGGTCGATGTTGTGGGTCTCGAAATAGTTGGTCGGGTCCATCAGCAGGCCGAGGCCGGGATGGTCGACCTGCGCGAACATCTTCACCGTCTCCTCGACCGAGCCGACGACGTTATTGACATAAGTCTCGAGCAGGAAGACCGCGCCATGGTCGTAAGCCGTCTGGGCGAGGTCGGCGATCACCTTGCGGCACTCCTCGAAACCTTCCTCGGTCTTGTTCTTGGGATGGTGCACCCAGTCGGACTCGGTGTTGTAGGTGCCGGTCTCCGAGATCACGTAAGGCGAGCCGAAATGGCGCGCATTGCGGATGATCTCCTTCAGATAGCCGACGCGCTTTTCGCGCTCCGCCTTGTCGGGATGGATGATGTTCGTGTAGCCCGACACGCAGCAGATCGGCAGGTTGTGGTCGCGGAAGGTGTCGCGCACCTTCTTGGCCTTGTCCTTGGTGATCTGGCCCGCCGAAAGGTCGATGTCCTTGAAATGCAGGTCGAGCTGCACCGTGTTGAAACCAAGGCCGCGGATCTTCTGTGCCGTCTCTTCGAGGCCGTACGGGAAATAGCCCGTGAAAATACCTGCCTGCATCATGATGTGAATTCCTCCCTGTAAGCGATTCAGTTTCCAGTGATTTCAGTTGATCGGGTTGTTTCAGGTGATCGGGATTTCGGAGAGCTTGACCGTCCGGCCCGCTGCCATCGAGCGATAGCCTGCCTCCACCAGCGCCATCGTCTTGACGTTGTCGGCGACGGAGAGCGCCGGCGGCGCGCCCGTCTTCACGGCGTGCTGGAGCTGCTCCATCACGCCGATGAAGGCATGCGGGAACCACATGGTTTCCCAGCTTGGGCTCACCCATTCGCCGCCGGTGGTCTCGGCCGAGGCATAAGTCAGCGTCGAGGCCGCACCGGTCGGCCAACCGATCGTTCCCTTGGCGACGCCCTTGGTGCCGTCGACGCGCCAGTTGATGTGCTGATCGTCCTTGTAGCCTTCCTGGCGCGGGCCGGACCAAACGTCCTCCAGCGACACGGCAAGCACGCCGGACGGGAAGCGCAGCGTCGACACGGTGATGCCGTCGGAATGATCGAAGCGCGTCCGCGGGTCCTTGCGCGTCAGGGTCGTGATCTCGTCGGGATCGCCGAACAGGAAGCGCAAGACGTCGAGATGGTGCACACTCATATTGGCGAGCGTCAGCCGGTCGTAGTCTTCGAGGAAGGTCTGCCAGTGCGGGATGGCGTGCATGTCGATCTGCGCGAAGACGATGTCGCCGAGCTCGCCAGCGTCGATGATCTGCTTCAAGACGCGCATCGACTGGTCGTAGCGCATGTTCTGGTTGACCGAGAGGATCTTGCCGGCTTTCGCGGCCTCGTCGCGCAGCTTGACGGCTTCCTCGACCGACAGCGCCAACGGCTTCTGCGCCAGGATCGCCTTGATATGCTTCTGCTTCAGCGCGTGGCGGATCAGCGCCGGCTGCTGGTCCGGCGGGAAGGCGAGATCGATGATCTCGACGTTCGGATCCTCGATCAGCCGTTCCGGCGTGTCGTGCACGGTCGGAATGCCCCAGCGGGTCGCGACCTTCTGAGCATTCGCCTTGGTGCGCGAGGCGATCGCCACCACCGGAAAGCCGGCTTCCTTGTAGGCCGCCAGATGGCACTCGGCCATGATCATGCCTGCCCCGACGCAGCCGATCTTGTAATCCCTGGTGCGAACCTTGACGTCCGGCTCGAAGCCTTTGCTTGCCATCTCTTCCTCCCGAAATTCAGTGCTTGCGGCCGCCGTCACAGCGCGGCTCCATCCTGGCCGAAATAATGGACGCGGGCCGGCTCGCAGGATATTGCCACCATCGCGTCCGGCTTGATGTCGGGCTGGCCGCGCAGCAATGCCCGCAGCCGCGCCTGCCCGGCGGCTAAAGTCACGACGGTGTAGCCGCCGAGCGGCTCGACCTCGAACACCCGCGCCGGGCGGCCCTTGCCCCCATCCGCCATCTCGCTGTCAATCCAGGGCTTGACCTTGACGTCTTCCGGCCGCAGCCCGATCTCGACCGCCTCGGCCGGCGCCTTGGCATCGGCAATGCGGATTGCCCCTTCAGCAGCCTCGATCCCGCTTGCGCCGCGCACCGACGGCAGGATGTTCATTATCGGCGAGCCGAGCATGCGCGCCACATAGGCGCTTGCCGGCCGGTCGTAGATTTCCGCCGGCGCGCCGACCTGCCTGATCCGGCCGTTTTCCAGGATCGCCATGCGGTCGGCGACCGACATCGCCTCCTCCTGGTCATGCGTGACATAGATCAGCGTCTTGCCGAGCTCGCGCTGGATCCGTTTCAGCTCGACGCGCGTCTCCTCGCGCAGCCGCGCATCGAGCGCCGAGATCGGATCGTCCATCAGATAGGCTGCCGGGTCGCGCACCAGGGCGCGCGCGATCGCCACCCGCTGCCGCTCGCCGCCCGAAAGCTGCGCCGGCGGCTTGTGCAGGATGCGACCGATGTGAAGTTTTTGAGCGACATCGGCCAGCCGCTTCTCGATCTCGGCTTCGCCGACCTTCCGCTCGACCAGCGGGAAGCGGACATTGTCGCGCGCGCTCATATGCGGGAACAAAGCCAGGTTCTGGAACACCATGGCGACGTTGCGCTCAGCCGGCGAGACGCCGTTGACCGGCTTGCCGCCGATCTGGATCTCGCCTTGATCCGGCACTTCCAATCCCAGCACCAGGCGCAGGATCGTCGACTTGCCGGACAGCGGCGGCCCGAAGAAGCAAAAGAACTCGTTGTCGTCGACGGTAAAGGAAGCATCGTCGACGGCAAGCGTTGCGCCGTAGCGCTTGGTGACATTGCGGAAAACGATATCGGCCATGGTTCAGCCCGCCTTCACTGCGAGGCCGGTGGCGGCGTCGAAGACGCGCACCGACGAAGCCGGCGGCGCCACGACCGCCGTCTGCCCGATCGACAGCCCGACATCGTTCTCGAACACCGCCTTCACCGCGCTCTCGCCTTCGCCGAGATGGACGATGGTGCGCGCGCCGATCCGCTCCACGAAAGTCACCGGCATCGACAGCCCGCGCTCGGCGAGCCCCACCTGCTCGGGCCGGAAACCGTAGAGCACGTCGCCGCGCACCGCTCTCACGGCCGAAGCGAGCTCGTCCGGCAACGGCGGCGTGACGCCGAGCGGTCCCAGATCGATCACCAGCCCGCGATCGCTTGCCGCCGGCTTGCCCTTGATGAGGTTCATGCCCGGCGCGCCGATGAAGCGGGCGACGAAGACATTGGCCGGATTGTTGTAGACCTCGAGCGGCGTGCCGACCTGCTGCAGCACACCGTGATCCATCACCGCGATGCGGTCGGCCATGGTCATGGCTTCGAGCTGGTCGTGGGTGACATAGACCATCGTCTGCCTGAACTGGCGCTGCAGCTGCTTGAGCTCGGTGCGCATCACTGCCCGGAACGCCGCGTCGACATTGGACAGCGGCTCGTCGAGCAGGAAGATCGCCGGCTCCATGATCGCCGAGCGGCCGATCGCCACGCGTTGCAGGATGTTGACCGAAAGCCTGTCCGCCTTGCGGTCGAGCAATGGCGAAAGCTGCAGCATCTCGGCGATGGCGCCGACGCGGCGGTCGATCTCGGCCTTGCCGGCGCCGCGCATGCTCGGCCCGTAGGCGAGGTTCTGCCGCACCGACATATGGGTGAAGATGGCATAGTTCTGAAAGACGAAGCCGACGCCGCGCCGCCCCATCGGCACGCCGGCCATGTCACGCTCGCCGAACAGGATCTTGCCGCTGGTCGGCTCCTCCATGCCGGCGATCATGTTCATCGTCGTCGACTTGCCGCAGCCGGAAGGCCCGAGCAGCGCCATGAACTCGCCGTCTGGTATCTCGAGGTCCATCGTCTTCAGCGCGGTGAAATCGCCGAATTTCTTGACAAGATTCCGCAGATGGATCGCGCTCATCTCACGCCCCCTGCCTGGCCGCGGCCAGGCGCTTCATGGCGTAGACCGCGACGATCGAGAGTACGATCAGGATGGCTAAAGCGATGGCCGCCACATAGCCCCAGATCAGGTCCTGCGTGGTGACCTTGTAGATGTAGACGGAGATCGTCTCGGTGGCGACGCCCGGGCCGCCACCGGTCATGATGTAGAGCGTGTCGAAGATCTTGAAGTTCTCGATCACCCGGATCGCCAGCGCGATGATGATGATCGTCTTCATCTTCGGCAGCACGATGGTGGTGAAGCGCTGCCAGGCATTGGCGCCGAGCAGCGTCGCCGCCTTCATCTGGTCTTCCGGAACTCCGACAAGGCCGGCGAGCAGGATCAGGAACATCAGCGGCGTCCACTGCCAGATATCGGCGATCATGACGGCGATCAGCGCCAGGGTCGGATCGGAGAGCCAGGCGATGGTCACGGGACCGCCGACGACCCGCGACAGGATGTCGTTCACCGGCCCTCCCGACTGGAACAGCATGAAGAACATGTAGCCGGCGACCGCGGGCACGACCATCATCGGCATCAAGAGGATCGAATAGAAGATGCGCTTGCCGGGGAAATCGTCGGCGAACAGCGTTGCCAGCGCCAACCCAAGCAGGAACTCCGCTGGCACGCAGACGAGCATGACGACCGCCGTGCGCTGCAGGGCGCTCCAGAAGCGGGTGTCGGCGGCAAGGTCGGTGTAGTTGGCGAAGCTGTTCCACATCTCCCAGGCGTTCCACCAGCCAATGCCCGAGAGCGGCGACCAGTCAGTGACGCTGATATAGAGCTGCATCAAAAGCGGGAAGGCCGAGATGAACAGCACCAGGACCTGCGCCGGCAGGGTCAGCCGGAAACCCAGCCGCGCGCCCTCGTCCCGCTGGGCCGGCTTGGCGCGCGCGGTGCCCATCTTGTCCTCCGAAATCGTCGCGGTCACCGCGCTCATTGCTTGAGCGCTCCGAAGGTCAGCCCGCGCACCAGATGACGCTGGATGGCGATGCCCATGATGACCGGTGGCACCGCCGCGATCAGTCCGAGCGCCGCCTTGGCGCCGTAGAGCTGCCCGGTCATCGAGGACGACAGCGACGCCATATAGACGGGGATCGTCACCCACTCGCGCGTCGTCAGCAGCAGCGCGATCAGATAATCCGACCAGTTGAGGATGAAGACGAATAGCGCGGCGCTCGCCAGCGGCGCGCGCATCATCGGCAGCGTGATGCGGGTGAAGACGCGCAACCGCGAGCATCCCTCGACGAGTGCGGCCTCCTCGATCTCGCGCGGCATGTCGTCGAAGAAGGTCTTCATCAGCCAGAAGGCGAAGGGCAACGTGACGATGCCGTAGATCAGCGCCAGCCCCCACCACGTGTCATTGAGATTGAGGAATGCCCACATGATCATCACGGGGATCATGACGGCCATTGGCGGAAACAGCCTGAGCTGGATCAGCGCCAGCGGCAGGTTCTGGCCGGAGCCGAAGCGCGACAGGCCGTAGGCCGCGGCCGTGCCCGCCGACATGGCTATCGCGGTCCCGAACACCGCCGACAGCAGTGACGACAGGATCGGCTTCAGCGCCGTGTGATCGAGCGCGACGATCAGGTCGTTGGTGGAGTGGCCGAAGACGAACTGGAAGTTGGCAAGCGTCGGATGCTTCGGCCACCAGGTGAGGTCGGCGCCGGTCGCCGACCACTCGCCGATCGGCTTGAAGGCCATCGACACCATCCACAGGATCGGCACCAGCGTCACCGCCATCGCCGCGAGGATCGCGGCGTAGCGGAATATCTCGAAGGGGACGGAACGCTTCATCTGGCTGCTTTGCTGGTGGCGTTGCTGGCGAAGGGGAGGAGCAGCGCCCCTCCCCTCCTGTTCTGATCCAGGGAGGCGGATCAGCTGATCGGATCGAGAACGGTGGGCCAGGCCTCCTTGTTGGTCTTGATGGCTTCGAGCAATTTTTCCTCGCCGGTGCGGCGGGCGATTTTCTTCCACTCGCGCTCGGTGTCGGCCATGGCCTGCTCAGGCGTCTTGGCCTTGGTCAGCGAGGCCATGAGGTTCTCGTCGAGCGCGTTGTGGAAGGCGGTGGCGCCGGGATAGTTGATGGTCGGCACCGTGCGCGCCACCGTCTCGCGCACCACGTCCATGTGGTAGGCGTGATAGGTCTGGCGGACCAGCGGATCGGAGAAGTCCGAGAGCCGGAACGGATCGAGATAGCCGCCGGGATTGGCGCTCATCCAGGCATAGATGCGGGCGGAGCCGAGCCACTGCAGCAGAAGGTAGGCGGCCTCTGGATTCTTCGACTGCGACGACACCATGCCGGTCAGCGAGAACCACAGCACGGAGCGGCTGATCAGCTTGCCGTCGATCTCGCGTCCCGGCGGCAGCATCGAGCCGATCTTGCCGGTGACGGCGGAATCCTTGTTGCCGGCATTGTCGAGGAATTTCGGGAGGTTGGAGAAGGCGCAGGTCATCGCCGCCCCGCCCTTGGCGAAATTGCCATACTGTTCCGGCCAGCCCCACGAGATCGCGTCCGGCGAATGATGCGCCAAGGAATCCACGTATTCCTTCGTCGCCGCGATGCCATGCTCGGAATTGATCAGCGGCTTGCCGTCGTCGCCGAACAGGAACTGGTTGGGCGAGGCCATCGAGACATAGCGCTGGTACCAGTTGGTATAGCCCCAGCCCTGGTTGCGCAGGTCGGTCGAGCCGAACAGGCCCTTATCCGGCCGCTGGAAGAAGGCCCCGACCTCGCCGTGCTGCTTCCAGGTCTTCGGCGGCGCCAGGTCGTAGCCGTATTTGTCCTTGAAGGCCTTCTGCTCGGCGGCGTCGCCGAACAGGTCGGTGCGGTAGACCCAGGTTTGGAAATCGCCGTCCAGCGACACGCCATAGGTCGAGCCGCGATACTGGTTGAGCAGCGACACGCCCTTGGCGCCGTTCACATAACCCTGCTTCGGGTCGTCCCATTCCGGTCCGTGCTTGGCGACGAAGTCGTCGAGCTTGGCGATGCCGCCGGTCTCGGCAAGGTCGCCGAGCCGGTTCCACTCGGTCGAATAGATGTCGTAGGCCCCACCCTTGGTGGAGATGTCCTGCATCGTCTTGGTGAATTCCTGACCGTTCGGCAGGCCGACGATTTCGATCGGGATGCCGGTTTCCTTCTCCCACAGGTCCTTGATCGACGGCGCGCCGGCCGGGAAAGGCTTGGTCAGTTGGCCGATCGAGCCGTCGGACAGGCCAAGCACGATCTTTGCCGGCGCCTTGCCCGCCGCCTTCAAGGCCTTCGCCGCCTCGACGGCGCGCCCTTCCGGCGTGTCGGGGCCGTACTGATAGTGTTCCGCGCCGTCGAAGCCGGTCGGCCCGCCGATCATGCCGGGCGCCAGGGCATCCGCCGCGAAAGCGCGGCCGGGACGAATGAACTGCGGTGCAATACCAGTCGCGGCGACGAACACCGCCGCCTTTCCTCCGGACGCCAGAAGGCGGCGCCGCGAGACGCGGATCAAATCAGTCATTGGAACTCCTCCCTCAAGGGCCTGTTCCTCCATGGCCCTTATGAGGGATATTGACGGAACCACGTCGAGCCTGTCAACATCATAAATAGTCAAAACACATCATAGGATCGCAAATGAGGGAGAGAATGCAGTTCATCGAGCTTGCCATGTCGCACCCATTGCTTGGATTTGAGGGGCTTTTTCATCAATCCGGCCGGCATTGCCGAGCCTTCGCAGCCTTATGTAACGCGCCGGCTTGCATGCGGGCCAAGGCCGGTTACATCATTTCACATCAGAATCGCGGTCGCGGCTGAGGCATTTTTCGGAACGGATTGGAAGCTGCGTGATTTTGATGCTTGCGATGAGGTGCTCGACGTGCGGTCAACCCTGACAGACATAGCCCGGGAAGCCGGCGTTTCTCCGGCCACGGTCGACCGTGTGCTGAACAACCGTCCAGGCGTGCGGGCTCGCACACGCGAGATCGTCATCGAGATGGCGCAGCGCCTTGGCTACATCGCCGAGACCCCGAATGGCACCCAGCAGCGATCGGCGCCGGGCCAGACGATCAGGCTCGACTTCGCGCTGCCCGCTGGCACCAACTCCTTCATCAAGCTGCTGCACCGTCATATCGAAGCCCAGGCGCTGACGCGGCCCGATCTCGATGTTCGCGTGACGACCATCGAAGGTTTCAATCCCGATCGGCTCGCCCGCCTGCTGCAGGATCTCCATGGCCAGTCGCAAGGCGTCGGCGTCATCGCGCTCGATCATCCGACGGTGCGCGAGGCGATCCGCTCGCTGTCGGCCAGCGACGTCAAGGTCGTCACCATCGCCTCCGACATCCTGCATGTGCCGCGGGTCGCCTATATCGGCATCGACAACCGCGCCGCCGGGCGGTTGGCCGGCTATCTGCTCAACCGTTTCATGGGCGCCGGTCATCCGGGCAAGGTGGCGCTGTTCGCCGGCTCGCTCGCCTATCGCGGCCATGAGGAGCGCGAGATGGGTTTTCGCCATATCGTCGCCGAGGAATCCCCCAACCTCGAGATCGTCGAGATGCGTGAAATGCTGGACGATCGCGAGAAGGCCTATACGGAGGCCTCCGCTTTGTTCGAGCGCCACCCGGATCTTGCCGCCATCTACAATGTCGGCGCCGGCAACACCGGCATCGCCCGCGCGCTGAAGGAGCGCGGGCGGGCGAAGGAGATCCTCTTCCTCGGCCATGAGGTGACAGACGGAACCAAGGAGCTCCTGCTCGACGGCACGCTGGACGCGGTGATCGACCAGAACCCGCGTGTGGAGGCCAGGGAGGCGCTCAACATCCTGTCCCACTCCGTCAGGGGATTGCCCTACGAACTGCACCAGCCGCGGCTGCAGGTCATCTTCCGCGAGAGCATCCCGGAGATCTGAGCGCTCTCGGCCCGGCTCCGAGGATCGGTAGCCTCAGGCCGCGATCAGCACGGTGCTGTCCGGCGACCAGCTGAGCATCACGGGCTCACCTTCGGCCAATCTTTCGGCGCCGGTGTTTTGGACGATTACCTTCAGCGTCTGGCCTTCCCGGTCGACGAAATAGGTGCTGCTGTTGCCGGCGAAGATGCGTTTTGAGACCTTCCCCTCGAGCGTGTTGGCATCGACTCGATCAGGCTTTGCCGAGCCGGTGGAAATCTGGATGCGCTCCGGCCGAACCGCGCAGCTCGCCTTGGCGCCGGCCGGCACGGACGCGCCTGAGGCGGCATTGATCGTCGTGCCGTCTTGCAGCCTGATCCCGCTGCCGGTCGCATCGCCGCGGAAGATGTTGGCGTCGCCGAGGAAGGTCGCGGCGAACTCGCTTTGCGGCCGGTCGTAGATCTCCTCCGGCGGCCCTTCCTGCACCAACCTGCCGTCGCGCAGGATGCCGATGCGGTCGCTCATTGTCAGCGCCTCTTCCTGGTCGTGCGTGACGAAGATGGTGGTGATGCCGATCTCGCGCTGGATGCGCTTCAACTCTATCTGCATGTCGACGCGCAGCGCCTTGTCGAGCGCGCCGAGCGGCTCGTCGAGCAGAAGCACGCGCGGCTTGGTGACGATGGCGCGCGCCAGCGCCACGCGCTGGCGCTGGCCGCCGGATAGCTGGTGCGGCCGACGGCCGCCGAGCTTGCCGAGTTGCACGAGGTCGAGCGCGCGCTGCACCTCGGCAGCGATCGTCGCCTTCGCTTCGCCGCGCACCGAAAGGCCGAAGGCGACATTGTCGGCGACGCTCATATTGGGAAACAGCGCATAGTTCTGGAACACCATGCCAATGCGGCGCTTCTCGACCGGCACGCGCTCCACGCTCTCGCCGCCGATGGCGATGCGACCGGCGTCGGGGAAATCGAAACCGGCGATCTGGCGCAACAGCGTGGTCTTGCCGCTGCCCGAAGGTCCCAGCAGCGCATAGAAGCCGCCGTCGGCAAAGTCGATCGAGACGTCGTCAAGCGCCTTCATCGCGCCGAAGCTACGAGAGACGTTCGCGACCTGCACGCCTGCCATTATTTCTCTCCGCCGAATTTGAAGAAGCGCGCCGTGAGCAGCATCAGCCCCATCGACACAACGATGATGATCGTCGACACCGCGTTGATCTCCGGGGTAAAACCCTTGCGGATCGCGGCATAGATTTCGACAGGCAGCGTCGTCTGGCCGGGCGTCGACAGGAAATACGAGACCACGAACTGGTCGAACGAGACGGCAAAAGCAAACAGCCCGCCTGCGATCACGCCAGGCATGATCCAAGGCAGCGTGACGCGCATAGTCACCTGCCACTGATTGGCGCCGAGCGAACGCGCCGCCTCTTCCAGCTCCGGCGCGAAGGTCTGCAGCCGGGCCGACACGACGACGATCACATAAGGCAGTGCCAGCGCGACGTGGCCGAGCAGGATGGCAATGAGCCCGCGGCCGATGCCGACGCCGAAGAAGAAGATCAGCATCGCGGTGCCGGTGATCAGCCACGGAATGGCGATCGGCGGGAAGAGCAGCGCCTGCAGGACTTTCTTGCCGCGGAACTCGTAGCGGTAGAGCGCCAGCGACGCCATCGAGCCCAGCGCCGTTGAGATGATCGTGGTGATAACGGCGATCTCGATGCTGTTCCGGGTCGCCGCGATCAGCTGGTCGTTCTGCCAGAGCGAGGCATACCAGTCCGTCGTCCATTCGAACGGCAGCTGGTAGAAGGGCGAGGCGTTGAAGGACATCGCCCCCATGATGATGATCGGCAGATAGAGGAAGCCTAGCAGCAGCACGACGTAGAAGCGGCCGAGCCATTCGAGGATGCGCGTAGTCGCCATCAGCCGGCCCTCCGCAAGACCGGCGCCGCCAGCGCCAGGATGATCAGCACGACGGCGAGCAGGATGAAAGAGAGCGCCGCGCCCAACGGCCAGTTGAAGACGGCGACGAACTGGTCCTCGATGACGGTGCCATAGAAGGTTCCGGTGCGGCCGCCAAGGATGCGCGGTTCCATGAAGGACCCGACCACCGGCACGAAGATGAGTGCTGAGCCCGCGATCAGGCCGGGCATCGACAGCGGGATAATCACCCGCCGTAGCACCTGCCGCCGCGAGGCGCCGAGCGAGCGGCCCGCCTCGATCAAAGAATCGTCGATGGCCTGCAGCGTGAGATAGCAGGTGAGCACCATGTAAGGTACGTAGGAGTGCACGAGGCCGATGATGACGGCCGGATAGGAATACATCAGGTCGATGTTGATCTTGAACGGCAGCACGGCGTTGAGCGCGGTGTCGAGGATGCCGCCTTCGCGCAGCACCATCGCCCAGGAGAAGATGCGCACCAGCCCGTTCGACCAGAATGGCAGGATGACGAGCAGGAAGATCGCCTCGCGGCTGCGCCCTTTGAGCACTTTGGCCAGCACATAGGCCGCCGGATAGCCGATGACGACGCACCATAGCGTCACCTCGAGGCCGAGCCGAAGCGAGGCAAACAGGAGCGTCGAATAGAGGCTCTGCGAGAAGAAGGCGGCGTAATTGCCGAGCGTGAACGCCCATTCCTTCCCGGCCAACGGCAGGTCGGTCATGAAGGAGAAGAACACCATGGCCGACAGCGGCAGGAAGATCGCCACCGTCAGCCATAGATAGGCGGGAAGCAGAAGCGGCAGGGCAGGCCTCAGTCCGCGGCGCGAACCGGTCGCGAGCTGGTCAGCCATTTTGCCTCTCCTCCCCGAAGACGCCGGTTACTTCACGTTGACCTTCAGCTCCTGCCACAGCGCCAGGTACTTCTCGCGCTGCTCGTCGCTGACCGGCGCCTGGAACTGGATGCGCTTGGCGACCTCGGGGCTGCCCATGACCTTGCGGTTGAAGGCATCCTCGGGCAGCGCCTCGACCGCCTTGGTGTTGGCCGAGACCGGCGCGCCGACCTTGGTGACCCATTCGACATAGAATTTCGGGTCGATCATGTAGTTGATGAAGGCCTCGGCGCCGGCGACGTTCTTGGAGCCGACGGGGATCGAGAAGGCGTCGAGCCATGCGACAGCGCCTTCCTGCGGGATGACCAGCGAAACCGGCAGCTTGAAATGCGTCTTGGCGCGGTCGGCCGAGCCGCTCCAATAAGTGCCGATGTCGATCTGGTTGGACGCGACCATCTGGTTCCAGTCGTTCTCCGAGCTCCAGAAGGTCTTGATCTGCGGCATCAGCGAGGTGAGCTTCGTCTTGACCGCTTCCATGTCCTTGATGTCGTTGATGTTCTGCCCCGACGCTATAGCGCCGAATTGCACCGCCTCGACGGCGTCGTCGCGGATGATGACGCGGCCCTTATGCGCCGGGTTCCACATCTCGGCGATGCTGGTCGGCGGCTTGTCGAACGACTTGTCGTTGATGGCCAGCGCCGTCAGGCCCCAGACCCACGGCACGCCATAGACCTTGCCGTCATGGTTGAGCATCGGCGAGCCGGCCTTGTCCTTGGCGATGTCGGCATAGTTGGAAAGTTTCGAGACATCGATCGGCTGGATCAGCTTGCCGGCCATCGCCTGGTCGTTGAAGGCGGCGTTGATCATGACGACGTCGTAGAGGCCGGGATTGGTCCGGATCTTGGTCAGCATCTCCTGTTCGGAGTTGAAGAAGTCGTTGACCACCTTGAAGCCGGTCGCCTTCTCGAAATTGGCGACCGCCCACGGCTCGTCGGCGCCGTAGCCTTTCCAGTTGAGCACATGCACTTCTTCGGCTGCTTGGGCAGCCAGCGTGAATGCTGAGACGAAGACGGCGGTCGCCGCCAGAAACGCGGTCAGTCGGGGCATGCGCATGTTTTCTTTCCTCTCATTGTTTGCCCGGTTGATGGGCTTGTTAAGTTGCGGTCGCTTCCTCATGGCCATGCGAGGTCGTTGCTTGGCCGTGCTGGCTGAGGAATTCCTGGATTTCCGTGTCGGTCGGCGCCGAAGACCCGCCGTGGCGGGTGACCGAAAGCGCGGCAGCCGCATTGGCATAGCGTGCCGCATCGCAAGGGCGCATACCGCGCCAAAGGCCACTGACGAAGGCGCCTATATGCGTGTCGCCAGCCCCATTCGTGTCGACCGCTTCAACGTCGAAACCGGGCACCGCGCGGGTGCCGCCGTCGGCCGTGCGCACAAGGCAGCCATGCGCGCCGGCGCGGATGACGACGCCTCCAGCCTTGGGGCAATGCTCGGCAAGCAATCGGATAGCGACCGTCTGGGCATCGCCCGCGCCGGCGATTTCGGCGGCCTCATTGGTGTTGCAGCTGAGCCAGGTCGTGCGCGCCAGCACCCTGTCCAGGATTGTCCGTGGAATGTCGGCGATCACCGGTGTCGGATCGAACACGAACGGAATGCCGGCCGGCAGCGCCTCGATCCAGTCGGCGAGCGCGTCGCGGCTGCCAGGATAGCTCAGCGTGTAGCCGGAGGTGAAAACCCAATCACCAGGGACGACTTGGACAGGCGCCATCATGTCCTGCGTGAGCCGGCTCTCGGCGCCCGGCCAGGAGACGAAGGTGCGCTCGGCGTCGCCGCTGATCATGGCGACGCAATTGCCGCTGTCCATGCAGAGCGACGGCGGCGTCAGCGTCTCGATGCCTTCGGCCGCGAAAGCGGCGCGCAGGAAGTCCCCGTCCGGCCCGGTGCCGAGCTGGCCGCCGAACACCACCTTCATGCCGGTTCGACTTGCCGCGACCATCATGTTGAAGCCGCCGCCGGCGACCCGGGCATAGCTCGTCGCCGTCTTTTCCGTGCCGGCCGCCGGCAAGGCGTCGATGCGGTAGACATAGTCGACCACCGCGCTGCCGACATGGACGAGCCGCCCGCTCATGCGGCATCCTCCTTGCCTGGGCCTGCCTTCCCGGTTCGCGCTGCGACGAGATCGTTGGTCAGCGCGCGAACCTTCGCAATGTCGATGCCGTGCAGTTGGGCGATGCGATCCCGGGGCAGCTCCGACAGGCCGGCGCAGGCGCCGGCCATGCCGGCGGCAATGGCGCCGATCGTATCGGTGTCGCCGCCGAGATTGGCCGCGATGACGGCCGCCCGCCATGCTTCCCCTTGCGCGACTTCCAGCACCGCGAAGGCCGCCGGTACCGATTCCTGGCTGGCGACGCCCGTGCCGACGAGGTCGACGATCAGCTTGATCGCTTCTTTCTCCGTCCTGCCCCGAACAAGCTCCTGCGCCCAGAGAATGCGCGCGGCGATGTCGCCGCCGGTGACCCAATGGCCGAGCGCAGCACCAAGTCGCGCCGCTGCGACCGCATGGCCTGATGCGGCGCGCCAGTCGCCGCCCGACACACCGAGGCTGACCGCGGCGGCAACGGCGGCAGCCGATGCAATGGCGATCGAGGTGTTGTGCGTCGCCCGGCAGGTTTCCGCGACTTTGGCGACGAGCGCATCGAGCGGCTCCGGCGGCATCATGATGCCAACCGGCGCGATGCGCATCGCCGCGCCATTGGTGTCGCCGCCACGTCCGGCCTCCTCGGCGGGCACACCGCTGTTGATGGCGTCGATGGCGCGCTTGGTTGACGGTCCAAGCAGGTCGTAGCTGCCGCGCGCCTTCACGTCCCGCTCCCAGTCGAGCAGCGCGTTGACCCAGCGCGCATGGTCGAAACCCTCTCCGGATTCCGCGAGGATGCGGCCGAGCAGCAGCGCCTGCTCGGTATCGTCGGTGATCGCGCCGGCCGGCAGCCCCTTCGACACCGGGTGATCGGCGGCAGGCGCGACGAAACCCTCGACATGGCCGTAGAGTTCGGCGATGCGGGCCGGCGACAGAAGCTGCGTCGGCATGCCCAGCGCATCTCCCAACGCCCCGCCGATCAGCGCGCCCATTGCCCGATCCATCAAGTCAGCGTCCGCCATGCTCAAAATTCCAGATGCAGGGCGAAATGCGCCGGGTTGAGCAGGCTCGTGACGAATTCGATGGCGCGTCCGTCGGCGGCGCGCGTCAGGCGGCGCGTGCGCAGGAACGGCGTGCCGGGCGCGCAGGCGAGGATCGCGGCGTCGGCGGCGCTCAGCATCTCGATGTCGACCCACTCCTCGCCATGATCGGGCACAAGCCCTGCCCCGCGCAGCGTCTGGTGCAGCGTGCCCTCGCGCAGGCCGCGCAGCGGTATGTCTTCCAGCTCGGGCGACAGCGGCACGCGGCTGCGCTCGATCGAAATGGCGTGACCGTCATCGGCATTGGTGCGGGCTCGGTCGACGGCGATGAAGGACGGGCTCTCGACCCCGAGCCTGGCCGCCAGTTCGGCGTCCTCGATGATTTCGAGCCGCAATGTGCGGGTCTCGGCATTGGCGCCCGCATTGGCAAGCGCGCGCGACCAGCCGATCGCATCATCGACCGGCTTGCCGTCGAAGGTCACGAAGGAGCCGATGCCGACCTTGGTGGTGATCAGCCCCCGGCTCGACAATTCCTCGAGCCCCTTGCGGACTGTGTTGCGGCTGACCGAAAAGCGCTGGACGAGCTCGTTCTCGCTCTGCAGGCGGTCGCCGAAGCCGAGCAGGCCGGAGCGTATCTCATGCTCCAGAACCGTCGCGATCTGCTCGGGCTTGCCCGTGCCGGGTGAAAGCTGCATCGCGCGACGGGCCATATCGATACCTGTTCAATGAACCTGTATAGTCCTGTTCATTAGCCTATCCGAAATGAAGCGTCAACGGCCTTTGCGGCTAGCCCCTTCCCCCGTCACCATACGGGGAGAAGTGCCCGGCAGGGCGATGAGGGGCGGCCCTGACTCTTGGCGGTTCGCCGATACAGCTGAGAGTCGCTATCACCCGAGGTGAGCACGCTGCACACGCAAGATGGACTAGCTGTCGTCGGATCAGACGAAGAAGAATTCCTCCACCCGCTGCTTGGCCTTGCGCAGCACCGGCAGGATTTCGCGCTCCATCGCCTCGACCGAGAAACGCGCCGACTGCGTCGAGACGTTGATCGCCGCGACGGTGCGGCCGGCGCGATCGGTGATCGGCACCGCAATCGAGCGCAAGCCGAGCTCCAGCTCCTCGTCGACGACCGCAAAACCGTCCGCCCTCGCCTTGTCGATAGCCTTGCCGAGCCCGGCGCGACTGGTGATCGTCTTCGGCGTTCGTCGCTCGATCGTCGCTGCCGTGAGGAAGCTCTTCAGTTCATCCGCCGCCAGGCCGGCAAGCAGCACCCGCCCCATCGACGTGCAATAGGCCGGCAGCCGCGTCCCGACATCGAGCGCCACGCTCAAGATACGCCGTCCGGGAATGCGCGCGACATAGACGACGTCCTCGCCCGACAGCACCGCCGCGTTGCAGGCTTCGTCGAACCGACCCGCCACTTCGCGCATGATGGGAGCGGCAAAGGTCCAAAGCGAAGCGCCGCTGAGCCAGGTCCGGGCGACCGTCAAAAGGCGTGGCGAGAGCGAAAACAGCCGGCCGGACTGCGTAGCGTAGCCGGTCACAACCAACGTCAGCAGAAAGCGGCGGGCGCCCGCGCGCGTCAGTCCTGCCTCCTCGGCCATTTCGGTCAACGTCATGCCGCCTGGATGGCGCGCGAGGATTTCCATCACCGCCAGGCCGCGTTCAAGCGAGCCGACATGGTCGCGTGAAATGGCTTCGTCTTGCACGAGCGTCTCCAGGCCGGCGTTGACTCCACGCAAAGATTGGAGCTAAAAGTATTTCATATAAAACAAAAGTTCGCAATACGAACTTCTTGGGAGCCTGAAGATGGTCAAGTTCCTGCCACTGAAAGAGGCGGTCGCGGCGAACCTGCATGACGGCGATACGGTCGCTTTCGAGGGTTTTACCCATCTGATCCCGACCGCCGCCGCGCATGAGGCGATCCGGCAGGGTTTTCGCGAGCTGACGCTGATCCGCATGACGCCCGACCTGATCTACGACCAGATGATCGGCATGGGCATGGCCAGGAAGATCGTCTTCTCCTATGTCGGCAATCCGGGCGTCGGCCTGCTGAGGCGCGCCCGCGACGCTATCGAGAACGGCTTTCCGCGATCGATCGAGGTCGAGGAGCACAGCCACGCCGGCATGGCCAACGCCTATGAGGCGGGCGCCGCCGGCCTGCCCTGCGCGGTGTTCCGCGGCTATCGCGGCGCCGGTCTTGTATCGGTCAATCCCAACATCAAATCCGTGACCTGCCCGTTCACCGGCGAGGTGCTGGCCGCGGTCCCGGCGATCCGGCCGGACGTCACCTTCGTCCACGCGCAGAAGGCGGACCGGAAAGGCAACGTGCTGGTCGAGGGCATCATCGGCATCCAGAAGGAGGCCGTGCTTGCGGCCAAGCGCGCTGTCGTGACGGTCGAGGAAGTGGTCGACAATTTCGACGACCTCCACCCCAACCTCAGCGTGCTGCCAAGCTGGACCATCGCGGCCATCGCGGTCGTTCCGGGCGGTTCGCACCCCTCCTACACGCATGGCTATTACGAACGCGACAACGCCGCCTATCTCGAATGGGACGAGATCGCCGCCGACCGCGACCGCTTCCAGGCGTGGATGAACGAGAACGTCATCGAAAGCAGCGCCGACGACTTTGCCGGCCGGGTCAAGCATCTGAGGAAGGCTGCATGAGCGACGCTGACAATCCGGGTTTCACCCCGATCGAGATGATGACGATCGCCGCCAGCCGCGCATTGAAAAGCGACG
Organism: Mesorhizobium sp. NFR06; assembly: GCF_900115245.1. Taxonomy (GTDB): domain Bacteria; phylum Pseudomonadota; class Alphaproteobacteria; order Rhizobiales; family Rhizobiaceae; genus Mesorhizobium. Next base: position 349,540 of record NZ_FOVT01000003.1, read on the forward strand.
ATGTCTGCTTCGTCGGCATCGGCGCGCCATCCGCCGCCTGCAACGTCGCGCGGCTGACCCATGCGCCCGACATCACGCTGATCTATGAGAGCGGCACCATCGGCACCGCGCCTGACGTGCTGCCGCTGTCGATCGGCGACGGCGAATTGTGCGAGACGGCGGTGACCACCGTCGCGGTGCCGGAGATGTTCCGCTACTGGCTGCAGGGCGGCCGCATCTCGATCGGCTTCCTGGGAGCCGCCCAGCTCGATAAGTTCGGCAACATCAACACCACCGTCATCGGCGACTATGCGCATCCGAAGACCCGCCTTCCCGGCGGCGGCGGCGCGCCGGAGATCGCCACCTCGTCGAGACAGGTCTACATCACCATGGCCCAGTCGAAGCGCGGCATGGTCGAGACAATCGACTTCTTCACCTCCTTCGGCCATGGCGAAGGCGGCGATCACCGCAAGCGGCTCGGCATCGACACCGCTGGCCCCACGCTTCTGATCACCGACCTTGCCATCTGGAAGCCGGATCCGGTGACCAAGGAATTCACCGTGGTGTCCCTGCATCCCGGCGTCACGCGTGAGCAGGTGCAGGACACTTGTGGCTGGGTCGTAAAATTCGCCGAGGCTCTTGACGAGACGCCGGCGCCGACGGAACTCGAGCTGAAGACGTTGCGCGACCTGCAGGCCCGCACCAAGGCGGCGCATCAGGGGACCGCCAAAGGGAAAGCTGCCTAGATGACCGAAGCCTTCATCTGCGACTACATCCGCACGCCCATCGGCCGCTTCGGCGGCTCGTTGTCCTCCGTGCGCGCCGACGATCTCGGCGCCATCCCGTTGAGGGCGCTCGTCGAGCGCAATCGGGGCGTCGACTGGGCGGCAGTCGACGACGTCGTCTATGGCTGCGCCAACCAGGCCGGCGAGGACAACCGCAACGTTGCGCGCATGGCGCTGCTGCTGGCCGGCCTACCCCAGGACATTCCGGGTTCGACCGTCAACCGGCTGTGCGGTTCGGGCATGGATGCCGTCACCATCGCCGCGCGCGCCATCAAGGCCGGTGAGGCCGAACTGATGATCGCCGGCGGCGTCGAGTCGATGAGCCGCGCCCCCTTCGTCATGCCGAAGGCCGAAACAGCCTTCTCGCGCAAAGCCGAAATCCACGACACCACCATCGGCTGGCGCTTCATCAACCCGGTGATAAAGAAGCAGTATGGCGTCGAGTCCATGCCGGAGACCGGCGAGAACGTCGCCGAGGACTTTTCCGTCAGCAGAGCTGACCAGGACGCTTTCGCCGTGCGCAGCCAGGACAAGGCAATGGCCGCGCAAGCCAATGGCCGGCTGGCGAAGGAGATCACGCCGGTGACCATCCCGCAGAAGAAAGGCGATCCGGTGGTCGTGGCGAAGGACGAGCATCCGCGCGCGGGCACGACCATCGAAGTGCTTGCCAAACTGCCGACGCCGTTCCGCCAGGGCGGCACGGTGACCGCCGGCAATGCCTCAGGCGTCAACGATGGCGCCGCCGCTCTCATCATCGCCTCGGAAGCGGCGGCGAAGCAACATGGGCTGACGCCGATCGCCCGCATCCTCGGTGGTGCCGTCGCCGGTGTGGCGCCGCGCATCATGGGCATCGGCCCTGCGCCGGCCACGAAGAAGCTTTGCGCCCGTCTCGGACTGACGCCGGAGCAGTTCAATGTCATCGAATTGAACGAAGCCTTCGCCTCCCAAGGCATTGCCGTGCTTCGCCAACTCGGCATCGCCGAGGATGCCGCGCACGTCAATCCGAACGGCGGCGCGATAGCACTCGGTCACCCGCTCGGCATGTCCGGTGCCCGCATCACCGGCACTGCGGCGCTGGAGCTGCGCGAACGCGGCGGCCGTCTGGCGCTCGCCACCATGTGCATCGGCGTCGGCCAGGGGATTGCAATAGGGCTGGAGCGGGTTTGATCGCTTCGCCTCGATCAATACGGTAGGCCGACGTAGTTTTCCGCCAGCGCGGTCGACGCGGCTTTCGAATGCACGAGATAGTCGAGCTCGGCTTCCTGGATGCGCTGGCCGAACTCGCCCGCCTCGGGAAAGTAGTGCAGCATCGACGTCATCCACCAGGAAAAGCGCACCGCTTTCCAGACACGCGCCAGCGCCTTGGCTGAATAGGCGTCGAGCCCGGCCTCCGATTTGTCGCGATAGAATTCGCGAAGCCCGGCAAACAGATAGCGCACGTCGCTGGCAGCGAGGTTGAGGCCCTTGGCGCCGGTCGGCGGCACGATATGGGCGGCGTCGCCGACCAGGAACAGCCAGCCGAAGCGCATCGGCTCGGCGACGAAGGAGCGCAGCGGCGCGATCGACTTCTCGAAAGACGGCCCGGTGGTGACGGCCGCCGCCGTCTGCGGCGGCAAGCGGCGGCGCAACTCGTCCCAGAAGCGTTCGTCGGACCAGGCTTCAACGCGCTCATCGGCGGGAACCTGCACATAGTAGCGGCTGCGCTGCGGCGAGCGCATGGAGCAGAGCGCAAAGCCGCGTTGGTGATTGGCATAGACCAGTTCATGGTCGGCCGGCGGCACCTCGGCCAGCACGCCCAGCCAGCCGAACGGATATTGCCGCTCGAAAGTCTTCAAGGCGCCCTCCGGCGCCGATCGGCGGCTGACGCCATGATAACCATCGCAGCCGGCGATGAAGTCGCAATCGATGCGATGCGTGGCGCCATCCTTGGCGTAAGTGACGAAGGGCGCAGCGCCATCGAAATCGTGCAGCGCGACATTCGACGTTTCGAACACTGTCGTCAGCCCAGCCGCCTCGCGCTTCTGCATCAAATCGAGCGTCACCTCGGTCTGGCCGTAGACGGTGACATGCTTGCCGCCGGTGAGCGCGGTCATGTCGATGCGATGCAGCCGGCCGTCGAAGGCGAGCGAGATGCCCGCATGCAGCAGACCCTGGGCATGCAGCCTGTCCGCCGCGCCGGCCTCGCCAAGCAGGTCGACCGTACCCTGTTCGAGCACCCCCGCGCGAACGCGCCCGAGCACATGTTCGCGGCTCGAACGCTCGAGGATGATCGTCTCGACGCCGATGGTGGCCAGCAACTGGCCGAGCAGCAGGCCGGACGGTCCCGAGCCGATGATGGCGACTTGCGTGCGCATCAGTGGCCGAGGCTCTCGATCTGCGTGGCCAGTTCCGCAGCGAGCCTCAGCGCCGCCGCGGTCGCCACCACCATTTGCGGCAGGATGAGCCATTCCAGCGTCCAGGCGGCGCCCGAGCGCTCCTGTTCGTGCACCAGCGCCTGGTGCAGGCCCGAGAGCTGGACGGCATTGAAACGCGCCAGCGCCACCAGCGCTTCCGCCTTCACCGGATTCTGCTTGTGCGGCATCGCCGACGAGCCGCCACCGCCGGACAGTTTGATGTCGGCTCCGGCTTGCGCCATCAGCGCGATGTCCTGGCCGAACTTGCCAAGGCTGCCGGTCACCAGCGACAGCCAGCCGGCGAACTCGGCAAGCGCGTCGCGCTGGCTATGCCATTGCAGCGTGTCGCCAAGACCGAGCCTGGCTGCAAGGGCGGCACGCACTGTCGGCGCCTTGTCGCCCAGCTTGTCGAGCGTGCCGGCGGCACCGCCGAACTGCACCACGAGCAGTCGGCCGGCATGTTCCTTCATGCGTTCCTGATGGCGTTCGAGCGGCGCTCGCCACGAAGCGATCCGACCCGCCACGATGATCGGTATGGCCGGCTGCATGCGCGTCACCGCCATCAGCGCCTTGGCGCCGAACTCCTCTTCGAGATTGGCGAGGCGGACGATGTTTTCGCTGAGCAGCAGGCCGATATGCTCGACCGCCTGGCGCAGGCGCAGCACCAGCGAGGTGTCGATGACATCCTGGCTGGTCGCGCCGAAATGAACGAATTCGCTATGCGGCGCGCCGACCACCGCCCCGATCTGGCGCACCAGTTCCGGTACCACGACACCGTCCTTGGCGACACCGGCGCGCAGCTTCGTGGTGTCCGGCCGGAACGAGGCCAGCGCTTTGATGATCGCCGCTTCGGCATCACGTGCAATCACGCCGCACTCGGCTTCCGCCTCGGCCAATGCCCGTTCGAAGGCAAGCATCGCGGCGATATCGGCTTCGACCGAAAAATGCCTCGCCGCCTCCTCGTCGCCGAGCAGGCCGGAAAGCAGTGGGTGGTCGAAGGGCGATACGGTCATGTGGCGGCCGGTCAGCTGTCGAAGAAGACCGTCTCCTTCTCGCCCTGCAGATGGATATCGAAGACGTAAGCATCGCCCCGCCGCTCGGCGATCAGCGTAGGCACGCGCAGCCGATGCTCGATGCGGGCAAGGATCGGATCCTCGGCATTGGCCTTTGCCTCGTCGGAAAAATAAAGCCGCGTGTGCAAGCCTATATTGATGCCGCGTGCGACGATCCACAGCGTGATATGCGGCGCCATCAGACGCCCGTCGCGGAATGGCACGCGGCCGGGCTTGATCGTCTGGAACAGGCAGATACCCGTTTCCATGTCGGTCGGCTTTCGGCCCCAACCCTGGAAGTTCGGATCGGCGGCGCCGCGCATCTCCGCCGGCGAATTGTAGAAACCGTTGCTATCCGCCTGCCAGATTTCGATCAGCGCATCCTTGAGCGGCGTGCCGGTGCCGTCGAGCACGCGAATACGAAGGTCGATGCGCTCACCCTTGGTCTGGTCGTTGACCATGGCCGAGCCAAGGTCGCTCTGATAGACGCCGCCGATGCCGCAGAAATTGGGCGTCAGCCCGATATGGACGTAAGGCCCGGCGGTCTGCGAAGGGCTCTCCTTCAACCGGTCGAGCGATTGCGCCATCAATTGCCCTCCGGCCTGTTCTCGAACAGCGTCGAGCGACGCCCGCGCAGCACGATGTCGAACTTGTAGGCGAGCGCGTCCATCGGCATCGTCGACTGCATGTCGAGCGCGGCAATCAGCGCCTCCACCGCCGCCCTGTTGGAAATGCCGCCGACGATCGGGCAGCGCCAGATCAGTGGATCGCCTTCGAAATACATCTGCGTGATCAGCCGCTGCGCGAAGCCGTGGCCGAACACCGAAAAATGGATATGCGCTGGCCGCCAGTCGTTCGGGCCGTTCGGCCACGGATAGGGGCCGGGCCTGACGGTGCGAAAGGCATAGCTGCCATCCTCGCCGGTGATCGCGCGGCCGCAGCCGCCGAAATTCGGATCGAGCGGCGCCAGATAGCCGTCCTTTTTGTGACGGTAGCGGCCGCCGGCATTGGCTTGCCAGCACTCGAGCAAGACACCGGGCACGCCTTTGCCACGTTCGTCAAGCACGCGCCCATGGACGATGATGCGCTCGCCGATGGCGCTCTCGCCGGGTTTGGCGAAATTATGGATCAGGTCGTTGTCGAGTTCGCCGAGCAGCGCGTGCCCGAAAACCGGACCGGTCAATTCCGACAGCGTGTTGTCGAACGACAGCAGCGCCTTCTGCGGCGAGCGCAGCACGGAACTCTTGTAGCCCGGCGTGAACGCCGGCGGATGCCACTGGCGATCGCGCTGGAAGAAAGCGCCGGTTTCAGGCGAGTGGTTGGAGCCAGGCTCAGCCATGGGCGGTCTTGGCTCCATCCATCTGAGCGAACACATCCTTGGCGATCTTGAAGGCGCGGTTGGCGGCCGGCACGCCGGCATAGATCGCGACATGCAGGAAGGCCTCGCAGATGTCGTCGCGCGATGCCCCAGTGTTGACGGTGGCGCGCACATGCATGGCCACTTCCTCGTCATGGCCAAGAGCCGCGAGCAGCGCCAGCGTCACGATCGAGCGCTCGCGCTTCGACCAGCCGGGCCGCGCCCATACCGTTCCCCAGGCGGCCTCCGTGATCAGTTGCTGGAATGGCCGGTCGAAAGCGGTCGCGGCGTCCTCGGCGCGGTCGACATGCGGATCGCCGAGCACGGAACGGCGGACCTCGAGACCGGTCCGGTAGCGGTTCTTCGTGACATCATCCATGAGCAGATTTTCCCTCGGGCAACGAGGCGACGAAGTCGCGGATCAGCTTGGCAAGCGCGTCGGGCTGCTCGATGCACGGAATATGCCCGGCGCCGTGGATCACCTCGAAGCGCGCGCCAGGAATCAGGTCGGCCAGCGCGCGAACGAGATCGGGCGGCGTCGAACCGTCCTGGTCGCCGACGATGCAGAGCGTCGGCACCGCGATGCGGCGCGCGCTGTCGGTGAAATCGGCGTCGCGCACCGCGAGGCAGGTGCCGATATAGCCGGGCAGCGCCTGCCTGGTCAGCATGTTGCGACAGCCGGCGAGATCAGCCGCGCGCCCTTGGTGGAAATCCGGCGTGAACCACACCTTCATGATACCGTCGGCAATCGCCTCGATGCCGTCGCGCTCGATCGTCGCGATGCGGCTGTTCCAGCTCTCGGCGGTACCGATCTTGTGCGCCGTGTCGCTGAGGATCAGCGCCTCTACACATTTAGGATGGCGGGTATAGAGCCGCTGCGCCACCATGCCGCCGACCGACAGGCCGAAAAGCACGACCTTGTCGAAACCGAAATGATCGATGAGCCCGCTGAGATCATCGGCATGGTCGTCGATCGAGCGCACACCGCCGCCGATATCGGAGAGCCCATGGCCGCGCTTGTCGTAGACGAGCATCGGCATTTCACCGGTAAGCCGCGCGACAATACCGTCCCAGATCCGGAAGTCGGTGCCCAGCGAATTGATGAAGATGATCGGGCGTGACGTACCGGTCGCCTCGATGGCGCGGTGGTGCAGCGTGACGCCGCCTATGCTGACGAATGGCACGATTTCGATCCTCCAAAGCCACATTGCACGAGCAGTTTGGTTCGGTAAAATGATATTTTGCTGCGTTTCACTAACTCCGAGGTTATCAAACCATGGCCGAAAGCCGGATCCGCTTCCGCCATCTGCAGGCGTTCCTTGAGGTCGCGCGACAAGGCAGCGTGGCGCGCGCGGCCGACTTGCTGCACGTCAGCGCGCCGGCCGTGACCAAGACTTTGCGCGAACTCGAAGACGCGCTCGGCATCGCCGTCGTCGAGCGCGACGGCCGCGGCATCCGCGTCACCAGGCTCGGCGAGATCTTCCTCGCCCATGCCGGCTCGGCGATCTCGGCGCTGAAGCGCGGCGTCGATTCCGTGCGCCAGGACGGTGCGGTCAACCGCCACCCGATCCGCATCGGCGCGCTGCCGACCGTCTCGGCCCGCGTGATGCCGCTTGCCATGAGCCTGTTCCTCGAGGAGAACACCGGCGCCGCGCTCAAGATCGTCACCGGCGAGAACGCCGTTCTGCTCGAGCAATTGCGCGTCGGCGCGCTCGATCTCGTCGTCGGCCGGCTTGCGGCACCGGAACACATGGCGGGCTTCTTCTTCGAGCATCTCTATTCCGAACAGGTGCTGTTCGTGGTGCGGGCCGGTCATCCCCTGGCAGAGCCGGGCGCCGATATCTTCGCCCGGCTCGACGAGTTTCCCGTCCTGATGCCGACGCGGGAATCCGTCATCCGTCCCTTCGTCGACCGGCTCTTCATCACCAATGGCATGACCGCGCCCGCCACGGAGATCGAAACCGTTTCCGATTCCTTCGGCCGCTCCTTCATGCGGCAGAGCAATGCGGTATGGATCATCTCGGCCGGCGTCGTCGCCAATGAGATCGCCAGCGGCGCCTTCGTCGCCTTGCGCGTGGACACAGACGAGACCAAAGGGCCGGTAGGCTTGACCATGCGCACCGACACCGCGCCCTCGCCTGCCTTCACCATCCTCTTGCAGACGATCCGCGAGGCGGCGCGGCACCACGTCTGACGAAGCGACCTGGCTCGCGCGTATCGAACCTCGATCGGCGAACCTTTGCCCGGCGCGAAGCATCCTTATATCTGATAGGCTACGTATCCGGAGGCACGCATGGATCGCGACAGCCCGGCGCAACGGCAAAACACCGGCGAAACCGCGCTCGCCCTGGCGGCCATAGGCGGTTGCGCGGAAAGCCTGAGCCTCCTGTTCCAGCACCATCGGCCCCGGCTTTACGCGAACGCGGTTGCGCTGCTCGGCTTCACGAGCGATGCCGAGGACGCCGTGCACGACACCTTCCTTGTGGCGATCGCCAGGATCGGCCAATTGCGTGAGCCGGGGGCATTTGGCGGATGGCTTCACGCGATGCTGCGAAACCGTTGCCTGATGGAAAGACGGCGGCGCCGGCCGCAGACCGGCGGCGCCGAAGCGGAGCGGCATTTTCGAGAATTGCCCGATGAGGAGCGCATCGAGACAGGCATCGAGAATCGCGAGCTGCGGGACTGGATCTGGGCAGCGTTGCAAAAGCTGCCGGAAACGCAGCGTGTCACGGTGATGCTGCGCTATTTCGGTTCCTGCGATTCATACGAGGAGGTGGCCTCTATCCTGGGGGTTCCGATCGGAACGGTGCGAAGTCGTCTGTTCGACGCCAAGATAAGGCTGTCGGATCTGCTGTTGTCGTCGGCGGCGGGTCGGGACGACGCGCACGAAAAACTGCAGGCCGAGCGCAAAGCCTTCTATAAGAATGCTTTTCACTCGCTGTATCGCGGTAATCGGGACAAGTTTCTTTCGCACTATGCTGATGATCTGCATCTGCTCTGGTCGACGGGAACACAGTCGCATGGCCGAGAGCACTTCGATGTCGAGATGGACACAGATTTGCGGACCGGCGTTCGCATCCGGCCGAAAAGCGTCATGGCAAGCGGCAACGTCACCGTGGTCGAAGGCGTTGTCGTCAACCCGCCCGAAAAACCTTACCTCTGCCCACCCGGCTGCGTTCTGGTCATGAAGGAAGGCCGCAGCCAGGTGGAGCGCCTGCACATCCACCTCGCCAGACGCCCGTCACCTCCCGCAGGCTGAAATACAACGAGATCCCGGTCCCGGCGGGCGAACTTTCATGCCGTCTAATGCATCTCCTTTCAGGGGCAGGTGCCCCAGCCATGAAGAAGGAGTTTCCACATGACCGCTTCGTTTTCGATGCTCGCGCGCATGCTCGTTCTCGCCGCGTTGGTGCTTCTGGCGCCAGGCCCGATCCGGTTGGTCCACGCCGACGAAGCCTCGGGCGCGCTTGCCAGAACCCACCAGGATATCGGAAAGGTCTTCGGCAAGGTGCCGGACTTCCTCAAGGTGTTTCCCGACGACGGGCTCCCCCGGCGCCTGGGACGAACTCAAGGCCGTCGACTTCGCCGACGGCGCTCTTACCGTAAGGACAAAGGCACTGATCGCGCTTGCGGTCGCGGCGCAGATTCCATGCCAGTACTGCATCTGGGCTGACACAGTGGAAGCAAAACAGGCCGGAGCCAGCGACGCGGAAATCAAGGAGGCCGTTGCCGTCGCCGCGCTCGAAAGGCACTGGAGTACAGTGTTCAACGGCATGCAGGTCGATCTGGCACAATTCAAGAAGGATCTCAGCGGCGACACCGCCGGCAGTCACTAGCGGGGATTTAGCTGAACGAGGTCGGCGCCCTCTGGCGCCGGCTTCCGGATTTCTTGAACGGAGGAGAAAGACATGAAAGTCCTGCCGCAAGTGCTTGGAGCGACTGAGATGTCGAACAGCTTTCTCGGCAGCCTGGTTCAGGTCTGTGTCGTCACGCGCAATTATCGGCGGACGATCGAAGGGTTCGTCAATCTTGGCATCGGCCCGTGGACGATTCGTATGATCGACGGATCGAACGTGTCGGGTATCTACCGGGGCCAGCCTGCCGATTTCTCGGCCAAGCTGTGCCTGGCCAACAGCCAGAACATGAACTGGGAGGTGATCGAGCCGATCAGCGGACGATCAATCTATGCTGAATTCCTCATGCGGCACGGCGAGGGAGTGCAGCACCTCGCCTTTAATTGCAACGGCATCGATTATGAGGAGCGGGTTCGACAATTCGAAGAACGCGGTTATGTGGCCGTCCAGCACGGCGTGATTTTCGGCGGCATCGATTTCCACTACTTTTCCGCCGAAGACGACCTGCGGACGACGATCGAAATCTATCGAGTGCCGCCCGGTTATATCTTCCCGAAGCCTGACGACTGGTATCCGGCATCGCCGCCGACGGAGCCACGGTAGCGTTAACGGACGCCGTGCCGACGCAGCACAGAGCTGACACTCCCGTCGCGCGTACCTGACAGTCCTAGGACTCGAAGCTCCGACCGATTCAATAACTGCCAGGTTAATAAAACACCGTAAAATATCATTTTACCGAACCAAACCGCCAGTGCAATGTGGCCCTCGGAGGATCGAAGCCGTGCCATCCGGCCGCAAACGGAAGACCTGTTTGCCGTCGTATCGAACGGTCACTGAGGGAGGAGCAGATGTCTCACATTATCGGCAGCAAACCCGCTTTGTCGGGCATTTCGCGACGCCATTTCATCGCCACTTCGGTGGCTGGCGGTGCGGCACTGGCATTCGGCCGCGGCAAGGCCTTCGCGCAAGCCGCCGACAGGCTCAAGGTCGGTTTCGTCAGCCCGCGCACCGGCCCGCTCGCCGGCTTCGGCGAAACCGACGGCTATGTGCTCGACCTTGCCCGCAAGGCTTTGGCCAACGGCATCGAGCTCGGCGGCAAGAAATACAGCGTCGAAATCCTCGATCAGGACACCCAGTCCGATCCGTCACGCGCGGGCCAGCTCGCCAAGGACCTGATCAACAATCAGGCCATCGACCTGATGCTTGCCGTCTCCACGCCGGAGGTTATCAACCCGGTGGCGGATGCCTGCGAGGCGGCCGGTGTGCCTTGCCTGTCGACCGTCATGCCCTGGGAGGCCTGGTATTTCGGCCGCGGCGCCAAGCCCGGCGCGCCCTCGCCCTTCAAATGGACCTATCATTTCGGCTTCGGCGTCGATGAATTCTTCAAGACCTATGTCTCGCAGTGGAACCTGATCGAGACCAACAAGAAGGTCGGCGTCATGTATCCCAACGACGCCGACGGCAACGCCATCCGCGCCCATCTGGCGCCATTGCTCGCCAAGCAGGGTTTCACCATCGTCGATCCCGGCGCCTACGAGACCGGCACCACCGACTATTCCTCGCAGATCGCGTTGTTCAAGCAGGAAGGCGTCGAAATCTTCAACTCCTTCCCGATCCCTCCGGACTTCGCCGCTTTCTGGCGACAGGCCGCGCAGCAGGGCCTGATCAAGCAGATCAAGATCGCCCAGGTCGCCAAGACCGGCCTGTTCCCGTCCGACATCGAGGCGCTCGGCGATCTCGGCATGAAGATTTCGAGCGCCGCGTACTGGCACAAGGCCTTCCCTTACAAGTCACCGCTGGCCGGCGTTTCCGGAACCGAGCTTGCCGATGGCTACGAAGCGACGAGCGGCAAGCAGTGGACGCAGCAGCTCGGCGCCTCGATGTCGTTGCTCGACGCCGGCTTCGAAGCGCTGAAGGCGAGCGCCGACGCCAAGGACAAGGCGGCAGTCGCCAAGGCGCTGAGCACGCTGAAGACCGAGACCATGATCGGCAAGGTCGACTTCACCAGCGGTCCGGTCGCCAATGTTTCGCCCGGCCCGATCATCGGCACGCAATGGGTGGCCGCCAAGGAAGGAGCCAAGTTCCCGCTCGATTATGTCGTGACCGAGAACGCCACCGACCCGAAAGTGCCGATCGAGGCCAAGCTCCAGCCGTATAACGGCTGATCCGGCGGCGCGTGAGGACCGCATCGTGAACGCTATGCCCAACGGCGCGATCCTCAGCGCCACCGGCATCCACAAGCGCTTCGGCGCGCTTGTGGTGCTGGACGACATCGACTTCGCCATGGGCGCCGAGGAGGCAGTGGGCATCGTCGGCCCGAACGGCGCCGGCAAGACGACGCTGCTCAGCGTGCTCTCAGGCGCCTATCCGCCGAGCGCGGGAACGGTTGCCTTCAAGGGCGGTGACGTGACGGCGCTGCCGGCAACGCAACGTTGCCGGCTGGGGTTGGTGCGTACCCATCAGGTGCCGAAGCCCTTCGGCGGCATGACCGCTTTCGAGAATGTCTTCGTCGCCGCTTCGCACGGCGCCGGGCTCAGCCGCGACGAAGCGTATGAGGAAGCGCTCGGCTCGCTGAAGCTGTGCGGCGTGCTTGGCGTTGCCAACCGGCGCGCCGAAACGCTCGGCCTGCTCGATAGAAAGCGACTGGAATTGGCGCGCGCGCTCGCGGCAAAACCGACGCTGCTTCTGCTCGACGAGATCGGCGGCGGCCTGACCGATGGCGAAGCCGGCGAGCTGGTCGAGACGATCCGCGAATTGCGCCGCCGCAGGATAGCCATCGTCTGGATCGAGCACATCGTCCATATCCTGCTACAGGTGGCGGAGCGATTGATCTGCATGGACGCCGGGAAGATCATCGCCGACGGCGAGCCGCAGGCGGTGATGGCCGACCCGCAGGTGATCAGCGCCTATCTCGGCGGAGGTCCGAAATGAGCCTGCTGTCGGTCGAGAATCTGGTTGTCCGGCACGGCCTGCTGCAGGCGGTGCGCGGTGTCAGCCTCACCGTTGAGCGCGGCGAGACGCTGGCGCTGGTCGGCGCCAACGGCGCAGGCAAGACGACGCTGCTGAGGGCAATCGCCGGCGCGCACCAGGCAGCCTCCGGGCGAGTGATCTTCGACGGTACCGACCTTTCCGGCGTGCCCGCGCATGAACGCGTCCGGAAGGGCGTAGCGCTGGTGCCTGAAGGCCGGCGGCTCTTCGTGCAGATGACGGTCGAGGAAAATCTCCTGCTTGGCGGCACCGCCGGCCGCCCCGGCGACTGGAGCGTCGAGCGCGTGCTCGACACCTTCCCCAACCTCAAACCGCGCCGTCACGCCAAGGCCGGGCATCTCTCCGGCGGCGAGCAGCAGGCAACGGCAATCGGCCGCGCGCTGATGAGCAATCCCGACCTGCTTTTGCTCGACGAAGTCTCGCTCGGCCTGTCGCCGCTGGTCGTCGATCGCGTCTATGCCTCGCTGCACGGGCTGATCAGCTCAGGCACGACGATCATCCTCGTCGAACAGGATCTCAACCGCGCGCTCTCCGTCTCCGACAAGGTCGTCTGCGTGCTGGAGGGTCGGGTCGCGCTTGCGGGCGACAGCGCCATCGTCTCGCGCGACGAGGTGACCAAAGCCTATTTCGGATTGCACCGCAAAGGCGCCGAAGGCGTGCTGGCATGAGCAACCAAATCGTCCAGGGCATCCTGCTTGGCGGCTATTACGCGCTGATCGCCTGCGGCCTCTCCTTCATGTTTTCGGTCATGCGTATCATCAACCTCGCGCATGGCAGCCTCGCCGTTTTGTCGGCCTTTGCCCTGTGGCTGCTCGCCTCGCGCTTCCACATCCCACCCTTCTACGGCCTCGCCATCGTGCTGCCGCTGATGGCCGTGATCGGCTGGGCCTTGCAGCGCTTTCTGCTGGAGCGCAGCGCTCGCGGCGGCGCGCTGCTGCCGATCCTCACCACTTTCGGTCTCGCCATCGTCATCGACAATTTCCTGTTCGAACAGTTCGGCGCCGACACGCGCTCGCTGGCGCCTTTCATCGGCAGCCTTTCCTATGATTCCTGGGAATGGCCGGGCAGCATCTATGTCGGCAAGCTCGCAGTGATCATCTTCGTTGCCGCTGTCATCCTGCTCGGCGGGCTGCAGCTCTTTCTCACCCGCACTGGGCTCGGCCGATCGATCAGGGCCACATCGGAAGACCCTGACACGGCCGGTCTCGTCGGCGTCGATGCGCGCCGCGCCAACGCCGTCGCCGCGGCCATTGCCATGGTCACGGTCGGTCTCGCCGGCGCCTTCCTCGGCATGCGCGCGACCTTCGATCCCTATGCCGGCGCTACGCAACTTCTGTTCGCCTTCGAGGCGGCCGTCATCGGCGGCGCCGGCTCGCTCTGGAGCACGCTGATCGGCGGTATCGTTCTGGCGCTCGCCCAGACACTTGGCGCCAAAGTACACCCGCAAGGTTTTCTCATCGGCGGCCATGTCGCCTTCCTGATCGTTTTGTTCATCCGGCTCTACACCTCCGGCCTCGGCCTGCGTGGCTTGCTGCGCCTCTCCACGGGGAAGGCATCATGAGTACCGCCTCCCCGGTTATCGAGCGCGGCACGGCCGCCTCGCGCATCGCTGGACTCGGCGTCGCGGCCATCATCGTGCTGCTCGCCGTCGCGCCGCAGTTCCTGTCGGCCGGCGCGGTCGACCGCATGACCGCGCTGTTCATCTATGTGATCCTCGCCGCGATGTGGAACGCGCTCGCCGGCTACGGCGGCCTGGTCTCGGTCGGCCAGCAGGTGTTCTTCGGTCTCGGTGCCTATTTCGCCATTCGGCTGGCCAACGCCGGGCTGAACCCTTTCGTCTCGCTCTTCGTCGCCGCGGTCATCGTCGGCGCGGTGTCATGGCCGATCTCGCTGTTCATGCTTCGCTTGAAGAACGGCGAGTTTGCTATCGGCATGTGGGTGATCGCCGCGCTCGCTCATCTCCTCGTCAATCTCGACCGGCTGATCCAGGGTGAGACCGGCACGTCGCTGATCTCGCTCAACGTCTATGACGCATCGACACGAAGGCTGACGATCTACTGGCTGGCGCTGGCGTCGATGACGGCCCTGCTCGCGGTCCTGTTCGGCCTGCTGCGCGGCAGCACGGGTGCTGCCATCCGGGCCATTCGCGACAATGAGGATGCCGCCGCTTCCGTCGGGGTGCGTGTCACCGGCACCAAGCGGTTACTCTTCGTGCTCGCCGCCTTCGGCATCGGGATCGCCGGCGCACTGTGGCTGGCGAGCGCGACCACCTTCCAGCCAAAGACCTATTTTAGCGTGCAGTGGACTGCCTACATGATCTTCATGGTGCTGGTCGGCGGCATCGGCACCTTCGAGGGCGCCATCCTCGGCGCGCTGCTCTTCTTCCTCATCGAGACCTGGTTTGGCGGCACAGGCGTCTGGTACCTGATCGGGCTCGGCGCCACGGCGCTCGCCTTCTCGCTGCTATTGCCGCGCGGCCTCTGGGGAACGGTGGAAGAGAGGTTCGGCTGGCGGCTGCTCTCCGTCGGCTATCGTGTCAGGCTTGCCTCCGGCACCGCCGGTCCGACCGGCGAGACCGCGTTACCAGCATCCATTACGACACATCGGGAGAAGGCATGACCATGCTGTTCGGCAAGACGATCCTCATCACCGGCGTTGCCTCCGGCATCGGCGCGCGTACGGCGGAACTGGCCGGCCAGTTCGGCGCCGACGTGATTGGCGTCGATTTGCGCGAGCCGGCCGTCCGCCAGGGCATTTTCGTCCAGGCCGACATCTCGTCCAAGGCCGGCGTCGATGATCTCGTCGCGCGGCTGCCGCAGCGCCTGGATGCTCTCTGCAACGTAGCCGGCCTCTCCGGCAACACCGGTGCCGCGCCGACGCTCGCTGTCAACTTCTACGGCCTGCGTGCCCTTTCGGAGGCGCTGGCGCCAAGGCTTCGCGAGGGCGGAGCCATCGTCAACGTCGCCTCGATCGCCGGCTATGGCTGGCGCGCCAATCTCAACCGTGCCGCCTCGATGGCGAGCATCGAAGGCTTTCCGGATGTCGCCAAGGTAATTGCCGACCATGCGGTGAAGAACGAAGAAGGCTACCCCGTGTCGAAGGAGCTCCTGCTTCTGTGGACCTTCCGCGCCGCGCACCAGGACCTGTTCAAAAGCCGCGGCATCCGCGTCAATGCGGTCAGCCCCGGCCCGGTAGAGACGCCGATCTTGAAGCAGTTCCGCACGGTGCTTGGCGACGCCCGTGTCGACAGCGATATCGCCCGGGTCGGACGCGCCGGCACGTCAGGTGACATTGCGCCTGTCGTGCTGTTCCTGTGCTCGGACGGCGCGCGCTGGGTCAACGGGATCAACGTGCCCGTCGACGGCGGCCTCGAAGCATCCATAAACGCCGAAGTGCTCGGCTTCTGAGACAATCTGCGACGCTCGATCGGGAGCGAAGGGAGGACCAATGGACATCGGACTTCTGATCGACGGCGACGAGCGGGCAGCCACCGGCAAAGCCTCCTATGACCGCCTGGACCCGTTCACCGGCAAGCTGGCGACACGTGCCGCCGCCGCGAGCATCGCCGACGCCAATGCCGCGGCCGATGCAGCGGCGAGTGCTTTCGACGCCTGGTCGAAGACCGGACCTGGCGAACGCCGGGCGCTGCTCTCAAAGGCGGCCGATGTGATGGCTTCAAAAGTCGGCGAGTTCACCCGCCTGATGATGGAAGAGACCGGCGCCACGGCCCCCTGGGCCGGCTTCAACGTCATGCTGGCGTCGAACATGCCGCGCGAGGCAGCCGCCATGACGACGCAAATCTCGGGCGAGATCATTCCATCCGACAAGCCCGGCACGCTCGCCATGGCGATCCGCCAGCCGGCCGGCGTCTGCCTCGGCATCGCGCCATGGAACGCGCCGGTCATCCTCGGCACGCGTGCGCTGGCGATGCCGCTCGCCTGCGGCAACACGGTCGTGCTGAAGGCCTCCGAAATGTGTCCCGGCACGCATCGCCTGATCGGCCAGGTGCTGGTCGAGGCCGGCCTGCCCAAGGGCGTCATCAATGTCGTCACCAACGACCCGAAGGACGCGGCAGGCATCGTCGAGGCGCTGATCGCGCATCCGGCGGTGAAACGCATCAACTTCACCGGCTCGACCAAGGTCGGCAGGATCATCGCAGAGCTCGCGGGACGGCACCTCAAACCGGCGCTGCTCGAGCTCGGCGGCAAGGCGCCGCTGCTGGTGCTCGACGACGCCGACATCGACGCGGCCGTGAATGCCGCGACCTTCGGCGCCTTCATGCATCAGGGCCAGATCTGCATGTCGACCGAACGCCTGATCGTCGATGAAAAGATCGCCGACGAGTTTGTCGCCAAGCTTGCCGCGCGTGCTTCCAAGCTTCCGGCCGGTGACCCGCGGGGCCACGTCGTGCTGGGTTCGCTGATCAGCAGCCAGGCGGCCGACAAGATGGAAGAGCTGATCGCAGACGCCACCGCGAAAGGCGCCAAGCTCGTGGCTGGCGGCAAGCGAGCAGGCACTGTGGTGGAAGCGACACTGCTCGACCACGTCACGCCCGCGATGCGCGTCTATGCCGAAGAATCCTTCGGCCCAGTCAAGCCGGTGATTCGCGTTAGGGGCGAGGACGAGGCCGTGCGGGTCGCCAACGACACCGAATACGGCCTGTCGTCTGGCGTCTTCAGCCGCGACATAAGGCGCGCCATGGCTGTCGCCGCGCGCATCCAGGCCGGCATCTGCCACATCAACGGCCCGACCGTCGGCGACGAGGCGCAGATGCCGTTCGGCGGCGTCAAGGGCTCCGGCTATGGCCGCTTCGGCGGTAAGGCCTCGGTCGCCGAGTTCACCGATCTGCGTTGGGTGACGATCGAGGATCCGGGCCAGCACTATCCGTTCTGAGGGACGGACCGATCAGCCGAGCGTCAGCCCCGCCTTCTTCGCTTCCTCGCGCAGGAACGGCAGTCCGACCTCGATGACGTCGCGCGGATCCTCGGCCACCGGGCGCCACACCGCCAGCCCGCCGGCGATGTCGACATCGACATGGTTCATGCTTTCGAGCGTGATCGCGCCCTGATAGCCGATGTCGGCGATCGCCTTCATGCACGCCCCCCAGTTGAGCATGCCGCGCCCCGGCACGCCGCGATTGGCCTCCGACACATGCACATAGCCGAGGAAGGGCGCCGCCGCCTCGAACCCCGCGGCAAAGCTCTCCTCCTCGATATGCATGTGGTAGGTGTCGAGGTGGATGAAGATGTTGTCGGCGCCGACCCGTTCGATGATCCGCGCGGCGTCGATGCCGCGATTGATCAGATGCGTCTCATAGCGGTTGCACGGCTCGATGCCGAGCTTCAGGCTGCGCGACTTCGCCGCCTTCGCCGCCCGTTCGAGGAAGCGGCACATGCCGTCGATTTCCCGTTGCGTCGGCGCGCGTCCGGTCGTCTTGCCGATCGTGCCGTAGGTGACACCGCCAAGCGCCTCGGCGCCGACCTCGTTGCAGACCTTGAAGGCCGGCTGCAGGAAGTCGAGCGCCTCGTCCGGCCGCTCGACCACGTCGAGCGCGCGCGGCAGGCCGAGCGACGGAATGAGCTGGATGCCGTAGTGGTTGGCGAAGCCGCGCGTGCGCTTGGTGTCGATCTCCTCGGGGCGCAGCAGCGGGATCTCCATCAGGCCGATGCCGAGCTCCTTCAGCCGGTCCATCTGCGGCTCGATGCGGGTAAGGTCCCAGACCGGAGCGACGGCGAAAGTGTGCAGCCCAAAGGTGTTCATGTCAGCCTCGTTGCTCATGCGCCGCCGCTGCGGCGATATCGCCGCCGCCGACGATGCGGCTGACGACTTCGTTCATATTGGTCTTGGCGGTGACGAGATCGGCATCCGCTCGGCCATGGCGCAGCACCACGATGCGGTCGGTGACCGACAGCACGTCGTTCAGCCGGTGCGAGATCAGGATGACGGCTATGCCTTCCGACTTGAGCCGCCGGATGAGGTCGAGCACGCTCTGCACCTCGCGCACGGCAAGCGCCGCGGTCGGTTCGTCCATGATGACGAGCTTCGGATTGAAGGTCAGCGCACGCGCGATCGCCACGGTCTGCTGCTGTCCACCCGAGAACGAACCGACGGAGCGGTTGATCGACGGCAGATGCGCGCCCAACCGCTCGATCATCCTGGCCGCCTGGCGGTCCATCTCGCCCTTGTCGACGAAGCCGGGCAACAGGCCGAACAGGCGTTTCGTCGGCTCGCGTCCCAGGAAGATGTTCGAGGCCACATCCTGCTGTTTGGCTAAAGACAGATCCTGGTAAATCATCTCGATGCCAAGACGGCGGCGCTGGCCGGGGTCGAGCGCAAGGATGTCCTCGCCGTCGAACTCGATCGAGCCGGTGTCGGCGCGGTAGATGCCGGTGATGGTCTTCATCAGCGTCGATTTGCCGGCGCCGTTGTCGCCGACCAGACCGACAACCTCGCCGGCCGCCACCGACAGGTCGACGCCATGCAGCACGTCGACCGCGCCGAAACTCTTGCGGATGCCGTGAAGCGAAAGCAGGGTCATACCCGCGACTCCTTCCGCACCTGGTACTGGTCGATGAA
The DNA here is from genome assembly GCF_900115245.1 of Mesorhizobium sp. NFR06. Taxonomy (GTDB): domain Bacteria; phylum Pseudomonadota; class Alphaproteobacteria; order Rhizobiales; family Rhizobiaceae; genus Mesorhizobium. The sequence goes on from NZ_FOVT01000003.1 coordinate 368,524, forward strand.
GACCGCGAGGATCAGCACCGCGCCGATTGCCATCTGCTGGTAGTAGGACTGCACCGCAAGCAGCGTCAGCCCGTTCTGCAGCACGCCCATGATCAGTGCGCCGATCATCGTGCCGAGGATCGACGCGCGCCCGCCGAAGAGGTTGGTGCCGCCGATAATGGCGGCCGTGATCGCGGTGAGCTCGTAGTTGATGCCGGCGGTCGGATCGCCGGCATTGACGCGAGCGGTGAAGAGCAGACCCGCGAGCCCGGCGAGCGCGCCGGAGAGCGTATAGATGATGCGGCGGTGATGCTCGACGCGAATGCCGGCGGCGCGCGCGGCGCCCTCGCTGTCGCCCAGCGCCAGGGTGTGGCGGCCGAAGCGCGTGTAGGCAAGCGCCGCATGGGCCACGATCGCGGTGAGCACGAGGATGATGACCGGCATCGGAATGCCGAGCGGCCGGCCCTGCCCGATATAGACGATCTCTGGCGGCAGCCCGTAGATCGCCCTGCCCTGCGAGATCACCAGCGCCAGGCCACGCGCCAGGCCCAGCATGCCGAGCGTGACGATGAAGGCCGGCACGAAAGCGCGGGTCACGAGTTGGCCGTTGATGTAGCCGGCGATCGCGCCGGCGAGGATGCAGGCGATCACCGCCAGCACCGAGGGCCAGCCGAGATTGACGGCGACGAAGGCTCCCGCGACGCCGGCCAGCCCCATCACCGAGCCAAGCGAAAGGTCGAGCCCGCCCGAGCCGATGACGAAGGTCGCCGCTATCGCCAGCACGCCGATCGTCGATGTCGCGAGCAGGATGTTGAGGAAATTGCTGAGCGACAGGAAGTAAGGCGATAGCAGCGCCATCGCCGCGCTCAGCGCCAGAAGCACCACCAGCGACTCCAGCCTGATGTGGAGCCTTTCGACGGATATATGCTGCACCCGAGCCCAGAAGCTGGGCCGCGTCGTTTCGGAAGCCATATTGCCTCGCTGTTGCAAAAAAGTTGGCTGGCGCAGGGTAGACCCGCGCCAGCCCGTCCGGGAGGACTATTTCACATATTGCAGCATCGGCTCCTTGCCGGCGTCGATCACGTCCTTGGTCAGCACCAGCGTCGGGACGGCGATGCTGTCCTCGACCTTCTCGCCGGCCAGTGCCTTCTTGACGTTTTCGACCGCCTGCTTGCCGACCAGGTAGGGAAGCTGCGCCACCGAGGCATTGAGGCGGCCTTCCTTGATCGACTTCACGGCGTCGGAGTTGCCGTCGACGCCGATCATCGTCACCTGCGAGCCCTTGCCGGCGGCGTAAACGGATTCCACGGCGCCCAGCGCCATGCCGTCATTGGCGCAAAAGATGGCGACGAGGTCGGGATGCGCGGTCAGCGTGTCGGTGGCGATCGAGGCGGCCTTGCCGCGGTCCCAGTCGCCCGGCAGCGAGGCGACGATCTCAAGCCCGGGCGCCAGTTCCTTGAGCTTGTCGGCAAAGCCCTTGGCGCGCTTCTCGCCGGTGATGTTGCCAGACAGGCCTTCGATGACCAGCACCGGACCCTTGGCGTCCTTGCCCAGCTTGGTGGCGAGGTATTCGGCGCCCTGCGCCCCGGCGGCGATGTTGTCGGAACCGATATGGAAGGTGACCTTGACGCCCTCCTTGTCGAGCACCGCCTGGTCGAGATTGTTGTCGAGGTCGACGATCTTGATGCCTGCCTCCTGTGCCGACTTCAGGCAAGGCAGAAGATTGGTCGAGTTGATCGCGGCGGTGATCATCGCCACCGGCTTGCGTTCCAGCATGGTGTTGCACAGGTTGAGCTGCGGCTCGGCCGCCTGGTCGCTCTCGGCCGCCTGCTGGAAATATTTCACGCCGGCTTCCTTGGCGCCGTCCGCCACGCCCTGCGCCATCGCGCCCCAGAACGGATTGGCCAGCGTCTTCATCAGCACGCCATATTCGCCGTCCTCGGCCTTGGCGGTGCCGACGGCGCAAAACGCCAGCGCGACACCCAAGGCAAGTGTAAATCGATTTATCTTTGTCAGATGCGATATCATCCTATCCTCCGTTTGATCTTTGGCGCCGGATGCCTCGGCCAGGGCCGGCGCTCGCTTGCGTTCACGACAATGGGGGCTGTTGTCGGTCTCCTCCCCCGGGATGCGGACCGTTACCTGGCGAGCCAACGGATTCCCGCATCAACACCTGACAGGGTTCGAGCCGCGCCGTTGGTGGTCCCTCGGCGCCCTCGATCCTGCGAAACAAAAGGGTCATCGCCTCGCTGGCGATCTGGCGCACGGGTTGTACCACGGCGGCGATCGCCGGCCAGGTCACCTGCATCCATTCGGCGTCGTCGAAGCCGACCAGTGAGATGTCGTTCGGGCAATGCCAGTCACGCCGGCGGAATTCGGACAGCGCGACGAGCGTGCCCTTCAAAAGCAGCGAATAGACGGCGGTCGGTCGCTCGCCCCTGGCAAAGTAATCGCGAAGCGAAGACCGCAGCGGCTCGACGCTCACTTCCGAGGTGATGACGTCGATGCGCACCGACGGGTTGAGCGCCAGCGCCTGCGTGCGAAAACCCTCGAGGCGGGCGCGCACCGTCGCCGCCTGCTCGGCAAGGCCGATAACCAGGATATGGCCGTGCCCCTTGCCGACCAGCATTCGCGCCACCTCGGCACTGGCGGCGGCGCTATCGGCCGATACCGTGTCGAAGGCGTCGTCGGAGAGCACGCGGTCGATCAGGACGCCGGTCATGCCGTTGGATTTCATGAAGGCGGCGGCCGGGCCGTGCTCGTTGCGCACCGGCGCCAAGACCACACCGGCCACGCGCCAGTCATGCATGCGGGCGAGGATTTCCGTCTCGCGCGCTTCCGATTCACGGCTCGACGCCGCGACCAGCGTGTAGCCACGTTGTTCGGCGAGGCCTTCGAGTTCGGTGACCATCTGGCCGAAGAACTCGCTTTCGAATTCCGGCATGATGGCGCCGATGATACGGCGCTTGGCGCGCCGCATGTCGGAGGCGAGCGGATCGACGCGGTAGCCCAAATGCTCGACGGCATCGAAAACACGCTGCGCGTTTTCCGGCTTCACCGTGGTGACGCCGGCCAGCACCTTGGAGACGGTGGCCGCCGACACGCCGGCATGGCTTGCCACGTCATGGATCGACGGACGCCGCTGCGGGCTCTTGTGTTGCGCCATTGACCTCCTCCCCGAGTGCGGGCAGCCGCGCGCTGCCTTGCCAATATAAACGATAAATCGATTTTTCGCAGTTGTAAATCGGTTCATCGGGAGTAAAACTGGAAAGATGTGATTGACGCGATCCAATCGTGCCCGGGAGGAAAAACATGTCCGACAATGCCTTGCCGCTGGTCATCAGTGCGCCCGAGCCGCGCACGCTCGACCTGATTTTCACGCCGTCGCAACTGGCGCTGTTTCGCAGGAAATATCGCATCGTCGAGACAACGCCCGAAGGTGTGGCGGAGTTGCCGACCGATGTGCTGGCCGAAGCGCGCTATATCGTCGGTCAGCCGCCGATTTCAGCCGAAACGCTGGAGAAGCTGAAGGTGTTGCGCTGCATCTTCAATGTCGAGACCAATCTCCTCAACAACATGCCCTATGAGACGCTGTTCGCACGCGGCATCCATGTCGTCACTACCGGCCTGGTCTTCGCCGAGCCGGTCGCCGAGCTCGGCCTGGCCATGGCGCTGAACCTGGCGCGCAACATCGTCGATGCCGACCTCGCGTTTCGAGAGGGCAAGGAATTGTGGGGCGGCGACGGTAACCAGAGCGCGCGCCTGCTCTCGGGCGCCGATGTCGGCATCATCGGTTTTGGCGATCTTGGCCGCGCCCTCAACCGCCTGCTGACCGGCTTCCGCACCCGCACCAAGGTCTTCGACCCTTGGCTGCCGCCGTCGATCCTCGTCGACAACGGCGTCGAGCCGGCCTCGCTGGACGAGGTGTTGTCGCAGAGCGATTTCGTCTTCGTCGTCGCTTCCGTCACCAGCGAGAATCAAGGCTTCCTGGGCGCCGATGCCTTTGCCAGGATGCGCAAGGGCGCCGCCTTCATCTTGCTCAGCCGCGCCGGGGTCGTCGATTTCGCGGCGCTGATGCAGGCGGTGAAGAGCGGCCGCATCGTTGCCGCAAGCGACGTCTTCCCGCAAGAGCCGCTGGCGCAGGACCACCCGGTGCGCACGCTTGCCGGCTTCCTGCGCTCGGCGCATCGTGCCGGCGCCCTCGATGTCGCCTTCAAGCGCATGGGCGACATGGTGCTGGAGGACATGGACCTGATTGACCGCGGCCTGCCGCCGCTGCGATCCAAGCGCGCCGAGCGCGAGACGGTTTCGCGAATGCGCTCCAAGCCGGTCGACAGGAATTAGAGCAATTCCAGTCCCGGAACCGCTGCACGCTTCCGAGCGGCATGCGCTAGGCGACGAGATCGCTGCTTGCTGCTTGCTTGCCCGGCTCTGCGAAATTGGCCTTGAGCCAGGTGATCGCGCTGGCGACGTCTTCGATGGCGAAGCGCGCGGCCGTCTCGCCTTGCGGCTTCACGCGGATAGAAATTCCTCCCGCCGCATTGACGGTCTCGAAGCCGTTCTCGTCGGACGTATCGTCGCCCAGGAACACGGGACGCCTGCCGGTGAACGGATCGATCTGCATGAAGCGGCGGATCGCGGCGCCCTTGGCCGCCTCCAGCGGCATCAGCTCGACGCCGGCATTGCCGGCGATCACGCGGTAGCCTTTCGGCAGGCGGCCAAGCGCGGCCTCGACCAGTTCCGTCGCCCGCGCCAGAAGCTGCGGCGCGGCCCTGGTGTGGATCGCCAGCACCGGACCCTTGCGCTCGACATAGACCGCCTTGCTTGCCAGCTCCAATTCGATCTCGTCGGCGAGTGCCGCCATGTCCGCCGGCTCGTCGGCGGCCTCGATCCGTCCAGCTGGAGCGATCCTGTGCTCCAATCCGTAGAGGCCGGCGATGCGCAGTTTCAAGGGATCGAACAGCTGGTCCACGGCTTCGATCGAGCGGCCGGTGATGAAGGCCAGCGCTCCGTCCAGCCGCCGCTCCATCGTTCCCAGCAGGTGCCGCAACTCGCCGCTGACCGACACGCTGTCCGGATGCGCCGCGTGCTCCAGCAAGGTGCCATCGATGTCGAGGAAAAGCGCCCACCGGCCTTCGGGAAGCGGCGGGGTAAGGTCTGCCTGAATGCTCATCGGAATCCGACTGCGTGTTTGCGTTCGAACATGGAGACGACATTGTCGCCGGTGGGGCCGGTCGGCCGGTCGTATGAAGCGGTGACCCGATCAAGCTCGCCGCGCTTTCTCAACCGCGCCGCGTCGAGCAGCATGCTGCCGGCCCAGCGAAAGACATTGTTGTCGCGGACGATCTCGCGCATGCGCCGCATGCGCTCGCGCTGCTCGTCCGGTCCCATGGTCAGCGCCTGCAGCATGGCCTCGCTCATTGTCGCCGCGTCGTAAGGATTGACGATGAGCGCCTCCAGCAGCTCGCGCGAGGCGCCGGCGAAGGTGCTGAGCAGCAGCACGCCCTGCTCGTCGTCGCGCGACGCCACGAACTCCTTGGCGACGAGGTTCATGCCGTCATGCAGGCTGGTGACCATGCAGATGTCGGCCGCACGATAGATCTCGTACACGCCTTTTTGAGAGTGATGTTCCGCCACCAGCACGACCGGCTGATAGGTGTCGTTGCCGTAGCGCTGGTTCAGCTCGTCGGCATAGCGCAGGCATTCCTCGTGCAGATGCTTGTAAGCCGGTAGCGTGCCGCGGCTGGGTGCGGCGATCTGAAGGAACACCACTTCTCCGATCGTTTCTGGATGGCGAATGAACAGCTCCTCCAGCGCGTGGAAGCGGTCGAGGATGCCCTTGGTGTAATCGAGGCGCTCGACGCCGACGCATAGTTTGGCATCGGCTGGAATGTCGAACCGTTTGCGGATCCGCGCGCTGCACTCTTCGACACCGGGCAGCGCCTTGAGCAACTCGACTGGCCATTCTATCGAGATCGGATAGGCATGCACCAGCGTGACCTGGCCGCCATAGGAGACGGCCGCATCGGCGCGCTCGATCCGGCTTTCCATGAAGCGGTCGACGCTCTCGGTGAAATTGTTGGCATGGAACTGCGTGTGGAAGCCCATGATCGAGCTGCCGAGCAGGCCGTCGAGGATGCGCTCGCGCCACGGGCAGATGCTGAACACTTCCGAGTTCGGCCACGGGATATGCCAGAAGGTGATGATGATCGCCTCCGGCAGCCGCTCGCGGATCATGCGCGGCAAAAGCGCGAAGTGGTAGTCCTGGACCAGAACGATCGGCCGCTCGTTGCGCGCCTCGGCGACAACCGTGTCGGCGAATTTGCGGTTCACGGCCTCATAGGTCTCCCAGTCCGACTCGCGGAAGATCGGCCGCGTGAACGCGATATGGCAAAGCGGCCACAGGCCTTCGTTGGCAAAGCCAAGATAGTAGCCCTGGTATTCGTCGTCGCTCAGCCAGACGCGGCGCAGTGTGTACGATGGATTGCCGGGCGGCACCTGCACACGGTCGCTCGCGTCGACCACCGCCCGGTCGGCGCTGCCGCCGCCATAGGCGATCCAGGTGCCGGCGCAGGCGCGCGTGATCGGTTCAAGCGCCGAGACCAGCCCGCTCGCCGGCACGACGAGCTCGACGTCGCCGTCCTTGGTCTCGTTATGGATGTAAGGTTCGCGATTGGAGACGACGATCACCTGGGCATCCGGCAACTCGTCGGCGAGGATCCTGCGCACCGTGTCCGGCGACCAGGTGACCAGAGCCGCGTCGACCGACTGCCCGTTCTTCTCGAATTCGCGCAGCACCTTGCGCGCGGCTTCGGCGGCAAAGTCGTCGCCCGAGCCTGGCGAAGCAGCAGCTTTCGAATGATGACGACGATGCCGGGACATCGAAATGAAGATCGCGATAGCGGAAAGTGCGAGGCTTGCGAGAATAAGGACCAGTAAGAGGTCGGCGCCATATTGTGTCATTGAAATGCCAGGTAGCCTCCGGCTGTCCGCTCATTGTCTTGGTTCTGGCCCCCTGCAGACGGGCAGGCCGGTTCAGGTCTGCAACGCACAAACCGGCCATGGGTTCCGACATTTTTCGATTGTCGAACTTGGGGTTGCAGAACTTTATTTACGTACGCACGATGAGTGGCACCTGGCCCTCGTGCCGGTCGGACAGGAAGGCGACGACGCGGTCGCCGACCCGCTGGAAGGTGAGATCGACGGCCTTGTCGCCGACCGAGAGATGGCGGAGCGTGAGCGTGTCGATGCCGATCGGCAGCCTCGGGCGCGTGACATGCAATTCGCCTTGCCAGCCGTCGATTTCCAGGCCCAGGCAGGCCTGCATCAGCATGAAGGCGGAGCCCGCCGACCAGGCCTGCGGCAGGCAGGCGACGGGATAGGCGATGGGCGCCTCGCCGGGCGCGCGGGTGAAGCCGCAAAACAGTTCGGGTAGCCGCATGTTGAAATGCACGGCCGACTCGAAGGTGCCGCTCATCAGCCGCACCACGCTGTCGCGTTCGCCGTAACGCGCCAGGCCCACGCCGCAAAGCGCCGTATCATGCGGCCAGATCGAGCCGTTGTGGTAGGACATCGGGTTGAAAAACACCGCATCGTCGGCGAGCGTCCTCAGTCCCCAACCGGAATGGAAGGAGGCCGACAGCAACTGGTCTGCGACCAGCTTGGCCCGCTCGGGCTGCGGCAGCCCGACGAACAGCAGGTGCCCGGCATTTGATGTGCGAACCTTGCATGGCCGGCCCTCGCCATCGATGGCCAAGGCATAGAAGTTCATGTCGTCGAGCCAGAAATCGCGTTCCACGGCGATCCGCATTTCCTCGGCGCGGCCTTCCCAGTGTTCGGCGTCCGCGAATTCGCCGCGGCGGCGCGCAAGTGCGGCCATGCCACGGAAGGCGGCAAAGACATAGCCTTGCACTTCGACCAGCGCGATCGGTCCCTTGGGGATGCGGCCGTCGGCGTGGAACACCGAATCGAAGCTGTCCTTCCAGCCTTGGTTGGCGAGGCCGGATTCGGCGGCGCGCTGGTAGGTGACGAAGCCGGTGGCGCGGCTCGCCTCCTCCGTCCATTCGGCGGCGGCCTTGAGCGATGGCCACAGCTTGTCGATGAAGGCCATGTCGCCGGTGCGGTCGGCATAGGCCGAAGCGAGATGGATATAGAGCGGCGTGGTGTCGACGCCGCCATAATAGCGCCCGAACGGAAGCTCGCGCAGCGCCGCCATCTCGCCCTTGCGCGTCTCATGCATGATCTTGCCCGGCTGGGAATCGCTGAAGGGCGACGTCTCGGTCGCCTGATGTTCGGCCAGATAGGCAAGCACGCCGCGCGCCAGTCCGGGATTGAGCCAGAGCATCTGCAGGCTCGAGATCACGCCGTCGCGGCCGAACGCGGTCGAAAACCACGGAATGCCGGCATAGGGATAAGGCCCGGTCGGTAGCTCCGTCGTGAGCAGCGCTACATCGGCACGGGCGCGCTCGACCCAGTCGTTGAAGACGCGGCCCGAGCTGCGCACCGTCGCGCCATGCCGTCGCTTGGCGCGCATTCCGAACCGGGCACGCGCCGCGGCTGCGCGGAACCGGTCTCGATTGGGAGCCTCGGAAGCTTCCGGGCCGATTTCTACATAAAGCACCTTGCTGCTGCGCTTGGTCACCGCGATCAGGAAGTCGGCACGATTGTCGCCCAGTTTGTCGGGCGCCTGCGAGAACGAGATCGCCGACAGGCGCGGCAGCCCGTCAAGGCCGTCATATCCCAGCATGACGGACTCCTTTTCGGTCTTCGCGACATGCGTCGTTCCGCGCTTTACCCTGGTCGAACCGCGCACCTCGAACATGTCGCGGAAGTCGGCGGCGAAATGCAGCGAGACCGTGATGGTCGAATGCTCGCGGCTGTAGTTGGAAAGCGTGATGCGTTCGAACAGCCGGTCCTGCCAGAGCAGCCGGACACGCTCGATGTGGATCGCGCCCTGCGGGATGTCGCGGCCGGCGGCGCTTTGGATCGGCAGGTTGGTCAGGTTGGAGGTGAACAGCACGTTGTCCTGGCTCAGCGAAGCGCCGAGCAACGACATCTGCCTGCCGCCGATGGTCAGCCGGAACTCGGAAAGCACGCGGGTGTCGTCGCGGAAGAAGCCGTCGCCCGCCCCTCTGATGTCGCCATAGGCATCGGCGACCGCGAAACAATCGCCCTGCTTGAGCGCAAAGAGCCGGTGCGGTTCCCGCGGCGCCATTTCGTCGAGCGAGGAAAGGGCCACGGCAGGATCGAGCTTGCGCTCGTCGAGCTCCGTCATTCGTCACCTCTTCGTTTGCCCCACCCTGGGCCGTCAAGGTCAAGAGGCCTTGGCCTGCGCTATGCCGGTCAGCCGCATATAGGCAGCGAGGTAGTCGCGCGCCATTCTTGCGGCCGAGAACCTTTTCTCGAAGACTGCCCTTACCTGCCGACGATCGACCTTGAGAAGGGCCGGCATCGACGCGACGGCATCGTCGACATTATCCACTACGAAGCCAGTGACGCCGTTGTCGACGATCTCCGGCAAGGCGCCGTTGTTCCAGGCGATCACCGGTGTGCCGCAGGCCATGGCCTCGATCGCGACAAGGCCGAACGGCTCGGGCCAATCGATTGGAAACAGCAGGCCCGCAGCATTGCCGAGAAACGCCTCCTTCTCGTCTTCCGTGATCTCGCCGACGTAGTCGACGCGGTCGCCATCGATGAGCGCCTCGATATTATCGTGAAAATAAGCGCGGTCGTCGTCGCCGATCTTGGCCGCCAGCTTCAACCTCAAGCCGCAGCGGCGCGCGATATCGATCGCAAGGTCCGGCCGTTTGTCGCGCGACAGGCGACCCAGGAAGGCGAGATACGGCTCTTCCGCCGGCGGCTCATAGGTCGGCCGGTAGGCATCGAGCGGCAGTCCGTGATGGATCGTGGCGAGCCAGTTGGCGTCGGGCAAGCCGCGCTTCTGGCTGTGCGATATCGAGATCATCGGGAAACGCGGAAAGCGTTTGTAGGCCGGCGCCAGATCGACATAGTCCAGCCGGCCGTGCGGCGTCGTCACCGTGCGCCCCGCGATTTGCTCGAAGAAAGGAAAATGCAGGAAGTGGCTGAGATGAAAATGGATAACGTCGAACTCGCCGGCGCGCTCGCGCACTTCGGCAAGCATCGCCAGATGCGCGGCGATCTCCGATTTCTTCGGACGCGGGTCGAGGCGTATCGCCTGGTCGCGACCGGGCACCAGCCGCGCCGATGTCTCGCTGTCGCCGCTCGCGAACAACGTCACATCGTGCCCGTGTTCCACGAGCGCCTCGGTGATGTAAAAGACGATCCGCTCGGTGCCGCCATAAAGTTTCGGCGGCACCGATTCATAAAGCGGCGCGACATGGGCAATGCGCATCGAGTCCCTCGGCTGTTGACGCGAAGCAAAATGCGTCAGCCGCGAGATCGTTCCTGCCCAATTCGTCGCGGCTAGGCCGATGCCCTGCGGCCCGCCGCGCCAGGATGGTCGCGACCGGCAAAAGCACGACGGACGGCGCCATCATCAAGGTGCCGCGGCGGTGATGGCGGGCGAAAGCCTTTCTCGCAGGCCAGCCTTGGCGCCACATAACTAAATCAACTTGATTTTCTAAAGTAGTATCATACACTTGCCGCGACTGGTGACTACCGCATGATTGTCAAGAAAGCCATCTCCGGCACAAATCTCGAGCAGGCGAAATCGCATAACCGGCGTGTGGTGATCGAGACGATCCGCACCAACGGAGCGTTGTCGCGGGCGGTCATCGCGAGGCTGACGGCGCTGTCGTCTCAGACAATCTCCAACATCGTCGAGGAGTTGGAGCAGGCCGGCGTGCTGCGGCCGGAAGCGACGCTGAAAGGCGCTCGCGGCCAGCCCGCCGTCCCTTATTCCATCAATCCCGACGGCGGCTATTCGATCGGCCTGCAGCTCGACCACCAGCTCGCGGTCGGCGTCGTCACCGACCTCTCCGGCACGATGCGCGCCCGCATCGAAAGGCATGTGGACCGGCCCGGGCCCGCGGAGGCCATGCCGTTGCTGGCCGCGATCTCAAGCGACCTGATCGCGACGTCCCGCCTCGACCGGAGAAAGCTGCTCGGCATTGGCATGGCGATGCCGGGGCCTTTCGGCGTCGAGGGCATGACCTCGGTCGGCCCGACCGCCCTCCCCGGCTGGCAGGACTTTCCAGTGGCGGAAGAACTGGAACGGTTGACCGGCATTGCCGTGACCGTCGAGAACGACGCCACCGCGGCGGCGATAGGCGAGCGGCTTTATGGCGTTGCCCGCAAGCTCGACAGCTTCGTCTATCTCTTCATCGGAACGGGTCTCGGCGCTGGGCTCTTCCTCGACGGTCATCTCTACAAGGGCAGCCGCCACAATGCCGGCGAGATCGGCCACATCATCGTCCGGCCGGGCGGCCTGCCCTGCGACTGCGGCAAGCGCGGCTGCCTGGAGCGCTACGTCTCGCTGCGCGCGGCATATGACAGGCTCGATCTGCCGGATCCCGACCACGCTTCTCCCGAGCTGCTGGAGGACCTGCTGGCAAAGGGCGACAGCCGCTTCAAGGCCTGGCTCGCCGAGGCGGTCGAGCCATTGCGGCAGGCAATCGACATCCTGGAAATGGCGCTCGACCCCGAAACCGTCGTGCTCGGCGGCTTCATGCCGCTGCCGGTGATCGAGGCTTTGGCCAGCCGGCTGGAACCGCTCCATCTCTCGGTGAGCTCGACCAGCGCCCGTGCCACGCCGCGCGTCGTGGTCGGCGCCGCTGGCAAAGACACGTCCGTTCTCGGCGCGGCCGCGCTGCCGATCTTTTCGGAAACCAACCCGCAATTCGACGTGCTGCAGAAGCCGGTCACCTGACACATGGCGGTCCGGCCGATCATAAAGTTCCCCGATCCCCTGCTGCGCACAGTCGCGGATCCCGTAGAGCTTTTCGACAGCGATCTGCGCAACCTGGCCGGCGATCTCATCGACACCATGCACGCGGCGCCCGGCATCGGCATAACCGCCCCGCATATCGGCATCTTGAAACGCCTTGTCGTGATCCAGGTGCCTTCTGCCGCAAAGCCGGCGATCTATGTGAATCCGTCGATTGTCGAGACCTCCACCGAAACGATCCGCCATCCGGAAGGCAGCGTTTCGATGCCTGGCGTGACGGAAGACGTCGAGCGCCACGCCCGCGTGCGGGTTCGCTATCAGGATCTCGAGGGCAAGGAGCAGTTCGAGGACGCGGCGGGTCTGCTGGCGGTCTGCCACCAGCATGAGATCGATCAGCTCGACGGGCTCTTCTGGACGCACAGGCTATCGCGCCTGAAGCGCGACCGCCTGATCAAACGCTACGGCAAACTGACACGGGCGTCCTAGATTCGCGACGTTGCGACTGATGGAAGAAGCGCTGATCTGCCTGCGCGAACGCAGCGGCGGCAAGCTGGTGCGCGCCTTCCTCGACATGGCCCGCTCGATGTCAGGGGATTGAACCTCACGTGGATCCGGGTGCCGCGGCTGTAACGCGCCACACCGTGTTTCCGACGTCATCGGCAATCAGCAGCGCGCCGGACCTGTCGACGGCAACGCCTACCGGGCGGCCCCTCGCCTCGCCCTTGTCGTTGAGGAACCCGGTGACGACGTCCTGTGCCATGCCGTTCGGATGCCCGCCGCTGAACGGCACGAAGACCACCTTGTAGCCGTTGAAGCGCGAGCGGTCCCAACTGCCATGCTCGCCGACGAAGGCGCCGCCGCGATAGGATTGCGGCAGGCTGCTTGCGGTATAGAAGGCAAGTCCGAGCGGCGCGACATGCGAACTCAGCGCATAGTCCGGCGGGATGGCCTTGGCCACCATGTCGGGCCGTTGCGGCATGACGCGCGGATCGACATGCTGGCCATAATAGCTGTAGGGCCAGCCATAGAAGGCGCCGTCCTTCACCGAGGTCATGTAGTCCGGCACCAGGTTCGGTCCAAGCTCGTCGCGTTCGTTGACCACGGTCCAAAGCGCCTTGCTCTCGGGTTCGAACGACAGTCCGTTGGGATTGCGCAGTCCGCTGGCGAAAATACGCCAGCGGCCGGTGGCGCGGTCGACCTCCCAGATCGCGGCGCGGTCCTTCTCGGCCTGGATGCCGTTCTCGGTGATGTTGCTGTTCGAGCCGACGCCGACATAGAGCAACGAGCCATCGGGGCTCGCAACCAGGCTCTTCGTCCAGTGGTGATCGATCGGACCGCCCGGCAGTTCCGTCAGCACCTTGCCGGGTGCGGTGATCTTGGTGTCGCCCGGCTGGTATGGGTATCGCACGATCGCGTCCGTATTGGCGACGTAAAGGTCGTTGCCGACCAGCGCCACGCCGAAGGGCGAGTTGAGGTGGTCGAGGAACACTCCCTGATAGTCCAGCTTGCCGTCGCCATTGGTGTCGCGCAGCAGCGTGATGCGATTGCTCGGCCCGGTGTCGCCGCCCGAGGTGACCCAGCCTTCCACCAAGCCCATCACGATGTCCTTGGGCCGCTTGACCAATGCCTCGGTCGGCGCCTTCGATTCCACCACCAGGATGTCGCCGTTCGGCAGCACGTAGAGCGAGCGCGGATGCTGAAGCCCCTTGGCCAGTGGCTCGATCTGCAAGCCTTGCGCGACGGTCGGCTTTTCGTCGTTCTTCCAGCCGACCACCGGGGCCAGATGCATGGGCGGGAACAGATACTGATTTATCTCCGGCAGTTTTGGATTTGGACCGATTTGCGCGTTCGGGTCCGTGTTGTCGTCGCTGCAGCCGGCAACACCCAATGCCATTGCGCAGCAAAGCGCCGCGATCGTCGACCTGATTGCGCTATCACGTCGTCTCATCGGCCACTCCTACTTGATGGCGATAGACCAGCCCCCAGCCGAGCCAACCCGTGAAGATCAGGATGATCACCACCAGCGCAGAGAGGATCAGCCCGGTCGGCACCACGGAAGTCCAGGCATCGCGCGTGTGGACGAGCATGTTGAAGAACGACAGAACGAGCGCGACGAGGTTGCCTGCCATGTGCAGCCATGCAGTCGGCTGCTCGCGAATCTTGCGACCCCCTAGAAAGTCGGTAAGCCCCGCAATGGCGGCCAGAATGCCCACGATGACGCCGACGGTGACGAGCCAGGCGGAGAAATTAGCCCACGTCATTTCGGCGGTCCGCCAGTAGACGATATCGGTAAGCAAGGTCCCGACGAAGCAGGCGATCGGGATCGTGACGAGCATGGGATGGATGGGATGGCCGGCTATGCTTGCCGTGGATCGCGGATTGTCCATGCAGAAGCTCCTTTCCGCGCTGCTGCTGCAATTCAACAGCGAGAAAACACAAATGTTCCGCTGGAAATTCTTGCGGTCACCAGAAGGTGAATGCCCAGATTAGTCGGGCCGAGGAGCCTACGATTGACGGAACCCTTTTCAGCCCCGCGGGTGAACCTGCGGCAAGGCTGTGTCGAGCGAGCACTCGAACGCATCGACCAGCGTGTCGATCTGGGCCTCGGTGATGATCAGCGGCGGGCAGAAGGCAATCGCATCGCCCATATTGCGCGAGATGACTCCGTTCTGCTGCAGGAAGCCGTTGACCAGCGCGCCGAGCGCTGACGGCTTGCCCCAAGGCGCCTTGCTTGCCTTGTCGGCGACAAGTTCGACCGCCGCGATCAGGCCGACGCCGCGCACTTCACCGACCAGCGGATGCGAGGCGAGCCGGCGCAGCCTTGCCTGCAGATGCGCGCCGACCTTGCGCGCATTGCCGACAAGGTCGCGCTCCTCGATCAGCTTTATGTTCTCCAGCGCGACGGCCGCTGCGACCGGATGGCCGCCGCCGGTGAAGCCGTGCCCGAAGGTGCCGATGCGGTCGCTTTCGTCGGCGATCGGCTCGAACACGCGATCGTTGATCAACAGCGCCGAGATCGGCAGGTAGGAGGAGGAAATCTGCTTCGACAGCACCATGATGTCGGGCTTCATGCCGAAGGTCTGCGAGCCGAACATCTCGCCGGTCCTGCCAAAACCGCAAATCACCTCGTCGGCCACCAGCAGGATGCCGTATTTCGACAGCACGGCCTGGATCTTTTCCCAATAGCCGGCGGGCGGAACGACGACGCCACCGGCGCCCATCACCGGCTCGCCGATGAAGGCCGCGATCGTTTCAGGCCCCTCGGCAACGATAAGCTTTTCCAGATCGTCGGCGAGCCGGGAGGCGAACTGCTCTTCGCTCTCGCCGGGCGGGGCATCGCGCCAGTGATGCGGCGTCGACGTGTGCAGTATATTGGCGATTGGCAGGTCGAAGGAGAGATGATTGTTGGGCAGGCCGGTCAGGCTGGCCGAGGCGATGGTGACGCCGTGATAGCCGCGCTTGCGGCTGATGATCTTCTTGCGCGCCGGCTCCCCGAGCGCGTTCGACCGATACCAGATCATCTTGATCGCCGTGTCGTTGGCCTCGGAGCCAGAATTGGTGAAATAGGCCTTGCTCATCGGCACCGGCGCCATCTGCACCAGCTTCTCGGCCAGGTCGATCAGCGGCGAATGCGCCTTGGAGCCGAAGTCGTGATAGTAGGGCAGCTTCGACATCTGTCTTGTCGCTGCTTCGACAAGGCGCTTTTCCGAGAAGCCGACGGCAACGCTCCACAAACCCGCCATCGCCTCGATGTAGCGATTGCCGGCGACGTCCTCGACATAGACGCCATCGCCCTTTTCGATGACCAGCGGGCCGGTTTCCTGATGCTTGCGGGCGTTGGTGTAGCCATGCATGTGATAGCGAATGTCGCGGGCTTCAGGGGAATTCGGTCTGGCGTCCATCGTGGAGGCTCCTGTCTGCGGGCGTCCAAGACGGAAAAAGGACCGCTCCCTCGTTGAGAAGTCCCGGTATTCCGCCTTGCATTGTCGCGGTTGATGCCCCATCGGGCAGGCTGACCGCAAGAGCCGCAACGTCGAGATCGATAGCGCCAACAAACCTCGGGCCGTCGCGGCCAATGATGTGCAACAGCCGGATTGAGCATGGAACAAGTCGATTGCATCATCGCGGGCGCCGGCGTTGTCGGTCTGGCGATTGCGCGCGGACTGGCCGCGCGGGGCCTCGAAACGCTGATCCTCGAAGCCGCCGACTCCATCGGCACCGAGACCAGCTCGCGCAATTCCGAAGTCATCCATGCCGGCATCTATTACCCGCAAGGCTCGATGAAGGCCCGGCTGTGTGTCGCGGGGCGCGACATGCTCTACCGCTACTGCGCCGACCGTTCGATCCCGCACCGCCGCTGCGGCAAGCTGATCGTCGCGACCGACGGGACGCAGCGGCCGGTGCTGGCGACCATTCACGCCAACGCCGCGGCCTGCGGTGTCGACGGCCTGCGCTTCCTCTCCGCCATGGAGGCGCAGGCGTTGGAGCCGGCGCTGCATTGCACCGCGGCGCTGCTCTCGGCCTCGACCGGCATCGTCGACAGCCACGCGCTGATGCTTGCCTTGCTGGGCGATGCCGAACAGAGCGGCGCAATGCTCTCGCTCAACACCCGCATCGTCTCTGGCCGCATAGAGGCCGGCCGGATCGTGCTGCAGACGACAGACTCGGCAAGCGGCGTTGAGTTCGAAATCGCGGCATCGCGCCTCATCAACGCGGCAGGCCTCGGCGCTGTCGCATTGGCCGGCTCGCTCGAAGGGTTTGGCCGCCAGTTCCTGCCGACGCTTCGCTACGCCAAGGGCAATTATTTCTCGGTTGCCGGGCGCGCGCCCTTTTCGCACCTGGTCTATCCCGTGCCCGAGCCCGGCGGGCTTGGCGTCCATCTTACCCTCGACCTTGCCGGCACTGCCCGTTTCGGACCGGACGTCGAATGGACGGACGCCCTCGACTATCGCGTTGATCCGGCGCGCGGCGAGCGCTTCTACGCTGAAATCCGCAAATACTGGCCCGGTCTGGCAGACGGCAGCCTGCAGGCGGCCTATAGCGGCATTCGGCCGAAGCTGTCCGGCCCGGGCGATGCCAACAGCGATTTCGTGATCCAGGATGCCGCAACGCACGGCGTCGACGGCCTGGTCAACCTGTTCGGCATCGAAAGTCCAGGCCTGACCTCCAGCCTGGCGATCGCCGACCACGTGGCGAGCATGCTGGGCGCAGGCTGATGGACGTCGGGCGAGACGCGCGGGTTGCGCGGGTCCTATTATCTGAATTCCCGTTCAGCTTTCCCTGTTTGAGGTCGCCCGCGCGGAGGAGTAATAGTCCCGTCGCAATTGCGAGGAGGAGACGATGACGCTGAGCTTCGACCCGACGGCGAAGGCCGCGGCCCTCTACCACGGCGAATTCCGGCCGATGTTCATCGGCGGCAAGTGGGTCGCGGCGCAATCCGGTGAAGAGATGCAGGCGCTGAACCCGGCGACGGGCGAGGTGCTGGCGACGGTGCCGCGCGGTTCGGCCGCCGATATCGACGCGGCAGTGGCGGCCGCGCGCGCGGCCTTCGAAGGCCCCTGGTCGAAATTCTCGCCTTACGAGCGGCAGTGCGTGCTGCTCAGGATCGCCGACCTGTTCGAGAAGCATTGGGAAGAGCTCAGCGTCTCCGACACGCTGGACATGGGGCTGCCGATCACGCGCACGCTGGCCAACCGGCGCCGCGTCATCGGCATGTTGCGCTTCTATGGCGGCATGGCGACGGCGCTGCATGGCGAGGCGATAGACAATTCGATCCCCGGCGAGGTCGTCACCTTCACGCGGCGCGAGCCGGTCGGCGTCGTCGGCGCGATCATACCCTGGAATGCGCCGACCGCCGCGTCGGTTTGGAAGATCGCCCCGGCCCTCGCCACCGGCTGCACCATCGTGCTGAAGCCGTCGGAGGATGCATCGCTGACGCCGCTGCTGATCGCGCGGCTGATGCAGGAGGCCGGCGTGCCCGACGGCGTCGTCAACATCGTTACCGGAACCGGCGCCGAGGCCGGCGCGCGGCTTGCCGAACATCCGGACGTCAACAAGATCGTCTTCACCGGCTCGACGCTGACCGGCCAGGCGATCGCCCGCGCCGGCGTCGTCAATCTCAAGCGCGTCTCGCTGGAGCTCGGCGGCAAGTCGCCGATCATTGTCTGTCGCGACGCCGATATCGACAAGGCGGTGCCGGTCGCGGCGATGGCGGTGTTCGTGCATTCGGGCCAGATCTGCATTGCCGGCTCGCGGCTGTTCGTGGCGCGCGAGATCCATGACGAGTTCGTTCGCCGGGTCGCCGAGTTCGCCGGCAAGCTGCGCGTCGGCCACGGCATCGAGGCGGAGACCGAGATCGGGCCGCTGATCAACGCCAGGCAGGCCGGCAAGGTGGAAGGCTACATCAAGGCGGGCAGCGACGAGGGCGCCGTACTCATTGCCGGCGGTTCAAGGCTGACGGGCGACCTCTATGACGGCGGCAACTTCATTGCGCCGACGGTCTTTGGCGCCGTGTCGGACAAGATGACCATCGCGCGGGAAGAAATTTTCGGGCCGGTCATCTCGGCGATGCCTTTCGACACGCTGGATGAGGCCGTCGCTCGGGCCAATGCAACGCCTTACGGTCTGGCGGCCGGTATCTTCACCACCAATCTCGGCACCGCGCACAAGCTTGCCCGCCGGGTCAAGGCCGGCTCGGTCTGGGTCAACATGTACCACGCCATCGATCCGGCCGTGCCGTTCGGCGGCATGAAGATGTCCGGCTACGGTCGCGAAGGCGGCATCGAGCATCTGCACGAATATCTGGAGACGAAGGCAGTCTGGATCCAGACCGATTAAACCGTGCTCGAACCGCCATGAGCCAGTTCCCGCAGGTCGATGCGGATCAGAGTCAAGTTCCCCCGGCTTTTGGGGCCAGGACGAAGTCCCACTCGACGGACCAGAACGGAGCTTCCAAATCAAGCTCGCGCGCCATTTCCCGATCGGTGACTTTCTTGAATTCGGCGATCAGCGAATCCTTCACGCCGAACACGGCGTCCTCGGCGAGGTAGCGGCAATCGGGCGCGAAGATGTGGGTGATGACCGGATCGTAACCCGGGGCGCTGACGATGTAGTGCACATGGGCCGCGCGGTTCGGATGCCGCCCCAGAGCCGCGAGCATCTTTCCGACGGGTCCGTCGTCGGGGATCGGATAGTAGCGCGGCTTGACCGAACGGTACCAGTACGCGCCCGTCTCACTCGTGGTGAAGACGCCGCGCAGGTTCCAGTCGGGCTGAACGTCCTTCTGCTGGACATCGTAGAAGCCGTCGTCATTGGTCTGCCAGACGTCGATCAGCGCGCCGGCGATCGGCTTGCCTTCCGTGTCGAGCACACGCCCGCGCACCACCATCGGCTCGCCCTTGCCGTCAAGGCAGATATTCGCGCCGTGCTCGTAGCGCGGAGCCTCGGGCACATAGAACGGGCCGAGGATGGTGTTTTCGGTGGCGCCGTTCGGGCGCCGGTGATTGATGGCGTCGACGAGCATCGAGACGCCGAGCGTGTCGGAAAGAAGGATGAACTCCTGCCGCCAGTCGGAGCACATCTTGCCGACATCGGTGAGGAACTTGATGCCTTGCAGCCACTCCTCATGCGCCGGCTCGATCTCCTTGATGGCCGCATGCAGGTGTTTCACCAACACGCTCATGACTTCCCGCAGGCGCGGGTCGACATCCGCGCCCATGCGCGCGTTGACCACGTCGACCGAGGTCTCTTCCTCGAAATAGGGATATGTCGGTCGGGCAGCGTCTGCGGTGCCTGTCATGGCGATAGCTCCTCCTGAGAAATTCGCGGGCTCAGGCCCGCGGCGGGTCGCCGGCATAGGCGCGCGCGATGAGGGCCCGGATCGGTTCCCGCTCCAGCGGCCGCGGATTCCAGTAGGGATTGGCCAGCGCACGGTCCGTCGCGATGTCGATCCCGTCGGGCGGCATGCCTATCTGCGACAAGGCGCGCCTGGCGCCTACCCGGCCCGCCAGATCATAAAGCGCCATCGCGGGATCGTCCGCCTTCAACACGGCCCGCAAGGTCTCGATGACGGCCGGAACGGCGGGGGCGTTATAGGCCAGCGCATGCGGCAGCACGATCGTATGGGTCTCCGCGTGCGGCAGGTTGAAACTGCCGCCGAGGGTGTGGCAAAGCTTGTGATGCAGCGCCATGCCGACCGAGCCGAGGCAGATGCCGCAGAGCCACGCGCCATAAAGCGCCTTGGAGCGCGCATCTCGGTCATGCGGGCTCTGCGCGATCACCGGCAAGGCACTCACCAGCGCACCGATGGCCTCCGCCGCCATGAGGTCTATCAACGGGTTGCCTTCCCTGGCGTAGAGCGCCTCGACGGCGTGGGCGATGGCGTTCATGCCGCTGGTTCCGGACAATGAAGCAGGAAGCGTCATCGTCAGATCGACGTCGTAGATGACCACTTCCGGCAGCACCTTCGGGCTCGATTGGGTGACTTTCACGCCATCCTTCGTCTCGCCGAGGATCGGCGTCATTTCCGAGCCGGCATAGGTCGTCGGCATCACGATCTGCGGCAGGTCGGTGCGCAATGCGATCGCTTTGGCGAGGCCCGTCGTGGATCCGCCGCCGACAGCGACCAGCCCGTCGGCCTGGAGGTCCGCCACGACCTGGAGCGCATCCTCGGTCACGGAGACGGGCGTGTGCATCGTCGCCTTGGCATAGACGCCGGCCGCCGTGCCGCCGAGCGATCCGGCAAGACGCCGGGCATCGGTCTCCCGCGGCGGGGTTGCAAGCACGAGCACGCGTTTCAGCCCGAGCCGCTCGATCTCCTCCGACAGCCGCGCGATTGTGCCGGATCCGAAGACGACGCGTGCCGGCTGTCCGTTGTAGACGAAGCTTTTCATTTGAGCCCTCCCCGTCATCGGCATGGTCGAGACAGTTGCCGGCGAAGAACACGACAAGCCTCCCGGGTAAGCGTGATCTGCTAATCTCTACTCCTCCCCGCCGGAACTCAAATCGACTTCCGTCGAATTTGACGACCAATCAGCCCAATACGGACCGACGCGCCGGGTGCCGCAGCCATGAACGCCGGGAGGAAGAGGCGCGCAAGCCCTGCCGCGGCGCGCTGGCCAGCGGCATCTGGCGGTCCGGATTTCCGATTGCGCGGTGCCGTCGCGGACAAGCGCAGCCGCGAGATCGCGGTGGCTTCAGGCGATTCTCTGCTCGAACTGCGCGATGTCCGCGCTCTTGCGCAGACCCGTCGCAACGACGGACACACGGAACTTTCCAGCCAGCGCCTGGTCGAAGATGGCGCCGACGATGATGTCGGCATCGGCGTCGACTTCTTCGCGTATCCGTGTCGCGGCTTCATCGACCTCGAACAGCGTCATGTCCAGGCCGCCGCAGATCGACACCAGCAGCCCCCTGGCGCCCGACATCGATGCCTCGTCGAGCAGCGGATTGGCGATCGCCGCTTCGGCCGCGATCCTTGCGCGTCCCTCTCCGGAGGCCTCGCCGGTTCCCATCATCGCCCGGCCCATGTCCCGCATCACCGACTTCACGTCGGCGAAATCGAGATTGATCAGGCCTTCCTTGACGATGAGATCCGTGATGCAGCCGACGCCGGCGTAGAGAACGCGGTCCGCCATGGCGAAGGCGTCGGCGAAAGTGGTCCTGGCGTCGGCAACCCTGAAGAGGTTCTGGTTCGGGATGACGATCACGGTGTCGGCGCTCTCGCGAAGGCGTTCTATGCCTTCCTCGGCGGCCTGGGTCCTGCGCTTGCCCTCGAAGACGAAAGGCTTGGTGACGACGGCCACCGTCAAGATGCCGGCGTCGCGCGCGGCCCGCGCGATCACGGGCGCGGCGCCGGTCCCCGTGCCGCCCCCCATGCCGGCGGTGATGAAACACATATGCGTTCCCGCCAGATGGTCCATGATCTCGTCGATCGATTCCTCGGCGGCGGCGCTTCCGACCTGGGGCAAGGATCCGGCGCCCAGGCCCTCGGTCACATGCGCGCCCAACTGGATCAGCCGCGACGACTTCGACATCGTGAGCGCCTGGGCGTCAGTATTGGCGACGACGAATTCGACGCCCTGCAAGCCCTCGGCGATCATGTTGTTGACGGCGTTTCCGCCTGCGCCCCCGACCCCGACAACGGTGATCTTGGGCCTCATCTCCAGGATTTCCGGCTTGACGGTCATTTTTTCATCTTTCTACCGAAAGCACCGCGCTGCTCCACCGCGCGACCATGCGGAACCGGAGCAACGAGCACACGAATCAGGCGATCCCCACCAACCCTAGGGAATCAGAGCACGCGCCTCCCCGCAAGGTCCACTCGGACACCCATCGCGGATCTCGCTATTGCGTGACCGAGGTCGAGGTGCCCCAGGTGTCCGACAGCACATAGCCTTGCGGATAAGGGTCCGTCGGATCGAGATAGTAATTGTGCTCGCCGGTGATCCAGGCGCGGCCGGTGATCTCAGGAACGATCGCCTTGCGTCCGGCGATTTCGGTCTGTTCCACGATCCTGCCGGTGAAGCGGGAGCCGATGATGGATTCGTGGATCAGAACCTCGCCCACGCGCATCAGGCCGCGGGCTTGCAGCACGGCCATGCGCGCCGACGTGCCGGTTCCCGTCGGGCTGCGGTCGGAGCGTCCGGGCGAGACGATGCAGGTGTTGCGCGTGACGTTGCCCGGCCCCTCGAACGGCATGGCGAACTGCACGATCGACACCCCGCGCACATTGTCGAACTCCGGGTGGACGACATCGAGCTGCTTGCGCGCGGCGCGTCGAATCTTCTCACCGATCACCGCCAGGTCGCGCGCCTCGTCGGGAACGACCGAGAAGCCAAGCGCCTTGGCGTCGACGATCGCGTAGAACATGCCGCCATAGGCGATATCGACCTTCAGCGCGCCGATCCCTTCCACCTCGATGTCGGCATCGAGGCGTTCGGCGAATGCAGGGGCATTGCGAAGTGTGATCGACAGGCATTTGCCGTCGCGGCATTCAGCGCGCACCTCGACGACACCGCCCGGCATGTCCAGTTTGAAGCGCGTCTCGGGCTCGTTCATCGGCACCATGCCGGTCTCGAGCAGCACCGTGGCGACGCAGATCGTGTTGGAGCCGGACATCGGCGGGTATTCCGTCGGCTCCATGATGATGGCGCCCGCGACGCAGTCCTCGCGCGTCGACGGAACCAGGAGATTGACGTGCCGGGCAACGCTGCCGCGCGGCTCGCAGATCAGCATGCGCCTTATATGGTCGTGATCGCGTTCCATCGTGATCATCTTTTCCATCATCGTGCGACCCGCCGGCGGCAGCACGCCGCCCACGATGACGTCGCCGACCTCGCCCTCGGCATGGCAACCGACGACGCGAATGCTGGTTCTCGTACGCATTGTTTCTCCCTGTCGTCCGCGACTATCCGCTTGGCAATCGGTTCTTTGCGGGACAAACTGATCAATCTGCGCGCCAGCCTCAAGGAGAATCCGAAATGACCGCCAACGTTTTTTCCGGCTGCATGCCGGCGCTGATGACGCCTTGCACCAACGACCGCCTTCCCGATTTCGACGCGCTCGTGCGCAAGGGTCGCGAGTTGATCGCGTCCGGCATGTCGGCTGTCGTCTATTGCGGCTCCATGGGCGACTGGCCGCTGCTGAGCGACGCGCAGCGCATGGAAGGCGTGGAGCGCCTGGTGAAGGCCGGCGTCCCGGTGATCGTGGGAACCGGCGCTGTCAACACCGCCAGCGCCGTCGCGCACGCCGCCCATGCCCAGAAGGTCGGCGCACGGGGTCTTATGGTGATCCCGCGCGTTTTGTCGCGTGGACCGTCGGTCACCGCGCAACGCCATCACTTCAAGGCGATTCTGGCGGCCGCCCCCGATCTCCCGGCGGTCATCTACAACAGCCCTTATTATGGCTTTGCCACGCGCGCCGATCTCTTCTTCGCGCTGCGCTCCGAACATCCGAACCTGGTCGGTTTCAAGGAATTCGGCGGCCCGGCGGATTTGCGCTATGCGGCGGAAAACATCACCAGCCGCGATGATGAGGTTGCGCTGATGATCGGCGTCGACACCGCCGTCTTCCACGGCTTCGTCAACTGCGGTGCCTCCGGCGCCATCACCGGCATCGGCAACGTGCTGCCCAAGGAAGTGCTGCATCTGGTGGGTCTCAGCCGGGCGGCCGCGAAGGGCGATGCCGAAGCGCGCCGGTTGGCGCAGGAGCTGGATGGCGCGCTCGCCGTGCTGTCCTCCTTCGACGAAGGCCCAGACCTGGTACTTTATTTCAAGCACATGATGGTGCTCAAGGGTAACCCCGAATACAGGCTGCACTTCAACGAGACGGATGCGCTGAGCGACAGTCAGCGCGGCTATGCCGAGCAGCAGCTCAAGCTCTTCGACGCCTGGTATGCGCAGTGGTCAAGGCAGCCCGTGATGGCACGGTACGCGGCCTGAGCTCATTCGGCGCGAGATCGCCAACCAAGTCGAAACCCGTCGTTGGCGATTGGCGATGGTCTCCCCAGCTGATGACCGGGCTGGAGCGTCTGACGCCACGCTATGCCAGCCGCGCCGCATGCCACCTCAAATGGTCGTCCATGAAGGTGGAGATGAAATTGTAGGAATGGTCGTAGCCATCCTGCATACGCAGCGTGAGATCGATGCCTGCCTTCCTGCAGGCTTCTTCGAGCAGCCACGGACGCAGACCCTCCCGCAGGAACCCGTCGGCGGTGCCCTGGTCGACCAGCACCTCGCCAAAGCGATAGCCGTCCTCGATGAGCAGCGTGGCGTCGTAAGCGCGCCAGCTCTTATCGTCCCCTCCGAGATATTTCTCGAATGCCGGCCGCGACCAGCCCGCCGTGCTGGGCTGCACGATCGGCGCGAAAGCCGAGCAGCTCCGGAAGCGACTGGGGTTCTTCAGCGCGATCGTCAGCGCGCCATGTCCGCCCATCGAATGGCCGAAGATGGCCTGGCGTGACATGTCGACTGGGAAGTTAGCGGCGATCAGCGACGGCAATTCCTCGGCGATGTAGGAGTACATGCGGTAGTTCTTCGCATAGGGCTGCTCGATCGCGTCGAGGTAAAAACCAGCACCGCAACCGAACTGCCAATTGTCCTTTTCGTCCGGAACGTCGGTGCCGCGCGGGCTGGTGTCGGGGCACACGATGACGAGCCCCAGCTCGGACGCCAGGCGCCGGTACTCGCCCTTGTCCATGACGTTGGCATGCGTACAGCTGAGGCCCGACAGGTACCAGAGAACCGGGAGCGGCGCGTCCTTGGCCTGGGGCGGCACGAAGACGGCAAAGGTCATGTCGCAGGCGCAGGCCGCGGAGGCATGCGAATAGACGCCTTGGACGCCGCCATGCGATCTGGACGTGGAAACGACGTTCATTGCTCGTGCCTTCTCGTCAGGAATCTTGGACCGGATAGCCGCTCGCCCTGGCGCCTGCAACACCGTGCTTTACGAGGCGATACCGACGGCGTGATCGAGCTGGCCAACTCGGCCGCGCCGCCGGCCGGCGCCAGGCTTTGGTCGACGATCCTCGGCACGGTGCCATGTCGCCCAAAGATGTGCAGCGATTTTGGGAGAATGACACGCATCAAACAAAGACATAAAAAGCACGGCGCCTGAATCCGTCTCAGCGCGACGCGCCTTGGTCCGCCGCAGCTCGGTTTTTTCGGATTAGAGCCGCGTCACCTTATCCAGGCCTAGCCTTATTCGCTGACCTTCCGCATAGGCTAACGCAAACGATTCAGTCTCGAACGATCTGGTGAGTTCCTGGCCATCCTCGACCACGCGGACAAACCATTCCCCGCAGGCTTCGACCACTTCAATCGCAGGCTGGCGTGTGCCGCCGCTCTGAACGTTATCCATCGCAGCTCTCCTCGGACGCAATGGTAAACATCGAGATTTTAATAAGGCGCGGCCAGGAGGATTTTCAACAGCGAAATTGCAAGCGGAACGATCGCTTTGGTCAGACCATTTCTGCGCTGAAGAGCTGCAGGTTGAGCGTCATCTCCTTCGCCTGCTTTTTGGCGGCGCCTCCGGTTTGATTCTGATGCGCAACATCCCACCCTCGGGATGATCGATCTCGAATGCGTTGGTCTTGCGGACGAGATCGCTCAGCTTGCGGAAGCCGAAGGTGCGCGGGTCGAAGTCAGAGGCCAGATTGGCAAGCTGGGTGCCGACCGCACCCAGCGGGACCCAACCGTCCTCGCTCTCCATCTGCGCGATGACCCTCCCGATGATGGGAACCGCCGCGGCCGGCGGCTGCAACGACTTCGCGCTCGGGGCAGCCTCGGGCTCGTTCGCCGGAGCAGATGGCAGCAGGTTCTCGGTGTAGACAAATCGCCGGCATGCCTGCCGGAAGCTCTCAGGTGTCTTCTGTTCCCCGAAGCCGAAGACATCGATGCCTTGCTCGCGGATACGGGCGGCCAGCCGGGTGAAATCGCTGTCCGAGGACACAAGGCAGAAGCCGTCGAAGCGGCCGCTGTGGAGAAGATCCATGGCGTCGATGACGAGAGTGATATCCGAGGCGTTCTTGCCTGTCGTATAGGCGAACTGCTGTTGCGGTATGATCGCATGCCTTGAAAGCACATCGGCCCAGGCCTTCGAGCGTGAGCTGGAAAAATCGCCATAGATCCGACGGACGCTCGCCTCGCCGATCTTGGCGATCTCTTCGAACAGGCCGTCGGCGATCTTGGCCGAGGCGTTGTCGGCATCGATCAGGACGGCGAGACGCGGCGAGCGGAGTTCAGACGGCATCGCATGCATTCCTCAAGGCTAAAGCATGATGCCAAAAACGGTGAAGCGGTTCTCGGGCGACATCATGCTCTATCTCTTTGATTTAGAGCCGGATCCAGATTTCGGGTCGACTCGACATGAAATCATGCGGCTCTGGTCTTTGCTCGAAGGCGTCAATTTGTGCGCAGTCCGGCCGAGACAGCATCGGTATCAGTCCCGTCGCGTGTCCGTGTCGCGGACTGGTCGACGTCGAACTCTGTCATGTCGCCCGGCGGTAGGCGGTTGCACCTGTCGGGAACGCCCGGCCCGATCGCGGACCGACGGTTCATCGAAGTCGTCAAGCAAGCGGGAATTCGTTTATGACGGCCCGGCATCGTTCACGGACCTGAAATTCTTGCTTTCGATATCGATGATGTCGCCGCAGTTCGAGCATTCCATCTGGGTGTGAGTACGAATCCAGCCAACGCGCGTCTTGGCCTGGTGACCGCACCGGGGGCATTCGACATCAATTTCGAAGTCGTCCGTCTCGCGCTTTGTCATTACAACCCACAAGCCATTCCACGCCGCCTCAGCTTTGGCCGGCAGCGGGCTCTGGCGCCTTTTCCTGTCCTATGGATGCGGATTTCTCCTTTGCCGCTTTCGCTGCAAGCTTGGCTTCTTTCTTGGCCGCCTTGGCCCTGTCTCGTTGGCTGCGCTCATGTCGATAGTTCGGCTTCATCGCCATTCGAGTTCTCCGGTTGCAAGATGGTACGCTTCGCTAGCGCAATTCCAGGAAAAGGGTGAAGTGGTTTTCGACCAGGAATCGCGCCGATTCAAAGAGCTAAGGCGGATTGCCGTTTCCGCGAAGCGAGGGTTGATGCATTGCATTCGTTCAGTTCGCACGGGTTCCATGCCTCTACAGTCCTGCGTCGCCGATCTCAGTAGATCTCGACCGTGCGATCGTAGCCGATCCCCGCATCCTTGAGCGCGGCTAGGAATGCGGCGCTCGCGTCATCGACCGCATCGTCGTCGGCGCAGCGCTTCATCGCGTCGGTCCAAGCCAGGCTGTCGTTTCCAGGCCAATGGTCAAACAGGAAATCGGACGCCTGTTCCAAGGACTCGATGAGAGCGAAGCCCTTCGGGCCGGCAATGTAGACGACCACTGGGGCACGGAATTTCTTTGTAGCCATCGTCCACCCTACGCGCGATCGGATCGAAAGGCGAGCCCGGCTCCCCCGGCAATCCCCGACCGGCCGCGGCAGGCAATCCGGCCGTTCGACGACCCGGCCAATTCGCGCGTGTTGGCGTTGGTTTCCCGTCGTCACCGCCAGCCGCCGCGCGCAGTTCCCAACTTGTTTAGTGCACGATTCCCGGCACCTCGTAGGTCCACACCCGGAACGCTTTCAGCACATGCGGACCGAAGGAGTTGATGAGCGGGATGTCAGCCGCGTCGCGGCCGCGGGCGATGACGATGCGGCCGATCCTCGGCGTGTTGTTGCGCGGGTCGAAGGTGTGCCATTCGCCCTCGAGGAAGACTTCGATCCAGGCACTGAAGTCCATTGGGTCGACCACCGGCACGCCGATGTCGCCGAGATGGCCATTGACGTAGCGGGCGGGGATGTTGAGGCAGCGGCACAGCGTCAGCGCCAGATGGGCGTAGTCACGGCAGACGCCGATGCGTTCGTGGTAGGCCTCGAAGGCAGTCCTGGTCGAGCGCGCCTGCATGTAATCGAACTGGATGTGGCCATGGACGAAGTCGCAGATCGCCTGTACGCGGCCCCAGCCCGGCGCGACGGCACCGAACAGGTCCCACGCGGTCTGACTGAGACGGTCTGTTTCGCAATAGCGGCTGCCCAAAAGGTAGACCAGGCATTCGTCCGGCAGATCTGGGACTGCGACCTCGCGAGCGCTCGGCACCTTCCTATCGGTCTTGCCGTCGTCTTCGATCGTAGCGTCGCCCCACATCATCAGATCGCCCGCCGGCGCGACCAACCGCCTGCAGCGATTGCCGAAGAGATCGCGATAGGTGGAGTTTGGAATGCCGGGCGCGGTGAAGAAGGTCTCCGGCGCCCTGATGCGGGTCGCGCGGTCGTCATGGATCGAAAGCAGGCAGACCAGTGCGGTCGGCTGCCCGCAGGTCAAGGTGATCTCGTAGCCGTAGCGGATCAGCATGCCGGCGCGGCCTAGCGGAAATCGGCTGAGGTCAGCGTGTAGGAGTCGCGGCGGCCACGGGCGTAGGCCCTGCTGGCAACATCCTCGATGGAGGCGCGCAAAGCATCGAAGGCTGAAAGACATCGTGCCTCGGACACCGTGCCGGCCGAAGCCAGGCCGGATTTCGCCAGCGCCTCGGCCTCGACAAAGAAGCGAACCTTGAACATGCCATCATGGGCAATGAAGCAGACGGCATTGCGCGTCTCATCGAAGCTGCGCGTGGGGTTTGGAAATGCGAGCGTCATGGCCGATCCGCCGGCGTTTCGCTATGTTCGCGCGCGAACGGCCGCGCGACGCTCCATTGCCGTTGGCGCTCGCTGTTTCGAAGGTTGAGGGCCAGCATGCGTTTCGTCGCCTCGGCGCGCGAGAGGCCGGCCATGATCGCGCCGTCGACATGCGCCGGAATGCCGCTGAAGACGTGATAGACGGTCCAGGACCGGTCGGCCTCCACGCGGCGGCCATATTGATGACCCCGGAAGTCCTGATGGCCCGTGAAGTCGCAGGCCGGATCTGCCCAGATCCGAAGTACCTCGGCGTTGCGTGGGCTCTCGGTCGAATTACTGTCGCTGGCATTCATGATATCGACCTTTCCTTGGTGCCTCCCTGCACGGCGATGGCGATCATGCCGGCGTAGGTCGTCGCACCCCTTTGGCGTCGGCGATCGCGATGGCATCCGTCCATTGCGGAATGTAGGAGACCGGCGCTTTCTCGCGCCCGAAGAGTCCATGCGAGCGTCATGGCGGCGCGGATGCGATGCGATCACGATCTTCATCTGGTCCGCCGCGCCCCGGCATCGTGCCTTCAACCCTTGCGCTCGGCGTTGACGGCTGCGGCCTCGATCTGGCTGCCGAGCGGGGTGTCAGGCCGGGCCTGAACCCTTGCCTGCTTCGGCTTCCCGGTTCCGCGGCTGGAGCGTTTCTGTCCCTTGGCCATGTCCGAACGTCTTTTCGATGAGCATGGTGTCCGCGTCCGACGCCAGGATGCCGACTGCTTCCAGCCTGTCTTCCGTGACCACTCGCTCATGCGGTTCGGTCTCGCTGCGAATGCGGTATTGCGGCGAATTTTCCCTCGGCGGCAGCGTGGCGGTCACGTGGTAGACGTCCGCAATCGTGGCTGGCGTCCTGAAGTCGCCCTTGAGCCGGACCGCCTGTCCGACGCCGAACAGTCGCGGCGGGGCGCCGTGCCGGATCGGGCGTGCATTGCGTTGCATCAGGGTTGTCATGATTGTCTCTGGTCCTCGTCGGGCGCGGCCCTAACGAGACCGGCCTATTCGGAAACGTGCTTGCGCAGTCTCCGCATGTTTCAATCGAACCGCTGGAACGGTTTGCGGTGCTGCCAGTACATCCGTGGTCAGCGACCTGCATCGTTCCAGGGCTCGAACGAGCGAGATGCCGCGCCGGATCGGCGCATCGCATTCGCTATCGAAAATTCGGAAAGGGATTGGCGCGGCTCCGACGGGGCGAAAGCCAAACTCAACCAAATCAACGACCTTTATATGCGCCTCAATCGCGCTCAAAGCAAGGCCGCGGCGGCTTTTTTATTTTTCCTGGTTAAATAAAAATCCGATCATGAAGCGTGAAATAGCCAAGTAAATCCAATTCGACATCGGTTATTTTTTCGCGGTATTTTTTGTTGTTTCGCCGATTATCTTCCATGCACCTGTTCATCGCAGCCAAAGCAGCCTACAAGAATGGCGACGACCGGAAGCATCACCTAGGACATCCGGACATTCGGCGGCGCCATTGTGATCCTACGCGCCGCAAGCTGGTGGCCAGACCACCTCGCTCGGCGTCAGGCGAGAAGGACACGAGCACGGCAGCTGGGCCGTCTTCGACGTCTTACCGGACAACCGGTCGAGTCGGAGCAAAAGCCTACGAGTCGGCATCGAAGCGCGCTTGGCGCAAGAGCTGGTCGCCAGGCAGAACTGCCAGGACACGCGAAGAGCGGCGGGGCATCCTGATCCGTACCGACGTCACTGCCGGCACGGTTTTGTCAAACTGACTGTACCCAGGTGGCCAGCGAGCGAACAGCCGTCGAGCTGCCATTTATCGGAAAGGACAATGCTGATGCGTTTCATGAAAACCCCGGATGCGGCACCCGTCGCAATGCAGCCGATCGTCAATTCATCAAAGCCTTTGTCGGCGCGACTGACGATCAGGAAGGACGAAGCGGCAAGGCGCAAGGTGGCAGACACCGATGGCAGCGTGCGGCGAGCGCTTGAACTCGCGAAACGCAATCGCCTGATCTAATGCATGTCGCCCAAAAGTGTGTAGCGGTTTTGGGAGAACGACATGCATCAAAACAGAGAGCTGAAGCGCGTCGCCTGAATTCGTTTCAAGGCGACGCGCTTTAAGCGGCGAGCCGGTCGGGAAAATCGCGAAGTGTGGCCGAGCAACATCTGCTGCGCCGCTCGCAATGGTGATCCTTTATCCTGATCCCGGGAGGGGCTGGAGTCCTGTCGCCCGTCGGGCCGGCGCGTCAGTAGCTTCGCTCCTGTCGACGCGCCTTCTCCACGCTGTTTTGCTCCGCACCGTCGTCTGGACGATTCAATGTAACCGTGCAGCGGACCAGAAAATTCCAATCGGGACCGTGTTCGATGATGAGGTGGAGTTCCGAAATCTCTTCGAAATAATGCTCAACGCTCCTTGGCCCATCCTCGGTGCGATATTCAATGATAGCTTTCCAGCGCTTTTCGTCGTGGAGGGTGATAACGTTGTTCATCCGCGCTCCGTCACTGCAAGACATCAGGCTGAATGGCTGAAGAATGTAGCCGAAATCAATACAGCCGGAGTGTGGGATCGATCCTCATTCCGGCACCTTGCACCGCGGTGACAAAAGCGGAGCTGACCTGCTCGGGACTGGCCGCGCCCCGCTTGACGCTTGAGCAGCAATCTAGCGCCTCCGACCACTCCGGACTGTCGTATTCTTCCCAATAGGCGAACAGGAAGTCGGCCGCCTGGGAAACCGAAGAGATCAGGCTGAAGCCTGTTCGACGGTCATAGATCACCAAAGGCACTCTGAAGTTCTGGCTGTTCATTTGCGTATCTACCGGTTTTGCCGGGTTTCATATTCCCCCAGCGCCCAGACGTGTCAGCGGATCTCATCTGGGCTTCGTTTCGGCCGCTCTTAGGCGCGAGCCGTCGGCGTCATCCGCCTGCCGTGATGTAGCCTTGTCAGGTCCCGGCATGGCAGGCTTGAGGCATCTCCTCGCAACAGGCTGGTTCCCTGAACCAGATCGTAGAACCTCGCGATGGCGTTTCGACAGCCCGGAAAGGCAAAGGTATTTCCGTCGCCCGTCCTATTGGAAATGCGTAGTAGTCCTTCGCCCCCGTTTGTTGCGATCCTACTCGACCCGGCTAACGGCGCTTGCGTCTGGTTGCCGGCTTCTGCTCGGGCGGCGTATCGGTGTTTGTCGCCTCCATGGCGAGCCTAGCCAATCTTAGTCGTTCGGTCTTCTGTTCCCGCTTGGCCGCCTCACCGTCGATGATCTGGCGGGCTGCCCTGGTCGTGGCATCCTGCTTCGTTTCGATAGCGGTTGGCTTGGGTTTGAACATTCCTTGCGGTATTGCAGCGTGTCGCACGGCGGTCTCCGATTATGGCAAGAAAAAAGGCCGGGACTTGCCCGACCTCTCTCTTCTGCGCTCTGCGGCCAGTGCCAGTACATCCGTAGTCAAAGGCCAGCGCAATAGATTATGCGGCCTGCAGGTTCTCGGCCGCGCTCTTGCCGCTGCGGTTATCCTTCACGACGTCGAAGGTGAGCTTCTGGCCCTCGACGAGTGAACGCATACCGGCGCGCTCGACTGCCGAGATGTGGACGAACACGTCCGGTTGGCCATTGCCGAGCTCGATGAAGCCGAAGCCTTTGGTCGAGTTAAAGAACTTCACGGTTCCAGTATTCATGACGATTTCCTTTCAATCATCCATAGAAAAGTGCTTGCCGCACAAACTGCACGACAAACGGTCAGATCGATTTTGAGAGAGGAAGATCGCCGAAGGCGTTATCCACGCCAGAAACAAAGTTCGACAGCCAAGATCGATATTTGCAGCATAAACCGATACGGTGCTCGAAACAAGGCAAGGCCGAGAATAAATATTATGGCCCGAAAACGGCTGACGACGCCGGTTGTTGGCGCGAATTCCGGGCCAGACGTGGAATTGCCTCGCTATCTGTGCGGCAATCCATTATGGACGGCGATGCAAAATCCCAAATTCGCTCAGCCGGTAACTGTCCGCATCGATACCCAGGGCGCTCAGACCGTCATCACCGACGCCAACGAATGCTCGTCATTTCTGCTTCGGAATTGGCCAGGCAAACGCGGACCCGCGCATCGCGCGGCGCTGCAAGCTTGCCATGATGCCAGCGCGGATAAGAAGCCCATATCGACCGTCCGGCGGGCGTTCGCCTCCGCCGCGCGAGAGGCAGGAATCCTGGTCGGACAATAGTCGTCCCCTGCATCCCCTGCCCCTTGCATCCCTGAATGGCGCGTCCCGTGATGCCAGCGCGGATAAGAAGCCCATATCGACCGTCCGGCGGGCGTTCGCCTAAAAAAAAAAAGAGGCAGGAATCCTGGTCGGACAATAGTCGTCCCCTGCATCCCCTGCCCCTTGCATCCCTGAATGGCGCGTCCCGTGATGCCAGCCTGGTTTTGTTCGATGCAAAAGCTGGCGAAAGGCTCAGGGCCGCGCCCTGAGCATCATGTTGATCGCGAGGCGCTGCGGCAAGCCGACATGGTTCTTCAGGACGAACACGGTCTCGAGGTGCGCTGCGTCGGTGAGAACCCAAAGGCCCTCGACGTCAAAGGGAAGCTGCCTGGTCGTCGCTTCCGCTGACAGCCATGCCAGCGGAGTCGCAAGTTCAACGGACCCACGGAGGTTCGGCGATGAGGGGCGTCGCCATTTTGGGCAAGATCGGACGGTTACCGGGTGGTCCGCCCAGCCATATCCTTCTCGTATTCGGACCAACGGCAGCCGACACGCGTGCATCTCGGCTCGATGTGCCGGATCAGTCGAAGAACCCTGCGTCCTCCGCCAGCAGATACTTCTTGGCGCCCTCGGCGTCGATGTCGAGGCCGAGCCCGGGGGCTTCGAGCAGATCGATCATCGAATCCTTCACCACCTGCCTGGGTAGGCCGATGACGATGTCGTTCCACCAAGGGTCCGAGGCGCTGGGATACTCGAACGCCACGTAATTGGCGGGCAAGGTGGCGCAGACATTGATCAACGCGCCGAGGCCGAGCAGGCCGTTCGCGACGCCGTGGGGAGCCATCAGGATCGAGTGCATGTAGGCGTGCTCGGCGACCCATTTGAGCTCGGCAATCCCGCCGATGTCGGCGGGATCGGGGCCGATGACGCGCACCGCCTGCGTTTCGATCAGCTCCTTGAAATTGTGCCTCAGATAGATCTGCTCGCCGGTATGGATCGGCGTCGAGGTCGAGGTGGTCAACTCCCGATAGGCTTGCGGATTGACCCACGGCACATAGTCGCCGGTCAGCATGTCCTCGAGCCACATCAAATTGTACCTCTCGACGGCACGAGCGAACTTGATCGCATCGGGCAGCATCCAGCCCGGGCCGCAGTCGAGCGCCAGGCCGACCTTGTCGCCCAGCACCTCCTTCATCGCCATCACGCAGTCGAGCATGTGGTTGAAGCCGCGCTCGCTGATCACGCCCTGATCCATGGCGCCGTGATAGCCGGCCTTCTTTTGCGTGACGCCGTAGTGGAAGCCCTCGACGGTGTCCTTCATGTTGGAGTGGAACGAGATTCCCTGCTTGATCATGAAGAAATTCTGCGGCTGCTCCATCATCCACTTGACGTCGGCGGCGTAATCCTCCGGCCGGTCACCCGTGCGGTTGCGGCGGATCGAGCCGTTGTAGACGCGCACCTTGTCGCGCACCTTGCCGCCGAGCAGCTTGTAGACCGGCACGCCCGCCGCCTTTCCGGCAATGTCCCACAGCGCATGCTCGATGGCGCTTACCGCCGCTCCATAGGGCTTGAACGAGCCGCGTTGGCGGATCTTCAGCATCACCCGCTCGACATCGGTCGGGTCCTCGCCGATCAGCGCCTCGCGGAAATGCAGCACAAAGGGCTTGAGGTAGGTCTTGGTGAACTCGACTTCGCCAAGGCCATAAAGGCCCTCGTCGGTCACGATGCGGACGATCGGGTGCTTGCCGATGACGGCACAGCGCAGGTCGGTAATCTTCATGGCGCAGTCCTATTTCACAGACGAGAAAGCTGTCGGCGTGAGCAGCTGGCTGCTGATATTGGCAATGATCTGCCCGTCGCGCTCAGACTCGTGCCATGTCGGATCGGTGACGAAAGCAGCCCATTTCGCCTCACGCTCGGCCAGCGATTCCCAGGCGAGGAAATAGGTGAGGCGATTGCTGTTTTCGCCGATCGCCGTGGTGAAAAACCCGGCCTGGCGGATTCCGTGCCTCTCCCAGATGGCCAGCGTTTGGTCGGAAAAGCGCTTGAGCAGAGCCGGCAGCCTGCCCGGCAGGCAGTCATAGATACGCAGTTCGTAGATCATGGTTTCGTCCGTTTCTTTCTTCGCCTCTCCCCTGGGAGAGGTCGACACGAATGGTCGGTCATCGGCCCTGTGAGCCTGGGGGGAATGGGCAGGGGATCTGGGCTAACTCCAGGTCCGGTCCCAGCTATATTCATTGTCCCAATGCTCGGTGGATTGCCATATCCCCGTGACACCGGGCTGCAGATGCCGCGAGATCACCTCGTCGACGACATCGTCGATCCCCAGGCCCGGCTTGTCCGGAACGGTGATGAAGCCGTCCTTGACGAGCGGCTTGGCAAGGCCGGTGACGATATCGTCCCACCAGTCGACATCGGCGGAGTGGTATTCGAGCGCCATGAAGTTTTCGGTCGCGATGGCGACATGTGCCGCGGCCATCGCGGCGATCGGACTTTCGGCCATATGGATCGCCATGGCGACGCCATGGTCTTGAGCCATGTCGCCGATCTTCTTGGTCTCGAGGATGCCGCCGCTGGTGAGCAGGTCCGGATGGACAACGGAGAGGCCGCCGCTCTTGAGCAGTGGCTCGAAACCCTCCTTGAGGTAGATGTCCTCGCCGGTGCAGATCGGCACCGTGGTGGCCTCCTGCAATTGTCGATACTGCTCGGTGTACTGCCAGGGAATCACGTCCTCGAGCCAGGCGGGGACGTATTTCTCGATACGGCGCGATAGGCGTATGCCGTCCTGTAGCGAGATGTGGCCGAGATGATCAATGGCGAGCGGGATCTCGTATCCGATCACCTCGCGAACCTCGTGGATATACTGCTCGAGTAGGTCGATGCCCTTTTCGGTGAAATGCAGGCCCGTGAACGGATGCTGCACGTTCTGCGCATCGTAGGCGAGATTGCGAGCCTTGCGCTCCTCGAGCGCGCCGCCGCGGCCGCGTGGATTGGCGTAAAAGCCTTCGAGCGCGCCGGCGGGCGCGGCCACGGCGCCCGGGACATGGGCGATCTGCATCAAGCCGAGGTCCATCTTGAGGAAGGTGAAACCGCGGTTCATGCGCTCCTTGAGGCGCATTCCGGTTTCGGTGCCGCTCGGTTTCTCGGCGTCGGTATCGCAATAGACGCGCACGTGATCGCGAAACTTGCCGCCGAGCATCTGGTAGATCGGGACGCCGTAGGCCTTGCCGGCGAGATCCCACAGCGCGATCTCGACCGCCGAGACTCCGCCGCCCTGCCGGCCGTGACCGCCGAACTGCTTGATGCGGCGAAACAGGCGATCCATGTCGCAAGGGTTCTCGCCAAGCAGCCGACTCTTCAGCATCAGAGCATAGGTGGCGCTGGCGCCGTCGCGCACCTCGCCAAGCCCGACGATGCCCTGGTTGGTGTAAATCTTCAGCAGCGCCGAGGTGAATGGCGCGCCGACGATTTCGGCCACCCGCATGTCGGTGATGCGAAGGTCGGATGGCTTGGAGTTCGTGTTGACCCGATTGAGAGCCTCGCCGGCTCCACCCGTCTTTGGCATGACTTGTCCTCGTTCCGGTCGATGGGTTTATGCCCCGCGCGCCGCGGCACAGGTCGTTGCTAGCCCAGCTCGATCTCGTGGGCCTCCAGGTAGTCCCGGTTCATCTCGACACCGAGACCCGGCTTCGACGTCAGCTTGAGGCTGCCGTTCGAAACATCGAGCGCCCTATCGATGAGATGATCGTATTTGCCCAGGTTCCACTCCGATGTTTCGAGTTTGTAGAAGTTGGGAACGGTCATCATCACCTGCGCTCCCGCAACCACGTTGATCGGTCCCGCGGCGTCATGTGGCGAGACCGGGACGTAGTAGGCTTCGCACAAGGCGGAAATCTTCTTGAGCTCGGTGATGCCGCCGGTCCAGGTGACGTCCGGCATGATGTAGTCGGCGAGCTTGTTTTCGAGCACTGGCACGAAATCCCACTTCGTGTGCCCGCGCTCGCCCCACGATATGGCTGCAGTGACCTTCTCACGCACCTGCTTGAGCGCGTTGAGGCTCTCGGGCGGACAGGGTTCCTCGAACCAGTCGATCTGGCCGGCTTCCTCGAGGCTGCGGCAGAGGCGAATGGCGGTAGGGACGTCGAAGCGGCCATGCGCATCGATGAGAATGTCGACATCGGGCCCCGCCGTTTCGCGGATCAAGGCCGTCAGTTCGGCCGCTTCGCGCTCATCCTTGCGGGTCATGCCGCCATCGAGGTAGCCGTCTCGCTGTTCGCGGGATCCGCCATCGGCGGTGCGACCCTGGTGTGGGAAGGGATCGAACTTGAGCGCGGTATGTCCGGACTCGACGATATCGCGAATTTCGCGGACTACGCCCTCCTTGCTAGTGAATTTCGCCTGGTTGGGGTGGGTGTAGAGGGCGATTTCCTCGCGTACCGGCCCGCCCAGCAGGTCGTAGATCGGCTTGCCGAGGACTTTGCCTCGGATGTCCCAGAGGGCTATGTCGATGGCGCTTACGCATTCGACGGCGGCGCCACGGCTGCCCATATAGGTGAAGCTGCGGAAAATCTTGTGCCAGAGATGCTCGATACGCGCTGGATCCTCGCCCGCCACGGCGGCGCCGATCTGACGCAGGATCGTGCACAGAGCGCGGTTGGCCAACCTGGTCGTGGTGGTGATCTCCCCCCAGCCGCTCACGCCCTCGTCGGTCGTCACCTCGATGAACAGATACTCTCCCCAATAGGATGCATCGGACTTGATCAGCCACGGCCGAACGCTCGTGATTTTCATCTCAGCTGCCTTTGTCTGAAATCAACATGGGAAGATGAACGGAATATCCTATCCGGCCCGAGCGGCGTTGCGCGCGCGCATCTGTTCGAGAACATGCCGGCCGGAACCCTCGACATGGCGGGAGATGAGTTCAGCCGCCTTGTCGGCTTCCCCGGCCTTTACGAGCGCGATGAGTTCGCGGTGCTCGCGAATGATCGCGGCCCGCCGCGCGAGCGTGAAATTGAAACGCCGGCTCACGGCTCGCAGCACTTCGCGATGTTTCCACCAAAGCTCGGCGGCATGGCGGTTGTAGTGGCGCTGGTACATCACCGTGTGGAAGGCGGTATCGAGTTCACTGTGCCTGAACGTGTCGGCGAAGTTGTTTTCTTCAATCAGACCCTGGATACGCTCAAGTTCAGCGATGTCCTCGGCGGTAGCCATATTGACAAACCATCGCGTCAGGGCCGGTTCGATCAGCACACCGATCTCGTAGATATCCCGGACAAAATCCTGATCTATGGGTCGTACCCGCGCCCCCCGGTTAGGGCTAAAGATGACAAAGCCCTCCCCGCGCAACAGCTGCAGGGCCTCGCGCACGGGGTTGGTCGAGGTGCCGTGACGCCGGGCGAGATCGGCGACCACGAGCCGTTCGTTGGCGGCTAGCCGTCCCTCGATGATGTCTTCCCTGATCAGTTCATAAAGCGAGGCGCCCTCGCTGGAGGCCCCGATCGGGTCAATCCCCGCGGGTGGCTCCGCTTTAAAATCGCTGGTTTCGGCCAAGGCCAGTTCCCCCAAGTCAATACACACCCTGCCCTATATCACGCTCGACATCGATAAAACAATGTACGATTCTCCTCGTTGACAGGCAATCTGCGATCTGAAAACGTACAAAGTGATCGAAGGGATACATAGAACCGGAACTGTCCCTCGATCGAATGAGCAAGGACCGCTTGCCTCGATGCAGAGCGGCATGGGAGAGAACCTGGAGGAGACCTATGAGGAGGATTAGACTCGGCGGTGCCGTCCTGCGCGGCGCTGTCTCTACTGCCTTAGTGGCATCGTTGATGTCGGCACCGGCGCTGGCTGCGCCACCGGTCGACCTGAGCAAGTGGTCGCCGGAATATGTGCGCTCGATCGCGGGCACGCAGGATTTTGACACCGCGGCCGATTGCGCCAAGGTCACTCCGCTCGACTACAAGGGGCGTCTGACTTTCTGGTATCAGGGCGTGTTCGAGGGCGACCCCGACCTCCTGCGCCAATACTACAAGGATTTCTTCGCGACCTTCCGTAAGACCTATCCGAACATCCAGCTCGAGGAACAAGCCCTCACCTATAACGACCTTCTCGACAAATTCCGCACGGCGCTGCTCGGCAATGCCGCGCCGATGGCGGTGCGCCTGCAGATCCTGGGCGGTACCGAGTTCGCCTCGAAGGGCTATCTGCAGCCGCTGAAGCCCGAGGACGTAGGCTATTCGACCGAGGATTTCTGGCCCGGCGCCATGAAGGCCGTCACCTGGGACGGCGTGACCTACGGCATTCCGACCAACAACGAGACGATGGCGTTCATCTGGAACGCCGACATCTTCAAGCGTGCGGGACTCAATCCGGACAAGCCCCCGGCAACCTGGGACGACGTCGTAAAATATTCCAAGCAGATCCACGACAAGCTCGGCATTGCCGGCTACGGCCTCGTGGCGCGCAAGAATGCCGGCAACACGCCGTACCGCTTCATGCCGCAGTTGTGGGCCTATGGCGGCGGCGTCTTCGACGAAACCACCGCCAGCCCGACCTATAAGAAGATCGAGCTCGATAGCCCGCAGAGCAAGGCGGCGCTGCAAGCGTCCTACGACATGTATGTTCGCGACAAGTCGGTTCCGGTTTCGGCGCTGACCAACCAGCAAGCCGATAACCAGCCCCTGTTCCTGGCCGGCCAGCTCGGCATGATGATCTCGCACCCGTCCGACTACAACGTCATGCTGGACCTGCAGAAGAAGGCGACGGGTGCCGACAAGGACAAGGCACAGACGGTCATCGACAACATGCGCTACGGCCTGATTCCGACTGGCCCCGACGGCAAGCGCGCGGTGGTGTTCGGCGGCTCGAACATTCACATCCTGAAGCCTGAATATGTCGAGGGCGGCAAGGTGGACGAGCCCGCTGCAAAGGCCATCATCTGCATGTGGACGAGCCCTGAATGGTCGCTGAAGATGGCCTATGCCGGTTCGAACCCCGGCAACCTCAACGGCTTCAAGACCAAATGGATGAAGGAACGTCTGGACAACATCAAGTTCCTCGATGTCACGACCTCGATGCTGCCATACGGCATCCCGTTCCCGGCGCTGCCGCAATCGCCCGAGATCATGAACATCATCATCCCGGATATGCTGCAGAACGCGCTGACTGGAGCGATGACCGTCGACCAGGCAGCGGACGACGCGGCCAAGAAGGTAAAAGACCTGATGGGCGGCGGCCTCTAGCCGAAGCCTGATCGATGATCTCACCGGCTGCGCCGAGGGCGCGGCCGGTTCTTCCGAAGAACAATAAGGGCGCGCCACAGTGACGATCGCGACCGGTAAGGCCGAGGCCCGCGCAACATTGCAGCCCGACAGGTCCGGCGTGCTCAGCCAGGT
This sequence comes from Mesorhizobium sp. NFR06, assembly GCF_900115245.1. Taxonomy (GTDB): domain Bacteria; phylum Pseudomonadota; class Alphaproteobacteria; order Rhizobiales; family Rhizobiaceae; genus Mesorhizobium. The sequence continues at coordinate 409,108 of NZ_FOVT01000003.1, forward strand.
CTGGGAGCACCGCGCCGACTACGCGTACGTGCTGCCTGCGATCGCCGTGATGCTGATCGTCATCGCCTATCCGATCTATTACACGATCGAACTGTCTTTTTTCAACACGCCGCCCGGCCTGCAGCTGCGGGACAAGATCTTCGTCGGTTTCGACAACTACACCGCTATTCTCACAAGTCAGGTGTTCTGGAAGGTTACCTGGAACACTCTCATCTGGACACTGGGATCCACTTTCGTCTCCTTTGTGCTGGGATCTGCCGCCGCGTTGGCGCTCCATCGTGAATTTATCGGCCGTGGCGTCCTGCGCGCTATCCTGATCATTCCCTGGGTGATCAGCGCCGTCGCCGCCTCCTACATCTGGAAGTGGATCTACCATTCGGACTTCGGCATCATCGGCGCGGTGCTCGTCGGCCTCGGATTGGCCGACCGGCCGCCGAATTTCATCGACAGCGTCAGCACGGTGCTGCCCTCCCTCATCGTCGTCAACATCTGGCGCGAGTTTCCGTTCGCCATGATCATGATGATGGCCGGTCTGCAGACAGTCCCCGAGCAGTTGCTGCGCGCTGCGAAAGTCGACGGGGCCAACGCATGGCAGCGCTTCTGGCACGTCACTTTCCCGCATTTGAGAAACGTCTCGACGATCACGATCCTGCTGCTCGCGGTCGCCAACTTCAATTCCTTCATCATCCCCTGGATCATGACCGGCGGCGGGCCGTCGAACGCATCGCATATCTGGATCACCCACATTTATGAGCTCGCCTTCGGCCGGCAGCGCTGGGGAGTGGCGTCGGCCTATTCGGTACTTCTGTTCCTCATCCTGATGACGCTCGGCTACTTCTACGTCCGTGCGCTGAGCGGCAACGAGCGGAAAGATGGGAGCGCATGAGCACGATTGCCGAGACGGCCCCTCGAAACCAGGCCCGACGCCGCGTGCGAATCGACGGATGGCGCTGGGGCGGACGCGCGTTCCTGGTGTTCATGCTGCTCTACACGGCGTTGCCGATGATCTGGATGCTGCTCACCTCGATCAAGTCCGGCTTCGCGGCGATGCAGTTTCCGCCGCAATGGTGGCCTGACCAACCTACCCTTGCCAGCTACCAGAAGCTGCTCGACCCGCAGAACAGCGTCGGCCAGGACTTCCTGCGCTTCTTCTGGAACAGCCTTTTCGTCTCCACCGCCACGACCATCCTTTCGGTGGTCGTGGCGGTTCCCGCGGCCTACGCGTTTTCGCGCTTCACCTTCCCGGGCCGGAACTTCCTGTTCTTCGCGGTGCTGCTCCGAAACATGTTCCCGGCGGTGATCTTTCTCGTGCCGCTGTTCATCCTGATGCGCGCGATCGGGCTGGTGAACACGCATGGCTCGCTCATTCTCACCTACCTCACCTTTGGCCTGCCGCTGGCAATCTGGCTGCTAAAGGGCTTCTACGACAACATCCCGGTGCAGCTCGAACAGGCTGCGCGCATCGACGGGGCGACACGGTTCCAGGCCTTTATCCTGATCGTGATGCCGCTCTCGGCGCCGGGGATCATCGCCACGGCGATCTATTCCTTCATCGGCGCGTGGAACGAGTACATCTACGCCTACACCTTCCTCTCCAAGAACGAGCAGTTGACGCTGCCGGTCGGCATCCAGCGCTTTTTCTCGGAAAACACGACGGACTTTCCAGGCCTGATGGCGGCCAGCTTCATGATGAGCGTGCCCGTCGTGGTGCTGTTCCTCGTCCTGCAACGATACTTCGTACGCGCCCTGACTGAAGGCGCGGTCAAGCACTAGAGCCGGATGATTTCAGGTCGAACGGACCTGAAACCTGAATCCGGCTCCAGATCAAGGAGATAGAGCATGATGTCGTCCGAAAACCGCTTCACACCTTTCGGCATCACGCTCTAGGGAGTTGCCGATGGCCCACGTGGTCCTCAAAGATCTCGTCAAGACCTATGGCAATTTCAAAGCTGTCAACGAGGTTTCGCTAACGGTTAATGATGGCGAGTTCGTAGCGCTTGTCGGCCCTTCAGGCTGCGGCAAGACAACCACGCTCAATCTCGTCGCCGGCCTGACCTCGATCACATCGGGCGACATCGTCATCGGCGACCGGGTGGTCAACGACCTCGACCCCAAGGACCGGGACATCGCGATGGTGTTCCAGAACTACGCGCTCTATCCGCAAAAGTCGGTCTATATGAACCTCGCCTTCCCGCTGCAGATGCGCAAGCTGCCCAGGCACGAGATCGACAGGAAGGTCAAGGAAGCGGCGCGAGTGCTCGACATGACGCAGTTGCTCGAGCGCAGGCCGCGCGAACTTTCGGGCGGACAACAGCAGCGCGTGGCCCTGGGGCGCGCCCTCGTCCGCGACCCGGCTGTCTTCTTGATGGACGAACCGCTCTCCAATCTCGACGCAAAGCTGCGCGTGCAGATGCGGTCCGAGATCAAGCGGTTCCATCAGGACCTTAAGGCGACGATCATCTATGTGACGCACGACCAGCTCGAGGCCGTGACCATGGCGGACAGGATGGCTGTGATGAACGGCGGCTATCTGCAGCAATACGATTCGCCGGCGCGAGTTTTCGCCAATCCCGTAAACATGTTCGTTGCGAGCTTCGTAGGCAGCCCGGCGATGAGCCTTATTCCGCTGGAGGCATCGACGGCAAACGGCGACACCGTTCTGACGAGCGCTGAAGGCTGGAGCCTCGGGCTGTCACAACGCAACGCGCGCAAGGTCAAGGGAGCGACGACCAGGAAGGTCGTGCTCGGTGCGCGACATTCCACGATCAGGCTGCACAAGAGCGCCGTCCCCGGCGCCATTCCGGCCAAGGCCTATACGGTGGAACCAACCGGAGACGTTACCTTCGTGCAGGCGTTCCTTTCGGGCGCCATCGTCAACATCAGCGTGTCCCCCAACATCGCAGTCATACCTGACGAGCAGATCTGGCTCGAGTTCGACCAGGAGCGCATGCACCTGTTCGACGGTGAAACCGAAATGGCCCTCGAGGCCGACTGAACCGGGAAATGCGCGTGGGGCGTGGATGACTGCGAAGCTTAAGATCACCGCGATCAAGCCCTATCCCGTCTGGGTGGGAACGCGCAACCAGATGCTCATCAAGGTCGAGACCGACCAGGGCATCTTCGGCTGGGGTGAGAGCGGCTTGAGCGGTCGTGAGAAGGCCGTGGCCGGCGCGGTCGAACATTATCGTGAATTTCTCATCGGCCGCGACCCGATGCAGATCGGCCGCATCTGGCAGGAGCTTTATCGCAGCCAGTACTTCGAAGGCGGGCGCGTTCTGCAGGCGGCGATTTCCGCTATCGACATCGCCCTTCACGACATCAAGGGCAAGGTGCTGGGAGTGCCTGTCTACGAGCTGCTAGGCGGCAAACAGCGCGACCGCATTCCCACTTTCGCCTCGACCGGAGACGAGGCCGAGGGCGATGCAGCCATCGAACGTGCTCGCGAACTGCGCGCGCAGGGCTGGCAGGCGATCCGCTTCTTCCCCTTCGGGCAAAACAGCAAGGATTTCTTCGAGCCGCGCGAGTCGATCGGCGCCACCGCGAATATGTTGAACAAGGCGCGCGCGGCGCTGGGCGACGACGTCGTCCTCGGCATCGACTATCACCATCGGCTGTCGGTGGCCGAGGCGGCGAGCTTCTGCAACAAACTTGGCCGTGGCGTGCTTGACTTCCTCGAGGAGCCGATACGCGACGAGACACCGCAAGCCTACGAATCCCTGCGCAAAATGACCGACATCCCCTTTGCCATCGGCGAGGAATTTGCCAGCAAATGGCAGTTCCTGCCCTACATCGAGCGCGGCATCCATCAGTTCAACCGGCTCGATGTATGCAATGTCGGCGGTCTCACCGAGGCGATGAAGGTCGCCGGCTGGAGCGAGGCGCATTACGTGGACCTGATGCCGCACAATCCGCTCGGTCCGGTGTGCACGGCCGCGACCGTGCATCTGGCCGCCGCGGTGCCGAACTTCGCGTGGCTCGAGACCCGGGCACCCGAGAGGAAGCTGGGTTTCGACAATTCCGATTTCTTCCCGGTGCAACCACGGCTCGATGGCGCCGATTATCCGGTCGGCGATGCGCCGGGACTCGGCGTAGAGGTCAATGAAGAGGCGATCCAGGCCCAGAGCTTGCGTTTCTGGGAAGCGCCTCACCTCAAGCGCCGCGACGGTTCTGTTACCAACTGGTAGTTCCATTCCAACCGGAGTCGATCATGACGCATACTCCCGACATCATCCGGCCGCCCAAAGACCTCATCGACGCGCTAAGCGAGATCGGCGCCGCGACAGTTGCCGGCACGCTTGGCCACATGGGATTCCGCAATCCGCACATGGTCGGCCCGGTGGCGCAGAACCACGGCAAATCGATCGTCGGACCGGCGCTGACGCTGCAATTCCTGCCGCAGCGGCCCGACCTGTTCAACGAGGGCGAATACGCCGATCCAGAGACGCAGCTGCACCGGCACGTGCTCTACCATGCGCAGGAGGGCGACGTGGTCGTGGTCGACGCGAGAGGCGACATGAGCTCGGGCGTCTTCGGCGACATGATGTCTACCTATTTCAAGGGCAGAGGCGGCGCAGGCATCGTCATCGATGGATGCATGCGCGACCGGCCCAATGTCGAAAAGCTCGATCTGCCCTTATGGCTGCGCGGCTGGACGCCAAACTACCACGTGCAGACGAGCATCTATCCCAATGCCGTCAACGTTCCGATTGCCTGCGGCGGAGTGACGGTAATCCCCGGCGACATCATCGTCGCCGACGACGATGGGGTGGTGGTGCTTCCCGTCGCAATGGCTCCGAAGGTGATCGAAGAATCGCGGAAGCACCACGATTGGGAGGAGTTCTCGCGCGAGAAGCTGATGCAGGGTGGGTCGTTGCAACGCTACTATCCCCTGCACCCCGCAGCGAGCGACGAGTACGAGGCTTGGCGGAAATCCCACCCCAAACCTTGATCAGATTTGCGAAGTCTCGCCGGTATTGTTCGTAGCCGGCCCGGCCGCGTCCGGTGCTAGTACTGGTACCACCATTGCAGCTCTGCTTTCGGCGGCAACGGCATTCTGTTTGCCGCGAGCTGCCGATCTGACAGCCGCTGACGAAACAAAGGCCTTGCAAACGCTCAGGCAATAGCGCCGCAACGATGCAGGCCGTGCGCGCGACCCAGTATAGCCACGTGATTGGATACGACGTATCTGTATATCAATTTCGTTGCTAAGGTCCTTCATGAACGAGCAAGATCGACGTTTTACGCGCGAGCGCATGACAATCCTCGGCGATGTCAAAGCGGCATCCTTTCTTCCGTGGATCGAGCGTCATGCCGCCAAGCTCGGCCTCGCGCAGGCAATATTCGTTGCCGGTCCCGACCGCATCGAACTCGACGTTGCCGGTCCGGCGGAACTGGTCGATATGATGGAGATGGGGTGCTCTCTTGGACCAATCGATGTCTGGGTCGAGGCCATTCGTCGGACGCCGGCAGAGAACGAATCGGGCTAGGTTGGGACCATGTCTCTGCCTCTTTTTTGGGCATTGTTGCCAGTGCGAAAATATTGTGCAAACGTGATCAGACTGATCGGCATGTCTTGACCGCGAATCTGCATTTGGGAAGATGGGTCGATGTCGTTCGAAAGTTGATGCATGCTGCCCTATCCATCCGGCTCATGGATGCCGGTTGCCCTCTCCGCGGACTTGCCAGCGGGAACCGTAATGCCGGCGCAAACCCCAGCCGGACCGATTGCCCTTTGGCGAAGCCGGTCCGGCCGCGCGGCGGCCTTCGCGGACAGATGCCCTCATCGCGGCATGCGCCTTTCCCATGGTTTCGTGCGCGGTGAGACCCTGTCCTGCATTTATCACGGTTGGAGCTATGCCCAGGCCGGAAACTGCTTGCGCATTCCGGCCCATCCGGGGCTGACGCCGCCGGAAACGATTGGTGTCGCGACACAGCCCGTCGAGGACAGCGGCGGAATCATATGGATTTCCGTAGGCGAACCGACCGCTCGGCCGCCGCGGTTCGACGGCCTAGCCCCTCTTCGCTCCATGATGGTAGAGGCGGGCATTGCCGCTCTGGAGGCGGCCGCCGGTACGAAGGCCGACGGAGGCCTGCTCGACTGCGCGCAAAATGCCCAGGCCCTACGGCTGCTGCTTAGCCCCCAGGGGAAAGCGCGGACGCTGATGCATGTTCTGGTCGACGAAGGCACTGGTCCGGCCAAGCGTATCGCTGCGTCGAGGGCAGCCGAGACGCTACGGCGGAAGGCCGAGGATATTCTGCGCAGTGAGGTCGCCCAATGACCCGCAACGCGATGATCGACGAATGGTATCCGGTCGGCCTTGCCGGCCAGCTCGACACGCATGGGCGCCAGACGGCGCTCATGGGCGAGCCGATCGGGGTGAGGCTCGGCGCAGACGGAAACGCGAAGGTCACAGGCAGCAACGGACGTGCCCTGCCGGTCTGCATCCGCTACGGCCATGTCTGGTCGTCGCTCGGCGATCCGCAAAAGGCGCTCTTTGCCATTCCCGAGGCTGATCAGCCCGGCCGCCGGCTCGTCGATGTCGGGGTTGTGCGCGTGCGCTGCTCGCCGCTGCGCGCGGTGGAGAACTTCCTGGACATTGCGCATTTCCCCTTCGTGCATACGGACATATTGGGGGCCGAACCGCACACGGAAGTCCCGAACTACAAAGTCGAGATCCGGGAGGACGAAGACGAGGTTTGGGCGACCCAGGTGAAGTTCTACCAGCCGCAGGCCGCCAAGTCGGCGGAAGGCGGCATAACCACCGAATACATGTATCGCGTGCCTGCGCCGACCTGCTCGATCCTCTATAAGACCTGCCCGCCGCGCCCGGGTGAATGGGACGTCATCACGCTTTTCGTGCAGCCGCTTGCCGAAGACCTGTGCGACGTCTGGCCGTGGATGGCGTTGTTCGACGACGAAACATCGATGGCAGACCTGATCCATTTCCAGCAGACGATCTTCCTTCAGGACCGGTCGATTCTCGAAAACCAGATCCCGAGGCTGCTGCCGCTCGATCCCGGCATGGAGATCCCCACAAGGGCGGACCTGACATCGGTTGCCTACCGGCGCTGGCTGAAACGCCACGGCTACATCTACGGCGCGCAACTGGTGGCGCAATGAAGCTCTACGACTACGTGCTGTCCCCGAGTTGCTACAAGGCCCGCCTGATGGCGGCGCTGACCGGGGTGAAACTCGACATCAGACCCGTCGACTTCCATCCCGGCGCCGAGCATCGCGGTCCCGAACTCATGGCGCTCAATCCGGCGGGTTCGATCCCGATCCTGGAGGATGGCGACCTCATCCTGACCGAATCCTCGGCCATGCTGGTCTATCTCGCCGCGAAGGCCGCACCGCAATGGCTGGGCAACGATACGGCTCTGCAGGCTGCACGCGTCCAGCAATGGCTTTCCTTCTCGCATCGGCTGACCGGCAGCCTGGGGGCGGCGCGCTTGCACGAGATGCTGCTGCGTCCGGGCGATATCGCCACCCTTCAGTGGCAGGGGATGGCGGCCCTGCGGGAGCTGGAAGCCGGCCTCGTCGAACAGCATATCCGCGGCCAGCGCTTCCTCGCGTCGGACCGGCCGACGATCGCGGACGTCGCTTGCTTTCCCTATGTGGCCCTGGCGCCGGACGGCGGCGTTTCGCTCGACCCCTATCCCTCGATCCGGCTCTGGTCGCGGGCGATCCGCAGTCTCGAGGGCTTCATCGAGATGCCCGGCATCCACCGGCTGCACGAACTGAAGCCCGAGCCCGTCCTCGATGCCGGTGAGGCGTGACGTGGCGGGCCACTTGCTGAAGAACTGCGCTGCGGTCATCGTGGACGAGGGCAACGGTCCGGACATCCGGCGCAATGTCGATGTTTTGACCGACGGCCCTGCGATACGGGCCATCGGCGAAGGGCTCGACAAGGGGGAGTTGCCGGTCGGGACCGTCTCGCAGGACGCCGCCGGCTGGTTCGTCTATCCCGGCCTCGTCAACACCCATCACCACTTCTTTCAATGCTTTGTGCGCAACCGCGCCGATCTGGACTGGACGAAGTTGTCGGTCATCGAATGGCTCGACCGCATCTATCCCATTTTCTCGCGGCTGACCGAGGAATGCTTCTACCACGCTTCGGTCACGGCGATGGCCGAGCTGATAAAGCACGGTTGCACGACCGCATTCGACCATCAGTATTGCTTTCCGGCGAAGGCCGGCAAGCGGCTGATCGACCGGCAGTTCGAAGCAGCCGAACTCCTCGGTATGCGCTTCCATGCCGGACGCGGCGGCAACACGCTGCCGAAATCGAAAGGCTCGACCATCCCCGATGCCATGCTGGAGACGACGGACGAGTTCATCGCCGATTGCGCCCGGCTGATCGACGCCTACCATGATGCCGCTCCTTTCAGCATGCGCCAGGTCGCCGTCGCGCCCTGCCAGCCGGTCAACTGCTATCGCGAGACCTTCGTGGAATCGGTGGCGCTGGCGCGCGACCGCGGGGTGCGTATGCATACCCATGTCGGCGAGGGCGAAAGCCCGGTCATCGAGGACCGTCACGGCATGCGGACGGTGGATTACTGCGCGGAGATCGGCTTCTGCGGGCCGGATGCCTTCTATGCCCATTGCTGGGAGCTGACCCACGACGAGCTGCGCAAAATGGCCGCGAGCGGCACCGGCGTCTCGCATTGCCCTGAGCCGGTCTATCTCGTCGGCGCCGAAATCACCGATATCCCGGCGATGTCGGCCTTCGGCCTCAGCATAGGACTGGGTTGCGACGGTGCCGCCTCGAACGACAATTCCAACCTGATGCACTGCATCCATTCCGCCTACATGCTGCAATGTCTGTCGGCATCGTCACGCGACCATCCCGTTCCGCCGCCGGCCGATTTTCTCGGTTATGCGACGACCGGGGGCGCGGCGCTGCTCGGGCGCGGCGACATCAGCAGGCTGTCGCCCGGCATGGCTGCCGACCTTTTCGCCATCGACACGCGGCGCATGGACTATGTCGGCACGCGGCACGATCCGCTGAGCCTGCTTACCAAGGTGGGCATCGGCATGCCGACCGACATGACCATGATCAACGGCCGCATCGTCTGGGCCAAGGGCGAGTTCCCGGGGCTCGACGAGGCGCGGCTGTTCGCGGAAGCCGAGGCGGCGCTCGCGACCGTGAAATTCTAGAAACCGAAAACAAGGGGAACCGACATGCTGACAAATCTTACTCGCAGAACATTGATGAAGGGCGCGGCCGCCTCCGGCCTCGTCGCAGCGGTGGGTGGCCGCGCGCTTGCCGCCGACGAACCTCTGGGCATCGTGCTCGTGGTCCCGTCGCCGGTCGGCGATGTCGGCTGGGGCCGTGCGCTCGCCGACGGGCTCGAGCCGGTGAAGGCAGCCTATGGCGACAAGGTGAAGGTCACCATCATCGAAAACATACAGGAGGGACCCGATGCCGACCGCATCATGAACAAGGTGGTCGCCGACGGGAACAAGTTCCTGATCGCCGGTTCCTTCGGCTACCAGAACGGTGCCCTGCAGATCGCGCGCCGTAACCCCCACGTCACCGTGCTGCATGCTTCCGGTTTCCAGGTAGCGCCGAACTTCTCGCCCTTCGCGGCCCAATATTTCCAGGGTACCTACCTGATGGGCATGGCGGCAGCCGCGCTTTCAAAGACCGGCAAGCTCGGCTCGGTCTCCGCCTTCGCCATTCCCGAACTGATCACCTCCATCAACGCCTTCACGCTGGGCGCGCAAGCGGTGAAACCCGATGTCGAGGTTTCGGTCGTATGGGTGAACTCCTGGTTCGATCCGGCCAAGGAGCAGGAAGCCGCCAAGGCTCTGCTGGCGCAGAAATGCGACGTGATCTTCTCCAACGCCCAGGACACGCCCTCCGTCGTCTCGGCCTGCGAGGAGGCCGGCGTCCCTGCCTTCAACCTCAATTCGTCGATGAAGAAATATGCGCCTAAAACTTATCTCGGCTGCGTGGCGACCGACTGGTCACCCTTCTTCAAAGCCTCGGTCGACGCCCACCTCGCCGGCAAGTTCAAGGGCGCCAACGCTTTCCTGGGTGTCGGCGACAAGGTTGTAGAGGTCGTTGACTGGAACCCGGGTATCCCGGCCGACATGATGAACAGGATCAAAGAGGTTGAAGCCAAGATCGCCGGCAGCAGCTTCTCGCCCTTTGCCGGTCCGCTCGCCAAGGCCGACGGCAGCGAGGGAGTCCCCGCCGGCAAAACGATGACCGATGCCGAGATCGTCGCCATGGACTGGCACGTCAAGGGTGTCACCTCGCCGCTGCCCAAGTGACCATGACCACGTCGCTCCTGTCGCTGCGCGGCATCTCCAAGAGCTACGGCCAAATCCATGCCAATAGAGACATCGATCTGGATGTGGCTCCGTGCTCGATCCATGCGATCCTCGGGGAAAACGGAGCGGGCAAGTCGACGCTGATGAAGCTGATCTATGGCGTCGAGCAGCCGGACGCCGGAACGGCGACCTGGAAAGGGGAACCCCTGGCCCTCGCTTCCCCGGCGGAAGCGAGGCGCAAGGGGATCGGCATGGTCTTCCAGCATTTCTCCTTGTTCGAGACGCTGACGGTGGTGGAGAACATCCGGCTGGTCGTGCCCAGGGACAAATCGGATCTTGCGGATCGCATCCGCATGCTCGGCCGCGACTTCGGACTCGAAGTCGATCCGCTCGCCCATGTGCACGCGCTCTCTGTCGGAGAGCGGCAGCGGGTGGAAATCATCCGCTGCCTGATGACCGAACCCCAACTCCTGATCCTCGATGAACCGACCTCCGTCCTGCCCCCGCAATCGGTGGACAAGCTGTTCGAGACATTGCGGCGGCTGCGCGACAGCGGCGTATCGATCCTGTTCATCTCGCACAAGCTGGAGGAGATCCGAGCGGTCTGCGACCGCGCGACCATCCTGCGCAGCGGGCGCATCACCGGCCGCATCGACCCGCGCGACCACGACGCGCACGACCTTGCCCGGATGATGATCGGCCGCGACATGCCGCAGCCCATGCCGGCGCTTGCGCATTCCGGCGGTGAAAAGCGCCTCGAAATCGTCGGCCTCGACCATCGGCCGGACGATCCCTTCGCCGTGGCGCTTTCCGACGTCAGCCTGACGGTCCGGGCCGGCGAGATCCTCGGGATCGCGGGCATATCGGGCAACGGGCAGAGTGAACTCGCAGCGTTGATTTCAGGTGAAACGGTGCTGCCGCGCCAACAGTCCAACCTTATCTACATGATGGGAAAGGATGTCGGCGCGCTCGACGCGGCCGCCCGCCGGCGACTGGGCTTCGCCTTCGTTCCCGAGGAACGGCTCGGCCGCGGCGCCGTGCCGGAAATGTCGCTCATACTCAACAGCCTTCTGACCGCCCATCCGTTCGGCCTGTTGAAACGCGGCCTCGTCGACACGAACCAGGTGAAGGCTTTCACCGAGGATTGCATCCGGCAATACGACGTGCGCACGCCCGGTTCGGAAGCGGAGGCCGGCGCGCTTTCGGGCGGCAATCTGCAAAAGTTCATCGTCGGCCGAGAGATCATGCTGTCCCCGCAATTGCTGTTCGTGGCGCAACCCACCTGGGGCGTCGACATCGGCGCCGCGTCTGCCATCCGCCGGCGCCTCGTTGCCCTGCGCAACGAAGGCATGGCTATCCTCGTCATCTCGGAGGAACTGGAGGAGCTGTTCGAACTCTGCGATTCGATCCAGGTGATCCATCAGGGCCGGCTGAGCCCGCCGCTGGTGACGCGCGACACGAGACCGGAGGAGATCGGCCGCTACATGATCGGAGCGCATTCGACGGCCAAAAAGGTCCCTGCATGAGCGCTCTGTCCGCGCCGCTCCGTCCGGTTCTGGTACGCCGGGAGCATGCCTCGCTTCCCGTCAAACTGATCGCCCCGCCCGTCGCGCTCGCCTTGGCGACGCTTCTCAATCTCGGGCTCTACCTCCTGATGGGCCGCGATCCGGTAGCCGTTTTCCACGCGATGCTACTGGAGCCCTTCCTGTCCTGGGCCTCGTTCTCGGAAGTCCTGCTCAAGACCGGGCCGCTCCTGCTGATCGCGCAGGGACTTGCGATCGGCTTTCGCGCAAAGGTCTTCAACATCGGCGCCGAGGGCCAGTTCATCCTCGGCGCGATCTTCGCATCGGCCATTCCCATCTGGTTCCCAGAGGCAACGGGCCAATGGATCTGGCCCTCCATGCTTGTCATCGGTGCGCTGGGCGGCGCGCTGTGGGCGTCGTTCACGGCCTTCTGGCGCGTGAAGCTCAATGCAAACGAGATTCTCGTATCGCTCATGCTGGCGCTCGTTGCCGCGCAACTGCTCAACTACCTGCTTCTCGGCCCCTGGAAGGACCCAAACGGCTTCAACTTCCCGCAATCGGTGATGTTCCAGTCCGACGCGATGGTGCCGATCCTGATTCCCGGCACCCGCGTCAACGTCTCGCTGCTTATCGCCTGCGCGCTCTCCCTTGCGGCCTGGGTCTTCATGCAGAGGAGTTTCGCCGGCTTCAAGCTGCAGGTCGGCGGCCTCGCGCCGCGCGCAGCCGGATACGCCGGCTTCAACGAAGGACGCGCGATCTGGCTTTCCCTGCTCATCGGCGGTTTCGCGGCAGGCCTCGCCGGAGCGGCCGAGGTGGCCGGGCCGCTCGGCCAGCTGCAGCGCTCCATCTCGACCGGCTACGGCTATGCCGCCATCATCGTGGCCTATCTCGGTGGCCTTCACCCGGTCGGCATCGCCTTTTCCGCGTTGCTCATGGCGGCCCTCTATATCGGTGGCGATAACGCCATGGTCTCGGCAAATCTGCCGGTCGCTGCGGTCAGGGTTTTCCAGGGCAGCCTGCTGCTCGCCTATCTCGTCGCCATCGCCTTCGTCCGCTACCGGTTCGAATGGCGCCATGCCGCCCACGGAAGCTCGCCATGAACGCCGTCGAGTTCATCATCGCCGGGATGCTGGCGGCGGCTACGCCGTTTCTCCTGGCGGCGCTCGGCGAACTGGTGGCCGAGCGGGCCGGCGTCCTCAATCTCGGGGTGGAGGGACTGATGGCCCTCGGCGCCGTCATCGCCTTCATTATCGTCTATCAAGGCGGCGGGCATCTCCTCGGTTTCCTCGCCGCGGGCCTCGCCAGCGCGGCTCTTTCCCTTGTCTTTGCCGTCATCGCGCTGGGATTTCGCGCAAACCAGGTTGCGGTAGGCCTTGCCATAGGCATCCTCGGCCAGGGCCTCTCGGCACTGTTCGGCAAGAGCTATGAGAGCCTCACGGTTAAGGGGCTCCCGAAGCTTTCATTGCCCGGGCTTTCGGATATCCCGGTGATCGGCGGCTTGTTCGCCCAAGACGTTGTCGTGTGGCTTTCGCTTGCCGCGACCGTCGCCATCTGGGCGATGTTCGCCTACACCAAGACCGGCCTCGTCGTCCGCGCCGTCGGCGAGAACCCCAAGGCGGCCCATGCGCTCGGCTATCCGGTGATCGCCGTGCGTTTCGCCGCGGTCGCCTTCGGCGGCGCGTTGGCGGGTTTCGCCGGTGCCTACGCATCCGTGGTCTACACGCCGCTCTGGGCCGATGGCATGATCGCCGGGCGCGGCTGGATCGCGATTGCGCTCGTCGTCTTCGGCACTTGGCTTGCCAGCCGTATCTTCCTCGGTGCGTGCCTCTTCGGCGCCGTGTCCCTCGCAAGCCTCGCGGCCCAGGCAACAGGGCTGGACGTTTCCTCGCAACTTCTATCGAGCTTGCCTTATCTCGTGACCGTCATCGTGCTCGGCATCATCTCTTCGAACCGGCGTCTGCTCAAGCTCAACGGCGTGGCTTCGCTGGGAGAACCTTTCGAACGATAGTGTCGATTGGTACGGCCCATCAAGGATCCCATGAAGACTGGTGGAATGCGCCCCACGCTCTGACAGAGCGGAGTTGCTTCGACGCGATAGGCCGTCCAACTTGTCACGTTTCCGATGGGATGGAAGCCCGGCTTGCTTTAGGGTTGGATTGAGGTTCGCAAGCCGGGCTACGCGCCGACTGATGGGCGGGGGGCTTGGGGTTATCAGCCGGCGCGATCGGGAGAGTGTCTGATTTGCCGGCAGGCCCACAATCGACTGTGGTCCATCGTTTGAAGCGCATTGGTCCGAACAGGCGAAACATATAGCCCCATATTCGCTGAATGCGGGCCGGTCAAATTGACAGCGACAAAGTTCGGCAACAAGGTCATGCCCATAATGGGTCCAAAAGGTTTTGGGCCGAGAGCAATTTTCCACAACAAAATCAAAGAGTCTGCTGGGCCGGAGATGTATGAAGGCATTGTCTGGATCGTCGTAGAGCGCGAACGGCGTGCCGGTCTGCTCGATGCGGCCGGCGCTATTCGAGACGCGCGAGCATAATCGAGGTCTATCTGGCGGAAGCAGAGGCCTCAACCAGACAGCTTATGGACGTGCTTGGTCACGACGACATCGATCATGCCGAACTCGATTCGCGCGAGCTTCGCAGGTTCGGCTGGCCATGCAAGGTATGGATCGAGTCCGTGCGTCTCGTGACGCGCAAGCCGATGCTTGGCGAACCTGTTGGCGAGCCTCCTGGCGAACCACCCTATAAAGCGTTGATAAGTGACGACAATGGTGGGCCCGGAGGTTGCAGAGACGACGTTGATTTAACGATCGGTGCCACCAGCAGCTCTTGCCTTCGCAACGTCCGACGACGAAGCGTTCAAGCAGGAACGCGATCGGACAGAAAGCGGCGCCAGCCGCCGAATGACGAGATGTCAGAAGCGCCCAGCAAGCCCGCGGATTCCACTAGAAAGCCTTTGGCGGTACTGCCGTCATCAAGCTCTATACTGCCAATACCCAGCGGCGGCGGGATGGCGGCGACGAAACGGCCGAAGGTGTCGGCACAAAGCCGCCATACCTCGACGTCGATCGCAGTGCCGCTGTCGCCCACGCGGATCAGGCCGGGCTTTGGCACTGACTGACCGGCAAGCGCATAGAGCCTGTAGGCGGCGGATGTCTTTGCCGCGCGCGAGAACCGAGCGCCGAGCTGGCTAAGCTGGCCGTTGAGCGGCATGCCCGACAGATGCGCGCCGACAACCACCAGGTCGATCATGCCATCGTCGGCTGACGGCGCTGCCGGCAGAAGGCCCGGCTGTTGCCAGCCCGTGGCTCCGAGCGCCAGGTCGCTCGCCGCGTGCAGGTCGCGGGCGAGCGTCGCGGTCAGCGCATCACGGCCGGCAGGAGCCAGCAAGGTTACGCTCATCGGCAAGGCGTCGTCGCGTCGACCGGTCGGCACGGCGATGCCGCACATGTCGAGCAGGTTGACGAAATTGGTGTAGGTGCCGAGCCGGCTGTTGGTCTCGACCGGGTCGGCGAGCACGGCATCGAGCGAATAGTGGGTCGGCGCGGTCGGCACGCAGAACAGGTCGACCGAGGCGATGACCGGGGCAAGCTTGGCCCGGTAGGCCTGCAAGGCATAGAGGCCACGGAAGGCGTCGGCCGCCGACAGCTTCCTGGCGCCGCCGATGATCTTGCGCGTCACCGGATGCATGGCGGCTTCGTTGGCTTCCATGAAATCGCGGATCGCGGCATAGCGTTCTGCCACCCAGGCGCCCTCATAGAGGAGGTTGGCGGTGGCGTAGAAATCGCCGAACGGGATTTCGACCAGCCGGCAGCCGAGCCGCGACAGCATGGCAAGCGAGGCCTCGAAGCCGGCCTGCATCGCCGCATCGCCGAAGAATTTCAGGTCGGCTTTTGCAGGCACGCCGACGCTCAGCACCGGCGGGCGTGCGACGAGCGACTGGACGGCGATGTCGCGCGAATAGGGATCGACGGCGTCGCGCGCTGCCGCGACCGAGAACACCTTATAGGCGTCGTCGACGGTCAGCGCGAACACCGAGACGCAGTCGAGGGTGCGGCAGGCCGGCACGACGCCGGCCGTCGACAACGCGCCGACGGTCGGCTTCAGCCCGACGACGTTGTTGAGGCCGGCGGGGATGCGGCCGGAGCCGGCGGTGTCGGTGCCGAGCGCGAAGGAGACGATGCCGCGCGCCGTCGCCACCGCCGACCCCGAGGAGGAGCCGCCCGGCACCAGTTCCGCGTCGATGGCGTTGCGCGGGATCGGCCAGGGCGTGCGCACGCCGACGAGGCCGGTGGCGAACTGGTCGAGATTGGTCTTGCCCAGGACGAGCGCGCCGGCGGCGTTGAGCCGCGCCACCACGGTGGCGTCCTTGTCGGGCCAGTAAGTGTATTCGGCGCAGGCCGCCGTGGTCGGCATGCCGGCGACGTCGATGTTGTCCTTGACGGCGAAGGGAATGCCCCACAGCGGCTTTGCCACCGGGTCGAACGGGCCGAGCGCTTCGGCCGCGGCAAGGAGGTCCGCCTTGCCGCCGAGATGGATGAAGATACCCGGATCATCAGCTGCCTGGATGCGGGCATAGACGGCATCGATCATCTCACCGACGCTGACGCCGTCCCGATAGGCTGCGTGCAGACTTGCTATGTCGAAGTGGACATCACTCATTTCGTCTCCCCCAGAATGATCACCGGCAGGTCCCACTGGATCAGCACGACGCAGCCGCCCCTCGTCCACACCGAATGCTCGGTCCCGACCGGATTGAGGATCAAGCTGCCGGCAGGATAGTCGCCGTTCTCGTCGCTCTGGGTGCCTTCCAGCACGACGATGGTTTCCAGCCCGACATGGCGGTGGCGCGGCACGCCGGCGCCGGGTCGGTATTTCAGGATCGCGACCGACGGCTCGACCGGTCCGCCCTTCAGCAGCCAGTGGACGCTGATGCCGTCGCGGAAATGCTCGAACGCCAGATCGCGCCAACCGCTGTCGAGCAGGCCGGCAAAGGCAAGATTAGGCATTGGCAATTCCCTCGAGCACTTGGTCGGTCGTCGCCGTCCAGCCGACGATGGCGCCCTGCGCCCTGATCATGGCGATCGCCGCCGCCTTGAACTCGGGAAAGTAGCTCTCCGTCGCATCCTCGGCGAGCAGGCATTCATAACCGCGATCGTTGGCCTCGCGCATCGTCGTCTGCACGCAGACTTCGGTGGTGACGCCGGCAAAGACCAGCTGCTCGGCGCCGAGCCTTTTCAGGTCATCGCCGAAGGAGGTGGCATAGAAAGCGCCCTTGCCCGGCTTCTCGATGACGATCTCGCCAGGCAGCGGCGCAAGTTCACCGAGGATCGCGGTACCCGGCTCGCCGGCGATCAGCACACGGCCCATCGGCCCGGCATCGCCGATGCGGATCGACGGATTGCCACGATTGCGCTTGGCCGGCGGCAGGTCGGAAAGGTCGGGCCGATGGCACTCCATGGTGTGGATCACCGGCAGGCCGGCGGCGCGAAAGCCTTCGATCAATCTCTTCACCGTCGGCACGATCGCGGTCACCCGGCTGACGTCGTTGCCGAGGCTGGCGCCGAAGCCGCCGGGCTCGGCGAAGTCGCGCTGCATGTCGATGACGACGAGCGCCATGGTCTGCGGCTTAAAGGCGAACGGAAATGGCTGGGCTGCGATTTCCGCCATCAGTGATGTCCCGCCATGTGCTCGCCGATGGTCTGGACACTGGCCTGCGCGATCGGCGTCTCGTAGACCAGCGCACCGTCGGACATGACGAAGATGCGGTCTGAAAGCTCAAGCAGTTCGTCGAGATCCTCCGACATCAAAAGCACGGCGGCACCAGCATTGCGCGCCTTCATGATGCGGGCGCGAATTTCGGCCACAGCCGAGAAGTCGAGGCCGAAGCACGGATTGGAGACGATCAGCAGGTCGACCTCGCCGGTGAGCTCGCGGGCAAGCACGGCGCGTTGCACATTGCCGCCCGACAGCGAGGCGATTGGCGAGGCAAGCGATGCGGTCTTGACCTTGAACTGCTCGACCAGCCTGGCGCTGAATGCCTTGATGGCGCTGGCGCTGATCCAGTTCACCGGCTTGCCGTTGCTGTCGATGTCGAAGGTGCGGAAAGAAATGTTCTCGGCCACCGTCATCTTCGGCGCGCAGGCGTTTTTCAGCGGCTCCTCGGGAATGAGGCGCACATTGAGCGCACGCGCCTCGGCGCGCGTCGCCGCATAGGCGGCGCCGCGCACCATGATATCGCCGGCATCGCGGGGGCGCTGCCCTGCCAGCACTTCGAGGAATTCCTTCTGGCCGTTGCCGGAAATGCCGGCGATGCCGACGATCTCGCCGGAGCGCACACCGAGATCCTCGATCCGGATCGACTTCAGCCCGGTGCGGTCCGGCGCCTTCAGCGATTTTACCTTGAGCACGATCTCTGCGTCCGGCTTCGGTTCGGCGCGGCTGTCGAGCGTGGCGATCGGCTGATCGCCTATCATCATCGCCGCCATCGCTTTGCGGTCGAGGTCGACGACGCCGCCGGTGCCGGTCAGCCTGCCCTTGCGCAGCACGCTGACGTCGTCGGCGAATGCCGTCACCTCATGGAATTTGTGCGAGATCATCAGCACGGTCAGGTCGCCCGTTTTTGTCATGGCGCGCACCAGGCCAAGCACTTCCTGCGCCTCGCCGGGGGTCAGCACCGAGGTCGGCTCGTCCAGCACCAGGAACGAGCGGCCGAGATAGAGCTGCTTGATGATCTCCAGCTTCTGCTTCTCGCCGGCGGCGAGCTCGGCCACCTTGACGTCGAGCGGCAGCTTGAACGGCATCCGATCCATGAACACGGCAAGCTCGCTGCGCTCCTTGCGCCAGTCGATCACGCCGGGAACCTTCTCGCGCGAAATGACGAGGTTCTCGGCGCCGGTCAGCGACGGGACAAGCGTGAAATGCTGGTAGACCATGCCGAGCCCAAGTGCGGAGGCATCGCGTGGGCTGGCGATCGCCACCTCGCGGCCGTCGACCAGCATGTCGCCGGCGGTCGGGTGATAAAACCCCATCATGCATTTGACCAGCGTCGACTTGCCGGCGCCGTTCTCGCCGAGCAGTGCGTGGAAGGATCCGGCCGGCACCTTGATGGAGACATCGTCCAGCGCCGTGAAGGCGCCGAAACGCATGGTCATGCCGATGGTCTCGACGCCGACGGCCTTTTTGCCGGTGATCCCGCTCATCCTGGCTTCCTCACGGCAGCTGCGCGACGAAGGACGCCGAATTCGACACCGCGCCGAAGACGCCGCCCTGCATCTTGATCATCTTGATCGCGGCGAGATGGTTGCCGTAGTCGGTCGCGCCGCAGCAATCCTCCAGTATCACGCATTCGAAGCCACGGTCGTTGGCCTCGCGCATGGTGGTGTGGACACAGACATCGGTGGTGATGCCGGTGAGCACGATGTTTTCGATGCCGCGCTGGTTGAGGATCAGCTCCAGGTCGGTGGCGCAGAACGAGCCCTTGCCCGGCTTGTCGATGATCGGCTCGCCCTCGGCCGGGTAGAGGTCGGGAATGATATCCCAGCCGGGCTCGCCGCGCACCAGGATGCGCCCGCAGGGTCCTGGATCGCCGATGCCGGCATTGATGCGGCGCGAGCGCCAGCGCTTGTTGGCGGGAAGGTCGGCGAGGTCGGGCCGGTGGCCCTCGCGGGTGTGGATGATGGTGTAGCCTTTCGCGCGCATGGCCGACAGCACCGATTTGATCGGCTCGATCGGCGCCCGCACCAGCGACAGGTCGTAGCCCATATGGTCGACATAGCCGCCCGGTCCGCAGAAATCGGTCTGCATGTCGATGATGATCAACGCCGTGTTGTCGGGGCGAAGTTCGCCATTGTAGGGCCATGGATACGGATCGGCGTCGATATAGCGCTGGGTGATTTCGGCTCTGGCGTTCATGGCAGAAACTCCAGTTATTTGGTGATCGACAATTCGCCCGGCGCACCGGCAAGCGAACGGGTCGGCGACGAGGTGGCGATCATGATGATCAAGGTCAGGATGTAAGGCGCGGCGTAGAACAGGTAGTAGCCTTGCGTGACGCCGACCGACTGCAGCGCCGGTCCGAGCGCGCCGGCGCCACCGAACAAAAGGGCGGCGGCAAAGCAGCCGAGCGGATTCCAGCGCGCAAAGATCACCAGTGCCACCGCCATCAGCCCCTGGCCGGACGAGATGCGTTCGGTCCAACTACCGGGATAGTAGAGCGACAGATAGGCGCCGCCGATGCCGGCCAGCGCGCCGCCGACGCCGGTGGCGACGAGGCGCACCGTCTTCGGGTTGAAGCCCATGGCGCGCGCGGCGTCGGAACTGTCGCCGACGACGCGCACGATGAGGCCGGCGCGGGTGTTGCGGAAAGCCCACCACAGGACGAGCGAAAGTGCCGCCCCGATCAGGAACAGGACGTTGACGTCGAGTGCCGCCTGCACCTGCGGAATGTCGGACCAGGCGCCGAACGGAATGGCCGGAAGGTTGGGCGCCTTCGGCTTGATGAACGGCTTGCCGAAGAAGAAGGCGAGCCCCGAGCCGAACAGCATCAGCGCGATGCCGATGGCGATGTCGTTGACCTTCGGGAATTTGCAGATCCAGCCATGGAACAGGCCGAAGCAAAGGCCGGCGGCCGCGGCGGCCAGCAGACCGAGCCATGGCGAGCCCGTCATGACCGCGACCGCATATGCGGTCATTGCGCCGAACACCAGCGTGCCTTCGAGCCCCAGATTGATCCGGCCGGACCGCTCGGTGATGGCCTCGCCGAGCGAAACGAAGATAAAGGGCGTCGACACGCGGATGGCACCGCCGAGAATGGCGAGCGGCACGCCCCAGAGGCCAATCCCGGTAGCGTCCATCAGGAGGCCCTCTGCCACAGGTCGGGATTGAAGGCCTTGAAGCGGCCATACAAGGTTTCGCTGAACAGGATGACGATGAAGATCATGCCTTGCAGCACCAGCACGGTGGCGTCGGGCAGGTCCATGCGGCGCTGGATCAGCCCGCCGGACGCGTCGATGCCGCCAAGCAGGATGGCGACCGGGATGATGGCCAACGGGTTGTGGCGGGCGAGGAACGCGACGAGGATGCCGGTATAGCCGTAGCCGGCGGCAAGCGAGCCGTTGGCGCTGCCTTGCACGGCTGCGACTTCCAGCATGCCGGCAAGGCCGGCAAAGCCGCCGGCAAGCGCGGTAAAACCGACGATGAGCGGCCCGACGGCCAGCCCCTGCACCTGCGCTGCCCTGACATTGCCGCCGGCGATTCGGGCGGCAAAGCCCCAGCGGGTCTTTTCGATCAGCACCCAGGAGAGCACGCAGGCGACGACGCCGACGGCAAGCCCCCAATGCACCTCCATGCCCGGAATGTTGCCGATGCGGTAGATGTCGGCCAGCGGCTGGGTCGAGGGTTTGTTGAGGGAGGCCGGGTCGCGGAGCGGCCCTTCCACCAATTGGTTCATCAGGGCGATGGCGATGTAGGCCATCAGCAGGCTGGAGATGGTTTCGTTGACGGCCCGGTAGTGGCGCAGCGCGCCGACGGCACCTATCCAGATGCCGCCGGCGGCCACGCCCGCCACGCCCATGGCAAGAATGACGATGAAGGATGGCGCGCCGCTCAGCGCCACGCCGATGGCAGCGGCGGCGACGCCGCCGAGCACGATGGCGCCCTCGCCGCCGATGACGACGAGGCCGAGCCGGGCCGGCAGCGCCACGCAGAGCGCCGCGAGCAGCAGGGGTGCCCCCCGCGACAGCGAGTTCTGGATGGAGAACCACGAGCCGAAGCCGCCGCGCCACATGGTTTCATAGAGCTGCACCGGCGACTTGCCGACCACCGCGATGAACAGGCTGAACAGGACCATGCCGACGACCAGCGCCGCCAGCGGAATGACGAAGGCTTCCGCCCGCCTGGCGATCCATTCCAGCGCCGCCGGATATCCCCTGACGCCAAGCATGGCCGGCGCATCCGCACTGCTGACCGTATCCGTCATGGTCCCCGCCTCCGCGCTCAGCCTCAGGCGGTCGAGCCGACAACGCCCTCGACGAGATAGTCCATGCTTTCAAGCTCGATCGCGGTTTCGGCGAAGGCCTGGCCTTCGGTGGCGACGACAGCGCCCTTGTTGCTCTTCAGCGGGCCCTTGATGACGGAGAAGCCGCCCTTCATCATCTCGGCCAGCGTGGCGTCGAACTGCTTGCGCGCCGCCTCGCCGACGGCGGGACCGAGCGGGCTCATCTTGACGAAGCCGTCGGCCAGTCCGCCGCGGGTGAAATTGGGCAGCGGCGTGCCGGCGATGAGGTCGTCGACGAACATCTTGTAGACCTTTGCCCAGTTCCACTCGGCGCCGGTGAGGTATTTTTCAGGCGCCAGCGGGCTCTGGTTGGCGTGATAGCCGCAAACGAAGGCGCCGCGGCCGGCTGCCGTCTCGACTACCACTTTCGGGCTGTCGACATGGCAGGTGATGACGTCGGCGCCCTGGTCGACTAGGGCGTTGGTGGCTTCCGCTTCCTTGACCGCCAGCGACCACTCGCCGGTGAAGATGACCTGGCAGGTGATCGTCGGGTCGACCGAGCGCGCGCCGAGCAGGAAGGAGTTGATGTTGAGCAGCACCTGCGGGATCGGTTTGGCGGCGACGAAGCCGAGCTTCTTGCTCTTCGAGGTGTGGCCGGCGACGACGCCGTTGAGATACTGGCCCATGCCGATATAGCCGAAATAGGAGCCGGCATTCATCGGGTGCTTGTCCTTGCTCCACATGCCGCCGCAATGGCGGAACTGCACATCGGGAAACTTCGCGCACATGGCCAGCATGTGCGGATCGAAATAGCCGAAGGAGGTCGGGAAGATCAGCGAGGCGCCATCGAGATTGATCATCGATTCCATCGTCTTCTGGACGTCGACCGTCTCGGGAACGTTTTCCTCCTCGACGACCGAGATGCCTTCGATACCCTTCAGCGACGCTGCCCCTTCGGCATGCGCCTGGTTGTAGCCGTAGTCGTCCTTCGGGCCGACATAGATGAAGCCGACGGTGGTGGCGGCGGCGAAGGCACGGCTGATCGGAAAGGATGCCGAGACCAGGCCGAGTGCGGCCCCCGCGGCAGAGGTCTTGAGCAGTTGGCGACGGTTAAGCATGAATCTGTCGGTCATAGTGAATGCTCCCTTTAGGACCCTTTTCCGGGTCGATTAACATGCCGTTAAGAAAGTGCATGCAATCGCCGTGCCAGTTGCGGTATTGAAATTTATCCAATAAAATCAGCTACCGTGTAGAAGACTCGTGCCCATGCCGGAGGCAATTGCATGCACTTTTTGCCTTTAAAATAGCCAGTTTGACAGACAGATTAAAATAGAGGCATAGAGGCATGTCCGAGTCGAAAGGGCCAACGAGTCGGCCGGCTCCACGAGAAGACGGGACGGAGGAAACTTGTCGGGAAAGCACAGCTTGATCAGGTCGGGCACGACCGTGGATCAGATGGTCAGGGCGATCGGCGACCGGATTGTCACCGGCTACCTGCGCCCCGGCGAAAAGCTGGACGAGACCTCGCTCGCCGCCCGCTTCGACGTATCACGCACCCCTGTGAGGGAGGCGCTCGGCCAGCTCAGCGCCATGGGCCTGGTCGAAAGGCGGCCTAACCGGGGCGCTATCGTCGCCGTCGTGACGCAGGAGCATCTTGCCTCGATGTTCGAGAGCATGGCCGAGCTGGAGGCGATCTGCGCGCGCTTCTCGGCCGAGCGCATGACCGCAGCCGAGCGCCGCGCGCTCGAGACCGAGCACCAGGCTTCGGCCCGCCTGGTGCAGCTCGGCGCCGAGGAGGACTACGAGTATTTCAACACCGAGTTCCATAGCCGGCTTTATCGTGGTGCCCACAATACGCATATCCACGATCTCACCGTGATGACCCGCAGCCGGTTGGCACCCTTTCGCCGCGCGCAGTTCATGCTGCCCGGACGGCTTGCCAAATCCTGGCAGGAACACGACCTGATCGTCACCGCAATCATGCGCGGAGACAGCGTGGCTGCGGGCAAGGCCGCCAGGGATCATGTCTCTATCGTCAGCGAGGCGAGCGCGGTGTTCGCGGCTGATGATCGCAAGCCAATTCGGCGGGACGTGGCCTGAAATTCCGGACAGTCCGACTCTCTGCAGACGATGCCTGCTTGCGGGCGATGCGGGCGCCGAGCGCCCCATCGCTGCGAAGTCTTGCCGAGTCGAGCTGGGAAAACATGTGGCGGCGCAACAAATTTTGGCCGCGGGCACGAAAGCGGCCCGCGCGCTGCCTACCATTCCACGCTGAAGCCGAGCTTGGCGCCGATCGAGCGGCTGCCGGCGAAGTCTTTGAGGCTCGACTTGGCGAAGGCCTCGCCGAAGACCATGTAGCGGTCGTCGGCCCAGGAGAGCGATCCGCCGACACCGAGCCCGCCCCACAGTGGCTCGTCGTGCTCGTGCAGCGCCGTGCCCGAGACATCGACGTCATTGCCGTCGAGGAAGTCGTAGTAGAGGTTGGCGATGCCGTAGAGATGCGAGCGGCTGACCTTGCCCTGCGCGCCGGTCCAGGCATCCTCATAGTCGAGCGACAGTCCGGCGCGGCCGATCAGGGCCTCGCTGCGGCTCAGCGACACCGCCGCGTCGAACGGATCGGGGAAGCCGTCGAAGCGCACCGAGGAATAGGCAAGCTGCGCCTGCGGCGTAAGAGTCCACTTGCCTTGCAGCGCGATCTTCTGGCCGGTTTCGATGCTCAGCGCATAGCCAAAGCCGTTGTTGCCCTTGGCAAGCTCGCTGCCCAGCGTAGCCGACTTCAGGTCGCTGTCATACCACGTCACCTGAGGGATTTACAGAAGTTAATATAAGCTATCCTGAATATAATCACCTAACTACACTTATCCTAACAGAGCACTGCACCTGATGCTGGCAGCGCTCGACTGAGGCGTAGCTTAGGCGATCAAGCGTGGGCAGTCCGAGCCGACGCTCAGGCCAAATGCACGCTTACAAGCGAGCGGACTCTGAACGGAAGCGATTAGAGGGCGAGGATGTATCTGATTTTCGCGATGGATCATTGTCCAGCCAGGCGAATAGTGTTTGTCACCCTGACCGTACTGAAACGTCGCCCGGATTGATCGGTAATCACGACCTCCTGGCTTGTGAGGGTGGAGCCGAGGTGCAGCGCAGAAGCGGTCGCCGTAACCGATCCATCCCGAGCGCCACGGCGGTGGGTGGAACAGGTGATGCAGATGGCCGTGCGCCGGACGGTTTTGAAACCGTCGACCCATCATCAGCTAGGTTGCGGCTCGATACAAGCTTATCGCTGGGTTCGACAAAGACGAGCTGAACGAGCGCCCTTCGCTTTCGGTATCGACTGTTGCTGGCGACATCAGTCGCTAGTTCCGCAGCTGGTCAGGACGATCCTCTCTGGCAGCCGATTTCAGAGAGAAGGCTGAAGGGAGAACGCCGCTGTTCAAGATCGACTAATGTCCGCGTTGCGCGCAAACTCAGATTCAGTTCGGTCCAAAGCGAAGTCTGCTTTCAGCGATCCCATAGACAGCCTAGTACGACCGCTATGGGGCGCTAAGCGGTCCCCTCAACTTATCCCGGGCGGATGGACCGCGGATCAGCAATCCGGGTCCATCCGCGTGTCCACCCTTCATTTGTTCAACTTCGCTTGCAATGCGTTGACGTCGTCGGTGGTCATCTCGCCGTCCGTCGTCACCTTGCCGTCGACGATCTTCCACAGACGGAACGGGCCGGTGATGTCGCCAAACTTGTCGAAGGAGACCGGACCGATGACGCCTTCATAGCGGATCGGCTTGCCGTCCTTAATCAGGCCGAGCGCCTTGGCGAATTCCTGCTTGCCCGCATAGATCGGCGTGCCTGCCGGATCGACCGCCTTGTACATGGCGTCCTTGATCTTGGCCGGATCTCCGGAGCCGGCGATGGCGATCGCCAGCCCGACGATGGCGCCAGCGTCATAGGAACGATCGGCGGCCGGGTTCGACGGCTCGATGCCGGAGAATTCCTTGTAGTTCTTGTTGAAATAGTCGGTCGAAGCGGTCGGGCTGGTGCCGGAAGAGGTGCCGTAGGCATCCCTGAGATAGTCGGCGCCGACGGAGTCGATGAAATCGGGGCTGTTCATGCCGTCATTGAGCAGGAACTTCTGCACGCCGCCCTGCGATATCCAAGTGCGGGCAACCGTGGCGCCGTCGACCGGCGTGCTGACGAGATAGAGCCCGTCCGGTTCGCCCGCCATCGCCGCCGTGACTTCCG
>NZ_FOVT01000004.1 GCF_900115245.1 Mesorhizobium sp. NFR06
TTGTTTGGACCGGGGACATCGCGAACAGGTGTGCGAGGACATCGCGAACAGTTTTGCATGCTATCGGACCAAGGTGTTGAGGTCGATGGTTTCTATTTTCTGATGTCTGAACCAGGCGTCGAAGACGCCGTCGGTGGCGGTGGGGCGGAAAGCGACAGACTTTCCGGCGAAGGCCCGGCGCAAGCGTATGGTTCGGCCGAGAATGGAGACGAAGCCGTGCTGCTGAACGCGGCGGATGAGATCGTCCTTGGCATATTCGAACGGCTCGACAGTTTCGCGATACTGGCGTGGCGAGGCCTGGTAGCGATCGAGCGGCACGCCGCCGTCCAGCGCGTCGTGGGGACGCTGGGCGTTGTAGACGTGGCGCCACTGGTCGAATGCATCCTGAGCCTCGGCGAGATTGGCGAAGGGCGGTCCCTGCAATGCCTCGGCCTTGAGCGAACGATGGAAGCGCTCGTCCTTGCCGAGCGTCTGCGGATGGCAAGGCCGGGAGTGGCTGACGGCAATGCCAGTCTCGATCAGCCAGACGGTGAGCAAGGTGAAGTCGTTGCGGCCGCCATCGCCCCAGGGCGGGCCATTATCTGTGGCGATGCGCCATGGCAGGCCATAGCGACGGAAGGCGGCGATCAGCCGGGCTTTTACGGTCTCGGTGGTCTGGTCGGCGCAGGCCGACAGCGCGATCGAGAAGCGCGAATGGTCGTCGAGCACGGTAAGCGGATGCAGCCGGCCGGCGCGCAAGGCAACGTGGCCCTTGAAGTCCATCTGCCACAGGTGGTTGGGGGCGGCATGCTCGAAGCGAATGAAAGGCTGGGCTCCGCCGCCCAAAGCCCCCAGCTCGATACCGTTGCGGCGCAGGATCCCGGTGACCGTCGAAGCCGCCGGCGTGCCGATACCTTCGCGGGCAAGCACCCGCGCGATCTTGCGCCCACCCCAGGCTGGATGCGCCACACGCACCGAAACGGCTGCTGCTTCCACCTCCCGCGCACTGCGTGCCGGACTCGACAGTGGTCGCCGAGACTGCTCCGCCAGGCCTGCCGCGCCTTCCATCCGATAGCGCGAAAGCAACTTGTAACCACAGGTCCGACCAATGCCGAAGCGTCGGCACAACGCGCTCACATTAGCGCCAGGCGCCAGCGCCAATCTCACGAACTCTTCTTTCTGGCTCATCACGCTTTTGGCCTCGAATGGCATCCCGAACCCCCTCGCGCAAAACGCGCAAAACTGTTCGCGATGTCCTCGCACACCTGTTCGCGATGTCCCCGGTCCAAACACCCTTGTGGGAGAAGGTGGCCGCGAAGCGGCCGGATGAGGGGTGCTGGAAGGAATGAGGCACTTGGCGATCTGGCACGATGCGGCGCTGGTGGCGAACGTCAAGCTGGAATACCCCTCATCCGTCTCGGCGCTGCGCGCCGAGCCACCTTCTCCCCCTGTGGGAGAAGGAAAGGGAGCGCCCGCTAAAGGCGATCGGGTTTGCGGATGAAGGCGGCGCCCAGGATCGGTCCGGGCATGCCGTCCTTGCCGACGGATTGCAGCAGCACCGCGCAGCCGCCCTTCTTGGCGATTTCGGTCATCGGCAATTCGTAGCGCTGCGCCTTGCCGTGCCACATGCCGGCGATCTGGATGTCGGAAACGGCGTTCCAGTAGGTCAGGCTGCGGCCGCTGTTCTCGCCCTGGCCGATCTTCACCATCTGCGGCGGATCGAAATAGACGATCACAACATGGGCGTCGGCCGGACCGTTGCCGGCGTCGCCGGCATCGATCATGACGCGGTCGCTGGTGCGGCTCACCTTGATGCCGACGCGCATGCCCTCGCCGGTCCTGTCCATCCGGGCCAGCGCACCGTCGACATCCTTGCGGCTGGCGCCGTTGACGTGACTGCGGCCGTTGATGACGGCTTGCGGGGTGTAGACCGAGCGGCTGCCGAAGGCGCGCATATAGTCATATTGGCGCTCGGTGTTTTCCTTGGTGCTCAGCGTGTCCTGCCAGCCGAGATAGTCCCAGTAATTGACGTGGTAGGCGAGCGCGATGATGTCGTCCTTGCCGGCAAGCTCGGCGAAGAACACGTCGGCCGGCGGACAGGAACTGCAGCCCTGGCTGGTGAACAGTTCGACCACGCCCAAAGGTTTTTCGCTTTGAGCCTTGCTGGTCACGGCCTTCTCAGGCTCGGCTGCAAGGCCCACGCCGCCCAACGCCGTAAGGGCCAGCGCCACTGCCGCAAGCCGCAATCGTCCTCGAGATGCCATGACTTTTCCAATTCCCGCCGGTGACGCCGGCCTTGTTCTGATTGCTAAAATATGTGGCAGAAGCGACAGTCAACGGGAAGTCACGTTGCGGTGAAATTTGCTGTTGCAACCGCAGGTAAGGCCGCAATAGGAGAGGCCATTGCATTTCAAGGCGCGGTTCGATTCGGCGGCGGCATCCTCATCATGTGGCAAACTTTCCTGACCCCGGTCGATCTCTATTACGAACGGACCGGACCTGGACTTTGGGCCGAGCCGGCTAATGCTTTGACCAATCTGGCTTTCATTGCCGTGGGACTGTGGGCGTCTTGCTGGTTCGGCGACACGAGGCCGGCAGCTTCGCAGAAGTTCTGGCCTGGTGGGTGGCGGCGATCGGCATTGGCTCGACCGTGTTCCACACCTTCGCCACCAAGGGCACGATCTGGGCCGACATCCTGCCGATCGCCGGCTTCACGCTCGCCCACACGCTGTTCAACCTGCGTCGCTTCCTCGGCATGGAATGGGGCAAGGCGATGCTCGTCTTCGTCGTCTTCTACGCCATCGCCGGCCTGATCACCTTTGCCGTGCCGGACTGGCTGCACCAGGCGCGTCGAACGGCACGACCAATTACCTGCCGCCGTTCCTGGCGCTCGCCGTCTTCGGGGTGTGGGTGGCGGCCAGCGGCAACCGGGCCGGCTGGTACAATCTGACCGGATCGGCAATCTTCGTGGTTTCGGTCATCTGCCGGATGATCGACCCGCTGGTCTGCGCCGGCTTTCCGCTCGGCACGCATTTCCTCTGGCACATTTTCAATGCGCTGATGCTTGCCGTGCTGCTGGCGGCGACGACGCGGTTCGGAGCCGAAGGCAAGGCAGTAGGCAGTAGGTACTCCGTTCCCTACTGCCTACTGCCTAAGCCCTAATCCCTGGCTGCTGTTAAGCAGCCAAGTCGCGCAGCACGTATTGCAAAATGCCGCCGTTCTTGAAGTAGTCGAGCTCATCCAGCGTATCGATGCGGCAGATGATCGGCAGGTTCTTCACCGTGCCGTCGCCAAAGGTGACCTTGGCGACCATCTTCTGGCGCGGCTTGATCGCGTCCAGCCCGTCGATCTCGACCAGCTCGTCGCCCCTGAGGTTCAGCGAGGCCCATGAGGTGCCGTCCTCGAAGACGAAGGGGATGACGCCCATGCCGACCAGGTTCGAACGATGGATGCGCTCGAAGGACTGGGCGATGACCGCGCGGACCCCAAGGAGGTTCGTTCCCTTGGCCGCCCAGTCGCGCGAGGAGCCGTTGCCGTATTCGACGCCGGCGAAGATGACCAGCGGCACGCCGTCCTTCTTGTATTCCATCGCGGCGTCGTAGATCGACATCTCCTCCTTCGAAGGGTAGTGGATCGTGTAACCGCCCTCGCGGCCGTTCTCGCCCAGCATGTGGTTGCGGATGCGGATGTTGGCGAAGGTGCCGCGCATCATCACCTCATGGTTGCCGCGCCGCGTGCCGTACTGGTTGAAGTCGGCAACACCGACGCCATTCTCGGTAAGATACTTGCCGGCCGGCGAGGCGGCCTTGATCGAACCCGCCGGCGAGATGTGGTCGGTGGTGATCTTGTCGCCGAACAGGCCAAGCACGCGCGCGCCCTTGATGTCGCCGACCTTGCCGAAGGAGCGGCCCATGCCGGCGAAATAGGGCGGGTTCTGCACATAGGTCGAGTGATCGTCCCAGGCATAGGTCTGGCCCTCCGGCGCCTTGACCTTCTGCCAGTATTCGTCGCCCTTGAAGACGTCGGCATATTTGCGGGCGAAAAGCTCGCGGGTGACGTTCTTCTCGATGAACTCCTGGATCTCGACCGAGGTCGGCCAGATGTCCTTGAGATAGACCGGCTTGCCGTCGCTGCCCTCGCCGAGCGGCTCGACGGTCAAGTCCCTGGTGACGGTACCGGCCAGCGCATGCGCCACCACCAGAGGCGGCGAGGCGAGGTAGTTTGCCTGCACATCGGGGGAGACGCGGCCTTCGAAATTGCGGTTGCCGGAGAGCACCGCGGCGGCAATCAGGCCCTTATCGTTGATGGTCTTGGAGATCGGCCCCGGCAGCGGGCCGGAATTGCCGATGCAGGTGGTGCAGCCGAAACCGACCAGGTTGAAGCCGATCTGGTCGAGCTCCTTCTGCAGGCCGGACTTTTCCAGATATTCGGCTACCACCTGGCTGCCGGGAGCGAGCGAGGTTTTCACCCACGGCCTCTGCTTGAGGCCGCGCCGGTTGGCGTTGCGCGCCAAGAGCCCGGCGCCGATCAGCACGCTCGGGTTCGAGGTGTTGGTGCAGGAGGTAATGGCGGCGATGACGACGTCGCCATGGCCGAGATCATAGCCGGTGCCTTCGACGGCATAGCGCTTCGAAATCTCTGCGGCCTTCTTGTATTCGGTCTCCATCGCCTTGGCGAAGCCGGCCGGGATATCCTGGAGGGCGACGCGACCCTCGGGGCGCTTCGGACCGGCCATCGACGGCACGACGTCGCCGAGGTCGAGCTCGAGCAGGTCGGTGAAGACCGGATCGGCGGAGCCGGTATCGCGCCACATGCCCTGCGCCTTCGAATAGGCTTCGACCAGCGCGATGCGGCTTTCCTCGCGGCCCGACATGGTGAGGTAGCGGATCGTCTCCGAGTCTACCGGGAAGAAGCCGCAGGTCGCGCCATATTCGGGCGCCATGTTGCCGATGGTGGCGCGGTCGGCCAGCGTCATGTTGGAGAGGCCGGGGCCGAAGAACTCGACGAATTTGCCGACGACGCCCTTCTTGCGCAGCATCTGGGTGACGGTGAGCACGAGGTCGGTGGCGGTGACGCCTTCCTTGAGCCTGCCGGTGAGGCGGAAGCCGATGACTTCCGGCAGCAGCATGGAGACCGGCTGGCCGAGCATCGCCGCCTCGGCCTCGATGCCGCCGACGCCCCAGCCGAGCACGCCAAGGCCGTTGATCATGGTGGTGTGCGAATCGGTGCCGACGCAGGTGTCGGGATAAGCGGTGGTTTCGCCGTCATCTGCGTTGGTCCACACCACCTGCCCAAGATATTCGAGATTGACCTGGTGGCAGATGCCGGTGCCGGGCGGCACGACGCGGAAGTTGCGGAAGGCCTGCTGGCCCCATTTCAGGAACTTGTAGCGTTCCTCGTTGCGCTCATATTCGAGCTCGACATTGCGGGCGAAGGCCATCGGCGTGCCGAACTCGTCGACGATGACGGAATGGTCGATGACGAGGTCGACCGGCACCAGCGGATTGATCTTTTCCGGATCGCCGCCGAGCGCCTTTATGCCGTCGCGCATGGCGGCGAGGTCGACCACCGCCGGCACGCCGGTGAAATCCTGCATCAACACGCGGGCCGGGCGATAGGCGATCTCGACGCCGGCGGTGCCTTTGTCGGTCAGCCAGGCGGCGACCGCCTGGATCGATTCCCTGGTGACCGAGCGGCCATCCTCGTTGCGCAGAAGGTTCTCCAGCAGCACCTTCATCGAATAGGGCAGCCGGGCGATGCCGGTGAGGCCGTTCTTCTCGGCCTCAACGAGGTCGAAATAGACATAGTCCGCGCCACCCACGGTCAGGGTGCGGCGGCAATTGAAACTGTCGAGGGATTTCGTCACGGCGATCCGTCCTTGTCTGTTCAGCCTGAAAGGGAACGGACGCCGTTGGCATGCAATCACGCGCAAAGGTGCGGGTACGGCCATTTCCGCTGTCCGCTCCCAAGCAACCCGAGCCGTTCAAGGCGGCGCGTGCGCTGGTTCGGCGCTAATCCTGTTCCCGCGCCGACCGCTGGCACGGATGAACCGCATATAGAGAATTTCCTGGAATAGTTCTAGACAGTCGAAGGACGAATTTGCGTGAGCCGGGGACGGGCGCGCAACAGTGCTTTCGGGACGGGCAAAGAATGCGGCTGATCGCCGAAAATTTGGGCGGCGAGCGCGGCGGCGAGACGGTTTTTTCCAACATCGGCTTCGCGCTTGAAAAAAGCGAGGCGCTCATCGTCACCGGACCGAACGGCGCGGGCAAATCGACGCTGCTCAGGGTGGTCGCCGGATTGCTGCCGGCGGCTGGGGGCAAAGTGCTTGTCGAAGGCGGCGGCGAGGCTTTCCCGACGGTTGCCTCGGCATCGCACTATCTCGGCCATCTCAATGCGATGAAGACGGCGCTCAGCGTCGAGGAGAACCTCGGCTTCTGGCGCGCCTTCCAGGGCGAACCGGCGCTGAGCGTCGAGGAGGCGCTGGAGAAAGTGGCGCTTGGCGGGCTTGGGCATCTGCCGTTAGGCTACCTCTCGACCGGGCAAAGACGGCGCGCGTCGATTGCGAAGCTTCTGGTCAGCCGCCGGCCGGTCTGGCTGCTCGACGAGCCGACGGCTGGGCTGGACAAGGCGTCGGAGGAGCGGTTCGCGGGGCTGATGCGCGGGCATCTGCAGGATGGAGGGATCGTGGTGGCGGCGACGCACCTGCCGCTGGGGATCGAGGGGGCGAAGGCGTTGCAAATGGCGGTAGGGCTTTGATGTCGATGCTCTACGGCGCCCTCCTCTGGCCTGCCGGCCATCTCCCCCACAAGGGGGGAGATCAGACGCCGCTGGCGGTTTCGCCAACTAACAGCGTCGGACGATTCGGCGGGGCGCCGAAACAGCCAACCTCCCCCCTTGTAGGGGAGATGTCCGGCAGGACAGAGGGGGGCGCGAAGGAACGCCTACCTAAAAGAGGGGCCGCCTCATAATGTGGTCCCTCTTCCTGCGCGATATCCGCCTTTCGATCCGCGCCGGCGGCGGGGCGCTGATCGGCGTTATTTTCTTCCTGGCGGTGATCGTTACCATCCCGTTTGGCGTCGGCCCCGATCTCAACCTTCTGTCTCGCATCGGCCCTGCGATCCTGTGGATCGCCGCTCTGCTCGCCTGCCTGCTCGGCCTCGACCGGCTGTTCCAGGCCGATCGCGAGGACGGCTCGCTCGACCTGCTGGTGCTCAACAGCGACCGCCACATCTTGGCGCTGACGGTGCTGATGAAGTGCCTGGCGCACTGGACGGGCAGCGTGCTGCCGCTGGTCGTCGCCGCACCCTTGCTCGGCCTGTTCATGAACATGGAGCCGTTGGGCATCGGCGCCACGGCGCTGACGCTTCTCATAGGCACGCCGGCGATCACTTTCATCGGTGCCGCAGGCGCAGCAGTGGCGGTGGCGCTGCCGCGCGGCGGGCTGCTGATCTCGGTGCTGGTGCTGCCGCTCACCATTCCGGTGCTGATTTTCGGTGTTTCGGCCAGCTACGGCGCCGTCGCCAATCCGGCGCCGTTCCTGCAGCCCTTCCTCATTCTTGCCGCGCTGACGTTGTTTCTTGCCGTGCTCGGCCCGCTGGCGGCGGCACTGGCACTGCGGCACGGGACGGATTAGGGTCTGTCGAGATTCAGGTGATGCCGGCCTGCAAATGGCGGCTTCCTGCGCTTCCGGTGCTCACGTACGAAAAGTACGCTCCGCTCCGGTTCTCGGAATCCACCATTTTCGGCTCGGCCTGACCTGAATCTCAACAGACCCCTGAGGCGACGAGGACGTTCACTGCGGCACCGCGGCAAATTGCGGGCCGTTAGGTGTTAGGTTAAGGGAAGACATGATCGAACAGACTGGCATGGCAGGCTTGAAGCGTGCGACCGGAGAGCGGCCGATATGAGCGCGCACGCCCTCTTCGTCACCGCCGCCTATGCCATCACGGCCGTCGTGCTGGCCGGGCTGATCGGCTGGATCCTGCTCGACCAGCGGGCCCGCAAGCGCGAGCTCGCGGCGCTTCAAGCCGCCGGCGTGCGGCGGCGCTCCGACAAGGCCGTCAAATCATGAGCATGGAAAGCGAAGTTCCGGCGCCGCGCCGCCGCCTGTTCGTGCTTCTGCCGCTGCTGGTGTTCCTGGGGCTGGCGGGGCTGTTCCTGTCGCAGCTTCTCTCGGGCCGCGACGCCTCGGAAATCCCTTCGGCCTTGATCGGCCTGCCGGCGCCGCAGACCAACCTGCCGCCGCTCGAAGGGGTGAGCCTGCCGGGGCTGGATTCGAAAAACTTCGCCGGCAAGGTGACGCTGGTCAACGTGTTCGCGTCGTGGTGCGCGCCGTGCCGCGAAGAGCATCCGGTGCTGCTCGGCCTGTCGCAGGACAAGCGCTTCACGCTTGCCGCGCTGAACTATAAGGATGAAGCGGAAAATGCCCGCCGCTTCCTCGGCGATCTCGGCAATCCGTATCAGGCCATCGGCGTCGACCCTGGCGGACGCGCGGCGATCGATTGGGGCGTCTATGGCGTGCCGGAGACCTTCGTCATCGGCAAGGACGGCAGAATAGCCTACAAGCATGTCGGGCCGCTGACGGCGGAATCGGTGCGGTACCTGCTGCTGCCGCAGGTCGAGAAGGCACTCGCGGCGCCAGGCTAAGGCGACCTCCTTTAAGTCGTCATTCCAGGGCGAAGCAAGGAGCGGAGCGACGCGGCGCAGACCCTGGAATCCATTCCGTGACGTTGACCGAAGAATGAGACGGTCCAGGATAGACGCGCGACCAGTGTGCGGAATCACAGACCCGCACCGCTGCGGCGCTCCAAAGTCACGGCATGGATCCCTGGGTCTTCGCGCCGCTTCGCGTCGCTACGCCCAAGGACGAAGGTGACAGGTCGTCCCGAAAAACTCAGCCGTAGATCTGCTTGCGGACCTGGTAGAGCATCTCGGAACGGTCGGCGCGCAGATCAGCGAGATCGCGGCCCGACAGGTTCTCGATTTCGGCGACGAGACGGTTGTAGTGGCGGCGCTTGGCCATGCTGGCGCGGGCGCGGGAGACGAGGTTGTCGAACATGGTGACAGGGCTCCTTCTATGCCGCATTGGCGCGGCCGGTTGTTCCTCCCTGGCGATTGCCAGCATGACATAGGAATGGTGCGATGCAAAAGAAAGATGTTGCAATGCACCATTGCAGCCAGCGCATAGCCGGTTAACCGAAGCCTAAAGGCCCATACGCCGCACGCGGAGCCCGCACCGACCGCGCTTCACGCGATTCTCATCCGTTTTGTCTTACAAATTGCGGGGACCACGTCTTGCCAGATCGGTTAGGGGCTGGCTTGATCCACCGTCACGTGATGCCGGGAGGAATGCATGGCGGCCGCAGATTATTACGAAGTTCTCGACCCTCGCTTCGGGCGCCTGTTCAACAGCAGCGCGCAGGTGGAAAAGCTGTTCACCGGATGCCGGTGGGCGGAAGGGCCGGCCTGGTTCGCCGCCGGCCGCTATGTCGTCTGGTCCGACATCCCCAACAACCGCATGCTGCGTTATGACGAGACCGACGGCAGCGTCAGCATGTTCCGCCAGCCGTCCGGCAATTCCAATGGCAACACGGTCGACCGGCAGGGCCGGCTGGTGACCTGCGAGCATTCCGGCCGCCGCGTCAGCCGCACCGAGCATGACGGCGCGGTCACCACCATCGCCGAAAAATGGAAAGGCAAGCGGCTGAACTCGCCCAACGACGTGGTGGTCAGGTCCGACGGCTCGATCTGGTTCACCGATCCGAGCTACGGCATCGACACCGACTATGAGGGCGACAAGGCGGAGAGCGAGATCGGCGCCTGCAACGTCTATCGCGTCGATCCCGATACCGGCGATGTCGAAGCCGTCGTCACCGACATGGTGCGGCCGAACGGGCTCGCCTTCTCGCTGGACGAGAGCCTGCTCTATGTCGTCGACACCGGTCGCACGCATGGCGAGAAGAACCCGGCGCATATGCGGGTCTTCAATGTCGGCAAGCACGGCAAGAAGGTTTCGGGCGGCAAGGTGTTCGCCGACTGCACCGCCGGCCTGTTCGACGGTTTGAGGCTCGATTCGGACGGGCGCATCTGGACAAGCGCTGCCGACGGCATCCACTGCTACGACCCGGACGGGACGCTGATCGGCAAGGTCAAGGTGCCGGAAGTGACGGCGAACTGCGTGTTCGGCGGCAACAAGCTGAACTGCCTCTACATCGCCGGCAGCACTTCGCTCTACATGGTGCGGCTGATGGTGAACGGGGCGAAAACCTATTGAGGCTGCTGCAGGCGCTTCTCTGGCCTCTGCTGGCCTTTCTGCGCATCCCCGCAGCGCCCGCCGCGCTGCGGTTCCCGCAACCACCGCCATCCGATTTGCCGGAGCAAATTGCCAAACCGTCGCCTGACCTCAACCGGCAGAACCCAAGGGGAGGACATCATGCCATTCGTCAACATCCGCATCGTCAAGGAAGTGATCGCTGCCGATCCGGCCGGCAAGAAGGCTGACATCGCCAGGAAGGTGACCTCGGCCATCATGGAGGCCACCGGGCTCGGCAATGACGACGTCTGGGTGGTGTTCGAGGAGGTCAATGCCCGCGACTGGTATGTCGGCAAGACCGATGTCGAGACGCGGAGGAAGGGGTAGCTGCTGCAACGCTAGGGTAGGGGCGCGCCCCTTCGGCAAGGTCAGGGCATGGCAGCGCCCCTTCCATTCGTGATCCTCGGGCTTGACCGGCTTGACCCCGAGGATCCATTCCGTGACGTGCGACATAGAGTGCAGCGATGCAGAATTCCGTAACCGTTGCAACGCCTTAGCGTAACGGCATGGATCGTAGGGTCTTCGCGCGTCGCTTCGCTCCTTGCTCCGCCCTAGGATGGCGACGTTATATTTGCCCACCAATAAAACCAGCGAAAGCCTGCACCGCCTCGCGCATCGCCCGCCGGTTCGCGTCCTCGCTTAGGATGGCCTCCACCTCCGCCGGCTTCTTCCCCAGCAGCGCAATCTCCAGCGCCGTCTCCTCATACATCGCGAACGACATGGTCCGCATGATCTCGGCAAGCGCTGCCCGCGCATAGAGCGAACGCGGCGAGGCGTGCACCAGCATCGCCGGCTTGCCGACGGCAGCGTCGCGCGAGACCAGCCAGTCCAGCGCATTCTTCATGCCGCCGGGCACGCCATGGGCATATTCGGGGCAAGAGACGATGACGCCGTCCGCGCGGGTCATGGCGTCGACCAGCTCTGCGGCTTCGGGCGGCGTACGCTCGCCCTCGTTGTCGGGATTGAAGATAGGCAGCCGGCCCAGTCCGTCATAAACCTCGACGCGGCAGTTCGCGGGCACGTTGGCGGCCAAAGCCGCCACCAAGGCCGAATTGGTGGAGGCGGCGCGCAGGCTGCCCGATATGGCGATGATCTCGATCAAGGGAGCCGGACGAAGAGTGAGTCGTCCAGAAAGCCTACCACATGGTTTGGCGGTAATCGTCGTCCAGCTCGCGGTCGATCTCGCCGGCGCTTTCAGCCAGCGCCAGCTGGTCGCGGATGATCTGGCCGAGCGTCGGCAGGGTCGCGCGGTCGTACCAGGTCTCCGGCTTCCACAGGTCGGAGCGCATGAAGGCCTTGGCGCAATGCATGTAGGCGGCCTTGACGGTGACGACGATGACGCTCTGCGGCTCCTTGCCGTCGACGCCCAGACGCGCGCGCAGGGTTGCATCGACGGTGATGCGGGCGTCGCCATTGACGCGCAACGTCTCGTTCATACCGGGGATGAGGAAAAGCAGCCCGACCGATGGGTTGCGGACGATGTTTTCCAGCGTATCCAGCCGATTGTTGCCCGGGCGGTCGGGAATGGCGATGGTGCTGTTGTCGAGGATGGCGGTGAAACCGGGCTTGTCGCCCTTTGGGGTGACGTCGGCATTGCCGACACCGTCGGATGAGCCGATCAGCACGAAGGGGCTCTTGCCGATGAAGGAACGACAGTGGCCGTCGAGGGCTTTGAGTTC
Organism: Mesorhizobium sp. NFR06; assembly: GCF_900115245.1. Taxonomy (GTDB): domain Bacteria; phylum Pseudomonadota; class Alphaproteobacteria; order Rhizobiales; family Rhizobiaceae; genus Mesorhizobium. The sequence continues at coordinate 11,974 of NZ_FOVT01000004.1, forward strand.
CTTGCGGATCGAGCCGTCGGTCGGCCTCGGCGTCTTGTAGATCGCTCTCAACTCGTCCTGCGTGGCGAGGAATTCCATGCCGTCCCCCTCTTGTCTACGCAATTCCGCCCGGAAGACTACGGCGAAAGGCACCGAGCCCAACCGCCGGGCGCCTTCGCGGAATTGCTTTAATTCCCGGCCTTTTCTTCCTTGGGCTTTTCCTCGAGCGAGTGACGCATGATCAACGGCATCTGGCTGAAGGTGAACAGCAAGGTGATCGGGATGGTGCCCCAGACCTTGAAATAAAGCCAGGTCGCCTCGGAAAAGTTGCGCCACACAACCTCGTTGAGCGCCGCCAGGAACAGGAAGAACAATCCCCAGCGGAAGGTCAGCTTGCGCCACCCCTCGGCATCGAGCTGGAAGGCGGAATCGAAGACGTAGCCGAGCAGCGACCTGCCGAAGGCAAGTCCGCCGAGCAGCGTGACGCCGAACAGCGAATTGATGATCGTCGGCTTCATGTAGGCGAAGGTCTTGTCCTGCAGGTAGAGGGCGAGCGCGCCGAAGACGAAGACGACGATCGCCGAAACCAGCGGCATCAGCGGCAGGCTGCGAATCAGCAGCCACGAGGCGCTGAGCGAAAGCGCGGTCGCCACCATGAAGAATGCCGTGGCGATCAGGATCGGCTCGCCGAGATGGGCGAGGATCGGGAATTTTTCGGCGAGCCATTCGCCGCGGATGGTGGTGAAGAAGAACACCAGGCCAGGCCCCAGCTCGAGCAGGAACTTCAAGCCGGGATTGACCGGCTTGCGGCGTGGGTCGGTCGGGTCGCGTTCGAGGATGTTCATAAAAGTCCTTCTTGCGCATGATCTGGCCGAAAAGCAGGCCATTTCAAGAGATCGCGCCTAAATCAAGCCACGCCGGCGATCGCTCTCGCAAACTCGCTGGCGGAAAACGGTTCGAGGTCGTCGACCTGCTCACCGACGCCGATGAAATAGACCGGCAGCCGGTGTTTGGCGGCGATCGCCACCAGAATACCGCCGCGCGCCGTGCCGTCCAGCTTGGTCATCACCAGCCCGTTGACGCCGGCAACGTTGCGGAAGATCTCGACCTGGTTCAGCGCATTCTGGCCGGTGGTGGCATCGACGGTCTGCAGCACGGTATGCGGCGCTTCCGGATCGAGCTTGCCCAGCACGCGCACGATCTTCTCCAGCTCCGCCATCAGCTCGGTCTTGTTCTGCAGGCGGCCGGCGGTGTCGATGATCAGCACGTCGGAGCCGGCTTCCTTGGCCTTCTCGAAGGCGTCATAGGCGAGGCCGGCGGCATCGGCGCCGAGCTTGGTTGCAATGACCGGCGATTTCGTGCGCTCGCCCCAGATTTTCAGCTGCTCGATCGCGGCGGCGCGGAACGTGTCGCCGGCGGCCAGCATCACCTTGAGGCCGCCTTCGGTAAGCTTGGCGGCGAGCTTGCCGATGGTGGTGGTCTTGCCGGTGCCGTTGACGCCGACGACCAGGATGACATGCGGCTTGTGGCTGAGATCGAGCTCGAGCGGTCGGGCGACCGGGGTCAACACCTTCTCGACCTCCGCCGCCATCACGGCGCGGACTTCCGTATCGGAGACATCCTTGCCGTAGCGGCTTGCGGCAAGCGAATCGGTGACGCGCAGCGCCGTCTCCACGCCAAGATCGGCGCGGATCAGCACGTCCTCCAGATCCTGCAGCGTGTCCTCGTCCAATTTGCGCTTGGTGAAGACGCCGGCAATGTTGCCGGTGAGTTCGCGCGAGGAGCGCGCGAGCCCGTCGCGCATGCGCTGGAACCAGGAGCGCCTTGGCGCCGGCTCGGGCGCTTTTACCGGCTCGGCCTTCTGCTCGACTTTTTTGGCGACCGTCACCTTGCCGGCGGCGGGCGAGGGCTTCGGTTGCGGCGCCGGAACAGGCGCCGGCTCTACCTCCCCCTCGATGGGGGAGGTCCCGAGCGCAGCTCGGGGGTGGGGGTGACTGGCGCCAGCGTCGGCGCTGTCACCCCGCCCCGCCGCTTCGCGTCGACCCTCCCCATCGAGGGGAGGGCGGAGAGCTTCTTCCTTCTCCTCACCACTATACGGGGAGACGGTGCCGGCAGGCGGGTGAGGGGCGGCGCCGACCTCAGAGGTTGGTTGCTCCGGCGACGGAGTCGATGGCGGCACTTCCACCGGCGTCGGCGTCTCGGTCGGAACTTCGCTGGGTGGCGTCGGCACCTCGATCGGCGCCGGCTCAGGCTGCGGTTCCGGACGCGACGGCACGATGTCCGGCTCTGCCGGCACCGGTGCAGGCACTTCCTGCGGCTTGGGTTCGGGTGTCGGCTCCGGCTGGACCGGCGGCACCGGCACTTCTTCCGGCGCCGGCGGCTCAGGCGCCTCGGGAGGTGGTTGCGGTTCTTCGTCCGGTTCCGGCCGCGGTAGCGGTTCCGGTTCGGAGGGAATGACGGGCTCCGGCGCCGGCGGGATCGTCGGTGCCGGCTCGGGCTTCGGTTCCTCCGGTGCAGGTTGAGGCGCGGCCCCATCCAGGGGAGAGTAAGGCGCTGGCTCGTCCGACGGTGTCGCCGCAACTTCGGCTTCGGGCTCGCCACGCTTCTCTTCCGGGGCAGCCTGCTCGGCTTGCGGCTTCAGCGCCTCCAGAGCGTCCCATTGGATCGGCGGCAGCGGGGCGGTCTCGTCGACGCGCTCCTCGACGACCTCTTTCTTGCCGAACGAAAATATCTTCTTGAAAAAACCGGCCATGCGTCTCGCAGTCTCAGGCGGCTCGCGCGGCAGAGGGCGCCGCAATCAGCCGGGCGCCGTCATGGCCGGTCACCACGGCGTCGACGATATCGCCCGGTTGTCCCACGGCGATGGCGGCCAGCGTAAAACCTTCGGTGCGGCCGAGTCCGTCGCGCTCGACCAGAATCGATTGCCGGCTGCCGACGAGCGATGCCAGGTGACGTCGATACGCGGCCTCGCCGGCGGCGCGCAGCCTCGCGGCGCGCGCCTTCACCACCTCGCGGCGGACCTGCGGCATGCGCGCGGCGGGCGTGCCTTCACGCGGGCTGAACGGGAAGACGTGAAGATGCGTCAGGCCGCACTCCTCGACGATCTTTTCCGAATTCTCGAACATTGCCTCGGTTTCGGTCGGGAAGCCGGCGATGATGTCGGCGCCGAAGACGATCGCCGGTCGCAGCTTGCGCACGTCCTCGCAGAAGCGGATCGACTGGTCGCGCAAATGCCGCCGTTTCATGCGCTTCAGGATCATGTCGTCACCGGATTGCAGCGACAGATGCAGATGCGGCATCAGCCGGGGCTCGGTGGCGATCGCGTCGAGCAGATCGTCATCGGCCTCGATCGAATCGATCGAGGAAAGGCGAAGGCGCTTCACCTCCGGCGCCTGCCGCAGGATCGTCTTCACCAGCTTGCCGAGTTTCGGTCTGCCGGGCAGGTCGGCGCCGAAGCTGGTCATGTCGACGCCGGTCAGCACGATCTCGGCATAGCCGTTATCGGCCAACCGCTTGACCTGCTCGACCACGGCGCCCATCGGCACCGAGCGCGAGTTGCCACGGCCATAAGGAATGATGCAGAAGGTGCAGCGATGGTCGCAGCCGTTCTGCACCTGCACGAAGGCGCGCGCCCGGCCTTCGATGGCGTCGACCATATGGCTTGCCGTCTCGCGCACCGAAAAAATGTCGTTGACGCGCGCCTTCTCGGTGTCGTTGACGCCGAAATCGGGCAGCGCGCGGTAGGAGTTGGCCTTGAGCTTCTCCTCATTGCCGAGCACGAGGTCGACTTCGTCCATGGCGGCGAAATTCTGCGGCTCGGTCTGCGCCGCGCAGCCGGTGACGATGATGCGGGCTGAAGGGTTCTCGCGGCGCGCCTTGCGGATCGCCTGCTTGGCCTGGCGCACCGCTTCGGCAGTGACGGCGCAGGTGTTGAAGATGACGGCGCCGCCTTGCAGCGCACCAAGGCCGGCGCTTTCGGCTTCGCGGCGCATCACTTCCGATTCATAGGTGTTGAGCCGGCAGCCGAAGGTGACGACGTCGATACCTTTCGGCGCGCCTTTCTCGAGGGGTGACATCACGCGGCGCTTTCGGTGTCGCGGGCCCAGGCGCCGGTCGAGGGATCGAAGCTGCCGGAAAACTCCCATTCGGCCGCGCCGGTCAGGATGACGTGATCGTCGTCGCGCCATTCGACATTGAGCTCGCCGCCGCCGGGCGTCAGCAGCGAGACGCTGCGGCCGGTGCGCCGGGTGCGGGCGGCCGCCACCACGGCGGCGCAAGCCGCCGAGCCGCAGGCCTTGGTGAGGCCGGCGCCACGCTCCCAGGTGCGTATCACCATGGTTTGCGGCGACGTGACCTGCGCTATGGTGATGTTGGCGCGCTCGGGAAAGATCGGGTGGTTTTCGAGCAGCGGGCCGAAGCGGTCGAGCTCGTAGGACCAGACGTCGCGATCGACCCAGAAGATGGCGTGCGGATTGCCCATCGAGACGGCCGAGGGCGAATGCAGCACCGGCGCGTCGATCGGGCCGATCTGCAGCTCAATCATGCGGGTGTCGCGGAACTCTTCCGCCAGCGGAATCTCCTGCCAGCCGAAGCGCGGCTTGCCCATGTCGACCGAGATCGTGCCGTCGGCATGTTCCTGAGCGTTGAGGATTCCTGCCCTGGTCTCGAACGTGAAGGTCTTTTGCCCGGTCTCGGCAGCCAAAGCCTGCACGACGCAGCGCATGCCATTGCCGCAGGCCTGGGCGCTGGTGCCATCGGAGTTCAGGATGTCGACGTAATAGGCAGTGCCCGGCGTCCTCGCGTCATGGATCGCCATGATCTGGTCGAACCTTGTCGCCGCATCGCCGTTCAGCGCGATCGCCGCGGCCACCGTCACCTGGTCGGCACGGCCGCGCATATCGGCAACGATGATCTCGTTGCCAATGCCGTTCATCTTGGCGAAGGGGGCGGTGCCTGCCATCTAACCGGTCGTTCCAATTCCGTTTGGCCAATTCCGTTTGGCGCTATATGGCGGAAACGGCCCGGAATTACCAGTCCGGCCAGATCTTATGTGACCGCGAAGACGCCGAGCACGAGCAGCAGGAAGAGGATCAGCACGATGCCGATCAGGATGCGCGCGCCCATGGCGGCGGCACCGGCCAGCGCCGGCATGCCAAGCAGGCTCGCGGCAGCGGCGACAATCAAAAGGATGATGATCCACCTGATCATGGGGTTGGCTCCCTGCCGAATTGCGTCAAGGAAGCAACGCGGCTATGCGCTTGCGGTTCCGCTGCCTGGCGAGCTAGGCCGAGGGCAGATCCCACACTTCGCCCGGGCGCATGGCGCGAAAACGCTCGCGGGCGATGCCTTCGGCCGCCAACGCCTCGGCCAATTTTCGCGCCGGCTCGTCGACCGGCTCGTCGGTGAGATGGAACGTGCCCCAATGGCAGCCGGCGGCGAACGTGGCGTTGCACAGCTTCATGCCCTGCAAGGCTTCCTCCGGGTTCTGGTGCTGCGGCGCCATGAACCAGCGCGGCTCATAGGCGCCGATCGGCAGGATGGCGAGGCGGAAGCCGCCATGCTTTGCGGCCATCAGCCGATAGTTGATACCGTCATGGAAGCCGGTGTCGCCGGCGAAATAGATGTTGCCGCCGGCCGTCTCGATGACGAAGGCCGCCCACAACGCCATGCGGCGGTCGCGCCCGCCACGCGCCGACCAGTGATGCGCCGGCTCGACGTGGATGGCGGCGGCGCCGAGCTCGACCCTGCCGCCCCAATCATGCGCGCTGAGCCGCATGCCGGGCGCGGCAGGGCCAATGATGGCGTCGTTGCCAAGCGGCGTGACCACCCGGGGGTCGTGGCTGTCTTTCAGCCGCTTCAGCGTGGCGAGGTCGAGATGGTCGTAGTGATTGTGGCTGACGAGGACCAGGTCGATCGGCGGCAGGTCGGCAAAAGCAATCCCTGGCGCATTTACCCTTCTCGGACCGGCAAAGGCGAAAGGCGAGGCGCGTTCCGACCAGACCGGGTCGGTCAGGATATTCAGGCCCGCCGTCTGGATGAGCAGCGTGGCATGGCCGACAAGGGTTAGCCGCAGCGCTTCGCCGTTCACGCGCTCCTCCGGCCTGGCCGGCGGGTGGGGGCTCGGATGGGCGGCCGGCCATTTCGCCCGCCCGCCGCTGAATTGCCATTTGAGCAGGTCGGTGAAGCGCCCGGGCGGCTTGCCGCCGGGATTGAAGAACAAGGTGCCGTCGAAATGATCGCTGGGCGGGCCGCTATAATATCGATTGGCGGTTCTTTTTCTTGCGGCCATTCTTTCTCCGCCGGCTCGGTCCTTGTTGAGATAAGGACGCGCCTGCCTGGTGCAAGCATTTTGCCGGCGAATGCCAAGGGCCGGAAGGCGGCTTCGTCTAGGATCACGGCCGCGGAGGACAGCACCATGGCGATGAAGCGGACCAGGACACCGTGGATGAAGGCCGAGGATTTCGGCCGCTCGCTGCCGCGCGGGCTGGGCGTCAATCTCCTGGTCACCGACATGGCGGCGATGGAGACGTTCTGCCGCGACGTGCTCGGCGCGCAGGTCATCTATGCCGACGAGGACTTCGCGGCGATCGGGCTTTTGGGTTCGATTTTCATGCTGCATGCCGATCATTCCTATCTCGACAATCCGATGACCGGTGTCATCGCGGCCGCCGACACGCGCGGCGCCGGCATCGAATTGCGCCTTTACGGCGCCGATCCGGACCAAATCGAGAAAAAGGCGGCAGCGCTCGGCCACATCGTGCTGGCCGGCTCGATCGACAAGCCACATGGCTTGCGCGAATGCTACATCGTTGGCCCGGATGGCTATGTATTCGTGCCAAGCGCTCGGATATAACATAGATATGTCAATAGGTTAGGCCAGCGCCATCGGCATCTTCCGGCGCTGTCCGCCTGCTGCGATAAATTTGCAACAGCCGCGTCGAAAACCCTATTTTAACCATATCAGGTTGAAATTCTGCCACCTTCGCCATCTTGGTGGAGCGAACATTACGCGGATGGCTCCCCCGGCCGGATCCGACGGAGGTTGGAATGAATTTTTCGAAGACCCGCTCCTTTTCGCGGCCCCGCCCCTTTTCAAAGACCGGCCTCGTGGCCGTATCGCTGGCCGCGCTGATTGCGAGCGGCTGCTCGACCTCGCGCTTCTCATCGATGGACGACCAGCAGCCGGCGCCGCTGACGCCGGCGCCTGCAGGCACGGTGACGCAGAACCAGCTGCCGCCGCCGGCTGCTCCCGGCACCACCGATCCCTCGCAATTCCCGACCGCCCCGAAGAACACCCAGGTCGCTTCGCTGCCGCCCGACGGCACGGCACCCGCCGGCGCCACCGATCTCACCGCGGCCAGCGTCGCCGGCGTGTGGAACGTCAGCGTCTCCGGACAGAGCTGCAAGGTGGCGACGCCGCAGACCAAGTTCGGCGCCGGTTACCGCGCCGGTCCGCTGCATTGCCCGGCCCCGATCGACGGCATCAAGTCGTGGAATGTCGCCGGCAAGCAGCTGACGCTCTACGACGAAAACGGCGGCACGCTGGCCAGGCTCTATTCGTCGGGCGGCGAAAAGTTCGACGGCCAGACTTCCAACGGGCAGCCGATCTCGCTTACAAGGTAAGCCTAGGGTATGCCGATATTCAGGTGATGCCGGCCCGCGAACGGAGGCCTTCTGCGCTTCCGGTGCTCACGTACTGTAAGTACGCTCCGCTCCGGTTCTCGAAAGCCGCCATTCTCGGCTCGGCCTGACCTGAATCTCAACATACCCAATACTTCCTGGAGCATTCTGCTCTGAAAAAAACGACGTGACCCATGCATCTGCGTGACGGCCTCCAGACCCACGCGACCGTCAGGCAGCGCTACGACCGTCTCCTCCAGAGCGGCGCGGTCGAGCGCGATCCGGCGCAGGAGCGCATCGTCGCCGCGCTCGACCGGTTGATCGATGAAGTCTCCGCCAAGAGGCTGGCGCAAAAATCGAGCGCGCTTGGCTGGCTGTTTGCGGCCAAGCGGCAAACGCGCGAGCCGGTCAAAGGCCTCTACATCCATGGCGGCGTCGGTCGCGGCAAGAGCATGCTGATGGACATGTTCTTCGAGCTCTTGCCGGTCAGGCGCAAGCGCCGCGTGCATTTCAACGTTTTCATGGCCGATGTGCAGGACCGTATCCAGAAGCATCGGGCGGCGCGCAAGAACGGCGATGTCAAGGAAGACGACCCAATCCCGCCGGTGGCCCGTGCGCTCGCCGAGGAAGCCTGGGTGCTGTGCTTCGACGAATTCTCCGTCACCGACATCGCCGATGCGATGATCCTGTCGCGCCTGTTCTCGGCGCTGTTTGCCGGTGGCGTCGTGCTGGTCGCAACCTCCAACGTCGCGCCGGAGAACCTCTATCGCGACGGGCTGAACCGCCAGCTCTTCCTGCCATTCATCGCGCTGCTCGAGCGCAATGCCCATGTGATGACGCTGGATGCCGAGAAGGACTATCGGCAGGAAAAGCTCAACCGCCAGCCAGTCTACGTCACGCCGGCCGACGCCGCCGCCGACCGCGCGCTGGACGACGCCTGGAAGGCGATGACGCGTGGCCAGCCGACCGGCGAGGTCACGTTGACGCTGAAAGGCCGCCAGCTTGTAGTGCCGCGCGCCGCCGGCGACGCGGCGCGTTTTTCCTTTGCCGATCTCTGCGAAAAGCCGCTCGGCGCGCGCGACTACCTGGCGATCGCCGGCCGTTTCTCGACCGTCTTCATCGACCATGTGCCGGTTCTGGGCGAAGGCAAGCGCAACGAAGCCAAGCGCTTCATCCTTTTGATCGACACGCTCTACGACCACCGCATGCGGCTGGTGATGAGCGCCGCGGCGCCACCCGAAGGGCTCTACACTGCCAAGCGCGGCACGGAAGTGTTCGAGTTCGAGCGCACCGCCTCGCGCCTGGTCGAGATGCAGAGCCGCGATTGGCTGGACGGCTGGGCGGAACGGCGGGAGCGCGAGGGGGTGGCTGCCGAGGCAAGGCAGGCGCAGGGGTAGGATACTGTTTCGCAGCTCTCTTTGAACCGTGGGAGGTTGGCGAAGTCCGCTGCAACAGCTGAAGCGGCGACCTATCCTTCGTCATTCTAGGGCGGAGCAAGAAGCGAAGCGACGCGCGCAGACCCTAGAATCCATGCCGTGACATTGGCCGTAGAATGCAACGGTCGAGAATAGCAGCCGATGACAGCGCCAGCTGATCGCAACATGACCGGCTACGTCTACATGACCGCAAGCCAGAAGGGCGGCACGATCTATATCGGTGTCACCAACGACCTTGCTCGCCCGATGCCCGAGCAGAAGGCCGGCCAAGGCTCCAGCTTCACCAGCCGTTACGGCGAGCAGCGTCTGGTCTGGTACGAGGAATACTTCGACATCACCGACGCCAGCCAGCGTGAAACGTCATTGAAGCGCTGGCCACGCCAATGGAAGGTCGAGCTCATAGAGAAAGCCAACCCGGAATGGTTCGAGCTGTTTCGCGGAATTGGCTGGTGATCGTTCTCCACCGTTGCGGCGCTCAACCGTCACGGCATGGATTCTAGGGTCTGCGCGCGTCGCTCCGCTCCTTGCTCCGCCCTAGAATGACGAAGGATGGGACGTTGGCGGGCAGCGACCCCCTCTGCCCTGCCCGGCATCCCCTTTCGGGTCCTCAAGGCGGGAGATTGCCATTCGCATCACAAGGGCGTCATCGCCGGGATGAAGCCTTCTGATTTCCACGTTCATTGTGTAAATTCTCCTCAGTCGGTTCACAAACTTTGACGTTTACGTAATTCCCGAACCATCTAACCGATTGAAAACGTTGAGCCCGAAATAATCGTTTGAATTTTATGCCGGCCGGCGTTATTCGGTGCGGCCAAATCTCGCGGTTTCGCGCATCCTTTCGGCCTCCCCGGCACCGTCACGACTTCGTCACAGACAAAGGGAAAACATCCTCACATGGCACGCAACAAGATAGCGCTCATCGGCTCGGGCATGATCGGCGGCACGCTCGCCCATATGATCGGCCTCAAGGACCTCGGCGACGTGGTGCTGTTCGATATCGCCGAGGGCATTCCGCAGGGCAAGGGGCTCGATATCGCGCAGTCGTCGCCGGTCGATGGGTTCGATGCCAGGTTGACCGGTGTCAACGACTATGCCGGCATCGAGGGCGCCGATGTCTGCATCGTCACCGCCGGCGTGCCGCGCAAGCCCGGCATGAGCCGCGACGACCTTCTGGGCATCAACCTCAAGGTCATGGAACAGGTCGGAGCCGGCCTGAAGAAGTATGCGCCGAAGGCTTTCGTCATTTGCATCACCAACCCGCTCGACGCGATGGTCTGGGCGCTGCAGAAGTTCTCCGGCCTGCCGACCAGCCATGTCGTCGGCATGGCCGGCGTGCTCGACAGCGCCCGCTTCCGCTATTTCCTGGCCGAGGAGTTCAAGGTCTCGGTCGAGGACGTCACCGCTTTCGTGCTCGGCGGCCATGGCGACTCGATGGTGCCGATGATCCGCTATTCGACCGTCTCGGGCATTCCGCTGCCCGATCTGGTCAAGATGGGCTGGACCTCGAAGGAAAAGCTCGACCAGATCGTTCAGCGCACCCGCGACGGCGGCGCCGAGATCGTCGGCCTCTTGAAGACCGGCTCCGCCTATTACGCGCCGGCGGCCTCGGCCATCGCCATGGCCGAATCCTACCTCAAGGACAAGAAGCGGGTGCTGCCATGCGCCGCGCATCTCTCGGGCCAGTATGGCGTCAAGGGCACCTATGTCGGCGTGCCGGTGGTGATCGGCGCCGGCGGCGTCGAGCGCGTCATCGAGATCGACCTGTCCAAGGCCGAGCAGAAGATGTTCGACTCCTCCGTCGCGGCCGTCCAGGGCCTGACCGAGGCCTGCACCAAGATCGCCCCGCATCTCGCCGGCAAGTAATCTCGCCGGCAAGTAAAACGTCCCTCCCCGGAGACCAAGCGCATGAACATCCATGAGTATCAGGCCAAGGCGCTGCTGAAGACCTTCGGCGCGCCGGTAGCAAGCGGCGTTCCGGTGTTCAAGGCCAGCGAGGCCGAAGCCGCCGCCAAGGCTTTGCCCGGTCCGCTCTTTGTGGTGAAGAGCCAGATCCATGCCGGCGGCCGCGGCAAGGGCAAGTTCAAGGAACTCGGCCCCGACGCCAAGGGCGGCGTGCGACTGGCGAAGTCGGCGGCCGAAGTGGTCGCCAACGCCAACGAGATGCTCGGCCACACGCTGGTCACCAAGCAGACAGGCCCGGCCGGCAAGCAGGTCAACAGCCTCTATATCGAGGATGGCGCCGACATCGAGCGCGAGCTCTATCTCTCGATCCTGGTCGACCGCTCGGTCGGCCGCATCGCCTTCGTCGTCTCGACCGAGGGCGGCATGGACATCGAGACGGTCGCGCATGAGACGCCTGAAAAGATCGTCACCGTCGCCATCGATCCGGAAAAGGGCGTGAGCGCCGACGACTTGAACAAGCTCAACGCCGCGCTGAAGCTCGACGGCGATGCGGCAAAGGACGGCGGCACCCTGTTCCCGATCCTCTATAAGGCCTTCGTCGAGAAGGACATGAGCCTGCTCGAGGTCAACCCGCTGATCGTCATGAAGGACGGCCGGCTGCGCGTGCTCGACGCCAAGGTGTCGTTCGACAACAACGCGCTGTTCCGCCACCCGGACGTGATGGAGTTGCGCGATACCACAGAAGAGGACGAGAAGGAGATCGAGGCGTCGAAATACGACCTCGCCTATGTCGCGCTCGACGGCAATATCGGCTGCATGGTCAACGGCGCCGGCCTTGCCATGGCGACGATGGACATCATCAAGCTCTATGGTGCTGAGCCGGCTAACTTCCTCGACGTCGGCGGCGGCGCGTCGAAGGAAAAGGTTACGGCGGCGTTCAAGATCATCACCAAGGATCCGGCGGTCGAAGGCATCCTGATCAACATCTTCGGCGGCATCATGAAGTGCGACGTCATCGCCGAGGGCGTGATCGCGGCGGTCAAGGAAGTGGGCCTCAAGGTGCCGCTGGTGGTGCGCCTGGAAGGCACCAATGCCGAACTGGGCAAGAAGATCATCAACGACAGCGGCTTGAACGTGGTGTCGGCCGATGACTTGGATGATGCTGCGAAGAAGATCGTCAAGGCGGTGAAGGGCTGAGGGCTGTGGAGCAGGACGCCACGCAAAGCTTGCTCGGATACATCATCGCTTGGTTGCCGCTGGCGGTTTTCCTGGTGATCTGGATCTGGGGCCTCGTCACGCTGAAACAATATGTGCGGGCGCGGGAACTTGCCAGCCGTGACAATGCGGCCGCTATTCGCGAACTCGTTGAGACAAACCGGGAAATTGTGGGCGTGCTACGCGACGTGAAATCGGAATTTCAAGGGCGGAAGTCATAGAATGCCTCCGCGCAAGATAAACCTGGTCGAGGCGGCGGATCGGACGATCACGAAGGTCTTCGATCCGCATGTCGCCGGCGACGTCAATGATGCCCAAGCGAAGGTCGCCAAGTTCGGCGAGGTTTTCGACTGGCATGCGCATGACAGCGAGGACGAGGCCTTCCTGGTGCTGCGCGGCCGGATCGCCATCGATTTCCGCGACGGGCCGGTCGAGCTCGGCGAGGGCGACTTCATCGTCGTGCCGCGCGGCGTCGAGCACCGGCCGCGTTCGCTAACCTTGGAACCGGTGGTGCTGATGTTCGAGCCGGCGACGACGCTCAACACCGGCAACGCCAAGAGCGACCTCACCGTCACCGACCTCAAGCGGCTTTGAGCCATGAACGCGTCACCCTTCTCTTCCCTCTCGGACGGTCACCAGCGCCTGCAGGCGCTGGTCGGCGCATGGCGCGGCGAGGAAGAGGTCGCGGCCACGCAATGGACCGATGCCGGCACGGCGACTTCCGAAGTCCAGGCCGAGGCGCAGTTCGGCGGCCTGTTCGTGGTGCAGCGTTATCGCCAGCGCCGCGACGGCACTGTTTCGTTCGGCGCGCACAATGTGTTCGGCTTCGATCAGCAGAACAGCCTCGTCACCATGCACCAATTCGACTCGATGGGGTTTGTGCCGATGTCGCCAGCCACCGGCGCGTGGGACGGCAACGAGCTTGTGCTCGAACGGTCGTCGCCGCGAGGCGCTGCCCGCGTGACGTATGGCTTTGACGGCACCGACGCCTACCGCATGAAACTTCAATTCAGACCCGCTGGCAGCGATGCCTGGCAAGACATGGTGAGCGGCCTATACCGGCTCGTTTCGCCTTCCTCGATCAACGGTTTTTAGAAAAGGGCCGCGATGTCCATTCTCATCGACAAGAATACCAAGGTGCTGGTTCAGGGTTTGACCGGCAAGACCGGCACGTTCCACACCGAGCAGGCGCTGGCCTATCACGGCACCAAGATGGTGGGCGGCATCCATCCCAAGAAGGGCGGCGAGACCTGGACCGGTTCGAAGGGCGAGACCCTGCCGATCTTCGCCACCGTCGCCGAGGGCAAGGAAAAGACCGGCGCCAACGCCTCCGTCATCTATGTGCCGCCGGCGGGCGCCGGCGAGGCCATCATCGAGGCGATCGAGGCCGAGATCCCGCTGATCGTCTGCATCACCGAAGGCATCCCGGTGATGGACATGGTCAGGGTCAAGGCGCGGCTCGACCGCTCCACCTCGCGGCTGATCGGACCGAACTGCCCGGGCGTGCTGACGCCGGACGAATGCAAGATCGGCATCATGCCTGGCAACATCTTCCGCAAGGGCTCGGTCGGCGTTGTTTCGCGCTCGGGAACACTTACCTATGAGGCAGTCTTCCAGACCACCAATGTCGGGCTCGGCCAGACCACGGCGGTCGGCATCGGCGGCGACCCGGTCAAGGGCACCGAGTTCATCGACGTGCTGGAAATGTTCCTTGCCGACGACGAGACCAAGTCGATCATCATGATCGGCGAGATCGGCGGCTCGGCCGAGGAGGACGCCGCGCAGTTCCTCAAGGACGAGGCCAAGCGCGGCCGCAAGAAACCGATGGCGGGCTTCATCGCCGGGCGCACCGCGCCGGCCGGCCGCACCATGGGTCATGCGGGCGCGGTGATCTCGGGCGGCAAGGGCGGCGCGGAAGACAAGATCGCGGCGATGGAATCGGCCGGAATCAAGGTTTCGCCGTCGCCGGCGCGGCTGGGCACGACGCTGGTCGAGGCGATCAAGGGTTAAGCGAATAGTGAGTAGCGAATAGCGAATAGGGAAAACAGAGTAACGACGCGGCTCCAGGGAAATCCCCTACTCGCTATTCGCTACTCACTATTCGCTCCAAGAAGGAGACGGAGCCAGGCTCCGCAGACGAAAATGGCAAGACAAGATCAGGCCAACGACCAATTCTCGCTCACCTCATTCCTCTACGGCGGCAATGCCGATTACATCGACGCGCTCTACGCGGCGTATGAAGACGATCCGGCTTCCGTTGATCCGGAGTGGCAGGATTTCTTCGCCGCGCTGAAGGATGACGCGGGCGACGTGCGCAAGAACGCCAAGGGCGCTTCCTGGGCGAAGCCTTCCTGGCCGCTCACCGCCAATGGTGAGCTGGTGTCGGCGATCGACGGCAATTGGGGCCTGGTCGAAAAGGCGATCGAAAAGAAGGTCAAGGAAAAGGCGGTCGTCAACGGTGCCGTGCTTTCCGACGCCGACGTGCACCAGGCGACGCGCGATTCCGTGCGCGCCATCATGATGATCCGCGCCTACCGCATGCGCGGCCACCTGCACGCCAATCTCGATCCGCTCGGCATCGCCAAGCCGCTGGAGGACTATAACGAGTTGTCGCCGGAGAATTACGGCTTCACTGAAGCCGACTACGACCGGCCGATCTTCCTCGACAATGTGCTCGGCCTCGAATTCGGCACCATCCGGCAGATGCTGGACATCCTCACCCGCACCTATTGCTCGACGCTCGGCGTCGAGTTCATGCACATCTCCGACCCGGAGGAGAAGGCCTGGATCCAGGCGCGCATCGAAGGCGCCGACAAGGAGATCACCTTCACCGCCACCGGCAAGAAGGCGATCCTGTCGAAGCTGATCGAGGCCGAGGGTTTCGAGCAATATATCGACGTCAAATACAAGGGCACCAAGCGCTTCGGCCTCGACGGCGGCGAATCGCTGATCCCGGCGCTGGAGCAGATCGTCAAGCGCGGCGGCCAGCTCGGGCTGAAGGAAATCGTGCTCGGCATGGCGCATCGCGGCCGCCTCAACGTGCTTTCCCAGGTGATGGCCAAGCCCCACCGCGCCATCTTCCACGAATTCAAGGGCGGCTCCGCGGCGCCCGACGAGGTCGAA
Source organism: Mesorhizobium sp. NFR06 (assembly GCF_900115245.1). Classification (GTDB taxonomy): domain Bacteria; phylum Pseudomonadota; class Alphaproteobacteria; order Rhizobiales; family Rhizobiaceae; genus Mesorhizobium. The sequence goes on from NZ_FOVT01000004.1 coordinate 27,249, forward strand.
GGCTCGGGCGACGTCAAGTACCATCTCGGCGCTTCGTCGGACCGGGAGTTCGACGGCAACAAAGTGCATCTGTCGCTGACCGCTAACCCCTCGCATCTTGAAATCGTCGACCCTGTGGTGATGGGCAAGGCACGCGCCAAGCAGGACCAGCTTTCCGGCCGCGAGCGCGGCGAGGTGGTGCCGCTGTCGGAGCGCGCCAAGGTGATGCCGCTGCTCTTGCACGGCGACGCCGCCTTCGCCGGCCAGGGCGTGATCGCCGAGATCCTCGGCTTGTCCGGCCTGCGCGGCCACCGCGTCGCCGGCACGCTGCACGTCATCATCAACAACCAGATCGGTTTCACCACCAATCCGCGCTTCTCGCGCTCCTCGCCCTATCCGTCGGATGTGGCCAAGATGATCGAGGCGCCGATCTTCCACGTCAACGGCGACGACCCGGAAGCGGTGGTGCATGCGGCGAAGGTCGCGACCGAGTTCCGCATGAAGTTCCACAAGCCGGTGGTTGTGGACATGTTCTGCTATCGCCGCTTCGGCCACAACGAGGGCGACGAGCCGGCCTTCACGCAGCCGATCATGTATCGCAACATCCGCACCCACAAGACGGTGGTGCAGGTCTACGCCGATCGGCTGATTGCCGAGGGCCACATCACCCAGGCCGAGGTCGACAAGATGCGGGCCGACTGGCGCGCGCATCTGGAAGCCGAGTGGGAAGTCGGCCAGTCCTACAGGCCGAACAAGGCCGACTGGCTGGACGGCGCGTGGTCGGGCCTGCGCACCGCCGACAACCAGGACGAACAGCGGCGCGGCAAGACCGCGGTTCCGGTGCGCACGCTGAAGGAAATCGGCAAGAAGCTCACCGAAGTGCCGAAGGATTTCGAGGCGCACAAGACCATCCTGCGCTTTCTCGAAAACCGGCGCCAGGCGATCGAATCGGGCGAAGGCATCGACTGGTCGACGGCGGAGGCGCTGGCCTTCGGCGCCATCCTGCTCGACGGCAACCCGATCCGGCTTTCCGGCCAGGATTCGGAACGCGGCACCTTCTCGCAGCGCCATTCGGTGCTCTACGACCAGCGCGACGAGACCCGCTACATCCCGCTCAACAACCTGTCGGCTGCGCAAGCCGGCTACGAAGTCATCAACTCGATGCTGTCGGAAGAGGCGGTGCTGGGCTTCGAATATGGCTACAGCCTGGCCGAGCCCAAGGCGCTGACGCTCTGGGAAGCGCAGTTCGGCGACTTCGCCAACGGCGCCCAGGTGGTGTTCGACCAGTTCATCTCCAGCGGCGAGCGCAAGTGGCTGAGAATGTCGGGCCTCGTCTGCCTGCTGCCGCATGGTTATGAAGGCCAGGGACCGGAGCATTCGTCGGCGCGGCTGGAGCGGTTCCTGCAGCTGTGCGCCGAGGACAACATGCAGGTCGCCAACGTAACTACGCCGGCTAACTATTTCCACATCCTGCGCCGGCAGTTGAAGCGCGACTTCCGCAAGCCGCTGATCCTGATGACGCCGAAATCGCTGCTGCGCCACAAGCGGGCGGTGTCGATGCTTTCGGAGATGGCGGGCGAAAGCTCGTTCCACCGCCTGTTGTGGGACGACGCGCAACTCCTCGCCAACCAGCCGATCAAGCTGGTGAAGGATTCCAAGATCCGCCGCGTCGTGCTGTGCTCGGGCAAGGTCTATTACGACCTCTACGAAGAGCGCGAGAAGCGCGGCATCAACGACATCTACCTCTTGCGCGTCGAACAGCTCTACCCGTTCCCGGCCAAGGCGCTGATCACCGAACTGTCACGCTTCCGCAATGCCGAGATGGTGTGGTGCCAGGAGGAGCCCAAGAACATGGGCGCCTGGTCGTTCATCGATCCCTATCTCGAATGGGTTCTGGCGCATATCGACGCTAAGCATCAGCGGGTGCGCTATACTGGCCGGCCGGCCTCCGCCTCGCCGGCGACCGGGTTGATGTCGAAGCATCTCAGCCAGCTCGCCGCGTTGCTCGACGACGCTCTCGGCGAATAAGCGCGCCGGGCGAATGAAACAGGCCGGACGAAACAGACCTTAGAAGAGAAGAGAACGGACAGGCACAATGGCTACCGAAATCCGCGTCCCCACTCTCGGCGAATCCGTCACCGAGGCGACCGTCGGCAAATGGTTCAAGAAGGTCGGCGACACGATCGCCGCCGACGAGCCGCTGGTCGAGCTCGAAACCGACAAGGTGACGGTGGAAGTGCCCGCCGCGGGCGCCGGGACGCTCTCCGAGATCGCCGTCAAGGAAGGCGAGACGGTCAATGTCGGCGCGCTGCTCGGCTCGATTTCGGCGGGCGGCGGCGCCGCTCCGGCCACGAAGCCGCAGGCAGTGGCGCAGGCCTCCAGTCCGGAGGCCGCGTCCACGGTCAAGCAGGCCGCGGCGGAAACCGCCAAAGTCGCGGGCGGCGGTCTCCCGATCGAGCCGCGCAGCATGCCGCCGGCGCCGGCGGCAGCGAAGCTGATCGCCGAGAGCAATCTCGCCGTCGACCAGCTGTCGGGCTCCGGCAAGCGCGGGCAAGTGCTGAAGAGCGATGTGCTCGACGCCATCGCCAGGGGCGCCCCGTCGCAGCCGGCCGAGCCGCCGAAGGCCGCTCCGGCGCCGGTCGCGGCCCGCGCGCCGTCCCCGGCCGGGGATGCGCCGCGCGAGGAACGCGTGCGCATGACCAAGCTGCGCCAGACCATCGCGCGCCGGCTAAAGGAGGCGCAGTCGACCGCAGCCATGCTCACCACCTTCAACGAGGTGGATATGAGCGCGGTGATGGCGCTGCGAGCCAAGTACAAGGACGTGTTCGAGAAGAAGCATGGCGTGAAGCTCGGCTTCATGGGTTTCTTCACCAAGGCGGTGACGCATGCGCTGAAGGAAATACCGGCGGTCAATGCCGAGATCGACGGCACCGACATCATCTACAAGAACTTCGCCCATGTCGGCGTCGCCGTCGGCACCGACAAGGGCCTGGTGGTGCCGGTGGTGCGCGATGCCGACCAGATGTCGATCGCCGAGATCGAGAAGGAGATCGGCCGGCTGGGCGTTGCCGCGCGCGACGGCAAGCTCTCGGTTGCGGATATGCAGGGCGGCACCTTCACCATCTCCAACGGCGGCGTCTATGGCTCGCTGATGTCGACGCCGATCCTGAATGCGCCGCAGTCCGGCATCCTCGGCATGCACAAGATTCAGGAGCGGCCGGTGGTGGTCGGCGGCCAGATCGTGATCAGGCCGATGATGTATCTGGCGCTCAGCTACGACCATCGCATCGTCGACGGCAAGGAGGCGGTGACCTTCCTGGTGCGCGTCAAGGAAAGCCTGGAGGATCCCGAGCGGCTGGTGCTCGACCTGTGATCGGAGCCGATCCGCAATGAGCGGCTGGCTGGAACGGTTCGGGTTTGCGCTGGGTCGCGCGCTTCGGACTTTTCGGCCGACTGCCTCGGCCGTTGCTGCTTCGCAGGTGCAATCGATTGGGCCGGTCCCGTTGCCCGAAAGCAGCAACCTTGGCGTCTTCGCTCTCAGCGATACGGAAATGGCCGAACGGCAGATCAGTGCTATCACGATCGGTGAGCTTGAGTTGCCCACCGGCGAAATCGTAGCCTGCGATCCACTGATCACCGGTTTGGGGCGGCCTCCCTTTAGCCGCAAGGTAAAGCCGGGGCGCTACCCGGTCATACTGCTTCAGGTGCGGAGTAGGGTTGCCGTGGCGGCATTGCGATTCGGCTCTGGCTTGCCGGTGCGGTGGGAATTGGCCACCTTTGCTCGCGATCGCTCATCCGCCTATGAGTTTGAATTTATCGTTGATGATGCGGTTGCGTCGTTTATGGACAAATCGTTCCTGACGCTAATGTCGGACCAAGAGGAGCTTGACGATTATCTAGCTGACGTTGCGTGTTCTCTCGACAGGTTTGGCATGGATAGTCCGATAGAGGGGAATCCGATCAATGTCGCCATGTTCGACACCGGCTATGGCGACGGCGCGTATCGGTCCTTCTGGGGACTGGACGCGGCCGGCGAACCGCTGCTGCTGATGACGGACTTCGAAGTGCTCGAGAACGCCGACGGACGCCAAGGCAACCAGGTCACCGATGGCTAACAAAATAGCGCCCACGATCGGACCTGTGGCCGCCTTGCTGGCCTCGACAATTACCGAGGGTTGGCTGGAACGGTTCGGGTTCGCGCTCAGCCAGACGGTGCGCGGCATGCGGCGGACTTTCCGGCACACCATCGTGATGCTTGGCCTCTCCGCCGCCATCCCCTCATTGTCAGTCGCAGCCGACTGGGACCCGGCGAAGGCCAGCAGCAATTTCGGCATCTTCGCGCTCAGCGACGCGCAATTGGCGGAGCGGAAAATCACCGTCACGCCCATCGGCCAGCTCGAACTGCCGACGGGCGAGATCATCGCCTGCGATCCGCTGATCACGACCGACGACTGGCCGGCGCTGGCCCGCAAGGTGAAGCCGGGGCGATATCCGGTCGCGCTGTTCGAGGCGCAGGGCCGCGTGGCCGCCGCGTTCCTTCGCTTCCGTTCCGGCGTGCCGGTGCGCTGGGAGCTCGCGACCTTGCCCGGCCAGGACGTCTCGACGCTGAATGGCGACGAGATCTTCGGCTATCCCGTGGATGCCGGCCTCGGCTCGTTCATGGACAAGGCGGCGATAGCCTTGATGACGGCCGCGCAGGACAAGCTCAAACCCGACCAGAACTATTATGACGATGTGCTGGCGGCCGAGTTCGCGCCGAGCCAGGACCGGTTCGTCATGCACCATCCGGCCGCCGGCAATCCGGTCAACATCGCGATGTTCTGGAGCGGCTGGGGCGATGGGTTCTACCCATCCTTCTGGGGGTTGGACGCGGCGGGCGAGCCGGTGGTCCTGATGACCGATTTCGGTGTGCTCGAAAACGCCGACGGCCGCGAGGGCGACCAGGCCAAGTGATGACAATAGCCGCCTCGCCCATGATCGGATTTATGGCCGGGTCGCTGGCTCTCACAGCGGCGATTTCCCCCGCCCAGGCCGCCTGCCCGATCCAGCTCGCCGTCTATGGCGAGGCGCAGAGCGGCGCCGAGATCGACTTCACCCCGACCGGCACCTCGGCGACGATCACCAACACTTTCCGCATGATCCTCGACAACAATGTCGTGCTCGACGGCATCGCCATGTGGACGGAAGGCAGCGCCGGGCGTCCGCACGGCTCTTTGATGTACAAATGCCCGACCGGCGACGTCACCGGCGAGGAGCTTGCAGCCTGCACGGTCTGGGAAGGCGTCATCTACAGCGCCGATGACAAGGGCGGCATCGGGTTGCTGCCGGCCGAGGGCGCCGACGCGCCGAAGAACCTGATCTTTCCCGATCTCGGGCCCTCGCTCGAAATGTCGGCCGCTTACGGTCCCGCCGGCTTTTCGAAAGTGCCGTGGGACATCTTCGTGCTGAAAGGCTGCCAGGAGTGAGCGCGGACAAGAAAACGCTGCTGGTCACCGGCGGCAGCCGCGGCATCGGCGCCGCCATCTGCCGGCAGGCGAGCCAGGCCGGCTACCGCGTGGCGGTCAATTATGTCTCCAACCGGGCCGCCGCGGACGCGCTGGTCGCAGAGCTCAAAGCCGGCGGCGGCGAGGCCTTCGCGGTCAAGGGCGACGTCGGCAGCGAGGCCGATGTGATTGCGATGTTCGAGGCGGTGGACCGGGCGTTCGGCCGGCTCGATGCCTTCGTCAACAATGCCGGCATCGTCGACGTCAAGGCGCGGGTCGATGAGATGAGCGCCGGGCGGGTCGAGCGCATGATGCGCATCAACCTCGTCGGCTCCTTCCTCTGCGCGCGCGAAGCGGTCAAGCGCATGTCGACACGGCATGGCGGCAAGGGCGGCGCCATCGTCAACCTGTCCTCGGCGGCGGCGAGGCTCGGCTCGCCCGGCGAATATGTCGATTACGCCGCCTCGAAGGGGGCGATCGACACCATGACCATCGGGCTGGCGCGCGAAGTGGTGCTGGAAGGCATTCGCGTCAACGCGGTCAGCCCCGGCATCACCGACACTGAAATCCACGCCTCCGGCGGCCAGCCCGACCGGGTGGCGCGGTTGCAGGATTTGCTGCCGATGAAACGCGCAGGCACGGCCGATGAGGTCGCGAGCGCGGTTCTCTATCTTCTGTCGGACGCGGCCTCCTATGTAACGGGCGCGATCCTGAATGTGAGCGGCGGCCGCTGAGGCCGGATAAGAAGGATTCCACTATGGCTTATGACGTCGTTATCATCGGATCGGGACCGGGCGGGTATGTCTGCGCCATCAAGGCGGCGCAGCTCGGCCTGAAGACGGCGGTGGTCGAGAAGAACGCCACCTTCGGCGGCACCTGCCTCAACATCGGCTGCATCCCGTCCAAGGCGCTGCTGCACGCCTCCGAGATGTTCGCCGAGGCCGGCCATGCCTTCGATACGCTGGGCGTCGAGGTCGGCGCGCCGAAGCTCAATCTGAAGAAGATGTTGGCGCACAAGGACGCGACGGTCGCGTCCAACGTCAACGGCGTCGCCTTCCTGTTCAAGAAGAACAAGATCGATTCCTTCCGCGGCACCGGCAAGGTGATTTCCGCGGCCAAGGTGTCGGTGACCGGCGAGGACGGCAAGGTCGAGGAGCTCGAGACCAAGAACATCGTCATCGCCACCGGCTCGGACGTCGCCGGCATTCCGGGCGTCAAGGTCGAGTTCGATGAGAAGGTGATCGTGTCGTCCACCGGCGCGCTGTCGCTGGCCAAGGTGCCCGCCAGCCTCGTGGTGGTCGGCGGCGGCGTCATCGGGCTGGAACTCGGCTCGGTGTGGGCCAGGCTCGGCGCCAAGGTCACGGTGGTCGAGTTCCTCGACACCATCCTCGGCGGCATGGACGGCGAGGTGTCGAAGCAGTTCCAGCGGTTCTTGTCCAAGCAGGGTTTCGAGTTCAAGCTCGGCGCCAAGGTCACCGGGGTGGCCAAGGCCAAGAAGGGCGCCAGCGTCACCTTCGAGCCGGTCAAGGGCGGCGCCGCCGAAACCATCGAGGCGGACGTGGTGCTGGTCGCCACTGGACGACGCCCCTACGCCGACAGTCTGGGGCTGAAGGACGCCGGCGTCGAGGTCGACGAGCGCGGCCGGGTCAAGACCGACGGGCATCTCAAGACCAACGTGCCCGGCATCTATGCCATCGGCGACGTCATCGCCGGGCCGATGCTGGCGCACAAGGCCGAGGACGAGGGCGTGGCGGTGGCCGAGACGATCGCCGGCCAGGCCGGCCATGTGAACTATGACGTCATCCCGAGCGTCGTCTACACCACCCCGGAGATCGCTTCGGTCGGCAAGACCGAGGAGGAATTGAAGAAGGCCGGCATCGACTACAAGGTCGGCAAGTTCCCGTTCAGCGCCAACGGCCGCGCGCGCGCCATGCTGCACACCGACGGCTTCGTGAAGATCCTGGCCGACAAGGCCAGCGACCGCGTGCTCGGCGTCCACATCGTCGGCTTCGGCGCCGGCGAGATGATCCACGAAGCGGCGGTCCTGATGGAATTCGGCGGCTCCTCGGAAGACCTCGCCCGCACCTGCCACGCGCATCCGACGATGTCGGAAGCGGTGAAGGAAGCCGCGCTGGCGACGTTCTTCAAGCCGATCCATATTTGACCGCAGGTAGGCGCCGAACACGGCGCTTCGTCATCCTAGGGCGAAGCAAGGAGCGCAGCGACGCGCAGACCATAGGATGCATGCCGTGACGCCAAGGCGTTGCGACGATTACAGAATTTTGCACCGTTGCGCTCTATGGCAACGGTCACGGCATGGATACTCGGGTCAAGCCCGAGTATGACGAGGCGCCGGGAGCTCCTTTCGCATCACCGAAAACAAAACGGCCCGCCTTTCGGCGGGCCGTTCGTCGTTAAATTGTAGCCCGATTACTGAGCTGGCGCCGGGGCAGGTGCCGGAGCAGGCGCTGGGGCCGGAGCGGGTGCCGGAGCCGGGGCAGGCGCGGGCGCCGGAGCAGGGGCTGGAGCCGGCGCTGGTTCGGCAGGCTTCATCGCTGGTGCAGGCGCCGGGGCCGGCGTGCTGGCGGCCGGCGGCTCAGCCGGGGCCGGGGCATGCTCGCCGCCGCTTCTGCCAAAGACATAATACGCAACAATGGCCAGGATAATGACAACTAGGGCAATCAGCCACCCGCTGCCGCCACCACCGCCACTCGAGGTGGGAGGCGTGCTCGAAGGGGTGAAGGGGTCGTTAGGGTTCGCCATGAAACGTGTCCTCCGTGGATGAAAGTCCTCAAAATAACAGCCATCAACGCGCTGATCCCGCCATGGGTTTCACGCGAACGGACGGAAAGCGCTGAAAAGCCAGCGTTTTCAGGTCCGCCAGCCGCCAGACGACTCAGTTGACGGCGGTAACACTATACCCTGCCTTGCGAAAATCCTCGACCAGTCCTTCCGGACCGGGCAGATGCATGGCGCCAACGGCCATGAAGACGTTGCCTTTGGCCAATATCGGCCCGGCATGCGCCGCCATCACCTTGTTTCGGCTGGTGATCATGGTTTGCTCGAAGGCGGCATAGCCAGCCTTGTCGTCCGCCTCGTCCGGCAAGACGGCCCGAAACAGCGGCCAGAACATGCCGACCTCGCCGCGCTGGTAGAGCACGATCATCGTCTCGTTGACGTCATTCACCTTGTCGCCGAGCTTCATCGTCTCGACCAAGCTCTTCATGTGGAATTCGAGCGGCAGCGAGGCCATCGCGCGCAGCTGGTCGACGGCGGTTTCCAGCCCTTCGACGTCTTTTCCCGAAGCCTTGGCGTCCGAGGCGAGCTTGACGTCCAGCACGGGTTCGCCGGCGCTCTGGCGCGCCACCTCGCAGGCCGGCAATGCCATCATCGCCGACAGGATCCACGGCTTCATCTTGGCGACCGTCGCCGGCGGGATGCCGCGGGCATCGAGCCCCTTGTTCAGCGTCGCCGCATCCTCAGGCGACAGGAGCGACGACAGCGTGGTGTTGTCGGTGAACATCATCAGGCCGGGTTCGCTGGCCATCGCGGCCATCATCTTGGCGTTGTCGAGCGCGTCGGTGGTTTCGATAATGACGGTGCCGGCGCCGTCATAGGCTTTCCTGGCGGCGGCCGGCAGCGTGGTGACGCGCGTGTCGGTCATGTGCATGGTGCCGAACAGATAGGACGGTTTTTCACCCGGTTTCTCCAGCTTCCACAACAGGCCCTTGCCGTTGGGAACCGCCGCCGCTTCGGCCTCGACCTTCTTGAAGGCCGCGGGATCGTTCTTTTCCAGCGCGGTCAAAAGATCGGTGCCGTCGCAAGTGGGCGCTTCCGCATGCGCCCGGCCGGCGAGCAGCAGAACGACGAGGAAAGACAGGAAAAACAGCAGGTTGAGCGCTGCAAGCAGCTTCAACGAGACAAGGGCCGCGCGGTCGGCGATGGCGATGACGCGTTTCATGGGAAGCGTCTTAGCGATGAAAAGCGGCAAAACGGTTAACCGGCGAGGTGAAATTGTTTGAGGTGCGGTGCCGGGTGGAATGCCCTTGGTAGTTAGCGGAAACGCCCATCGAAGTCCGGAGGGCTCATGATGACCCAGAGGGGTTACGCCCTTGGATGCGCCCGCTCGTAGATATCGAGCAGCCTTGCGGTGTCGACGCCGGTATAGACCTGGGTGGTCGAAAGGCTGGCGTGGCCCAGCAGTTCCTGGATGGTGCGCAGGTCGCCGCCACGGCCGAGCAGATGGGTGGCGAAGGAATGCCGCAGGGCATGCGGCGTCGCCGTGTCCGGCAGGTTCAGCGCCGAGCGCAGCTTGGCCATCTCGCGCTGCACGATGGCCGGATTGAGCGGTCCGCCGCGGGCGCCGCGGAACAGCAGGCCCTTGGGATCGATATGGAAAGGGCAGAGCCGGCGATATTCGGCAACCGCCCGCCAGGCCGCGGGCAGCACCGGCACCAGCCGCGTCTTGCCGCCCTTGCCGGTGACGCGCAGCACGCTATCGGCCTCGGAGGCGAGATCGGTGCCGGTCAGACCGAGCGCTTCCGAGATGCGCAGGCCGGAGCCGTAAAGCAGGGTCAGCACAGCGGCGTTGCGCGCGGCGATCCATGGTTCTTGCGCCAGCTGGCCCTCCACCGCGACGACCTGCTTGGCGTCGCTTGCGGTCAGCGGCTTGGGCAGCGACTTTGGCTGGCGCGGGGCGCGCAGGGCTGCCGCACCCGCGGCATTGACCAGCCCTCGGCGTTCGAGAAAGCGCAGCAGCGAGCGGATGCCGGCAAGGCCGCGCCCCAGCGTGCGGGCGCCGGCGCCGGTGTTGCGGCGCGCGGCGAGAAAGCCGCGCAGGTCGGCCGGGCGCAGGTCGGCGATGTCCGAAATGCCCGGCTGTCCGCCGCAATGCCCGGTCAGGAAATGCAGGAACTGGCGCGTGTCGCGTTCATAAGCCTCGACCGTCTCCGGCGAGAGCCGGCGCTCATGCGCCAGCATCTTCAGCCACGCCTGGCGCGCCGCCTGAAGGTCGGGCTTTGCCGGGATGAGGAATTCCTGCATGGGTGTTTTCCGGTTTCAGGCATTTTCCGGCGGGCAGGTTAGGAAGCGGTGAAGAGGCGATCATTGAAATGATGGCCTCGCGGGGTTAGAGCAGGGCAAAGGAAATTGGCGGCGATGTCGAAGCTCGAAAACCCCGTACAGATGGCCGTTATCGGCGCCGCCCACGGCATCAAGGGCGAGTTGCGGGTGAAAACCTTCACTGGCGATCCGCTGGCGCTGGCCGATTACGGCCCGCTTCATACCAAGGACGGCCGCACATTCCAGATCATCGACATCAGGCCGGCGGGCAGCGTCGTCGTCGTGCGTTTCAAGGGTGTCGCCGACCGCAATGCCGCCGAGGCGCTGGCCGGCACCGAGCTTTTCGTCGACCGCTCGGTGCTGCCCGACGACGGCGAGGAGGACGAGTTCTATCACGCCGACCTGATCGGTCTCGATATCAGGGACGATACGGGCGTCATCGGCAAGGTCGTCGCGGTGCACAATTTCGGCGGCGGCGATATCCTCGATGTCACGCTTGCCGGCCGCAAGGGCGTGCTGATCCCGTTCACGCAGGCCGCGGTGCCGCATGTCTCGATCGCCGACGGTTTCATCCAGGTCAATCCGCTGGCGGCGGGACTGGTCGATGACGAGGAGAGCGAAGCGCCGAGCCGTTCCGGCTTCGACCCGAAGGGCCGGCCGCGCGGACCGAAGGATGCCGGGGGCAACCGGTGAGCTTTGCCGCTTCGGTGCTGACGCTCTATCCGGAGATGTTTCCAGGCGCGCTCGGCCTGTCGCTGGCCGGCCGCGCGCTGGAGGCCGGCACATGGTCGCTGGAGGCGATCCAGATCCGCGATTTCGCCACCGACAAGCACCGCACCGTCGACGACACGCCAGCCGGCGGCGGCGCCGGCATGGTGATGCGCGCCGACGTGCTGGCCATGGCCGTCGACCACGCCTCGCCGCCGGGCGATCCGCGCCCGCGCCTGCTGATGAGCCCGCGCGGCAAACCGCTGACGCAGGCCCGTGTTCGCGAACTGGCCGCCGGTCCTGGCGCCGTCATCCTGTGCGGACGCTTCGAAGGCGTCGACCAGCGGCTGATCGAGGCGCGCGAACTGGAGGAAGTCTCGATCGGCGATTTTATCTTGTCCGGCGGCGAGCCGGCCGCGCTGGTGCTGCTCGATGCCGTGGTTCGATTGTTGCCGGGGGTCATGGGCAACGCCGTGTCGGGCGAGGAGGAAAGTTTTGAGAGCGGGCTGCTCGAGCATCCGCACTATACGCGGCCGCAGGAGTTCGAGGGCAGGCCGATCCCGGACGTGCTCACTTCCGGCAACCACAAGAAAATCGCCGAATGGCGGCGCGCCGAGGCCGAGAAGCTGACCCGGGAACGGCGGCCGGATTTGCTGCGAGCCGCTCCGCTCCGGTAGGTCGGACGGATCATCCTTGTGCCTGGCCGACCATGATGCCAAAAACCGGTTCGCACGTTTCGCTTACGCGGTCCTGCGGTGAGGCTCAGCCCTTGGTGAAATAGTAAAAGGCGAGAAACAGGCCGACGGCGACGACGAAGCCGCGCACGACCCCTTGCGGCACGCGCTTGGCGATCCAGACGCCGGCATAGCCGCCGAGCGCGCCACCCGGCACCATGACGAGCGCCTGCGGCCAGGCGACGACGCCGCCCGTGACGAAGACCAGGATGGCGATGGCGGCGATGACCATGGCCAGCATGTTCTTCAGCGCATTGAGCTTGTGGTAGTCGCCGGCCTGCGTCAGGCCAAGCGTAGCCAGCATCATCACGCCCATGCCGGCGCCGAAGAAGCCGCCATAGACGGAAGTCAGGAACTGCGCCAGCGAACCTGTCAGGGAGCCGACCGAGGCCTGGTGCTCCGGTCCGGCCGTCGGCTTGAGCCACGGCCCGGCGGCGAAGAGCGCGGTGGCGGCGATCAGCAGCCACGGCACCAGCGCGCGGAAGGACGGGTTGGAGAGCGCGAGCAGGATGAGCGAGCCCGCCAGCGCGCCGAAGGCGGAGATGACGCAAAGCAGCAGCGCCTGGCGCCAGAAATGCCTGATGTCGTCGCGATAGGCGAGCGTCGAGGTGATGTAGCCTGGAAACTGCGTCACCGAGGAGGTGGCGTTGGCGACGATCGGCGGCACGCCGACCAGGGTCATGGCGCCGAAGGTGACGAAGGTGCCGCCGCCGGCGACGGCGTTGACCACGCCGGAGACAAAACCGGCGAGAAAGAGCAGCACGGCATCGAAAAAGGTCATTTCAGGAAGCGCCAAGGAAAAACACTTTTCCCGCTTAGAAAGCTTGCGAGACGGGCGCAACCCGGCACGGCGGCAATATGATGGTGCCATCAGCAAAACATGCCTTCAAAGCACGTTGCGCTGAAGCGCATGTCAGGCGATGCGTTTTGGCACACGCTTCTGGGGACATGCATTAGCGCGTGACAAAGCGGCAAAATAGCTGTATGTGCCCGCCCGAACCGGAAGAACGATCTTCTGGACCCGTCAACAATGGCGGTGTAGCCGTCCCTGCCCGATGTCTCCGACTGACGGCATAGCCGAGCGGTCAATGGAACTGCAAGGCGAGTTGAGGACGCTCTGACTGTCGGAAGAACAAGAAGTGGATAATTGAGATGGATCTCATCCGTCAGCTCGAGGCCGAACAGGCCGCCAAGATCGAAGCCAAGCGCAAGCTGCCCGAATTCCAGCCCGGCGACACCGTGCGCGTCCAGGTGCGCGTCACCGAAGGCACCCGCACCCGCGTCCAGGCCTATGAGGGCGTCGTCATCGCCCGCGCCGGCTCCGGCTTCCAGGAGAATTTCACCGTCCGCAAGATTTCCTACGGCGAAGGCGTCGAGCGCGTGTTCCCGGTCTACTCGCCGATGGTCGAGGGCGTCGAGATCGTGCGCCGCGGCAAGGTGCGCCGCGCCAAGCTCTATTACCTGCGCGACCGTCGCGGCAAGTCGGCCCGCATTTCGGAAAACACCGGCGTGCGCGCACGCAAGCTCAACGACGAAGAGCGCGATGCGCTGAACGCCGAGCGCGCCCGCATCGAGGCCGAGAAGGTCGCCGCCGCCCAGGCGCTGGCCGCCGAGACGGCCGCCAAGGAAGCCGCCGAGAAGAAGGCGGCCGAGACCGCTTCCGCCGAATAAGGCATTTGCGAAACAGGTTTGGAAAAGGGCGGCTTCGGCCGCCTTTTTTCGTTGTACCGCTATCGCAAGCGTTCTGAATTTGATCGAAGCCTTCGCGTTTTCGTCATTCTAGGGCGGAGCGACGCGAAGCGGAGCGAAGACCCTAGAATCCATGCCGTTACCTTCGCGAGGAATGCGGCGATAGAGAATGGAACTCCGTCGAACCTTTTAAAAGATAGGTCTGCACCGCAGTATCGCTCTTATCTCACGGAATTCATTCTAGGGTCTGCGCGTCGCTTCGCTCCTTGCTCCACCCTAGAATTACGAAGGCGATTGGTCAGCGCTTCTTCACGCCCCCTTTTTGTCCGCCGGTAGCGCTTTGATCCTCGGGGTCTGCGCCGCGTCGCTACGCTCCTTGCCCCGACCGTGGATGACGACACCGGAGTTGACATTCATTTATCTTGTACACTAAATAATCGTGTACAAATTGAATGGAGAAGACAATGTCGGCACTTTACAGCACCCAGGCTCACGTCACCGGCGGCCGCAACGGTCACGGCGAGACCAGCGACGGCCTGCTCAAGGTCGATCTGGCGATGCCGAAGGAACTCGGCGGCAAGGGCGGCGCGACCAATCCCGAGCAGCTTTTCGCCGTCGGTTACGCGGCCTGCTTCGAAAGCGCGGTGCGCTTCATCGCGCGTCAGCAGAAACTGCCGCTGCAGGACGCCTCGGTCACGTCCACGGTCAGCCTCTACCCGAACGAGCAGGGCGGCTTCAGGCTTGGTGTCGCGCTGGCGGCGCAGATCAAAGGCCTTGATCAAGCGGCCGCTGAGGCGCTTGTATCGGAAGCGCACAAGATCTGCCCCTATTCCAACGCCGTCCGGGGCAATATCGATGTGGCGCTCTCGGCAAAGGCGGCATGACGACGAAAACCGAAGCCATGGCCAAGCAAGTCCCGGCGCAAGACGCCGGGGCGATCGATGTGCCGCGCCTCGATCAGCAGCTCTGCTTCGCGCTCTATTCGGCAAGCGGGCTGATGACCAAGCTCTACCGGCCGCTGCTCGACCCGCTCGGCCTCACCTATCCGCAATATCTGGCGATGCTGGCGCTGTGGCAACGCTCGCCGAGCACGGTCGGTGAGCTCGGCGAAGCGCTGGGGCTCGATTCGGCGACGCTGACGCCGCTGATCAAGCGCATGGAAGCGGGCGGTCTCGTGACGCGCCGGCGCGATCATGCCGACGAGCGTCGGGTGCTGGTCGAGCCGACCGCCAAGGGGCAGGCGCTGCGGGCGAAGATGAAGGACGTCCAGGCAGGCCTCGCCTGCGCCATGCCATTGACGGCGAACGAGCTCAAGGCCCTGCATGGCACGCTTACCCGCCTGGTGGCCGGGTTGCGCGAGGCCACGGCTGATCAGGACTGATCGCCGACAGCCATCCTCCAAACCATCCCTGAAAGAGCATCGGATTGCGCATCGCTTGCCTGCGGCGGCGCGAACCGGCTTGCAAGGCGCCTGCGGCAGGCTAAAGTCGGCGCCGGATTTTCCCGATCGCGAAAACTTTGCAAGCGCGGTCGAGCCCTTTGGAGATTGTTCATGACCAAGTCGAAACTGCTGCTGGCCGCCGTCGTGGCCTGCCTTCTTGCGCCCGTCGCCGCGCTCGCCGACAACTTGCCCGACCTCGGCGGCAAGAAGGTCGTGGTGGTGACGGAAAACGCCTATCCGCCGCTGCAGTTCATCGACAAGAAGACCGGCAAGCAGATCGGCTGGGAATATGACGCGATGGACGAGATCGCCAAGCGGCTGAACTTCAAGGTCGAGTACCAGAACACCTCCTGGGACGCGATGATCCAGGCGGTTTCGGACAACCAGTACAACATCGGCATGACCGGCATCACCATCAAGGACGACCGCAAGCAGAAGGTCGACTTCTCCGATCCTTATATGCGCTCGGAGCAGTTCATGCTGGTGCGCGGCGACGAAAGCCGCTTCACCGATGCCAAGAGTTTTGGCGCCTTCAAGGACGGGCTGATCGGCGCCCAGCCCGGCACCACGCCCTTCTACACCGCCGTCTACAGCGTGCTCGACGGCAACGAGCAGAACCCGCGCATCAAACTGTTCGAGACGTTTGGCGCGACCGTGCAGGCGCTGAAATCGGGCGACGTCGACGTGGTGTTGACCGACGGCACCGCCGGCCAGGGCTATGTCGACGCTTCGCAAGGCAAGCTGAAGCTGATCGGCGGGCCGCTCGGCACCGAGGATTTCGGCTTCATCTTCCCGAAGGGCTCGGACCTGGTGAAGCCGGTCAACGCCGCGATCGCCTCGCTCAAGGCCGACGGCACCTTCGACAAGCTCAACAAGAAGTGGTTCCTTGATTACAAGATGGGGCAGTAGGGCTCTATTTTGGTGCGTGCGATGCGCAACGGTTACGGGCGGAGGGCCGCGAAAGCCTCATTCCTTCGCGCCCCCCTCTGTCCTGCCGGACATCTCCCCCACAAGGGGGGAGATTGGCAGCTTCGGCGCTTCACCCATCTTCGCAGCCACGGTGATTGGCGAAGGCCGGTGCGATATTCGATCTCCCCCCTTGTGGGAGAGATGCCTGGCAAGGCAGAGGGGGGCGCGAAGGAACGCTGTCTCCGTAACTATCTTGCCGGCGCTGGCGCTTGATGCCTGCACGATCAACCACCAAACCCGATTTCCCCTGGTGGCTGGCCGCCGCGGCCGTCCTCGCACTCGCTGCCGCCCTCGCCATTGCTTCCAGCGACCTCTACGGCGAAGTCTTCGCAACCGTCGCCAAGGGCATCGGCATCACCGTCTTCGTCACTGGGGTCGCCTTCGCGCTCGCTTCCGCGCTGGGGCTCGGCATCGCGCTGATGGCGCTGTCAGGCTCGCCCTGGCTGCGCCAGATCGCGCGCTTCTATGTCGAGATCATCCGCGGTGTGCCGATCCTGGTGCTTTTGTTCTGGATCGCCTTTGCCGGCGCGCCGGCCTTCGTCGCTGCCTGGAACGCGCTGACCGCTCCGCTGCAAAGCGCCGGGCTCATGGGCGAACTCCTGGTGCGCGATGTTTCGCTTTTGTGGCGCGCCGTCATGGCGCTGACCATCGGCTATTCGGCCTTCATCTCGGAGGTGTTCCGGGCCGGCATCCAGTCGGTGGAGAAAGGCCAGATCGAAGCCGCCAAGGCGCTTGGCCTGTCACGGGTGCAGCGCTTCCGGCTGATCGTGTTTCCGCAGGCGACCCGCACCATCCTGCCGCCGCTCGGCAACGATTTCGTCGCCATGGTCAAGGATTCCTCGCTGGTCTCGGTGCTCGGCGTCGCCGACATCACCCAGATGGGCAAGGTCTACGCCGCCGGCTCGTTCCGCTTCTTCGAGACCTATTCGATCGTCGCCTACATCTACCTGATCCTGACGGTCGGCCTGTCGCTGGCGCTGAGAGCGCTGGAGCAGCGGCTGCGCCGGCGGCATCGGGAATAGCCGCCGGGACAAGTCCGCGCTACGATCTCCGCGGATCGCCAGCTGCGGAGCAAGAGGAATGAATTTCGACAAAGCCAACGCGGCGCTGGATTCCGTCTACACGGCCGACACGCCGGAGGCGCTCGCCAAGGCCTATGCCGACTGGGCGGCGACCTATGACAGCGAGACCGCCTCGCTCGGCTATCTCCTGCCGTTCCTGATCACCGCCTGGGTGGCGCGGCACGTGCCGGCGGGCGAAGGCCCGCTGCTCGACGCCGGCTGCGGCACCGGCCTGTCGGGGCCGTCGCTCAAGGCGCTCGGCTACGGCGACATCGCCGGGCTCGATCTTTCCGACGACATGCTGAAGCTTGCCGGCAGCCGCCAGGCCGACAACAAGCCGGCCTATGGCGAGCTGAAGAAGGCGATGCTCGGCGGCCCGCTGCCCTGGCCCGACCGGCATTTCCGCGCCTTCTTCTCGACCGGCGTCTTCACCATCGGCCACGCGCCGGCGTCCGGCCTGCACGAACTGGTGCGCATCACCCGAAGTGGCGGCCACGCCATCTTCACCGTGCGCGACCAGGTGTTCGAGCGCGGCGGGTTCCAGGCGGTGTTCGACGAGCTGACGCAGGCGAGAAAATGGCGCTTGACCGAGCAGAGCCCATGGTTCCGCTGCTACGCGATCGGCGATCCGGAAGCGCTTGTGAAGACGTTCGTGTTCGAGGTGGTGTGAGGCGCGAGTTCCCCTTCTCCCACAAGGGGAGAAGGGGAAGTCGCGCTAATTGCCGAAAAGCCAAAACATTGCTATCTACCCCGGCATGGAAAAGCTTTTCAGCGATCCGGCCTATAAAGGTTTCGTGCTGCAGGACAGAAAGCGCCTGCCGTCGCGTTTCTCCGCGCGCGTCTGCGGCGCGCTCACCAGCCGACTTAGCTGAGCCGACTGATCGCAGTCGTCGCGCCGGACTGCCGGCGTCCTTTGCCATTCTCATATCGACGGATTTACGCACATGAGCGCACCGCGCACCCTCTACGACAAGATCTTCGACGACCACACGGTCGACCGCCAGGACGACGGCACCTGCCTGCTCTATATCGACCGGCACCTTGTCCACGAAGTCACCAGCCCGCAGGCCTTCGAAGGCCTGCGCATGAGCGGCCGCAAGGTCCGGCATCCGGAAAAGACGCTGGCCGTGGTCGACCACAACGTGCCGACCTCGCCCGAGCGCAAGTTCGGCATCAAGAACGAGGAAAGCCGCATCCAGGTCGAGGCGCTGGCCAGGAACGCCAAGGATTTCGGCATCGAATATTATTCCGAGAACGATATCCGCCAGGGCATCGTCCACATCATCGGGCCCGAGCAGGGCTTCACGCTGCCCGGCATGACCATCGTCTGCGGCGACAGCCACACCTCCACGCACGGTGCCTTTGGAGCATTGGCACATGGCATAGGCACGTCCGAGGTCGAGCATGTGCTCGCCACCCAGACGCTGATCCAGCGTAAGGCCAAGAACATGCTGGTGCGCGTCGACGGCCAGTTGCCGGAAGGCGTCACCGCCAAGGACATCATCCTCGCCATCATCGGCGAGATCGGCACCGCCGGCGGCACGGGCTATGTCATCGAATATGCCGGCGAAGCGATCCGCTCGCTGTCGATGGAAGGCCGCATGACGATCTGCAACATGTCGATCGAGGGTGGCGCCCGCGCCGGCCTGATCGCGCCGGACGAGACGACCTTCGCCTATGTCAAGGACAAGCCGCGGGCGCCGAAAGGCGCGGCATGGGATGCCGCCCTTGCCTATTGGAAGACGCTGCAGTCGGACGAAGGCGCGCATTTCGACAAGGTCGTCGTGCTCGACGCGCAAAAACTGCCGCCGATCGTCTCCTGGGGCTCCTCGCCCGAGGATGTCGTCTCGGTGCAGGGCATCGTGCCCAATCCGGAAGAGATTGCGGACGAGAACAAGCGCACCTCGAAGATCCGCGCGCTCGACTATATGGGCCTGACCCCGGGAACCAAGATCACCGACATCGAACTCGACCGCGTGTTCATCGGCTCCTGCACCAATGGCCGCATCGAGGATCTGCGCGCCGCCGCCAAGGTGGTCGAGGGCAAGAAGGTCAATCCGCGCGTCAACGCCATGATCGTGCCGGGCTCCGGCCTGGTCAAGGAGCAGGCGGAAGCCGAAGGCCTCGACAAGATCTTCGTCGCCGCCGGTTTCGACTGGCGCGAGCCGGGCTGCTCGATGTGCCTGGCCATGAACGACGACCGGCTGAAGCCGCATGAGCGCTGCGCCTCGACCTCGAACCGCAATTTCGAGGGCCGGCAGGGTTTCAAGGGCCGCACCCATCTGGTGTCGCCGGCCATGGCGGCGGCGGCCGCGATCGCCGGTCACTTCGTCGACATCCGCGACTGGAAATAGTCGCCGGCTTCAGATGAAAAGGCCCGGATCGCGGCGCGATCCGGGCCTTTTGCCTGCCGCGCTCAGCTGCGGCGAATAATCTCGTGGAATTCCTCGCGCCGGCCGGGCTCGTCGACGGCGACGACCAAGGCCAGCTTGCGCTCGTCGAAGATCTTGAACCACTCGTCCCACTCCACAAGGTCGTAACCGCCGGCGTTGATCGTACGCTCGGGGCGGTCGGTGTCCTCATAGGCGTTCTGGCCAAAAACCAGGCGCAGCATGGGTTGGGTTCCGGCCGCGGGCGACACGTCGACGATCGCCGGAAAGCCGGCGCGCGCCGCCGCCCAGGAGCGGATTTCATCGTGATCCGTCAAAGTGATCGTGTCGGCCATCAGAATTGTCTCCTGATTGGCGTCTCCTGTTTGGCCGGACAACGTCGTTCGCGCGCGCCGGTTCCGCTAGAGCGTTTCACCGTTTCACGGAAACGGCGAACCGTTCTATCTCTTTGTTTTGACGCAATTCCGGACGGAAAACCGCACACACTTTTCCTGGAATTGCTCTCGCTGATGCAACGGAAACCGGGCAGCGCTTAACCGCTTGTTTGGGCTTGCGTCTTAGTATTTCCCCTTGGGTAAGTAGGGGAAAGTCGCAGTCGTTTGGACACCGGTCTGCTCATAGCGCTGCTCAATCCAACGATAGCGCTGGCGCTCGGCGCTGCGTTTGCCGTGCTGTGGTTTCATCAGCGCCATCGCCCGTATCTGGCTGTGCTGGCCGCGAGCTACTGCCTGTCGGCTCCGGGCTTCCTGCTGCAATATTTCACGCTCCCGGTCGGCGTGGTGCTGACCAAGCTGATTTCCAACGTCTGCTTCACGATAGCGGCCTGCTGTCTTTCAGGCGCGGTCGTCGCTCGCCATGGGCGGCGCGTGCCTTATGTCGGCATCTTTGTCGCGACCGGCGGCGGGCTTGCCACGTTTATGTGGTTCATGTTCGTCCAGCCGGACCTTACTTGGCGCGTGCTTGGGATGAATTTCGGCTTCGGCGCGCTCAGCCTGCTGGTCGCGGCCGAGCTGAGAACGGTGCGCAGCAACGGTCCGACCGAAAAGATCCTTTTCGTGCTGTCGCTGCTTTCGGGATTGAACTTCATCGTTCGCACCCTGATCGTCGTCATCGCGCATGGGCCGTTCCCGACCTATGACGGCTTCTACGGCTCGTCCTATTGGACGACGGCGCTGCTCTCGCATGCGCTCATGTCGCTGCTCATCGCGCTTTGCCTGTTCACGGCCGCGGCGCTCGATGTGATGCGGGCACTGAAGGCGGAGACCCATACCGATCCGCTCTCGGGCATCCTCAACCGCCGCGGCTTCGAGGAGCGGGCGACGCTTTTGCTCGATCAGTGCGGCAAGGCCGGATTTCCGGTCGCCCTGGTGCTGGCGGACCTCGATCACTTCAAGGCGCTGAACGACCGGCACGGGCATGAGGCAGGCGACCGGGTTATTGCCGATTTCGCCGCCAAGCTGCGTTCCGCCACCGGCGCGCGCGGGGCCGCGGGCCGCATCGGCGGCGAAGAATTCGCCGTGCTTCTGCCGATCAGCGATCTTGCTTCGGCAAGGCTCTTTGCCGAAGCGATCCGCACTTTCTATTCGACAGGCGCGATCGACGGCCTACCGCCCGGCACCAGGGTCACGGCGAGCTTCGGCGTCGCCGCCCGCACCGGCAAGGAAGGGCTGATGCCGTTGATGCGACGCGCCGACGAGGCGCTCTACAAGGCCAAGAAGAACGGCCGCGACAGCGTCCGTCTCTCTTACGAGCGGCCCGAGACCGCGGTCGTTGCCGAGCCGCTCACCGGCTGAGGCATGTCTACGGACAGAATGCTGCGGCGGACAGAAGGCTGCGGCGGTCGCGGACTAGGCTTTGCCGGCCTTTTGCGGCGCGCCGCCGCTCTACGAAGCCAACAATGCCGGCCGCGACTGCGTCCGCGTTATCAGGCGCGGCGCATGGCGACGGCGCTCAACGGCAAGGGCTGAGATTGGGCATCTCGCCATCGGAAAGCCCGTACATATAGGAACGGCCCTTCACCAGCACCGGCGGCTGGTAGCAGCCGGGCGCGCCGGCATCGTCCGAATCATAGATCACATCGGGCTGTTCGGCACCGGTGTATTCGGAAAGTTTTTTCGCGAGCTTGCCCTCGCCGACGATGATGCGCTTGTAGCCGGCGGCGCTGTCGATGACGAGATTGCCGAAGGAATCTGCATAGACGCGGTCATGATGGCGCAAGCCGGCTTCGGCTGGCATGGCGATCGCGGTGGCGAGCGCCGCCAACGTGACGGCCGCGAAGCTCGCCCGCACTGATTTCGAACGCATGTCGCTCTCCTTTGTCGGCGCGAGAGATCGCGCCCGAAACGGGTTCGAATCAGAAATTAACTCTTTCTTAACCTTTGTTAAGAGGCGGCGCGGTTTCGGTGCCGCTTGTTAAGGAACATGGTTAATTTTCGAGAGCCGGGTTCTCTGGCGGCGGGGCGGTCGTGGAGCCGGGCTGACTCCGGGTGAAGTTGATCTTGCGCCGGCGCATGGCTACAGCGGTCCGCCGCTTCACGGAAACGGCGACCACCTATCTCTTTGTTTTGATGCAATTCCGGGCCGAAAACCGTTTCACACTTTTCCTGGAATTGCTGTAGCGTGCCGCGCACGAAAGGGGCAGCGTATGAGCTTTGGCCACACGGTTCGGGTGTCGATCACCATCCCGCTGCTTCTTGCGGCTGCGGCCTGTGTGTCGCAGGACAACGCGCCGAAGGCGGCGAATGCCGCGCCGCCTGCGATCTCGCCTGCGCCAGTCCAGCAGTCCACTGCACCCACCGCGCCGCCCGTACCAACAATGTCTCCGACAAAAACTGCCAAGACTCCCGCAGCGCCTGCGCCACCCGCAACCAAGATCATCACCGACCTTACCGTGCCGCGATCCGGCGTCGGCACGGCCACCTACAGATGCGGCAATGGCGGCATGATCACTATCCAGAATCTTGGCTCGTCGCTGCGCGTGGTCCGGCCGGATGGCACGACCGAGGAGTTTGCGGCCTCGCCCGCCAATCAGAGCAGCCGCTACCAGGAAGCGGCGACACATGACGCAATCGTGATCGACGGTCGCGAAGCGCTGGTGATGAAGAGGGGATCCACCCCGCAGACCTGCAAAAGGTAGCGCTGTTTATTGCACTGCAGCGAACTCTGCGCCGGCTTCGAAACAGCCGCTAATCGATTGAAGCAAGAAGCCGCCAATTTGTCAGACTAAATGACTTTTCCAAAACGATTTTCCGGCTTTGACGCGGTGCAAAAAGAGCATTAGAAACCGGCTGTCCGGAGCCATATATGAGCGGGGAAAAAGCCGCGCTCGGTCGCGGCTCCAGGATGCCGAACTGGGGGAGCCATGAGCAAGTCACCAGCCACCCGCGCAGTTGCCAGACGTGAGCGGCCGCTCTCGCCGCATCTGACGGTCTACCGGCCGCCGATCACCATGACGATGTCGATCATTCATCGCATCACCGGCGGCGCGCTTTATTTCGGCACGCTGCTGGTGGCGGCATGGCTGATCGCCGCTTCGACCTCGCAGGCCGCTTTCGACTGGGTCAACTGGGCCTTCGGCTCCTGGCTCGGCCGGCTGGTTCTGTTCGGCTATACCTGGGCACTGATGCACCACATGCTGGGCGGGTTGCGCCACCTCGTCTGGGACACCGGAACGGGGCTCGAAAAACACACCGCCTCGAAGATCGCCTGGGCGACGCTCGCCGGCTCGATCGTGCTCACCCTTCTGATCTGGATCGCCGGCTACATGGCGCGGGGAGGCCTGGTATGAGCGGCAACGACATCGATATGCGCACGCCGCTCGGCAAGGTGCGCGGCCTGGGTTCGGCCCGCGAGGGCACGCAGCATTTCTGGCGCCAGCGGCTGACGGCGATCGCCAACATCCCGCTGGTCCTGTTCTTCGTCGGCTTCCTGATCGCCGTCAACGGCCACGGCTACACGGACGTGCGGGCGGCGCTCGCCAATCCCTTCGTGGCGCTGATGCTGGCGCTGGTGCTGATTTCCGGCCTCTACCACATGCGGCTCGGCATGCAGGTCATCATCGAGGACTATGTGCATGGCGAAGGCATGAAGCTGGCGCTCATCGCCCTCAACATCTTCTTTGCGGTGGCAGTCGGCGTAGCTTCGCTGTTTGCCCTGCTCAAACTGGCATTCGGAGGCTGAAGTCTTGGCCAATGCAAACACCGCCAACGCGGCTTCCGCCTACACCTTTGTCGACCACAAATTCGACGTCGTGATCGTCGGCGCCGGCGGCGCCGGCCTGCGCGCCACGCTCGGCATGGCCGAGCAGGGGCTGCGCACCGCCTGCATCACCAAGGTTTTTCCGACGCGCTCGCACACGGTGGCCGCGCAAGGCGGCATCGCCGCCTCGCTCTCCAACATGGGCCCGGATTCCTGGCAGTGGCATATGTACGACACCGTCAAGGGCTCGGACTGGCTGGGCGATGTCGACGCCATGGAATACATGGTGCGCGAGGCGCCGGCGGCGGTCTACGAGCTCGAGCATTACGGCGTGCCTTTCTCGCGTACCGAAGAGGGCAAGATCTACCAGCGGCCTTTCGGCGGCCACATGATGAACTATGGCGACGGTCCGCCGGTGCAGCGCACCTGCGCCGCGGCCGACCGCACCGGCCATGCCATCCTGCACACGCTCTATGGCCAGTCGCTCAAGAACAACGCGCAGTTCTTTATCGAGTATTTCGCGCTCGACCTGATCATGGAGCCTGACGGCACCTGCACCGGCGTGGTGGCATGGAACCTCGACGACGGAACCATACACCGCTTCTCGGCCAAGATGGTGGTGCTGGCGACCGGCGGCTACGGCCGCTCCTATTTCTCCGCCACGTCGGCGCATACCTGTACCGGCGACGGCGGCGGCATGGCGGCCCGCGCCGGGTTGCCTTTGCAGGACATGGAGTTCGTGCAGTTCCATCCGACCGGCATCTATGGCGCCGGCTGCCTGATCACCGAAGGCGCGCGCGGCGAGGGCGGCTACCTCGTCAACTCCGAGGGCGAGCGCTTCATGGAGCGCTACGCGCCGTCGGCCAAGGACCTTGCCTCGCGCGACGTGGTCTCGCGCTGCATGACGCTGGAAATCCGCGAGGGCCGCGGCGTGGGCAAGAACAAGGATCACATCTTCCTGCATCTCGACCATCTCGATCCGGCCGTGCTGCACGAGCGGCTGCCCGGTATTTCGGAGTCGGCCAAGATCTTTGCCGGCGTCGACCTCACCAAGGAGCCGATCCCGGTGCTGCCGACGGTGCACTACAACATGGGCGGCGTGCCGACCAATTATTGGGGCGAGGCGCTCAATCCGACCGCCGAGAATCCCGATCGCGTGTCGCCCGGCCTGATGGCGGTGGGCGAGGCCGGCTGCGCCTCGGTGCATGGCGCCAACCGCCTGGGCTCGAATTCGCTCATCGACCTCGTCGTGTTCGGCCGCGCCGCGGCGCTGCGCGCCGGCCAGGTCATCGACCGCAAGTCGGCGATCCCTTCGCCCAATCAGCAATCGGTCGACAAGATCATGGACCGGTTCGACAAGCTCCGTCACGCCAACGGCTCGACGCCGACGGCCAGCTTGCGCGAAAAGATGCAGCGCGCGATGCAGGAAGACGCGGCGGTCTTCCGCACCCAGGAATCACTCGAGAACGGCTGCAAGCGCATCTCGCAAATCTGGGGCGAGCTCAAGGACATCAAGGTCTTCGACCGCTCGATGATCTGGAACTCCGATCTGGTCGAGACGCTGGAGCTCGAAAACCTGATGGTCAACGCCATCACAACGGTCTACGGCGCCGAGGCGCGCAAGGAGAGCCGCGGCGCGCATGCCCGCGAAGATTTCTCGGCCCGCGACGACGCCAACTGGCGCAAGCACACGCTGGCCCGCGTCAGCGAGGACGGCAAGGTCACACTGTCCTACCGGCCGGTGCACACCGAGCCGCTGCTGGCTGAGAAGGACGGCGGGATCAGCCTGGCCAAGATCGCACCGAAGGCCAGGGTGTATTGACGATGGCGCCGGCGGCCGCGGGATATTCCGGCACACCCCTTCCGGCCAAGCTCGGCCTGAGGGACGGCATGGTCGCGGCCTTCATCGCGCTGCCGCCGGAACTCAATGAGCTGACAGAGGCCGTGTCCTTTGCCGGCGTCGATCGGCTGTCCAGCTGGTTGGCGATCTCGGGCAGCCAAAAATACGATGCCGTGCACGCCTTCACCCGGCGGCGCGCAGAGATCGAGGACGGCCTTGCCGGCATCGAGGCGGCGATCAAGCGCGACGGCATGGTCTGGGTGTCCTGGCCGAAGCAGGCCTCGAAGGTCGCCACCGACGTAACCGAGGGCGTCATCCGGTCGGAGGCGCTGAAGCGCGACCTGGTCGACGTCAAGGTCGCCGCCGTGAATGAAATCTGGTCCGGGCTGAAGCTCGTCATCCGAAAGGACCGCAGGTAATGGTCGAACTCACGCTCCCCAGGAATTCCAAGGTCCAGCAAGGCAAGACCTGGCCGAAGCCGGAGGGTGCTACGAACCTGCGCGAATACCGCATCTACCGCTGGTCGCCGGACGATGACGAGAACCCGCGCATGGATACCTACTTCGTCGACATGGACGATTGCGGGCCGATGGTTCTCGACGCGCTCTTGTGGATCAAGAACAAGATCGACCCGACGCTGACACTGCGCCGCTCCTGCCGCGAAGGCATTTGCGGCTCCTGCGCCATGAACATCGACGGCTCGAACACGCTGGCCTGCACCAAGGGCGCCGAGGATATTTCGGGCGCGGTGAAGATCTACCCGCTGCCGCATATGCCGGTGATCAAGGACCTGGTGCCCGACCTGACCAATTTCTATGCCCAGCACGCTTCGATCGAGCCCTGGCTGAAGACGGTCTCGCCTGAGCCGGCGAAGGAATGGCTGCAGAGCCATGAGGACCGCGAGAAGCTCGACGGGCTCTACGAATGCATCCTGTGCGCCTGCTGCTCGACGTCCTGCCCGAGCTACTGGTGGAACGGCGACCGCTACCTCGGCCCTGCCACGCTGCTGCAGGCCTATCGCTGGCTGATCGACAGCCGTGACGAGGCGACGGGCGAACGGCTCGACAATCTTGAAGACCCGTTCCGGCTCTATCGCTGCCACACCATCATGAACTGCGCGCAGACCTGCCCGAAGGGACTGAACCCTGCCAAGGCGATCGCGGAAATCAAGAAGATGCTGGTGGAAAGACGGGTTTAGGCTCGACTGGTTCGCTTGCAATAATCTCGCAGGCAGTGGTCCTTCGCGCCCCCCTCTGCCCTACCGGGCATCTCCCCCACGGGTGGGGAGATTGGCTGTCATCGCGGCCTTCGCCAATCTCCGAGGTTGAAGGATGAGGCGCTGTCGGCGAAGCTGCTGATCTCCCCCCAAGTGGGGGAGATGTCCGGTCCACCCTCCGCAGCTGTAGCGCAGCTGCTGCGGAGGACGGGCAGGACAGAGGGGGGCGCTGTCCCGCCTGCGTCAGAAAGGATTACCACCCGTGACCGATCTTCCGATCCTCTCCGCCATCGAAGCGCGCGTGCTCGGCTCGCTGATCGAAAAGAAGGAGCTGACGCCGGACGTCTATCCGCTGACGCTCAACGGCGCGCATCAGGCCGCCAACCAGAAGACGGCGCGCGAGCCGGTGATGGTGCTGGAGCTGACCGAGATCAGACGGGCGCTGAGCTCGCTCGAGCACAAAGGGCTGGTGCGCCAGGCCTTCGCCTCGCGCGTCGAGCGCTACGAGCATTTGATGGCGCAGCGCTTTTCGCTGACCACGCCGCAGATTGCCGTCATCGGTCTCTTGCTCCTGCGCGGCGCCCAGACGGCGCATGAATTGCTGGCGAGGTCCGAGCGCATGGCCCGCTTCGCCTCGATCGAGGAGCTGCGCGACAATCTCGATCTGATGATCGGCCGCCGGCCGCCGCTGATCCAACTGCTCGAACGCGCGCCTGGGCAGCGCGAGGAGCGCTATGTGCATCTGCTGGGCGGGCAAGTGGATGCGGCCGCGATAGCGGCTCGCTGGCAGCCGGCGCCATCATCGTCGGATTCCGATCTCGAAGCGCGCGTCAAGGCACTCGAGGAAGAGGTCACCGCGTTGCGCGCGAAGATCGAGGCGCTGGGTGGCTAGCTCGCTTAGCGGGGAAACATCGGCGGGACAGCGCCCCCTCTGTCCTGCCGGACATCTCCCCCACAAGGGGGGAGATTGGCAGTTCCGGCGCTGGCGCTCTTCTTTTAACAACGATGATTGGCGAAAGCCGGCGCGACATCTGATCTCCCCCCAAGTGGGGGAGATGGCCGGCAGGCCAGAGGGGGGCGCGAAGGATCGCTGCCCTCCTAAACCAATCACCCCAATTTCGCATCCAGCGACACCTTGATGGCGCCGAGCGCTTTCGACACCGGGCATTCGGCCTTGGCCTTCTCGGCCAGTTCCTTGAACTTCGCCGCATCGATGCCCGGCACCTTGCCGACCAGGGTGATGGCGCTGCCGGTGATGCCGGTGCCGGGCACCAGGGTCACCACCGCCTTGGCGTCGAGCTCGGCCGCGGGCGTGCCGTTCTCGGCCAGGAAATGGGACAGCTGCATGGCGTAGCAGCCGGCATGCGCGGCCGCGATCAGCTCTTCGGGATTGGTGCCGGATTTGCCGCTCTCGTCCTCGAAGCGCGCCTTGAAGGAATAGGGTGTGCCCTTCAAGGTGCCGCTCTGCGTGTCGAGCGTGCCCTTGCCTTCCTTCAGATTGCCTTTCCAGACGGCGTTTGCGGTGCGGTCCATGAAGTCCTCCTGCTGTCGGGTTCTCGCCGGCGGGCGCCGGCGGCCTCCCGAACTATAGCGCGGGCGCGCCGGAAGGCCATCCATGGCTTGAAGCGATTGTGTCGGCCGTCGGCTGTGCTCGCGAAAAAATTCAGCAAACAATCGCCTTGCAAAAATGTCGACTTCCGTCGGCCTCGACCGTCCTTTGGGCGGCCATACGGCCGGATGGAGGTCAATATGGACAACCTGTTTTTCGCAATCTGGAAGCGGCCGGGCCGCAAGGAACAACGACAGGAAGATTTCTGGCTGGACCCGCCGGCTTCCGGCTTCGGCCGGCTTCTCGCGGCGGTCGCCATCGTCAGTGCTGCGGCATGGCTTCTCGACCATGTGGCGGCAGCCAGAGCCGGCGCTGACAGCGTTGTCGCTTCACCCTATCGTCTGCCGGAACAAGGGAGCTCGAAATGAAATATGTCCTGCTGGTCTATGGCGAGGAAACGGACCTTCATGCGCTGACGCGTGAACGCGCGGCCCGGCTCGACGCCGATTCGCTCGCCTATGACCGGGAACTCGACCGGCAAGGCAAGCTGATCATCGCGCAGGCGCTGCAGTCGGTGAAGACATCGAAATCGCTGCGGCGACGCCAGGGCAAGCGCCTGGTGACCGACGGGCCCTTCGCCGAGACCAAGGAGCAGCTGCTCGGCTTCGTCATGGTCGAAGCGGCGGATCTCGACGAGGCGCTGGCGATCGCCGACGGCATTCCGCTGGCCGAACTCGGCACGGTCGAGGTCCGGGCGATCTACGACATACCGGGATCATGACCGGCGGCCAGGTGATTGCGCCACGGCCAAAGCTGTCTCTCCCGGGAAACATCTTCAGTGTTTCTTCGCCACCGCAACCGTTGCGTGTTGAAGCAAAGCCGCGCTTCTCTTATCGTCGCCGCGGTTTCGGGGGAATTCGCCATGCCTTTCCTGATCGCTATCCTTGGCCTGCTCGGAGCGGCCGCCATCTGGTGGTACCGGCTGAAATATATGAGCGACGCCGCGCGTGAGGTTGCCGACGTCGTTGGCCGCGTTCAGGGCAACATCCGCCGCAAGAAATTGCGCAAGCAGGCGGCGCTGTCGCCGCTGACCGCGATCGACGATCCGGTGGTGGCGGCGGCGACGCTGATCACCGCGATCGTTGCCGAGCACGGTCCGGTCCTGCCGCAGCGCGAGGCGGTCATTCGCGAGGTGATCTCGCAGATCGCGGACAGTCGAAAGAAGACCGACGAGGCCGTCGTCTACGCCAAATGGGCAGCCTCACAGGTCGACGACACGACGATCGTCATCGACAAGCTGGCGCCGTTCCTGCGCGAGCGGCTCGACCCGCATGAGCGGGACGATCTGCTGAGGATGCTGAACCGGGTGGCTCAAGGCGGCGAGCAGAGCCTCAGGGTAGCCGACCAGCGGATGCTGAGGCTGCGGCAGAAGCTGGGATTCGAGGTGAACTGAGCCGAAGCTGCGGCGGCCGGATCACCTGCCTTCGTGATTGGCCGAAACGCCTCTCGCGTCGTCATTCTATGACGAAGCAAGGAGCGAAGCGACGCGGGCGCGGACCATAGAATCCATTCCGTCACCTGTAAGCGTTGCAGCGGTCCAGAATTCTGCTTCGCAGCACCCTACGATTAAAGTCACGGAATGGATCCTCGGGTCTTCGCGTCCGCTTCGCTCCCGCTCCGCCCGTGGATGACGAGGTCGTGTAGGCCTCGGCCAGTTGCGAGGCTCTAGATCGCCTCGCCCTTGAGCAGCCGCGGGGTGTCGCCCGACAAGCCCGAGGCCTGGCGGATAAAGAACTCTTTCAGCCTGGGCATGCGCTCGACGAGGCCAAGGCCCACATCACGAACGGCGCGCAGCGGACCGATGTCGTTGGAGAACAACCTGTTGAGAACGTCGGTGGTGATGCCCATCTGCAGCGTGTCGAAGCGGCGCCACTGCTGGTAGCGCTCGAGCACGTCGAGCGCGCCGATGTCCTGGCCGAGCCGGTCGGCCTCGACGACGACTTCGGCCAAGGCCGCGACATCCTTGAAGCCGAGATTGAGGCCCTGGCCGGCGATCGGGTGGATGCCGTGGGCCGCATCGCCGGCAAGCGCGATGCGCGGCGCGACGAAGGCGCGCGCAAGGGTGAGGCCCAGCGGCCAGGCGCGCGGCTTGTCGGCGACGCGGATCTCGCCGAGCTTCAGGCCGAAGCGCTGCTCCAGATCGTGTTCGAAAACAAACTCGTCGCCCTCGACCAGCGCCTTGGCGTCCTCCGTGCGCTCGACCCAGACGATCGAGGAGCGATTGGTCCCGTCCTTGCCGGGCTTCAGCGGCAGCGTGGCGAAGGGACCGGCCGGCAAAAAATGTTCCTCGGCGCGGCCATTGTGCGGGCGCTCATGCGCCACGGTGCAGACGATGCCGGACTGGCCGTATTCCCATTTGACCGTCTTGATGCCGGCCATGTCGCGCAGCTTCGAGTTGACGCCGTCGGCGGCGACCAGCAGCCGCGCCTTCAGCGTCGCGCCGTCGGCCAGATGCACGGTGATGCCGGCGCCGTTGGTGTCGAAGGTGCTGACCGCCATGCCTTCGATGATGTCGATGCCGAGCTTTTCGGCGCGCCGGCGCAAGGCACCGTTGAGCTCCCGGTTTGCCACCATATGGGCGAAAGGTTCGCCAGGCGCCATCTCGCCGTCAAAGGTCAAAAACACCGGCCGCACCGGATCGGCGGCGCGCGAGTCGGTGATGATCATTTCGGTGATCGCCTGTGCCTGTGGCGCGATCTCTTCCCAGACGCCGAGCTGCTCCAGCATGCGGCTGGCGGCGGCAGCGATCGCCGAGGCGCGGCCGTCGCGCTTCCAGACGCCGGCAGGCGCGGCATCGACGATGGCGATGGCGAGGCCAGGCCGCGCCTGCTTCAGCGACACGGCCGTGGTGAGGCCGACATAGCCGGCGCCGGCGATGAGCACGTCGAGCGGGGCCTCGCGATTTCCATCGGCCCCTGCTCCATCCGGCTTGCGGTCGACCATGGCATCATCCTTTCGCGGCTTCGGCCGGCTGCCGTTTGCGGCCTTGACTGCCTGCACGTCCTGTCCGAAACCGGCCATGGCACATCTTCGAAGGATTTCAAACATGACGGCGGCCATGGACGAGCTCCTCGACATTCTCGACCTCGAGCAGCTCGAACACAATCTGTATCGTGGTCGCAGCCCCAAGGTCGACTGGCAGCGCGTGTTCGGCGGCCAGACGATCGCCCAGGCGCTGGTCGCGGCCCAGCGCACCGTCGAGCCCGAACGCCACGTGCATTCGCTGCACGGCTATTTCATGCGGCCGGGCGACACCAAGCTGCCGATCGTCTACGAGGTCGACCGCATCCGCGATGGCGGCTCCTTCACCACGCGCCGGGTCGTGGCGATCCAGCATGGCCAGGCGATCTTCTCGCTGGAGGCTTCGTTCCAGCAGGACGAGGTGGGGCTGGAACATCAGCTGCCGATGCCGCGCGACGTGCCGGCGCCCGATACTTTGCTGTCGCAGCGCGAGCTCTTGGGAAAATTCGGCGAGGCGGTGCCGGAGGGCATCAGGCGCTACTGGGAGCGCGACCGGCCGATCGAGATGAAGCCGGTGATGCTCAAACACTATACCAGCCGCGAGAAGCTCGAGCCGCAGCAGAACATCTGGATACGCACCACCGGCCCGGTGCCGGAAAACCGCGCCATTCAGGCGGCGGTGCTCGCCTACCTCTCCGACATGACGCTGCTCGACACCTCGACCTTCGCACATGGCCGCGCCATTTTCGACCGCGACATCCAGGCCGCCAGCCTCGACCACGCTATGTGGTTCCACCGCAGCCATTCGCTGGACGACTGGATCCTCTACAATCAGGACAGTCCGTCCACGCAAGGCTCGCGCGGCTTCACCCGCGGCTCGCTGTTCGCGCGCGACGGGACCTTGATCGCCTCCGTGGCCCAGGAAGGCCTGATCCGGCTGAAACGCTGAGCCGGCTTCCGGCTTGAGCCTAATAAGTAGGCATTTCTGAAATTTTGCCTATTTTTTAATCTGGTGGCTCGGCGCGCCTGCGCACAATTGTTGGGCGCTGTCCGCCTGTTCCCTTTGTTTACAATAGGTTAACACGCTGCTTCGGCAATTGGCACGGAGCTTGAATCCTGTCGGGCACTCTCCGGCTCCTCGGGATCGGTGAAGGTGTGCAAACGCGGGGGACCGCAACAGCAAAGGGTGAAACCTTATGAAGATCGTGATGGCAATCATCAAGCCGTTCAAGCTCGACGAGGTGCGCGAAGCGCTCACGGCCGTCGGCATCCAGGGCCTGACCGTCACCGAAGTCAAAGGCTACGGGCGTCAGAAAGGGCACACGGAAATCTATCGCGGCGCGGAATACGCGGTCAGCTTCCTGCCCAAGATCAAGATCGAGGTCGCCGTCGGGGCCGACATGGTCGACAAGGCCGTCGAAGCCATCACCGCGGCGGCCAAGACCGGGCAGATCGGCGACGGCAAGATCTTCGTCTTCGGCATCGACCAGGCGGTGCGCATCCGTACCGGCGAAACAGACACCGACGCGCTCTAAGCCGCGACCAGCCATTCCAACGGAGAGTTCAATGAATATTCCTTCCACCTTGAAGACGACGGGGCGCGCGGTCGCGCTCGGCGCGCTCGCGCTAGCAGTATTCGGCACGGTAGCCGCCTTCGCGCAGGAAGCGGCCCCGGCCGCCGCTGCGGCGGCGCCGGCCGCACCCGCCGCGCCGACCCCGGTGCTGGACACCGGCAACACCGCCTGGATGCTGACCTCGACGGCGCTGGTGCTGATGATGACCATTCCCGGCCTGGCGCTGTTCTACGGCGGCATGGTGCGCAAGAAGAACGTGCTCGCCACCATCATGCAGAGCTTCGCCATTACCTGCCTGGTGACGGTGCTGTGGTTCATGTTCGGCTATTCGCTCGCCTTCACCACCAATGATTCCGCCTCGATGAACAGCTATATCGGCGGGTTCTCGAGGTTCTTCCACCACGGCATCACCGTCTCGACGCTGTGGCTGCCGGGCGTGGCGAACATTCCCGAATTCGTCTTCTCGATGTTCCAGATGACCTTCGCCATCATCACGCCGGCGCTGATCGCCGGCGCTTTTGCCGAGCGCATGAAGTTCTCGGCGCTGCTGATCTTCATGGGGCTGTGGCTGGTCTTCGTCTATGCGCCGATCGCGCATTGGGTGTGGGGCGGCGGCTTCCTCGGCACAGCCGGCGTGCTCGACTTCGCCGGCGGCACGGTCGTCCACATCAACGCCGGTGTCGCGGGCCTGGTCTGCGCGCTGGTGCTCGGCAAGCGCGAGGGCTACGGCTCGACCAACATGGCGCCGCATAACCTCGTCTATTCGGTGATCGGCGCCTCGCTGCTGTGGGTCGGCTGGTTCGGCTTCAATGCCGGTTCGGAACTGGCAGCCGACGGCCTCGCGGGCGCTGCGATGATGAACACGCAGGTTGCCACCGCCGCCGCGGCGCTGGCCTGGATGTTCGCCGAATGGATCGTCGCCAAGAAGCCTTCGGTGCTCGGCGTCATCTCGGGCGCCGTCGCCGGCCTCGTTGCCGTGACGCCGGCCTCCGGCTTCGTCAACCCGACCGGCGCCTTCATCGTCGGCATTCTCGCCGGCGTCATCTGCTACCTCTCGGCGGTCAAGCTCAAGCATGCGTTCGGCTATGACGACTCGCTCGACGCCTTCGGCGTCCATGGCGTCGGCGGCGTGGTCGGCGCGCTGCTCACCGGCGCGCTCGCCGATCCGGCGATCAACGCCCTCGGCAAGGATGCCTCGGTGGCCAAGCAGCTCTACGGCATCGCCTTCACCATCCTGTGGACGGCGATCGCAACCTTCGTGATCCTCTATATCGTCAAGGCGCTGGTTGGCCTGCGTCCGTCGACCCAGGAAGAAGTCGAGGGTCTCGACGTTACCCAGCACGGCGAAGTGGTGCCGTAAGGCCAGCTCTGCTCTTGCTGTGGCAATTCCGGACGAGTTTCACACTTTCCCGGAATGCCCCAAGGGCCGGCGGATCCTCCTCCCGCCGGCCCGTATTTACCGCCAAGATCCCGTCGTGATGCTCTCGAAAGGGGCTCACGCCTTGAGGCCCGGAGCGATCCGGGCCTCCTTTTTTGCAAAACCGTTCGTGTTGGCGGCCGAGCGGAGAAATCGTTTTTCGGCAAGATCACCTTGGCGTGATGGCTCGGTGGG
Organism: Mesorhizobium sp. NFR06; assembly: GCF_900115245.1. GTDB lineage: Bacteria > Pseudomonadota > Alphaproteobacteria > Rhizobiales > Rhizobiaceae > Mesorhizobium. The sequence goes on from NZ_FOVT01000004.1 coordinate 61,773, forward strand.
AAGAAACATCGGGCTTTGCGGTTCCGTACTGGGATTGCGGCCGCCGTTCCGGCGCTCGTAAACACCAAAGGGAAGGAACCAACCGATGAACGTCAAGAACATCTTCCTTGGAGCAATGGCTCTTTCGATGATCAGCGGCGTTGCACTTGCCGGTGCTCTCGATGAGCCGGACAACATGGCTCCGTTCTTCACCGATTCCAGCATGAAGACCATGAAGCCGGAGGCCGGTTTCAAGGCCGCCTGGGCTTCGATGCCGAAGGACAAGCAGGACTCCATGATGAAGGAGTGCCAGGATGCCGCGATGAGCAAGCCCCACGCCGAGTTCTGCGCCAATCTGATGATGTATGCCGGTCACAAGTGATTTGCCGAAGATCGGGTCGGCATGGACCTGATCGTTTCGTCATTCAGGAGAAGGTGGCTGGTTGCGAAACCTGCCACCTTCGTGCCCGTGAAAGGCCATGGTTAATGCGGCCTTAACCTTCCCCCCGATAGTCTGGCGGTCGAATCTGCCGGAGTGCGCCATGCGCCCGGCCAGGCAACGATCACGGGGAAGAGGCATGCGTTCAGGCGCTTCAGCACCGCTCGCGCTGACCGATACAAGGCACGGCATCCAGGCATTCGCGCGGCGCCAGGTCGGGCGGCTGGTCGGCGCCGGTCTGTTCCTGTTCACCGCCTTCGGCGTTGCGGCGCTGGCCACGTGGAACGTTGCCGATCCGAGCTTCTCGCACGCCACCAGCAATGTCGTGAGCAACGCCATGGGCTATGCCGGCGCGGTGTTCTCCGATCTCGCCATGCAGTTCTTCGGCCTTGCCGCCGTCGCCGGCCTGGTGCCGGCGGTGATCTGGGGCTTTCTGCTGTTTTCCGCGCGCGGCGTCGACAAATTGCCGAAGCGCGGCTTTGCCTGGTTCGGCTTCGCGCTCACTGCCGCGGCCATCGCTGGCTGCGTGACGCCGCCCCACACCTGGCCGTTGCCGACCGGGCTTGGCGGCGTCTTCGGCGACATGGTGCTGAAAATCCCCGGCATCGCGGTCGGCGGCTATCCGAAGGGCCTTTTCGCCAGCGTCATAGCGGTCATCCTGGTCGCGCCCGCCTTGTGGCTGTTTGCCTATGGCTCGGCGCTGATTGCCCGCAAGAACGGCTTTGCCGTCATGGAGCGCGCCGCGCCCGATCCGCGCGAACAGGACGAGATGCTGTTCGACGAGGATGAGGACGAAGGCGACGAAGGCATATTGGCGCTCGGCGCCATCACCCATTGGTGGCTATCGTTCCGCGCGTGGATGCATCGCCGCGCCGTGCGCCGCAAGCAGGAGCGCGACGAGTTCGAACCGCCGATGGAGCCGAAGGCGAGCGCCTGGCGGCGCGCTGCCGAGCGGGTCGAATCGGCCGAGTTCGCCGAGGCCCGGATGAGCCCCGGCGGCCGCGCCCGCGTCGAGCCGGAATTCTTCGCCGCCATGGTCAATGACCGCAACGTCTCGGTCGACCCGGTCGATGAGGACATTTTCGGCGACGACGAGGACGAGGACGTCGACCTTGACGACTTCGACGACGAGGCGCCCGCCCAGCGGCGCGCCGGGCCGACCGCCAGGGTGCAGAATTTCCGCTCCGACGCCGCGACCCGCGTCGCGGCACCGGCGGCACGCCCGGTGCCCGGCGCGCGCGTCCAGCGCGAGGCGCAGACCTCGCTGATCGGCTCCGACACGTTCGAGATGCCGTCGCTGCATTTCCTGTCCGAGCCGAAGAACATCGCAAGAGACCCAAGTCTGTCGAAGGACGCGCTGGAGCAGAACGCGCGCCTGCTCGAGGGCGTGCTTGAGGATTTCGGCGTCAAGGGCGAGATCATCCATGTCCGCCCCGGTCCCGTGGTCACGCTCTACGAGCTGGAGCCGGCGCCGGGCATCAAATCCTCGCGCGTCATCGGTCTTTCAGACGACATCGCCCGCTCGATGAGCGCGATCGCCTGCCGTGTCGCGGTCGTGCCGGGCCGCAATGCCATCGGCATCGAGCTGCCCAACGCCAAGCGCGAGACCGTCTATCTGCGCGAGATCATGGCGAGCCGCGATTTCGAGACGACGAAGGCGAAGCTCGCGCTGGCGCTGGGCAAGACCATCAATGGCGAGGCGGTCATCGTCGACATCGCCAAGATGCCGCACGTGCTGGTCGCCGGCACCACCGGCTCGGGCAAGTCGGTCGCCATCAACACCATGATCCTGTCGCTGCTCTACCGGCTGACGCCGCAGGAATGCCGGCTCATCATGATCGACCCGAAGATGCTCGAACTTTCGGTCTATGACGGCATTCCGCATCTGCTGACGCCGGTCGTCACCGATCCGAAGAAGGCGGTGGTGGCGCTGAAATGGACCGTGCGCGAGATGGAGGACCGCTACCGCAAGATGTCCAAGGTCGGCGTGCGCAACATCGACGGTTTCAACGCACGCGTCCAACAGGCCGAGAAGAAGGGCGAAAAAATCTCGCGCACGGTGCAGACCGGCTTCGACCGCCAGACCGGCGAGGCGATCTATGAAACCGAGGATCTCGATCTCGAGCCGATGCCCTATATCGTGGTCATCATCGACGAGATGGCCGATCTGATGATGGTCGCCGGCAAGGACATCGAGGGCGCGGTGCAGCGCCTGGCGCAGATGGCGCGCGCGGCCGGTATCCATGTCATCATGGCCACGCAACGCCCGTCGGTCGACGTCATCACCGGCACCATCAAGGCCAATTTCCCGACCCGCATCTCATTCCAGGTGACGTCGAAGATCGACAGCCGCACGATCCTGGGCGAGCAGGGCGCCGAGCAGCTGCTCGGCATGGGCGACATGCTCTACATGGCCGGCGGCGGCCGCATCCAGCGCGTGCACGGCCCGTTCGTCTCCGACGACGAGGTCGAGAGGATCGTCGCGCACCTGAAGCTGCAGGGCGTGCCGGAATATCTCGACGCCATCACCGAGGACGACGAGGACGACGACGAGGACGGCGGCTCGGGCAGGGGCGGCTCGGGCGGCGGTGGCAATTTCGAGGATTCCGACGACCCTTACGACCAAGCGGTGGCGGTGGTGCTGCGCGACGGCAAGGCTTCGACCAGCTACATCCAGCGCCGGCTCGGCATCGGCTACAACCGCGCCGCCTCGATCATCGAGAAGATGGAGAAGGAAGGCATTGTCGGCCCAGCCAACCACGCCGGCAAACGTGAGATCCTGGTGCCGACCGAAGAGGATAAGTTCTAGGCCGGCAGCTCCGGCTGGCAGCCGCAGCCAAGCGGAAATCGTCTGGCCGCGTTTGCGCGACGGGCTGTCGCCCGCTCACATACGAGGAAGCTGTCGCGCACCCGCCAAACTTAGGCCCCAGTGGGAGTCCAAATACTGCCACCATACGAATCACAGGAAGTGACCGGCATGAAGACCCAGACCGAATTCGCCCTCACCCGCCGCCAGCTCCTCGGCCTCGGCCTGATGCTTGGCGGCGCTGCCGCTCTCAACCTCGTGCCCGGCTACCAGCTGGTGGCCGCCGCGCAGGCCGCGGTGCCGCCGGCGGCGCAGAAGATCGCCGACCATTTCTCCTCGGTGAAGTCGATGAGCGGCGAGTTCGTGCAATTCGGTCCGAAAGGCGAGCAGACCGGCGGCAAGTTCTTCCTCGAACGCCCGGGCAAGATACGCTTCAACTATGACGGCTCCTCGAACTTCCGCGTGATCTCCGACGGCAAGTCGGTTGTGATCCTCAACAAGAAGCTCAACACCTCCGACCTCTACCCGCTGTCGAAGACGCCGTTGAAACTGCTGCTCGACGACCGGATCGATCTCTCCGGCGGCCGCGTCAAGGCGATCAAGGAAGAGGACGACCTGACCACCATCAAGCTCTCGGACAAGTCGGTCTTCGGCAATGCGATGATCACCATGATGTTCGATCCGAAGACCTACGAACTGCGCCAGTGGACGATCACCGACGCGCAGGGCAAGGACACGACGGTGATGATCTTCAACGTCAAGGAAGGCGGCAGCTTCCCGGCCGACACTTTCGCCATCGACTATACGGCCAACCGCGAGCTGAACACGAAGACCCGCTAAATTGCCAACTTGCGGGCCTATCAGTAGCTTTCGTCTTCCTAGGGCGAAGCGGAGCACAGACCCTGGGATCCATGCCGTTCCGCTTGCCGAAGAACGATACGGTGCAGAATGACATTATCCTGTGCCGGCGTTCAGTGCCGGGGTCTGCACCGTGCAGCGCTCGCACGTCACGGCATGGATCCAGGGTCTGCGCGCGTCGCTTCGCTCCTTGCTCCGCCCTGGAATGACGAAGTTGAGAACACTTTGGCCAATCTCGAAGGCCTGCGACATGCTTCGGCTTGTCTTCGCCCGCGCTCACTGGCACTAGTTCGGCGACCTTAGCCGTCCCGGACACTCGCCTGAATGCCTTTCACCATCGCCACCTGGAACATCAACTCCGTGCGCCTGCGCATGCCGATCGTCGAGCGGCTTTTGAAGGAACACGCGCCCGACGTGCTGTGCCTGCAGGAAACCAAGGTCCCCGACGAGCTGTTCCCGGAAAAGGCCTTCCGCAAAGCGGGCTACGAACACATCCTGTTCCACGGCCAGAAGGGCTATCACGGCGTCGCCACCGTCGCCCGCCGCCCGATCGAGCTGGTCGAGAAGCGGCGTTTCTGCGAGATCGACGACAGCCGGCATCTGTCGGTCAGGGTGCGCGCGGGCGGCAGGTCGGTGCTGGTGCATAATTTCTACGTGCCGGCCGGCGGCGACGAACCGGACCCCGAGATCAACCGCAAGTTCAGGCACAAGCTCGACTTCGTCCATGAGATGAACGGCGTGCCGGCGAGCGAGGACGGTTCATCCGCATCGATCCTGGTCGGCGATTTGAACATCGCGCCGCAGGAGCATGACGTCTGGTCGCACAAGCAATTGCTCAACGTCGTCAGCCACACGCCCGTCGAGACGCAAAACTTCGAGGCGATGCGCAAGGCCGGCGGCTGGGTCGACCTGATGCGGCTCAACGTGCCGGCCGACCAAAAACTCTACACCTGGTGGAGCTATCGCGCGAAGGACTGGCAAGCCTCGAACCGCGGCCGCCGCCTCGACCATGTCTGGTCGTCCGCCAATCTGGTGCAGAATTTCGCCGGCTACGAGATCCTGCAGGCAGCGCGTGGCTGGGAAAAACCGTCAGACCATGTGCCGGTGATTGCGCGGTTTGATTTGGATTGAAGCGCTGGCGGAGGAAGAGGGCGCCTGCCTTTCCAGTCGTCATCTAGGGTCTGCGCGCGTCGCTTCGCCGTCTCCTGCGCTTCAACCCGAAAACCGCGGCGCCAGCTCTTCGATACGGGCAATCATCTGCTGGAATTCCTCCAGGATGCGCGCGTGCAGCTGCACCGCCAGCTCCGGATATTCCTCGAGGATGCGGCGAAACATCTTGCGGCTGAGCCGGATCACCTCCGAATCAATCGCGGCCGAGGCGCTGGTCAGCCGGTTGGTGTCGGCAATTAGCGCCAGTTCGCTCAGCATGGTGCCCGGGCCAACCGTGCTGATCGGGATGCGGTCGCCATTCTGCTCGCGGTAGAGCACGATGCGCCCGCTGACGACGATGTAGGCCGAATCTGCCATATCGTCCTCGCGGTAGAGCTTATGGTCGGCCTGCAGGAAGGTGGTCTCGGCGCCGAAGGCGAGCAGGCGCAGTTGTTCCTGCGTGAAGCCCTGGAAAAGCTTCACACCGGACAGGATGCGGATGTCGTCATCCAGCGCCATCCTAGCTGTGTCCCCGAGCGGTCAGTCCAGTCCCTCCTTTGGAGCGGCGCGTTCTTAAAGGACGCGCAAGAAACGCTCCAACACTAGCAGCCCTGCACACCATGCGAGGCATCTATCGAGCCGATCCATCACACCCTCCAGCACCAGGATCGTACCCGAAGCGGCCCCGCCCCGACCGCTCATTTCGATCATGAAATGTTTAAGGAACCAGCTTGTAGCCGCCGCTTTCTGTCACAAGAATTTCGGCATTGGAAGGATCGCGCTCGATCTTCTGCCGCAACCGGTAGACATGGGTCTCCAACGTGTGCGTGGTGACGCCGGAATTGTAACCCCATACCTCTTCCAGGAGGACGTCGCGCGTCACCACTTTCTGGTCGGCGCGGTAGAGGTATTTGATGATCGAGGCTTCCTTCTCCGTCAGCCGTACTTTTGCGCCGCGCGGATCGATCAGCAGCTTCTGGCTGGGCTTGAACGTATAGGGGCCGACCGAAAAAGTGGCATCCTCGCTCTGCTCGTGCTGGCGAAGCTGGGCGCGGATGCGCGCAAGCAGCACGGCGAAGCGGAAGGGTTTCGTCACATAGTCGTTGGCGCCCGCCTCGAGACCCAGGATCGTGTCGGAATCGGTGTCGTGGCCGGTCAGCATGATGATCGGCGCCTTGTAGCCGCCCTTGCGCAGGATCTTCACCGCCTCGCGGCCGTCCATGTCGGGCAGGCCGACATCCATGATGAGCAGATCGACAACGCCGCCGCGCGCCGCTGCGACGCCCTTCGCGGCGGTCGCTTCCTGCTGGACGTCGAATTCCTCGTAAAGCGCCAGCTGCTCGACCAGGGTGGCGCGCAGGTCGTCGTCGTCGTCAACGATCAGAATGGTGCGTGATGTCATGGATCAATCCGTTGTTTTAAAATGAATATTCAGTTGACCTCCCCCCATTTATGCGGAAGCTCACCGGGGCAACAGCCGATCACAGTGATTTGTTCCGTGAAACAATCATACAAGAAAAAACGCGGTCGCAATGCGGCGCGCGCATTTTTGCCGAAAGCCTTGAGTGTTTTGGTCGTGCGCGCACGCCCCGGCAATCCCGCGCAGGGGTTCCTGCAGGCCGGCAGAGCGGTGTTTCCCTGCGCGCTGGGCCGCAGCGGCATCTCCGCCAACAAGCATGAGGGGGACGGCGCGACGCCATTGGCGTCGATGCGCGTCCTGTCGGGCTATTTCCGCAACGATCATTTTCCGGGCGGGCGCAGGACAAGGGTGCCAATGGCCCCGATCGGCCCGGATCTCGGCTGGTGCGAGGTGCCGGACGATCGCAACTACAATCGCGCGGTGAAGATTCCCTATGGCGCGAGCCATGAGCGGATGCGGCGCGACGACCGGCTCTACGATGTCTGTCTGGTGCTCGACTGGAACATCGCGCCGCGCCGGCGCGGGCGCGGCAGCGCGATCTTCTTCCATCTGGCCCGGCCGGGCTTCACGCCGACGCAAGGCTGCGTGGCGGTGACGGCGCGTACGATGGCGAGGCTGCTTCCGATGTTGTCAAATAGGACGGTGGTGAAGGTGGTGCGGTAACGCAGTAGGCAGTAGGCAGTAGGCAGTAGGTGCTCTTCCCCACTGCCTGCCGCCTATTTCCTACTGCCTCAGTGCCGCTGCCAACCCGTACCCAGCAGTCCAATTTCGCTAAGCTCCCGAGCCATCGCCTTGGCGATGTCGCGGCGCTCGCCGCCTATATCGCGCAACTGGCTGTCCGAAAGATCCTCGACCGACTCGAGTGGGAGCCGCGCGGCGACGCGGGCTTGACGCAGCCAGTCGAACACTGCGCGCAGCCGCTTCGGGAGGGACGATTTCAGGGTGGCGTGAGACTTCAAAACGATCTCAGACATGGCTCGATCCGTGTTCTCCGGATATCAAATCCGGTTTTATGGTGTTTCGATAAAGCCATCATGCTGGATTGAAAAACAAACGGGAAACGAGTAGTTCTTTCTTGATCATCAAGTTCTATTTGGAGATCGAATGGCTCGCCTGCTGCCCGGAACGCGTGCGTTGAGGACCTTCGAGGCTGCGGCCCGGCATTTGAACTTCACCCGCGCCGCCGACGAGCTCGGCCTGACGCCGGCGGCCGTCAGCCATCAGATCAAGGAGATCGAGGACCAGCTCGACCTCGTGCTGTTCACGCGCACCAGCCGCACGATCCGACTGACGGAGGCAGGAAACGTCCTGCTCGACGCCTCGGTCGATGCGCTCGACCTGCTCAACCGCGCCGTCAGCCGCGCCCGCAAGATGGCGCGCGGCACGGCGCTGCTGAAGGTAACGCTCGACGCGCAGTTCGCGACGAAATGGCTGATGCGGCGGGTCGACGATTTCCGCAAGCAAAAACCGGGCATCGAGCTGCGTTTCGACATCACCTACGACCTCAGGGATTTCGACCTGGACGATGTCGATGTCGGCATTCGTTTCGGCACGGGCAGATATCCCGGGCTTCACTCCCATCGCCTGTTTGATAACATCATCATCCCGGTGTGCAGCCCGGCGCTGCTGGCGTCAGGCCCGCCGCTGCGGGAGCCGCGCGATCTCTTCCATCACACGCTCGCCCACATCGACTGGTCGCGGCAGGGCGTGACCTGGCCGAATTGGAGCATGTGGATGCAGGCTGCCGGCGTCGACGATTTCGACGACAGCCGCACGCTGGTGTTCGGGTCCTCGACCGATGCCACGCAAGCGGCGCTCGACGGCAACGCGGTGGCGCTTGCCGATTTCGCCATGGTCGCCAACGATCTTTCGCAAGGGCGCCTGGTGCGGCCTTTCGAGCTCGGCATCAAGGTTGCGCCGGAATTCGCCTATTTCCTGGTCTATCCGGAAGCCGCGAAGGACGACGCCCGCATCGTCGCCTTCCGTGACTGGCTTATCGATGAGGCGGCGAAGACGCCGACGTAAGGCCGGATGATCAGCCCGCCGGCGCCGCCGGTGCGCCGAACCAGCCGATGACGGCGCCGATGATCAGCATCACGCCCAGCCAGTGGCCGGCATCGATCAGCGTCAAGGCCCAGCTGAAGCCTTCATAGCGATGGTTGACGCTCAGCGTGGTGGCGATGAAGCCGAGCCAGAGCACAAAGCCGAACAGCAGCCCCGCGACCGGGTTCGGCTCGCCGCCGGTTATGGCGCCCACCACAAGTGTCAGGACCAGCGCCATGATCAGCTCGGCGATGAAGCTGACGACGAACGGGACGGCCGAGCGCTTCATGGTCGCCGGGTCGAGCTTCGCCGCCTTCAGCCAGGGCTTGCTCAAGCCCACGTACCAGGCAGCGCCGAACAACCATGCGATCACCGCGGCGGCGATCACCGCCAGCCAGTTCACGACCGAAAAATCCATGCTTTTCCCCTCCAATTCGAAATGCGATGGAACGCTTGTTCGCTCATCCCGTCAAGCAAGGCGCCAGACAGTCGTTCGCTTGACCTCGGCATCTTCCAGCACGCGCGTCACCGGGACCTGGTAAACGGCAAGCGATTCCAGCCCGGTCCTGGGGAGGTAGGCGCGACCTGGATCGCCGACGAGGATCTCGGCGCCGCGCGCCCGCAGGCTGGCGAACCATGGCAGCAGCCTGTCGGCGAATGTCTTGTCGTAGAAGACGTCGCCGGCCAGCACGACGTCCCAGCCATCGTCGGAACCGACACAGTCCGTGCCGCGGAATTGCGCTTCGACGGCGTTGGCCGCGAGATTGAGCGCGATTGCCGTCGCGCAGAACGGGTCGATGTCGGCGGCGACCACTTCGGCCGCGCCGGCCTTCATCGCCGCGATCGCCACGAGGCCCGAGCCGGAGGCGAAATCGAGCACGCGCCTGCCGCGCACGGTTGCGGGATGGTCGAGCACATAGCGGGCGAGGCCCTGGCCGCCGGCCCAGGCAAAAGCCCAGAAAGGCGGCGGCAGGCCGATCTCGGCCAGCTCCTCCTCGGTGCGCAGCCAAAGGTCATGCGCCTCGTCGGCGAGATGCAGAAGCACTTCCGGCACATGCGGCGGCGCCATCAGCGCCGTGTTGTCGAGGATGAATTTCTTCGCGGTCTTGGGCGTGAGCCTTTTCACGGCGCCGGGTTGAGCTCGGCCATGCGGCAGACTTCTTTCCATTCGGCCGGCGTCACCGGCTGCACGGAAAGCCGGCCGAGCCGGACCAGCGCCATCTCGACGAGCTTCGGGTTGGCCTTGACCTGTTCCAGCGTCACCGGCTTCGGCACGTCCTTGAACGCGCGGATGTCGACGCATTCCCAGCGCGGATCGTCGGTCGTGGTGTCGGGATGGGCGAGGGCGCAGACCTCGGCGATACCGACGATGTCGAGGCCTTCATTGGAGTGATAGAAGAAGCCGAGATCGCCGATCTGCATCGCCTTCATGTTGTTGCGCGCGGCATAGTTGCGCACGCCGTCCCACTGCGTGCCGGCCTTGCCCTTGGCCTTCAGCGCCTCGAAGGAAAAGACCGAGGGTTCGGACTTGAACAGCCAGTAGTTCATATCAGTTGTCCCATTGCCATTATCGATGCGCCACGCACGGTGTCCCGGTCGACATTACCCTTACCCTCTCGCCGTTCCAACGGCGAGAGCAGCCAACGATCATGCGCCGACAGGCTTCTGGAACACCCAGTTCCATGCCCGGATTTCGACGCTTTCGAACAGGCCGGCCCTGGCATAGGGATCGGCGGCGGCCAGAGCTTGCGCCCCGGCCATATCCGGTGCCTCGACCATCACCAGGCTGCCGTCGGGCTTGCCGTCGGCGTCGAGGAAGGGGCCCGCAAAGGCAAGCCTGCCTTCGCCGATCAGGCCCTCCAGGAACGCCGCGTGCGCCGGCCGCGTGTCGATACGCAGCTGCAGGCTGCCCGGCTTGTCCTTGCAAATCAACGCAAACAGCATCTTGGAAACTCCGATGGTTCAGATGTCGGTTTCGGTTTTCAGCGGCCTCGTCATCAGCGCGGTCACGGCCTGGCCGATGGTCACCTTGCCGTCGAGGATGGCGGCGACGGCGGAAATGATCGGCGCCTCGATCTGGCGCTCGGCGGCGATGCGGGCGGCAATGGCCGCCGTCGGCACGCCTTCGGCCAGGGGCATGCCGGCAAGCGGCTTGCCCTGGCCGAGCGCCAGGCCATAGGCGAAGTTGCGCGACTGCGCCGAGGAACAGGTAAGCAGCAGGTCGCCGAGGCCGGAAAGCCCCATCAGCGTCTCCGGCCGGGCGCCGAAGGCGGCGCCGATGCGGCGCAATTCGACGAAGCCGCGCGTCACCATGGCGGCCTGGGCGCTGGCGCCGAGCCCGGCGCCGGTGACGGCGCCGGCGGCAATGGCAAAGACGTTCTTCAGCGCGCCGCCGATCTCGACGCCAATCAGGTCGTCGCTGGAATAGCAGCGCAGGTTCTGCGCCGAAAAGCGGACGGCAAGCTCGGCCGCCAATTCCGCCTCGCGAGCGGCGACCACCACGGCGGTCGGCAGGCCGCGCGCGACGTCGCTGGCAAAGCTCGGTCCGGACAACGCGGCCACCGGATTGCTCGGCAGGCTTTCCGCGACGATCGTCGACAGCAAGGCGCCTGTGTCGCGCTCGATGCCCTTGGCGCAAAGCACCAGCGGGACGCCTTGAGGCACATGGCCAGCGGCTGAGGCAAGCACCGCACGCAGCGACTGTGCCGGCGTCACCGCCAGGACGCAGTCGGCGCCGCCGAGCGCGGCGCCAATATTGCTCGTGGCGACGATGCCCGGCTCGATCGCGATGCCGGGCAGGTAGCGCGGGTTCTCGCCGCGATCGATGGCGGCCACGGTCTCGTCGTCGCGCGCGTAAAGCCGTACGAAATGGCCGGCACGCAGCATGGCGAGCGCCAGCGCCGTGCCCCAGGCGCCGCCGCCCAGCACGGCGACGCGCCATCCGCTCGCAGGCTTCTTGCCGTTCCCGGTCATGCCTTGGCACCGCGCCGGCCGGAGCCGACCAAAGGAGCAGAAACACTGTCCAGCGGCCAGCGCGAGCGCGGGACGAAGTCGGCGCCATTCTCCCCCGCCATGCCGGCGCGCAGCCGCTCGATGCCAGCCCAGGCGATCATCGCCGCGTTGTCGGTGCAAAGCTTTTGCGGCGGCGCGACGAATTGAAAGCCGGCTTCGGAACAGAGCGCTTCGAGCGTTGCCTTGATCGTGCGATTTGCGGCAACGCCACCGGCGACGACCAGTGCCGGATTCGCCTGGTCCGGGAACTCCTGGCCGAAGCGGGCGAGCGCTCGCGCGACGCGGTCGCCCAGCGCGTCGGCCACCGCTGCCTGGAAGGAGGCGCAGATGTCGGCGACATCCCGGTCGCTGAGCGGCGCGATTGCCGTCGCAGCCTGCCGCACCGCCGTCTTCAGCCCCGAGAAGGAGAAATCCGGCTGCGCCGAGCCTTTCATCGGGCGCGGGAAGGCAAAGCGGCTCGCGTCGCCCTTGGCCGCCACCTTCTCGACATTCGGTCCGCCCGGATAGGGCAGGCCAAGCATCTTGGCCGTCTTGTCGAAGGCTTCGCCGAGCGCATCGTCGATGGTGGTTGCCCATCGCTGGTAATCGCCGACGCCGCGTACCGCGACGATCTGGGTGTGGCCACCGGAGACGAGCAGAAGAAGGTAGGGAAAGTCGAGACCGTCGGTCAGCCGCGCGGTGAGCGCGTGGCCTTCGAGGTGGTTGATGGCAATCATCGGCTTGTTCGCGGCGGCGGCGATCGCCTTGGCAGTCATCAGTCCGACGATCAGACCGCCGACGAGGCCCGGCCCGGCGGTCGCGGCGATGGCGTCGATCTCATCTAGCGAGACGGCCGAATCGCCAAGCGCCGCCTCAACGATGCCGTCCAGCGCCTCGACATGGGCGCGCGCGGCAATCTCGGGCACGACGCCGCCAAAGGCGGCGTGTTCCTCGATCTGGCTCAGCACCACGTTGGACAGGATTTCGGGCGCGGAATCGCCATCCAGCGCCACGACGCTGGCCGCCGTCTCGTCGCAGCTCGTCTCTATGCCCAGAACGCGGATCAATTCGTCGCTGTCCTCGAAGATTGTGTCGTCGGTCTTTCCTATATAGGACAAGGCCGGCCAGGCTTTGCCTGCCGGGGGTTATCACGGACCGCGCGCCATGCAAACTTTGAAAATCGGAACACGCGGCAGCCCGCTGGCGCTTGCCCAGGCACATGAGACGCGGGCGCGGCTGATGAAGGCGCATGGCTTGCCCGAGCATGCGTTCGAAGTGGTGCCCATCTCGACCAGCGGCGACCGCATCCAGGACCGGCCGCTGTCGGAGGCCGGCGGCAAGGGCCTGTTCACCAAGGAGATCGAGGAGGCGCTGCTCGACGGCCGCATCGACATCGCCGTGCATTCGTCGAAGGACATGCCGACGGTGCTCCCCGAGGGACTGGAGCTTGCCACCTTCCTGCCGCGCGAGGACGCGCGCGACGCTTTCATCGGCAAGAGGGTGAAGCGGATCGTCGACCTGCCGCATGGAGCCATCGTCGGCTCGTCATCGCTGCGACGCCAGGCGCTGATCCGCCGCACGCGGCCGGACCTCAACGTGGTGATCTTCCGCGGCAACGTGCAGACGAGGCTGCGCAAGCTGGACGAGGGCGTCGCCGAAGGCACCATCCTCGCCTATGCCGGGCTGAAACGGCTCGGGCTCGAAAATGTCGTCACCGACCTGATGCCGCTGGACGCTTTCCCGCCGGCGCCGGGGCAGGGCGCGATCGGCATCGAAACCCGCATCGGTGACCGCGACGTCGAGAGAATGCTTAACGCGATCCATCACGTGCCGACCGGCCAGGCCTTGGCCTGCGAACGCGCCTTTCTCGCCGCGCTCGACGGCTCGTGCCGCACGCCGATCGCCGGCCATGCGACGGTATCGGGCGAAAGACTGTCCTTCGCCGGCCTGATCATTTCGCCTGACGGCACGGAATCGCATGAGGTCGGGCTGGAAGGCGAAGCCGCTTACGCGGCGGAAATCGGCGCGGATGCCGCGCGGGCGGTGCGCGCCCGGGCCGGCGCGAAATTTTTCGACGGCTGGGCCTGACATGGTCCGCGTCCTGGTGACGAGGCCGGAGCCTGGCGCGTCGCGCACGGCACGACGCCTCGAAGCCTTGGGATTTCAGCCGATCCTGCTGCCTTTGACCGAAACGAGCGCATTGTCCGTCGAGGCGACCATCGCGGCCGATGCCGTCGCGGTCGCCGTCACCAGCGCCAATGCGGTGCGTCATGCGTCGAGCGCGCTGATAGCACCGCTTGTGAGCCTGCCTTGCCACGCGGTGGGAAAGAGAACGGCCGAGGCCTGCCGTGCGGCCGGATTTTCCACGGTCCAGACGGGTCAGGGCGACGCCGAAGCCCTGGCTGGGGCCATCGCCGGTGGCCTTGCCGGCAAGGCAATCGTCTATTTGTGCGGCCGCGTCCGCTTCCCGGTGTTCGAGCAGCGACTGGCGGCGGCAGGCGTGCGCGTCCAGGCGATCGAGACCTACGACACGACCGCAATCGACTATCGCGATGCCGACGTGCTCGCCCGCCTGTCGGGCCGGCCGGTCGAGGCGGTGTTGCTTTATTCGGCCAAGGCAAGCATGGAGCTGGTCGGCCTGGTTGCACGGCCAGCCCTGCGGCATGTCTTTGAAAAGACCCAATTCTTGTCGCTTTCGGGGCGTGTCGCCAAGCCGCTGGACGGGGTTGTTCCTCAATCGATCCGCATCGCACCGCGACCCGAGGAAGAGGCGCTGCTGGCGCTTTTGTCGCTGCCCGGCTGAGCCGCGTCATCACACCGCCCCTTTTCACCGCTTGGTGATGTGCTAGAGCATCCCCTGGACCCTTTGAACCATCCTCAAGTCAGTTCGCGGAGCCCAAAGCATGGTGAAGACGCCGAAGATGCGACATTCGAAAACCCGGCGCGAGCCGGCCACTATCGAACTCGAGCCCGGCGCCGTCTCTCGAATCAACGACGAGGAAGCCGCCAAGGCCGAGGCCAATGCCGGGCAGACCGACGAGGCAAAGGCGGAAGAAGCCGTCGCCGCTTCGCAACCGGAGGCTCCGGAAGAGCCGATCCATGCCGAGCAGGCCGATATCGAGCCGTGGGAGCATAGCGATGCTTCGCGGGCAGGGGCCGACAAGCCTGAAGCCCACAGCAAGGACGAGCCGGAGGCGCCGTATCCCGGCGGGTCCGACGCGCCGAAGAGCCAGCCCCAGGGTTTCGGCTACAATTTCGAGGACGCATCCGCGGCCGGCGCCAGCGCCTCGACGTCGAAGGCTAGCGAGACACGGAGCGAAGATCGCGTGCCGCAGCCATCGCGCAAAGCCGGCGTCAACGCCATCGCCGCCGGCGTCATCGGCGGCGTGATCGCCCTTGCCGGCGGCGGCCTGCTGCAGGCGGTCGGCCTGCTCGGCGCGCCGGGATCGAACGGAGGATCGCTCGATGGCGTCAATGGCGAGATCGCTTCGTTGAAGAGCGAGGTCGCGGCGCTGAAGGAAAGCGACGATACCGGCGCCTCCGCCAAGGTCGACGGGCTTTCGTCGGCGCTAGAGCAGGTCAAGGCCGATGTGGCCGCGCTGAAATCCTCGGCCGGGCAAGGCGGCGACGGCGCGGCGCTGAAGGCGCTGAGCGACAAGGTCGGCCAGATCGAGACGAGCGTTGCCAATCTGCAGAAGACCGGCAATGCCGCCCCGGTCGATCTCGCTCCGCTCAATGAGAAACTTGCGGGGCTCGACGCGCTGGCGAAATCGACGGGCGACGCGGTCAAGGCCGAGGACGGCCGGGTGGCGGCGCTGGAGCAATCCGTGGCGCAGCTCTCGGGCAAGGTCGAGGCGCAGGCGTCGCAGCCCAAGATCGCGCTGGCGATCGCCGCCTCGGCACTGAAGGCAGCGCTCGATCGCGGCGCGCCGTTCGCGACCGAGCTCAATACTTTCGCCGCCATCGCACCGGACGCGCCCGAACTTTCGGCGCTGCGGTCCTATGCCGAGAAAGGCGTCCCGACACGCGCCACCATCGCTTCGGAGGCCGATGCCGCCGCCAATGCCATGGTCGAGGCGGCGACCCCGGTCGACCAGAATGCCGGCTTCTTCCAGAGCCTGGTGTCGAGCGCGAAATCGTTGGTTCAGGTGCGGCCGGTCGGCGCCGTCGAAGGCAAGGGAGCGCCGGAAACCGTCGCCCGCATGGAAGTGGCGGTCAACCAGGGCGATTACGCCAAGGCGCTCGGCGAATACGACACGCTGCCGGACGCCGTAAAGGCCGCCGGCGCTGATTTTGCCGGCAAACTGAAGGCACGGCTCGACGTCGAAAAGCAGATCGACGCGCTGGTTGCCAGTGCGATGAAGGCATGAGGACCGCTCGATGATCCGCATCCTCGTCTTCCTCGCCGTGGTCTTCGCGCTGGGACTTGGCTTTGCCTGGCTGGCGGATCGTCCGGGCGACATGGTCGTCACCTTCGACGGCTACCAATACCAGGTCTCGCTGATGGTGGCGGCGGTGGCGGTCGTGGCGGTCGTCGCCGCGGTGATGATCGTCTGGTGGCTGATCAAGTCGCTGTGGAACAGCCCCCACACGATCTCGCGCTATTTCCGGGTGCGCCGCCGCGACCGCGGCTACCAGGCGCTGTCGACAGGCATGATCGCGGCCGGGGCCGGCGACGGCGCGCTGGCGCGCAAGAAGACCAAGGAAGCGGCGAAGCTGATCAGATCGGATCAGGAGCCGCTGATCAACCTGCTCGACGCGCAAGCCTCCCTGCTCGAGGGCGATCATGAAAGCGCGCGCGAGAAATTCGAGCGCATGCTCGACGACCCGGAGATGCGGCTGCTCGGCCTGCGCGGCCTTTATCTGGAGGCCGAGCGCCTCGGCGACCGCAACGCCGCGCGCCACTATGCCGGCCGCGCGGCGGCCGTGGCGCCGCAGCTTGCCTGGGCAGCGGAATCGACGCTCGAGGAACTGACCGAGCGCGGCGACTGGGACGGCGCGCTGAAATTGGTCGAGGCGCAGAAATCGACAAAGCAGATCGAGCGCGATGCCGCCAACCGCCGCCGCGCCGTTCTGCTCACCGCCAAGGCGCAGGCGCTGGTCGACAGCGACCCGACCGCGGCCCGCGCCGCGGCGATCGAAGCCAACAAGCTGGCGCCCGAGTTCGCGCCGGCGGCGGTCATCGCCGCCGATATGGTTTTCCGGCAAAGCGATGTGCGCAAGGGTTCCAAGATCCTGGAAACTGCCTGGAAGGCCGAACCGCATCCGGACATCGCCGAACTCTACACCCATGCAAGGTCGGGCGATGCCGTGCTCGACCGGCTCAACCGGGCGAAGAAGCTGCAGGAATTGAAGAAGAACCACGCCGAGTCGTCCATGGCCGTGGCGCGCGCGGCGCTCGATGCGCGGGATTTCGCCACCGCGCGCCGCGAAGCGGAAGCCGCGATCCGCATGGACCGCCGCGAAGGCGCCTACCTTCTGCTCGCCGATGTCGAGGAGGCCGAGACCGGCGACCAGGGCAAGGTGCGGCAGCTGCTGTCGAAGGCGGTGCGTGCGCCGCGCGATCCGGCTTGGGTGGCGGATGGCGTCGTCTCCGAGCGCTGGGCGCCGGTGTCGCCGGTCACCGGCAAGCTCGACGCCTTCACCTGGCGCGCGCCGATGGAGCGGCTTGGCCATCTGATCGACAGCGAGGCGGATCTCCCGGTGCCCGTGATCGCCGCCGCTCCCGCGGCGGAGGCAAAGGCGATCGACATCGTCGCCGATGGCCCGGCCGAGAAGCCGGCGCCGGCGAATGGCGGCGAGAAGGATGTGGCGGTTGCCGACGCGGCCGGCGAGGCGCAAGCCGTTGAGCAGGGTTCGGAGTTGCCGCGTTTGCCGGACGATCCGGGCGTCGCGCCGGAAGAGCAAGCGGAAAAATCGCCGCGCCGGTTTCGTTTGTTTTGAGGCCGGACTTGACGGCCAGAGAAGACTCGGCGGACAGAGATTTGGCGGGCAGGGAAAAGGTATCGATGTTCGAGCGTGTATTGTCCTTCCTGAGGGATCTGCCGGCCCGCGGCGAGGCCAAGCCGAGCCCCGACGATCCGCGCGTCGCGGCCTCGGCGCTGCTCTACCATGTGATGAACGCCGACGGCGTGCGCCAGGATGTCGAATGGGAGCGGTTCAAGCAGATCCTGGCCGAGACCTATTCGGTGAGCGGCGAGGAGCTCGATGCGCTGGCCGCGGCCGGCGAGCGCGCCGACAATGAGGCGATCGACCTCTATGCCTTCACCAGCGTGCTCAAGCGCGACCTCGACGCGGAAGCGCGCAAGGCCTTCATCGGCCTGATGTGGGAAATCGTCTATGCGGACGGCGAGTTGGACGAGCTCGAGGACAACACCGTCTGGCGGGTCGCCGAACTGATCGGCGTCGAGCGCCGGGACCGTATCGAGGCGCGCCGCAAGGCCGCGGCCGAGGCGCCGGGCGCGCGCGGAACGTCGAGCGACGAATAGGAATTCGCCGGCCCATGCCACCCAGACCGAGGCCGAGACCAAAAATCCTGATCGTGCTGCATCAGGAGACTTCGAGCCCCGGCCGCGTCGGCCATATGCTTCTGGAAGAGGGTTTTGATCTCGACATCCGCCGGCCGCCATTAGGCGACGCGCTGCCCTGCACGCTGGACGATCATGCCGGCGCCGTTATCTTCGGCGGCCCGATGAGCGCCAATGACGAGGACGATTTCGTCCGCCGCGAGACCGATTGGCTCGAAATCCCGCTCCGGGAGAACCGCCCCTTTCTCGGCATCTGCCTCGGCGCGCAGATGCTCGCCAACCATCTCGGCGGCAAGGTCGAGGGCCATGGCGAGGGACTGGTCGAGATCGGCTGGTATCCGCTCAAGGCGACCGACGCCGGCAGGAAATTGCTGCATTGGCCGGAGATGGTCTACCAGTTCCACCGCGAGGGCTTTTCGCTGCCGAAGGAAGCGACGCTGCTGGCGACGGCGGAAACCTATCCCAACCAGGCCTTCCGCTATGGCGAGAACGCATGGGGCATCCAGTTCCATGGCGAGCTGACTCGCGCGATGATGCAGCGCTGGGTGGTGCGCGGCGCGCATCGCTTCGAACTGCCCGGCGCGCAGCCCGGCCGCGACCATCTCGGCGGACGGCTGATCTGGGACCTGCACCTCAAGCGCTGGCTCGGCGAATTCCTACAGCTGATCTTCGGCAGGCCGGCTGTGGGATAGGACAAAAGCCGTTGCCCTGAGCGGCAGTCTCGTCGGTATCGGCGGAGCCGCGAATCTGTGCTAAGCCGCCGCCCAATCAATCGAAGGACGACACCTGTGAGCGAACCCACCGTGGCCGACGCGACCGAAAATATCTATGCCTCACTCCGAGCGGACAATGCCGACATCGACGCCCATATTGCGACACTCAAGGCAGCGCTGACGAGAGAGGGGAAAAAACAGGCGGTGTTCGATCCGACTAGGTTGGCGCAGAACAACCGCTCCGGTCGCAAGCTGATGCAGGCCTATTTTCGGCAGCGCGGCGTTAGCGTGAGTTTTTCGGAGTGGAAGAGCCCGCGCGGGTGATCTCAAGCGCGCTGGTCGGCCGGTCTGGCGGTTAGCCATCTTGACGTCGGGACTGCGCCCAACTGCGGTCGCTCTGTTGGAATTCGCCGTTACCTCAGAGCGGACGTTATCAGCGGGAAGTTGTTGGTCGCTGTAGCGCCAATTGTCGACGTTTGCAGTTATGCCAACAACGTCGCGTCTACTCGGCAAGCAGACTTACGGCCTTGCGGCATTTGGGAGTTCACCTGACGACCGAAAACTCGAACTGGTCCCAGCGGTAAACGGCCTTGTATTCGTCGTCGCGCCCCGGCGTCCTGAACACATTGCGATAAATTGCTCCACAGCTTGTCAGCTCTCTGGGAAAGGCATTGCACAGGAAATTGCCTTGCACCCAGGAGGTTCCTGAGCGGGTTCTCTGGCCAACTGTTTCGCTGACGGCGCCGTCGACCGAGGTTGTGCGCTGCATCGGCAGGAACGTGGGCATTACCAATTTTCCGCGCGTTTCGTGCCCGAACATGAGAGACTTTATTTCCGCCCCTGTGAGCCGGTCCTTCGGATTCATGCCTGCCTTTGCCAATGCCGACAGCTCTGGCACACCTGCCTTGGTCAGCCCGGCCAAAAGGCGTTCGATATCGGCCGTATTCTTGAACACCATGGAATCCTGGGTCATCAACTGGCTCGGCTCCCATTCCCATCTCCGCGCAACAACCTTCCTAAGCGTTTCCAAAGCCGCCGCGGCCTGGTCTGTGCGCCCAAGATGCCCATAAGCCGAAATAAGGACCTGCAGGGCATAAAATTTCGCCCGTGGATCGGCCGATATAAGGTCCATCTTCTCGATAGAGCGAACCGCGTCCTCAAACTTCTCCTGGCCGAACTCGGCCAGTCCGGCTTGGTAGCGCCTGTAGTCCATCCACGAGTTTGGGTCGACGCGCGCAGCCGCATCGAGATAGCTAAGCACTTGCTTCGGCCTGCCGTTGAAATTCAGAGCATTGGCCAGCGAGAGATAATTCCAAGTATCGCTGGGATCGAGCGCCACCGACTTCAGAAGAACGGTAACTGCGTCGTCCGAGTCGTGCTCGCGGACCATCAACTCGGCGACGAGCTGATAGTAGCCCGGCGAAGGATCCCTGGCCGCCGCTTCCAGGGTTTCATAGATCTTGCCCTGGGCCACGTCGGTCGTAAGCCCCATTACTACGACCCGAGCGACATCCGCGTCCCAATAGGCCCAGGCGAGCTGGGCGTACGCCGCGCCGAAATCGGGGTCGAGTTGCACGGCTTGCTGGAAATACTTCACAGCCTGCGCAAACTCCTCGGGCGTGTTGATACGGTTGTAGATGTCCATCCCCTTGAGATAGGCCTCATAGGCCTCGGGATTACTGGTGCCTCCGGCCCGGGTAGCCGGCGCGCCGCTCACCAGGCGGAGCTGGAGCGCACCCGCGATGCTGCTGACAACCCTGTCCTGCAGCGCGAATACGTCCGCCCACCGGCCGTCGAAACGCTCCGCCCAGAGATGTCTGGAAGTCCCGCCATCGATTAGCTGCGCATTGATGCGCATGTCGTCGCCTACGCGGCGAATCGAGCCTTTCAGCAGGTACCGGACGCCCAATGCCGCCGCTATCTCCTCCGGCTTCGGGTCCTTGTCCTTGTAAGCGGAGGCCGCGTTGGGGGAGAAGACGAAAAGACCCGGCACACGCGCCAGTGCGGTCGTCAGATCCTCAGTGAAGCCGTCGGCGAGATATTCTTGTTCCTTGTCGTCGCTGAGATTGTCGAAGGGCAGGACGACTAGCGAGGGCCGAGCGTCGGCTGCCTCGCTGACGGTCGGAACGGCAGGCTGTGCAGGCCTCTCCCATCGCTGCCACCATGCTGCTGCAAGGCCGAGAGCCAGGACGAGAATTCCCGCCGCGGCCGGAAAACGCCAGCCGCGCGGCTGGCGGGGAGCATGGAGGGCCTTGCCCGCTGCCGCTGGATTGAGCAGTACGCGATAGGCCCGAACTGTTTCGGTGATATTCTTGACCCTCTGTTCGCCCATTGACTCAAATGTGAACGCCAGCTTCCTCTCGACCTCCTTGGCCACTTTTCCCGAGACGCAGATGCCGCCTGGCTCCGCCAACTGCTGAAGTCTGGCCGCGATGTTGACCCCATCGCCATACCGGTCGTCGCCGTCAACGATCACCTCGCCGAGGTTGATCCCGATCCGCACCTGAATCTGTTCCGCTTCGGGAAGCGAGGCGTTGCGCTCGGACAGGCCGCGTTGCAGCGACACTGCACATTCGACGGCATCGACGACACTGCCGAATTCGGCCAGCATCCCATCGCCCATCAGCTTGAAGATATGGCCGTGGTGGCGAGCAATTTCGGGTTCGAACAGTTCTTTGCGCCCGGCACGAAGGCGTTCGAATGTACCGGCCTCATCGCGCTCCATCAGAGCCGAATAGCCCACTACATCTGCGGCTAAAATCGCGGAAAGCTTGCGATCCATTGTCGGCCTCGCCCCAGCGGATCATAGTATTGGTTGTTCTGAAAGGAAACCGACCTCACCAGCAAATCCCTTCTTCCGCACGTTTGATGGACCGCTGATACGGCGAGGTGTAACCAATGTCGTAGTCACCACATTCGAGACATTAGAGCTTGCCTGCCGGAATGGCTCGTTTGGGTCAGGTCACGACGATGTTCGCGACGACCTGAATGTCTGCTCTCTTGTATCCCAGCCCCAAGCTGCCAGTCCGCACTCGGCCCCATCTCAGTCGTCGTCGGCGAAGGCCGATCGCCTCTCCAGCGGGTTAGGTCCGGCGCCCAATCAGTTGCGGCTGTTCAGATGCCGGACCCGCCGCAGCGCCGGGAACAGATAGGCCCACAGGCCGGCGACCGCGACGGCGCCGATGCCGCCGACCACCACAGCAGGAACCGTGCCGATCAGCGCCGCCATGGTGCCGGCGCGGAATTCGCCGACCTCGTTGGAGGCGCCGACGAAGACCTGGTTGACGGCGTTGACGCGGCCGCGCACCTCGTCGGGCGTCCAAAGCTGGATCAGCGTCTCGCGAATGTAGACGCTGAACATGTCGGTGGCGCCGAGCAGAGCCAGCGCCACGATCGACAGCCAGGTGATGGTCGAGAGGCCGAACAGCACCGTGAAGGCGCCGAACAAGGCGACGAAGCCCAGCATGATCCTGCCGGCATGGTCGCGGATCGGGTGGCCGGCGAGCCAGACGGCGACGCAGATGGCGCCGATGCCGGGTGCGGAGCGCAGCAGGCCGAGCCCCCACGGTCCGAGTTCCAGGATGTCGCGCGCGTAGACCGGTAGCAGCGCCGAGGCGCCCGACAGGAGCACGGCGAACAGGTCGAGCGAGATCGCGCCAAGCACGATCTTCTCGCCCCAGATATAGCCGAAGCCGGCAAACAGCGTCTGCATCGTCGGCTTGTCGGTGGCCGTCCGCTGCCCCGGCTTGGGAATGGTGAGGACGAGCACCGCCGCGGCCAGCATCAGAATGGCGGCGGTGGCGTAGGCCACCTCGGCCGAGACGCCGTAGAGCAGGCCGCCGGCGACCGGGCCGACAATGGTCGCCGTCTGCCAGGCGGACGAATTCCAAGCAATCGCGTTGGCGAAATCCTCCTGCGGCACCAGGTTGGCGAACAGCGAGGACGAGGCCGGTCCGTAGAAGGCGCGGGCAATGCCGAACATCGCCAGCACGGCGAAGATCGGCAGCGGGCCGGTCAGGATGCGCAGGGTCAAAAGCAGCAGAACCAACGCGCAACCGGCCTCGATCAGCGTCGCCAAGGTCATGATCAGCCGGCGGCCGAAGCGGTCGGCAACGACACCGGTGACCAGCACCAGAAGCAGCGAGGGCAGGAACTGGACGATACCGACAATGCCGAGGTCGAACGGGTCGCGGGTCAGGTCATAGACCTGCCAGCCGACGGCGACCGACACGATCATGGTGGCGAAAGTGGTGAGGAAGCGCGCCGTCCAGTAGCTGAGGAACGGCCGATGGCGGAACGCGGCGTAGCGCTGGTCAGGTGAAGTTGCTTCGACGGTCATGATCTGAGGCCCCGTTGTGACAATGGCCGGCGGGGCACTTCCACGGTGGGCGCTGGTCCGGCCGCAACCCTTTAGCTCAGTTCGTCATGCCGCGCGCGCAAAAAATCCGCGCTGAATCGAGGAAAATCGAAATTCTCTGCTCCGACAAGGGGTTCACCCCCTCAAAGCGGCCGAGATGGCCGCCAGCCCACCGCGCAGCGCCGCTTCCGTCGGCCAGCCGAAGCCGAGGCGGAAGAAGCGCTTCGGCATCTCGAACCAGTGGCCGGGACCGACATAGGTGCCGTGTTCCTCCAGCAGCCTGGTGTAGAACCTGTCCAGATCGAAGCCGGCATCGACCTCGAGCCGCGGGAAACCGACGACGCCGCCCTGCGGCCGCACCCAGTCGACCAGCTTCTCGTCGTCGATCCAGGCCTGGACGATGTCGCGGCGCCTGGACATCTCCGGCAGCAGCGCCGCCAGGAAGGCTTCGCGACGCTCGAGCGTGGCGCGGGCGATCGCCTCGTCGATGACGCTGCCGCAGATGCCGATCTGCTCCTTGGCGGCGAGGAACGTCTCCTGCAATTGCGGATCCCGGGTCACCAGCCAGCCGATGCGGATGCCTGGGATGCCAAAGGCCTTCGACAGCGAACAGACGCTGATCGCGCTTGGGCTGAGCGAGGCCGCCGGGGGCAGGCGCTCGCCATAGCAGAGATCGCGGTAGGTTTCGTCGACCAGCAGGCGGCAGCGGTGTCTCTCGGCAAGGGCAATCAGCGCCTCGAGATCGGCGCGCGCCATCATCGTGCCGGTCGGGTTGTGCGGGCAGGTGACGCTGATCAGCTTCGTGTTTGGCCGCATTTGTGCCTTCACGTGGTCGATGTCGATGGCAAAACCCCGGTCGAAATCAAGATCGACATAGGAGATGGCGCAGCCGATCGCTTTCGGCGTCTCGATGTTGGTGGCGTAGTTCGGCCGCACGACGACGAGATGGTCGTTGGCCGACAGCAGCGAGGTGGCGACGATGAACAGCGCGCCGGCCGCCCCCGCGGTCACCAGCACGTCATCGGGAGAAAGGCCCTTGTCCTGCGCCGCGATCAGCGCGCGCAAGTCCTTGTCGCCGCGATGCTCGCCATAGAACAGGGTGAGGTCGGGCAGCGTCAGACCGATGTCGGAGAGCTTCTGGTCGGCGATCGAGCTCTCGGAGAGGTTATAGCGGATGCGGTCGTAACCGTATTCCTCCGGCGCCTCTTTCTCGATCACCATCCTGGCGTAGTTCATGGCCATGCTCCCCCGGCTGTCTGGTGTAATCAAAGCCATAAAAGCAGGAAGCCTGCCAAGGCGGATTCCCCGGCAGGCTTCGCGAAATCATTGGTGCAGGCAGATGCCGTCTTCAGGCCGTCGCCTTGGCCTTGCGGCCCCTGGCCGGCTTGACCGGTTCCGCCTTGCGTCCAAGTCCGATCGACTTGGCGAGCTGCGAGCGCGACGCCGCATAGTTGGGAGCGACCATCGGGTAGTCGACGGGGAGGCCCCATTTGGTTCGGTAAGCCTCTGGCGTCAGGCCGAAATGCACGCCGATATGGCGCTTCAGCGATTTGAACTTCTTCCCGTCCTCGAGGCAGATGATGTAGTCCGGCGTCACCGAGCGCCTGGGATTGACGGCGGGGGTCGGCGGCGGCGCGGCCGGCTCCGCCGGCTGGCTGAGCCCGCCGATCGAGGAAGCGACGCTGGCGATCAGCTCGCCCAGACCCGACGCTGGCAGGCGGTTTTTCGCGACATAAGCCGATACGATGTGAGCGGTGAGCTCGAGCAGATCGACGTCCCTGGCTGTGCTGGTGTCCTCGTCCACGTAGTCCCTCCATTTGTGCCGCAGGTGGCGAAAACGATCACGTTTCGCGGTGTGCAAAGGCGCTGCGAGCGTTGTTTGCGAATCCGGAAAGCCGCAGGCCGGCGAATTCCTAGTCGGCAAACCTGCGCGACGCAATGATCTGTCGCGACATTACACGCTGTTTTGAACAACTATACTGAAATGTAACAATATCAGACGATCAGCGCCTTGTCGCGCCATAGTCGAAATCCACCCTCGAAGGCGCGAGTGTTGTCGCCGCGCCGGGATTTTTCAGGCAATTCATCGAGCTTGTCGACATTGCCGCCGCCAATCACGACATAGTCCGGCTGCAAGGCGGCGCGAAGCCTGCCGACGACGTCGAAAACGTATTTGCGCCATTTTTTCTTCCCGTGCTTTTCCAGGCCGCGCTCGCCGACATAATCCTCGAAACTCGCGCCCTTTTTGTAGGGAAGGTGAGCAAGTTCCATGGGCTGGCCGACATTCTTGATGATCATGGCGGCGCCCAGGCCCGTGCCAAGCCCGAGGAACAGCATGCGGCCGCCGTCATAGCTGCCGATCGCCTGCATCAGCGCATCGTTGACGAGCTTCACCGGCTTGCCGAAAGCGGCGGTGAAGTCGTAGCCGTTCCAGCCCTTGCCGAGATTGAAGGGATCGAGCGAAGGCTTGTTGTCCCGCACGGGGCCGGGATAACCCATCGAGATCACGTCGTAGGTCAGGCCCTCGGCCAGTTTCTTGACCGAAGCAACGACCTGGTCCGGGGTCAGGTTCGGCCCGGAAGCGGCGCGGCGCATCTCGCCGCCGGCACTGGTGAGGATCTTCACATGCGAGCCGCCGACATCGATGGTGAGCACGATCGGATCGCCGCTTGCCGCGGCCGTTTTTGCTGCCTTCGCCATCCCGTCCTCCCGGCAAAGTTACTTGGTCGGATTGATCCAGCCGTTGGGCGGACCGAAGCCGTTCATGGCATCGGCCGGCCCCCAGGTCTTGGGCGCGTAAGTCTGCGGCGTGGTGGTGTCGCCGAGCACCGGGCCGACGATCCGCCAGGCAAGCTCCGCCGCGTCCTGGCGCGTGAACAGCTGGCCGTTGCCGTTCATGGCGTCGCCGATCAACCGCTCATAGGGCGGCATGTCGCCCTTGGAGTCGTCGAGCGCGGTAAGTTCCACCTGCTCGCCGACCATGTCGTCGCCGGCCCTCTTGCGCTGCGCGCCGATCGAGATCGCCACCTGCGGATCGATGCGGAAACGCACGTAATTGGCGTCGCCCGGCTTGATCGGATCGAAGACGTCGAGCGGCGGCCGCTTCAGCCGCACGATAACCTCGGTGGCATGCACCGGCATGTTCTTGCCGGCGCGGATGAAGAAGGGCACGTCCTGCCAGCGCCAGGTGTCGACGAAGAAGCGCACCGCGGCGAAGGTCTCGACCGGCGAGTTCGGCCGCACGCCCGGCTCGGCGAGATAGCCGTCGAACTGGCCGCGCACGACATCGTCCTTGCTCAGCGTGCGGATGGCGCGCAGCACCTGAACCTTCTCGTCGATCAGGTCGTCGGCCGAGCGGCCAACCGGCGGCTCCATGGCCAAAAGCAGAAGGATGTTGAGAAGATGGTTCTCGATGACGTCGCGGATGCAGCCGACCTCGTCATAGAAGCGGCCGCGGCCCTCGACGCCGAAATCCTCGGCCATGGTGATCTGCACGCTCTCGACGAAGTTGCGGTTCCAGATCGGCTCGAGGAAGGAGTTGGCGAAGCGGAAATAGAGCAGGTTCTGGATCGCTTCCTTGCCGAGATAGTGGTCGATGCGGAAGATCGACTGCTCGTCGAACACCAGGTGCAGCACACGGTTCAGCCAGCGGGCCGACTGCAAATCGTGGCCGAACGGCTTTTCCACCATCAGCCGCGCGCCATGCGCGGTGCCGGATTGTTCGAGACCCTGGACGACGATCTCGAACATCGTCGGCGGCACGGCCATGTAGTGCAGCGGCCGCTGCGCGGAACCCAGCGCCGCCTTCAATTTCTCGAAGGTGGCGCCATCGCGATAATCGCCGCTGACATAGCGCAGCAGCGAAGCGAGCCTGGCGAAGACCTCGTCATCGACGGCGCCCAGCGTATTGATGATGCCGTCGCGGGCGCGGTCGGTCAATTTCGGGAGATCCCAGGGGTCGAAAGCGACGCCGATCACCGGCTCGGTCAGCGTCCCCTTGGCGACCATCTGGTAGAGCGCCGGGAAGATCTTCTTATGCGCAAGGTCGCCGGTCGCTCCGAAAAGCACCAGCGTGTCGGACCTCTCCTGGCTCATGGATTCTCTCCCCTCACGCGCCGGTCTTCTTTTCGAGATGGCCGCCGAAGGCATAGCGCATGGCGGACAACAGCTTGTCGGCGAATTGGGATTCGCCCTGCGAGGAGAAGCGGTCGAACAGCGCCGAGGATAGCACCGGCGCCGGGACGCCGGTGTCGATCGCCGCCTTCAGCGTCCAGCGGCCTTCACCGGAATCGGAGACGCGGCCGCCGAACTGGGCAAGCGTCGGATCGTTACTGAGCGCCCCGGCGGTGAGATCGAGCAGCCAGGAGCCGATGACGCTGCCATGCCGCCAGACCTCGGCGACGGCGGGCAGGTTGATGTCGAATTGATAATATTGCGGATTTTCCAGCGGGCTGGTTTCCGCATCGGCCGTCCGATCGCGTTTGCCGGCGTTGGCCGATTTCAAGATGTTCATGCCCTCGGCGTAAGCGGCCATGACGCCATATTCGATGCCGTTGTGCACCATCTTGACGAAATGGCCGGCGCCGCTGGGGCCGCAATGCAGGTAGCCGAAAGGCGCCGTTCCGGCATCCTTGGGCGGATTGGCGCCGGGGTCGGCGCCCGGCGCCAGCGTGGCGAAAACCGAATCGAGGTGCCTCACCGCCTCGTCGGGGCCGCCGATCATCAGGCAGTAGCCGCGCTCGAGGCCCCATACGCCGCCGCTGGTGCCGACATCGACGAAATTGATGCCCTTCACCGCCAGCTTCGCCGCCTGGTCGACGGCGTCGTGATAGTAGGAATTGCCGCCGTCGATGATGATGTCGCCCGGCTCCATCAGCGCCGCCACCTGGTCGACGATCCTGCCGGTGATCGCCGCCGGCAGCATCAGCCAGGCACAGCGCGGCTTGGCGAGCTTGGCGACGAATTCTTCCAGCGAGGCAGCGCCGACGGCGCCGTCCTTGACCATGCCGGCGACGCTTGCCGAATTGATGTCGTAGACGACGCATTCATGGCCGTCGCGCATCAGGCGCCGCACCATGTTGGCGCCCATCCTGCCCAGTCCCATCATCCCGATCTGCATGGTTTCATCCCGATTGCTTGAGGAAGGAGAAGTATAATGGCCCTACCGGATCACGATTGGACGTCGATGCCGACGCTGAAGTCGACATTCTCCCAACGCATCGCCTCGGGCCAGAAAAAAGTGAAGACGATGGTGCTTCCAGGCTGCAGGCCGGCCACCGGCAGATCGACGAGATGAACGCCGAAGGCGTTCTCGGCGGTATGGTCGTCGCGCACCGTCAGCCATTTGTCGCTGCTCCAATGGACGACGCCGGGCGCCGACAGCTCGACGCGCAGCGCCTTGCCGGCGGGGATGGAGCGGATCTTGGCGTTGAAGCGCCATATCCGGAAAGGCGACACCGTCTTGCCCTTGACATAGCGCGCGACGCCTTGCGGCGGCAGGTCGAAGACAGCGCCGTCGCGCAGCGAGCGCAACAGCTTGATGTGCTCGGCATGCGCCCAGACCAGCGGCATGGCGCTGCCGGAAGGGGCGCCCAGCCGCAATTCGCGGTCCGGCATGTCGGGACGATCCCAGACCTGTTCCGGCAGAAGGCCGCCCACGCCCGCCGAGCGTTCGAATGTCTCAAGCAACTGCGCCGCCCTGTCCTTGCGGCCGGCGGCCAACTCGTAATGGGCGCGCTCGCCAGCGAGCAGCGGCCACGGCCGTCCCCGTCCGGTGCCGTCGAAAGGCGATCCGTCTTCATGCTCGCCATAGCCGTCGCCGGTGTAGCGGTACCAGAGCGGGCCTTGCGGCAACTCGCAGCGCAATAGCGCGTCGATGGCTTTGACCGTATCCACGATGCGCGGATCGTCCGCTGCCCTCAGGCCAAAACGGACCAGCGCCAGGGCGTCCGGGCTGATGATGGCTTGCGCTGGTCTGTCCGTGTCGCCGGGCGGCCGGTTCTTGATCGGCACGAAGCCGTGCTTTGGCGAGGCAGCGCCTGCACCGTCGGGCGGCGCGATGCGCACGTAGTAGCCGTCGAGGCCTTCGCTGGCACAGAGTTCGGTTCCGCTGACATAGGTCCAGCGTTCGATCTGGTCGTTCCAGCAATCGGCGGTCTCGCGCAGATATTTTGCCGGCTCATTTTTATCGCAGTCGTCCAGCATGTCGGCGGCGGCGAGCAGAGCCGCGATCTCCACGGCAAGCGTGAACGGGCTGTAGCCGGCATCCTCTTCCCAGCGATCCTCGCCGGTGACTGGACCGTTGCGCACGACATAGGCGGCGGCGTTCTCGATCATGGCCAGGAAGTCGATCAGCTTGGCGCGCGGTAGGTGGCCGGCGCGGCGCAAGGCATCGGCAAGCAGCAGCGGAAAGGCGCATTCGTCCATCTGGATGCCGGGCCAATAAGGGGTGCCGTCGGACCAGCAGTTTTGCGGCCAGTGGCCGTCCGGCTGCTGGATCGAGCGCAGATAGGTGAGGATCTGCAGCGCCTGCCTGGAGTCGCCGGCCGCCAGGAAACCGCCCGCCGTCTCGACCAGGTCGCGCGGCCAGACCAGATGATAGCCGCCGAGATCGTCATCGCCCTTGTTGAAACCCCAAGGAATCGACAGGCTGGCAACCGCGGCCCCGGGCCTGGCGAGCGACAGATGCGAGGCCAGCACCGCGGTGCTGGCACGGTATGTGTTCAGACCGGAAACCGGATGGCGGTCGAGGTTTTCAAGCCCGGCCTGGAATTTCCGCCAGCGCTCGGCATAGGTTTCCGCGGCGGCCTCGAAACCTTGTTTCAGGCTCGCCAGGGCGAGGTCGGCAGCTTCTTGCGGCGAAGCGCCGAAGCCGAGCGCCAGCAAGGCAACCGTCTTGCCGGCCGAAAAGCCGATCTCGCCGGTCAGCGCGACATTGCCGTCTTGCGCCGCCTGGCAGGAAGGATCGAGCGCGCCGTTGTTGTGCAACTGCTGCCAGCCATCGGAAAAGCCGACATAGCCGGCCGAACAGGCGCCCCAGGGCAACGAGGAGGCGAGCGCGAGCGAGACGCCGCGTCCGGTGGCAAAGAGGATGCGCTGCCCCTTGTGCTCGCCGATCCAGGCGGTGTTGCCCATGCCGGCATTGACGAGATGCGGCGCGAGCAGCGCGTAGACGCGATAATCGGCCGCCTGGCCCCTGAGGGCGGTGAAGCTGGTTTCCTGGAGCAGAACCGGTCGTTTCGAATCCGTAACGATGCGCTTTTCGATCCGGTATGCGCCATCAGCAGCGGTGTTGGTCAGTCGGTAGCCGGGGACACCGTCCTCGAATGGTTCGATGGCATGCGCGGCGTCGCGCTTCTCTTCGGAGAAATAGCCGCTGCGGCCGGTGACGATCAGTCCCAGGTCGCGCGTGCAGGCGCCGTCGAGGCGCGGGTAATAGATTTCGTTCAATATGCCGTGGCTGATTGTGAACCAGAGCGGGCTTCTTGCCGAAAGCGCGGTGCCGACGCCGCTCTTGGCGCTTGACGTCCAGCGCGCCGGAATCCCCGGAGCGCCCTGAGCAACGGTCGGCGTCACTGCCATCAGATTCTCTCCTTGCCGCGTACCTAGACCAGGAGTCGCCGTCTTTTCAATCGCCGCACCGCAAGTTGATCGAGCAGCACCAGCGCTTTGCAGTTGACGGCTTGCGGTTCCTATGAATTTGTCTGACAATAGATAAAAAACAGGAATACACGCTACGACCATCCGTTAAGACCAGCAACCTCGGGAGGAAGCCATATGAAGAAACTGCTCGTACTGAGTGCATTCGCGGCGATGCTCGCCTCGGGCACCGCGCTGGCCGACACCAGCGGCAAGAAGATCGCCTTCTCAAACAATTATGCCGGCAATTCCTGGCGCCAGGCGATGCTCGACAGCTACGGCATCGTCACCAAGAAAGCGGTCGACGACAAAGTCGTTGCCGCAGCCGACGTCTTCACCACCGCAGACAAGGAAGTGCCGACCCAGGCAGCGCAGGTGCAGAACCTGATCCTGCAGGGTTATGATGCCATCGTCATCAATGCCGCTTCGCCGGATGCGCTGAACGGCGCCATCAAGCAGGCCTGCGATGCCGGCATAGTCGTCGTCTCCTTCGACGGCACCGTCACCGAGCCCTGCGCCTACCGCGTCGTCGTCGACTTCAAGGACATGGGCAAGCAGGAAGTCGAGCAGATGGCCAAGTTCCAGCCCAAGGGCGGCAACCTGCTGGAAATCCGCGGCCTGGCCGGCACCTCGATCGACGATGCCATCCATGCTGGCATCCTCGAAGGCGTCGCTGCCCATCCCGAATTCAAGATCGTCGGCTCGGTCACCGGCGACTGGGACCAGACCACGGCGCAGAAGGCGGTGGCGACCATCCTGCCGTCGCTGCCGGATGTCGTCGGCATCGTCGACCAGGGCGGTGACGGCTACGGCGCCGCGCAAGCCTTCGCCGCCGCCGGCAAGCCGCGTCCGACCATCATCATGGGCAACCGGCAGGACGAGTTGAAGTGGTGGAAGGAGCAGAAGGAAAAGGACGGCTATCAGACCTGGTCGGCCTCGATCGCGCCCGGCGTGTCGACGCTCGCCTTCTGGGTGGCGCAGCAGGTGCTCGACGGCCGCAAGGACATCCCGCACGATCTCTTGGTGCCCTATCTCGCCTTCACCCAGGACGATTTCGAAGCCGCGCTGCCGAAAATCAAGGAGGGCGGCGTCGCCACCCACGAATACACGCAGGAAGACGCCATCGCGGCCATCAAGGCCAACATCAAGCAATAGCGGCGCGAAATTTGCCAGCCGCATCGCCAACCGGATATCGTTGCGGATGCTCCAGGCTATTGCGGACATTGTCAGACTGGACGGCGCCGAGAAGCATTTCGGCGCCGTTCGAGCCCTCAATGGCGTCGACTTCCATGTCGGCGCCGGCGAATGCGTCGGGCTGGTCGGCCACAACGGTGCCGGCAAGTCGACGCTGATGCACATGGTGGCCGGCACGCTGCGACCGGATGGCGGGCAGATCGCCGTGCGCGGCAATCAGGAAGCGAGCTATTCCGTGGCGCGCGCGCTCGCGCTCGGCATACGCTGCGTCTTTCAGGAACTGTCGCTCTGCCCCAACCTCAGCATCGCCGAGAACACCCGCATCAACCATCCCTCGCTCACCGGTTTCGGCTGGCGCCGCAGGGCGGCGGACCTCATCCGCGCCAAGCTCGACGAGATCTTTCCGGGCCACGGCATTTCGGCCGACGACATAGCTGGCGACCTCTCTATCGGCCGCAGGCAGATGGTCGAGGTGGCACGTGCCTTCACGCTGACCCGCGAGCCGCTGCATCTGGTCATCCTCGACGAGCCGACCTCGTCGCTCGACGCGCATACGGCGGGACAGCTGCTTTCCTTTGTGCGCCGCTTCGTGGCTTCAGGCGGCAGCTGCATCCTGATCTCGCATGTGCTGGGCGAGGTGCTGCAGAACGCCGACCGGATCGTGGTGATGCGCGACGGCAAGGTCGTCGCGGCCGATGCCGCAAGCGCCTTCGACCGCGACAAGCTGGTCGCGGCAATGGGCGGCGCCGAAGGACACCAGAAGGCTATGGCCGAAACCCGTAAGACCGAGCCTGGTGCGCTCAGGGTGCGGGCGCGTCCGGCGCGCCAGCAGGACGGCAAGGAACTTGTCGCCCGCGCGGGCGAGATCATCGGCCTGGCCGGGCTTGCCGGGCACGGCCAGACGGATCTGCTGCTGGCGATCTTCGCCGCCGCGTCCCGCGCCAAAGCCGGCATCGAGGTGACCGCGCCTGTGGCCCTGGTTGCCGGCGACCGCCAATCGGATGGCATCTTCGCGCAATGGTCGATCGCGCAAAACATCGGCATCCGCTCGCTGACCCGCCTGCGCAACGGCCTGCTGATTTCACCGCAGCGCGAGGCGGAGCTCGCCGAATTCTGGAAGAAGAAAATCGGCATCCGCACGCCGGACATGAACAACAATATCTATTCGCTGTCGGGCGGCAACCAGCAGAAGGCACTGTTCGCTCGCGCGCTCGGCTCCGATGCCGGGATCGTGCTGATGGACGATCCGATGCGCGGCGTCGATATTGGCACCAAGCTGGAAGTCTACGACCTCGTGCGGGAGGAGGCCGCCAAGGGCCGTACCTTCCTCTGGTACACCACCGAGACCGAAGAGCTCGACAACTGCGACCACGTCTATGTCTTCAAGAACGGCCGGATCGTCGCCAATCTGCGGCGCGACGAACTGACGGAGGAAAAGATCATCCAGTCCTCGTTCGGCGACGCGGTCTGAGATGACGGCGATCGCTCCCGGCACGCTTCCGAAATCGGCACCGCGCGGCAGCGCGGCCCGGGCGCGCCTACTGCGCGGCCTGTTGCCGGCCTTGTCGCTTGCCCTGGTGCTGATCGCGATCGCCTGGCTGAACCCGCGCGCCATCAGCTATTTCGGCTTCAACCTGATGCTCAACCTGGCGATCCCGATCGCTCTGGCGACGATCGCGCAGATGTTCGTTATCGCCGGCAACGAGCTCGACCTGTCGATCGGTACGTTCGTCGGCTTTGTCGGCTGCGTTACCGCGACCTGGCTGAGGGATGCGCCGCTGCTCGGCATTCTCGTGCTGCTGGGCTCTATCGGCGTCTATGCGCTGCTCGGCGCGCTGATCTATCTGCGCAACCTGCCGTCGATCGTGGTGACGCTCGGCATGAGCTTCGTCTGGCAGGGGCTTGCAATCCTGGTTCTGCCCAAGCCAGGCGGCAAGGCACCGGACTGGCTGCTGGCAATTGTGTCCTTCAAACCGCCCTATATTCCGTTTCCGATCCTGGCGGCGCTGCTGATCGCGGCCGTGGTGCATTTCGGCCTGATGCGCACCTCCTATGGCGCGATCCTGCGCGGCTCGGGCGGCAATGCGGCGGCACTTCGGCGCGCCGGCTGGTCGCTGCTCCGCACCAAGATCGTGCTCTTCGCCCTGACAGGGCTGTTCGGCGTGCTCTCCGGCTTGGCGCTGATCGGCATCACCACCTCGGCCGACGCCAATATCGGCAATGGCTACACGCTGCTGTCGATCGCCGGCGTCATCCTCGGCGGCGGCGAGTTCGTCGGCGGCCGGGTG
This sequence comes from Mesorhizobium sp. NFR06, assembly GCF_900115245.1. Taxonomy (GTDB): domain Bacteria; phylum Pseudomonadota; class Alphaproteobacteria; order Rhizobiales; family Rhizobiaceae; genus Mesorhizobium. Next base: position 96,175 of record NZ_FOVT01000004.1, read on the forward strand.
TCGCCGATCGGCGCCGTCATCGGCGCGCTGACACTGGCTCTTGCGGCTTCGCCGCTGCTCACCTTCATGCACATCCCGCCGGACTGGCAGGTGGCCGCCAACGGCGCCATCCTGATCATCGTGCTAGCGGCGCGGGTGCTGATCAGCCGCAGGGAACGTTGAGCCATGGTCTCGGTACGGACACTGCTTGAAAAACCCTGGATCTGGTCCTTCGTCGGCGCGCTCGTCGTCTGGTTGGCGACCATCGCCTTCACCGGCGGGTACGGCGCCGGCGGCATGGTCACGGCGGCACTTTCGCTTGCCGTGTTCACCGTCATCGTCGGCATCGGCCAGATGTTCGTCATCACCCTCGGACCGGGCAATGTCGACCTGTCGCTGCCGGCCAATATTGGGCTGGCCAGCGCTGTCGCCATGAAGGTAATGGGCGGCAACGATGCCATGATCGTCGTCGGCCTGCTTGCAGCACTTGCTTGCGGAGCGGCCATCGGCGCCATCAACTACCTGCTGATCTGGGCGCTGCGCATCCCGCCGATCATCGCGACGCTGTCGGCGAGTTTCATCATCCAGTCGGTCGACATCAGCTACGGCCGCGGCTTGCAGATCAAGCCCCCGCCGGGCTTTGCCGACTTCGCCAACTGGCAGGCGCTGGGCATACCGGTGCTGGCGATGCTGACGGTGATCTTCACCGTCGGCGCCGCACTGGCGCTGCAGCGTATGATCTACGGACGCTCGGTCCTGGCTATCGGCCAGAACATTCGTGCCGCCTGGCTCGCCGGCGTCGATGTCGGCCGCATCCGCTTTCTCACCTACACGCTGTGCGGCGCGCTGGGCGGCATCGACGGGGCGCTGCTTGCCGGCTATTTCCGCGGCGCCAATGTCGACATCGGCAACGAATATCTGCTGGCCTCGATCGCGGTCGTGGTCATCGGCGGCACCTCGGTCGCCGGCGGCAAGGCGAACGTGCCCGGCGTCTGGGGCGCCGGCCTGTTCCTGGTGCTTTTGCTCACCATGCTCAACACCTTCGGCGTCAGTGCCGGTGTGCGGCTGGTGCTGACCGGGCTGATCATCGTCGGCGTCATCACAGCGGCCGGCGGCGAGAAGGCCGTGCGGTAACCTTACTTGGCGGCCTTGGCCCGCGCGATCGCGTCGACGATCATCTTCTTGGCATATTTGGAATCGTGCCAGCCCTCGATCTTGACCCATTTGCCGGGCTCGAGATCCTTGTAGTGCTCGAAGAAGTGCTGCACCTGCTGGCGGGTGATCTCGGGCAGGTGGGTGTATTCGGTGACGTTTTCGTAGCGCAGCGTCAGCTTCGGCGACGGAACGGCAATCACCTTCTCGTCCTGGCCGGCATTGTCTTCCATGATCAGCACGCCGATCGGCCGCACATTGATGACGCAGCCCGGCACCAGCGCGCGCGTGTTGCAGACCAGCACGTCGATCGGATCGCCGTCGCCCGACAGCGTGTGCGGCACGAAGCCGTAATTGCCGGGATAGCGCATCGAGGTGTGCAGGAAGCGGTCGACGAACAGCGTGCCGGCTTCCTTGTCCATCTCGTACTTGATCGGTTCGCCGCCGATCGGCACCTCGATGATGACGTTGACGTCGTCAGGCGGGTTCTTTCCGGTGGCTATGGCTTCGATACGCATGGCAAATCCCTCTCTCGATTTCCAAGACCGATAGCGGGGGACGCGCCGTGGTGCAATGCGTCGAATAGGGCGGGGCGCTAATGGAACCGCACACACTTTGTGATCGCTTGTAACCACCTCTTGCATGTCGACCAGCGGTGCGCGGCTGCTTTGGGGGGACGACGCGTATCAAAACAACGGAGGCGGTGCCCGTCATTCCCAGACGAAAGCGACCTTCTTCAGTGCCTTGTGCTCGAAGACCTCGACGCCCTCGGCGACATCGCGGCCGCCATTGCCGGCATAGAAGGCCAGAGCGTTGTGATTGTCTTCGAGCGCCCACACCACGAGGCCGCGCAGGCCGTGGTCGGCGAGACGGGTCTTCGCCGCCTTGAACAGCCGGCTGCCGAGCCCGATGCCCTGATATTCCGGGCGCAGGTAAAGCTCATAGATTTCGCCCTGCTGCCGAAGCTCGCGGGCGCGGTTCTTGCCGATCGTGGCATAACCGGCGACCGTGCCGCCGATCTCGACAACCAGCACCGTCGCCGCCTTGCGAATCGCGTTCGCCCACCAGTCGGGGCCGCGGCGATTGATCATTGAGGTCAGCGTGCGGTGCGGGATGATGCCGGAATAGGCGCCGCGCCAGGCCTGCTGATGCACCTCGGCGATGGCGCTCGCGTCGCGCGGGTCGGCTTTCCGGATGTCGATCGTCAACGTGTTCATGATTTGTTAACCATAAACCCGCCTCGCCCGATTGCAAAGAGTCCCCCCACCACCCTTCGACGCTTTCGCACAGGCGAAAGGCGTGTTGGCGGACGAGCCCCTAGAGCCGGATGATTTCAGGTCGAATCGACCTGAAATCTGAATCCGTCTCTAAATCCAAGAGATAGAGCATGATGTCGCCCGAAAACCGCTTCACACTTTTCGGCATCATGCTCTAGTCAGATTTCGACGAGGTGATCGTCGAGCTCGTTGGTGTCGCCTTCGGTGACCGGGAAATGTTCAGCGAGCACCGCGCCGACCGAATCGATCGCCTTGACGAAGCCGTCGGCCAGCCGGTCGTCGCCGGCGTGTTTGGTCAGGTCGCGCACCACGCCGTCCCAGACTTGCTGGTCGACCTTGGCATTGATCCCCGCGTCGGCGACGACCTCGGCATAGCGCTCGGCGATGGAGACGAAGACGAGCACGCCGGTGCGGGCGCTCGTGCGGTGGACGTTGCGCGCCAGGAACTGCTTCATCGCATTGGCGTGCGCCGCCTGGTAGCGCAATCTTCTCGGCACGAAATGGATGCGCAAGCCCGGCAGCAGCCAAAGCACGACGAGCACGGATATCAGCGCCAAGAGTTGCGCCAGCACGAAATGCGGCACCCGGATGGTCAGCCACCAGGCCTCCAGCCCGTAGGCGACGGCGAGGCTGGCGATGAACAGGCCGATCGTCGCCGTGAACGCGGCCGGGAAGAAGTAGCCGCCGCTCGCGTGGGCGACGACGCAATAGATTTCGCCGTCGGTCTTCAACTCGGCCGCGCGGATCGCCCCGGCGATGCGGTCATGATCCTCGGCGCTGATCGGTCGCGTTGCCATCATGCCTCACCAGCTTCCCGAGGAACCGCCGCCGCCCGACGAGCCGCCGCCGCCGGAAAACCCGCCACCGCCGCCACCGGAAGACCAGCCTCCCCCGCCTGAAGACCAGCCGCCACCGCCGGACGAGGAGGATCGCCGCCCGGGCTCGAATGTCATGCCGAGCCAGCGATAGCGGCCAGGTCCGATTTTCTGGCCGAAAATCGGCGGCAGCACCGTCATGGCGATGCCGCCGAAGAAGATCAGCACCCAGATGGTGATGAAGATGGCGAAGAAAAGGTCGTCGGAATTGAACGGCGCCTGCTCGTTGCGCTTGCCGCGCGCCTCCAGCTCTTCCGGATTGCCCTCCAGCACCATGATCATGTCGTCGACGGCCTTGCTGATGCCGCCGGAGAAGTCGCCGGCGCGGAAGGCCGGCACCATGTCGTTCTGGATGATCAGCTTGGTGTGCAGGTCGGTCAGCGTGCCTTCCAGCCCGTAGCCGACCTCGATGCGCATCTTGCGGTCGTTGGGCGCGACCAGCAACAGCACGCCGTTGTTTTCCCTGGCCTGGCCGAGCTTCCAGAAGCGGAACAGGCGGTTGGCAAAAGGCTCGATCTCCTCGCCGCCGAGGCTGGGAATGGTGGCGACGACGATCTGGTCGGAGCCTTTCGTCTCGAAGTCGGCGAGCTTTTGCGTCAGCGCGGCGCGCGTGCCGGGATCGATGATGCCGGCATTGTCGACCACGCGGCCGGTGAGGGCGGGCAGGTCGGCGGCGAGGGCGGCGAAGGGGAGGAGGAACGAGAAAAGCAGGCCAAGAAGGATGAGGTATGCGTTCTGTCGCGCCCCCCTCTGGCCTGCCGGCCATCTCCCCCACAAGGGGGGAGATTGATAGTTTCGCTGTCGGACATCTCTTTCAAACGCTGAAAATTGGCGAAAGCGGAGATGACGTCCGATCTCCCCCCTCGTGGGGGAGATGTCCGGCAGGACAGAGGGGGGCGCGAAGGAACGCAAGGCTGGTAAGCTCGGTATACTGGTTCGCCGCTCACCCGCCCTGCTTGGTGGTGCTCGTGCCGAAATCGACCTTTGGCACCTGCATCTTGTCTTCCTCGACGGTGAAGTTGGCGAACGGTTCGTTGCCGCGGAACCAGAAGGTCGCCCACAGCAGGGACGGGAAGGTCCTCAGCGTCAGATTGTAGTCCCTGACCGCCTGGATGTAGTCGCGGCGGGCCACCGCGATGCGGTTCTCGGTGCCTTCGAGTTGCGCCTGCAGGGCCAGGAAATTCTGGTTGGCCTTGAGGTCGGGATAGGCTTCCGACACGGCGATCAGCCGTGACAGCGCGCTGGTCAAGCCGGCCTGCGCATCCTGGAACTTCTTGAGGGCGTCGGGATCCTTAAGCGTCTCCGGCGTGACCGTGATCTGGGTTGCCTTGGCGCGCGCCTCGACGACGGCGTCGAGCGTGTCCTTCTCGTGCGAGGCATAGCCCTTCACCGTCTCGACCAGGTTCGGGATCAGGTCGGTGCGGCGCTGATACTGATTGAGCACCTCGCTCCAGGCCGCCTTGGCGTTCTCCTCCGCCGTCGGGATGGTGTTGTAGCCGCAGCCGGCAAGCAGCGGCAGCACGAAAGCCATCATCAGGAAGGCAGGCAGGTTGCGGAAGGCAGAGGCTAGTGAGAGGCGCTCGGCAATCATGATTGGTCCCTCGACAGAAGTTGCATGCGAAGCATTACCACAATCCACGCGCAAGAAAATGTCCGGCCGATGACGCCGATTCGGGTTCGGCCGTTGCCCCTGTGAATAGCCGCGCGAACAGGCTAAGGTCCGGGTAGGAAAGGGCAATTGCGATGGCTGAGCGCCGGGACGAAGAGATCGAATCGCGCCGCATCCTCGAACGCGTGGCGCGCGAGACGGCGCCGGGCGGCGCTTCGTTCATCGCCCGCACGGCGAAGGACGCACGCGACCATATGACCGCCGCCGACGCCGACCGCGCCGACCCTATCGAATATTGGGGGACCCGCATTGGCCGAACGCTCGGCTTCTTCATCGCCATTGGGCTCTTGGTCTGGCTGGTGTATGCCGTCACGCGTGGCGGCTAGGGTCGGATGATATCGGGTCTGGTCGACGTGCAATCTGAATTCGGCGCTAAATCAAAGAGATAGAGCATGATGTCGTCCGAAAACCGCTTCACTCTTTCCGGCATTACGCTCTAGGAATCGAATTTCATGAACGCAGAAAAAACTGACGCGCCAAGCGCGGTCATCGTCATCTCCAGCCATGTCGCGCGCGGGTCGGTCGGCAACCGCGCCGCGGTCTTCGCGCTGGAGACGCTGGGCTTCCCGGTGTGGGCGGTGCCGACCGTCATCCTGCCCTGGCATCCGGGCCACAGCCGGGCCACGCGCATCGTGCCGCCGCTCGACCAGTTCAAGGCGCTGATGGCCGATCTCGAGCGCGCACCCTGGCTGGGTGAAGTCCGGGCGGTGCTTTCGGGTTATCTCGGCGAGGCAGGCCAGGCCGAAGCGGTCGCCTCGCTGGTCGCCGCGGTCAAGGCCAGGACGCCGAACGCGCTCTACATCTGCGACCCGGTGATGGGCGATGCCGGCGGGCTCTACGTGCCGGAGCCGACGGCCGCCGCCATGCGCGACAAATTGATGCCGATCGCGGATATCGCGACGCCCAACCGCTATGAGCTGGAATGGATGGCCGGCGCGCCGCTGCCCGACATCAAGGCGGTGACGGCGGCCGCCCTTCATGCCGGTCCCTCCACCATGCTGGTGACGTCGGCGCCGGCGATGATGGCCGGCGGCACCGGCAACTTTCTGCTCGACGGCAGCCAGGCATTGCTGGCCGAACACCGCGTGATCGAGAAGCCGCCGAACGGGCTCGGAGACCTGACGGCCGCCGTCTATCTGGCGCGCGTGCTGTCGGGCCAGCCGCCGGTCAAGGCGCTGCAATCGACCACGGCTGCGGTCTACGAGATCCTGGCGCGAACGGCAAAGCGCGGCGGCGACGAACTGCAGCTCGAAACCGACGCGCAGAGCCTGTCTCATCCCATGGCCATGGTGCAACTGCGCCATCTCCTCCATCCCGGACGGGACAAGCGCGCGTAATGCCGGTGCTGGCCGGGATCGACGGCTGCAAGGCCGGCTGGATCGCCGTCCATTGCGCGTTGGGTACGCCGCCATCGGTCTCGGTCTTCCCGAGCTTCCAGGCGCTGCTCGACGCCCTGCCCGAGGCGACGATAGCGGTCGACATGCCGATCGGCCTGCCGGATCTTTCGAGCAAGGGCGGGCGAGGACCGGAAGCGCTGGTGCGGCCGCAGCTCGGGGCGCGGCAATCGAGCGTGTTCGCCATCCCCTCCAGAGCGGCGCTCTATGCCGACACCAGCGCCTTCACCACGGTCGAGGCCTGGTACGCGGCGCACCGGAAGGCGAGCGCGGTGGCGATAGCTACCTCCGATCCGCCGCGCGGCGTTTCCATCCAGGCTTTCGGCATCTTTGCCAAGATCCGCGAGATCGATGCCCTGCTGATCGCGCGTCCCGAACTGCACGGCCGCGTCTTCGAATCGCATCCGGAAGTCGCCTTTTGCCAGCTGAACGGCGGCAAGGCGATGGCGCTGCCGAAAAAGATCAAGGGAGCGGTCAACCCGGCCGGCATGGAAGAGCGCAAGGCATTGCTTTGCCAGCACGGCTACGAGAGAGGCTTTCTCGACCGGTCGCCGCCAAGCGGCGCCACGAGCGACGATTTCCTCGATGCGGCAGCGATGATGCTGATCGCCGGCCGCATTGCCAGCGGCGCGGCGCGGCCTTATCCCGATCCGCCGCTGACCGACCGTTTCGGCATCCCGGTCGCGATCTGGGCCTGAGGCCAAAATCGGCTGCGCAGCTTTTGGCGGCATGCGATTGCAACGGAGCCATCCGCAATTCGGCATTGCTCGCGACCGGCTTTTGCCGCTAGAGCCTTTTTCGATCGCAACGAGCTGCCGTCTCCAACCCCGGAAAGGCTCTGGCCGCCCATGCCTCACCTCCCCGAGCATCTTCTCGCCGGCTACCGCAACTTCATGACCGGCCGCTACCCTGCCGAGAGCGGACGCTATCGGTCGCTGGCGCGCGAGGGCCAAGCACCGGAGACGATGATCGTCGCCTGCTGCGATTCCCGCTCGGCACCCGAAGCGATCTTCGATGCCGGCCCCGGCGAGCTCTTCGTACTGCGCAATGTCGGCAATCTGGTGCCGCCCTATGAGCCGGACGGCGAGTTCCATTCCACCTCGGCCGCGCTCGAATTCGCCGTGCAGAGCCTGAAGGTGAAGAACATCGTGGTGATGGGCCATGGCCGCTGCGGCGGCATCCGCGCAGCGCTCGACCCCAATGCGGCGCCGCTGTCGCCCGGCGATTTCATCGGCAAGTGGATGAGCCTGATCGCGCCCGCCGCCGAGACGGTGGCCGCCAGCACGATGATGACCGCTACCGAGCGTCAGACCGCGCTGGAGCGCATCTCGATCCGCTATTCCATCGCCAATCTGAGGACCTTCCCTTGCGTCTCGATCCTCGAAGGCAAGGGGCGGCTGTCGCTGCACGGCGCCTGGTTCGACATCTCGACCGGCGAACTCTGGGTCATGAACAAGGACACCGGCGATTTCGAGCGGCCGGAGCTGCAAGCGGAGGAATGATGCGCCGGAGCTGGCGGAGGTTCTTTCTCGCGGCGATGTTGCTGGCGTGCACGATCGTGCGGGCGAGCGCCGATGACGGCGCCGTCATCGATCGCTGGTATTCGGCGCTCTTGGTCGCCGATCGCAGCGAATTGTCCGACCTGCTGGCCGACGACGTGCGCATGAAACTGGACGACATCGGCGTCGTTCAGACCAAGCAGGACTTCATCGCCTCGATCGACGAATGGCAGGGCGCGGTTGCAGGCGCGGCGATCCGTCATCGGATTGAAAAGAGCGAGAACGGGCAGATCACCGTGCTTGCCTGCTACGACTTCCCCAGCAACGACACGCTGATGCGCGAGACGTTCACCGTGGCCGGCGGCCGCATCACCGCCAGCACCCAGACTGCGGTCGCGCCGGATTGCAGCGCATACTGAGGCACCTGTTGTTGCGCGATGTGAGCCAGCGCCCTACATCGGAGCCAACCCACCTCATCCCCATTCACCGGAATCGTCATGTCATCGAAAACCGTCGACCTCGCTGCCCATCCGCTGACCGTCTGGCAGGGTCCGCTCGGCCTGCCTGATTTCGCGCGCATCGGCGACAATGATTTCGGACCGGTCTTCGACGCCGTGCTCGAGGCCCACGAGGCCGAGATCGACGCGATCGCCGGCAACAGCGAGGCGCCGACGGTTGAAAACACGCTGGCCGCGCTGGAACTCGCCGGCGAGCCGCTCGACCACGTCTCTTCGATCTTCTGGTGCCGCGCCGGCGCCCACACCAACGACACGATCCAGGCGATGGAGCGCGACATCTCGCCAAAGATGTCGCGGCATTTCTCGGCGATCTCGATGAACGAGAAGCTGTTTGCGCGCATCGACGACCTCTACCAGCGGCGCGACAGCCTGAACCTCGACGCCGAGACGCTGCGCGTGCTGGAAAAAACCTGGAAAGGCTTTGTCCGATCCGGCGCCAAGCTCGATGCCGAAGGCAAGGAACGGCTGGCGGCAATCAACGAGGAGCTGTCTTCGCTCGGCACCAAGTTTGGCCAGAATGTGCTCGCCGACGAGCGCGACTGGGCGCTGTTCCTCGACGAGGCCGACCTCGCTGGCCTGCCGGACTTCCTAAGGAGCGCCATGGCCGAGGCCGCCGAGATGCGCGGCCAGAAGGGCCGCTATGCGGTAACGCTGTCGCGTTCGATCTACGAGCCGTTCTCGACCTTCTCAGAGCGCCGCGACCTGCGCGAGACTGCCTTTCGCGCTTTCACCATGCGCGGCCAGAACGGCGGCGCCACCGACAACACCGATGTCGTGCGCGACATGCTGAAGCTGCGCGCCGAGAAGGCCAAGCTGCTTGGATATGGCTCCTTCGCGGCGCTCAAGCTCGACGACACGATGGCGAAGACGCCGAAGGCGGTGCACTACCTGCTCGATCCGGTCTGGGAAAAGGCGCTGGAGAAGGCAGCCGCCGACCAGAAGCAACTGGAGCGGCTGGCGGCGGAAGCCGGCAGCAACGAGAAATTCGCCGCCTGGGACTGGCGCTTCTACCAGGAGAAGCTGCGCGCCGAGAAATTCGCCTTCGACGAGGCGGAGCTCAAGCCATACCTGCAGCTCGAGCGCGTCATCGACGCCTGCTTTGACGTGGCGGCACGGCTGTTCGGCATCACCTTCGAGGAGAAGAGGGGGATCGCCGCCTGGCATCCCGATGCCCGGGTCTTCGTGGTCAAGAATGCCGACGGCAGCGAGCGCGGCCTGTTCCTGGCCGACTATTTCGCGCGGCCCTCGAAGCGTTCCGGCGCCTGGATGAGCTCGTTGAAGTCCGGCTACAAGCTGGGCAACGGCGCGAAGCCGGTCATCTACAACATCATGAACTTCGCCAAGCCGCCGGCCGGCGAGGCGGCGCTGCTGTCGGTCGACGAGGCCAAGACTTTGTTCCACGAATTCGGCCACGCGCTGCACGGCATGCTGACCGACGTGACCTGGCCGTCGGTCTCCGGCACGTCCGTCAGCCGTGATTTCGTCGAGCTGCCCTCGCAGCTCTACGAGCACTGGCTGACGGTGCCGGCGGTGCTGGAAAAGCATGCGCTGCACGTCAAGACCGGCAAGCCGATGCCGAAGGCGCTGCTCGACAAGATGCTTGCCGCCCGCACATTTGGAGCCGGCTTCGCCACGGTCGAATTCACCGCATCGGCGCTGATCGACATGGCCTATCATGCGCGGCCGGACGCGCCAGACGAGCCGCTTCGGTACGAGGCGGAGACGCTCGAAAAGCTGCATATGCCGGACACGATCGCCATGCGTCACCGGACCCCGCATTTCGGCCATATCTTCGCCGGCGACGGATATTCAGCCGGCTATTATTCCTACATGTGGTCGGAAGTGCTCGACGCGGACGCCTTCTCGGCATTCGAGGAAACGGGCGATCCCTTCAATCCGGAGCTCGCCGAGCGGCTGAGGAAGAACATCTACGCCGCCGGCGGCTCGAAGGATCCGGAAGAGCTTTACACGGCGTTTCGCGGCAAGATGCCGTCGCCTGAGGCGATGATGGTGAAGCGCGGGCTGGTGTGATTAGCCAATCTCCCCCCTTGTGGGGGAGATGGCCGGCAGGCCAGAGGGGGGCGCTGTCCCGCCGGCCTGTCCGTGATCACGATTGACGATCTTCGGTGGACTCCTGGCCGCCAGAACCAGCAAGGCGATCCTTCGCGCCCCTCTCTGCCCTGCCGGGCATCTCCCCCACAAGGGGGGAGATTGGCAGCTTCCACGGATCCTTCACCCTCGGCCAGATCGGCCGCTTCAGTTTCTTGTAATCCGTCTTCGCCGGATTGCTCGGATACGAACTCGGCGCCGCCACATAGATGATTTCGGCGGCGATCGGTTCGAAGCCGGCGTAGAAATGGTTGGTCGACTTGATTAAGAGGATGTCCTTCGACAGCGGATCGATGCCGATGTTGGAGAAGATATCCGGCTCGAAGGTCTGGGTGCGGTTGGTGTTCAAGATGACGTCGACTTCCGTGCCCTCGATGCGCACCACCGCCGCCGGTCCCAGCGTCACCCGGCTCGGCCCGAAACTCTGCCAGCCTTCGCTGACCGCCTTCAGCACCGTGACACGCGCGTCGATCGGCTCGCCGGCCTGCGGGCCGGCCTTGCCGCCGAAGCGCAGGTCGATGACGGCGCCCTCGCCGGCCGCATGGCAGAAGGTCACGGCGATCGGATCCCAGATCGTCGCCACGCCGACACTCTTGGCGCCGCGCGCCAGCAACTCGCGCAGCACGATGGTGCCGTCGCCCGGCACGCCGCCGCCCGGATTGTCCCAGATGTCGGCAATCACCGCCGGCTTGTCCTTGCGCGTCGAGCGCACGGCAAGCGCCTGGTCGATGCCGGCCGAGGCGGAGAGCATCGTCATCGCCGTCTTTTCGCGCAAGGCGTAGAGTTCGTGTCCCAGCGTTTCGGCGAGCTTGTCGCCTTTGGCCTTGTCGTTGTCGGTGACGACCAGGATGCGCGTGCCCATCTCGGGCACGTCGGCGGCCATGAAGCCGTGGATGACGGAGACCGACAGCACGCCGTCCTTGCCATGCAGCGCCTTGATCTTGTCGACGAAGGAACGCATCGGCTCGCGGCTGGTCGGCAGCACCTGGATCATGCGGCAGTCGAAGGTCGAGATCACAGGCTTGATCTCGCCGCGCGCCGCCGCGAGGCCGAGCTCGACGACGTGTTCGCCGCGCTCGTAGAAATCGGTGTGCGGGAATTCGAGGAAATAGGCCATGACATCGCAAGCCGCCACGCGCTTCGGCGTCAGGTGGCTGTGCGGATCGAATTCCGAGGCGATGACGACCTTCGGGCCGACGATCGCGCGCACACGCTGCAGCAGGTCGCCCTCGCAGTCGTCATAGCCTTGCGCCACCATTGCGCCGTGCAGGCCGAGGATGACGGCATCGACCGGCAAGGCGGCCCTGAGCTGGTCGAGGATCTCGTCGCGCAGCGCCTCGTAGGTCTGCCGCTGCACCAACCCGCCGGGCTCCGCCCAGGTGGCGGTGCCTTCGATGACGGTCAGGTTCTCGACCGCCGCGCGCTTGCGCAGCGCCACGATGGGCGAGGAGCAGAGCGTCGGCGTCTCCGGATGTTTGCCAGGACCCGCATAGAAGGCCATCTCGAACGAGGCCCGGTCGGTCGGCACCGGCGAGAAGGTGTTGGTTTCCGTCGCCAGCGAGGCGGTGAAGATGCGCATGAACGCTCCGTGGTGGACTTTTTGTTTTCTGCAATTCCGGCCGGAAAACCGCTACGCACTCTTCTCGGAATTGCTGGGATTGCTATTTGACGGCCCCGAGCGCAAGGCCCCTGACCAGGTAGCGCTGCAGCCATGTGAACAGGATCGCCACCGGCAGCGTCGCCAGCAACGTGGCCGCCATGACGTGGTGCCATTCGATCGTATAGCGGCCGGCGACCAGCGAGAAGACCTGGATCGGCAGAGTATAGCTTTCCTGGCTGCGCAGCATTGTCAGCGCCACGACGAATTCGTTCCAGGCGTTGATGAAGGTGAAGATCGCGGTCACGGCGATCGCCGGCAGGCAGAGCGGCAGGAACACCTTGCGCAGCGTCAGCCAGCGGCCGGCGCCTTCCATCCATGCCGCCTCCTCGAGGTCGCGCGGGATGGTGTCGAAATAGCTCTGCAGCATCCACACCGTGAAGGCGACGTTGAAGGCCATGTAGATGAAGCCGAGCGCGGTGGTCGATTCGACCAGCCCCCAGGCGGCCATCAGCCTGAATAGGCCGAGCACCAGCACGATCGGCGAGATCATCTGCGAGATCAAAAGGAACTGGCGGAAGGCGCCATAGCCGGCGAAGCGGAAGCGCGACATGGCATAGGCCGCCGGCACCGAGATCAGTATGGCGCCAACTGTGGCCAGCGCCGAGACATAGAGCGAGTTGAGCAGCGCCTGGCCGAACCCGGTCGCCACCCACATGTCGGCGAAATTCGACCAGCGGAACTCGCTCGGCCACCAGGTGGGGGTCAGCACCTCCGTCCGCGGCTTGACGGCGGTGAGGAACATAACCGCGAAGGGGAAGATCGTGACGGCGATCAGTGGGGCCAGCAGCAGCCAGGCGATGATGGTGCGTTTGAGCTTGCCCGTCATAAGCGTGCTGGTCATGTGCGCTGCTCCCGCATGGCGAGGCGGACATAGATCATGGTGAAGACGAGCAGGATGGCGAACATCACCAGCGACACCGCCGACGCCTCGCCGAGTTTGCCGATGCGGAAGGCAAGCTTGTAGAGATGGGTCACCAGGATGTCGGTGGAGTTCGCAGGTCCGCCTTGCGTCATCACCCAGATGATCGGGAAGGAGTTGAAGACGTAGATGGTGTTGAGCACGATCGCGATGTTGATGAAGGGTCTCAGCAGCGGAAAGGTGATCTCGCGGAACTGCTGGAAGAGGGTTGCGCCTTCAAGCGCCGCCGCCTCGTAAAGATCGTCGGGGATCGAGGACAGGCCACCGAGGAAGATCGTGGTGGTGAACGGCACCGTCACCAGGATGCCGATCAGCACCTGCATCGGGAAAGCGGTCTCGGCGCTCGCCAGCCACTGGATGTTCTGGCTGATGATGCCGAGCTTCATCAGCGCCGAATTCAGCATGCCGCTCTCGCCGTTGAGCGCCCAGCGCCAGACCACGGCGGTCATGGTCAGCGACACCGCCCAGGGCAGCATGATGATGACGCGTGCGAGGCCGCGGCCGTAGAAATCCGTGTTGAGGATCATCGCCACCGGGATCGACAGCAATAGCGCGCCACCGACCACCAGCACGGTCCACAGCCCGGTGCGCCAGAGCGCGGCCATGAAATCCGGATCGGCGGCAAGCGCCCAGAAATTGGCCAGGCCGCTGAAGTCGCGCAGCTGGCCAAAACGGTTCACGTCATGCGTCGAAATCTGGGCAAGGTCCCAGACCGGCCAGAAGATCACCACCGCCGCCAGGAAAAGGCTGGGCAGGGTCAGCAGATAGGGCAGGGTCCGGCTTTGCATCGGCTGGTTTGTACCGCGTTAGGTAGCATTGCTGTGCTGGTTTGCCAGCTTGAATAATCCTCGCCTGTTCGTCCCAGGCGTTCAGTCCAAATTCTTTTCCCGGCGTCAGCGCTGCCCCTCATTGCCCTGCCGGGCATTTCTCCCCGTATAGTGACGGGGAGAAAGGGCTGGCGGCACGCCGGCGCACGTTCTGCTCCGTTGGCGATTGGCGAAATCACCGGCGAGATCTCCCCGTCACTATACGGGGAGAGGATGCCGGCAGGCAGGTGAGGGGCAGCGCTGACGCCGGCGATTTGACCTTTGTCGGAGCGATGCCTGGGGTCTCACCTTCCGCATTGCGGCGGGGTCGCTACATGCTTCTTTTGAAAGATGTGGCGCGCCCCGACGGGGTGGAGCGCGCCACGGGGCGCAGGGAGATACGCCCTTATTTCTTCTTCAGCACGGCGTCGGCCTTGGCCGCCGCGTCCTTCAGGGCCGCCTCCGGCTCGGCGCTTCCGAGATAGATCTTCTGCATGGCATCGGACGTGATCTGGGCGATCTCTTCCCAGCCCGGGATGACCGGCGCGAAACGGGCATCGGGCAAGAGCGCGGTGAAGGCGGCAAGGTCGGCATTGTTGACGTAATAGTCCATCTTGGCCTCTTCCTTGTTCACCGGCAGGAACCCTTCGCCTTGCGTGAACTTGGCGCGCTGTTCCTTGGTGAACAGGAAGTCGAGCAGTTTCCAGGCCTCATCCTTGTTCTTGGAGTTCTTGAACATGATGATGGAGTCGGTCACGCCATAGGTGCCGCGCGCGCCGGTCGGGCCGGCCGGGATCGCGGCGACGCCGTATTTCAGGTTCGGCGCTTCTTCCTTGATCTGGTTGGACAGGAAGGGCGCGGTGATCATCATGCCGACCTTGCCCTGCTTGAACAGGTTCTGCACGTCCTCGCGGCTGTTGGAGGTGGCGCCCGGTTCGGTCAGGCCCTCGTCGATCATCGACTTATAGAGCTTGGCGGCTTCGAGCGCGCCGGGCGTGCTCAAACCGGAGGTGCCGTCCTTGTTGAGGATCTCGGTGCCGAAGGACCACATCGCGTAGTAGTAATAGACGTCGGTCTCGATCTCCTTGCCCTGCAAGCCGTAGCCGAAGGCGCCGACCGCCTTGATCTTGCGGGCGTCTTCCTGCAGCTCGGTCCAGGTCGCCGGCGGCTTGGCGATGCCGGCCTTCTCGAACAGCTCCTTGTTGTAATACATGGCGCGCGCCGAGGCGGCGATCGGCAGGCCATAGGTGTGGCCGTCCATGATCGAAGGCTGCAGGAAGGTGTCGATGAAGCGGTCCTTGAACTCGGGCGTGATGTAGCTGTCGAGCGGCTCGGCGACATCCTGCTGCACGAAGTCGATCAGCCAGCGCGTGCCGATGATCGACAGGTCCGCATTGGTACCGGCGGTGATGTCGGTGGTGAGTTTCTGCAAGAGCACATCCCACGGCACGACTTCATACTTGATGGTGATGCCGGGATTGGCCGCTTCGAACTCCTTCTTCACCGCTTCGAAATAAGGGCCGGTCTTGGCGCTGTATTCGGCGACAGTGACACGCACCTCGCCCGCATCGGCCGGTGCCGCCAGCGCCAGCATGCTCATTCCGGCCAACAGGCCGACAGTCCATTTCGCAAGGCTCATCTGATCTCTCCCATTGATGCGCATTCGCGCCTGGCCCTTATGGGCACAGGATTTATGTGACTTTCCTACATTATCCATCATTTGACCCTGCGCAAGCGATTAATTATGTTGCTTATTTACATTTCATTGAGTAGCCTCGACTCCCTGTCTGGCTTGCGGAGGGAGCGCGCATCGTGGTTTCGAAGGCCGATTTCGAGGGCAGGACCGTTGTCGTCACCGGCGCCGGGGGAGGCCTCGGCTCGGCGATCGTGGCGCTCCTGGCCGAGCGCGGCGCGCGCATCGTCGGCTGCGACCAATCGGGGGAAGCGCTGGCCAGTCCACAGATCGCCTCGCGCCACGTCTTCGACCTGCTCGACCGGACCTCGATCGAAGCGGCGATCCAAGCGCTGCTCGGCAGGGACGGCGTTCCCGACATCCTGATCAACAATGCCGGCTGGACGCGCGCCGAAACGTTGAAGGCGCTGACGGCCGACAGAATAAAGCAGGAGCTCGACCTCAACCTGACCGGCGTGATGACTTTCGCCGATCCGCTGATCAAAGCGATGGCCGCGCGCGGCTCGGGCAGCGTCGTCTTCATCTCCTCGGTCAACGCCATCGCGCATTTCGGCAATCCCGCCTATGCCGCCGCCAAGGCCGGCATCAACGCCTATGCAAAATCGATCGCGGTCGAGCTTGGCCGCAGCGGGTTGCGCGCCAATGTCGTCTGCCCAGGCTCGATCCGCACTGCCGCCTGGGACCATCGCCTGGCCAAGGATCCCGAAATTCTCGGCCGGCTGCAACGGCTCTACCCGCTCGGCCGCATCGTCGATGCTTCGGAAGTGGCGGAGGCCGTGGCTTTCCTTGCCTCCGACCGCGCTTCCGGCATAACTGGCGCGGTGGTGCCGGTGGACGCCGGACTGACAGCCGGCTACCTGCCTTTCATCGACGATATTCTGGGAGCGTGACCATGACCGACGTCCAGTTCCGCAACCTTTCGAAATCCTTCGGCCAGCATAAGATCCTCGAGGATATCAATCTCGACATCGAAAGCGGCGAGTTCGTCGTGCTGGTCGGGCCGTCCGGCTGCGGCAAGTCGACCCTGCTGCGCATGCTGGCCGGGCTGGAAGCGATCACCTCCGGCGACCTCGTCATCGGCGGCACGCGCGCCAACGACCTGCCGCCGCAGAAGCGCAACATCGCCATGGTGTTCCAGTCCTACGCACTGTTTCCGCATTTGAAGGCGGCCGACAATATCGGCTTCGGTCCGAAGATCCGCGGCGAGAACCGCGCCGCGATCGACGACAAGGTGAAGAAGGCCTCCGGCGTGCTCAACCTCTTCTCCTATCTCGATCGCTATCCGCGGCAATTGTCGGGCGGCCAGCGCCAGCGCGTCGCCATGGGCCGCGCCATCGTGCGCGAGCCTTCGGTGTTCCTGTTCGACGAGCCGCTCTCCAATCTCGACGCGCAGCTGCGCGTGCAGATGCGCGTCGAGATCAAGGCGCTGCACCAGCGGCTCAAATCGACCATCGTCTACGTCACCCATGACCAGATCGAGGCCATGACCATGGCCGACCGCATCGTGGTGATGGACCGCGGCCGCATCCAGCAAGTCGGGCAGCCGCTGGAGCTCTATGACCGGCCGGCCAACAAGTTCGTCGCCAGCTTCATCGGCTCGCCGTCGATGAGCTTCGTTTCCGGCGCGTTGAGGACCGCCGAAAGCAAATCCTGGTTCGAGACCACCGGCGGCGGTCGCCTGGCTCTGTCCGGCAAAACCGCTTCCGGCAGCGAGACGGTCGAGGCGGGCATCAGGCCCGAACATTTCGTTGCCGGCGCCAGCGACGACGCCATCGACATCAAGGTCGACGTCGTCGAGCCGACCGGCTCGGAAACGCATGTCTACGGCTCGGTCGGCGACGACACGGTGCGCGCCGTGTTCCGCGACCGGCTGCAGGTGAAGCCCGGCGACCGCCTGCCGGTCACCGTCGACCCACGCAACATCCACCTCTTCGACAAGGCGACGGGCCTGCCGCTGTGAAGGCTAGACGATGAAGACCCCCGCCGACATCATCACGCGCCTGCAACTGATGTCGCAGGACGGCACCAAGTCGGACCGGCGGCTGGCCGGGCTCGTGCTGTCCGATCTCGATTTCGCCTCCAAGGCGGCGATCTCCGAGATCGCCGCGCGCGTTGGGGTCAGCGAGCCAACCGTCACCCGCTTTTGCCGCAACCTCGGCTGCGAAGGCCTGCGCGATTTCAAGTTTTATCTGGCGCAGGCGATCGCCATCGGCGGTCAGTATCTGTCGCCGGAGCCGCTCAGCCGCGACGCGCGCGAGCAGCGCGTCGCCTCCGCCATCACCGAGGCCGCGATCGCCGCCATCCAGCGCGCCAGCGAGAACCTGGACATGACGACGCTGATGGAGGTCGCCGCCCGCATTGCCGCTTCCGGCAACATATTATGCATCGGCTCCGGCGGCATCTCCTCGATGATGGCGACGGAGATGCAGAACCGGCTGTTCCGGCTCGGCCTCTCGGCGCTGGCCCAGATCGACGGTCAGTTGCAGCGCATGTATGCCGCGGTGGCGACGCCGGAAACGACGCTGGTCGCCTTCTCGGTGTCGGGCTATGCTCGTTCGGTGATCGAGGCAGTCGAAGTCGCGCAACAATATGGGGCGGCGACGGTTGCTATCACCGCGCCGGATTCGGCCCTTGCCAAGGTCGCCGACACGGTCATCCTGCTGCAGTCCGTCGAGGACGGCAACATCTACAAACCGACCTCGTCACGCTACGCCCTGCTCGCCATCCTCGACATGATCGCCACCACGGTGGCGGAATCGCGCGGGCCGAAAGTGCTGGAGAATTTGCGTCGCATCAAGCAGAGCGTGAACACGCTGAAGGTGGACGATCCGAGGCTGCCGCTGGGCGATTGAGCGGTTGCAGCGGCTTGCGCCGTCGAAGTTGGCGATCCTTCGCGCCCGCCTCTGGCCTGCCGGCCATCTCCCCCACAAGGGCCCACAAGGGGGAGATTGGCCGCTTCCGCGCCCCGCTCTTCCCGCGACGTTGGATGTTGGCGAAAGCCGGCGTGACAGCTGATCTCCCCCCAAGTGGGGAGATGTCCGGCAGGACAGAGGGGGGCGCTGTCCCGCCTGCGTGTCAGATCCTCGATTGCTTGGAAAGAGTCTCGACGATCTTGGCCAACTCAACCCCATCCCCCAATATCCGCAGCGTCTTCAGCCGCGACGTGCCGCCGGCAACCACAGAAACGGCCGACGCCGGCACGCCCAGCGCCTTGGCCATCAGCCGTTCCAACGCCGCATTGGCGGCGCCGTTCTCCGGCACGGCGCGCACGCGCGCCTTGAGATGACTGCGCCCGTCGGCGGTGACCTCGACGCCATCGATGCGATCGAGTGCCGCTTTCGGCGTCAGCCGCACGTAAAGGTCGATGCCGTTCTCGCGCAGCCGAAACGACGGGCTCATCAAGCGCCGGTTACGACCCAGGACCAAACCGTGGTGACGATGAACTGCCGGATGAAGAAGATGACCAGCAGGAGGATGATCGGCGAAATGTCGATGCCGCCGAGATCGGGCATGAAGCGGCGGATCGGGCGCAGTGGCGGCTCGGTCAGCCGATAGAGCATGTTGCCGACGGTGCCGACGAACTGGTTGCGCGAGTTGACGACGTTAAAGGCGTAGAGCCACGAAAAGATCGCCGAGGCGATGATGATCCACCAGTAGATATCAAGCGCCATGACGATGGTCTGAATGAGGGCGATCATGCCGGTCTCCGAATTGTCGCCGACATGTAGCCATTGCGCGCCGAACCGGCAAGGCCCGCCAGCCACGGCGCATCGCGTCAGGCCAACCGTTTCGCCTTGACATCAAACCGCCGCGACCGATACAAGCCCATCCGCTGGAACGGGGCTGTAGCTCAGCTGGGAGAGCGCATCGTTCGCAATGATGAGGTCAGGGGTTCGATCCCCCTCAGCTCCACCAGCCGGCACACCGACGCGCATTTTCCCCCAAACCAACCCTTGTGGTGACGTCTCCTCGCGACCGGATTCAGGCCCTGTGCTTGGAACCAATGATGGGTCGAGACTGTTCAATTATACTTTGATCCGAAGCTGACGTTGCCCGGCCGGGTGGGTAAGCGGCGATCCTTGAGGAGTTCCCGATCATGATGATTTCGTCCAGGTTCCGTTCAGTCGCGCTCGCCGCCATCGCCGCCGCGGGCGTGAGCATTGCCAGCGCCGCGCATGCCGACAGCGGCACGATCCGTTTCTCCGTCTACAAGGCGGCCTTCTTCATTGGCGGCTCCGGCGGCGAGGGCACACTGACCTTCCATGGTCGCCACTATCCGATCTCCGTCGGTGGCATTTCGGGCGGCCTCGCCTTCGGGGCTTCCAAGACCTATTTCCAGGGCACCGTGCGCCACATTCGCCGCGTCAGCGATGTGACGGGAGTCTACGGCGCGGCCGGCGGCGGCGGCACGCTCGGCAAGGGTGCCCAGGTGATCGTCATGACCAACGACAAGGGCGCCCAGCTCCAGCTCAGCGGCAGGCAGGTCGGCCTGCAGGTCAACGCCGATCTCAGCGGCATGAGCATCGCGCTGAAGAAGTAGGGGCCGCGGCTCCTTCCGTAACCCTGGATCGGCCGGATCAGGCGCTGACCGGGCGCGCAATGGCAGCGACAAGATCGCGCCGGGGCGGGCCACAGTTTGTTCGACCTCTCCGTCGACCCCGCCAGACCAATGGCGGGATGCGTCCGCTCTGAATGAGCAGGCGGGCTCGCAAGCATGCAGCTCGGCAACGAAGCGCAGCTCGCCTCAATCGTCCCAATTATCCCAATTGTCTTCGTCCGCCGGTGGGTAGTCGGGAACGACCCGGATAATCGGCCGTGGGCGCTGATAGCGCCAGTAATACTCGTCCGGGGGTTGCGGTTCATAGGTGCGGTAAGCGGGGCGGTAGTAGTGGTGGCGCTTCCAGTATTTGTGCTTCTTGTGCGGCCGCACACAATAGCCGTCCTCGGTCAAATAAGCGCATGTGACATGCGCCTCCTGCACCAGGCCATTTCTGGCCGGCGCGCCAATCATCGGCGCTGCCTCGACCGCTGGCATCGCTGCCAGCATGGCCCCGGCAAGGGCAAGAACGGATAATTTCATCGGCCTCTCCAACGTTTCCAGATTAAGGCCGGAAGAACGTCCTGATTGGGGGCGATTTGCGGCGGCCGAGATCACTTTGATTTTCGGCCGCACATATGAGCGTTAGATGATGTATCGCGCCGGCACGCCCAAAGCCGTCAGGCCGAGGTCACGAGAGCGACCGCTGTCTTCACGCCCTCCCCGCGAACCGAGCGCATCCCTAGCTCTAATTCGCCAGGTGATCGAGAAGCGTGTCTATTTCCCCTTTCTTCGGCATTTCGGGTGAATCAGGGGCAGCGTGCGGGTCGACCGGGGCGGGTTCGGCCGCCGGCGCGGCGGCCTCGGCTTCGGTCTCGCCACTGGCGTCCGAACTTGTTGGTGGCGGTGCCGCGTTTTCCGTATTGCCGCTGTCGGGCGCCACGGCTGCTTTCGGAGGGGCGGGCGGGGCTTTGGGCCGGGGCGCGGCGTTGCCCAGAAGATCGCCGATCAGATCCGCCGCTCCCTTGCCGGAGCCGTCGCCGTTCGAGCCCATTTGGCCCGGGATCAGCTTGTCGAGATTCAGTTTTCCGGTTGGCAGCCCAAGGCGGCTCAACATGTCCAGCGCGCCTTGCGGGTCTTTGGCCAATGCGCTCAGGTCCGGATAGGCCCGAGGCGCAAACAGCGGGCCTTGAACCACGATCGGCACCCCGATGCCCTTCACCGCGATGTCGCCTCCCTGTCCGGCAAGCGAGGCAACGACACGGGGGTTGAGACGGATGTCGAGTGTTTGGTCGGCGAAGTCTATCTTGCCCGAGCCGTCCATTCGCACCAGCGGGCCCAGCAGGCTGATGTCCGTCGTCTGGGCGACGCCGTTCTCGATTGCAAATGAGGCGCCGAGTTCGGTGAACGTCGTCTTCTTGGTCTGATCTTGCTTGAAGCCGCTAGAAAGCAGCCCGACCAAGTTGTTGTAGACCGCCGCTATGTCGATGCCGCGGAAGGCGCCGTCGCTGAATTTTGCCGCCGCCTTGCCGCCGAGGGAACGGGCAAGCGATTTCGTGGTCCTTCCCGAGCCTGAAACCGCGACCGTCGCATTGAGCGTTCCTTCGATGCGGTCGAAATCCGCCGCATCATGAAGCAAGGGAGCGGCGGCCGCGCCGGCGATCGCAGTGTTCAATTCCAGGGAAGCGGCGTCGCGGGAGCCGTCGGCTGTCATTTCCGCGGCAATCGTGCCGCCGTAGAAGGGGCTTTGCGGCACGCTCAGGTGAGCCTTCCCATCCGCCACCGTCAGGGCGGTCGCCACGGGCCCGGCCAAGACCTTTCCATAGCCGAGCTTGTCGGCCTGGATATCCACCTTGGCATCAATTCCCTTGAGGAAGGAGAGATCGATCAGCGCGTCGGTGGCGCCGTTCGCCTTCTGCTTTCCGCCCGCCGCGGCCTCGCCGCCGCCGGCGAACGCCGCGAAGTCAAGTTTCGCGAATTCGAGCGACGTCCGGATGTTGAGCGGCTCCCCAAGTTTGATCGAGCCCTGGCCCGACGCCTTGACGCCGTTCAGGGCAACAGCGGCTTTTTGAAAGGAAAGCTGCCCTGGCCCGGCGTCCACGTCACCTTTGAAGGCAAAATCCCGCAGACCGCGGGAAGTGCTCTGCCCCAGCCATTGCATGAGCTTGTCGACCGAGGCCGACGTGACCGAAGCCTGACCTTTGAACGTGCCGCCAACCCCGGCAGTGCCGCTTATGCTGCCCTCAAGGTATTTGGAGGAAACCGAAAGGCTGATCGGCCCGGAGGCATCGGCAATGGAACCACTGGCCAGAAAAGTTGCAGGCGCGACTTGGGACTTGAACGTCACGGCCTGTCCCCGCCAGGCGAGCTTGCCCGTCAAATCGACCGGCTTGCCGACATCGTGGACCTTCGCGTCGAGATTGAGCCCGGTGATGTCGTCGGCCGTTCGGGCATCGGCAAGTGCTGCAAGCGGAAGCTTGCCTTGCCTGATCCCGACCGTTCCCTGCAGATTGACGCTGCTGCGTATACGTTCCGCGGTGAGTCCACGAAAAGCGAACCCCATATCGGCGGTCAGCTTGCCGGACAACGGCACGGATTGTCCGGCCAGTTTCGCTATCGAGCCGATGTCCAGCCCCGAACTCGCAATATTGCCCCGTATGGTCGGCGGCGTTTCACCGACATTCGTCGAGGCTTTCGCGGTGACGCTTCCCGCGTCGAGCCCGAAGTGCCCCAGCTTTGCCTCGAGATGGCCATCACGCAGTGTTGCGGCGAGCTGGACATCGGAAGCCCGTATCTTGCCGCCGACCAGTTCATCGATGGCAACGCTGATGTCTGCGTCGAAAGCAGAGAGCATCGCGAGGTCGGACTCTCCTGAGCCGGCTGGAGCCTTGCCCGCGCTGGAACCGCCCTTTCCAATATCGCTCAAGGCGTCGATATCGACGCGCTTCGCCGCCAGGTCGGCGAAGAAGCGATGCCGCGCCCCGGGCTGAAAGAGCGCATCCATCTGGAAGCTCTGGTCGCCGATATCGAACTTTCCGCTCCTGATCTGATAACCGCCGTTCCCGTTGAGCTGGATTTCTCCACTCGCATGCAATGAAGAGAATTTGGCAACGGGCGCCGGGTCTAGCCGCGCCTCGATGGCGATCTGGGCCGGCTGCCGTTTCAGGATAGGCCTCAAGGCGGAAAGGCTCCCGCTCATTTCAAGGCGACGGCCGCCGCTGGTGCCGGCCAATGAAAACGAGACCTCCCGGTCGAGGTCCGGAACCCTCAGATCGGCGTCGATTGCCGTCACCGTGGCGTTGTCGGTCGACGCGCCCGAGATAAGGGTGCCATTCGTTATCGTCACTTGGTTGATCGCCAGCCGCTCGAGCGTATCGACAATCGGCGCGAACGGATCGGCCTGAACATCCTTCGGTTCGGCAGGTGACGACGCGTTTGCCGAAGCCTTGAGCGCGATTGTCGGATCCGCCAGCGCGACGGACTGTATCTCAAGCTTTTTCGACCATAGCGACGACAGCGTTATCGAAGTCGAGAACCGCGGGGCGGATATCGCGATGTCGCCCGTGCCGGTCGAGAGCGAGATATCGCCCGCGACCACCGCCAGCTTGGGCAGCAGCGATAGTCTGACAGGTCCGTCCAGCCGAATTGTCATTCCGGTTGCGGATGACAGTTGCCGGCTCAACTCGGCACGAACCCAGTCGATTGAAACAAGAGCGGGCAGAAGGAAGAGCAGCCCGACGACAAGAACAACAGCTACGGTGAGTGCAGCGACGATTTTTCTCACATCGACCAGCCAAAATGATCGCAAGAATCAGTATCGCTAAACATACATGCTTCTGGCGCCCGACTGAATCCTGCCGCACCACGGGCTCCGCGCCGGGCGAATTTCGAACTGCTCCACGGAGCTTGTCGGCCCTTTCGCCGGCGCCATCGCGATCAAGGCCATTTGCACGCAAGTGTTTCCAGACCAAAGGGTTTGGAAACGATTAGCCGTTTTCCGAGCCATTCCCGTGAAACAGACCAGGCGCATTTTCCGGCATCCGCCGCCGACATATCAGCCATTTCAATGGAGGAAGTGCCAATGTCAGTGCTCGGAATCCTGCTCCATTTCAGCCGCGCGGTCATCCAGGCCCACAACAATGCCAAGGTGAGGAACCTGATGGATGCGGCGCCGCACGAAACCCGCAAAGGCTTGGGTCGGCAAGCTTCCACTGGCGCTCCTGAAAAAGAGTCCGGCGCTCGATCCCCTCACACCGGCGGACGCTGACGCGGCTCGGCCTGGCCCGCCGACTCCACTCATCTGGAGACCGCCGGCGCTTTGTAAAGGCGTTGGCGCGCATAGGCCACGCAGGCGTCCACCGTGCTGGCGCAGAGCGCGTTGCGGCTGTTGGGCAGGTTGTTGTCGCCGGCATAGGCAACCTCGGCGACGTGGCCGTTGAGCATGCGAATCTGCGTGTTGCAATAGCCGCCGGGCGCGACATTGACGGACCCGCCGACGGCGGGAACCGCACCCACGGCCAAGGTCGGCACCACGATGTTGAGATTGCCACGCTGCACGGTGCGCTGCCAGATCTGGCCGGATGATCCCACGTCCGCCGTCGCGGTCGGAAAGCCCGCGCACATGCGAATGTCGGCCTCGCTGAGACCGACCATCTCCTTGCGGGCGGCGGCCGTGGTGACGTCCTCTTTCGCGACCCGAGACGTATCATCGGGAATAACGCAGGATGACAGGATGGGGATGCCTGACGCAGCAAGGGCAAGTTTTCGAATGCGCGAAGATGTCATGCCGTCGGTCGGAGTTGCGTGTCGCCCCGCCCGCCCAGTTGGCTAGGTAGGCAGTCGGACAGCCGGGTCAACCCGCAAAGGCCTCACGAAAATGTTTGTCGCGAGGCTCCCTCACACTACCCGCAAGTAGCTCGTCATGCCCGTCTTCTGGTGCTCGATGATGTGGCAATGCAGCAGCCAGTCGCCGGGATTGTCGGCGACGAAGCCCAGCTGGACCTTTTCATTGGGCTGGATGAGATAGGTGTCGGAGACGAGCGTCTGCACCTGCCGCGTCGAGGACGACAGGACCTTGAAACTCATGCCGTGTAGATGGATCGGGTGCGAGTGCGGGGTGAGGTTTTCCATGTCGATGACATAGCTCTGGCCGAGCTTCAGTTCGGCCAGAGGCGCCGTCGGGTCCCGCGTGTCGCCTGGCCACGGCACCTTGTTGATCGCCCAGAAACTGTAGCCGAGGGAACCGCAAATACCGTCGCTTGGCACGTTTTCGGCGGTCGCGCTCAGCGCCAGCGGGATGCGCCTGGCGCCGGCTACATCCAGCTCCGCCACCGGATTGGCTTCGAGCGGGCCGAGATCGCGAAGATCGCGCTCGAGCGATCCGCCGACCGAACGCAGCGTCGCCAGGATTTTCGGCTTGGTGCCGCGGACGTCGCGCAGGCTGACGACCGCGCCTTCCTCGTCGGGCATGCGGATGGCAAGCTCCAGCCGCTGGCCGGGTCCGAGCTGCAGGGCATCCGGCACAAAGCGTTGCGGCACCGGATTGCCGTCGAGCGCGATGACCGCCGCCTCGGCGCCCTCGACGCGGAAGGCGTAGATGCGGGTGACGTCGGTGATGGCGGCCCGCAGCCGCACCAGTCCACCGGCCGGCGCGTCGAATTGCGGCTGATCGAGCCAGTTGGCGGTGCGCACCGTTCCATAGGTGCCGGTCTTTGCCGCGTCGCGGGGCCGGAACTGCTCGATGAACTGGCCGTCGTCGCCCAGGCGCCAATCGCGCAAGTTGATCACCACCTCGGCATCGAATTTCGGGTCGTTCGGGTTCTCCACCACGATCACGCCGGTCAGCCCATGGCCCATCTGCTCAAGCGTGTTGCAGTGCGGATGATACCAGAACGTGCCTGCGTCCGGCGGGGTGAAGGCGTAGTCGAAATGGTCGCGCTGATAGACATAGGGCTGCACCAGGAACGGCACGCCGTCCATCTTGTTGGGAACGCGGATGCCGTGCCAGTGGATGGTCGTCGGGTCGTCGATGCCGTTGACCAGCCGCGCGGCGAATAGCTCGCCCTTCCTCATCCTGACGACCGGCGGCATGCCGGCCTCGCCATAGGTCAGCACATTCCTCGTCGGCGCGCCGTCCATCAGCTGCGCCTCGATGCTTGCGGTCTTGAGGACCAGCGGCTCGGGTTTCGCCACCGCCCGGCCGGCAAACCTGCCCATGGCCGAGAGGCCGATACCGGCTGCGCCGGCTGCCGTGGCGCCCTGCAGAAGTTTGCGGCGTGTGAGGACCGTCATTGTAATTCCGCAATAGATGAGTGATTGCGTCAGGGTTTACCATCATCGCGGCAGTCCCGATACGGGCACTTCGCCGCCCCGCAAGCGCAAATCAAATCCCAGGCCGAACGTGGCAGGCGGAAACGGCGAGCCGCTCTATCTCCTTGTTTTGACGCAATTCCGGACGGGCGGCTACGGCGAAGTCGCCGAGTCCAACCGCCCACACTTTTCCTGGGACTGCCCTAATCCCGCAGGCTGAACACGAATGGAGCGGTGCGGGTGACACGCGCGCCGAGCTCGGCCGGCGGCGCCGGCACGGAAGCACCCTGCAATGCCGCGAGCGCCGCGCGGTCGAGATCGCCATCGCCCGAGGATCGCGCCAGCCGGGCCGTGACCACCCTGCCGGAGGTGTCGACGGTGAAGGTCACGCTCGGCGTGCCCTCGGCCCGCCTGGAGCTCGCCGCGCTCGGATAGCGCGTGTGCCGCCTGATCCACGCCGCCAGGCTGGAGTTCCAGCGCGACGGCCCGACGCTCGATCGCGGCGCCGCGTCGGACGACTGCGGCGCTGCCGCCTCTGCCGCCGCCTTGGCGTCGATGCTGGCGGTTGTCGTCACCCTGGCGGGTGGGGCCTTTTCCTTCTTGACCCGTTCTTTCGGCTTTTCGACCGGTTTCTTCTCGGCCTTCTTCTTGGGCTCGACCGGCTTCTGCGCCTTTACCTGCGCTTCCACGGGTTTCGGCTCGGGCAGCGGAATGACGACGTCGGGCGCGATCGCCTCGACAGGGTCGGGCACGACCTCGTCCAGCGGTGGCTGATCGCTCAGCGCCGCAACGGCCTGCTTTGCCGGAGCGGCCCGCTCCGTTTCTTGGATGCTGTCGATATCGAGGGGCTGTTCGGCGACGGGCTCTGCCGGTTCCGCCACCGGCGCCGGATCGGTCACCGGTTTCATGTCGACGGGCTTTTCCGTCTCCTCGGCCGCATCGGGCGGCGCCGGCGTCACCATGTCCAGCGGGGCCGCCGTCTCCGGAACGGCTGGCGCCAGCGGCGCCATCTCGACCGCCAGCGCCGGCGGCGGTCCCCCATCCGGCGTGTCGGCGAAGCTCAAATTCTGCACGGCGTAGGCAACAGCCACATGCGCGGCCAGGACGATTGCGGCGGCGCTCGTCCACAGCCCGGCTTCACGCGGGCCGAAGCGCGGCTGGGAAATCCGCGAATGGGCGGCGACCGTCATGGCGCCGCGCCTCCGCCCGGCGCGGAGCTCGAGGCGGGGTCGCCTGCGCCGGACGCCGTCTCCAGGCCCACCAGCGCGACCTTCAGATAGCCGGCGCCACGCAGCAGGTTCATGACTTCCATCAAGTCGCCATAGCCGACGTTTCTGTCGGCGCGCAGGAAGATACGCGTCTGCTTGTCGCCCTTGGTCCTGGAGTCGAGCACCGTGGCGAAGGCCGGACGCGGTGCGCCGTCATTGCCGATCGCCAGCGTGAGATCACTCTTCAGCGTCAGGAAGAGCGGCGTTTCGGGGCGCGGCGCCGGCGTCGCCGTTGAACCCGGCAGGTCGACATTGACGTCGACGGTGGCGAGGGGGGCGGCGACCATGAAGATGATCAACAGCACCAGGATGACGTCGATGAACGGCGTGACGTTAATGTCGTGGCTTTCCTCGAGATCGTCGCCGGAAGTTTCGCGAAGCCGCGCCGCCATCGCCGTTACTCCGCCGCCATGGCCGTTGCCGGCGGCACCGTGCGGAAATCGAGGTCGCGGCTGACCAGCCGCTCGACGCCGGCGGAGGCATCGGCGAGGATCTGCCTGTAGCCGGCTATCGAGCGCGCGAAGACGTTGTAGATGACCACCGCCGGAATGGCCGCGACCAGGCCCATTGCGGTGGCGAGCAACGCCTCGGCGATGCCGGGCGCCACCACCGCGAGCTTGGTGGTCTGCGCCTGCGAGATGCCGATGAAGGCGTTCATGATGCCCCAGACGGTGCCGAACAGTCCGACGAAGGGCGCCGTAGAGCCGATGGTGGCGAGCAGGCCGGTGCCGCGCGACATGCGCCGCGCCGCCGCCGCCTCGATGCGCGAAAGCCTGGAGGCGACGCGTTCCTTAAGGCCGTCGCCGGAAGCATGGTCGAGCGCGCCGGCCGAAAGCGCGCGCTCTTCTTCCGCCGCCCGCACCAGAAGCGCGCCCGGACCGCCGCTGTGGCCCAGTTCCCGCCCAGCCTGCATCAGCGTCGCGGCGTTGCCGATCGCATCGGCGGCGCGACGGGCCCCCAGCTTGCCGCCGAAGACCTCCAGCGACTTGGCGAGCCAGATGGTCCAGGTGACCAGAGAAGCGAGGGCCAGCCCGACCATGACCGCCTTCACGACGATGTCGGCATTCATGAACATGCCCCAGGGCGACAGGTCATGCGGCAGCGTCAGCGAGATCGGGGGTTCTTCGCCGATGGGCCCGTTCGCAGCCGCCTGGATGCCTGGCTTCGCCGGTGTGGGGGCGGGCGCCTTTGTCTGGGGTGTCTGGGGCAATGGAGCGGCAGGCGTCTGCGTCGCCGGTTGTTCCTGCGCCACGGCGATAGCGGCCGGAAGGATTAAGCCGGCCGACAGAATGAGAGATGCGGCCAGCGCCGCGAAAAGACCGTTTCGGGACAAGGCTCGTCCTCGCTTGTTCATTGCACGTATCCGATCGTGAGCGGATGCTTCGGCGCGGCGTCGACATGAAAGGCTGTCCCGGCTCCGGCCAACATCCACCCCAAAGCGGCGGCCACCATTCATGGCAAGTGCCGAGCGGTGTCGATTGACTATGAAACATGACTTAACGAGTCAACTATAAAGGTGACTGCCGGGATCAACAATTTACATGGCGCTCCCGACCTGAACGCGCGGCGAGATCTGGACGGCAAGGCGGTTGCTGGGCACGATGGGCGCACAGCAACCAAAGCAAGCGGCCCATGATCAAGGCGATACCCTTCGACTTTCCCTATGACGGCAGGCTGGAGCCGCAACACACGGCGCTGCTGGTGATCGACCTGCAGGAGGATTTCCTGTCGCCGAACGGCTACTTCGCCAGGAAGGGCTATGATCCATCGCCACTGAGAGCCATCCTGCCGGCGGTGAACCGGCTGATCGCCGCCGCCCGCGCCGCCGGCCTGACCATTGTCCACACCAGGCAGGGCTATCGCGCCGACATGGCGGATATGACGCCTTACGAGAAATGGCGGCGCCAGCGGGCAGGGCTCGACGGCACCGATATCCTGCTGCGGTCCAGCGCGGGCTTCCAGATCGTTTCCGATATCGAGGTCAAACCGCAAGACATCGTCGTCGACAAGACCTGCAACGGCGCCTTCACCTATACGGATCTGGAGCTGGTGCTGCGGGCACGAGGCATCACACATCTCCTGTTCAGCGGATGCACGACCGATGTGTGCGTGCACACCACATTGCGCGAGGCCTGCGACCGCAACTTCCAGTGCCTGACGATCGCGGACGCCTGCGCCAGCGGCGACCAATATGCGCATGAAGCGGCACTGCATATGGTGACGGTCGAGGACGGCGTCTTCGGCGCGCTGGCGGACTCGGAAGCTGTCATCACCGCGCTATCACGACTCGCGGGCGGTGCGCGTTGACGGCTTCGGGACCGCCCGGGTCGCCGACCTGCGGCCAGCCGATATCCTTGCGAATATCCATCGGCAGCAGATAAAGTGTCCGTGCCGCACGATGGCGGGCATGGGTAGCTGCATATTCGGTCGCGATGCGACCGATCGACGACAGGATCGACATTTTGCTTCTCCCTTGGTTGACGCCGGCATCGCAAGCCCCGGCACCCATCAAGACGAACGGCAGCCGCCTTTCGGAACGGTGAGGCGAATTTTTTCCGCGACGGTGCGTTCGCCGATCAACCCGGTGCCGCGAAAGGCGGCTCCGGGTCATCGTCGTCGATCGCGAAAACTTTTTGCCTGCGCCGTTCCGTTGCCGGCGTCGGATTCGTCTTGAGGGTCGTGACGAGTGCGGATGCCGCGACGGCCTCCGCCGAAAGGACAAACGGAGCCAAGCCATGTCGACCACGGTAACCTTGATCAACGTCTTCACCGCCAAGCCCGGCAAGCAGCAGGCAATGGCCAGGACTCTCGCCGAAGGCACCAGGACCTTCTTCAGCAAGCAGCCGGGCTCGATTTCGTCATCGGTGGTTGTCGGCGGCGACGGCAGCAAGGTCGCCAACATCTCGCAATGGCGTTCGGTCGACGACATCGCGGCCTTCCGCAACGATCCTCGCTTCGCCGATTACATGAAGACGATCATCGCGCTGGGAGCGGGCGAGACAATGATGGGCCACACCACCTATTCCCACACGGGCGGCATCGAGAGGCAGGAGGAAGTGTGACCGGTTCGCAGGATCATTCCGTTGCGTCGACCGAGAGCAGGCTTCGCGCCTTCGAGCGCGAAGCCGCCGGTTCGAGAGCCAAGCTGCACCGCTACTGCTCGCGGATGGTTGGATCGGTCATCGATGGCGAAGACATCGTCCAGGAGGCTTTGGCCAAAGGCTTCGTGGCGATCAGGAATGGCGATATGCCCGACAAGACCGAACCCTGGCTGTTTCGCATCGCGCATAACGCGGCACTCGATTTCCTGCGCAAGCGGGCTCGTTCGCGCGGGCGCGAAAGCGAGGTCGAGCTCGACACGATTGCCGACGAGAACTCGGCGCTGGATGCGCGGATTGCCGCCGAGGCAAGCCTGGCCGAGCTGATGCAATTGCCGCCCGCGCAACGATGCACGGTCGTGCTGAAGGACGTGCTCGGCCACAGCCTGGAGGAGATTGGCGAAATTCTCGAAACCTCCGACGTAGCGATCAAGGGCGCGCTGCAGCGGGGTCGCGAGAGCCTGCGCAAGCTTGCGGCGTCACCCCGGGCGGCTTCACCCCGTCCGACCCTCAACCAGCAGGACATGCGCCGCCTCGGCGACTATGTCGCCGCCTTCAACGCCAGGGACTTTGATGCCTTGCGGGGGCTCCTGGCGCACGACGTCAAGCTGGAGCTGGTCAACCGCCTGCGCGCCGACGGCAAGGAATTTGTCGGCAATTACTTCGGCCGCTATGCCGACGAAACGCATTGGCATTTCACGACCGGATTCGTCGAAGGCCGGCCCGCCATCCTGGTCACCAGTCCGGACCGTCCGGACGGGCCGCC
Source organism: Mesorhizobium sp. NFR06 (assembly GCF_900115245.1). GTDB lineage: Bacteria > Pseudomonadota > Alphaproteobacteria > Rhizobiales > Rhizobiaceae > Mesorhizobium. Next base: position 127,703 of record NZ_FOVT01000004.1, read on the forward strand.
GCGCTATTTCATCCTCATCCGCTGGGAGAACGGGCTGATCGCCGGCATCCGCGACTTCCTGTTCGCGGATTATGTGATGGACGGCCTGGACTACTCCGTCGCGCCGTCTTTGTTTTGATGCATGTCGTCGTCCCAGAACCGCTGCACGCTTCCGGGCGACATGCATTAACCCGCGCGATGTTGCGCGAAGGGATGCGAGGCAAACGTGCCTGGCTGCGGAACCTCCGTCTCGCGACGCGCCAGCGAATTCGCGACCAGCGTGATCGTCTCGCGCCCGATCCGGGCGATCTCACTTGGACGGTCGATGCCGCCGATCATGAACTCCTCGATGCCCAGCGTGGCATAGGGCAAAAGCGCCAAAGCGAGCCGCGCCGGGGGTCCGGCAAGCTCGACCGCCTTGTGCTCGGGAGTGCCTGTCCAGCCGTCGGCATGGATGCGCACCGGAAGCGCGAAGCGGAGCCTGCCGGCGCGGCCATGCTCGGCGGCGGCGCTGCGCACGCGCTCGATCAACCGCCGCACCTCGTCGGGTGAGCCGGCGGCGAGCTCGAAGACATCGGCATGCTTGCCGGCGACCTTCAGCGCCGTACCCGATTGGCCCCCGAGGCGGATCACAATGTCGGCGCCGTGCGGGCCCTTGCGCGGCACGAAGCCACCCCTGACGCTGTAGAAGGCGCCTTCATGATCGAAGGGCCTTTCGTTCGACCATAGCCGTTTCAACAGTACCAGATATTCGTCAATGCGCTGCCACACCACGCTGTGGCCGAAGGGCCGCGCGTCCGCATCGCTGTCTTCCAGCGGCTCGCTCAGCATGCGAAGCGACAGGCGGCCGCCACCTCTGCGATCGAGCGCCGCAAGCTGCCTTGCCGCCACCGTAGGCTCGATCACGCCGGCCCAATGCGTCAGCACCACCTCCAGCGAGCCGGTGCGGTCGAGCGTCTGCGCCGCGATGTCCATATTGGTGAGCAAGCCGGCCGGATCGTCGACCACCAGCTTCCGGAAACCGGCGTCCTCGATCAGCGACAGCTTGGTCGCGGTCTCGGCGAAATCGTAGAAGAAGCTGCCATTGGCAGATTTCCCGGGAACATGCGTGAACTCGATCGGCATTGCCATCGCCTCCATCACGTTGTGGTCGCCCCGCTCCGAACCCGAATAACAGCCATGCGTCGACGCGCGACAACGCATCGGCCAACCTTCAACTCCGATCACTCAACTCAGATTTTTTGGACGGCGGGGCCTTGGCCCCAGCTCAGTCAGGGGATGATCCCGAACACGACCGCGCCGGTGAACACAAAGGCCAGCGCAAAGACGAGGTAGGCGAAGGTGCCACCATAAGCGGGCCGCCAGCTCCGGTCGGCGGCAAACCTTTGGCCTTTGCGTTGGGCGTTCTGAATGTAGGACATGGTCGATCCTCCGTCGCGACCATTAATCTATAAAGTTAGTAGACTTTGTCGATTGCTATTTTTTGACGATTTGTGGAAATGCGTTTTCAAAATTCGGCGGATCGGGGTTTCTCATACCCGAAATCCATGTGACGCAGCCGGCATCCAAGCCGGGCATCTGGCCAAAGCGCCTGAAAATCCTGCGTTTCAGGCGTTCCACGGGCATAATATCCGATCGATCGAGCGACCTTGGCCATCTCACGCATGACGGATAGCATCGCCTGACCAATATCAGCAGCGTTGGGAGGAAAAACATGGGCGGAAGGCTGGCGGGCAAGGTCGCGATCATTTCGGGTGGCGCGACGGGCATGGGCGGGGCGGCTTCCGAGCTGTTTGCCGCCGAAGGCGCCAAGGTGGCGATCATCGACCGCAACGGCGAGGCGGCCGGTAAGACGGCAGCAGCGATCCGGGCGAGGGGCCATGTAGCCGAGCATTTCGTGGCCGACGTTTCGGACGAGGCGCAGGTCGAAGCGGCGGTGAAGGCGGCGACCGCAAAGCTCGGCCCGGTCACCGTGCTGTTCAACCACGCCGGCACCATCGTCATAAAACCTTTCCTGGAGACGACCTTGCAGGAATGGGACTGGCTGCACGCCGTCAACGTGCGCTCGATGTTTCTGATGACGCGCGCGGTGCTGCCCGGCATGATTGCCGCCGGCGGCGGCTCGATCGTCTGCACCTCGTCGATCTCGGCGGTGGCGGCGACGCCGAACGAAGTGCTCTATGACACCACCAAGGGCGCCTGCCACATGTTCGCGCGCGCCATCGCGGTGGAATTCCGCGACCGCAACATCCGCTGCAACGCCGTGTGTCCCGGCTTCATCCGCACGCCGCACGGGCTGCGCGAGGTGGCCGATCTCGGCAAGCTCGGCGTCGATGTCTCGGACGCGGCGATGGCCGCGCAGCAGGGCCGCATCGGCGAGCCGGAGGAGGTGGCCAAGGCGGCGCTGTTCCTGGCGAGCGACGAATCCAGCTTCGTCAACGGCGCGCATCTGTTTGTCGATAACGGCTTTACGGCGGCGTGAGGCGTCCCAAGCTCTAGGTTCTTCGTCCTGGGAACAGCTTGGTGCCCTTCCTCTATCCCGTCGATCGGGGAGAGGTGTCGAGCGCAGCTCGACGGAGTGGGGGTCGACCCTTGGCGCAGTGCTGGGAGATTCGCGCGCTTTCAAACGTCCGTTGGTGACGGTTGCCAGGTGGTTCCCCCACTCCGTCGCTGCTTCGCAGCGCCACCTCTCCCCCCTCCGGAGGGAGAGGAAAAGGGCATTACCGTTCCTCCCGTCGAAACGGCTTCAGCAGCGCCGAAGGCGCGACTGCGTTGCGCGACATGAAGGCCATGGCGACGATGGTGAAGATGAAGGGCAGCATCAGGAATGCTTCATAGGGAATATGGCCGAGGCCGCTTGCCTGCATCCTGAGCTGCAACGCGTCGACGAAGGCGAAGAGCAGCGCCGCTCCCGCCGAGCGCCACGGGTCCCAGCGGCCGAACACGACCAGCGCGATCGCCACCCAGCCGCGGCCGGAGACGACGCCGAAGGTGAAGGCGTTGAACTGCGCCATGGTCAGGAAGGCGCCGGCAAGGCCCATCAGCGCGCCGCCGAGGATGACCGCCTGGAAGCGCGTGGCGATGACGCTGACGCCGGCTGAATCGGCCGCGCGCGGGTTCTCGCCGACCATGCGCACCGACAAGCCCCAAGGCGTGCGGTAGAGCACGAAGGCGGCGAGCGGGACGGCGACGACGGCGAGATAGACCAGCGCGAACTGGTTGAACACCGCTGGGCCAAGCACCGGTATGTTGGACAGCAGCGGGATCGGCACGGGCTTGAAGCCGTCGATGCTGGGCGGCACCGATTGCTGGCCGAAGATCAGCCGGTAGAGGAAATAGGCAAGGCCCGAGCAGAACAAAGTCACGCCGATGCCGCAGACATGCTGGCTGAGCCCCAAAGCCACCGTGAACAGCGCATGCAGCGCGCCCATCAACGCGCCGGTGAGCACGGCCGCCAGCACGCCCAACCATAGGCTGCCGCTCAGGCTGGCGGCGGTGAAGCCGGCCATCGCCGAGAGCAGCATGATGCCTTCGATGCCGAGGTTGAGCACGCCGGCGCGTTCGGAAAACATCTCGCCGAGCGTGGCGAAGGCCAGAGGCGTGGCGATGCGGATGATGGCGGCGAGGAAGCCGACCTGGAAAATCTGCTCGAACACCGCGCTCATGACAGAGCTCCCACGCGGCGGACGCGGTAGGCGGTGAAGAGCAGCGCCACCAGCATGGCAAGCAGCGCCGTGCCCTGGATGACGTCGCTGAGGAAAGCCGGCACGCCGGTCGCCCGCGACATCGCCTCGGCGCCGGTCATGACCGCGGCCAGGAAAATCGCCGCCGGCACCACGCCCAGCGGGTTGAGCCTAGCCAGCATCGCGACGACGATGCCGGAATAGCCATAGCCCGGCGAGATGTCGCTCATCACCTGGAAGTGGACGCCGCCGACCTCGCCGACGCCGGCGAGCCCGGCCAGCGCGCCGGAGAGCAGCGCGGTGGAGAGCAGCACACGCCGCACGTTGATGCCGCCATAGCGCGCGGCTTCCGGATTCTCGCCGGTGACGCGGATGCGGAAGCCGAGCGTGGTGCGCGCGATCAGGAACCAGCACAGCGGCGCCGCGACCAGCGCCACGATGACGCCGAGATGCAGCCTTGTGCCTTCGACCAGCACCGGGAAGTTGGCGGAATCTTCGATCGGCGGCGAGATCGGGTAGCCGCTGAACGTGTCCTTCCACGGCCCTTCGATCAGCGCCATAAGCGCATAATAGATGACCGAGTTGAGCAACAGTGAGGAGACCACATCGTCGACCTTGAATTTCACACGCAGCGTCGCCGGCACCAGCGCGACGAGCGCGCCGGCAGCCGCGCCGACAAGCGCCATCAACAGCATGGCGAGATAGCCAGGCATCGGGATCGCGCCGACGAAGCAGCTAGCTACCGCGCCGGCCAGCAGCTGGCCCTCGGCGCCGATGTTCCAGAATTTGGCGCGGAAGGCGATGGCCACGGCAAGTCCGGTAAAGATCATGGGTGCCGCGCGCACCAGCGTCTCGGTGATGGCGTAGCTGTCGCCGAGCGAAGCCGACAGCATGACGCCATAAGCCTCGACGACGCCGGCGCCGGCCACCGCGATCAGGCCGCTGCACAGGATGAGCGTCGCGGCGATCGCGATGAGCGGCAGCGCGAGATTGAACCAGGCGGGCGTCGACGTGCGCGCTTCCAGGCGAAACATCAGGCATGACCCTCCGCGCCGGTCATCATGAGGCCAAGCCTCGCGACCGTGGCGTCCGCGCCCGAAACCGTGCCGGCGATGCGGCCCTCATACATCACCGCGATGCGGTCCGAGAGCATCAGCAATTCCTCGAGGTCCTCGCCGATGACGATGATGCCGCAGCCCCTGGCGCGCATGGCGAGGAACTTTTCATGGATGAAGCGGGCGGCGCCGATGTCGAGGCCGCGCGTCGGCTGCGAGACGATCAGCACCTTCGGGTCGAAAGCCAGCTCGCGCGCCAGAAGCGCCTTCTGCAGATTGCCGCCGGACAGCGCGCCGGCGCGCGTCATCGGCCCCGGGCAACGAATGTCATAGGCCCTGATCTGCGCCTCAGCGAAGGCGCGGATGGCGCCGGGATTGAGCAGGCCCTTGCGGCTGAAGGCCTCGGTGCCGATGCGCGGCAGCACCATGGAGTCGGCTAAAGGCAGGTTGGTGACAAGCCCGGTCGTCATGCGGTCTTCCGGGATGCGGCCGAGGCCGAGCGCCTGCAGCTCGCGCGGCGAGAATTGCTCAACCGCTTTGCCGGCTATCGTCATCGCGCCGGCCCTGGGCGCCAGCATGCCGGAAATGACGTCGGCCAGCGCGCGCTGGCCGTTGCCGGAAACGCCGGCGATGCCGAGGATCTCGCCCGAGCGGACGGAAAGCGAGACGTCGCGCAGTGGCGTGCCGGCATGGCCGGAAGTGGAAATATTGTCGAGCGCCAGCACGGAAGCGCCGGGCGTCGAAGCCTCCCTGGTGGGCGGCACGATCTCGTGGCCGCACATCAGCTTCGCCATTTCGGCCGAGGTCGTTTGTGCCGGCTGGTCGACGCGGCCGGCGACCTTGCCGAGACGCAGCACGACGCAGCGATGGGTGAGCGCGCGCACCTCGTTGAGCTTGTGCGAGATGAAGATGATGCCGAGACCTTGCGCCGCCATGGAGCGCAAGGCGGCGAACAGGCCATCGACTTCGGACGGCGCCAGCACCGCGGTCGGCTCGTCGAGGATCAAGAGCCTGGCGCCGCGAAACAGCGCCTTGATGATTTCCAGCCGTTGCTGCTCGCCGACCGACAAAGCCGAGACCGGCAGGTTCGGATCGAGGCTCAAGCCATGCTGGCGGCCGATCTCCTTCAGCCGCGCCAGCCCGCCGGCGCGGTCGATGCGGCCGGATTTGCCGGGAATGCCGATCAGCAGGTTCTCCAGCACCGTCAGCCGCGGCGCCAGGTGAAAATGCTGGTGCACCATGCCGATGCCGGCAGCCAGCGCATCGGCCGAATTGTGGATTGCGACCGGCCTGCCCTCGACCAGGATCTCGCCGGCATCCGGAGCATAGGCGCCAAACAGCACGTTCATCAGCGTGGTCTTGCCGGCGCCATTCTCGCCGAGCAGGCCGAGGATCTCGCCGGGCGCGACGCTGAGATCGACGGCCTCGTTCGCCTTGACGGCGCCGAAGCTCTTGGTGATGCCGCGCATTTCGATGAGTGGGGCGGACAAGGGATACTCCTGGTATCCCCCCCTTGAGGGGAGGGTGCCGAGCGAAGCGAGGCGGGAGGGGTCACCTCAACCGCCTCGACCTATGATCTAGCGAGATGGAGCGCGTCGCGTGCGACCCCTCCCGGCCCTGCGGGCCACCCTCCCCTCAAGGGGGAGGGGAACGCTGGCTCTAATCCGAAACCGGCGTGTTCTCATCCACGTCGACGCGGAAATTGCCTTCGAGGATCTCGGCCTTCTTCTTCTCGACAAGGTCCTTCACATCCGCCGGCAGCGTCTTGTCGAACTTGTGGTAAGGCGCCAGATAGGAGCCGCCCTTGGCCATGCGCGAGAAGTCGCCATAGTCCTGCGCAGTGAAGACGCCGGCCTTGACCAGTTTGATCGCCTGCTCGACCGTCGGATACATATCCCACACCGGGCCGGTGATGACCGTGTCCGGGCCGAGGCTCGACTGGTCGGACATGTTGGAGATGGCGTAGATCTTCTTTTCCACCGCGGCCTCGATGACGCCGAAGCGCTCGGCATAGATGACGTCGACGCCGGCATCGATCTGCGCCACCGCCGCTTCCTTGGCCTTGGGCGGATCGAAGAAGGAGCCGATGAAGGCGACCTTCTTCTTGACGTTCGGATTGACCTCCTTGGCGCCGGCGAAGAAGGCGTTGACCAGCCGGTTCACTTCCGGAATGCCCATCGCCGCGACCGCGCCGACCGTGCCCGACTTCGACATTTTTCCCGCGATCATGCCGGAGAGGTAGGCGGGCTCATGGATCCAGTTGTCGAAGACCCCGAAATTCGGTTCGGCCGGGCCGGCGCCGGAGCCGAACAGCCAGGCCGTCTTCGGGAACTGCTTTGCCGTGCGGCGCGACTCGCGCTCGGCGGCGAAGGCGTCGCCCAACACCAGCTGATAGCCGCCCTGCGCATATTCGCGCATCACGCGGCTGAAGTCGGCGGTCTGCACCTTCTCCGACCATTTGTATTCGATGCCCAGTTCCTTCTCGGCCTTCTGCAGGGCGACATGGATCTGGTTGTCCCACGGCTCCTCGATCGGCGTGGCGAAGATCGCCGCCACCTTGAGCTTCTTGTCCTTGGCGAAGGCGGCGCCCGGCAGGACGGAAGCGGCGAGGCCAAGCGCACCGAGTTCCAGCACGTTGCGCCGCGACAGGCCCGCGCGTTGCGTTTTGCTACGTTCGTTTTCCATTTGGAATTCCCCTCTGTTCGACGGCCGTGTCGAGCCGGCCGTTCAAGAATGTCAGACGCGAGGACTATGGAACGGCGTCTGAGTTTTGTCCACATGGTCAAATTTGATGGATAGGGACAGTGGGAGCCTGGAAGCGCAGGCGGGACAGCGCCCCCCTCTGGCCTGCCGGCCATCTCCCCCACTTGGGGGGAGATCAGACGTTGCGCCTGCTTTCGCCAATTATCAGCGTGGCAGGAAGAGCGAGGCGCCCAAGCTGCCAATCTCCCCCCTTGTGGGGGAGATGCCCGGCAGGGCAGAGGGGGGCGCGAAGGATCTCGGCGTCTGCCCTATCCGCTCGCAATCCAACTCCCCGTCTCGGCAAACCTTTTCAATAGCGGCGCCGGCTCGAAGATCGCCCGGCCGGTTTGCGCATGCCAATACTCCAGCCGCTCGACGATCCTGCCCGCCCCTTCAAGCCCGGCCCAGAACATCGGCCCGCCCTTGCCGATCGGGAAGCCGTAGCCGTTGACCCAGACGACATCGATGTCGGAGGCGCGGGCCGCAATACCTTCCTCGAGGATTTTCGCGCCCTCGTTGACCAGCGGATAGAGCGTGCGCTCGATGATTTCGTCAGCGCCAATCTCGCGTTGCGCAACCCCCAGTTCTGCCGCCTTGGCGCGGATCAACGCGTCGATTTCCGGGTCCGCGACCGGATCACGCGAGCCGCTGTCATAGCGATACCAGCCACGCCCGGTCTTCTGGCCGAAGCGGCCCTGTTCGCAAAGCGTGTCGGCAATGACCGCCGTCTGGCCGCGCGCCTTGCGGTTGCGCCAGCCGATGTCGAGGCCGGCGAGATCGCCCATCTGGAACGGACCCATCGGCCAGCCGAAATCGGTGAACGCCTTGTCGACCTGGGCGGGTGTCGCGCCTTCGAGCAGCAGGAACTCGTTTTCCGCGCCACGCGCGGACAGCATGCGGTTGCCGACGAAGCCGTGGCAGACGCCGACGACGACCGCCACCTTGCCGATGCGCCGGGCGAGATCGGCGACCGTGGCCAGCACCTCGGGCGCCGTTTTCTCGGCGCGAACGATTTCCAAGAGCTTCATGACATTTGCCGGCGAAAAGAAATGCATGCCGAGCACGTCCCGCGGCCGCGACGTCGAGTCGGCGATCGCATCGACGTCGAGATAGGAAGTGTTGGTGGCGAGGATCGCGCCGGGTTTGGCGACGGCATCGAGCTTGCCGAAGACCTGCTTCTTCACCGCCATGTCCTCGAACACGGCCTCGATGATCAAATCGCAATCGGCGAGATCGGCATGATCGGTGCTGCCCTTGAACAGGCTGAGCCGCTGCTGCCTTGCCTCCTCCGTCAGCGTACCGCGGCTGACCGAGACGGCATAATTCTTCTCGATCATGGCCAGACCGCGCTGCAACGCCTCGTCGCCGGTCTCCAGCAAGGTGACCGGAAACCCGCCATTGGCGAAAGCCATGGCGATGCCGCCGCCCATCGTGCCGGCGCCGATGATGCCGACGCGGACAATCCGGCGCTTCTGCAGATCCTTGCCAGGTATCTTCGCCGCCTCGCGTTCGGCGAAGAACAGATGCCGCTGCGCGCGCGACTGGTCGCCGGAAACGAGCCTCAGGAACAGTTGCCGCTCGGCGGCAAGCGCCTCGTCGAACGGCAAGGTGATCGCATTGTGCACCGCCTCGGCGCAGGCCAGCGGCGCTTCCAGTCCGCGCGCCTTCCTGGCGAGCTCTGCCGCCTGGGCGTCGAAAGTGGAAAGATCGGTTCCGGCAAGGCGGTCGTTGCGGTTGCGCACCGGCACGAACGGGCCGCCTCGACGAGCCATTTCGCCTGCGAAACGAACCGCCTCCGCCAACAGATCGCCGTCGACGACCGCATCGGCAAGACCGGCCGCCTTCGCCTCTTCGGCCGAGATCGGAGCTCCGGAAACGATCATGCCGAGCGCTTTGGCGGCACCCACCAGGCGCGGCAGGCGCACCGTGCCGCCGCCGCCGGGCAGCAGACCGAGCTTCACTTCCGGCAGGCCAAGCTTGGCGCCCAGGTCGGCGACACGAAAATGGCAGCCGAGCGCCAGTTCCAGCCCGCCGCCCAGCGCCGTGCCGTGGATGGCGGCGACCGTCGGCTTGGCGATGGTTTCCAGCAGGGCGACGATGGCGCGCAGCTCTGGCTGCTCGACCGGCTTGCCGAATTCGGTGATGTCGGCGCCGGCCGCGAAAGTGCGCCCGGCGCAGGCGATGACGATGGCCCTGGTGGCTGGATCGTCGCGCAGCGCGGTGAGCGCCTCATAAAGCGGTTTGCGGACGTGAAAACTCAGCGCATTGACCGGCGGGTTGTCGATGGTGACCACCGCCATGCCGTGCTGGTTCGCGACGCTGACAGAACTGGACAAGCGGAACCTCCCGAGACCGGCTGCGATCGCGCAACGCTTTACTTGGCCGGCCGGCGAAAGGGAACCCGATCCGGCCATGGCCTAATTGATCGAAGACTAGCGCCGGCCTCTGCTTCGGTCGCAAGGCTTTCCGGTTGAGGGGGCCGAACAAATACCAGGGGCGCCGGTCACCTAGTTCCCCGACACGGGGATTTTGAAAGATTGCCATTTTGTCTTGGTGTAAGGTTTTCCCGTTCATTTGAAAACAGCGCAAACGTCGTCATTCTATGGCGGAGCAAGGAGCGCAGCGACGCGGCGCAGACCATAGAATCCATGCCGTGACTTCGAAGCGTTGCTGCGATGCAGAATTTTGCTCTGTTGCACGCCTTGGCGAAGGTAACGGCATGGATTCTAGGGTCTTCGCGACGGAGCTTCGCTCCTGCTCCGCCCTAGAATGACGATCGCGATGGGCGTTTCGGCCAATCTCCAAGGCATGCCACCCGCCAACGCAAACAGAGTCGACCGGTCAAAATCCCTGTGCAGTGCCACTAGTTATCCACCCGGCCGAACGGCGGCACGTCGCCGACGACTTCGCGCTTGTCCTTGCCGCAGGCGAAGGTCTTCGCCTTGTCGTCGGCGAGCTTGCGCGCCTGGTCGTTGGCCTGTGCGTTGCCGGTGGCGAGCACCAGTCCAATCGTGCAGCCCTGGTGCTCTTCCGGCTGAGCGACCTTGGCGACAACCAGCACCTCGATCGACTTCTTCTCGTCTTCGGGGTTGCTGACGGAGCGGCGATGAATGGCGGCGAACGGGACGGCGACATCGCCGTTCGTCTCGATCCGCCATTCCACCTTCGGGCCGGAACCGTTGAAGGCGGTGAAGCTTTCCCAGACCGCGGTCATGTCGTCCGATGGAAAGCCGTAATAGACGGATTCGCGCGCATCATCGTAACCGATCAGGACGGGGTAGCCGCGATAGCCCGAGCAGACGAGGCTCGCCCAGTCGCCGTCGCCTTCCGCGGCCTGGGCATAGGTGACGCAGTCCTTCTTCCAGTCGAGATCGGTGTAGGCGCTGGAGATGTCGCCGGAAACGGCTGCCTGGCAGGACCCGGCGAGGGCGAGCGGGATCAGAACAGCACGCATGGGCACGTCCCCGGTGGAGGTTGCCATGAGCGTAACGTCAATCGCTATTTCTTCAAGCTCGCTTCGATCAGCAGGTCGGCGTTGCGGGCCACCGCCGCCGCCGGCCCGCCCAGGCCGAAAAGCTGCCCGCTGATGTAAGCGCCTTCGATAAGGAGCAGCAGCCCGTCGCCGAGCGTGTCGGAATCGCTCGCGCCCATCGCGGCCGCCATGGCGCGCAGGCGCCGGCGCAGTTCCACTTTGTTGTTCTCGCTCACCACCCGCGCGGGATGCCCGCGCTCGGGATATTCCACCGCCGCGTTGGTCATGCCGCAGCCGCGATAGTCGGGCTTCTGCGTGCGTTTGCCGACGCGGGTCAGGAACGCGATGATCTGGGCGCGCGGATTGCCCGGATGCGCGTCGACGGCTTCGTCGAAGCGTTCCCAGAATTCGAGATCATATTTGCGCAGATAGGAGGCAGCGAGTTCGTCCTTTGACGGGAAGCTGCGATAGAGGCTTGGCTTGGTGACGCCCGCGCGCCTGACGATCTCGTCGACGCCAATCGCCCGGATGCCCTCGCGATAAAAAAGGTCGCGCGCCACGTCCAGGATTTTGTCCGCCGCCTTCGGGACCGGGGCCCCGCTCAACGATGCATCAGTTTTATTGTCCGATGGCATGCAAACAACTCGCTTGACAATGTTACTGACCGGTACGTATGTATGGCTTCATTCCATTGCAACGTACCGGTCAGTAACATGATAACCCAGTCCCGTCCGTTTGGCCAGCGCTACGCCTTCGTCGTCGTTGCCGTCATCTTCCTCTGCCTGCTGATCGCGGCCGGGCTTCGTTCGGCGCCTGCCGTCATGATGGTGCCGCTGGAAAATAGTTTCGGCTGGCGGCGCGATGTCGTTTCGCTGGCCGCTGCGACCGGTATTTTCCTCTATGGCCTGACCGGACCATTTGCCGCGGCGCTGATGGAGCGGATAGGTCTGCGCCGGACGCTGCTGGCCTCATTGCTTATCATGTCGGGCTCGACGGCGCTCAGCCTTTTGATGACCAAGCCGTGGCATCTGCTGATCACATGGGGGGTGTTTTCCGGCATCGGCTCGGGTGCGGTCGCCACCGTGCTCGGCGCCACCATCGTCAATCGCTGGTTCAAGACCAATCGCGGCCTGGTGATGGGGCTGATGTCGGCCTCCAGCGCCACCGGCCTCTTGGTGTTCCTGCCGCTGCTCGCCGCGCTCGCGCAGTCGGGCGGCTGGAAGCCGGTCGCTATCGCGATTTCCATCGCCACCGCCTGCCTTCTGCCGCTGGTCTGGCTGCTGGTGCCGGAACGCCCCGCCTCGATCGGTCAGGTGCGTTTTGGCGCCGACGCCGACGACGTGCCGCCGGCCTCGCCGGCTTCGCAGGGCAATTTCCTGGCGCATACGCTCAATACGCTCCGCCGCGCCGCCGGCACCCGCGTGTTCTGGTATCTGTTCGCCACCTTCTTCATCTGCGGCTTCACCACCAACGGCCTCGTCGGCACGCATCTCATCGCCTTCTGCGGCGACATGGGCATCGGCGAGGTGCAGGCGGCAGGCCTCTTGTCGATGATGGGCATCTTCGACCTGATCGGCACGACCCTGTCAGGCTGGCTCACCGATCGTTTCGATCCGCGCAAGCTGCTCGGCGTCTATTATGCCGTGCGCGGCCTGTCGTTGATCTATCTGCCCTATTCCGGCTTCTCGGCGACCAGCCTGATCATCTTCGCCGTGCTCTACGGGCTCGACTGGATCGCCACGGTGCCGCCGACGCTGCGGCTTGCCAACGAAGCCTTCGGCGACCGCAGCGGTCCGATCGTGTTCGGCTGGATCGTCGCCGGCCACCAGGTGGGCGCGGCGGCAGCCGCTGCCTTCGGCGGCACCATGCGCGAGCTGCAGGGCAATTACGAACTGGCGTTCCTGATTGCCGGCATGACGGGTATCGCGGCGGCCTGTATCTCGCTCTTGATCAATACGAGCCGGCCGGCCTTCGAGCCGGAGCCGCAGGCGGTTTGAGCCGCCCTTCACCTTCTCCCCTGTGGGGAGAAGGTGGCTGAGCGAAGCTCGGTCGGATGAGGGGTGCTCCAGGTAACGCCAGCGCTTCGCTCAGCCGGAACATCAACGACTCACTCCGCTGGAACACCCCTCATCCGTCTCGGCGCTGGGCGCCGATCCACCTTCTCCCAAAAGGGGAGAAGGGGAAGAGCGCCCTGTTCACTGTTATCAAAACTTCATGGTTCCGATATGCGCCTGAAACATTGACGCAGCAGCTTGGCGGTCCCGTTCAATGCCATCCGGAGACAGCCATGAACAAGCTCTCGTTGACCCGCCGCGCTTTCGTCACTTCAGCCAGCGCCTTTGGCCTGGTCGGCGCCTCCGGTCTCGCTCTGCCCTATTATTCCCGCGCCAGCCAGCGCCCGGCCTTCACCCACGGCGTCCAGTCCGGCGACGTCGACGCCACCTCCGGCATGGTGTGGACCCGCACCGACCGTCCGGCGCGCGTGATGTATGAAGTGTCGACCACCGAAAGCTTCGCCAATGCGGCGAGGCTCGCGCCGCTCGATACCTCTCCGGCCAGCGACTACACGGTGAAGCGGCTGCTCACCGACCTCGCCGCGGACCAGGACATCTTCTACCGCATGACGGCGGCCGACCTCTCCGACGTCAACATGCTCTCCGAGCCGATCGTCGGCCGATTCCGCACGGCCCCGGCCTCGAAGCGCGACGTGCGCTTCGCCTGGTCGGGCGACACCGCCGGCCAGGGCTGGGGCATCGACGAGACCGGCATGAAGACCTACTCGACCATCGCCAAGCACACCCCGGACTTCTTCCTGCATTCCGGCGACACGATCTATGCCGACGGCGCCATGAAGGATGAGGTCGACCTGCCCGGCGGCGGCAAGTGGAAGAACGTCGTCATGATCGACGGCAAGCGCAAGGTGGCCGAGACGCTGGACGAGTACCGCGACCAGTGGAAATACAACATGATGGACAAGCACGTGCTCGCGCTTAGCGCCATCTGCCCGACCTTCTACCAGTGGGACGACCACGAGGTGCTGAACAACTGGTCGGACTCGAAGAACCTGACCGCCGACGACCGCTACAAGGAAAAGTCCATCCATGTGCTGGCGGCGCGCGCGGCGCGCGCCTTCCATGAAATGACGACCATCCGCTACGAGCCGTCGGAGCCGGGCCGCGTCTATCGCAAGATCTCGCACGGGCCGCTGCTCGACGTCTTCTTCCTCGACATGCGCTCCTATCGTGGCCCCAACGGCCCCAACCTGCAGGAAACGCTGACGCCGAAGTCGCGCATGATCGGCGAGGAGCAGTCCAAGTGGCTGAAGCGTGAGCTCGCCAATTCCAAGGCGACGTGGAAGATCATCGCCGCAGACATGCCACTCGGCCTCGTCGTCTGGGACGACGCGGCCAAGAAGGCCGGCTTCGAGGCCGTCAGCAACAACGACAATGGCGCGCCAAAGGGCCGCGAGCTCGAATTCGCCGACGTGCTGCGTTTCATCAAGAATGCCGGCATTACCGATACGGTGTGGCTCACGGCCGACGTTCACTACACGGCGGCGCATTACTACAACCCCGACAAGGCGCAGTTCCAGGATTTCAACCCGTTCTGGGAGTTCGTCTCCGGCCCGATCCACGCCGGCACCTTCGGCCCCAACGACCTCGACATGACTTTCGGGCCCGAGCTGAAGTTCATCAAGGCGCCGACTGCCGAACAAGGCCAGAACCTGCCGCCATCAGCCGGCCTGCAGTTCTTCGGGCTGGTCGATATTTCCGGCGCGACCGAACAGCTCACCGTGCGGCTGATGGATCGCGACGACAACGAGCTCTACAAGGTTACGCTGGACCCGGTGCGGTCGGCGTAAGGTCGGCGCGAGGCACCCCCTCTGTCCTGCCGGACATTCTCCCCCTTGGGGCCCGCAAGGGGGGAGATCGGCAGCTCCGTCGCCGGCGCTTTTTCTGCGACGTCGGCGATTGGCGAAAGCCGGCGTGACATCTAATCTCCCCCTTGCGGGGGAGATGCCCGGTAGGGCAGAGGGGGTGCGCCGGAGTGCTATCCTAGTCAGACAGCCGCCGCGAAGCTCAATCCGGATAACAGGCTCTCGGAATGTTCGGCCATACCGCCGTGTCGCAGCTGGCATCCTTCTGGCGTTGCTTGAAGGCGGCCCTGACCGGGCCGGTGACGACGGGGTCGACGCCGTCGGGAGCATCGGCGAACATCTGTTCGACGGTCTTGGCGTCGTCCGGACGCGCCGGATTGGCTTCGCGCAGCACGGCAGCCGACTGCGCGGCCCCCGCCGCGACCAGCCCGGCAAGCGACGCCCACGCAAAAACCGGACGCAATCTGGACATCTGATCGGTCATGAACATCGAACTGCCCGGCCCCTCAAAGGTTCCGCCTTGGTTAACAAAATCACTTCACACCAAGACGTTTAAGAATCAGTGACCATCTATTTGGGGCGGGGCCTCCCCTTTCGCAATTGCGAAAAACCTTGTATGAGCCGCCCAATCGAAAATGGCGGCGCCTTTGGGCCTGCTGCCTGCAACACTCCCGAGACCAGACAATGAACCTCCGCAATATCGCGATCATCGCGCATGTCGACCATGGCAAAACCACCCTCGTCGACCAGCTCCTGAAACAGTCCGGCGCCTTCCGCGACAACCAGCGCGTCGCCGAGCGCGCCATGGACTCCAACGACCTCGAAAAGGAACGCGGCATCACCATCCTGGCCAAGGCGACCTCGGTCGACTGGCATGGCACCCGCATCAACATCGTCGACACGCCCGGACACGCCGATTTTGGCGGCGAGGTCGAGCGCATCCTGTCGATGGTGGATTCGGCGATCGTGCTCGTCGACGCCGCCGAAGGCCCGATGCCGCAGACCAAGTTCGTTGTCGGCAAGGCGCTCAAGGTGGGCCTCAAGCCGATCGTCGTCATCAACAAGATCGACCGTCCGGACGCCCGCCATATCGAAGTGGTCAACGAGGTGTTCGACCTCTTCGCCGCGCTCGACGCCACCGACGAGCAGCTCGACTTCCCGATCCTCTACGGTTCGGGCCGCGACGGCTGGGTCTCGGAAAATCCGGAAGGCCCGAAGGACCAGGGGCTGGCGCCGCTGTTCGACCTCGTCGTCAAGCATGTGCCGGCGCCGACCGTCCATCCCGGTCCTTTCCGCATGATCGGCACCATTCTCGAAGCCAATCCGTTCCTCGGCCGCATCATCACTGGCCGCATCGAATCCGGCACGCTGAAGGCCAATCAGGCGGTCAAGGTGCTGCACCACGACGGCGCGCAGATCGAGACGGGCCGCATTTCCAAGATTCTCGCCTTCCGTGGCCTCGAGCGCCAGCCGATCGAGGAAGCCCAAGCGGGCGACATCGTTGCAATCGCCGGCCTGTCGAAGGGCACCGTCGCCGACACGTTCTGCGACCCGGCGGTGAGCGAGCCGCTGCATGCACAGCCGATCGACCCGCCGACCGTGACCATGTCCTTCCTCGTCAACGACAGCCCGCTTGCCGGCACCGAGGGCGACAAGGTGACCAGCCGCGTCATCCGCGACCGCCTGCTGCGCGAGGCCGAGGGCAATGTGGCGCTCAAGATCGAGGAATCGGCGGAGAAGGATTCCTTCTTCGTCTCGGGCCGCGGCGAATTGCAGCTGGCGGTGCTGATCGAGACGATGCGCCGCGAGGGCTTCGAACTCGCCGTGTCGCGCCCGCGCGTCGTCATGCAGAAGGGCGATGACGGCCAGCTGCTGGAGCCGGTCGAGGAAGTCGTCATCGACGTCGACGAGGAGCATGCCGGCGTCGTCGTGCAGAAAATGTCGGAGCGCAAGGCCGAGATGGTCGAGCTGCGTCCATCGGGCGGCAACCGCCAGCGCCTGGTCTTCCACGCCCCGACGCGCGGCCTGATCGGCTACCAGTCGGAGCTGTTGACCGATACGCGCGGCACCGCGGTGATGAACCGGCTGTTCTTTGCCTATGAGCCCTACAAGGGCGAACTGCCCGGCCGCACCAACGGCGTGCTGATCGCCAACGAGCAGGGCGAGTCGGTCGCCTATGCGATGTGGAACCTGGAAGACCGCGGCCCGATGATCATCGACCCCGGCGTCAAGGTCTATCAGGGCATGATCATCGGCATCCATTCGCGCGACAACGACCTCGAGGTGAACGTGCTCAAGGGCAAGAAGCTCACCAACATCCGCGCCGCCGGCAAGGACGAAGCGGTGAAGCTGACGCCGCCGGTCCGCATGACGCTGGAGCGCGCGCTGGCCTGGATCCAGGACGACGAGCTGGTCGAGGTGACGCCGAAGACCATCCGTCTGCGCAAGCTCTATCTCGACCCGAACGAGCGCAAGCGCTCCGAGAAGGCGGCCAAGGTGATGGGCGCGGCGTAAGCCTTCCAGGGAAGGGTTCAAAAGAGGGGGCATTGCTCCCTCTTTTCGTTTCAGCCGCTCGCGGCCGACAGGACAGCGCTGCAATCCGCCTCGTCGGCCAGATCGATGCGCACCGCCAGGCCGTCGCGCACGGGCTTGCGCAAGGCCCTGGCGCCGTCGGGCTCGACAGTCAGCCGCTCCCGGTCCTCCAGGGCCTGTAGCCTTGATCGCGAAAGGCCGAGTTCGCCGGCAAGCAGGCGATCCAGCCGCAAAGGCGTCGTGCCCTCGAGCCGAAGCCCGAGCTCCAGCGCGGCCGCGTGTTCCGGCTCTCCGTCCAGAAGCTTCTTCCCGACCGTGATGTCGGCGAATTCCTCGATCCGACCGGCCCGGTTGCGCAGTGTGGCGCTGTCGAAAGCGTAGCGCCGGACAAGCGCCGGATCGTTGCCTTCAAGCGCGGTGAGCAGCGAAGGCTCGATGTCGCGGCGGTTTCGCCGTTCCAGGATGGTGAAATTCCAGGAGTTCTCGCAGCCCGTGCAGCGGTAGATCAGCCACGCGTCGATGCGCTTGCCGTTGGCGTTGACGCGAAATTTCTCGCCGCACTGATAGGGCCTGACGCCGCCGCAGCGGTTGCAGTTGATAAGAGGTCGAGGTGCGATCGCGGGCGCGATCGTCCAACGGATACGCAAAGTTCGAGACATGCCGGTAGGCCCTTCCCATCGGGAAGTCCGTCAGGCCGGCAATGTCCGAGATGCCCCAAGGGCACGGCGTGGCGAAGACTGCGTGTTTAAATCAGGCGTCGGCGTGGATGACGCGCGGCTCAGCAATGCCAAACCGGTCTCGAACCGCCGCCTGAAGAACACGTGAATAAGGTGCAGGGCGGCTAAAGCTGCGCCTGCGGTGCATTCAGGGGAGTTGGCGAGACCGGTGGTTACTGAGGCAAAGTGATGCTCGAAATGGATAAAGGGTCGGCTCTTCTAGCGGCAGGATGACGAAGGGACAAGGCTTAACGGCCGAGGTAGGCGCTGCCCCTCATTGCCCTGCCGGGCGTTTCTCCCCGTGAACGGGGAGAAAGGACCTGATCGCGGCGTAGGCGCTTTCCTGCAACGCTGATGATTGGCGAAGCCGGTGGCGACATCGCCCTTCGCCCCGTTACGGGGAGAAGATGGCGGCAGCCAGATGAGGGGCGGCGCCAGCATCAGCGATTGCCGCATCTTTGCCAATGTTGCTTTCGCTGGCTAGTATGGCAGCCAGCCCCAATCGAAGAGGTCCGCCATGCATCTCGCCTCGCTGCTGATCTTCGCCGCTGCCCTGTTCGTCGCCGCCGGCTCGCCCGGCCCGTCGATCGCAGCCCTTGTGGCGCGCGTGATCTCGAAGAGGTTCCGCGACGTCTTCCCGTTCCTGCTGGCCATGTGGATCGGCGAGGGCATCTGGCTGTCGCTGGCGGTGTTCGGGCTCGCGGCCGTGGCGCAGACCTTCCACTACGCCTTCGTCGTCGTGAAGTGGGTGGGCGTGGCCTATCTCGCCTGGCTGGCGTTCAAGATGTGGACGGCGCCGGTCGAGGCGAAGGAAGGCGAGATGCCGCGCGAGGATTCGGCCGTGAAACTGTTCTTTGCCGGCATGGCAGTGACGCTCGGCAACCCCAAGATCATGATGTTCTATCTGGCGCTGCTGCCGACCATCATCGATCTTGCCTCGGTGAGCGTGGTCGGCTGGGTCGAGCTGACGCTGACCATGGCCGTTGTGCTGGTCGTCATCAACCTCGCCTGGGTGCTGGCCGCTGCCCAGGCGCGCCGGCTGCTGAAGAGCAAGCGCGCCATGAAGATCGCCAACCGCGTCAACGCGACGACGATGGCAGGCGCTGCCGCCGCTATCGCCGCACGTTCTTGACCTGCATTATTGTTCAGGTGAGACCGGCTGGCCTCACTTTAATCCGAACACGCCTCTTGCCTCACATCACTTCGATGATAGGGGCAATCTCGACGCTGAAGGCCGGGTCCATCAGGATCGGGCAATCCTTCGCCTTGGCGACGGCATCGTCGATGTCCTTGGCCTCCACGATCGTATAGCCGGCTGCCGGATTGGCGCCGCCATTGTTCTCGACCTTCCCGCTGGGTAGCACCGTCTTCGACATGCCCACCGGATTGCCGCCGTCGACCACGGCCGAGCCGAGCTTGCCATACCAGCCGGTCCAGGCATCCATCGCCGCCTTTCGTTCAGCTTCGTCGGTCGGCATCTTGCCGGAGCCATGATAGACATAGAGAAATTTCGCCATGTTCTCCTCCCTTGTCGGCGGCGTCGAACCGGCATGCGGCCACGCCGCAGGACGCGGCCACGCCGCAATCCGATACGCGGCTACGCCGCAATCCTGATCATCGGACCAAACGGCTGGGCGGGCAATGAAAAATTCGATGTTGCTAATGTAAAGCCTGCGAGCCTCACCGCGCCATGGCGTGGTATTCGGGGTTCGGCCGCATGTCGACGGCGGACGCCACCCTATTCGACATGTTGAAGAAGGCGGCGGTCGAAGCGATGTCCCAGATGTCGCGGTCGGAGAAGCCGGCCCGACGCAAGGCTGCGCGGTCGGCCTCGACGATCTTGGCCGGCTCTTCCGTCAGCTTCACGGCGAATTCCAGCATGGCCTGCTGGCGGTCCGGCAGCCCGGCGGCGCGAAAATTCATCACCATCATCTCGCCTAGCGCCGGCTCGCCTGACAGCTGGCGCACCGCGGCGCCATGCGCGGTCAGGCAGTAGAAGCAGTTGTTGATCGAGGAGACGACCACGGCGATCATCTCGCGCTCCAGTTTCGACAGGCCGGACTCGCCCAGCATCAGATCGTTGTACATGTCGGTGAAGGCACGCAGCTTCTTCTCGTCGAAGGCATAGGCAAGGAGCACGTTGGGCACGAGGCCGAGCTTCTCCTCGCATTTGGCGAAATAGGCTTTCGTCGCCTCGCTCAGCTCCGCCTGAACCAGGTCGAGCGCGGTAATCTTGTCGGTCATGGGTCGTTCTCCCTTTGCAAGGCCCGGCGTCGGTTCGAATTTTTTAATACGTCGTCAAACCTTTGTCGCGAAACGGCGGTCATCTGCTACGATAGTCGCAAAAGCATTTGACGGGAGGGAATAAGCATCATGGCCAGCGTGAAATCCAAGCCAAAGAAGAAGGCCGCTGCCGCCGCGAAAGCGGAGGAGAAACCCGCAAGGCTTGCCGATTACCTCCTGGCCCGGGCGCCTGCCGAAGATGTCGCGGCCTATGACGTGGCCGACCTCGAACGGGCAGGCGAGCTCGCTGGCCGGGCGGTCGCAGGCCACAGGAAGGGCGAAAGCGTCGTTGCCGTCGAGGCCGATTCGGGCGTTTCCTGCAACGGCCGGCCGGTTACGGTCGTCACCGTCGTCAACGACAACATGCCGTTCCTTTTCGATTCCATCCTCGGTGAAATCACCGAGACCAGCGGCGAGCCGACGCTGGTCACCCATCCGATCGTCACCGTGCGCCACGGCAAGAGCGGTGTCGTCGAGGTCCTTGGCGACAGCGGCAAGGAGGATGACGGGCGCGACCGGCTGAGCGTCGTACACGTCCATATCCCGCGGCTGACCGCCGACCAGGCAAAGAGCCTCACCGAGCGGCTGCGCAAGACGCTTTCCCAGGTCCGCGCCGCCGTCGTCGACTGGAAGCGCATGCTTGCCCGGCTCGATCAGGCGATTTCCGAATTCCGCTATTCGGCGGTGCCGCTCGACAAGAAGAGCGTCGCCGAGGCGATCGCTTTCCTCGAATGGCTGCGCGACGACAATTTCACCTTCCTCGGCATGCGCGAGTTCAAATATGTCGGCGGCGAAGAAAGCGGCTCGCTGGAGCGCGCCGAGAAGCCCGGCCTCGGTATCCTGTCCGACCCGGATGTGCTGGTGCTGCGGCGCGGCACGGAGGCGGTGACGACGACGCCCGAAATCCGTGCCTTCCTGCATGGGCCGGAACCGCTGATCGTCACCAAGGCCAACGCCAAGTCGTCGGTGCACCGACGCATCTATCTCGATTACATCGGCATCAAGACCTACACCTCGAAAGGCGCGCTCGCGGGTGAATTGCGCATTGTCGGCCTGTTCACCTCGACCGCCTACACGCGTTCGGTAATGAAGATCCCTTATCTGCGCTCGAAGGCCGAAACCGTGATCTCGAAATCCGGTTTCGATCCGCACGATCACTCC
Organism: Mesorhizobium sp. NFR06; assembly: GCF_900115245.1. Taxonomy (GTDB): domain Bacteria; phylum Pseudomonadota; class Alphaproteobacteria; order Rhizobiales; family Rhizobiaceae; genus Mesorhizobium. Next base: position 149,203 of record NZ_FOVT01000004.1, read on the forward strand.
GGCAAGGCGCTGATCAACATCCTGGAAAGCTACCCGCGCGACGAGTTGTTCCAGGTTCCCATTCCCATTCTGCGCAAGCATGCCATGGCTATTCTGGGACTCATCGAGCGGCCGCGCGTGCGGGCGCTGGTGCGCGTCGATCAGTTCGACCGGTTCGTGTCCATCATCGTCTTCGTGCCGCGCGACCGCTATGACAGCGTCGTGCGCGAGAAAGTCGGCACGTATCTCAAGACCGTGTTCGAGGGCCGGCTGTCGGCCTACTATCCGGCCTTCCCGGAAGGCGGGCTGGCGCGCGTGCATTTCATCATCGGCCGCTCGGGCGGCAAGACGCCGAAGGTCGAGCAGTCCACGGTTGAAGCGACGATCCGCGACATCGTGCGCACGTGGGAAGACGCGCTCTCCGAAGCCGCGGAAGCGGCCGGCAGCGATCCGGCGCTGAAGGCGATCGCGGCGCGCTTCCCGGAAAGCTATCGCGATACTTTCTCGGCTGCCGTGGCGCTGGCAGATGCCGGGCGCATCGCCAGGATCAGCGCCGAAAATCCGATCGCCATCGACTATTACCGCCATGGGGACCAGAAGCTGCAGCAGGCGGCGCTGAAGATCTATCACTTCGGCAGCCCGGTGGCGCTGTCGCGCCGCGTGCCGGTGCTGGAGAATATCGGCTTCCGCGTCATCAGCGAGCGCACCTTCGAGATCGGCGACGATGTTTCCGGCAAAGTCTTCATCCACGACATGGAACTGGAGAACAGCTATGGCAAGCCGATCGATCTCACCGACGGCGGCGCGCTGTTCGAGGACGCCTTCCTCTCCGTCTGGCGTGGCGATGTCGACAATGACGGCTATAACGGGCTGGCCCAGACCGCCGGCCTGTGGTCTGGCGAGATCACCATCCTGCGCGCCTACGGCCGCTACCTGCAGCAGGCCGGCATTGCGCAGAGCCAGGATTTCATCGCCGCCGCGCTCAACCGTTATCCCGAGATCGCGCGCGGCCTGCATGCGCTGTTCGTCGCCCGCCTCGGGCCGACGGCGGAAGCCGAAGGCGTGGTCGCCGCAAAGCACCTCAAGGCCAAGATCAAGGACGCGCTGGAAGAGGTGCCCAATATCGACGACGACACCATCATCCGGCGCTACCTCAATTTGATCGAAGCCTCGCTGCGCACCAATCATTTCGTAGCCGATACGAAAGCGAAAGGGCAGTCGCTGGCGATCAAGCTCGACTCGCAGGCGGTCGAGGGCCTGCCGGCGCCGCGGCCATGGCGCGAGATCTTCGTCTATGGATCCGAGGTCGAGGGCGTGCATCTGCGGTTCGGCCCGGTGGCGCGCGGCGGCCTGCGCTGGTCGGACCGCGCCCAGGATTACCGCACCGAGGTGCTGGGCCTCGTCAAGGCGCAGCAGGTCAAGAACGCGGTCATCGTGCCTGTCGGCGCCAAGGGCGGCTTCTATCCGAAGAAGCTGCCAATGAGCGCCGGCCGCGACGCCATCTTCGAGGCCGGCACGTCGGCCTACAAGAACTTTGTCTCCAGCCTGCTCTCGATCACCGACAATATCGGCGTCGACGGCGTCATTCCGCCGGCCGGCGTGGTGCGGCGCGACCAGGACGATCCCTATTTCGTCGTCGCCGCCGACAAGGGCACGGCGACCTTCTCAGATACCGCCAACGCCATTTCCGAAAAGCACAATTTCTGGCTGGACGATGCCTTCGCCAGCGGTGGCTCGGCCGGCTACGACCATAAGAAGATGGGCATCACCGCCAAGGGCGCCTGGGAGGCGGTGAAGCGGCATTTCCGCGAGATCAACCGCGACATCCAGACCTCGCCCTTCACGGTCGTCGGCGTCGGCGACATGTCGGGCGACGTGTTCGGCAACGGCATGCTGTTGTCGCCGCAGACCAGGCTGATCGCCGCCTTCGACCACCGCGACATCTTCATCGATCCCGACCCGGACATGGCGGCCTCGATGGCCGAGCGGGTGCGCATGTTCGCGCTGCCGCGCTCGTCCTGGCAGGACTATGACAAGTCGAAGCTGTCGGCAGGCGGCGTCATCGTCTCGCGCAACCAGAAATCGATCACGCTGCCGCAGGCGGCGGCAGTCGCGATCGGGCTCGCCAAGACGACGGCGACGCCGGTCGAGATCATGAACGCCATCCTCAAGGCGCCGGTCGACCTTCTGTGGTTCGGCGGCATCGGCACCTATGTCCGGGCTTCCGGCGAGAGCAACGCCGATGTCGGCGACCGTGCCAACGACGCCATCCGCGTCACCGCGCTCGATCTGCGCGCCAAGGTCATCGGCGAGGGCGCCAATCTCGGCGTCACGCAGCGGGCGCGCATCGAGTTCGGTATGAATGGCGGCCGCTGCAATTCGGACGCCATCGACAATTCGGGTGGCGTCAACTGCTCCGACGTCGAGGTCAACATCAAGATCGCGCTGGCCTCGGCGATGCGCAAAGGCTCGCTGACCAGACCGGCGCGCAACAAGCTGCTCGCCGAGATGACCGACGAGGTGAGCGCGCTGGTGCTCTCCAACAACTACCAGCAGACGTTGGCGCTGTCGCTGGCGCGCAAGCGCGGACTGGCCGACATCGCGCATCAGGCGCGCTTCATGGCCGCGCTGGAAGCGCGCGGCCTGCTCGACCGCGCGGTCGAGACGCTGCCTTCGCCGGCGGCGCTTGCCGAGCGCGAGGCGCGCGGCGAACCGCTGACCAGGGCCGAGCTCGGCGTGCTGCTCGCCTATGCCAAGATCGTGCTGTTTTCCGACATCGTCGCCAGCGACGTGCCGGACGACGCGCATTTCGATCGCGACCTGATGGGTTATTTCCCTGAACGGATGACGAAGAAATTCGCCGGCGAGATCCGCGACCACCGGCTGCGGCGCGAGATCATCACGCGCGTGCTTGCCAACGATCTCGTCAACCGCGGCGGTCCGTCCTTCGTCAACCGGCTGCAGGAAGCCACGGGCCGCACGGCGGCCGATGTCATGCGCACCTTCGCCATGGTCCGCGACGGTTTCGCCCTGCCGGCGCTCTATAAGGAGATCGACGCGCTCGACAACCAGATCGACGGCCAGATGCAGCTCGATCTCTATCAGGCGGTCAGCCGGCTCATCTTCGTGACCAGCGGCTGGTATCTGAAGAACGAAGCGGGCGCCGTGCCGCTCGGCCAGCGCATCGCCGAATTGCAGGAGGCCCGCAAGGCGCTCGAGCCCAAGCTGGCCTCGCTGCTGCCGGCCTTCTCGCGCGAGCGCATCGAGGAGCGGCGGCATGGCCTGTTCAAGGGCGGCGCGCCGGAAAAGCTGGCCGAGAAGCTCGCTCTGGCCGAGGTGGCCGAACTGATCCCGGATGTCGCGCTCACCGCGCGCACCGCCAATGCCGACATCGTCAGCGCGGCCAAGGCCTTCTTTGCGGTCAGCGATGCCTTCCGCATCCCGCGCGTCGAGGAAGCGGCGCGCTCGATCATGCCGCCTGATTATTACGACCAGCTGGCGCTGTCGCGCGCCACCGACACGATCGGCGTGGCGCGCCGCGGCATAGCGGTGGCGGCGCTAACCGGTCACGGCACGGCGGCGGATCCCGTCGCGGCCTGGCTGGAGGCCGGCGGCGAACGCGTCGCGCGCATCCGCGAGCGGCTGCAGGCGCTGACCGAAGGCGGCGACATCACCGTGTCGCGGCTATCGGTGGCGTCCGGCCTGATGAGCGACCTGACGGGGATGTGAGCTAACCCTTCCCCCTGTGGGGAGGGTCGCCGCATAGCGGCGGGGCGGAGGTGAGGCACCGACCCCCACCCGGACCTGCGCTGCGACCTCGCCACAAGCGGGAAGTGGAGGCGGGCGCTCAGCCGCGCCACGCTTGTTCATTTGCATCGCTGCCTCAAAACATGCAGACATGGCGCCCGACGCGGGCGGGGCCGAAGGAATCAGCATGGCGGCGGTAGAGACAATGCAGCGGGCATCGGGGCGCGGCATCTGGGGTTGGATGTTCTTCGACTGGGCGGCGCAGCCTTTCTTCACCGTCGTCACCACCTTCATCTTCGGGCCATATTTCGTCTCGCGCATGGCGAGCGATCCGACCGCGGGACAGGCCGCCTGGGGCTACGGCATCGCCGCGGCAGGCCTGGTCATCGCGGTGCTGTCGCCAGTGCTCGGCTCGATCGCCGACCAGACGGGGCCGCGCAAGCCCTGGATCGCCTTCTTCGCCACGATCAAGATCGTCAGCCTCACGCTTTTGTGGTTCGCAGCGCCGGGCTCGAACCTGTTCCTGGTCGTGCTGTTGTTCTCGCTGGCCTCGGTGGCGGCCGAATTCTCCACCGTGTTCAACGATTCCATGATGCCGCGGCTGGTGCCGAAGGAGGAGATCGGCAGGATCTCCAATGTCGCCTGGGGTCTCGGCTATCTCGGCGGCATGGTGGCGCTGATCTTCGTCGTGCTGTTCCTGGCCGGCAATCTGGAAACCGGCAAGACGATCATCGGTCTCGATCCATTGTTCCGGCTCGACCCGAAACTCGGCGAAGACGCGCGCTTCACCGGGCCGATGTCCGCCGGCTGGTATTTCCTGTTCATCCTGCCGATGTTCTTCTTCACGCCAGACGCCATCAAGGGCATCCCGATCGGGCCTGCGGTGCGCGAAGGCCTGTCCGAACTGAAATCGACCCTTGTGGAGGTGCGCCGGCGCGGCGGCATCCTGCGCTTCCTGCTCGCCCGCATGATCTATCAGGACGGCGTCAACGCGCTGCTTGCGCTCGGCGGCACGTTCGCGGCCGGCATGTTCCAGTGGTCGATTACCGAGATCGGCATGTTCGGCATCATCCTCAACGTCGTCGCCATCTTCGGCTGCTGGATCGCCGCACGGCTCGATACCGCGCTCGGTTCGAAGGCCGTGGTGATGATCGCGCTGGTGATGCTTTCAATCGCCACGATCGGCGTCATCTCGACCGGCCCAGGTTTCACGCTGCTCGGCCTGATCCCGCTTTCGACCACCGATTCCGGGGGCTTGTTCGGCACTGCGGCCGAAAAAGCCTACATCCTCTACGGTCTGCTGATCGGACTTGCCTTCGGTCCGGTGCAGGCGTCGTCGCGATCCTACATGGCGCGCAGCGTGACCGCCGCCGAATCCGGCCGCTATTTCGGCATCTACGCGCTGGCGGGGCGCGCAACCAGCTTCCTGGCGCCGTTCCTGGTCGCAAGCATCACCACCATCAGCGGCTCGGCGCGACTCGGTATGGCGGTGATCATCCTGTTCCTGGCGCTTGGGATGGCGATCCTGGTGGGAACGCCCTACCCGGCGGACAAGCCGAAGGGGTAGCGCGACATTCGCTTCTCCCACAAGGGGAGAAGGAAAAGAGGCGCTCAATGCCGGAAGTGCCGCACGCCGGTGAACACCATGGCGATGCCATGCTCGTCGGCGGCGGCGATAACGTCGTCATCGCGCATCGAGCCGCCGGGCTGGATGACGGCCGTGGCGCCGGCCTCGATCGCCGACAGCAGGCCGTCGGCGAAAGGGAAGAAGGCGTCTGAGGCAACCACCGAGCCCTCGGTCAGGGGTTCGGCCAATCCAGCGGCTTCCGCGGCATCCAGCGCCTTGCGGGCGGCGATGCGCGAGGAATCGACGCGGCTCATCTGGCCGGCGCCGATGCCGACCGTCGCGCCGTCCTTCGCATAGACGATTGCGTTCGACTTGACGTGCTTGGCGACGCGGAAGGCGAATTTGAGGTCGGCCATCTCGGACGGCGTCGGCGCGCGCTTCGTCACCACCTTCAATTCGAGGTCGTCGACGACCGCATTGTCGCGGCTTTGCACCAGCATCCCGCCGGCGACGGATTTCACCATTGTGCCGCCGGCGCGCGGGTCGGGCAGGCCGCCGGTGACCAGCAGACGCAGGTTCTTCTTGGCAGCGACGATCGCGGCGGCCTCGTCGGTGGTGTCGGGCGCGATGATGACCTCGGTGAAGGTCTTCACGATTTCTTCCGCCGCCTCGGCGTCGAGAATGCGGTTCATGGCGACGATGCCGCCGAAGGCCGAGACAGGATCGCAGGCGAGCGCCCTGGCATAGGCCGCCTTCAGCGAGGAGCCTTCGGCGACGCCGCAGGGATTGGCGTGCTTGATGATGGCGATCGCCGCCGAGCGGGCGGGATCGAACTCGCCGACCAGCTCGAAGGCGGCGTCGGTGTCGTTGATGTTGTTGTAGGAAAGCTGCTTGCCCTGCAGCTGCCTGGCGGTCGCAACACCCGGCCGCCTGTCGCCCGACAGGTAGAAGCCGGCGCCCTGATGCGGGTTCTCGCCATAGCGCATCACCTGATCGAGGCGGCCGCCGAAAGCGCGCCAAGTCGGATGCTCGATCTCCAGCGCTTCGGCGAACCAGCCGGAAATCGCCGCGTCATAGGTGGCGGTGCGGGCAAAGGCCTTGGCTGCCAGCTTCTTGCGGAAGTCGAGCGACAGCGAGCCGAGGTTCATCTCCAGGGCGTTGACGACGGAAGCGTAGTCGGCCGGATCGGTGACGATGGCGACGTAGGCGTGGTTCTTGGCCGAGGCGCGAATCATCGCCGGCCCGCCGATGTCGATATTCTCGACGATCGAGGCATAGCCGGCGCCGGAGCGGCGGACATCCTCGAACGGGTAGAGGTTGGAGACGACGAGGTCGATCGGCTCGATGTGATGGTCGCGCATGGCCTTGGCGTGGTCGGCATCGTCGCGGATGCCGAGCAGCGCGCCATGCACCGAAGGATGCAAGGTCTTCACTCGGCCGTCCATGATCTCGGGAAAGCCGGTGAGTTCGGAGACATCGCGCACCGCAAGGCCGGCCTCGGCGATGGCCTTTGCCGTGCCGCCCGTCGAAACCAGCTCGACGCCGGCGGCGGCGAGCGCCTTGGCGAAATCGACCAAGCCGGTCTTGTCGAAGACGGAAAGCAGAGCCCGGCGCACCGGAACGAGGTCGGGCGCGGGAATGTTCTTGGTTGGCACGGCCATGGGCGGGCGGCCTTTCAAAGCTGTTGGAAGGGACCTTGGCCGGCCCTAGCATATGAGCCCCGGAAATCAAGCGCGGAGCTGGTATGCCGGATAGGTTCAGTTGTTTTCGGGATAGCCGGCGATATCGGTACGCGTCAGCTGCCAGTGCACCTCGGCAACTTCCGAGGCCTTGAAGGCGAGAACGATCTGCCGGCTGCGTCGCGGGCCGCCAAGTCCGGCGAAATAGATCGATTCCTCGACCTCAGGCACCACTTCGGCGCAGGTGAAAACCCAGGTGTCGCCTTGCGCGGCCGCCAGCGTCAGGCGGTCGTGATCGTCCTGCAGCAGGCTGATGTCGGGGTGGACGTGGAAGCGCACCGTGACGAAGTCACGGCCATTGTTGCGGAACGCCGCATTGCCCGGGCGCAGGAAACGGTCGCGGCCGGCGAGCACGTTGCCGTTGGTGGTCAGCTTCAGCTCACGCTCATGCAGGAAGCCGAATTGCGGGACATAGCCGTCGTGGCGGGCGACGAAGCCGTGCACGCCCTTCTGATCGAGGCGCTTGCAAGGCACATGCTGCGGGCCGCCGATCAGCGGCGAGCCCAGCAGGTCGCTGACGCGCAGCGAGTGGCTGAAGCGCGCCGACGACGTATCGTTGACGGTGGCGGTCGAATGCGCGGCGGTGGCGCGCGCCAATGGCCGGAACTCCGGGGCGCCGTAAGTGTCGATGCCGGCATTGACGATGAAGTGCTGACGCCCGGAGGAGAGCTCGAAGGCGAGGCAGCTGGCATGCGCGGCGTTGGAGACGTCGACCGGCGGCGGCAGGCCCGTATCGGCGATCACCGTCACGCCGCCCATCGACAGGCGCTCATAGCCGGAATGCGGCGCGTGCAGCAGCGGCGCGCCCGCAGTGTCGTCGTGGCGCATGATGGTGGCGATGCGGTCATGGATGGTGGCGCCCATGCCGTTGAAGCGGGCAAGGCTGCCGTCCTGGTGGCGGAAGAAGCGCAGCGCCGGCAACATACGATCGATGGCGCCGATCAATGCCGGCGGCGGCGCCTCGGCCTGGTTGGCATAGGTCTGGCGCAGCGGCAGAAGGTCGGCCAGCAGTTCCAGCACCGCCATCGGGTTGCGCGATATGTGGCCGCCGTCGGGCAGGATCTGGTGCTCCAGCTCTTCGGCCAGGTTGCGCGTCGCGGCGCGCAGCGCCGAGGCCGGCGCCGGCAAGGACAGCGCGGCGAAGGCGAGCGCGACGCGGGCGCGCAGCCTGGCCTCGCCATCCGGCATCTCACGCGCCATCGAGCGGAGATAGCGGATTTGCACCGCCAGCGATTTGAGGAAGGCGCGATAGAAGGGGAATTCGGCGCCTTGCAGCACCACCGAGGAATGTTGCAGCCAGGCGATCACCCGCTTGGCCGTCGTGCCCGGATCCCAGGCGACGCCGGAGATCTGGTTGCCGTGCATGGCGATCCAGTCGGTCACCAGCGCTCTCGCATTGGCGGCGGCGAGTTCGGTGCCGGTGGCGCGCATGTGGCGCAGCCAGCGGAAGCCATGCAGCGACTTCTGCCAGCCGCGATTGGGCACGTCGAGCTGAAACGGCGACTTGCCGCCGGTCTCGACCAGATGGCCGGAGAGAGGATAGCGGCCGTAATAGATCTCCAGCGCGATCTGCGGATCGGCGAGCCGCAAATCCGGTGGGGCGATCAGGACGCGTTCGGGCGTGCGGCCGGAATAGCGCCAGCGATAAACCGGGCCGGCGCGCAGGCGCCGGCGCGTCTTGCGCCAAAACTCCTTCGCGACGAGCGTCCATAGACGCGTCGTGCTGCCGGCAACAAGTGCCAAAACCCCTCCTGGTCCGTCCGCTACCCGAGCACAAGCTTATGCGATTCAAGAACTTATGCGAAGGCGGATTTCGCAGAAGTGAAAGAGTTCACGCCGCCGCAGCGGGGTCGTCCCTAAAAATTCATGGCTTTCCGGGGCATGCCGCCGGTAGTGCCGCGGCTCATGTCCTCCTGTGGCGGCGGCGGAACTCGCTCGGCGTACAATCTTCCCGGCTCCGAAAAAGCCGGGAAAAGTAGAAGGCATCGCGAAAGCCTACCGCCTCCGCCACCGCATCGACGGGCGAATCGGTCGCGGCCAGCAGTTGCTTGGCGTGGTCGAGCCGGATGCGCAACTGGAATGACTTTGGCGATTGGCCGGTGTGCAGCGCGAACCTGCGCCGCAACGTCGCCGGCGACATGCCAAACCTGGCGGCAAACGCGCTGAAATCGATCGGCTCGGCGGCGCGGTCGCGCAAGTCGTCGATGGCGTTGCGGAAGTCGGGATGGAAGTCGCCGCTGCTTCGGCCCGCTGCCTGGCGGGCGGCCTGCACGACCAGCCGATACAGGGTGGCGGCGGCCTCCGCCTGGCTGAGCGGCGTGTCGGGGGAAAGCTCGGCGTGGAGCCGGTCGAACAGAAGGCGCATGCCGCCGAGGTCGGACAAGGGAACGACCGGGGCCGGCTCGACGATGAGCCGCATGCGCGTGAAGTCTCGCGTCAGGGCGCCGGCGAAAAGCGCCCAGCGTTCGCTCCAGCCCGGACCGTCGGGTCCATAGGAATGGATCGTGTCCGGGAACAGCCAGAAAAGGCTAGGCGCGACGATCGCCTGCCTGCCGGCAGCCCTGGTTTCCAGCCAGCCATGGCCTTCTTCAACCAGGACAACGGCAAAATCCGGCAGCTTTCGCCTGATGATGGCCCGGCTGACACGATGCCGGCCTATTCCTCTTACCGACAGCCCGCCCATGGCGGCCGGCGGCGATCGATACAGCGCATAGGAAGATTCCGGCATGAGCGAAAAGTCCAGGTTGGAATTTCTGTCCATGGGAGGCACGGCGAGACTAAGTCATTGTCCGCGGCAATTGAAGAATGCCGGATGATTGAAATGTCGATATCTTCCTTCGGGAAAGCTTCGATGGATGATGTTTCCTCGGTTGCCTTGACGGCCAACGGCAAGGCGCTGTCCGCGGCACCGGACAGGCTGGGATATCTCTCGCCAACCGACCCCTCGGCCGGCGTCGAGACCATTCGCCGTCTCTATGCAACGCAAGGCTATGTCTGGCTGAAGGGTCTTTTGCCGCGCCGCGACGTGATCGATTTTCGCGGCTTCGCGCTTTCGCATCTTGCCGAAAGCGGGTTGCTGAAGCAGGGGACCGATCCTGCGCTCGGCGTTGCGTCATCCGGCGCGTTCGATCGCCAGCTCGCCGATCGCCGGCTGATGTCTTTGGTCCGCTCGAGCGCCTATGAAGGCTTTTGCGCACAGCCCCGTCTGTCCAGGCTGATGGACGCGTTTGTGGGTGGCCTGTCCTATCTGCACAAGCGAAAGATCATGCGCTTCACCATGCCCGGAACGGCGACCGCCACGCCGGCGCATTACGACCTCGTCTATCTGCGCGGCGGCACGAGCCGCGTGGTGACGGCATGGATCCCGATCGGCGATACCTCCCTCGACATGGGCGGGCTTATCTACCTGGAGGGATCGCACGCCGTCGGGGCCGAGATGGAGGCCCGGTTCAGCGAGGATAATGCGGGTCTCAGCCCGCAAGAGCGCATCAGCGCCTACAACCGCAACATGAGCGAAGGCGGCTGGGTGTCGAAGGACCTGCCCGCGATGGCCGAGCGGTTCGACAGGCGCTGGCTGGTGGCGGACTACGAGGCTGGCGACGTCGTACTGCACTCGCCCTTCATGATCCATGCTTCCACGACCAACCGGAGCGTCGATGGTCTCATCAGGCTGTCGACGGACATCCGCTACCAAAATGTCGATGACGAAATCGACGCCCGCTGGGCGAACCACTGGAGCCTCGACGACATGCTTTAGGCATGTCGATATTCAGGTGAGGCCGATCTGCAAATGGCGGCTTCCGGCGTGGGGCGCGGCATAGAAGCCCCTGACGTCGTCATCCTTGGGCGCAGCGACGCGAAGCGGAGCGCAGACCCAAGGATCCATTCCGTGACCTTCGCCGAAGGGCGCAGCGGAGCAGAATTCCACGGCGTCGCAACGCTTTGAAGTCACGGAATGGATTCTATGGTCTGCGCCGCGTCGCTTCGCTCCTTGCTCCGCCATAGAATGACGAGATCCTAGCTGCCAGCCCGCTTCATCCGCGCTGCGAAGAAGCCGTCAAGGCCGGAGATCGCGGGCGAGTCCAGCGCCATGTCGGCAGGCGTCGTGCGCAACGTGCCTTCTGGGGTCAGGAACGGACCGATGCTGGCGAATTCGCCAGGCCGGATCGGGTCAGCGGCCACGCCGGGCGTTTCTGCCAGGAAATTGCGATAGAGCTCCTCGCCTTCGATCGGGTCGAGCGAGCAGTTGGAAAAGACGATGCGGCCGCCAGGCCTGACGAGACCGACGGCCTGGGCAAGCATCCGGTGCTGGAGGGCGGCGAGCTTTTCGACATCGGCCATGGTCTTGGTCCACGGCACGTCGGGATGGCGGCGCACCGTGCCGGTCGAGGAGCAGGGCGCATCGAGCAGCACGGCGTCAAAGAGTTGCGAAGGCTTGTAGTCGAGCAGATCGGTCTGGACCAGTTCGGCCGTCAGGCCGAGGCGGTCGAGATTCTGCTTGAGCCGCGCCAGCCGGCTCTTCGACGGGTCGATAGCGGTGACGTTGGCGCCGGCCAGGATAAGCTGCGCCGTCTTGCCGCCGGGCGCGGCGCAAAGGTCGGCGACACGCTGGCCCCTGACGTCGCCGAACAGGCGCGCGGGCAGGCTCGCGGCTGCGTCCTGCACCCACCAGGCGCCCTCAGCAAAACCCGGCAGGTCGGTGACGTTGGCCGAGAGCTTCTCGACGCGCACCGTGCCGGTCGGCAGCACGATGCCGCCCAGCTTCCCTGCCCAGAGCGCCTGGTCGGATTTGACCGTGAAATCGACCGGCGCCTCGTGGCGATGCGCGGCAAGGATGGCGCGCGCCTTGTCGGCTCCGTAGGCAGCGGTCAGCCGCCCGGAAAACCATGGTGGCGCCTCGCTGGTGGCGGCTAGCGCCGGCGCTAGCTCGGCGTCCTTGGCGCGGGCAAGCGACCGCAGCACGCCGTTGACGAGACCGGAGAAGCGCACGGTGCGCGGATCGGATTTGGCGTGGGTGACGGCAAGGTCGACGGCGGCGCTGTCGGGAACGTCGAGAAACAGGATCTGCGCGGCGGCGACGTGCAGGATGTGCGAGAGCGCGGTGGCATTGGGCGGCAGCGGCTTTTCCAGCCGCCTGGCCAGCAGCCCGGCAATGGTCATGCGATGGCGCAGCGCCGTGACCAGGATGGCGCGCACCAAAGCGCGATCGCGGCCGTCGAGCGCCTTGTATTGCGGATGGCCATGCTCGTTGTCGGTCAGCCCGTCCAACGGCGTGCGGGCATCGATGACGGCGGCAAGCAGCCGAGCCGTCGCCTTGCGCGCGGCAAGGCCGGCGACGTTCTCGTCGCTGGCCCTATCCCGCGCATTGGCTGAGTGCTCGCGCCTCGGCGGCGTCACGACCAGGGACCCCTCGACCGGACATTGCGCGGTCCGGTCGGGTTGCGGCCCCAGGGATTAGGCTTTGGTGGCGCCCGCTCGGCTTCTTGGGCCGGGTCTGCCGGCTTACCCCACGGCCCTGCCGATGGCTCCTCTGGCTGGATGGGGGGCGAAGAAGCCTCGCGCCGATTGGCCGGCGATGCGCCGCCCATCTCGCGCGCCATATCCTGCAGCGCCGCGATGCGGTTCTCGGTGCTCGGATGGGTCGAGAACAGGTTGTCCATGCGCTCGCCGGAGAGCGGGTTGATGATGAAGAGATGCGCCATCGCCGGATTGCGCTCGGCGTCCGGGTTGGGGATGCGCTCGGCGCCTCGTGCGATCTTGTCCAGCGCCGAAGCCAGCCACAGCGGGTTGCCGCAGATTTCGGCGCCGCGCCGGTCGGCTTCGTATTCGCGGGTGCGGCTCACCGCCATCTGCACGATCATGGCGGCGAAGGGCGCGACCAGCATGGCCACCAGCACGCCGACGAAGCCGAACGGGTTGTTGTTGTCGCGGCTGCTGCCGAAAAAGAAAGCGAAATTGCCTAGCATCGAGATGGCGCCGGCAAGCGTCGCGACGATCGTCATGGTCAGCGTGTCGCGATGCTGCACATGGGCAAGCTCGTGCGCCATCACCGCCGCGACCTCCTCGTGGGAGAGCCGCTCGAGCAAGCCGGTGGAGGCGGCAACGGCGGCGTTCTCGGGGTTACGGCCGGTGGCGAAGGCGTTGGGCTGCGGGCTGTCGATCAGATAGGTCCTGGGCATCGGCAAGCCGGCCCGCTTCGCCAATGCCTGGACGATCGCATAATATTCGGGCGCGTTCTTTTCGTCGACCTCGACGGCGCGGTTCATCGACAGCACCATCTTGTCGGCGTTCCAGTAGCTGAACAGATTGGTGCCGGCGGCGATCAAAAGCGCGATTATCATGCCGCCCGAGCCGCCGATCAGATAGCCGACGGCCATGAACAGCGCCGTCATAGCGGCAAGAAGCATGGCGGTGCGAAGCGTGTTCATCGTTTCATCCGTCTGACTTGGTGTCGGAGGGGGCGAATAGGGGTCGATCCTGCTGGCATCATGGCTATATGATGGGAAAGGCCGTTCTTCGTTTCAATCGGCTGGAGTATCGCATGACCGAAGAGCCAGGCAAAACCGAAGCCTCCGCCGAGCCGAAAAAAGTGCTGCCGTCAGCGGCGCAGCGGGCATTGGCCGAGGCCGAAGCGCGGCGCAAGCTCTATCGCGAGGCGGAGGCCGCGGCGCAGAAAGAAATCGGCGGCCGCGGCGGCAAGGAGCCCGGGCGTTACGGCGACTGGGAGGTGAAAGGGCTGACCAGCGATTTTTGACGAGAGCCGGTTCTTGATCGGCGGTCACGCAGATTGCATGCGTTGGCGATTGGCCGAACGCCCATCGCTTCGTCATCGTCGGGTCTGCGCTCCGCTGCGCGTCGCTCCGCCCGTGGATGACGAAGTTCGTAGGCTTCGGCCAATCTCGAAGGTTTGGCTGATTCGGCGAAACGAAAGGTGAAAATCTCGCCTGCCGACAAGCCTGCAATCCGTCAAATCCCTGTATGTACGAGGGACTAGGCCGCAGCCCGTGTCGGCGACAAAGCGATGAAACCGGTATCGTCCGTCGCAATGGCGACTTCGTCATAAGACCGGATTGTCGGGTGCGGCGTGACGAGCGGATGGATGTGCGTGGCGCTGATCACCATCACCGACGCGCCGGATGCCTCGCCGGCCGCGATGCCCGCTGGCGCATCCTCGAAGACGAGGCAATCGCGGGCCTCGACGCCGAGACGTTTTGCGGCCAAAAGGAAGCAGTCCGGCGCCGGCTTGCCGCGGGTGACGTCTTCCGCCGTCACCATCATGGCGGGAACCGGAATGCCGGCCGCCTTGATGCGCAGCAGCGCCAGTTCGCGCGGCGCCGAGGTGACGATCGCCCAGCGCTGCGGCGGCAGCGATTGCAAAAACGCAACGGCGCCGGGAATCGGGCCGATGCCTTCAAGGTCCTCGGCTTCGGCCTTGAGCAGCAAATCCGCCTCCACCACCGGATCGATGCCCGGAAGCTTCAGCGCGGCAATCGTCTCGATCGCGCGCTTACCGTGGATCGTCGGCAGGAAGGCCGTCACATCGAGGCCCTGCCGGGTTGCCCATGTCGTCCATACCCGCTCCGCCGCGGCGATGGAGTTGAGCACCGTGCCGTCCATGTCGAACAGGAAGGCGGCGAATCTTGAGCCTGCAAACATCGGGTGTCCTGGAGAATGGTTTTCGGGGAGGGCGAAACGCGACCCCAGTTTAGACCGGCCGGCACCTCCTGAGAAGGCGAGATGGCCGGCAATTCGGCACGCCGCTGGAACCACCGCCGTTTCGAGGCGTTGAACAGCCAGTCTTCCAAAATCACCAAAGGGGGAACGCGATGCTGATCCGGGTCGGCTATGAGATCGCCATTGAATGCGCGGCGGCGACGCCGATCATCTCGCTTCTCGACATTCATCCCGACCGACATGCCGACATCGCGCGGCAGACGCGGGTTCTCACCTCGCCTTCGGTGCCGACCAGGACCTATCGCGACCGCCACGGCAATATCTGTCGCCGCTTCACCGCGCCCGCCGGGAGCTTCCGCATCCTTTACGATGCGGCAATCGAGGACAGCGGCGAGACCGATACGGTCAACGTGCTGGCGCGCGAAACGCCTGTTGCGGACCTGCCGGACGAGGTGCTGGTCTATCTGCTCGGCAGCCGCTACTGCGAGACGGATCACCTCAGCGACGTCGCCTGGCAGCTTTTCGGCCACCTTCCCGCCGGCTGGGCGCGTGTCCAGGCGATCGTCGACTACGTCAACGGCCGGCTCTCCTTCGGCTACGGTTATGCCCGCGCGACCCGCACGGCCGCCCAGGCGCATGAGGAGCGGGTGGGCGTCTGCCGCGATTTCGCGCATCTGGCGATCGCGCTGTGCCGATGCATGAACATTCCGGCGCGCTACGTGAACGGCTATCTCGGCGACATTGGCGTGCCGGCCGATCCGGCGCCGATGGACTTCTCTGCCTGGATAGAAGTTCTGCTCGACGGCAAATGGTACACGTTCGATCCGCGCCATAACCGGCCGCGCATCGGCCGGGTCGTCATCGCGCGCGGCCGCGACGCCACCGACGTGCCGCTGCTGCACAGTTTCGGTCCGCACCGGCTCACCCTGTTCAAGGTCTGGACCTACGAGCAGGAAGGCAATCGCTTCAATCCTCCGCACCATGGCATCGACCGGACGGTCAGCGCGCAGATGCTGGCCTAGGGTCTATTGCTGGATCTCAAGAGCCCCCGGGCGGCTGTCTGCTTCATCACGGCCGCCGACCCGCTTCGGCACAGCCGGATTGTGCCGAAGAGGGAACGGCCACGATAGCCGTCAAGGACATGGTAAGCGCTTCATGAACGTCTGACTTGCCAGCGCATTTTCGTTTACTTCCCGTTCACCCTCAGATTATCCGAAAGCCAGCAAAAACAACGGATTAACCGCCCGTTAAGCATCTCTCGGCGGCTGCCCGCCGCCTCTGGCCACATTCCTGCAACGCCTTATCCGAGCGGCACGAGGCCGGAGGCAGTGGGGGCGGAAGGTATGCGGTGGTTCAGAGGTGTCGTTCGTGGGGTGGACGGCTTTGTCCGGAATCGCGAAGGCAACTTCGCGGTCCTGTTCGGGGCTGCCGCATCGGTCCTCGCGCTGGGGGTGGGATTCGCGGTCAATATCTCGCAGCTCTACAATGCGAGGTCGAGCCTGCAGGGCGTCGTCGACGCCGCCGTGACCTCGACGGCCCGCGATCTCACCCTCGGCGTCATCGAGGAGGCCGATGCCAACAAAATGGTCCAGGTGTTCCTCGAGGCCAACAGTACCGCCGGGATTCTGCAAGCCGATCAGATCGTTCTTGACAAGCTTACCGTCGACAGGTCGGCCAAAACCGTGCAGGCGGATGCACATGTCGATGTCGGCCTTTATTTCCCGCTGTTCAGCACCAGCAGCATGCGACGCGTGACCGCCTCGACCACTGCGCTTTATTCCGACAAGACGGTCGAGGTGGCGATGATGCTCGACGTCACCGGTTCGATGGCAGGCCAGAAGATAAAGGACCTGCGGACTGCGGCGGGCAACGCGGTCGATTCGTTCCTCACCGGCCAGAACGCCTCCAACCCGCGGGTGCGGGTGGCGATCGTGCCTTATGCCAATTCGGTCAATGCAGGCTCGCTTGCCGCAAGCACCGTGTTCGTCGAGACCAAGGCCAGCGAGCGCAAGCAGGCGCCGGGCAATGACGACCCGAAATATGTCTCGGCATCGACGCGGCCGGACAACTGCGCCACCGAGCGCAAGGGCGCCTACCAATATTCCGATGCCGGCCCGAATGTCAGCATGGTCAACCGGGACCTCTATTTGTCCGACTTTGCCAGGTCGAGCCACACACGAGCCTGCCCCGTCGCAACAATACAGCCGCTGACCACAGATGCGTCAGCTCTGAACAATGTCATCAAGGACCTTGAGGCCTCCGGCGGCACCGCAGGCCATATCGGCGTGCAATGGGCATGGTACATGCTTTCGGAAAACTGGGGCAGCGTCATGAAGGCCTCGCAGCGGCCGGCCAAAATGGATCCCAAGAAGGTGGCGAAATACGTGATCCTGATGACCGACGGCGAATTCAACCTGTCCTATTTCGACGCCAACGATCCGAATCAGGTCTATGACAATGCCGGCAAGGTACAGACGCGGACCGCGGCAACGACGCTCTGCGCGGCAATGCGCGACAACGGCATAGAGATCTTCACCATCGGCTTTGCCCTCACCGAGAAGAACGCCAAGTCGACGCTGCAGTCTTGGGCCAGTCCCGATACAGGCAACAGCAGGCATTTCTACCAGGCGGCCAACGGCACCGAGCTCGACAAGGCCTTCCAGGATATCGTGCTCACCATCGACAACCTCACGGTGACCAGGTAGCGGTCGCCGACTGAAAGCCGACACCAAAAAGGAAAAGGCCGCCGCTTCTTCACGAAGCCGGCGGCCTTCCGTGTTTCCGTCCATGACGCGGCTCCTGGCGGCAGCCCTTCGGGCTACCTGCCGCGCGTCTCGCGCCTTAACGGGAAGACTGCTTCCCGGAAGTGCAATCCGCTGAGCTCACGTTCTGGAAAACGAAATCACTCGACATCGGATCACCTCCTTTCGGTTTGTTGAACACTGCCTCATGATGGGGTGGCGATCCGCAAATGACAAGATGCCGTTGCGGAATGGCCGGACGGGAGATGGGAAATCCGCCGCCGCGGTGCTTTTTCGCAACAGAATTGGGATTGCGGTCCGCGGGCCGATTGGACGACAGTGTCGTCCTGGAGCGGATTCGATGCATCGGGAGGTGGGAATGAACGCCGCCGACAGGGCCGCCCGGATCGTGCGGACGATCATCGAGACGCTGCAGCCGGGTTTCGCGGTCAAGCTGTGGACCGGCGAGCGTATCGGTCCCGCCAACGGCCCGGTGCTTACCATCAACGATCAGGACATCGTCTGGCAGCTGGTGCGCCGTCCGACCTTCTCGACGCTGGTCGAGATGTGGATTTCCAAGACCGTCGACATCGAGGACGGGACGCTGTTCGACTTCTACGCGCTGCCCTCGCAGGGCAAGCTCAGGACGAAGCTCAAATCCTTGCCGAAACTGGCGATCCTGCGCGACCTGCCGGCGGTGCTGTTGTCGCGAAAACAGATGACGGCGCGCAGCGACCTTTCCGGTCGCAACCCTTATGTCAGCGGTTCGAGCCAGGAAGCGATCCAGCATCACTACGACATATCGAACGCCTTCTACCGCCTCTTCCTCGACGAGCGCATGGTCTATAGCTGCGGCTACTTCAAGGATTTCGCCAATGGCATCGACCAGGCGCAATTCGACAAGCTCGACCACATCTGCCGCAAGCTCAGGCTGAAGCCCGGCGAAAGGCTGCTCGACATCGGCTGCGGCTGGGGCGCGATGCTCATCCATGCGGCGAAGAACTACGGTGTCGTCGGCCACGGCGTGTCGCTGTCGCAAGCTCAGACCGAGCTCGCCCGCGAGCGCATTCGCGCCGAGGGGCTGCAGGACCGCATCACCATCGAGATAAAGTCCTATGCCGAACTCTCCGGCTCCTTCGACAAGATCTCGTCGATCGGCATGTTCGAGCATCTGGGGCTCGCCAACCACGCGGCCTATTTTTCGGCCGTCCACCGCCTGCTGAAGCCCGGCGGCATCTATTTGCACCATGCCATCACCAGGCGCAGCAAGGGCGACGCCAGGAAGACCTTGCGCAAGGGACCGGAGTACAAAGCGCTGATCAAATACATCTTTCCCGGCGGCGAGCTCGACACGATCGGCATGACGCTGGGCAATCTCGAGGCGCACGGCTTCCTGGTCTATGACGTCGAGAATCTGCGCGAGCACTACGGGCGCACCTGTCGGCTGTGGGCCGAGCGTCTGCACGCGCGTTTCGACGAGGCGATCGCCGAGGTGGGCGAGGCCAAGGCGCGGCTGTGGCTGCTCTATCTCACGGGCTGCTCGATCACCTTCGAGCGCGCGTCGGCGCAGATTTTCCAGACTGTCGCCACCAAACGCGCGCGCGGCCCGAGCGGCCTGCCGCTGACCCGGGCGGATCTGTATCGATAGCCCTAAACGAAGCGCATCGGCGCGCCGATCCCGACGCGCGCCGGCCGGTCGACGGTGCAGTAGACGCCGAGATTGTGGGCGTTGTGGCGCACCAGATTGCGCAGGATGCCGGGATCGGTGTCGAAGCCGTCCTGGGCGATGATGGTGAAGCCGCAGCGGCGGCAGGGTTCGGAGACGGTGAGCAGCAGATCGCCGACCGCGAGTTTCCTGCCGATCCATTCCGTCTCCGGAAAGGCGCCTTCGACGGGGTCCATGTCGACGACGATGTTGGGCCGGAAGCGGCGCGGATCGGGCGCACCCCCGGGATGCAGCGCCTTCAACCTGGCCAGCGAGGCGGTGGTGAGCAGATGGATGGGCGCCTTGGCGTAGCGGGCCTCGGTCAGCGGGCCGGCATAGAAAGGCGCCGCGATCTCAGCGCCGAAAGGTCGGATCGAGGCCTCGAAGCCGAGAAAGGCGGATACGGCGCGGTCGCTTCGAGGATCGGGCGCCGGCAGCCAGCCGCCGCCGGGCACGGCCACTTCGAGCCGCCGCTCCTCGGTGAGCCTGGTGCGGATCAGCGGCACCTTGTGCCATTTGGCTTCGCGATCGGGTCTGGCGATCTCGCCGCTGGCGGTATCGACAAGCCCAAACAGCCGGTCGCCGTCGACGGTTTTCAGGCCGACGGAGATGGCGTCAAGACGCTCGCCGGCGAGCGAGCTCGCCGGATAGCGCCAGAGCTGGCTGACGGCGCCGAGGATTGCCTCGCCGGCCATCAGCCTTTCTTGTTCTGCCGGTTGGCGACGAGGTCGTCGACGACTGCCGGATCGGCGAGGGTCGAGGTGTCGCCGAGCGCCGAGAAATCGTCCTCGGCGATCTTGCGCAGGATGCGCCGCATGATCTTGCCCGAGCGGGTCTTCGGCAGGCCCGGCGCGAACTGGATCTTGTCGGGCGTGGCGATGGCGCCGATCTCCTTGCGCACATGGGCGATCAGCTCCTTGCGCAGGTCCTCGCTCGGCTCCTCTCCCTTCATCAAGGTGACGTAGCTGTAGATGCCCTGGCCCTTGATGTCGTGCGGGTAGCCGACGACGGCGGCCTCCGAGACCTTGTCATGGCTGACCAGCGCCGATTCCACCTCCGCCGTGCCCATGCGGTGGCCGGAAACGTTGATGACGTCGTCGACCCGGCCAGTGATCCAGTAGTAGCCGTCGGCGTCGCGGCGACAGCCGTCGCCGGTGAAGTACCTGCCCTTGTAGGTCGAGAAATAGGTCTGCACGAAGCGATCGTGGTCGCCATAGACGGTGCGCATCTGGCCGGGCCAGGAATCGGTAATGC
Organism: Mesorhizobium sp. NFR06; assembly: GCF_900115245.1. Lineage (GTDB taxonomy): Bacteria > Pseudomonadota > Alphaproteobacteria > Rhizobiales > Rhizobiaceae > Mesorhizobium. The sequence goes on from NZ_FOVT01000004.1 coordinate 169,609, forward strand.
AGAGATTGCCGTCGGCCGCCCCTTCCAGCACCTTGCCTTCGCCGTCGACCAGCTGCGGCTTGACGCCGAAGAAGGGTCGCGTCGCCGAGCCCGCCTTGAGGTCGGTGGCGCCCGGCAGCGGCGTGATGAGGATGCCGCCGGTCTCGGTCTGCCACCAGGTGTCGACGATCGGCACCTTGGCGTTGCCGATGACGTTGAAATACCACTCCCAGGCTTCCGGATTGATCGGCTCGCCGACAGTGCCCAGCACGCGCAGCGACTTGCGCGAGGTCTTCTTCACGTGGCTGTCGCCGGCGCCCATCAGGGCGCGCAGCGCCGTCGGCGCGGTGTAGAAGATGTTGACCTTGTGCTTGTCGATGACTTGCCAGAAGCGCGACTGCGAAGGATAGTTCGGCACGCCTTCGAACATCAGCGTGGTGGCGCCGTTGGCCAGCGGCCCGTAGACGATGTAGCTGTGGCCGGTGACCCAGCCGACATCGGCGGTGCACCAGTAGATGTCGCCGTCATGATAGTCGAAAACATATTGGTGCGTCATCGAGACATAGACGAGATAGCCGGCGGTGGTGTGCAGCACGCCCTTCGGCTTGCCGGTCGAGCCCGAGGTGTAGAGGATGAACAGCGGGTCTTCCGCCTTCATCTTCTCCGGCTTGCAGTCGGCCTTAACGGTCGCCGCCTCGTCGTGGTACCAGACGTCGCGTCCCGGCACCCAGCCGGTCTTGCCGCCGGTGCGGCGCACGACCACGACCGTCTCGACCCTGGTGCCGGCCTTGGCGGCTATGTCGACCGCCTTGTCGGTGTTGTCCTTGAGCGGGATGGGCTTGCCGCCGCGCAGACCCTCGTCGGCGGTGATGACGATGGTCGACTTGCAGTCGTCGATGCGGCCGGCCAGCGCGTCGGGCGAAAAGCCGCCGAAGACGACCGAGTGGATGGCGCCGATGCGCGTGCAGGCAAGCATCGCATAGGCCGTCTCCGGGATCATCGGCATGTAGATGGTGACGCGGTCGCCCTTCTTGACGCCGTGCTTCTTCAGCACATTGGCGAAGCGGCAGACATGGGCGTAGAGCTCGTTATAGGTGATCCTGCGATCGTCGTAGGGGTTGTCGCCTTCCCAGATGATGGCGGTCTGGTCGCCGCGTTTCTTCAAGTGCCGGTCGATGCAGTTGTAGGAGACGTTGGTCTGACCGTCCTCGAACCACTTGATCGAAACCTTGCCGTCGAAGGAGGTGTTCTTGACCTTGCTGAAGGGCTTGAACCAGTCGATGCGCTTGCCGTGCTTGGCCCAGAACTTGTCCGGGTTCTTCACGCTATCGGCATACCATTTGAGATAGGTGTCGTTGTCGATCAACGCGTTTTTCTTCCACGCCGGCTGGACGCGGTGGACATGGACCTCGGACATTCCTTGCTTTCCTCCCAAACCGTTCCGCCGGCTTGACGACCGGCGGTATCGCGGCGAAGCGGCCGCGAATTCGCCGGCATTATTAACAGTTCCGCCGCGACGGCAACATTAGACGTTGGATTCGCGTGGCGGGATGACGCAGGGCAGGAGCGAAATGCTGTCAGCACTCGCGGCTTGTCGCTGCTAACCAACTGTTTTGGCGGCGAAAATTCCGACTGCGCCAGCAGAAATCAATAGACAGTTAAGCAACCCGGGCGCAGAATCCACGTTGGGAGGAAAGGAGAACCGACCAGGGAACAGGGAAATGCGCGACAATTCCGAAATGGACCTGATGCTCCGGGGCTATGGGCTGACCACTGCCAAGATTCTCTACCACTTCCCCGACCACCCGCATCTCTTGCAAAGCTATATCTGGCAGGACTACGACATCGCACCGAAGTTTCCGGTGCTGATCCGCTTCATCGAGTTCTGGAAGACGAAACTCGACGGACCGCTGCATTCGGTGACGTATACGCATCAGAAGCTGATTGCGCCGAACGAGTGGCGGAAGGTGGATGGGGAGTTTCTGGTGCATTGAGGCGTCGCAGAGGTTCTCTGGACGTCGAATGTTTGGCGGAAGCGTCCATCAATTCGTCATCCTCGGGTCTTCGCGACGCCGCTTCGCGGCTGCTTCGCCCGTGGATGACGAAGGTCGGAGGGCTGCGGCCAATCGCAAACGTTCACGCTCGCCCTCCGGTTGCGACATAAAGCGCGTCGCGCTGAAGCGGAATCAGGCGACGCGCTTTTAAGTCTTTGTTTTGATGCATGTCGTCATCCCAGAACCGCTGCACACTTCTGGGCGACATGCATTAGTCACACCGCCGGCGGGTTCAGCTGGGCAAAGCCTTCCTGGCGGCGATAAGGGAAATATGGGTAGGGCGCTGTGACCTCGCTCGCCTCATCGAGCGCCTTGATCTGCCCGGGCGTCAGTGCCCAGCCAACGGCGCCGAGGTTCTGGCGCAACTGCTCCTCGTTGCGCGCGCCGATGATGACCGACGACACGGTCGGCCGCTGCAAGAGCCAGTTGATGGCGACCTGCGGCACGGTCTTCCTGGTCTCGTCAGCGACCGCTTCCAGTGCGTCGACCACATTGAAAAGATGCTCGTCCTCGACCGGCGGGCCGAAGTCGGCGGTGCCGTGCAGCCGGCTCTTTTCCGGCAAGGGCTGTCCACGGCGGATCTTGCCGGTCAGCCGGCCCCAGCCGAGCGGGCTCCACACCAGGGCGCCGACGCCCTGGTCGAGACCGAGCGGCATCAGCTCCCATTCATAGTCGCGGCCGACCAGCGAATAATAGACCTGATGCGCGACGTAGCGCGAATAGCCATGCCTTTCGGCCAGGCCGAGCGACTTCATCACCTGCCAGCCGGAGAAGTTGGAGACGCCGACATAGCGCAGCTTGCCCGAGCGCACGAGGTCGTCCAGCGTCGACAGCACCTCTTCGATCGGCGTCGAGGCGTCGAAGGCATGAAGCTGCAAGAGGTCGATATAGTCGGTGCCGAGGCGCTTCAGCGCCGCATCGACGGAGCGGATCAGCCGCGATCGGGACGAACCCCAGTCGGCCGGGCCGTCGCCCATCGGCAGCGCGGTCTTGGTCGATATCAGCACGGCGTCGCGGCGGCCCTTGATCGCCTCGCCGAGCACCTCCTCCGACGCGCCGTTCGAATAGACATCCGCCGTGTCGAAGAGATTGACGCCCGCTTCCAGGCAGATGTCGACGAGGCGGCGCGCCTCCCTGGCGTCGCTGTTGCCCCAGTGACCGAACAGCGGGCCGGAGCCGCCGAAGGTTCCGGCGCCGAAGGAAAGCGCGGGCACCTTCAGGCCGGACGCGCCAAGACGTCTATATTCCATGATTTTCTCCTTGGGATGTCGAAGGCGGAATTCGGCCGATCAGCACTGCGCCGTGACCGGCTTGCCGATCGCGCGGCCGCGTTCGAGACGCAGCGCCGTCAGCACCACGCCGAGCGCGGCCAGCGGCACCAGGCCGGCGACGAGCGTGACCGCGCCGAGGCCCGGGCCGTGGTCGATGACGAAGCCGCCGAGCCATGCGCCGATGGCGTTGCCGAGATTGAAGGCGGCGATGTTGAACGAGGAGGCGAGGCCCTGGCCGGCGCCTTCGGCCTTATCCAGCACCCACATCTGCAGCGGCGCGACGGTGGCAAAGGCAGCAGCACCCAGCAGGCCGACGGCGATGATGGCGGCGGTCGGCTGATGGATCGCCGCGGTCATGACGAACAACACCGCCGACAGCGCGACCAGCGTGCCGACGACCGTCGGCACCAGATGCCGGTCGGCGAGGCGTCCGCCAAGCAGGTTGCCCGCGACCAACCCGCCGCCGAAGACAAGCAGGATCGGCGACACTGCTGCCTCGGAAAAGCCGGTGACGCGGGTGAGGATCGGCGCCAGATAGGTGAAAGCGGCAAAAACGCCGACCCAACTCAGCACCGTGGTCAAAAGGCCGAGCAGCACAGGGCCGCGGCCGAGCACGGCGAGCGTGCCTTCCGAACTCGCCTCCTCGTCCGCCGCGGCCGGCTCGTCGCGCGGCACCAGCAGCGCGATCACGACAAAGGCGATGGCGCCGACCAGCGTGACGGCAAGGAAGGCCGAGCGCCAGCCATAGGTCTGGCCGAGCCAGGTGCCGAAGGGCACGCCGAGGATGTTGGCGACGGTGAGGCCGGTGAACATCAGGGCGATGGCCGACGCCTTTCTGTTGGGAGCGACGAGGCTGGTGGCGACAACCGAGCCGACGCCGAAGAAGGAGGCATGGGCGAAAGCGGTGAGCACGCGCGCCGCCATCAGCGTCCAATAGTCGGGCGCCAGCGCACAGGCGAGGTTGCCGATGGTGAACACGACCATCAAGGCAAGCAGCAATGTCTTGCGCGGCAGGCGGCTGGTCAAGGCTCCGAGCAGCGGCGCGCCGGCGACGACGCCCAGCGCATAAGCGGAAATGAGCAAGCCCGCGCCCGAGATCGAGACGCCGAGATCGGCGCTGACGTCGAGCAGCAGGCCCATGATGACGAATTCGGTGACGCCGATGCCGAAGGCGCCGGCGGTAAGGGCATAAAGTGCAAGAGGCATGGCGATGGTTCCATTCGATCTGAAGGGCGCCCCAGTCCCGCGCCCCGGCCTGAAAAATCGTGATCCGGCGAGCTGTGAACCAGCCTTGCATCGGGCATATTTTCTGTGAAATAGATTCACGAATGGCGAGGCCCGAAATCAACCGCTCCGGCGAGATCGAAGTGTTCGTCCGCGTCGTCGAGGCGGGCAGCTTCTCGGCCGCGGCTCGGGCGTTGCGCATGACGCCGTCGGCGGTAAGCAAGCTGATCGCGCGGCTGGAGACGCGGCTTGGCGCGCGGCTGATCAGCCGCTCGACACGCCGGCTGCAGCTGACACCGGAAGGCGCGGCCTTCCACGACAGCGGCATGCGCATCCTCGCCGACCTCGACGCGGCCGAGCGTGAGGCCGCGGCGGGCGCGGCGCCGCGCGGCAGGCTCAGGGTCAACAGCTACGTGCCGTTCGGCCAGCACCGGCTGATGCCGCTGCTGCCGCGTTTCCTGGAGCGCTACCCGGAAATCTCCGTCGAGGCGGTGCTGACCGACAGCGTCATCGACCTGATGGAGGAGCGCGCCGACGTTGCGATCCGCGCCGGCCCGCTGCGCGAGTCGCGGCTGGTGGCCCGCAAGCTCGGCCAGAGCCGGATGGTGGTGGTGGCGTCCCCCGCCTATCTCGAAGAACGCGGCACGCCGCGGACGCCGGCCGATCTGACCAGTCACAACCTGCTCGCCTTCGGCTTCGTGCGGCATATCGACGGCATGCCTTTTGTCGATGCGACAGGCGCGCCGGTCATGGTTCCGATTGCCGGCAACGCGACGGTCAGCGACGGCGAAGCGATGCGGCTGACGACACTGGCGGGTGCAGGCGTCGCAAGGCTGGCGCGCTGGCACGTCGAGCCTGACATCGCCGCCGGGCGACTCGTGCAACTGCTGGAGGACTTCAACCCGGGCGACGAGGAGCCGACGCATGCCGTCTATGTCGGCCAGGGCAAGCATTTGCCGGCGCGCGTCAGGGCCTTCCTCGACTTTCTTGCGGAGGCCGTTCGTCTTTGAAAAAGGAAAAGCCGCGTCTCCAAGGACACGCGGCTTCCGAAAAGTCAGCCTATTCCGAAGACGGATTACGCCTTCGGCACGAACGGTGCCGGCCGCCGACCGGCGCCCTGCCGCTCCAGCATCCAGCCGGGATATTCGGCAGGCAGCGCGCTCACTTCATCGAGCTTGGCGAGGTCGTCGGCATCGAGCTTCAAACCGGTCGCGGCGAGGTTCTGCTCGAGCTGGTCCATGCGGCTGGCGCCGATGATGACGCTCATCACGAAAGGCTTGGCCAGCACGTAGCCCAGCGCCACCGTGGCGACACTGACAGCGTGCTTGCTGGCGACCTCGCGCATGACGGCAACCGCCGCCCAGGCGCGATCCTCGTTCACCGGCGGGAAGTTGAAGGAGGCGCGGCGGCCTTCGCCATTGCCGGGGGCGCCGGGACCGTATTTGCCTGAGAGCAGCCCGCCCGCCATCGGCGACCAGACCATGAGCCCGAGCTTCTCTTCATTGATGAGCGGCACGATCTCGCGTTCGAGATCGCGACCGGCGATCGAGTAATAGGACTGAATGGTCTCGAAGCGGGCAAGGCCCTTGCGCTCCGCGATGCCCAGCGCCTTGGCGATGCGCCAGGCCTGCCAGTTGGAGACGCCGATATAGCGCACCTTGCCGCTGGTGACGAGATCGTCGAGGGCCCGCAGCGTCTCGTCGATCGGCGTCACCGTATCGGTGCCGTGCAACTGGTAGAGGTCGATATGGTCGAGCTGCAGCCGCTTGAGGCTGCCGTCGACCGAATCCATGATGTGGCCGCGCGAGGAGCCGCGTTCGTTCGGACCATTGCCCATGGCGCCATGCACCTTGGTGGCGATGATGACGTCCGAGCGCTTGATGCCGAGATCCTTGAGCGACTGTCCCAGCAACTGCTCCGACTGGCCGAAGGAATAGACGTCCGCCGTGTCGAAGAAATTGACGCCGGCGGCAATCGAACGGGCGACGATCTCATTCACCCCCTTCTGGTCGAGGCTGGCGATGAGGCCCCATTGGGCGTTCTCGCCGGCGGCGCCGAAGGTCATGGTGCCAAGGCAGAGTTCCGAGACGAAGAGGCCGGTGTTACCGAGTTGGTTGTAGCGCATGGTGGGATTCCCCAAAGAGATTTGAACGACATCAGGCAAATAGGAACGGCCCGTTTCGTTTCAAGCGCTGCGAAGCACTGTTGGCGGCTTTGGCAGGGGCTGGTAACGGGATCGTGACAACGTGGCTGTGGCCGGATCAGTCAATTTTCAACGATTGCGAGGATGGCAAATGCCGTCATGCCGAAGGCGACGGCCGCCAGCGGCAGCAGAATTTCGATCGTTGCCGTGCTGGCCTTCACCGGACGGTCGCCGGTGTCGAATTCGCCGGCCATCCAATCGGCGAAAGCCGCGGTTTTGAAGGAATTGCCGACCCGATGCCGGCGCCAGACGCAACTGGCGATGGCCGGCAGCGCCACCGACATCATGATGAATCCGGTCACGATGAAAAGCAGGTAGTCGGCATAGCCGCTGCCTGCGAAGCCGACCCAGGCAGACAACGCATAGCAGGCCGCGAGCCCCGCCATGGCGAAATAAACCCAGCCATGCAGCTTGCGTGAAACCGGCCGGCCGCTTGTGGTCCGACGATCTTGGCGTGTGGCAGTCATTGGAACCTCCTTTGACTTGAAAGGAGCCACTCGCTCTTTACTTCACTCGCAGCTAGTGAAGTGATTCAGCGCGACAATGCGGTGGTATGACGCGTCCGCCTTTACCGCTGCGGTCCGGCGAGCCTCGAGGTCAGGTTTGCCTAGGATTTATGATAGTCAGGCCGATACCTTCGAAGTCCGCAACGTTGCGAGTAACCAGAATAAGGTCGTGGACCAGCGCCGTGGCGGCAATGAGAGAGTCGGCGCCGCCTCGTGTCCGACCAGCCGTGATGCGACCCCAGGCAAGAGCAATCTCTTCCGTGATCGCAAGAATGCGATCGGCGTTGTCCCTCCGCAACTCTCGCAGCCAGACATTGAGTCGCGCCGCTCTTTCAGGGTCCGCTTTGCGCTGCTTGAAGATCCCCCGCTCGATCTCGCCAAGAGTGATAACGCTTACCGGCTCGACCGAAGCAAGCCAGGCAATAGGCTTTGGCAAGCGCCTCTGCACGTCCGACACGACGTTCGTGTCCAGCAGATACATCAGAGGTCAATATCCCGGATCATCGCATTTGCGCGGCGGGTGATTTCCTTATCAAATTCATCGTCCCAACCAGGACCGCTCAAAAGATACTCGGCGAGCGACTTCTTTTTCCCGGCCAAGCGGTCGTAGTCCTCGGCGGAAAGCACGATTACAGCGCGCTCGCCGCGAAGCGTCACGGTCTGCGGTCCCTCGGTTCGCGCCCGCTGGACCACCTTCGAAAAATTGTTCTTCGCGTCCTGAAGATGCCAGTTCATGGGCGGAGACTCCTAGCTAGCTTGGCTAGATATAGGGCAATCGTCCCCGGATATAGCACGGAGGCGGCGTGCCCTGGCAGATCAGCGGCTGCCGAAGATCGCCGAGCCGACCCTGACGCTGGTCGCGCCGAAGGCGATCGCTGTCTCGTAGTCGCCGGACATGCCCATCGAGAGTTTTTCGACGCCCGCCTCCCGCGCCAGCTTTTCGAGCAACGCGAAATGCGGGCCGGGGTTCTCGTCGACCGGCGGAATGCACATCAGGCCTTCGATGGCGAGACCGTGCACCTCGCGGCAGCGCTTGACGAAGGTAACCGCCTCGCGCGGCTCGATGCCGGCCTTTTGCGGTTCCGAGCCCGTATTGACCTGGACGTAAAGCTTGGGCGTCCGGCCCTGCCTGCCGATCTCCTTGGCGAGTTCGGCGGCGATCTTCTCGCGGTCGACCGTCTCGATGACGTCGAAAAGCGCCACCGCTTCCTTCGCCTTGTTCGACTGCAGCGGGCCGATCAAATGCAGCTCGATATCGGGAAAGGCCTCTTTCAGCGCCGGCCACTTGGCCTGTGCCTCCTGCACGCGGTTCTCGCCGAAAACCCGCTGGCCCGCCTCGATGACCGGGCGGATATCCCCGGCGGCGAAGGTCTTCGATACAGCCACCAGCGTGACGGCGCCGGGGCTGCGCCCCGCCTCGCGTTCGGCGCTTGCGATCTTCGCCTTGACCGCGTGAAGCTGCTCTACGGCGCTCGTCATGCCTATATCCTGCCTATGGTTTTAACGCCGGCGCCGGATCGCCGCAGTTGACGGGTCCGGCAATCCATGGTGAACACCGCGACGACATTTTCCTGAGCCGCCGGGCATTGTCCGCCGCCTCGTGCCTGCTTTTAAGTGAAAAACACCCGATGGCAACTGAACGATACAATCCGCGAACGTCAGAGCCCAAATGGCAGAAGGCCTGGGCCGAAAAGAAGCTGTTCGAAGCCAGGAACGACGACCCGAAGCCGAAATATTACGTGCTCGAGATGTTCCCCTATCCGTCGGGCAAGATCCATATCGGCCACACCCGCAACTACACGATGGGCGACGTGGTGGCGCGCTACAAGCGCGCCAAGGGCTTCAACGTCCTGCACCCGATGGGCTGGGACGCTTTCGGCATGCCGGCCGAAAACGCCGCCATGCAGAACAAGGTCCATCCCAAGGACTGGACCTACGAAAACATCGCCGTCATGCGCGAGCAGCTCAAGATGATGGGCCTGTCGCTCGACTGGGCGCGCGAGTTCGCCACCTGCGACGTCGACTACTACCACCGCCAGCAGATGCTGTTCCTCGACTTCGTCGAAAAGGGGCTGGTGACGCGCAAATCCTCCAAGGTCAACTGGGACCCGGAGGACATGACGGTGCTCGCCAACGAGCAGGTCATCGACGGCCGCGGCTGGCGCTCGGGCGCGCTGGTCGAGCAGCGCGAACTGACGCAGTGGTTCTTCAAGATCACCGACTATGCGCAGGACCTGCTGGATTCGCTCGACGGCCTCGACGAGTGGCCGGAAAAGGTCAAGCTGATGCAGTACAACTGGATCGGCCGCTCTGAAGGGCTGTTGATCCGCTGGCCGCTGGCCGCGCCGGTTGGCGATACGCATGAGCTGGAGGTCTACACGACCCGGCCCGACACCATTTTCGGCGCCTCCTTCATGGCGGTCGCCGCCGACCACCCGCTGGCGCGGAAGGCTGCTGAGAGCAATGTCGAGCTGGCCAAGTTCATCGACGAGGTGCGCCACATGGGCACCTCGGTGGCAGCACTCGAGACGGCCGAGAAGAAGGGTTTCGACACCGGCATCCGCGTCGTCCATCCGTTCGACGAGAACTGGACGCTGCCGGTCTATGTCGCCAATTTCGTGCTGATGGAATATGGCACCGGCGCCATCTTCGGCTGCCCGTCGGGCGACCAGCGCGACCTCGATTTCGCCAACAAATACGGCCTGCCGGTGATCCCGGTGGTGATGCCGGAAGGCGCCGACGCGAAGACCTTCCAGATCATCGAGGAGGCCTATGTCGACGACGGCGTGATGGTCAATTCGCGCTTCCTCGACGGCATGAAGCCCGAGAAGGCCTTCGACGAAGTGGCGAGGCTCCTGGAGGAAAAGTCGATCGGCGGCCGGCCGATGGCCGAGCGCAAGGTGAATTTCCGCCTGCGCGACTGGGGCATTTCGCGCCAGCGCTACTGGGGCTGCCCGATCCCGATGATCCATTGCGAGGCCTGCGGCGTGGTGCCGGTGCCGAAGGCCGAACTGCCGGTCAAGCTGCCGGACGACATCGAGTTCGACCGTCCGGGCAATCCGCTCGACCGGCATCCGACCTGGCGGCATGTGAAGTGCCCGCAATGCGGCCGCGATGCGCGGCGCGAGACCGACACGATGGACACCTTCGTCGATTCGTCGTGGTATTTCGCCCGCTTCACCGCGCCCTGGGCCAACGAGCCGACCGAGCCGAAAGCGGCCGACGAATGGCTGGCGGTCGATCAATATATCGGCGGCATCGAGCACGCGATCCTGCATCTGCTCTATTCGCGCTTCTTCACCCGCGCCATGCGCGCGACCGGTCACCTGAACCTCGCCGAGCCGTTCAAGGGCCTGTTCACGCAAGGCATGGTGGTGCACGAGACCTACCGGGTCGGCGGCCCGTCGACGAATGGACGCTGGCTGTCGCCGAGCGAGGTCAGGATCGAGGACGTAGGCGGCAAGCGCCGCGCCATCGAGATCGCCACCGGCGAGGAGGCGAGCATCGGCGCGCTCGAAAAAATGTCGAAGTCGAAGAAGAACACGGTGAGCCCGGAAGAGATCACCGACGGCTACGGCGCCGACACGGCGCGCTGGTTCATGCTGTCGGACTCGCCGCCGGAGCGCGACGTCGAATGGACCGACGACGGCGCCGCGGGCGCGCACCGCTTCGTGCAGCGCATCTGGCGCCTGGTGCAGATCGCGGCCGAATCACTGTCCGGCGTGAAGCCGGCGGCGGCGAAGGATGGCGATGCGGGCGCCGTTTCCAAGGCCGCGCACAAGATCTTGAAGGCGGTCGGCGAGGACATCGAGAAGCTTGGCTTCAACCGCGCGATCGCCCGCATCTACGAGCTCGCCAACGTGCTGGCGACGCCGCTCAACGACGTTGCCGAGGGCAAGGCCGACACCGTGCTGAAAGGCGCTTGCCGCGAGGCGGTGGAGATCCTGGTGCACATCATTGCGCCGGTCATGCCGCACCTGGCGGAAGAGTGCTGGCAGGCGCTGGGCGGCGCCGAGATGGTCGCCAAACGGCCTTGGCCCGTATACGATCCGGCGCTTGTCGTCGACAACGAGATCGTGCTGCCGGTGCAGGTCAACGGCAAGAAGCGCGGGGATTTGACAATTGCCCGCGACGCGGATCAAGGTGCCGTCGAAAAAGCGGTGCTGGCTCTCGACTTCGTGCAAAAAGCACTGGAAGGTAAGGCCCCGCGCAAGGTGATCATCGTCCCGCAGAGGATCGTCAATGTCGTTGCCTGATCCGGTGAAGTCAGAAGCGGCCCGCCTGCGCGGCCGCTTGGCGGTTTGCGGCATGGTCGCCGCGCTGGCGCTGGTCTCGGCCTGCACGGTGCGGCCGCTCTATTCCAGCCAGGCGCTGGCGCCCGGATCGCAGCTCAGCGCGTCCGCCGAGCTCGCCTCGATCTCGATCAAGCCGGTCAACACCCGTTACGCGCAGCAGGTGCGCAACAATCTGATCTTCGCCTTCGGGCAAGGCTCGGGCGAGCCGGCCTCGCCGGCTTATACGCTCGATCTCGGCGTTACCGAGCTGGTCGAATCGGCGGCCATCGTGCAGGTGCAGACCGAGGAAGACGAGCCGACGGCGGGCACGGTGACGCTGACCGCCAACTATGTGCTGAGGGACGCCACCGGCACGGTGATCGCCGTCGGCAAGCGCTCCATACCGTCGTCTTTCGACCGGCCGCGCCAGGAATACGCGGCCTACCGCGCGCAGATCGACGCCGAGAACCGCGCGGCGCGCGAACTGGCCGACCTGCTGCGTCTCTCGATCGCCCAGGACCTGGTCAAGCACGGCAAAAAAGCCTGAGTTGAAGCTCGACGCGGCTTGGCGCGTTGCATCCACAAAAAAGGCCGGTCACCCGGCCTTTTTTCGTTTCTGACGGAGACCGATCTCAGTCGATCTTCTGGCCGGTCTTGGCCCAGTCGGCCAGGAAGGCGGCAAGGCCCTTGTCGGTGAGCGGATGGTTGACCAGCGCCTTCAGCGTCGCCGGCGGCGCGGTGACGATATCGGCGCCGATCAGGGCGGCCTGCTTGACGTGGTTCACCGTGCGCACCGAGGCGGTCAGGATCTCGGTCTTGAAATCGTAATTGTCATAGATCTGGCGGATCTCCTGGATCAGCTCCATGCCGTCCGAGCCGGTGTCGTCGATGCGGCCGACGAAGGGCGAGATGAACGAGGCGCCGGCCTTGGCGGCAAGCAGCGCCTGGTTGGCCGAAAAGCACAGCGTCACGTTGACCATGCGGTTCATCTCGGTGCGGATCGTCTTGCAGGCCTTCAGGCCGTCCAGCGTCAGCGGTACCTTGATGGCGACGTTCGGCGCGATCTTGGCCAGCACCTTGGCCTCGGCCATCATGTCCTTGTATTCGGTCGCGACGACCTCGGCCGACACAGGGCCTTCGACGATGTCGCAGATCTGCCTGGTGACCTCGGAAATCTTGCCGCCCGATTTCAGGATCAGCGAGGGATTGGTGGTGACGCCGTCGAGAAGCCCCAGATCGTTCAGTTCCTTAATTTCCTTGATGTCAGCGGTGTCGACAAAAAACTTCATGGCTGTCTCCTTGGGGATCGCCTGGCGTCGGCCAGGCACATGCGAGGGTCCCCTTTGATCTAGACCAAAGTCAGGGCAAGGTCACGCCTGATGATGGAAGATTCGCCCTTTGTCGCGGCCGCGCCGGTGCTGGTGCCGATGCCCGCCGAACGGCCCTACACCTATGCCGTGCCGGCTGGCATGCGCGTGGTGCCGGGCTCGATCGTGCGCGTGCCGCTCGGGCCGCGCCAGGTTGCGGGCATCGTCTGGGACGGCGCGGTCGAGACGGTCGATGCCAAGAAACTGCGGCCGATCGAAGAGGTCTTCGATTGCCCGCCGATCGACAAGGCGATGCGCCGCTTCGTCGACTGGATCGCGCATTACACATTGTCGGCCCCCGGCATGGTTGCGCGCATGCTGCTCAGAGCTCCCGAGGCTTTCGATCCGGAGCCGTGGATCGAAGGATTGCAGCGCACGCTGGCAGCGCCCGATCGGTTGACGGATGCGCGGCGGCGCGTGCTGGAGACGGCGCAAGGCGGACTTGCCTGGACGCGCTCGGGGCTGGCGCATGCGGCGGGCGTGTCCTCCACCGTCATCGACGGCTTGCGGGCGCAGGGCGTGTTCGAGACGGTGAAGATCCCGCCGCGGCTCGTGGTGGCGGCGCCCGATCCGAGCCACGCGATGCCGGAGCTGATGCCCGACCAGAAAGCCGCGGCCGAGAAAATGCGCGCGGCAATCACGGCCGATGCCTTCAACGTCACCCTGCTCGACGGCGTCACCGGGTCAGGCAAGACGGAAGTCTATTTCGAAGCGGTGGCGGCGGCGCTCGACCGGGGCAAGCAGGTGCTGATCCTCTTGCCGGAAATCGCGCTCACCCATGCCTTCCTCGAACGCTTCCAGGACCGGTTCGGGGCCAAGCCGGCGGAGTGGCATTCCGACCTGCCGCCCCGGATGCGTGAACGCGTCTGGCGGCAGGTGGCCGAAGGCGGCGTGCGCGTCGTCGCCGGCGCGCGCTCGGCGCTGTTCCTGCCGTTCAAGGACCTCGGCCTGATCGTCGTCGACGAGGAGCATGATCCCGCCTACAAGCAGGAGGACCGCGTCTTTTACAATGCGCGCGACATGGCGGTGGTGCGCGGCCATATCGGCGGCTTTCCCGTCGTGCTGGCCTCGGCGACGCCGTCGGTGGAAAGCCGGGTCAACGCCAGCCATGGTCGATACGAGCGGGCCGTGCTGTCGTCGCGCTTCGCCGAGGCGGCGCTTCCCGACCTCAAGTCGATCGACATGCGGCGTTCGCCCCCGGCGCGTGGCGGCTTCCTGTCGCCTCTGCTTTTGCAGCAGATGCAGCGCACGCTGGAGAAAAAAGAGCAGTCGCTGCTTTTCCTCAACCGGCGCGGCTATGCGCCGCTGACGTTGTGCCGCGTCTGCGGCCACCGCTTCGGCTGCCCGGTCTGCTCGGCCTGGCTGGTCGAGCATCGGTTTCGCGGCCAGCTCGTCTGCCATCATTGCGGCCACAATGAGCGGCGGCCGGAAGCCTGCCCGGAATGCGGCACGCTTGATCACCTCGTCGCCTGCGGGCCGGGCGTCGAGCGCATCGCGGAGGAAGTGGTGGGGCATTTTCCGGATGCCCGCACCATCGTGCTTTCCTCGGACCTTCTGGGCGGCGTGCGTCGGCTTCGACTCGAGCTGGAGGCCGTCGCTAATGGCGAGGCCGACATCGTCATCGGCACGCAACTGGTCGCAAAGGGACATAACTTCCCGGGCATGACATTGGTCGGGGTGGTCGACGCCGATCTCGGGCTTGCCAATGGCGATCCGCGCGCCGCCGAGCGCACCTTCCAACTGCTCAGCCAGGTGACGGGGCGCGCCGGCCGCACCGGCAAGAAGAGCCTTGGCCTCTTACAGACGTACCAGCCCGACCATCCGGTGATGCGGGCGATCGTTTCCGGCGATTCGGAAGCCTTTTACGAGCGCGAGATCGCCGAGCGCGAACGCGCGGCTTTGCCGCCCTTCGGACGGCTCGCCGGCATCATCGTCAGCGCCGCGACACGGGGCGAAGCCGAGGGCCACGCGAGGGCCTTAAGGCGCGCGGCGCCGACGGCCTCGGATCTATTCGTGCTGGGCCCGGCTGAGGCGCCGCTGTCGCTCATCGGCGGCCGCCACCGCTTCCGCCTGCTGGTGCAGGGCGAGCGACGTGCGGACATGCAAGGCTTCATCCGCGCCATGCTGGCCGAGGGGCCGAAGCTGAGGGGCTCGGTGCGCGTGCAGGTCGACATCGACCCGCAGAGCTTCCTATAAGCGAGAGAGACAGTCCCAACGGAGTGCCCGCTTATGAAAACCCTTGGCCTTATCGGCGGCATGAGCTGGGAATCGACCGCGATCTATTATCGCCTGCTCAATGAGATCGTGCGCGAGCGGCTCGGCGGCCTGCATTCCGCGAAGCTGCTCCTGTGGTCGTTCGATTTCGCCGAGATCGCCGAACGGCAGCATGCGGGCGATTGGAAAGGCGCCGGCGTTCTTCTCGTGGAGGCCGCGCGCAAGCTGGAGTCGGGTGGCGCCGAAGCGTTGGTGATCTGCACCAACACCATGCACAAGCTCGCCGATGCCGTGCAGGCGGCCGTCTCGATCCCGCTCATCCACATCGCCGACGCGACGGGTCGTGCCGTCGTCGGCGCAGGCGGCAAACGACCGGCGCTGCTCGCGACGCGCTTCACCATGGAGCAGGATTTCTACAAAGGGCGGCTCGCCGGCGAATACGGCTTGCGGCCGATCGTGCCGAACAAGGCCGGCCGCGACATGGTGCACAAGGTAATCTATGACGAGCTCTGCCAGGGCATCGTCAGGCCCGAATCGAGATCTGCTTATCTCGATGAAGTCGGCCGCATGCAACGTGACGACCGGGTGGACAGCGTCATCATGGGCTGCACCGAAATCACCATGCTGATCGGCCAGGGCGACTTCGACATTCCGGTGTTCGACACCACGCGCATCCATGCCGAGGCCGCGATCGATTTCGCGCTCGGCTGATGCGCCCTTCCTAATGTGCCGGCCGCTATCTGGCGCGCCGCTTTTCCCTCGCTAGAATGCCTCACATTCAGACAAGAAATACGAGGGGGATCATATGGACTTTGCGTTTCCGTGGCCCGCGAGCCAGGGCGAATGGCTGGCCTGGTCGAGCGCCGTCGTGACGTTGGCTCTGGGACTGTTCCTGTTTCTGGCGCCGGGGCTTGCCTTTCGCGTGCTGCGTCTGCAGCCAAGGCCGGACAAGGCGGCGGCGATCGCCGAGGGGCGCGGCCGCATGGCGGGCTTCTATCTCGGCGTCAGCCTGTGCTGCATCCTTTTGGCGCAGCCGCTGCTTTATATGGCGCTGGGCTTCTCCTGGCTGTTCACTGCTTTCGGCCGGCTGCTGTCCATGATGTCCGACGGCGCCAACACTCCGTT
Organism: Mesorhizobium sp. NFR06; assembly: GCF_900115245.1. Taxonomy (GTDB): domain Bacteria; phylum Pseudomonadota; class Alphaproteobacteria; order Rhizobiales; family Rhizobiaceae; genus Mesorhizobium. The sequence continues at coordinate 185,826 of NZ_FOVT01000004.1, forward strand.
CAACTGGGCCTCCATCGTCGTAGAACTGGTGCTGGCGGCGTTGCCGCTGGCCTTCGCCTTCGGCTTTGCGCCGTGAATTCGCGACTAATGCGGCACTTCCGCTGGACTCTGCCGCCCGATGCGACAAAAGTGCCTGAAAAGCATGCCGGACGATGCATTGCGGTCTTAAAAGGCCTGTGCTAGACGGCAATCGACTTTCGGCCGGGGATAGCGGAAGCCATCCCTCCGTGCTTGGAAAAATCGCAGTAAGGTCAAAGATTTAGCCAGAGTTTTTGCTCGCGCCAACAATCTGCGGCCTCTCAGACAAGAGAAAAGACGGTCCGTGGCCCAATCGTCATCGCCAATCTCAGCTGTCGCAGAACGCTACGCAGGCTCGCTGTTCGAGCTTGCGTTGCAGGAAAAGTCGGTCGCCAATGTCGAGACGGATCTGACCAGCTTCGAGACGATGCTCAACGACAGCGCGGATCTTTCCCGGCTGATCAACAGCCCGGTGTTCTCCAGCGAGGACCAGGCAAGGGCCATCGCCGCCATCGCCGACAAGGCCAAGATCACCGGCCTGGTCGGCAATTTCCTGCGCGTCGTGGCCAAGAACCGCCGACTGTTCGCCGTGCCCGGCATGATCAAGGCGTTCCGCCAGATCGCCGCCGATCATCGCGGCGAGGCCGCGGCCGAGGTCACGTCGGCGCACGCGCTGACGACCGCGCAGCAGACTGAACTCAAGGCGGCGCTGAAGGGCATCGCCGGCAAGGATGTGGCCATCGCCATGACCGTCGATCCGTCGCTGCTCGGCGGCCTGATCGTCAAGATGGGCTCGCGCCAGATCGATACGTCGCTCAAAACCAAACTCAATTCGCTCAAGCTTGCACTGAAAGAGGTCGGCTGATGGACATCCGCGCCGCGGAAATTTCCGCAATTCTGAAAGACCAGATCAAGAATTTCGGCAAGGAGGCCGAGGTCTCCGAAGTCGGTCAGGTTCTGTCCGTCGGTGACGGCATCGCCCGCGTCTACGGCCTCGACAACGTCCAGGCCGGCGAGATGGTCGAATTCCCCGGCGGCATCCGCGGCATGGCGCTGAACCTCGAAGCCGACAATGTCGGCGTCGTCATCTTCGGCGCCGACCGCGACATCAAGGAAGGCGACACCGTCAAGCGCACCGGCGCCATCGTCGACGTTCCGGTCGGCCCGGGCCTGCTCGGCCGCGTGGTCGACGCGCTCGGCAACCCGATCGACGGCAAGGGCCCGATCAAGGCGACCGAACGCAAGCGCGTCGACGTCAAAGCGCCCGGCATCATTCCGCGCAAGTCGGTGCATGAGCCGATGTCGACGGGCCTCAAAGCCATCGACGCGCTGATCCCGGTTGGCCGCGGCCAGCGCGAGCTGGTCATCGGCGACCGCCAGACCGGCAAGACCGCCATCATCCTCGACACGATGCTGAACCAGAAGTCGGTGCACGACAACGGCCCGGAGAAGGAAAAGCTCTACTGCGTCTACGTCGCCGTCGGCCAGAAGCGCTCGACCGTCGCGCAGTTCGTCAAGGTGCTGGAAGAGCGCGGCGCGCTCGACTACTCCATCATCATCGCCGCCACCGCGTCCGATCCGGCGCCGATGCAGTTCTTGGCGCCGTTCGCCGGCTGCACCATGGGCGAGTATTTCCGCGACAACGGCATGCACGCGCTGATCAGCTATGACGATCTGTCGAAGCAGGCCGTCGCCTACCGCCAGATGTCGCTCCTGCTACGCCGCCCGCCGGGCCGCGAAGCCTATCCGGGCGACGTCTTCTATCTCCACTCGCGCCTGCTCGAGCGCGCCGCCAAGCTCAACGACGACAACGGCAATGGTTCGCTGACCGCACTGCCGATCATCGAGACGCAGGCCAACGACGTGTCGGCCTACATTCCGACCAACGTGATCTCGATCACCGACGGCCAGATCTTCCTCGAGACCAACCTGTTTTTCCAGGGCATCCGTCCGGCGGTCAACGTCGGCCTGTCGGTGTCGCGTGTCGGCTCCTCGGCGCAGGTCAAGGCGATGAAGCAGGTCGCCGGCTCGATCAAGGGCGAGCTCGCGCAGTACCGTGAAATGGCGGCCTTCGCGCAGTTCGGCTCGGACCTCGACGCCGCCACGCAGCGCCTCTTGAACCGCGGTTCGCGCCTGACCGAGCTGCTCAAGCAGCCGCAGTTCTCACCGCTGAAGACGGAAGAACAAGTCGCGGTGATCTTCGCCGGCGTCAACGGCTATCTCGACAAGCTGGCGCTCAACCAGGTCAGCAGGTTCGAGCATGGCCTGCTCAGCCACATGCGCTCGGCCGGCAAGGACGTGCTCGACGGCATCCGCAAGGAGAAGGCGCTGTCGGACGACCTGCGCGCCAAGCTCAAGGCCGAGATCGACGCTTTTGCCAAGACCTTCGCCTAACAAGAAGCCGGACGCACGGGATCAGGTTTGAAGCATGCCTTCATTAAAAGACCTTCGTAACCGTATCGCCTCGGTCAAGGCGACGCAGAAGATCACCAAGGCGATGCAGATGGTCGCCGCGGCGAAGCTGCGCCGCGCGCAGGAAGCGGCGGAAGCGGCGCGTCCCTATTCCGAGCGCATGGGCGCGGTTCTGGCCAACATCACCCAGGCAATCGGCGGTGGCGGCGATGCCCCGGCGCTGATGACCGGCACCGGCAGGGACGACGTGCATCTGCTCATCGTCTGCACCGCCGAGCGCGGCCTGTGCGGCGGCTTCAACTCGCAGATCGCGCGCCTCGCCCGCGATCACATCCGCAGGCTGCTGGCCGACGGCAAGCAGGTCAAGATCATCTGCGTCGGCAAGAAGGGTTTTGACATCCTGCGCCGCGACTACGGCTCGCTGATCCTCGAGCGCGTCGATCTGCGCGAGGTCAAGACGCTCGGCTTCGTCAATGCCGATGCGATCGCGCGCAAGGTCATTCACCTGTTCAACGAGGGCAGCTTCGACATCTGCACGCTGTTCTATTCGCAGTTCAAGTCAGTGATCAGCCAGATCCCGACGGCGCAGCAGATCATCCCGGCGGGGCAGGCTTCCGCGGCGACAGAGACCGGCAACGGCGCCGGCGGCGCGGTCTACGAATACGAGCCGGAGCCGGGCGAAATCCTCTCCGACCTCATCCCGCGCAACATCGCCGTGCAGATCTTCCGCGCGCTGCTGGAAAACGCGGCCGGCGAGATGGGTGCCAAGATGAGCGCGATGGACAATGCGACGCGCAATGCCGGCGACATGATCAACAAACTGTCGATCACCTACAACCGCCAGCGGCAGGCGCAGATCACCAAGGAACTGATCGAAATCATTTCGGGCGCCGAGGCGCTCTAGGCGCGCCGCGCGGGATCTCCCGGCGGGCAGCGTGAACAACGGATAGACGAGAAGGGCAAAGACGATGGCGAAAGCAGCTACCCCGAAGACCGCCGCCAAGGCGGCACCGGCCCCCAAGGCAGCAAAGGCCCCGGCAGCAGCCGCGAAGGCCGCCGCTCCGGCGAAGAAGGCGGCCGCTCCGGCCAAGGCTGCGGTTCCGGCCAAGGCGGCGAGTGTCGCGACGAAGCGGGTCGGCGCAGCCGGCAAGGTCCGCCAGGTCATCGGCGCCGTCGTCGACGTGCAGTTCGAAGATCATCTGCCGGCTATTCTGAACGCGCTCGAAACGCAAAATGTCGGTAACCGCCTGGTTCTCGAGGTCGCCCAGCATCTCGGCGAGAACACCGTGCGCTGCATCGCCATGGACTCCACCGAAGGTCTCGTCCGCGGCCAGGACGTTTATGACACCGGTGCGCCGATCTCGGTTCCGGTCGGCCCGGGCTTGCTCGGCCGCATCATCAACGTCATCGGCGAGCCGGTCGACGAGGAAGGCCCGGTGGACGGCATCGAACAGCGCGCCATCCACCAGCCGGCTCCGGCCTATGTCGACCAGTCGACGGAAGCGCAGATCCTGGTCACCGGCATCAAGGTTCTCGACCTCTTGGCGCCTTATGCCCGCGGCGGCAAGATCGGCCTGTTCGGCGGCGCCGGCGTCGGCAAGACGGTGCTGATCCAGGAGCTGATCAACAACGTCGCCAAGGCCCACGGCGGCTTCTCGGTGTTCGCCGGCGTCGGCGAGCGCACCCGCGAAGGCAACGACCTCTATCACGAATTCATCGAATCAGGCGTCAACAAGAAGGGCGGCGGCCAGGGCTCGAAGGCAGCGCTGGTCTATGGCCAGATGAACGAGCCGCCGGGCGCGCGCGCCCGCGTCGGCCTGACCGGTCTCACCGTCGCCGAATATTTCCGCGACCAGGGCCAGGACGTGCTGTTCTTCGTCGACAACATCTTCCGCTTCACCCAGGCGGGCTCGGAAGTGTCGGCGCTGCTCGGCCGTATTCCTTCGGCCGTGGGTTATCAGCCGACTTTGGCCACCGACATGGGCGCGCTGCAGGAACGCATCACGACGACGACCAAGGGCTCGATCACCTCGGTGCAGGCGATCTACGTTCCGGCCGACGACTTGACCGACCCGGCGCCGGCGACTTCCTTCGCCCACCTCGACGCCACCACCGTGCTCAACCGCGCCATCTCGGAAAAGGGCATCTATCCGGCCGTCGATCCGCTGGATTCGACCTCGCGCATGCTCGACCCGATGGTCGTCGGCGAGGAGCACTACCAGGTCGCCCGCCAGGTGCAGTCGATCCTGCAGCGCTACAAGTCGCTGCAGGACATCATCGCCATCCTTGGCATGGACGAGCTTTCGGAAGAGGACAAGCAGACGGTTGCCCGCGCCCGCAAGATCGAGCGCTTCCTGTCGCAGCCGTTCTTCGTCGCCGAAGTGTTTACCGGCTCGCCGGGCAAGCTGGTCGACCTCGCCGACACCATCAAGGGCTTCAAGGGCCTTTGCGCCGGCGATTACGACCACCTGCCGGAAGCCGCCTTCTACATGGTCGGCGGCATCGAGGAAGCGGTCGAGAAGGCGCAGCGCCTGGCGGCCGAAGCGGCGTAACGAAGCGAATAGCGAATAGGGAGTAGTGAATAGGGATCAGTGGGCCGGCCGAGTTTCTTTACTACTCGCTACTCGCTATTCCCTACTCGCTAAATTGGCATGGCTGAAGCTTTCAAGTTCGAACTGGTCTCGCCGGAGCGGCTGCTCGTTTCCGAGCAGGTCGAGTCCGTCGTCATCCCGGGCGCCGAAGGCGAAATGACGGTGATGGCGCAGCACGCGCCGGTCATGACCACCATCAAGCCCGGCGTCGTCACGGTAAAGGCCGCGTCCGGGAAGGAAGATCGCTATGTCGTGTTCGGCGGTTTCGCCGACATCCTGCCGTCCGGCTGCACGCTGCTCGCTGAATCGGCGGTGCATGTGAACGACATCGACCGCGCGGACCTCGCCCGCCGCATCCAGGACGCCAAGGAAGACGCCGCCGACGCCAAGGACGACGTGGCGCGCAGCCGCGCCGAGCAGTTCCTCAGCCAACTCACCACGCTGGAAGGCGCGCTGCTGCCGGCCTGAGATTTAGGCTTCCAGCGGAGATTGCAAAAGCGGGCTTGCCCCGCTTTTTTCTTTGGTGGAAAGTCCGGTTGCCTTGGGGACGGGCGATGACGCAGCAATCGGATCAGCGGGAAACCGCGTCGCGATCCAGGTGGTCGACAGCGCTGGTGTCGGCTTTCGGCGGACCTTTCGGCGGGTTCCTCTGGATCGGCGCCGGCAGGCTGGCGGTCATAAGCCTGATGGTCTTCAGCGCCATCAGTTTCGCGATCACCTACATCGGGTTCCCGGTGCTGCCTGGCAAGGACCTTGCCTGGCTGGCCAACTTTTCAGGCTTCGGTCTGATGATACTGTGGGTTGCGCTTGTCGTGCCCTTCGCACCCCGCTTCCAGCCGGACAAATGGTATGCGCACGGCGTCGGGGTGCTGGTGCTGGTGTTTCTTTCCTCACCTGTGGCCGCGCTGGTGGTCCGTTCGTTCCTGTTCCAGCCGTTTTCGATTTCGTCCAGCAGCATGACGCCGACCTTGCAGGAAGGCGACTATCTCTTCGTGTCCAAAACGGCATACGGCTACAGCCGCTACAGCGTGCCGTTCAAACTGCTGCCGATAGAAGGACGCATGTTCGGCGCGGAGCCGAAACGAGGGGATGTGGCGGTGTTCAAGTTCCCGCCGAATCCAAGCGCGGATTACATCCAGCGGATCGTCGGTCTTTCCGGCGAGAAGATCCAGATGGTCGACGGCGTGCTGCTTATCAACGGTGTGGCTGTTGGCCTCGAGGATGCCGGTACTTTCGCGTATGAGGGCAAGCCGGCCAGGCTTCAGCGCGAGACCCTGCCGGGAGGCGTCAGTCATCTCGTCCTCGACCTGACGGACAATTCGACTGGTGACAACACGCGCGTGTTCGAGGTCCCCGAAGGCCATTATTTCGTGCTGGGCGACAATCGCGATAATGCCTCGGACAGCCGGTTTACAGTCGGCTTCGTTCCCTATGAGAATCTCGTCGGGAAGGCGGTGCGCCTGTTCTGGAACTCGAACGGGGTCGACTACGTCGCGCGTCAGATCGTGAACGGGTCGGCGGGCGAGTAGCTACTCTGCGAGCCTGGGCGGTTCGTTGCCGATGCCCAGAGCGGCAAAGACCAGCTTCGGTCCGCCTTGCTTGAAACGGACCAGATGCGTGGCGACAAACTCGATCAATTTCTGTTGTTCCGGATGGCCCTTGGCAAAACCGGCGAGCTCGAACACGGCCGCCGTCAACCGTTCCGTCGGCAGGTTGCGGCTGAACAGGTCGTCGAGGGCAGTATCGAGCGGGTCGGTGAAGTGGCCCTCGGGCAAGGTCTTGCCGCGTGCCGCGCAGGCAGCGATCCAGGCGGCCACCACCAACGTCAGATGTTCGGGCAGGGCGCCAGCCTCAAGCCTTGCAAGCGCGGAGGCGATGATGCGCTGCGGCAATTTCTGGCTGCCGTCATTGGCGATCTGCGCGGTGCGGTGGGCGAGCGCGGTGTTGGAGAAGCGCTCGGCAAGCTCGGCTGTGTAGGCGCTGGTATCAAGCCCGGCATCCTGCGGCAGCGTCGGGACCGCCTCGACCCATAGCCGGTCGACGAACTGGCGGATCGCCGGATCGGCGAAGGCGCGGTCGACGGTGGCGTGGCCGCTGAGCAGGCCGAGATAGGCGATGCCCGAATGGGCACCGTTGAGCAGTCTCAGCTTCATATCCTCGAAGGGACCGACATCCTCGACCATGGTGACGCCGAATTTCTCCCAGGCCGGCCGCCCGGCCGGAAAACGATCCTCGATCACCCACTGGCGGAACGGCTCGGTCATCACCGGCCACGCGTCCTCGAGGCCGAGCGCTTTTGCAATGCGCGCCCTGTCGGCATCGGTGGTCGCCGGCACGATGCGGTCGACCATGCTCGACGGGAAGGCCACTTCATCGGCGATATAGCCGGCTAACGGCCTATCGCCTGCGCTGCCACGGGCGTCGCGCAGTTTGGCAAACTCGACCAGAAGCCTGTGCAGCGTAGCGCCGTTGGCCGGAAGATTGTCGCAGCAAAGCACGGTGAAGGGCAGGATGCCGGCGGCGCGGCGGCGCGCAAGCGCCTCGGTGAGAAAACCATGCGCGGTCTTCGGCGATCCGGGGTTGGTCAGGTCGTGGACAATGTCGGGATGGTTTTTGTCGAGGCTGCCGTCTGCGGCCCTCAGATAGGCTTTTTCAGTGATAGTCAGCGTGACGATGCGCGTGCGCGGGTCGGTCAGCGCGGCGAGCACCGCGCCGGGATCTTCCGGTGCCACCAGGAGTGAGAGGATCGAACCTGCGACCTGCAACTGCTGGCCGGTGCTGTCCCTTACCGCCAGCGTGTAGAGCCCGTCCTGCGGTGTCAGCGCATCGCGCGTGTCGGGGCTGCGCAGCGAGACGCCGACGACGCCCCAGTCGCTCTCGCCCTCCGCCAGGGAGGCATCGACATAGGCGGCCTGGTGAGCGCGGTGAAAGGCGCCGACGCCAAGATGGACGATCCCGGGCGTGACGGAATTTCGGTCATAACGAGGCACCAGTACTTCAGGGGGCAGCTTTGCAATTGTGGCGTTGGACAGGCGGCCGTTCATGGAAGCTCAGTCTCCGATCGGGTGCTCGGGGCGAAAACGACGGCAGCGGCGTAACATCCGCCGTCACCGCGCACAATGGCCGCGTCCCGCTCGAAAGTCATCATATGACTATATAATTTTTGTATGTTGACATTATCTCCTGTCGATCTACCAATAGCGCAGCCTGGGAGGAGCTGAGTGGCCGCATTGACCGATCCGGACCTGTTGTTCGCGCCGGAAACGCGTTCATTGGCCCGCGCCCTCTACGCGGGCGTGAAGGACCTGCCGATCGTCAGCCCGCACGGCCATACCGACCCGCGCTGGTACGCGCTGAACGACCCTTTCCCCGATCCGGCGCAATTGCTGATCGTGCCGGACCATTACATTTTTCGTATGCTGTTCAGTCAGGGCGTGCGGCTGGAAGAGCTCGGCGTGCCGACGTTTGACGGCGGCCCCGTCGAAACCGACGGCCGAACGATCTGGCGGCGCTTTGCCGAGCATTATTATCTCTTCCGCGGCACGCCGACCCGGCTCTGGCTCGACCATGTGCTCGAGCATCTGTTCGGCATCGAAACGCCGCTCAATCCGAACACCGCCGACCACTGCTACGACACGATCGCCGAGCTGCTGCGCCGTGACGATTATCGCCCGCGCGCGCTGTTCGAGCGGTTCAACATCGAGGTGATCGCCACGACCGAAGGCGCGCTCGACGACCTCAGATGGCACCGGACGATCCGCGACAGCGGCTGGCACGGCCGTGTCGTCACCGCCTACCGGCCAGATGCCATCGTCGATCCCGACTTCGAAGGTTTTTCGGCCAATCTCGACCGTCTTGGCGAAATCACCGGATGCGACACCGGCACATGGGCCGGCTATCTCGAGGCGCACTGGCAGCGCCGCGCCTATTTCAAGGAATTCGGCGCGACCTCGTCCGATCACGGCCATCCGACCGCCGAGACCGCCAATCTGTCCGATGCCGCGGCCGAGGAGCTGTTCAACCGCATCCGCCGCGGCTCGGGGGATGAGCGCGAGCGCAAACTGTTCCGCGCCCAGATGCTGACCGAGATGGCCAAGATGAGCCGTGACGATCGACTAGTGATGCAGATCCATCCCGGCTCCTGGCGCAATCATTCGCCGGCTATTTTCCAGAGGTTCGGCAGGGACAAAGGTTTCGATATCCCGACCAGGACCGATTATGTGACGGCGCTGAAGCCGCTGCTCGACTGCGTCGGGCTGGAGCGCGACCTCACAATCATCCTGTTCACGCTCGACGAGACCAGCTACGCGCGCGAGCTGGCGCCGCTTGCCGGCGTCTATCCGGCGCTGAAGCTCGGGCCGGCCTGGTGGTTCCACGACAGTCCGGAAGGCATGCGCCGCTTCCGCGAGATGACCACCGAGACGGCCGGTTTCTACAACACCGTCGGCTTCAACGACGACACGCGCGCCTTTCCCTCGATCCCGGCGCGCCACGACGTCGCGCGCCGTGTCGACTGCGCCTTTCTGGCGCGGCTGGTCGCCGAGCATCGCCTCCGGGAGGAGGAGGCGCATGAGCTGGCGCGGGAGCTTGCCTACACGCTTGCCAATAAGGCGTACCGGCTCTGAGCCGGGCGCCCATGATTTTATAAGGGAGGAAGTCATGTTGCATTTTTCGAGATTGACCGCGGCGGCATTCGCCTTCGGTTCGCTGTTGATCGGCATCGCCAACGCCGAGACTGTGCTGCGCTCGTCCGACACGCATCCCGACGGCTATCCGACCGTCGAGGCGGTCAAATATATGGGCGAGCTGATCAAGCAGCGGACCAATGGCCGCTATTCGATCGAGGTCTATCATTCGGCGCAGCTCGGCGAGGAGAAGGACACGATCGAGCAGACACAGTCCGGCGTCATCGACCTCGATCGCGTTTCGATGGGGCCGTTCAACGGCATCGTGCCGGAGACCGCGGTGCCGTCGCTGCCCTATATGTTCCGCTCGGTCGAGCATATGCGCCATGTCATGGACGGACCGGTCGGCGACCAGATCCTAAAGGCCTTCGAGGCGCATGGTCTTGTCGGCCTCGCCTTCTACGATTCCGGCGCACGCTCCTTCTACAACACCAAGAAGGACATCGCCTCGATCGCCGACCTCAAGGGCATGAAGTTCCGCGTCATCCAGTCGGACGTCTTCGTCGACATGGTCAATGCGCTCGGCGCCAATGCCACGCCGATGGCCTATGGCGAGGTCTACTCCGCGCTGCAGACCGGCGTCATCGACGGCGCCGAGAATAACTGGCCGAGCTTCGAATCCGCCAAGCATTACGAGGTCGCCAAGCATTACACGCTCGACCAGCACCAGATCGTGCCGGAAGTGTTGGTGATGTCGAAGGCGAGCTGGGACAGGCTGTCGCCGGAAGACCAGGCGATCGTGCGCCAGGCGGCCAAGGACAGCGTGGTCAAGATGCGCGAGCTGTGGGACGCGCAGGAGAAGAAATCGCGCGACATCGTCGAGAAGGCCGGCGTCAAGGTCAGCGAGATCGACAAACAGCCGCTGATCGACGCGATGAAGCCGGTCTACGACAAATATCTGTCGACGCCGGAGCTGAAAGACCTCGCCGCCCGCATTCAGGCCGCGAAATGACCAGCATGGACGACAGGCCGAGCGGCGCAGGAGCCTCTGCGCCGCCCATGGCGCAGCCGGGCTCGAACGCATTCTGGCTGCGCGCCGAACGGCTGCTGTCGGGCCTGGCGACGCTGGCGCTGTGGATCAGCGGCGCCGGCCTGACATTGATGACGATCATCATCTTCTGGCAGGTCTTCTCGCGCTATGTTCTCAACCGCTCGCCGAGCTGGACCGAGGCCTTCTCGGTGCTGCTGATGGGCTGGTTCATTTTCCTGGGCGCTGCGGTCGGCGTGCGCGAGCGCACCCATCTTGGCTTTGACGTGCTGCTCTATTTTCTGCCCGCTTCGGCCAAGGCGGTGCTGCGCACCGTCTCCGACGTCGTCGTGCTGGCTTTCGGCGCCGGCATGATCGTCTACGGCATCCAACTGGCAAGGCTCACCTGGAACACCGTAATGCCGTCGCTCATGCTGCCCGGCGGCGTGGCCTTCCTGCCGGTCATCCTGGGCGGCGCGCTCGTCTGCCTGTTCTCGCTCGAGCGGCTCGCGGGGCGCTTTGCCGGCCTGCCCGTCGATGCCGACATCCATGCCACCGGCGAGGAGGTGTGAACCATGGCTCTGACCGTGCTTTTCGGCACCTTCGTCTTTCTGCTGATCATCGGCACGCCGATCGCTTTCTGCCTCGGCGTGGCAAGCTTCGCGACGGTCATCGCGCTCGGCCTGCCGCCGGTGGTGGTGTTCCAGCGGCTGAATTCGGGCGTCAGCGTCTTCTCGCTGATGGCCATCCCGTTCTTCATCTTCGCCGGCGACCTGATGGTTCGCGGCGGCATCGCTGCCCGCCTCGTAGCGCTTGCCGGCTCGGTTGTCGGCCATCTGCGCGGCGGCTTGGGCCAAGTCAACATCGCCGCATCGACGATGTTCGGCGGCATTTCAGGCTCTGCCGTGGCCGATGCGTCCGCCGTCGGCGGGCTGATGATCCCGCAGATGAAGGCGCGCGGCTACGGCATCGACTATGCCGTCAACATCACCTCGGTCGGCGCCATCATCGCCCTGCTGATCCCGCCGTCGCACAACATGATCATCTATTCCATCTCGGCCGGCGGCCGCATATCGATCGCCGACCTGTTCACGGCGGGCGTCATACCGGGGCTGCTATTGGCGCTCGCGCTAATGATCACCGCCTATTGGGTGGCCAGCCGGCGCGGCTATCCGACCGAGCCCTTCGCCGGTTTCGGCCGGGCGCTGCAACTGCTCTTCGCCGCCATTCCGGGCCTCGTCCTGATCGGCATCATCTTCGGCGGCGTCCGGTCCGGCATTTTCACGGCGACCGAAAGCTCCTGCATCGCCATCGTCTACGCCTTCCTGGTCACTCTCATCGTCTACCGTTCGATGAGCTGGAGCGACTTCGTCGCGGCGACCACCGCGGCGGTGCGCACGACGGCGATGGTGTTGATGATCATCGGCTGCGCCGCCGCCTTCGGCTGGCTGCTGGCCTATCTGCGTGTGCCGGCGGCGCTCGTCGCCTTCCTGCAGTCGATCTCCGGCGACAAGCTGGTCATCCTGCTGTTGATCAACGTCGTGCTTTTGATCCTCGGCACCTTCATGGACATGTCACCGCTGATTATCATCACCACGCCGATCTTCTTGCCGGTGGTCATGGCATATGGAGTCGACCCGGTGCATTTCGGCGTCATCCTCATCCTCAATCTCGGCATTGGCCTCTGCACCCCGCCGGTCGGCGCAGTGCTTTTCGTCAGCTGCGCAATCGGCCGCATTCCGATCTGGACGGCGATGCGGTCGATCTGGCCATTCTACGGCGCGGCTTTCGCGGTGTTGATGCTTGTCACCTATGTGCCGGCAATATCATTGTGGCTGCCGAACATGTTTCATTAGGAGTCATCCAGGTGGCCGATAGCGCAACGGATCTCAGGGTCGAACGCAAGCCGAAACTGTCGGAAACGGTGGTCGCGGCGATCCGCAAGCAGCTGCTGGCGGGCGAGGTTTCGCCCGGGCAGAAGCTGCCGACCGAGGGCCAACTGACGGAGACTTTCGGGGTCAGCCGCACGGTCATCCGCGAGGCGCTGGCCAAGCTAGCCGCCGATGGCCTGGTCGAACCGCGGCAGGGCGCCGGCGTCTTCGTCACCGAGCATATCTCGACCGCCTTCGGCGTTCTAGCCGCCGACATGGGCAGCAAGGATTCGATCGCGCTCAACGTGCTCGAGGTGCGGCTTGCCATCGAGATCGAATCGGCCGGGCTCGCCGCCATCCGCCGCAATGCCGCGCAGGAGGCGGCGATCCAGGAAGCCTTCTTCGAATTCGAGCGGCTTTTGCTCGACAGCCAGCCGACCGGTCCGGCCGACCTCGCCTTCCACCGGGCGATCGCCAGCGCCACCAACAACCCGTTCTATGTCGAGATGCTCGACGTGCTGGGCCGCCGCGCCATCCCCTGCGACGTCACCTCGCCCTGGTCGACCGAGCTCGTCCAGTCGGACGAGTATCAGCGCGGCCTGCAGCGCGAGCATCTCGTCATCCTCAATGCGATCTCGGCCGGCGATGCCGACGCCGCGCGCGAGGCGATGCGCGCGCACCTGACCCGCAGCCAGCAGCGCTATCGCGAGCGGCTGCAGGCGAGGCAGGCCTACTATGCCAATTCGCTGAAAGCCGCATCGACCGACTGATCATCCTGCAAGGGTAGAAATGGACCAGGGACACACCGAGTTTTCGTCGCGCTTCGCCATCGATCCCGCCGCCGCAGCGGCCATGGGAACCGACGAGCTGCGCCACCATTTCCACATCGAGGGGCTTTTCCAGCCCGGTCTCGTCAGCCTGACCTACACGCATTACGACCGCATGATCGTCGGCGGCGCCATGCCGGTGGATAAAATCCTGCCGCTCGAGGCGATCAAGCCTACTGGCACCAAGGCGTTCCTCGACCGCCGCGAGCTGATCGCCGTCAACATCGGCGGCGCGGGAACCGTCTCCGCCGACGGCCTGCCTTACGAGTTGGCGGCGCGCGACATGGTCTATCTCGGCATGGGCACGCAGGAGGTGTCGTTCGCCTCGGCGGACCCGGATAAGCCGGCGAAGTTCTACCTGTTGAGCGCGCCGGCGCATCAGGCCCATCCCAGCCGGCTGATTCGCATCGGCGACGCCAGGCGGCTCGATCTCGGCAGCCAGGCGACCAGCAACGAGCGCTCGATCTTCCAGTTCATCCATGCCGAGGGCGTGAAGACCTGCCAGCTCGTCGTCGGCATGACGCAGCTCGCGCCCGGATCGGTGTGGAACACCATGCCTTGCCATGTGCACGACCGGCGCATGGAAGCCTATCTCTATTTCGACCTGGCCGAGGGCCAGCGCGTCTTCCACTTCATGGGCGAGCCGGACGAGACGCGCCACATCGTCATGCGCGCAGGGGAGGCGGTGCTGTCGCCGGGCTGGTCGATCCATTGCGGCGCCGGCACCTCCAATTACGCCTTCATCTGGGCGATGGCCGGCGACAATGTCGACTACACCGACGTCGACCTGGTGGCGATGGATCAGCTCAGGTGAACGATCTTTCCGCCTTCAGCCTCGCGGGCAAGCGCATCCTCGTCACCGGCGCCAACACCGGCATCGGGCAAGGCATCGCCGTGTCGGTCGCGCGCGCCGGCGGCGCCGTCATCGGCGTCGGCCGTTCGGCCATGGATGACACGGCCGGAAAAGTCGCGGCCGCCGGCGGCAGCTTCGAAGCGATACGGACCGACCTCGGCGATCCGGCCGAGGCCGCCGCCATGCTCGACAAGGTCTGGGACGAAAGCGGCCCGCTCGACGGACTGGTCAACAATGCCGGCATCATCCGCCGCGCCGATGCGGTGGACCTGAGCGAAGCCGATTGGGATGACGTCATCGACATCAATTTGAAGACGGTCTTTCGCCTCTGCCAGGGTTTCGCAAGGCGCGTGCTTGCACAACCGGGACGGCGCGGCAAGATCGTCAACATCGCCTCGGTGCTGAGCTTCCAGGGCGGCATCCGCGTCGCCTCCTACACGGCCTCGAAGCACGGCGTGCTCGGCCTCACAAGGTTGCTCGCCTGTGAGTGGGCGGCGAAAGGCATCAACGTCAACGGCATCGCGCCGGGTTATATCGAGACCAACAACACCGAGGCGCTGCGCGCCGATCCCGACCGAAGCGCCGCCATCCTCGGGCGCATCCCGGCCGGGCGCTGGGGCGCGCCCGCCGACATAGGCGATGCGGCCGTATTCCTGCTGGCGCGGGCGTCGGACTACATGCATGGCGCGGTGGTGCCGGTCGATGGCGGCTGGCTGGCGCGGTGACTGTTTCCTGCCTACTTCGAACGGAAGCCAAGCGATGACCGAGATGTTTTCCCGTGCGGGCGAAAAGGCCTGGGAGCCGACGCCGGACGGCAACCGACGGCGCGTGCTGGTGCACACGAACGAATTGATGATGGTCGAGTTCGCCTTCGAGAAGGGCGGTGTCGGCGTGCTGCATTCGCATCCGCATGTGCAGGCAAGCTATGTCGCCGAAGGACGCTTCGAGGTCACCGTCGACGGGCGGTCGGAGATTCTCGAAACAGGCGGCAGCTTCATCGTGCCGTCCAACCTCGTGCACGGCGTCAAGGCGCTGGAGGCCGGGCGGCTGGTCGACAGTTTCGCGCCTTGCAGGGCCGACTTTCTCGCCCGAGGCCTCAGCTTTGAGCGTCTGAAAGGAAAACCCGCGCCATGAGGCGCGGGTTTGTTGCCTGAGCGCCCGAGGCGCCGCCGCGGTACTCAAAACATCTCCGCAGGAGGGCAACGGTGCCGCAAGATGGTGAAGATAGGTTTAACGAATCCCCCGGCTCCACCCATTCCGCTGTAACATGGCTGGCTCCTCCGGCTGACGCAATTCAGCGCTGCTGCAGCGCAAGGCGCAGGCCAAGCGCGCAATAGATGCCGCCGACCACCTTGCCCTGCCATTTCAGCACTGCCGGGTTGCGGCGCAGGAAGGAGCCCAGACCGCCCGCGCTGACGGCGAAGACCACTGTGCTGAACAGCCCAAGCAGGACGAAAACGATGCCCAGCGTCATCAGCTGCAGCACCACGAAACCGTTTTGCGGGTGCACGAATTGCGGCAGGAAGGCGAGGAAGAAGAGCGCGGTCTTCGGGTTGAGCACCTCGGTGAAAATGGCCTGGCGGAAGGCCTTGCCGGCGGTGATGGGCAGCAACCTGCCCGCCAGGTCGGACGGCGCTTTTTCGAGGATGGCGCGGATGCCGAGGTAAACGAGATAGGCGGCGCCGATATATTTGATGATGCCGAACAGCATCGCCGAGGCGGCGATGATGGCCGAGATGCCGACGATCGCCATAACGGTGTGGATGACATCGCCCGCCGCGACACCGGCGCCGGTGGCAATGCCGAGTTTCGTGCCCGAGCTCGTCGCCCTCGCCACGGTCAGCAGCGTTGCCGGTCCCGGGATGAAGACGAAGCCGAGGACGACTGCGATGTAGGTGATGAGCGTGGCGGGGTCGATCATGCGAAGGTTCCTCTGCGTGGATCGCCGGCCTGCATCCGGCGGCGAGGCGTTATAGCACCGCAGAACGCTCCCGCGGAACACTCCAGCCGGCGCGCCGGTAACGCTTTCCGATGACGACATTGGCGCGAAGCGGCAGGATTCCCGCAAAGCCCGTTGTCGGCGGATGACGGCTGCGCTACTGCAGGGCATCACGCGGTGAATCACTTGGCAGGTCTGCTCCCGAAAACGAATTGCCGTCCGGTGTCCGCCTGATGCCGGCGCAGGCGGCCGGCATGCGAGCCGAGGATGACAAGCGGCGCGTGCTGAAGGATGTCTTCGGCTTTGACGATTTTCGCCCCGGACAGGCCGCCGTCATCGAGGCGTTGCTCGCCGGGCGTCATGTGCTGGCGGTCATGCCGACCGGCGCGGGCAAATCGCTCTGCTATCAGGTTCCGGCGCTGGTCAGGGGCGGGCTCACCATCGTGGTTTCGCCGCTGGTGGCGCTGATGCAGGATCAGGTCGCCGCCTTGCGCCTTGCCGGCGTGGCCGCCGAGACGATCAATTCCGCGTTCGACCGCGAGGCCAATGTCGCGGCCTGGCGCCGCGTGGCGTCCGGGCAGACGCGGCTGCTCTATCTGGCGCCGGAGCGGCTGATGACGGAGCGGATGCTCGAAGCGCTGTCGCGGCTCGACGTCGGCCTGATCGCCATCGACGAGGCGCATTGCATTTCGCAGTGGGGTCCGGCCTTCCGGCGCGAATATGAGGACCTGTCGCGGCTCCGCGCCATTTTTCCGCAAGCGCCGATCATCGCGCTGACGGCGACGGCGGACGAAGCGACGCGCGCCGATATCGAGGCGCGGCTGTTTGCCGGCCGCGCCGAAACCCTGGTGCTGGGGTTCAACCGGCCCAACATCAAGTTGGCGATAGAGCCCAAGCAGGACAGCAAGCGCCAGCTGCTGCGCTTCATCGAGCGTCACCCCGGCAAGAGCGGCATCATCTATTGCCTGTCGCGCCGCAAGACGGAGGAGATGGCGGCTTTCCTGGAGAAGAATGGCGTGCGGGCACTCGCCTATCACGCTGGCATGAGCAAGGAGGCGCGTGAGGCCAACCAGAACGCCTTCATGAGCCTGTCCGGCGTCGTCATCGTGGCGACCATCGCCTTCGGCATGGGCATCGACAAGCCCGATGTCGCCTACGTCTTCCACACCGACCTGCCTGGCAGCCTCGAAGCCTACTACCAGGAGATCGGCCGCGCCGGCCGCGACGGCCGCTCGGCGGAAGCGCATATGCTCTACGGCCTTGGAGACATCCGCACGCGCCGGATGTTCATCGACGACGAGGATACTTCGCCCGAGCACAAAAGGCGGGCGCACCGTCGTCTGGATACGCTGATCGGCTATTGCGAGACGGCGCAGTGCCGGCGCCAGGTGCTGCTGGGTTATTTCGGCGAGGACGCGCAGGCCTGCGGCAATTGCGACAACTGCCTCGACCAGGCGCCGCGCGCCGATGGCTCCGCGGAGGCGCGGATCATCCTTGCGGCGGTCGAGCAGAGCGGCGAGCGCTTCGGCGCCGCCCATGTCATCGACATCCTGCTCGGCCACGAGACCGAAAAGGTGCTGGCCAGGGGCCATCAGAAGCTCGCCAGCTTCAAGGCCGGCATCATGCACAGGAAGCCGGTCTGGCTGTCGCTCATCCGGCAACTTGTCGCCGGTGGCTTCCTGGTGCCGGATTCCGACGGCCATGGCGGCCTCGCCATCTCCGAAAGCGGCCGCGCGCTCGGCCATGGCGAGGTTGCGTTCGAGTATCGGGTCGAGGGCAGGGACCGTCTCGCGCGCGGCAGGAAACGTGCCGTGCAGGGCCCCGCAATGGGCGGCGAGGGCGTCGACACTTCTCTGCTGGCCGCGCTCAAGACGCTGCGGTTGCGGCTCGCCAAGGAGCGCCAGGTGCCGGCCTATGTGGTGTTCTCCGACCGCACCTTGATCGACATGGCCGAGCGCCGCCCGCGCGACCTCGACGCCTTTGCCGAGGTGAATGGCGTGGGCGCGGCGAAGCTCAAGGAGTTCGGGGAGATCTTCCTGAGCGCGATCGCGGCGCATCAGGGCGGGTTGAGCTAAGAGAGGCGCCTCTTTCGGCGCGTCATTGTTCCAGCTCTGGCAGGCAGCATTTCTTGAATTTCTTGCCGCTGCCGCAAGGACATGGATCGTTGCGCCCGACATGCCGCAAGGGGTTTATCGTCGGTTCCTCCGGGCTAGCCCATGGCAACGGCGAAGACGACTGCCAGTCTTCCTCCTCGTAGCTATCGTCCACCTCATAGCTATCGTCGCTTTCCCAATGGCGGAACGAATCCAGCGATTCAATCACATCGTCGATGTAGCCGAGATTGTTGCTCTTGAATCGCTCGATATCGTCCGGAGCCTCCTCGGCTGCTTGAAGGTCCTCCTCGAAATCGCGTCGGTCCAGCAGGCCCGCCGGAATGCGCCCTTCATTCCATGCGCTATCGACCAGCGGCGCGAGATCGCGCCAACCCAGTATGGCAATCGCCTTGAGCCATGCGACCCAGACCTGTTCCTCGTCGTCGGCCATCTTCTCGGCATAGAAGCGCTCGAGAAATAGCCGCATCTGGTCCCGCTGGATGCGCCCGTCCCAGGTGAGAAAGGCCGCGGCGCTCAACAAGACATCGCGCGTGAATTCATCGACATTGCGGTCTGCGATGGTGCCGAACAGAGCCTGGGCATTGCCGTCGAACATGCCTGCGAAGATGCGCGGCAGCGTCTCCGTGATGGCGTCGCCGAGCAGGTCGTCGAGTTCGGGGCCGGACGGCGCAGCAAACGCAGCAAGGACTGACATGCCTGGGTGTCACGCGCGCCACCCAGAATATGCAAGCCCCGGAAGAGGAGCCTCTCATCGTCTTCCGCCAGAACCTCGCCATTGGCCGCCCTTGCGAGAACCGCCCGCAAAGCTGGGGCGGCTTCCTCGATCCTGATGGTGCAAACACCAATTGCGAGATCCGGCATTCGCCGCTCGCTCGCCAGAGCACGCAGGTAGCGATCTATCGGATACAACTCGAAGTCTTCGCTGTCGGTGCTGAGGAGTTTTTCCAACTCTTCTTTTTTCATCACTCGCCTCGATGGAGCGCCGTTCCGGCGGCGTGCTATCAGTCGCATGCCTTGTGTCAATGCCGAGAGCGACAATGAGCGAATATCAATATTAACGGCGGCGACCCGCTTACTCAATCGATCTGCTTGAACCCGCAATCGCCGCGAGCCGGCTAACGCCAAAGGCACACCCGGACGTCCTTCCCGACATAGCAGGCGCCCTTACGGCGAAGCTCTCCCCAATCGCCTGCCTCGCCGTGCGTGTCGCGAATGTCCGCGTTCGCATAGCCTGCCCAACGATCGCCGTCCTTGTACTCGACCGCCCAGTAATCTTTCGACGTCTCACCGGCCCCGCCATGCGTGTCGGGATAGTCGATGCCTGCGAAAACCTGCTTGGGCCCCTGGATGTTGAAATCGCCGCCCTTCTCGATCTGATAGGAGCATCCTCCGGAGATGCGGGTCTCACCGTGAACGACGAGCAGGCAGCGGCCCCATTTATAGCCGCTCGGTAGACGATGCTGCGGTTGCGCATGGGAAGGCGAAAGGGAAAAAGCGATTGCTATGGCAACGGCGAAAGCTCGCCCGGTCAGTTGCGCCTTACCTTCCGATTTGCGACGCTGCCGACATCAGCTCCTGAGTGTTCGGGGCGCCGAATAGGCCGCCATCGAGTACCTCGTTGGAAGTCCAGCGAACGACGCCATCGCGGTCCAGCAGGAATTGGCCGACGAGCTGCCCAATGCCGGTGGCCATAATCTGTTGATCCGCTTCCGTGATATCGTAGCTGTCCTTCTTGTTCAGATATTCGAGCGCCGCAAACGGGTCCATCGGTTCCGGCATCTCGCCCGGCAAGTCGACCCGCATCGACTTCACATCGCTCATCGAAACCTTTTGCGGCCATGCGCTCTCGTCTTCGGTGATCTGCATATTCGGCAATCCAAAGGCGCGGTGTGAAGTCCGCTCCGGATCGGATGCCGCGAGCAGGCCGAGCATCGGATGGTACCGCAGATAGAGGCGCGCCCGCTCGATGGGCGTGTTGACCACTGTCAGGCTTTCGATGCCCTTCTCGTTGAGGGCTGGGGTGAGTTGGGAAAGCATGGCGATATGGCGCCTGCAAAAAGGACAATGGAGACCTCGATACAGCCCAACCAGCACTGGTTTCTCGCCTCGGAAATCGTCGATGGCGATCTTGCCCTCGCGGGTAATCGCGTCGAGCACGACATTGGGCGCCGTTTCGCCAGGTTGCAGCGGGCCTATGTTGAGACGTTCTGACATGCTGATCCCTCCTCGCGGGTCAATCCACAACGTATGGGCGGGCGGGTGACTTGAGCCCATGTGCGGCACATACGTCCTTGGGCATACTGAAATGGCGGTCGGCCTTAGGACGGCGTCGAGGTCGAGCGTCGATAATCCATTTATAACACACACGGAGAGGGTGGACGCTAGTTCTTACGGAGGGGAACGCTCCTTCTGGGTTCGAACAGTCCACTGACCCCATTGTCAGCAGACAGCATCTGACCATCTCTGCCCTCTTCCAAGGTGGTGCTATGGTCCGGCAGGATCGGCAGCGAGGAGGACGTAATCCATGCCCGCGATTACCCGCCGTACTCTTCTCGCGCTGACCGGCGCAGCGGTTGCCGTCGACCCCGCTGGCGAAAATGCATCGCCGAAGCTACAGGCTCTGATTGCGGCACATGAGGCGGCCTATGCCGAGTTTCACCGCGTTGTTCATCGAGCCGAGAGCAGCAGGGATGACCGCGATAGGACCGACGGGATCGAGCAGGAGGCGCTGCTGGCTATCTGCTCTTATCCGGCGATCAGCCGAGCCGACCGCTGGGCTAAGGCCGAGTACCTGTTGGCCACTGAGGGCAAGGGTGAACTCGACCTGGAAGTGCACATGCAGGCAATCTTGCGTTCGATGATGCGAACCTGACCCGGGCTGGACCGGCCTTAAGAAGCATCAAAACGCTATGGCCTGCGGGACGCAGCATCATATCCGAATGACGTCGGGCGCAGGACGGCCGGCATACACAAACCAGGGCGTAGGTTACGAATTGGTCGGCTATAGAAGCGGCCCAGGGCAGATGATCCTAGTGGTGAAAATCAGACACTTGAGTCCAGCCGAGGTGTAAGATGGCCGCCGCGTGGCTCTGGAAGAGTTCAGGAGGCAACCATGCTACCTCGGACGATTTTTCTCGGCAGACTAATTGGCCTGTTCTTTATTCTCACCGCGCTGTTCATGCTCATGCACAGGCAGTCGTTTGTTGCGACCGTGCCCAGGCTCATTCAGGACCCGCCGCTGGTCCTGTTTATCGGGATGATTGCCACGGTTGCGGGTCTCGGCATGGTGCTTGGGCACAACGTCTGGGCGGGCGGAATCCTGCCTGTCGTCGTCACCCTGATCGGATGGACAATCCTGATTCGTGGCTTGCTCCTGCTCTTCCTTTCACCGGAAGCGCTGGCGGCCTATTTCGAGATGTTTCATTTCGAAAGCCTTTTCTACGTCTATGCCGCGATTACGCTGGTCCTTGGACTGTACCTGACCTATGCCGCGTTCAAAGCCTTGCCGCCGCCAAACGCGGGAACCAAGGGTTAGACTCGATCCACTAGCTCCGAAGCCGCCCAGGCACGGCAAAATCCGCCAGCGAAGGCCACTGCTGGGGCAGTCAGCTCCGCGCTGAAGCGGCCGCGTTCGAACTCCGTGACGGTTGGCTTCCGGGAGGAGGATTAGCCTTGTTTCATTTGTCTGGTTTGTCAGAAAGTTGAAAATGACCGCCGCATTGCCAATGCGGGATAGAAGGGTTTCCGAGCGTGCGGCTGGCGAGCCCGAGGGGCGGGGTCGGCAGGCGCCGGTCCGGCTGGTCCACGGATCGCGATGGCGCGAGGTGGCACGTCCCCAACGATGTCTTGCTCCGTGCGAAACCGGGGTGCGGAGAATGCTTGGTGCGAACTCCCGGGCCGATTAGGGGCAATCGCATAAACAAACATCATGCCACGCCCATTCCCGCCGCGCTGCTGGTCCTAGCGTCGGAACGGTGGCGCAAAGAAAAGTCGAGCGACAACCATGGCTGACGATCCGGCTCCCGAACCTAACATGCGCGATTTGATGGCCGCAGTCGCATATGTGCTCCTGCATTGGGGATGGCTGGAAGAAGAAGTCCGCGCGCGCATCGAGGCAGCAGAGCCAGACCGCCAGTTGTCCGAGGGATCATTGTGGGTCCACTGGCGCGAAGTTGAGCCAGAGGCATGCCAGCGGGTTCGGAGTAACATGCAGAGGCTTATCGATGTCCGAAATTGCCTTGCGCATGGGCTATGCGGCGCAAAGGCGGACCCGCGCTCCGGCAGTGAGCCATACGTTGTTTGCCAAACGGGAGCGGGCCGGCGCCTCTTCAAAATGTCAGAGTTAGAGCGAGTGGCTGACGCGCTTCACGTGGCAAGGAATGACGTGCGCGACGGCCGCGTTTGACCGCACTGGTGGGAAAACTGGTGGGAAAGGAAGGGCTTCCTAAGCAAGAACCGCAGAAATCCGGGT
Organism: Mesorhizobium sp. NFR06; assembly: GCF_900115245.1. GTDB lineage: Bacteria > Pseudomonadota > Alphaproteobacteria > Rhizobiales > Rhizobiaceae > Mesorhizobium. The sequence goes on from NZ_FOVT01000004.1 coordinate 208,574, forward strand.
TTTTCGGGGCTTGTCTGGCGGAGAGGGAGGGATTCGAACCCCCGATACCCTTGCGAGTATGCCGCATTTCGAGTGCGGTGCATTCGACCACTCTGCCACCTCTCCGCGAGGTCATGGTCGGCCGTTGCCGGCGCGGCGCACTAGATAACGGCTGGCTGCTCCAGTTACAAGGGTCTATTCGCCGGATTTCCAGCTTCTTCGAAAAGGACCGTTGAGGCGGCGGTGCGGGCTCGGCAGCGCCTTCATGGTCCCTCCGTGGCCTTGCCCGTCGCGGCTGCCGGCAAAAGGGATGTCGCCGGCGAGGGGCTTGCCTTGACTTCAACGCAACCTTCGGTTAGGGACAGCCCGCATTCGGCGTGGAGGCTCTTCCGCGCCGCTTGTTTTTTGAACCCGCAGACTGACAAAAAGACGGCCGGACCGCGTGAAGCGGTTCATCAAGGCCGACCGAACAGCGAAAGGCAAAAAAATGTTCGCAGTCATCAAAACGGGCGGCAAGCAGTATCGCGTCGCCGCCAACGATCTGCTCAAGATCGAGAAACTCGAAGCCAAGGTCGGCGACATCGTCGAGATCGGCAACGTGCTCGCGCATGGCGAGGGCGACAATGTCACCTTCGGCGCACCGTTCGTCGACGGCGCTCTGGTCACGGCGGAAGTCGTCGAGCAGGGCAAGAACCGCACCGTCATCGCTTTCAAGAAGCGCCGCCGCCAGAATTCGCGCCGCAAGATCGGCCACCGCCAGCTTTTGACCACCGTGCGGATCTCCGAGATCCTGCTGGGCGGCGCCAAGCCGGCGAAGAAGGCCGCTGCCAAGACCGAGGCCAAGGCGCCCGAAGCCAAGGCGGAAGTCGCCGCCGAGGCGAAGGCCGAGGCCGCGCCGAAGGAGGCCAAGGCCAAGAAGGAAGCCAAGGCAGAGGCCGCTCCCAAGGCGGAAGCCAAGGCCGAGACCGCTGCCGCGCCGCTGTTCAAGGCGCCGAAGGGCGAGCCGGACGACCTGACCGTGATCAAGGGCATCGGCCCGGTCGCGGCGAAGGATCTGGCCGAGCAGGGCATCGTCACCTTCGCGCAACTCGCCAAGCTCAGCGACAAGGATGTCGCCAAGATCGACGAGCACATGCCGTTCAGCGCCGACCAGATCAAGGACTGGCGCGAGCAGGCCAAGGAACTGGCGAAGAAGTAAGGCAGAGCGAAGAGTTAAGACGGGCCGGCGGCAATCGTCGCCGGTACGCACTTGAAACGGAACGCGAACGCGTTCATAAGACCATTCAAGCGCCTTAGGGCGCATCGGAGTTAGTCAAATGGCACACAAGAAAGCTGGCGGTTCGTCGCGCAATGGTCGCGACTCCCATTCCAAGCGGCTCGGCGTGAAGAAGTTCGGCGGCGAAGCCGTCATCGCCGGCAACATCATCATTCGTCAGCGCGGCACGCAATGGCATCCGGGCACCAATGTTGGCATGGGCACGGACCACACCCTTTTTGCGCTCGAAGCCGGCGCAGTCACCTTCAACAAGAAAGCCAACGGCCGAACCTACGTATCGGTGAACCCGATTTCCAAAGCAGCGGAGTAGCCGGTTCCGCACCACAACACCGGCGCCCATCTCGGGAACCGGTGTCTGGCCAGGCCAGGAAAAGGATCAGGAGAGATGGGCTTCCATCTCTCCTTTTTCATTTTCTGGCCCTGGAGGACTAAAATGGTTGCCGAAGCGGAAGACACCGAAGACGAAAGTTACGCGATCGATTGCCCTGTGCTCGCGACCGAGCGGCTGATCATGCGCGCCCCGCGCGACAGCGATCTGGAACAACTCGTCGCTTTGGCCGACAACCGACATGTCGCCGAAATGCTGGCACGCATGCCGCATCCCTACGGCGAAGCCGAGGGCCGCACCTTCCTTGCCATGGCGGCGTCGCGACGCGCCGGCATCGTCTACGCGCTGACCCTCGCCGGCACCGGCACCTTCGTCGGCTGCGCCGGCTTGAACACCACCGATCGCGGACTGGAGCTCGGCTACTGGATCGGCGAACCTTACTGGAAGCGCGGCTATGCCACGGAGGCCGCGCACGCCCTGGTCGATCTCGCCTTCCAGAACACCTCGATCCAGGTGCTGCATGCCTCGACCCGGGTGATCAATCCGGCCTCGCGGCGGGTCATCCACAAATGCGGCTTCCAGTATGCCGGCCAGGGCATGCTGAACTCGATCGTCGCCGGCCAGGTGCCGGTCGAGCGCTACCGGCTCGACAGGAAGACGTGGATCAGCCTGCGCAACTGGGTTCATTTTTGAGGTGTGCCGATATTCAGGTGAGACCGGCTTGCAAACACTGATTTTCTGCGCTTCCGGCCTTCGCCGGCCGAAGCGCTCACGCGCGGCGGCGGTGGAGTTGAGGCTACGGCCGGCGTAGGCCGGTGCTCACGTACTTGAGTACGCTCCGCTCCGGTTCTCGAAAACCAGTGTTTTCGGCTCGGTCTGACCTGAATCTCAACACACCTCGGTGCGGTGTCTTGGATCCAGGCCAAAACGGCTCAGCCCAGTTCGGCCCAGAGCGGCAGGTGGTCGGAACCGACGGCGTCCCGGTCGGACCACAGGTGTTGCAGCGATCTGGCGAGCGAGGCGCTGGTGAAGATGTAGTCGATGCATTTGTGGCGGGTCTGGTCTTGCGGCCGATCGGGATCGACCCAGGTCACCAGATCGGCGATAGCGAGGCGCTGGGCAACGTCGACCGCGAGATCGGCGGTCAGCGGCATGCCGAACTCATGGTCCGGACGGCCGGCGAGTTCGACATATTCGGGCGAGCCCGGCAACATGTTGAAGTCGCCCATGACGATGAAGGCTTCCGGATAGGGCAGGTCCGGCAGGCCGATTTCGGGAATGCCCGACAGGCCGCCGCCTTCCAGCGCATAGCTCAAGAGGCGTTGGCGCAGGAAGCGGATCTGGTTCTGCCGCTCGACCGGGCTGCGATGGTCGAGATGGGTGGAATAGAAGCGGATGAAGCCGAGCGATGTTTCGACCAGGGCTTCGAGCGCGCCGCGCTGGAAGTTCATGGTCTCGAGGCTGCGGCTGCGCGGCAAAAGGAGATTGCGCGACAGATGAATGGGCGTCTTCGACAGCACCATGTTGCCGAGCTGGAAGGAGGTCGAGATGGCGCGGCCGTTCTCCAGGCGCGAGCCGATATTGACCTCGAAATTGCTGCCATAGGCGGCAAAATAGTCGGGCAGCGCCTCACCGATCTCGGCCACCATGTCGCGGCCGCCGTTGCGCGGATTGTTGCGGGTGACTTCCTGCAGCGCGATGACGTCGGCCCCGCGCACCGCGTCGGCGATGCGGCCGAGATCATATTTGCCGTCGAGGCCAATGCCGTACTGGATGTTGTAGGTGACGAGTTTCATTCGAGCATTTCCCCAACGTCGGCTCGCGAACAGTGCTACTGCGACCTTTGCCAAAGAGCATCGGGCGCTTTAGTCGCAAAACAGCCTCGCCCTAGGCCCCGCCTTGGTTTAAGGCATGTTGATATTCAGGTGAGGCCGGCCTGCAAATGCCGGCTTCCTGCGCTTCCGGCCTTCGCCGGCCGAAGCACATATGGGTGGCGGGGCAGCAAAATTAAGGCTATGGCCGGCGTAGGCCGGTGCTCACGTACTTAAGTACGCTCCGCTCCGGTTCTCGGAACCCGCCATTTTCGGCTCGGCCTAACCTGAATCTCAACATTCCTTAGAGCAATCCGCAAGATCATCAGCAGAAACTTGAAACTCCGATGAAATTCCTCGACCAGGCCAAGGTTTACATTCGCTCCGGCGACGGCGGCGCCGGATCGGTGTCGTTCCGGCGCGAAAAATTCATCGAGTTCGGCGGCCCGGACGGGGGCGACGGCGGCCGCGGCGGCGATGTCTGGGCGGAAGCGGTCGACGGCCTGAACACGCTGATCGACTATCGCTACCAGCAGCATTTCAAGGCCAAGACCGGCATGCACGGCATGGGACGCAACATGACCGGGGCCAAGGGCGCCGACATCACGCTCAAAGTGCCGGCCGGCACCCAGATTTTCGCCGAGGACAATGAGACGCTGATCTGCGACCTGACCGTGGTCGGTCAGCGCTTCCTGCTTGCCAAGGGCGGCAATGGCGGCTTCGGCAACCAGCATTTCAAGACTTCGACCAACCAGGCGCCGCGGCGCGCCAATCCGGGCCTGCCGGGCGAGGAGCTGAGCATCTGGCTCAGGCTCAAGCTGATCGCCGACGCCGGACTGGTCGGTTTGCCCAATGCCGGCAAGTCGACCTTCCTTGCCGCCGTCACCGCCGCCAAGCCGAAGATCGCCGACTATCCTTTCACCACGCTCCACCCCGGCCTCGGCGTCGCCCGTATCGACGGGCGCGAATTCGTACTGGCCGATATTCCCGGCCTGATCGAGGGCGCGCATGAGGGCGTCGGCATCGGCGACCGCTTCCTCGGCCATGTCGAGCGCACGCGCGTGCTTCTCCACCTCGTCTCGGCGCAGGAAGAAAACCCGGGCAAGGCCTACAAGACCGTGCGCGCCGAGCTCGAAGCCTATGGCAATGGGCTGACCGACAAGGTCGAGATCGTCGCGCTCAGCCAGGTCGATATCCTCGACGCGGATCAGCGCAAGAAGAAGGCGGCTTCGCTCAAGCGCGCCGCCGGCGGCGCGCCGATGCTTCTCTCGGCCGTCACCGGCGAAGGCGTCGAGGCGGTGCTGCGGGCGCTGATGGCGGTGGTGGCCGAGGCCCGCGATGCAGTGCCCGCTCCCGTCGAGACGCGCTGGCATAAGTGACCATGACATCGCTGAAATCATACCGGCGCATCACCGTGAAGATCGGCTCGGCGCTGCTCGTCGACCGCGCGACCGGCCTGAAGCGCGACTGGCTGACCTCCCTGGCCAACGACATCGCGGTGCTCGCCAATGCCGGCGCGCAGGTGCTGGTGGTCTCCTCGGGCGCGATCGCGCTCGGCCGCACCATCCTTGGCTTGGGCAAACGCGCGTTGAAGCTCGAGGAAAGCCAGGCCGCCGCCGCGGTCGGGCAGATCGCGCTCGCCGGTGCCTGGTCCGACGCGCTCGGCAAGGACGGACTGAAATCCGGCCAGATTCTCTTGACGCTCGGCGACACCGAGGAGCGGCGCCGCTACCTCAACGCGCGCGCCACGATCTCGACCTTGCTCAAGATGAAGGCGGTGCCGGTCATCAACGAGAACGACACCGTGGCGACCTCCGAAATCCGCTATGGCGACAACGACCGGCTGGCGGCGCGGGTGGCGACGATGATGGGCGCCGATCTGCTCGTGCTGCTCTCAGACATCGACGGGCTCTATACGGCGCCGCCGGCCAAGGATCCGGGAGCAAAATTCATCCCGGTGGTCGACCGCATCACGCCCGACATCGAAGCGATGGCGGGGGCCGCGGCCTCAGAGCTGTCGCGCGGCGGCATGCGCACGAAGCTCGATGCCGGCAAGATCGCCAACGCCGCCGGCACCGCCATGATCATCACCTCGGGCACCAGGCTCTCGCCGCTGATGGCGATCGAGCGCGGCGAGCGCGCGACGTTCTTCAAGCCGAGCGCCAATCCGGTGAAGGGCTACAAGACCTGGATCGCGGGGCAGCTCGAACCGGCCGGCCGGCTCACCGTCGATGCCGGCGCCGTCGGAGCGCTGAAATCGGGCAAGTCGCTGCTGCCGGCGGGCGTGAAGCTGGTCAGCGGCAATTTCTCGCGTGGCGACACGGTGGCGATCCTGTCGCCCGAGGGCCGCGAGATCGCGCGCGGGCTGGTTGCCTATGATGCCGCCGATGCCGTAAGGATCGCTGGCTTGAAGACGGTCGAGATCGAAAACGTGCTCGGCTACGAGGCACGTTCCGCGATGATCCATCGCGACGACCTTGTGGTAAGCGTTGCCGGCGACCAAGTAGTGGCCGACGACTGAAGCAATTCCAGGAAAAGCGCGAAAACGGTTTTGCGCCCGGAATTGCGTGAAGGTAGAGCGGTTTGGCGTTTTTTTCGTGAAACGCTCTGAAGCGGAGGATAAACCATGCTGAAGCTGCATGAAAAATCCGGCGAAGACACCGTGGCGCTGATGGCCGATATCGGCCGTCGCGCCCGCGCCGCCGCCCGACCGTTGGCCGTCGCTTCCACCAAGGCCAAGAACGACGCGCTCGTCGCCATGGCCGATGCCATCCTGCGTCACGAGCAAGCCATCCTCGACGCCAATGAAATCGACGTGTCGAATGGCGCGGAAGCCGGCCTGTCGGGTTCGTTCATGGACCGGCTGAAGCTGACGCCGTCGCGGATCAAGGCGATGGCCGACGGCATTCGCGAGGTCGCGGCGCTCGCGGATCCGGTCGGCGAGGTCACTGCCGCGTGGGACCGGCCGAACGGCCTCCACATCGAGCGCGTGCGCACGCCGCTCGGCGTCATCGGCGTCATCTATGAAAGCCGCCCGAACGTGACGGCGGATGCCGGCGCGCTTTGCCTCAAGGCGGGTAATCCGGTGATCCTGCGCGGCGGCTCGGATTCGATCAATTCGTCGTCGGCGATCCATGCCTGCATGGTCGAAGGGCTGAAGGCAGCCGGCCTGCCGCAGGATGCCATCCAGCTGGTGCCGACCACCGATCGCGCCGCGGTCGGCGAGATGCTGAAAGGCCTTGCCGGCAATCTCGACGTCATCATCCCGCGCGGCGGCAAGAGCCTGGTCGGGCGCGTGCAGACCGAGGCGCGGGTGCCGGTTTTCGCGCATCTGGAAGGCATCTGCCATCTTTATGTCGACCGCTCGGCCAAGCTAGACATGGCGGTGAAGATCGCCGTCAACGCCAAGATGCGGCGCACTGGCGTGTGCGGTGCGGCCGAGACGCTGCTGGTCGACCGCGGGGTCGCCGCCACGCATCTGGTGCCGATCCTGGAGGCCCTGCGCGCCGCCGGCTGTGAGATCCATGCCGACGCCGAGGTGATGAAGGCTTTCGCCGACGCCAGCGCGGCGACCGATGCGGACTGGGTGACCGAATATCTCGACGCCATCATCGCGGTGAAGCTGGTCGATGGCGTGGCGGGCGCTATCGAGCATATCGAGACCTTCTCCTCGCATCACACCGAGGCGATCATCGCCGAGGATCCGCAAACGGTCGAAAAATTCTTCAACGAGATCGACTCGGCGATCCTGTTGCACAACGCCTCGACGCAGTTCGCCGATGGCGGCGAGTTCGGCATGGGCGCCGAGATCGGCATCGCCACCGGCAAAATGCATGCGCGCGGGCCGGTCGGCGTCGAGCAGCTGACCTCGTTCAAATACCGGGTGCGCGGGTCGGGACAGGTGAGGCCGTGAAGCCGTTTGCCGCCAGAGCGTAGGCCGTTGCGCCTGGGCACCCCCCTCTGTCCTGCCGGACATCTCCCCCTGTCAGGGGGAGATCGGCTGTCATGGGTGATTTCGCCAATCGCCAACGCTGCAAGATTTACGCCGTCGACGAGGCGTTCAATCTCCCCCCTTGGGGTGGAGATGCCCGGCAGGCCAGAGGGGGGCGCCTAGCACCATGCTTTCCCAGCCCGAGCAGCCGGTAACCGCCCGCTATCTTCGCATGCCGCACGCCGCCAAGGGCCTGACCGTCGGGCTGTTCGGCGGCTCGTTCAATCCGCCGCATGCCGGTCATGCGCTGGTCGCCGAGATCGCGCTGAGGCGCCTCGCGCTCGACCAGCTGTGGTGGATGGTGACGCCTGGCAATCCGCTGAAAAGCGTGCGCGAGCTCGCGCCGCTCGCCGAGCGCATCGAGCTGTCGGAAAAGATCGCCAGGAATCCCAAGATCAAGGTCACCGCGTTCGAGGCGGCGCAGCATGTCCGCTATACCGCCGACACATTGGCTTTGGTCAAGGCGCGCAATCCGGGCGTCGATTTCGTCTGGATCATGGGCGCGGACAGCTTGCGCGATTTCCACCGCTGGCAGCGCTGGCGCGAGATCGTGCTGACTTTCCCGATCGCGGTCATCGACCGTCCGGGCGCCACGCTCTCCTTCCTGTCGTCAGTGGTCGCCAAGACCTTCGACTATGCCCGTATCGACGAAGGCGACGCGCCGCTGCTTGCCCGCATGCGGGCGCCGGCCTGGACTTTCATCCATGGCCCGCGCTCGTCACTCTCTTCCACCGCGATCCGCAAGGCAGCGAAGGGGTAGGCTGCTTCCCTTCCCCCACAAGGGGGGAAGGGAAGTCCGGCCATGTCGCTTTTACGGCGGCTTTTTGCTCCGCGGCGGGCCAATTTGCGCAAGCATGCTGGAAAAGAACCAAGCCACGACCGATTCGGGCCGCGCCGCGCAAACGGCGCCGCTGATCGCCATTGCCAGCGTCATCGTCTCGATGGCGCTGATCGCGATCGGCAACGGGCTGATGTTCGCCTATATCCCGGTGCGCCTCGGCGCCGACGGCTTCGATCCCACCTGGGCCGGGCTGATCGTCACCGGGCTTTCGGCCGGCGGGCTGGCCGGCTGCATCCTGACCGGGCCCCTCGTCAAACGCGTGGGCCACGCCCGCGCCTTCATGGTGCTTTCGGCGCTGATCGCGCTTTCCAACGCCGCCATCGGCGCCGGGCCGATCCCACTGCTGTGGATCGCGGCGCGCGCGCTTTACGGCTTTGCCATTTGCGGCCTGTTCATCGTGGCGCAAAGCTGGCTCAACGATGCCTTGCCGAATTCCATCCGCGGCCGGGTCATGGCGGTGTTCTATGTCGCCTATATCGCCGGCCTGGGCGTCGGCTACGCGACGCTTGCCGCCATCGACATCCACAGCGCCGCGGCATCGCTGATCGGCATCACCTTCACAGCCTTGTCCATCCTGCCGGTGGGCATGACGCGGCTGGCCCAGCCGCCCGCGCCGCAGGCGGCTTCAGTCGCGCTCCGCCGGGCCTGGCGGATCTCGCCGGTCGGCGTCGCCGGCATGCTGGCCGTCGGCGGCCTGTCGATGATCGTTTCCGGCTTCGCGCCGATCCATGCCACCGCCAAGGGCTACAGCCAGGCCGATGTGGCGCTGCTGTTGTCGGCAATGCCGGTCGGCACGTTGATCCTGCAGATCCCGCTTGGCTGGATCTCGGACCGCACCGACAGGCGCTATGTGCTGGCGGGGGCGGCCGCGCTCGCGGTCGTCGCCAGCACCTTAGCCATCGCCTTCGATGGCGGCGCGCTGATGATTTTGGTGGTGATCTACCTGATCTGGGACGGCGCGTCGGAATCGATCTATGCGCTCTCCAGCGCGCACGCCGCCGACCGGGCCGGCAAGGACGAGCTGCTCGCGCTTTCGAGCTCGATGCTGTTTGCCTGGTCGCTGGCCGGTTTCATCGTGCCGGGCATCGTGACGGCACTTTCGGCCGTTTTCGGCACCGCGACCTTCATCTATGTCGGCATCGTCATCGCGTCGGCCTTCTGCCTGTTCGTGCTGTGGCGCGTGATGGCGGGCCGGCCGACCCCTGCCGCCACGAGCGGCGCTTTCGCGCCGATGTCGGCACAGACGCCCTTGCCGGTGGAACTGGCCTTCGCGCCGGATGAAAAGCAACGACAGGACTGATAGCCGTTTTCCGTTCGCGATTGCGGATGGAAAACCGCTCCACGCTTTTCCTGGAATTGCCTACTGCTTTCGCGCCTCAGGCGCGGGAACTTCCGGCGGCGGCAACGGGATCGAGATGCCCTCGCTGTCGAAGGCCTGCTTGGCGCGCTTGGTGGTGTCGACCTGGGTGGAGAAGTAATCGGCCGCCGAGGTCCAATAGCGCAAGGTGAGCGAAACGGACGTGTCGCCGAGCCCGGCCACGAAGGCGAGCGGTGCCGGTTCGCGCCGGATGCGCTTTTCGCCGCCGGCGATGGCGAGCAGCGTCTTTTGCGCGCGGTCGATATCGTTCCACGAGCCGATGCTCAAGGTGACGTCCGTGCGGCGCACGCCGTTGCGGGTGAAGTTGCGCACCGGCTGGTTCCACAATGTCGAATTGGGCGCCAGCACATAGACGCCGTCGACGGTGCGCAGCTTGGTGGCGAAGAGGCCGATCTCCTCGACGGTGCCAGCGATGGCGCCGACCTCGACATATTCGCCGATGCGGAAGGGCCGCAGCGCCAGCAGCATGATGCCGGCGGCGATGTTCTGCAGCGTGCCCTGCAGAGCCAGCCCGATGGCCAGGCCGATGGCGCCGATGGCGGCGATGATGGAAGCCGTCTGCACCCCGAATTGGCCGAGCACCATGATGGTGACCAGGATCAGGATGGCGTAGCGGACGATCTTGGAGAAGAAATGCCGCAAGGTCGCGTCGAAGCCGTGGATGTGACCGAGGCCGCCGAAGACCGAGCGCTCGGCCAGGCCGGCGACGAAATAGCCGACGACCAGAAGAATGATGGCGCCGATGGCCGAGAAGGAATAAGAAACGATCAAGGTGCTGAGTTGCGCAAGTCCGGCCTGGATGGTCAGAAATGCGCTTTGCGGGTCGGTGGGCATGGCGGGTATCCCGTTGGTCGGTGAGCCGATAACCCATGCGCCGGAGATCAGTTCCCGCCTTCTGCGGGCTGTCCCGCAGCCTCCCCGGACCCATGGCGCGGAGATCAAGCTTCGGGCCGTCGTCTTGAAACTGCAACGGAACTCTGCCTATCTAAGTGGTGTCACCTGATTTGCATGGTGATTTGGTTGTTCTTGTTGGGAAAGGAAACACACTGAGAACAGCACTGCGGAAGAAGGCTGACATCATGCCTTCGCCGGCAGGGATCAGCGGACACGACCCCGCGTCCCTCGCCATCGACACAGTCCTTGCCAGTCTGGAAGACTCCAAGGCCGAAAACATCGTCTCAATCGACATCCAGGGAAAATCGAGCCTAGGCGACTATATGGTCATCGCCTCGGGCCGGTCGCACCGTCATGTCTCGGCTGTCGCCGATCATCTCCTCAAGGCGCTGAAGGATGCCGGCCTCGGCACGGCGCGCGTCGAGGGGCTGGCCGGCGCCGACTGGGTCCTGATCGATTCGGGCGATATCATCGTCCATGTCTTCCGCCCCGAAGTCCGCGAATTCTACAATCTCGAAAAGATGTGGCAGGCGCCGGATCTCGAGGACGAGACCTTGCACTGAGCCTTGATGCGCGTGCCGTGAAACGTCACGGTACGCGTTGGAAACAAGCTCGCCGGGGCGAGGATGAAGATCACCGTTCATGCCGTGGGCCGGATGAAGACCGGCCCCGAGAGAGAACTCGCCGACCGCTATTTCGAGCGCTTCGCCAAGAGCGGGCCCGCGGTCGGGCTGGAATTCGCCGGCATCCTCGAGACTCCCGAGAGCCGCGGGCAGAGCGCCGATGAGCGCCGCCGCGAGGAAGCCCAGAAGCTGCAGGCCCAGTTGCCGTCCGGCGCCGTCCTCATCCTGCTCGACGAGCGCGGCAAGTCGCTCTCCTCGCAGGATCTGGCCGCCCGCGTGGGCCAGTTGCGTGACGGCGGCCGCAAGGCGCTGGTCATCGCCATCGGCGGCGCCGACGGCCATGACAAGGCGTTGCGCGAGCAGGCGGACCTGGTGCTGTCGTTTGGCGCGCTGACCTGGCCGCACCAGCTTGTGCGCGTGATGCTGGGCGAGCAGCTCTACCGGATCGCCACCATCCTTTCCGGCCACCCCTACCATCGCTCGTGAGTGACGCCTATCATCAGCCGAAAAGCTGGGGATTGCGCGCCTGCGCCAGGATTTCCGCCTCAATCGCGCGGCAAGCGGGCTATAGCGGCGCTTCCAACATGGTTGATGGTTCGTTAACGAAGCGGCGGATAGAGTCGAGGCCTGATGTCTGAAGGCTGGAATTCGAGAACGCGCGCCTGGCGCAGCCGCTGCGGTTTGACGCTTGTCGCCGCTGCGGTCGTGCTCGGCCCGGTCCGGGCGGCCGAAAACTCCCTCGACCTTGCGCCCGACCCCGATCAGAGCCGGGCCGAATACCAGCAGGTCTCCAAGGAGATCACCCTGTCGTCGGAGCGGCTGGCCAAGCTTGCCGCCGACATCGCTTCGGTGCGCAAGGACTATGCCTCGATCACCGCGGCCCTCATCCAGTCGGCGATGACGGAACAGAAGCTCGGTCAGGACATCGAGGACATCGGCGCCAAGCTCGAAGGGCTGAAGGCGGAGCAAAAAAAGCTCCGCGCCTCGCTCGCGGCGCGACGCGACGTGCTGGCCGAAGTGCTCGGGGCGCTGCAGCGTATGGGGCTCAACCCGCCGCCGGCGATCCTGGTCAAGCCCGAGGATGCGCTGTCGTCAGTGCGCAGCGCCATCCTGCTCGGCGCGGTGGTACCCGAACTGCGCCAGCAGACCGACAGGCTGATGGCCGATCTCAAGGAACAGACACGGGTAACGGCATCGATCGAGGCCGAGCGGGCCAGGCTTGCCACCGCCGTCACCGACCAGACCGCGGAGAAGAAGCGGCTCACCATGCTGCTCGAGGCCAAAAAGAAGCTGCAGGCCGACACCGAAACGGCGATCGCGGCCGAACAGCGGCGCTCGCAGCAACTGGCGGCGAAGGCGAGCAGCCTGAAGGATCTGATCGCCTCGCTCGAAGCCGACAAGGCGCGCAGCGTGCAGGACCAGGTCAAGGCGGGCGAGCGAAAATCGACCGACAGCGACACGACGGCCTCGACGACCGAGCTTGCCGCGCTGCCGGTGCCGGAGGCCAACAGGCTCACGGGGTCAGCCCCGTTTTCGGCATTGCAGGGCCAGATCGCGCTGCCGGTCATCGGCAAGATCAAACGGCGTTTCGGCAGCGACGACGGCAACGGCGCGGCGATGCAGGGCGACATGGTTGCGACACAATCGGGAGCCATCGTCACCGCACCGGCGGATGGAAACGTGCTTTATGCGGGGCCGTTTCGCTCCTATGGTCAACTCTTGATCCTCAATGCAGGTGACGGGTATCATGTCGTCTTGGCGGGGATGAGCAGAATCAGCGTCGCGACCGGACAGTCGGTGCTCGCGGGAGAGCCGATCGGCGCGATGGGAGAGGCCCGGGTGGCAAGCACCTCGGCCTCGCGGAATGAAAATTCGACGTCGGAACTCTATGTCGAGTTCCGCAAGGATGGAAAACCCGTCGATCCGGCCCCGTGGTGGGCGGACCGATTTTCTGGAAGGACGTGAAATGATGCGGAAACTGTCGCTTCTGTTTGCCGGCGCGCTGATGGGCGCATCGGCAATGAGCCTGGTCTACGGCGCACCGGGTTCGGCGGCGAATGCTGCGGGTTCGGAAACCTACAAGCAACTGGCGATCTTCGGCGACATCTTCGAGCGCGTGCGCGCCAATTATGTGACGCCGCCGGACGACAAGTCGCTGGTCGAGAACGCCATCAACGGCATGCTCGCCTCGCTCGACCCGCACTCGTCCTACATGAACGCCGAGCAGGCGCAGGATATGCGCGTGCAGACCAAGGGCGAGTTCGGCGGCCTCGGCATCGAGGTCACCATGGAGAACGACCTCGTCAAGGTGATCACGCCGATCGACGATACGCCGGCCGCCAAGGCGGGCGTGCTTGCCGGCGACTACATCGCCAAGATCGATGGCGAAGAGGTTCGCGGCCTCACCCTCAACGATGCAGTCGAGAAGATGCGCGGGCCGGTCAACACGCCGATCAAGCTCACCATCCTGCGCCAGGGCGCCGACAAGCCGATCGAGCTGACGGTGGTGCGCGACGTCATCAAGGTCAAGGCGGTGAAGTACCGGGTCGAGAACGACATCGGCTACATGAAGATCACCTCCTTCACCGAAAAGACCTATGACGATCTCGAGAACGCCATCGAGAACATCAAGAAGCAGGTGCCGAACGACAAGCTGAAGGGCTATGTGCTCGATCTGCGCCTCAATCCGGGCGGCCTGCTCGACCAGGCGGTGAGCGTGTCGGACGCCTTCCTCAAGCGCGGCGAGATCGTTTCGACCCGCGGCCGCGATCCGAAGGATGTCACCCGCTTCGACGCCAAGCCAAAGCAGGTCGACGACATCAACGGCAAGCCGATGATCGTGCTGGTCAATGGCGGTTCGGCGAGTGCGTCCGAAATCGTCGCCGGCGCGCTGCAAGACCTGCGCCGCGTCACGGTGGTCGGCACGCAGTCCTTCGGCAAGGGTTCGGTGCAGACCATCATTCCGCTCGGCGAGAATGGCGCGCTGAGGCTCACCACGGCGCTCTATTACACGCCGTCCGGCAAGTCGATCCAGGGCAAGGGCATCACGCCCGACATCAAGGTCGACCAGCCGCTGCCGCCGGATCTGCAGGGCCGTGACCTGACCCGTGGCGAATCCGACCTCAAGGGTCACATCAAGGGCGCCGACGAAAGCTCGACCGGCTCGGGCTCGGCCGCCTATGTGCCGCCGGATCCGAAGGACGACCTGCAGCTGATCTATGCCGAGCAGCTTCTGCGCGGCGAAAAGACCGATCCGTCGTTCCCGCCGAACCCGGACAAGGCCGTCCTGAACCAGTAAGGCCGGCACGGCCGGGGCAAATGCTCTGGCCGACTGAGCAAAGCAATGCAATGCTGCCGGGACCGCGAGGTTCCGGCAGTTTGATTCGGGGCCCGCGGTTGGGGCGCCACGCGTCTGGGGTATCGCGCCGGCGATTGCGACGTTTCACGCAAGATGTCACGAAAACGTGACCTTCACTTGAAGCGGCGTGCTTCCGGGGAATAACACAACTTGGCTGACACCGGTAAGGACATCGAACGCCCGCTCGGACAGACGCTTCGGCCACGGCGTGAAGCCTCGCTCCGATTGAGCTCCGGCCGGCTTGTTGCAACGCTTGCCGTGCTGGTGGTGATCGGCGTTTCCGGTGCGATTGCCTTGCGGCAAAAGCCGTTCCGCAAACCCGGAGAGATTGCCGTTTCGACGCCGACCGCTGCGCCTGCTCCGGCGTCCGCGCCGGCGCCGGCCGCCGTGGCCGCGGCGACGCCGCAGGGCGGAACGCCGATGAAGAGCGGTGGCCCGCAGATCATCCACGTTCAGACCGAAGAGGGCGACGGCCCGCCGAAAGCCCGGATCGTGATCCACGACCCGTCGACGATCGGCCAGAACCTCAAGGTCGCCCATATCCCGGACAAGGCGCTGGTCCAGGCCAGCGACACCGGTCCGTTGCCGATGCGCTCCGCTGACGGCAGGCGGCCCTTCGACGTCTATGCGCGGCCGTGGTCCGGGGCGCGCGGCGCGCGCGTGGCGATCGTCATCGGCGGGCTCGCCGTCTCGCAGACCGGCACCCAGGCGGCGATCGCCAAGCTGCCGGCCGAAGTGACGCTGGCGTTCGCGCCGCAGGGCAACAGCATCGGCCGCTGGATGCAGGCGGCAAGGCAGAGCGGGCACGAGATCGTCATGCAGGTGCCGCTCGAGCCGTTCGATTATCCCAACGTCAATCCCGGCCGCAACACGCTGACGGTCTCGGCCAGCCCGGACGACAACCTGAAGAGCCTGCACTGGGCGCTGTCGCGCACCACCAATTACACCGGCGTCATGAACTATATGGGGGCGCGTTTCTCGGCCGACCCGAACGCGATGGAGCCGTTCATGGCAGAGCTCGGCAAGCGGGGGCTCGCCTATATCGATGACGGTTCGTCCGCGCGCAGCGTCGCCTCCGACCTGGCACTGAAGGACGGCGTGCCGTTCGTCGCCGGCGACATGGTGATCGATGCGGTGCAGGACCGCGGCGAAATTCTCAAGAAGCTGGACAGCCTGGAAGCGACGGCGCGGGCCAAGGGCAGCGCGGTCGGCATCGGTTCGGCCTTCGACATCACCGTCGACACGGTGACGTCCTGGATTGCCGAAGCGAAGAAGCGCGGCATCGAGATCGTGCCGATCTCGGCAGTCGCCATAGACCCCCAGAAAGGCTAGTCATCGGATATTCACCGGTGCTGGAATCCAGGAATGTCCAAGAAGATGATCGATCCCGAAACACTGCCTTATCGCCCTTGCGTCGGACTGATGATCCTCAACAGGGCAGGCCTGGTCTGGGTCGGGCATCGGATCGCCGAGCCGGACAGCGAGTTCGCCGGCACCACGCAGCTCTGGCAGATGCCGCAAGGCGGCATCGACAAGGGCGAAGAGCCGATCGAAGCCGCCGGGCGGGAGCTCTACGAGGAAACCGGCATGCGCAGCGTGTCGCTGCTGGCCGAAGCGCCGCGCTGGATCAATTACGACCTGCCGCCGCATCTGGTCGGCGTCGCCTTCAAGGGCCGCTATCGCGGCCAGACGCAGAAATGGTTCGCCTACCGCTTCGAGGGCGACGAGAGCGAGATCGAGATCAATCCGCCGCCCGGCGGCCACGCGGCGGAGTTCGATCAGTGGGCCTGGCGGCCGATGCGGGAGCTGCCTGAACTGATCGTGCCGTTCAAGCGCCATGTCTACGAACAGGTGGTGGCGGCGTTCCAGCATCTGGTCTCTTAACAGTCTTGGGTGCGGTGGCGTGCCTCTGGTCCCTCCCAGGCGGGTTCGGCCGAGCAAAACGGGTTCGCACTGTTCGGGATCATGCTCTATTGATGCCGTTGCGCCGCAAACACGAGGCAGACATGAACGCATGGCAAGCACACTTTGGCGGAGCGTCAGCGCCGCCCCTCACCTGCCTGCCGGCATCCTCTCCCCGTATAGTGACGGGGAGAGGGGCGCTCTCGTCACCGGTTTCGCCGATCACCAAGGTCGCCAGAAAGGCGCCGGGGTTGCGGCCAGCCCCTTCTCCCCGTCACTATACGGGGAGAAGTGCCCGGCAGGGCGATGAGGGGCGGCGCCGACCTCGACGACCGCGTGCCTCCCCAACAGGCGCAAACAGTCTTTGTCTGACGCGATTGCCTCGATGAGCGACGCCAAAGCGCCTTTGCCGCAAACGGCTGCCATTGGTAGTAGCTCTACGCCGAGCGAGGCGGCGGCCGGCGCGATCCTGACGATCGACCTCGGCGCCATTCGGGAAAACTACCGCCGGCTGAAGGCGCGGCTGAACGGCGTCCGCTGCGCCGGCGTGCTCAAGGCCGACGGCTATGGGCTTGGCGCCGCGCAAGTGGCCTCGGCGCTGGCGAAAGAGGGCTGCGACATCTTCTTTGTCGCGCTGCTCGGCGAGGGCATCGCGTTGCGCAAGGCGATCGGCAGCGGGTCTGACATCTTCGTGCTGAATGGCTTGCCGCCCGGTTCGGAACCGGAAGCCGTGGCAGCCGGGCTTTGCCCCGTCATCAACAGCGCCGCGCAGCTGAAAGCCTGGCGCGAGACCGCGCGAGGCATGGGCAAGAGCCTGCCCGCCGCCATCCAGGTCGACAGCGGGATGGCCCGGCTTGGCATGGCGCCGGCGGAAGTCGAGGCGGTCGCCGGGGAGGCCGGCGCCTTCGACGGCATCGACATCCGTTTCGTGATGAGCCACCTCGCCCGCGCCGACGAGCCGCGCCAGGGGGCGAACGAGCAGCAGCGGCTGGAGTTCGACCGCCTGCGCAAAATGCTGCCGGCCGCGCCTGCTTCGCTCGCCAACTCATCCGGCATCTTTCTGGGGCCGGCTTGGCACTACGACCTTGTCCGTCCGGGAGCAGCCCTCTACGGCGTCAACCCGACGCCTCACCAACCCAACCCGATGCGGCCGGTGATCCGACTGCAAGCCAAGGTGGCGCAGACGCGCGAGGTCGGCGCGGGCGCCGGCATCGGCTATGGCCATAGCCATAATGCGGACGGTCCGCTCAGCCTGGCGACCATTTCGCTGGGCTATGGCGACGGTTGGCACCGACGCGCCGCTTCGGCCGCCTGGTTCGAGGGCACGCGGTTGCCTTTCATCGGACGCGTGTCGATGGACTCGATCATCCTCGACATTTCGGCGCTTCCGGCCGGCCGGCTCAGCGAGGGCGACCTCGTAGAGCTCATCGGCCCGTCGCAAAGCGTCGACGACGCGGCCGGCCACGCCGGCACCATCGGCTACGAGATTTTGACCAGCCTGGGTTCGCGCTTTCACCGCCGCTACATCGGCATTTAGAGCGGTTCAGCGATTTATAGAATCGCCGCCCCGCTCTAAGAGCTTTGTCTTTTCGCAATCCCGGACGCAAACCGCTGCCCACTTTTCCTGGGATTGCTTCTGATGAGGGCGGTAGTGGGTCAGTTTGAATTTCCCCCTGGCTTTCTCAAGAACCAGCGGGCTGCGATCACTGTGCCGAATCCTAATGCGGCAGCGACGGCAGCGAAAGACGTCATGCCAATCGTCATGTAGGCGAATACTCCCATCGCAAAGCCGAGTGTTGTAACCCAACTGGGCAATGAATGGCCTAGGTGATTTTCGAGGATGATTTCACCCCCGAGCAAAATGCCACATTGAAAGGCAAAAAGCCAAAATATAAGTGCAAAGAATCCAAACTTTCTCGCAGAAAATAGTCGCTCAAGACCATATGGGATGACGACCGCTACAAAGGACAAGATCAGAAAGGACATCTAAATGAATTAGCATGGCGAAATAAAATATCCAATGCCTGCGACATTCTCCAAGACGCCTTTTGTAGGAGCCGCGCACCATCGGCTTCTATGCTTCCTTGGCTTCGATCAACGCGACGATATCACCAATCTCCCAAAGCTTGTCGGCCGCGCCTGCGGCCATTGCCGGGTCATGCGCAGCGAAGCATGGATGCGCACGGATTGTAGTACATGAAATGCAGGGCAACCGTATTGGCGTGGGCCTCTACCTTCTTTGAGAAGCCGTTAGTCAGGCGGGTGAAGCGGCGCATGTGCGGGCGCCTTGCTTGACAAGCCGATGCTTCTCGGCAAGGTTCGCCGCATGAGCAACCTCGCTTATACAAAAACCTGCTTCAGGGTTTGCCCCATCGCGGGAGCGTAGCCCCGGCGTGGCCGCCGATGCCGGCGGCCGCGTGAACCGGGGCGTTTGAATTCCTGACATCTTCATCGAGCCGACGGCCTTTGCGGCCCGGTTTTGTTCGCCGCCTCTATTCCTGGACAAGCCTGGGAGCCGGCGGCTTGCGCGCATTCAGTCGCCGATGCGCCAGCATTTGAGGTATGCCATGCATGCAGCAACACAATCGCGTTCTCGATACGCCATCCTCGTCAGCGCCGCGGATCACGGCCGGCTGAGCAGTCTTGCCAGGGCTTTTCTCGACCGTGTGCCCGACATGGCCGAGGATCTGCTTGCCGAGATGGACCGCGCCAGGATCGCCGCCGACAAGGCCATGCCCACCGACGTGGTGAGGATGGGCTCGACGGTTACGCTCCACGACGCGGAGGGAAGTCATCGGAAGGTGACGCTGGTCTATCCGGCGGAGGCCGACATCGCCGAAGGGCGCATATCGGTGCTGACGCCGCTCGGCACGGCGCTGATCGGCGCCCGGGCGGGCCGCATGGTTTCGTGGCGAAGCCGCGACAGCCGGGTTCTTTCGGCAACGATCGAAGCCGTCGAGCAAACGTCATCGCGGAGAGTGCCATGACCAGGACCGTCTACCGCCTCACGGCCAATGACTTCGCGGTGCTCGAGGCGATGCTGATGCGCGGTCGCGCGCTTGCCGATCCGATCACGCCGATGCTTGAGCGCAAGCTTGCCGAGAGCAGCGTCGTTGCAGCCGGCGCTGTCGGGCCCGATCTTGCCACGCTCAACAGTCGGGTGATTTTCCGCGTCGGCGGCGATCCATCCGATACGCGAACGCTGGTGCAGGCCGAAGCATCCGCTCCCGTCGGCTCCGGCCTGCCGGTCGCCACATGGCGCGGCCTCTGCCTGCTTGGCATGAGGGCGGGCCAATCCGCGCTGGCCGAGCGGCCCGACGGCCCTGCCTGCCCGATCCTTCTCGAGTATGTGGCCTTCCAGCCGGAGGCGGCGCGGCGAACGGCACAGGATCGTGCGGCCGAGCGGCGAGGCCACGGTCTCAAGCTGGTCTACAGCGCGCCCGCCGATGACTGGCCCCTTGGCGGGCGCGGCAAAATCCGGCAGACAGAAGAGGACGATCCGGGGCCTTCCGCGGCATGATCGGCTTTGAGGGAGCATAGAATGAAAGTCATCGTGCTGGGCGGCGGTGTGATCGGGGTCACCACCGCTTACTTCCTCGCGGAGGCCGGTCATGAAGTGACCGTCTACGATCGCCAGCCGGGGCCGGCGCTCGAAACCAGCTTCGCCAATGCCGGCGAAGTATCGCCGGGCTATGCCTCGCCCTGGGCCGGGCCCGGCATCCCGGTCAAAGCCGTCAAATGGCTGCTGATGAAATACGGCCCGCTGGTCGTGCGGCCGGCCTTCGATCCGAATATGTGGGCGTGGCTCATCAAGATGCTGCGCAACTGCACGGCCGAGCGCTACGCGCTCAACAAGTCGCGCATGGTGCCGCTTGCCGAATACAGCCGCGACACGCTGAAGGCGCTGCGCGAGGCGACCGGCATCACTTACGACGAACGGACCAAAGGCACGCTGCAGCTCTTCCGCAAGCAAAAGCAGCTCGACGGCACGGGCGGCGACGTCGAGGTGCTCAAGAAATACGGCGTGCCCTACGAGATCCTCGACCGCGATGGCTGTATCGCGGCCGAGCCGGCGCTTGCGGCGGTGCGTGAAAAAATCGTCGGCGGCCTCAGGCTGCCCGGCGACGAGACAGGCGACTGCAAGATGTTCACCGACAGGCTCGCCGAACTCTGCGTGGCGCGCGGCGTGACCTTCGAATACGGCTCGACCATCCGGCGCATGGTCAGGAACCGCAATCGCCTCACCAATGTGCTTACGGATAGCGGATGGAAATCCGCGGACGCCTTCGTGATGGCGATGGGAAGTTATTCGGCGCAGTTCATGCGCGCGCTGGGGCGACCAATTCCGGTCTATCCGGTGAAGGGCTATTCGATCACCGTGCCGATCAGCAATGCCGATGCGGCGCCGGTCTCGACCGTCATGGACGAGACCTACAAGGTGGCGATCACCAGGCTCGGCGACCGCATCCGTGTCGGCGGCACCGCGGAGATTTCGGGCTATGACCTTCGCCTGCATGAATCGCGCCGCCGCACGCTCGAGCATTCGGTCGGCGATCTGTTCCCCGGCGGCGGCGACCTCAAGGCGGCGAGCTTCTGGTGCGGTTTGCGGCCGATGACGCCGGACGGACCGCCCCTGGTCGGGCTAAGCGAGCTTGCCAACCTTTACCTCAACACCGGCCACGGCACCCTCGGCTGGACCATGGCCTGCGGCTCGGCCAAGGTGCTCGCCGACATCATGTCCAACCGGGTGCCGGAGATCAACGCGCGCGACCTGAGCCCGGAACGATACCTGAAGCCTATCTAAGGTGCACTGATGTTCAGGTGATGCCGGCCTGCAAATGCCGATCTCCTGCGCTGCCGGTGCTCACGTACTTCAAGTACGCCCCGCTCCGGCCTTCGCCGGCCGAAGCCCTCATAAACGGCCGGCGTAGGCCGGTTCTCGGAGATCGTCATCTTCGACTCGGCCTGACCTGAATCTCAACACGCATAATTCATATCGAGAGGGCGGCGTCAGAACGCCTGACGGACCCAGTTGTCGCTAAACAGCAGCCGGTAGACCCAGCCAATCGTGACGTCGGTGGCGACCGGGCGCGAATGGGCGAGGTAATCGTCATAGACCGGCTTCATGCGCCGGTAGAAGGCCGGATCGAGCACGACCATGCCGTTCTCGGTGTCATGGAAGAAGCTGCGGTTGTTGAGGTTGACCGACGAGATGGCGACCAGTCTTTCGTCGATCATCATGATCTTGGAATGCAGCACGACATCGGGCGCCTTGAACTCGCGGATGTTGATGCGATCGCCGTATCTCTCGACGAACAGCTTGTTGAGCGCAGTGAGGAACCGGCCGCCAATATCGCCCTTGAGGTCGATGCGGCCGACGACATCGATCTTCACGCCCCTGGCCAGCGCCCGGTCGAAGGCCCGGGCGATGTCGGGTGTCAGGTTGAGGTAAGGGTTGACGATCTGGACACGATGCTCGGCGGTGTCGATCAGCTCGACGAAATAGGCTTCCAGCGCATGGCCGTCCTCGTAGGGCACGGAAATGAAATGCCGTGCCACGCCCCGCGGGGGGCGGCCGCCTGGGCGCGCCGGAATGGAAAACGGCCGCGACAAGTTGCTGTCGGCATCGCGCAGCCAGACCGTCGACAGATGCGCGGCCAGCGTCTCGACGGTCGCCGGGTCGGCGATCTCGATGTCGAAGTCGCTCCAGTTGGAATAGTAGTTCAGCGAGAAGCCGTCGGTTTTGCCGTATTGTTCCAGGCCCGGATAGCGGCTCAGGTCGACCGGCTTGTGGAACAGAAAACCGTCATGGATGTTGCGGCCGCCGATGATGACGCGCGAACGGCCGGGCTTTTGCGCCAGCGCCGCCAGCATCTTGACGTGGTGGGTCTTGTGCAGTTGTGAGATCTGCTCGTCGAAGGGTGCGCCGTGATCGGCCCGCCAGCGATATTCCTGCAATTCGACATTGGGGAATTCCGATGCCAGCCGGCGCAGCATGGCGTCGTCCTTCTCACGCTCCAGCACGTCGGTCACCAGGATGCGCACCTTGGTGCCCTCAGCCGCGTGATAGCGGATCAGCCGCTCCATGATGCGGCCGGAGAAATCCGCCTTGAACTCCAGCGACGACAGATAGATCAGCCTGAGTTTCGGGGCGTTGGCGAAATCGAGCGGCAGCTCGGGGTCGGCCTTGTCGAAGGCGCTGTCCGGCAGCGTCCTGCCCAGCAGGGCTTCGACCTTGGCGTTGAAACCGTCACGCGATTTGCGCAGCAGCGTCGACGACGTTAGCGGCAAAGAGCAGGTCTGCGACAGCCAGCGACTGGCATAAAAGACGCGGTCGAGTTCCTCCAGTCCCGCCGGATCAGGCACCGGGCAGCGGTCGTAGCGGCTGTCGAGCTCCGCGATCCAGGGATCGGCTGTCTCCTCGCGCAACAAGGTCAGCGGCGCGCCGGCCGGCGCCAGGCTCGAACGGATGCGCAAATCGCAGCGGCGGAGCGTCTCGTGCGGAAATAGGCTGACGGAGGTTTCGGCGGCCGGCAGGGTCAGATGGAATGGCGAGGCTGTGGCGACGGTGGTCGACTGGCCAGATGCACGGATCGCGAGCGGTCCGTCGCAGGTGCCGCCGATATCGAGGGGCTGTTGTCCTGCCTGGCGTAGCACGATCTCGACCGAGCGCGCCTGCAGGCCGGAGAAGCTGAAGGTCTTGGGCGCCGAGGGCCGCGCGGCGGCATCGAGATAAAGCGTCTGGCGCGACGAGCGCCAACGCCCGGTGAAATGGCCTTCGCCGGGCTTGTCCTGCGTCGGCGCCGGCTCCGTCTTGTCGAGCGTTTTCGCCAGCCGCTGCAGCGCCTGGTAGGTGGCGTGGAAGCCGCTGTTCTGGACGTCGCGCCAGTCGCGCCCGAAGCGGCCGGTGCCGTTGGCGCGGTCGAGCGCATCGAGGCGGCTATGGGCGAGCAGCGCCTGGAATTGTTTCTCGTAGGCGCTGTTGCCGTCGTGCGCCATGGCAAGCTCCGCGCCGGTACTGTCAGCCGAGATGGGCAGGCGGCCGCAGTTATCGTCAGCCGGAAAGGAGGCGCAGGCCGAATGTCCGGGCATGGCCGCGCATCCGGCAAGCGCGGTCAGCGCCAGTCCAAGCAACGCCCCGGCGACCGCCGACCTGACGCTCATCCGGCCGCCCTGTTCATAGCCTTGAGCTCAACCGGGTCGCGCGGCGGCAAGAAGCCCTGCGGAAAGATCCTGCAGACGGGAAGCGCGAAGGTGGCGATCAAAAATTCGGCCTCGCTGCGCAGTTTGCGCGGCGCCGTCCTGTCGTCACGGATCTTCCTCGCGGAGGCGACCAGCGCGCCATCGCAGTCGCAATGATTGCGCCGTGCAATGTAGCAGGCGTCGTGGACCTGGCAGGCGGCATCGAGGCGGTCGACCGGCCTGGCCGACAGATCGCCGGTGCGCGTGCCCGGGCCGCAATAATTGCCGATGACGAAAGGCGAAGGGCGCGACATCGCATAGCGGATCGGCCTCGGCAGCTTCGCTTCCGGAACCTTGGTCCAGGGATTGGCGCAGTCCGACAGAAAAAGCAGCGGCAGGATGGCAAGAATGGCTCGCATGTCTGCGCCGGCTTTCCGAAGATTGGCCCCCTCACGCTCCGTCATGGCATGGCGAAGCGCGCTGGTGCCAAAATCGCCGGATTTGTGGCGGAGGCAAGGCGGCGACGACCAACTGCCTGTGATAGGATCGGCCGCAGCGAGGGGGCTGAGATGCGTCTTTTTCTTTTGGCGACGGCGACCATATACCTGGCCTGGGCATCGGCCGCGCTTGCCGCGGACAAGACCGTCCACGACAAGGAACACGGTTTTTCGCTGACCTATCCCGGGGAATGGACGAGCGAAACCACCTTTGGCGATACGATGCGGCTCAAGGTCGAATCCGGCGAAGAAGGCCTCACCTGCAGGGTGTCGCAAAATCGCTACGATCCGACCGCCCCTGACAATCCGCCCGATCCCAGGGCGTTCATCGAGAAGGATTGGGCGGTGAGCAACTGGCAGACCATGATCGGCGTCGCCTATGACTCGGCCAATTTCAGCCAGGACAGGCTGGCGCATTTTCCGGAAGGCTATCCGGTGCGGATAGCCGACATGGATTTCCACTATGCCGATGACAATGTCAGCTTCTACGGCCATTCCCGCATTGCGCTTACGCTGCGCAACTCGCATTACGGCTTCGTCGACTGCGGGGTCGCGGCCGATAGCGCCGAAGCATCCGCGCGCAAATGGGCACCGCTTGCCGACGAGGCTGGGAAAGTGGTGAGCTCATTCGTGCTCGACGCGGATTAGTTTCCTGCAGGGATTTGAAAGGTTGCGGGCCGGTCGGCCGGCAAGGCTTTCACCGCTCACTTCATGAAATCAGCGCCAACGCTGGAGATTGGCTGACGCCTCCCAACCTCGTCATCCCTGGGCGGAGCAGCCGCGAAGCGGCGTCGCGGAGACCCTGGGATCCATTCCGTGACCCCGATCGAAGAGTGCAGCCGAACAGAATTCTGCACCGCAGCAGCGCTCATGCGTCACGGAATGGATCCTCGGGTCTGCGCGCGTCGCTACGCTCCTTGCTCCGCCCGTGGATGACGAGGTTGGGCGGTTTCGACTAATCGCCAGGGCATGCCACCTGCCAACGCGAACACAGCCGACCGGTCAAGATTTTCTGTGCCGGGGAACTGGGGCGTTTCGCTTAAGCGGTCCTAGATCGTGTCCTAGAGGAAAAGGCCGCGCTCCCGCTCCACCGCCTTGGTAATAAAAT
Source organism: Mesorhizobium sp. NFR06 (assembly GCF_900115245.1). Classification (GTDB taxonomy): domain Bacteria; phylum Pseudomonadota; class Alphaproteobacteria; order Rhizobiales; family Rhizobiaceae; genus Mesorhizobium. The sequence continues at coordinate 233,742 of NZ_FOVT01000004.1, forward strand.
TGGCGACGAGCTGGACGCGGCGCAGCGGCCTTACCGATTCATGATAGACCAGCCAGTAGGCGCGGCGGATCGGCGCGACGATGTCGACCGGCACAAGCTCGGGCATCGACCGGGCAACGAAAGTGTGGAGGATGCCGATGCCGGCGCCGGAACGCACCGCTTCGGCCTGGCCGAGCGCTGACGAAATCGCGAAGCTGGTGCGCCATTCGGGGCTGAATTCGGCGGCATAGTCGAGCGAAGGACTGACGATGAGATCCGGCACGTAGCCGATCAGCGTGTGCCGGCCGAGTTCGGCCGCCGTCTTCGGCAGGCCGTTGGCTTCGGCATAGGTGCTGGAAGCGAACAGGCCGAGCGTGTAGTCGACCAGCTTGCCCGCCACCAGCCGGCCTTCGGTCGGCCGCTCGACGGTGATGGCGATATCGGCCTCGCGCCGCGACAGCGAGAAGGAACGCGGCACCGGCACCAGCTGGATGGTGAGCTCGCGGTGAAGGGCGGTGAGTTCGCCCAGGCGCTTGGCGAGAAAAGCGACGCCGAAGCCGTCCGGCGCGCCGATGCGCACCGTACCGGACACGTCGTCGCCCTCGCCGGCGATGGTCGAGCGCGCGGCGATCATGTCGCCCTCCATGCGCTCGGCGATGTCGAGGAAGCGCTCGCCGGCCGGCGTCAGCTCGCTGCCGGTGGTCAGGCGGCGGAAGAGCTTTGTCCTGAGCGCGTCCTCGAGCGCGGCGATCCGGCGCGAGACGGTGGCGTGGTTGAGCTCCAGGCGCTTCGCCGCGCCCAGGATCTGGCCTGCTCGCGCCACGGCGAGGAAGATGCGCACGTCATCCCAGTTCATGGGAGTGGCCTTGGTGACAGCGATCAAAGCCGCGTTCCTTCGCGCCCCCCTCTGCCCTGCCGGACATCTCCCCCACAAGGGGGGAGATCAGCGGTTCCGTCGCTGGCTCTTCTGTTGCGACGTTGGTGATTGGCGAAAGCAAAAATGAGAGCGCAATCTCCCCCCAAGTGGGGGAGATGTCCGGCAGGACAGAGGGGGGCGCGAAGGAACTCAACTTAACAGGTCCAGCAATAACGAACGGATCTCGCCATTTGCGACAATTAATGCACAGTCGGCCACCGTTGTCTATTTTTCGCACAACGGTTGCTATCCTGCTCGCGTTGCCATCGAGGCCACAAAGGCGGACAATGAGACCATCACCAAGACAGGGAGAGAAACCATGATCGAATACGGTCATTTCATCGGCGGCAAGCGTGTCGCCGGAACCAGCGGCCGCAAGCAGGACGTGATGCAGCCGATGGACGGCTCCGTGCGCGGCACGGTGGCGCTGGCCTCGCAGGCGGAACTTCGCGCGGCGGTCGAAAACGCCAAGGCCGCGCAGCCCAAGTGGGCCGCCACCAACCCGCAGCGCCGCGTGCGCGTTTTGATGAAGTTTCTCGAACTGGTCCAGCGCGACTATGAAGAGCTGGCCGACATACTGGCGCGCGAGCACGGCAAGACCATTGCCGATGCCAAGGGCGACATCCAGCGCGGCCTCGAAGTGGTCGAGGTCTGCATCGGGGCTCCGCACATGATGAAGGGCGAGTTCACCGACGGCGCCGGTCCGGGCATCGACGTCTATTCGATGCGCCAGCCGCTCGGCGTCGTCGCCGGCATAACCCCGTTCAACTTCCCGGCGATGATCCCGCTGTGGAAGATCGCCCCGGCTATCGCCTGCGGCAACGCCTTCATCCTGAAGCCGTCGGAGCGCGATCCGGGCGTGCCGATCCGCATCGCCGAACTGTTCATCGAGGCCGGCCTGCCGGCTGGCATCCTCAACGTCGTCAACGGCGACAAGGAAGTCGTCGACGCCATCCTCGACGATCCCGACATCAAGGCTATCGGCTTCGTCGGCTCGACGCCGATCGCCCACTATATCTATTCGCGCGGCACCGCCGCGGGCAAGCGCGTGCAGTGCTTCGGCGGCGCCAAGAACCACATGATCATCATGCCCGACGCCGATATGGACCAGACGGTCGACGCGCTGATCGGCGCCGGCTACGGCTCGGCCGGCGAACGCTGCATGGCGATCTCGGTGGCCGTGCCGGTCGGCAACGACACCGCCAACCGGCTGATGGAGAAGCTGGTGCCGCGCGTCGAGAGCCTCAAGGTCGGTCCGTCGACGGACTCATCCGCCGATTTCGGCCCGCTGGTGACGCGCCAAGCGCTGGAGCGCGTGAAGGGTTATGTCGATATCGGCGTCAAGGAAGGCGCAAAGCTCGTCGTCGACGGCCGCGGCTTCAAGATGCAGGGCTACGAGAACGGCTACTACATGGGCGGCTGCCTGTTCGACAACGTCACGGCCGACATGCGAATCTACAAGGAAGAGATCTTCGGGCCGGTGCTCTCGGTGGTGCGCGCGCCGCGTTACGAGGATGCGATCAAGCTCGCCAACGATCACGAGATGGGCAATGGCGTCGCCATCTTCACCCGCGACGGCGACGCCGCGCGCGACTTCGCCTCGCGCGTTCAGGTCGGCATGGTCGGCATCAACGTGCCGATCCCGGTTCCGATCGCCTACTACACGTTCGGCGGCTGGAAGGCGTCGTCCTTCGGCGACCTCAACCAGCACGGTCCGGATGCGTTCCGCTTCTACACCAAGACCAAGACGGTCACCTCGCGCTGGCCGTCCGGCATCAAGGACGGCGCCGAATTCGTCATCCCGACGATGAACTGAGCGGACGGCTGCAAACCAACATTGAGGAAGCGCGGTGCAAACCGCGCTTTCTTTTTATGGGACGCCAGAGGAACGCGATGGGGTGATCCGCCCAACGGACGCGGAGCTTGAACTGTCGCGCTGCGGGTGCGCAACAGCGCGGCGCAACTCTGGGTGGATATTTTCTGCGGGGCACGTCCAGGGAGCATCCGCTCATTCTAACAATTCCATTGCCGTGTGATGGAACCAACAGACCACCATCTTCCTTAGGCTGTATTCCTGCCATGCGCGCAGGCAATCAAACAGCGCCGGTGAAAGCCGGGGTTCTCGTCTGGCGCGAGGAGGTGTCAGATGACACGATATCTTTTGGCGACAATGTTGGTTGCGGCGGCGATGACCAGCGGAATCACGCCAACGAGAGCGGCCGGGCAGTGCGCGCCGCGCGCCGACATCATCAAGGCGCTTGGCAGCAAGTTCCACGAAAGCCAAGCCGGGAGCGGCTTGATCAACCCGAACGTCGTGCTCGAGATCTTCGTCTCGGACCAGGGCAGCTGGACCGTGCTGGCCTCGGACACCAAAGGCCAGAGCTGCGTCCTGTCCGTCGGTGAGGGCTGGGACAGCCCAACGATCACCGCGGCTATGCCAGGCGCTTGAACGACCAGGGAGCCGGGCCGAGCGCCGCTTCAGGGCTCTCGGAGCCGCAGCACCGAGTTGCGCCAACGCGCTTTATGCGCCACCGCTTGTTTAGCGGGCGAAGCCTCACCATATCGATTCAAGGGAGTCATAATCTCCCTATGACAGACCGGAAACCAGAAGGAGCGACGTGATGAATACGTCCGATCCGGCCTGGAGCCTTCCGGCATACTGAGGCGGCCGAATGTGCCTCCCTTGCCGGAATGCGAAGGCGAAGGAGGTGCCCTATGGCACGCGATTTTTCGTTTCGATGGGTCAAGCTGGCGGTCGTCGGCGCCATGATGGTGCTTCCGGCGTCGCCTGCGCTGGCGCAGTTCATCTGCGGTGGCCATGACTATCTGGTCGCCAGGCTGGCAGAGTCGTTCGAGGAGAAGCGGCTGGGCTACGGCGTGGCCGGAGAAGCCGCCATCTTCGAGGTGTTCGTCTCGGCTGGCGGGACCTGGACCATCCTGATGACCGATGTCAAGGGTCGAAGCTGCATCCTGGCTGCCGGTGACGGGTGGGAAGATACTCTGGCTACGGCGGTCGGGCAGCCGGGCGGCTGAAACGGCCTCGAGCAGGTGACCGCTCAACGCGTGGCGGCCACTTCGGCGTGGCCGCGCAGCAGCGCCATCAGTTTCTTGGCGTCCTTGGCCGCGCCTTCCTCGTCGCCGTCGAGGATGGAACGGATCAGCGCCACATGATGCTCGGCTGACTCGGCGAGGCCGGTGTCGGCCTTGTAGCGGAACCAGAAGCGGCGGCTGTGCGTCTGCAGGGGGGCGGCCACCCGCGCCGCGAAGGGGTTGTCGGCGGCGATGGCCAACGCTTCGTCGAGCGCCTTGTCGGCCTGGATGAAGGCAAGCACGTTGCCCGAGATCACTGCCTTCTGCATGGCCAAGGCCGCCTCGTGGAACAGGTCGGCGGCCTCGCGGGTGACGAAGCGGGCGGCCGAGCGGGCGAGAACCACCTCGATGCCGCGCCGTGCATCCAGCACCCGCAGCCAGTCGCCGGCGTGAAGCGGCGCGACCGCGATGCCCGCGCGGGGTCTTATGTCGAGGAGTCCTTCCCAGGCCAGCCGCTGTATCGCCTCGCGCACCGGCGTGCGTCCGAGACCCAGCCGTTCGATCAGCGCGCCTTCGGTGACGAAGCTCGACGGCGCCAGTTCGAGCGTGACGATCATGTGTTCCAGCGCGCGATAGGCCTTGGTCGCCGCCGGCTCGAAGGTCGCGTTCGGCTCAATGGATATCAGAGGGGATATCAATGGCAGGCTCCTGATATATTTTTCATATATCATAACAGATTCAGCGTTGACAGGCCAATCCTTAATAGATATACGACTGATATATCAGATGGAGAGACGACCATGTGGACCGGAGTTTTCCCCGCCGTCACGACCAAATTCACCGCCGACGACCGGCTCGACCATGCCGAGATGGAGCGCTGCTACTCACTGCAGATGGAGGCCGGCTGCGATGGCATCATCGTCTGCGGGTCGCTCGGCGAGGGCCCGATGCTGTCGCATGACGAGAAGATCGAGGTGCTGAAGACGGCGCAAAAAGTTGCCGGCAACAAGCCGGTGCTGCTTACCGTCAACGAGCCGGGGACGCGTGAGGCGGCAAGCATCGCCAAGCGCGCCGCCAAGGAAGGCGCCGACGGTCTGATGGTGGTGCCGAGCCCGATCTACCACACCAACCCGCAAGAGACCGTCGCCGCCCTTCGCGCCGTCGCGGAAGCCGCGGACCTGCCGGTCATGATCTATTCGAACCGGCTGGCCTATCGCGTCGACGTCACCGTCGAGCTGATGGAGGAACTGGCATCGGACAAGCGCTTCGTCGCCATCAAGGAATCCTCCGACGACATCCGCCGGTCGACCGAGATCATCAACCGACTCGGCGACCGGTACGATCTCTTCACCGGCGTCGACAATCTCGCCTTCGAGGCGCTGTCGGTCGGCGCGATCGGCTGGGTGGCGGGCCTGGTCACGGCCTTCCCGCGCGAGACGGTCGCCATCTATCAGCTGATGAAGCAAGGCCGCCGCGAGGAGGCGCTGGCAATCTATCGCTGGTTCCGGCCCTTGCTCGATCTCGATGTGTCCACCTATCTGGTCCAAAACATCAAGCTTGCCGAAGTGCTGGCGATCGCTACCAATGACCGCGTGCGCATGCCGCGCCAGCCGCTGTCGGGCGAACGCCGCAAGGCGGTTGAGAAGATCGTGCGGGATGCGCTTGGCGCGCGGCCAAAGTTGCCGTCGCTGCAGAGCGCTCGATCGGCGGAGAAGATGGTGGCGGCCGAATAAGGGACGGCGCTGACGTGCGAGGCAATTCCAAATCTCCGCAAGAGGAGCGGCGTTCCGCCGCCGCGTCGTCCTCGCGCCGTGAACGGCGAGAGGAGGACATCGCCATCATCGGTGGCGGGATCATCGGCATCTGCGCTGCGACCCTGCTCTGCGAGGCGGGGCGCAGTGTCACCGTCTTCGACCGTACCGGCATTTGCGAGGAAACGAGCTCGGGCAATGCCGCAGCCTTCGCCTTCTCCGATGTGCTGCCGATGGCGCATAAGGGCATGGTCAAGCAATTGCCGAAATGGCTCGCCGACCCGCTCGGGCCGTTAGCCATCCCGCCGGCCTATCTGCCGAAGCTGCTGCCCTGGCTGATCCGCTTCTGGCGGGCGGGCGCGGCGGGCCACTATGAAGCGAGCCTTGCGGCGCAAGCCGGCATGATGAAGCTTGCCGAGGCCGAGTGGATGGGCTTGCTCGACCGCTCCGGCACGAGGCCGATGCTGCGCGAGGAAGGCTCCCTGGAGCTCTATGAAAGCGAGGCGGAGTTCCGCGCCTCGCTGCCCGGCTGGGCCGAGCGCGAACGTTTCGGCATCGACTTCCGCCATGTCGAGAGCGGGCAGATGGCGGCGCTGCAGCCGGGTCTGGCGCCGCGTTTCGTCAAGGGTACCTTCGTGCCCGGCTGGAAGACGGTGGCCGATCCGAAGCTGCTTGGAAAGGCGGTCTGGGCCCATGCGGAACGGCTCGGCGCCGCTTTCGAGCAAGCCCGGGTCGAGCGCGTAGAAGCGGGCGCGAACGGCGCCACGATCGTTCTGGCCGACGGCAGCCGGCGGACGGCAAAGAAGCTGCTGATTGCCGCAGGGGCATGGTCGCATCTCCTAGCAAGAAACCTCGGCGACCGTATCCCGCTCGAAGCCGAGCGCGGCTACAACACGACATTGCCGGTGTCGGCCTTCGACGTGAAGCGGCAGCTGATCTTTTCCGGACATGGCTTCGTCATCACGCCGCTGGAAACCGGCCTGCGCATCGGCGGCGCGGTCGAGCTCGCCGGCATCGAGCGGCCACCCAATTTCGCGCGCTCGAAGGCGATGCTGGAAAAGGCCAAGCGTTTCCTGCCGGGACTGGACCCGTGCGGCGGGCGCGAGTGGATGGGTTTTCGTCCGTCACTGCCGGACTCGTTGCCGGTGATCGGTCGAGCCAAGGCGCCGAATGTTTTCTACGCTTTCGGCCACGGCCATCTCGGCCTGACCCAGGCGGCGGCGACAGCTCGCTTGATCCGCGATCTCGTTCTCGGGCAGACTCCGCCGCTCGATCTCAACCCTTTCCGTGCGCGACGGTTCTGACATTACGGGATGCATCATGGCCAAGAAATCCTTCTTCTGCATCGACGGCCACACCTGCGGCAATCCAGTGCGGCTTGTCGCCGGCGGCGGGCCGCTCCTCGAGGGCTCGACGATGATGGAGCGGCGGGCGCATTTCCTCGCCGAGTATGACTGGATACGCACCGGGCTGATGTTCGAGCCGCGCGGCCATGACGTGATGTCGGGTTCGATCCTCTATCCGCCGACGCGCGAGGACTGCGACATTGCCATCCTGTTCATCGAGACCTCGGGCTGCCTACCGATGTGCGGCCACGGCACAATCGGCACGGTAACTTTTGCCATCGAGCACGGACTGGTGAAGCCGAAGACGCCGGGCGTGCTGAGGCTCGATACACCGGCCGGGCTGGTCATCGCCGAATACAAACAAGTCGGTGAATACGTCGAGGAGGTGCGCATCACCAATGTGCCGTCCTTCCTCTACGCCGAAGGCCTGACGGTGGAATGCCCGGTGCTCGGCGAAATCAGCGTCGACGTCGCCTATGGCGGCAATTTCTACGCCATCGTCGAGCCGCAGGAGAACTACCGGGACATGGCCGATCATTCGGCCGGCGACCTCATCGCCTGGAGCCCGGTGGTGCGGCAGCGTCTCAACGAGAAGTACTCCTTCGTCCATCCGGAGAATCCCGGCATCAACCGGTTGTCGCACATGCTGTGGACCGGCAAGCCCAGGCATGCCGAGGCCGATGCCCGCAACGCCGTGTTCTATGGCGACAAGGCCATCGACCGTTCGCCCTGCGGCACCGGCACCTCGGCGCGGATGGCGCAGCTTCACGCCAAGGGCAAGCTCAAGGCCGGCGACAGCTTCGTGCATGAATCGATCATCGGTTCGCTGTTCACGGGCAGGGTCGAAAAAGAGGTCAGCCTTGCCGGCAAGCCGGCGATCATCCCCTCGATCGGCGGCTGGGCGCGCATGACCGGGTTGAACACCATCTTCATCGACGATCGCGATCCGTTCGCGCATGGATTCATCGTCACCTGACGCGTTCAGCTGGCACCCACCTCAAACATCGTTCTAGGTGGTGCTCGATACCTGATCGCGGAACCATTCGGCGAATTTCGTTTCGGCTGCGGAGGGCTGCGCCGACATGGTCAAAAAATAACCCTTGTCGTCATCGGTCGAAATGTCGGAGACGACGACAAGGTCACCGCGCCTGAGTTCCTCGCGAAAGACTTCGATCGGGCAAAGGGCGACGCCGTGGCCGGCGATTACGGCCGTCGCCAGGATGTTGAAATCGGCGAAGACCGGGCCGTTGCCGACGTCGGTCTTTCCGATCCCGGCCTTCGAGAACCACTCCCGCCAGCCCAGGCGCGTCTCGTCATGCAGAAGATCCGCCGCTGCGATCTCCGCCGGCGTATCCAGCCGGCCCTTGCGCGCCAGATAGTGCGGACTGCAAGCCGGCCGGCTTATGCGAGAAAACAGCTTCAAGCTGGCGGTCTTCGGAGATGGATCCGCACCGAGGGTGATCAGGATATCGCTGTCGTCGAGCCGGTCCTCGGCCTTGGCATAGGCGACGCGGATCGCGATCTCCGGATGGCGGCCCGTAAAGTCCGCAAGGCGGGGTACCAGCCACCGGCTGGCGATGGAGGGGATGCAGCCCACCGAAAGCGACTGCAGGCCGGCGCTCCTGCGAATTCGCCGGCAGGCGGCGTCGAGCTCCGCAAGCGCGGCGCCCGCGGACGCCTGAAGGGTCAGCCCGGCCTCCGTCAGCCGGACCCTGCGCGCATCGCGATGGAACAGCGCCACGCCGAGCCATTCCTCCAGCCGCCTGATCTGGTGGCTAATGGCGGGATGGGTGACGTGCAGCTCTTCGCCGGCTGCGGAGAAGCTCAAGTGGCGGGCGGTCGCCTCGAAGGCTCGGATCGCGTTCAGCGGCAGATAATTCATCTGTAAAATTCTCTAACTGATCAAACCAAAATCCGTCATTTGAAGCGCGGTTCGACCTGCGTCATTGATCCGGACTGCGGCGCAGAATCTAACCGGAAACGACGAAAAGTCGATCTCTGCCGCTGAGCTCGAAGCGCCACCGCTTCGCAAACCTACTTTCGTGGAAGGGCGACAATGTTCACCAGACAATTGGCTGATGTAGAAAAAACTGACTTCTTCGTCGACTGGGGCAACGGCACAAGCCATCGGCTGCTGACGCGGCAGGACGGCATGGGCTTCACGGTGTGCCACACCGTGGTGCGCGCGGGCAGCGAATCGCGGCTGCAATACCGGCGGCATCTGGAGGCCTGCTACTGCATTTCCGGCAGCGGCGAGGTCGAGGACATGACCGGCATCATCCATCGCGTCGAGCCGGGCACGATCTACGTGCTCGATGCTCATGACGACCATTTCCTGCGTGCCGACAGCGCCGGCGACATGGTGCTGGTCAGCGTCTTCAATCCACCACTCAGCGGAACCGAAAAGCACAGTCTCAATGGGGACGGAGGCTCTGCCTACTGAGACTTCGCTTCAAGGCTTTTCGATTTTGGCGAGGTGCTTTCCGCTGAAGACACCTCGCCGTCACATGGCCGTCACACACGACAGAATCCTGACCTAGCGGAATGTGCGGCGGTCCAAGGCGGAACATGCTCACTCGCGCAAGAAATCGCCTCATCAACTTATTTTGACGCTGATTTCTTCGACAGGAGGCTCATCATAGGCTTGAATCGTCAAAGACATTGCGTTGTGCCAATGATAGGGTCCGCGATAGTCCAGGGGTCGGGTGCGAAAAAACGGGCAATCGGATGGCGTGCTTCCAAACCACGCGGAGCGATTGAAAAATCACGTTGCAATCCGGGCTCGAAACTTTACGACTAGGGAAAATACGAAAAGGAGTGCGCCCCGGGAACGGGCGACATTCCAGGGGAGCCGCGTAAATATGCAGTACTTCGTCCAGCAGCTTATCAACGGGCTGACGCTGGGATCCATCTATGGGCTGATCGCAATCGGCTATACGATGGTCTACGGCATCATCGGCATGATCAATTTCGCCCATGGCGACATCTTCATGGTCGGCGCCTTCACTGCCCTCATCGTCTTCCTCATCCTCGGCGCGCTGTTCTATTCGGTGCCGGTGGTGGTGGCGCTCCTGATCATGATGATCGTGGCGATGCTTTTGACCAGTCTTTACAACTGGACGATCGAGAAGGTGGCCTACCGGCCATTGCGCGGCTCGTTCCGGCTGGCGCCGTTGATCACCGCCATCGGCATGTCGATCGCGCTGTCCAACTTCGTGCAGGTCACGCAGGGCCCGCGCAACAAGCCGATCCCGCCGCTGGTCTCGCAGGTCTATACCATCAATGGCATCAGCATCTCGTTGAAGCAGATCGTCATCGTGCTCGTGACCGCCGTGCTGCTGGCGATCTTCTGGTATCTCGTCAACAGAACGGCGCTTGGGCGTGCGCAGCGCGCCTGCGAGCAGGACCGCAAGATGGCGGCGCTGCTTGGCGTCGACGTCGACCGCACCATCTCCATCACCTTCATCATGGGTGCAGCCCTTGCCGCCGTCGCAGGCACGCTGTTCCTGATGTATTACGGCGTCGTGGTGTTCTCCGACGGCTTCGTGCCGGGCGTGAAAGCCTTTACGGCGGCCGTGCTCGGCGGCATCGGCTCACTGCCTGGTGCTGTGCTCGGCGGGCTGCTGATCGGCTTCATCGAGAGCATGTGGTCGGCCTATTTCTCGATCGACTACAAGGACGTCGCCGCGTTCTCGATCCTGGCGATCGTGCTGATCTTTCTACCCTCCGGCATCCTGGGCCGGCCTGAAGTCGAGAAGGTCTGATCCTCATGGCCGTTACCGTGTCCCCGGAGCGCGATGTCGTCGCCTCCCCCTTGCAGCGCGCCTTCCGCGAGGCGCTTTACGCCGGCGCCATTTCGCTTGGCCTGTTCGTGCTGTTCATCGGTTTGAGGACCGATCAGAACATCAGCAACGAACTGATCCTGGTGCGGCGTTGGGGCCTGCTTGCGCTGGTGGTTATCCTCACCGCCGTCGGCCGCTTCCTCTATGTCGCCTACGCCCAACCCTTTATCGCCAGCCTGAAAGTTACCGATGTCGCCACCGGCCTGCTGCCGGACAGTTTGGCGACGCGCTTCTTCCGGCTCCCGTATCTATTCGCGGCGATCGTCATAGCGGTTGCGCTGCTGGCGTTGGCCGGCTCGCTCGATAGACTGCTGGGGCCGGACCTTGCCGGTTATGCGCGGTTCCTGCGGGCGCTGGCCATTATCTATGCCGTAGCTTCGGTGATGTTTTACTTCCGCAGCTTCATTCATGATCATTTCTCGGCGTTGGGCGTCAGCGCGCTGGCGTTGTATCCGGTTATCGTCGTCATAACGCTTGCACTATATTCGGGATCAGTAGCTGGGGGGTTCCAAGGTTCGCTGAAGTGGGTCGACAATTTCGGCATCCAGATCCTGATCTATGTGATGCTGGCCTGGGGCCTCAACATCGTCATCGGGCTCGCCGGCCTGCTCGATCTCGGTTACGTCGCCTTCTATGCGGTCGGCGCCTATGCCTATGCGCTGCTCGGCACGCATTTCGGCCTGTCGTTCTGGATCCTGCTGCCGGCGGCCGGCTGCATGGCCGCCTTCTGGGGCGTCATGCTCGGCTTCCCGGTGCTCAGGCTGCGCGGTGATTACCTGGCCATCGTGACGCTGGCCTTCGGCGAGATCATCCGTCTCGTCCTGATCAACTGGCGCGAGGTGACCAACGGCTCGGCCGGCATTTCCGGCATCCCGAAAGTCTCCTTCTTCGGCCTGATGACGTTCAACGTTTCGGACCCGAACTACATCGCCAAGGTGTTGAACATCGCCACGTCGAGCGCCTATTACAAGATCTTCCTCTATTATCTCATCCTCGGGCTCTGTCTTCTCACGGCATTTGTGACCGTCAGGCTGCGGCGACTGCCGGTCGGACGCGCCTGGGAGGCGTTGCGCGAGGACGAGATCGCCTGCCGTTCGCTCGGCATCAACACCACCACAACCAAGCTGACGGCCTTTGCCACCGGCGCGATGTTCGGCGGCTTCGCCGGCTCGTTCTTCGCCGCCCGGCAAGGCTTCGTCAGCCCCGAATCCTTCGTCTTCCTGGAATCGGCGATCGTCCTCGCCATCGTGGTGCTCGGCGGCATGGGCTCGCTGGCCGGCATCGCGGTCGCGGCTCTTGTGATGATCGGTGGCACAGAAGCGCTACGCGAGCTCGATTTCCTGAAGCAGGTCTTCGGCCCCGACTTCACGCCGGAACTCTACCGCATGCTTCTGTTCGGCATGGCCATGGTGATCGTCATGCTGTGGAAGCCACGCGGCTTCGTCGGCAGCCGAGAGCCGACGGCCTTCCTGAGGAAGCGAAAAGCAGTCTCGGGCTCCTTCACCAAGGAGGGCCACGGCTGATGAACGTGCAAGCTTCCATGAGCGATTTCATCCTGCAGGTCGAGCACCTGTCGATGAAGTTCGGCGGCCTTGTCGCCATCGGCGACCTGTCCTTCCAGGCCAAGCGCGGCGAGATCACCGCGCTGATCGGGCCGAACGGCGCCGGCAAGACGACGGTGTTCAACTGCATCACCGGCTTCTACAAGCCGTCGGAAGGCATGATCACGCTGAACCGGCGCGACGGCTCGACCTATCTGCTCGAGCGCCTGCCTAACCATGAAATCCCGGCGCGCGCCAAGGTGGCGCGGACCTTCCAGAACATCCGCCTGTTCTCGGGCATGACGCTGCTGGAGAACCTGCTCGTCGCCCAGCACAACAAGCTGATGAAGGCTTCGGGTTACACGATCCTCGGCCTGTTCGGCGTTCCGAGCTATCGCCAGGCGTCGGCGGAATCGATCGAGCTTGCCAAGCACTGGCTGGAGAAAGCCGACCTCGTCGACCGCGCCGACGATCCAGCCGGCGACCTGCCCTATGGCGCGCAGCGGCGCCTGGAGATCGCGCGCGCCATGTGCACGGGGCCGGAGCTTCTGTGCCTGGACGAGCCGGCGGCCGGTCTCAATCCGAGGGAGTCGGCGGCGCTCAATGAGCTCTTGATGGACATCAAGAACAGCACGTCGATCCTGCTGATCGAGCACGACATGTCGGTGGTCATGCAGATCTCCGACCATGTCGTGGTGCTGGAATATGGCCGCAAGATCTCCGACGGCAGTCCGCAATCGGTCAGGACCGACCCGCGCGTGATCGCCGCCTATCTCGGCGTCGACGACGAGGAGGTCGAGACGGTGCTGACCGAGGTCGGCGACGAGGACGTCATCGAACAACTGGACACTGGTCCCGATGCGGCGCATGGCCCCGGCAATTCCGCGTCGATGATGGCGGGGCCAGTTTCCGATACCGTCGAACACGCGGATGAAGGCGAACGGGTCACGGTGTCGAAGGGCGCTTCGAAGGCCGCGCAGGTCGACGCGCGCGCCGCGTCGACCGCCGGCAAGCCGGTTCCGGCACGGGCAAGGCCGGCGGCGAAGAAACCGGCCAAGGCGCCGGCAAAAAAGGCAGCCGCGAAGGCTCCGGCCGCAAAAGCCGGCGGCATTTCCAACCGCCTCGATGCGCCGCGTGGAGGCGTGGCGGACAGCCTGATCCGCATCAAGGGCATCGGCCCGGTCAACGAGCGCAAGCTGAACGAGCACGGCATCTTCCATTTCGACCAGATCGCGGCCTGGAAGAAGGCCGACATAGAAGCCGCGGAAGCCTATCTCGCCTTTGACGGGCGCATCGCCCGCGAAGACTGGGTCGGCCAGGCGAAGGCGCTGGCGAAGGAAGTAGCGGCCAAGCCCGCGACGCGTGGAGGGCGCAAATAATGGCCGGCACAACGCTGCTCGACATCAAGGGCGTCGAGACCTACTACGGCAACATCCGGGCGCTGAACGGCGTCAACGTGCATGTCAACCAAGGTGAGATCGTGGCGCTGATCGGCGCCAACGGCGCCGGCAAGTCGACATTGATGATGACCATTTTCGGCGCCCCCCGCGCGCGCACCGGAACCATCACGTTCTCCGGCAACGACATCACCCAGATGCCGACGCACGAGATCGCCCGCTTGCGCATCGCGCAATCGCCGGAAGGGCGGCGCATCTTTCCGCGCATGACGGTGATGGAAAACCTGCAGATGGGCGCCAGCCTCGACAATCTCAAGCACTATGACGAGGACGTCGAAAAGGTGTTCACGCTGTTTCCGCGACTGAAAGAGCGCATCGCCCAGCGTGGCGGCACGCTGTCGGGCGGCGAGCAGCAGATGCTGTCGATCGGGCGCGCGCTGATGGCCCGGCCGAAGCTGCTGCTTCTCGACGAGCCGTCGCTGGGTCTCGCGCCGCTGATCGTCAAGCAGATCTTCGACGCCATCCGCGAGCTCAACAGGACCCAGGGCCTGACGGTTTTCCTGGTCGAGCAGAACGCCTTCGGGGCGCTCAAGCTCGCCACGCGCGGCTATGTCATGGTCAACGGCAATGTGACGATGAGCGGCACCGGCAAGGAACTGCTCGCCAATCCGGAAGTGCGCGCCGCCTATCTCGAAGGCGGACATCACTGAGAGAGGTCTTCATCATGCAGGGTATCATCTACGAAGAAGCCTCGATCTGGCATTTTCTCTTCGTCACCGGGCTGCTCGGCGGCGGGGCCGCATGGATGACGGGCAAAGCCGTGGCCCAGACTTGGGGCACTCACGTTCGGCTGTTCCTGTACATGCTCGGCCTCGGCATCGGGGTGAGGTTCATCCACCATGCGCTGTTCGAAGGCACGATGTTCTCGCTGCACTACTATGTCGTCGACACCATCGTGCTGATGGTATTGGGCTTCCTCGGCTATCAATACACGCGCACCAACCAGATGGTCACACAGTATAATTGGCTCTACGAAAGAGCTTCCTTATTGAGCTGGAAACCGAAAGCCTGAGGTTCATGATTAACGTCGTTTCAGCGATGAATCGGCGTGACAAGTGCCTGAAAATCGGCATTCTATGCTTTCTGCGATAAGGGTGGGCATCGCATGAAAGTATCATCCACGCCCACTCCGTAAATGGGAGCGTTTCAATGAAAAAATCACTCTTGTCCGCCGTGGCGCTGACCGCGTTCATCGCGTTCAGCGGCAGCGCGTGGGCCGACATCCTGATCGGCGTCGCCGGTCCGATCACTGGCCCGAACGCCGCCTTCGGCGCGCAGCTGCAGAAGGGCGCGGAACAGGCGGTCGCCGACATCAACGCGGCGGGCGGCATCAACGGCCAGCAGCTCAAGCTCGAGATCGGCGACGACGTCTCCGACCCCAAGCAGGGCATTTCGGTTGCCAACAAGTTCGTCGCCGACGGCGTCAAGTTCGTCGACGGCCACTTCAATTCGGGCGTGACCATCCCCGCGTCGGAAGTCTACGCCGAGAATGGCATCCTTGTTATGACGCCGGCCGCGACCAATCCGAAGCTCACCGAGCGTGGCCTGTGGAACACCTTCCGTACCTGCGGCCGTGACGACCAGCAGGGCAAGGTGGCCGGCGACTACATCGCCAAGAACTTCAAGGACGCCAAGATCGCCATCATCCACGACAAGACGCCTTACGGCCAGGGCCTCGCGGACGAGACCAAGAAGAACCTGAACGCCAACGGCACCAAGGAAGTGATGTATGAAGGCGTGAACGTCGGCGACAAGGACTTCTCGGCCCTCATCGCCAAGATGAAGGAAAACGGCGTCACGCTGATCTACTGGGGCGGTCTGCACACCGAAGCCGGCCTGATCATCCGTCAGTCGGCCGACCAGGGCCTGAAGGCGCCGCTGTTCTCGGGCGACGGCATCGTCTCCAACGAACTGGCCTCGATCGCCGGCGACGCGGTTGCCGGCACGCTCAACACCTTCGCTCCGGATCCGCGCAAGAATCCGGCCGCCAAGGAAGTGGTGGAGAAGTTCCGTGCCGCGGGCTTCGAGCCGGAAGCCTACACGCTCTACTCCTATGCCGCCGTGCAGATCATCGCCCAGGCCATCGCCAAGACCGGCTCGGCTGACGACGCGCAGAAGGTTGCGGAGACGATCAAGGCCAACACCTGGAAGACGGCCATCGGCGACATCGGCTACGACGCCAAGGGCGACATCACCCGTCCGGACTACGTCGTGTACGAATGGAAGAAGGGCGACGACGGCAAGTACAGCTACTTCGAAAAATAAGCCGGCAAACTCAAGCCGACTTGCAACGGATGCCCGGCGCGTGCGCCGGGCATTTTTCTTTGCGGGACCGTGGCACACCGCAAAGCTCCACGCCGAGCCCGCGAAGACGCCTCCACCACCCTGCCGCAGAGCTTCGGGGCGACCGCGGCGATCCGTTTGCCGCAAACAAACGATTTAAACCGTTTTAGATGTCGTGCAAATTCGTTTGCACTGCAGCATTTTCACGCTAATCATTGCGCCGGTCCAATTCCTTCCGCTGCTGGAGCCCCAGTCCTTGGCAATCACGAAGATCCTCGTCGCCAACCGGTCCGAAATCGCCATCCGCGTGTTCCGCGCGGCCAATGAGCTCGGCCTCAAAACCGTGGCGATCTGGGCGGAAGAGGACAAATATTCGCTGCACCGCTTCAAGGCCGACGAGAGCTACCAGGTCGGGCGCGGTCCGCATCTTGCCAAGGACATGGGCCCGATCGAGAGCTATCTGTCGATCGAGGAGGTGATCCGGGTCGCCAGGCTGTCAGGCGCCGACGCCATCCATCCCGGCTATGGCCTGCTGTCGGAAAGCCCGGAATTCGCCGAGGCCTGCGCCGGGGCCGGCATCACCTTCATCGGCCCGAAGCCGGAAACGATGCGCAGGCTGGGCAACAAGGTGGCCGCGCGCAACCTGGCCATCGAGGTCGGCGTGCCGGTCGTGCCGGCGACCGATCCGCTGCCGGACGACATGGACGAGGTGAAGAAACTCGCCGCGCAAATCGGCTATCCGGTGATGCTCAAGGCCTCATGGGGCGGCGGCGGCCGCGGCATGCGCGCCATCCGCGCGGAGGCCGACCTGGCGCGCGAGGTCATGGAGGGCAAGCGCGAAGCCAAGGCCGCCTTCGGCAAGGACGAGGTCTATCTCGAAAAGCTGATCGAGCGCGCCCGCCATGTCGAGGTGCAGGTGTTGGGCGACACCCACGGCAATGCCGTGCATCTTTACGAACGCGACTGCTCGATCCAGCGCCGCAACCAGAAGGTGGTCGAGCGCGCGCCGGCGCCGTATCTGAGCGAGGCGCTGCGCCAGGAGCTTTGCGGCTATGCGCTCAAGATCGCGCGCGAGACCAGCTATATCGGCGCCGGCACGGTCGAGTTCCTGCAGGACGCCGACACCGGCAAGTTCTATTTCATCGAGGTCAATCCGCGCATCCAGGTCGAGCACACCGTCACCGAGCAGGTGACTGGCATCGACATCGTCAAGGCGCAGATCCATATCCTCGATGGCTTCGCCATCGGCACGAAGGAATCGGGCGTGCCGGCGCAGAAGGACATCAGGCTCAACGGCCATGCGCTCCAGTGCCGCATCACCACCGAGGATCCGGAGCATAATTTCATCCCGGATTACGGCCGCATCACCGCCTATCGCGAGGCGGCCGGCTTCGGCATTCGCCTCGACGGCGGCACCGCTTATTCGGGTGCGGTCATCACCCGCTTCTATGACCCGCTGCTCGAAAAGGTGACGGCCTGGGCGCCGACACCAGGCGAGGCGATTTCGCGCATGAACAGGGCGCTGCGCGAGTTCCGCATCCGTGGCGTGGCGACCAACCTCACCTTCCTCGAAGCGATCATCAATCACCCGCGCTTTGCCGACAATTCCTACACCACCAGGTTCATCGACACGACGCCTGAACTGTTCGAGCAGGTGAAGCGGCAGGACCGCGCCACCAAGCTGCTCAACTACCTCGCCGACGTCAGCGTCAACGGCCACCCCGAGACGCGCGGCCGGCCGAGGCCGAAGGCCAATGCGGCGGCTCCTGTCGTGCCCTATCTCAACGGGCATATCCCGGATGGCAGCAAGCAGAGGCTCGACGCGCTGGGCCCGGAGAAATTCGCGACTTGGATGCGCGAACAGCGCCAGGTGCTGGTCACCGACACGACCATGCGCGACGGCCACCAGTCGCTGCTCGCCACGCGCATGCGCACGTATGACATCGTCGGCATCGCCGGCACCTATGCGCGCGCCCTGCCGCGCCTCCTGTCGCTGGAATGCTGGGGCGGCGCCACCTTCGACGTCGCGATGCGCTTCCTCACCGAGGATCCGTGGGAGCGGCTGGCGCGGGTGCGCGAGGCGGCGCCCAACCTTCTGCTGCAGATGCTTTTGCGCGGCGCCAACGGCGTCGGCTACACCAACTATCCCGACAATGTCGTGCAGCACTTCGTCCGCCAAGCGGCCAGCGGCGGCGTCGACCTGTTCCGCGTCTTCGACTGCCTGAACTGGGTCGAGAACATGCGCGTCGCCATGGATGCGGTCGGCGCCGAGGGCAAGCTGGTCGAAGCGGCGATGTGCTACACCGGCGACATTCTCGATCCGGCGCGCGCCAAGTACGACCTCAAATATTATGTCGGGCTGGCGAAGGAGCTGGAAGCGGCCGGCGCGCATATCATCGCCGTCAAGGACATGGCCGGCCTGCTGAAGCCGGCGGCGGCGCGGGTGCTGTTCAAGGCGCTGCGCGAGGCGACCGACCTGCCGATCCATTTCCACACGCACGATACGTCGGGCCTCTCGGCGGCGACGGTGCTGGCGGCGGTGGAGAGCGGCGCCGACGCCATCGACGCGGCGATGGATTCCTTCTCCGGCAACACCTCGCAGCCCTGCCTGGGATCGATCGTCGAGGCGCTGAAGGGCACCGAGCGCGATCCCGGCCTCGATCCGCAATGGATCCGCCGCATCTCGTTCTACTGGGAGGCGGTGCGCAACCAGTACGCCGCCTTCGAAAGCGACCTCAAGGGACCAGCCTCGGAGGTCTACCTGCACGAGATGCCCGGCGGTCAGTTCACCAATCTCAAGGAGCAGGCGCGCTCGCTCGGCCTCGAGACGCGCTGGCACGAGGTGGCGCAGGCCTACCATGACGTCAACCTGATGTTCGGCGACATTGTCAAGGTGACGCCGTCGTCCAAGGTCGTCGGCGACATGGCGCTGATGATGGTGAGCCAGGATCTCACCGTGGCCGATGTCGAGAACCCGTCCAAGGACATCGCCTTCCCGGATTCGGTCATCTCGATGCTGCGCGGCGATCTCGGCCAGTCGCCCGGCGGCTGGCCATCGGCGCTGCAGAAGAAGGCATTGAAAGGCGACAAGCCGATCACCGTGCGGCCCGGCTCGCTGCTGAAAGCAGCCGATCTCAAGGCGAGCCGCAAGGACATCGAGGGCAAGCTCGACCGCAAGCTCTCGGAGTACGAATTCGCCTCGTGGCTGATGTATCCAAAGGTGTTCACCGACTTTGCCGCCGCGCAGGAGACCTACGGTCCGGTAAGCGTGCTGCCGACGCCGACCTATTTTTACGGCATGAAGCCGGAAGACGAGATCTTCCTCGACATCGAGAAGGGCAAGACGCTGGTGGTGCGCTGCCAGGCGTTCGGCGATGTCGACGACAAGGGCATGGTCACCGTGTTCTTCGAGCTCAACGGCCAGCCGCGCCGCGTCAAGGTGCCGGACAGGGCGCATGGCGCTTCCGCCGCCAAGGCACGCCGCAAGGCCGAGCCCGGCAATGAGGGCCATGTCGGCGCACCGATGCCCGGCGTGGTGTCGGCGCTTGCCGTGGCGCCCGGACAGGCGGTCAAGGCGGGCGACGTGCTCTTGTCCATCGAAGCGATGAAGATGGAAACCGCGCTGCACGCCGAACGCGACGGCGAGATCGCCGAAGTGCTGGTCAAGGCCGGCGACCAGATCGATGCCAAGGACCTGCTGATCGCCTTCAAGTGACGGTTACATCGAAAGCCCAATGGACGGCTGGCAGCAGCCGTCCACAACCGCTCGATTAGTGTCTTGACCCGCCGCGCCGGCTCGGGCAGGGAACCCGCTCCAATTTGCCGTGGCGGGAATCGCCATGGCTCCAGAAGACGCGGAGAGAAAAATGGCCGACGAAATCACCGAGACCAGCCAGACTGTAGCCGCCGGCCAGCTGCGCACCATCATCGAGCGCATCGAGCGGCTCGAGGAAGAGAAGAAGACGATCTCCGACGACATCAAGGATGTCTATGCCGAAGCCAAGGGCACCGGCTTCGACACCAAGGCAATCCGCACCATCGTGCGGTTGCGCAAGAAGGACCAGGCCGAGCGCCAGGAGGAGGAGTCCATCCTCGACCTCTACAAGGCCGCGCTCGGCATGGCGTAAGCCGCATGGCCGAGGCCGGCCATGAATGAGTTCGACTTCGGCGGTCGCCGCGCTTCCGAGTTCCGCCATCGCGGCTTCTGGGCGCTGTTCGCCGAGCGGCACCCGCAAGAAAGGGCCCGGCTGGCGCGGCGCGGGCCCTGGTTCTGGCAGCGCGGGCTGTCAGAGTTCGGGCTGGTGCTTTCCATGTATGTCGCGCCCAGCGAGAATGTCGTCGGCGTCTTCTTCGGCCGCAACGAGAAGCTTGGCGCCACGGACGTCTGGGCGCGGCTAAAACCGTTCCAGCCGGCGATCGAGGAACGGCTGAAGCTCAGGCCCGAACAGAGCGCACAGAATCTCGGCATCAATTCGCAGTGGCGGGTCAACTGCTTTGCCGAGGACAATTGGCCGGCCATGGCTGACTGGCTGGTGACGGAATGCTCGCGCTTCGAGGAAGCCGTTCTTGCGGTGCTGGGCGAAGCCCGGCCGTAAAGATCAACGCCGCGTCGCCCCCAGCGTCGCCATTTCAGTTTGCTCGCGCCTGATCGTGACCGATCTCATCCAGATGCCGCTGCAGCGCCATGTGATCGAGCGCGTTTATCGGCAGATTGGTGAACAGGCCAATGCGATTGCTCATCATGCGATAGGCATCGGCGAAGGCAAGATGCCGCTCGGCATCGGTACCGCCGGCTTTGGCAGGATCCGGCACCGCCCAGAGCGCGGTCATCGGATGACCGACCCAGACCGGACAGCTTTCATTGGCCGTGCTGTCGCAAAGCGTGAAGATGAAATCCATCTCCGGCGCGCCCGGTCCGGAAAACTCGTCCCAACTCTTCGAGCGGGCGAAGGAGGTATCGTAATTCAGGCTTTCCAGGAGCTGCAGCGCATAGGGGTTGACGGTGCCCTTGGGGTTCGCGCCGGCGGAATAAGCCTTGAAGCGTCCGGCACCGATCCGGTTCAGGATCGCTTCACCCATGATCGAGCGGGCCGAGTTGGCGTTGCAGAGAAAGAGGACGTTGTACGCGTGATCGGCCATTTCGAACCCCTCCCGTGTTTGCCATGCAAAAGACAGAATACGATGCGGATCACAGGCTGTGATCGTACACGGTTTTGCGGCCGATTTCTGCACCCTTGGCGTTCGATTTCCTCGCTTCGTCGACGGTTCTGAAACTTTGGCGATCGGCTTGGTGAGGCACGATTGATGGACAGCTCTCTTCCCGGGAACAGCGGCCATGAAAGCGGCTTCTTGCGCGCGCGCTGGCGCAGTGAGATTGCGCTCGACCTGTTGTTCTGGCGCGATATGCTGCTCGTCGGCACTGTCCTGAACATCGCCTCGTCGGCGCTGGCGCTGATACTGCTCGGATTGAAGCTGCCGCTCTGGCTGGTGCTGGCGGTGCATGTGCTGCCCGTGCCCTACAACATCTTCCTCACGATCGCCGTCTGGCGTAGGGCGGAGAAGGTTGGCGGGTTCAAGGCGCAGCTGATGATGCTGGGTTCGGCGCTCTGGTTGATCGCCACGGTCGTCGTTTGAGCCGGCATGAAAAAAGGGCGGCCGAAGCCGCCCTTGCAAAATTGAACGAGGAACCGGTCAGGCCGACGGCTCGAAACGCAGCGCCACACCATTGATGCAATAGCGCAAGCCGGTCGGCGGCGGGCCGTCCTCGAAGACATGGCCGAGATGGCTGCCGCAACGCGAGCAGTGACATTCGGTGCGCACCATGCCGTAACCGCGGTCGACGGTGGTCTCGATCGAGCCCGGAACCGGGTCGTTGAAGCTCGGCCAGCCGGTGCCGCTCTCGAACTTCAGCTTGGATTCGAACAGCGGCTGGTCGCAGCCGACGCAGTAGAAAGTGCCGGCGCGCTTCTCGTAGAGCAGGGCGCAGCTGCCGGGGCGCTCGGTGCCGTGATTGCGCATGACGGCATATTGCTCCGGCGTCAGCCGGGCGCGCCATTCGGCGTCGGTACGGGTAACGGGGTAGGTGTGGGTATCCATGAAATCTCCTCGGCCTTGGCGGCTTGTTGTTGGTTGCAGCCGATATTCGCATGAAGATAGGCGTTTGTTACAGGCCTGCCCAGCGGAAGTAGGCTAGTTACCCGACACAGGGAAAGGTTGACGTTTGTCTTGGCGCAAGATTTTCCGTTCATTTCCGTGAAGTCAGCACAAACGCCGGGGATTGGTTGAAGCCTCCCCAACGTCGTCATTCTATGGCGGAGCAAGGAGCGAAGCGACG
Organism: Mesorhizobium sp. NFR06; assembly: GCF_900115245.1. GTDB lineage: Bacteria > Pseudomonadota > Alphaproteobacteria > Rhizobiales > Rhizobiaceae > Mesorhizobium. The sequence goes on from NZ_FOVT01000004.1 coordinate 256,221, forward strand.
CGGCGCAGACCATAGAATCCATGCCGTGACTTCGAAGCGTTGCTGTGGTGCAGAATTCTGCTCCGCAGCGCCTTCGATCAAGGTAACGGAATGGATTCTAGGGTCTACGCGGTACGCTTCGCTTCCCGCTCCGCCCTAGAATGACGATCGCGATGGGCGTTTCGGCCAATCCCAAGGCTTGCCACCGACCGGTCAAAAATCCCTTTACTGGGGAACTAATGTTTGCGCGACAACTGTCGGGTCGCTGCTTCGAGCCCGGCCAGCGTCAGCGGGAACATGCGGCCGCCGAAGATGTCGCCGATCATGGCGATCGAGTGGGTGTAGCGCCAGTTCTTCTCGCTTTCCGGGTTGAGCCACACCGCGTTCGGCCATTGCTGCAACAGCCGCCCGAGCCAGACGCTGCCGGCTTCCGGGTTCCAGTGCTCGACCGAGCCGCCGGGATGCGCGATCTCGTAAGGGCTCATCGAGGCGTCGCCGACGACGATCACCTTGTAGTCAGGTCCGTATTTGTGGATGAGGTCGAAGGTCGGGATCGTCTCGGCGAGGCGGCGGCGATTGTCCTTCCAGACGCGCTCGTAGAGGCAGTTGTGGAAGTAGAAATATTCGAGCTGGCGGAACTCGGCGCGGGCAGCCGAGAACAGCTCCTCGACGCTGCGGATGTGGTCGTCCATCGAGCCGCCGACATCGAAAAACATCAGCAATTTTACGGCATTGCGCCGCTCGGGCCGGGTTTTCACGTCGAGATAGCCGTGCTCGGCGGTCGCGTGGATGGTGCCGGGCAGGTCGAACTCTTCATCGGCGCCCTCGCGCACCCATCGGCGCAGCCGCTTCAACGCCACCTTGATGTTGCGGGTGCCGAGCTCGACCATGTCGTCGAAGTTCCTGAACTCGCGCTTGTCCCAGACCTTCACCGCGCGGCGATGCCGGCTTTCGTGCTGGCCGATGCGCACGCCTTCCGGGTTGTAGCCATAGGCGCCGAAGGGCGAGGTGCCGCCGGTGCCGATCCATTTCGAACCGCCCTGGTGGCGGCCCTTCTGCTCTTCCAGCCGCTGCTTCAGCGTCTCCATCAGCTTGTCGAAACCGCCGAGAGCCTCGACCAGCTTCTTCTCTTCCTCCGTCAGGTGTTTTTCGGCGAGACGGCGCAGCCACTCCTCGGGGATGTTGGCGACATCGACGGCGTCCGGTCCGCCGAGCGCCTCGACGCCCTTGAAGACATGCGCGAACACCTGGTCGAAGCGGTCGATATGACGCTCGTCCTTCACCAGGGCCGAGCGCGCGAGGTAGTAAAAACCCTCGACATCATAGTCGACGAGCCCGGCCTCCAGCCCTTCCAGCAGCGACAGGTATTCCCTGAGAGAAACAGGAACCCGCGCGGCTTTCAGCTCGAGGAAGAAGGGGATGAACATCGGCCCTTATAGCAGATCGTACTCGATGAAGCCCGTGCGTCGCGCGACGCGATCATAGAGCCTGCGCGCCGTGGCGTTGGTCTCGTGCGTCATCCAGTAGACGTTCTTGACGCCGATCTTGCCGGCTTCGTTCTGCACGGCTTTGATGAGCGCCGCGCCGATGCCCTTGCCGCGCACGTCAGGGTCGGCGAACAGGTCCTGCAGGTAGCAGTTGTTTTTTTCCGACCAGCCGGAGCGGTGGTAGAGATAGTGGGTGAGGCCGACGGCCTTGCCGTCGAGCATGGCGATGAAACCCTTTGGTTCGAACTCGCCGTGCGTGAACAGCCGCTTCCAGGTAATCGCGTAGACCTCTTCCGGCAGCTTCGTCTCGTAGAAGGTCAGATAGGCGGTCCACAGCCGGCGCCAGTCGGCGTGATCGGACTGCGCGAGCGGGCGGACGATGATCTCGGACATTTCGTTTCCTCCAATACTTTGTCGCGAAGCTGCGGCAGCGGCCGCTCACCGGCAACGGTCCACAACCGGGGAAAGCGCTATTGCTGCGGGCTTAAAGCGCGTCGCACGACGCGCTTTTGCTCCTCGTTTTGTGCATGTCGTTGTCCCAGAACCGCCCCACACTTCTGGGCGACATGCATTATTGTTGCCGTCTCGCCATGAACGCCAACCGCTCGAACAGGTGCACGTCCTGCTCGTTCTTCAACAGCGCGCCATGCAGCTTCGGCAGCATATTCTTCGAATCGGCGCGCAGATCCTCCGGCGCGATGTCGTCGGCGACCAGCAGGCGGATCCAGTCGAGCGCTTCGGAGGTCGACGGCTTCTTCTTCAGCCCGGGCACGTCGCGGATCTCGTAGAATTGGGTGAGCGCAGCCCGCACAAGGTTCTGCTTGATGCCGGGATAGTGCACATCGACGATGCGGTGCAATGTGTCGATGTCGGGGAAGCGGATATAGTGGAAGAAGCAGCGGCGCAGGAAGGCGTCCGGCAATTCCTTCTCGTTGTTCGAGGTGATGATGACGATCGGCCTGAACTCGGCGCGGATCGTCTCGCCGGTCTCGTAGACGAAGAACTCCATGCGGTCGAGCTCCTGCAGGAGGTCGTTGGGGAATTCGATGTCGGCCTTGTCGATCTCGTCGATCAGCAGCACGACCTTCTTGCCGGCGGCGAACGCATCCCACAGCTTGCCGCGCTTGATGTAGTTCTTGATGTCGTTGAAGCGCTCGTCGCCGAGCTGGCTGTCGCGCAGCCGCGAGACGGCGTCATATTCGTACAGGCCCTGCTGCGCCCTGGTGGTCGACTTGACGTTCCATTCGATGAACTCCAGCCCGAGTGCCGAGGCCACCTGGCGGGCAAGCTCGGTCTTGCCGGTGCCGGGCTCGCCCTTGACCAGCAGCGGCCGTTCCAGCGCTATCGCGGCGTTGACCGCGACCATCAGATCCTTGTCGGCGACATAAGCCGAGGTGCCTTCGAAACGCATCTTTTCTCCTGTCCGTGCGGCCGGACCGTAAGGAGCCACGCGCATGCGCGCAAGACCGGGATGTCGAGGGTGCGAATAACGTCGACCGCAATGTCTGTTTCTCTGGCGCTCGGCTAACCATCGGCCTATATTTGCTCTTGGCGGTCTGCGCTTCCCGGCAGGAGAAACTTATCCCCGGGGCCTTATCGATCCTTAGGGAGCTGTCCCTGGGAAGACCCGTGGGTTTTCTCACACGGCGCCCACCTACTTTGTAGGCACCCGGGATCGACCTCTCCACCGGTCGTGTGGATCGCCACTCTCCCGTTTTTGCGAGACATGCGCTAGAAAACGTCGTTCCTGCAACGCCGTCGAGTCCCGGCCTTTCCTAGCGTCTGCGCATGACCCCTTCAAAAGACCTGAAAAAACAGCTTCGCAAGGAAGCGCTGGCGCGCCGCGATGCGCTCGACGAATTCTGGCGCGTGGAAATCGCGCTCGAGATGGCCGAGACCGCGAAGGAAAAAATCGACTTCGAGCCGGGCCGGATCGTCTCCGGCTTCTGGCCGATGCGCTCGGAGGTCGATGTGCGGCCGCTGATGTTCGCGCTGCGCGAGAAGGGCGCCAGGCTCTGCCTGCCGGCGATCCTCGACAAGACCACGATCGTGTTCCGCGAGCTGGTGCGCGGCGCGCCGATGGTCGAGATGGGCTTCGGCACGGTCGGGCCGCATGAGGAGGCGGAAGAGCTCGACCCCACACTCATGCTGGTGCCGCTCGCCGCCTTCGACGCGCGCGGCCACCGCATCGGCTACGGCGCCGGCTATTACGATCGGGCGATCGCCAAGCTTGCCGACAAGGGCATCACGCCAAGGCTGGTCGGCATTGCCTTCGACTGCCAGGAAGTGCCGCTGGTGCCGAACGAGAACCATGACGTCATCATTCCGGAAATACTGACCGAGAGCGGGTTGCGCCGCTTCACGCCGCAATTGTAGAAAGCGACTGAGAAACGCATGATCTTTTGCGGAAAGTCATGCAGCTATTGCTTGGCGGACTTTCAGCGCGGGATCGTATGAGACTTCTCTTTCTCGGCGACATGGTGGGCAAGACGGGACGCACGGCGGTGTGGGAACAACTGCCGGGGCTGATTTCCGACTTCAAGCTCGACTTCGTCATCGTCAATGGCGAGAACGCCGCCGGCGGCTTCGGCATCACAGAGGAAATCTTTCGCGAGACGATCGCGGCGGGCGCGGACGTCGTCACCACCGGCAACCATGTCTGGGACCAGCGCGACGCACTGATCTTCGCGCCGCGCGAGGAGCGCTTCCTGCGGCCTTCCAATTTTCCCAAGGGCACGCCGGGGCGCGGCTCGGGCGTCTACATCGCCCGCAATGGCGCGCGCGTGCTGGTCGCCAACATCATGGGCCGCGTCTTCATGCACCCCGAGCTCGACGACCCGTTCCAGGCCGGCGAGCGGGAGCTTTCGGCCTGCCCGCTCGGCGAGCAGGCCGACGCGGCGGTGATCGATTTCCACGCCGAGGCGACCTCGGAAAAAATGTGCTTCGCGCATTTCGTCGACGGCCGCGCCAGCCTGGTCGTCGGCACGCACACGCACCAGCCGACCGCCGACCACCAGATCCTCAACGGCGGCACCGCCTATATTTCGGATGCCGGCATGTGCGGCGACTATGATTCCTCGCTTGGCATGGACAAGGAAGAGCCTCTCAACCGCTTCCTGTCGAAGGTGCCGAAGGGCCGTTTCGAGGCGGCGAACGGTCCGGCGACCTTGTGCGGCGTCGGCGTCACTATCTCAGACCGCACCGGGCTGGCCGAGAAGATCGCGCCGTTTCGTCGCGGGCCGCGGCTGGAAGAAACGGCGCCATCTTTCTGGTCGTGACATTGATATAGGCGTGCGGAGTACCTAATTGCCGGCAACACTGCTCTAGATCGTAGAGGGGACGACCTCCATGCAGCTTGTCGAATTCCTGGCGCCGCATTTTGCCTTTGTTTCCGATCCAACCGCGTGGGTCGCGCTTTTGACCTTGGTGGTGCTCGAGATCGTGCTCGGCATCGACAATCTGATCTTCATCTCGATCCTGACCAACAAATTGCCGGAGGCGCAGCGGGCCCGCGCACGCCGGCTGGGCATCTCGGCCGCGCTGATCATGCGCCTCGTCCTGCTCGCCACCATCTCGATCATCGTGCAGCTGACGACGCCGGTTTTCACCGCGCTCGGCCACGGCTTTTCCTGGCGCGACCTGATCCTGATCGCCGGCGGCCTGTTCCTGGTCTGGAAAGCGACCAAGGAAATCCATCACACGGTCGACCCGCAGGACCACCAGGATTCAATCGTGGGCGGCACGCTGCAGATGAGCCTTGCCGGGGCGATCTTCCAGATCCTGCTGCTCGACCTCGTCTTCTCGATCGATTCCATCATCACCGCCGTCGGCATGACCGACGAGATCACCATCATGTACATCGCCGTCATCGTGGCGGTGAGCGTGATGATGCTGGCGGCGACACCGCTCGCCAATTTCATCGCCAGGAACCCAAGCATCGTCATGCTGGCGCTGGGCTTCCTGTTGATGATCGGCATGACGCTGATCGCCGACGGCATGGGTTATCACGTGCCCAAGGGCTACATCTACGCGGCCATGGGTTTTTCCGCCCTGGTGGAAGGCCTCAACATGCTGGCGCGGCATCGCAGGAAGCGGGGGTCAGGCGGCGGGCATTGAGTCTGGGACACCTTCCATGCCGTTGCCCGCGCCGAAGAATGCAGCGAAACAAAATTCTGCAACGTTGCAACGCCTTAAGGTCACGGCGTGGGTTCGATGGTCTGCGCCGCGTCGCTACGCTCCTTGCTCCGCCATAGAATGACGAAGCGATAGGCGTTTCGTCTAATCGCCAAAGCATGCCAACGCTAACACCGTCTGAGTTGGTGGCCTAGTCGCTTACAGCCTCGGCCGAAATGCCCTTGGGGTGACGGTCGCCGATCAGGCCCAGCGTCAGGCCTTGTTCCAGCCATGCCTTGGCGCCGGCGAGCACCAGCGAGAAGCCGCCGGTCGAGCCGACCGCCTGGTTGACCTGTTCGTCGCCGGAACCGGCGAAGCCGAAATTGCGGACTTCGAGGAAGGTCGTGTCATCCGGCATCTCGGTGAACGACCAGACGACGGTGGTCGGCGGATCGCCCCATTGCATGACGATTCTCTCGTTGGCGACGATCTCGCTGACCTCGACCCTGGTCGAGACGCCATACATGCGCCACTCCCACTCGACCGGCTTGCCTTCATCCAGCCGGCCGCTGGAATGCGTGAACCAGAATTTCGTGGTGACGCTTGGATCAACGATCGCCTCGAAGACCTCGGCGACGGGTCGGCGGATCAGCATGCCCGCTTCGGCGGTGGGAGATTCCTTGAGCTCCATGCAATTCTCCTTTCCCGGCACGATCACCAAGCATCCGGCTCCCGCACGAGGTGAATGATGTTGGCCGGATTGGTGATCCAGCCGCCGCGAAAACCCTCGCCCAAAGGCTCGATCGCGTCGCAGCGCACGACACCGGCATGGGCAAGATAGGAGGCCGCGCTCTTGGAGTCCGGCGTGAAAAGCTCCAGCCAGATTTCGGCCTGGCTCATCATCGGCGCCTCGTCGATCCAGAGGCGATTGGGACCAAGCTCGAAACCGATCGCCGGCGCCTTGGCCGTAAACGGCTTCAGCCCCACAACATCGCGATAGAAGGCGATCGTTGCCTCGTATTGGTGCGACGGCACCTTCATGGCGATGTTGATGCCGCCGGTGATCTCTGTGTCCATTGCCGACCCCTTGATTGCGTTCGATGCCGTCACGGCAGGTTGATCTGCCAGCAGACGCCGAAGCGGTCGTTGAGCCAGGCGAATCGCCGGCTGAAGCCGTAGTTGCCGGTCGGCATCAGGAACCCGCCGTCCTTCGAAAGAATGTCGACGATCCGCTCCAGTTCCTCTTCGGACGAGCAGTCGACAAAGAACGAGAAGGACGGCGTGAAGGTGAAGGCGTGACGCACGGGACTGTTGTAGATCTTGACCTCCACGCCGCCGATCACGGCGCGTGCCAGCTTGAGCGATCCTTCCGGCCCGTCTTCGCCCGAGCCGTAGCGCGTGGCGGCGATGACGCGGCTATCGGGAATGGTCTGGCAATAGAGGGTCATGGCCTCCTCGGCCTTGCCCTCGAACATCAGGAATGGCGTGACGTTCTCCATCGGCAGCTCCCCTGCTTGAAATGCCGAGCCTGAACATAGCGGCGCTCAGACGTTGCTTTCGTTGGCCGGTTCGCCGCGCAGCTCGCTGCGGTAGTAGCCGTCGCGCAGGTTGATGCCGTATTCGAGATAGGCCTTCATGCAGGCCAGCATCTGCGACCAGCCCTCGCAGTTGAGGTAGGACTTCTTCAGCCCGACCTCGCCTACATGCCAGCCTTGCTCGGCGATGGTGACGAAAGTGCCGCCATCGTCCAGCGGCTCGAAATTCATCTCGATGCGGGTCTTGTAGGCCGGTCTGCCGTCGGCGTCGGTGGCGTCCCAGCGCAGCACGATGCGCTTGTCCTGCGTCACTTCGTCGACTTCGACAGGCACGGTCTTCCACCAGGTGACGGTGGTGCCGGCGACCAGCGGAGCGGAAGCGCCGCCGATGGTGGTGAAATAGCCGCTGAGCTTCGTCGGATTGACGACGGCGTCGAAGACCTCGGCTACCGGTTTGCCGATGCGTCCGGAAATCCTGAATCCAAGAGACATATCCACAGCTCCTTCCTTGCCGTCCGAAACGATATGTTATAGAAACATAACATGTCAAGTCAAACCGCGGACGACCATGTTTTCAAGGCCTTGGCGCATCAGCGCCGGCGCGAATTGCTGGATCGGCTGAAGGATCAGCCGCAGACCACCGGCGCGCTTTGCGAGGCCTTCCCGGACATGGACCGGTGCACGGTGATGATGCATCTGAAAGTGCTGGAGGAGGCGGATCTGGTGGTGGCAAGGCGCGAGGGGCGCGAGCGCTGGAACCATCTCAACGCGCTGCCGATCAGGCAGATCCACGATCGCTGGATCAGCCAGTATGCCGGCCACGCCATCAGCATCCTCGACCGGCTCAAGTCAGATCTGGAGGGGTGACGGGCGTCTTCAGCGCCATGGCGACGGCGCGGCTGGACGAATTGAGCCGATTTATCTATAAGCCGGCCATTCCGACATAGAGCGCCGCGTGCCTTCGCAGGCATGCCCGGAGCGTTCTGAAAATTTGAATTCGAGCATTTTGCCGATGCCGGGTTAATCCGCCTGGTCGAAAAATGCTCTAGCCGAAGACGACAGGGGTGCCATGGCTGGCCATTCGCAGTTCAAGAACATCATGCACCGCAAGGGCCGCCAGGACGCGGTGCGGTCAAAAATGTTTTCCAAGCTGGCGCGCGAAATCACCGTCGCCGCAAAGACCGGCACGCCGGACCCGGCGATGAACCCCAGGCTGCGCCTTGCCGTGCAGAACGCCAAGGCGGTGTCGATGCCGAAGGACAACATCCAGCGCGCCATCAACAAGGCGTCCGCGGGTGACGGCGAAAACTACGAAGCGGTGCGCTACGAGGGCTATGGTCCCGGCGGTGTCGCGCTGATCGTCGAGGCGCTGACCGACAACCGCAACCGCTCGGCCTCCAATGTGCGTGCCGCCTTCACCAAGGCCGGCGGCGCGCTCGGCGAAACCGGCTCGGTGTCGTTCATGTGGAACCGCGTCGGCGAGATCTACTATCCGGCTTCCGCCGGCAGCGCCGACAAGGTGATGGAAGCCGCGATCGAGGCCGGCGCGGACGACGTGGAGTCGGACGAAAATGGCCATACCATCTATTGCAGCTTCGAAAATCTCGGCGACGTGTCGAAGTCGCTCGAAGCGGCGCTCGGCGAGGCGGAATCGGTGAAGCCGATCTGGCAGCCGCAGAACAACGTCCCGGTCGACGAAGAGCGGGCGCAGTCGCTGATGAAGCTGGTCGCCACCCTCGAGGACGATGACGACGTGCAGAGCGTCTACGCCAATTTCGAGGTCGACGACGAGACGATGGCCAAACTCAGCGCGGCATGATCGGCTAGGGATATGAGCGGAGCCCAAGCCCAATCCGGCATCAGTGAGAAGCCGCTGCACAGCGTTCGCATCACTTACTGCACGCAATGCCTGTGGCTGTTGCGCGCAGGCTGGATGGCGCAGGAATTGCTCTCGACCTTCGGCACCGATCTCGGCGAGGTGGTGCTGATCCCGGGCACCGGCGGCATCTTCACCATTTCCTGCAATGACATACTGATCTGGGACCGCAAGCGTGACGGCGGTTTTCCGGATGCAGCGAAATTGAAGCAGCTGGTCCGCGACGTCATCGACCCGGACCGCGATCTCGGCCACGCCGACCGAAAGTCTCACAGGAAGGATCTCCCCTGAGGCGGGGTCCTTTGCATTCTCGGGCCGCTGATCCTCAAATAATCGCCATGATGAAGCAGGCCATCGCCACGATGGCGGTGATGGTGCGGATGTGGTTCCACATCACCCATTCGCTCAGATGGTTCGCCCACACGGCGGCGCCGCTGGCGCTCGCCGGATCGACGGCGGCCAGCGCGTCGTTGAGCGGCACGTTGAAGACCATGGTGACGATCGGGTTGCCGACCAGATAGATCACGGCGCCGGCAAGCAACCAGTATGAGCCCGGCTGGCTCCAGCCGAAGAGAGCGGCAGCAATGAGCACGAGGCAGATGAGCCCGGTGCCGAACAGCGCCGTCATGAAGGTCGGAGTGATCACCGTGACGTTGATCGAATTCATCGCGGCGATACCGTTTGGGACGGGCAGCCGGGCAAGCGCCGCCATGACGAAGTTCGAGAAAGCGAAGAAGACGCCGCCGACGACGCCAGAGCCGATCGCGGCGATGAAGGTGAGGGCGGGAAGAAGTTTCATCATTTCAATCACTCCAGACACCGGGTTCCGTTCGATCCTGAGAAATGTGAGAAATCCTCACATTTGCAAAACGTGATAAACCCTCGTATTTTGCGAGTCAAGCCAGTTTCGCGAAATGCCCGGAGAGAGCCATGGAAGAGAAAGCCGCCGCGAGGCCTGAGCAGGTCGCCATCGCTTCACCGCGCAGGTCGCCAAGCCAGCAGCGCAGCCGCGAGCGCGTCGAGCGCATGCTTGCCGCCGCATCGACGCTGATTGCCGAGCAAGGCAGCGACGCCATGCGCATGGGTGAAGTGGCGGAACGGGCAGGGGTTTCGATCGGATCGCTCTACCAGTTCTTTCCGGACAAGCGGGCGATCGTCTGGGCGCTGGCCGAGCGCTACACCGCCGAAAGCCAGGCCTGCATCGCGGCGGCGCTGAAGGGCGTCGGCGACAAGGACGACCTCAAGCGGGCTTTTTCGGAACTGGTCGATATCTACCACCGGCTGTTCCTGGCCGAGCCGGTGATGCGCGACATCTGGTCGGGCACGCAGGCCGACAAGGCGCTGCGCGAACTGGAACTGGCCGACAGCCGGGCCAATGCCGAATTCCTGGTCGCGGTGCTGAAGCGGCTCAGACCCGATGCCGATCCGATAGAACTGGAGACCACGGCTTTCCTCGTCTGGCAGATGGGCGAGGCCGCCATGCGGTTGGCGATCTCCGTCGATCGGGCGGAGGGCGACAGGCTGGTTGCGGCTTACAAGCGCATGGCGCTGAGGGAACTGGTGGGTGGGTAGGGACAGCCTTGGCTTTCCGCAGCATTGGCGATTGGCGAAATCGCCAGCGAGAGCACCCCTCTCCCCGTCACTATACGGGGAGAGGATGCCGGCAGGCAGGTGAGGGGCGGCGCGAGCTTATGACATTAGGCGCCTTATGGACTGTCACCGAATTCGTTTTTGCACCGTCACCGGATTTCGGCCGGCCAATCCCAGAGGCTGGCGCTGCCCCTCATCCGCCTGCCGGCACCTTCTCCCCGTATAGTGACGGGGAGAAGGGGACTGTAGCCAACAAAAAACCCGCCTCGAAGGCGGGTTTTTGATCTGCGACAAAGCGGAGAAAGGCTTAGAGGCCGAAACCTTCAAAACGCTTCTTGAACTTCGACAGGCGGCCGCCGCGGTCGAGCAGGGTCTGCTGGCCGCCGGTCCAGGCCGGGTGCGTGGTCGGGTCGATGTCGAGGTTCATCGTGTCGCCTTCCTTGCCCCAGGTCGAACGGGTCTGGTACTCGGTGCCATCGGTCATGACGACCTTGATGGTGTGGTAGTCGGGATGGATATCGGCCTTCATTGTCGTTTTCCTGGCTTGCCGGCGCTGGTGACGGGCCTATGGCCTGCGTCGATGCGCCCCTTTTTAAAACTCGAAGCCGCAGCTAATGAAAAGCCACGGCTTCTAAAACGGTCGGCGAGCCTATACATCAGCCGGAATTGAATCACAAGGCCGCGGCAGGCGCATATTGAAGTGCCGCGCCGGCAAGCGGCCAGAGGAAACGCTCATGGCGGATATCGGTGTCAGTGGAGACGGGCGCAGGCGCTCGGTCCGGCCGCTCCGCAGCCTTTTTCCCTATGTCACCCACTACCGCAAGCTTGCCATCGGCGCGATCGTCTCGCTGATCGTGGCGGCGGTGACCACGCTCGCCTTGCCGATGGCCGTGCGGCGCATGATCGATCATGGTTTTCAGGCATCGGGCTCCACTTTCATTGCCGAGTATTTCGCCGCCCTCGTGGCGATGGCGGCACTCTTGGCGGCCGCCTCGGCCAGCCGCTACTATTTCGTCATCACGCTTGGCGAGCGGGTCGTGGCCGACATACGCCGCGCCGTCTTCTCGCATGTCACGACGCTGTCGCCGGCGTTCTTCGACAAGGCGCATTCCGGCGAGATCGTGTCGCGGCTCGCCGCCGACACCACGCAGGTGAAATCGGCGGTCGGCGCTACCGCTTCCGTTGCCCTGCGCAACGTCATCCTCGGTCTCGGCGCGGTGGCGATGATGGTCGTCACCAGCCCGAAACTCTCCGGCCTCGTGCTGGTGGCCATCCCGCTGATCGTGTTGCCGCTAGTTGCCTTCGGCCGCTCGGTGCGGCGCAAATCGCGGATGGCGCAAGACACGCTGGCGGCGGCCACCGCCTATGCCAGCGAGCAGATCGGCGCGGTGCGCACGCTGCAGGCCTTCACCAACGAGAAGCTGGTCACCAGCCACTTCTCGGGCGCCGTCGACGCTGCCTTCGAGGCGGCGCGCGCCTCGGTGTTCGCGCGCTCCTTCCTTACTTTCTTCGCCATCTTCATGATTTTTTCCTCGGTGGTGGCGGTGTTGTGGTTCGGCTCGCGCGACGTGCTTGCCGGCACGCTGTCGCCGGGCACGCTCGGCCAGTTCCTGCTCTATTCGGTGTTTGCCGCCGGCGCGCTCGGCGCGCTGTCGGAGGTCTGGAGCGAGCTGTCGCAGGCGGCAGGCGCCGCCGAGCGGCTGACCGAGATCCTGGCCGAGGAGCCGGCCATCCACTCGCCCGCCGATCCCCAGCCGCTGCCCGCCAAGGCGAAAGGCGCGATCAGCTTCGACGATGTCTCCTTCTCATACCCGGCGCGCCCTGACCGCGCCGCGGTGCATGACCTGAGCTTCCAGGTGAAGCCCGGCGAGACGGTGGCGATCGTCGGGCCTTCCGGCGCGGGCAAGAGCACGGTCTTCTCTCTGATCCTGCGCTTCTACGATCCCGAGACCGGGCGCATCGTCATCGATGGGGTCGACGTGCGCGAGGCCGATCCGGCCGCGGTCCGCCAACGCATCGCAATCGTGCCGCAAGACGTCACCATCTTCGCGGCCAGCGTTCGCGACAATATCGGCTTCGGCCGGCAAGGAGCCAGCCAGGCCGAGATCGAGGCGGCGGCCAAGGCGGCTCTTGCCGACGAATTCATCGCCAAGCTCGACAAGGGCTATGACAGCCAGGTCGGGGAGCGCGGCGTGACGCTGTCCGGCGGCCAGCGCCAGCGCGTCGCGATTGCCCGCGCCATCCTGCGCGATGCGCCGATCCTTCTGCTCGACGAAGCGACCTCGGCGCTCGATGCCGAGAGCGAGACGCTGGTGCAAACGGCGCTGGAGAGGCTGATGCGCGGCCGCACCACGATCGTCATCGCCCACCGGCTGGCGACCGTGTTGAAGGCCGACCGTATCCTCGTCATGGAGGGCGGCCGCATCGTCGAGGAGGGCACCCACCAAAGCCTGGTCGCCAAGGGCGGCATTTACGCGCGGCTGGCCAAGCTGCAGTTCGAGACAGGAGCCGGCGCCTTCAAGGGCGCGGCTGAGTGACAATACCTCAAGGGCCTTACCCCCGGGCACGCAACCCATCGCGCCGCGCGGCTACCACCGACGGAAGGCCATGAAAAGCGGTATGCCTACAAAAACCGTGACCAGCAGCAACCCGCTGATGACCTGCTGTTTGGATCTGTCAGGGGCGGCGACGGGCGCGAGATCTTCTGGCGCATCCTGATAGGCAAAGTTGAAGGACCAGTCGATGTTATCGCCGACGTCCTTGACCGACTTCAAATAGTCGCCGATCGCATTGGCCGGAACCTGCGTCGCCAGCGTGCGGAAGTCCCACTTCACCTCGAAGGTGGTCGGCGTATTGCTCCACGACGATCTCAGCGAGAGATAGGGCGTCACGACATTCTTCATGTCCTCGCCGGAAAACCTTGCCTTCAGATTGCTTACTGTTATGGCGTGGCTGCGGTAGATTGGCGCCCCCAGCGCGATCGGGCCGGCGCGGTCCACCATTGTCGGCGTCGGCAGGTCGGTGCCGAGAGCGGCCGCCTTGATCGGAAAATTCTTGGCGAGGTCGTTGGCCGCAAGCTCCTGCGCCGGCAACTGGTAGCTCTCCCGCACATTGATGATGTTGCCGTCTCGATTGTCGAAGATCTCCAGCTTGGCCGCGCTTTCGATGCCAGGATAACGCTTGCTGTAATATTTAAGGTACGAGTCCGACAGGTCGCTTAGCGACCGACTGGCGAGACTGCTGCGCATGTCGTCGGCGTCGGCGCCGGCATAGGTCGAAAGCACGGACAGCGTCAGATGGCCGTCGGGCTTGTCGGGAAAGGAAAAGTCCTCGGCGACCTTGACCGACGGGCTGGTCAACTGCGGACTGGGCATCTTCTCCAATTGACCGTTGCCGAACAGCGGCAAGGCAAAGCCGTAGTCCGGTTGCCAGAAATCACTGGCATCGCCGCCTTGCAGATAGTTAGTGGCGTCGATCCAGTAAGTCCTTGCGCCGATTGTTGCCTTGACGATGGCATGGTCGAAAGCGCGAATTGCCGGCAGATGCTGGTCCAGCGCCCGGCCCTTGTCGAGATCGGCCAACGCCACCTGCGCCGAGATGCCCAGCCGCTGAAGTGCCGAAGCCAGCAGCAGGGCCTTATCCTTGCAATCGCCGAACCCGCTCTGGATGACCGTCGCCGGGTCGCGCGGAATGTAGGAGCCGGAGCCCATCGACAGGCTGACATAGCGGATCTCGTCCTGGACGAGGCGCATCGCCTGGATCATGCGATCGCCGGGCTGCGGATACTTGGCCGCGATCTCATCCAGCTTGGCCGCGAAAGCGGCCGGAAAGGCGGTTGCCGGCTTGTAGTAGGGCTGGACGGCGCCGGCCACGCTCTGCCAGCTGGCGGTCGAGGAGACGTCAATCGATCCCCATGCAGGAAACTCCGCCGGTAGGTTCTCCTCGACCTTGATCGGTTTTGGATTGGCGATCTCCCAGAGATAGACGGTGTCCGACCCTGAGGCGGTGACGACGGGTTGGATCTTTGTGCCACGCGGCTTGATGGCCAGCGGCTGCGCAGCCGGCCAGGTGACACTGGTGCGGATCAACCCGACCGGCTCGTCCCATTCGGTCGAGAAAGTACTGAAGAACAGATCCTTGCCGATCAGCGGCGTGGTCTCATAGGTCTCGCCAAAATCGATGATATCACCGACGCGCACATCATCGATGTTGACGTGAGCGGTCAGCCAGCCGTCGTAGACGCCTTTTTCGGCATCCTTCTCCTGCCGGAAAATGTCGAACTTGACTTCGGCCAGCCGGTCCAGCACCTGGCCGTCGCGGATGATGTGCAGATGATTGAACGTGACCTTGTGGCGCGAGGGATCGAACTGCAGGTCGATGCCGGCGCCCCGCTCCAGGCCGGGGCGGTCGACTATTTTGTACACCGAGCGCGAATAGTCGTCGTAGCCGTGATCGCGATGGATTATCTGCTCGTCCGCCAGCAGCCATAAAATGCCGTTCTTGATCCGGTCGGCGCGCGCAGGATCGGCGGCCGGGATATCAACCGTCTTGATCCAGTCCGCCGCCGGTCTCGTGCGGACGCTCTCGTCCGCGCCGGCAGGCGAGGTCAGGTCGGCCAGCAAGACCAAAATGAGGAGGAGGCAGCGGAAAGGCCCGACCCCGCGAAGACTGTTACCCACCAACAATCCAAGCCCATTGACGCAAAGAGGCTCTTTGTCAGTGTCTTTCCCGCCAAAGTAAAGCCCAGCCGCCCATGTTTGGTCATCTGGCTCAACGACATTCATCGGCCGTGTCAGCTGCCATATCGCTTGCGCAAGTGCTCCGTGAAGTACGCCGCGTTGAGCTTCTCACCGGTGGCGCGCTCCAGCAATTCCGGCGTCGACCAGCGCGAGCCCTGCGACCAGATCTTCTTGCGGCGCCAGTCGTTGACGGCGCTGAAGTCGCCCTTGGCGAGATCCTCGTCGGCGGACGGATGTTCCCGGGTCAAGGCCGCCCATTGCTGCGCCGCCATCAGGGCGCCCAGCGTGTAGGACGGGAAATAGCCAAAGGTGGCGCCCGGCCAATGTACGTCCTGCATCGGCCCGTCAGCCGGGTTGTCGATGGTCGACAGCCCAAGATAGTCGCGCATCTTGGCATCCCAGGCCTCCGGCAGGTCGACGACTTCCAGCCTGCCGGAGACAAGCTCCTGCTCGAGCTCGTAGCGCAGGATGACATGCAGCGGATAGGTGACCTCGTCGGCGTCGACGCGGATCAAGCCGCGTTGCACCTGGTGGACATGCGGCAGGATGTCGTCGAGCGACCAGGCTTCGCCGAGATGCTTTTCGACCACCGGCAGCGCCCAGCGCCAGAAGGCGGGATTACGGCCGATCTGCTTTTCGACGAACAGGCTCTGGCTCTCATGCACGGCCATGCCGCGCGCCTTGCCGAGCGGCCAGTGCGACCAGGCTTTCGGCAGGTTCTGCTCGTAGAGCGCATGGCCGGTCTCGTGCAGCACGCCCATCAGCGCCGACAGGAAATCGGAGGTCTTGTAGCGGGTGGTGATGCGCACATCCGTCGGCACGCCACCGCAGAAGGGATGATGCGACACCGAGAGCGAGCCATGGGTGAGGTCGAAGCCGACGGCCGCCATCATCGCAAGGCCAAGCTCGCGCTGGCGATCGATAGCATAACTGCCGGAGAGCGGCTTCAGGGGATGCTTCGCCAGCCGCTCATCCTGCACCGCCAGCGCGTGCGGCAGGAAATCCTTGAGAAAGCCCTTCAGCTCGGTGAACACCGGCGTGATGTCGGCGGCGCGGTTGCCGGGATCATACTGCTCCATCAGGGCGTCATAGGGGGCGAGGCCGAGTGCCTCGGCGCGCAAGGCCGCTTCCTCGCGCACCAGGGTGACGACGCCTTCCAGCGCCGGCAGGAAGCCCGCCCAGTCGTTCTTGGCGCGCAGGTCGCGCCAGAGCTGCTCGGAACGCATGCGCGCCACCGTCTGCCGCTCGACGAATTCGACCGGCAGGCAGGTGAGGTTGGTGTATTGCTGTTTGAGTTCCCTGACCGCCGCCTGCTGCTCCTCGCTAAGCGGCTCGACTTCGGCGGCCGCGATCCAGTCGCCGATCCCGGGAGCGGTCGCCTGGCGATGCAGCATGCCGGCAAGTGAAGACATCGCCTCGGCGCGCTTCTCGCCGCCGCCGACGGCCATGTGCGTCGCCTCGTCGGCGCCGAGGATGGCCAGCGCGTGCTCCAGCGCTTCGAGCTTGTGGCCGAGTTCGTCGAGTTTCTGAAAAGACATGATGGGTCCCAGCGTGCAGGTTGGCTGGCGCGAAAAGATACCAAGCCATCGAGCTTGGCAACCCTGACCGACCAGTCGTCAAGCTGTCTTGCCAGTGGGTGGCGGGGCGTGATCAATGCTCCGGTCAATCGACAGGAGGGGATAAATGATCGGCAATATCCTGGTCGGGCTGGTGGCGCTGATCCATTGCTATATCGTCTATCTGGAGATGGTGCTGTGGGACACGCCGCGCGGCCACAAGGCGTTCAAGCTGGCGCCTGAATTCGCCAGCGCTTCGAGGGTGCTCGCCGCCAACCAGGGGCTCTATAACGGCTTTCTCGCCGCGGGCCTGATCTGGGGTCTCTATCTCGGCGCCGCCGGGTTTCAGATCAAGATGTTCTTCCTGCTCTGCGTCGCTATCGCCGGCCTCTACGGCGCGGCGACCGTCGGCCGCAAGATCCTATACATCCAGACGGCGCCGGCGGTGCTCGCCATCGTCGCGCTCCTGCTCGGTCTGTGATCGAGCAGGACGTGATCGAAAAAGGACGCCCTCGGGGCCAGGTCCCGCGGGCGCCAGGTGGTCCCTTCCTCTTTGCTCGGAGCAAATGCTCTAGCCGTTCGGGTAATTTCCGCCGTCGGAGCCGTCGCCCATCATGAAGCCGCTGCCGGTGTCGTTCATCAGCCTCTGGTCGACGTTGTCGAGCCTCCGCAACAGTTCATGATATTGCGCGGACGGTATCCTGCCGTGATCCGAGGCGGCGACATGTTCCGCGGCCTGGCTGATATGCGAGGCACTCATATGCAGTTGCTGCGCTTCGGAAGCCGAGATGCTGTTCGCCTCGCGGGCGTCGGTGATGCCCTGATCCACGCCCCGGACCTGATCGATCAGACCGGTCACACGCGGGCCGGTAAAATCGGTTGGAGCGGTCGCGTCGAGAAGCCCCTTGTGGTGTCCGGCCGCGTAGGCGCCGGCGAGCGGAGCCGCGATCAGAACTGCGGCGAGCGTTACCGTCTTGAGAGATGTTGAAGCGCGCATGGCGGCGCATCCTCCTGCCAGGGAAGGAAGCGGCCGTGCCGCTTGACCTTCCGACTTTCTGGGCCGTCCGGTTCCGTCGCGTCGCGATGGGAAGCATCGCCGGCGGTCCCCGGCCCTGCGCAGCAAAATAGGAGTGTTGTTTCGCCGTGTGTAATTAAAAAAAGATAATGTTTTCAGGCCTTGCTGCCGGAACTCAGCGCTCTAAGTATTGAGCCGACAAACAACTTCCCGTGACTTTACGTGATAATGGATCACCGTTCGGTGAGCTTCAGTTCAATACGGCGGTTCTTGCTGCGTGCCTCGTCGGTGTCGGCGGGATCGAGCGGCTGGAACTCGCCGAAACCGGCGGCCACCAGCCGGTTGGCTGGCACGCCGTTTTCGATCAGGAACTTCACGACGGAAGTCGCCCGCGCAGTCGACAATTCCCAATTGTCGCGATAGCGGCCGGTGCCGGACAGCGGCTTGTTGTCGGTATGGCCATCGACGCGCAGCACCCAGCTGATCTCCGGCGGAATTTCCTTTTGCAATTCGATGATGGCGTCGGCGAGCTTCTTCATCTCGATCTTGCCGGCATCGTTGATCACGTCGGAGCCGGTCGGAAACAGCACCTCCGACTGGAAGACGAAACGGTCGCCGACGATACGGATGTTCTCGCGGTCGGCGAGAATTTCGCGCAGGCGGCCGAAGAAGTCGGAGCGGTAGCGGTTGAGTTCCTGGACGCGCTGCGCAAGTGCTACGTTGAGGCGCCGGCCGAGATCGGCGATCTTGGTGTTGGAATCGCGGTCGCGCTGTTCCGACACGTTGAGCGCGTCTTCCAGCGCGCCGATCTGCTTGCGAAGTGCCGCGATCTGCTGGTTGAGGATCTCGACCTGGCTCAGCGCCTGCTGGCTGATCTGGCGCTGGTTGCTGAGCTCGCCGGACAGCGCGTCGGCGCGCTTGTTGGCCGCGTCGCCGGCGCCAGCGCCCTGTGCAAGCAATTGCTCGAGGCGGCTCTTTTCGGCTTCCGTGGCCGCCAGCGAAGCCTGCAGATTGGCGAGCGTATCTTCCTTGTCCTGGCTGTTCGAGCGCTCCAGCGCTAGCAACTGGGTCAGTTCGTTGATCTGCGAGTTGAGGCGGTTGAGCACCGTGTCCTTGCCGGAGATCTCGCGGCTGAGCAGAAACTGCGCCAGCACGAAGACGGTGAGCAGGAACATGATCGCCAGCAGCAGCGTCGACAGCGCGTCGACGAAGCCCGGCCAGTAGTCGATGCGGCGGTCGGTGCGCCGTCTTGCCAGCGCCACGTCAGTGGACCCCTTGCTTCTTCAGCGCGTCGGCGATCTTTTCCAGCGTGTTGCGCATGGCCTTCTGCTCGTCGGACTGGGCTTCGACCCAGTCGCGCATGATCTGCTGCTCGGAGCGCATGTTCTTGACCAGCCCCGAGATGCCGTCGGCAAGATTGGCCATGGCAGTGGCGACGCGCGGATTGGAGCCGCCGCCATTCTCCTGCAGGCTGCGCAGCCGCTCCGACAGCAGCCGGATGTCCTCCGAGGATTCGGCGGCCTTCGACGTGTCGGAGACGACAATATCGGACGACAGATCGGTGACCGATGACAGCCAGTTTTCCAGCTCGGTGTAGAAGCGGGTCTGGGCGCGGCCGGCCTGCAAGTCGAGGAAGCCGAGCACCAGCGAGCCGGAAAGGCCGAACAGCGAGGAGGAGAAGGCGGTGCCCATGCCGGCCAACGGCGCCGACAGCCCCTGCTTCAGCGCATCGAGGACGGCCGCTGCATCGCCCGTGCCCGGGTCCAGCGCCTCGATCGTCTCGCGGATCGAGGCGATGGTGTTGAGCAAGCCCCAGAAGGTGCCGAGCAGGCCGAGGAACACCAGGAGGCCAACCAGGTAGCGCGAGGTGTCGCGGGTTTCGTCGAGGCGGGTGGCGATGGAATCGAGCATCGTGCGCATCGAAGAGGTCGAGAAGGCCACCGTGGACGAGCGGCCGATCATCGCCTTCATTGGCGCCAGCAGCACCGGCTCGGTGGTTTCGGAGCCGGCGCGGAAGGAATTGACCCAGCGCACCTCGCGGAACAGCCGCCCGACCTGGACGAAGGCCAGCAGGATGCCGACGGCGAGCACGCCGACGATCAATCCGTTGAGACCGGGATTGCTGGAGAAGGCGCTCGAGATTTGGCGGGTGAGGATTGCGGCGATGAAAGCGACGATGATCAGGAAGATCACCATGGTGAGCAGGAACACCTGCGGGCTCGACAGCTTGTGCGGATCATAGACCAGGACGTCCGACCGCCTGCCGAAGGATCTGAGAAAAGCCATTCGTGCCCCGTTTCCGATGCCACCGCCGCAGAATTGCCGCGACTCTAAACGGAATTGTGACCAAATTGAATGGCGCTTGGCAATATCGCCCGCGCCTAAAGCAAGTAGCGCCGAAAGCCGTATCAGAACCGGTTGACGACCAGACAGTCGACCATGGCGGCGAGGTGCAAGCCGGCGCCGGCGACGACGAAGCCGTGCCAGACGGCGTTGTGGAAGCGCAGGCCTTTCCAGGCGAAGAAGATGACGCCGCAGGAATAGACGATGCCGCCGGCGATAAGCAGAGCGACCGATGTCGTCGGCAGCGTCTCGACCAGCGGTCCGGCCAGCACCACGCCGCTCCAGCCGATGGCGAGGTAGAAGACGATGGCCAGCCGGTCGTAGCGGCCGGGCAGGAACATCTTGATGGCGATGCCGGCTGCCGCGGCGCTCCACACGACAACGATCATCGGCAGCGCCAACAGCGCGTTTTGGAGCTGGGCGAGGAAGGGCGTGTAGGTGGCGGCGATCAGCAGATAGATCGCGGCATGATCGAAGCGGCGCAGGATCCACTTCGCCGGCCACGAGACCGGCCACAGATTATAAGCCAGCGAAACCGAGAGCACGGTGAGCAGCGAGACGACATAGAACACCGCAGCGACATACTCGCCCGGGCCGGAATGAAATGCGGCGAGCGCCAGGAAAGCCGAGCCGGCCGCGATCGCCAGCACGATGCCTACGGCATGGACGATACCGTCGGCAATCATCTCGGCGCGCGAATAATGCCAGCGCCCCACGAAGGGGATCTCAAGCTTTGTATCTGGCCGCGCGTCGTTCATGAATGATCCTGGAACCCCTAATCTGGGCAGTTGCGGATCAGTATTTCAAGCTTCGGTTGCGGTTTTGCGACTGCGTCGCCGCGTCTTTTCGACGCGCGAAGCACGCTGCAGCACTTGATTTGCGCTTCGGCGCGCCTTGCTGTCAGCGCGACGCCAGCGGCTTCTTCACGGCCTTGAGCAGGGCGCGCTGGATGAGCTCGTTGCCGGCGACGACTTCGCCGCTGTCGAGCATGTCCTGTCCGCCATCCATGTCGGAGACGAACCCACCGGCTTCGCGCACCAGCAGGAGGCCGGCGGCGATATCCCAGGACGACAGGCCGGTTTCCCAGAAACCGTCCATGCGTCCGGCCGCGACATAGGCAAGATCAAGCGCGGCTGAGCCAAGACGGCGAACGCCGGAGACTTCCGCCATGACGTTGCGCAGCTCGATCAGGAAATTGCCGTGCTGGCCGCGGCCGAGATGCGGCACGCCGCAGCCGATCACCGCATCGGTCAGCTTGGCGCGCCCGGCAACGCGCAGCCGGCGATCGTTCATGAAGGCGCCGCCGCCGCGCTCGGCCGTGTAGAGCTCGTCCATCGCCGGGTTGTAGACGACGCCGGCGACGATCTGGCCCTGCCGCTCGAGCGCGATCGAGACCGAAAAGATCGGAATGCCGTGCAGGAAGTTGGTGGTGCCGTCGAGCGGGTCGACGAGCCAGCGATGCTGGGCGTCCTCGCCTTCGACGGCGCCGCGCTCCTCCATCAGGAAAGCATAGCCCGGCCGCGCCTTGGAAAGCTCGGCAAAGACGATCTCTTCCGCCTTGCGGTCGGCCTGGCTGACATAATCGCCAGGGCCCTTCATCGAAACCTGCAGGTTCTGCACTTCGCCGAAGTCGCGCGACAGCGACCGGCCGGCCTTCATCGCGGCCTGGACCATGACGTTGAGGAGAGCGGAACGCGCCATTTTTTCTTCCTGCTTTTTGGCTGTCTAAACCTTGCTTTGAAGTGTGACCTTCTCCGAAAAGCCTGCAACTTTCGGGGATCATGCCTCAGTCGGCGCGGCGTACGTAGGTGATTTCGTTGGTGTCGACGATGATACGCTCGCCGGCCGAGATGAAGGGCGGCACGAGCACGCGGATGCCGTTCTCCAGCACCGCCGGCTTGTAGGAGGAGGCGGCCGTCTGGCCCCTTACCACGGGGTCGGCCTCGGTTATGGTCAGCGTCACCTGGTCGGGCAGCGAAATGCCGATCGGCCGTTCCTCATAAAGCTGCACCGTCACCATCATGCCGTCCTGCAGGAAGGCGGCGCGCTCGCCGACGAAGTCCTTGGCCAGCTCGAGCTGCTCGTAGCTTTCGGTGTCCATGAACACCAGCGCCTCGCCCTGCTCGTAAAGGAAGGAGAAGTCCTTCAGGTCGAGCCGGATCTGCTCGACGGTTTCGGCCGAGCGGAAACGCTCGTTGAGCTTGGTGCCGTTGATCAGGTTCTTCAATTCGACCTGGTTGTAGGCGCCGCCCTTGCCTGGCTTGACGGTATTGGTCTTGACCGCCACCCACAGCCCGCCATCGTGCTCGATGACATAGCCGGGACGGATTTCGTTGCCACTGATCTTGGCCATTATGAACTGATCCGAGTGAGATTTTCTGGCGCGGGTCGCGCTTTGGCGTTCCCAAGACCACAAATTGCCTGGAGAGGCAAGGGATGGCCGGAGCGGCCCCGCGCCGCGACCGGAGATCAGCCGTCGTCGCCGATGACCTCGCCAACCGCAGCGGCAATGGCGTCCGCTACCTTTGCCAGCCGGTTGAGGTGTGGCGAGCGCAGGGCCACGACCTGCATCGTAAGGTCAAGATCTCCGATATCGATACGTTCGACGCCGTTCGGAAGCGATCGCGCCAGGAGCCGCAGCGGCGCCAGGCCGAGGCCATGTCCTCGGCGCACCCATTCCATCTGCATGGCAGGATCCTGGATCTCGGCGGCAACAAACAAGCGTTGCCGGTCGTCGCCCAAGGCGGACCGAAGCTTCTGGCGCGCGTCGCAAGGCTCGGGGCTGAGCACCCAGGGCATGTCGGCGAGAACAGCGTCCTTCGCATCGGCGATGAAGCCGGTCCGTCCCACGATGCCAAGGCGTTCCGTGGCGACGACGGCGTCGTTGTCCTGATCACCGATCGCCCGTAACGCGATCGCCATGTCGAGTTGGCCGCGCCCGAACTGCTCGATCAATTCGACGCTCCAGGCAGTCCTGATGCGCAATGAGACTTTTGGAAACGCGACGGCCGCCCCGGCAATGGCGCTTGCAACGCTGGTGTCGGACAGGCCGTGCGCCAAGCCGATGCGAAGCACGCCATGCGGCTCGGCATCCGCCGCAAAGGATTTCAGCGCCTCGACCGATGCCAGGATGTTCCTTGCCTGCGCCAACACCTCAACCCCCGCAGCGGTCAGTCGAGGTGGCTTTTGCCGGCGATCGAGCAGCGTCGTGCCGAGCGCGTCTTCCAGCCGCTGCATCTGGCGCGTCACGGCAGGCTGCGTAAGCGGCAGGCGCTGCGCCACCTTCTGGATCGAGCCCTCCTCGGCGAAGAGGACCAGGGTGCGCAATTCCTCAAGCATGTGTGACGCGCATAATCATTCTGACTATTATGAATTTGAAATCCAAAGCGGCGCAAGCGATTTTTTCCTTCAACGCACTCAGTCGAAGGAAAGCCAAATGCGCGCGATCGAATTGCAGGCTCCCGGCGGCATCGAAAACCTCAGATTGGTCGAGCGGCCGATGCCGGAGCCGGGCGGTCAGGAAATCCTCGTCAGGGTCAAGGCAAGCGCGGTCAACTATCGCGACGTCGAAATCGCACGCGGCAGCTACCACACGAATTTCACTTTGCCGCTGGTGCTGCTCTCCGACGGCGTCGGTGAGGTGGTGGCTGTCGGCGCGGGGGTGAGCCGGTTCACGGTCGGCGACCGCGTCTGCGGCACCTTCTGGCAGCGCTGGGTAGGCGGCAGCTTCGTCATGGCCGAGGCCTCCTACCAGCGCGGCGGCCCGGTCGACGGCATGCTCAGCGAGTTTGCCCGGCTGGACGAGCAAGCGGCGGTCCTGGCGCCTGCGCATCTCAGCGACGTCGAGGCGGCGACGCTGGCCTGCGCCGGCGTCACCGCCTGGCATGCGCTGTTCACCGAAGGCAATCTGAAGCCCGGCGAGACTGTGCTCAGCCTTGGCACCGGCGGCGTCTCGATGTTTGCCCTCCAATTCGCCAGGGCAGCTGGCGCGCGCGTCATGATCACTTCGAGCAGCGACGAGAAACTCGCCCGGGCGAAGGAACTCGGCGCGCATGATGGCATCAACTATCGCGACAATCCGGATTGGGCGTCGGTGGTGCTGGCGCTGACCGGCGAGCGCGGTGCCGACCACATCATGGAGGTCGGCGGGCCACAGAGTTTTGCGCAGTCGCTCAAGGCGGCGGCGCGCTGCGCGCAAATCAATGTCATCGGCTATCTCGGCGGCAGCGAGGGGTCGATCAACCCGCTCGATATCTTCCGCCGCCAGGTGAGGGCGCGCGGCATACCGGTCGGATCACGCGAGTCCTTTGAGGCGATGAACCGGGCCATAGCCGTCAACGGCCTGCGGCCGGTGATCGACACAGTGTTTCCCTGGCAGAAAGCGGCGGAGGCGCTTCGATATCTCGAGCACGGCTCGCCATTCGGCAAGGTCGTGCTCGACCATATGCAGTGACCCAGGGCTCAGGGCAGGCGGTTTGCCTTCTGCAGCGCCTGCTTGGTCTGGTCGTCGTCGAGGCCCTGCAGGAAATCGTCCATCTGCGGGTCGATCAGCCCGGCGCGGCGGGCGACGATATACCAGGCTCCGGCCATGATCAGGTCCGGGTCGGTGCCGATGCCGCCCATATAGAGCTTGGCGAGACGGTTCTGGGCGGCGACGTTGCCGCCTTCCGCCGCCCGCTTCATCCAGGCAAAGCCCGATTTCAGGTCGCGCCCGCCGCCGCGCCCTTCGATCATCCAGGCGGCGAGGTCGATCTGCGCGGTGTCGAAGTTCTGTCTGGCGGCCTGCGCCAGAAGAAGGCGTGCCTGGGCGTCGTCGTGGGGCTTGCCGCCGGCGCCATTGGCATAGAGCTGCGCCATCGCATATTGCGCATCGGCCAGGCCGGTGGCGGCCGCGCGCTCGTAGTAGACGGCGGCCTTCACGAGGCCGGCATCGCCCGGTTCCTGCTGGACCAGCAACTGCGCGAAGTTGAACTGGGCGAGCCGGTTGCCGGCCTCGGCCGCGGCCTGCATCAGCGCGAAAGCGCCCTTTTGGTCCTTCTTCACATAGCGGCCGTCGAGCAGCATCAGGGCGTACTGGAACTGCGCTTCCGGCACGCCCTGCTCGGCGGCCAGCGCATACCATTTGGCGGCCTCGGCGGCGTTGAGCGGCATCCCAAGCCCACGCGACAGGATTTCGGCGACGAGCGTCTCGGCCGCCGGATCGCCGTTCTTGGCGCGCTCCAAGGCAAGGTTGTAGGCGGTCTTGTAGAGCCCGCGCTGGAAGGCGCCGTAGGCGGCGTCCGGCTGCTTGGCGCCGAAGCGGTCGGGATTGACGGCGTCGGCCGACGGCGGCGTCATGGTCGCCGGCTGCGGCAAGGTGTTTTGGATCGGCTTGTCGACATGCGTGCCGGCGGTTGGCTGGCCCGCATCCGGCCTGCCTGGATCCGGCGTGCCAATGCCCGAATTGCTAATAGCCGGCGCGTCCTTGTCCGGCACGATCGTGTCGGGACGGGGTTGCGGCAGCGGCACGGTTTCGGCCGCGACCGCCACTTCGGCGATCAAGCCGGCCAGGACGGCCAGTAGAACTACACAAAGGCGCACGTCAGCCCTCGAAACGCGGCGCGGTTTCATCGAGCAGCGCGTTGGCGGTGGCAATCGCCGCCCGCGGGTCGCGCCCGTCGGCAAAGACGGCGCTGGAAAGCGCGACGAACTCGGCGCCGGTCGCGGCCACCGTCTCGACGGACGCAAGCTCGGAGCCGGCCATGACGATGCAGGGGATCGAAATCATTTCCGCCCACCATTCGCCGAGGGCGAGGTTGCGGTGGTGCGGCTCCGGCTTGTTGTCATAGCCGAAGCGGCCGAAGAACATGTAATCGGGCCGCTGCTCGCCTAGCTCCAGCGCCTCATCGCGTGTCTTGGCGCCGCCGACGCCGACCATCATCTTGCCGGCCAGGCGTTCGATCGTCTCGGCCAGCTCGCGGGGTTTCACTTCGACATGGATGCCGTCGGCTTGGACGCGCCCGGCGATGCGGCTGTCGCCGGCGATGATCACGGCGATGCCGGCGCTTTGCGCGATCGGCACAATCCTTTCGGCGAAGGCCTGGAGGGAGGCATCGTCCATGCCGTTGTCGGGCAGGATCAGCGAAGCGATGTCGCCACCCTCGAATGCCGCGCAGATATGCTCCGCCGGCACGAGCGGCGGCGCGATCAGCACGATACGGCAGCGGTTGGGCGGGGTTGCTTCGTTCATTGGTCTTCGATCCCGGTTTCGCCTATGCCGGGCGAAGATGGTTGCATTGCGGCATAGAGCAAAGCGCCTGGCTTGAACAGCGGCCGTGCCGGGCCAAGACCAAAATGCTTAACCGAGGCCTCTGCTTGCGCTGCCCATTCGAGCTTCGCAAATGGCGCGGAAGCCCACGGGAGGCCGCTAGATATGCCGGCAAGAGCAGGACAGGCCCATGGCGCAGAATATCTACGACCGCCCGGATTTCTTCGAAGGCTATAGCCGGCTCGGCCGCTCGGTCGAGGGCTTGGACGGCGCGCCCCGAGTGGCCGGCGCTACGCGCCATGCTGCCCGAGGTCGACGGCTTAAGCATCGTCGAGCGGCCGATGTTCCTGCTGGTCCAGGCGCGGCGGTGGGCGGCGGGACGCTGGCCTTAGAGCTCAAGCTTGTAGCCGACGTGGCTGGCCTTGAAGCCGAGCCGCTCATAGAAGCGGTGCGCATCGAGCCGGCTCTTGTTGGTGGTCAGTTGGACGATTCGGCAGCCGCGCTCGCGGCATTTGTCGATCGCCCATTCGAACAGGCGCTGCCCCAAGCCTTCGCCGCGCCGGTGCGCCGCAACGCGCACGGCTTCGATCTGGCCGCGCCGGGCACCGCGTAGCGATAGTCCGGCGACAAAAGTGATCTGCAGCGTGCCGATGACGTCGTCGCCGTCGGTCATCACCGCGAGGAACTGGTTCGGATCGCTGTCTATCGCCGCGAAAGCGTCCAGATAGGCCTGCGACAGCGGCAGGTTGGCGTCCTCACGCGTCTGGCCGAGCGCGTCGTCGGCAAGCATCGTGACGATTGCCGCAACGTCCGCCTGGCGTGCCCCGCGAATACTGATGGCGCTCATTCCCACACCTCGAAGACAGCGAGCCGGCCGACTGACGATCCTTTGCGGCGCGACCGATCGTCGGCGTTTGGCGTCGATGTTGGGCCGGCAATAGCGGATGCCGGCATTAATGACTATCCCGACGGCGGTATTCTGCGCTATGGCTGGATTCCCGCCTTCTTCAACTTTCCTCTGCCGATGTCAGGCCTGCTCAGCGATCCGTGGTTCTATGCCGCCGCCATTCCGGCGGTCATCCTTGTCGGCCTGTCGAAAGGCGGCTTCGGTGGCGCTGTCGGCTTCGTCGGCGTGCCGTTGATGGCGCTGACCATCCCGCCGGTTCAGGCGGCCGCCATCCTGCTGCCGATCCTGTGCCTGATGGACATCGTCTCGGTGTGGACCTGGTGGGGCGTCTACGACCGCAAGATGCTGGTCGACATGATGCCCGGCGCCGTCATCGGCATCGGGCTCGGCTGGCTGACCGCGGCTTTGGTGACCGAGGAGATGGTGCGGCTGATCGTCGGCGCCGTCGCGCTGGTCTTCGTGTTGCGCTGGCTCTACCTGCAGTTCCGCCATGGCGCCGATCATGCGGCGGAGCCGAACCGCATCGCGGCTGCCTTCTGGGGCGCGGTCGCCGGCTTCACCAGTTTCGTCGCCCATGTCGGCGGCCCACCTTTCCAGGTCTATGCGCTGCCGATCAGGCTCGACCCGAAAGTGCTTTCGGGGACGGCGGCAATCTTCTTTGCCGCCACCAATGCGCTGAAACTCATTCCCTATTTCGCGCTTGGCCAGTTCGACACCACCAACCTGACGGCATCGGCGGCGCTGATGCCGTTGGCGCCGCTTTCGACCATTGCCGGCGCCTGGCTGGTGCGCCGCATGCGGCCGGACGTCTTCTATCCATTCACCTACGCCACCGTTGCGGTGGTCGCCGTCAAGCTGCTGTGGGATGGCATCGCCGGTCTGATGTGAGGGTGGCCGGCCAGGCCACCCCTCCCCAGGTAAAGGCTCAGGCAGCGCTCGGCACCATCTGGCGGCTGCCGCCGAAGGCCAGCGCGGCGCCGAGGGCGATGACCGTGACCATGCCGGCGAGAATGCCGATGTCGTGCAAAGTGGGCTTCAGCACCATGTCGGCGATGATGACCAGCATCACCGCATAATCGAGGCGCGCCCAGTTCATCATGCGCTGGCCGCTGGCGAGAGCGACTGGCGTCACGCCTTCGTTGGCGATCATGGCGCCCATGCGCTCGCCGGTCGGTTTGAAGACCAGCATGCCGATCGAGAAGGTCGTGGCATAGCCGACGAGGCCGATGACGATCCACAGGTCGCCAAAGCCGACCCAGAAGCCGCACATGATGAGGCCGAAGACCAGCGTCAGCATCGACATCGGCGCGAAGAATTTGCCGCCGAGCTGTCCGCTGGCGCGAATGGCCTGCAGCTTGTCCTCGATGTTGCCGGCGCGCTCGGCCAGCACACCGAGCAGGAACAGCACGAAGCCGCCGCCGACCCACAAAACGGCCGAAACAATGTGGAAGAATTTGACGATCGAATACCAATCCATGGTTTGCTCCTGGATATCTTGCCTGGTTTGCGGCGGCGCGGATTTGCGCGCCGCTCGGGAGGAGCGGCCTTTTGCGTGGCGCTTGTTTCAGAACGATGCCGCGGCAGCAGCCGGCGTGTTTCGGCGGCAGCGATCGGGGTACGAAAATCCGGCTCTCAGTCGATCCCCGACGGCGAAGTCGGCTGTCCTGTTCCGGCACAGGAAAGCGCGTTAGGTTGAAAAATCGGCGCCGCGTTAAGGGTTCGTTAAGCTTTACGGGCGTTTACTATCGCGCATCCAGTTTTGCTGGATTCTTACCGAGTGGTTGGAGCCACTTTGTTTGACGCCTCCCTGTTAAACTCCTGAGAGCCGCCTTATCCGCGGCTCTTTTTTTTGTCCGCGGTAGGCCGGCCGGAAGGCTACCGCCGTTAACCGTTTGTTAAACATGCGCTTGCCTTCAAGGGCATCGAAGCGCATTTTCAAGCCTCAGTCATTTAGGGTGCGGGCCGCGTCGGCAAGGATGACCGAATCGGCTGGCGGCAGTGCAGGGGCGTATCGATGAACGAGCCTTCGAAGGGCAGCGCGAAAACCATCAAGCTGGCGGAGCGCCGGGTTTTCTCCCAATCCTTTAAGCCGCTCTACCAGGAAGGCATGGGGCTGGTCGAACAGGCCGCCGAATATCTCGATGGCAAGGGCAGGCTCGAAGCCAAGAAACTGTCGCGCACTGCGGCGACGCTTTACGCTGCCGAATCGATGCGGCTCACCACCCGGCTGATGCAGGTTGCCTCCTGGCTGCTGTTGCAGCGTGCGGCGAATTCCGGCGAGATGACGCGCGACCAGGTGGCCTCGGAGAAGTCCAAGGTGCGGCTCGACACCGCTTCCGCGCATGACGAGGCGCTCGGTTGGGCCGAACTGCCGAAGGAATTTCTGGAACTCGTCACGCGCTCGCTGCGCCTGCAGGCGCTGGTGCGGCGCATGGACGAGGAAATCTACGGCGACGTCGTCAACGACACGCAGACGTCTGGCCGCAGGGCCAACCCGGTTTCCGACCAGATCAGTCTCTTGAATACGGCCTTTGGCCGCGGCTGAAGCCGCGTTGCAACAGACGCTGCGATAGCGTCGCGCAGGAACCGGCATCCCCCTCAATCGAGCCGCGATGTTGCGAGCCGCGATTTTGGCCGCAAGCCGAGCGATCCCCCCGTCGTTCTTTGATCTCGTCATCGCGTTGAAGGTCATGCCGGCCTCGCGAAAACAATCATCCTCTTGCCTCGAAGCGATGGCACCCTAGTTCGCGGGGAAGCCATCCGCCGCGACCGGCTCAACCCGGTTTTGCACCAAATCACCGCCACTGTGACCAAGGCAAATTGCGAGGCTTGATCCCGTGCATTCATCATTGGACCGCACCCCGGTATCGATCATCATCCCGAATTATAACTACGAACAGTTTTTAGGACGCGCCATCGACAGCGCGTTGGAACAGGACCACGGAAATGTCGAGGTCGTGGTCGTCGACGACGCATCGACGGATGCTTCGGCGGCCGTCATCGAATCCTACGGCGACAAAATCCGCCCGTGCTTGAGGCGCAGGAATGGCGGGCATGCTGCTGCCTTCAATACCGGGTTCGAGGCGAGCACCGGGGAGATCGTTCTTTTCCTCGACGCCGACGATTATCTCTATCCGAACGCCATCTCGGAGGTGCTGGGCGAGTGGGACGAGGCCGTCGCGCAGGCGCAATTCAGATTGCATCTCGTTGATGAGGACCAGCGTATCAAGGATGTTTTTCCACCCCCGGAACAGCCGTTCGATTCAGGCGACGTCGTCCCTGAATTGTTGCGCAAGGGGCGGTACCGTACGACCGTGACAAGCGGGTTGGCGTTTGACCGTGCGGCGCTGGAAACCATAATGCCGATGCCGGAACGCGATTTCCGGCAAGGCGCTGATGGCTATCTCGCGACGCTCGCGCCGCTGCACGGAGAGGTGAAATCCATCGACACCTGCCTTGGCGCCTACCGTATCCACGGTTCCAACCATTCTGTCTTTGCCGGAAAGCTTGCCGAGCGAGCGCGTTGGCGCGTGCAGCATGATTTCCGGCGTCTTGAAGCTTTGTCCGACCGGGCGGCCGAGATCGGTTTGACAGTGCTGCCGGATGCCGGCCTTCACGATCCGATTCATCTGGAAGAGCGACTGGCTTCGCTCTGTGTCGACGAGCCACAACATCCAGTTGCGACCGACTCCCGGCTGGGACTGGCAAGAGCCGGCGCCGTCGCCAGTCTGGAAATGAAAGCATCCTGGCGGCGGCGGGCTGCCCTGGCAGCCTGGTTCCTTTGCATCGGTATCCTCCCGCGGCGCATGGGCAATGCAGTCCTGGCATGGAAACTGGTCGCCTCGTCCAGGCCGGCATTTCTCACGCGGCTGTCAAAAACCATCCGTCGCGTGACGAACTAGGTTCGAGATTGGACACTCCGGCCCAATGATCGCGATTGTTTCTGGTTTGTTCACATTTCACTGGCATCGCTTGCCGCCACGGCTAGACTTGACGCCATGGGGGAAGCGATTCGCATCATCGGCATCGATCCGGGCTTGAGGCGCACCGGCTGGGGCATCGTCGATAGCCTCGGCAATTCGCTGCGCTTCGTCGCGTCCGGCACCGTGCGTTCGGACGACAAGGCGCCGCTGGCGACACGGCTCTGCCAATTGCACGACGGGCTGGCCGAAATCCTGCATCAGGCGATGCCGCATGAGGCGGCGGTCGAGCAGACCTTCGTCAACAAGGATGCGACGGCGACGCTGAAGCTCGGCCAGGCGCGCGGCATCGCCATGCTGGTGCCGGCGCGCGCCGGTCTGGTGGTCGCCGAATACGCTCCCAACGCCGTTAAGAAAGCGGTTATCGGCGTCGGTCACGGGGAGAAGAAGCAGATTCACATGATGGTGAAGGTGCTGATGCCGAAGGCCATCTTCGATACGGACGATGCCGCCGACGCGTTGGCCATCGCCATCTGCCATGCGCATCACCGCCAAAGCATCGCTTACCGGATGGCGGTGGCGGGATAGGCTTGTTCTTGACTTGTTCTCATTTGTGGGATAAGTAATACCTCGGAGGTAATACCGTGCGTGTGACCACCAAAGGGCAAGTCACGATCCCCAAACAAATAAGGGACCACTTGGGCATAGGCCCGGGCTCGGAGGTCCAGTTCGTGGCTACGGACGAGGGCGCCCGGCTTGTCGCCGTCAACGAAAACATTTCGGAGGAGGAAGCTGCCCGTAAATTCAAAGAGGTCCTCGACAAGATGGAGGGGACGCTGGATTTGGGCGGCATGACGACGGATGAGTATATGGAGTGGTTGAGGGGGCCGCGTGAAAATCTCGACGTTGATTGACACAAGCGTGCTCATTGATGTCTGGGGTCCTGCAGGGCCGCTGACGGAGTGGTCTTCGGCCGCGATCATCTCCTGCCGGCGCGATGGTGCTTTGATCATCAACAGCATTGTCTGGTCCGAGCTTGCTCCTCTGGTTGCTTCCGAAGCAATGCTGAGGAAAGCAGCCGAGAGACTTGAAATGGATCGTGAGTTTTTGCCCTGGGAAGCCGCATTCTTGGCTGGGGTGGCGCATTCCCGTTATCGGCGGGCCGGCGGTGTTCGAGAGCGGACCTTGCCGGATTTTTTCATTGGTGCCCATGCGGCCGTTGCTGGTCACCGCCTATTGACGCGCGACGCTCCTCGCTATCGCACCTATTTCCCCCACCTCGAGATCGTCTCTCCGGAAACGCATCCATGAAGGCCAGGCCATGATCGGCAAACTGAAGGGCACGCTGGACGAGATCGACGAGGATTCCTGCCTCATCGACGTGCACGGCGTCGGCTATGTCGCCCATTGCTCGGCGCGCACGCTGGCGTCGCTGCCGTCGCCCGGCGAGGCGGTGGTGCTGTTCATCGAGACCTATGTGCGCGAGGACATGATCCGGCTCTACGGCTTTCAGACCGGGCTGGAACGCGAATGGTTCCGCCTGTTAATGAACAATGTGCAGGGCGTCGGCGCCAAGGTGGCGCTGGCTATCCTGTCGACGCTGGCGCCGACCGACCTCGCCAATGCGATCGCGCTACGCGACATCGCCATGGTTTCCCGCGCACCCGGCGTCGGCAAGAAAGTGGCCGAGCGCATCGTTACCGAATTGCGCACCAAGGCGCCGGCCTATGCGGGCGCGGCCACCGGCACGATCGGCCTCAAGCAGGAACTCGGCGAAGGGGTCGCACCTGCACCGATCACCGACGCGGTCTCGGCGCTGGTCAATCTCGGTTATTCGCGCGACATCGCGGCGAACGCGGTTGCCGCGGCGCTGAAATCGGCCGGCGAGGGCGCTGATGCCTCCAAGCTGATCCGCTTCGGCCTGAAGGAACTGGCGCGGTGAGGCAGCGCTTGTTCCGCCATCGGCCATGTGCAAGGAAGGCGGCATGAACCTTTCGCCCCGCCTCATTGCCCCCGACAAGCGCGGCGAGGATGCCGACCAGTCGCTGCGGCCGCAGTCGCTGGACGAATTCGTCGGCCAGGCTGCGGTGCGCGCCAACCTCAAGGTTTTCGTCGACGCCGCCAAGGGCCGCGGCGAGGCGCTCGACCATGTGCTGTTCGTCGGTCCGCCTGGGCTCGGCAAGACGACGCTGGCGCAGATCATGGCGCGCGAGCTCGGCGTCAATTTCCGCTCCACGTCCGGTCCGGTCATCGCCAAGGCCGGTGATCTGGCGGCGCTGCTCACCAATCTCGAGGAGCGCGATGTGCTCTTCATCGACGAGATCCATCGGCTCAACCCCGCGGTCGAGGAAATCCTCTATCCGGCGATGGAGGATTTCCAGCTCGACCTCATCATCGGCGAGGGGCCGGCGGCACGTTCGGTCAAGATCGATCTCGCCCGCTTCACGCTGGTCGCCGCAACGACCAGGCTCGGGCTTTTGACCAATCCGCTGCGCGACCGGTTCGGCATTCCGGTCCGGCTCAATTTCTACACGGTCGAGGAGCTGGAGCAGATCGTGCGTCGCGGCGCCCGGATTCTCGCGATGCCGCTCGGCGACGATGGCGCGCTGGAGATCGCGCGCCGCGCCCGCGGCACGCCGCGCATCGCCGGCCGGCTGTTGCGCCGGGTGCGCGATTTCGCCTCCGTCGCCGGGAACGGCCATGTCGACAGGAAGATCGCCGACGAGGCGCTGACCAGGCTGGAGGTCGACGGGCTCGGCCTCGATGCGCTCGACCGCCGTTATCTGTCGATGATCGCGCGCAATTTCGGCGGCGGACCGGTCGGCATCGAGACGATCGCGGCCGGGCTATCCGAGCCGCGCGACGCGATTGAGGACATCATCGAGCCCTATCTCATCCAGCAGGGCTTCATCCAGCGCACGCCGCGCGGCCGCGTGCTGACGGCCAATGCCTGGCGGCATCTCGGGCTCGATCCGCCGAAGGATCTCGCCCAGCAGCAGATCAGCCTGTTCCAGGAAGAGTAACGGAGATTTGTTCGCCGTTTGGCCCAGCGATGGCCCGTCTGCGCAGAATCTGCGCGGTTCGGCCTAGCTGAGGGCGCAATTGCCGTCTTTAAGGCTTACCGACGTATCCCAAGGGCTTGGGCAAATCATGATCACCAGACGTGGCTTTCTGCGCCTCATCGGCGGCTCGGCCTTCAGCCTGGTCTCGCTTGGCGCTTATGCCGTCGGCATCGAGCCGATGCTGCTGACCCATGTGAAGCGCTACACGCTGACGCCGCCGCATTGGCCGGCCGGGCTCAAATTGCGTGTCGTGGCGCTGGCAGATATCCATGCCTGCCGGCCGTGGATGACGCCGGAACGCATTGCCTCGCTGGCCGCGGAGGCCAATGCGCTGCAGCCGGACCTCATCGTCCTGCTTGGCGACTATACCGCCGGAACCAAGCTCGTGACGGGCTGGGTACGCGTGGCCGAATGGGCCGAGGCACTGTCCGGGCTGAAGGCGCCGCTCGGCGTGCTGTCGATCCTCGGCAACCACGACTGGTGGACGGATTCCTTTGCGCAGCGCGCCGAAGCCGGGCCGGTCCAGTCCCGCAAGGCGCTCGAGCATGTCGGCATTCCAGTGCTGGAAAACGACGTCGTGCGGCTGGAAAAGGACGGGCATGCTTTCTGGATCGCCGGGCTCGCCGATCAGCTCGCGCTGCTGCCGAACAAAGCCAAGGGACGCGGCAGCTTCCAGGGCCTGGACGATCTCGACGGCACCTTGGCCAAGGTGCAAGGGAGCGAGCCGATCATCCTGCTCGCGCATGAGCCGGACATCTTCCCGAAGGTGCCTTGGCGGGTTTCGCTGACGCTGTCCGGACACACGCATGGCGGGCAGGTGCGGGTGTTAGGCTATTCGCCGGTCGTGCCTTCGGCCTATGGCAACCGCTTCGCCTATGGCCATGTCGTGGAAAACGACCGTAACCTGATCGTTTCCGGCGGGCTCGGTTTCAGTATCCTGCCGGTGCGCTTTGGTGTGCGGCCGGAGATCCTGCAGATCGATCTCGGCTGAAGCCCGCCAACATCGCGCTTTTGGGGCTCAGCATGTCGTCGCCCGAAAACCCCTGCGCATCTTTGGATGACATGGGGTCAGGGCAGCGACCTGATCATATCCATCACGTCCGGCTCGGCCTTCTCGCCATCGAACCCGTCGACGACGCCGAAGGCGCCGCCGTAGCTCCACACCGACCAGGAAAAGCCGTGCGCCTCGGCGCGGCCGATCATGTCGCGCACATAGGCCGCGCGATAGCCGGCCGGCATGACGAAGCCGTTGCCGTATTCCTTGCGGATCATGCCGAATTCGCCGAGCGTGATATCCTGCGGCCTGACGCCATTGGCCTTTGCCCAGGCTTCGACCGTCGTGAATGGCGCATCCATGACGGCGAGCAGCTGTTCGGGGCCGTCAATCGTCGCCACTTGCTCGTCGAGATAAGCAAGCAGGCCGCTCTGCCGCGCCCACGGCGCCTCGGCCCTGATCCGGTCGCGGATCGTACCCAGCGTCATGTCCAGCTGCGCCTTCGGAACGGCCGTAAGCGGGTAGGGCAGGCCGGTGACATAGGGGATGAAGTCGCCGGCCCAACTCGCGCCCTGATGTGTCAAAAGGAACGGATCGTAGGAGTGGAAGGTCCAGATGATGTTGTCGTCCGCGATCGCCCTGGGGTCGATCCTGGCCAGCGACTCGGCGTTCGAATAGCAGCCGCCGGTCAGGATCAGCGTGAGCGTGGTGGCGGAGGCGCGCGCGGCCGCGAACAAGCGCTTCTGGCGGTCGGGCCAAAGATCGGTGCCGTTCTCGTCGCAATCGATGGTGGGCTCGTTCATCAGCTCGAGCGCGACCTGCTTCGGATCTTCCTTGGCCAGCGTCCGCGCCATCTTGCGCACCAATTCGGTATAGGCATCGAAGACGGTGGAGTCGTGCATCACCTCGCTCATGCCGATCTTGCGGTTGCCGCCGGCGGGGATCAGATGCAGGTCGACGATCACCTTCAGACCGGCGCGATTGATCATGCGCGCCGAGTCCAGCACGCTGGCATAGAGGTCGTCGCGAAGAGCAGCGGTCCGGTCCGACAGAAAGGGCGAGGGATCGACCGGCATGCGCAGGAAGTCGAGGCCGGCGTTCTTGAGCGCCTCGAGGTCGTCCTTCTCGAGGAATTTGCGCCATTCCGGATAAGGCAGGATCGCCTGGCGGTCGCCCCATTTGTCCTCGGCCGGCCAGGTGACCCACTGGTCGAGATTGAGACCGCGCTTCATCGAGAACGTAGCCGCTTCGGCCTGCAATGCCAGCGCACCGAGCGCAAGCAGCGCCGCCATCAGGGTCTTGATCATCGTGCCCAACAGTGCCATCCCGTTCCCGCGCGAAAACACCTGCCCGTTCAGGCCAGAAAAGGAAAGCGCGATGGACGATCATGGTGAATCGGCGGCGCTCAGCGCCGGGCTTTCCGGGGCGCTGACGGATTTCGGCCATCGCCTGATGGCCAGGGTCTACTATGCCGACACCGATTTCTCCGGCGTCGTCTACCATGCGCGCTATCTCGAATTCCTCGAACGCGGCCGCTCGGACTATCTGAGGCTGACCGGCGTGCACCACACCGAGCTTTTGGACGGCAAGCACGGCGAGCGCATCGTGTGGGTGGTGCGGCGCATGGAGATCGACTTCCGCTCGCCGGCGCGCATGGACGATATCCTAACCATCGACACGCGCACCGACGACATTTCCGGCGCCCGCATCTTCATGGGGCAGCAGTTGAAGCGCGGCGCCGACGTGCTGGTCGCGGCCAAGGTCGAAGCGGCGATCGTCGGCGAAAGCGGCCGGCCGAAGCGGTTTCCGAAGGAATGGATCGCGGCTTTCATGCCTCGGGGCGAGCTGATATCCAGGTAAGACCGGCAGCGATCGCTGGCCTTCTGCGCTTGGGCGTTTCACTACGCTCCGCTCCGCTTCCCGGAGCCACCGTTCCCGGCTCGGCCTGCCCCTGAAATCTCAACGCATGCGACCTGGGTCGGCCCCGAACGTTGCCGCGCCAAGCGCGGCAATGCGCCGCGCCTTACATCCTAACCCATCCTTAACCATAACGGTTCATGAAGGAATCGGCGAAGATTGGCGCAATTCGGGCGCCTTCCTTTCACCAATATTTGCCTCGAAAAGGCCGCGAAACGGTGCATTCGGGGCTAGGCCGCAAGCTTCTCGCAGCTTCGCGCGATCGGACCAAAAGGGATGCCCATGGGCCAGCCGCCAGCGACGCCCGGAAAATCTTAAGGACGTAGTAGTCATGGAAAACATCGCACTCGCCGAACCGGGCGCGCATCTGTCGATATGGGCCCTGTTCATGCAGGCCGGCTGGGTGGTCAAGCTGGTCATGATCGGCCTGCTCTGCGCCTCGATCTGGACCTGGGCGATCATCATCGACAAGCTCGTCGCCTTTAGCCGCATGCGGCTGGCGCTCAACCGCTTCGAGCAGGTTTTCTGGTCGGGCCAGTCGCTCGAGGATCTCTACCGCACGCTCGCCGACCGCAAGACCACCGGCATGGGCGCGATCTTCGTCGCCGCCATGCGCGAATGGAAGAAGAGTTTCGAAAAGGGGGCGAAATCGCCGCTGGCGCTGCAAACTCGCATCGACAAGGCGATGGACCTGGCGCTGACCCGAGAAATGGAAAGGCTGGAAGGACGCCTCGGCTTCCTCGCGACCACCGGCTCGGCCGCGCCCTTCATCGGCCTGTTCGGCACCGTCATCGGCATCATGACCTCGTTCCAGGCGATCGCCGCCTCGAAAAACACCAGCCTTTCGGTTGTGGCGCCCGGTATCGCCGAGGCGCTGCTGGCGACCGCTATCGGCCTGCTCGCGGCCATTCCCGCCGTCATCGCCTACAACAAGCTGTCGTCGGACGCGAACAAACTCGGCGTGCGCATGGAAGGGTTCTCGGACGAGTTCTCCGCCATACTCTCGCGCCAAATCGATGAAAAAGTAGCGCAGAAGGTCTGAGGAACGATCATGGGGATGTCTGCTGTTGGCGCAGGTGGCACGGGGCGGGGCGGGCGCGGCCATAGGCGCCGTGGCCGTCACCATGCCCTGATGTCGGAAATCAACGTCACACCCATGGTCGACGTGATGCTGGTGCTGCTGATCATCTTCATGGTCGCGGCGCCGCTGCTCACCGTCGGGGTTCCGATCGACCTGCCGGATACGCAGGCCAAGGCGCTGAATGTCGACACGCAGCCGATCACCGTGTCGATCAACGCCGGCGGCCAGATCTATCTGCAGGAAACCGAAATCCCGATCGACGAGCTCGTAGCCAAGCTGCAGGCGATCTCGAAGACCGGCTATGACGAGCGCATCTTCATCCGCGGCGACAAATTAACCGACTATGGCACGGCGATGAAGGTCATGGCCCGCATTTCGGCCGCCGGTTACAAGAATATCGGCCTGGTCTCGTTGCAGGAACAGGATCAGTAGACGCGCGATGCGGACCGGTCTCACCTCATCGGTGATCTTGCACACGGTGGCGCTGGCCTTCGGGCTGTTCACGCTGTCGTCGCCGCCGGCCATGCCGGCAGCCGACGTGGAGTCGGTGGCGGTCGACATCGTGCCCATGGAGGCCGTGCCGCAGACGCTGCAGGGCGACAAGAAGTCGGTGATGCATGAGAAGCCGGCGCCGCTGCCCACCAAGCGGCCGGATGTCGTGCCGAATGCCCAGAAGGTCGGCGAAAATACCGTCGACACCGACAAGCCGGTGACGGACGAAGCCAAGCCGAAGCCGGTCGAGAAAACAGCGGCGCCGCCGCCGGCGCCGACACCGACCGAGAAGCCGGCGGTCGAGGACGTGCCGAAGCCGCAGGAAAAGCCCAAGCCCATCCCGGCGACGGAAGTTGCGCCAACCCCGGCGCCGAAGGAAGAGGTCAAGCCCGAGCCCGTCAAGCAGACGGATCCCAAGCCGACGCCGGCCAAGGAACCGACGCCGGCACCGACGAAGGACACGACCGCCGCTATCCAGAAGGAAGAGGTGAAGCCGGACGCGGTGGCCGAAGCAATCTCCCAGGATCAGCCGACGGACGAGGCCAAGCTGCCGGATTCCGCGCCCGCGCCGCAGGCGCGGCCGAAGCCGCAGCCGGCGCAGGCCGAGAGCGCCAAGGCGCCCGATCGCAAGGACGCCGACAAGCCGGTGAAGGAGGCTTCCTCCAAGCCGAAGTCGGACGACAAGCAGTTCAACGCCGACGAGATTTCGGCGCTTCTCGACAAGCAGAAGCCGTCCGGCGGCGGCGCCAAGCGCTCGACCCAGCAGGCTTCGCTGGGCGGCGAAAAGGACCAGGGCCAAAAACTGTCGAAATCCGAGGAAGGGGCGCTGAGGGATCAGCTTGCCGGGTGCTGGACCTTCCCCGCGGGCATGGAAGCCACGAATGACCTCATCGCCGTGATCTCGTTCAACCTCGACGCCTCCGGCAAGCTGGACGGACTGCCGGTCGTCGAGAAGTCGAGCGGAAACCGCCAGGTCGATGAAAGCGCGGTGCGCGCGATCCAGAAATGCAACATGGCCGGCCTGCAGGTTCCTGCCGGAAAGCAGGACATCTGGGCACAGATCAAGGTCACTTTCGATCCGAGGGAAATGCTTGGCCTTTGAGGCCTGCCCTCCGCACAATCAGCGAAGAGAAGCGAGAAGACATGAAATTCATCCTCAAGCCGCTCCTGATGGTCGCGACTATAGCTTTGGGTTCCATGGTTGGCGCCGCCGCGCCGGCATGGGCCCTCGTCGAGATCAACGTCAACAAGGGCAATGTCGAACCGCTGCCGATCGCGATCACGGATTTCCAGTCCAATGATGCGCTTGGCGCGCAGATCACGGAGATCGTTACGGCCGACCTGAAGCGCTCCGGCCTGTTCGCGCCGATCGACAAGAGCGCTTTCATCGAAAAGATCTCAGGCCCGGACGCCACGCCGCGCTTCGACGACTGGAAGGTGATCAACGCGCAGGCGCTGGTCACGGGCAGCGTCGGCAAGGAAGCCGATGGCCGCATCCGCGCGCAATATCGGCTGTGGGATACGTTTGCGGGTCAGCAGATGGCGGGCGAGCAGTTCTTCGCCAACGACGCCAATACGAGGCGCGTCGCCCATATCATCGCCGACGCCATCTACGAGCGGATTACCGGCGAGAAGGGTTATTTCGACACGCGCGTCGTCTTCGTCGACGAATCCGGCGCCAAGAACGCGCGCAAGAAGCGGCTCGCCATCATGGACCAGGACGGCGCCAATGTGCGCTACCTCTCCGACGGCCGCGCGATCGTGCTGACGCCGCGTTTCTCGCCGAACCGGCAGGAAATCACCTACATGTCTTACGAGAGCGGGCAGCCGAAGGTCTACCTGCTGCAGATCGAGACCGGCCAGCGCGAGCTGGTGGGCAACTTCCCCGGCATGACGTTCGCGCCGCGCTTCTCGCCCGATGGCCAGAAGGTGATCATGAGCCTGCTGCGCGACGACGGCAACTCCAACATCTTCGCCATGGATTTGAGAAGCCGCTCGACGACGCGGTTGACCGACTCGACCGCAATCGACACCTCGCCTTCCTATTCGCCCGACGGCTCACAGATCGTCTTCACCTCCGACCGCGGCGGCGGCAGCGGCCGCTCGCAGATCTACGTCATGGGCGCCGACGGCTCCAACCCGCACCGCATCTCGTTCGGCGACGGCGTCTATTCGACGCCGGTCTGGTCGCCGCGCGGCGATCTCATCGCCTTCACCAAGCAAAGCGGCGGCGAGTTCCAGATCGGCGTCATGAAGACCGACGGCTCGGGCGAGCGCATCCTTTCCTCCGGCTTCCAGCAGGAGGGTCCGACCTGGGCGCCGAACGGCCGCGTGCTGATGTTCTTCCGCGACTCCGCCGGCGGACCCAAGCTGGTCTCGGTCGATCTGACCGGCCGCAACGAGCAGCAGATTCCGACCGCGAACTACGCTTCGGATCCGGCCTGGTCGCCGTTGCTGGAGTAAGGGAACTCAGATCCATGGGATGCTCGTGAGCCTCAGAGAGAGGCTGAGGTGATCCCTTTTCGTCAATTCCTCAATTCCTGAGTTCCTCAGTTCCTCTTTCCTTCATGTTTTGGCCGCATTTCCGCCTACGGTCCGCACGCAATGTGCGCCCACCAAAACCGGCCGAGGACGGCGGCTCGAAACCAAAAATTAACCCTGTTTCTTGAATGGCGGTTAACCCAAACGTGGTTACTGGGTGATCAACGAAATCACTCGAAATGCGAAGGAGAGGCGGCATGGGCCGTATCGCAGCACTTACCAGAAACCCAGCGATGATCGCGCTGGTGGCGGCTCTCGCCATCACCGGCTGCGCCTCGAAGAAGACCCCGAACAGCGCGGCCGATCTGGGCCTCAACGGCGCCGGCGCCGCCACGCCCGGTTCGGCGCAGGATTTCACCGTCAACATCGGCGACCGCATCTTCTTCGACACCGATTCCTCGTCGATCCGCGCCGATGCGCAAACGACGCTGTCGCGCCAGGCCCAGTGGCTGAACCAGTATCGCCAGTACGCGATCGTCATCGAAGGCCATGCCGACGAGCGCGGCACGCGTGAGTACAATCTGGCGCTGGGCGCCCGCCGCGCCGCCGCCACCCGCGACTTCCTGGTCTCCAAGGGCGTTGCCGCCAATCGCCTGAAGACGATCTCTTACGGCAAGGAGCGCCCGGTCGCCGTCTGTGACGACATCTCCTGCTGGTCGCAGAACCGCCGCGCCGTCACTACGCTTTCCGGCGCCGGTTCCTGACGCATGCCCCCGAAAATCGGCATCGATTTTCGGAGAGGAACACGCGTCGGCTGAACGGTCCCGAAGCGTGCTTGCGCGTCTGACGGCGCGCGGCGCGGTGGGCGGCAAAAATGCCACATCCAACAATGAAAGGCGGCCTCAGCGCCGCCTTTTTCATTTGCAATACGCTGAAACAAAATTTGGCCGAAGTCTCGCGTCCTGCTATGAGCGCGAGGGCGCTTGCTCCCACTGTTTGATTTGGAAAGGCGCATCAGGCCCACACCCACCGCGAGAGACAGAATGCATTTCAGAACGGTCCTGAGCGGCACGCTTGCGCTGCTGCTAGTATCAAGCCTCCCGAGCCTTGCCGCCTCGGCCGACACCGCCGGGCAGGCTGCCGACAAGGGGTTCAGCTTCCATCTACCGACGCTCGGCATCTTCGGCGACATGAAGAAGCCGGAACAGGCGCAGGTCGCGCAACAGGATGGCGGCGCCGGCATGACTGGTCTGGAGGACCAGCTTCGCCAGATGAACGGCAAGATCGAGGAGCTCAATTTCCAGATCCTGCAGATGCAGGAACAGATGCGAAAGCAGCAGGAAGACAATGAGTTCCGCTTCCAGCAGCTCGAGGGCGGTTCGCAAGGAGGCGCCAAACCAGCCGGGCAGAAGAAATCGGAAGCCGCCCCACAGGACGGCAATGCCAACGGCGGCAACACCAATCTCGGCGATGCCGGCACCGGTCAATCCGGCACCGGCGACGCCGGAACCGATAACAGCGTCGCCCAGGCTCCGGCGACGCAGGCGCCGGCCGATACCGGCTCGCAAAACGGCGGCAAGACGGTCGGCGACGTCATCGTGGAATCGCAGACCGGCGATCCCGGCAAGCTGATCACCGGCGCGCCGCCGAAGAATTTCGGCACCATCACCGTCGACAAGAACGGCAACGTCGTCAATGCCGAGACCGGCCCGCAGGCCAGCGCGCCGGCTGAGCCTCCCCCGGTCACAGCAAGCGCTCCCGCAGCCGAGGCGCCGGCCAAGAAAGGCAAGTCCGGCGGCACCGAAGTCGCGGCCTTGCCGTCGACCAACAATCCCGACGAGCTTTACCGCAACTCCTACCAATTCATCCTGTCGGGCGATTATTCGACCGCCGAGCAGGGTTTTCGCGATCATATTTCGCGCTTCCCCAAGGACGGCAAGGCGGCCGACGCGCATTACTGGCTGGGCGAGTCGTTGCTCGGGCAACAGAAATACCGCGACGCGGCCGAAGTCTTCCTCGCCGCCAGCAAGGATTATCCGAAGGCCAAGAAGGCGCCCGACATGCTGCTCAAGCTCGGCGTTTCGCTGGTCGGCCTGAAGCAGAACGACGTCGCCTGCGCAACCTTCAATGAAATCGGCAAGCGCTATCCCGACGTCTCGGGCACGCTCAAGGAACGCATCAAACAGGAAAAGGCGCTGGCGGCGTGCTGACGGCCGATACCAAAGCTGAGTTTCCAGATTGCCTTTTCTCTAACCTAGACTTTTCCAACGGCGCCGTTGCGGCCGTGTCCGGCGGCAGCGATTCGACCGCCCTTCTCCTCCTCCTCAAAGATCACCTCGACAGGACCGCACCGGCCGCCAGGCTGCTCGCGGTGACGGTCGATCACGGCCTGCGGCCGGATTCGGCCGCCGAAGCCCGGCTCGTCGCCCGCTTCTGCGCCGAACGCGGCATTGCGCATCGCATTCTTACCTGGAGCGGCGACAAGCCCACCAGCGGGCTGCCGGCGGCCGCGCGCGAGGCGCGCTACAACCTGCTTGCCGCGGCAGCCGACGCCGAAGGCATCAAGC
This sequence comes from Mesorhizobium sp. NFR06, assembly GCF_900115245.1. GTDB lineage: Bacteria > Pseudomonadota > Alphaproteobacteria > Rhizobiales > Rhizobiaceae > Mesorhizobium. Next base: position 300,122 of record NZ_FOVT01000004.1, read on the forward strand.
TGATCCTGACCGGCCACACCGCCGACGACCAGGCGGAGACGGTGCTGATGCGACAGGCGCGCGACGATGACGGCCGCGGTCTCGCCGGCATGGCGCCCGCCACGCTTCACAACTGGCGGACATGGATCGTGCGCCCGCTGCTCGGCACCCGGCGCGCGGCGCTGCGCGAGGTGCTGGTGCATCGCAGCGTCGGCTGGATCGAGGATCCGACCAATGTCGATCCCCGCTTCGAGCGGCCGCGCGTGCGGGCCGCGCTCGCGCAGGGCGATGGCGAGCGGCGCATCATGGAAGCGCTGGCAAGAGCGGGCGAGGCGGCCGGCGAGCGCGAGGACGTCGGCCGTCGTGCCGCCGCGCTGATCGACGCCTTCGCCAGCAGGCCGGTCGCGGGCCTCATCCGTCTCGATCGCGAATTTGCCGCGCAGGAGGATGGCCAGGCGGCCACCTACGCGCTGCGCATCCTGCTGGCCACCGTCGGCGGCATGCCGTTTCTCGCCGACGAGGCGCGCTGCGCCACGTTGCTTTCCCAACTGCGGTCCGCCCCGCTTTGCGCCACATTGTCGCGGACGGTGGTCGATGCGCGCCGAACCGGGATTTTCGTCCGCCGCGAGAACCGCAACCTCCCTGCTCCCGCTCCGGTGGTGGAGAATGGGCTTTGGGACAACCGGTGCCGCATCACTTTGAACGACAGGCCGGGCGACTTGGTGATCGCGCCGCTGGGTGCCGCCGCCGCTAGGCAAGCGTCCTCGAGCGAGGATATCCCGCCCAGCCTCTTACACGCGGCGCTTGCCACGGAGCCCTCGCTGTGGTGCGGCGGCAAACGCCTTGATTTTGCTGGCGGCGGAGCCGGCCGGCAACCGGTCTCGATCGTTGCGGTGGTGACCCCTTTCGCGCGCTTCCTGCCGTCCTTCGATCTCGATCCCGCCGCCGCCGTTGCGGTCCTTGTCGGCGCGCCGCCGCTGCCGGCGCCGCCATTCCATGGCCATGATGGTGGCCGAGGGTGGGCGAAAGCTTAACCGATACGTGCTGTTCTGCTTGGCAAGGGGAGGTGCTCTCCCTATGTTAGGCCCAAGCTTCTCCATCATCGCGGGTCCGCACGCGGACGCCCACAGGACAATAGATGAATCCGAATTATCGCAACCTCGCGCTCTGGGCGATCATAGCTGTCCTGCTCATCGCCCTGTTCAACCTTTTCCAGACGCCACAGACGCGCGGTGCCACGACGGATATCGCCTATTCGCAGTTCCTGCAGGATGTCGCCTCCGGCCGGGTCAAAAGCGTGACCATCGCCGGCGCCCGCATCTTCGGCAACTACACGGACAACGCCAACGGCTTCCAGACCTATTCGCCCGGCGATCCGTCGCTGGTGTCCAGGCTGCAGGACAAGAACGTCACCATCACCGCCAAGCCTGAGACCGACGGCTCGAATTCGCTGTTCGGCTATCTGATCTCGTGGCTGCCGATGATCCTGATCCTCGGCGTGTGGATATTCTTCATGCGCCAGATGCAATCCGGCTCCGGCCGCGCCATGGGCTTCGGCAAGTCGAAGGCCAAGCTTCTGACGGAAGCGCATGGCCGCGTCACCTTCCAGGACGTCGCCGGCGTCGACGAGGCCAAGGAGGATCTGGAGGAAATCGTCGAGTTCCTGCGCGATCCGCAGAAGTTCCAGCGCCTCGGCGGCAAGATTCCGCGCGGCGTGCTGCTCGTCGGCCCGCCCGGCACCGGCAAGACGCTGCTTGCGCGTTCGGTCGCCGGCGAAGCCAACGTGCCGTTCTTCACCATTTCGGGCTCGGATTTCGTCGAAATGTTCGTCGGCGTCGGCGCATCCCGTGTGCGCGACATGTTCGACCAGGCCAAAAAGAACGCGCCCTGCATCATCTTCATCGACGAAATCGACGCCGTCGGCCGCCATCGCGGTGCCGGCTTGGGCGGCGGCAATGACGAGCGCGAGCAGACGCTGAACCAGCTGCTGGTCGAGATGGACGGCTTCGAGTCCAACGAGAGCATCATCCTGATCGCCGCCACCAACCGCCCCGACGTGCTCGACCCGGCGCTGCTCAGGCCCGGCCGCTTCGACCGCCAGGTCGTGGTGCCGAACCCCGACATCGTCGGCCGCGAGAAGATCCTCAAGGTGCATGTGCGCAACGTGCCGCTGGCGCCCAATGTCGACCTCAAGGTCATCGCGCGCGGCACGCCCGGTTTTTCCGGCGCCGACCTGATGAACCTCGTCAACGAATCCGCGCTGATGGCGGCGCGCCGCAACAAGCGGCTCGTCACCATGGCCGAATTCGAGGACGCCAAGGACAAGATCATGATGGGCGCGGAGCGCCGCTCGTCGGCGATGACGCAGGCCGAGAAGGAACTGACCGCCTATCACGAGGCTGGCCACGCCATCCTGGCGCTCAACGTGCCGACGGCCGACCCGCTGCACAAGGCCACCATCATTCCGCGCGGCCGTGCGCTCGGCATGGTCATGCAGCTGCCGGAAGGCGACCGCTATTCGATGAGCTACAAATACATGATCTCGCGGCTCGCGATCATGATGGGCGGCCGCGTCGCCGAGGAGTTCAAGTTCGGCAAGGAAAACATCACCTCCGGCGCCTCCTCCGACATCGAGCAGGCGACCAAGCTGGCGCGTGCCATGGTCACGCGCTGGGGTTTTTCCGACAAGCTCGGCCACGTCGCCTATGGCGACAACCAGGAGGAAGTCTTCCTCGGCCACTCGGTGGCGCGCACGCAAAACATCTCGGAAGAGACGGCGCAGATCATCGACGCGGAGGTGCGCCGTCTGATCGACGAGGCCTACTCGACGGCCAAGGCCATCCTGACCAAGAAGAAGAAGGAATGGATCGCGCTCGCCGAAGGCCTGCTCGAATACGAGACGTTGTCGGGCGAGGAGATCAAGCAGCTGATCGCAGGCCACAAACCCGCCCGCGACCTCGGCGACGACACGCCGCCGAGCCGCGGCTCGGCCGTGCCGAAAGCCGGCACCGGCGGCCGCCGCAAGAAGGGCCCCGAACCCGAAGGCGGCATGGAGCCTCAGCCGCAGGGGTGATTTTAGAAAAGATATGAATCAACAAAAACGCCGCGGTCCTGCCGCGGCGTTTTTTTTCTACGCGGTTCAAAGATGACAGGCTGCGATCTCTCGGTCGACCTCGCCTACGCTCTCTATCCATCGATGCCAGCGCTGCCCCTCATTGCCCTGCCGTTCACGGGGAGAAGATGGGGGCAGCCAGATGACCCCAACAGCCAGATCGATGACCTGCTGCCCTGGGCCAACATCCGGGCTCCCGAGCTTAAGGCCGTGATCTGAGTTCGGGTGATACGCAGCCTCGCCAGCTCATTCGGCTAGTTCAAGCCGTGCCTGAACTCGCTCCTCGATCGCCTTCAGGAAATGGTCGGACGTCGATGTCCATCCAAAGAGTATCTGCACGAGCGTGATCGAGGCATCATGATTGCTCCTTGGGGCGTCCCGAGCGATGGGCTCGCTGGTGCAATCCGTCAGCAGTATGCAGTGATAGTCCCTGAAGAAGGCATCCCGAATTGTCGATTCCACACACACGCTGGTCGTGCATCCTGTCACGATGAGGTGTTTGACGCCTGCGGTCTTCAGAACCGAATCGAGTTCGGTCTCGTAGAAGCCGCTGAACCGTGTTTTGTAGAGAACGACATCTCCTGCCTGTGGCTTGAGGTCGTCAACGATGTCTGTTCCCCAGCTGTCGCGGACCAGAATCCGGCTCTCGTTGCCATCCGGGTTTATCATGCTCTCACCGACCCCAAAGATCTGGAGATGTCGGATACGGTTGGGGGCGTCCGACGTCCCAAGGTCCGAGAGGTCGGACAAATACCCCATCTTCAGATAGACGACGGGCACTCTCAAGTTGCGAGCGGCAGCGATTACGCTGGCTGTAGGGCCGACAGCCCGTTGAATCCCGGAGATATCGATTCCGGCTCTGTCGAACATTCCACCTTTGGTGCCGAAGTCATTCTGCATGTCCACGACGAGAACTGCAGCGTTAGCAGGATCAATTGAAATAGGTTGAGGCTTCGCGTCGATGACAAGTGGATGCATCATTGTCCTCCCACCAGCATGAGGTGTCGCTCTTTGCGCCGTTGGCTATCATGATCCGCCACCTACATCGCGTCAACAAAGGGGAGCTACGTCCCTGCTTGGCGGCCTAAGAACAGCGGTTACGGCTCTGCTGCACAGTCGCCCAACAAAAGGCCCGCGCAACTTGCGATGCGCGGGCCTTTCTCTGGAAGATGTGGCTAAGCGATCAGCTCTTCAGCTTGGCGTTGCAGAGGCTGTAGAAGCCGCCGCCCTTCTGGATCCACTTCAGACCGTTCAGCGTGTTGGCGTCCTTGTTGGCGTAGTACTGCTCGAGGCAGGTATGCATGCGGCCCTTGGCAGGGGTCTCGTTGGCGAATTTCGGCGAGATGGCGGTGGGGAAAGTCACGCCCTTCGGCGCGGTCACAGTCGGCTTCGCCGGTTCCTTGGTGAAGGTCGCCTCGGTCGGAGCGGGCACGGTGTCGTCATCGGCGGCGCCGGCGCCGCACTCGGCCTTGCGGAAGTCGTTCCACTTCATGCCGTTCAGCTTGTTGGCGGTCTTCGCAGCCTGGTACTTGGTGCTGCATTCGGCCATGGACAGGCCTTTAGCCGAGCTGTCAGAGGCCGCTGCGGTCGAAGTCTTGGTGGCGGCAGGCTTGGTGTCGGTAGCAGCCGCAGCAGCGCCAGCCGCGCATTCGGTCTTGCGGAAGTCATTCCACTTCATGCCGTTCAGCGTGCCGGCGGCCTTGGCAGCCTGATATTTGGCGCTGCATTCCTTGGCGGTCAGGCCCTTGGCCGCGCTGTCGGCGGTTGCCGCGGCGGTGGTGTCCTTGGCCTTCTTGGCTGGCTTGGTTTCAGCAGCCTTGGTTTCGGTCGCCGCCTTCGTATCGGTCGCGGCGGAGGCGTCGCTGCCGCACTGCGCCTTGCGGAACTGGTTCCAGGTCTGGCCGGCGAGCGTTCCCGCATCCTTGGCCGCGTTATATTTGGTGCTGCACTCGGCCATGGTCAGCGCGTTGGCCGGCGCCGCCACGAAAAAGGCTGCGACGGCGAGGCCCGTCAAAGCTGCAAGTCTATGAATAAGCATGGCGTTTTCTCCCTTGATGTCGCCAGGTGGTGTCCCTATACCGAATCAATATCTCTCAATGTTCAGTTGCGCCAGATGCTTCCGGCTACGATGCCGTCACAAAGTGTGTCCCTCCCGATAATGTCATGAATTTCTTGCGCTTCACAGCGCGAACAAGGTTTGCCGGGCCGCCTGTGTGGTAGAAAAGTCCATGCCGGCTGGTATATTCCCGCTACAAGGAGAGGTGGTGGTCGGCTGCCGCTTACACCATCCTCGACAATGATTTTCTAAGGAATGGTAATATATAATCATGAAATTTGATGATTGGATGCGGCCCAATTTGTGGCAATACGGTCGGCTGAAAAACCGACGGGGACTGTAACGGACATGGCAGGTCAGTATTTCGGCACGGACGGTATCCGCGGACGCGCCAACAAATTTCCGATGACGGCCGAGGTCGCCATGCGCGTCGGCATGGCCGCCGGACTCTCTTTTCAGCGCGGCAATCATCGTCACCGCGTCGTGCTCGGCAAGGACACCAGGCTTTCGGGCTACATGATCGAGAATGCCATGGTGTCCGGTTTGTGCGCCGCCGGCATGGACGTCTTTCTGCTCGGCCCGATCCCGACACCGGCCGTTGCCATGCTGGTGCGCTCGCTGCGCGCCGACATCGGCGTGATGATCTCGGCCTCGCACAATCCTTATTTCGACAACGGCATCAAGCTGTTCGGGCCCGATGGCTACAAGCTTTCCGACGAGATCGAGGAACGCATCGAAGGCATGCTCGACAAGGACATCGAGCTGGCGCTCGCCGATTCCGACGGGCTTGGTCGAGCCAAACGCGTCGATGGCGTGCATGACCGCTATATCGAATTCGCCAAGCGCACGCTGCCGCGCTCGATGTCGCTTTCGGGGCTTAGGATCGTCGTCGACTGCGCGAACGGCGCGTCCTACAAGGTGGCGCCCGAGGCGCTGTGGGAACTCGGCGCCGAAGTGGTGGCGATCAACGTCGAGCCGAACGGCTTCAACATCAACAAGGAGTGCGGCTCGACCCATCCGGCCGGCCTGCAGAAGAAGGTGCACGAGGTGCGCGCCGATATCGGCATCGCGCTCGACGGCGACGCCGACCGCGTCGTCATCGTCGACGAGAATGGCGCGATCGTCGACGGCGACCAGATCATGGCGCTGATCGCCGAGTCCTGGCACCAGAGCGGACGCCTGGCCGGGGGCGGCGTCGTCTCCACGGTGATGTCCAATCTCGGCCTCGAGCGCTTCCTCGGCGACATGAAGCTGCAGCTTCACCGCACTAAGGTCGGTGACCGTTATGTCGTGGAGCATATGCGCGCGCATGGGTTGAATGTCGGCGGCGAGCAGTCCGGCCATATCGTGCTTTCCGATTTCTCGACCACCGGCGACGGCCTGGTTTCGGCGCTGCAGGTGCTGGCCTGCATCAAGCGGCAGAACCGCCCGGTCAGCGAGTTGTCGAGGAAGTTCGAGCCGGTGCCGCAGTTGTTGAAGAATGTCCGCATCTCCGGCGGCAAGCCGCTGGAGGAAGCGCCGGTCAAGGCGGCGATCGAGGAAGGACGCAACCGGCTCGGCAAATCCGGCCGCCTCGTCATCCGGCCCTCCGGCACCGAGCCGCTCATCCGCGTCATGGCCGAGGGCGACGACCCGCAACTGGTCGAGGCGGTCGTCAACGACATCGTCGGCATCCTTTCGGAAACTCGCAGCGCCGCCTGAACCCGCCGCGAGGTTGGTTCTCAATATCCACGAGCCCGCCGCCGGGCGGGCTTTTCGCTGTCCCGCGCCAGCCGCACAACGGCCTACCCTCTAAAATTGTATAGATTCGTGGTTAATCGATACAGTTAAACGGCTTTTAACCTTTCCGATTCATTATCCAAACCCGAGGTCAAACTTCTTCGGGCGGGTGTCGTCCCGAGGCTTCTTAGGGGTGACAGAATGTTCAAGAGAATGGCATTGCTTGCCGCGCTGTTCGCGGGGGTGGCCGGACCGGCGCTCGCCGCCGACCTCGCGGAACCGGCACCGGTCGAGGAGGCGCCGCCGCCGGTCGTCGAGGCGCAGCCGGTCGACTTCGGCGGCTGGTACATCCGCGGCGACATCGACTATCACAAGTCGACCTTGCGCGGCATCGACTACATTACTTATGGCCCGCCGCCAGGCAGCAACGATTTCGATTTCGGCAAGCTCAAGGGCGGCTTCTCGCTCGGCGGCGGTGTCGGCTACAAGATCAACGATTACTTCCGCACCGATCTGACCGCCGACTACTGGTTCAAGTCGAATTTCAACGGTGCAACATCGGACCAAAGTGGCGCGACGTCGGTCGAGGTGTCGAAGATGAGCGCCCTGCTGCTCTTGGCCAATGCCTATGTCGACATCGGCACCTGGCACGGCATCACGCCTTATGTCGGCGCCGGTATCGGCGGCGCGCACATCAAATGGGACACGGTCCACGATCCGAACACCAGCGAGACCAATCCTGGCTCGTCCAACTGGCGCTTTGCTTACGCACTCATGGCCGGCGCTTCCTACTGCTTGACGGACAGGGTGATCCTCGATGCCGGCTACCGCTACACCCATATCCAGGGCGGGCGCATGTTCGAGTTCGACACCAGCAGTTCCGGGCCGGGCTTCGACGGCGGCATCAATACCCACGAGGTACGCGGCGGTCTGCGCTACCAGTTCGGCGGCAACAATGGCTGCGCCGCGCCGGTGGTCTACCAGCCCGAGCCGGAACCGATCTACACCAAGTAATCGCTTCGAGTATTCTTGGCTTCCAAGCCGCCCGGCATCAGCCGGGCGGCTTTCGCATTTTGCACCCGTCGCTAAAATCCGATCGAAATCAATTCGGTAACCGGCTGTTATCCTTAACCGGCACTTAACCACTATGGTTAACAATGGCTCCTTGAAACGGCGCCCGCGTTCGCGGCTGGCGCCAATTTCAGGAGCCGGGGACCATGATATCGAGATCGCGTATCGCGTCAGTGCTTGCAGCAATCATCCTGTTGCCGATGACGCCGGCGCTGGCGGCCGACTACGATCCGCCGATCTATGCCGATCAGGCGCCCGACTACCAGCCGGTCGAAGTCGGCTCGGGCTGGTACCTGCGCGGCGATGTCGGCTACGCCTTCAGCCATCCATTCAAGCACGAGGAAACCTCGTCCGGAACGCTCAACAGCTTTACCGACGAGTCCAGTCTGTTCACCGGCAGCATCGGCATGGGCTATCACGTCAACGACTATCTCCGGGTCGAGTTGAACGGGGGAATCCTGCCGACCGACAAATTCGCCGCAAAGGACAAGCTAGGGGCGACCTGCGACGGGCACACGCTCGTGGACGACGGTTTCGGAACCATCAATTCCGTCGCGACCAGCCAAGCCTGCGACCTTTCCGACAACGCCTCCAACAAGGGCTACAGCGTCATGGCCAACGGCTATGTCGACCTGGGCACCTATGTCGGACTCACGCCCTATATCGGCGGCGGCATCGGTCTAGCCTACAACAAATACTACAGGAGCCTGGGTGCGCGCGACTGCGTGGAAGTTCCCGCGAACAGCGCCGGCACCGGCGGATTCTTCTGCGATGATCCTGCCGGCTATGAAGGTCAGACCGACACCGCGGCCAAGTTCAATCTCGCCTATTCCATCGCCGCGGGTCTGTCCTACCAGGTCACCAAGAATGTCTCGGTCGACCTCGGTTACGAATATTTCTCGGTGCCGAGCGCCAAATACGTCGCCTATGACGGTGGCGCTTTCAACATCCGCAAGGGCATTGACTATCAGACGGTCAAGCTCGGGCTGCGCTACGATCTCTGGTGAGAAACGAGAGTCCGCAAATTTCGACGGCGGATCGGGCGATCCGCCGTTTTCGTTCGCGCCGAGGCAAGGGCTTGAGGCGAATATCCCGCTAGCGACAAAAACTTTGCTCTTGACGCCGGAAGCCTGAGCGCATATCGCCGTCCGTGGGCCACCCCTCCCCAACGAGGGGCCACTATCTGGAAGGATAGACCACGATGACGACACCTACCAAGCCCGGACTCCGTCCGGCAAATCCCAATTTCTCCTCAGGTCCCTGCGCAAAACGTCCCGGCTGGTCGGCCGAGGCGCTGAAATCCGCCGCGCTCGGGCGCTCCCACCGCGCCAAGATCGGCAAGGCGAAGCTCGAGCAGGCGATCGAGTTGACGCGCGAAATCCTCAAAGTCCCCGCAGGCTACCGCATCGGCATCGTGCCGGCGTCCGACACGGGCGCGGTCGAAATGGCGATGTGGTCGCTGCTCGGCGAACGCGGCGTCGACATGGTCGCCTGGGAGAGCTTCGGCTCCGCCTGGGTGACCGACGTGGTCAAGCAGCTCAAGCTCGCCGACGTGCGCAAGTTCGAGGCCGGCTACGGCGCACTGCCGGATCTGACAAAGATCGATTTCGATCGCGACGTGGTCTTCACCTGGAACGGCACGACCTCCGGCGTGCGCGTGCCGAACGGCGATTTCATTCCCGCCGACCGCAAGGGCCTCACCATCTGCGACGCCACCTCGGCGGCGTTCGCGCAAAGGATCGATTTCGAAAAGCTCGATGTCGTCACCTTCTCCTGGCAGAAGGTGCTGGGCGGCGAGGGCGCGCACGGCATGCTGATCCTGTCGCCACGCGCCGTCGAGCGGCTGGAGACCTACAAGCCAGCCTGGCCGTTGCCGAAGATCTTCCGCCTGACCTCGGGCGGCAAGCTGATCGAGGGCATCTTCAAGGGCGAGACCATCAACACGCCGTCGATGCTGTGCGTCGAGGATTATCTCGACGCGCTCCACTGGGCGAAGTCGATTGGTGGGCTGGAGGCGCTCATTGCCCGCGCGGACGCCAATGCCGCGGTGCTCGACCGGTTCGCGGACAAGTCACCATGGCTCGGCAATCTGGCCGTCGATCCGGCGACACGCTCGAACACCTCGGTCTGCCTGTCCTTCACCGACCCCGACGTCGCGGCGCTCGATGCCGACGGTCAGGCGGCTTTCGCCAAGGGCATCGTGTCTTCGCTCGACAAGGAAGGCGTCGCTTACGACATCGGCTCCTATCGCGACGCGCCGCCCGGCCTGCGCATCTGGTGCGGCGCCACCGTCGAGACTGCCGATCTCGAGGCGTTGCTGCCGTGGCTCGATTGGGCCTTCGCGGCACAGAAAGCTTCGCTCAAGGCAGCGGCCTGAAATCCGTGGCGGCCTCCGCCGCCACCATTTCCCGAAATCCCTTTCAAGGAGGCCGCTATGGCGCCCCGCGTTCTCGTTTCGGATAAACTTTCCACCACCGCCGTGCAGATCTTCAAGGATCGTGGCATCGACGTCGACTATCTTCCCGATCTCGGCAAGGACAAGGAAAAGCTCGCCGAGGTGATCGGCCAGTATGACGGCCTCGCCATCCGTTCGGCGACCAAGGTCACCGAGAAGCTGATCAATGCCGCTCCGAGGCTCAAGGTCGTCGGCCGCGCCGGCATCGGCGTCGACAATGTCGACATCCCGGCCGCCAGCCGCAAGGGCATCATCGTGATGAACACGCCCTTCGGCAATTCCATCACAACGGCCGAGCACGCCGTTGCCATGATCTTCGCGCTGGCGCGGCAGATACCGGAAGCCAATGCCTCGACCCATGCCGGCAAGTGGGAAAAGAACCGCTTCATGGGCGTCGAGATCACCAGCAAGACGCTGGGCGTGATCGGCTGCGGCAATATCGGCTCGATCGTCGCCACGCGCGGCGTCGGGTTGAAGATGCATGTGATCGCCTTCGACCCGTTCCTGTCGGACAGCCGCGCCGAGGAGCTCGGCGTCCAGAAGGTCGAGCTCGACGAGCTCTTCGCCCGTGCCGATTTCATCACGCTGCACACGCCGTTGACCGACAAGACACGCCACATCATCGATGCGGCGGCGATCGCCAAGATGAAGGACGGCGTGCGCATCATCAATTGCGCGCGCGGCGGCCTTGTCGTCGAGGCCGACCTGGTGGCGGCGCTGAAGAGCGGCAAGGTGGCGGGCGCCGGCATCGACGTGTTCGAGGTCGAGCCGGCCGACCAGAACCCGTTGTTCGGCATGGAGAATGTCGTGGTCACGCCGCATCTCGGTGCCTCGACCACCGAGGCGCAGGAGAATGTCGCGCTGCAGGTCGCGGAGCAGATGAGCGACTTTCTGATCAAGGGCGCGGTCTCCAATGCCATCAACATGCCTTCGATCACCGCCGAGGAGGCGCCACGGCTAAAACCCTTCGTCAAGCTCGCCGAGGTGCTCGGCGCCTTCGTCGGCCAGGTCACCGAGGATCCGATCAAGGAGGTCGAGATCCTGTTCGACGGATCGACCGCGACGATGAACACGCGCGCGCTGGTGAGCGCCACGCTTGCCGGCCTGATCCGGCCGCAGGTCTCGGACGTCAACATGGTGTCGGCGCCGATCATGGTGAAGGAACGCGGCATCATCGTCGCCGAGGTCAAGCGCGACAAATCGGGCGTCTTCGACGGCTATATCAAGCTCACCGTCAAGACCGAGCATATGACGCGCTCGATCGCCGGCACCTGCTTCTCCGATCACAAGCCGCGCTTCATCCAGATCAAGGGCATCAATCTCGACGCCGAGGTCGGCCAGCACATGCTCTATACGACCAATGCGGACGCGCCCGGCATCATCGGCCTACTCGGCACCGTCTGCGGCGAGAACGGCGTCAACATCGCCAACTTCCAGCTTGGCCGCAACCGGCCGGGCGGCGATGCGATCGCGCTGCTCTATCTCGACGCGCCGTTCCCGGAGAGGGTGCTGGATCAGTTGCGGGCGCACAAGTCCATCGACTCGGCCAAGCCGCTACACTTCGACGTCGGCGGCGCCTAGAGCATTTCACCGTTTCACGGAAACGGCGAAACGCTCTATCTCTTTGTTTTGACGCAATTCCTGACGGAAAACCGTGTCGCACTTTTCCTGGAATTGCTCCAAAGCGCGTCGCACTGAAACGGAATCAGCGCCGCTTCAAAAGTCTTTGTTTGACGGGTGTGACATGAAAAACGCCCCGCCTGCATGCGCAGGCGAGGCGTTTCGATAAGTTCATACCTCGCTCACTTGCAAGGGAAGCCGGGCGCGATCTTGCATTGCGGCTTGTGAGGCTTGGGCGGCCGCGGCCGATATGGCCTGTGCGGATGGTAATATGGCGGGCGAATCACGATTTGCGGCTGCACAATGACCGGCCGAACGACATGGGAGCGTTCGAGGTAGCTCGCGCTCGCCCAGCCATGGATTCCGGCCGCACGAATAGAACACCAGCTGCCCTCGCAATGGTACAGCGTAACTCTCTGGCCAGCCGGCAAGGTTGCGATCCTGGCATAGTGCGCACCCGGGCCGCTGCGGACGTTCAGCGACGTGCTGGTGTGGGCGACCGTGGCTGCCGAAGCCGATACGCAAAAGGCCGCGAGGCCGACAAGGGCGGCGATCAGCGCAAAAAACATGCGGAAATTCATGGTCCCTCCATTCGAACCGGAGCGGTTCACCGGAAACCGCTCCATCTCTTCGTCTGACGCGAATTCCGGACCGAAAAACCGCTTTCCCGGAATTGCTCCAAAGCAGCTCGATTGCGGCATCTGGTGGCTGAAAGTCGAGAAAGTCAATTGCCCTGCGAATTTGGAAGTATTCGAACACCGGTATCCTTAACGGGACCAGCATAGTCGAGTGCTGCTTGGCCTATTCCACCACGGGCTCATTGCATCTGGGACGCTGCTTTGCTGCCGCTGTATTCGGCGAGCGCGATGCCACCAAGGACAAGCGCGAGTGCCAAGCCCTGATAGAGCTGGAACTGCTCGCCGACGATCAGCACCGAAAGCAGCGTGCCGAAGATCGGCACCAGGTTGATGAACAGGCCGGCGCGGTTGGCGCCGATCATCTCGTTGCCCTTGATGTAGAGGACCTGCGAGATGACCGAGGCGCCAAGGGCGGTATACAGCGTGAGCGCCCATCCAGGCGCGTCCGGGACGATGATGCGGCCGGCGACAATTTCCCAAACGAAGAAAGGCACCGAGATGACAAGCGCCGCGACCGACAAGGCCAGCATGAGGCTTTGCCAGCGGATCGCCGGCTTGAGGCGCAAGCCGACCGAGTAGAGGCTGTAGCAGAGAACCGCGGCCAGCATGATGGCGTCGCCGAAATTGAGCTGGAGCTTCAGCAGTTGGCCGAGATCGCCATGGCTCGCGGTCAGGGCAACGCCGATGATTGTGAACGCGACGCCGACGATCTGCAGCGGCCGTACGCGCAGCCGAAACAGAACGAAATTGGCAAGGATGATGACCATCGGTATGGCCGCCTGCTCGATCGAGACATTGATGGCGGTCGTGTAGTTGAGCGCGGTGTAGAAGATGACGTTGAAGAATGTGAAGCCACAGGCGCCGAGGCCGGCAAGCAGCCGCCAGTGCTTGCGCACCTCTGGCCAATCCTCGCAGAGCGTCCGCCAGCCGATGGGCAGCAGGATCGCCACCGCCATCACCCAGCGCAGGAACACCAGCGTCATCGGCGAGACATGGCCGACGGCGAGCTTGCCGGCCACGGAGTTGCCGCCCCATAAGAGCGTGGTGAACAAGAGGAAGAGATAGGCGGCTCGGTGCATCGGGGATCCGGCCTTGCAGGGTTTGCGAGAGTTCAGGCCGGCCTAGTGCGGCGGCTGTGGCAAGTAAATGATGCGAAAGCTGGAATTTGTTGTGCCTGGGCGCGGTTTTGACGCCAAAGAAGGGGTCGCGCCGGCCGGCGCTTGACGCTATAGAGGCCTGTCGTTTCAGGCCGCCTGCGCGGCGTTTCAAGGGAAAAGAACATGGCCAATGTGGTGGTCGTCGGCTCGCAATGGGGCGACGAAGGCAAGGGCAAGATCGTCGACTGGCTGTCGGAACGGGCCGACGTGGTCGTGCGCTTCCAGGGCGGCCACAATGCCGGCCACACGCTGGTCGTCGACGGCAAGGTCTACAAGCTGTCGCTGCTGCCTTCGGGCGTGGTGCGGGAAGGCAAGCTTTCGATCATCGGTAATGGCGTGGTGTTCGATCCGCATGCCTTCGTCGCCGAAGTCAAGAAGCTCAAGGAGCAGGGCGTGCAGGTCACGCCGGAGCGCCTGAAAATAGCCGAAAACACCGCGCTTATCCTGTCCTTGCACCGGGAGCTGGACGGGTTCCGCGAAGACGCCGCCTCGAATTCCGGAACCAAGATTGGCACGACACGCCGCGGTATCGGCCCCGCCTATGAGGACAAGGTGGGCCGACGAGCGGTGCGGGTGATGGATTTGGCGGATTTGGAAACGCTTCCCTTGAAGGTCGACAGGCTGCTGACGCACCACAATGCGCTGCGGCGCGGGCTCGGCCACGCGGAAGCGACGCATGAGGATATCATGCAGGAGTTGACCTCGGTGGCCGCCGAGATCCTGCCCTACATGGACCGCGTCTGGAAGGTGCTCGACGACAAGCGTCGGGCCGGCGAGCGCATCCTGTTCGAGGGCGCGCAGGGCACGCTGCTCGACATCGACCACGGCACCTATCCCTTCGTCACCTCGTCCAACACCGTGGCCGGACAGGCGGCCGCCGGTTCGGGCGTCGGTCCTGGTGTCATCGGCTATGTGCTCGGCATCACCAAGGCCTACACGACGCGCGTCGGCGAGGGGCCGTTCCCGACCGAACAGAAAAACGAGATCGGCGAGTTCCTCGGCACGCGCGGCCACGAATTCGGCGTCGTCACCGGGCGCAAGCGCCGCTGCGGCTGGTTCGATGCCGTGCTGGTGCGCCAGGCGGTGGCCGTCAACGGCATCAAGGGCATCGCCCTGACCAAGCTCGACGTGCTCGACGGGCTGGACGAGATCAAGGTCTGTACCGGCTACAGGCTCGACGGCGAGACGATCGATTACCTGCCGGCCAGCCAGGGCGCGCAGGCGCGGGTCGAGCCCGTCTACGAGACGCTCGAAGGCTGGAAGGGAACCACGGCCGGCGCGAGGAGCTGGAACGATTTGCCGGCGCAGGCCGTCAAATATGTCCGCTATATCGAGGAGCTGATCGGCGCCCCGGTTGCGCTGCTCTCCACCAGCCCCGAGCGGGACGACACAATACTTGTGACCGACCCGTTTCAAGACTAGTTTCACAGCCCTTCCCGGGGGTACAGCTGATTTGCGGCCGGGCGGGAAACGAATGCAGGTCACCTGACGCATGGCAGATTTCGTTAGTGTTCTGAAAAAGCAGCTCGACAAGAAGGGCGAACCTTCGTTCGAGGTGCGCAAGCAGATATACGACGGTGTCCGCGCGATGCTGGCGAAGAAGCTCGCCGAGTATTCCCCACCGCTGGCGCCCGATATCGTCAGCAAACAGAAGCGCTCGCTGGAAGATGCCATTTCCAGCGTCGAGCGCGAATATGTCAAGCTCCCGGCCGAGGATCCGCTGGCGGAGCTGGAGCATATTTTCTCCTCCATCGACCGCAACAAGAACCAGCCGAGCCATACCCGGCAGCCGGCGGCACCCACGCCCGCCAAGCCCGATCCTTTCAAATCCGAACCGTTCAGGCCGGCACCCGCGCCTGCCAGGATGGAGCCGAGCTGGCAAAGCGCGCCGAAGGCGGAGCCGGCAGCGCAAAACGCCGCGAAGCCCGACCCGGCCTGGCAGAGCACGGCGAGGGCGGAGCCGAGTTGGCAGGCTGCGCCAAAGTCGGAGCCGGCCTGGCAGAAGGCGCCGCCGCCTCCGATGCCGTCGCCGCGCGAAGACGATGTCGGCCTCGCCGGTGTGGACGCCGTCGACGCCGATGATGACAGCGACGTCTTCGCCAATAACGAGCAGCCGGCGCCCGATACATTCCAGCGGCTGCGGCCCCAGTCGCGGCAGCGCAAGCGCAGCTATGGCGGGTTGATCGCGGCCGTCATCGCGCTGCTGGTGCTGGCCGGCGGTGGCTACGGCGTATGGCTGAACAAGAACGCGTTCGGCTCGCTCTTCGGCGTTGGCGGCGCCAGCAAGACGGTCTCGACCGAGCCGCTGGTCAAGCCCGCTCCGCCCAAGCCGGCGGCCGAGACTGCGGCCGCGCCGGCTGCGTCCAGTCCCAGCGAGCCAGCCGACACGACCAAGTTCACGCAGCGCCTGACCCCCGAGGGCAAGGAGACGGATCCCGGCCCTGCCGGCGGACAGGCCACGATCGGCGAAGGCGAATCCGTCGCGGCGCTGACGACGCGGCCGCCGGCTGCGCCGGCAACCGCGCCTGCGACGACCGCCACTCCGCCTGCCCCGGCCACGCAAACGCCCGGGACGGCCCCAGCCGGCGCGACGCCGGCGCCACCGACCGATGCAGCCACTCCCGCGACGCCGGCAGCCGGAACCACAGCTGCGGCCGGCACCGCGCCGCCAGCTGCTGGAACCACGCCCCCCGCGGCGGCGACCGCGCCTGCCACGCCGGCGCCGGCGACGGCCGAGGCGACCGTGCCGGTCGGGCAGAAGGCGATCTTCTATGAGGAGCGCACCAGCACCCAGCAGGGCACGGCCGAGCCGGGCAGCATCGTATGGTCGCTGGTGCAGGAATCACCCGGCGGCGATCTGCCGCCAGAACCGGCGATCCGCGCCGAGGCGACGATCCCGGGCAAGAACATCCAGCTGCGCATGACGATCCGGCGCAACACCGACCAGACCTTGCCGGCCAGCCACATCATCGAAATGATCTTCCTGACACCGGAAGGGTTTGACGGCGGCG
Organism: Mesorhizobium sp. NFR06; assembly: GCF_900115245.1. Lineage (GTDB taxonomy): Bacteria > Pseudomonadota > Alphaproteobacteria > Rhizobiales > Rhizobiaceae > Mesorhizobium. The sequence continues at coordinate 316,940 of NZ_FOVT01000004.1, forward strand.
GCGTCGACAACATCCTGCGCATCGCCATGAAGAGCTCGGAGCAGGACGCCGGCAGCCCGCTGATCGGCATCCCGGCCAAGATCGCCGATGGCTTCTTCCTCGTCGCACTCAACGATACCAAGGCAGACGAGGACGCCAACCTGACGCTGCTGAGGGGCCAGGACTGGATCGACGTGCCGGTGGTCTACAAGACTGGACGCCGCGCGCTGCTCACCATGCAAAAGGGCATCCCCGGCGAGAAGGTCTTCGATGAGGCGCTGAAGGCCTGGGCGGCGAAGACGTCGGGCTGAGGAAGGGCGTCGTCGCCGCCGCTCAAAAACCTTGGAACAACATATCCAGCGCGGCGACGATCTCGTCGTGATGTCTTGCGAGATTTCCTTCTGCCGCCCGCAGTTCGGAAGCCGTCACAGCCGAAATGAATTGAGTGACCATCACATGGTCTTCGCCATCGATCCTGAAGATCGGGTTCAGCCTGCGAGCCGGCAACGGTGCGACCTTGGGCGGCAGAAGCGGAACGACGACGTTGGTATCGAGGTGTTCTAGTATGTCGGACTGGACATCAAGGAGATAACCGTCGCTTCCTGCGCTCCGATAGAAATCGTAGCAAGCCATCAAAACAGCCGGTACTTGGCTAAAGGCAGACCGTTGCGCTTGACGCATTCGTTGGAGCTTTCGAGCGCTTCCTTATTCTCCTCCTGCCAGCGACGCGTCTTCTCGGCAGAAATTGCCTTGGCGATTCCTTGCTCGGCAGCACGGGACATGTTGATGCCCAACGCCTTGGCCTCCTCGATCAGTCTGGAATCAATCGAGGTGTTGACCGATTTGCGTTGTGGTTTTGCAGTTGATTGGAGCATGGCCTACCTCTTCATGCGCATAGAATAAGCGCATATCCGCGTGCAGGCAAGCTTGTCAGCCCTCCATCTCCTCGCGCAGCATCTCAAGCTCCAGCCACTCTTGCTCAAGCGCGGCCAGCGTCGTGCGCTCCTTGTCGAGCGCGGCGATGGTCTTCTGGAAAGAGACCGGATCGCGCTCGTAGAAAGACGGGTCGGCGATGTTGTTTTCCAGCCGCGAGATCGAGGCCGCCACCGCCTCGATCTTCTTCGGCAGCGAGTCCAGCGCGAATTTCTGCTTGAAGGAGAGTTTCCTCGCCGGGCCCTTCGGCGCGGCTTGTTCGGCCTTCGGCACAGCCTCAGCCGCCTCGGCCCTGGATCTGGCCTTGCGATCCTCCAGCCTGGAGCCGCCGCGCTGCGCCAGCATGTCGGAGTAGCCGCCGGCGTATTCGATCCAGCGTCCGCCGCCGTCCGGCGCGATCACGCTGGTGACGGTGCGATCGAGGAAATCGCGGTCATGGCTGACCAGGATCACGGTTCCGGCAAAGCCGGCGACCAGCTCCTGCAACAGCTCCAGCGTCTCCATGTCGAGGTCGTTGGTCGGCTCGTCGAGCACCAAAAGGTTCGCCGGCCGGGCGAGCACACGGGCCAGCAGCAACCGCGCCCGCTCGCCGCCCGAAAGCTCGCGCACCGGCGTGCGCGCCTGCTCCGGCTTGAACAAAAAGTCCTTCATGTAGGAGACGACATGGCGCTGCTCGCCATTGACGACGAGGTTTTCGCCGCGCCCATCGGTGAGATAGTGCGCCAGCGTCTCCTGCGGGTCGACGGCCTCGCGCTTCTGGTCGAGCGTCGCGATCTCCAGATTGACGCCAAGCCGAACGGTGCCGGCGTCCGGCGAAAGCTCGCCGGTCAGCATCTTCAGCAGCGTCGTCTTGCCGGCGCCGTTCGGTCCGACAAGGCCGACGCGGTCGCCACGCTGAATGCGGGTCGAGAATCCTTTGACGACAGTCAGGTCGCCAAAACTCTTCTCGATGGTCTTGGCCTCGATCACCAGCTTGCCGGATTCGGCGGCGTCGCTTGCCACCATGGTCGCCGTGCCTTCGGCGCCGCGATGGCTGCGGAAGCGCTGGCGCATGGTTTGCAATTCGCCCAGACGGCGCATGTTGCGCTTGCGCCTGGCGGTGACGCCGTAGCGCAGCCAATGCTCCTCGCGCACGATCTGGCGGCCGAGCTTGTGCTGCTCGCGCTCTTCTTCTTCCAGCACCTGGTCGCGCCATTCCTCGAAATGGGCAAAGCCCTTGTCCAGCCGCCGCGTCTGGCCACGGTCGAGCCAGACGGTGACGCGGGTCACGCGTTCGAGAAAGCGGCGATCGTGCGAGATCAGGATCACGGCCGAAGAGGTGCGGGCAAGCTCCTCTTCCAGCCATTCGATGACCGACAGGTCGAGATGGTTGGTCGGCTCGTCGAGCAGAAGGATGTCGGGCTCCGGCGCCATGACGCGGGCAAGCGCGGCCCGGCGCGCCTCGCCGCCGGACAGGTCGTTCGGCCGCTCCTCGCCGGTAAGGCCGAGATGCTCCATCAGATAGGTGGCGCGATGCGGATCGTCGGCCGGACCGAGGCCCGCCTCGACATAGGCGCGCACCGAGGCAAAGCCGTCCATGTCGGGCATCTGCGGCAGATAGCGAACCGTGGCCGAAGGCTGGCGGAACACCTCGCCGTCCTGCGGCTCGATCAGCCCGGCGGCGATCTTGAGCAGGGTGGATTTGCCCGAGCCATTGCGGCCGACCAGCGCGATCTTTTCGCCGGCGGATGCGCTGAGTGCCGCGCCGTCGAGCAGCGGGGTGCCGCCGAAGGTCAGTTTAATGCCGTCGAGATTGAGAAGTGGCGGCGCCATGTCAGCTTTCAGGAAGAGGATAGGGGTGGGTCAGCAACAGCGCCCGGCCGCGCTCCAGCGCGATGCCAAGCTGCCCCTTGACCTCGTTTGATATAGTGAGCGAGGAGCCGAACGCCACCTCGACGCGGTCGAGCGGCCATTTGGCCCCGGTGACCGTCAGGCCGGACAGGTCGGAGAAGCCAAGCACCGAAAACAAGGTGCCGTCCGCATAGTCGAAGCTGGCGCCGCCCGGCAAGACCGGAATGCCTTCCTGGGCGCCGCTCGTCAGAAGCACGGTCGAGCCCGCCTCGGCCAGCCGGATCCCCAGCGCCAGATGCAGGAAGGCGTGGTCGGCGCGCTTGCCGCCGAAGGCGCCGGCGAGAATGAGGCTGGTAGCGCCGCGGTCGAGCGCTTCGGCGATGGCGAGCTCCCCGTCCGTCTTGTCTTTTTCGGCCGGAAACACCGTTCTGGGCACGGCGGCAAGGTCATCCGGCAGGTTGGGCGGCACGGAATCGAAATCGCCGACCCAGAGTTCCGGGATCAGCCCGAGCATGCGGGCATGGCCGATGCCGGCGTCGGCGGCGATGATGCGCGAGCCCGCGATCTGGCGTTCGAGCCGGGGCGTGCGGATGAGTTCGCCGCCAAGCAGGATGGTGAATGTGCCCATGGCCGTCGCCCTTACCAGCCCGCCGGGTGAAACGGAAGCCGGGCGGCGCCATAGATGGGGCCAAAGTCCGGCCCCTGCATTAGCTGCTCGGCAAACTTCCGCTTGCGCGTCGCTTCGGCCGGGCCTATCTGTCGAAACGCTCTAACGGGGTGCCGGACATGATCCGGCTGAGAGGCGAGAAGCCAACCCGCTGAACCTGATCCGGTTTGTACCGGCGGAGGGATTAGACGTTTCGGACCATCCGACGCCTCAATTCCTTGTCACTCGAACGAAGGAGGCGCCGATGCGCGCAATGCTGTCCCATCTCATTCTCGCAACCGGTCTTGTTTCGATTCTGGCGGGCGTTGCGCCCGCCGCTGCGAAGGACAAGCTCACCGTCTACACCTATGAAAGCTTCACCGCGGACTGGGGTCCTGGACCAGCCGTCAAGAAAGAGTTCGAGGCCGAATGCGGCTGTGATCTCGAATTCGTCTCGGTCGCCGATGGCGTCGCCCTGCTCAACCGCGTCAAGCTGGAAGGCGCCGGCACCAAGGCCGATGTCGTGCTCGGCCTCGACACCAACCTGACCGCCGATGCCAAGGCGAGCGGCCTGTTTGCGCCGCATGACGAAGTGTCCGGCATCAACGTGCCGGGCGGCTGGAGCGACGACACTTTCGTGCCGTTCGACTACGGCTATTTCGCCATCGTCTACGACACCGAAAAGCTGAAGAGCCCGCCGAAGAGCCTGAAGGAACTGGTCGAGGGTGCCAGCACCGACAAGATCGTCATCCAGGATCCGCGCACCTCGACGCCGGGCCTCGGGCTGCTCTTGTGGGTGAAGTCGGTCTATGGCGACAAGGCGCCGGAAGCCTGGGCAAAGCTCAAGCCGAAGGTTTTGACGGTGACGCCGGGCTGGAGCGAGGCCTATGGACTGTTCACCAAGGGCGAGGCGCCGATGGTGCTGTCCTACACCACCTCGCCGGCCTACCACATGGTGGCCGAAAACACCGAACGCTACCAGGCCGCCTCCTTCGAGGAAGGCGAATATCTGCAGATCGAGGTGGCGGGCATCACCACGACCGGCGCGAAGAACCCGCTGGCGCAAAAGTTCATAGCCTTCATGGCCGGGCCGAAATTCCAGGACGTCATCCCCGAGACCAACTGGATGTTCCCGGCCGGCAAGACCGACAAGCCGCTCAATCCGGCCTTCGACAAGTTGGTGAAGCCGACCAAGACCCTTTTGTTCAACCCGCAAGAGGTCGCGGCCAACCGCAAGGCATGGGTGGATGAGTGGCTGGCGGTGATGAGCAAGTAGGTGATTTTGGTTACTATCTTCCAAGATGATTGTTCTGCGGCGCCCCCCTCTGTCCTGCCCGTCCTTCGCAGCAGCTGCGCTGCACCTGCGGAGGGTGGACCGGACATCTCCCCCACAAGGGGGGAGATTGGCTGCTTCGGCGCCTTGCTCAACCCTGCTGCGTTGGAGATTGGCGAAAGCCGGCGTGACTGCTGATCTCCCCCCTCGTGGGGGAGATGTCCGGCAAGACAGAGGGGGGCGCGAAGGAACGCGGCGCCCGCTAGTTCAAGCCGACATGGTGCAGCGTGCAGTCCGCGCCCCGCTCTGACTCCCGTATCACCGCCGGCATCGTTGCCCTCGCAGCCATTGCCCTGCTCATCGGCGGCGCCTTCGCCGGGCTTATCCTCGAAGGCGCGCACGACCCGTCCGGCGCTGTCGTGGCCTTCGACGGTTATCTCCTGCGTGTCGCCCGCTTCACGCTCTGGCAGGCGCTGCTGTCGACGCTGCTGTCGGTCGCGCCGGCGCTGCTCGTGGCGCGCGCTTTGTCGAGGCACCCAAGCTTCCCGGGTCGCCGCCTGATCCTGCAGCTCTTCACCGTGCCGCTGGCTTTGCCGGCTATCGTCGCCGCCCTCGGGGTGTTGGCGCTCTACGGCCGTGCCGGCTATTTTGCCGGCGTCCTTGCCGGGCTTGGCGGCGGGGAATGGCCCGGTGTCTACGGCCTCTCCGGCATTCTCGTCGCCCATGTCTTCTTCAATCTGCCACTGGCCTCGCGCCTGTTCCTCGAGGCGTTGGGCACCGTCCCCGCCGACCAATGGCGGCTGGCGAGCCAGCTTGGCATGGGCGCCCGGCCGGCCTTCTTGATGATCGAATGGCCGGTGCTGCGCGCGGCCCTGCCGGGGATTGCCGGACTGGTCTTCATGCTCTGCATCACCTCCTTCACCATCGTGCTGACGCTGGGCGGCGGTCCGGCCGCGACGACGCTGGAGGTCGCCATCTACCAGGCGCTGCGCTTCGACTTCGATCCCGCGCGCGCCGTGGTGCTGACGCTGCTGCAGATCGCGCTGACCTTCGTCGTGGTCATCATGCTCACGCGGCTCGGCGCCAATATGGTCGGCGACGCCAATCTGCCGGTGGCGCCGCGTCGCTACCTCTCGGCAGGCCGGGTGGAAAGCGCGCTGAACGCCGGCCTCATCGCGCTTGCGCTGCTGTTCGTTGCCGGACCGATGGCGGCAACGGTGTTTTCAGGCCTGGAGCCCGATCTCGGGCGGTTGGCCCGTGAAGCGGCGGTGCGCCGCGCGACGCTCACCAGCGCAAGCCTTGCCTTCCTTGCGGCGCTGCTGGCGGTGACGTTGTCGCTGGCGCTGATTGCGGCGCGGCGCGCGCTGGCGCTGCGGCGCGGGACAGGCGCCGCCATGAGCCTGCTCGAACATGCCGCCGACACCGGCGCCGGCTTCGTCCTCGTCGTGCCGCCGATCGTGCTTGGCGCCGGCTGGTTCCTGGCGCTGCGCAGCGTCACCGATGTCTTTGGCGTCGCGCCCGTCATGGTAGTCGCCGTCAACGCGGTGATGGCGATGCCGTTTGCCATCCGCGCCATTCGCCCGGCCTATGACGCGGCAAGCGAGCGTCACGAGCGGCTTTGCCTGGCGCTCGGCATTTCCGGCTGGAACCGGCTATGCCTGATCGACTGGCCGTCGCTGAGGCGGCCGCTGGCAACCGGCTTTGCGTTCGCCATGGCGCTATCGCTGGGCGATCTCGGCGTGATCGCGCTGTTCGGCAGCGATTCCGTGCAGACCTTGCCCTATCTGCTGCTCGCGCGCATGAGCAGCTACCGCACAGCCGACGCCGCGGGACTCGCCTTGCTGCTCGGTCTCGTCTGCCTGATGCTGGTGGTTGCCGCCGACTGGCTGGGGCGGGAAGGAAGATCATGACGACGACCATCAATGGCGCCGCCGCGGAAAAGGCTCTCGCCGTCGCGCTTGATGGCGTCGCGTTCAGCTATGGCGAGGCGTCCTTCCGCTTCAACGCCGAATTCGCGGCCGGCAGGATCACCGCCATCATGGGGCCGAGCGGGTCGGGCAAATCGACGTTGCTCAATCTGATAGCCGGCTTCGAAGCCCCGGATACCGGCAAGGTGCTGATCGGCGGGGCCGATCTGGGCAATGCGCCGCCTTCGGCGCGGCCGGTGTCGATGGTGTTCCAGGAAAACAATCTGTTCGCGCATCTTTCAGTCGAGGCCAATGTCGGGCTCGGCCGCTCGCCGTCGCTCAAGCTCGGCGACGCCGATCGCGTCGCCGTCACCGAGGCGCTGGCGCGCGTCGGTCTTGCCGGCAAGGAGAAACGGCTGCCGCGCGAGCTATCCGGCGGCGAACGGCAACGCGTCGCGCTGGCGAGGGTCCTGCTGCGCGACCGGCCCGTGCTGCTGCTCGACGAACCATTTGCGTCGCTTGGGCCGGCCTTGCGCGCCGACATGCTCGACCTGGTCGCCGATATCCATGCCGAGCGGCATATGACGGTGCTTTTCGTCACGCATCAGCCGGAGGATGCACGCCACATCGGGCAGGACGTCGCTTTTCTCGACGAGGGCACGATTGCGGCGACCGGGCCGGCCGACGATTTCTTCAACCGGTCTGGACCCGAGGCCTTCCGGCGCTATATCGGCGATCGTGGCGGCGGCGTTGCCGGATCACAACATGTTGCCCGGAAGCGGACATAATTTACGGCCAAACCGGCAAAGGGCGATCCGGCGTTTGCTTGCCTTGTCCGGAGGAGTGTGGCTAGGTCCGGCCATACCGGTCCGGCTCAAGCCGTGATTTGCCGAAAGATTTCGAAAGGAAGCCGATCTGACGACCGGCATCGAGAGAGCGTGGACGAGGCCGCTGGCGCGATTTTTCGCGATGGCTGGCTTTGCCGTGGCGCTGGCGAGCTGCCAGATGTTCACGCCGCCGGACGTGCAGGAGAACGGCTTCCAGCCCTCCGACAGGCCGATCACCGTCGACAATGTCGTGGCCAACGCCAAGCTCGCCGAAATGGCGAAGGCGCAGCATCCGCGCATCCTGGCCACTTATGGCGGCGAATATTCCGACCCCAAGCTCGAACGCATGGTGGCCAAGGTCGTCGGCAACCTGACCGTGGTGTCGGCCAACCCGACCCAGACCTATCGCATCACCATCCTCAACTCGCCCAACGTTAACGCTTTCGCGCTGCCGGGCGGCTATCTCTATGTGACGCGCGGCCTGCTGGCGCTGGCCAATGACTCTTCAGAGCTTGCCGCCGTCATCGCGCACGAGATGGGCCACGTCACCGCCAATCATGGGCTGCAGCGGCAGCAGCTCGAGGCCGAGGAAGGCCTGGCGACCAAGGTGGTTTCCGACGTGCTTGGCGACAGCCCGACCGCCAAGGCGGCGCTGATCCGCGGCAAGCTGAGGCTCGCACAATTCTCGCGCAACCAGGAACTGCAGGCCGACGCCATCGGCATCAAGTCGATCGGCGAGGCGGGCTACGATCCCTATGCGGCGGGCCGTTTCCTGCAGTCGATGTCGGCCTATACCGATTTCCGTTCGGTCAGCGGCGCCACCGACGCCAGCCTCGATTTCCTGGCCACCCATCCCAACACGCCGCAACGCATCGAGTTGGCGCAACGCCTTGCGCGCAATTTCGGCCCGCCGGGCGTCGGCACGCGCGACCGCGACGCTTTCCTCGCCGGCATTGACGGCCTGCTTTACGGCGACACGCCGGAAGAAGGCTATGTGCGCGGCCAAACCTTCATGCACCCCAATCTCGGCGTCTCGTTCACGGTGCCGGACGGGTTCGTCATCGACAATTCGGCTGCCGCCGTCACCGCGACAGGGCCCGGCGACATCGCCATTCGCTTCGACGGCGTGGCGATCGACAAGTCGGTCTCGCTCACGGATTACATCCGCAGCGGCTGGGTGGCGGGGCTGGAAGACGCCAGCGTGCGTCAGGACACGATCAACGGCAACGAGGCGGCGATGGCGCATGCCAGCGCGCAAGGCTGGCAGTTCGACATCGCGGTGATCCGCGCCGGCGGGCAGGTCTACAGGTTGCTGACGGCCGCGCCTTCGGCCAGCGCCGCGCTCGACCCGGTCGCGCGCTCGGTCAGCGGTTCCTTCCGCGTGCTCAGCCCGGCAGAGAAGGCGGCATTGAAGCCGCTGCATATCCGGGTCGTCACCGTTCAGGCGGGCCAGACCATGGGCTCGCTCGCTGCCCAGATGGTCGGCGTCGACCGCAAGCTCGACCTGTTCCGGGTGCTCAACGCCATGTCGCCCGGCGCCACCGTGTCGACCGGCGACAAGGTCAAGATCGTTACCGACAAGTAAATCCCCGCAGGGGCAAACAAGCCGCTGTTGGCGGCGGCCGCATGTGCGCCACGGCCACTATCCGATGTCGGAACCATTTGCGGCCGATGACAGCAACACCGCATTGCTGCCATCGCGGGCGCGATCAGCTGTCGCTATTATTATTATCGCTATTATCATTATTATTATCGCTGCTATCATTATTGCTATTGCTGCCACCGCCTCGGGGCTGTGGCTGACTGCGGTCGCCGTTACTGCCGCGCCAAGGCACAGGCCCGGTTTCGTTTTGCACCGGCTTGCTCGTGAGGGTCTTCGGTTTCGGCGCGGGCACGCGGACCACCTTTATCTTCGTGATGATCTTCGGCGGGACTTTGCACGCCGCGACCGTCAGCGGGCCGCGTCCGGCCAGCCCGAGAATGCTCATCGAATATTTTTCCTGCCGCTCGATGCCGGCTTTGAGGAAAGCCAGGGCGCGGGCCGGATCGGCGGGCATGCCGTTGCGGCCTTCCTTGAAGATCACTGCGAGATCGTTCATGGCGTTGATATGCCCCATCGCAGCCGCCTTGAGCAGCAGGTCCAAGCCCTTGCCGGCATCGCGCTCGACGCCGACACCATCGAACAGGGCGCGCCCCCAGGCGGCCATGGCGTAACCATCTCCCTTGTCGGAGGCCTGCGAATAGAAGCTGTTCGCTCTGGTGAGATCGACGGCCGTTCCCGTTCCGGACGACGCGATGTAGCCGAGCTCGAAGACGGCGCGGATATGGCCCTTGTCGGCAGCATCCTGGATGGCCTTCCGTGCTTCGTCGACCTTGCCGGCCGCCAGCAGCGCGCGTCCGAGTTCGTAGTGAAAGCGGGCGACTTCGGGGTAGGTCTTCACCGCAGCTTCGCAGGCCTCCACCGCGCCGCCGCCGATCTCGTTCGGCAACCGGCCGGGGACGACACCCTGCGAGTCGAGCGGTTCGCCCGCGGCCCGGTCGCAAGGGTCGATGGCTGGCGACAGCTTCATCGTCGCCGGCTTGGATGCATTGCCGGCGCGGATTTCGAAGCCGACCTCGACCGGAGCCGCCGAGCCGATCTGCGGCTCATAACGCAAATTGCCGACGTCATTGGCCATCAGGCTCGATTGAGGCGACAGGATGCGATCGGGCAGCGACAAGGTTCCGGTTGCCGGATAGCTTGCCAGCTGCAGGCTGATCGCCGGATCCTTCGTCGGGAAATCCAGCTTCAGCGGAACCGGTCCGACACCGACCGGAACGCTGATGTCGCGGTTGCCGATCGCCTCGGCGGCGCCGCTGACGTGGATGCCGCGCTCCAGCACTTGCTGTTTCTGCCCGGCCTTCAGCGACGCCATGAGTTGCTGGCCCTCGTCGCCCTCGCCGTTCTTGACACGCACGATGAGGACACCCTGGGTTTCGCCGCCCAAGTCGTCATGTGTGAAGTAGGTCAGCGTTTCCACCTGCTCCTGCGCGCCGAAGATCCGCGGCGCCTCCATGCGCAGGCGCGGCAGGTCCTTGCCCTGTATAGGCTCGCCCTTGGCGACCGGTTTGCCATCAAGTACCAGGCGTCCGAGCGCCGGAAGGGTTTCGATGCTGACGGTGACCGGACCGCCATAGACATCGACAGGCGCCGGCAGGTCCAAAACGACGGGTCCGACGCCCGAGGGCACCACTTTCTCCATCACCGGCGGAAGCGCGGGTTGGCTCGGGCGGCGCATCAGCACCACGTCGTCGATCAGCGAGGAGTTCTCCCAGGGAACCTGCTTGCCGTTGGTCGCCTTGACCACATCGCGGCGCACGGCCGCCATGACAGAGCGTATCTCCTGGTTCGGCGCCAGCGCGCGGCGGGAAAAGGCGGACGAAAACGGGCTGACGTTGCCGGACCCGTCATAGGCGACCGCACCGGGCTCCGTGGCGAAGGCGATCAGCGTGTTTTGAGAGCTTGCCAGCTGAGCAAGGCCGGTGCCGCCCGCGACGATCAGCTGGTCGCGCAGCCAATAGTCCTTGCGCGGGAAAGGATTGTTGCGGCAAGCGTCGAGGATGACCACCTGGATCTTCGATTTGGCGCGCAACTGCTGCAGCACGTCGTTGACCTTGATTGCCTGAATTTCCATGTCCGCGGCATCTTTCAGCGACGCGTCGACGGGGATCAGGAAATTCTCGCCGCCGACCTGAAAGCCGTGGCCTGAATAATAGACGACCGCCAGATCGGCGCCGTCTGCCGCCGCGAGATAGTTGCGGAACTGATCTTCGAACTGGAGCTTGGTCAGGTCCTTGGCAGTGAACACCTCGAAGCCGGCCAGCCTGAACGTCTTCGACACACCGTCGGCGTCCTTGTCCGGGTTTTTGAGCGCCGGGATTTCGCGGTATTCGGAATTGCCGATGACAAAGGCAACCCTTCGATCGGCGCGTGCCTGGATCGTCGTGAGGCCCACGAGCATCAAGGCCGCAAGGAGCACGCAGCATCGGAGCATGGCGAATCCCCCATCGGTTACGATCTGGAGGCTTAAAAAGGCCGATTGCGGCTCAATGGTCTGTTAAAGAGCTCACAATTCACGGATAAGGTGAAGAAAAATTGCCGCGATGGCGATATATTCTTATTTAATAAATAGATAATATCGTTTTTCGGCAATTTTATATCAATTTTCAGGCCGCTTCCGCCAGGAAGTCAGGGTTCTGCTTCACCAGTGCCAGCTTTAGCTTTTCCATGGCACGCGCCTCGATCTGGCGCACCCGCTCTTTGGAGATGCCGAGCTGCTCGCCAAGCGATTCCAGCGTGGCGCCGTCATCGCTCAGCCTGCGCTCCTCGATGATCCGAAGCTCGCGGGCGTTGAGCGCCCCGAGCGCACTTTTGAGCCAGTCGGCCCGGCGCTGGATGTCGATCCTTTCGCCGACGATCTCGTCGGGCAGCGGGTCTTCGCAGACCAGGAAATCCATCCGCTCGGCGGCACCGTTCTCGTCGGCCAAAGGCGCGTTGAGCGAGCTGTCGGGGGAGGAAAGGCGTGAATCCATCATCGCTACGTCGGCCTCCGGCACGCCGAGCGCCGCCGAGACCTCACGGTAGAGCGAGGCATTGGAGATCGGCTCGGCGCCATTGGCGAGGCGGGCGCGCAAACGTCTCAGATTGAAGAACAGCGCCTTCTGCGCCGAACTGGTGCCGCCGCGCACGATCGACCAGTTGCGCAGGATGTAATCCTGCATCGAGGCGCGGATCCACCAGGTGGCATAGGTCGAGAAGCGCACCTCGCGCGCCGGCTCGAAGCGGGCCGCCGCCTCGAGCAGACCGACATGGCCTTCCTGGATCAAATCGCCGAGTGGCAGGCCGTAATGGCGGAATCTCGAGGCCATGGAGATGACCAGGCGCATATGGGCGACGGTGATCCTGTGCAGCGCGTGCTGGTCGTTCTCTTCCTTCCAGCGCAGCGCCAGAACATGCTCCTCGTCGCGCTCGAGATAAGGAGCCCTCATTGCCGCCCGGACCAGTGTCCGTCCTGCCGCGTCCTCGATCATGCCGGCTCCTTTTGGCGGTGATTGCACTGTGGCGGTTGAAACGAGGCCACCGCGCCCTACAACAGCCCTGCAACGTGTCAGGCGCATGGATGGTTCCGCCACCCGAGGAGGCAAATGTTGCCAGCGGGAACATTTTGTTATCGGCCCGGAAAGCCGCTTGGCGAATTGTCGAATGATTTTGAGAATCAGATTTCTGGCGGAGACGATTTTTGAAATCTGGTTCCTTATTTCGTGGCCTTCTATCTGTCAGTTTCCGGCTCTCACAATGCGCCGGGGCACCGGTCAAAACGGGATCACAGAAAAATGAAATGGCTTAAATCGCTCCTTATCGCCGGAACGCTGCAGGCTCTGGCGGTTGCCGCCGGCCATGCCGGCGCCAATCTCGACCAGATCAAGCAGGCTGGCGTCATCAAGGTCGGCACGGAAGGCACCTACGCGCCCTTCACCTATCATGACGAATCCGGCGCCCTGGTCGGCTTCGACGTCGAGATCGCCAAGGCCATCGCCGACAAGCTCGGCGTAAAAGTGCAGTTCCTCGAAGGCAAGTGGGACGGCCTGATCGCCGGCCTCGACGCCAACCGCTACGATGCCGTCATCAACGAGGTCGGCATCACCGATGCCCGCAAGGCCAAGTACGCCTTCTCCGATCCCTACATAGCCTCGAAGGCAGTGCTGATCGTGCGCGGCGACAACGCCGACATCAAGACCTTCGCCGATCTGAAGGGCAAGAAGTCGGCGCAGTCGCTGACCTCGAATTTCGGCAAGCTCGCCGAGAAGAACGGCGCGGAACTTGTCGGCACCGACGGCTTCGACCAATCGATCCAGCTTCTGCTGACCGGCCGCGCCGATGCCACCATCAACGACAGCCTATCCTTCCTCGACTTCAAGAAGCACAAGCCGGACGCGAATGTGAAGATCGCCGCGCAGGAAGAGAATGCCGACTATTCCGGCGTCATCGTGCGCAAGGGCGATCCGGACTTGGTCGCGGCCATCAACAAGGCGCTGGCCGACATCAAGGCCGACGGCACCTACAAGAAGATCGCCGACACGTATTTCGGCCAGGACGTTTCGAAATAAGGCAATCGTCCTTTGTTGGGATGCGGCGGGCCGTCCAAGACGGCCCGCCACCTTTTTATGTTCATCGGAGCCGTCAACGACGGGCCGCCATTTTTGCGTGACATTCATCGGGGCCGTCTTTGACGGCCCGCCGGTCTTTGCATGATAGTCGTTGCGTACGGGGGAAGACGCCGCCGTATCTGGAAAGGGGAAGCGCTCCGTGCCGCATTGGCTGCAATTGATGCTGGAATCGTTGCCGACGCTATTATGGGCGGCGTTGATCTTCACCGTGCCGCTGACGCTTTTGTCGTTCGCGCTCGGGCTGATCGCCGGGCTGGTGACGGCGCTGATCCGGCTGTTCGGGCCGAAGCCGCTGGTCGCGCTGGCGCGTTTCTATGTCTGGATTTTCCGCGGCACGCCGCTGCTCGTTCAGCTGTTCCTGATCTTCTATGGCCTGCCGTCGGTCGGCATCCTGCTCGATGCCTTTCCCGCGGCGCTGATCGGCTTCACGCTCAACATCGGCGCTTACACGTCGGAGATCATCCGCGCCGTCATCGGCTCGGTGCAGAAAGGCCAATGGGAGGCCTCCTATTCGATCGGCATGACCTGGAGCCAGGCGATGCGGCGCACGATCCTTCCGCAGGCGGGCCGCGTCGCGGTCCCACCGCTTTCCAACACATTCATCTCGCTGGTCAAGGACACGTCGCTGGCGGCCGCGATCACGGTGCCGGAGATGTTCCAGGCCGCGCAGCGCATCGTGGCCACCACCTATGAACCGCTGATCCTCTATGTCGAGGCAGCAGCACTTTATCTCGCCTTGAGCTCCGTGCTGTCGGCGCTGCAAGCGCGGCTGGAGGTGCGGCTCAACCGTTATGGCGGTTTCCTGGAGGCCAACGCATGATCGGCCTCACCAACATCGAAAAGCGATTCGGCGACAATCTGGTGCTGAAAGGCGTCACGGTCAGCCTCGACGAGGGCAGCGTGACGGCGCTGGTCGGCCCTTCCGGCGGCGGAAAAAGCACGCTGCTGCGCTGCGTCAACCTCTTGGAGATCCCGACGTCCGGCGCTTTGCGCATCGGCGAGGAGACGCTGGAATTCCATCCGGGCGGCAAGGTGCCGGCAAAGGATATCCAGCGCATCCGCCTGCAGACCGGCATGGTGTTCCAGAATTTTCAGCTCTTCCCGCATCGCACCGCGATCGAGAATGTCATGGAAGGCTTGGTGACGGTGCTGAAATGGCCGCAGCCAAAGGCACGCGAGCGGGCGATGGCGCTGCTCGAGAAGGTCGGCATGGCGCATAAGGCCGATGCCTGGCCGGCGACGCTGTCCGGCGGTCAGCAGCAGCGCGTGGCGATCGCCCGGGCGCTGGCGCCGTCGCCGCGCGTGCTGCTTTGCGACGAGCCGACCTCGGCGCTCGATCCGGAACTGGCGCAGGAGGTGGTCGACGTGCTGGGACAGCTTGCCCGGGAAGGCACGACCATGGTGATGGCCACGCATGATCTGAGGCTCGCCTCCAAGATCGCGCAGGAGGTCGTCTTCCTCGACGCCGGCTCGATCGTCGAGAAAGGTCCGGCTTCGGTCGTGTTCGACAAACCGGAGCGCGAGCGCACCAAGCGTTTTATTGCCTCGTTGAGGCAGGAAGAGGCGCAGAAGCAAACGGGCAGCTGAGCCCTCTACCTCCCGCTTGTGGGCAGGTCGGACATCCGTAGGGGTCCGGGTGGGGTTGGCGCCGCACCCCCGCCCCGCTCCTTCGCAGCGACCTCCTACAAAGGGGAGAGTAAAGCCCCAGAAACAAAAAACCCGGCGCCAGGCCGGGTTCTTCGCATTCGGTCAGAACGAAAGAGCTCAGGCAGCTTCTTCCTGTTCGGATTCTTCGTTGTCGGCCTTGGCGCCGCGCTTCGGACCCTTGTTGAGGTTGACCTCGATGAGGCGCACCGCTTCGGTTTCCGACATGCGGTTCACCGCCGCGATTTCGCGGGCCATGCGGTCGAGCGCGGCTTCATAAAGCTGACGCTCGGAATAGGATTGCTCCGGCTGGTTGTCGGCGCGATAGAGGTCGCGCACCACTTCCGAGATCGAGATCAGGTCGCCGGAATTGATCTTGGCATCATATTCCTGGGCGCGGCGCGACCACATGGTGCGCTTGATGCGGGCGCGGCCCTGCACGACCTTGAGCGCGCGGTCGACATAATCCTCTTCCGACAGCTTGCGCATGCCGATCGAGGTCGCCTTGGCGACCGGCACCTTCAGCCGCATCTTGTCCTTCTGGAAATCGATGACGAACAGTTCCAGCTTGTGACCCGCAACTTCCTGCTCATCGATCGCCACGATCTGGCCGACGCCATGCGCCGGATAGACGATGAACTCACCGGTCTTGAACCCGTGGCGAGCCGCGGTGGACTTCTTCTGCGGGGTTATCGTTGCCATTACGCCCTGAACTCCTTAGTTGTGCAGCCGGCTTCATGCCGGCTCGAATCCGTGGGGTCGGCGATAGCCGACCGTTAGCCGCACAACAGCGTGAGCCACCGGAAAAGCAGGAACCGGCAAACCGCACGAATGCGATTGCCTGCCCCAGATCGCTCTGGTCCGGATCTAAAAGCTCACCTTTCAGTGATTTGGGGCGTTAGCGCCATAAATCGACGTTGTGTCACCGGCATGTTTGGTTCATGTAACACAAAAAGTCGGAAGAATCAAGGTTTTGCTGCGTTCGCTAACGCCAAGCGGGGTCGCTGCCTGTCAAGACAGCAATCGTATCGGCCACGTTACGTCGCGTCATGCCGGCGTTGCCAGCGCCCGCATCAATCGCCCTCGCCGGGTTCCGGCGAGAAATATTTCTCGAACTTTCCGGTCTCGCCGTCGAAGGTCTTGGCGTCCGCCGGCGGCTCTTTCTTGGCGGTGATATTGGGCCATTTCTCGGCGTATTCGGAGTTGACCTGCAACCATTTGTCGAGGCCGCCCTCGGTGTCCGGCTTGATCGCGTCGGCGGGGCATTCCGGCTCGCAGACGCCGCAGTCGATGCACTCGTCGGGATGGATGACGAGCATGTTCTCGCCTTCGTAGAAACAGTCGACCGGACAGACCTCGATGCAGTCCATGTATTTGCATTTGATGCAATTGTCGGTCACGACATAGGTCATTGCAGGCTCCGGGACGACCCGATTTGCTCGGCTTTTCAGGTGAGGTAACGCCTTTGCCGGCTGCTTGCAAGGGCGGGGGTTGCGGCCGATGGCCGACGTCGGGAAATGGAACTCCAGCCGCTTGCGCTCGAGGCCCCGGTTGCGCCCGCTCAGTCGTCGCCGAGCAGTCGGTCAGTTTGCCGACGCTCGCGTTTGGTCGGGCGGCCGCTGCCTGCCTCGCGCAGCGCCGGAATGGCGTCGCGAACGGCTTCGCCCTTGGGTGTCGGCAGCGGCGATATGTCCTCGTAAAGCAGGCGCGCCTCTTGCGCCGGGCCGCGCCGGGCGCCGCAGTCGAGCACTTTCCAGACAAGGATGCGGCCCTCCAGAGTGATGGTCAGCACGTCGCCCGGCTTGACCAGATCGGAGGCCTGCGCTGCTTTGTCGCGATTGATGCGGACGCGCCCGGCAATGACGAGCTTCGCCGCCAGCGAGCGCGATTTCACGGCGCGCGAGAAGAACAGCCATTTGTCGATGCGCTGGCGACCTTCTCCAACCATCGGTACCGGCGTGCTATTTCTTCAGCTGGTCGCGCAAGGCGGCAAGCTTGGCGAAGGGCGAATCCGGGTCGAAGCGCTGCGGGCGCTCCTCGCGCGGCTTGCTCTGGAAGGCCGGCTTGCCGCCCGCGGCATTGCCCTTGCCGTCCTGCCTGCTGCCCTTCCAGTCGGGCCGGCCCTCGCGGCGGTCCGGCCGCTCGCCTTGCGGCCTGCCTTCGCGCCGATCGCCTGTCTCCGGCCTCGGCTTGAACTTCGAGCGGTCGAAGCGCGGTTTGCCGGCGCCGTCGCGCCGGCCCTCATGGGCGGGCTTGTCGCCGGGCTGGCCGCTGGCGGTGCCAGCCTGGCCGTCGCGCGCAGGCTGGCCGCTGCGCGGACGATTGTCGCGACGGTTATCGTGGCGATGGCGTGGGCGCTGGTGATCGAAACGGGCCTGCCGCCAAAGAAGGATTGGTTTCGGTTCCTCGGCCTCGGCTGGGATTTCGGCGGTGTTACCCTCCCCCTCGTGGGGGGCGCCGGCGGTGTCGGTGTCTGCAACGTCGGCGCCGTCACCCCCACCCGCGTCGCTTCGCGCCGCGACCTCCCCCATCGAGGGGGAGGTAAGCGCGTCGGCGCTTTCGACTGACTGAGCCACCGCGGTGTCTTCCTCCGCGGGTGGAGCCTCTTCCGGAGCCTCGGCCGGTACGTCTGCCGGCTCTACCGCGGCAGGCTCCGCTGCCACTTCGGCGACGGCTTCAGCCGAAGCTTCGGCTGCAGGTTCGACAGCGGCCGGCGGCTCCGAACCCTCGACCGGTGCCTCCGCAACCGTGTCCGCCACCGCAGCTCCCGCCTCGGCCGCCTGTGCAGCGCGCGTGGCCTCTTCGGCCGCCTGCTTCGCCGCGGCCGCCTCGCGGGCCGCGTTGTCCTGCGCCTCGAGCTTCGCCTTTACCTCGGCGGCGGGCTTTGCCTCGGAGCGATAGCCGAGGCCCTTGAGGATCTCTTCCATGTCGTCGGCGGTGGCGCCGAGGATCGACATCATCGGTGGCGTCACCATGAAGGCGTGGCCGTCATAGGCGCCGTCCGGGCGCTGGCCGAGGCCGGGCTTCCAGTTGGTCGCCGGGCGGATGAGGTCGGCAAGCCGTTCGAGGATATCGACGCGCACGGCGCGGCGGCCGAGGTTGCGATAGCCGGCTAGCTTGTAGAAGGTCTTGTCGAAAGCCGGATCGATGACCACCGAGGTGCGCCCCGAGGCGAGCGCATGCACAACATCGCCGAAGCCGGGCTTGTCCTTGCCGTCGTTCTTCAGCGCCCACAGCAGCGTCACCAGACCGGCCGGCGCGGGCTTGATGAGCGCCGGCACGAAGACATGGTAGGCGCCGAAGCGCACGCCGAGGCGCCGCAGCGCGGCGCGGCCTTCCTGGTCGAGCGACTTCATCTCATCCGCGATGTCGCGCCGGTTGATCAGGCCGAAATGCTCGACCAGCTGGAAGGCGATGCCGCGCGCGATGCCGCTGAGCTGGTCTGCATTCTTCAAGTCGACCAGCGGCTTCAAAAGCGTCTCGATCTGGAAATTGACGAAGCGCTCGGCGCGCGCCGCGACCTTGTCGCGGGCAGGGCCGGTCAGCTGCTCGTCGGCAAGCAGGACCAGCCGCGGCTTCAGCGCCTCGTCGGCGGCAACCAGCGTGCCGATCGGCGCGCCGATCCAGCGCAAGACGCCGTCGGAGCCGAGCGCCAGGTCGCCGTTGGCGCAGGCGGCAAAGCGCTCCGCGCGTGCCTCGAACTCGGCCGCGAGCGCTTTTTGGGCGGCAGTGCGCACCGCTTTGGCGTCTTCGCCGCCGGCGCTCTGGTCGGCGGTGAAGCGGAACCCTTGCAACTCGCCGACATGATGGCCTTCGACGAGGACGGTTCCGGTTGGGCTGATTTCGGCTTCAGGCATGGTATTTTCTCTAAGGCGCCGCATGAGGACGGAAGTCCTGCGGTCTACAAACCGTTTCGTCAACCGCTCATGCAGCGCATCCGACAATCTGTCTTCGATTTCGCGCGTCTTTTCCTGCCAGTGTAGCTGATCGGCCAGCCAGCCGGGCCGGTTGGAGACGAAAGTCCAGGTACGGATCTGCGCGATCCGGTGCGACAGCGTGTCGATATCGCCTTCGGTGGTGTCGGCGCGCCGCACCTGCTCGGCCATGTAATTCTCATCGACATGGCCATGGCGAGCAAGGTCCGTATAGATCGAGGCAACGAGGTCGGCATGCTGCGCCGGCGCGATCTTGCGGTAGTCGGGCAGGGCGCAGGCTTCCCAAAGCAACGCGACGCGCTCCTTGCCGGAGGCGAGCGCGCGGATGTCGCCATCGCGCGACAGATGCTCAAGCGCCTGCGCGTCGACGGCCGGCAGTGCCCGCGTCAGCCCCTCGACCGGCGCGTTGGTCTCGATCGAGCGCTTCAGCGCATCGAGGCTGGAAAAATCGAAATCGGCGGTTCGCCACTGCAGCACTTTCACCGGATCGAAATCGTGGCCCTCGATCTTCTGGATCAGATCATCGTCGAACGGATCGACCTGGCCGGTGACGCCGAATGTGCCGTCGCGAAGGTGGCGGCCGGCACGGCCGGCGATCTGGCCGAGCTCGGCGGCACTCAGGTTGCGGTATTGATAGCCGTCGAATTTGCGGTTCTGGGCAAAGGCGACATGGTCGAGGTCGAGGTTCAGGCCCATGCCGATGGCGTCGGTGGCGATGAGGTAGTCGACGTCTCCCGACTGGAACAGCGCCACCTGGGCGTTGCGGGTGCGGGGGGACAGTGCGCCGAGCACGACGGCGGCGCCGCCCTGCTGGCGGCGGATCAGCTCGGCGATGGCATAGACCTCGTCGGCGGAGAAGGCGACGATCGCCGTGCGACGCGGCAGCCTGGTGAGCTTCTTGGAGCCGGCATAGGCGAGGTGCGACAGGCGCGGCCGCGTCACCACCGACACGCCCTTCAACAGACGTTGCAGGATGCCATGCATGGTGGCGGCGCCGAGAAGCAGCGTTTCCTGGCGGCCGCGCAAATGCAGGATGCGGTCGGTGAAGATATGGCCGCGCTCGAGATCGCCGGCGAGCTGCACCTCGTCGATGGCGGCGAAGGCGGCGTCGGTTTCGCGCGGCATGGCTTCCACAGTGCAGACCGAATATTTCGCGCCGGCCGGGACGATCTTCTCCTCGCCGGTGATCAGGGCCACCTTGTGGGCGCCGACCTTCTCGCAGACCCGGGCATAGACTTCGCGGGCAAGCAGCCTGAGCGGCAGGCCGATGACGCCGGTCTCATGCGCGACCATGCGCTCGATGGCGAGATGGGTCTTGCCGGTGTTGGTGGGCCCAAGCACGGCCGTCACGTCGCGGCCTGAAAGGATCAGCGGCTGGGAGTGTTTCGGCTGGATGTTCATCGGCCCGGAAGTCTCTGCCGCTTTTTGGTCGGAAGCGCGACGGTGCCGCCGCGTGTGACAGCCGACACATAGGGATTTAGCACGCGAAGCGAAAGCGGAATGTTCTCTTAGGACAGTCGAGGCCGGCCGGGAACGGTCAAAATCGGCTTCTGTTAACTGCTGGAACGAGTCTGGAACGAATCAGCGACGAATCGCTGACTCAGCCTGATTCAGGTTTTGTTCACGGCTATATGTGGATTTTTTGACCATGAGTCTCACCACATGCTGAATCCCGAAACTGGCCCGATTCATGCTTGGTCTTGCCTGACCGAAGCCGGCGTTAACCTTTGCCGGCGAACGGTCGCCATCGACTTGTAGTCGGTCCTCAAGATTATGAAATTGTTGATTTTTCCTAATCGTTTTTAACGAATTCGGCGCCATTCGTGCCGTCGGCCGTTAACTTTCCGTCCAAAGCCGGAACGAATCGGCGACGAATCAGCGATGGGCGGATTTTCCCGGTTTGTTCACCCCTAGATATGGTGTTATCCACAGCTTGCCCACCGAGAACACACAGCTTGTGAACGGGTTTCGCACAGGGACTGGTCGAGGCCGTTAACCTCTGCGTGCCGAATTGAGACACGCTGTCGCGCCGACCTGCCGCCGGGCGAAAAAAGGCGGCTCCCGATACCAGGGCCGCCTCGACGACAAAGGATATCAGACGACGTACTGGGACATCAGACGAAGTACTGGCCGCCATTGGCCGTGATCGTCGAACCGGTGATGAAGCCGGCTTCGTCCGAGGCCAGGAAGACGACGCAGCGCGCGACCTCTTCCGGCTCGCCCAGACGGCCGACCGGGATCTGCGGAATGATGCGTTCGTTGAGCACCTTCTCGTCGATCGCCTTGACCATTTCGGTGGCGATGTAGCCGGGGCAGATGACGTTGACGGTGATGCCGGCGCGGGCGCCTTCTTGAGCAAGGGCCTTGCTGAAGCCGATGTCGCCGGCCTTGGCGGCGGAATAGTTGACCTGGCCGGCCTGGCCTTTCTGGCCGTTGATCGAGGAGATGGTGATGACGCGGCCGAACTTGCGGTCGCGCATGCCGCTCCACAGCGGATGCGTCATGTTGAAGACGCCGGACAGGTTGGTGTCGACGACTTCCTTCCATTGCTCACGCGTCATCTTGTGGAACATGGCGTCGCGGGTGATGCCGGCATTGTTGACCAGCACCGAGACAGGGCCGAGATCGGCCTCGACCTTGCCGATGCCGGCGGCGCAGGCGTCGTAGTCGGCGACCGACCATTTGTAGACCGGGATGCCGGTCTCGGCCTTGAACTTCGCGGCCGCCTCATCATTGCCGGCATAGTTGGCTGCGACCGAATAGCCGGCGTTCTTCAAGGCGATCGATATCGCCGCGCCGATGCCGCGCGATCCACCGGTGACGATTGCTACTTTGGACATGAAGTTCCTCCTCCCTGTTCTGGTGAATGGTCAATAGTGAATGGTGAATGGTCGAAGACGGGTCAGTTATCTCCATTCATCATTTGCCATTCACCATTCACTCGTTTTTTAGAGCGCTTCCACGCACATGGCGACGCCCATGCCGCCGCCGATGCACAGCGTGGCCAGGCCCTTCCTGGCGCCGCGGCGGCGCATCTCGTAGACCAGCGTGTTGAAGACGCGGGCGCCGGACGCGCCGATCGGGTGGCCGATGGCGATGGCGCCGCCGTTGACGTTGACGATCGAGGGATCCCAGCCCATGCCCTTGTTGACGGCGCAGGCCTGCGCGGCGAAGGCCTCGTTGGCCTCGACGAGATCGAGGTCCTTGACCGACCAGCCGGCCTTCTCCAGCGCCCGCTTCGAAGCGGGAATAGGTCCGGTGCCCATGATCGCCGGATCGACGCCGGCGGTCGCCCAGGAGGCGATACGCACCAGCGGGGTGATACCGCGCCGGGCAGCCTCCGCCTCGGTCATCAGCAGCGCGCCGGCGGCGCCGTCATTGATGCCGGACGCGTTGGCGGCGGTCACCGTGCCGTCCTTGTCGAAAGCAGGCTTCAGCTTGGTCATGGCGTCGAGCGTCGCGCCGTGACGGATATATTCATCCTGGTCGACGACGGTGTCGCCCTTCTTGCCCTTGATGGTGAAGGCGACGATCTCGTCCTTGAACTTGCCGGCTTTCTGCGCGGCCTCGGCCTTGTTCTGCGAGGCGAGCGCGAACTCGTCCTGATCGTCGCGGGTGATCTGGAACTGGCGGGCGACGTTCTCGGCGGTGTTGCCCATGTGGTAGCCGTTGAAGGCGTCCCACAGGCCGTCCTTGATCATGGTATCGATCATCTTGTAGTCGCCCATCTTGACGCCGGCGCGCAGGTGCTCGGCGTGTGGCGACAGCGACATCGATTCCTGGCCGCCGGCGATGATCACCTTGGCATCGCCGGTGGCGATCTGCTGCATGCCGAGCGCGATGGCGCGCAGGCCCGAGCCGCAAACCTGGTTGAGGCCCCAGGCCGTGGTCTCCTTCGGCAGGCCGGCATTGATCGAGGCCTGGCGCGCCGGGTTCTGCCCTTGCGCGGCGGTCAGCACCTGGCCGAGGATGACCTCGTCGACTTCCGCGGCCTCGACGCCGGACCGCGCGAGCAGTTCCTTGATGACGACGGCGCCGAGCTCATGCGCCGGCGTGGCGGCGAAACTGCCGTTGAAGGAGCCGACCGCGGTGCGGGCGGCGCTGGCGACGACGATGGCATTGGAAGCGGACATTTTCTTCTCCAGACTTCGAGGTGTCGTATTTTCGGGATCGCTTTAGGACTTTCTTGCCCGTTCGAAACCCCGAGTCAAACCGGAAATGGGCATAGCCGCCATGCGCGGCAAGCCGAGCGCGCGCCGGTTGCGGTAACATGACGTTGACCGCGCAGCGGATTTTGCAATGGCTGCGCAGCATTAATTGATGCCGCAGTGCACAAACCGCTTGGAATTGTGACGCTTTTGCGCGTATCCTCGACAAAGGGCGCAATCGTTACCGGCCGCTTACTCCGAGAGGTGCCGGTGTCCTGGGGAGGATACGGATGGCCGCAAAAGACGACCCGATCGTCATCAAGAAGTATGCCAATCGCCGGCTCTACAATACCGGCACTAGCACCTATGTGACGCTCGAGGACTTGGCCGAGATGGTCAAGAAAGGCGAGGAGTTCACGGTTCAGGACGCAAAGACCGGCGACGACATCACCCATCCGGTGCTGACGCAGATCATCTTCGAACTGGAGAACAAGGACGGGCAGAACATGCTGCCGATCCCGTTCCTGCGCCAGCTCATCGCCTTCTACGGCGACCAGATGCAGATGATCGTGCCGAGCTTCCTCGAACAGTCGATGATCGCCTTCTCCAAGGAGCAGGAGCGGTTCCGCGAGCAACTGAAAGGCGCTTTCGGCAAGGCGCCGATCGACATAATGAAGACGCCGATGAAGGCGCTCGAGGAACAGACACGGCGCAATGTCGAGATGTTCCAGAACGCCATGCGCATGTTCACGCCGTTCCCGTCCGCCGGAACCAATTCCACGGCGCCGGCCGAGCCGCCGAAGAAGGAAGAGAAGTCCGACGATCTGCAGGAATTGAAGGCGCAGATCGCGGCCATGCAGCGCAAGCTGGACACGATGTCCTGACGGGCATGTTGATATTCAGGTGAGGCCGGCCTGCGAACGACGGCCTCCTGCGCTTCCGGTGCTCACGTCCTTTAAGTACGCTCCGCTCCGGTTCTCGGAAGCCATCGTTCTCGACTCGGCCTGACCTGAATCTCGACACACCCTACGGCGCTTCATTGCAAGGCTGGTCACCACTACGTCCCGGCAGGCCCGTCATAACGGGCGCGCGGCCTGATCTGTCTGTTGCTGGTCACCTGCTCGACGGCATGCGCCGTCCAGCCGACGCTGCGGCCGAGCGCGAACAGGTGGAAAGGCGCATCGGCCGGAAGATGCAGGCGCCGGGTCAGCGCGGCCAGCGCGAAATCGGCATTCGGATGCATGCCGGTCGCGGCCAAAGCGGCATCGCGCAGACGCAACAGCCCATCGTCGACCTTGAAATCGGACAGCAAAGCCCCGGCGCGCGGATCGCCTTCGGGGTAGAGCTGGTGGCCAAATCCGGGCAGCGGCCGGTCGTGGGCGAGCCAGCGGGCGATCGCTTCGTCCGGTCCCAATCGCTCGGCATCCTCGACAAGGGCGATCGCGGCGGCGCCCGCGCCCCCGTGGCGCGGGCCGGTAAGGGTGGCGAGGCCCGCAAGCAGGCAGCCCGCTATCGGTGCGCCGGTGGAGGCCGCGACGCGCGCGGCGAAAGTCGAGGCGTTGAGCTCGTGATCGGCAAACAGCACGAGAGCCTTGCGGATGAGACCGGCGCCAGCGGCGTCGACCGACCAGCCCCGCGCCAGCCTTTCATGCACCGGCTCCGAGCCTGGCGCGGCGCCCAGCGCTGTGGCGAGCGCGCTGGTAGCGGCGGCGCCGTCCTGCTGCAGCATGGCCGGCCGGCGGCCGAGCGAGGGCCAGCCTTCGGCCGCTAGCGCCGAGAGCCTGGCGAACGCCGTTGGCGTGCCGCCTTGCCGAACGGCTGAAGGGGTCAGCGAAGCGAACGACACCGGACGGTCGGAGGCCCACAGGAGCTGGGCAGTCTCCTCGAGTGTCGCGGTCGTCGAAAGGCTAACCGCATCCTTCCCGCGATAGACGAGGCGGCCATGCAGAACTGTCGAGATCGAGGTGGTGATGGCCGGCTCGCCCCAGGCGATGGCACTTTCGGCGATCGCTGCCGGGCTGCGTCCGCGCGCCCGGCGGGTGGCGAGCGCAGCGATGTCGTCGGCCCGGTATTGGCTGCGGCGCGGATCGGTGTCGTCGGGCCTCATGCCGATACGGCCGCGGCTGACATAGGCGTAGAGCGTCTGCGGCCGGACGTTGAGCCGGGCCAGCGCTTCCTCCCGCGTCAGCCATTCCCACATATCGTTCCGCGCCTTACATTGATTTGATTGATCAACATTGATGTATTGATTCCCCAGCATTATTGCAATGTACAAAATTTGCAATGCCAAAGCCCAAGGAGACAGGTCATGGCAAACGGACTCGATGATGTTGTGGCGGCGGACACGGTGCTTTCCGATGTCGACGGCGCGGGCGGACATCTCACGGTCCGCGGCCATTCGCTGAAGGAGCTGGCCGGTCACTGGCGCTACGGCCAGGTGGTCCGCCTCCTGTTCGACGGTTTCTTCGATGAGCTTCCTGGTGACGCTGAACTGGAAAGGGCGATCGGCAGCGCGCGTGTCGAGGTTTTCGATCGACTGCAGCCGATGCTCGCCGAGTTCGTGCCGCTCGATATCTACAGCGCCATGCGCGCCGGCATGGCCATGCTGCCCGACGGCGAGGAGCTTGCCGACGCGCTGCGGCTGATCGCGGCGCCGGCGGTGCTGACGCCGGCCCTGCTGCGGCTCGGCGGCGGCGAGACGCCGGTCGCGCCTGACGAAAAAGCCGATCATGCCGGCGATATGCTGCGGATGCTCGCCGGCGCCGCATCGCCGGCGCTTGCCAGGGCGCTCGACACCTACCTGGTGACTGTCTGCGACCACGGGCTCAATGCCTCGACATTCGCGACGCGGGTGGTGGCGTCGACGCAGGCGGGCTTGACCTCGGCGATCCTGGCCGGGCTCGGCGCCCTCAAGGGTCCGCTGCATGGCGGCGCGCCGGGGCCGGTGATCGAGATGCTGGACGCCATCGAGGCGAGCGGCGATGCCGCCGCCTGGCTGCGCGGCGAGATTGCGCGCGGCGAGCGCATCATGGGCTTCGGCCACCGCATCTACCGCGTGCGTGATCCGCGCGCCGACGTGCTGAAGGCGGCCTTGCGGCAGCTCGGCTCGCGCAAAGAGACGAGCGCCGGAAAGATGGGCAGCGGAAAGATGGACAGCAGGCTGGCTTTTGCCGAAACGGTCGAGCAAGCGGCACTCGAAGTACTCAGGATCGCCAAGCCGCAGCGTTCGATCCAGACCAATGTCGAATTCTATACGGCCCTGCTGCTCGAAGCCGCCGGTTTCCCGAAAGAAGCGTTCTCCAACGTCTTTGCCGCCGGCCGTGTCGCTGGCTGGATCGCGCACGCGCGCGAGCAGCAGGCAACTGGGCGGCTCATCCGGCCGCAATCGCGCTATGTCGGGCCGGTGCCCGATCTCGTCGCCTGATGTTGCGGTGAGCTTGCTGCAACCTCTCCGCTCCTGGGCGGACGGAGAGGTTTACACGACCGAAAATTCAGCGATCACGCTTGTGTGTTCGTGTTCTTGCCTTGGTCAGCCCTTATATGCTGCACTGCAACATAGGCTGACTGTGCCGTGCCCGTCCAAATGACCCAGGGGCAGGCCGGCACATCGAGACAAGGAACGCCATGGCGAAGAACGGCAAGGCGGAGGAAAAGAAGAAGATCAACATTGCGCTGCAGGGCGGCGGCTCGCACGGCGCATTCTCCTGGGGCGTGCTCGACCGTCTGCTCGAGGATGGGCGGTTGGAGATCGCGGCGGTGTCCGGCACCAGCGCCGGCGCCATGAACGCGGTGGCCCTGGCCGACGGTTTCGTGCGCGGCGGCATCGAGGGGGCGCGCAAAAAACTCGACGATTTCTGGCGCGCGGTGGCGGCGAAGGGCCGCTTCAGCCCGGTGCAGCGCATGCCGTGGGACGTCGCCTGGGGCAACTGGTCGATCGAGAACACGCCCGGCTACGTCTTCTTCGACACGATGTCGCGGGTGTTTTCGCCCTATGTCGCCAATCCGCTCGGTCTCAACCCGCTGCGCGACGTGGTAGGCGAGGAGATCGACTTCGGCAACGTGCGCGCCTGCAAGTCGATGGAACTGTTCATCTCGGCGACCAACGTCGAAACAGGGCAATTGCGTGTCTTCTCCGACGGCGAGATCGACCTCGACACGGTGATGGCGTCGGCCTGCCTGCCGCAACTGTTCCAGGCGGTCGAGATCAAGGGCGTGCCCTATTGGGATGGCGGCTACGGCGGCAACCCGGCGCTCTATCCGTTCTTCAAGACGGCGGCGACCGAGGACGTGCTCTTGGTGCAGATCAATCCCGTGGTGCGCGAAGGCACGCCGAAAAGCGCCAACGAGATCCAGAACCGCATCGACGAGATCACCTTCAACGCAGGGCTGCTGCGTGAATTCCGCTCGATCGCCTTCGTCAAGGAACTGATCGCCGCCGGACGCCTTCCGCATGGCGAATATCGCGACATCCGCATGCACCGCATCGATGCCGACGAGGCTTTCAAGGACCTCTCGGCGTCGTCCAAGGTCAATGCCGAATGGGCGTTCATCGCCTATTTGCGCGATCTCGGCCGAAGCGCGGCGAGCGACTGGCTGGAAGAAAACTACGACGCCGTCGGCAGCCAAGCGACACTCGATCTTTCGGGCGAGCTCGACGACGGCTTCAAGCCGTTGCGCGGCCCGGCGCCGGGTCGCCGGGTCAAGGAGTTCCTCGCCGCGCGCATCAAGCCGGAATCCGCGCGCCGCCGCGCCTGATAGCGGGGTCGTCCGCGCCGCGCGACAGTTCGGTCGGGATTTGATGCACGGCCGCCTCGCAAAGGTGTGGCGGGTGAAAGGCGCTCGCAAGAACCACGCGAGCACCGGCTGGTTCCGCCGTCCACGCCGATTCGGCTGATGACTGTTCGCAGGCGACTTTCCGCAACGGAACCGGCGTAACGCTGGATTCGATTGTCCGGGCGGGCTAACTTACCTGAACGTAAAGGGGAGGTAGCGATGCTGCAGACCAGACAGAACGCCCTCGGGGTCAGGTTTGAAGCGCAGTGCCGAGCCTTCGAGAAAGAGCCGTTCCCGTCGCTCGAGCGACGCAAAGACCGGCTGAACCGCCTGCTTTCGCTCACCGAAAAGCATGAGGCTGAGATTTGCGCGGCGATCGACAGCGATTTTTCCGCCCGCTCGGCGCAGGAAACGCGGCTTGCGGAATTGTTCGTCGTTCGCGCCGGCATCAGGCATGCGCTGTCGCATCTGCGCGGCTGGATGCGCGAGCGCGGCGTCGCCACCAGCCTGCCGTTCATGCCCGGCCGCAACCGCCTTCTGCCGCAGCCACTCGGCGTCGTCGGCATCGTCTCGCCCTGGAACTATCCGTTCCAGCTCGCCATCGCGCCGGCGACCGCGGCACTGGCGGCCGGCAACCGCGTGCTGATCAAGCCGTCGGAGCTGACGCCGAAATTCTCGGACCTGCTCGCCAGCCTGGTCGAGACATATTTCGCCGCCGACGAGGTCAGCGTGGTGGTCGGCGATGCCGAGGTCGGCAAGGCGTTCGTGTCCTTGCCTTTCGACCACCTGTTGTTCACCGGCTCGACGGCGGTCGGCCGCCAGGTGGCGCTGGCCGCCGCCGCCAATCTGACCCCTGTCACGCTCGAGCTCGGCGGCAAGTCGCCGGCGATCTTCGACCCGTCGTGCGATCTCGACGCGGCAGTCGCCAGCGTCGCCTATGGCAAGCTGCTCAACGCCGGCCAGACCTGCATCGCGCCGGACTATCTCATGGTGCCGCAAGGCCAAGGCGCGGCGATTGCGGCCAAGTTCGCCGCCGCCATGGGGAGGCTCTATCCGCGCTTGGGCGACAATCCCGACTATACGGCCATCGTCAGCGAGCGGCATCATCGGCGGCTGAACGACATGGTCGCCGAGGCGCGCGACAGCGGCGCCGAAATCACCGAGGTCAATCCGGGGAATGAGAAGCTCGGCGTTACCGACCGCAAGATGGCGCCCGTGCTGGTCCGCAATGCCGGCGAGAATTTGCGGCTGATGCGCGAGGAAATCTTCGGGCCGGTGCTGCCGATCGTCGAATACGGCACGGTGGACGAGGCCATCGACCATGTAAACCGGGGCGAGCGCCCGCTGGCACTCTACTGGTTCGGCAACGACAGCGCCAATCGCCAGAGGGTGATGCAGGAAACCGTGGCCGGCGGCGTCACGGTCAATGACTGCATGATGCATCTGGTGCAGGAGCGGCAGCCTTTCGGCGGCGTCGGCGACAGCGGCACGGGCGCCTATCACGGCGAATGGGGCTTTCGCACCTTCAGCAAGCAAAAGCCGATCTTCATCCAGTCGAAGCTCAGCGCCGGCGGCCTGCTGCGCCCGCCCTACGGCAGAACCTTCGAGCGCATCTTCCGCTTGCTCAATCTCATCACTTGACAGCTTCGAGCCGCGATGGCGGGAGGCGGGACCGCACTCCGATCGGGCAATTGCCCTGTCGATGGAAGATTTTTTGCATCATGCTGACGGCTGCTGCCAGTAACCCAAGGTAAGCTGCGGGAAATTAATCGGCGCACCAGCAAAAGCCGCAGTCGGCAGGCAGAAAAGCCCATGTTTGTCGAGGTACAGTATTCCACCACGCAATGATCCTGCAACTTTTCCGGCTATATTGCGCCCCAACTTTGAGGTAGAAGCGCGCTTTCGCCGATCACGGCAAATTGAACCGGGCCCCGCGCGCACCCATATCGGCCGCGCGCCCGAAGTCGGGAGCGCCGACCTCGCCAGGCCCAGCAACGGAAAAATGACGATGCCGAAATTCAGGTTTCACAAGCTTGCAGCCATCGCCGTGCTCATCGGATTCGCGGCCTGGATGGGAACGGGCGAATTTTCGTCCGTCGGCAGCGCAGCCGACAAGTCGGTTACCACCGACAAGCACGCCGGCGCCGGCAAGTCGGCGGAGCCCGGAGCCGGGCAGCCGGAGGCCGCCAAGCCCAAGACGGCGCAAGCCGAGCCCAAGGCCGCACCGCGCACGGTCGCGGTGGTGACGCCGCCGCGCAAGACCTATGCGCGCGCCATCCGCATCTCCGGGCTGACCGAGGCGGACAAACGCGCCGTGCTGGCGGCACGCGTCGCCGGCGTCATCGACAAGCTGCCGGTCAAGCAGGGCGATCACGTCAAGACCGGCGACCTCGTGCTGATGCTCGCGGCGGAAGAGAAGATCTCCAACGTCGACAATGCCAAGCAGCTTCTGGTGCAGCGCAAGGCCGAGCTCGACGCCGCAGAGCGGTTGGCCAAGACCGGCAACCTGCCGAAACTGCAGCTCGACACCGCGCGCTCCAATCTGACCCTGGCGCAATCCCAGCTGGATACCGCGCAGGCCGAACTCGACCGCAACGAGGTCAAGGCGCCGTTCGACGGCGTCATCGATCGCATTCCGGTGGAGCTCGGCAGTTCGGTGATGCAGGGCGGCGAGGTGGCGACGGTCCTCAAGCTCGATCCGGTGATCGCCCGCGGCGAAATCAGCGAGCGCGACCTGCGCTACGTCAAGATCGGCGACGAAGCCGATGTCCGCCTGGTCAACGACCAGAAGGTCACCGGCACCGTGCGCTACATCAGCCGCGATGCCTCGTCGCAGACCCGCACCTTCCGTGTCGAAGTGGCTATCCCCAATGCAGACGGCTCCATCCCCGCCGGCATGACGGCCGAGATCACGCTCAGCGCCGAGCCGACCAATGCGGTCATGCTGCCGCGCTCGGTGGTGACGCTCGGTGACAAGGGCGACCTCGGCATCCGTGCCGTCGGCAACGACGACAAGGTGGCGTTCTTCCCGATCGACCTGGTCGACGATACGCCACACGGCCTGGTGCTGGGCGGCATTCCGGACGAAGCGCGCATCATCGTCGCCGGCCAGGAACTGGTCAAGGAAGGCGACCTGGTGAAGCCCGTTGAAGCCGACCAGGCGACCATCAACAAGCTGATCGGCGAAGCCACCGCCGGCACCCAGTAGCGCGACCGCTTGGCGCCGGCTCGACCGGCACCGCTGACCAGTGTCGCCGCTTCCCTAGAAAACAGCAAGCATAAGTCATGGACATCGTCAGACTCGCCATCAACAACGCCCGCCTCACGATCTCGGCGCTGATGTTCCTGCTCGCAGCGGGCTGGGTCGCCTATCAGTCGACGCCGAAGGAAGCGGAGCCGGATGTTCCGACCCCTTATGTTTACATAAATGTCGCCTATCAAGGCATTGCGCCCGAAGACGCTGAAAGACTTCTGCTTAGGCCTCTAGAGGCAAAGCTCAAAAGTCTCAAAGGGTTAAAGGAGATGAAATCATCCGCCTATCAGGGCGGCGCCTTTGTCTTTCTTGAGTTTTTGCCGTCTATAAAAGTCGACACCGCGGTGACTGATACACGCTCGAAGGTTCAGGACGCGAAGGCTGACCTGCCCCAGGCGGCAGAAGAACCGGTTGTTACCGAGGTCAACATCTCTGAGTTTCCCGTCCTGGTCGTGACGCTGTCCGGCGATGTGCCCGAGCGTGTGCTGACGGCGGCGGCGCGCGAACTGCGCGACCGCATCGAGGAAGTGCCGGGCGTTCTTGAGGGCACTATACAAGGCGCGCGCGACGACCTGGTCGAAGTCGTCATCGATCCGGTGAAGCTTTCCTCCTACGGGCTGCAGCTCGACCAGGTGATCCAGGGCGTCGGCGCTTCCAACAGCCTGGTCGCTGCCGGCAATCTCGAAGGCTCGGAAGGCAAATACGCGGTCAAGGTGCCGTCGCTAATCGAGACGCCCGAGGATGTCGCCAACCTGCCGGTCGTAGCCACGCCGAATGCCGTGGTCCGGGCCAAGGACGTCGCCACGATCCGCTCGACCTTCAAGGACGCCGAGACGGTGACCCGCCTCGACGGCAGGCCGGCCATCGCCATCGAGGTGAAGAAGCGCATCGGCGCCAACCTGATCGATACGCTGACCCATGTCAGGGAAGTGTCCGATAACTTCATCAAATCGATGCCGGAAGGCATGCATGTCACCTACACGCAGGACAAATCGGTCTTCGTCAACCAGCTGCTCGGTGACTTGCAGAACCATGTGATGATCGCCGTCATCCTGGTGTTCATCGTCATCCTCTATGCGCTGTCGGGGCGGGCGTCGCTGCTCATCGGGCTTGCCATCCCGTCGTCGTTCCTGATGGGCATCCTGCTGCTCGCCATGATGGGCTATACGATCAACATGATCGTGCTGTTCAGCCTCATCCTGGCGGTCGGCATGCTGGTGGACGACGCCATCATCGTCACCGAATTCGCCGAACGGCGCATGAGCGAGGGCATGCCGAAGGCGGATGCCTTCGCGCTGGCCGCCAAGCGCATGGCCGGCCCGGTCATCGCGGCGACGATGACGCGCATCGCCGCCTTCTCGCCGCTGCTCTTCTGGCCCGGCATCATCGGCGACTTCATGAAATACATGCCGATCACGCTGATCGTGACGCTGTCGGCCTCGATGCTCTACGCGCTGGTCTTCGCGCCGACTTTGGGCGCGATCTTCGCCAAGGCGCCGGAGCATCACGAAAGCGATCATCGCGACGGCTGGTACATGGCCGTCGTCAAGCAGGCGGTGCGCTTCCCGGTGACCGTCATCCTGCTCACCGTCGGCTTGCTGGTCGGCGTCGGCTTCGCCTATTCGAAATATGGCGCCGGCGTCGAGTTCTTCCCAAGCGTCGAGCCTGACTACGGCCTGCTTTATGTGCATGCCCGCGGCAACCTTTCGCTGGCCGAAATGGACGCCGCCACCAAGACGGCGGAAAACCGGCTGCTCGGCTGGCCGGGCGTGAAGTCGGTCTATACCCGCGTCGGCAAGACGCAAGGCGGCGGCCAGGACATTCCGGAAGACGTGGTCGGCGTCATCCAGTACGAATTCGTCGACTGGCGCGAGCGCAAGTCCGCCAACCAGATCCTCGACGACCTGCGCGGCGTGATGGCCGGCATTCCCGGCGTCGATGTCGAAGTGCGCGTGCCGGAAGCCGGGCCGCCGACCGGCAAGCCGATCCAGATCAGGTTGTCGGCCGCCGATCCGGCCGGGCTCGACGACAAGGCGCGCGCGGTGGCGGCGCGCATCGCCAAGATCCCCAATGTCATCGACATTTCGGACGGCCTGCCGCCGCCCGGCGTCGACTGGGCGATCGAGGTCAATCGCGCCAAGGCGGCGCAATACGGCATCAGTCCGACTTCGGTCGGCACGGTGGTGCAACTGGTGACCAACGGCCTCAAGCTCTCGGAATACCGGCCGGCCGGCGCCGACGATGCCGTCGACATCCGTCTGCGCCTGCCGGAAGACCGGCGCACGCTGTCGACGCTCGACGAGCTACGGGTGCAGACCTCGCAAGGGTCGGTGCCGATCTCGAACTTCGTCGTGCGCAAGCCTGAACCGACCGTCGGTATCCTGAACCGCATCGACGGTGCGCGCACCGTGGTGGTGCAGGCCAATGTCAGCGCCGGCGCGCAGGTCGCGGCTGTACAGGAGCAGGTCACCAAGGCCGTCGCCGACATGGATCTGGGCAGCGGCGTTCGCTGGAAGCTGGCCGGCTCGAACGAGGACAGCGCGGAAGCCAGCGCCTTCCTCGGCAAGGCGTTCGGCGCGGCGATCTTCCTCATCTTCCTGGTGCTGCTTGCGCAGTTTAACAAGTTCACCAGCGTGTGGCTTGTGCTGTCCTGCGTGGTCATGGCGACGATCGGCGTGTTCCTCGGATTGCTTCTGACGGGCGAGGCCTTCGGCATCGTCATGTCGGGCATCGGCGTCATCGCGCTCGCCGGCGTGGTGGTGAACAACAACATCGTGCTCATCGACACCTATGACCGGCTGCGCGAGGAAGGCTGGGACAAGATGGACGCGGTGCTGCAGACCTGCCGCGAGCGCGCCCGTCCGGTGGTGCTGACGGCGGTATCCGCTATCCTCGGCGTGCTGCCGATCGCCTTCGGCCTCGGCCTGGAAATCTTCCATCACGAGACGACGATCAACGCCCCATCGACGCAATGGTGGATCTCGCTGTCCTCGGCGATCGTCTTCGGCCTCTCCTTCGCCACGCTGCTGACGCTGGTGGTGACGCCTTCCATGCTGATGGTGTTCACCCGCGCCAAGGTGAAGCCCGGTCAGCGCAACTGGTTCAGCCGCCTGTTGCGGCGCGGCAAGGGCAAGGCCTCGACGGGTGAACCGGTCGTGGAGGCCGGCGCCGAGCCTGCGGTCGCCTTCCCGAAAGCCGCGGAATAGAGCGCGTTCAGAACCCGACGACAAAAGCCGCCCGGGAACAACCGGGCGGCTTTTTGCATTGTCCCTTCGAGGTCAATTACGCATCTCGCCCAAACGTGTGCAGCGGTTTTGGGACGGCGGCATGCGTTATCAAGGGCGAGGGTTCTCATGGCGATCAGCACAATTCTCATCATCATTCTGATCCTGATCCTGATCGGAGCGGTGCCGGCCTGGCCGCATTCACGATCCTGGGGCTACGGGCCGTCCGGCATCGTCGGCGTCATTCTGGTGGTGCTGCTTATCCTGCTGTTGATGGGCAGGATCTGATCTCGACAATGAGGCGGCCGGACACTTTCAACCGGCCGCTTTATAAGGCACGAGGGCGATGCCGATATCCTGAAGGGCTTGTTTCACCGCCTGTTCGAGCGGGGTGTGCGGAATTTCGCCGATGACCTCGGCCAGCCGCGTCGAGACCAGCCGATGCGCTTCGAAGCGCAAATAGGACATCGAGACGATCTCACGCCACATGGCCACGAACGGGCTGCCGGCGCGCAGCACCCACCAGGGCATGAACGAGAGCTTCAGCTTGCGACCCAGCGCCTTCTCCGCCGCGGCCTTCATGTCGAGGTCGGTGATGGCGTGGCCGGGGAAGTTGATGGCTTCGTAAAAGCCGAGCTTGCCAAGGTTGCGGGCCAGGCCGACGAAGCCGACGGCGAAGTCCGGCGGATAGGCCCATTCATGGGTAAGGTCGGCCGGGCCGGGCGCGGTGTAGACGCCCTTGCTCATCTTGGCGGCAACGACGAGGTCGAACCAGGAGCCGCTGCCGGTGCCGCCGAAGAAATCGCCGGCTCTGAGGACAATGGTGCGGACGCGGCCGGCTTCCGCCTCGCCGCGGAACAGGTCTTCCATGGCGCAACGGATGCGGCCCTTTTCGGTGGTCGGATGAAACGGCGTCTCTTCGGTGATCACCGCCGGCATCGGCGAACCGTAATTGTAGACGGTGCCGGGGAAGAGATGCAGCGCGTTGTTGGCATGGCAGGCGGCCATGACGTTCTCGGCCATCGGCAGGCACTTGCCCCAGTCGGTGTAGATCGGGTTCAGGCCGTTGAAGATGATGTCGGCGCCTTGCGTTGCGCGGCTCAGGGACTCACGATCCAGCGCGTCGCCGGCAACGGCGACAGCGCCCTTCATCTCTGCCGGAACCTTGCCGGTGCGTGTGACGGCGCGGACATCGAAACCGGCGTCGATGAAAGCCTTGCCAACCACGCGGCCGAGCCGGCCATTGGCGCCCAGAATTGCGATCTTGGTCATTTGCTTTCTCCGTTGTTCGCGTTTGCCTCGCTAATCTGATGCGCCCGAAGATGAATTAAAATTGACTGAGATTGGCGATCTGTTATTCAAAAATGAATGAAGGAATTCGACTGGAACCTGATCAAAAGCTTCGTCGCGGTCGCCGAGAGCGGCAGCCTTTCGGCGGCTGCGCGCAAGCTCTCGGCCAGCCAGCCGACGCTCGGCCGCCATATCGCCGAGCTGGAACTGGCGCTCGGCGTCACGCTGTTCCGGCGCGGTCGGCGCGGCTACGAGCTGACCGAGGCCGGCAGCGCGCTCTATGAGCGCGGACGGGCGGTGAGCGAAGAGGCCATTGCCTTTTCCCTATTGGCGCTGGGCGCGGTCGAGGCGATCGAGGGTACCGTGCGCATCGCCGCCTCGGAGGTTGTCGCGGCCTGCGTATTGCCTGAAATGATGGCCCGCCTTGGCGAGGAAGAGCCGGGCATCGAGGTCGAGATCGTCGCCTCGAACCAGGTCGAGAACCTTTTGCGCCGCGACGCCGACATCGCCATCCGCATGGTCCGGCCGGCGCAGAACGAACTGGTGGCGCGCAAGGTCACCGACATCGCGCTCTGCCTGTGCGCCGCCAGCTCATACCTCGACCGGAGCGGCCGCCCCGAAAAGCCCACCGACCTTGCCAATCACGCGCTGGTCGGCTTCGACCGCAGCGACGAGATCATTCGCGGCTTCACCTCGTTTGGCATTCCGGTGGGCCGCAGCCATTTCCGCTTCCGGACCGACAATCAGATCGTGCTGTGGCAAGCGGTGCGGGCCGGCAACGGCATCGGCATCGGCCAGGAACCGTTAGCCGACCGAGACCCGGATCTGGAAAAGCTGTTGCCGGGCGTGCCCCTGCCGAACCTGCCGGTCTGGCTCGCCATGCATCGCGACGTGCGCACCAGCGTACGCATCCGCCGCGTGGCGGATTTCCTGCATGAGGCGTTGAAGCGCTATTCGGCCGCCAGCGGCTCGGCAGCGAATTCGGCCCTGTAAGCCAGTCCGGCCATCAGCAGGACGACGACCAACAGTCCGGAAAGCGCGATGAAAATCGGTCCGAAGCTCGAGCGCTCGGCGACGAAGCCGATCGCCGACGGCGCCACCAATATGCCGGAATAACCCATGGTGGTGACGACGCTCATCCCGGTGCCCGACGACATGCCTTCCTGGTTGCCGCCGGCCGAGAAGATGATCGGCACCATATTGGCAATGCCGAAGCCGCAAAAGGCAAACGCGGCAATGGCAAGGTAAGGCGAGGGCGAGAGGCCGGCGACCAGCATGCCGGCGGCGGCGATCAGCGCCGAGCCGCGCAACGTCGCCACCGCGCCGAAGCGGTTGCGCACGCCGTCGCCCAGGAAACGCATCAGCGCCATGACGCCGGAGAAGGCGGCATAGGCGAGGCCGGCAATCGCCAGGTCGGCGCCAAGCTCCTGGTGCAGGAAAAGCGCCGCCCAGTCGAGCACCGCGCCTTCCGAGATCATGGTGAGCAGCGCCATCAATCCGACCAGATAGACCGTCGCGTGGCGTGGCAGCGTGAATTTCCGGTGCTCGACGGCCCGCGGCCGCTCCTCGGCGACGAGATAATTGATGGCAATGGCGACGACGGCAAAGGCGATCACCGTCACCATGATCGCATGGGAGAGGTAGCCGTAACTCTCGATGGTGTAGCCGCCGAGCGCGCCGCCGGCGAAACCGCCAAGGCTCCAGAAGCCGTGCGAGGACGACATGATCGCGCGCGACAGCCTGCGTTCGACGACCACGGCATTGGAGTTCATCGCGACATCCATGCCGCCGATCGAGCCGCCGAAGATGAGCATGGCAATCGCCGCAAGGGGAACGTTTGGCGCAAGCGCCACGATCAACAGGCCAAAGCTGCCGCAGATGCCGAACAGCCGCGTCACCGTGCGCGAGCCGTGCCTGGAAATGAGATGGCCGCACCAGGTCATGGCAATGACCGCGCCGACGCCGAACAAAAGGATCAGCAGGCCGAGCGTGAATTTCGAGATGTCGAGGCGGGTGAGGAACACCGGAATCTGCGGCGCCCAGCTGCCGGTGAGGAAGCCGTTGGCGAGGAAAATGCCGGCAACGGCCCAGCGGCCGCGCGTCGCGGCCTGCATTGTGGTTGGCATGCTCATGCTCTGAAATCCGGTGCGCCGGTGGATTTGCGCGGCAAATTAGATCGATTCAATCTGTAGTCAAGAACTGCTCCCTCGCGAGTGGTTGGGCCAGAAGCGAGCGGACCGAGGGCCGGTTTCGTTCGTGACAGATTCTGCTTTGGAGGTTGGCAGAAACGCTTTCTCGTTCGTCATCCACGGGCGGAGCAAGGAGCGAAGCGACGCGCGCAGACCCGAGGATCCATTCCGTGACTTCGAGGCGTCGCAGCGGCGCAGGCTTTGGCACCGTAGCGTCAGCGGTATGCATCCTCTTTTCTGGACCGTAGCATTCCTCCGCAGGCGTAACGGCGCGCGTCGCTTCGCTCCTTGCTCCGCCCCAGAATGACGAAGCCGCAGGGGCGAGCCATATACCGCTCAGTGATCTTTCGGTCGCCTCGCCTCGAACTCGGCCTTCTTGGCCTCCGACGCTTCGGTCTGGTTGAGCGCCTGCCATTCGGCATAGGGCATGCCATAGATGATCTCGCGCGACTCCTCCTTGGAGAGCGCGACGCCGTCCGCCTCGGCAGCCTCGCGGTACCAGTTCGACAGGCAGTTGCGGCAGAAGCCGGCGAGGTTCATCAAATCGATGTTCTGCACGTCGCCGCGCTCGCGCAGATGCTCCACCAGCCGGCGAAAGGCAGCTGCCTCGAAATCGCGCTTCTGGTCGTCGCTGAGTTCGGTCATCTCGGGAAACTCCCGGCCTGACGGCCTTCACGTAAATTGCTGGCCTGACGGCCTTATGCCGGCCCGGTGCGCGAGCCGAACATCTTCACCTCGTGTATATCGGGACGGCGGTCGATTGCGTCAACGATCGGTGCCAGGCGCTCGGCCCAGGCGAGAGCGCCGGCGCGGTCGGCAATCAGATCCTGGCGAATTTCGATCAGCGCGTGCGCATAGCCGTTGACGATGGCGTGCCGGAACATGGTGTCGCCGCGCAGCGCACCGTCATAGGGCTCGTTGTCGCCGACGACGAGGCTATTATCCTCGGCCAGCATGTCGATCAGCGGCCGCGCCACGCGATCATCGAGGTCCCACAGCACGCCGACATGCCAGGGGCGGACAAAACCCTGCATCACGGGCGTGAAGGAATGCACGGAGAAGATGAACGGCGCTTTGCCTGAGGCATGGGCGACGGAGGCGATCATCGCGCCAATGGCGTCGTGATAGGGCCGGTAGAAGCGGTCGAGCCGCCGCTCGCGCTCCTCGGCGGCCATGGGATAGTTTCCCGGCACCAGGGTGCCGTCATAGAGCTGACGGATCATGGTGGGGTCGTCCTCACCCCGGTTGGGGTCGATCAACAGCCGCGAGAAGCCGGCCAAGACCGCCGGCACGTCGAGCGCCGCGGCGAGCTCGCGCGTCACCGTCTCGACGCCGATGTCATAGGCGATGTGGCGGTCGAATTCGGATGCCGGCAAACCGAGACTGCCATACTCGTCTGGCAGGTCGCGACGGGCGTGATCGGCGAGAAGCACGACGCCTTTCTTGCGGTCGCCCTCGACAATGTCGAACGGCGTGAAAACTGTGGATCGGGTCATCAGCTGAAAAGGGGGTGGCGACTTCGATGTGGTATCGTCATTCCACGAAGAGGACGCTGGCGCAATGCCGTTGTTTGGCCAAGGTTTCTGCAAAAAATCCCGGATGGGACGAGAACTTGCGCGACGGACCCTTCTAAATCGATTGGAATTGAACAAAACGGCGCGTTGACATGCGACCGGAGTTTGCTGAAAAGGGCTTCGAGAGATGCAAATGTGGTTCGCGAGGGGATCTGCGATGGGTTTTGCCGGTCGGTTGCGCAAGCGCCTGGCCGTGCCGTTGCTGATCATCGGCGCGGGTTTGTTCGCGCTTTGCGCGACCTCGCCGGCCCGGGCCGACTTCCGCGTTTGCAACGCGACGCAGAATCTGGTGGGCGTCGGCATCGGCTATCGCGCCAAGGCCGGCTGGATCACCGAGGGCTGGTGGCATATCGAGGGATCGACCTGCAAGACGCTGATCGAGGGTCCGCTGTCATCAAGGTTTTACTATCTTTATGCAGAAGACGCCGAGCGCGGCGGGCGCTGGGACGGCCCGATCAACATGTGCGTGGCCGAAAAAGAGTTCAAGATTGCCGGCGTGAATGATTGCGTCGCCCGGGGCTTTCAACGCGCCGGATTTCAGGAATATGACACGGGCGAGCAGGCCAGCTGGATGGTCCAGTTGACCGACGAGCCCGCAACGGGAGGCGCGCCAGCGGCCCCCGCTCCGGGAACAAACAGTCAATGAGACGCAACCGCAAGGTCAAGATCCTCGCCACCATCGGGCCGGCTTCCTCTTCCGAGGAGATGCTGAAGAAGCTCTTCGAAGCGGGCGCCGATGTCTTCCGCATCAATATGAGCCATACCGACCACGAGCTGATGCGCACGCTCGTTGGCCGCATCCGCGCCGTCGAGGCCGCCGTCGGTCGGCCGATCGGTATCCTCGCCGACCTGCAGGGCCCGAAGCTCAGGGTCGGCAAGTTCGCCAACGTCAAGGAGGCGCTGACCGCCGGCCAGACCTTCACGCTCGACGACAATCCCGAACCCGGCAACTCCAACCGCGTCTACCTGCCGCATCCGGAGATCCTGAGCTCGGTGGAGGCCGGTCACCGTCTTTTGATCGATGACGGCAAGCTGGAGCTGAAGGCCCTGAAGAGCGATGGCAGGTCGATCACCTGCACGGTCGTCGCCGGCAGCGGCATCTCCGACAAGAAGGGCGTCAGCCTGCCCGACACTGACCTGCCGGTCGGCGCATTGACCGAGAAGGACCGCGCCGATCTCGACGCCGTGCTGGCGGCGAGCGTCGACTGGGTGGCGCTATCCTTCGTGCAGCGGCCGGAGGATCTCGCCGAAGCGCGCAAGATCGCGCGCGGCCGCGCGCTGATCATGGCCAAGATCGAAAAGCCGCAGGCGGTGACCCGCCTGGCCGAGATCATCGAATTGTCCGATGCGCTGATGGTCGCGCGCGGCGATCTCGGCGTCGAGATGCCGCTGGAGGCCGTGCCCGGCATCCAGAAGCAGATCACGCGCGCCGCGCGCCGCGCCGGCAAGCCGGTGGTGATCGCGACGCAAATGCTGGAATCGATGATCACGGCACCTGTGCCGACCCGCGCCGAGGTGTCCGACGTATCTATCGCCGTGTTCGAAGGCGCGGATGCCATCATGCTTTCGGCCGAATCCGCGGCCGGCGCCTATCCGGTCGAGGCCGTCGCCATGATGAACCGCATCGCCACCAAGGTCGAAACCGATCCGACCTATGCCGGCATCATCAACGCGCAGCGCTCGGAGCCGGAAGCGACCGGCGCGGACGCGATCTCGCTGGCGGCGCGTGAGATCGCCGAGACGCTGAAATTGTCGGCGATCATCACCTACACCGCGTCGGGCACCACTGGGCTCCGCGCCGCCCGCGAGCGCCCGCAGGTGCCGATCGTGGCGCTGTCGCCGATCCTCAACACGGCGCGCCGGCTGTCGCTTTTGTGGGGCACGCATTGTGTCGTCTCGGAGGACGCCATCGACCTCGACGACATGGTTGACCGGGCCTGCCGCATCGCGCTCGACGAAGGCTTTGGCAAGCCCGGCGACCGCGTCATCATCACCGCGGGCGTGCCGCTGAGGACGCCGGGCTCGACCAACATGCTGCGGATCGCCTATATAGGATCGGATACGCATTAGGGCGTGGTGATATTCGGGTGAGGCCGGCCTGCAAATGCCGGCTTCCTGCGCTTCCGGCCTTCGCCGGCCGAAGCACTCATGACCGACGTGGCGGTTAATTTGAGGCTACGGCCGGCGTAGGCCGGTGCTCACGTACGTTAAGTACGCTCCGCTCCGGTTCTCGGAACCCGCCATTTTCGACTCGGCCTGACCCGAAGCTCAACACGCCCTTGGCGCTTGAACCTTCGAGTTCAGCCCGGCGCGAGCTCGGCGTCGGGCACTTTGATGTCGGGGCATCTTCCGTCGTCATAGGCATCGCCGGCGATCCGGTCTTCCACGGTTTTCGCCAGGGCCTGGAGATCGACCGGGGCGCCAGCGACCTTCTCGATAGCGCCGACGACGAGGCCTGGCGCAATCCAGTCGGGTTTGTGACCGAGATCGCGGACCCAGACCAACAAGGCGCCGGGAATGTCGCGCCCGAGGCCGACCGAATGGATGGTGGCGTAGACGACCTTGTCGCGGTCGCCCGAGATAACGACGGTCGGCGCCTTGATCTCGCGGTAGCCAGGCGAGGCGGCACGGACATAGGCGTAGAGCTGGGCGACATCGCGGGCGTTGGCGCGGAAGGCGGATGGCTTCAACACCAGCGGGATCGAAGCGTTTTCGAGATAGCCGTGCGGAACATCGTTCGGCGAAAAGACGCAGGCCGTTGCGCCGCCTATCCGCAGCATGCCTGCCGGGTAGGCCAACGTCTCGGAAAACAGCCAGCCGAT
Source organism: Mesorhizobium sp. NFR06 (assembly GCF_900115245.1). Taxonomy (GTDB): domain Bacteria; phylum Pseudomonadota; class Alphaproteobacteria; order Rhizobiales; family Rhizobiaceae; genus Mesorhizobium. The sequence goes on from NZ_FOVT01000004.1 coordinate 359,394, forward strand.
TACGGGGGTGGCGGCGAGCTTGTAATACCAGGCGGTCGCGCCGCCTGGCCAAGGATGGCTGGCAGGCGAGATGAAGACCAGGCCCAGCGTCTTGTCGGGATGCCCTCGGGCGAAAGCGGTGGCGATCGCGGCGCCGAAGGAATGGGCGACGATGACTGCCTTGTCGATGCCGAGGCGATCCATCAGCGCGGCAATGGTGTCCGCCTGCGCGGCAAGCGTTTCGTTGTTGCCGCGCTCGGACCAGCCGAAGCCCGGGCGGTCGACGAACAGCATGTCGGCGCGGCCTTCGAGCGCCGGCCCAAGCGGCACCATCTGGTCCTTCAGATTGGCGCTGGCGCCATGGATGAAGACGACCGGGGGAAGATCGGCGTGCGAGGCGGCCGGAATATGCACGTAATGGATATGCGCGCCGTTAATGTCGGCGAACTCGCCGGCAGGAGGGTTACGGCGCTCGATCGACCAGACGCCGGCGCGGGTAACGCCAGCAAGGGCAAAGAGGAGCGCGACGAGGAAGAGGAGCGCGGCGCAGATCAGGTTCATGCGGGGATATACGAGAGGTGGTGGAGTTTGGTTTTAGGCAGTAGGCAGTAGGCAGTAGGCAGTAGGCAGTAGGCAGTAGGCAGTAGGTGCTCTTTCCCTTCCCCTACTGCATAATTCCTACTGCATCAAATGCCTTCGCCGGCCAGCTCTTCGGAAAGCGTCGAGACCTGGTTCTGGGCGCTGCGCATCATCGGATAGATCGCCAGCACCTTCTGCCACGCCTCCAGCGCCGATTGCTTGTGGCCGGTGTCGGCCATGATCTGCGCCAGGCCGGAAAGCGCGCCGAAGTGGCGCGGCTCGAGTTGCAGGGTCCGGTCGATGTCTGCCATCGACTTCCCGTAGTTCTTCATCAGGAAATGCACGGTGGCGCGACGGTTCCAGCCTTCGGCATAGTCGGGCTGCAAGGTCACCACCTGGTCGAGGAAATCCAGCGCGACGTCGAATTTCTGGTCTTCCGTCGCCTTTTGCGCCCACTGCATCATCAGGTCGATCGAGGCGCTGCCGGACTGGTTCCATTCGTTCCAGATACGGCCGGCGATGCGCTCGGCGGCCTTTTCGTTGCGCTCGCGCCTCAACTCGGCGAAGAGCTGGTCGAGACGGCCCTGTTTGGTCGGGGCCACTGACGGTGGGGTGGCGGCCGGCGGCGGCTCGGTGCCGGGAGGGGTAGCCGAAGGCGGCGTGACCTGCTCTTCGGTCCAAGCGGGCAGGGCCGTTCCGGACAGCAAAAGAGCGGTGAGAAAAGCAAAACGAATCCGCATCGCCGGAATCTAATCCCGGACGGCGGATCGTCCAAATGATTTTAGCGTGAGAGGGCCGGCGAACCGGCAATCGACATCAGCGCGGCGCATGTCTCCCAAAACCGCTGCGCAGCTTTGGGCGACAGGCATCAGCCACGCGCAAGCGTCAGCCCTGGCGCGCCTTGTAGCGCGGAGCGGTCTTGTTGATGATGTAGATGCGTCCCTTGCGGCGAACCAGCCGGTTGTCGCGATGACGCGCCTTGAGCGCCTTGAGCGAATTCTTGATCTTCATGGTCTTGCCTGTTCGGTCAGGGCCCGTCCCGGGCCGAATTTTAAAGGCGCGCCCGGAAAAAGCGCGCCTTTGAACTTGCGTGGCTCATAAACGAGGAGCCTTATCCGTGTCAACCACGTGCGCGTATTCGAATGCCACAAGTGGCGCAGCCTATCAAATGTTCGCCATCCGCGCAGCACGGCATTGCGCGACTCGGGAGCGGCTGGGATGGTGACCCAACGCCAAGCGACCCGAGGTCTCCATGCGCCGCCTCTTTCTGTCCGCCTGCCTTGCCTTTCTGGCAACCGCCCCGGCCGCCCGGGCGGAGGACTGCGACCGCAACGACGACAGCCAATCGATGATGAACATCTGCGCCGACGCCGATTACCAGGCGGCCGATGCCAAGCTCAACGCCGCCTACAAGGATCTTGTCGGGCGCAACGACCAGGCCTCGAACAAGCTCCTACAGACGGCGCAGCGCGCCTGGATCGCTTTCCGCGATGCCGAATGCGCCTATTCGACGGCCGACAGCGACGGCGGCTCCATCCATCCGATGGAGGTGTCGCAGTGCCTGATGCGGCTTACCGACGCGCGCATAAAGCAGCTCGCCGCCGACGCCAACTGCAAGTCAAGCGATCCGAGCTGCGCCAACCCGGATGGGGACGAAGACCAGAATATGCAGTAAGCCAGGGTTATCGCGCCCGAACGATGCGGGTGAAATGGCCCATCTTGCGGCCGGGGCGCGACTCGGCCTTGCCGTAGAGATGCAGCATCAGGTCGGGCTCGTTGAGCAGCGCCGGCACCTTCAGCATGTCGTCACCGATCAGGTTTTCCATCACGCAGTCGAAATGCCGGGCGGGCGAGCCCAGCGGCAGGCCTGCGACGGCGCGGATATGCTGCTCGAACTGCGAGATGACGCAGGCGACCTCGGTCCAGTGGCCGGAATTGTGCACGCGCGGCGCCAGCTCGTTGGCTAGAAGCGAGCCGTCGGCAAGGACGAAGAACTCGACGCCGATGACGCCGACATAGTCGAGCGCGGAGAGGATTTTCGCAGCGGCATCCTTGGCGGCGGCGGCCGTTTCCGGGCGGATGACTGCCGGCAGGGTCGAGCTGCGCAATATGCCTTCGCGGTGGACATTTTCGGCCGGATCGAAGGCGGCGATGGTTCCGTCGAGCCCGCGCGCGGCGATGACTGAAATCTCGCGCTCGAACGCGACGAGCGATTCCAGGATCAGCGGCACATCGCCCATCGCCTCGCAGACGCCGGCGAAGCCGACCGTTTCCATGTTGCGGAAGACGCGCTGGCCCTTGCCGTCATAGCCCATGCGGCGGGTCTTCAGGACGCCGCTGCCGCTGAATTTTTTCAGGGCCTCGGTCAGTTGATCATCATTGTCGACCGGGCAGAACGCCGCCGTCGGGATGCCGATGCCGTTCAGGAAGCTCTTCTCGGTGACGCGATCCTGCGCGACTTCGAGCGCGCGTGCCGGCGGAAAGACCCGAGCCGTTGCCGCGAGCGCCTCCGCAGCAGCGACCGGGACGTTCTCGAATTCATAGGTGACCACCGCGCTGGCGGCGGCGAGATCCGCCAGGGCTGCCGGATCGTCATAGGCGGCGACGATCTGCCGGTTGGCGACCTGCGCCGCCGGGCAGTCGGCCTGCGGCTCCAGAATGATTGTGCGATACCCCAGGCGCGCCGCGGCCATCGCCAGCATGCGGCCGAGCTGGCCGCCGCCGATGATGCCGATGGTTGAACCTGGAGCCAAGCTCATGGCGCGTCCGTCGGCTCGGAGGCGACCTTGGCGGTCTGCGCCGAGCGCCAGGCGTCGAGCCGGGCGGCGAGCTTGTCGTCATTGAGCGCCAGCACCGCCGCTGCGAGAAGCGCCGCATTGGCCGCACCCGCCTTGCCGATCGCCAGCGTGCCGACCGGAATGCCGGCCGGCATCTGCACGATTGAGAGCAGCGAGTCCTGGCCAGACAGCGCCTTGGATTCGACCGGAACGCCGAAGACCGGCAGCGGCGTCATCGCCGCCGTCATGCCGGGCAGATGCGCCGCGCCGCCGGCGCCAGCGATGATCACCTTGTAGCCAGCGGCCTTTGCGCCCTTGGCGAACTCGTAGAGACGGTCGGGCGTGCGGTGGGCGGAGACGATCAGCCTTTTGTGCGGGATGCCCAGCGCCTCCAGCGTTTCCGCCGCCTGGCGCATCGTCGCCCAGTCGGACTGGCTGCCCATGATGATGGCGACGTCGGCACGCTGATCGGTCAAGGTTTTCGCTCCCGGCGGCAAAGGCGCGCCTTAGCGGAATTCGCCTGCTGCCGCAAGGATTGTCATGGCTGCGGGCCCCTTGGCCGTCAGCGGGGTCCGCAGCCTCTTGGGGCGCGGCCTCCACATTCGGCTCAGGCGATGATGTCGGGAATGATACGGTCTTCCAGCGCCATCAGCCGATCCTTGAGAAGAAGCTTCTTCTTCTTCATGCGCTGGATCTGAAGCGGGTCGCAGCCCATGGCGATCATCGCGTTGATGGCGGCGTCGAAATCGGCGTGTTCTTGCTTGAGCCGGGAATATTCGAGGCGTATTTCAGCCTGTTCCTGTTCGGACATTATCTACCGTCTGCGTATGCATCGCCCAATCGGGCTGTTTGGGCGGGACCGGTGGGTTTGCAACTTCTGTGACCGGCGCGCAGCCCTTACCACATTTCACTTTGTCGTGGAATGCTACCACGTGGCATTCGACATCAAGATCGGTTGGTGGCAAACTGTCATTGTGCCGTCACAGTCGCAACCTGCGGTGGAGGCGCCTGCGACGGCTGCAATCGAGGAAACCATGAAAGGGAGAACCAATCATGTCTCTTGCATCCCATCTTGACGAGCTGCAACGAAAGCACGGCGATATCGAGCGTGAGCTTGTCGACGCGATGAATCATCCGTCGGTAGACGACCTCGAGATCGCCACTCTCAAGCGGCGCAAGTTGGCAATCAAGGACGAGATTGAAAAGCTGAAGGCGAAACCGACCGCACACTGAAGCTCCTTTAGGCAACATCACCGCTCCCGCCGCGGTGCAGCCTCCCGGTGGCAAGCAATGCCACCGGCCGAGTGTTTTGCGCTGAATTTGTGACCGCTTTGAGCGTGCATCTTGTGGCCCGATATTCCTGCTGAGCCACATGGCGGCTGAATGGCGGGCAGCGTATTTGCCGACCTTGCCTATCGCTTGCCATTGACAAGCCATCTTTGCTCCGCCACCTCATGCCCGGAACTCCCTGATAGAGGCGGCCGGCATGACCGGATATTTTTCTTCTCCCTTCCCGCGGCGCGCTTCGGTCGGCGTATCGGTCGGCGGCGTGATGGTCGGCGGCGGCGCGCCGGTCGTGGTGCAGTCGATGACCAATACCGACACCGCCGATGTCGACCAGACTGTCGCCCAGGTCGCGGCGCTGCATCGCGCCGGCTCCGAAATCGTGCGCATCACCGTCGACCGCGACGAGAGCGCCGCGGCGGTTCCGCACATTCACGAGCGGCTGTTGCGGCTCGGCATCGAGGTGCCGTTGGTCGGCGACTTTCATTATATCGGCCACAAGCTGCTGGCCGATCATCCGGCCTGCGCCGAGGCGCTGGCGAAATACCGCATCAATCCCGGCAATGTCGGCTTCAAGGACAAGAAGGACCGCCAGTTTGCCGCGATCGTCGAAATGGCGATCAGATATGACAAGCCGGTGCGCATCGGCGTCAACTGGGGCTCGCTCGATCAGGAGCTGCTGACCCGGCTGATGGACGACAACCAGGCCAAGGGCTTTCCGCTCACCGCGCAGGAGGTCACGCGCGAGGCGATTGTCCAATCGGCGATCCTGTCGGCCGAGATGGCGGAAGAGATCGGGCTTGGCCGCGACAAGATCATCCTGTCGGCGAAGGTCAGCGGCGTGCAGGACCTGATCGCCGTCTATGCCGAGCTTGCGACGCGTTCCGACCACGCGCTGCATCTCGGCCTGACCGAAGCCGGCATGGGCACCAAGGGCATCGTCGCTTCGTCCGCCGCCATGGGCATCCTTCTGCAGCAAGGCATCGGCGACACGATCCGCATCTCGCTGACACCAGAGCCGAATGGCGACCGTACCCGCGAGGTGCAGGTGTCGCAGGAACTCTTGCAGACCATGGGTTTCCGGCAGTTCGTGCCGATCGTCGCCGCCTGCCCCGGTTGCGGGCGCACGACATCCACCGTGTTCCAGGAACTCGCCCAGAGCATCCAGGCCGACATCCGCAAAAACATGCCGGTGTGGCGCGAAAAATATCCCGGCGTCGAGAACCTCAAGGTCGCGGTGATGGGCTGCATCGTCAACGGTCCCGGCGAATCCAAGCACGCCGATATCGGCATATCGCTGCCCGGCACTGGCGAAACGCCGACGGCGCCCGTCTTCATCGACGGCAAGAAGGCGGCGACGCTGCGCGGCCCCTCGATCGCGCAGGACTTCGAAAAGATGGTCGCCGACTATATCGAGCAGCGGTACGGACACGGCAAAGCCGCCGCGGAATAAGCCTATGCGTCGTTTGTTGAAGGCGACGCTTTTCCTGCTTTTGGGGCTGTGCTCGACCGGTAACGCACTGGCCGATCCGCCGCAGTCGCGGTCGGCCGCCAAGCGGCTCATCAACCGCGTCTGCGAACTGATCGAGACCCAGGCCGAACACAACGGCCTGCCCAAGGATTTCTTCGCGCGGCTGATCTGGAAGGAGAGCCGCTTCGATCCGAATGCGGTGAGCCCGGTCGGCGCCGAAGGCATCGCGCAGTTCATGCCGGGCACCGCCAAGATGCGCGGCCTGGCCAACTCCTTCGACATCGAGCAGGCCATTCCGGCTTCGGCGAAGTATCTTGCCGAGATGAAGGCGAGCTACGGCAATCTCGGCCTCGCGGCGGCGGCCTACAATGCCGGCGAGAACCGGGTGTCGCGCTGGCTCGCCTCAGGCGGCTTCCTGCCGATGGAGACGGAAAGCTATGTCCTCGACGTCATGGGCGAACCCGTCGACAACTTCTCGGATGCTTCCTACGCCGGCGCCATCCAGCCGCTCGACCCGAAGACGAGCTTCGCGGTCGCCTGCCGCAGTCTGCCGGTGATCATGTCGCGGACCATCGCCATGGCCTCGATCAACGTCAAGCCGTGGGGTGTCCAGGTGGCCGGCAATTTCCGCCGTTCGGCGGCGATCGGCCAATGGCTGAGGGTCAGGGGCCGGTTCCCGACCTTGCTCGCCAGCCGTGACCCGGTGGTGAGCCGGGTGCGCACGCCGATCGGCCGGCGCGGCATCTATGCGGTCAGGATCGGCGCTGACTCACGTGCCGAGGCCGACGGCATCTGCGGCAAGCTGCACAGCGTCGGCGGCGCCTGCGTGGTGCTGCGCAACCGGTGAAGCATCAAGACAGGGGCGTCAAGACATGACAGCGAAAGTCGTCCTGCTCAACGGTGTCGGCAGCATCACGGCCTCGAGAAGGAGCCTTTCCGCCGCGGCTAGCGCGCGGAGCGTTCTGTCGCAGCCTTCGCATCCGGCCGCAATTTCGGCTATAGGCGACAGCCATGACCGACAGACTCTACAGCGACCCCGAACTCGTTCAGTTTTACGACATCGAGAACGTAGGCGGCGACGATTTCAATTACTGTCTTGAGTTTGCCGTCAACACACGCTCGGTTCTTGATCTCGGCTGCGGTACCGGGCAATTGGCTGCGGCCCTTAGCGACGGACGCCGTGTCACCGGAGTCGATCCTGCCTTGCCGATGCTCGAGGTCGGGCGCGGCAGACCCGGGGGAGACAAGGTCGAGTGGGTCGAGGGCGATGCGCGAACCGTCCGGCTCGGAAGGCGCTTCGACCTGGTGCTGCTGACCGGACATGCGTTTCAGGTCTTCCTGACAAAAGAGGACCAGGGCGCAGTCCTGCGCACGATCGCAGCGCATCTTGCGAGCGGAGGACGCTTCATTTTCGACAGCCGAAACCCCACTGTGAAGGAGTGGCTGGAATGGACGCCGCAGCGCTCCGAACGGATATTGACGCATCCGAACCTTGGCGTGGTCAAATCATGGAATGACGTCGAACGCGATGCCGCCACCGGCGTCGTCACCTATTCGACCTTCTATGAGGTCTCAGGGAGACGACAGGTTCTGGGGGCTGAATCCAAGATCGCATTCCCGACAAAAGACGATATCGCCAGGATGCTGGACGAGGCCGGTCTTCTGGTCGAGCATTGGCTCGGCAACTGGCGTGGCGAACCTTATGTTGACAGCTCGCCGGAGATCATTCCCATCGGGCGTTTGCGCTGATCGGCCCGGTCACGGCTAAGCCGTCTTGGCCGCCACCGTTTCGCTCAACCACGTGCCGATCTTAGCGCCGAGGCGGTCGGGCGATACCGGCTTCGGCAGATAGTCGTCCATGCCGGCCTCGATGCATTTCTCGCGGTCGCCCTTCAGCGCATGCGCGGTGACACCGATGATCGGCGTGTGATCGCCGTTTTGCGCTTCGATCGCGCGGATGGCGCGGGTCGCCTCATAGCCGTTCATCTCCGGCATCGAGACGTCCATCAGCACAAGACGAGGGCGCAGCGAGCGGTACATCTCGACCGCCGTGCGGCCGTTGCCGGCGATGCGGTAGCTGAGACCGAAACCATTGAGGATCTGGCCGAAGACCAGCTGGTTCACGTCATTGTCCTCGGCGATGAGAATGTCGATCGGCCCGCTCGGGGCGGCGGTCGATTCCGGGGCCGCAGGCACCGGCACTGCCGGGCCGCGGATGACGGTGAAGGCCGGTGGGGCCGCCTGGGTCACGACCGGCTCGCGCACGAAATGCGCCTTGGCGCCTTGCGTGCGCGCCTTCTGGATCGCGGCAATCACCGTGCCGAGCAGCACCGCCGAGCGCGCCGGCTTGGTGAGATGCGCGACGATGCCGAAATCGATCACCAGCCTGCCGAAATCGACCTGGTCGACGGAGGTGAGCAGCACCACCGGAATGCCAGCCAACCGGCTGTCGGCGGCGATGGCTCTCGCGACATCGGCGCCGTTCATGCCGGGCATCTGGTAATCCAGGATGATGCAGTCGACCGAGGCGCCGAGCTGGCAGGCGCGGTCGAGGAAAGCGAGACCGACGGCGCCGCTTTCGGCGGCGGCGCAGTCGAAGCTCCAGCTTCGCAGCTGCTCCAGCAGGATCTCGCGGTTGACCGGATTGTCGTCGATGACCAGCACTCGGGCGCCGGTGACATCGACCGGCACGAGGTCGTTGCGCGCCTCCTGGTCATGCGCCGGCAGCGGCACGGCGAACCAGAACACGGAGCCGCGACCGATCTCGCTCTCGACGCCGATCTTGCCGCCCATGAGGTCGACAAGCCGGGCGCCGATCGCCAGGCCAAGCCCGGTGCCTTCGTGGCGGCGGGTCGAGGAGCCGTCGACCTGGGCGAATTTCTCGAACACGTTTTGCAGCTTTTCGGCGGGGATACCGATGCCGGTATCCTCCACACGAACCTTGAGCTGGACGACGCCGTCGACGACGTCGCCGCTGACATCGACCAGCACATGGCCCTTCTCGGTGAACTTCACGGCGTTGCCGAGCAGGTTGGTGACGATCTGGCGGAAGCGCCCGGCATCGCCGACGACGAAAGCCGGCAGGCGCGGGTCGACGCGCACGATGAGCTCGAGGTTCTTTTCGGCGACGCGCGCCGACACCAGCGTCGCCACATCCTCCACCGCTTCCGCCAGGCGGAAGGGGGCGGGGTCGAGCGTCAGCTGGCCGGCATTGATCTTCGAGAAGTCGAGGATGTCGTTGATGATGGTGAGGAGTGCGTTGCCGGATTTGACGATGACATCGGTGAAGGTCTTCTGGCGCGGCGTCAGCTCGGTCTTGGCGAGCAACTCGGCCATGCCGAGCACGCCGTTCATCGGCGTGCGGATCTCATGGCTCATATTGGCGAGGAATTCGGACTTGGCGCGGTCGGCGGCTTCGGCCTTGAACAGCGACGCGGCGGTTTCGGCGAAGGCGCGCCGGATCGCGTTCTCCATCGGCCGGAAGATCAGAACCGCGGCGATGGCGATCACCGCGATCAGCAGGCCGCTCGCCCACAAGAGCAGCCGGTCGCTGGAGGCGTCGGCAAGGCGCCGCTCGTCGTCGAGCGCGGTGCGCACGCGCACCAGCATTGGCTGGGCGAAAAGATCGTTCTGGTTGCGGATCTCGCGATAGCTCCATTCGTCGACCTTCTGCGCCGCCGACATCAGGTTGAAGTTGCGCACCATGTCGCGCGCGGACCAGAACAGGTCGCCATTCACCGAGGCGGTGTCCAACGCATTGACGGTGCTTTTCGACAGACGCGGCCTGATCGCGGCAAGCTGCGCGTTCAGGGTCTCGATCTCCCCCATCAGGCGCTCGGAGTGGCCGCGCGCGGCGGCCGCCAGGGCATCGCGTGTCTCGGTCCGCCAGGCGGTGCCGGTGGTTTCGGCGAAATTGGTGGCGTTGCGCAGGTCGCGGGAAAAGATGACGAAATTGCCGCTTAGCGCATCGACTTCATGGCGGTAGGAGTTCACGCGGTTGAGCGCGAACATCACTGCCGCCGAAGCCAGCGCGAAGATCAGCAATCCAGAAATGTAGCGGATCCGGATCGACCGGACGAACGAGGGATATTCCGGCATGCGCAACCCCAACACATACGCACAATTTTAATGGCCGGGATTACGCTTGATTTACATTAAGATTTCGTTGGTGGCGCCATGATGACCGGGCGCGCCGGGTCAAGTTGGGTTGCCGACAAGCGCGAGCCACTTGGCCAGCGGCTCGCCGGGTCAAATCAGGGAGTGTCCTTCGCCCGATAGGCGTCGGGAAGTATGAAGACTTCGTCGGCGCGGCCGTAGCCTCCATCGGGGACTTCTTCGATCAGCACCATGGTGTAGGGGCGCACACGCTCGCCGAAATAGTCGACGAACATTTGCGTGGTCTTGTGGATTAGGTCTTCCTTCTGCGCTTTTGTGAGGGCGGCCGCCGGCGTCTTGAAGTTGGCAAAGGGCATTCCTGGATCCTTTCGAGTTGGACTTCACGGCGATGGATGGAAGTCGGCGAGGCCGTCATCGGACGGGTCGATCTCCGTTCGTTGTCCTGGTCCGGATATAGATTGCTGAGGATGCCGGATAATCACCCCGCCATTGACAGCAGTATTCGCACAGGGCGAACAATCAGAGCCGCCGTCGGCGCTCTATCCACAGAACCGGCAGCTCGCTCCGCGGCTGCGCGCTTTCCTGGCGTGGGCATCCCGCATTTCGCAGAGGCAAGCTTGCGAAGATCGTATCGGTGCCGGGCTGGCATTCGCGGTCGCCTGTGGCGCCGCGCTATCAGCTGTTGCGCGTGGCCACGAATTTCGCCGCCGCGTTCAGCATATCCGCCTGTTCGCCATACGGTTCGAGCAGCGCTTGCGCCTGGTCGATCAGGCCGTGGAGCTGCTCGCGCGCCCAGTCGGGCCCGTGCAGGGCGGCAAGCGTCGCCTTGCCGGCGGCGGCGTCCTTGTTCGTCGCCTTGCCCATCTGCTTTGCGTCGGCCGTCAGGTCGAGCAGGTCGTCGGCAAGCTGGAAGGCAAGGCCGATCGCCGAGCCGAATTCGGCCAGCCGCTCGCGGTCGGCGGGTGGTGCCCCGGCGACGATCGCGCCGGCCTCGCAGGCGAAACGGATCAGCGCGCCGGTCTTCATCGCCTGCAACCTGATGATGCCGGCCTCGTCCGGCCGTCTGCGCTCGGCATCGAGGTCGAGCATCTGGCCGCCGACCATGCCACCGGCGCCCGCGGCACGCGCAAGCGCCAGCACGAGCGCCGCCCGGTGCTCGGCCGGCAGGCCGGTTGCTTCGTCGGCGATGATGTCGAAGGCTAAAGTCAGCAGCGCGTCGCCGGCGAGGATCGCGGTCGCCTCGTCGAAGGCCTTGTGCACGGTCGGCTGGCCGCGGCGCAAATCGTCGTCGTCCATCGCCGGCAGATCGTCATGGATCAGCGAATAGCAATGCACGCATTCGAGCGCCGCGGCGACGCGGAGCGCGGCGTCACCATCGGCAGAAAACAGCGCGGCACTTTCCATGACCAGAAAAGGGCGCAGCCGCTTGCCGCCATTGAGCACGCCGTGGCGCATGGCCGCCATCAGGCGCTCGGGCCGGGAGATTTCGCCGGCGAGCGGATGCCCGTCGAGGACCTGCCGCAGCCGGGTCTCGACGGCAGCGGCGCGCATAAAAAGCGCGGATTCGAAGGCGATCTCGTCGTCTTTGCTCATGGCCGCGAGCGGTAGCCGACACTCAGACATTGCGCAAGCAGGCTCGCGCCTTTATGCCGGAGAGGGCGAGGCACGGGTGGGGCGGCTTGACGGAACCGATCGTCGAACATGAAAGCGAAGGGCTGGACATGGCGCGGCCGCGGCGCCTGAACCGCGCCGGTCTGAACCGCATCGCGCGGCGCTGCCTGATCGTGGCGCTGGTGCTGGCGGCTATCCCGGTCGTGCTCACCTTCCTCTACCTGCCGCCCTTCGTGCATCCGGTTTCGACGCTGATGCTGAAAGACCTCGTGACCTTCTCCGGCTACGACCGGCGCTGGGTGTCGATCGACGACGTCGCGCCGGTGCTGGCACATTCGGTGATCATGTCGGAGGACGGGCAGTTCTGCTTCCATCGCGGCGTCGATCTGGGCGAATTGCGCGGCGTCGTCGACGACGCGCTGGCCGGCGAGGCGACGCGCGGCGCGTCCACCATCACCATGCAGACGGTGAAGAACCTCTTTTTATGGGCGCGGCCGCTCAGCAGCGTGCGCAAGGTGGTCGAGTTGCCCTTGGCGGTCTATTTCGATGCGGTGATGTCGAAGCGCAGGATCATGGAGATCTATCTCAACGTCGCCGAATGGGGGCCGGGCATCTACGGCATCGAGGCCGCCGCGCAGCATCATTTCGGTGTCTCGGCCAAGCAATTGTCGCGCCGGCAGGCGGCGCTGCTTGCCGTCAGCTTGCCCAATCCGATCGCGCGCAACCCGGCCAGGCCGGGGCCGGGTTTGCGGCGGCTGGCCTCCCTCATCGAGCGCCGGGCCGGCCGCTCCGGCGCCTATGTCGGTTGTCTGGATTAAAGCGAGGAGGCGCCGGCTCAAAAATTTTCACGGCGGCGCTGGCCAAAACGGCGCAAGGCGTGTATAGGCACCCGACTTTCTCAGATTATGGCCTCGATGCGGCCCTTTCGCGAGGGTTGCCGGGGCATTTTGACCATGTAGTGGAGCATATCCATGGCCGTTCCAAAAAGAAAAACCTCTCCGTCGAAGCGCGGCATGCGCCGCTCGGCCGACGCCCTCAAGGCCCCGACCTATGTCGAGGACAAGAATTCCGGCGAAATGCGCCGGCCGCACCACATCGACCTGAAGACCGGCATGTACCGCGGCCGCCAGGTTCTGGAACCGAAGGAAAGCTGAGAAGCTTCCACGGCTTGTGAGCTTTCAAAGGACCGGCTTCTGGCCGGTCTTTTTGTTTTTGGCGACCTCGATGGTCCGCCGACGCAGTCGGGCGAGACCCGTCGGTGTTCCATGCCGCCGCCGTGCGCGGCCTGTTTCAAGCACCAGGGATCATTCGCCGGTGGCTTGAGGGGCGCTATGTCGGGCAGGCAACCGGCTGACATCGTTATTTCATTAGGTCTTAGAGCGTGTTCGCCGCGCCGGCGAAAAACCTTGACGGCGCGCTTGCCGCGGATTTTACAAAAGGGGGTGCCCCATTGGAGTCGCCCAGATGTTCGGTGCCATACCGCTGCTGATCGTGCCCTTCGTCCTCTACAATCTCGGACTGCTTGGATTGTTCGGCGGCGGCGACGATCCCTGGATGACCGAAATGCTCTCGTTCCGCATGATGTCGGGCGGCGTCTTCTCGATGACGATTGGCGACCTGATGGTGCTGATCGGGCTGATCTTCCTGTTCGTCGAGATCTCAAAATCGGTCCGCACCACCAACGCATCGATCCTGGATCATCTGTTGTCGACGGTGGTGTTCATCGCCTTCCTGGTCGAGTTCCTGCTGGTGAAGGGCGCGGCGCATTCGGTGTTCTTCACGCTGATGGTCATCGCGCTGTTCGACGTGCTGGCCGGGTTTTCGGTGTCGATGCGGTCGGCAAGCCGCGACATCAATCTGAACTGACGTATGTCGCTCAAATGCGCGGAGCGGATTTGGGCGATCGACATGCACCGACGCAGGGCTCAAAACGCGTCGCCCGACTCCGTTTCGACGCGACGCGATATAGGGCTGGTGCCTGCTCTATTTTTTCTTCGAGCGCGCCGGCTTGCGGGCTGTGGCCGGCGAAGGGTTAGCCAGATCTTCGGCTTCCTTGGCCAGCCGGAGCGCCTTGAGCTTCATCGTCTTGGCCTTGCGCGCGTCGGTTTCGGCCGCATATTCCGCCATCGCCTTCTCGCGAAGGGTGGCTGCCTCTTCCTGCTTCTTGAAACGTAGATCGGCGCGCGCACGCGCGGCGTCCTTGGAGTTGTCGGCCACGCGCAAAATCCAATCCGCAAATCGCGATACCCAATTTTCCCTTGATAGCAGGGAAATGCCGGCAAGTGGGAAAATAAGTGGTCAGCCTACGGCATGAGGGGGACGGCCTCGGCTTTTCGTGCGAGCACAGCCTCGTAGGCTTCCCGCAATTGCTGGCGCACGGTCGGCATGCCTGGCGGCGTCTTTGACGGCAGCCCCAGATGCTCATGGCGGAGTTCGTCCATGAACTGCTCCCATAGCGGCTGGCCGCCTTTCTCCAGCAATTCGGCGCGGATCGAAAGTTCTTCGCTCACCGGCAGCCAGACCCGTCCCCAGGCGCCGAGATGCGCCATGATCGGCACCAGGGTTATCGCCATCTCGGTCAGGCTGTAGATTGCCTTCTGCTTGTGGCTGGGATCGTCCGCCTTGGTCAGCAGCCCGAGCTCCATCAGCCGCTTCAGCCGGTCGGCGAGGATGTTGGAGGCGATGCCTTCCAGCGATCCATTGAGCATTTCGCGGAAATGGCGCCTGCCGCCGAAGATCATGTCACGCAGGATGATCAGGCTCCAGCGGTCGCCAAACACTTCGAGCGACAGATTGATGGGGCAGCCGGAGCGGTGCTCTGTGTTCATGACGATCTCCAAAAAACCGGTTGCATTATGATATCGGTTTCATTATCGTGCAACTGATTGCAAATTGCAAGCAGATAGGAGGAGGAATGGATGACCGCGACAGCGCAACGCCCTGAGATCGTGTCCGAGACGTTCGGCGATCCGGCCGACCCGGCAATTCTTCTGGTCATGGGCGCCATGGCCTCGATGCTCTGGTGGCCCGAGGCCTTTTGCCGGCAACTTGCCGAGCGCGGCCGCTTCGTCATCCGCTACGACAATCGCGATACCGGCCAGTCGACGAAATACACGCCGGGCAATCCGCCGTATACGTTCGAGGACATGGTCGACGATGCGATGCGCGTTCTCGATGACCATGGCGTGGCCAAGGCGCATGTCGCCGGCATGTCGATGGGCGGCATGATCGCCCAGATCGTGGCGTTGAAATATCCAGAACGCGTCAGCGCGCTTACCGTGATCTCCAGCTCGCCGCTGGGCGTCGACACGTCCAAGCTGCCGGGGATGAGCGAGGCCTACAGGAAACATTCAGCCGCGGGTGGTGACGTCGACTGGTCGGACCGGCGGCAGGTGCTCGATTTCATGGTCAGGGACGCGCGCGCAATTGCCAGCAGCCTGCATCCGTTCGACGAGACGCGGACGCGCGCGATGATCGAGGAGGATTACGGCCGTTCCGGCGGTCTCGCCAGCGCGACCAACCATTTTGCGCTGAAGAGCGAAGGTCCGAAGCGGACGGTGCAGGATTTGACCGTGCCGCTGCTCGTCATCCACGGCGCGACCGATCCTCTCTTTCCGTTCGAGCATGGCGAGGCACTGGCGAATGCGGTTCCGGGCGCCAGGCTGGTGCGGATCGAAGGCGGTGGCCACGAACTGCACCGCAACGACTGGCGGCAAATCATCGAGGCCATCGCCACCCACGGCTAGCGAACGACTGTCTTGACTCGAACAGTCCGCCTCAATAGTGAAGTAGTTACTTCAGTATTTATCCGATCCGCGAATGCGCAAGAGAACGAGAAAAATGTCCCTGACGCTGTACTTCCATCCCCTGGCATCCTTCTGCTGGAAGCCGTTGATCGCGGCCTATGAGAACGGCACGCGGTTCACGCCGGTCATCGTCGACCTCGCTGACGAAGCCTCGCGCGCGGCTTTTCTGAAGATATCGCCGACCGGCAAGATGCCGGCGCTGCACGACGACGCGCGGGGCCGCACCGTGCTGGAATCGACCATCGTCGTCGAATATCTTGCCGCGCATTATCCCGGGCCGGTAGAGCTCGTTCCCGCCGATGTCGATCTCGCGCTTCAGGTCCGTCAGGCCGATCGCTTCTACGATTTCTACGTGCAGCACCCGATGCAGAAGATCGTAGGCGACAGGCTTCGGCCCAAGGACAAGGTAGACCCGTTCGGCGTCGAGGAGTGCCGTGCGCAGCTGCGCAATTCCTACGCCATCGTCGAAGAGCAGATGCGGGCCAAGACCTGGGCGGTGGGCGAGACCTTCACAATGGCCGACTGCGCCGCGTCGCCGGCGCTGTTCTACGCCAACAAGGTCGAGCCGTTCGGCGACGGGTTCCCGGCCGTGAAACGCTACCACGACCGTCTGCTGGCGCGCCCGTCCTTCGCCCGTGTGATCGAGGAAGCGCAGCCCTATTTCAAGCTCTTCCCCTACAACGACGGCTAGCCTCAATGCTGCACGATCCCGCCCAGCTCGACCTGATGTTCCAGGCGCTCGCCGATCCGGCACGGCGGCAGATGGTGGAGCGGCTGTCGCGCGGGCCGGCGTCGGTCAGCCAGTTGGCTGAACCGCTGGCGATGTCGCTTTCGGCCGTCGTCCAGCACCTCAACGTACTCGAGGCAAGCGGCCTGGTGAGGACCGAAAAGCTTGGCCGCGTGCGGACCTGCCGGATCGAGCCGAAGGCGCTCAGGGCCGCCGAGCGGTGGATCAACGAGCGGCGCCTTGCCTGGGAGCGCCGGCTCGACCGTCTCGGCGATTTCCTCGCTGAAACCAAAGACGAAACCTGAAAGGATTCGAGATGAGCGAACGATCCGTCGTCCATTCCACCTTCGTCGTCGAACGAGTCTATCCGGCGGCGCCCGAGAAGGTCTTTTTCGCGCTGAGCGATCCGGCGGCCAAGAAGCGCTGGTTCGTCGATCCCGACAATCCGATGCCGAGCCGGCATGAGATGGACTTTCGTGTTGGCGGCCGCGAGGTGAACGCCGGCTGCCCCAGCGACGGACAAATGCATTTCTTCAACGCGGTCTATCAGGACATCGTGCCGAACCGGCGCATTGTCTACAGCTACGAGCTGCTGTTCGGCGAAACCAGGGTCTCTGTTTCACTCGCGACGATCGAGCTCATCGCGGAAGGCAAGGGCACGCGACTTGTCCTGACCGAGCAAGGGGCCTTTTTCGACGGCATCGACACACCGGCCACGCGTGAGCATGGAACGGGCGAACTGCTCGACGCGCTCGGCGCGGCACTGGCGGCAGCGAACTGAGGCTCTGAGCAGTTGGCGGAGCATCATGCTCGCGCGTCGCGCTGAAACGGCGCCGCGCTTTAAGTCTTAGTCTTGATGCATGTCGTTGTCCCAAGACCGCTCACACTCTCGGACGACATGCATTAAGTCATTCCCCCGGCGCTGTTTCCCAAAACTGGTCGAGCCAGATGTTGAGCCTGACGAAGCCGGCGCTGCTGACAGTATAGACGCGCCTTGTACCTTCGGCCTTGGCATTGACCAGGCCGGCGTCGAGCAGGACTTTGAGATGCTGAGAAACGGCCGGTCGTGAGACGGGCAATCCGGCCGCCAATTCGTTCACCGTCTTCGGGCCGCGCCGGAGTTCTTCCAAGAGATAGCGCCGGTTGGGATCGGCTATCGCCATGAAGGCGTCAGAAAACATCATGCCTTTATTTGTGGGGCAAAGTTCCCCGAATCTCAACTATTGGTTTCAACCTTTCTGCGAGGATCGAGCCGCAAGGCCTCGGGCGTGACCGCGCGGTCGGCAGGCTGGGTCTTGAAGGCATCGCGGTCTTCGATCGGCACCGGCGCGCGGGCGCGGATGCGCAGCAGCGTGTAGCCGGCGAGGCTGAGATGGGCGAGGGCAGTCGCCAGAAAGAGCCCCTCCGGACGCACCGTCCCCATCAAGGCGGCGGCCAACAGCGGGCCGATCATCGTGCCGAAGCCGTAGAGCAACAGCAGGCCGCCGGAAACCTTGACGAAGTCCTCGGAGCGGGCGTGGTCGTTGGCATGGGCGACGGCAATCGAATAGAGCGTGTAGGCGAAAGCGCCATAGGCGGCCGTCATCACGATGACGAAGACACCCGAACGCGGCGCGAACAGGAAGATCAGCAACGCGACCAGAGCCGCGCCGAAGGCGGCGCCGGCCAGCACGAAGCGCCGGTCGGTTGTATCCGAGAGGCGTCCGGCGGGAAGCTGCATGGCGGCGCCGGCGACGACCACGAGGCTCATCATCAGCGCGATCTCCGCGGTCGAGATGCCGATGCGGGCGCCATAGACGGCGCCCAGCGTGCCCCAGGCGCCGTTGGCGATGCCGATGAGAACGCAGGCCACCGCGGACACGGGCGAATTGGCGTAGAGGCCTTTGACGTCGAGCTTGACGTCCTGCAGCGGCTTCGGCGTCGACTGCGTCGAGACCGCCGTCGGAATGAGCGACAGGCAAAACAGGATGCCGGTGATCATGAACAGCGAGGCCGACCTGACATCGCCGCCGGCGACGATCATCTGGCCGCCCATGATCGAGGCATAGGTGACCATCATATAGAGGCCGAAGACGGTGCCGCGGTTCTCGTTGGTGGCCTTCTCGTTCAGCCAGCTCTCGATGACCATGAAGGCGCCGGCCATGGTGAAGCCGGTGAAGGCGCGCAGCAGGATCCAGAAATACTCGTCGATGATGAGGCCGGTCAGCAGCGCGATGATCGCGCCCGACGCAGCGAAGGCGCCGAAGGCCCTGACATGGCCGGCGCGGCGCACCAGGCGCGGCGCGAAGAAACAGCCGGCGACGAAGCCGCCGGCCCACGCCGTGCCCATCAGGCCGAGCGATGCGGTCGAGAAGCCTTCGATCTGTCCGCGCAAGGGCAGCAGCAGGCCGTGCAGGCCGGAGGCCGCGAGCAGGAACGCGGTGCCGCGAAGCAGCGAAAGGATCGGTCTGTAGGTTGCAAACATGAGTGATCCGGCTGGAATTTCGGGGCGCAGGTCTGGCAGTCGCAATCAGGCTTTTCCGGGGCGGGCGGACACGCCGGCGAAACTATCCCCTACGAAACAGTGCCTCGGCCGCGGATTTGGTAGCGCCCTTGGCGGCCCGCTCGGCTTCCAGCCTGGCGATCTCGTCGCGCAGGAGGGCGATGCGCTCGGCCAATTCGTCAACCGACAGCAGCGACAGGTCCTGGCCGATCTCGTGTGGGCGCCGCTTTTTCTCGGGTTCGTCGTCGAAAATCGCCATCGTCGCTCCTCCCTTGTTTGGCCATTTGCCTGATCCGGCAATCAGCATACATAGGGCAGGGGCGCCGATGCAAACCGCCGGCGGCGGGACAGATTCGAGGAGACGGGAAAGCCATGGCGAACGATCGTAAGATTCCGGCGAAGATGACGGCCATCGCGATCTCGCAGCCTGGAGGCCCGAGAGTGCTGAAGCCTGAAACGCGCGACGTGCCGGTGCCCGGCCCGGGCGAGGTGCTGATCCGCGTGCATGCCGCGGGCGTCAACCGGCCGGACGTGCAGCAGCGCAAGGGTGCCTATCCGCCCCCGCCGGGCGCGTCCGATTTGCCGGGCCTCGAAGCTTCGGGCGAAATCGTGGCGCTCGGCGACGAGGTACCGCGCTGGCGTTTAGGCGACCGGGTCTGCGCGCTGACGCCAGGCGGCGGCTATGCCGAATATGTCAAGGTGCATGCGGGCAGCGTGCTGCCGGTGCCGGCCGGATTCACGCATTCCGAAGCAGCGGCGGTTCCGGAAAACTACTTCACCGTCTGGCACAATGTGTTCGAGCGCGGCGGCCTGAAAAAGGGCGAGACACTGCTTGTCCATGGCGGCTCGTCCGGCATCGGCACCACCGCCATCCAGCTCGCTTCGGCATTCGGCGCCTATGTCGTCACCACCGCCGGCAGCAAGGACAAATGCGACGCCTGCCTCAAGCTCGGCGCCGACCGCGCGATCAACTACCGCGAGGAGGATTTCGTCGCCGCCGTGAAGGATGCGACCGGCGGCAAGGGTGCCGACGTCATCCTCGACATGGTCGGCGGCGACTATGTCGGGCGCAATTACGATGCCGCGGCCATTGAAGGGCGCATCGTCCAGATCGCGCTGCAGGCCGGCGCCGTAGCCAGCGCCGACTTCTCCAAGATCATGGTGAAGCGACTGACGCATACCGGCTCGACGCTTCGGCCGCGCACCGTCGAGTTCAAGGCGGCGATCGCCGCCGCGCTGGAGGCCCAGGTGTGGCCGCTGCTCGGCACGCGCAAGGTCGCCCCGGTCATGGACATGATCTTTCCGCTGACCGAAGCCTGGCGGGCGCATGAGCGGATGGAGGAGGGCGAGCATATCGGCAAGATAGTCCTCGACGTCGGCTAGTCGGGGCCGAGATTCAGGTGAGGCCGGACTGTGAATGGCGGCTTCCTCCGCTCCCGGTGCTCACTTACTATAAGTACGCTCCGCTCCGGCCTTCGCCGGCCGAGGCCCTCATAAGTGTATGCGATCTATGAAGGCTACGGCCGGCGAAGGCCGGTTCTCGGAAGCCACCATTCTCGCCTCGGCCTGACCTGAATCTCGACCCCGCCTGCGGGGCGCACCAAGCTGAACAAAGGCTTAATGCTGCATTGCACAAAACGCATTGCGGCCATGCAAAAGCGTCCGTTCAAATTGTAGGCAAGCGTGCCTATTTACGCGGCATCAAACGATTTGACCAAACGACTGGAGAACCATTATGAACCCGATCCGTGCTTTCCGTAAGTGGCGCATGTACAACGAGACCGTGCGCGAGCTGAACAAGCTCAATGCCCGCCAGCTGAGCGACCTCGGCATCAATCGTGCCGACATCGAGCGTATCGCCCGCCAGGCGGTGTAATCAGACGCAGCCCGACCGCAAGGCCGGGCTGGGACATGCAAGCAGAGCCGTCGAGACGCTTGCTTCGTTTCCGGTTCCAAGCCCGCTGGACCTCGTCCAGCGGGTTTTGTCTTTTGGGGCCTCCAAGCGGTGCGTCGCGTCGAAGCGGATTCGACCGGCGGCTTTGAGGCTGCCCGTCGTTCTCCCAAAACCGCCCCACGCGCTTCGCCGACCTGCACTTCAGCGGCGCGCGTCCTTTCGGACGCGCAAGGATCGCTGTCGCACTCGGCACCGCGCACGATCCTTCCGGATATCGATTCCAGTTTCTCGGGGGGCATGCGCTGTTGCCAAAAACATGTCGGTAGCTAATCAAGTTGTCCGGTTTGGTAGCACATCATTTGTCCGCTTCAGTTTGCGTCGAAGCGGTTCACGCAGCTCTGCCGATTTGACGGCAGTTCTGGATTGGGGTGCCATCGGAGCTATATGCCGCAATGCGACGCGGCCCGTGGAAGATTGCGAACGTGCCATCAGGATATTGCCTGATCTTGACCGTGGCTTTGACGAAGTGATGTCGGATCGGACTTTGCGGCAGCTGCAATCTGAGCCGCGCGAAGGCGACTGTGTTGTCGCGAGCGACGACGCGCTCTTCCTGGAGGCACAGGATCTCGGCCAGCGCCGCCGGATCGGCGGCGACGAAGGCGCTGTCCTGGACCG
>NZ_FOVT01000005.1 GCF_900115245.1 Mesorhizobium sp. NFR06
GCCGAGAGTCACCTTTACCGCGTTGTTGAGGAGTTCCACGCCACGCAGCATGCGGTCGCGCGCATCGCCGGCGAATTTGATTTCCTTGGCAGACATGATGTTCGTCCAGTCCTGTGTTGAGAGTGGGAGGCGCAGGGTATGGTCAGGCGGCTTTTTTTGTAGCTGCTCCGGTCTTCTCGACGATGCCCATGATGTCGCTCTCCTTCATGATCAGGAGGTCTTCGCCGTCGATCTTGACCACGGTCCCGGACCATTTGCCGAACAGGATGAGATCGCCTGCCTTGACGTCGAGGGGAACCAGCTTGCCGCTTTCGTCGCGCGAACCTGGACCGACGGCGATCACCTCGCCTTCCTGCGGCTTTTCCTTCGCGGTGTCGGGAATGATGATCCCGCCTTTGGATTTCGAATCGCTTTCCGCGCGCCGGACGACGACGCGGTCATGAAGTGGCCGGAATTTCATTGGGGTCTTTCTGCGGCAGCGCACAGGGCTGCCACGTCACCAACATAGCCCGTTTGGCACTCGAATGATAGGAGTGCCAAAAATAATTACGTGGATGCCACTAACTATTTTGCCGATTATGTCATGCGAGGCGGAGAGATGGGAGATTGTATCGTTGGTTTCAAACGATTGTTTATCGCTTCATACCTGAGTTTTAAATCGATGCTGAAAATAAAATTCATGCCGTACCTTGTTCCAAACTTGATTGAAGCGCATATGAATAGCTCGTTGATTTGGCTTTTTGCGGTGGTCAGAGACCGCCATTCACCCCGAATTCTCGAATAGCGGCTCCATTGCGCCAATCCGGCGCGTATGCTGCTCCGTTCAAACCTGGAATGAACGCCGGCGCTGACCACGGATGTACTGGCGGCATCGGCATCGTTCCGGTTCGGATGGGAATGATGCAGGAGGCGCATCCGCCTGCTCCTGCGGAAATCGCAAAAATGGCCAGCCGTACCACACAGACCGTCGTCCATTTCTCCGCACCGTTCAGGTTGCCGGGTTTCGATACGGTGCAAGCGGCCGGCGACTATCGCGTCGAGCATGATGAGGAAGCGATCGAGGGTGCCTCCTGGCTTGCATGGCGACGTGTCGGCGCTTTCGTTCACTTGCCAGGCATCGGAATGCGCGGACCCACGCGGCAGATGGTGCCTATCGATTCGGCGGATCTCGATGCCGCACTCGAAAAGGATAAACAACTATGACTTATGCAAGCGCCCGCCAACCCGGCGCCCGCTCCATTCGGCCTGCCGCGGCAACCCACGTTTTTGCGGTAGGGCAAGCTGTCCGCTTGCGCGGCAACTTCGGTACATTCCCGACGACGGCGGAAGTCTACCGCATCACCGGTACGCTCCCGCCGAGGGGAGGTTCTCCGCAATACCGCATCCGAAACGCCGGTGAACGTCATGAGCGGGTGACGACACAGGACAGCCTCGAACCGGTCCGGCCTTCGCAGTCCGGTGACCATGCAACCCTGATCGAAAGGACATTCGGCCATGACTAAGGGACAAAAACGCAGCAATCGCGAGATCAGGAAGCCGAAACAGGAAAAGACACCGGCCAAGCCTGAAAGCGGACTGGGTAACACAACCAAGCTTGCCGCGAACGCCAACGCTCCGGTTGGCAAAGGCAGGCATTGACGCTACTGCCGCGGCCCGCGGTGCGTGATGTCCTTCGAGGCGGTCGCGGCGCTGCGCTCTGCTGGGCATGCTGCGCGCAGGCTGGAAGACGGCATGCCGGAATGGAAAGCGGCCAGCGCCTGCCGGTGGAAATGGCCGCCTGATCGTGTGGCTAAACGCATAATCAGCGCTCGGGCAATCCCGCCAGCTTCAGGGCTTCGACGACCCGGTCTGCCCAGTCCGGCATGTGCCGAAAGACGGGCAGCGACCTATATCGCTCGATCGTGAAATCGGGCTGGGCGGTGAGCAGCTTTTGCGCGGCCCACCGGGCGGTCTCCAGGTCGCCGCTCATCGCCGCCCATGTTGTGAGATACCGATAGGACATGATGATGTCGGGATGGGCTGCGATAACCTCGCGCGCGATCGCCACGGCCCGGGAGAGAGAACCCGCCATGGCCATCGAGGATGCCATTCCCAGTCGCATCGCGAATGCGAACGGATCCATCGGGCTCAATGTCATCGCCCGCTGGAACCGTTCCGGCGCGCTGGCGGCTTCGCCGGTGTAAATCGCGATCCAGCCACGCCGTGCCCATGCCCATGCATTGTTCGGATCGAGCGTGAGCGCCTTTTCGATGAAGGTGGCGGCGCGTTCCTGGTCGCCGCACATGCTCAATGCCGAGCCGGCAGCGGTCAACGCGGTTGGATCATCGCCGATCGAGCCCGCTGCTTCGACAGCCGCACGCGCTTTTTTCAGTTCGCTTTCCGGGTGCTCCGCCCACAGATATGCGGCGTTCGAGGCGTGGCACCAGGCCAGCAGCGCATGGGCGCGTCCATAGCACGGATCGACTGCGATCGCTTTCTTGAGCAGCTCTATCGCTTGGTCGTTGGTGTCCTTGCGGCGGCCCCAAATGTTCGGATAGGCGCGCATGACGATATCGTAGGCCCGCAGGCTGGTTGGCGGCTTGCGCTTGGCCAGCTCGATTTCGGCACCGCGGATGGCTGGATGGATGGCGCCCGCCACCTGCGCCGCGATCCTGTCCTGAAACTCGAAAACGGCTTCGATCGCGCCCTCGTAGCGCTCGGACCATAATTGTGCCCGCGTCTCGGCATCGACCAGCTGGACCGAAATGCGCAGCTGGTTGCCGCCCCGCCGAACGGTGCCTTCGACGACGTAATTGACGCCGAGTTCCCTGCCCACCTCACGCACGTCGACGAAGCGTCCCTTGTAGGTGAACGCGGACTGCCGCGCGATGACGAAGAAGGCGCGGACGCGCGAAAGCGCGGCGGTGATTTCCTCGACGACGCCGTCGGCGAAATACTCGTCGTCCGCCCCGCCAAGATTGTCGAAGGGCATCACCGCCACCGAGGGCTGGTCATGCGGCCGCGCCGCCATGGAGATAGGCTGATGCGGCGCTTGCGCCGACGCGGTCAGGCGATGCCCACCGCGCGTTTGCAGCGCCGCCGCCAGCGCGTTGGTCTGTGCCTCGGGCTCGACAGCCAGGTGCTTCCTCAGCAGCGCGCGGCAGGATTCGAACTGGCGTAGGGCCGCGTTTTCGTGGCCCCGGGCGGCGTAGATGCGCATCAATGTCCTATGGGCCGGCTCCGCGGTCGGATCCGAGGCGAGCAGCCTTTCCGCGAGCCGTTCGCAGGCCGCTTCATCCGCGGATCCAGTTTCGGGCAGCGCGAGGCTCAGGCGTTCCACCAGTTGCAGCGCCTTCTGCCGGTACCTGACCTGATATGGGCTGAACCATTCATCCAGGCCGTCGGGAATGACTTCGCCCGCAAGGACGTCGCCACGGTAAAGCTCGGCGGCGAGGGCGAGGTCCGCCGTTCCGCTCTCGGCGAGCTTGCGCTCGAAGAGCCAGAGATCGGCTTCGTCCGGGCCTGCAGTCAGCGCGACCGTTTCTTGATCTCCCTCGAGGGAAATGGCTGCATTGCCACCGGCGGGAAACCATCGCCTGATGTCGGCAAGGGCCTGGCGCAGGCTGTTTCGCGACTGCGCGTCGCCTCGTCCCGGCCAAAACCCTTCGGCAAGCAATTCGCGATGGTGGCCCCGGCGGCCCGCCAGGACCAGGGCGGCAAAGAGCAGCGCGGATTTGCGTGTTGCGAACCGGACAGGCTGCCCATCCGCCGAAGTCACTTCGAGACCGCCAAGCAACCGGATGCGCACGACGCCCCTCCGAATTTCGAACGCATCGGCACAATAACATTTTTGCCGGTCGATTTAACGCGGATTTAACGGCGGTCGGCCGGCCGTCTCCTCGACGGTTAACGCCTGTCTGAACAACTGCAAATCACCGCAGTGGCAAGCTCCGGGCGTAACCTGGAACGGGAGAGCAAAAATGGCTCGCACGGAAACTCACGCTAAGGCCAATGCATGGAAACCCTGGCCGCTCGAGGCAGCGTCGCAAGGCATGGCTATGGTGGTGGCTGCCTTCACGGCCTGGCGGACGGCCGCTGCAGGACGCAGGGCGTTGGCAGACATGACACCCGATCAGTTGAAGGACATCGGCTGTCCGGAGCCAGCCAGACCTACGTTATTCCTCAGGGTCGGGCTGATGACCGACCTGATGTCAATGAGGTAGTAACGAGACGACCGCTTGCGCGGCGCCGCGTCCCGACGCCGGTTTCGGATCGGCGTCGGGGGTAGGGCGCAAGGCTTGTGGCGGCGTGCCGGCAGCATCGAACTCGAACGTGCCACCGCATCGACAAGCTGGTATGTTCCTCGACGCTTTCTTAACCGGGCGGAGGGTCAAAATGTCTGCGCGTTTGTATTCGCTCTTGTTGATATTTCTTTTGGCGGCATCCAGCGCCTTCTCGGAGACGCTGAAGCTTCCGGACAACCTGACCGGATTCAGTTCCCCCTCCGGAGAGGGTTTTCTTGCCGAGAGCACGGCGAAGGAAGCCTATTTTCCTCTCGCGAGCAACTTTCTCACACAAAAGACGCAGGCTTATTGCGGCGTGGCCAGCATCGTCATGGTGCTGAATGCGCTCAACGTTCCGGCGCCCGCGGTGCCCGAATACGAACCCTATAGAACGTTCACACAGGATAATGTCCTGAACGAGCGCACGGAGGCCATTCTTCCTCGCCAGGTCCTGGACAAGCAGGGGATGACGCTCGACCAGATCGGGGCCATCCTTTCCACGCAGCCGATCAAGGCCGAGGTCCGCCATGCGTCGGAGGTCGGCCCTGAGCAGTTCCGGACCCAGGCCAGTGCCTTCCTTTCCAAACCCGGACACTTCGTCATCGTCAACTATTTGCGCAAGGCGATGGGCCAGGAAAAGGGCGGGCATATATCCCCGCTAGCCGCTTACGACGAGAAAGCGGACAGGTTCCTGATCCTCGATGTCGCTCGTTACAAATATCCGCCGGTGTGGGTGAAAACGGCCGACCTGTTCGCAGCGATGAACACGGTCGACAGCGACAACCAGAACAGAACCCGCGGATACGTGCTGATATCGTCCCCTTCGGGACAGTAATTCAACCGAACCTGCCGCGGACAGCGCCCGAAGCGGACACGCCTCTCATACCTTGCGCAAGTCGATGGGCGCGTTCGCGGTGTAGCCCGCCCGATCACAGGCGAGCTGTGGCAATTGCGCCGCCATAAGCCTCAGTCCTTGGCGCGCTCGACATAGGAGCCGTCGGCAGTCATCACCACCACGCGGGTGCCGGCGGAGATATGCG
Source organism: Mesorhizobium sp. NFR06 (assembly GCF_900115245.1). Lineage (GTDB taxonomy): Bacteria > Pseudomonadota > Alphaproteobacteria > Rhizobiales > Rhizobiaceae > Mesorhizobium. Next base: position 5,303 of record NZ_FOVT01000005.1, read on the forward strand.
GCGGCACGGCGGTGCGCACGCCGTTGGAAAGCAAGGCCGGCTTGTAGGAGGAAGACGCGGTCTGGCCCTTGGTGACCGGTTCGGTCTCGACCACTTCGAAGGTGGCGCGCTGCGGCAGCACCAGCGAGATCGGCACGCCGTTGAACTGCGCCAGCTGCACGGCCATGCCTTCCTGAAGATAGGGCGCCATGTCGCCGACCACGCTTTCCGGGGCCACGACCTGGTCGTAGCTTTCCGGGTTCATGAAATGAAAGCCTTCGCCATCGGAATAGAGGAAGGTGTGCTCGCGCTCCTCGACATAGGCGCGCTCGACCATTTCGGTCGTGCGGTAGCGCTCTGAAACCTTCACCCCGTCGCCGATGCGGCGCATGTCGAGCTGGGTCACCGGCGTGCCCTTGCCAGGGTGGATATTTTCGGCAAAGAGGATGACATAGAGCTTGCCGTCCTTATCGACGACGTTGCCTTTGCGTAAGGAACTGGCGATGACCTTGACCACGGTATTCTATCCCATTCGAGTTTTTCGGCCTGCAGGCGTCGATTTCCGCGAAGCGGCGACGGCGGCTATCGCCTGCGCCCTAGCGCATCTTGCATCGAACCGCCAGTGTTCGGCGCGATTTTCCTGCCCATGACCGCCGCTTCGCCCTGGTGGACGCCTCACGTCCATGCCGATCGCCGCCCGCGGCTGATGGCGCGCAACGCCATCGCCGCCGCCCTTCGCTGCTGGTTCGCCGAACGCGATTTCGTCGAGGTGACGACCTCCGCGCTGCAGGTTTCGCCCGGCAACGAGGCGCATCTCGCCGCCTTCGCTACCGAGGCGATCGGCCCCGACGCGTCGCGCCGGCCGCTCTATCTCCACACCTCGCCGGAATTCGCCTGCAAGAAGCTGCTTGCCGCCGGCGAGGAACGCATCTTCAGCCTCGGCGCAGTCTGGCGCAACCGCGAGCGTGGCCCGCTGCACCATCCCGAATTCACCATGCTCGAATGGTACCGCGTCGGCGAGACCTACGAGCGCCTGATGGATGACTGCGCCGAATTCCTGGCGTTCGCGGCGGAAAAGGCCGGCGCCAGAAGCTTCCGGTTTCGTGGTCGCGAGGCCGACCCGTTCGCTGAGCCGGAGCGGCTGAGCGTGGCCGAAGCCTTTACGCGCCATGCCGGCATCGACCTCCTGGCGACCGTGTCGGTCGATGGCGGCACAGACCGCGACGCGCTTCACGACGCGCTGCGCGGTGCCGGACTGCGCGCCGCGCCCGACGACAATTGGGCCGACCTGTTCAGCCGGGTGATGGTCGAGAAAATTGAGCCGGCGCTCGGGCAGGGGCGGGCCACCATTCTTTACGGCTACCCGATTTCGGAGGCAGCGCTGGCCCGGCCGAGCGCGCGGGATCCGCGCGTTGCCGAGCGCTTCGAGCTCTATTGCTGCGGCGTCGAGCTCGCCAACGCTTTTGGCGAGCTCACCGATCCGGCCGAGCAGCGGCGCCGCTTCATCGCCGAGATGGACGAGAAGGAGCGCATCTATGGCGAGCGCTACCCGCTGGACGAGGATTTCCTCGCCGCTCTTGCCATCATGCCGCAGTCCAGTGGCTCGGCCCTCGGCTTCGACAGGCTGGTGATGCTGGCGACGGGCGCCACCAGAATCGAAGATGTGATCTGGGCACCCGTGGCAGAGCCCTAATTGCCGGCCGCCAGCAGGTGCGACCTAATGCGCGAACACCTGCTCCAGCGATCGAAATCCCTTGAATTCGAGGGCGTTGCCCGAAGGGTCGCGGATGAAAAGCGTCGCCTGTTCGCCGGGCTCGCCCTTGAAGCGCACCATCGGCCGCTCCAACCAGTCTATGTCGGAGTGGGCTTCGAGCCGCGCGGCGAGCCGTTCCCATTCATCCATCAAAAGCACAGCGCCGAAATGCGGAATCGGCACCGCAACGCCGTCGACCTTGCCGTCATGGGCAGCCTCGGCCGCCTGCGGCCGCAAATGCGCCGACATCTGGTGGCCAAAGAGGTCGAAATCGACCCAGGTCGCGGACGAGCGGCCGATCGCGCAGCCCAGCACCTCGCCATAGAAAGCACGGGTTTCGTCGAGATCACGGACCGGGAAGGCGAGGTGGAAGAGCGTCATGCGAGAACTCCGGATAGACAAGGTGCTGCAAGCGGCCGTTCCAGCCGCTTTGGGGCGATTTGGTCGCGGCATCCTGATTGGCCTTCGCCCATTGCACAAGCGCCCATTGCACAAGCGACGACGGAACAATAGATGGTGCGGCAGCGTCCTTCCTCCAGGGCCGCTTGGACAAACAGGAACAACCGCATGACCGACAAGCTCGACGCAGCGAAATTGACCGATCGCGTCGCAGCGCTCGTCGAGGCCGCAAAGCGCGCCGGCGCCGACGCGTCCGACGCTGTCGCGGTGCGCGGCCGCTCGGCCGGCGTGTCGGTGCGGTTGGGCAAGGTCGAGGGCACCGAATCGTCGGAGAGCGAGGATGTCTCCCTGCGCGTCTTCGTCGGCCAGCGCGTGGCGAGCGTCTCGGCCACAGCTGCTTCCGACCCGAAGGCGCTTGCCGAGCGTGCGGTGGCGATGGCCAGGGTCTCGCCGGAGGATCCGTTCCAGGGCCTCGCCGATCCGGCGCTGCTCGCCCGCAATCTGCGCGACCTCGACCTCTTCGACCCGACCGAGGTGTCGGCCGACCAGTTGAAGGAAGCCGCACTTGCCGCAGAAGCGGCTGCATTGGCCGTCAAGGGCGTCACCAATTCGGCGGGCAGCAGCGCCGGCGCCGGCCTCGGCGGCCTGGTTCTCGCCACCTCGCATGGATTTCTCGGCCAGTATGTCGCCTCGCGTTTCTCGCGCTCGACCAGCGTCATTGCCGGTGAGGGCACGGCGATGGAGCGCGACTATGAATTCTCCTCGCGCCAGCATTTCGCCGATCTCGACGCGCCGGAAGACATCGGCCGCAAGGCCGGCGAGCGTGCGGTGCGTCGGCTCGGCGCCCGCAAGGCGGCGACCGGCCCGGTCGATGTGGTGTTCGATCCGCGTGTAGCGCGCGGCATCGCCGGCCATCTCGCCGGCGCCATCAACGGCGCCGCGGTCGCCCGCAAGACCAGCTTCCTGCGCGACATGATGGGCAAGCAAGTGGCCTCGGCCTCGATCACCGTCACCGACGAGCCTTTGCGGCGGCGCGGCCAGGCCTCGCGCCCCTTCGATGGCGAAGGCGTCGAGGGCGAAAAGCTGCTGATGGTCGAGAAGGGCATCTTGAACCACTGGTTCCTGTCGACCTCGGCCGCGCGCGAGCTCGGCCTCACCACCAACGGGCGCGGTTCGCGCAGCGGCTCGTCCGTTTCGCCGTCCTCGACCAACCTTGCCATCGAGCCCGGCGAGCGCTCGCCGGAAGATTTGATCGCGTCGTTGAAGAGCGGCTTCTATGTCACCGAGGTGTTTGGCCAGGGCGTCGACCTGGTGACCGGAGAATACAGCCGCGGCGCCTCCGGCTACTGGATCGAGAACGGCGCCTTGGCCTATCCGGTGGCCGAGGTGACGATCGCCTCGAACCTGAAGACCATGTTTCTCAACATGGTGCCGGCGAGCGACCTCGACCGCAATTTCGGCACGGCGGCGCCGACGCTCCTGATCGAAGGGATGACCCTTGCCGGCGCTTGACCAACTGACATCGAGCGCCGCCCGCGAAGACCTTGCTTTGCTGCGCGAGGCCGCCCGCGAGGCCGGCGCGATCGCCATGGGCTATTTCGGCAACAACCCTCAGGTCTGGATGAAGGGCGGCACCTCGCCGGTGAGCGAGGCCGACCATGCGGCGGACGCCTATCTGCGCGAAACCTTGCTCAGCGCGCGTCCGGACTATGGCTGGCTGTCGGAGGAGACCGCCGACGATCATGCCAGGCTGTCGGCCCGCCGCACTTTCGTCGTCGATCCGATCGACGGCACGCGCGGTTTTCTCGACGGCTTGCATTCCTGGTGCGTCAGCGTCGCCGTGGTCGAGGACGGCCGCTCGCTGGCCGGCGTGCTCGAATGCCCGGCCAAGCACGAGACCTATTGGGCGCTGCCGGGCGAGGGTGCCTATCTCAACGATAAGCGCATCCATGTGCGTCCGCTTGGCGAAAGCATCGATATCGGCGGTCCCAAGCCGCTCGTCGACCTAATGCCGCAAGCCTGGCAGGACAGGCTGCGGCGGACAGCCTACATTCCTTCGCTCGCCTACCGTCTGGCGATGATTGCCGCCGGCAAGCTCGACGCGACCTTCGTCAAGCCGAGCGCGCATGACTGGGATATCGCCGCCGCAGATCTCATTCTCAGCGAGGCCGGCGGCGCGTTGCTCGACCGCGACGGCAAGCCGCCTCGCTATGCCGGCGAGGTCATCAATCACGGTGCGCTCGCCGCCGGCAGCGGCGAACTTCTGGCTGTCCTTGCCGGTGTCATCGCCGGAGCTGACGGAGGGTGAGGCCGTCCATAGTTCCAAAACCGACCGCTTTGGTCTAGACCTGTCACAATTCATGAATATGCGAAGGATCGGCATGGCCGTGGAAGACGGAAAGAAGCAGCTTTTGCACCTGGTGTTCGGCGGCGAGCTGAAAAAGCTGGGTGGAACCGAGTTCCGCGATCTCGACGCTCTCGACATTGTCGGCATCTATCCCGACTATCAAACCGCTCTTGGCGCCTGGAAGGCCAAGGCGCAGGCCAGTGTCGACAATGCCCATATGCGCTATTTCGTCGTTCATCTGCACCGTTTGCTCGATCCAGAATCGAAGGTCGGCGGTTGACGTCGATGGAGCATGAGGCGGTGAAAGGGGCGACCGGGCGGCGCGCTGCCAGACGCGGCGGAACGCGCACGCTGTGGCGGCGCATCCGCGAGCCGTTGGCGCAGTCCAGTTTCGTCAAGAATTTCATCGCCAGCCTGTTCGCCTGGTTCGTGCGCCTGATTCGCCTCACCAGTCCGCTGGTCGAAGGCTCGACCCAGGTTGCCGGCGGCGCCTATGCGCATCTGGAGCCCGGCATCATCGCGCTGTGGCACGGCCAGCATCTTCTGACGCCTGCTTTTTACCCCAAGGGCCGGCCGCTGGTGGCAATGGTGTCGCGCAGCGCCGACGCCGAGCTCCAGGCGCTGATGATCGAGAAGTTCGGCATCGAGGCGGTGCGCGGCTCCGGCGGCCGCGACAGTTCGAGGCATCTCGACAAAGGTGGCGCCAAAGCCTTGATAGCGCTCAAGAAATCGCTGGTCGCCGGCAAGAACGTCGCCATGATCGCCGACATTCCGCACGGCACCCCGCGCGACGCCGGGCTTGGCATCGTGCTTCTGGCAAGGCTTTCCGGCCGGCCGATCCTGCCCTCGGCCATCGCCACCAGCCGCCGCAAGGTGCTGGAGGGCAGCTGGGACAAGACCACCATCAACCTGCCTTTCGGGCGCTCCGCGGTCATCGTCGGCACGCCGGTCTTCGTGCCGGCCGATGCCGATGAAGCCGAGATGGAGCGCAAGCGCCAGGAGGTAACCGCCTCCCTCAACGCCGCCACGGCTGAGGTCTATCGCCTCGTGGATGGCGGCAAATGAGCGAGCGCTGGGCGCGTGCGGCCCTAACCGCCTATCGCTATGCGGGGGCGGTCGCCTATCCATTGATCGGTCCCTATGTCGCCTTTCGCGCCTCGCGCGGCAAGGAGGATCGCGCGCGCCGTCGCGAGCGCTACGGCGTCGCTGGTCGGCCCCGGCCGGAAGGGCCGGTGATCTGGATCCATGCCGCAAGCGTCGGCGAGACGATCGCGGTGGTGCCGCTGGTCGAGAGCATCCTCGACTATGGCGTCAACATCGTCTTGACCACCGGCACCGTGACATCGGCGAAGGTTGCCGACGAGCGCCTCGGCGACCGAATCATCCATCAATATGTGCCGCTCGATCTCAAGCCGGCGGTGAGCCGCTTCCTCGATCACTGGCGGCCGGAACTGGCGATCATCGCCGAATCGGAAATCTGGCCGATGACCATTCTCGAGCTTGGCGCGCGCAACGTGCCGCAGGTCCTGGTCAACGGCCGGTTGTCAGACCGCTCCTTCATCTCATGGAAGAAGCGCGCCAGCGTCGCCGAAGCGCTGTTCGAAAACCTCGCCCATGTCATCGCCCAGTCGGATGTCGACGGCGAACGCTTCCGCGCGCTCGGCGCCCGGCCGGTCACGGTCTCCGGCAATCTCAAGGTCGACACCAACCCGCCGCCCGTCGACGAGCGCGTGCTGGCCATCCTGCAGCGCCAGATCGGCAATCGGCCGACCTGGGCGGCGATCTCGACCCATGACGGCGAGGAGGTGGTGGCCGCGGAGGTCCATGCCACCCTGCACAGGCGCCATCATGGGCTCTTGACCATCATCGTGCCGCGCCACCCCGACCGCGCCGATGCGCTTGCCGCGCAGATCTCCGGCATGGGGCTGTCGGTCGCGCGGCGCAGCAAGGGCGACCGCATCTCGTCGGACACCGATATCCTCCTGGGCGACACGATCGGCGAGATGGGGCTTTACCTGCGACTGACGGAAATCGCTTTCGTCGGCCGCTCGCTGACCTCGCAAGGTGGCCAGAACCCGCTCGAGCCGGCGATGCTGGAAACCGCCGTGCTTGCCGGCCGCAACGTGCAGAATTTCCGCGAGGCCTATCAGCGCCTGCTCGACAGCGGCGGCGCCAAGCTGGTGCGCGACCGCGACATGCTGGCCGGCGCCGTCAATTTCCTTTTGACCAACGAAGCGGCGCGCCACGAAATGATGGCGGCGGGTGCGGCCACCGTCGACGAGATGCGCGGCGCGCTTGCCCGCACGTTGAAATCGCTGGAGCCCTACATCCAGCCGCTGGTCGTCAAGTCGCGCCTGAAAGGCGCCAACGGGCGCTGACGCATGACCCCAGAAATCGGAAACGATTTTCGGAACGGGTCATGCGCAAGGTCAAAAAGCGCGGAACTGGCGCCATGACCAGCGAAGCGCCGCCCTTCTGGTGGGAAAAGCCGGATTGGCGCGTGCTGGCGCTGTCGCCGGTGTCGGTGCTCTACGGGCTGGTCGCCGGCCGCCGCATGCGCCACGCGCCGCGCGAGAAGGTCGCGGCGCCGGTGCTCTGCGTCGGCAACCTCACCGTTGGCGGCAGCGGCAAGACGCCGGTCGCTATTGCTTTGGCCAAACAGGCCAGGCGCATGCAGCTTAGCCCCGGCTTCCTGTCGCGCGGCCATGGCGGCTCGTTTGCCAAGCCGCACGTCGTCGACGCCCATCACGACGCCGCCAAGCATGTCGGCGACGAGCCGCTGCTTCTGGCCGAGCATGCGCCGGTGGCGGTGACGGCGAACCGCGCCGCCGGCGCGAAGCTGCTGGTCGAGGAACATGGCTGCGACTTCCTGATCATGGATGACGGCTTCCAGTCGGCGCGCGTCCATATCGACTACGCGCTGGTGGTGGTCGATGCCCGCTTCGGCATCGGCAACGGCCGCGTCATTCCGGGCGGACCGCTCCGCGCCAAGGTCGTCGATCAACTGGTCTTCACCAGCGGCTTGCTGAGGATGGGCGAGGGGGCCGCTGCCGATGGCGTCGTGCGCCAGGCGGCGCGCGCCGGCCGCCCGATCTTCCTGGCCCATGTCGAGCCGGCGAACCCCTCACGTTTCGCCGGCGGCCGCTACCTCGCCTTTGCCGGCATCGGCCATCCGGAAAAGTTCTTCGACACGGTGCGCGGCGCCGGCGCCGAGGTGGTGCTGTCGCGGCCCTTCCCCGACCATCATTTCTACGCCGCGGACGAACTGGGCGACCTGCTGGCGCTTGCGCAGCGCGAGGGCCTGCGCCTTGTCACCACCGCAAAGGACGCCGCGCGGCTGCGCCACGGCGCAGCACCCGCCGGCTTCCTCGATCAGCTGGACTTGCTCGACATCGAGGCGGTGTTCGAGCTCGAACACGTGCCGGAGCGCATCATCGGCGAGACGCTGGATGCCTGGCGTCAGAGGAAGATGCGGGGCTGAGCTTCGAGCATGATGCCGAAGACTGTGTAGCGGCCTTCGGAGGACATCATGCTCTATCTCTTTGATCTAGAGACGGCTTGTCCCGCGCCTGGCGTCAATTGCCGTTGATAAGCTGGCGGAAGTAGCGAACCGTCTCGCCGAGCCCATCCTCGAGAGCGACGCGAGGGGACCAGTCCAGCGTCGATCGTGCCAGATCAATGTCGGGCTGACGCTGGCGGGGATCGTCCTGCGGGAGAGCCTTGAACTCGATTTTGGACTTGCCGCCGACAAGGCCCAATACAAGTTCGGCCAGTTCCAGGATCGTGACTTCCGTCGGGTTTCCAACGTTGAGGGGGCCCACGAAATCGTCGGGCGTAGCCATCATCCGAACCATCGCGTCGACGAGGTCGTCGACATAGCAGAAACTGCGCGTGTGGCTTCCGTCGCCGTAGATGGTTATGGGGTCGTTCCGCAAGGCCTGAAGGATGAAATTGCTGACCACCCGTCCGTCCGACGGGTGCATGCGCGGCCCGTATGTATTGAATATGCGCACCACCTTGATGGGCAATTTCGACTGACGCCAGTAGTCGAAGAACAGCGCCTCGGCGCATCTCTTGCCTTCGTCGTAGCAGCTGCGCGGGCCGATCGGATTGACGCGGCCCCAATAGGCCTCGGTCTGAGGATGGACTTCCGGATCGCCGTAGACCTCGGATGTCGATGCCTGAAGGATCCTCGCCCCGGAAGCGCTTGCCAGATCGAGCATGTTGATCGCTCCGTAGACGCAGGTCCTGGTCGTCTCGATCGGAATGCGCTGATAGTGAACGGGCGAGGCCGGGCAGGCGAGATTGAAGATCTCATCCGTTTCGACTTTGAGAGGCACGGTAACGTCGTGCCTCAGAAACTCGAAATGTGGGTTGCCCACAAGGTGACGGATGTTTTCCTCCGAGCCGGTTGAAAGGTTGTCGGCGCATATTACCTGCCGGTCTTGTGTCAGCAGCAGGTCGCATAGATGCGAGCCGATAAAGCCGGCTCCACCCGTTACAAGAACCTTCACGATAAGCCTCGTACCATCGCCCTTTGGTGTCTATACCCCCCGAAACGCGAAAGTGTCAGCACTGAAATGACGGTCTGGGACCGTCGTGGGCGAGGCGAAGAGGTGGCCGCTTCTATCCTGCGCGCCGCATCACCTTCAGGATCGCCTCGTCGCGCTCGACGTTGAGCTTGCTTTCGAAGTCGAAATGCCAATCCCTGTCGCGCAGCGCGGAAGTCGAGGCGTCGCCGCGCCGGATTTTCTGGTCGAGATCGGCAAGCGATCGCGACCAGTAGTGATTGATCCTCAGGATATCGAGCTTGGGGGGCATGCCCGGCACGATGGTCCGTCGATGGGTGTCCATCCCTTCACCGGACAGGAATTTCGACTGATGGACGCCCGGCTTGTAGACCATGCGGGGGTTGAGGATTGTCTTAACCGTCGTGATGTCCGGTCCAGCTCGCATCGTATAGGCCTCGACCACCGGACTTTCCGGTCGCTCGACATGGCCGGAAGAGCCATAGAACGCTTGCCAGACGCAAACACCCGGAAGGTCCCGATAGTCCCTGAGAACCGAGGGCACGTCACGTCCGTCGGGGGCGAAAAGAAACTCATCGATGTCGAAGAATCCGATCCACAACGCTTCACGCCAGCGCCTGCGGATGCAGTCCTTATAAGCCGACAGCTGCCCCACCGGCCGCGGCCAATCGACCAGCGTAACCAGCCCTTCCTGGATGAACGGGTGCAATACAACTTTGAAATCGTCGGTCGAGAAGTTGTTGTAGAGATAGAAGTGCTCAAATCCGACGTTCTGGTGGAACCTGATCCATTCGGCCAGGAACGGCGCCTCCTCGCGGAAGATGGCGCAAGCGGTCAGGTGGAATCGTGGGGCTTTCGATACTGCCCGATCGCGCAATCTCGCACGCGTGATAAGCGGCATGCGAATAAAGGTCTTGAGAGATTTCTTGAAGTTTTTCAATGCGGTACCCTAGGCGCGATCGAGGTTGGCCGCCACGGCGCCATTGGCTCGCATGGCCTATCCCCGCTTGCGCAATTCCGGATGCATCTCGATCTCGCGGGCAAGCGAGACCGCCGCGTTCACATAGGGCTCCTGGCGCGCGACGCTCCAGTATTTGAGCTCGTCCAGCGGAATGCTCTCGCCCGTCACCGCGCAGCGCACGAACGAGCCGGGACTGGTGACCTGGAAGTCGCCGTCGAGATAACGGATCCGGGCTTCCCTGCCCCCCGGGCCTTCGAAACGGTTCATCATGAAAGGACGCTTGAGTTCATCGGGTTCAATCGCCACAAATCGCAAGCAACGTCAAGCTTGGCGCAATGCTCATGCGGTAGGGCTGAGCGGCGAAATGGTTTCCGGAAGCCGGCATGGACATCCCCTCGACCCGCTTGAACGCGCTGATCAATGGAGCTCTCACCCCGCAGCCGGTGACGTCGCCCAAGGCGGATCCGGCGACGACAGCCTTGATCAGGGCGCTGGTCCAGCCGCCTGCGCCGCCAAGCGCGCAAACAGCCCAGTTCGCGGCCCAGGCGCTGACCAACTCCTTGCAGGTGCCGCCAGCCCGATCCTCGCAGGGCGCATCCTCCAGTCCGGTCGAAGACGCCTACCGGGCGATGATGGAACCGGATACCGACCCCGGGGATACCCCGGGTGGGACGCCGCAGGGTAGGACGGTCGCCGACGTTGGTGCCGACCACGGTCCACGCGCCAGCGCCACGGCCCAGCCGCTCATCGCCGGCAGCGCGGCCGGAGCCGCGCCTGTAATGCAGCCACAGTCATCGGTTGCGGCCGCCATGCTCTCTCCGCCCGCGCTGATTGCCGCCAATGCCAACGCGCCGCAGCCTCATGGCGCGGGCGGCCGCCCTGCCGGCCATGCGCCGCGATCCGATTCAGTTCCGGTATCGCTGTGGACGATATCGGTCGTCACGGCCGTCGTCTCGGCTGTGACTGCCACGACCATGGTCTTGCTGCTTCGCTGACGGAACTCAGTCGTCCTGCAGAAAGGCGTCCAGCTTCTCCGCGGCGAGCCCTGCCTGGTCGGCAATGCGTCTGGCAAGATCCGCGGCCGCCGTGCGCGGCCGGCCGACCGGACGATCCAGCCAGTAGGACACCGGATTGAGCGTGACGCGCTCGTCGACGGTGACGATGCGTCCCGATTGCAACTGATCCTTGGTCAGCGGCGGCCGCGCCAGCGCGATGCCCAGCCCATGCGCCGCCGCGTCGAGCACCAGATTATAGTCCTCGAAGCGCCTGTCCTGCGGGCGCGGGCGATAGTCCATGTCCTGTGCCGCGAACCAGGCGCGCCAGCCGGACGCGTCGGAATCGTTGATCAGCGGGAACTTCAGCAGCCGGGCCGGGTCGCCGCGTCCGATCTCCCTGGCCAAACCGGGCGAGGCGATCGGGAAGATGTGCTCCTCGAAAAGCTGCACCGAGACGCGGCCCGGAATGCGGCCGCGCCCGCAGCGCACCGAAAGGTCAATGCCCTCGTCGGCCAGGTCGGCCTGGCGGTTGTCGACATCGAGCACGATGCGCAACCTTGTCGGGTTGTTTTCGAGCGCGGCCATGCGCGGCATCAGCCACAGGCCGCTCACCGACGGGATCGAGGCCAACCGCACCACGGCGGTGCCGCGCGGCTCGACCCACCGGTCCGAATTGACCGAGATCAGCGCAAACGCTTCGGTGGTGCGAAGATGCAGCCGGTTGCCCTCATTGGTCAGCGTCACGCCGCGCGCGTTGCGCTCGAACACTTTCAGCCCCAGCCAGTCTTCCAGCTTGGCGATCTGACGGCTCACCGCGCCATGGGTGAGGTTGAGCTTTTCGGCCGCGGCGGAGAAACTCCCCGTGCGCGCCGCCGCATCGAAGGCGCGCAAGGTTTCCAGCGGCAGTATCTGTTCCGAGCTGTGATCCATGCTCACAGCTGACCCTCGAATTGGTCGTTTGTCAACCGGCCGGTAATGCCGTTTTCTGCGTCCATGACACAGAAAGACGAGGGCATGGCGATGAGCGCTTACACGGGCACGTTGAATGAGACACAGCGCATGGACACCGCCGCGGCGATCGCGGTGACGCTGACCGTCATCGGTTGGGCCTCGGCTTTCCCGGCGATCCGCGCCGGCCTCGCCGCCTTCCAGCCGCTGGAGCTCGGCGCGCTGCGCTTTGCCATCGCGGCGGTCCCGGCTGCCATCTATCTTGCCGTAAGGCGTCCCGCTCTGCCGAGGGTCGATGAATTGTGGCGCTTTGCCTTTGGCGGCGCGATCTTCGTCGCGCTCTATACCGCCATGCTCAATTTCGGCGAGCTGACCGTCTCGGCGGGTGCCGCCGGCTTCATCATCAATGTCAGCCCGATCTTCACCGCGATCATGGCGATGGCGCTGCTCGGCGAGCGCTTTTCCGGCATGGCCTGGCTTGGCACGGTCATTTCCTTCACCGGCATCGGCATCATCGCGGTCGCCGACGGGCACGGCCTGCATTTCAACGCCGGCGCGCTTTTGGTGCTGGGCTCGGCACTCTGCTCGGCAGTCAACACCATCGTCCAGAAGCCGCTCTTTGCCCGCCATCACCCGCTGACCATCTCAGCTTCCAACATGGTGCTCGGCGCGCTCTGCCTGTCGCCCTTCCTGCCGGAAGCCTTCAGGCAGGCCGCTGTCGCCGACACGGCAGGACTTGGCGCCGTCATCTATCTCGGCATCGTGCCGAGCCTCATCGCCTACGCGGCCTGGGCCACCGCGCTCTCGCGCCTGCCTGCGGCGCGCGCCTCGAATTTCCTCTATCTCGTCTCGCCGACCTCCGCCCTGATCGGCTTCTTCTGGCTGGGCGAAGTGCCGACCCTGCTCGGCATCCTCGGCGGCGCGCTGGCGCTGGGTGGCGTCATCGTGGTGAATTTGAAGCGGTAAATCAAAAGGTTGAAGCCATTTCCGGTCTCGAATTGGTAGGTTGCGTTCCATCGCCCCCCTGTGACGCAGAGATAAGACGGGCTATCTTGGTCCGCCTTGAAGGGGATCGGGATGGGACGAGGATTGATTGCCGCGGTTTTCTGCTTGCTCATGCTGAGCGGAAAAGCCTTTGCCGGCTGGTATCAGGTCGAAAACTACGAAGGCTCCATCGGACCGAACCCGGTCCATTTCTCCCTGCAGCGCTATGCCGGCTTCGGCAGCGGCATCACCGTCGAGGGAAGCTATTTCCATGACGCCAGGCAAAGCCCCATAGCCATCTACGGCAAAGCCGACGGCTCGAGGCTCACGCTGTGCGAAATCACGGACGACAAGGAGTTTGAACGCGTGTTGGTGATGGGGTCGAAGACGCCTGTCGACACCACCCGGTGCCCGTTCTCGCTCGAGATCGATGAGAATGCCGCGACGGGAAGCTGGAGCAAGGGTGCCGACAAATTCCCCGTCACGCTGAAGAAGGTCGCGAGCTTCGACGATACCGGCGACTTGAAGATCGACGGAACCGTCGAGATTCCCTTTTGGGCTGTGACGCCGACCGCCCGGTTTGCCGGCATCTACACGAAATCCGACGCCGGCATCTGCATGACGAAGATGCAGGTCATCAACAAGAAGAAGGGCAAGGTCGTTCAGGAAATCGGCTTCGATGACCCGGACTGCAACGCCGGCATGCTGATGACCACGATCTATATGAACGTCCAGAAATGGATGGAGGGCGGCAAGGACATCATTTCCGTGAATTTTCGAGGTGGCGGCGCTGGCTACACGGAGGATTACGTCTTCAATTCCAAGGCCAGGAAATACCGGAAGAGGAAATGACGGAGAGTGTAGGGCAGACCCTCACCGCCGTCCGAACAGCCGCTCGATATCGGCGAGCTTGAGCTCGATATAGGTCGGGCGGCCATGGTTGCAGGTGCCGGAGCCAGGCGTCGCCTCCATCTGCCGCAGCAGCGCATTCATCTCCTCGGCCTTGAGCAGTCGTCCTGAGCGCACGGAGCCATGGCAGGCCATTGTCGCGGCTATTTTGTCGAGACGTCCCTTCAGCGTCTCGACCGTGTCATTGTCGGCGATCTCGTCGGCAAGGTCGCGCACCAGCTGCTGCACGTTGGTTTCGCCGAGCATCGACGGCGTTTCGCGCACCGCCACCGCGCCTGGCCCGAAGCGCTCCAGGCCGAGGCCGAATTTGGCCAGCGTTTGCGAATGCATCGCCAGCCGCTCCGCATCCTCTTCCGGCAGGTCGACGATCTCGGGCAGCAAGAGCATCTGCGAGGGCACCGCGCGCGAGTTCAGCGCGTTCTTCAGCGCTTCGTAGACCAGCCGCTCATGCGCGGCGTGCTGGTCGACGATGACGAGCGAGTCCCTCGTCTGGGCGACGATGTAGTTCTCATGCACCTGCGCGCGCGCCGCGCCCAATGCCATGCCGAGCAGCGCTTCGGCCGGCTCGGCCACGCCGGCGCGTGCGTCGGCGCTGGCGAGCGGTCCGGTGTCGAAGGCGGCCTGCTCGTTTTCGGCGAAACCATTGGATCGCAACCCGGACTCGCCATAGCCCAAGTCGAGCGGCCGCTGCGGCGAACGTGTCGGATCGAAACCGCTGGAGCCGGAAGCCCGATAGGCCGCCTCATAGCTGCGGTGGCCGTTGGCCGGGCCGGGATGGGAATAGGCTGCCGCGCCCGGCCGGAACGCCGCCATCATGCCGGCGGCCCCGCTGGTCGCGGCGCGGATGCCGGCGCCAGCCAGCGCCTCGCGGATGGCGCCGACGATCAGCCCGCGCACCAGGCCCGGGTCGCGGAAGCGCACATCCGCCTTGGCCGGGTGGACGTTGACGTCGACGGTCGAAGGATCGAGCGACAGGAAAAGCACGGTTACCGCATGCCGGTCGCGCGGCAAGACGTCGGCGAAGGCGCCGCGGATCGCGCCAGCAATCAGCTTGTCGCGCACCGGGCGTCCGTTGACATAGGCGTATTGCTGCAGCGCGTTGGCGCGCGAGTAGGACGGGATCGAGACGTGGCCGGCAAGATGCACGCCGTCGCGCACGGCATCGATGGCAATGGCATTGTCGGGGAAATCCTTGCCCATCACCTGCGCGACGCGCGCCAGCCGGCCTTCCGGCGTGTCGTCCGTCGCCGGCAGTTCCAGCGTCGAGCGGTCGGGGCCGGCCAGCGTGAAGCGCACCGCGGGGAAGGCGATCGCAATCCGCTTCACGACATCGCCGGTGGCCGAGCTTTCGGCACGCTCGCCCTTCATGAATTTGAGCCTGGCCGGCGTGGCGAAGAAAAGGTCGCGTACTTCCACCGTGGTGCCGCGATTGGCTGCCGCCGGCTTCACCGCCGAGACGCGGCCGCC
This sequence comes from Mesorhizobium sp. NFR06, assembly GCF_900115245.1. Taxonomy (GTDB): domain Bacteria; phylum Pseudomonadota; class Alphaproteobacteria; order Rhizobiales; family Rhizobiaceae; genus Mesorhizobium. The sequence continues at coordinate 20,574 of NZ_FOVT01000005.1, forward strand.
TTCGATGCCGATCTCGGCTGCGCTGTCGCCGGATGCCGTGCGCGAGCGGATCGACAACCGGGCCACGGAGCCGATCGAAGGCAGGGCTTCACCGCGAAAGCCCAGCGAGCGGATGTCGTGGATGTCGTCCGAGAGCTTCGAGGTGCAGTGCCGCGCAATCGCCAGCGCCAGTTCACGCTCGGCAATGCCCGAGCCGTCGTCGGTGACGCGGATCAGGTTCAGTCCGCCGCCCGCCGTGACGATTTCGACGCGTGAGGCGCCGGCGTCGAGCGCGTTCTCGACCAGCTCCTTCACCACGCTCGCCGGACGCTCGATGACCTCGCCGGCGGCGATCTGGTTGATCATCGTTTCGGAAAGCTGGCGGATGGGCATGCGGCGATTATAGGCGGATTCGAACGGTGAGGGGGAGGGGGTGGAATGATGTTGGCAACAGCCAATGCCGCGATCCTTCGCGCCAGCGTTGCCTGCATCACCGAACGAGTGAAACCTAGGCCTGGGCGACCAGCCAATCCCTTACCCTGCGCGCATTGTCGCTGAGCTCGCGGTTCTTCGGCCAGATCACGTAGAACGCAATGCCGGTTCTCATCACATGATTGGTCACCGGCACCAGCAGGCCGGACCCTATGAGCCGCTCGACCAGGTGCCGCCATCCAAGCGCGATGCCTTGGCCCTCCATCACCGCCTGGATCACCAGGGCGTAGTCGTTGATGCGCAAGCCCCGCTCGGCGTTGCGCAGGCTGGTTCCGGCCGACGCGAACCATTCGTCCCAGTTCGGCGCCTCGCGATAGGGTTCCTCGAGATGGATCAGCCGGTGCGTGGCCAGTTCCTCGACCGTCTTCGGCATGCCGAATTTGGCGAGATAGCTCGGCCCCGCGACCGGGAAGATCTCTTCCTCGGAAAGCGACAGCGAGTGGTAGTCCGGCCAGTCGCGCGGCACGCCGCCGCGCACGCCGAGCGGAATGCCCTCGGCGATGATGTCGAGGTCGCGGTCGGCGGTCTGGATGCGTAGGTCGATGCCCGGTAGTTCGTCGCGGAACTGCTGCAGGCGCGGCATCATCCAGAACGAGCCGAAGGCGGTCGAGGCGGCAAGCGTCACATGGCCGCCCGTCGCCTGCAGGCGTAGGTCTTCCGCCGACTTGCGGATATGCGACAGGCCGAGCGAGACGTCGGCATGGAAGCGCTCGCCCGCTTCCGTCAGAAGCACCTGGCGGTGGCGGCGCTGGAAGAGCTTCGCGCCGAGCTGCTCCTCCAGGCCGCGCACGGCGTAGGACACGGCCGCCTGCGTCATGCCGAGCTCGCGTCCGGCGGCGGTGAAGCTGGATAACCGGCCTGCCGCCTCGAAGACGATCAGGCTGCCGGCCGAGGGCAGCAGGTGGCGGAGGCTTCGCATAAGCGCAGCTTATACTGAAGATCAGGATTTTCCAGCGTCACAGGCATATTTTGGCTCGCTAACTTGGGCGGCGGGAAGAAGGAGCCTCCATGAACGCACCGGCCGTTGAATTGACCGAACAGACCCATCGCCGAGGCGGCGGCCGCCTTGGCCGCAAGGCGCTCAGAAGCGCGCCGATCGCGTCTTTCCCGACACTCGTCCGGCAGATCCCCGTCTACGAGATCGTGCCCGATGAGGCTGTGGAGCTGATCCACGAGGAATCGCTCAAGATCCTTGAGGAGGTGGGTTGCGAATTCCGCGACGATGGAGCGATTGAGCTCTGGAAGGCGGCGGGCGCCGACGTCAGGGAGACGCGCGTCCGCATCGACCGTGCGTTGCTGATGGAACTCGTCTCGAAGGTTCCGCCGGAATTCACGCTCCATGCGCGCAATCCCGAGCGCACCGTGCGCGTCGGCGGCAAGAACTCCATCTTCGTGCCGATGTATGGCGCGCCCTATATCCGCGACCTCGACAACAAGCGGCGCTACGGCACGCTCGCCGACCTCAACAATTTCCACAAGATGGCCTACATGGCGCCGGCGCTGCACTCGTCGAGCTCGGTCATCTGCGAGCCGATGGAAATCGCCGTGCCGAAGCGGCATCTGCACATCATCCATTCGGCGCTGAAGCATTCCGACAAGCCGTTCATGGGCATCGTGACCTCCAGGGAGCGGGCCGAAGACACGATGGCGATGGCTGCAATCGTCTTCGGCGAGGAGTTCGTGCGCGACAATCCGGTGCTGGTGGCGATCACCAACTGCAATTCGCCGCTGGTGTGGGACGCCACCATGATCGACGCCATGCGGGTCTATGCGAGCCACAATCAGCCGCTGATCCTGGCGCCGTTCGCGCTGTGCGGTGCATCGACCTCGGCATCCGCCGTCGGCGCAGTGGCGCAGGTCAACGCCGAGGCGCTTGCAGGCGTGGCCCTGACCCAGCTCATCCGTCCCGGCTCGCCGCAGCTCTACGGCCAGTTCATGGTGACAGTCGACATGAAGACCGGCGCGCCGATGGGCGGCACGCCGGAAGCAGCGCAGATGATGTATCTGATGGGCGCGCTGGCCAGGAAATACAAACTGCCCTGGCGCACCTCCGGCTTCCATGTCGGCTCGAAGCTCAACGACGCCCAGGCCGGCTACGAGGCGAACATGCTGATGCACGCCGCGATCCTTTCCGGCGCCAACTACATCTGGCATTCGGCAGGATGGCTCGAGGCGGGCCTCACCTGCGGCTATTCGAAATTCGCCACCGACTGCGAGCAGCTCGTCGGCTGGTACAAATATGCCAGCGGCGTGTCTTTCGACGACTTCAAGGAGGCCATGGCGGCGATCCGCGAGGTCGGTCCGCAGGGGCATTTCCTCGGCACGCAGCATACGCTCGAGCATTTCGAGAGCGCCTTCTTCATGCCGAGCATCATGGACTTCAATTCCTTCGAGCAGTGGAGCGCTGAAGGCGCGAAGGACCACGATGCGCGCGGCCGCGAGAAAGCGCGCAGCATGCTGGCCGATTACCAGGAGCCGAAGCTCGACGAAGGCGTTGCCGAGGGTCTCAGGGATTTGATCGCGCGGCGTGAGGAAAAGCTGCCGGACAGCGTTAGTTAATGGATGGCAGGTCAAGCTAACGGGCAAAAAGAACCCGATCAAACCAATGGGAGAACGAGAATGACACTTTTCAGAAGCAATGGCGACCGGGTCCCGGCCGCAATCGAGGCGATGGCCGCAGAAGCGCGCGCGGGCCGCGTCGACCGGCGCGAATTCCTGGCTTTGGCAAGCGCTTTCGGGGCATCGACGGCTTTCGCCTATGGCATGATCGGCCTTGCCGTCCCGACCAAGGCCCTGGCCGACGAGCCGAAAAAGGGCGGAACGCTGCATGTCGCGATGTCGGTCAAGGCGCAGAAGGATCCGCGCACCTATGACTGGACGGAGATGGCGAACGTCACCCGCTGCTGGCTGGAGCCGCTGGTGCGCTACACGCACCAGTTCACCTTCGAGCCGGTGCTGCTCGAAAGTTGGGAGGTCAACGACGACGCCACAGAATACACGTTGCATCTGCGCAAGGGCGTCACCTGGAACAATGGCGATGCCTTCAACGCCGATGACGTGGTGTTCAATCTGAACCGCTGGTGCGAGAAGGGGGCATCCGGCAATTCCATGGCCGCTCGCGTCGGCGCGCTGATCGACGCAAAGACCGGCAAGGCCAAGGATGGCGCGATCACCAAGGTCGATGACCACACGGTCAAGCTGAAGCTCAACGAAGCCGATATCGCCATCATACCCGGCCTCACGGACTATCCGGCGCTGGTCGTGCATCGCGATTTCGACAAGGATGGCGCCGATCCGATCAAGAAGCCGATCGGTACCGGGGCGTTCGAGCTGGTGTCCTATGCGGTCGGGTCGAAGGCCGTCGTCAAGCGGCGCGAGAACGGCAAGTGGTGGGGCGGCGAAGCGCCGCTCGACGGGGTGGAGTTCATCGACTACGGCACCGACTTCAACGCCACGCTGAATGCCTTTGATTCCGGCGAGATCGACCTCGATTTCGAAACGCCGGCCGATTACATCGATCCGCTCGACAAGATGGATCTGGTGAAATCGGAGGTCGCGACGGCGACGACGCTCGTTGCCCGCACCAACGTCACCCATAAACCTTATGATGACAAACGGGTGCGCAACGCGCTGCAGATGGCGGTCGACAACAGCCAGGTGATGCAGCTCGGCTACAATGGCCGCGGCACGGTCGGCGAGAACCATCACGTCAGCCCGATCCATCCCGAATACTACCCGCTGCCCAAGAAGGAGCGCGATGCCGCCGGCGCCAAGAAGCTGATGGCGGAGGCCGGGCAGGCCGACTTCGAGCATGAGCTGATCACCGTCGAGGACGAATGGCAGAAGAACACCGGCGATGCCATCGCCGGCCAGCTGCGCGACGCCGGCATCAAGGTCAAGCGCACCGTGCTGCCGGGCTCGACGTTCTGGAACGATTGGACGAAATATCCCTATTCCATGACCATCTGGTACATGCGCCCGCTCGGCGTGCAGGTGCTGGCGCTCGGTTACCGCACCGGCGAGGCCTGGAACGAGACGGCCTATTCCAATCCGGAGTTCGACGCCAAGCTCAAGGAGGCGCTGTCGCAGATCGACGTCGCCAAGCGCAAGCAGGTGATGAAGGACGTCGAACAGATCCTGCAGGATTCCGGCGTCATCATCCAACCGTTCTGGCAGAAGCTCTACTGTCACATGAGCAAGAAGGTGAAGAACTACTCGATGCACCAGACCTATCAAATGGACTTCCAGAACGTCTGGCTGGAGGCCTGAGCGCCCGGACTTCATGAGCCGCGAAAAAGCCGGTATGCAGGATGCGTGGTGGCGATCTTGCCACCACGCACCGAATTCCGGAGGTCCCGCATGAAGCCGATAGCGTTTGCCGCTGCCATGTCGATAGCCTTGCCCGGCGCCGCGCTTGCCGGGCCGGCGTCCAACGCGGTGAAGTTCTTCTACGTGCCCGAAGTGAAGTTCGAGGCGGACGCGAAGTACCGCGACCGTTTCACCGAACCGGTCACCAAGCTCTTCGAGCTTAACGACAAGGCGCAGAAGGAGAAGCCCGACGAGGTATCCTGCATCGATTTCGACCCTGGCAACGACGCCCAGGATTTCGATCAGAAGACCCTGTCGAAGACGCTTAAGCTCACCGAGGCTGTCGATGGCGATACCGCCGAGGTGACGGCAAGCTTTAATCTTTTCCCGGAAGGCGATGACTCCAAACGCGAAATGGTGTGGTCGCTGAAGAAAGTGGACGGCAAGTGGAAGATCGCCGACATCGCCTCCAAGACCAGCGACTGGAAGCTCAGCGCGCTGGAATGCGGCGCCTCGACGGAGTGATGCCGTGCTTCGCCGTCTCGTGCTTGCGCTGTCGAGCTTGTCGATGCTGGCCGCGGGGCTGAACGCCGGCGCCTGCGCGCAGGGCCTCTTCGGCTCGCCGCCGCCGAACGCGCCAGCCGGCGGCAGTGAGCCTTCGGACAACAATACGGCCCCGCCCGCCGCAACGTCGGCGCCGCAAAACGCGCCAGCCGAATTGCCGCCGCTGGCGCCCGTTCTGCCTGGGTCGCCGACCGCGGTGGTGAAGCCCTTCTACGAGCATCTCGGGCTGGAACTGGATCCGGCCCAGCGCAAGAACTTCATCGACCCGGCTAAGACCGTGCTCGACAAAAGCGATGCGCTGCGCGCCTCGGGGCAGGGCGAATGCCTCGACCCCAACATGGCGCTCGACAATGCCGATTATGACAAGCTCGCCATCGATCGGAGTCTGCGCACCGTCGAAGCCGTCAACGGCGACGAGGCCAAGGTGGTCGTCGCCTTCGTCGTCGAGGGCAACAAGCATCGTCTCGAATGGAAGCTGAAGAAGGTCGGCGGCGACTGGAAGGTCTCCGACCTTCTGTCGGTGACCGGCGAATGGGCGCTCAGCCAGTACCAGTGCGAATGATGATGGGGATCGAAGATCAGGGTCGGCGATCCTTCGCGCCCCCCTCTGGCCTGCCGGCCATCTCCCCCACTTGGGGGGAGATCAGATGTCACGCCGGCTTTCGCCAATCTCCAACGTTGCAGGATAAGCGGGGCGCTGAAGCTGCCAATCTCCCCCCTTGTGGGGGAGATGTCCGGCAGGACAGAGGGGGGCACTGTCCCGCCGACGTTCCGGTTCGAAGCTCAGCCCCTGCCGCGATAAGGCGCGACACCGGTGTCGGGCAGCCAGGCGTCCTTGGGCGGCGCGCCGGTCTGCCAGAAGACGTCGATGGGGATGCCGCCGCGCGGGAACCAGTAACCGCCGACGCGCAGCCACAGCGGCTTGGTCGCCTCCACGATGCGGCGGCCGATCATCACGGTGCACTCCTCATGGAAGGCGCCATGGTTGCGGAACGAGGTCATGAACAATTTCAGCGACTTCGATTCCACCAGCGTCTGGTCGGGGGCGTAGTCGATGACGATGTGGGCGAAGTCGGGCTGGCCGGTGACCGGGCAGAGCGAGGTGAATTCCGGGCAGGTGAAGCGCACGATCGCCGGCGGGCCGTCGCCGCGCTGGAACGGCACGGTCTCCAGGACCGCCTGTTCGGGGCTCTGTGGCGTCTCGACGTGCTTGCCGAGCTGGGTGAGGTTCTTGGCGTCGGTCATGGGCGGCTCCTTGCTGCCGCCGAAAGGCTCCCGGGGCGGCAGACTCAAAACGAAGTTGGACATGCGCCACGACGAGCGCAGCGCGTTTGGGCACTCATTAGCACAATTTGAAACGGCAGGAAGACGATGACCAGCAACGACCCGCTTCTCCAACCCTATCAGCTCAAGCACCTGACGCTGAAGAACCGGGTGATGTCGACCAGCCATGAGCCGGCCTATTCCGAGGACGGCATGCCGAAGGAACGCTACCGGCTCTACCATGCCGAGAAGGCCAAGGGCGGCATGGCGCTGACCATGACGGCGGGCTCGGCGATCGTCTCGCGCGACAGCCCGGCGGCCTTCGGCAATCTGCATGTCTATGACGACAGGATCGTGCCGTGGCTCGCCGAGCTCGCCGACGCCTGCCACGAGCATGATTGCAAGGTGATGATCCAGATCACCCATCTCGGCCGGCGCACCGGTTGGAACAAGGCCGACTGGCTGCCGGTGCTGTCGGCCTCGCCGGTGCGCGAGCCGGCGCACCGCGCCTTCCCCAAGACCATCGAGGAGTGGGACATCGAGCGCATCGTCGCCGACTATGCTTCGGCTGCGCAGCGCTGCCAGGCAGCGGGCCTCGACGGCATCGAATTCGAATCCTACGGGCATCTGATGGACGGCTTCTGGTCGCCTTTGACCAACCACCGCGACGACGAGTTCGGCGGTTCGCTCGACAACCGCCTGCGCTTCACCGACATGGTGCTGGACGCCGTGCGCGCCGCCGTCGGCGACAAGTTTGTCGTCGGCATACGCATGGTCGCCGATGAGGATATGGAGAAAGGCCTGTCGAAGCAGGAAGGCATCGAGATCGCCAGGCGGCTCGCCAAGTCCGGCAAGGTCGATTTCCTCAACATCATCCGCGGCACGATCGAGACCGATGCGTCGCTGACCAAGGTCATCCCGGTGACCGGCATGCGTTCCTCGCCGCATCTCGATTTCGCCGGCGAGGTGAGGGCGGCAACCAAATTCCCGACCTTCCACGCGGCGCGTATTTCCGACGTCGCCACGGCGCGCCATGCGATCGCCACCGGCAAGCTCGACATGGTCGGCATGACGCGAGCCCATATCGCCGACCCGCATATCATCCTGAAGATTATGGAGGGCCGCGAGCACGAAATCCGGCCATGCGTCGGCGCCACCTATTGCCTGGACCGCATCTATGAAGGCGGCGAGGCGCTGTGCGTCCACAACGCGGCGACCGGCCGCGAGGCGACCATCCCGCATGTCATCCAGAAGAGTGACGGGCCGAGCAAGCGCGTGCTCGTTGTAGGCGCCGGGGCAGGCGGGTTGGAGGCCGCCCGCGTCGCGGCCGAACGCGGTCATCAGGTGACGGTTCTCGAAGCGTCGAGCCAGGCGGGCGGCCAAGTTCGGCTCGCCACGCAGAACCCGCGCCGCAAGGAACTGATCGGCATCATCGACTGGCGGCTCTCCGAACTCGACCGCCTCGGAGTCGAGATCCGCTACGACACGTGGGCCGAGAAGGACGACGTGCTGGCGCTGTCGCCGGATGTGGTGATCGTGGCGACGGGCGGCTTGCCGCAGAACCCGCCGCTGACGGCCGGCGACAATCTTGTCACCTCAAGCTGGGACATCATGGCCGGCAGCGTCAAGCCGGCCGAGAAAGTGCTTCTCTACGACGACAATGGTGGCCATCAGGGCATGGGTGCCGCCGAACTCATAGCCAACAGCGGCTCGAAGCTCGAGCTGGTCTCGCCCGAGCGCTTCTTTGCGCCGGAAATGGGCGGCCTGAACCACGTACCCTATATGCGCGCCTTCCACGAAAAGGGCGTCATCGTCACCATCAACACGAGGCTGCGTTCGGTGCGGCGCGACGGCAACCAGCTCGTCGCCGAGCTGGCGTCGGACTTTGCGGATGGTTGGCGCGGCGAGCGGCGCGTCGACCAGGTGGTGGTCGAGCACGGCACCGCGCCCCTCGACGACCTCTACCTTGCGCTGAAGCCGCTGTCGAAGAATGGCGGCGCGGTCGACTATGAGCGGCTGGTGAGCGGCGGCGACATCTTCCCGTCGCGCCATCCCGAAGGCGGCTTCGTGCTGTTGCGCATCGGCGACGCGGTCGCCTCGCGCAACATCCACGCCGCCATCTATGACGGCATCCGGTTCGGGATCAGGATCTGACCCACCGATCGCAGCGCGCGAAATCGCGACGGCAGGAAAGCGCCGGTTAGGATTGCGGTGTCGTCTCCGGGGTTGCACGCTCCCCGCGGTCAGCCCGTTTCGCTACGGCGCTCAAATCATTTGTATATGCTTGTATGTATAACCAATGATCGGTAGTCTTGCCGGGGATGACAGGCCGGCAAGGCCAAGGAGGATCGACATGCGCAATGCTTCCCTCTTTGACCTGTCGGGCAGGAAGGCGCTCGTCACCGGCGCGAGCCGCGGCATTGGGCGCGGCATCGCCGAGGCGCTGAGCGCGGCCGGCGCCGCGGTCGCCGTCACGGCACGCAGCCTCGCCGCGCTCGGGGAGACGACGGCAGCGATCCGGGCCAACGGAGGGGTTGCGCATGCCGTTGCCCTGGACGTCACCGACGTCGCCCGCTGCCGCGCCGCGACCGCCGAGGCCGCCGGCCTGCTCGGCGGCCTCGATATCCTGGTCAACAATGCCGGCATGGAAGAGGTCAGGCCTTCGCTCGACGTCGACGAAGCGCTGTGGGACCGGATCGTCGACACCAACCTTAAGGGTGCCTTCTTCTGCGCTCAGGCAGCCGCCCGCCACATGCGTGATGCCGGGCGGCCCGGCGCCATCATCAATCTGTGCTCGCTGACCTCCGAAGTCGGCATCCCCACGGCCGTGCCCTACGGTTCGTCTAAGTCGGGCCTGCTCGGCATGACGCGGGCGCTGGCGGCGGAATGGGCCGGTCTGGGGATAAGGGTCAATGCCATCGCTCCCGGCTATTTCAGGACGGCGATGACCGAGGTGTTCTACGCCGACGAGGCGTGGCGGCAATCGATGCTTGCCAAGATTCCGCAACACCGTTTCGGCGACCTTTCGGATCTGCACGGCATCGCGGTGTTCCTGGCCTCGGACGCCTCGGCCTACATCACCGGTCAGTCCTTTCCGGTGGACGGGGGCTTTCTTGCCTCGATCTGACGCGGCTTGCGGTGGCCAGCCTGGTGGCAGGGCACAGAAAATGCTGGCGACAGTTATACATACATGTATATACTTTTAGGAACCAATGTGCGTGTGATCCTTGCCATGTGAAATCCCGGCATGTTCCGGAATTGTCTAACGTCGCCGCGTCTCTGAGGAGCAGCCATGTCCGACATCACCTTCCACAACCTGTCATCCGCCACCGCCGAACAGCGGGCGAACCTGCTGAAGCGCGCCGAAGCGGACCTGTCGGTCTTCGTCGAGAAGGTCCGCCCGATCATCGAGGCGGTCAGGACCGAAGGTGATGCGGCCTTGCTCCGCTTCGTCAGGGACCTGGACAAGGCCGATGTGGCCGCTGGCAATCTGAAGGTCTCGGAAGCGGAGTTCGATGCGGCTTTCGACAAGATCGAGAAGGACGTCGTCGACAGCATCCGCTTCGGCATCGAGAACATCAGGCACTTCCATGAGGAGCAGCGCCCGGAGACGATGTGGCTCAAGGAGATCCGGCCAGGCGCCTATGCCGGCGACCGGTACACGCCGATCGCCTCCGTCGCGCTCTATGTGCCGCGCGGCAAGGGCGCCTTCCCGTCGGTGACCATGATGACCTCGGTTCCGGCCGTTATCGCCGGCGTGCCGCAGATCGCCATCGTGACGCCGCCGACTTCGGACGGTTCCGTCGATGCCGCGACCCTCGTCGCCGCCCGCCTGGCCGGGGTCGAAACCGTCTACAAATGCGGCGGCGCGCATGCGATCGCGGCTGTCGCCTATGGCACCGAGACGGTGAGGCCCGCGCTCAAGATCGTCGGCCCGGGCAGCCCCTGGGTGGTTGCGGCAAAGAGCCTGCTGTCCTCGATCATCGATACCGGCCTTCCGGCCGGCCCGTCGGAAGCGATCATCTTTGCCGACGACAGCGTCGACGGCGGCCTCGCCGCGCTCGACCTTCTGATCGAGGCCGAGCACGGCCCGGATTCTTCCGCCTATCTCGTGACGCACAGCCGCAAGGTCGCCGACGCCGCCCTGGCAGCACTGCCCGAGCACTGGTCCCGCATGAGCGAGCAGCGGGTCGAGTTTTCGCGCGCGGTGCTGACCGGCAAGCGCGGCGGCATCGCGCTGACCGCCTCGTTGGAGGACAGCTATCGCTTCATCAACGACTATGCGCCTGAGCATCTCGAGATCCTGTCGCGGGAACCGTTCGCGCATCTCGGCCACATCACTGAGGCGGCCGAAATCCTCATGGGTCCGCACACGCCGGTAACGCTCGCCAATTTCGTCCTCGGCCCCAATGCGGTGCTGCCGACCAGCCGCTGGGCGCGCACCTACGGGCCGCTTTCGGTGACGGATTTCCTCAAGCGCTCGTCGATCGGCTATGTGACCTCGGCCGCCTATCCGGAACTTGCCGGGCATGCCCGCAGGCTAGCCCGCTATGAAGGCTTCAGCTCGCACGAGAACGCGGTCTCGGAAATCCGCGACCGCTATCTCGGCGGCTGACAGATCTTTCGCGATGAAGGCCGCCAGACTCCATGGACCCGGCGACCTGCGCGTCGAGGATATCGCCGCGCCAGGGGCCCCCGAGGCGGGCTGGGTGAAGCTGCGTGTCGATGCCGCCGGCATCTGTGGTTCCGACCTCCACAATTTCCGCACCGGCCAATGGATAAGCCGCGCGCCGTCGACGGCCGGCCACGAACTGACCGGCACGGTGGTCGCGGTCGGCGAGGACGTCGACACCGTCGCCGTGGGCGACCGGGTCGTCGCCGATTCCCGTTTCTGGTGCGGAGAATGCGCGCAATGCCGCGCGGGCAGACGGCATCTGTGCGTCTCGCTGGGCTTCGTCGGCGAAATATGCGACGGCGGCTTTGCCGAAGAAACGGTGTTGCCGGCGCGTCTCCTGCATGTCATCGACGCCGCGCTCGACGAAAGGGTGGCCGCGATGGCCGAGCCGCTCGCCGTCGCGCTGCACGCGGTGCGGCGCCTGCCGAAGACGGCGGATTGCGTGCTGGTCGTCGGCTGCGGCACCATCGGCGGCCTGGCGGCGCTGCTCTTATCGCGGACGTTCTCAGGCAAGGTGCTGATCGCCGATCGCAACAAGGCTCGCTGTGAGCGTGTAGCTCGGGTGACCGGCGCCACCATCGTCGATCTCGACCGCGACGCCATTGCCGCCGCGACCGCCGGAGCGCCTTTGCTTGCAGCCGTCGAGGCCACCGGCAGCATCGCTGCGCTCAACCAGTTGCTGGGTGTTCTGGGCTCCGGTGCCTCCGTGGCGCTGGTCGGCATTTTCCACGGTCGCCTCGATATCGACCCCAACATGCTGGTCGAGCGCGAGATCGCGTTGCTGGGATGCCATGCCTTTGCCGATGAACTGCCCGACGCCATCGGCATGCTGGCGGATCTGTCCGGGCCGCTGATCAGCCTGATCGATCGCGAGATCGTCCTGGACGACGTTCCCATCGCCTATGAGCGCCTGCTGGCGGGGCAGGGCGACGGCTTGAAAACCATCATCCGGGTGCGACAGCCCGCCGGCCCGTGATTGCCGATAGTGCCGATAGCTTGCCGGAAGGACTTGTGAAACATGAATACTTTGCCCGATACGGCCAGCCCTCTCTACGAGAAGGTCAAGGACTACATCCTGGCCAACATTGGAACTGGCAAATGGAGCAAGGACCGCAAGCTGCCGTCCGAGAATGAATTCGTGGCGGCGCTCGGCGTGTCGCGGATGACCGTTCACCGCGCCTTGCGGGAATTGACCTCGGCCGGCTTCCTGATCCGGCTGCAGGGCGTGGGGACATTCATCGCGCCGCCCAGACCGCAGTCGACGCTGATCGAGATCAACAACATCGCGGCCGAGATCGTCGCGCGCGGCAACAGGCATCGCTCCGAGGTCCTCGTCCTCGAAAGGATCACGTCGACAAAGGAGCTCTCGCTGTCCTTCGAATTCGCCAAGCGCGCGGCGATCTATCATTCGGTGGTCGTCAACTTCGAGAACGACCTGCCCGTGCAACTGGAAGAGCGCTTCGTCAATCCGAGCCTGATACCGGACTATGACAAGCAGGATTTCTCGAAGACGGCAACCTATGATTACCTGATGCAGAAGACGCCGGTGACCGAGGTCGAACACATCATTTCCGCTGTCCCGGCCCATGCCGAGACGGCGCGGCACCTCGCCATCGATATCGGCAGTTGCTGCCTTCTCCTGCATCGCCGGACATGGACGGGCGCGGTCGTCGCCACCATCAGCAAGCTGACCTATGTCGGCAGCCGCTACTCGCTCGGCAGCCGCTATTCTCCGTCCCGCAAGACCTGAAACGGTTGGAACTGTTCGGGCCTCTGGCGCCAGTCGTGAAAGAGCTCGGGATCAGCTTGTCCAAATGCCGCCAAGGCCCGGAAATCTGCCTCTCCAACTTGTATATGCATGTATGTATTTTAGCCTTGACATCCATTGCCGCCGACGTTGAATATCATTTCACTTCCGTCGACGTGGCGGGTAAGACGCCGAGGCACAGTGCCGCAAGAAGCAGAAGCCGCATTCTCACCAGACAGGAAGTTTGGTTCAAAAAAGCGGTCTGAATCATCAAGGGGAACAAAGATGATGCGTAACCTCACAGGACAATTCCGTGCGCTCGTGGTGGCGGCCGCCGTCGGCTTCACCCCGCTGGCCCATGCCGCCGACGCGGCCATTCCCGCGACGCCTGAGGCGGGATCGTTCAAGATCGGCATCGAGCCGTGGCTCGGCTACGGCCAGTGGCATGTTGCCGAGGCCAAGGGTCTGTTCAAGGCAAGCGGGCTGTCGGATGTCCAGATCGTCAACTTCACCGAGGACAAGGACATCAACGCCGCCCTGGCGAGTGGCCAGCTCGACGCGGCCAACATCGCCACCCACACCGCGATGGGCATGGTTGCGGCCGGCCTTCCGGTCAAGATCGTGCTGCTGCTCGACGTCTCGATGACGGCCGACGCTATGATCGCCGGCAAGGACGTCAACTCGATCGCCGATCTCAAGGGCAAGCAGGTCGCCTTCGAGGAAGGCACGACCAGCGACATCCTGCTGAAATACGCGCTCGCCAAGAACGGCATGTCGATCGCCGACGTCCAGCCGGTGCCGATGCCGGCGGCGGATGCCGGCAGCGCACTGATCGCCGGCCGCGTCCCGGTCGCGGTCACCTATGAGCCGTATCTCACCACGGCCAGGGCACAGAACAAGGACGTCAAGCTTCTCTTCACCGCCGGCGAGGATCCCGGCCTGATCAGCGACGTGCTGGTGGTGCGCGACGAGGTCATCAAGTCGCGGCCCGGCCAGGTGCTCGCGATGATCAAGACCTGGGATGCCGCGCTCAAGGCCTACAATGCCGACACGCCCGGCGGCCGCGCCATCATCTCCAAGGCGGTCGGCTCGAGCGTCGAGGACCTCAACACCGCCTTCGACGGCGTGCGCTACTATTCGCTTGCCGAAAACAAGGACGCCCTCACCGGCGAGTTTTCCACCAAGACATTCGCCGACGTCGAGGCCGCCGCCAAGAATGCCGGCCTGCTTCAGGCCGACGTGACGCCGGAACAGATGATCGATCCGGCCTTCGTCAAGGCCGCGCAGTAGGCCGGGCCGTGGCGGCCGCAGGGATGTCCGACGAGCCTGCCGTCAAAGCGAGCCCGTCCGGTACGGCAACCGGACCGGCTGCCAGGCAGGCGATGCGCCGCCGCCGATCCTCCGGGATCGGCGCCCCCATCGCGCGCTCCCGCTTCCTGATGATCGCCGTGGCCGTCTTCGCCGGCCTCGGCCTCGCATGGTGGGCGGCGACGGGGCTCGAATTGGTCAAGCCGATCTTCCTGCCGTCGCCCGCCAGCGTGGCAACTCAGCTCGGCAAGCTCTGGACCGACGGCACGCTGCTCATCGATCTCAAGGCCTCGATATATCGTATTTCGGTCGGCTTTCTCATCGCGTCGGTGCTCGCCATTCCGATCGGCGTGCTGATCGGCAGCTTCCGGACCTGGGAGGCGGCCATCGAGCCGCTGGTCGATTTCATCCGCTACATGCCGGTGGTCGCCTTCGTGCCCCTCTCCATCCTGTGGGCAGGGACGAGCGACGCCCAGAAATTCCTGATCATCTTCATCGGCACTTTCTTCCAGCAGGTGCTGATGATCATGGACAACGTCAAGCGCGTGCCGGCGGACTTCGTCGGCCTCGGCAGGACGCTCGGCCTGCCGGACCGCAAGATCCTGACGCGTATCGTGGTGCCCAGCGCCTTGCCGGGCATCTGGGATACGCTGCGCATCAGCCTGGGCTGGGCCTGGACCTGGCTCGTGCTGGCCGAGCTCGTCGCGGCGACGTCCGGGCTCGGCTATCGCATCACCGTCTCGCAGCGCTATTTCCAGACCAACACCATCATCGGCTACATCCTCCTGCTCGGCATGCTCGGCCTGATCACCGACCAGGTCATGAAGGCGCTGGGCAAGGTGCTGTTCCGCCAGGACAGCCGTTCATGATGAGGTAAGGCCGATGAATTCCCCCAAACTGCGGATCAAAGGTCTCCACAAGAGCTTCGGCACCGGAGCGCGGCGCACTGAAGTGCTGCGCGACATCAATCTCGACCTTGCCGACAACGAGTTCGTGTCGCTGGTCGGCACGTCGGGCTGCGGCAAGAGCACGCTGTTGTCGATCGTCGCCGGACTGCAGGATTTCGACTCGGGCGATCTCGATATAGACGGCTCGCCGATCCTGAAGCCCGGTCTCGACCGCGGCGTCGTGTTCCAGTCCTATACGCTGCTGCCCTGGCTGACGGCGCAGCAGAACATCGAGTTCGCCCTCAAGGCCGCCGGCCACGACCGCGCCACCTGCCGCAGGATCGCGCTTGAGCATCTCGATCTGGTCAAGCTGCCGCAGTCGGCCAATCTCTATCCATCCGAGTTGTCGGGTGGCATGAAGCAGCGGGTCGCCATTGCGCGCGCGCTTTCCTACCGCCCCAAGATGCTGCTGATGGACGAGCCTTTCGGCGCGCTCGATGCCCTGACCAGGCATCAGATGCAGGAACTCCTGACCCAGATCTGGGAGGAGCACAGGCTCACCGTGCTCTTCGTCACCCACGACGTCGAAGAGGCTGTCTATCTGTCGGACCGCATTGTCGTGATGGGCATCGGGCCGGGGCGTATCATGCGGACTTTTGACGTCGACATCGAGCGCCCGCGCCGCGAAGAGGTCATGGAGAGCGCCGCTTTCATGGACCTGCAGCGCAATGTCCACAAGGCCATTCGCGAGGCCTCCAGGCACCCCGAAATGGCGTAGGCGGTTCCTTTCGTCATTCGGTCCGCCGGCTTGTGGCGCGCAACGGACCTTTGCAAGGAGAGCCACCTGCCGCTCTGGTCCGTTGCGCGCCGCGCTCGGTCGGTTTGGCCGGCCGTGCGGTTCAGAACATTCTGGCCGTCGCCATGCACAGCACGGTGAGGACCAGCAGCCCGCCGGCGATGCGTTCGCCCCTGTTCATTTTCGCCCGCAGCTGGGTCTGGGTCGCTTGGTCGGCGCCAGCCAACTGCCTGCTGGCGGAGGCCACGAGGGCACCCTGCACGCCGGCGGCGATCAGCGCCGTCAAAATGCCGAGCGCCAGCACCTGCTCCATCGAGCCGAACGCGCCCTCATGGAAGAAATACCAGAGCAGTATGCCGGTCAGGAAAACCACGCCGGAAGCGCCGAGTTGCGGCCGGATGAAACGCTCCGCCTTGATCTCCGGATCGCGGGCAACCGCTATGGTCGTGCCGGCCCAGAAGACGCCGGCCATGACGTGCAGGCCGATGACGACGATATAGACATATTGCATGACCGCATTCCTCTCTGCCGCCCGCCGCGCATC
This sequence comes from Mesorhizobium sp. NFR06, assembly GCF_900115245.1. Taxonomy (GTDB): domain Bacteria; phylum Pseudomonadota; class Alphaproteobacteria; order Rhizobiales; family Rhizobiaceae; genus Mesorhizobium. The sequence goes on from NZ_FOVT01000005.1 coordinate 37,137, forward strand.
GCAGCCGTGTTGTGATGCCATCAATAAGACAAAGTTAGATATCTAACGGTTAGATGTCAATGCATGAGGCCGAGTTCCGCCTTGCCATTGCTTGCTCTACTGTCAGGTCATGACACCGTTTAACCAGCCACCCGTCGGCATGAACCTCGCCCGCACCTCGAAATTGGTGGCGCAGGCTTTCGATGCCGCCATGGTCGAGGCCGGCGGCACGCTGCCGATCTGGCTGACCTTGCTCTCGGTCAAGTCGAAAGAGCTTGCCAACCAGCGCGAGCTTGCCGGCATGATCGGCATCCAGGGCGCGACGCTGACGCATCACCTCAACGCCATGGAGACGCAAGGGTTGCTGACACGCCGTCGCGACCCGGAAAACCGCAGGGTCCACCAGGTGGCGCTGACCGAGGCTGGCGAAGCGCTGTTCGAAAAGCTTCGCCTCGCGGCGATCGCTTTCGACAAGCGGCTGCGGGCCGGTATTCCCGACGGCAGGCTGGCGGAATTCGCCGAGATGCTGGCCGCGTTGCGGGCGAATGTGGGGGGCATCTAGCCGATTGCATTGATTCGATTGGCAGCCAATGCTATATGACCACACTAGTCATATAGCGGAGCTTGGCGATGCGAGAAATTCAACTGAAGGATGCCAAGGCAACGCTTTCGGCAGTAGTCGATGAGGCCGTCGCGGGAGAGCCTGCCATCATCACACGACATGGCCGCAAGCAAGCCGTGATCCTATCGTTCAAGGAATACGAGAGACTATCGCGCGTGCCGAGCTTTGGACGGTTGCTGGCGGCGTTTCCGGGGGGCGAAGGCGACATTGCCCCTCGCATACGCAAACCCGTCCGGAAGGTTGACCTGTAAGGCGGCCTTCAGCCGATGTTTCTGCTGGACACCAACATCATTTCTGCAATGGCGCCGTCCAAAAGGAATGAGCGGACGGAACTGGCTGATTGGTTTGATCGGTCCAGCGACCATTTGTTCTTGTCCGTAGTCACGGCATCGGAGATCACCTCTGGGATCGCGAAAGCCGAACGCGAGGGAGCAACGACGAAAACAGCGCTACTTCGTCAATGGTGGCAGGCAATTGAACATCTTTATGGCGAAAGGATACTGCCTCTCGATCTGCGCGCAGCGCATGCCGCAGGATTGATCCTTGATCGTGCCCGCGCGCATCAGCCAGGATTCGAGGACATTGCGATCGCCGCGACAGCCGAAGTGCATGGCTTGACGATTCTTACAAGCAATGAGCGCCATTTTGCACCTCTCGGCGTGCCGATGGTCAATCCGCTGAAGGTGCTACCAGCGCTGCCCGGACAGTGGCCAGTTCAGTCGTAATCCGGTATCGTCCCGAAGGCGTAACGGCGCAGCTTGAGTGCCGCAATCAGCGCCGTCAGCTTCGCCTTGCCGTCAAAGACGTCCTGGAACATCTCGTCATGCATGAGCAGGATCAGCTTGCCCGGCTTGGCGAAATGGCCATAGCCGAACAGATGGTCGATCTCGCTCACCAGAAGGTCGACGCTCTGCACCGGCTTGCCGCTGTCCTCATGCACCCACTCATGGTCCCACCCGTAGAGCCAGAAGCCCGACGCCGCGACGAATTCGTAATCCGGATCCTCGCGACCCGCCTCTGCCAGGCCGAGCGAATTGTCGTCCTTCGAGTAATTGGGCAATCTGAACACGTCGCGTCCGGGCAGCCGCGCGTGCACCGCGGGCTTCAAGCCCAACACCGCATTGGCCTTGAGCATATCGGCGACCACCCCTTCGGTGTCGCCGTAGAAATGCCGGTAGTGATTGTAGGCGTGGCTGTAGCTGTGGTTGCCGATCGTCACCAGCGGCATCGATTTCGCCCGCTGCAGCAGCGCCCGGTTGGCCTCGGCGTGCATGCCGACCATGAACAGCGTTGCCGGCACCTGCTCGGCCTGCAGCACATCGAGGATGTTGCTGGTGCCGTTCAGCGGACCGTCATCGAATGTGAGAAATATGGTGCGATCGGCCGCCAAAGCCGGCGACGCGGCAAACAGCAGGGTCAGGAGGAGAAGTCGAAGCCGCATCCATGCAATCCGGTTGCAATCCGACATGGCCATCCCAATCTGTCAAGCATGGCGATGTGCCGAGATGCGTTGAGATTCGGGCCAGGTCGAGCCGAGAATGGTGGCTTTGAAGAACCGGAGCAGAGCGTGCTTAACGTACGCGAGACCAGCCTACGCCGGCCGCAGCCTTAATTTGACCGCCACGCCACCCATGAGCGCTTCGGCCGGAAGCGCGGAAAGCCGTCATTCGCAGGCCGACCTCACCTCAATATCGGTGTAGCTCAAGCCAGGCTGCCGTGCAGCACTTTCAGCCTCGCCTTCTTCGGGCTGCGCGCCGTCAGCCATTCGCGCGCTTTGTCCTGTGGCATCGGGAAGGCGATCGAATAGCCCTGCACCTGATCACAGCCGATCGCCATCAGCGAGTCGAGTTCTGCCTCGGTTTCGGCGCCCTCGGCGACGATCGAGATGCCGAGACCGCGGGCAAGCTCGGTAATGGCGCGCACGATTTTTGTGTTGTCGCAGTTCTCGTTGATGTTCTGGACGAAGCGGCGGTCGATCTTCAGCCGGTCGATCTCGTTCGGATTGACGTGGCTGAGCGAGGCGTAGCCGGTGCCGAAATCGTCGAGCTCGAGATGCACGCCGGCGGCGCGTATCTGACGGAGCTTCGCTGCGATGCCGGTCTTCTCGTCGTCGAGGATGACGGATTCGACGATCTCCAGCGCCAGCTTCTGCGGTGCCAGCCCAGCCCGCTCCAGCGTGCCGAACAGGAAAGTGTCGAAGTCCGGCTCGCGCAATTCGGTGCCCGAGACGTTGACCGCGATGCGCCCGAAATCGATGCCGGCGCGGTCCCATTCGGCGGCTTCCCCGATCGCTTTGCCGATGACGATGCGGCCGATTTCCGGCATGAAGCCGCATTTCTCGGCGACGGGAATGAACTCGCCGGGCGAGATCATGCCGCGCTCGGCATGCTTCCAGCGCACCAGCGCCTCGATGCCGCTGATCTTGCCGCTGGTCAGTGACACCTGCGGTTGGAAATAGACCTCGAAGCTCTTGTTGGCGATCGCCGTGCGGATGTCCTGTTCGAGCTGCTTGCGATAGTCGAGCTCGCGGCGCAGCTCCTCGGAGAAGAAGGAGAAGCTGCCGCCGCCAAGCTTCTTGGCGGAATAGAGCGCGAGGTCGGCATGGACGAGCAGGTCCTGCGCATTGTCGGCGTCGATCGGATAGACCGCGATGCCAGCGCTGGCGCCCGGCATGATGGTCGCGCCCTGGAACATGATCGGCTCGTTGATTTCGCCAAGGATGCGCTTGGCCAGCTCATGGATGTCGTCGGTGGCGCCGGCGCCGTTGAGGATCATGACGAACTCGTCACCGCCCAGCCGCGCGCACAGGTCAGATGCCCGGCAGGAATCGCGCATGCGCTGCGCGGTCACCACCAGCACATAGTCGCCTGCCGCGTGGCCAAGCGTGTCGTTGATCTGCTTGAAACGGTCGAGATCGAGCTGGATCACCGCCAGACGCTCGCGGCGGCGGTGCGCGCCCTTGATCAGCGTGTCGAAATGGTCGGTTAGGAAGGTGCGGTTGTGGAGGCCGGTCAAGCCGTCATGCACGGCGATGAAGGCCATCGAATTGCGCGCGTCGACCAGCTCGCGCGTCTTGCGCAGGATGGCGTTGGACATCGGCCGGAAGATGAACAGGGCCACCAGCACGATGACCGCGAGGGTGGCGAAGAACAGCGTCCGGTGCAGGTCGAGAATGCTGCTGGACTTTTCGTCGGCGAAGGCGCTGATGCGCTGGCCGAGCGCGGCATAGCCGGACATGGTCGCGTTGGCGACCGAGGCGTCCAGGCCGACGCGCTCGCCGCCGCCCTTGTAGCCATCGCTCTGCATGCCGAGCTGCGAGGCGAAGGACGAGACCAGCCTGCCGCCATTGGCGACGAGGCCGACGGAGAAGTAATCGAGGTGGAACGGCTTGCTGAACAGCACGTATTCGATCGATTTCGGATCGTTGCGGGCCGGCGACATCGGGTCGGCGCCGGTCTCCTTGAGCAGTCGATCGTAGTTGGTCTCGAACTCGCCCGTCGCCTGCTTGAGCGCGGTGACCAGCGCCGGCTGCTTGTCGCGCGAGGCAGCGCCGGTGGCGCTGGCAAGGAAGACGATGCGCTGCGACAGCGCCTTCTGAGTCGAGACTATGTCGAGCAGCGCGTCATTGTGCTGCTGCTGCGCCATCAGTTGCTGCAGCAGAATGAAGGAAGCCACCACCATGGCGGCAATGATCGCGAGCGCCAGCCAGTAGCCGGTCTTGATGAGCAGGATCAGCTTGCGCGAAACGCTATGCACTGGCTGCTGCGACATAACTGGTTGACCCCTCCGGTCGGCGGATTCCTGCCATGGATTCGTGGCGGGATGACCCTTGACGTCAAAGGGTTAACAGGTCGGCAAGCAGGCCGGGCGCCCGCCATGGCGGCGCGACAAAGCTCATAAGATGGTTATCATGTTCTTTCGGGCGAGGCCTGTATTTGAGCGCATCGTCATCGCCTTGTCGCGAAGGATTGCCATCCGGCTTGCGCAACGCCACCGAAGCAGTCGTTTTTGCGATGGATTTTTCGGTCGCGCGGCGCGACAGTCCGGCCTCGAACCGAACAGAGCCGGACCATGAGCGCAGCATTTCTTTCCCACATCGACAGCGAGCTTCAAGGCCTGAAATCGGCCGGGCTCTACAAGTCCGAACGGGTCATAACCTCGATGCAGTCGGCCGAGATCGAGGTCGGCGGCGACAAGGTGCTGAATTTCTGCGCCAACAACTATCTTGGCCTCGCCGACAATGCCGAACTGCGCGCGGCGGCCAAAAAGGCGCTCGACCGCTACGGCTACGGCATGGCCTCGGTGCGTTTCATCTGCGGCACCCAGGAAGAGCACAAAGAGCTCGAAGCGACCATCTCGTCCTTCCTCGGGATGGAGGACACCATCCTCTACGGGTCCTGCTTCGACGCCAATGGCGGCCTGTTCGAGACGCTGCTCGGCGAGGAAGACGCCGTCATCTCCGATGCGCTGAACCATGCCTCGATCATCGACGGCGTCAGGCTGTCGAAGGCAAAGCGCTTCCGCTACGCCAACAACGACATGGCCGATCTCGAAGCCCGCCTGAAGGAGGCGAAGGATTGCCGCTTCCGGCTCATCGCCACCGACGGCGTGTTCTCGATGGACGGCATCATCGCCAATTTGCAGGGTGTCTGCGATCTTGCCGAAAAATACGATGCGATGGTCATGGTCGACGACAGCCACGCGGTGGGCTTCGTCGGCAAAAACGGCCGCGGCTCGGCCGAGCATTGCGGCGTCGAGGGCAGGGTGGACATCATCACTGGGACACTGGGCAAGGCGCTGGGCGGCGCGTCCGGCGGCTACACGTCGGGAAAGAGGCAGGTGGTCGACTGGCTGCGCCAGCGCTCGCGCCCCTATCTCTTCTCCAACACGCTGATGCCGGCGATCGCCGGTGCCTCGATCAAGGTGTTCGACCTGATCCGCCATGGCGACACCCTGCGCCAGCGCCTATATGCCAATGCGGATAGGTTCCGGTCGAAGATGGGCAAGTTGGGCTTTGCGCTGGCCGGCGCTGACCATCCGATCATACCAGTGATGCTGGGTGACGCGGCACTGGCGCAGGAGATGGCGCAGCGCATGCTGAAGCGCGGCATCTATGTCATCGGCTTCTCTTTCCCGGTGGTGCCGAAAGGCCAGGCGCGCATCCGCACGCAGATGTCGGCCGCCCATTCCGGCGCCGATATCGACTGCGCGGTCGAGGCGTTTGGCGAGGTTGGAAAAGAGCTGGGTGTAATCGCTTGATCGACGCCGAGGAAGACAGAAGTCGGCCATGACGATCGATGTCACGAGCAGGATCGAGATCGCCAGGCCACGCGCCGTCGTCGCCGCCTTTTCCGCTGATCCGGACAACGTGCCCCGCTGGTATGTCAATATCAAATCGGTCGAATGGAACACGCCCCGACCGGCCCAGGTAGGATCGAGAATTGCATTCGTAGCGCAGTTCCTCGGACGACGGCTTGTTTACACCTACGAAATTGTCGATCTCGTGCAGGGCGAGCGGCTCGTGATGCGAACTGCCGAAGGACCGTTTCCCATGGAAACGAGTTATGCATGGCGCGATACCCGCGAAGGCCGTACCCATATGACGCTCCGGAACCGCGGCACGCCGACAGGCTTTTCCCGTCTCGTGGCCCCGTTTATCGCCGTGGCAGTTCGGCGTTCGACCGATCGAGACCTGCTCCGGCTGAAGAACATTCTGGAGGCGGCGCACTGATGAAACCGATCCATCAAGACAGGCAAGATTTTTTGAGGAGCGTCTGATGTCCAACATGATGAAGGCGCTGGTGAAGGCCAAGGCCGAGCCGGGCATCTGGATGGAAGAGGTGCCGGTGCCGGAGATCGGCCCCAACGACGTGCTGATCAAGGTCAAGAAGACGGCGATCTGCGGCACCGACGTCCACATCTACAATTGGGACCAGTGGGCGCAGAAGACCGTGCCGGTGCCGATGGTGACCGGCCATGAGTTCGTCGGTACGGTCGCCGATTTCGGCGCCGCGGTCACCGAATACAAGGTCGGCCAGCGCGTCTCGGGCGAAGGCCATATCGTTTGCGGCCATTGCCGCAACTGTCGCGCGGGCAGGGGGCATCTGTGCCGCAACACGCTCGGCGTCGGCGTCAACCGCCCTGGCGCCTTCGGCGAATACATGGTGATTCCGCAGCACAATGTCGTGCCGATCCCCGACGACGTGCCGGACGAGATCGCGGCGATCTTCGATCCATTGGGCAATGCGGTCCACACCGCCTTGTCCTTCGACCTGGTCGGCGAGGACGTGCTGGTCACCGGCGCCGGGCCGATCGGCATCATGGGCGCGCTGGTCGCCCAATGCGTCGGCGCACGCAAAGTCGTGATCACCGACATCAACCCGGTCCGGCTCGATCTGGCACGCAAGCTCGGCGTGCAGCATGTCGTCGACGCCTCGAAGGAGAAGCTGCGCGACGTGATGCCGTCGATCGGCATGACCGAAGGTTTTGACGTCGGCCTGGAGATGTCGGGCGCGGCACCCGCCTTCCGTGACATGATCGACACCATGAACAATGGCGGCAAGATCGCCATCCTCGGCATCGCGCCGACCGGCTTCGAGATCGACTGGAACAAGGTCATCTTCAAGATGCTGCATCTCAAGGGCATCTACGGCCGCGAGATGTTCGAGACCTGGTACAAGATGATCGCGCTGGTGCAGGGGCCGCTGGATGTTTCGGGCCTCATCACGCACCGTATCGGCATCGATGATTTCCAGGTGGGATTCGATGCGATGCGGAGCGGCAGTTCCGGCAAGGTGGTGATGGATTGGTAGGGTGCGTTGATAGAGACGTAGAGTTCCTTCGCGCCCTCTCTGTCCTGCCGGACAGAGGGGGGCGCCAGCCTATCCTTCGTCATTCTAGGGCGGAGCAAGGAGCGAAGCGACGCGCGCAGACCCTAGAATCCATGCCGCGACGCATGAGCGCCGCGACAGTGCGGAACGATCACCAGCCAATTCCGCGAAATAGCTCGAACCATTCCGGAATGGTCCTCCCTGTCAGATCGATCTACCATCGGCGCGGCCAGCGCTTCAGTCGACATCCGACGGGCGAGATCGCTCGTAACACCGATAGATCGTGCCGCCTCTCTGGCTTGCGGTCATGTAGACGTAGCGGTCATCTGGGGATCTTTGGCGGCGGCTATTCTGGACCGTTGCATTCTTGGCTGAGGTAACGGCATGGATTCCAGGGTCTGCGCGCGTCGCTTCGCTCCTTGCTTCGCCCTAGAATGACGAAGGAATCGGACGGCGTTCCTTCACGACGAAGCTGATAAAGCCCTCTCCAGCGCCGCCACCCCACTCACAATCGCTGCCCGCTCCTCCACGCTAAGCCTCGCCAGCAAATCCTGTTCAAACGCCCGCGCCAGCGGCACCATCTCGCGATAGGCGGCAAGCCCCGCCTTGGTCAGCGTCAGGTGCTCGACGCGGCGGTCGCTCTCGTCCGGCATGCGTGTCAGCCAGCGCCTGCGTTCCAGTTCGGCCACCGCGCGCGATACCTTGGTTTTGTGCATCGCCGACTGCTCGCCGAGCTCCGTCGCCGTCATCGTGCTGCGCTGGCCGAGGCCTGACAGCGTGCGCCACTCCGGCCGCGTCAGGCCGTGGCGATCCTTATAGATCTTTGAGAATTCGCGGCTCACGGTGTCGGCAAGCCGATAGAGCCGGTAGGGCAGGAAGTTTTCAAGCTCGAGGATTTCCATGAGCGCACCGCAAACCCGTCAGCCGTTGATAGTTACATTTTCGATGGTTACAAATGAAACCAGTTTGGTCAACATCGCCGGCAAGCCGCGCTTTCCAAGGAACGGCAGACCGGGATCAGGGAGGATCGGATGGCCTTTTCCTACATGCCGGGTTTCGGCAACGACTTCGAGACCGAGACGCTGCCTGGCTCGCTGCCGCAGGGCCGCAACTCGCCGCAGCGGCCGGCCTATGGCCTCTATGCCGAACAGCTTTCCGGCTCGCCCTTCACCGCGCCGCGCGGCACCAACGAGCGCTCCTGGCTCTATCGCATCCGTCCCAGCGTAAAACACACCGGCCGCTTCAAGCGGGCAAGCTACCCCCTGTGGAAGACAGGACCAAACCTTGGCGACCACGAGCTGGCGCTCGGCCAGTACCGGTGGAATCCGACGCCGATGCCGACCGAGCCGACCGACTTCATCGCCGGCATGCACACCATGACCACGGCCGGCGACGCGGTCGGACAATCCGGAATGGCGGCCCATGTCTATGTCGCCAACCGGTCGATGGTCGACGACCATTTCTTCAACGCCGACGGTGAATTGCTCATCGTGCCGCAGGTCGGCGCGCTGCGCTTCGTCACCGAGATGGGCGTGATCGAGCTTCGTCCCGGCGAGATCGCCGTGCTGCCGCGCGGCCTCGTCTTCAAGGTCGAGCTCGCCGACAAGGAGGCGCGCGGCTATGTCTGCGAGAATTACGGCGCCAAATTCACCATGCCGGATCGCGGTCCGATCGGCGCCAATTGCCTGGCCAATCCGCGCGACTTCAAGACGCCCTGCGCCTGGTTCGAGGAGAAGGAGACGCCGTGCCGGCTGATCGTCAAATGGTGCGGCTCCTTCCACGTCACCGAGCTCGGCCATTCGCCGCTCGACGTCGTCGCGTGGCACGGCAACTACGCGCCCTACAAATATGATCTAGCGACGTTTTCGCCGGTCGGCGCCATCCTGTTCGACCACCCCGATCCATCGATCTTCACCGTGCTGACGGCGCCGAGCGGCGAGGAGGGCACGGCCAATGTCGACTTCGTCATCTTCCCGCCGCGCTGGCTGGTGGCGGAAAACACGTTTCGGCCACCCTGGTACCATCGCAACATCATGAGTGAGTTCATGGGCCTGATCCATGGCCAGTACGACGCCAAGGAAGAAGGGTTCGTGCCCGGCGGCATCAGCCTGCATAACCAGATGCTGGCGCATGGGCCGGACGCGTCCGGCTTCGAGAAGGCGACGCGCACGGACCTGAAGCCCGTCAAGCTCGACAACACCCTGGCGTTCATGTTCGAAACGCGCTTTCCCCAGATGCTGACGCGCTACGCCGCCGAGCTCGGCACCTTGCAGGAGAACTACATCGACTGTTGGGCCGACCTGAAGAAGCGCTTTAATGGCACGCCCGAGGGCGACTGGTCTTGAGCGCCCGCGGGGTCGTGGACCGCCTCGTTCTGCTCGGCTCAAAGGGCGGACCGGCGTTGCGGCCGGGTGGCCCGTGGCCGAGTTCGTCGCTGCTTGAGATTGGCGGGCGCGCGATCGTCGTCGATTGCGGGCTTGGCGTGACACGTGGGCTGGTCGACGCCGGCGTGAGCCTGAAAGCGCTCGACCTTGTCTTCATCACGCATCTTCACTCCGACCATGTCCTGGAACTCGGGCCGCTGATCCACACTGCCTGGACCGCCGGCCTGGCGACGCCGGTGACCGTTTACGGGCCGCCTGGCACCGGCCACCACTGGCAGCGTTTCTGCCAGGCGATGGAATTCGACATCGAAATCCGCATCGTTGACGAGGGCCGGCCGGATATCAGAGGTTTGGTCTCGGTCGAGGAGTTCGGCGAGGGATCGGTGCTGGATGAGGGCGGTCTGAACGTGAGGGCGCTGCGCGTCGATCATCCGCCGGTGACAGACTGTTTTGCGCTGCGCTTCGAGCATGGCGGCAGAAGCGTGGTGTTCTCCGCCGACACGGCGTTCTTTCCTCCGCTGGCCGGGTTTGCGGGTGGCGCCGACATGCTCGTCCACGAAGCCATGCTCGCGGAAGGCGTGGAAAGGCTGATCGCCAGGACCGGCAACGGCGCGCGGCTGCGCGAGCATCTCCTCGCCAGTCATAGCCTTGCTGAAGAGGCAGGCCGCATCGCCAGCGATGCCGGCGTGAAGCGTCTGGTGCTCAACCATCTCATTCCAGCCGACGATCCCGCCGTCGGCGAGACCGACTGGACCGCTGCTGTCAGGAAAACTTGGGCCGGCGACTTGACGATCGCCCGCGATGGCCTTGTTGTGGGGTTAAGCGGCCATAAAGCCGTATCTGGAGAGGAAACCGCATGAAGCTTGCCACATTGAAGAACGGGACGCGCGACGGAAAACTGGTCGTGGTCTCGCGCGATCTGACGCGGTTCACCGACGCTTCCTTTCTGGTGCCGACGCTGCAGGCGGCGCTCGACGACTGGCGGCGGATTTCGCCGCATCTGGCGGCGATGGCGGAATCGCTGGAGACCAACGCCGTGCCTTCGGCGCGCTTTCACGAGCATGACGCGCATTCGCCGCTGCCGCGCGCCTATCAATGGGCGGACGGCTCGGCTTATGTGAACCATGTCGAGCTGGTGCGGAAGGCGCGCGGCGCCGAGATGCCGGCAAGTTTCTGGACCGACCCGCTGATCTACCAGGGCGGCTCCGATTCCTTCATTCCGCCACGCGATCCGATTCGCATGGCGGACGAGGCTTCCGGCATCGACATGGAGGCTGAAGTCGCCATCGTCGTCGACGACGTGCCGATGGGCGCGAGCCTCAAGGAGGCGAGAGACGCGATCCGCCTCGTCATGCTGGTCAATGACGTGACGCTGCGCGCCGTCACCGGACCGGAACTGGCAAAAGGCTTCGGCTTCTTCCAATCAAAACCATCTTCGGCTTTCTCGCCGGTCGCGGTGACGCCGGATGAACTGGGCGACGCCTGGGACGGCGGCAAAGTCAACCTCGCACTGCTGGTCGACCTCAACGGCAAGCCGTTCGGCCGCGCCAATGCCGGCATCGACATGACCTTCGATTTCCCGGCGCTGATCGCGCACGCCGCCAAGACCCGGCCGCTCGCCGCCGGCACCATCATCGGCTCCGGCACCGTCTCCAACAAGCTCGACGGCGGGCCGGGCAAGCCGGTTTCGGCGGGCGGCGCCGGCTATTCCTGCATCGCCGAACTGCGCATGATCGAGACGATCGAAGGCGGCGAGCCCAAGACGCCCTTCCTGCATTTTGGCGACACGCTGCGCATCGAGATGAAGGACAAAACCGGACATTCGATCTTCGGCGCCATCGAGCAGAAGGTCGAAAAATACGATCGGTGAGGCCGAACGATGACCCTGCTCGAGCACCTGCGCCGCATGGCGCGCAACAGTCTGTGGTCGAACGATCGTGTCTACCGCGCCGTGGTTGCGCTTCAGCCCGGTGAGTTCGAGGCCGAGCGCACCAGCTTCTTCCCGTCGATCAAGGAGACGCTGAACCACATCCTCGCGGTCGATCGTCTCTATTTCGATTTTTTGACCGATGGCGGTCGCGCCGCCGCCGCCTATGACGATTTCGTGCCGTTCGACGATGCGGCGAGCCTGGCGGCGGCCCAGGCCGATTTCGACCGCAGGCTGATTGCTTTTTGCGACGGTCTCTCGGAAGCCGATCTCGACCGCCGTGTCATCACCGACCGGCGCGAGGACGGCATGATACCCGAACGGATCGGTGACATCCTCGCCCACGTCTTCCTGCACGACATCCACCACCGCGGCCAGGTGCACGCGATGCTCTCCGGTACCTCGGTCGCGCCACCGCAGTTGGATGAGTTTTTACTCGATTACGACGCTAAGCCGAGGAAGGACGAGGTCGAGCGGCTCGGGCTCTGACTTTTCCTACCGGCCTTCGCGCGCCTTACGAGTTCCGACAGTTTCGCCCTAGCTTCCGCTATGGAGTCATTCACGGCTCGACCTCACATGACCGAAACTTAGGTTAAAGTCGGTCGAGCCGCAAACGAGCTTTAGGCCCTACGCCGCCTTGCCGTCCAGCTTGATCACGCCGCGCTTGATCTGGTCTTGCTCGATCGACTCGAACAGCGCGCGGAAGTTGCCTTCGCCAAAGCCTTCGTCACCCTTCCTCTGGATGAACTCGAAGAAGATCGGTCCGATCACGGTTTTCGAGAAGATCTGCAGCAGGATCTTGGTCATGCCGCCGTCGACGACGCCTTCGCCGTCGATGAGGATGCCGTGTTTCTTCATGCGCTCGATCGGCTCGTCATGGCCGTGCACTCGCTCGTGCGACATCTCGTAGTAGGTGTCGGGCGGGCCGGGCATGAACTTCAGCCCGTTGGCGGCGAGCTTGTCGGTGGCTTCGTATATCGCGTCGGTGCCCACCGCGATGTGCTGGATGCCCTCGCCATTGTACTTCTTCAGATACTCGGCGATCTGGCTGGTCTCGTCCTTGGACTCGTTGAGCGGAATGCGGATCTTGCCGCAGGGCGAGGTGATCGCCCGGCTGACCAGCCCGGTGATCTTGCCGTCGATGTCGAAGAAATGGATCTGCTTGAAGCCGAACAGATCGCGGTAGAAATCCCACCATTTGTCCATGTTGCCGCGATAGACATTGTGGGTGAGGTGGTCGAGATAGTAGAAGCCGACGCCTTCCGGCTTGGGGTCGCGCTCGTCCAGCCACTCGAACTCGGTGTCGTAGGCCGAGCCCTTTTCGCCATAAGCCTCGATGAAATAAAGCAGCGAGCCGCCGATGCCGACGATGGCCGGCACGTCGAGCGCCTTGTCCTTGCCTTCATAGGGCGTGGCGCCCTTCGACACGGCATGATCGAAAGCATGCTTGGCATCGACCACGCGCCACGCCATCGAGGCGGCGCAGGGGCCGTGCTTTTCGACGAACTTCATCGCGTGCGAGCCGGGCTCGGCATTGACGACATAGTTGATGTCGCCCTGCCGCCAGACGGTGATGTCCTTTGCGCGGTGCTTCGCCACCGCGACATAGCCCATGCGCGTGAAGAGTTCGGCGAGCTTTTCAGGCTCGGAATGCGCGAACTCGACAAACTCAAAGCCGTCGGTGCCGGCCGGGTTTTGCTTGCTGATCCTGGCGGGCGGTGCGTCGTGCGGGAAGGGGCCCATGGCAGTCCTCCAAAAGCTGTTGCGGCCTGACTTGGCCATCTTTCGTCATGATAACGCGGGACTGCCGCACGGTGCTTGCATTCAACCGCTTGAAATGCGCATTATCTGCGAAGATTGTGCATCGCTGGAGGAATATCCATGGACAATGCGCGTCTTGATCAGTTTGACCGCAAGATAATGGCGCTTTTGCAGGACGACGCACGGTTCACCAACAACGACCTTTCGGAGCGCGTGAACCTCTCGCCCTCGCAGTGCTCGCGCCGTCGCCAGCGGCTGGAGGACGATGGCTATATCAAGGGCTATCGCGCCGTGCTCGACCGCGACCGCCTGGGCTTCTCCCTGGTCAACGTCATCTCGGTGACCCTGGCCACCCACAACCGCGACAATGCGCGGCGCTTCGGCGAACTGGTCGCTCGCCTGCCCGAAGTGCAGGAGGCGCACGCCCTGACCGGCGAGATGGATTACATCCTGAAGGTGGTGACGCCCGATCTCAAATCACTGTCGGAATTCGTCAATGGCGTTTTGCTGCCGCACGAATCCGTGCAGCATGTGAAGACGGCGATCGTGCTGGAGACGCTCAAGGAAACCGGCGCGCTGCCGATTTAGTTTCGCGGATTGGTGGAACAGCGCCCCCTCTTTCCGGCAGGACAGAGGGAGGCGCGAGGAACGCCCAAGCTGCGCAATTGGCGTGCCGCGCTAAGCTTTCACCCCCGCTGCTGCTGGATCAGCCCATAAAGGTTGGTGCAGCGCGCGCCGGACCGGCAATAGGCAAAGACCGGGCCTTCAAGCTCGTCGAGCGCGGCGGCCTGGTCGTCGACATTGCCGATGGTGATCTGGCCGCTGATCACCGGGATGTAGCGGAACGAAAGCCCTGCAGCTTCGGCCGCGGTCTGAATGCTCTCGGCCGAGGGTTGGCCCGGCTGCTCGTCGTTCGGCCTGTTGCAGATCACGCTCTTGAAGCCGGCATCCTTGATGGCGGCGATGTCCTCAGGCTGGATCTGGCCGGAAACCGAATAGTCGTCGCTGATCTGGCGGTATTCCATGATGTCCTCGCAAAGTTGATGCCCAGTGGCTTGGCCGACGTTTTGCCACTCCTCGAGCGGCCCGGCAACTGTTGCTTCCGTTGGTTCCTACACTGCGGCCGGCTGAGCGAACCGAGTCCTGGCGAAGCGGGCCACGACGATGCCGGCGATGACCGCCGCGACAAAGATCGGCGTTGCCGAATAGCCAAGGCCAAGCGCCGGGATTGAGGCGCCGGGGCAAAACCCGGCAATGCCCCAGCCGATGCCAAAGAGAGCCGCGCCGCAGACCAGTTGCCGGTCAATGGCGCGTTTGGTCGGCAACGCAAAGCCATTCTCAAACACCGGCGCCTTGCGCAAGCCGAACACGAGGCGGTAACCGGTAAAGGCGACTGCCAGGCCGCCGCCCATCACGAAGATCAGGCTCGGATCCCAAGTTCCGGCGACATCGAAAAAATTCAGCACTTTTGCCGGATTGATCATGCCGGAAACGGCGATGCCCAAACCGAAAAGTCCGCCGACCAGGAAGGCGGAGACGAGTTTGTTCATGCGTCAGCCTCCCATCACATGGCGGATGATGAAGACGGTGACGAAGGCGGTGGCCATGAAGGTGACGACCGCGACGAACGAGCGTGGTGACAACCGCGCCATGCCGCAAATGCCGTGTCCGCTCGGGCAGCCGCCACCAAAATGCACGCCGATACCGACGAGGAAGCCGCCGGCAACGAGGGCCAGTGTCGAGACCGGCACCCTGAAGGGGATTTCCCTGCCGGCAAGTAGCATCAGCAAAGGCGCGGCAATCGCGCCGACGACGAAGGCGGCACGCCACGGCCAGTCGGAGGACACCGGCGGAAGGATGCCCGTCAGGATCCCCGTCATGCCGGCAATGCGGCCGTGCAATACCATCAGCAACACTGCCGACAGGCCGATAACGGCACCGCCAAGCAGGGACTGCAGAGGCGTAAAGTCAGTCATGGAAAGCCAATCCGCGAAAGTATCTTTCAGCAGATAGACATTTTCGCCTGGGAATCCAGCCGGAACTTGGCCCGGCTGGATTGAGACACCGGCGTCTTACCCGCCCCGCAGGCTCACGAAGCGGGCTCAGCTGCCCAGGATCGCGCCTTTGATCTGCGTGATGTTGTTGTGCATCATGTCGATATAGGTCGAGGCCGGGCCGTCGGGCTGCGACAGCGCGTCCGAATAGAGCGTGCCGCCGACCTTGATGCCGGTCTCGCCGGCGATCTGCTCGATCAGCCGTGGATTGGTGATGTTTTCCACGAAGATCGCCGCCGCCTTGTCCTGCTTGACCTGCTCGACCAGCTTGGCGACGTCGGCCGCCGACGGCTCGGAATCGGTCGAGATGCCTTGCGGCGCCAGGAACGTCAGGCCGTATTCGTGCTCGAAATAGCCGAACGCGTCGTGCGAGGTGATGACGACGCGCTTCGCCTCGGGGATCGACTGGATCGCCGCCTTCACTTCGGTCTCCAGCGCGTCGAGCTTGGTGGTGTAGGCGGCGGCATTGGCCTTGTAGCTGTCGCAGCCTTCGCTATCGGCCGTGCAAAAGGCATCGGCGATGTTCTTCACATAGATCTTGGCATTGGCGATCGACTGGAACGCGTGCGGGTCGGTGACGGTCTTGCCGCCGCCAGTGCCGGCCCCTTCGGCCGCGTCCGCATCGGCGAATTCCGGCTTGAAGTCGATCGGCGTCACCCCCTTGGTGAGCGTCACGATCGCCGCCTTGGTGGCGCTGGCGTCGACCAGGCGCTGCAGAAAACCTTCGAAATGCAGGCCGTTGACCAGCACGACATCGGCGCCCGCCATCGCCACTGCGTCGGCCGGGCTCGGCTCATAGACATGCGCGTCGCCGTCCGGTCCGACGATAGTGGTGATTTTGACGCGGTCGCCGCCGACATTTTTCGCGAAGTCGGCAATCACCGTGAAGCTCGCCACCACCTTGAGCGGCGCGGCGAAGGCCGAAGACGTTGCCAAGGCGCTTAATGTTATAACACTCAACGTCAGCGCGGCGCGGAAGGATTTCAGCATTGGGGTCTCCTTGCTTGGGGATTGGGTTAGGCGGTCCGGTGACGGTGATGCACGATGCGGGCGCGCAGTACGCCGCGCGTGCCGAATAGGATCGAACAGAAATAGACGACGCCGGCCGACAGGATGATCGCCGGGCCGGACGGCAGCGAAGCGTGGTAGGACAAGAGCAGCCCGGCGATACAGGAGGCAAAGCCGATCAGCACCGCCAGCACGCACATCGGCTCGACCCGTACGCTCCAGAAGCGGGCGGCCGCGGCCGGCAGCATCATCAGCCCGACTGACAGCAGCGTGCCCAGGGCCTGGAAGCCGCCGACGAGGTTGAGCACGACCAGGCCGAGGAAGATGAAATGCACCGGGCTGCCCATGCGGCTCACCGAGCGCAGGAACAATGGGTCGAGGCATTCGGCGACCAGGGCGCGCCAGAAGATGCCGAGGCTGACCAGCGTCACCACCACGATGCCGCCGATCAGGATCAGCGCCTCATTGTTGAGCGCCAGCACCGTGCCGAACAACACATGCATGAGATCGACGCTGGAGCCGCGGATCGACACCATCAGCACGCCGACGGCAAGCGAGATCAGGTAGAAAGCGGCCATCGAAGCGTCCTCGCGCTGGATGGTGAAGCGCGAGACCGCTCCGGCGCCGAGCGCCACGATGATGCCGGCAATCAAGCCGCCGATAGTCATCGGCAGGATTTCCAGCCCATAGAGCAGGAAGCCGGCCGCGGCCCCCGGCAGGATAGCGTGCGCCATCGCGTCGCCCGACAGGCTCATGCGCCGCAGCATCAGGAAGACGCCGACCGGGCAGGCGCCGAGCGACAGCATCAGCGAGCCGAACAAAGCCCGCTGCATGAAGGCGAAATCAGCGAAGGGCGCGATGAACAGGCCGTAAAGAAAATCCATCACGCCGCCCTCGGTCCGGAACCGTGATCGTGATGATGGTCGTGCGCATGAGCGTGATGATCATGCGCGTGCTCGTGGCCATGATCGTGATCGTCGGGCTCGCACCATGGCGCGTTCTCTTCCCATGCCTCGTGGAAGCGCCGCGCCTTGAGCAGGTTTTCCGGCCGCAGCGTCTCCTTGGTATCGCCCCAGGCGACGGGCTGGCGGGCAAGCAGAAGCGTCTCCGGGAAATTCTGCCGCACGAGATCGAGATCGTGCACGACGACCATGATCGTGCGTTCCTCGCCATGCCAGCGTTTGATCAGTTGGATGAGGTCGCCGACGGTCTTGGCATCGACCGCATTGAACGGCTCGTCGAGCAGGATGAGGTCGGCGTCCTGCAGCAGCACCCGAGCAAACAGCGTGCGCTGCAACTGGCCGCCGGACAGCGTGTCGATGGGCCGTTTCTCGAAGCCGCCGAGCCCGACCGCCATCAGCGCCTTGCCGACGGACTCGCGGTCTTCCTTGGTGTAGCGGCCGAGCATGCCGCGCTTCGGCCAAAGTCCGAGCGATACCAGGTCGACGACGCGCGCCGGAAAGCTGCGGTCGAGCTCCGACTGCTGCGGCAGGTAGGCGGTGCGCACGCCAGGCATGCGGAGAACCCCGCCTTCCATCGGCTTGAGCACGCCGACAATGCCCTTCATCAGCGTCGACTTGCCCGAGCCGTTGGCCCCGACCACCGCCGTCAGCGAGCCTTTGCGCACGACGCCGTTCAGGTGATGGATGGCGGGATGGCTGTTGTAGCCAAGCGTCAGGTCGCGGAAGGTCAGACAGTCATTGGTCATCAGAGGCGGTCCGCAAATCGAGTGCGTTGTCGATATGTGATGTTATTACATTAGTCAACACAGGCGCCCGGCGCAATTGTGTCGCGACCGGTCAACTCACCGTGTGGGCGCCATTCGGGACCAGGCAATTGGCTCAATTGGTTTCGCCTCGCCGGCCTTGCCCGGAGCCGGCCCGGTCTCTAAACAGGCGCGACTCCAAGAAACGAAGGAACCTCTCGAATGAGCATTCGTCGCATCGATGTCGGCCCGCGCATGAGCCAGATCGTCATCCACGGCAACACCGTCTATCTGGCCGGCCAGGTCGGCGAGCCCGGCGGCAACGTCGCTTCGCAGACCCGCGACATCCTGAAGACCATCGACGAATTGCTGGCCAAGGCCGGCACCGACAAGACCAAGATCGTACAGGCCATCATCTGGCTGGCCGATATGGGCACCTTCGCGGAGATGAACTCCGAATGGGACAAGTGGGTGCCGCAGGGCCATACCCCGGCCCGCGCCACCGGCGAAGCCAAGCTGGCTGGGCCGGAATATCTGGTCGAGATTATTATTACGGCGGCGCTGTAGGGCCAGCGCCCCGGAACTGCCAATCTCCCCCCTTGTGGGGGAGATGCCCGGCAGGGCAGAGGGGGGCGCGAAGGAACGCCAGCCTACGCGTTCGTCATACTCGGGCTTGACCCACTGCTGTCCGGTTAAAGGGAGTGGACAGGTTGCATGACATTGATTCTACTCGATTTCAGACGTTTCGCGGCGTTTGAGACACGAGCAGGAGATCAATGTCATGCGGCATTACAATAGCGTTTTTCATTCCGTTCTGAAGCACGTTCCGTGGAGCACGTTCGATCGGCTTGTGGACAAGCACAAAGCCGATCACAGGGTGCGGCAGTTGACCAGCAAGGGCCAGTTCGTGGCGCTGCTATTCGGACAACTGTCCGGGGCAACAAGCCTTCGCGAGATCGAGGCGGGGCTGATGAGCCACTCGGCCCGACTCTATCATGTGGGCGGGTGTCCGGTAGCGCGCACGACACTTGCCGATGCCAATGCCACGCGGCCAGCGGGCCTTTACGCCGACCTGTTTGCCCACATGGCCGCCATCGCCAGCCGCTGCACCCGCCGACAGTTGGCCGATGCCGTGCGCATCCTCGATGCCACGCGGGTGCAACTGTCTTCGCTCAGCAGCGGCTGGGTGGACACGGTCAAAGGGGGCCCGCGCCATCAAGTTGCACATCGTCTTCGATCCCCGTGTTGACACCCCGCTCGCGGCGGCCTTCACAGGCCAAAGGACCAACGACATCACCCAGGCCAAGGCGATGCCCATCGAAGCGGGCATGACCTATGTCTTTGATTTGGCTTACTACGACTTCGCCTGGTGGGCCGCGCTCGACGCCAAGGGCTGCCGCTTTGTCTCGCGCCTGAAGAGCCACACCCATCTTGAGGTGGCAGTCGAGCAGCCGGTGCCTGAGGCTGGCAACATCCTCGATCCTCGCCGACCGCATTGGTCTGCTGCCGCAGCGCATGGCTCGCTCGCGCCGCAATCCCTTCGGCGATCCGGTACGCGAGATCACCGTGCGCATTGCCACGGGCAAGCTCATCCGCCTCCTCACCAACGATCTCGATGCGCCGGCCGAGGAGATTGCGGACCTCTACAAGGAGCGCTGGCAGATCGAACTGTTCTTCAAGTGGATCAAGCAAAACCTCAGGATCCGCCACTTCCTCGGCACTTCCGAGAATGCCGTGCGCATCCAGGTCTTCGTCGCTCTGATCGCCTATCTGCTCCTGCGCGCCGCTCAGGCGACACAGAAAACCGTCAGACAGCCGCTCGCCTTTGCCCGCCTGGTTCGCCTCAACATCATGCACAGGCGATCAATCGATGCCCTCAAGAAACTCCCCGCCACCACCCAAACACAACGATAGCCAGATGGTCCTATGCCTTTAACCGGACAGCAGTGGGCTTGACCCGAGTATCCATGCCGTGACCTCTGCCGCAGAGCGCAACGGTGCAAAAGTCTGTAATCATTGCAACGCTTTAGCGTCACGGCATGGATCCTAGGGTCTGCGCGCGTCGCTTCGCTCCTTGTTCCGCCCTAGGATGACGAGAGGCAATAGGCGGCGCTCTACGGCGCCCCCCTCTGGCCTGCCGGCCATCTCCCCCACGAGGGGGGAGATCACTCATCCCTGCGAGGGCGTGAATCGCGCCACCAGCGTGTGGCTTTCCGCCGGATAGACGAACCGCACATGCGTCACCGGGTGCTCGGCGCTCCAGGTGCGGCGTTCGACCACCAGGCAGGGGGCGCCGGGGTCGATATCCAGCGTGTCGGCGACAGTGTCGTCGGCGGCCATGGCGCGGATGCGGTGCTCGGCCTCGCTCCACGGCACGCGCCCGATCAGCCAGGGGCCGGGCGCGATGTCCAGAAATTCCTCCTCGGCCGCCTCGGCCACCGCCGACAGGTTGATCAGTCGCTGCTCGAGTGCGAACGGCCGTTCGCCGGCAAAATGCAGGCCTTCCAGCGCAAGCACCGGGCCTGGCGCGGAGAGGCCGAGCAGCGCTCGATCCTCGGCAATGCTGCGCCGCTTCAGGCGCTCCAGGCGCTCATAGCGATAGGGCAGCCCGAGCGCCTCGACCTCGATGCGGATGTCGTGCAGTTCCAGCACCGCCGCCTGCGACTGCGGCTGGCCCACGAAGCTGCCTGAACGGCGGCGGCGCTCGATCAGCCCGGCCTTGGCGAGCTGCGACAGCGCCTTGTTCACGGTCATGCGCGAACAATTATATTCGTCCGTCAACTCGTGCTCGAACGGGATGCGATGTCCTGGCGGCCAGGCGCCGGACAGGATTTTTTCGCGGATATCGGACAGGATGCGCTGATGCAGCGACAGAATCTCGCCGCCGTCAAAATCAACTGTCTCGATCAGGCTCATTGCGCGTCCCGCCTCAGCTTTGCGACAATTCAGTCATCACGTCGCGGAACCGCTCGGCGACGGCTTCGCGCTTCGCATGGCTGCCGCCGCTGACCTGTTTCTTGCCATGCACCCAGACGCAATCGACCTTGCTGCCATTGGCGAAAATCAAGGCGTCAAGGATCGCGTCGCCCGCCTTGCCGGCGAGCGAGGGGTGGCCGGCGTCGAGCGAAACGAGATCGGCGGGACTGCCGGTGGCGATCCGCGCCGGACCAGCGCCCAGCGCCTGGCTGCCGCCATCGAGCGCGGCGTCGAACAGCGCGCGCCCGGTGGAACCTCCGGCGCGGGCCATCACGTTGCGGGCCCGCAGCGCCAGGCGTTGCGAATATTCGAGCTGCCGAAGCTCGTCCGGCAGGCCGATCAGCACGTTGGAATCGGAACCGACACCGAAGCGGCCGCCATGCTCGACGAAAAGCGGCGCGGCAAAGGTGCCGTCGCCGAGATTGGCCTCGGTGATCGGGCAGAGCCCGGCGATCGCGCCGGTCCGGGCCATGGCGACCGTCTCGGCCTCGGTCATATGCGTGGCGTGGATCAGGCACCAGCGCTTGTCCACCGGGGCGTTGGCCAGCAGGAACTCGACCGGACGCTTGCCCGACCAGGCGACGCAGTCCTCGACTTCCTTCATCTGCTCGGCGACGTGGATATGGATCGGCCCGTTCGGCGTCATCGCGGCGACAGCATTGAGTTCGTCCGACGTCGCGGCGCGCAGGCTATGCGGCGCGACGCCGACGACCGCCTGCTCAAGCGAACGAGCAGCCTCGCGGCTTTTCTCAAGCAAGCGCCCGAAGCGCTCGACATCATTGATGAATCGCCGCTGGCCTTCGTTGGGCGCCGCGCCGCCGAAGGACGAATGGGCGTAGAAAACCGGCAGCAGCGTCAGCCCTATGCCGGTCCCGGCGGCTGCCGCAGCGATCCGCTCCGCCATCTCGGCGATGTTGGCATAAGGCTGCCCGTCGCGGTCGTGATGCAGATAGTGGAATTCGCCGACGCGCGAGAAGCCGGCCTCGAGCATCTCGACATAGAGCTGCGCCGCCACCGCCTCGACCTGGTCCGGCGTCATCGACAGCGCGAAGCGGTACATCACCTCGCGCCAACTCCAGAAACTGTCGGCCGAAGGGCCGCGCAATTCGGCCAGACCCGCCATGCCGCGCTGGAAGGCGTGGCTGTGCAGATTGGGCATGCCGGGCAGGACAATGGCGTGACGCTCCTCGCCGGCTTTCGCTGAAGCCCCGGCCTCGACCGCGGAGATGCGGCTGCCGTCGAAAGCGATCCTCACATTGCCTTGCCAGCCGTCGGGCAGCAGCGCCTGGTCCGCAAAGATCGCCGTCACGTGTCTCTCCAAATCTCGCTGCGTGAGCGACGATACCACTTGCGTCGCGTTTCAATATGTATATACATAATCGCCATCCTTTCAAATGGAAAAGATGATGGGTGGAGCAAACAAGAAGAGCGGCCTTCGCGTCTGGCGCAATGCGCGTCTCGCGACCATGGCCGATCGCGCGGCTGGCCTCGGCATCGTCGAGAAAGGCGCCGTCGCGTCGCGTGACGGGCTGATTGTCTACGCCGGCGCCGAGTCGGAGATGCCGGCTGCGGCCGGGCAGGGTGTCGAGATCATCGATTGCGCGGGCCGCTGGATCACGCCCGGCCTGATCGATTGCCATACTCATCTTGTCTATGCCGGCAACCGCGCCAACGAATTCGAAATGCGGCTGGCCGGCGCCACCTATGAAGAAGTGGCCCGCGCCGGCGGCGGCATCGTCTCCTCCGTCAAGTCGCTTCGCGCCGCCAGCGAGGCCGAGCTTGTCGCCCAGACGCTCCCGCGTCTCGACGCGTTGATCGCCGAAGGCGTCACCACCGTCGAGGTCAAGTCCGGCTACGGCCTCGATGCCGACAATGAAAAGAAGTCGTTGCGCGCCGCCCGCCGTCTGGCCAATGAACGCCCCGTCACGATCCGCACGACCTGTCTTGCCGCCCATGCGCTGCCCCCCGAAGCCAGGGGCGACAAGGACGCGTTCATCGATCTCGTCGCCGGCACTATTCTGCCGGAAGTCGCCGCCCAACAGCTTGCCGACGCCGTCGACGGTTTTTGCGAGGGCATCGCTTTCTCGCCCGAGCAGATGGCGCGCGTCTTCGATAAAGCCAAAGCGCTCGGCCTGCCCGTAAAACTCCACGCCGACCAGCTCTCCAACCTGCATGGCGCAGCCCTTGCCGCACGCTACGGCGCGTTGTCGGCCGACCATCTCGAATATACCGACGAGGAAGGCGCCGAAGCGATGGCCAAGGCCGGCACCGTGGCGACGATCCTGCCCGGCGCCTACTATTTCATCCGCGAAACCAAAAAGCCGCCGATTGATCTCTTCCGCCGTCATGGCGTGAGAATGGCTGTTGCCACCGACAGCAATCCTGGCACCTCGCCGCTCACCTCGCTGCTGCTCACCATGAACATGGCCGCGACGCTCTTTGGTCTCACGATCGACGAATGCCTTGCCGGCGTCACTCGCGAGGCCGCGCGTGCGCTGGGGCTGCTTGACAACACCGGCACGCTGGAAGCCGGCAAATCGGCCGATCTCGCCATCTGGGACATCGAACGCCCGGCCGAACTCGTTTACCGCATGGGCTTCAACCCGCTCCATGCCCGCATCTGGAGAGGACAATGACGGAACTTACCCTGAAGCCCGGCAACGCAACGCTCGCCGACTGGCGCGCCATCTATCGCGGCGCCGTGCCAAAGCTCGACGACGCCTGCCGGCCGAAAATCAAGGCAAGCGCCGAGGCGGTCGCCCGCATCCTCGCCAGGGGCGAGCCGGTCTATGGCATCAACACCGGTTTCGGCAAATTGGCCAGTGTTCGTATCCCGGCAAACGATCTCGAGACGCTGCAGCGCAACATCGTGCTCTCGCATGCCGCCGGCGTCGGCGAGCCGATGCCGGTCGCGGTGGTGCGGCTGATGATGGCGCTGAAGCTGGCCAGCCTCGCCCAGGGCGCTTCCGGCGTTCGCGCCGAGACCATCGACCTGCTTCAGGGAATGCTCGCTAACGACGTCATTCCCGTGGTGCCGTCGCAAGGCTCGGTCGGTGCCTCCGGCGACCTCGCGCCGCTCTCCCATATGACGGCCGTCATGATCGGCGTCGGCGAATGCTTTACCCCGCATGGCCGCTTCCCGGCGAAGGTCGCGTTCGTCTCGCATGGCCTGGAGCCCGTCACGCTCGGCGCCAAGGAAGGCCTGGCGCTGCTCAACGGCACGCAGTTCTCGACCGCCTTTGCGCTCGCCGGCCTGTTCGAGGCCGAGGTTCTCTACCAGTCGGCGCTGGTTGCCGGCGCGCTGTCGACCGATGCGGCACGAGGCTCCGACGCGCCCTTCGATCCGCGCATCCATCTCTTGAGGAAGCATCGCGGCCAGATCGAAACGGCGGCTGCGCTGCGCAATCTCATGGCCGGCAGCGCCATCCGCGAATCGCACCGCGTCGGCGACGAGCGCGTGCAGGACCCGTATTGCCTGCGCTGCCAGCCGCAGGTGATGGGCGCGGCGCTCGACGTGCTGCGCAAGGCGGCCGACACGCTTCAGACCGAAGCCAACGGCGTCACCGACAATCCGCTGATCTTTGCCGAGGACGACACCGCGCTTTCGGGCGGCAATTTCCATGCCGAGCCGGTGGCCTTCGCCGCCGACATGATCGCGCTTGCCGTCTGCGAGATCGGCTCGCTGTCGGAGCGGCGCATCGCCATGCTGGTCGATCCGGCGCTGTCCGGCATGCCGGCCTTCCTGACTCCGAAGCCTGGCCTGAATTCCGGCTTCATGATCCCGCAGGTAACGGCGGCGGCGCTCGTTTCGGAAAACAAGCAGAAGGCCTACCCGGCAAGCGTCGATTCGATCCCGACTTCGGCCAACCAGGAAGATCATGTCTCGATGGCGGCGCATGGCGCGCGCCGGCTGCTCGGCATGATCGAGAATGCGACCGCCGTCATCGGCATCGAGTTGCTGGCGGCGGCGCAAGGCTGCGATTTCCACCAACCGCTCGCTTCCAGCGAGGCGCTGGAAGCGGTGCGCAAGCTGGTTCGGGCCGAGGTGCCGCATCTCGACAACGACCGCCATTTCCATCCCGACATGGAAAAGGCCATCGCCATGGTCCGCAGCGGCGCGGCCATTAAAGCCGCGAGCACCGTAGCGCTGCCGGGGATCGTGTCATGACCGCCATAGATCGCGTTCTGTCGCGCCCCCCTCTGTCCTGCCCGTCCTCCGCAGCAGCTGCGGCGGGTAGACCGGACATCTCCCCCACGAGGGGGAGATTGGCAGCTTTGGCGCGGCGCTCGTCGCTCCAACCTTCGAGATTGGCGAAAGCCGGCGTGACATCTGATTTCCCCCCAAGTGGGGGAGATGCCCGGCGGGGCAGAGGGGGGCACCGTGGAGCTCCAGCTTATGGAGATCTTTCATGACCTCGCCCAACTGGCTCACCGTCACTCAAGGCACCGCGCCGCTGCTGGTTTCGATCCCGCACACCGGCATCGACCTTGCCGGCCTCGACAGCCGGCTGGTCTCGACCTGGTTGGGCCGCCGCGACTGCGACTGGTGGATCGACAAGCTCTATGATTTCGCCACCGATCTCGGCGCGAGCGTCGTGCACACCGCCATCTCGCGCACCGTCATCGATGTCAACCGCGACCCTTCGGGCGTCTCGCTTTATCCCGGGCAAGCCACGACGACCCTTTGCCCGACGGACACGTTCGACGGAGATCCGCTCTACCGCATGGGTGAGGAGCCGACCCCGTCAGAGATAGATCAGCGCCGCGAGGCCTATTTCGTGCCGTATCACGCCGCCCTGCAGGCCGAGATCGACCGGCTGCGCGGCATGCATGACAAGATCGTGCTCTATGACTGCCATTCGATCCGTTCGGTGCTGCCGCGCCTGTTCGAAGGCACGCTGCCCGTGTTCAACCTCGGCACCAATGACGGCAAGAGCACCGATCCGATGCTGCAGGAGAAGGTGGCCTCGATCCTCGCCGCGACCGGCGAGACCTGGGTGGTCAACGGCCGCTTCAAGGGCGGCTGGATCACCCGCAGCTTCGGCCAGCCGCAGAACGGCGTCCACGCGTTGCAGATGGAGCTCTCCAATCGCGGCTACATGCGCGAGCCGGCCGAGAAGGGCAGGCCGGACAATTGGCCGGTGCCTTACGACGCCACCTATGCCGCGCCGATCCGCGCCACGCTGAAGACCATCCTCGAAATCGCCATTGAATGGGCCGGGCGCTGACGCGCCGCCTCACTCGAAAGGGACTATGATGAACGACCCCCGCCACAATATCCGCGAAGTGCGCAGCCCACGCGGCGACAAGCTCAACGCCCGCTATTGGACGACCGAAGCGCCGCTGCGCATGCTGATGAACAATCTCGATCCCGAGGTCGCCGAGAACCCGAACGAGCTGGTCGTCTATGGCGGCATCGGCCGCGCCGCGCGCACCTGGAACGATTTCGACCGCATCGTCGCTTCGCTGAAGACGCTGGGCGAGGACGAGACGCTGCTGGTGCAGTCGGGCAAGCCGGTCGGCGTCTTCAAGACCCACACCAACGCCCCGCGCGTGCTCATCGCCAACTCCAACATCGTACCGCACTGGGCGACCTGGGAGAAGTTCAACGAGCTCGATAGGAAAGGCCTGATGATGTACGGCCAGATGACGGCCGGCTCCTGGATCTATATCGGCACGCAAGGCATCGTTCAGGGCACCTATGAGACATTTGTCGAGGCCGGCCGCCAGCACTACGACGGCAACCTCAAGGGCAAGTGGATACTGACCGCCGGTCTCGGCGGCATGGGCGGCGCCCAGCCTCTGGCCGCCGTCATGGCCGGTGCCTGTTGCCTCGCCATCGAGTGCAACCCGGATTCGATCGATTTCCGCCTGCGCACCCGCTATCTCGACGAGAAGGCCGAGACGCTCGACGAAGCGATGGAAATGATCGAACGTTGGACCAAGGCCGGCGAGGCGAAGTCGGTCGGCCTGCTCGGCAACGCCGCCGAGATCGTGCCGGAAATGTTCAGGCGCGGCATCCGTCCGGATATGGTCACCGACCAGACCTCGGCGCACGACCCGATCAATGGCTACCTGCCGAAGGGCTGGACCATGGCCGAGTGGCGCGAGAAGCGCACATCCGATCCGAAGGCCGTCGAAAAGGCCGCTCGCGCTTCGATGCGCGAGCATGTCGAGGCGATGGTGGCGTTCTGGAACGCCGGCGTGCCGACGCTCGATTACGGCAACAACATCCGCCAGGTCGCCAAGGACGAGGGCTTCGAGAACGCCTTTGCTTTCCCGGGCTTCGTGCCGGCCTATATCCGGCCGCTGTTCTGCCGCGGCATCGGCCCGTTTCGCTGGGCCGCTCTCTCGGGCGATCCGGAGGATATCTACAAGACCGACGCCAAGGTGCGCGAGCTGACCCCCGGCAACACCCATCTGCACAATTGGCTCGACATGGCGCGCGAGCGCATTTCGTTCCAGGGCCTGCCGGCACGCATCTGCTGGGTTGGCCTCGGCGATCGCCACCGGCTCGGCCTTGCCTTCAACGAAATGGTGGCCAGGGGCGAGCTCAAGGCGCCGGTGGTCATCGGCCGCGACCATCTCGATTCCGGCTCGGTCGCTTCGCCGAACCGCGAGACCGAAGCGATGAAGGACGGCTCCGACGCCATTTCCGACTGGCCTCTGCTCAACGCGCTGCTCAACACCGCGTCCGGCGCCACCTGGGTGTCGCTGCATCATGGCGGCGGCGTCGGCATGGGTTTTTCCCAGCACGCCGGCATGGTCATCGTCGCCGACGGTACGCCCGAGGCGGCCAAGCGGCTGGAGCGCGTGCTCTGGAACGACCCGGCGACCGGCGTCATGCGCCATGCCGATGCCGGCTACGACATCGCCATTGATTGCGCCAAGGAGCATCAGCTCAACCTGCCGGGCATCCTGGGCTGAGGCGATGCGCATCCTTCGTGCGGCCGGGTATCGCGTCATGCCGTGGAAGAACGGCGGCGGCACGACCACCGAGATCGCCGTTTCGCCTGACGGCGCCGGGCTCGACAATTTCGATTGGCGCGTCTCGATGGCCCGCGTCGAAGCGAGCGGGGCGTTTTCCAGTTTCGCCGGCATCGATCGCACGCTGTCGGTGCTGGAAGGCGAGGGGATCGTTCTCGACATTGCCGGCGAGCCTCCGGCGCGGCTGACCACCGCTTCGGCGCCGCTCGCCTTCCCGGGCGACGTGCCGAGCAGCGCTGCGCTGATCGGCGGTCCGATCACCGATCTCAACGTCATGACCCGGCGAGGACGGATGCTGCACAAGGTCGAGCGCCGCCTGCTTTCCGACGAGACTCGTATTGTGCCGGACGCCGAGACAACGATTGTTCTTTGTGTTGGCACCGGCGTCACGCTCTTCACGGACGATGCGTCGAGCCTCGAACCGCTCGATGCGCTGATCCTCGATCGCGGCGGCCCGCAATTGCGGCTTCAGCCCAAGGGGCAGGGCCTGCTTTTCGTGATCGAGCTCCACCGCCTCGCCGCCAACCATTAACGTCTGTTGCCAAACATGATCGCGGCTCGGGCGAATTATCGCCCGTCCCCTTGCATGCATCACGAAAAAGCCCGAATCCTTGCCCTGATCCAACCGGGGGCGGAGAGCGAGGGGCGTTCGCCCACGAGCTGTCGAAAGGGCACGCCCCTGTCGTGGTGCGCAAAACAAACTTTCGGCCAACCAGTCATGCAACCAATTGCAATTGTACCGGTTTTAGGGGCATTGCCGTGGCGGTGACGCCGCATTGCGCCCCGCCTTACGGAATTTTCAATGAACATTCAGACGAACCCCATCAAGATCGAACACAAGAGCGCTAGCTTCCCGATCGCAACGGAAGCACCGATACGCTCCAATTTCCTGCCTGAGGAGCGGCTGCGCGCACTCGGCGTCGCCCTCGCCAAGGGCGAGGTCAAGGAGCTGTTCGGCCTCGCGCCGTTCGAATTCCAGGCCCGCATCCGCGACAGCGCCAAGAAGATCCTCGAAGTCTATCGCTCGACCAATGCCGCCCAAGCCAAGGGCGAGACCATCACGCCGGCCGCGCAATGGCTGCTCGACAACAACTATCTGGTCGAGGAGACCATTTTTCAGGTCAAGCGCGACCTGCCGCGCCGCTTCTATCGGCAGCTGCCGACGCTTACGCTTGGCGACGGCATCGTGCTGCCGCGCGCCTTCGTCGTTGCCTGGAGCTATGTCCAGCATTCCGACAGCTCGGTCTCGGCGAGCATGTTCAAGGCGATTGTCGAGGGCTTCCAGTCCGTCGAGCCGCTGAAGATCGGCGAGATCTGGGCGCTGCCCTCATTGCTGCGCTTCGTCCTGATCGAGAACCTGCGCCGCATTGCCGTGCGCGTCGAGCGCACCCGGCAAATGCGTCACGTCGCCAACGAGGTCGCCGACCGCGTTCTGGCGACCGACGACAATGCCGACCGCACCAGGATCCTGTCGAACTACAGCGCGCATGCGCAGGACACCACCTTCGCCACCCAGCTGCTCTATCGCCTGCGCGACGGGTCGCAGAACGCCGGACGTGCGCTGGAATGGCTGGAAGGCGAGCTGGAAAAGACCGGTTCCGATGCCGAGGAGATCATCATCTCCGAGCATCAGACGCTGTCCAGCGGCAATGTCACCACCGGCAACATCATCCGCGGCCTGCGGCTCATTAACGACGTCGACTGGACGGTCTGGTTCGAGGGCGTCAGCCGCATCGACACGCTGCTGCGCGAGCGCACCGATTTCGCCGCCCTCGACTTCTTCTCGCGCGACCAGTACCGCACCGCGATCGAGCAGCTGGCACGCCGCTCCCACCTGTCCGAATACCGGGTGGCCGAAAAGGCGATAGAGCTTGCCGGCCACACGCCCGGCCTCACCGATGCGTCCGGCCTGCCCGAGACCGCCGATCCCGCCGTGCATACCGATGTCGGCTTTTTCCTGGTCGGTCCGCGCCGGCAGGAACTGGAAGAGGCGATTGGCTACCGGCCGCCCTTTTATGTGACCTTCAAGCGCGGCTTTGCCAGCGCCGGCTGGCTGGGCATAGTCGTGCCGGTCTTCCTTTTGACGGTGCTGCTGCTGGTGCTGTCGGGGAGGGCGCTGGCCAATCTCGGCCTGTCGGTGGAATCGGTCACGCTGATGCTGGCGCTGTTCGCGGTGCCGGCCAGCGAGGGTGCCCTGGCCTTCTTCAACACCGTGGTGGCGCTGTTCCTGAAACCGACCAGGCTTGTCGGCTACGACTACAACAAGCACGGCATCCCGGCCGAATCGCGCACGCTGGTCGTGGTGCCTTCGCTGATCGGCTCGCGCGACGATGTCGAGGAAAACATCCGCAACATCGAAGTGCATCACCTCGCCAACACGGCGGACGAGATCCATTTCGCCCTTTTGTCCGACTGGCCGGATTCAAAGACCGAGATCGACGCCGCCGACATCGAGATCCTGCAATATGCCCGCGACGAGATCGTCCGGCTCAATGCCCGCTATCCGTCGGAAGGCTCGCCGCGGTTCTATCTCTTGCACCGCCGCCGGCTCTACAACCAGGCGCAGGGCTGCTGGATGGGCTGGGAGCGCAAGCGCGGTAAGCTTCATGAGCTGAACCTTCTGCTGCGCGGCGACAGCGACACCACCTTCCTGCCGCTCGACGTGCCGCTGCCGGAAAAGGTCGTCTACGTGATGACACTCGACGCCGACACGCGCACCACGCGCGACGCTGTTTCGAGCCTGGTCGGCAAGCTCGCCCATCCGCTGAACCGACCGCATTTCGATCCGGTGAAGCGCGTCGTCAGCGCCGGCTACACCATCCTGCAGCCGCGCATCACCGCTTCGCTCACCAGCGGCGACGACGCCTCCTTCTTCCAGCGCGTCTTTTCCGCCAATCGCGGCCTCGACCCGTATGTGTTCGCCGTCTCCGACGTCTATCAGGACGTCTTTGGCGACGGCTCCTTCACCGGCAAGGGCCTCTACCATGTCGACGCCTTCGAGGCGGCGCTGAAGGACCGCGTCGACGAAAACACCATCCTCAGCCACGACTTGCTCGAGGGTGCGCTGGCGCGCGCCGCATTGGTCACCGACGTCGAACTGGTCGAGGACTATCCGACCCGCTACTCGGTCGATGCCTCGCGCCACCACCGCTGGGCGCGCGGCGATTGGCAACTGCTCGGCTTCATCTTCGATCCGCGCTCCGGTGTTCCGGCGCTGTCGCGCTGGAAGATGGTCGACAATCTGCGCCGCTCGCTGAGCCCGATCTTTTGGGTCATGGCCTGCGTTGCCGGCTGGACGCTGCTGCCCTTCACCCAGGCCGCGCAGTGGCAGGCGCTTCTGATCCTCAGCCTGTTCATGGCGCCGACCTTCGACATCGTGAACGCCATCCTGCCGAAGAGCGGCGACCAGACGCCGCGCGGCCATTTCTCCGCCCTGGCCAGAGACACCGTGTTCGGCACAGCGTTGGTGGCGCTCAAGGTGCTCTTGATGGCGCACCTTGCCTGGATGATGGGTGACGCCATCGTCCGCACCATCTACCGGCTCTTCGTCAGCCGGCAGAACCTGCTCGAATGGCGCACCGCCTCGCAGGCTGCCAAGGGTGGCAACGATCTCGGCGCCTATTACGGCATGATGTATGGCGCGGTGATCATCGGCGTGGTCGGTCTTGCCATTCCGGTGCTTGCCGATTCCACCGGCGCCTTCGTCGCCTTCTTCTTCGCCATCTTCTGGATCGCATCGCCTGCCGTCGCCTGCTGGATCAGCCGTTCGGCCGAAACCGAGGACAGGCTGCGCATCTCGACCGCCGACATCCACGCGCTGCGCACCTTCGCGCGCCGCACCTGGCATTATTTCGAGACCTTCGTCACGCCCGAGCAGCATCATCTGCCACCGGATAATTTCCAGGAAAGCCCGGCGCCGGTCGTGGCGCCGCGCACCTCGCCGACCAACATCGGCGTGTATCTGCTCTCGGTGGTGTCGGCGCGCGATTTCGGCTGGATCAGCCTGTCGGATGCCATCACCCGCATCGACGCCACGATGACGACCATCGAGAACATGCCGCGCGATCGCGGCCATCTCTACAACTGGTATGACACGACGACGCTGAAGCCGCTCTATCCGCTCTACATCTCGGCGGTCGACAGCGGCAATCTCGCCGGTCATCTGGTCGCCGTGGCGGCGTCCTGCGCCGAATGGGCCGAAGCGCCGTCAGTGCACCTGCAGGGCGATTTCGAAGGCATCATCGACACCGTCACCATTCTCGATGAAAGCCTGGACGAGCTTCCGGACGACCGCCGGCAGCTGCGGCCGTTGCGTCAGCGCCTCGCCGACCGTCTCGACGGCATGCGCCGCGCCGTGGCGACCATCAAGGCGCAGCCCGAGATGGCCTCGATCCGCACCATCAACCTTGCCGTGCTCGCCGGCGAGATACGCAAGCTCGCAACCGCCATCCACACCGAGGCGGCGTCGCCGAAGAGCGATGTCATCGCCGACTGGGCGGAGCGGCTGGAGGCGACCTGCGAGGCGCATGTGCATGACTCGCACAATGACGAGAGCGCGGTCGCTGCGCTGCGCGCCAAGCTGCTCGCTCTGCGCGAGCGCTGCCGCCGCTATGCCTTCGAGATGGATTTCTCCTTCCTGATGCGGCAGGAGCGCAAGCTGCTGTCGATCGGCTACCGGGTCGAGGACCACCAGCTCGACGAGAGCTGCTACGACCTGCTCGCCTCCGAGGCGCGGCTCACCAGCTTGTTCGCCATCGCCAAGGGCGACCTGCCGACCGAGCACTGGTTCCGTCTCGGCCGGCCGATCGTCGAGATCGGCTTCCAGGGCGCGCTGATGTCCTGGTCGGGCTCGATGTTCGAGTATCTGATGCCGCCGCTGGTGATGAAGGAGCCGCAGGGCTCGATCCTCAACCAGACCAGCAAGCTCATCATCAAGCGCCAGATCCAATATGCGCGTTCCAAGAACGTGCCCTGGGGTATTTCGGAAGCGGCCTACAACGCCCGCGACCGCGAGCTCACCTATCAGTACACCAATTTCGGCGTGCCAGGCCTCGGCCTGAAGCGCGGGCTTGGCCAGAACACCGTTATCGCGCCTTACGCGACGATCCTGGCTGCGCAGTTCAGCCCGCGCGAGGCCGTGCAGAACCTGCAGCGGCTGCGCTCGATCGGCGCGCTTGGCCGGCATGGCTTCTACGACGCGGTTGATTTCACGCCGCAGCGCGTGCCGGAAGGCACCGACCACGCCGTGGTGCAGAACTACATGGCCCACCATTCCGGCATGTCGATCGCCGCCGTCGCCGACGCCATTTTCGAGGGCCGGCTGCGCGAGCGCTTCCACAGCGATCCGGTGATCGAGTCGGCCGAGCTTCTGTTGCAGGAGAAGGCGCCGCGCGACATTCCGACCGCCACGGTCAGGACCGAAGCCGACGAGCGCTCCAAGGACGAGACCGAGACCGAGAGCCCCGACAGCCGCATCGTTCTCGACCCGATCAAGGCGCTGCGGGCGACCAACGTCATGTCCAATGGCCGCTATTCGGTCATGGTCACAGCGACCGGCTCCGGCTACAGCCGCTTCGGCGAGCTTGCCGTCACGCGCTGGCAGCCGGACCCGAGCGAAGATCGCCTCGGCTCCTACATCTTCCTGCGCGACACGGCGACGGGCGATTGGTGGTCGGCCACCGCCGAGCCGAAGCGCGCCGAGGGTGAACGCGTCCAGACGCTGTTTGCAGACGACAAGGCGAGCTTCACCAAATCGGTCGGCTCGCTACGTTCGGAAGTCGAGTGCATCGTCATTTCCGAGGGCAATGGCGAGGGCCGCCGCATCACCCTCTCTAATGACGGCGCCGCCGACCGGCATATCGAGGTGACCTCCTTCGCCGAGCTGGTGCTCGGCAACGAGGCCTCGGATAACGCGCATCCGGCTTTCTCCAAGATGTTCATCGAGACCGAGATCGCCCCGAACAACGGCGCGATCTTCGCCACAAGGCGCAAGCGCGACAAGAACGACCCCGACCTGACCATGGTGCATTTCGTCACCGACCCGTCGGGTCCGTCGCGCGATGCCGAGGCCGAGACCGACCGGCGTGCCTTCATCGGCCGTGGCCGCACCATTGCCGATGCCGTCGCCTTCGATCCCGGTGCCAGGCTTACCGGCAGCCAGGGCTTCACGCTCGACCCGGTGGCGGCATTGCGCCGCCAGGTGCGCGTGCCTGCCAACAAGAAGATCTCGCTGACCTTCTGGACGGCCGTCGGCGCCAATCGCGGCGACCTCGACGGGGCGATCGCCCGCCTCGACCACCAGGAGAGCTTCGCCCGCCAGGCCATGCTTGCCTGGACGCGCAGCCAGGTGCAGACGCGCCATCTGGGGCTCAGCCTCACCGACGCCGCCAATGTGCAGCAGCTGGCGCGCTATCTGATCTATCCCGATCCGTTCCTGCGTCTGCCGGCCGAATCCATCGCCTCCGGCCTCGGCCGCCAGTCGAGTCTGTGGCCGACCAGCATCTCCGGCGATTTCCCGATCTTCCTCGTGCGCATCAGCGACGTCGCCGATCTGGAGATCGTCGCCCAGGCGCTGCGCTTCCAGGAATATATGCGCGCTCGCGGCATGATGATCGACTTCGTCGTCGTCAACGAGCAGGCCTCGTCCTACGTGCAGGACCTGCAGCGCGCGGTGGAGACGCTGTGCGAGAACGCCCGCCTGCGCGGCCGCGAGCTAGGGCCTCGCCAGCACATCTTCGCGGTGCGCCGCGACCTGATGGACGAGCCGACTTACAAGACCTTGCTGTCGGTGGCGCGCGTCGTGCTGCATACCCGCAACGGCACGATCTTCGATCAGCTCGAACGCGCCGAGACAGCGGCGCTGCAGGCCCGCGATGCCTTGCTGCAGGCGGAAGGCGGCTCGCCGCGCGAACCCATTCCGCCGCTGCCCTTGCCGGTGCCGGCAAGCCAGGGTGGAGGCGACATCGCCGCCGACGGCAGCGGCCTCAGCCTGTGGAACGGCTTTGGCGGCTTCGACGGTGACGGCCGCCACTATGTGACGCGGCTGACCGGGCGGCGTTCGACGCCGCAACCCTGGATCAACGTGATCTCCAACGCCTCCTTCGGCTTCCACGTCTCGGCCGAGGGCGCCGGTTTCACCTGGAGCCGCAACAGCCGCGACTACCAGCTGACGCCATGGTCGAACGACCCGGTGTCGAACCGGCCGGGCGAGGGCTTCTACGTTTTCGACCACGCCAGCGGCAAGGCGTTCTCGCCGATGGCCGCGATGGTTCGCGATCCCGCGATGACCTATGAGACCTGGCACGGCCAGGGTTTTTCCACCTTCCGCTCCAAGCGGGGGCCGCTGTCGATGGACCTGACACAGGTGGTCGACCCGACCGATCCGGTGAAGATCACCCGGTTGCGCATCCAGAACTCCGGCTCCGTGCCGGCGCGGCTGCGGGTCTATGCCTATGCCGAATGGGTGCTGGGCGGCCACCGCTCACGTACCGCGGCGACCATCGTGCCGGCGCGGGATGAGGCAACAGGCGCCATGCTGGCGCAGAACCCCTATGGTCTCGACTTCGGCGAGCGTGTGGCCTTCCTGGCGGCGGGCCATCCCGTCCATTCGGTGACCGCCGACCGCTCCGAATTCATCGGCAGGCACGGCACGACCGAGTATCCGCAGGCCGTGCTGGGCGGGCTTGCGCTTTCCGGTCGCATCGAGGCGGGCGACGATCCCTGCGCGGTTGTCGCCAGCGACGTCGATATTCCGGCCGGCGGCGACGTGACGCTGCTCTGGCTGCTCGGCGACGCCTCGACGCCCGCCGAGGCAAGCGCGCTGGTGCAGACCCATCGCGGCAAGGATTTCGATCAGCGCCTGGCGGACAACGAGCGCGCCTGGCGCGGCTTCCTCGACACCATCCAGGTCGAGACGCCGGACGAGGCGATGAACGCCATGGTCAACCACTGGCTACCTTACCAGAGCCTGGCCTGCCGCATCCGCGCCCGCTCGGCCTTCTACCAGGCGAGCGGCGCCTTCGGCTTCCGCGACCAGTTGCAGGACACGCTCGCCCTTCTGGCGCATGACCCGAAGCTGGCGCGTGACCAGATCCTCAATGCGGCGCGCCGGCAGTTCCCGGAAGGTGACGTGCAGCACTGGTGGCTGCCGCGCACCGACGCCGGGGTGCGCACCATGATCTCCGACGACGTGGTCTGGCTGGCGCACGCGACGGCCCGCTACATCGAGGTGACCGGCGACGCCGGGATCCTCAAGGAGCAGTTGCCCTTCATCGACGGGCAGCAGCTCGGCGAGGGCGAGCATGACGCCTTCTTCACGCCGGAGATCACCAAGAACACCGCTTCGCTCTACGACCATTGCGCGCGGGCGCTCGATCTCGCCATCAAGCGCAGCAGTCCTGCCGGCCTGCCGCTCATCCTCGGCGGCGACTGGAACGATGGCATGAACCGTGTCGGCGAGGGCGGCAAGGGCGAGAGCGTGTGGCTGGGCTGGTTCCTGTTGAAGACGCTGACCGATTTCGCGCGTGTCGCCAAGGGGCAAGGCGACAGCAAGCGGGCGCAGGCCTGGACCAAGCATGCGGAGGCGCTGAAGCGGGCGCTGGAAAGCACCGCCTGGGACGGCCAGTGGTACCGGCGCGGCAGCTTCGACGACGGCACGCCGCTCGGCTCGCACAATTCCGACGAGTGCAAGATCGACTCCATCGCCCAGTCCTGGAGCGTGCTGTCGGGCGAGGGCGATCCGGCGCGCTCGACCACGGCCATGGAACGAGCGACCAACATGCTGGTCGATGACGAGCTCAAGATCGTCAAGCTGTTCACGCCGCCCTTCTCCAAAAGCGAGAAGGACCCCGGCTACATCAGGAGCTACCCGCCGGGCGTGCGCGAGAATGGCGGCCAATATACCCACGCCGCCACATGGTTCGTGATCGCGCTGGCCGAAATGGGCCGCACCGACGAGGCCTATCGCTGCTTCTCGATGCTGAACCCGGTCAACCACGCTTCGGACGAGGCGGCGGCCGAGCACTACCGCGTCGAGCCCTATGTCGTGGCCGCCGATATCTATGCAGGCGAAGGCAAGGGGGGCCGCGGCGGCTGGACCTGGTATACGGGCTCGGCCGGCTGGCTCTACCGCGCAGCGGTGGAGGGCATCCTCGGCATTGAGCGGCGCGGCAAGGAGATCACGTTTAGGCCGAAGCTGCCCGGACACTGGGACGGGTATGCCGCGACGCTCAAGATGTTCGGCGGCGAAATCAAGGTTCGCGTCATCCGCGACAAAAAGACCAAGTCGATCTCGCTTGAAGTCGATGGTTCGAAGAAAAAATCGGCATCTTTTGAACCGAAAGCCACCGGTAAGACCGAGGTCGTTGTAAGGATACCTGCGTAAAATCAAAGGTTTGGCTCGTTGGTCGCGCATCCGTTGAGGTGCGCGGCCAACGCCGGCTTTTTACTTGGCGCCGATACCGCGACCGGATCCGCTCGCTCTTTAGGGCCGGCTAAGCAAGCAGCTTGTGATTAAAAATGTGGCAGTGCGGGGCAACTGCCATTATTTTGCCGTAAGCCTGACATTTCACCTTTTATCTCAAACCGTTAGGTGATCACGCCAAATTTCGCACCGTCGTCATCTTTTGTTCGCTAAATGGGAACGGAAGGGATAGACGACGCATTGTTTCGCGACACATTAACCTGTACGTGTCAAAAAATGGTGCGGTGCACAATATCGGCATCGAGCACGGACAAGAGTTTGGCGGAGTAGCTGAAGTGTCACTTCTGCAGATCTACTTTAGAGCGCTGGGTTATCTGGCGGCCGATAAGAAGCGCGTCGCGCTGATTTGCGGCGCCAACATCGCGCTCGCAGCGATCGCAATCCTCGAGCCGATCCTGTTGGGCCGGGTGATCGGTGCTATCTCCGAAAAAGGCGCGGTGTTTTCGACGCTCGCCGTCTGGGCCGCTATCGGTGCCTTCAACGTCCTCGCCTTCGTCCTGGTGGCGCGCGGCGCCGATCGCTTTGCCCATGCCCGCCGCTCGGAAGTGCTGTGCCAGTCCTTCGAGCGGGTGATCACCATGCCGCTTGCCTGGCACCACCAGCGCGGCACCTCCAATTCGCTGCACACGCTGCTGCGCGCTGTCGAGACCCTGTTCAGCTTGTGGCTCGAATTCATGCGCGTGCATCTGTCGACGGCCATCGCGCTGGTGCTGCTTGTGCCGACCGCGCTTGCCATGGACATCCGCATGTCCGTCGTGCTGCTTGGCCTCGGTATCCTTTACGTCGGCATCGGCCGCGTCGTCATGCGCCGGACCAAGTCGGGGCAGACCGCCGTCGAGCGCCACTACCACACCGTGTTTGCCCATGTGACCGACAGCGTCAGCAATGTCGCCGTGCTGCAGAGCTACAACCGCATCGGCCATGAGACCGCGACGCTGAAGCGCTACGTGAAGGACCTGCTCGACGCGCAGAACCCGGTGCTCGACTGGTGGGCGATCGCCAATGCGCTGAACCGCCTGTCGTCGACCATCTCGATGATGATCGTGCTCTCGATTGGCGCTTATCTCGTCACCCGTGGCCAGCTTCGCGTCGGTGATGTCGTCGCCTTCACCGGCTTTGCCGGAATGCTGATCGCCCGTCTCGACCAGATGTCGGCCTTCACCACTCAGATTTCCGAGGCCCGCGCCAAGCTCGAGGACTTCTATCGCCTCGAGGACTCGGCCGCCGAAACCGCCGAGCCAGACGGCCTGCGCGAGTTGACCAACGTCACCGGCCATGTCCGCTTCGAGGGCGTCAGCTTCGAGTTCGCCAATTCGGGCCACGGCATCGAGGACGTCTCGTTCGAAGTCCAGGCTGGCCAGACGGTTGCCATCGTCGGCCCGACCGGCGCCGGCAAGACCACGCTTATCAATCTGTTGCAGCGCGTCTTCACGCCGTCCAGCGGCCGTATCCTGATCGATGGCATCGACACCAAGACGGTGACCCGCAAGTCGCTGCGCCATTCGATCGCCACTGTCTTCCAGGACGCCGGCCTGCTCAATCGCTCGATCGAGGACAACATCCGCGTCGGTCGCGCCGATGCGAGCAATGACGAGGTCCACGCCGCCGCCAATGCCGCCGCCGCACAGGACTTCATCCTGGCCAAGAGTTGCGGCTACGACACTGTCGTCGGCGAACGCGGCGGCCAGCTTTCCGGCGGCGAGCGTCAGCGCATTGCCATTGCCCGCGCCGTGCTCAAGGATGCGCCGATCCTGGTGCTCGACGAGGCGACCAGCGCGCTCGACGTCGAGACCGAGGACCGCGTCAAGGAAGCGATCGACGAATTGCGCCGCAACCGCACGACCTTCATCATCGCCCACCGTTTGACCACGGTCCGCGACGCCGACCTCGTCGTCTTCATGGACAAGGGCAGGGTGGTGGAGATGGGCGGCTTCACCGAGCTTTCGCTGCGCAACGGCCGCTTCGCCAGCCTGCTGCGCGCTGGTGGCCTGCTCAACGACGAAGAGGTCCGCCGCCTCAGCCGTCCGGTCAACGAAGCGGCGTAATGCTCTTTACCTCCCCCTTGTGGGGAGGTCGGACCGAAGGTCCGGGAGGGGCGATGCCCCAACCCCCCACCTCGCTGCTTCGCAGCTACCCTCCCTGCAAGGGGGAGGGTAGTACGCTGCGACACCGATTGCCCCTGACGCGTCACCGGTCTATTTAGGTCGCCATGAGCGACACCACCTCACGCCTCGCCGGCTGGACCGATCTAGCCAATCCGACCCGCTTCGTCGGGCTGGCCGACAAGGTCGTTCCATGGCTGGCGGCGATCGCGGCGATCCTGCTCGCCGTCGGGCTTTATATGAGCTTCACGGCGCCGGAGGATTTCCAGCAGGGCATCACCGTGCGCATCATGTACATCCACGTGCCTTTCGCCTGGCTCGCCATGATGTGCTACACCATCATGGCGATCTCGGCGCTGGGCACGCTGGTCTGGCGCCATCCGCTGGCTGATGTCGCGCTGAAATCGGCGGCCCCGATCGGCGCCACTTTCACCGCGCTGGCGCTGATCACCGGCTCCATCTGGGGCAAGCCGATGTGGGGCACCTGGTGGGTGTGGGACGCGCGGCTGACCTCTGTCTTCGTGCTCTTCTTGATGTATCTCGGCATCATTGCGCTGACGCGCGCGCTGGATGACGCCGGCCGCGCCGCCTGGGCCGCTGCGATCATCACGCTGGTTGGCTTCATCAACATCCCGATCATCAAATTCTCGGTTGACTGGTGGAACACGCTGCACCAGCCGGCGTCGGTGTTCCGGCTCGGCGGTCCGACCATCGATCCCTCGATGCTGTGGCCGCTCGCCGTGATGGCGCTGGGCTTCACGGTTCTGTTCTTCGCGCTGCACCTGATGGCGATGCGCACGGAGATTTTTCGCCGCCGGGTGACGGCTATGCGAAGAGTTGCGGCGCGGCAGGCCGAGCGCCAGTAGGGCTCACCCCATCCGGCCCCTTGCCGCCACCGGCAGCGTTTCCAGCACCTTGTCGCCGTCGATCAAATGCACCTGGTCGAACAGGTTCGTCACAACGCAGCAATGGTCGGGCACGACGCGCACGCGCTCGCCGATGCGAAGCCTGGCGCCTTCCGCAAGCGTTACGTTGCCATGCTCTTCGCTCAAGCCAGTGACGCGGGCGCCGGGCACGCCCAGCAGTTCGCCGAAATCAGCGAGCCCGAGCGTATCGGAGGACAGCGCCTTGCTGCCGCTGTCGAGGATGGCGCGGGTCGGCGTCGGGTGGCTGACGACGGTGGCGAGCACCGTCAGCGCGCAATCATCGAGCGTGCCGACGCCTTTGGCGACCTGGTAGCGGTCGAGGTAGATATAGGTGCCAGGCCGGTATTCGGTGACGACGCTGTCCTCGCCCGAGCGCCACATGTCGGGCGTGCCGCCGCTCGAGATGCGCCGGCAGTCGAGCCCCGCCGCGGCGAGCGCGTCGCGCGCGCTTCTCAGCCAGGCTTCCGCCTCGGCGGCGCGCCCCGCGGCCGGATAAGTCATCAGCCCGCCGAAGCTGAGGCCCTTGGCCTGGTCGATCACCTTCGCCAGCGCCAGCGCCTCAGCTGGATTCTGGACGCCGCAGCGGCCCATCCCCGTGTCGCACTCGACCAGAACCGAAAGCGGATGGCCGGCATCGGGGAAGGTGGCAGCGAGCCCTTGCAGCGTCTCATGGCTGTCCGCCGTCACCGACAGCGTCACGCGGCCATGCAGTGTCTTGAGCCGCTCCAGCTTTGCCCGGCCAAGGATGTTGTAGGGAAGAAAAATATCGGTCAGCCCGGCATCGGCCATCACCTCGGCCTCGCCGATCTTCTGGCAGGTGATGCCGACCGCGCCGGCGGCGACCTGCTTCTTCGCCCAGTAGGGCAGCTTGTGCGTCTTGATGTGCGGTCGCAGCTGCAACCCGTGGGCGTCGGCATGCGCCTGCGCGCGCTTGATGTTGGCTTCGGCGCGCGCCGCGTCGATCAGGATCGCCGGTGTGTCGAGGTCGTCAACGCTTGGCATCAAAATCACCATCTCAAAGCATGTGTCCAGAAACCGGGAAGCGGTTTCGGGACAAAGACATGCGTAAAATCGAAAAAGACCGGTTTGGTTTATGTCCCCGATCAGGCCGGATGTCACGGGGCCAGAGCCGCGAGTTTGCGTCGACAGCAGGCCGGCGTTGAGCTATTCGGATGGGCAGATTTCAGCAGGCAGCGGCCGGAGGAAGAACCCATGAAGCGCTCCAAGATCAACGACATCATCCGCGAAGCCGACGCCTTCATCCGCTCCTTCGGCTATATCATGCCGCCCTTCGCTTATTGGTCGCCCGAAGAGATGAAGGCGCACAAGGCCGACTCCTCGGCGATCTTCACCTCGCGCCTCGGCTGGGACATCACCGATTACGGCCAGGAGAAGTTCGACGAGCTCGGCCTGTTCCTGTTCACCGTGCGCAACGGCCGCTACGAGGACATGAAGCTCGGCATGGGCATGCTTTATGCCGAGAAGATCATGATCTCGCGCAAGGACCAGCTCTCGCCGATGCACCGCCACAACATCAAGGCCGAGGACATCATCAACCGCGGCGGCGGCAAGCTGGTGCTGGAACTGTTCATGCACGATCGCGACGGCGGCATCGATCCGAAGGCCGAGGTGTCGGTTCCGGTCGACGGCACCATCCATCGGTTGCCGGCGGGCGGGCTCTTGAAGCTCGACCCCGGCCAGAGCGTGACGCTGCTGCCCGGCGTCTGGCACGCTTTCTGGGCCGAGGGCAAGGACGTGCTGATCGGCGAGGTCTCGACCGTCAATGACGACCTCACCGACAACGTCTTCCGCGACCCGATCGGCCGCTTCTCCAACATCGAAGAGGACGTCGCGCCGGTGCATTTGCTGGTGTCGGATTATGAGAAATGGGTGGGGTAGGTCAGCTTCGATCCAGCCTTCGTAAGTTCGCGCCGCCCCTCATTGCCCTGCCGGGCATTTCTCCCCGTATAGTGACGGGGAGAAAGAGCTTGTCGTGTCTGATTTCGCCAATCGCCAGCGCGGCCGTAGCCTTCTCCCCGTTTATTTATGGGTAGAAGGTGCCCGAAGGGCGGACGAGGGGCAGCGCTGACGTTTCCAATATATCGCCAAGTTCACCGCGCGTACTTATCCGCCTTGCGATTCCCGAGCAGCAGCTTGCGTTCCAGATGCGCGCGCAGCTCGCCGTAATAGGCGGTGAGGAAGGCTTTTGAATTCACCGGCTCGACCTTGGCGCCGATCTTGCGGCTGATCGTTTCCGCCACCGCCTTCAGCGCGGAGTAATCGTCGCGGCGCAGCACCTCCTCCAGCTTCTGCAGTTCGGCGATGCCATAGGCGTCGAGCTGTGCGGCGCTGAACTGGAAGCGGGCGGCGATGGGATCCTTGCGCAGCGAAAGATCCTCGGCCAAGGCCAGTTTCGGCGCCTCGACCACCCAGGTGCCGGCGAGCAGGTCGCCAATTCTTAGTCGGTCGCGATTGAACAGCGGAAACAGCGAAAACAGCAGCGCCCACACCAGGCCGAAGATGGTCGTCAGCGTGTCGGCGACGCCGGCGCTG
This sequence comes from Mesorhizobium sp. NFR06, assembly GCF_900115245.1. Taxonomy (GTDB): domain Bacteria; phylum Pseudomonadota; class Alphaproteobacteria; order Rhizobiales; family Rhizobiaceae; genus Mesorhizobium. Next base: position 80,432 of record NZ_FOVT01000005.1, read on the forward strand.
CCGCGCGCGGCAAGGATCGACAGCGGCAGAAAAACCTCGATCTCGCGCATCAGATTGCGCGCGATGACCTGGTCGAGGGTGAGACCGGCGCCGCTGCGCGACGCGACCCTGGTGCCAACCATGCGCTTGCCCGGCGTCGCAGCCCGCCGGCCGGCCTCGAAGGCGATGAAATAGACGTTGCGCAGGAAGAAGATGAAGATGATCCAGACGATGAACAGCGGCTGCGCGTCCTGGAAGCCGAGGCCGGAAAGGCCGAAGATCGTCACCAGCGAGATGACCACGGCCGCGGTGATGATGACCACCACGTCGAGCAGGAAGCCGGAAGCGCGGGTGCCGGCATCCGCCAGCTTGACCCGCAGGTCCACGCCCTCCGGCGTGACCAGCGGACGAACCAGCCCTGCCGGGTCCTTGGCCTTCGCCACGGTCTTAGCTTTCGCCATGCCGCACCATGCGGAACAGGTAGAAATAGCAAAACCACAAAGCCAGCATGCCGCCGCCGATAGAATAGCGCGCGACGTCGCTGGTGATCGTCTGCCGGCCGATGCCTTCCAGCAGCCCGGCGAAAAGCAGCATCACCGTGACGCCGACCATGGCGGTCGCCGCCACGCGCCCGGCCCGTGCCGCGGCCGCCATGCGGGTCAACTCGCCGGGAAAGGCGATGCTGGTGCCGATGCGCATGCCGGCGGCGCCGGCGATGGCGATTGCGAACAGCTCCGTCGTGCCGTGGATCGACAGCCAGCCGCCGAGCTCGAAGCCGAGCCCCTTGGCGGCATAGATCTGGAAGATGGCGCCGAGCATGCAGCCGTTCATCAGGATGATCAGCACGCTGGGCACCGCGAAGGCGAAACCCAGCGCGAAGGCCAGGATCGAGACCTGTGTGTTGTGCGTGAAAAGATAGGCGGCAAAGCCAGACAAGAAATGGTCACCGCCGCCGTAGAGCACGCTACGCAGCGTTTCGGCCGACGAATCCGGGTTGCGGCCGCCGGCGAGGCTCGGCGCGATGATGGCGTCGTACCAGCGCTTGTCGGACGCGACCAGCCAATAGCCGGCGATCGCGCCAATGACGGTGAGCCCGACCGAGGTCCATATTTCGCGCCAAAGGTCGCGGATCGCCGCCGGCCAGTCGTGCAGGAAGAAGTCGCCGATGCGGGTCCTCAAGCTCCGCCGCGCGCCGTAGAGATAGAAATAGCCGCGCAGGCAGAGCGCCTCCAGATAGGCGATCAGCGCGCTGTCGAGCGATGTCGCGCGCGCCACCGAAAGTGAGGACAGCGCCGAGCGGTAGAGCAGCGGCAGCGACAAGAGCTCACCTTCCGACAGCGTGCGCGGCGCCCGCTTCTCCACGCGCGCCAGCAGCGCTTCGAACGCCTTCCAGTCGGCTTCGCGCTCCTGGCGGAAGCTCGCCAGCGACTGGCGCACCGCATCGGTGCCGGCGGACAGCGTCATAAGAGGTTCTCCTCCTTGAGCTGGATATAGCGCTCGACCAGCGCTGGGCCGAGCCGCTGGTGGTCGGCCTCGATGACATGCGCGCCGAGCAGCCTGAGCCTCCCGATCACCACTTGCCGCTGTCTCAAGAGGTCACCGGCGGTGACCGAGCGGGCGACGTCCTCGGGCGCCGCCGGCGCCATGTCGGCCAGCGTCTCGAGCTCCACGTCCTTCATCAGCATGAACAGCACCAGATGGCGCTCGGTCAGCCGGCCGACGGTGCGCAGCATCAATTCGGCGCTGATCGGATCGACGAAATCGGTGAAGACGATGACCAGCGAGCGCCGGTCGAGCTTTGCCGCAAGCGTCGTTAGCGCCAGGGTAAAATTGGTCTCCTCGGTCGAATAGTCGATTTCGGCGGCGCGCTTCTGGATCATGATGAAGCTCGGCGAGCCGCGGACCGCGCCGCTGGAGACGCGCGGCCTGGCGTCGAAGGAGAACAGGCTGACGAGATCGCCGCCCTTGAGTGCGATGAAGGCCGACAAAAGGGCCGCCGTCACCGCGCGGTCGACCTTCGGCACGCCGTCGACCGGCTCGCACATCAGCCGGCCGCTGTCGATGGCTAAAACGATGTTGTTGTTCTCCTCGATCCGGAATTCGCGCGCCAGTAACTTGCCGTGCCGGGCGCTGCGCTTCCAGTCGATCATGCGCCGGCCCATGCCGGGCTGGTAGTCCTTCAGCGCTTCGAACTCGCGGCCCTGGCCGGCGCGCCTCCGTGCATGGCCGTCGGCAAGGGCCGAGCGTTGCAGCAGCGTGATCGCCTCGTCGCGCGCGCTGCTGACATCGGGCAGCACCGCAACCTTTCTATCGACGGGCAGCACGACCTGGTTCCAGACCAGTCCGAACGGACCCTGCCAGCGCAGCCACAGCCGGTCGAAACTGGAGATGCCGCGGCGGATGGCCTCGAATTCGAGGTCGAGCGTGCCGCCATTGGCCGGCAGCGCGCCGCCGGTGCCTGCGACCGGCTGAACCCGCTGGTCATGGCCGACGCGCGCCTGCAGGCGCCGCAGCCTTGCGCCGAGGCCGGCCGCGATGTGCAGCGTGAAGCGTCCGCCGACGCCCACCTGCGGCGGCACCGTCAGCGTCGCGTCGAGCGAGGCGCGGCCTCGCCCGGCGGCTGCGTCCGCCGCCAGGAATGCCAGCAGAAAGCAGATCCACAACAGGCCGAGATACCAGACATGCGGCAGCGCAAGCGCAATCAGGAAGGCGGGGATCGCTCCCGCCGCCGCTGCCCAGACTGCTCGACCGCTCGGATAGATCAACGCGGCGCTTCCGTATGGTCGACGAGGTCGGAGACGATCTGCTCGACCAGCCGCCCGTCGATCTGCGCTGCCGGCGAGAGAACGACCCGGTGGCGCAGCGCCGGCACGGCAAGCGCCTTGACGTCGTCCGGGATGACATAGTTGCGGCCGTCGAGCGCGGCCCTGGCGCGCGCCGCTCTGGCCAGCATGGCGCCCGCACGAGGGCTGGCCCCGACCTCGAGGTCGGGGCTTTCGCGCGTGCCGCGCACCAGCGCCGCGATATAACCGACGACATCGTCGACCAGCGTGACGTCGCCAACCGTGGCAACGGCTGCTTCAAGCGCCTTGCGGTCGGTCTGCGCCTTGATGCCGTATTGCCCGATATCGTGCGAGGCCGAGCCGCCGCCGTGATGGACGATGATGGCGCGCTCCTCCCTGAGGTCCGGATAGCTCACCCTGTGCTTGAACAGAAAGCGGTCGAGCTGCGCTTCGGGCAGCGGATAGACGCCCTGATGCTCGATCGGGTTCTGCGTCGCCACCACCATGAAATTCCTGCCGAGCGAATGCGTGGTGCCGTCGAAGGTGACGGCGTGTTCCTGCATGGCTTCGAGCAAGGCGGCCTGCGTCTTGGGCGGCGTGCGGTTGATTTCGTCGGCGAGCAAGAGGTCGCAGAAGATCGGGCCGCGCGTCAGCGTGAACTGCCCGGTCTGGAAATTGTAGATGTTGGCGCCGACGATATCGCCGGGCATCAGGTCGGGCGTGAACTGGATGCGGCCATAGGCGACGCCCAGCGCCTGCGCGAAGCAGCGCGCCGTCATGGTCTTGGCGGTGCCCGGCGGGCCTTCGAGCAAGATGTGCCCGCCGGCGAACAGCGCCGTCAGCATCAGGTCGACCGTGTCGCGCTGCCCGGTGATTGCCTTGGCAACTTCTTCCCTGATCGCGCTCGCCAGGGCCTTCACTTCATCGACGTTCACCGAGCCTCCTTGCCGTCCAGTCATGCAGCTGTTGCGCTGCTTCATGCATTACGGCCAAATTATTGGATTCGTTCGTTGCCTTGAAGCGCCGGGTGAAGCCATGCGCCTCGCCCCTGTCGCGGGAATCGAGCCAGCGGTCGAGCGCTTCGCCTTGCAGCCCGTGCGGCGCGCCGAGCAGGGCGCCGGCGCGTTGCCGCGCCAGGGTTGCGTAGCGGTCGCCAAGCTCTTCCAGGCGCCCGGCGCGCTTCAACAGCATCGCCGTGGTGTCGACCAGCGCGCGCTTGCCGAAGGCGATGGCACGGCCTTCCGCCCGCGGCGGTCCGAAGCGGCCGAGCCCATGCAGGAAGGCAAGTGCCGCCGCCACCAGCACCGAAAGCGTCAACGCCAGGAAGGGCGGTTCGACCAAGAGCTTGGCGAGATCGTATTTCTGGCCGACGCCGTGCAGCGTCAGGTCGAACATGACGGCGCCCTTGGCTGGCTCCAGCATGGCAATCATGTCGAGAGCGGCGGCCGCCGTCTGCTCTTCCTTCAGTCCGGCATTGTTGATGAAGTCGGGATCGGTGAGGATGTAGAAGGGTTCGTTGTCAAGCTCGGTGAGAATGGCCCTGCCTTCGCCAGCCGCGATCAGCGGGTGGTCGTCCGCCACCCATTGCAACTCGTCCGGCGCGGTGACCATGCGGCCGGCGATATTTATCTGCGAGACCGTGTTGGTTGCTTCGCCGAGCCTGGCCTTGGCGATGCGGCCGAGCCAGTCGTTGACGACCGCATCCGGCAGTCGTTCGATCTTTGTCTCCCAGCCTTCATGGCCAAACAAGGGAGCGGTCTGCCATTTCGGCAGGACGAAAAGCGTGTCCTTGCCCGAGCGCAGCTTGATGATGCGGTCAAGCGCGGCCGGGTCGCTGTCCGGCGCAATGGTGACGATAAGCAGGAAGGTCGATGCCAGCGGCGACGCCACGTCCTTCTCGCCGCGCTCCATCGGCGGCGCCTGTCCGTTGCTGAGCTTCAGCCATTCGACCAGCCCGGCATAGCCGGTGCCACCCTTCGAAAACGGCGTGGCACCGCCCTCATGCGCGCGGAAATCGGGGGCGTAGGTCGAGAGCAGGAAAAACCCGGCCGCCGCCAGCAGGCTGGCGAAGATGCCCCAGAACAGCGTTCTGCGGCTGAAAGGTTCCTGCGCCGCTTCGGTCGCCGCGCTCATGCCCAGGCATCCCGGAAAGCAAAACGCTCATAGGCGCCGCGCGCCTGCTGCCAGCCTTCGGCGCCGACGGGACGGCGGGCAAACAAGGCAGCCTCGACGATGCGCGCGATCTCGCTGAACGCGGCGCGGGGTCGGCTAGGGATCGAGCCGGCGGCCGCGATGTCGCGCGCGGTGAGCGACGGGCGCAGGAAATCGGGCAGCCGGGTGGCGATGTCGGCGACGCTGCGGCGCAGAAGCAGGTGAACCGCTTCGTCGAATTCGCCGCGCGCGGCCAGCGCGTCGGCCTCGGAGAGCAGGATCTGGGCCGAGCTCGCGTCCGGGCGCCACTCTTCCTTCGCTTCGGTCTCCTGGCGCTTGCGTCGCCACGGCAGCCGCCAGGCGACGCCTTTCGCTTCGAGGACGAGCAGCAGGACGATGATGGCGACGCCGATGATGACCGCGCCCCAGAACATGTAGATCATGTAGGGGCCGAGCTTGGCCAGGCCGTCCAGCAGCGGCTTCAGCCATTCCGGCGGCTCTGGTTGCACATAGGTTGGCAGCCCAAACTGGATCGAATCGTCCGTCAGCAGTTGCTTGTGCAACTGCGCCAGCCGTCCGGCGTCTTGCGTCCCTGCGGCTGTCACCCGCTCGTTCCCCCTGCAACCTGCGGTTCGGGGCCGACACTGGCAATACGCCATGACAATTGCAAGCGGGCCAAACCGTAAGTATCAATGTTGGTGATTTATACTTTCCAATTTTCATATTCATTCGCAGGGGGAAATGTAACATGGCATCAGTCGCAGGCGGCAGGCTGGAGAAGTTCAGCATCGGCCGGGTGTTCAGCAACACATTCTCGGTTATCGGCCGCAGCTTCGGTCCGCTTGCCGTGATCGTGGGCCTTTTCACGGCGCTGCCGGCATTGATCTACAACTTTTGGAACTTCAGCCGGATCGCCAGCCTCGGAGCAGGGGGCGTTGCAGGCATGGAGCAGGCAGCCTTGGCGAATTACGGAATCACTTCGATGATTGCCGCCCTGGTGATTTTCGTGCTGGCTTTCCTTGCCCAGGCGGCGCTGGTGCGGGCAACCGTCGAGGACCTGAACGGCAAGAGCCCGGCGGTCGGCGACTGCATACAGATAGCGCTGCGCCGTTTCTTGCCTGCGTTCGGGATCGGTCTCGTGGTCTTTCTCGCCATGGCGGTGGCCGGCTTCGTCACGGTCATCATTGCTTCGCTGATACCTTTGATCGGATGGCTCATCGGGCTCGCGATCATTGTCGCGGTGGCTATCTGGGTGCTTAGCATCGCTGTCGCGGTGCCTGTCGTGGTTCAAGAACGGCAGGGCGTGTTCGGCTCGATATCGCGCAGTCGGCAGCTGACCAAAGGCAGCCGCTGGGCAATTTTCGGCCTGTTTTTGATCATCGGCTTGACGGCAATGCTCATCCAGGGCGGTTTCTCTTTGCTGTTCGGGCTTGTGATCGCTTCCGCCGGCGGCATCTCCTCCACCGGGGCCGCAGTCGGAGCCGTCGGAAGCAGCCTGGTCTCGAGTATCTTCTCGACGGTGATTTCGGTGGCTATCGCGGTCACTTATGTCGAGCTGCGCCGGGTCAAGGAAGGCACCAGCATCGACGAACTGGCGGAGATATTCTCATAGACCGGAAAGATCGACTTCAAAGCAAAGGCGATCCTGGCACAGCCGGGCCATTCCGGCTGGGCGGGGTGGTCCGCGGCACGATCTCGTTCATTGGACGCAATCCGGTTCTCGCGCTGACGGTCGCTGCGCTCTTTTTCGCCCTGCCGTCGCTCCTGGCCGGACTGGTGACCTTCGCCTACCGGGAAAGGGCGGCGTATCTGGCCGGCGGCGGAAAGGTCGAACCTTTCTCCGTTGCGGTCCATGTGGGCTTTTCCCTGCTTGCCGGGCTTCTTGGCGCCCTGCCGGGTTTCCTGGGCCATGGGGTCCTGTCGGGAGCCATGCTGGGCGACATCAACGGCCGTCATCCATCACTCGCGCGCTGTGTTGCGACGGCCTTGCACCGGTCTGTTCCCGTGCTTGGCATCGGTTTCACGATCTATCTGACGTGGTTTCTCGCGAAACAAGCGATGGTCGGCGCCGAATTGTTGTTTCCGCTTTTCGGTGGCGGTGTCGCGTTCGCACTGCTGGTCGTGCCCTGCATCATTTGGGTGCTGTGCAACTTGGCGGCTGTCCCAGTTGCGATGCGTGAGGGACTTGGAGCACTGGCTTCGATGGCGCGCAGCCGTGCCCTGACCGCAGGATATCGCTGGCCGATAATAGGCCTGTCTCTGGTTGTCTTGGTGCTGGCGCTGGCCTTGCGCGCAGCGCTTTTTCTTGCGTTCAGCCTTGCCGTACCTCTGATCGCCCCGGCATCCATAGCGATCGTCGGCGCAACGGCGAGCGCCGGCGTCACGGCAATCATATGGACGGTGGCGTCGATCGCCGCGACGGCCACATACATCGACTTGCGGCGGGCAAAGGAAGGCGGAGGCGTCGACGAATTGGTGGATGTCTTTTCCTAGCAATCAGCGCCAGCTCGATCGAGGACGGCTCACCCTCAATGCGGCAACAATCAGTTTGCACGCTCGTCCGGCGATATCGAACCAGCGCTGCGTCTCGGCCGGGGACCTGGGGATAGGGCGCCGATAGGCGCCGAGGTCGAAGTGATCCATGCCCCCTGTTTCTCGCATTCCGAGCCGGCGGGAAGCCGGTCTGCGCTGAAAGGCAATCGCTTGGCAAATGGCAACGGCCGGCGCAGCCCGGAGAGGCGCACCGGCCGCCTCGATCCCGGCAGGATCAGGACTCCAGCCAGACTTTCTCGAAATGTTGCTCGAGCGCCTGGTGCTGCTCGCAGCCCTGCACACCCTTGCGATAGGTGCGGTAGACCGAGCGCCAGTAGGGCTGGATAATGACGCCGGAGTCGCGCAGGTTCTTCTCGATCTTGGCCATGATCTCCTTGCGCGCCGCCGCATCGGGCGTGGCGAGCGCCGTTTCGAGCAACTCGTCGAACTCCTTGTCCGCGTAGGCGCTTTCGTTCCAGGCGCCGCCAGACTTGTAGGCGAGCGCCAGCACCTGGACACCGAGCGGGCGGCCGAGCCATTCCGTGCAGGAATAGGGGAACTTGGCCCAGTCGTTCCAGAAGGTCGCGGCCGGCAGCACCGTGCGCTTGACCTTGAGGCCTGCCTCGCGGATCTGGGCTGCGATCGCGTCGGCCGTGCTCTTCTGCCATTCGACGTCGACCGAGATCAGCTCGTATTCGTGGTCGGCCTTGCCGGCCTCCGAGATCAGCTTCTTGGACGCCTCGACATCGCGCTTGGCCGGGCCGATATCGGCGAATTCCGGATGCATCGGGCCGACATGATGGTTGTCGGCGGGTTTTCCGCGACCGTCGAGGCCGAGCTTCAGCACCGCCGCATTGTCGACCGCAAGCTGCGCGGCGCGACGCACCTTGACGTCGTCATAAGGCGTGTTGGAGACATTGAAGCGCGCGACGATGGTCGAGCCGGTGGCGATCTCGGAGTTTTGCAGGCCCATCTTTTCGGTCTGCGATACGGCGTCCGAGGCGGTCTCGTGGTCGGTGTCGATCTCGCCGGATTCGAAGGCCGACAGCGTGGCGTTCGGATCGGAGCCGTAATCGACCCATCTGATGCCGTCGAGATAGAATTCGCCCTTCCACCACGGCTTGTCCTTGCGTTTCACCTCCGCGCCCGTCTCGGCGTCCCAACTCACCAGTTCGCACGGGCCGGTGGTGATGGCCAAAGCTTTCTTCGGATCGGCATCGCCCTCATAGGAGCGGTGCATGATCAGCGCCGGATAGTCGGCCATGCCGGCGATCAGCGAGATGTCGGGCTTGGGCAGGTTGAGCTTGACGGTATGGTCGTCGACCTTCTGGATGCCGCCATCGACCGGCTTCTTGGTGTCGGCGTTGACCAGCGCGCCCATGCGCGCGGCGACCGAATTGCCGGCGACCGAGGCATCGCACCAGCGGTTGAGGTTGTGGATCACGTCGTCGGCGTTGAAGGGGTCGCCGTTCGACCAGGTGATGCCCTTGCGCACATTGAGCGTGATCGTCCTGGCGTCGTCGCTGGTCTCCCAGCTTTCGAGCAGCCACGGCTCGAAGCTGAAGTCGGTTTTCCAGCGCACCAGATATTCGTTGCACTGGCGCGCGACATTGGACATCTCGACGCCGTCGAAGGTGCGCGGATCCTTGAAACCCTTGACGTTCATCGCCACGCGCAGCACGCCGCCGCGCTTCGGCTCCGCGGCGCGGGCAGGCGAGGGAGAAATCCCGCCCAGCGCCAGCGCGCCGGCGGCGCTGACGCCGAGGCCGGCCATCAGCGCCAGATATTCGCGCCGGCTGATCGCACCCTTCCTGAAATCGTCCGCGGTCGGCCTGGCTCGCGGGTGCAGTTTCCTGTCGGTCAGCATGAATTTCATCGTCGTTCCCTCTGTTGTTGGGCGCGCGGTGCCGCCATGGGCGGGTGCCGATGCGATCGCCGGGCGCCGGCGCCTGCCAAAGCGATGATAGGTCTGCTTTCCGCCGCGAAATGTTTGGTTTTCCGCAGTTCTTGTGCGCTGTTCCGCAGGGGAACGCCCAATCTCCCCCCTTGTGGGGGAGATGTCCGGTAGGACAGAGGGGGGCGCTGTCCCGCCAGCGTATCAGCCGATCAGAGCTGCCTTCTCGGGTTGATTTTGAGCGATCAAGATTCCGGAAGGCCGCGATCCTTAAAGGCCGCGATCCTTCGCGCCCCCTCTGGCCTGCCGGCCATCTCCCCCACTTGGGGGGAGATCAGCGCTTCATCGCTGGCGCCTAGCCATGCGATGTCGCCAATGATCCTGGCAAACGCCGCCGCCGCGCGCGGTACGCTTGCGCGGGCGCGCAGAAAACTGTGCACCAGGCGTGGCTCCTCCCGCCACACGGCTCGCCCGCCGGCCGCCAGGATGCGGTCGCGATAGGCCTCGCCGTCCGACGATAAGGGATCGCATTCGGCGCTGACGACGACCGTCGGCGGCAGGCCCGAGAAATCGCGGTCCTTGAGCGGCGAGAAGGTCGGGTCGTCGGGCGACTGTCCGGGCGCCGAGCGGATGCGGCGGTAGAATTCGACGTCGGCGAGCGTCAGCAGCGGTGCGTAGGCATGCTCGATATAGGAACGGCCGCTCTCGTCTCCGCCGAGGCCGGCATAGACCAGCAACTGGCCGATGGCACGCCTGGAATGACGCCGCGTCGCATGCGCCACCGCGGCGGCGAGATTGCCGCCGGCGCTTTCGCCGCACAGCACGATCGGCAGCGGACTCGTTGCCGCGACCCACTCGAACGCGGCAAGCGCATCGTTGAAGGCGGCGGGGTGCAGATGCTCCGGCGCCAGCCGGTAGTTCGCCGAGACCACTTCGAAGCCGGTGCCGGCGCAGATTTCGGCGCAGATGTCGTCATGGCTGTCGAGATCGCCGAGCACAAAGCCGCCGCCGTGATAGTAGACGACGACCGCGGCGCCGACCGCGCTCGCCATGCGGTAGCGCCGCACCGGAACGGCGTGCGCCGCCGTGGTGACGAGGCCGTCGCTCACGTCCACCCCGTCCGGACGACCCTGATGGAATGCCGCGCACATTTTGTCATAGACCGCCCGCTGTTCCGCGATCGGCGCGGCCACGATCTGTGGCGGATACCAGCTGTTGACCTCGTCGATGTAATCCCAGAGCCCAGGATCGAGCCGGTCGGCATATTTGCCGCGGCTCGCCGGATCGGTTGGCTCGCCGGCCATCGCGTCAGAGCCCTGCGTAGAGCCGCGCCGCGTTCTCGAAGGTGAAGCGCAGCGGCACCGAGCCCTCGACCTGCCACACATTCACCGTGTCGCCGCCCATCAGCCGGCAGGCGTCGAGCGTGTTGGTGACGGCGCCGCCATAGAGCCGGTTGGCGAGGTTGAGGATGCCGGTCTGGTGCATGGCGGCGCTGGCGCTGCCGCAGGCATCCTTGACCAGCAGCACACGAAAACCGCGCGCCACGGCGTCCTTCACCGTGGCGTCGACGCAGGCCTCGGTCCACACACCGGCGATGACCAGCCATTCGATGCCGGAGGCCTTGAGCTTGTCGGCGAAGTCGTTCCTGCCGAAAGCGCTCGCTTCCCGCTTGACCAGCATGGCTTCGCCGTCTTGCGGCGCCACCTCATGGCAGATCGCCGTCAACGGATCATCCTTGTCGGAGAAGGCCGACTTGCCGGTCTGGTCGACAGGGTGGAACGGCCGCGCCTCGGCGAGGTCGACGATATAGGCCCAGTGGTAGAGCGGCACGAAATTGCGCCGCGCCGCCTCCTGCAGGCGTTGGACATTGGCCAGGATTTCGGCAAAGCCCTCGACCAGATAGCGTTTGTCCTTGCGATGCTCCTCCTGGAGATCGATGAACAGGGCGGCCACCGTGCCGTGCCGGATGGAGATGGGTGTTTTCATGCGGATGCCAGAACTTCGTCATTCCAGGGCGAAGCAGCCGCGCAGCGGCGTAGCGAAGACCCTGGAATCCATGCCGTTACCTTGCTCGAGGATTGCTGCCTAACAGAATTCCGCACCGTGGCGAAGCCGAGACGGAACGGAATGGTCTGCGCCGCGTCGCTGCGCTCCTTGCTTCGCCCTAGGATGACGACTTCATGTATGCCGCAGCCAATCTCGAAGCTCTGCGATATTGCTCCGAGGTCATTGGTGGATATCGGCGTCAAACCTGCGGCTCCAAAAATTCATCCTCGTAAGGAAAGCGCGAGAGCAGTTCAGTTCCCGTTTCGGTAATGAGAATCTCGTCTTCCAGCTTGACACCCTCGCGGCCGCCTTTCTCGCCGATATAGCTTTCCACGCTCACCACCATGCCGGGCACGATGATGCCGTCGCGGCCATAGGTCTCGTAGTCCATCGCGTGAGCGATAAACGGCGTTTCGCCATGCATGCCGACGCCGTGCATCACCGAGGTATAGCGCTGGTCGACGAAGCGATCCGGGATCTTCCAGGCCTTCTCGGCGATCTCGCGGAAAGCCATGCCGGGCTTCACGATCCCGATGTTGTGCTGCACCTGGTCGTGCGCCATGCGGTAGAGCGACTTCTGGTAGGGCGTCGGCTTGCCCGGCCCGCAACGGAAGGTGCGCGAGAAGTCGGAGTAATAGCCGTAGCAGCCGATCGTGTCGGTATCGAGCGCCAGGAGTTCGCCCGGCCTGATCTTGCGGCCGCTGGCCTCGTTGAACCACGGGTTGGTGCGCTGTCCCGAGGTCAACAGCCGCGTCTCGATGAACTCGCCGCCTTGCCGGATCACCTCGCCATACATGATGGCGAAAAGCTCGTTTTCGGAGACACCCGGCTTGATGGCCTCGCGCACGGCGGCGACGGCCGCCTCGGCGCCGGCCATCGACACCTGCAGGCATTTCACTTCCTCCGGCGTCTTCACGGCGCGGACGGCAAGAATCTCGCCCTGGCAGTCCTTCACCTCGCAGCCGCGCTTTTCCAGCGCCAGCGCCTGCAGATGGCTGCAGCGGTCGAGGCCGAGCTTCATCGAGCCGCCGCCATGCTTCTTCAGAAGCTCGGCGATCTCATCGGCGAACGGCCCGGCGGTCTCGTCGTCGCGGTCCGACACCGAGGACCAGACGAGCTTGGACGGCCGCGCCTCGTCGATCGTGTCGAGCACCATCGAGACATGGTAGCTCTGCGGGTACTCGAACAGCACGATCGGGCCGTCGGTGGGGATGAAGAAGTAGCGCGTCGAGTTGCGCAGGAAATAGCCGAACATGTTGCGCGAGCCGGTGGCATAGCGCTGGTTGTACGGATCGAACAGCACGACGCCGCCATAGCCCGCCTCGCGCATCCAGGCGCGCAGCTTGGCCAGCCGGCCCTTGCGCAGGGCGTCGGCATCGATGAAGGACGGCTCGGTGTCGGACAGCCACATGCCGCCGGCCGGATCGGCCGCCGCCGGATGGCGCATGCGGTCCTTGAAGTCCACATCCTCGGTGCTGTCGGGATCGAAAACGACGATGCTCATGGCGGCTCTCCTGTTCCGGCGAAGATAACCGGGCAGGATTTGGAGCTTGTGCGGCATTCCGCAAATGTTGTGCTGAGTGCCGCTGCCGATCACGCAACGCCGCGATCCTTCGCGCCTCCCTCTGTCCTGCCGGACATCTCCCCCACAAGGGGGGTGATTGGATGTCGCGCAGGGCTTCGCCAATTTGCAACGTCGAAAGCGAGAGCCGGCGCCGAAGCTGCCATCTCCCCCCTTGTGGGGGAGATGGCCGGCAGGCCAGAGGGGGCGCTGTCCCGCCAGCGTCTCACCGCGCCAGCGCGCCCGGCACCTAATGCCGCCGCATCGCTTTCGGCGCGTGCCCATGCTCCTCGCGAAATGCCCTCGCAAAGCTCGACATCGAAGCAAAGCCGCAGGCCAAAGCCACGTCGCGCACCATCAGCGTCGAATGCGCCAACAGGTCGGCCGCGCGCTTCAGCCGCAGCCGCCGGTAATAGCCATTGGGCGAAATCGCCAGCTCGGCGCGGAAATTGCGCTCGAGCTTGTCGGGCGATACGCCCAGACGCTCGGCAAGCTCGGCCATGCCGAGCCGCTCCTCGACCGCGTCCTCCATGATGGCGATGGCCGATAGCACCAGCTCGTTCTGTACGCCGGTGCGCAGGCGCAGCGGCATCAGCTTGCGGTCGACGCTGGAGCGCAGCGGGCTGTGCACGAACCATTCGGCGACGCCCGCCGCGAGTTCGGCGCCATAATCCTGCGTGACGATCTCGAGCATCATGTCGAGGCTGCCGACGCCGCCGGCCGAGGTAAAGCGCTTGCGGTCGATGACGAACAGATCGCGCCGAAGCTCGATGTCCGGGAAAGCCTCGGTGAAGGCCGCCTGGCTGGTCCAGTGCAAGGTGCAGGCATGGCCGTCGAGCAGGCCGGCGCGGGCGAGGAAGAACGCCGCGTCCGCCACCGCGCCGATATGCGCACCATTGCGCAGGCTCTTGCGGATCCAGCCCATCGCTTCGTCGGCGACGACATGGTCCGCGTCGCCGCCGGAGCACACCACGATGCGATCGACCTTCGGCGCATCGGCCGCCGAAAAGCCCGGCTGGATGACGACGCCGTTGGAGGCCTCGACCGTGCCTTGATCGGCGCCGACGATCACCCAGCGATAGCATTCGCGCCTGGCAAGCACGTTGGCGGCGCGCAGCGGCTCGATGACCGAGGAAAAAGCCATCATCGGAAAGCCGGGAAAGACCAGCACCGCGAAGGTGAGGGGCGCTTCGCTCGTTTGCTTTGCCTGGCTCCGCGAATTCATGGCCTGCGGCCATAGCGCGGCAGCACGATATCGGCGGTGAGCGGCGCCAGCACCATGCCGGTTGCGAGGTCGGGGTTTAGCCAGATCATCTCTTCAATCTCGGCCGCCGGAACCGGGTCGCCGGTGATGGTGAGTTCGAACAGCTCGGCCTCGACATGGGCATCCGGCTCATTGGCGGCACGCGCCGAGAAGGAGCCGAGATGCCAAGCATCTGCCGGATCGACGGCGACGCCCAACTCCTCCCTGCAATTCACGCGCAAGCGCAACGGCGGGCAGTTCACCCGGCTCGATCTTGCCGCCGGCCTGCATGAAGGAACTGGTGCCGCGTTTGCGCACCAGAAGCAACCTGCCGCCATCGTCGCGAATTACAGCGGCGGCGATCCGGATCGTCCTGGCCTCGACCGTGCCGGTTCCGACCATGCTGGCCCCGACCATGTTGGAACGGCTGGAAGTCATGATAGGCTGTTTCCCGGCGGCGGTTTTGGTGGCAGACAGGGGTGAACTGTAGCTGGCCGTGCGGTCGGCGTGCAACGGAGAGTCGACACGATGTTTGCGGCAACCGCCATCGACACAAGCAACAAGCCGGCCTTCTACAATGAGTTGGCGACGCAGCTGAAAGCGTTGCTGGAAGGCGAGGGCGACTCGATCGCCAACGCCGCCAACACCGCGGCGCTGATCTACCAGATGGTGCCCGACCTCAACTGGGCGGGCTTCTATTTCCTTCAGTCCGACGAGGAACTGGTGCTGGGACCTTTCCAGGGTAAGCCGGCCTGTGTTCGCATTGCCGTCGGCAAGGGGGTCTGCGGCGCCGCCATCGAGCTCGACATGTCGATGCTGATCAAGGACGTCCACGAATTTCCCGGCCACATCGCCTGCGATGCCGACTCGCGCTCGGAGCTGGTCGTGCTGTTGCGCGACGCCGACGGCGTGTTCGGCGTGCTCGACCTCGACAGTCCGCTGCCCGGCCGCTTCGACAAGGAAGACCAGGCCGGTATCGAGAAGCTCGCCGCTATCTATGTCGCGGCGAGTTCGTTCGAGGACTAGGCGAACTTCACCAGTATCAGGCTGAAGCAGCCGATGAACAGGAAGGCCGAGAAGGCCAGCATCAACGGCCGCAGGCCGCGCGAGCGCAGCTGGGAAATGTCCGCCTGCAGGCCCATCGCGGCAAGCCCCATGGTCAGCATGACCTGTGCGGCCAGGGCGATCGCGGCATGGACCTGAGTGGGGATCGCGACCAGGCTGTTCAACGCCACGATCGCGACGAAAGCCGCGACGAACCATGGCATCGGCGGCTTCGCGGCTGAAGCATCCGGGCTGCCGCGGCGCGCCATCAGGCCGAGCGCGATGACCATGGGCGCCAGCATCGCGACACGCGTCAGCTTGGCGACGGTTGCCGTCTCGCCGGCGAGCGTGCCGTTCTGGAAGCCGGCGCCGATCACCTGCGCCACCTCATGGATCGAGGCCCCTGCCCAGAGACCGAACATATGCTGGTCGAGCCCTAGAAACGGCGCAAGCAGCGGAAAGCCGAGCATGGCGACGGTTCCGAACAGCGTAATCGCGGCGACCGCGTAAGTTACGTCCTCGTCGCGCGCGTCGGTGACGATGTTGGTGGCGACGATCGCCGAGGCGCCACAAATCGATGTGCCGGCGGCGATCAGCTGCGCCAGCTTGGCGTCGACGCCGATCAGCCGGCCGAGCGTGACCGTGAACAGGAAGGTGGCGCCGAGCGTTGCGGCGACGATGCCGACGCCGCCGAGGCCGATGCCCGCCACCTGGCCGAGCGTGAGCTGGAACCCGAGCAGCACGATGGCGAAGCGCAGCAGGCGCCTTTGCGAAAAGGCGATGCCGGCCTTGGCATGGGCGGGAAGGCCAAGCACGTTGGAATAGACCATGCCGGCGACGACCGCCAGGATCATCGGGCTGAACAAGGTCAGGCCGGAGAGGTTGCGCGCCGAATAGGCGACTGTCGTGATCATCGCAACCAGGACGATGCCCGGCACGATGCCGGCCCAGATCGAGGGAAGCGCAGGGGTCTCGGAATTGGCCGAATTCAGGCTGTTTGGAAGATCGTTCGCAGTGGCGGGCAGGAAGGACAATTGAATTCTCCAGGCACTCTCGCCGCCGAAATGCCATTCCAGAACTAATCTTTCCAACGAATTATTCGAGTTATAATGATCGATTTTTCCGAACGGATTAGCTTGATGGGATGGGGCGTGCCGGGGTTGCGACGCGCTTTTAAGTCTATGTTCGACGCATGTCGTTTTCCCAAAACCGTTGCATTCCATGGGGCGATATGTGTTGGGAATTGAAATCCGACGCGCGGGCTCAACCAGCCACGCTTGCGTTTGACACGACATCCCCTGCATCGTTACCTCTGACCATACGACGATCACCTCACCACAATCGAGCACAGCGGCCCGCAGGGAGCGAAACCATGTCACACGATCTGCAGTTCTATATCGACGGCGCCTGGGTCGATCCGGTTGTGCCGAATACCCTTGATGTCATCGACCCGTCCAACGAGGACGCGTTCGCGCAGATTTCGCTGGGCAGCAAGGCCGATGTCGACAAGGCCGTGGCCGCCGCCAGGCGCGCCTTCGCCACCTTCGGCTTCACGTCGGTCGAGGAGCGGCTCGACATCCTCAACCGCGTCATCGAGATCTACCAGAAGCGCAGCAAGGACCTGGCGCTCGCCGTCTCGCGCGAGATGGGCGCGCCGCGTCAGATGGCGCTGGACAGTCAGGTCGGCGTCGGCCAGGCGCATCTGCAGAAGATGGCGGAAGTGTTGAAGACCTTCCAGTTTCGCCACCTCAAAGGTTCCTCGCTGATCGTCAAGGAGCCGATCGGCGTCGTCGGCCTGATCACGCCGTGGAACTGGCCGCTCAACCAGATCACCTGCAAGGTCGGCCCGGCGCTCGCCGCCGGCTGCACGATGGTGCTGAAGCCGTCCGAGATCGCGCCGCTCGACGCCATCATCTTTGCCGAGATCATCGACGAGGCCGGTGTGCCGAAGGGCGTCTTCAATCTCGTCAACGGCGACGGCCCAGGCGTCGGCCAGGCACTGGCCAGCCATCCCGATGTCGACATGATGTCGTTTACGGGCTCGACCCGCGCCGGCATCCTGGTCGCCAAGGCGGCGGCCGATACGGTCAAGCGCGTGCATCAGGAGCTTGGCGGCAAGTCGGCCAACATCCTGTTCCCGGATGTCGACCTAGCAAAGGCGGTCGCCAAGGGCGTCGCCGGCTGCTTCAGCAACAGCGGTCAGTCCTGCAACGCGCCGACCCGCATGTTCGTGCCGCGCGACCGTCACGACGAGGCTGCCGGCTACGCCCGGACGGCGGCGGAAAAATTCACCGTCGGCCCGGCCGATGCGCCGGGTTCCAAGCTCGGTCCGGTGGTCAGCCAACTGCAGTTCGACAAGATCCAAGGCTTGATCCAGAGCGGCATCGACGAAGGCGCCACCCTGGTCGCGGGCGGCCCCGGTCGCCCGGCCGAGCTCAACCGTGGCTACTATGTCCGCCCGACCGTCTTCGCCAACGTCACGCACGACATGCGTATCGCCAGGGAGGAGATTTTTGGGCCGGTGCTGTCGATCATGCCTTACGACACCGTCGAGCAGGCGATCGAGCAGGCCAACGACACCGTCTTCGGCCTTGCCTCCTACATCCAGGCCAGGGACATCGAGAAGGCGCGCCAGGCCGCCGCCCGCATGCGCTCCGGCAATGTCTACATCAACTACCCGACCTGGGACGCGGGTCTCCCCTTCGGCGGCTACAAGCAATCCGGCAACGGCCGCGAATACGCCGAATACGGGCTGGAGGATTTCCTCGAGATCAAGGGCATCGCGGGGTATGAAGCGGCGGAATAGGCTTTACCTGTTCGCAGCTGGCAGCAATCGTCGCCGCTGTAAATCGGGGAAGGGCGCGGCCATGGCCGCGTCCTTGTCATTTGGATTTCATCCGGCGGGCGAAATGCTCATACGTCATTCGCCATGGCTCGCTGTCGGCGGCTCTTTCCTCGCCGATCCAGTGAAAGCTGTCGGCAGTGATCTCGGTGAACCGCCACCGGGTTTGCATTCCGCGTGAGTCATCGCCGACCTGGACGATGTCCTCACCCTCGGCCCGCCCGATCTGGCGCGCGTAATCCTGGTTGAGCGGATCGCTCCAGATGATGTGCCAGCCACCGATCGCGGGATCGAAAACGCGCAAAGTCGTGCCGTACATTGTGGAGGGCGCCGGGCGCTTGGGCCTGATCCAGAGATCTTGTATGGCGCGGCCTTCGAGCACCCAGCCAAAGTGGCATTCTCCATCCCATCTCTGGATCGTGCCGTCTTCGCGGTGGTGGACCGTGTCCATATCCCAGCTTCCGATCAGCCATGCATAGAGGTCCATGTCTTTCGCCCGATCCGCGGAGGGACCTTCAGATCCGAGGGCAGCAAGGAACGGGGACATTGTGCTCGTCATGTTTTTCTCCAAGGGATCGGCCTGCAGCGACAAGGCGCTGGAACATTGCCGCCGCAATCGTTGCAGCGTTGCGGGTTCCGGGTCTTGGGAAAAATTGCTGTAATGCCCGCGATGAACGCGACGAGCCGGCTGGCGGACGTCATCTGCGCCGGCCAGGCGATCATGCCGGGGAGCCGATTGCGCGCGGCGATCGTGCGCAGTCTTACCCGTGTCTTGCCTCGATGATCCCGACCATTGCCCGAGTAAATTCGACCATGCTGTTTGCCGTGATGGCTGCATCGTCGGGGCTCTGGCCGATATACTCGGCAGCTCCGCAGCATGAACGCCGGATGCGCTCGTAGTGCAGGTCTCTTTCATCGTCCGGCAAGCTTGCCAGATTCAAGGCTCGACTTTGAAGCATGCGCAACAACTGCGCCAGCGCTGTTTCGACACTCATGCGTTCATCTCCGCACCGGTCGGGCGTCTCGGCACGTCAGGGCCGGATCGTCGATCAGGGGGCGGCTCTCGCCCCGGCCCCTGCAAGGCTGCGCCATAGCCGTTAATATATCGTTGATCGCTAATATGGCGCGCAACTGGCGGGATGTTCCAAGAGTGACGGGCTACACCTGCGCGGGTGATCTTGGTCACAGTACGATGGAGCGTTTCGTATAAGCTGTGTGCGAAAGGGGGTGTCACATCGCCTTCTTGATCAGGGGGACCACGATGCCTTTATCGACTGACCTGCACGACAAGAACCTCGCGTTTCAATGCCAGTACTGTTCTGAAACGATCGTCAGGAAGGGCTCCTGGATCAAGAGCGTCAGAACCTTCAGGTGCGAAGCTTGCCAAGCCGAAGTCCGCATGACCTATGGGAACAAGGCGGCAATCTTCGAACGCCACCGGCACTTGGCCGTGCCGCCGCCCGGAACCAGACGTCGCGGATAACCCTGTCGGCAAATGCCGTATTGCCAATGATCCCGCTGTCCCGCCCAGTTCAGCCGTGACTTCAAACGACATTTCCGTCGCACGGCATTGTCAGAGATGGGTCCTAGCCGGCCTTATCGGCCAGATTGTCGGAAGCCTTGCATTTGCCGAGAGGCTACTTGCTCATATCTGCGCGGAGTGCGGCTTGCCCCGGCGCAGATGGCCAAAGCGGAAGGCACCTGGAACGGCTGAGCGGACCATCAGCATCTCGCCAATATTTTCGTAAGTTATGAGGCCCACCAGACGATCGGCGTTATCCATAACGGCGACGGCCGGCACGTTAGCATTGCGCATGAGCCGCAGGCCTTCCTCCAGGCGTTTGCGGTAATGTATTTTCGGGATGTCTGTCCTTATTGCATTCGCAACCGATGCTGCAGGTCCTTTTTCCTTCAATGCGCGGATCATGTCGTCGCGTGTTACCAACCCGTCGAAATGGCCAGCGGAATCGATAACGGGGAATTCGTGCTGGGTGGTGGCGAGCAGCATTTCGACTGCCTCATCGAGCGTCGCCGACCGTTCCAGCCGGATGAACTCGGTAATCATTACATCGCCGACGAGGACGCTTGTGGCCATTTCGCGCATTAGTGCGTTCTGCGCTTCCGCTGCCGCTGCGAGATAAACGAAGATGCCGGTGAAGATCAGTAGCGGACTGTAGAACAGTCCCACGAAACCAAGCACGAATGCCAAACCTTGCCCGATCGTGGCAGCGACTTGGGTTGCGCGGGACCAGGAAAGGCGTGCGGCAAGGGCTGCGCGGAGGATACGGCCGCCGTCCATTGGGAACGCCGGAATCATATTGAATAGGACGAGGAATATGTTGACCCCCGCGAGCCGTGCGAAAAAGCTCGTGTGCGGATCCTCGATTCCGGCCATTTGTGAGAAGCCTGCCGAGCCGCCAAGCAGGACGAAGATCAGCGCTGCGATCGCAACGTTGACCAGCGGGCCGGCGACAGCAATCACAAACTCTTGCCGCGACTCTTCCGGCATGCGTTCGAGCCTGGCTACGCCGCCGATCGGCAAAAGTGTAATGTCCGGTGTTGCGATGCCGAAGTAGCGTGCCGCGGCGATGTGGCCGAATTCATGCAGGACCACGCAGGCAAAGACGGCAACGATGAAGGCGACGCCTTCCCAGGCCGCCGGCGCGCCGCCGATCTGATAATGCGTTAGCCAAATCCAGACAAGAAGGAGCAGAAAGGTAAAATGAACGCGCACGGTCGTGCCTGCGATCGTCCCTAGATTCAGCGACCAGCCCATGTTTACCCACTCCGAGAGGCCTCACCCTTCACCATAGGCCGCGGCGGGAACCTTGCAATCGTCCACAGGTCTTTAGGCGTTTATCGCTCGTGGTCGCCCGGTAGACTGAGCGGATGAAAGAGACGTCGCCATGCAGAAAGAACTCGCCGACCAGCGCCATTCCAAGGCCGATGCCACATTACCACAGTGACTCAAATAGTCCTTTGGAGATCGTTTCCTCGTAGCATTTGTCTGAAAAGCCAGGATGACCCTGGCGGAGCCTGTCGACGGCCTCCGTATGTGTAAGTCGCCTTTCGCGCAGATCATCGCCGGCTTGGTAGGCGTCCTTTAAAAGTTCGCTCACCAGGCGAATTGCGTCGTTGATTTCGCCCTTCGAAAAGCGATCCCCCAAGACACCTAAGTCAATAGGAGGCGGCCGCTCAGCGGGTGGACCGAACCGTCGGCTAAAGTCGTTGTAATAAGTAATTGCAAACGCTGCATCTAACAGCTTAGCGCTGAGCGCCTCTGTCTTAACCTTGGCTCGGGCGGCAGATCGTTGTCGATGGATATCTTTCTCTTCCATAGTCGCCGGCGATCGAACGACAATGGCGTCATGGGCCGAGGTCTTGTTGTGCAGGATCAACGGGCGAGTTGACAACCAATTCAATAGGAGCGCGCACAGTCCGCAAAAGACTATGAAAACCAAATCAACAGCTATCTTAATCGTGATTATTGATATTTGAATTCCCCCCAATCCCCAGCATTGCGCAGCGCGCGGCCCTCCGCAAGTCCGGCTTGCCAGTGCATTGAATTCAAGATGACCGAAATCTGCATCATGCTGCCTGGCCGGGAAGCTCTTGGCTGATCGCTAGGGGCCTGCGCCGGATTTCGAAGGCCAGCGTCACCGCGATCGCGACCGTGGCCACCAGGGCGGCACCGGCAGCAGGATGAAGGCCGGTCCAAAACGAGACCAGTATGACCGGAAAGTGCGTGGCATAGAGCGGGTAGGACAGTGCGCCGGCCCAGGCAGCCCATTGCGTGCGCGGCAAGCTGAGTGACGCCCGAACGATGAAGGGACAAGCGGCCAACGCCGCGATTTCGAATACGGCATTGGTCAATGCGATGCCGAGCAGGATCACTAAGGCAACCACCGCTGCAATAGGATGGTGTCCGAGCGGGGCATCGCCATAACGGCGGAACATCCAGATGCCGACGAGGTAGCAGGTCAACTCGCGCGGAATCAGCCACAGGATCGACACGATATCGGCCCCCCAATACATATGGCCTTCAGCGGCGCCGGCGGCTAGGACGCCGCACAGCCCTGTCAGCACGAGAAGCCGCGCATTGGACAGTCTCGCAAAGATCGCGCCATGAAGCGCGTTGGCGACGATCTCCAC
Organism: Mesorhizobium sp. NFR06; assembly: GCF_900115245.1. Classification (GTDB taxonomy): domain Bacteria; phylum Pseudomonadota; class Alphaproteobacteria; order Rhizobiales; family Rhizobiaceae; genus Mesorhizobium. Next base: position 102,659 of record NZ_FOVT01000005.1, read on the forward strand.
AAACACCGACCAAGCCGGGACGTTCAAGGCGAATGCATGCGGACCGCCGGCCGGCAGAAACAACAGGATCAGCAGGTAGGCCGCCGTCATCGGGATTGACGGGCCAAGCATGGCGGCCGTCACAGCCAGTCCGATCGTCGAGCCGATGGCAAGCGGAAGGAACAGGCGGCGATATCGTAGACCGATAAAGCCAAGCGTTGTCAGCCCGTCTCGCAAGCGATCCTCGTAGGTCCTGGTCATGACGAAACCGGACAGGATGAAGAACAGGTCGACGGCCACCGAATAACCGATGGGAACGGCCGGGAGGTGGTAGGTCTCTGCCAAATGGAAGGTAGCCACGGCTAAAGCCGCGACACCGCGAAGAGCGTCCAGCCCGTAGAGCCGCCCCGCCATCAAATGGTAATGCCTTCGCGCTGGCAGATCATTCAGAACACTTGCGGATTGAATGTCAGTGCCGCCCATCCCCGCTCACACGTTGACCAGAGGCAAATTGCTGTTGCGGGGGCCGGTGCAGACTGGCAGTCACCAAGTATTGCAAGGCCGGCAACAGTCGCAATTGCGTGTCTACCCACCCCCAACCCCTCCACAAGGCGGCATAAGCATCGTCTAATATTCGATATTTGGCAAGGTAGTCGTTAATGCCCGCAAAGCCCATATCGTCGAGGCTGCCTAAGCACGTGCTGCTTCAAGGAGATGTCGCGTTCCGCAGCACCGACCCTGGGCCACCGCTCGACAAGGTCTACCAGACCGTTAAGGTGCGAACCGGCGGTTTGCAATGCAATGCGATATGGAATTGAAGGAATTGGCAGGCTTTGTCACTCGAGAGCCCGTTGAATTTCCTTGAGAATTTTCTGGCTGGGGAACCTGGTTCGAACCAGGACTAACGGAGTCAGAGTCCGTGGATTCTGCAGCCAAATATCTGATGTTTATCGTGCAAAATCAAACGGTTGAGATAGGGTAGGGCGGTCGCCTGTGACGCGCCTTTCTACTAGCCGTTTCCCTTGATTTCCAACGGCTACAACAGACTATCGGCAACTCCACGCGACATGACTGCGACATGAAAAAGGCCCGGTAGCCGAAAGCTGCCATCAATAGCCAATTGGGATCCACGGATCGGTGTCGTACCCTAGGTGATGGTCCAAGAAATTTGCGGCCTGATTTGACGGACGCGCAACAACCACCGTGCCTGTAGATTTGCAATCCAGTTTCCGTGCCGGCTTGCTGCTGCCAGCCTTCATATGAGCTGTAGAACACGAGGTTGCAGCCTGAGCGGTCGCCACCTTTTTCTTCTCTTTCGCAACAGCTGCTCCGGTGGCGGCCAATACCATTGCTACGCCAAAGACAACGAGTTTCATTGAAACGCCCTCAAACCCTGCACATCCGAAATGATTGCGCCTGCGTTAACGCCACGTCAACTACATGTTGTCCGCAACGACGGAGCATATTGCCGGTAAAAAAAGCCCGCCACCGTGAGGCAGCGGGCCGTCTGGGCAATTTGCACACTCGGATCAGCCAGCCCTACGGCACACGGCTGCATTGGCTACCCTCACGAGAATGAAGCCTACTTCATGATTGACCTTGATCCGGTATGGGCCGCCGTGAAGGTGATTCATCTTCTCGGCAATGATCTGCGCCAGCACCTCTACCTCCAGCATGCATTTCTCTGCCTCGGCTTCGCCTGCAAGTGCGATCTTGTGGAACGGGTTATTCGCCATAGGCCGGCACCTCCGCCATATCGCCCGCATCGCGTTCCCCAACGGCGAGGGGAATATCGAATTTCATGCCAACATCGTGACGCGCGGACTGCAGCCTCCACAGGTCGCGGCCGGCCTCACGGTGCCGGCGATAGATCGGAGTGGCAAGCCGAAGCTCGACAAGGAAGGCAAGCCGGTGCTGGTGGCGAAATACACGGGCCTTCACGCCCTTCGGCATTTCTATGCCATTTGGCTGCTCAACCCTAAGGATAAGGGTGGCATGGAATTGCCAATGAAGATCGTGCAGGAGCGGATGGGCCATTCGAGCATCGTCATGACCGCCGACACTTACGGTCATCTGTTCCCTAGCACCAACGATCAGGAGGCCTTGGCAGCGGCCGAAAAGGCATTGCTGGGCGCTTGACGCGACACAAACGCAACATGGTCGCCATTCTGGCAGATCGAGGTACAGCTAAGTGGTTGATTTTGTTTGGCTGGGGAACCTGGATTCGAACCAGGACTAACGGAGTCAGAGTCCGTGGGTCTACCGTTAACCTATTCCCCAGCAGGCGCGATTGGCATCGCGCGAAGCGGGCGGCTGTGTGCCGCGAGCGCTGCCTTGTAGCCGCCATCCGAAAATAGTCAAGCCCGCAGCTGGGATCAACGCAGGCTTTTTGCCTGGCGCTCCGCAGGCCGCTCGCAAGCCTTCAGCCTTCGCCGCGGCTGTATTGCGAATGTTCGAAAAAGAGGACGAGGCACAGGCCGATCAGGAGCGGGATGATGAGATAGAACAGGCGGAACACCAAGAGGGCCGCAAGCACGCCCACCGGGTTCATGTCGGAAAGACCGGTAAGGAAGACGACCTCGAACACGCCGAGCGCGCCCGGCGCATGCGACAAAAGGCCGATCGAGAACGACACCATGAACACGCCGAGCACGACGAAATAGCCGGGATTGCCGGCTTCCGGCAACGCGAAATAGATGATCGCGGCGGCCGCCAGCAGCTCGACCGGGCCGATCAGCAACTGCCGCGCCACGATCGGCAGCGCCGGATAATGCAGCTGGAAGCTGCCGATCTTCAGCGGTCTGAGCCGCAGCCAGCTGCCGAAGGCATAGGCGCCGACAAGGATAAGCATGGCGAGCCCCGCGGCAAAGGCGGCGCCATGATGCGGCGCGCCCGTGAAACGATCGATGATCTGAGGTTCCAGCGTGAGCACGAGGCCGCCGAGGAAAACGCTGGACAGGATGAAGGTGAACCAGCAGATCGCCACCAGCACGCCGACCTCCTGGCCGGTCAGCCCCTTCGTGGCATAGGCGCGGTAACGGATCACCGCGCCGGAAAACACCGAGCCGCCGATGTTGTGCGACAACGCGTAGGTGGTGAAGGAGCACAGCGTGACGAACAGCCACGATACCTTCTTGCCGATATGCAGCAGCGCGATGTGGTCGTAGCCGGCGAGCGAGGCATAGGCGACGACTGCGCTCAGCGCGGCGAGCACCCAGCCGCGCGGCGCGATGGCGGCGATGCCGGCCCGGACGTCGTCGAGCGAAATGCCGCGCAATTCGTGAACGAGCAGCCACAGCGAGAACGCCACGGCCGCGATGCCTATGACCGGCCAGAAATAGCGGCTCCAATTCATGGCGTCGTCATCATGCGTTGCAGCTCATTCGTCTGGATAGCCCCGTTTCGCCCGCATACCGTCATTTCTGACATGCCCGATTGAAGCCGGCTATTCAACCGGCAAGACATTGCCCCTAGGTGACGCCGGCGAAATGCGGCGTCGGCAAAATGTGATGTCGGCAAAATTCGGGCCATGCGCTCTTGGTGATTGCCGAACGCACTGCTACTCTGTTGCCAACTTGAAACAAATCGAGGTGCCTGCTGCGTCCGTTTCCGGTTCGCGCGGCGCCGGAAGGACCTGAAGTGGAAGACCACGACACCGGCGCGGGCGCGTCGGCAGTGGGCATGTCGGGGGCGTCGCCGACGGACTCGGCGGGGCCGGCCGCGGCGCGATTCAGCCGCCACGCGGGCGCGCATCAAAGACATGCCGAGCATCACGGCGAACAGCAGAAGGGCAAGACGCGCAAGCGGCGCAAGCGCAGGCGCGGTCGCAAGGTGTTCGCGCGCGACGAAAATGGCACGGCGCCACCGCAATCGCTGCCGGGCGCCGCGCAGCCTGCCCTGCCGCCGGCGGCAACAGCTGCTCCTCAGCCGAAGCCGCCATTCCAGGCGGCGCCGCGTCCGCCGCAGCAGGAATTGCCGGTTTTCGCCGCGCTCGACCTCGGCACCAACAATTGCCGGCTGCTCGTCGCCGTGCCGGGCCGTCACGGCCAGTTCCGCGTCATTGACGCCTTCTCGCGTATCGTCAGGCTGGGCGAGGGGCTGACGGCCAGCGGCCGACTCGGCCAGGCGGCGATGGACCGCGCGGTCGAGGCGCTGAAGGTCTGCGGCGAGAAGCTGCGCAACCGCAAGATCAGGAAGGCCAGGCTGATCGCCACCGAGGCCTGCCGTTCGGCCGCCAACGGCATCGAATTCCTCGCTCGGGTCGAGCGCGAGGCCGGGCTGAAGCTCGAGATCATCGATCGCCAGACCGAGGCCCGCCTTGCCGTTTCCGGCTGCGGTTCGCTGGTCGAGCGCGACACGCAAGGCGTGGTGCTGTTCGACATCGGCGGCGGCTCGTCCGAAATTGCGCTGATCGACCTGACCGGCCGGCGCTCGCCGCGGCTTGCCAACCACATTGTGTCGTGGACGTCGCTGCCCGTCGGCGTGGTGTCGCTGGCCGAGCGCTTCGGCGGCCGCACGGTGACGCGCGAGACCTTTGCCGCCATGGTCGAGGACGTGGCGGCGCGGCTGAAGGTCTTCGACGGGCGCGACCGGCTGGCGCATGTGCTGGCCAGCCCGAACTTTCATCTTCTTGGCACCTCCGGCACGGTGACGACCTTGGCCGGCGTGCATCTCGATCTCGAGCGTTACGACCGCAGGCGGGTCGACGGCCTGTGGATGGATCGCGACAGCGTCGACCGCATGGTCGAGAAACTCATCGGCTGGGATTTCCAGCAGCGCTGTGCCAACCCCTGCATCGGCGCCGACCGCGCCGACCTCGTGCTCGCCGGCTGTGCCATCCTGGAGGCGATCCGCGGCGTATGGCCGTCCGAGCGGCTGCGCGTCGCCGACCGCGGCCTGCGCGAGGGCATCCTCAGCGAACTGATGGCCGATGACGGCGTCTGGCGCAATGACGGCGGACGCCGCGCATGACTTTGGCAGAGATCATGCGCAAAAGAGGACGGCCATGACGAAGAAGCCGGAAAGGCCAGGCTCCGCCGGCATGCGCGTGCTCAAGACCAGGATCAAGAAAAAGAGCGGCTTGAAAGAGTCTTCGCGCCGCTGGCTCGAGCGTCACATGAACGATCCTTATGTGCAGCGCTCCAAGGCCGATGGCTATCGCTCCCGCGCCGCCTACAAGCTGATCGAGATCGACGACAAGCATCACCTCCTGAAACCCGGCATGAAGGTCATCGACCTCGGCGCCGCTCCCGGCGGCTGGTGCCAGGTGGCGGCCGCGCGGACGAAGTCGACTGCCGAGAATCCGCACGTCGTCGGCATCGACTATCTCGAAATGGACGCGGTGCCGGGGGCGCCGGTGCTGCTGATGGATTTCCTCGATCCCGACGCGCCACGGAAACTTGCCGAGGCGCTTGGCGGCCAGCCGGACGTGGTGCTGTCCGATATGGCCGCACCTACCACCGGCCATCGCCGCACGGATCATCTGCGCACCATGCATTTGTGCGAAGTCGCGGCCGATTTCGCGCTGCAGGTCCTGAAGCCCGGCGGGCATTTTCTCGCCAAGACGTTTCAGGGCGGAGCCGAAAACGAGCTCCTGTCACGGCTGAAGCAGAATTTCCGCTCGGTCCATCACGTCAAGCCGCCGGCCTCGCGCGATGAATCGGTGGAGCTTTACCTGTTGGCGAAGGAATTCAAGGGGTGAGAAGCGGTCCGCGTTAGCGGACGAAAAGCCAATTGCTTGGCTTTTCGAGCTTCGAACGCCCTGAGCCTGCGAAGGGCCGGCGGCCGCCGAAAGAAGAAGCGCTCATTTCCCCGCGGTCCCCACCGTCTCCAGCGTCTTCGGCGTGGTCAGCCTCCCATGCCCCGACACCGCATTGCCGGCGTCCGGCGCCAGGCGCATGAATGTGATCGACGCCGCTGCGGACACTGCCGCGACGATGAAGAAGGCGATGTGGAAGTCGCGCAAGGCCAGCGGCCCGCCATGGATCGAGGTCGACACTTCGAGGATGCCGCCGGCCAGCGCCACGCCGAGCGCGATCGACAATTGCTGGAAGACCGCCGTGATCGGAGTCGCCTTGCTGGTGTCGGCGGGCGTGATCTCGGCATAGGAGAGCGCGTTGACGCCGGTGAAGAACATCGAGCGGATGAAGCCGCCGATCAATAGTATCGCCAGCATCAGCGCATAGGGCGTCTGCGGCGTGAACAGGCCGTAGATGGCGATCGAGGCGGCCGCGACGAGCGAGCCCCAGATCAGCACCCGGCGGAAGCCGGCGAGGCGGAAGAGCAGCGCGGTCACGAACTTCACGCCGATGGCGCCGATCGCCGACACGAAGGTGATCATTCCAGACTGGAAGGGCGTCAGCCCGAAACCGATCTGGAACATCAGCGGCAGCAGGAACGGCACCGCGCCGATGCCGATGCGAAACAGCGAGCCGCCGAGCACCGAGGCCCGGAAGACCTGGTTGCGGAACAGATCCAGCGCCAGCAGCGGGTTTTCGGCACGCCGGGCATGTATGAGATAGAGCGCGCCCGAGACCACGCCGACGGCGACGGTGATGAAGCCCGCCATTGGCGGCAGCGCCGGCAGGCTGACGACGGAAAGGCCGAAAACGACGCCCGAAGCGGCAAGCCCGGAGAGCACGAAGCCCGGGAAATCGAGCGGCGGCGTCTCGGCGGGCTCCGTCTCCGGCAGATAACGGGTGGCGAGCCACATGCCGATCAGACCGATCGGTACGTTGATCAGAAAAATCCAGTGCCAGGTAAAATAGGTGGTGATGAAGCCGCCGATCGGCGGACCGACCAAGGGGCCAACCAGTGCCGGCACGGTCAGCCAAGACATTGCCGCGACCAGCTCGTTCTTCGGCGTGGCGCGCACCAGCACCAGGCGCCCGACCGGCGTCATCATCGCGCCGCCCATGCCCTGCAGAAAACGCGACACCACGAAAGCCGGCAGCGAATTGGCGAAGGCGCAGGCGACCGAGCCGGCGATGAAGACGCCGATCGCGGCGCGAAAGACGTTCTTGGCGCCGAACCTGTCAGCCATCCAGCCGCTGATCGGAATGAAGATCGCCAGAGACACCAGATAGGCCGTCAGCGCCAGCTTCAACGCGATCGGGCTGGTGTGGATGTCGACGGCGATCGCCGGCAGCGACGTCGCGATCACGGTCGAATCCATGTTCTCCATGAAAAGTGCGACCGCCAGGATGAGCGGAATGATGCGGTTCAAGGGAGATGCCCTGACTTGTCTGCGCGAATCTCAAGCCTGGCTTGGGGGCGAGCCGGCACGCCAGGGCGGTTATCATGCCTCGGCCCGGATGTCGCATTAAATTGCTGTCACTTTTGTGCGATTGCAACCATTGGTGGCGCAACTTGTAGGTGCCGGAAACTGGCTCGCGACGCTTACGAGGACTAACGGTAAGGTCGCGATGCCGCGAAACAGCAACCCGGCACGTCGCGCAACGACCGGCTTTTCTTCCGTCCCGGGACGTGTTACCAGCCAGCGCCAATCCTGAAAGGGAAGATGAGAGTCGGCGCTGGCCAATCGGCCCAGCGCCTTTTCCGCATTCAAAAGGACTGGCCATGGCAAAAATCATCGAAACGTCCACCGGCGCGCTGGCGCTGACCTTCGACGACGTGCTCCTGCAACCCGGCCATTCCGAAGTGATGCCGGGCGAAACCGACATCCGCACCCGCATTGCCGGCGACATCGATCTCAATGTGCCGATCCTGTCGGCGGCCATGGACACGGTCACCGAAGCGCGGCTGGCGATCGCCATGGCGCAGGCCGGCGGCATCGGCGTCATTCACCGCAATTTCTCGCCGGCCGAGCAGGCCGAGCAGGTTCGGCAGGTGAAGAAGTTCGAATCCGGCATGGTGGTGAACCCCGTCACCATCGGTCCCGACGCAACGCTGGCCGACGCGCTGGCGCTGATGCGCAACCACGGTATTTCGGGCATTCCGGTGGTCGAGAATGGCGGCACCGGCGGTCACACCGCCGGCCGTCTCGTCGGCATCCTCACCAACCGCGACGTGCGCTTTGCCTCCGACCCGGCGCAGAAGGTCTACGAGCTGATGACGCGTGAGAACCTGATCACGGTCAAGGAGAATGTCGATCAGGACGAGGCCAAGCGCCTGCTCCACAGCCACCGCATCGAGAAGCTGGTGGTGGTCGACACGAAGGGTAATTGCGTCGGCCTGATCACCGTCAAGGATATCGAGAAGTCGCAGCTCAACCCGCACGCCACCAAGGACGCGCAAGGCCGGCTGCGCGCCGCCGCCGCGACCAGCGTCGGCGACGACGGCTTCGAGCGCGCCGAGCGCCTGATCGACGCCGGCGTCGACCTGCTTGTCATCGACACCGCGCATGGCCATTCGCAGCGCGTGCTCGATGCAGTCACCCGGGCGAAGAAACTGTCCAATTCCGTGCGCATCCTGGCCGGCAATGTCGCCACCGCCGATGGCACGCAGGCGTTGATCGATGCCGGCGCCGACGCCGTCAAGGTCGGCATCGGGCCTGGTTCGATCTGCACCACCAGGATCGTCGCCGGCGTCGGCGTCCCGCAGCTCTCCGCGATCATGTCGGCGGTCGAGACGGCCAGCAAGGCCGGCGTGAGCGTCATTGCCGATGGCGGCATCAAATATTCGGGCGATCTCGCCAAGGCGCTCGCCGCCGGCGCCGGCGCGGCCATGATCGGCTCGCTGCTCGCCGGCACCGACGAGAGCCCGGGCGAGGTCTATCTGCACCAGGGCCGCTCCTTCAAGGCTTACCGCGGCATGGGTTCGGTCGGCGCCATGGCGCGCGGCTCGGCCGATCGTTACTTCCAGGCCGAGGTCCGCGACACCTTGAAATTGGTTCCTGAGGGCATTGAAGGGCAGGTTCCCTATAAAGGACCTGTGGCTGGCGTGCTGCACCAGCTTGCGGGCGGCCTGAAAGCCGCTATGGGTTATGTGGGTGGACGTGACCTTGCAGACTTCCGCGAACGCGCCACCTTTGTGCGCATATCCAACGCCGGACTTCGTGAAAGCCACGCCCATGACGTCACGATCACCCGCGAAAGCCCCAATTACCCGGGCGGACTTTGATCGCGAAGCCGATCGGCCCGACCGCCAAAGGCTGTGGCATGGCTTGAGTGTGGCGGTGCTGCGGCTGTCGCGGCATGCGGCGGCGCTCTCGATCGCCTCGGTTGCGCTTTTCCTCGTCATGACGGCGCTGGAGTTTCTCTACTTCCAGCGCCTGAGCGGCGGACTGGTCTCGCTCGACATGCGCGTCGCCGGCTTCACGCCCGACGAAGGCATGGCGTGGCTCACCGCGCTCGGCCGGCGCAGCGGCGAGATCATAATCGTCTGGCACTACCTGACCTTCGACCTTTTGTTTCCGGCGCTGTTGTCGCTGACGCTGGTCAGCCTGATCGTTCTTCTCGGGCGGCGGCTCAGCACGTTCCGCGCCATGCCGGCGCAGCTGCAGGCATTGTTCTCGCTGGCGCTGGTGCTTCCCTATGCCGTCGCCGACTATGCGCAGAATTTTACCGTGGCGCGGCTGCTGTCCGATTTTCAGTCGGCCAATCCCGATTCGCTGGCCTTCGCCTCTTCGCTGACCGTCACCAAATTCGCGCTGCTGGCGATCCCGTTCTTCGTCATCGCGGTGTTCGCGCTCGCCGGGCAGCGGCGACGCTGACGGAAGGAGGCGGCACATGCGCCAGACCGCCATCTTCTGGCCGATGCTGGCGCATGTGCTCCTGGTCTACATCGTCTACCTGGTGATGCTGAAGCGGCGCTATCTGGCCGTGAGGTCGGGCGAAGCCAAGATCAGCCAGTACAAGGTCCGCTCCACCGAGCCGGGCACGAGCGTCACCGTCGCCAACAATTTGATCAACCAGTTCGAGCTGCCGGTTCTCTTCCACGTGCTCTGCCTGGCGTTGTTCGTCACCAACGGCGTGAACTATCTGACGCTGGTGCTGATGTGGCTCTTCATCGTCACGCGCTATGTCCACGCCTTCGTGCATCTCAACAGAAACCATGTGCTGCACCGCAGCCGCGCCTTCTTCCTCGGCGCCGGCATACTTCTGGTCGCCTGGATATGGTTCGCGCTGCACCTGCTCGGCGTGGTGTGAGAGGCGTCTTCCCTTCTCACACGGGTGAGAAGGAGAAGAAGGCGCTACAGATCGAAAACCGCGATGCGGCGCTTGTCGAACTTGATGCCGATCTCGCCGCGTACCAATCTTAGCGCCTGCTCGCCGAAAACAGCGCGCCGCCAGCCCTGCAGGGCCGGCACGTCGGCTTCGTCGCCTTCGGCGGCGATGCGGTCGATGTCGTCGCTGGAGGCAAGCACCTTGGGAGCGACGCCTTCTTTCTCGGCGACGATCCTGAGCAGCACCTTGAGCAGTTCCGATGCCGCGCTCGAACCCTCCGGCGGCTGCACGCTCTTCGGCAGTTTCGGCATCGCGTCCTTGGGCAAGGCAAGGGCGGTGTTGACCGCGCCAAGCAGCGCCGTTGCCGTCGCGGAGCGCTCCCAGCCTTTCGGCGTGGTGCGCAGCTTGCCGAGTGCTACAGCCTCGCGCGGCGCCTGCTGCGCGATCTCGTAGATCGCATCGTCCTTGAGCACGCGGCCGCGCGGCACGTCGCGCTCGCGCGCCTCGCGCTCGCGCCAGGCGGCGACCGCCTGCACGATCGCCAGTTCCTGCGGCTTGCGCAGCCGCATCTTCAACCGCTTCCAGGCGTCCTCCGGATGCGGATCGTAGGTCTCGCGCGAGGTCAGGACATCCATCTCCTCGTTGAGCCAGTGCGCGCGATCCTCGCGCTTCAGCTCGGCGCTGAGATGCCGGTAGACCTCGATCAGATGGGTGACGTCGGCAAGCGCGTATTCGAGCTGCTTGTCGGAGAGCGGCCGGTGCCGCCAGTCGGTGAAGCGCGAGGACTTGTCCAGCCGCGCTCCCGTGACCTTCTGGACGAGCTGGTCATAGGAAACGCTGTCGCCGAAGCCGCAGACCATTGCCGCCACCTGGGTGTCGAACACCGGATGCGGCACCAGGTTGCCGAGATGGACGATGATTTCGATGTCCTGTCGCGCCGCGTGGAAGACCTTCAGCACCGCTTCATTGGCCATGAGCCGGAAAAACGGTTTCAGGTCGATGTCGGGCGACAACGGATCGATAAGCGCCTCAATCCCAGGCGCGGCGATCTGGATCAGGCAGAGGATCGGCCAGAAGGTCGTCTCGCGGATGAATTCGGTATCGACGGTAACGAATTCCGACTTTTCGAACGCCGCGACAACGCTCTCGAGTTCTTCTTGTGTGGTGATGACGTGCATCAAATCGCTTTTGGCACAATATCAGGGCTCTTTCAATTTCAGCCGCACGCGCTTTCGTCAAGTCGCCGCGGCGTAAGCGGTGGCCCGATCGTCGGGTTCTCCCGTGCGAAATCGCACCGGTGCCCTTCAAGCGGTCGCGGTCCGCTCCGCTAAGCGGCGTTACTGGGCGAGTCGTTCACGCCTCATAGGCCCGCGCTGGTACCCTTTCTCCCGTCGAGCCGGATCCTGTCCCTTCCGGTACGGTGTTCGACGACGGCCGCCGGCCGAGCGCGCCAGCCGCCAGCAGGCTGATCGCGATGAACGGAATGCCGATGCCATAGGCCGAGCGGATACCCCAGTGATCGGACACGAAGCCGAGCAGCGGCGGACCGAGCAGGAAGGCGACGAACGAGATCTGCGACAAAGCCGCGACATTGATCGCCGCGGCACGGTCGGTGCGCTGCGCCGCCGCCGAGATTGACAGCGGAAAGATGGCGCTGCTGCCGATGCCCAGAAGCGCAAAGCCCAGCATCGAGATGAAGGGCAGGGGCGAGAAGAAGACGATGAGCACGCCGACAACCATTGTCGCCAGCAGCACGCGCGCCACGCCGCTCGGCGAGTGGCGGTCGACAAAGCTGTCGGCGAAGAAGCGTGTCGTCGCCTGCGAGAAGGCGAACAGCGCCACCGTGAAGCCGGCGACGAGCGGCCCGGATTCGAATACGCTGCGCATATAGATCGCCGACCAGTCCATGCTGGCGCCTTCCATCAGCATGGCCGACAGCGTCACCACGACCAGGACGAGAATCGGCAGCGTCGGCCGGGCAAACATCGGCGGCTTGCCGCCGGTCGCGGCGAAACGGGCCGGCGCCGGTTCGAAGCCGCCGAGGAACAGCGCCATTGCAACCGCCACCATCGGCACGACCAGCGCCAGATGCAATTGCGGCGACAGGCCGAGATGCGCCAGCGCGCCGCCGAACAGGCCGGCCCCGAAAAACCCGATGCTCCAGAACGAATGCGCGCGGTTCATGATGCGACGCTGGAGCATGAACTCGGTCCTGTCGGCCTCGACATTCAGGATGATTTCGATGCTGCCGATCATCAATCCGACCGGGAGCAGCATCAGGAAAAGAGCGGCCGGGCCCGGCGCGTGCACCGCAGTTGCGTAGACGAGGGCAAGCAGCGGCACCAGCCAGAGCAGCGCGCGGCGAAAGCCGACACGCTCCAGGATTGGTGTCGCCAGTGTCAGCGCAATCAGGGTGCCGATCGGCGTTCCGATCAGGGCGAGGCCGAGCGTGCCGTCCTCGATCTCCATGGCGCGCTTGATGTCGGGCAGGCGCGGGAAGATGTTGCCCATGGCGAAGGAATAGATCGCGAAGCCGGCATAGACGCGGTGCTGGGGGGCGAGTTTCAGGCCAAGGGTCATCACGGGCAATCCAGCAGGGGGTTCGGCTGGCGGCCTCTCGAGTCCGCCAGCGACTCCTTTCTTGCACAAACACGCAAATCATGCAAGAATGCGCACAAATAAATAGGATCGTGCATGCTCACCGAAGAACGGCACCAGCTCATTCGAGACCGGCTTGCGGCGGACGGAAAGGTGCTGGCCGGCGAGCTCGCGAGCCGGTTCGGCGTGTCGGAAGACACGGTGCGTCGCGACCTCAGGGAACTGGCGAAGGCCGGGCAATTGCGCCGCGTCTATGGCGGCGCGGTCGCATCGGCGCCTTTTGCAGCCGCGACGGTAAGGCAGCGTGGCAGCCATGCGGTCGAGGAAAAAGCGCGCCTGGCCAGGGCAGCGGTGAAGCTGCTTGTGGCGGGGCAGTCGCTGTTCATCGACGGCGGCACGACCAACGAGGCGATCGCCAGGGCGATCCCGCGCGACATCCAATTGACCGTCGCCACCAATTCGCTGGGCGTCGCCTCGGCTCTCACGGACCGTCCCCTGGTCGAACTGATCGTGCTCGGCGGCCGTTATGTGCCCGATCTCGGCACCTGCGTCGGCGCCGATACGCTCGCCGCCGTGGCCCAGCTCGGCGCTGATCTGTTCTTTCTAGGCTCCTGCGGGCTGGACGTCGCGCGCGGCGTCACCGCTTTCGATCCGGCCGAAGCCGAAGTGAAACGCGCCATGGCGAAAAACAGCGCCGGCATCGTCATTGCCGTCACCAACGACAAGCTCGCCACCGCTGCGCCATATCGCGTGACGGGGGCGCAGGCGATCCGCCATCTCGTGGTGGAAAAGACTGCGCCTCCTGCCACGCTCGCCGATTTCCAAAGCCAGGGTGCGCAAATCCACTTTGCCTGATCGGCCGAAGCGGCACGCCTGCGTGACCGCTTGCCTTGACAAAGCCGGCCTCTCATGCGCTTTTCGCGCCAATTTTCGAGCCGGGCCGATGCCCGCAATTTCCGGACTTCACCAATGACAATGCATCGTTACCGCAGCCACACCTGTGCCCAGTTGAGAAAGAGCGACGTCGGCAATTCCGTCCGCCTGTCGGGCTGGGTCCATCGCGTGCGCGATCATGGCGGCCTGCTCTTCATCGACATGCGCGACCACTACGGCCTGACCCAGATCGTCGCCGATCCGGATTCGCCGGCCTTCAAGGTCGCGGAGACCGTGCGCGGCGAATGGGTGATCCGCGTCGACGGCGAGGTCAAGGCGCGGCTGCCGGAAACCGTCAATCCGAACCTGCCGACCGGCGAGATCGAGATTTTCGCGCGCGAGATCGAAGTCCTGTCGGCCGCCAAGGAGCTGCCGTTGCCGGTGTTCGGCGAGCCTGAATACCCCGAAGACATTCGCCTGAAATACCGCTTCCTCGACCTGCGCCGCGAGACGCTGCACCGGAATATCGTGGCGCGCACGAAGATCATCGCCGAGATGCGCAAGCGCATGGATGAGATCGGCTTCACCGAATTCTCGACCCCGATCCTGACGGCATCCTCGCCGGAAGGCGCGCGCGACTTCCTAGTCCCCTCGCGCATCCACCCCGGCACCTTCTACGCGCTGCCGCAGGCGCCGCAGCAGTACAAGCAGCTAATCATGGTCTCCGGCTTCGACCGCTACTTCCAGATCGCGCCCTGCTTCCGCGACGAGGATCCGCGCGCCGACCGCCTGCCGGGCGAGTTCTATCAGCTCGATCTCGAGATGAGCTTCGTCGAGCAGGACGACGTGCTGTCCACCATGGAGCCGGTGCTTCGCGGTGTCTTCGAGACCTTCGCCGCCGGCAAGCCGGTGAGCCAGAATTTCCGCCGCATTCCCTATGACGAGGCGATGCGCACCTACGGCACCGACAAGCCGGACCTGCGCAACCCGATCGAGATGCAGGCGGTCTCGGATCATTTCCGCGATTCCGGCTTCAAGGTGTTCGCCAACATCCTGGCCAACGATGCCAAGGCCGAGGTCTGGGCGATCCCGGCCAAGACCGGCGGCAGCCGCGCCTTCTGCGACCGCATGAATTCCTGGGCGCAAGGCGAGGGCCAGCCGGGCCTCGGCTACATCTTCTGGCGCAAGGAGGGCGACAAACTCGAAGGCGCCGGCCCGATCGCCAAAAACATCGGCGAGGAGCGCACCGAAACGGTCCGCCAGCAGCTCGGCCTTGCCGACGGAGATGCGGCGTTCTTCGTCGCCGGGGACCCGAAGAAATTCGTCTCCTTCGCCGGCGCCGCGCGCACGCGCGCCGGCGAGGAGCTCAATCTGGTCGACCGCGAACGGTTCGAGCTCTGCTGGATCGTCGACTTCCCGTTCTTCGAATGGAACGAGGACGAGAAGAAGATCGACTTCGCCCACAACCCGTTCTCCATGCCGCAGGGCGGCATCGACGCGCTGAACGGCCAGGAGCCGCTCGGTATCAAGGCCTTCCAGTACGACATGGTCTGCAACGGCTTCGAGATCGCGTCCGGCGGCATCCGCAACCATCTGCCTGAGACCATGGTCAAGGCGTTCGAGATGGTCGGCCTCGACCGCGCGACGGTGGAGGAGCGCTTCGGCGGCCTCTACCGTGCGTTCCAGTATGGCGCGCCGCCGCATGGCGGCATGGCGGCCGGCATCGACCGCATCGTCATGCTTTTGGTCGGCGCGAAGAACCTGCGCGAAGTCACAATGTTCCCGATGAACCAGCAGGCCTACGACCTGCTGATGAACGCGCCTTCGGAAGCGATGCCGCAGCAGCTGCGCGAACTGTCGCTGCGCGTCGCGGTGGCGAAGAAGGAAGGCTAGGAATCAGGGCCAAGTCTTTCTTTTTTCGCAAAGAATCAATCTCGGCAAAAAAGCCCGGCATCGCTGCCGGGCCTTTCATTTGAGCGTTTCGCCCGATCAATCCTGGTTCGCCTTGACCTTGATGCCGAGCGTCTTGGGCAGGTCGAGCGGGTTGGACATGGCGCCGGCCATGATCAGCGCGAAGGGTACCGATGACGGCGGCTGAGCCGAGATTTCCAAGCTTTTCGGATCGTCGAGGAAGGTGTTGACCGCCGTCGAGACTTCCGCCGTCAGCTCCGGATTGTTGAGCTGCGCCATGCCGAACGGCACGATCGCCTTGGCCTGGTTGGCGACGTCCTTGCCCGACATGCCCTGCTGCTTGCCGACATAGTCGAGAACCTTGCCGGTCAGCGAATCGTCCTCGAAGCGGACCGAGGCGCCGTTGAAGGAAAGCTGCTGCATCAGACCGAGCATGGCCATGCCCTGGGCGGAGTTGTCGGCGCCTTCGGGCTGGGCGGCGAGCTTCTTCTGCATCTCCTGCATCGACTTGATGAAGTCGACCGTGTAGCCGCCGAGGTTGAAGGTCATGCCGAGCGTGCCGGCATTCTCGACCGAGATGTCATATTTTGACAGCTCCATCTTGCCGTCGCTCGGCTGCCAAGTGCCTGCCATCGCAATGTTGCCCGAGATGTTCTGGTAGCCGAGCGCCTGGATCGCTTCCTTCGACTTGGGGTCGTCGACCAGTGATAGGTCCGCGGTGAATTTTTCGGTGTTGGCGGTGAAGTCCATCGCCTTGCCGTCGGCCGGCGGGGTGATCTGGACGGCAAGCCCGTCCATCGCGAACGCCGTCTTGTCGCCGACCTTGACCGTCATGTTGGACAGTTCTGCCGACTTGTACATCATCAGCGAGCCGAGCGGATCGGTGCTGCCCTCGGCCGGGACCTTCATGTCGTGGATGACCACAGGGCTGAGGTTGAGCGTCACGCCGTCCTTGCTGTGTTCGTAAGGCGAGGTCGAGACGGTGGCGATTTCATAGCCGCCATTGGCCGCGGTAACCCCTTCCAGCTTCACGTCGCCGATCAGCAGCGCTTCCTTCTCGGCCGCCGGCTTGATGGAAACGCCCTGCAGCACGGCGTTGGAATCGTCGCCGGAGACGCCGGTCCAGGAAATATCGACGCCCTGGGCGCCAAGGGTGGCCTTGATGCGCTCGGCCACCGCCGGATCGGCGGCGAAGGCCGCATTGAGCGGCAGCGTCAGCAGAAAGGTCGAAAAGGCCAGCTTCTTGAGCGTTGAGCGTTGGATTGTCATGGCGAGTTCCCTGTCCTGATTTGCTATGATGAAATTGTTTTGAAACCTGCTCCGTCACCCTTCCGTGACGAACGGGACCGGAAAAAGGCATTTCCCGGCACATTTGTCGAAAATGGCGATGAAAAGCAAACCCGGTCGGCGGCCATTGCCAGATGCGGTGAATTTGTCATGAAGACCGCGGCTTTCCTCCGCCAGCGCATTACATGCCTGATAGAGGCCGCATGTAACGGATTGATGTTGGCCGACGTCGTGACGCCGCCGCAGCCTGTTGCAGATCGGCCGCAAGTTGCAGCTGCCGGCCCGCCGTTTCCGTGAAATCCTTCACACCGTCGGTTGCGCTTTCGACGGGCCGCGACGAATGCGCCGATGTTCACGCGGCGCTTGCCGCGAATCACCCGCTCGGTTAGTCCAAATCCATGGGAAAAAGGCTTTTGCCGCCCGATGACAATGGCGGCGGCGACAAAATCGAACCGGTCGATCTGAAAGAAGCGCTCGAGCGGCGCTATCTCGCTTACGCGTTGTCGACCATCATGCACCGGGCGCTGCCCGATGTGCGCGACGGACTGAAGCCGGTCCATCGCCGCATCATGCACGCCATGCGGCTGCTCAGGCTCAACCCCGATCAGGGCTTCGCCAAATGCGCCCGCATCGTCGGTGACGTGATGGGTAAATTCCACCCGCATGGCGACCAGTCGATCTACGACGCTTTGGTGCGCCTGGCGCAGGAATTCTCGATGCGCTACCCACTGGTCGACGGCCAGGGCAATTTCGGCAACATCGACGGCGATAACGCCGCCGCCATGCGCTACACCGAAGCGCGGATGACCGAGGTGGCGACCGAGTTGCTTGCCGGCATCACCGAGGACGCCGTCGACTTTCGCCCGACCTACAATGAAGAGGACGAGGAGCCCTCCGTCCTGCCGGGCGCCTTTCCGAACCTGCTGGCCAACGGCTCGTCCGGCATCGCCGTCGGCATGGCGACCTCCATCCCGCCGCACAACGCCGCCGAGCTTTGCGATGCGGCACTGCATCTGATCGATCACCCGGAAGCGCCGGTGGCGAAGCTGATGGATTTCGTCCAGGGACCGGATTTCCCGACCGGCGGCATCATCGTCGACAGCCGCGCCTCGATCCTCGAGGCCTATGAGACGGGCCGCGGCGGTTTCCGCGTGCGCTCCAAATGGGCCCAGGAGGACCAGGGCAGGGGCACCTGGAGCATCGTCGTCACCGAGATCCCTTACGGCGTCCAGAAGGCCAGGCTGATCGAAAAGATCGCCGAGCTTTTGATGGCGCGAAAGCTGCCGTTGCTCGAAGACATCCGCGACGAGAGCGCGGAAGACATCCGCGTCGTCCTGGTGCCGAAGAGCCGCACCGTCGATCCCGGCCTGCTGATGGAATCGCTGTTCAAGCTCACCGAGCTCGAAAGCCGCTTCCCGCTCAACATGAACGTGCTGTCGCGCGGCAAGGTGCCGAACGTCCTCTCGCTGAAGGGCGTGCTGAAGGAGTGGCTCGACCACCGCCGCGAGGTTCTGATCCGCCGCTCGAAATACCGGCTCGGCGAGATCGAGAAGCGGCTGGAAATCCTCGCCGGCTACCTGATTGCCTATCTCAACATCGACGAGGTCATCAGGATCATCCGCGAGGAGGATGAGCCCAAGCAGGTGATGATGGCCCGCTGGTCGCTCACCGACAACCAGGCCGAAGCCATCCTCAACATGCGCCTGCGCGCCCTGCGCAAGCTGGAAGAAATCGAGATCCGTAAGGAGTTCGATGGCCTGACCGAGGAAAAGAAGCAGATCGAGGCCCTGCTGGCGTCCGACGCCAAGCAATGGTCGACGATCCGTTGGGAAGTCACCCAGGTCCGCGACAAGTTCGGCCCCGAGACCGTGCTCGGCAAGCGCCGTACCCAGTTCGCCGATGCGCCCGAGCATGACCTGACCGACATCGCGCATGCCATGATCGAGCGCGAGCCGGTCACAGTCGTGGTGTCGGAAAAGGGCTGGCTGCGCGCCATGAAGGGCCACCTGACCGATCATTCGCAACTTGCCTTCAAGGAAGGCGACAGTCTCAAGCTTGCCTTCCATGCCCAGACCACGGACAAGATCCTGGTCTTCACCACGGGCGGCAAATTCTACACCATCGGCGCCGACCGGCTGCCGGGCGGGCGCGGCCATGGCGAGCCGATCCGCATCATCGTCGACATGGAGAACGACCAGGACATCGTCACCGCCTTCGTCCATGATCCGAAGCGCAAGCTGCTGCTCGTCTCCTACGACGCCAACGGTTTTGTCGTCTCGGAGGAAGAGGTCGTCGCCAACACCCGCAAGGGCAAGCAGGTGATGAACGTCAAGGCGCCGGACGAGGCCAAGCGCTGCATTCCGGTCTCAGGCGACCATCTCGCCATCGTCGGCGAGAACCGCAAGATGCTGGTCTTCCCACTCGCTGAAATCCCGGAGATGGCGCGCGGCAAGGGCGTGCGCCTGCAGAAATACAAGGACGGCGGCGTGCTGGACCTGAAAACATTCTCGCTGGAAACAGGGCTTTCCTGGCAGGATTCGGCCGATCGCACCTTCGTCAAATCGCGCGAGGAGCTGACCGAGTGGATCGGGGCGCGGGCTGCCGCCGGCCGCATGGTGCCGAAGGGTTTTCCAAGGACGGGCAAGTTCGGATAGCGCGACCTTTTTCTTCTCCCCTTGTGGGAGAAGGTGGACGAGCGAAGCTCGGCCGGATGAGGGGTGCTCCACCTTGGCGATGCATTTGAAATTGCTGTCGTCTCACTCCGTCCAACACCCCTCATCCGTCTCGGCGCTACGCGCCGATCCACCTTCTCCCACAAGGGGAGAAGGAGGGTCCCACCCAATCATTTGGACTATCGTCACGATTGCTGCACTATCATGCTGCATAAGCAGTCACGGAAATTTGTCGGGCAGGGGAGAAACGCGCGGTTGAAGCGGACTGAAATCCAGAAGCCGGGGCAGCAGCGCCTGTTCGGCCTGTCGACGCCGCTGCGGGCGGCCGTCATCCCGCCGTTGTCGGCGGCGCGCTGGCTCCTGGTGCTGATCGCCGCCGCCGGCGTCTATTTTTTCCACGGCTTCCTGTTCCCGGTGCTGGCCGCACTGGTCATCGCATTCGCCAGCTGGCCGCTCTACCGTCGGCTGCTCGCCGCGGTCGGCGGCAACCGCACCATAGGCGCGACGCTCGCGATCCTTTTCATCCTCACCTTCCTGGTGGTGCCGATAGCGCTTGCCGGCACCTATGCCATCAACGAGTTGCGCGAGTGGGTGACCTGGGCGATCGAGACCAATCGGCACGGCGCGGTGACGCCGCAATGGATCGCCACCATGCCCGTCGTCGGCGAGTGGCTGAACGAGCAGTGGACGGCCAGCCTCGGACATCCCGGCGGCATCGGCGAATTGATCCAGCTGATCAGCGGCTCCAACATCGGCACCATATACCGTGGCGCGCTGGCCGCCGGCGGCAGCGCCTTCGGGCTGCTGCTCACGCTTCTGTTCATGCTGATCGCGCTCTTCTTCGCCTATCGCGACGGCGAAGCCTTTGCGGCGCAGGTCGACCGTCTCGGCGAGCGTATCCTGCCGACGCGCTGGGAGCGCATCTCACGTGTCGTGCCGGCGACCATTTCGTCGACCGTGACGGGCATGACCGTCATCGCCATCGGCGAGGGCCTCGTGCTCGGCATCGCCTACTGGCTTGCCGGCGTCCCGTCGCCGGTGACGCTCGGCGCGCTCACCGGCATCATGGCGCTGATCCCGGGCGGCGCGCCGCTCTCCTTCACCCTGGTGTCGATCTATCTCGCGGCCAGCGGAAAGCTGTTCGCGGGCCTTGCGCTGTTTGTCTGGGGTGCGGTCGAGCTGTTCATCGTCGACAAGACCTTGCGCCCGAAGCTGGTCGGCGGACCGATCAAGCTGCCGTTCCTGCCGACCTTTTTCGGCCTGATCGGCGGCGTCAAGACGATGGGCTTCCTCGGCCTGTTCATCGGCCCGGTGCTCATGGCGCTGCTCGTCGCCATCTGGCGCGAATGGCTGCGCGAGGTCGAGATCATGGATGAGCTTCCGGCCGCCGCCGATGATGGCAGCGAGCGGCCGCAGATCGAGGTGGCGGCCGAGACCAGGAAGATTCAAGCCGGGTGATGCACCGCCAGGTCGGCGCGGCGCTTGCGCCCCTCTTGCAATTGCCAGAGCGAATGCGCGACCAGTGCCACGATCAGGATCGTGCCGCCGATCAGACTGTTGCGGGACGGTGTCTCGGCAAAGATCAGCCAGACCCAGACCGGCGCCAGCACCGTCTCCAGCAGATAGAACATCGCTACCTCCGGCCCCGAGATGTATTTCGGCCCATTGGCGAGGCAGAAAAACGAGATCGGCATGATGATGGCGCCGTTGAAGATGATCCACCACGGCGCCGTGACGTGCAGCCCTTCGCCCGAAACCATGAAGGCCGCGAGCGCCAACGGCAGGACAACGCCGACCAGTGCGGTAAAGCCCATGTCCTTGCCGCTGGCGCGGGAGATGGTGATGGCGATCGCCACGAACAGGGCCGAGCACAGCGCCATGAAGTCGCCGAACAGATGTCCGGTTCCGACCGAACCTCCAACGATGATCAATACGCCGACGATCATAACCAGCATGGCGGCGATCGTGACCAGCTGCGGCCGCTCCCGCAGGAACAGCCAGGACAGCAGCGCCGCGAACACCGTGTTGAAGGCCAGGATGAAGACCAGATCGGCGGTCGAGGTGTGATAGACGGCGATGACGAAGGTTACTCCGGTCAGGCCGTAGCATATGGCCACCACCAGACCCGACCACCCTGGAATGAGTTGCGGCGCGGTTCGGCTCATTGCCCGCCAGACGGCCCAGATCACCAGGGTGGCGATCAGGGCGGTGCCGGTGCGCAGCAACATGATGGTCCACGGGCTGCCGTCCGCCAGTCGGATCAGCGGAATGTCGACGGTCAGCGTCAGCCCGCCTAGGGCGGTGATCAGGAGCCCCTTCGTGTGAGCGTTATGGGAGGACATGCGGTAAATTTCTCAAGATGAGGCGGAGTGACGCCGATCGGCGCGATTGCACACTCTCCGCGCGACGGCGGAAAGACCAGGGTCCCCTCCGTGGAAACAGTTTAAGGTCGGGTTCTGGAAAAACTATTCAGCGACTGACCGCTTCGTGCTCATAGCGTTCCCAGCCTTTCGGGCCGAGATGCTCCTGCGGCATGAAGCGCATCTTATAGCTCATCTTGCGCGAGCCGTTGACCCAATAGCCGAGATAGACGTGGGGCAGGCCCATCGCCTTGGCGCGGGCGATGTGGTCGAGGATCATGAACGTGCCGAGCGAGCGGTCCTCGAAGTCGGGATTGAAGTAGGAATAGACCATCGACAGCCCGTCGGCCATCTTGTCGGTGAGCGCCACCGCGATCAGTTCGCCCTGACCCTTGCCGGTGATGAAGGTGTCGGGGCCGCGACGCCGGTATTCGATGATCTTGGTGTCGACATGGGTGTCCTCGACCATCATCGCGTAGTCGAGCACGGTCATGTCCGACATGCCGCCGCGCCGGTGGCGGGCATCGAGATAGCTGCGGAAGAGCGAATATTGCTCGGTGGACGGCTGCGCGTCATGCATGGCGCCGACCAGATCGGCATTGCGCTGGATGACGCGGCGCATGTTGCGGCTGGGCTCGAATTCCTGCGCCAGGATGCGCACCGACACACAGGCGCGGCACGACTCGCAGGCCGGGCGGTAGGCGATGTTCTGCGAACGCCGGAAGCCGCCTTGCGTCAAAAGGTCGTTCATCTCCGACGCCTTGTCGCCGACGAGATGCGTGAACACCTTGCGCTCGAACTGTCCCTCCAGATAAGGGCATGGCGACGGCGCGGTCAGGAAGAACTGCGGCGACTGGGTCGGATGCTGCGTCATCTAATCTTGGAAACGCTCCTGCGAATCGCCCTACCTTTGGCCCGGTCGCCGAAAAATTCAACAGGATTGTGATGCCGCGAGGGCCTCGGCCTGTTCATATTTGAGCACAGGCGGCGCAGCGGTCTGATGAACGCGGCCGTGGACACCGTCAGATGTCGGTGCGCGTGACCACGGTGCCGAGCAGCAGGTCGTGCAGCGTGCGCTTGCGGTCGGAGAACAGCGTGACCAAGAGCACCAGCGGCGTCAGGACGACGTTGGCGGCCCAGAACAGCACCGAGTGCACCACCGCCGTCATGCCATCGATGCGGCTGCCGTCGAGCTTCTCCAGGCGGATGCCCATGATCTTCATGCCGGTCGTCGCCTGGTCGCG
Organism: Mesorhizobium sp. NFR06; assembly: GCF_900115245.1. Classification (GTDB taxonomy): domain Bacteria; phylum Pseudomonadota; class Alphaproteobacteria; order Rhizobiales; family Rhizobiaceae; genus Mesorhizobium. The sequence goes on from NZ_FOVT01000005.1 coordinate 125,710, forward strand.
GCTGCCCAGCGTGTTCCAGATGTAGAGAATGGCGACCATCGGCACCAGCACGGAAAACAGCGCCCAGCCGAGGCCGAAGGTCAATAGACCGAGAATGGCGACCAGGATGGCGAACGGAATGGTCAGCAGCGCGACGAAGAAATAGTCGAGCAGGAAGGCAAAGATGCGCCTTGTCCGCACCCCGCGATAGGCGCGGGTGTCCTCGAACCTGGTCGTGATGATCTCACCGTCCAATACGCGCGCGTTCATGTCCGTTCCTCGATCGCGGCACCCGCAACAAGGCGGCTGCCGCCTTGTCAGATGGTGAGGGCGGCCCGAAATTCAAGGAACGTGCCGACCAGCAGACCGGCGCGATATCAGAAGATGCCGGGAAAGAGCCTGTAGCGAACGCGCCCGAGATAGTCGCGATATTCCTGCGTCAGCGCCAGGATGCGCTCCTCGCGCAGGATGCGATGGACCTGAAACAGGGTGATGATCGCATAGACGGCGAAATTATAGACCGAGAAGCTCGACAGCAGGAACAGGATGTGCCCGGCCAGATAGCCGGCATAGATCGGGTGCCGCACGTACCGGTAGGCGCCGCCGGTGACGACACCGCGATTGGCGGGCAGGATGGCGAAGGAACGGCCAAGCGACATCTTGCCCCATATCACCAGCCACAGCGCCAGGAACTGCAGCGGCGCCGCGATATAGAGCGGAATGATCTCGATGCCGTCTTGCAGCGAGACGAAGCCGGAGCCGAAACCGGCCGTCAACGAGACGAAAACGGTGAAGGGACTCCAGTCGCGGACAATGGGTCGGCGCGCCAGCAGCAGCCAAATGAAAGTCAGTGCATCGGAAATCATCAGCAGGAGGACGTTCAGGCGGCCTGGATCGATGACCAGCTGGTGTACGCCGCGATAGACGAAGAGCGCGGCGACGGCAAGCGCGATGAAGCGGAACAGGCCCTCGCGCAGGTCCGCGAGGACTTCGCTGCTCCGCAGCCCGGACCAAAAACCTGGTTCCGTGCCAGGCAGCGCATCGCTTTTGAGAATGGTCAACTCTGCTACCCCAGTAATCCCTCGATAGGGACCATTGCACGCAAGCCCTTGCCGTGGCGTTAAGGTTTCGCGTGCTTTTGGTTGCATCAGGCGAATTCGTCTTGCCGCGCGGGAATGGTGCGTTGGCAGTTGAACATGACATTCGTCCCGGTCTAGCTTGCTGCGGCGCACAAAGAGGGCGGGGACAATGGACTACGATATGCTGGTCATCGGCAGCGGGCCTTCGGGGCGCCGCGCGGCCGTGCAGTCGGCCAAGCTCGGCAAATCGGTGCTGGTGGTCGACAGGGGCCGACGGCTGGGCGGCGTGTCAGTGCATACCGGCACCATTCCGTCGAAAACGCTGCGCGAGACGGTGCTCAACCTCTCCGGCTGGCGTGAGCGCGGCTTCTACGGGCGCGGCTACCGCGTCAAGCAGGACATTTCGATTAGCGATCTGGTCGATCGGCTGCACAAGACGCTCGACCACGAGGTCGAGGTGCTGCAGCACCAATTCATGCGCAACACGGTGAGGAGCGCACGTGCCGCGGTAAAGTTCCTCACGCCGAACAAGGTCAGCCTGACCGCCGACAATGGCGATTACAGCGAGGTCGGCTTTGCCAACGCGCTGATCGCCGTCGGCACCAGGCCGCATCGGCCGGCCGATGTGCCCTTCGACAAGAAGCGCGTCTTCGACAGCGACGAAATGCTGGAACTCCATCGTCTGCCGCGCACGCTGACCGTGATCGGCGCCGGCGTCATCGGCGTCGAATACGCCACCATCTTTTCGGCGCTGGATGTGCCGGTGACATTGGTCGAGCCGCGCAACACCATCCTCGACTTCATCGATCGCGAGATCGTCGACGACTTCATCCACCAGATGCGCGACCGTGGCATGACCATCCGTCTCGGCAGCACGGTGAAGGAGATCGCCTCGAAACACGACCACGCCGAGGTAACGCTGGCGGATGGCCGCACCATCCGCTCAGAGATGGTGCTCTACGCCGCAGGCCGCACCGGCAATGTCGCCAGCCTCGGCCTCGACACAGTGGGCATCGAGGCGGATTCAAGGGGCCGCATCAAGGTCGATCCGCAAACCTTTCAAACCAGTGTGCCGAACATCTACGCCTCCGGCGACGTCATCGGTTTCCCGAGCCTGGCCTCGACCTCGATGGAGCAGGGCCGGGTGGCGGCCTGTCACGCCTTCGGCGTCAACCTGCCGCCGCCGCCGGAAAGCTTTCCCTATGGCATCTACGCCGTGCCGGAGATCTCGACCGTCGGCCAATCCGAGGAGCAGGTGCGCGAGAGCGGCGCCGCCTACGAGGTCGGCCTGGCGCGTTTTCGCGAAACTTCGCGTGGCCATATCATGGGCGTCAGCAGCGGCTTCCTGAAGCTGTTGTTCTCGGTCGAGACGCGACGGCTGCTCGGCGCCCACATCGTCGGCGAGGGCGCCACCGAACTCATCCATATCGGCCAGGCGGTGATCAACCTGGGCGGCACGGTCGACTTCTTCGTCAACAACACCTTCAACTATCCGACACTGGCCGAGGCCTACAAGATCGCGGGCCTGGATGCCTGGAACAGGATGGGGCAGGGCTAAGGCTTTCGGCGCGGTCGACCAAGAATGCTCCTAGGGCAGTCTTGATGTCTGGATCAGTTGACCAAAGAATCCAAATCGCCTCCGAGCGCTTCGAAGTTCAGGCGGCTGCCATAGGCCCTGCCAGCCACTGCCGCACGATCGCCGCGTCGGTATCGCCGAATTCGTGCCCCGAAGGAACAATGCGGGCGTCGACCTCGGCGCCGCGCTGGCTGAACAGCGTCACCAGAGCCGGCGCGAAGGGGCCGTAGGTCGTGTCGGCGGCGCCGGCGACGATCAGCACGCGAGTGCCGCCGAGATCGGTCATCGGCGACGTGTCGAGCACCGGCATCGCCCGCAAGAGAGCCGCCTGCCTGACGAGGCCGGGATGAAGCAGCATCAGGCTCGAGACGACGTTGGCGCCGTTCGAATAGCCAAGGAAGGTCGCACGCTGTAGGTCGAGCCCATGTCGCCTCGCGGCTTCCGCTGCGAACTGGGCATAGGCGGCCGTCTCGGCACGGATGGAGGTTTGTTCGAAACTGGTCGGCGTGATCCGCTCGAACCAACGAAATCCGTCCTCTTGCGGAATGCGGCCGCGCGCCGCGACAACCACCGCCCGTGGCGCAATTTGCATCGCCAGCGGCAGCATCGTCGTCTCGTCGACGCCGGACCCGTGCAGCACGAACAGGCATTCGCCGCTAGCCTTTACCGGCCTCAACAGGCGGTAGGCGAAAGCGAGGTCGCGGCGAAGAATGCTGTTTTCGCCGTTATATTCGGACATGCTCATATCCAATTGATTCCATGAGAGATTCATTGATTTGCCGGCTTCAAAACGGAATATTTTCGCGCTCCGCGAAAGTTGATTGAACCAGGCGCATTTCAGTCCGTTTCTGCGCCGATACACTCCCCCGTGGGAGGAATCGAAGCGGTGCGCCCGGGGGTCGCATTGCTGGCTATGAACAACCAGCTTTGAGGCCTTTTGTCGATGACCACCCCTGTTTCCAACGATCGCGACAAGCGTATCGACGATCGCGACAAGCGTATCGGCGAGCGCGACACGCGTATCGACGTGCTGCGCGCGCTCGCGCTGCTCACCATTTTCGTCGACCATGTGCCCGGCACCGTCTTCGAGAACTGGACCTACAAGAATTTCGGCTTCTCCGACGCGGCCGAAGCCTTCGTGCTGATCTCCGGCATCTCGGTGGCGCTGGCCTATGGGACGAAGTTCAAGTCGGGCGGCCGGTTGCTCGCGACTTTGAAGATGTGGCGGCGCGCCGGCGTGCTCTACATCTCCCACATCGTCATCACGATGGTGGTGATAGCGCTGTTCTGCGCTGCCGCGGTGTTCGCGCACCGGCCGGAAATGCTGACGATGATCAACATCGAACCCTTGATGCGCAACACGCCGCAAGTGCTGCTCGGCATCGTCACGCTCGGCCACCAGCTCGGCTACAACAACATTCTGCCGGTCTATGCCGCGCTACTTCTGGCGGCGCCGGCGTTCGTGCTGTTCGTCAGCTATCGGCCGGTGCCGGCACTGATCCTGTCCGGTCTCGTCTGGCTCGCTGCCGGCATCTGGCAGATTGCGCCGCCGAACTATCCCGAGCCCGGCCTCTGGTTCCTCAACCCGCTGTCCTGGCAGTTCCTGTTCAACATCGGCCTTGCCGCCATGCTGCATGTCAAGCGCGGCGGGCGGATCCCGTTCAATCCATGGCTGCTGGGTGCCGCCGGCGTCTATGTCGTCGGCGCGGCGATCTGGGTGCACAGCCCGCTCTGGGGTCAGATCACCTGGTTCAACCTGCCGGTGGTGATCGGAGGCTTCGACAAGACATTCCTGTCGCTGCCGCGGCTGCTGCACATCCTCGCGGTCAGCTATATGATCGTCGTGTTGCCGGCGGTCTCGAACGTCTTCCGCGTCCGGCCCGACAATCCGATGGCGATCCTGGGCAAGCGCTCGCTGCCGGTGTTCATTGCCGGCACGCTGCTTGCCATGGCGGCGCAGGCGCTGAAGCTGATCAACCCTGGCGGCCTTGCCTACGACACGCTCCTGATCGCCGCGGGCATCGCCATGCAGTTCGCGCTTGCGCTCTATCTCGAATGGCTTGCCGGCCTCGGCCCGTCTCGTGCCAGGCCGGTGCGCGAGGAACCTGCGCGCACGCCGTTCGGCGCCCGACCGCTGCCGGCAAGGGCGGGAGGCTATTGAGTTTTGCTCAACCCTTGCGGACCGGGCCGGTCGAGGCTCTGACGATCAGCTCGACGCCCATCGTCTCGCGCCGCACCGTGCCGTCATGGTCGAGGATCATGCGGGCGGCGCGGCGGCCGATCTCGGTGATCGGCTGGGCGATCGTGGTCAGCGGCGGCGTGCACAGCGCGCCGTCCGGCACGCCGTCGAAACCGACGATGGAGACGTCCTGCGGCACCTTGACACCTCGCCCGGTCAGCCATTCGATGGCGATCAGCGCCATGCGGTCCGACATCGTAAGGATGGCGGTCGGCGGCTCACCCTTGGCGAAGATCGCCTCGAGGCCAGCCCGGGTGCTCTTCTCCTCGTTCTCGGTTTCGTAGACCGGGATTTTCGCCGTATCGATGCCGAAGCGCGAAAGCTCCTCGAAATACCCGGCGAGACGATCGCGCGTTCCCGTGTAGACCGCCGAGCGGACCATTTCCGGCGTGACGAAACCGGTGCGGTCCTCGCCGAGGGTCAGCGACAGCACGGCGAAACGGCGATGTCCGAGTTCGGCAAGATGGCGCGCGGCGAGCCGTCCGCCAGCGATGTTGTCGACGCCGATCGCCGAGATGGTCTCATCATGGAAACCGAGCTCCAGCGCCACGAACGGCAGCCTGCGCTCGCGCGTAAGTTCGACGAGACGCGAGCCGCCTTCGATGCAGAACAGGATGAAGCCGTCGACCAGCGCGCTCTGGATGTTCCAGGCGAGCTTCTCCTGGTTGGCGGCCGACACAAGTGCGATTCCCGCTCCCGTGGCGTCGCAGGCTTCCGAGATGCCGGCCATCATGACGCGGGCAAAGGGATCCTCGAAGAAGTAGGAAAGGGGCTCGGTCGTGCCGACGCCGATGGCGTTGACTTTGCCGGCGCGCAGCAGGCGGCCCTTCGGGTCCGGCCCGGCATAGCCCATCGCCTCCGCCACCGCCTTGACCCGCTCGCGCACTTCCTGGCGCACGACCTCCGGGCGGCTGAAGACGTTGGAGGCCGTGCCATGCGAGACGCCCGCGGCCTTGGCGATATCCGCCAGCCGGATCGGTCGAGCTTGGCCTTCGATCGCTGATGTCATCTCTGTTCTCCCGGGACCGCCCTTTGCAATACATGGACGGGGATCGATCTCCGGTCCATCTATCATTTTTATTGGATCGATTCAAATTTCCGCTTGACTGCGATTGCAGGAGGCGTATTTTTGAATCGATCCAAATCGGTAATTCCGCTGGTTTGGAACAGGTTCAGAAGGGAGGGTGCCATGCATCCGGTCAATTTTTTATTCGAGGACATCTACGGCAACGATTGGGGCATCGCCTCGGCCGCAACGAGCCAGAAGCGCCGCGGCAAGGCAAGCCCGTGGAAACGCGAGCTGCGCTTCATCGTGGAGCGCAAGCGCGGCTGAGCCACGGCCACTTTTCGCGCCGATATGTTGGATCGATTCAATGCGAAGGAGAAGCAGCATGCATCCGATTGGTCATCTGTTTCAGGACATCTACCGCAACTACTGGGGCATCACGCCCGGAACCGAGCAGCCGGAACGGCGACGCGCCGGCGAGCAGCCCGCGCGAAAGCGGCGGAGCAGCCGAAAATAGTTTAAGGGCGAGGACGCCATAGCGCCGAGACGGCGATCGCCACCCAGCCGGCGATCAGCAGCGTGCCGCCGATCGGCGCCGACATCGGAAACAATCGCGAGCCGAGAAAGTCGCGGGCGAGCAGATCGCCGCAGAACAGGAGCAGGCCCGCCAGCAGCACGAGGCTGGCGATCCTGAGGCAGCGGTTGGCGCCGGCGAGGCCGACGGCCAGGAACACCGGCGCATGCATCAGGAGGAAGTTGGCCGCCGTGCCGGTGAAGGCGCCGCCGCGATGCGCGGCGGCCGCCGACAGCGCCACGCCGGCTGCGCCGACAAGCCCACCGGCCAGCACGAGCAAGCGGCTACCGCCGTTGATAGGGTTTGCCGGTACGCTCATGGGGCTCCATCGTGGCTGGCCGAGGAAGCGGACCGTCAGGTCTCGCCAGCCTCGAGCAGCATATGCCGCGTCCGTCGCGACTGCACAATCCAGTTGTAGACCGCGCCGAGCGCCATCAGCGCCGACGTTCCCAAAAACACCGAGCGCATGCCGAAATGCCCGCCGGCGAAGCCCCCGGCGAGCGGCCCCGCGACCTGGCCGACATATTGCGCCGAGATCGCCAGCCCAAGCACATTGCCGCCGACACCGTCCGGGATGTTGTGACGGATGACGCTGGTGATGCAGGGCAGGAGACCGCCCAGCGCCAGGCCCATCAGGAAGCGCAGGCCGATCAATTGCCAGCCGTTGGCGACGAAGGCTTGCGGAATGAGCAGCAACGCCGAAACCGCGAGCGCGCCGACCACGACGTTCCAATGGCCGACGCGATCGGCGAGTTTTCCCAACCAGGACGAGGACAGGATGGTGCCGAGGGCCGCCGCCGACATGACGACGCCCGCGACTATCGTCACCTTGCTCTGGTCCTCGATGAGCTGTTGCACATAGACGGTGATGATCGGCTCGATCGACATGGTGGCGAAGGCAAGCAGCATGCCGGTGGCCAGCATGGCGACGACCGGCCGCTTGTCGGGTATTTGCGACCAACCGCTTTTGGCCTTTGCCGCCGAGACAGGCTTGGGCGCCGGCGGATTTTCCTTGATCAGGAAGGTCGTCGCCAGGAAGGCGAGGAAGATGACGGCGCCGGAAAGCAGGAAGGTCGCGCGGATGCCGATCAGCGGCGGCAGCAAGCCACCGAGTAGCGGTCCGACCAGCGAACCCGCCGTAATGCCGGCTGCCAGCACGCCCAACGCCCAGCCCGAGCGCTGCTTGGGCGTCTGCATGGCCACCAGGATCGTCGAGCCCGACGAATAGCCGCCGGCAAAGCCGATCAGCAGCCGCAGCAGCACCAGTTGCCAAACGCTCTGAACCATGCCGGTCAAGGACATGCAGATCGCCATGCCGAACGATGCGCGCACCAGCATCAGCTTGCGGCCGTAGCGGTCGCCCAGCCGCCCCCAGACCGGCGCGACCAGCGCCGCGGCAAAGAAGGTCGCGCCATAGGCGATGCCTGACCATTGCACGATCGCGGCATGCCCCTCGGCGCCCAACTGTTCGACATAGAGCGGCAGGAACGGCAGCAGCAGCGTCATGGCGATAAGCGTGCTGAACGAGCCGGCGAAGCAGACGGCGAGGTTGCGCCGCCAATGGATGTTGAAGCCGCCCGTTTCGGAAGGTTTGTCGGTCATGTCAGGCCTGCCGGTGATCCCGGTTGTTGTGGATACCGATTTGGTATACCAAGATGGTATTCGTCATGGACCTGACACTTGCCGCTGTCAATGCGGCTTTGGAAAGCGGAACTGCAATGTCGCAGATGCTGAATGTCGAAAGACAGCTTCGCGAGATGATCCTCGGGCTGGAGATCGGCCCGGGCGAGCGGCTGACCGAGCGCTGGATCGAGAGCCGTTTCGGCGCCTCGCGCACGCCGGTGCGGGCGGCGCTGCTGCGCCTGGAGACGGAAGGGTTGATCGGCCGCGACGGCCGCGGCTGGACGGTGGCGCCGATCAACCTTGCGGAACTCGGGCAGATCGCCGTCTACCGTGAGGCCGTCGAGGTGGCCGCCGTCCGCCTGACCACCGCGCTCGAAGACCGCAGCGGGGTCGAGGTGATCGCGGCGATGCTTGATTCTTGCGATAGCGAGACGCCGCGCGAGGAGTGGCATCGCGTCGGCATGGATTTCCACATCGAACTGGCAAGGCTTTCCGGCAACGAGTTTCTGCTCAGGGCGGTTCGCGACGCGATGACCAGGCTGTCGCGCGCGCGCTGGCTCGAGGTGCGGGATGAAACGGCGCTCGGCCGCGCCTGGGCCGAACATCATGCCATCCTCGCCGCCGTCAGGGCCGGCGACGCGGACGAAGCGACGCGCCTGCTTTCCGCCCACATCGCGGGCAGCCGCGACCGGCTTGTCACCTCGCTGCATGACGACAGGCGCGGGCTGCGCGCACGGGGATTTGCCGTGGTCGCCGCCTGAGGAGGAAAGCATCATTGCAAGGCCGGAAGCATTAGCAGGCTTGCAACATGGCCGGGAGAATGCTGTAGGAGACTCGGGGGATGAAGGCTGACTACCATTGACCATCTTGCTGAACGCGCGGACGCATGGCCACAATTTCACGAACCGCCGCAAAGCTGTTCTACTACGCGCGCAATTTCGCGCGCGACCGCGCACCGCAGTCCCTGTTCCGCGACCGCCTGGCCAACCGGCTTGAGCAGGCCAGGCTCTCGGGCAAGACGGTTCGCGAACGACTGAACTACTACAACAAGTTGGAACACCCGTTCGTGCCCAGTCCGAACGCGATACCCGTCGGCAAGCTGCCGTCCTCGTCCAGCATGTATTATTACGACCTCAAGGAATTCGCCCGCTATTTCGATCCCGGTCTGCTGATCGATTTCGAGTTCGGCGACGTCATCGGCGTTCCGGAGGTTCCAAGGATCGTCAAGGACCGGCCGATCGGCGACGACAACGCCAACGGCGTGCTGATGAAGCTGAACAAGTTCCGCCACTTTTACATGCCGCCCGACAGCCTGCCTTTCTCCGCCAAGCGCCCGATGGTGGTCTGGCGCGGTCATCTCAACAATCCGATTCGCACCCGCTTCGTGGAAAAGGCCGCCAACCTGCCGATCTGCGATGCGGGCTCCCACCGGGCCGACGCGCCGCAGGGCTACCGCAAGCCGTACCTGAACATCGAGGAGCAGCGGCGCTATCGCTACATCGTTTCGCTCGAAGGCAATGATGTCGCGACAAACCTGAAATGGATCATGAGTTCCAATTCGCTCTGCCTGATGCCGGAACCGACCTATGAAACCTGGTTTGCCGAAGCCCAGGTCGAGCCCAATGTCCACTTCGTGCCGCTGGAGCAGGATTTCTCCGATCTGGTCGAGAAGGTGGCTTATTTCGAAAAACATCCCGCCGCAGCGGGACAGATAACCGCCGCCGCCAATATGTATTGCCGCAAATTCGGCAACCAGCAGGACGAGCAGGCGATCTCGCTGCTCGTCCTCTATAAATATTTCGTGCTGAGCGGGCAGATCCAGCCCGATCCCGAAGTCTGGCGCTTCATAGCCGGTTGAGCGGTTGACCGCCCTGTCCCTTTGCCTCGACGCCACTCCAGACGGCAGGCCACTGCGAGGGCGCCGGGCCTGACCGTTTCACACTTTTCCCGGGATCGCCTTAAGGGTGAGAGCGATCGAGCACCTGATCGGCCGGCCCGAAACGATCCCGCGCGGTGAACTGCTGGTGCCAGTAGGGATAAAGCAGCGGCGGCCGACTGACCGCATCGAGGCGCTGGCGTTCTTCGTCGGCGAGCGACAGGCTGGCCGCGGCGAGGTTGTCCTTGAGCTGCGCCTCATTGCGGACGCCGATCACCAGTGAGCTTACCGCCGGGCGGCCGAGCAGCCAGGCAAGCGCCACCTGCGCCGCCGAGACGCCGCGCGCCTTGCCGATATCGGCCAGCACGTCGACGATGCGCCACAGCCGGTCCTCGTCGCGGATCGGCGGTTCCTTCCAGCCACCGATCTGGCGCGCGGTCGGGCTGTCGCGATGATATTTGCCGGACAGCAGGCCTCCCGCCAGCGGGCTCCAGACCAGCACGCCGAGGCCCTGGTCGACCGAGATCGGCAGCAATTCGTATTCGGCCTCGCGCGCTTCCAGCGTGTAGTGGATCTGCTGGGTGACGAAACGCGCCTGATGGCGGCTGTCGCTGACCGCCAGCGCCTTCATCACCTGCCAGCCCGAGTAATTGGAGCAGCCGATATAGCGGACCTTGCCCTGGTTGACCAAGGTGTCGAGGGCCGCAATCGTCTCTTCCAGCGGCGTCAGCCCGTCCCACTGGTGGACGAAATAGATGTCGATGACGTCGGTCTTGAGCCGCTTCAGGCTCTTTTCGCATTCGCGGACCAGATGATGGCGCGACAGGCCTTCGTCGTTCGGGCCGGTGCCGATGCGCATGCGCGCCTTGGAGGCGATCAGCACATCGTTCTTGCGCTTGCCGCCAAGCGCCTCGCCGATGATCTCTTCCGAGATACCGTTGGAATAGACATTGGCGGTGTCGATCAGATTGATGCCGGCATCGATGCAGGTGTCGATGATGCGCCGGGCTTCCGCAAGATCGGAATTGCCGACGGCGGCGAACGGCCCGGCGCCGCCGAAGGTCATGGTGCCAAGCGTCAATGTCGAGACTTTCAAGCCGGATCGGCCCAGCGTGCGGTATTCCATCTCAGTCCTCGCAATTTGTTGAAGCAGCGCCGTGGCGAGCGCCGGGAACAGGCGAGGGGATTTGTAGGACAATTCCGGTGGCTTGTCGCCCCGCGATCGATACGGGCCGATCACATATCGGCTATGTCGATGCCTGTTGTCGGGCGCTTGCAATAAAACCGTCATTGCGCCTCTGTATCTCAGTCGGCTCACGGTGTTGCGTATCCGGCCGGAGCCGGAGCGCATTCCCAGGCAACGATGGCTGACAGGCAGACGGAGCTGCGCGATGAATGAAGTGAAACCGAATTCCGGAGCGAAGGACTGGCTCGAAGCCGAACTCGAGGACACGCTCGACGAGGACTATGAGCTGGAGATTTCCGAGCCGGCGCTCTCGCTCGAGATCGCCAAGATCTACAAGAAGTCGCATCCGCCCTCCATCGAGCGGATGACCTATTTTCGCGAGTTGCTCAGGCTCCAATCGGAACTGATCAAGCTGCAGTCCTGGGTCGCCTACCATAAGAAGAAGCTTGTGGTGATCTTCGAGGGCCGCGATTCCGCAGGCAAGGGCGGCGTCATCAAGCGCATCACCCAGCGGCTTAATCCCCGCATCGCCCGTGTCGTGGCGCTGCCGGCGCCGACCGAGCGCGAGAAGTCGCAATGGTATTTCCAGCGCTACGTGCCGCATCTGCCGGCCGGCGGCGAGATCGTGCTGTTTGACCGCTCCTGGTACAACCGATCCGGCGTCGAGCGGGTGATGGGCTTTGCCGATTCCGATCAGGTCGAGGAGTTCTTCCGCGACGTGCCGGAATTCGAGCGCATGCTGGTCCGCTCCGGCATCACCCTGGTGAAATATTGGTTCTCGATCACCGATGAGGAACAGCAGATGCGCTTCCTGATGCGCATCCATGACCCCATGAAGCAGTGGAAACTGTCGCCGATGGACCTGCAGTCGCGCGTTCGCTGGGAGCAGTACACCAAGGCCAAGGAAGAGACCTTCGCCCGCACCAACATTCCGGAGGCGCCCTGGTTCATCGTCGAAGGCAACGACAAGAAGCGGGCGCGGCTGAACTGCATCGACCACCTGCTGCAGCAATTGCCTTATGAGGAAGTGCCGCACGAGGAGATCACGCTGCCGGAACGCGTCTTCAATCCGCAATACGAGCGCCAGGTCCTGCCGCGCGAACTCTACGTTCCGGAGAAGTATTGAGGCGGTGAAGCTGCGATCTCCCCCCTTGTGGGGGAGATTAGGCTCCTCACGCCCGCCCGATCATCACATGCGTGGCGTCTGCCGTGGCGACCTGACTGATGCAGCGGTAGCCGAGCTTCAGCATGTCGAGGCCACCGAAAAGATGCTCGCCGGTGCCGAGCAGGACTGGCGAGATCGCCAGGTGCATTTCGTCGATCAGCTTTTCTTGCAGATACTGCCGGATGGTCGAAACACCGCCGCCAATCCGCACATCCTTGCCATCGGCCGCTGCCTTCGCCTGTTCGAGCGCGGAATGGATACCGTCGGTGATGAAATAGAAGGTCGTGCCGCCTTCCATCTCGATCGGCGTGCGTTTGTAATGCGTTAGCACGAAAACCGGCACGTGATACGGCGGGTTGTCGCCCCACCAGCCTTTCCAGCTATCGTCCGGCCAATCGCCGCGGATCGGCCCGAACATGTTGCGGCCGAGGATCCAGGCGCCGACATTCTCGAAGCTGCGCACTGCGAATTCGTCGTCGACGCCGGTGGTGCCGCCGTCCTTGCCGATCACCATCTCGCGAAAAGTGCGGGTGCCGATCATCCACTTGTGTAGGCCTTCTCCGCCGATGCCGAGCGGATTGGCCAGATCCTGATCGGGACCGGCGCCGTAGCCATCAAGCGACAGAGTGAAAGCATTGACACGCAGCTTGGGCATGATTTGCTCCTAGACCAGTTTTGATTTGCAATCAGTTATGGAGTAACCGATTGCGCATTGCAAGCAGTATTTTGGCAAGCACAGGATCTCGGTCCGTGCGCGCCCGAGCGCCATGGACCGCGGTCGCGCAAAGCAAGGGCGCGCATCGCGATCGCGCGGCTGCCATGGATCAGTGTACTGGAAGTTCGATTGCCGAGAGGCTCAGCCCTTCAGCATTCCCGCGACGGTCGGTGCGAAATAGGTGAGGACGCCGTCGCAGCCAGCGCGCTTCAGTGCAAGCAGCGATTCCAGCATCGCCTTTTCGCCATCGATCCAGCCGTTGGCGGCAGCGGCCTTGATCATCGAATACTCGCCCGACACCTGATAGGCGAAGGTCGGCATCTGGAACTCGTCCTTCAGCCGCCGGATGATGTCGAGATAGGGGAGCCCCGGCTTCACCATCAGCATGTCGGCGCCTTCGGCGAGATCCTGTTCGGCCTCGCGCACCGCCTCGTCCGAATTGGCGTGGTCGATGTAATAGGTTTTCTTGTCGCCCTTGAGCAGGCCGGCGGTGCCGACCGCCTCTCGGTATGGGCCGTAGAAGGCCGAAGCGAACTTCGTCGCATAGGACATGATCGCCACGTCCTGGAAACCGTTGGCATCGAGCGCGTCGCGGATGGCGCCGATGCGGCCATCCATCATGTCGGATGGCGCTATGATGTCGGCGCCGGCCGCAGCCTGGATGACGGCCGCTGCGGTGATCTGCTCCACCGTCTCGTCATTGACGATGATGCCGTCGCGCAAAATCCCGTCATGGCCGTGGCTGGTGAAAGGGTCGAGCGCGGCATCGGTGATGATGCCGATCTCCGGCACAGCGTCCTTGATGGCCCGCGTGGCGCGGTTGATGACGTTGTCGGGATCCAGAATGTGCGAGCCCGTCTGATCGCGCAGCGACAGCTCGATATTGGGGAAGGTCGCGATGGCCGGAATGCCGAGCCTGGCGGCGCGCTCGGCTTCCTTCACCGCGAGGTCGATGGACAGGCGATAGACGTCCGGCATGGCGGCGATCGGCTCGCGTCTGTTCTTGCCGTCGACCACGAAGATCGGCCAGATCAGGTCGTTCACCGAAAGCTGGTTCTCCTGCACCAGCCGGCGCGACCAGTCGGCCTTGCGCATGCGCCTGAGCCGCCGGCTGCCGGTGATCTCATCGACGCTGCGCGCGCCGGCGGGCTTTGCGGGGGTGAATTTGTTCATCGCCAAAACTCTCGTTTGCGCCGGCTTTTACCATGCGCCCCCGCCCGTGACCAATGCGACACGATTGTGCCAGGGCGGCTCGGTTTCCTCTCGCCATTTTCGTGGGGCTAGGAAACCCTCGTCAGGGCTGTCCATTCCCCGACAAAATCTGTGCCGCCCCTTTCATCGCCACCCGAAACGCCTCGTCGAAGCTGACGCCGCTCGCTTCCCAGCGATAGGACCTGCCGCGGTCGGCCAGGCGCCAGTCGGCGATCCAGCCGAGTTCCTTGTCGCTCCACACAATGCTGCCGGCGAGCGCCCGGGCCGCTCCCGCTTTCTTCGCGAGTTTGTCGAGCCTTGCCATGTCGGTCCCGGAGAAGCCCTCCTCGTCGAGGCCGGCAAGTTGATTGGCCTTTGGAAAGGTGACGCGCATCAGCAGCGGATCGGCGGCATTGGCGAAGGATTCGCGCATCGCCTTGCCGCGCTCCTCGTCTTGCGTCAGCACGAAATGCCGCGCGCCTTGCGCGACGGTCATGAAGACGGCGATCGGTGGCCGCTCGTCGAGCCATGGCCTCCTGCCAAGCTGTGCCAAAAGCTTGTCGACGACGGCCGGCTTGTAGAGGCAGGTCAGATCATGCGGCCGGTCATGCGTGCCTTGCTCGTCATGGATCGGAATTCCCGCGAACCGGTCGTGGTAGCGGAAGGACTTGACGAAGTCGGCCGCCTTGTCGCGCAGCGCCAGCATCTCCGGCTTCTGCGTCAGCCGCTGGTCGCCGGAAACCTTGACCAGCACCTTGTCAAGGCAATCCTTGAAGCCGATCTGCCGGTTCACGTCTCCGGTGCCGGTGACGATCGTCTGCGCCTGGTAGAGTTCCGCGACTGTCGCGGCACGGACCGACGCCCCCAGACACAGGAGAGCGACCAATCCAACCACGAAGCGAGAAATTCCAGGCATGTCGATCTGCTCGAAACCTGTCGGGCGCGGGCCCGGTGCTTTGCCGGTTACCTACCATCTGGCGCGGCCGCCCGCCAGCGCGGTGATCCGGGCATTGACGCATCCCCATGCCGCCTTTAGCACTTCAGTCCCCCTGAAAGGGCCGAGAGGGATTGGTGATGGACTTTGGCGGAGGCGACGAGATTCGCTTCGAGCGTTTGGGCAAAGCGGGCGTGGTCACGTTGACACGGCCGAAGGCGCTCAACGCCGTCACCCACAACATGGTCAAGGCGCTCGGCAGGGCGCTCGACGCCTGGGAGCAGGACACGGGCATCGAAGTTGTCGTCGTCAAGGCCGAGGGCAGGGCGTTTTCAGCCGGCGGCGATATTCTGCACATCTATGAGGCCGGCCGCGCCGGTAAGCCGCCTGTCGACTTCTTCGCCGACGAGTACCGGCTGAACGCCCGCATCGCCCGCTTCAAAAAACCCTATGTCGCGCTGATCGACGGCATCGTCATGGGCGGCGGCGTCGGCATCTCCTTTCACGGCTCGCATCGCGTGCTGACCGAGAACGCGCAGTTCGCCATGCCCGAGGTCGGCATCGGCTTCTTCCCCGATGTCGGCGCCAGCCATTTGTTGCCCGACCTTGGCGGCTGCTTCGGCATGTATCTCGCCCTGACGGGAACTCGCATCCGCTATGGCGATGCGCTGTGGTCGGGGCTGGCCACCCACACCATCAAAGCCGACGATCAGGCGGGCCTGCTCGACGAACTGGCGACAAACGGCGACGCCAATGCCGAGTTGCGCGACTTCTTCGTGCCCGCGAAACGCGAGACCGAGCCGCGGGACCTGGATTCGATCGCGCTCCATTTTTCGAAGGGCACACTCGCCGGCATCGTCGCCAGCCTCGATCAAGCCGCCGCCGGCGACGCCTTCGCCGCCAGGACGCTGGCGACGATCAGAACCCGCTCGCCGACCAGCCTCAACGTCGCCTGGCGCGAGATCAGCGCCGGGCAGGCGCTGTCGATGGACGAATGCATGAAGATGGAATTCCGCATCCTGAATCGCATGCTCGCCGGTCATGATTTCTATGAAGGCATCCGCGCCGCCATCATCGACAAGGGCTCCAAGCCCGCGTGGCGGCCGGCAGACCTGGATGAGGTCCGCATGGCCGACATCGACGCCTATTTCGCGCCGCTCGGGGCCCAGGAGCTGGTCCTGTGAGCGAGGTCACCTCCCGGCGCGTGGTACTGCAGCCCTCGACCACCGAGGTCATCTTCGCCTGGTTCCAGCGCGTCATCGCCGGCTACTGCCTCTTGTTCGGCATTCTCTACTGGATCCGGCTGATCGGAATTTATCCGGGCGAGCTGTGGCGCTTCGACCTGATGCCGGTGCATTGGCAGGTGGCGGCGGCCATGCTTGCAGTGTTCTTTCCCTTCGCCGCCGCCGGCCTTTGGATGCTCGCGTCCTGGGGGCCGGTGATCTGGTTCATTTGCGCGGTGACCGAGACGGTGATGTATGCCGGCTTCCCCGATCTCTTCGGCCACCGGCTGCTGATCGTCGTCTCGCATGCCTGCGTGGCCTTGCTCTACATCGTCTTTCGAGTCACCATCTGGCTGCAGAAGCGCCAGCTTCGCCAATAGCCGGACCACCGGCTTCGGGGCCGATTTCGCGGCCCCATTCCGCTCCGAAATCCATTGGCTAAATCTTTAGGTTAATTGTTCTTGCTCGGGTGACCGACCGTTAAGCGTCTTTCGAAACCTCTTGCCGGTAAGCTCTTGTTAGCCCTGGCGTTTAAGTCGAATTTTATGAGTATTCGATAGTGTCGCGATCAAGGTGAAAGACAAAAAAATCACCGGGCGACAAACGAGAGGCAAAGACAATGATCAATTCGCGTCCGGCGGCGAAGACCGCTAACGTATCCGACGATCGCCGCGAGGCTATCCGTTCGCTGTACATGGAATCGCTGCAGCTGGTGGAGCGTCTGCACCGCCGCCTGCTTGATGTCATCAAGGACGAGTTCGACCGCAACGGCCGTTCCGACATCAATGCCATCCAGGCGCTGCTGCTCTTCAACATCGGCAATTCGGAGCTGACCGCCGGCGAGCTGCGCTCGCGCGGCTACTATCTCGGCTCGAACGTGTCCTACAATCTGAAGAAGCTGGTCGACCTCGGCTTCATCAACCACCAGCGCTCGCGCATCGACCGGCGCTCGGTCCGCGTCTCGCTGACGCCGAAGGGCAACGAGGTGGCGGACGTCGTCGCCGGCCTCTACGAGCGCCATGTCGGCTCGATCGAGCAGGTCGGCGGCATCAACACCGACGAGTTCAAGCAGATGAACCGCGCGCTGCAGCGCCTGGATCGCTTCTGGAACGATACGATTGCTTACCGGATGTGAGGCGCCCGACCGGCGGCAGAACATCCGCGCCGAAGAAGCGCGGCCCGAGGAAATAAGTGTCAAAGGGCTGGTGCCAAAGCGCGCCGGTCCTTTTTCAAAGCGCTCAGCCCGAAGCGTGTGAAGTAGGGGCCGGGAGATAAGATCAAGACACCGGTGCAGAAAAGCCTCGGTCCCTTTTCTATGATCTCCTCGCCACAAGCAAATCGCGGCCCAAGGCCACGTTGCCGCCATAATCGCGGTGGATGCGGATTGTGGGTGATGCTGCGGGCCTATGCCCTGCCCTCCTTGGAACCTGCGCGGCGGCGGCCTGTTCTGGCGGCCGGTGATGCGGATCATGGTTGGCGAATTGTTAAGTTTGCCACCCCTAGAGTGCGGACAAGCCGCCCGGCAAGCGAATTAAGCGAGAGCGATTAGCCAAGAATGTCTGCCATGAGAACCAGCCGCCGTTTCTTCCTCACCGGAGCCTCCGCGCTCGCCGCCGCGATGGTCGCCGGCCATGCCAGCGCGCAGGATGTGATCGGGGACATTCTGAAATCCTCGACACGCGGCAATTGGGACGACCAGTTTGACGCCCGCACCAACGACACCAACAAGGTCGCCTCGACGCTGCCGATCTTCAGCCAGCAGACCGTCGCCTTCACCGAGCAGGCGGTGGCGCAGTACCAGAACATCGTCTCCCAGGGTGGCTGGGAGCAGGTTCCGGCGACCAAGAAATTGCAGCTCGGCGTCGACGATCCGGATGTCGTTCCGCTGCGCAAGCGCCTGATGGTCTCGGGCGACCTGCCGCAAAGCGCCGGCATTTCGACGGCCTTCGATTCCTATGTCGACTCGGCCGTGAAGCGCTTCCAGCTCCGCCACGGCTTGCCTGCCGATGGCTCCATGGGCAAATACACGTATACGGCGATGAACGTGTCGGCGCAGATCCGGCTCGGCCAGCTGCAGACCAACCTGCAGCGCCTGAAGGAGAAGGCCGGCACGCTCGGCAGCCGTTACGTGCTGGTCGACATTCCCGGCGCCCAGGTCGAAGCGGTCGAGAACGATCGCGTGGTGCTGCGCCACACGGCGATCGTCGGCAAGATCGACCGCCAGACGCCGATCGTGAACTCGAAGATCAACGAAATCATCGTCAATCCGTACTGGAACGCGCCGGTCTCGATCGTGCGCAAGGACATCATTCCGCTCATGCGGAAGGATCCGAACTACCTCAAGGACAGCCACATCCGCCTGTTCGCGCCTGACGGCAGCGAGGTCGATCCGATGACCATCGACTGGTCGACGGATGATGCCGCGAAATACCGTTTCCGCCAGGATCCGGGCGGCAACAATGCCATGGCCTCGGTCAAGATCAACTTCCCGAGCCCGGACGGCGTCTACATGCACGACACGCCGCAGCAGAGCCTGTTCGGCAAGCTGATGCGTTTCGATTCCTCCGGCTGCGTGCGCGTCCAGAACGTGCGCGACCTCGTCACCTGGATCCTGCGCGACACGCCCGGCTGGGACCGCCAGCATTTCGAGGCGGCGATCAAGACCGGCGAGAACACGCCGATCCAGGTCGTCAATCCGGTGCCGGTGCACTTCCTCTATCTGTCGGCCTGGTCCACCGCTCCGGGCGTGGTGCAGTTCCGCGACGACATTTACGGCCTCGACGGTGCCAGCGAGCTGCAGATCAGCTCCGCGCAGTAAGCAGCTGGTATTTAAAGAAAAAAGGCCGCTCTCGTAGCGGCCTTTTTGTATTGTCCCGGCAGTGCTCTGCGCCCAATCTGAGGTGCAGGAAGGCCGGCCACCTGCATGAAGCCGCCCGGCTGGACGCGACACCGGCAATTGCGCATGGTCGGCAGAGACCCGGAATCGCGCCATGGACGTCGCCATTTTCATCCTCGTCGTGCTCGCCTTCGTGACGCTGTCCGGCGCGCTGGTGCGGCTGGTGCGCGTGCCGCTGCCGGTGCTGCAGATCGCCATCGGCGCGGCCCTTGCGTGGCCGGCGCGCGGCCTGCATGTCGATGTCGATCCGGAACTGTTTCTCCTTGTTTTCATCCCGCCGCTTTTGTTCGGCGATGCTTTCTCGGCGCCGAAGCGCGAGCTGATCGCGCTGCGCGCTCCGATCCTCGATCTCGCCATCGGGCTGGTCTTCTTCACCATCGTCGGTTTCGGCTACGCCTTGCACTGGTTGGTGCCGAGCATCCCGTTGGCCGTCGCTTTCGCTTTGGCCGCCGTGCTGTCGCCGACCGACGCGGTCGCCGTGTCCTCGATCGTCGATCGCAATGTCGTCCCGGCGCGGCTGATGCACATATTGGAAGGCGAGTCGCTGCTCAACGACGCCTCGGGCCTGGTGATGTTCCGCTTCACGGTCGCGGCGGCGCTGACCGGCGGCTTTTCGTTCGCCGCGGCATCGCTGGGTTTCCTCTTTGCGATCGCGATCGGCATTCTCGCCGGCGTCGCGGCGCTGTTCATTGCCGCAAAGTCGCTACAGGTCCTCGGCCGCATCACCGGCACACCGGCCGAAGCGCAGGTGCTGGTCATGGTCCTGTTGCCGTTCGTCGCCTATCTGATCGCCGAGCATTTCGGCGCGTCGGGCATTCTGGCGGCGGTCACGGCCGGCCTTCTGACCGGATATTCAGGCATCGTCCGCCACATGGCGGTGTCGGCGCGCATCCAGACGATCTCGCTCTGGTCGATGCTGATCTTCATGTTCAACGGCTCGCTCTTCATCCTGCTCGGCCTGCAACTGCCCGACATCATCCGCAAGGTGCCGCCGGAACTGACGACCCGTCACTGGCTGTTCGAGCCGGCATTGACGGTGCTGTTGCTCACGCTCTGCCTGATCGGCCTGCGCTTTGCCTGGATCTGGATCGGCGACATGGGCTCCGTGCTTGCCGCACGGCTTGGCAAGCGCAAGGCCGAACCCTTTGGCTTTCGCGTCAGGCTCGCCGGTTCGATCGCGGGCGTGCGCGGTGCAGTCACCCTCGCCGGCATCCTGTCCCTGCCGTTTACCTTGCAGGACGGCTCGCCCTTTCCGGCCCGCGATGTCGTGATCTTCCTGGCCGCCGGCGTCATCATCTGCTCGCTGGCGATAGCCAGCCTGGCCTTGCCGGCGGTTGCGCGCGGCCTCGTCGAGCCTGGCGAGCACCCGGGCGCCGCCGAGGAGCGCCGGGCCAGGGTTGGTGCCGCCAAGGCGGCTATCGCCAGGATCGAAAGCTTCGCCAGCGACGGCAACGAAGGAGAGGCGGCAGGGATGAAGCTCGCGATCGCCGAGAGCGTCGCATCCATCTACCGGCGGCGCATCTCTTTGTCCGACGGCGCCGACGAAACCCGCGCCGAAGCCCGCGAATCCGGCCGGATCGAGATCGAACTCAGGCTTGCCGGCATCCAGGCCGAGCGCGCCGAGCTGCAGGCCATGCTCCGCCGCGGCGACATCAATGACCACACGGCACGCAAGCTGTTTACCGAGATCACCTTCTCCGAAGCGATCCTCAGGGGCCGCGCACCGCGCCAATAGCGTCGGCGAGCCATTGTTGCCGCAAACCGGCCAGCAAATTTCGCGCCGCAAACGTGGCGAGTCCCAAACAACTGTGTTAATGGCGCGGCGACCTCGCAGACCTCCGGCCCCAAGGGAAAGCAAGCCATGTCAAACGCAGCGGCAGCCACCAGCAAATTCGAATCCTTCTTCGAGACCACGCTTGCCGACGCCGATCCGGAAATCTTCGGCGCCATCCGCAACGAGCTTGGCCGCCAGCGCCATGAGATCGAGCTGATCGCTTCCGAAAACATCGTTTCGCGCGCCGTGCTGGAAGCGCAGGGCTCGATTATGACCAACAAATATGCCGAGGGCTATCCGGGCAAGCGCTACTATGGCGGCTGCCAGTTCGTCGATGTGGCCGAGGAACTGGCCATCGAACGCGCCAAAAGGCTGTTCGGCTGCAACTTCGCCAACGTCCAGCCGAACTCCGGCAGCCAGATGAACCAGGCGGTGTTCCTGGCGCTGCTGCAGCCCGGCGACACCTTCATGGGCCTCGACCTGAATTCGGGCGGCCATCTCACCCACGGCTCGCCGGTCAACATGAGCGGCAAGTGGTTCAAGGTCGTCTCCTACGGCGTTCGCAAGGACGATCACCTGCTCGACATGGACGCCATCGAGAAGACCGCGCATGAGACCAAGCCCAAGCTGATCCTGGCTGGCGGCACCGCCTATTCGCGCGTCTGGGACTGGAAGCGTTTCCGCGAGATCGCCGACGCGGTCGGCGCTTATCTCATGGTCGATATGGCGCATATCGCAGGCCTCGTCGCCGGCGGCATGCATCCCTCGCCGCTGCCCCATGCCCATGTCGTGACGACGACGACCCACAAGTCGCTGCGCGGTCCGCGCGGTGGCATGATCCTGTGCAATGACGAGGAAATCGCCAAGAAGATGAATTCGGCCGTTTTCCCCGGCCTGCAGGGCGGTCCGCTGATGCATGTCATCGCCGCCAAGGCGGTGGCGCTCGGCGAAGCGCTGAAGCCAAGCTTCAAGGCCTATGCCGAAAGCATAGTCGCCAACGCCAAGGCGCTGGCCTCGAGCCTGCAGGAGACCGGCCTCGATATCGTCTCGGGCGGCACCGACAACCATTTGATGCTGGTCGACCTCAGGCCGAAGAACGCGACCGGCAAGCGCGCGGAAGCAGCACTTGGCCGCGCCAACATCACCTGCAACAAGAACGGCATCCCGTTCGATCCTGAAAAGCCTTTCGTCACCTCCGGCGTGCGTCTCGGCACGCCTGCCGGTACCACGCGCGGCTTCGGCCAGGCCGAGTTCCGCGAGATCGGCAAGCTGATCGCCGAGGTGCTGGACGGGCTGAAGGTGGCGAATTCCGACGAGGGCAATGGTGCGGTCGAGGCCGCGGTGAAGGCCAAGGTCACGGCGCTGACGGATCGCTTCCCGCTCTACCCCTATCTCGGTTGACCCTCTCGGTTGACTGGGCGCCGCGCGTCATCTTTTATCCTCACGCTTCGCGCCGCTCCCCGGTAGGCGGCGCGGCTTACCGGAGACTTGATGATGCGCACTTTCCGTCTTGCCGCCGTCGCACTGTCTGGCCCGCTGACCGCTTTCGCGATGGCCGGCGCGGTCGCGCAGGAAAACTCCCAGCCCAATGCCGATATGCCGGTCACCAACAGCTTCGGCAGGTGGACCACCATCATCGACACGCTCGATACCGGGCAGGATGCGCATAAGACCTGCGCCGCCTCGACCGCTTTCGTCGACAGCCTCGGCAATGCGGGCTCTCTGACGATGTCGATCTCGACTGGCGACGCGCTGCCGCCTGATGCGTACCCGGCCATCATGCTCATCGTCGACAACAAGACCCTGCCGACCGGCAGCAAGATAGCCGCGACCTTCGGCGATCCCGGGGTGAAGGTTGCCGCGACGGTAACCTCCATCGCGGCGGCCGGTGGTCGACCCAGTTGGATGGTCGACAATGAGGCCAAGACCAGCCTTGCCTTGCTGCGGGCCATGCGCAAGGTTACCTCGCTCGATGTGACTTTCGGCAAGCAGGCCGTCGCCAGCATCCCGATGGATGGCTTTACCAAGGCCTATCGCAATCTCGGCACGTCATGCGGGTTTCCGACCAAGGACGTCGCGCCCTGAAGCAGTTGGCCGTCGGGGGAGGGCGCTGGCAATTGTGCCTGCGGCTCGCTATCTCTGATACGAGGGCTCTGCGCTTTGCCATTGCGGCAAAAGACACTAAGCCTTCCGCCACCTGAGAATCGCCAACCGAAGGCTTGCTATGCGCTGCCCTTATTGCCAGTCCGAAGATACGCAGGTGAAGGATTCGCGTCCCGCCGAGGACGGCGCTGCAATCCGCAGGCGCCGCGTCTGTCCCGATTGCGGCGGCCGTTTCACCACGTTCGAACGCGTCCAACTGCGCGATCTGGTCGTCGTCAAGAAGTCCGGCCGCAAGGTGCCGTTCGACCGCGACAAGCTGCTGCGCTCCGTCGAGATCGCGGTGCGCAAGCGCAATGTCGATCCTGAGCGCATCGACCGCGCCGTGACCGGCATCGTGCGCCAGCTCGAAAGCTCGGGCGAAACCGAAGTCGCTTCAGGCGAGGTCGGCCGGCTGGTCATGGAGGCGCTGAAATCGCTGGACGACGTTGCTTATGTCCGCTTCGCCTCGGTCTACCGCAATTTCCGCGAGGCCAGGGATTTCCACGAGCTGCTGGGCGAATTGAAGGGCGACGAGGAAAAGACCGAAGAGGACGCGGGCTGATCATGGCGGGACCGCGACGGAACGAGGCCGCGCAGGCGGCCCTTGATCGCCGTTTCATGGCCGCGGCCATCAGGCTGTCGCGCCGCAATGCCGGCCGCACGTCGACCAACCCCTCCGTCGGCACCATCATCGTGCGCGACGACGGCGCCGGTCCGATGATCGTGGGCACAGGCGTCACCGCCGTCGGCGGCCGCCCGCATGCCGAGACCGAGGCGCTGGCCGAGGCCGGCGAACTGGCGCGCGGCGCCACCGCCTATGTCACGCTGGAGCCTTGCGCCCATCACGGCCGCACGCCGCCTTGCGCCAACGCGCTGGTCAATGCCGGCATTGCGCGTGTCGTCGGCGCGGCGAGCGACCCCGATCCGCGCGTCTCTGGCAAGGGCTACGCCATCCTGCGCGCTGCCGGTGTCGAGGTGGTGGAGAAGGTGCTGGCCGCCGAGGCAGCCGAACAGATGGCCGGCTATCTGATCAGGTCTCTGAAGAAGCGCCCGGAAGTGACCTTGAAGCTTGCGCTTTCGAGCGACGGCAAGATCGGCAGGAAAGGTGCCGGGCAGGTTGCCATCACCGGCGAGATCGCGCGGCGCGAGGTCTATCTGATGCGCGCCGAGGCCGACGCCATCCTGGTCGGCATCGGTACCGCGCTCGAGGACGACCCAGCGCTGACCGTGCGCCTGCCGGGACTTGAGAACCGCTCGCCGGCGCGCATCATTCTCGATCGACAGATCCGGCTGCCGGAGACGTCCAAGCTGGTGTCCGGCGTCGATCGCGTGCCGCTCTATGTTGCGGCCTGCCTCGAAGCCGACCCTCATCGGCGAGCGGCGCTCGAACGCACCGGCGTGCGTTTCATCGGCACCGAGACATATGGCGGCGTCGTCGCCCTGCCGGAATTGCTCGAGGACCTTGCCGCGCTCGGCATGGCGAGCGTGCTGGTCGAAGGCGGCGCCCAGGTCGCGAGGGCCTTCCTGGACGAAGACCTCGTCGACCGCATCGTCCTGTTCCAGGGGCCGGATGCGATCGGCGTGGGTGGCATTGCCTCGCCCATCGACGCCGGCAATATCCCCGCGGGGTTCCGCAAACTGCGCGAGATGCGCTTCGGCGAGGACAGCTACGCCGAGTGGATGAGGGATTTCTGATGTTTACAGGGATTGTCACGGACGTCGGCACCGTTGCCGCGGTGAAGCCTCTGAGCGAAGGCGTTGGCCTGCGCATCGACACCGCTTATGACCCCGAGACCATCGCGATCGGCGCCTCGATCTCCTGCGGCGGTGTCTGTCTCACGGTCACGGCTCTGCCCGAGCATGGCGCGAACGCGCGCTGGTTCGAGGTCGAGGCGTGGGAGGAAGCGCTCAGGCTGACCACCGCATCGAACTGGAAATCCGGCACCAGGATCAATCTCGAACGGGCGCTGAAGCTGGGCGACGAGCTCGGCGGCCACATAGTTTCCGGCCATGTCGACGGCACCGCCGAGATCGTCGAGCGCAAGGAGGAGGGCGATGCCGTCCGCTTCACGCTGGAAGCGCCACGCCATCTGGCGAAATTCATCGCGCCGAAGGGCTCGATCGCGCTGGACGGCACCTCGCTCACCGTCAACAAGGTCGAAGGCGCCCGTTTCGACGTGCTTTTGATCCATCATTCCCTGAGCGTCACCACCTGGGGCGAACGCCAGGTGGGCGATCGTGTCAACCTCGAGATCGACACCATGGCCCGCTACGCCGCGCGGCTGGCCGAGGCGGCGAAAGAGGGGCTTTGATGACCAAAGACGAAATTGGCTCCGGTCACCGAGAAAACCCCCACGTCAAGGACGCGCCCGGCCTCAATCTGTCGGTCAACGATCGCAAGGTTTTCGTTGCAGCGCTGACCAATCCGCAGCCGGTGAACGATCGTCTAAGGGATACGGTGCTTCGCTATCGTCAGGCTGCTGGCGTCTGACTGCAGCAATCTTCCGCTTGCGATCAACCCGGCTTCGGCCTAAGTCACCGGCAACCCCCCGGAGACTTTTATGGCTGGCAGATCCCAACACGGCAAAGCGTTCATTCGTCCGAAGGCGAAGGCGCATCTGCTCATTGTCGAAGCGCGCTTCCACGACGATCTCGCCGACGCGCTGCTCGAAGGCGCGACTGGCGCGCTCGACGAGGCGGGCGCCACCTATGACGTCGTCACGGTTCCCGGTTCGCTGGAAGTCCCCGCCGTGATATGCTTCGCCCTCGATGGCGCTGCCGAAGGCGGCACGCATTACGACGGTTTCGTCGCGCTCGGCACCATCATCCGCGGCGACACCTATCATTTCGACATCGTCGCCAACGAATCGAGCCGCGCGCTGATGGACCTTTCGGTGCAGGAAGCGGTCGCGATCGGCAACGGTATCCTGACCACCGAGAACGACGCGCAGGCATGGGCGCGCGCGCGGAAAACGGAAGGCGACAAGGGCGGCTTCGCGGCACGCGCGGCGCTGACCATGATCGCGCTCAAAGAGAAATTCGGAGCGCAATCGTGACCGAACCTGCCTCAACCGGAGCGGTGCGCCACGCCAACAAGCGCGGCGCCGCCCGTCTTGCCGCCGTCCAGGCGCTCTACCAGATGGATGTGGCCGGCAGCGGCGTCTTCGAGACTACGGCCGAATACGAAACCTTTCGCCTCGGCAAGGAAGTCGACGGCGCGCTCTATCGCGAGGCCGACGCGCAATGGTTCCGCGCCATCCTGACCGGCGTCGTCGAAAACCAGAAGACCATCGATCCTGTCATCCGCCAGGCGCTCACCGAGGATTGGCCGCTGTCGCGACTGGATTCGACGCTGCGCGCCATCCTGCGCGCCGGCGTCTATGAATTGATGAAGCGCGAGGACGTGCCGGTGGCCGTGATCGTCTCCGAATATGTCGACATCGCAAAGGCTTTTTACGAGGAAGACGAGCCGAAGCTGGTGAACGCCGTTCTCGATCGCGTCTCGCGCCGGGTTCGCGGCGAGGGGCGTGGCAAGGACGCTTCGTGACGGCCGCGGCCGCCGCGCTCGCCGAGACCGGCAGGGAAGGGCGTCGCACCGCGGTGCTGCTTGCCGCCGCGCAGGCGATCGTCGGTTCGGCCGCCCCGATCGCCATTTCGCTCGGCGCGCTTGCCGGTCAATATCTGCTTGGCCCCGACAAGTCGCTGGCGACGGCGCCGGTCACCGGTTTCAATCTCGGCGTGGCGCTTGGCGCCTTGCCGGCGGCCGCCCTCATTCGCCGGCTCGGTCACCGTGGCGGCTTCATGACCGGCACGATCGTCACGGCGCTCGGCGGCCTGATCGCGACGCTGGCGCTCTTCCAGGCGAGCTTCTGGCTGTTTGCCCTCGGCCTCTGCGTCATCGGCGCCGGCGGCGCTTTCGTCCAGCAGTTCCGCTTCGCCGCCGCCGACAACGCGCCGCCCGAGTTCAAGGCGCGCGCCATCTCCTTCGTGCTGGCGGGCGGCATCATCACCGCCATACTCGGCCCACAGATCGTCATCTACACGCGCGAATTGCTGGCCCCGGTGATGTTCGCGGGATCCTTCGCCTCGATCCTGCCCCTGGCGGCGGTTGGCGCGCTCATCCTGTCTTTCCTGCGCGTTTCCTCGCGGACGAGCAGCGTCGCTGAAATCGCTGCAGGCGATGCCCGGCCGCTGGCCGAAATCGTCACCCAGCCGCGTTTCGTCGCCGCGCTGTTCTGCACCGTCGGCAGCTACGCGCTGATGAGCTTCGTCATGACGGGCGCGCCGCTCGCCATGGTCGGCTGCGGCTTGTCGGAAGACAATGCGACGCTTGGCATTTCCTGGCATGTCATGGCGATGTTCGGGCCAAGCTTCTTCACCGGTTCGCTGATCCATCGCTTCGGCGCCGCGCGGATCGTCGCGACCGGCCTCGTCCTGCTTGTCGGCTGCGCCGCCGTGGCGCTTTCCGGCCTGGCGCTGTGGCAGTTCTGGACGGCGCTGATCCTGCTCGGGCTCGGTTGGAATTTCAGTTTCATCGGCGCCACCGCAATGGTTGCCGCGAGCTACCGGCCTTCCGAGAAGAGCAAGGTGCAGGGTTTCCACGACTTCGTCCTTTTCGGCTCCGTCGCATTCTCCTCGCTGATGTCGGGCGCGATCTACAATGCCTGGGGCTGGACCATGCTGAACTGGATCGTGTTCCCGGTCGTCCTGCTGTGTTTTGTCGCGCTCGGCACGCTGAAGCTGCCGGGCTTGCGCACCAGCAACTAACATTACGCTGTCGGGACCGGCCCGGCACCTGCCGCGCGCGGGGAACAAAATTATTGCGCGTGTCCCCCTAGCTATGAAACCGTATGCCCCGACTGGCCGTTGAAGCCGTGCTCATATGCGGCCACCGATTGATCGGTTCACAGCAAGGGATTTCCACAATGTTTTCAATCAGAAAGCTCGCTTTCGCGACGATAGCGCTCGGCATCGTGACAGCTTCGGCGAATGCCGAGGTGGTGGTGTCTTCCAAGATCGACACGGAAGGCGGGGTGCTGGGCAACATCATCCAGTTGGTCCTCAACGCCAACAACATCAAGACGACGGACCGCATCCAGCTCGGCGCGACGCCCGTGGTGCGCAAGGCAATCACCGCCGGCGAGATCGACATCTATCCCGAATACACCGGCAATGCCGCCTTCTTCTTCCAGAAGGCCGATGACCCCGTCTGGAAGGATGCCGCCAAGGGCTATGAAACCGCCAAGAAGCTCGACTTTGACGCCAACAAGATCGTCTGGCTGTCGCCGTCGCCGGCCAACAACACCTGGGCGATCGCGGTGCGCAAGGAAGTGGCGGACGAGAACAAGCTCGCCACGCTGTCGGACTTCGGCAAATATGTCGCCGGCGGCGGCAAGGTGGTGCTCGCCGCTTCCGCCGAGTTCGTCAATTCGGCAGCGGCGCTTCCCGCTTTCCAGACGACCTATGGCTTCACGCTGAAGCCCGACCAGCTGATCACGCTCTCCGGCGGCGACACCGCGGCCACCATCGCGGCGGCCGCCAACCAGACCAACGGCGCCAACGCCGCCATGGTCTACGGCACCGATGGCGGCATCCAGCCTTCCGGCCTCATCGTGCTCCAGGACGACAAGGGCGTGCAGCCGGTCTACCAGCCCGCGCCGATCATTCGCGAAGAGGTCCTCAAGCAGCATCCGGAAATCGAGGCGCTGTTGAAGCCGGTCTTTGCCAAGCTCGACCTCGTCACGCTGCAGGAGCTCAACGGCCGCGTCCAGCTGGGCGGCGAACCGGCGAAGGGCGTGGCGGAGGATTTCCTAAAGAAGAACGCCTTCTTGAAGTAATAAGCCCAGCCTGAAAAGCGCGATGCCGGTGCGAGGCACCCCCCTCTGTCCTGCCGGACATCTCCCCCCAAAGGGGGGAGATTGGCAGCTGTTGCCTCGTGCCTTCTTCTCCACTCTAGGTGATTGGCGAAAGCGAGCGCGACATCTGATCTTCCCCCTAGAGGGGGAGATGGCCGGTAGGCCAGAGGGGGGCGCCTCGCGCAAGCCCGTATCATGACCCTGCGCTTCGACAAGCTCGGCGTGGTCATCGCCGCGATCGTGGCCTACGCTGCCTTGGCGGCGCCCTTCGCCACGTTCCGCGCCAACCGCATCGTGCCCGGACAGGCGCGCCCGGTTCTCGAAGCGTTGCCGCCCGCGCTTGGCGTGCTTTTGCTGGCGATAGTGATGGCCGGCGCCATCATTGCGCTGCTCAGGACGCCGCTTGTTCTCAGGCTGGCCGCCAGCGTCGTGGCGCTGGTCGCTTTGGTGGTGCTGATTGGCGTCGCCGGCAGTTTCCTGACACCCGCTGGCAACACCTTTGCCCGCGTCGCCCCGGCCTCCGGTTTCTGGCTGCTGATCTTTGCCTTCACATTGCTCCTGGCCGACGTGCTGACCCGGCTCAACCTGTCGCCCTGGGCGCGCGTTGGCGTTCTGGTCGTCGCAGCGCTCGCCATCGCCGCTCTGCTCGTCTCTGGAAGCTGGGACAGCCTTTCCATCCTCAAGGAATATGCCAGCCGCGCCGACAGTTTCTGGGCCGAAACTTCCAAGCACCTCACGCTGGCGCTTGGCTCGCTGGCCGGCGCGGTGGTCGTCGGCATTCCGCTCGGCATCCTTTGCCATCGCGTCGAGAACCTGCGGGCGGGGGTCCTCAATGTGCTCAACATCATCCAGACCATTCCGTCGATCGCGCTGTTCGGCCTGCTGATCGCCCCGCTTGGCTGGATCGCCGTCCACGTGCCTGGCGCCGCTGCGATCGGCATCAGGGGTATCGGCACCGCGCCGGCCTTTGTTGCGCTCTTCCTCTATTCGCTGCTGCCGGTGGTGGCCAATACCGTGGTCGGCCTTGCCGGCGTGCCACGCGCCGCCAACGACGCCGCGCGCGGCATGGGCATGACCGATCGCCAGCGCCTGTTCGATGTCGAGTTTCCGCTCGCCTTCCCGGTGATCCTGACCGGCATCCGCATCGTGCTGGTGCAGAACATCGGCCTTGCCACCATTGCCGCGCTGATCGGCGGCGGTGGCTTCGGCGTGTTTGTTTTTCAGGGTGTCGGCCAGACGGCGATGGAT
Organism: Mesorhizobium sp. NFR06; assembly: GCF_900115245.1. Classification (GTDB taxonomy): domain Bacteria; phylum Pseudomonadota; class Alphaproteobacteria; order Rhizobiales; family Rhizobiaceae; genus Mesorhizobium. Next base: position 155,991 of record NZ_FOVT01000005.1, read on the forward strand.
CTCGTGCTGCTCGGCGCGCTGCCCACCGTCGCGCTGGCCTTTGCAGCGGCGATCGTCCTCGACGCGGTCATCGAGATGACCGCCAACAAGCGCAGGGTAGTTGAAACGGCATGATCGAGATCGAAGGCATCACCAAGCGTTATGACGAGACGACTGTGGTCGACGATGTTTCGATGGTCATCGAACCTCGGACCATCGCCACCATCGTCGGCACATCAGGATCCGGCAAGACGACGCTGCTCAGGATGATCAATCGTCTGGTCGAGCCGAGCTCGGGTGTCATCAAGCTCGACGGCGCCGACAACCGATCCGTGCCCGGCTACCAGCTGCGGCGCAGTATCGGCTACGCGATCCAGGGGCACGGTCTGTTTCCACATCGCACGGTGGCGCAGAACATCGCCACCGTGCCGCTGCTGCTCGGTTGGGACAGGGATCGCATCAAGGCGCGTGTCGACGAGCTGATGACGCTCTACCAGCTCGATCCCCAGGCTTATGGTCCGCGCTACCCGCATGAGCTTTCCGGCGGGCAGCAGCAGCGCGTCGGCGTCGCCCGCGCGCTTGCCGCCGAGCCCAATGTGCTATTGATGGACGAACCCTTCGGCGCGCTCGACCCGATCATCCGCACCAAGGCGCAGGAGGACTTGCTGGCGATCCAGAGGCGCTTCGGCACCACGATCATCCTCGTCACCCACGACATGGAAGAGGCGGTGCATATGGGCGACAAGATCGCGGTCATGGACGCCGGCAAGCTGGTGCAATACGCAAAGCCGGCGGAGATCCTGGCCAGGCCGGCGAGCGGCTTCGTCGAGACATTGGTCGGCGCCAGCGAAAGGCCGTTCCGGCTGCTGTCGCTCGGCCACGTGCGCGATGTCGTGGAGCCGGGCGGCGCCGAGGGCGAGGCTATCCCAGGCGACGCAACGCAGCGCGACGCGCTGGCCGAGCTTCTGTGGTCGGGCCGCCCTGCGCTGCCTGTGAAAGACGCCGATGGCAAGCAACTCGGCCGCATCACCGTCGAAGGGCTGGTGAAACGCGCGGCGAGGCCGCAATGAAGGTCTGGCTGCCCGCGCTGCTAAGGCTGGCCGTGCTGGTGCTGCTGGTGGTCTTCATCACCAGCCCCAACTGGTTCGAGCCGCTGCTGAGACCCCTGACCGAGAACGGCGCGCCGGCGATCTACAATCAGGGCAGCCTGCTGGCGCTAACGCTGCAGCATCTGCGGACCGTGCTGGTCGCGACGCTGGCGGCGACGATCGTCGCGGTGGCGCTCGCCATCCTGGTCACAAGACCGGCCGGCGCCGAGTTCCTGCCTTTGTCGCGCAGCCTGGTCAATATTGGCCAGACCTTTCCACCCGTGGCGGTGCTGGCGCTCGCCGTGCCGGCGGTCGGTTTCGGCGAGAAGCCGACGCTGATCGCGCTCTTCCTGTACGGGCTGCTGCCGATCTTCGAGAATGCCTTGACGGCGCTCACCACGCTGCCCGGCAACGTGATGGAAGCGGCGCGCGGCGCCGGCATGACCGGCTGGCAGCGGCTGATGAAGGTCGAGCTGCCGCTCAGCGCCCCGGTGATCCTCGGCGGCATCCGGCTTTCGGTCGTCATCAGCCTCGCCACCGCAACCATCGGATCGACGGTTGCAGCCAAGACATTGGGCGAGGTGATCATCGCCGGTCTGATCTCGAACAACCTTGCCTTTGTTCTGCAGGGCGGCCTGATCGTCGCCGCGCTTGCGGTGCTGATCTATGACGGCCTGTCGGCGATCGAACGCTACGCCGCTCGCCGGATGGGGCAGGGGACGGAATAGTTCTGCGGATGATGCCCCTGCGTCATTTTCAATCGATCTAATTCCAGGTCTGCGCGGGCGCCGCTGTTGCCGACTCCGTCTTTCGGGTGAAAGCAGGGCAAAAACCGAACAATATCTTGACGTTCCGAACCCTGTTTCGCATACACGCCAGCGAAGGGGCGAATTCCGACTGCCGGCAATTCGTCTCCCGTTCCAACGGCCCAGGGAGGGGTTCTTTTGGGCCAACAATCGAGGAAAATCCGGCAATGACCATCATTACCGCCGTCATCGCCTGCGGCTTGCTGTCAGTTCTGTACGCCATCTGGGCGACACGTTCGGTCCTTGCGTCCGATCAGGGCAGTCAGCGCATGCAGGAAATCTCCGCCGCCATCCGCGAGGGTGCGCAGGCCTATCTGGCGCGCCAGTACACGACCATCGCCATCGTCGGCATCGTCGTGCTTCTGCTTGCCTGGTGGCTGCTCTCCATCACCTCCGCGATCGGTTTCCTGATCGGCGCCGTGCTTTCGGGCTCCGCCGGCTTCATCGGCATGCATGTCTCGGTGCGCGCCAATGTGCGAACCGCGCAGGCCGCGTCGAACAGCCTCGCCGCCGGCCTCGACATAGCCTTCAAGTCCGGCGCCATCACCGGCCTGCTGGTCGCAGGTCTCGCACTGCTCGGCGTCTCGATCTACTACGCCATCCTGACCGGCCCGATGGGCCTGCAACCGAATGACCGCGTCGTCATCGACGCGCTGGTTTCGCTCGGTTTCGGCGCTTCGCTGATCTCGATCTTCGCCCGTCTCGGCGGCGGCATCTTCACCAAAGGCGCCGACGTCGGCGGCGACCTCGTCGGCAAAGTCGAGGCAGGCATACCGGAAGACGATCCGCGCAATCCGGCCACGATCGCCGACAATGTCGGCGACAATGTCGGCGACTGCGCCGGCATGGCCGCCGACCTTTTCGAGACCTACGCGGTGACCGTCGTCGCCACCATGGTTCTGGCCTCCATCTTCTTCGGCGGTACGGCCGTGCTGGGCGCGGCGATGCTCTATCCGCTGGCCATTTGCGGAGCCTGCATCCTGACCTCGATCGTCGGCACCTTCTTCGTCAAGCTTGGTTCCAACGGCTCGATCATGGGCGCGCTCTACAAGGGCCTGATCGTCACCGGCCTGCTGTCGATCGTCGGTCTCGGCTTCGCCACCTCGGCCACGGTCGGCTGGGGCGAGGTCGGCACTGTCGCCGGCATGGCGGTCACCGGCAAGAACCTGTTCATCTGCGGCCTGATCGGCTTGGCTGTGACCGGTCTCATCGTGGTGATCACCGAATACTACACCGGCACCAACAAACGCCCGGTGAACTCGATCGCGCAGGCTTCGGTGACCGGCCATGGCACCAACGTCATCCAGGGCCTCGCGGTCTCGCTGGAATCGACCGCGCTGCCGGCGATCGTCATCGTCGGCGGCATCATCGCCACCTACCAGCTCGGCGGCTTGTTCGGCACGGCGATCGCCGTCACCACGATGCTTGGCCTTGCCGGTATGATAGTGGCGCTCGACGCCTTTGGTCCGGTTACCGACAACGCCGGCGGCATAGCCGAAATGGCTGGCCTGCCCAAGGAAGTGCGGCACTCCACCGATGCGCTCGACGCTGTCGGCAACACCACCAAGGCGGTCACCAAGGGCTATGCCATCGGCTCCGCCGGCCTGGGCGCCCTGGTGCTGTTCGCGGCCTACTCGAACGACCTGAAGTTCTTTGCCGCCAACGGCGACAAGTTCCCTTACTTCCAAGGCATGGGCGAGGTCTCCTTCGACCTCTCCAACCCTTATGTCGTCGCCGGCCTGATCTTCGGCGGCCTGATCCCCTATCTCTTCGGCGGCATCGCCATGACGGCCGTCGGCCGCGCGGCCGGCTCGATTGTCGAAGAGGTACGCAGGCAGTTCCGGGAAGACCCGGGCATCATGGCCGGCACCTCGAAGCCGAACTACGCGCGTGCGGTTGACCTGCTGACCAAGGCTGCGATCCGCGAAATGATCATCCCGTCGCTGCTCCCGGTGCTGGCGCCGCTCGTCGTCTATTTCGGCGTGCTTCTGATCTCGGGCTCGAAGGCCTCGGCCTTCGCGGCGCTCGGCGCCTCGCTGCTCGGCGTCATCGTCAACGGCCTCTTCGTCGCCATCTCGATGACCTCCGGCGGCGGCGCCTGGGACAACGCCAAGAAGTCGTTCGAGGACGGCTTCACCGACAAGGACGGCGTCAAGCACCTGAAGGGCTCCGAGGCGCACAAGGCCTCGGTCACCGGCGACACCGTCGGCGATCCCTACAAGGATACCGCTGGCCCGGCCGTCAACCCGGCGATCAAGATCACCAACATCGTGGCGCTGCTTCTGCTTGCCGTGCTCGCGCACGGCTGATCGCGGCGGCTATTCCAGGACAAAGCCCGCGGGAGCGATCCCGCGGGCTTTGTTTTTCGCCATGACATCCTTCATGCATTCCGCATCCCAGCGGTACTCAGCTCGCTTCCGGTTTTTCGCTGCCATGGCGATAGCGGGCCAGCAACTCAGCGGCGTCCGGTTCTCGCTCGGGCATTGGCGGCAAGCCGCGTCTCTGGCGCAGCATGACAATGAAGGCACCGCGGCGATATTGGCGGCGGAAGGAACGCGCCCGCGGATGTATGCCAAGGATAGCCAGAAGCCTGCGTTTGAGGTAGCGCGAGCGCTTGAGGGGAGTAGGTTCCTCGGCGTTGTCGAGAATCTTGACGCGCAACGCGTCTGGCGCGTTCATCGCGTCCATCAGTTCTTCCTGCTCGCGCGCCGAGTCTCGCGCATAGCTGCCTTCGCGCTTGCCCGAATGCAGCATGAGCACGGTCAGATGCGGCATCGTTGCGATCACCGCGCCCTTGCGCCAGGCACGGAACAGCCAGTCCTGGGAACTCTCGCAGACGCACCGGCTGGCCGGGCGCCATGGCCCAAGCCTTGGCAGTGACGTCCGTCGGATCATTTGCGCCGAGCCAAATCCGACTGTGATGACGGGGTCATAGAAGCCGCCCAGTCCCATCCCGAGGATCATATTCCTGGTACCATTGCTCGCGGCCGACTCGATGACCGCACCCCTGGCGATCACCACATCGGCTCCGGTGGCGTCGATCCAGCCGCTCATGGATGCCAGATGATCCGGAAACCAGAGGTCGTCATGGTTCAATATGGCAACGAAACGGCCGCGTGCTCTGGCAAAGCCGATATTGTTCGGCCCCGATTGCTCGCCGAAGTTCACGGGAAGATCGATATAGGAGATGCGGGCATCGTCGAAGGCGGCTACCGTGGCCGCGGTGTCCGACCGGCACGCGTCGCCGATGACGATGGCTTCCCAGTCCTGCAGGGTCTGACCCACGAGGCTCTTCAATGTTTGATGCAGGACCGCCGGACGATTGTGCGTCGCTATGACGACCGAGACCAGCGGTTCGATCGGTCCACTTGGCGCGCGCTGGCCAGCCCGTTCCACGCTACACCAGCTTGTAGGGGATGTGTTCGGTATCGGGCGGCAGTCGCCAGTGATCGGGCGCGTCATAGGCGTAGGCCTTGTCGACGAGATTGAGCAGCAAAGCGGTCTCCGGCCCGAGCGAGACGACGCCGTGCCAGATGCCGGGCGGAATGATGACGATGGCGGGCCTGAGCGCCCCGACGATCTTGTGCCAGACCGCGCCGAATGTCGGTGAGGCCTTGCGGCCGTCGAACAGCGAAATCCGCACGCTACCTATCGAGCAAAAAAGCCGGTCGGTTGTGACGCCGTGAGCATGCCATCCCGTCACCGCGCCGGGATACAGAGTGCGCTGGAAGACCTGCCCGACGGGAAGGCTGTCCAGACCCCATTCTTCGCGAAAGACCTCGGTGAGATAACCGGTCGAAGTCGCGACAGATCTGATTTCCTTGAACGTGACGCCATCGATCGTCGGCGTGTCGGCGACAAGCCAGTCGGCTGTCACGGTCTGCCGGTCGGGCGTGCCCGTCGCAATCCAGCCTTGCGGCACAGTACGATCGTTATCGCTCATATCCAGCCCCCCCGCAAATCGCGCAACGTCATACGGGGCCGCACGAGCATAAGCAAGCGAGCGGTTTGCCGCCTGCCGGCAAGAAAAGACCCGCCAACTGACGGGTCCTTGCAAATCCAGCTTGCCGGGCGAGCGAACTCAGGGCGTGCCGCCGCCGCCGCCCGGGATGCCTGGGGCCAACTTCGCCGCGCCATTGATGACCTGGCTGAGGAAGTTCTGGTCCTTGCCGCCGGTCGGCGTGGTCCTCGAGATGAAGTCGAAGATCTTGCCGTCCTTGAGCCCGTAATTGGCGATCTGGGTGACGCGGCCGTCGGCGCCGAAATAGACCGCCAGCACATGCTGGTCGATGATGTGAGGGTTGTCGAAGGCGACGTAGCGCTTGCGCGTCTGCGAGATGTAGTAGAAGGCCTCGTTGTCGAAGGTAGCCGTCGTCGACGGCGTGCCAAGCGCCAAAAGCACTTGTTCGCGGCTCGATCCGACCGGCACCGAATCGATCGCCTGCTGGTCGATGACGTAGCCTTTCGTCAGGGTCTCGCTTGGATGGAGATCACCGAACATCTTGGACGAGTTGCAGGCGGAAAGCGCTGATACCAGCACCAGCAGCGAGGCCACGCCCACTGGGGCGGGCGCAAAGAACGACTTGAATTTCAGCGCACCCAACAACACTTCTCCATCATATCCCCGCAACTTGCGCTGGGCCGCAAAACCGGTAAACCAGCTTGCATGCCGATGCAACAAGGCCAAATCAAACAACAGGTCCCCGGGAGACCGCCCTCAATGTTCCAGCGCCTTTTTGGCCGCGAACGCAATGCCAACCGCGCTATCACCGAGGCGCTCTACGCACAAATCGTGGCGGCGGCGCGGCAAACGGTGTTTTATTCCGACTGGAATGTGCCGGATACGCCGCTCGGCCGCTTCGAGATGCTGTCGCTGCACATGTATCTCATCCAGCACCGGCTGCGCGGCGAGCAAGGCGTGGCGGCCGAGGTCGCGCAAGTGCTGATCGACGAGTTCTTCCTGGATGTCGAGCATTCGCTGCGCGAACTTGGCACCAGCGATGTCGGCGTGCCCAAACGCATGAAGAAGCTGGCAAAGATGTTTTACGGCCGCACCGCCGCTTATGACGATGCTCTCGAGCAAGACGACCGGTTGGCGCTGGCGTCGGCGCTCGCCCGCAATGTCAGGCCGGACGCCGGCCCCTGGCCTCAGGCGCCGCTCTTGGCGGACTATGTTTGCCATGCCTGCCGAGAACTCGCCGGGCAGCCGACCGTTTCGATCGCCGCTGGCACGGTCGCGTTCCCGGCCGCCGGGGCCGCGTGAGGAGGCCAGGATGAAAGACGCAGAATCGCACAACCCGGCAAGCGCTTCGCGCTGGCGCTCGTCGGCCTCGACCACCACAGGCAGGCCCTTTTGCGGCAGCCGCGCGACATTGGCGACAAAGGAGCCGAATATGAACTGCTTTCGGTCGAACGCTACCGCGCCGAGCTGCTGGTGGCCCCGTGGAAGCGCAATGGCGTCAAGGTCACCGGCCGCGTCGAGGCCGACATCACGCAGGCCTGTATCGTCACTCTGGAGCCGGTAACCGCGCATATCGACGAGCCCGTCGAGGCACTGTTCTTGCCCGAGCAGTCGAAGCTCGGACGCGAGGGTTTCGAGGGCGGCGGCGAGATCATCCTCGACGCCGACGGGCCGGACAGCCCTGAGACGTTTTCCGGCGACATCATCGACGTCGGGGCATTGGCCGAGCAGTTTTTCGGCCTGGCGATCGACCCTTATCCGCGCAAGCCGGGAGCCTCGCTCGACGTCGGCGGTGACGATCAGCCTGAGGAAAGCGAATTCCAGAAAAAGCTGCGTTCGCTGCTTGGAAAATCCTGAGAGTGGTCCGGATTTTGGAAAAGTTGGTTGTGCGGCAGCCCAAAACCGCTATTTTCGCCGAACCTTCGCGAGCCCCCTTACCTTGGCAGGCGTCCGCCGCAAGCCAGGCAAACCGTGAGAAAAGCACTACGTGATCAGGATTTCCATCGATGCCATGGGCGGCGATCACGGACCGAGCGTGGTCATCCCGGCGCTGATGACTGTCGCCATCCGCCGCCCTGACATCCGCTTCGTCATCTATGGCCGCGAGGACGTCGTGCGTCCCGAGCTCGCCAAGTTTCCGAAACTCGCCGAAGTAAGCGAATTCGTTCATTGCGAGATCGCCGTGCGCATGGACGACAAGCCTAGCCAGGCGCTGCGCCACGGCCGCTGGAAGTCGTCTATGTGGAAGGCCGTCGAAGCGGTCAAGAACGGCGGCGCGCAGGCCTGTATCTCGGCCGGCAACACCGGCGCGCTGATGGCGATGTCGAAATTCTGCCTGCGCACCATGGCCACCATCGACCGTCCGGCGATCGCCGCGCTCTGGCCGACGACGCGCGGCGAGAGCGTGGTGCTCGATGTCGGTGCCACCATCGGCGCGGACGCGCATCAGCTCATCGATTTCGCGATTCTGGGCACCGGCATGGCGCGCTCGGTGTTCGGCATTGAGCGGCCGAGCGTCGGCCTGCTCAATGTCGGCGTCGAGGAGATCAAGGGCCAGGAAGAGGTCAAGGAGGCCGGCCGCATGCTGCGCGAGGCCAACATGGCCTCGATGAACTATCGTGGCTTCGTCGAAGGCGACGATATCGGCAAGGGCACGGTCGACGTGGTGGTCACCGAGGGCTTTGCCGGCAACATCGCGCTCAAGACCGCCGAGGGCACGGCAAGGCAGATCGCCGGCTATCTGCGCGCCGCCATGAGCCGCACGCTGATGGCCAAGATCGGCTACGTCTTCGCCAAGGGCGCCTTCGACAGGCTGCGCGAGAAGATGGATGTCGGCCGCTCCAATGGCGGCGTCTTCCTGGGCTTGAACGGCATCGTGGTGAAGAGCCATGGCGGCGCCGATTCGGATGGCTTCGCGGCGGCGATCGAGCTTGGCTACGACATGGTCCGCAACAATCTGCTTGACCGGATCGAGGCCGACCTCGATCTGTTTCATGCGCGCAACCCGAATGCGCAGGCAAACAGGAAATCCGGCGTCGCCGCCGACGCCGAGGAATAGGACAGAGCCTTGATCAGATCAGTCGTGCGCGGCAACGGTGCCGCGCTACCCCGCCGCATCATGAAGAATGCCGACTTCGAAGGCATGGTCGAAACCTCCGACGAGTGGATCGTCCAGCGCACCGGCATTCGCCAGCGCCACGTCGCGGCCGACGACGAGACGACGGCTTCGCTGGGCGAGGCGGCGGCACGCGCCGCGCTTGACAGCGCCGGCATGACGCCTGCCGATATCGACCTCATCATCCTGGCGACCTCGACGCCCAACAACACCTTTCCGGCGACCTCGGTCGAGATCCAGAACCGGCTCGGCATGCATCATGGCTTTGCCTTCGACCTGCAGGCCGTGTGCTCAGGCTTCGTCTATGCCGTCGCCACCGCCGACCTTTATATCCGTGGCGGCCTGGCCAAACGCGTCCTGGTGATCGGTTCGGAAACTTTCTCGCGCATCCTCGACTGGAACGACCGCTCGACCTGTGTGCTTTTCGGCGACGGCGCCGGCGCGCTGATTCTCGAAGCTGGAGAAGGAGCCGGCGCGATCACCGATCGCGGCGTGCTTGCGGCGAGCCTGCGCTCCGACGGCGTGCACAAGGACAAGCTCTTCGTCGACGGCGGCCCTTCGACGACAGGAACCGTCGGCCATCTCAGGATGGAAGGCCGTGAAGTGTTCAAGCATGCCGTCGGCATGATCACAGACGTCATCGAAGCGACCTTCGGCGAGGCCGGCATAACGGCGCAGGACCTCGACTGGTTCGTGCCGCACCAGGCCAATAAACGGATTATTGACGCTTCCGCCAAGAAGCTCGGGATTGCCGAGCAGAAAGTGGTGGTCACCGTCGATCTACACGGTAACACCTCGGCTGCCTCGGTGCCGCTGGCTCTCGCGGTGGCCGTCGCCGACGGCCGCATCAAGAAGGGTGACCTGGTGCTTCTCGAGGCGATGGGTGGAGGTTTCACCTGGGGCGCGGTGTTGCTCCGCTGGTAAGTGCCGAACGCGCCGGTTCGGTTCTTGACCTTGACGGATCAATTACTTAGGCTCTGCCTTTACCTGTATCGATTTACGTTTTTGCGAGCAGATGGGACGGTCGCATGGGGGGAAAGACACTTACGCGTGCCGACCTTGCTGAAGCCGTTTATCGGAAGGTCGGCTTGTCGCGAACCGAATCGGCGGAACTGGTCGAAGCCGTCCTCGACGAAATCTGCGAAGCAATCGTTCGCGGCGAGACGGTCAAGCTGTCGTCCTTCGCCACCTTCCACGTCCGTTCCAAGAACGAGCGCATCGGCCGCAATCCCAAGACCGGCGAGGAAGTGCCGATCCTGCCGCGCCGGGTGATGACGTTCAAATCGTCGAACGTGCTCAAGAGCCGGATCCTGCGCTCGCACCAGAACAGCAAGGGCAAGGGCGGCAAGTAGTTTGCTGGCGAATGCGGTTGAAAACCGCCGGCCGTTTTGACGCTGGGCTTGAATATTGTTTCATAAACCGCTGAAATAAGGCGCGATTCGGGATCATTCACCGGATCGCGGTCCAGTGTGAGGATTGGCCCATGGACAAGAGTCCCGACGCTTTCCGCACCATCAGCGAAGTCGCGGAAGATCTCGATCTGCCGCAGCACGTGCTGCGTTTCTGGGAGACGCGCTTTACCCAGATCAAGCCGATGAAGCGCGGCGGCGGCCGCCGTTACTACCGGCCGCAGGACGTCGAACTGATCAAGGGCATCAGGCATATGCTCTACGATCAGGGCTATACGATCAAAGGCGTGCAGAAGCTGTTGCGCGAGAACGGCAACCATTTTCTGGTCGCCATCGGCAATGGCGACATGGCCGCCGTGGAGGCGATTGCGCAGCGCCGCCAGGCCGAGCAGGTGCCGCTGACGGCGGCCGCGCAGCCGCGCGGCGACGATGATGCCTTGGTCGGTCAGCCGAAGGTCAAGCCCAGCCGCCGTTTCTTCGGCATCGGCAAGGGCGACGACGAAGGTCCGGTTCAACCTGACGCTTCAAAATTGTCGCGTGACAATCGAGCATTGCTGCAGGAGGCGCTGTTCGACTTGCTGGAATGCAAGCGTCTGCTCGACCAGGTTCGCTGAACGGTCATCATTCGACTTGCCGCCGCTCGTCGCGAATCCCTTGGCCGGCGTGCGCCGTGCATCTGGCGCGGAACGCCTCGACCCTGGCATGGTCGAGGTCGCCGGCCTGGCCGGCAGGTCGGCGCAGGCCCCATCAGATGCATTCGGGACTGCGATCCGGCATCGTCGGCTGCCTCGGCGGAAAGCTCCAATGGGAAGGCCGGCCCGCTCGACGAAGCGAAGGCCCGCCTTCCCATCGGCAAGAGGGAAGGATCAGGCCTTGTAGCCCATCTTGTGGTGGTGATGATGATGATGGTGGTGGTGCCGGTGATGATAACGATGATGATGGTGATGACGGTGATGCTTCATCGGAGCCGCATCGGCGCTGGCGGCGCCGAGGATCGGCATGGTGAATGCCAGGGCCAGAGCGAGCCCGAGCGCGGAGAGAAGAGACTTCTTCATGACTTCGTTCCTTTTTACGCGGGCGTTCCGAGAGTCACCGGACCAAATCGGTGACCCGAGCCTCGCGACAGGGACTATCCTCCTGATTTTTTTCGACAATCTTTCCCAAATGTAGATTTTTGTTTCCGGATTGTTTCTGGGGGCCCGCGCCGCGTGCCCGGCCTGAATGCGGCCGCCGCCTGGCCTCACATGGGCGGCGCGATGCCGTGGTTGCTGACCACGATCCGGTTCGCAACCAGCTTGCCGTCGCCGCTGCGCTCGGCGTTGACGAACACCGCTACACCCGGTGCCAGATCCGCCGGCGTCGCGGTGGCGAATGTCACGATCGGCGTCGACTGCGGAATCGCGATCTGCTTTTTCTGGCCGTTGTCATAGGTGAGCGTGACCGTGCGGCCCTCGATCTCGGTGACATCGGCGACGGTGCCGTTGGTCATGCGGCTGTTGGGCTGCAAATCCCAGTCGCGGTCGCCTTCGCCCGTCCCCTTCAGCGCGGCCGGGAAGATCACGACTTCCAGCGCGCCGCTGCCGCCATCGGCCTTGGAGATCGAGGCGATGCCGAGAAAATCGCCCTGCTTGATATCCTCTGCCGAGGCCTTGGCCACACCCGAAATCTTCGATCCGTCGGCGAGGGTGATCACATCGGTTTTGCCGTCGCGCTCCTTCACCGTGAGCGTTGAACCGGCAACGCTGACGACAGTGCCTCGAAGACGTGCCGCATTTGCCGCCCCCGCTTGCGTCGCGCCGACGATGCCTGAAACCGTGCCAAGCACAATTGCGAGTAATTTCAAATTCATGGCATCCGATCCTTCCGAGAAATGCCCAGCGCCGTCTGTCGGCTGCCGGTGACGGCAAGCTAACGAAACGTGACGTCGAAAATGCCCGCGAATCCGATCGCGGACCTTCAAAAGAGCTTGATTGAGCGTTGCGCGACCTTACATGCATGAAGCCTGCGATATCCGGCCGGAAACGCCGCTTCACGATGGCGTGACGGCCGAAATGGTGCTCTTGGCAAATCATTTGTTAACGAGCATTCTCCCGACCGTCTCAGGCAACGCCACATTTCATCCGACCCTGTTTCATCTCAAGGAGTTGCCATGCCCAACACCGCACGAAAGGCTATTTCCAACGACATCATTGCAGCGTCCGACCTCAACCCGTTGAAGGCCGCTCGCGAAACGAGGGGATATACGATCGAGGAACTCTCTTTGACCTGCGGCCTGGCCGTCGGCGAGATCGTCGACATCGAGGATGGCAAGGACGCGGATCCCGCCAAGCTCCGGCGAATTGCCTCGGCGTTGCAGGTGCCGGAGGAGGAATTGATCGGCATGCCGGCCGCGGAGAATCGGCTCGTTCAGCAGTAGAGACGCACGCAAGTGTCGATTTTGAAAGCCCGCCGGCGTTTGCCGGGCGGGCTTTTCAGTGCGCGCAACGACTGGCCCGCATGGCGCTTGCCATGACCGCCTTGCCAATGACCTTGGCGCCATGCGATTCGCTGGTGCCGCGCCGCTCGATGCACATGAAGAGGTACCTGCGATGAGTCTGGAATCGGTTCGCGCCTTTTTTGCCGCGCACGCGCCGGACGTGGAGGTCATCGTCACCGAGGCAAACTCGGCCACTGTCGCGTTGGCGGCCGACGCCCATGGCGTCACACCGGCGCAAATCGCCAAGACGATCTGCCTGCGCGTCGGCGAAGAGACCATGCTGGTCGTGACCAGCGGCATCGCCAGGCTCGACAACCGCAAATTCAAGGACAGGATGGGCGGCAAGCCGCGCATGCTTGGCGCCGAAGAGGTGCTGGCGGTCACCAGCCATCCGCCGGGCGGCGTCTGCCCGTTCGGCCTGCCGTCGCCGCTGCCCATCTATTGCGATCTGTCGCTCAAGGCCTTCGGCAAGGTCGTCCCCGCTGCCGGCGCCACCAATGCGGCGGTGCGCATCACGCCGCAGCGCATGGCCGACCTCGTCGGCGCTGTATGGGTCGACGTTTGCCAGTAACAATTGCCGCCTAGATATCTCCTATAGGCTGCGAAAGGGCCGCCAAGCGCCTTTTGACAGGCAATTGGCTGCGAGCGCCCGCGTCCATTCGGTTTGGCACGGGTGTCCGCTGTGTGCGCTTTCCGCCGACGCGCCTTGGGCCAACTCGAAAAGTGTCGAGCAATGGCCAAAGATGTGGACATTAGTCTTGACAGAAATACATATGTTCAATACCCGTCAAGCAATCGAACAGCATGCGATATGGGAGGAATAAGCGGCATGGCTTCCAATATTTCGTTGACGGGCCTTGCCCGCGACCTCGAGGAACGCGCCAAGTCCGGCAAGCCCATCCGCATCGGCCTCATAGGCTCCGGCGAAATGGGAACCGACATCGTTACCCGCGTAGCGCACATGTCTGGCATCGAAATCGGTGCCATTTCCGAACTCAACCTGCCGGCGGCCAGCAAGGCCGTCGATATTGCGTTCCAGGAAACCGGCCATGCGCGCGAGGTTTCGAATGCGACGGCGATGACGTCGGCGATGGAGGCCGGCAAGATCGCCGTCACCAATGATTCCAGCCTTGTCATTGGCAACGACCTCATCGACGTCGTCATCGACGCGACCGGGGTTCCCGCCGTCGGCGCCGAGATCGGCCTGCGCGCCATGGAGCATGGCAAGCATCTGGTGATGATGAACGTCGAGGCCGACGTCACCATCGGCGCCTATCTCAAGAGTGAGGCCGATCGCCTGGGCGTCACCTATTCGCTCGGCGCCGGTGACGAGCCGTCTTCCTGCATGGAGCTGATCGAGTTCGTCTCCGCAATGGGCCACCCGATCGTTGCCGCCGGCAAGGGCAAGAACAACCCGCTCAACATCGACGCCACGCCTCCGGACTATGAGGAGGAGGCCAAGCGCCGCCACATGAACGTGCGCATGCTCGTCGAATTCGTCGATGGTTCGAAAACCATGGTCGAGATGGCGGCGATCGCCAACGCGACCGGGTTGGTGCCCGACAAGCCCGGCATGCACGGTCCGTCAGCGACGCTTGGCGAATTGTCGAAAGTGCTGGTGCCCGAGAAGGATGGCGGCGTGCTGTCCAAGGTCGGTGTGGTCGACTATTCGATCGGCAAGGGTGTGGCGCCCGGCGTCTTTGTCGTCGCCGACATGTCGCATCCGCGCATTTCCGAACGCATGGAAGACCTGAAGATGGGCAAAGGCCCGTACTTCACCTTTCACCGCCCTTATCACCTGACCTCGCTCGAGGTGCCGCTCACCTGCGCGCGCGTCGTGCTCTACGGCAAGGCCGACATGGTGCCGCTGGCGAAGCCAGTGGCCGAGGTCTGCGCCGTCGCCAAGAAGGATCTGAAGCCCGGCGACAAGCTCGATGCCATTGGCGAGTACTGCTACCGTGCCTGGATCATGACGGCGCAGGAAGCCCATGCGGCGCGTGCCATACCCTGCGGCCTGCTACAGGGCGGTTCGGTCACCCAGCCGATCAAGAAGGGCGAGCTCATCACCTATGCCAATGCGGCGCCCGCGCCGGGCTCGAAGATCGCCGAGCTGCGCGCCCGCCAGGACAAGCTCGTCTACGGCGCCGTGGAGGCGTGATCATGGCCGGAGCCAGCAAAGCCGTCGTCGATAGCCGCGCGAACCTGCCTTTCGTCTACCGCCAGTACAGCCCGGAGCAGCTTAGAGAGGTGCTTCACAAGATGTACCTCATCCGGCGCTTCGAAGAGGGCGCGGAAGAGTGCTACATGCGCGGCCTCATCCACGGCACCATGCACCTGTCGATCGGCCAGGAAGCAAGCGCGATGGGCGTCTGCATGCCGCTGGCAGCGGATGACCAGATCACCTCGACGCATCGCGGCCATGGCCACTGCATCGCCAAGGGCGCCGAGGTCAGCCGCATGTTCGCGGAGTTCTTCGGCAAGACCACCGGTTACTGCAAGGGCCGCGGCGGCTCCATGCATATAGCCGATGTCGCCAAGGGCAATCTCGGCGCCAACGGCATCGTCGCCGGCGGCATTCCGATCGCGGTCGGTGCGGCGCTCTCGTCGAAGATGATGAAGACCGGCAAGGTCGTGGTCTCCTTCTTCGGCGACGGCGCCAACAATGAAGGCGCCTTCCACGAGGCGCTGAACATGGCGGCTATCTGGAAGCTGCCGGTGATCTTCGTGTGCGAGAACAATGGCTACGGCATGTCGACCTCGACGGCGCGTTCGACGGCGGTGAAGAACATCGCCGAGCGCGCGGCCGCCTATTCGATGCCCGGCGTCATCGTCAACGGCAATATCCTCTCCGAGGTGGCCGAGGCGTCCTTCAAGGCGGTCGAGCGGGCACGCGCGGGCGAGGGGCCGACGCTGATCGAATCGAAGACCTACCGCCATCGCGGCCACTCCAAGAGCGACCGCAACCGCTACCGCACCAAGGAGGAGATTGAGGACTGGATGGAGAACCGCGATCCGATCACGCTCTTCGAGACCGAGTTGCGCGATTTCGGCTTCATTGACGACCAGGGCATCCAGGCGATCCGCGACGCGGTTGCGCGCGAGATCGCCGACGGCATCGAGTTCGCCAAGGCGAGCCCCGCGCCGGAGATCGCCGCTCTTCAAGACTATGTCTACACGGAGCAAGCGTGATGGACGCCGCGCTGCGTGAACTGAGCTACGCCCAGGCGATCCAGGAGGCCATGGCGATCGCCATGGACATGGACGATCGCGTCTTCCTGATGGGCGAGGATATCGGCGTCTATGGCGGCGCCTTCCAGGTCACGGGCGATCTGGTGGAGCGCTACGGCGCCGACCGGGTGATCGACACGCCGATCTCCGAACTGGGCGGCGCGGGCGTCGCGGTGGGCGCCGCCGTCACCGGCATGCGGCCGATCTTCGAATTCCAGTTTTCGGATTTCGCCACGCTCGGCATGGAGCAGATCGTCAACCAGGCGGCCAAGATGCGCTTCATGCTTGGCGGCGAGGTTTCGGTGCCGGTGGTGATGCGTTTCCCGGCCGGCTCCGGCACGGGCGCGGCCGCGCAGCACAGCCAGAGCCTCGAGGCCTGGCTCGGCCATGTGCCTGGGCTCAAGGTCATCCAGCCGGCGACGCCGCATGACGCCAAGGGCATGCTGCTTGCCGCGGTCGCCGATCCGGACCCGGTCATGATCTTCGAGCACAAGCTGCTCTACAAGATGAAAGGCCATGTGCCGGAAGGCCACTACACCGTGCCGATCGGCAAGGCCGAAATCCGCCGCGAAGGCCGCGACCTCACCATCGTCGCGACATCGATCATGGTGCAGAAGGCGCTCGACGCCGCAGCAGCACTCGAAGGCGAGGGCATCGACATCGAGGTGGTTGACCTGCGCACGATCCGGCCGCTCGACAGGCAGACCGTCATCGACAGCGTGAAGAAAACCTCGCGCCTGCTCTGTGTCTACGAAGCGGTGAAGACGCTTGGCATCGGCGCCGAAGTGAGCGCGCTGGTCGCCGAAAGCGAGGCGTTCGACTATCTCGATGCGCCGATCGTGCGCCTGGGTGGCGCCGAGACGCCGATCCCCTACAATCCGGACCTGGAAAAGGCGACGGTGCCGCAGGTCCCCGACATCATCGCCGCCGCGCGCGACCTCGTCAAAGGGGTCCGCTGAACGATGCCGACCGAAGTCATTCTTCCCAAGGTCGACATGGACATGGCGACCGGACAGATCTCGCGCTGGTTCGCCGAGGAGGGCGCGCACGTCAACAAGGGCGACGTGCTCTTCGAGATCGAGACCGACAAGGCGGCGATGGAGATCGATGCGCCGGCCAGCGGCACGCTGCGCGACGTGACCGGCAAGGAAGGTGTCGACATTCCGGTCGGCGCGCCTGTTGCTTGGATTTACGCCGACGACGAGGTTTATAGCGCACTAATCTCCCCCCTTGAGGGGGAAATGTCGGCGAAGCCGACAGACGGGGTCGCCGCAAGAGGCACCGCCCCGTCCAGCAGTGCCCTTGCGCCGCGTCCGGTCGAACCGACCCCACCCGACCGGCCTTTGGCCGGCCACCCTCCCCTCGAGGGGGAGGGGAAAACCCGCGCCACGCCACTAGCGCGCCGATTGGCGCGTGAGGCAGGTCTGAGCCTATCCGCCGTATCAGGCTCCGGCCCTTACGGTCGCATAACGAAGGCCGACATCGAAGCCGCGCTTTCCTCCCCCCTCGAGGGGGAGGTGTCCGCGAAGCGGACGGAGGGGGTCGCTTCGGAAGGCATCGCCCATTTGGCGCCGAGCCCGGTCGAACCGACCCCTCCCGACCTGCCTGCGGCAGGCCACCCTCCCCCCAAGGGGGAGGGGGACGTGCTGCGCCTGTTCGCCGAAGGCTCCTACGAGCTGGTGCCGCATGACAATATGCGCAAGACCATCGCGCGCCGCCTGGTCGAGGCGAAGTCCACCATCCCGCATTTCTATTTGACGCTCGACTGCGAGCTCGATGCGCTGCTTGCGCTGCGCACGCAGTTGAATGCGGCGGCGCCGATGAAGAAGACCGACAAGGGCGAAGTCCCCGCCTACAAGCTCTCGGTCAACGACATGGTGATCAAGGCCATGGCGATGGCGCTGATGGCGGTGCCGGATGCCAATGCCTCGTGGACCGACAGCGCCATGGTCAAGCACAAGCACGCCGATGTCGGCGTCGCCGTGTCGATCCCCGGCGGCCTGATCACGCCGATCATCCGCCATGCCGATGAAAAGACGCTGTCGGTCATCTCCAACGAGATGAAGGACCTGGCCAGCCGCGCCAGGAGCCGCAAGCTGAAGCCGGAGGAATATCAGGGCGGTACGACGGCGGTGTCCAATCTGGGCATGTTCGGCGTCAAGGACTTTGCCGCCGTCATCAACCCGCCGCATGCCACGATTTTGGCCGTCGGCGCGGGCGAGCAGCGGGCGGTGGTGAAGGCCGGCGAGATCAAGATTGCCACCGTCATGTCGGTGACGCTCTCGACTGATCACCGTGCCGTCGACGGCGCGCTCGGCGCCGAACTGCTCGGCGCCTTCAAGCGCATGATCGAAAACCCGATGGGCATGCTGGTGTAGGCCGGTGCCTGTCGGCCTGTGTTTGCTTTGATCACCGAGTTGTCAGGCAGCTAGCTCGCGTCGACCAATTCCAGCGCTTGAAGCCGCCGCCATTTCGTTCCACATCGAGCCGAATGACCGGCAAGATGCGGGAATGGTTTCGGAATTGGCGATGGGCCCTGGCCGCATCGCTATTCCTGCATGCCCTGATCGCAACGTTCTTGTTCTTTGGCTTGCCGAGAGCCGACCAGCAGCCGGACCAGCAGGAAAAGCCGGTCAATGTCGCGATCGTGCCGCCGCCCGATCTGCCCAAGCCGAAGCCTGCTCCAAAGCCGCCGGAGCCGACGCCTGAAAAGAAGGCTGAAAAGCCGCCTGAGCAGCCCGTGCCAAAGCCACCGCCTCCGCAGCCGCCGCAACCGCCGGATATCCCGGTTCTGAAGCGCGTCTTCCAGTATGGCGAGAAGGATACCGGGCCGGAGAAATCTCTCGACGGCGGCAGCGCTCCAGCCAAAGCGCCGCCGCCGGCCCAGGATGAGGCCGCGAAGTCGCCTGTCGCACCGAAACCCGCGCCCAACCAGCCCGCTCCGCCTGCAACTCCCGAGCAGCAGACAGATTCCGGCAAGGCCCAGGAGAAGTCGGAAACCGCCGCGCCGGACGAAAAACCCGCGCAAACCGAGAAGAAGCAGGCGACCGAGGACAATGATAAACAGCAGCAGGACAAGCAGGAGCCAGCTCCGCAGGCCGCCGAAAAGCAAGCGGCCGAAGCGCCAAAGCCGTTGACAGCCGAGGCCGGCGACAAGCCCGCATCCTCGGCCGAAAAATCAAAGCCTAAACCTTCCAGGGCGATAAAATTCAAATCCGCAAGAGCTTTGAGAGCGCCAAGCGGGACCCCAGGAAGGTCAAACCCCGCCGACACCGAAGTTACGGGATCGCCGATCTATTCCGGTCTTCCAGGCGTCAGAAAGCTCTACTCGCCGGGTGCAACGGGCAACGCGCTGGCCGCAAGTTCCATGGAGAAGGTGCCGCGCGATCAGCGCATTGCCAACCTTTGCGCCAACGTCCTGAACCAGGAACTGCAAAGTGCCGACTATTCTCCCAAATGGCTGCCCACTATTCCGCTGAAGACAGGCAATGTGCTCAACCCTCCTCAGGCCGCCTTCAGCACGACAACCCAATGGTACGATCTGAGTTTCCGCTGCGAGGTCGACACCGATGCAACGAGGGTCCTGTCCTTCAACTTCCGTGTGGGGGGATTGGTCCCGCCCGGCGAATGGACCCGGCGTCGATTCCCCAGTTTGCGGTAGATCAGGCCGGGACACCAAGCCCAGCCAACTGCCGGCCGACTTCATGCCAGTCGGCGCAGATGAAGTTGGCGCCGGCAGCCTTCAGCCGCGCCGCGTGCTCGGGATAGGTGTGGCCGCCCCCGGTATACCCGATCGCGATCATGCCGGCCGCGACCGTGCCCTGGATCCCGAAAGGCGAATCCTCGACCACGATGCAGTCGGCGGGCTTTGCGCCCATCTTTTCGGCGGCGAACAGGAAGATGTCGGGCGCCGGCTTGCCGTTCTTCACCATCGAGGAGGAAAAGATCGCCTCGCCGAAGAAGCGCGAAAGTCCTGTCACCGACAGGCTGTGGTTGATGCGCTCGACCGAGGATGACGAGGCGACGCAGCGGTCGCCGGTAAGCGCGCCCAAGAACGGCGCGATCCCCGGCGTCGGCTTGAGCTCCTCGGAAAACAGCACCTTGGTCTCCGCCCAGATGTCGCCGTCGGCGGCGAGCGGGAACTGATGGCCGGTCAGTTCCCTGATTTTGACGATGATGTCGGCCTGCTTCATGCCGATGCATTGGGCGATGATGCCGCCATGCACGCCGGGCATGCCGTGCTTCTCGTAGACGCGCTCATAGGCCTTGGCGGCCAGCGGCTCGCTGTCGACGAGAACGCCGTCGCAGTCGAAAATCATCAGTCTTGATCGCGCCATGCGCCTCTCCCCGGGCCTCTATCCGAACCCGCACATCGCTATCGATAAAAAGTCAGATGTTCAATAGTGAGGCGACCCCCAACGCATCATAGCTGGCGCAGCGCCTCGCTCACCGGCGAGGACCCAAGCGCGCGCTGCATGGCCTGGCGCGACTGGGCGCGGTCGGGCGTGATCCAGTTGGGCTCTGCGCCCAGGAACCGGTCGAGAAAGGCCACGGCATAGGCTGGCATTTCCGTTGCATTCTCGCGATAGGACCACCAGGTGCGCAGGTCGTCGGCGCATTTGTCGATGCTGGGCGCGGTGCCGAACTCCTGCTCGTGCACGGCCAGTATCGCCGACACGCAGTAGTTGGTGTAGAGGAAGCCCTCCGGCCAGAAACGCACAATTTCGGCCGTGCCGGCATTGGCCTCGGTCTCGATCATTTCGGTGAGCCCCGAGATCTCGCGCGCCGGCCCTTGCCGGATCAGCTCGCGCAGCACCAGCCCGGCGGCGAAGACGATGAAGTCGGCGCGATCTATCGCCGCGAATCGCTTCTGCGCTTCCATCACTTCGATCCAGTCGAGGAAGGCGCGCGTCAGTTTGGCCTCGTCGATCTCGAAACGCACGCCGAACGTCTCCGACACCACCTTGGCGCTGCTGCGGAAGGTGGCGCGGAACCAGCGCAACTGCCGCAGCCGGTGGCGAAGGTCCGGCATACGCGCAAGTTCGTGCCTGAAGGGCAGATCCATGTCTCATATCCCGTTTGACGACAGGCTACCACAGGCGTTGCCGATGCCGAAACGGGCAGCCGCCTGTGGAGCGTTATGACCGCTAATATAATACATGTTGACATTCTAGGAAACAAATGTTCTCACTTTCGGGTCATCTCGCCTCCGTTCAATATGTGCCGGAGAAAGAGACTCGGGAGGAAACCGAAATGGCGATCTGGCAGTGGGCGCTGCTTCTGCTGTTTGTTGTCTGGGCGCTGCAATCGCTGGGCGTCTGGCTGCAGATGCGGCATTATTCGGACGTCTTCAAAGGCGTCACCAGCCAGTACAAGGACGGCTTCGTCGGCGCCGGCAATTTTCGCGGCCGGCTCGCCAAGGGCACCATCGCCCTGGTCGTGGTGACGCCCGATCTGATCGTTCGCCGCATGATGATCATGAGCGGCCGTTCGGTCCTCACCAAATTCAAACGACATGAAGAATTCGAGGGCATTCCCCTCGATCGACTCCGGTCCAACCCTGCAATCATGGGGGAGGGGGAACCCGGTATGGCCGAGGCCGTGAAGCGGGCGATCGAGCAGATCGATCGCGCGCGGTTGGAGCCGGGGAAGAAGCCGGGCCTGTCCGGCTTGAATGTAGCAAGGGCTTAAACGACGCCGGCAGCCGGCTGGGAACGACCGGCAGGGTCATAAGGAGGAGAAATGTCTGTATTTTCGTTATTGGCGCAGCATGCCGACCTGGCGGTGCATAACCTGCATGTGGCGGGCACCATGGTGTCGGACGCTGCCTGGCACGGCAAGCTTGGTGTGGAGCACGCCACCGATCATCTCGTGGTCCTGGCACAGGCGACGACCGACAATGCGCCGGTCACCGCCGATCAGCTGAAGGAGCAGCTGAAAAACGTGCAGCAGGAAGAGCAGCTCGGCTGGCTGACCGCCATCGGCAAATACTTCATCGGTATCTTCCAGAAGGGCGGCGAAGTGTTCGCCGGCTTCGTCACCGGCATCATCCCGACGCTGGTGGTGCTGATGACAGCCTTCTACGCCATCACCGAACTGGTCGGCGAAGAGCGTGTCCATGGCCTGGCGCGCGGTGCCGGCCGTATCGCCCTGACCCGCTATACGGTGCTGCCGGTGCTGGCGGTGTTCTTCCTTACCAACCCGATGGCTTACACCTTCGGCTCTTTCCTGGAAGAAAAGCACAAGCCCGCCTTCTATGACGCGGCGGTGTCTTACGTGCATCCGCCGCTCGGCCTCTTCCCGCATATCAACCCCGGCGAATACTTCGTCTGGGGCGGCATGCTCGTCGCGCTGCTCGACCTCGAGAAGCGGGGCGTCATCGCCGGCGGCTATCACGTCAAGGTCGCCATCTGGTACGCCATCGTCGGCCTGGTCGTCATCCTGCTTAAGGGCATCCTGACCGAGCGCATCACGGCCATCATGGCGCGCCGCCAGGGCGTCGAGCTCTAGGGGCGGGAGGACACCATGGACAAGACATACAAAGCCGTAAAGATCTCGAGGGGCTCCACCGGTTGGGGTGGGCCGCTGGTCATCGAACCGACCGATCAGCGCAACAAGGTCGTGTCGGTCACCGGCGGCGGCATTCACCCGGTGGCGCAGCTCATCGCCGACATGACCGGGGCAGACGCCGTCGACGGTTTCAAGGCGCCGCCGATCGAAAGCGAGATGGCGGTCGTCGTCGTCGACTGCGGCGGCACCGCGCGCTGCGGCGTCTATCCGCGCAAGCGTATCCCGACCGTCAACCTGACACCGGTCGGCCAGGCGGGTCCGCTCGCCCAGTTCATCACCGAAGACATCTACGTTTCGGGCGTGAAGCCTGCCAACGTCACAATGGCGGACGGATCCGAGGCGGTCACCACTGCGGGGGGAGCAGCATCGATGGTTTCAAGCAACACCAATACAACCAGAGCGGCGGAGCCGCTGCCGAGCGAAGGCGGCCTTATCGGCCTGATCAGCTCGATCGGCCGCGTCATGGGCCGCGTGGTCGGCATCTTCTTCAATGCCGGCCGCCGCACCATCGATCAGGTGGTGCGCAACGTGCTGCCTTTCATGGCCTTCGTGACCATGCTGATCGGCCTGATCCTCTACACCGGCATCGGCGACGTGCTGGCGCAGCCGATGGGTCCGCTGGCCAACAACATCGTCGGCCTGCTGGTCATCTCGGCCATCTGCGGCCTGCCGTTCCTGTCGCCCATCCTGGGACCGGGCGCGGTCATCGCGCAGGTCATCGGCGTCGCCATCATCGGTCCGCAGATCGCCAACGGCACCATCTCGCCGGCAATGGCGCTGCCGGCACTCTTTGCCTACAACACCCAGGTGGGCTGCGACTTCGTCCCCGTCGGCCTGGCGCTCGGTGAAGCCAAGCCGAAGACGATCGAAATCGGCGTGCCGGCGGTGCTCATCAGCCGCCAGATCATGGGCCCGGTTTCCGTGCTGATCGCATGGGTCGTGTCCCTGATCGTGTTCTAAGACGTCCAACAAAACGAGGTTCGCCATATGTCGGTTCTTCTCAAGACACGGGTCACAGCAATAGGACCCGAAGTGGCGGACCTCGCCGAGGGCGGCGTGGTCATCCTGTTCGCGGATGGCTCGCCTCCCGAGCTGGCCGAAGTCTCCGTGCTGCACAAGACGGAAGTGGGCCCAAGCGACGACGGGCCACGCAAGGGCGCGTCGATCACGCTCGGACCGGTTTCTGCGACCATTACGGCGGTAGGCGAGACGGCCTGGAGCAAGGTCCGCGAAATGGGCCATGTTGTCATCTCTTTCAACGGCGCCGCCGAGGCCGAGAGGCCGGGCGAGCTATGCGCATCCGAGATCGACACCGGAGCGCTCGTGACCGCCCTGACGCCGGGCGCTGTCATCACCATCGCCGCCTGACAGGATTTGCCGTCCGAAAACGGCGCCATAAGCTAGAGTATCGCCATGGAACGCTCGACCATCGTCAGAGTGCATGAAGGTTTGCACGCCCGTCCCGCCACGCGGTTCGTAAAACTCGCCAAGGGTTTCGAATCCGATGTCGAACTGGTCAAGGACGGCAAAGCGGTCAGCGCCAAGAGCTCGGTCAAGCTGATGCTGCTGGCGGTCAAGGAAAATCAGGAAGTCACCGTGCGCGCCAACGGCGCCGACGCCATCGAGGCGATCGAGGCGCTGATCGGCTATCTGGAGAACCCGCGCGCCGGTCTCGACGACGAGAGCGAGGCGGGCGAGCCGGATGCCGCGGCCGTGACAGCGCCTCCGGAGGCCGTGCCGCCGGCGGCCGCCACGATCAACGGAACGCCGAAACTCCAGGGCGTCGCTGCCAGCGAAGGCGTGGCCATCGGGCCGGCCTTTGCGCATTTTCCGGCCGAGGTCGAAGGACCTGGCCGGCGCCTGCAACCTGGGGAGATCGACGGTGAGCTCGATCGGTTCCGTGGCGCCGTATCGACCGTCCAGCAGCGCATGGATCGCACGCTTGCCGAAGACAATCTCTCGGCGGGCGACCGCGGCATCGTCGCGGCCTTGCGCGACATCGCCGCCGACGACAGCCTGACCGGCGAGGTCGAAAAACTCATTCGGGAGGGCGACGACGCAGTGTCGGCCGTTATCGGCGCAGCCTCTGCCATCGCCGCCGATTTCAGCGCGGTCGACGACCACTATCTCAACGCGAGGGCCGACGACGTCCACGCCGTCGGCCGCCAGATCTGCCTGGTGCTGCTCGGCCAGGACGAGGTCAGCCTGGAGACCATTCCTCAGGGCGCGATCCTGATTGCCGACGACATCGGCGCCTGGGACCTGGCGCGCGCGCCGCTGAAGCGCATCGGCGGCGTGGTCTGCGGCCATGGCGGCGCCACCTCGCATATCGCCATCATCGCGCGTTCGCACGGCATTCCGGCGGTGCTGGGCCTCGGCGAAAAGGTCAACGAATTGCGCACCGCCAGGGAGGTTGCGGTCGACGGCAATGCCGGGCATGTGATCGTCGATCCGGACGAGGCCGCGCGAGCGGATTTCACCCGCCGGGTCGAGGCGGCGGCGCAAGAGCGCGCCGGCCTTACGGTATTCAAGAGCGTAACGCCCACCCGCGCCGACGGCACGGTGATCGAGGTCGCGGCCAATATCGGCTCGCTCGAGGAGATCGAGGCGGCGCAGGAGGCCGGCGCCATGGGCGTCGGACTGTTCCGCACCGAGCTGCTCTTCATGCGCCACATGCATTTGCCGTCGGAAGACATGCAGGCTGAGACCTACGGCGCTCTGGCCAAGGCGTTCGCGCCGCACTCCGTCATCGTGCGCACGCTCGACATCGGCGGCGACAAGCCGATCGCCGGCATCGAATTCCCCGACGAGGAAAATCCCTTCCTCGGCTGGCGCGGCATCCGCATGTGCCTGGACCGGCCAGACATCTTCAAGCGGCAGCTGCGCGCCCTGCTGCGTGCCGCCGTACACGGCAACATCAAGGTCATGCTGCCGATGGTTTCGGAGATTTCCGAAGTAGCGCGGACCCGTGCGCTGATCGAAGAGTGCGCTGCCGAACTGAAGGCCGAAGGCTTACCGCATGCGGCCTTCGATCTCGGCGTGATGATAGAGACGCCCGCCGCCGTGCTGATCGCGCCGGCGCTGGCCAGGGAAGTGGCGTTCTTCTCGATCGGCACCAACGACCTGACCCAGTACATCATGGCCGCCGACCGCCTCAATCCGACGGTCGCCAAACTCAACGACGTCACCAATCCGGCGGTGATGTCGGCGATCGAGCTGACGGCCCAGGCGGGCGTCGCCGCCGGCATCATGGTCGGCATGTGCGGCGAAGCGGCCGGACGTCCGGATCTGATCCCGGCCTTCATCAAGATGGGGCTGACCGAGCTCAGCATGAGCCCGGCCTCGATCCAGCGCGCCAAGAAGACCATCGCGGCCATGGCGGCCGAACGATAGCGGATCCTCGCGGGCGGCGGTTACGTCAGATGCGCAAGCAGGGTGGCGAGAACCGGTGTCAGTTCCTGCACCGCATTCGGCTGGGCGCAGGCCTGCCGGATGCGATCCTCCCGCACCTCGGCCGCCAGCACCGCGATCTCGAGAATGTCCGGCTCCGGCGGGCCATCGGCCTTCGTCGCCAGTCCGCAGGCAAGCACGACCGGCGCAAGACACTTGATGTCGACGGACAGGTCGCTGGGTATCGGCGAACCGATCTCGCCAGGCTGAACCGGACGGTGGTTGAGGCATTCGACAAGCAAGGCAGCGCAGGCTGCCGCGACCTGGTCGGTGGCTGCCGCGTCCGCCGTGGCGCCAGCCAGAAGATCGGCGTGACGCTTGCGCATGGCGGTGTGGACGGCGGAAAAACTCGCCTCGTGAACGCGGGGATTGTCGATGCCGTAGCCGGCGAGAATCGCACGGGTCAGATAATACATGTCGCGCCTGAACTGCCGTTCGCCGCCGATCTGCCGGTCTTCATCGCCTTCCGGGAAATAAGTCCGCAGGCTTTTGACCATCGTGCCGTCGACCTTGAGCGGCCGGGAATGCGGAATGAAGGATTCCGCGATCGTCAGCGCCTCGTCGACTGCGCTTGCGGCATGGCCAAGCAGAGACTTGCCCGGGAACGGCGGCAGGTTGGCTATTTCGGGCGGCGGCTCGCCGGCGCTGTCATGGCGGCTTTGGCGGATGACGTCGCGCAGTTCCCGAAGCCGGTCCTTCAGGTTGGCTCGCACGTCCTCGGAGATTTGTCGCAGCATCGGCAATTGCCTCGAAATGCGGAAGCCCGTCACGGCTCGGGAGCGTCAGCCACCCTCTCTAGATTGTTCGTGTCGATTGGTAGATCAATAGACGATATTTAACCAGCATGCAGAATCGGCGGCGCCGCTATCGTCGCCGGGTTTGGAGGGGAAATTGGGCAGGCGACGGCAGGGCGAATCCGAAAGCGGCGGGGCGGTGGCGGAGGCATCCGAGCAGATCGTCAATGAGAGCCGGACCGATCGCCTCAGGATCCGCGCCGCCTGGATGTATTTCGTCGAGCAGATGACGCAGAATGAGATCGCCGACGTGCTCGGCGTCGGCCGCGTCACCATCGTGCGCATGCTTGCCGAGGCAAGGGCGCGCAACGAGGTGAAGATCACCATCGAGAGCGAGCTCCTGGAGATCGTGCGGTTGGAGCGCGCGCTGGAAAAAACCTTCGGCCTGCAGCAGGCGCTGGTGGCGCCGCTCACCGACCCCAACGCCGATCCGATCCCGGCAATTGCCGCCAAGACCGGCATGTTCCTGTCCGACGCGATGAAGTCCGGCATGCAGGTCGGCGTCGGCTGGGGTGTGACGCTGTTCAATTCCCTGCCGTTCATCAGCGCCAAATCGCTGACCGATTTCAAGGTGATTTCGCTGCTTGGCGGTGTCGGCGTCGCACGCCGGGTCAACCCGGCCGAGTTCGCCTGGCGCTTCGCCCAGATCTTCCAGGGTGACGGCTATCTGATGCCGACGCCGGCCGTCGTCGACAGCGTCGAGACCAAGATAGCATTGGTCGAGCGCTGCGGCCTGCAGGAGATCTTCGAAATGGCCGACTCGCTCGACGCCGTTCTTTTGAGCGTCGGCGGCATCGCTTCGGCCACCACCTTCTCGCGCGGCGGTTTTCTCAAGGAAGCGGACCGGGAGGCCCTGCTTGCGCGTGGCGCCGTCGGCGATCTTCTGTTCCATTTCTTCGACCGCAACGGCGATCTGGTCGACCATCCCGTCAACAGCCATGTGATGTCGGTTGATGTCGACCGCCTGCGCAAGGCGCCGATCCGCATCCTCACCTCCGGTGGCGCGGAAAAGACCGCGGCGCTGCTCGGCGCCATGAACCTGATTGCGCCGACCATCCTGATCACCGACGAGGAAAGCGCGCGCCGCATGTTGGCCGGGCATGCGGCTTAAGCGGCCGGAATGAACCGGCACGGATGATTCGTGCCGCCTTCGTGGGGATTTCAAGAACTTAAATGGTCGGAGTGGCCGGATTCGAACCTTATCCGGAGTCCTTATGTCCAGTGAGTGTGTAGATTGAATTTTCGAGGCTACCGGACCGCTTTCTCGATACCGCGCTCCGGCCCGATTAGCCAGCGCCGACTTCCGTTTGGAAGCGCCTACGTCCGTGTCACCCCTGTAACATGACCTAACTCATGCTCGCCCGCTTCCTGGCCATTACGCTCAGGGAAGGATTCGTGGTCGACGCAAGGACGGGCTGCCGATCCGTCTCGCCAATCTCGCGTTCGGACAGGACGACCGTGGGGGCATGATTGTAATAGAGGGACAAGCGCCGCATGATGGTCGCGTCGGCAAGCGGCGCGCGGCGATCACGGTAGAGGAGGTCGCGCGTGTATTGGGTGAGCTCAGCCGCCTAGCGGTGAAAGGCTGACGGAAGGCATCCAGCACTAAGCCGTCGGACGTCTGGTCAGCCCGACCGAGTTTTGGACCCGAAGCCGACATTCCGCGAGGGAGTCATTGTCGCACCGAGACCACAACTAGCCTTAGCTCAGCAGCGTTTCGGGTGGCACAGAGAGGATCAGGGAATGACAGCCGATCTAAGGTTCGAGTTAATCCGCCGTACCGTGGCGGAAGCCGTCGCGAATGAGGGTGAAGTGGCAGGAAGGCTTGAGCGAGCGCAGCAATTGTCCGCCGGGCACCCCGATGCCCTTGCCGCCATTGAGCGCCTCCGACCGATGGTGCAGACGCACCGCGCTCAGCTTGCTACCTACCTCGAGGAGTCCGGTGGGACCGAGCCGAGCGGCGAGATGACCAGTCCTCTGTCCGCATCGCCGGAGTCCAACGCACTCTCCGAGGCGCTGCGGGACCTATCCCTGGCGTTCCACAACTGCGCACTCGGCTA
This sequence comes from Mesorhizobium sp. NFR06, assembly GCF_900115245.1. Classification (GTDB taxonomy): domain Bacteria; phylum Pseudomonadota; class Alphaproteobacteria; order Rhizobiales; family Rhizobiaceae; genus Mesorhizobium. The sequence continues at coordinate 184,927 of NZ_FOVT01000005.1, forward strand.
CGCGATGCTGTTCGAGGTGGCGCTTCGGCTCTATGAGCCGCGTCTCAGGGAGATCGCGCCGAGGCATCTGAAGGCGCATGCCGACGCCGCACTATCCACGGCGCGGCTGTTGCCAGGGGTCGTGGCTCGGCAGCTCGCCCAGGACGGGCTTCACTGCGCATGTCTCTGCCCCATGTGCGGTCTCGGTGCCTGCGGCTGCGTGGACTATGGCACCCAAACCCTGACCACCGCCTGGCGCGATGCGGCTGCATCTCGGCCTGGTCTCCCCTGGCCTTCTGAAGTCCCGACCGAGTCGGAGCCGCCCGCTTTCGTCCTCCAAACTCCCAAGCCGGATAGCCAGCTGGCGCGGGCCGGAGTGCTAGGGGGAGAACTAGTCCTCGCGGTTGATGGCCAACAGGTGCGCGGCTTCTGGGACGTTCAGGTTGCGATCCGCAAGCACTCGCTCGGGGACGAGGTGGGTCTCCTGATCCAGCGCGGTTCGGAAACTCCTCGCGAGCTTAAGTGCCAGCACGTAAGCGAGTATCCGAAGACATAAGAGGGGGCGTCTGACGTCGTCTCGGCTAACAAGGCAGTGGAGCTGTCCGCTGGCGCGCGTTCGGCGTCCTTGGATCATGTGCCACGACTGGAGCGTCCCTTCTGTGACGTTCGAACGAGCGCGATTTCCAAGGTTAATCCGGGTACCAAATGTCTGATTTTATCCACTAGACTAATTCAGAAAGTGACCACGTCCCACCCCCGGGCAGCAAAGCGGGTGGCTGTCCGCTCCCCAGCCGTTACCCTGATCGGCTGGTCGAATGTTATCTGAGAGATGGACCCCCGATTAAGTCCTTGTTTTAATTGGTCGGAGTGGCCGGATTCGAACCGACGACCCCTTGACCCCCAGTCAAGTGCGCTACCGGGCTGCGCTACACTCCGGACCGCGCAAAGCCCTATATTCTCAAGGGTTCAGAAGCAAGAGGTGAATTCGTCGAAATTGGCGAAATGGGAACAAACAGTGTCTCGGTGTGCCTTTGGTGACCAAAAGTCACACCGAAAATCACACCGGATGTTCCAGTTATGTTCTGAGCGGCTAAGGCGCCTACCGCGGCGACGGTCACGAAGATCAGCCGTCGCGGCGCGCTCGCCCATCGCAGAGCGCGCGAACGCTTCGCGCCGGTGCGCTTTCGCCACTGATCCGAACGATTGTCGTGCCGAGACCTGTCCAAGCCCTTCTCCCCGGCAGGAGAATGCTCCCAAAACCGGCGATGAGTCTAGGAGGGGTCAACTTCTAGCTGTTCGTGTGCCGGTTGCTGATGCCAGATCACCTGGCGCAAGTCGCGCCTGTCTACCGCCTGACTGCAGGTGGGGCAGCGATAAAAATGGTCTACTTCGCTTTTAGGCTCTCCGCCATATCGTTTGCCAACGATTGGCAGGCCGAGATCGGAGAGCTTCGTCACCCCCGCAGCTTCCTAGCCTCGCGCTCCAATATCTTGCGATCGTTGCCGTGCTCGCCGATCAGTTGCCGGACCTGGTCGGGCGTTATGCGGTGCTGCTTCGCGAAATATTGGACTTCATAATCTTCGTCGGCTGACACGCGGTCGCGGTCCCGGAAATCTCTCTTGGTTTTGTCGTCGGCCATGGCTGTTCCTCCTGGGCAGAAAAAACAGCGACAGGGGCGCGAAGGTTCCGTCATTGCTTTTTCAGCGATTGCTAACGGAACGCTTAAGGCTGTGCGATATTGATTCAAATTGTTGGGTTGGAGTGCTTGTGCGTGCGCAAATCCGCCGGCGGTGTTCGGTTGTCCTTCATTCGTCCGATGGAGCCGGAGTTGATGGAGCAGCCCCCCATGGGCGACGCCTGGAGCCACGAGGTCAAATTCGACGGCTACCGGACCCAGGTCATCAAGGATGCTGACGGCGTCCGTCTCTATACGAAGACCGGCATCGACTGGACGTCGAAATATCGGCCGCTTGCCGCGGAGGCGAACAAGCTCGGGGCGGAAAGCTTCATCATCGAAAGTGAGACGATCGTCACCAACGAGGCGGGACTTTCCGACTTCCACGCATTGCGCTCGGCGATCACCAGGCGCCCGCAAGACCTTTACCTGGTCGCGTTCGATCTCCTGCATCTCAACAGCCACGACCTACGTGATATGCCGCTTAAAGACCGTCGGGAGATCCTGCAGGCGCTGATCCCCGCCGGTGGACGCATCCAGTTCAGCGAAGCTCTGCCCGGCACCGGCGATGCCGTCTACCATCTGGCCTGCGAAGTAGGCTTGGAGGGCATCGTTTCGAAGCGGTTGGACAGCGTCTATCGCAGCGGGTCTACGATGAGTTGGCGCAAGGTCAAATGCTACATCGAGAAGGAAATGGACATCGTCGGCGTGAAGCGGGAGACGGGCAAGCCGGCAATGGTGCTCATGGCCGACAACGGCCGCTATATGGGCGGCGCCTTCGTCACCTTCAAAGCCGACAAGCGGCAGGCACTATGGGACCGCGTTCAGGGCAAGACCGGCGCGCCCCCACCGAAAGGCTTGGCGAAGGAAAAGGCCGAATGGCTGAAGCCCGGATTGGTCGGCCGGGTCAAGTTCCTGAAGGGCGAGGCGAGGTTGCGCCACGCCTCTCTGAAGGACTTCTGGCAAATCCAATGAAGATACGCCTAGACGGCACTGTTGCAGATAATTATATTAGGCATCTCTAAAATAGATATGAGCCGCTCGGCTTCAGATTGCGCCAATGAGCCTGCATTCGTGCTCTGATTTGTTGTGCTTTTTCATTCGGAGGGGACGCAGCATGACAAGCGAACGTCATTACGAATACGAACTAGGACATTCGGAAAGAGAACTGCGAAGGCTGGCGAGGCAGGCCGCATTGGTTGACCCGATGACACGGGATTACCTGCGGCGAGCTGGCCTCCGAGCGGGAATGCATGTTCTTGACGTAGGGAGCGGTGCCGGCGATGTCGCCTTTCTCGCGGCTGATATTGTCGGACCCTCAGGTCTTGTCATCGGCTCTGATAGGTCAGCGGTGGCTCTCGAAGCTGCTCGGGCGAGAGCCGCGCAACGTGGTTTGGAGAATGTAATCTTCCACCAGTGCGATCCCGCAACCTTCGCTTTCGATGTATCATTCGACGCTATCGTGGGCCGATACGTCCTAATGTTCTCGCCCGATCCCGTCGAAATGTTGAGGGGGGTTGCGCGGCATCTCGGTCCCGGGGGCGTGATAGTATTCCACGAAGTTGATTGGACCGGAGCCGCCTCATTTCCCTCCGTCCCAACCTACGACAACTGCTTTCGATGTATCGCGGAGACATTTCGTCGGGTTGGGACCAACCCCAACATGGGCCTGCAACTCCATTCGACCTTCGTCAAAGCCGGGCTGCCGGCCCCTAGCATGGCGGTAAGTGCTCTCGCCGGCGGCGGATCAGACAGTCTGAGCGGCATTGATCTGATCTCTGATCTCGCAGCGACCATGGCTCCGGTCATGGAGCAGATGGGCGTTATCGCAACTTCAGAACTCGGCCCCGAGACGCTTCAAGATCGAATTCGCGCCGAGGCTTCAGCAAACGCAAGCGTCGTGGTCGGCCGATATGAGGTAGGCGCCTGGTCACGACGAATTTAGCGCCTTGGTGATGCGTGACCTCTCAATCGATATCCTCGACCAGCCGCCGCTTTATGCTCCGGGCGACGCTCATGCGGGGACATCGTCATCTCCATTACAGGTAAAAGCTCCCTTCGGCCAGATGCTCGAAGCAGAACCAAGGTGGCGCCTGCTTCGGCTTGGCGAAGCCCAACCTGCATCTTTGCCGCAACCGTCGTGTTCGCAAAAATGGTGCTGGACACCGGCCGGCGTGGCATATTCGGGGTTCGGCAGTCTGATTTCGTCGCTCATGGGTTACAGTGAACGAAATGAGAACAAAATAGTCAAGCGACCTCTTGACCCGACAGGAATATGTTCTCAATTCGAGGGATGCCCGAGCAACCGGAAAAGTGGCCGCGAGGCGCCGCCTGGACCCTGATGCGTGCCCACGATGCCGGGCAGGTGGCGGGCATCCGCTGCGCGCGTTGCAACGTCACGCGCTACTACAAGCCCCTCGAGTTGCGGGAGGTGATCGGCAACGTCACGATAGACGAGGTGCGGGACAAGGTCCGCTGCCAGCAGTGCAAGAGCCGGGAGTGGATGAGCGCGCAGCTGTTCCACCCAACCGGAGAGCAGGCCCACACGATCCGATTCCGGCGGTTGGTGCAAATAAGATGGGAGAAGCGGGTGATCTGGCGGGACGAGTGAAGTCAGTGCCTTTCCGTCGAATTGATCACGCCAAAGCACCGGCTGCCCCAAGGCGCGCAAGGAGATAAGTCAAGGGCAACTTTGGTATGTTATAAGTTGCGTTCTCGGGCGGATACGAGTCCATGGATCAGGAAAGACTTCTAGCCGCAGTCCTCTTAGCTGATGTCGTGGGCAGCACGCCGCTCTATGAGCGCATCGGCGACGATGCCGCTCTCCAGCAGATCTCGGATTGCATCGACGCGATACGCGAGATCGTCGCCCGGCACGGCGGTGACTTCATTTACTCAAAGGGCGATGACGTGCTCAGCCTGTTCGAAAGCGCCGAGGCAGCGCTGAAGGCCGTCTGCCAAATCAGCAGCCAATTGACGAAAGGGCCGTTGCGCGCCCGGATCGGATTGCATTTCGGAGCGGTTATTCGCGCGCGGGGCGCGGTATTCGGCGACGTTGTCAATGTCACCGCCAGGTTGTCCACCACGGCCAACCCCGGGGAGGTGCTGATAAGCCAGAGCTTCTTCGAAGCTCTTTCCGCGGGCAGCCGCAGTGCCTTGCGGCTCCTCGACAAAATGGCTTTCAAGGGAAAGCTAGAACTCTTCGATGTTTATGCCCTGGGGAGCGACGACGGGGCCTTCAGCACGCAGATCGCCAGCCGGGGAACGATTATCGACAGGCGCTCCGCCCCGCCGCGGCAGATCAATCTGGTCATCCGCTATGGAGATCAATTGCGATCCTGCCGAAACAACGAATTCGTGACGATCGGCCGGTCTCCGGAATGCAATATCGTCGTCCAGCGGCCCTGGGTCTCAAGGCACCACGCGACCTTCACTATGTCGAATGGCAAGGCCCGGCTTATCGAACGAAGCTCGTCGGGCACATTTGTGTCGATGGGACCAGACCATGAAGTCTTCGTGCGCCGCGAAGATATTCTCCTCTTCGGCTCCGGCGTCATCTCGCTTGGACGGAGATCGTCCCTCGGCGACGCCCAGATCCTTCACTACGAAATTCTCTCCGGCTGACCCGGCAGGGCTCGTTAGCCGCGATCGACCGCAAGTGGCCAGCATGCTCCGCTCCAAAATGATGAGGCGAAAGGAAGCGCGGGCCTGGGAGGCTCGCGGGGACCTTCACCTGCGCTATGGTGGTTCTGCTTGTTGTTGATCAGCGACCTCACCCGAAATTCTTCCATCTACGCGAGCATTGTATCGACGATTGCTACCCTTAATATGTCCGCGATCCTAAGAAGGTTCGCGGACATAGGTCGCCCGGAAACTTGCCCCGTAGGAACCAACCGACATTCAGAATGGGGCGCTGCCAATGGATGGAAGGTGGCTGCGGTCCTTTCATCCGGATGGGTTCTGGCGCCCAGAGATCCGAAATTCTGGAAACCACCTCTCCTGGTGGGGGGACTGCAGGCGTCTGGGCCGGCATTGACATCCACACGGCGTCGACCACGGTCGCCACCTAGGTCCGGCGTGAGAGAGCGCCACAGGAGGATGTATGGCGAGCGATCCAGTCACTAAAAATGCGGACTCGGGGCATCACGAAGTTGGTTTGCCTTCCGCTTTCTTCCTACATATCTATAGTGCGGACCCTTTGGAGAATCTGCTGCGATGATGGCTCTGTTTGTAGCCGTGACCGGCGCCATAGTCGTCGGTCTCGCCTATCTGTCCAAGCGAAGCTTCCACAAGACCATGGAGGAGCAGCGCGCAGAGGAGTCTGCCTTCAGAGAGAAGCTGGCTAATTTCGGACGAAAGAAGTAGCCGCCAGCACGCGTCCATATGGAGCGAAAATGCCGTTCAATGCGCAGCTCGCCTGGACACGAATCTGGAAAGCCAGAGCTAGCTCCACGGGTCGTCCAATGGTCTCCTCCACCTAGGCGAGCCACCCCGGTCAGGCTAGAGAAACCATGCCGGTCAACCTATTTTGTTGAATCATCTCCGACCCATGTAAGGGCAAGAAGCAACGGGGGCGCGCCTGTTCATAGACGCTTTCCCGCTAGAGCGCCTTTCCAGCGCGCAGCATAGCGCGGGCGATAGCCAATTCGGCTTCGACCTGGGCATTTCCCCTTTGGGTCATGTTGTCGGCCGCTACAAGCCTGCGCAAGGAACGCGCAACCTCACCGCCTGCCTCAATCATGCAGTCGACGATCGCCTGGAACCCCGGCTCCATGGCGTCCTGACAATCGATCTCACGACCGGGGTAATCGCCCTCATAGAGATTGGCAACAGAAGGCCCGGCACACTGATGGGGGTAGGCCATCGCAAGCCGGGCCTAACCGGTGGGTGTCGGGGGGCAAGACACGGCACCGGCTGACGAAGCACCAGCGTCGCTAATTCCCGCGCGGTCTGGCTCTTGGTGCTGGCAAGGTTTCACACGGGTTTGCGGCCAACTTGGCGATTCGCGGATCTCTTAGGTCCGTCGGCATTTCCCTCCCTTAGCCTGGACGGAGACACTAGCTGCCGATGCGTCGCAGGAGTCTACAAATTGAGGATTGTATTAAAATGATACACTTCGCCCCCGCGCCGCAAGCTCGCGCACTCATGCCGTCTCTTTCGGCCTTGGCGAAGATGGGCTCACGGCCACGGCATTCAATTCGTCGATGCAGACCGGGCCGGAGGTCTGCACCCCGACCCGCCGAGATCGACCTTCTCAAATCCTTGGGGCATTGTGCGAGACGAGGACGTCTACTGGCGCTGCGTATCCATCTGCTCGGCTGCCCTGCCTGGACGGTGACGACCGAGGCATGGATGGGCGAAACGGCCACAAAATGATCATTCCAAACCCTAGGCGTATCTTAACGAGGGTGTCGTTGCCGGCGCGATTGGTTGGTTTACGCCACGTCGAGTGGCACCACGGAGGTCATTCTGTCGGGCGTCACAATGTTACAAAACGTCGATTAAGTTATTGATTTTATTAGAGTGAGCCAGAGTTCAATCCTTTGTCCTCTGCGGGGGCTTTGCCTTACCCTCGCGCCACAACCAGTAGGCGTTCGGCATTGATTGCGGCTCGGTCATCGCCTCAGGCCGGCCATGAAAGTCTTTACTCGGGCTGGGTCGACTTGGTTCCACCACACACCGTCATGCTTCAGCGCGCTGGCGATGATGACTCCATCGACGATACCGAGGATATCGTTGGCATTGTCGGGCGTCACGCCGCTACCGACCAGCGTCGGTAGGCCGGCGGCCTCCTTGATCATGCGGATGTAACTTAGATCCGCAGCGTGCCCGGTGCGCTGACCCGTCGCGATGATGGCGTCGGCGTCGAAGAAGACCAGATCCTTCACCAGTTCCTCCACCGGGCGGTCACCAACGATGGCGTGCGCGCCGTGCTTGACATGGGCATCGGCGAAGATGCGGATACCGTTGGTGCGGAGCCTGGCGCGGTAGCGTGCAGCGCGGCCCGACTCGCCCTCGACAAAGCCCTCGTTGGCGACGTAGGCATTGGCCCACTGATTGACGCGGATGAAGCCCGCGCCGGCGGCGCTGGCGATCGCAAGCGCCGGAATCGCGGCGTTTGCGAGCACATTGATGCCGATCGGCTTGCCGAGTTCGCGGCGAATGCGGTCGGAGACGACCGCCATATAGGCTGCTGTCTCCGGTCCGATATCGTCAGGTTTGGCGAAGGGAATGTCGCCATGATTCTCAACGATTACGCCGTCGCATCCGCCATCGAGATAGGCTCTCGCATCGTCGAGCCCTCGCTGATAGATCGCTTCAATAACTTCGCCGTCGTAGCGTGGCGCGCCCGGTAGCGGCGCAAGGTGAACGACCCCGATCACCACCTTGGTGCGGCCGAAAAGCTGGACGAGCGCGTCGCCGCCTGATTGACCGATCGGGCGTGAGGGCTGGGTCATGAGAGCTCCGTTTGATCGACGAGTGCCGTCATTTCAGACGCGGAAGGGCAGGATAACAACGTGCCCGGCCGTGTCACGGAGATTGCTGCGGCCTCGAGCGCGAACTTCAGCGATGAGGTAACCGACATTCCCATGGAAATCCCACCGACCAGACAGCCGCAGAACACATCACCGGCACCGCTGGTGTCGAGCGCCTCGACGCGCGGGGCAGGTAAACGAACCGATCCTGCCTGGCCCGGGCCAAGAGTGAGACAACCTTCGCCGCCAAGCGTGATCACGACTGTCCCGGCGCCTTTGGCCGCGAGCTCACCGGCCGCCGCCGCCATATCCTCCCGGCCGGTCAGAGCTTTCGCCTCGGATTTATTCACCACCAAAATATCTGCCAGGCGGAAGTCAGGCAGAGCCGCCTCATCGAAAGGGCTGGCGTTCAGAATGGTTCGCGCGCCACTTTGCTGTGCTGCGCGGAGGCAGGCATTTGTCGCGGAGCCTCGCAGGTTTCCTTGGCAGACAAGGATATCGCCCGGCGTAATGCGGCGCGCAAGCGCGGTTTGCGAAATCGGATCAAACGCTTCACTGCAGGCAACGCCGCTGACGATGAAGTTCTCGCCGCTAGCATCAATGACAATGGTCGAGCGGTCGCTCGCCAGGTCGAATTCGTTCACCTGCACGTCTGACATCTCCATGTAGAGCTGGCTCCTGATCCATGCGCCTGCCGGATCCTTGCCGACCGCCGTCCATAGCGTCACCGCCGCGCCTGTGCGCGCTGCCGCGACCGCCTGATTTGCACCCTTGCCGCCGAGGCCATCGGCATAGGCGGTGGCGTTCAACGTCTCGCCGACACCAGGGAAGCGGCTAAGGCGAAACGTCGTGTCGACACAGGCGTTGCCCACGACGTGGACGTGCATTTGCTCAGTTCCTGCCGGTTGCCCATCCAAGCATCTGTTCAAACAAGGTCTTGTAGCCTTCCCACGCGATGAACTCCGGCGGCAGCCAATGCGGCCCGACATCGGAGGTCCAGGCCACGGTGCGGCCCTTGCCATAGTGGCCGGTGACGAGCAGCGGCAGTGTTCCATACTCCGACGACACAGTTGCCAGAACTTCCGCCCCATCTTTTAGCGTCACCTCGTTGAAGCCGAGCAGCATAGGCCAGTCCGCACCGAGACCGTTCAGGATAGGATGGCTCGACGGACCTTTCAGCACCGGCGCAAAGCCCTCCGGAACCTCGACGCGGTCGTCGACGGCGAGGCAGTTCACCGGCAGCACGTCCTCGACCGGCGTCTTGCGGTAGCGCGCGCCGCCGTTGATGCCCTGGAAGCTGTAGTAGCCGCCAAACATCAAAAGCCCGCCGCCGGCGCTCACATAGTCGCGCAGCAGACGCAAGCGGTTCGGCGTTCGCTTCGAGTGAACCCAGGTGTCGGGATGCAGAAGCAGCGTGTTGGCACCGATGTCGGAGAGCACCACCGCGTCATATGCCGCCAAGGCCTCTATCGTTTGCGGAAAGGTGCGCTGCGCTTCATGCGCCGGCATGAAGGTGACGTCGAAGTCGGTCGCCTTCAGCGCAGTCAGCAATTCGTCCGCGCCGGTATGGTAAGTGACCGTCGGAAACTGGTCGAAGCCTTTGATATGGGTCGCCGTCGAGACCCAGGATTCACCGGCAAGCAGGATCTTCTTCTTGGACATTTTAACTCCGCAGTAGGTCTTGGCTGCCGTAAGGCTGGGGCCGCCGTAAGTCAGGGCCATTCAATTCTGCCGCGCGAACACGGCCTTGGGATTGGCGATCAGCATGCGGTCGATCGCTGACTGGTCGACGCCATGCCGTTTCAGACGCGGTATGAAGTGCTTCAGGATATAGCCATAGCCGAAGCCGCCGAAGCGGGTCAGCATGATCTTGAGGAATACATCTTGGGAGAGCAGCAGGCGGTCGCCGAAGCCCGCTTCGACAAGCGCCGCGATCGCTCGCGCATTCTCTTCATCGGAGGGCGATTGCGCGTCCTGATCGGCATAATAGTAGTCCATGCCGATCATGTCGTATTCGAGGAACGCGCCGCGCCGGGCGAGGCTTGTCTGGTAGTCCAGATCGTCGTGGCTGGGATTCATGTGGCAGAGCACGGTGTGGCGAAGATCGGCGCCCTCGGCCTCCACGACATCGAGCACGTCGTGCGCCAGGCGTTCCCAGCCCGGCAGATGGATCGACAGCGGCACGTCCGTGATGCGCGACGCTCGGGCGGAAGCTCTCAGCGACTTTCGTTCCTCGGCGGTGAAGTCCTTACTGACGCCGACCTCGCCGATCAGGCCGGCCATGATCGGCGGCTGCGTGTTGCCGCCGCCGACATCGTTGACGATGAACTCGGTCACCGCGTCGACGTCCATCGCCTTCAGCCATTCGGGATGGGTATGCTCGAGATAGAAGCCGGTGCCCATGACGATCTTCAGGCCGGACATGCGACTGATGCGGGCAAGTTTTTCCGGCTCGCGGCCTATACCGATATTGGTCGCGTCGACGACGGTGTGGCCCCCCAGCGCGCGATAGCGTTGGAGCTCCGATAACGCCAGGTCGCTGTCGTCGAGCGAAACGTTGTCGCGGTTCACATAAGGGTTCATGCGCAGTTCGCCGATAATCTCGATGTTCACCGGCTGCTCGGCGAGCGCCATGTCGCCCGGATGACAGGGACATTTCCAGGTGCGCGCGCCGTCGAGCAAAATGTGCTCGTGCATCAGGGTAATCCCCATCTCGTCGACAGGAATGGGGCCGAGCACGGTCATCACATGGCCGGTCTCAACCCCGATCTCCAGCCGTTGCTTCGGCGGCGCGTCCTCGAAGAGGTTACTCATGGGCTCAACGGCTCCGCACGGCGCCGCGGAACAGGCGGAAATTCAGCCAGATGGCGATCAGGATGATCGTTCCGGTTACGATCGGCGTCAGGAAAGGCGACAGATGCGCCAGGATGAGGCCGTTGCCGATGACGGCCACGGTAAGCGCGCCGAGCACCGTGCCGATGATAGTTCCGCGGCCACCGAAGAGACTGGTGCCGCCAAGCACGACGGCTGCGATCACCTCTAGCTCGAAGCCTTGCCCGGCATTCGAGGACCCGGATCCCAGACGGGCAGCAATGATGATACCCGCAACCGCCGCCGCGGTGGCGGAAATGACATAAACGAAAAGAGTCATCTGCCGCGTGTTAACGCCGGCGCGTCTCACCGCTTCGGCGTTGGCGCCGATGCCGGTCACATAGCGGCCGAACGGTGTCTCGTTGAAGGCCAGATAGGCGATCGCGAGGATCGCCAGCGCGATCAGCGCTGGCACCGGCACACCGAGGAACCAGGCGCGGCCAATGACCGTGAAAGAGCTTCCCGGGTCGACGGGGATGGAATAGCCGCCGGTGATGAGCAGCGCCACGCCCCGGATCACCGAAAGCCCAGCAAGAGTGACGATGAAGGCCGGGATGCCCTCATAAGCCACGAAATAACCCTGAACCGCGCCAAGCAGGGCTCCCAATGCAAGCATGCCGAGGATGACCGTCGGCCACGGAAAGCCAAACTGCAGAAGTGTCGCCGACAACGTTGCCACCAGGGCCAGCACCGAGCCAACTGAAAGATCGATGCCGCCCGTGGTGATGACGAAAGTCATCGCCGCGGCAACGATCAGAAGCGGCGCCGATTGTCGCAGGATGTTCAATAGATTGGGCGACGTCAGAAAGGCGTGCGTCGCCACCGAGAAGACGATGCAAACGACAAGAAAGAACAGTGCAATCGACACGACACTGCCGTTGGCGAGCATCGCTTCTCGCCACGTGCCTTCGCGCACCTTTCGCGACTGAGCAGAGTGAGTCGCTTCGCTCATGTCGCCACTCCATCGCGATATCGACTGGCAGCCGAACGAGCATTGAACTTGCGGCCAACGATCAGGTTGACCACGTCCTCGATATTGGTTTCGCCGATCAGCCGCTCGGCGACGTTGCGTCCTTCATACATGACCTGGATGCGGTCGCAGACAAGGAACAGATCCTGGAGACGGTGGGTGATCAGAATGACGCTGACACCGCGGGCGCTCACGGTGCGGATCAGGTCCAGCACGGCCTCGACCTCGGCGACGGCAAGCGCTGCCGTCGGCTCATCCATAATCAGCACCGACGGCTCGAAAGAGGCGGCGCGCCCGATCGCGATCGACTGTCGCTGCCCGCCGGATAGATTTTCGACCTTCAGCCGCGTGTCGGCGATAACAATGCCGAGGCGGTCGAGCATCTGGCGCGTTTGCTCGTGCATGCGCTTCTTATCGAGAAAGGAGATCCCGGCAATATGCCGGCGCGGCTCGCGGCCGAGAAAGAGATTGCCGGCGACATCGATGGTGTCGCAGAGCGAAAGGTCCTGATAAACCATCTCGACGCGTGCTGCACGCGAGTCCGCCGGCGAACTGAAGCTCACCGGCATTCCGTCGATCTCGATCGTGCCGGCGTCGGGGATCACCGCTCCCGACAGCACCTTGCTCAATGTAGATTTTCCCGCGCCATTGTCGCCGACGAGGCCCAGGACCTCGCCTGGCCTCAGCGTCAGGGACACGTCGTCGAGCGTCTGGATGGCGTTGTAGCGTTTTGAGATGCCGCTCATTCGCACTCGATAGATCTCGCCACTGCTCATCTTGAATCCACGGAATTAGCAAAGAGACCGCGGCGTTGCGTTGAGCGGCGCCGCGGTCGGTCGTCGGTGCAGTTTACTTGAACATCGCGCGGTATTGGTCGACGTTCTTCTTGGTTACGATCGTCACCGGAATGTTGATGATCGGATCGACCTTTTCGCCCTTCTTGAGCTTGGTCAGTGCTTCGACCGACGCCTTGCCTTCGCCGGCCGGATCCTGCTGGACGACCGCCACCACCCAACCATCGTCGATGCCTTGAACCGCTTGCTTGGTCAGGTCCCAACCGAATACCTTGACGTTGCCGGTGCGGCCTTGGCTGGTCACGGCGGAAACAGCACCGAGCAACGCCGGCTCGCCGGTCGCATAGAGCGTCGTCATGTCCGGGTTGGCGGTCATCAAATTCTCCGAAGCGCTTAACGCAGTTTCCTGAACGTTCTGACCGTCGACCGTATCGAGGAATGTGATCGCCTCGCCGCTGTCGGTGACGGCCTTCTTGAAACCGTCGAGCCGCTGGTTCTGGATAAAAGAATTGAGGGCGCCGATGATGCCGATCTTGGCTTTGCCGCCCATCTCGGTCTTCACATAATCGGCGTAGAATTTGCCGATATCCTCGCCGGCCTTGGTGTTGTCGACACCGATGAAGGAAACATTGTCGCCGTTAGGGATCTGCGCATCGATGGCGACGACCGGAATGCCGGCCGCCTTGGCGGCGGTGATCGCAGGCTTGACGCCATTCACGTCGATGGCGACCAGAATGATGCCGTCGACTTTCTGTGTGATGTAGGTCTCGATCGCGTCATTTTGCGCGCTCGGGACGTTGTTGGCATTAAAGATGATCAGCTTGGCGCCGGCAGCATCGGCCGCCTTCTGGGCGCCTTCGTTGATCTGGTTGAAGAACAGGGCCTGCTGGTTGATGTTGACGAGAGCGAACGTGTCAGCGAGAGCCGATCCCAGGGCTGTCGAGCCGATGGCAATGAAGGCGGCGCAACCGACGAGAAGTTTGAACAGACGCATTTGCGATTCCCCTTGCTTGCGGGCCAAACCTCATTTGGCTGGTCCCATTGGTGCACAGGCACGACGCAACAATTCAAGAGGCTTGAATATTTGTCAATGAGTTTGAATGGCAGCTCGCCGATCAGAACGTCGCCGGCGTGTTGACCCAGAAAATGCTCGCGCGCTCCTTGCCCATGTTGCGGTAATGATGCGGCAGCTCCGACCTGAACACGAACGCATCGCCGGTGGCGAGATCATAGCTCTTCCCATCGACGATCAACTCGATGCGGCCAGCCAGCACATACCCGACTTCCTCGCCGACATGCTGGATGGGACCTTCACTCTCGCCGTCTGGCTCGATGTGATGGATGTTGCACTGCAGTAGGTGACCGGCCGAATATGGAATAACTCGCTCAAGCGAGATGCCATCACCACGCCTCAACGCGTCGAGCGTAATCAATGGTCGTGCGCCTGCCCGGAACACGATCGCCTCGTCGTCGTCGACCTCCTCGAACATCCAGCCGATGTTGGTGTCCAGAACCTCGACCAGACGGTGAAGCATAGGCAGCGATGGTGAAGCCTTTCCGTTCTCGATCTTGGACAGTAGGCTTTCAGAGCAGTTCGCAGCAGTGGCCAGCGACTTTAGCGTCATGCCACGCGTCTGCCGGGCGAGGCGCAACCGGGTTCCAAGCCGCACGGCATTTGCGGTTCCACCCGTAACCGACTCCGGTCGCCGCCGATCGATTTTGTTCATCCGTTCGCCAACCGTTCAACAGTCAAGGGACGACTGTCGCGCGAGCAAAAGACAGAGACGGCCAATTTGCAAGCGATGATCTATAATTTCGACGCTACAGCCATGGCCCGACAGTTTGACAACGCGGATAACACAACCTCAGCGTCACCACTCGCTAGATACCTAAATACTAGCACAGCGTCAAAGGACCGCTCTGGGCCGTGGCTCGCCATTGGCCTCGATGGAAGGAAGGGCAGAGAGGGTCGAAACACGACCCTCCCGGCGTCATCGGTAAGTTGCATTGCCGATAACCGCGCCTGGCGGTGTCACCGAAATTTAGCATCACCGGTCCGTCGGCTCACACCCATGACGGTCGTCTTCTCGTTCGGTGCTTGATCGCACCATCATTCGGGCGCCGGCCGAACGGATCATTGTTCGGTCGCTCTACAATTCAGAAGGTAGTGTCATCCGAGCTGGTGAGGCGGTGATGGAGCTTCTGCCGACAACGAGCGAATTGTCGTCGAGGCAGCCAGCGGATCGACAGAAGCAAAATCGCCAGTCTAACGGATATGACCGTATTCAAAGATTTAGCTAAAATTGATGACACTAAATCGGCTCACAGATTTTTGCCGTTGAACAGTCGTTAATATCGACGACCAAGTTTGAACTACCCGCTCCTGCTGACTTGTGAACAACCATCGCTGAGAGGACTATCCCAAGGGCGTTTATCGCTTTGGTCCTTTCGCTGAGGGGCCGATCGTTCAAGAGGAGATCCCGAGATGGAAGGGTATGACGAATCGATGTTCGACGACCTCGCTTTTGATGAAGCGGAAGGCCCCGCCGACAGCTACGACGAATTCGACGAAATGGACGAAGGCGATGGCTTCGAAGCCGCCAACGAGGTCGATGAGTTCGACGAAGGCGATGAATTTGAGGCTTCAGGCTTCGACGAGATGGACGCCGGCGATGAGTTCGACGCCGGCGACGAGTTCGACGAAGGCGACGACTTTGACGAAGGCGATGAGTCTGATGACGACGCCTGGGACGAGGCCATGAGCTATGCGCTTGCAGCAGAGGACAGCGATGAGTTCTTCCGCCGTATTGCCCGTGGAGTTCGCGGCGTAGTTCGCACAGTCCGGCGTGCCGCTCCAACCATAGGCCGCATTGCGCGCGCTGTCGCACCTGTTGCCAGCCTGATCCCCGGCTACGGCACTGCCATCGGCGGTGTCGCTAATGTTATTGGTCAGCTGATGGCGGATGAGGCTTCCGAAGATGAGGCGCTCGACGCGTTCGCCGAGCTGGCGGTCCGCAATCGTGCCGCCATTCCCTTGGTGGCCGGACTGGCCGTGAGACGCGTTCTCGGCCCAGCGGCCGCGCGCATGCCGGCGGCTCAGCGCATTCAGGCCGTTCGCACAGTGCGACGTGCCGCGAACCAGCTCGTCAATCGTGGCGGTCCTACCGCGATCCGCGCCTTGCCGCGTATTGCAAGCAGCGTTCGCCGAACGGCGATCACCCGCCGCACTCCAGCCTCTGTCAGACCGCTGGTGCTGGTGCGCACCGCACGGCGTGTTGCGGCGCGTGGCCAAGGTTTGCGTCGCCAGTTGACGCGTCCCTTGCAGACTGGGCGCCGGATCGTGCGCCGGACGGCCGCAGCGGTTCGCGCCGGCGTGGCCCCAGCGCGCAATCTGACCCGTATCGCAGGGCGTGCTCCTGGCGTCGGTCGGACCCTCGGCGGTTGGCTGGGTGGACCGGGTGGATATGGCCAGCGGCGGGGACGCCGGATCGTTATCCGTGGTCCGGTCAGCATCAGCATCCGGCCGAACTGACTGCAAGCGGATCTCCCTAGCTGGCGCAAGAAGAAGGATCGCTGCGATGCGCACGGGTTCTTCGACCAGGCGGTTCCTGGACACCAAGTTGCGGGCTCTGAAGGCCCGCGCACGGCGCCTCAACCGTCTGACGCCGCGACGCATCGGACTTCGTCCCGAAGACCTGCCCTATGCGCCGTCGAGGGCCCATTTCCATGCAGCCAACAAACGTCTGGCCTCTATCAGCAACGCCATCAACCGGCGGATCGTCGAGATCGAGCGAGGCTGGCCACCAGCCACTGCTGAGGCGGCGCTGACTCAGATGGCGCTGCTTGATCGGAGCGTCGACCGATTGCGCAGGACCTTCGGCATGTTCTTTGAAGTCATGTCGCAGCGCGGCTCGGCATTCGCGCCCGCACTTGCTGCTCATGATGAGATCGCGCTCGATTGCTATTCGATCGTCCGCACGGCCCTGCCAGGCGTGTTCGCAGGCCCACTTCTGAAACCGTTGACCTATCTGGAACACGGCTATTCGCCGGCCACCCAGAGGCGCGGCGTTGCCCTTGCGCGGCTGCTCGGCGACAGCAATCCGTTCCCGGTGATCCGAGTGCCATGGGACCGCGACAATCCATGGCAGTCGGTCTTCCTGCACGAAGTCGCCCACAATCTGCAGGCGGATATGGGCCTTTGGCAGGAGAACGCGCAAGCAGTCAGCAACCGGTTGGTCAGCATGCGCTTCGATCCGCTCGTGGTGACCGTCCTGCGACGCTGGCATAAGGAGATATTCGCCGACCTCGCCGCATTGCTGCTCGGCGGAACGGCGTCGGTCTGGGGAATGATGGAGTTTCTAGCCCATCCCGGCGCCCGCGCACTGACATACCGCCCGGGCGGGGCGCATCCGACCGGTTGGATCCGGGTCCTGATCCTGACTGAGATGTTGCGCCGCATGGGGTTTGCCGACGAGGCGAGGCGCGCCGAACGCGTGTGGCGCAGCCTCTACAACCCGGCTCGCGGCCACCGGCTGCCGCCGGTGCTGTTGGCATCGGTGCCGCGCGTCGTCCCGGCTGTGGTCGACGAGATCGCTTACCAGCCGCGGCGCGGCTTGGGCCAGCACGCGCTGGCCGACGCGATCCCGTTTACTCGCGCCGACGAGGCGCGCATCCGCCAGGGCGGCATGCTGATCGCGGCAGGGCGAATTCCGGACCTGCCGCCGCGCTTTTTCGTGTCGGCCAGCCGTTTTGCACTGGAGGCCGGCGCGGAGCCGGACGCCATTGCCGCGCTTGTCTTTAGAAACCTGGCCCAGCGTCAGGCAAATCGACGGCCCACTGCGCAACCGTCCCCAGCCGCACTCGTTGCATGAGGAACTGAATCATGGTCGACGCAATCCCAACCGCCGCCAGCCCGGTCTCAAAATTCCGCTCACCGGCAACAGTCGCCGTAGACAATCTGCTCCGAAAGACGCTGCGCGTCAGCGATCCGCGCGATCCCGACCAGATCGCCAACGCTCTTTTGAACTTCTATCCCGAGGAGGCGGACAGGGATCGCCGCGAACAAGCCGGCCTGCCTTATTCGAGCGTGCCCGACTATGTGCCGGTGGCGAAGAACAACGGTCCCTCCTCGGTCGAGTTGGCCCAAGCGCAGGACGATCTCGAACGCGATCTGCAGACACTTTCGACTTCATCGCCGCTAAAGGACATTCGTATCGAGATGATCGGCTGGGGACGCTCCATCAGGCAGATTGCCAATGACGGGCTGGCCGCCGCCCGACTGGCACTCGATTCGGTCAACCACGACCGTGCCATGTCGGCGCGCCGTCAACTCGGTGAATATTCGCGTCTCGCACGCTATGTCGGCACCCTCACCGACGGGAGCGCTATCCTGTTCAGACGTTTCGCGCAGAGCTGCGACGTGCTGGCCGCTCTTATTCTCGTCGCTATCGGGGAAGGACTAGCGTCGAGCGGCATAACCCGGAGCACTGCAATCGTGCGGTCGGCAGCCGGTGAGCTGCAGGCGCGGCGGAACGCCGTCATTATGGCACTCCGCAGCCTGACCGGTTCCGTCGAGAGCTCCCTCGGCCAGGAGGATTGGCCTCGTGGTATCGAGGCCTACCGCAGTCTGGTGCGGCAACTGGAGGCCGGTGGGCAAGCGGACCTGCGCGCCCTCTTGGAAGAAAGCGCACTCTCAAAGGCGATGGATGATCTGGTCGACCTCTCGACCGGTGCAAGCGTCGAGGGTTTGCGCGAATTGTCCACCGCATCCTCGCTCCTCGTTCACCGCTTCCAGCGCCTCATCCAGTTCGGCCAAAGTATTCAGGTTCCGATCGACGAGCCAATCACGTTGGGCTCCCCCGAATCGCCTCCGCTGGTGGCATTTGTGTCCAGTCTGCAGCTTTTCGTCGATGCCTTCGTATCGCAAGGCAGCTCACGGCTCCTTTATGTCGCGCGCCCGCCGATCATTGTCTACGGCCTCTATGGCGCTGGCGGCCCCGACCTCGGCGCTCAGCGACTGATAGGCCTCACCATGGCACGTAGCTTTCTGCTCGAACAGGTCGACTGCTTCGCCGGTTGCGGTTGCGAGGACGACAACGTCAAGTGTCAGATACTTCTCGATTATATTCTGTTCCTGGTTGATAGGGCGATCGATCTCTATTCGGTTGGAACCGACCCGGACGGTCGCGGTGAACAGGAGAGGCGGGCTACAGCCGTAGGCCTGGCCATCAATGAAGTTCTGGTTTTGACCGACCCGGGTAAGGCTCCTCCGGAGCTCCTGTGCGAATTCAGCAAAAAGCTGAGAGACATGCTCGATGGTATCGCTGAGGGATTGCTCGAACCGTTCGGCGGCCGGAAGCCTGCGGCTTGGAGCGTCGGTCTCAAGTCTTTAATGGTTCGCGAGCTGCGCATCGCCTACCAGGCCGAAGACCAGACCGAGCGCCTCGTGCGTTCGCTCACGCAGCAATGCGACTTCGACGTCTTCAATTTCAAAAAGAATCGATCGCTCATCCGCTGGATGATCCGTGAGGTCCTGCACAACACGTTTAATGTTCGCGCCACCATGCCGAATCCAGTCCAGATGCCATCGCCGGTCGCAAGCTCGATGGCGAGCATGGGACAGAACCGTCCCGATTATTGGTCGGCCTGAGCCTGGGCGTAAGAGGAGCAGAACAATGGCTGCGAAAATTGATTTCCCATATTACCCCGCCAACAAATTCCACGCAGGGATCAAGGCCCGTTTCGAGGCCGCGGCCGAGACGCCGCAGGCCATCGACCGGCTAACAGACGTCGTTGACACGGGCAGCGCGGGGAACCAGGTGGCTGTCGGCAAGGTCGCCCACGCGATCGATCGTCTTCGCGACGACGGGCCTGGGAAGCCGGGCTTCGATCGGCTTGCCACGGCGGTAGAAGCCGTGGCCTTCGGACTGGCCAGTCAGCCGAGTGCCGACATGCTCGACAAGAAGCTCACTGCCATCGGCGACGTCCTCAAGGAGCTGCATGCGACCGTTCAGTCGCTCGGCTTGCGCAACAAGGACAATGTCACCGCGCTCTATGCAGCTGCGATCGACACCAGCGGTGACATCGTTGGTCGCACTTATGCGGGGCAATGGCTCAACCAGGCTAATTTCAAAACACTGCAGGACATAGTGAAGTTCAATAGTCGTAAGCAGCTGGAAGTCCGCCGCCAGGATTTCGTAGACCAACTTCGTGCCGTCGATCCAGTGCCGCCCGGGCTTCCGGCGGTTGTCACCGACGGCGACTTGGCACGCTTCTACGAGCTGGCGCCAGCCGTCCTGAAAGCGATCAACGACAGCCAGGTCGCCTCGTCCCCGCAGAGCCAACAACCGTCAGGCGCGGAACCGCCTTCAAACACCTGAGCGAGTGAGCCGCCAATTCGAGCAAGATGAGGTCTGATTATGGCTAGTGAATCCAACCAGGTCATTCAGCGGCTGTTCCAGCGCTTCTTCAGGGACGAGCTGTCTGGATTGTCGCCGGCGGACCGCGCCGCTTTCGAAAGTGAATTTGAGGATCGCTACGGGGAACTGCTCGCGCGTTCGTCGAGCGCCACGACGACCAGCTTCGCGGACTTGGTCGGGTTCGGCGACGGGCCGATCAAGCCGTTCGACTCGCTGCAGATGCCGTTGCTGCGAAACGACTTCGACGAATCGATCATACCGCCGCAGCTACAGGCGTCGGCCGAACTCTATTACATCTACCAGATGGACCGCATGAAGCTATTCCAGGTAGTCGACGTATTGCGACGGTTGTTCCAGAACGGCCAGATCCGCATCCAGCGCGGCCCCGGTGCACGCGGGCTATACATTCTCGAAAAGTGGCGGCCGATCCGCTACAAGCGCCGCGACCGGCTGATTGCCTATCGCCGTGTCTTCAACTATGGCCGCGCGCCGGTGCCGGCCGGCGCCATCGTTAACCGAAGCTTCCACTTCATGCTGGTCGCCTTCATGAATGCGATGTCGCAGTATTTCCAGGATCTGACGATCGGCCAGGTCATTCGCGGCAGTGCTTCGATCAACGACCGGCCGTTCGCGGCGCTTGCCACGGTGCAGCGCGTGGGCACTGACCTACGTTATCATCTCGACCGCTCGAGCTACGGCAACATCCTGGCGCTTACCCGAGAGACCGGACAGTATGTGCAGCAGATCTTCGAGCTGTTCGACGCGCCAGACATCAAGAAGTCCTTCGACGCCAACACCAAATGGGACGTCATCGAGGCAGTCGCGAACCGCCATCTCGGCGGAGCCGCCGAAATGTCGCAGCGTGCCAAAATGGCGGATGCAGGGCGCCGGATCCTCCAATACATCGCCGAGAACGAGTTCCGCACCACAATCACACCGGCCGAGTTCGATGCCGATGCCAAGAAGATGGGTTCCCAAGCCGATGCGTGGCTGGCTGCCTACCGGCTGACGCGCGAGGGGCAGCGTTTCCCCGGTCTCGATGGCGATCGTGTGCACTGGTCACTTGGGCTCAACCGAAACACCGCTTCACGCATCGCCGCCTGAACAGTTCGCCGGGTATGAAGAGTGTCAGCGATGGACAACCCTCTTTCTCTTCCCGGGCGCTTTGCGCCGAAACCGCCGAACATCGTCATAGACGCGCCGCTGGCGCTGTCGCCGATGGGGCTGCTGGTGACGGTGGTGCTTTCCCAGTCCGCGCGGGTGTGGCTACCGCGCGGCTTCTACACCTTGCTCGACAATGACGAATACTATCGCCGCCGACCAGACCAGATGGCCGGCTCCTGGTTCCACCCAGAAACGAGGGAGGCGCACCTCAAGGAGTTGACGCTGGAGCTCGAGCCTTGGCGCCGCGCCTGGCAGAACGGCAGGCTGTCGTCCCGGGTGCACTGGATCGGCGACGCGCAATATGAAAGTGCGCTGCCCGAACGGGAGCAAACGGCGCTGCTACCGCGCTTCGAAGGTTGCTGCGCGGCACTCGAATCCAGGATTAGCGACCAGCTCGGCACCGCCGCGCCCCTTGATGAATGCGCCCGCGACGCGATAGCGTTGACGGCCGCCCTGCAACCGGACAGTGCCTACATCCTCACCGCAGCCGGCACGGGGCCCGGCAAGCCGCCACTCTGCGATTATCTCGATCTATTGGAGTTTCCGGCTAGTCGCCATGCCGGCGCTTTGCCCGGCTGGGCCAACCCCGCATTCTGGCCGGCACTCGCCCCGCTTGCTGCGAGTGGCCGCAGTGCGGCCATAGTCCAGATCGTGGCTCCGGTCATTCTGGCGTTGCCCGACGGCTGGACCGAAACAGACTGGGCGCTGGAAGACCCGACCAGCCATGACGAGGAAACACCCGACGATCCCTGGCGGAACGCTTGTGCCCTGTGGCACGAACTGGCGCCTGCGGAGGCTGCGGCATGAGTTCGTCCCGCCTCCACCCGGTGCACGGGCTGCGCACGAATGCGCGTGACCTGGTGATGATCAGCGTCGCCGGGCAAGTCGCCTCGCCCACAGAGAGGGGAACGCCTTGGCGCATCGGTTATGACGGCAGGCCACGCTCGCTGCCGGGCACAGGTGGCATCGTGCTCAATCACCGCGTCGGCGACCCTTGCGTGGGGCTGGCAGGCGATCATGTGGAGCCGGCGGTATCGGTCCGCAACGAATCCCGCTCCGCCGGCGGCAGCCCCGATGCCGCCAATCAGGCGCTGCAGAGCTATTCCTGCGTCGGCAATCACGCGGTCGTCACCACCGGCCGCGCCGCCGGCGCGCGAGGGGTGGTTACCGGCAAGCATGGCGGTGTCGATACGGTGCTGATCGACTTTCCGCTGCCGGCGATGCGGCAAATGGCGATCGGCGATCGCATCCAGGTGTGGGCTTATGGACTTGGGCTGCGCCTAACCGACTATCCCGACGTGGCGATTTGGAACTGCTCGCCGCGGCTGCTGGCGCGCTGGCGGCCAGTCGAGCGCGAGGGCCGCATCCATGTCGAGGTGACGCACCGCATTCCGGCCCGTGTCATGGGCTCCGGTCTCGGCCGCAACAACGTCCTACGCGGCGACTACGATATCCAGATGTCTGATCCGGCCATGGTGCGGCGCTACAGGCTTGGCTCGTTGCGCTTCGGCGACATTGTCGGGATCATGGACGCAGACAACCGCTATGGCCGGTCGCGGCTCGAGGGGCATGTGTCGGTGGGCGTCATCGTCCACAGCGACAGCACCGTCGCTGGTCACGGCCCGGGCGTCGTCTCGTTGCTTTCGGCGCCGGCCTCCCGCTTGCGGCTCGAACTGTCGCCGGACGCAAACATCGCGCGCTACCTGGATATTCGCCCGCCAAGGCCGGCGCGGCCGTCGTTCCCGCTGCCGACGGTTGAGCAGCGGGAACGAACGGTCGCACGGCTACGCCAACGGGCGACGGCATCGGCCGCCACTGCGAGAACCGGGCTTGGCTGATCCGGACCAAGAGGAAACGAAAACGGAAAGGAGCCGGCATGTCATATCTCAGCGAGCGACTCGACGCGCTGGTCGAAGAGGCCGCACAGATTGCCGGTCACGGCGCGGCCTGCGGCTGCGCGCGCTGCCGGCAGCAGCAATCCTTCCGCGCGGTCGAGATCAGGCGCCGTCATTTCCCAGGCTGCGGCTGTGGCTGCGGCTGTGGCGAGGCATCCTTCGACGAGACGGCCGTGCGACGCGCACGGCCGGCACGCCGCCAGACATCGACGCGCGCTGCGGGATTGCAGCTGCCGGGCTGGCGCGGCTGGACGGCGCCGGTTTCGCTCGCTGCCATCGATGCAGCACGCGCCGCCGCCAGCCGGGGTGAACCCGTCGACTCGCTGCTGCGGCCTTTCCTGGCGACGGGACCGCAGGTCTACCGAATCACCCGCGCTGGCATCGATCGCAACCGGCCGCTGAGCATTGGCATGACCAAAGCTAATAGTTCGATCGCCCAGCGGATCATCGAGCATTACCGACAGCCGAGTCGAGCCGATCCCAGGGTCAATGCCGCGATCCGCAACCTCCAGCCCGGTCAAGTCTTGGTCCAGGCCGCCCGCCTAACGCGGCAGGGCATGCATCCGCGGCGGGCGAGAAACTACGAAGGTTGGCTGCAGGACCGGGAGCGGCCGCTGCTCTACGATCCCAACAGCACCACATTCGATGAAGCCGGCTTGATACGCAACTAGAGGAGGTCCCTATGCAGGGGCAAATCGCATCCCATTCGCGGTCTGTATGGGCCAATCTCGACGCCATCGTTATCGAGGAGGTCGAGGCGCTGCACCGAGCTACACCGCGCGGCGCTGAGGCTCCGACGCCAGAGGAGGAGGTGCCGTTTCGCTCCGATGACGAGTTCATGCGTCGGGCGACGGCCTACCTCGGCGGTCGGGGCGGCGAGGCCTATCGCCTGATAGAGCACCTGCGCGACGTGCTTGGCCTCGACCGGGCAGGGGACGCAGCTGTTGGCCCTCAGGAGAGCGCCGAAGACGGCCCGGGCGGCGAGGCCGGTCTCTCCGCGGCCGAGCCTCCGGAGATCGAGTCAGGACAGGAAAAATGACGCTGTTCGACGAACTGCCTTTCGCGCTTGACCGGCTGGCCGACGAAGCGGACTATGCGGTGGTCGGGCCGACAGACGGCCGCGCCAGGGTTGCGCACACAAACCGGTTTCCACACAGCGCGGTCTGCCATATCGAACGCGATTTCGGCGACGGCCGGCTGACAGGCTGCACTGCATTCCTGATTTCGCCAACGCGTCTACTCACCGCAGCGCATTGCATTACCAGTCCCCTCCGGCAACGACTCGGTCTTCCGAATCTTGCAGCGCGCATCCGTGTCACGCCTGGCCGAGCGTCCCGTGACGCCCAGCCCTTTGGGTCGCAGTGGGCTAAGCAATGGCGCGTCAACCCACCTTACCGCCGCCGCCCCTGGGCGCAGCACGATGTCGGACTGATCGAATTGGAGCGGCCGTTTTCGCCTTCGCCCGGGTTCTTCCGGCTGTGGTCGCCATCCCGTCAAGATCTCGAAAGGATTCGGGCGTCACGCTTGCTACACATTTCAGGCTACCCGGCCGACAAGCCGCTGGGCACTCAGTGGGAACACTCCGAGCGCCTCGACCGGATCACTGAACGGCAGCTCTTCTATAGCGTCGACACGTGCCCCGGCCATAGTGGAGCGCCCGTTTGGATTCAGCGCCAGCAGGGCGGCGCGCCGGTCGTCATCGCAATTCATACGGCCGGCCCGCGGCCCCATTCGGGAGGCGCTTGGGGGTGCCGGCCGGGTGTCCCCCTTGCTCCCGCAGGATTGTTCAACCGGGGCGTCAGGTTCACGCCGGACCTTCTGCGCTCCATCCGTGCTGAATTCCTTGCCGGAACGTGACGCGCTCGATTTGATTTTTTGGAATGCTAATATTCGGAGAAGTGATATAGTTCAACGATTGGCATCAGTGCAGCATCAAATAGTGGACGCACCGGGAGGGCGGCGGCGCGGTTGTTTTGTTAAGTCGCCTAAGGGTGCATCGTAGTTAATTCTTGGTAACCAAGGCGTTCGGCTATGACTATGCCTGCCGAGAACTTGCGGACACTTCCCGACGTCGCACACGAGAATGCTTCGTCTCAATGTGGTGGTGCGGACAGAGATACTTCCAGCTTCATCGTGAATGGCCATTCGCTAGTTGCAATCCGAGATCTGGACAGCGAGGGGCATGGAGGCTCAGATGCCAAAGCTCATCTGCGTGTTCCGGTGGGCCATATGATATGCGCCGGCACACATTATCTGATCTACAACGCCGACGAGGCGCATGGGGCTTCCGCCGGCCTTCCGAGCTCCCCGGCTGAGATTTTGACGCGACGCGAACTCCAGATTGCGCTGTTAATTTCGGACGGTAAGCTGGACAAGGAGATAGCAAGGCAACTTGGCATCAGCGGTTACACCGTGCGCGAGCACATCAGGCGTATCTTCGCGAAGCTGAATATCGGACGGAGGTCGGCAATAGCCTCTTGCGTCCTGGCCGGCCGCTCGGATTTTCGCCAGGACTTTGGCTCATAGGGCGCTGGTTTGGCTGTCCAACCGGCATCAAACGACTTCATAGGGACGACCCCCCGGGCAAGAGCAGGAGGTGTTGGAGCTCTTGCGCGTTTGCCGCCAGCGATCGAAAGCGCACTGGCCGCGACAAGAACTAGGACCATCATAAAACACTCCTAACGCGCCCGGGCAGACGAATGTTTTGTGACCTTGGCGACGATGAGGCGGATGGGCGGTGATCCGGCTGGAGCAGCCGGCCTAAACGGGCTGGCCGGTATATACGATACTGGTAATTTACTCGCAGGGAACGGAAGGCTGATCGATGTCGATCCGAGATGAATTGCAGAGCTTTTGGAATGCCTATTCCGCCGGCGACGCCACAGCTTGCGGGGCGATGTTCACGGCCGACGCGGAAGTGCATTCGCCCTATGCTCCACCGGCTGTCGGCCGCGATGCTATTGAAGCTCTCCACTCAACCTGGACGCAAGGGCATGCCGGGGCAAAGGAAAAGAAAATGACGGTGATTCACGCCGGCAGATCGGGCGATCTCTGTTGGAGCCTAGCCGCCTACACGGAAGGGCTTGAAGTAGGCAACGGCACATCCGTCAGCGTCTTTGAACGCCAGGCGGACGGGTCATGGCTGATACGGATGTGCAGCCTCAACAGCACCGATTAAGGCAGCCCCCCGCGGGAACGGCACCGCTACAGTCCTCGCACTGAACGCGTCGCTTCCGTATCGGTCAAAATTGAGCCGACGTCGGAGCTCGTGCAAATCTGGCAGGATCCGCTATCACCTGCCCAAACGCTTCTTGCCAGTGCTCTTCGCTGGTTTTGCCGCGACCTTCCGCCCTAGGCCTGAAGCCTTTGCCAACTCTGACCGCTGCGCGGCGTAGCTCGGTGCCACCATCGGATAATCTCGCGCCAAGCCCCATTTCTCACGATACGCTTCCGGCGTAAGTCCGTAGTGCACGCCGAGATGTCGCTTCAGCGATTTGAACTTCTTTCCGTCTTCGAGACAGACGATGTAATCGGGGAACACCGATCGCTTAGGATTGACCGCGGGCACCCGGGGCGGCGTCGCAGGCTCGGTCGGCTGGCCGACCTTAGCAAGCGACGAATTCACGCTTGCGATCAGATCCGAAAGAGATGCAACCGGCACCGGGTTGTTGCTGACATATGCCGACACGATGTCGGCGGTAAGCTCAATCAAAAGTGGCATCGGCTGCTGCGTCTCGTCCGGCACTCAAATCTCCTGCGTCTAGAACCAAAGGCGACCCTTATCGGCTTTAGAAAGAAACGCCAAGGTGGCAATGGAAGCTCAGCTTTCAAAAATCGCCAATCGGCGAAATTGCGGTCTAGCGTGTTTCGCCTAGCTCCCACCAAAAACACCGTCTGCTGATCGCTATAACAATGCAAGACAGATCATCAACGATCTGAAGCTCACAAGGACGATCGACATGACACACTCCGAAACAAGGCCATATGCGAACACGCGGCTTGCGAAATTCGTCGAGCGGCGAATTCTTGAACTGAGGCCAAAGAAGACGCAATCGGCTATTGCTAGCGAAGCCGGATTTTCTCAACACACGATGCTGGTGAACATTAAGACGGGCACAAGCAAACTGCCGCTCGACCGCGTCCCTGCGCTCGCAAAAGCTTTGGACTGCGATGCAGCGATGCTCTTCATGCTTGCCATTGAACAACTTGGTAATGACGCCACAGGTGTCGCCATCAAGCGCATCTTCGGCACCTTGGTCACGGCCAACGAGGCCGATTGGCTTGAGGAAATTAGGGACGCATCAGGTCATACCGACCCAAGCATCACCTCCAAGGCTCGCGCAGCCATTCGCGGGATCTTTGGCAAGTGAACAGAGTCGAGAACAAAACGACCTCCCCTTGGCTCACTCACGGCATTAGGCCCACCCCGAACGAGTGCTCGTGGATTGAGTTTATCCGATTGATCACTGCGGATAGTGACCCTCCGCCGACGTTTGAGCGTGTGCAAAAGCTCCGCAAGGTCTTCCAGCAATCTCGCGGACGCTAGCTCAATCGCTTTCCCGCTAGCCTTTTTCATTCGCCCAGGTCGCACCTGGCGCGCTGATCCATCGCCATGACCAAAAAAACCTACTTCAACCCTCGCTGGGACGGAGCGTCGATCCCCAAGAGGCACTGGCACTTCCATCGCCAACTCCTCATTCGCTACAGGATCGTCCTTGGACCCGGTGACTTCTCGGAAATGCTCCATGACATCAGGCACGGTTACGCCAAGCTAATTGAAATGCGCACAAAAAAGATGGCCATCTACTCGGTCAGAATTTATCGGTTCGACGAGCGGATTTACGTCCTGTCCGACGGTAGGGATGTCTTCACCGCCTGGCCGCCCAGCAAGAGACTCAACGAGAAGCGCCGAGCCTTGCGCTTGGACGCCGACGATTGATCGTCGCTTCGGTCAGCCGACGCCAGGAACCCCCAGAAGCTGGCGAGCTTCCTCTCGCCAGGCCTTCAGCCTCGTCAGGTGCTCACCAAGCCTCGGTCGATGGGCTGGCTCTAGATTCGCCAGAAGCGCCTCACCGTCCTCGATCGCCTGCTCGAGCGTCACCCATCTTGTTGCTTCGCGGCGGGCATGGATGCGCTCGGCAACGGCGCGAGTATATTGATTTCGCATTGTGTCCGGCATGATGTAGGGCGCGTCGAAGTAGATCAGGCGCCGCGACAGACCTCTCAATCGCGGGTCATCGAACTGGCCTGATATAGACAACCTTTGAGGCCATTCCGCCCTGTGGAACTCGTCGATCAGATACTGGTCTCCCGGTGAATAGAACCCCCCGTAGATCTGCTCCTCGAGATGTGGGCTCTCCGGGAACGGAGCTCGACTGGATACAACGGTTTCAATCAGGCGCTTTCTCAGGCCTTCATCCGCACGCACTTGTTCAGCGCGTCGAGCGATCTCGTCGAGGCCAATTTCATACCCTGCTGCTTTCGGACCGGCGACTTCGATTGGCAGGAAGAGGGGACAGGCGTTCAGCTTCAGGGACGATACGGGCCTGGGCTTGGTCTTGATATGGGCGGAGAGCTCTTCGGCCGTCATTGCAGCAAGCAGCGCTGGATCTTGCCTAAGGTCGAGCGTGAAGAGTTCGCCGGAGTTCCCGGGATTGATCCCGAGGGCCGTAACCAGGCTCGGCACACATCGTCCAAATCGCAGAAGCGTGGCAACGAATGCCGACTGGTCTTCCACATATTCGGTTGCGAGCGCCTTCGTCCGATAAGCCATCGCAGATTGCCAGATCACGGGCGCATGCGCACGAACGAGCCTCGCCAAGTGAATAGTGGCATGAACGTCGGCCAAAGCGTCATGGGCGTCGCTGTGATTAAAGCCGTTCACTGGTGCAAGCCGATCGAGTTTAAAACTCACACGTGCCTTCTCGTTCACAGGCCAGTGCAGGCCATCAGGCGCGAACGCGTGGGTGGCAATCATCAGGGGTAGGATGTCGAGCCGCGAATTGCCGCCGGTATTGGTAAGATAGATCGGCAGGAGCGAGCCATAGAAAGCTCGCCGGAGCATCTCCTCGTCGAAGCTGATCGAGTTATATCCAACCACCGTCGCCGGTGACCAGGAGTTCATCACCTCATGGATACGCCGGCACATCTCGAAGTGAGAGGGCAGGGCAGGATCGA
This sequence comes from Mesorhizobium sp. NFR06, assembly GCF_900115245.1. Classification (GTDB taxonomy): domain Bacteria; phylum Pseudomonadota; class Alphaproteobacteria; order Rhizobiales; family Rhizobiaceae; genus Mesorhizobium. The sequence goes on from NZ_FOVT01000005.1 coordinate 214,346, forward strand.
ACAGCTGCTCGACGCGAACACCTGTCACCAGCATTGCAACGGGCGAGGGCACGATGTGTGGGAGGAGCCGCGAGCGGATCTCGAACGTGTCGACCACGTTGAGATCGTCATCAGTCAGAACAGCCGCAAATTGGAGAATCTGATCGAAGGATCGATCAGCCCCGGTCGACTCAATGTCGTAGAAAACGAAAGCCATCCGCGCCTGCCCCTGCAGGCTTAATGCACGAATACCTATTTGGGTGACAAGAGCGCATCCTGTTCGGAAAAGCGCGAGCACCCGAAATATAAGCAGGGAGTCTGGACAATCATCGCCCGGCAGACAACGGGCGGCAACTTGAAAGGGTAAACTGTCCGGCATTGGGCGGATACGTATTCAGGACCCCAGCTCTCATGACTATATGTTGCTGCTGCCTAAGTGTGGTCGTGGACAGAGGGGAATGTGCCTGTCACCGACCGCATGTCCCCAACGAGCCAGCGTCCAAAAGCCCATGAACCCTAAAAGGTTGGCGGTTTTGTTCGCCGGAAGGTCCACCCCCTTAGGAACCAATCGACATTTTACCTGCAAGTGTTCCAAAGGATCGAAGTCCTAGGGTTGCCATGGTTCGTCCATCCGGATGCCTTCTGGTGCCCAGAAATTTGGAAATCCGGAACCACCTCTCCCGGTGGGGTCGCAAAGGCTCCCGTCGGCAGATCCGATCTCTGGCGTTGCCGCCGGCAACCACGCGCGTGTTCCAGTTTACGCATTCTGTCAAATCATCTCTCGACGAAAGATGACTGACTCCTATTAGGTTGACAGAAGTTGACGTAAGTTGACGCGGCACCCCTGGCCAATAAAAAATTGCCAAGGTGTCAACCAACTCTGGCGAATCGCAAACTCGGCATATAAGGCCGCCAGATCGCTTAGCGTCGAGGACTTGGATAAGGGCTCCAAAGGTGTCGGATACGCTCTGGTCGCTTTCCCTGACCGATACAGAGCGTAGCCCGATCGGCACTGGCCACATCAAGCTACTCAAGGCTGAATAGCTATTCTTCGTTTAGGCTTTGCATGTGTTGGGGTGCTTCTCGGGTCAAGCACGGACTGGTCACCCTCGCTGCGTGAGACATCTGGAGGCCACGCAGGCGAATGAAGAAGCACAACCCGCGTCATGGGCCCTGGATGAAATGCGCTCCTGCACTTGCCCTGGGTTGGTAGTCGGGACATCGCCTTTGGATTTTGCAATCGCAGATTTCCCGCGGGGGCCACCCAGCCTCAGCTGATCTACCGCGTTCGCGGGCGAGCTCGTCGGCGGGTTGAGGGCGCTGACCGTGAGGTAGGACTGCTCAAATATCCAAACGACTTGAATTTTGGGGCCACCCCGAGGTCGCCAATCTTTTTTGCAAAACCGACGAACGCGCCGCCGCGTCGCCGCTATAACGCCGCGAGCCAATCACAAAGGAGAATACTATGGCTCACGAAGACGACGTCCAGGATCTCGACCTCGACAGCAATGACCTTGCCGAAGTCGATAAAATTGAGGTGGAGGAAAGCAAGCAGGAGGCCTACGCAAGCCAGGAAATGACGTCGTTCCGAGCGCCCGTCTATAAAGAGATGACGCTCGCTCTCGCTAAGCAGGCCGAGGAAACTGCTGGTCGCATCCGCGACCACAGAAAGACGATGCGTGGGAGCATGGTTAAAATCGGTAAGGAGCTGGCGGCCATCAAGGACAAGCTCGGACATGGTCATTTTAGCAAGTGGCTTGTGGCTGAGTTCGAGATGTCGCACCAGACCGCATGCAACTACATGAATGTCGCGCGTGTCTTCGGTGAAATCGACCTTGAGGTCGACCTGGCTGACGCGACTCTATCGTTGCTCGCAGCGCCGAGCGTCGACCATGTGAGAAGTAAGGTCCTCGCCGAAATTAGGGCGGACATGGCCAAAGCTTTCGCGAGAGCGCCTTCAGCGAGAGCAGTGAAGCAGAAGATCCACGCTGCCTTGAACAAGAGCAAGGCCGCTGTCGCGAACGCACCTGTGAAGGCAGCACCGACTACCACAAAGTCATCGACACCTCCACCAGCTCAGTCGCCAACGCCTGCCACGCCGATCAATGGCACGCCGCCGAAAGCGGCATCTGTTAAAGGTGCATCCATCTCGTCGCCGGCACCCTCACCGAGTGCCAGTTCATCGGCGGTCTCACCAACTCGTGCTGCGCTTCCAGCGGGGACGCCAGAGGTCAGAGCGGTGCCGACCTGGAGCTCAGAAGCAAAGGCGGCGGCTGCCAGCCTGGTCAAAATGCTGTCGAGCTCAGTGGTGGAGTTCGCTAGGCTTTACGGGATCGCAGGCCATCAGGCGTTCGGCGAGGCACTGTCCGCAGCGTCGAAAGAAGCGGAGCGGTCGCAGGTGCTGCACAAGGCAGCCTAGACCGCAGGCTGGAAAGGTGGCCCCCGCCGGACACGGCGGGGCTACCACGGAGCCGCCGGCGGCCGGTAGCGTGCTTTGCCTGTTTCTGTAAGATGCGGGTGCTTCCCGAGCCGGACCAGTTTCCTGAGCCGGCTCCTTCTTCTTCCACCTCCCCTTTTCCGGCGAAGAAAAAAAGATCCGCCGGGCGAGGGAGGTGACAAGCGAGCGAAGCGAGCGCCGGAACCGAGCGCAGCCCGTCGCGCCGAAGGCGCGACGTGTTTGATAAGCGTGTCACGCTTTTTGGACTCTTGTAGAATCTTTTATAATTAAAGAGTTGTATATTACACAGGAGAAAAGCGTGACACTCAACCCGAATAAGGAGGCAGATGAAGGTGTCGCGCCCGTATGAACGACCACGGCCATTGAGCGACGATGAGATGGAGCTGCGTGCAGAACACAATATCGAGCTCAACGAGGTCCCACGTTCCATTGAACTCGACCTGGGAGGCGATGGTCCAGATGTCGACTGGAGCGTCCTTGACGTTCCGGCAACTATCGAGAGTTCCGCGCCGGCAAAAAAGAAGATCGATCCCGCCAGGCTTGCTCTGCTCAATAAGGGCATCGTGAGGGCCAAGGAACTGACGACACTGAATAAGGCTCGTTATTCAGGACAACGACAGAAGGATCGTGGGGAGAAGCGACTCCAATATGCGACCAAAATCCGAGCGGAGCAGGACCGAGCTGTACGCCCATACAGGCATCTAGGGGCTATGAGTGCGGAAGAGAAGGCCGACCATGAACGCGAGCTGGCACGACTCCGCCAAGAGAAGCGCCGACAACGCAGGCGTGGGTCGGCAAGCGGACCGGTGCCAGGCAAAGCTGGCGCGGCGGCCGGCGCCGGGGACAGCGGATTGTCAGACACCTGGCCAAGGGCTCCCGACAGTTAGCCCTCTAACCGCGCTGGAACAGCGCCTTCTCGGTTCAGCGCTCCTGCCGCATGACCCGCCGCGGGCATGTCGCGAGATAAATGCGATCTTGTCCTGGCGACCAGACACAGCCTAGGCTGACACGGCCGACCATTGAGGTTCGCATTGCCACCACAAATGGCGACGTCAACGCTTTAGCCTCTTTGCGCGCCCAGGTAGCTGCAGTCTTTGCCCCGGGGCCGGCCGGCATCTCGGCTCGACCGGCGAGTTCGTATCCCAGGTGACGCATTACTGCGTTCTACGTTTTTCTCGTTTTTGACGCACTCGCTCGCTGCCGGCCGCTATAACAGCAATAGTTCGCAAACCCGTTTCACCAAACCAGAAGGAGAATAGCGTGAGCCACGAGCATAAACATATCGGACGAGAAGAACGAAATAACGACCAAGACGAGGCAGATTTGATGGCTTTCCTTAAGGAGATTGACGATGAAGGCGACACCGATGTCTGCGATCAGGAGGATGTTGCATACGAGAGGAGAGTCTGCGTGCCATTCCCGATGGAATGTCCCTCGATCTTCGGTGTCAGCTACATCGAACTGCCAATTAGAAAAATTCTGACCTGGGCAGCCGAGGAATATAAGGACAGCCGCGAGCTGCTGATGAACATCAGAGAAGAGTTCTATTTCGGTGATCATCCGGACGATTATGACTACCTCGTTGATTCCGGGCCGGTTCATCTCCTTTCCCGTGAAGAGTTGGCCATCCGACGCCTGGCGCTTGAAAAGGATCGAGGTGCCCGTGAGATGCGTCGTTTGGGGTTCCAGCGAGAGGATGAGCTTGGCGAGCACCAATGTGAAGAGGACCGGGGAGCTCGCGAAGCAGCGAGACATTCGTTTCGCAAAGAAGACGAGGAGATCCGAAAAGGTAAAAGGGACTGTTGGGCCGAGGACGAAATGATCGACCGGGAGTGGGAACGATTCATCGTTGAGAGGGACAGTTGGCCCCCCGAGCGCAGGAGCGAAATGGAGCGGGCCGAGCGAGCCAGGCTCGCCGCTTTGGATGAGCAACTTCAGTCCAGGTATGGAAAGCTGTCCGATCTTGAATTCGCTTTGATGGAGAAGATCACGAGGCGCGGTGAGGCGGAGGCCAAATTCGCGTCGAGTGCGAGCTCCTAGGGTGCAACCGCTTGACTAACTTCCGAACGGCCGACCCTACGCACTCGTAGAGTCGGCCAACGCTTCGGAGGCCCTGTTGATCCTATCCATTAACAGAAATCCAGCATTGCGAATTTCGCTCCCTTTGATCGATCTCCCAGCGCCTCACGCCATGCGTCGGCGTGTCCAGTTTGTTTTAACAAACTTTGGAAGAAGGGGCGGGAGGGACGTGCCATAGGCGATCGTGCGTCCGAGATGGGTGACGAGTCAGTTTGCGAAGTGTATTTAGTGAAACATGACCATTTCACTCGACCATCACGCGACAACTCCCGCTGCTCAGCAGGTTGTCGATGCTATGGCCCCATATTGGCGCGATGTTCCGTTCAACGCCCACTCGGCCCACGCCGGAGGGGCGCTTTCGGAAAGCGCTGTCGAAACTGCGCGCGCGACGATCGCGGACCTTGTGGGCGCCTCAGCCCAAGAGATCACCTTCACGTCGGGTGCAACAGAGGCCAACAATCTAGCGATCTTAGGCTTGGCGCGTGCCGCGCAGAATGCGCGTCCTGAACGGACCCGCATCCTCACCAGCGCCATTGAGCACAAGTGCGTTCTTGAAGCCGCGCGTCATCTCGCAACCCAGGGGTTTGAGCATGAGATGATTCCCGTGCTCACGAGTGGTCACGTTGATGTCGAACAATTGGAAGCGATGCTCGATGATCGCGTACTGTTGGTGGCCGTGATGGCCGCCAACAACGAAATCGGCACGATCCAGCCTCTGCCGGCGATCGCACGTCTATGCGAGGCGGCAGGCGCGATGCTCCATGTTGATGCGGCACAAGTGGTCGGTCGCATGCCGTTCGATGTCTTCGAGATCGGCTGCGATACGGCTAGCTTCTCGGCGCACAAAATGTATGGCCCGAAAGGTGTGGGTGCGCTTTATGTGAGTGCCGCTGCGAAACTGCGTCCGAAGCCGATCCTTTTTGGCGGCGGTCAGGAAAGTGGCTTGCGTCCAGGCACTCTGCCGGTCCCGCTCATTGTCGGATTTGGCAGAGCCGCGGAATTGGCAGCGCAAGCTCATGCTGATGGACCGCGCCTGCGCGAGCTTGCCGTTCGGTTCCTATTGGAGCTTGATCGGCTTGGCATCGATGCCCATGTAAATGGCAGCTTAGCTGACCGGCTGCCAGGCAGCCTGAATATTCACATTCCTGGCGTGGATGCCGAAGAGCTCATCCAACGTCTCGGCGACAGCCTGCATCTGTCGACCGGGTCCGCTTGCCAATCCGGCGAGCTGCAGGGATCCCATGTATTGCGCGCGATCGGTCTACCGCCAAAATTGGTTTCTGCTTCGTTCCGGTTATGTTTCGGTATAGAACATGATGTAGGCGACGCCGTCAAAGCCGCTCACTGCCTTGCCGACTCGGTTCATACGTGCGAGAGTGCCGCTGGACGAAACGTCCAGTGGCAGGAGATTATAGATGGAGGCGTTCTTATCGGGAGAGTTTAGGCCCCAATTTGCGGGCCATGAGACCTTTCCGATCAGGGCGTTATGGCTAAAAAAGGCCTTTGATGCAGTCGCTCAAGGCGCCGACAAAAGTATATTCACTGCTCCCGACGCAATTGTTCGTTTCGGTGTTGGCAAGAATATGGCGCAAGCTATGCGGCATTGGCTGCTCGCTTCAGGTTTCGCGCGAGAGGAGGGGGGGCTTTTGTATCCGACCCCTCTCGGAACAGCTCTCCTCAGTGATGACGGACTCGATCCTTATCTCGAAGAAGCAGCATCGCTGTGGATGCTGCATTTAGCGCTCGCTGGCTCGCCGGACATGACGACGACATGGTATTGGGCGTTTAACATCTACGGCAGCCTGACATTCGACAGGGATGCGATGACCCGCGGTCTACTGCAACTTGCCGAGCAACGCGGCTGGAAGCGCGTTGCGCCGGTGACGGTCAAGCGCGATGTCGATTGCTTCATCCGTTCCTATGTCTCGCGCACTCGGGGCACGATCGTCGAGGATGCGATAGAGCCCGTCCTGGTCGAACTCGGCCTGATCCGCTCATCTGCGATAGGCGACGCCTTCGAGTTTGTACGTGGGCCCAAGGCGTCCTTGCCTGACGTGGTTTTTGCGATCGCGCTCGATCGCTTTTGGCGCGCAAAGCATTCTGAAGCATCGACGCTGTCCATCGAAGCCGCATGCTACGGCCACGGATCACCCGGGCGCGTATTCAAGCTTGACGAAGAGAGCGTGGTCGATCGGCTGATACGGATTGCTGATATCACCCTTGGGGCCTTGTCCTGGTCCGAGACCGCCGGTTTGAAGCAGGTAGTTCGGACCGGAAGCTTCGACGAAGCTGCTGTCTTAGAGCGAGGTTATCGCACTGTCCGGAGTGCGGCGGCATGACGCGCGACGCTGCCGTGCAGGTCGACCGCCGCTTCGCCCGTTCTGCGCGGGTCGACGCCGATATGGGGAAGCCTGATGCGATCAAGGGCTACGTCCTGCAACCCAGCGTCAGTCAGGCTTATTCGACGATGGCGGATGCGGTTGCACAACGCCGGCAGGGCGCGTTCAGCTGGACCGGCCCCTACGGCGGAGGCAAGTCGTCTGCCGCGCTAGTGCTCGGAGCCGCGCTAGGCCCCGTGGGCTCGGCTCGAAAGGCCGCTGATGCGCTGCTCGGTGCACAAACACGCAAATTGCTCGAGACCGGTTTTCATCGAAGCCGTGCGGGCTGGAGAGTGGTCGCCCTTTCGGGCCGGCGCGCCGATATCGGCGATGATTTGCGCCGTCACTTGTCGATCGAAAAGGAGGCCGATCTCGTCTGGTCGATCAGGTCACTGGCTAACGACCCTGTCTGCGATGGTGTTCTGATTGTCGTCGACGAGCTCGGCAAATATCTCGAGCATGCAGCGCAGGATGGTGGCGATCTCCATATCTTGCAGGATCTCGCGGAGCTTTCAGCGCGGTCAGACGGCCGCCTCGTCCTGCTTGGTATCTTGCATCAATCCTTCGAGCGTTATGCGAGCAAGCTTCCGCGCGCCACGCGTGATGAATGGGCGAAGATACAGGGTCGCTTTCAGGATATTCCCCTGGCTACGGCCGGTGATGAGACGCTTGAGCTGATCTCGCGCGCGATCACAGCAGTATCGCGGCCCGCAGTTGCCAATGCGCTCGCTGCCCGGGTATCTTCGGAAGTTCGCCGGCGGCGGGGGAGTGCTCCCGTTGCGCTCGAACAGATGCTGGCGGGATGCTGGCCTCTTCATCCCGTTGTTGCCCTTCTTCTCGGGCCAATGGCCCGGCATCGCTTCGGCCAGAATGAACGAAGCGTTTTCAGCTTTCTCGGTTCGACCGAACCCGCCGGCTTCCAGGAGTTTTTGGCCGCAGGGGTGCCCGGGCCCTACACGCCGGCGCGTCTCTTCGATTATCTCGTCGCCAATCTCAGTCCATCAATCCTGGCCTCAAGTGAAGGACACAAGTTCTCTACCAGCCTAGACGCAGTTGATCGGGCCGCAGCACGCGGCGGGCCGCTCCATATCGCGCTTGCTAAGACGGTCACCCTAATCGAGCTGTTCGGAGCGGGGACGGGACTTATCGCGACGTTAGCCATACTCGCCGCTGCCGTAGAAGAGGCAAGCGAACGCGCGATTGGCGAGGCGTTGAACGAACTTGTCGAATGGTCGGTGCTGGTTCATCGCAAACACTTAGGGGGCTATGCGGTTTTCGCCGGCTCAGATTTCGACCTCGATGCCGCCGTTGCCGCAGCGACTAGCGGCGAGAATGTCGACCTGACTGACCGCCTCGCGTTGCCGCCCGTCGTCGCTAAGCGGCACTATCATCGCACGGGATGTCTCCGCTGGTCCGAAGTCCTGGTCTATTCCTTGCCGATGTTCGAGAACGGACCGGACAGCACGGACCCGGCCAGATTCACGGTCGCGCATCAGGCGGCTTTCGACAGTTGGCGGAGCAATCGTCGCAGCACTGCTGCGATTGTGCTGGCCGTGCGCCCGTCCAAAATGGAAGACCGCGATGCAGAAGCGGCTGCGAAGGCGATTGCCAGGCGCGCTGACGACACTTGCGTGGCCTGTGGGCTACCGCGCTCAAGCTATCTCATTCGCGAGCTCGCTATCGAGCTCGATTCCCTCGAGCGCGTCGCGCAGCAAAATCCGCAACTTGAAGGAGACCAGATTGCACGGCGAGAGGTTCGGGCCCGAATGGCCGAGGTCGCAAGCAGGCTCGAACAGGAAATCCGCAGGGCGTTTGACAGTGCCAAATGGTTCGCCGCCGGTCGCCGGGCCGCCAGCTATGACGGCCGTGCCCTTAGTGCGATCGCATCGGCCGAGGCGGATCAACTCTTTGTCGCGTCGCCTCTCATCCGCAATGAACTCATTAATCGCGATAAGCCGTCGTCAAACGCCATGGCGGCGGTGCGTGCACTGCTTCACGCCATGGCCAGCGCTGGGTCGAGCGCCCGGCTAGGCCTTGTCGCTTATCCGCCCGAGTTTGCGCTCTATGCCTCAGTTTTGCGCGAGTCGGGTCTCCACTCTCAGCAGCTGGATGGGACGTGGTCCTTTGGCGCGCCAGATGACGGAGAGATCGGCGCGAGCTACGCCGCCGTCTGGTCGGCTGCATCGGCGCTGCCCGACGGATCGAAGATTGCCGATCTCTACGCGGTATGGCGGCAGGCCCCGATTGGATTGCGTGCGGGGCCGATGCCGATCCTTGCTTTCGCCTGGCTCCTCGCCAATGCGAAGACCACGGCGGTTTATCTGGACGGATTGTTCACGCCCGTTATCGATGAGCTTCTCGCCGACCGCCTGCTGCAATCTCCAGACGCGATCGCGCTCCGGCATGTTGCACTTGGACGTGAGCAGGATGCGCTCTTGCACGGTCTTGCAGATCGGCTCGCTGGTCGAGGGTTTAGCGACCCAGCTACCCCGCTCACGATATCGAAGATGCTTGTGCGGGTGGCACTTGAACTGCCGGCCTGGTCGCAGAGATCTCGATCCTTCAGTCCCGAGGCCCGCCGGATCCGAGATCTTCTCATGCATGCCTCCGACCCTAACAAGCTGCTTTTCGATGAGATCGCGCATCTCCGAGACACACCCGGGCAATGCGTCGAAGCGGTCGAGCAGGCGCTCTGTGAGCTGGAAGAGGGTTATCCGGCGATGCTTGAACAGCTTGCCGGCGCGCTTGCCCAGATGCTCGGCTGCGACCCCGCGACTTTCGATGGCATCGGGCGCCGGGTCGTTACCGCGATTGGGATGAGTGGCGATCTCAGGCTGGATGCGTTTGCACAGCGCACGGCCGCACTCGAGCGTGCGAGCAATCGTCGCGGCGCCATCGAGGGGTTGGCAAGCTTTTTGGTACATAAGCCAGCGAATCAGTGGGCGGACCAGGATGTGGATAAGGCCCATGCCGAACTGGTCCGCTTTGCCCGAGGTCTGCGCGAGGCGGAGGCCGTCGCGGTCGCACGGGGGCGCGCAAGCGGCGCGGAGGCGCTGAGTATCGTGAGAGCGAGCCGGGGCGGCGAGCCACATGTACACACCTTCGAGGTGAGCGCCGATGAGGCCGAAACAGCCAATGCGATCGCGGACGTGCTTGTAGCGGCACTTCGACAAGGCAGCGCGCGGGTCCAGCTCGCAGCGGTTGTGGAAGCACTTCGCCGGATTGAAGCCGCCGAGCAATGCGAGACGGCCGCATGACCCCGGCCCGTCATATTCTGGGGCTGTCGGGCGGGCGAGACTCTGCGTCGCTCGCGATTTGGATGCGCGAGCACCGGCCTGATATCGAGCTGGAATATTTCTTCACGGATACGGGCAAGGAGTTGCCCGAGGTCCACGACTTCCTGGATCGGCTGGAAGGTTATCTCGGCCAGTCAATCACTCGGCTCAATCCCGACCGCAACTTCGACTTCTGGCTGCGCGAATATAACAGCTTCCTGCCCTCACCACGCACGCGATGGTGTACGCGCCAACTGAAACTGCGCCCGCTGGAACAGTGGCTTCGACCAAGCTTGGAAGCGGGTGTGAAGGTGCATTCCTATGTCGCTATTCGTGCCGACGAGGACAGGTCCGGCTATCAAGCCACCCATGAGAATATGATCGTCCATTTTCCATTGCGCGACGCCGGCATCGACAAACAGGGTGTCATTGACCTGCTCAATGGGTCGGGCGTCGGAGAACCGGCTTATTATTCGTGGCGTTCCCGCTCAGGCTGCACCTTCTGTTTCTTCCAACAAAAAATCGAGTGGGTTCGGCTGATGCGAGAGCATCCTGACGCGTTCGAGGAAGCCAAGGCCTATGAGAAGAATGCGGTCGATCACGGCTCGCCGTTCACTTGGTCGCAGGGCGAAAGCCTTGAGCAACTTGCCCGTCCCGAAAGGATCGCTGCAATAGAAAGTGATTATGAGGCGCGGCTGGAAAGGCTGCGGCGTCGTCGCCGCGCCAACCCACTTCGTGCCGATCTGACGTGCTCCATCGACGATGTCTATGGATTGGACGAAGAATCGGCCGGCTGCGTTGTTTGCCACAAATGACGCCTCCAGCCTCGCCAAATTTCCGGTACTGCGATGTCGCTCATTAAAGCCTTCGAAGCGGTTGAGCCGATCTATATCTTGCCCAAGGACGATGTCGCCACAGAGGTGATCATCCCGGGTTTGTCCGCCTCCGCCCATGCGGACGTTATGATTGGCTTTTTTTCAAGCCAGTCGCTTGCAGAGATCGCGCCGGGGTTGGCGAGCTATCTACGCGCGAGCAGCGCACCGCTCCGCTTGGTCATTAGTCCCTACCTCTCGGCGACGGATCAGGACGCACTTCGGCGTGGACTCAGCCCGGAAACGTTGGTGGGTATCAAATTCGATGACCAACTGCCGAATGCCGATGCCCTGGCTCGGCATGCGCTGACATGTCTGGCCTGGCTGATCGCGCAGGCGCGACTCGAAATGAAAGTTGCGCTGATGCGCGACGCTCTTTTCCATCCGAAGGTTTGGCTGTTCCACGATGAGGACAACATTGCGGCGTTGCACGGGTCTGCCAATATGACCGGGGCAGGCTTGGGTCGAAATCGGGAGCAGCTTTCGATCGCCCGGGGTTGGACCGGTGACGACGCCTCTCGGACCTGCGCGCGCTTGGCGGCCGAGTTCGAGCTTTTATGGAGCGGCGGAGACAATGACTGCATAGTCATCGACCTCCCAACGGCGATCGAGGAGCGCTTGCTTCGGGATTACAAAAGCGAGCGACCGCCCGACGAGGATGACTACCGTCTGCTTTGGAGGCAGGCGCACGGCCTTCCTGAGCTCGTCCCGGAATCGGCGAGTCGCCCGGCTGGCGAGATCGTCTTCGCCATCCCGGAATGGCTCGACTATCGCAGCGGAGACTACGCCCATCAGGGTGTAGCAGTCGACTCATGGCGAGATTCCGGATGGCGCGGTATTCTGGAAATGTGCACGGGCTCGGGCAAAACGCTGACTGCGATGGTCGGCGCCCATACGCTCCATGCGAAAGTCGGGCCGTTGCTGATAATTGTCGCGGCGCCATACAATGTTTTGGTCCAACAATGGTGTAACGAGATTGAGCTTTTCGGGCTGCACCCCGTAAATCTAACAGCCGAGCCAGGCCCCAAAGGGCGCGACCGCGTGATCGCCGATGCGCGCCGGCGGCTTCGGCTTGGGTTGAGCCCAGCCGAAGTGCTCGTGACCTCGAACGACACCTTGTGCACGGCCGAATTCATCGAAGCGATTTCACGACATGCCGGCCCGAAGCTGCTAATCGCCGATGAGTGTCACAATCTCGGCGCCGCCGGCTTCATGACCGCGCCCCCGACATGTTTTGACCATCGACTCGGCTTGTCCGCCACTCCGGTCCGCCAATATGACCAGGATGGGACCGCGGCCCTTTTCGAATACTTCGGGCCAACCTGTTTCAGTTTCACGTTAGAAGAAGCGATCGGACGCTGCCTGACCCCATATGACTATCACGCCCACTTCGTCTCACTCGACGATACCGAAATGGTGGAATGGCGAGATCTCACGGAGAAGATCGTCCGTTTGGCCTGGAAGCTCGATGCGGGGATTAAGGATGAGTGGCTCGAGAGTCTCCTACTACAGCGGCGACGTGTTTTGGAAACCGCGTCTGCTAAGATGACCTGCTTGGCCGAGCTGCTCGATGACGAACCGATCGAGAACCTCCGCTACACTCTGATCTATGCGACCGATAAGGATCCTACCCAGCTTGAGCTCGTCAACGCGCTGCTGGCTGGCCGCGATATCTCCTTCCACCAGCTGACGGCGACCGAAACGGCCGACCCGAAAATGTCGGCCAGAATATTGGCGCGCTTCCAGTCCGGTGCGCTGCGGGTACTGACCGCCAAGAGAGTTCTCGACGAAGGCGTGAATGTCCCGCAAATTGAAAAGGCCTATATTCTTGCGAGCACCACCGTTCGCCGCCAATGGGTGCAACGACGGGGGCGTCTGCTTCGGATGTGCAAGGAGATTGGCAAGACGCACGCGGTCATTCATGATCTCGTGACTTTACCGCCGGGGGCAATGGAGGGCGAACGAATGGATGAAGAATCGAAGAAGGTGATCCGCTCGGAGTTAGACCGGGTTTGGGAATTCGCACGCTTGAGCCGCAACGGCGCTCGGACGGGCGGACCCTTCGAGCAAGTCGAGCAGCTTCGATCCATGCTGCTAGGTGGAGGGCGAGATGGCGTATAAGGACGAACGGGTCATCAGTATCTTGATGGAGCAAGCAGAAGCGACTGAAGAACGGGTTCTTGGCTATCGGGACGAGTTAAAACATGCCGTGGCCGACATCATCGCGCTGGAGCGACAGAACAAGTTCGCGAAGACAAATATCGCGGTGAAGGTCGGCGACATTGTCAGTAGGGTAGGGACTTACCTAAATAAGCATACCGGAACCGGAAGCTGACATGCGTCTGATCAAAGCCCGCTTCGACGGATTTCGGCTGCTGGACGGCGCCGAGTTCAACTTCTCCGTCGACAAAAAGAAAAATGTGACCGTAATTCGGGCCGCCAATGAAAGCGGCAAGACCACACTCCTGAGCGCCCTGCAATGGGCGCTTTTCGGAGATGAAGCGTTACCGAGCACCTACACCACGATTTCGATGGATATACCTGAGGGCATGGTCGGGACTACGACGGCTGAAGTTACCTATGAGGTCGAGACCCCGAAGGGCACGCGGCGCTACCGCCTCGTGCGGTCGTTGAGTGATCGGGCTGGATCTTCCAGTCGCCCCAAATCGTCGGTGGCTCTTGAGGAAATCAAGCCGACCGGCAATGACTCCGTCCCGAACGTCGAAAGCTATCTCGGCCAACATATGCCGGCGGACCTTCGAGAAGTATTCTTCACCGACGGCGACCGCGCACTGAGCTTCATCGAAGGGCGGCGTGGCGATCAGCAGAAGCGGGTCCGGCGAGCGATCGAGCAGTTGATGGGGTTGCCGTTGCTGGAGGCTGCGCTCGAACATGTGAAGAAGGCCGAGCGCGACATCCGCGCGAAGGCCGATAACGTATCCGGCAGCCAGCAACTTTCCGACGTTCGTGCACAGCTCGAGGCCCTCGACTTGGCTATCCCCGACAACGAAGCCAAGCTGGCAGCGACCACCGAAGAGATCGCAAATCTCAGTGATCTCTATTCTCGTGCGGATCGCACACTGCAGGATGCACTGAAGAAGGGCAACCGCGAAGAAATCGCAGGCGATCTTCAGCGCATCGAGAAGCAGCGGGCCGCCTCCGAGGCACGCAAGCGGACGGCGGACCTAGATCAATCCCGCTTGTTGTCCGGCATCGATTTCGCCAAGGGGATGATGGGCGAGAAGTTGAAGGCGGCCGGCAAGGTCCTAGATCAACTCCGGAAGAAAGGGCAGATTCCCAATTCCACCATACCGGTCCTCGAGGAGAGGCTGACACACGCTGATTGCATCTGCGGCGAGTCCCTAGATCCCAACGACAGGGATGGCGCACGACGGCGCGCGCATATTCTCCATTTGATTGAGGATAGCCGCGCGACTGACGTGCTCAAATCGCGCATCTCGACCATATATTACGAGAGCCGCGAACTCACTAACGGCAAGATGGCTTGGCACGATCAATATGTGAAGGCCTATTCGGCGCGCACGCGCGAGCAGGAAACCTACGAGGAGCTCGGGCGTCAGGCGGCCGAACTTGAAGCGCGGCTGAGTAAGATCAAAGACAATGACGTCCAGTCGGCGCGCGAGATGCGTGACACCTATCTCCAGCAGTTGACGTCGAAGCGCGAACAGGCAACGCGACTGGACGTCACCGTTCGGAACTTGCGGCAACAGCGCGGGGAACGGGCGAAGGAGATGGAGACGCTTCTGGCTCGCGAGACCAAGGGTCGCAAGTTCGCGGCCGAGCTGTCTGCCGCCGGCGATCTGCGCAAGATTGTCGAGCAGACGCTTGTCACGATGAAAACGCGGGAGGTCGATGCGGTCTCACGCCACATGAATGAGCTTTTTTTGCAGATGATCGGCGCGGACCCGGACCGCGCAATGATCCGACGCGCGGCGATCACGACGGATTTCAACATCATCGTCTACGGCCGAAACGAGCGCCTCCTCGACCCGTCACAAGATCTCAACGGGGCATCGCGCCGCGCTCTAACCATCGCTTTTATTCTCGCGCTGACGCAGGTTAGCGGGGTTGAAGCCCCCAATGTGATCGACACGCCTCTCGGCATGATGACCGGCTTCGTGAAGAGGGAAGTGGTCAAGGTCGCGGCCTCGTCGAGTTCCCAGCTCATCCTTTTGCTGACCCCGGATGAAATCAACGGTTGCGAAGATATTCTCGATCAGGTCGCTGGTGAGGTCGTCACGATGACCAACCCGGCCCATTATCCGGTCATGCTAAAGCATGATCCTGGAACCTCGGACGCCCGGGTTTTGATCTGCAAGTGCGATCACGTCTCCTCGTGCGAGATATGCGAGCGCAACACACCGTCGACGCCCAAACAGGTTGGGGAGGCGGCCTGATGGCAGAGAATCCATTCGCCGGTCAGGATGTCACAGTTTCGGATAATTATCGGACGCATTTCGAGACCTACGTCCAGCGGCGCGAGGGGAAAGGCGCGCGGCCTGAGCACCAGCCGTTCGACAGGAACGTGGACTTCTGGTTCGCCGCGATCTGCGTTGCGGTTCGCAACGGGATCAAACCGTCCCCTCCGACCGGGAAAACCTACAAGGCCGCCGAAGGTGTGGCGCTGGGGTCGCCGGAATGGCGACCGACCGCGCTTACCTTGCTCGCCATCGCTGAAAATGGCGACGCATCTATCGTCGACAGGCCTGGCGAGATGATGCGCATCGCGAATGCCTACGCGCATGTAGGCTTCCCGGAATTGCTGGAAATCCTTGAGAGTCGGGGTGGAGATACCGCCCTCGATCATCTGTCCGAGGCTATCGAGGCCATGCTCACCAAATGAGAGTTCCCAGCATCCGCGACCAAGCAGCATCATGAACCCGGTCGAAAATCCCTATTCGCCGGGTGCCGGCAACCGCCCTCCCGAGCTAGCGGGCCGGAATGAGGTCATCAAAGAAGCAGATATCATGTTTCAGCGGCTTCTTGCGGGCCGATCAATCCAGCCGATGGTGATGGTTGGGCTGCGAGGTGTGGGCAAGACAGTGTTGCTGCGGCACATGCACGACACGGCCAAGGCGGCCGGTTTCGAGGTCATCTACGCCGAGGCGACCGAAGGGAAGAAGCTTCCCGAAATTCTCATGGCAGGCCTACGCAAGGCATTGCTCTCTTTAAGCCTGATCGAAGCCGCCAAGGATCGCGCACGACGCAGTCTTGGCGCATTGAAAGCTTTCGTCGCCGGGTTAGGCCTGACCTTTGGTGACGTCTCGCTCTCTTACGACCCGACAATCGGTGTAGCGGATAGCGGCGACCTCGAGGCCGACCTCGCCGATATCCTTGTTGAGGTTGGTGAAGCTGCCGCGGCCGCCAACAAGGCGGTGGTCATATTCGTCGATGAACTCCAGATTCTCGAAAAGCAGGAACTCAGCGCGCTGATCGCCGCGGTTCACCGAATAAGCCAGGAAGCTCTTCCCGTGACGTTCATTGGAGCAGGCTTACCACAGGTGTTAGCACTTGCCGGCAGTGCGAAATCATATGCGGAAAGGCTGTTCGTGTACCCTCGCATCGACGCTTTGAGCGAAGAAGCCGCAATCGCTGCGATTGAGCACCCCGCAGCCGCCTTGAAAGTTGAATTCGAAGCGGACGCTATTTCCGAGATATTGCGTGTCACCGAACGTTACCCATACTTCCTGCAGCAATGGGCATTCTGCGCATGGAACATCGCTCCTGACAGCAAGAAGATCACCTGGTCGGACGTGCTCGACGCGACCGAAGTCGCGCGGGGCAAGCTTGATGAGAGCTTTTTTCGCGTGCGCTATGACCGGTGCACGCCTACCGAGAAGAACTATATGCGCGCCCTCGCCGAACTCGGCAAAGGGACGCACCGTTCAGGCGACGTTGCGGACCAACTCGGCTGCGACACCGACAAAGCTAACCAACAGCGCACCGCGCTCATAAAGAAGGCGATGATCTACTCGCCCGCCCATGGCGACGTGTGCTTCACCGTGCCGATGTTCGACGAGTTCATGCGTCGCGAGATACCGGACTTTATACCCAAGGCCTGATCGCCCAATTGAATCGCGCGTGGTCTGGCGAATGCATCGGGCTGTGAGTCACGCTACCATGCCCATCTTGTTTTCGGCGGCAGAATATGGCTCTTCGACTTCGGCAGGCGGAATGTTCCCGAAGGGCTCCAGCTGCCGGCGACTGGTCAGCCAGTCGACCGTTTGGGCGTGGCACCGACGGCTTCGAAGCTACGCCACGACCACAAATCAGCATGGCACGCACGCGGATTTCTGCTGCAAACTTGTTGGTTGCATGCTCCACCGCCCTCCGGAGTTAAAGCGCCGGCAGCCCCGGCGCGGCACTTCGCTACTGCTGGCGTTAGTGCAGCTTCGGGCGAAGCCAAAAACTATTGGCCCAGAGGTTGCAAGGCACGACGTTTGATCCAGGAGCAGCAACGCGTGCCAGCAAGCCCCTTTCCGGCAGGAGCGGGCAGCACTTAAGCAGCAGGTAGTTGCCCAGAACGACCCACTTCGGGGCTGGCCTGTTGCGACATGTGCTTGCGCCCAGGCAGTTGCAAATGTTCGGCTAATGGTTGCCATGGTGGCCCGGTAAGCCTGGCACTGTTTGCGGCGCCACCATTTCGATCGGCGATGGATAGTTCAAGGTGGCCTCATAACTTTTCCGGGCATTTGAAGAGTTCACAGCATGTCGATAGCTCTCAAATAGTCGAGACACGCTGGATATCGCACTTATAGCTTGCAACGGCTTGGCACCGCATATGCGCGCTGCGCATGCCCCGGCCTGAACTTCGAAAGCAGACATAGTTGACGCCGAGCCGATGATAGGCCAAGCGGTTCATTATGACGCCGCGAACTGCGGCACTATCCATCAGTGCTTCGCTTCAAGTCGGTCAAGGCATCTGGCTCTGGATGCTATATTCGTCAGTCCTGCGCCGGCAGTTTTGGCATTGCTGATCTCGGCAAAGAATGCCAATGTCTATACTGATCGGGGGATCGCAATCATGTTTGCTCGTCTTCGAGTAAGGATGCATAAGCATCGATCAAGCCAAGTGAGCGTCGTCGTCTATTTTTCTGCATTCCTAGCCGTCTTCGTGGTGCTAAGCCACACCGGCACCAGGATTGCGGAAACGTTCAACACGCGTTTCTGGCCTCTTGTATCTGCCATTGCGCTGTTGGCTGCAGTGATTGGCGTGTCAGAATGGTCGGACGCTATCAGACGTTGCGTTGAGTGTGCAAAGCGTATCGTAGGCCGCTCGACGCGCAGGCTTGTTGCTTTTTTCGCGATTGTGACTTTACCACTACTTTTATTTTCTGTGCTTATATTAATATGCCAGATAAAGCACAGTCTTTATGATGCGGCCATTCGAAGTGCCAGCGAAGAGTTACGAGATTCGCCCGGCGTGCCATCGTCGTCTTCATTGGTGACGGCCCTCTCTTCCAATTTCTCGTCCTATCCAACCCGCAAAGAAATACCGTTGTTAATTGCGACTCGTAGTGCCGAATTGCGGCGAAACGATCCCGCCTCACTTGAGGAGTTTCGTGCCTTTAGCCGATGGGCGCTCGAGTCAACAGTCGGCGACCCCGGCAACCTCTCACAAATTGGTGCGCTTGTCTCTCATTCCAACTATTCTTTCCTGCTGGACGATCTTTGCCAGTGCGGCGATACGCCGTTTACAAACTATGATCCCGTTCCATTCTTAGTAAATTTGGCACTGGAGGGGTACAGAACAGTTGCGCCACCCGCCGGTTACTCTTCAAATCTCGCATATAGTAGCGCTCTCCTGAATGCCGTACCGGAGACATCAACTCGAAAACTGGCAGTCAAGAACATCGATATCGCGCAGCAGATATCGAGATTCCGCTCACTGAATAAGAGAAAGGCGACCGTTTCGAAAGCCCTGGCTTCCCTTGTTGCCACGCGGTCGAGCATCGAAGAAATTTTGAACAGGGATGCTGCTCCTCGATCGTCTGTCAGATTGCATGAAATATTTCAGCAGAGTTCTGACCTCGTTGCTCAAGCATATGTCGAAGAATGTGGTTTCTTTCATGCAATCGGGTCATCAAACCGAGAAGAAATGGCGGCTGATATGGCTGCCAGACGTTTTGCTTCTATTGTGAATCTGCGGGCTGACGTCATAAAGTTTTATGATGGGAAGGTTATGTGGATGCAGCCGCCTGGGAAGCTGATGCTGTTTTGGCACATTGTAAAATGGCGAAAGGGCCTGCAGGCCCAAGAAGATATCGCCAGAGCTTTGGAGGCCGCAAAGGCCGGCTGTCCATCGTACAACGATAAACTGTTAGCTGCAATTAAAGGCGGAGCCGAGGGCAGCTGGATCAATGACAGCTTCCGTACGCAATGGTCAAAGGGGACTGTGGACGCGGCCCAACTCGATTCCGCTGCTTCCAATTATGTCATGGTCGGTACAATTGATCAGGGATGGAGGTATTAGAATGCCTGTTCAATCAGTCAACTATACGCCAGAGCTTGAAGTTAGCGGTCTTGGTCAGTGGAAGTCGGGGCGCTGGCCAACTATAGCTAAGCAGGTTGTAGGCCGGCTTCAGTCTCACGGACCATTCTTGGTATGCACCACCATAGACACGGAAACAAAGCCCGGGTTTGTCCACGTTCAAAATCCGGAAGACTTTTGGAAAAACGTCTATTCTCCAAAACAGGTAGTTGTGCAGAGCGGGTTTCTCGCGCGAAAGGCAGGTTGGATCACGATCCCCTTCTTCTCGGAGCGAGCAGGGCTCTTCGTGAATATGGAAGCTCGTTGCGGCCAATTGACTGTAACGCAACTTCGCTCCCTGTTGACCGGCGAGGTAAGGTATTGGTCCGACCTCGGGGGCTCCAAAAACTTGGTCCGGATCTTTAGGTTGCGGCCTTCAGAGCGGCGGCGCGGCGGGGAATTCGTGACTATGCTTGATCGCCGATTTGATCTCATTTTGCAGGGTATCGGCCTCAAATTCGAAGATGTAGACCACAGGGTAGAGCGTGCAGCTACCTATGTCGAACTATCCGGTTTGGTACGACGGAATTCGGGTGGAGTTGCGATTGGACTTCGCGCCGCGCCATTGTTCGGTCTTCGTCCGCTCTCCATTGATAGACACGTGTTCAACGCGTTCGGGATAGATGCAGACTACCCTCTTGGCTATGAAGTCTCTGTGGGGTTTCAGGCTTCTGTCGAGGGCGCGCATGCGATGGCTTCGTTTTTCCAGGAGATACGTCGGCGAGAGATCTCGGATCTGAGATTCTGGATGTAAATCCGCCGAAGAGGAAGCCGGCCGATGCGGATGCCGTGTGCTGATGATCGCCCAAGGTCTACAGCGGAGCGCGTCTTTCAAGTTCGGTCCGCTACTTTGCTTTGGGCGAACCTGGAGTATTTTCGTGCGAACTGCAGAACGGTTCGCAGGCATCGTTTCGGGGGGGATGATGAGAGGTTGGGTGAATGGATATTGCAACAATTTGCGTTCGTATCTGCTCCACATACTTCCGATAATGCATTGCATCGCGCAATCCCGGTTACTGACCGCCAAGTGACGGCAGTTCGGCCACCACAGTATGATCGAAGCATAGTCATCGAGGTGGACGGAAGTTGGTACGATATTAAGGGTGGTGGCCTACCACCCGGCCGAGTTCCGGCATTTGGTGAATATTCGACAGGTCTCTTCCATGCTCATTTGGCGGTCACAGAGCTATACACGTCAATACTGCTCAGTGAGATTTTTCGTCGCGATGGCGACGGATTGGTTGGAGTCGTTTCGTGCCTCGCCATAATACAACTTCCGATCATGATAAAACTCAGTAGTAGACTATCGATCATGGTGCCGGTCGTTCTCTATGTCAGGCCGCATGTGTCTCGGCATCGCTTTGGTGGAGACATAGATCCACTGGATAGCGAAGAGTCGATTTACAAACTTGGGATAGAGCTCTTTCTTCGAGGGTTTGGCATCACATCATGCCAGGCAGACAGGGATATTGCGGTCGGAAGCAGATCAGACGGTATGCCAGTTACCCAAGGTAATCGATTGTTGACTGGAGACTTTGCCGAACGAATACAGCGCGTTTGCCGCGATACTGATTTCACTCTACCCGCAGTGTTCGAATTCACGAATGTTCAGATAGGGCGGCGGAGGCGGAAATCGAAGCGGATATTACTAATAGATTTGGAGCATTATGAGTACAAAAGTGCATTTCGTAAGCACTTATCGCAGGTTTGCAGTCTTGGAAACAAAACTGCGATTGAAATTGTCCCGAGTTTTAATCCATCATACATCAAAGCTCCAACCAATTACCACCCGGGAGCTCATCTGTTGCAATATGAGGCTCGCGCCATCGGCGATCATCAAGGTAACTTTAGACGGGTGACATGGTGCGCGATCGACACGTTTCTCCAAACTGCGGGGCCGACTGACTGCCGTTCGAACATTCTGCGACTCTTGAGGCAAGCGGCTTGGAAGCCAGTTCCGAACACGATATCTTCAACATCGGTTTGATTGAAATATGCGCGGGTTGCGGCAACTTGCCGGACGGGCTCGCGGGAGTGCGTACGGCGGCTTCCAGCAGGGCGGCACCTCGTTTGGTTGACGGGTGGATCGCGCCACAGCAGCTGTTGTCCTAAGGGCCGTCGGGGCCTAGAGATCGCGAGCGGCCAGCAAATCGGCACATCGTGCTTGCTTCTTATATTGTATATTGCCCACCACGACCAGATCGCGGCCGACCATCGCTCAACCATCCATATCAGGCTCGCGGATGGTAGAAAAATGGCGAAGCT
This sequence comes from Mesorhizobium sp. NFR06, assembly GCF_900115245.1. Lineage (GTDB taxonomy): Bacteria > Pseudomonadota > Alphaproteobacteria > Rhizobiales > Rhizobiaceae > Mesorhizobium. The sequence continues at coordinate 236,203 of NZ_FOVT01000005.1, forward strand.
GCGTTTTGAGTGCCCAGGAGTTCTGGTTTCCTTGAGCTCCTAGGGGTTTACCGGTCGGTGAGGACTGCCTTTCCATAATGCCAAGGCGCGACGCTGCCCGCCGTGGCTTTCAGTAAGTAAATGTCGGCTTCCCGGCTTGTCTGTAGCATGAGCCGGCGTGCCGGATTAGCAGAACAGCACCAGGTGTCGGGTTCCGAAGCGCAGGGTCAGCAAGTGCTCAGGCATGTTAGGGCCCTCAACATCCAAGATTTTATCCCATCCCTGGCAGTCTGTGTGGATACGGTAGATCACGCCCGAACCATCAGCTTTGCAGTTCACAAAGTAGGGCGATCCATCGTCGAGAATCAGCGCGGCGTTCAGCGTCTGGTCAAGGGCCTCGTGGAGTTCCATATGGGCTGAAACTTCAAGCGTTCCAGCGGCGAGACCATCCATTATCCGGTCTATATTAACGTTACCCGTGCCGCCAGTGTTGGTCTTTAGGAAGAAGTTAGCGCCGCCCATCGCGAAGAACACAAAGCGCGTCCAGTTCTTCGCCCAAGTATGGGACCACACACAGAGCGGCTGCAGGGGCGGCTTGGTTGGTGGCGCTGCAACGGTGGCAGCGACGGTATACATCGCCACAGCTCCGGTCGCGCTATTGTAGCCCATGAAGGCTACTTGGTTCATCGAGACAAACGGCCGTATCATCGTGAACCCGGCTGTGGGTCCTGGCTCGTGCGAGCGATGGAATTCGAGTGCATCGCTCAGGGTAAGTTTTTGGTCAATCGCGCGAAATTCGAAGCGTCCGTTCTCACGCTGATAGCACATCACATAAGGTTGGTTGGCGAGCACGAAACTCTCAATTGCGTCCCACCCCACCCCAAGGTTTTCGTTACCGGCCAAGGTGAAAAATGGCGCCGTAAGTCCGGCCACGTAGAATTGTGCTGCCCCGCTACGGCGTTCATACATCAAAAGATGTGGGAGGCCCCCAAGCTCGACCGAGGCAACTAGGTCATAGCGCCCGAAAATGTCTTGTGCTGCGGCCGTGGTTAGAGATGTCAGCTTTGCTGTGCTGCCGCCACGTTCCGGATCGAAAAGAAAAGCGCCTACCTGCAAAACCATGGTCAGTGTTTTCCAGTGAATATTGAGCTAGGAAAAGGTACATATTGACACTTGGCACGAAATAATCACATCTTTAAAGGCCTGGATAGGGGGAGTCGAAATGTCGGCAATAGACGCCATATTTTTCGACGTGCGGGATACGCTAGGTACTGTGGACAGCCCCGGCCACCTTGTGCCCTTTCGACCTACTACTCAGATGTTGCTAGAGGCGGTGAAGAGCCTCGGCGTGCGGATGGGGGCAATTACCAATCTGCCGTCAGGCCTCAGCGATGCCCATGGTCGCGAGATGGTCACCCAAGCGGTGCTATCGCAGAGGCCGGATGGCGGTCACGTGACGATCGGGGACTTCATTGCGCGTGACGATATCATTACCAATCACGAAGCGGCGGCCGACAAGCCAGCTGCGGCGATCTATGAGTTCGCCGCCAATAAGTTCAAAGTTCCGATCGGCCAATGTCTTTTTATCGGGGAGAATTTCAACGAGTGCGTCGGGGCGAAACTGGCCGGGATGGACAGCCTGATCAAGCCTAACCCCCCTGGCGGTGAATTCATGCGCGCGCTAGTGGGCAAGCTCGACGCATCTACCAACAGCAGCGGCCGCCAGTTCGAGGCGATGCTTGAGCATGAACATATGCTCGGCGAGCGGATCTTCGCAGTCGGAGGCGCAATTGCCGCCAGCATCGGCGTGTTGGTGGATGGCAAGGCACCAGTCCAGGTTCCCGACCGCTGGACCTCGCCGCCGAATATCGCCGTCCCCGGCGAACTGCGTCGCGCCATGGCACTGTTCCTGCATCTGATCGACCACTTCGCCGACCCCGTGCACCTAAAGGCGGAGGAGGCGATGATCGAGTTCGCGGTAGGGTGCGGGATGTCGCGCAAAACTGGTCAGTGGGTTTTCGACCAGCATGATCAGGCACGCGCTTATTGGAAGGCGATTGATGTCGCCTGGCGGCGGATCCAGACCGGCGACGATGACGACCGCTTCTATGCTCTGCAAGATTTCAAGGCTCTCGCCGACGCGTTCGTAGTACTGTTCAAGGCCCACGCTGTGCGCGAGAACAATCAGCTCTACCCAGATGCCGGCGCCGTGTTCAACGATGCTGATGACGCGCTCGTGCTGAACATGATCCAACACTCGGGCGTTCCCGATATCTCTCCATATATCGGCATGGTTGAGCGGGCCGAGGCTCTGTTGGGGATCAAGCCGGAATAGTACCAAGTGAAGGAGGACCGCAGCAATGACAGTCCCGCGCGCACCAAAAATGACCGGCGCACGCTACTTTACTCCGGCTCAGAACGAAGATCTCGCAACCTTGTTCGAAGCCATTTGGCCTGGTGCGCCCGGACGTCCAGGCGCGCGCGACGCCGGCGCCAGTGACTATGTTGATCAGTTGCTCGCCGTGGCGGAGGCATATTATGAGGTGCCGGGCTGGCGCGTCACATACCAGGAAGGTCTGGCCATGCTGACTGCAGGGGCAAAGACGCGATTCCCGGGGCTGGCGAATCTAGCCGCTCTCAAGCCGAATCAGGCGACGGATCTGCTAAGCCAACTACAGGCGGGCGCACTGGCCGAATTCCCCGACGTGGCTTGGCAAAAGAACTTCTTCGCGGTGCTTCGAAGCCACGCGATCGAAGGTTGCCTGGCAGACCCTCGCTGGGGCGGAAATCGTAACGGGGTGATTTGGAAGTGGCTGGGCTATCCCGGCGCACCTTTCCGGCAAGCGCCATTGTGCGCACATTTGCAGCAGGCGCCATTGTGATAGCTCGCCCCGATGCTATCATCGTCGGAAGCGGCGCTGGCGGCTCAACGGCCGCACGCATTCTGACCAAGCGTGGCTGGAACGTCGTGGTCCTCGAGAAGGGCGGGCCGGTCGACGCTGAAGACTTTCTGCCTTTCGATGAGTTGCATTTCCGCGAACACAAGACGCTGATCCCCAAGATTGTCGACGACCCGATGATCTACGCCGGTCTCGACGGCAATAGCCCGGTCCGTAGCGAGCGATGGTGGGAGGTCACCATGGTCGGCGGGTCCACCAACGTCTGGGACGCCAATTTCCCGCGCTATACAACGCCCGATTTTGACGTCACGCCCTACATGAAGGGCATTCCAAACGCCGGCCACATGGTTAAATGGCCTTGGAGCTACGAGGAATTCCGGCCTTGGTTCGAGATGGCCGAGTGGGACTGGGCCGTTTCGGGGGCAGCGGGCCAGTCTGAAGAGGAGATGCGAGCTGGTTATCAGTATCCGATGCCCGTGCTCAAACCTCACCAGTCTTCCGCCTTCCTGCGAAGTCTATTCCGCAAGGCTGGTTTGAAACCTTATTTCGGCGCGAGGGCGATCAACTCACAGACCTATGACGGACGGCCCGCCTGCTCGTTCTGTGGTTTCTGCCAGTTCTTCGGCTGCGCCGTAAACAGCCGTGCCAACGCGGCCAATACCATGTTGCGTCGGGCGCTCGCCACCGGCCGCTGCGATCTTCGGGTCAATCACTATGTCATCCGCGTGGAGCATGAGCCCGGCCCCGACGGGCGCCGCCGGATCCGCGGCGTCTGGTATGTGACCGAGCCGGGCGGGCCGGAACAATTCATGGCATCAGACCGGGTGATCGTGTCCGTGCAGACTATCCAGTCGGCGCGGCTCTTTCTTCTTTCCGAGGTGCCCGATCCCTATAAGCTGGTTGGCCGTTTCCTTACCTATCACACCAAGGGCGACGCCCACTTTACTTTCCCAGGCAAGGGGGTCTGGAACCCGGGCTTGAACAATTTCTACCAGCCGGTGACCGCGATCGGGAGCCTGCAGTTGCGCGGCCTCTATACCTACAAGGACAGCGCAGGCGATATGCGCAAGGGCGGCAAATTCTCGGTCTATGACCCTTTCACCTGCACTACGCCGCTGCGGCTCGTGAAGGGCGCCTCGCTGGGGCCATCCGAGAAGAACATCTGGGGTGCAAACCTAGTGAACTACATGGAGGAGCTTCGCACCCAGGGTGGCGTGTCGGTTTCGTTCACCGGCGACGCTATGAGCCTATACAACAACCGTGTTGAGCTTGACCCGGTGGTCAAGGACCCTTGGGGCGTGCCGGTCCCCAAGACGTTCTATCGCCACGACCCGTGGGATTTGGCTACGAGTCGCTTTGCGTTGGATACTATTGCCGAAGCGGTTGGGAACGCAGGCGGCGAGCTGCGCAAGAACGATCCGCAGGACGAGGCCAATCCCGGCTACGGTCATGTTCATGGCGCCTTGCGCGCCGGTGCTGACCGCGGCGCCTCGGTGCTCAACCTTGATTGTGAATCCCACGAGGTGGCTGGGTTGACGGTGCTGGACGCGGCGTGGATGCCCACCGCCGGTGCATCAAACCCATCCCTGACTTTGCTCGCGAATGCCTACCGTGTCTGCACAGCTATGCCGCAGGCTTGACCTGGCCGCAAAATCTTAGGAGTTGAACATGACGGACGATCTCGACTTCCGACAGCAACTCGCTGTCGAACTGCTCAGCGCCGGTATTACTGCAACAGACATGACGAACGACGTGCCTCCGAGCGTGCTCGCGACGTCGGCTGCGCTCGCGGCGGACTTGAAGATTCCTTTCCCTTCAGGACTGAGGCCGGCCCCTTATCCTATCAACCCTGAGCCGCAGCTAAACGATCCGCTTCCAAAAGCTGATGTCGTGGTAGTGACTTGGACGGTGGACGAGGTTTCAGCACTCGCTGACGTGCTAACCCCACAGATCACGCGAGATCATTGGTATCGCTATGCGCGAAATTTTTCCGCATATCTGCCCAAAATTCGCGAGCATGCGCCAGCACGCAACGCGCAGCGGCTGGCCAGCTACTATATGACTAAGATCGGCACCAAGACGGTGCTGTGCTTGAAGTCAGAGTTACACCTAAACCAGGACGGCGTGCAGGATCCTCCTTTCTCGGCGGGCAATGCCAGCCTGCCGGTGAAGGATCTCTTCCACCAGATATTGGACGAGGCCGACCCTTCGATCATCATCACCACGGGCACAGCTGGCGCCGTCTTCGCCGAGCATGATTTGGGCGACGTAGTGGTCACTCGCGGCGCCATGTTCCGCGTGCAGAAGGAGTTCGGCAAAGCGCCGTTTGCAGGTAAAACGTATAAGTCCGACTGGCAGGTCAACACGCGTTTGTTCGGCAAGGCAGTCGAGCTGATGCGCGGCTTCAAATCGCAGGTGGCGGCGCCGGAATTCCTGCCTCCCACCGCCAATTATGCCCCACTTGACCATATTCCGAAGCCGATTGCCGAAAATGACCCCGACATCAAGATGGACGGCATTGATATGCCGGCCTTCCACCCGATCTTAACCACCGACTTTTTTGAGTTCGGGACATCGGTGAACAAACTGGATCAATTCGGGGCAGCGGTGGAAATGGGCGATGCCGCGCTCGGCCTCTGTGTCGAGGAGCGGGCAGCCAGCGGAAAGTCTACCCCCAACTGGTTGGTGATCCGCAACTGCTCGGACCCGCAGATCAACGGGGCCTTACGCAACCGTCCGTCCAAGCAAAGCCTGCAGGCCATGTGGGCGGTCTACTATTATATGGGCTTCGGCTACTGGACCTCGGTGAACAGCGCGATCACCACTTGGGCCGTGATTGCGGGCAACTGAGGTGGCCAGCTCACAGATTCCCGTCGAGGTAGAGCTCGCCTTCGAACTCATGCCCTGCCAAGCTGAGCGTGTGGCTCAGACCCCTGGCCCCACCCCACATGCGTGCAGCTATTTCCGCGAGTGGGGCACCTATCACAGTTTCGACTACAAGACCGCGGGGCCGCCCAAGCCGGGCATGCAGACGACTGCCGAGTATGTGGGCCGTGCGCCCTTGGTGCCGGAGATGCTTAGCGGTTGCCGAAAGGCGCCGCTGATGGCCGTCGGCATCAATCCCAACTTACCCGGGTGGTGGGCGCCGCTTCGTAGTTCATTGAACCCGCTGTTTGACGATTACCGCCAATATGCCCACTATTTTCGCTGGCGCGGAACCTCGAAGCCCGAACTGTCCAAGGCCGACTATGCAGCCTTTGGAGGCGGTGGCCCCGGTGACACGCCGCCCGATGGCACGCTGCAACTTAATGTGCCGCCCGGTGCTGATGGGGGTTACCCGCTGAATCTGCTGTGGCGCTCCCAGCAGATGTATCTCGAATATCAGGGGCTGCTAGACGGACTAGCCCACGCAATGGGCTGGCCAGACGGCCGCCTTGCAGTCGGCGAAGACCTCTCTTACGGCAACATGGTGGCCTGCCCCTCCGCCAAATGGGTGACGGGCAACCCGGTTCCACCAGACAACCTTCCGGGCATGACCGACACCCAGAAGGTGGGGATCGTATCGGAATGCTTTCGGCAACGGAAATACTTCCTGCGCCAGCTGTTCCAGAGCCTGCCGTCGGTGATCGTGGTGTTCAGCCAAAACACCGCCTCGACCTTCATCGGGGAGTTGCAGGGCCGTTTCTCCAAGGGTGATCCCAAGAACACCGACACCATCGAAGAGTTGATGAGCCGTGAGGTCATCCTGCATTATGGGGACCTTCCGGACGGCCGGTCGCTCGATGCGCGAGTGGTCTTCGGGCCCCATCCCACCGGCAGTCCAGCCGCGTGGGCTGCGGGTAAACCCAAGGTTCTGGCCCAATTGGTAGCTGCCGCCCGACAGGGCCGGCTGACCTTCAACACCGCCACTAGGCGACTGGCCCGGCCTCCGGGTTCTTGCGCTTTTTGCCCGATTCTCGACGTCGGCCCCTGCGACTATCGCAGCGAGCTAACGCCTCTCGAGCTTCAGCCGACACTGACTGCAGACCGAATTCCCGGCATTGGCCCGGACAAGGCGACGCAGCAGTCGCTGATGGGCGCTTTCCTGTCCGACCTGAACCCTGCGCCTGGCCTATGGAGCGACGACGAGGCATCGGAGGACTAGGCCGATGAGCGGTCCGCGTGGCTATATCTTCTGCGAATCAGAGCGGGCCAACGAATTGGACGCGATCCTCGCTCAGGCCGCCACGGCCCCGGTTCGCTTCAAGGAATATGTAGAGGCCGATCTTGACAGCGCCACGCTTGCGCGGGTCACCGCGGCGGGGTTCGAGACCTACCTGCGACCGCAGGCGAAGCAGTCGCTTGAGTTAGGCGCACAACCTTCTGACGCCATCCCTACGCCTCCCGAAGCCGGGTTCGCTGCCGACACGCCGGGGATCGTCGAGCCACAGCCGGTGTGGATCGCCCAACCCGACAAGCGCCACGATCCTCGCCTCAAGCGCCGGTTCGCTCAACTCGCCAGTCAGGTGCCGCGAGGCAAGCCAAAGCGGGGTCCGATGCGCTTGGCTCTAAATGGATCGCTAACAACCGAGCGCCGCCAGACACTGGAGGACCTCGGCGTTCGCCTGCTTAACTTTAGGAAAGCCTACTATCAGGTCGAGGTGCCACCATCCGTTCGGGAAGCAGTAAAGGCGCTGCCGTTTGTTGCGAGTCTGAGAGCCTATGATTTGCTCGATAGCGTCTCCAGCGACCTGCTTCGCGCACTCGCCGACCATGATGATGCAGGTAGGCCACCCACTCTGGCGACTTATGATGCCCTGACTCACCATGCGGAAGATACAGGCAGACTGTCCAGCAGACTCAAGGCTATGCCGGGTGTCACCTTCGTTGCCGCGTCTGTGGATGCCGTGCGTTTCTGCGCTGTCGGCAGCGATGCCCTTTTGGCCCGGGTGGCGACCTTGCCGCAAGTGCGCATGCTTACCCCGGTACGAGCCGCCAGATTAGCCGTCGACCATATACGGCCGCTTTGCGGCGTTGCGGCGGCTGGCGGCGAGGTTCCACTAATGGGCGAGGGCCAGATTATCGCGATCCTCGACAGTGGCATTACTGACCATCCGGATTTCAAGGGCCGGATCAAAAGCAAGATAGGTTTCGACGGCTGCGATCCCGAGGACATCTACGGTCATGGTCTTCATGTGGCGGGTATTGCGGCCGGCTCAGGCGCTGCTTCGGGTGGGGTGCTTCGTGGCATAGCACCGGCCGCAGAACTGGTCGTAATAGGCATGCGCCGTGATAACGGCGAGCTTGCTCTCCCGCTGGATTTAGGTGACCTCCTTAGAGTCGCAGTCGACAACGGTGCTCGAATAATCAACTGCAGCTGGGGTACCCCCGTTGGCGCTGTCTACGATTCCGCCGCTCTTTCGGTGGACAGATTCGTGTGCGCTCATCCGGATGTGCTGGTGGTATTTGCTGCCGGCAACAAGGGCGACGCGCGATCCGGCACCCATTCGCTGTGGACTGTAGGCTCGCCCGCTACCGCCAAGAATGCACTCGCTGTCGGTGCCAGTGGCACAGATCGGATTAACATTGATAAGACGTGGAATGTTTACGACTCTAATTTGTTCGCGAATCCGGCGGGTGCGGCAAGGATGACGCCGGCAATCGACGAGGTGGCTTTGCTTTCAAGCGCCGGGCCCACTGATACCCGCGGGATCAAGCCCGATCTGACAGCGCCGGGGGTTTGGGTGCTAGCGCCGCGTTTGGCGGGCGGGCCGCTCCCCTACGAACCTTTTGATGCCTACGGCGGCCAATATGGCTATCTTCATGGAACCAGCATGGCCGCCCCGGTAGTCGCAGGAGCAGCGGCGATCCTGCGACAGCACCTCTTGGCAAGCGGCCCACCGCCCTCAGCCGCTTTGATGCGAGCACTTCTTATAAGCGCCACGCGACCGATGCCAGCCCTGGATCATCCGGCCGCCCCGCCTATTGGCTATCCGGACTTCGACCAGGGCTTTGGACGCCTCGACCTGGCCACGCTGCTTCCAGTATCGGGCTCTCCGAGCGGCCGAACGATCATGTTCGACGACGTGCCTAATGACGATCCGAGACGGGCGCTAACCAGCGGCGTTAGGCCCGGTGATAATGGTCGAAGCCTGCGCCGCTACTCCTTTACCGCGAAGCCGGGCGCAGTCGATCAGATGCGGATCACACTCGCTTGGACCGACGCGCCTGGGGCCGACGTGCAGAACGACTTGCAGCTTCTTGTCACTACCCCGAGCAATAAGCAGATCGTCGGCAATCCCGACCACAAGCTCGACCGAATATTCGGTCCGCCGGATGCTGGCGATCCTTTCATCTCCGACCGCCACAACACCGTGGAGCAGGTCCGGATTCCTTCGCCCGAAGCCGGCGAATATCGGGTACGCGTTTGGGCCCGCAACACTGTCTACCCACCCCAAGGCTACGCCTTAGCCATCTGCGGCGAATTGACCGGCACCCTTCATGCCGATCCTTAAGCTCCGAACCCAATCAGGTTGTTGACTGATTTTAGTCTTCTTGGTGCAGCCTTGAAAACAGCAGAGTTTGAATCATGGCAGGTGCTAATCAAGGCAAAAGCCACGCGCTTATTGGCATTCTAGTCCAGAACGTCCGGAGCGAGCTCCTTTCTCGCGGACGGGCGCAACTGGATCCTAAAGCACGTCACGATTAATTGGCCTCAAATCCGGCAGCCTTTGAAGTTTCTGCACTGTAGCGGGTCGAACAGGTCGCATATGTCCTTGGATTGAGGTCCGGCGAGTAGGCCGGCAGCGGCAGCAGCCAAGCACCGCGTTGGCGCACCAGTTCGGCCGCCCGCTCGCTCTTGTGGAAGGCGACGTTGTCGAGGATGACGACGTCGCCGGTTTGAGCTCGGGTGCAAGCTGGGTCTCGACATAGAGTTCGAAACGCGCCTTGTTCATCGGCGCATCGACGATCCAAGGCGCAATCATGGCGTGGCATCTCAAGCCGGCGATGAAGGTCTGCGTCTTCCATGCACCGCGCGCCGGAGTCGTTGCGATTTGTAATAATTCGTGAAAGTAACCGGTTCGACGACCGCTATAACGTCGTGAATGTCGAGCCTGCTAACCCCCGCCCAAGCCGCGTCATTCCTCGCCGTCACCCCCAAGCACCTGCTTGAATTGACCAACGAGGGCGCTTTGCGCTGGGTGAACATAGGTCTTGAGGGCAAGAGGCCTACCCGGCGCTACAAACAAGACGACCTTGCTGATTTCATTGAAAGACGGAGGCAAAAGGCATGCCGGTATATCGAAAGCACGGCAAACCAGAATACACGTTTGACTTCCAGCTTTGCGGTCGTCGATTTTTCGGCCCCACCGGCACGAGCAACAAGCGGCAGGCGGAGCGCATCCTAGAGCAGAAGCGGCAGGAAGCTCGTGCCACGCTGAAAACGGCTGCAAGCTTCACCGCTGAAGGCCCCATGACACTCGAGATAGCTACTTCCCGCTACTGGCACGAGGTGGGGCAGCATCTGGCGAACTCCGATAACTATTTCCGCTTCCTCGGTTGGCTCCTTGGTCATTTCGGTAAGCACCTAACGCTCGACCGCATCACGGATTCAAAGGTCGCGGCTATGGTCTCTAAGCGTCGGGCCGATGGTGTCAGCAACGCGACTGTCAATCGGACCGCGACTGTCCCGCTGCGCGGCATCATGACTCGGGCGAAGAAAACGTGGAAGGTCCCGGTCGCCGACATCGACTGGAGCCGCCATCTGCTAAAGGAGCCGAAGGAGCGTGTCCGCGAGGCCAGCGTGGACGAGGAAAAGCGCCTAATGGCCGCCATGCGTGATGACTACGCACCCGCGGTCCGTTTCGCGATCCTTACCGGTTGCCGTCGGATGGAGATCGTGGATCTCACCTGGGCGCGAGTTGACTTCTTCGGCAAGACCTTCACCATCGTAGGCAAGGGCGAGAAGACCCGGATGTTGCCAATGACGGATGCAGTCTACGATCTGCTCTGGGCTCTTCGGGGACACCATTCGACCGGCGTCTTCACCTATGTGGCGAAAAGGACGAGCAAACAGCTTGGGCTTATTCGGGGCGAGCGCTATCCGATTACGATGGAGGGCTTCAAGACGGCCTGGCGGCGTCACCGTGCCAAGTCCGGAGTTGAGAACTTCCGCTTCCATGACACGCGCCACACCGCTGCTACGCGCACTCTCCGCACCGGCAATATGAAGGTTGTCCAGAGGATGCTCGGCCATGAAGACATCGCTACTACGGCGAAATACGCGCATGCCATGATCGAAGATATGCGCGTCGCAATGGAGGCAGCAAATCACACCGGAAGTCCCACCGGAAGAGGAAAGAAAGCCTCTAGTAAATTGAAAGATAAGAAGAAATCGGCCTGAGCAACCTTGACCCCCAGTCAAGTGCGCTACCGGGCTGCGCTACACTCCGGACCGGGTGGCGATGTATCGTGATAACCCCGTGCGGGTCAACCGAATTCGGTGCCTATCGCGCAAGCGAAATTGCAAGGAGGGATGCAGGCGCTCTCGGCCGCAATTCCCGCTGATGCCGGTACTCCAGCGCGATCGCGCCCCAGATCAATCCCAGCAGCAGGTAAAGATGGCGCCAGTGGTCGATGTCGATGAAGGTGCCGAGGCCGATATTGCCGAGATAGGCGACGTAGGCGCACAGCAGATAAGGCTGCCATGGCCGGTCGCGCAGCAGGATGCGGAAGCCGGCGCCGATCGTCCATAGTGTCAGCGTCAGGAACGACACGAAGCCCAGCCAGCCGTAATCCATCAGCGCCTTCAGCCAGATGTCGTGCGTGTCCTCGCCATAGATGGTGCCGAAGACCAGCGGGCCGATGCCGAACGGATGCTCCATCGCCAGCTGGAAGCCGATCGCATAGCGGGCGAAGCGGCCAAGCCGCGCCGAATCGTAGCTCTGCTCGAGCTGCGCGCGCTGGGTGAACATGTCCGACACGCCCGGCAGTTGCAGGATGATCAGGAAGGCGATCACCAGCAGCGCCACGGCCGCGATCGTCATCACCACCACCCGCAGCCGGAACTTGCCGCTGGCGCTCTGCAGGAAAAGGCAGGCGGTAAGCAGCACCGCTGACACCGCGAACATGCCCCAGGCGCCGCGTGAGAAAGAAAAGAAGATGCCGGCCGTGATGACGAGCAGCGGCATCGCCAGCAGCGGCATGCGCGATACAGGGCCGGTCAAGAGCAGGTAGAGCAGATAGGTCCCGGGCAGCACCAGGAACGGCCCGAACACGTTCGGGTCCTGGAAGGCCCCGGCGGCGCGGTCGTATTTGGTGAACATTTCCGCGCCCGGGAAGGCGTGGAAATAACCGGCGATGCCGAGCAGCGACGTCGCAACGGCCGACACGACATAGGCGATGAAGATCAGCCGGTAGAGGCTCGGCTGAACCGAGGTCACCGAGGCGAAGAACACCGCGCTGAAGGCGAGAAACAGCGAGACGGCAAGGTAGAGCGGCGTGTTGGCGAGGTCCGCCATCTGCGTCATGGCGATCATGCCGCCGACGTTCATCGCCGCCAGCAGCACCAGCAACGGCACGATGGCGCGTGAGATCCGCAGCCCGAACAGCGCCCAGACCGCGATCAGTCCGGCCATATAGATTTCGTAAGGCGCCGGCTCGCTGATGACGAAGCCGGAGAGCAGCATGCCGGTGCCGATCGCGGCCGAGGCGATCAGCGAAATCAGCTTGGCGTTGACCGCCGAGGGCGGCAACTTGTTGATCGCCGAGGGCGATAACTCGTTGACCGCTGAGGGCGGCAACTTGTTGACAGCCCGCGGCTGCAACTTGCTGACCGCTGAAGCCGGCATTTCATGAGCGATGGCGCTCAATAGGCGTTTTCCGTGTTGAGCAGGCGGATCGGCGTCAGGAACAGGATGCGCAAATCGAACAGCATCGACCAGTTCTCGATGTAATAGAGGTCGTATTCGGTGCGCATGCGGATCTTTTCATTGGTGTCCATCTCGCCGCGCCAACCGTTGATCTGCGCCCAGCCGGTGACGCCGGGCTTGACCTTGTGGCGGGCGAAATAGCCGTCGACCACCTCGTTGTAGAGCAAATTGTGCGACTGCGCGGCGATCGCATGCGGGCGCGGCCCGACCAGCGACAGCGAGCCGAACAGCGAGTTGAAGAACTGCGGCAACTCGTCGATCGAGGTCTTGCGGATGAAGCGGCCGACGCGGGTGACGCGCGGATCGTTCTTGGTCACCGTCTGCCTGGCGGTCGGGTCCGACCTGTCGGTAAACATCGAGCGGAATTTATAGACCTCGATGATCTCGTTGTTGAAGCCGTGCCGCTTCTGCTTGAACAGCACCGGGCCCTTGCTGTCGAGCTTGATGGCGATCGCGGTGGCGAGCATCACCGGCGAGAAGAGGATGATGCCGACAAGCGAGAAGACTATGTCGAAGGCGCGCTTGGCGACCGAATCCCAGTCGTTGATCGGCTTGTCGAAGATGTCGAGCATCGGCACCGAGCCGATGTAGGAGTAGGCGCGGGGACGGAACTGCAGCGCGTTCGAATGCGCCGACAGCCGGATGTCGACCGGCAGCACCCACAGTTTCTTCAGGAGTTGCAGGACACGCGATTCGGCGGTCAGCGGCAGCGACACGATCAGCATGTCGATACGGGCGATGCGCGCGAATTCGATCAACTCGGAAATGGTGCCGAGCTTCGGATAGCCGGCGACGATCGGCGGCGAGCGCTTGTCGTTGCGGTCGTCGAAGATGCCGCAGATGCGGATATCGTTATAAGGCTGCTTCTCGACCGATCGGATCAGCTGTTCGGCGGCTTTGCCGCCACCGACGATGAGGGCGCGGCGCTCCATGCGGCCGTCACGCGCCCAGCGCCGGATGAGGCTGGACATCACCAGCCTGAGGCCGAAGATCAGCAAGAGGCCGACCACGAACCAGGTGCCGAACAACAGGCGCGAATAGTCTTCCGACGCCTTCATGGCGAAGGCCGTGAGCGCCATCAGCGCGAAGCTGCCGGCCCACACCAGCAGCACGCGGCCGAAATTGGCGAGTGGGCGCATCAGCGCCGCGATCTGGTAGCAGTCGGTGACGTCGAGCAGCACCACGGCGAGGAGCGACGAGGCTGCCATCGTCAGCGGATATTGCCAGGCCAGATAATTGAAGAAGCCGACATAGTAGAAATAGACGCCGAGCCCGGACAGGAACAGCAGCGCGAACTCGACCATGCGCAGCACGCCGCTGACCATGATCGGCGACATGGTATCGCGCCGGTATTGTGAGGCGACCTGGCGCGCGACGTCGTTGATGCCGCCGGCGTTTTCGCTACCGGCAGGAGCGTCGTAGTTGCGCACCGCATCCATGGAAAAGCGGTGCGCAGGGTCGATCTCATTCATGGGAACTGTCCGCGAGCTTCGCGCAACCGCATAGCAAAAGAGAGCTAAGAAAGCCTTGAAGCAACCGGTGGTTTTGGAGTTGTTGTGCGCCGTGGCCTACTTGTCCAGCGCCGCGAAATAGGCCTCCTCGATCTCGCCCGCCATCACGTCGGCGCCGAATCGTGCCTTGAGCTCATCGGTCTGCGGCATCAGTTTCCGGTAGGCGTCGAGGTCGCCGAACGCCCTCTCCAGCTTGCCGGCGAGTTCGCCGGCATCGGGCCGGATGAGGGCAGGGGAGCCGTCGCCGAAGATTTCCGGAATACCGCCGACCGCGGTCGCGATCATCGGCATGCCCGCGGCGAGTGCCTCAAGCACGATATAGGGCATCGCTTCCGCGCGTGAGGGCACGACGATCATCTCCGCCAGCGCAAAAGCCTGCCGCGCCGGCATCGGCGGCAGGAAACGGACGTGGCCTTCGATCCCGAGGCGTTCGACCTGCGCGCGGTAGCGCGGCAGGTCGTCGCCGTCGCCGACCATCACGGCGCTCAAGGGGCGCCCGAGCGCATTGCCGGCCAACGCCAGCGCATCGATGAAGATGTCCGGTCCTTTCAGGTCGCGCATCATGCCGATGTAGAGGAGATCTGCGGCATCCGTTGCTGTCGCCACCGGTTCGAGCTCGGCGGCGCGCAGGCCGTTATAGACAAGCCGGTTGGGTATGGGCGGCTCGCCGACTTTTCGCCGGTAGGTCGTCCGCTCGTAGTCGGACACGAACAGCAGGCAGTCGGTGAAGCGCGCCATCAAGCGTTCCAGGCCGAAGAACAGCTTTCCGGTCGCCGTCGTTTCGTCATAGTGGAGGGAGCCGCCATGCGGCGAATAGAGGCGGGCAACGCGAGACCTTGATACCCGCAACAGTGAGCCGAACAGACGGGCATAGGCGCCACCCTTGGCGCCATGCCCGTGCAGCACGTTCGGCCGCAATTCCTGGATGATTCGGTAGGTGCGCCTGGCCGAGGCGAGATCGCCCGGACCGACATGGCGCTGCATCGGCGTGCGGTGGATGCCGAGCGCGAGGCTGTCCTTCATCGCCTCGAAAAGATGCTCCTCATAGTCGCCGCCCGTGGTCGAATCGCAGACAATGCCCACCGAATGGCCGGCGGCGACCTGCGCCTCGGTCAGATCGCGCACGTGCCGGAAGATTCCTCCGACAGGTGAGCGAAAGCAGTGGACGATCCTGAGATTCGCCACGACGTCTTTTTCAGAACAGGCGTTCGCGGACGTAGATGGTGTCACCCGGCAGGAGCGGGTCGGACGTCAGCACCCGACCGGTCATCACCTTGCCGTTGATGTCGCGGGTGATGTCGACACTCTCCTGGTTGGCGCGCGGCGTATAGCCTCCGGCGATCGCGACCGCCTTTTGCACGGTGAGGCCGGGCACGTAGGAATACTGGCCGGCGGCGCCGACTTCGCCCATGACGAAGATCGGCCGGTAGCGGTCGATCTCAACCGAGACGTCTGGATCGCGCAGATAGCCCTGGCGCAATTTGTCGGCGATCTCCTTTTCCAGCTGCTGCGCGGTGTGGCCTCGGGCCGGAACCGCGCCGACCAGCGGGAAGGAGAGATAGCCGGACTGATCGACGCTGTAGGTGTTGGTCAATCCGTCCTGCTCGAACACCGTGACGCGGACGCGGTCACCGGCGCCGAGTCGGTAGGGTTGGTCGAGCACCTCATGGAAGGCGGCCGGCGTCGGGCGGTAGCTCGAGCAGCCGGTGAGCAGTGACAAGGCAATGAAAGCGCGAAAGAGGGAAGCAGTGCTTTTCATGACCGGCCAGGAACCTTCATCGCTCTTGCCGCATGCCGCGGCCAACCCCAGGAAAGTGCGTCCGTTATCATCCTGTTAGGGTTAATGGGCGGTAAAGGCTCGTAGCCCGAGGCGGAGAAGGCAGGCAAAAAGCCCAATTGTTCCATTGTCTTCGCTCAATGTTCTTTGAGTGATAACTAATAAGCGCGCATTCTGATCTTAACGGGTGAGTTACCATAGTTGTTTACGGTCCATCCTCGACTCAAAGTTCGGAGCAGGATGCATGTCCGTTCAGTCCGCGGCCGCAGACGTCGATGTCGATCTGAGGCAGCTCTTCGCCAGCCTGGCGAGGAATTGGCTGCGCATTGTTTTTGTCACGCTTCTGGTTACCGGGCTGGCCTTCGCTTTCGCCTGGCTCGCCACGCCCTATTATAAGGCGACGGCCAAGCTGGAAATCGGCTCGCGCGAATCGGAATACACCCGGCCGCCGGGCACCAATGATGACGACAAGCCGATTTTCGACGAGCAAGGCGTGGCCACCCAGGTTCAGATCATTTCCTCGCCCGACATCCTCAAGCAGGTGGCGACCAAGCTCAGCCTGGACAAGCTGCCGGAGTTCGACGAAACGCTGAAGATGTCGGCGCTCGGACGCGTGCTGGTCCTCGTCGGCTTGAAAAGCGATCCCTTCGATATTCCGCCGGAAGAGCGCGTGCTGAATGCCATGCACGACAAGCTCAATGTCTATGCCGTTGAAAAGACTCGCGCGATCGCGATCGAATTCTCTTCTAAGGATCCAAAGCTTGCCGCGGCGATCGCCAACGGCATTGCCGACGCCTATATCGCCTCGAAGGGCGACGCCAAGCTCGAATCGAATGCCGCCGCCACCGACTTCCTGGCGCCGGAAATTGCCGACCTGCAGAATCGAGTCAAGGACGCCGAGGCCAAGGTCGCCGCCTTCCGCGCCCAATCCGATCTTCTGATGGGCGGCAACAATTCAGTTCTTCCGACCCAGCAGCTGTCTGAACTGTCGAGCGAGTTGTCGCGCGTGCGCGCCGGCCGCGCCGCGGCCGAGGCGAGCGCCGAGAGCGTGCGTCGGGCGCTGCAGAATGGCGGTTCGCTGGACAGCGTGCCGGAAGTCCTGTCTTCCGAGTTGATCCAACGCCTGCGCGAGCGTCAGGTCGAGCTCAGGGCCAACATCGCCGATCTTTCCACGACCCTGCTGGACAATCATCCGCGCATCCGGGCGCTGAAGTCGCAGCTTGCCGACCTTGACGGCCAGATACGCAACGAGGCTCAAAAGATCATTCGCGGGCTGTCGGCTCGGGCTGAGACGGCCAAGGCCCGCGAGGATCAGCTGGTCTCGGACGTCAACACCCTGAAAGCCGCGTCCGCCCGCGCCGGCGAGCAGCAGGTCGAACTTGACGCCTTGCAGCGCGACGCGAACGTTCAGCGCCAACAGCTTGAATCTTATATGGCCAGCTATAACGCCGTGGCCTCGCGCAAGGATCGCAAATACTCGCCCGTCGCGGCGAGCCTGATCGGGAAAGCGCAGGTGCCGTCCCAGCCTTACTTCCCCAAGATCGGGCCGATCACCGGGGCCGCCGCCGCGGCCTCGCTGCTTGCGATGTCGATCGCCACGCTGCTCGGCGAATTGTTTTCCGGTCGCGCCATGCGTCCGGCCCCAGGCGCCCGCATCGAGGACATAGAACAGGTTGCAATGCCAGCCGCGCGCAGCGAACCGGCTGAAGCCGAAGACGATGGCCGCCCCTTTGCTCCCTATGAGGAAGTCGTGGCCGGCGAGCCTCCGGCGGAGGCGCCGGCTGCCAGCATGGCAGGCGGCAAGGCGCGTGAGCCGGTCGAGGCAGCGCCAGGCGCGGCGGCAGCGGAGCAGGCTGAGCCACGTCCGTCGAGGCTCGGCGAGATCGATGTCGACAAGGCGGCCGAGAAGCTGATCGCTTCAGGTGCCGCGCGCGCGATCTTCGTGTCGCCGGAGGGCGACGAGGCGGCGGCGTCCGCGGTGCTGGTGGCGCGCGAAGTATCCGACGCCGGGCTGCGCGTGCTGCTGCTCGACCTCACCGCATCGGGGGCCGCGTCGCGGCCGATGCTGGACTCGAGCCTCTTCCCCGGCATCACCAATCTGCTTGCTTCCGAGGCGCAGTTCAGCGACGTCATCCATCCCGATCTTTATTCGGACGCGCATGTCATTCCGGTCGGCACCGCCGATCCGGTCCGCGCCATGCGGGCGGCCGACCGCCTGCCGATTATCATGCAGTCGCTGACCACGGCTTACGACCTCGTCGTGGTCGAATGCGGCCCGGCCGACGCGCAAGGCATCGGCCGCCTGGTCGGCGACGGCACGGAGGTCTTCCTGTCGATGCTGGAGGCCGACGAGCAGGTGACGCAGGCCGCGGTCAAGCTGATCGAAAGCGGCTATCCGGATCTGACGCTGGTGACGCCGGTCGGCCACGAACCGCCAGGGACACCGGTGCCCGGGCGCCGCTCGGCTGCCTGAGGCGGGGGCCGACAGGACTGTCCTGCGCTGCGACGCTAGCCAAGGATAATCGCGAGATACCGGAGGCCCAGGCCGCGACGAATCGAGCACTGCTCGGTCGGGGGTATGGCAGTCCTTAATGCATGTCGCCCAGAAGTGTGCAGCGGTTCTGGGATGACGACATGCGTCAAAACAAAGACTTAAAAGCGCGTCGCCTGAATCTGTCTCAGCGCGACCCGCTTTAGGGTCGCAGACCGAACAAGGGGCATTTCTCGGCGGCTCCTGCACCTTTACATCGGCGGCAAAACACCTAGTTCTGATGTTTCGCGCTGCGCATTTTCGTGCGTGGATGATCGAGAGCGGGACCGTGAACCCCCTGGCCGGTCCCCCAAAACTCCCAAAGGATGGCTGCTATGACACAGGCCAAGAATGGCGACACTGTACTCATCAACTACACTGGGCGTCTGGTCGACGGCACCCAATTCGATTCTTCCGGAAGCGAACCGTTGCAGTTTACACTGGGTGAAGGACAGGTAATTCCTGGTCTCGAAACCCATGTCGAGGGCATGGAGGTCGGCACGAAAAGCACCGTCACCGTTCCTGCTGACGCCGCCTATGGCCCGCATCGCCCCGAAGCGGTCGTAACCATCGATCGCGCTAGCGTGCCGGAAAACATCAACGTCGATATTGGCACCCGATTGCAGGCCCGCACCCGCGAGGGACGTGCCATGCAAGTAACGGTCATCGGCGTGGACGACGCCAGCGTCAAGCTCGACGGCAATCATCCGTTGGCCGGAAAGGACCTGGTGTTCGACGTTGAATTGGTCGAGATCGTTCAGGCGGCGTAGTTGGAGCAATTCCAGGAAAAGTGTGAGCGGTTAGGCTCGGCGACGTCGGCGTAGCCTTCCGTCCGGAATTGCGTTAAAAACAAAGAGATGGAGCGGTTCGCCGTTTCCGTGAAACGGTGAAACCGCTCTAGGACTGAAAGACTGCCCCGGGGAGCGCGGCCACGAGCGCTACCAGAAAGGCATTCCCGCGCGGCCCTCCAAGGCAGAGGCAGAGGAATCGCGATTGTCACGGCGCGCGATCGGTCAGGGCGTTGGCCCCTTCCTGCCCGGCGCAATGCGCGCAGCAATAGATGATATCGCCCTGCTCGACGCCATGTCCCATGATCCGCACCCTGCAATGCGGGCAGGTCGGCGCAAGCTTCTGGACCGCGCACTCGAAGCTGTCAAACGTGTAGGTTTGCCCGCCCAGGCTCACCAGGAATGCCTTGTCATAGTCGTTGCCGCACTGGTCGCATTTAGCCATGGCCATTCTCCTTCCGAGTGCGAAAACCTCTCGGCGCTCGATAGGTTCCGTCGAGTCCCTCTGGGTCTTGGTACGCTTGCCCGCAGTCCGCGACGGTTATTGTGCAACTCTTACCAGGCCTAGCTGTCGTCTTCGGCCGCGGCGGGCGCCGCCGGCCCGGCTGCCTTGCGGCGCAGCATCTTGGTCAGTTTCCAGGCCGTCGGATTGTTCTTGATGAAGGCCTTGGCGCGTGCGCCTTGCCGCATCGCCGCCGCCAGTGCGCGGCCCTTCAGCGTCAGCGGTGCGAGCACTTCGAAATGCTGGATCTCGATATCGCACCAGAGCCGCTTGTAAGGCTCGTCGCCGACCGAGAAGTCATAGACGTCGAAGCCGAGCTCGCAGGCTTCCTGGATATTGTCGAAGAACAGGAAGTCGCCGGGGCTGGTGAAGGCCAGGTCGTCCTCGGCAATGGCGCCGAACTCACAGATCAGCCGCTTGCCCGATCGACTGGAGCCGGTAACGGCGCGCAATTTTCCCGCCACCTCCAGACCATGCAACAGGAAGGACGGTTTTTCCTCCGTCAGCGCGTTGGCAAACAGCGCCCGAAAGAAGTCGCGTACTTGCCTGTCGCCGAAGACATTGGCGATCCCCATCTTGGCAAAACGCGCTTCCTTCATATCGAGGAAGGCATCGAGCAGCCTGTCGACCTCGTCGCGGGTGCCGGCTTCGATGCGGCGGAAGCTGCCGACGGCCTCGAACTTGCGCGTTTGCGAGCGGTGCTTCTTGCGCTTGCGTTTACCGCTCGCGCGCGACAGCAGCGCGTCGAACCCGCCGTCGAGATCGACCGCGAGCGCGAGGTTCGGACTGGGGAAGCTGCGCAGCGCGGCGAGCGGGTTGGCGACGCCGTCGAGGTCGGGCAGCAGCCTTTCCAACGAGATGAGGTCGATGTCCGGCCGGGCCTTTGTGATTGCCTTGAACATCGAGCGGATCGCCGGGCCGTCGACAGCGGGCAGGAGACGCGGATCCGCCGCCGCGAAATTGCCGTTGGCATGGCGTCCGCCGGCGAAACGGGCAAGCCTGAACGGACCGCGCTGAATGACTTCCAGCGCCAGAGATAGCGCCGGACGGCCATCGCAGGTCAGCGTCGCGACGACGATGTCGGCGCCGGTCGCTGTCGCCCAGTTCCTCACCCAGGATGCGCTTTGCGCCGGCGCGAACAGCGCCGAGGCGCAGAATTGCACGTAATCGGCAAGGCCGGCGCCGTCGCTTGCGATCGCAGCCCACCGGCCTTGATCGGCGCCAACGGATCGCGCGGAAGCCTCATTGGCCGCGACCCGGTTGCCGTCAAATGACGCGGCGGCGTCAACCATCCCTCAATCCTTAAGACGTATTGGTTGCAACCTGGGGTTCGCATGGGCGCAAGTGTGCTTGGAAGAGCCTAGGCGCAAAAGGTGAAGGAATGATCGACGGGGGCGAGGCGATCCGCAAACTGGCGTTGAACCTTGCCCGCTACTCCGGCCTTGCGCCTCTGGCGCGGCCGTTTGTCGGCGGCATCGGCGCGATCCTGATGCTGCACCGCGTGACCGCGGCGCCCGAGAAGCCGAACAGCGTCAATCGCCACCTGAACATCGCTCCCGCCTTCCTCGACAGGTTGATCGCCGACATGAAGGGACAGGGTTATGCCTTTGTATCCCTTGATGAAGCGATCGAGCGCATCAGGACTGGCGGCAAGGGCGGTCAGTTCGCCACGATCACGGCGGACGACGCCTATCGCGACAACATGACGGAAGCGCTGCCGGTGCTGGAAAAGCACGGCGCGCCGATCACCATCTACGTCGCTCCCGGTTTGATCGACGGCGCCGCCGACCTTTGGTGGGATGTGATTGAAGACATCGTCGACACCAGATCGCGTCTGACGCTGAATGCCGCCAACGGCACGACGGTCGTCGATTGCTCGACACCCGGCAGAAAGGCCCAGGCCGTCGCGCGGCTGAACGCGTGGCTGACCTTGGAAGTCCCCGAGGAAGAGCAGCGCGCGGCACTGCGAGACCTGGCTCGTTCGAACGGGTTCGAATTCGGCTCGGGCCGCCCATGCACCTTGATGAACTGGGACGAGCTTCGCACCGTGAGCACGCACCCTTTGGTGACCATCGGCAGCCATACCGTCAATCACCGCAACTTGAAGCGGCTGTCCGAGGCCGATGCGCGCCATGAGATCGAGGACGTTCGCCGCATTCTCGCGGAAAAGCTCGGCGGAGAGCCGCACCATCTGGCCTATCCTTACGGCTATGCCAGCGCCGTCGGCCGCCGTGAGGTTGGCTTCGCCCGCGACGCGGGCTATGTCTCGGCGGTGACCACACGGCACGGCGTGCTGCGCGCCGAGCATGCCGGCTTCCTGCATGCGCTGCCGCGCATCTCCGTCAACGGCCGCTACCAGAGCGTGTCGCATCTCCGCACGATGCTGTCCGGCATCACAACGCCGCTCGCCAATGCGGGCAAGATGGTCGTTACGGTCTAAGGCGTGTCAGCCTTTGGGGCGTGGCTCGATGATCAGCCATTTGATGATGGCCATCGCCGGCAGAACCCAGAGAAAGCCGCTGAGCAGGAAGAACAAAAGATGCGCGGTGGGCCCATACGCGGCGAGCCTGGTGACCGCGACGGCCGAGGCGATCAGCGCGTAGATGACGACCAGCGCCACCAGCAAAATGGTTCCGATCAGCTTTTTCAGGCGAATGGGCATATCGCGGTCTCGTTGACCAGCCCGGCTTAGGCCGATTGGAGCCCGCGTGCAACCGTCGCGGTCCGGCGCGACGGCGTGCCGCGCTGTGCAGTCTTGCCACGACGCGAGCCTTGGTCCACCAATCGCGCGTTTCAACCGCCGGGAAAGCGAAATGGCAGCCATCACCGCCGCGGCTCCTTATGCCGCACGCGACCGCCACCTGCATAACCGCGCCCTGGTGCGTGGCTGGCTGTATCTCGTCCTGCTCGTGCTGTTCGCGCTGGTGCTGGTCGGCGGTTCCACTCGTCTCACGGGCTCGGGGCTGTCGATCACCCAATGGCAGCCGATCCATGGCGTCATCCCGCCGCTGAACGATGCCGAATGGCAGGAAGAGTTCCAGCGCTACCAGCAGATCCCGCAATATACCGAGCTCAACAAGGGCATGAGCATCGAAGCCTTCAAGTCGATCTTCTGGTGGGAATGGGTGCACCGCATCCTCGCCCGCAGCGTCGGCGTCGTCTTTGCTCTGCCGCTTCTGTTCTTCTGGGCAACACGCCGCATCGAGCGCGGTCTCGGACGGAAGCTGGCCGGCATCCTGTTGCTCGGCGGCCTTCAGGGTGCCATCGGCTGGTGGATGGTGGCGTCGGGTTTGGTCGATCGCGTCTCGGTCAGCCAGTACAGGCTCGCCACGCATCTGACGCTTGCCGCGCTGATCTTCACCGCCACCATGGTGGTGGCGCGCGGCCTAGCGCCGCATTCGGAGCCCGCCGCCGACCGTTCGACGCAGCGGCTCGCCGGCTTCATCGTGCTTCTGGCATTGATCCAGATCTATCTCGGCGGGCTGGTTGCCGGCCTGCACGCCGGCCTGAGCTACAACACATGGCCGCTGATGGACGGCAAGCTGATCCCGTCCGATCTCTTGCTGCTCGAACCAGCCTGGCGAAACTTCTTCGAGAACCCGAAGACCGTGCAGTTCGTGCACCGGATGGGCGCCTATACGCTCTTTGTCGTAGCGCTCTGGCAGATGATCGCCACATGGCGGCGCTTGCCGGGCACCACGCATGCCCGCCGCGCCACGTTGTTGTTTGTGCTTGTCGCGGTGCAGGCTTCGATCGGCATCGGCACGCTGCTGATGGAGGTGCCGCTGCACATGGCGCTGACGCATCAGGCGATCGCGCTGGTGTTGCTCGGTTTCGCCACTGCGCACTGGCGCGGCACCAAGGGTGCTTATCCGCTGCCCACCGAGATTGCCGTCAGAAGCTGAGACGAACGTTTCGGATCGCCTCGGCGACCGCCAACTCGCGATTTTCATCAATCGCATTGCCATCCTCGCGATGCCACGCGGCCGACAGGCAGCCATACGCGATCGCGTGGTCGAGGATGATGCGCGGCGGCTGTCCGAGCGTTTTCCCAAATACCTCGGCCATATGCGCGATGCGGCACGGGTCGAGGCAGAGGTCGTCGCGATCGAGCGGATTGTAGAACATGTTCGCCGCGTCGAAGCCGGGGTCACCGAGCACGCCCTTCGGGTCGATCGCCAGCCAGCCGCGCGACCCGAACAGGATGTTGTCGTGATGCAGGTCGCCATGCAGCGGCTTGACCTCGTGGGGATCGGCAAGCAGCCGCTCGGCGGTTGTCGCCGCTTCGACGTAGAGCGTGCCCTGGCCGGCATCGCGGTCGGCTTTGGCTGCCCGAAACAGGCTGACAAATCTTTCGCCCAGCGGCTGTAGGTCCGGTGGCGGATGAGGTTCCGAAGGCGAGAGCAGTTTCGCCAATACCTCGGCCGCGATCGCTGTGGCGGCGTCGTCGCCATGCTCGGCGAGATGCTGTGACAAGAGCCGGTGGCCGGCATATTCGAGCAGCATGCGATTGCCGTCACGGCCGAGCAGCCGCACCGCGCCTTCGCCACGCCGCCAGGCCAGGAAATGCTCGCCGCGCAGCTCGTCCGCGACATCGTCGAAGGGTTTCAGGTCCTTGACGATCGCCGGCGAACCATCCGCGCGCGTTACCTTCCAGATCCGGCTCGAGAAAGTCTCGGCGATGAGTTCGGGAGCGCTGACTTTCCAGCGCTCAGGGAATGCCTGCATCGCTCTAGGGCTTGATGCCGAGCATCAGGTCCAGGTTCTGCACGGCCGCACCCGAGGCACCCTTGCCGAGATTGTCGTAGACCGCCAGGAGCAGCGCCTGCGCCCGGTCGTCATTGGCGAACAGATAAACCTTCATCCGGTTGGTGCCGTTATAGACCTCCGGGTCGATCTCCGGCATGCGCTCCATATGGGTATAGGGCGCGACCTCAACCACGCCGCCATCGAT
Organism: Mesorhizobium sp. NFR06; assembly: GCF_900115245.1. GTDB lineage: Bacteria > Pseudomonadota > Alphaproteobacteria > Rhizobiales > Rhizobiaceae > Mesorhizobium. The sequence continues at coordinate 261,055 of NZ_FOVT01000005.1, forward strand.
CGAGGCGTAATGGTCGGCGATCGCGGCGTGAAGCTCGGCGCCCGTCGGCACGCGGTCGAGGCCGCCAAGCTGCAGCGGCACCACTGTGATCATGCCTTGCGCGAAATTTCCGACCGCCGGCTGCATGATCGGATCGCGCGACAGCTTCGCGTAGGTGCGGAGCTCCGGGACGTGCTTGTGCTGCAGCGTCAGCCCGTAGGGCAGGAACTCCGGCGCGTCCTCGCCCTTGCCGACATAGTCCTCGATCATCGGCCGGCCGCCGCCGGAATAGCCGGAAATGCCGTTGACGGTCACCGGGAAGTCGGGCGGCAGCAGGCCGGCCGCAACCAGCGGCCGCAGCGTCGCGATCGGTCCTTGCGGCCAGCAACCCGGATTGGCGATGCGTTTCGCGCTGGCGATCTTCCTCGCCTGGTCCTTGTCCATCTCGGCGAAGCCATACTCCCAGCCCTCGGCAACGCGATGCGCGGTCGAGGCATCGATCACCTTGGTCGTGTCGTTGGTAATCAGCGACACGCTTTCCTTCGCCGCGACGTCCGGCAGGCAAAGGATCGCGACATCGGCGGCGTTGAGGAATTCGGCGCGGGCGGCGGCTTCCTTGCGGCGTTCCGTCGGGATGGAGATGATCTCGAGATCGCCACGATCGGCCAGCAGCGCCCTGATCTGCAGGCCCGTGGTGCCGTGTTCGCCGTCAATGAAGATCTTCGGTTTCATCTCTGCCAGATTCCCTGCGATTCCAATGTTATATGCCGTGCGCGTGATTCACCGCTGCATGATCGCCGTTGCTCAATTCGTCAAGCCTTGCCTTTCGCTCCGCCAGCAGGCCGAGATAGTGCATGGCGATGATCGATCCGGCGATCGCCGTTATATCGGCATGATCATAGGCCGGCGCAACCTCCACGATGTCGGCGCCGACGATGTCGATCTGGCCGAGCTGGCGCAGCGTCGACAGCATCTTTGCCGAGGAAGGGCCGCCGGCCACCGGCGTGCCGGTGCCGGGCGCGAAGGCCGGGTCGAGGCAGTCGATGTCGAAGGTAAGATAGGTCTTCCTGCCGCCAGTGCGCTCGACGATCGCATAGGCGATGTCTGAGGCGCGCATGTCCTCGACCTCGTGGCCGAACAGGATCTTTATGCCGAACGTGTCGGGCGCATGGGTGCGGATGCCGATCTGGATCGAGCGGTCCGGATCGATGATCCCTTCTTTCACCGCGCGGGCAACGAATGAGCCGTGATCGATTCGCTTGCCGTCATCCGGCCAGGTGTCCTGATGCGCGTCGAACTGCACCAGCGCCAGCGGCCCGTGGATCGCGGCATGCGCCTTGAGCAGCGGCCAGGTGACGAAATGGTCGCCGCCGAGCGTCAGCAGGAACGCGCCTGATTTCAGGATCTTGGCCGCCTCGCGTTCGATCGTGCCGGGGGTCTTCTGGTGGTTGCCGCTGTCGAGCAGGCAATCGCCATAGTCGACCACCGAGAGGTGCTCGAACAGATCGCGAGAAAACGGATATTGCGGATCGTTGTCGAGGATCGCCGAGGCGCGGCGGATCGCCTGCGGCCCGAAGCGGGCGCCCGGCCGGTTGGTGACGGCTGCGTCGAACGGAATGCCCCACACCACGGCGTCCGCGCCCTTCACGTCCTTCGTGTATTTGCGCCGCATGAAAGACAGCGCGCCGGCATAGGTCGGCTCGAACGACGCGCCCGTCTTGGAGCGGGCGGTGAAGGCGTGGTCGATCTCTTGGTTCGCCATTACGGATCCCTCGGTTTCATCGGGCAGCCACCACTACAGAACCGGCACGCAACATGCCAGTCACAGCTTGCGGAAACGGGGCGGCGCTCGGCGCGTGCCGCGGCAACACAGGATCTGTATCATTATGGCTGAGACCGCTCTGCTCAACCTGGTACCGGCACCCACGGCGACCCGTGTCGGCACGGCGGCTGGCGAGCGCTTCCTGGTGCTGGATTCCTGGCGCGGTATCTGTGCGCTGCTGGTGGCGCTGTTTCACTTCCCCACCACCTCGATGGTTTCGCAGAGCGCCTTTGTCGGCGGCTCCTATCTGTTCGTCGATTTCTTCTTCGTGCTCTCCGGCTTCGTCATCGCCGGCGCTTACGGCGGACGGCTGAATGAGCAGGACGAGCTTGCCCGGTTCGCGCTGGTGCGATTCGGCCGCATCTATCCGCTGCATGTCCTGATGCTTGCCGCCTTCGGCGGATTCGAGGCGCTGCGGCTCGTCCTGCCGGCGCTGCACGGAACGGGTCCCGCACCCTTCACCGCCGGTTTCGACCTGAGAAGCCTCGTCGCCAACCTCTTCCTTTTGCAGGGCATGGGCGTTGAGGATCATCTGAGCTGGAACGCCCCAAGCTGGAGCATTTCGGCCGAGTTCTTCACCTATCTGCTGTTTGCCGCCGTCGTCTTCACCGCAGGCCGGCGTGCCTGGATATGGTTCGTCGCCACCGCCGTGACGGCTCCGCTCCTCCTGCTCGCGTTCTCGACCCGTCATATGGACGTGTCCTTCGATTTCGGCTTCATCCGCTGCCTTTACGGCTTCTCGCTCGGCGCGCTGCTCGCCTGGTTTCAGCACGATTCCATTGCAGAGGCGCGACAGGCGCTTAGCGGCGGGGCAGGGCGTGTCGCCTGGACGCTGGCCGAGCTTGCGATGATCGCGGTGATCGCGCCGTTTGTCTCGGTGGCGGGAACGAATGACGCGGGCATCGCGGCCCCAGTCGTCTTCGCTCTGGCGCTCTATCTGTTTGCCCATGAAGGCGGATGGGTCAGCCTGGCTTTGCGCAGCCGGCCGATGCTGTTGCTCGGCTCGCTCTCCTATTCGATCTACATGGTCCACATCTTCGTCCAGGCCCGCATGATCAATGTCGGCGGCCTGATCGAACGCAAGCTCGGGCTCGCCATCGTCGGCGACCTGGTGCTGCGCGGCGACCATGCGACCGGCTTCGGCACCGGCTCGCCTTGGATCGGCTTCGTGGCTGTGATCGCAATGTTGCTCGCCGTCATCGTCGTGTCCTGGTTCACCTGGCGTTTCGTCGAAATGCCGGCGCTCGCCTGGTTCCGCCGCCTTGCCAAGCGGATTTGACTTGAACCACTAGCCGGCTTCGTTCACCGCCCTGTCATGGGCATCGCCTAACCGGGTTCCGACCCGGAACGGAGCGATTCCCCGATGCGAACACTCTGGCTGAGCCTTATGCTTGCCGCCGCGCTTGCGACCTGCGCAAGTCAAAGTTTAGCCGGCGAGACGCGCGCCGCGCAGATCCTCGACCGCTTCGACCACGCCAACCAGTGGCGCGACCATGTGATGATCGCCGCGCACCGCGCCGGCAGCATGCAGGCGGGCAAGACCCTTTATGCCGAGAATTCGCTGGCCGCGGTCGAGGCCTCGATCGCGATCGGCGCCGAGATCGTCGAGGTCGACGTCCGGCGCGCGAAAGACGGCGCATTCGTCATCATGCATGACAGCTGGCTCGACCGCACGACCACCTGCAAGGGCGAGGTGGTGAAATACACGCTTGCCGAGCTGAAGACGTGCCGGCTGGTGATCGAGGGCACGGGCGCGGTCACCAACGAGCCGGTTTCGACACTGCGCGAGATGCTGCTCGCGACCAGGGACCGGGTCCTGATCAATCTCGACAACAAGCTTGAGGTGACCGACTTGCCGGGCATGATCGCGGTGGCGCGCGATCTCGGCATGGCCGACCAGGTGATCGTCAAGGAAAACCTGTGGAACCGGCCGCGCATCGATGCCGCCAGGGCGGCGCTTGGCCAGGCTGGCGGTGGCTTCCAGTTCATGCCCATTCTCGCCGACGACGCCGTGCATGATGCCGCCTTTGCCGAGGAAGTAGGCAGGGCGTTTCCCCTCCGCGCGGTCGAGCTGATCAACTGGCGCAACGGCGCCGAGACGCTGACGGCGACCGGCGGCCCGCTTTTCAGCACCAGAATGCGGGCCGAAGCGGCGCGCGGCGACTGGCATCTCTGGGCCGACACCTACGCCATCGTCAACAAACCGGGCGGCTTCCTCGCCGGCGGCCGTGGCGACGAACTGGCCGTCGCCGCCAGCCTGCCGCGCGAAGCCTGGGGTTTTTGGGTCGACCGCGGCGCCACCATCATCCAGACAGACGAGCCGAAGGCGGCGATCGACTGGCTGGCGGCCAACGGTCATCGCGTGCCTTACGCGACGGACGCGAAACCAGCCGAGCCAACGCATACGGCGAGCATCAATTAGAGCGCGGCGCTGACGCTGCTGATCTCCCCCCTTGTGGGTCCCTAGTGGGGGAGATGCCCGGCAGGGCAGAGGGGGCGCTGTCCCGCCAGCCTACAAGGTGTTCGCGCAACAGAATTCGCATTTCAGATCGCTTTTGGGGGTCATTTTGCAAGGTCGAGTTCCTTCACGCCCCCCTCTGGCCTGCCGGCCATCTCCCCCACGAGGGGGGAGACTAGCTAATCACGCCGCTTTCGCCGCGCCCTCCAACTCCCGCAGCACATCTTCCGACAGTTCCAGTTCCGCTGCCGCCAGATTCTCGCGCAGATGCTCCACCGACGACGTACCCGGGATCAGCAGGATGTTCGGCGAACGCTGCAAGAGCCACGCCAGCGCCACCTGCATCGGCGTCGCGCCGAGCCGTTCGGCAACACCCGACAAGGTCGACGATTGCAGCGGGCTGAAGCCGCCGAGCGGGAAGAACGGCACATAGGCGACGCCGTCGCGCGCCAGTTGATCGATCAGCGCGTCGTCGTCGCGATGCGCCAGGTTGTACTGGTTCTGCACGCTGACGATTTCGCAAATCCGTCGGCCTTCCGCGATCTGGGCGCGGGTGACGTTGCTGAGGCCGATATGGCGCACGAGACCCTTCCGTTGAAGTTCGGCCAAGGCTGTCAACGGCGCCTCGATCGAGCCTTCGGCGGGTCCGTGCACGTCGAACATCAGGCGCAGGTTGACCACGTCCAGCACGTCCAGTCCGAGGTTGCGGAGATTGTCGTGCACCGCCTTCTCGAGTTCCTCGGGCGCAAAGGCCGGCAGCCACGAGGCGTCGTCGCCGCGGCGGGCGCCGATCTTGGTGACGATGACGAGCTCGTCAGGGTAGGGCGCCAGCGCCTCGCGGATCAGCTTGTTGGTGACATGCGGGCCGTAGAAATCGCTGGTGTCGATATGATTCACTCCTTGCGCCACCGCTTCGCGCAGCACGGCGATCGCCGCATCATGGTCCTTCGGCGGACCGAACACGCCTTTGCCCGCAAGCTGCATCGCGCCGTAGCCGAGGCGGTGAACCGAACGGTCGCCGAGAGTGTAGGTGCCGGATTTGTCTACGCTGGACATCGTGGTTCTCCTTCGCTGTCGACGAGGGAGATAGGGCATGGCCGCTGTCCTGATAACCGGATATAATCGGCACGGCTTGTGCGGAATTAAGAACAATGGCGACTGAACTCAACGATCTCCAGGCGTTCCTGGCCGTGGCGCGCACCGGCGGCTTTCGCGAAGGCGCCCGCGCGACCGCGGGCAGCGCCTCCGCGCTGAGCGAAGCGATCCGCCGTCTGGAAACCCAACTTGGCGTCAGGCTCTTCAACCGCACCACGCGCAGCGTCGCCTTGACCGAGGCCGGCGCCAGCCTGCTTGCGCGGCTCGGCCCGGCGCTCGGCGAGGTCGAGGCGGCGCTCGATGTCGTGAACGGTTTTCGCGACCGGCCGGCAGGGACCTTGCGGCTCAACGTGCCCGTCAGTGCTTCACGGCTGGTTCTGCCCAGGATCGTCCCAGGTTTCCTTGCCGCCTATCCGGCCATCCGCCTTGAGGTGACGGCCGAGGAAAGCTTCGTCGACCTGCTGGCCGCGGGCTGCGACGCCGGCATCCGTTATGACGAGCGGCTGGAGCAGGACATGATCGCGGTGCCGATCGGCCCGCGCGCGCAGCGCTTTGCGACAGCCGCTTCGCCTGTCTATCTCGACCGGCACGGCCGGCCGCAGCACCCGCGCGACCTGCTTGATCACGCCTGCCTGCGCGGGCGCTTCGCGGGCCGCGGCGTAATGCCATGGGAATTCGTGCGGGATGGCGAGGTGGTCAGCGTCAATCCTTCGGGCCCGCTGACAGTCACATTGGGCGGCGCCGTCGATCTCGCCGTCGATGCCGCCGTCGCCGGCACCGGCATCGTCAGCCTGTTCGAGGACTGGCTTCGCCCGCATTTTGAAAGCGGCGCGCTCGAGCCCGTTCTCGAGCCATGGTGGGAGGAATTTTCAGGACCGTTCCTCTACTATCCCGGCCGCCGTCTTGTGCCGGCGCCGCTGCGCGCCTTCATAGACTATATCAAGACGCCGGTTGGCCGCTGGTAGCAGAAACAAAAAGGCCGCCCGGAGGCGGCCTTTCGAAAAGCTTGGATCTCGTTGCGTTAGCGCTTCGAGAACTGGAAGCTGCGGCGGGCCTTCGCCTTGCCGTACTTCTTGCGCTCGACCACGCGGCTGTCGCGGGTCAGGAAGCCGCCCTTCTTGAGCACCGAGCGCAGGCCCGGCTCGTAGTAGGTCAGCGCCTTGGAGATGCCGTGACGCACCGCACCCGCCTGGCCGGAAAGGCCGCCGCCGATGACGGTGGCGACGATGTCGTACTGGCCTGCGCGGTTGGCCGCGACGATCGGCTGGTTGAGGATCATCTGCAGCACCGGACGCGCGAAATAGCTCGCGAATTCCTTGTCGTTGACGGTGATCTTGCCGGAGCCCGGCTTCACCCAGACGCGCGCGATGGCGTTCTTGCGCTTGCCGGTGGCATAGGCGCGGCCGGACTTGTCGAGCTTCTGGACGTGCACCGGCGCGGCCGGCTGCGCGGCGACAGTCCCGAGTTCTGCGAGCGAGGAAAGCTCAGCCATTACGAGGCCCTCTTGTTCTTGGAGTTCAGCTTGGCCACGTCGAGCGAGACGGGCTGCTGGGCGGTGTGCGGATGTTCAGCGCCTGCATAGACGCGGAGATTCTTCATCTGGCGGCGGCCAAGCGGGCCGCGCGGGATCATGCGTTCGACGGCCTTTTCGACGACGCGCTCTGGGAAGCGGCCCTCGAGCAGCTGGCGCGCGGTGCGCTCCTTGATGCCGCCGGGGTGGCCGGTGTGCCAGTAATAGACCTTGTCGGTGTACTTCTTGCCGGTGAACACCACCTTGTCGGCATTGATGACGATGACATTGTCGCCGTCATCGACATGCGGGGTGAAGGTGGGCTTGTGCTTGCCGCGCAGATGGTTGGCGATGACGGTGGCCAGACGACCGACGACGAGACCTTCGGCGTCGATCAGCACCCACTTCTTCACCACATCCGCAGGCTTCTGCGAAAAGGTAGCCATGGTTTTGCTCTCACGTTGACCTTCCGATCCGTGAGGAACAAGGAAGGCGTTTCTTGTTGCTTGGATTGGCGCGCGGCCGAAGCCAACCGCCAATAACAAAACGGCGGCCATTGCGGGCCGCTGCTTCGGGTGGGCTTATAGGCGAGGGAGGTTCGAACGTCAAGGCACTGGAAAACAAGCTTGGCGAACAAAATAAAGCAAAAACAATGGCTTGATAGAGTGGTATTATTTTACCCCATCGTTCTTTCGCTTCGGCGGGATCGAATAGGTCCCCGTGGCGTGCGCAACCGTGTGTCCGTCCGGGCCGGCGACCATGTCGATGTCGAACACCATCAGGCTTTTGCCGAGCTTGAGGATCCGGCAATGGCCGTCGATCGGCCCGGCCCCGGCCTTGCGCATGAAGTTGATGTCGAGGTTGACCGTCACCGACAGCGCGTCCGGACCGGCGTGGCTGAGCACGCAGACATAACCGCCGATGTCGGCCAGCGTGAACAGCGACGGACCGGACACCGTTCCGCCGGGACGCAGATGTCGCTCGTCGGCGTTGAGCCGCACCGTGCAGCCGCCTGGAAACACATCGATCGCCTCATAGGAGGTGAACTGGTCGTTAAGTTGCGGATAGACGCTTGCCATCAGCGCATTGACTTCAGCCGCGTTGAGCATTGGCTTCAGATTGCTTTGGGCAGGCATGGGCGGCGTCCTATATGAGATGGTAAGCTCCGGGCGGTATGCCTGGACCAATCGGCGCGACGGAGAAAACACGCCTCCCGGCTGTTCTTCAACCGGCAGCGTGCTAGTTCTGTTGCTCCATGGCTGCGTGAGCAAATCGAAAGGTTTCACAAGTGGCTGAAGTCGTCGCCATCAAGCCCGCCGTCGCCGACGGCCCCGTTCTTGTCAGCCAGGACAAAGGCATTTTGCGCCTCACACTCGCCAGCCCGCCGGCCAATGCGCTCTCGCTGGCGACGATGGCGGCACTTCAGGCGGAGTTTGACCGCGTGAAGACCGACAAATCTGTGCGCGTCATCATCTTGGCGGCATCCGGCAAGGTGTTCTGCGCCGGTCACGATCTCAAGGAAATGACGGCGCACCGCGCTGAAGCGGACCGCGGCAAGGCTTTCTTCGAAAAGACCTTCGCGGCCTGCGCGAAATTGATGCAGACCATCGTGCGCCATCCGAAGCCGGTGATCGCCGAGGTCGATGGCCTCGCCACCGCCGCCGGCCTGCAGCTGGTCGCGAGCTGCGATCTTGCCATCGCTTCGCACGAGGCGAGCTTCTGCACGCCCGGCGTCAACATCGGCCTGTTCTGCTCGACGCCGATGGTGGCGCTGTCGCGCAACGTCTCGCGCAAGCAGGCGATGGAAATGCTTTTGACCGGCGAGACGATCGATGCGGCGACGGCCAAGGATTTCGGCCTGGTCAATCGCATCGTGCCGCGCGAATATCTGAATCAAGTTGTCAACAAATACGCGCAAACCATTGCATCCAAATCGTCTTTGGTGGTCAAGACCGGGAAGGAAGCCTTCTACGCTCAGGCCGAAATGGGGCTGGCCGACGCTTATGCTTATACCGGCCGCGTGATGGTCGAGAACATGCTGGCGCGAGACGCGGAGGAAGGCATCGGCGCCTTCATCGGCAAGCGCAAGCCCGAATGGACCGACGAGTAGTCGACTTGAATGGAGCCGCGCCATTGCATCGCTGAAGGTTCGACGTGGCTGCCCGCAAGCAACTGACGCGGCTGAAGGCGCCCTATCTCAAGCGCATCCTGCTCGAGCCGTCGCGCGTCGCGGATTGGGACCAGTATCCGTGGAGCCTGCCGATCTTCCACGCCCGCGAATTCGAGTTTGAATTCACGAGCGCCATCACCATCATCGTCGGCGAGAACGGCACCGGCAAATCGACGCTGCTGGAAGCCATCGGCGCGCTGGCCGGATATGACGAGGCCGGCGGCGGCAAAGGCTACCGCCCGGTCGACCATTCCATTGCCATCGACAAAAGCGGCGCGTCCCTCGCTGACACGTTGCGCGGCCATTGGTTGCCGAAGGTCACCGCCGGTTGGTTCTTCCGGGCTGAATCCTTCTATTCCGTCGCACGCTATCTCGACCGCGCGGCGCTCGAAGATCCGTTCAAGCCACCGCCGCCCGATTTCCTCTCGTGGTCGCATGGCGAAGGCTTCATCCGCTTCTTCGAGGAGCGCTGCCGACGGCAAGGCATCTATATCCTCGACGAACCCGAAAGCGCGCTGTCGCCGACGCGCCAGATCGAACTGCTGAGACTGCTCCGGCGCATGGAGCAGTCCGGCACCGCGCAGGTGATCATGGCCACGCACTCGCCGCTGCTGATGGCGTGTCCGAATGCGCGGCTGTTCCGCATCAGCCGCTTCGGCCTCGACCTGATCGATTTTCAGGACACCGATCATTTTCGCATGATGCGCGACTTCTGCAGCGATCCGGCTGCCTTTCTCGCCGAAGCGCTGTATGAGGACGAACCATGAATCACGACGCCTACGACAACACCTACATCGCCGGCATTCTGAACGCGGTGAAAACGATCGCCATGGTCGGCGCCTCGCCAAACGACGTGCGGCCGAGCTATTTCGTGCTGAAATATCTTCTGGCCAAGGGCTTTTCGGTATTTCCGATCAATCCGGGTCATGCGGGCAAGGAGATCCTTGGTCGTATGGTCTATGCCAGCCTGGCCGACCTGCCTCAGCCGGTCGACATGGTCGACATCTTTCGCGGTTCGGCAGCTATACCGGGCATCGTCGACCAGGTGCTGAAGCTCGACCCGCTGCCGAAGGTGGTCTGGATGCAGCTCGGCGTGCGTCATGACGAGGCGGCTGCCCGCGCCGAGGCCGCCGGCATCAAGGTGGTGATGAACCGCTGCCCGAAGATCGAATACGGCAAGCTGTCTGGCGAGATCGGCTGGACCGGCGTCAATTCCGGCGTGCTGTCTTCGAAGAAGCCCCTGATGCGGCAGGGCTTCCAGAGTCTTGGTGTGCGGCAGAAATAGGCCGGCTACGGCTCGCGCAAAATTATTCCGGGAAGAAATGGATTTTCCCGGGCGTTCGTCGCAGATCGCATCCCGAAAGGTTTTTTCTTCTTTGCATTCCCAGCCGCGCTTCGCCAAGAATGCCCGGCGATTTTCGAGAGATTTGAGAGGGAGGTTTCGATGACCCGCACGCCCGGTTTCAACACGCTTGCCGTTCATGCAGGCGCAAAGCCCGATCCGGCAACCGGCGCCCGCGCCACGCCGATCTATCAGACCACCTCCTATGTCTTCGACGATGCCGACCATGCCGCCTCGCTGTTCGGGCTGAAGGCCTTTGGCAACATCTACACCCGCATCATGAACCCGACGCAGGCCGTGCTCGAGGAGCGCCTTGCCGCGCTCGAGGGCGGCACCGCAGCACTTGCCGTCGCCTCCGGCCACGCCGCGCAGGTCCTCGTCTTCCATAACCTGCTGCAGCCGGGCGACAATTTCGTATCCGCCACAAAGCTCTATGGCGGCTCGATCAACCAATTCGGCCACGCCTTCAAGAATTTTGGCTGGGAGGTGCGCTGGGCTGACACCAATGAGCCTTCGACCTTCGAGAGCCAGATCGACGACAGGACCAAGGCGATCTTCATCGAAAGCCTTGCCAATCCCGGCGGTATCTTCGTCGATATCGAGAAGATCGGCGACATCGCCCGCCGGCACGGCCTGCCGCTGATCGTCGACAACACGCTGGCCTCGCCCTATCTGGTGCGGCCGATCGAGCACGGCGCCGATATCGTCGTGCATTCGCTGACCAAGTTCATCGGCGGCCACGGCAATTCCATCGGCGGCGCCATCGTCGACGGCGGCACCTTCGACTGGTCGAAGTCGGGCAAGTATCCGATGCTGTCGGAGCCACGCCCCGAATATGGCGGCATCGTCCTGCACGAGACCTTCGGCAATTTCGCCTTCGCCATCGCCGCGCGCGTGCTCGGCCTGCGCGACATCGGCCCGGCGATCTCGCCGTTCAACGCTTTTCTGATCCTGACCGGGCTGGAAACCCTGCCGCTCAGGATGCAGCGCCACTGCGACAACGCGGTCACGGTAGCCGGCTGGCTTTCCAACCACCCCAAGGTTGCCTGGGTGAACTATCCCGGCCTTCCAAGCGACAAGAACAACGCGCTGCAGAAGAAATATTCGCCGCAGGGCGCGGGAGCCGTGTTTACCTTCGGCCTCAAGGGTGGCTACGAGGCCGGCGTCAAATTCGTCGAGGCGCTGGAACTGTTCTCGCACCTCGCCAATGTCGGCGACACCAAGTCGCTCGTCATCCATCCGGCCTCGACCACGCACCGCCAGCTTTCCGATGAGCAGAAGATCAAGGCCGGCGCCGGCCCGGACACGGTCCGGCTGTCGATCGGCATCGAGGACGTCCAGGACATCGTCGCCGACCTGGAACAGGCGCTGAGCAAGGTCTGACCGCGATGTCGGCTTTCCTTGCGGTCAGCACCGATACTATCGAACCGGAGGCCGGCGCGCCGGCCCCGGACCGGGTGATCTCGGGCGATCCCAAATTCCGCACCTGGAATGTCGAGGAACGCGACGGCGGCCTTTATGCCGGCATCTGGGAAGCGACACCGGGCAAGTGGCGCATTGTCTACGACGAATGGGAGTTCTGCCACATCCTGGCGGGCGTGTCGGTGATCGCCGAGGACGGCGGTGAGGCGCGCACCGTGCGGGCGGGCGACAGTTTCGTGCTGCGGCCGGGTTTCAAAGGGACCTGGGAAGTGCTCGAGACCACCCGCAAGGAATATGTGATCAGGCTTTAACGGCTAGCGGCCGGCCCACAGCAGCCGGTCGATATCATCGTTGGAAAAACCGTATTGGCTCATCATCTCCCGGTGCCACGAGCTGCCGAGCAATTCATCCAGGCACCGATCCACCTTTTGACGTAGCGCGGCATTGTTCTTGGCCAGCGCGAAGGCGCCGGCGGCAGGCTGCTTCTCGGATGCTGGAACATCGACGACGTCGAGCCGAGCATCGGGTTCGCGGGTGATGTAACCTCGATGCGCCATGGCGACACTGGCATAGGCCTGCACTGCACCCTGCGCCACGGCCTCCGCTGCTTCCGCCTGCGTTGCGAATGTTTTGATTCGTCCGGGGGGAACGCCGTTCCGCAGTGCGGTTTGATGCTGAATCTGGTCTGAGATCACGGCCAATATCGCCGAGGGGTTCCGGGCGAGCGAGCGGTAGCCCGCCAACCCCAGCGGATCGCCCTTCGCGACCATCAGCCCGTCAGGCAATGCCCAGATCGATCGCGTAAAGTCGACGAGCTTTCGGCGCTCGTCCGAGATGAACAGGCCTGTGGTCATATCCCAGCGGCCTTTGGCCACTCCGGGCAGCAACTCGGCGAACTCTGTCTCGATGGGCGAGAAATCCGCCAGCTCAAGCATCTGGCCAATCTTCTCGGCGAGCTTTGCGTCGCAGCCGCCGAGCTTGCCGGAAGCATCGGTGAAGCAGAAAGGAGGTTCCTGCAGGAAAGCGAATCTCATTTCGTGTTGCCCCGGAAAGTCACCGCGAGCTTTTCTAGCCCGTGGAAGTGATAGCTGTCGCGGAAGCGCGGCGCCTCGGCCAGGCGCAACTCCGGCAACCGCTCGAACAGCGTTTTCAGCGAGACCTGCAGTTCGAGCCTGGCCAGTGGCGCGCCGATGCAGAAATGGATGCCGGCGCCGAAGGAGACATTCTTCTGGTCCGTGCGCGCCGGGTTGAAAGTGCCAGGCCCGGAAAACGCCAGCGGGTCGTGATTGGCCATGCCGAGCAGCAGCGCCACCATCTCACCGGGCTTGACCAGAATGCCCGGCGAGACTTCGATCTCCTCATAGGCGTAGCGCAGGAACATGTGCAGCGGCGCGTCGAAGCGCAGGCATTCCTCGACGGCCGCGACGTTTCTCTCCGGCGTCTCAAAGAAGCGGCGCGGGTCGCCGCCTTGCGCGAGGATCGAGCGCACCGCGTTGCCGGTCTGGTGCACGGTCGCTTCGTGGCCGGCATTGAGAAGCAGGATGGCCGACGAGACCAGCTCGTCTTCCGAAAGCTTCTGGCCGTTGTCGCGCGCCTCGATCAGCAGCGAAAGCAGATCGTCGCCCGGCTTCTTGCGCCTTTCGGCGACGTAGCCGCGCAGGAAGGCCGCGAAATCGCGCGCGGCGCGGTTGGCCGTGTCCTCGGTGTCGCGGGTGCGGCCATGCATGTACATGGCGACCATCCGGTGCGACCAGTCGAGCAGTTGCGGCCCCATCTCGACCGGAACGCCGAGCATCTCGGCAATGATGGTGATCGGCAGCGGCGCGGCGTAGGCCGGCAGAAGGTCGACGCCGCCCGGCTCGAAGCGGTCGATCAGCTCTTTGGCCAGCACCTCGACACGTGGCCTGAGCCGCTCGACCTGGCGCGAGACGAAGGCGCGGTTGACCAGCGTCCGTAGCCTGGTGTGCACAGGCGGCTCGAGCTCCAGCATGGAATTGGCCTCGATCGCGTCGAAGGCAGTCAGGTGCGAGCGATCATCGCCCACGCCGCGGCTGTCGGGAATCCCGGCCGGGTTCTGGCGCCCGAAGCGGCGGTCGCGCAACAGACGGTTGACGTCGTCGAAGCCGCCGAAACACCAGAACCCGTAGTCTTCCCAGAAGAAGGCGTTCGACGCGCCATGCAGGAAAGCGTAGGCCTCATAAGGGTTCTGCACAAAAGCCGGCTCGTGCGGGTCGAGCCGCAGGCGGCGGCCGGTTGGATCAAATGCGAGATAGGCAGGCATCAAATCGGTCATGCCAGACCATTAGCGCGCCTTGTCAGCCCGATGCCAGACCGTATTTTGGCGCCCGTGAAGCCGAAACGTTGAGCCAGGCGAGCCGGGGTGGATGTCTTGATGAATGTGATCGTCGTTGGCGCAGGCATCGCGGGACTGTCTACCGCCTGGTCGCTGGTCAGGGCCGGCCATAATGTCTCGATCGTCGAGCAAGGAACCATCCCCAATCCGCTCGCGGCTTCCGGCGACCATCACCGAATCATCCGCCGTGCTTACCGCGCCGGCACCGGCTACGGCCAACTGATCAGCGAGGCCTATGAGGCCTGGGATGAGCTGTGGGCCGACCTTGGCGAAAACCACCTCGATCCGCGTGGTTTCCTTTGCGTCTCGCGAGAGGCGGGCGACGAGGCGGAGGAATATCGCGAGGGATTGGAGGAAGGAAATTTTCCCTTCGAATTGCTCGAACCGGCGGCCGCGGTGGAGCGCTGGCCGTTCCTCGAAGCAGGCACCTTCCGCTATGCCTATTTTTCCACCGAAGGCGGCGCCTTGCACTGCAGGAAGATCGCAGCCGGCCTGGCAAGATGGCTGCGCGCCCACGGCGCCAATGTCTATGAAAACAGCAAAGTGGTCGAGATCGACGCCGATGCCGGCCGCATCTTGCTGGAAAGCGGCGAGACGATGCAGGCCGATCGCGTCGTGGTGGCGGCCGGTGCCTGGGTGCTGAAGCTGTTTCCGGAACTCGGTGGCGAGTTGAAGATCTTTCGCACCGCGCTTGCCTATGTCGAACCGCCGGCGGATCTCAAGGCCGCCTGGGAAGCGGCGCCCGTCATCCTCGACGTCGGCGGCGTCACCGATGGCTACATGATCCCGATCACGCGCGGCGCCGGCATGAAGTTCGGCTCCGGCCTGCACAAGGTGCCGACCAGCGATGCCGACTGGAACCGCCAGCCGGTGCCGGGCGAGGGCGAGGTGATCCGCAACCTGTTCTCGCCGCCGATCGCCCGCATCACCGAATACAAGGTGACCGAGGTCGTTACCTGCGCCTACACCTTTACCGCCGACGAGAAATTCCTCGCGCATGAAAAAGGCAAATGCCTGGTCGTCTCCGCCTGTTCCGGCCATGGCTACAAGTTCGGCGCGAGCGTCGGCCGACGTGTCGCCAAGGCCGTCGGGGACGGCGACATAGCCAGCCTGAAACGCTGGTTGCGCGCCGAAATGATCTAGCTGGACGGCCGGCTGATTGATCGGCGCGATCGCGTCAGTGGCCCGTCTTGAGAATACTCGCCACCTTGGCGGCGATTGCCGCGTCCAGCGCCGGCCAATTCGCGAGCAGTTCGTGCGGAAAACGGTAGGTGAGGCTGAGATCGTCGCCGACCTGGATGTCGCGTTCGCAGGGCGCCAACGATTCCTCCGCGCTCGGCCCGCTCAGGCAGCGGGCGACGAACGGACCCTTGCCTGGGCGTTCGGCGACGGCCAGCACCTCGTTCAGATAGCCTGATTTTTCCGTGAAGGCATAAACCGTCGTGCCGCCCGGACCGGGTGTGCCCGGCTTTTCGATCAGGGCGCTGTAGATCGGCGCGAAGCGGCCGCTCATGTCGCGCGACATCATTCGCGGCTCGAACGACAGGAAAATGATCTTCCTGGTCGTCGCGTGATTGAAGTCGTCGCGCGCGGCCGTGCTGTAGCCGTCCATCTCGGGATAGCGCAGGTAGAGGTCAAGTCGCGACGCGATGCCGTCGCGCCTAGCCTGGTCGAAGCGGATGAGGTTTGCCGGCACGCTGATCAGATTGTTGCCCATGACGATCCGGCGCACCGTCGCGTCATCCGTGTAGCCGGCCATGGCGATCGACCGGCCGAGCCATTTGCCGCCGACGCTGATCGCCACCGACAGCAGCGCCAGCGCCGCGAAGACATAGAAGACCCGCTTCATCAAGGTCGAATCGACGACCTCGAAGTCCGGGCTCTCGGCGACGCTTGCCTCTCTCATTCGCATTTCTCCGATCCGCCTACCTGTCCTTGGGCGGCACAAGCTGCGCGGCATGGCTCTTGCAGCGCGTTGGCACGACTGTGCGTTTTCATGGTAAATGGTTGGTAAACATGGCTCCCGTTGTGCTTGTTCTTTACGCTTTTGCGGTTTGTCTCACGGCTTGCGGGCTGGCCGGATCGGTCATGGAACTGCTGTCCGGCCGACGCCTGGCCTTTGCTGAACCTTACGTTTCGCCGCTCCATATCCTGCGGTCGCTCGCGGCAACCGCTTGCGCCGGGCCGTTCATGCTCACCAACGAGGCTTTGGCCGCCAGGCGCGAGGGCCGCATCGGCACGATGGCGCTGCTGTCCTGCGGCTGCACGGCCATTGCCTGGGCGCTGGCGCTCGGCGTCGTGCTGATCGCCATTGCATCCTGGGCGACCGCCAACTTAGGGTCTTTCGAATTCTCTGGTTGAGACGATTCGGAGACGAAAATGCCGGTCTATGCGATCGATGGGAAAGCGCCACAGTTCGAGGATGCCGATACGAACTGGATTGCGCCGGACGCCACCCTGATCGGCAATATCCGGATCGGCCGCAACGCCGGCTTCTGGTTCGGCGTCGTCATCCGCGGCGATGGCGAGCTCATTGCGATCGGCGCCGACACCAACGTGCAGGAACATACGATCATGCACACCGATCCGGGCTTTGCGCTGACCATCGGCGAAGGCTGCACGATCGGCCACAGGGCGCTGCTGCATGGCTGCACGATCGGCGACAACAGCCTGATCGGCATGGGCGCCATCGTGCTGAACGGCGCCAGGATCGGCAACAACTCGCTGGTGGGCGCCGGCGCCCTGGTGACGGAGAACAAGGTTTTTCCCGACAATTCGCTGATCGTCGGCTCGCCCGCCAAGGTGATAAGGACGCTGGACGAAACGGCGATAGAGCGGCTGCGCGTCTCCGCCGCCCACTATGTCGCCAACGCCAAACGCTTCAAGGCCAAGCTGAAGACGGTGTGACGGCGGCGGGTTGCCTCGCGCATCATCGTAGCACGCGACTCATCGCTTCACGCAGCAGGGAAGCACCGGTTTCGAACCCGGCCTCTTCTGCGCCTTCCAGTGCCGTCTCATAATCGTCGATGCGGGTCTTCAGCGACGGGTCGGCGCCTGAGAGAAGCAGCAGGCGGATCGATTCGGCATCCCGCCGGGACACTGCATAATGCAGGGGCGTCCAATCGTTCACGCCGCGCATATCCGGATCGGCGCCATGCGCGAGCAGGATACGGACGACTTCCAGCCGGTCCGGCCGTTCCGTCGACAACGCGGCAATGATCGAGGGAAAGCCGGCAAGATCCTCATAATTCGGGTTTGAACCGGCATCGAGCAAGGCGGTGATGAACGTGGTCGGGCTCCAGTAGATGGCATATTCCAGCGGATGGCCAAGGCCGAGCTCGAACGGCATTCTCTCGTCGAACCAGCGCGCCCAACCACCGAATATCCTGCCAAGGCCCTCGAAATCACCGGCCTTGAAGGCTTCGTCTATCGCCTTGAACAACCGGTGTCGGGCACCGCGATCCTCAGGGACTTCCAGCATCGCCTTCTTCCGCAATGAATGGCCCATACTGCTCCCGTCTGCTCCGATCCGAAAGCGGTCCTGCGTGACACGCCGTCGGCCATGATGGACCCACCACGACGGACTCACCACGACAGACTCAAGGCAGAAAATGGCGGAGCCGGCCCCGGGGACGGGGGCCGGCTCCTAAAACCCGGTCGTTGGGGACGGGGAGGGTGGGGACTCGACCGGGCTTTCTTCCTAAGCGCGCCGCGTCAAGGCGGCGTGCTTGTCCTCGATGCGCATGCCGCGATCGAAAAATCGCTGTGGACTTCCGGGCGACATGCTTGGCGCCCTTAGCGGACGCTGGCGACCGCGGCGTCGCGGCCGTCGTTGATGGTAACCCAAACGCCAGAATTCTCGGTCGATTGACGCTTGAGGTAGGTGTAGACGGTGTCGTTCCAGGCGAGCACTTTCGGCTCGAGATTGTCGAGGATGTACTCGCCGAGGTTGGTGCGCACGGTCAGCACCGCATGACCGTCGCCATTCGGCTGGCGCACCACCGTCATCAACAGGTCACCGGCCGGAACCCCTACGGCCATCAGCTCGCGCCGCTTCTCCAGTCCATAGTCCTCGCAATCGCCATAGCCGTTGACCGGATAGGCCCAGTATTCCTCGACGCCGTAATTCTCCATGTCGGTGCGTGGCTTGACGCGGGTGTTGACCGAATTGTTGACGTTGACGATCGTCGTCCACAGCTTGCGCGTCAGTTCGACCGGCGCCCCCTTCGGCGTCCGCTGGTTGCATTCGGCCGGAATGCGCTGGCAGAAATCATAGTGACCGACGGGCTGGGTGGTGCGGCCACCCGTATGCATGAAAGCCGGTCCTGCGCTTGCCGTCCCCCACGCGGAAAGCTGCATCGCCATTGCCAAGAGCAACAGCTTGCCCCTCGTCATTTTCATAGTGGTAGTCTCCCCGTTTGAGGAGACTGTGCCACGTTGGGATTTATTTGACGCAAAAACCCGAAGTAGTTATTGAGTAAAACGCCAGTAGAATAAACATAAAATTTGAACTATCGCGATCCTGGATTGTTCAGATTTCGCCCGGCTCGCGGGACGTTTCGACGGCGCTGGGCAGCCTGTCCGACCTGCCAAAGCAAGGCAACAAAAAACCGGCCGCTAACGGCCGGTTTGCTTCGATTGCGGTGCGGCCCGCGTCAGGCCCGCGGCGCGTTGAATTCCTGATCGAGAGTTTCCGGTCGCTGGATGACGGCGAACTCGATGGCGACGCCGTCCTCGAAATGGCGCACCACCTGACCGCGCATCGTCCCGAGCATGACCTGGACGCCGATCGCCGGCTTGACGTCGATTTCGACTGCCGCGCCGGAGAGCGACAGGTCGATGATGCGGCACTGATACTGGCGTCCGTCGACGAGTTGCAGAACGCTCGTCGGATTGCGCGGCGCCACGCGCTCGTGGCGACGGTCCTCGGGCAGGTCGAGCTCATGCTTGTTGGCAAGCCAGGTGAGCTGCGCGGCAAGCTTGTCCTTCTTGCGATCCGAGGCGATGACGGTCATGGCGAAACCGTCTTGCGAAGTGCGCGTCACGACGCCTTCGACACGGCCGATATGATCGATATAGGCGATGACCTTTTCGCCCGGCATGCCGATGCGGTCCGTGCGCAGTGCAACATTGCCGGGTGACATGTCGATCACCTGGCATGGATGCTCGGTGCGGTCTTCCAGCATGAAGCGCCCGTAAATCTTGACACGGACACGCTGAAAGTTGCGCCGTTCAGCTCGTGACGGTGCATATTCTACCGCCGCTGACCTCATGACTGCCTACACCCTGTTGGCATTCCGCGCGACGATGCGAGGAATTTCCCGCAAAAACTACAGCGAAGCAGGTTAACAAACGGGAAAAGTCGGCCGCGAATGCTTACGTCGGAAGGCTGTCACCAAGCGCAAAAGCCAACAGCTGGCCAGGCAAATACCCCGCGTCCGAGCTCATTCGTGACGCCCGCCGTCGAAGACGACGAGATGACGGATGCGTCGCACGCGACCGAGCGCCGAGATGGTTTCGGGGGGCTCGAATTCGGTCGGAACGAGCGAGGGAACATCGATCGCCGGCCGGTTCTTCAGGAACATCGGCTCCTTCTCGGGGTCTATCACCCGGATCGTGTCGATGAGCGCGTCGGCGAGCGGGTCGGCGCCGAGCCAGAACGGCCTGTCGGCGGTGCTGATGATGCCAAGGCAGCGCTGGTTCTCGGCGCCCCCGTCCAACGGCAGCGCCAGCAGTTCGAAATTGTTGGAACGCCCGTTGCGGCTGAACCCTTCATAGGTCATCAGCAGAACCGATTTCTGATCGAAAACGCCTTGCATAAGCCGCGACACCAGCCGCTGGTCCTTCTCGCGCCAGAGCGAAGGAAAGGAGAAGCCCTTGAGCTCCCGGCCGTAATAGGCGCAGAGCCTTGTTCCGGCGAGCCGGAACACCGCCTGGCCACGCGTGTCGCGCTCGAGGATGAAAGTATCGGCCAAAAGCGACTTGATGTCGGCCGGCTCCACTTCCGATCGTTTCGGGGCGAGGCGGCCATCACGCAGCTCGTTCCAATATTGGAACAGCGCGATCGATCCTTTTTCTTTCATTTTCGTTCCGCTCCGCACAATCTGTCTTTTGATGTCCCATCGGCGAACAGACAGGGCGCCCTCCGATGACCTTCATGCGGTGCGGAGCAGGATGCGTGCCAGTATCGTTAACGTTTGTTCACGCCTCGGGGTCGTTAAGGTTAACAAGTGGTTTACGTTGCGCATGGCCGAGGCCTGTGGCACATCAAAACCACTCCAAAAAGGTCGTTTCAGCAGCGATCGGCAGCATTTCAGTCAAGGGTTTATGGGGAGCAGGGGGCTCGACCGGCCGTTCAGGGAAATCCTGGACGGCCTTCTTTTTTGATTCGCCCCTGTTCTGATTCGGCTGGTTTCCAATCGGCACTGTGGCGATTCGCTGTTTGTGATTCGAAAGGGCGTGATCTACATGCTCGCCGAAATCGAGTCCCCCCAAGACCTGCAAGGGCGCATGAGCGAACCGACAAGTCCCGCCGAGAACGAACCGCTGCCGCACGAGGCTTCCGAACCTCGGCGTCGCGAGCCTGTGTTCAACCTGCCGCCTGCGGTGCTGGCGGTGATCGGCATATGCGTAGCGGTGCACCTGGTGCGCGTCTATCTGCTCACCGATGATCAGGACTTTGCCCTGCTCGTTCGGGCAGCCTTCGTCCCCATTCGCTATTCCGGCCGATACGACATTGATTTCTATGCCTTTTCGAGCCCCTTCACCTATGCATTCCTGCATGGTGGGCTAGCTCATCTGTTGATCAACATGATCTGGCTTGCCGCCTTTGGTTCGCCTTTGGCCAATCGATTTGGCGCGCCGCGCTTCGCATTGTTCTTCGCGGCGACGGGCCTGGCTTCGGTTGCGCTCTTCTGGGCGCTTCATCCGCTTGGCCAAGAGCCGCTGGTCGGCGCGTCTGGTGCAATTTCCGGCATGATGGGAGCGGCGGCGCGCTACGGCTTCCGCATCGACCGGTCGTCCGGACGGGCGGCCTTCGCCGGCAAACCCTTGCCGATCGCGGCGGTCTTGCGTTCGCGAGGCGTGATGACGTTTCTGGGCGTCTGGATGGTCATAAATCTGGCCACCGGCTTGCTCGGCTTCGCGCCGGGTATCGAAGGCCAGATCGCCTGGGAAGCCCATATCGGCGGCTTCGTCGCCGGCTTTTTCGGACTGCGCTTTTTCGACCGCCCGCTGCCTGCGATCTGAAACCTCGCATCCACTTGAAATGCAACCAATCACGGCGCACGATGTTGCCATGCGTGTCGCCCAAAAGTGCGTAGCGGTTTTGGGAAACGACATGCATCAAAACACAAACTTGAAGCGCCTTCGACGCGCTTCAAACACCCTGCGTCTCTAACTGGGGCGCCAGGGCGGAAAAGCCGGTCGGGGCGGGGAGCCGGCGTCAACGGCAGTGGAGGACGCCATGACGGTTAAGGCAATTCTTGAAAGCAAGGGCCATGACGTGTTCACGCTGGGGCCCAACGAAAAACTGAGCGAGGCCATTCGCATGCTGGCCGAGCACAGGATCGGTGCGCTCGTTATCACCAATGGCGATCGCAAGATCGTCGGCATTCTCTCGGAGCGCGACATCGTGCGGGTGGTGGCCAGGGAGGGCGCCGCGGCGCTCGACATCCCCGTGCGTTCGGCAATGACGCCGAAGGTGAAGATTTGCAACGAAAACCACACCGTCAACGAGGTCATGGAGATCATGACGAAAGGCCGCTTCCGTCATTTACCGGTCGAAAAGGGCGGCCAGCTGGACGGCATCGTTTCCATCGGCGACGTGGTCAAGCGCCGCATCGAGGACGTCGAGCGCGAAGCCGAGGAGATCAAGGCCTATATCGCCACCGCCTAGGGAAGGATGATTTCAGGTCGCATCGACCTGAATCTGGATCCGTTTCTGGGTCGATCGGGATAGAGCATGATCTGAAATTATCGGCATCATGCTCGAGAGTGACGGTCAAGCGGACTGAGACGGTGATAACCGCCGGCTGTCTCCAGCCGGCGGCGCATAGCACCTTCTATCGGTTGTCGAGCTCGGCGCGGACGAGCTCGAGCCCGCGTCGGGTGATGCGATAAGGTCCGCCGTCCGTTGACCAAGCCGGGGTAGCGCCAGCCGTCGCGGGTCTGGCACTGGACCGAGGCGATCTTTCTGCTCTTGTTCTTTTCGATTTCGATGCGCCCGCCCTGCGCGAGCAGGTGCAGGACGCGCTGTTCGTTACGCGAAATATCCATTGGAGAAAGTCCCGGGAAAACAACAAAAGCCGCCGCCGCGAGACGTCGTGGCACGGGGTTTCAGGTTTTGCTGCCCTGCCTCGCTACGAGGTCAGGGCTTCACCGGGACTGAGCGTAAGTGGAGATCCACTCTCCATTGGAATGGTTGTCCCTATAGGCGAATACGGCGGAAAAGGCCAGTGTGCGGGCTTTGCGCTTGTCTCGCCGTGCTGTTTGCACTAGCGAAGTTGCGCACCGAAATGTGCATTAATGCATCCAAGAATTCTAAGTTCGCAGGCCCCCATGAGCATCATCGACACCCGCACCCCCGACGCAAAACGTCTGATCGCCGGCGCCACCGGCGACTGGGAAATCATCATCGGGCTCGAAGTGCATGCGCAAGTGATCTCGGATGCCAAGCTCTTCTCCGGCGCCTCGACGTCGTTTGGTGCCGCGTCCAACGCCAATGTCAGCCTGGTCGACGCGGCGATGCCGGGCATGTTGCCGGTCATCAACGAGGAATGCGTCAAGCAGGCGATCCGTACCGGCCTGGGACTGAAGGCGGCGATCAATCACAAGTCGGTCTTCGATCGGAAGAACTATTTCTACCCGGACCTGCCGCAGGGTTATCAGATCTCGCAGTTCAAGCAGCCGATCGTCGGCGAGGGCAAGGTGATCGTGTCCGTCGGCCCCGACCGCCAGGGCGAGTTCGAGGATATCGAGGTCGGCATCGAGCGCCTGCACCTGGAGCAGGACGCCGGTAAGTCGATGCACGACCAGCACCCGACCATGTCCTATGTCGATCTCAACCGCTCCGGCGTCGCGCTGATGGAGATCGTTTCCAAGCCCGATATGCGCTCGGCCGACGAGGCCAAGGCCTATGTGACGAAGCTGCGCACCATCATGCGCTATCTCGGCACCTGCGACGGCAACATGGACGAGGGCTCGCTGCGCGCCGACGTCAACGTCTCGGTGCGCCGTCCGGGCGGCGCCTTCGGCACGCGCTGCGAAATCAAGAACGTCAACTCGATCCGCTTCATCGGCCAGGCTATCGAATCCGAGGCGCGCCGGCAGATCGCCATCCTCGAGGATGGCGGCGCGATCGATCAGGAAACCAGGCTGTTCGATCCGAACAAGGGCGAGACGCGCTCCTTGCGCTCCAAGGAAGAGGCGCATGACTATCGCTATTTCCCGGATCCCGACCTTTTGCCGCTGGAATTCGACCAGGCCTATGTCGACGCCCTGGCACAGCATCTGCCGGAATTGCCCGACGACAAGAAGGCGCGGTTGATCGGCTCGCTCGGTCTGTCGACCTACGACGCCTCGGTGCTGGTGTCGGAAAAGTCGATCGCCGACTATTTCGAAAAGGTGGCCTCCGGGCGCGATGGCAAGCTCGCCGCCAACTGGGTCATCAACGACTTGCTCGGCGCTCTCAACAAAGCCGGCAAGGATATTGAAAATGCACCGCTTTCGCCTGAGCAGCTCGGCGCCGTCATCGACCTGATCAAGGAAGGCACCATTTCCGGCAAGATCGCCAAGGACCTGTTCGAGATCGTCTGGAACGAAGGCGGCGATCCGCGCGCGCTCGTCGAGAGCCGTGGCATGAAGCAGGTCACCGACACCGGCGCCATCGAAAAGGCGGTCGACGAGGTCATTGCCACCAACCCGGACAAGGCCGAGCAGGCGCGCGCCAAGCCGACCATGGCGGGGTGGTTTGTCGGCCAGGTGATGAAGGCGACCGGCGGCAAGGCCAACCCGCAGGCGGTCAACGACCTCGTCAAGATCAAGCTCGGCATCGAGTAGGGCGGTGTTTGTCCGCACCGCCAGCGATCGCGATCTTGTTGCGGTCCGTGCGCTGCTGGTCGAGACCTGGCATGCGACGTATGACGCCATTTATGGCGTCGAGCGGGTGACCGAGATCACCGACGACTGGCATTCGATCGCCTCGCTCAAGGCGCGGCTGACGCGGCCGAATTCCGAGTTCCTGGTCGCTGATGACGGCAGGCGGCTCGGCGGTATGGCGTTCGCCGCCGCCACCACCGACCCGAAGATCGTCCTCCTGAGCCAGCTCTACGTGCACCCGGCCTGCCAGCGGCAAGGGATCGGCCAATCGCTGCTCGACGAGGTCGAGGCCAGCTTTCCGGAGATGCATACGCTGCGCCTCGAGGTCGAGGAAGCCAATGCCGTGGCGATCGCTTTCTACGAGGCGAATGGGTTCCGGCCTGCAGGCAGGACCGCCGATTGCGGCGGCAATTCGGGATTGCCCGCGCTCATCCTGGAGAAGCGGCTCGGCTAGGTCGCCCGCGTGCATGCCGTTACATCATCGCGCGGTTTTGATTTGATCGCGCCTATCCGCCCGATCAAACCTGTTCCTCGCAGCGCTCGCACCCGCCACAAGGCAAGGGGCGCCGCTCGCTGAGGGGGGAAACCATGCCGAGCCTGCCGGAACTGATGCCGACCGAAGTGTCGGACGAGACTTTTGGCGGCGTGACTTATCACGTCGCCGGCGAACTGGTGCCGGTGCTGTCGGTCGATGTGACCAACATGCCGGTCTATTTCGAACACCACATTCTGCTTTGGAAGAACACCACGATCAGCATCGGTCTGAAGTCGCTGCGCGGCGCGCTGAAACGCATGATCGCCGGCATGCAGATTTTCGTCACCGAGGCGTCCGGGCCGGGCGTCATTGCTTTCAGCCGTGACGGACCGGGCCATAACGTGCCGATCCATCTGCGGCGCGGCGAGGAGATCCAGGTGCGCGAGCATTCTCGCCGCCACGGCCAGCGTCGACTACACCTTCGAGCGCGTGCGCGGACTGGGAACGATGCTGTTCGGCCAGAGCGGCTTCTTCATCGATCGCTTCCGTGGCGAGTCCGGCGACGGCATCGTCTGGCTGCACGGCTACGGCAATGTCTTCGAGAAGGTGCTGGCGCCAGGCGAGACCATCGACGTCGAGCCCGGCGGCTGGCTGTTCAAGGACGCTTCGGTGAAGATGGATACCAGGATCGATCGGCTTTCCAGCGGCTTCTTCGGCGCCGCCATGAACTTCGTCGTCAATCGCTTTACCGGGCCTGGCCGTGTCGGCATCCAGTCGATGTACCTGCACATGCCATCGGACGAATAAGAGGGCGCGCCTGATCCGGATGCATTGAGCCCTCGGTCAGGTGGAGGGAATTTCCACATTGTCGATCAGCCTTGTCGTGCCGAGCCAGGCTGCCGCGAGCAGGCGGCCGTCGCGATCCCGCTGCCAAGGCTTGAGCGTGACGCTCGTGCGGGCGGCGACATAGTCGACCTTCCGGAAGCCGGCGGAGACCAGGGCCTTTACAGCGGCATCCGTGGCGCCAGCTTGATCCGCGCCGGCCGAAAGTGCGGCCGCCGTGCGGCGAAGGATCACGTTGAGCTTGCACGCGGTTTCGAGCTCGGCCGCGCCGAGATACGCATTGCGCGACGACATGGCGAGGCCGTGGGCGTCGCGCACGGTCGGCGCGCCGACGATCTCGACGGGCAGGTCGAGATCGCGGCAGAGCTGCCTGACGACGCAAAGCTGCTGGTAGTCCTTCTCACCGAACACGGCGCAATCGGGCGCCGCCTGCAGGAAGAGCTTGGCCACCACGGTCGCGACGCCATCGAAGAAACTCGGCCTGAAATCCGTTTCGAGGCCAAAGGAGGGGCCGCCCACCGAAATCTTGGTGGCGAAGCCATCGGGGTACATTTCGCTCACGCCTGGGGTGAAGGCCAGATGCGCGCCCGCATCCCGCAGCTGGTCGAGATCGCGCGCCAGGTGGCGCGGATATTTGTCGAGATCTTCCGTCGGCGCGAACTGGGTCGGATTGACGAAGATCGAAACGACGCAGCGATCGGCCCGTTCGAGCGCGATCCTGACCAGCGAGATATGGCCGTCATGCAATGCGCCCATGGTCGGCACCATGGCGACCCCGAGACCGGCCCGCCGCCAGTCCCGAACCTGCGCGCGAAGGGCGGTGACGCTGTCGACGACGATTGGCTCGTTCATGTCTCGTCCTTGCCGGATGCCGTCGTGAAGACGTGGTCTGAACCGGGAAAGGCGCGGCTGCGGACCTCAGCGGCGTAGCGCGCCGCCGCATCCGCAATCACACGGCGCAAGTCTGCATATTCCTTGACGAATTTCGGCACGCGATCAACGGTCATGCCGACCATGTCGTCGATCACCAGGATCTGGCCGTCGCAGTCGGCGCTGGCGCCGATACCGATGGTCGGTATGGAAATATGACGGGTCAGCTTCGCGGCCACGGCCTCCATCGTGCCCTCGATGACGAGCGAGAAGGCGCCGGCTTTTTCAACCGCTTCGGCATCGTGCAACAGCGCGGCGATATTTTCCTCCGTCCGGCCCTTGATCTTGTAGCCGCCGTCCTTTTCCACCGATTGCGGCTGCAGGCCGATGTGGCCCATGACCGCGACTCCTTCGGCCACGATCGCCGCGATCTGGGCGGCCATATCGACGCCGCCTTCGAGCTTCACGGCCTGGCAGCCTGTTTCCTCGACGATACGCCTTGCCGACGCCGCGGCCCGTGCCGGCGAGGCCTCATAGCTGCCGGCCGGCATGTCGACCACGACGCAGGCTTTGGCCGAGCCGCGCATCACGGCCTGCCCGTGCGCGATCATCATCTCCAGCGAGGCGCCGAGCGTCGTGGCGTGGCCGTGCAGGACCATGGCGACGCTGTCACCGACCAGGAGCAGGTCGACATGTGGATCGAGCAGGCGGGCGACGGGATAGGTGTAAGCGGTGAGGCAGACGATCGGCACGCCACCCTTGCGGCGGCGAATGTCTTCGGCGTCGATCCGGCGGTCGGCGGACGGATCCCGGGTCAATCGTCACCTCCCTCAAGGCGTGCCCGAAATAGGCGGGCCGAGCTTTAGAAAGACAGGCAGCGCTTGGCAAGCCGCGTTGTAGCCGGCAGGGCGGCTGCATCGATTTAATGCACGAAGCATTTGCGTTTGGGTTATGGCAAAACCCTTGCCTTCGTTGTGGCGTGACGCCATAAGCAGGGGAAAGGCGCAGCCGCTGCCGCCGCGAGGATCTGGATGAAAACTTTCCTGCTGCAGTTTTTCACCTGGTGGAACAGCCAGACGCTCGGCACCCGCTTCCACACCTGGCGCTTCGGCAAGAGGGTCGGCGAGGACGAAGCCGGCAACGTCTACTATGAGGGCGGCATCGATTCGGAAGGCCGGACCCGCCGCTGGGTCATCTATCGCGACTATTCGGAAGCCTCGAAGATCCCGCCGGGCTGGCATGGCTGGATTCACCACCGCGTCGACACACCTCCATCGAGCGAGAGCTACAAGGCTCGCGAGTGGCAGAAAGAGCATCGGCCGAACCTGACCGGAACGCCCGGCGCCTATCGTCCGCAGGGTTCCATTCTGACCAACCAGCACCGCCCGCAGGTGACCGGCGACTACGACGCCTGGACGCCCGGATCTTAATCCTTTCCGCTGCACAGGTTCGGTCCTTTGTCGCCACAATTGGCGTTTAGCTGCTTGCTGATGGCGCAGCCACGATTAGCCTTGGGCATTGAAGAATCACCCGGGCGCAACCACCGGTATTTCGCATGAGCTCTTTCGGCCAAATCTCAAAGGCGCTGATCGCGGCGACGTCCATTCTGGTTGCCGCCCCGGCGGGCGTCGCCGCCGCGCAGGCGCCGGCCGCCGCGCCTTCGTCCTCCGACCGCATCACCAATCCGGTGGCCGAGTTCGCCGGCATCGACAAGATCACCGGCCGCATCATCACCTTCGACGTCTATATCGACGAAACCGTGCAGTTCGGCGCTTTGCAGGTGACGCCGCGCGTCTGCTATTCGCGGCCGGACACCGAGCAGCCCAAGACCGATTCCTTCGTCGAGGTCGACGAAATCACGCTTGACCGCAAGATCCGTCGCATCTTCACCGGCTGGATGTTTGCCGAAAGCCCTGGCCTCAATGCGGTCGAGCACGCCGTCTATGACGTCTGGCTCAAGGGCTGCAAGCAGAAGTCCGACGTGCCGCCGCCGACCGCGGCCAAGGCCGACGCGACCAAGCCGAACATCGAGGCCGCCAAGCCCAAGGCTCCGGCGCAACCTGCCGACGCCGCGCCCGAACCGGCTGACGACGAGCCCGCCACCGCAAACTGATCTCGGAACCTGCCCGCTCTTCAGCCGTTCCAAATTGGCGACAGGCGAGGAGGATTGCGCGATGGCCACGAAGCCGATCACCGCCAACAAGGAAGAACTCCTCGATATCGAGAGAGGGTTCTGGACCGGCGATTCCGCCTATTATGAAGCCAATGCCGACACGGAATGCCTGGTCGCGTTTCCACAGATGGCCAAGGCTATGACCAATGCGCAATTGGCGGAGACGGCCAGCAAGCCCAATCGCTGGCGCGACCTCGACATAAAGTTGAAGGGCATGATCGAACCCGGCAGCGACATCGTCATGCTGACCTACGATGCGCGCGCGACGCGAGAGAACGGGGAGCGCTATGCCGCCCTCGTCAGCACCGGCTATGTCCACCGTGTCAACGGCTGGAAGATGATGTTCCATGCGCAGGCGCCGCTGGATAGAGCGCAAGACTGATCCTCAGGGATAGAACACGGCCTCGCCCTTCAACGCCTCGGCCAGCAGCTTCTCATACTGGCCGCGCGGCACGTCGACGGCGCCGAAGCGCTTCAAATGCTCGGTGGTGAACTGCGTGTCGAGCAGCGCGAAGCCGCGCGCCTTCAACCGTTCGACGAGATGGTAGAGACAGGTCTTTGAAGCGTCGGTCTCCCTGGCGAACATGCTTTCGCCGAAGAACACCCTTCCCAGCGAAACGCCATAGAGACCGCCGACCAGGCGTTCCTCGCGCCACGCTTCGACCGAATGGCAGTGGCCCAGGCGAAAAAGCTCGACATAGGCTTCGCGGATCGGCGCATTGATCCAGGTCGAGCGGCGCTCCTCGCGCTTTTCAGCGCAACCCTCGATCGTCGCCTCGAAGTCGAAGTCGTAGCGGATGTCGAACGGATGCCTGCGGATCGTCTTCTTGAGGCTGCGCGGCGTATGGAATCCATCCAGCGGAATGATGCCGCGCGTTTCCGGCCGCACCCAGAACACTTCCGGGTCGTTGGCGCTTTCGGCCATCGGGAAGACGCCCGAGGCATAGGCCCTGAGCAAGAGATCGGTTGGTATGCGATAGCCTGGCGCGTAGGGTCGGGTCATCGCGTTCCCGTGCTATTCACCCTTGGCCAGGTATTTTTCCAGCCAGTGGATGTCGTAGTCGCCATTGGCGATGTCGGGATTGCCGACAAGGTCGCGGAACAGCGGCAGCGTCGTCTTGATGCCGTCGACGACGAATTCGTCGAGCGCGCGGCGCAGCCGCATCATGCATTCGACGCGGTTGCGGCCGTGCACGATGAGCTTGCCGATCAGGCTGTCGTAATAGGGTGGGATCTTGTAGCCGGAATAGACGCCGGAATCGACGCGGATGCCGAGGCCGCCAGGCGTGTGGAAATGCGTGATCGTGCCGGGCGAGGGCGTGAAGGTGCGCGCGTCCTCGGCGTTGATGCGGCACTCGATGGCATGGCCATTGAACTTGATGTCTTCCTGCCTCACCGACAGCCCTCCGCCCGAGGCGACGCGGATCTGCTCATGCACGAGGTCGATGCCGGTGATCGCCTCGGTCACCGGGTGCTCGACCTGCAGACGGGTGTTCATCTCGATGAAATAGAACTCGCCATTCTCATACAGGAATTCGATCGTGCCGGCACCGGAATAGCCCAGATCGGCGATCGCCTTGGCGCAGATGCCGCCGATGCGCGAGCGCTCCTCGGCGTTGAGCGCGGGCGAATTGGCTTCCTCCCAGACCTTCTGGTGGCGGCGCTGCAGCGAGCAGTCACGCTCGCCGAAATGCACGCCGCGGCCGGCGCCGTCGCCGAACACCTGTACTTCGATATGGCGCGGCTTCTGCAGATACTTCTCGATATAGACGGCATCGTCGCCGAAGGCCGCACCCGCCTCCGACCTTGCCGTCTGCAACGCGACTTCGAGATCCGCCTCGGTGTGCGCCACCTTCATGCCGCGCCCGCCGCCGCCGGCGGAAGCCTTGATGATCACCGGATAGCCGATCTCGGCGGCGACGCGCTTGGCTTCCTTCTCCTCGCTGATCGCGCCGTCGGAGCCAGGCACGACGGGGATGCCGAGCCGCTTTGCGGTGCGCTTGGCCTCGATCTTGTCGCCCATGACGCGGATATGGTCGCCCGACGGGCCGATGAAGGTGATGTTGTGGGCGGCAAGGATGTCGGCGAACTTGGCGTTTTCCGACAGGAAGCCGTAGCCCGGATGCACGGCGTCGGCGCCGGTGATCTCGCAGGCGGCGACGATCTGGTGGATGTTGAGATAGCTTTCGCGCGAGGGCGGCGGGCCGATGCACACACTCTCGTCGGCAAGCCGCACATGCATGGCGTCGGAATCCGCGGTCGAATGGACCACCACCGTCTGGATGCCGAGTTCCTTGCAGGCGCGCAGCACCCGGAGCGCGATTTCGCCACGGTTGGCGATGAGGATCTTCTGGAACATCTGTTGACTGTTCCCGGCCTTACTCAAGGACCACTAGCGGCATTCCGTACTCGACCGGCTGGGCATCCTCGATGAGGATCGCCGTCACCGTGCCGGCGCGCGGCGAGGGGATCTGGTTCATCGTCTTCATCGCCTCGATGATGAGCAGCGTCTGGCCTTCCTTCACCTTCTGGCCGATCTCGACGAACGGCTTGGCGTCGGGCGAGGGCGCCAGATAGGCCGTGCCGACCATAGGCGAAGGCACGGCGTTCTTGGACGGATCGGCGGCCACGGCTGCGGCCGCCGCACCGGACTGAGCCGTCGCGGCTACGGGAGCTGCGGCGATCGGCGCGGCAACCGCATGAACGGCCTGTGTCTGGCGCGATACGCGCACCTTGAGATCGCCGAGCTCAACCTCGATCTCGGTCAGGTTGGTGTCGTTCAGAATGCCCGCCAGGTCGCGAATCAGCTGTTGGTCAACACCGTTCTTTTTTATCGACATTTTCGAGCCTTCTGTTTGGGGGCCGGTCACAGGCGTGCCGCCAATGCCTGCAGCGCGAGCGTGTAGCCGAGCGGCCCGAACCCGCAGATCATGCCGACAGCGACCGGCGAGACCATGGAGACGTGGCGGAAGGGCTCCCGCGCGTGGATGTTGGAAAGATGGACTTCCGCGACGGGCAGCGGCGCGATGGCGCGGATGGCGTCGTGGATGGCGATCGATGTGTGGCTGTAGGCGCCGGGGTTGATGACGATGCCCGCCGCCTTGTCGCCGGCTTCCTGGATCCAGTCGACCAGGTCGCCCTCATGGTTGGACTGGCGAAAGTCGATCTCGAGTCCGAGCGCGGCGCCCGCCGCCTTGCAGTCCTCGGCGATGGCCGCAAGCGTCTTGCCGCCATAAATCCCCGGCTCGCGTTTGCCGAGCGCATTGAGATTGGGACCGTTGAGGACGAAAATCGTTTTCAATATGCAGACCTTTTTCTGCGCCGACCCCAAGCCGGCGCACTGGGCCTCTATAATGGGCATAGCCGCCCGCGAAAAGAGCGCAAGTGCGTTCTTTCGCTGTTCACAGCGGTCGGCTTCTGCACCCGTGGGTGCTTAGAGCGCGCTCTTTGCCTCCTCGATCTTTTCCGCCAGAACCTGCTGGCCGAGCGCTCCGAAGATCACCTCGTTGCCGACCACATAGGACGGCGTGCCGGTGATCGACAGCTTCGTTGCAAGGTCATAGGTGCGCGAAATCGTTTCGGCGATGCGGGGATCCTTCATCTTCTCGCGCAGCGTCGCCTCGTCGGCGCCGAGCGAAAGCGCCACCTTGATGGCGGTCGCTTCGGTGGCGCGGCCCTGGCCGCCGAGCAGCGCGGTGTGGAAATCGCCGTATTTCTCCGGGTGCATCAGGTGGAACGCCATGGAAACGACGCTGGCCTTCTGCGAATCCGGGCTGAGGATCGGGAATTCCTTGAGCACGAAGCGCAGGTCCGGGTCGGACTTGGTCAAGGCTCGCATGTCCTCGATGGCGCGTTTGCAGAAGCCGCAGTTGTAGTCATAGAACTCGACGATCGTGACCTTGCCCTTCGGGTTGCCGACGACGCCGTCGAAGGTGGAGTTGAAGATCTCGTCTTTGGAATTCTTGATCACGCCGAGGGCGGCGAGCCGCTGCTCCTCTTTCTGCTTGGCCTCGAGCGCGTCCTGCACCTCGAGCAGAACTTCCGGATTCTTCAAGAGATAGTCGCGGATGATGCCCTCGACCTCCTTTCGATCGATCTTGGTGTCGGCAGGGGCCTTGGTGTCGGTAGAGGACGTCATCTGTGCCACTTGCACGGTGTCGGCCCTCGCGGCCTGGGGATTTCCCGCCACGAAGCCGAAGGCCA
Source organism: Mesorhizobium sp. NFR06 (assembly GCF_900115245.1). Classification (GTDB taxonomy): domain Bacteria; phylum Pseudomonadota; class Alphaproteobacteria; order Rhizobiales; family Rhizobiaceae; genus Mesorhizobium. The sequence continues at coordinate 293,868 of NZ_FOVT01000005.1, forward strand.
ACATGCCGAGCGCCACCGCCAGACCGCCGGCACTGCCGAGCAGGATTGCCTTATTCATCATCTCGTTCCTTTTGCCTGTTCCTGTCCGCCTTGGTCGCCGCCAAAGTCCGGGAGGTTCATTTCAGTTTATTCGATGGCGTGTAGTTTATGATATCCTGAGCGCGGACCCAGCGGGGCTCGCCGCGTTTCAATTTCTGTTGAGCGCGCATGGCGAATATCTTCGCGTTTTTGTAGTCGCCCGCATAGTAGTGGCCTTCGGCGGTGGCGAGATCGGCGGCCGGGATGTCGCCGAGTTCACCATATGCCTGCGCCAGAAAGCGATAAGCTTCCGAATTGTCCTTGTCCCGCCCGACGCCGATGTTGAGTTGGGTGACCGCCTTTTTCAGCGAATCGGGCGTGCCCACCGCCATCAGCGCCTGGCCGACCGAGACCGACAGCAGGCCGGAACGCGCGGGATCGAGGCTGACCGCCTTGGCATAGGCGTCCGCGGCGTCCTTCGGCTTGTTGATCTTCATCAGGATATCGCCGCGCAGCTCCTGGAAATACGGGTTTTTCGGTTGCTCCTTGATCAGCGCCGCGGTCTTGGTCAGCGCTGCGCCCGGATTGCCATAGAGATAGGTCTGCTGCGCGTCGCCGTAGCGCGAGGCGAGGCTGGTCGGGTTCTTGCGCATCAGCCGTGCAACGGCCGCCTGGCCCTGCATATAGGCGGCGATCTTGATGCGCATCATGTCATGCCGCTGCTGCAGCGCCGGCGGGTCGACATTGTTGACGAAGGGGCTTTGCTTGACGAGCGCTTCGAGGTTGGCGATGCGCTCCTGCGGCATCGGATGGCTGATCCGGTAGGGGTCGACCTGGGTGCCCGCCAGCGACAGCGCGCTCTGGAAGCGGCCGAAGGTCTTCAGCATGCCCATGCCGGACTGACCGGTAGCGTTCAGATAGGTGATCGCCGAACGGTCGGCGGTGATTTCTTCGGTACGCTGATAGGCAAGGATGCTGCGCTGCGCCATCTCGCCGCCGCCGGCGGCGACGCCCATGCCGGCGCCGGCAAGGCCGCGGCTGTTGGTGGTGGCGCCGGCAACCATGGCGCCGGCGCCGAGCAGCGTGGCGATGATGGCCATGGTCTTGGCGCGGTCGAGCTGGTCGCGCAATTTCTGCTGGTGTCCGCCGGCTATATGGCCGGCCTCGTGCGCGATGACGCCGATGATCTCGTTCGGCGTTTCCGCGGTCGCCAGCGCGCCCGTGTTGATGAACAGGCGCCGCCCGGTGACGAAGGCGTTGAAACTCTGATCGTTGACCAGAACGATATCGATGCCGTCATTGGCGAGCCCCGCCGCCTTGAAGATCGGCCGGGCATAATCGCGCACCAAGGCCTCGATCTCGGCGTCGCGCACCACTGGCACGCCCTGCGCGAAGACGCTCACCGAGCTCGAGAGGGCAACAGTCGCGGCAAGCAGAAGCGTCGCCAAGCCGCGCGCGGTTCGGCCGAGAGATTTCGGTTTGCCAATCAATGGTCGGGGTCGGCTCAACATAAGGTCCACTGGTAGACGAGCGGGCGAAAGATGAAAAGTCGGCGCCGGCAACTTCCTGCGCGCTTGTGATCCCCACATCAATCGGGCATTTGTGCGGCGCTGTCCTTGAACCCGGGCAGCTCAAGGGCAAGTCTGCGGCGGGTTGCGTCTGGAATTTCGCCGAATAACGGCAGCTGGAAGAGGTCAAATGGTCGTTTCGCTTTCGCGCCGGGGGGAAGTCGAGCCGTTCCACGCCATGGATATCCTGGCCGAAGCCAATCGGCTGAAGGCTACCGGCGTGCCCGTGGTGTCGATGGCCGTCGGCCAGCCGTCGGACCCCGCGCCGGCCGGGGTCCGCGAGGCGGCGGCCGCGGCTCTCAGGCATGGCCGCATCGGCTACACCGATGCATTGGGTCTGGCCGAATTGCGCCAGGCGATCGCGGCGCACTATGGCGAGCATTACGGGATCGACGTCGCGCCGTCGCGCGTTGCGGTGACGACCGGCTCGTCAGCCGCCTTCAACCTCGCCTTCCTGGCAATGTTCGATCCGGGCGACCGCGTCGCCATCGCCGCGCCAGGCTATCCGGCCTACCGCAATATCATGGCCGCGCTCGGCATCGAGATCGTCGAGATCGAGCTCGGCGCGGATGCCTACCTTCATGCCGAGCACCTGAAGGGCGCGCATCGCGAAAAGCCGCTCAAGGGCGTGCTGTTCGCCAGTCCCGCCAATCCGACCGGCGCGGTGATTCCGGCGGATGAACTTGCGGCCCTGGTGAGAACGGCTGAGGAACTCGGCATCGCTGTGATCTCGGACGAAATCTACCACAGGCTGGCCTATGCGGCGCCGGATGTCACCGCGCTGGCGTACGGCGCCGCCGTGACGGTGATCAACTCCTTCTCGAAATACTACTGCATGACCGGCTGGCGCATCGGCTGGATGGTGTTGCCGCAGGAACTGGTGCGGCCGGTCGAGCGCATCGCCCAGAGCCTCTACATCTCGCCGCCGGAACTGTCGCAGATCGCCGCGATCGAGGCGTTCAAGGCCACGCAGGAGCTGGAAAAGGTCAAGGCGCGCTATGCCTGGAACCGCGATCTTCTGATGAAGCGTCTGCCGGAACTCGGCTTCGCGCTCGCCGCGCCGATGGACGGCGCCTTCTATGCCTTCTGCGACGTCACCCGCCATACCAATGACAGCATGGCTTTTGCGCGAAAAATGCTTGCCGAGGCGCATGTCGCGGCAACCCCGGGTCGCGATTTCGATCCGCTGCAGGGCCATCGCACCATGCGCTTTTCCTATGCCGGCAGCCATGACGACATGGTCGAGGCTCTGGCGCGCATCGAACGCTGGCTGAAATAGAAGCCATGCCGGAGCTCGAGCAGGCATTGGCCGAAGTGGCCGCGGAAATGGCGGAGCGCACCGATCGCGGCGAGGTGGCGACCTACATCCCGCAGCTCGGCAAGGTCGATCCGAAGAGGTTCGGCATTGCCGCCGTGACCAATGATGGTCGCGTCATCCTTGCCGGCGATGCCGATCAACCCTTTTCGATCCAGAGCGTCTCGAAGGTCTTTACCCTGACGTTGGCGCTCGGCAAGGTCGGCGATGCGCTGTGGCAGCGCGTCGGCCGCGAGCCGTCCGGCAATCCGTTCAATTCGATCGTCCAGCTCGAACATGAGAACGGCATCCCGCGCAATCCGTTCATCAACGCCGGCGCCATCGTCGTCTCCGACGTCTTGCTCGCCGGCCATCAGCCGCGCGAGGCGATCGGCGAGATCCTGCGCTTCGTCCAGTTTCTCGCCGATGACGAGACGATCATCATCGATCGCGAAGTGGCTGCATCCGAACGAGCCACCGGCTACCGCAACTTCGCATTGGCCAACTACATGAAATCCTTCGGCAATATCGACCATGCCCCGGAGCTCGCGCTTGGCGTCTATTTCCATCATTGCGCGATTGCCATGAGTTGCCGCCAGCTTGCCATGGCGGGCCGCTTCCTCGCCAATGGCGGCAGGAACCCGGCGACCGGGCACTCGGTCGTGTCGGCCGAACGGGCGCGCCGCATCGGCGCGCTGATGCTGACCTGCGGGCACTATGACGGGTCGGGCGATTTTGCCTTCCGCGTCGGCATCCCGGGCAAGAGCGGTGTCGGCGGCGGCATTCTCGGCATCGTGCCCGGGGTGGCTTCGCTGGCGGTCTGGTCGCCCGGCCTCAACGACAACGGCAACTCCAAGCTCGGCTCAATCGCCCTGGAGAAGCTCGCCCGGATGATGAACTGGTCGATCTTCGCGCCGTAAAGCAATTCCAGGAAAAGTGCGCAGCGGTTTTCCGTCCGGAATTGCGCGGGTAAAGGCCAATTCCAGGAAAAGTGCGCAGCGGTTTTCCGTCCGGAATTGCGCGGGTAAAGGCCAATTCCAGGAAAAGTGTGCAGCGGTTTTCCGTCCGGAATTGCGCGGCTAAAAGCCAATTCCAGGAAAAGTGAACAGTGGTTTTCCGCCGTGGAAATGGCTGCATACGATAAAAATCCCGCGCCGGATTGGGCGCGGGATTTTTTAAAAGATCAGCCTAACAGTCTGAAGGGTTTAGAAAAAACCCTTGCGCTGCCACCAGCCGGCGCGCTTCGGCTTGTCCTCGGTCTTTGCCTCGTCCGACACGCTGGAAGACACGACCGGGACAACCGGGGCGTCGACCGGCTGCGGCTTGCGCCGCGTCGGGTGCGCGTTGGCGGCAGGCTCCGCCTCCGCTGCCGCTGGAGCCGCGGCAGCCGGTTCGGGCTCGGCAGCGACAGGCGCGACCTGGGCAGCCGCCAAAGGTTCGGACACCGTCTCGGCCACGGTTTCCTCGGCCGCCTTCTTTGCCCTCGAACGGCGGGGCTTCTTCGGCTTCTTGGCCGCCTCGGCATCGTCATTGGCCGCCGCGGGAGAGGCAGGCTGTTCGGGCGCCGCTGCCGCGACCGGCTCGCCGGCGGCCTCCGCCGCTTCATCTGCAGTGTCGCCGACAGCTTCGCCGGCAACGGCTTCTGAAGCCTCGTCTTCGCGGCGATTGCGCTTGCCGCCGCGCTTCCCGCGCCGGCGCTTCTTGCCGGAACCGTCCTCGGCGGTCGCCGCCACGGCCTCGCCGCCGGCGGTCACGTCCTGGGCTTCTTCTGCCGCATCGTCGGTGGGTTCACCCGCTTCGGTCGGCGCCGCCACGGCATCCTCACCGTGCTCGCGCTCGCGATCCCTGCCGCCACGCCGCCGGCGACGCTTGCGACGCTTGCGATCACGGCCTTCGCCGTCCTCGGAGCGCTGATGCTGGCCCTGTTGCGGGTGGCGCGGCTGTTCGGCCTGGACCGAAACTTCCTCTTCCTCCTCGATGACGATCTCGTCCTCGGGTTCTTCCGGCTCGACATAAGCCGGCAGGCTGCGCACCTCGACAAAGCCTTCAGGCTTCTCGGCGATCGCGCCGCGGAAGATCGCGTAGTGTTGGGTGCCGAGCGTCTCGTCGGCCTCGATCGTGATCGTCAGGCCGAAGCGGGTTTCGAGCTCCACCAGGTTGGCGCGCTTGTGGTTGAGCACGTAAAGCGCGGTCGCGGACGGCGTGCGCACGATGATGTGGCTGCGCGAATCCTTGAGCAGGAATTCCTCGATCGCCCGCACTACCATCAGCGCCACGGAGGAATCGGAGCGCACATGGCCGGTGCCGCCGCAATGCGGGCAGGGCTTCATGGTCGATTCCAGCACGCTGGCGCGGATGCGCTGGCGCGACATTTCCATCAGGCCGAAATGCGAGATGCGGCCGACCTGGATACGGGCGCGGTCGTTCTTGAGGTGATCCTTCAGCCGCTTCTCGACGGAGCGGTTGTTGCGGTTCTCCTCCATGTCGATGAAGTCGATGACGATGAGGCCGGCAAGGTCGCGCAGTCGCAACTGGCGCGCCACTTCCTCGGCCGCTTCCAGATTGGTGTGGAGCGCGGTCTCCTCGATCGAATGCTCCTTGGTGGAGCGGCCGGAGTTGACGTCGATCGAAACCAGCGCCTCGGTCTGGTTGATGATGATGTAGCCGCCGCTCTTCAGCGTCACCTGTGGCTGCAGCATGCGGTCAAGCTGCGCCTCGATGCCGTTGCGCACGAAGATCGGCGTGGTGTCGCGGAAGGGTTGAACCACCTTGGCGTGGCTCGGCATCAGCATGCGCATGAAGTCCTTGGCCTCGCGGTAGCCGTCCTCGCCGGAGACCAGGATTTCGTCGATGTCCTTGTTGTAGAGGTCGCGCACCGAGCGCTTGATCAGGCTGCCTTCCTCATAGACCAGGGCAGGGGCCGTGGACTGCAGCGTCAGGCTGCGCACGTTCTCCCAAAGCCGCATCAGGTATTCGTAATCGCGCTTGATCTCGGCCTTGGTGCGGCTTTCGCCGGCCGTGCGCAGGATGACGCCCATGCCCTGCGGCACTTCGAGGTCGGCCACGACCTCCTTCAAGCGCTTGCGGTCCTGCGCGTTGGTGATCTTGCGCGAGATGCCGCCGCCGCGCGCCGTGTTCGGCATCAGCACCGAATAGCGGCCGGCAAGCGACAGATAGGTGGTGAGCGCCGCGCCCTTGTTGCCGCGCTCTTCCTTGACCACTTGCACCAGAAGGATCTGGCGGCGCTTGATGACTTCCTGGATCTTGTACTGGCGGCGCACCGGCTTGCGGCGGTTGCGGATTTCCTCGAGCGCGTCCTCGGCGCCGACCGATTCGACCTCGTGCTCATCCAAATGCGAGGATGAGACATCCTCCAGCATGCCGCGATCATTGTCGCTGGCCGCGGCTTCACCGGTCTGCTCGGGCTGATCCGCCTGCGGGGCAGCCTCGGAAATCACGTCGGCTTCGACGCTCGCTGCAATCGAGGTGGGGCCGCCTTCGGATGGCTTGCCATCCTCGTCGCCGGCGGAGTCGCCCGTCTCGGCCGCGGGTTCTTCAGCCGCTTCCGATGCGGAGGAGACCACCTCGGCGGCCATTTCCGTGTTTTCAGCCGGGGCGTCGATGGTCTCGCCGCCAGCCTCACTATCCTCGCTCACGGCAACCGCGGCGGTGGTTTCGTCGGCTGCGGCTGTTGCTTCGGCCGCGTTTTCGCCTTTTTCGGAGGAGGCGGCGATTTCAGCATCGTGCTTGTGCTCGCCGCGGTCGCGGTTCTTGCCGCCGCGCCGCCGGCTGCGCCGACCGCCACGATCGCGCGCCTGCTGCTCTTCGCCGTTCTCGGTCTCCTCGTCGTCTTCGTCCTCGGCCTCCTGCGCTTCGGCGCGCAGCAGAGCCTGACGGTCGGCGACCGGGATCTGGTAATAGTCGGGGTGAATTTCACTGAAGGCGAGAAAACCGTGACGGTTGCCGCCATACTCGACAAAGGCTGCCTGGAGGGAAGGTTCGACGCGGGTTACGCGGGCGAGGTAGATGTTTCCTTTGAGCTGCTTCTTGTCTTGAGATTCAAAGTCGAATTCTTCGATACGGTTACCGCGAACGACAACAACGCGTGTTTCCTCCGGGTGGGAGGCGTCTATCAGCATCTTGTTGGGCATTATTTTGTTTCCTGCCGGCAGCCGACAGCCGCAGCTGGCGTGGCAGAGCCCGCCGCTGTGCGCTTGTACTTGTGTGCATGCCGGATAATTGAATGTCCGCCAGCCGCCGCTTGAGCGCAATGGCGGTGCCGCCCGCAGCCATTGTGGCGCGGTTTGATGCGGACCTTTCCATGATTGCGCTTGTAGCCATTGGCACCCAGCAGAACCTTTTGAACCAAAGCCCGGGCTGAGCCGGACCAGCTTGTTTGCTCACAAAGAGCCGGCGCGGGGCAAACCCGGCCGTTTTCCTCACGCAAGCGATTCCCCCGCCACGGGAGCACGCCTGCGAAAATCGTCGCGATCACTTGAGCCTGGAAGGGTGAAGGAGCCGCCTTGGCACCCGACCTTTGGCAGGAAACTGCTGAGGCGAGCGGTTCCAGGATTGCAGTGATCCAACGTCGCTTTTATGATTTGACGGGATGGAAGGCAACCCCGATTTCGGATGCCGGCAAAAAGCGCTTCCGCAAGGGAAGGAGTCTTTCATCCAATCCATGAAAGGCTTGGTTAACCTTCTCTGAATACCAATCGTTAATTGAGTTGGCGGCCTGGCGGGCATTCTGCGAGAAGACCGGGCGCAATGCGTCATACCGGGAGCGACTGGGAAGAGATGGGACTGACGGGCGCCGCAGGCAAGAGGGGTGGGGTCGCCAGGCATTTCCTGGGCATGGCCTGGATCGCCCTGCTACTGGCGGTTCTGTCCGGTTTGACGGTCGCCGCGCGTGCCGACCCCCTGCTTGGCGCGACCGGCTATAAGATGGCCGGCGACGCCGCCAAGATGCGCATCGTGGTGAATTTCGACCGCGAGCCGGACGTCAAATGGTTCCTGCTGCGCGGCCCCAATCGCCTCGTCGTCGATCTGCCGCGCACGCGATTCGCGCTTGACGCCAAGGATGTGAAGCCGCGCGGCCTCGTGCGCGCTGTCCGCTATGGCGACCAGGGCCATGGTTCGCGCCTGATCCTCACCGGCAAGGGCCCGTTCGCCGTCGACAGGCTCGACGTGCTCAAGAATGACGACGGCAGCGGCTACCGCATCGCCATCGACATGTCGGCCGCCTCCGAGCGGGAATTCAACGACGCTCTGGCCAACCAGTCGCTGACGACCGGTTCGACGGTTTCCACCCAGAAGGGCGAGCGGGTCGGCACCGGTCCGGTCTCGGCGCCCGGCCATCGCTTCACCCTGGTGATCGATCCGGGCCATGGCGGCGTCGACGGCGGCGCCGAAAGCTCTGCCGGCACTGTCGAGAAGGACGTCACGCTCGCGTTCGCCAGGGAATTGCGCGACAAGCTGGCCGCTGTCGGTAAATACGATGTCTATATGACGCGCGACGACGACGTGTACCTGCCGCTCGACGAGCGCGTGCGCATCGCCCGCCAGCACGAGGCCGATCTCCTGATCTCGATCCATGCCGATACGATCGCCGTCAAAGGCCTTCGCGGCGCCACGGTCTACACGCTGTCGGACAAAGCATCCGACCCCGAAGCGCAGGCGCTCGCCGATCGCGAAAACCTGTCCGACCAGTTCGCCGGAATGAAGATCGAGGACGACAACAAGGAAGTCACCGACATCCTGATCGACCTGATCCGCCGTGAAACCCATGGTTTCTCGATGAGCTTCGCCCACACGCTGGTCGGTCAGCTGTCGACCAGCGTCGGCCTCATCAACAACCCGCAGCGCTCGGCCGGCTTCCGGGTGCTCAAGGCTCCCGACGTGCCGTCCGTTCTGGTCGAGCTTGGCTATCTTTCCAACGTCAAGGACGAGGCGCAACTGCTCAACGCCGACTGGCGCGGCAAGGCGGCGCAAAGCATAACCAACGCCATCGCGCTGTTTGCCGCGGCCAAGGCCGGAACCACGACGGGTGGCTGAACGGCCGCACTCGCCGACAACCGCCGGACGTCTACAACCACAAGCGGCGTTGCATGACGACAACACCCAGCGTTATTATTCGGCCAACCGAGTCCTCAAATTTCGCGCTGCCGTATTTTGTCCACATGGCCGCGACATGGGTCTTTGATTGCGGATTGGGACCGCCCCGGGAAGCTTGCGCGACTGTCGGCTTCGTCTAGGAAATTCCCGAACCTCGGACTGGAGCGGGCATGATTCGTCTCATCGGCTATTTCTTTGGCATCGGCACGACGCTGGCGCTGCTGGTGGCGGCCGGACTTGCCATCTACATCAGCCATCTGACCAAGGACCTGCCCGACTACGAGGTTTTGGCCAAATACGAACCGCCGGTGACGACGCGCATTCATGCCTCCGACGGCTCGTTGATGGCCGAATACGCGCGCGAGCGGCGTCTCTATCTTCCGATCCAGGCCATCCCGGACCGCGTCAAGGCCGCCTTCATGTCGGCCGAGGACAAGAATTTCTACAACCACCCTGGCATCGACATCACCGGTCTCGGCCGCGCCGTCTTCGTCAACCTGCAGAATTTGGGCTCTGGCAGGCGGCAGGTCGGCGCTTCGACGATCACGCAGCAGGTAGCGAAGAACTTCCTGCTCACCTCCGACCAGACCTATGAGCGCAAGATCAAGGAGATGATCCTGGCCTTCCGCATCGAGCAGGCCTATTCGAAGGATCGTATCCTCGAACTCTATCTCAACGAAATCTTCTTCGGCTTCGGCGCCTATGGCGTCGCGGGCGCCGCGCTCACCTATTTCGACAAGTCGGTCAACGAACTGACGGTAGCCGAGGCGGCTTACCTCGCCTCGTTGCCGAAGGGCCCGAACAATTACCATCCCTTCAAGCATGCCGACCGCGCGCTGGAGCGTCGCAACTGGGTCATCGATCAGATGGTCGAGAACGGCTACGTCACCCGCGAGGAGGGCGACAAGGCCAAGGCCGAACCGCTCGGCGTGACGCCGCGTCGCAACGGCTCCTACCTGTTTGCCGGCGAATACTTCACCGAGGAAGTCCGCCGCCAGATCATCGCGCGCTACGGCGAGAATGCGCTTTACGAGGGCGGCTTGTCGGTGCGCACCACGCTCGATCCGAAGATCCAGCTTATCGCGCGCAAGGCGATGCAGAACGGCCTGCTTAAATACGACATGCTGCGCGGCTATCGCGGTCCGGTGAAGCATATCGACGTCTCGGGCGACTGGGGCGTGCCGCTCGGCAACGTGAAGGGCCTCGAGGATGTGCCGGAATGGACGCTGGCCGTCGTGCTCGACAGTTCCGCCGACGGGTTGACCATCGGCATCCAGCCGACGCGCCAGGTCTCCGGCGACCTTGCCAAGGAGCGGGTCGAGGGCACCGTCAGCAAGGACGACATGGGCTTCGCCATGCGCCATTTCGTCAACGGCAAGTCCGTCAGGGCAAAATCTCCGGCGGAGGTGCTGGAGCCCGGCGATGTCATCTTCGTGCAGAAGAACGAGGGCTCCGACAACACCTACATGCTGCGCCAGGTGCCGGAAGTCGAGGGCGGCCTCGTCGCCATGGACCCGCATACCGGGCGCGTGCTCGCGATAGTCGGCGGCTTCTCCTACGCCCAGTCGGAATTCAACCGCGCCACCCAGGCGATGCGCCAGCCGGGCTCCTCGTTCAAGCCGATCGTCTATTCGGCAGCGCTCGACAATGGCTACACGCCGGCCTCGGTGATCATGGACGGCCCGATCACCATCCAGAGCGGCAATACCACCTGGACGCCGAAGAACTATGACGGCACGGTCGCGGGACCGGCCACCTTGCGCTCCGGCATCGAGAAGTCGCGCAACCTGATGACGGTGCGGCTCGCCAACGACATGGGCATGAAGCTGGTCGTGGAATATGCCGAGCGCTTCGGCGTCTACGATCATCTGGCGCCGTACCTGCCGATGGCGCTGGGCTCCGGCGAGACCACCGTCATGCGCATGGTTTCGGCCTATTCGATCATGGCCAATGGCGGCAAGTCGATCAAACCCTCGCTGATCGACCGCATCCAGGACCGCTACGGCAAGACCGTGTTCAAGCAGGACGAGCGCGGCTGCGAAGGCTGCAACGCGACCGAATGGAAGAACCAGCCCGAGCCGGAGCTGGTCGACAATTCCGAGCAGGTGCTCGACCCGATGACCGCCTACCAGATCACCTCTATGATGGAGGGCGTCGTGCAGCGCGGCACCGGGGCGACCATTGCCGAGCTTGGCCGCCACATCGCCGGCAAGACCGGCACCACCAATGACGAGAAGGACGCCTGGTTCATCGGCTTCACGCCGAACCTCGTCGTCGGCCTCTATATGGGCTACGACACGCCGCGCGGCCTTGGCAAGGGCGCCACGGGTGGCGGTCTGGCCGCGCCGATCTTCAAGGACTTCATGCGCGTGGCGCTCGACGGCAAGCCCAACACCGACTTCCAGGTTCCGGACGGCATGAAGCTGATCGCCATCAACCGCAAGACCGGCATGCGCGCTGCCGAAGGTGATCCCAACACCATCGTCGAGGCGTTCAAGCCCGGCACCGGCCCGGCCGACAGCTACTGGGTGATCGGCATGGGCGCGGACGGCTCCAACGGCGCCGGCGGGCCGTTGTCGCCGCAGGCGAACCAGGCCATTCAGAGCGGCGGCGGCGGCCTCTACTGACGTCCTTGTTTTTGAGACCGGCCGGCCGAAGGCGGCCGGCCCATTTCGCTTTACAGGCCGCGACGGCGTGCCTATGTATCGCGCCTATTCCGAAAAAATGAAAAGAACAGGACTGAACGAAGACCCATGCGCGCGGAAACGCTCAACATTGTCGACGAGATCAGGCAGGCGATAACCCTGCTGAGGAGGCATCTTTGACTGGGATCAGGCTGTAAAGCGGCTTGAGTATCTCAATTCTCGCGCCGAGGATTCCAGTCTCTGGAATGATCCGATCGAAGCCCAGAAGCTGATGCGGGAGCGCCAGGGGCTCGAGGAAGGCATCGCCGCCGTCAAGGGCATGACACAGGCGCTGGAGGACAATATCGGCCTGATCGAGCTCGGCGAGGAAGAGGGCGACGAAGGCGTCATCGCGGAAGCAGAGGCGGCGCTGCGCTCGATGCAGGGCGAGGCAAAGGCCCGCCAGGTCGAGACGCTGCTCTCCGGTGAAGCCGACGCCAACGATACCTATCTCGAAATCCATGCCGGTGCCGGCGGCACCGAGAGCCAGGACTGGGCCTCGATGCTCCTGCGCATGTACACGCGCTGGGCCGAGCGCCGCCGCTTCAAGGTCGAGGTGCTGGAAGTCCATGATGGCGAAGAAGCTGGCATCAAGTCGGCAACGGTGATGATCAAGGGCCACAACGCCTATGGCTGGCTGAAGACGGAATCCGGCGTCCACCGCCTGGTGCGCATCTCGCCTTACGACAGCAATGCGCGCCGCCATACCTCCTTCGCCAGCGTCTGGGTCTACCCGGTCATTGACGATTCGATCGAGATCAATGTTTCCGAAGCCGATGTGCGCATCGACACCTATCGTTCCTCGGGTTCTGGCGGCCAGCACGTCAACACCACTGACTCGGCGGTGCGCATCACCCATCTTGCCACCGGCATAGCGGTCGCCTGCCAGGCCGAGCGCTCGCAGCACAAGAACCGCGCCAAGGCCTGGGAAATGCTGCGCTCGCGCCTCTACGAGGAAGAGCTGAAGAAGCGCGAGGCGGTTGCCAATGCCACCGAGGCATCGAAGAGCGACATCGGCTGGGGTCACCAGATCCGCTCTTATGTGCTGCAGCCCTATCAGCTCGTGAAGGATCTGCGCACGGGCGTCGAAAGCACCTCGCCGTCGAGCGTGCTCGATGGCGACCTCGACGAGTTCATGGAAGCCTCGCTCTCGCATCGCATCGAGGGTGGCGCGGGCGAAGCGGTGGCGGACCTCGACTAGGATATGCCCACATTCAGGTGAGGCTGGCCTGCGAGTTGATGGTTTCCTGCGCTTCCGGTGCTCACGTACTTTGAATACGCTCCGCTCCGGTTCTAGGAAACCACTATTCTCGGCTCAGCCTGACCTGAATCTGAACATATCCCGGCGTGGAGAAGGAGGAGCAGGTGACGCGCAAACTTACCGGAAAATGCTTCTGCGGCGCCGTCCGCTATGAGGTGGCGGACGAATTCGTTTACGCCGCGAACTGTCATTGCTCGAACTGCCGGCGCACGACCGGGTCGGCGTTCAAACCCTTCGCCGGCATCGAGCGCGACAAGTTCCGTCTCAGCGCCGGCGATGACGGGTTGCTGATTTTCGGCGACGAGAGCGGCCATGACGCGCATTGCGGCCGATGCGGCTCGCTCGTCTATTCGCTGGTGCGTGATGGCGCTTACGTCCATGTCGCCATGGGGACGTTGGTGGATGACCCAAGCATCCGCCCGAGCGCACATATCTTCGTCGGTTCAAAGGCGCCGTGGTTCACGATTGCAGACGATCTGCCGCAATATCGTGAACATGTCGACGGCCGAAGCCCGGAACCTCCGTCAGCGGAACTTCGTTCTTAGGCACCCTGGGCGCAGGCCTGTCGTTTGTTCTCACCAGCCAAGCCTGCGCATCTTTTCCGCGGCCGAAGCCTGAAGCCCGGCGCGCCCCGAGGACGCGCCCACTTCTTGCGCCGACCAAGGAATCAGCTCAGCATTCGGGCTGTGGGATAGAAGCATTTATGGCCGGACGCGGCATATCTGCGACTGACGATCCGGCTGCTGGGAAGACACGTTCCGGGAACGGGCAAGCGAAAACGCTTGATGCTCGAAAGGAACTTTTCGATGTCTGCTGCCATATCAAGATCGGCCCAAGCCGTTCGACCGGCTGGCCGACTTTTGTTTTCCCTGATCGCTATTGGGATGATCGCAGTGCTGTCGCCACCGGCTGCCGCACACGATGCGCAGCCCACGGCGGCCATGCCGCAAGGCTGGAAATACCCCTTTGCCTGTTGTGCCAACTTCGATTGCAAGGAGGTGCCGCAGTCGTCGATCAGCGAGCGGCCCGAAGGCTATGTCATAAAAGGCACGGGCGAGGTGGTGGCCTATAGCGACAAGCGGGTCAAGAATTCGCCCGACGGCGAATATCATTGGTGCGCGCATCAGGCCGGGCTCGACGCCGGCAAGACCATCTGCCTGTTCGTGCCGCCACCCTCTTACTAGGCCGCCCTCCTGCTGGGGTTGTGAAGCTGCCGCGGCAGGCCGGCGCAAGGCGCGGGGGCCTCGATCCATGGCAGGAGAACGTTGCCGAGCCTGCCGACAGGCGGTTGTCAGGACGGCTTCTTTATGTTGCCTTGCCACGGAGCAATTCCGGGAAAAGTGCGAAGCGGTTTTCCGTGCGGAGTTGCGTGAAGGAAGGGCGAGCAATTCCAGGAAGACCGCGCAGCGGTTTTCCGTCGGGGATTGTGGACCAAGGGCGCGGCGGACAACAGGGAGGTGAGTTCATGACCATCAGGGGAAGCTGCCACTGCAAGGCGACGACCTTCGAGGTTGCCGAGGCGCCGCAGACGGTGACGCAATGCACATGCTCGTTCTGCTCCAAGCGGGGTTCGCTATGGTCCTACTATGTGCCGTCGCAGTTCAAGCTCACGAGTCCGCCAAAGAACGTCTCCTTCTACCGCTGGGGCTCGAGGACCATAAAGCATGGTTTTTGCGCTATCTGTGGCTGCGGCACCTTCACCGAGACCCCCGACTGGTCGACCGGGAAGCCTGATTTCGACAACCCGAAAATCAGCGTCAATTCGCGCCTGTTCGATGATTTCGATCTGGACAAGGTCGAGGTGGTGGTCATCGACGGCAAGAATTTATGGTAGAGGCGAAGCGGGAACGACGGCCGAACTTGCCGACTGCCTTCCCGTTCCGTTTTTCGCCGCATTTCATGCTACAAGGCTCCGGAAGGGCTGATTTGGCACGGCCGCAAAGGCCGTGAATTGGAGAGGGACCAATCGTATGAAGAAGACTGTGCTCGTCGCCGTGGCGACGGCTGTACTGGTGAGCGCCTGCACCACCACCGATCCGTATACCGGCGACCAGAAGATTTCCAACACGGCCGCCGGCGCCGGCCTTGGCGCGCTGGCAGGCGCCAGCCTTGGTCTGCTCGCCGGCGGCAATGACCGCCGCAACGCCTTGATCGGCGCGGGCATCGGCGCGCTCGCCGGCGGCGCGATCGGCGCGACGATGGACCAGAACGAGGCCGAGCTGCGCCGTCAGCTGCAGGGCACGGGCGTCAGCGTCACCCGCAGCGGCGACCAGATCATCCTCAATATGCCGTCCGACATCACCTTCAACGTGGACCAGGACGCCGTAAAGCCGGGCTTCTATCCGGTGCTCAATTCGGTCGCGCTGGTGCTGAAGAAGTTCCGCCAGACCACGGTCGACGTCTTCGGCCACACCGATTCGACCGGCGGCGACGAGCACAATTTCGATCTGTCGCAGCGCCGCGCGCTTGCGGTCGCCAACTATCTGGCCGGCCAGGGCGTCGATCAGCGCCGCTTCGCCGTCACCGGCTTCGGCAAGACCCGCCCGATCGCATCCAATGCGACGGCTGCCGGCCGCGAGCAGAATCGGCGCGTGGAAATCCAGCTCTCGCCGCTTACCTGAGAAAACCGCTTCCGGCGGAGCAACTCAAACAGCCAAAACGGCCCCGAGCGGGGCCGTTTTTGTTTTGGGGTCATCCAAAGATGGGTCAAAGGTCTTAGGACATTAGCTTGCCCTAAATGATACTGTTCCCAAACCGGGGAAAGGACTAACATTCGTGCCGTTCCCAAGGGGATGGGGCGAAAAAACGGCCGCGCAATCTGCATCTGCCGCCCCGGTCTTGCACGGCCAGATCTGGGAGGAAGGCATGACAAGAACGGCTCGCCTTGGGCGCTGCAGCGTCCTCGTTTTGACTGGTCTATTAGGCGCCTGGCTCGGGGCCGGCGCGGCACGGGCCGAGGACGCCAACAAGGCCGACATCGAAGCCTTGAAGAAGTCGCTGGCCAAGTATGAAGACTACACGGCCGCTGTCCGCGACCTCTATTTGTCGACCGTCGGCTGCGTGCACTATGGCGGCGAAAAGGTAGCCGGCGCGATGTACTATCCGAAGGGTGCCATGGGCATTCATTTCGTCAACGTCCCCAGTATCGGCAAGCCGCTCGACCCGATGAAGCCCAACGTCCTGATCTACGAGCCGACCGGGAAAGGCTTGAAACTGGTCGGTGTGGAATGGCTGATGCCGCTGACCCCGGACACCAAGGAAGCGCCGACGCTGTTTGGCCAGAAATTCATGGGGCCGATGGAGGGGCACTATCCTCTCATTCCGAGGGAGTTCGTCCACTACGACCTGCATGCCTGGCTGTTCAGGGACAACCCCAACGGCATGTTCAGCCCGACGAACCCGAACGTGAAATGCACCAAGGCCGAATTTCCGATGCTGGAGAAGCCGACCAAGATGATGCCGGGCCCGATGTGAGACATCGGCCCTCGGATTGCATCGGGCGAAGCGACGACGATAAGAAAACGGCCCCGTTCAGGGGCCGTTTTCATTCCGGTATCGACTACAGTCAAACTTTCGCGACGATCCGCATGAAGGCCGGCACGTCGTCGCCGAAGCCGACGGTTGCATCGTCTTCTTCCTGACGATGGCGGCCGGGGCGGTCGCGCTGCGGCCGGGCGTCGCCCCGCTGCTCGTGACGGTTGCCCGAACCTTTGCGCTCGTTCTCGGAACGGATCGCATCCTTGCGGGCGCGGCGCTCGGCGATGTCGGCCACCTCGGCGACAGGCTGCTCCTCATGCGCGGTGTCGGGCGTCTCGTCGCGCTTCGTATGACGGTCCTTCTTGCGCTCGCCCCGGTCCTTGCGGTCCTCGTCCTTGCGGCCGGCGCGACGCGGAGCGCCACGGCCGCGGCGCGGAGACTCCTCGCCCTCGCTTTCGGTCACCATCGAAAAGTCGCCGTCATGCCATTCGATCTTGGTGCCGATCAGCCTCTCGATGGCGTCGACATATTTGGTGTCGGAGCGGGTCGCGATGGTGAAGGACTTGCCTGAGCGCCCGGCGCGGCCGGTGCGGCCGATGCGGTGGACGTAGTCTTCGGCATGAATCGGCACGTCGTAGTTGAAGACGTGGCTGACATCGGGAATGTCGAGGCCGCGCGCGGCAACGTCGGAGGCGACGAGGTAGCGCAGCTTGCCGTCGCGGAAATTGGCAAGCATCTGCATGCGCGCGCGCTGGTCCATGTCGCCATGCAGCGCGCCGGCGTCGAAATCATGCTTGAGCAGCGAACGGAACAGCTCCGACACCTCGACCTTGCGGTTGCAGAAGATGATGGCGTTCTTCAGGTCGGCGTCTTCGGCCTTGATCAGGTTGCGCAGCGTCTCGCGCTTCTCCCACGGCTTCGTGCCCGATTTTACCAGCCGTTGGATGATGTTGGTCGCGGCGGACGCGGCCTTGGAAACCTCGACGCGCACCGGCGCGTGCAGGAATTTTTCGGTGAGCTTGGTGATCTCGGGCGGCATCGTGGCCGAGAAGAACAGCGTCTGGCGCGTGAACGGGATCATCTCGCAGATGCGCTCGATATCGGGAATGAAGCCCATGTCGAGCATACGGTCGGCCTCGTCGATCACCAGGATCTCGACGCCGTTGAGCAGAAGCTTGCCGCGCTCGCGGTGGTCGAGCAGGCGCCCGGGCGTTGCGATCAACACGTCGGCGCCGCGTTCGAGCTTCTTATCCTGTTCGTCGAACGAGACGCCACCGATCAACAGCGCGATGTTGAGCTTGTGGTTCTTGCCGTACTTGATGAAGTTTTCCTCGACCTGCGCGGCCAGCTCGCGCGTTGGTTCGAGGATCAGCGTGCGCGGCATGCGGGCTCGGGCGCGGCCCTTTTCCAGGCGCGTCAGCATCGGCAGCACGAAGGAAGCGGTCTTGCCGGTGCCGGTCTGGGCGATGCCTAGCACGTCCTTGCCGAGCAGCGCATGCGGGATGGCGCCGGCCTGGATCGGCGTCGGCTTGGTATAGCCGGCATCGGTGACTGCGGAGAGGACCTTCGGCGACAGGCCGAGGTCCGAAAATGTCAACGCTTCTTGAGCGGTCGTGGTGTCTGAGGACAAGTGTTTGATGTCTTTGGCTGGTTCGGAAAAAATCGCAACACGTGTTGCGGCAGGCGCCGCGCACCTGCAAGATCGCGGTTGCAGTTAGGCGCAAGTCCGCGATTTGTCAACAGAAACGGGCAGGAATCCGGCGATTGTGAAGACGTAACCTTAATCGCGATGCTTAAAGCGCGTCGCGTCGAAACGGAATCAGGCTAGGCGCTTTAAATCCTGCTTGATGCATGTCGTGTTCCCAAAACCGCTGGGCACTTTGGCCGACATGCATTGATCGAACGGTATCGTTGCGCCGGCTCAGTAGCGGAATTGCTCGGCAAGGATGCGCTCGTTCCATGAATGGTTCGGATCGAACAGCAAAGTCGCCGTCGCCGTCGGCGATTCCCGCACGGTGACGGAGGCCACCGCCTTGACCTCGGTATGGTCGGCGGCGGCGTTCACCGGGCGCTTTTCAGCTTCCAGAATGTCGAAGCGCACGGTCGCCTTGTTGGATAAAAGCGCTCCGCGCCAGCGGCGCGGCCGGAAAGGACTGACCGGCGTCAGCGCCAGGAGCGGCGCGTCGAGCGGCAGGATCGGCCCATGCGCCGACAGATTGTAGGCAGTGGAGCCGGCGGGTGTCGCGATCATCACGCCGTCGCAGTTCAGCTCCTCCAGCCGCACCTGGCCGTCGACGGTGATACGGATCTTCGCCGTCTGGTAGGATTGGCGCCACAGCGCCACTTCGTTGATGGCCGGCGCCGAAATCGTGTCGCCGTCATGCGTCAGCGCGACCATTTCCAGCGGGCGGATCGTCTCGGCTACCGCGTTGGCGATGCGCTCCTCGAGCCCACCGGCACGATATTCGTTCATCAGGAAGCCAATGGTGCCACGGTTCATGCCGTAGATCTTCTTGCCCGTGCTCATCGTCTCGCGCAGCGTCTGCAGCAGAAAACCGTCGCCGCCGAGCGCGATGATGATCTCGGCCTCCGCGACCGGCACCTGCCCATAGCGCGTCGACAGGCTTTCCAGCGCGGCGCGGGCGTCGTCGGTGTCGGACGAGACGAAGGCGAAACGGCTGTCGGCTTTGCTCATGGCTCCCGGAGGGCGACCATCTGAGGGGCCGCGCCGGCGACGGCGTAGCATGGGGCACCCATATCTGTGAAGGGCGCTATGTCGCGCCGGCCGATGCGTTCGCGGACGCGACAATCGCGCTTCGTGACAGCCGCGACACGAATGTGATGGCTGCAATGGTTAAGGCGATGCTTAAACACTCGTAAACACACGAGGACCATGTTAGCCGACAGTGGATGGGTTGGCGGGGGCTGACCAGTCGAGAGACCTGTCTATTGCCAGTAACGCGTCTGATTATAGTCTTCCTGATGATGGGAAGTTTCGCGCTGATGTTCGCTGAACTGGTGCGCCATTCGGAAGAGATGAGCCAGCGGCCGCAGCCGACGACCTCCCGCTGTGGTGACGCCACCGGGACGCCCTGTCCGCAAAGGGCGCTATAGGGTTCGCTTTTCCGCTCGCTCAGCCACTCTGCAGGTGACAGCCGGCCTTGCGCTTGCCCTCAACATATTCGTCGATGAGTTGCCGATAGCGCACCTTGCCGAAGCTCGGAAAATGGCCGCCATGCACGACCGAGACGTCGACCTCGCGCATGCCAAGCAGCGTCCCGACATACTCATCGATGTCGGAGTGATAGACGTCATCGATCAGCGGCCCGTCATAGACGATGTCGCCTGACAGCAGGATGCCGGTCTTTTTTTCGTAGAGCGCGATGCCGCCCGGCGAATGTCCGGGCGTATGCATGACCTCGAAGGCGCGGTCACCGAGATCGATGACGTCGCCGTGCTCGAGCAGCCGGCCGGCCGGCGCGGGCTGGACGCGATAGTGCGCCGTGTCCCAGCCTCGCGGCATGCCATCGAACATATCCTCATTGGCGTAGCGGTCCGCGACTGTCCATTCGTTGCGCGGATCGGCGAGGATCGCGGCCTCGGCCGAATGCACGCAGCGATCGGGGAACTCATGGTGGCAGCCGATATGGTCGAAATGCGTGTGGCTGGCGACGCAGGTGAGCCCGCGCCCGGTCACCAGCGGCACATGGCGTCTGAGGCTGAAATGGCCGAGGCCGGTGTCGAACAACAGGTCGCGGTCGCGCCCGCGCACATGCCAGATGTTGCAGCGGAAGAACGGCTTTATCCATGGCTCGTGGATGAGCGTGATGTCATCACCCATGCGGATGGTTTCGTACCAGTCAGGAGCCTCGATGACCGGAAGCATGCTCATGGATCAGTCCGCCAGCAGGATGATGTCTTGAGCGTTGCATGAAACCGCGATTGTGTCGCCCGCCCGGACGGCGGCGGACGCGGGGGCCTTGGCGATGAATTGCAATGCCGGATCGAGCGTTGAGACCGCCAGCACTCGCTTGAAACTGCCCTGGAAGACGACATCGCCGACCTTGGCGGTGCCGAGCGCGACATCGCCCTTCGCTTCGCCGAGAACGAGATGCTCCGGCCGGATGGCGAGGGCGACATTGGCGCCGGCAGGTGAAGCGCCGGGCAGCGAAACCGGTCCAACCGGGGTCGAGGCCGTGACGATCCCGTTCTTCGCCTCGGCCAGGGTGCCGGCAAGGATCGTGCTTTCGCCCATGAAGGTGGCGGAAAAGCGCGTCGCCGGCCGCGCATAGACCCGTTCCGGCGGGCCTTCGTCCTCGATGCGCCCGTCATTCATCACCACGCAATGGTCCGCCAGCGCCATCGCTTCTTCCTGGTCGTGGGTGACGTGGATGAAGGCGGTGCCGACGCGCTTCTGGATCGCCTTCAACTCGTCCTGCATCTGTCGGCGCAGCTTGAGATCCAGCGCGCCGAGCGGCTCGTCGAGCAAAAGCACCGCCGGTTCGATGACCAACGCGCGGGCCAGCGCCACACGTTGGCGCTGGCCGCCGGAGAGCTGATGCGGCTTCTTGTCGAAGGCGGCCGCCAGCCCGACGAGGGCAAGCGCATCGCGCGCCTTGGCCGCCCGCGTCGCGCCGTCGACGCCCTGCATGCGCAGCCCGAAGCCGACATTGCCGCCGACGCTCATATGCGGGAACAGCGCGTAGTCCTGGAACACAGTGGTCGTCGGGCGCTTGGCCGGAGGCACGGCGGTGCAATCCGCGCCGCGAATGAATACCTTGCCTTCGCTGGGCGTGACGAAGCCGCCGAGGATGGAAAGCAGCGTCGTCTTGCCGGAACCCGAGGGCCCGAGCAGGATCGTGTAACTGCCGGGTTCGATCGCGAGTGAGACGTTCTTCAGCACCGCAAGCTGGCCGAAGCGGTGCGAGACATTGCGGATATCGACCAGAGGCGCGCTCATGCCGGCTTTCTCCGCAGCAGGGTCAATTCGAAAAACACCACGAGCACGATGGAGACGGCAAACACCAGCGAGCCGACGGCATTCGTCTTGGGGTTGAGGCCGGAGCGCAGGAGGTTCCAGATTTCCACGGGCAGCGTCGTCTCGAAACGCGTGAGCAGGAAGGAGATGACGAACTCGTCCCAGGAGAAGGTCATCGACAGGAAGAAGCCGGCGAAGATCGCCGGCGCCATCACCGGCACCGTGATCATCATCAGCACCTTCCATTCGGCAGCACCCAGGTCGCGCGCGGCGCGCTCGATATTGATCTGGTGATCGCCCATCTGGCTGTAGATGATGGCGAAGCAAAGCGGCAGGTTGATCACGACATGGCCGATGCCGGCGGCAAGCAACGATTTCGGCACGCCTGCCCAGTTGAACAGCACCAAGAGCCCCATGCCGATGATCAGATAGCTGACGGTGAGCGGCAGCGTGATCAGCCCGCGCAGCAGCGCCGAACCCGGCAGCACGAAGCGGGCAAAACCCCAGGCGGAGAGGAAGCCGAGCGTGACCGACGCGAGAGAAGACAGCACCGCCACCAGCAGCGAGTTGACCAACGCCGAGGTCAGCCGTGCATCGGAAAGCACCGCCTGGTACCAGCGCAATGACGGGCCGGTGAAAGGCGGGATCGGGAAGGAGGTCGCCTGCAGCGAGAACAGCACCAGCACGACCACCGGCAGGAAGATGAAGCCATAAATCGCGATTGCGTAGATCCAGGCGGCGAAGCGGACGATGGCGCGCATGGTCAGGCCCGCTCGATCTTCAACCAGCGCGCGCAGGCGAGGTAGGCGACGGTCACCACTGCCATCAGGATGATCGACAGCGCCGAGGCCAGCGGGAAATCGCCGCGGCGACCGATCTGCATCATGACGAGCTGCGGCATCACCAGCTCGTTGTTGCCGCCGAGGATCTGCGGGGTGATGTAGTCGCCGATGCAAAGCACGAAGGTGAGGAAGGCGCCAACCATGATGCCGGGCAAGGTCAGCGGCAGCACGACATGCAGGAATATGCGCACTGGCCCGGCGCCGAGATCGGCGGCGGCCTTGCGGTAGCTCGGGCTGAGCTGCTTGAGATTGGCGAAGATCGTCAGCGTCAGCAGCATGACGAAGAAGTGCACGAAGCCGGTGACGGTGGCGAAGCGGGTATTGGCGAGCTGCAGTGGTTCGCCGATCAGGCCGATGTCGGTCAACGCCCGGTTGATGACGCCGTTCTGCGCCAGCACCAGCAGCCACGAATAGGAGCGCACGACATAGGACGTCCAGAACGGCAGCACGGCCAGCATCAGCGCCAGCCGCTGCCAGCGTTCCGGCACCATCTCGGCGAGGATCCAGGCGAACGGGTAGGCGAGCAGGATCGAGACGGCGGTGACGATCGCCGTCACCTCCAGCGAGTTCACCATCGCGCGCCAGTAGGATGGGTCGGTGAAGAACTGGCTGTAATTGGCCAGCGTGAAGGCGCCGCCTTCATGCGCCGTCAGGCTCGACAGCCCCATGGCGATGAAGGGCAGCACGAAGAAGAGAAGCGTCCATGCCAGCGCCGGCGTGACCAGCGCCCAGGGCAGGGCACGCGAATTGTCTCCTGCAACGCTCATCGGCCGATTTACTGCGCCTGCAGCATTGCGGTCCACATATCCTGCATCTTCTTGTCGAGATCGGCGCTCGGCGCCGGATAGGCCTGGGCCCGGGCGAGGAAGCCCGGCTGCTCGTCGAAGCGCAGAATCTTCTTCTGGTCGTCGGTGAGCGCAGCCTTCTTGTTCGACGGCATGCCCCAGTAGCAGGACGAGGTCGCAAGCCGCGCCTGGCCTTCCGGGCTCATGATGTACTCGATGAATTTCAGCGCCATGTCCTTGTTCTTGGAATCCTTGAACATGGCGAGCGACTGCGACCACAGCACCGCGCCCTCTTTCGGGATCGAGAAGTCGAGCGCCGGGTTTTCCTTGGCAAGGCCCGCCGTGACCCACTCACCGCCGCCGACCAGTATGTCGACCTCGCCGGTCGCCAAGGCGGTCTGGCTGGCGGTGACCTCGCCGACCAGCTTGGCATTGGTCTTCATCTTGAGCAGCTCGGCCTTCAGCGCCGGCAGGTCGGCTTCGGTGAGGTCAGCCGTCTTCTTGCCGATGGCCAAAGCCGCCATGCCGATGACCGGCAAGTAGTAATCGTAGATGGCGATCTTGCCCTTGTATTTATCGCTGGTCAGCGAGGCCAGCGACTGCATGTCGGCCGGATCAACCTTGGTCTTGTTGAAGCCGATCGTGTTGTAGCCGAACTTTTCGGTGATGCCGTAGCGCTTGCCGTCGACGATGGTGGACTTGTCCATCTTCACTTCAGGGAAGAGGTCGGCGAAGGGCAGTTTGTCCTCGGGAAGCGGCTCGAACAGGCCTTTCTCGACGCCGCGCGGCACGTCGATGGAATCGATCACCATCACGTCCCAGTCGCCGGGCTGCGATTGGTCGACGATGGCAAGCCCCGCGCCGGTGCCCTCGAACTCCTTGACGTTGACCTTGACGTTGTTGGCCTCCTCGAAGGGCTGCAGCAGCGCCGGATCGGAGTGATCGCACCAGATCAGCGCGTTCAGATCGGCGGCCTTGGCGCCACCCGCCGCGATGAGCAGCGCCACGGCCGCGCAGGCGCCGGCGAGGCTGGACTTCAAAGTGGAAAGCGGATTCCGGGCATTGGTAGTCATCGAGTGTTCTCCCTGCCTTGCTGGCTTGTTGGAGAAAACTTGAACCAATTCTAAAATTGAGTCAATTATGATTTTCTGGCAAAGGGACCGATATGAGCGGATTGCGCGAGAGGCAGAAAGCGGACCGGCACCGCCGCATCATCGAGGCGGCGGCAGAGCTGTTCCGCGAGGTCGGCTATGAAGGCGCCAAGATCGAGGCGATCGCCGCGCAGGCGGAAGTGTCGATCGGAACCATCTACAACTACTACCAGAACAAGGGCGACATTCTCGGCGCCATCGTGTCCCTCGAAGTCAACGAGGTGCTGAATGCCGGGCGAGGGGTGGTAGCCAGCCCGCCGGCCAATGTCGGCGACGCGCTGGATACGCTCATCGGCATCTATATCGAGCACTCGCTCAATTACCTGAGCAAGGAGATGTGGCGGCAGGCAATGGCAATCTCGACGCAACTGCCCGACAGCCCTTTCGGCCTGGCCTACACCGGGCTCGACCGCGCGCTGACCGAGCAGATAAGGGCGCTCATCGCACGCCTGCAGGAGATCGGCCTCGTGCGCCCAGACATTGACGGCCCGGCGGTGGGCGAGCTCATCTTCAACAACATGAACATGATGTTCATCGAGTTCGTGAAACACGACGAGGCGAGGATACCGGAGCTGCGGGCGGCGATCAGGCGGCAGAACCGGATCTTGGTGGCGGCGATCGGGGGCGTGACGCCAGGAGCGAGCAGAAGAACGTGCCCCTAGCGATTGATCAACCATAGGATGGCTGAGAGCACGATACTGATCAGTATTCCCGTGGTGATGGAAACGTAGAGCCTGAAGTTCTCGCGCTCGATCACGATATCGCCGGGAAGCCTGCCAAGGCCGATCCGGGTCAGCCAGGGCCACAGCAGGCCCATAGCAATTATGCTGAGGCCAACGACGATCAGTGTGCGCGACATGGCAGCATCCTGCCGGAACAGCATCTTGCTGGAATATAGGGCGGTGGCTCTTGCCGGCAGGGCTGGGTTCGAAGCCTGCTCTGCCTTTTCGGCTATCGGGCGACTTTGCCGCCTGGACCGCGAAGGCGCTTTACTTCCCGAGATTGTCCCTTGAGTTGAGATTGAAATCTGTTACAATCTAAAGTAGAATGCAGGGGGAGGATTGAATGGGGACGTTTTCTATCTGGCACTGGGCGATCGTGCTGCTGCTGATCGGCGTGCCTGTTTTCTTTGCTGTTCGCTCGGCGATCAAGCCGTCAGCGAATCCGAACGGCTTGGTAGGGTTTGGCGGTTGGCTCATGCTCCTGGCAATCGGGCAGGTCTTGTCGCCGTTCCGCACGCTGACTGAGCTTTTCTCCTCGAGCGAGGGTTACCAGCAGCTCATGCCGCTGCCCAACGGCCCTTTGGCCGTCTGTGGCGAAATCGTGCTGTTGCTGGCGTTTGCGGTGCTTCAGGTGGTCGCTCTGTTCGCAATGCTGCGGCGTAGCCCTCGCTTCAAGCGGCTGTTCCTTTACCAGTGGATTGCGATTCCCGTCGTGTTCGTCCTCGATGCTGTTTGGACTTCGACCGTTCTCGGCGTTTCAATCAGCCGGATCCTGGCAGGAGATATGATGGTCACAGTCATCGCATCGTTTGCAGCGACCGGGATTTGGGTCGTCTATGTCTACAAATCCGTCCGGGTGAGAAACACGTTCGACAGAGCCGCGGCGACTGAGCAGATCGCGTCTGCCTTTCAGTAGGAGCAGAGGTCAGCTCTTCGAATACGGCTGAGTTTCGCGCCTCGGCCGAATTTGGCTCGAGCCGTCAGCAATCCTCCTTCGGCCAGGCGTCGGAGGACACATCTTCGTCTAACGATCTTCGGGTGGCCTGTCATCCGAAGCCCGAAGAGCGAAGGGGTGGCCTGCCATCCGAAGCTCGAAGAGCGAAGGATGGTGCCCCCGGCAGGGATCGAACCCGCGACCTTCGGTTTACAAAACCGCTGCTCTACCAGCTGAGCTACAAGGGCACAGCGCTCCGGTAGCACATTTGGTGCGCCAGTAAAGACAAAACTCCGTTTTGGATTGCCAATGGATCGAGCTGCTTAGCCGGCCTGCTGAAATGCGGCGTGCCGCTTCCTACATTTCTCTTCAGGTGCAATCGCACCATACGAGGTGCCGCATGATCAGATTCGTCATCATCCTGCCGCTCATCGTCGTGACCTGGCTTCTGCTGGTAAAGGCCATCAGCGACCTGAAGAAGGCCAATATCGACTGGACCGGCGTCGCCACCTTCATCGGCTTCATCGTGCTCGCCTTCTGGCTGCGCCATGTGATGGGGATGGGGTAAGGGAGTGAATGGTGAAGGGCGGACGCCTTTTGACCCATTCACTATTCACATTCGCCATCACCACCATCATCACATGCCCGGTGGCCGTGGCACCACAATCACCACCACCACGGCAAGGTGATCATCTTCTTTTGACGAGAAGGCGATAGGCAACCGGAGGCGGGAGAAAAGGCCTGGAAAGTCGCTCGCGAAAAAATCAAAAAATCTTCGAACCTTTCTCCGGCCCGCCGCGACCCATGATCAAGAGGCGGATGGTTCGCCTCTCCACTGAAACCAGGAGATCGTCATGCTCAAGCGCACCATCGTTTCCGGCCTCATCGCCACCACCGTCGCCGCCGGCTCGCTCGTCGGCACCGTCCAGCCTTCGGCCGCCCACGACCACCATCATCGCCGCGAACTCGGCATCGGCATCGCCGCCGGCGTCGGCGGTTTCGTTCTCGGCAGCCTGCTCGCCCAGCAGCAGCCCCGCACCGTCTATGTCGAGGACGACGGTTACGAAGGGTCCTGGCACGTCCGTCGCTGCATGGCCCGCTACGCCAGCTATGATCCGGGTTCGAACACCTACATCGGCTATGACGGCTACCCGCATTATTGCCACCTCTAAAAACGAGGGCGACCGTCTCGGCAATCCAGAAGAGGGGGCTGCGCGGCCCCTTTTTCGTCCGTTTGATCGGTTACGATTTCTTCGACTCGATCGACAGTCCGGCCATGCGGCAGGCGTCGCCGACGAGAATCCCGCTATCCGGCCTTTCGTCGCCCATCGCGACGAGGTCGAAGCTATTCCCGGCGTCCGGGTAGATCCTGGCAATGAAAGGTTTGTCGCCGCCTGTGCCGTTGGCAGCGTCTTTGTCATCGACAGAGCCGCACACCACGATCTCCTGGCGTCCGTTCAGCGTCCGCTCGCCGGCCAGCATCGCCCCGAACCTCGCGCCCAGAGGGTTTTTCAGATGCTGGCGGACACCTGTTGTGATGATCTCCTCCAGGGCCAGCGACATCGGCATGGGATCGACACGCTGGCCGCCGGCATCCGGCGGCGGTGCCGCCGCCACGCATCCGCAAAGGGAAGCGGCGGATAGGAGGTAAACAGTTTTCCGCATCCGTGCCCTTTCGCATGCATTCGAATGCCGCGGCAAGACGGTCAAGTCGGGCGTCCAGCGATGCTGTGGCCGGTCGGCTCCATTTGAGCAACCAACGATGTACAGCAATTTTACAAGCGTTTAGTCTGGCTTTGACGCGCC
The DNA here is from genome assembly GCF_900115245.1 of Mesorhizobium sp. NFR06. Lineage (GTDB taxonomy): Bacteria > Pseudomonadota > Alphaproteobacteria > Rhizobiales > Rhizobiaceae > Mesorhizobium. The sequence continues at coordinate 321,502 of NZ_FOVT01000005.1, forward strand.
AGTCGAGGGGGGAGGGTAGCTTGGACAACCAGGATCCCAAGGAAGAACGGGTCGAACCGGTTTTCCGCAACGGCACCATCACCATCGTCGGCATCCTGCTTGCGTTTTCGCTAGGCTTCATCACTCATTGGGCGGCAAACCCGATCCCGTGGCAGACCTACCATCTGATTGCCGTCCTGCCGATCTTAGTCGGTATTGCGCTGCAGATGCGGGCGCTTGCCATTCTGCTCGACATCAAATCCCTGCAGCGAAGCATTCATGATCGCGCCAGTCGGATATTCATCACCGGCCTCATCTTGGCGGCCTGTGGCGTCGGGCTGGCGATCCTGCTCGATTTCTTCGACATAGCAGCCAAGAGTGCGCTGCCCGGCGCATGACTCCGAAAAATCGGCTCGGATTTTTGCCTCGCTGACCTCCGGTTCGGAAAGGACCATGCGCAAAACAAAGTGGTCTTGATCAGCCTGCTCTCACGCCGCCGATCATTTTCGTCACTTCCCCCGCGGCGTCGCGCACCATCGGACCGATCTCTGCCAGCCGCTCGGGCGTGACCCGCACCGTCGGGCCGGACACCGAAACGCCGCCGATCGGCTCGCCATACTCGTCGAAGATGGCGGCGGCCACGCAGCGCATGCCGGGGTGGCGCTCCTCGTCGTCGACCGACCAGCCGCGATGCTTGATGGTCGCCAGATCGTGGGCGAGCGCGGAGATGTCGGAAAGCGTCTTGTCGGTGTAGCGCTGCAGGCCTGCCTTGCGCAGGATGGCGGCGACCCGTTCCGGCTCGAGATGCGCCAGCACGGCCTTGCCGATGCCCGAGGCATGGAAGGGGCTCCGCGTGCCCGGACGGAAGAAGGCGCGGATCGCCTGATGCGTCTCGACCTGGCTGACGAAGACGACGCAATCGTCTTCGGCGACACCGAGATTGGCGGTTTCGCCGGTCCTTTCCATCAGCTCCTGCATGACGATGCGGGCGCGGTCGACAAGCTTGCGCCGGCGCAGGAAGGCCGCGCCCATGCGGTAGGTCTCGACGCCGACCGACCAGAGCTGGTCGGTCGTATCGAACTCGACCATGCCGTGATTTTCCAGCGTCGTCAGCATGCGATAAGCTGTGGAGGCGGCAATGCCGCTTTGCGCCGCAATTTCACTCAGTGACAAGCCGCTGGCCTCGGCGACGATCGCGAGAATCCGCAGCGCCCTATCGAGCGACTGCACCGACGCCGCTTCGGATGGACCATTGAAGGCGCGCGGCCGGCCGCGCTGGCGTTTCTCGGTGTTTTCCATGCCGTGCACTTTCGCTGATTTCTGGCGAGACGCAATGGAAAAGTTTTTCATCGATGTGGCGGAGCGATTTTCTGGAAAACGGAAAATGACGGAAAATCAATTGCTAAAAGCCGTTTTCTCGAAATGAAAAAATATTCTGAAAAAATTGAAAAATTGAGAGCGCGCTGGCATTCTCAAGCCGACCAACGAAATGGAGGCTTGCCATGGCCAGGATGCGCGCTGTCGATGCGGCGGTTCTCGTTCTCGAAAAGGAAGGCATCACCAATGCCTTCGGCGTGCCGGGCGCGGCGATCAACCCGCTCTATTCGGCGCTGAAGGCGCGCGGCACCGTTCGCCACGTTCTGGCGCGCCATGTCGAAGGCGCCTCGCACATGGCCGAAGGCTTTACGCGGGCCAAGGCCGGCAATATCGGACTCTGCATCGGCACCTCGGGTCCGGCCGGCACCGACATGATCACCGGCCTCTATTCGGCCTCGGCGGATTCGATCCCCATCCTTTGCATCACCGGCCAGGCGCCGCGCGCGCGCCTCAACAAGGAAGATTTCCAGGCCGTCGACATCGCTTCGATCGCAGCGCCCGTTGCCAAATGGGCGGTCACGGTCATGGAGCCCTATCTGGTGCCGATGGCGCTGCAGAAGGCGTTCCACCTGATGCGCTCCTCGCGGCCGGGACCGGTGCTGATCGACCTGCCGCTCGATGTTCAGCTTGCCGAGATCGAGTTCGACATCGAGGCCTACGAGCCGCTCTCCGTCTTCAAGCCGGCGATCACGCGCGCCCAGGCCGAGAAGGCGCTGGCGATGCTCAACGAAGCGGAACGGCCGCTGATCGTGGCCGGTGGCGGCATCATCAATGCCGATGCTTCGGACCTTTTGATCGAGTTCGCAGAAGTCACCGGCGTGCCGGTCATCCCGACGCTGATGGGCTGGGGCGCGATCCCCGACGACCATTGGCTGATGGCCGGCATGTGCGGCCTGCAGACCTCGCATCTCTACGGCAACGCGACGATGCTGGCATCGGACTTCGTCTTCGGCATCGGCAACCGCTGGGCCAACCGCCACACCGGCTCGGTCGACGTCTACACCAAGGGCAAGAAATTCATCCATGTCGACATCGAACCCACCCAGATCGGCCGCGTCTTCGCGCCGGATCTCGGCCTGGTCTCGGATGCCGGCGCCGCGCTGAAGATATTGCTCGACGTCGCCACGGAATGGCGCACGGCAGGCAAGCTGCGCGACTGGTCCGGCTGGGCCAGGGAATGCCAACAGCGCAAGAAGACGATGAAGCGCAAGACGCATTTCGAGCAGGTGCCGCTGAAGCCGCAGCGCGTCTATGAGGAGATGAACAAGGCGTTCGCCCGCGAAACCACCTATGTCACCACCATCGGCCTGTCGCAGATCGCCGGCGCGCAGTTCCTGCATGTCTACAAGCCGCGCAACTGGATCAATTGCGGTCAGGCCGGCCCGCTCGGCTGGACGCTGCCGGCGGCGCTCGGCGTGCGCGCCGCCGATCCCGATCGCGATATCGTCGCGCTTTCCGGCGACTACGACTTCCAGTTCATGATCGAGGAACTGGCGGTCGGCGCGCAGCACAAGCTGCCTTACATCCACGTCGTCGTGAACAATGCCTATCTCGGCCTGATCCGCCAGGCGCAGCGCGGCTTTTCGATGGATTACGAGGTGAGCCTTGCCTTCGAGAACGTCAACCGGGTGGGCGATCCGGAGGCAGGCTACGGCGTCGACCATGTCGCGGTCGCCGAGGCGATGGGCTGCAAGGCGGTCCGCGTGCGCAAACCGGAGGAGTTTGCCGCCGCTTTCAAGGAGGCCCGGCGGCTGATGAAGGAGCATCAGGTTCCGGTCGTGCTCGAATTCATCCTCGAGCGCGTCACCAACATTTCCATGGGCACGGAAATCGACAAGATCACGGAATTCGAGGAACTTGCCGAACGCAATGAGGATGCGCCGACGGCCATCATGATGTTGGACTAGACCTGCTGCCTGACCTGAGCCTCAATACGCTTAGGCAGAACAGGAAGGAGAGAAAGAATGCCGCGTTTTTCAGCCAATCTTTCGATGCTCTTCGGCGAGCACGAGTTCCTCGACCGCTTCGATGCCGCGGCACGTGCCGGCTTCAAGGGCGTCGAGTATATCGGCCCCTACGACCATGCGCCCGATGTCGTCGCCGCGCGCCTCAAGAAGAACGGCCTCAACCAGGTTCTCTTCAACCTGCCGGCCGGCGACTGGGCGAAGGGCGAGCGCGGCATTGCCGTGCTCCCAGACCGTGTGCCGGAGTTCCGCCAGGGTGTCGCCAAGGCGATCAGTTACGCTCACGCCCTGGGTTGCGAGCAGATCAACTGCCTGGCCGGCATCGCGCCACAGGGCGCCGACCGAACCGTGCTGGAAAACGTTTTTGCCGAAAACCTCGCCTTCGCGGCCGAGAAACTGGAGCAGGCCGGCATCAGGCTGTTGATCGAGCCGATCAACACCCGCGATATCCCCGGCTTCTTCCTGAACCATTCCGACCAGGCGCTGGCGCTGATCGATCGCATCGGCTCGAAGAACATCTATTTGCAATACGATATCTACCACATGCAGATCATGGAGGGGGATCTCGCCCGCACCATCGAGGCGAACCTCGGCCGCATCGCGCATATCCAGCTTGCGGACAATCCCGGCCGTCACGAGCCGGGGACGGGCGAGATCAACTATCCTTTCCTCTACGACCACATCGACCGCCTCGGCTATTCCGGCTGGGTCGGCGCCGAATACAAGCCGAAGTCCGGCACCGAAGCCGGGCTCGGCTGGTTCAAAGAGTTCGCCGGGCAGGGGAGCGCTGCCGCTTAGGGCCGGCGACGAAGCTTCCAATCTCCCCACCTGTGGGGGAGATGGCCGGCAGGCCAGAGGGGGGCGCGAAGGAACGCGACCTCGATAAATTGATGGAGATACAAATGGAGACCATCGGTTTCATCGGACTGGGCATTATGGGCGCGCCGATGGCGGGGCATCTGCTCGACGCCGGCTATGCGGTCGTCGCCAGCGACCATCGCTCCAAGCCGCCGGCAGACCTGCTCGCCAAGGGGCTGAAGACCGTCACCGGCCACGACACGGTGGCCAAGGCGGCCGACATCATCATCACCATGGTCCCGGACACGCCGCAGGTCGCCGATGTGCTGTTCGGCGAGAACGGCGTCGCCTTGGGCCTGTCCAAGGGCAAGCTCGTCATCGACATGAGCTCGATCTCGCCGATCGAAACCAAGGAATTCGCCAGGAAGATCAACGATCTCGGCTGCGATTATCTCGACGCCCCGGTCTCCGGCGGCGAGGTCGGGGCCAAGGCGGCCTCGCTCACCATCATGGTCGGCGGCGAGGAAAAGGCCTTCGAGCGCGCGAAACCGGTATTCGATAAGATGGGCAAGAACATCACCCTGGTAGGCCCGAACGGCGTCGGTCAGACGACCAAGGTCGCCAACCAGATCGTCGTTGCGCTCACCATCGAAGCCGTCGGAGAGGCGCTCGTTTTCGCCTCCAAGGCCGGCGCCGATCCCGCCAAGGTCAGGCAGGCGCTGATGGGCGGACTTGCCGCCTCGCGCATCCTGGAAGTGCATGGCGAGCGCATGATCAAACGCACCTTCGCGCCGGGCTTCCGTATCGAATTGCACCAGAAGGACCTCAATCTGGCGCTGGAAGGCGCGAAGGCGCTTGGCGTCTCGTTGCCCAACACCTCGACCACGCAGCAGCTGTTCAATTCCTGCGCCGCCAATGGCGGGGCCAAGGAAGATCACTCGGCGCTGGTCAGGGCGCTGGAGCGCATGGCGGCGCATGAGGTTGGCGATGGAGCAACGAAAGCCAAGGGCAAGGCGGCTTAGGTCAGGAGTAGGCGGCTCAACGTTCCCACGCCGCCTGCTCTTTTCCTGTCAGAGAACGGGTTCCTGCGTTGCTCGCCGGAACCCGTTTTCGCTTCGGTGCCCAAGCCCTGGTCCGGGCTCAGCGCTTCAGAAATGCGTTCGCCGCGTAGAGGCTGACCGCCGCCGCGTTCGACACGTTGAGCGAGTGGATGGCGCCTGGCATGTCCAGGCGGGCGAGCGCGGTCACCGTCTCGCGGGTCTTCTGGCGCAGGCCCTTGCCTTCCGCGCCCAGCACCAGCGCGATTTTCGCGCCGCCGAAGGTCTGTTCGAGCTCGGCCGGCCCTTCGGAATCGAGCCCGATGGTCTGGAAGCCGGCTTCGTGCAACTGTCCCAGCGCATCGGCGAGGTTCTTCACCTCGATCTGGTCGATATGCTCCAGCGCGCCGGAGGCTGATTTCGCCAGCACACCGGATTCCTGCGGGCTGTGGCGGGCGGTGGTGATCAGCGCACCGGCGCCGAAGGCGACCGCGGAACGCAGGATGGCGCCGACATTGTGCGGGTCGGTCACCTGGTCCAGCACCAGCACCAGCCTGGTGTCGCCGAGCGCGTCGAGGCGCTTCGGCCTGAGCGGCTCGGCTTCGATCAGCACGCCCTGATGCACGGCGTCCGACCCGGTGATGCGGTCGATGTCCTTCGGCTCGACCAGTTCGGCCTTGAACGGCAGGGCTGCGAGATCGCCGATCGCCAGCCGTTCGGCGGCGTTGCGTGTGACCAGCATTTTCCTGACCTTGCGCCGCGGGTTGTCGAGCGCCGCGCGCACCGTGTGCAGGCCATAAAGCCGCACCAGCCCGTCGCCGGGGGCTTCGCCCGGCGGCACAGGGTGACGAGGCCGGAATGCCGGGGCACCGCCCGCCTTTTGGTCGCGGTGCGCGCGCCGCAGTTTGGCGTAGTGGGTGTCCTTGCGCGTGCCGGGCTTGTTGCTTTTATCGTCGCTCATGCCGGCCTCTATAGCCGTCCTGCCCGGCTAAGGATATGGGCTGCCGAAATGAATGCCGAACATCCTCGAAAAACCCTCGTAACGCCGGTTGACACCCACCGGCCTTGCCGCCATAAGGCGCTTCGCTGATTTCGGAGAAGATCCTTACTCGGGCTCCGGATCGGCGCGAATGCCTCGTTGCATGGCTCCGGCGGCAGACTGGAGAGGTGCCCGAGTGGTTAAAGGGGACGGACTGTAAATCCGTTGGCTTAGCCTACGTTGGTTCGAATCCAACCCTCTCCACCACTGCCGGACCGGATGCCCTGAAACGAAAGTCTCGGACCGAAAGTGCATGGCGCTTTTCGGGTGAATCCGGTACTTCAGTGTAAGGCGCGGGTATAGCTCAGTGGTAGAGCAGCAGCCTTCCAAGCTGAATATGCGGGTTCGATTCCCGCTACCCGCTCCAGATTTCCTCCTCGCATGCTCCAAAGAAAACGCCGCGCGCCGTGGCCCGCAGCGTTTCCATTTCGTCCAGCCGCCTAGCTGTTGAAGGCCGAGGCGACCTGATGGTTCTGCGGCACCTGGCCGTTCGGCGTCAGCTTGTCGACGATGCCGGGCAGCGCCGTGGAGAGTTGCTGCAGCAGTTCCTGCTCGTTGAGGCCTGTGCGCTGTGCGATCTCGCGGATCACCGCCGGCCCAAGCGCGGAGCCGAGATCATTGGCGTTGATCGGCTGGTTCTGACCGGTGCCAACCCAGGAGTCGGCGACGTTGCCATGGCCGGCGTCCTTCAGCTTGTCGAGCAGGCCGCCGAGACCGCCGAGCAGCCCGCCATCGGCCGAGGCGTCGGTTCCCGCGGGCGTCGGCGCCGGCGCTTGCGGCGCGGCCGGATCTTCGCTTCTGCCGCTCAGCATCTTGCCGACCAGCAGCGCGCCGAGCGCGATCATCAGGGGTTTGGTGATATTGCCGCCCGGAACGGCATTGTCGAAAAGGCCCATCGTGGATCTCCTTGTCAAGCCAAGTCCGCCTGGCTCCAGAATGGCGCAAACGGGCGGAATTTCAACCTGCCTTGAGCTTTTGACAATCATATGAAAATGATTGGGACAGCGGGGGAATTTGGAGGGAACTATGGGCATCATCAGCTGGATCATTCTCGGCATCGTCGCCGGGTTCATCGGCAGCAAGATCGTCAACAAGACCGGTCAGGGCATGATCATGGATATCGTGCTCGGCATCGTCGGGGCCATCGTCGGCGGCGTGATCTTCAGCGCCTTCGGTGCATCGGGCGTCACCGGCCTCAACATCTACAGCCTGATCGTGGCCGTGATTGGCTCGGTCGTCGTGCTCTGGGCGTATCACCAGTTTTCCGGCAAGCGCACGCTGTAGCGCGAAGGCGAATGTCCGTCGTTCGGCTGAGGTCGGTCTGCGGGGACCGGCCTGGGCTGGGTTTACGTCATCAGGCGACCATGGCCAGTCGGCGCCTTCTTTCGTCGAGCGAGACGATCGCCAGGCCGCTGGCCATCACCAGCAGGATGCCGCAGACGGCAAGCGCGTTGGGAAACTGTCCGAACACCAGCAAGCCGGAAATCACCGCCCAGACGGTGAAGCAGTAATAGAAGGGCGCGACCGCGCTCGTCGGCCCGATCCTGTAAGCCATGAAGATGAAGAAATGGCCGAAGATCAGGAAGAGCCCGGCTCCCGCTATCAGAAGCAAATGACGTCCCTCGGGCATCACCCATCGCTCCGAGACAAGGTGCGCAGCGCCTGAGCCGATGAGCACCACCACGACCGCGGATATGGCAACGATCATGCCGGGCACGTCAGCGCCGACCTTGCGGCCGGCAAGGTCTCGCACCGCCGCGAAGGCCGCATTGCCGAGCGCCAGCAGGGCATAGACCGAAATGCCCTGCATGGTAGGCTGCGCCACCATGAGCGCCCCGACAAAGCCAAGACCGATCAGCGCCATGCGCGTGGCACCGATCCTTTCGCCGAACACCATCGAGGAGCCGACGAGCACGATGAGCGGCGTGACCTGTCCGAGCGCGGTGGAATCCGCGATCTGCATGTTGGCCAAGGCGACCACATAGCAGAGGATCGCCAGGAGCTCGAACAGGTTCCGGCGCAGCACCTTGCGCTCGAAGAGCAGGGGGACCTGCCTTGCATAACCCAGCATCAAAAGCAGCGGCACGCCCCAGAGCGTGGCGGCCGCGCCGCGCAGCAGGAGCACTTCATAGGGCGGCAGCCCGGCGGTCGCGAGCTTCATCATCGTGTCGTTGACGAGATAGGACCCCGTCGAGACGATCATGAACAGCGGACCGCGGATATTTGCTGGAATGAACTGCATGCGGCGAACAAGATCAGAGCGGCGCCGCGGCGGCAATGGGCCAGCCCCGGAGCCTTTGATTGCGCACGCGGCATCCCTATATCCGCGCCACATCCCACTGAAATCGACCATCGGTTCGGTCGAGCGGGAATCCGCTCAGCCACAAGGCACTTGTGTTTTTCGGCCGTTGTCGCTAATCGCCCCGCATTCGACTGAACTGAAGGTCAAGGCCGTCCAAGGAAAGAGACTATGGCAAAAGGTAAATTCGAGCGCACCAAGCCGCATGTGAACATTGGCACGATCGGCCACGTCGATCATGGCAAGACGTCGCTGACGGCGGCGATCACGAAGTTTTTTGGCGAATACAAGCGCTATGACCAGATCGACGCGGCGCCGGAAGAGAAGGCGCGCGGCATCACCATTTCGACGGCGCATGTCGAGTATGAGACGGCCAACCGTCACTACGCCCATGTCGACTGCCCCGGCCACGCCGACTATGTGAAGAACATGATCACCGGCGCCGCGCAGATGGACGGCGCGATCCTGGTGGTGTCGGCCGCCGACGGCCCGATGCCGCAGACCCGCGAGCACATCCTGCTGGCCCGCCAGGTCGGCGTGCCGTCGATCGTGGTGTTCCTCAACAAGGTCGACCAGGTCGACGACGCCGAGCTGCTGGAGCTGGTCGAGCTCGAGGTTCGCGAGCTTCTGTC
>NZ_FOVT01000006.1 GCF_900115245.1 Mesorhizobium sp. NFR06
CGCTGACGGTGGGCAAGGACGCGATCGATGTCCAGAGCCAGTCGCTGACGGGCAACCTCACCGAGGTCGCCAACGGCAGCATCCAGGCCGGCAATGCCGGCATGGTGGCCGCCATCCTCAACGCCGCGGCGACCGGCAACATCGACGTGACCGCCAACGGCTCGCTCGACGCCCGCTTCGGCATCGATGCCGAGAACTTCGGCTCGGGCTCGACGACCGTGACCACGGTTGGTCCGGTCAATGTCACCACCGGCAACGGCATCTTCGCGCTGACCACCGGCGGTGACGTCACGGTCAACGCCGGCGATGTCACCTCCACCGGCAACACCGCCATCATCGCCCAGCAGACCAAGGCAGGTGCTGCGGGCGCGATCAACGTGACCGCGGGTAATGTCTCGGGCACGACCGGTATCTTTGCGAACAACGTCGGCACGGGCGCGACCACAATCACCGCCAATGGCACGGTCGAAGGCGCCATCGCCGCGATCGACGCAAAATCGAACGCCGGCAATGCGATCGACATCACCCTTTCCGGCACGACGCGAAACAGCGCGCAAACGGCCGCGGCGCTGGCCATCAGGACGTCCGGCGGCGCCACCACGCTCATCAATGGCGGCACGCTGACTGGCCTGGTCGAGCTTGGCGACTACGCCGACCTGGTGACCAACAATGCCACCTGGACAACCGGCGGCACCAGCCTGTTCGGCGGCGGCACCGACAGCCTGATGAACGCGGCCACCGCAACTCTCGTCACCGCCAGCAATGGCGCATTGCTCGAGACCACGACCTTCAGCGGCCTCGAATCCCTGTCGAATTCCGGACTTTTGACCATGCAGGATGGCGGCGCCGGCGACCGCACCCTGGTTTCGGGCAATGTGACGCTGGCGGCCGGCTCGACCTACGCCATCGACATCGGCGGGGCTCAGTCGGATCTGCTTCATGCCTCCGGCACCGCCGACATCACCGGCTCGACGCTGGCGGTCAATATACAGGGCAGCCTGCAGTTCGGTTCCCACTATACGGTGCTGACCGCCGATCTCGGACTGGCCGGCCACTTCGCCGACGTGACGGGGATCACCAACACCGCGTTCCTGTCGGTGATCGATACCTATGACACCAACAACGCCTATCTCGATGTGTTGAAGACGCAAAACTTCGCCGATGCCGGGCTGACGCCCAACCAGATCGCCACCGGCCAAGGGCTCGACAGCATTCCGGCATCCGGATCACTGTTCAATGCCGTCGCCGGCCTGGCCACCGACGCCGAGGCCCAGGCCGCCTTCGACCAGCTCTCGGGTGAGATCCATGCCTCGGCCAAGGGCATGTTGGTCGAGGACTCCAGCTTCGTCCGCGACGCCGCCAGCAACCGCATCGCCGCCGCCTTCGGCGATGCCGGTGCTGCAGCATTGCCGGTCATGGCGTATGGCGAAGGCGGGCCCGAAATGGTCGCCGCCGACACCGATCGCTTCGCGGTCTGGGGCCAGGCCTTCGGCTCCTGGGGCAATACGGATTCCGATGGCAACGCCGCCGCCTTCGATCGCTCGACCGGCGGCCTGTTGGCCGGCGCCGACACGCTCGTTGGCGGCTGGCGCGTCGGCCTGCTCGGCGGCTACAGCCATTCCTCCTTCAACGCCGACGACCGTAATTCCTCCGGCAAGAGCGACAATTACCATCTTGGCCTCTATGGCGGCACCAACTGGGGGGCGATCGCGTTCCGCACCGGTGCGGCCTATAGCTGGAGCAGCCTCTCGACACATCGCTCCGTTGCCTTCAACGGCTTCACGGATGCGCTGTCGGCCGACTATGACGCCGGCACGGCGCAGGTGTTCGGCGAACTCGCTTACAAGGCGGATGCCGCGCGCTTCAAGTTCGAGCCTTTCGCCAATCTCGCCTATGTCAGCGTGCATAGCGACGGCTTCACCGAACAGGGTGGTGTCGCGGCGCTGACCAGCGCCGGTTCTTCCACCAATGCCACGTTCACCACGCTGGGGCTGCGCGCTTCGACCGACGTCGCGCTTGGCGGCATAAGCGCGACCGCGCGCGGCACGCTCGGCTGGCGCCATGCGTTTGGCGATGTGACGCCGACATCGGCCTTCGCCTTTGCCGGCGGCGACGCCTTCACCATTGCCGGCGTTCCAGTCGCCAGGGACAGCGCGGTGATCGAAGCCGGCTTCGACCTCAACATGTCGGCCAATGCCACACTTGGCCTGTCCTATGCCGGCCAGTTCGGCGCCCACGCCGCCGACAACGGAGCCAAGGCAAACCTCAGCGTCAAGTTCTGATGCATGTCGCCCAGAAGTGTGCCGCGGTTCTGGGATGACGACATGCATCAAATCAAAGACTTAAAGCGCGTCGCCGGAATCCGTTTCAGCGCGACGCGCTTTAACGACGAGGCTTGGGAAGACCACCGATCCGTTTTGCACACCTGCGATCGGCGAAGAGCCGAAGTGATATCCGATCTCCCTCCTCTGGGGAGATCGGCCTGCCCCGTCAGCCGATCTACTTCTCCCGGTCCTTCAAGAACTGCCGCAGCAGATCCACCGGCAGCGGGAACACCACGGTCGACGAGCGCTCGCCGGCGATGTCGTGCAGGGCCTCGAAATAGCGCAGCTGCATGGCCTGCGGCTCCTCGGCCAGCATCCTGCCGGCCTCGACGAGCTTTGCGGCGGCCTGCTGCTCGCCGTCGGCATTGATCACCTTGGCGCGGCGCAGCCGCTCGGCCTCGGCCTGCTTGGCGATGGCGCGGACCATGCTTTCGTTCAAGTCGACATGCTTGATCTCGACATTGGATACCTTGATGCCCCAGGCGTCGGTGCGCTGGTCGAGGATCTCCTGGATGTCGCTGTTGAGCCGGTCGCGCTCGGCCAGCATCTCGTCGAGCTCGTGCTTGCCGAGCACCGAGCGCAGCGTGGTCTGCGCCAGCTGGTTGGTGGCGGTCATGAAATCCTCGACCTGGATGATCGCGCGCTCGGCATCGACGATGCGAAAATAGAGCACGGCGTTGACCTTCACCGAGACGTTGTCGCGCGAGATGACGTCCTGCGGCGGCACGTCCTGCACCACCACGCGCAGGTCCACCCGCACCATCTGCTGGATGAAGGGCACGAGGATGATCAGGCCCGGCCCCTTGACCCCGGTGAAGCGGCCCAGCGTGAAGACCACGCCGCGCTCATATTCCCTCAGGATGCGGATGGCCGCCGACAGGAACATGATCACCACAAGCGCAAGGATCAGATAGGCGACATAGGCGACTGTCATTGCTTTGCTCCGTCGTTTCCTGCCCCGTCGTTTCCGGCACCGCGCCGCCGCACCGTCAGCACGAGGTCGCTGACGGCGGTCACCTCGGCGCGATCTCCCGGCGCGATCGGTTCATCGGCCTTCGCCCGCCAGCGTTCGCCGAGCGCCAGCACATGGCCCTCGCCGCCTTGCCAGTCGAGGATCTCCACGGGCAGGCCGCGCATGGCATCGCCGCCGACGCGCGGCGGATTGCGCCGCGCTGCCCAGAGGTAGCTGCCGGCAAGCAGCGCGAGCCCTAGCGTCAGCGCCGCGGCGGGGCCGATGATCGCCCAGGATATGGCGAAGCCCGGCCCCTCGACCTTGAGCAGCATGGCTGCGCCGAGCAGGAAGGCGGCCACGCCGCCGAGCCCCAGCACGACCGTCGGATTGAAGGCCTCGACGATGAGGAAGGTGACGCCGAGCAGCATCAGAGCGAGCCCGGTATAGTTGATCGGCAGCAAATCGAGCGCATAGAGGGCGAGCACGAGGCAGATGCCGCCGATGACGCCCGGAGCCACCGCGCCGGGGCTCGTGACCTCGAAGACGATGCCGTAGAAGCCGACCAGCATCAGGAGGACGGCGACGTTCGGATCGGTGATGACGGCGAGAAGCCGGATGAACCAGCCGGGATCCAACGTCTCGACCGGCAGGCCCTTGGTCGCCAGCACCTCTTTCTTGCCGGCCACGTCGACGGTGCGGCCATCGGCAAGCTGCAACAGCTCGGCGGTGTCGCGGGCGATGAAGTCGATGACATGCTCCTGCAGCGCGGCGCTCGCTGACAGGCTCGCCGCCTGGCGCACCGCCTTCTCGCCCCAGTCGCCGTTGCGCCCGCGCAGCTCGGCGAGCGAGCGGATGAGCGCCACGGCGTCATTGGTCACCTTGGCCATCATCGGATCGCCGGACGGTTGCCCGCCGCCGTCCTTCCCGTCCTTGTCCTTCTCCCCGCCGGGAAGCGAGGGCAGCCCGCCGATCTCGACCGGCGTCGCAGCGCCCAGATTGGTGCCGGGCGCCATCGCCGCGACATGGGTGGCGTAGAGGATATAGGTTCCGGCGCTTGCCGCATGGCCGCCGGCCGGCGCGACATAGCCGATGACGGGAACGCGAGAGGCCAGGATATCGGCGATCATCTCGCGCATCGAGGTGACCAGGCCGCCGGGCGTGTCGAGCTGCAGGATGAGCACTTCGGCATTGCGCTCAGCCGCGGCCTTGAGCGCCTCCTTGAGCTGGCGCGAGCTCGCCGGACCGATGGCGCCGTCGATCGAGATGCTGAGGGCTACCCTCTCCGCCGCCATTCCGGCCGAGGAGAAGGGGAAAAGAACCGCGGCGGCCACGAAGGCCGCTGCCAGAAGGGCCACCCGCGCGAGTCTCACGCTCAAAGCTCCTTCGATTCAATATGGGGTTGTGCCCGGCGAAGTCCAATGATGGCGGTGGAAGCTGCTCCACCTACATCGTCGGCGATTGGCGAAAGCCGTCCCGGCATCAATCTCCCCCCTTGTGGGGGAGATTGAGCGCTCCGGCGCTTGCGCCCCAATCGCCACCCTCCCCGACGATTCCACGGCAATTTCGACGCCGGCTCCAACGCTGCCTCCCTCGCCCGCGCGTCATTGTCCCCATTGACGACGCCCATGCAGGCGTCCGCGACCAATGGAGACGGCAATGACGACTTTTGATCACGCAACCGACAAGAACGGCCGGGCGGGCTTCGATCTGTTAGGGTCCGCCGGCCGCGCGCTGCGGCTGGCCACTTGCGCCATGCGGCTGCGCAGCGACCGCGCCGCGCTGCGCGCCATGCCCGATCATCTGCTGAAGGACATCGGCATCAGCCGCTCGCAGATCGACCATTACACATCCTACACCTCCACGCGCGAGGCGCTTGCCGACGCCGACGGCGTGGACGGTTGAAGCGGATGGCCGACTTGCATCGGCGGCCTGCCGGAAGGCTGGCGAAGGCCCCGGCCCGCCGGGGCTTTCGCGTTTGCGGCGCGAAAGCTGTCCGCGTTGGAATCGAACGCGGCCAAATGAAACGCACGATGCAAATTCCACGGCGTCCGCATCGAAATTCCACGCTCGCATCCACTCTCGCTCAAACGCCTCGGCGTCAAAACAGAACCGTCACGGCAACCAAGCCGCAAACCAAGCTTTTGGGAGAAGACAAATGCAACCCAACACCAAACCTGCACGCGTTCCGCTCAACGGCGTCGACACGCCGAACCTGATCGCGACGATCAACTTCGTGGCCGGCCAGCCGGAGCTGGCGAAATTCCAGTTCCGCGCCCACAACGAATGGATCGAAGGCACGCACAGCAAGACCGTGATGCATGGCTTCTTCGGCGCCGGCCAGGAGCAGAAGCACGAGAAGCCCTATTACGCCGACAGCGACCATCCGGCGATCCTGTGCGGCGCCGACAACGCGCCGACCCCGGTCGAATGGCTGCTGCATGCGCTGGCGAGTTGCCTGATGTCGGGCGTCGCCAACATCGCCGCGGCGCGCGGCATCAAGCTCACCCGGGTCAAGTGCTCTGTCGACGGCGACATCGATCTGCGTGGCATCCTCGGCATCTCGGACGAGGTGCGCAACGGCTTCCAGAACATCCAGGTGTCGTTCGAGGTCGAAGGCGATGCGCCGGCCGAGAAGCTCCAGCAACTGATCGAGCAGGCGCGCGCCCGCTCGGCCGTCTTCGACGTGCTGACCAAGGGCGTGCCGGTGACGGTCGGGATCAAGACCGTCCAGTGACGCAGGGCTGAAAAGGCGGTCCGGGCGAACGTCCGGACCGTCCCGCGAACGCAACGGAACAGATCAATGAAACGGGCAGACGTCGTCATCGTCGGCGCGGGCCAGGCCGGCCTTGCGCTCAGCCATTGCCTCGGCCGTGCCGGCATCGACCATGTCGTGCTGGAGCGCGGCCTGATCGGCGAGCGCTGGCGCACGCACGCCTGGCGCTCGCTCAGGTTGTTGACGCCCAACTGGCTGAACGCGCTGCCGGGCGCGCCTTATGACGGCCCGGACCCCGACGGTTTCAGGACCAGGGACGTGTTCCTCCATGATCTCGAAACCTACGCGGGCCGCTGGCGGATGCCGGTCGAATGCGGCGTCGAGGTCGTCTCCTGCAGGCGGGCAGGCGAAGGCTTCGTACTCGACACAAGCACCGGCGCCTGGTCGGCCAGGGCCGTCGTGGTGGCGACCGGCCATTGCGACAGGCCGCTGATCCCGTTCGCGCTCGACGGCGCGAAAGAGGCGCGCGGCATCCATGCCTCGCAGTATCGCAGCCCCGGCGAGCTGCCGCCCGGCGGCGTGCTCGTGGTCGGCGCCTCGGCGTCCGGCGTGCAGATCGCCGACGAGCTGGCGCGCGCCGGCCGCCACGTGGTGCTGTCGGTCGGCAAGCACACGCGGCTGCCCAGGCGCTGGCGCGCCAAGGACATCTTCTGGTGGCTGCGCGAGACGGGCCACCTCGCCGAGCGTGCCGACGACCTCGCCGATGCCGAAAGCGCCAGGCGGCAGCCCTCGCTGCAACTTGCCGGCCGACCGGACAGCGCCGATGTCGACCTGGCAACGCTGCAGCCGCTGGGCGTCGAGCTGACCGGACGTGTGCGCGGCATCGCCAATGGCGAGATCGCCTTTGCCGGCGACCTTGCGGCCAGCGTGGCGGCGGCGGAGGCCAAACAGGCCCGCCTGCTCGCCGAGATCGACCGCTTCGCCGGCGCCGCGCGGCCGATCCGCCGCGACCCGGTCGCGGTGCCTTCGTCCTATCAACGCCGCTTATCGCTGAACGACGGATCGATCGGCACGGTGATCTGGGCGACCGGCTACGCAAGGTCGTTCGGGTGGCTCGAGCCGTCGGCGCTGAGCGCGGATGGCGAGCTGGCGCACCGCGACGGCGTCACCGGCGTCCCCGGCCTCTACGCGCTCGGCTTCCGCTTCCTGCGCAAGCGCGATTCACACTTCATCGGCGGCGTCGGCTCCGACGCCGAGGCGATCGCTGCCGAGATCGCCTGCCATCTCGACCGCAATGGCCGCAAGGCAGCTTGATGACAATGACGATGCCATCGACCACGATCCCCCTTCCGCCCACGCCCAGGCGCGCCCATTACGACGCCGTCATCGTCGGCGCGCGCTGCGCCGGCGCCTCGACGGCCCTGCTGCTCGCCCGCGCCGGGCTGAAAGTGCTGGCCATCGATCGCAGGCCCTATGGCTCGGACACGCTGTCGACGCATGCGCTGATGCGGCCAGCCGTGGTGCAGCTGTCGCGCTGGGGGCTGCTTAAGCCGCTGCTCGAGGCCGGCACGCCTTTGATCGAGACGACGACCTTCCACTATGGCGATGATGCGATCACCATCCCGCTCGACGGCGGGCCGAACCTGCCTGGCCTGATCGCACCGCGGCGCACCGTGCTCGATCGCGTTCTCGTCGATGCCGCGCTCAAGGCCGGCGCCGAGTTCCTGCACGACGCGGCGGTCGGCGACCTCTTCGCCGACACGCAGGGGCGCGCGCGCGGCGTCGAGATCCGCAGCGCCGGCCGCGCCGCCTTGCGGGTGAGCGCCGACATCGCCATCGGCGCCGACGGCATCGGCTCGCTGGTGGCGAAATGCTGCAATGCCGAGGTGCTGCGAAGCGGCAGCGTCTCGGCCGCGCATGTCTATGGCTACGCGCCCGTCGAGCCCGGCGCCGGCTACCACTGGTATTTCCGCGACGGCATCGCCGGCTCGCTGATCCCGACCAATGACGGACAGGCCTGCATCGTCGCCTCGATGCCGACAAGACTGTTCGACCAGCGCTTCCGCCTCGGCCATGCGCCCGCCCGCTTGGAGGTGCTGGAGGCGCTGTCGCCGACGCTTGCCGAACAGGCGAGCCGGGCGCCGAAGGATGTCCGCCTGCATATGTTCCGCGGCGTGCCTGGCTACGTCCGCCAGGCCTATGGCCCGGGCTGGGCACTGGTCGGCGATGCCGGCTTCTTCCGCGACCCGATCACCGCGCATGGCATTTCCGATGCGCTGCGCGATGCCGAAGGCCTCGCGCGCGCCATCCTGGACGGATCGGAAGGCGCCTTCGCGGCCTGGCAGCAGGAGCGCGACCTCGTCGCCAACCAGATCCTCGACACGACCGACGCCGTCGCCAGCTTCGACTGGACGCTTGGCGACGTAGGCGAGATACATCGCCGCCTCAGCGCGGTGATGAAGGCGGAAGTCCAGTCGCTGGCCGATCGGCAGATACCAAGCCGCGCCTCAGCTGCAGGCCGGCCGACGGCCTATCGGGTGCCGGCCAACCAGGACGAGCGGCAACCGCCAGCCGGCAGCTCGAGGCGCGGCGCCTCGAACCTCCATCGCAACCGAACGGGAGCAAGACCATGACCGCGCATGTGATGAAAGACGGATGGATCGGTGTCGCCAAAGGACGCCCGCCGGTCGGAGCTTTCGCCGAGCGTTCGCGGCGCACCAAGGCCGAGGACATCGTGGCTTTCACCGAAATGACCGGCGACCGCAATCCGCTGCATTACGACAAGGCGCTCGCAGAGGCTTCGGTGTTCGGCAGGCTGATCGTCCAGGGCGGCGTCACCTCCGGGATGCTCAACGCCGTTGTCGCCGAGGATCTTCCCGGGCCTGGCTCGGTATTCCTCGAAGTCTCATGGAAATTCGTCAAGGCGGTCGGCGTCGGCGAGCTGATCACCGCCCGCGCCGAAGTCACGCAGGTGCGCGCCGACAAGCCGATCACCAAGCTAGAGACATCGGTGCGCAACGAAGCCGGCGAGCTTTGTCTCACCGGCACCGCAACGGTGTTCACGGTGCCGCTGGCCAAGGGCTGAACGCTCGGGCCTGGTCGGAGAGGCACGGCCGGTGCCGCAGTGGGCGGGGGGCGTTGGGGTAGCTGAAGCACCGGCCGAAGGCGGAACAGGTACCGCCGCCGGTCAAACATACGCTTTCGACGCAGCGCCGAAATTACGCGATCGCGGAAGTGTCTGCAGCGGTCGTTTTCATAGAAGCGCTGGACCGCTCCAAATGTGTCTACGACCCCGCCGTTTCGGCGACGAAAGCGCGGACATGGGCGATGAAGTCGTCGAAGGCGGGCTCGCCCTCGAGCAGGATATGGTTGCGGCTTTCGAGCTCGAAGAAGCGCGCGCCGGGGATGCCGGCCGCCATGGTGCGCCCGGATTCGACCGGGGCAACATTGTCTTCCCGCGCGTGCAGCACCAGCGTCGGCACCCGCACCTGTGCCAGCAGATCGCTGACGTCGATGACGGAGAAAGCGCTTTGCAGGCGCCAGGCGTCGTCGGGCGAAACGGTGCGCAGCATCAAATCGTCCATCCAGGCGAAATGCTCGTGCGTGGCGCCGGGGATGAACATGGAACAGAAAGCCTGCCGAAACATCGGGTTCGGCTTGCCCCAGGCCTCGCGCATCAGCGTCGCGATCGCCTCGCGCGTCGCGATCTCGCCCGCGTCGCCGCGCGCCCGCCAGCCTTTGACGTAGCCGCCATAGAGGATCATGCCCGAGACCTTCTCGGGATGGCGTATGGCATAGGCGATCGACGCCGCGCAGCTCTGCGAGAGGCCGAGCAGCGTGAAGCGATCGAGCCCGGCCGCCTCGACCACGCATTCGAGGTCCGAGACCATCGTGTCGAACGACACGTCGACGACGTGCCGCTGCGAGAGCCCGTTGCAGCGTTCGTCGTAGCGCACGAGCTGGTTTTCGCGCGACAGCTCCGCCATCCAGTGCCGCCAGATCGGGCTGTCCCAGTCAAAGGTGAGATGCGACATCCAATGCGCCGCGCGAAGGATTGGCGGGCCGCCGCCGGTGCGGGCATAGGCCAGCCTCGTGCCGTCGAGAGCACTGCAGAAATGCACGCCGCGGCCGGGATCCTGCGCGGCCATCGGGCTCCTCGCCGGCGCGGACGAGCGGGCCGCGACATCGGCGCCGGTTTGCGCGGAGCGTCCGGTCGGCTGGGCGGCCGCCGCCCTCACCTTCTCTTCGAGCGCCTCGATCTCGCTCGCCAGTCCGCTGTCCTCCGGAATCAGCCGGTGCAGGCGCTGCGCGAGCGGCAGCGCCCGCCGCGGCTCGCCGGAAAGACGCTCCACCAGTTCGCGCAGGATGCCAAGTTCGGCGATCTCGACCTCGCAGGCGATCGCCTGGCGCCAGGCCTCGTATTCGGAGCAGCGCTCGAGCGACAGACCGGCAAGGAAGGCGCCGCGGATCGAGGCGACGGCGGCTTCGAGCTCC
This sequence comes from Mesorhizobium sp. NFR06, assembly GCF_900115245.1. GTDB lineage: Bacteria > Pseudomonadota > Alphaproteobacteria > Rhizobiales > Rhizobiaceae > Mesorhizobium. Next base: position 10,484 of record NZ_FOVT01000006.1, read on the forward strand.
TCGGTCGGGCGCGTGGAAAGATCGGCCCTTGCCAAGGGCAGCAGCCGCGCATGGTCCGTGTCAATCTTGAGCGCGACGGCATTGCGGTCGGCGACCAGGGCGCATTCGTCGTCGCCCAGCACCTGGCGTATCTTGGAGAGGCTCCAGCGCAAGGCGCCGCGCGGATCGTCGGGGACGTCCCAGAACATCTCGCACAGCCGCTCGCGGCGATGCTGCCTGCCGGTGACGGCGAGATAGGCGAGCAGGGCCCTGGTCTTGCGCGACGGCGGCAGCTCGAGCGGCGCGCCACCGCGCGCCACCTGGAAATCGCCGAGCACGCGAAGCTGCAGCAGCCCGGTTTGCGGACTGTCGGTCATGCGGCCGGGCGCCCTTCAGCTGCCATATACCCCTTGCTCCTCATCGACGCGGCGGGAGAAGGCCGCACCGCAACATCAAGTCGGCCAATTTGCGGAAGCCTCCTCGCCGCCAGATCGGAGCGTCGGGTGCCGGATACGGCAGGACGGCGACGCGATCTGTGCGATGGATTACACTGGCGGCGTCACCCCTTATGGCGCCTCCGCGCAGTCCCGATGGTTCTGCGGCGATTGTGTTTCGGTTCGATGGCGCTTGAGCGTGATCTTGTTTCAAGTTGGTGAACGGGCGGCGCGGGCCGCACTCGTTTGCGCAAAAATGCCGGCGGCGTGGATCAAGCGCACCGCCGCCTCGGCGGCGGTTCGTGGGGCAGAGCGCGGCATAAGGAATTTGGCCACGGGAACGGGAACCGGGCGGTCCGGCCCGCGCGCCGTGACGCATGAGCCGGACCGGAGCTTCATCGGCGATCGCTGTTGTCAGTAGTCGGAGCCGCCCTCGATGACGACCGGACGATGATGGTGCCGGTGGATCGAACCGGTGACGATCAGGGTGTCGGGACGGTGATGGCGATAGGCGCGCCGGCCGTTGTCGTAGAAGGCGACCGTGCCGTGGCGGCGGTGATGAAGGCGGTGGCCCTCGTCATTGATGATGACGGCGTGGCGGTGGTGATAATAATGCCTGTGATGCGTCCTGATGATGACGTCGGCCTCGGCCGCGGACGCGACGGCGGGTGCGGCGATAGAGAGCGCCAGGGCAGCAAGAAGCACTGATTTCATTGATCTATTCCTAATTCCTGCATCATCCCTTCGCCGGATTAACCGCTGCCTGCCGCTTTGGTTCCGCCCTGGTCGGCGCCCCGGCGCGGCGACAGGATGGGATCGCGCCAGGCGGGGCGCCTTGCACGGCGCGAAAAGAGAGGCCGGAGCCGCGGTGGGGGGTCGTTGGGGTAGCCGAGGCTCCGGCCTAAGGCGGAATGGGCACCGCCGCCTGGCAAAGATAGGCTTCGCCGGCGGCGGCGAAATTACGCGATCGCGGAAGCCTGAGATCGCAAGGGAGGATCACGCGCTCCTTCGTCCAGCCGCCGCAATCACCACCGCGACCACAACCAGCCCGGCGGCCACCGCAAAGGTGAAGCGCATGCCATGCGCCACGGCCTCGGGCGCCGCGCCGGCGACATCGCTCGATCCCACGGCGAAGGCGAATACCGCGCCCATCGCCGCCGTGCCGGTGACGAGGCCGAGATTGCGCGACAGGCTCAGCATGCCCGACACCACGCCGCGCTCGTTGCCGTCGACATCGGCCATGACGACGGTGTTGTTGGCCGCCTGGAAGAGCTGGTAGCCCGGCGTCAGCAGCACGATCGCCGCCGCGTAGCCGGCGACGCCGAAGACGCCCGGCAACGCGGCCAGCGCGAGACAGCCGGCGACCATCAGCGCCAGGCCGGCGGTGACCATCGCCGCCGCGCCGAGGCGGTCGACGACGCGCCCGGCAAGAATGCCGCAGAACGCCGAAACCACGGGGCCGATCGACAGCACGGCCCCGGTCGCCGCTTCGCTCAGGCCCAGCGCGCGCGACAGGAAGAAGGGGCCGACGACCAGCGTGGCCATCATCACCGTCGAGACCAGCGCGTTGATGGCGAGGCTCGGCGCCAGCACCGCGTCGCGCAACAGCGCGAGCTTGACCAGAGGCGACGCCACCCTTGCCTCGGTGATGACGAAGAGCGCCGCGCCAAGCATGGCGGCGCCGAGCAGCGCCAGGTTCAGGCCGCCGAAATGGCCGCGCCCGATGGTCATGGCCAGCGCGTAGGCGGCAAGCGTGGCGGCGAGCAGCAGCGTGCCCGGCAGGTCGAAGCGGACCTTTCCACGGGCGGCGCCCGGGTTGCGGACGATGCCCGCCGCTTTGTCGCCCGGCAGGAAGCGCCAGGCGGCGGCCACCGCCGCAGCGCCGAGCGCGGCGGTGACGAGGAAGATCGAGCGCCAGCCGAGAGCGGCGATCAGCACGCCGCCGAGCGAAGGCCCGAGCGCGGTGCCGATCGCCGACATGGTGCCGAGCAGGCCCATGGCGCTGCCGGTGCGCTCCTTCGGCACCGTCTCGCCGACAAGGGCTATCGCCAACGCCATCATCACCGCCGCGCCCAGGCCCTGCATGGCGCGCGCGGCGATCAGCAGCGGCAGCGACGGCGCCAGCGAGGCGGCCAGCGAGGCGGCGCTGAACAGCGCCAGGCCGGCGACGAGCAGCGGCCGGCGGCCGAGGAGATCGCCGAGACGCCCGACGCTGACGATCAGCGCGGTGATGGCAAGCAGATAGGCAAGCACTACCCATTGCACCGCCGGGAAGGCTGCGGCGAAAGCCACGCTCAAGGTCGGCAGCGCGACATTGGCGATGCTGGTGCCGAGTGAGGAGGCGAGCATGGCGAGCGACAGGCCGGCTATGGCGCCGGCCGTCGAAGAGCTTGCGGGCGCGGCGCGGGTTTCGGCAATGTCGGCCATGGGTCTTCTCCGTCGGTGGAATCTGCCGGCGAAGATAGGCGTGCGGGCGACATGGCGGAACGCGCAGCATTTGCACTTGAATAGTGCATGAAACGCCATGTCGTTCGCGCCAATCCGTGCTATTGGTCGTGCCATGTCGCGACCCGATCTCAACCTGCTCGTCACGCTGGACGTGCTGCTTGCCGAAGGCAGCGTCGCCAGGGCCGCGCGGCGCCTTAGGCTCAGCCCCTCGGCGATGAGCCGGGCGCTGGCAAGGTTACGCCAGGCGACCGGCGATCCGCTGCTGGTACGCGCCGGCCGCGGCCTGGTGCCGACGCCGCGCGCGGTCGAGCTCGGCGCTGAGGTCGGGCGGCTGGTGAAGGAAGCGGAAGCGGTGCTGCGGCCGGCCGAGCGGCTCGACCTGACGCGGCTCGCGCGCAGCTTCACCCTGCGCAACAGCGACGGCTTCGTCGAGAATTTCGGCCCGGCGCTGCTCGCCCGCGTGGCCGAGGAGGCGCCGGGCGTGCAATTGCGTTTCGTGCCCAAGCCCGACAAGGACAGCGGCCCGATGCGCGAGGGCGCAGTCGACCTGGAGACCGGCGTGGTAGGCGGCTCGACCGGGCCGGAGGTGCGCGCGCAGGCGCTGTTTCGCGACCGCTTCGTCGGCGTCGCGCGGGCCGGCCATCCGTTGAGCGAAGGCCGGATCACCGCCGCCCGCTTCGCCGCCGGCCGCCACATATTGATCTCGCGCCGCGGCCTCGACCGCGGCCCGGTGGACGACGCGCTGGAGCTCGCCGGGCTGACGCGCAAGGTCGCGACCGTGGTCGGCGGCTTCGCCGAGGCGCTGGCGCTGGCCCGCGGCTCCGACCTCATCGCCGCCGTGCCGGAGCGCTACACCGGCACGCTGCGCGAAGGCCTGTTCACCTTCGCCTTGCCGGTGAAGCTCGCCACGCTGACGATCTCGCTGTTGTGGCACCCGCGGCTCGACGCCGATCCGGCGCATCGCTGGCTGCGGGGATTGGTGAGGGAGGTGTGCGGGCGGAGTGCATGATCTTCCCGCGAGGGAAGAGATCGAACGCCCTGCCCGCCGCGACGGCGCGAAACCAGCGCCCTGTAATATTAGCATTAACTAACGTATAATGTCGCGCGGGCCAAATCGCGTCTCCGATGGAACCCGCGGCATGGTCGGCGCGTTGCCGGGCGCCTGTGAAACAGCCGGAGGCTCGCTTGAACGAATTCAGGAGGTTCGCCTGCCCCCGCTGCCTGGGCGCCGGCAAGGTGTTCGAGTGCGAGAAGCAGATGGCGTCCAACGGGACATGCTGTGCGCCGGGCGCATCGCGCGACAATTGCCCGGGCCAAAGGGTCACCTGCCAGGCCTGCAACGGAACGGGCCTGCGCGGCTACAGCGCACCCGCCAGCCGGGAGTAGCCGGGAGGTTTTTCCGTTCACTGTGTTGGGGCGGGAACTTTCTGCATATTCATTGACGGAGCGGCCGGGGTCAGAGTCGAGGCCGACGAAGCTCAGGCCCACCTACGAATTCAAGGCGATCGGACAGCGGAAATAAGGCGGCGCGCTTCAGGTGCTGGCGCCGCCCATCAGCGCGGCGACCAGGGTCGCCAGGAAGAGGACAAGCCCCAATGGGATTCGCTCCAGCCATGACCGCCGTCTGGCAAGCACTTCGAACAACCGATTGGCCATCGCAACTTCCCCCGTTCGATGCAGGAGCATCCTACCATGCTTTCATGAGAACATCATGAAGCGTCTCACAGAAGCGTCGGATTTCGTCTCGAGCCGAAGATCGGCCGTCGCCCGGCGCCGATGTTGCGCTTGCCGAATTGCACCCAAAAAAAGTCGGGGTCAAGGCGATGCGCCGGCCGTCGAAAAATCAGCCTCTTCAAGCGGATAGGCAGATACGGCCGGAGCAGCCAAGGGGCCGCCGGAAAAGCCCGGAATTCCGCCATTTCAAGCCCCTTTGCCGTGGCGTCGGCATGGTTGCAAAAGGCGCGCCAGGCAGGAAAAGACGGCTCAAAAGGCGCTTTCCGGACGCCCGCCGGCGGCGTTGACAGCAAACCGCGCCAATGGCACCTCGCGACCACTGGTCACGCCATGACCGTTGCTGTTGGGGACGGACGGGGTTTCAGCAGCTTGGCGGCGGCGCCGGACGGGCGGGCACCTGCGCGGTGCACCGCCCGCTCCTGGCCGGTCCCGCTTCCAGCCTCAACCTGCCTGCTTAGAAACCAAGCGCCGGTGCCTGGGTTGGATCTCGACTTTTGGGACTTCAGAACGAGAAGCCCGAGGACGGCACGGCGGCGGTCACCGCCGAAAGCCTGCCACGTCTGGCCAGCGTCGGTTTGCAATACGGTTTCTTCATCGGCTGTCTCTGCCAGGTCGACGACGAAAGATGGGTAAGCAACATATGCCCGGCCTCCGCCGCGTCAAGCAAGGAGGCAATTCGGCCGCGCGGCACTCGGCCGGCGCGGCTTAGCCCGCGTGCAGCCAATGGCGGTCGAACACGTCGAGGATGGCGCGAAACTCGCCCGGCGGGATCTGGATGGCGCGATCGTCGCCATAGGCGTCGAGGAATTCGCCGAGCTGGCGGTCGACCGCTTCCGGACGCTCCAGCGCGATGCCGAGGCTCGCCAGGTCGGCGGCGATCGAAGCGCCGGCAGGCAGGTAACCGCCCCACGTTCCGGTATCGGATGCCGCGTCGCGCAGCCGCACCAGCAGGATCCGGGTCAGCGAGGGCTGCGCCTCTGGGCCGATGACGGCGGAGCCGCACATATAGCCGCCGAGCGCGCTGACCGGCTGCGTTTGCGGAAACAGGCAAAGAAAGAACTGCCCGTCGCCGCCGACATCCTTGAGGTGCAGATAGAGGGCCCGCTTTGCCGGCATCACCGGGCCGCCGAGCTGCAACGGCCCGGTCGGCAAGGTCTCGCTATAGGTTGCCGTCAGCCCATGCAGGCCCGGCCCCGGCTGGATCGACAGCCGGCCCTTGATCAACTGGCCGCGATAATAGGGCGACCAGGCGCGCGAATAGGCCAAGACGAAACACCTGATGACCCAGACGAAAAACTGCGCCGGCAAAACCCGGCCGCCGCTCGATCAGAACGCCACCGGCGGCATCGCGCCCGCCGGCACCAAAAAAACCACAGCACAGCAAGGCGATCCAGGCCAGGCCTATCCGCCGGCGTTGTGGATTCAGTTCTAGCCGGCTCAAGGTGACCGCGTTCGCGGCATCCTGTCGGTGAGGAAACGGCCGGGCAAATGGCCGAACCAAACAGCCACCCGGCCGGCCTGAGGGCTGGGGGGCTGGCGTCGGCGGCGGGGCCGGCGCCGCCCGCGTGGATCGCAAAGCCGCGGTCCGCGCGGGCTACGTTTTTTGTCGGTTTTTCGGATCCGGCTGCTTCGGCGCACGCGGTTCTTGACGAATGGCCGGCGAACCGGGAAGCTCGGCCCGGCGCCGCAATGGCGCCGCGCGAGGGGGCCGTGCCATGCCGGGTGCCGACGAAAAGCTTGCCGCGCTCGGCATCGTGTTGCCGCCGCCTTTGAAACTGCCGCCGGGCATGGTGCTGCCCTTTCCCTGGGTGAACGTGCGCGGCGAGCGCGCCTATATCTCGGGCCACGGGCCACAGGAGCCGGACGGTTCGCTCGCCGGTCCGTTCGGCGCCGTCGGCGAGAGCGTATCGGCCGAGCAGGCGCGCGCCTCGGCACGGAAAGTCGGACTGTCGATGCTGGGCAGCCTCCAGCGGGAATTGGGAAGCCTCGACCGGATCACCGGCTGGTGCCGCGTGCACGGCATGGTCAATTCGGCGCCGGGCTTTACCCAGACCCCGGCGGTGATGAACGGCTTTTCCGACCTCATCCTGGAGATCTTCGGGCCGGAGGTCGGCCGCCATGCCCGCACGGCAATCGGGGTTGCCGCCCTGCCGTTCGATCTCCCGGTCGAGATCGAGGCCGAGGTGACGATTGCGAGGTGATCGGCTTGACCGGACCGCTCGTCGGCGCGATAGGCGGGTACCATCCAACCGATGAAAGACCCGCCATGACAGACGCCGTCGTGAAAGACAGTAACGGCACGCCGCTGAAGGATGGCGACTCCGTGACCCTGATCAAGGACCTCAAGGTCAAGGGCACGTCCGAGACGATCAAGCGCGGCACGCTGGTGAAGAACATCCGCCTCAACGGCAATCCCGGCGAGATCGAATGCAACACCAAGCAGGTGAAGGGCCTGGTGCTGAAGACGGAGTTTTTGAAGAAGGCGTGATCGCGGGGCGCTTCCGTTGCGGCGGCTGGGTGCGGCCTTTCCTGGGAAGCAGCACCGGCATAGCGCGCGGACTTCGTCATTCTAGGGCGGAGCAAGGAGCGAAGCGACGCGCGCAGACCCTAGAATCCATGCCGTGACGCATGAGCGCTTCGACGGTGCGGAAGGATCACCAGCCATTCCACGAAAGAGCTCGAACCATTCCGGATTGGTCTTCTCGATGGGCTCGACCTTCCAGTGGCGCGGACCAGCGCTTCAATGACTTCTCGCGCTGGATGGCATTGGCGAAATACAGTTCGTGGTCATGTAGGTCATGCAATCATGGAGGGCGAAACCGGCCGCTATTCTGGACCGCTGCATCTTACGGCCGGCGTAACGGCATGGATTCTAGGGTCTGCGCCGCGTCGCTTCGCTCCTTGCTCCGCCCTAGAATGACGAACGCGACAGGTTCGCTCCAATCCAATGTGGCAGCCGCGCCGTGGTGATTGCGCTGGCGCCGCGCCGGCCGGTACCGGGGTTGATGGGAAGCAGCACCGGCATAGCGCGCGGAAGCATTGTTTGGCACCGCTCCTCAGCCGCCTCCCCTTATGTTGCACTGCGTTAGATTTGTTGCATTGCGATATCGGCACGGAGGGCGGAGGCTTGCCGCAAGGCGGGATACGAACGAACAGCGAGGTTCGTATTCGTGTCAGCATCAGCGCAGGAATTCCGGCCCGACATCGAAGGGTTGCGAGCGCTGGCCGTGGCGGGTGTCGTCGCGTTCCATTTCGGCCTGACCGCGTTGCCTGGCGGCTTCGCCGGGGTCGACATCTTCTTCGTCATCTCCGGCTATTTGATCACCCGCCATCTCGTTGCCGAGATATCCGACACCGGCCGGGTCGACCTGCTGCGCTTCTATGCCCGGCGCGCGCGGCGCCTGCTGCCGGCGGCGCTGCTCGTCATCCTCGCCACGCTCGCCTTCGGCATGGTCATCCTGTCGCCGGAGGAGCAGGCGCTCTATTCCAAGGGCGCGATGTTCGCCTCGGCCTATATGATCAACCTGTGGCTGATCCGCTGGTCGTTCGACTATTTCGCCAATGACGCGGCGAGCAACCCGTTCATCCACTACTGGTCGCTGTCGGTCGAGGAGCAATTCTACCTCGCCTGGCCGGCACTGCTGATACTGACCGCCTGGCTGAAGCCCGGCAAGCGCGCCATCGTGCTTGCGATCGGCATTACCGGCCTCATCTCCTTCATCCTCTGCGCCTGGCTGACGAGCGTTTCGCAGCCCTGGGCGTTCTACTTTTCGCCGCTGCGCGCATGGGAATTTGCCGCCGGCGGCCTCGCATCGATGGCGCCGGCACGGCTGCTGCAGGAGCGTCCGCAGCTGGGGCGGGCGTTGGGCCTGGCCGGCCTGGCGATGATCGGGGTCGCTTATCTCACCTTCAGCGAGGACGCTCCCTTCCCCGGCTTTCTGGCGCTCGTGCCGGTGGCCGGCACCGTCCTTCTGCTCAAGGCGGGAGCGGCCGGCGCCAGGGACGGCACTCCTTGTTTGCGCAATTCCGATCGGAAAACCGCCATGCGCGTTTCCGGGAATTGCGTGAACGCCGCCCTGGCGCTGCCACCTTTGCAGTGGGTCGGCAAGCTGTCTTATTCGATCTATCTCTGGCACTGGCCGGTGATCGTCTATGCCGGCATGCTGGCGCCGGAGCTGACGCCGGCCGGGCGATTGCTGTGCCTTGCGCTGACGCTGGCGCTGTCCAGCCTCAGCTACCACCTCATCGAGAACCCGATCCGTCGCAACGGCTGGCTGATGGCCAATGCGGCGCGGGCGCTGGTGCCGGCCCTCCTCCTGACCGGCACCGGCGTCGCAGCCGCCTACGGCAATGCCAGGCTTGCCGTGCGCGATCTCGATCCGCAGCAGCGCATCATCGCCGCGAGCGCGGCCGAACCCTCCACGGCCCGCGCCAGGGCAGGCTGCGTGCAGGACTACGAGACGGTAACGCCGAAACCCTGCGTGTTCGGCGATGGCCAGCGCAGCATCGCCTTGTTCGGCGACTCCCACGCCGACCATTGGTCGACGCCGCTGATCGAGGCGGGCAGGAAAAACGGCTACCGGGTGGTGACGTGGCTGAAGAACTCCTGCCGCGCCTCGCGTATCAGCGTCTGGTCGTCCGAGCTGAAGCGCCCCTACTCTGAATGCGACCGCTGGCGCGAGCAGGCGATCGCCGAGATCATCGAGGCAAGGCCGGCGCTGGTGGTCATCTCGGAACTGGCGCTGACCAGCGGGCGCAAGATGGCGGGCCGCGGCGGCGACACCGATCGCCAGGATGCCGACTGGCGGGCCGGCCTGCGCTCCACCCTCACCAGCCTCAGCAAGGCCGGCCTCAAGGTCGCCTTCATCCGCGACGTGCCGTTCAACGACAGGGATATCGACACCTGCGTGGCGCGGGCGCTTTGGCGCCACGAAACGCCCTCGCGCTGCGACCAGACGCGCGCCTACGCCGCCAACGACAGGATGGCGGCGGTGGAACGCGAGATCGTCGACAGCATCCCCAACGCTGCTTACGTCGACCTCACCGACCGCTTCTGCGGCGCCACCGTCTGCCACGTCTTCATCGACGGCAAGCTCGCCTTCCGCGACCAGCACCATATGGCGACGCCCTTCGCGGAGTCATTGGAGCCCGAGGTGGAGAAGAGGGTGATCTCCAAGGTGGGAAGGTAGAGCTGCTGATCTCCCCCCTTGTGGGGGAGATGCCCGGCAGGGCAGAGGGGGGCGCGAAGGAACGCTGCGCCCCCGATAAAGCTCTCGCCCATGAAATGGGAGAGTGCCCAAGCATTGATACGTTGGCAGGACAGTGCCCCCCTCTGGCCTGCCGGCCATCTCCCCCACGAGGGGGGAGATTGGCAGCTTCACCGCCGCGCCCTCACCCCACTACGACGACAAAATGCTTGGTCACCGGCTCGAGGATCTTCCACGTGCCCTTGAAATCCGCCTCGACCACGAAGGCGTCGCCGGGACCGACCTCGACCGGCGCGCCGCCATCGGGCGTGATGATGATGCGGCCGGCGATCATGTGGACGAATTCATAGTCGGTATAGGTGGCGTGATAGGTGCCGGGCGACGCGCGCCAGGTGCCGGACATCACCTTGCCGTCCTCGCTGGTGTGCTGGACGGCGGTCTGCATGATGGGCGAGCCCTCGACCGCGATCCAACCCTGCAGGTCGCCGCCATCGGCATTCTCGACGGCGCCGAATTTGACGATGGTGGGCTTGGTCATCGGGGACTCCTTGGATTGCTGGTTGGATGGCAGGGGAGATAGCGGATCGGGCGAAGTCTCGCGGGCGAGGCTGCGACACCGCGCGACGCCTCTCCTCCGATGAGGGTAGATGTCGGCCGGCATTTTCAAGGGAACATCAGCCCTCACGAAACCGTTATCACCTCGAAGGGGCGTATCGAAACCTCAAGGAGGCAGCGATGAAAAAGCTCTTGCTTGCTTCGATGATCGCCATCGCCTCGGCGTTCGCGATCGCGCCGGCCAGCGCCGGCAGCGTCCAGTTCGGTATCGGCATCGGCAACGGTTATGATGACGATTATTACGACGGCTATTACCCGCACCGTTATTACCGGCATGTCTATGATGACGACTACTACCGTCCGCGTTACGTAGTGCGTTATCATCACCGGTATTATCGCGACAATTGCCGTATCGAGCTGGTGAGACACTGGCGCCACCACCACCGCGTGGTGGAAGAAGTGCGTGTCTGCGACTAACGAGTGATTCGAGCGGTCCCGAATGATCGCGCGGGATGGCCGCAACCGTCCCGCGCGATCGACCGCGAGCCGATCCTCGCAAAGCCTTTAAATCCTGCTTGTCCCGATGCGCCCGGCGCGGCCTTTCGGGGGACTCGGACGTTGTCTCGGTGAACCTTCAGGAGGAGGTTGTCATGAGAAAGCTTCTACTTGCTTCGGTGATCGCCATCGCCTCGGCGGCGGCCCTGGCAACGCCGGCGGATGCGCGAACATTCGCCAGTGCCGGCAGCGGCTATTTCGGCTTCGGCCCCTTCGGCGACTTTTACGACAGCTATGGTCCGTATCCGTTCTACGGCCCATATTGGGGCGGCCCCTATTACGATTCTGGCCCCGGCGCCTATGACGGCCATGGCGGCGGCTACGTGATGCGCTACCCGCACGCGTATCAACGCCAATGCCGGACCGAAATGGTGAGGCATTGGCGCAATCACCACTGGGTCTGGCGCGAAGCACGCGTCTGCGGCTAATGAGCCGGGGGCGGGCCGCCATGCATGGAATGACGGTCGACAAGGAACCCGCGCGCCTTCAATCCCGCTGATTTTTCGCGCAAGCGAGGGACGTTGCGGCAGCTTTTCGGCCCCTCAAGCGTTGTCATGGCGAACCTTCAGGAGGAGGTTGCCATGAAAAAGCTTGTACTTGCCTCGGCGGTCGCCATCGCGACGGCGGCGGCCACGATCGCGCCGGCGGATGCGCGGGTGTTCTTCGGCTTCGGCGTCGGCCCCTATGAGCCCTATCCGTTCTACCACCCGTACTATGGCCCGTATTATGGCGGCTACCGCTATTACGACGACTATTACCCCGGCTATATCGTGCGCTATCCGCACTACCGGCACTACCGATACCACAGGTACCACCGATACTACATGTACCACTATCGGCATCACCATAGGCACCATTACAGACACCACCATAGGTACTATTACCGGTACTAGGTAGCAGCGGCCGGCGACTAGCTGATCTCCCCCCTTGTGGGGGAGATGTCCGGCAGGACAGAGGGGGGCGCTGTCCCGCCAGCATTTCAGCGGTCGGCATTCCAGCTGCCTAGCAAGTCGCCGCCTTGTACCCGGCCTACACCGATAAGCCGCGTCCCGTCGCGCCCCCCCTCTGCCCTCCCGGGCATCTCCCCCACAAGGGGAGATCGCCGCTTCCTCGCCTTGCAAATCCCTGCCGAAATGCCATCTAAGTCGCCGGCATTCAGGAGAAAACCAGGTGACGCAGCGAAGCGGCAGCGCCGACCTGCCGCTGCATGGCGGGCGGGTTCCGAAATGGCTGGGCGAGCGCATGACCAGGCTCGGCGCTGTGCTGTGCGAGGCGATCATCCACCATTACGGCCGCGACGAGCTGTTGCGGCGTCTCGCGCATCCCTTCTGGTTCCAGTCCTTCGGCGCCGTGATGGGCATGGACTGGCATTCCTCCGGCATCACCACTTCCGTCATCGGCGCGCTGAAGCGCGGGCTGAACCCGATGGCGGGCGAGCTCGGCATCCATGTCTGTGGCGGACGCGGCGCGCACTCGCGCAAGACGCCGGGCGAATTGCTGGCCATCGGCGAGCGCGTCGGCATGGACGGCGAGGCCCTTGCCACTGCCAGCCGCCTCGTCGCCAAGGTGGACAGCGCCGCCGTTCAGGACGGCTACGACCTCTATCTGCACGGTTTCATCGTCACCGATGACGGGCGCTGGGTGGTGGTGCAGCAGGGCATGAACGGCGACGCCCGCCAGGCGCGCCGCTACCACTGGCTGTCCGAGGGGCTGACGAGCTTCGTCGACCAGCCGCATGCGGCGATCGAGGGCGAGCGCCAGGGCGAGATCGTCAACCTCACCGACCATCGCGCGGAGAAAGCGCGCGGAAGCCAGGTCGAGCTTTTGAAGACGATGAGCCCGGAAAAGATCCTGGCCGAGCTTGCGGTGCTGGAGCCGCGGCCTGTGCCCGAACCCGCCGCGCAGCCGCTGCTGCCCAACCTCGTCATGCCGGCGCATCACGACGTGCGCGAGAGCGACATCGTCATGCGGCGCCTGCACGGCAACATCGCCTCGGCGATCGAAAGCGGGCCGAAGGATTTTCCTGAATTGCTGCTGGTCCCCGGCGTCGGCTCGCGCACGGTGCGGGCTCTGGCCATGGTCTCGGAAGTGGTGCACGGCGCGCCCTACCGCTTCTCCGACCCGGCGCGCTTCTCGCTCGCTCACGGCGGCAAGGACCGCCACCCCTTCCCCGTGCCGCTGAAGGTCTATGACGAGACGATTTCGGTGCTGAAATCGGCGGTGAGCAAGGCGAGACTCGGCCGCGACGAGGAACTGCAGGCGCTGAAGCGGCTGGATGGGGAATCACGCCGGATGGAGCGCTATGTGACGGGGCCGAGTTTGAAGGAGATTGTCGCGGGCGAGATGGACCAGTCGCATTTGTTGGGGGGACGGAGTGTGTTCGGTTGGGAGAAGGGGCCCGAAAGTGAAGAGCCGAAGCCGCTGAAGAAGGGCGCTTGAGGCGCCGCGTTAGAGGCGCGCTGACAAAGACTATCGGTCGGCGCCGCCCCTCATTGCCCTGCCGGGCATTTCTCCCCGTATAGTGACGGGGAGAAAGGGGCTGTGGCCGCGGCTTTCGCCAATCACCAAAGGTCGCACAACAGGCGCCGGTGTTGCGGGCAGCCTCTTCTCCCCGTTCACGGGGAGAAGGTGCCGGCAGGCGGATGAGGGGCGGCGCCGACGGGGGCAATCTGGAATTTCGAAGCAACCGCGCGGTCCCACGATCAACCAGAACTTTCTGAGCCTCACCCCGCCCGCCTTCCCATCATCCCGTAATGCACCGCCAGCAGATCCAGCCCGACCTTCAGCAGCTTGACCACCACATCCCTTCCCTCGCCGGTGCGTTCGGCGATAGCCTTCACCGACTGGCCTTCGAGGCAGGTCTTGCGCACCACTTCCGCCACCTCCCAATGGGCAAGGGCGGCGGCGGCGTGGGTATGCGCCCGGCCGGCTGACAGCACGCGGTCGGGGATGCCGCCGCCGACGCGGCCGCCGTCGACGCGCTCGCTCCAGGATTGCGGCTGCAGGCCCTGGCGCTCGGCGCGCTCGAAATCGTCGCGAAAGCGCTGGCCGGCCTCGCGCTGCTGGCGGCTGAGGGAGGTGATGCCGACCAGAGGATCGACATTGCGCAGGCGCACGACGCCGCCGGTGGAGGTGTAGCCGCCGTTGGACACCTCGTAGACGCGGCGCGCCTCGGCCGTGCCGGCGGTGAGGCGCTGGCGGCCGAAGGCGTCGGGCTTCAGCGCGAAGTCATGGCCGACCTCGCGGCGGATGCGCACCTGCTCGGCCTCGCCCTTGGGGAGTTTCGGCGGCTGGGGTTTTTTGGCGGCTTTGCGGGGCATGGGTGGGGTTCCTTGTGGGGGTGGGGTGACAAACTGGAGAGGCCGGCGTTCCTTCGCGCCCCCCTCTGCCCTGCCGGGCATCTCCCCCACTTTGGGGGGAGATCAATCTCTTCGCGGGTTTCGCCAATCGCCGACGCTGCAGGAAAGGCGCGGCTGGGAAGCTGCCAATCTCCCCCCTCGTGGGGGAGATGTCCGGCAGGACAGAGGGGGGGCGCTGTCCCGCCGGCGTATCGAAATTGGCTGGCGCCTATCCCTTCACCAGCTTCACAGGTGACTGCGCTCCCCGCTTCGCCATCAATTCCCGCATCAGCCGCCGCTCGCGCACTTCGATCGAAAGCTGGGCGCTGGACGGGCAGAACTGGGCGTTGTCGACCTTGGCCTCGCCGCGGATGAAGCGCTGGATGGCGGCCTGGACGTCGGCGAGCTCGGCTTCCTGCACCGCCGCCAGATAGCCGCGCAGCTGCATCTCGGCGTCAGCCAGCGCGGATTGCGGGAAGCAACTGAACATCGCGGCCAAGGCTTTCGCCGCCTGCTGCAATTCGGCTGCGGTCATTGATCTCCTCGATGATTGCGTTGGCGGCATCGACATGGGTTTTTCGGCGATGCCGTTGCGGTGTTGATGAGTGTCCGGAAAATGCTTTCTTGTTGCGCGAAGCGAAGGCGGCAGCCTTCGTTCGGGGAGAAAACGCCGGGGCGCTTTCTCCCGTTGGAATCGTGGCTTCTGGATTCATGGCTTCTGGACTCTGGGGCCTATCCTGCCGCTTATCCCCTGCCCGCGCCCGCCGCTTATCCGAGGGCGAAAAAGTCCTTTCCTTGGAAAGGCTTGGATTGCCACCCTTGAGGCCGTTGCGGCGCGCGAGCCGAGCCTTGCGGGCGTCGGCTACCATGCGCCGGGAATAGATGCGGCCGTGGCGGTCGCGCGAGAAGACGCGGTTTTGTTCAAGCTCGCCGAGCAGCGCGCCAAGCTCGGCTTCCGCGCAACCGGCAAGACGGGCAAGCGCGGCCGCCTCCAGTCCCTTGCCGGCGATCGCGACATAGCCGATCGGCTCGTGTGATGCGGCAATGCACAGCATGCGCATCCACAGGCCCTGGGCAGCCAGCGAACAAAGGCGCAGGTTCGGATCGGACTCCCAGTCCGACCAGAAGAATTTCGACCAGATCGTGCCGCTCATGGGAAGACCGGAGCGGCGGGGCCGTGGCGGTTAGCCAATCTCCCCCCGCTCCTCACATCCCCCTCCCGCGATGGCCATGAAACCGGGCATGGTGATGCGCGCAGTAGGAGCGTGCGCCGGTGGTGCGCAACCCGCAGCACAGCATGTCGGGGCTGGGGCGCGCGCCGGGCGGATCATCCTCCGGATCGCGCAGCGCGAGGTCGAGCGGGGCGCGGCAGCGGCCGAACAAGCAATCGAGGAAGCGCATCGCCGCGACATGCGGCTGGCGGCCAGGGTTGACCGGGGGCGGCGGCGCCGGAAGCTTGTAGAGCTGCGCTTCGGATTTCTGGCGCTCGCCTAGGGCGAGCCAGGCTGGGGGCAGCGTGCGCGCGGGCTTGCGGGACTTGGGTCTTTTGGGGTTGGGGGCAGCACGGGCCTCGACGACATCCGTTTGCGCGGAGAACTCATTAGCGGAGACGCCGGCGGGACAGCGCCCCCCTCTGCCCTCCCGGGCATCTCCCCCACAAGGGGGGAGATTGGCAGTTCCAGCGCCGGCGTTCCCCATCAGCTCGGCCTGTCTGGAAAGCGCGGCGGGTTCGGTCAAACCTCCGGCCGCCACCCTGCCCCGCCGGCCAGGACGATCGGGTCGGGCGTGCTTCCTCGGCCTGCCGCCGGCGCGGCCGCCTTTGGGGTTGGCGAAGCCGATGGCGCTCAAGCCGGCGTTGCGGTGGACGATGCCGATGATGGCGTTGCGCGAGACGGGGCTGCCGCGCAGCGCGCTGAAGCGGCCGGCGATGCGCGAGGCCGAAAGCCCCTGCTTCAGCAAGGCGGCGATCTCGTCGATTTCCTTCTCGGTATAGGCTGCCATCTTCTCATTCCGTTGATTGCTTGGGCATGGGCTTGCGAAGGGCTCGGCTGAAGGCCAAGCGCCAGGGTTCGGCCGCGAGGCCGTCGGTCGGGTTCGGAAAAGGGTCGGGATCAGGCGGGGCGCGCGGCCCCTTCCAGTTCGCGAAGCCTGGCTTCAGCCGCGGCGCGCGTCAGGCCAGACACGGCCCGGCCCGTCGTCCGGTCGAACAGGATGACGGTGCCGTCCTCGGTGCGGATGCAGCTTGTGCCGCCCGAATTGGCGGCCGGAGCCGGGGGAGGAACGGCTCCGGCCGTTCCGGTGAACCGGGGTGCGGGCGGTCCAGCCGGATCCGGGGCAAGCGCCCCGGAATGCGCCGGACCGGGGAGGAGGACAGTCCGGACGATTCGAATTGGAAAGACGGGTCGAATTGGAAAGACGGGGGCAACGCGTTCATGCCGCCTCCCCTTGCATGGCGACGGCCCCTTGCAGGGCAGCGGCGCGGCCGGCCAGCCATTCGTAGCTGATGCCGGCAACGCCCAGCCGGCGGCTCGCTGCGACCACATGCGGCCAGTGCTGCGGCGCGATGCGGCCGCGCCGGCGCATCTGGCGCGCCGCCTCGTAGCCGCAGCCGACATCGGCGGCGAAAGCGCCAATGCTCTGCCAACGGTCGATAAGCCCCGAGACACTCGTGGGCAGCCCCGAGATACTCGTGGGCGGCCCCGAGATGTTCGTCGGCGGCCCGAAGGCGCCGGCGGGCGGCGCCGGAATCACGGGCAATGCGGAAATGCTTGCAGGATGCTCATTCATGCGCTAAGCGTACGTTATGTACGAAAAGCACGCAAG
Source organism: Mesorhizobium sp. NFR06 (assembly GCF_900115245.1). Lineage (GTDB taxonomy): Bacteria > Pseudomonadota > Alphaproteobacteria > Rhizobiales > Rhizobiaceae > Mesorhizobium. The sequence goes on from NZ_FOVT01000006.1 coordinate 27,557, forward strand.
CGAAATCGTACACTTTGGACGATAATTTTCAGGCATTTTGTACGATGATGGATTCTCGGCACAGATTGCAGCAGGCGCGAGCCCAGGCCGGCTATGCTTCGCCCAGCGATGCGGCGCGCGCGCTGCGCGACATCAACAAGAACACGCTGATCAGCCACGAGAACGGCAACCGGCCGCTGTCGCGCAAGGCGGCGGAGAAATACGGCCGGCTGTTCGGCGTCGATCCCGGCTGGCTCCTGTTCAACGGCGACGGCGCGGAAGCGGCGCCCGTCCACCTTGCGCCCTCGCCCGTCACCATAGACGTGCCGATCGTGTCCTGGATCAGCGCCGGCGAACTCGGCAGCCAGGACAGCGTCGTCAACCTCTCCGACTATCCGACCATTCCCACCGCCGACCTCGAGGAAGGCGAGTGGATCGCGCTGCGCGTCGACGGGCCGTCGATGAACAAGATCTCGCCGCCGGATTCGATCATCTTCGTCAACCTGCGCGACAAGCGGCTGGTGACCAATGGCTGCTACGTGATTTCCGACGAGACGGGACGGGCCACCTACAAGCGCTGGCGCCCGAACGACAACCCGCCCTTCCAGCCGGCGTCCTACCTGGACATTCCCCCGCCGGAGCTGGAAGGCGCGATCACGATCATCGGGCGGGTGAAGCGGTCGATGATCGATATGTGAGGGTAGCGCCGCGGCAGCGAGCGGCTCGCCGCCCTACCAGCAGTGTAGAGCAGTCACAGTCTACACAAAGAACAAAAAAAGAACTTTTGCGACTTGTGCTTGTCTTCGAAATCCCGTTAGATCACGGATGCGTGAGGCTGGGGTCCCGTTGCTGGGAGGGGGTCGTGAACAAATCGGTCAGGGAAAATCTGATTTTCATCCTGGTGGCGCATGCCTGCTTCCTGGCGGAGCCGGCCATAGTGCATGGCGAGGACATGGACTATCACCCGCAAAATTTTACCCAGCCTCTGAGCGCCGCCAGAGGCACAATCACTCCGGCTGGCGGCGGCGCCATCTACCTGAAGCCGGAGGATCGCTGCAACCTGGTGGTGAAGGAGTTCGGCTGGGACCGAGACCAGTGCGGCACGATCGACCAGCTGATCTTCGGCTTCACGCCGGAGATCGATAACCTCACGGTCGAACAGCCCGTTTCGGACGGCTATGTCAGCCTGGCGGACTGGGATTCCGGCGATCGTAACGAGGAGATCAGCTCCATCGAGGAGAGCTTCAAGGAATCGGTGAAGGCGCAATCGCAGCGCGTCGGACAGGACATCCGCTTCGACGGCTGGCTCGTCTATCCGCAGATCGATAAGGGCAAGAACATCCTCTACTACGCCAACATCCTCAACTGGGGCGGCGACAGGACGATCAACATCTCGGTCTCGATCTTCGACCGGCAGGGCTATGTGCCGATGAAGATCGTGCCGGTGAACGGCAACATCGCGGCCGAATCCGTGCAGAAGATCGTCGAGGCGTCGGCCGCCGCCTACAAGCCGAAGGCCGGAAGCTCCTATTTTGAATTCTCCAGCGGCGACAAGGTAGCGGGCTACGGCGCGATGGGCGTGCTGGCGGCAATGCTCGGCGTCAAATACGGCAAGGCCGCGGGCGTCGGCCTCATCGCGCTGGCGCTGGTGGTGCTGAAAAAGGGCGCCTTCCTGCTGCTTCTGCCGCTGGTCTGGCTGAGAAAGCTGTTCAAACGCAACAAGGCCGATAGCTGATCGCTGGATAACCGGCGCATGGCCGAGCGAGCGGATGACAGCCGGTTGATAGGACTGGTGCGAAAATGGCGCCTGCCGCTGTTGCTTCTGCTGGCCGGCCTCGTCGTCCTCGACTTCCGGGGCGCCATGGGGATCGCCGCAAATCTGACCTATGCAGCCTGTATTGGCAATGGGACCGACCCCGATCGGCGGCTCGAAGCCTGCACACATATCGTGGAGGACAAGGCCGGGCGCGCCGACAAGCGCGCAATAGCCTATTTCAAGCGCGCCTATGCGTGGGCCGCAAAGGGTGATTATGACCGCGCCATCGCCGACAGCGACGACGCGATCAATATCGATCCGAAATATGCCGTTGCCTACTACAATCGGGGCATCTTCTGGTCGGGCAAGGGTGACGACAACCGGGCCATCACCGATTTCGGCCAGGCGATCAGCTTCGGTTTCAATGGCGCCGACGCTTACCAGAACAGGGGCGCGGCCTGGGCATCCAAGGGCAATTACGAGCGCGCCATCGCCGACTTCACCCAGGCGATCGATATCGACCCGAAACAGGCCAGAGCCTATTTAGCCCGGGGCACGGCCTGGGGGCAAAGCGGCGATTACGATCGCGCCATCGCCGATTTTACCCAGGCGATTGGCGTCGATCCGGCTGGCGCCGATCCCTACGCCTACTACAGCCGAGGCGTCGCCTGGTCGCATAAGGGCGACGACGACCGCGCCATCGCCGACTACGACCGGGCCGTGGATCTCGATCCCAAACTGGCCGACGCGTACTACGGGCTGGGTCTCGCCTGGGCGCACAAAGGCGACCACGACCAAGCCATCGTCGACTACGACCACGCCATCGCGCTCAACCGGAAATCCGCCGATTTCTACAGTGCCCGAAGCGCCTCCTGGAAGGCGAAGGGGAACCGCGAACGCGCCGAGGCGGACCGGAAGGCGGCGCTTGGCCTTGGGGAGAAGTAGACGCCACCTCGTGCGGCGGCGATTGGTGCCGGCAGCCGCGCGGCCAATCTCCCCTCACGGGGCGAGATTGGCCGTGTTGACGGCCTACCCCAAAAACTCATTCGTGAAATACGCTCCGACATCCGGCTTCTCCTTCAGCGCCTTGCCGTTGCCGTCGAGCAATATCCCCGACGCAAACAGATAGCCGCCCATCGCCTCCATCTTCGCCTTGTCCATCGTGCCGATGGCGCCTTTCGCGTTCTTCAAAAAGTGCCCATCGTTCAGCGCCTTCAGCGAGGCGTGCACCAGCGCCGGATTGGTCAGCGTGTCCTTGTTGGCGGCGATCAGCAGCTCGCCGGCTTCCTCGGCGCGATCGACGGCGAGCGCGTAGCCGCGCCGCGTTGCCTGGACGAAGGCTGCCGCCCGCTTCGGGTCTGCGGCGAGGAAGGCGTTGCTGGAAACGATCAGCGTGGTGTGCTCGTCCGGCACCCCGTAATCGGCGTAGCGGAAGCTGCGCTGCTTCAAGCCCTTCAGCTCGGCCTCGACGCCTTCCCAGGTCGAAACTTCCAGCGTGAAATCGACGGCGCCATTGGCCAGCGCCTCATAGGCCGAGGTGCCGAGCGTCACGGTCGAAAAATCGCCCTTGCCGCCGTCATGGCGGATGATGGTCCGGAGCAGCGCGTTCTCCCAGGCGCTGCCGAAGCCGCCATAGGTCAGGCTGTCGAGATTTTTCGGGCTTTTGATCGCGGCGCGGTCGGCGTTGAAGACGACGCGGCCGGTCTCGGACTGGACGACGGCGTAGACGGCTTTCAGGTCGGCGCCGGCGCTCTTTTGGGTGAACAGGCCGAGTGAACCGGAAATGCCGAAATCGGCGACGCGGTTGGCGACCAGCGTGCCCGAGCCGGTGTCGCCATAGGGCAGGATTTCGACGTCGAGACCGGCATCGCGGTAAAAGCCCTTGTCGCGGGCGACGAACAGTCCGATGTGGTTGGTGTTGACGGTCCAGTCCAGCGCGACGGTGATTTTTTGCGGCGTGGCGGCCCTGGCGATGGTGGGCAGCGGCAGGCCGGCGGCCAGAGCCAGAAACAGCGCCTGGCGGCGGGTGAAGTCGGTCATTTCAACTCTCCATCGGATGATCGGGAAATCGGGATCGGCTGGCCAAGCAGCGTGTCGAGGATGCCGGCCTCGATCGCGGCCGCCTCGCGGGCGAGCGCCGCACTTTCGGTGCGCGGGCGCGGCAGCGGCACCGCCACCTCGCTCACCACGCGGGCGGGCCGCGCCGAGAGCACGTAGATGCGGTCGGACAGGAGCACCGCCTCGCGCACGTCATGGGTGATCAGCAGCGCCGTCCAGCGGTTGCCTTGCCACATCGTCTCCAGCCAGCGCTGCATGGCGGCCCGCGTCAGCGCGTCGAGCGCGCCGAACGGCTCGTCGAGCAAAAGCATGTCGCGCTGCTGCACCACAGTGCGCAGCAAGGCGGCGCGCTGGCGCATGCCGCCCGAAAGCTCGGCCGGCCAGGCGCGCTCGAAGCCGGCAAGGCCGAACCCGGCGAACAAGGGCGCGACACGCTGGCGCGCGGCGCGGCGCGAGAGCCCCTGCACCTCGAGCCCGAGCGTCGCATTGTCGATGACGCGCCGCCACGGCATCAGCGCGTCGCGCTGCGGCATGAAGGCGAAACGGGCGCCGTGATCGTCGAGCGGCGCGCCGTCGAAGCGCATCGAGCCCTCGCCCTTCAACGCGCCGGTGAGCAGCTGGAACAGCGTCGACTTGCCGGCGCCGGAAGGGCCGAGGATCGAGACGAACTCGCCGGCGCCGACATCAAGCGACACGCCGGCCAGCACCTCGAGCGCGCCGAAGCTTTTGCGGACGTCGCGGAGCTCGAGCCGGGTCATGGCCGATCCTGCGCGGATGGGTCGGACCTGGCTTCGCGGCCCGCCTTCCCGCTCCTTGCATTTTCCCAGGGCATGGCGATCTGTTGGACGAGCACGGCAAGTCCGAACAGCGCCAGTGTCAGAACCGAGCTGACGGCGACGGCGGCGAGCACCAGGTCGGGGCGGAAATTGTTCTTGGCGCTGAGCATGTAGATGCCCAGCCCTTTGGCCGCGCCCGCATATTCGGCGAAGATCGCGCCGACCACGGCATAGGTGATGGAGATCCTCAAGCCGGCGAAGAAATAGGGCAGCGCCGACGGCAGCCGCGCCAGCCGGAAGATGCGCCAGCGCCCCGCCCCCATCGCGGCAAGCATCTGGGCGATCTCCTTCTCGGTCGCGGCATAGCCCTCGACCAGCGCCACCATCATCGGGAAGAACGTGACCAGCGCCACCAGCAGGATTTTCGGCAGAAGCCCAAAGCCGAACCACAGCACCACCAGCGGCGCGATCGCCACCAGCGGCAGGGTCTGGCTGGCGATCAGCAGCGGCAACAGCGCGCGGCGTAACGGGGCCAGGAAATCGACCAGCGCCGAGAGGATGAAGGCGGCAAGGAGCGAACAGGCGAAGCCGGCCAGCGTGGCGCGGATGGTGGGCAGCGCGTTTTCAGCGAGCGCCGCGCGGTTCTCCCAGGCTTGCTGCAGCACGCGGGAGGGCGCGGGCAGCATGGTCGGCGCGATGCCGCCGAGGCGGGCGTAGAGCTCCCAAGCGGTGAGGAGCAGCGCGAAAGCGAGGACGGCGGGGACAGCCTTGGCGAGAGCCGAAGTGACGGCTGATCTCCCCCCTTGTGGGGGAGATTGGATGTCGCCCCGGCTTTCGCCAATCGCCGATGGCCCCACTCCCTCTTCCGAGAGGCGGTCGGATGCAGGGATAATTCCCCCACGCATTGGATCGAACGAAACAGCCACGACATTTACCTCGGCAGCGCTACGCGCTCAAACCGCGCTCGGGCTGTTTGCCGAAACGGTGATGTCGAGGGTCACGTGGCCCGCACTCGGGCCGAAGCGGCAGAAGGCTTCGGCGAGCGTGGCAAACACCGCGCCGGCGTCGCCGCGCAGCTTGGTGCAGAAATGCTTGGAGCGCTCATAGACGCCGGACTGCTTCAGGAAATCGATGCAGCCATAGATCTCGTCCATGTGGTCGCCGGTGCCCATGACATAGAGCGAGAACTGCGCCGCCGTGGGCTGGTTGGTCGAAGGCGTTGCCTGCACGGCGCGCAGCGCCGCCAGCTTACGCTCCTCCAGCGGAATCGCCGGGCCGCCGATCTCGTGCGAGCGGCAGATCGGATCGTCCGGCTCGCCGGGGCAGCCGCGCGAGACGGCGGCCGACAGCACGCAGTGCTTGCCGCTTCCGGCGGCTGCCACGAACAGGTCGCGCATGGCCGGAAACAGCACTTCGGGCGGCCCGACCAGCAGTGTCGAAATGTCGTCGGTCTCGATCCTCAGCCTGTCGCGCCAGGGATCGAGCGCGCCAAGCGCGCCAAGGATGACGCCGACGAAATCGTCGGCCATGGGATAGAGGGAAATCTGTGCGCCGGAAAACATGGCCCGCCTCGCTCCGCTGGTATTATCCAGATCAGCTTTAGGGTCCGGAGGCTTGCTGCCCCCATCTCAGCCCCGACCGTACGGAGCACCCCTGTGGATGGGCGCGTTAAAGCACTGTTCGGGCGCTTGGGAAAGCTTTTTTTGACGGCGTCGATTGGGCCAAGGGCATCTCCCCTTGGGGAGATTGTCCACGTTATAAGATCTTCACCATTTTCTTATAACCGCCTTGCAATCCAGCCCGGCATGCTTCAGTTATAAGAGAATTGTATAATTCTTATAATTCAACCACGATGGGAAAGCAGGCCATGAAGACCATCGATCTCGCCTATCGCACCCTCTATGCCGAGCTGGTGCAGCGCAGCCTGGACGCCTCCTTCGAGACGGACTTCTCGACGGCGGGCAATTTCGTGCGCGTGCCGGTCAAGGGCCGCGACTACTGGTATTTCGAGGAAACCCGCCCCGAGAAAACGAGGCGCTATGTCGGCCCGGCCGAGGATCCTGAGATCGCCAAGCGGGTCGCGGCTTTCCGGGAGATCAAGGACGATCTCAGGAGCCGCCGTAAGCTGGTCTCCACGCTTGTCCGCGATGCTCACCTCACCGCGCCCGAACCTTTCACCGGCGATGTCGTCGAGGCGCTGGAAAAGGCCGGGCTCTTCCGCCTGCGCGCCGTGCTCGTCGGCACGGTCGCGTTCCAGACCTATGCCGGATATCTGGGTGTGCGCCTTCCAGGCGCCGCGCTGCAGACCGGCGATGCCGACTTCGCGCAGTTCCATTCCGTTTCGGCCGAAGTGGGGGACAGCCTGCCGCCGGTCATCGAGGTGTTGAAGGCGGTCGACGCGACGTTCCGCGAAATCCCGCACCGGACGGATGCCGGCCGCGCGACACAATACGAGAACGCCGCGCGCTACCGGATCGAGTTCCTCACCCCCAACCGCGGCAGCGACGATCACGCCGACCATGCGAGCCCGATGCCTTCGCTCGGCGGCGCTTCAGCGCAGCCGCTGCGCTTCCTCGATTTCCTGATCCGCGATCCGGTGCGGACGGTGCTCTTGCATCGCTCCGGCGTGCCGGTGCTGGTCCCCTCGCCCGAGCGCTTCGCCGTCCACAAACTGATCGTAGCGGCGCGCCGCGAGCGAAGCGCTGCTGCCAAGCGGGATAAAGACCTCCACCAGGCGAGCCTGCTGGTCGAGGCGTTGGATGCAACGCGGAGGCAGGATGACCTTGCCCACGCCTTCGCGGAAGCGTGGGAGCGAGGCGACGCCTGGCGCGAGGCGCTACGCACGGGCTTGCAACTGCTTCAGCCGGACAGGCGGGAAATGCTCAAGCTCGTCTTGGGCAAAGCTCTCGATGCAAATGGCATTAATCTCGAAGGTTTTACGACGCGGCCATGAATCGCCCCTCAATGGGAGAGCGTTCATCGTTCAAATTGTACGATTCTCGCTTGCTTGTTCTTCGTACATAAAGTACGATATTTCCCTTACTTTGAGGGGATTTGCTTGAACACCGCGAACCATGCCGCTTTCGCCGACCTCTCCCGCCCCTTGCAGTCGCCCTTGCCGCTCGCCGAGCGCGAACGTCTCGCTTCGGCCTGGCGCATGGCCAGCCAGGACATCGCCGACGACATCCGCTTCATCCGGCAATATCTGAAGGTGATCGCCGCGAAGGAGGAGCGGCTTTCGACCGGCACGCTGGTGCATGGCCGCGCCTATGTCGAGGCCTGCGCCGCCTGGCTGCCGGAGACGGTGGCGCGATACCTGCGCAATCTCAGGCTGATCAGCGAATGCGAAAGCGCCATGCTTGCCGCCGGCGTGCGGTTTGCCAGGTCGAGCGATGCCTGGGAGTGATCCGCCTACGCGTCGCGTCGATACGGATTCAGGCGACGCGCTTCAGGGCAATTCCAGGAAAAGTGCGACACGGTTTTCCGTCAGGAATTGTGTCAAAACAAAGAGATAGAGCTTTCCGCCGTTTCCGTGGAACGGTGAAAAGCTCTAGGGACCGGCACCGGCCCTGGCAGGCCTTTGCAACCCTTGCGCCACTCCTTGGAAAATGCATCGTTTTACACAATTGCCAATTGGTGGACGCGGGCGAGCGGCCGGTAGTTAATTCCTCTCAGGCAAAGGAGAGTAAGCCGCGTAGCAGGGAGGAACACGTTTGATGCAACAGCAAATCGACATCGGCATACAACCCGACGATCAGCCCTATGAAGTCACCTCGTTCGCAAGAAAGCACGGACTGACGGTCCCCGTCGCGGACGCGGTGCTTTTCGCCAAGGGGCCGTCGCCGTCGCGGGCCGCCTGCGACACCGCCGCGCTTGCCCTCCGCTGCGCGGTCGCCCTCTACGCCAGAAAGCAAACGGGGCGCTAGCGTCTTCCCTTACCAACCAAACCGCATTGCCCCACTGCCGCCGGGCTGACCGCCGGCAAGGGCGATGCCCAGCGTGCCGGTCAGCTGGCGTGCGCGGGCGAAACCTTCGCCCGGCGCACGGCGCCGGTGGGCGCTGGCTTAGCCGCAGGCCGAATGCCCGCCCGAGACAAGGTCGGGCGCGGCAAGAGCGGCCGGGCGCGACCTGGTTGGGAAATGGAAACGGGCGCTGTTGGCTGGACGTCAGGCCTTGGCCTTCTTGGCGGGAGCCTTTGCCTTGACGGGCTTCTCGGCCTTGGCGGCCTTCGGCTTGTCGACCTTGGCGGCGGCTGCCTTCTTGGCAGCCTTCTTCGGCTTGCTCTCGGCATCGATCTCGGCCGTCGCCTGCTCCCAATGCTCCATATGGGCGCCTTCGGGGCGGCCGGCCTGCTCCCAGATCTCGTGCGCGCGCTGGCGAATGCGTTCGTGCCTGTCGTCCGTCACTGTCGCCTCCTAAGGTTGGGACGTTCCCCGGCACGAACTTTAGCCGAATTTTCATGCGGCGTCTTGCCGATGCCGAACTTCGGCTGCGATTTCTTCAGTGCTCGTCGGCGACGATGGCGACGCCAAGAAAAGCTGCCTTCTTCGTAATCAATCCGGCCAGATCGGCGTCGGAGCGCTCGGTTCCCGTGCGCTTGCGCAGGATCGCTATCGCGTCCTTCATCGACAACAGGCCGGTGCAATGCTCGGCCAGAAGCTTGTCGACGTTCTTGGCGATGTCAGGTGATTCGACGTGTGGGTGATGCATGGCAACGGCTCCTTCCCGAAATTCGTTGCCTCCCAAACCGCTGCTCATTTTAGACACTATGCACAAATGCGAGAAGAGCCCGATCCTTCGCCGATGGGTCGGGGAAGGATCGGGCTCCCATCGGGCTCTCCAAGGAACCAGGCGTTACTGGATTACCTCGACGACCCTGCGCGTGCTGGGGTCGATCAGCACCGTGTGGTCGTTGACGACCGCATAGCGGTACTGCACGTCGGGCACAGTCTGCAGCTCAACCGTGTCCGGCACAGTCGAACCGATGCCGAGCTCGAGGCCGAGCACATTGACCGAGGCGACCGGATGCCTGTGGACATATTCCTTGACCACGGTGTGCTGCTCGGGGGTGATGATCACCTCGTCCGCGGCCGCGACGCCGACGCCGGCCATCAGAGCCAGACCGGCGACAGCTGGAATGAGGGTGGTTTTCATCGTTTCTCTCCTGTTGCGTTGGCGAGCTCCGCCAGTCTCCGCGGGGGCGGAAACACAGACAGGTCGAACATGGGAGCTCCTGGGGCAAACGCTGCCGGCAAGGTGTTGTTCCGTCAGCGACGACTAATTGATCTGGCGGAACCTTCGCATCGGCTCCGCATTGAAAGGCTTTGAAATCCCCAAGGCTTTGAAATCCCCAAAGCTTTGGAGCCGAGAGAGAGTGCCGTGGCCATGCGAGAAGGTTCCATCAGAAGCGACATCCAGCTTCCAGCCCCGGTGGCCATCGCCGTGGGCGCCGGCTTCAAGCGCGAGATCGCGTCGCTCACCGCGATGCAGAACTTTCTCAAGGAATGGCCGCTGGCCTCAAGGGGCGAAAGCTACTGCCTGGCGGTGCGCGCCTGCGAGGCGGCGCGGGCCGGAGACATCGATCTCGACCAGGCGCGGCAGGCGTTCGTGCTGTTCGCGAGGAAGGCCGGGATCGAATGGACCGGCGCCGACCCGGTCGCGGTGCTGCGCGAAGCAAAGATCCGGCGCAACCGGGTTCGCGAAGGCCGGGCTCAGCAACAGCGACACGTGCCGCGATAAACCCTCGCCTTCATCGAGCCCTGCGGCCACCTGGTCGCGCCATGCGCGGCGGCCTGCCATGGATCTGGCGCGCCTCCCTGAAAACGGGTTGCGCCGCGCCGCCGCGGACCGCCGCCTTGACGGCCGGCGGTCGACTGGATCGGTCGGTTATCTTCGGCTGGTGGGCTGTCAGTTCGGCGTCGATTCGCCCAGCGCCTCGGTGACGAAGGACGCGGCGATCAGGTCGTCCGCGTCAATACGTAGGGAGCCCTCGCCGCCCCCCATGATGGCCGCGACCTTCTGGAAGGTCTTCATCTCATGTTCGGTGATCCGGGCGTCCCGCATCCTGGCTTTCAGATCGGCGACGCGCATCCCAAGCGAAGGGGATGTTCCTATTTCTCGTCTCGACATGTTGGTCAGTCTCCTCCCCACCCGTGCCTATTTTGCCGCCGCCCGAATCCGCATCCTGCGCACGCTTGTGTTCTGGTTGAGGCAGATGCGAACACAGATGCGCCAACGCGATGCCCAAGCGAAGGTTCCGTTAGCATTTGGTAACGAATTAATACTGGTTAACGGCCAGCCGCCGGACCGGCGGCTGGCCATCCCCGAATGCATCCTACTGGATGACCTTGACGATCTTGCGCGTGCCCGGATCGACCACGACCGTCTGGTTGTCGACGACGACATAGCGGTATTTGACGTTCGGAACCTCGTGCAGCTCGACGGTGTCGGGAAGCACGCTGCCGACGCTGAGCTTGACGCCCGGGATCTCGATCGAGGCCAGCGGCTGCTTGTGGACATATTCCTTGATGATGGTTTCCTGCTCGGGCTCGATCACGACATCCTGCGCGGCGGTGGCGCCGACACCGGCGAGAAGCAGCAGGCCCGCGGCGACATTGGTAAGGTGCATTTTCATCGATCATCTCTCCTCTGTGGACGAAATCGCCTCCTACGCTGCGCCTGCGATTTCCACAGCCGGTCGGCATTTGCCCCTAACGCCACCCGCCAAGGCTTGTTCCCGCAAAAATTGGCTGTCGCCGCAAAGAATTCGCGGCTCGTCCGTGCCCCGCAAAACGGCGCTGCGCTCCGGCGCGGCAATTTCGGAACAATGCGTTTCGGGCGGGGTTACCCAAAACGAAGGGACAGACTGTTCCGAGGAGAATCAAAATGAAACATCTGCTCATCACAAGCATGATTGCGCTGGGTGTCGGTTGCGGCGCCGCGATGGCGCAAACCGAGTCCGCGCAGCCCAGCGGCGGCGACAATTGCGTCGCCGGCCAGGCCGACTGCCAGAAGGGCGGCAAAGCGGGCGAACAGGCCCAGGGCAAGATGAAGGCGCAGACCGGGCAGAATGCCCAGGGCAAGGCCAAGATGCAGACCAATGAGCAAGCCCAGGGTCAGGCCGGCACCAGCACCGAGCAACAGGCCCAGGGCAACACCAAGATGAAGACCGAAGAGCAGGCTCAGGGTCAGGCTGGCACCAAGACAGAGGAGCAGGCTCAGGGTACGGCCAAGTGCAAGACCGGCATGGCCAACTGCCCGAAGGGCTCGAAGATGAACGAACAGGCCCAGGGCAAGGCCAAGATGCAGACCAATGAGCAGGCCCAGGGCAAGACCGGCACCACCACCGAGCAGAATGCCCAGAGCAAGACCGGTACCAGCACCGAGCAGAACGCCCAGGGTACCACCAAGATGCAGACCCAGCAGAATGCCCAAGGCAAGACCGGCACGGCCACCGAGCAGAAGGCTCAGGGCAACACCAACGTCCAGACTGACCAGGACAAGACGGCGTCGATCAACAATGTGACGGTCGAGCAGAAGACGCAGATCACCCAGATCATCCACGAGACCCACGTCCAGCCGGTTCGCGATGTCACCTTCGACATCTCGGTCGGCGTCGAGATCCCGCGGCACAAGATCCGTCTGCATCGCCTGCCGGCCCGCATCGTCAAGATCGTCCCGGCTTACGAAGACTATGAGTACTTCGTGCTGGCGGACGGACGGATCGTCATCGTCGATCCGAACACTTACACGATCGTGGTGATCCTGGAGACCTGATCCGGGCAGCATGAATGAACAAAGGCTCGTCGCGTCGGCGGGCCTTTTTTCTTGCGAGGGCATGGCGGCATGCCCGCAAGTGTGCAGCTGTCTCGGGGCAGCGACATGCAACAACACCAGGATTTTGAGCCCGCCGCCTGAATCCGTTTTCAGCGCGACGCGCTCTGGTCGTGCCTTGAATGCACGCATTTTTGGGAACGAAGTCGCGGAATTCCCAGTTGTGACAACGGAAGTCCTGCGTCCGTAGTCCCTTTCGGATCGGACGAAAGGGCGACGGGGCCGCCTACAGCTTGCGGTCCCACGGGAAAAGGTGCAAGGGTCGTGACGGGTAGAGATATGGGCGAGATCGTCGACGACCGGACATGGTCGCGGCGCTCGGTTGGGCAAATGTATTTTCCGCAGTTTCTTGTGGGAATGGTTGCAACGCTTCTGGCGATCCTCGGCTGGACATTCCAGTCCACCGGGTCGATCTGGGCTGCACTGGGCTGGACGTTTCTTGCCGCCCTCATCCTGCAGGTGGGCTACTTCGCGGCGGTGGTGTGGCTCGTGCAGCGCGAAGGACGCGAGGCCGACGAGGCCAAGCCAAGCGAGGGCGCCGCATCGCCCGCCAAAATGCCGGGTCCGTTCGAACGGGACGGCATCATCCAAGCGCTGATCTCGCGCTTCTTTCCAAGACTACCCTAAAGCACTTCACCGTTTTACGGAAACGGCGAAACGCGCTTCGTTTGACGCAATTCCTGACGGAAAACCGTGTCACACTTTTCCTGGAATTGCTCTAATCCCGAGAAGAAAGACAGACGCGGCTCGCGCCTGACATGTGCAAGCCGAGCGGCGCAAACGCCGCCCGGCTTTATGAGCAATGAGCGGGTTATCCTAGCGCGCTGTGGCAGGCGTTGCCGAGCGCACCGCCTGCGCGGGCGAGAACACCATGTAGGCAAAAACCAGCACGCCGGCCGCGACGATCAGCGAACCAATGCCCAGGATCGGCTCGACGGCGTCCATTCCATAGGCGTATTTCAGGTAGAGCGGCGGTAGCATGACGACGAGGCCGAGCGTGTAGAGGCCATAGTGGATCATGGCGAGACGCTTCTCGGCCTTGGCCGGATTGAGCGCGTAATAGCCGCCGAAGATGGCGCTGGTGACCCAGCCCAGAAGATTGAAATGCGCGTGCGCCGGGAAGGCGCCGTGATCGCCCGAAATCCCCATCTTGACGCCGATGGCGATGCCCAGCAGGAAAAAGATGATGGCGGTCTTGAAGAAGAGTTCCGATACCCGTGGCATATGCTTTTGCTCCCAATGCCTTTGTAAACCCGACTCAAAGTCTACATCCAGCGGGTCACATTAGCCATGGCGCAGCCAATGCATGTCGCCCAAAAGTGCGCAGCGGTTATGTCGCCTGCGCCGTCGAACTCCTGTATGTTGGCCGGAAAGCACGGAGAGCGCAATGAACGTGACGCTTGCAAAGCCGGAAGATGCCGCCGCCGCATTCGCCGAGGCGTGGAACCGTCATGACGCGAGCGGGCTGGCGGCCCTGTTCTCACCGGACGCCAATTTCGTCAATGTCGTCGGCATGTGGTGGAAGAACCGGGAGGAGATCGAGCAAGCGCATCGCGCAACCCATGACACGATCTTTCGCAACAGCCGATTGGATGGAAGGGTCTCTTCGGTTGTCGAACTGGGGACCGACGTCGCCTCCGTGCACTTTACGTGGACCCTCCAAGGCGCCCTCGCACCGGACGGTTCGCAAGCCGGCACGCGGGAGGGCATCCTGCTTCTCATTGTTCACAATGGGCCGTCGGGCTGGCGCATCAGGGTCGCCCAGAACACAGACATCGTTACGGGAATGATTGCTCCCGCCGGCAAGGGCAAGCGTTAGGCATGCCGAGAGGACCTGGGGCTGGCGCCTTGCATGCGCGCTGCATTTGGGCAATGCTCCGATCGGGGGAATGGTTTCCGTGATTTCGGAAGCACGATTACATGTTCATTGACTACTACGAACTTCTGGAAATAAGCCCGAACGCCAATTCTGAGACAATCGAGCGGATTTTCCGCTACTTTGCCATGCGTTTCCATCCTGACAATCAGGAAACCGGCAATGAAGCGCGCTTCAGCGAGATCGTCGAAGCCCACAATACGCTGCGGGATCCGGTAAAGCGGGCCCAGTACGACATCGTTTATCGCCAGAATCTGGGCCTTCGCCACGAACTCACGGCGGAAGCGCGCGACGGTGGCGGCATGGAAAGGGATTCCGTCATCCAGGCCAATCTGCTGTCGCTGCTTTATGTGAGACGCAGACGCGACGTCAACAATCCGGGCATCGGCGACGACGAGCTCGAGCGCCTGTCGGGCTGCCCTCGCGAGCACCTGGAGTTTCATCTCTGGTACCTGAAGTCGAAGGGCTTCATCGGCAGGACCGAGAACGGAACATTCGCCATCACGGTGGAAGGCATCGATCACGCCGGCGTCAAGCACGGCCGGGATCGTCCCAACGCCACCCGGCTGCTCGATCATGCTGAATGAAGCAGCCCGCTTCGCCGGCCATCAAAAGCCCGCCTGCTGGCGCTTGAACCAGCGGCGGGCTCGATGAAGGAACAGCTACATCCCTGAGGAATCGACTGTCGTCTCCTGAACTCCCGGTAACTGGGCTCGGCTCCACCGGGTACAGCGGAGCCTGAACCATGCGCCATTGGGGGCAAGAACGGGGAGCGCACAGGTGACATAGGCGCTGAGCGTCACCGAAGACAAGGCGACTGAGGTCTGACGCACCGTCGAAAATTGGCCCGGTCCGCGGCGCCAAAACCAATCTCACATGAAAACGCCGCCGGCAGGGCCGGCGGCGTTTTCGTTCACCCTCTGGTCGGTTCGACCGGCCTATGGGGTCGTCGCCGTGGCCGCGGCTTCGGCGTCGATCTTGCCGGCCAGCGTATCCTTGGCCCAGGCGGTGACGTCGGCGTCGACCGGCTTGTTGGCCATGTCGGCAAGGGCGGCGTCCAATGACGCATCGGTGGGGGCGACGTTGTTGGCAGCCGCAGTCTGGGCATCCGCGATCGCTTTGGGATCGTCAACGGTAATGGCCGTGTTCAGATCTGCGATCTGATTTTGGAGATCCGTAATTTCCGCTTGCTGCGTGGCCGGATCCAGCAGCGCCAGCTGCGCAGTGAGGTCGGCCAAGGCGGCCTGATCGGCGGCCAGCTTGGCGTTTGCCGCGTCGACCGCTGCCTGCGCGTTCTTGGCTGCCGCGGCCTGCGTCACATAGGCCTGGATGGCGGCGAACTTCGGGCTCTTGGAATTCATGTAAGCGTTGATGTTGCGCTGCAGCGAGTTCAACCGGCCGAGCTTGGCGTGGATGTTCTTGTCCTTCGGCGTCGCGGCGGTGGTCGTGTCGTCGGTCGAGGCGTCGTCCGACGCGCTGTCGTCGGTGCTCTTGGCGTGGCCCGGAGCAGAACCCGACTTGCCATGCGAAGCGCCGCTGTTGCCGTTGCCCCCGGCATTGCCGCCGCCGCCATTGCCGTTGCCATGGCCGCCGCCATTGCCGTTGCCGCCGCCATGGCCGCCGCCATTGCCGCCGGCGCCGGCAAGCGCGGGAGCCGCCGCGAGCGCCAGAATGGCGAGTGAGGCCAGAAGTGTCTTTCGCAATGTCATTGTCCTTCTCCGCAGATGAATCGATGGCCCAACCGCTAGGCAGCCTCTTATGAGAATTTCCTAATGACGTCGGATAAACTTTAGGCAAATGCGGTTGCTAAACGAGAGCGGGGTGGCGGCAGCCTGACGGGATTCTCGGAATATGGTGTTAACGCATTGAAATTTAACGGAAATACAAAGGACCGACCGGCCTTGGGCCGTTTGGAACAATGAGGGCCCTCGTCTCGCCAGACCATGGTCCGAAAGAGGCGCTTGCGCCCTGAAACCTCCCGGATCGCGAACTGCTTTGCGCCGCCGGAACACTCTTGCACCGCTGGGATTGAACAAACGAAGGGACATGCAGAAGGAGCAATCGTGATGAAACGGATTCTTCTTGTTGTCGCCTTTTTTGCCCTGTCCGGCGGCCTAGCGGCGGCGCAGTCGGACACCTCGTCGAGCTCTTCATCGACCACGACGACGATGCCCAGCAACCAGGGCACGGACTCGACCTTGACGAACTCGACCAACTTGAATTCGGCGACGGATTGCGCGCCTGGACAGCAGACGGGCAGCGCAAGGCAAACAGCCCCCGGCCAGCAAGACACGAGCGCCAAATCGAACGCGCCCGGCCAGATGAAAACGACAACGGAAGGCTGCTAGCCCCTGAGTTCCATACGTAGGTCCGTTATTCGGACGGAACCGGACCGAGTTCCTTCACCGGTCAAACAGCAGGGTCTGAAGCTTCCGTGCCATCAGCCTGCGTCGGCGCGTCCGTTGCCGTGTCCGGCTCCTGATCTTCGCCCGAACCGATCGGGGAAAGCATCGTCAGATCCATCCGGGCAATCCGTGACGCGGCTTTCCCTTGCGCGTTCGGCTCGCTGGCGTCGGTCTCCAGGACAGAGGCCTTTGCGAGGTGGCCGACGCTATCGGCGCTCTTGCCCGGGAAGGTTTCCGTCGATGGTGAAGGTTTGCTCGCATGTTGCACGGCCGCCGCGCTGTGCTGGCTTCCAACGGGAGAGGTCATGGCTGCGCTCCTGGTATGGATGACAGCAAGGTTCCTAGCATTCCTGGCTGGCGCCAAGCTTGCGGCTTTTTAGAGATTGCTAAGGCAATGCCGGCCGGCCACCAGGGCCGATGCATATCGCCAGCCCGGCACCTGTTCCTGGCAGGCTCAATGATTGCGCCCGGCGCGAAGGCGAAGGGCGCTCATGCGATGGAAACAACCGCCAAAGTCCCGGCGTTATAGCAGCCAGTCGGTTATGAAGCTGGGAATATGGGCGTCGTGCTGGTCGATCGCACTGGTCGCGTCGGCCGGCAAAGTGACATCCGCATGGGGCGCGAAATGATCGCCGGCAGCTGGATGATCCGGTGCCGCCGCCGCGGCGGCAGCAGCATCGAACGTGGCTGGCGGCAGGTGGCCCTTTGCCTGGTCCGGCAAGGCATCGAACACGTCGGCAGGCATTGGGAATGAGGTTGGTTTACCCGGCATTGAACGTCCTCCGCTTTCACCCCAAAATAACATTAGTCCTGACTAATACCGCCTGCAAGCCGGGCCATTGGTCGGTAGTGTCTCAGTTTGAAATTTAGCGATGAGAAACGCAGATTGCGCACTGGCAGGTGTAGCCAGCGAAATGGCGGATACTGACCGTTTTCCCTTTGACCGAGTCTGCCCTGGTGAAGACCTTTTTGAAAAGGTCGGTCTCTCCATTTTCAACAAAACGCCGAAGTGCATACGAACATAGATCGGCGATCTGCACCATTCTGGTGAGGCTACTGTCGACGAACAGGGGCGTTTCAATAATGTTGTCGATTGTCGTCCAGAGTGTGCCCTTGCTGTGGAAGTGCCTCATCAATTCTGTGTGCTTTTTCGCAACGCTTTCATTGTTGTCGTGCACCAGAAGCCCCAAAGGCTTCCCCGTTCCTGTGCCATTCTTCTCTGTGCTGGAAAGGAATTGCTGATAGCGGGACACGACCTGTTCAAGAGCTTGCTCGTCTACTGCTCTACCTGTGCGAACGGGGTCAAAATGTGTTTTGTCGATGCATTCCGCGAATAGCCTTGCGCTGCCCCAAGACGCCACGGCGTCAGCGACTGCAGAAAGGGCTGCTAGGCGCTCGTCAAGCGTAAGATGGATGTAGGCTTCGCTGTGCCGGTAGTTCTTTTTGGCCTGCCGGTACGCCTTTGCCTTTTGCGCCTTTTGCAGAGCGAGAAGATGTCGGGTCCGTTCTTTCTGACAAGCTGCGCGCCTGGCAGCCCAATCCATTCCAGCAAAGCCGGTTATCTTGCTTTGTTCAAGGTACTTTCGCGTCATCCAAGCCGTATGCAGCTCGTCGTTCTCTAAGCCGTATTTGGCGAGCACTTGGGAAATTTCGCGATCAGCATCCCGCCAATGTTCAATTGGAATACTCAGGCCAGCGAGCACGAAGTGTGAGCTTGTACCGGGAACGTCAGCCGTACCTGACTCGTCAATGTAACATATGTACATTGTCGGTCAGGTCAGCCAAAATGAATGAAGCGACTGAGCTATTAGGGCCTTTGCCCTAAGGCGGGACGCTTGGCGACCCATCTCAGACGCGGCCATAAATGTATAGCATTTGCCGCTAGTGGACAATGGGTACCTCCAAAAAAATATGTCCTTTGGCGTCTAAGTATTTATTTCAATTCGCTTTTTATAGGGGCCGCGCTTTCCCGGTTTAGGTGCAACAGCGTTCATATTCGCGCAAAGGTCGTCCATTGACCAGAGGGTATCCGACACGCCAGCGGCCATTGCCGGCGTCATTTTCAGCGTCTTGTGCATTTTAATGAAGTTGTACCAGACCGTGTAGATGGCGACCATGTGGACATGGTTGTCGAACTTCTTCGAGAACGCATTGGTAAGGCGCGTGAAGCGGCGGTTTGCCATGCGCATGGTGAGATTGGCGCGCTCGATATGCGACGTGCTGACATACACCGGATCGGGATTGCCTTCGATCCGCGTCTTGGTAGCGGCGCTCTGGCGAGGTCTTCTTGCCCTCCGGCTCGCCATACTGCTTGATGAGCATCGCGTAATCGATATCCGCTCCAAAGGCTTCCTCGACTGCATTGAGGTAGGCGCGGTGGCCGTCCGTCGTAAGCTGGACGCGGTTGGCAAGACGGTCCTTCACGTCATCCATGAAGGCCAGCGCATATTCGCTGAGACACTACCCATTGGTCGGTATGATTGTCCGCGCTCCCTCCAACCGATTGCAGGTGCCGGCGGCCGATCTTCGAGGGTGTAGCCGCTTCGAAATCGCAGGAGCTTTCGCTGTTCCTCGCAGCGACGGGCTTTTCACGATCGGTTCCGCGCTTTTCTACCCGCCGACCAGCGGCACGGTCACCGAGGTCGTGTAGCTGATCGGGAAATCGTCAAAATAGGGGAAGTTGATGACGAAGGCGTAGCTCGCGTTGACATGCGCCATGCGGAAGCCGCCGCTCGCCGGATCGGTGACGATGGTGACGCTTACATTCTGCAGGCCAAGCGCCTGCAGCTTCTGCGTCGCGATCGCCTGGATGTCGGACTGGGTCAACGTGTTGTTGAGCTGCAGCGAGCGCGCGGAGGCTTCGAGCGCGTAGCGCACGCTGGAGGCGTTGTTCATCGACCAGCCGAAGGCGAAGATGCCGAACAGCAGCATGATGAGAAGCGGCGCGACCAGCGCGAATTCAATCGCGGCCCCGCCCGAGGCATTGCCGGCGAACGCCGTCGCCATTTGCTTGTATCGAGGCGCAATTCCGGACGGAAAGCGGCGGGGCACTTTTTCTGGGATTGCTTTAGCGGACACGAACCACCTGCTGATGGCCGATCGCGGTGTTGTTTGGGAAGGGGCCGAAGGTAAAGGGGGGAACCCAGGTTCCGGACGCCTGGATCTGGACATAGATCGAGCGTAGGTCCGACCCCGTGCACGGGGTCGCCGCGTCAACCACGGTCGTTCCGCATTTATAGGTGCGGTTCACGGTGACCGCCGCGTCGGCGGGCTTGTTGTTCCAGCTTGCGAGCGCTGCTGCCTGGATGGCGCTGTCGTCGGAGGAGCCGGCCAACAGCAGGTTCGCCGCCGTTTTCACGCCGGCCCGCATCGCCAGCGAGCTGGTGACGTAGGACCAGCCGTCGGCGATACCGAAGAGAGCGACGCACAGCACCGGCAGCACGAGCGAGAATTCCACCGCGGCGGCGCCGGAGCGGTTCTTGCGGAAGCGTGTCGCCAGCGGCTCCATGCTGCTACTCGACGATCGCGACCGACGGTGCGGCCGGGATATCCCCGCCCCCGTGTTTCGAGCAGTCCTGATTGATGGTCGAATTGCCCGACCACTGGATGGTGTCGGCAACGACCTGCGTGCAGCCGTCCAGGCCCGAGAAATTGCCGAGATAGTTGACCTGCTGCCTGGGAAAATAGATGGCGCCGGTCAAAAGCGAGTCCGCGGTGCCGTTGAAGGTGCTCTGCGCCGCGGTGCCGGTCCTGTCGCCGTAGAACAGCACGCCGGAATAGGTGCCCGAGGTTGGCGCGCTCAGCGTTACGGTGGCGTTGCCGTTGATGCTGACCGTCGAGCTGCCCGACATGAAGATAGTGACGCCGTTGGTGCAGGGTGCGGCGCAGGTGATGACCGCGCCGGCGTTGATCTTCAAATTGCCTTGCACGACATAAGTGCCGGAAGAAAGCGCGACATTGCCGTTGAGGTTCATGCCGCTGCAGTATGTGCCGGCCTGGAGTGTTTGCGTGGTTTTACCGCCGTTGACATTCTTGCACGGGTTGGTGGCCGTGGGTGCCGGCAAGCTGGCAAACGGGTCGGCAGCCGGCAGCGCCTGGGTCATCGGCGACTTGCAGACCGTGGTTACCGGATTGTTCAGCACCATGCCGCCGACGGTGATCAGGCAGTCGGCCTGGAGGCCGGCCGAACCCTGCACCTTGATGGCATCGTTGGCCATCGAATCCGACATGACCGAGCAGCCGTTGAATTTGACGCTGGTGCTGCCGGAAAACAGCGCCGCCTGCGAAGCCGAAGTGTTGAGCGCCAGCACACAGGCCTTCGAGGCATCGGTGATCAGCGCCACCGCCCTCGCCTGTTCCGGCACCTTCGTCTGCGTGAAGATGGAGGTGAACATCCGGTCGAGGTTCTGGTTGAGGATGACCTCGACCGCTTTCTTGGCCGTGTTCGGCCCCGACACGGGCGGGGTGTTGACGACGATGGTGCCGGCGCCCAGCCCGTTCGAGGCGGCGGACTGCGAGGCGGCCGTGGTGATTGCGGCCGTGTCGGATCCAGCGACCTTTTCCAGCGCGCCGGCATAGGCGGCGGCGTCCGCCATCGCCTGCAGCTTCAAGCTCGAATAGTACCAATAGGAGGTCTCGACGCCGAGCCCGGCGCCGCCGACGACAATCGGCAGGGTAAGCGCGAAGATGGTGGCGACATTGCCGCCCTCGCCGCATCGCAGGCGAGAAACGATATGTCTGAAGATTCGGCCGAGTGAAACCATGCCAAGCGCGCCCAAGATATCCCGGCTAAGCTTCAACATCCTCAGATAAACGAATGGCTAATTTTTTCGCTCGACTTACACCGGTCAGACCCCAGAGGGCACATTAACCGCCTTGCGACGCCCGCAATACGACTTAGGTCGCACACTTGATCAGACTTTCGTCTAAACGCCAGAAAAAGCAACAATTTTAGACCTTTTGCATTTTATCTTTTTTGGAAATCGCTCGTAGAGACGACGCGCCTATCACTGCTCGCTTGGACGGCGAGGGCAGGCTCCATGATCAAACAGTTCTGGGCTTCGAGGCGCGGCAACTTCGCGATCGCGACGGCGGTCGCCATGGTGCCCATAATGATTGCCCTGGCAGGTTCCATCAACCTGATAGGCACCAGCAACGACGCCGCGCAGCTGCAGAATTCGCTGGACGCGGCCGGCCTCGCGATCGGTACGAAATACCAGCCGGGCATGACGGCGAACGATGTGCGGCAACTCGGCCAGACCTTCTTCGCGGCCAATATGAGCGTCGCCGACGCGCAGGAATATTCGGGCAGCCTCGCTGCCTTGCAGGCCGGCGCAAGCGGCGATCCGAGGGGCTACTTCATTTCGCTGTCGTCGAGCATCAGCAGGCCCTCCTTCGTCAGCGGCATGCCGGCCTGGCAGGCGACGCGCTCGGCCTCGGTCAAGATCAAACCCGGCGCGCAGGCCTGCGTTCTCGCGCTCGACCAGCACGCCGGCGCAGCGGTCAACCTGCAGGGCTCCACAAACGTGGCGATGACCGGCTGCGTGATCGCGGCCAACTCGGACGCCGCCGACTCCGTCAACCGGGGCGGCTCGGCGGTGCTCAGCGCCGGCTGCGTGTCGACGGTCGGCGGCACGCAAGGCCTGACGCCGCCCAGCGCCGCCCTTTCCTGCGGCGCGCCGCACGAGAACCAGTATGCCTCGTTCGATCCGCTGGCCGACGTCGTTCCTCCGGCCTACACGCTTTGCCTGCCGGTGCCCAACGGCAGGACGGTGACGCTGTCGCCGGGCACCTATTGCGACACGACCTTGTCGGGAAAGATCACCCTCAATCCGGGCACCTACATCCTGCGCAACGTCACCATAAAGCCCGGCGGCAATGGCAGCCTGAGCGGCCAGGGCGTGACGATCTTCCTGATGGAGAACTCACAGCTCTACATCAACGCCAACGAGACGGTTAACCTCTCGCCCCCGACCAGCGGTCCTTATGCCGGCATCACCATCTTCCAGGCGCACGGCAACACACAGGCGCTGACGCTGAACGGTGGTTCCGGCTCGCTGGTGAGCGGCTTCATCTACGCCCCGGACGCCGCCATCACCTATGCCGGAAATTCGGACATGAGCGCCCAGGGAAGCTGCCTGCGGCTGGTCGGCGACACCGTCGCCATGACGGGGAATTCCGCGGTGAAGTCGGACTGCACGGCCGAACTCGGAAACCGCGAAATGTACGCAGGACGGATGATCACCCTGGCGAGGTGAGCGCCAATCCTCCCTCGAGGGAGGATCACAGTTCGCCGACGATATCGGCGCCCGGCTGCTCGTCCAGGAGCACCGCGCAACCGCGCTCGAGCGCAACCTGCGCCAAGGCGTTGGTCGCATCCTCATCCGAGGAGACGAAATCGCCGGTCAGCACACGCAGTTCCTCGACGGCCTTCGACATCGGCACGAGGCGCCCGGCCGAACGGTCGCTCACGCAGGCGTCGATGACGCACAGAAGATCGATGAGTTCGAAATTATCCATGGCGGCCTCCGCCAGCGCCATCCCTTCGCTCATTCAACGGCGTGAGGCGCGGACCGGTTCCCGCGCTTCGCCTCGCCCGCCGGCCTGGCCGGCGCGAGCTTGAGGTCGAAGCGGGCCGGCAGGCAAGGATCGAGGCAGGCCTTGCGCACCGTTCCGGTCGCGATCGTGTCGATCGGCGGCAGGATCACCATCTGGGCCGGCCGCCCGGGCCAGAGCGGCTTGCCGAAGACGAGGACGACGCCGCCGACCAGGCCGGCCAGGAGCAGCGCGGCAAACAGGTTCGCGATCATCTCGCCGGGGCGCATGGCGGCCAACTCCAGGAACCATTCAAGGGGCAGGAGTGCCCGCCACATCGCAGGAATGGCCGGCACTCCGTCCTCGACCGCCGATGAAGGGACTTTGTCCGGCGGCTTGCTAGGCAATGAATTGGCGCCCCGGATGTTTCCCGGAATTCGACGCCTGGGGCCTCTGCGTTCGCGCGATGAGACTTCAGTCCGAACCGGGGTTCGGACCGTCGCCCGAGGCCCGCGACGTCGGCCTTCGGCACGATGCCTGCCGAGCGTTCCACCCGGTTCGCTGGCATCCCGATTGCATTAGCAACACCTCATAATAAGGCGTATGAATCCCGGCTTGCGGTCGCCGACGATCGCAACGTCAGGCTCCGCTGCACAGATGGGAGGGATACCTTGACCGAAGTCGCAATGAACGTGACAAAACTCGCATCAAAATCGCACAACGATCCCGACGAGGTCCGCGCGCCCGCCAAGACGCGCGTCGAGATCGTGCGGCTGCCGGGTTATTCGCTGGCGCGGATGAACATGCAGCCGGGCTGGCGCTGGTCCGACTGTGTGAAGCCGGTGGTCAAGACCGACAGTTGCCAGGTCGCGCATGTGGGCTATGTCGTGTCGGGGTCGATCACGGTGCGCATGACGGACGGCACGCAAAAGACCTTCGAGGCCGGCACGTCCTACACCATCCCGCCCGGCCATGACGCCTGGGTGGAAGGCAACCAGCCGTTCCAATGCATCGAGGTGCTGAGCGCCGAGCAATACGCCAAGCCGGCCTAGCGCAAGCGGTTGGCGGCCGGGCACCGCGATTGGGCGCGTATCCTTCTACGGGAATGCGCGATTGGCGGCTGCGAACGGCGGACGGTGGGCACTATCGCGCCGGCGTATCGGTACCTGGTCTATCCAGTTGCCCCAACGCGCCGTCATCCTCGGGCCTGACCGAAACGACGAAGGTTATGGGTTCGCGCCCCTTGCAACCGCGTCGTAAACGCCCAGGTTTTACTCGGTTGTAACTGTTCTGGCGCCTGGCTCCGCCGGCTTGACAAGAAACCGCTTTTGTTCTCTTTATGTTCTGATAAAAACCCCTTCCGAAAGACGCCGCTAATGCTGCGGCGCAACGCGGACCGGATGGAGACGGCGATGCTCGCCACGAACGCCGCTGCGGCCGCCACCATCCTGCATGCCGATCTCGACGCCTTCTATGCCTCGGTCGAGCAATTGCTCGACCCGTCGCTGCGTGGCAAGCCGATCGTCGTCGGCGGCGGCGTGGTGCTGGCCGCGTCCTACGAGGCCAAGATCTTCGGCGTGCGCGGCGGCATGCCCGGCCGCAAGGCGCGCGAGCTCTGCCCGCAGCTCATCTTCGTCGGTGGCCATTTTTCCGAATACCAGCGCCTCGGCGACGCCGCGATCAAGGTGCTCGACGATTTCACGCCGGTGGTCGAGCGCATCTCGATCGACGAGGCCTTCGCCGACGTCGCCGGCTGCACGCATTTGTTCGGACCGCCGGACCAGATCGCGCGGACAATCCGCGAGCGGGTGAAGAGCGAGCTCGGGTTGCCGATCTCGATCGGCGTGGCGCGGACAAAGCATCTCGCCAAGATCGCCTCGCAGGTGGCCAAGCCCGACGGGCTGGTGGTGGTCGAACCAGGCACCGAGCTTTCATTCCTGCACGACCTGCCCGTCACGCTGATGTGGGGCGTCGGCCCGGCGACCAGGGCCAGGCTGGCCGAGATCGGCGTCGAGACCATCGGGCAGCTGGCGCGCACCCATGGCGGCGCGCTGCAGCGGCTGATCGGTCATGCCGCCGGCCAGAAGCTTGCCGCGCTTGCCTGGAACCGCGACCCGCGCCGGCTGGAGACGCATCGCCGCGCCCATTCGGCCGGCGCGCAGTCGGCGCTGGGCCGGAAGCCGGCGCTGCCGCGCGTCTTCGTGCCGACGCTTTTGCATCTGGCCGACCGCGTCGCCAGCCGGCTGCGCGCCAAGGACCGGCCGGGCCGCACGGTGACGGTGCGCGTGCGCTTCGCCGACATGCGCGCCGTCACCCGCTCGGTGACGCTGGAGCAGCCGATCCAGGCGACGGCGATGCTCGCCGAAATCGCCGAGGAGCTGGTGCGCGGCGTGCTGGCCGCCCATCCCGGCGAGCGGGACATCTCGCTGCTCGCCATCTCCGTCTCGCATCTGGAGGAACATGCCGAGCTGCAGCTCGAACTGCCGCTCGGCCTGGCGGACGAGAAGCTCAAGCCCGGCAGCCGCAAGGGGCTGGCCCGCTTCAGCGCCGACCGCGCCGTCGACAAGATCCGCCAGCGTTTCGGCAAGGAGGCGGTCGGCTACGGCGCCGTGGCGCTGGAAGGCCCGCGCTCGGTGCCGGACGGGTTCCGGGAATTGGCGGAGAAGGAGCTGTGAGGGGCTTAGCGCCTCGGCATCCTCTTGCAGCGTTGGAGATTGGCGAAAGCCGACGCGACGGCCAATCTCCCCCCTCGTGGGGGAGATGTCCGGCAGGACAGAGGGGGGCGCTGTCCCGCCAGCATCTCAGATTGGTCCAGCCAATCCTGCCGCAATAACAATATGCTGACAGACATTGTCGATGTCGCGGATGACATCATCGTTCCAGAACCGCAAGACGGTCCAGCCATCCTGCTCCAGGCGTTTGCTTCTGATCTCATCGGCCTCGGCAAAACCTGCGTCGCTGTGCTGCGAGCCGTCGACTTCCACGATCAGCTTCTTCTCCGGACAAGGCGAAGTCGACGATGTAACTTGCGATCGGAAATTGCCTTCGAAAGCCCAGCCCCATCAGCCGATGCGCGCGAAGCTCGTTCCAGAGTTTCAACTCGGCGTCGGTCATGGCCTTGCGCATCGACTTTGCGTTGGCGCGATGTCGAGGCGGCAGGAGAGAATGCGGCATGGTCGCAACTAGGTCCGAGGTTGTATCGCCGACGTTTCTACTCTACGGCGCCCCCCTCTGTCCTGCCGGACATCTCCCCCACAAGGGGGGAGATCAGCAGTCCCGCCGCTGGTGCCCTCAATCGGTCTCCACCACCTCCCACTCCAGCCGCATCGTCGCGCTCATCGTTTCGCCGTCTTCCAGCGTGGTCAGCCCCTCGCCGTGATGCGCATCGACGGTGTGCGAGACCGGCTCGAAGCAGAAGAATCCGGCATCCGGCGACGGCGAATAGAGGATGTAGACGTCGAGCTCCGGCGAGGCGGCGAGCGTGACCGCGATGCCCTGCTCCGGCTGGACGATAGTGGCGCGACGATCCCAGCCGTCGAAGGCGTTGTTCACCCATTCCAGCGGCAGCGGGATGGGGCGGTCGAAATCCCAGGCCGGGCGCTCGCGCACCGGCACCACGCCGACTGGCAGGTGGCGCTCGTCCTCGAGCCAGACACGCTTGGCCTTCGCCTCCAGAAGTGTCGAGTCGCCGCGCCGGAACCAGGGATGAAACCCGAGACCGTAAGGCAGGCGCATGCCGGCGCGGTTCTCGACTATGAGGCGCGCCTCCAGCGTGCCGTTCTGCAGCGCATAAGTGACAGAGCCCCTGTAGCGGTAAGGCCCGATAGCGCCCTCCTCCAGCACCAGCTCCGCCTCGGTGTCGGTACGGCTGGCAAGCCGCCATGCTTTCTGGAAACCGTCGCCATGGATCGGGAAGGCCTCGCCCGGCATGTTCGGCGCGATGGCATGAAAGCGGCCTTCGAAGGTGAAGCCGCCGCCGGAAATACGGTTCGACCATGGCACCAGGAGCTGGCAGCCGGACGTGCCGGTGCCGTCCCCCGGCTTCAGCAGCGGAACCGGCGCACCGCCGATTACCAGCGCGTCGTAGCGGGCGATCGCGGCGGCCTTCTCCGGTACCAGAACAAGGCTCGAGTAGCCGTCGTTCAGCTCCACCATGCCGGCCATGATCTCACCAGCCGCCATCGATGGCGATGTTCTGGCCGCTGATCATGTCGGAAGCGGGCGAGACCAGGAACAGCACGAGATCGGCGACATTCTCAGGCTCGATGCGCTTCTTGAGGCTCTGGTTCTCCAGGATCCAGTCATTGTACTCTTTCAGCCGATCGCCGAAGACGCGCGCCTCCGCTTCCGAGACCACCGCGCCCGGCGATACGGCGTTGACGCGGATGCCATGCGGCCCAAGCTCGCGCGCCAGCGACTTGGTGAGGCCGAGCATGGCGCCCTTCGAGGCGACATAGGGCACATAGCCGTCCCAGCGGCCGTTGAGGGTGATCGAGCAGAAATTGACGATCTTGCCATAGGCCTTGGCCTTCATGCCTGGCGCGCAGGCGCGGACCAGCGCGAAGGCGGCGGAAGAATTGACGCGGATCTGATCCTCATACTCGGTCAGGGAAAACTCCTCGAACGGCCGGTTGATGATCAGCGCGGCGTTGTTGATCAGAATGTCGATCCCGCCTTCATTTTCCGCAAGCGCCGCGACAGCCGATTCCGCCTCGCCAAGACGGTTGAGATCGCAGCCGACGAAGGCGATGTCGCCGCCGGCCTCGGCGGCCAGGGCCGAAACGATCTTCGGCCCGTCGGCGATTTCGGGACGGTCGAGCACCAGGACACGCGCCCCGGCCCGCGCCAGCGTCACCGCCTGCGCCCGGCCGAGCGAGCCGAGCCCGCCCGTCAAAAGCACCTTACGACCAGCGAGCGTTTTCATTGCCTAACCCTTCACAACACGCCGTGGACTTCGTCGATCGAGGTGTCCCCGATGCGCTTGTCCAGCACAATTTCGCCGCGCGCCATCGCCACAATGCGGTCGCAGCATTCGAAGACGTGGTGCATATTGTGGCTGATGAAGACGCCGGTGACGCCCTGCTCCTTCAGGCCGCGCACGAAGCCGATCACCTTGTTCGTCTCCTTCACCGAGAGGTGATTGGTCGGCTCGTCGAGGATCATCACCTTTGACTTGAAATGCATGGCGCGCGCAATCGCAACGCCCTGGCGCTGGCCGCCGGAAAGCTCGCCCACCAGCGCATCCGGCGAGCGCAGATGCAGGTCGACATTGGCGATAGCGCGGATGCTCTCCTCAGCCATCTTCTTCTGGTCGAGGATGCCGACCCCAAGGATCGAGAAGCGGGTCGGCTCGCGGCCGATGAACAGGTTCCTGGCGATCGACATGGTGGGAACCATGGAGTTGTACTGGTAGATCGTCTCGATGCCGAGATCCATCGCATCGCGTGGCGTCTCGATGCTGACCGGCCTGCCCTCGACCTTGATCTCGCCCTGGTCGGCGCGGTGGACGCCGGACAGGATGTTGATCAGCGTCGACTTGCCGGCGCCGTTGTCGCCGACAAGACCAAGCGCCTCGCCGCGCCGGAAGTCGAGCGTGACCCCCTTCAGCGCGTGGACGCCGGAATACCATTTGTGGAGATCGCGCACCGAGATGATGGCTTCGGTCATCGCTCAGCCCTCCATCTTGATGGCCTTGGCGCGCTTGCGCATCCAGGCGTTGGCGACGACGGCGAAGATGGTGAGGAAGCCGATGGCGAACTTGAACCAGTTGGCATCGACATGGCTGAGCACCAGGCCGTTGTCGATGACGCGGATCAGCGTCGTGCCGATGATGCCGCCCATCACGGTGCCGATGCCGCCCAGCAGCGACGCGCCGCCGATGACGGCCGACGCCACCGCCTGCAATTCCATCCCCTCGCCGATCGAAGGCAGCGGCGACCCCAGCCGTAGCACCTGCAGCATGCCGGCGAAGCCGGAGAGCACCGAACACAGCATGAAGCAGACGATCTTGACCCTTGCGGTCGGGATGCCCATGGCGGCGGCGGCCGGCATGAAGCCGCCGGTCGCCTTGATCCAGTTGCCGAAATTGGTGCGCGACAGCATCAGCGAGGTGAGCACCGCGACCGCCGCGAACCACAGGAACGACATGCGGAACATGTTGCCCGGCCCGACGAAGGAGATGAACAGCCAGTTGGGCAGGTCGGCGGGCAGCAGCGGCGGAAAACCGCCCGAGACGACGACGGTGAGCGAGCGCGCCATGAACAGCATGCCGAGCGTGGTGATGAAGCTCGGTATTGCAAAGCGGATGGTGACGTAGCCGTTGATGAAGCCGATGGCGGCCGAGACCAGCAGGCCGGCAAGCAGCGCCAGCGGAAACGGCGCGCCGTGCACCATCAGGACCGCCATCGTCATCGGCATCAGCGCGAAAACCGAGCCGACCGAGAGGTCGAACTCACCGCTGATCATCAGGATGGTGACGCCGATGGCGACGAGGCCCGCCTCCGGCAGGATGCCGAGGATGCCGCGCAGATTGTCGGCGTTCAGGAACACGCCATGCGAGCGGACCTGGAACAGGATGACGAGCAGCACCAGCAGGATCAATCCGGCCAGTTCAGGCTTTTCGAGATAGGTCTTGAACAGGCGCTTCAACGAAAGGCTCCGGTACTTGATTTCAGGGCGCATCGGCGGCGCCGGGCGCCGCCGATGCAAGCGCTCCAGCCGAGGTTCAGCGCATTCCCTGCGCGGACAGCGCCATGATGCTGTCGGCCTCCTTCGGCCGTACGATGCCCTGGCCGGTGTCGATATCCGATGGGGCAAGGCCGATCTTCTTGTTGAGATAGGCTTCCATCACCGGCATGAAGCCCTGCATGTAGGGCTGCTGATCGACGAGCGCCTGGACGTAACCCTTCTGCATCTGCTGCAGCACCTCGGGCACGAGGTCGAAACCGCCAAGCAAGACCTTGCCGGGGGCCACGCCGCGATCGGCCAGCACGCGCGCCACGCCGGCACACCAGAAGCCGGTGTCGAAATAGGCGGTCGTGTCGGGATGCGCGTTCAGATAGGCGCCGACGCGGTCGGAGGTGATGGCGAGATCTGTCCCGCTGTCGATGCGCTCCCACGACACGTCACGGTCGGCATGGGCGGCCTTGTATTCCTCGAGGAACTGCATGATGCCGGCGCCGCGGCTTTCCGACCAGTTCTGGCCGGGCGCGGAAATGCCGACCAGCACCTTGATCGGGCCGTCCTTCGGGAAGCTTTCGGAAATGGCCTTGGCAAGGGAATAGCCCGCGGGCTTGAAGCCCTGTCCGACGAAGGCCTGGCGCGCATTGCCCTTGGCGCCTTCGGTGTCGTCGACATTGACGGCGATGACAAGCACGCCGGCGTCGCGCGCCTCCTTGATCACATCGTCGAAGGCATGGTCGTCGACGATCGAGGTCAGCAGTGCGTCAGGCTTGGCGGCAAGAGCGGCGCGCATGTTGGCGACCTGCTGCTCGACCGAGCCCTCGGTCTGGGTGAAGACCATGTTGCAGGTGGCCTCGACCTTGGCGCAGGCATCGTCGAAGCCTTTCTTCACCGCTTGCCAAAACGTGTTCGAGGCCGACGAATGATGGGTAAAGACGATGTTGAGGCCGTCGGCACGGGCAGCGGACTGTCCGCCGACCAGGGCCGCGCCGAGCAGAAGCATTGCAGTCAGTTTTCTCATGTCATTCCTCCCTATGGATCTTCTAGATGTCCGCCTTGTCGCTGACGCGGCGGTGGACGGTGTAGGCCTTGCCAAGATCGGGGTTGAGCGCGAGCCCAAGCCCCGGCCCAGGCGGCACGGTGATCATGCCGTCCTTCACCTCGGGCAGCGCCGTCACCAGGTCGCGGTACCAGGTGCGGTAGAAGGCGCGCACGCTTTCCTGGACGAGGGCGTTGGGGGCGTTGAGCGACAGATGGGTCGAGGCGGCAAGCACGACAGGACCGGTGCAGTCATGCGGGGCGACCGGCAGCCGCCAGGCCTCGGCCATCGCGGCGATCTTGCGCGCCTCCGACAGCCCACCGCACCAGGAGATGTCGAGCATCACGATGCCGGCCGCTCCGGTCTCCAAAAGGTCGCGAAAGGCCCAGCGGCTGCCAAGCGTCTCCGAGGCCGAGATCGGCGCCGGGCTCGCCGCGGCGTAGCGTTTGAGATCGCCGAGGCTGTCCATGCGGATCGGGTCCTCGTGCCAGTAGGTGGCGAAGGGCTTCAGCGCCTGCGCTATCTTCATGGCCGGCAGGAGCTGCCACATCGAGTGGAACTCGACCATGACGTCGATCCGGTCGCCGATGGCTTTGCGAATCTTTTCAAAAGGTTCGAGCGCCGCCTTCAGGTCGGCCGCCGAAATGTCGTTGCCGCGCGTCTTTTCCGCCGCGTGGTCGAACGGCCAGATCTTCATGGCGGTGATGCCGTCCTCCAGCAGTTCCTCCGCCAGTTCGCCGGCGCGGGTGAGGAAAGCGTTGAGGTCGTCATATTCCCGCTTCGCGCCGATGCCGTAATTGGCCGTCGTCTGGCCCTTGGCGTCCTTGATGTATTCGGTGCCGGCGCAGGTGTTGTAGGTGCGGATGGAACGGCGGCTGAAGCCGCCGAGCAGCTGGGCGACAGGCTGGCCGGTAGCCTTGCCGAAAATATCCCACAGCGCGATGTCGAATGCGGAATTGCCGCGCACTTCGGCGCCGCTGGAGCGGAAGCCGAGATAGCCG
Source organism: Mesorhizobium sp. NFR06 (assembly GCF_900115245.1). Taxonomy (GTDB): domain Bacteria; phylum Pseudomonadota; class Alphaproteobacteria; order Rhizobiales; family Rhizobiaceae; genus Mesorhizobium. The sequence continues at coordinate 59,495 of NZ_FOVT01000006.1, forward strand.
ACCAGATCGGCCGCGAGCAGGTCGATCTGCAGCGGATCGCGGCCGATAACGCGCGGCGCGACATATTCGTGCAGATATTCCTCGACGGTGCGCGACAGAAAGAAGGTCTCGCCGAGCCCGGTGATGCCCTCATCGGTATGGACCTCGACCCAGAGCAGGTTGGGCCGCTCCTCGATGCGGATGGTTTCGATGGCACGGATCTTCATCAGGCGATCTCCATGTCAGGCTATGCCTGCGTCGAGGAGGGCCTTGACGCTCTTGTCGAAATGCTGCGCCATGTGCTCGGCCGCAAGCCTCGGATCGCCCTTGAGGATCGCCTCGGCGATATCCTCGTGGCCCTTGATCATCTTGAGCTGATCCTCGTCGGTCGAGCGGGTCCGCCAGCCGATCACCCAGGTGCGGCGCGTGACGCCGCTGAAGGCTGTGACGATCAGCGAGAAGACCGGGTTATGCGAGGCGCCCGCAATCGCCTCGTGGAAGGCAATGTCGTGCTCCATGACGATTTCAGGGTGTTTGAAATTCTCGCGCATCAGTCGGGCGAAACTCGCGATGGCGGCGGCCTCCGCGTCGGTGCGGCGGAGCGCCGCCAGCGCCACGGTGCGCATCTCGATGGTGCGCCTGACGTCATAGACCTGCTGGACGCTGATCTGCTGGGTGGTGATGCCATGCTCGATGACCATCGACATCGCGCCCGTGTCGAGCTTGGCGACGGTGGCGCGGCGGCCGGCGCTCATGTCGATAAGGCGCATCGCCGACAGCGAGCGGAAGGCCTCGCGCACGACGGTGCGGGAGACATTGAGCTGGCGCGTCATGGCGGCTTCGCTGGGCAGCAGATCGCCAGGTGCCAAGCCTTCGGCGCGGATGTGCTGGGTGATCGCCTGGATCGCCGTGCTGACCAGGCCCGGGCTTGGCTCATCGCCTGTGTCTCTCGAATCCTGCATGTCACCCCCGGAAAACCTGTATGACAGGTTTGTATCATATTGCTCATAATTTACCCGAAAGATATATGTCAAGCCGATTTCCCGAGAGGTCTGCCATGCACGAAACGGAAGCCACCCTGATCCTCGATGCACGCGACGTGGTCGGCGAAAGCCTGGTCTGGGACGAGCGCCGCTCCAGGCTGGTTTGGGTCGACATCATCGGCCGCCGGATCCACCGGCTCGACCCGGTCAGCGGCGCCCATGAAACCTGGCCGACGCCGGATCTCGTCACCTCGATCGGCCTGCGCGAGGATGGCGGCGCGATCGTCGGGCTGCGAAAGGACATTGCGCGGTGGGATTTCGGCGGACCGTTCCGGACGATCGCGACGATCGAGCCCGACCGGCCGGACACGCGGCTCAACGAGGGCGTAGTGGCGCCGGACGGCTCGTTCTGGGTCGGCACGATGGCCAACAATATCGGACCGGACGACGCGCCGGTGGCCATCACCGGCGATGAAGGGCGGCTCTATCGAGTCGATGCGAACGGCGCGGTGACGGCGCTCAGCGACGACCGGTTCGGCATCACCAACACCATGGCGTGGATGCCGGGCGGCCGCTTTGTCACAGCCGACACGATGAAGAATGCGCTCTACAGCTATGACCTGGACAGGAGCGCATCGCGGCTTGGCGAGCGGCGTATGTTCCTCGCCGATTTTCCGCGCGGCCTGCCGGACGGCTCTTGCCTCGATGCCGAGGATCACGTCTGGAACTGCCGGGTGGTGGGCGGGAGCTGCGTGTTGCGCATCGCGCCCGACGGCAAGCCGGAGCGCGTCGCGGAACTCTCCTGCAGCTGGCCGACGAGCTGCGCCTTCGGCGGCGCCGAGCTCGATACGCTGTTCGTCACCTCGGCGCGCTTCACCATGAGCGCCGAGCACCTGGACGCGGCCCCGCACGAGGGCGGCGTGTTCGCGCTGCGGCCAGGCGTACGGGGCGTGCCGAGCAACCGGTTCGGGTAGCGCCGCCAATCCCGAACAGGGCAGCGCGAAGGTCCGCGATTCCGCCGCTTGCAAGAACGGCCGCGCTGCGTTGATCTGAGCGCACCAGCCGCGGCCGGTCGTTGGGACCCTGGCTCGCATGCACGCAATGCGGTGGAACGGGGGGCATCATGGATGATACAGCGCTCGCGAGCACCGACGGCGACCCCGAGCGCTACGATCTCGGCCTCTGCCTGTCGGGCGGCGGCTACCGCGCCATGCTGTTCCACGCCGGCGCACTGTGCCGTCTCAACGAGGCGGGATTGCTCGCAAAGCTCGACATGGTGAGCTCGGTCTCGGGCGGCTCGATCGCGGCCGGGCTGCTCGCGGTGCTGTGGCCGCGCTTCACCTTCGTCAATGGCATCGCCACCAATTTCGACATCTATCTCGACAGGATATTGGAATTCTCGCAGGTCTTCCTCGACGCGCCGTCGATCTTCAAGGGCCTGTTCAACCCGTTTTCGAGCGCGACGCGCGAAGTCGCCGCCTGCTACGAGCGGCACCTGTTCGCCGGCTCGAGGCCGATGCTGAAAAGCCTGCCGCAAAAACCCTGGTTCGTGTTCTGCTCCAGCAATCTCGGCACCGGCTCGCTGTTTCGCCTGTCGCGGCGCTACATCGCCGACTACCGCATCGGTGTCGCCTACCAGGCCGACCTGCCGGTCGCGACCGCCGTTGCCGCCTCCTCGGCCTTCCCGCCCTTCCTGTCGCCGCTCCGGCTCGACCTCACGCCCTTCGCCTGGAAGAACGACAAGCTCGACCCCTCGGTCGGTCCGCCCGTGCCGCCGCGCCGCGCCGTGCTCACCGATGGCGGCGTCTACGACAATCACGGCATCGAGCCGGCGCTGAAGCGCTGCCGCTGGCTGCTGGTCAGCGACGCCGGCGCGCCATGGCGGGCTTCGAAAGCGGGCTACTGGAACTGGTTCTCGCAGCTCAAACGCGTGCTCGACACCACCGACAACCAGGTGCGCTCCCTGCGGCGCCGGGATCTGGTGGCGCGTTTCCAGGCGGCCAAGGACGCCGACGATCGCGGCCTGCCCTATGACGCGACCCGGCCCGACTACGCGGCGACGCGCGGCGTCTTCTGGTCGATCGCCAGCAAGCCTGACGCGACCGAGCCGAGTTTCGTGCAGACCGCCGCCACAGCGCCGGCGGATATCGGCACCTCGCTGCATTTCCTGGGCGGCGCAGAGACGGTCGACCTGGTGAACTGGGGCTACTGCACCGCCGACCAGGGGCTGCGCGCCTGGTTCGAGCCGGCGGTGGCTGCCGGCAAGGGCGTGCCGCTGAAGGCGGGAGACGTGAAACCCGGCCGCTGCGCGAAAGTGTCGAAGATGGTGATGGGTGTTTTGAGAGTTTGAGCCGGCATTCGAACTGCCGATCTCCCCCCTTGTGGGGGAGATGTCCGGCAGGACAGAGGGGGGCGCGAAGGAATGAGGCGCTGTCCGAGCTTGGGTCCCTTGTCAAATCAAAAGGCACGGCGGCGTGGACACCGACTGATACGCCGGCGGGACAGCGCCCCCCTCTGCCCTGCCGGGCATCTCCCCCACAAGGGGGGAGATTAGGCGCTCCGCCGCCTTCGCCAGTCGCCTTGGTGCAATTCAATCCGGTTCGTGCCCCGCCCGGTCCATGCTAACAGGGCGCTTTCAGCAACGAATGGATCACAACATGGTGGAAAAAGTAGCTCTGGTGACGGCGGGCGGCAGCGGCATGGGGGCGGCGGCGGCCAGGCGCCTGGCGGCGGACGGGTTCAAGGTCGGCGTGCTCTCCTCCTCCGGCAAGGGCGAGGCGCTGGGCAAGGAGCTCGGCGGCTTCGGCGTCACCGGCTCCAACCAGTCGAACGACGACCTGAAGCGCCTCACCGATGGCGCGCTGGAACGCTGGGGCCGCATCGACGTGCTGGTCAACAGTGCCGGCCACGGGCCGCGCGCCGAGATCATCGAGATCAGCGACGAGGACTGGCACAAGGGCATCGATACCTATTTCCTCAACGCCGTGCGCCCGACCCGGCTGGTGACGCCGGTGATGCGGAAGCAGAAGTCGGGCGTCATCATCAACATCTCGACCGCCTGGGTGTTCGAGCCGAGCCCGATGTTCCCGACCTCGGCCGTGGCGCGCGCCGGGCTTGCCGCCTTCACCAAGATCTTCGCCGACACCTATGCGGCCGACAACATCCGCATGAACAATGTGCTGCCCGGCTGGACCGACAGCCTGCCGGCAACTGAAGAGCGCCGCGACAGCGTGCCGATGAAACGCTACGGCACCTCGCAAGAAATCGCCGCGACGATATCCTTCCTGGCCTCGGACGGGGCGGCCTACATCACGGGGCAGAACATCCGCGTCGACGGCGGCATCACACGGGCGGTGTGAGGTAAAGAGGGCGTCGGCTCAAGTCAGCCGCGGCTGCGCGAACCGAGCAGCCACATCAGGGCGATCGACGCCGCGATATTCAGCACGTTGCCGACGACGACGTTCCAGAAGCGCGTCGGATCGTCGGCCAGGGCGACCCAGTGCAACCTGCCGCGGATTTCACCCATCCTCAGGCCGTAGGCAATGTTGTACGTCGCCAGGGCGGCGAGCGCGGCCATCAGGACAATGACGTAGTTGGTTTTGCGATCCATGCGGCAAATTCTAACCGCGCTTGGTGAAATTTTACTTACCTTGGGTCAGGCGGCCGGCAAGCCGGCCTTTGATTGCCTCGGCTAAGGCGGCGGCCGGCAAGCCGGCCCTTGCTTGCCTTGGCTAAGGCGGCGGCCGGCAAGCCGGCCCTTGCTTGCCTTGGCTAAGGCGGCGGCCGGCAAGCCGGCCGCCGTGCGTCTCGCGAACTTACTGGTTGATTTCCGGCTCGACGAGCTTGGCCAGGTTGCGCAGCGATTCCTGCCAGCCGAGATAGCAGGCCTCGGCGGGGATGGCGTCCGGGATGCCGGCCTGGGTGATGTTGATCTCGGTGCCGACCGACACCTTCTTCAAGGTCACGGTGACCTCGATCAGGCCCGGCAGGTTGGGATCGTCGAAGCGGTCGGTGTAGCGCAGCCGCTCGCCCGGAACGAGCTCGACATATTCGCCGCCGAAAGCGTGGCTGTCGCCGGTGGTGAAGTTGCGGAAGGACATCTTGTAAGTGCCGCCGACCTTCCCCTCGAACTGGTGGACCGTGCAGGTGAAGCCGTTCGGCGGCAGCCACTTCGCCAGCGCGTCCGCCTCGACGAACGCGCGGTAGACCTTCTCCGGCTTGGTCGCCAGGACGCGGTGCAGATGGATGGTGCTCGGCATATCTCGATATCCTCTCTGGTTGATTTCTCGATGCCCCCAAGGACGGGCCGGCCTGGTCCGATCCGACAGATGCCGTCAAATTTTTTGCCCGACACCGTGTCGCTTTGCAACGGAAGCCTGGACATGAGCGCTATGCGCCCGCGCTGATCAATTGCAGCCACTCGCAGCATCCTGCCCAATATTTCAGCATGAGCTTCGAAACATTGAGTAAAATTGAGTAATTCTAGGTGTAATTATCGCGCCTAGATTGTATTAGAAGGCACTTATTATTCTATTTCTAATCATTATTCGATGAACGGTAATTTTTTATCTGTACTGTGGCGCGAATCCTTGGAACGATAGGTTGATTTGCGGGTTGGCCTGAAGCCAGGCGTCACCAAGGAAGGAGTGTCCGATGACCACCGTCACCAACGCCAAGGGCGTTCCTCTTCCCTATACGGGCGCATCCCACCACTGGTTTTCCGCGAGCGGGGCCGGGCCGGAACTGCATGGCACTGACGGCAACGATTCGATCTGGGGCGACGCCAGCGCCAACGTCACCATGTATGGCGGCACCGGCGACGACTATTATTACCTCTACGCCGCGACCAACCGGGCGGTCGAGCTGCCCGGACAGGGCGTCGACACGATCGAAACCTGGATGAGCTACAAGCTGCCGGACAATTTCGAGAACCTCGTCGTCACCGGCAACAACCACTACGCCTTCGGCAATTCGCTCGACAACATCATCAAGGGCGGCTCCGGCAGCCAGACCTTCGACGGCGGCAAGGGCGATGACGTTTTGATCGGCGGCGGCGGCGCCGATACCTTCATCATCGCCAAGGGCAACGGCAGCGACCTGATCACCGATTTCGGCGCCGACGACAAGATACGCCTCAACGGCTACGACTTCGCGACCTTCGACGACGTCAAGGCGCACATGGCGCAGACGGGCGCGAACGTCACGCTCAACCTGAGCTCGAGCGAGGTGCTGGTGTTCAACAACACCACGATCGACAAGTTCCAGCCTGGACAATTCCAGCTGCCGATCGACAAGTCCGGCATGACGCTGTCGTTCAGCGACGATTTCAACGCGCTCAGCCTCTCGGACGGCCACAGCGGCACCTGGGACACCAACTTCTGGTGGGGTGCGGCCAACGGCAGCACGCTGAGCCAGAATGGCGAGCTGCAATGGTATATCGACGCCAATTACGCGCCCACGAGCTCGGTCCACCCGTTCAGCGTCGACAACGGCGTGCTGACGATCACCGCGGCGCAGGCGTCGGCCGACATCAAGCCGCTGATCAACAATTACGAATACACCTCCGGCCTGCTCACCACCCACGACTCGTTCTCGCAGACCTATGGCTATTTCGAGATGCGGGCGGACATGCCCGAGAACGCCGGCGCCTGGCCGGCCTTCTGGCTGCTGCCGGAAGACGGCTCGTGGCCGCCGGAGCTGGACGTGGTGGAAAAGTATGGACAGAACCCGTACGCGCTGCTGATGACCGCGCACACCAACCAGACGGGCCAGCACACGACGGTCGGATCCACGGTGAATGTCTCGGACACGGACGGCTTCCACACCTATGGCCTCTTGTGGACGCCGGACAAGCTGGTCTGGACCTATGATGGCGTGCAGGTCGCGGAAGCGGCGACGCCGTCCGACATGAACAAGCCCATGTATATGCTGGTCGATCTCGCCGTCGGCGGCCAGGCCGGCGCGCCGCCCGACCATCTCGCCACCCCCGCCCAAATGAAGATCGACTATATCCACGCCTATACGCTGAACGACCTGCAGAACGTCACGGGCGAGCATACAGCCTAGGCGGCCGGGCGATGTCACGCGAGAGCGCTCCGACCCCGGAGGCCGGATTGCGGCCCGTTTCGCTGCGCACAGTGTTTGTGCGCGCCATCGCCGATGTCGGCCTGTTCTCGCTGCTCCTCAACCTGCTACTGCTGGTCATTCCGCTCTACCTGCTGCAGGTCTATGACCGGGTGCTGCCCTCCTCCAGCGTCGAGACGCTCGTCTATCTGTCGGTCATCGCGGTTGCGGCGCTTGGCTTCCTCGGTTTCCTCGACGCCATCCGCGCCATCTACACGCAGCGCGTCGCCGCGAGCGTCGACGGCAAACTCGGCGCCGCGACTTTCGCCGCCTCGCTTGGCGCCAGGACGGCGATGTCGCCGCTGAACGACCTCGCCTCGGTCTGCGCCTTCATCCGCTCGCGCGGCGTGGCGGTGCTGTTCGACCTGCCCTTCGCGCCGGTCTTCCTCGCCCTGCTGTATCTCATCCACCCGGCGCTGTTCTGGGTGACGCTCGGCGGCGCGGCGCTGCTCGTTCTCCTGGTCGTGGCCAACCAGCTCGCCATCGGCAGGAACGATGCGCTCGCGGCGGAGCGTTCGGCCCTGGCCAGCCAGGCCGAACAGGCCTTTGCCCGCAACGCCGAGACGCTGCGCGCCATGGGCATGGTGGAAAACGCCGCGCGCGCGTGGGGACGGCATGTGACGGAGGCGCTTGTCCTGCATGACCGCTCGGCCGGCGCCAACGCCATCTTCAGCGGCGCTTCCAGGGCGCTGCGCATGATGCTGCAGCTGGCGATCCTCGGCAGCGGCGCATGGCTGGTGCTCAAGGGCCAGATGACGGCCGGCATGATCTTCGCCTCCTCGCTGGTGTCGTCGCGCGCGCTGCAGCCGCTCGACCAGCTGATCGGTTCATGGCGGCAGATCGGCGAGGCGAGCCGCGCCTGGGCGCGGCTGGCGAGCGCGCTCGCGACGCAGCCGGCCAAGGCGAGCAAGCTCACCTTGCCCGACCCGTCCGGCGCGATCGCCGCGCAGGATCTGTTCTTCATCGCGCCGAACGCCACCTTCGGCGCCGAGCCCATCCTGAAGCGGCTGAGCTTTGCGATCGGCGCCGGCGAAGCGGTGGCGATCGTCGGCCCGAGCGGGGCCGGCAAATCGACGCTGGCGCGGCTGCTCGTCGGAGCCGCGCAGCCGAGCGGCGGCTCGGTCAGGATCGACGGCGCCGAGCTCAAGACCTGGGACGAAAACCAGCTCGGCCGCCATATCGGCTATCTGGCGCAGGAAGTGGAGCTCTTTCCCGGCTCGATCGCCGACAACATCGCCCGCTTCGACGCCGATGCCGAGGACGCGGCGATCGTCGAGGCGGCACGGCGCGCCGAGGCGCATGAGCTGGTGCTTTCGCTGCGCGACGGCTACCAGACGACGATCACCGGCACGCTGTCGGGCGGCGAGCGGCAGCGGATCGGGCTGGCGCGCGCCTTCTACGGCAATCCGCGCATCCTGGTGCTGGACGAGCCGAGCACGCATCTCGACGGCACCGGCGAAGCAGCGCTCGAAGCGGTGCTTGCGGCCGCGCGCGGCGCGGGCGTGACTACGATCGTGATCACGCATCGCCCTTCGATCGCAGCCGCCTGCGACCGCGTGATGGTTCTGCGCGGCGGCGTCATCGAGGCGTTCGGCCCGAGCGCCGAGGTGTTGCGGCAACCGGGCAAAGGCGCGCAGCGCAACACTGTTGTGACCGGCTCGTTCGCGCCGACCATCCGCGCCTCGCAGACCATCCGGCAAGGCTCGTAAGACGATGACGCAGAGCCTCACCTTCGACAGCCCACCGCGCACCGACTTCCGGCGCACGGCCCATGCCGGCTACGCGGCGATCGCACTGCTCGTCGGCGGCTTCGGCTATTGGGCGGCAAGCGCGCCGCTGGCCGGCGCGGTGATCACGCAAGGCACGATAGCGGCGACCGGCGGCAACATCCTCATCCAGCATCGCGAGGGCGGCATCGTCAGCGCGTTGCTGGTGCATGAAGGCGACCGCGTGCGCGAAGGCCAGGCGCTGATCCTGCTCGACCGGACCGCGCCGGAGGCCGACCTCAACCGGCTGACCCGGCAGTGGATCGCGCTCAAGGCAAGTGCTGCGCGGCTGGAGGCCGAGCGCGACGGACTGGACAGGCTGGCGCCGATCGCCGAGCCCGCGCCCGCGCCGTTCCAGCAGGATTTCGAAAACCTGATGCGCGAACAGCAGAAGGAATTCGACGCCAGGCTCGCACGGTATCGGTCGGAGCAGTCGATCCTGGCGCAGCGCGTCGCCATGCATCGCGAGTCGGTGAAAGGGCTGAACGCGCAGAAGACGGCCATCGAGCAGCAGGCCGAGGTGGTGAAGAAGGAGCTCGGCATCAAGACCGACCTTCTCGACAAGGGCCTGACCAACCGCAGCGAATATTCGCAGCTTCTGCGCTCGGAGGCCGACCTCGTCGGCCAGGCCGGCGCGCTCGAGGCGGACCTCGCCTCGGCCAACACGCAGATCGCGGAAGCGCAGGCGCAGACCGAACGCGCGACCACGCAGCGCGTCGAGGAAGCGCTGACCAAGCTCGACGACGTGCGCGCCAACCTTGCCGACATCGAGGAGCAGATGCGCGCGGCGCAAGCGGTGCTGAAGCGCACGACGATCACCGCCCCGGCGGCGGGCATCGTCGTGTCCGCGAACTACAATTCGAAGGGCAGCGTCGTCGCCCCGGGCGAAAAGATCATGGAGATCCTGCCCACGTCATCGGGCCTGACGGTGGAGGCCAGGCTGCGGCCGAAGGACATCGACGCGGTGCATGTCGGCCAGCCGGCAAAGCTCAGGCTGTCGGCGCTCAACGCGCGCCTGACGCCGGAGGTCCCGGCCACGGTGAGCGAGATCTCGGCCGACCGGCTGACCGACGAGGCCACCCACGAAGCCTATTTCCGCGCCAAGCTGAAGATCGCCGACGCCCTGCCCCCCGGCGTGAAGGCCGAGCAGCTCTATCCCGGCACTCCGGTCGACGCCTTCATCAGCACTGGCGACCGGACGTTCTTCGAGTATCTCATCCGGCCGATGCTGGATTCGTTCGCGCGGGCGTTCAGGGAAAGATAGGACAGATCATCGCGCCTTCGCGGCGACTGCATCCAGCTTGCCGCGGCGGCTTCGATTTCGACGCTTATCCCGGGCAGCGCGGCATCGGCTGAGTCCTCGGCGGACTGCGCGCAGCCGCGGGCTCTCGCCTATTCGCGGGCCTTCGCCGCTCGACCGCGATCCCGCCTCTGGCTGAATCGAATTTGGGCCACCGCCTGTAGACATCGCGGCGTCGATCGCAGGCGTCGAAACCAGCGCGCTGACCACCGCGAACTGGCACGAATTCCTCACCGACAGCTACTATCACGGCTTCCTGCTGAAGACGCCGCGGGTCGGCGCCATGACGGCGCTGCTGTGCGGGGTGCTCGGCTATTTCCCGGCCAATTTGGGCGACGAGCTTTGAAGGCCGCGACAACCGTCCCGCAGGCACGGACGCTTGCGGCTCGCCAGCCGGCCGCGTGCTTCGGCCTGACCGGCGTCAGCCTTATCTCGATCGATGTGTTCGGCATCACGCCTTTGCCGCAGCCGCCCTCGACTTGACCACCGTGGCCAGCACGACTCCGGCGATGATGAAGGCCGCGCCGAGCAGATCGTAGTCATGCAGGCTCTCGCCGAGCAGCAGATAGGCGAGCACGGCGACGAACAGCGTCTGCAGATAGAGCAGCATGCTTGCCCGGCTGGCGCCAAGCGTCTCGACGCTTTGGTTGTAGAGATAGTACATCAGCGCGCCGCCGGGGCCGGCCAGATAGGCGAGCGCCAGCAAGCCGTGGGCATTCATGGCCGAGCGTTCGTCGTTGAAGATCTCCCACAGGTGGAACGGCAGCGCCACAAGCGCGCCGGCGCCGAGCAAAAGCACGACCAACGGCAAAAGCTCGAGGCCGAATTTGGAGCGGCGCAGCAGCACCGTGTAGAGCGCCCAGCAGAATGCGCTGCCGACGATCCACAATTCGCCGACATTGAAGCGCAACTGCACCAGCGCCTCGATATTGCCATGCGCGACGATGACCAGCATGCCGGCGAGCGCGGCAACCGCGCCGAGCGACTTCCAGAGACCGAGCGGCTCGCCCAGCACGAAGCGAGCCAGCACCATGGTCATGATCGGCGACATCGCCATGATGATGCCGGCCGTGGTCGCGTCGGTGTCGTTCAAGCCATGGTAGATCATGCCCTGGCAGAGCGTGAGGCCGATCGTGCCGACGGCGACGACCTCCAGTGGCCGCGAGCGCAGCAGCGCCAGCATCGCGCCGTGATGGCGGTGCACGATCGGCAAAAGGATGGCGCAGGCGAGCGCCAAGCGCCAGAAGCACAGGCCCCAGGGCGGCATTTCCGGCGCCACCCACTTCGCCGCGATATAGACGCCGGCCGAAAGCAGCCAGCACAGCACGGCGGCAGGATAGCCGGCAAGCGACGACATCGCCGCGACGGCCGGCGCGCCCGGCTGATGGACTATCGGTATCGCCTGCATGTCATCCCCCCGTTCAAGGAACGTCAGACGCGGAAGTGGCCGCAACATACCAAAATCCTTGGGCGTCAGATATCCAGCTCTTCGCGACACCGGCTCGCTATGACGCCGACGCTGTCATCCTGGCCCTGCTCAAGCAACACGTCGGTCAGTGGCCGGCTCCGGGGCGCGGTGTTGCGCCCAGCCGACGGCGCCAGGCTTTGCGAACATGGAACCGAAACCGGCGCGCCGTGCGGAACCCAGTCCGCCGCGCCCTGCTCGATCAGGCTGAACGCCGTGCACATGCCCACCGTGCCGGCGCCGATCACCACGACATGAGGAGAAACAGTCATCTATGGCCGCCTGCTTTCAGGACTGCGCGATCTCGCCAAACGTCTCGTCGATCGCCTGAAGAATGGCGCGGGCATCTTCTTCGGTCATCGGCGTCGACAGCGCGAACAGGCCGTAGTTGGCGGATAGGACACCGCGGCCGAGCAAGCCCTTGTGGAAGGCATCGAATTTTCTGCGCTCGGCCTGGCCCGGATAGACGGATCTGTAATCCATGACCGGACGGGACGTGAAATGAACCCTGAACAGCGAGCCCAGACCGACGCATTGGCCGGCAAGGCCATGCTTCTGGAATGAGGCGGCGACGCTCTCGCGCATGAACGTGCCGAGGCGATCGAGACGGGCAAAGCTTTCCGTGGTCAGCGCCCGCATCGAAGCAAGGCCAGCGCGCATCGTGACCGGGTTGGCGGTGAACGTGCCGCCATGCGGAAGAGCGGGCTTGCCCGCGGTCGGATCGAACACCGCCATGACATCGGCGCGCCCGCCGACCGCGCCCACCGGGAAGCCGCCGCCGATGATCTTGCCCAGCGCCGTCAGGTCGGGTGCGATGCCCCACAGCCCCTGCGCGCCCGACCAGCCGAGGCGAAACGAGATGACCTCGTCGAAGATCACCAGCGCGCCCGCCGCATGGGCGATCTCGACCATGGCGTGAAGGTAATCCTGGCGCGCCGGGATCAATCCGGCGCGGTTGGGCATCGGGTCGATCAGCACGCCCGCGATGTTGTCGCCGTCGGCGGCGAAGACCGCGCGCAGTACCTCGGTGTCGTTGAAAGGCACGGCGATCACGTCGTCCAGCACTCCGCGCGGCGTGCCCTTCGCATAGGGCGTAGACTTCGGCAGATCGCCCCAGTCGGCGGGCGAGGAGTCCAGGCTCACTTCGGCGAAATCGTAGGATCCGTGATAGGCGCCTTCGATCTTGACGATTTTCGGCCGCCCGGTGAAGGCGCGGGCGGCCTTGATCGCCATCATCACGCCCTCCGTGCCGGAGTTTGTGAAGCGGATCCGGTCGACCGAGGGCAGCCTCTCGACCAGAAGCTCGGCGAGCTCGATCTCGCTCGGCGTCGGGGCGCCGAAGGCCGTGCCCAACGGCAGCTGCTCGACCACGGCCGCCGTGACATCGGGATGCGCGTGGCCGTGGATCATCGAGGTGAAATTGTTGATGCAGTCATAATAGACGTTGCCGTCCACATCCCAGACCCTGCATCCCTCGCCGCGCGCGGCATAGATCGGAAACGGATCGACGAAGACCGTGGTGCGCGTGTTGCCGCCCGGCATCACCTTCCTGGCGCGCTCGAACAGGGTCTTCGATCCAGGCATGGCGTCGGGGTAATGCGGCATGGCTCTCGCAGGCGTTGGACCGCGGCGACACGGCCGCTCGTCACGATGCTACGATCCGTTTGCGCACAGGTGCAATCGGCCAGGGCAAGGCATGCAAGGCGACCACGGTCGCCCTGCCCGCAACTCGCGCTATTAGAGACCCGCCGCGCGGAGGCCGCTGATGTAAAGCGCGCGCTTCTCGGGCTTGACGATCGGATGATACTCCTCGACCCAGGCGACCGAAAGGTTCGGCTGCAGTCGCCGGGCCTCCTCCAGCGCCGTGGCGGCAGCGGCGGTGTCGCCGGCGAGGGCCGCGGTCGCGGCATAGGTGCGCCAGGCGGTGCCGAAGGCCGGGCGCAGCTGTATCGCCTTGCGCTCCAGATCGGCTGCCACGTCGAACCGGCCGGCGGTGAAGTGGCAGATACCCATGGTGGAGAAGATCGCCGCCTGGATGAAATCGTGCGGGCTGAGCCGCGCGGCGATGCCCAGATGATGGAGCCCGTCCTCGGCCATGTCGCCATAGCCATAGGTCGAGCCGAGGATGCAGTGTGCCAGAGAGAAGCCCGGATTGCGCTCGATCGCCTCCAGCAATTCGTCGACGGCCGGGCGGAAGTTGCGCGACACCATATGGACGTAGCCGGCCGACAGATGCCCCCAGGGATCGTCCTGGTCGCGTACGATGGCGGCTTGCGCCCGCGCCAGCGCGGCGGCCAGCAATTCGCGGGGTCTCGGCGTCAGGCCGCACGCTGCGCGTGCGCTGGTGGTCCAGGCAAGCAGGCTGTTGGCGCGCGCATAGTCGGGATCGATGTCGAGCGCCCTGACCAGCAGGCTTTCGGCGATGTCGAGGTCTTTCTGCGATCCCCAGGTCCAGACATGCGGCATCGCCTTCATGACGAAACCCCAGGCATCGAGGCTTTCGGCTGGACGGCTGTGGACGCGGAGCCGCTCGGCTTCGTAAAGCTGGGGCTCGATCGAGGCCATGACCTTGTGCGCGATCTGGTCCTGCAGCGCCAGGAAGTCGCCGGCCTCGATGTCGAAGCGTTCGGCCCAGACTTGCGTGCCGGCGCTGGCATCGCTCAAGCTCGCCGTGATGCGCAAGGCGCGGCCGGACTGGCGCACGCTGCCCTGGAGCACGTAGCGCACCTTCAATTCGCGGCGCAGGCGGTCGAGCTCGATATGCTGCGGGTCATAGGCGAAGGAAGCGCTGCGGTCGCGCACATGCAGGCCGCGCAGCCGCGACAGGCCGGTGATGATGTCTTCCGACAGCCCGTCGGCGAAATAGGATTTGTCGGGATCATCGCCGATCGTGCGAAAGCGGGTCACCGCGATCGATGGCCCCTCCACGGGCTCGACCGCGCCGTTTTGCGGCTCGCTTGCCTGCGGCCGTACATCGCCGACCAGCCGGTAGCCGACGCGCGCCACCGAGAGGATGGAGTGGCAGCAGCCAGGTCCCTCGCCCAGGACCTTGCGCAAGCCGGCGACCTGCACCGAAAGGTTACCCTCCTCGACCGCCAATCCCTTCCAGGCGGCATCGATGAGCTCCTCCTTGCCGACCACGGTTCCGGCCGAGCGCAACAGGCGTTCCAGAAGCAGCATCGCCCGGTAGCCGATCGGGATAGGCACGCCACGCCGGTAAAGCACGCCCGCTCCCGCGTCGAGCAGGAAGGGACCGAACGTGTAGCGTTGCGCCTCCATCACCGAACGCTAATGCAATGAGCAACATTTTGGAAGATTTCGGAAGTTTTAGAGGCGCCCTTCGCTACTTTTAGCGGTCTGGATTTCAGACTGATCGCACCTGAACCGCGAGGAGCGATCCGATGACAGCCGTCACCAAAATCGAAGTCGCCGCGAATTCCTCCGCCCGTCTGTTCCAGGACATGTGGGGGATCTACCGCAAGGTTGTGGACAACAATTGTCTCAATCACCGAGAAGCGTACGCGGCATTGCGCCAGCTGCTGCGGCATCAGCGGCCTGGCTTCACGTTCCTGGATATCGCCTGCGGCGACGCCTCCTTCAGTGCTGCCGCCCTGGCAGGCCTGCCGCTCGGCCGGTACATCGGCATCGACCTGTCACTACCGGCGCTGGACGCGGCCGCCGCCAACATCGCCGACCTGCCAGGCGCGAGCGAACTACGGCACGGAGACTTCGCCGAGTGGCTGACGGTGTGCGAGGAGCCGGTCGATCTCGCCTGGATTGGCCTGTCGCTCCACCATCTGCCGTTCGAGCGGAAGCTCGAAACCATGCGCCATCTGCGTCGCCTGGTCGGTCCGGCGGGCACGCTCCTGATTTACGAGAACACCTGCAGGACATTGGAGAGCCGGGCGGGCTGGATGAAACGCTGGGACCGCCAGCGGAAAGACTTTTCGGCGTTCAGCGGTCTCGAATGGCTGCTGCTCACCACCCATGTGCACAGCATGGACCATCCCGAAACGGTGTCTGCCTGGCGGGAGATTGGCCATCGAGCCGGATTCGACCACATGCGGGAGCACTACCGCTCAAGCTCGGACCTGTTCCGCCTGTTCAGCTTCTCGGCCTAGCGCCATCCGGGATCCCCGGCGGCCAGGCGCCGCAGGCAATCATGCTTTCGCGGCCGTCCCGGGCGTGCGCTCCGGATGCCTCAGATTGGTCGGCGTGATGCCCGTCTGCTGGCGGAAGACGCGGCTGAAATGGCCGGCATTGGGAAAGCCGCAGCGATAGGCGATTTCGCCGATTGCCAGGTCGCTGCCCTCGAGCAGCGACTTGGCGTAGTGGACCCTGAGCGCCAGGTAGGCGGCCATCGGGCCGATGCCGAGCTCGGCGCCGAACAGGCGCTCGAGCTGGCGGCGCGAGCAGTTCAGCTTGGCTGCGATCTCGGCGACCGACAGCGTCTCCTGCGGGTTGCTTTCCATCAAAAGCAGCGCTCGCTTGACCGCCCGGCTGGCGGCCGCGGGGAACAGGTCGCCGACCGGCTGCACGTCGCGGCTGGAGCGGATGCGGTCGAGCACGAGGATCTTCGCCGCCTTCTCCGCCGCCTTCTGGCCGATGAATTGCGAGACGAAATAGCCGGCGAGGTCGGCCGCGCCCGTGCCGCCGGCGCAGGTGGCGCGGCCGCGATCGACGCAATAGAGGCTGTCGGCATGGGCGTTCACCTCGGGGAACTCGGCGCGAAAATCCTTGATGTGGAACCAGCTGACGGCGGCGCTGTAGCCGTCGAGCAGGCCGTAGCGCGCCAGCACGAAGCTGCCGGTGCAGAGCGCGGTCAGCGGCACGCCCTTCTCGGCGGCGCGCAGCAGGAACGCCTCCTTTTCCGAGCTCAAGGCACGGTTGGTGTCGAGCAGGCCGCCGACCACGACGACATTGTCGAAGTCCTCCGGATTGCCCATCGCCCTGGTTGGCAGCAGTTCGACGCCGCAGCTGGCGCGGATCGGCAGGCCGCGCTCGCCGACGACCTCCCAGTCGAACTCGATCCTGCGGCTGCGGTCGCCCTCGTCGCCGGCCAGCCGCAGCGTGTCGATGAACAGCGACAGCGGCGAGAGCGTGAAATCGCGCACCAGGAGGAATGCGAACTTCTTGGCCATGCTTCTCGGAACCGCCCTGCCTCGTCTCAAAATCCATTCTTGGCGATTTGCAACCGCCGGCGCTGCTTCGCTCGCGGCGTCACGAGAGCAATAGGCGACGCGCGGCCACCGCCTTATCACGTAGGTGGGTCCCCCACTCCGTCTCGGCGCTGCGCGCCGATCCACCTCTCCCCCCGCCGGGGGCAGGGCTATCGCATATGGCGGCGCCAGCACCCTGGAGATGTGGCCGAAGGCGACAAAGAGGGTTCTCGCGCGTGGAGCTGCGACCTATGCTTCGTCATTCTAGGGCGGAGCAAGGAGCGAAGCGACGCGCGCAGACCCTAGAATCCATGCCGTGACATCGGCCGTAAGTTGCAGCGGTCCAAAATAGCCGATGACTGCGCCAATTAAGATCGCCTGATGACCGGATACGTTTACATGACCGCGAGCCAGAAAGGCGGCACGATCTATATCGGTGTCACCAATGACCTTGCTCGTCGCATGCCCGAGCATAAGGCCGACCAAGGTTCCTCCTTCACCAGCCGCTACGGTGTGCAGCGTCTGGTCTGGTACGAGGAGTATTTCGACATCACCGATGCTATCCAGCGTGAAACGTCATTGAAGCGCTGGCCACGCCAATGGAAGATTGAACTCATCGAGAAGACCAATCCCGAATGGTTCGAGCTGTTTCGCGGAATTGGCTGGTGAACGTTTCTGAACCGCTGCGGCGCTCGGGCGTAACGGCATGGATTCTAGGGTCTGCGCGCGTCGCTTCGCTCCTTGCTCCGCCCTAGAATGACGAAGGACAGGTTAGCGGAGCAGCGCCCCCCTCTGCCTTGCCAGGCATCTCCCCTGCAAGGGACCCCGGCGGAGGGAGAGGAAAACGCTAGCCGTTGAGGGCGAGAAGAAAAGCTGACCGTCGAAGCCGCGACCTGAGCGATTGGCCTTTCCCCCGGCGGGGGTCCGGCGGGGGGAGAGGTGGCTCGGCGAGGCCGAGATGGAGTCGGGGAACCCCCTGCGCGATTTGCCCTATCCGCGCGGCACGGGCAGCGATCATCGCGGTTGGGGTTCTCTTGCTTGGAGTGTGGCCGGCATGCATGGTATCGCAAGGCCGGAGGCGACGATGCGTGTCATTTTCCGATGTGATCCGATGCTGGTCGAGCATCTGCCGCGCCCCGTCCTGGCGCGCAGCGCCCTGCCGGATTGGCTGCGCGCCATGCCCGCCACCGCCTATTCGGCGATCCACGGCCGCGACATCCGCACGCTCAAGCAGTGCCCGCCGGTGGTCGACGCGATGACCTATGGCTTCATGATCCTCTTGCCGTGCGACGTCGCCGTCGACAAGGGGACCTTTTCTTGGGACTGGAAGATCCCGGACCCCAAGACCGGGAACCATCCCCGCGCGCCGCTGAGCTTCCACACGCCGGGGCAGCTCGCCGGCAGCCCGTTTGCCAAACCCGGCCAGGCCGCCCTCAAATTCAACAGCTTCTGGACCATCGAGGTCGAGGATGGCTGGTCGCTGTTTGCGACGCATCCGGTCAATCGCGACGATCTTCCCTTCAGGCTGGTCACGGGCCTGGTGGACTCCGACCGGTTCAGCGATGGCGGCATCAATTTCCCGGCGACCTGGACGGAGCCGGAATTCTGCGGCGTGCTCGGGAAAGGAACGCCGGTCGCGCAATGCTTTGCGGTTCCGCGCGCCGCGCAGCAACTGCAATTCGAAGTGCTCGACGAAAGGCGCCAGGCCGCCTATGCGCAGACGGTCGCGGACGTCCTGTCGACGCCGGGTGTCTACCGCAAGAAGTTTCGCGCCAGGCGCGGGCGCTCAACCGGCGAGTGAGCGACGCAGCGCTTCCTCGTCGAGCCATAACCGGCCGCTTGGCGCCGACGTGAGCGCCATGGCGATGACGCCGAAGGTGGACGGGCTGAGACGGTAGGCTGTCGAATAGGCCGCCATCGCCCCCTCCAGATCGCCGGCTTCCTGCAGGACGACGCCGAGATTGACCGCGGCTTCCGGGGCGTCCGGGCTCATCTCAAGCACCCGTCGATAGGCCTCGGCGGCGGCGTCGAACTTGCGCATGTCCTGACGCACCAGCCCGAGGTCGAACCATTGAGCCGGATGCCCGCCGCGGGCGACGGCGCGCTCGAGGAAAGCTTCGGCCTCGACAGGCGCGCCGCGTTGCCACGCCAGGCGCCCGAGGCGCGCCATTGACTCCCCGGACTGCGGATCCCTTTGCAGGACGAGCATCCAGGACGCGCCCGCCGCAGAGGCATCGCCCGCCTGATCGAACGTGCGCGCCCGCTCGACCAGAATTTCCGCCTTGGACGACCGCCTCGCGGCGCCGTCCAGGAATTGCAGCGCCGCTTCGAACCGGCCTTGGGCCCGGGCAATCCTGCCCGCCAGGATCAGGGCCGGCACGTTGTCCGGACGAGCCGCCAGGCTCGCCTCGATGCGCGCGCGGGCTGCCGGCAGGTCTGCCCTGGCGAAGGATATGGCCGCCATGAGGTGGCATAGCGCCGCATAGCCGGGGTGCCGCTCGAGGCCAAGCTCGCAAAGGTCCATCGCCCGAGCGTGATCGCCGGAATTGAACGCGGCCACCGCGCGGCGGACCAGATCGTCGCTATCGCCTTGACTCGCGCCGGTCACTGAATTGAAGCTCCCTCTGGGTTCCGAATGGGTGGTTCTAGCACCCGGGCCGGGAAAATTCAGACTGAGAATTAGGGCAAGGCGCCTGACTTGGCTGGTGCAATGCACGAAGCGGATGGCCATTATGAGGAGAGTCTTTATAACGGTCGCCGAGATTCCGGATTAGCCAAGGGGAGACGATGCGTTACATACGTCCGCTTTCAATCGAAGATGCCGTTGGCGAGCTCGCCAAGGCGGTAGGCCCGGCCGCGATCCTGGCCGGGGGCAGCGACCTGCTGGTGAGGATGAAGGGCGGCTTCATCGAGCCGGAGCTGATCGTCGACATCAAGGCGATCGGCGGCCTGGGCGACATCACGCAAACGGCCGACGGCTTCCGCATCGGCGCCGCGGTGCCCTGCGCGGTGCTGGGCGAGAACAAGGCGCTCAGGCAGGCGTGGCCGGGCGTCGTCGAGGCTGCCAACCTGATCGGCTCCAAGCAGGTGCAGGGCCGCTGCACCATCACCGGCAATCTGTGCAACGCCTCGCCCGCTGCCGACAGCGTGCCGGCGCTGGTCGCGGCCGGCGCGAAAGCGGTCGTCGCCGGGCCTTCGGGCAAGCGCACCGTTGCCGTCGAGAGCGTGCCGACGGGACCCGGCAGGACTTCGCTTGCCAAGGGCGAGATCGTCGAGGCGATCCTGCTCGACAAGCGGCCGCCAAATGCCGGCGACGCCTATCTGCGCTTCATTCCGCGCACCGAGATGGACATCGCGGTGGTGAGCGCCGGGGTGAACCTGACGCTGGACGATCATGGCGCGATCACGGCCGCCCGCGTGGCGCTGGGCGCCGCCGCGCCGACGGTGCTTCTGGTCGAGGAAGCGGGACAAGTGCTGATTGGCTCGAAGCTCGACGAGGCGACGCTGGAACGGCTGGCGAAGATCTGCGCCGGCGCCTGCCGCCCGATCGACGACAAGCGCGGCACCATCGAATTCAGGCGGAAAGTGGCGGGCGTGCTGGCGAGACGCGCCGCCGCTACCGCCTACAAGCGTGCAGGAGGCAAATAATGGCCGGTGTAGCTGTATCAACGACGATCAACGGCGATGCCGTCGAGTATCTGTGCCAGCCCGACGAGACGCTGCTGGACGTGCTGCGCGACCGGCTGGGTCTCACCGGCGCCAAGGAAGGCTGCGGCACCGGCGACTGCGGCGCCTGCAGCGTCATCCTCGACAACCGGCTGGTGTGTTCCTGCCTGGTGCTGGGCGCGGAAGCCGAAGGCCGCAAGGTCGAGACCATTGAGGGCATGGCGCATGGCGACCAGCTGCATCCGCTGCAGCAGAAGTTCCTGGAACATGCGGCCCTGCAATGCGGCATCTGCACGCCCGGCTTCCTGATCGCGGCCAAAGACCTTTTGGAGAAGAACCCCTCGCCCACCGAGGAGGAAATCCGCTTCGGGCTGGCCGGGAACCTGTGCCGCTGCACCGGCTATGACAAGATCGTGCGCGCCGTCCAGGACGCGGCGCAAGTGATGAAGGGAGCCTGATCATGAATTTCGATCCGCGCTATTCCGGACGCAATTTCTCTTCCGTCGGCACGCGCCCGATCCGCCCCGACGGCGTCGACAAGGTGACCGGCCGCGCCCGCTACGGCGCCGACTTCAACATGGCCGGACAGCTGGTCGGCCGCATCCTGCGCAGCCCGCACGCGCATGCGGTGATCAAGAAGATCGACACCTCGAAGGCGGAAAAGCTCGCCGGCGTGAAGGCGGTGATCACGGCCAAAGACCTGCCCGACCTGACCGACGGCGATGCCGCGATGTACGACATCCTCGACAATTCGATGGCGCGCACAAAGGCGCTCTATGACGGCCACGCGGTGGCCGCGGTCGCGGCGATCGACGCCCGCACCGCCCGCCAGGCGCTGAAGCTGATCGAGGTCGACTACGAGGTGCTGCCGCACGTCACCGACGTCGACGAGGCGGCGCAGCACCACGCGCCGCTGATCAACGACCAGATCTTCACCGAGGGCCTCGAGGAAAAGCCGGCGAAACCCTCCAACGTCACCAAGCGCACGCAGTTCGGCCATGGCGACGTCCACAAGGGGTTTGCCCAGGCCGACTTCATCGTCGAGCGCTCGTTCAAGACCGAGCAGACGCACCAGGGCTATATCGAGCCGCACGCCTGCGTGGCGAGCGTCAATGCCGACGGCACAGCGGAGCTGTGGGTCTGCACGCAAGGCCATTTCGTCTATCGCCAGCACTGCGCCCAGCTGCTCGGGCTGGAAGCCTCGAAGCTGCGCGTCACCTCCTCCGAGATCGGCGGCGGCTTCGGCGGCAAGACCCATGTCTGGGCCGAGCCGGTGGCGCTCGCCTTGTCCAGAAAGGCCGGCCGCCCGGTGAAGCTGGTGATGACCCGCGACGAGGTGTTCCGCGCCTCGGGCCCGACCAGCGCCACCTCGATCGACGTCAGAATAGGCGCCAAGAAGGACGGCACCATCACCGCCGCGGAAGCGACGCTGCGCTATAGCTGCGGCCCCTATGCCGGCTCCTGGGCCGAGATCGGCGCCATGACGGCGTTCGCCTGCTACAAGCTCGAAAACGTCAAGACCGTCGGCTACGAAGTGCTGGTCAACCGGCCCAAGACCGCGGCCTATCGCGCGCCGTCGGCGCCAATGGCGGCGTTCGCGGTGGAAAGCGCCGTCGACGAGCTCGCCAAGGAGATCGGCATGGACCCGGTCGACTTCCGCATCAAGAACGCCGCGCAGGAAGGCACGCGCGCCTCCTACGGCCCGGTCTACGGGCCGATCGGCATCGGCCCGACGCTCGAGGCGGTGAAGAACCATCCGCACATGAAGGCGCCGCTGAAGGCATACCAGGGGCGCGGCATGGCCTGCGGCTTCTGGTTCAACTTCGGCGGCCAGACCTGCACCGACTTGAACATCGGCATGGACGGCTCGGTGTCGCTCGCCGTCGGAACCGTCGACGTGGGTGGTTCCCGCGCGTCGCTGTCGCTGGTGGCGGCGGAAGAGCTCGGCATCGACTATGCCCAGGTCAAGGCGATCGTCGCCGACACGTCTTCCCTCGGCTACAACGACATGACCGACGGCAGCCGCGGCACCTTCTCCTCCTCGATGGCGACCATCTCGGCCGCCCGCAATGCGATCAAGGTGCTGAAGGATCGCGCCGCGCAGATGTGGGATATCCCGGTCGAGGACGTCACCTGGGAAAAGGGCCATGCCGTCGCCAAGGGCGAGAAATACGGCAACCTGTCGCCGCTGTCGTTGAAGGACATCGCCGCCAAATCGGGCACGACGGGCGGGCCGATCGCCGGCCACAGCGAGCTCGTCGCCGACGGCGCCGGCGTCTCCTTCGCCACCCATATTTGCGACGTCGAGGTCGACCCCGAGACCGGCTCGACCAGGGTGATCCGCTACACGGTGGTGCAGGACGCCGGCAAGGCGGTGCACCCGACCTATGTCGAGGGCCAGTACCAGGGCGGTGCCGCGCAAGGCATCGGCTGGGCGCTCAACGAGGAGTATATCTACGGCAAGGACGGGCGGCTGCAGAACGCAGGCTTCCTCGACTACCGCATCCCGGTATGCTCCGACCTGCCGATGATCGACACGCAGATCCTGGAAATCCCCAACCCCAACCACCCCTATGGCGTGCGCGGCGTGGGCGAAACCTCGATCGTGCCGCCGCTGGCGGCGATCGCCAACGCGGTGTCGAACGCGGTCGGCGTGCGCATGAGCCACATCCCGATGTCGCCGCCGCGGATTCTTGCCGCGCTGGACGCGGAGCGGGAAGGCTGAGAGGTATCCAAGCTAGGGTAAGGTGTGTTGAGATTCAGGTCAGGCCGAGCCGAGAATGATGGCTTCCGAGAACCGGAGCGGAGCGTATTCAAAGTACGTGAGCACCGGAAGCGCAGGAAGCCGCCGTTTGCAGGCCGGCCTCACCTGAACATCGACACACCTTAGGCTCAAATGGTCGCCGTCACCCTTTGGGGCTCGCTCAGCGCCGTCGCCGGCGGCAAGACTAAGCACGAGATCGAGGCCAAGGACATCAGGGAACTGTTCCGCAAGCTGGCGGAACAGTATCCCGGGATTGAGCCCTGGATCGACCGCGGCATCGCGGTGGCGATCGACGGGGTGATTTATCGCGATACGTGGAGCAAGGAGCTGCCGGCGGGGGCGGAGATTTTTCTGCTGCCGCGATTGGCTGGGGGGTGAGCAGAGGTTACGGCGCGACGTAACAGGTAAGCAGCTTTGCGCCTCGTTCTGGTCATACAGGCTAGTCTGACGATCGTCCAAAAGCTGTCGATCCGCCGAGGGGATGGTTACTTAGTTCCTCCTATCGCCCCATAGGATGAACGTCAGCCAAATCTCTCACTTGTTTGCCGTGACACTTTCGTAGCGTGAAGCTTAATGACAGACTGTTATCTAAGCCGATGAGTCGGATAACGAGAAAACCTGAATAGCTGATTGATGCCTGACGTAAGTTTCCGCTGGCTCCATTTGTCAGATCTTCATTTCGGTATGAAGGGCCAAGCACCGCTCTGGGCCAATCTCAAGCATCATTTCTACGACGACCTTCCTCTGTTGCATCGTCAGTCGGGACCGTGGGATCTCCTGATCTTCTCCGGTGACATAGTGCAGAAGGGTGACGCCGAGGAATTCAAGGGCGCAACGGCTGCGCTTGTGGAACTCTACGGAAAGTTGGCGGACTTGGATTGCTCGCCGAAGTTCATGGCGGTTCCAGGGAACCATGACCTCGTTCGTCCAGGTGCCAGCGATATGTCTGCGATGTTGCTGCAGGACTGGTCGAAGAAGCACAATGTCCGCGATGATTTCTTGAACAACCCGACTGGTCCCTATCGAGAAACCATTAGGAGCGCGTTTGCTAACTATCAGGCCTGGTACGAAGCGCTTCGCGGGGTCGGAATACCCGTCGTTGATGCGGCCCAGGGCTTCCTGCCTGGCGATCAGGTCGTCAGGTTTGCCAAGGACGAGAGGCAACTCGGCCTGGTCGGTCTAAACTCCACATGGCTTCAATTGAGCAAGGAGAACAAGTCCGGTGATCTGCACGTGGACCATCAGCAGCTGTCCGGGATACTGCCGGATGCAGAAGGCTGGTGCCGCGCAAACGACTTCAATCTTTTGGTCACCCATCAACCGGTAGAGTGGTTGTCGCCAAGCAGCTTGGACACATGGAAGAAGGAGATCGCTCCGCCTGGCCGTTTCGATCTCCATTTATTCGGCCACATGCACGAGCCTCTCTCAAGCAGCCTATCGCAGATGGGCTCGTCCCCGGTGGCCATATTTCAGTCGCCGTCCCTTTTTGGCCTGGAGCATTTCGGCGATGGCAGGACCCAACGCATTCATGGCTATAGTGCCGGTGCGCTTGTCATAAACGAGAAGGGTCGGCAGCTTAGGATCTGGCCCCGGACGTACCAAGTCACGAGATCAGGTCAGGGTCGGGTCACTCCCAATTTCGAGTTCATCTTGCCCGATAATGAGAGCACGGTGACGCAACTGCCTGACAAGCAGGTGATCAAGTCCGCAGCCGCTGGGGTGGTGAATTCCGTCTCGCTTGTCGCGCAAGCAGAAAGAGAGGAAGCATTCGTCGCGACGGCGTCGACAGAAAAGACGAACCTCCTTTCAAGGTTCAGGCATCACCTTCTGCCACCCGGGCCTCACGCCTTCGTCAGGAAGGAGGAGCAGGACATTGCTGCCAACGCGCTGGCAAAGCGTGGATTGTGGATCATTGCCGATTGGGGGTTGGGTTCGGACGAGTTTGTGTCTTCCGTCCTGCAAATGCATGAGATGTCGGACTTGCCTGTGTTCCGGTTCGACTTAAGCGAAATGTCCGCCGGCAGCGATCTTGCCCAGGAAATCGAGGCTAGGCTAGGCTTCAAGATCCAGCAGGTATCGGATGAGCTTGCGACTGGCGACGCGGCCGTCCTGCTCCTGGACGATGTAGTCCTGGGAGAACGAGTGCAGGGCACGATGCCCAGGGAGGGAGAGCTCGAAGCACTTTCCCAAGCCATCCTCGACTATTGCCCCGGCATAGTAATCCTGTTGCGCACCAGTTCTGATCCGGCGAATAGCCAATTCGGCAAGGTCAAGATCGGAGCCTTAGACGAGCCCGATCTCAAAGCCTACATCGCCAACAGTCCAGAAGGCGGCATCGAGCTGGCGGCTCAGGATGCGGTTGCCAAATTGCTGGTCATCACCGGCGGCGTTCCTGATCAAGTCGACCAAGCGCTAAAGGCACTACAGGTCGTAACTTTGTCCGAGCTGGTCGCGAGTCATCAGGAGACTGGCGAGAACGAACCTTCAAGCGGTTCCCAGGGTCTGCGGCGAGCGATCGAGGAGCTGGGCGCCGCCACTCACCCAATGCTGCAGCGCGCTCTGCAGATGTTGCAAGCGCTGGCGACATTTCCTCATGGAGCTCAATTCGAGCACATTAAGCGTTTCAACGGGGTCCACGGATTCTATCCCACCAATGCAACCGAGCTTCGCCATCGCGCTCTTATAGTCACTTCGTCTCTTCCGGGACTGGAGCAGCAGAGTCAGGCTGAAATCCGCAGGATATTGACTGTTCCCCGCACGGTGCGCGACGTCGTGCGCGGGCAGATGTCGGAAGAGCTTCTCAATCAGCACAACAGGCGCGCGGCGGAATTGTATTTTGGTGCAAATTGGCGAGCTGGATCCACCAGTTGGCCACCTGACCGCAAGTACTCCAGTCCGAAGTGTTCGCACCATGAAATCGCGAACGCCTCGGCTATCCTCCTGCGCCTTCTGAAAACGGCCTTGCGGGCGGGCGATATCGAGGAGGTGATCGCGCTGATGCACCTGAGCGCAGCCTTTGCCGACGCTCTCAACTTAGGATCACACTACTACGGTGCTTCCGAATTCTCCTCGTCGTTCTTGCACACGGCGCCGGCGGGTGTCGCCGACGATATGGTCGCTCGCGTCCGGCTCAACTATGGTCAAGCGCTCCGGCTGACTGGAGAGCGCTCCAGAGCGATTCATATATTGGAAGAGCTGGACCCCTCACAGTTTGATAGATCAGATCGTGAATCCCTCTGGCTTTCGCTGGCATTGGCCTACGGCGGAGATCCGAAGGCTAAGGAATACGCCGAGAAACTTTTCAAGGCCACTAAGGACAACTCTTACAAGCTGCAGGCGAGATCGATCATCATCCAGAGCGAGCCCGCAAGTCCGGAACGCACGGCCAAGCTCGTGAGGCTACAGCTAGAGGCGCGCAAGAAAAAATCGCATATCGTTGCGAACAATCTGGCACTTCAGCTGGCACGCGAGAGCGACGACAAGGCGTTTGCGGACAGGTATCTGAATGAGGTGCTGAGCCCCAACAAGGATTCCGACGACATATACAACCTGGCGAGGGCCGCGGTCAGTTTGGCCGAGCAAGTCCTCGAGGACGGCGAAGCGCTTTCGGATGCGGACCATTCCCGGCTCATAGCGGCCTACCAGTACTTGTTCATCCAGCGGATACCCTCGCTTTTCGACAGGTGTCACCGGGCACTTTGGAAGAGCTTTGCCAGACGCCGCGAGATGAACAACCTCTTCGCATTGTTCCGGAACAGCTCATTCATCTGGAGGATTAGGGGCGTGGGAGAAAAGGAGGAGCAGTACATCTCCTCGCTGGCGTCGATAGCCAAGGAGGATGATAGTGCAATTCCGGAGAATCGTGACGGAAGCTATTTCAAGGCTCGCTTACATTCCACTGCCAGCGTTCCACTTGCGATTGAAGGCTGACTGACGGTTCGCCCAGGCATCTTAGCTAGGGTCGCCGCTGCAGCCCTTAGCATAGCGGATCGCCGACCGCGACCCTAAGGCTGCAATGCGCCGTTATGCACATCAGAGCAGCCAATCCACTATCAGCCCCTTGCCGGTCAAGGCGTAGTCTTCTTCGCAGCCATGGTCAGCCGCTTTTGCTTCGCGGGAATGCTGCTCTTAATGCTCAATGCCTTCTGGCCGACGATGAAGGCGCGATGGAGAAAAACTTCCAACGATTTGAGTAGTTCGGAGACTTCTCGGCTGTCGGGCTCCCATCCGCGATGCGCAGCAGCATTGCCCGCATCAGTGACGACGCCGAGGATGTCCCGCTCAGTTTGCCCGATCCAGCCTCCGTTGCGGAGTTCGTTCAGCTTTTCATCAAATGTCTTGGCTGGATCGATGCCGAGAACTTCGGTCGCTCGGTCCAATGCCGTTCTGAGTCCGATCGCTGTGAGGATATAGGCCTGGTTATCGTGCGCCACGTACATCTGGCTTAGGATATTGTGCAGCTGGGGGTCAGCCTTCTGCATGGTGTCGAACCATACCGGCTTCGTCTTGGCCTCTGGCTTCGGATAGGTCGTGATCTCCCTCGGATGCTCGTACTGCTCCTGACCCATCGCATCGTAGTAGTGATCTATATCTTCACTGTTCCAGTTGGAGGTTTCGTAGAACACCGTCTCGCACCCTCGGCATTCAAGCAGGGAGTGGTCCACGCCGCCGTTGACCGAATGGCCATATTGCCGATCCTCCCAATCCCAAGGCTTATAGATCGTTCCGTGGACTTCGCAGGTGCGCTCACCATCGCAGGTGGGGCAATGCGCTTTTTTCGTTGCTTTCGGTGATTTGGCCATAGAACTCAATAACAAACACCAACTAACTTTTCCAACGGTGAGCAGGAAGATCGGCGCAGCCGAAGTCCGCTTCCACGGTTGGCCGCTCTGAAGCCGCCGTTCGCCTTCCGGCCCCCAAGCAGACAATTGTTTCAGGCTTAAGCTCGACAGCAACAATTCACACGTCCCCCTCACACCCCCAGCCTCGGCTCGGTATTCACCTCCAGCGCCCTTTCCGCCTCGTCTTCCTCGCCCAGCACCTCGCCATGCACGCCGAGCGCGCGGCCGATCCAGATCGGGTCGATCAGGTGGTCGCGTTTGGGGTTGGTGGTGTTGGGGTGGATGAGGATGCTCAAGCCGCCGTGCGGGATCGCGGTGGCGATCGACGGGACGATCTATCGGGATACGTGGAGCAAGGAACTGCCAGAGGGGGCTGAGATTTTTCTGCTGCCGCGGCTGGCGGGGGTGAGGCGAGATTGCGGCCTTGATCGCAGCGAGCCCCGTGCGGACTCGCCGGGATCAGCACCGGCCGGGCGCCCGGTCGGTCTCGGCATCTCCCCGCTCCATCCCTGCGCTGAGCTTCAGCCCTTTTTGGCGTAGCCGGCGGTGACTTCGTCCTTATGCGCGGCGAAGGCTTCAAGGACCTCGGTCTTTTCGGCCTTCGGAACCTTGAAGTGGTCGAGCGTCCGCCCGAGCTCCGCCGCGACCTCATCGAATTCCGCGGGAGAAATCTTCAGGTCCCGGTGGGCCTCCTCGAGGCCGAGAGGCGTCGTGCCCGGCTTCGTGGCCACGAACTTGAAGGGGCCGCCGGAAACATCGCACACCCACAGCGTGCGCATGAATTTGAGGCCCGGAAGGCGTTCGAGGTTCTTGGTGTGCCATTTGCGAAGTTG
Organism: Mesorhizobium sp. NFR06; assembly: GCF_900115245.1. Lineage (GTDB taxonomy): Bacteria > Pseudomonadota > Alphaproteobacteria > Rhizobiales > Rhizobiaceae > Mesorhizobium. The sequence continues at coordinate 88,374 of NZ_FOVT01000006.1, forward strand.
CGGGTTCTTGGACTTCTGGCCGACGATGGGGTTCTTCACGACGGCGTCGCTGAAGTGATCCACCACCGCCGCGATGGCGAACACGCCCCCCAGCCGATCATACAGGCTTTTCCCGGGCGTGATCTGCTTGGTCTGGGCGAGCGCATCGCCGGCGGGCAATATGGCAGTCGACGCGGTCGCCGCCGCCAGCGCCGCCACGATGCTTCGTCTTGTAAGTGACGTCGAAACAGCCGTTTTCATGCCTGGTTCCTCCGTTGGGCCAGAGCAAGCCGCTCTGGCGGCTTCGATGCATGTTTTCGGGACATATTCACTTTGCCTTAAATGGCATCGCATGAGGGACTAACGAGACCCCGCCCGAAATATTCTTTCAGCGCCAAGATATGTCGGTGGGCGGGTCGACCGTGTAGTCGCGCTTGGGGTTGGTGGTGTTGGGATGGATGAGGATGCTCAGGCCGCCGTGCGGGATCGCGGTGGCGATCGACGGGGTGATTTATAGGGATACGTGGAGCAAGGAGCTGCCACCGGGGGCGGAGATTTTCCTGCTGCCGCGGCTGGCTGGGGGGTGAGTGAACCGGCGGCTGGCCGGCACCACACCTAGCATTGGCTGTCGAGCCACTCACGCAGCTCCCGCTGCTCTTTGCTTTCGGCAACCGGCGGCGACGAACGCGTCGACAGATACCAAACCGCTGCCAGCACGCAGGCGCCCCAGACACCGGCGAAGATATTCGCAGCCAACTCCAGCTGTGGGTTTCCTCGACAGGCGCCATAACATCAGCACTATCGAATTTAGGAAATCGACATATATCTGGCGACCGGTGCCGGCCGGCTTGGGATGGCCCTTATCGTCTAAGCCCGAAAAAGCTCAAGACGGCGAGAATGACAACGATGAGTCCGGCAATGTAGATGATGCTGTGCATGGCAGGTCCTCCTACGGAGGACCAATAATTAGCGAGCGCCAAAGTCCGCCCGAGGCTGGTCCAAGCGTCATTCGTTCGGATGGCGATGATTTAGCCTGAGCTGATATAACAATATCAGCCGGCGCGCTGTATCTAGTCCGTGCCCCCCGCCGATCAGGCCCGACTCCTGGGCACCCCCGCTTTCGAGCCGGGCCGCTTACTCGTCGCCTGGTTATTGGTTCGGGCCAGCTATCGGTTTGGGGCTGGTTATCGGTTTGGCCGGTCTTCGCGCATAACGTTGTAGAGCAGAAGCCCCGCCATCAAAGACACGACAGCCCCCAGCATGTCGTGGCTGGTCAGCCCCGAATAAAACACGAAAGCAAACGCCAACTCGGCCATGGTTCCACCCGCTTGCACCATACTTTCCGAGAAAACCCTTGGGGCGCATTAATGTTCCTGAGGCCGGCGCCTGGTCCCAGCAACACGGCGTCCTATCCTTCGCTGCTCCGGCAGCATGAGGGCCCGCTGATACGGCCCCCGATGCGACTGAGGTCGCATTCCTCAGCGCATTGGTCCATCGCGTGAAACATATGCCCCGTGATCTCATTAGGGCTGCGCTGACGAGCAATCAGTCCCTTCATCGTCAGTTGGCTGGATTGCCCGTCACCTGCGCGCAGGTGGCGGGCGTCCGATGAAGAACAAGGGTTGCAGACAGAGGCGAACAGTGTCGATTTCCGATGAGTTGCGGGACGTCAGTCTTCGCTATGAATGTCCCAATTGCCGCCGGCCGATCATCAGAAATGGCTCATGGTTCAAGGCGGTGAGCACCTTCCGATGCGACGCCTGCAAGACAAAGCTCAGGCTTGGCTACTCGGCCAAGCTGGCGCTTTTCGAACGCCACGGGAAGGCGGCGCTCGGGGGCGTGACCCATGCGGATGAGTTCCTGCGAGCCCTTTCCCGAGGCGCGGCTTCCTTTCCGGGAGCGGTTCGAGATGGCCGCGAACGACAACAGCGCGCTCAATCACCGCGATCCTTCCATTCTCAATCTCGTCCCAGCCGATGACGGTCTTGCAAAGATCGCCGCGAAAGCGGAGCGGATGGGTGTTGCGGTGGCCGTGGGCATAGCAATCAGCCTTTGCCCGGCGGTGTTCACGTGCCTGATGCCGGGCGTCTGGAACGCGGCGTTGGACAGTAACGGAGGCAAGCATGATCGAGACTTCCAGGATCCTGGAAACCAAGGTGGCGGGTTTGCAAGACAGGCTGAGGGAAGCCAACCTCAGCGTGGATGACATGCTGGCCTTTCAGAAGGTCGCGGACGTCCTGGACAATGGCCATGGCGGCATCGACGTCGACGACCTGATCGCGCTTTCCTTTGTCGTGCCGGAGGAGGGTTGAGGCGTCGCCAAGCTCGGCCTTAGCCGGTCGAAGTCACCCTCTGGGGCTCGCTCAGCGCCGTCGCCGGCGGCAAGAGCCCAGCACGAGATCGAGGCCAAGGACATCAGGGAACTGTTCGGCAAGCTGGCGGATCCCGGGATAGAGCCGTGGATCGATCGCGGCATCGCGGTGGCGATCGACGGGGTGATTTATCGGGATACGTGGAGCAAGGAGCTGCCGGAGGGGGCGGAGATTTTTCTGCTGCCGCGGCTGGCTGGGGGGTGAGTGGGGGGCGCATAGAGTGCCAGCCTTGCGCCCTATGTTGGTCGTTGAGATCAGCTTTGCCGTCTCCTGATAGCTGACATTACCCATGATCACGCTAGGCTAAAGATTGCGGTTGCGCCAGAAGCTGGCATTCGAGCTCTGCGTCGACGTCGGCTCGGCACGCAGCCTGAGGCGTGAACGCGTGCCATTTTTGCCTACTGAACGACGACAGAGGGCAACCTTTGGGCTTTCAGCAAAGCCGAACGCCCCTCTTTGCGCCTCATCTCAGCCGTTGCGGAAAGATTTGCCACTGATTGAAAGCGGACATCACGGCGACCACGCTGCGCTCGCTCGCGACTCAGCTCGATCAAAGCCAACGAGACGAGAGTCGCCATCGTACGCCCGATTTGGATTGTGCGTCAGTGCATCGGCAGAATGTTCTGGTTCAGGCGGAACAGATTGTCCGGATCGTATCTGTGCTTGATCCCTGCAAGCCGGGCGTAGGCCTCGGCTCCGAAAGCGTCGCGCACGAGATCCGTTCCTTCGCCATGGCCGGGGAAGTTCAGATAGAGGCGGCCGGTCGAGTAGCGCTGCATGTCCTGCCAGAAGCTGCGAACCCAGCCGATGTTCGCATCGTCCTCATCAGCGCCTGGCCAGATGGCGTCGAGGCTGAGCATGAAGGGCATGGAGCGGTCGCCGAAGGCGGTCGCATCGGCTGCAACGCGCTGGACGAAACCGCCGAACTTCCAGATCGAGGCGAAGGTCATTTCGGAGGGGCGCTTCGCCATCCGCGCGGTAATCTCCCCGATGACGTCGTCGTCGAGGCGCGAGAGGTAGGTGGATTTCCAGTAGCAGCGGTCGCGGCCTTTCGGGAACAGGCCGTCATAGAGCGACTGGATGGTGCGGTACGGCATGCGACCGCTGAAATCGACGAGCGGTTCGCCAAAGCTGCGCAGCGGAGCAACGACGCGCTCGCCCTCGTCGGCAGGTCCGTCATAGACGTGCGCGAGCGCCAGGACGCGCCGGCCCCTTGCATGCTCGGGAATCGAGGGATCGTCGGGCAGGGTAGAGAACTCGGCCAGGCCGCTCAAGCGGTCGGGTGCTGTCTGCATGAAGTCGCGCCAGAGCGGGATGATCTCGTTGGCGCTCTCTTCGGGATAGACAGGACCGCAGAACATCAGCTCCGGTTCGATCGGGTGCAGCTTGAACTCGAAGCTCGTCACCACGCCGAAATTGCCGCCGCCGCCGCGCAGCGCCCAGAAGAGATCCGGGTCCTGCGTCGCATCGGCATGGACGAGGCGTCCATCGGCGGTCACCAGATCGGCGGCCAGCAGATTGTCGACGCTGAGGCCGTGGCTCCCGCGCAGCCAGCCGATGCCTCCTGAGAGCGTCAGGCCGGCAACGCCAGTCGCCGAGATCAGGCCGCCCGGCGTGGCGCGGCCAAGCGGGGTGGTGGCCGCATCGACATCGGCCCAAATAGCGCCGCCCTCGACGAAGGCACGATCGAGGCCGGGCGCGACCCGCACGCCATTCATCAGCGACATGTCGATCATCAGGCCGCTGTCGCAGACGGCGTAGCCCGCAACATTGTGGCCGCCCGAGCGGATCGCGAGCGCCAGCCGCTCTTCGCGCGCGAAATTCACCGATGCCACGACATCGGCAGCGCTCCGGCAGCGCGCGATGAGGGCGGGACGGCGGTCGATCATGCCGTTCCAGACGACCCGCGTCGCATCGTAGGTCCGCGCCGACGGCTCCAGCACTTCGCCGCGCATCGTTGAACGGAAGCTTTCGATGCTCGATCGTGCAAGGGTGGCGGCGGTGGCCATGTGGGTGTCTCCTCGTTTCACGCACGCTAGCGCGGCGCGGGCACAGCCACTAAAGTCGAAAATGCTGGAAGGCGGTCATTTCTGCCATGGTTGAACAGGGCGGCCCATTGAATGTGGCGATACTTGCCGCTCCCGAGGCTACTGCCTCCACGATCTACGGCATGTTCGACCTGTTTTCCTCGCCCGGCAGGGATTTCCTGTTCATAACCAGCGGAGCCGCGGGAACGCCGCGCATGCGGCCCTATGTGGTTGCCGGGGACGGCAGCGCGTTTCGCGCTGCAAACGGCGTCTGGGTGCGCCCGGACCACGCGCTTTCCGATTGCCCCCGCCCCGACATCGTCTGCATCCCCGATTTCTTCGTCAATCCGGGCGGAAGCGTCGCCGGGCAGTATGACGCCGAAGCCGCCTGGCTAAAACGTGCGCATGACGACGGCGCCATGCTGGCCAGCGCATGCTCGGGCGCGGTGCTGCTCGGCGAGGCCGGGCTGCTCGACAATCGCGAGGCGACCATTCACTGGGGATATGTCGAGACGCTCACGAACAACTATCCCGGCGTGAAGGTGAAGCCGGACCAGTCGCTTGTGCTGAGCGGCGAGGCGCAACGGGTTGTCATGGCCGGTGGCGGCTCGAGTTGGCAGGATCTCGCCCTCTATCTCATCGCGCGCTTTGTCGGCCTCAAGGAGGCGATGGAGGTCGCCAAGGTCTACATGCTGCAGTGGCACGACATGGGCCAGCAGCCCTTCGCCGCGCTCATGCGCTTTCGCCAGACCAGCGACGCGGTGATCAACCGGTGCCAGAGATGGGCGGAGCTCAACTACCGGACCCCCTCGCCCGTCGCCGCCATGACAAAGTTGTCAGGCCTGTCCGAGCGCTCCTTCGTGCGCCGCTTCGCCAGGGCTACGGACATGAAGGCGATCGACTACATCCACGCGCTCAGGCTCGAGCAGGCCAAGCAGATGCTAGAGACGGGCGATCTCCCGGTCGAAGCGGTGGCGAATGAAGTCGGCTACGAGGATGCGAGTTTTTTCGGGCGTCTCTTCCGTCGCAAGGTCGGGCTGACGCCGGCGCAATATCGCATTCGTTTCGGTGCTCTCCGGCGAGCGCTGAGCCGCGATTGAATCTCAACCGTCGCTGCGCGATGCCGATATGCCGCTCTGCGCCCCGATATCGGCCGTTGAGGTCAACTTCACCTCTGCACGAGAGCGGACATTGCCCGTGATCACGCTAGACTAAAGGTCGCGGTTGCCGCCAGAAGCTGGCATTCGAGCTCTGCGTCGACGTCGGCTCGGCACGCAGCCTGAGGCGTGAACGCGTGCCATTTTTGCCTACTGAACGACGACAGAGGGCAACCCTTGGGCTTTCAGCAAAGCCGAACGCCCCTTGCGCCAGGTACCAGGTGGAATGCCAACAAACTTTTTGAAGGCGCGATTGAACGCGGCCTCCGACTCGTAGCCGACCTCAGCTCCCGCCTGGGCGATGCTGACATCGGGCCGTTCGAGCAGGCGTCCCGCCAGCTGCAGACGCCAGCGAGCAAGATACTGCATGGGCGAGACCTCGACGTAGTGGCTAAAGCGGCCCGCAAAAGCAGTGCGCGAGAGCCCTACGTCGCGGGCGAGACGGTCCAATGTCCATTCCTCCGTAGGGCGTGCGTGAATGAGTCGGAGCGCCTCGCCGACGTGCGGATCGCGAAGCCCGGACAGCCATCCACGCGAGTCCTCTGGCAGGGTCTCAAGATAGCCGCGGATGACCTCGACAAACATCAATTCGCTCAACTTGGCGAGAACCGTTTCGCCACCGGCGCGCCCGCTGCCACCCTCAGCCAGCGCCTGGCGAAACAGGTCAGTAACCCAGCTGCTGCCCTCGGCAGGTTTGCGGGCGCACAGTATGGCCGGCAACGCGGCGAGCAGGGGATTGAAGGGACGCGCATCGCAGCCAAGGTACCCGCAAATAAACCGGGTCCGCTCGTCTCCACCACCGCCATGAATCACCGCGAACGGCAGGTTCTCGTCTACCGGCCGGTAGTACATTGCCATGTTGGCTTTGCCCCGCCTCCCCGGCGAGGAACTCATGACATTCGGGGCACCTCCGGGGAAGACGACGATATCGCCGGCGTTAACCCGTACCGGAGGCATAGAATCGTCTCCCAGCGCGGCCCAGCACGATCCAGACATTACGGCATGAAAGGAAATGACGTGCTCGGCCTCCGGCATGATGGCGGCGGCAATCTGGGCGGTACCCGGCGACTCGCCGACCCAGGGAGAACTGGCGTCGATATCGAAATAGATCGCACCCGTCAGGCGAACGGCTCGGAGCACATCGGAAAGGACATCCATGCACTACACCTCCGGAAACGATCGATTACTCCCTGAATGACGAATTTTTCGGCCGGACATCCCGAACTATCCAGCAATATGGCCATATGAGCAAGCGCGCATATGCGCGATCCTACTCTGAACGATCGGGCAACAGAATTGGACGATGTGACATTTTCGCGAGCACCGGATGGGCTAGCGTCCCTCGACCGGCCGACAGGTTCGGTAGGGAGGAATGCCATGAACGACGAAGACATCACCAAATTCGCAGAAAGCCTGCGGGGCGAAGTCATCCGCACCGGCGACGCGAACTATGACGAGGCCCGCAAGCTCTACAACGGCATGATCGACAAGCGACCGCTTGTCATCGCCCGCTGCGTCGACGTCGCCGACGTGATCACAGCGGTGAATTTCGGTCGCGACAACAAGTTGCTGGTTGCGGTACGTGGCGGCGGCCATAACGGACCGGGTTTAGGGAGCTGCGACGACGGTCTGGTGATCGACCTGTCGGCGATGAACGGCGTGCGCGTCGATCCGGACGCCTGTACGGCGCGGGTAGGCGCGGGCTGCACTCAGGGCGACGTCGACCACGCCACCCATGCCTTTGGGTTGGCTGTCCCGGCGGGCATCATCTCGACCACTGGGATCGCCGGACTGACGCTGAGTGGCGGCCACGGCTATCTGACGCGCAAATACGGTCTGACCATCGACAATCTGATCGAGGCCGATGTCGTGCTTGCCGACGGAAGCTTCGTCACCACCAGCAAGGAACGGGACCCCAACCTGTTCTGGGCGCTGCGTGGCGGTGGCGGCAATTTCGGCGTCGTCACCAGTTTTGTGTTCCAGCTTCACCGGGTCAACATGGTCTTTGCGGGGCCGATCGCATTTGATCAACAACACGCCCGCACCATCATGCAGCGTTATCGCGAGTTCCTGCCGGACGCGCCCGAGGAACTCGGGATCTTCCTCGGGCTCAAGACGATCCTCTCGAGCGCGCCGTTTCCGGAAGAGTTTTGGGGAAAGCGGATGTGTCTCCTGATGTGTTGCTATAGCGGTCCGGAGGAAAAGGGTAGAGAGGCGCTAGCCCCGCTCATCGATGCGCTCCCTGCGCCTTGGTTCAACTGGATGGGAACGATGCCCTATCCCGCCGTGCAGAGCATGTTCGACGGGCTCTACCCGAAGGGGATGCAGTGGTATTGGCGGGGCGATTTCGTCAAGACACTGTCTGACGCGGCGATTGACGCTCATCTCAAGCAGGCGGCGAAGACGCCGAGCGAGCTATCGCTCATGCATCTCTATCCGATCGATGGCGCCGTCCATCGCATCGGCAAAGACGAGACGGCCTGGAATTGCCGTGATGCGACTTGGTCGATGGTTATCGCAGGGATCGATCCGGACCCACAGAAAGCGGGGCCGGTGACGCGCTGGACCAAGGCCTATTGGGAGGCGGTGCATCCATTCGATCTGGGTGGCGCCTACCTGAACTTCATGATGGATGACGAGGGCGATGCAAGGCTCAAGGCTGCCTATGGCGACAACTACGAGCGCCTGGCTAGGCTGAAGAAGACATACGACCCGAACAATCTCTTCCGGGTGAACCAAAACATTCGGCCGGCTGCCTGACGGGCGGCCGCTTGTCGGGCGGACCGGCGTCACATTCCTAAGTGACCCGCCTTAAATTAGAAGTATCTTAGTTTCGGTGGCGAAGGAGACCTGGTACATGACCTGCTGGTGCGGGCCGACCGGCTAATCGCGCCTCAGGCTGGCAGCCGCCACATGCGCACGCGGCCTGTGCCGCGCAATTCGGTTTCGGCGAGCGGGTCGCAGACGAAACCCGGTCCAAGCAGTTGGTAGGTCGCATCCGAAATGCGGATTTCGTCGGGCTCGGCGGAGGTTTGAATGCGCGCGGCGAGGTTGACGGTCTCGCCCCACAGGTCATAGGCGAACCGCCTCTTGCCGATGACGCCGGCGACGATCGGGCCTGAGTGAATGCCAATCCTGAGCCTCAGCGGTTCGCCGGCGAAGCGTTCGCGGCTGCCCGCCTTGCGCAGTTCCAGCGCATAGCGCGCCAAGGCCTGCGCATGATCGGCTCGCGCGGTGGGCAGGCCGGCGACCACCATGACGCAATCGCCGATCGTCTTGATCTTCTCGCAGCCGTATTTCTCCGCGAGCCGGTCCGCCGCCTTGAAGAAGTAATTCAAAATGGCGAGCGTCGTCACCGGTCCGACGCTGCGCGCGCCTTCCGTGAAGCCGACGATGTCGGCGAAAAGCACGCTAACCTCCGCGTGGTTGTCGGCGATTTTCTCGTGCGCCTTCAGCCGCTCGGCGATCGACGCCGGCAGGATGTTGAGGAGCAGGGCTTCGGCGCGCTGGTATTCACGCGACAATGCCTCCTGGCTTTGCCTCAACGCCTCGTTCGTCGCTTGCAATTGCTCGTTGAGTTGACGCTCCCGCTCCTGCAGCAGCGTCATCTCATAGGCCTTCTGCTGCAGCCGCTGCTTGTTGTCGCGTTCGGCGGTGGCGTCGAGGAAGAGCAGCCACACACTGGCATCGTCGGCAAAGAAATGCAGGTCCGCGACACGCCCGCCGGGCAGCTCGAGCATGCCCATATGAAAGGGCAGCTCGGGGCAAGGCAGCAAACCTTCCATGACCTCTAGCTGCTCGGCGATGGGCTTGCCGATGCGAAGCGACGACAGTCCATAATGGTCGAGGTTGCCGCCCTTCGCGGCTACGCGAAGCTCGGCATCGATTTTCAGGTATGCGATAGAGTGGCCGCTGTAGAAGAAATCGTAAATCCAGCCCCTGACTTCTTTCGGCAATCTATGCATGGTCTATTTGGTGACCATCGTGGCAAGCTGAAGAAACGCGTCATCGACATGCTCACCCGTGAGCGCGCTCGTCAGATAGACCTGCCATCCACGTTGCCTCAGGTCGTCGATCTCGCTATCCGGTATTACCCACTTGTCGACCAGGTCGGACTTGTTGAACAGCAGCACGAACGGCATGGCGCCGAATTCGGCCTCGACCCGCTCGCGCAGCGTCAGCGCCGCGGCAAGCGTGGCGGCGCGGGTTCCATCGACGACGAGCACGAGCCCGGTCGCCCCCCGCACATAGCTGACGCGGAACGAGCCGATATCGTCCTCGCCGGCCAGATCCCACAAGATCAGATCCACTGTCTTGTCCGGGAGCACGACGCTCTTCTTGTCGATCTTCACGCCCACCGTGGTCAAATAGGTTTCCGAGAAGATGCTTTGCACGAACCTGCGCACCAGGCTCGTCTTGCCGACCGAGAAGCCGCCCAGCATGCAGATCTTTTTTTGCAACATCCCGAGCCCCGCTAGAGCATTTCACCGGAAACGGCGAAACGCTCCATCTCTTTGTTTTGACGCAATTCCTGGCGGAAAACCGTGTCACACTTTTCCTGGAATTGCTCTAGAACCGGATGAATTCCGAATCCGGCTCCAAATCACAGAAACAAAGCATGATGTCGTGCGAAACCCGCCTCACACTTTTCGGCATCATGCCCTATTCCAGGTTCACCGTAACCGAAACCCGACGATTGGTGGAGCTACCAGTTCGACTATTTTCAGGCACCACCGGCTCGAAGGTGCCGGCACCCCGAACCAGCAGCAGTTCGGGAGCCACGCCGCGCTTGTTGAGAAGCGCGCGAACCGCCTCGGCGCGGGCGGCGCTGATCGACACGTTGGCCGTCTCGCGGCCCGTGGCGTCGGAATGGCCGGTCAGCATGAACCGGGCCGTCACGCCCGACTTGCGGGCGCCCTGGGCGAATTCCTTGAGTTGTTCCGCCAACCTGTCGAGAACCGGCGTCTGCTCGGGTCCCGGCAAGGCCTTGCCGGAATAGAAGAAGATGTCGGTTCCCTGGATGGCCGCTTTCAACTGATTGAGCTCGGCAAGGTTGAGCTCCTGCAGCTGCGAGACATCCATGGCCACGCCGTCCGCGGCAAGCTGCTGGGCGGCGGCCCGCGCCCGGTTGATCCACGTGGCGGTGGCCTCGCCTTCGGCCACGATGCGATCCTTGACGATCGTAAGCCGCACCGTATCGGGCGGCGCCAGCGAGGCGGTCAGCCGCTTCAGCACGAACTCCGGCTCAAGGCTCTGGTAGAATTGCCACTGCGCATGGACGCGGGCAGGATCGAGCCGCGTACCCAACAAAAGCGACTGCGGGTCGACGCCAAGCGGGTCGCGCAGGCCGGCAATATAGAATTGCCCGTCGCGTATCCTTTGCTCGGCAACGACGATGCCCGGCTGTCTTCCCAGTCGCGACACATAGGCCTGCCAGCGCTCGGCCTCGCGTGCCTCGGGGCTGACGTCGCGGACGCCGGAGACATCGAACACCGGCCCGCCCGCCGAAAGCTGGCGAGCGGCGGCCCGCGCGTTGTCGATCCAGGTGTCGGTGGCCTCGCCCTCGGCAACGATGCGATCGTCGACGACCGAGAGCCGCACCGTATCCGGCGGCGCCAGCGACGCCGCCAGCCGCTTCAACACGAAGCGAGGCTCGAGGCTCTGATAGGATTGCCATTGCGCATGGACGCGGGCGGGATCGACCTCGGTTCCCGACAACAGCGACTGCGGATCGGCGGCCAGCGGGTCGCGCAGGCCGGCGACATAGAACTGGCCGTCGCGTATCTTTTGCTCGGCAACGATGATGCCAGGCTGCGTCTCCAGTCGCGACACATAGGCCTGCCAGCGCTCGGCCGCGCGGGCTTCGGGGCTGACGTCGCGGACGCCGGAGACGTCGAACACCGGCCCGCCGGCCGAAAGCTGCCGGGCGGCGGCGCGCGCCTTTTCGATCCAGGTGTCGGTGGCCTCGCCCTCGGCGACGATGCGATCCTTGACGACCGAAAGCCGCACCGTATCCGGCGGCGCCAGCGACGCCGTCAGCCGCTTCAACACGAATTGAGGCTCGAGGCTCTCATAGGATTGCCACTGCGCATGGACGCGGGCGGGATCGACCTCGGTTCCCGACAACAGCGCCTGCGGGTCGACGGCCAGCGGGTCGCGCAGGCCGGCAACATAGAATTGGCCACCGCGTATCTTTTGCTCGGCAACGATGATGCCCGGCTGGGCCTCCAGTCGCGACACATAGGTTTGCCAGCGCTGCCCGGATTGCCAGGAAAAAAAGAACCAGGCGCCCACCGGAACCAAAAGCAGCAGGACCAGCGCCAGCACCAGCCATGGAAATCCCTGGTTCGTATCCTCCTGCTTCAGCTCGACGCAGGTCTGCAGCCGCGCCTCGATGCCGAACAGCTGCGAGGTGTCGCCGTCAAACTGCTCTAAAACCTCCGAGCTTTCGTCGTGGATGCGAAGCAATACGTCGCGAAATATCTCATGCAGTTCCTCCGGCGGATTTCCCCGGATCACCGCAACCAGGGTGGCAAGCGGTCCGACTTCCGACCAGAGACGGAGTTCGCCAAAGCGGATCGTGTCCAGGCCGCTCTGTTCTTTCTCGTTGAATGAATCCTTCACGAAATCTTGAATTGCGCTGAGCATCGAAGAAATAAGCTGGGGATCTTCGCTCGTTGCGTTGTCGGCCGTTACATGCGCTATCAAGAGTCCGGAATTGCGATTGATGAGAAAGACATGCTCTACGCGATAGACGAGAGAATGCTTCAGAACGACTTCCGAGAAGCTGGCACCGGTTCTCCAAGCTTCCACTCTCCACTTGAGACCATGCCAGGTGAATATATGTCGTAGAGTTTCATTCAGCGACTGAAAGGTCTGGTCGATCTTTTCGCCGATCGACTTGCGAATTGCCGGCAGAAACACCGGGTACAATATATCCGTCAGCGTGCGCGGGCTCTTCTGGATCGAGCGCTGCACGGCCCGCTCGACGGCCGGCGCCAGGGCCTCGCCGAGCTGCGCATGCGGCGCTTGGGCGGCCGCACTGGGAAGAACGCCGCCCACCGCCGTCGCAAGCTGCGCCGGTTCGTCCAGCAGCTCGGTAACGCGTGAAAGCTCCGAGATCTCGCGGCCGACCAGCAGCTGGCGCAGCGTTTCCATGCGAGGGTCGGCGGTTGGAACCGCCTCGAAGCGCGCGCGATAGTCCGGATCGACGTTCCGGGCTATCTCGACCAAAAGCTTAGCAAGAGCCTCGCGATCAATTCCTGTATCGGTCGAAGCTGCTTTTTTTGGAAGGCTGACTGGGTCGACGGTTGACGTCAAGTTCCGATCAACTCACTTTCCAGCCACGCTCCGAGTTGCTCTTGCTGCCGACGGGATCCTGATTGAGACATTTTGCGACCTCGACAAACAAGCCGGCCAAAAGATTTCGGTCGGTCTTGACGTTGCTGAGATCGGAAAACACCTTCTCTATCAGCATCTGAACGCTTTCGATCCTTTGCTTGATTTCCTCACGCAGCAAATGATCGTTTCGATTGATCCGGTCGGCAACTTCGCGCTCGAGCTCGCTCAATTGATCCGACAGCGCGCGCACCTGCTTTTCAAGCGCCTGATTTTGCTCGCGAAGATTCCGGTCGATCTCCTTGTCGCCCTCGGCTCGCGCATCTTTTTCGTTGCGCAATTGCGTCGCGAGCGAGTCAACCTGCTTCTTGGCGTTCGACTCGTACGTTTCAAGATTGCGCTTGGCCTCGGATTCGACATCCTTGAAGCGCTGCAAGACCCGTTCTTCAAGCTTGGAAAAGCGGCGATCGTAGTCCTGCATCTGGTTGCCGAACAGCAGGTCGCGTATCTTGTCGACACCCACGGCGTCGCTGGGGGCTCCGCCCTCACGACCCTGGACCGCCATAAAGTTCAGACCGTTTCCTTCTGTATTGCCAGTCAGGTTTGCCTCCGCTTTCCTTTCGGAAGACGCGGTATTCGAAGTTTCTTTTGCCATCCCTATGCCCCTCTGTTTGAGCACTTGCCAAAGTGCACATTCATAAACATGTGAGAATGTCAGCAAATGATGCAACCCGCAAGCCGCTATCTGCTTGACTGAAGCCAAATCGAGTGTCAGCGCCCGGCCGTCGAATCAATCTGCGCGCGCACGGCATGCCTGCGTTCAACCGCAGGGCCAGAAATCGAATGGCGGCGGTGGCAAGGCGGCGCGGCCTGGTGCATGTCGCTCAGGAGCGCGCGGCGGTTCTGGACTTCGACACGCATCAAAACAAATATCCAAGCGCGTCGCCTGACTGCGCTTCAACCCGCCGCGCTTTGAGGTGCGAACGCCTGCTTAACGGGATCGGACAGGTCTGTGTTTCGACGGCCGACATGCGGCGCGGAGCGGCCCACTCATGCGCGCTTGGGCACGGCTGCGGGCAAACGCGATATTCCCGGGCCGAGCCGCGCCTTGCCGATCGCCCCTACGCCCCCAGCGTCGGCTCGGTATTCACCTCCAGCGCCGCCTCCGCCTCATCCTCGTCGCCGAGCACCTCCCCCTTCACCGCCAGCTGCCGGCCGATCCAGATCGGGTCGACCAGATGGTCGCGCTTGGGGTTGGTGGTGTTGGGGTGGATGAGGATGCTCAAGCCCCCGTGGTTGAGCATCAGCCACGGCACCAGCGTGGCGAAAATTTCGGTCGCGAAGGAGACCTGGTACATCGCCTGCTCATGCGGGCCGACCGGCTCGTCGCGCCAATTGCCCAGGCGCACGCGGAAGCGCTCCGCGATGCGCTGGCGCAGCCATTCGGCGCGCTGCCGCTCACCGGGCCCGGCATAGTAGACATGGGCGTGATAGCTGGCGATCTCCGAAAGCGTCCTGACGTCGTTCATCGCGATGCTCCCGATGTTCCTATCCGGTGGCTGTCTTGGAATGTAGCCGATGGACGAAGGCTTTGTCTGCATCGGCGCGGTGTCCGCGACGGTGCAGATCACAGGGATGCCGCTGCCTGGCTCGTGCCCTGCGGGCGAAGGCAATCGCATCGGGCAGCGCTGGCCCGCCATTGCGCTATGCGCGATCGTCCTGCCCGGTCGCCGGAACGGCCGCGCTCACCGCTCGACCCGTCGCCGGCCACTGCCCCACAGGGCGCGCTTGAGCAGGCTGCGCTTGCGCGGGATCAGCGCGACGTCGCTGACCAGCCGTGCCCCGCCCTCGCGCCGCTCCAGCGTGATCTTGCGGGTGTGGAACGCTTCCAGCTCGGCGCGGTGGGCGACGCTGATGATGGTGACCTTCGGCAGTTCCCGGATCACCGTCTGCATCATCTTGTCCTGGCTCTTCTCGTCCAGCGCCGAGGTGGCCTCGTCGAGCACGACGATGTCGGGCGCGTGCAGCAGCAGGCGGGCGAAGGCGAGGCGCTGCTTCTCGCCGCCTGACAGCGTCTGGTCCCAGGGCGCCTCTTCCTCCAGCCGGTCCTTCAGGTAGCCGAGGCCGACCTTGTCGAGGGCGGCGTCGATCGCCTTCGTCTCCCAGTTGTCGGCGGCGGCGGGATAGGCGGTGGCGCGGCGCAGCGTGCCGGACGGGATGTAGGGACGCTGCGGCAGCATGAACAGCCGCTTGCCTGGGTGGAAATCGACCCTGCCGCTGCCCCAGGGCCAGAGGCCGGCGATGGCGCGCACCAGCGTCGACTTGCCCGAGCCGGATTCGCCCGACACCAGCACACGCTCGGCGGGCTCGATCGCGACCTCGGTTTCCTTCACCACGGAGGTGCCGTCGTCAAGCGTCACGGAGAGATTGTCGAGGCTCAGCATGGCGCCGTCTTCGGTCTTGCCGCGCTGGATGCGGCCCAGCCTGTCGTTCATCTCGGCGCGCTCCAGCCCGTCGAGCGACATCATCAGCGAGGCGATGCGGTGGGCAGACGCGTTCCAGTCGGCAAGGCGCGGATAATTGTCGACCAGCCAGCCGAAGGCGCCCTGCACGATGGCGAAGGCGGAAGCCGCCTGCATCACCTGGCCCAGCGACATCGAGCCGTCGAGGAATTTCGGCGCGCACAAGAGCACCGGCACGACCGGCGCGAACAGGCTGGAGCCTTGCGAGACAAGTGCCGTGCGCATGTGCTGGCCGGTGAGCCGCGCCCAGCGGCCGAGCACGCCGGCGAAAGTGCGGTCGATGCCGGCGTTCTCCTCCTCCTCGCCGCCGAGCAGCGCGATGCTCTCGCCGTTTTCGCGCACGCGCGTCAGCACGTAGCGGAACTCGGCCTCGGCCTGGTTCTTGTCCTCGGAAAGCTGGACGAAGCGGCGGCCGATAGCGAACATCGAGGTCGAGGTGATGGCCGCATAGATGACCGCGGTGACGACGAGGAAGCCGGGCACGGTGACGGTGGAGCCGCCGAGGGTAAAACTCAGCGCGCCGCCGATGGTCCACAGCACCACGATGAAGGTCGAGGCCGACAGGAAGGCGTTGAGGACGCCGGCGACGAAATCGACGGGCGATTCCGTGGCGATGCGCAGATCCTCGGTCAGGCGGGCCTCCGGGTTGGCGTGGTCGCCCTTGACGAGGTTGAGCTGGTAATAGCGGCCGCTGGCCAGCCAGCGCGCGATGACGGCGGTGGCCAGCCAGGAGCGCCAGCGGCGCTGCATGGTCATGCGCAGGTAAACCTGGGCGACCACCAGGCTGATGCTGCCGGCGACCAGCGGCAGGAAGATGGCGCTCAAGACATAGACGGTGTGGGCGTCGCGCTGCTCGATGGCGTCGAAGATCGCGCGGTTCCAGCGGTTGATGCCGTACTGGAAGCCGACATTGACGCAGATCAGCACGAGCAGCCCGATCGTCAGCGGCCAGGCGAGCCTGTCGCCGCGCAGGCCCCAATAGCCGCGCCCGCTGATCCAGAAACGCCGCAGCAGATATTTCTTGCGCGCCCGCTCGGCCTCCTGCGGCGTAAGCTGCAGATCCGGTTGCACGGCTTCCGGCGGCGGCGCGGCCTCGCCGACGACTTCGGAGGCGGCTTCGGCGGGCGGCGTTCTTTCTTCTCCAGGCTTGTCGCCTGCCGGCTGGTCGCGCGGTTTCACCTGGCGCGGCTCATCGTGGCGCGAATTCGGTTTCGGTTTGGGCTCGGCCGGGGGCATCGCGCGACAACGGCCTGCCAATCAAAAAGTTTCATGGGTGCCGCCGGCGCGGCTGCCGGCCACTTCGGGGCTGATCCTCCCAGCCGGGTGGCCCCGCTCCGGGAAGGAGCGATCAGGCGGCGTTGCCGCTCTGGGAACCGCGCGGCGGCTCGAAGAAGGCCTCGGCGACCGAACTCCCGGCCGCGTCGAAGGCGAGCGCGTCGCGCATCGGAAGTGCTGCCGAGAAAAGATATCCCTGCGCGATCAGACAGCCCAGCGAGCGCAGGATCATGCGATCGGCGTCGGTCTCGACGCCCTCGGCCATCACCTCGATGCCCAGCGTCCGGCCGAGGCCGATGACCATCTCGACGAGGGCCTGGTCGTCCACGGATTTCGCCAGGTCGCGCACGAAGTCCTTGTCGATCTTGATCTTGCGGATGCGGCTGTCCTTCAGCGAAGCCAGGGTCGAAAAGCCGGTGCCGAAATCGTCCAGGACGATCGATATGCCCGCATCCGCCAGGCGCCCGACCTTTTCGTCGACCCGGTCGCGGTCGACCGGCGCCTCTTCGGTGATCTCGATCTCGAGCATCGCGGCGGGCACGTTCCTCGCCTTCAGGCCGTCCAGGATCATGTCGTCGACATTGCCGGCCTCGAGCTCGCGCGGCGAAAGGTTCATCGCGACGCGGACATCCTGGCGTCCATGTCGCACCAGTTCCCCGATCATGGTGCAGCAATTGAGAAACACCGTCTCCGTCAGCAGGGAAAGCAGGCCGGTTTCGCGCGCGGCGGTGACGATCTCGGGCGGCGAGATGGCGCCATGGACGTCATGGTGCCAGCGCAGCAGCGCCTCGAAGCCGACGACCGCGTTGTCATCCAGCCGCACCAGCGGCTGGAACCACGAGCAGAGCCGGCCCGCCTCGATGGCGCCGCGCAGGTCGCGCTCGATGCAGTTCTTGCGTTCAAGCGCGTTGTCGAGTTCGCCGTCGAACAGGCAATATTCGTTCCTGCCGCCGCGCTTGGCCGCGTAGAGCGCGAAATCCGCCTTGAGCAGCATCTCCGTCAAGCGCGGCTTTTCCGATTTATAAATGCCGATCGACGCGCCGACGCGCACCGAATTCAAATCCGGATCCGGATTGGCGATGGCAGCGATGATGGCGGATGCGAGTTCGCCGGCCCGCTGCCGGGACCGGCCGGCGGAAAAAAGCAGCACGAACTCGTCGCCGCCGATGCGCGCGATCGTCGCGCCGTCCGGCGCGTGATCCTCTATCCGCCGCGCAACCTTGACCAAAAGGCCGTCGCCGATGTTGTGGCCATAGGTGTCGTTGACGGATTTGAAGCCGTCGAGATCGATCAGCATGGCCACGAACGGGCCCTCGGAAAGCCCGAGCCTGGCGATCGCCTGCTCCAGGCCATAGCGGTTGAGCAGATTCGTCAGCGGATCGCGCCTGGAGTTGCGCTCCATCTCGGCGGCGAACTCGCGCGCCTCGTATTTGAGGCGGCTCGTCTCGCGGAAGCGGGATTGTCCCAGCAGCGCGCTTCTGATCATCCCGCCCAGAAAAAGCAGGATGGTGAAGGCGAGCACGTAGTTTTCGACACCGCCATGCACCAGCACGCAGCCGGCGGCGGTGAGCAGCGGCAGCGTGACGAAGTTGACCGAGGCCGGCGCATAGGAGGTGCCGTAGGTGACCGAGCCGGCCGAGGTGCCGGCGAGCACGATGAGATAGAGCGGCGCCTGCGGCGTGGTGTATGCCTCGCTGAGCAGCGCCAGAAACGACCAGGCGATGCCCGAGGCCAGCGCCAGCAGGCCAAAGCGGGAAAGCCGGGCGCCGATCGCCTGCGGCCTGTCGTCGGCCGCGTCCGGTCGGGCGATGGCAAGCGCCACGCGCGCGCCATTGATCAGGGCGATCGCGGCAAACCACAACACCGCGGCAAGGCCGCCGCCCGACAAAAGCTGCACCGCCAGGATCAGGGCCGACAGCACTGTGCCGATCGGCATCGAGATGAAGACGCCTTTGCACAGATCAGCAAGCTGATCGTGCAGGATGCCCGCTTCCACGGTTTCGCTCCGCCCCTCTGCGGAGGGACCTGCAAGCAGCCGCTCGTCATGCCTCGTCATGATCATATTGGTTAGGCGAGCGGGGTGAAAATCATGTTAAGGATTTCAGCGCTTTACGGCGCAACCAAGCGCGAGGGGCAACCTCACGAAAGACGGTTCACAGATTATGGACAATAGGCTCGCCCTGCCGCCCGGACCAAGTGCAGTTGCAGCCGGTGAGGGGTCGTCGGGACGAAGAGAGGCCTTGTAAACGCTTCGGGAATCCCAATTTCGCAACGATCCGAGCCGTCGTCGTAGACAAGCACCCCATGCGAAATCCGTAGAGTGACGTTCGAGCCGAGACGTGATCCGTCGGACCACCTGTCCAAAGCGGCGGCGGTGTCGGGCATGGCCAAACCTTGATACGCTTGGATCACGGGAATGAGCCGCTTCGCTCCCAGCATCGCGTCCCAAATCCAATGAGGGAGCTGCGTGACCAAGAAATCGTTCCAGCCGTCCGGAGCCTCTATGTGATCCGCAACTCGCTGAAGCCAGACCATACGACTCCTCAACCCGCGATGGAAGTTTGGCGGCCACGGTGAAAACAGGAGATGCCCGGGCATTTGGTAACGCAAATTGCCGCTCTTCGTGCGGCCCCATGGCCAAGGACATTCCAGGCCAGCGTCGGTCGACCGAACGAGAAGCACGCCTTTTGTTTCGCGGATGATCGGCCATAAATTTTTCGCGGGCGAGTGTCGAATCGCGTCGTGAAGCTGCGCCATGGCCAGAACAACTGGAACGGCGTTGGCCAGCTCTTCAATCGCCCTGGACACGTGCTGGCTTTGCTGGCGTATATACTCTTCCGCCAGGGGACGGCTTATACTTCTAAGGTGGTCGCGATACGCCCACATATGTGCACTGTAGGCCTCATCAGTGCGCTTAATCACCCATCAACCCTTCCAAAGCGTTGCTCAACTGTGCGGTCAAATAGAGATACGCTATTTCATTTCGTCATGGGAAGTTAAAGCGCGGCCGACTGTTGGAGTGGATGATTAATCATGGAAGCCCCTGGCCCGGCCATACTGAGGCTGATGCAAGGCCTCGCCCAGGAGGTGACGGCGCTCAGGCCGGAACTGCTCAACGGCGACGCGACCGTCGGCGAGCTGGCCTGGGTCTGGGCCAAGGACTTCGACGTGCTTGGTCCGTTCTGGAGGCATCGGCTGTGGTTCGCCGGTGAACGACTTGCCGCCTGGGGCTGGGCGTGCGTGCCGCACCAGGCGCCGCGCGGCGACGGCACTATCCTCGAGGTCGAGGTGGCCAACCTGACCTGGCAGACGCATCCGAACCGGCCGGAGCTGTTTTCCGAAATCCTCGACTGGTATGACGATGTGGCCGGGAACGCCGACCGGCTGCTGACGGTGCAATCCGCCGATCTCCAGGCGCAGGCCATCGTCGCCGCGCATGGCTACGCCTTCGATGCGGAAGCCGGAGGGGATGACGGCTCATGGGTGCAGTTCAACATACGGGAATTGAGGGATGTGCCGGAGCCGGTGCTGCCCAAGGGGTTCAGGTTTGTGACCGCCAGCGACGTCTCGGCGGCCGACGCGGTCAAGGCGCACCGCGACGCATGGCAGTCGTCGCGCTTCAACGAGGCGGCGTTCAAGCGCGTACGGCTGATATGGCCATATCGGGCCGACCTGCATGTGCTGATTGCCGCGCCCGACGGCACGCTGGCCGCGACCGCAATCATCTGGCTGGACGAATTAACGCAAACCGCCGAATTCGAGCCGGTCGGCACGCACCGCGATTTCCGCCTGCGCTGCCTAGGTACAGCCTTGCAGCTGCATGGCATGCGGTTGGCCAAGGCGGCCGGCGCCAAACGCATGCTGGTCGCCTGCCGCGGCGCACCGGCGCATCCGGCCGCCCGTAACCTATATTACGGCGTCGGCTTCCGCCCGATCAGCCGCGACCTGCCGCAGATGAAGGTGGCCACAGTTCGATGAGACTCACGATCTCGCTGCCAATGCCCTAAAATGGTTCTCATGAGGAGCCGCCCGAAATGAATTCCAAAACCACTTGCGATCACAATCCGGTCTTTGAGAATTTGAGCCGAGAAGAACTCCTCGGCAATCTAGGCCCAGGTGACATAGTTCACGGCGTTTGCCCGGGTGGAGCGGTTCTGGTATGCCTCGTTCTAAGCGTCGACGAGACAACGATTTTCACGCGCAGGGTAACGACACAACAGTCCTGTAGGTTCGATCGAAAAACGGGCGTCGCCATTTTCCGGCGACGGCTGGCTCGAAGGCAATATCACTTCAGTCGAGCCGCTGCCTCCGAAGATCCACAATGTGTTCTTGGACATGGACCGTCAGTACCGCTTGGGCCATCGAAGCGGACGGGACTTCAAGCTGAGCGATCCGTGGAAGAAAGCCCTGCTGTTCATCCACGACCATTATGCTCGCTATCCAATCGGAGAATGAAGGCGAGCGAGCGGATACAGACAGCGGCGAATTCGCCGATGGCCTACAGGAATTGATCGGCATGGCACGGCGCGAGAAAAACCCTATCGTGTTTGTGTGACCGGCAAGCCAATCGGAGCCCCAACCCATGACCCTCACCAACCGAGACCTCATCGAGCTCACCGAATGGCGGCGCAGGCTGCACCGGCAGCCGGAGATTTCCAACGAGGAGGAGAAGACGGCCAGGGAGGTGGTGAACTTTCTCGCCGACACCGGACCGGACAAGGTGCTGACGGGCCTGGGCGGGCACGGCGTGGCGGCGGTCTATGACAGCGGCGAAGCCGGGCCGACGGTGCTGTTCCGCTCGGAGCTCGACGCGCTGCCGATCGAGGAGCTTTCGGGCGTCGAGCATGCCTCGCGGGCGCCGGGCAAGTCGCATATGTGCGGCCATGACGGGCACACCGCGATCCTGGCGGCGCTCGGCCGCCAGTTCGGGCGAGAACGGCCGGCGCGCGGCCGCGTCGTCCTGATGTTCCAGCCGGCGGAGGAAACCGGCAATGGCGCGGCCGGCGTCGTCGCCGATCCGCGCTTTTCGGAGATCGCGCCGGACTTCGCGTTTTCGCTGCACAACCTGCCGGGGGTGCCGTTCGGCGAGGTGCGGCTGAAAGCCGGCACCGTCAACTGCGCCTCGCGCGGCATGCGCATCGCGCTCGACGGCAAGACCGCGCATTCCTCGATGCCCGAAACAGGCACTTCGCCGATGATCGCGGTGAGCGAGCTGATGCCGGCGCTGCCCGCGCTCGGGCGCGGCACCTTCGCCGACGACGATTTCGGCATGGTGACCGTCACCCATTGCGCGATGGGCGAAGCGGTGTTCGGCATTGCGCCCGGCTCTGCGGAAGTGTGGGCGACGCTGCGCACCCGCCGCGACGAGCGCATGGCCGAACTGGTCGCGGCGGCGGAAGCGCTCGCGACAGGGATCGCCGCCAGGCACGGTCTATCGGCGCGCTTCGCCTATCATGAGATCTTCCTCGCCAGCGTCAATGCGCCGGACGCGGTCGAGCATCTCAACCGCGCGCTCGACCAGGAAGGCGTTTCGCGCAGCGAAGAGACCCTGCCGATCCGCGCCTCGGAAGATTTTGGCATCTTCGGCCACAACGCCAAATCGGCGATGTTCTTCCTCGGTGCCGGCGAAAAGCACCCTTCCCTTCACAATCCGGACTACGACTTTCCCGACGACCTGATCCCGATCGGCTCGCGGATCTTCATGCGCACGGCGCGTAACCTGCTGGGGTGACGTGGGTTGAAGATCATCACGGCGCGTGCTCGAACAGCGCCTACCGCCATGCTATTTGATACTGCTTCGCTCCCGGATTTCTTCGCCCGCGACGCGGTCGTCGTTGCGCGCGCGCTGATCGGCGCGAGGCTTACGCTGAACGAGGTCGGCGGCATCATCGTCGAGACCGAGGCCTACCGGCCGGACGATCCGGCCTCGCATGCCTATCGCGGCCGCACGCCGCGCAACGCGCCGATGTTCGGGGTTCCCGGCACCGCTTATGTCTATCGCTCCTACGGCCTGCACTGGTGCCTGAACATGGTCTGCCTGCCGGGCAGCGCCGTGCTGATTCGCGCGATCCAGCCGCAATTCGGCATCGCGCGGATGCGCGAGCGGCGTGGCGGCGATGATGACAGGTTGCTTTGCTCCGGCCCCGGCAAGCTCTGCCAGGCGCTCGCCATCGACGGCTCGCACAACCGGCTGCCGCTGACCGCGCCGCCTTTCGCATTTGCTCGCTCCGAAACCGATCCGGCGGCGATCGTCAGCGGACGCCGGATCGGCCTCACCAAGGCGATGGATTTCGAATGGCGGTTCGGACTCGCCGGGTCGCTCTACCTCAGTTGCAAGTTCTGAGCGGGGCGGCGGCCCGGCATGCCAAGCACGGCGCCTGACTAGTCCCGGCCGTTGCTGCCTTCACCGATGCTTCTCGACGAGAACTCTGCAGCGAGATGACAATTGGTCGATCTTGCTTTCAAGATCGCATTTGCCCATCGGTTTCATTGGGCAAAGCCGCGCATAGTCACCGCGACATCGCTTGCCTTCGAAAATTCTGAACGTTCTTACCTGCATGGGGTTGGTCCCGCTGACCGCACTGGGCACTATTCCGGGTCCAGTGTCCATCGCGCCATCTCGGCCCGATCCCCTACCGCCGCCGCCCCTGCCGCCGCCGCCTTTGGCCGATACCACGCCACCAAAGGCGGCGCTTACGACACTTGCACCCAGTATGGAAAGCAATGTGCGGCGTGACATAAACATTGTTCGCTCCCTCCTCACCCTCTATTCAGACGACGTAGAAACGTGGTGCCCCGACCGGTACGGCAATCTGATTTGCTTGGAGGTCATCGCCGATCGGGCACGGTGTGCCGTGGCCTCCGACCACATTTTCGCTGCTGGACTCTCGAACTCGGGCGCCTCCATCTCGTCGACGCATTCAGTCGTCAGCTTGCGTCTGGGGTTTGCAAGGAAATCGGCAGCTACCTTCGACCCGCAAGGGTCAGAATCTATTACGTCATGTCCGATTCCGCGAAAAACCACGACTTGCCCGAAAGGAAGCATTTCGGCCGCGTGGTTTGCCCAGCCGGTTGGCGTTGCCGGATCATATTCTCCCGACAACAGAAGAGTGGGTATGTCGGTGCGTCTTGGCTGTTTCTGGTGTGCGGGGCCCTTCTCGAGGATCCAAAGTGGACATGCCCATGAGTAGTCATCAGATGCGACCCATTTTGCCCAGTATTGCTCCTGCTTGCCGCTCAGATCCGGTGGATTATTGTCGGAACACGTTACGGAGAAGTCCATCCCTTGGGAAATGTCCAATTCATCCGGCTGGAAAACTATATCTGCGAGCTGACTAAAATCTTGCTTATACGTTCTTTCGATAAGATACGGCAACATTACGATGTCTTCGCGATCGTAAAGCATACCGAATATTATATCCAGGAACTCGCCTCCAGAAACGTATGTGTATCGGGCCTCTTTATTGGCGTTACGCAACAATATGGGTTGCCGATCCAATTGCCTGACAATGACCTTAACCGCATCGGATATGCCCGTCATGCAGCTATTTGCTTTCTGGCAATCCCGCTCCAGCAAATGAAGCGACCGCTCCAGATTTGGACCGTCGTCACTCAGATAATTGATATCCAATGGCACAACCGAGTCCAATATGCTCGCGGAGATACCTTCTGGGTGCTGATTCATCACTGCTAACGCAAGTCTTGTTCCGTAAGATACACCATAGAGAATCCACTTTTCTATCCCGAGAGCATTCCGAATGTCATTAATATCCTCTGCGTTTTGCTCAGTGGTATAGGCTTCGAGATCAATCCCCTTTGCGGTCAGTGCGGTCTTGCATGCGATAACCTCTTTCTTCCGTAAGTTATCGAAGTTGTTGTCGCCTTGTACATTTGACAGAATGGCGTTCCAGTGATCAGGCTCAAAATACGGAGAACAGTCCAGGGTCGGAGCAGATCTACCAATTCCCCGCTGATCAACAACGATCACTCGGCGCCCAATCATCCAACTTTGGACGCCAATAAATTCCCACCAATCATCAATGTCCTTCCTACTGGCAATGTCAGCGGACTGGCCCGGCCCTCCCGTGAGAAACACAATAGGTTCGTGCCGTTCAAGGTCCGGTTCGAAGACGACTACCGACAGAACAACCTGATTGCCGGTGTTTTTCTTGCGGTTTTCAGGCACATTGAGGGTCCCGCAGGTCATTGTGCGATCCCGTGGAACTTCGAACCAGCAGTTTGCTTTCTTGAACTCTCCCGCATGAAGCTCCCCGCACTGCGCGCAAATGAGAAGCACAACAGACGAGATCGCTAGAGAGAGAATCCGATGATCCGCTTTGTTGAGTATTCGCCATAAAAGTACAAGCATCTATCCCCCTCATGTGAAGTGATGCCTAAGCAATCGCTGCACTTGCCCAAAGTACCCAAGCAACCCGCCACGCAAAAGCCGTCGCATTGGCTATTTTGTAATGGCGAGCCAGTATTTACCCTGTCATTTTTGAATTCTTGTTCGTATCCCCACTTGGTACTCCGAAATCATGCATCATTAGCATATTCTAATATTAAGGTCGACGCAAGTTGAACAAATGGGGATCTAGCGGTTTCGATTGATCTATGCCGTGACGGCCTCCCCGCGATCCGCGTAGCGGCGGCCCCGATACGCGGCGCGATTCTCCTCGCCCGCGACGCGGTCGTCGTTGCACGCGCGCTGATCGGCGCGAGGCTTACGCTGAACGAGGTCGGCGGCATCATCGTCGAGACCGAGGCCTACCGGCCGGACGATCCAGCCTCGCATGCCTATCGCGGCCGCACGCCGCGCAACGCGCCGACTGCCTGCCGGGCAGCGCCGTGCTGATCCGCGCGATCCAGCCGCAGTTCGGCATCGCGCGGATGCGCGAGCGGCGTGGCGGCGATGACGACAGGTTGCTTTGCTCCGGCCCCGGCAAGCTCTGCCAGGCGCTCGCCATCGACGGCTCGCACAGCCGGCTGCCGCTGACCGCGCCGCCTTTCGCATTTGCCCGCTCGGAAACCGATCCGGCGGCAATCGTCAGCGGACGCCGGATCGGCCTCACCAAGGCGATGGATTTCGAATGGCGGTTCGGACTCGCCGGGTCGCCTTATCTCAGCCGCCGGTTCTAGGCTAAATTGCTTCCACGCCGCGTTCGGCCAGGACAATTCGAGACGGCGAACTTGCGCTGGCGCTCCTCAAACTTCCCTGGTTTCGAAAAGGAACATCTGAACGCCCGACTCGTCAGGCGCGTAAAGGCGGCGATCGGCCCCTGCGGCTTGCCCCTCCGGACTCGCCATCCCCTTCTTCATGGCGTCGAGATCGTCAAAATGCAGCGTCCCGATCAGGTAAACATCGGATGGCCCGGCCACCGTCGTGATCGGTCCATGACTGATTTCATATTTCCTGAGACCGGGAATCTTTTTGGCCAGAGGGATGTGCGTCTCGAAATAGTGCTTGTCGAACGCTTTCACATCAGCCGGCTGCTTGTAGATGACGATCATTCCAGCCATTTTCGGCTCTCCTTTTCCATGGTCGACGAACCAAGGACGAAACAGCGGGCGGAAACGGAACGAGGCGTTGCAAAAAATGGGGAGAGACGGCGGCGACGCGCGGCTGTCCTGTTCCTGCGCCCGCCCTGTCGGAGGTCGTCGCGCTTGCCGCGGAAAGCGTTCTGTGTTCTCTCCGCCACAAAATCAGCGGGGACTTTCAAGGATGAGAATTGCGGTGGTCGCCGCGCTGAGCGCGGCAATGGCTGGATGCGTGTCCGCTCCCGCCGACTACGGCGCGTCGCTGTCGCAGCAGGACCCGAAATTTGCCTCGCCGGAATGCCAGCAGGCCCGCGCCGCGGCTGCGGACTATGCGCAGCGCGAGAAGCAGCATCCCGGCTGGGGCTTCGGCGTGTTGCTTGGACCTTACAGCATGGGAATGGTGGCGGCGGTCAAGGAGCACGAGCGGCAACAGCGACTGCTTCTCGCCCGCCAGATGCATCTGCAGTGCTCGAGCCAGCCGCTGCCGAGGGAACTGGATTTCGATCCGGCAACCTACGCCCCGAAGCAGACGCGTTACCCGTAGGCTGGTTGGCCGCGCCTCGTTGCCGATCAACTTTCCTGCCACGCTTTCAGCAGCGGACCCTCGCTGCCATAGACCGGGTCCTTCTCCGGCCGGACGACCTTGGGAATGGTACGCAGTGCCTCGTCGTGCTGCTCGGCACGCGTGCACAGATCATAAGTGCCGAAGGGCGGATAGGCGCCGACGACCAGAAGATCGGATGACGAGGACAGACGCTGGTGGCCGGTGCCGGCGGGCAGGATCGCGATGTCGCCGGCCCTGACGGTGAGCACTTTGCCCTTGTCGCCGCCGAAGCGCACTTCGGCCGTGCCGCGCGCGATGCCCAGCACTTCGTGGATGCGCGAATGGTAGTGGACGTAATCGTAGATGCCGTCGCGCCAACCGTCGCCCCAGCCATTCGTGCTGAAGAGATCCTCGAAGACCGCGGCAGGATTGACGTCGTCCGGCAGCGTCACGGCTCCAGGGTAGATGATCATCGGCCAGCGCGGATGGTTGGGCACAAGGCCGTCATCCTCGAAGCGGAAGGTGAGCGGTTCGCGCTGTTCGACAAGTTCCCTAAGCTTGGCCTCTCCCGGCATGGCGTGGCCTTTCCGGCGCTCGATTGCTGACTGTTGTCAACCAGCGGCGGCGCGCTTTGGTTCCCGGGCCTGTCGCGCCTTGCCGCGATTGGCGAAGGCGAACATGACGTCGGATCCCCCTTGCGGTGGAGATTGGCGGTTTCGCCGCCGGCTCTCGCTTGCGGATGCCTACACCTCGAGCATGACCTTGATCGCGCGGCGCTCGTCCATGGCGCGGTAGCCTTCGGCGACCCGCGCCAAGGGCAGCTTGAGATCGAAGACCTTGCCGGGCTTGATCCTGACCGCGAGCACGCGCTCCATCAGATCGGGCAGGAAGCGGCGCACCGGCGCCGGGCCTCCCAGCATGCGCTTCTGGCCGAAGAACAGGCGCTGGCCGTCGAAGCTGACGCCATGCGGCACGCCGACATAGCCGATGGTGCCGCCGGGGCGCGAGCAGGCCAGCGCCTGGTCGAAGGATTCGGCCGTGCCGACGCATTCCAGCACCGAGTCCGCGCCGACGCCGCCAGTCAGTTCCTTGATGCGCGCCACGCCTTCTTCACCGCGTTCGGCCACGATGTCGGTCGCGCCGAACTCGCGGGCGAGTTGCTGGCGGCTTGCGTGGCGGCTCATGGCGATGATGCGCTCGGCGCCCATTTCCTTCGCAGCGAGGACGCCCATCAGGCCGACCGCGCCGTCGCCGACGACCACGACCGTCGATCCCTCGCGGACCTCGGCCGCGTCGGCCGCGTACCAACCGGTCCCCAGCACGTCCGAGACGGCCAGGAGGTCTGGCACGAGCTCGGCAGGCGGAACCTCGGCAGTGGCGACCAGTGTGCCATCCGCCAGCGGCACCCGGGCGTAAGGGGCCTGGGCACCCGACATGAACTCGCGCTGCACGCAGGAGGACTGGAAGCCGAAGCGGCAATGCGGGCAGGTGTTGTCGGAGAGGCAGAACGAGCCGACGACGAACTGTCCGGGGCGCACATCGCGCACCTCGGCGCCGACCTCGACGACGATGCCGCAATATTCGTGGCCCATATGCTGCGGGGCGTTCACCTGCTGCAGCCCGCGATAGGGCCACAGGTCCGAGCCGCAGATGCAGCTGGCCGAAAGCTTGATGATGGCGTCGGTCGGACGCAGGATTTTGGGATCGGCGACTTCCTCGCAGCGGATGTCACCCGGCTTGTGGAGAACGGTTCCGAGCATTTTGCATTCCTTTCGTTCGATCGGGATGGAGGTCAGGGGGAAAGGTCAGGCGCCGTAGTCGGCGTCGCCGACATGTTCCAGCCAGTCCACGACCTTGCCGTCCTTGGTCTCCTGAACGGCTATGTGGACCATCGCGGTGTTGGGCGACGCGCCATGCCAATGCTTCTCGCCGGGCGCGAACCAGACGACGTCGCCGGGCCGGATCTCCTCGACCGGACCGCCCGCGCGCTGCACGCGGCCGAGGCCGGAGACGACGATCAGCGTTTGCCCGAGCGGATGCGTGTGCCATGCGGTGCGGGCGCCGGGCTCGAAGGTCACCTGCGCGCCCTGCACCCGCGCGGCGTCGAAGGGGTTGAAGAGCGGATCGATGCGCACCGTGCCGGTGAACCAGTCGGCGGGGCCCTTTGCGGAAGGCCTCGTGCCTGCGCGAAGAATGTCCATGGTGATCTCCTGTCAAATGCGTTCGATGCGAAGCGGGAACTCGCCGCGCATGTGCAGGGCCTGCTGGCCGCCGTCGAAGCGACCGAGCCTGATCAGCCCGGGATGGCGATAATCGCCGTAGAACATCGCCAGATTGCCCCAGGGCATAAAGTAGCAGAGGTCGTAGGGCTGCTCGTCGCCGAACGGACCGCTGCCCTTCTCGGTCAACTTGCGCGGCAGGTAAGCGATCTTTTCGTTGTTGCCATAGTCCTTGATCGTGAGATGGAGCGGCAGCATGGAAAGGAAATCCCGCGCCGAAGGATTGTCATAGAGCGTGGCCGTCATCGTGCGGCCTTCGAACGTCATGCTGATCCTCATGTCGATAGGCTCCTGGCTGGCGGGGTCCCTGCCCTCCTGGCTGTTGGCCGCTCCTGGCGGAACCGCTGTTGCAAGCGCGGCGCAGAGCACGGCTCGTCGGCTGATCGGTTGTTGCTTCATCGATAATGTCCCCCGCGCGCCGTCGCCGCGACGGCAAACAGCGCCGAGCCGAGAAGCAGCAGCGCGCCGAGCGCGAACGGGCTCCACCAGCCGGCGCTGTCGAACAGCAGCCCGCCAGCGAACGCGCCGAAGGTGATGGCGAACTGGATCAGCGCGACTTGCAGCCCGCCGCCCGCCTCCAGATCGTTCGGGATCACCTTTGTCATCCAGGTGTTCCATGCCACCGGGATCGGCGTGGTGAACAGGCCCCAGAAGACCAGCAAGGCCGCGGTGGCGAAGGCGAACGGACCGAGCGCGATCAACGACAGCGCAATGATCGCCAGCGCCGCCGGCAGGCCGATCAGCACCGCACCGAGATGCGCGCGAAGAACGAAGCCGACGAGCGACGTGCCGACCAGGCCGGCAAGCCCGAGGCCGAGCAGGACCATCGAGAGCGCGTTCACATCCAAGCCGGTGACGCCTTCGAGGAAGGGGCGCAGATAGGTGGAGAGCGCGAACTGGCCCATGAAGGCGAGCGTGGTGGCCGCCATGCCGATGGCAAGGACGCGGTTGCCGAGCAGGCCGAACATTTTGCCGGCCGAGGCCTGCTCTCCGGCGGGCATTTTGGGCAGCACGGCGAGCTGCCAGACGATCGCGGCGAGGCCGACGGGAACGACGATGAAGAAAGCGCCGCGCCAGCCGACCAGGCCGCCGAGAAAGCTGCCGAGCGGCGCCGCGATCACCGAGGCGAAGGCCGTACCGCCTTGCAGCATGGCGATCGCCCTCGGCAGGTCGGCGCCCGGGACGATGCGAGCCAGGATGGCCGTCGACAACGACCAGAAGCCGCCGATCGAGACGCCGATCAGGACCCGGCCGAGCATGAAGACCAGATAATTCGGCGCCAAGGTGACCGCCAGGCCGGAGACCACGAGGACGGCCGTGTAGAGCAGCACGACCGTCCGCCGGTCCAGCCGCGACAGCAGCGCGTTGCCGAACAGGCTGGTGAGAACCGCGAAGAAGCCCGAGACGGAAATCGCCTGGCCGGCCTGTCCCTCGGAGATGGCGAGTTCATTGGCGATGGGCGTGAGCAGGCTGACCGGCATGAATTCCGATGCCACCAGCACGAAGGTGAGCAGCGACAGGCATGTCACCGCGCCCCATGCGCTCTGCTCTTTCAGCAGTTGGGCTTTCGCCAATTGACCGTCGTAAGTCGTGTCCATGTGCAGCGGCCCGCCGTCGAGCCCTCCATTGATTTCGCTGGCGGCTATATAAACCGCTGGCACTATCCCGATTAGCCGTTGCAATCCGCATGGACTTATCCATTTATGATATGAATTGGCCGAAGGCCCTAGACCGCAGTTCCAGTGGCGGCCGAACCGGAGCGATGCCATGCAGCGCGAGGACCTGAAGGATTTGCTTTGGTTCCTGACGGTGGCCAGGGAACGCAGCTTCACCAAGGCGGCGGCTGAACTCGGCACGTCGCAATCGACGCTCAGCCACACCATCAAGCAGCTGGAGGCACGGCTCGGCGTGCGGCTCCTCACGCGCACGACGCGAAGCGTGGCGCCGACGGAGGCCGGCGAACGGCTCTACCAATCGCTGCTTCCGCGTTTCGAAGGCATCGAGGCCGATCTGTCGAGCCTCGTGGCGTTTCGCGAAAGACCAGCCGGCACGGTGCGCATCACGCTGTCCGACCATGCGCTGCAAATGACGGTCTGGCCGAAGCTGCAGCCGGTGCTCGGCGACTATCCCGACCTGCGCGTCGAGCTCTACAGCGACAACGGCATGCGCAACATCGTCGAAGAGCGCTTCGACGCCGGCGTGCGTCTGGGCGAAAGCGTCGACAAGGACATGATCGCGGTGCGGATCGGCCCCGACTGGCGGCTGGCGGCCGTCGCGTCGCCGGACTATTTTGCGCGCCGCCCCGTTCCGAGAGTCCCGCAGGACCTGGTCGGACATGACTGCATCTGCCTGCGCCAGACGACCTTCGGCGGGCTCTATGCCTGGGAGTTCGAGAAAAAGGGCCGCGAGCTTCGTGTGCGGGTGGACGGGCAACTGACCTTCAACACGACCATCCCGATGGTCGACGCCGCGCTCAGCGGCTACGGCATCGCCTACGTCCCGGAAGACCTCGTCAGCCAGCATATCGCGGAGGGACGGCTGAGGCTGGTGCTCGACGACTGGAGCCTGCCCTTCCCCGGCTACCACCTCTACTATCCGAGCCGCCGGCAGCTGTCGCCGGCGATGGCGGTGGTGGTCGACGCGCTGCGATACCGGGGGTGAGCCGGCGACGGCGTCGGTTGACAGTCGCGTGCCTTTGGCATCGATTGCCTGTCGTAACACCGCTGACGCCTGACACCGAACGATGACAGCCTGTGAGCGGACGCGGCCGTGTCAGTCTCGTCTGTTTCCCGCCATCTCCATAACGCGACGGTGAAGGCCCTTGATGTCAGGTGAGACCACCGGTATTGGCTTTCCGGCCGCATCGGCGAGCTTCTGGTGGAAAACCAGAAACTTCGAGGACACGACCGAGCCGACCTCGTCATACGCGGGATTGGCGACCGCCTCCTCGAGTGGAATGAAGGTCACGCCGGCTGCGACGAAACGTGCGAGAAGGGCGTCAGCGACCTCGGCAAAGAACGGCAGCGTGTGGCCGAGCGCGATGGCCGGCACTTCGCGGCCAAACCATGTCACCAGCGAGGACTGGTCGTAGCTAAGCTGCGCTAATGAGGCTTCGACGAATTCGCGCTCTAGCCACATCATGTTCGCGCGGTCGTTGCGGTCGCGCGCGTTGAGCCAAGCGCGGTTCCACGTCCACTCAAAAAGCCAAGTAGTCACATCGGCGACTTTGTAGCCCTTGGCGGCAAGATGACGCGCAACTGTGTCGCGCTTTTCGGCCGTCTCGCCCCAATGGCACACAGGGTAGCGGAAGAACCGGGTTGGTGCGCGGTCGAGCCATTGCGCGAGGTAGGCATCGGCGTCGTCGATCTCGCGGCAATAGGTCCGCGCGTCAATGTCCGGCAGCTCTGGGTGGCTATGCGTATGGTTGCCGATGTAGTGGCCTGCGCTGGTCCAGGCATCCATTGCTCCGGCGAGTTCCGGATGCCTGGTGAGAGCCCAGGAATTTCCGAAGCCGTAGACACCAGAAATGCCGTTCTTCGCCAGGGCATCGGAGATCCGCTGCATGATTAAGGCGGCGGTATAGCCCTCGGGCGGATAACTTTGCGGCCAGAGAGGAAGGTCATCAATCGTCATTGCAACGCGCATGGCAGTGCTCCCGAGTGTCGCACTCTTCACGAAACGTCGGCTGCCAGGCTTCCGCAAGGTTGCCGTTAGACACCAGCCAGCGTCTCTTTCCACTGCGAAACCGGCTAATAGGTCCGCGGCGGCTTTTACCTGGACGTTCTAGACCGTTCTCTCTACCTTGGCGTGGGCAGAACCAGGGAGACCTTGAGCCGCGGTGCGAAGAAGCAGCGCAGATAGGGCTGGTGGGTTATGACGTAGTTGTTCTCGCAGATATGGTATTGGTCGTCCGGCGATTCCTGCACGCGATCTCGCGGGATGTTGAAGCCATCGGGCAAATAGAGGTAGCCGCCATCGGCCCTGGATTGCACTGAGGACTGCGGTATCGGGCGGCAATCCCTGCCGCCGCAACATTTGAAGTTCGTTACCGGGTCAACCTTGTTTTCGTACCAGTCATGGGCATTGGCGCCCGTCATGGCGGCAAAGCACATGGCTGTGAGGATGACCCTTCGCATGGCATTCCTCGATGATGCGGAGGCGCTGATCATTTGAACGTCATGTATATTAGCGTTCTACCAGAAACGCCATTGGCCTGCGCAGGGCCGATAATCGACGCCCGGCACCCAAGGAGGCGAAAGCCGGATCCTCGGACAGAGGCTCCGGCCCTTCCCCGGTCAAACAAGCTTCTGCCCGCCGTCGCCAGCGGCAGGCTGGTGCGGCCCTTCGACCACGCGCTGAAGGCCGTCTCCAGCTTTTACCTCGTCTACCCGCCCGAAGCGATCCGCCAGCGCAAGGTCAAGGCGTTTCGCGACTGGGTAGTGTCTCAGAGCGCCGCTATAGCCCCGCTGTCTGCACTGGCGCAACCAAGACGCGGATCGAGGGCAATCCCGATCCGGTGCATGTCAGCACCTCGCATATCGAGCGCGCCAATCTCACCATGCGCATGGCAAACCGCCGCTTCACCCGCCTTACCAATGCGTTCTCAAAGAAGTTCGAAAACCATGTCCACATGGTCGCGATCTACACCGTCTGGTACAACTTCATCAAAATGCACAAGACGTTGAAAATGACGCCAGCAATGGCCACTGGCGTGTCCAAGACGCTCTGGTCAATGGAAGACCTTTGCGAGAAGATGGACGCCGTTGAGCCGCAGCGGGCAAGCGTGGCCCTTACAAAAAGCGCCTAAAGGGATAATGGGTAACGAGAGTTTCGCCATCAAGGATGACTTCTCTAAAGATTTGGAAGTTCATCTAGGAAACAATCAACTTCGGTTCGTCATCACTGATACGTTACCCTGGCCAGATGCAGAAGCGACAGCTGCACACTTAGAGATCATATCAACGAGAGCGAACTCCTATCTGCAGATTGCGAGCAGCGAACAGTTTCGACAGAGGTATCCACGAACCTCGTTGGACAAGGTGTCGATTGTGCTTCGATTCCGCTACGAGCCCGCTCCGGCTGCGGAGCGGGTTTTGGCTGGAATTTCAAAAAATCTCGCAAAAGATGGCGTTCGCTTCCGCCACGGTATGGCCGCGGAATACCGGCGAGCGCCGGTCAAATTTCAAACTGAGACACTACCCGCGACTGGCTGTTTGCGGAGATCGCGCCGGGCTGAGCGGCAAGGAGCGTGGCGCCATCGACAATTCGGAGGATAGCGTCCATGCCCGCCGCCACGCGCGACGGCTACTTCACCTTGACGACGACCTTGCCTTTCGCGCGCCCCGCCTGCACGAAGGCCAACGCCTCGTTGGTTTGCTCGAACGGGAAGATCCGATCGATCACGGGGTGTATTGTTCCGGATTCCAGCAGCGGCGTGATTTTGCCCAGCTGATCGCCGTCGGCCCACATGAAAAGGAACGAGTAATTGACGCCGGCATGGCGGGCCCTCTTCCGGATGCCACGGCTCAAGGCGTGCATGGCCAGCCTGAGCACGATGTTCAGCCCCAGCTTCTTGGCAAATGCGGGATCCGGCGGACCGGAAATGGAAATGAGCTGCCCACCCGGTTTCAGCACACGCAGCGATTTCTCCAGTGTCGCGGCGTCCTGGCTGTTCACGACGACATCGTAGTTCGAGAGCACCTTCTCGAAGTCTTCCTTCCGGTAGTCGACCGCGATATCGGCGCCAAGACTTTCGACCATATCCGTGCTGGCCGCGCTCGCCGTCGTTGCGACTGTCGCGCCGAGATGCCTGGCCAGCTGGATGGCGAATGTACCCACGCCGCCCGACCCTGCCTGGATGAAGACTTTCTGGCCTCGCCGCAGCCTGGCCTTTTCCACCAGCACCTGCCACGCGGTCAGGCCGACGAGCGGTATGGAGGCGGCTTCCTCCATGCTGAGGTTTTTTGGCTTCAAGGCGACATCGGCCTCGTTCATGGCAATAAACTCGGCGAATGTTCCGATTTGGCCGTCGCGCGGCCGTGCATAGACCTCGTCGCCGGGCTTGAACCTGCGGACTTTCGATCCGACCCGGATGACGATCCCGGCAACATCGTGCCCCAGGACGAAGGGCGGGCGATAGCGCAGGAAGGATTTGAACTCCCCATCCCGGATCTTGGCATCCAGGAGGTTGACGCCGGCCGCGTGAATTTCGACCAGGACATCATCGTCCTTGATATCGGGCGTCGGCACCTCGACGAGCCGCAGGGCGTTCTTCTTTCCGTACTTGTCGACGACAAAGGCTTTCATCAGGCGGCTTCCTGAATTGGTTCCTGCTGCCTGGCAAAACCGGCCGGGCCTTCGGACAGGCATTGTGCGCGTGGAGTGTCAGGCCGGCAGGCGGAACTGCTTGCGCAACACCTTGTCGAACACCGCGGCGGGCGCGAAGCGGCGCAGGAAGCTCACCTGCCTCGCGGCCTTGCCCGCGGTGTAACGCCGGCCCGGCCGCTTGGCCCCGGCGGCCCTGACGACGACCTCGGCCACGACTTCCGGCGGATCGGCCTTGGGCATCACGTCGCGCAACAGCGCGTCGACGCCGGCCCTGGCCTGGTCGTATTGCTCGATCGTCGAATCCGGTTCCATCCCGTTCTGGTCGAAGACCGTGCGAACGAACGCCGGCTCAATGACCGAGACACGGACGTTGAAGGCGCGGACTTCGTGATCGAGCGATTCAGAATACCCTTCGACGGCGTGCTTGACGGCTGAATAATGGGCGGAATACGGCGCCGGGACTACCCCAAGGATCGAACCGATGTTGATGATGCGCCCGCCACCCTGTCGCCGCATCGCCGGCATCACCGCGTTCGTCATCCGCACGACCCCGAACAGGTTGACGTCGAACAGGGCTTGAACCTGCTCGATCGACGATTCCTCCGCGCCGGCCTGCAATCCAATGCCGGCATTGTTGACCAGAAGGTCGATCCGTCCGGTTCGCGCAAGCACGGTGGAAACGAGCAGGTCGACGGATTGGCTGTCGGTCACATCGCATTTCAGCATGGTCACCCGGCCTGGACCGCTGTCGTTCGCTCGCCGGCTGGTCCCGAAGACAGTGAAGCCGGCGCGCGCCAGCGCCTCGGCGGTGGCGCGGCCGATGCCGGAGGAGGCACCGGTCACGATAGCAGTCTTTCCAGAATGTGCGTTCACTTGATGCTCCAATTCGCCTAGCTTTTTTTCGTCGTTCAGATTATGATCATACTATCATATTATGGTCGTAATGCAATAGCAGCACGAAAGGAAAGCCCATGCGCTACGAAAAGGGCCGCAAGGACGCATCGCGCAGCCGGATCATCGAGGTCGCCACCGACCGTTTTCGCGGTGACGGCATCGCCGCGTCCGGGCTGGCAAGCATCATGAGCGACGCCGGGCTGACGAACGGAGCGTTCTATCCGCACTTTCAATCCAAGGCGGCGCTTGTGCGGGAATGCGTGGCGACTGCGCTGGTGGGACAGTCGGGTCAGATTGCGGAGGCCCTGGACGCCGGCGGCCTGCCGATGGCGATAGACACTTATCTGTCGGCCGCGCACCGCGACAATCCAGAGAAAGGTTGCGCTTCGGCCGCGCTCTTGCCGGAAATCGCGCGCGAGCCGCATGAAACGCGTCGTCTCTATAGCGAGCACCTGATCGCCTTAGTTCGCCAGGTGTCGGCGGCTCTTCCGTCACAGACGCGCGACCCGGAGGATGTCGCGTTCGGCATTTTGGCGACCCTCATCGGCGCCCTGCAACTGGCCCGCGCGGTGGAGGAAACGGAATTGTCGGATCGCATTCTCGCGGCGGGAGCAAACGCGGCGCGGGCAATGATCCAACCGCACGCGGATGGCGAAGGCAAGGTTGTCGAGAAGTCGAGCGAGCACTGACCGTTTGGTGCGGGGTGAAAGCCTTTCGCGACTGGCCGTTCTCGCAGATGGCGCCGGACTGAAGCGTGCGCTTGCCCAAATCTGCAACTTGCGAAGTTGTGCCGATTGCGCGATGCTCCGCAACCATGGCTGGCGAGTATCTGGACCATAAATTGGAATGCCCGTTTTGCGGCACGATCCGCTTGCAGATTCCGGCCGATGCTCAACCCGCAACGCCGATCCACTGCGCAGAGTGCGGCAAATATCTCGGCACATGGGACGAGCTTCAGTCCGATTTCGAGATGCAAGGCGGCACCGACGGCGTGTTCCGACTGGACAAGGGACGTATCCAGAGGCTCAGCCAATGATGGCCGCCGCTGGCGGCTTGGAGAGGCTTGTTCTCGACTGACCGCGTCAGGACATCGGATCGTGCTCGTGGGCGATATCCAGCTGGCGCGAAGCCGCGTCCAGAATATCAGCCGGCAGCCACCCCGCGCCGACACGACAGGCACGATGTCCCCCTATCGAAGCGGGACGCTCCCGCAGCCGCCAGGACCTTGACGGCCCGGTCTCATAAACCCATATCGCAGCCAGGCGCGGACCGTTGACGGTCCCGCCTGTCCCAACTCAAAAATTGTTCGTTCGACTTGGAGGATCTTATGAACGATCGGATGTTTGACAGCCCGGTTTTCGTGAAGTGCGGGAATAGTCTCGTACAGGAAATCGCGTGCCTCGAAGACGCCCTGGAATTTCTCTACGAATGGCCCAGGAACAGGCGCGGCGACATTTATGAAACCGCGCTGCGTGCCTGCCAGCGCGCGTTCGACGGCGGCTATCCGCTGACCGCCGCCAGAGAGGCGTTTTGCGGTTTCGCGAAGTCGGTCAAAATCCACGAGGAAGTGAGCGCCGGCCTGCCCTGGATGAACGCCGGCAAAGGCAATCGAGGCGGCGGGCTGATCGCGTAGGCTCGTGCTGGAACGAGGCAGTCGCCATGCTTGCCAAACCGTTCGAAACACCCGTGCGCATCTGGGTCGGAATGGGATTCCCGCGCCAATTGAACACCGTCGCGGACGCCTACCAGTTCGCTGTCGACTGGTGTGGCAACAGCCCTGAGCAGAAGGCGGCGAT
This sequence comes from Mesorhizobium sp. NFR06, assembly GCF_900115245.1. Classification (GTDB taxonomy): domain Bacteria; phylum Pseudomonadota; class Alphaproteobacteria; order Rhizobiales; family Rhizobiaceae; genus Mesorhizobium. The sequence goes on from NZ_FOVT01000006.1 coordinate 126,421, forward strand.
CCGGGCTTGCAAGGCCGCGTTGGCCGGGGATATCGACGCCGAGACGGCGAAGGGTGTTTTCGTTGCCTTTGCCCGCCGCAAGGACATCCTCATCGAGGATGGACCAATTCCTCCTCCGACAGGAAAAGCTCGGCCAAAGCATGCCTGAACGACGAGAGGCGGCGGCCGCGCCGCCTCGTGGCGGGCCAAGGCGCGTCGCGCCGAGATGGATCCAGGCGCCGCGCTTTCCAGTCTTTGTGTTGATGCATGTCGTTCGCCCAAAGCCGCTGCACAGTTTTGGGCGACGTGCATCAGCTGCCTTCCGACTGGCTCAGCGGGGCTTTTGATTTCCAAATAGAGGCAACCGACGGCATGGGCGGTGGGGGGCGTTGGGGAGCCGCCGGTTACCAGAACGAGGGGCCATGGAAATCACAAATGCATAGGCCCTTATGCGATAATGCCAGCTTTCCGCGCGCTTGGGAACTGGCTTCCAGCTTAAAATTCAAACATCTAGAGGAGAAAGCGCAGAATTACGATGATCTTCGCGCTGCTGCCTGCGACAGGAACCACATCGGCCGTGCCGCGTCATAGAGGCAGGTTCCCGTCCTGGAGTGACTTCGATGGCCAGGCTCCTTCTCGTCGTTGCGTTGGCGTTGGCGCTCGCATGCGGCGGAACGCTAGCCGCCAAGCTCGACCTCGACACGGTCAATCAGGCGCAATTCAGCGAGGGCGAGCCGAAGGGCGTCGATCCGATGCTGCTCAAGGCGCAGATTCTTCTCGACCGCGCCCGCTTCTCCCCCGGCCTGATCGACGGCCGCCTTTCCGATAATTTCGCCAAGGCCGTCGCGGCCTTCCAGGCGGCGAACGGGCTGCCGTCCGACGGCAAGCTGACGCGGCAGACCTGGGACAAGCTCGCGACAAGTTTCGCCGGCCCGGTGCTTACAACCTACGACGTCACGGCCAAGGATGTGCGCGGGCTCTTCACCAGGCGGATCCCCACCCGCATGGAGCGGATGGCAGATCTCAAACGGCTCGGATACCGCAGCGCCCGGGAGAAGCTGGCGGAGCGCTTCCACGTCGGCGAACAATTGCTCATTTTGCTCAATCCCGATACCGGGTTCAGGAAGGCCGGCACCACGCTGGTGGTGCCCGATGTCGGCCGCGGCGATCCGCCCGCGGCCGTCGCCAGCGTCGAGGTCGACAAAGGCGCCCGGCTCGTGCGCGCGCTCGATGCGTCAGGCAAGCCGCTCGCGGTCTATCCCGCCTCGATCGGCAGCGAGGAAAAGCCGGCGCCGAGCGGCGCGGCCGAGGTCAAGCGCGTCGTGCACAATCCGACCTATCACTACAATCCGAAATTCGCTTTCAAGGGGGTGAAGACCAAGCGGCCCTTCACCATCGCCGCGGGCCCGAACAATCCGGTCGGATCGGTCTGGATCGACCTGTCCATCGAGAGCTACGGCATCCACGGCACACCCGACCCCGGCAAGATCGGCACGACCTTCTCGCATGGCTGCATCCGACTGACCAACTGGGACGCCGAAGACCTCGCCGCCATGGTAAAGCCAGGCACGAAAATCGACTTCAAGGACGGAACCGCCGAGGACTGAAGCGTGCGGCACCGCCGGCAGGATCGCGGACCCGCTGCATAAGCCAAATTTATCATCATCCCTAGTTTTTCAGAACGTTACAGAGCCTTTCACCGCCTGTAGCTTCGGCGGCAATCCTTGCTCTGAACAGTCGCAGTCGGTGGTTTGATGCAGACACATGCGCGGGTGGTGATCGTTGGCGGCGGCTGTGTTGGGGCCGGTATCCTTTACGGGCTGGCCAAGCGCGGCTGGACCGACGTGGCGCTGCTGGAGCGCACGCAGCTTACCGCCGGCTCGACCTGGCATGCGGCCGGGCTGATCCCGTCCTACGCCCGCAACATCAATGTCGGGCGGATGATCAACAAGACCATCGAGATCTATGAAGGTCTGGAGGCCGAGACCGGGCAGCCGGTCGGATGGCACAAATGCGGCCAGCTGCGGATCGCGAATTCCCGCGACAGGCTCGACGAATACAAGAGCTATATGAGCGTGGCCGAGGTGCAGGGCATGCGGGCGCAGTTGCTGACGCCGGCGGAGGCGCGAAAGCTCTGGCCGCTGCTCGACAATCAGCGGATGCTCGGCGCGCTCTATCATCCCGATGACGGCCATATCGCGCCCGCCGACGTGACGCACGCGATGGCCAAGGGCGCGCGGGATATGGGCGCCAAAATCCATCTCAACACCGAGGTCACCGGATTCAAGCGCACACCGGGCGGCGAATGGCTGGTTCAAACCAACCAGGGCGACATCATTTGCGAGCACGTGATCTCGGCCACCGGCAATTACGCGCGCCAGACCGGCGCCCTGCTCGGCCTCGACATCCCGGCGATCCCGATCCTGCACCAGTACTGGATCACCGAAGCGGTGCCGGAGGTGGTGGAGCGCAAGCGTGCCGGACGTCCCGAAATGCCGATCCTGCGCGACGAGGGTTTCGAGGGGTATCTGCGCGAGGAAGGCGACGGGCTGATGTTCGGGCCTTACGAGCGCACCGAACACCTGAAGCTGTTCGCCGAGGACGGCGTTCCTTCCTGGTTCGGCGCCGATCTTTTGGAAGAGGACTTCGAGGCGGTGTCGTGGAACTGGGAGCAGGCGCTGCAACTGGTCCCGGCGCTGGGGCGCGTCGGCATCAAGGCCAATGTGCGCGGCCCCTTCCAGATGACGGCGGACGAGCTGCCGCTGATCGGACCGGCCTGGGGCCTGCCCAATGTGTGGCTGGCCGAAGGCGTTCCCGGCGGCATCCTGTGGGGCGGCACGATCGGCTATTATTTGTCGGAGCGGATCGTCGAGGGCGGCAACAGCCTCGACACCTCCGACCTCGATCCGCGCCGCTTCGGCGACTACGCCAACAAGGAATGGACGCGCGAGAAGGTGCGCGAGGCCTGGGGCACACATGCCGAGCAGAAATATCCCGGACAGGACATGCCCGCCGCGCGGCCGCAGAAGACCGCGCCTTCCTATCACAGGCTGACGGAGCTGGGCGCGGTCTGGGGCGTGCTCAACGGCTGGGAAATGCCCAACTGGTTCGCGCCGAAGGGTGTCGAGGCCAAGGACCAATATAGCTGGCGCTGGACCGAAAAGGGCGTGTTCGTCGGCGAGGAGGTGCTGGCGGTGCGCAACGCCGTCGGCCTGGTCGAGATGACACCGATGACCAAGTTCGAGGTGTCGGGGCCCAACGCGGCCGCCTGGCTGGACGGGATCGTCGCCAACCGACTGCCCGCGACCGGCAAGGTGACGCTGGCGCATCACCTGACCGCCAGCGGCGGCGTGCAGGCGGAGTACATGGTTGCGCGGCTTCGGGAGGACTGCTTCTACCTGATCTCGACGCCGCGCGCCGAGCGCTGGAATTTCGACGACCTCTCGAGGCTGCTTCCCGCCGACGGCAGTGTGGCCTTGAACAACGTCACCAATGATCGCGGCTGCTTCACCATTGTCGGGCCGAAGGCGCGAGACGTGCTGCAGCCGCTGACCGAGATCGACCTCTCCAACGAAAGTTTTCCCTGGTTCAGCGTGAAGACCGGCGGCGTGGCTCTCGCCAGCGACGTCAGGCTGCTGCGCGTCAACTATGAAGGCGAGCTCGGCTGGGAGCTCTACCATCCCCTGCCCTACCAGCGGCAATTGCTCGACGCGATCCTGAAGCAAGGCGAGAAGCAGGGCATGCGGCTGGTCGGGCTGCATGCGCTGGAATCGCTGCGGCTCGAGAAATCCTACCGCGCCATGTATCGCGACATGAACCCCGAGCTCAATGCGTTGGAGAGCGGGCTGGAGCGCTTCATCCGCCTCGACAAGGGCGACTTCGTCGGGCGCGACGCGGTGCTGAAATACAGGCAGCGCGACGACCAGCGCCGCTCGGTGACGCTCAGGATCGACACCGACGGCGCCAGCACGCTCGCCAATGAGGGGCTCTATAGCGATGGCGCCCTGGTCGGGCGCATCACCTCCGGCGGCTATGGCTACACGCTCGGGCATGACGTGGCGCTGGCGCTGCTGCCGGAGCGTCTTTCCAGGCCGGGCACCAGGCTCGACGTTGCGATCCTCGGGGAATGGAAGACCGCCGAGGTCGTCGCGGATTCGCCTTACGATCCCACTTCAGCCCGGGCGCGGATGTAACAGACGGGTTCGCTTGAGACCTGCAGAGGTTGCGTTCTTTGAGGGGGAGCCGTGCATGCGCATCGATCGGATCAACGTCTATTCGGCGCGGCTGCCGGTCAAGGGCGGCGCCTACCGCATGGCCAGCGCCGATGTGGAGGCGCTGGACTCGACGCTGGTCGAGATCGCCACCGATGACGGTTTTGCCGGCTGGGGCGAGACCTGTCCGATCGGCCCGGTCTACCAGCCGCACCACGCGCTGGGCGCCCGCGCCGCGATCGCCGAAATCGCTCCGGGACTCATCGGCCTGGAGATTGCCTCGATCCGCCTGCTCGCCAAACACATGGACGAGCGGCTGAACGGGCATGGCTACGCCAAGGCCGCGTTGGACATGGCCTTCCTCGACCTGCTCGGCCAGAAACTCGGCGTGCCGGTCTCGACGCTGTTGGGCGGCGCGCTGACCGACCGCGTCCCGGCCTATTATTCGCTGATCGTCGGCGCGCCGGACGAGGCGGCGCGGATCGCCGCCGACAAGGTTAGGGCCGGCTATCCGCGCCTGCAGGTCAAGATCGGCGGGCGCAACCTGGAAGAAGACGTGGCCGTCGTTCACAAGGTCTGGGAAGCGGTCGGCTACAAGGCACGGCTAGCGGTCGACGGCAACCGGGGCCTGACGGTCGCCGCCGCGATCCATCTCGACCGGCTGTGCCAGGCGATCCCCTTCGTCTTCGAGCAACCCTGCAACACGATGGACGAGATCGCGACGCTGAAGGGCCGCGTCACGCATCCCGTCTATCTCGACGAGAGCACCGAGGACCAGAACGCGGTGCTGCGGGCAATCTCGATGGGCATTGCCGACGGCTTCGGCTTCAAGGTCACGCGCCTCGGCGGCCTCACCAGGATGACCACGGTGCGCGACCTTTGCGCCATCCGCTCGCTGCCGCATAGCTGCGACGACGCCTGGGGCGGCGACATCATCGCGGCGGCCTGCGTGCACCTGGCCGCCACCGTCGAGCCGCGCCGCATGGAAGGGGCGTGGATCGCGCAGGAATACATCAAGGGGCATTTCGATGCGAAGCACCCGGTCGTCATCAAGCAGGGTCACATCGTCGTACCGCAACGACCGGGGCTGGGCGTGAAGCCCGAGCCCGGCATGTTCGGCAAGCCGGTGGCCATATACGGGCCGTGAGCGGAAGCGGCCGAGACAAACTTACGATTTCGGATCGGAATGGCCGCGGGCGTGGGCGACAATCATCAGCGCCGTCCCCCACTCCGTCTCGGCTTTGCCGAGCCACCTCTCCCCCCTCACGGGCCTCCGGAGTAGGTAATCGCATATGCCGGCGCCAACACCTTGGAGATGTCGCCGAAGGCGACAAAGAGGGTTCTCGCGCGTGAGGCAGCGACCTATCCTTCGTCATTCTAGGGCGGAGCAAGGAGCGAAGCGACGCGCGCAGACCCTAGAATCCATGCCGTGACATCGGCCGTAAGATGCAGCGGTCCAAAATAGCCATCGATGACTGCGCCAATTAAGATCGCCTGATGACCGGATACGTTTACATGACCGCAAGCCAGAAAGGCGGCACGATCTATATCGGTGTCACCAATGACCTTGCTCGTCGCGTGCCCGAGCACAAGACCGGCCAAGGTTCCTCCTTCACCAGCCGCTACGGTGTGCAGCGTCTGGTCTGGTACGAGGAATATTTCGACATCGCCGATGCCATCCAGCGTGAGACGTCATTGAAGCGCTGGCCACGGCAATGGAAGATTGAATTGATCGAGAAGACCAATCCTGAATGGTTCGAGCTGTTTCGCTGAATTGGCTGGTGAACGTTTCTGCACCGCTGCGGCGCTCGGGCGTCACGGCATGGATTCTAGGGTCTGCGCGCGTCGCTTCGCTCCTTGCTCCGCCCTAGAATGACGAAGGAGAGGCAGGCGGGACAGCACCCTCCTCTTCCCTGCCGGGCATCTCCCCCACTAGGGTCCCTCCGGAGGGAGGAGAGGTGGCGCCGCGAAGCGGCGACGGAGTGGGGGAACCACCTATGCGATTACCCCCGCTGGGCGTTTCGACCGGCTGCGCGCCAGACGATCACCTTCGCGATAAGGCGGATCGTTCCGCCCCGTCCTGCGTTGTCTGACACGCAAGGAGGAAACGGCTATGGACGACGATCGGACCGAGAAGATCAGGCAACGCGCCTATGAGATCTTTCAACGCGAGGGCGGTATCCTCGGCAATCACGAGCGGCACTGGCACCAGGCCGAGATGGAGATCGACCGCGAAGCGGCGCTGCCGCTGACGGCCGACGACGCACTGCCCGAAACGCGCGAGATCGACAGCGCGGACGTGCTGACGGTGGAGGCGCTTGCCGTGCGCACCGGCATTTCGGGCGAGGAGGCGCAGGAGCTGCTCGACCGGCTGGGCAATGACCGGGCGGCGATCGAGCAAGCGGCGCGGAGCCTTCAGGCGAAGCGGCGGCGCTGATCCGCCGGCGAAGGCCAGCCGGCCGGATTTCGATCGGTTGCCGGCCGCCACACTCCCCTTCCGGGTTGACAGGATAGGCGCATCGCTCTAGCTTCGCGTTAGTGGCGACTAACGCGAAATACTGGACAGCGCTCGGAGATCCGACGCGGCGCACGATATTCGAACTGCTGGTCGAGCGACCCTGTTCGGTCAGCGGCCTGGCCCGTGCGTTGCCTGTAACCAGGCCGGCGGTCTCTCAGCATTTGAAGGTCCTCAGGGAAGCCGGGCTCGTGGCCGACACGCGCTCCGGCAAGGAACGCATCTACCGGATCGATCCGGACGGCCTGGCGGGCCTGCGCGCGGAAATCGACCGGTTCTGGTTGAAGACGCTGGCGGCCTACAAGCTGGCCGTCGAGCAACCGACAAAGGACGAGACATGATCAAGCAACCGACACCCGCTCCCGTAAGGCATTCGGTCGTTGTCGAGGCGCCGATCGCGCGCGCCTTCAAGGTGTTCACCGAGGACTTCGACAGCATCAAGCCGCGCGACCACAATCTGCTCGCCGTCCCGATCGCCGAAACGATCTTCGAGCGGCGCGTCGGCGGTCACGTCTACGACCGCGGTGTCGATGGCAGCGAGTGCCGCTGGGCCCGCGTGCTGGTCTACGAGCCGCCGAACCGGCTGCTTCTGAGCTGGGACATCAGCCCGCGCTGGCAGATCGAAACCGACCTCGCCAGGACAAGCGAATGGGAAGTCCGCTTCACCGCCGAGGCGGAAAACCGGACCCGGGTCGAAATCGAGCACCGCCATATCGAACGGCATGGCCAGGGCTGGGAAGGCGTGCGCGGCTCGGTCGACGGCGATCAGGGCTGGCCGCTCTACCTGCAGCGGTTCCAGGCGCTTTTCGCCCAGGCGGCGTGACAGCCGTCTCCGCATCGAGCGGCATCGCCCATGACGTCAATCCGGCCCGCAGCGATTTTCAGGGAGCGGAGAAAATGCAAGCCTATTGGTTGAGCATCCTCGGCGTGCTGGCGCTCTGTCTTCAGTCGGTGGCGCTGGCGGTCTATTCCGGCTCGTCCAAGGGATTTGCCGGCAAGCTTTCGGGCCCGGTCATCCCGGCGGACGACGACGACCCGCTTTACCGGATCGACCGCGTCCACATGAACTCGGTCGAGGCGCTGGCCCCCTTCGTCGTGCCGGTGGTGCTGGCAATGCTGGCCGGCGTCGGACCGGCGACGCTGGCCGTGCTGGTGTGGGCTCACCTGGCGATACGCCTCGTGCACATGGCGATCTACCTGCGTGGCGGAAACGCCGCCAAGGGCGGCAGCGTCCGGACGATCCTCTATGTCTCGGGGGCACTGGTCATGCTTGTCCTCATCGTCGTGACGGGCTGGGTCGTCGCCGTTTGACGCCGCGGCCCGGGCTTTGGAAAGGCTTGGGTCAGAACGTCTCGAACCGGCGTTCCACTTCACGCGCGAACATCTCCCTCTTTTCGTTGGAAATGCCCTCGACGGAATATCTCGTCAGATAGAGATGCTTCGCATTGCGGCCGCACATCGTCTTCAGGCCGCGCAGCAGCACCTTCTTTCCCGGATTCTGCATGTAGATTTCCGTGTACCACCAAGGCGACCCGCAGGTGGTTACCACGCCCATGCGATTGATGTTCAGAAGAATCGGCTTGATGGCACCGCCATCCGCCGGCACCTCATAGGCAATGCCGGGCCGCCAGACGCGGTCGAAATAACCCTTCAAAATGGCGGGCATGCCCGACCACCATGTCGGGAAGCAGAACACGCAGGCCTCGGCCCATCTGAGCGCATCGATGTAGACCCGCAGGTCCTCGGGCACCTGAGACGGATCGAAGTGGCCGCGCCTCTCCTCGGCCCGCATCACGGGATCGAAATTCATTTCATGGAGGTCGAAATCCACGACCTCGTCGCCCCTGGCCTTGAGGGTCCGGACGACGCGATGGTGAAGCGAGGCCAGGTAGCTGTCGGCAAGTGGATGCGCGCAGACGACATTGATCTTCATGAGTTGAGCCTTGTGATCCAAGACATATTATCTATCGCGCAACCAACAGGGAACAGCGCGATGGGCGCGCCGACGTCAGTCGCGGACAGCGTGCGGCCGCCAGGCCAGCATGCGCATGGCGTTGGCGGTGACCAGAACCGTCGCACCGGTATCGGCAAGGATCGCCGGCCACAGACCGGTGACGCCGGCGATCGTCGTGACGAGGAAGACCGCCTTCAGCCCGAGCGCGACAGCGATGTTCTGATGGATGTTGCTCAGCGCGCGCCGCGACAGCTCGATCAAGGCGGCAAGATCGCCGACGCGGCCGTGCAGGACCGCAGCATCTGCCGTCTCCAGCGCGACATCGGCGCCGCCGCCCATGGCGATGCCGACATCGGCGGCGGCAAGCGCCGGCGCGTCGTTGATGCCGTCGCCGACTTTCGCAACCTTCCTGCCGGAGGACTGCAAATCGCGAACGATGCGCTGCTTGTCCTGCGGCAACATTTCGGCATGCACGGGAAGCCCCAGACCCTTTGCGATCGCCGCCGCCGTGCGCTTGTTGTCGCCGGTCAACATCACCGGCTCGACGCCAGCGTCCCTCAACGCCGCGAGTCCGGATTGCGCGTCGGCGCGCGGCTCGTCGCGCATGGCGATGATGGCGGCCGGCTCGCCGGCCGCGATCAGCACCGCGACGGACTTGCCTTCGTCGTTGAAGGCGGCGATGCGCTGAAGCTGGTCGGCGGAAAGTGCGATGCGTTCCGCAGCAGCCGCCGACGATCCGAGAAAAACCTCCTTGCCGCCGATCTTGCCGGCGACACCCCTGCCGCCGAGGGCGAAAGCTACCGACGCCGGCGGTACCGGCACCCTATCGGCCTTGGCGCGGTCGAGGATCGCCAAGGCCAGCGGGTGGCTGGAGCCGGTCTCCAGCGCCGCTGCCATCGACAACACATTGGCCTCGCCGCGCCCGATCGCGACGATGTCGGTGACCTTCGGTTTTCCCTCGGTCAGCGTACCGGTCTTGTCGAGCGCCATGGCGTCGATCGAGCTTAGTGCCTCGAGGACGGCGCCACCCTTGATCAGCAGGCCGCGCCGTGCGCCGGCCGACAAAGCGGCCGCGATCGCTGCCGGGGTTGAGATGACCAAGGCGCAAGGGCAGCCGATGAGCAGGATGGCGAGCCCCTTGTAGATCCACTCGCTCCAGCCTGCGCCCGCGACCAGCGGCGGCAGGACCGCCACCAGCGCGCCGAGCGCCAGCAGGCCGGGCGTGTAGACTTTGGAGAAACGATCGATGAAGCGCTCGGTCGGGGCCTTGCTCTCCTGCGCCTCCTCGACCAGCTTGACGACGCGCGCGATGGTGTTGTCGGCCGCGGCCGCGGTGACCTTCACGCGCAGCACGGCGTCGGTGTTGATGGTGCCGGCGAACACGCCGTCGCCGGCCTTCTTGCGCACGGGAACGCTTTCGCCGGTGACGGGCGCCTCGTCGATGGCGCCGTCGCCCTCGACGATCTCACCGTCGGCGGCGATCCTGTCGCCGGGGCGGACGAGGATGACCGCTCCGAGGGAAAGGCTTTCCGCCGGCACCTCCTCGACCGCGCCGCCGCGCTCGACATAGGCGGTCTTGGGAACGAGGCTCGCCAGGTTCTGGATGCCGGCCCGGGCGCGGCCGGCGGCAACGCCTTCGAGCAGCTCGCCGACGAGGAAAAGGAAGACGACGGCGGCCGCTTCCTCGGCCGCGCCGATGATCACCGCGCCGACGGCGGCGACCGTCATCAGCGTCTCGATCGAGAACGGCGTGCCGGCAAGGGCCGCCGCAAGCGCGCGGTTGGCGACCGGCAGCAGGCCGACGGAAAGCGCTGCAAGAAACGCCCACCATTCGATCGGCGGATAAAGGCGTCCGATGCCATAGGCCAGCCCAAGCGCCACGCCGCAGCCGATAGTGAGCATGCCCTTGCGCTTCCCCCACCAGGCGCCCTGCCCGTCGCCGGCGGCATGCGCGTGGATATCGGCCTGCCCACGGTCATGATCATGGTCGCGATCATGAGCGCGCCCGCGACCTTTCGTGCCGAGCTTCTCGCCGTCCGCGGGAAAGACGCCGTAGCCGAGCTTGCCGAGCTGCGTCTTCATCGCCGGCAGCAAGGTCGCATCGGCCGCATGGCCGATCCGCATCGAGCCGGCCGTCGCCGAGACGGAGACGCGCTCGACTCCCGCAAGGCGGCTCACCGCCGTCTCGACCTTGGCCGCGCAGGCGGCGCAGTCCATGCCCGTGACGCGATAGCGCGTTTCCCTGATGTCCATTGCATCGGCTCCTTGCCTAACTCGGAGTCCGTGCTACATCCTCTAGCGGCTAGAGGAGCAAGGCCAAAAAATGCGGGAAAATGATTTCGCGATCGGCGAGGCCGCGCGGCGGAGCGGCGTCAAGGTGCCGACGATCCGTTACTACGAGCAGATCGGCCTGCTGCCGGCAGCCTCCCGCACGAACGGCAACAGGCGGCTCTACGACCGCGGCGACCTCGACCGCCTCGCCTTCATCCGGCATGCGCGGGAGCTTGGTTTCGAGGTCGACGCCATCCGCACGCTGTTGTCGCTGCAGGACGATCCGGCGCAACCCTGCGCCGCCGCCGACGCCATTGCCAAGGCTCGCCTCATCGAGGTCGAGAGGCGTATCGCCAGCCTGAAGGCGTTGCGCGACGAGCTGCTGCGCATGGTGAAGAAATGCGCCAGCGGCAGGATCGAAAACTGCCGTGTCATCGAGACGCTCGCCGACACGAGCCATGCGCATGGACGGCTTGCCGAGGCTTAGGCTGTCCATCGACGCGAATCGGAAATCGCTGGTGGTTGACAAACAGGCGCTGCCTTGCCGGTTACGTCGATGCGTCCCTGAAAACATCCGGCGAATAAGAAAATGCCCGCTCCAGCATGCCGGAGCGGGCGAAAGCCTTTTAAGACAGCTAGCTGGGGACTTTCACCAAATCTCGGTGAGCAAGGCGACTGTTGCTCTGCAGGTGGATGTCGAGCTCCGCGAGGCCGCGCCAAGCCTTAGCGAGGCGGTCGAGATAATTCGGGGCCAAAGTTCTGCGGAGCTTGGAGGCGCGACCTGCTACCTTAAGTTGCTGTTCTGTTTTGCCAACCGCGGCCACCTCGGGCGGGGTGTTCGCCCCATTTGTCGGAACGCGCTCTGCTTCATTCAAACGGACGAGGACCTTTCGAGGCCCACAGTACTACCATTGAGTTGGGATGATCATTGAACTTTTCGGACCACCGGGATCCGGCAAAACAACCTTCGCGCATGCGCTTGCCGGCCGCTTGCGTGACAGAGGATACACGGCCAGAGTCATTCTCTGTTACCAGCCGCGTAATAAAGGCGATGGTTGGGATAATTTCGGTGTATTATCAATAATTATAAGAATATCGTCCGCAATGTATCGTACAATATTTATATTGCTGTTCTCTTTTAGAGAAAAATACGAGTTTGGAATAAGCAATAAATTAACGCGTCTTATGCCTCCCGAAAGTATTATTTGGCGTGTCAGGATATGGCAATATATCACGCGGTTATCGCGCTGTTGGAAGCAGGCACGGAAATCGACGGACATAGCAATATTTGACCAGGGCTTCGTTCAGGCGATTGGGTCTCTGGCGATGTTCAACGGCGCCGCAGATGACACGCTGATCGCACAGGCGCTTCATTTCGTGCCCCAGGCCGATTTCGTGGTTCGGATGGTCGTGCCGCGCGATGTCGTGGAAACGCGACTGCGTGCAAGGATGATGTGCGAACCGGCAGCGGAGCGACTCTTTGAAGTGGACGTCGCAGACAACATGAACTTCTTTCGGGTATTCGACAATATTGGCGATGTCCTCTCGAGAGCGCACCAAAACATCGTGTTGGTTCAAACCATCGACCAGCGATCAACCTTCAGTGGCCTTTGTCGGGTGGAAGAGGAAATACTGGCGCGCCTATCCCAAATCGAGGCTCCCGTTGGGCGAAGACGAAACGCATTGCCGACCATGCGCGGGCCAAGAAAGTACGAAAGTATGAATGACCGCTCCGATGGGAATCCACTCCAGCAGCAAGCAGCCGACCGGGTCGCCGACATCGCGCCGCTCGCCGCCGCAATCGGGAGCACCGCCGGCACCGCCTCCATTGCGATGCCTGCTCAGCGTTACGACGTTGGCCGACGCCTCATTCATGCAAGCGTCTTCGCCCTCCTGGTCTATATCGGCGGTGCCGGGCTCACCAGCATGGCACAACTCGGGATCGCGCGCCTGGTCGGCGCCACAAGCTACGGGATCTACTCCTACGCTCTGGCATGGAGTTCGGTTCTCGCCTCCCTCTCGATGCTCGGCTTCAATGTATCGCTTCTTCGCTTCGTGCCAGCATACAAGGCCGCTGGGCGCTTGGATCTGGCGCGCGGGTTAATCACCTTCGCGCTGTGGCGGTCGCTGCTGGCGGCGACACTGGCGGGGCTGGCCGGAGCGGGGCTCGTCGTCTTTCTCCCTTCGAAACACCTCTATCAGGAGTTTCAAGCGACAATGCTCCTCGGCATGGTGGCCGTGCCGTTGATCACGGCCTACGCCCTTGGCGCAACCCTGGTTCGTGCCTTTGGAGGTGTAGTGTCGGCTCTTTTGCCCGAACGTATTGCGCGCGATGGACTTCTGTTGATTCTGCTGGGAGGCGCGGCGTTTTCGGGCTGGTGGACCCTGGATGCATCGTTCGCGATGATGGCAGTCGTTGCAAGCTCGGCCGTAACAGTGGGGCTCGTGCTCGTCACCGCAACGAAACTGTCGCCGGCCGGCTTGCGCGACACGCAGGCGACATACACCGGACGCCAATGGTTGTCCGCAGTCCCCCCGACCATGCTTATCACCGGGCTCGACGTTTTCATAAGCCGCACGGGGGTTGTGCTTCTGGGCTGGACCGGCCAGGTCCGCGAGGCTGGTATTTTTGCCCTTGGACTGAACGTGGCGTTGCTGGTGGGCCTTTCCAGCGCTGCTGTCAGCACGATTTTTTCGCCAACAGCGGCGGATCTTCATGCGCGCAAGGATCACGAGGCGTTGCAGCGGCTGTTTTCGCGGGCTGCGGTTCTAAGCTTCAGCGGGGCGGTTGCGATGGCTGTTCCATTGCTGCTGGTCACCGAACCCCTCTTGCACTGGTTCGGTGAGGATTTTGTGGCTGGAGCACTGATCGCGCGGATCCTCATCACGGGTTATGTCTGCACTGCGCTCTGTGGACCTCAGCTGAACCTTCTGACGATGACCGGACACGAATGGGCCGCGGCAACGATGATGGTTGCCGGCGCCGTGGCCAACATCGTGGCCTGTGCGGTCGGCATGGCGCTGGGAGGCATGATCGGAGCGGCGGTGGGCGTCGTGCTCGCTTTGGTCGTCTGGAACTCGGCGATGGCAATCTATATCCGCAAACGATTGAATATCTTGCCCGGTCTGATCTTTGCCGCCGAGGCTATCAGGTCGGGACAACTCAGAGTTTGGCGGGGATAACGGCATGTCCCGCCCGTGGAGCTCGGCGCAATGATATTTACCGGCTATCAGGGCAGCTGGTTTTCACGGCTTGAGCCCGATTCTCAAGCGGCCACCGGGGGCAGCTGCACCAGAGACGTCATTACCACACCGGTTCGGGAATCCCGGGTTCTAGACACTCTGCTCATGGCGTTGAGCGCCTTGCGACAAAGCAATGTCGAATGTTGCTATTGGAAGAGCAGCCGGCGCTTTCCGGCTGTTTTGTTGGGTGAATCGGACCTTGATCTGCTTGTTGCGAGGTCCGATCAACATCTGGCCGCTCAAGCGTTGCTTGCCTGCGGCCTCAAGCGCTTCGAGTCCGTAAATTGTTGTGGCCATCCTGCGGTGCAGAGCTTTCTTGGCTATGACGAACCGAGTGGTCGCATCATCCACCTCCATCTTCACTACCGTCTTGTCGTCGGCGAGCCTCTCCTGAGAAATTATCAATTGCCCTGGGAACAGCTCATTCTGGCCTCGGCAATCCCACATCCAAGACTGCCCATCCGGGTACTGGATCCGGCAAGCGAAGCACTTCTGCTGTTGGTGCGAGCAAGTCTCGAATTGCGGCGCCGAGATCCCCTCGCGCTTCGCAACTGGCGGGCAACGCAGAAGAAATTCGAACTCGACCGGTTGGATCTGGCGTCGCGCGTTGATCCCCGCCGTCTTCGTGACCTGGCAGCAAAGCTAGTGAAACATGATCTGGCGGAAGCGATTGCCAATGCACTGTTCGACCCGCAGCCCCTCGCGACCCAACGTCGCCTTCGCAGACATATTCGCAAGGACTTGGCGGTGTATCGAACCTACAACGCCATCGAGGTAGTCCTGCGCGGCATCGGCCGAGCCATCCACTGGACCGTCGGAAACTTGAACAAGCGGTTCCTCCATATACCCCGACCTTGGAGCCGCCGTGCCCCCGGCGGTGGTATGGTGGTGGCCGTGGTTGGCATCGACGGGAGCGGCAAGACAACGTTGGTCGCAGCGATCCGCCAGTGGCTTGGGTCGGAGGTCGACGTGATGCCAATCTACTTCGGCACTGGTGGCGGCAGGCCATCGCTGCTGCTGCTGCCGTTCAAGCTGCTGGTACCGGTGGCCACTTGGGCGCTTGGAACCAAGCCCGCTGGCAGCTCGCACGGCACGGTCTCGGATCATACCCCGGGAGCGTTCTACAGCATTCTTCTTGCCATCTGGGCAACTGTTGTTGCCGTCGAAAAGCTGATGAAGCTGGTGGCCGCGCGTCGTGGAGCGGATCGAGGAATGGTCGTCATCGCCGACAGATTCCCCCAGGACCAGATCGTCGATTTCAACGACGCACCTCTGCTGCCCCGATTGGCAAATGTCCCGGCCCGACTGCGACGGTTTGAGGCCAACGCCTATGCGCTTGCCCGGCGTCAGCCGCCGGATCTCGTGATAAAATTGCAGACGACCCCCGAAGTCATCATGACGCGCGAGCCGGGCATGGATCCCTCGGTCATCCGGAGGCGGGTGCCAGCCCTGCAGCAATTGACCTTTCGAGGTGCCACTGTGGTGAGCGTGGATGCCGGCCAACCACTGGTTGATGTCATCCGCGCGGCCAAGGCCGCGGTCTGGCGGATGCTTTGAGCAGATCAAGCACCTCCGTCGTGACCGTCTCGCCATGGTCAAGACGGCATCGCAAGCGCTGCAATCAACCTTCAGTGGGAGGGTATCCGCCAGTCTAAACCGGGTCGTGACCGCGCCTGATCAAGCAGGGCAGGACAGCATGCGCCTGAGCAAAGCGACCAGTTCCGCCTGACGTCATCTCGCTCTTGGCGTCGCGTCACCTCGTGCCATCGGAGCGCCAACTGGATATCTGCGCTCTCGGGTGAAGGACAACGTCGCAGAAACGCTGACCTTCGTCCCGCCGTGACAGTGCCACAAAGATCGCCTGATCCTTTCCGAAAAGTCGGCGGCTTTTTTGCCGCCATGCGCATGCGGAGCAGATGCTCCCAGATCATTTCGACCAGATTAATAGGTTCCGACAGCTAGCTTACTTGCAGTCTTTCAGCATCTTCAGCGCCTTTTCGGCATTGGCCTGAGACGCATAGGCCTTCGTCCCTGCGTCGATCATTTTCTTACCGTCCGGTTTCGTGGAAACGACCGAGCATTTCTTCGTCGTGGAATCCTTTTCCACCCAATATTGCGTGGCCGCGAATGCCGGCGCGCTGACAAGCGCAACAACCGAAGCTGCAACCAGAACCTTGCGATACATAGCGTTCTCCCAAATTGAGGTCGGCCCGGCCTTTTCACCCGAGAGTGCCCGACAGGCGAGCCGAGCCGCGGCCAGCCGTATCGCGAATTCACGGCCGAGGGCAATTTACAAAAATGTAAAGTTCGGCCGCGTTCCGAGGCAGCCGCTGCTGCCGCCACCTGGAACTCGCGCTCGGCGGCCACGTGTTCCACGAGCGGGCGGCTCGGTCATCGGCGCACGGACACGATGAGACAGGCGCAAAGGCCCACATTGACGGCCGCGGCAACCGCGAGCGCGATCAGGACGAGATTCCCGCCGCCCATGCCAAGAAGGACCGCTCCGATGGAAGGGGCTGCCGCCTGGACGATGAGGCTGGGCGTCGCGAGCTTGCCCATGAGCGCCGCGTACTGCCGCGGGTCGAACAGCACCAGCGGCAGCGCGCCGCGCGCGATCGTATGGATGCCGTTGCCTGCGCCATAGAGGATCAAGGCGAAAGCGACGAAGGTCTGGCTTGCCAGGAGCAGCCAGACTCCGGCCGCCAGCAACGACACGGATGTCAGCATCGTCCAGATCGGATGATGCCGGTTGCGGCCGATCAGCAGCTCGGCCATCCTCGCACCAACCTGCGACGGGCCGACCAAGGCGCCAAGGCCGACGGCGGCCGCGAGGCCAATGCCGCGCAATTGCAGCAGCGTAAGCAGATGGACGGAGAGCATGGACGCGATCATCGCGGCCAAGGTCTGGATGGCGGCAAGGAGCATGAAGCGCGTTCGCACCCGGTCCGTGGCCGAGGCCTCCTTCGGCTCGGCTCTTGCCGACATCGGCGCGACGGCCGGAGGCGTCGGGATCACCCAAAGGTGGAGCGGCAGGCAGATCAGAAGATGGATGGCCGCATAGGAAAGGCAGGCGATGCGCCACCCGCCATGCTCGACAAGGAAGGCGCTGAGCGGCCAGCAGACGGTGCTGGCGAAGCCGCCGAACAGCGTCAAATTGATGATGGCGCCGCGCGCGCCCTGGCCATAGAGGCGGCCGAGCGTGGCGAAGCCGGCGTCGTAGAGACCGCTCGACATGCCCAGCCCCATGAGCAGCCAGGCCAGCAGGTAGAGTGGGTAGGCGCTTGCCGCTGCCAGCAGCGAATGCGCGGCCGCCAGCAACAGCGAGCTCGCCGCAAGCACCGGGCGGCCACCGTGAAGCTGGATCAGCCGGCCGGTGACCGGCGACACCAGACCGGCAAGCAGCAGGCCGCAGGACAGCCCGGCAACCACCGATGCAAGCGACCAGCCGGTGTCCCTGGTGATCGGCGCGGCAAGCACCGCGGGCAGGTAGTAGGACGATCCCCAGGCGAGAATCTGCGTGATGCCGAGGGCCGTGACGAGGACATGGCGATTGCGCATGGCCGGCGCAGGCGGTTCGGCCTTCACGGATTGCCCAAAGCTCATTATCGGTTCGGCCTCAAACGGGGAAGCACATGCGTATCGCGGTGGTTGACGAAACAGAAGCGACCGCGCAACTCTCGCGCAAAGCGAGCGGCTTTATCGACGCATGAACTGGCGGGAAGTAGGCGTCGTGCCGGATCATTTTATCGACCCGTTCGGCAAGCCAAGAGTCTCGATTTCTCTCATGAAGCACCTGGCGCTTCAAGCAGGCGGGTAGGCGACCTTCTCGCCGTCTTCCTTGACGAACTCGCGCACCGGATTGTCAAGCAGCGGCAGGACCGCTTCCGAGGGCCGGCAGAGCCTCGTGCCCTTCGCCGTCTCGACGATCGGGCGGTTGATCAGGATCGGGTGGTCAAGCATGAAATCGATCAGCTCGTCGTCGTTCCATTTCGGGGCGGCGAGGCCGAGCTCGGCGTAGGGCGTTCCCTTCTCCCGCAGCAGCGCGCGCGGGGCGATGCCCATCGCGCCGATCAGTTCGAGCAGCTTTTCGCGGCTCGGCGGCGTCTTCAGGTATTCGATCACGACGGGGTCCTCGCCGCTGGCGCGGATGATGGCGAGCGTGTTGCGCGAGGTGCCGCAATCGGGGTTGTGATAGATCGTGACCGTCATGGCTCTGCTTTCAAAGGTTGCTGGATGATCGCCGGCCGCAGCAGCCAGCCCATCAACGCAAGCGCGATCAAGGCGCCGAGCAGTTCGGCTATGATGAAACCGGGGAGATCGAGTGGCCTGATGCCGGAAAAAGTGTCGGTCAGCGAACGCGCCAGCGCGACGGCCGGATTGGCGAAGGACGTGGATGCGGTGAACCAGTAGGCGGCCGTGATGTAGAGGCCGACCAGCCACGGCACGGCCTTCAGCTCGAAGCGCAGGCCGGCAAGAATGACGGCGACCAGTCCAAACGTGGCGATGCCTTCGGAGAACCATTGCGCCGGTCCGGCCCGGAGCTTGGTCGCCACTTCGAGAGCCGGCAGGGCGAACATGAGATGGGCCGCGATCGTGCCGGCAATGCCGCCGACGACCTGCGCGGCCAGATAGGCCGGAAGATCGCGGGCCGGCAGCGTCCGGTTCAAGCAGAACACCAACGAAACGGCTGGATTGAAATGCGCGCCGGAGATCGGCCCGAGGCTGGTGATCAACACCACCAGCATGGCGCCGGTCGCCAGCGTGTTGCCAAGCAGCGCCAGCGCCGTGTCATGCGTCAGGCTCTCTGCCATGATGCCGGAGCCGACCACCGTCGCGACCAGCAGGCCGGTGCCCAGGGCTTCAGCCGCGACCCGGCGCGGCAAATCGAAGGTGCTCATCGCTTGGCCTCGGGTTGGGCAACGGGCTCGACGATCATTGCCGGGTCCCCTCGCCCGGCCAGCAGCACGGCGCCGCAAGCGCCGGTGCGCAGATTTCCGGCCGACCCGAGCAACAATCCTCCATGAGGAACCGGATCAGCCCCGACAGGGCGTCGTAGGCGGCGCTGTACACGATCGAGCGGGCATCACGCCTCGCGGTTATGAGGCCGGCGCGCTCCAGTTCCTTGAGATGGAAGCTGACATTCGACGGCGAGACATCGACTTGTTCGGCCAGCGATCCGGCGGCGATGCCGTCCGGTCCGGCAACGACCAGCAGGCGCAGCAGGCGCAGCCGCGTCTCCTGCGACAGCGCGCCAAAGGCGATCAGGGCTTGACGTTCATCCACGTTTCAATAATCCTTGAAATATTGAAATGAGGAATAGCCGACATGCTCTCTTCTGACAATCGGAAAATCGAACCCGTCCCGCCGATGGACCCCGGCGACCTCACCATCGGCGACCTGCTCGACGCGCTGGCCGATTACAAGGACAAGCCGCTGG
Source organism: Mesorhizobium sp. NFR06 (assembly GCF_900115245.1). Taxonomy (GTDB): domain Bacteria; phylum Pseudomonadota; class Alphaproteobacteria; order Rhizobiales; family Rhizobiaceae; genus Mesorhizobium. Next base: position 146,031 of record NZ_FOVT01000006.1, read on the forward strand.
TGTTCCGCTACGATGGACGGCCGGTGAAGCCAGGCTACCATGTCACCGAGGTCAAGGCCGGGCAGTTCTCGGCGCTGGATTGCGAAGCGAACCCGGAATCATGGTCGGAAATCTTCGTGCAGCTGTGGGACGTGGACGAAGGCGGCCCGGTGCACATGCCGGCCGGCAAGTTCGCCGCGATCATCCGCAAGGTCTCGGATCACGTCGCGCTCGATCAATCGGCGAAGCTGACCTTCGAGGTCAGCGACGGTGTGCGCCCGATGGAATTGCACCGGGCAGCCAGGCCAAGCGTCGTTGGCGATGCCGTCGAGGTCGAGCTGTCGCCGCGCCCGGCAAGCTGCAAACCGCGCGACCGCTGGTTGAAGGAACAGGCTGGCGCAAGCGGCCCGTGCTGCGGAGCGAGCCGCTGCTGTTGATCCGGCGAATGGGGTTGCCGCCGTTGCTTCAGAACCGGATCACGCCATTTGCCTGCAACAGGTAGAGACCCACGAGAACGATGGCGATTGACACCACCCAGACCGCTGTCCTGTTCATTCGCGAAATTCCCCTGTGGTTCGGCAACATCGAACGCACGCGCTGCGGTTGCGTTCCGATAGGCAGCCAGTTGCATAGCGCGGCTGCCTTAACAGTTGGTGATCGCCGCGGTTGCCGTAGCGCCGGCGCGGATGCATAGTGGCGGCGCATCTTTAGGACCGGCGACGATGGCCACGGATGAAAAGGCGGACAATCCCGGCGTCAAGGTCTTCCCGCCGCTGCTCTTTGTGGTGGCGCTGATCGTGATGCTGGCGCTGCGCTATGTCTGGCCGCTGGCGATCGGCGGCAGGCCGTTCACCCTCGTGCTGGGCGTCGCGCTTGCGGCGCTCGCCGTCGCCATCATCGCCTGGGGGCGCTCGACCATGTTGCGCGGCGGCACCAACGTGAATCCGACGCTGCCGACCACGACGATCATCACCGGCGGCCCGTTCGGCTTCACCCGAAACCCGCTCTATCTCGGCCTGATTGGACTGCTCCTCGGAATCGGGCTCATGTTCGACAGCTGGTGGGCCGTCGTCGCCCTCATCGCGACCTTCCCCATCCTGCATTACGGCGTGGTGATGCGCGAGGAAGCCTATCTGGAGCGCAAGTTCGGCGAGCCCTACCGATCCTACAAGGCAAGCGTGCGCCGCTATCTTTGAGCGTCAATCCTTCATCTCGTTGCTGTAGAGCGCCACGCCGATGCGGTCATTGCGCCGCCAGCGCACCAGGGCGCGATAGTCGGTGTCGTCGGCGGGAACCTCGAGCAGGAAGCGCTCCGGAATGGCGGCATCCGCGGCGACGCGCAATTCCGCGCCATGCTGATGCTGGTTCCTGACCGAGCAGGCGATCCTGCTGCTGCCGGTGACGATCGTGGCTTCCTTGAGCACGAATTCGCGCGCGTGAAGTCGACGCTCTATTTCGGGAAAGCTGGCCATGGCCTTACACATCCGGACGTTTCTTCGGCGGGCCTCGCTTCCTCGCCCGCCATTGCACCGTAGCAGCGAGGCGTTTCCGTTCCGTTAGCAACTGCTGAAACGGCGAATCAATCGGCGGCAGGCGTCGCGCCGCGCAAAGCACCGACCCCGCTCGCCCGCAGCACCCAGCGGCGGCCGTCGCTGCGAAAATCGGTCAGGCTGAGCGGCTCGATGTCGATCCTCCAGACCGAGGAAAGCGGCGCGCCGAGGACATGAACGATCGCGGCGCGGATGAGGACCGGGTGGGTGATGGCGATCGTGTGGCCGTTCCCGGCGGCCAGGCGCTGCATCAGCGCGGCGACGCGCCGGGCGACGGCGGCAAGCGGTTCGCCGCCGTGCGGCGCCGCGTCCACATCGGAAAACCAGGCCGCCATGCCTTCCGGGTCCTCGACCTGAACCTCCTCGAAGCTTTTGCCGGCCCAGCGCGCGAAATCCTGGTCGGCAAGCAGCGGCTCGACCGTCGCGTCAAGGCCAAGCGCCCCGGCCGTCTGCCGCGCCGCGGGCGCCGGACTTGTCCAGACGCGGTCGGCACGACGCAGCGTAGCGGACAGCGCGGCGGCGCGTGCGAGGGCTTGCGGCTCCAGCGCCTCGTCCTTCGGAAAGCGGCCCTTGCGGGTAGCCTGCGTCGCCCCGCTCGAGATCATCGTCAGGCGGGCAAGCATGAAAAACTCCGTGGACCAGTGAAAATTCAGCCTCACGAAGCCGTGCCGGCCATTACAATTCGTTGACAGGCGAACGAAGTGCTGACAAGTGTCTTAACGCGATACGGGATTGGAAGCCGGTGCGAGTCCGGCACGGTCGCGCCACTGTGATCGGCACCAGCCGAAAGTCAGGCCTTATCCCGCAGCATTGTTCGATCAACGGGACGCAGTATCCCACGGGAGGTCAAAATGTCCGACACCACTTTCGCACCCAGCTACGGTCCGGTTGCCATTCCGGTCCGCGAGCTTCTGCCTTGGGCCATCTTCGGCGGGCTGCTTTTGATGCTGGCGATCTATTTCATCGGTGCGGAAGAAGGCGCCACCTCGCTGATCCGCGGCACCTATGTGCACGAATTCGTGCATGACGGCCGCCACCTGCTCGGCTTCCCCTGCCACTAAAGCGGTTCAGCATCGCTGAACTCGCTTTCGACAAAGAGTTACTGACATGGTCGGAAAACTTTTGCTGCGCGGCATGCTTGTCGGGCTGGTTGCGGGGATTCTGGCATTCGCCTTCGCACGCGTCTATGGCGAGCCGCAGGTCGACAAGGCGATCGCCTTCGAGGAACAGCAGGCCCAGGCCGCCGGCGAGGCGCCGGAGCCCGAGATGGTCAGCCGTGCCATACAGGCGGGCATTGGCCTAGCGACCGGCGTGCTGGTCTATGGCGCCGCCCTTGGCGGGCTGTTCTCGCTGGTCTTTGCCTATGCCTATGGCCGCCTGGGCTCGCTCGGCCCGCGCGGCACCTCGGCGCTGCTGGCGCTGCTCGGCTTCCTTGCCGTGATCGTGGTGCCTGGGCTCAAATATCCGGCGAACCCGCCGGCGGTCGGCAATCCCGAAACCATCGCCTACCGCACCGAGCTGTTCTTCATCATGATCGTGATCTCGATCGCGGCGATGGTGGCGGCGGTCGGCCTGGCGCAGCGGCTGTGGAACCGGCTCGGCGCCTGGAACGCCTCGATCGCAGCGGCGCTCGCCTTCCTCGTCGTCTTCGCGCTGGTGAAGGCAGCACTTCCCGACATCAACGAGGTGCCGGAAAGCTTCTCGGCAACCGTGCTGTGGCAGTTCCGCGTCGCTTCGCTCGGCATCCAGCTCGTGCTCTGGACCGTCGTCGGGCTCGGCTTCGGCGCGGTCGTCGAGCGCGTTGTCGGAGTGCGCGACCAGCGCGGCCCGGCACGCCGCTACGCCTGAAATCCCATGCGTTGGCCGCCACGGTTTTGCACCCTGGCGCCCAACTTCTTTTTGGCGGCTGCATTGTTCGTGATGCTGGCCACATCGGCGCAGGCGCATAGCGGGTCTTCGGCCCCGCCTCCCCCTGGCATCCAGATCCCCAGCCTCACCCACGGCCAGATGGCGGTGATCGCGCGCTATCGCAGCGACATCCTGGACCTTGCCCGGCGCCAGACCGTGACCGACCCGACCTTCCGGCGGCTCTACAACCATGGCAATCTGCAATTCACCTACTGCCTTTGGGGCCTGATGCCGGGAAGCCTGCGCGACGAAGCGAGTCCCTTCAACGAATGCAGCCACGCTTATCTCGCCACCGCCAAGGCGCTGCTCACCCATATGGCGACGATGCCGTCGGCCGAACATGACGCCAAGGCGCTGATCTCCGACATTGATGCCGACATGGTGCGCAGCGGCGCCTCCTGGATCCTGTGCCAGTTCAGCGGCGAGCGTTTCAGCACCGGCGCGGTCGTCGAGCCCAGATGGCGGGACATTTTCGCCCATCTGCCGAGCCTAGCCGTGTTCCTGGTCACGATGGCGGCGCTCGTCGCCGCCGCATGGTCGATCTTCGGCGCGCCGCGTACCCGCGCGGCCTGAAGCGCGTCGCGCTGGAAACGGATTCTTACGCGCCGGCAAGCGGGCAATGCCGGGCTCGGCCCTCGCTCGGCTCGACCGATAGCTTGATCAGGCCGACTTGCGGGCAGGCATCGCCTTCGAGGGCGCCTCGATGCCTTCCTTGGCGAGGCTCTTCCTCAGCACCGAGGCGAGGTCGACGACATTCTCCTTCGGCCTGGGTGCCGCCTTGGGCGGCTTCTTGCCCTTGCGCTTGGCATCGATCATGGCAATCAGCGCATCTTCATAGGTGTCCTCGAATTTCGAGGGATCGAACTTCGTCACCTTCTTGTCGATCAAGAGCTCCGCAATCTCGAGCAGGTCCTTGTCGTATTTGGGCGACTTCAAGTCCTCGAAGACGCTTTTTTCCGATACCATCTCGTTGCGGGTGCGCAGCTCGGTGAGCAGCATGCCCTTGCCGAAAGGCTGGATGACGACCTCGCGGCCGCGCTGGTAAAGCACCACGCAGGAGCGCGCGGCGACGCGCTTCTTCTTCATCGCCTCGCGCAGCACGCTGAAGGCCTCCAGCGCCGCGCCGTCGGCGGGGACGAGGTAATAGGGCTTTTCCAGGTAACGGGTGTCGATGTCGTCCAGGGCGACGAACCCGTCGACCTCCAGCGTATGCGCCGAGGTCGGCCTGAGCTTCTTGATCTCGTCCGGCTCGATCTCGACGTACTCGCCCTTATCCAGCTCGTAACCCTTGGTCTGGTCCTCGCTCTCGACGATGTCGCCGGTTTCCTCGTCGACATAGGCGCTTTTCACCGGCAGGCCGTCCTTGCGGTTCAGGATCTTGAAATGCACCTTGCCGGCCTCGCTGGTCGCGCCGACCAGCTTGACGCCGCAGGACACCGATCCGACCTTGAGAAAGCCCTTCCAAACCGCGCGTGGCGCAACCATGTGCCGTCCTCGCTCTTGATCGACAGGAACTTTCAGCGACGCGCGTTGGTTCCGTGAGGCGGGACTTCCGGTTCATCCGCGGAAAAGGAAGTCTGGGCAGGGCGAGCACACCGATGCGGTCGCGCTGTCGCGGCCGCGTAAGGGCCTCGGAGCCGCGCACGCCTACAATTTGTCGGGCCAGCGTTGGGCGCCGTGCATGACAGTCACGACCTCAACCGCCGAGGTCGTGACGCGGTAAGCGACAATGCAGGGAATATCGGCGAACACCAGTTCCCGCGTTCCTTTGATGCGGCCGGAACGCCCCATCCCCGGCTGCTCGCAGAGTTTGTCCACTGCCGAAACGATTCGCGCGATGACCCGGCCGGCAGCGCCCGGACTGTCCTTCAGGATGTGGTCGCCTATTTGGTCCAACCGCAAGGTCGCCCTGCGGGTCCAGCGGACAATGCGGCGGCTCATGAATTGGGTTTGACGTATTTGGCGACAACGCTGGCGAGTTCGTCAGGGCCGGCGAAGTCACCGGCGTCTGCCTCGGCAAGTCCGGCTTCGATTTCGGCCAATTGCCATTCCTGGCGGGCAACATATTCCTCGATCGCCTCGGCCGCCGTGTAGGATCGGGATCGATCCATCTTCAGCGCGATTTCTTCCAGCTTTTTTGCCGTGTCGTCAGACACACGGACCGTAAAGGCGGCCATGCGAACTCCTTTGGTTCACAATGATTTTGGAAGAACCAATTCTATCCGTCAAGGTTCAAAAAAAGCGTTGTCGATCATACGGCGTCGGCGCTTCCGCTTGTGATCAAATCCTCAATCGCCCTTCCGGCACTCGATCCAGGGGCAACCAAATGCTTGTTTTCCCGTTTGTTTTCATCAGCCGGCTCCGTCGGCGAGGTACCCGCACGGAGCGGAAAGGAGGCCGCAATGAAACGGCCGGCAGTGGAGATAGGCGACAGGGTGGCCGTCATCGCCACGGTGATCGAGCGTAGCAAGGACCGCGTGACGCTGAAGCTCGACGGCGATGGCCATGGCTATTCGATGGTCGAGCCCTACGCCAAGGTGGGCGACAAGCTCAGGCTCGAGGGCGACGTCGTCCATGTCGACGAGGATCTCGGACGCACCACCGTGCAGGTGCTGGGGCGCGTGACCGTCGACACCAAGTCGGTGGAGATGGTGACGAGACGTTGCGACCTCGACCATATCGGCTCGAACGTGCCCGCCCACCCTCGCCCGCGCACCCCGCCGCGACCGCCTGGGTGAAATCAGGCGACGCGCTTTAGTGACGCTTGAAATACTGGACTTCGCGTTCGTGCTTTTCGGCCGCCTCGCGCGACTTGAAGGTGCCGAGATTGCGGCGCTTGCCAGTCCTGGGATCGACCTTGCGCGAATAGAGCCTGTATTCGCCGGATTTCAGTTTGCGGATCATGGCAACCTCCTGTGCCAGTGCATGTCGCTCGGAAGTGTGCAGCGGTTCTGGGACATCGACATGCATCAGACAAAAACGCAAAGCGTGTCGCCTGATTTCCGTTTCAGCGCGGCGCGCTTTAGGACTCTAACCCGCCGCAACCGTCACGGTTCCGGGCGAGCGTCCCCTTGCTCGCGCCCGGCGGCCGAAAAGTGCTGCTGTCAGTGAACCATTTCACGGACGCAAGCGACCCAATGTCGGAATCGACATCGTAACGACACGATTGAGTCGAATTATTTGTACTCAAATGATTTTTGCGGCGTTATGCGGATGTCGCTTGTGTGCCGGATCTGAGGAGGGTGAGATGGTGACGGCGAAGCTTCACGGTGTTGAACTCGTCAGGGGCCAGAAGTGGACGGTGCGCGTCACCGCCTATGGCACGACACTCATCTTCCCCTTCGAGGCCGAGCAGTATGCGCGTTCCTATGCCGACGGCCAGGCCTTTCGGCTGGGTGTCGAGGTCGTCGAGCTGAAGGACTGCGCCTGAGCGGTCGAGCCATCGCCCGTCTGTTGGCCTGACGGTCCGCGCGGCCGTATAGTAACGCATGTCGGCACTCGACTCGGCAAGGCAGTGGGCGCGCGGGATCAAGCGCGATGTGGTGGCGCTGTGGATTGCCGCCCGCGATCCGCGCGTGCCCTGGTACGCAAAAGCCACCGCGGGCGCCGTCGCCGCCTATGCGCTCAGCCCCATCGATCTCGTCCCGGACTTCATCCCGATCGTCGGCTATCTGGATGACCTTCTGATCGTGCCGGTCGGCATCATGCTCGCGGTCAAGCTGGTCCCGTCCGATCTGATGCAGGAATTCCGCGAGGAGGCCACGCGGCACGAGAAGCCGGTCAGCAAGGCCGGCCTGGCCTTCGTGATCGCGCTCTGGGTGCTGGCGGCGCTGGCGCTGCTTTGGCTGTTCTGGCCGAAGTCGGCCTAAGTTCCGTTCCGGTCCGATAGGACGATCCCGTTTGAGCTGGCAGCTGCAATCAAACCGGCTCACCACTCGAATTAGCGACCTCTTGTATTCGTTTCAAATCAGGATCATCCTTGTCGAGCGCGTGAAACGACATGCGCATGGGGCAAAGGGTGAGGCGTGATGGATTTTGCAGTCTGCTACGACCATAGCGCGTTTGATCTGGCATGGTCGATCTTCCTCGATGTCACGGCGTTCCTTGCGCTGATGACACCATTGGCGATTGCGCGGCTGATCGAGATATCGCGAGAGGACGCCGCGGCCAGATTGCAATTTGCGTAATGGGCGACATGCATTAAAGCGCGTCGCGCTGAAACGGATTCAGGCGACGCGTTTAAGTCTTTGTTTTGATGCATGTCGTTCTCCCAGAACCGCTGCACACTTCTGGGCGACATGCATTAGCTCTCGTGAGGGACCTTTCGGACCGACAGGTCGCCGAGCAGGGCCGAACAGTCGATCTCCTCCTGGAAAGGCGCATCCGGGTCGAGCACCAGCCATGAGGCATGGGTGCGAAGGCTCTTCAGCCTGGCATTTTTTTGCGCGCGCGCCAGGCGTTCCGCCTCGGCAACGGAGGCCTGGAGAGGCCTTTCGGCCTGGTGACGATAAGGGACCCTCGGCATCGCGGCGGAAACGCGCTTACCCCGCCTTTCGTTCCGTCGGTGGACGGACGCCCTCCCCGACCTCTGAGTTACTGGCCATGGCCGCAGGCATCGCGCCGCGCATTGCTTATTGCCATGACGGATGGCGATATCGAGCGTAGGGGCGATAGTGCCGGGATCGGCGGATTGAGTAGCCCGGCTTGCCTTGGCGACAAAGAGTACGGCTCTTTGACAGGCAAGCCGGGCTAAGACGCCGGCCATTGGGTTTCCTTGGGGGGAGCCGGCGCGGAAATAGACTGTCCGTTTCCCGTTGCGCCCGCAATTATCGCTGAGGTCCTAAGCATCGGCGCAAAGGTCCGAGCAGCCCCAACGGCCCGAATGCTCAGGCCCGCGTTAAGCGGCTGCCTTGTTGCCGCATCCTTTCGACGAAAAGCTCGGCATGCCGCGCCCAGTCCGCTTCCGCGACGTCGTTCTCGCGAACCGACAGCCTGAACGCTTCGCGCAGTGCCTCGAGCTCAAAAATCGACAAGAGGTGGTTTTTTCCATGCTTTTTTGTGCCGGCGTCCATAACGCTTTGCCAAGAACCGCAAGGTGACACCATCGTATAGGCGGCGCTCGTTCGGCCCATCAAGACGCCGGCGCCGACTTCTTTTGGGGGCAATTGCGACGATTTTCGCGGCTTGATCCGGGGACTGAGCGGCCTGCCCATGTGAACGGTCTTGCCGGTCGACCACCCCACGGGTCGGCAGCCATCTGCCGCATCCACAAACGACCGACAAAAAACCGTGCCGAGAGAGGCGGCTGAAATCTGGCTATCTATACGGCAAGACATACGTATTTTGGTCTGGACCTCGGGCTTGATTGGTGGTTCTGTCGGCATCGCAGAACATGATCCGCAGTCTCAGGTGGCAGCCGGCCCGCGCATTCCCCGTCAACAGGAGCGGCGCGGGCTTTGCCATTCGGCGGGCCGAGAGGATCTCGCTCGTCGCGAACAAGTGCCCGTCTGCCGGCCTGAGCTCAGACCGGCCTGCATTAACCTTCCCCATGGGCACAGACCAAGGTCGGTGTCGCAATTGCATTGCCTCGCCTATAATCTCGCGGACGGGTGGGTGAGCGGTGCCGATGTTCGGGAGGTATTTGAAACGACTTGCACGAATCTGGAGCGGACTGTCACTGGCTTGGCAGTTTGTGATCGCGGGCGGCATCGGCCTTCTGGCGGTGATGCTCGTGGTCGGCCTATGGGTGACATCGCAGATCCGTGACGGCGTCCTGCACAATTCCGCCGCCACCACCGCGCTCTATGTCGACAGCGTGATCGCGCCGCTGCTGCCCGACATGCGCAAGAGCCAGGAGCTCGACGACACCGTCAAGCGGGCGCTGGACGAGACGCTGGGCCAGGGCGCGTTGGGCAAAAGGCTGGTATCGTTCAAGCTGTGGCGGCGCGACGGCACGATTCTCTATTCGAAGGACCCCGATCTCATCGGCAGGCGGATCACGCCCAACGCCAACCTCATTGCCGCTTTCGCCGGCAATGTGATGGTCAAATACAACAGGCTCGAAGACGAGGAAGACGAGAAGGAACGGTCAATGGGCGTTCCGCTGCTCGAGATCTACAACCCGGTGCGCGAACCCTGGTCGGGCGAGGTCGTGGCCGTCACCGAATTCTACGAATTGTCCGGCGACTTCGAGGAATCACTGCACTCCGCCCTGTTGTGGAGCTGGCTGGTGGTGGCAGCCGCCACGGCGACGGCGCTTGCGCTGCTCTCGGGCATCGTCTTCCGCGGCAGCCGCACCATCGTCACCCAGCAGGCGGCGCTCGAGGCAAAGGTTTCCGAGTTGCAGAAGACGCTGGCACAGAACTCGTCGCTGCGCCAGCGCGTGCAGAGGGCCTCGCGCCGCGCCACCGCCATCAACGAGCGATATCTGAGGCGCATCGGCGCCGACCTGCATGACGGGCCGGCGCAACTGGTGGCGCTCGCCGCGCTCAGGATGGACAGTCCGGTGCTGATCGATCCGGCCACATCGAGCACGCTGCGCGAAGCCGAGATCGCCGGCATACACAGGACCCTTGGCGAAGCGATGCGCGAGATACGCGGCATCTGCAACGGGCTGGTGCTGCCGCAGATCGAGGCGCAGGCCATCGCCGATATTTTGCGGCTCGCGGTGAACGAGCATGAGCGCCGCACCGACACCAAGGTGTTGCTAACCCTGCCCGAGCGCTTGCCGGAACTCGGCACATCGGAAAAGATCAGCATCTATCGCTTCGTGCAGGAAGGCCTGAACAATGCCTACCGTCACGGCAAGGGCAAGGGCCAGCAGGTCAGAGCCACGACGAAGGGCGGCAAGCTCGTGGTCGAGGTGCTGGACACCGGCCCTGGCTTCGACCCGGCCCGAAGCGAGGGCCTTGGGCTTGCGGGCCTGAGGGAGCGCATCGAAAGCATAGGCGGACAGTTCGAGACGCTGTCCGGCCCCGGAGGAACGAGACTGGTGATCACCCTGTCTGTCGAGGAGCAAACGTGAGCGCACCCATCCGCATAGCCATAGTCGACGACCATCCACTGTTTCGCGAGGGCGTGGCGCGCAGCCTCGGCGAGATCGGCGGCTTCGAACTTGTCGGCGAAGGCGCCAGCGCCGAGGACGCCGAAAGGCTGGCGCGCGCCAGCACGCCCGATATCCTTCTGCTCGACATCAGCATGCCGGGCGGCGGCCTCAACGCGCTTGCCGGCATCCTTTTGGCGACGCCCGACCAGAAGGTCGTCATGCTCACCGTATCGGAGACCAATGCCGACGTCGCCCAGGCGCTGAAGGCCGGCGCGCGCGGCTATGTGCTGAAAGGCGTCGGCTCCAAGGCGCTGGCCGACATCCTGCGCGATGTCGCCAACGGCCAGAGCTACGTCTCGCCGAGCCTCTCGGCCAGGCTGCTTTCCGACCTTCTGCAGCCCGCCGGCAGCAAGCCCGATCCGCTCAGCCAACTCACCGGACGCGAGGCCGAGATCCTGAAGCTGGTCGGGGAAGGGCTGAGCAACAAGGAAGTCGCCGCGCGGCTGTCGCTGCAGGAAAAGACGGTCAAGCATCACATGACCAGGGTGCTCGCCAAGCTCAACGTGCGCAACCGGACCGAAGCGGCGCTGCTGATGCATGAGGCAAGGGAAAGGCACTAGGGGAATAGGGAATAGGGAATAGGCAGTAGGCAGTGGGAAAAAGGACACCTACTGCCTACTGCCTACTGCCTACTGCCCGCCTACAAACAAAATCACCCCCGCCTCACGGGGCGGGGGTGACATGCGAGGCCCGGAAAAAGGGGGTAGCTCCTCCAGGCCCTCACAGGCCCTGCAGGCGCGACAGGTCTTCCTGCGTCGCCTGGCGCTCGATGATGGTGCGGCCTTGCGCGTCCGTCATTTCGAAGCGGCCGTTATCGATCTCTTCCTTCATGCCGTTGGGATGGACGACCGTGATGCTGTTGCCGGTCACTTCGACCTTGTCGCCGGTCGCCGTGTTGACGTGACTGCCGGTCGCTTCCGAGGCCGAATTGTTGCCTTGGCCCTGACCGTTGCCGTTGCCGTTGCTGCCGTTGCTGGAATTCGAGCCGCCGGCCGAACCGGAATTCGAACCGCCCTGCGAGCCGGAATTGCCACCGCCGCCGTTGCCGCCGCCGTTGCCGCCACCACCACCACTGCCGCCGCGACCGCCGCCGGCATCGGCTGTGGCGGCGGCAATCCTTGGGGCGCCATCAAAGGTAACGTGCCAAGGCGCAAGCGCCAGCGCCAGCGCGCTCGAGACGCGCAAGACCAACCAGGCAAGCCTGCTGAAACGACGATATCGCATATCTTCTCTTTGTTCCGGTTCCACCTCGGCCGGCCGAAGTTCCGCTCGCGGCACAGGCGAAGCGGAACCGGTGTCTTACCTGGCAAGGATTCACATTCCGGCGGGGCGACGGAAGCGGCCTCCGACCCATGCCCCGGCCTGTCGGACCATTTCGGCCGCCATGGGTGACCAACGTCGCAGTCGACAAGGCCTCGCCAAGGCCAAAGCGCGGCGCGCAGAAACGGGGCCGAGGCTCAAAAAATTACCCCCGCACGACGGCGGGGGCAAGGTGAGTGGCAAAGTTCTACCGCAAGACGATCAGGATCGAAGCGACGAAGCAAAAGGTGGCAACCTAATTTTGCAGCGCTAACCTTCGGTCCCTTAAGATCTAATCCCGATAAAACCTCACTCTCACAAACTCACAAACTTTTCAGGCGATCGAGATCGGCAACGGTGGCCTGGCGGTCGACGATGGTGCGTCCGTATTTGTCTTCCATCCTGAACCGGCCGTTCTCGATCTTCTCCTTCATTCCATTGCGGTGCGTGACCTGGATCCGGTTGCGGCTGGCTTCGACTTTATCGCCGGTGAGGGCGTTCACGTGACTTTCGACATCGGCGGCGCTTGCCGCGCTGGGGCTGTTGTGCGTCGCGCTATTGCCCCTGCTGTTCCCACTGTTGTCGCCGCTATTGCCGTTGCCGTTGTTACCGTTGCTGTTTCCGCTGTCGCCGCTGTTACCGCCGTTACTGTTTCCGCCGCTGCCGCTGCTGCCGCTCCCGCTGTTACTGCTTCCGCCGCTCCCGCTGCTGCCCTTCCCGCCGCCGCCGCCGTTTCCGCCGTTGCCGCCGCCGTTTCCGCCGCCATTGCCGCCTTTGCCGGCATAGGCCTTGGTCACGACCGGACCATCGAGAGAGACAGTGAAAGGCGCGACGACAAGCGCCGACGCAACCAGCGCCGGCAAGACCAGCCTGCGGCCCATGCGCGTTCCGCGCATCCCCATCTCCCCACGCCAGCCCTTCGGCCCGTCGGCCGCACTACCCCACCGGCAATGTCGCAGCATAAGCATCCCCAATCGGCTGTGCATAAGGAAGTGGCCCACGACCCTTGTCTTGTCCACTCGGACTTATTGCGCTTTTCCGTAGGACCTAAGTCTGATTTCAACCACCGGATGTGGTCGGACATTGCCGCCGGAGGTCGATTTTTTCCAAGCCGGCCAAGCCTTACGACGCGGCGCAGACCCGCTGCACACTTCCAGGCTCGGCGCGCGGCAGGTCCGGCAGGCGGATTCAGGCGGGCGACGGCACCGGCCGCCGTGCCGCGACCGCCGTGCCGAAGACGGCGGCAATGACCGCGGCGATGCCGGCGCATTGCAGCAGGCTGAGCTTCTCATGCAGGAACAGAAAGCCGGTCAAGGCGCCGCCCGCCGGCTCCAGGCACACAAGCATGCCATAGACCTTGGCGGGCATGCGGGCCAGCACCAGCATTTCCAGGTAGAAGGGCAGCGCGCTGGAGAACAGGCCGACCACGGCCGCGCCCGCCATGATGTGCGGGTCGCCGAGATAGGGTTGCGCGGCGCCGAAGCCGAAAGGCAGCGCCAGCACCGCGGCGATAGCCATGCCATAGGCGGAGGTGCGCACGCCAAGCTCGGCGCCGGCCTTCTGCGCGAAGACGATGTAGAGCCCCCAGCAGGCGCCGGCCGCCAGCGCCAGCGCCACACCCGCCGGATCGAGCCCGCGGCTGGCATCGGCAAATGGCGAAAGCAGCACGATGCCGACTATCGCCAAAGCCACCCAGACGAGGTCGAGCAGGCGCCTGGAGCCAAGCGTCGCGACAAACAGCGGCCCGGTGAATTCGAGCGCCACGCAGATGCCGAGCGGAATGCGCTGGAGCGCGGCATAGAAAAGCATGTTCATGGCGCAGACGGTGACGCCATAGGCGACGAGCCAGGGCATGTTCCGGCGCGAGGGCAGCACCTGCCATGGCCGCAGCGCCGCCGCCAGCATCAGCGCGCCGATGGCGAGCCTCAGCATCGTCGTGCCTTCCGAGCCGAGCACCGGGAACAGGCTCTTGGCGAAAGCGGCGCCGAGCTGCACGGAAAGCATGGCGCCAAGCAGGCCGAACACGGGCATGGCGCCCACCCCGGGAGCTGAGCTGACGGCCGGCGATGACATGCATTCCTCTCCCATATCCGTCCTGGCGCGACGGGGTCGGTGGGGCTTAGCGCGAAGCGCGGCGCCTGTCGTGAGGCAGCGAGAGACGGTCGGCTGGGACAAGGGATGGTTGCCGGCCCCATACGCCGCCCCGCTCTCCACCGGAGGCATGCACCGCAGTGCGGCAAGATCACTGCCGCAGCGCACAACACCTTGAACTCAAAGCGATTTCGACCAACGGCCCACAGTATCGTTGGAGTACAAATCTCTGCACTTTGACATTGCTTCCAATACTCTAGCGAAAGTTGCGGATATTACTTCAACACACTTCACCAATTATTATCCACCGACTCTCGGGACTAAAGTCCCATATATTTTAGGACCACAGGCTTCGCTCCAAAAAAATTTGAGGGAATTCATAACCTTCGACGCAGGGATCACGACTTTGTTTCAGCCGTGAAGGCATTGTGTGTTGCGCCGCAACATCGCGGCGACAATCGTTCGCGATAAAACAGTGGAGGATTCCGTCATACACGTGACAGTGGGCAGTGCGCTGACCGCCGCCGGCGGTCGGCACCTTGGGCCCGGCAAGCGACGCTTGCCGGCATGGCCTCGTGTCATCCCTCCTTCGCATCATGGGAGACATGCGGCCCGCGGAAGCCACTGATGGCCAACACCCGCGACATTCAGCTGGATTCGCTGCGGGCCGTTGCCGTGATGCTGGTGCTTTATTCGCATTTTCTCGCGTCCGGCGGCTCTTCCTTCCTCGGCCATCTCGGCGTGCGGCTGTTCTTCGTGCTCTCCGGCTTCCTGATCACACGGCTTTTGCTGGAGGCGCGCGACGCCGCCGCATTCGAGGCCGGACCGGCGCTGCGGTCCTTCTATGCCAGGCGCGCGCTGCGGATATTTCCGCCCTATTTCGCGGTGCTGGCATTCGTCTGGCTGACCGACCTGGAACAGGCCAGATCGTCGCTCGCCTGGCATGCGCTCTATCTCTCGAACTTCTGGTATGCACACCGCAACGACTGGACGCCCTGGTTGCTCTGCCATTTCTGGAGCCTCAGCATCGAGGAGCAGTTCTATCTCGCCTGGCCGCTGATCGTGCTTCTGGCGCCGCGCCGGCGCATCGAAGCGATCACCATAGCCGTCATCGCCTTCTCGCTCGCCTGCCGCTTCTACTGGCCGGTCGCGGCCGACCCGGCGCTCGCCCGGGACCTGTTGCCGCCGGCCTCGATGGACGCGCTTGGCGGCGGCGCCCTGCTGGCGGTCCGCCACGCCAGGGGCGCCGGTGTGCCGCGATGGATGCGGCTCGGCTGGCCGGCCCTGGCGGCGGTCTTCCTGCTTGTCGTCCGGTCCGACCCTGGGCCGGCGAATTCGCTATGGGAGTGGCCGCGCTGGGTGCTGGTGCAGGTGCTGCCGCTGGTGCCGATGGTGGCGATCGTCGCCGCCTGCTCGACCGGCCTCGGCGGCACGCTCGGCAGGCTGGCCGAGTTGCGGCCGCTGCTTCTGCTCGGCCGCATCAGCTACGGCGTCTACCTCTACCATTCGATCCTCCTGGCCTATGTCGTCAAGGCGCAGCCCTGGATCCCGCTCGATGTGTCGGAACAGGGGCCGGGCCGGTTCCTGGTCGCCGGCGCAGGCACGATCGCCGCCGCCACGCTGTCCTGGGTGCTGTTCGAAAGGCCTTTGAACAGCCTCAAGCGCTATTTTCCTTACGTTAGACGCGCACGCGCGCCGGGCGAGACCAACTGGATCAGCCCGACGGCCGGTGGGCTCGAGCTTCGGCGAACGGAGGCGAGGCGATGATGGCGAGCGCGCCCCTCATCTCCGTGCTTTTGCCGGTCTACAATGCCGAGCCCTTCGTCGCTGCCGCGATCGGCTCGATCCTGCGGCAGGACTACCGCCGGCTCGAAGTCATCGCCATCGACGACGGATCGACCGACCGCTCGCTGGAAATCCTCGAACGCTGCCGCAAGGCCGACGGCCGCGTTCGCCTCATCTCGCGCGAGAACCGCGGCCTCGTCGCCAGCCTCAACGAGTGTCTGGCGGTCGCGCAGGGCGAACTCGTGGCGCGCATGGACGCCGACGACTTCGCCTATCCCTGGCGGCTGTCGCGCCAGGCGGCGCTGTTTGCCGCGCGGCCGGAACTCGGCTTCTGCGGATCACTCGTCGACACATTGCTGCACGGCCGCATAGCGCGGGGCAGGCCCGATCCGGTGTTCCGCCTCGACCTGCCGGTGCTGGCGAAATTCTTCACCATCTTCATGCACCCGACGGTGGTCTATAACCGCCGGGTCATCGGCGCCGCCGCCCTTCATTACGACGGCTCTTACGGCCATGCCGAGGATTTCGACCTCTTCCGGCGGCTCGCCGACCGCTATCCGGCGGCGATGATGAAGGAGAGCCTGCTGGTCTACCGGATCCATCCCGGCAGCGTGACCAGCCGGCACGCGAGCGAGATGCGGCGCACGCACCTCAGGATCGTCGGCGAGAATCTCGAGCGCGAGCGCCTCGCGGACGACACCTCGGACCTGCGCGCCATCGGCGATGTGGTTTCCGTCGAGACCGTGCGCCGGGCGGCAGGGTTCATCCACGCGCTGGAAGAGCGGATCGCCGCCCTGCCCGACACGACACGGCCGAGCTTCGAGGCTGGCGCGCTGAACCTGTTCTATTTCCTCTACCAGCTCGTCAACGACGAGGAACGCCCGGCGCTGACGCATGAATTGCTGACGCTGACGGCGAAATGGAACGCCATCCGCCGCCGCGAGAAATACGCGCTCAGCCCCGGCGCCTGGGCGCCATGGCTCAGCCAGGCCTCGATGTGGGCGGGAAAACGGGCGGATTGGGTCGCCTACCGCTTCCAATCGGCGCCGGCGGCGTCCGCGCTCGCGCCCTACCGGATGGGGGCCGCATGAGGCGAGGTGTCGCTACCGCCGGAGCCGCGCCATGAACGCCGGGCGCCATCCGCTGCTGCACCCGGCCCCGCCGGCGCCGCCTTGGCCCAGGCGGCGGCCGCAGGTTTCCTTCATCGTCTGCACGTGGGACCGGCTCGCGATGCTGGAGGCGTGCATTGGATCGATCCGCGACGCCTGCCGGGCGCATCCCGCCGTCACCGCAGAGCTCGTGGTGGTCGACAACGGCTCGCGCGACGGCACGGCCGAATATCTTTCGCGGATCGCCGCGACCTCCGACATTGCGCTGGCCGCGATCCGTGAGCCGCGAGCCGGGCTGGCGGCGGCGCGCAATGCGGGGGTGGCGCAAGCGCGCGGGCGAATCCTGGTCTTCGTCGACGATGACTGCAGGCTCGACCGCAACTACCTTGCCGACCTGCAGCGGCACTATGCCAGCGGCGAGAGACGACTGATCCGCGGCGGCCGCGTCGAGATCGGCGACCCGCGCGACCTGCCCTTCACCATCAAGCGCTGCGACAGGCGCGAGCGGCTGACGCCAGCCGTCCATCCGGGCGGCTTCGTGCTTGGCTGCAACATGACCATGCACCGCGACGTCGCCGCCCGCATCGGCCCGTTCGACGAGCGCTTCGGCGCCGGGGGGGCGCTGCGCTCGGCCGAGGACACGGACTATCTGGTGCGGGCCATGCTCGCCGGCATGGCGGTCGAATATGTGCCCGACATGACGATCTTCCATCACCATGGCAGGCGCGACCGCAAGGCGGTCGACCGGCTGCACCGCGACTATCATTTCGGCAACGGCGCGCTGTGTCTCAAGCATGCCCGACGCGCGCCCTGGCTGCTGCGCCATTTCTACTGGGCGGGCCGCGCGGCGCTGCGCGAGTTGGCCGGCGGCCCGCGCTTCGACCAGGAGCTCAGGCTGTCGCACTGGCCGATCGTTCTCATGAACCTCGCGGGCGCGGCGAAATTCATGCTGCTCGTGCTCGCCGGACGCCAGGAGCAGCAGGCACGGCCGAGCCAGGAAGCCGCCGAAGCCAGGGCGGAGGCCGGCGCGCGATGAGCATGCGCAAAACCCCAACGCTGTCGCTTTTGCGGCGGGCGCTCGGCCGCCGGCAGCTCGGCCTGCTGCCCGTCGTCGTCGCGCTCGGCCTGGCAAGTGCGGCGCTCGAAGGGTTCGGCGTCGGGCTGATCATCCCGCTGCTTGGCATCATCATGGGGCACGGCGAGCCGACGGTCATGGCCGGCCTCTCCGCCCTGCTGCAGAAAGTCGGCGCCGGACTGGGCGAGCGCGAGCGGCTGATCGCGATTGCGGCCGCGATCCTGGGCTCTATCCTGCTCAAGAACCTGCTTGCCTTCGCCAATTCGGTGCTGACCGCGCATATCTATGGCAAGGCCAGCCAGGCGATCCGCGGCGCGCTCGCGGAGCGGCTGCTTTCGGTCGGCTATCCCTTCTTCCTGAAGGAAAGCCCAGGGCGGCTGCTCAACATCATCTCCAACGAATCCTGGCGGGCGTCGGACGCCATCCAGGGGATGCTCACCGCTGTCGTCAGCGCCTCGGCTGCGGTCATCCTGCTAGTGTTCCTGCTGCTGTTCTCCTGGCAGATGACGCTCCTGGTGATGCTCGGCCTGGCGCTGGTGCAAGCCGCCCATATGGCGCTGTCGGCGCATCTCAGGGGCCCGAGCCGCAGCGTGGCGGCGCGCAACAGCGCGTTGGCCTCGCAGATGCTGCATCTCGTCCATGCCGGCCGGCTGATCCGCATCTTCGGCCAGGAGGCGCGCGAGAAGGCAGCGTTCGACAAGGCCTCCGACGGCGTGCGGCGGGCGGCCTTCCTGCTTGCCAACCGCCAGGGCGCGCTGGCGCCGCTGACCGAAGTGCTGCACGCGGTGCTGTTCCTGGCGGTGGTGATCGGCGCCTGGCTTGCGGGTTTGAGCTTTCCGCTGGTCGCCGCCTTCCTGATCCTACTCTACCGCCTGCAGCCGCATGTGCGGGCGCTGCAGATGACCTGGAGCCAGTTGCAGGGGCTTTCCGGCTCGCTGGAAGAGGTGAGCTGGCTGCTCGACCCGACGGGCAAGCCGGCGCCACCGCAAGGCAGCCGGCCATTTGCCGCTTTGAGCGACAGGATCGCCTTCGACGGCGTGAGCTTCAGCTATGCCAATGAGGAGCAGCGCGCGGCGGTGCTGCACGCCGCGAGCTTCGACATCATGAGCGGCCGCTCGACAGCGCTGATCGGCCGCTCCGGCGCCGGCAAGACGACGATCGTCAATCTGCTCTGCCGCTTCGTCGAGCCGGACGGCGGCAGGATCCTGGTCGACGGCGCGTCACTCGGCGATATCGACCCGGTCGCGTGGCGGGCCCATATCGCCCTGGCCAGCCAGGAGTTGGAGCTGGTGGACGGCACCATCCTCGACAACATCACCTATGGCAAGGACACGGCGACACCCGAGGAAGCGCGCCGCGCGGCGACGCTCGCCGAGGCGCATGAGTTCATCGAGCGCCTGCCGCAAGCTTACCAAACCATCGTCGGCTATCGCGGCGTCAACCTTTCGGCCGGGCAGCGGCAGCGCATCGCGCTGGCGCGCGCGCTGGTGCGCGACCCCGACATATTGATCCTCGACGAAGCCACCAACGCGGTGGACGGGCTCTCCGAAGCGGCGATCGTGGAGACGCTGAAATCGCGCGCCGGCCGCCGCACGACGATCGTCATCAGCCACCACCACTCGACGATCTCGTTCTGCGACGATCTGGTGATCCTGGAGCACGGCCGGGTGAAGAAGCAGGCGCCGTTCGCGACGCTGGCGGCGCGCAGCATGGATGAATTGTATCAGCCGGAGTGAAGGGGGATTCGCCGGGCCTCCCCCTGAGACGCTGGCGGGACAGCGCGCCCCTCCGCCCTGCCGGGCATCTCCCCCCGTTTGGGGGCCTCAGCGGGAGATGGAGATCAGATGTCCGCCGGTTCGTGCGACGAGTTCGTCGACCAACAGGTCCCATGCCGCCGAGTTTCGGGACCGCCGTGCACCAGCACGATTGTCATTCGTCATCCTCACTTATGGTCAACCAAGGCCTCGCGGCCCGGGACGGCGCGTGCACTGCGCCGGCTTACAGCGACACGATCTCGGCGAACTCGAACTCCAGGAACCCGTGGGCGACGAACGGTAGCCGCGCCACTTGCGCCTTCGCCTCAGCCAGATCGGTACAGTGCAAAACTCCAAACACGCCGCCGCCGTCGGCCCTTCGATAGGCCGCCGACAGAACGCCTTCAGCGCGCAACTCGGCGACCACTTGGTCTTCCCCGGCGCGGTAGGCTTCGAACCCTTTTTTCTTCCAAGCGTCCGCCGTGATCAAGAAATCCATATTCATAGTCCTTTCCGTCGTGTGTTCGGGGGTGGCGTTCAGGACATCGGGACGATCTTGCACGTACAGTACCGTGCGATCTGCCACGCGCCGATCGTCGATCTCCGCAGGACGAACAGCTCCTGATACTGTGCAGGCTGAACTTCGCCGGTTGCTTTGATCGTCTCAGTGCCCTCGGTTGCGCTGCGGACGAAGGCCCATTCAGCGCTCATCCGGACGACTTCCTTGATCTCGTAGGTCATGTCGAAGCCGACAGCCTCGAACACCTTGGGATAGACCATGGCTAGCACGTCCTTGCCCACGACCGCTGGCCTGCCCGGAGCCATCAGCACTCCGTCATCGGCGTAATTCGCCACCACGGCGGCTGCATCAGCGCGGTTGAACGCGGTCAGGTAGGAGATGGCCGTCGCTTCGACCGCAGCCAGCTCGTCATCGGATGTTCCACTCACCGCCATATCCTGGCCTCCGTTAGTTTAGACCGGCAGGCGGACGCTGAGATTTTCGACCGGGCCGGATAACGCGGCCTTGGCCGCCACGCTCGCGTCGTCGACGAGGACCTCCGCGGCCCCGGCCTCCAGCGCGTCGACGATGCGGGCCGCCGCCACCGCGGGCGAGGTCTTGGGTACCTTCAACCCGGCTGTCATGTCGGTGTCGAGAAAAGCGGCGTGCACGCCCAGCACCTGCGTGTGCTGGGATGCCAGCTCGTCGCGCAGGGAGTTCGACAACGACCACATGGCGGCCTTCGACGCGCCGTAGGCGCCGCCACCACTGAGCCAGGATAGGACCGAGTGCATGTTGACGATTGCGCCGCCACCGTTGGCCGCCAGGATCGGTGCGAACGCCTTCGCGATGCGAAGCGGGCCATAGACGTTGACGTCGAACATCTCGGCGACACCGTCGAAGTTACCGGTCAACAGGGACTCCGGCACTAGGGCGCCGGCGTTGTTGATGACGATGTTCACGTCGGTCGCGATTTGCGCCAAATCCGAGATTGCCTGGGACGAACGCACTTCCAGCGCCTGGGTGACGACCGACCCGCGGGAATCCGGCTTCGGCTCGCGTGCTGTAACGTATACCTTTTTGGCCCCGCGCCTCAGAACCTCCTCGACCAACGCCGCGCCGAGTCCGCGCTGGCCTCCGGTGACCAGCACTACAGCATTTCTTACTGCGACCATGGCGCCATCCAGCCTTTCTGGGTAACCTGTCCGTTAGTCTAGTTACCCCAGACATCTGGGTAACGCAATAGTTATTTAGGGGAGAGTCGGATGTCGATGAAAGTTGAGAACCAGCTCGCCGACCGCACTCGGTGGCGTCCTGAATTCTGTTCGATTGCGAAGACGCTCGATCTGCTGAGCACCAAGACAACATTCCTGGTGCTGCGGGAATGCTTCTATGGCACGAGCCGGTTTGAAGACTTCGTCAATCGGATACCGGCCTCAGCGCCGGCGCTGTCTCGCGCGCTCAAACAATTGGAATCGGCGCAGATCGTCACAAGGGTCCCCTACCGTGACCCCGGCGCCCGGGCTCGCGATGAATACCGGCTCACCCCCGCGGGCGAGGATCTCCTGCCGGTGGTCATGTCGCTTTCGCTGTGGGGGAATAAGTATATCTACAACGGCTCTCCCCCATTCTCATTCGTCGATGCCCGCACCGGCCAACCGGTCCGGGTCTGCGTCACCACAGACAACGACGTTCCCGAAGCCCAGTCGAGCGACATCGAGATACGAGCAAACTTCACCCTGGACTGAACGGAGATACTTTGCGAACCGACGTGGCCTACAGCGCCTCATCGCCATTCCGCGGTCGATCATGTGCTTGATCTGTTGTGTCTGCGTGGCGAGGTGGCGGATCTCTATTGCGACGCCAACGGCCGCCCGGGAATAGATCCTGAGGTTGCGGTCCGTCTATTGTTTGCGGGTTTCCTGCTTACCATCGATGCTGCCGCCCGCCTGTTCGAGAACCAGTCGCGTCTTCACCGGAGAGGAGTGGACATCATACCTTCCTCACCGACCCCTGCACCGATTATCGGTGTTGCAGGAGTGTTGCGGCACCAAAGCTGCCAATCTCCCCCCTTGTGGAGGGAGATGTCCGGCAGGACAGAGGGGGGCGCTGTCCCGCCAGCCTTGCCAATGTTCGGCGCGTCCCGGTACTGGTAGTCTTCTAGAGGCCGGCATAAACAGAGGTTGGCGCTCCTTCGCGCCCCCCTCTGCCCTGCCGGGCATCTCCCCCACAAGGGGGGAGATCAGCTACTCACCCCGCCATGGCCAGCGGCTGCGCGCTCTTGTTGGGGATCTGGATGTCGATCTCCAGCGTCGACATGGTGGCGCCGCGCTCCATCGAGACCTGGAGGTAGTCCTGGTCGATCTGCACGTGCCTGGCAATGACCGCCATGATCTCCTCGCGCAGGACGGAGACGAGATCGGGCTGGCCGCGGCTCTGGCGCTCATAGGCGAGCAGCAGCTGCAGCCGCTCGCGCGCCACCGGCGCGCTGGTGCGCCGCTTGAAGAGGTCGAGTATGCTCATGCGGCCCTCCTTCCGAGCAGCCGGTCGAGGAAGCCCTTGCGTTCGAAGGGGACGACCACCGGCAGGTCCTCACCTTCCAGGCGTCTTGCCGCTTCGAGATAGGCCTTGGCGGCGGAATTGAGCGGTTCCGACAGCGTGACTGGCGCACCGAGGTTCGAAGCCCTCAGCACATCCTGGCTTTCCGGGATGATGCCGAGCAGCGGCGTGGAAAGGATCTCCAGCACGTCGTCGATAGACAGCATCTCGCCACGCGCGGCGCGCGCCGCGTCATAGCGCGTCACCAGCACGTGCTTTTGCACCAACTCGCCCTGCTCGGCCTTGATGGTGCGGGCGTCGAGCAGGCCGATGATGCGGTCGGAGTCGCGCACCGACGATACTTCCGGGTTGGTGACGATGACCGCCTCGTCGGCGAAGCGCATGGCAAGCTGGGCGCCGCGCTCGATGCCGGCCGGGCTGTCGCAGAAGACATAGTCGAAGACCGAGCGCAGCCGGGCGATGACTTCGGCCACTCCCTCCTCGGTCAGTGCGTCCTTGTCGCGCGTCTGCGAGGCCGGCAACAGATAGAGCGTCTCCAGCCGCTTGTCGCGGATCAGTGCCTGCGAAAGCTTCGCCGTGCCCTGGATGACGTTGACGAGGTCGAACACCACGCGGCGCTCGGCGCCCATGATGAGGTCGAGGTTGCGCAGGCCGACGTCGAAATCGACCAGCGCCACCTTCTTGCCGGTCTTGGCCACGGCGGCGCCGAGCGCGGCCGTCGAGGTCGTCTTGCCGACGCCCCCCTTGCCCGAAGTGACCACGACTACCTTACCCATATATCCAGCCTCCATTGGCGGTTTTTATTCTCTGGCCGTGCACGGCACGGCGGCATTCTTTCGTCCTTGCCGCATGTCGTTCTCCCAAAACCGCTGCACACTTTGGGCGACATGCACTGATGACCTTCGCACGCGAAACCGGTCCGAAGCTTGCGGCCAAAAACTCAGCCGAGCGGCACCACGCACAGCGCATCATTGTCGAGGAAGGCCTGCACGGCCTTGCCGCGCGACACGCCCTCCATTTCCTCGGCCGTGGTGTACCAGCCGTCGACGGCGAGCAGCTCGGCCTCGTTCTTGCGGCAGAAGATGCGCGCCGAAATATTGCCTTCCGAGCCGGCAATCGCGCGGCCGCGCAGCGTGCCATAGACATGGATCGAGCCGCCGGCGACGATCTCCGAGCCGGAGGCGACCGAGCCCAGCACGATGACATCGCCATGCGGGTGGAAGACCGACTGTCCGGAGCGGATCGGCGCCTTGATCATCAAAGTGCCGGCGGACGGCTCGTGGCGGGCCGACTGAGCGCCCGTTCTTCCCGGTTCGTTTTGGGCCGATCCGTTCTGAGCCGATTCGTTTTGGGCCGATTCGTTTTGGGCCGGTTCGATCCTGACCGCTTCGAGCCTCGCCAGTTCGGGGTCCACCGGCTCATCGCCGGACATTTCCAGGTGGGGAACCTCCGCAGGCGCCGCCTCTTGCGCCACCTCGGCCCGCCCCTCGGCGACCGCCATCTCGAGTTCTTCCGCCCGCGCCTTGCGCGCGGCCCGGCCGAGCAAGCCTTCGGCGGTCGCCTCCTTGGCGCCGGCCAGCAGCGGCGGCAGTTCGGGCCCGAGCTCGGCGCCATCCAATTCGATGGCGTAGACGCGGATGCCGCGCCGCGCCAGCGTGCCGACCAGTGCGGCGATCTCCTCCGGCCCCGGCTGCAAAGTGTTCAGATCCAGCACCACCGGCCGGCCGTTGAAATAGCCCGGCGAATTGGCGATCCAGCGGTCCAGCCCCTCCAGCCAGTCGGCAATCGGGGCCTCCGGCGTCAGCGTGAAAGCGACGAAGGAGCGGGCGCGGAAGCGGATGGATTTGTTCTGCAAAGGGGCGGCGAAGGTCACGACCAGGCGAATCCTTACTCAATGGTTAAAGGGTGCCGGGCTAATGGTTAACAAAAGGTTAATTTCGAGGGTGGCGGCCGTTAAGGAAATGGCGCGGCTAAGGTTTGTGGCAGGCCGGCCACACGGCCTGCCCCCGCGCCCCGCAGCACGCCGGAGACTTGGGTCCGGACGAGCCGGGCATGTGAAGTTCCTAATACGCGAACCAAGGCACGCGGGACCCGGCGACCGGGCAGTAGGTTGGGTACTCGATCTGGGCGGGTTAGGGCTCGTTGCAGGCGGTTTAGGCGATGGCAGTCTGACGTCTCGGCATTCGGCGTGACTCCGGCGCGCTCGCGCATCTATAGGGTAGAACCCGCCCTCTTCCCGGAGCCGCCTATGTCCGCCGCACTCCTCCCCGCCCTCCGAGCCGCCCTCCCCCACGCCACCATCTGGGACGCCGCCGAACTCGCTACCCGCGATCCCGGCTTCGACGCGCGCAATTTCGGCGCCTCCGCTCTGGTGCGGCCGCGCGATGCCGAGGGCGTCGCGGCGCTGGTTCGGTTCTGCGCGGAGCATGGCGTCGGCCTCGTTGCCCAGGGCGGGCGCACCGGGTTGGCGGGCGGGGCGGCGACGTCCGAGGGGCAGGTGATCTGCGACCTCGGCGCCATGAACCGCATCGAGGAGATCGATCCGTTCGCGCGCGTGGCGATCGTCCAGGCGGGCGCGACGCTTGGCGCGCTGCAGGAGGCGGCGGCTGAGCATGGGCTCGATCCGGGCATCGACCTCGCCGCGCGCGGCAGCGCCACCATCGGCGGCATGGTTTCCACCAATGCCGGCGGCATCATGGCGTTTCGCAACGGCACGATGCGCCACCGCGTGCTCGGGCTGGAAGCGGTGCTGCCGGACGGGCGGGTGTTCCGCGACCTCACCCGCGTGCCGAAGACCAGCGCCGGCTATGATTTGAAGCACCTCTTCATCGGCGCCGAGGGCACGCTCGGCATCGTCACCCGCGTGGCGGTGCGGCTCGACCCGGTGAACGGAGCGAGCGCCACCGCGCTTGTCGGCGTGCCGGATGCGCAAAGCGCGCAGCGCATCGTGCGGCATTTCCTGGGCTCGACCAGCACCCGGCTTACCGCCGCCGAGATCCTGTGGCGCAACTTCGCCGCGCTGATGCAGCGCGGGCTTGGCTATGCGCCGGGCACCCTGCCGCTCGATGCGCCCTGCCTGCTGGTACTGGGCCTGGGCGCCGACTCGATGGACGCGGCGCGCGGCGCGCTCGAGGACGGGCTGGCGGCGATCTGGGAACAGGCAGGCATCGTCGACGGGCTGGTCGCAAGCTCCGACGCGCAGGCGGCGGCGATGTGGCGGCTGCGCGAGGAGACCGAGCAGATCGAGCGCGCGCACCCCATGGCGCCCTCCTTCGACGTCTCGGTGCCGGGCGGCGGGCTGGACGCCTATGTGGCGCGCATCGAGGCGGGGCTGAAGAAGCTCGACGCTTCCTACGCGCCCTATGTCTACGGCCATCTCGCCGACGGCAATCTGCACATCTCGGTCAACACCGACGGGCCGGTCCCGCATGAGCGGCACGCGGCGATCGAGGACGTGCTCTACGACGGGTTGCGCGAGGCCGGCGGCTCGTTCTCGGCCGAGCATGGCGTCGGGCTCGAGAAGCGCGAGGCCTATGAGCGCCACGCCGACCCGGTGAAGCGGGACTTAGCAAGGATGATCAAGGCGATGATCGATCCCGACAATGTCCTCAATCCGGGGAAGGTTGTGGCGCGGGAGTGAAAGCGGAACCCTCAGAGAGGGGGGTGTGAAGGATCGCAGCGCTGCTGGATTTCTTCCCATTCGCCGCTCGGCGAAGCGGAGGCGGAGAAGAGGAACTGCGTTACAAAGCCCCCTCTCCGCCTCGCCGCGCTCAGCCCCCACTCACTCGAACGCGGGGACCAAAACCAACTCAAGCCGCCAGCTGCACCTCGCGCGCAGCGGCGATCATCACGCCGGCAAGCAGCCCGTAGGCCGCCGTCCAGGCCTCGCGCACCGGCGGCGTGAAAGCCTCGCCGAGACCGGTATCGAGCGTCTCGATCAGCGCCTGGCCGACGGTCGCGTAGTGCTGCTCCTCGACGCCATAGCCGACATGGCGCCTGGCGAGATCCTGCACGGTGGGCAAAATAGTTTCGGCGCGCGATAGCCCGTGCACGACGAAGCCCAGGGCCGCCATCAGCTTGGCGCCCTGCTTTTTGATGTCGGTTTCGCGAAACAGCGCCCTCAGGCTGCCGTCGATCGCGAACAGCTTCTCGTAGAACAAAGCCGCGGCGGCTTCCCGGATCGGGACCACTCCGCGAAAACTCTCCTGCACAAGCCTGATCTGGTCGGGTGTCATCGCCGCGTCGCTCCTGGATTTTGGCCTTGCTCGACCATCGGCCTCGGGCGTTTCGCGGGCATGCCGGTTGCAGGGAGGCTGTGTTTCAGTCGCGTCTCAGGTTTGTATCAGGGTTGCGGAAGCTGAGCCCACGACAGCGGAGTCCATCAAGCGCCGGCGAGACAGCGGTGGGTGCGAAGCAATCGGGCGATATTCCGGTCTGGATTTCCGCTCCTCACCGATTGGACGACGAAGTATCGCGAACCGCCACCAACCGCTTCGCCGCATCCGCCGCGGCGGCACAGTAGCTCCGGTCGCCATGGATCAGGATCATCACCATGGCGCCCTCGATCAGCAGCGACAGTTCGCGCGCCCGCGCCTTCGGCGCCGGCACGTTCGCCTTTTCAAGCAGCGTTTCCAGCTGCTGCTCCATCAGCGCCTTGTGCTGGCGCGCGATCGAGCGCGCGGGGTGGCCCGACAGGTCGGCAAGCTCGATCGCCAGCCGGGTAAAGCCGGAGCCCGCCCAGCGCGGCTTGGACGACCATTTGACCAGCCCCTCGAACAACTTGTCGATCAGCGCGTCCGCGTCGCCCGACGGGTCGATGCCATAGTGCTGGAAGTCGGCGAAGGTGCGCTCGTGCTGGGAGGCGAGCACGGCCGTCAGCAGCGCGTCCTTGCTGTCGAAGTGGTAATAGAGCGTGCGCTTGGTGACGCCCGCCGCGTCCGCGATCTCGTCCATGCCGACGCGGAAAAAGCCGCGGCGGCGAAACAGCTTGTACGCCGCCTGCAGGATCACGGGCTTCGTCGCGTCGGACGCTCTGGGCATGGACGCCGCCGTTGAAAGTATACTCGCTAGTGAATTTACATCAGGACGGGCGAGGCCTTCAATATCGGCATTTGCTAATATTCCAAGGGAGGACGACGATGGAAAGAGTAGTCCCCACAGCGCTCGATATCCCGACCGGGATGGTGACGATGCCCGACCGGGTCACGATATCCTCGGCGGCGCCGCAGTCCTTGAAAGGCATGACTTGCATCGAGGACCTGCGCCGGGCGGCCCGCCGCCGTGTGCCGCGCGTCTTCTTCGACTATGCCGAAGCCGGCTCCTATGCCGAGCAGACGCTGCGCGCCAACCGCGCCGACCTGGAGCGCATCACGCTCAAACAGCGCGTGCTGGTCGACGTCTCGCAGCTCGACACGGCAACGACGATCCTCGGCGAGACGGTGTCGCTGCCGGTGGCACTGGCGCCGATCGGCCTCGGTGGCATGCAATGGGCCGATGGCGAGATCCTCGCCTGCCGCGCCGCGCAGGCGGCCGGCATTCCCTACACCATGAGCACGATGTCGATCTGCTCGATCGAGGATGTCGCCGAGGCAGTCGGCAAGCCGTTCTGGTTCCAACTCTATGTGATGAAGGACCGGGGCTTCGTGCGCTCGCTCGTCGAGCGCGCCGCCGCCGCCCGCTGCAGCGCGCTGGTGCTCACCGTCGACCTTCAGGTGCTGGGACAGCGCCACGCCGACGTCAGGAACGGGCTTTCGGTGCCGCCGGCGCTGAAGCCGCGCACGATCCTCGACATCGCCAGCCGGCCCGGCTGGACGGCCCGCATGCTGACGGCCAAGCGCTGGACCTTCGGCAACCTCGCAGGCCATGTGAAGGGCGCGGACAGTGTCAAGGCGGTGGCGGATTGGGTGGCGCATCAGTTCGATGCGGCGTTGAACTGGAGCGACGTCGAGTGGATCAGGAGCCTCTGGCCGGGCAAGTTGATCATCAAGGGCATCCTCAACGTCGACGACGCGCGCGCCGCCGGCAAGGCGGGTGCCGACGCCATCGTGGTCTCCAACCATGGTGGCCGGCAACTCGACGGCGCGCCATCGACCATCTCGATGCTGCCGAGGATCGCCGAGGCCGTGGGCTCGGAGGTCGAGGTGCTGTTCGACGGCGGTGTGCACTCGGGTCAGGACGTGATGCGGGCGCTGGCCCTCGGCGCCCGGGCCTGCCTGGTCGGGCGCGCCTATGTCTACGGGCTCGGCGCCGGCGGCGAGGCGGGCGTGGCGACGGCGATAGAGATCCTGCGCAAGGAGCTGTCGGTCACCATGGCGCTGACGGGGACAAGGAGCGTTTCGGAGATCGACGGGAGAGTGCTGAATTAGCGAGGCGGCATCCCCTTCTCCCCGTTCACGGGGAGAAGGTGCCCGGAGGGCGGATGAGGGGCGGCGCAGACCTTGGCGGCTGCGCGCAGCGAGGTGCAAGCTCTCGGAGGACAATGCTGCCCCTCACCTGCCTGCCGACATCCTCTCCCGAATAGTGACGGGGAGAGGGAAACTCTGTCGCCGGCGGATTCGCCAATCGCAGACGTTTTAGACAAACACCGAAGACGCGCCACCTCTACTCGCATTGCCGGCGCGGGCCGCCGTCATAGGGCTGGTAGGTATTGTCCCGCGGATCGTAGGAGCGATATCGGCTGAAGCAGGCGTCGATGTGGTCGCTGGAAAACTGACGGCCGCTCCAGGCTTGTTCCTGCTCAGGCGTGATCTCTTCCGGCGGGCCGCCATAGGTGGTGGCGTAGCCGTCCCGCGTGGGGGCGTAGCCTTCCATCTCGGCCTGGTCGTCGGTCACCTCGTCTTGGTCGGGTATCCCGGCCTTATCCTCTGCCTGACTGTTTTGGCGCGCATCGGTCGAGGCGGCACCGCCGGGATCGAAATAGGGCGAGATGCAGGGACGCAGCTCGCCGCTGTAGGACCGGTAGCTGTTTTCTTCCGGGCGGTAGCTGCGATAGCGGTTCGCGCACCAGTCGAGATGGGCGACGGGCAGTTGCTGCTGGGCCTGCTGACCGGGCGTGGCCGGCTGGGAAGGCTGGGCCGCGTCGGGCTCGGCCGCGGGCTGGCCCGGCTGGGTGGCGGCGGGTTGCGGAGGCGATGGCTCGACGGGCGGCGCCAGCGCCGCGGTCTGCGCTCCGCTATCGGCCTTGGCCGGCTCGCCTGGCTCGGCGGACGCTGCCTGCCGGGCGGGAATGCGTTGCAGGTTCTGCCGTTGCGGATCGACCGGCTGGGCATCCTTCGTCCACAGCTCGGAAACGCCGATCGCCGGCGTTGCCTGGCGCACCGGCTTGGCGGCCAGCAGCCAGGTGGCGAAGGCGAGCCCGCTGGCGAACACGGCGAGCGTCAGCACGAAGCCGCCGACAATTCCCAACAAAGCCTTCACGCGGCGCTCCTTCAGCCCCCGCTCATAGAATGCGGGGCGCGGGTTGGAGTTCCTTGCGCCTGTTCGAGGGGGCGAAAAAAGCGGCTACCTCACCACCTCGCGATAGTCCCTCACCTTCCCGTCCTGGCCGCGGATGCGCCACGTCCCGTCCTCGCATCCCTCGACGTGGCTCGCCGCCAGCGGCACCTTGCCGCCGCCGTCGGGCAGGTCGATGACATAGGTCGGGTTGCAGATGCCGGAGAGGCGCCGGCGCAGCTCCGCGACCAGCGCCTGACCCTCGGCAATCGTGGTGCGGCGGTGCGCCATGCCGCGCGCGAGATCGCCATGGTGGAGGTAATAGGGTTTTACGCCGAGACGATAGATCAGCTCGCGGCAGAGCTCCTCCAGCACCTCGACATGGTCGTTGACGCCCTTCAGGAGAACACTCTGGTTGAGCAGCACGAAACCCGCCTGACGCATCGCGCGGCAGGCCGCTTCGGCCGCGTCCGTGATCTCACGCGGATGGTTGAAATGGGTCACCACGCTCACCATCAGCCGGCCCTGCAACGCCGCGACCATACCGGGCGTGACGCGCGAGGGCAGCGCCACAGGCACGCGCGTGTGGATGCGCAACAGCCGCAGATGCGGGATCGCCTCCAGCCGGGCGCGGATTTCTTGCAGCGCCTTGTCCGGCAGCGACAGCGGATCGCCGCCGGTCAGGATCACCTCGCGGATTTCCGGGTGGTCGGCGATATAGGCCAGCGCCGGCTCCAGCGCCTCGCGCGTGTAGCCGCGTCCGATCGAGGTCAGCGACTCCTTTCGGAAGCAGAAGCGGCAATAGACCGCGCATTGATAGGTCGGGAACAGAAGCACGCGGTCGGCATGACGGTGCGTCAGCCGCGGCACCGGGCTGAAGGCGTGGTCGCCGATCGGGTCGTCGAGCTCGCCTTCGGCGGCGACGAGCTCTTGCGGCGACGGGATCACTTGGGCGCGGATCGGATCGTCGGGGTCGTTCCAGTCGATCAGGTCGAGATAAGGCTTTGGAACGCGCACCTTGTGGGCGGCGGCGGCCTCCTGCGCGGCGGCGCGCTCGGCGGGCGAAAGCGGCAGCGCGGCGAGGTCGCGGACATGGCGAAGGCCGGCGCGGATTTCGTCCTGCCAGGCGGCGTCGGGCGCGGCGGCTTGCTCGAGATTGGCGTCTGAGGTCATTGGAGGTCTCGGGGCGGTTTGCGGGGGTATCGGCCGGATGGCGGGCGGGGTCAACCGCCGCCGTTGCCGCGGGCGGGTAAACGCGCCGCCTCGCAACCAGCCCTCTGCCATTCGGATAGTTGTTTTGGCGAAACGCTATTAATCTGCGCTATCCGGGGTTTGGGGCGACACGAATGGATTTCAGCGCGGGCCATGGCTACCTCCTGATCGGCGGGCTGATCCTGGTTGGCGCGGGACTGCTGATACTCTCGCTGTTCGTCAACCTGCGCGTGGCCCACAGCGTGCGCGACGACGTGCGCCACCGCGAAAAGCTGCTGGAATATTACCGCAACATCTTTTCGCAGCTTGGCGTGATCCTGATCGCATCGGCGTCTCGCTGTTCATCTTCTTCTTCCAGCAGAACTATCAGGACCAGCGCAAACGCGAGACCGAGCTGCAGCAGGTGCTCGCCAAGCTTGCAGGTCGCATCGCGCGCGGCGCGCCCGTTGTCGCATCGCTCGGCGAATTCGACGACGTGCTGGACGAAGGCGGCGCCTATGTCAGTCCGGACCTTGGCGGGAAGAACGCAGCGGTGAGCGCGCAGGGAGCCGAGCTCGGCAAGCAGGTCGCGAAAATCCTCCTGGTCGAACGCGATATCGATCTGCGCGACTTCGATATCCTGAACCTGTCGCGCGATTTCGAAACGACGTTCGTCGTCAACGAGCTCGACCCCAAGCTGTGGTTCAACATCGTGCGCGACGAGAGCGAGATCAAATACGCCACCACACAGCTCGTCCTCGACTACAAGGACCTGCAGGACGCGATTGGCGGCGAGCCCGTGGAGACCGCGGTAGCCAGTCCGGAAAAGGAGCGCAAGATCAAACAGGAGGTGCTCGACATCTTCTATGATGCCGATCTCCTTCGACTGCGCGGCCGGCAATTTCTCGGCCGCGCGTGCTGGCTGTTCAGCCAGGGACGCGGCTTCGTCAAACTCGCGCCGGTCGAGGCGATCGAGGCCGACGCCAGGTCGCACCAGGAATGGATCGACCGAGCAAAACCGGTGCTTGCGCAGTCGAAGTCGGGCAGCGTCGACTGCTTCACGCTGCTCCAGCATGGCCAGGCGTCGTGATGCCAGAACAAACCTCGCCGCGCGGCGCCACATGGAGGCTCAAGGGTTGCGCCTGCCTTAAACGAGCAGAAAGACGCACTCCCGCGACTTTCACCGCAATCGACCGCAGCCGTCTTTCCATGCAATCTCTTCCGGCGGCAGCGAGATGCGCCACATGGGTGTGGGATCGGATGACTGGGTCTCACGCCCAGCCCCGCCCATGCCATCGACTGACGGCCGACAACTCCGGTCACGCGTTTGTCGCCGCACCC
Source organism: Mesorhizobium sp. NFR06 (assembly GCF_900115245.1). GTDB lineage: Bacteria > Pseudomonadota > Alphaproteobacteria > Rhizobiales > Rhizobiaceae > Mesorhizobium. The sequence continues at coordinate 178,707 of NZ_FOVT01000006.1, forward strand.
GTCCAGGCTTTCGTCCCGGCCGCCAGTTCCTGCATAGTCCACTCCGCAAAGGCGCTGGCCGGGCGGCTCAGGCTTCGGAAACTGCGCGCGACGAGCCAATAAGCACCGTCGGACACTTCAATCGCGAAGGGGGGCACGAGGGTACCAAGCCGAAGATCCTCGCTGTCAAACACCATATCGGCGAGAGCGACGCCGTGGCCGAGCTTGGCGGCTTGTATGGCCTGCGCACCGGAAGGGTAGATCGGGCCCTTCAGCGACGGGAAGTCTGGAAGGCCGGCCGCTTGGAACCACGTTGCCCAGTACTTCCGGTCGAAATCGTGCAGCAAAATGTAATGGCGCAGGTCCGCCGGCGAGCGAAGCGGCGGGCCGGATGCGAGTAAGCCCGGTGTGAGAACGGGTGTTATCAGGCAGTCGAAGAGATGCCGAGCCTCCGTTCGCGGCCACGATCGAGCGGTTGCTGACCAGCGGATCGCTAGCTCTGCCTCGTGGCTGCGAAACTCTACCAGCCGTATGTCCGTATCGACCGAGACGTCGACGTCAGGATGCTGCTCACGAAAGCGGGCGAGACGCGGAACCAGCCATCCGTTTGCAAATGTCGGCTCGACGCTGATCCGAAGCACGGCTCGGGCAGCCTCAGCGAGGATCAGCGAAAGCCTGAGGTCGATCTCGTCGAAACTGGCGGTTAGTTGATCCAAAAGGAAGCGACCGGTTCCGGTCAGTTCGACCCGCCGAGGTAGCCTCTCGAACAAGGGCTTGCCGATCAGGGCTTCCAGTTCGCGGACCTGACGGCTGATCGCCGCCTGCGACACCAACAGTTCCTCGGCGGCGCGGCTGAAGCTCAGCAGGCGACCTGCCGCCTCGAAGCTCCGCAATGCCGTCAACGGCAGCCGGCCACGCTTCATAAGCATAACCCCACGTTATCGGAGCTGGACGGTAAACTCGTTTGAGGCGCGAAGCCAGCCGCAGCTTAATACCTCCAGAAAGGAGGATGAGCCATGTCGGACTTTGTGGACATCTTCGCAGAAGTACTTCGCGTCGCGACGTTCCAGCCTCGCGAGGCGCGCATGCGCTACCAGCTTCCCCGCTGTGACCAAAGCGTGCAAGCGCCGGAAGGAGAGAGGCGTCTTCACACTCAAGCGCCAGCACTATCGACATGCGATGAGCTGTTGGAAGTCGAATGCACTGTGGTGAGGAGGCCACGATGAAGACCTTGGCGATCGGAACATCGATATTGGCGATGGTTCTTGTTTGCTCTTCGAGAGCCGAGGAGCAGTGCACGACTTTGCCACGTTACGTCTATCACGGGTGTTTCCGAGAAGAACAGCTTTGGTTGTCTGGCGGCAGATCTGCCCCTGAAACCACGGCCGCTATCTTCTTGAGCAACAAGCCGCGGTATGTCGGCCTGCGGACGGGTGATAAGGAGAGGGACACGTCTGCGCGCGTCGACGTGCAGGTAGAGCGGACTTCTACGATCGAGGAATAATCGAGCCTAAAGCGCGTCGCGCTTGAAACGGAAACACGCGACGCTTTAAAGTCTTTGTTTTTGATGCATGTCGTTGTCCCAGAACGGCTGCGCACTTCTGGGCGACATGCATTGGAGACGCATTCTGATCGCGGCGAGGTGAAGGAAGGCAAAATGCGTGTCGGCCGACGAGGCGCGGACGACATCATTTTTGTGCCGATCGGTGCTATACTGCGGGCCCGAATGATTAGGCCGACGGGTTGGTGGGAACATGACCAAAGTATCGACACTGCCGACCAGACAGATCTCTAGGTGACCGGCAACGAGCCCCTAACGAATGCCGCCCTCAAGTCGGGTGGGCAGTTTGCCCATGCCGGCGGCAGGGCGAAATGCTCCACTTGTCGCATATGGACTGCCCAGAGGCCGCGACCGCACGCGTCTCCCCGGAAACGGCGTAGTGCGGAAAAAGCCCAACGCCTGGTACGTGCCGCCGGTCGTTCTGGAACTTGCGCCTCCTATCTCCGTAGCACTGTCGTAATGCTCCAGGAGCTCGGAATCCATGAATGGGCTATCTTGGCGGACCTCAGATACTTCTCGCCTCTGAGCCTTCGAACGCGGATCCGGCTCACGTGACCACCTTGTACCTCCTCTGCGGAAAGATTGCCGCGGGAAAATCGACGCTTGCACGTCGCCTGGCGGTGCGCCCGGCGACCTTGCTAATCAGCGAAGATCACTGGATGTCGAACCTGTTTTTGGATGAATTGCATACGATCGGCGACTACGCCGATCTTTCTGCGCGCCTTCGCGCGGCAATGGGTCCGCATGTTGTTGATATCTTGCGCACAGGCCTTTCTGTTGTTCTCGATTTCCCGGCAAACACCGTCGAATATCGAAACTGGATGCGTTCGTTGGTCGATCAAGCTCGAGTAGCCCATGAGCTTCATTTCCTTGATGTTCCAGACATGATCTGCAAGCAGCGGCTTCGGGAACGAAATGCGAATGGCAAGCACCCGTTCGAGGTGAGCGAAGCTGTCTACGACCTCTTCACCAGCTATTTCGTCCCGCCTGGCCCCACCGAGGACTTCAACGTCGTCGTCCATGCAGCCGGAATCCAACAGTCCGAGGTGTAACGTCAGTTTGTGATTCCAATCCAGACCTCGCAACCTGGCCGTCCGATGGGCGGCCTTGGTCACGAAGCGGTCGTCATCGACCCGCGCCGTGTTTTCAGGCAATCTCCCATCAACCAGCGCCATGGGGAGGTGGCGTCCGGCCGAGGGAGGATTGCCATGACCAAAGCGCCTGCGCTGCCGCGCTACGAGGACGCCGTCGAGCGCTTCCGCATCGAGGACGAGATCGCTCGGCTTCACGGCGATCCCGCCACCGGCATCAACGCCTATGTCGAATGCTGCGGCCGCTATACCGGCCAGAACCGGCTGGCGCTGCGGGCGATCTCGGCCGCCGGCGAATTGCGCGAATACTCGTTCGACGATCTCGCCGCCATGTCGGGCCGGGTCGGCACGATGCTGAAGGATCTCGGCGTGCGGCCCGGCGATGTCGTCGCCGGCATGCTGCCGCGCATCCCGGAGCTGGTGGCGCTGATCCTGGGCGCATGGCGCGTCGGCGCGGTCTACCAGCCGCTGTTCACCGCTTTCGGCCCGAAGGCGGTCGAGCATCGGCTGGGCTACAGCAAGGCGAAGCTAGTGGTCACCAACTCCGCAAACCGCGGCAAGCTCGACGAGGTGGAAAACCGCCCGCGCGTCGCCACCGTCCTCGGCGCGGGCGAGACGCTGCCCGCCAGCGACATCGATTTCCGGGCGGCGCTCGCCGCCGCCTCTCCCGACTGCGAGCCGGTGATGCGCAAAGGCTCGGACCTGTTCATGATGATGTCGACCTCCGGCACCACAGGGCACCCGAAAGGCGTGCCGGTGCCGCTCAGCGCGCTGCTTGCCTTCGGCGCCTACATGCGCGACGCGATCGGCTTGCGGCCCGACGACATCTTCTGGAACATCGCCGATCCCGGCTGGGCCTACGGGCTCTACTACGCCATCACCGGGCCGTTGCAGCTCGGTATCGCCACCACCTTCTACGAAGGCGCCTTCAACGCCAAATCGACCTACGACATCATCGAGCGTCTTGGCGTCACCAGCCTTGCCGGCTCGCCGACGGCCTATCGCCTGCTGATGGCTGAAGGCGCGGAAGCGGCGGCCCGCGTCAAAGGCAGGCTGCGGGTGGTAAGCAGCGCCGGCGAGCCGCTCAACCCGGAAGTGATCCGCTGGTTCGACGCCAACCTCGCGGCCCCGATCCACGACCATTACGGTCAGACCGAGAACGGCATGATGGTCAACAACCATCACGGGCTCGCCCATAAAGTACGCGCCGGCTCTGCCGGCTTAGCCATGCCGGGATACCGCATGGTGGTGCTGGACGATGAAGGCAACGAGCTCGGCCCCAACCAGCCCGGCGTTCTGGCGGTCGATATCGCCAACTCGCCGCTGCGCTGGTTCGACGGCTACCATCAGGCGGAGACGCCGGCGATCGCGGGCGGCTATTACCGCACCGGCGACACGGTGGAGTATGAGCCGGATGGCTCCGTCTCCTTCATCGGCCGGGCCGACGACGTCATCACCTCGTCCGGCTACCGCATCGGGCCGTTCGATGTCGAAAGCGCGCTCATCGAGCATCCGGCGGTCAACGAGGCCGCGGTGGTCGGCGTGCCCGATCCGCAGCGCACCGAGATCGTCAAGGCCTTCGTGGTGCTGGCGCCGGCCTTCAAGGGCAGCGAGGCGCTCGCCGAGGAACTCGCCCAGCATGTGAAGAAGCGGCTGTCGGCGCATTCCTATCCGCGCGAGGTCGAGTTCGTCGGCGAACTGCCGAAGACGCCGAGCGGGAAGATCCAGCGGTTCCTGTTGCGCAAGGCCGAGGTGGAGAAGCGTCAGGCAGATAAAGATTTGCTCCCGCCCTGATTTCCGCCACGCAAAAGCCGCCAAGTCCGGCGATGGCTCCCAAGGGCTTTTGATCGCTACATTGGGGTTGCAGCATGCGGTTGGTCTTAACGCTTCTCTTTGCGCTGGCGGGCAGCGCGGCACTCGCGGCCGCGCCCGAGGACGACTATATCGCGGCGCGCGACAAGGCGATTGCCGACATCACCGCGCAGGAAGGCGCCAACACGGCGATCGAAACCATCGATGCCCAGAACGAGAAGGCGCTGGCCGACCTGCAGCAGCGGCTCGCCACCATTCTCGGCCCGCTCTCGGTCAAGGGTTTTCCCACCACCGGCACGATCAACCTTCAAAGCCTCAACGCCTCCGATATCGGCTTCGGCATGCTGGACGGATTGAGATACTCCCAGAGCGATGGCGGCCCGAGCATTGTCGCCTCGACGCGCGGGTTGACCGAGCGCTGGCTGAAGTCCAAGTCGGTGGAGACGGATGCGGATTTCAAATTGCCCGCCGACCTCGGCGCGGCGCTGAAGCTCGATAATTTCTACACCCAGGCCATCGGCAGCGACGCCGCGTTTTCCGGCACGCTCGACTTTTCGCTGAACAAGCCCGACGGCGCCGACGCGGTGATCGCCCGGCTCGGCGGCTGGACGCAGGATGTCGGGCCGATCTACGACCAGCACGTCGTCGTCGTGGTGGTCAAGGGCGATCGCGTGCTGATCGCCGAGGCCCCCACCTCGCCCGCGGTGCCGAAGATCGCGGCCTGCGATTCGATCTGGGCCGCCGCCGAAGCCGCCGCGCAGAAAGCCCAGCAGGCGGATCAGGGGTCGGATCAGAACGGCCCGCAGGCATCCGATCCCGCCAACGCCGCCTGGGAAAAGGGCGACGCCGACTACCGCGCCTGCATGGCCCAACGCCTGCCCGGCGAGCCTTCCTTCGCGGCGCTGCTCAAGCAGGCGCAGGACCTTGCCGACGCCATGGCCGGCAAGTAGGGCCGGAGCGGTTCAACGCCTGCGCTGAAGTGGATTCAGCGCCTTGGCTTGATCGTTTGCCAGTGCCGCTTCGCGCTTTCGGGCAAAGCGGGTATCAGCTTGCAGCCGCCGCCCTTAATTTGCGCCGGCGCCGAGCCGTGGGCCGCGCCGGCTCCACGATATGCCCATTGGCGACGTGCCCGTTGGCTGCGGGCGCGACATCCTGGCGGGCCCTCGCATCCGTCACCCGGTGCAGGCGCTCATAGGGCAGCAGTTCCTTGATGCGCGCGTTGAGGGTCACGATCTCGGCGCGCAAGTCCTCGCATTCCTGCCTCTGGATATCGAGCTGGATCTGCTCGGACGCCTGCTGCAGCGAAAGCTGCGAGAGGTTGGCGCTGACCGAAGACAGGTTCTTCCTGTCCATTTCGTTCTCGTTCCTGAGAACGGTCAGCCTTTCCTCGGCGACCTGCCGTTCGGTCACGGCATCGCTCAACTGCGTCCTGAGCCTGGTCATCTCGGCCACGGCTTCGGTCTTGTCGTTGGAGGCGCGTTCCAGCCGCGATTGCAGCTCCTGTATCTCCGAACGCAGGCCGCGCAGCTCCGCCTGGCTCCGCGCCTGCTCGGCTTCGGCATCGCTTTCGGCGATGCGGGCTGCCTCCATGACCTCGGCAAGCTTGGCCTGCGTCGCATCCAGCGACTTCTGCAGCCGCGCCTCCTCCTTCTCGTGGCCGCCGAGCTGGGTCATGAGGTCGGCAATGCGCGCGGTTTCATTGGCGTGCATGGCCGCGAACTCGTCGAACTTGTGCCGGGCCTCGACCTCGCGCTTCTGCGCCTGCTCGAGGTCGATCGAAAGACCGACCTGCTTTTCGCGCAGCTGCTTGTTTTCGGCGGCGCGCCGGTCGGCTTCGACGGTCTTGGCGGTCAACGTCTTGACGATCTCGCCGAACTCCGCATCGCGTCTGACGCTCTCGTTGCTCATCTCGACCAGTTCCAGCCGCACCGCCGCCAGCGCCTCGCGCAGCGACTCCCGATCCTGGACAAGGCTCGCCTCGCGCTGATGCCATGCCTCGGCCGCGCCGTCGCGCTCGCGTTGCTTCCTGGTAAGGTCGAGCAATTGTTCCGACAAGCTCTTGTGCTCGGCGGACAGCGTGGCATTCGCGAGCTCCAGCTCGTTGGCGCGCAGTGTGTCGCGATGCAGGACGTTCAGGACCTCGCGCGTCATCCGATGCGCGGTGGCGATCTCGGCAAGTCTCGCCTCGATCTCCTGCAGATGGCCCTGCCCGTCACGGAAAAGCCCGGCGACGGCCTCGAGGGCGGCCAGTCGCGTCTGGGTATGCGGCGTCAGTCGCGATGTCGTCGCATCCGGCGGAGCCTCGCCGGGCGGGTCCTCTGCGCTTCGCGCCTCCCCCTCGTCGGTGGCACTCGCGGCAAGGGCGGTCTGTTCGTCCGCCGCAAGACAGTCCTCGAAAGCCTCCGCCAGATCCGATTGAAGCTCCTGGAATTCCTTGTCTACGTCCTCCGCCCGCTTGATCAGGGATTTCAAATTCATACCGGCACCTCTTACGCTTAAACACACCCGCCAAATTACTTAACGAACTGCTAATTTAACGCGTAACGTTCCGTACGGGAAGCCTTCAAAGGAATGAGGAAAATGAAGGCCATGACAGGGTTTCCGGCGTCAGCCGGTTCCTGCCTTTTCACGCGTCCTCGCCAGCTTTTCCTGAACGTCGAGGAGCCGCCCTCCAGGATGTCCCGCGTGTGCTGGAAATGGCTGGCCGGCGACAGCAACCGGTGGAGCGAAGGGCCGATATTTCGGCAGCAAGGGAAGGTATGATCGACGAAAGTACCTCGGTCCATTCCTGTCCTCCGTCTCCAAAAAACTCCCTGTTTCGGGTCCAATTTTTCAGCGGCCCCGCAACCGCCGCGGCGCGGAATTTCACGTCCCTCATCCTCTCAATCCGGTCGAATTAACCGCATGTTTTCAGTTTGTTAGCACTCTACAGCGGAGAGTGCTAAAATATTTTGCGTCGCCCCTTGAAAGTAGAAGGAGGCAAAATTAGTTCGACATGCGCGCGATGCCGAAACGGTCGCGCGGGCCCCGCTCCGGCCCTGCCGGTCCGGAGCGGACCTCTCGCAATCTTGTCCTGAAGGAGAACGACATGACGTTCCGTCCATTGCATGATCGCGTACTCGTCCGCCGCATCGAGGCCGAGGAAAAGACGGCCGGCGGCATCATCATCCCCGACACTGCCAAGGAGAAGCCACAGGAAGGCGAAGTCATCGCCGTCGGTGCGGGCGCGCGCGACGAAAGCGGCAAGCTCGTCCCGCTCGACGTCAAGGTCGGCGACCGCATCCTGTTCGGCAAGTGGTCCGGCACCGAAATCAAGCTCAACGGCGAAGACCTGCTGATCATGAAGGAAAGCGACGTGATGGGCGTGATCGAGCAGACCGCGACGGTCAAGCAAGCCGCCTGACCGCCGCTTTATCGAATCCAGTCATGAAGCTGCCTATTGAAGGAGTGATCCAATGGCTGCCAAGGAAGTGAGATTCCATTCCGACGCCCGCGAACGCATGCTGCGCGGCGTCAACATCCTCGCCGACGCGGTGAAGGTCACGCTCGGTCCAAAGGGCCGCAACGTCGTCATCGACAAGTCGTTCGGCGCCCCGCGCATCACCAAGGACGGCGTCACCGTCGCCAAGGAGATCGAGCTCGAGGACAAGTTCGAGAACATGGGCGCGCAGATGGTGCGCGAAGTCGCTTCGAAGACCAACGACATCGCAGGCGACGGCACCACGACCGCGACCGTGCTTGCCCAGGCGATCGTCAAGGAAGGGGCCAAGGCCGTCGCCTCGGGCATGAATCCCATGGACCTGAAACGCGGCATCGACAAAGCCGTCGAGGCTATCGTTCAGGAGTTGAAGACCAACGCCCGCAAGGTGACCAGAAATGACGAGATCGCCCAGGTCGGTACGATTTCGGCCAATGGCGATGCAGAGATCGGCCGCTTCCTGGCTGAAGCGATGCAGAAGGTCGGCAACGAAGGCGTCATCACCGTCGAGGAAGCCAAGACCGCCGAGACCGAGCTGGAAGTCGTCGAAGGCATGCAGTTCGACCGCGGCTATCTCAGCCCGTATTTCATTACCAACCAGGATAAGATGCGCGTCGAGCTGGAAGACCCCTATGTGCTGATCCATGAGAAGAAGCTCTCCAACCTGCAGGCTCTGCTGCCGGTGCTGGAGGCCGTGGTGCAGTCCGCCAAGCCGCTGCTGATCATCGCCGAGGATGTCGAGGGCGAGGCGCTTGCCACGCTGGTCGTCAACAAGCTGCGCGGCGGCCTGAAGGTCGCCGCCGTCAAGGCGCCGGGCTTCGGCGACCGCCGCAAGGCCATGCTGGAGGACATCGCGATCCTGACCGGCGGGACCGCCATCAGCGAGGATCTGGGCATCAAGCTGGAGAACGTCACGCTGGAGATGCTCGGCCGTGCCAGAAAAGTCTCGATCGAGAAAGAGAACACCACCATCGTCGATGGCGCCGGCAAGAAGGAGGAGATCCAGGGCCGCATCACGCAGATCAAGGCGCAGATCGAGGAGACCACCTCGGACTACGACCGCGAAAAGCTGCAGGAGCGTCTGGCCAAGCTCGCCGGCGGCGTCGCGGTGATCCGCGTCGGCGGCTCGACCGAAGTCGAGGTCAGGGAGCGAAAGGACCGCGTCGACGATGCCATGCATGCTACGCGCGCCGCGGTCGAGGAAGGCATCCTGCCGGGCGGCGGAGTGGCTCTGCTCAGGGCCGCCACGGCGCTCGATGCGGTGGCCGTCGACAACCCTGACCAGAGATACGGCGTCGACATCGTGCGGCGCGCGATTGAGGCGCCGGCCCGCCAGATCGCCGAGAACAGCGGGGCGGAAGGCTCGATCGTCGTCGGCAAGCTGCGCGAGAAGACCGACTTCGCCTATGGCTGGAACGCCCAGACCGGCGAATATGGCGATCTCTACGGCCAGGGCGTGATCGATCCCGCCAAGGTCGTGCGCACGGCGCTGCAGGACGCGGCCTCCGTCGCCGGCCTGCTCGTCACCACCGAGGCGATGGTGGCCGAGAAGCCGAAGAAGGAAACCGCCCCGGCCATGCCAGCCGGCGCCGGCATGGACTTTTAAGACGCTGCCGATAGCCGGCTCCCGGCAACGGGAGCGAGCGTTTTATGACGATGGGAGGTCATCATGGACGTGATGAAGGGCGACGGATCGGTACCGGCGCCGACACATCCGACAAGTGAATTCCTCGCTTATGAAGCCGAATGCCGAAGCGCGCTGACGCCGCTGCTGACAAGCCTGCTCGACGCGGCAGAGTCCGCCGGATGGAACCGGCGGACCGCGGCCTCGACGCTGATGTTCCTTGCCGCGCAGCACGTGTCGGCGGCCGAACCATTCGCGCGGAGCTGACCGAAATCCGACCTCGCCCACGCCGGCGGGGTCGTTTCGACAGCGTCGGACGGTGGTCCGATGCCTTGCGAATGGGAGAGGATCGCCATGATTGCAGGACGGTTGCGGGAATGCTTGAAAATCTTGAGATGGGAAGCCGGCGACGTCGCGCAGGAACTCGATTGTCCCCGCAACGACGTGACGCGTTGGCTCGAAGGACGCGCGCCGGTGCCGCTGGCTGTCGCCGCCTGGATCGAGGCCCTGGTCAAGGCGCGCAGGGCGCTGCCGCCGCCGCGCCTGAGCCAGCCGCATTCCGCGATGCACACCAGGCGGACCGGGCCAGTGGTCGTTCAGGCCTTCAGCGCAAACATCGGCCGCCAGCAGCCGCAAGGGATCATCCTGCAATCCCCCTACCCGCGCCGCCATGCGCTCGCCGACGCCCATCGCTCCGGAGCGATGGGCGCGCATCCGAAAGGAGCTTCGGACCCTGAACCACGGCCACTTTGAGGAACCCGTCACATCCTGTCGCCATGAGGTTGCCGGCTCGGCTCAAAAACCGTGACGCAAGGCCCGTGTCCTGCCTCAGGATGGTTGGCGGCGAACAGCATCAGCGCGCATGCCATCGCTCCGGACGCCTGCAAGCCGGGAGATCGACGCGGAACGCATCGGGCAACCCTTGTTGCCTTCGCCGGCCGCCCCGATATTCTGGTGCCGGACACATGTTTCGCCGGCGCCGGCGGTGCCTCAAGCATGCTCAACAATGCCTGAAAATCGAAACCCGGCGCATGCCGGCGTGGCGGACGAAAAGACTAACGCGGGAATTCTGAATGACGACGGACACCAAGCAAACTGAAACCAGGACATTCGAGGCGGACGTCTCGCGGCTGCTGCACTTGATGGTGCACTCGGTCTATTCGGACCGCGACGTCTTCCTGCGCGAGCTGATCTCCAACGCGGCCGACGCCTGCGAGAAGCTGCGTTTCGAAGCGGTCAGCCGGCCCGAGCTGCTGGGCGGCGATCCGAAGCCGCGCATCACCATTGCCGCCCACCCGGACAACAAGCAGCTTGTCGTGGAGGACAACGGCATCGGCATGAGCCGCGACGAGATGGCCGAGGCGCTGGGCACGATCGCGCGCTCGGGCACGCGCGCCTTCATGGAGCGCGTCGAAGCCGGCAAGGCGGCGGAAGACTCACAGCTCATCGGCCAGTTCGGCGTCGGCTTCTACTCGGCCTTCATGGTCGCCGACCGGGTCGACGTCATCAGCCGCCTGGCCGGCAGCGACGAGGCCTTCCGCTGGTCCTCCGACGGCAAGGGCACCTATGAAATCGCGCCGGCGCCGCTCGAGGCGGCGCCCAAGCGCGGCACCCGCGTCGTGCTGCACCTGATGGAAGACGCCTCCTCCTACACCACGCCCTACCGGCTTGAAGGATTGGCGAAGTCGCAGTCGGGCCATGTGCCGGTGCCGATCGCGCTCGTCGAAAAACCCGGCGCCGAGCCGCGCGACGTCGCCGACGGCACCGCGCTCTGGGTTCGGCAAAAAAGCGAAATCAAGCCGGAGGAATACACCGACTTCTACCGCAGCGTTGCCGGCCAGTATGACGAGCCGGCCTCGACCATCCACTTCCGCGCCGAGGGCCGGCAGGAATACAGCGTGCTTGCCTTCGTGCCGGGATCGCGGCCGTTCGACCTTTTCGACCAGGACCGCAAGGGCCGCATGAAGCTTTATGTGCGGCGCGTCTTCATCACCGACGATGCAGATGTGCTGCCGCGCTACCTGCGCTTCGTGCGCGGCCTGGTCGATTCCGCCGACCTGCCGCTCAACGTCTCGCGCGAGATGATCCAGGAAAGTCCGCTGCTCGCCGCGATCCGCAAGGGCGTGACCAACCGCGTGCTTGGCGACCTCGCCAAAACAGCCGAAAACGACGCCGAGGCTTATGCCAAGATCTGGGAGAATTTCGGCGTCGTGCTCAAGGAGGGCCTCTACGAGGACTACGAGCGGCGCGAACAGCTGTTGAAGCTCGCGCGCTTCCGCTCGACGGCTTCGGGCGAGGCGCTGCGCAGCCTTGCCGACTACGTCGCGGCAATGAAGGCAGGGCAGAAGGCGATCTTCTTCATGGCCGGCGACGACCGCGCCCGGCTCGAGGCCTCGCCGCAGCTCGAAGGTTTTCGCGCGCGCGGCGTCGAGGTGCTGCTGCTCACCGATCCGGTCGACAGTTTCTGGACGACGATGGCGCCGGAATTCGACGGCAAGCCGTTCAAGTCGGTGACGCAGGGCGGCGCCGACCTTTCCGACATTGCGCTGCCCGACGATGCCGCGAAGCCGGAGACCGAGACGTCATCGGACATCGCGTCCTTCCTGGCCTTCGTGAAGACCGCGCTTGGCGAGCACGTCTCGGACGTGAGGGCTTCCGACCGGCTGACCGAAAGCGCGGTCTGCCTCGTGGCGCCCGAGCACGGCCCCGACCGCCAGTTCGAGCGCCTGCTCAACGCCGCCGGCCGGCTCGACAAGGCCGCCAAGCCGATCCTCGAGATCAACCCGCGCCATGAGCGCGTCGCGGCGCTGGCGAAACTCGGCGAAGACGAAAAGGCGTTCAAGGAAGACGCCGCGCATCTGCTCTACGACGAAGCGCGCGTGCTGGACGGCGACAAGCCGGCGGACGCCAAGGCCTTCTCGGCGCGCCTTGCGCGGCTGATCGATCGCGGGTTGGCGAAGGGGTGAGCGGGTCCAGCAAGGAGGCGCATCTCGCCTCGCCGTCATCCTAGGGCGAAGCAAGGAGCGAAGCGACGCGCGCGGACCCTAGGATCCATGCCGTTCCATTAAGGCGTTGCTGCGGTTACAGAATTCTGCGCCGTGGCGCGCTGCGGCAGAGGTCACGGCATGGCAACTGTGTTCATGTCAAGCCGGTCAAGCCCGAGGATGACGACCGGAGCGGCGTCGGATCAGCATAGAGCCTTCCCCTACCCCCTCAGCCCCGGCGCTTCCTGGCCGGTGCGGGCGACATATTCGGTATAGCCGCCGCCATAGGTGTGGACGCCGTCGGGCGTCAGCTCCAGCACGCGGTTGGACAGCGCGGCCAGGAAATGGCGGTCGTGCGAGACGAAGAGCATCGTGCCTTCATATTGCGACAGCGCCTCGATCAGCATCTGCTTGGTGGTGATGTCGAGGTGGTTGGTCGGCTCGTCGAGCACCAGAAGGTTGGGCGGATCGAACAGCATAAGCGCCATCACCAGCCGCGCCTTCTCGCCGCCTGACAACACGCGGCACTTCTTCTCGATCTCGTCGCCGGAAAAGCCGAAGCAACCGGCAAGCGCCCGGAGCGGTGCCTGGCCGGCCTGCGGGAAATTATCCTCCAGCGTCTGGAAGACAGTGCGCTCGCCGTCGAGCAGCTCCATGGCGTGCTGGGCGAAATAGCCCATCTTGACGCTGGGTCCCCTGGCCACCGTGCCCGTGTCCGGCTCGGAGGCGCCGGCCACCAGCTTGAGCAGCGTCGACTTGCCGGCGCCGTTGACGCCCATGACGCACCAGCGTTCGCGGCGGCGAATCTGGAAGTCGAGGCCCGAATAGATCGAGCGGCTGCCATAGGCCTTGTGGATGCCCTTCAGCGTCGCCACGTCCTCGCCGCAGCGCGGCGCCGGCTGGAATTCGAAAGCCACCGTCTGACGGCGCTTCGGCGGCTCGACGCGATCGATCTTGTCGAGCTTCTTCACCCGGCTCTGCACCTGGGCGGCGTGCGAGGCGCGCGCCTTGAAGCGCTCGATGAAGGCGATCTCCTTGGCCAGCATCGCCTGCTGGCGCTCGAACTGCGCCTGCAATTGCTTGTCGGCCAGCGCGCGCTGCTCCTGGTAGAATTCGTAATTGCCGGAATAGGAGGTCAGCGCGCCCGCGTCGATCTCGATGATCTTGTTGACGATGCGGTTCATGAACTCGCGGTCGTGCGAGGTCATCAGCAGGGCGCCGTCATAGTCCTTGAGGAATTTTTCCAGCCAGATCAGGCTTTCGAGGTCGAGATGGTTCGACGGCTCGTCGAGCAGCATGACGTCGGGCCGCATCAACAGGATGCGGGCGAGCGCGACGCGCATCTTCCAGCCACCGGAGAGCTTTGAAACGTCGCCGTCCATCATCTCCTGCGAGAAGCCGAGGCCGTCGAGCACCTCGCGGGCGCGGCCGTCGAGCGCATAGCCGTCGAGCTCCTCGAAGCGATGCTGCAGCTCGCCGTAGCGCTCGATGATTTCGTCCATCTCGTCGGCGCGTTCCGGATCGCCCATGGCGTGCTCGAGCTCGCGCATCTCGGCGGCCACCGCGCTGACCGGCCCGGCGCCCTCCATCACTTCCGCCACCGCGCTCATACCGCCCATATCGCCGACATCCTGGCTGAAATAGCCGATGGTGACGCCGCGATCGACCGAGACCTGGCCTTCGTCGGGCTGCTCCTCTGCGGTGATCATCCGGAACAGCGTGGTCTTGCCGGCGCCGTTCGGGCCGACCAGCCCGACCTTCTCGCCCTTCTGCAAGGCGGCCGAGGCTTCGATGAAGACGATCTGTCGGCCGTTCTGCTTGCCGATATTTTCAAGACGAATCATGAAAGGGATCCGGAATGCTTGTTTGGGTGTGAGGAAATTGCGCCGGCCCTTACGCGATGGCGCATGCCGAGGGAAGAGGCAGAAGCGCCGCATCCGTTCCTTCATCGGCGGCCCTCCGGACGCTCAAGCACCCAGAAATCCTCCGAAAGGCGAAGACAGGCCGCCGTGGGAATGACTCGCGTCGCGGCCCAATCGAGCGCTTACTGCTGGAGCTAATCGTTGATGGGCTCTGGCAAAGGGAGGTCAACCATGGCCATGTATCTTACGCGCTTCAGCTACACGCCCGAGACATGGGCGCGCATGATCGAAAACCCCGAAGATCGACGCAAGGCGGCCCGCTCATACATCGAGTCCGTGGGTGGAAAGCTGCACGGGTTCTGGTATGCGTTCGGCGAGCACGACGGCTGGAACCTATGGGAGGCGCCGGACAATGTGTCGATGGCATCCGTCATGCTTGCAATCGGAGCGGGCGGCGCGCTCTCCTCCAGCGAGACCACAGTGCTGCTCAGCGTCGAGGAAACGCTTGAGGCGCTCGGCAAGGCAAAGTCGATCCGATATCGCCGGCCGGGAGCATAGCGGACGAAAGAGGCCACTCGAACGGCCTCACCTCGCGTCGTGGAAGATGATGCCGACCGTGTGCCGCCGCCCCGAGCGCAAGCGGCTGACGCCATGGCGCAGATTCACGCGGTAGTAGCCCTTGGTGCCCTGCACAGGGCGGTTGTGCACGGCGAAGATCACTGCGTCGCCTTTTCTCAGCGGGACAACCTCGGCGCGACTTTGCATGCGCGGGCGCTGTTCGGTCAGCACGAACTCGCCGCCGGTAAAATCCTCGCCGGGCTCTGACAACAGGATCGCCACCTGCAGGGGAAAGGCGAGCGCGCCGTAGAGGTCCTGGTGCAGGCAGTTGAAGTCGCCGGGACCGTATTGGAGAAGCAGCGGCGTCGGCTTGGTCTGGCCCTCGGCGTGACAGCGCTCCAGGAAAGCGGCGTGGTCAGCGGGATAGCGCTGTGCCACATTCATCTTCTCGTTCCAGTCATTGGCGACAGTGGCGAGCCGCGGATAGAGGGCTGAGCGCAAGCCGTCGATCAGATCGGGGAGCGGATAGCGGAAATAGCGGTACTCGCCTTTGCCGAAGCCGTGGCGCGCCATGACCACATGACTGCGGAAATGCTCCTCCTGTGGATAGAGCGCGGCGAGATCGGCGCATTCTTCCGCCGACAGCAGGCCGGGCATGACTGCGCAGCCATGGGCGTTGAGATCGGAGACGAGGGCGCGCCAGTCTTGTGCCGCGACGCGGGATTCGGCGGAGCGGCTGACGCGCTTGGTGTTCAGGGAATGGATGGTCATGGGTTGGCTCCCTTGCTTGCCATCAAAGTGGGGCGAAGGAGGCGTGACGGCCACCCGATTCCTGCGGAAGTGAGTAGGGTCGTCGAAGCGCTGATCTCCCCCCTTGTGGGGGAGATGCCCGGCAGGGCAGAGGGGGGCGCGAAGGATCGCGACGTTTCCGAATTTCATTTTCACGCCGGGCCGTGCTGATCGCAGTCTCGCGGAGACGCCGGCGGGACAGCGCCCCCCTCTGGCCTGCCGGCCATCTCCCCCACAAGGGGGGAGATCGCAGCTTTATCGCCGCCGATATCCCTCCAGCTCCGGATCGAGCTCCACCTTCACCGCATTGGTGAACACGCAGGTCGCCACCATGATGCCGGCGAAGGCGGTGAGGTTGACCAGCAGCGTCTCGTCGTAGCGCGCCTTGAGCGCGGCCCAGGTCTTGTCCGTAACGGCGTTGGCGTCGGCGGCGACGGCCTTGCCGAAGGCGATCAGCAGCGCCTCGTCGGCGGTCGGCGCGATCGCTTCGGGGTCGAGGCCGGACTCGATCAGCGCGCGGCGGAAGAAGGTCACCGGGACTTCGGCGCGCATCGTCTCGGCGATCGCCTTCGAGAACAGCCAGATGGCGCGGTCGTCGAGCGTGGGCCGCAGCAGATCGCGCAACGTGAACCATTCCGCGTAGATGCGGTGGGCGGCCGGCGAGTGGAGCAGGATGCGCTTCATGTTGGTCATGCGGCCGCGCAGCGCGAGCTCCCTGTCGTGCTCGGCGCGGATTTCCGGCGAGGCCGTCGCGTAGTCGATCGCGGAGAGATGCGCCATCGGCCTCACCCGAGCGTGGCGTGAAGTGCCGGCGCGCCGCGCAGCGTGTTGGAGACGGTGCAGATGTCCTCGGCGTCCGCCAGGATCCGCTGCTTCGTCGCCGCATCGAGGTCGCCGGTGATCTCCAATCTGACGGTGAATGTCTCGACCCGCGACGGCTCGTCCTTCGCCTTCTCGCCGCCGACATCCGCCCGCACTTCGCCAAGCCGGTCGGCAACGCCGAGGCGGGTGGCGGCGATGCGGGCGCTGAGCACCATGCAGGCGGCCAACGAGGCATGGAGCAAATCGAGCGGGCTGAAGCCGGGCGCGCTCACCGAAGTCACCACGTCGACCGCGCCGCCGGTCGGCGTCGTCACCGCCGGCAAGCCGCCCGGTGGGAGAACGGCGAGCGCGCCGGTGGCGCGGGTTCTGATTTTGAGCTCGCTCATGGGATGTCCTTCGTCCGACCTGGCAAGCATCAATAGCGGACCGGAATTCGTGAGGACAACCGGTAATGTTCGGCGCTGCCCCTCATTGTCCTGCCGGACATTTCTCCCCGTATAGTGACGGGGAGAAAGGGCCTGTCGCGCGCGACGGCACTTGCCTTCTCCCCGTTCACGGGGAGAAGGTGCCCGAAGGGCGGATGAGGGGCGGCGCGGCGCCGGCAAATTGGTCTTTTCGCCCTACGAGGCCCCCCTCTTCCGTCCGCTTCGCGGCCACCTCTCCCCCGCCTTTGGCGGGCTGCAAGGAACCGCGTTCCGAAAACGCTACCTCGTCAGATCGAGCGCGGCCGTCAAATCCCCCATCGGCGGCTGGTCGTTGTTGCGCAGCGCCTTGTCGCGGGCGACGATGCCCGCCAGCACCGGCAGGTCGTAGCGGTTGGTGATGAAGCGCAGGATCGAGGTGGTGTCGTACTGCGTGTGGTCGACCATGCCCATTTTCGCATAGGGCGAGATGATGAAGGCCGGGACGCGGTTGCCCGGGCCCCAGCGGTCGGCCTTGGGCGGCGCGACGTGGTCCCAGATGCCGCCATTCTCGTCATAGGTGACGACGACCAGCATATGCGGCCATTGCGGGCTCTTTTCCAGATGCGCGACGAGGTCGGCCAGATGCTGGTCGCCCGACGTCACGTCGGCGTAGCCGGCGTGTTCGTTGAGGTTGCCTTGCGGCTTGTAGAAGGAGACTGCGGGCAGCTTGCCGTCGTCGATCGCCTTGATGAACTCCGTGCCGCCGAGGCCGCCGTCCTTCAGGTGTTCGGCGCGCGCGGCGATGCCCGGCGCGTAGGCGGCGAAATAGTTGAAGGGCTGGTGGTGGAACTGGAAGTTCGGCACCGGCGTGGCGTTCTTGCCGTCGAGGGCCGCCTGCCAGGCGCCCGAATACCACGCCCAGGAAATGCCCTTCAGCGACAACAGATCGCCGATGGTGATCTCGTGCTGCGGCGGCAGCGTCGTCGGCTGCGCCGGATCGGCGAGCGCCTTGTCGCCGCCCTCGGCCGGCTTGTTGGCGCTCGGCTGGTAAGGCGGCTGCATGGTGTTGACGGCGTAGAAGTCCGGTGTGATGGCGCCGTCATTGACGAATTTCGGCACGCCGCCCAGCGCCGAGGCCGGCGAATTGTCGGCCACCTTCAGCGTCACGCCGTCCGGCTCGACGACGGCGATCTGGCCTTTCACCGGGCTGGTGTCGGCGTTGGGATAGACCGGCACGCAGGCGCAGGCGAGCATGAAGTGATTGAGGAAGGAGCCGCCGAAGGCGCCCTGAAAGAAATTGTCCGCCAGCACGTATTTCCTGGCGATGTTCCACATCGGCAGGCCGGAGCCGTCATAGTGGCCCATCACCAGCGAGCCGGAATCGGCCCAGGCGACGAACTTGTCGTTCTTGCCGCCGTCGATCTGCATCTGCTCCTGATAGAAGCGGTGCCAGAGGTCGTGCGTGACGACGTTGGTGCCTTCGTTGAAGCCCTTGGGATCGTCGATGGCGAAGGCGGCGTTGGCGAGATGCGCGCTCTGCGCTTCCGTCACCGCCGGCGTGACGCCCTTGCCGGTCAGCCCGCCCCAGACCGGCGGCAGTTCGGAAAGCGGCTTGCCGTCGCGGTCGAGCTGGCGCGCCTGCCCGGGCGACACATTCGCCAGGCCGTTGGCGCCGGGGAAGCCGCCATAGAGGTTATCGAAGCTGCGGTTCTCGGCGTAGATGACGACGACGGTGTCGATCTTGTCGTAACCGGGAGGGGCCGCCTGGGCGGCGGCGGTGAGCGATGCCAGCGCCGTGGAGGCGAAGCAGAGCGAGAGAAAGGACCTGGTCATTTGGGGATGCCTCGTGGCTGGGGAATGGCTGGAGGAACCGGGCGACGCTAGGGCTGGTGCTTGTCACCTTTGTGACAGGGGAAGTGGAGCACAATGGCTGTTCCACCTCAAGCGTGGGCTGCCGCGCACGCGATCCACACCTTGAACCGCCGGTCATCAATCCGTAGCAAAGCGTCCCTACGCAAAAGGCAAACGGACTGGACCGCCATGACGGGATGGAAATCCGCGACGTTCGCCGCCTTCGCCGCAACCATCATCCTGTGGCCAGCCGACGGCTTGCCGGCGGGCGGCGGCCACCCCGGCCCGATGTCGCGGGCGGAGGCTTTTGCCCGCGCCCAGGCGCTGACCGCGCTCGGACGGCAGATGTTCTTCGATCCGTCGCTGTCGGCCTCGGGCAAGCAGGCCTGCTCGTCCTGTCATGACCCCAACCATGCCTTCGGGCCGGCTTCGGCGACGCCGGTCGAGACGGGCGGGCCGAACCTCGACCGGCCGGGCCTGCGCGCCGTGCCGTCGCTGCGCTATCTGCAGGCGGCGCCCGCCTTCACCGAGCATTTTTACGACTCCGAGGACGAGGGCGACGAGAGCGTCGACAACGGCCCGACCGGCGGCCTGACCTGGGACGGCCGCGCTGACCACGGCAAGGACCAGGCGAGGATCCCGCTGCTGTCGGCCTTCGAGATGGGCAACAAGGACGAAGGCGCCGTGGTCGCCGCCTTGCGCAAGGCGCCCTATGCCGGCGCGTTCATGGCGACGTTCGGGGCCAATGTCCTCGACTATCCGCGGGACGCCTTCGACGCCGCGGTGGAAGCACTCGGGACGTTCGAGCAGAGCAGCGCTGATTTCTATCCCTACTCCAGCCGTTACGACGCTTTCCTTGCCGGTAAGGCGCGGTTGACGGCGCAGGAATTGCACGGCCGCATGCTGTTCGAGGACGAGGCCAAAGGCAATTGCGCGAGCTGTCATCTCAGCGAGCCCGCCAATGACGGCGAGCCGCCGCAGTTCACCGATTTCGGCCTGATCGCGATCGCCGTGCCGCGCAATCCGGCGATCCCGGCCAATGCGGACCCGAGCTATTTCGACCTTGGCCTGTGCGGCCCGCTGCGCACCGACTTCAAGGGCCGCGCCGAATATTGCGGCCTGTTCAAGACACCGACGCTGCGCAACGTCGCGCTGCGCAAGAGCTTCTTCCACAATGGCTATTTCCACACGCTGCGCGAGGCGGTGGCCTTCTACGCCAGCCGCGACAGCGACCCGGGCCGCTGGTATCCGAAGAACGCCGACGGCACGGTCAAGAAATTCGACGACCTGCCAAAGGCTTACTGGCCGAACCTCAACGCCGATCCGCCTTTCAACGGCAGAAAACCCGGTGACAAACCGGCGCTGACCGACGCCGAGATCGACGACATCGTCGCCTTCCTCGGCACGCTGACCGACGCGGACCAGGCGGGGCAGTGAGGTTCAGGCAACCACGACGGAAAGCCGGTCCAACGACGCGACCGGCGAATGCCCGCTGAAATCTTGTTTTGATGCATGCCGTTGTCCGGAACCGCTGCACAATTCTGGGCGACATGCATCAGGTTGGACGGTGTCCCGGCTCTACCGCACCGTCGCCCGGGCTGCCCCGACTGATTGCCCCAGTTATCTCCGTGAACCGGTTCCGTTCGCGGCTCGAGCCGGCACGGGCCGTCGATGGGACCCTCGACAAGAATGTCGTGCGCAAGTGTGAACCAGGTCATGGGAACGCCAATCGGCGTCTGCTATATTAGCGACTCTTCACGGGACGGGGGTCTCGCATGAGGTTCGTCGCAGTGCAGGAGCCGCCCGGCAGCAGCTGGGCGGTGTTTGACACAGCCGAGGATGCGCCAGCCGAATATGCCGGCCGCGTGCTTGTCGGCCTGACATCGCGCGAAGCGCGCTGGTTCGTCGCCATGGGCAACGATCACACGGCCTGGCCGGCAACACGCCCGGCCGGTCACGCAACCGCGGCACGTCGGAGCTGGCGGTTGCTTGCCGGAAAGGCGTGACCAGACAGGCAGTTAGGAAGCTGCGCTGCCGGATCGATTCAAGGCTGCGCCCTGGGGCTGCCGATCAGCGTGCCGGCGCGTAGCGGCTCACCACCATGCCGCTGGCATAGGCCTTGGAGCCGAGGAGCTCTAGCCTGCCGAAGCCGCCCTGGTCGAAGATGCGCCGCCCGCTACCCAGCACCGCCGGGTTGATGAAGAGCTGGAACTCGTCGACCAGGCCGGCGCCAATCAGCGCCGAGGCGAAGCCCGCGCCGCCGAACACGGCGATGTTGCCACCCGCGTCTTGCTTCAGCGCCTCGACCTCGCGCGGCAGGTCGCCGCTGACGACGCGCGTGCGCTCCCAGCGCGAAGCCTCGAGCTTGTCGCTCGCCACCACCTTCTGCGCCTCGACGATGCGCCGCGCGAAGGCATAGAAAGGGTCCTTCGGATATTTCTTCGCCGCGTTGCCCCAATGGGCCAGATACCCCTCCTGCGCCATCTTGCGACTCAACAGGATGGTGTCGATGGTGGTGAAGATGGCGTTGAAGTCTTGTTTCAATTGCTCGTCCCAGGCGCTGTCGTCACCCCATTCCCAGAGCTGCCAGCGGTGGTCCCCATCGGCGCCGACGAAACCGTCGACCGACATCTGCATCTGCAGGATGAGCTTTTTCATTTCGGTCTCCTCTCGTCAGATCGATTTATTTTTGGAACCATTTGACGCAAGGCGATAATGGTGTCAATAGTAAAGTGATTTAAAAATGGAACCATCCTAATGTCCATCAAGGGACGATCCGGCTGCCCGATCAATCTCTCGCTCGAACTGCTCGGCGACCGCTGGACCCTGCTGATCATCCGCGACATGGTCTTCGCGCGGAAAAGGCATTTTCGCGAATTCCTGCAATCGGACGAAGGCATCTCGTCGCGCACGCTGGCCGAGCGGCTGCAGACGCTGGTCGACGAAGGCATCCTCACCCGAAGCGACGACCCGACGCACGGGCTGAAGGCGATCTACCGGCTGACCGAGACCGGGATAGACCTTCTGCCGGTGCTTGCGACATTGGGCGCCTGGGGCAGCAAGTATCGCCGTGCCGATGACAAGCTCGCCCGGATCGCGGATGAGCTGGCGGCCGGTGGCGAACCGGCGCTCGAACGGCTGAAAGAGACGCTCAGGGATGAGCATCTGGGTAGCGGCGATGGAACACGGCTCTCCCCGCGATGAGGCGACCGATGCTTAAGTCCAAGCGCGCGGTGGGTTAGCGCAATTCCAGGAAAAGTGTGACACGGTTTTCCGTCAGGAATTGCGTCAAAAAAGAGATAGAGCGTTTCGCCGTTTCCGTGAAACGGTGAAATGCTCTAGCGCGCCGCCTTGCGTGGCGCGCCGAGTGCGTCGAGGCGTTCCTGCAGATGGCGGTTGAGCACGATCATCTGTTTCAGCGCCTTCACCGGGTCGCCCTTGTGCTGGGCGATGAAGCGTTCGGCGACCGCCTGAAGCGCGGCTTCCTGGCGATAATCCAGCCTTACGATGTGATCCATGACGGTTGCTCCGGCGGCTTTCATTAGCAAGTGAACAAAAAGGGAACAAAAATGTCAAGGACGAATTGACTTCCCAAGGAATGAGTTCCTATTTTGTCAGGAAGTGGGGCGGTTGCTCGATATCCAGGGAGAGCCGCGTGGGCAGACGGAAAAGCCGCTATGACAGATTGTTCCCGTCGGATGCGGAGGCGATCATTCGAGATGCGCTGGAGCTGCGCCAGACGGTGTTGGCGGCGCAGCTGAACCTCAAGGCCAATGGTGAAATGTATTGGCGACTCAATGGTTTGCTCGAGCGGCTGCATGAAGTGATGGGCGTGGTTGCAGGCCGGGAGCCCGATTTTCGCGCCGCCAGGCTCGGCCTCTTGCCGCTGCCCGAGGATTATCGCGACCGGACATGACCGATGGCGGGGCCCATGGACAGCGTCGGTCGTGCGGCCAAGGCCAATATGCTGCTCGTCGTCGAATGCCGCCACTGCTACCATGTCGGACGCTTCAAGGCCAACGACGTGGCCAAGGTGGTTGGCTGGAACAAGCCGCTCGAGGCCATCCGCTTCCGCTGCAAGCGCTGCGGCCGCAACGACACTGCCGTGAAGACCCAGTTCATCGACCAGGACCATCCGCCCAAGGGCTATATCTGGGTGCTGCAGAAGGCGAGAGGATGACGGTTGTTCCCGGAGCCGGTGCCTTCCTGTACGGCAGTCCTAAAACAACGACCCCTGCGCCGGCGGTTCAGCCGGAAACTTGATCTGCGTCGCCGGCTTCTCCACGATCACCAGGGCATCGTCCGGCGCCGGCCGTTGCAGTTTCTTCGCTTCCGGCCATGGCGCGGTAAGCCACAGTTCGGTTTCTTCCCGCGTCGCCAGGATGACCGGCATCGCTTTCTCGTGGATCGGCGCGATCAGTGCGTTGGGCCTCGTCGTCAGGAAGCCGTAAAGCTCATGGTCGCCGGGACCCTCCTTCACCTTGCGCACGCCTTGCCAGGGCGTCCACAGGCCGGCGAAGAAGAACAGCGGCCGGTTTTCGCCGAGCGCGAACCAGAAGTTCTTCTGAACGCCGGTTTGCGGGTCCTTGTCGCCGGGCTTCGGCGAAGGCTCGGCAAAACTCGTCACCGGCACCACGCAGCGGTTCTCGATGCCGAGATAAGGCAGCCAGTGGGAATATTGCGGGTTGCGGATGTTGGTGGTGCCGGCATCGGCATTGCCGCGCATCCGCTCCGGCGGCGTCGGCATGCCCCAGCGCAGCCTGGCGAGCTCGCGGCCGCCATCGGCGGCGTTGCGCACCACCGGTGCGGCCTGGTTGGGATAGATGTCAACCGACGGCTCCAGGTTGCCGGAGATGTCGCGCAATGCACGCGTCCACTGACGGATCGCCTCCTGGGTCGTGGTGATATTGTAGAGATTGCACATCGGCGGCGCTCCCCAAGCCACGGATTGTTCCCGCATTTTCGGGCGAAGCGCAAACCGCAAGAGCGCAGGCAGTGCTGCAGGACGGCTGTGGAACTTCGAAATGTCAGTGGGGCCGCCCGCCGTGCCGGAGCGGCCCGGCCGGCTCCTCGGCAGGCGGCTCGCCCGGGAGGCCCAATCGCAGCCGCTCCTCCTCGGCGAAAGTCTCGGCTTGCGCGTGAATGTCGAAGACTTGCTGCGTCAGCCTTCCACCGTCGACGACGCGCACGATCCATTGATCGTTGATCGCCTTTACACGGACACTGTCTGGCTCGCTTGTTACCATATACAGCTCCTGCTCTTCGGCCAAAGAATTGGCTGTCTCCGGTCCAATAAGATCTAGAACGCTCGGGAGTTGCCGAAAAGCCGGATTGAATGGCCTTTGGTACAAAAGGCACCATCCGATATTCGATATATTGCTGAATTCCGATCCATAAACGATTATAGCGAAGCAAGCGCGCCGTCGCGCGTCGGTACGGCGGCATTCGACTTCGATCTGGCTGTGGATGTGGCGGTGCAAGCGAGCGCGGACGAATTTGCTGCGCGCTGGCGGCCCGGCAGCCTTGGGGGGTGATACTGGGTTTCGGCGGCCGGGCCTGACCGGAGTTTGCGAGGCCGCCGGCTGTCAGGAGGATGCGCTCGCACCCACCCAAGGACAAGAACGACCTAGGCCCTAGGACCAAAGCAGCACCAGGCTTGGTCGAGCGGATCAATTGCGTTGGATGACCGCCAACAACGCGCCGGAAAACCGTTCGCTTCAAAAGCCGAAGAAATGCCGGCCGACGACATAGCCGAGCGCGACGACCACCAAGGGAAACAGCGCCGGCGTCGCCTTGCCGAACAGCGAGGGATTTATCTCCTTGGCGGGAGCGCTGGGTTTGGCATTGCCGAGGTTTTTGGTCATGGGCTCATTACCGGTTGGGGGCCAACTGCCGGCTGATCCGCTAAATTAGAAGTCGCTCATTAAGTTTCCAACAAAGCCAGCGCTACAATTCGCGGCAATTTATTCCAATTGCTGGGTGCGCTGGGCAAGCGCGAAGGCCCAGAGGTTGCGCAACTTGCCGGGATCCTGGTCGCATTGGCGATGATGGCGTGGAAGGCGGCGCGGGCGATGTCCTTCCTCCTGGCATCGGGGTGCTCCTTGCGCACCGCCTTGACCAGTTCCTTCGGCGTCATGCCGGGAGTGACCAGGCGCATCAGCGTATCGCCTATGGCCTGCAATTCGCTGGCATCCATAACGATGAACCCTGTTAGACGGCATTCAGCCTAGCATATAGCGGGGCGAGCGCGTCACATTGTGATGCGAGCCGTTGGAATTGAAGCGGCGTTTTCCAGAGAATTTTGGTGGCGAAAGCGTCCAGCCGGCGAATTCTCGCGGCGGCGAGGCCGTACAGCCAGGGCGGTGGCGATTCCGGCAGCGGCGCCGCAACCGCCACGCCGGCACCGGGCCGCCGTGGCGCGTTTGCAAGACGGCCAAGGCGCAGCAACGAGTCCCCCGCCCCTGCCATGGTCTTCGCTTACGCGGGCACCAGGACGGCGATGCGGTGCACGCCGACCTCCTTGCTCGTGTTCGTCGATTCGTCGGTCTTGCCCTTGGAGCAGGTGTACATGTCGCCCTGCTTGAGCTTGAACTCCTTGTCTGCCTTCTTGATGGTGAATGCACCCGCCGTAATCGTGCATACCATGTCGTTGGTCATCACGGTCTGAGGCGCGTGCGCTCCGGGTTGAAACACGACATCGACGATCGAGATGCTCTTGTAGGCGGGAATATCGGAATTGCCGGTGCCGACCTCCACGAGCCTGACGCCCGGCGCAATCTCCTTGCCTTCCTTCGGACCGTACTTCTTGGCCTTGGCGAATGTTGCTGTCGCGAACAGGGGCGCAATCGTCGCGGCCGTCACGCCGAGGGCAATTGCGGACCTGCGATTCATCTTGTTCATCGCGTCCTCCCTAAGATCGGGCATGGTCGTACAACATGACCGCAGAAATATTAGCACATTCTGATTTAATTACACCCACAATGACCGCGCCAAGGGCGAGGCGGATCATGGCGCGACGCGCCTCACTCCTGCCTTTGCCGGAACTTCGCATGGCAGCTCGAACAGTCCTGCAGGATGAGGTGCAGGAGGTGTTCGGCCGGCATGCTGGCGGGATCGGCTTGCGCCACGCCCGGCCGCTTGCCGAGCAAGCTGCCGCCATCCATCGGCGGACCGGTCATCCGCATGTCGGCGGTGATTCCGGCTGGCGCCGTCTTCGCCTTGGCGGCGAGCGCGTCGGCGAGCCGGCCGATATGGCGGGCGAGCGCTTCGAATTCGGGCCGGGCCTGGTCGATGTCCAGCCTGGCACCCGACGGCGCGCCCAACGTGCCCTCGGGGAATTCGGCGATCAAGGCAGGACCGGTGTGAGCGCCAAGCGCGTTCGCCGCCGCTTTGAAGGCCGCGGGCTCATAGGCGCGCTTGCCGTCGAACATTTCGGCGATCGCCCTCGCGGCCGCCGCCATCTCCTTCATCGAGGCCTGGCGCGCCGCAACGATTGCATTGCCCGGGCCCTCCGCCAGCGAGGCCGCCGTGACCAGCGAGCCGGCGAGCGTCAGCATCGCCGTCGCGCACGCGATGCCGGCCCTCATGCCCGCACGTCGACAATGCCCATCATGCCGAGCTGCTCGTGCTCCAGGATGTGGCAGTGATACATGCGCGGCCCCGGCCGCTCCTGGCGCGTGATGAGCCGCACCGTCTCGCCGCGCGCCACGTTGACCGTATCCTTCCAGGCGAGATAGGGCGGCTTCGACACCTTGCCGCCGCGCTCGCGCCCGATCACCTGGAACTGCGTGCCGTGGAGATGGAAAGGGTGGTCCATGTCTGCCAGGTTGACGATTTCCCAGAGCTCGGTCTCGCCGGCTCGGGCGACAATGTCGACACGCTCCATATCGAAGGCCTTGCCGTTGATCAGGAAGCCCATCTCCATGCCGGTGGCGTTCATCGCCATGGTCTCGGTGAAGACGAGACGTCGGCTGACAGCCGGCTGCCCAAGCGGCGCGATCGGCCGCAGCCGCTCGGGCAGCGGCGGCATCGCTTGTCCCGCCGTTGCCGAAACATCGACTGTCAGCAGCGTCAGCCCGGCGTCCGCCGGCCGGCCCGGCCCCATCCAGCCGCGGTCATAGTCAAGCGTGGTGAGGGTTGCCCTACCCGGCCGGTCGAAGGCCACGACCAGCTCGACGCGTTCGGCCGGGCTGAGCAGGATCTCGTCGGCCGCCACCGGCTTCTCCAGCAGGCCGCCGTCGCTGCCGATCACGGTCATGGCGGCGTTGGCGAAAGCAAGCCTGAGGAAGCGCGCATTGGTGGCGTTGTAGAGCCGCAGGCGCCGCCTTTGGCCCATCGCCACCGCCAGCTTGGGGTTCTTCTGGCCGTTGACCAGCACATGGTCGCCGACGCGACCGTTCATCAGGTCGTTCATGGTGCTGTCGGGCATCGAACCGTCGGCGGCGAGCCGAAGGTCGGTGAACATAAGCACCGTGTCGCCATAGGCGGCCGGCACGGGATCGGCATTCGCCTTGACGACGAACGCGCCGGCCAGGCCGCGATAGACCTGCTCGGCCGTCCTTCCGTGCGGATGCGGATGATACCAGTAGGAGCCGGCGCTGCCTTCCGGCAGGTCGAAGGCATAGACGCGGTCCGCGCCCGCCGCCACCGGGTCCATCGGATTGCCGTCCTGGTCGGGCGGCACCGGCATGCCGTGCCAGTGGATGGTGCTTGGCTCGCCCTCGATCCGGTTGGCGAAAGCGATCTCGACGCGATCGCCCTCATAAGCCTCGATCAGCGGTCCCGGGCTGATCCCATTATAGGCAAGGATTGGCGTGTCCTGGTCGGCGAGGAAGCGCGCCGTGGCCGGCGCCGCCGTCAGCTTGGCCTTGAACAGGCCTGGCCGCCCGGCCTCGTTGGCAAGCAGCGGCAATTCGCGCAGCGCCTCGCCTTCGGGCAGGGCGGCGGCGCCTTGCGACATGGCGCCCATGTCATGGCCTGCATGGCCGCCCATGCCTGGCATGGAGTCCATGTTCGACATGTCGTCCATCTTCATCTGCGCCAGTGCGCGCGGGCCCGACAGAGCCGCTGCCAGGCCCGCCACCAGGAAGCCGCGTCGATGCATCATTTTTCTCCTCGATCGTGATTTCTCCACGCCAGGGGTTCCAGCAGCTGGAAGGTCAAGCGGGGTATTGAGCAGACCGGCGAGAACCTCAAGCGCCTCAGTCGCGCTGGCGCGCCCTCAGGCTTTGCAGCGCCTCCAATAGGGCTGCCTTCTGGAGAGCGATGGCTCCCTCCCGCTCTTTTTTAGGTTGAGGTCGCGGGCGTTATGTTCGCAGATATTTGACGAGCGCGGCGATCCCGAGCACGAGCGCGGCAACCGCCAGCACCCAGATGAGAGCCATGCCGCCCATCATCCACATGCCGCTTGAACCGTCCATCATTGCCAAATCATCCTTAGCTCGGCAGGCGCTTCGCTGTCCCTAGCGTCTTAAAGGTGAACTAGCTCGTCGTGCATTGACGGCAAGGATGTTGCCGGCGAAGCGTCCTCGGGTCCGCCGGCCGGAACTACCCATTCCCACCGCAACCGTCGGACAGGTTCCAGACATCCACGACCTGCTCCCCGGTAAAGCCGTGCTCGTGGATCAGGTATTTCGCCAGCCCGCCATATACTTTCCAACGCCAGCATGGGCAGCAGCACGGTCCCCTCTCGTTGGAACTGGCCATCGCATAGTCGTAGCGCCGCCGTTCCTCGGCGCTGAGTTGCCGATCGTAATAGGGCATCATCTGCTGCGCCGTCGCGGCCGCAATGTCGTAGGGGTCGGGCGGGATCATCGCGATGGCGCGGTACTTCACGAGACCGTTGACCTGCTCGACGTAGCGTTTCATCTCCATCGGGCTGCAGCATGAACCCTTTATCCGCGACATCGGCGGCATGGCAGCGATCGACTCCGTGAATTTGGCCGAGCAGGTGGCGTTGCCGTTGCGGCTCAGATCCTGGAAACGGTTTGCCAGGCCTGGGTCCTCCCCGGCCTGTACCGGGATATCAACCCCCGGCAATGCCGATACGGTAGCGGCGGCGATCACGCCGAGAACGGCCGTTCGCCGATTCAGTTTCGCGCTCATTTGGCGTTCCTCGCCTGTTCGATCAGTTTCTTCATCGTCGCAAGATCGGTCGCGCCCGGAAAAATCTGGTCGCCGACGACGAAGCCCGGCGTGCCCGTGATCCTCAGCGCCTGAGCCAGCTCCGTGTTGCGCTCGATCAGCGCCTGGATTTCCGGGCGCTGCATGTCGTTTTGCATGCGGGGCACATCGATGCCGGTCTCCGAAGCGATCTTGAGCACCGCCGCTTCGGTCACCCTTGTCCTCGATCCATAGAGCGCCTTGTGGAATTCCAGGTATTTGCCCTGCCTTGCCGCGGCGAGAGCCGCCTTGGCCGCGAACACGGAATCCGGACCGAGGATGGGAAATTCCTTGTAAACGATCCTGAGCTTCGGATCCTCGGCCATGGCCTGTTCGATGGTCGGCGCCACCTGCCGGCAATAGGGGCAATTGTAGTCGAAGAACTCGACCATGGTGACGTCGCCTTGCGGATTGCCGCCGACCGGGCTTTGGCCGTCGCGGAATATGTCGGCAGCGCGTTGGGACAGCACGGCCCTGACCGCGGCCACGTCCGCTTCGCGCTGGCGCTCCTCCAGCCGTTGCAGAGCCTCCATGAGCACCTCGGGATGCGCCAGTATGTAGTCGTGTATCCGCTGGTCGAGCTGGTCCTGAGACGGTTCGCCGGCCGCCATCGCCGATCGCTCGGCACCTTGGATGCCTGGGTTGAGCAGGAACCATCCTGTCACGCCGGCAACAAGCAACATGCGGACAATGCCGCCACGATATCTGCTTGCCTGTTTTGCTCCCACGATCATCTGCCTCTCCTTCAGTTGAGGCGGCCCTGCGTCTGCGCGCCGCCGGTATGGGTCAAAGAAAATTCTTCAATCTCGCGAACCAGCCTTCGTCCGGCTCTGCGTGCGGATGTTCGACATTGTTGGTGAGCGCGTTGACGAAGGTGACGAGGTTGATGGGCGCGAAGTTCAGCCCATGGAAGTTCGCCCGCCAGCGTCCCTCGTTGTCGATCACATGGGTGACGATGCCGTGCATCTGGAAGCCGTCATCGCCCAGGGTGAACTTATGCCCGAAGGCCTCCGCCAGCTTGCGGGTGGTGTCCTGCGGCTGGTCGGGGGTCGTGGTCAGGAACAGCCAGTTGACCGGATCGAGCCCGTGCGCCGGCCCATAGGCCTTGAGCACATCGGGCGTGTCTCTGCCTGGGTCGGTGGTTATGCTGATGAAGACGACCCGTTCCTTCATCGGTGTGGCATTCACCATCTTCTGGATCTCGGCGATCTTCTCGGCATGCAGGGGGCAAACGTCCGGGCATGAGGTGTAGATGAAATGCAGCACGACGACCTTGCCGACGAGATCGGCCGGTCGCATGGTACGCCCGTCGGCGGTGCGCAGCGTGAAGTCCGGCGTCTGCTTGTCGATCGGCTGGAAGTATTTTTCGTCGCTCTGCAGCATGGCGTCGATGTCGTCGAGCGAATGCGCCCGCGCGCCATGCACGAAGCCGACGACCAGCGCCACCAGCGCGAACAGGCTGCAGAGCAAGCCCCGCCATTGGTCCCTGGCCAAAGAAATGCACCGAGCTCCTGGCTCGTTTCGCACCTGGACATGCATCAGTCGCTGCCTTTCAGATCGGCGGAAAGCACCTTCGGATCGTCGGCGCAATCCCTTGGGGAAAGCTCACCTGCCGAGCCCGAGCGACCGGTCATGCGGTTCATGCACAGGCCCAGCGCGCACATGGCAGCGCAAGGCAGGAGGCCGAGCAGCACCGGGGCGATGCCGGCGGCGACCAGGAAACTCCAGTTGAAGGCAAGGCTGGCGACGGCAATGGCCACGCCGGCGGCGATCAGGCCGCGCCGCCCGCTGCGATGGACGCCGTGACGCGGCGGGGATTGCGGGACCCGGGCCAATTCTATCGATCTCATGGGTATTGCCTTTCTCATTTGACGGCGATGCGGCCGCGGATGAAGTTGACCATGTCGGGAGCGTCCCATTCGGCCGGCCCGATCAGCCGGCCGATCTCCTTGCCGTTGCGGTCGATCAACAACGTCATCGGAAGGCCGACGGCGCCAAGCGTGAACATCGCCCTGGCCGAGGTGTCGATATTCAGCGCAAGGTGGGTGACGCCGATCTCGGCGAAGAACTTCTTCACCAATTCCGGGCCGCCGCGATCCATGGAGACCGCGACGACCTCGAAATCAGGACCCCCAAGCTCGGCCTGCAGGCGGTCGAGCGTCGGCATTTCCTTGCGGCAGGGGGCGCACCATGTCGCCCAGATGTTGAGCAGCACGACCTTGCCGGGATAATCGGCGAGCGTTTTCAGCCGGCCGGCACCGTCGGTAAAGCTGATCTGAGGCACGGCAGCGGGCGCTTCCGGAATGGCGAACTCCGGTGTCGGCCCGGCGGCCGCCGCCGGCCACGCGACCGCCAGCAGCACCAGTGCCATAGCCAGTTTGCCCCAGGTCACAGCGCTACTCGCTCGCATAGACGGTCGGCCCCTTGCCGTCCTTGGTAAAGGCGTAGACCGTCCAGGTTTCGGACTTCTCGCCGCCCATACCGGGTGCGCCCGCCGGCATGCCGGCCAGCGTGATGCCGGCGATGGCTGGCCGCTCCGTCAGAAGCTTCTTGACGATATCGACCGGCACCAGGCCATCGACGACGTAGCCATCGACCATCATCGTATGGCAGCCTTCGAGGTCGGCCGGAACGCCGGCGTTACTGCTGATCTGGGACAGATTGTTGACCGGCTTGATCTCGACCTTGAAGCCGTTGTGTTCGAGATAAGTCGCGTAGGCCTCGCAGCAACTGCATTGCGGGTTCTTGTACATCACCGCCTGGATAGTCGCGGCGAGCGCCGGCAGCGGTGTTGCGACAGCAAGGCCGAGGGCGGTCAGCGCATAAGTCAGTTTCATTTTCCAGTTCTCCTTCGTTGGTGGGTTGGATCGAAATCAGGTCACGCGGA
Source organism: Mesorhizobium sp. NFR06 (assembly GCF_900115245.1). Classification (GTDB taxonomy): domain Bacteria; phylum Pseudomonadota; class Alphaproteobacteria; order Rhizobiales; family Rhizobiaceae; genus Mesorhizobium. Next base: position 210,570 of record NZ_FOVT01000006.1, read on the forward strand.
ACACCGTCATCAGACCGGCCATCTGATGGTCGGCGACATGGCAGTGCAGCATCCAGTCCCCTGGATTGTCGGCGACGAAGGCGCATTCGACTGTGTCCTTCGGCGCGAGCAGCACCGTGTCCTGCCATTGCCGATGCGGCGCGGGCACGCCGTTGCGAGAGAGCAGCAAAAGGCTGAACCCGTGCACATGCATGGGGTGCCACCAGGCGGTTTCGTTGCGCAGGGTAAGGCGGCAGGTAACGCCCCGCCGCAGCATGAACTGCGGCATCATGCCGGCGTGCCCGTCGCCGATCATCGACGTGCCGTTGATTGCCCAGGCGGCGGCGCCCTTCATGCCGGGCATCGCCATGCCCATCATGCCGCCGACGCCGGCAAGCTTGCCGCCGCCCACCATGCCGCCTTGCAGGACGATCTCCTGCCGTATGGCGTTATCGAGATTGGGCTCGGGCAAGGGATTGCGCGGCAGTGCGGGCGGCGCGTCCAACGAACGCGTCCTCAGCGGCGGCGCGTTGTCGTAGGCAAGCGTGGTCAGCGTGTAGGCAAGGCCGTCATAGAAGTCGTCGGTCACACGATACCGGCCGCCCGGTTCGCCGCGCATGTCCAGCGCGACGTCGATGCGCATTGCCGGTCCCAGCACAAGGCGGCCGTCCTCCGGTTCGTGCGGCTCGCAGGGCTGGCCGTCGATCGCCAGGACGATCGGCCGGTGACCCTCGAAGCGCAGCGCCATGATGCGGGCCAGCGCGGCATTGGCGAGTCGCAGCCTGACGCGCTCGCCGGCCCGGACTGCTTGGTCCGCCGGCACAGTGCCGTTGATCGTGACGAGATTGCCGACACGGCCGGACATCGCCGCGTCCATCGCGCTGCCGAAGCCGCCGGCGATCTCGCCATCGGCGGCCAACCGCCAGTCCTGCAGCAGCCAGATGAGATCGCGGTCGAAGGCGACGGGCTCGGCCTCCTCGACGATCAGCATGCCGGCAAGGCCTCGACCGAGTTGCACCAGGCTGTCGGCATGCGGATGGTACCAGAAGGTGCCGGCATCCGGCGGCGTGAACTCATAGGTGAAACTTGCTTCCGGCGCGATCGGCGGCTGGGTCAACCCGGGCACGCCGTCCATGGCGTTCGGCAAGCGGATGCCGTGCCAGTGGACGGTAGTGTCCTCGGCCAACCCGTTCTCGACAGCGATGCGGACCGGCTGCCCCTGCCGAACGCGCAGCACCGGGCCAGGGACGGTGTCGTTGTAGGCCCAGGCCGAGGCAGGCGGGCGATCAGAACCGGCCACCCGCGCCTGGCTTGGTGCGGCCTTGATGGAGCGTTCGTCCACGGCCGATGCGCGTCCCGGACGCATCGGCAATGACATGGCAAATCCAGCGGTCGCGGCAAGAAAGCCGCGGCGCGACAAAAAACGATTGGAAGCGGAATTCATGTATGCCCTTTGCGATCTCGATCACGACAGGCATTCCGGCACCAGCCGGATTGCCGTGCGAGCCCGCGACGCAGCGGCGCGAAGCGGGCGACCGGGACGCCACGGATCAACCGCTATGCGGCCGATGCGGCGTCAGATCAGAGCAGTGGGTCGGGAGGTGATGGGTCAGGCAGCAAACTTCGCCCGCGCAGCACAGAGGCAGGCGGCGGCGGTGGCTGCTGCATCCGCGGCGCTATCCTTATGGCCGGGCCCTGCGGCAGCACAGCGAGAACGGGTGCGACGCAGTCAGGCGGACAATGCATCGGACCGCCTTTGCTGCCCAAATCCTTGAGGCACGCCTTGCAGTCTTCATCCATGGCGCCGCCGGCCATCTTGCCCATGCCGCCGGCGGCAGGCATCGCCATGGCGTTCTCGCCTGCCATCCTCGCCGACATGACACTGGCCTGGGCGGCGGACAGGCTGAACCCGGCGGTCAGGAGGACCGCCAGCAGCATGACCATGAGATGTTTTGGCGACAGCTGAGCCATTGTCCGCCTAGGCTGACGGCAAAGTTCGGCTTTTGCAAGTCGCAAGCCCGTGATTTCTCCCTGGGCGCGGTATCGGGTCTCATCCGCGGCGGCCGTGCCGATGTCGATCGCTCGGCTGCCCGGCGATGAAAAGCGCACGGCCGAGGCGGGCTGATGGCAGTCATTGATGTCACGTGATCGGCGGCTCGGAACCGTTGCCGCTGTCGCCGGGTTTATATGCGAGGCGAACCGCCATGGAAGACAAGCCGCCTGCCGTAAACCCGGGAAGGATACTCGCCACCGTGCTGGCGGTATGCCTCATCATCATCGCCTTGTTCTTCATCGGCTTCAAATATTCGGAGCGCGACCAGGGCGTGTTGATCGTGCCCGGAGCAGCGCAGGACGGCAAGTGACCGACCCGAAGTCCCGCAGGGCTGAAGGTTTGCGCCGGCCTGGAAGAAACGGGTTTTCCGAAACGTTTATCGAACAGGCAACGCTCAAAGCCAGGCGCCTGGCATTGGCGCCCATGAGCAAGAAACCCTCCGGCAAACAGCGCATCGCGCCCGAAGCCCAGGGAGACAGAACATGCCCGCCAACGCCTATATCAACCGGATCGCGACGGCGGTTCCGGAACACGAAATCCATCAGTTCTACCTGCGCTACGCGGCCTCGATGCTGACCGCCGACCGCAGGAGGATATTCGAACGCATGTCGGGCCTCGCCGGCATCGAGCACCGCTTTTCCTGCTTCGCGCCGGCGCGCGATCCCGAAGGGCCGTCGGCCGACCTTGCCGGGACCTTCAAGCGCGGCGCATTTCCCGGAACGGCGGCGAGAATGGCGATGTTCGCCGAAGCTGCGCCCGTCCTGGCGCAAAAAGGCGTCGACGGGCTCCGTCTCGGCGACGAGGCATCGCGCATCACTCATCTCATCGTCACCTCCTGCACCGGTTTCTCTGCGCCCGGCATCGACCTCGACCTGGTCCAGCGCTGCGGCCTGCCGGACGGCATCGAACGCACGATGATCGGCTTCATGGGCTGCTATGCGGCGCTCAACGGCCTCAAGCTTGCTCGCCACATCGTCCGCTCCGACCCGCAAGCCAAGGTCCTGCTGGTCAATATCGAGATATGCACGCTGCACATCACGGAGACCGCCGAATTGGAAAAGCTCTTGTCCTTCTGCCTTTGGGGCGACGGTTGCGCGGCGAGCCTGATCAGCGCCGAGCCGCCCGGCATCGAGCTCGACAGTTTCTTCTGCATCGTCGCGGACGAGCGTCGGGAATTGATGACCTGGGATATTCGCGACCACGGCTTCGACATGTTTCTTTCCGGCCAGGTGCCGGCGGCCATCCAGCAAGCGCTGCGCCGCAACCATGCCGCCATTCTCGGCGGCCGGCCGCCGGAGGCGATCGATCTGTGGGCCGTGCATCCCGGCGGCCGCAGCATTCTCGATGCCGTCGAGAGGGCGCTCGACCTCGATCCCGCCGCACTCGGGCCGTCGCGCGAGGTGCTGCGCCGATACGGCAATATGTCGTCGCCGACCGTCATGTTCGTGATGGCGGAGCTGCTGGAGAAGCCGGGCGGCCTGCTGGGCTGTGGCATGTCTTTCGGACCCGGGCTGACGGCCGAGACCATGCTGTTCAGGACCGTCTCATGAGCGCGCTCGCCCGACGCAGCCTCGTTCCGGAAATCCTCGACGGGCTCGCGGCCGACGACACCCGGGCAATCCGTTCGCGCCGCGACCTCGCCCGCATCAACGCGCTGATGTTCCAGGCGCCGATCATGGCCTCGCTCATGAGAAAATACCTGACCCGGCAGCCTTGCCGTCTTCTGGAGATCGGCGCCGGCGACGGCACCTTCATGTTGAAGGTGGCGCGGCGCCTGGCGCCGGACTGGCGCGAGGTGGACCTGACGATGCTCGACCGCATCGGTCTCGCCACGCCAAAGCTCGCGGCGGATTTCGCCCGTCTGGGATGGACGCTCGAGACCGTCACCGCCGACGTCTTCGACTGGGCAGGCAAGGCCGACGGCAAGCGTTTCGACGCGATCACGGCCAACCTGTTCCTGCACCATTTCGACGACGACGGGTTGCATCGCTTGTTTTCGCTTTTGCGGCGAAAGGCGCCGCTCATCCTGGCGACGGAACCGCTGAGGGCGAAGCTGGCGCTCGCCGCGGCCCGTCTCCTGCCGGCGATCGGTGCCAACGACGTCACCAGGCATGACGCCGCCCACAGCGTGCGGGCCGGCTTTCGCGGCAGCGAGCTTTCCGACCTGTGGAGCGCCGCCGGCGGCAGGCCGCTCGAGGAGCGGCGCGCCGGTCCTTTCTCGCACGCCTTCGTCGGCGCAGCTGGGCTGCCGGCTGGAGACGCGCCATGAGGCAGCCATCGACCCACGATGCGATCGTCATCGGCGGCGGTCCGGCGGGCACGTCTGCGGCGCTGGCGCTCGCCCGCCGCGGATGGGCCGTCGCGATCGTCGAGAAGAGTGCGTTTCCACGCCGCAAGGTGTGCGGCGAATACATCTCGGCAAGCAATCTCGCGCTGCTCGACAGGTTGGACATCGGCGGTGCCTGGCGCGCCGAAGCCGGGCCCGAGATCCGCCGGGTAGGCTTCTTTTCCGGCGACACCAGCATCGAGGCGCCGATGCCGGGCGCGAGATCCGGGCCCGCGGCAAGGGACGGCTTCGGCCGGGCGCTCGGCCGCGACATACTGGATACATTGCTGCTCGATGCGGCGCGGTCGGCCGGCACACAGATCTTCCAGCCTTGCCGCGCCGTCGCCATCGAACGCGACGGCGACCGCCACGCAGTGCGGATCGAGGCAACTGGCGGCAAATCGCCCGACGAGGCGACGATCTTGCGGGCGCCGGTGATCGTCGCCGCGCACGGCTCGTGGGAGCCTGGGCCGCTGCCGAGCCAGCTCGAGAAGAAAAGCCGAGCCTCGGACCTGCTCGGTTTCAAGGCGCATTTCACCGGATCGTCGCTGGCGCCCGACCTGATGCCGCTGCTGATGTTTCCCGGCGGCTATGGCGGCATGGTGGTCGCCGACCATGGCCGCATGTCGATCTCCTGCTGCATAAGGCGCGATGTGCTCACCCGGCTGCGCGACAGCCTCGTGCGCGAACGCGGCGGCCATGTCTCGGCGGCGGAAGCCGTCGAGCATCACATCATGGCGACATGCCGGGGCGCGCGGCAAGCCCTGGAGCAGGCCCGCCTCGACGGGCCGTGGCTTGCGGCCGGTCCGATCCGGCCGGGCATCCGCGCCGGCTATCGGCAAGACATCTTCCGCGTCGGCAATGCCGCCGGCGAGTCGCACCCGATCATCGCCGAGGGCATATCGATGGCGCTTCAGTCCGGCTGGCTGCTGGCTTTGGAACTCGGCGCGGCGGCAAGCGGGCAGGCAGAACGCGAGGCGGCCGGCAAGCGCTACGAGGCAGCCTGGAGAGGATTGTTCTCGACGCGGGTCCTTGCCGCCGAGGCCATTGCGCGCATGGCCCTCGGCCGCGGCGGCGCCGCACTGACGGAGGCGGTCGTGCGCTATTTTCCGCAGACGCTGACCTTGGGGGCGCGCATCAGCGGCAAGACGAAGCCCGTCCCCGGTCTGGCCGATGCGCGCCCTCGCCCGAGCCCGCTGAGCTGAAACAAGAGATGGTTTCCCTGGCGACGGCCAGAAATCGCATATCCGGCTATGTCGGCCGCTGCGGACGCCAGGGTTATGGAACATTTCGGGGCAGTCGGAGTTCGCTATGCGTCCGGCTTTGCCGCCGAGCCCGTGTTGAGTTTGTGATGTGGCCCGAGGGCGGCGCTCGCCACGCCTCCTGGAGGCATTACGATGACCCACCAGATGACGACCCACAATCCGCACAGCACGGCAAGCATTGCCGGCCATCCGGTTCATGCAATGCTGATACCGTTCCCGATCGCCTTCTTCGTTGCGACCTTCGTTTGCGACCTTGTCTTCTGGCGAACCGGCAATCCGGCCTGGGTCGGCCCGTCGCTCTGGCTCCTAGGGGCAGGTCTGATCATGGCCGCCCTGGCCGCCCTTGCCGGCCTGACCGACATACTGGGCGATGCCCAGATCCGCAATCTCCGGGACGTCTGGCTTCATGCCGGCGGCAACGCGATCGTCGTCCTGATCGAGCTCTACAACTGGTACCTGCGCTATACCCGGGCGGAGGCAGCGGTGGTGCCGGCCGGCCTGGTCCTGTCGCTGATCGTTGTCCTCATCCTGCTGTTCACCGGCTGGAAGGGCTGGGGAATGGTCTATCGGCATCACGTCGGCGTCGCTGACAGACCTGACGAAACGGGCTGAACGCTGCCGGCGCAACCGGGCGCATTTGAAGTTCCCCAACGCGTGGTTTTCACGCTTCATGCCGCCTCCTCTCTCCGGCGCAGGCGACATTCCTCCTCTTGCGGCAAATGTCTCGCTGGCCCCGCCGCTGGTCCACTACATCTTCGGCCGGCTTGTTCCAGAGCCGGCCGCACGGTCGCATTTTGACCCCAATCGGCCTCTAGCCGGCTGCAGACGCTGCCGCTCCAGCCTTCACGCTTTCTTGACAGAGGTTGGAAAAACGGGCAGCAAAGCGGGTGAGGAAGAGCATTTCTATCGTGGCGCAGACCATGAAGGGCTCTTTTTTCGTATGGACCGTCGCCAAATCGGCGATTGGTGGAGGGATTGGTTAACCATCTTTGTCCATCTTTTGAATCAATCGGCAACAGACGCGTAAAGGTGCAGGGGGCACCAGCGAACTGTGATCGTGACGGGTGCCAGGTCCGCAAACCGGCATGCCGATTGAGAGTGGTCGTATGGCGTTTTTGCGTTTGAAAAACCGGGGTGACGCTCCTGATGGGGAGATAACTTCGAAAAAATCCGGTCATCGTTGGGTCGTGGTGCCTGCTGTCGGCGCTGCCCTTGCGCTATGGTCCCTCGCCACCCTGGCGGGGCTCTATTCGGTGAGCACCTCGCTCACCGCCGCTTCCAACGGAATGCCGAAAGGCCTGCTTTCGCCGCGCAACATCGCGCTCGGCGACCAGCGCCGGCAGATCGCCAATGCCTGGGCGCCGCATCTTGCCGCCAAAGGCGGCTATAAGGCAGGCTCGCTCATCGTCGGCTGCGACGCCGGCTGCTTCAGCCTCGCGACAAGTTTCAGGCAAGACCGCCTGGCGGCCGAAAGACTGAAGAGCGACGACCGGATCCATGACGGCAAGACGGCGCGCCTCAAGCCGCCGGCGCCCGACAGCGTCGCGCGTGAAGTGGTGGTGGCTTCGGCCGCCGGAGCCGCCGACCGCTTCGACGGCGTGGTGAAGCGCGCAGCCCTTTCGCCGCAAAAGCTTGCCGATGCCTTTGCCCGCGCCCAGAACGCGCCGTTCCTGCTTGCCAGCCTGCCGTCGGCGAACCGCTTCGGCGGCGTGACGCCGGACGCCCCGGCGGAGGCCCGCTTCGGTTCGCAGCCGGCCGAAATCTCCGGCGCTTCCGAACTGGCCTTGGCGCTTGCCAACATCGCACCGGAGGATACGACCGACGTTGCGACCGCCGTCGCGCTCCAAAACGCCGACGCGCCCAATACCGCCGACAACTCGGACAATGGCCAGGACGGCGAATACCAGGTCGCCTCGCTGCCGCCGCAGGACGACCTGCCGGACACGATTGCGGTGCCCGGGCTTCGCCCGCGCATGACGCTCGAGCGCGCGAGCGAACCGATCGAAGAAAACGCCGCCAAGCCGCAAAAGCCCGAGGCCGCGAAGCCGCAGACCGCCAGGGCCAAGCCGCAGCCGGCCGCTGCCGACACCGCGCAAAGCTCGCCGACGGCGGTCTCGCCGAGAGGCGACCAGGGCCTGCCGGGCGTCCCGAACTCGAAGCCGCTGGCGGAGGACTCCAAACCCGCCAAGCGCAAGGCGCCGGCATCCGAGATGCTCGCCTATGCCAAGCCCGATACGCCCGAAAGCGGCGGCCTCGGCAGCGCATTCCGCAACCTTTTCAGCGGCCCCTCGATGGGCAATGGCGTCGCCGTCTACGATATTTCGGCGAGGACCGTCTACATGCCCGACGGCTCGAAACTGGAGGCGCATTCGGGACTGGGTTCGATGGTCGACCAGCCGCGCTTCGTCAACCGCAAGAATACCGGCCCGACGCCGCCCGACACCTACAATCTGTCGATGCGTGAATCGGCCTTCCACGGCGTCGAGGCGATCCGCCTGACGCCGACCAGCGGCCGGAACAAATACGGCCGCAATGGCCTGCTCGCGCACACCTATATGCTGCGCGGCGGGCGTGCCGAGTCGAATGGCTGCGTCGTCTTCAAGGACTATCGCCGCTTCCTTGCCGCCTACAAAAAAGGCAAGATCAAACGCCTGGTCGTCGTCCCGCGGCTGACGAGGCCCCTCACCCAGGTCGCCCAGGAGGGCCGCCAGGGCTGAGCCAACCAGGCGGCGGGTTTGTCGCCGGCATCCCCGTTTGTCGATGCCTCTGTCGATCCGACGGCCCCCGGCGCCGCAGCGCCGGGCGTCTCTGCATTCCTTCGCCGCCCAGAGCATGTCGAAAAGTGTGAAGCGGTTTTCGGAACGACATCATGCTCTACGATTTAGAGCCCGGATTCAGATTCCAGGTCGATCCGACCTGAAATCAGCCGGCTCCAAGGCAGCGCGACGTCCGCTATCAAGGAAGAGATACCAAACCCCAGAATGTAGATATGGCGCAGCCCGGGCTTGCGGCAAGACCCCGGCCATGGCGTATCACCCCTGCTCCGACAAACGAGAACGGAGCATGAAATGCGGTTTTTGTTATCGACTTACGGCTCGCGTGGCGACGTCGAGCCGTTGGCGGCGCTGGGCGCGGCGTTGCAGGCGCAAGGCGCCGAGGTCAGGGTGAGCGCGCCGGGCGACGACGAATTTGCCGCCCTTCTCGCCCGTGCCGGCGTGCCGCTGGCGCCGGCCTTCGCGCCAGTGCGCGAATGGGCGAAGGAGATGATGCAGCGGTCACGGTCTGCGTCGCCCGAGGGCCGGGCCAGCCTGATCTCCGGCCAGGCGGCCGAGATCGTCGCCAGGCAATACGATGCGCTTTTCACGGCCGCGCAAGGCTGCGACGCGGTGGTGGCGCTCGGCCTCTTTCCTTCCTGCGCCGCGGCGCGGCTGGTCGCCGAGCAGCGCGGCATGCGCTACACGCTCGGCACGTTCTGCCCCGTCTGGCTGCCGTCGGCACACAACCGGCCGCACGAATATCCAAGCCATCCGCTGCCGCCCGGCGTGACCGACAACCGGCTGCTGTGGGAGATGGACATCCGAACCAAGAACGCGCTGTTCGGCGAGGCCGTCAACGGCCACCGCGCGTCGCTCGGGCTGCCCCCGGTGGAAAATGTCCGCGACTATGTCTACGGCGATACCGTCCTGCTCGCCTGCGACCCGACGTTGGGGCCGTGGCTGCCGTCGGACCTGATCGACGCCGTGCAGGCCGGTGCCTTCATCCTGCCGGACGAGCGGCCCCTCCCCGACGGGCTGGAAGCGTTCCTCGATGGCGGTCCACCGCCGGTCTATGTCGGCTTCGGCTCGGTCGCGGTCGCCAGGATGCCGGACGCGCGGCCATCGAGGCGGTCCGGGCCAAGGGCCTTCGCACGGTGGTCGCGCAAGGCTGGGCCGAGCTCGGCCTGATCGACGATGGCGACGACTGTTTTCAAGTCGGCGAGGTCAACCAGCAGGCGCTGTTTGGCCGCGTCGCCGCCGCCATGCATCACGGCGGCGCCGGCACCACCGTCGCCGCCGCGCGGGCGGGAACGCCGCAGGTGATCGTGCCCCAGATCGGCGACCAGCCTTATTGGGCCCGGCGGGCGGCCGAGCTGGGGATAGGCGCCGCGCATGACGGACCGGTGCCGACGGTGGGGTCGTTGTCGGCGGCGCTGGATGTGGCGCTGGCTCCCGCAACCCGCGCTCGTGCAGCGGCAGTGGCTGGCAGGATCCGTGCCGACGGCGCCGCGGTGGCGGCGAAGCTGTTGGTCGAAGTGCTTGGCCAGCCCAGCCAGTGAGCTCACTGCGTCAGTTCCGCCAGCGCCCTTTGCAGGGGCGCTGGCGATACCTGGATCGGGCCCGAGAACGGGCTGTCCATGTCGACGATCAGATAGATCGCCACCGCGACCAGCGTCGCGGAAATGAGGCAGGAAAAGACGACGGTGCCATTGCGCGGCGCTCGAAAGCCAAAGCTGGCGAAGATCAGCGTCAGCCAGGCGACCAGCAGCGCGATCAGCGGCGCTGGTATCGCGCCCTCGGACTGCTCGGCCAATATCCAGCGTTGTTCGACCAGCTTCTGCAGTTGCTGTGTCGCGGCCTGCTGCGTGGCGATTTGCCTGGCATTCGTAGGCGACATTCCCGCCAGGATGTCGCCGACCTGATTGAGCAGCAGTTCCGAGAGCCTGTTCGGGACGACGGTTGTGTCGCTGTCGGCGGTGGAGGTGTCGACGACGCGCTGGACGTATGCGGCGAGCGACTGCCGGGCGCTGTCCGCCTCCGGTCCGTAATGCCGGAGCGTTCGGTCGAGCAGAATGATATCGGTGGCGAAGGTGTGGACGTTGCCGTCGATGGCCTCGAATGTGTTCTTGGCCGAATTGATCATCAAGCCGAGCACCAGTGACGACATCACCACGAACAGGTTCGCGGCAAGCCGCACTACCGCGCTGGTGTCGTCCCCGAGGTGGTGAGCGGGAAATCGCTCGTGCACCATCAGGCTGACCAGCGAAGCCCCGGCCAGACAAGCAAAGATCGCTGCCCCTACAAGCACTTCGCCCATGGCCAATATTGCGCACGGGAAAGGAAGCTTGCCAATCGGCTTCTTGAGTTGGTCATTCCAGGGCGGAGCGACGTGAAGCGGAGTGGAGACCCTGAATGACGAGGTTGAAGGCCTTGCGCAAGCGGCGCTCGAAAACGGCTTTCAATGCCGGGCGAAGGCGCTATCAATGGCGCGGGGCGGCTCCCAATCATTCACGAGGCTATCCATGACAATTCGCGCTGTCGTCTGGGGCGAGAACATCCATGAGCGGACCAATGAAGTGGTTGCCGGCATCTATCCGGAAGGCATGCACACCACCATCGCCAAGGCGCTGAGCGCCGACAAGGCAATCGCCGCCTCGACCGCGACACTGGAGCAGCCGGAGCATGGCCTGCCGGATTCGCGCCTCGCCGAAACCGACGTGCTTGTCTGGTGGGGCCACAAGGATCACGGCGCGGTGGCCGACGATGTGGTCGAACGCGTAGCGCGCCGGGTATGGGAAGGAATGGGGCTGATCGTGCTCCATTCCGGCCATTTCTCGAAGATATTCAAGCGCTTGATGGGCACGCCCTGCACGCTGAAATGGCGCGAGGCGGGCGAGCGAGAGCGGCTCTGGGTGACCAGCCCCAACCATCCGATCGCCGAAGGCATCGGCGAGTTCTTCGAGCTTGAGAACGAGGAGATGTATGGCGAGCAGTTCGCCGTGCCGGAGCCGCTGGAAACGGTGTTCATCTCCTGGTTCCAGGGCGGCGAGGTGTTCCGCTCCGGGCTCACCTACCGGCGCGGCGCCGGCAATGTGTTCTACTTCCGGCCGGGACACGAGACCTATCCGACCTATCATGACGCGACCGTGCACAAGGTGCTGCGCAACGCGGTCAAATGGGCGCACAACCCGCAGGGCAAGGCCAAGATCCTCGACGCACCGAACGTGTCGGTCGAGAAGGCGCTGGAGCCGATCGAGGAGCGCGGACCCAAGCTGCACGCGCATGGCGAGGCCGGCTTCCGCTAAACAGAAAAGTACGCAGCGGTTTCGGGCTCGCAATTGCGCACGCGTGGAATTCACCTCATACATTGAATCGAACCAATCCGTTTAGAGGAGCAAAAATGCGGCTTTTGATACTCGGTACCGGCTGGATGGCGCAGGAGCATGCGCGCCGCTTCGGCGCCATTGAGGGCGTCGAGCTGGCGGCGGCCGTCGATCTCGACGCGACGCGCGTCGGCGAATTCGCCGACGCCTACAAGATTCCGAAGCGCTTCGCCTCGCTGGAGGCGGCGCTCGACTGGGGCGATTTCGACGCCGTCGCCAATGTCACGCCCGACCGCATCCACCACCCTACCACCATGGCGCTGGTCGCCGCCGGCAAGCCGGTGCTGTGCGAGAAGCCGCTGGCGGAAAATTTCGGCAAGGCAAGCGAAATGGCCGATGCGGCGGAAGCCGCCGGTGTCGTCAACATGGTCAACCTCACCTACCGCAACGTCGCGCCTTTGCAGAAGGCGCGCCAGATGGTGCAGGCCGGCGAGATCGGCACGGTGCGCCATGTCGAGGCATCCTACCTGCAGAGCTGGCTGGTTTCGAAATTCTGGGGCGACTGGCGCACCGACCCGAAATGGCTGTGGCGGCTGTCGCGCGGCCATGGCTCGAACGGCGTGCTCGGCGATGTCGGCATCCACATCCTCGATTTCGCCAGCTACGGCGCGGCGCTAGACATCGACCATGTGTTTTGTCGACTGCGCGCCTTCGACAAGGCGCCGGACAACCGCATCGGCGAGTACCAGCTCGACGCCAACGACAGTTTCGCCATGACACTCGACTTCGCCAACGGCGCCTTCGGCGTGGTGCACGCCAGCCGATGGGCCACCGGCCATATCAACGAGCTGCGCCTGCGCATCTATGGCGACAAGGGCGGCATCGAGGTGGTGCACAATCTCGACGGCTCGCTGCTGAGAGCCTGTGTTGGCGCCAATGTCGAGAACGCCAAATGGGAGGAGCTCGACGCCGGCACGGTGCCGACCAACTACCAGCGCTTCGTCGAGGCGGTGAAGAGCGGCGCGCAGACCGAGCCGACCTTCCGCCACGCGGCGGGCCTGCAGAAGGTGCTCGATCTGGCGGTGGTGTCGGACGAGAAGCGGGCGGAGTTGAGGGCCAACGCGGAAACGCAGTGAGGCTTGAGACTGCTGATCTCCCCCCTTGCGGGGGAGATTGGCTGTTTCTACGCCCCCCGATAAATCCCGACCGCCGCCGCGACCAGCGCGGCATTGCCATCCGCGACGCTGCCGTCCGGAAGCGCCTTGCCATCCTCCAGTCCGACCCGCGTCGAAAAGGTCCGCGCCGCCGCCCGCTCGACGAACGGCCACACCGTCGCGTTCTCGCCATGCAGCAGGATCGAGCGCCTGATGCCGGCGCGTTCCAGCACTTGTTCGATGCCGTCGGCGACAGCGAAGGCGTCGTCCAGCGTCTGTTCGGAAATCTCGATCAGCACGCGCAGCACCCGACCGCCATGGTCGAGGCCGGCGAGCCGCTCGGCGTCGGCGATGGAGGCCAGGCCGGCCTCGATGCCGATGCCGCGCTGGCGCAGGCTTTCCATGACGACGGGCGCCGCCGTCTCGCTGAGATTGACCGAGGCGTAGTCGGGCAGCTCGCGCCAGCCGGAGATGGCGACCAGGGTGCGCAGGTCGTCCTTCTCGATCCAGGCGCCGGTGGAAACGCCGATCAGCGTGCCTGGGCAGGCGCGGCGCAGCGCTGCGACCGTCCTGTCCATCGCTTCCGGCGCCAGGCTCTCCGCGCCATCGGTGCCGCGCGCGTGGACATGCAGCTCGGCTGCACCCGCCGCGATCGAGGCAGCCGCGTCGCGCGCCATGGCTTCGGCATCGAGCGGCAATGCCGGGTGGAAATCGCCGGCGCGGGCGCCGTTGAGGCAGGCCTGGACGATCATCTTTGCGGCAATCCTGTTTCGGCTGAAGGAAGCCTAGCGCAGGGCCAGGATGGTCGGAACCGATGCGGTGAACTCTCCTGACAGGCCGCGACAGTGCAACGGCGATGTCCCCCGGCCGGCCTGGGGAACACGCACTGTCCAGCGTTTGCCGAACTTCGGAAAGCCCGTTACGCCGGCACCCGCTTCAGCGCCTGCGCCATGCAGTGGATGCCGCCGCCGGTCTTGGAGATCTCGCTCATGTCGACGGCGGCGACCTCGAAGCCCTGCGCCTTCAGCTTTTCGATCAGCGTCTTGCTCGACGTCGGCGCGATCACCCGATCCTTGCCGAGCGACATGAAGTTGCAGCCGAGGGCCATCGTGTCCTGGAAGGGCACGTCGATGATCTCGTGGCCCTTGCCCTTCAGCCAGTCGACGATGCCGGGTTCGGTGCAGGCGAGGCATACCGCGGTGAGCTTCTCGGCGATCGGCACCACCATCAGGTCGATATGGACGTAGTACTCGTCGATGAAGGCGATGCGCGTCTCCCAGCCTTCCTTGTCGAACCAGGCCTGCACCTGGCGCGCGCCCTCTTCCTGCGTGCGGGCGCCGCCGCAGCCGATCAGCACCACGCCCTCCTCGATGACATTGAAGTCGCCGCCCTCGAAGGTGCCGGCGGTGACCATGTCGTAGATCGGGATGCCGAGCTTCTCATAGGTGCGGATGGCGGCATAGTTCTCGCCGCGCCGCCACCAGTTGGCCATGGCGGTGATGATGGCGCCGTAAGGCGTCATGACGCTGGAGTCGCGCGAATAGACCTGCATCGGCAGTTCCGGCGTCGGCTCGTGCCAGTGGATGTTGACGCCGAAATGCTCATAGGCGGCAACGAGGTCCTTGTGCTGGGCCTGGGCGATCTGGATGTTGCAGGGCGCCTCGCGCAGATGTTTGCGCGACAACGAGCTGGTCGACAGATGGCGCAGGAAGTTGGGCGAGCCGAGCAGCACGTCGGTCAGCACATCGGTCTCGTTGGCGAAGCCCCAGGCGGTCAGCGGCTTGGTGCCGCCGGCGGGGTTGCGGCGCTGCAGCGAGAACGGCTCGGCGACGATGCGGTCATGGGCGGTCATGGGGTTCTCCTCGATTGATATTTGTCAGGCAGTGGAGGCAGCCGGGATCCACCAGTCGCGGCCGCGCGGCGTGGTGACATATTCCGGCCAGCGGAAATGGATCGGGGGGTCGTAGTCGCAGAGCGGCGCGATCCAGTTCGAGCCGCCGACGCCGCCGCCGGTTCTGGCGACGAACTCGTCCATGGCGGCCTCGCGCGCGGCCTTGTCCTCGAGCAGGCGCAGCGCGGTGAGCGCAACCGTCTTGGCAGCGCAGGTCACCATCGGATCGATGGTGGCGGGAATGCCGCCCAGCGCGTTCATCACCCAGGCCGGATAGGCGTGGCCGTTGGCCGAGCGCAGCGCCGGGCGGGCGACATAGAAGCGCGAGGTCGGCGCGTGCCAGCTCATGTCGGTGTAGTCGTCGGAGGTGGAATTCACCTGCGACGGCGGCAGGTCGCGGCGCAGTATCGCCTCGGCGTCCTGCGGGGCGATCAGCCGCTCCAGCTCGTCGATGAACGGATTTTCCGTCGCCTCGCCGCCGGCGTTGACCTGAACCTCGCGGGCAATCGCCCTCGCCTCTTCGCCCCAGCGTGGCGCGCCGACGCTCGACAGCGCCTGATAGGTGATGTCGGCCATGGCATGGTTGGCCAGCCCCGGGCGCGATTTCGACACCCAGTGGCGCTCGTAGCGGCAGCCGCTCATTGTCGCGGCCGCTTCCGCGTTGCGGTCGAGCACGGCGGTGACCTGCTCGGCCATGGCGATGGTCGGCACGCGGATCATATACTGGATCTCGGCGAGCCCCGCCGGCAGATTGTCCGCGGTCGCCTGACCCGCCGTCAGGATCGCCTCGCTGATCGACCAGCCGCCCTGATGCGTCAGCATGGAATCGCGCAGCGCCTTCGAGGCCATGTACATCATCATCAGCGCGTCGTTGGAGCCGGGGGCGCGGACCGCCGAATGCGCCTGCGGGATGGGGGCTGCGTCGCCCGCGGCGCGTCCCCAGTTTTGCGGCTCGTCGCAGATGAAGCGGTAGATCATCGCGTAAGCCGCGCCGCAATGCGTATCCCAGCGCGCGGTGTTGCACAGCGGCAGCATATAGAAGGGATGGAAGGAGATCATGCCGGCGAGGCCGTCATAATAGCCCTTCGCCGCATGGATCGGCTTCGAGCCCCTCACCTTCTCGGCCGGCTCGCCGGTGAAACGCAGAGTGCACTTGATGCCGTGCTCCAGCATCGCCGCCTTGGTAGCGAGCAGGCCGCCGAGGCTGCCGATGCCGAGGCCGGAATGCGGATCGGTGTGGCCGCCGGCTTCGGTGCCCAGGCCTGGCCGCGTGCGCTTGACCGTCGCTGCATCCTGGCAATTGCCGGGCACGGCGTCGTACTCGCCATACATGCCGATCACCGGGCCGTCGCCATTCGTCCAGTGGGCGCAGAAGGCGGTCGGCATGCCGCCGGAGCCTTCCTCGACCGAAAAGCCTTCGCGCTTCAGCCGCTCCACATACCAGGCCGCCGACTGGTATTCGCGCCAGGCGGTCTCGCCGAAATCGAAGATGGTGCGCGTCCAGGCCGACAGCAGTGGCTGGATGCTGTCGATGCAGGCAAGCGCGGTTTGTTGCGCGGAAGTCGTCATCGGTTTGTCCATGCCGCAAAGAAAGCAGTGAAGCGGCTCATCAAAAAGTGATATGTTTTCCCGGCTCGTGCAAATTCGGTTCACCTGAGGCCTCTTGCGAATACCTTCCACGCAGGCGCTGCGCGCCCTCGACAGCTTCGCCCGCCACGGCAGCGTGTGGCGCGCCGCCGACGAACTCCACATCACCCGAAGTGCCGTCTCGCATCAGCTGAGGCTGCTCGAGCGCGATCTCGGCTTCGACCTGTTGCAGCGCATCGGCAAGGGCGTGGCGCTGACGCCGCGCGGCCAGCGCTACGCGGCCGATGTCAGAAAGGCGCTGACCGTGCTCGGCGACGCGGGGACGCAGAACAGTGGCGCCGGCGTCGGCGGCTCCTTCGGCATCTCCTGTGCGCCGGGCTTCGCCTCGATGTTCCTGTGCACGCATATCGGCGAGTTCCAACAGATGTATCCGGACGTGGCGCTCTCGATCCTGACGCCGCGCCGGCTCGACGACGTCAGCAATCCGGAGGCTGACGCCTTCATCGCCTTCGGCGTCGGCAACTGGCCGAACCGGGCGGTCGAGCTGCTCTGCGAAGTCGCCTTCACGCCGCTCTGCAGCCCGACGCTGCTCAACAAGGTCAGCGGCTTTTCCAAACCCGCCGACGTGCTGCGCGCCAATCTGCTGCATCTCTCCGACACCGAGGACTGGGCGCGCTGGCTGGCGCTGTCCAAAGTGGAAAATCCCGATACCGAGGGCGGCATCTTCTTTTCCGACATGAACCTCGTCTTTTCGGCGGCGATCGCCGGCCAAGGCATCGCCATGGGCGACGAGTTGCTCGGCCGGCGGGCGCTGAGCGAAGGCCGATTGGTCAAGCCGTTCGAGGCGTCGGTGCCCTCGCCGCGCGCCTATTTCCTGGTCTTCGAGCATGCCAAGGCCGGGCACCCGGTGCTCAACGCCTTCAGCGACTGGCTGAGGGCGAAGCTGTCGGAGAACAGGCTGGCGAAGTATTGAGGCAATCACAGCCGGAGGGTGTACGACGGAGCGCCAATCTTCCGTTCGTCATCCTCGGGCTTGACCGGCTTGACCCGAGGATCCAATGCCGTGATGGTCGCGAGGCGAGGCCTATCAGAATTCTGCACCGTTGCAGCGCCTGGAGGTCACGGCATGGATTCTAGGGTCTGCGCGCGTCGCTTCGCTCCTTGCTCCGCCCTAGAATGACGACCGCGTGGGTGAGCGCGCTGCCGCCAGCGCTTTTCATGCGCGCCACCACCCACCCGTGAATCAAATTTGCCGATCAGGCGAAAACTATTCGGTTGCGGTGAGCGGCGGCGCTGCCTACGATTTGAACCAACAGCAAGGACAGAGGCAGGATGCAGCAACCCGGCCGGGCCGCAGAGATCAAGGCGAACGGGATCGGCAAGAGCTTCGGCTCGTTCCGGGCGCTGGATGATCTCACGCTCGATATCGGCCGTGGCGAGTTCCTGACGCTGCTCGGGCCGTCCGGTTCCGGCAAAACCACCTTCCTGATGATCCTGGCCGGCTTCGTGCAGCCGAGCGAAGGCAGGCTTTTCAGCGACGGTATAGACATCACCGATCGCCCGGCCGAGCAGCGCGCCGCCGGCATGGTGTTCCAGGGCTATGCGCTGTTCCCGCATATGAGCGTGGAACAGAACATCGCCTTCCCGCTCAAGGTGCGCAAGAAAACTGCTTCCGAAATCAAGCGGCGCATCGGCGAAATGGTCGAGCGCGTCGGGCTGAAAGGCCATGAGAAGAAACTGCCGGCGCAGCTTTCCGGCGGCCAGCAGCAGCGCGTGGCGCTGGCCCGCGCGCTGGTGTTCGAGCCGGGCGTGCTCCTGCTCGACGAGCCGTTCTCGGCGCTGGACAAGAGCCTGCGCGGCCAGATGCAGGCCGAGATGAAGCGGCTGCACCAGGAGACGGGCACCACCTTCGTCTTCGTCACCCACGACCAGAGCGAGGCGCTGGCGCTGTCGTCGCGTGTCGCCATCTTCAACCACGGCAAGCTGTTGCAGGTCGGCAGGCCGGATGAGGTCTATGACAGGCCGGCCAACCGCTTCGTCGCCGAGTTCCTGGGCGAGATCAACATGCTGCCGGTGAAGGGCGTGCGCCCCGCCGACCATGGCGCCACCGGGCTCTGCGAGGACCGCGCGGTCAACATGCGCTGCAAGGCCGAGGCGATCAAGGGCGACGCGATCCTCGCCATCCGCCCCGAGGACATGTCGATCGCGCCGGAGGCTTCGGCCAACGAGAACGGCATTGCGGCGACGGCCGTCGCCTCGACCTATCTGGGCGCCGCCACGAAGCTCGACCTCACCACGCGCCAGGGCGCCAAGGTCACCGTCTCGGTGCCGAACGAGGTTGCGGCGGCGGCTTTGAGCAAAGGCAATTCCGTCTGGCTGACCTGGCCGGCGGAAAAGGGTTTCCTCCTTCCGGACGGAGGACAATAAGCAGCGCCGCCGCGGCCTGAGATCGCCGCGCCGGCTTCCGGATCAAATCAACGACAACAAAGGGGAACTGACATGAACGATACGAAGAAACAGACGATCGAATCCCTCGCCGAGAGGACAAAGAGCGGCGAGATCTCGCGCCGCCAGTTCGCGCAGCTTGCCGGCCTCGTGCTTGCCGGCACGCCACTGCTGATGCGCTCCACCGGCGCTTTCGCCGAGACCAAGGGGCTGGTGCTGGTGAACTGGGGCGGCGACGCCATCACCGCCTACGACGCCGCCTACGGCCAGGCCTTCACCAAGGAAACCGGCATTCCGGTCAAGATGGACGGCTCAGGCCCGACCGAAGGCGCGATTGCCGCGCAGTTCAAGAGCGGCGCGCCGACCTGGGACCTGGTCGACGTCGACCCGTTTTCGGCCATCACGCTCGGCGGCCAGGGCATGCTGGAGCCGATCGACTACAAGATCGTCGACAAGAGCAAGATGCGGCCGGGCTTCGGCTGGGAATACGCGGCGTCGACCTATTTCTTCTCCTATGTGATCGCCTACGACTCGCAGAAATTCGGCTCCAACGCGCCGACCGGCATGGCCGATTTCTTCGACGTCAAGAAATTCCCCGGCAAGCGCTCGCTCTACAAATGGGGCGTGTCGAGCTGGGAAGCGGCGCTTCTGGCCGACGGCGTGGCACCCGCCTCGCTCTATCCGCTGGACCTCAAGCGCGCGCATGACAAGATCGCCGCCTTCAAGGAAAACGTCGTCTCCTATTGGGGCGGCGGCGCCGAAAGCCAGAGCGTGCTGCTCAACGGCGAGGCCTCGATGGCGATCGTGTGGTCGACGCGCGCCTCGCTGATCGAGCAGGACTCCGGCGGCCAGATCAAGTTCATCTGGGACCAGGGCCTGATCTCGCCCGGCGCGCTGGCGGTGCTGAAGAACAATCCCGGCGGCAAGGACGCGGCGATGAAGTTCATCGCCAGCACGCAGGATCCGCAAAAGGAGCTCGTCATGTTCGACAAGCTCGGCCAGGGCCCGGCGAACCCGGCCGCCGACGCGCTGATCCCGGCCGACAAGAAGCGCATCAACCCGGTCGACCCGGACAACATGAAGAAGCAGATCCCGCTCGACATGGAGTGGTACGCCAAGAACTACGGCGCCGCGCTCGACGAATACACCAAGATCATCTCGGCCTGATCCAAGGCCGAGATGCGACCCTGACATGAGAGGCATCCTCTCCGACAGGATAGGCGCGGCGCTGTTGATGGCGCCGCTGCTCCTGTTCCTGATCCTTGCCTATGCCTGGCCGTTCCTCGGCGTGGTGAAGTGGAGTTTTACGCTCCCCACGCCGGGCCTCGGTCAGTACCATGCGCTGCTCACCGACGACCTGGTGCAGTCGGTGTTCATCCGCACGCTGCGCATCGCGGCCATCGTTACCGTCGTTTCGGTCACGGCGGCCTATGCGATCACCGTGGTGTGGGTGCGCGGCAGCCCGGTGCAGCGCGTGCTCGCCGAATTCTGCATCCTGGTGCCGTTCTGGATCTCGGTCTTGACGCGCGCCTTCGGCTGGGTGGCGCTTTTGTCCAACCGCGGCCTGATCAACACCTGGCTGCAATCGATCGGCTTCATCTCCGAGCCGCTGACCCTGGTGCGCAACGAGTTCGGCGTCATCGTCGGCATGTCGCATTTCCTCATCCCCTTCGCGGTGTTCCCGCTGGCGTCGGCGATGCGCAGCCTCGACGAGCGCGTGCTGCTTGCCGCACGCGGCCTGGGCTCCAGCCGCATGCGCACCTTCTGGACCGTGTTCGTGCCGATGACGCGCTCCGGCATCATCGGCTCGGCGCTGATCGTCTTCGTCTTCTCGCTCGGCTTCTTCGTTACGCCGGCGATCCTCGGCGGCGGCCGCAGCGTCATGATCGCGGAGCTCATTTATCTGCGCATCTTCCAGAGCCCGGACTGGGGATTGGGCGCGGCGATCAGTGTCGTGCTGGTGGTGTTCGTCGGCGCGCTGATGGCGCTGTTGTTCCGCTACGTCAAACCGAAGCAACTGGTGTAGCCGAGATGCCGACCTACCGCCCCGGTCCCGTCTCGCTCGTCCTCGCCGTCGTGGTGGCGCTGTTCCTGCTCATGCCGCTGCTTGCCGTCATCCCGGTGTCGCTGACGCCGAGCCGCATGCTGACGATGCCGACGGGTGAGTTGTCGCTGCGCCACTACCGCTCGCTGATCGAGGACCCGCGCTGGCTGGACTCGATCCTGCTCTCGTTGCGGATCGGCGTGGTCAGCAGCGCCTTCTCGACGCTGCTCGCGCTCACCTTCAGCCTTGGCGTGTGGATGTTCCAGCCGCGCTTCACCGCAGCCCTCGTCGGCTTCGTGCTGTTGCCGATGGTGGTGCCGCCGGTGGTCTCGGCGGTGACGCTCTATTTCCTGCTCACCTCGGTTTCCGGCATCTCGTCCTTCTTCGGCTACGACACATGGCTGGGTGTCGCCATGGCGCATTCGGTGATGACGGTGCCCTTCGCCACGGTGCTCATTTTGGTGTCGCTCAGCCAGCTCGACCGCCGCATCGACCTCGCCGCGCGCGGGCTCGGCGCCAGCGTGTGGGAGCGCGCGACGCGCATCATCATGCCCAACATCAAGTTCGGCATCGTCACCGCCGCGCTGCTTTCCTTCGTGCTGTCCTGGGAGGAGATCGGCGTCACGCTGTTCATCACCTCGGTCAACGCGATCACGCTGCCGCGCCTGATGTGGATGGGCCTGCGCGACAACATCGACCCGGCGATCGCGGCGCTTTCGGTTATCCTGATCATCATCACCGTGCTGGTGCTCATCGCGCGCAGCCTGATCGCACGGCGGCAACCCACGCCATGACGCCCGAAACGAAAGAGGCCCGCCGGCAGCGGCGAGCCTCTTGTGGAGCCGAAGTGGAAGTTCGGCGCCGTCATGATCCGGGGGTGTGGATCTCCTCGGAGGTTAGCCAACGGGGCTCGGCCGCGCGACTTACAAATCCGTAATCTTCGCCCGGACGAGTCGGCCGGCCATACGAAAAAAGCCTGCCCTATCAAAGGTTTGAAGTCGTCGGCCGATATTCGAAGCACGGCCTCTCAAGCAAATGTGACAGGCTGCCTGACAGCGTCGGCTTCAGGACGCGCCGGAACATGAGCGGCGGCGCCATGCGGCCTGTGTGCTCGCGGTTCCGCGTCGTCGAGGCGCCGCGCCGGACGAAGGCCCCCCGGCCTCGTCCGTGCGTAGCAGGCGGTTCAGGCGGCCTGCGGCCGCCGCATCCTCTCGACAAAAGCCTGCCTTGCCGGCCCGGCAAGCGGCTTGCCCGTGGCCAGCAAGCCGTCGAGCAGCGCCAGAAGCTCGCGCGCTGCCGATGACTTGCACGAATAATAGACCATTTGACGATCGCGGCGGGTTTCCACCAGGCCAAACCTGCGCAGTTTGGCCAGGTGTTGCGACAGCGCCGACTGGCTGAGTTCGACCTTGTCGGCGAGCACGCCGACAGAGAGTTCGCCCTCGGCGAGATAGTTCATGATGAGCAGACGCTTCTCGTTGCCCATCACCGCGAGAAAGGCTGCCGCGCTTTCTGCGTTGGCGGTAAGTTTCTTGGTGACCATCGATTTCCCCATGCTTCATGCTCTTCCGAAGGCCATGGGGGCGATGGCTTCAGAGTTCCAGAGCGTTGGTGGGTCTGCCCCGGTTTGGATACGGGACCGACCCTGCTTCTTTTCGACCAGAACCCCTTCGTAACCCGGTTGCCACCACGACGGGGATGCTGGTCTCGGACAAAAGCGCGGCGCTTTTCCAGGCGCAAGTCGATGCAGACTCGGAAAAATTCCGCACTGCTAATGCGTATCAGCGCAGCGCTCCTTCATCAAGAACATAACGAGGCCGGCAAAACAACGGCCGGCCGCAGGCGAAGAAGCATACCAGCCGCCGTGCCGGCCTGAAGACACCTGCCGCGATGTCGCCGCGACTCACCCCCAACTTGAAAGCATGCTAATATTGGCCGGGCACGAGGGCCGGGCAGAGGAGGAAGCCATGTCCGCCGTACGCAGCACTTTCAACCCCGATGAAACGGCCATGCTTGGCCGTGTCTATCAGAAAGGCGCTGTCGAGGGCGAAACCGCCGAGCAGAAGGAAGCACGCGCCTCGCGCATCATCGCCAATTACATGGCCGGCATCACTGATGAGGCGGAACTGATCGAACTGTCGCGGAAGCCGCTCGGGAGATGAGCGGGTGTACTTGGATCGTCATGAGCCGGTTTCACGCAAAATTGACAGTCCGGAATGGAACTTCCTGAAAAACCTCGTGTTCCAATGCGTTCGGCAAGCAGCGGGGTTTTCGCGATGATGCAGGGATGGTTTTCCAAGCCGGTAGAAGTGGCCGTCGGCGTTTCCGGCTCGATCCGCCACATATCCAACGCTGAGCAAGCCATCGAGCTGCTGACCGGCCAATGGCGCGACGCCGGCAGCGCGCAGCATGGCGCGGCCTTGCGCGCCTGCCGCCGGGCGATCCGCGGCGACGTCTCGGCGGACAACGCCAGGGAGGCCTTCATCGTCGCCGCGCGCGAGGCGCATGTGCTGGTCGAATAGACCCAAGGCGGCACCTGACGACCGGGCTATCGGTAGAAGAGCAATAAAAGCACCGTGACGGCGAACGCTGCCGGCGAGAGCAGGATCGCGGCCCGCAAAACGCACATGGCAAGGTGGAGCGGAGTGGACATGCCCGCGAGCCGGCCCCTATCGATGGCGGCAATTGGCCGGAAGCCGGCGCGCCGGCCGGAACCGATGCTTGCGACCCGCTTCAGCGGCAAACAGCTGCGCTCAGCCTCCTCAAAAAGCCCGAAAGCGGTCGCGATCGGCGTGGCGGCGGTCATGGTGGACGCAAGCACGGCGATCAGCATGAGAGGTGTTCCCGCGTTTCAACGGCGCGTCCCGATTGACTAGCGTCGGCCGCGAGGGCGAGACCAGTGACTTTGGTCACGTGATCTTTGAGGTGCTCGGATCGCGGGTTCGCGGGTGACGATGAGCCGGTCCGAACGCGGGGCATCGGCGTCTCAAAAAACTTCGGAACCTAACGCCCGATAGATGGTTAACGCGCGGGTCCCTCGAAGCGGACCCGCATCGGGCGCCGTCCGGCGCCGATTGCTTGCTCAAAAGACGATCATAAGAACGGAGAAAGTGATGAACGATGTCTGGTTTTCCGAACCGGTGGTGATCGATTTCCAGCCAAACGGCCGTCGCAAAGTCTCAACCTGCTTCGAGGCGATGGAATGCCTGGACCAACGCTGGCCGAGAAAGGCGCGCGACCGCGCCTGGCGCTCCGCGAGCCGCGTATGCCGCGATGCGCTAGACGGCCTGCGCAGCCCTGTGGAAGCCCGCAAGACGCTGCGCAAAGCGGCCAAGGTCGCCGGCCTGCTCGCCTAGCCTAAAGTATCCATGGTGCCCACGGGGGCGCCGCCAGGCCCGTCGCGGTTTCCCATTGCCGCGGCGGGCCTGTGCTTTTGGGCAGGCGAAGTGACGGCCGACGCATACGCAGGATTGCGTTGGAACGCATCCGGTGGGGTACATGAAAACGCCGGCCGCTGGGCTTCAGGGTTGCCTGACGGGTTCAGGCCGTTCCATTTGGGCGAGTCGGGCCGCGGACTGCAACGCAAGCGCCGCGACGTGGTAAACGGGCGGTTACTATCCACAGGTACCGGCCGGTCGGCCGGGCGCGGCCCGATCAGGCGAACCCGCCGAGCACCTCCGGAAACTGGACCGCCATCGCTCCTTCGTCCGCTTGCCTGGCGTAGATGCGGTGCATCTTCGTGCCGTCATATCTGGCCCGGCGGCGCTGCACGTCCTTGCCGAAAAGGCCGGCAAGGGCGTCAAAGCGCCGGAGGAAGCGCTTCGTCATGCCGCGTTCGAAAGGTATGCGCTGCTCGAAGGGTTTGCCCCAGGGCGTGTCCCTGGCCAGATCGCGCCAGACGCTGAGCGCTTCGAGTTCGACCCCGACCTGGTTGCCCCACGGCTTGCCGCCCGCGAAATGCCTGGCCCAGGCTTGCGAGAAGCGGAATTCCCTCGTGCCAAGCGATTGGAGATTCCAGTTTGGATGCATTGTCTGCCATTTGCCCTCGAAGACGACGTTGAGGGCATTTTGATCGTTCATCTGACCTTCGACAGCGAGCTTGCGGGCTTCCTTCATAAGCTGTTGTTCGCGCACCGGCGCCATGTTGAACACGATGATGCCGGCGTTGAAGTAGGGGGCGCCCGGCTGCATGGACATTTTTTCCCGGTAAGCTGGCCGGAAATACATGTAGTCATCATGCGCAGCGAGCAACGGCGCATGAACCGGCTGTCCCACCAGGTCGGCTATGTCCCGGTTGAAAAGAACGTCGCAGTCGACATGCGCAATGCGGTCGTAAGGCGCGAACTCCGCAAGCTGATCGACAAAGAGCCGGACGAACGTCGCGACGCTGCCGGGGCGAAAGCGGTAACCTGACGCGGCCATGAATCCCGCAACATCAACCACCTGAATGCGATCCTTCAACAGACGATCGGCGACGCTTTTGTCGGCGTCGCTCGCTCCTAGATGAAGAATGAAACCGTCCGTCGGTTTTTGTGAAACATCCAATATCCGGCGCGCTGCAAGACAGGCATAGGGAAAGTACCTGGCATCAGCCGCTACGAAAAAACATGATTTCGTCATTCGCCGTCATCTACCCCCGGACCGATTTGCTGGCGGTGCCTGCCACAAAATGCCGAGCTACGAAAGTTTCAATGGGACCGGAAAGCGCGGCCGCCTCGTCCTTGATCTTATCGTCGTTCCAATGCCACCACTGGATTGCCAGCAGCTTCGAAATGATCTCTTCGGGGAAGCGGTATCTGATCAACCTTGCCGGGGAGCCACCCACGATCGCGTAGGACGGCACGTTCCTGGTGACCACAGCTCCTGCCCCGACGACGGCGCCATCGCCGATTTGAACGCCCGGCAAAATTATTGCGCCATGGCCTATCCAGACATCATTGCCGACAATGATGCCACCCGGTCTGCCGCCATTTGCGATCGGCTCGGGCTGCTTGAGCAGTCGGCTGTAAATCGGGAACGAGGTTGCGCTGCCGATCTGATGCTGGCCGGAGCACATGAAGAGCATCTGGCCGGCGACCGAGCAGAAGGCACCGACTTCCAGCGGAGCCTCTTTCGAAGGAAACAACACCTTTCGCCATGTCACGCCGTAGGTGTGACGGCCAACGGTCACATGCTCCGGTATTTTGGAGCGGACATCCTTCAGCCATTTGGAAAATGTCGACATTCGCAATCCTCCCCCCTCAGCCCTCGGGCGACATAGCCGCAGATCAGTCGAAGCAGCAAGCCCAGGACGTTCCGAAACTTCCCGTCGAAGCGACCATGGAAGCACCGGTTGATACGCGATCAGGCCAAGACTATACCCGCCACATCGGTCAGAAGGCGGGTGGACAGTGTTACAGGAAAGCTATCTCGAATTCATACTGCGCTGGCATTTGTACCGCCGATGGCATCGTCCGCAGCGCCCGAAGAGGCAGGCCGAATTCAATTTCCATCAGTTGATGAAAGCCACCCCGGCAAATGGCCTGTTCATCGATCTAGGCGCCAATATCGGGGATGTTACCCGTCATGCCTTGAGCTATGGCATGAGGGTCATCGCCTTCGAACCGGATCCTACCGCGCTTGAGGTGCTGAGGCGCCGTTTCCGCAACGACGAGCGGGTCACGATCATCCCGAAAGCAGTCGGCGGGTCGGCACGAAAGGCCACCCTGCATCAAAGGCCGGATGCGCAGAACATCCGCATGACAGAGTGGTCATCCCTATTCGAGGTACCCGCGCATGCGAAAGGGAGCGCTTTTGAAGTCGAAGTGGTCGACCTGGTGGATTACCTGAAAGGAATTCGCGACCCTATTGCCATCGTCAAAATGGACATCGAGGGCGCCGAGGCGGAATGCATCGAAGCGATGCTGGACGACGGCGTCCATCGCTCGATCGGTCGCATCCTCGTCGAGACTCATGAAAGGCTGTCGCCGGACTTGGCCGCCAGGATCGGAGCGCTGCGCCAGCGAATTTTCCGCGAGGGTATAGCCAACATCGACCTGGATTGGGGATGATCCCAAGTCGCCAGGCGACTGCTCAAGCGGCCAACTTGAAGCCGTTTGATTTTTCAGAGGCCCCGAGCAAAGAGAACGTCGGGGTTGCCATTCATGCGAGGCAGCGTTGGCATTCAAACCAATAGTGGACGGATTGAGCAAAAACCGGGCCGTCATCCGGGTAAAGACGCTCAGAAACCAATTCGTTTACAAGATTTTCGAATATCGAGGACGGGCATCCGGCCGCCTGCTTGCCAAGCAACTCCAGGAAGCCGGCGTGTCCCGCGTGTGCATCACGATCGCATTCAACACGCCGTGGGTGATCGACGCCTTGACGAAAGCGTGGGAAATGCAGTCGCCTGGCATGACGCTGGTCGTCGTCGACAACTCAACGAAGGTCGAGGCCAGGCAAGCTATTGCGCGCGTCTGCAAAATGCGCGGCGTGCCCTACCTTGCCCTGCCGATGCGGGTCGAAAAGCACCTGTCGAGGTCGCACGGAACGGCGATCACATGGGCGTTCCACAACATCGTGCGCCACTTGAAGCCGGAGCTTTTCGGCTTCATCGATCACGACTGCTTCCCGGTCGCGCCGTTCGACATCCCGTCCAAGCTGGCCGGCAAAACCGTGTATGGACGCAGGGCATACGGCAGCGAAAACCACGTCTACAAGGCCGGGCCGGATGATCGGCACTGGAACCTGTGGGCAGGCTACTGCTTCTACCGGTTCTCCGCGGTGGCCGCCTGCAAACTGAATTTCGACCCCCGCTTGAGCCTTGGCCTCGACACCGGCGGCGCAAACTGGGCGGCCCTCTACTCGAAGCTCGCCGAGACGGAGGTCGCCGTCGCGACGCTGGAGCAGCGGCCGATGACGATGGCGGGCGCGGTCGGGCACCACGAGGTCATCGACGGCGCCTTCTTTCACCTCGCCGGCGTGTCATACCCCGAAAGGCCTGGCTATCATCATCGAACCGCGGAGCATCGGCAAATGCTTCGCGACTATGTCTGGAACACTTATCTGGGCGGCCCGGCCGGACAGGGCGTGAGCGACTTCTGACCGGTGGCTTCCACGCGGTCTGGCCCTCGCGGCAATAACACACCGCCAATGGGTCGTGGGCTTGGTGGTTGATCGCTTCGCGAAGGCTTAGATCCATAGTCAACCGGATCTCACAAGCCATTGAATAGATTGGCGATCCCGGCAGGATTCGAACCTGCGACCATCGGCTTAGAAGGCCGGTGCTCTATCCAGCTGAGCTACGGGACCGTCGGCGGCCGAGCCGGCCGATGCGGGTTACACCAGACTCGACGTCAGTGCGTCCAGGGCGTCCTGCGGTCATAGCGGAAATTGTCCGAATAGGAAATCTGCCGGCGCTTGGCTTCCTTCGGCTCTTCGACGCGATAGGCGATCTTTTCCTTTTCGGCGTAGGCTACCGCCTCTTCCTTCGTGTCGAAGGTGAGCTTCACCTGGCTCAGCATGTCGCCCGAGGTGGTGTAGCCCATCAGCGGATCGATCTTCTTGCGCTGGGCGGGATCGAACTCCAGCACCCAATATCCGGTCTTGGCCTTGCCGGACTGCATCGCGGTTTTGGCTGGACTGAAAATACGCGCGGACATGACCACCTCTTTGCCGCCCGACAATCCGGGCATTCTTGTTCGGCGCCGTCTCCGAGATCCTGTCGGGAGCCCGAAATCTCGCGCCAACCCGTCATTACTGTGCAATGGCCGCGGCGGCAAGGCCGCAAGCGGCGTGCTGCCCGCCATTGCTCAGGGAACCTCAGGCCCAGGGAACCTCGGGCCCAGCGAACCTCGGGCGCAGCGACCCTCGGGCGCAGGGAACCTCGCCCGGCTGACGACATTATCGAAATATCGGCCGGCCCAGGCCGATCCTTGCCATCATCAAACCGGACGTTCGCCATGACCAATGCAACCGAACAAGCCGTCCTGCAGCTCGCCGTGCTCGTAGGCAGCCTGCGCGCGCAATCCTTCAGCCGCAAGATCGCCAAGGCGCTGACCGCCCGCGCCCCGGATTCGCTGCGCTGCCGCTTCATCGAGATCGGCGAATTGCCCTTATACAACGAGGATCTGGAGGGCGACCCGCCGGCCGCATGGTCGGCGTTTCGCGCCGCAATACGCGAGTGCGATGCCGTCCTTTTCGTCACACCGGAATACAACCGCTCGATTCCCGGCTGCCTGAAGAATGCGCTGGATGTCGGCTCGCGGCCGTTCGGCAAGAGCGTCTTCAAGGGCCTTCCCGCCGGCGTCGTCAGCGTCACTCCGAACAAGCTCGGCGCCTTCGGCGCCAACCATGCGCTGAGGCAGACCTTCGTCTTCCTCGACATGCCGGTGATGCAGCAGCCGGAAGCCTATATCGGCAATGCCGCCGAACTGCTCGACGCCAATGGCGCGGTGAAGAGCAGCGATACCGCCGCCTTCCTGGAGAACTTCATGGGCGCATTCGAGACCTGGATCAAGACGACGCGGCCCGGCGGCTCATCCTTCGACGCCTTCATGAAGCAACGCGAAAAGATCGCCGAGGATTACGTGAACGGCGATGCGACATCGTTGAAGGCGATCGTGACGCATTCCGAGCCGGCGACATTCTTTTCGCCGCGGGGCGACCATCTCGAAGGCGCCGATACGGTCGCCGGCCGCTACGAGCGCGACGCCACGAGCTTCCACGAGGGCGGCAGCACCGACCTCGAGGTGCTGCAGGCGTCGGCAAGCGGCGAGCTGGCGTTCTGGACCGGCCTGCAGCATGCCAGGGCGCGCATGGGCAAGAACGGCGAGCCAACCGAGATGACCTTGCGGGTGACTGAGGTGTTCCGGCTGGAGGATGGCGCGTTCAAGCTGGCGCATCGCCACGCCGACCCCGCTCATTAGCCGGCGTTCATAAAATCCGCGACACAATGCCGAAGGTCTTTGCAACGGGCCCCTATTCCTTTTGGCCCGTGGGCGGCATATGTCAGATACATGGTCGTGCCACTAGAAGGCATGACGACGGCGATAAAGACACGAATGGGCGCGGAAGCGAAAGCCTTGCCGTCGGGGGTCGGCGAGCCAGCGATATTGGACGGCGCGATTGTCATCGGCGCGGGCGCCGCGGGGCTCGCTGTCTCGCACGCACTGACCAAGGCCGGTGTGACGACGCAAATCCTGGAACGCGAGCAGCGGCTGGCCGAGCCCTGGCACCGCCGCCACGACAATCTGCACCTCAACACGCATCGCGACCTCTCTTCGCTGCCCGGCGTATCCTATCCGGCCGGAACGCCGGCCTTCCCGCATCGCAGCACCGTCATCGGCCATCTCAACGACTTTGCCGAGACGCACCGGCTGCCGATCACCTTTGGCATCGAGGTCGAGGAGATCGAATTTCGCGGCGACCACTGGCTGCTGCGGACAAGCGAGGGCCCGAAGGCGGCGCGATATGTGGTGATCGCCACCGGGCGCGACCGGCAACCCTTCATCCCGGCCTGGAAAGGCATGAAGGATTTTTCCGGCAGGATCATCCATTCGGCCGATTTCGGCCGGGCGAGCGACTATGCCGACAAGAAGGTGCTGGTGGTCGGCGCCGGCAATTCCGGCTTCGATGCGCTCAACCATCTTTCCCGCGCCGAGACCGGCCAGATGTGGCTTTCGGCGCGCAACGGGCCCTCGCTGCTGCCCAAACGTATCGGCAAGATCGCGGTGCACCGGCTGTCGCCGGTCATGGCGAGGCTGCCCACAAGGGTCGCGGACGCGGCCATGGCGGCAACGCAGCGCCTGGTGTTCGGGGACCTGACGAAATACGGCCTGCCCCCCGCCGCGTCGGGCGGCGCCAGCCGGCTCGGCTCCGACTACACGGCGATCGCCGCCGACGACGGCGCGGTCGCGGCCATCAAGGCCGGGCGCATCATCGTCGTGCCACAACTGCGCGAGTTCAGGCGCGACGACGTCGTGCTCGACAATGGCCAGGCGATCGCGCCCGACATCGTCATCGCCGCCACCGGCTACCGCACCGGATTGGAGACGATGCTGGGCCGGCTCGGCGTGCTCGACGCCAAGGGCGTGCCGCTGTTCAACGGCGCTGCGAACGACCCGAAGCTGCCCGGGCTCTGGTTCACCGGCATGCGGCCGAGCATTCGCGGCTGCTTTGCCAATGCAAGGATCCAGGCCGCGGCGATCGCCAGGAAGGTCGCCGGCCAAAAGCGCTGAGCCGGGTCGGCTATTTCCGCATGAAGCCGCGAAAGTATCGGCCGCAGTGCGCCGTTGCTTGTCCACGAAACCGAGGGCCGGCGCTGTTCAACACCGCGGCATCGTCCCGGATTGGGGCACTGCCGTTTTTGTGTTGCCTTCCTGGCGTGCGCCCCCTATACGCCGCGGGACGTCGGAGTGTAGCGCAGCCTGGTAGCGCACCTGATTTGGGATCAGGGGGTCGCGTGTTCGAATCACGCCACTCCGACCATCGCTTCTTCCCAGAAACGACCAGGCCGGTCTCGCGGCCCGGGATCCTGGCCAGAAGGGCTCGTATCTTGGCAGCCGTTGTCGTAGCGATCCTCGACAGGGACAATTGGGACGCCAACACCGACATCATCGTCGTCGTGGACGTTTCCAGGCGGAGCCTGACTTGGGTCCCGCGCGACTTGTGGTCTCCCCTCATAAGCGACCGCGTCAATGCGGCCTTCGCCATCGGCGGCGGCAGGCTGCTGCTCGATGCGCTCGCGGAACTGGGATTTACGGCTGAGAGCGCAATCTGCCTCCGGCGGGGCGCGACCGAAGCCGCGCTAGCCGACGCCAGCGTCAAAGTGCCGATCCGAGAGCCGTTCGATTTCTGGTATCCGCTGACGCCGACTAGTCGCCTCGAGGACGGGCGCCGACAGGTTTCCTTTCGCCCGCCCACCGAAACGCTGTCCGGCGAACGGTTGCACCAGTGGATCGGCGCCCGCACCACGGTCGACGGCAAGGGTACCGACTTCCACCGCATGCGCCGCCAGATCGCGTTCCTGCGCGCGCTCATCGCCCAAGGCTTCGATTTCCGCGCCGCGCTGACGGATCCGGAGCTGGTGCGGATCACCGGCGAGAATCCGCGGCCCGTGCTTGCCCGCGTCACGGCCGGTTGGCGCATGCGGGTGCATGACTGGGTGGACGACGCGATCGTCGACGGCAAGATGGTCCTGGTTCCGCGCAAGCCGAAGCCATGGTGGCGGCGGCAATTGCGCCGGCTGCGCGACAGGTTCAAGGGCAAGCGGAGTTAGAGCAATTCCAGGAAAAGTGCGACACGGTTTCCGTTAGGAATTGCGTCAAATAGGACGTTTCGCCGTTTCCGTGAAACGGTGAAATGCTCTAGTCTAGCCAAACCAGCGCCCGGGAGGGACGGTAAACCCGCCGGGCGAGAACCCCAACACCTCGAGCCCGGCGAGCCTACAACCCGATCAGGAACGCGACCGGGACCGGGGTTAGCCGGCGCTGGTCGCGTTGCAAGGAAGATGCCGGAAAGACCGTCCCAGAATGGCACGGCTATAGCGCATCCCACGGATCGATCACAGACACGCCTGCCGCCCGGAACGACGCCGCATCGCGCGACGCGACCTGAAAGCCCTTGGCGGCGGCAATGGCTGCGATGTATCCATCAGGCACGGGAAATCCCTTTCCGCTCTAAATATCGAACTCACCTTGGCCTTCGTCCATGGCGCCGACGGTCTCGGCCGCGAGCGCGCGGGTGATCGGCGTCTTGCGCTCCAACGCGGCGCGGTCGAGGCGCTCGACGACGCGCATGGCGGTGCCGAGCGAGCGCTCGATGCGCCGCACCAGATACTGCACCACATGCGGCTCGACCTCGACCTGGCGGTCGGCGAACAGCTTTGTGATGACGCCGGCAAGCAAAAGGTCGTCGGGCTCGTGGATCTCGATGGTCGCGGCCGCCTTCAGCCGCGAGATGAGGTCGGGCAGCGCGACCCGCCAGGCCGAGGGGAAACGCTTCGCGGTCAAAAGCAGCGTCGAGCCGGCGCCGCGCACGGCGTTGATCAGGTGGAACAGGCCCTGCTCGTCGATCGCCGTCTTGTCGATGTCGTCGATGAGCGCCGGCCTGGCGCCCAGCCCGGCGATGTGCTCGCCGATCCGGCCGGGGTCGATGGCGACGGCGTGCGCCCGGTCCTGCCAGATCCGGGCAAGATGCGTCTTGCCGGAGCCGGGGGGCCCGGCCAGCACCACGACGGGCGACGGCCAGTCTGGCCAGCGGTCGATCAGTGATGCCGCCTGCGCATTGGTGCCCGAGACGACGAGCTCGTCACGCGAATAGCCGGTGCCGTGGCCGAGATCGAGCGGCAGCTGGCGCGGCGGGTCGGAGCGCTCTGCGGGCACGTTCAGCCTCGCGGCTTGGAGCGATGGCCGCCGCCGCGATCGGCCGGCAACGCCGGCACGGGCTCGGTGCCCTGGCCCTTGTAAAGCGGCGATTGGAGGTAGCGGCCGATGGCGAAGCGCACCAGCACGGCAATCGCCGCCGAGGCCGGCACCGCGATCAACAGGCCGACGAAGCCGAACAGCGCTCCGAAGGCAAACAGCGCGAACATCAGCCACACCGGATGCAGGCCGACGCTCTTGCCGACCAGCCGGGGCTGCAGGATGTTGCCCTCGATGAACTGGCCGACGAAAAACACGCTGGCGACCGCCAACACCATGGTCCAGTCCGGCCAGAACTGGACGAAGGCGACGCCAACGGCGAGCACCAGGCCAGTCAGCGAGCCGACATAGGGGATGAAGGAGATCAGCCCGGCGAAGAAGCCGATGAGGATGGCGAAGTTCAAGCCGGTCAGCGTCAGGCCGGAAGCGTACATGGCACCGAGCACCAGGCAGAGCGTGCCCTGCCCGCGCACGAAGCCGGCGGTGGCGGTGTTGATGTCGCGGGCAAGCGCGCGCACGGTTTCGACATGGTCGCGCGGCACCCAGCCGTCGACCTTGGCCACCATGCGGTCCCAGTCGAGCAGCATGTAGAAGGCGACGACCGGGGTGACGACGAACAGGCTCACCACCGAGACCAGCGCCACGCCGGAGCTCCAGATCGAGGTGAAGACCGTGGTGAGCAGGCTGAAGCCGGAGGTCAACAGCGAGTTCAACCCGTCGCGCAGGCTGGCGGCGTTGACGCCAAAACGCTGCTCCAGCCATTTCGGATCGAAGCTGGTGATCAGCGACTGCAAGCGGGTGAGATATTCCGGCAGCTTGCGGGCGAAATCGGCCATCTGGGTGGCCAGCACCGGCACCAGGATGACGAAGGCCAGCACCACCACGATGATGAAGGCGATGAGGATCACCACCGTCGCCATCAGGCGCGAGAGGCCGAGCCGCTGCAGCCAGTCGGCGACCGGATCGAGGAAATAGGCGAGCACCATGCCGGCGACGAAGGGCAAGAGGATGCCCGAGAAGATGTAGAGGAACAGCGCCAGCAGGACAGCCGTTGCCAGCCAGAAGAAGACCTGGCGGCGGAGCGCACCCGAGCCGCCGTCAGCCGCGATCGCCGCGGCGTCATCGTCGGGCGCCCCCGCTGGAGCCGCCCGACCTGATGTTGCCCGACTTGGTGTCGCCGATCTGGGAGTCGCTCGTCTGGGAGCCTTCGCCATAGCCGCTCATATGCCTTAGCCAAGCCACGAGATAGGCCGCGGCCGAAGCCACGGTCAAGACCCCGGTCAGCAATATGAGCGCGGTCCGCAGCGTGCCCAGATGCACGGAAACGGCCAGCTCGCCCAGCACCAGCGCCGCCAGCACGATCTGCGCGGCGGTGTTGGCCTTGGACACAAACAGCGGCTTCACCTCGACCGGATGGCTCATGACGCTCGACAACAGCACGGCGCAGACGATCAGCCCGTCACGCGAGACCATGGTCACCACCAGCCAGAGCGGCAGTTCGCCGGCAAAGCCCATGACCACGAACACCGAGACCAGCAAAAGCTTGTCGGCGACCGGATCGAGATAGGCGCCGAGCCGGGACGACTGGTTCCAGCGGCGCGCGATGAAGCCGTCGACGCCATCCGAGATGCCGGCGACGAGAAAGCCGGCAAAGGCCCAGTCCCAACGCGCGTCGAGCAGCGCCAGCACCACGGCGGGCACCAAAAGGAGCCGCATGATCGTGATCATGTTGGGGATGGTCACGTGATGTCCCGTCGTGGCTTTTGAGCAATAGATGAGCGAGATGGCGGATGGACGCAAGGGAGGAACGATGAAGGGTTGCGCGAGGCACCCCCTCTGCCCTGCCGGGCATCTCCCCCGAGGGGGGAGATTGGCTGTTTCGGTGTCGGCGCTCTTCTTGCGACCTTGGCGATTGGCGAAAGCGGGCGCGACATCTGATCTCCCCCCTTGAGGGGGAGATGGCCGGCAGGCCAGAGGGGGGTGCTGTCCCGCCGACGTTGCCGCCTTTTTCCCTGGGGCAAAGCTCCCTGACCCGCGCGTCATCCTTGCTCCTCGAAACCATTCATGCGAAGAGCCCGCAATGGAAACAACGACGAGCCGGACATGAGCAAGGGCGGCGATCGGGCCAGGCGCAAGAACGGGCTCACCTATGCCGAGGCGGGCGTCGATATCGATGCCGGCAATCTGATGGTCGAGAAGATCAAGCCGCTGGTGCGCGCCACGCGCCGGCCGGGCGCCGACGGCGAGATCGGCGGCTTCGGCGGGTTGTTCGACTTGAAGGCCGCCGGCTTCACCGACCCGGTGCTGGTCGCAGCCAATGACGGCGTCGGCACCAAGCTCAAGATCGCCATCGACGCCGGAAAGCACGACACGATCGGCATCGACCTGGTCGCCATGTGCGTCAACGACATCGTCGTGCAGGGCGCCGAGCCGCTGTTCTTCCTCGACTATTTCGCCACCGGCAAGCTCGACCCCGACCAGGGCGCTTCGATCGTCGGCGGCATCGCGCAAGGCTGCCGGCAGGCCGGCTGCGCGCTGATCGGCGGCGAGACGGCGGAAATGCCCGGCATGTATCACGACAAGGACTACGACCTCGCCGGCTTTGCCGTGGGCGCGGCCGAGCGCGGCCAGCTGCTGCCGACCGACGACATCGTCGAGGGCGACGTGCTGCTTGGGCTGGCCTCGTCGGGCTTGCATTCCAACGGCTTTTCGCTGGTGCGCCGCATCGTCGCCGCGAGCGGGCTTGGCTGGGGCGATCCGGCGCCGTTCAACGAGGAGCTCAGCCTCGCCGAGGCGCTGCTCGAGCCGACGCGCATCTATGTGAAGTCGATCCTCAAGGCGATCCGCAACACGCATGGCATCAAGGCGCTGGCCCACATCACAGGCGGCGGTTTTCCGGAAAACATCCCGCGCGTGCTGCCCAAGGACTTTTCGGCCGAGCTCGACCTCGAGGCGATCGACGTGCCGCCGGTGTTCTCCTGGCTGGCGAAGACCGGCGGCGTCGCACCGGAAGAGATGATGCGCACCTTCAACTGCGGCATCGGCATGATCCTCGCTGTCGCTTCCGGCCAAGCGGCGCAAGTGGCGGCGGTGCTGCAGGAAGCGGGCGAGACGGTGACGCCGATCGGCCGCATCGTGCCGCGCCGCGACGCCGGCGTCATCTATCGGGGCTCGATCGGTCTATGAGCAGGAAACGCACGGTCGTCCTGATCTCGGGGCGCGGCTCGAACATGACGGCGCTGATCGCGGCGGCCGCCGACCCCATCTATCCGGCGGAAATCGTCGGCGTCATCTCCGACCGCGCCAACGCCGCCGGCCTCACCATCGCGCAATCGCGCGGCATCGCCACCAAAGTGATCCAGCGCGCCGACCATCCGGACAAGGATGCATATGACGCCGCGCTCGATGCCGCGCTCGCCGGCTTCGGCGCCGACATCGTTGCCCTGGCCGGCTATATGCGCATCCTCGGCCGTGGCCTGGTCGAGAAATGGCAGGGGCGCATGGTCAACATCCACCCTGCCCTGCTGCCGGCCTTCAAAGGGCTGGACACGCATGCGCGGGCATTGCGCGCCGGCGTGCGCATCCATGGCTGCTCCGTGCATTTCGTCACGCCCGAGATGGACGACGGACCGATCATCGCACAGGCCGCCGTGCCGGTGATGGTCGGCGACAATGAGGACACGCTGGCCGCGCGGGTGCTGAAGGTCGAGCACCGGCTCTACCCACTGGCGCTGGGGCTGGTCGCCGAAGGCAAGGCGCGCATGGAAAAGGGCCACACCGTGCTTGCCCATTTCGCCGACGACGCCGACAACGCCGCCTCGGTGGTGATGGCGCCCGACCCGCTGCGCGAGGAGAGAGACCTCGAGCAACTGGCGCGGATCACACCGTAAGGACTGCAATGGCGACGCTTAGACAATTGCTTGTGCTGCGCCACGCCAAGTCGAGCTGGGACGATCCCAAGCTTGCCGATTTCGACCGGCCGCTGGCCCCGCGCGGGTTGAAGACGGCGCCGCTGATGGGACGCGAGCTGACGCGGCGCGGGTGGCTGCCGGACCTGGCGCTGGTGTCGCCGGCGCTGCGCACCCGCGACACCTGGCGCCTGGTCGCGCAGGAGCTGCCGAAGCCCGTGCCGGCGCAGTTTGCCGAGGAGCTCTACGAGGCGGCGGCCAGCGCGATCCTTACGCGGGTGCGGCAGGCCAAGGCGACGAGCCTGCTGGTGATCGGCCACAATCCCGGCCTGCAGCAATTTGCGCTGCGGTTGGCCGGTGCCGGATCGGACGAAGGCGTCTTCAAGAAAATCGAAGCGAAGTTCCCGACGGCCGCACTTGCGCGGTTCACGCTCGACGACGATTGGGCAGACCTCGATTTCGGCGGCGCCAGGCTGACGCATTTCGTCAGGCCGAAGGATTTGGAATAGCGTCGAAGCTGCCGATCCCCCGTCGAGATGGAGGTTGGCGCGTCATCGCCTCGCTGCAAACGAAAGGCGGTGGGACGGGCCCACCGCCTTCGGCAGTTCGTAAGGCGAACTCAATTGCCCCAGATGCCCTGGCCCGGATCCGACGAATTCTGCGACGGAGCTGGTCCGGTGGTCATGTCGGTGTCGACATTGGCCGGCTTGGCCACTTCGTGCTTGCGAACCGAGGCGGTGAGGCCGCGATCGACGCCGGCGGCCGGCTGATTGGCGTTGTCGGCGCCGTAGTGGTCGCTGCCGGCGAAGGCAGTGCCGATGGCGATCAGCAGGGCGGCAGCGGTGAGAGCGATCCTGGTCATTTTCAGATGTTCCTTGTCGTCTGGTGTGGAATGGACGTTTCGAGAAAGGTCGCCGAGCGGTCAGCGCCCCCAGAGGCTGTCGTCATTGTGGCGGGCGATGATATCGGCGGCCGTCTGGCTGGAAGCGGAAGGCGCCGGCGGCTGGTGATGGGCCATTTTTTGGGCCTGGAACGAAGCGGTGGGTGTTTGATCGACGTCGACAGCCGGCTGGCTGGCGCCGTTGGCGCCATAGTTGTCGCTGCCGGCGAAAGCACTGCCGCAGACAACAAGCATCGCGGCCGCAGCAAGAGCGGTCCTGGTCATGTCATTGGTTCCTTGTTTCGTTGTGTTGGGCGGCGGCCCTTGGGAGGATGGCCCCGCTGCCGAGAAGACCCGCGGCGTGCCGAATTTATTCCCCGCGCGCCTTCGCCTTTCAGCGGCCACAACGATTTCGGGCCAGACTTCGCTCGAACAAAGACAAACGATTACAAAAGCTTGCGATACAAACACTGGTAAGGTGATTTCATCATGCCGGTAGCCGGCTTTCAGAAACGCAAAGCGGCGGGACAAGCCCGCCGCTTTGAAATCCCTCGGAGACAGGACCGTTCAGTGGTTGCCGAACAGGTCGCGGTCGCTGCCCTGGGTCAGCGGCTTCTGGACATTCGCATCCGACTTCTTGATCGAAGCGGTGAATGAGGTGTCGACCGAAGCGGCCGGCTGGTTGGCGTTGGCCGAGCGGTAGTTGTCCGAGCCGGCGAAAGCGGCACCGCTGGCAACGACAAGGACGGCGGCGGCAAGAGCGATCTTGGTCATTTGGCTACTCCAGATTTGGTTGTGAGGTGGTTCGGGACGGGAGCCGACTTAGCGGCCCCAGATACCCTGGCCGGATTCCCGCTGGTTCTGATCGGGGGTGATCTTGAGATCGCGCTGCTCGAATTTGCGGATCGAGCCGGTGATGCTGCGATCGATGTTGTCGCCAGACTGAGGCGCGGCCGACTGGGTGACCGCCGGCTGGTTGACGTTGTCGGAACCATAATGGTCGCTGGCGGCAAATGCGCCGCTCGTGGCAACCAGGAAGGCAGCGGCGGTAAGAGCAATCTTGGTCATTCTAAGCACTCCAAATTTTTCAAAGACCTGTCCGTCAAGTGGCGTGTCCACATCTGAAATCGCGTCGCCCGGACCACCCCGAAATGGGTCCGCCCCGCTGCCGTTTCCAATCACGAAAAAGTGCAAATCGAACCAATCAGTTCGATCTTGAAATCCTGTGAGCAGCGCGGTTTCCACATTCTTTCTGTTCAATATCAATGACTTGCCGAAGTGTCTGCGCGGCATGAGGTCAGCCTGAGCGAGCCGGCGTTCACCTGAATTGCACGATCCGTCAACATAAATTGAACCGAACGGTTCGGTTTCGTCTCAATCGCGGACAATTAGACGGCTCAGTTGCCGCGACGGGCACACCCGGCTGGCGTTTGCCTTGCGGGCGGATCGATACTATCGGTGTTGGAAAATGCCCATTCGAATGCATTTCGCCGCATTCGCCGATGCGCGGCGGACAGTATTCCTGAACAGTGATCAACGATGCGACTGCTGCTTGTCGAGGACAATCGCGAACTGGCCGATTGGCTGAGCAAGACGCTGCGCCAGGCGAGCTATGTGGTCGACGTCGTCCATGACGGCGAGGACGTCGAGCATGCGCTTGCCGCCGGCGACCATGCTTTGATCATCCTCGACCTTGCCCTGCCCCGCATGGGCGGCATGGAGGTGCTGAAGCGGCTGAGGGCGCGCGGCAATGCGGTTCCGGTGATCGTGCTCACCGCCAACGCCAGCCTCGACGGCCGCGTCAAGGGCCTCAACGAAGGCGCCGACGACTACCTGGCCAAGCCGTTCCAGATCGAGGAGCTGGAAGCGCGCATCCGCGTCCAGTTGCGCCGCGCCAACGACCGGACGGCGCCCGTCATTTCCTGCGGCGACCTGGTCTTCGACACCAATACCAGGCTGTTCGCGCTCGGCGGCGAGACGCTGTCGCTGACGCCGCGCGAACATGCGGTGCTGGAACAACTGGTGGTCAAGGCCGGACGCACGGTGAGCAAGGCGGCGCTGTCGGCGGCGATCTACGATTTCGAGACCGACGCCGACCCCAGCGCCATCGAGATCTATGTGCATCGCCTGCGCAAGAAGCTGGAAGGCTCGCGCGTGCAGATCGCCACCTTGCGCGGCCTCGGCTATCTGTTGCGACACGACGATCCGGCGCCATGAGGATCAGCAGCCTTCGCCTGCAATTGCTGGCCTGGGTGGTACTGCCTCTGGCCGCGCTGGTGACCATCAACCTGTGGACCAGCCAGCGCAACGCGCTGGCGACCGCGGACCTTGTCACCGACCGAATGCTGGTCGGATCGGCGCGCGCGATCGCCGAGCAGGTGGCGATGGCCGACGGCGTACTGGACGCCACCATCCCGCCGGCCGCGATCGAGATGTTCGACACCGGCGACCGCGACAGCGTCTTCTATCGGGTCGAGACCGCCGGCGGCCGGCTGCTGACCGGCTACCCCGACCTGCCCAAGGCGTCGCAGCGCGGCAGCATCGAGGCTTCCTATCGCGGTCGCCGGCTCCGCCTTTTGAGCCTCAGCCAAGCGGTGATCGGCGCCGGCGCGGACT
The DNA here is from genome assembly GCF_900115245.1 of Mesorhizobium sp. NFR06. GTDB lineage: Bacteria > Pseudomonadota > Alphaproteobacteria > Rhizobiales > Rhizobiaceae > Mesorhizobium. Next base: position 251,198 of record NZ_FOVT01000006.1, read on the forward strand.
CACCAATCAAGGTCACGGTGGGCGTCACGCTCGCCGGGCATGACGCGATGGTGAAGCGGCTGTGGTTCAGCGACTTCGCCCAGCAGTTGGCCCTGGTGGCGATCGCCGGCGTGTTCGTGCTGCTTGGACTGCGTCGGGGGCTGGCGCCGCTGATCCGCCTGCGCGACACGGTACGCTCTCCGGACCGCAGCGACCTCGACCCGGTCGAGGTGCCGGGCGCGCAAAGCGAGATCCGGCCGCTGATCGACGCGCTCAACGCCTATATGGCGCGCGTGAGGGCGCAGATGGCGGCGCAGCGCCGCTTCATCGCCAATGCCGCGCATCAGCTGCGCACGCCGCTGGCGCTCCTGTCGACGCAGGCGAGCTACGCGCTTCGCGAAACCGCCGCCGACCAACGCCGGGAAGCGTTGGTGGCGCTGCAGGCCAGCTCCGGTCGGCTGGCGCGGCTCGCCGAACAGCTCTTGACCTTGTCGCGCGCCGAGCCCGGCAGCCGGCGGCCGCGATCCGACCGCATCGACCTCACCGACGCCGCCCGCCAGGTGCTGGAGGGCCAAGCGCCGAAGGCAATCGAACGCAACATCGACCTCGGGCTCGAGGAGACCGGGCCGGTCCCGGTGATCGGCGACGGCACGATGCTGCGCGAGATGATCGTCAACCTGGTCGACAACGCGCTGCGCTACTCCAGGCCCGGCGGCAGCGTCACGGTAAAGCTCGCCGCTTCGGACGGCGAGGCCGAGCTCACGGTCATCGACGACGGGCCCGGGATTCCGGCGGAGGAGCGCGAACACGTCTTCGAGCGCTTCTACCGCATCGCCGGCGCGAGCGAGGAAGGCAGCGGGCTCGGCTTGGCAATCGTGCGCGAAGTGGTCGAGAATGCCGGCGGCAGCGTCACGCTTGGCGACGCCGCCTCCGGCGGCCTCAAGGTCGAGGTGCGCCTGCCGCTAAGTTCGATTGAAGACTAACCACCACATTGCCGCTCACTGCGTTTCATGCAGCGGCTGCGGCCGCCATTTCGCCAGCCGGTTCTCGACCAGCGTCATCAGATATTCGGCGCCCAGCGCCACCACCATGACGATGACGATCGCGGCATACATGCCGGCCGCGTCGAACGAGCCTTTGGCAATGTTGATCAACAGCCCGATGCCATAGCGCGAGCCGACGAATTCGCCGACGATGGCGCCGATGATGGCGAAGCCGAAGCTGACATGCAGGCTGGCGAAGATCCAGCTCATCGCCGACGGCACGATCACCGAGCGCGTCAGCTGCCAGTCGGAGGCGCCGAGGATGCGGGCGTTGGCGATCATCGCGCGGTCGGCCTCGCGCACGCCCTGGAAGGCGTTGTGGAAGACGACGAAGAACACCATGACGAAGGCCAGCGCCACCTTGGAGGCAAGTCCAAGGCCGAGGATCATGATGAAGATCGGCGCCAGCACCACGCGCGGGATCGAGTTGATCACCTTGATGTAGATGGAGAAGATGTCGGCGGCCATGCGGTTGCGGCCGAGCGCGACGCCGATGATGATGCCGGCAACCGAACCGGTGACGAAGCCCAGCACCGACTCCTCCATGGTGACATAGAGGTGGTACCAGAGCGGGCCTTCGGAGGTGCCTTCCGTCATCCATTCGTAGAGCCGCCCGGCGATCGCGCTCGGCATGGCGTAGAAGAAGGGATCGATCCAGGCCATGCGGCCGGCGATTTCCCACAGGCCGAGGAAGGCGATCAGGATGGCGAGCCGCCAGAAGATGACGGTGCGGCGGCGATTCACGGCTGCCTTGGCGGCGGCCGCCTCTATCTCGGCGTCCGAGGTTCCCGGCCTGAAGCTTGCGGCCGAGATGTTGACGGTAGCGTCTGTCATGTCGGCCTCCTCATGCCGCCGCGCGGGCATAGCTGGTCTCGACCTCTTCCTTGAGGTTGGCCCAGATGGTGCGCGAATAATCGATGAAGCTCTGCTCGTAGCGGATGTCGGCGACGACGCGCGGGCGCGGCAGGTCGATCGTGTAGACGGATTTCACGGTCGCCGGTCCGGCGGTGAGCACATAAACCTTGTCGGCCAGCGCGATCGCTTCCTCGAGGTCGTGGGTGACGAAGACCACGGAAGCCTTGGCCTCGGACCAGAGGCGCAAGAGTTCCTCATGCATGAGCACGCGCGTCTGCACGTCGAGCGCCGAGAACGGTTCGTCCATCAACAGGATCTCGGGTCCGTTGATGAATGTCTGGGCCAGCGCAACGCGCTTGCGCATGCCGCCGGAAAGCTGGTGCGGATAGTGCTGCTCGAAGCGTGCCAGGCCGACGCGCGCCAGCCAATCGCGCGCCGATGCCTGGGCCTCGGCCTTGGGCTTGGCGCGAAACAGCGGCCCGGCCATGACGTTTTCGATCACCGTGCGCCAGGGAAACAGCGCGTCGGTCTGGAACACGAAGCCGATGCGCGGATCGATGCCCTTGACCGGCGCGCCCATGACGCGGACCTCGCCGGCGCTCGGGCTGGCGAGCCCGGTAACCAGGTTGAGCGTCGTCGACTTGCCGCAACCGGTCGGGCCGACGACGGCGACGAACTCGCCGCGCTCGACCGTCATGGTGAAATCGCGGATCGCGGTCAGCGATTTGCCGGTGGGCGAAAGGAAGCGGCGGCTGACATTGATCAGCTCGATCGCCGGAGCGGTCTTTTCAACAGCCATGGTGTGCATACTCCAATAGAAGGCGACCGCCGCGCGGGAGATCGCCGGACGTGGCAAAAGGATCGGGGTGCCTGCGCGGGGTCGCGACCTCGCGCAGGCATCGTCGTCCGCTATTTCACGTTCTTCACGAATTCCGTGGTGTAGGTCTTGGAAAGGTCGATCTGCTTGCCCTGCAGTTCCTTCTTGAAGGCCGAGAGCACGGTCAGAACCGTCTCCGGTCCACCCTGCGGCATCACGCCGTCGGGGGTGAACATCGCCTTGCCGGCGTCAAGCGCCTTCACATAGCCTTCCTGGTCGCCGACATAGTAATCCTTCGGCATTTTTTCCGCGATCTCGGCGCCGCTATGGGTGCTGATGAACTTCAGTGTCTTGACGAAGGCGTTGGCGAGCTTCTGAACCGTTTCTTTATGGGCGTCGGCCCATTCGGTCTGCATGTAGAGGGACGCGGCCGGATAGGTGCCGCCAAGCGCTGCCTTGGTGCCTTCTATCGTGCGCATGTCGATGAGGACCTTGGCCTCGCCGGTCTTGAGCAGGCGGGTGATCGTCGGCTCGGTCGTCATGCCGGCCTGGATCTTGTCCTGCTGCATGGCGGCGATGAAGGTGTTGCCGGCGCCGACCGGCACCGAGGTGAACTCGCCGAGCTTGAGGCCGTTCTTCACCGCGAGATACTCGGTCAAGAAGTTGGTCGAGGAGCCGAGCCCGGTGACGCCGAGGCTCATGCCCTTGAAGTCGGCGGGCGACTTGATCTCCGGATGCTTGGCCGAGACCAGCTCGACCTCACCCGGCGCCTGGCTGAACTGAACGACGGATTCGACGAACTTGCCCTTGGCCTGCAGGTCGATGCAGTGGTCGTAGAAGCCGACCACGCCCTGCACGGCGCCGGCCAGCATCTCGTTCTCGGCGTCGACGCCCGCCGGCTCGTTGAGCAACTCGACGTCGAGGCCCTCGTCCTTGAAATAGCCGAGCGCCTCGGCGAGCTTCGCCGGCAGGTAGATCTGTTTTTCGTAGCCGCCGACCATGATCGAGATCTTGTCGGCCGCCGAGGCCGTCGTTGCGCCTGCGGCAACCAAGGCAAGCGTCAGCGCCGCCGAACGCAAGGCGCACTTCGAGATGAAACCGGTCACGTAACTTCCTCCAAATTTGGCGGCGCGCCATCGGGCTGCACCGCATTTCCTCCCTGCCGGCCGCTCCCGAACCGGTCACGCGACGAAAGCCGCAAAACTGTCATTGCACGGCCAAGCTTTCAGCTGGCTTTCAGCCTTTTTTAGCGACCATTGAAATGGAATTTGCCTTTCACCCAGCGCCAAAACCCAGCACGTCGCGCATATCGTATTCGCCGGGCGACTGTCCGGCGACCCAGAGCGCCGCGGCAATCGCCCCGCGCGCGAACATCGAGCGGTCGCCGGCGCTATGCGAGAGCGTGAGCGTCTCACCTTCGCTGAGGAAGCTCACGCCGTGCTCGCCGACAATGCTGCCTCCGCGCAACACGGCAAAGCCGATCTCGCCGGCGGGGCGCGGACCGGTGACGCCATCACGGGCACGCTTGGCAATCTCGCTTAGTGCGACGCCGCGTCCGCGCGCGGCCGCCTCGCCCAGCATCAGCGCGGTGCCCGAAGGCGCGTCGACCTTGAAGCGGTGATGAGCTTCAAGGATCTCGATATCGCAGTCATCGCGCCCAAGCGCCCTCGCCGCCTGCTCCACCAGGCCGGTCAGCATGTTGAGCCCCAGCGAGTAGCTGCCGGAACGCACGATGGCGATTTTCTTTGCCGCCTCGGCGATCGCGGCCAACTCCGAAGCGTCGAAGCCGGTCGAGCCGATGACCAGCGCCGGGCGGCCGCGCGCGGCGCAGGTCCTTGCCAGCTCGGCGGAAGCCAAGGGCGTGGTGAAGTCGATCACCACATCGGCGAGCGCCAGCGCCTCATCCGGCTCGACCAGTCCCTCGCCAGTGCTGTCCGGCCTGTGGAAGCGGGCGACGAGCTCCAGCCGCGGCTCGGCCGCGATCGTCTGAGCCATCTGCCGGCCCATGCGGCCGAGCGCGCCGGCGATGGCTATCCTGAGCGGCTGCGGCATGGCTTTCCCTGTTGAAAGGCGAGTCGGAACAACCCTCTATCACGCCGCCTTGCCAAAGTGATTCAAGCCGGGTGTCGCAGGCGAAAGCGGGGCGCGTGAATGTGAAGCGCCACACTCATCAGCACTCATGCAATGTGCTAATTTAGCGCCCGGGGTCCGACTGCCCGGACCGTGTCCGAGGGGGGCTCCGATGCCGCGGCCAATGCATGTCCTGGTTCTTTCCTGCCTCGCATTGGCGCCGTTTGCCGGCGGGGCCTTCGCGGCCCAGGCATCTTCCGACAAACCCGACGATGCGGCGAAAAAGGCAGCGCTGGCCGAGGCGATCGGCGTCTGCGACCGGGGCGCTTCCGTGCCGCTCGACCCTGAAGCCAAGGCCCCGCCTGTCCAGTATGGCGAGCTCTTCCCGCAGGATTTCGACTTCAGCAAGCTCAAGGCCCTGGCCGAAAAATGTCAGGCAGCGATGCTCGGCGCGCCTCAGGAAAAGCGGCTTACGCTGCAATGGCTGCGGGCGCAGGTCGCGCTAAACCAGGCGGGGCTGTCTTTTCTCCTCCCACAGATCGAGCTGCTCGCCGACGGCGGCAGTCCCGAGGCGAATTATCTCCTCTACGAGTTCTATTCGGTACATCGGCACGACAGCGCCGATGCCGGTCCGGCGCCCGTCACGCGGGTAATGGCGCTCGATGCCTTGCAGAAAGCCGGCGCCTCAGGTCACCTGACAGCCCTGGTGACGCTGCTGCGGCAATACACCCAGGGGCCGCTGCTGCGCCGCGACCCGCACAAGCTGGTCGAGACCGCGCAGCGCATCATCGACGCGCCGGCCCAGGGCCAGGCGCCGGGCGAATGGGATCGCCAGCTGCGCGCGGCGATGCCGCTGTTGATCGCGCAAACGATGCTGGAGAGGGGCGGTTTCACCAGCGAGGAGCAGCAGAAGGCCTTTCACGCCGTCGACGCGGATTCCAAGGCCGGGACCAATGGCCCTGAACCGTCCGTGCTCGCCTATATCAAGGCGCTGCGGCTCGGCCGCGGGACGCCGCAGGATGCGGCGAAGGCCAGGCAGTTGCTGGAAGCGCGCGTCGGCAATGATCAGTATGCAGCACCGATGCTGGCCGACATGCTGGCCAAGGGCGAAGGCGGCCCAGCGGACGGCAAGCGCGCCATCGCCATGCTGCGCGCCGCCATCAAGAACGTCGCCGACGCCGGGCCGTTGCTGGCTGGCCTGCTGCTGGACGGCAAGCTGGTCGGTCGCCAGCCGCGCGAGGCGATGCAGTTGCTCAACGCCGCCTGGGATCTCGACGCCGGCATCAGGCTTGCGGGCCTGCTTCCCGATTATGACGGCGTCCAGATCGACAATCCCGGCTGGCTGATCGAGCGGCTGAGCGACGCCGCGGATGCCGGCGAGCCCGGTGCGGCGCTGGCGCTGGCGCGGCTCGAGCTTTCGGGCGACCAGCGGTTCAAGAACGAAGAAGTGGCGCGCGCCATGTTGAAGCCGCTGGCGGACGCCGGCGACCGCGACGCGCTCTGGCTCTATGCCGCAACGCAATACGCCAATCTCGATTCGACCAGCTATCGGCCGTCGCGCCGCGACGGCGGGCTGAGCGACGATCAATTGAAAGCGCTGATCGCCGAAGGCGAAGGCAGGAAGGAGGCACAGGCCTATCTGCTGCAGGCGAAGCTCCTGCGTCGCGGCGTGGTTTACGAGCAGGACGACGCGAAAGCGACCGCGATGCTGATCAACGCCGCCAATCTCGGCAGCGTCGAGGCGATGGTCCTGCTCGGCGACGCCTATGACGAGGGTCTGGGCATCGACAAGAACCCGCGCGAGCGCCTGCATGCGTGGCGCGAGGCGGCGCGGCTCGGCTCGCTCAAGGCGAAGAGCAAACTCGCCAACGCGTTCACCTTCGACAGTTTCGACCACCTTATGACGCTGCGCGAAGGCATCACCGACCGCATCGCGCTTTACAATGACGGCATCGGCCGGATGGGCGCCGGCGTGTTCGGCGGCGACGCCGGCATGGAACTGAGCGGCCTGTTTTCCGGACCGGCCTCCAGCGCCGGAACGGCGGCGGTCGCGGCCGCTGTCATGGACGCGTTTCGCGAGGCGCCGGCGGGGCTCGACGAGGAGAACCTGGTCAGCGTCGGCAAAGCGCTGCCCGACGAAATCCGCGTCGCGATCGAGACGGCGCTGAAGAACGAGGGTTTTTATGCCGGCGAGCCGAAGGGCTATTTCGGTCCGGACGCGCGCAAGGCGCTCGCCGCCTGGGTCGACGCGAAAGAACCGCTCGCGGATGCCGCCAGCCCGCAGGCCACGGCGACGCAGCAGTCCGCGCCGGCTCCGGGCCTGCTGGCCAGCGAAATTCTCGACCGCGTCGGCAAGAAGGTCTTCGCCCAGGCGCAGGCGGCCAAGACGGACAAGCAGAAGCTTGCCGCCATCAAGCGGCTCGATTTGCTCGCCCGCTATGGCGACCTGCCGTCGCGCTGGGCGCTGGTGCGCAACTACCATCAGGCAAAGGTCGTGCGTGCGGTGGTCACGCCCGAGGAAGTCACACGCTATGCGCTGGACATTCTGGTGTCGAAGCCCGACGGCGTCGACAAGCCGGAGTTCGAATTCATCTTCGACCTGACGCAGATAGCGCAGGACCGGAAATCCAAGGCCGTGGGCAGCGCCACGCTTCAGGCAATCCGCGACGATCCGCGCCTGCAAGACCCGCTGACGCTCGGCGCCATCATGGGCCAGTTCGCCTTCGCGCCCGACGCCTGCGACTCCGTGCTCGCCGCTGCCAAGAAAGCCGACGTCGACGGCATGGGTTCGGACGGATGCGACGAGGACACGCGCACTGCCCTCATTGCCTTCGCCAAGGAAAAGGGCACTTCGGGTGTCGATGCCGCGGCGCGCAAGGCGGCTGCGGACGAGATCAAGACGCTGGACGCGCAGGCGGCGAAGTAGCTTCTTGTTTTTTTAGGCAATTCCGGAACGGAAAACCGCTGCGCACTTTTCCTGGAATTGCTCTTGTTCTGTCGCAATTCCGGAACGGAAAACCGCTGCGCACTTTTCCTGGAATTGCTTTTAGAGCGCCCTGAGCCAGACCTTGTTGTCGTGGAAGGCGGCGCCGCCATAGGGCGCCGGCGCGTCGGCGCCGGTCAGCACATTGATGCCTTCGCCGCGCTCATGCGCGCTGTTTGGCCAGATGCCTTCGGCGACCACCACGCCACGCTTCACACCCTTGAAGAACCTGGCGTGCAGCACGAGGTCGCCGCGCCGGTTGCCGACCTCGACGCGGCCGCCATCCTCGATGCCGAGCGCCGCCGCGTCCTCGGGATGAAGCAGCAATTCCGGCCTGCCTTCCTTGACTATCGACACCGGCGTCTCGGCAAAGGTGGAGTTCAGAAAATTGCGCGCCGGCGAGGTGGTCAGCCGGAACGGATGCTCCTCATCCGCCACCTCGATCAGGTCGACATGGTCGGGGAACTCCGGCAGCCGCTCGACAGGCCCGAACAGGCCCATGCTCTTCGGCGGCCGGTTGGGCGCCGACTGTCCGGTCCAGTTGGCCCGGAAATGGAATTTCCTGTCGGCATGGCCGAAGCCGTTGATGAAATGCGCGTCGTCGAAATCGGGCTGCAGGTCGACCCATTTCTGTTCTTTGAGGCTGTCGAAGCCGCCAAGCCCGCGCTTGCCGAGGATGATGTCGATATGCTCCCGCTCGGTCAGGCCGAAGCCCGGCCGGCCGCCGACCCCCAGCCGCCTGCCCAGTTCCTCATTGACATAGTGGTTCGTGCGCGGGCCTTCCGGCGGCTCGATCAGCTTGGGGCCGAGCGTGATGTGCTGGTTGCCGCCGCCCTTGTAGATGTCGTCATGCTCCAGGAACATCGTCGCCGGCAGCACCACATCGGCGAGCCTGGCCGTATCGGTCATGAACTGCTCGTGCACGCAGGTGAACAGGTCCTCGCGCAGAAACCCCTTTCTCACCAGGCGCTGCTCCGGTGCGACATTCGCCGGATTGGTGTTCTGGATCAGCATCGCGGTGACCGGCGGGCCGCCATAGAGCGCGTCCTCGGCACCGGTCAGCACCGGGCCAATGCGCGAATGGTCGAGATAGCGGATGTTCGGGTCGCGCATCGCGGTCCCTTCGAGCACGTCCTGGTTCAGCTTGAAGATGCCGGAGTTGGAGTGAAAGGCGCCGCCGCCCTCATACTGCCAGGCGCCGGTGACGGCGGCGATGCAGGAGACGGCATGCATGTTGACCGAGCCGTTGCGCTGGCGGGCAAAGCCATAGCCGAGGCGAAAGTAAGTCTTCTTCGTCGTGCCGACGAGCCGCGCGAAAGTCTCGATCTCGGCGACGCTGAGCCCGGTGATGGCTGCGGCCCATTCCGGTGTTTTGCTCCGCAGATGCTCTTCCAGCCCGCGCGGGTCGTCGGTGTATTTTTCGAGATAGGCGCGATCGGCGAGCCCATCGCGGAACACCACATGCATGACCGCGCAGGCGAGCGCGCCGTCGGTGCCGGGACGCAGCACCAGGCCGAGATCGGCCTGCTTCATGGTGGCGTTGTCATAGATGTCGACGACGACGATCTTGGCGCCGCGTTCTTTGCGTGCCTTGGTCGCGTGGGTCATGACATTGACCTGCGTGACAACGGCATTGGTGCCCCAGATCACCACGCAGTCGGATTTCGCCATCTCGCGCGGATCGGGACCGCGCAAGGCGCCCGCGCCCATCATCCAGCCGGTCCAGGCGAGATTGGTGCAGATCGAGCCAAAGAAGCCTGAGTATTTCTTGGCGTGCCGCAGCCGCTCGATGCCGTCGCGCTGCACCAACCCCATGGTGCCAGCATAGTAATAGGGCCAGACGGTCTCCGAGCCATACCTCGCCTCGGCGGCGATGAACCTTTCCGCGACGAGGTCGAGCGCCGCTTCCCAGCTGGATTCCTTCCAGACGCCCTCCCCCTTGGCGCCTGCGCGCACCAGCGGCTTCAGCAGGCGATCGGGATGGTGTACACGGTCGGCATAGCGGGCGACCTTGGCGCAGACGACACCCCCCGTGTAGCTGTTTGTCTTGGCGCCGTGGACGCGGCCGATGCGGTCTTCGTCGAGCAACTCGACCTCGAGCGCGCAAGTGGAGGGACAGTCATGCGGACAGGCGGAATAACCGATCCGGAGCTTGGCGTGCTGGTTCATGACGCGGTGTGTAGCGGGTTTTGCGGGAGAGGTGTAGGGCCAGACAACTAGCTAATCTCCCCCCTTGTGGGGGAGATGTCCGGCAGGACAGAGGGGGGCGCGAAGGAACGCGGCTTTGGAGACGCCTACTCTGGCCAATGGAAGTTGATCGCGTAACAAGCTGACAGGCTGGCGGGACAGCGCCCCCCTCTGCCCTGCCGGGCATCTCCCCCACAAGGGGGGAGATCAGCTAGTCACTCCGCGATCCCTTCCTCGTACTCCGCCGACATGGTCAGCCACTTGTCCTCGTTCTGCGCCAGCGTGTGCGCCAGCTGCGAGCGCTCCTTGGCGAGACGCGTGGCGGTCGAAGGGTCCTTCTCGTAAATCGCCGGATTGGCGAGCTCGTCCTCGATCAGGTCGATGCGCTTGCGGATGCGGTCCATAAGCGCCTCGGTGGCGCGGATTTCCTTTGCAAGCGGCTCCAAGGCGGCGCGGCGTTGCGCGGCCTCGCGGCGGCGGTCGGCCTTGGACGCCCTGTCCGCTTCCTTCTGCTCGCGGCGGTTGGAGGAGACGCCGGTGACCAGCGTCTTATAATCCTCCAGGTCGCCCTCATAGGGATTGACCGCGCCGTCCTTGACCAGCCACAGCCGGTCGGCCGTCGCCTCCAGGAGATGCCGGTCGTGCGAGATCAGGATCACGGCGCCCGGAAAATCGTTGAGCGCGTGGATCAGCGATTCGCGACTGTCGATGTCGAGATGGTTGGTCGGCTCGTCGAGGATGAACAGGTTCGGACCCTCGAAGGCCGAGAGGCCCATCAAAAGCCGCGCCTTCTCGCCGCCGGACAGGTCCTTGGCGGCCGTGTTCATCTTCTCGGTCGACAGGCCGAACCGGGCGACGCGCGCACGCACCTTGGCTTCCGGCGTGTCCGGCATCAGCCGGCGCACATGTTCATAGGCGCTTTCCTCGGGACGCAGATCGTCGAGCTGATGCTGGGCGAAGATCGCAACTTTAAGCCCCGGCGCGAGCGTCACGGAGCCGGTCTCGGCCTTCAGCCGGCCGGCGAGCAATTTGGCGAAGGTCGATTTGCCGTTGCCGTTGGCGCCGAGCAGCGCGATGCGGTCGTCGGCATCGATGCGCAGCGTCATCTTCTTCAGAATCGGATTGCCCTCGGTGTAGCCGACATTGACGCCGTTCAGCGCCACGATCGGCGAAGCCACCGTCTTCACCGGCTCGGGGAAGGAGAACGGCCGGACCGTGTCGTTCACGATGGCGGCGATCGGTTTCAGCTTCTCCAGCGCCTTCAGGCGTGACTGCGCCTGCCTCGCCTTCGAGGCCTTGGCGCGGAAACGCTCGACGAAGGACTCCATATGCTTGCGCTGCGTCTCCTGCTTGACGCGGCTCTTCTCCTGCAATTCGCGCTGCTCGCTGAGCTGGCGCTCGAACTGGTCGTAGCCGCCGCGCCAGAAGGTCAGCTTCTTCTGGTCGAGATGGACGATCGAATTGACGGCGCGGTTGAGCAGATCGCGGTCGTGCGAGATCAGTAAAACCGTGTGCGGATATTTCGACACGTAGTTTTCCAGCCAGAGCGTGCCTTCGAGGTCGAGATAGTTGGTCGGCTCGTCGAGCAGCAGAAGGTCGGGCTCGGAAAACAGCACGGCGGCCAAAGCCACGCGCATGCGCCAGCCGCCGGAGAAGGACGAGGCCGGCCGCCTCTGCGCGGCGTCGTCGAAGCCGAGGCCGGCGAGAATGGTGGCGGCCCGGGACTCGGCCGAATGCGCGTCGATATCGGCGAGCCGCGTGTGGATCTCAGCGATGCGGTGCGGATCGGTCGCGCTCTTCTCTTCTTCGAGCAAGGCCTGGCGCTCGGCATCGGCCTTGAGCACGATCTCGATCAGCGGCTCCTCGGTGCCGGGCGCCTCCTGCGCCACCTGGCCGATGCGGGTGTTCTTCGGCAGGCTGATCGAGCCGGTCTCGGACGGAAAATCGCCGGTGATGGCCTTGAACAAGGTGGTCTTGCCGGTGCCGTTGCGGCCGACGAGACCAGCCTTGGTGCCGGCCGGCAGGGTCAGCGAGGCATGATCGAGAAGCAGCCGCCCCGCCATGCGCAGCGTAAGATCGTTGATGATAAGCATAAGCGGGCTTTTGCACGGGACATCGGCGCTTCGCAAGAGCCAGGGCCTGGATGAGGCCCGCCGCGCGCGAGCGCGGATCATTCGGCAAAAAGCGCGACGGACTGGAACCAGTTGCCCGCCGGAACGTTCTGCAGCCCGTGATCCGCTATCTTGTCCTCGCTTTCATCTTCTTCCAGGTCGCCACGACAGCCGCGTTGGCGACGCAAGTGGTTCTGTTCGAAGACGAGTCCGATGGTGCGCTCTCCCCAATTGGGCCGGCAAGCGCGGCGTCGACGCAGCCGATCTCCCCACTCGTGGGGGAGACGGCTGGCAGGCCAGAGGGGGGCGTGACGGAACACCTGCTGATCCAAATTGATACCCGAAAGCAATCTCAGGTTTCGCCTATGAACGACTGAGAGGCCAGCGGGCCGGCGCCCCCCTCTGCCCTGCCCCGCAGCAGTTGCGGAGGGTGGACCGGGCATCTCCCCCACAAGGAGGGCGATTGGCAGCTTCGCGACTTCGCTAGTTACTATTCAATCGTCACACTTTGCTTGCCACGTCACCGGTTTGACGTTGATCGCCGCTATTGTCTCAACCTATGCTGGCGCGCGGCGGGTTAGAGACATACGAGGTATCTTCGATGAAGCGATTGCTTTTCGCCGCCACCCTGCTTCTCGCCGCGCCGGCGGCCCATGCGGCAGCCATCGACTGCGCGGCGGCCAGCACGCAAGCCGACCTTGCCACCTGCACGGCCAAGGACGCGGTCTCGGCCGACGCAGCGCTGAATGCCGTCTACAAGGCGCTGGCGGCGCGGCTCGCACCCGCCGACCTCGAGCGCCTGCGCGACGCGCAGCGCGCCTGGATCCCGTTCCGCGACAAGGAGTGCGCCTTCCGCACCCGGCCCTATAGCGATGGCACCGTGTATTCGAGCCTGGTCGGGGTTTGCAAAGCGGAGTTGACCAAGGCGCGGCTGGTGCAGTTGCAACACCAGCTGCAATGTCCGGAAGGCGACCTCTCCTGCGTGCCGCAAACCAGCGTCGCGACGGCAAAGGCCGCGCCTGCGACGGCGAAGGCCGCGCCTGCGACGCCGAAGGCCGCGCCTGCGACGGCTGGCGCCGCGCCTGCGACGCCTGCCCAGGCTAGCCAGAACGATACGAGGCCATGCCTGCAGTCGGCGGGCAAGGCGAAATCGGACCAATATGTCTCGCAGTGCATTCAGGTGTCGCCGGCGACGCACCCGCCCTGCAACGGGCAGAATGCGTGCGGCATGATGATCGAGGAGATCAAGCGCGGCTGTGCCATGATCGGCAACGACAATCCGCCGGCCTTCTGTTCCGCCTACAAGGATTGACCCGCTGCCCCCCGTTGACCTGGCGCGATCAACATTCCAAGCGGAAGATCAACCCTGCATAGCAAGACAACAGTAAGTTCGCCTTTGGGGCCAATATTAGCGCAAGCAGAGACGATACCACCAAAAAAAGACAGCAAATCTTCTCTCCCGGCCATGATGCTTGGCAAAAATTGGTTCCAGTTTTTGTCGCAAACCTGCAATCTTGTGGATGCGCCGTGAGTCGTGAGTGGGCGCCAACGATAACTTGGTCCAGGTTGCTTGGCCCAAACAGTTTGGCCAATTCAGGAGCCCGCGATGGACGGAGCGCCCAACGATCTACGCACGCTGAGATATGTCGCGGAGATCACGCGCAGGCTGGCGAAGATGCTCTCGCGCACGCGCTACCAGATGCTCGCCTATTTTCTTGAAATGACTGCGGTGGAAGCAGAGAGCCTGGCCGACGAACAGGATCCCGAGCAACGCCGGGCGTCCAAATCACCTCAGGCACGCGGCTGATCGCCCGCCGCAGGGGGGCCAGAACGGCAACGCATTTCAGCCGTCGCGCCTCGACGGCCTGCGGAGCGCTTCGAGCACGGCAAGCAGGCGCCGGACGGCTTGCCCCGCGATAACAGGATGCGCCGCGCCCGTCGGCCGCGTCCACCGAAGACCGGGCGGCCACCCTGCGGCGCAACCGCCCAGGGCAGCCAGATGGTCGCGCCACGGCGATGGCGCGCCATCATCCGTTGCGGGCAGCCCGCCTCAGGCCTTGGCCTTGCGCTTGCCCTTGCCTGCGTCGCCGGCGGCCGGCTTGCGGCCGAGGCCGGACGATTTGGCCAGCGCGGAGCGGGTGGCCGAATAGCTCGGCGCCACCATCGGATAGTCGGCGGGCAGGCCCCATTTCGCGCGGTATTCGTCCGGCGTCAGGCCGTGATCGGTCGCGAGGTGGCGCTTCAACGACTTGAACTTTTTTCCGTCTTCCAGGCAGACGATGTAGTCGGGAAAAACCGAGCGCTTCGGGTTGACGGCGGGCGTCTGCGCGACCGCCTCCTTGACCATGTTGCCACCGGCGAGCTTGCGCACCGACGCGCTGACGCTGGCGATCAGATCGGGCAGGCCGGAGGCAGGGAGCGGATTGTTGCCGACATAGGCCGAGACAATGTCGGCGGTCAGTTCGATTGCAGTCTTGTCGTCGATATTGGACAATTTTTTCACCTTCTGCCGGCTCTCAAGTGACCGGCTGCTTTTAAGACTTTGGTCTAGTTATCGTGTCGGACTAGTCCCCCAACGGACCGCCGATAGTCAGTAAACGCACGAGACTCGATACCAGACTGATGTTTCTACACGGACTGCAAACACGCAAGTTAGGAATTCTAATAGCTATAGCTAACGTTTTATAGCACTGGCGGTCCGCCTGGATGCATAAAAGGCGCTAAAGCACTTCGATTTTCCATGGAAGTTGCTGAAAAATCGAAGTCCAGGCCAAGTTGCGGCGCGCAACGACAATCCGCCGCCGAGCGGTCGAGCATGCGCGATTCGGCAATCCTGTGGCAAACCGCTCAGTTGGCGGCGACATCGTGCCTGAGGTCCACCGGCGGCTTGTCGGCCAGGATTTCCAGCACGCGCTTCCAGCGCGCGCAGCGGCCGAAATCCTTTTGCTCGATGGCCTTTTCCGCCTTCATGGCCGCATAGAGCGGCGCCTCCGCGCCGAACTCCCTGACCAGCCAGTGTGCCTCCTGCCTGGCGCGGCGTTCGTCTTCGTCAACTGCAATTTTGGACATCCCGGATCTCCGTACCTTCGATGCCGACCGCAAGGCAGCTGCCAATGACGAGGACGGCGCCGGCAACCGCCGTCATCGTCAGGCTTTCGCCCGACAGGGTCAGCAGAAACGTGGAAGCGATCGGCGTCAGATAGGCGACGACCGCTATGCGGCCGCCGTGATCGAGCTTTGCCGCGCGCGACCAGAAATAGTAGCCGAGCCCCATCGGACCGGCGCCGAGATAGAGGCCGAGCAGAAGATGCGCGCCGTTGGGGGGCGCGACGCCATCATGCAGGCACCAGGCCAAGGTGAGCGCGACGCCGATCAGCGCCGACGGCAAAAGCAGGCGCTCGGGCGACACGGCAAGGCGGCCGACGGTGAGCGAGTAGAAGGCCATGCAGAGCGCCGAGCCGAAAGCGGCGAGGTAGCCGACGAGGCCGCCTTCGAACCAGGCCTGCGTGCGGCCGCCGGAAATGACCAGCGCCACGCCGGCGAAGCCGAGCGCGGCAGCCAGACCGAGCAGCAGCGGACGCCGCGGGCGGCCAAGCAGGATGACGCCCGCGGCAGTCATCAGCGGCCAGGTATAGGCGATGAGGTTCGCCTCGATGACCGGCATCGAGGCGAAGCCGACATATTGCAGCACCATGGTGCCGACCAGGCCGATGAAGCCGACGACGTAGGCGAGCGCAACATTCCCCTTCTCCCCTGGTGGGAGAAGGTGGCGTCGCAAAGCGAAGTCGGATGGGGGGTGTTCCAGGGAACGCCAACGTTTTACTTCGCTGGAACGCCCTTCATCCGTCCCGGCGCTAGGCGCCGATCCACCGCCCGGGGGCGAGCCGCGGGTCTCGCCCGGTCCTGCGGACCCCGCGAGGGGAGAAGGAAAGGCGCCAGCCAGCCGGATCAGCGCGAAGACCAGGGCCGCGCCGCAGAACTGCAGGAACTGCACTTGCGACACCGGATGGGTGGCAAGCAGCGTCTTGCCGACAAGGGCGTTGGTCGCCCACAACGCCACCGCGCCCAGGGCGAAGGCCAGCGCCGCCTTCAAGGCGGCTCCGGACCTCCGCCCTTCCTGCTCGGCGGTTATGACCAGCCTCGGGTTCAGCGGCGCAAAAGGCGGCTGCGGCCCGGCTGGATCATGGCTGGCTACCATGACTCCCTGGCCCCGCCGGGGACGGGTTCGGCACCCGGCTGCGGCATGGGATGCTCCTCGGCATGGCGGCGATAGGCGGGCAGTTGGTTGGCCCAGACGTCCTCGGCCAGCTCGTTCACCCACGCTCGGTCATGGTCGTTGTCGGCGGCAAGGTAGAACATGCGGTTGTCGTCGACATAGGGTTTGGTCGCCGAGCGCTGGTTGAGCACCAGCGTGACGCGCTCGCCGAGCTGGATCGGGGCGGTGCGGTGAAGCACGCCCAGGAACTGGCCGAGCGTGGCGTAGTTCATCTTGTGGTCGATGCGCATGATCTTGTTGCGCGGCAGGTCGCGGCCGGATTCCAGGATCGAGCGGCCGGTCTCGGAATCGTCGCAATAGATTTCGAGATGACCGCCGATGAGCGGGTCGCTGATCGACAGCGGGATGAGCTCCGTCACCGGAACGCCATCGCAATGCCATTCGACCGCGCCATCCCTGGGGTTCATGAAGGTGACGGTCGAGCCGACGATCGACAGCGGATACGGCTCGAGCTTGGTTCCCATCATGTCGGACAGCCTCTCCAGGCGCAGCTTGTCGTGCAAGAGCTCCTTGATCTCGGGGATGAAGCGGTCGGCGCCGGTGATGAAGGTGAGATCCAGATGCTTGCGCACGGCATGGCTGGCCTTCAGTTTCAGGGCGGCTTCCTCAATGGCGGCAAGCAGCGCGGGATCGTAACCGTGACGATACTGGGCGACGCCGAAGCTCGACACTTTCCAGGACGTCTCATGACCAATGATGGCCTCGCGGCTCATCGCACAGCGCAGATCGGGAATTGAATGAGCGTTCATTCTACTTCTCCAAGGTGGGGGCAACACTTGGTAAACAGTCGATTAATTCACCTCCCCCTGTAAATTTAGGAATGCTGGTGCTAGCGTAAGCCCAGCTTAAGGTCGAAACCCCGTGCGTCTGCTCAGTCAGGTCAATCTCAACTCGCTGAAAATCGTGGAAAGCGCCGCGAGGCACAAGAATTTCACACGCGCCGGCGAAGAGCAGTTTATCACCGCTTCGGCCGTCAGCCAGCGCGTGAAGAGCCTGGAGGATCAGCTGCGCTTCAAGATCTTCGAGCGCGGCGGCAATGCGGTGTCGCTGACGCCGGAAGGCGAGACCTATGTGGCGCGCGTGCGCGAGGCGCTGGAGCGGATCGTGGCGGCAAGCATGGAGGCCACCGGCCAGTCGCAGGCGCACGTGCTTCGCATCTGCGTTTTGCCGACCTTCGCGGCACGCTGGCTGTTTCCCAGGCTGATGGCTTTCCAGCGGCAATATCCCGACATCGAGATGCGGGTGTCGACCTCCTACGCCACGCATGAATTCTCGACATCGGAATACGACGTCGAGATCCGCTATGGCGACGGCAATTTCCCCGGCTTGCTGTCGGAGCTGTTGTTCAAGGAGGATCTGACGCCGGTGTGCAGCCGCAAGCTGTTCCACGAGGTGCTGGGCGAAAAGCCGCTGTCGAAGGTGACGCCGGAGGACCTGCGCTATTTCACGCTGCTCCACTCCGACACCTGCACCCAGAACTGGCAGTCGTGGCTGGGCTTTGCCGGCGCGAGCTTCGTGCTCGGCGAGGCCAGGAGCGCCTATTTCGATTCCTGCATGATGGCCTACGAGGCGGCCAATGCCGGCATGGGCTTTGCCGTCGCCAACCGCGCCTATATGGCAAGCGACATCCGCGCCGAGCGCCTGGTGGCGCCGTTCGCGGTCCACCACCCCAATACTGCCGGGTGGTATTTCGTCAACCCGATCAAGGCGGTCGGCGCCCGCAAGGTGGAGTTGTTCAAGCAGTGGATCATGGCCGAGGCGGCGCTGACGCAGCGCCAGCTCGACCTCGAGATCGCCGGCGTGCCGGTGAGGCTGGCGGCGATCGCGTGAAGACCGGCGTCCCCGCGCCGAATGTCGGCATTTTCCGATAATCTTTCCGCTATGGCCGGCTACCGCGATCACACCATGACGCGGCGGCAAGACTCAGCTATCTTGGATCGTGCGGCGGGCCTGATTTTCCCGCTTGGCCGGCGCTATCGAGCTTCCTCCCAAGCAGCGCCGGCCTTCTTCGTTCAGCCGAACAATAGTCGATCGGGCCGGCCTCGGCGCTATTGCTTCGGCGGGGTGCCGGGCTGGTCGCCGCCGGTGGTCGATTTCGGCACCGGGTTCTTGTCGACCTGCGGGTTCTGGTCGACCGCGGGCGCCTTGGTCGGCGGCACGCTGTTGTCGCACGCGGCGAGCACGAGCCCTGCCGCGGCAGCCAGCAGCACAGGAAGTTTCTTCATGACGACCTCCTCTCGTTCGCCCCTTTCATGCAGGGCAAACGAGACGGCGGCGGTTTGGTTGCGTGGCGCGGTTTGGTTGGTTGGGGGAACCATCCGGCCCGCGTCCGGTTGAGAGCCAATCGAACGTATAAGGAGATGGCCATGATCCGCCTGCTGCTTACGGGACTGTTGGCCTACACCGCCTATCGCGTCGCCGTGAGGATCATCGACGAGGTGCCCGGCGATGTCGCGCCGCTGGACATGCCGGGCGATGAACGGCGCACGCTGCGGCGTCAGTCGGCGAAGATGGGGGTCGAGCCGAAAAGGTAACGACAGCCAATCTCCCCTTGAGGGGAGGTCAACCCCGTTGCGAACAAAGCGGAAACGATGCTTGATGGGCGATGAACATCGCCGCCCGTGATTCGTCCTTCGAGACGCCCGCCTATCTTGCCCGGCTGAACGAGGAACAGCGGCTGGCGGTGGTGCATGGCGACGGCAAGGTGGCGGCGCCGCTTCTGGTGATCGCCGGCGCGGGCTCGGGCAAGACCAACACGCTGGCGCACCGCGTCGCGCATCTCATCGTCAAGGGCGCCGATCCGCGCCGCATTCTGTTGATGACCTTCTCGCGGCGTGCTGCTTCGGAGATGGCCAAGCGCGTCGAACGCATTGCCGGCGAGGTGCTGGGACGCGACGCGGCGATCATCGCCGACGCGCTCGCCTGGGCCGGCACGTTTCACGGCATCGGCGCCAGGCTGCTGCGCGACTATGCCGAGCAGATCGGCCTCGATCCGGCCTTCACCATCCACGACCGCGAGGACTCCGCCGACCTGATGAACCTTGCCCGGCACGAGCTGGGTTTTTCGAAAACCGAAAGCCGCTTCCCCACGAAAAGCACCTGCCTGCAGATCTATTCCCGCGCGGTGAATGCGCAGGCGCCGCTCGGCGAAGTGCTGGGCTCGGCCTTTCCCTGGTGCTCAGGCTGGGCAGAACAGCTGAAAGAGCTGTTCGCCGCTTACGTCGAGGCCAAGCAGGCGCAAAGCGTGCTCGATTACGACGACCTTCTGCTCTACTGGGCACAGATGGCGGCCGAGCCCGAGATCGCGGCGCATCTTTCCTCCCGCTTCGACCATGTTCTGGTCGACGAATACCAGGACACCAACCGGCTGCAGGCCTCCATCCTGCTGGCGCTCAAGCCGGACGGCGCGGGCTTGACCGTTGTCGGCGACGACGCGCAGTCGATCTATTCCTTCCGCGCCGCGGAAGTGCGCAACATCCTCGATTTCCCGAAACAATTCGCAAAGCCCGCCGAGGTCGTCATGCTGGAGCGCAACTATCGCTCGACCGAAACGATCCTGGCCGCCGCCAACAAGGTGATCGGCGAGGCCAGCGAGCGATTCACCAAGAACCTGTGGACCGAGCGCAGGTCCTCGCACAAGCCGCAACTGGTCAGCGTGCGCGACGAAGCGGAGCAGGCCAATTATGTCTGCCAGGCGATCCTCGCCGAACGCGAGGCCGGCACGGCGCTGAAGGCGCAGGCCGTGCTGTTCCGCGCCTCGCATCACAGCGGGCCGCTCGAGGTCGAGCTGACGCGCCGCAACATCCCGTTCGTCAAATTCGGCGGCTTGAAATTCCTGGACGCCGCGCATGTGAAGGACATGCTGGCGATGCTGCGCTTCGCCGAGAACCCGCGCGACCGCGTCGCCGGCTTCCGCGTGCTGCAACTGATGCCGGGTATCGGGCCGTCCGCCGCCTCGCAGATCGTCGACGCGATGGCGACGTCGCTGGACGAGACGCTGGGCCTTGCCCGCTTCCGGCCGCCGCAACGCGCGGCGCAAGACTGGCCGGTTTTCCTCGACATTTATAGCGGGCTGCGCGCCGGCGCCAAATGGCCGGCCGATCTCGAGCGGATCAGGCTCTGGTACGAGCCGCACCTGGAGCGCATTCATGAAGACGCCATCACGCGCCGGGCCGACCTCATACAGCTCGAGCAGATCGCGTCGACCTATCCCTCGCGCGAGCGCTTTCTCACCGAACTGACGCTCGACCCGCCCGACGCCACCAGCGACCAGGCCGGTCCGCCGCATCGCGACGAGGATTACCTCATCCTGTCGACCATCCATTCTGCCAAGGGCCAGGAGTGGAAGAACGTGTTCGTGCTCAACACCGTCGATGGCTGCATCCCGGCAGATCTCGGCGTCGGCACGAAGGAGGACATCGAGGAGGAGCGCCGGCTGCTCTATGTGGCGATGACGCGGGCCAAGGACAGCCTGCATCTCATCGTGCCGCAGCGCTTTTATCCGCACAACCAGCCGGCGCGCGGCGACCGCCACGTCTATGCCTCGCGCACCCGCTTCATCCCGGCCTCGATGCTTTCGGCCTTCGAGCAGTCGTCCTGGGCAAGCGCCGCGATCAAGGACGACCCGCGCCAGCGGCCGGGCGTCAAGGTCGATCTCGGCGCCCGCATGCGAGGCATGTGGAAATAATGCATGCCGCTCAGAAGTGCGACGCGGTTCTGGGACAACGACAAGCATCATCACAAAACCTGAAGCGCGTCGTCTGAAATCCGTTTCAGCGCGACGCGCCTTAGCGCAGTTCCAGGAAAGTGTGACACGGTTTTCCGTCAGGAATTGCGTCAAAACAAAGAGATAGAGCGCTTCGCCATTTCCGTGAAACGGCGAAAATGCGCTAGGATTGCCCACGACGGGACTCGCCGAAGAAAGCCTCTCCGGAGTTTTCCGATTTTATGTCTTCAATCCGGCTTGGCGGCGGGCGTGGCTTCACCGATCGGCGCGACCGGCTCGGCCGCGGCGACGAAGGGATGGACGAACTGCTGGTGGTAGAGTTGGGGCACCGGCTGGTCGACGCCGTATTTTTCCGGCATTCGCGGCGGCATGAACAAGGTGCCGGCGATGAGGTCGAGAAAGGGCAGCTGGGCGGCAAAATTCTTGTCAAAGGCCTGGCGTTCGTTGGCGTGGTGCCAGTGATGGAACTGCGGCGAGGCGATCAGCCATTTCAGCGGCCGGAACCCGATGCGCGTGTTGGAGTGGATGAATACCGACTGCCATTGATAGATCAGCACGTAGATGAGAACGGCCTCGGCGGAAAAACCCAGCGCGAACAGCGGCACGAAGGAAGCCGACTTGGTCAGGATCTGGTCCACCGGGTGCACGCGGTGGGCGGCCAGCCAGTCCATCTCCTCGATTGAGTGGTGGATGGCGTGAAAACGCCACAGGAACGGCACAGCGTGGAAGGCGCGATGGGCGAGGTAGAAGCCGATGTCGGCGATGAGCAGCGCCTCGATCGCCTGCAGCCAGACAGGTTGCGACTGGACGGCCGCGGTGAGCCCTACGGGAACGAAACGCTCGATCAGCAGCATCGCCACGCCGATCACCAGCAACATGCCGAATTTGATGACGATGCCGTTGAACAGCAGATAGAAAACGTCGTTCAGCCAATGCCGGCGCGTCACCGACTGCTCGCCGTGCAGCGGCAGGAGCTGCTCCAACGGGATGAAGATGAGGGCGATAACCAGCACCGCCTTGAAGTCGATGAGATCGAACACGGTCGCTCGCGGATCGGGTAGGGCCAGCCACCGACACTAGCCGCCAAAGGATGAACGGACCGTTGATGGCGCGCCTAAAGCGCGTCGCGCCAAAACGGATTCAGCCGACGCGCTTTCAGATCTTTGTTTTGATGCATGTCGTTGTCAGAACCGCCGCACACTTTTCGGCATCATGCTCCAGGCATGAGCGGCGCAGGGCTGCCCCGCGGAAATCGCGTGAAACTTTTCGGCCGCTTGCGTGAAACACCGCACGGACCGTTCGCGTTCACCATGCCATTTGCGGACGCGCGGCAAGGAGGGCGGATGTTTCTCGATCGCGAGCGTTTCAAGCCGGCGGCCGAAATGCGGCTCAGCCGGGACAAATCGTCGATCCGCGTGACGATAATCGACCCGAAGGCTTGCGAACTCGGCGAGGCCGTCTATGCCTGGATCACCGCCGAGGGCAAGCCGGTGAGGATCGGCACCTGCGGCGCCTCGGCCGGCAAGCGGCTGCTTTCCTATCCGGGCTATATCAACCGCAGCCTTGCCGGCCGCGGCGGCACAACGCCGAAATGGGAAGCGTTGAAGTGGCTCAACCTGCTCAGCGAGCACGGCATGCTGACGGCGGTGGTGCATCAGCCGGAGCCGACGCCGACCGCGGCGGGCCTGATCAGACCCTATGTCGACATCGAGCGCCAGTTGATCCGCCAGCACAGGCCGTTGCTCAACCGCAGCCGGCGGTAAGCTCGATCGTTCAGTGGACCGTGCCGGCGTCGTCGCCGCCAAGCATGCTGCGCGGGCTCTCGAAGCTCACGCGGTCGCGGCCGTTGGACTTGGCCTTGTAAAGGTGGCGGTCGGCGACCTGGAACATGTCGTGGTAGGTTGTCGGCCCGCTGAAGGCGATGCCGCCGATGCTCACCGAAAGCGGCCAGGGCCGTCCGCCGGGTGCAAACTCGGCCTCGCGGATGCTGCGCCTGATGGATTCGGCGACCAGAAAGGAGCGCGCGGCATTGGCACCGGGCAGGAAGACCACGAATTCCTCACCGCCGATGCGCCCGACGATGTCGGCGCCATGCAGTTGCCCCTTGATCGTCGCGGCGATCAAGCGGAGCGCCTGGTCACCGCAATCGTGGCCGAGGCGGTCGTTGATCGACTTGAAATGGTCGGCATCGACGATCAACAGCGCGCCGGCATGAGCGACGGTTTGGCTGCGCGCCTGCTTGAGATAGGCCTCGACCAGCATCGAGAAGGCGCCGCGGTTGAAGACCGCCGTCAGGCTGTCGGTCGCGGCAATGACGCTGAGCTCCTTCTGCGTGATCGCCAGCTGGCGCATCTTCCACATCAGGAAAAACAGGAACGAGCCGCCAAGCACAAGCGGCAGGAAAAGATCCGTCAATTGCGCCCAAAGCAGCGCCTGCGGCGACAGCGAGGGGAAATTGAAGGAATCGACGAAGAAGGCGGCGGCAATAAAAAAGGCGGTGCCGGCGGCGGTGACCACCACGACCCTGCCCCAACTCGTGGGGGATAAATCGATGCGCATGTCATTTGCTCCCATGCATGGCGGCATCTTGGCGCGGGAAGGCAAACGAACCGCTAATGTGCAGTCTCCAATTCGAATGTGAGCCAGACGTTGGTCTCATGGAGGCCCCGAGAGGCTGGCGATCGTCCGCGGGCCCCAGATATCCGGACTTATCACAGGCGATTGTTCCGCTTCGCGTCGTCAGCCGCGGCGGCGGCTTTCATTCGAACCCGCTGCGCGGTCTCGCAAGCCAGCTATCTCAAATTCAGACGACACCCGATTTCGTCCGCGTTGTTTTGCTTCGCGAACGCATCGGCCGGCAAGGCGAAGGACATCCTCGGCATCTCCGTTGCGAGCGATTTCCGCCCCTCCGATGCTGACCGTCACCTTCACGTCGTCCCGGCGGCCCTGGACCCAGGGAATTCCTTCGATGTGGCGGCGGATGTTCTCCGCAATGATCATCGCCTGGTCCTTGCGCAAGTCGCGCAGAAGAACTCCGAACTCTTCGCCACCGAGGCGACCGATCGAATCGCCGGGGCGCGTCATGTAGACGAGCGCCTTCGCGATCCGGATCAAGGTCTCGTCACCTTTGGCATGTCCATGCTTGTCATTGACTAAGGAAAAGTGATCCATGTCGACAAGCAGAAGCGTGTCACATTCACCTTCATCGCGCTTTCTGTCCACGCGCGCGATGAATTCACCGCGGCTGAGCAGCCCCGTCAGCTGGTCGTGACTGGTCACGAAGGCCAGCCTGTCATGCGTCTCTCTCAGTGCCGCATACGACTTCTCCAATTTGTCGTATGTGTCCTGGATGGTTTCTGCCTGGGCGAAGATGTAAGCGCTGACAGGCATCCCAATCAGTATGGGAATGAAGGTGCATTCCACCCAGCTGAGCCAGTCGATCGGCATCTGCAGGGCGAGCCTCGCCGTGAACGACAGAGCGAAGGTTGCGACGACCGCAATTATCGTCACAACGATCGACTTGCCCAGGATACGTCGGGTGCGCGGACTCATGCCGTCAGCTTACAGAATCGACGCTAAACACGGCGTTATCAATTCCGCTAACATTTGCGCCGACGACCTACCCTGCCAAAACGGCAGCTATGCCGCGCGAATTGCACGGAACCGCCGCGCTGCCGAGACTGGAACCCAGTTGCAAGCAAGGGCCGGGCGCCAGCAAAGTATCGGCTGGCTCGTCCGGTCTCAGGCGTAGGCGCGGCCTTCCTCGGAACGCTGGAAAAGCATCAGGTCGAGCGGCACCGACGGCCTGCCGAGCACGGTCAGCACCATGTGCGCCTGGCCGCGATGGTGGGTCTGGTGGTTGAAGAAATGGCTGAGCGCCGGCGAAAGCCGCTGCGAGACGGTGCGCATGTCGGAGAGTGTCATGTAGGAGAAGCGGCCGGTGAGCGCATTCTCGCTCATGCCGCTGACCCAGTCGATGATCCGCCTGTCCTCGGCCTCGCGCGCACTGTGCAAAGGTGGTAACGCCTTGTAAAGAATGGCGTCAAGGGACGATGGCGCGTGTCCCTCGCCGGTGAAACGCTTCATCCAGATGCGATCGGCGGCCAGGATATGGTTGAGCGTTCCCATCATCGAGCCGAAGAAGGCGCCGGTGTCGCGGTTGAATTCCTCGTCGGTGAGGGCGGCGGCGGCATCGTAGATGCGCGCATTGGCCCATTGATTATAGGCCGCAAACATCATGAAATGCTGTCTCATTATTCCATCCGGCTCGCAGCGAATCCTGGCTCTTCGTAACCCGCAGGGACTTCAATGACCATTCTGTTCTACGACCTCGTCGGCCATGATGACCAACGCCCGTTCAGTCCGCATTGCTGGAAGACGAAGATGGCGCTGGCCCACAAGGGGCTCGACGCCACCAAGGTGCCGACGCGCTTCCTGGAAGTGCCCAAAGTCGAGGGCGGCGTATCGAAGACAGTGCCGGTGATCCGCGACGGCGAGCGCGTGGTGGCCGATTCCTTTGCCATCGCGCTCTATCTGGAGGAAGCCTATCCGGAGCGGCCGACGCTGTTTTCCGGTGAAGGCGGCAAGGCGACGGCGCGCTTCATCGAGCGCTGGTCGCAGTTCACCATCCACCCCTATATCGCGACGGTGGCGCTGACCGACCTGCATGCCATGCAGGACGAGCCGAACGCCGCCTATTTCCGCGAGGATCGCGAACGGCGCTACGGCAAGCGGCTGGAAGATGTCGTGGCCAACCGCGATGCCGGGCTCTCGGCTTTTCGCGCCGCGCTGGAGCCGCTGCGTTCGACGCTCGCCCGCCAAGCCTTCATCGGCGGCGAGGCGCCGCTGTTTGCCGATTACATCGTGTTCGGGGCGTTGCAATGGGGTCGCATCGCCTCGCCTTTCCAACTGCTCGACGATGGCGACATCATCGCCCACTGGTTCGAGCGCTGCCTCGACTTGCATGGCGGGATCGGCAGACAGGTCGCGGCGGCGGCGTGACGGCAGCGAGCGTCGGAATTGCCATGTTGCGCTATGAGGTGCAGGCCGAGATCTGGATTTATCCTGGTGAAGGCGGCTGGCATTTCGTGACCTTGCCTGTGGAGTTCGCGGCGCCGATCAAAGCGGCGATGGCGGGACTGGCGCGCCCTTGGGGCTCGCTCGGCGTCACGGCGATCATCGGCAAGACAAGGTGGCAAACGTCACTATTTCCCGACAAGGCGTCCGGCAGCCTGCTTTTGCCGGTCAAGGCCTCGGTGCGCCAGCGCGAAGGCCTCAACGCCGGCGACGCGCCGACATTGACGGTGGAGATCGAGCTTTAATCCTGCCTGGGCGCATCCTTCTCGACCAGCTTGACGCAGATCGGGTCGCCCTCGCCCATGCGGGCGCATCGCCATTCCGGGCCGAAGCCGAAATTGTGATCCCTCGGCGGCAGGACCAGCAGGACGAAGACGATCGCCGCGCATATGAGTGCCATGAAGACGACGCCCAGGATGTCGCCGCGTCTGAGATAAGGCCAGTTCATCGCCTCAGGCTCCGCTGTCACGGCACTCCGGGACCAAGCGCCGGAGGCGCATGCAGCCGCCTAATTATCCCGCAAAGCGGCCGCCTTGACCAGAAGCCGCCTCCCCTTGGCAAGCCGGCAAGCGGCTTGTATAGAGCCCGCCACTCCAATTTCCATTCCCACAACAAGGACCACCCTATGGCGATCGAACGCACCTTTTCCATGATCAAGCCGGACGCGACCAGGCGCAACCTGACGGGCGCCATCACCAAGATGCTGGAAGACGCCGGCCTGCGCGTCATCGCGTCGCGCCGCGTGTGGATGAGCCGCCGCGAGGCCGAGGGTTTCTACGCCGTCCACAAGGATCGCCCGTTCTTCGGGGAGCTGGTGGAATTCATGTCGTCGGCTCCGACCGTCGTGCAGGTGCTGGAAGGCGAGGACGCCATCGCCAAGAACCGCGAAGTGATGGGCGCCACCAACCCGGCCAATGCCGCCGAAGGCACCATCCGCAAGGTGCATGCGCTGTCGATCGGCGAGAATTCGGTGCACGGCTCGGACGCGCCGGAGACCGCCGCGCAGGAGATCAAATACTGGTTCTCGGACACCGAAATCGTCGGCTGAACCGACAATTTCGGCTTTGCAACAAAGGCGGCCGAAGGGCCGCTTTTTTGTCGCAACGGGGTTGGCAGGCTGATCGGGTGCGCTAAGTCCGCCCTCGCCGGCGAAGCGATGTCGCCGGCTGGAAGCGGTTATCGCGCTTGCGTCTAGAACCGGATGATTTCAGGTCGAGTCGATCTCATGAAACCGGCTCTAAATCAAAGAGATAGAGCATGATGTCGTCTGAAGACCGCTTCGCACTTTTCGGCATCATGCTCCTAGTAGAAGGGAGGGAAGCATGGCCCAACTCCATGTTTCCAGGAGTGGCGCTGCGTATCCGGACGATCTCGTCCTGTTGAAGCGCCTTTACGACCAGGTCTGCGAGGAACGGGGCATCGTCCCCGGCAGCCCGGAGGCGTCGGAGCTGGCGATCGAAGCCATGAAGCTCTTTTCCGCCGGTATTTTCGACGAAGATACTATCAGCCGCCGTCTTCGCCACCACTGATCGAGCGAAAAACGGGCTCAATCGTCCTCGCCGTAGCGGATGACCTCGACCTTCTCCCTGGTCATCAGGCAGCTCTTCGTCCTGGTCAGCGCCTTGATCTCGGGGATCAGCGCATCGATCTTCTCCGACGCGTCGACGATCTCGACCACGATGGGCAGATCCTGCGACAGGCGCAGGATCTTGGCGGTGTGCAGCACGCTGGAGCGACCGAAGCCCAGCGGCCCCCGCAGCACCGTGGCACCGGCCATGCCGGTCTCGCGCGCCTTGATGACGATTGCCTCGTGCAGCGGCTTGCCGTCGGCCGCCCTGTCGTCTTCGCCGAAGAAGATCCTGAGCAGCGCGCATTGCGCGGGAAGTTCCATGTTCTCCTCCTCGTACGGGTTGGCCTGATCACCTGGTCGCCTGATCGCCTCCTGGCAAGCGGTTGAGCCTGGACGCCATGAGATAGCCCAGCCACGCCGCGGCGAGCGACAGCCCGACCACACTGATGAGATAGGTCGCGGCCAGCGGCAAGTCGCCCTCGAACAGCAGGATGAAGGTATCGAGGCTCATCGCCGAAAACGTGGTGAGGCCGCCGCAGAAGCCGGCCATGACGAAATTGCGGCTAGCGGGAGCGACCATCAGGCGGCCGTCCGGCCCGGTCAGCGTGGCGAAGGCCATGATGATCCACGAGCCGACGACATTGACGAAAGCGGTCGACCAAAGCGCGTTGAGCCCCAGCAGCGAGACGATGACATGGCCCGACAGGAAGCGGGCCAGCGAGCCGATCGCCGCACCGCAGCCGACCGCCAGATAAAGCCGCATCGCCGCCTGTCTGTCTGTCATCGCTTCACCCGTCATGCCGATGGCTAACCGGCCATCCAGAGGACCGCCCGGAAGCCGAGGGCGACGGACAACACGCACAGCACCGAGGAGGCGACTGCATTGAAGGCGGCGAGCCGCCCTTCGCCGTCGAGCGCCAGGTTGAGCGTCTGCAGGCAGAAGGACGACACTGTGGTGTAGCCGCCGAACAGGCCGACGACGATCAGGTCGCGGACGAGATCGCTGGCGAAGACGCCGCCGAGCGCCCGCGCCGCGCCGGCGAAGGCGCCGATGGCAAGGGCGCCGGAGACGTTGACCGCAAGCGTGCCCCAGGGAAAGGTCTCGCCAACGCTGCGGCCGACCACGCCGGAGAGGAAAAAGCGGGAAATACCGCCGAAGAAACCGCCGATCAGGACCAGGGCGCAAGCCGCAAGGGTCATCGCTTCAATACCTTCTCTCTGGCGATTCCACCCAGGGAATCACTTCAACAAAGCAGGCACGATGCGAGCGGAAAAAAC
The DNA here is from genome assembly GCF_900115245.1 of Mesorhizobium sp. NFR06. Taxonomy (GTDB): domain Bacteria; phylum Pseudomonadota; class Alphaproteobacteria; order Rhizobiales; family Rhizobiaceae; genus Mesorhizobium. The sequence continues at coordinate 280,169 of NZ_FOVT01000006.1, forward strand.
AAATCCTGCCGCGCAAAGCACGCCTGGCAGGAGTCATCAGCCCAAAGGGCGGTTTCGGGGGAACCCCATCCCCATTTTTCATGGGAAACTATGTGCTTCCGGCAAGACGGTCAATCGGCTCTCGTGAGATCGCCGGCCGTGGCAATCGCTTGCGCGCCCCCGCCGGCCCGCGCGACCCAGACTCGTTTCCTATACCCAGCCAAGCTCCCCCGCATTCGACTGTTCGATGCCCGGAACCATCCCGCGCTAGCCGATTGACGGCGACCTGCTGCGCCGGCGGGCAGACGCTCCCATCAGAGCCGGGCCTACGGATCAACTGTGAATTCGGTCCACATGCCGGCTGCATAGTGACCTGACTGGTTACAGATCAGCAGATACTTTCCAGCCTTGAGATTAACTCTCAACGTGCCAGACGCGCCGGGTTTGAGATCCGAAACCTCGCCCTTGTCGCCGGCCTTGTCTTCGTCAACGCGGTTCTGGGCGTTGATGTATGGAAGCTGCCGACCAGGATTGGCGAGGTAGATGACGATCATTTCGTGGACCCTGTCCTTGGAGTCATTCTTCACATTGAATGTGACATTTCCGGCCTTCACTTCTGGGGGCGAAACCTTGATGCCCATGGTCGCCTTGGCGGTATCGGCGCTTGGCGTCGCATAAGCGAGCCCAATCGCCATCGGCATCCTCGCGCCTTTGTCCCACAGCGAGACATTGACAAGCGATGCTGCCTGAGTAGCGCTTGCGTCTCCTGCAATCAGCATTGCAGCAGTCAGCCCGACCGCCGCTCGTGTTGATGTGCGTTTCATGGTGACCTCCATCCAAACGACAGCGGGTGCGGCGTTCGTCAATCTGCAGCGTTGCAGAGCCGGCAGGACGCTTCGGCAGCCAATCTGCCGACAATGGGGAGATATCCGGCAGGGACGTTTTCCTGCCGGCATCAAAAGTTCTGCACCGCCGCTTAGCCTTCGCTGCGAGGTATGACTTTACTTCGTTGACGTCACTTCGCTTGGCGCTCCTTCACATTCGCATGATCGTTTGCCGCGTCCGTGTCGGTGGCGGGCGTCTTGGTCTCCTCACCGGTGAACGGACTGCCCTGCCCAGGCGCGAGGTCGCCGCTATGGCCGGCCTTGTTGGTCTGGAAGGGCTGGCCGTCAGGGCTTAACCCGTGCTCGGTGGCGTTGAACAGATGGTCGTCCGCCCTGGCAAGGCCGGCGAAGGCGATCAGCGAAACGCCGGCGGCGGCAAGAACAAGCGCATGTCTTTTCATTTCTGGTCTCCCTTGAGTAGCCAGATCGACCCGCGCATTCGGTCTGGCGGTTTCAGTAAAGGGACAAGTCCCTTTTTGCCTGCCCGCCATATGGGAGAGTTAACGCCTCTGCGGCGCGGATTATTCCCGGCGCCGACACGAGGTGGTGGTTGGGCCGCGAGCAAGATGCGGCGCGGCAGTTCTTCGCGCAGAGGTCGCAAAGCGATCCGTCGAGACTCAACTCGCGGCGTTGAAGCGCAGGATGTCGCGGCCGTTCTTGTCGGCGATGGTGAGCTTGCCGGCGTCGATCCGGTAGGACGCCGCCTTGGCCAGCGCGTTGAACAGTGCCTTCTCCTCAGCCATCACATCCTGCGCGCAAGCCATGCGAGTCGAGCCGACATCGCCGATGGCGATCCTTTGCCCTTCCACCGAGGCGGTGGCGAAGTAGGTGTTGCAGGGGCCCTTGCCACCAGCCTTGCCGGCCTGGCTGACGCGGAACGTCGCCTGCGGGTCGGCGATGGCACCGATGCCGTCGATGTATATTACGAGCCAGCTCTGGCCATAGAGCGATGCGGCATCAGGCTCGGTGGCGGGAGCGACCATCTTCAGCACGACGGTTTGCTGCTTGCCGTCCAGCGGATCGACCTGATGACGGGTGTCGGTGATGAACAGCAACCGGTCATCGACGGTAATGCGGGCCTGCAGCGCATAGGCCCTGCCGGGTTTGATCGCCGTGCGATCGAAGCCGATCTCGAACTTGATCGGCACCTGGCCGGCCGGCACGATCTTGCGCTGGCCAATGATCGTCGCCGGAGCGTCGGCCAGCGAGACATCGGCGAGCTCGACCGAAAGCACGGCATTGGGCGGCAAGGCGATGCGCTCGCGATAAGTCACCTCGCCGACAAGCGTCTTTTCGGCTGCGCCCGAGAGATCCGGCACGGCAAGCACGCCGACGACCAGCGGCACCAGGCCGAAGATGAAGAATTCCGCGATCCTGTCCAGCATGACCCTGCTCCGCCAAGCAAATCAAACCGAACGGCTAGCTTGGCAAGGATTGCGGTCGTTCGATGGCCGAAATAGGATCTTTATTCGCGCGGTTTCGTCCAGCGGTCCGCCGCGTGATCGTCGGCTTCCTTGGCCTCGACCCAGCCGCCCTGGGTGCCGTCGGCACGGTGCTCCTTCTTCCAGAACGGGGCGCGCGACTTCAGATAGTCCATCAGGAAATTCGCCGCCTCGAAGGCCGCCTGGCGGTGCGCGGAGGCGGCCACCACCAGCACGATGTTTTCGCCAGGCGCTATCTTGCCATGGCGATGGATGACGGTGAGCCCCTGCAGCGGCCAGCGCGCGACCGCCTCGGCGGCGATGCGGCCGATCTCGGCCTCCGCCATGCCGGGATAATGCTCGAGCTCGAGCGCCGACAGCGCGCCCTGTTCGTCGCGGCAAAGGCCGGAGAAGGTGACCACGGCGCCGATGTCGGCGCGGCCTTTGGTCAGGCCGGCGATCTCGGCGGCGACGTCGAAATCCTCGTGCTGGATGCGGATGGCGGGCACGATCGCGCCGGCCATCTCAGCCCCCGGTCATCGGCGGAAACAGCGCGATCTCGCGCGCGCCCGCGATCTTCTCGCGGTGGCCGACATGTTCCTGGTTGATGGCGACGCGGATGACGTCCGGATACTGCAGCGCGTTTTCGTATTCCTCGCCGCGCGACTTCAGCCAGCGCAGCAAGTCGGCGACGGTCTCGATGCCGGCGGGCAATTCGACATGCTCCTCCGGCTTGCCGATCCGCTCGCGCACCCAGGCGAAATAGATGAGCTTGGTGGACATATCACTCGTCCATGATGTGCTTGAGGCCGGCGCGGAAATAATCGTAGCCGGTATATAGGGTGACGAGGGCCGCGATCCACAGCAGCACCAGGCCGATCTGGGTGGTCAGCGGAAAAATCTTGTCGCCGGCCGGACCGACCAGGAGGAAAGCGATGGCGACCATCTGGATGGTGGTCTTCCATTTGGCGAGCTGGGTCACCGGCACCGACACTTTCAAGGCGGCCAGGTATTCGCGCAGGCCGGAAACCAGGATCTCGCGGCACAGGATGATGATCGCCGCCCAAAGCGACCAGCCGGCGATGCCGCCATGGCGATCGGTGTCGGCGGCGAGCAAGAGCAGGCAGGTGGCGACCAGCAATTTGTCGGCAATCGGATCCAGCATCTTGCCAATGTTGGAAGTCTGCTGCCAGGCGCGCGCAAAATAGCCGTCGAAGTAATCGGTGATCGAGGCGAGCAGGAAGATGGCGAGCGCCGACCAGCGGGCGAAGTCGGACGACTTCAGATGCCCCTCGAGAAAGAAGCACAGCACGACCAGCGGCACCGCGACGATGCGGGCGTAGGTGAGGATGTTCGGCAGGTTGAACGCGCGCTGTGCCATGTCGTCTCGGGAAATCTCCTCCGCCACAGGTACTCAAATCAGAAGCCAACGTAGGGGGTCAACAGGCGAGATTCGATTGACCAGGGAAAAATGGCGCGAAGGTTGGCGTGAGGCGTCCCCCTCTGGCCCCGGCATCCCCACGTCAGAGGCAGAGATTGGCAGCTTCGATGCAAGCTCTTCTTGCAACGTCGGGGATTGGGCGAAGCCCAGGCAACTTCGTCATCCACGGGCGGAGCGGGAGCGAAGCGGACGCGCAGACCGGACGGGCGTCCGGGCTAATCGCCAAGGTACAGCATCTCTCGACTTGCCGACACCTTCGTCAACCTTCCGTTCGTGCGACCGGTCCTCAACTCTCATGAAAATGATTGTAGACCAGCTTCGCCACGTGCTCGGAAATGCCGTCGACCTTGACCAGGTCCTCGACCGCGGCGCGGCTGACCGCCTTGGCGGTGCCGAATGCGTGGAGCAGCGCGCGCTTGCGGCCGGGACCGATGCCGGCGATCTCGTCGAGCGGGCTCTTGACCATCTCCTTCTTGCGGCGGGCGCGGTGCGAGCCGATGGCGAAGCGGTGCACCTCGTCGCGCAGGCGCTGGACGAAATAAAGCACCGGGTCGCGCACGGGCAGCATGAAGGAGTCCCTGCCCTTGACGAAGAAGCGCTCGCGGCCGGCGTCGCGGTCCGGGCCTTTGGCGATGCCGATGGCGACGACCCGGTCCTCGACGCCGAGCTCGGCGAGGATCTGGCGGACCGCCGTCATCTGGCCCTGGCCGCCGTCGATCAGGATGACGTCCGGCCAGGCCGGGAAACCGCCGTTGCCGGCGACCAGATCGTCCTCGCCGGCGTCGTCTTCCGCGGCCCGGCCCGGCTGCTCGTCTCCATGCTCCTTGAGCAGCCGCGAAAAACGCCGCTGCATCACTTCGCGCATCATGCCGAAATCGTCGCCGGGCGTGATGTCGGTCGAGCGTATGTTGAACTTGCGGTACTGGTTCTTCACGAACCCTTCCGGCCCGGCGACGACCATGGCGCCGACGGCATTGGTGCCCATGATGTGGGAGTTGTCGTAAACCTCGATGCGCACGGGCGGCTTTTCGAGGCCGAAGGTTTCGGCGAAGCCGGCCAGCAGCCGCGCCTGCGTCGAGGTCTCGGCCAGCCTGCGGCCGAGCGCCTCGCGCGCGTTCTGCAGCGCGTTGTCGGTCAGATCCTTCTTCTCGCCCCGCTGCGGCACCGAGATCGTTATCCTGCGGCCGGCACGCGTCGACAGCGCCTCGGCGAGCAGTTCCTGCTCCTGCACGGCCTGCGAGAGCAGCAGCGTGCGCGCCGGCAATTTGTCGTCATAGAACTGGGCCAGGAACGAGCCCAGCACCTCGGCCGGCTCCAGGGCCGGATCGGCCTTGGGGAAATAGGCGCGGTTGCCCCAATTCTGGCCGGTGCGGAAGAAGAACACCTGGATGCAGGTCTGGCCGCCTTCCTGGTGGATGGCGAAGACGTCCGCCTCCTCCACCGTCTGCGGGTTGATGCCCTGATGCGCCTGCACATGCGAGAGCGCCGCAAGCCGGTCGCGGTAGATCGCGGCGCGCTCGAAATCGAGCTCTTCGGCAGCCTGCTGCATGGCGGCCGAGATTTCGGTTTTCACCTTCTGACTGCGGCCGGAGAGGAAATCCTTGGCCTCGGCGACCAGCTCGGCATAGCCCTGCTGCGATATCTCGCCGGTGCAAGGCCCGGCGCAGCGCTTGATCTGGTAGAGCAGGCACGGCCTCGTGCGGTTCTCGTAGAAGGAGTTCGTGCAGCTCCTCAGCAGAAAGGCGCGCTGCAGCGAATTGATGGTGCGGCCGACCGCGCCGGCCGAGGCGAAGGGGCCGAAATAGTCGCCCTTGCGCGAACGCGCGCCGCGATGCTTGTAGATGCCCGGCGAGACATGGTCGCCGGTCAACAGGATATAGGGAAACGACTTGTCGTCCCGCATCAAGACGTTGAAGCGGGGCCTCAGCCGCTTGATGAGGTTGGCCTCAAGCAGCAGCGCCTCGATCTCGGTGCGGGTGACGACAAACTCCATCGTCGAAGTCTCGCGCACCATGCGGCCGATGCGGGCGGTGTGGAAACGCCCCTGCGCATATTGGGTGACGCGCTTCTTCAGGCTGCGCGCCTTGCCGACATAGAGCACGTCGCCGGCGGCGTTCATCATTCGGTAGACGCCGGGCTGGTTGGGCAACCGCTTGACGAGGGTCTGGATCACCTCGGCGCCGACCATGCCGTCGGCATCGCCGGCATGCGGCGTCCAATCGATGGCCGTGAAGGCGACGTCGGGGCCAGCTGGCGAAGCCTCGGGCTCGACGATCTCCTCCGCCGCCTCGTCTTCAATGTCGATTTCAGGGTCGACATCGGGCGGCATATCGTCGGCGGAGCCGTTTGTCTTATGTCTTTGGGCTGCGGGACTCATTCCACCATGCCTGTCACATCGGGCGTCTGCCATGCAAGATGCTGGCCGCCATCGAGCGCTATCATCTGGCCGGTCACCGAGCGCGCCTGCCAGAGATAGCGGATGGTGGCACCGAATTCGGGCAATTGCGGGCCGCGCTTCAGGATCAGGCCCTCGACCTGCCGGTCGAAATCATCGTCATCCTGGCGCTTGTTCTTCAGTGTCGGGCCGGGGCCTATGGCATTGACGCGGATGCGCGGCCCGAGCGCCTGCGCCAGCATTTGCGTCTGCGTCCACAGGGCCGATTTCGACAGCGCATAGGAGAAATAGCGCGGCGTCGGCCGCCAGACGCGCTGGTCGATGATGTTGACGATCAGCCCCTCCCCGCCTTCGGGCAGAGCGCGGGCGAAATTCTGCGCCAGCAGCGCCGGCGTCTTCACATGGATGGCGAAATGGCGGTCCCACGCCCGCCAGTCGAAATCCTCGACGCGATCGTCGACGAACAAGGAAGCATTGTTGACGAGCAGCGTCACAGGTCCGAGCGCCGCTTCGGACCGGCCGACAAGGTCGCCCACGGCATCCATGTCGGTGAGGTCGGCGGCGACCACGGCGGCGCGGCCGCCCTCGCCCGTGATCCTCCTCGCCAGCGCCTCGGCCTCCTCGCCGGAGCGATTGGCATGGATGGCGACGGCGAAGCCGTTGGCGGCCAGATCCTCCACGATCGCCCTACCGATCCGTCTTGCTCCACCCGTCACCAGCGCGACGGCCGTGGCCTGTCTCATGTTATCGATCCTCAATCGGCTTCACGATTCCGGGAAGCCGGCACAATATGACGGGCCAAGCGTTAAATGCCATTTCCACCTGGGGCAGGAATGTGGCGAAGCGGCCCGTGCGCGCGTCCGCCCCATGGAATTCGGGGCGCCTTATGCGGCAATATATGTCGCCGGACCCCTTGAACCAAGCGCTGTGCAGCGCAACATGATTAGCCTGCTGACATTCGCTGTTGCGAAGATGCAACGTCAAGTTTCGGCCTCATTCGTGCCGGGTAATGACCCAAGTTCAGGTTCGCTTCAGCCGTATTTCGGCATGACATTCGGAACTGTAGAGCGCCAGGCCCGTTTATCCCCCCGGACGGGCCGGGGCATTCATGAACAACAAGCCTAAGTGTATTGTGGCTTAAGGAGTATACAATGAAGACCAATCTCAAATTCGCGCCGCTTGCCGCTGCGCTCGGGCTGTTCGCCTTCGGTGGTGCCGCATTTGCCGCGGACGTCGTTTCCGAAGAGCCGCCGGCTCCCGCCCCGGTTGCCGAGCTTCCGGTTGCTTCCTGGGCCGGCCCTTATGCCGGTATCAATCTCGGCTACGGCTTCGGCGGCCATGTGAAGGCCCCCGGTGTTGACGCCAAGACCAAGGGCTTCATCGGCGGCGTTTTCGGCGGCTACAACTGGCAGCAGGATAACTTCGTCTACGGTGCTGAAGCCGACCTCGGCTACAACGGCACCAAGGGTTCGGATAACGGCCTTTCGGCCAAGACCGGCATCGAAGGCTCGCTGCGCGCTCGCCTCGGCTATGCCGTGACCCCCGAAATCCTGCTCTACGGCACGGGCGGTCTCGCTGCCAAGGACCAGAAGATCGACGACAGCTTCACCGGCGTGCACGACAACAAGGGCATGCTCGGCTGGACGGCCGGTGCTGGTACCGACATCAAGATCACGGACAACGTGTTCGGCCGCGTCGAATATCGCTACACCGACTACGGCAGCAAGAACTTCGGCGACACCGGCAAGGTCAAGTCTTCGGACAACCGCGTCACCTTCGGCGTCGGTATGAAGTTCTAAGTCGTTAGAACCCACGACACGGAAAAGCCGGGCCTTGCGCCCGGCTTTTTTGTGACCGGCGCTGTCCTCCCTGATGGAGGCCGCCTTTCAAGGCCTCGCGGCCGACGGCGGTTGCTGGAAACCTTCATGGGCCGGAATGGACTGCAGCTGGTCGAGCCATTCCGCCCTGGAGCGCGTCAAGACCTGCGCATCCGGCCGGTATTGGCCGGGTTCGCTCAGCGTGGCTGCGTGGACATGAATTTCGGTCGGCCACCTGGCGGAGCGGAAATAGAGCCGCGTGCCACAGGCCGGGCAAAAGCCACGGAACGTCTCGGGGCTGCTTTCGTAATGCGTGATGTCGCCGGTCCAGCGCAGTTGCTCCGGCCTCATTCCCAGGAAGGCCGTGAAGGGAGAGGATGTCGCGCGCTGACAGTCGGTGCAGTGGCAAACGAGATTGCGGGTTATGTCGCCCGAGTATGTCCAAGCCACGGCCCCGCACATGCAATGTCCGCTGAACGCCATCGTTCCCTCTCGCGCCGCTCGAACCCGATGCCGGACACCGGCATCTCCAAGCGCAGAATATTCCCCAAGGCAGCGGCTCAGGCGCGCTTCTTTGCGACATTGGCCGATTTGACCTTCGGCGGCAAAGTTCCGACGAAGGCCAGCGCGCGGTCGAGCCAGCCGGCGAGATCGGCTTCGCTCGCCGTCCCTTCCGGTGCGACATGGACATAGCCTTCCATCGAGCGCCCGCCCATCTCCATCGGCCGCGCATGGGGACGGGCAGCGGCCGCCGCATGCCCCTCCTTGCCGACACGCACCAGCAGGCCGCGCTTGGAGGTGCCGACCAGCATGTTGCCGTTGATCATGAAACAGGTGCCGCCGAACATTTTTTGCTCGGTGAATGCACGCCGGCCGAGGGCGGCGCGCAGGCGCGCGACCATCGGGTCGGGCGCGACGCTGGTTGAGGGCTTTGCCATGTCACCAATCCCGCTTCGGTAATGTCAGGCAAGCATGGAAGAGAATGGGGTTCAAGGTGGCGCGAGGCCAAAGCTGCCAATCTACCCCGGCACGCTGCCCTTCAGCTCCGGGAACTTCTCGTCGAAGCGCGCGGCCCAACGGACCAGCCGGCTGCGGCCCTTCTCCCATTGGCCGGAAAAGCGCAGAGCGAGATAGCCGAGGGTCGCGCGCAGCGCCAGTTGGCCGGCGGTGATCTTCTTCGGCAGTTTCGGCGGGTTGGCGTTGAGCAGATCGAGCGCGGTGGTGATTTTCGTCCACTGGCGATCGAGCCAGGGCTGGTAGACATAAGCCTCGGGCCGCGTGCGCCGCTCATAAACCATCGACAGCGCGCAGTCGCAAATGCCGTCGGCCAGCGCCTCGAGGACTTCCGCCTCGAGCCGCTTGTCGGGGTTGCGCGGGAACAGCGCGTTTTTCGACAGCCGGTTGAGATGCTGGGTGATGGCGCGGCTGTCGTGGATCGCGCGGCCGTCGTCCAGGACCAGCACCGGGATCTTGCCGAGCGGATTGGCCGCGATCAGCTCGGCGGGCTTGTCCTCGGTCTTGATCGGCATGAGGTCGACCGCAATGCCAGCACAGGCAGCCGCCATGCGCACCTTGGAACTATAGGGAGAGGTGGGAGCATAGAGCAGCTTGGGCATGACCGGGTTCCTGGTTGCGGGGCGCCAGTGTTGGCCGATCCTGTACGGCTAAGCAACGGCCAGCGATGCAAAAACCGGGCAACCGATATGCCGGGCTGCCGTCGGCGTCCGGAGTAAGTTCCGGGCAACAAAAAAGCCCCCGGGAATTTCGCCATGGGGCAAAGACCCGGGAGCTTTGAGGGGGAGCGTTCGCTCCGACTTCGTTCGCCGTCACGCCGAACCGGCGAGAGGGGCGACGCGACGGCGCCCACCCTCACCTGTTGGCCGTCGCGATCGAAGCTACGCGATTACTTCTTGGCGGCCGGCTTCTTCGCCGGAGCTGCCTTCTTGACCGCAGCCGTCGACTTGGCTGCCGCTGCCTTCATCGGAGCCTTGGCGGCGGGCTTGGCCGCTGCCTTCGCTGCCGGCTTCTTGGCGGCAGGCTTCGCTGCTGCCTTGGCCGCGGGCTTGGCAACTGCCTTCGCTACCGGCTTCTTGGCGGCAGGCTTCGCTGCAGCCTTGGCCGCGGGCTTCGCCGCTGCCTTGGCCGGAGCCTTTGCGGCTGCCTTCGGCGCCGCTGCCTTCTTCACTGCAGGTTTCGCGGCAGCCTTAGCTGCCGGCTTCTTTGCCGGCGCTTTCGCCGCCGGCGCCTTGGTTGTCGTCTTTGCCATGCGATGCCCCTTGCGTTTTGCCGAAGGTCGTGAGTGACCCGGCGTGCTCATGCATATCTGACTCGCGGCTATCTAGCCAGCGAAGCAACACAATGATTTTTAGTTATTGAATTTTGGTTACGCCAGGCGCGCGACGATGCATTGCATCGAAAAATTGTGAGCGAATCTGTCACTTTCGAAGTGACTTGCCGCCGCACAGATTTTCGCCCGGCTTCTATCGCCCGATCATCCATTGGCCCGCGGCGTGACTTTACAACGCAATGTGAGCAAAGCGCTCACAATAGAGAAGAAACCCCCGAACATCAGCTTCAACTTGTCCAGCGCAAACATCTACAGATGAACAAGCCGCAAGCGACGGCCGAAGCTTGTGCCGTGCAAAGCGAGCTTCAGGCTCATGTTTCAATGCCGGTGGTGTCAAGCCTCCGCCGGTTCGCGCTCACCCCGCAGCCGACGTGCCGGCTCGGCTCGATGCAGATGGACGGCGTAAGTATCCCATGGCGGCGAGATCGCGAGCCGGGCCAGGATGCAGCCGATCTCGCCGCGATGGTAGCTGCCATGCAGGACGACATGGGTCAGCATCTCCTGCCTGGTCATGCAGCCTTTGTCGCCGTCGGTGAAGGTGAAGGCGACCGGCTCGGCAAGCTGTTGTTCCGAAACGGCTTCGAGATAGTCGAGATACCAGCCGTCGGCCTCGGCCAACGCGGCATGCAGCTCGGCCGGCCCAGGAGTTTCCACGGGGCTGTCGCTCGTATAGCCATGGGCGATGCCCTTCAGATGCGCGGCGAATATCCGCGACACGACATGGATATGGTTCATCAGCCTGGTCGCGGCGCGGCGTTCCTCACCGTCGCGAGACGGATCCATCCCGGCAAGCTTTCCGGCGAGCTCGTCATTCGCCCAGGCCTGGTAGGCAAGCAGGCTCTTCAGCAAGGTCTTGGCGCTCATCTTTCCGGCCCTGTTTGCGTTGGTGGAATGAATGTGAGTATCCTGTTTATATTCTCGGGAGACCGGCCAGGATGTCTACTCGCATTGCAAAGCCGGCCGCGCGCATGCGCAAGCAGCCGCGCCAGGCGCGTTCGATCGCAACCGTCGAGGCGATCATCGAAGCCGGTGCTCACGTTTTGAGCGAGCTCGGCTGGGCCGGCTTTTCCACCAACAAGGTGGCCGAGGCCGCCGGCGTCAGCATCGGTTCGCTCTATCAGTATTTCCCCGACAAGCTCGCTCTGGTCGAAGCAATCCGGCGCCGTCACTTCGACCATGTGCTGTCGGTGATCAGCGAAGCGGCGGCGGACGAGAAGCCGCTGAGGCAATTCGCGCGCGAGCTGGTGCGCGGCATGATCGGCGCGCACTCGATCCATCCGACGCTGCACCAAGTGCTGCTCGACGAGGCGCCCGGCGACCGCGGCTCGCGTGCCGCGCATGCCTCGTTCCAGGCGCGCTATCTCGAACATTATGCGGCGGCCGTCGCGCAATACCGAAAACGCCGCAAGGATACGGAGACGATGGCGCGCGTGCTCTCCTCGGCGATCGAGGGCGTGATCCACAACGCGGCGCGGCGCAACATGCTCGACGCGCCGGAATTGCAAAAGCAGCTCGGCGAGCTGATCTGCGCCTATCTGTCGGGCAGCAAGGCAGCCTGAGGCAGCGACAGCGAAGACGCTGGCGACGGTCCGCCGCCACCACGCCTCTTTCCCCGTCACCGGCATCGCACATTAATTTTCGCATTGCCTGTCGAATCCGCCGGACGCCGTTCGTCGTATGATCGCAACCAACCAAACCGAAGGAACACAAAGATGCGCTTCATGATGCTGATGATCCCTGGCGGCTACGCGACCGCAGCTCCCGACACCAGGCCCAAAGCCGAGGCCGTGGCGACGATGATGAAATACAATGAAGAGCTGAAGCGGGCCGGAGTGGTGCTGGCGCTCGACGGACTGCATCCGCCGTCATCGGGCGCACGGGTCTCCTTCAAGGGCGGCAAGCCGGCCGTCACCGACGGGCCGTTCGCCGAGGTCAAGGAAGTGCTCGGCGGCTACTGGATGATCGACGTGCGCTCGCCTGAGGAAGCCGTCGAATGGGCGCGGCGCTGTCCCGCCGGGGAAAACGACGTCATCGAGGTCCGGCGCGTCCTGAAGATGACCGATTTTCCCGAAGACGTCCAAAAGGCGGCCGAAGGCTTCGGCGACCTGAAAGGTTGACCGCCAAGGCAGCGATCGAAGCGGTCTGGCGCATCGAGCAGCCGAAGCTCGCCGCCAGGCTCACCCGCATTCTGCGCGATGTCGGGCTGGCCGAGGAGGTAGTGCAGGATGCCTTCGTGCTGGCGCTGGAGCGCTGGCCCCGGGACGGTATTTCGCACAATCCGGCGGCATGGCTGACCAGGGTCGCCACCAACCGGGCGCTCGATCGGCTGCGCCGCACCGTTCTGATCGACGGCAAGCATCGGCAGCTTGCCGTCGATCTCGCCGAACTGGAGCGCGACATGCCCGACATCGAGGCCGCGCTCGACGAGGATATCGACGACGACCTGTTGCGGCTGATCTTCACCGCCTGCCACCCCGGTGCTGCCGGCCGAGCAGCGCGCGGCCGTTGCCTTGCGCACGCTGGGCGGACCGTCGACGCCGGAGATCGCGCGCGCCTTCCTGGTGCCTGAGGCCACCGTCGCCCAGCGCATCGTGCGCGCCAAGCGGACGTTGCGCGATGCCGGCATTGCCTTCGAGACGCCGCGCGGGCAGGAGCGGCGCGAGCGCCTGGGCGCTGTGCTGGAAGTGATCTACCTGATCTTCAACGAAAGCTACGTCGCCTCGGCGGGGCCGGACTGGCTGCGCCCAGACCTGAGCGGCGAAGCGATGCGGCTTGGCCGCCGGCCGGTGGCGGAGACGTTTGAGAGAAAGAGAGCCAACTTACGACAGGCCGGGCGGGACAGCGCCCCCCTCTGCCCTGCCGGGCATCTCCCCCACGAGGGGGGAGATCAGATGTCGCGACGGCTTTCGCCAATCTCCAACGTTGCAGGATTAGGCGGGACGCCGAAGCCGCTAATCTCCCCCCTCGTGGGGGAGATGGCCGGCAGGCCAGAGGGGGGCGCCGTAGAGCGCTTACCTCAACTGTTTGCCGGCCGGCATTGATTACCGCAGCACGCGGCAACGGCCGTTGTAGACCAGCCAGCGGTCGAAGCCCAAGACGCAGAATTCGACATTGTCGCCAATCGAGGCAAAACCCTGGCCTTCCTCGATCAGGTAGAAGATCGAGCGGTCGCGGCCGTCCGACAGGTTGACGGTGGCGCGGCAATAGTGGCGGCCGATCGGCCATTCGTCGCTCGCCGGCTCATAGCGATGCTGGCGGATGTTGCGGAAATCGGCGATCGCGACCTGAGGCAGATGCGGCACATGGTGCACCTGGTAGGAGAAGCGGTCGGTGATCTTGCTCAACACCCATGCCTCGCCGCAGACGCTGCCGTCATTCTCGGTGTAGACGGAAAGGTCGGCGGCATGCGCCGCCTGGCTGAAACCCAGCGAGGTGGCCATCGGAGTGCACAGCGAAATCAGCGCGGCAAGGGCGGAATGGGCGAAGCGAGTCATGACAGCCTCTCAAGGTCGGTTCCGCGCACTGTGCGGATTCGCTTGGCGGCGGTCAAGCGGTTGCGAAAACAATGGTTTCCGCAAGACTTCACCGGCCAATCAAAGCGTGCCTGCAAGCAGCAGCCCGCCGATGACGGCGATGTTGATCAGGAACGCGTTGCGCAGCACCTGCCGCTCCGGCTCCGGCACCGCCCAGAAGCGCAGCAGCATGAGGTTCGTCGCCAACGTGAAGAGGGCCAGCGCCCCGGCGGCAAACGGCGGCGCAAAGCCGAGCGCAAGCACCAGGCCGCCAACGATCTCGACCGCCGAGCCGGCCGCGAGCATCAGGGCGGGAGCCGGGAATCCCCGGCTCGCCAGATAGTCGCTCATCGCCCGGAACTTCACGAAATGTTCGATGCCGGCGATGACGAAGACGCCGCCAATGAGAAGAGCGCCGAGCGCTTGAATCGCCTGAACGGACATCTCGGCCTCCCGCCAAGCCTCAATCCTGCGGGATGAAAGCCGGGTTGTAGACGACCTCCCACAGATGATCGTCGGGATCCTGGAAGTATCCGGCATAACCGCCCCAGAAAGTTTTCTGCGCTGGCTTGACCAAGCGCGCGCCGGCCTTGACGGCCTCGGCCATTACGGCATCGACCTCGGCCTCGCTGCCGACATTGTGGCCGATGGTCAACTCGGTCGGGCTGCGGCCGCTCTGCGGCACCGTAGCATCCCAGGCGATGTTGGCGCGTTCGTAGACGGCGAATTTCAGGCCGCCGGCGAGTTCGAAGAAGGCGACGGCGCCATGCTCGAATTCGCGGCCGATGATGCCTTCGGTCGGCAAGCCCAGGCCGTCGCGATAGAATTTGAGGGATGCTTCCAGATCGTCGACGCCGAGCGTCAATACGGTGATGCGAGCTTTCATTTCTCTCACTCCTTTCTATATTCGTGACCACATTGGCGAACGGGATGGTCCGATGGAGGCGCGCGAAGCGCCGTGAAGCTCCATCCGTTTTGCCACGGATGACGCGGCCATCCTTGAAGATTTCGGCCAAAATGACCGTCGCACCGATCCGGGCGGAACAGATCGGAGAGAAGATGGAACCGGTCCTGGCGCAGACAACCGGCTTCTTTCGGGAGCGGCCCGCCTCTCCAGGCCTGGCCGATGCCTTCTCCGCGGTCTGGGTCCACCGCATGGACGATCGCGCCGTCCCGCCCATCGTCATCACGCCGGATGCGACGATCGACCTGCAATGGATCGACGGCCGCTTCCGCGTGGCCGGACCGGACAAGGAGCCGCAGATCGAGACGCCGCCGGCCGGGGCGGTGATCGTCGGCTTCCGCTTCCGGCCGGGCGCGGCCGCCGGCTGGCTCGGCGTGCCGGCCGGCGAAATCGTCGGCGGGCGGCTGGATCTCGGCGAGGTGTGGGGCACGCGCGCCCGCGCGCTGACCGACCGCGTCAAGGCGGCGCGTGACCTTGTCGAGTTGGTGCGGCAACTGGAGGAGACCGTCGGCATGCACACGCAAGGCCGCGCTGCGCTCGACCCGCAGATGGGCCGGGCCTTCGACGTCATCTGCCAGGGACTGCCGCCGGAAACGCCGCTGGTTCCGTTCCTGCAGCGCCACCTGCATTTGAGCGAACGGACGCTGCGCCGGCGTTTCGAGGACGCCTTCGGCTATGGCCCGAAGACGCTCGACCGCATCCTGCGCTTCCACCGCTTCCGGCGCCTGCAACGGCTGCAGGGCGATGCCTCGACCGCGCTGCTGGCGATCGAGGCCGGCTATGCCGACCAGGCGCATCTGATCCGCGAAAGCCGGCGGCTGACCGGGGTCACGCCCTCGGCATTGGCCTGAGGCAACGCAGGCGCCCTTACTCCGGCGCCAGCCAGTCGAGCGTCCAGCGTGACGGCTGCCGCACGGCGAGCGCCTTGTGCAGCGCCGGCAGCATCAGCCGCAATTCGCCTTCCAGCGTGTAGGGTGGATTGACCACCACCAGGCCGCTGCCGTCGAGGCTGGGCTCCTGAGAAGCAGGCCGGATCTCGAAGGCGATGTCGAGCAGCTTCGGAATGCCGGTTTGCGTCAGCGCCGCGCGGAAGGCGGTGACCGCCTTGCGGTCCTTGATCGGGTACCACAGCGCGTAGATGCCGCCCGGCCAGCGCCGGTGCGCCTTGCGCAGGCCATCGACGAGACGGGAGAACTCGCCCTCGTCCTCGAACGGCGGATCGATGAGGACGAGGCCGCGCTTTTCCTTCGGCGGCAATTGCGCGCCGAGCGCCAGCCAGCCGTCGAGCTCGATCACCCTTGCCTGAAAATCGCCGGCGAGAATCGATTTCAACCGCGCGGCATCCTGGGGATGCAGCTCGATCGCCGTCAGCCGGTCTTGGTTGCGCAGGAGATGGCGCACGATCAATGGCGAACCGGGATAATGCTTGAGACCGCCGTCGGGATTTTGCGCGCGCACCGCTTCCAGATAGGGCTGAAGAAGAGCGGCCGCTTGCGGTTCGAGCGCGGCCTCGGCCAGCCGGCCGATGCCTCCCTGCCACTCGCCGGTCTTGCCGGCCTCGACTGAGGCAAGGTCATAGCGGCCGATGCCGGCATGGGTGTCGATGACGCGGAAGGCCTTGTCCTTCTGTTTCAGATATTCGACGAGGCGGGCGAGCACGGCATGCTTGACGACATCGGCGAAATTGCCGGCGTGGTAGGCGTGGCGATAGTTCATCCGCGCTTACCTCGGCGAACCGTTGCGGCCCCAACGCGGCGGTGGCGGCTGCGAATTGGGATTCTGCGGATGGCCTCCGCCGCGGCGGCCAAAGACCAGTGAAAGCACCAGTCCGGTCAAGCCTATGCCCATCAGCGTATAGCCGGCCGGCTGCGCGCGTTCGTCGATCGAGCCGGCGCCGGCGCGCAGGATAAGATCGACCGCGCGCATGTCGATGCCGTCGGCGTCGCCTGGGCCGACGGTGAAGACGTAAGGACCGGGCGTGACCGCCTCGATGACCCCGGCCTCGTCGCGAAAGATCTTGTCGGGCAGTTGCGGGCTGACCTGACGCGGATTGTCGGTGTGGCTGAAGGAGAGCGTCGAGGCGAGCGCCGTGCGGCCGCCGCTCGCCGCGGTCAGCGTCAGCAGCGTGCGCTGCTGCCCGGCAATGCGCTCGGCGCGCGCGGTGAGATCGACCAGCACCCTGACAGGCGCATCGCTTGCGGCGAGTTGCGCGGTGGCCGGCCGGAAACGGCCGCCCTCATAAACGCGGTACGCGCCGATCGCGTGGCCGGAAAAATTGCCCGTCACCCAAGGATAGAAAATGCCGATGGCGGCACCGGCTATGAGGAGAAGGAGCGAAAGAAAGCGCATTCAAAGCCTTGGTTATTTTTCGCGGAGATTGTCGCTCTTGGCGTTCGCAGTCCTGGTTCCGTCGCGGATCCTCTCCATCTCGTCCAGCAGCATCTCCAAACCGAGATCGAAGGTTTTGTCGAATTCAGCGGTGCTGAAGAAGCGTCCAGCGGCGGCGATGTTGGGAAAATCGCGCTCTAGCTGCTCGCTGCTGACCGTTGTGACCGCCGACGGGCCCTTGGCGTAACCGGCGGTCTCGTCGAGCAGCGCGCCTCCCAGATAGTACCCGATCGCGCGGAATAGCCTTGCCGCCATTTCCTGGTTGAAGCCGCCGTCGTTGAACAGGCCGACAATGCCATTGATATAGGCAAGGCAGGTGGGGGAGTTCATCCGGTAGCTTAGGAAGTAGGTGGCGAAGGCCGGATGCTCGCGACCGATCCGGCGATAGTCCAGGACGGCGATACGCATCCTCTCGCGCCAGGGCAAGTCCGGGTCCGGCATCTTCAGGCGACCGATCAGCCGGTCGACCAGCGCCTCGTAGAGATGCGCCTGCGAGGGGAAGTGGTGGTAGATGCTCATCGCCTCGCAGCCGAGCGCGGCGGCGAGCTTGCGCATCGAAAAGCCGGAAAGCCCCTCCCTTTCGATCACCTCGAAGGCGGCGTTCTCGATCATCTCGCGGGAGAGTTTTCCGCGGGTCCGCTTTTTTTTGCTCGATGCATCCATGGCTGCGCTTGACAACTTACACTGTAAGGTTCATTTTCCAAACACCTTACATCGTAAGGCTAGCAAAAACCAGAGGAGAACGTTATGTCAGTCTTTCGCATCGCCTCCGCCGTGCATTCCCGCCTTCGTTCCGCCTCGCTCGTCGCCGCGGCTTGCGTGTTTGCCGGCGTGCTGGCGTCCGTGCCCGCCCATGCCGACGACTACGACGCCACCCTCAAGGACATCCAGTCGACGATGGGCGGCGTGCCGGGCTTCGTCAAACAGTTCCCGAAAGCCGGTCTGCCCGGCGCCTGGGCCGAGGTCAAGGCTATCGAGCTCAGCGACAAGACGGCGTTGCCGCCGAAGGTGAAGTCGCTGATCTCGCTGGCGGTGGCGGCGCAGATCCCCTGCACCTACTGCATCTGGTCGGATACGCAGGACGCCAAGCGCGCCGGGGCCACCGACGAGGAGATCCAGGAGGCCGTCGCCATGGCGGCGCTGACCAGGCACTGGAGCACCATGTTCAACGGCATGCAGGTGGATTTCGAGACGTTCAAGAAGGAGATGGGCGGGCAATAACGCTGTCTCCGCAAAGCGGG
Organism: Mesorhizobium sp. NFR06; assembly: GCF_900115245.1. GTDB lineage: Bacteria > Pseudomonadota > Alphaproteobacteria > Rhizobiales > Rhizobiaceae > Mesorhizobium. The sequence continues at coordinate 298,558 of NZ_FOVT01000006.1, forward strand.
CGGGCGGGACGTCCGCTCGCTTTAACAGGGCCGCCGCATCGCGCCATCCGACCCTTCCGACCGCCGCCCCAACCAAGCTTATGGATTCGCCGCGGCCGCTGCTCTATAGGAACAGCGCGTTGACAAAGCCGGCACAGATCCGACATCGGACCGGCGCCGGCGGGGCCGACATTCGAGAGTTGCCCCTCCGCAGGCCCTCGGATCGCGCGCCCGACAGGGCGGCCCATTGGAGACCTGATTGAAGCGAGCGATATCGATAATCGTCACCTTGGCGCTGCTGGCATGGCTTGCCGGCGACTCGCGCTGGAAGATGGTCGGCGATGCCTTTGCCAGCATCACGCCCGGCGCCTTCGTGGCGGTCGCGGCGGCGCTGTTCGTCACCTATGTGCTCAGGGCGCTGCGTGTCTGCGACGAGTTCCGCGACGATGTGAACGGCCGCTTCGGCGCCACGCTGCGCGTCATCCTGATCCACAATGCAATGATCAATATCGTGCCGTTCCGTGGCGGCGAGACGGCCTTCCCGATCCTTTTGCGCCAAGTGTTCGGCGTGTCGATCGTGCGCGCCAGCGCCTCGCTTCTGTGGTTCAGGCTGCAGGACGCTTTCGTCGTCGGCGTGCTTGCCTGCCTCGTCTGGCCGGGGCTGCATCCGGCGCTCAGGGCCGCCGGCATCGCCGCGTTGATTGCCGCCGCATGGTATCTGCCGCGCTGGGCGCGCGGACCGCATGACTGGTCGGCGGGCGGCAAGATCGTCTCGACACTCGGCAAATTGCGCGACATCTTCACCGAGGCCACGGGGCGCTCGCGCTATGGCTGGTGGTGGACGATCGCCAACTGGGCGCTGAAGCTCGGCGTGCAGGGGTGGCTGCTCGCCATGCTGCTTGGGACCTCGTTCCAGACCGCGTTTCCCGGCGCGGTCGGCGCGGAAGCCGCGGCCATCCTGCCGGTGCAGGGTGTGGCCGGCTTCGGCACCTACGAGGCGGGCGCCGCCGCCGCGCTGCTCTACTCCGGCATCGCCATGAAGGACGGCCTGCAGGCCGCTTTGGCGCTGCATCTCTTCATCCTTTGCTCGGCGGTCGCAACCGGTGCGATCGCCTGGCTGTTCCCCTCGAAATCGACGCTGCCGGAAACCCCGGCCGCGGGACCGGCAAGGAAATGACCGCCATGAACGTGCTTCCCATTCCGGCTTCCGGATTGCCCGAGGGCGCCGTCATGCCCGAGCACAAGCTCTCCATCGTCGTCCCGATGTATAACGAGGCCGACAATGTCGAGCCGCTGCTGGTCCGCATCCATCAGGCGATGGAAAACTACAGCCAGCCCTGGGAAGTGGTGCTGGTCGACGACGGCAGCACCGACGCCACGCCGGCCGAGATCCGCCGGCTGGCGGCTCAATACGGGCCGCATGTGCATGGCGTGGAACTGGTACGCAACTACAAGCAGACCGCTGCCATGCAGGCCGGCCTCGACGCCGCGCGCGGCGACGTCATCGCGACGCTCGACGGCGACCTGCAGAACGACCCGTTCGACATTCCGCGCATGGTCTATCGCCTGCTGACAGAGGATCTCGACCTCGTCGCGGGCTGGCGCAAGAACCGCCAGGAAGGTTTCTGGATGCGCCGGCTGCCCTCGCGCATCGCCAACAGGCTGATCGCGCGCGTCACCGGCGTACAGCTCAAGGACTATGGCTGCAGCCTGAAAGTGTTCCGCGGCAGCGTCATCCGCAGCGTGCGGCTCTATGGCGAGATGCACCGCTTCATCCCGGCCTGGCTGGCGACGGTGACGACGCCGCGCCGCATCGCCCAGGAAGTGGTGACGCACCACGCCCGCATCCACGGCCAGTCGAAATACGGCATCTCGCGCACCTTCCGCGTGGTGTTGGACCTCGTCTTCATGTTCTTCTTCATGCGCTACCGCACCAGGCCGGGCCACTTCTTCGGCGGCATCGGCATCGTGCTTGGCGTGCTCGGCTCGCTGATCCTTGCCTATCTGTTCGCGATCAAGGTTTTCTGGGGGCAGGATATCGGCACGCGGCCGATGCTGATCACCGGCTTCTTCCTGGTGATTGCCGGGCTGCAGGCGATAACGTCGGGCGTTCTGGCCGAGATGCTGTCGCGCATCTATCTCGAGGCCAATGGCGCGCTCGCCTATGTGGCGCGGCCGCAGCCCGCGCACGGCGAGGGCGACGGCTGGCATTGGCCAACCAAGCCGGCGACCGGGAAGGCAAGGCCGCGCCGGAAGTGATCCGCCCGGCCCCGCGTTGATCGCGGCCGCGTTGCCAACCACGCTGATTTCGCGCAACGGTTTTCGCGAGGAACGACCGCGAATGAGCGATGCCGGGGGCTGACAGATCCATCCTCATTACCGGCGCACGCGCGCCGGTCGCGCTGCATCTGGCGCGGCTTTTCCATGGCGCCGGACACAGGGTTGTCCTGGCCGACACGCCGGCTCGGCCGATCGCGGCAACGAGCAAGGCTTGCGCGCGCTATCACCGGCTGCCGCCGCCGCGCTTCGCGCGGCAAGACTATGCCGGGACAGTCGAGGCGCTGATACGGGCCGAAGGCATCGACCTCGTCATCCCGACTTGCGAGGAAGTGTTTTATCTTGCGCTCGCCTGGCGCGGCGGGGCCATGCCTGCAAAAGTGTTCGCACCCGCGATCGAGTTGTTGGCGGAGGTTCACAACAAGCACGCATTCATCCGGCTCGCCGAACGGCTCGGATTGGAGGTGCCGGAAACGGCACTACTCAACTCCCGCGACGATATCGAAGCAATCCGCAACCGCTCGCGAGTGCTCGTGTTCAAGCCCGCCTGGTCGCGCTTCGCCAGCCACGTGCTGCTGCGGCCGCCGCCGCAAGCGCTCGATTTCGTTACGCCCTCGCCCGCCACGCCCTGGGTGGCGCAGCATTTTGTCGATGGCGAGGAGATCAGCGCCTATGCGGTGGCACGGGAGGGCCGGATCAAGGGGCTTGCGCTCTACCGTTCGCTCTACCGCGCCGGCACGGGCGCCGGCATCTTCTTCGAGCGGGTCGAGGACGACGCCGCGCGCGAGCTGGTCGAGCGCATCGTCGCCGGCACTTCCTGGACCGGGCAGATCTCCTTCGACCTGATGCGCGAGCCGAGCGGCCGCGTGCTGCCGCTCGAATGCAATCCGCGCGCGGTCAGCGGTCTGCATTTCTTCCGCGATCCGGCGCGGTTTGTGGACGCGGTGCTCGGCGAGGGCCCGGAAGTCGCGCCCGACGTCACCGCGCCCCAAACAGTGCGGCTTGCGATGTGGATTTATGGATTGCCGGCGGCTTTGCGTTCGGGCGGGCTTGCCCAGTTTCGCAAGGCGATGCACGAGAGCCAGGAATTGCTCGACTGGCCGGGCGATTCCGCACCCGTAAGGGCGCAATGGCCGGCGCTGGCGGAGATTGCGGGAGTGGCTTGGCGCGAGCGGATCAGTCTGCAGGCAGCCTCGACGCGGGATATTGAGTGGAATGGGCCGGACTAGTTTAAGCACGTCATTACAGACGACGGCGGGACAGCGCCCCCCTCTGTCCTGCCGGACATCTCCCCCACAAGGGGGGTGATCAGCAGCTTCGATGGCGGCGCTCTTTCTGCACCGTTGGCGATTAGCGAAAGCGGGCCCAACAGCCAATCTCCCCACCCGTGGGGGAGATGTCCGGCAGGACAGAGGGGGGCGCGAAGGAACGCGACTTGCCCTCTTAGTCACAAACAATCACAGCTCAATCTCATGCACCCTCGGCTCGCTTGCCACCGCTGGCATCTTCCCCTCCAAGATCGCCGCGATGTCGCGGCGCAGGAAATCGAGCGGGCCGATCACCGGCAGGGCTTGCGGCGCCAGCCGAGCGTTGTCGCTCGCCGATTTCAGCACCCGGCGATCCTGATGCAGCGCGATAGTGAAGAGCGGCTTGAAGGCCAGCGCCTTCAGTTCGCCGAGCAGGCCCTGGCGCCGGCCGATCAGCCAGCCGACGCCCTCGACGGTGCGCTCGTCGGCCTGGCGCAGGTGGAAGGTGGTGGCGAGCACCAGCCCGTCCTTGCCCCAATATTCGAGCTCGGCGATGCCGGGATGGCGGAACCGGCCGATGGTTTTCGCGCGCTCGCCTTCCAGGAGCCGGCTGATCAGGCCCTGCTGGCGGTCCTCGCCGGTGTAGGAGGCCTCGACCCAACCCTCGCCGCCGGTGACCTCGACCCGCACCAGATGGCGCTTGGAGGTGAGGCCGCGCAGCAGACCCTTGTGGGTGAAGTGGGTGTGGGTGGCGTCGAGGATGTTCTCGGCGGCATCGATGACCGTCGACTGCGTCGATGAGCGCACCCGCCGCACGATGATGTCCTTGCCCTGCATGCAGTGCAGGTAAGGTTCGTCCCGCGGCGTGCCGGACGAGATGAAGACGACGCCGTCGCGCTCGATCGCGGCGTAGCGGCGGACCCGGTAATGCGGCATGGCGCCGACATGGCCGGGAATAGCGGTGCAGCGGCCTTCGCCGTCATAGCGCCAGCCATGATAGGCGCACTCGATCTCGCCGCCGACGATCTTACCGGTCGACAGTTCCACCAGCCGGTGCGGACAACGGTCGAAAAGCGCTGCAATTCCTTGCGCCGAGCGGAACAACACCACTGGCGCACAATCGAACAGGATACGCCTCGGCCGCCTGCCGATGTCGGCGGACAGGGCCACCGCCTGCCAGTGATCTTGCCCGTGGCGCTCGCTCACAGTTCGAACCTCCTGAGCAGAGGAACGCCGACCAGCGCGAGCACAGTTTCCATGACGCGGATCGCCACGCGCCGGCGAAGCGGAAGATGCCCGGCATAGACGGCGTTGTATTCGATCGCGGCGACCGCGCCGCGCCGGCGTTTGAACTCGGCAGCACCCGCGCTCATGTTGAAGAACAGGCCGCGCGCCGTGGCGTGGTCCTGCGCCATAGCCATCGTCATGCGGTAAAGCCCCTCGCCAACCGGCAGGCTCGTGTCGTAGCCGACGATCGGCTGGGTAAGCGTGGCGCCGTTTTCGAACAGGCCGGTGACGGCGACCAGCTCGCCGCCAGGCCTGCGCAATCCCGCAAGGCTGATGATACCGCGCCGGTGCATTTCGGCGATGTAGCGGGCGGTGTAATGCGGATTGAGCGGCGTGTATTTGTCGATGTAGAGCATGGTGTAGAGCGTTTCGGCGCGCGCATAATCGGCCGCGGTGAAATCGCCGTTGCCGACCCGCTCGAAAGGCGTCGCGCGCAGGCGGGAGCGATCGCGTTTCATGTCGTGCGTCATCGCGGGTGCGGCGCCGCGGTCGGCGAAGATGTAGATCTGACGCGCCGCCAGCATGCGGAACCCCTCGACCTTCAAGGCGGCGACGGTCGCCGCATCGGCGATATCGTTCAACGAGCGGATAACGATGGCGCGATCCGGAAAGCGCGCTATCAGGACCGAGCGTAGCGACGCGACCGTCGGCCGGTCGAGCAGCGGCACCGGGTTGGTCGAATAGAGCCAGTTGTTGACCTGCGCTTGACGGTCGAGGCCGCTCGCCTTGACCAGGGGCGCGCAGGCGGCAATCAGCGCCTTCAGCGCGCGCCGCAGCAGCGGGCGGGCGGCGAAGTTGCGTGTCTCGTCGATCGCGTAGTCGATATAGGCGCTGGAAGGGCAGCAGATGTAGCAATTCGGCGCCTCACTCGCATCGTTGAGCGTCAGCGGGAAGGTTCGGCCGGCGACCTCGAAAGCTTCAACTTTCGTCGTCAGGTTTGCAATGAGATTGCGCACCAGTATCTCTTTGAAAACGCTTACAAACGCCTCGACCTTTGCTGGCTTGTTGTCGACCCGGTCGACCTGCTGGGCTGGCCTTTGCATCACTGCTCCAGGCGACATTCGACGCGGCGCAGTTTGCGGCTGGTTTCCAACGGCAGCGGCGCGCGGATGAGCGCGACGGTGGCAACCGCTTTTCGCGATTCCAGCAGCGCTTGCATCGCCTGATGAGCGGCAGCCGCCGCATCGTCCGCGAGCGCCGGCGGCAGCTTGAGTTCGATCGAATCCGGACCGGTCTGGACGACGCGGAAATCGTCGATGCGGCGATCGGCCTTGAGCACGGCGTTGCGCAGCACGTCCGGCGTGACGAGGATCGTTCTGCCTTGCGATGCGAGCCGGAAGACATCGTCCATGCGGCCGACGATCTCGTCGACGCAGCGCAGCGGCGAGCCGCAGCCGCAAGGCTGCGCGGACAAGCGCAGCAGGTCGTCCATCCGGTAGCGCGCCATGACCTGCGTCTGACGGCGAAAAGCCGTCACCAGCGGCGTCACCAGCCCCTCGCCCGCCGGCTCGAATTCAAAGAATACGGAGTCTTCGGCCAGATGCAGCCCGCCCTGCCGGCAGGACACCGCGAGCAGGCCCTCGGTCGCCATGTAGATCTGGCCGAGCGGCAGCCGGAAGAAGTTCTCGATCATCGGACGGTCGACCGGGTCGAGCGTCTCGGCGGCGGAGAAGACGCGCTTCGGCCGGAGCCGGAGGTTCTCGGCCGCGAAATGCCTGAGGATTTTTGGCGGCGCGATGATGACCGTCGGGTCGAAGGCTTCGAGCGCATCGCGCCAGCTTTCCGGCCCCAAGGTCAGATCGAAGAAGGCGAGCTTGATCAGCCGCGATTTGCGGGCGCTGTCGTAAAGCCCGGTGTTTTGCGGCAGGATGACGGCGACACGCATGCCGCGCCACAGCAAGTCGGGCACGGCTTTGGCAAGAATCGCGCCCAGCCAGCGATATTTCTCCGCTTCGGAAATCACGAACAGGCCGCGATTGCCCGAGGTGCCTGTGCTGGCGCCGACCGTGCACGCGCCAGCCCGCCCGTCTCGCGCCAGCGCCGCCCAGGCTTCAGTGGCGGTGAGGCCGTGGACGTTGAAGTCGTCGAAGCGCGCCATCAGCAGCGCCTTGTCGGTGACCGGCAAATCGGCGAGGCGCGCCGGCGCCTGGCGATAGAAAGGCGCGCGCGGCAGGTCGCGATCGAGGAAGCGCCGTACGGCGGCCGCCTGCCAGCGCTCGAAATCCGGACGGGTCTTGCGCGACAGCCGGCGCGTCAAGGCGAAGGAGCCTGCCGCTTCCGCCAGCCCGTTCATGCGGCCTCCGGCGCGAGATCGTGGGACGTCGGCGCGGGATCGTGGCAGAGCAGCACTTCGCCGCCGGCGGCGAGGAAGCTGCGCAGCTTGGCGCCGGTCGGCTCGATCGCCGCCGCATCCTCGGCGATCAGGGTGGCCGGGAAGCCCGGCGTGCGGTTTTGGATCAAGGCGGCGAGCAGCCATTGCGCATCGACCGCGTAGAGCAGCGGCCGATCCAAGCCGGCAAAGAGCAAGCCGAACTGACCGTCGGCGTGACCCGGCAGATCGACCGCGAGCACGCTGCCGTCGCCGAAGAGGTCGGCGCCTGCGGGCGCGTCTTCGCGCGCCTCGACCCGCCGCTTCGCCGACAACCCTTCGAGCCGCGACTCGAAATCCGCCGGGAAGAGTTCAGCAAAGACGCCGTGGCGCAGATTCTGCCTCGGGCTGCGCGCCTTGACCCGCGCCCAGGCGGCATCGCTGGCGATGAAGCGGGCGTTGCGGAACAGCGCCAGGCCCGAAATATGGTCGGCATGGAAATGGGTGACGACGACTGTGCGGATGTCGTCGGGCGACAGGCCAAAGCGCTTGAGCACCGCCAGGACCTGCTCGGCGGCATTGAGTTCGGGTTTCAGCAGCGCGCTGTAGAAACGCAGCATGCGGCCGCGACCCTTGCCCACCAGCGCTTCCGGCGTATAGCCGGTGTCGACCAGCACCGGCCCGGCAGCCGGGTGAAAGATCAGCCCGTAGCGGACGCGCAGTCTGACACTTTGCCAGCCGCCGCCGCGCAGGATCAGCCGCTCGGCGGCGCTCACCCAGGCGCTGTTGGCGAAAACGATCCTCATGCCGACGCCCCGCCGGCAAAAGTGCGGTCAAGCCCTTGTTCGAACGAGATTTTCGGCGCCCAGCCGAGCATCCGCTTCGCCTTGGAGAGGTCGAGGCTTTGCGCATAGGCGAAAAGGCCGAGCCCGTAGCGGGTGACCGGCGGCTCGGGACGTCCGGGAAGCCGCAGCGCCACCGCCTCCATCACGCCCGCCGCCAGCATCGCCGGCACCAGCGGCATCGGCCGCCAGCGCGCCCGCAAGCCGGCGCGGGCGCAGGCCTCGTCGGCGATGCGGCGGACCGGCAGCACCTCGCCGCCGGAGACGTTGAAGACCCGGCACTCGGCCTCGCTGGGCGCTAGAAGCGCCGCCATCACCGCGTCGACGACATCGTCGACATGGGTGAGGTCGATGGCCGCCCGGCCGTTGCGAAACAGCGGCAGCGGCCGGCTTCGCGCTGCTTTGATCAGGCGCGGCAGCAAGGCGCGGTCACCTTTGCCATAGATGCCGCGCGGCCGCAGCACCAGCGGATGAATGGCGGGTTGGCCAAGCACGATCTTCTCCGCCTCGCGCTTGGTGCGGGCGTAGTGATTGACCGGGTCCGGCAAGGCAGCGTCCTCGGCGAGCCCAAGCTGATCGCGGAAGGCAAAACAGACGGACGGACTGGAGATGTGGACGAAACGGCTGACGCCTCGCAGTTTCGCGAAGTCGACGAGGTTGCGTGTCGCCGTGACATTGGCCACCTCGAAGTCCGCGAGGCGTCCGAACGGCGCCGAGAGCGCCGCGCAATGGATGATCCGTTCGACCCTGCCGAGCCTGGGGTCGACCGCGCCATCGAGCGGCTGCGCGAGGTCGTGACGGATAATGCGATGGCCCAGGGCTTCGAGCGCGGCGCAGCGTGCTTCATCACGGCCGAGGCCGAGCGCCAGCGTGCCGGATGAGGCCAGCCGCTCGAGCACATGGGAGCCGAGGAAGCCGCTTGCGCCGGTGACGAGCACGGCCATCGCTCAGGTCTCCAGCGCCATGCCGCCGAAGGAGACGCCGGCCGACGTGCCGAGGAACAGCAGCTTCATGCCCGGCGCCACGCGGCCCTCGCGCCGAGCCACATCGAGCGCGAAGGGAATGGAGGCCGCGATCTGGTTGCCGAAGCGGGCGGAGATGTCGACGAGCCTTTCCGGCGAAAAGCCGGTCTGGCGTGCCATGTGGGCAAGCGCGAAGGGGCTTGCCTGATGCGGTATGACGAGATCGACATCGTCGCGCCGCCAGCCGGCACGCCCGAGCAGCGCTGCGACGAAGCCGTTGAAGTGTCGCGAGGTGAGCCGGAACAATTCCTTGCCGTCCATGTGGAACAGGCTGTGCGCGGCGAACGCTTCCTGCTCCTTGCGGAAATCGAAGCGCGTGCCGCCCGAGCCGATGCCGCAGGCTTCCCAGCCGGAGGGGTAGGTGCGCATCAGGCTCGCCGCCACCTTGCCCTCGCCGGGTTCGGCCCTGCACAGCACCGCCGCCGCCGCGCCGTCGCCGAAGAGAGCGGCGATCTCCGGCGCGTCCTGCCACGGCAGAGCGCGCGAGGCGACTTCGGACGAGAAAACGAGCGCCGTCTCGCATTGCCCCGCCTCGATCATGCGGCCGGCGGTCTCGAAAGCGGTGAGGAAGCCGAGGCAGGTGCTGTTGACGTCGAAGGCGGCGGCCGAACCGTCGGCAAGGCCGAGGCGCTGCATGACCAGAGGCGCGGTTGCCGGCAGCGGCTGGTATGGTACGCCGCAGCCGCCGACCATCAGGTCGACGGCGCCGGGATCGACGCCGGCATCGGCAAGCGCAAGTGTCGCCGCAGCGCAGGCGAGATCGATTTGCGATTCGGCATTGCAGACATAGCGCTCGACGATGCCGGTCGCGGTTTCAAGCGCGCCTTTGCCGAAGCCGAGCCTGTCCTCCAGCGCGCGCGTGGTAACCCGGTCAGCCGGTACCGCCCTGCCGGTTCCGACGATCTTGATCCGCATCCTCCCCCCGCCGCATGAGCTTGGCCCTATCTAACCCAAAATGCGGTCGATAGCGATGTTCACGCGACTCACGGAGCCCTGCGGATCACTTGGGTTGGAGGAAGCCCGTTACCGCCTCCATGAACTCCGCCGGACGTTCGACGTTGAGCAGGTGGACGCCGGGCAGAAGCAGAAGCTCGGCGCCGGGGATCGCCGCCGCGATCGCCTCGCTATGGCTTGCCAGCGTCACCTTGTCGTCCTCGCCGCCGATCACCAGCGTCGGCGCCGTGATCAGGGAGATCGGGCGGCGCAGATCGGCGTCGCGCACCGCGGCGAAGCATCCCGCAAGCCCTTGGCGTGACATGGCCATGATGGCGGCGCGGAATGGCTCGACCGTCTTGTTTTCACCGGCAAGCATAGATTGCGGGAACCAGTTGCGCATGAATATCGCCGCCGTGGCCGACAGGTCGCTTGCCGCAAGCACGTTGCTTATGTGCTCGTCGAAATAGGATGCCGGCCCGAGATGCGGCGAGGTGTTGGAGAGGATCAGGCGCCCGATGCGCTCCGGCGCGTGAATGCCCAGCCACTGGCCGACGAAGCCGCCGAGTGACAGGCCCAGGAAATGCACGCGGCCAAGCCCGAGAAAATCGAGCAGTTCCAGCACGTCGCGGCCGAGACGGTCGAGCGAATAGGCGCCGGCCGGCGCGTCGGAGCCGCCATGGCCGCGAAGATCATAGCGCAGCACGCGGAAGGCTTTGGTTAGTTCGGGAACCTGGCCATCCCACATATGCAGCGAAGTTGCGATGGAGTTGGAGAGCATCAGCACCGGCCGGTCTTTTGGGCCGTCAAACCTGTAGGCGATACGGGCGCCGTCGCCCGCCGGGAAGTGAAGTGTATCGTTCATTTTGGGTCCTCATCCGTTCAGCGGTTTCGCCGCGTCCGATGAGGGAAAGTTAGGCCTGGCGACCATCGACGAAAATTACTATGATTGGACAATCTCTGTAGGACTTTTCGACTATGGATGGTGTGAAGCTCCACGATCTCAGATGTTTCGATGCCGTCGTTGCCGGGGGCAGTTTCCAGGCAGCCGCCCTTGCCTTGCACCGCACCCACCCTTCCGTCTTCGCCGCCGTCGCGCGGCTGGAGGAGCAGCTTGGCCTCACGCTGCTCGACCGCAGCGGATACCGGGTGAGCCTGACCGAGGAAGGCCGTCTGTTCCATCGCCGCGCGCAGCTGGCGTTGCGCGAGGTTGAACATCTCCAGGATTATGCTGGCCAGCTGGCGAGCGGGGAGGAAACCGTGCTGCGCGTCGTCATCGGCGACGTCTGCCCGAGACCCGGAATACTCGGCCTGCTCAGCCGTTTCTTCGCGGCGCGGCCGCGCACGCGCCTGCATCTCGACTATGAAGCGATCAGCGGTCCGGTCGAGCGGCTGATGGACGGCGAGGCCGACCTCATCTTCCATCGCGCCAACCCGTCCGACCCGCATCTGGAGCGGATCGACCTTTGCGAGGTCGCCTTCGTGCCGGTGGCAGCGCCGGGTTTCCTGCCGTTCGAAGACAGGCATGACATCGCGCCGGAGGCGATGCGGCCCTTCACCCAATGCGTGATCCGCGACACGGCGCGGCGTCCCTCATCCGAAAACTTCTTCGTCATCGACGGCGCCCATTCCTGCTCGGTGCCCGACCATATGATGAAGAAGGAGCTGATCCTGCACGGGCTCGCCTGGGGTCACTTGCCCGAATGGCTGATCGAGGACGAATTGCGCGACGGGCGGCTGATCTCGATCGCCGGCAGGCATATTCCCGGACGCGCCGACAGCGTGGCCGCGGTTCGGCGGCGTGACAGGCCGCATGGACCTGTGGCCGAGGCTTTGTGGCAGCACCTTCGGGACGGCCAAGCGCTTTGACGCTAAGCCTTCCGCTCCCAGCGCCGGTCCGGCGTCTGCTGCCAGTAGGTCACCGCGTGGCCGGCTTCCTTCATCGTCTTCCAATGGCCGCGGGCCGCTTCCAGCTGCGCGGCATCATGGCCGTCGAACAGGAAGACGGCGCGCTCGTAGCCGGAAAGCTCCGGCGGGGTTGCGCCATCGACCAGGAAACGGATCTGCGCGGCGTTCTGGTTGCCCTCGCCCGTGGTGAGCAGGATCGGCTGCTCGGCCGGATAGGCCTCGCGGTCCGTGGCATGCGCCAGGAAGGAATCGTCGCGGAACGTCCACAGATGCTGGTCGAGCGCATCGCGCCGTTCCTCGGTGCCGGTCTGCACCACCACGTGCCAGCCGCGCTCGAGGCTGCGTTCGAGCAGAGCGGGCAGCGCCTCCTCCAGCGTCGATTCGGTCAGGTGGTAGAACAGGATGTCGGCCATCCCCTACCCTTCGTAGTGGTCGCGCACCAGCCTGTCGAGGAGGCGTACGCCGAAGCCCGAGCCCCAGGACTGGTTGATCTCGCTCGATGGCGCGCCCATGGCGGTGCCGGCGATGTCGAGATGCGCCCAGGGCGTGTCCTTGACGAAGCGCTGAAGGAACTGCGCGGCGATGATGGCGCCGCCATAGCGGCCGCCGATATTCTTCATGTCGGCGTTCTTGGAATCGATCAGCTTGTCGTATTCGGCGCCCAGGGGCATGCGCCACAGCCGCTCCTGCGTCGCCTGGCCGGCGCCGGTCAGCCGCGTGGCGAGTTCGTCGTTGTTGGAGAACAGGCCGGCATAATGCTGGCCGAGCGCGACCATGATGGCGCCGGTCAGCGTCGCCAAATTGACCATGAATTTCGGCTTGAAGCGATCGTTGGTGTACCAGAGCGCGTCGGCCAGCACGAGGCGGCCCTCGGCATCGGTGTTGAGCACCTCGATGGTCTGGCCGGACATCGAGGTGACGATGTCGCCCGGGCGCTGGGCATGGCCGTCGACGGCATTCTCGACCAGGCCGATGACGCCGACGACATTGGCTTTGGCCTTACGCACGGCAAGCGCGCGGATCAGCCCGGTGACGGCGGCGGCACCGCCCATGTCGCCCTTCATGTCCTCCATGCCGGAGGCCGGCTTCATTGAATTGCCGCCGGTGTCGAAGGTGACGCCCTTGCCGATGAAGGCGACCGGCGCGTCCTTGGCCCTGCCCCCCTTCCAGTGCATGACGGCCATGCGGGCGCCCCGCGGCGAGCCTTGGGCTACGCCGAGCAGCGAGCCCATGCCGAGCTTTTTCATCTCCTTTTCGGTGAGTATCTCGACCTCGACGCCCAGCGCCTCCAGTTCCTTGGCGCGCGCGGCGAACTCCACCGGGCCAAGCACATTGGCGGGTTCGTTGACGAGATCGCGCGCCAGTAGCACGCCATCGATCACCGCCGCCTCGTCGGCGAAGGCCTTCTTCGCCGCGGCAGGGTCGGCGCAATGGATCGTTATCTTGGCGGGCTTCGGCGCTTCGGCCGCCTTCGCCTGGGCGCCCCTTGCGTCAGATTGGCCCTCCTCCTTGTCCTTCCTGGTCTTGTACTTGTCGAAGGAATAGCTGCGCAGAAGAATGCCGGCAGCGAGGTTTGCCGCCTGCCGGCCGTCGGGCTGGAGGTCAGGCAGGTCGAGGACGACGGCAACTTCTGTTGCCTTGCGCAGGGAGGCGCTAATGGCGCCGCCGAGCTTCAGCCAGGCATGGTCGTCAAGGCCGGAGACCTTGCCGGCGCCGATCGCCACCAGCCGGTCGACCGAGGTCCCTTCCGGCGCCAGCACCTCGATCGTGCTCGCGAACTTGCCGGAGAAATCAGCGACCGGAAACGCGCGCGGCAATGCGCCGGCCGGATCGCAGGCCTTCGCGGCCTCGCCGAGCCCGCCGCCATCCGCCGCAAGCACGAAGACACTCCCCTTCCTGGGCGCAGCGAATTTGGCGAAGGCAATGGAAGGTCTCGAATTCATCAGGTCCTGCTTTCGGAGATTTTGGGGAGGTCGAAGACTCGGGAGCGCATTTGGTCGTTTTCCGGCCGGAAATGCCACCCCTTTTTTAGCTCGTTGCTTTTGCTGGCGTTTTCCAGCGATTAGAACCTTATTCGGCCGGCTGGAACAGCTCGATCACGTTGCCGGACGGATCCTCCAGCAGGGTTTGCGAACCGCCGACGCCGCTGATGATGTCGTTGCGGAAGACCAGCCCGGCGCCCTTCAGGCGCGCAACCTCCTGTTCGAGGTCCGGCACCACCAGCAATATGCGGTTCCAGCCTCCCGGCACCGGTCGACGGCCGTCCGGCATCGGGCGAGCGCCCGAACTGCCCTGGCCGCTCAGCAGAAGCCGCAGATCACCGCGCGTGACCGAGGCGAAAGCCGGCCGCGCATCCCGCTCGATGGCGAAGCCGAGATGGGTTTCGTAGAAGTCGATGGAGGCGGCAACATCATCGACGATGTAGCGAATGCTGACCTGTGCCATGACAAAGACCTTTCCGTTCAAGAAGCGTTTCTATCAAAGCGTTTCCACAATCGCCAACGCCGGTGTCACGATGCCGCCGACGCGCCGCGGCTGCGGGGGCTTGGCCCTGGGACCAGGGTCAGCAGGGCGATGCTGCCGACGACGGCGAAGACCGCGCCATAGATGAAGACCGCCTCGTGGCTGACGCGATCCCAGAGCTGCCCCGCGACCAGGCTCGCCATCAGTTCCAGCAACCCCACCGTTGCGCTGTACCAGCCGATGCCACTGGCACGCAGCGATTGCGGCACGAAATCCGAGGCGAACGCCTTGCCGACCGAGCGGAAGATGCCCTGATAGAGCCCGTAGAAGGCGAAGAGCAGCCCAATCAGATAGATGTTACGGGTCAGGGCGAAGCCGAGATAGGCGATCAGGAAGATCAGGAAGGACATCAGCAGCACGCCCTTGCGGCCGAAGCGGTCCGAGAGCAGGCCGGCCGGATAGGAAATCAATGCCGCGACCAGATTGAAGCCGGCATAGATGAGGATCGTCGCCTCCAGGGAAGCGCCGATATCCTTGGTTTGCAGGATCAGGAACGCATTGCTCGAATTGCCGATGCCAAACAGGGCCGTCGCCAGGAGATAGGTCCAGTAGGTTCTGGGGAACCGCCGAGGATTGACGTCGATGCTGGCCTTCGCGGCGGCGGCCGATGGCCGCTCGCTAACCAATAGCACCATGAGGAATGCCAGGAGACCGGGGATGAGCGCAAGATAGAATATCCAGCGGATATCCACCCTGAGGGCGACGAGCAGCAGCACCGCGAGCAGTGGTCCTAGAAATGCACCCAGATTGTCGCCGATGCCCTCGAGACCGAATGCCTTGCCTCGATGCCGCTCGGCAACCGACGAAGCAATGAGCGCGTCTCGCGGCGCGGAGCGGAAGCCGGTACCCAGCCGGTCGAGGAAGCGTGCGCCGAGGACCATCGGCCACACGCTCGCAGCACCCGTGAGCGGCTTTGCCAAGGCAGCCAGGAAATAGCCGGCAAGGGCTATCGCCTTGCGCTTCCGAAGCCTGTCAGCGAGCCATCCCGAAAGCCCTTGCACGATGTTCTGCGTGGCCTGGGCAAAACCATCGACCAGACCGACGACGCTGCCGCTGGCGTGCAGGGTTTCGGTCAGGAAGATCGGCAGGACCGGATAAAGCATCTCCGTCGAGATGTCGGCAAACAGGCTCGCCAGCGCCAGAAGCACCGTATTTCGGGAGATCCAGGCGAAGCTCTTGCTTGGCGTCGATGCCGTCATTGCTCGGCCCCGTTCGGCCACCGGTCAGGCTGAAACGCAACGGCCGCCGAGGCGGTTGCAATGCGGGCATCAGCATCGGACGCCGGGTAAAACCGGGAAATCGCGGTGCGTGTCGGTATGCTGGTTTTCGTGGCGCCGACACCAGGCTCGCACGCCCGACTTCGTTCTCGAGGACCGGCAGACCGGCCTCGATCAGCGCTCGGCGGTGCGCGTGTCCGGTACCGGCGGCGCCGGTCAGGACGGCGGCGGCGCCCGCAACCCGCGATCGGCGCGACATTTGGTCGTTTTCAGCCATTTGGCAAGACTTTGGCCGAAATCGCAGTCTATATCAGCGCCACCATAGACAAGGGATTCGCCTCGGCACGACCTTAGCTTGCTGCCGCAACCTGCTGTTAACCATCGATGTTTCGCATTTCTTATTCATTGGCGCGGAGACTCCGCCGCGCCGGGGCATGTGGCGTGGGGCGACAAACCGGAGCTGGCCGCCGATGACCCAGTTGTATGGGCGCCGCCGGATGACTACCTTGTCGGCGGGCATGATGCCGTTCGGCAAAATCGAGAAAAGCCTTCATGAAGGTCGTTGAACGCTACATCATGCGTCGCGCTCTGGCGATGTTCCTGGCGGCGCTGGTGTGGACGCTGGCGATCGTTTGGACGACGCAGGTTCTGGCCAAGATCGACCTCGTCACCGACAATGGCCAGTCGGCGCTGACCTTCTTCGAGGTCGCCGCGCTCATCATCCCCTCGATCATCCCGATCGTGGTGCCGTTCGCGCTGGTGGTGGCGGTGGCGCAGACGCTGAGCGCCATGAACACCGATTCGGAACTCGCCGTGCTCAGCGCCGCCGGCGCCTCGCGCTGGACGATCGCGCGGCCGATCCTGCTGCTCGCGCTCGCGGCCTGCGCTTTTTCCTTCGTCGTCGACAACGCCGTCGACCCCTATGCCAGGCAGAAGAACCGCCAGCTGGTCGCGGCTTCGCGCGCCGATCTGCTGTCGCTGATCATCCAGGAAGGCACGTTCCGCAAGGTCGACGAGGGCCTGTTCCTGCAAGTCGGCGAACGTCTTCCCGGCAACAGGCTGGGTGGCATCTTCGTCGCCGATTCGCGCGAGGAAGGCGCCAGCCTGACCTATTATGCCAAGACCGGCAGCATCGTCGAAAAGGGCGATGAGAAGGTGTTGATGATGAATGACGGCGTCATCAACCGCAAATCGGTAACCGGCGACCTCTCCGTCATCCGCTTTACCTCTTATGCCTTCGACATGTCGGCCTTCATGTCGGCGGCGAACGACATCACGCTTTTGCCCAAGGACCGCACGACGCAATATCTGCTCAACCCCGATCCCAACGACAAGATGTTCCAGCGCGAACCGGGCAGCTACCGGGCGGAACTCAACCAGCGCTTCGCCGAATGGTCCTATTCGCTGGTGTTCGCGCTGATCGCGCTTGCCGTCGCCGGCGATGCGCGCTCGCACCGGGAGGCGAGAATCAATCCGCTGATCACGGCAATCTCGATTGCGCTGTTCGTGCGATGGCTCGGCTTCTTCGCCGCCGGCAAGGCCGACAAGGTCGGCTACTATGTCTATCTGCTTTACGGAATCCCGCTCATCGCCTCCGCGGTTTCGATCTGGTTCATCGTTTCGTCGCGCAGCATGGAATTGCCGGTCAGCTGGGCCGACTGGCTGACGAACCTCGCCAAGCGCGGCGGCGACAACTGGACGGCGTTCAAGCTCTGGCTCGCCCGGCGCACTTCCGGCCAGGGAGCCTGACGATGGGCTGGACGCTGGGCCGTTATTTCTTCTTTCGTTACGTCTCGATCACCTTCTGGTTCTTCCTGGGCCTCTTGGCGCTGGTGTTCCTGATCGATTTCACGGAGCTGTCCGGCCGCACGACCGGACTGCCCGGCTTCACCTACGGCACCGCCTTCGCCATCTCGGCGCTCAGGATGCCGATGATCATGCTGCAGACGGTGCCGTTCGTCGGATTGTTCTCGGCGATGGCGACGCTGGTGTCGCTCAACCGCCGCTACGAGCTGGTGATCGCGCGCTCGGCCGGCGTTTCGGCCTGGCAGTTCCTGTTTCCGTGCTGCGTCGGCGCGCTGATGTTCGGCGTGCTGTCGGTCGGCGTGATCAATCCGATCGCGGCGCGCGGCTTCTCCTGGTCCGAGCAGATGGAGAACGACTTGCGGGCCGGCAAGTCGAACGCCGTCACCACCAACGTCACGCCCTGGCTCAGGCAGAAAACCGAATCCGGCGACACCATCATCGGCGCCCGCGCCATCCTCAACCAGGGGCTGGAGATGGCGGACGCGGTGTTTTTCATCCTCGACGCGCAGGGCAACATCGTCGAACGCAAGGATGCCGCCAAGGCGTTCCTGCGCGACGGGTATTGGGAATTGCAGGACGTCAAGGCGTTCAAGGGCGGCAATATTCAGGCGCTGGCGTCCGACAAGGTGCCGACCAATCTGAAGCCGGAATTCGTGCAGGAGCGCCTGGCGCGCCCGGAAACCATTCCCTTCTACGAGCTGCCGCGCAAGATCGAGGTTGCACGCTCCTTTGGCCTCAAGGCAAATGCCTTCGCCATGCAGTTCGATTCGCTGGTGGCGTTGCCGTTCCTGCTCGTCGCCATGACGCTGATTGCTGCAACGGTTTCAATGCGATTTGCGCGAATGGGGCAGTCGGCAACGATGATTCTGGGTGGCGTCGTGGCCGGCTTTCTGCTTTATGTCGTTTCGGTACTGGTCAAGGCATTCGGCGTCGCCGGATTCGTGCCTACGGTGGTGGCTGCATGGGTTCCGGTTGTCGTGGCTATGTTCTTTGGGGTGACGTTTCTGCTATACAAGGAAGACGGCTAGTGAGGGAGGCGGTTTTGCGCAGCCATAGGCAGGCCGGTTTGGCACGCCTTTATGGGGCGACCGCCTTGGCATGTCTGTTCGCCTGCGCGGTGCCGACGGCAGCCGCGCTGGCGCAGACCATCACTGCCAAGTCCGTCCCCTCCGGCACGCAGATGCTGCTGGCCGCCGATACGCTTGTCTATGACAACGACAAGCACACGGTGACGGCCATCGGCGGTGTGCAGATCGACTATGGCGGCAACAAGCTGGTCGCCCAGCGCGTCGTCTATAACCGCGACACCAAGCGCCTCGTCGCCAGCGGCGCCGTCGAGCTCATCAACAGTGACGGCACCAAGGTCAATTCCGACCATATCGACATCACCGACGACTTCGCCGACGGCTTCCTGAACGCGCTGCGCGTCGAGACGATCGACAAGGCCTATTTCGCCGCCGAGAGCGCCGAGCGCATGGGCGGCGTGCTGACCACCTTCCACAATGGCGTCTACACCGCATGCGAGCCTTGCGAGGACAAGCCGGACAAGGCGCCGACCTGGCGCGTCAAGGCGCGAAAGATCATCTGGAACGGCGAGAAGAAGACGGTCCGCTTCGAGAACTCGAATTTCGAGTTCTTCGGCTTCCCGCTTGCTTATCTGCCTGCCTTCGAGATCGCCGACCCGACGGTGAAGCACAAGAGCGGCTTCCTGATCCCCGGCATCGTCTACAACAACCACCTCGGCGTCGGCGTCAAAGTCCCCTATTATTTCGCGCTGTCCCCGACCTATGACCTGACCGTCACCGGCAGCGGCTACACCAAGCAGGGTTTCCTCGGCGAGGCCGAGTGGCGCCAGCGCTTCAACAACGGCCAGTACACGCTGAAGATCGCCGGCATCAACCAGCAGGATCCAGACGCATTCATCGGCACGGGCAACCGTTATGTCGTCGATTCGGGCGAGCCCAGCGACCCGAACAAGTTCCGCGGCATGATGGGCACCAAGGGCCAGTTCGCCATCAACGAGCGCTGGAACTTCGGCTGGGACGTGCTGCTGCAGACCGACAAGGACTTCTCGCGCACCTACAACATCGAAGGCTATAGCGACCTCGTTCACCAGTCGTCGATCTATCTGACGGGCTTGAGCGGCCGCAATTATTTCGACGTCCGCGCCATGCGCTTCGAAGTGCAGGAGGACACGCTCTCCAGCGATCCGACCGCGCGGGCCTCCAAACAGCCCTGGGTGCTGCCGTCCCTCGACTACGCCTATATTCCCGACACTTCGGTGGCCGGCGGCCAGCTGTCGTTCAACGTCAACACACGCGTGATCAGCCGTAACCGGCTGGACGCCGTGCTTGCAGATCCCGCTGTCGACACGTCCGTCAACAACGTGCGCGGCATCGAAGGCGAGTCCAGCCGGCTCACCGCCGAAGCCGAGTGGAAGCGGACCTTCACCACCGATGACGGCCTGCAACTGACGCCATTGCTCGCCTTCCGCGGCGACGCAGGCTACGTCAACGCCAATTCGGCTTCGCTCGCCGCCGTCAACCAGATGGGCACGAATCTGGGCGAAGACGTCGATATGCGCTCGTCGCTTGCCCGCTACATGGCCACGCTCGGCCTCGAGGCGCGTTGGCCGCTGTTGTTCTCGATGGCGAATTCCAGCCATGTGCTGGAGCCGACCGCGCAGGTCTTCGTGCGTCCGAACGAGCAATATGTCGGCGGCCTGGCCGTCCCCAACGAAGACTCGCAGAGCTTCGTCTTCGACGCCACCACGCTGTTCGAGCGCGACAAATTCTCAGGCTATGACCGCATAGAGGGCGGGACGCGCGCCAATGTCGGCTTCCGCTATTCGGGCGCCTATGACAATGGCTGGGCCACGAACGCTATTTTCGGCCAGTCCTATCAACTGGCGGGCGAGAACTCTTTCGCCGCGCCGGATCTGGTCAATGCCGGGGCTGAATCCGGCCTCGACAAGCCGACCTCGGATTACGTCGGCCTGGTCGGCTTCAACAGCCCGAGCGGTTTCTCCGGGTCGGTGAGCGGGCGTTTCGACGAGCAGACGTTCGAGGTCAGGCGCGCCGAAGTGAAAGCCGCCTATTCCGGCCTGCCGGTATCGCTCAGCGCCAAATATGCCTTCATCGAGGCGCAGCCGCTCTATGGCTTTGCCACCGACCGCCACGAGGTCACGCTGGGCGCCTCGACGCATCTGGCGCAGAACTGGCGGCTGTTCGGCACCGGCACCTACGACCTTCAGACAAACGTGCTGGTCAAGGACGGTGTCGGCTTCGCCTACAACGATTCCTGCTTCACCTACATCATGACGTATTCGCAGACGCGTGACACCGTCACCAGGGAAGTGTCGCAGAATATCGGCTTCAACCTGTCGTTCCGCACGCTCGGCGATTTCGGCTCGTCAACGAGCGCGGTCGACACCATCCAATGACCAAGAGCAGGCGCACGGCCTGCGAGCCGTGCGTCGTTTCGGACGCTGATGGGCTTCGGTCTTGATTTGGGGCGTGATCCTTCGAAAATGAGCCTGATTCTCAGGGTCATGCGCTGGCGACATCGTTTCGCCGCATAGGATGGGCATGGGGTCGACTGCATCGCGCCGGCGTTCGGAGGACGCGCGGCGCCGCAATGGCCGGGAAATCGGGCGGGGAAAATTGGGAAGGTAAGATGAGGAAATACCTGTTTTCGGCAGGATTCGCGCTTCTGATGGCGGCGACCTCGGTTTCGCTCACGGCTGCCGTGCAGCCTGCTTTCGCCGTGGAGATCAAATATGTCGTCAACAACATACCGATCACCACCGGCGACATCGCGCATCGCGCCGCCTTCTTCAAGCTGCAGCACAAGAAAGGCGACGCCGCGCAGGAGATGATCGACCAGACGCTGCGGCTGGCCGAGGCCAAGCGCCTCGGTATCCACATCACCGATCAGCAGGTCGACGCCGCCTACCAGCGCTTCGCCTCAACCAACAAGATGCCGCTGGCGAAGCTCGACGCGATCATGACGCAGTCAGGCGTCACCAAGGAACATTTCAAGGAATTCATTCGCGCCCAGATGGCCTGGAACCAGGCGCTCAGCGCGCGCTACCGGTCCGGCGAAGGCGGCTCGGTGACCGAACAGGACGCCGTGCGGCGCATGCTCGACAAGGGCGGCGCCAAGCCGACCGCCATGGAATACATGCTGCAACAGGTGATCTTCGTGGTGCCGGCATCGGAGCGCGCCGCCACGCTCGCCAAGCGCAAGCGCGAGGCCGACGCCATGCGCGCCCGCTTCAGCGGCTGCAACACCACGCGCGAATTCGCCAAGGGCCTGCTCGACGTCACCGTGCGCGATCTCGGCCGGGTGCTGGCGCCGCAATTGCCGCCCGACTGGGCCGAGCAGATCAAGTCGACCAAGGTCGGCGCCGCGACGCCGACGCGCGAGACCGAGCGCGGCGTCGAATTCATCGGCATCTGCTCCTCGCGCGAGGTTTCCGACGACAAGGCCGCGCAGATGGTTTTCCAGGCCGAAGGCGGCAACGACAAGGACGCCGACGAACTCAGCAAGAAATATGTCGCCGAGCTGCGCCAGAAGGCCAAGATCGTCGAACGCTAGAGCGACAGGCGTGCCTCGACACCGCAACAAATTCAGCCTAGAGCGGTTCATCGTTTCACGGAAACGGCGGACTGCTCCAAGTCTTTGTTTTTGCGCAATTCCCTACGGAAAACCGCTACGCACTTTTCCTGGAATTGCTCCAGGCCGAGGCATGAGCAGCCCGATCTGCGGGCTCGCATGAGCACGCAGAGGACCGATGCGCCGCTGGCGCTCAGTGTCGGCGATCCCTCGGGCATCGGACCCGAGATCGCGATCGCCGCCTGGCGGGCAGGCGACAGTGCTGGGGTGCCGCCCTTCTATCTGCTCGCCGACCCCGCCCTGATCGAGGCCCGCGCCCGCCTTGTCGGCGCCAATGTGACGATCGCCGAGACGTTGCCGGGACAGGCGGCGCATAATTTCGCCCGTACCCTGCCTGTCGTGCCGCTCTATGCGCGTCATGTCGACAGCCCGGGAGAACCGGATTCCGCCAACGCCGCCGGCACCATCGAGGCCATCGACCGGGCCGTCGACGACTGTCTCGCCGGCCGCGCCGCCGCGGTGGTCACCTGCCCGATCGCCAAGAAGCCGCTCTACGATGCCGGATTTGGCTTTCCCGGCCACACCGAGTATCTGGCGCATCTGGCATCGCGCCACACCGGACGGGATGTGACGCCGGTGATGCTGCTGGCCGGCCCCGATCTGCGCACCGTTCCGGTGACCATCCACATCCCTCTGGCCGACGTGCCAAAAGTGCTGACGACGGAGTTGATCGTCGCCACCGCGCGCATCACCGCAGCCGATCTCAAGGGCCGTTTCGGCATCGCGCGGCCGAGGCTGGCGATCGCCGGGCTCAACCCGCATGCCGGCGAAGGCGGCGCCATGGGTCTGGAAGACGGTGCGATCGTCGCGCCGGCCGTGCAGGCGCTGCAAGCCGAAGGCATCGACGCCGTTGGGCCGCTGCCGGCCGATACCATGTTTCATCCGCGCGCACGCGCCTCCTATGATGTGGCGCTTTGCATGTATCATGACCAGGCACTGATCCCGGCCAAGGCTCTAGCCTTCGACGAGGCGGTCAACGTGACGCTGGGCCTGCCCTTCATCCGCACCTCGCCCGACCATGGCACCGCCTTCGACATCGCCGGCAAAGGCATTGCGCGCGCCGACAGCCTGATCGCCGCGCTGCGGCTGGCGCGCCAGCTGGCCGACAGCGGCGGGCAGGCCGCCGCATGAGGTTCACTTGACCGGCCGCGCCACCATCGACGGATTGCCGCCGCTGCGCGACGTGATCGAACGCTACGGCCTGCAGGCCAAGAAAGCGCTCGGCCAGAATTTCCTGCTCGACCTCAATCTGACGAGCAAGATCGCGCGCGCCGCCGGCGATCTCGGCGAGGCAACAGTGATCGAGGTCGGTCCGGGCCCGGGCGGACTGACCCGGGCGCTGCTCTTCAACGGCGCGCGCCGCGTGATCGCCATCGAGCGCGACGAGCGCTGCCTTGAAGCGCTGGCCGAGGTTTCGAGCCACTATCCAGGCCGCCTCGAGGTCCTTCCGGGCGACGCGCTGAAAACGGATTTTATGGCCCTTGCCGGCACGGCGAACGGCGGGCCGGTGAAGATCGTTGCCAACCTGCCCTACAATATCGGCACCGAGCTCCTGATCCGCTGGCTGACCGTGGCCGACTGGCCGCCCTTCTACCGCTCGATGACGCTGATGTTCCAGCGCGAGGTGGCCGAGCGCATCACCGCGGATCCGGGCAGCGACGCCTATGGCCGGCTCGGCGTTCTGGCCGGCTGGCGCACCGAGGCAAGGATCGCTTTCGACGTGCCGCCGCAGGCGTTCACGCCACCGCCGAAGGTGACTTCCTCGGTGGTGCATCTGGTGCCGCGTGCCACCCCCCTGCCCGTCGACGGCAAAAAGCTCGGCCGCGTCACCGAGGCGGCCTTCGGCCAGCGCCGCAAGATGCTGAGGCAAAGCGTGAAGAGCCTGGGCGGCGAGGCGCTGCTGATGCGAGCCGGGATCGACCCGACGCGCCGGGCGGAAACGCTCAGCGTGGAAGAATTCGTTAGATTGACGAACATGGTGTAGCCGCCCTTGGGATGAGAAAACGAGCGTGCTTGGCTCCCATCACCGGCTCAAAGTACGACAGGGCTAGCGGCTGTCATTCAAATGCATTACATTGGTCACCCAAGGAGACTGCCAATGCCAGCCAACGCACTTGTTCAGACGCGTATCGATGCCGATATCCGGGATCGGGCGTCCGCCGTGCTTGAAAGCATGGGACTCACGGTTTCCGATGCAGTCCGGATACTCCTCACCCGTACCGCTAACGAGGGTACGCTCCCCATCGACCTGGTCACCAACAGCGAAGCGTATGACATCTGGTTCCGCGCCAAAGTGCGCGAAGCGCTAGACGACACCCGACCCGACATTGCGAACGAACAAGTCGAGCTGCATTTTGCCGAGAGACGCGCGGCGGCGCGTCGCAAGGCCAGTGAACCTAAAGCACGTCGCCCTTTAAAGGATTCGGGATTCCCTGAATGACGGTTTGATGATTCATTGCGGCGGAAGGGAGAACCGTGATGGGCAAGCCGTTACCGATGGCGTTGCGTAAGCGTGTTGCGGCGTTTGTGGATGAGGGCAACAGCAACCGTGAGGCGTCGCGTCATTTCCGGGTTTCGCCGAAGTTCGTGAACGATCTGATGAAGCTGCGCGCCGAGCGGGGCTCGCTTGAGCCGCGCCGGCAAGGCCATGGCACTGGCGGCGGCAAGTTGGCCGCTCACGCCGACTTCGTGCGCCAGCGGATGGCCGAGAATGGCGATCTGACG
>NZ_FOVT01000007.1 GCF_900115245.1 Mesorhizobium sp. NFR06
CAGGACAGCGCCTTCGTCGCCGCCGATCCGGCGGCGCTGGCCGAGATCCTGTGCCTCCAGGAAGAGCGCGTCGTCGCTCGCGACAACACAGTCGCCTTCGCGCGGCTCAGATTGCAGCTGCCGCAAAGTCCGATCCGACATCACTTCGTCAAAGCCACGGTCAAGATCAGGCAATATCCTGATGGCACGTTCGCAATCTTCCACGGGCCGCGTCGCATTGCGGCATATAGCTCCGATGGCACCCCAATCCAGAACTGCCGTCAAATCGGCAGAGCTGCGTGAACCGCTTCGACGCAAACTGAAGCGGACAAATGATGTGCTACCAAACCGGACAACTTGATTAGCTACCGACAGCGGGGCGCCGGAAAACGCTTCAGCCTGCGGCGATCCGCGCATATCAGCGTTTTATCTTCCCGTTCGGTACCCTCACCCGCCGGAAGATCGCGACGATCTCCTCGCGGCTGCATTCGATCGCGCCGAGCCGCACCGCTCGGTCGCGCTCGAAGCCGGTGATGTCATAGTGCGGCGCCGACGTCTTGGGCGGGCCTTGATAAGAGGAGAGCTTGAGGCCGAGTTCCGCTGCGAAACGATGCAGTTCGTCGGTGTCGTCGGCAAGAAGATGGCACCAGCGGTGGCCGGCCCATCTCCAGATCGCCGCATCGACATAGACCGCCATCAGCCCCTCTGCATTCCCTGATCCCGACACATGGAGTTCGGGGACCAAGCCTGCAAGCGGGGTTCGTTGCCGTCAAAGCGTTGTTATTTGGAGGCCGGGCAAGGTTTCGTCTGGTCGAACAGCGACAGGTTCACCAGCTTGCCGGTCATCGAGAAGTCGCCATAGTCCATGACCAGGTCGCGGGTGATGCCGTTTTCGTGCAGCTTGAAGCTGATGCGGTATTCCGGCACCTCCTCGCCGCTTTTGTCGGTATCGTCGAAATAGGCGATATCGACCGGCCAGTATTTGTCCGAGGCGAGCTTGGCCAGCGCCGGCGCTTCCGGATCCGTCTTGTCGGACTCCGTCTTTTTGCCGACGATGACGGTGGTGGTCATCACCTTGTTGGCGTCCTCGGAGCCGTCGAACAGATTGGTCTGGTAGAAATTCTCGCCCTTTTCGGCCTTACCGATCAGCTCGACCAGATGCTGGGTCGGGAACTGCGTTGCCGCAAGCTCGAGGCTGTTCTTCTCCGGCTTGTCGATATCGACCTTGAGGCCCTTCGGTTCCCTGGTGGCCGTGCCTTTCACCTCCTTGTCGAGGTTCTGGTCGACGAAGGACTTGGTCACGAAGGAAAAGGTCTTGCCTTCGGCGTCCTCGAACGTTGTCGTCTGCTGGTCGGTCAACCTGGTGTTGTCGTTGGTGGCGATCTGGGTGACGAAGCGGAACTTGACGGTATAACCTTCGCAGGCCGAGCCGTTGAACTCATAAACCATGCGCCCGGTTATGCCGGTAATGCCGGAACGGTCGGAAGCCTTGTTGAGCGTCAGGTCGTAGACGGCGCGGTGCGCCTGCAGCGCGGGCACCGCGAAGGCCGGCGCCATCGGGAACGCCGCCGAGAGGCAGGCGACGGCAAGAAAAAGGCGCGTTGCGCGCATGCGTTGCTCCGATCGTCGCGGCCGCAAGGCAGGCCGCAGGTAAAGATGGTCCAGCTTAAAAAAAGTCGTGGCGGAAGCGAGGCAAAAATAGCAATTTCGGCCCGGCCAACGCGGCGTCTTCCAGCAATAGGGAAAAGCAATGAGCGAAACAATCGAAAAGCGGCTAGGCGATCTTGGCGTCACCATTCCGGCTGCCGCCGCGCCCGCCGCCAACTACGTGCCCTATTGCCGCACCGGCAACACGCTGTTCACCGCCGGCCAGTTGCCGCTAAAGGACGGCAAGCTGCAGGCAACCGGGCTGCTCGGCCGCGACATTGACACCGCGGGCGGCAAGGAAGCCGCGAAATTCTGCGCCATCAACATCCTAGCGCAGGCCAGGGCCGCGCTCGGCGATCTCGAAAAGATCCGCCGGCTGGTCAAGATCACGGTCTTCGTCGCCTCGGCGCCTGATTTCGTCGAGCAGCATCTGGTCGCCAACGGCGCCTCCGACTTCCTGGTCGCCGCTCTCGGCGAACGCGGCAAGCATGCCCGCTCCGCCGTCGGCACTGCATCGCTGCCGCTCAACGCCGCGGTTGAAATCGAAGCGATCTTCGAAGTCGAGTGAGCGGGCCTGACATGACCGACCTTTCCTGGCTGATCGCCCGCCCGGTCGCGCATCGCGGCTTTCACGACATGAACAAGACGCGCTGGGAGAACACGCTGTCGGCCTTCGCCGCGGCGGCCGAGCGCGGCTATGCGATCGAATGCGATGTGCATATCTCGTCCGATGGCGTTCCCGTCATCATCCATGACGGCGAGCTCAAACGCCTGACCGGCCATGACGGATTCATCTGGCAACGCACCGCGGCCGAACTGGCGACACTCAGGATCGGCGGCACCAAAGACCATGTGCCGACGCTCAAGGAAGCGCTCGACCTGATCGACGGCCGCGTGCCGCTGGTGGTCGAGTTGAAAGGCGTCCCCGGTCATGACGCGGGGTTGGTGGCCAGCGTCGGCCGGCTGCTCGCGCGCTACAAGGGCAAGGTGGCGATCATGTCGTTCGACCACTGGCTGATCCGCGACTTCGCCAAGGATGCGCCGGGCATCCCCGGCGGGCTCACCGCCTATGGCAGGGACAATCAGTTGATCGAAGCACATTTCGCCATGCTCGCGCATGACCTCGCCTTTGTCTCCTACGCCGCCGGCGATCTGCCGAACCCGTTCGTCAGCTTCGTGCGCGAAAAGCTCAGGATGCCGGTCATCACCTGGACCGTGCATGACCAGCCGGCGGTCGACCTCACCTTCAAATATGCCGACCAGATGACCTTCGAGGGGTTCGAGCCCGACCTCGAGAAAGTCGCCTGAACGAAGTGCCTGAAACGTGACTTGTAGCGGCTCTGGCGAAGCTTAAATAAGCCCCATGGATCAGGGTGACGACGACGATGGACGGGTGGTGGGCGCGGACTATGCGGTCCGCGTCGCGACGGGCGTCGGCGCCTTCACCCGTGACGAGTGGAACGGCTTTGCAGGTACCACGCGCGGCGATAAAGAAAACGGCTACAACCCGCTCGTTTCATTCGCTTTTCTGAGCGCCCTAGAGGATTCCGGCTGCGCCGTGCGGCGCACCGGCTGGCAGGGCCATCATCTGCGGCTGGAAACCGCGCAAGGCAGGCTTCTCGGCGCCGTCCCCTGCTACCTCAAATCGCACAGCCAGGGCGAGTATGTCTTCGACCATGGCTGGTCGGATGCCTTCGAGCGCGCCGGCGGCCGCTACTACCCCAAACTGCAATGTTCGGTGCCGTTTACTCCAGTCACCGGCCCGCGCCTGCTGGTCAGCAAAGGTGAGAATGAAGGTGCCGTGAAGGCCGGCCTGGCGGAAGGCCTGAAACTCGTGACCGACAGGCTCGGCGTCTCTTCCGCGCACGTCACCTTCGCCAACGAGCCCGATGTCGCGACGCTTGAAGCGGCGGGCTTCCTGCATCGCACCGACCAGCAGTTCCATTTCTTCAACGAAGGCTTTTCGAACTATGACGATTTTCTCGCCACGCTTGCCTCGCGCAAGCGCAAGGCGATGAAGAAGGAGCGCCGCGAAGCGCTGGCCGACGGCATCAGCATCGACTGGCTGACCGGCAAGGACATCACCGAACGCGCCTGGGACGATTTCTACGCCTTCTACATGGACACCGGCGGCCGCAAATGGGGCCGGCCCTACCTCAATCGGCAGTTCTTCTCGCTGATCGGCGAGCGCATGGCCGACGATATCCTTTTGGTGATGGCCAAGCGTAACGGCCGCCACATTGCCGGCGCCATCAACTTCATTGGCTCCGACGCGCTCTATGGGCGCAATTGGGGCTGCATCGAGGACCACCCTTTCCTGCATTTCGAGGTTTGCTACCATCAGGCGATCGACTTCGCCATCGAACGCAAGCTGAAGGTGGTGGAGGCCGGCGCGCAAGGCGAGCACAAGCTGGCGCGCGGTTATCAGCCGGTGACCATGCATTCGGCGCACTACATTTCGCACCCAGGCTTGCGCAATGCCGTTGCCGACTATCTCCGGCGCGAGCGGCGCGAGGTCGAGCGTATGGGCGAATATCTCCAAGAGCACACCCCGTTCCGCAAGGATCTCGAAGACTAGCTAGCCGCCGACCGGCACTCCCTCCCGGCACGCCGCTTGGAACCGGAACGATCGACTTCCTATCTTGCCTTGCCCGTCGGCGGGGAGCCGGCTACACGGGATGGGCAACCACAACGATCCGGAGTGCCCGCCATGGTCGAAGCCGCCTATGATCCCGGCAACATCTTCGCGAAAATCCTGCGCGGCGAGATCCCGTCGTATCGTGTGTATGAGGATGACGCCGTCGTCGCCTTCATGGACGTCATGCCGCAGGGAACCGGCCATACGCTGGTGGTGCCGAAGGCGCCGTCACGCAATATTCTCGATGCCGATCCGGCAACGTTCGAGCCGCTGTTCGCGGTCGTGCAGAAGGTGGCTGTGGCGGTAAAGAAAGCCTTCGATGCTGACGGCGTCACCCTCATGCAGTTCAACGAGCCGGCTTCGGGGCAGACCGTTTTTCACCTGCATGTCCACGTCATCCCGCGCTTCGAGGGCGTGCCGCTAAAGCCGCACAGCGGACAGATGGAGAAGCCTGAAGTGCTGGCGCAAAACGCGGACAAGATCCGCGCCACCCTCTCGATGAAGTTTTAAGGCTTTGTAAACTGCGGAACCGTCTCCGCATCTTTGCGGCCTATTTTTTAATAGCTTTGTAAGTCCTCGCGGGGCATTTTCCTGCCGCGAGGGCATGGGGATGCAAAATACTTTCGGGTCGCTAGACACGCACACTGGCACTGATTTCGGCGGCAGTTTGTCGGGACTTCTTGTCGAATCATTTTTTCGGCACCGGACCATTCATGCCGTTGCGCTATTTACCCTCGGATTGGCCTTTGTGGTTGGCACCCGGGTCAGAAATCTGCCGGATTTCGCATTGCTCGGCGAATACGGCTTCTACTTGGGGGCGTATTTCTGGATCGCGGGATGTGCATACGCAACCTACCGGCTGCTCTGGTTGGCATTTGTCGAGCGCGCCACATCCCCGCTCCGCCTTCTTCTGGGTTCGCTGTACCAGTTGCTTGCCGATCGAAGGCGCATTGCCAATGGCTTGAACGGCCTTGCCGCGATCATGGCATTTGCATCTGGCTTTGCAGTGTTGAAAGGAGCGATCGCGGTGCTGGCGCCCTTCTCGTGGGACCAGACCCTCGCGCAATCATCCGTCGAGTTGCATTTCGGTCGCGCTGCCTTTCAATGGCTTTGGTGGATCGTTGAAAGTCCGCTGGCCATCTATCTTCTCAATCTCTGTTACAATCTTTGGTTTGCGGTGCTGCTCGCCCTGGTTTTTTCAAGCATCGCCGCGGCTCGCGATTCCCTATTGCGCCATCAGTTTCTACTCAGCTTTATGCTGGTCTGGCTGATCGGCGGCTTCGTGATTGCTTTGGCGTTCTCGTCCGCGGGCCCCTGCTATTATGGGAGGCTCGGCCTCGGTGACCTCTTCCAACCGTTGATGGACGCACTTCAGTCGGCAAATCGCCAATATCCGATCTGGGCCCTGTCCGTGCAGGAGAGCTTGTGGAGCGGCCAAATGGGCTCGACCTCGGGCCGCATGGGGATATCTGCATTTCCTTCCATTCACGTCGCGTCGTCCGTCCTGTTTGCCCTCTACGTGACAAGGCTGTCCACTAGCCTCGGCATCGTAATGTGGGCGTTCGCAGCGATCATCATGGTAGGCTCCGTGCTGCTTGGCTGGCACTACGCTCTGGACGGCTATGCCGGCGCGCTGATCTCGATCACCATCTGGAAAATCACAGGCGCGGTCCTGTCTCGGACGACGGATGCGTGGTTTCTCGCGGGCGCGGGCTCCTTGCCGTGCACGCAAGCATCCTTGCCTGTCCGATAGGAAATCTCGCTCCGGCCTCACCTGCGGCACGCGTCCGAACGCGCCCTCCCTGGGGAAGTCGCTCTCATCGCCGCGCACTGCTCCGGGCTGGGGAGCGACGTGTCGACTTCCAGATCGTAAACGTCCGGCCGAAGCAATGCCATGGCACACACCTGCAAAGGCACGGGATCGCCAGGGAGCCGGTGACGTAACCCCTACCCGCCTCGGCACGCCGTTGAGGATGATGGCCTGGCATGGCCACCCATTGTTCATATGAAAAAAGCCCCGTTTCCGGGGCTTTTTCGAGTAAGTGCCGATCAGCCCTTGCGCGGCAGTTGCGGCACCAAGCTGCGCTTGCCGCCGTCCTTGCCCTTCGGCTCAGGCTTCCGCACCACGGCCTTCTTTGCGACGGGCTTCTTCGCCACCGCCTTGCGCTGCTTCGGCGCGTCTTCCGGCTCTTCCTTCTTCGGCTGCACGGGCGACTCGTCGGCGAGCGATTCGAGCTTCAGGCCGGACTCGCCGGTTTCCTTCTTCTCGACGGTCACGCGCACCGTGCCGCCCTTCTTGAGCTTGCCGAACAGCACCTCGTCCGCCAGCGGCTTCTTGATGTGCTCCTGGATGACGCGGCCGAGCGGACGCGCGCCCATGCGCTCGTCATAGCCCTTGTCGGCCAGCCAGGCGATCGCGTCCGGCGACAGGTCGAAGGTGACGCCACGCTCGGAAAGCTGGGCTTCGAGCTGCATGACGAACTTCTGCACCACTTGATGGATGACCGGAACCGGCAGCGAGCCGAACGGGATGATGGCGTCCAGACGGTTGCGGAACTCCGGCGTGAACAGCCGGTTGATCGCCTCGACGTCGTCGCCTTCGCGCTTGGTCGAGCCGAAACCGATCGCCGCGCGCTGCGCATCCGACGCACCCGCATTGGTCGTCATGATCAGGATCACATTGCGGAAGTCGATCTGCTTGCCGTTGTGGTCGGTCAGCTTGCCGTGGTCCATCACCTGCAGCAGAATGTTGAACAGGTCCGGATGCGCCTTCTCGACCTCGTCGAGCAGGAGCACGCAATGCGGATGCTGGTCGACGCCGTCGGTGAGCAGGCCGCCCTGGTCGAAGCCGACATAGCCGGGAGGCGCGCCGATCAGCCGCGAGACGGTGTGGCGCTCCATGTATTCCGACATGTCGAAGCGGATCAGCTCGACGCCGAGCGAGGCGGCAAGCTGCTTGGCGACTTCCGTCTTGCCGACGCCGGTCGGGCCCGAGAACAGGTAGGAGCCGATCGGCTTCTCCGGCTCGCGCAGGCCGGCGCGCGCCAGCTTGATCGCCGAGGTCAGCGCCGTGATAGCGGTGTCCTGGCCGTAGACGACGCGCTTGAGCTCGACATCGAGCCCCTGCAGCACCTTCTCGTCGTCGGCAGAAACCGTCTTCGGCGGGATGCGCGCCATGGTGGCGATCGTCGCCTCGATCTCCTTGATGCCGATCGTCTTCTTGCGCTTGGCCTCCGGCACCAGCATCTGCGAAGCGCCCGTCTCGTCGATCACGTCGATCGCCTTGTCGGGGAGCTTGCGGTCGTTGATGTAGCGTGCCGAGAGCTCGACCGAGGCCTTGATGGCTTCGCTCGTGTAGCGGACTTTGTGGAATTCCTCGAAATAGGGCTTCAGGCCCTTCATGATCTCGATGGCGTCCTCGATGGTCGGTTCGTTGACGTCGATCTTCTGGAAGCGCCGCACCAGGGCGCGGTCCTTCTCGAAGAACTGGCGGAATTCCTTGTAGGTGGTCGAGCCGATGCAGCGGATGGCGCCCGACGACAGCGCCGGCTTCAACAGGTTCGACGCGTCCATGGCGCCGCCCGAAGTGGCGCCCGCCCCGATCACGGTGTGGATCTCGTCGATGAACAGCACCGCACCCGGATAGTCCTCGAGTTCCTTGACGACCTGCTTCAGCCGCTCCTCGAAGTCGCCGCGATAGCGGGTGCCGGCCAGCAGCGTGCCCATGTCGAGCGCGAAGATGGTGGCGTCCTGCAGCACTTCCGGCACATCACCCTCGACGATGCGCTTGGCCAGCCCCTCGGCGATCGCCGTCTTGCCGACGCCAGGGTCGCCGACATAGAGCGGATTGTTCTTGGAACGGCGGCACAGCACCTGGATGGTGCGGTTGATCTCGCTGTCGCGGCCGATCAGCGGGTCGATCTTGCCGGCCCGCGCCTTGTTGTTGAGGTTGACGCAATAGGCCGTCAGCGCGTCCTGCTGCTTCTTCTTGCCACCCTCTTCCTGCGGCTCGGCGCCGTTCTGGGCGCCCTGCTCGTCCTCGGCCCCGCGCGGCGTGCGCGACTCCGAAGCGCCGGGCCGCTTGGCGATGCCATGCGAGATGTAGTTGACCGCGTCGTAGCGGGTCATCTGCTGTTCCTGCAGGAAATAGGCGGCATGGCTCTCGCGCTCAGCGAAGATGGCGACCAGCACGTTGGCGCCCGATACTTCCTCGCGGCCGGACGACTGCACATGGATCACGGCGCGCTGGATGACACGCTGGAAGCCGGCCGTGGGCTTCGAATCCTCGTCGTAACCAGTGACGAGGTTGTCGAGCTCGGTGTCGATATAGGTGAGAACCGTGTGCTTGAGCTCGTCGAGATCGACGTTGCAGGCACGCATGACGGCGGCGGCCTCGGTGTCGTCGATCAGGGCGAGCAGCAGGTGTTCGAGCGTCGCATACTCATGATGCCGCTCATTGGCGAATGTCAGCGCCTGATGTAGCGCCTTTTCCAGGCCTTGGGAGAAAGCCGGCATGTTACCTCACTTCTTCTCCATCACGCATTGCAGCGGATGCTGATTCTGTCGGGCGAAATCCATGACCTGGGACACTTTGGTCTCGGCCACCTCGAATGTGTAGACCCCGCACTCGCCCACTCCATGATTGTGAACATGAAGCATGATGCGTGTGGCGGCTTCGCGGTCCTTTTGGAAAAAACGCTCCAGGACGTGAACGACGAACTCCATGGGGGTGTAGTCGTCGTTCAGAATGAGGACCCGGTAGAGGCTGGGCTTCTTGGTCTTGGTTTTGGTGCGCGTGATGACGGCAGTGCCGCGACCGGGATCGTTGCGGTTGCCGTCACTTTGCATTCGCACCGCGCCTGCCGCGGCAGTCAAACCGATCGTCACGTAGTCCAGCCTTTTCGATTCCTCATGCGAGTTCAACATGTAGGTTCTCGATGAACGATTTTAAGCCCTTCTGTTTAGCTGACAATATGGCTAGGTGGGCAAACCTCAGCGAAATTCTCAATCGTGAATGCGGTAATTCGCATCGGGTTGCGATCGGGCATGAAAAAACCCGGCCGCGTTTCCGCGACCGGGTCCTTTCCACAGGCCGGCTGGCCGTGTCGGCTTTGATCGGACGAAATTACTTCGCCTTGGCAACCACCGATTCGAACGGCTTGTAAGCTTCCTTGGCGAGCTCGGCATAAAGATTGCCGATCTTGCTGGCCTCGGCCACGAAGCTCTCGTAGCTCTGCTTGGCGTAATCGGTCTGAATCTCGACGGCCTTCTCGATCGACTTGGCCGCGAACAGCTTCTCGACGACGGCGCTGCCTGCCTCGAAGCTCTTCTTGGTGTATTCGCCGGCTTCGGTAGCGATCGCCTGCGCGCCCTTGGTGAGCGAGGCAAGGCTCTTCAGCCCGGTGTCGGCAAATTCCTTGCCGTATTTCGTCAGGTCCTCATAGGTCTGGGTCATTTCATACTTCCCTTTGGTTGAAACGCCCTTTTTGCCCCGGGCGCCCTTGTGCAATGCACCTCAATATATTGTGCAACGCACAAAAGTCAAGAATCCCTTGGCCTGCCGGGGCTTCAGCGCCGGCGGCCGGTAAAATTCGATTAAAGAGAAGCTCGATTTGCCGAAAAATGGTGAACGCGGCGGTTACCATAAACGGATTGGTAACGCTGAGCGCGATAGCTTGGCCGGAAGCGAGGCAGGCACTCCCTTAGCCGCCTCCGGGGCAACGAAAATTCAAGGTAAGTAACGGTGCGTCAGGCGTTGTCGGGCTTCGTCTCCAAATCTCTTTCGCTCAAGGCAGTCATGATCGCCGCGCTCGCGGTGACGGTTGTCGTCGCCGACGTGGCCTCGGCGATGGCCGCGAGATCCTCAGCCATCGTCGTCGACGCCAAGACCGGCAAGGTGCTTTACTCGGCCGACGCCAATGGCCGGCGCTATCCGGCTTCGCTCACCAAGATGATGACGCTCTACCTCACCTTCGAGGCGTTGGCGAAGGGCAGGATCAGCAAGAACACCCCGGTTCCGTTTTCGGCCCGTGCCGCATCCGAACCCCCGACCAAGCTCGGCGTGCGCGCCGGCGGCTCGGTTCCGGTCGAGACCGCGATCCTGTCGATGGTGACGAAGTCGGCCAACGACTCGGCCACCGCGCTTGGCGAGCTGCTCGGCGGCAGCGAGGACAATTTCGCCCGCATGATGACGGCAAAGGCGCGCCAGCTCGGCATGAACGGCACCGTTTTCCGCAACGCCAACGGCCTGCCCGACCCCGGCCAGTTCACCACGGCTCACGACATGGCGATGCTGGGCATCGCGCTACGCGAGCACTACCCGCAATATTACGGCTATTTCTCGCAGCGCTCATTCCTGTATGGCCGCCAGCGCATCAACGGCCACAACCGGCTGCTTGGCCGCGTCAAGGGCGTCGACGGCATCAAGACCGGCTACACGCGAGCCTCGGGCTACAATCTCGTCTCCTCCGTTGCCGATGGCGACCGCCGCCTGGTCGCGGTGGTGATGGGCGGCGCTTCCGGCCGCAGCCGCGACAACCAGATGGCCGCGCTGATCAACACCTATCTGCCGCGCGCCTCGACGCGCGGCGGCGGCGATCTCATTGCCAAGGGCGGCGACAATCCGATCAGGACGTTGGCCAAGGTCCTGCTGCCGAAGCATGACGCCCCGACGCCGGACGAAAAGCCGGCTGCGGACGACACCGTCGTGGCCTCGACCGACGACAGCGCGCCTGCCGCCGAAGAAACGAAGCCGGTGATCAAGGTCAATAAGGTGAAGACGGTCGCCGTGGCCGCCATGGCGCCGGCTCCCAAATCCCAGGAGACCTCGTCCCAGGTCGTCACTGCCTATGCCGAGCCTGCTCCCGCGGCGCCGGCGATCGATCCGGTCAAGACGTCGTCGGTGCCGTCCGGCTGGGTGGTTCAGGTTGCCTCTTCGCCGACGAAAACAGGCGCCCAGGCGCTGCTCGAAAAGACGAGCAAGCAGGCGCCCAGGGTTCTGGCGGACGCATCGGGCTTTACCGTCGCCTTCGACAAGGACGGCGTCACCTACTACCGCGCCCGCTTCGGCGGTTTCGGCTCGAAGGACGCCGCCTGGAAGGCCTGCGATGCCCTGAAGCGCAAGAAAATCTCGTGCTACGCCGTCGAGCAATAGGCGGCTGTTGGAATCTCCCGGAAGGTACCGGCGTCGAAGGAGACTAATCGTGATTGGAGAGCAAGACGTCCTTGGCTTCATTGATCCGCGCCGCCAGGACAGACGTGCCGCCGACATCGGCGTTCAGGCGCTGCATCAGGCGGCGGTGCGCCTTGCGGATGTCCGCCGCGGCGGCCCCCGCTTCAAGACCAAGGATCTTGTAGGCCTCCTCCTTAGTCATGGCGCCCGCACCTGGCGCAACACCCAGCCTTTCGCCACCGTGCGGCTGCGCGTCCTTGCGCCAGACGGGAAAACGGCCGTCAAGATACGTCTCTAAAAGCTGGCAGCTCTCCAGGTCGGGGCTGAGCTCGCCATAAAGCTGGCGCAGCTCCGCCAGCCCCATGGCGCCCAGCATTTTGCCTTCGTAGCGTCCGGCCAAAACAAGCCCCTCGAGCTTGCCGGTGTCATGATCGAGGTCCATTTCAAGCGCGGCGGTGCGCACCGTCGAACGTTTGGGCGCGGCGCGTGCCGCTGGCCGCCTCGTGCGTATCCAGCCGACCCAGGCCAGCGCCGCGAGCAAAAGCAGTCCGCCGACAAGGCTTCGACCGAAGATCAGCATCGGCGCGCCGAGCAGCCCCAGAAAGGCCGGGCCGAGGGATCTCAGACCATCGGCCATTCTTGCCGGATCCGCGCGCACAAAGAGCATCGCGGCGCCGAAAAGCACGACAAGCACCGCTGCCAAAGCCAAGATTACGCCCATCGACTAGCACTGCCATAGGGATGACTGAGCATAGAAATAGGATGGGACCTAGGTCCAGCGCTTGCAAGCCCCACATGCGACGATCCGAAGGGCCAGCGCCGCGGTTAAGACGCGAAACCGCTACAGGAGACCGAGTTCGGCGAGTTCCAGCCTGAGCTTCGGGGGCATCTCGGCGAGTGCCGCCCTGCCCTTGCCGAGATCAGCCGGCGCGTCGGCGGGCTTCAGATAACGCCAGCCCTGGAAGGCGCGGCGCGGCTGCCAGTCGGTGCGCACGACATTCGGATCGAGCACGAGATGGCAGCGGCCGATACCCTCGCCGTCGACGAAGGGGCGGATCTCGGTGATCAACTGCCGGCACTGGACGCTGCCCTTGATCACCCAATAGAGCGAGCCGCCATCGGTGATCTCGTCGCCGCGCGACGGCACCATGCGTGTGGTGTGCCAGTGCTCGGCCGGCTCGCCGGCGCGACGCCGCTCATCGAGGCGGAAGGCAATCCACTCTTCCAAGTCCTCGACGCTGTCGCAGCCGACGCACAGTTTGATGAGATTAAGAGACATGCCCCAAGATTTAGCCGTGGAGGCCGAGCCGTCAACGGCTCGGGCGACTTCTCCACAGGGCCAGTCTCGCGTGAAGGTGAGGCCTCAGCACTCGACCACGTTCACCGCCAGCCCGCCGAGGCTGGTTTCCTTGTACTTCTCGTTCATGTCGAGGCCGGTCTGGCGCATGGTCTCGATCGCGGCGTCGAGCGGCACGAAATGCGTGCCGTCGCCCTTGATGGCGAGCGAGGCGGCCGTCACCGCCTTCACAGCACCTAGCGCATTGCGCTCGATGCACGGCACCTGCACCAGGCCGCCGACAGGATCGCAGGTCATGCCGAGATGATGCTCGAGCGCGATCTCGGCGGCGTTCTCCACCTGCTCGGGCGTGCCGCCCATGACGGCGCACAAGCCAGCGGCGGCCATCGCCGAGGCGGAGCCAACTTCGCCCTGGCAGCCGACCTCGGCGCCCGAAATCGAGGCGTTGCTCTTGATGATGCCGCCGACGGCGGCGGCGGTCAGCAAGAAGTCGCGGATGCTCGGCTGGTCGGCCTCGGGATGGAAATGCAGCCAGTAGCGCAGCACCGCCGGCAGCGTGCCGGCCGCACCGTTGGTCGGCGCCGTCACGACACGGCCGCCGGCGGCGTTCTCCTCGTTGACCGCCATGGCATAGATCGACAGCCAGTCATTGGCGAGCAATGGATTGGGGCGGTTCTGCTGCCACTGTTCCTGCAGCTTGTCGTGCAATTGCCGCGCACGGCGGCGCACCTTCAGCCCACCCGGCATGATGCCGTCCTGCGACAGGCCGCGGTCGATGCAGCCTTTCATCGCGCCCCAGATCGCGTCGAGGCCCGCATCGAGCTCCTCACGCGGCATGTGCATTTCCTCGTTGGCGCGCTTCATCTCGGCGATCGAGAGCCCGCTCTTTTGCGCCATCGCCAGCATCTCGACGGCGTTCTTGAACGGATACGGCACCTTCTTGCCCTCGGTCGTCGCCGAGCCCTTGGCCTTCATGCGCTGCAACTCTTCCTCGGAAACAACGAAGCCGCCGCCGATCGAATAGTAGACGCGCTTGAGCAGCAGCCGGTCGGATGCGTCATAGGCATAGAAGGCCATGCCGTTGGCGTGGCCGGTCAGCGGCGTCTTGCGGTCGAGCACGAGGTCTTTGGCGGGATCGAAGCGGTATGTCGGATGCCCAGGCGGCGAAATACGCTTCTCCACGCCGATATTGGCGACGATGCCGTCGGCCTCGTCCGGATCGACCGTCTGCGGCGTCTGGCCCGCCAGTCCAAGGACCACGGCGCGATCGGAGCCATGGCCGATACCGGTATAGGCGAGAGAGCCGTGCAGGCTGGCGCCGATGCGATCGACATTGACGCCGGCGGGGCGTGGCCAGTCGCCGGCGAGTACCTCGTCGAGGAAGCGGCGCGCGGCCGTCATCGGCCCCATCGTGTGCGAGCTCGATGGGCCGATGCCGATCTTGAACAGGTCGAAAACCGAAAGGAACACGGAGCCGTTGTCTCCTGAGGGCCGCTCAAAACTTACATATAGGAATTCCAGCGATGTTTCCGCTGTTTTGCATGTCGCGGCGCGGCGGCTGCCGACCTTGTCTGCTCCGCCAGCGACATCGTGCTGCTGCTCCCCGTCGAAGTGCCGGCACCGCTTGTGTTACAAGCAATGCATGGGCGATTCACTTCATCTTGCAGCGGCAGATCTGGCCGCACTGGCTTTCTTCCTGGTCGTCTGGGTGCTGCATACACTCGCCTCCGACGGCAAGCTGGTCGGCCGCATCTCCCTGACGACCGCGATGAACGCCCAGCGCGAGGCCTGGATGCGCAACATGGCCGAGCGCGAAATCCGCATCGTCGACACAGCCATCATGGGCGGACTGCAGCAAGGCACCGCCTTCTTTGCGTCCTCTTCCCTGATCGCGCTCGGCGGGTGTTTTGCGCTGCTCGGCGCGTCCGACCGCGTGCAGCAGGTTCTGGCCGACCTGCCCTTCGGCGCGGCGGTGTCGCGCGAAGCCTTCCAGACCAAGGTGTTCGGTCTGGTGCTGATCCTGGCCTTCGCCTTCTTCAAGTTCGGCTGGGCCTATCGGTTGTTCAACTATTGCTCGATCCTGATCGGCGCGGTGCCGACCCCGCATGGCGCGGCCTCCCGCAATCCGGTCAGCGAAATCGCGGTGTGGCGGGCGACGCGGATGAACGTGCTTGCCGGCAAGCACTTCAACTCCGGCCTGCGCGCCGTCTTCTTTTCGATCGGTTATCTCGGCTGGTTCGTCGACCCGATCGTGTTCGTGATGTCGACGCTGGTGCTGTTGGCGGTGCTGGTGCGCCGCCAGTTCTTCTCGGCCGCCCGGCAGGCGGTGATCGGTCAGCCGCCCGGTCCGGGAAAGAACTGATCGATCTTGCCGGACAGCCGGTAAGCGAAAAGCCCGATCCATTCGCGGACCGCAATGGTGGTTGCCTG
The DNA here is from genome assembly GCF_900115245.1 of Mesorhizobium sp. NFR06. Lineage (GTDB taxonomy): Bacteria > Pseudomonadota > Alphaproteobacteria > Rhizobiales > Rhizobiaceae > Mesorhizobium. The sequence goes on from NZ_FOVT01000007.1 coordinate 15,163, forward strand.
AACCGAGTCGACCGGATTGTCGCGGAAGAAGCCGACGCCTTCCCTGCCCGAAGTGCGATAATCGACCGGCCACGGAATGGTCGGAAAACCCGCCTTGTCGAACAATGCCTTGGCGCGCGGCATGTGGAACGCGGAGGTGACCAGCAGCCAGGTCTCGCCCGGTTTCGGCTCGACAAGCTGTCGCGAGAAGACCGCATTCTCGTAGGTGTTGCGGGATTTGTCCTCGAGGATCAGGCGGTCGGCGGAAACGCCAAGCGCACCAAGCAGGCGCGGCGCGCTATCGGCATCGCCTTCGCCGTCGAGGAAGAACGAGCCTCTGCCGCCTGAGACGATCACTTTCGCTTGCGGGAAGCGCCTGGCGAGAATTGCCGTCTCAACCATGCGGTCGCCGCTGGCGTTCAACTCATAGCCGCCGCGCGCGCGATTGATGACGCCCTCGAGGCCACCGCCGAGCACGACGATGCCGTCGACCTTTTCGGGCAATGGCGGCTTTGGAAAACGCTCTTCGAGCGGGTTCAGCATCATCGCGCCGATCGACGTCCAGGCTGAAAGAACCAGGATCGCGAAACCGAGCACGCTGCCGCTCGCAGCCAGCCGCCGGCGGCCGAACAGCGCCGCCAGCAGACCGGCGAGCAGCAGGAAAATCGCCAGATTGACTGGTTGGACGAAGAACCAGAAGATCTTGGAAAGGAGGTAGAACATCCCTCACCCCTTCTCAGATGAGGGACGACGCTACCACCACTTTTCCGGCTGGAACCTACCCGCCGCCTGCTCGATGACATGCGCGGTCTGGAACAGCGTTTCCTCGTCGAACGGGCGGCCGATCAGTTGCAGGCCGAGCGGCAGGCCCTTGCCGTCGAGGCCGGCCGGCACGGAAATGCCGGGAAGGCCGGCCATGTTGACCGTCACGGTGAAAATATCGTTGAGATACATCTTGACCGGATCGGAGGCCATGTCCTCGTCGGCGATGCCGAAGGCGGCCGACGGGGTCGCCGGCGTCAGGATGACGTCCACGCCCGCGGCAAAGACGTTCTCGAAGTCGCGCTTGATCAGCGTGCGCACCTTCTGCGCCTGCAGATAATAGGCGTCGTAATAGCCGGCCGACAGCACATAGGTGCCGATCATGATGCGGCGCTTGACCTCGCGGCCGAAACCGGCGGCGCGCGTCTTCTCATACATGTCGATGATGTCCTTGCCGGGCACGCGCAAGCCGTAGCGCACGCCGTCATAGCGGGCGAGGTTCGACGAGGCCTCGGCAGGCGCCACGATATAGTAGGCCGGCAAGGCATATTTGGTGTGCGGCAGGGAAATGTCGACGATCTCGGCGCCAGCGTCCTTGAGCCAGGCAATGCCCTGCTGCCAAAGCGCCTCGATGTCTTCCGGCATGCCGTCGACACGATACTCCTTCGGAATGCCGACCTTCATGCCCTTGATCGGCTTGCCGATCGCCGCCTCGTAATCCGGCACCGGAAGGTCGACCGAGGTAGTATCCTTCGGATCGACGGAGGCCATCGACTTCAACAGGATCGCGGCATCGCGCACGTCGCGCGCGATCGGCCCGGCCTGGTCGAGCGAGGACGCGAAGGCGACGATACCCCAGCGCGAGCAGCGCCCATAAGTCGGCTTGATGCCGACCGTGCCGGTGAGTGCCGCCGGCTGGCGGATCGAGCCGCCGGTGTCGGTCGCGGTTGCGCCGGCGCACAGGAAGGCGGCCACGGACGATGCCGACCCGCCGGAAGAGCCGCCCGGCACCAGCTGGGCATTGTCCAAGGTCCGCGCGGTCCTCGTGCCGCCGGCGGAGACAAAGCCGCCATCGCCCTGATGCGTCGTCGGCATGACGACCGTATCGACGCGCGAGCGTCGCCACGGATTGATGACCGGGCCGTAATAGGAGGTTTCGTTGGACGAGCCCATGGCGAACTCGTCCATGTTGAGCTTGCCGAGCATGACGGCGCCGTCAGCCCACAGATTAGTGGTCACGGTCGATTCATAGCGCGGCTTGAAGCCGTCCAGGACATGGCTGCAGGCCTGGGTGTGGATGCCTTCGGTGGCAAACAGGTCCTTGATACCGAGCGGAATGCCCTCCAGCGCTCCGCCCTCGCCCTTGGCGAGCCTGGCGTCGGAGGCCTGCGCCATGTCGCGCGCCTTGTCGGCGGTCACCGTCACATAGGCATTGAGCACCGGATTGGCGCTATCGATCGCCGAGAGATAGGCCTCGGTGATCTCGGCCGCGCTGATCTCCTTGCCGCGCAGCTTGGCGCGGGCCTCGGAAATGGTGAGATGTGTGAGATCGCTCATCAGGCAAGGCTCTTTTCGTAAAACACCGACCACTCGGAGTCGGGATAATCCAGCACCGGTCCGCAACGCGAGAATCCGGCGCGCTCATAGACGGTCCAGGCGGCGGGATGCCGATCGCCGGTTTCGAGAACCAGCCGGGCCAGCCCTTCCTGGCGGGCAAGGGCCTCGACTCGTGCGACGATCTCGGCGCCGATCTTGCGGCCACGGTGCGAGGGCCGCGTATACATGCGCTTGACCTCGCCGACCGTATCGTCATGGCGCTTGAGCGCACCGCAGGCAACGGCCAGGCCATTGTCGCGGGCGATGAACACCGTGGTATCCCTGCCGGCCATCTGCTCGACGGTCAGATGATAGCAATGCTCGGGCGGCGTCAGTTCGAGCAGCGCGGCGTTGAGTTCAGCGACCAACTCGCGCACGTCGTCCTGCAAGGGCGTCTCGACGGCGATCTCGACAGCCACGGCCTACTCCACCACCTTCGGAACGAGGAAGAAATTCTCGTCCGTGGCCGGCGCGTTGGCCACGATGTCGGCGGCCTTGTTGCCATCGGTGACGGCGTCCTGGCGCTTCTTCATCTCCATCGGCGTCACCGAGGTCATCGGCTCGACGCCCGTGACGTCGACCTCGTTCAATTGCTCGACGAAGCCAAGGATGGCGTTTAATTCGCCGGTCATGCGCTGGGCATCCTCCTCGCTCACCGCGATACGGGCAAGGTGCGCGACGCGCTTCACGGTCTGAAGATCAACGGACATGTTCTATCGCCTCGGGAAAACCAGTGCGGGCTATAGCGGCGCCGCGCTCAGCGCGCAACATGGATGATGCCGGGTTGACCGGCACACGGATGCTTCGGGGCCGCCTTAGGCGGCGCGGCCCCTATCGCAGAGGGCGAAGCGTCTTAGATGGCGATCGCCTTGCCGATCTGCGGCAGTGCCACCTTGACGCCCGAGCCTTCCATGCCGGCGACGAACTTGTCGGCTGTCTGGTCGATCATTGGGAAGGTGCCGAAGTGGCAGGGAACGACCGTATCGAAGCCGAAAAAGCGCCGACAGGCAAGGGCCGCCACCGCGCCGCCCATGGTGAAGCGGTCGCCGATCGGCACGAGGCCGATCTTCGGCTCATGCAGCTCGTTGATCAGCGCCATATCGGAGAAGATGTCGGTGTCGCCCATGTGATAGAGCGTCTTGTCCTCGGGAAAATGCAGAACGAGGCCGCCCGGATTGCCGAGATAGGTGTTGGCGCCGCCTTCGCCGCCGAAAGAGGACGAGTGCAGCGCCTGGACGAAGGTCGTGGTGAACGGCCCGCAATCGACGGTGCCGCCGATATTGCCTGGATTGATCTTGTCGCCGCCGACGCCCTGCCCGACGAGATACATGCAGATCTCGAAATTGGCGACCAGCATGGCGCCGCTTTTCTTCAGCACTTCGACCGCGCCGCTGACATGGTCGTTATGGCCGTGAGTCAGGAGCACATGGGTCACCCCTTCAGCCGGTCCTTCCCAGCCGCCGCTCCAGGACGGATTGCCCACCAGATAAGGGTCTATGAGAATGGTGGCGTCCTTGGTCTCGACGCGGAATGCCGAATGTCCGTACCAGGTCAGTTTCATGAATGCTTCCTCGATTTTTCTGTTGCCGGAAGATAGAACGCTGTCGGCAAATTGAAAGTGGTGCAACGCCTCAAAAGGATGTGCGCGCCCCGGATGTCAGAGGAAGCAGTTGGGTATTATTTCAATCGAGGAGTTGCCGGAGCGGCTTGCTGCCGGCAAGACGCTTGCCGGCCTCGATCTCGGCGACAAGACGATCGGTGTGGCTGTGTCGGACCGAGGGCTGTCCTTCGCCCATCCGCGCCCGGTCATCTTGCGCAAGAAATTTTCGCTCGATGCCGCCCTGCTGCTGGCTCAGCTCGAGAAGGACAATGTCGGCGCCGTCGTGCTCGGCCTTCCCGTCAACATGGACGGCTCGGAAGGGCCGCGGGCCCAGAAATCCCGCGCCTTCGTCCGCAACATGGCCACGCTTTCCGACCTCCCCTTTGTGCTGTGGGACGAGCGGTTGTCGACGGTGGCAGTGGAACGCACGCTGATCGAGATGGATTTCTCGCGCAAGAAGCGCGCCGGCAAGATCGATTCGGCGGCGGCCGCCTTTATTCTGCAGGGAGCGTTGGACCGGCTTCAGTCGCTCGGCCGAGGTGATGATCACTGATCGTGGCTTGCCGTCGCTGCCTGATCCACTCGGCGATGTTGCGCCGGCGGCGGAAGGCCCATAGCCCCATGAGCAGGAAGAAGTCGAAAATGCAGGTCCGCGCCACCATTCCCGGGATGATCGCCGGATCGATGCCGAGCATCTGGCCATAGAGCTGAAAGACCAGATCGTGCAGTTGCCGGCTCAGCATCACGTAGCCGAAATTGATGTCGTTGAGCGACAGGAAGAACCAGCCCCAGAAGATCGCCATCGGAGCGGCCCACAGTGCGAACAGCGTGCGCATCAGCGGCTGCCTCCAGGCTTGGTCTCCGGACGACCGGATATCCGCGAAAGAAGCGAACCGTGCGCGGCGGCCATCGCCATGCGCGACGCGGTGCGAACATCGGCCTCGTGCAGGTTCATCGCAACGAGGGCGGAGCGGCGTTCGGCCAACACGGCGACGTAGGAGGCAAGCAGCGCCGTCAACTGAATGGCGACGATCATGAACAGGCCGTCGATACCTTGCGCCACGCCGCCGATGAGGATCAGCGAAAGCAGGATGGATGCGGAGATGAAAGCAATCCGCGCCACGCTCTCGCCCGCGTCCGGCCTTGCCGCCGTGTTGAGCAGCGTTTCGACAAAGGCCCAGCAGAACAGCACCGCGACGATCAGGAGCGCGATCGAAAGCGGCGCCACCACGGCGATATTTTCGAGCGCCGGAAACTTGCTGCCCTGGATTGGAAGGCCAAGCACCCCGAGCGCCGTGGTTATGCCACGGCTGCCGGCCATGCAGATATAGGCGAGCAGGGCGAAAACAATCGTCCAATGCAAGGCCAGAAATGAGCTCAACACGTGCCGCATGCGCTTCTCGCTTGGCGGAGAGCGGAAGGTCATGGTTAACCTTTCCCTACTCCAGCGCATGCAGAGTGGGCTTTGCGCGAGCGGCCCGCAATGGAAACCATCTGTTAAGGTTAATGGCCATCCACAGGACGGCAATCCGGCCTGTGGATGACCGGATCAGGTCACCGGCGGATAGAGCGTGTCGATGATCATGCGCGCATCGTGGCGCGAATCGAGCATGCCGTAGGTGGTCCGCCACTGACCGCCGAGCCGGGTCTCGACGAAGGCGTCGGCGATCCGCCCTGCTCCCAATCGGCGAAGTTCCGCGGCGGCGGCGGAAAGCGCCAGTTGCTCCGTCAGTAAGCGCGCCGAGCCCTGGTCGGTTGCGGCGACCTGCATGGCCGCCTTCAGCACGCCGATGGTTCCGCGGCCGCCGGCGCCGAGATCGCGGTCGATGCCGGCCAGCACGTCCTCGAATAGGCCGGGCGCACGGCCGAGCACACGCAACACGTCGAGCGCCATGACGTTGCCCGAGCCTTCCCAGATCGCGTTGACGGGAGCCTCGCGATAGTACCGGGCAAGCGGCGCTTCCTCGACATAGCCGTTGCCGCCAAGGCATTCCATCGCCTCGTAAAGCAGCCCCGGCGCGATCTTGCAGACCCAGTATTTGACGACAGGCGTCATGGCGCGGGCAAAAGCCGCTTCGCCGCGATCGCTCGCCGCCTCGTCGAAAGAGCGCGCCAGCCGGAACGACAGCGCCGTGGCCGCGGCGACGTCGAGCGCCATGTCGGCCAGAACCCGCTGCATCAGCGGCTGGTCGATCAGGTTCGAGCCGGACACCTGGCGATGGCGCGCATGGTGGACCGCCTCGGCGAGGCCCGCCCGCATCAGCGCCGACGAAGCGACCGCGCAGTCGAGCCGGGTCAGCGTCACCATGTCCATGATCGTCTTGACGCCGGCGCCCGGGTCGCCGACCATTTCGCCGATCGCATTGACGAACTCCACTTCCGACGAGGCGTTCGAGCGGTTGCCGAGCTTGTCCTTCAGCCGCTGAAAGCGGAAACCATTGCCGGAACCGTCGCCCAGGATGCGCGGAACGAGGAAGCAGGACAGTCCCTCCGGTACCTGGCCGAGCACCAGGAAGGCATCCGACATCGGCGCCGACATGAACCATTTGTGGCCCGTCAATCGGTAAAAGCCGCTGCCGGTGCGCTCGGCCCGGGTTGTGTTGGCGCGCACATCCGTGCCGCCCTGCTTCTCCGTCATACCCATGCCGAGCGTCAGCCCGGTCTTTTGCACCGGCGGCTTTTGCGTCTGGTCGTATTTGCGTGTCGTCACGCGCGGCGCCCATTCGCGGAAAAGTTTCGGGCTCGCCATCAGCGCCGCCAGCGAGGCGCTGGTCATCGTGATGGGACACAGATGCCCCGTCTCGAGTTCCGCGGTCAGGTAGAAGCGTGCCGCCCTCACCTGATGGCGGCGGCCGATCTCGGCATCGCCGTTTTCCCACACGGAAGAATGCAAGCCGCCTGCAACCGAGCGGCGCATCAATGCGTGATAGGCCGGATGATATTCGACAAGGTCGAGGCGACGGCCCTGTCGGTCATGCGTCCTCAATTTCGGCGTATCGGTGTTGGCGAGGCGAGCGAGTTCCTGCGCCTCCTGCGTCATCACGAACTTGCCGAGAGCGTCGAGGTCCTTGCGCACCGGATCGGAAAAACGCTCGGCGAGTTGGATGAGCAACGGATCGCCCCGCCATGCGTTGCCGCCCGCCAACGGCGGCGGCTGGTTGATCACCTCGTCGGTCACGCCCATTCCTTTAGTTGACAGAAGGGTCCTTATCATCTTCACGGCCGCGAATCCGAAGCCAGTGGGCCTTATAGCCCAAGCCAACGAAGGCGCGCGACGAAAATACCGGGGAGAACGCCGGCAATCCAAAGCTGGCGCTTGCGGCTGGCCGGACCGCACCCTATAGCAGCGCCTTGAGATGACCGACGCTTCATCACTGCCACTTTTTCCTCACCGCCATCTTCTGGGCATCCGCGACCTTTCCCCCGCCGATATCGAGCTGTTGCTCGACCGGGCGGACCAGGCCGTGGCGATCTCGCGGCAATCGGAAAAGAAGACCTCAACTCTGCGCGGCCGCACCCAGATCAATCTCTTCTACGAGGCATCGACGCGCACGCAGTCGTCCTTCGAGCTGGCCGGGAAAAGGCTCGGCGCCGACGTCATGAACATGTCGGTCGCGAGTTCCTCGGTGAAGAAGGGCGAGACGCTGATCGATACGGCCATGACGCTCAACGCCATGCGGCCGGATATCCTGATCATCCGTCACCAATCGGCGGGCGCCGCCGCCCTTCTGGCACAGAAGGTCGGTTGCTCCGTGATCAATGCCGGCGACGGCGCGCACGAGCACCCGACGCAGGCGCTGCTCGATGCGCTGACGATCCGCCGCGCCAAGGGACCGCTGTCGAAGCTGATCGTGGCGATCTGCGGCGACATCCTGCATTCGCGCGTCGCCCGCTCCAACATCATGCTGCTCAACGCGCTTGGCGCGCAGGTGCGCGTGGTGGCGCCATCGACGCTGCTGCCGTCCGGAATCGACCGGATGGGCGTGATCGTGTCGCGCTCGATGGCCGAAGGCCTGAAGGACGCCGACGTGGTGATGATGCTGCGCCTGCAGCGCGAGCGCATGGAAGGCGCCTTCGTGCCGTCGATCCGCGAATATTTCCACTATTTCGGCCTCGACGCCGAAAAGCTGAAGTCCGCCAAGGACGATGCGCTGGTCATGCATCCGGGGCCGATGAACCGCGGCGTCGAGATCGCCTCCGAGATCGCCGACGGGCCGCAAAGCGTCATCCAGGAACAGGTCGAGATGGGGGTGGCCGTGCGCATGGCGGTCATGGAAGCGCTGCTTGATCCGCGCCGCAACCACGAAGGGCGCGGCGAATGAGCGTAACGGTCTTCAGCAAGGCGCACATTGTCGATCCCTCGCGCGGTGTCGACGAGATCGGCAGCGTCATCGTCGATGGCCGCAGGATCGCCGCGGCCGGAAAAGCTGCATTGAACCAGGGCGCGCCGGAAGGCGCCACCGTCGTCGACTGCGCCGGCAAGACGATCGTTCCAGGGCTTGTCGACGCGCGCGTCTTCATCGGCGAACCCGGCGGCGAACACCGCGAAACCATCGCCTCGGCAAGTGTGGCGGCGGCCGCCGGCGGCGTCACCTCCATCGTCATGATGCCGGACACCGACCCGGTGATCGACAATGTGGCGCTGGTCGAATTCGTGCTGCGCACCGCCAGGGACACGGCGAGCGTCAACATCTTCCCGGCGGCAGCGATCACCAAGGGCCTCGAGGGCCGCGAGATGACCGAATTCGGCCTGCTGCGCGAGGCTGGCGCGGTCGCCTACACCGACGGCCGTCACACGATTGCCAATGCGCTGGTGATGCGCCGGGCTTTGACTTACGCCCGCGATTTCGGCGGGGTGGTCGCGCATGAGACCCAGGACGCCGACCTCGCCTCGTCCGGTGTGATGAATGAGGGACTTTATGCAAGCTGGCTCGGCCTGTCGGGCATTCCGCGCGAGGCCGAGCTCATCCCTCTCGAGCGGGACCTGGCATTGGCCCGGCTGACCGGCGGCGCCTATCACGCCTCGAAAATCTCGTGCGCGATGGCGGCCGGCGCGGTGAACCGGGCCAAAACGGACGGCGCCAATGTCACGGCCGGTGTCGCCATCCACAATCTGTCGCTCAACGAGAACGATGTCGGCGAATACCGCACCTTCTTCCGGCTGACGCCACCCTTGCGCGCCGAGGACGACCGGCTGGCGATGATTGAGGCGATCAAGGACGGCACGATAGACGTCATCGTTTCCTCGCACGACCCGCAGGATGTCGACACCAAGCGCCTGCCCTTCGCCGATGCCGCAGCCGGCGCCATCGGGCTTGAGACGCTGCTCGGCGCGGCGCTTCGGCTCTACCACAATGGCGACGTTCCGCTGCTGAGGCTGATCGAGACGCTGTCCACGGCGCCGGCAAGGTTGTTCGGCCTGCCGGGCGGCACGCTCAAGCCGGGCGCGCCGGCCGACCTTGCCGTGGTCGATCTCGACGAGCCCTGGATCGTCAGCGAAAGCGGTTTGCGCTCGCGCTCGAAGAACACCTGTTTCGAAGGCGCGCGGCTGCAGGGCAAGGTCTTGCAAACGATGGTGGCGGGCCGCACAGTGTTTTCGGCCTGAGCATCCAACCGGTGCGGCCAGGCTGTGGCGCGGTCGAGCACGCGCGACAAGAACAGCGGGGGAAACAATGGGTTACGCGATCGCGCTCATCTTCGGCTATCTGCTCGGTTCTGTTCCGTTCGGGCTCCTGCTCACCCGCGCGGCCGGCCTCGGCGATGTGCGCAACATCGGCTCCGGCAATATCGGCGCGACCAACGTGCTGCGGACGGGTAACAAGGGCCTTGCCGCCGCCACGCTGCTGCTCGATGCGCTAAAAGGCACGGCCGCCACCCTGATCGCCGGGCATTTTTCGCCGGACTTCGGGCTTCTTGCAGGTTTCGGTGCCTTCCTCGGCCATCTCTTCCCGGTCTGGCTGGGCTTCAAGGGCGGCAAGGGCGTCGCAACCTATCTCGGCGTGCTGCTCGGGCTTGCCTGGCAAGGCGCGCTGGTCTTCGCCGTCGTCTGGCTCGCAATGGCCTTTCTGTTCCGCTACTCCTCGCTGGCCGCCCTGGCGGCGGCGGTGGTCGTTCCGATCGCGCTCTATCTTAGCGGCACGCCGCAGATCGCCGGCCTGTTCGCGGTGATGAGCCTGATCGTCATCGTCAAGCATCGCGCCAACATCTCGCGGCTCGTCGCCGGCACCGAGGGCAAGATCGGGGCGAAGGGATGAGCGCGCCGGCGGCCGGCCCGCGCCTCAGCGACCGGCAGCGGCTTGCCTGGCTTCGCCTGATCCGCACGCCCAATGTCGGCCCGGCTTCGTTTCGCGAGTTGATCAACCGCTTCGGCTCGGCGGAAGCCGCGCTGGAAATGCTTCCCGAGTTGATGATTTCCGGCGGCGCCACTCGTATCGTCCGTGTCCCCGCCGTCGCCGAAGCCGAAGCCGAGCTCGATGCCGCCCGGCGCTTCGGCGCCCGCTTCGTCGGGATCGGGGAAGCCGATTATCCGCCCTTGCTCAAGACATTGGACAACCCGCCGCCGCTGCTCGCGATCAAAGGCGAAGGGGCGGTCTTCCGCTTGCCGGCGGTGGCGATTGTCGGCGCCCGCAACGCCTCGCTTGCCGGCGTCAAGATGGCGCGCATGCTGGCGGCCGATCTTGGCCGCGACGGCTACGCCATCGTGTCCGGTCTGGCGCGCGGCATCGACACGGCCGCGCACAAAGGCAGCGTTTCGACCGGCACGGTCGGCGTGCTGGCCGGCGGGCTCGATGTCCCCTACCCGCCCGAGAATGCCGGCCTGTGCGACGAGATCGCCGACCGTGGCGGCGCCATCGTTTCTGAGATGCCGTTCGGCTGGCAACCGCGCGCCCAGGATTTTCCACGCCGCAACCGGCTGGTTGCCGGCATGGCGCTTGGGCTGGTGGTCGTCGAGGCGGCGCAGCGCTCCGGCTCGCTGATCAGCGCCCGCCTCGCCAACGAGATGGGCCGGCTGGTCTTTGCCGTGCCGGGCTCACCGCTCGACCCACGCGCCGCCGGCTGCAACGCGCTGCTCAAGGACGGCGTCACGCTCGTCACCGAGGCCGCCGATGTGCTGGGCGCGCTGGCGCCGCTTGCCGGCATCCGCCCTCCAAGAACCGCGCCGCTCGCCGAAGCGCCAGACATGTCGGCCACGCCGCCGCCCGGCGAAAACGAGCGCGCCGATGTGCTGGAGGCGCTCGGACCCACGCCGGTCGGCATCGACGAGATCATCCGCCACACCGGATTGAGCGCCGCGCAGATCGCCATGGTGCTGCTCGAACTCGACCTCGCGGGACGGCTGGAGCGTCACGCCGGCGGGAATGTGTCGCTGGTCGGGTGACCAGGCGCAGGTCCACAGGTTCGGATTTCCCTAACGAAACAGATATTTGGACACTTCCGGATTGCCGCGGCGCCACATGACATTGTCGAGGAAATAGTGGTGCACGTTGATGAAAATCAGCACGATGAAGAAGAACAGCGACGAACCGAGGACTTGGCTGTCGTAGGGGATCAGGGCCGTCAGCACGAACGGGATCAGCCAGAAGCCGAGATAGCCGAGGGCTGCTCCCCCGATGACGAATCCCAAAACCCGCAGCCTGTAACGCGGCCCAAATACCGATAGTATTTTCGGCTCGGGGTCCCGCGCGGCATCCGGGACGTCACGCTCGACATTTGTTTGGTAGCGCCACACCACAGCCAGGTATTGGAGCGAATGGAGCGCCGGCACCACGAGCAGCCAGAGCGGGTTTATCCTGGCAATCAGGATCCAGAGATAGAGCGAGGCGACATAAGCCACGATGCCATTGTAGGGCAGGCCGCCGCCGTTCCTTCGCCAGCGGTTGACCAGCATCAAAAGCGTGGCCGCTGTCGATCCGACGGCCGCCAGAATGGCAATGCCGGTGATCCAGGACGGTGCCACGAAGGTATAATATTGCAGGCCGTAATACTGGCCCTGTGTCACTGCGGCATTCGTCTGCAGCCAGGCCAGGATCCACACAGCATAGCTGTTGACCAGCAGCACCTTCTTGTCCCGGCCGTCGAAGAATTTGCGCTTCAGCACGGCGTCGACCATCAGCATGCCGTAGCCTTGCTTGACGTAGTGCCAGCCGACGAAGAAGAACATCGCGTTGGCCGCAAATCCGAGCAGGCGCGTGTTCGACGTCGCCGCGCCATAGGCAAAGAACAGGGCCATGATCGCCGGAACGACGACTCCGGCGAAAATGTAGCGAAGCTGCAAGCTTCTGTCGTATCCGTCGCCGCGTACCTTCCGCCCGAAGTTGCGGTAGAAAATCTGGTAGGAATGGGCGAAGTGCGGATAGTTCACCAGATAGGCGACAACGACCATCGTCGCGGCCAACGGGCCTTCATAGTCGCGCGGCACGAAAAACAGCACCGGCAGGATCAGAAAGGCGCTGCCCCCGAGCATGAGGAAGTCGGCGACCGGACCGAAGAGATATCTGGAGGGCGGCGCCGTTGCCTTGGAGGCCTGAGCATCTAACGAAAGGTCGAGTGCCATCCTGGAGCCTCCCTCGTAGGCTCCAAGTCTAACCACTGACCCCTTACCGGGACAAGCTTGGCTGCGGCCTTTGGAAGGCCACACTCAGGCCGAGGCGACGAGCGCGATCTTCATCAGCCGTTTTCTGGCCTCTGCCACTCGCCTCTGTTCCGACCTTATCCGACCGCACAGCGCGAGATTGATCCCGACGCCACAGTCTTCGTCCAACATTTCTTTTGCGCGATTGAGAGCAGTCTCCGCGCGCTTGACGCGCTGCCTGGCCTTGGCCAGTTCCAGATTCAATACATCCACTGTTGGCATCCCGAACTGCAGTCCCTTCGAAGAGGGAACAGTCGCGGATAGCCTTCGGTTCCGCCTAGATTTGGCAGCCTCAACCGACTTGAGCTGGTATCTATTTGATTTTTTTAGATAATTGGTGAGCGCGATGGGATTCGAACCCATGACCTACTGATTAAAAGTCAGTTGCTCTACCGGCTGAGCTACGCGCTCCCGCGGGCTCGAAACGCCGCCCTCGAAATTGCGCGGAACATAGGGAGAGTGCCGCGGCCGGTCAACCGGAAAAAGATGGTGCTCAGCCAGAGTTTTCCGGGGTTTTGGAGAATTTAGCGACTGATGGTGCGCCATCCGCCCTGTCGAGACCAACGCCTGCACTCATCCGCCCGGATATTTGGAGAAATCCTCAGAATAACAATGGTTTGATATTCGAACGGGAACCATCGCGGTCATTTTTCCGTTCCCCGCACAGGGACGTCAACCACCCTTCAAGGAGAAGACCAATGAAAAAGATCGTGTCGGGGTTGCTTGCGGCCACTTTGTCGGTTTCGTTCGCCGCAGCCGCGGCGGTGCCCGCCAATTCGGCGCAGGTGTTCGTCCCGCAGGCTTCGCCAGCCTCCTCCAACGTCCAAACCATCGCGGAGCGCGATTTCCGATGGAGACATGGCCATTGGCGCGGCGGTCAGCGTTTTTCGCGCAATGACGGCGGCATCTGGTGGAACGGCCGTCGCGGCTATCGTGAATATCACCGCGGCTATCGCCGCCATGGCGACTATTGGTTCCCGCTGGCCGCTTTCGCGACCGGCGCGCTGATCACCGGCGCCATCGTCAACAGCGAGAACAACCGCGTCTATCGCGGCAACGCGCATGTTCAATGGTGCTATGACCGCTATCGCTCGTACCGCGCCTCGGACAACACCTTCCAGCCTTACAACGGCCCGCGTCAGCAGTGCGTTTCGCCCTACTGACGGCCTCCAGTCAGTACCCAGGGCCGTTGACTGAGCCCGTGCCTCTCGAGCACGGGCTCTCTCGTTGCCATTCGCTGAGCCCAAGATTTAGCTGCGAGTCAGTGCGGGTCAGCTGGCCCAGCTAATGGTCTTGAAGATTAGATAGAGACCTACGCCGTCATCAGGAGGAGAACGGTCGGCTCCACAGGCGTTGCAAATCCGAGTCACTACGGAGGTCAGTTCCCAGCCGAGTGCATTTAGATCATCGTCCTTCACATAGTCTTGGGTCAGCTCTTCAATGCCGTGCTTCTCACCGAAAGATCGAGCTGACTGGGCGTCGATTGTGAATTCGGGAGGCCATTTCGAATTTGCCCAGGCCCAGAGCCAATTGCCGGCTTTGGTGCTCGTAGACCCAGCAATCTGGATTTCCGAGACGACCTTGACGACGCCTTCTTCCGAGAAAAGGAGCTTTCCAGCCTTCAGGTCGTAGTCATAGCGGGACCAACTGCCGAGGCGAAAGTCATCCTGCAAGCGCTTGTTCTTTGTGCGCAGTTGTTCGAACGCTTCTTCGCACCAGGCGGCATACCAGTCTGGATCCATTCTCTCCCTCCGGCACTCACCGCCTGACGGCTGCTTATTGCGCGCTCAGCGTTCTACGCACCGCATCGCGCCATCCGGCCAGCTTCGCCGAGCGCGTCGCTACATCCATTTCCGGCTTGAAGCGCCGGTCCAGCGCCCAGCTCTTGGCGAATTCCTTCGCTTTCGGCCACACGCCTGCCCTGGAGCCCGCAAGCCAGGCGGCGCCCAGCGCCGTCGTCTCCAGGATGGTTGGCCGATCGACCGGCGCGTCGAGAATGTCGGCGAGCCGCTGCATGGTCCAGTCGGAGGCCACCATGCCGCCATCGACCCGAAGCACCGTCTTGGCCGAGGCGCCTTTCCAGTCCTTGCGCATGGCGTCGAGCAAATCGCGCGTCTGGAAGGCAACCGATTCCAGCGCCGCGCGCGCGAACTCGGCCGGGCCTGAATTGCGCGTCAGCCCGAAGACGGCTCCGCGGGCATCCGCGTCCCAATGCGGCGCGCCGAGACCGACGAAGGCCGGCACCAGATAGACCTGCTGCGCGGGATCGGCGGCAGCAGCAAGCGCGCCGCTCTGCTCGGCCTTGCCGATCACCTTGATGCCGTCACGCAGCCACTGCACGGCGGCGCCCGCGATGAAGATCGAGCCTTCGAGCGCGTAAGTGGTCTTGCCATTCAGCCGGTAGGCGATGGTGGTGAGCAGACGATTCCTGGAGCGCACCAGGTCGGCGCCGGTGTTGAGCAGCGCGAAACAGCCCGTGCCATAGGTCGATTTCATCATGCCCGGCTCAAAACAGGCCTGGCCGATGGTCGCCGCATGCTGGTCGCCTGCGACACCAAGGATCCGCATTTCCGCGCCGAAGAGGCTCTTCTCGGTAACGCCGAAATCATCGGCGCAGTCCTTCACCTGCGGCAGGATCGCGGCCGGTATGTTCAGGATCGAGAGCAACTCGTCATCCCAAGCGTTCTTCTCGATGTTATAGACCAGCGTTCGCGAGGCATTGGTGGCGTCGGTGGCGTGCACTTGGCCAGCGGTCAGGCGCCAGATGAGGAAGCTGTCGATGGTGCCGGCGAGCAGCTCGCCCTTTTCGGCGCGCTTCCTCGCCCCTTTCACCTTGTCCAGCATCCAGGCGATCTTGGTGCCGGAGAAATAGGGATCGAGCAGCAGGCCGGTCTTGCGGGTGAATGTCTTCTCGAGCCCCTGCTTCTTCAGTTTCTGGCAGAGCGGCGCGGTGCGCCTGTCCTGCCAGACGATCGCGTTGTGGATCGGCTTGCCCGTCGCCTTGTCCCAGATGACCACGGTCTCGCGCTGGTTGGTGATGCCGATAGCGGCCACATCCGCGGCCGTGCGGCCGGCGGCTTTCAACGCCGATTTCACCGTGGCCAGAACGCTCGCCCAGATGTCTTCCGGATCGTGCTCCACCCAGCCGGAAGCGGGATAGTGCTGCGCGAATTCCTGCTGCCCGGTGCCGGCGACTTTCATCCTGTCGTCGAACAGGAGCGCCCGGGTCGATGTCGTCCCCTGGTCGATAGCCAGCACAAAACCGCTCATTCCGCTCCTCCACTTTCATGCAACAGGGGAGACGGCAACGCCGCCTCCCCTGCATTTCCTACATGGGCGAGCACGCCCACGTCATGCCGTTACTTCTGCCAGCTCTTGACCAGCTCGTCATAGTTGACGGTGACCGGCTTTTCCTTCTCGTTCTCGATCTTGAGCTGAGGAGCGAGATTGCCTTTCTTGACCGCGTCTGCGTTCCAGTAGGCCAGGTCATGCTCTTCGGCCATCTTCGGGCCGATATCGCCCTGGACGCCCGACTTCTCGATGCGGCTCATGACCTTTTCCTGCTCGGCGCAGAGCGAGTCCATGGCTTCCTGCGCCGTCTTGGCACCCGACGATGCGTCGCCGATCGCCTGCCACCAGAGCTGGGCCAGCTTCGGATAGTCGGGCACGTTGGTGCCGGTCGGCGACCACTGGACGCGAGCCGGCGAGCGATAGAACTCGATCAGGCCGCCGAGCTTCGGAGCGCGCTCGGTGAAGCTCTTGTCGTGGATCGTGCTCTCGCGGATGAAGGTCAAGCCGACATGGCTCTTCTTCACGTCGACCGTCTTCGAGGTGACGAACTGCGCATAGAGCCAGGCGGCCTTGGCGCGATCGTCCGGCGTCGACTTCATCAGCGTCCAGGAGCCCACGTCCTGGTAGCCGAGCTTCATGCCGTCCTTCCAGTAGACACCGTGCGGCGACGGCGCCATGCGCCACTTCGGCGTGCCGTCGTCGTTCAGCACCGCCTTGGCGCCGGCGTCGACCATCGAAGCGGTGAAGGCGGTGTACCAGAAGATCTGCTGCGCGACTGCGCCCTGCGCCGGCACCGGGCCGGATTCGGAGAAGGTCATGCCTTGGGCTTCGGCCGGAGCGTAGGCCTTCAGCCAGTCGAGGTACTTCTGGATGGCGTAGACCGAGGCAGGGCCATTGGTGTCGCCACCGCGTGCCGTGCAGGAGCCGACCGGCCGCGAATTCTCGTCGACCTTGATGCCCCATTCGTCGACAGGCAGGCCGTTCGGCAGGCCCTTGTCGCCATTACCGGCCATTGACAGCCAGGCGTCGGTGAACCGCCAGCCGAGCGACGGGTCCTTCTTGCCGTAGTCCATGTGGCCATAGACCTTCTTGCCGTCGATCTCGCGGCCGGTGAAGAAGGCGGCGATGTCCTCATAAGCCGACCAGTTGACGGGAACGCCGAGATCGTAGCCGTATTTGGCTTTGAAGTCGGCCTTGTTCTTCTCGTCGTTGAACCAGTCGTAGCGGAACCAGTAGAGGTTCGCGAACTGCTGGTCGGGGAGCTGATAGAGCTTCTTGTCGGGCGCCGTCGTGAACGAGGTGCCGATGAAGTCCTTCAGGTCGAGGTTCGGATTTGTGACGTCCTTGCCCTCATTCGCCATCCAGTCGGTTAGGTTGCGCACCTGCTGGTAGCGCCAGTGCGTGCCGATCAGGTCGGAGTCGTTGACCCAGCCGTCATAGAGGTTCTGGCCGGTCTGCATCTGGGTTTGGATCTTCTCGACGACGTCGCCTTCCTGGATGACGTCATGCGTCACCTTGATGCCCGTAATGGCGGAGAAGGCCGGCGCCAGCACCTGTGACTCGTACTGGTGCGTGGCGATGGTTTCCGAAACGACCTTGATCTCCATGCCGGCGAACGGCTTGGCCGCGTCGATGAACCACTGCATTTCCTTTTCCTGGTCGGCGCGCGAAAGCGTCGACAAGTCTCCTATCTCTTTGTCGAGAAAGGCTTTTGCCTCGTCCATACCGGCATAGGCGTTGCCCACGCCGAGCAATAGGACAAGGGCGGTCGTGGATGTTAGAAATTGGCGTCGCATGTGTCTCCTCCAGTCTTCGGTTTGTTTCAAGTGCGATCCGTGGCGGCCGCCAGCACGCGGCCGCTCCGGCTATTTCCCCCTCTATACGTATCGGAACACGCCAATGGCGTAGACCACGGAGAGAGCGAGAGCCCACCACAGGTTGGGTCCTATCAGACCCAGCCAAGCGAGATGGATGAAGGCGCTGCCGAGCAGCGACAGGAAAAGGCGGTCGCCGCGCGTCGTCTCGAAGCGCAGCACGCCAATGCGCGGATTGCCGCCGGGCGAGACATATTCCCAAACGCCCATTCCGCAGAGCATCAGCGCAATGACGATGAAGAAGGCGGCCGTCGGCCACGTCCACGCCATCCAGGAGAAGTCGAGGTTCATGGCTTAGACCCTCCCCAGGGCAAAGCCCTTGGCGATATAATTTCGCACGAACCAGATGACCAAAGCGCCGGGGATCAGCGTCAGCACGCCGGCAGCGGCGAGCAGGCCCCAGTCCATACCGGCGGCGGAGACCGTGCGGGTCATGGTGGCGGCGATCGGCTTGGCGGCGGTCGTGGTCAGCGTGCGCGCGATCAGGAGTTCCACCCAGGAGAACATGAAGCAGAAGAAGCAGGCGACGCCGATGCCGCTGGCGATCAGCGGCATGAAGATCTTCACGAAGAAGCGCGGGAAGGAATAGCCGTCGATATAGGCGGTCTCGTCGATTTCCTTCGGCACGCCGGACATGAAGCCCTCGAGGATCCACACCGCCAGCGGCACGTTGAACAGGCAGTGAGCGAGCGCCACCGCGATATGCGTGTCGATCAGGCCGAACGCCGAATAGAGCTGGAAGAAGGGCAGCGCGAACACCGCCGGCGGCGCCATGCGGTTGGTGAGCAGCCAGAAGAACAGGTGCTTGTCGCCGAGGAAGCGGTAGCGCGAGAAGGCATAGGCCGCCGGCAGCGCCACGGCGACCGATATCACCATGTTCATCACCACGTAGGTGATCGAGTTGATGTAGCCCGAGTACCAGGAGGCATCGGTGAAGATGGTGCGATAGTTCGCCAATGTCGGATTGTGCGGGAACAGCGTCAGCGACGAGACGATCTCCGCATTGGTCTTGAAGCTCATGTTGATGAGCCAGTAGATCGGCAGCAGAAGCAGGATGATGTAGATCGTCGGCACGACCCACCACCAGCGCGACTCCTCGCCGCGACGACGCATCAGCTTCGCCACCTCGTCCTGCGACAGCATGCTGCCGACTTCCGTCACCGCCGTCTCGCTCACGCGTGTCGTCTCATTGGCGCTAGCCATCTCAGCGCTCCGCGTCGTAGTTGGTCATCACGGTGTAGAACACCCACGACAACAACAGGATGATCAGGAAGTAGACCAGCGACATGGCGGCCGCCGGACCGAGATCGAACTGGCCGAGCGCCGTCTTGACGAGGTCGATCGACAGGAAGGTCGTCGAATTGCCGGGGCCGCCGCCGGTGACGACGAAGGGCTCGGTGTAGATCATGAAGGAGTCCATGAAGCGCAACAGCACCGCGATCAGGAGCACGCGCTGCATCTTCGGCAGCTGGATGTAGCGGAACACCGCCCAGCGCGATGCGCCATCGATCTTGGCCGCCTGGTAGAAGGCGTCGGGGATCGAGACCAGGCCGGCATAGCAGAGCAGCACGACCAGGCTGGTCCAATGCCAGACATCCATGATGATCACGGTGACCCAGGCGTCGAACGGGTCCTGCACATAGTTGTAGTCGATGCCGAGCGCGTTGATGTAATAGCCGAGCAAGCCGATATCGTTGCGGCCGAACACCTGCCAGATCGTGCCGACGACGTTCCACGGGATGAGCAGCGGCAGCGCCATCAGCACAAGGCAGACCGGCACGCCCCAGCCCTTCTTCGGCATGTTGAGCGCGATGAAGATGCCGAGCGGTACCTCGATCGCCAGGATGATGAAGGAGAAGATCAGGTTGCGCACCATCGCTTCCCAGAAGCGGTCGGAATGCAGCAACTCCTCGAACCATTCGGTGCCGGCCCAGAAGAAGACGTTGTTGCCGAATGTGTCCTGCACCGAATAGTTGACGACGGTCATCAGCGGGATGACGGCCGAGAACGCCACCAGCACCAGCACCGGCAGGACAAGGAACCAGGCCTTGTTGTTCCAGGTCTTGTCCATCTATGCCCCCATCTCGACGCGCCACGAATCGGCATAGATGTTGATCCCCGCGGGATCGAAGCGAACCTTCGGTTCGGCCGGGACCTCGTCGTCCTCGCCGATCACCGCGGCTATCTCCCTGCCTTCAAGGTTGGCGCGCACGACCTTGTGGCGGCCGACGTCCTCGACCTTACTGACCTGGACGGTCATGCCTTCGCGGCCGAGTCGCACATATTCGGGGCGGATGCCGAGCTCGACGGTCCCGGCTCCGGCCTTCGGCACGCCGGGCAGCTCGATGCGCTGCGCGCCGAGCATCGCCGTCTTGCCTTCGAGGGCAACCGGCAGAACGTTCATACCCGGCGAACCGATGAAATAGCCGACGAAGGTGTGGCGCGGCCGCTCGAAGAGTTCCGCCGGCGTGCCGATCTGCACGATCTCGCCGTCATACATCACCACCACGCGGTCGGCGAAGGTCAGCGCTTCGGTCTGGTCATGCGTGACATAGACCATGGTGTAGCCGAAGCGGCGGTGCAGTTGCTTCAGCTGCGAGCGCAGCACCCACTTCATGTGCGGGTCGATGACGGTCAGCGGTTCGTCGAACAGGATGGCGTTGACGTCTGAGCGCACCAGGCCGCGTCCAAGCGAGATCTTCTGCTTCTGGTCGGCGGTGAGCCCGCGTGCCTTCTTCTTCGCCATCGAGGCGAGATCGATCATGTCGAGCGTCTCGCGCACCTTGCGGTCGATGTCGGCCTCCGGGACGCGGCGATTGCGCAGCGGGAAGGCCAGATTGTCGTAGACCGTCATGGTGTCGTAGATGACCGGGAACTGGAACACCTGAGCGATGTTGCGTTCCTGCGTCGACAGCCTGGTCACGTCCCTGCCGTTGAACAGAAGCCGGCCGTGCGAGGGGTAAAGCAACCCCGAAATGATGTTGAGCAAGGTGGTCTTGCCGCAGCCCGACGGCCCGAGCAGCGCATAGGCGCCGCCGTCCTCGAAGATGTGGTGCACTTCCTTCAGCGCGAAATCCGAGTCCTTCTGCGGATTGGGCAGGTAGGAGTGGCGTATGTGGTTGACGTCGATGCGCGCCATCGCTTCCTCCTCAGGCCGCCAGCTTCGACGCCGTCACGGCGCGGCCGTTCTGGTCGAACACCATGATGTGGCGCGGATCGATGAACACCTCGACCTCGTCGTCGGTCTCGAAATCGAGGATGCCATGCGCCAGCATCACCCAACGCGCATCGGCGAAGTCGAGATGAACGAAGCTTTCCGAGCCGGTGATCTCGGTGATGGTGACCTTCGCCCGCACCGGCACCGCACTGGCGTTCGGCCGCTCCAGCGACAGATGATGCGGCTGGAAGCCGATCGTGTAGCTGGCATCAGGAATGCCGAGCGATTCCGGCGGAACCGGCAGCTTGACGCCGCCTTCCAGCAGGAAATCCGACCCCTTCTTGGCCAGCACGATGGCGTTGAGCGGCGGGTCGGCGAAGGTCCGTGCCGTCACAAGATCGACCGGCTTGCGGAACACTTCGATGGTCGGGCCGAACTGGGTGACGCGGCCCTCGGAGAGCGTTGCCGTGTTGCCGCCGAGCAAAAGCGCCTCATGCGGCTCGGTCGTGGCATAGACGAAGATGGTGCCGGTGGTGGCAAAGATCTTCGGCAGCTCGGCCCGCAATTCCTCGCGCAGCTTGTAGTCGAGATTGGCCAGCGGCTCGTCGAGCAGCACCAGGCTGGCGTTCTTGACGATGGCGCGCGCGAGCGCCGTGCGCTGCTGCTGGCCGCCCGACAGGCTGAGCGGCGTGCGGTCGAGATAGGGCGTGAGCTTCAGCAGCGCCGCCGCGTTGCGCACCTCCCTGTCGATCTTGGCCCGATCGGTGCCGGCGACCCTGAGCGGCGAGGCGATGTTCTCGTAGACCGTCATCGCCGGATAGTTGATGAACTGCTGATAGACCATGGCGACGTTGCGCTTCTGCACCGGCAGGCCGGTGACGTCCTTGCCGTCGAACCAGACCGAGCCGGTGGAAGGCGTGTCGAGACCGGCCATCAGCCGCATCAGGCTGGTCTTGCCGGACAGCGTCGGCCCAAGCAAGACGTTCAGCGAGCCATGCCGAAGCGTCAGCGACACGTCGCGGATATGCTCCTGCGCGCCGACCGTCTTCGTCACGTTCCTCAGTTCCAGCATCACGCCTCCTCCCAGGCCTTGCGCATCAGCGGTCGATCTTCATTCCGCCGCAGCGACGTGGCGGCTGCTCAGCCCGCTCATGAATTCTTCCAGGGCCGCCGCCTCCTCGCGGCTGAAATGCAAGCCGCGCTTGGTGCGGCGCCACAGAACGTCGTCGGCGGTGACCGCCCATTCGTTTTCGGCCAGGTAACGAACTTCCGCCTCGAAAAGGTCGGCGCCGAAATTGCGGCCGAGATCGGCGTTCGACTTGGCAAGCCCGAGCAGCTGTTCGGCGCGCGTGCCGTAAAGCCGGGTGAGCCGGCGCGCCAGCCGCTGGTCGAGGAACGGATAGGCGTTCTTCAGCCGGGCGACCTGTGCATCGAAACCGGTGGCCGCAAAATCGCCGCCCGGCAGCGGCGCGTCGTGCGTCCACGGCTTGCCGCGCTTGCCAAGAAAACCTTCGATCTTCTCCAGCATCGATTCCGCCAGCCGGCGGAACGTCGTGATCTTGCCGCCGAATGAGTTGAGCAAGGGGGCCGCTCCCTCCCCGGCTTCGGCCTTCAGCACATAGTCGCGCGTCGCTTCCTGCGCTTTGGAGGCGCCGTCGTCATAGAGCGGGCGCACCGCCGAGTAGGTCCAGACTATGTCGGAGCGATTGACCGGTTGCGCGAAATATTCGCTTGCCGCGGCGCACAGATAGTCGATCTCGGCGTCGCTGATCTTCACGTCATGCGGATCGCCGGGATAGTCGCGATCGGTGGTGCCGATCAGCGTGAATTCTTCCTCGTAGGGAATGGCGAAGATGATGCGGCCATCCTTGTTCTGAAAGAAATAGGCGCGCGGATCGTCGAACTTCTTGCCTATGACGATGTGGCTGCCCTGCACCAGGCGGACGTTGTGGACGTCGTTCTGGCCGACCGCCGTCTGCAGCACTTGATCGACCCAGGGGCCGGCGGCGTTGACGAGAAGCCTGGCACGAACCTCTCCGGTTTCACCGGTAAGCACATTCTGCACTTTTATGATCCAAAGCCCGCTGTCCCGCCGCGCGCTGACGACCTTGGTGCGAGTGCGGATGGTCGCGCCGCGGTCGGCCGCGTCGCGGGCATTGAGCGCCACCAGGCGGGCATCGTTGACCCAGCCGTCCGAATATTCGAACGCCTTGCGAAACAGTGGCTTCAGCGGCTTGCCGGCCGGATCGCGCGCCATGTCCAGGGTCTTCGTCGGCGGCAGCAGCTTGCGACCACCGATATGATCGTAGAGGAACAACCCGAGCCGGATCAGCCAGGCGGGCCGCTGCCCCTTGGCGTAAGGCAGCACGAAGCGCATCGGCCAGATGATGTGCGGCGCGTTCTTCCACAGCACCTCGCGCTCCATCAGCGCTTCGCGCACCAGCCGGAACTCGTAAAATTCGAGATAGCGAAGGCCGCCATGGATGAGCTTCGTCGAGCCTGACGAGGTGCCGCTGGCCAGATCGTTCATCTCGGCGAGGTATACTGAAAATCCGCGGCCAACGGCGTCGCGGGCGATGCCGCAGCCATTGATGCCGCCGCCTATGACGAAAATGTCATGGATCGGAGATGCGTCCAAAGATTCCTCCAACGATTTCGCATTGCACCACTTTTGTGTTTTTACGAAACCGTGACGGAATTATTTCGAACTCAAACCGAATGTCAAACGAAATATCACTGCCGTGTGAGACAGCCGTGATACGAGCCTAATCGAGCGCCGTCTCGATCAGTCGGACCTCGGTCTCCTCGCAGATCTTACGGATCGAAGCAATTTCGCAACGATCTGTGATGAAGGTATTCACCTGCGAGAGGTGGCCGATCCGAACCGGCGCCGTGCGCTCGAATTTGGTCCGGTCGGAGACCAGAATGACGTGGCGGGCATTGGCGATGATGGCCTGCGCCACCTTCACCTCGCGGAAATCGAAGTCGAGCAGCGCGCCGTCATGGTCGATCGCCGAAGCGCCGATGACGGCGTAATCAACCTTGAACTGGCGAATGAAATCGACCGCCGCTTCGCCGACGACGCCGCCGTCGGAGCCACGCACCACGCCTCCGGCGATCACCACCTCGATCGTAGGATAAATGCGCATCCTGTTGGCAACATTGATGTTATTGGTGATGACCATGAGCCCGTTATGGCCGAGAAGCGCCTTGCTGACGGCCTCGGTGGTGGTGCCGATATTGATGAACAGCGACGCATTGTCGGGGATCAGCCGCGCCGCCGCGCTACCGATCGCCTCCTTCTCCTCGGCGGCAATCTTGCGCCGCGCCTCATACTCCATGTTCTCGATGCCGGACGGGAACAGCGCGCCGCCATGGATACGGGTCAGCAGGCGCTGATCGCAAAGATCGTTGAGGTCCTTGCGGATCGTCTGCGGCGTCACATTGAAATGCGTCGCGAGGTCATCGACCAGAATCCGGCCATGGTCTTTCGCCATCTGGATGATCTCGGCATGTCGTGGCGAAAGAAACATCGCGCGTCCTCCCGTTTTCGTTTTTTCCGTCTATACCGGAAAACGAAAGCGAAGAAAAGGCATAAGCCGGCTAACGAAAATCACCTGATTGCAAAAGGCAAACCCATGCGTAACACGTCTCCTCTTCAGGACGGGCGTCGGGCAATTTCGGTTATGACGTCGAACGCCGCGTCGACATCGGCTGCCGTCGACTCGAACTGCCCGGCCTGGAAGCGGATCGCCACGCGCCCGTCGACCCGCGTTTGCGTCAGGTAAATGCGGCCATCGGCATTGATGGCATCGACCAGGCGCAGATTGTGCTCGTCAGGGTCGATGCCGGCTCCCGCGCGATGCCGGAACGAGAAAAGCGACAGCATCGGCTCGCTGCTGAGCTCGAAATCCGCTTCCTTGGCCAGCCGCGCGGCAAGCCCTTCGCTCCAGGCGACATGGTTGCGGATCATTTCACGCAAGCCCTCAAGACCATGGGCGCGCAGCAGGAACCACAGTTTCAACGCGCGGAAGCGACGCCCGAGCGGCACCGACCATTCCGAATAGTTGATGATACCGTCATGACCTCGGGTCTTCAGATAATCCGGCTTGATAGCCAGCGTGCGCACCAGGTCTTCCGGCTGGCGCACGAACTGGATCGAGCAATCGAACTGGGCGCCTAGCCATTTGTGGGGATTGAAGACGATCGAGTCGGCGCCTTCGACGCCGGCCCAGAAATGCCGGTATTCCGGACAGATCATCGCCGATCCCGCCCAGGCCGCGTCGACATGCAGGTAAAGCCCATGCCGCTTCGCGACCGCGGCCACCGCCGCGATGTCGTCCGTGCCGCCCGTGCTCGTGCCACCGACGCAGGCGATGATGCCGGCAGGCAGCATGCCGGCTTTGCGATCGGCAACGATCGCTGCCTCCAGCGCCGCCGTGTCCATGGCGCGGAAGCGCCCGCTAACCGGGATGCGGACGAGATTTTCCTCGCCGATGCCGGAGACCCAGATGGCGCGGTCGATCGATGTATGGACCTGGTCGGAGGAATAGACGCGCAACCTGCCCTGCCCCGCCAAGCCCTTTTTGTTGCCCTGCCAGTCGAGTGCCCGCTCGCGCATGGTCAGCACCGCGGCAAGCGTCGCCGACGAAGCCGAATCCTGGATGACGCCGGAAAAGCCTTCGGGCAGGCCGAGCGCCTGTCGCATCCAGTCGACGATGCGTGTCTCGAGCTCCGTCGCCGCCGGCGAGGTCTGCCACAGCATGCACTGCGCGGCCATCGCCGAGACCAGATACTCCGCCACGACAGAAACCGGCGCCGCATTGGCTGGAAAATAGGCGAAGAAGCGCGGATGCTGCCAATGCGTCATGCCCGGCACAATCTTGGCTTCGAAATCGGCGAAGATCTTCTCCATCGGCTCGGGCATTTCGGGCGGCGAGGCCTCGATGCTCCTGAAAATCTCCCCCGGCGCGATTGCCGGCCGCACCGGGCGGTCGCGCAGTCCGGCACGGTAATCGGCGCCCCAGTCCGCCGCCCGCCTCGACCAGTCGCGGAATTCCTCATTGTCCATATTTACCTCCCAGCGGCGCTCCGACGCACCGGCAGCCTGACTGCTCCGTTTTTGATTAACACGTTAAATATAATGAGGCAACAACGGGGCCGATGGCCCCTACCCCGGGAAATCCGGCAGATTTGAAAAGGCGGCCTTCAGCGCACTGGACCAGCCGTCGGAAATGGTGCGGTAATAAGGATCGTCCTGGCCGAACCGCCGATTCAGCCCGACCTTGAACACGTCCTTTTCCAGGAACAGCAGATCGAGCGGCAGCCCGACCGAAAGATTGGATTTCAGCGTCGAATCGAAAGACACCAGAAGCAGCTTCACCGTCTCGGCCAGGCTCATTGCCCGGTCATAGGCACGGATGATGATCGGCTTGCCGTATTTCGTCTCGCCGATCTGGAAGAACGGCGTGTCGTCGGTCGACTCGATGAAATTGCCTTCCGGATAGATCATGAACAGCCTTGGCGGGCTGCCCTTGATCTGGCCGCCGAGGATGAAGGAGGCGTTGAAATAGGAATCCGCCTTCTCGCCGTCCGGCGACGCATGCGCGATCACTTCCTTGACCGTGTCGCCGACCAGCCGCACCGTCTGGTACATGGACGGCGTATCGAGCAGCTTCTCGTGGCGGTCGCTGACCGCCTTGTTGCGCTCGTCGAGCAGGCTGACCACGGCTTGCGTCGTGGCAAGGTTGCCCGCCGACATCAGCACGATCACGCGCTCGCCCGGCTGTTCCCAGACATGCATCTTCTTGAAGGTCGAGATCGAATCCATGCCGGCATTGGTGCGCGTGTCCGACATGAACACGAGGCCGCGATCGATCTTGAGGCCGACACAATAGGTCATGGCATCTCTTCTGGCACAGAATCTTGCGGAGATTACTGCTCTACCGTGACGGTGACGGCAAGCTTCTCTTGCGCCTGTCCCAGCAGTATTCCCGACACCGGCGAGGCATCGCGATAGTCGCGTCCCATAGCCACCCGCACATAGCGTTCGTCGGGAGAGATACCGTTCGCCGGGTCGAAGGCGACCCATCCGAGCCCCACGACATAGGCCTCGGCCCAGGCGTGGCTGGCCGCCTGCTCGATGGTCGCATCCATCATCAGGTAGCCGCTGACATAGCGGGCGGGAAAGCCAAGCACGCCGGCCGCGGCGATGAAGATATGGCTGTGGTCCTGGCAGACGCCGGACTTCTGCGCCAGGGCATCCTCCGCCGGCGTCACCACGCTGGTCGTGCCCGGTCTGTAGGCGACGCGCTCGTGGATAGCGCCCATCAACCGGTGCAGCCGCTCGATCTCGGTTCCCTGCCCGAGCGTGCCGGCCAGTTCACGGATGCCTTCGCCGGCGGTGGTGAGTTGCGTCTGCTGCGCGAACAGCCAGAGCGGCGCAAAGCCGTGGTGCGGACCCGTTACGCCCGCCGTGTTATGCGTCGTTACTTCTCCCGCAGCCTCGACAGCAATCGTGCTGTGGCCGCCCTCGGCGCTCACCAGCCGCGTCTCGTTGCCGAAATGGTCGGTAAAGCGCACTTCCTCGCGCGCGCCTTCGACCTTGATCGTCCAGGAACCGACGGTCTGCGTGGGCCCGCTGGGAGGCAGCAGGCGCAGCCGCTGCAGCAGATACTGCACCGGAGCATCGTAATGGTACTGGGTGCGATGGGAGATCTTGAGCCGCATCACGCCTGCCCTCAGTTGTGCTCAATAGAACCGGTAATCCTGGGCGATCTCGTCGCCCAGCCTGGTGTTGTCGCGAATGAACTCGGCCAGGAACTCGTGCAGGCCGTGATCGAAAATATCCTTGATCGAGCCCCGCTTGAGCATCGCCTGGATCTTCTCGGCCGTGCCGTGGCAGGCATGGCGTTCGCCGTAGTCGTCGGCGAGGAATTTCAGGTGCTCGCCGAGGAAGCGGTAGCAGAAGGTCAGCGAGCGCGGCATGCGCACGTTGAGGATCAGATAGTCGGCTATGTTCGTCGGCTTGTAGTCGGCTTCATAGACCCAGCGATAGGAACGGTGCGCCGACACCGAGCGCAGGATCGACTCCCACTGGTAGTTGTCGAGCGTCGAGCCGACCCAGGACAGCGAAGGCAACAGCACGTAATATTTCACGTCGAGGATGCGCGCCGTGTTGTCGGCGCGCTCGACATAGGTGCCGAGCTGCGAGAAATCGAAAATCTCGTTGCGCAACATCGTACCGTAGAACGAACCGCGGATCAGCGCCGTCTCGCGCTTGATGGCGTCGAGCACCGTCGGCAGGTCGCGCTCGTCGATCGGCCTCGCCAGCATGCGCTTCAGCGACATCCAGGCTTCGTTGATGCTTTCCCAGGTCTCGCGCGTCAGCGCCGTGCGCACCATGCGGGCATTGTTGCGCGCCGTCTCGATAGACGACATCGTGCTCGACGGGTTCGAGGTGTCGCGCAGCAGGAAATCGGAGACGTTGGCGGCCGTATAGTCCTGATATTTCTGGGAAAAGGCGATGTCCGATCCGGCGCTGAGCAGCACCGAATTCCATTCCTCCGACGCGTTCTGCGTGCGTGTCAGCGCCATGCGCAAACCGGCGTCGACGAGGCGCGCCATGTTTTCGGCCCGCTCGATATAGCGGTTCATCCAATAGAGACCGTTGGCGGTGCGGCCGAGAAGCATGAGCGCGCCCTTCGGGCTAGTGAGTAGGGAATAGGCAGTAGGCAGTAGTAAGCATTTGAATCCCAATAGAATGTGGCATTTCCCCGTCCTCTATATTCAACTACTGCCTACTGCCTACTGCCTACTGCCTATTTCCTACTCACTTCAATCATCCAACACCCACGTGTCCTTCGTCCCGCCGCCCTGCGAGGAATTCACGACCAGCGAGCCTTCCTTCAGCGCCACGCGGGTCAGGCCGCCTGGCACGATCTGGATACGGTCGGAGACCAGCACGTAGGGCCGAAGGTCCACATGGCGCGGCGACAGGCCCTTTTCGGTCAGGATCGGGCAGGTCGACAGCGCCAGCGTGGGCTGGGCGATGTAATTCGAAGGCTTGGCCTGCAGCTTCTTGGCGAACTCCTGGCATTCCTTCTTGGTCGCCGCTGGGCCGACCAGCATGCCGTAGCCGCCGGAACCGTGCACTTCCTTGATCACCAACTCGTTGATGTGCTCGAGCACATATTTGAGGCTGTCGGGCTCCGAGCAGCGCCAGGTCGGGATGTTGCCGAGGATTGCCTTGCGGCCGGTGTAGAACTCGACGATCTCGGGCATGTAGGAATAGATCGCCTTGTCGTCGGCGATGCCGGTGCCCGGCGCGTTGGCGATGGTGATGTTGCCGGCGCGGTAGACATCCATAATGCCCGGCACGCCAAGCGCAGAGTCCGGTCGGAAAGTCAGCGGATCGAGGAAAGAATCGTCTACCCGGCGATAGAGCACGTCGATCTGTTTGTAGCCTTCGGTGGTGCGCATCGCGACATGCCCGTCGACGACGCGCAAATCCTGTCCCTCCACCAGTTGCACGCCCATTTGGTCGGCGAGAAAGGCATGTTCGAAATAGGCCGAGTTGTAGGAGCCCGGCGTCAGCACGGCGATGGTTGGCGCGCCCTTGGCGCTCTGCGGCCGCACCGCGGCGAGCGACTGGCGCAGCAGCTGCGGGTAGTTCTCGACCGGCCGCACCTTGATCTTCTGGAACAGCTCCGGGAAGAGCTGCATCATCGTCTCGCGGTTCTCCAACATGTAGGAGACGCCCGACGGCGTGCGGGCATTGTCTTCCAGCACGTAGAACTCGTTCTCGGCGATGCGCACGATGTCGACGCCGATGATATGCGTGTAGACGCCGGCCGGCGGCTTCACCCCGATCATCTCGGGCAGGAAGGCCTCGTTCTTGGCGACAAGGTCCCTTGGCACGCGTCCGGCGCGCAGGATCTCCTGGCGGTGGTAGATGTCGTCGAGAAAGGCGTTCAGCGCCTGCACACGCTGCTCGATGCCTTGCGTCAGCCGGCGCCATTCCTGGCCGGAGAGGATGCGCGGCACGATGTCGAAAGGGATCAGCCGCTCGGACGCTTCCTGCTCACCATAGACGGCAAAGGTAATGCCGGTCTTGCGAAAGACGCGCTCGGCGTCCTGCATTTTCTGGGTGAGCCTGGCCGGGTCCTGCTCCTTCAGCCAGCGATCGTAGGCCTCATAAGGTCTTCTCAATCCGGAGACTTCCGGAAGCATTTCGTCGAACGCTGCCAATCGCGTACTCCCCTCTGCGACCATTTCACTGGCGTCGCCGGAGAAAATCAAGCGCAATCGGTGATTTAGGAAACAGTGGCGGCCACTCTATGCGAATTGCCTAAATTTAAGGCATGCATACCCCGATCCGGGTCAGTTCCTGCTTCCCGGTGGGGCATCGCCAAGCCGGTCAGAACGCCCGGAACGTGACGATGGTGAAGGTGTCCTTGATTCCGGGCAGAATCTGCACCCGCTCGTTGACGAAGTGGCCGACGTCTTCCTCGTCGTCGATATAGAATTTGGCGAGCAGGTCGAAATTGCCGGCGGTCGAGTAGATTTCGGAGGCGATCTCGGCATCGGCGAGCGCGCTGGCGACCTCATAGGACTTGCCCAGATCGCATTTAATCTGCACGAAAAATGCCTTCATTGCCGGTCCTGCCAGTCCAGAGCAATTCCAGGGAACGTGTGAAAGGGTTTTCCGTCCGGAATTGCGTAAAAACAAGAGATGGGGCGGTTCGCCGTTCCCACGAAACGGTGAAACGCCTAAGCGAACAAGCGGCCCTTGTGGCAGACTGCTGCCCAGCTTTCAAGCATCACGCATCGCCTCAAAGAGTGCCCAATCCCACCCCGTGGTGCCGAAATGGCGAAATCTTCGCAGGTCCGTGAAACCACGCCATGCCGAACCGCGTATGTTAGATTGCGTTTGCCAAGCGAATTCCGGGGAGGCAGGCCATGCGCCGCGCATTGTTCGCATTAGCTCTTGTTCCAATGTTGATGGCCTCGCTTGCCTTCGCCGGCGATGCCGAGATCAAGTCCGCGCAGACGGTCATCGACAGCCAGTTGAAGGCCTTCATCGCCAATGACGGCGCCACCGCCTATAGTTTCGCCGCGCCGAACGTGAAGCAGATCTTCCCGACCGTCGACACCTTCATGAACATGGTGACCAACGGCTACGCGCCGGTGCGAAGGCCGCGATCCTATGCCTTCGGCAAGGTCGAGCAGACCGGGCCCGGTTCGATCGTCCAGCAGGTGCTGATCGTCGGCCCCGACGGCAAGGACTACGAGGCGGTCTATACGCTGCAGCAGCAATCCGATGGCAGTTTCAAGATCACCGGCTGCAGCCTGCGCGCCGCGACGTCGGTCAGCACATGAGGCGGCTCTTCAGTAGCGTGCCCTGCCGCCAGACATGTCGAACACCGCGCCCGTGTTGAAACTGACGGCATCCGAGCAAAGCCAGAGCACCAGCGCCGCGACCTCGTCGACCGCCCCAAGGCGCTTTAGCGGACTGGCGCCGATCATATCGCTGACGACTTCATTGCCAAGCCGCCTGATGAGGTCGGTGTCGATCGGGCCGGGCGCGACGCAATTGACGAGAATATCGGTGTCGCTCACTTCGCGCGACAAGGCTTTGGTGAAAGCGATGATGCCCGCGCTCGCCGCCGAATATGCCGCCAGGTTCGGTAACCCCTCCTTGCCTGCCAGCGACCCCATATTGACGATGCGGCCGCTGCCGGCCCTGCGCATGACCGGTAGAACCTGGTGCGTGACCTCGAACGTCCCGATGAGATTGACCCCGATGATGCGCTGCCACTCGGCCGGATCGAATGCCTCGAAGCTGCAATACGGGCCGAGATAGCCAGCATTATTGACGAGAATGTCGACCCGACCGCTCTCGGCGATGACCTCGCGGAGAGCGTTCCCGATATCACCCGCCTTCACTACATCGACCGTCTGGCTGTGGGTTCCATCGACTGGAACTGCATCGGCATCCCATATCCAGACATCGCATCCCGACCGTGCCAGCTGTCTGGCCACGGCTTTGCCGATGCCCCTCGATCCACCGGTCACGATCGCCGTCTTGCCGGCGAAGTCGAATGTCACAGCCATGGCTGATCCCCGAGATATGACTCTGCTCCCCGGCGGAACCTCCGTCAATCAGGCGAAGCGGGCTAGAAGGCCGGGATATCGCCCCTTACCCAACCCTCGGTGATCTCCGCCGCGCGCGTGTCAAAAGCCTGCTCCTCGATGGCCGCCCGGATCTCATGCATCAGCGTCTGATAGTAGGACAGGTTGTTCCAGGTCAGCAGCATGGCGCCGAGCGATTCCTGCGAGCGCACGAGGTGATGCAGATAGGCGCGCGAATAGTCGCGCGCGGCCGGGCAGTCGCTTTCCTCGTCGAGCGGCCGCGGATCGTCGGCGTGACGGGCGTTCCTCAGATTGACCTTGCCGCGCCGGGTGTAGGCGAGGCCATGGCGGCCGGCGCGGGTCGGCATCACGCAGTCGAACATGTCGATGCCGCGGGCCACCGATTTCAGGATGTCGTCCGGCGTGCCGACGCCCATCAAATAGCGCGGTCTGTCGGCCGGCAGTTCCGGGCAGGTGATGTCGAGCATCTCCAGCATCACCGATTGCGGCTCGCCGACCGCCAGGCCGCCCACGGCATAGCCTTTCAGATCCATCGCCTTCAATGCCTGCGCCGAGCGCACTCGCATCGGCGCACTGTCGCCGCCCTGGACAATGCCGAACATCGCCTTGCCCGGCTGGTCGCCGAACGCCGTCTTGCAGCGCTCGGCCCAGCGCAGCGACAATTCCATGGCGCGCTCGATCTCTTTCGGCTTGGCCGGCAGCGCTGTGCATTCGTCGAGCTGCATCTGGATGTCGGAATCGAGCAGCCCCTGGATCTCGATCGACCGCTCCGGCGACATTTCGTAAGGCCCGCCGTCGATATGCGAGCGGAAGGTGACGCCCTGTTCGGTCAGTTTCCTGAGCTTCGACAGCGACATCACCTGGAAGCCGCCGCTGTCGGTCAGGATCGGGTATGGCCAGCGGGCGAATTCATGCAGTCCGCCAAGTCGCGCCACGCGCTCGGCGCCGGGCCGCAGCATCAGATGATAGGTGTTGCCGAGGATGATGTCGGCGCCGACGCCGCGCACCTGGTCCATATACATGGCCTTGACCGTGCCGCCGGTGCCGACCGGCATGAAGGCCGGCGTACGGATTTCGCCGCGCGGCATCGATACCAGGCCGCGCCTGGCCTTGCCATCGGTGGCCAGGACGTTGAAAGAAAAAATCTCAGCCATTGAATTCCTTGTCGTGCACCGGCGCGTCGGGTGCCTGCTCGTCCAGAGACTGCCGGTAGCGGATGCAGCCGCGCATGAATTTAGGCCAGGGCGGCACCGCGATCGCCGGCTCGGTCTTTTCAGGCAGCAGGTTCCAGAGCTCAGGATGATGCCAGCACAAATCATGGCCGGTCGTATCGCGGTGCGCGCGGATGCCGGCGCGCAGCTTCTTCACTTCCGCGATCAGGACATCGCGGTCCATGCTGTCGAGATCATCGTCCATCGCTCGTCTCCGCTCGGTAAAGCAGGCTGGCGTCGCCATAGGAGTAGAACCTGTAACGGTTCCCGATGGCGTGCGCATAGGCTGAACGCATCGTCTCCAGCCCGCTGAAGGCCGAGACCAGCATGAACAGCGTCGAGCGCGGCAGATGGAAATTGGTCATCAACATATCGGCCGTTCGAAAACGGTAGCCCGGCGTGATGAAGATATCGGTCGGTCCGGACCAGGGCTCGATCCTGCCGTCGTCTCGCGCGGCGCTCTCAAGCAGCCGCAGCGACGTCGTTCCGACGGCGACGATGCGCCCTCCCCGCGCCTTGGCCGCGTTGAGCGCCACCGCCGTGTCCGGGCTCACCGAGCCAGTCTCGGCGTGCATCTTGTGATCGGCCGTATCGTCGGCCTTCACTGGCAGGAAGGTGCCGGCGCCGACATGCAGCGTGACGAAACGGCGCTCGACGCCTTTGGCGTCGAGCGCGGCGAACAGCTCCGGCGTGAAATGCAGACCGGCCGTGGGTGCCGCGACCGCGCCCTCTTCCCTGGCATAGATGGTCTGATAGTCGGCGCGGTCGCGCTCATCGTCGTCGCGCTTCGAGGCGATGTAGGGCGGCAGCGGAATGTGGCCGACGGCGTGCAGCGCCTCATCGAGGAAGGGGCCGGAAAGATCGAAGCCGAGCAGCACCTCGCCCGCCTCGCCCTTCTCGATCACCGTCGCGTCGAGCTGGCCGAGGAAACAGGAATTCTGGTCATGGCCGAAATGGATGCGGTCGCCGGGGGCGATGCGTTTCCCTGGCCGCATGAAGGCCTGCCAACGGTCCGGCGCCACCCGCATGTGCAATGTCGCCTCGACCTGCGCCATCGCCTCGCCGCGCCTGCGGATGCCTTTCAGCTGCGCCGGAATGACCTTGGTGTCGTTGAACACCAGCACGTCGCCTTCGCGAAGCAGCGACGGCAGATCGCTGACGATGCGGTCCTGTAGCGTTTCGCCCGGCCGGACGACGAGCAGCCTGGCGCTGTCGCGCGGCTCGGCCGGGCGAAGCGCGATACGCTCTTCCGGCAGGTCGAAGTCGAACAGGTCGACGCGCATCAGTAGAGCCGGATGAGCAGCGCCCCGGCAAGCAGCAGCAAGGCGCCGGCGACGCGGCCAAGCGAGATTTCGCGCACCGCCACGCCAAGGAAACCGGCGCGGTCGATCAGCATGCCGGCAATGAGCTGGCCGGCGACCAGGAAGGCCATCAGCGCTGCGGCGCCGATACGCGGCGTGAGTACCGTCGACAGCGTCACGTAGAAGCCGCCCAGCATACCGCCGGCGATGAACAGCCAGGGCGCCGGCGCCTTCCAATCGAGCGAGATGCCCTGCAGCTTCACCACCGAAATGGAGATGATGCCGAGGACGATGGCACCGGACAGGAAGGAGAACGCGGCGGCCGCGACCGGAAGGCCGAGGCCGCGCGCCAATTGCGAATTGATCGGCGCCTGGATGGCGATGAAGGCGCCGGACAGGATGCCAAGCAGGGACCAGACTGCGCCCATCATCGTTTTGCCTTTACTTGACGTCGGCCGCGACTTTCAGCGACACGATCTTGTCGGGATCCTGAACCGGCTCGCCGCGCTTGATCTTGTCGACATTCTCCATGCCTTCGATGACCTGGCCCCAGACCGTGTACTGGCGGTTGAGGAAGGCAGCGTCGTCGAAGCAGATAAAGAACTGCGAGTTCGCCGAGTTCGGATTCTGGGCGCGTGCCATCGAGCAGGTGCCGCGGCCATGATTGGCGTTGGAGAACTCGGCCTTCAGGTCCGGCTTGTCGGAGCCGCCCATGCCCGCGCGCGAAGGAGCGAAAGAGGGCTTGCTGGAATTGCCGAATTTGACGTCGCCGGTCTGCGCCATGAAGCCGTCGATGACGCGATGGAAAACCACGCCGTCATAGGCGCCTTCACGCGCCAGCTCCTTGATGCGAGCGACGTGGCCGGGCGCCAGCTCGGGGTACATCTCGACGACGACCTGGCCCTTGGTCGTTTCCATGATGAGCGCGTTCTCGCGGTCCTTGATCTCAGCCATGTCAGAAATCCTTGTTGAAAATTGAGGGTGTTATTCGCCGTCGGCGGCGATGCGAACCTTGATCATGCGGTCGGGATCGGTGACCGTGCCGTTGTCCGCCTCGTCGCCCTTCTTGATCTTGTCGACGAGGTCCATGCCGCCGACGACCTTGCCGACGATGGTGTACTGGCCGTCGAGGTTCGGCGCCGGCGCGAACATGATGAAGAACTGCGAGTTCGCCGAATTCGGGTCCTGCGAACGGGCCATGCCGACAACGCCGCGCGCGAACTGCTCGCTCTGCGAGAATTCGGCCGGAAGGTCAGGCAGGTCCGAACCGCCGGTGCCCACGGCCTCCGGGTTGAAACCTTTCTTCATGTTGCCGAATTTGACGTCGCCGGTCTGGGCCATGAAGCCGTCGATGACGCGGTGGAAGGCGACATTGTCATAGGCGCCGTCGCGCACCAGCTTCTTGATCTGCGCGACGTGCTTGGGGGCGAGGTCGGGACGCAGCGCGATGGTCACGTCGCCATCCTTCAGCGTGATGACCATGGTGTTTTCCTTGTCGGCGGCCACGGCCGGCAGGGAAGCCGCGAAAAGGCCGGCAAGCACGACTAGGAACGAAGCGAGCTTCTTCAGCTGCATGGGGATCTCCGGGAAAGCCTATTTGGTGAACTTGGCGGTGAGCGCGCCGGCAACGGCGGCCGGCACGAATGGGCGGATGTCGCCGCCCATCGAGGCAATCTGGCGCACAAGTGTGGCGGTAATGGTGCGCACCGAAGGGCTGGCAGGCAGAAAAACCGTCTGCAATTCCGGCGCCATCGTCTCGTTCATGCCGGCCATCTGCATCTCGTAGTCGAGATCGGTGCCGTCGCGCAGGCCCCGGATCATGATCGAGGCGCCATGCTTGCGGGCCGCGTCGATCACCAGCCCGTCGAAGGCAACGACCTTGATGCGACCGCTATCGCGGCCGAACTCGGCCTGGGTCGCAGCTTCGATCAGCATCACCCGTTCCTCGAAGGAAAACAACGGCTTCTTGCCCGGATGAATGCCGATCGCCGCGTAAATGATGTCAGCGACCGCCAGCGACGCCTTCAGCACGTCGAGATGGCCATTGGTCAGCGGGTCGAAAGAGCCGGCGTAAAGGGCGATGCGTTCGGTCATGGCAGGCTTCTAGAGCAATTCCAGGAAAAGTGTGAGCGGTTTTCCGTCCGGAATTGCGACAAAAAAGATAGAGCGGTTCGCCGTTTCTTAACGGTGAAACGCTTTAGCGAGCCTCTCAAGCAAAGGCAAATCCAATCGTTTGCCCGGCCGTGAACCTTTTCGCGCCGATGAACGACAGATGAACGCGACGATCACGAACGCTTCACGCAGCGTTCACTAGGTTGCCCTTCAAGGAATGAAACCAAATCCCCACCTCATCGTTAGAGGTGCAGGAGAAAACGCAAATGCTGATCTACATGCTTGCCACTGCA
Organism: Mesorhizobium sp. NFR06; assembly: GCF_900115245.1. Classification (GTDB taxonomy): domain Bacteria; phylum Pseudomonadota; class Alphaproteobacteria; order Rhizobiales; family Rhizobiaceae; genus Mesorhizobium. The sequence continues at coordinate 52,125 of NZ_FOVT01000007.1, forward strand.
ATGACCATCGTGATGCTCATCGCGACCGCATTGGGGTTGCATCAGGAGGCGGAACGGGTGCGTGTCAAAGCCAACGCCAAGCGGCTCGATGGTTTTGCGCGACGCAACGTCTACCGTCGCTACTGATCACGCCATGACCGCACCGGCCCAAGGGCCGGTGAAAAATTCACATCAAGTCTCGCTCTCGCCGGCACCGCCGGCACCAATCTCGTCCGCAGCCACATCTTCGGCCTCTTCGTCTGACTGCGGCTCCGAAATCCGCTCCACCGACACAACCTTCTCGCCTTCGGCCGTGTTGAAGATGGTCACGCCCTTTGTGGCGCGGCTGGCGAAACGTATGCCGTTGACCGGCACGCGGATCACCGTGCCGCCGTCCGAAACCAACATGATCTGATCGTCATTGCCAACCGGGAAGGTCGCGACCAGGCGGCCGATTTCAGCCGTCTTCGACACGTCGGTGGCACGAATGCCCTTGCCGCCGCGGCCCGTCAGGCGGAAATCGTAGGACGACGAGCGTTTGCCATAGCCGTATTCGGTCACCGTCAGCACGAGCTGCTCATGCGCCTTGAGGAATTCATAGCGGTCGTCCGGAAGTTCGGTCTCCTCGCCAATCTCCTCATTGGTGAGCGCGATCTCTTCTTCCTCGCCGCCCGTTTCAGGGGCAAGCCGCCGCTCCGCCGCCGCCCGCTTGAGGTAAGCGGCGCGCTCTGCCGGCGAAGCATCGACATGCTCGATCACCGACATGGATATGATCCGGTCAGTCTCGGCCATGGATATGCCGCGCACGCCGACGGAATTGCGGCTCTGGAAGACGCGCACGTCGCTCACCGAGAAGCGGATGCACTGGCCGGAATTCGCCGTCAGCAGCACGTCGTCATTGTCGGTGCAGGTCTCGACGCCGAGGATCTCGTCGCCCTCTTCCTCCAGCTTCATGGCGATCTTGCCGTTGCGGTTGACCTGGACGAAGTCGGACAGCTTGTTGCGGCGCACGGTGCCGCGCGTTGTGGCAAACATCACGTCAAGCTCGCCCCAGCTGGTCTCATCCTCGGGCAGCGGCATGATGGTGGTGATGCGTTCGCCCTGCTCGAGCGGTAGCATGTTGATCAAGGCTTTGCCGCGCGATTGCGGGTTGCCGATCGGCAAGCGCCAGACCTTTTCCTTGTAGACGATGCCGCGCGAGGAGAAGAACAGCACCGGCGTGTGCGTGTTGGCGACGAACAGCCGTGTGACGAAATCCTCTTCCTTCGTCGACATGCCGGAGCGGCCCTTCCCGCCGCGGCGCTGCGCCCGGTAGAGCGACAAGGGCACGCGCTTGATGTAGCCGGAATGGCTGACGGTGACGACCATGTCCTCGCGCTGGATCAGGTCCTCGTCTTCCATGTCCGCCCCGCCCTCGGCGAGCTCGGTGCGGCGTGGCGTGCCGAACTCGTCGCGGACGGCGATCAGCTCGTCCTTGACGATCTGCTGGATGCGTGCGCGCGACGACAAAATATCAAGGAAATCAACGATCTCAGCGCCGATCTTGTTCAACTCGTCGGCGATCTCGTCGCGGCCGAGCGCGGTCAGGCGCTGCAGGCGCAGGTCGAGGATGGCGCGCGCCTGTTCCTCGGAAAGGTTGTAGGTGCCGTCCTCGTTGATGCGGTGGCGCGGGTCGTCGATCAGCTCGATCAGCGGCGCGACGTCGTGCGACGGCCAGCGCCTCACCATCAACTGTTCGCGCGCCGTCTGCGGATCGGGCGCGGTGCGGATGAGCTTGATCACCTCGTCGATGTTGGCGACGGCAATCGCCAGACCGACCAACACATGCGCCCGATCGCGAGCCTTGCGCAAAAGGTACTTCGTGCGCCGGCTGATCACCTCCTCGCGGAAGCCGACAAAGGCTTTCAGCATGTCGATAAGCGTCAGCACTTCCGGCTTGCCGCCGTTGAGCGCCACCATGTTGGCGCCGAAGGAGGTCTGTAGCGGCGTGAAGCGGTAGAGCTGGTTGAGGATGACGTCGGCGACGGCGTCACGCTTCAGTTCGACGACGACGCGATAGCCCTGGCGGTCGCTCTCGTCGCGGATGTCGGAGATGCCCTCGATGCGCTTGTCGCGCACCAGCTCGGCCATCTTCTCGATCATCGAGGCCTTGTTCACCTGGTAGGGTATCTCGGTGATGATGATCGATTCGCGGTCATTGCCGCGCTGCTCGATATTGACGCGGCCACGCATGACGATGGAGCCGCGGCCGGTCGAATAGGCGCTGTAGATGCCGGAACGGCCAAGCACGATGCCGCCGGTCGGGAAATCCGGGCCCGGCACGATCTCCATCAACGACGGCAGGTCGATCGCCGGATTGTCGATGATGGCGATGGCGCCGTTGCAGACTTCCGTCAGATTGTGCGGCGGGATGTTGGTGGCCATGCCGACGGCGATGCCGCCGGAGCCGTTGACCAGGAGGTTCGGGAAGCGCGCCGGCAGCACCTTGGGCTCGCTGCCCGAAGCATCGTAGGTGTCCTGGAAATCGACGGTTTCCTTGTCGATGTCCTCCAGCAGCTCATGCGCGACCTTGGTGAGCCTGGACTCGGTGTAGCGCATTGCCGCCGGCGGGTCGCCGTCGATCGAGCCGAAATTGCCTTGACCGTCGATCAGCGGCACCCGCAACGACCAGTCCTGCGCCATGCGCACCAGGGCATCGTAGATCGAGGCGTCGCCATGCGGATGGTATTTACCCATCACGTCGGCAACCGGACGCGCCGACTTCACATATTTGCGGTTCCAGTGGTAGCCGCTCTCATGCGAGGCATAGAGGATGCGGCGATGCACCGGCTTCAGGCCGTCGCGCACGTCGGGCAGCGCGCGGCTGACGATCACGCTCATGGCGTAATCGAGATAGGAACGCTGCATCTCCTCGATGATCGAAATCGGCTCGATGCCGGAGGGGCCGCCGTCCGGCCCGCGCGGTGTCTTCTGGTCGGTCAAATCAGGTTCACAATCCAGTCGGGAATCACTGCCCGCTTATATAGGAAGCCTCGCCGAAACTCCAATGTCGGCCGGATTTTTCCAGAGACAATTTTGATGGGAATTTCAAATGGATACCGCTGATTGCGACGATATGGCCACGGTCATTTTCGCTGCAGAGCGGCAAGGTCGGCGATGGATCGGGCAAAGCCGCACGTGCTGTGAACCTAGCCCGATGGCTGCCTTTGCGAGCGCTGAGCGGTTGGAGCGTCAAGGACCTCGACGGCGATCTTACGGCCCGCGTCACGCTCGCGCCGATCGCCACCTGCCCGGATGGTGCCGTCCGACGTCGGATTGACGGCATTCAGTGCGTAGCGGTCAGGCTCGGCGACTTCGCCGCGGCCATCGCCAGGAATTGCGCAAAAACAAAGGGCTAGAGTGGTTAACTGAAGTTCTGAGCCGCATGGACTCGGCGGGTGCGATAGGCGCCTGGGGTTTCGCCCATCTCGCGCCGGAACCGCCGGTTGAAGGTCGACAGGTCGCTGAAGCCGGCATCGAACGCGATCGTCGAGATCGCGGCATCCGAGCTGCGCAGCCGCACCGCGGCGCGGTGCAGTCTTGTGCGCAGCAGGAACTGGTAGGGCGTCATGCCGGCCACCTGACGGAACGTGCGCAGAAAATGGTAGGGGCTGGTCGCCGTGCTGGCGGCAAGATCGGCCAGTGAAAGTGGTTGCTCCGCTTCCAGCTCGATGCGCCGCACCGCCTCGGCGACGCGCTTCTGGTCGCGGCGGCTGGGCGTACGGGCTGCCTGAACGGTGCCGGAACCGGCCGCGACGACTGCACCCGTAATGCGCAGGCCGAGTTCCTCGAACGCGTCGGCGTCGCCGGTTTCCCGCGCTGCCTCCGCCTCGGCCAACAGCGGCGCCAGCGCCGGCAAAGGCGGCAGGCGCGGATCGGCAAAACCGAGCCGCTTCGCGCCCGGCAATTCGGCCACCACGCGCTCCATGTATGCAGGCGCAAAATGGAAGGAGAGGCAGCGGTCGCCGGCGCCGTGCTCGTGCCCGCATTCGTAGCATGCGCCAGGATTGCCGAGCAGGATTGCGCCCGGCGCCAGCATCGCCGTGCCCTGGCGCGTGCGATAGCGGAACGTGCCGTTTGTCACCGCCGCGACGCAGAAGCTGCGATGCTCTTCTTCGAACGATTTGTCGCCGGCGCCGGCGGTGCACACCACGTCGGACACCTGCCAGCCAGGTCCGGAAGCGAGGGTGTTCTGGGCTGTCGTCATGGCTGAAAGATAGCAATTTTTCCCAAGCGAGGAACGCTGCCGCGCCCTTATGCTCGTCCTCTCCTGACAAACGAGGCAGCAACCATGACCGATCCCTTTGCACAGGCCTTGCACAGCGACGGCCCCGATCCGGGTCTTGCCGAAAAGTTGAAGCTCTATGGCCGCTTGGCCGGCGCCTGGACATTCGACGCCACTCGCACCCTCGAAGACGGCACCAGGCTTACCGGGCGCGGCGAGGTGCATTTCGGCTGGGTACTCGAAGGCAGGGCTGTCCAGGATGTCTGGATCCTGCCCGCGCGCGACGCCGGCCCCTCGCCCTCGCTCGGGCCGTGGACCTTCTACGGCACGACACTGCGCGTTTACGATCCGGGCGCGGACGCATGGCACATTTTTTGGAGCGATCCGCGCAACCAGTATTACAGCCGGCAACTTGGCCGCGCCGAGGGCGACACCATCGTCCAGATCGGTGCCGACGGCACCGGCTCGTCGGTGCGCTGGAGTTTTTCGCGCATCACCGAGAACTCGTTTCGTTGGCTGGGCGAGCGTTCGCATGACGGCGGCGCCACCTGGCGCATGGAGGTCGAGTTCCTGGCCCGGCGGGTGGATGAACCTCGATAGCGATGGGAAAGTCGCAAGAAATTGAAAGCAGCGGTCCTTCGCGCCCCCCTCTGCCCTGCCGGGCATCTCCCCCACTTGGGCCCACTTGGGGGGGAGATTTGCAGTTTCGGCGACGGCGCCCTTCCTGCACGCTGGTGATTGGCGAAGGCCGATGCGACATCCGATCTCCCCCCTTGTGGGGGAGATGTCCGGCAGGACAGAGGGGGGCACTGTCCCGCCTGCTCTCACAGCTTCGCGCGCACCATTTCCTTCCGCTTTTCACCGCCCCGGCTTTGCTCTACCAATCGGGCGCTTGGGCTTCGCCCGGCGGGAGGGGACCAGCGATGCCGAGTTTCGACAGCCTGTTCAACGCCTTCGTCACCATCCTGGTGACCATCGACCCGCCGGGACTGGCGCCACTATTCCTCGCCGTGACGCGCGGCATGAACCGCGACGAGCGCCAGCAGGTCTCGGTGCGCGCTTCGGTGATCGGCTTCCTGGTGATGGCGCTGTTTGCGGTTGCCGGCGCCTCGATCCTGTCGGTGTTCGGGATCACGCTGCCGGCCTTCCGCGTCGCCGGCGGTTTCCTGCTGTTCTTCATCGCCTTCGAAATGGTGTTCGAGCGCCGCCAGGACCGCAAGGAGAAGATCGGCGACGTCGCCATCACCAAGGACATGATCCACAACATCGCCGCCTTCCCGCTGGCCATCCCGCTGATCGCCGGTCCCGGCGCGATTTCGGCGACGGTGCTGCTGTCGGGGCACTTTGAAGGCTTTGCCGCTCAAGCAGCGCTGGTCGGCATCATCTTTGTTTGCCTGGCGATCACCTATCTGGTGTTCGTGCTGTCGGAACGCATCGACCGCATCCTCGGCCAGACCGGCCGTTCGATCCTGACTCGTCTGCTGGGCGTCATCCTGGCAGCGCTGGCAGTGCAGTTCGTGGCGGACGGCATCAGGGCGCTGATGGCGGCCTAGGACCTCGGGATCAACCGCGAACCGCAGGCGTTCGACACTGCCCGACTGCCCTATTTCGCGGCTGTATCGACGATCTCGAAATCGTGGGTCATGGTCGCCGTCTTGGCCATCATGGCGGAAGCCGAGCAGTATTTCTCGATCGACAGGTCGATCGCCCGTTTCACCTTGTCGTGCGAGAGCGCGCGGCCCTTGACGATGAAATGCATATGGATGCGGGTGAACACCTTCGGATCGGTCTCGGCCCGGTCGGCGTCGAGCTCGACCACGCAGTCCTCCACTGCCTCTCGGCCTTTTTCGAGGATATGCACGACGTCATAGGCCGAGCAGCCGCCGGTGCCGATGAGCACCAGCTCCATCGGGCTCGGCCCCGGCGTCTTGCCATCCGGTCCGTGCGCCGTGCCCAGCACGAGCTTGTGTCCGCTGCCGGATTCGCCGACAAAGGTGCGTTCCTCGACCCATTTGACGCGTGCTTTCACGTTGTCTTCCTTACGAGTTTCTGCCGTCCTACTGGCCGAATGCGACGGTGTGCATGATCCGCCCCGGCAGCAATGTGAAAATGCCGGCGCCGACCAACGCGAACAGATAGAGCTTGATCATGGCGCCGTGATGCGCAGCCACCTTATGGTGTGCGCATACCATACCGCCAGCGGCACGGTGACCAGCACCAGGATCGACAACACATGGATCGGGCTGAAAGGGCCGATGAGCCGGATTTGCTGGATCCAGAAACTCGAAACGGCGATGACCAGCATCAGCGCCACCCACGCCCATCACACGGTGGCGCGTAGTGCCTTTTGGCAATGCCAGTTGGGCGCCACCCGCCGCCAGCGCGGCCAAGGCCGCGAAGGCATGCCCTGGAATGGGAGGCGACGCCGACACAAGCGGTCCGAGCGACATCGCCCCGTCCCCTCAAACGGCCGTTTCGAGACGCTTAGAACGGGATCTCGTCGTCGAGCTCGCGCGACGAGCCGCCGCCGCCGCCCTTCGGACCACCACCGCCGCCACGGCTGAAACCTTCATTCGGACCGGACTGGCCGAAATCCGAGCCACGGCTGTTGCCGCCGGAATAATTGCCGACCTGGCCGCCGCCCTCGCCGCGCGCGTCGAGCATCTGCAACTCGCCACGGAATTTCTGCAACACCACTTCGGTCGTATAGCGGTCGTTACCGGTCTGGTCCTGCCATTTGCGGGTCTGCAACTGACCCTCGACATAGACCTTCATGCCCTTCTTCAGATACTGCTCGGCCACCTTGGCGATCTGGTCGTTGAAGATGACGACATTGTGCCACTCGGTCTTTTCCTTGCGTTCGCCCGAATTCTTGTCGCGCCAGCTTTCCGACGTGGCGATGCGAATGTTGACGACCGGCTCGCCCGAATTCAGACGGCGGATTTCAGGGTCCGCCCCGAGATTGCCGACCAGAATGACCTTGTTGACGCTACCCGCCATCGTACTTCTCCGCGCTCATCCGAAACAAATTTGAAGTCGCTCACCTTATAGCCTGCGGTTCGCCCACGCCCGCAAAAGGCTGGCTTTTCCCACAAGGTTTTTGTTCTCTTTTCGTTCTAGGCGCAGCCGCCTGTTCTGTCAAGGAATGTCAGCAAAGGCGGGGTTTGAACGTACGTACCGATATGGCGATCAAATAGCCACTTGCCAAATCAATAAGTATCGACTTATGCTTTGTTCATGATGGAAGCAGAGATTTTCCGCGCCCTGGCCGATCCGACACGGCGCGCCGTCTATGAGCGGCTGGCGGCCAGAGAATTGACCGTATCGGAATTGCGCGCCGGCATGAGCGTGTCCCAACCGGCGGTCTCGCAACACCTTGCCGTCCTGCGTGGCGCCGGTCTGGTCGTCGAGCGGCGCGCCGGCCGCAACGCCTATTACCGCGCCGATCCACATGGGCTCGATCCGCTGCTCGGCTGGGTCGAACGCTACCGTGCCTTCTGGCCCGAACACATCGAGAAGCTGAAGACCGTTCTGAAGGGAATGGACCAATGACCGCAGCAGAAAACCAGACAGAGACACAGGCGCCGCTAAGCTTCGAATGCGAGCTTCCCGATCCGCCGGAAAAAGTCTGGCGCGCACTGACGGAGCCGGAGCTGCTCGCCGCCTGGATGATGCCGAACGACATGAAACCAGAGCCAGGCAAGCGCTTCGCCTTTGCCGGACCGGACGCGCCGATCGCATGCGAGGTGCTCGAAGCCGAGCCCGGCGAGCAGTTGCGCTACTCCTGGCGCGAGCTGCCAAGCACGGACGATCAAGACCGGTTCCCTGCCGTTGACAGCATCGTCACCTTCACGCTCGCGCGAACGCCCTCCGGCGGCACCCGTCTGCGCATCGTGCATGACGGCTTCGCACCCGTTGCGCAGCCAGTTGTCGCGATCGCCGGCGCCGGTTGCAGGCTTTCGCTGGATGCCCGCAAGAATCCCGTCGCCGCCAACGCGCCCTGCATGATGCTGCGCGCTGCCTGATCGATAAGAAAACCGAGGAGACTTGCCATGAGCGCCCTGGCCAATCTGGTGCCGATGGTCATCGAACAGTCGAGCCGCGGCGAACGCGCCTTCGACATCTTTTCCCGGCTGCTGCGCGAGCGCATCGTCTTCATCAATGGCGAGATCAACGACAGCGTCTCGGCGCTGGTCTGCGCCCAGCTTTTGTCGTTGGAATCGGACCATCCCGACAAGGAGATCTCGATCTACATCAACTCGCCGGGCGGCATGGTGACCAGCGGCTTCGCCATCTATGACACGATGCAGTACATCTCCTGCCCGGTGTCGACGGTGTGCATGGGCTTCGCCGCCTCGATGGGCTCCTTCCTGTTGATGGCCGGCGCGCCGGGACAGCGTATCGCACTGCCCAACACAAGGATCGTGCTGCATCAGCCGCTTGGCGGTTTCCAGGGCCAGGCCTCCGACATCCAGCGCCATGCCGAGGACATTCTGCGCACCAAGCAGCATATGACCGAGCTTTATGCCAAGCATTGCGGCCGCAGCTACGAGGAGGTCGAACGCACGCTCGACCGCGACTATTTCATGAGCGCCGCGGAAGCCAAAGCCTGGGGCCTCGTCGACCATGTCTACGACACGCGCAAGAAGGCGGCGTGAGGCACGGGACGACACGCGGCAAATTGATCGCCGCGCGACTGGTCTCGAATCCGGCGCGCCTTTATAGTCAGCCGATGATCGAGGGCCACTTCTTCAGACATCTGGGCATCGCCATCGCCGCACTGGCCGGCGCGTTGACGGCCGGCACCGCCGCCTTTGCCGACGACAATTCGGCACAGAATCTTCCAGGCGTGAGCGGCGACTATAGCATCGCCAAGCCAGCGCCACAGCCTGAACCGGACGACGCCCTGCCCGCTGGCAGCGACGGCACGTTCAAGATAGGCGACACCGACGTCAGGATTTCGGGCAGCATCACCGTTGATATGGCGACGGGCGGCATCAAGATTCCGAACCACTGATTTAGCAGCGATCGACTGAAGCGTTTTCGTCATTCTAGGGCAAAGCAAGGAGCGAAGCGACGCGCGCAGACCCTAGAATCCATGCCGTGACTTGAACGCGTCGCCACGGTGCAGAATTCTGCTCCGCTGTATTCCTCGGCTGAGGTAACGACATGGATCCTTGGGTCTTCGCTCCGCTTTGCGTCGCTACGCCCAAGGATGACGAAGTTGGGGGAGCCTCCGGCCAACTGCGAACCTGGCAAGATCGCAAAATGTAAGCCCCATCCCTGCTGTGCAATGGATGGGGCTTCATGGATCTGAAATCCAATTTTAGCCGGGAGTGGACTGCCGGCGTTCTGTTTCGGATGCAACGCGGCGTTCAGCCGACGATCCGACTATAGTCTCTGATTGTTCGGAATCGGCAAGTCACGGTTTGTCGGGCTGGCGTTTCAAGTCTGCCTGGCACTTATGCCTGCCGCGGCTCCATCTCTGTGTGGAGCCTCAAGGGACTGTCCGGTGGCGTCATGCTCCGCTCCTTGTGTCCGTTGCGACAATGTCGTTCGAAGCGCAAATCGCTTTCGCCTGCGGCGTCTCGCAGGCCGCCTATTGGGCGGCGAGGCCATCGAAAGACAGCCGGCTTCGTTGACGCGTTGAGACTGCTCCCGTGAGTCGCTGGCGTCAACCGTTGAATAGCCGGTTACGGAAAAATGTGATCGCCTGGAGGTACATTCGGGGTAAGTCGAGGGCTTCGACGCACCACGGCACCCGCCTCGGCGGCGATTGTTTCCACAGCTTATCGCGATTGTTTCCACAACGCTTTCGCGATTGTCTGCACAACGCTTTGTCAGGAGCGTGTTCGGCCTTTGTTCTTTCCGCTTGCCCGTTCGCGCGAAAGACGGTTAAACCGACGATCGGCTTCCTCCGTCGAGGTTGTGGCGTCTCTCGACGTGGCGGCGAAAATACCTACATAGGGGATGGCCGGGATAACCCCGCCCAATCCAGCAAATTCAAGACCTGAGGCGGCGACCGGCGATGGCCGACCATAAATACCTTTCCATTCGCGGGGCGCGCGAACACAATCTCAAGAACGTCGATCTCGACCTGCCGCGTGACAGTCTGATCGTCATGACCGGCCTCTCGGGGTCGGGCAAGTCGTCGCTCGCCTTCGACACCATTTACGCCGAGGGCCAGCGCCGTTACGTCGAAAGCCTGTCGGCCTATGCCCGCCAGTTCCTGGAGATGATGCAGAAGCCGGACGTCGACCAGATCGACGGCCTGTCGCCTGCCATCTCGATCGAGCAGAAGACCACCTCGCGCAACCCGCGTTCGACGGTCGGCACCGTCACCGAGGTCTACGACTACATGCGCCTGCTGTTCGCGCGCGTCGGCGTCCCGTATTCGCCGGCCACCGGCCTGCCGATCGAAAGCCAGACAGTCAGCCAGATGGTCGACCGCGTGCTGGCGCTCGAGGAGGGCACGCGTCTCTTTCTGCTGGCGCCGATCGTGCGCGGCCGCAAGGGCGAGTACCGCAAGGAACTCCTGGAGTTGCAGAAGAAGGGCTTTCAGCGCGTCAAGGTCGACGGCGTCTTCTACGAGATCGCCGACGTGCCGGCGCTGGACAAGAAGTACAAGCACGACATCGACGTCGTGGTCGACCGCATCGTCGTGCGCGGCGATCTGGCGACGCGGCTTGCGGACTCGATGGAAACCGCGCTGAAGTTGGCGGATGGCCTTGCCGTGGCCGAATTCGCCGACAGACCGCTCGACGCCAGCCAGACCGGCGAGGACTCGGTCAACAAGTCGAAGAACGAGACGCATGAGCGCATCATGTTCTCGGAAAAATTCGCCTGTCCGGTATCCGGTTTCACCATTCCCGAGATCGAGCCCAGGCTATTTTCCTTCAACAATCCGTTCGGCGCCTGCCCGACCTGCGATGGCCTCGGCAGCCAGCGCGCCATCGACGCCAATCTCGTCGTGCCGGACGAAAACGTCTCGCTGCGCGACGGCGCCATCAGCCCGTGGGCGAAGTCGACCTCTCCCTATTACGCGCAGACGCTTGAAGCGCTCGGCAAGGCCTATGGCTTCAGGCTCGGCGACAAGTTCAAGGACCTCAGCGCCGAGGCGCAGCAGGCAATCCTGCATGGCACCGGCGAGCGTGAGATCACCTTCCAATATGACGACGGCTTGCGCTCCTACAAGACGACCAAGACCTTCGAGGGCGTCATCCCCAATCTCGACCGGCGCTGGAAGGAAACGGAATCGGCCTGGATGCGCGAGGAGATCGAGCGCTTCATGTCGGCCACCCCCTGCCCCACCTGCAACGGCTACAGGCTGAAACCGGAAGCGCTTGCCGTGAAGATCGGCGGCAAGCACATTGGCGAAGTCACCGAGATGTCGATCCGCAAGGCCGACCAGTGGTTCACGGGCCTGCCGGCGCAGCTCAACGAGAAGCAGAACGAGATCGCGGTGCGCGTGCTCAAGGAAATCCGCGAGCGGCTGCGCTTCTTGAACGATGTCGGCCTCGACTATCTCACGCTGTCGCGCAATTCCGGCACGCTGTCGGGTGGCGAAAGCCAGCGCATTCGTCTCGCCTCGCAGATCGGTTCGGGCCTGACCGGCGTACTCTACGTTCTGGACGAGCCGTCGATCGGCCTGCACCAGCGCGACAATGCGCGCCTGCTCGATACACTCAAGCACCTGCGCGACATCGGCAATACGGTGATCGTCGTCGAGCACGACGAGGACGCCATCCTGCACGCCGACTATGTCGTCGACATCGGCCCGGCCGCCGGCATCCATGGCGGAGAGATCATCGCCCAGGGCACGCCGCAGCAGATCATGGCGACGCCTGCCTCGATCACCGGCAAATATCTGTCGGGCGAGCTCGAGGTGGCCACGCCCGCTGTCAGGCGCGAGGCCAAGAAGAACCGGCGGCTGAAAATCATCGGCGCGCGCGGTAACAATTTGAAGAACGTGACGGCGGAGATCCCGCTCGGCACCTTCACCGCCGTCACCGGCGTGTCCGGCGGCGGCAAGTCGACCTTCCTGATCGAGACGTTGTTCAAGGCGGCCTCGCGCCGCATCATGGGCTCGCGCGAGCATCCGGCCGAACACGACCGCATCGAGGGACTGGAGTTCCTCGACAAGGTCATCGACATCGACCAGTCGCCCATTGGACGAACCCCGCGTTCCAACCCGGCCACCTATACCGGCGCCTTTACGCCGATCCGCGACTGGTTCGCCGGTCTCCCCGAGGCCAAGGCGCGCGGCTATCAGCCGGGCCGCTTCTCCTTCAACGTCAAGGGCGGCCGCTGCGAGGCCTGCCAGGGCGACGGGGTCATCAAGATCGAGATGCACTTCCTGCCCGACGTCTACGTCACCTGCGACGTCTGCCACGGCAAGCGCTATAACCGCGAGACGCTGGATGTGCTGTTTAAAGGCAAGTCGATCGCCGATGTGCTCGACATGACGGTCGAGGAAGGCGTCGACTTCTTCTCGGCGGTGCCCGGCGTACGCGACAAGCTGGAGACGCTGAAGCAGGTCGGCCTCGGCTACATCCATATCGGCCAGCAGGCGACGACGCTGTCGGGCGGCGAGGCGCAGCGCATCAAGCTCGCCAAGGAACTGTCGCGCAAGGCGACCGGCAAGACGCTCTACATCCTCGACGAGCCGACCACCGGCCTGCATTTCCACGACGTCGCCAAGCTCTTGGAAGTGCTGCACGAGTTGGTCGACCAGGGCAACACGGTGGTGGTCATCGAGCACAATCTCGAGGTGATAAAAACCGCCGACTGGGTGCTCGACCTCGGCCCCGAGGGCGGCGACGGCGGCGGCGAGCTGGTCGCGTCGGGCACGCCGGAAGCGATCGTGCGCGAGAAGCGCAGCTATACCGGCCAGTTCCTGAAAGAGCTTCTGGAGCGGCGCCCGGGAGGCAAACGCGAAGCGGCTGAGTGATGGCAAGTGACGGCCTAATCTCCGTCGAAAGTCGCTTCGGCGTCACGGAGACCATCGATCGGCTGGTTGAAGCCATCACGCGCGCCGGACTGTGCGTCTTCGCGCGGATCGACCACGCCGCCGGTGCACGGGATATCGGCGCTTCCCTGCGCCCGACCGAATTGCTGATCTTCGGCCATCCAAGGGGTGGCACGCCGCTGATGCAGGACCAGCAGCTTGCCGGCATCGACCTGCCGGTCAAGGCGCTCGCCTGGGAAGACGCGCGAGGCAAGGTCCGGCTTTCCTACAACGATGCGTACTGGCTTGCCGAGCGCCATCGCCTCGGCGATGCCAGCCGCGATGCCGTCGCTGCGATTGCCGCGGGCATGCAGAAGGTCATCGCGGCCGCCGCTGGAGCCGATCGATCATGAGACTTGCCCGCGCAGACGATCTTGCCGCCATCGTCGCTCTGACCAGCGAAGCCTACGCCCCATACACCGCCTTGTTCGGCGCGCCGCCGATCCCGGTGACCGAGGACTACGCGCCGCGCATCGGGCGCGGCGAGGTCTGGCTGCAGGAAGAATGCGTCGAACTGGCCGGGCTTATCGTGCTGGAGCGTCACCCCGACCACGCCATGATCTTCAGCGTCGCGGTCGCTCCGGCCTTCCAGGGCAGGAAGCTTGGCATCGCGCTGCTCGACTTCGCCTACGAGCAGGCACAGTCATGGGGCGTGCCGGAGGTGCGGCTCTACACCAATTCGCGCATGGAGCGGAACATCGCGCTCTATTCAGCTTACGGCTATCGCGAAACGGGTCGCCGCGCCAATCCATACCGGCCAGGATGGACCGTGGTCGATATGGCCAAATCGGTCGGCAAAGCGGCTGATCGCATCTTGAACCCGGAAGGAGGAAGACGATGAGCCAAGGAAAGATCCGCTCCGGCATGGGCGGCTGGACTTTTGAGCCCTGGGATACCTCCTTCTATCCGGACAAGCTCGCCAAGGCGAAGCAGCTGCACTATGCCAGCCGGCAGGTGCCGAGCATCGAGGTCAACGGCACCTACTATTCCAGCTTCAAGGAACCGACCTTCGTCAAGTGGGCCAACGACACGCCGGAGGGCTTCGTTTTCTCGCTCAAGGGCAACCGCTTCGTCACCAACCGCCGCGTGCTCGGCGAGGCAGGCGAATCGATAATGCGCTTCCTGGGCTCCGGCGTCGCCGCGCTCGGCGACAAGCTCGGGCCGATCCTTTGGCAGTTCGCGCCGACGAAGAAATTCGACGCGGACGACTTCGAGGCCTTCCTGAAGCTGCTGCCCGAGAAACAGGACGGCGTGCCTCTGCGCCACGCGCTCGAAGTTCGGCATGACAGCTTCATCGTGCCGGAATTCCCGGCGCTGGCGCGAAAATACAAAGCCGCGATCGTCTATGCCGACCACGCCAAATATCCGGCGATCGCCGACGTCACCGGCGATTTCGTCTATGCGCGGCTGCAGAGCGGCAGCGACGACAATCCCGACTGCTACACACCGAAGGGTCTCGACGCATGGGCAGCGCGGACAAAGACCTGGGCCGAGGGCAAGCAACCCGCCGACCTGCCGCGCGCCGATCCGAAGACCGATGCGCCGGTCAAGCCGCGCGACGTGTTCGCCTACTTCATCACCGAAGGCAAGGTGCGCGCGCCTTTCGGCGCCATGGCGCTGATGAAGCGGGTAGCCGATTAAAGCGCGTTGAGATTTAGGTTAGACCGAGCCGAAAATGTTGGTTTCCGAGAACCGGCCTGCGCCGGCCATCTTCATAGAGCGGAGACACTTATGAGGGCTTCGGCCGGGGAAGGCCGGAAGCGCAGGAAACCGCATTTGCAGGCCGGCATCACCTGAATATCAACGCGCCTTGAAGCGACGAGCCTTCACTGCGGTCATTTGCTTTTTGTGTAAGCATCGGATTTGCCCTCTTGGTGTCGGATACACCTTGCGTGGCTCCGTCGGAACTTGCCGGGCATCTCGACCGTTTTGCCTATCTCGCCAGCGGTAGGTTTCATAGCGGCTGGGCGTTCCAGGACGTTGGACAGGGCTGCGGTATCGGGAGAACCCGAAGATATGGCTGTCATCCTCATCGGGGCGTTGCTTACTGTCGCCGGGATTGTGTACATGGCGAGTGCGGTTCTCTGGCGCGGGCGACTTAGCGATCCGGCACCTGCAGCCTCGGATCGCCCGAAGCCATATCTCGCAACGCCTGGCCCGACGCTCGAGCCACGCCGGCGTGGCCTCCGTTTCCTCGGCCTTTCACAGAATTGGCCAGGTATGTTGATGATGGCGATCGGCCTTATCCTGCTATTGTCGGCAGCGATCCTATAACGCAGGAACTCCGGCATCTTCATCGCTATCAGGTGGTTATTTCCGTTGGCGCAACCTGAGAATTGAGGTCGGCACTCGTTCCGTCTGCAGTCGAGGTTGAATGCGAACCATCAATGATGCGCGATCACATCATTGAAGGCGTCGAGATCGACGTAGAAAACCTTGGTGATTTCGCCCAGCAGATCATCCTCATCATAGCCTTGCGACATCAGGATGTTGATCGCGGTCATGATATCGATGCGATCGGTGAGGCGCCGCTTCTGGTAGTCCTCGACAAAACGTTCCATCGCCGTCCCCTGGCAAGATTCTTTTTGGACGCGTTGACCGACAATCACTGGGCGAAAGCTAGCTGGACTTGCTTGCGTGGAACTTGCGGGCGGAGCCGGCACCATCCCCCTCACTCGCGACTGGTACGGAAAGCGGCCGACTCACCAAGGCCAGGAAAAGACTAGCACGCGGTATCGGAGGCGCCAGAGCCGTCCATCACTCTCGTCATCCTTAGGTGTAGCGACGCGAAGCGGAGCGAAGACCCGAGGATCCATGCCGTTACTTCGAAGCATCACTAACGGTGCGGAATCTGAATTGTTCGGCGCGGGAAGAGCGGATTCTATTCTGGACCGCCGCACCACTCGGCAGACGTAACGGCATTGGATCCTTGGGTCTACGCGCGTCGCTGCGCTCCTTGCTTCGCCCAAGGATGACGACGCGAGAGATGCTTCAGCTAATTCTCCAAGGCTTGCCATCCAGGATGGCTCGCTGGCCCCACCGCGGTTAGACCGTCAGGAACCTCCTCACATCCGCCCTGTCGAGGTCTTCGGCCGGCCCTGTGTGAACGATCTGGCCGCGATCCATGATGTTGACCTCGTCGGCAAGCTCGCGGCAGAAGTCTAGATATTGCTCGACCAGAAGCACGGCGATCCCCGCCCGATCGCGCAGGTAGCGGATGGCGCGGCCGATATCCTTGATGATCGAGGGCTGGATGCCTTCTGTCGGCTCGTCGAGCACCAGGAGCTTCGGCCGCATCACCAGCGCGCGGCCGATGGCGAGCTGCTGCTGCTGGCCGCCGGAAAGATCGCCGCCGCGGCGCGACAGCATCTGTTTCAGCACCGGAAACAGCTCGAAGACATAGTCTGGAACATTGCGATCGGCGCGCCTCAGCGGCGCAAAGCCGGATTCCAGGTTTTCGCGCACCGTCAGCAGCGGGAAGACCTCCCTGCCCTGCGGCACGAATGCGATGCCCGACCGGGCGCGGTCATACGCCGCGCTCCGGTCGAGCGCCTTCCCCTCGAAGGCAACGCTTCCGCTCGTCAGCCGGTGATGGCCGACGATGGATCTCATCAAACTGGTCTTGCCGACGCCGTTGCGGCCGAGCACGCAGGTGATCTTGCCCGCACCGGCCTTCAGCGAGACGCCGCGCAATGCCTGGGCGGCGCCGTAATGGAGCGTGGCGTTGGAGACTTCGAGCATGCTCAGCCCCTTCTCCAGCGCTTCAGAAAAGCGAAATCGAACCGGTAAAACGGAACCCGCCAGACCATGCTCAGCGCCCCAGATAGACTTCGACGACGCGCTCGTCGGCGGAGACGAAATCGAGCGTGCCTTCCGACAGCACCGAGCCTTCGTGCAGGCAGGTGACCTTGACGCCAAGCTCGCGCACGAAATGCATGTCGTGCTCGACGACCACCACCGAATGGTCGCGGGCGATGTCCTTGAGCAGGCGCGCCGTCTCCTCGGTCTCCGCGTCGGTCATGCCGGCGACCGGCTCGTCGACGAGCAGCAGCTTCGGGTCTTGAGCCAAGAGCATGCCGATCTCCAGCCACTGCTTCTGGCCGTGGCTGAGATTGGCTGCGAACTCGTCGCGCTTGTCGCCAAGGCGGATGATGCCGAGGATGTCGTCGATGTGCCGCGCCTCCGTCGCCGAGCGGCGATGGAAGAGCGCCGGAAAAATCGAGCGCGGCCCTTTCAGCGCCAACATGAGGTTGTCTTCGACGCTGTGGCTCTCGAAGACGGTCGGCTTCTGGAACTTGCGGCCGATGCCCATCATGGCGATCTCAGCCTCGTCATGCCGGGTGAGATCGACCTGGCCGTCGAAGAAGACCTCACCTTCGTCCGGCCTCGTCTTGCCGGTGACGATGTCCATCATCGTCGTCTTGCCGGCGCCGTTGGGTCCGATGATGGCGCGCATCTCGCCCTTGTCGAGCACCAGCGACAGATTGTTGATGGCGCGAAAACCATCGAAGGAGACCGAGACGCCGTCGAGATAGAGGATGGTGTTCGACTTGCTCATGGTCGCTCACTCCGCCGGCTGCGGTTCGGGGCCGGTGGCCGACCAGGCGCCGGGCGCCCTTGCCGCCGAGCGTACCATCTTCGGTTCCGGCGCCTCGGGATCGGCGCCGGCTTCGGCGGAAAGCGAGGCCGCGCGCATCGCCTTTGCCTTGCCGCGCCAACTGTCCCACATGCCGACGATGCCCTTGGGCAGCAACAGCGTGACGGCGACGAACAGCCCGCCCAGCGCGAACAGCCAGAATTCCGGCAGCACGCCGGTGAACCAGGATTTGCCGGCGTTGACGAGCAGCGCGCCGATGATCGGGCCGACGATGGTGCCGCGTCCGCCGACGGCGGTCCAGATCACCACCTCGATCGAATTGGACGGCTCGAACTCGCCGGGATTGATGATGCCGACCTGCGGCACGTAGAGCGCGCCGGCAATGCCGGCCATGATCGCCGAGACGGTGAAGGCGAACAGCTTCACGTTCTCGGCGCGCCAGCCGAGGAAGCGCGTGCGGCTCTCCGCGTCGCGCACCGCCATGAGAAGCTTGCCGTATTTGGAGCGCACTATCGCCGCGGTGACGAAGACGGCAAGCGCAAGCGTGACGGCGCTGGCCGCAAACAGCGCCGAGCGCGTCGCGTCCGCCTGCACGCTGAAGCCGAGAATATCCTTGAAATCGGTCAGGCCGTTGTTGCCGCCAAATCCCATGTCGTTGCGGAAGAAGGCGAGCAGCAGGGCGTAGGTCATCGCCTGGGTGATGATCGACAGATAGACGCCGGTGACACGGCTGCGAAAGGCGAACCAGCCGAAGACGAAGGCGAGCAGGCCGGGCACCGCGAGCACCATGATGGCCGCGAACCAGAAGTGATCGAACCCGTGCCAGAACCAGGGCAGTTCCTTGTAGTTCAGGAACACCATGAAATCGGGCAGGATCGGATTGCCGTAGACGCCGCGCGAGCCGATCTGGCGCATCAGATACATACCCATCACATAGCCACCGAGCGCGAAGAAGGCGCCGTGACCGAGCGAGAGGATGCCGCAATAGCCCCAGACGAGATCGAGCGCCAAGGCAAGCAATGCATAGCAGAGATATTTGCCGGTCAGCGCCACGATATAGGGCGGGATGTAGAAGGCGCTGGTCGGCGACACCGCAAGGTTGAGCAGCGGCACGATGATGGCGGCGGCCAACAGGATGAGAATCGTGATGGCGATGCGGCGGTCAGCGCCGGCGGCGAAGAAGCGTCCTGTGATCATGCTTCCACCGCCCTGCCCTTGAGCGCGAACAGGCCGCGCGGGCGTTTCTGGATGAACAGGATGATGAGGACCAGCACGACGATCTTGCCGAGCACCGCGCCGGCATAGGGCTCCAAAACCTTGTTGACGATGCCCAGCGAAAAGGCGCCGACCAGCGTGCCCCAGAGATTGCCGACCCCGCCGAAGACGACGACCATGAAGCTGTCGATGATGTAGCCGCGGCCGAGATTGGGCGAGACGTTGTCGATCTGGCTGAGCGCCACGCCGGCGATGCCGGCAATGCCGGAGCCCAACGCGAAGGTCAGCGCGTCGACCCAAGGCGTCTTGATGCCCATCGAAGCGGCCATGCGTCGATTGGCGGTGACGGCGCGCATCTGCAGGCCCCAGGGCGTGCGCTTCATGACGTAGAGGAGCACCGCGAAGACGGCCAACGCGAACACCAGGATCCACAGCCTGTTCCAGGTGATCGCAAGCTGGCCGATATCGAAGGAGCCGGACATCCAGGACGGGTTGCCGACCTCCTGGTTTGTCGGCCCGAAGATGCTGCGCACCGCCTGCTGCAGAACCAGCGACACGCCCCAGGTGGCCAAGAGCGTTTCCAGCGGCCGGCCATAGAGGAAGCGGATGATGCCGCGCTCGATGGCGAGGCCGACCAGGGCGGCGACGAGGAAGGCGAGTGGCAGCGCGATCACCAGCGACCAGTCGAACAGGCCGGGAAACGAGGTGCGGATCGCCTGCTGGACGACGAAGGTGGTGTAGGCGCCGAGCATCACCATCTCGCCATGCGCCATGTTGATGACGCCCATGACGCCGAAGGTGATGGCGAGGCCGATCGCAGCCAGCAGCAGCACCGATCCCAGCGAGATGCCGTACCAGATGTTCTGGCCGGCGTCCCACAGAGCCAGCGTCGAGTTGATTTTGCCGATCGCGGCGGTCGCCGCATCCCTGACCGAGCCCTGCGAACCGGCCTCGACCGAGGTCAGCAATGAAAGCGCGTCGCGGTCGCCGCGCGCCGCGATGATCGAGATCGCGGCCAACTTGTCGGTCTCCGGCTTGTCGGAAACCAGGACGGATGCGGCACGCGCTTCGTCGAACACCGCCTTGACGGCGGGATCTGTTTCGACGGCGATGGCGGCGTCGAGCGGTTCGATATTCGCCGCATCGGGCGTCTTGAACATAGTCATCGCCGCGGCAAGGCGCACGCTCGCGTCCTTGGCGCGCAAGGTCAGCGTGCCCAGAGCATCACGGATGACACGGCGCAGGCCGTTGTTGACTTTGATCTTGGTGAGATCGGTCTTTGCGGCGTCGACCGCCTTGTCACCGGTCAACGGATCGAGCAACTCGATGGCATCGCCGGCTTCCTTGCCGACGAAGACCTGGGAATCCGCCTTGCGGATGTAGAGATTGCCATCGGCCAGAGCTGAAAGCGGCCGCTCGACAGCGGGATCGCCGCTCGCGGCGAGCTCGCGCACGATGGCCTCGGTGGCCGAGAAACCGGTCGCGGTCGCGAACTTGGCGATCGTCGCGCGAAGCTCGGCTTCGCCGGCCTTCGACGGCAACAGACCTGCCATCGTCAGCAAAAGCGTAAGACCAATCGCGCGCAGCAACAGCATCGTCGTCTTCAAGCGGCTTTCCTGGTTTCGAGGATCCTGCCCGGGCGGGTCGAGCAACCTGCCCGGGCAGCGTTATCGGATCGCGGGGCCACTCCGCGATCCGACAGACCGGCGGTCACGGACCAAGGTCCGGACCGGATCAGTTGGTGCCTTTGCCGCCGCACTTGCCGGTGGCGACGTTGAAGTTGCCGCAGGACAGAGGCGCGCGCCAATCGGAGATCAGGTTCTTGGAGTCCGGCAAGTAGTCCGACCATTCGTCGCCCATCACCAGGCCGGGCGTTTGCGAGACGGTCTCGAACTGGCCGTCGGCCTGGATTTCGCCGATCAGCACCGGCTTGGTGATGTGGTGGTTGGGCATCATCGTCGAATAGCCGCCGGTCAGGTTCGGCACGGAAACGCCGACCATGGCGTCGATGACCTTGTCGGGATCGGTGGTACCGGCCTTCTCGACCGCCTTCACCCACATGTTGAAGCCGATGTAATGGGCTTCCATCGGGTCGTTGGTGGTGCGCTTTTCGTTCTTGATGAACTTGTGCCAGTCGTCGATGAACTTCTTGTTTTCGGGCGTGTCGACGCTCTCGAAATAGTTCCAGGCGGCGAGATGGCCGACAAGCGGCCCGGTGTCGAGGCCGGCCAGTTCTTCCTCGCCGACCGAGAAGGCCATGACCGGGATGTCCTCGGCCTTGATGCCCTGGTTGCCGAGTTCTTTGTAGAACGGCACGTTGGCGTCGCCGTTGACGGTCGACACGACGGCCGTCTTCTTGCCGGCCGAGCCGAATTTCTTGATCGCCGAAACCTCGGTCTGCCAGTCGGAGAAGCCGAACGGCGTGTAGTTGACCATGATGTCCTCGGCCGGCACGCCCTTCGACTTCAGATACGCTTCGAGGATCTTGTTGGTGGTGCGCGGATAGACGTAATCGGTGCCTTCGAGCACCCAGCGCTTCACTGAGCCGCCATCGGCGCTCATCAGATAGTCGACGGCAGGAATGGCCTGCTGGTTCGGAGCGGCACCCGTGTAGAAGACGTTGCGCTCGCTCTCTTCGCCCTCATACTGGACGGGATAGAAGAGGATGTTGTCGAGCTCGGAGAACACCGGCAGCACCGACTTGCGCGACACCGAGGTCCAGCAGCCGAAAACGGCCGCGACCTTGTCCTTCGAGATCAGCTCGCGCGCCTTTTCCGCGAACAGCGGCCAGTTGGACGCCGGATCGACGACCACGGCTTCGAGCTTCTTGCCGAGCAGCCCGCCCTTGGCGTTCTGCTCCTCGATCAGCATCAGCATGACGTCTTTCAGCGTCGTCTCCGAAATCGCCATTGTCCCCGACAGCGAATGGAGGATGCCGACCTTGATCGTATCCTCGGCCGCCTTGGCGGAAGCCGACGCCAGCAGGCCGGCGGCGACGACGCCTGCGGACAGGATCTTTGTTATTTTGGCGAAGTTACCCCTCATATGACACACTCCCAAGCTGGTTGCTTTGCACCGCAACATAAGCAGTGCAAGCGACGTGCCAGACGGCAATGCGCGAGGCAGCATTTCAGGATAACGAAGAGATTACAGACGTTTATCCGGTAGCCTGGAAACTTTCCCATCAGCTGCGCCGCAGCGACATTGAGAAAAGTTTACGCAACGCTGCCTAGATTTTGCCCAAATCGCAAGATTGCCTCATATTTCATCATGCGACCGAAGGCAGCTTACCGGCCCTGTTGCGGGATCATGGCAAAATGGGGCAAGGTCGCCGCGCAAACGAGCGACGTCATGGCCTTACGCGTTATCCTGAGTTTCCTGATTCTTGTGTCCGCTACCGGCGGCGCTCGCGCCGATTTCGCCGACGGTAAGCTGCCCGACGGCACCTATCATTGCGAGGTCTACCTGCTCGGCCTGTTCCTCAATCTCGGCGACATCACCATCAGAGGCAATGTCTACAGTGGCCCGGTGACCTTTGGCGCTTCGGGAACCTACAACTACCAGATGAACGCCAATGGCGAGATCAGTTGGCTTGGTCCGCTCGGCGGCTACACCAGCGGCGGCAATTCGATCTCGATGACCCAGGCGACGCTGGATGACCCAGGCGGCCCTTCCTTCGACATCATCATGAAGCAGCAGGACGGCGCCTTCACGGCCTCGACCTGCACCAAACGCTGATTGAAAAAAGGCGCGGAACCCGCTCGGGTCCCGCGCCAGCAGGCAGTCGGGAGGTCAGATGCTTTTCGCCGACATCTGCGCGGCGATGTAGTCGGCCTGCCGGATCGCCAGCGTCACGATGGTGAGCGTCGGGTTTTCCG
The DNA here is from genome assembly GCF_900115245.1 of Mesorhizobium sp. NFR06. Taxonomy (GTDB): domain Bacteria; phylum Pseudomonadota; class Alphaproteobacteria; order Rhizobiales; family Rhizobiaceae; genus Mesorhizobium. The sequence goes on from NZ_FOVT01000007.1 coordinate 75,065, forward strand.
CCGCGCCGGTGGTGAACTGGCTGCCGTCGGAGACGAACAGGTTCTTGATGTCGTGCGTCTGTCCATGCTTGTTGACGACGCCGTCTTCCGCCTTCTCGCTCATCCGGTTGGTGCCGAGATTGTGGGTCGAGGGATAAGGCGGCGTCGGGAAGGTCCGCGTCGCGCCGACCGCGGCATAGAGCGCCTGGCCCTGTTTGTAGGCATGGTCGCGCATGGCCGTATCGTTGGGATGGTCGTCGAAATGAACGTCGGCGATCGGCATGCCGTGCTCGTCCTTTTCGTTCTTATGCAGCGCGATGCGGTTTTCCTCGCGCGGCATGTCCTCGCCGACGATCCACAGCCCCGCCATATGGTCATAATGGTCGAGCGCGGTGGTGAAGGAACGGCCCCAGCCGCCGGGGTTCAGGAAGGCCGCCATGAACGGCAGGCCGAGCGACAGCGTCTCCATCTCATAGCCGCCGACGAAGCCGCGCGAGGGATCGTGGCGCGCCTCGTCGCGGATGATGCCGGCCATGGTGGTGCCGCGATACATATGCACAGGCTTGTCGAAGATGGCGTAGACCGAGCCGGTCGTATGGCGCATGTAGTTCTTGCCTACCTGCCCGGAAGAATTGGCAAGCCCATGCGGGAATTTGGACGACTCCGAATTGAGCAGCAGGCGTGGGCTCTCGATCGAATTGCCGGCGACCGCGACGACGCGGGCCTTCTGCTCCTTCAGCTTGCCGTCCTTGTCGGCATAGACGACGCCGGTCACCTTGCCTGAAGCGTCATGGTTGATCTTGATCGCCATCGAGTTCGGCCGCACTTCCAAGTGGCCGGTCGCTTCGCCCTTCGGGATTTCCGTATACAGCGTCGACCACTTGGCGCCCCATTTGCAGCCCTGGAAGCAGAAGCCCGTCTGTTGGCAGGAGTTGCGGTCGTCGCGCTCGACCGAATTGATGGCCATGTTGCCGGTGTGGCATTCCTTGTAGCCGAGCTTGTCGGCGCCGGCCTTGAGCACCTTGAAGTTGTTGTTGCCCGGCAGCCGCGGCCAGTTGTTGGTGCCCGTGACGCCCATCTTGGCTTCGGCCTTGGCGTAATAGGGTTCCATCTCGGCGAGCATCACCGGCCAATCGAGGAGGTTCGCGCCCTTGACCTTGCCGTAGGTCGAGGCCGCCTTGAATTCATGCTCCTGGAAGCGCAGCGACGCGCCCGCCCAGTGCGTCGTCGAGCCGCCGACCGACTTGACGATCCAGGCCGGCAGGTTCGGGAAGTCCTTGGCCACCCGCCAGTCGCCCGACGTGGTGCGCTTGTCCTTCCAGGCAAGCTGGGCAAAGGAATCCCACTCGTCGTTGATGAAGTCCTCATATTCGTGGCGGGCGCCCGCCTCGAGGATGACGACGTCAATGCCTTTCTGGGCGAGTTCGTTGCCGAGCGTGCCGCCGCCGGCGCCGGAGCCGATGATGACGACCACGCCGCCGTTGTTGAGATCAAATGATGCTGCCATGGTTTCCTCCCATGAAATCTATCGAAAAGCGGTTCGAGGACAGAGCGGCTCAGAGCCACTCGATGTCGTTGAAGCCGCGCGCGATGTAGCCACCCTTGGAGTAGGACTCGCCCTCGTAACCGAAGATCGGCCACACCTCCTTCTGGTTGTAGAGGCTGACGACAAGGCCGCCGCGCACCGCCTGGAAGAATGGCGTCTTTTCGATGTCTGTAAGCAGCGCGACCCGCTGCTCTTCCCAGCCGAGCCCCCGGTAGCCGCCCTTGCCTGCCCTCTTATCGAGATCGGCGATGCCGTGCTCGATCAGTTCCTTGTGGGCCGGATCCTTGGCGGCCGTCTCGTCATGGCCCTTGACGGCAATGGCGTAGTATTTGTCCGGCACCTGGTCGTGCGGATAGATGTCGCGCGCCACCTGGATCAGCGTCGCCATCGTCTCGGGTTTCAGCGCCGAGGTTTCGAGACCCCAGGCGTGTTCGGGGCTGATGACGGCGCTGCCGGAGATGATGAGCAGCGCGCCCGCGCCGCCGCGCTTGAGAAGCTCGCGCCGCGAAAGCCCAACTTTCTTCTCGTAGCCCGGTTTCTTCTCGTAAACTGTGACCATGATTTCCTCCCTGCTTGCTGTTCGCATCCGAAGATGCCGTTGCTGGCGCCGCGCCGGTCCGCGGCCTATTTGTCGCCTATTGGAAGCGCCCTCCTCGCTGCAGGACCTCGATCTTGTAGCCGTCGGGGTCTTCGATGAAGAAAAAGCGGGCGAAGAGCGCTCCATCGCGGTTGAATTCCACGATCTTCCGCGGATTGAACCCGAGCGCGCCGAGCCGGTCGTGCTCGCTGTCCAGATCGGCCACCGAAACCGCGAGATGCCCGTAGCCGTCGCCGAGCGCATAGGGCTCGGTGCGCCCCTTGTTGACGGTCAGTTCCAGCTCGAACGGCGAGTCGGCGTTGCTGAGATAGATGAGCGTGAAGGTCTCGAACTCGAGCCGCTGCGCGACCTTCAGGCCGAAGGCCTTGCCGTAGAAATCGACGGACCGCGCCTCGTCGAGGACCCTGATCATGGAATGGATCGTCTTCGCCAACTCGGACTCCGCGGCTTTTCTTGGCTTTCGAAGCCGATTATGCGCGCCAGCGAAAAAATGTGGTGGCAGCCGATTACCACGCATGGGGCTGGAAAACCGGTAGTCTCGCGCCCGTTTTAAGGACGAAAGTCTGATTGCCGTTGCCGGCCGTCGGATCGAAGATGACCAGCGCAGGCAGTGTTCAAAAGGCGCCAACCCACGCAATCGGCGCCCAAGACCAACAACAACGGGAGGTAACGATGTGCAGAGTCTTCGCCGGGCAGGACCCGGAAGGCTACCGGCAGATCAACCGGTCGATCCGCATCGACGGCCATTCGACCAGTATCCAGCTCGAGGCGACGTTCTGGGATCTGCTAGACGAAATTGCCGACAGCCAGGGGCTGACGACACCGAAATTCATCTCGAAACTCTATGACGAGGCGATCGAGATCAACGGCCAGATCCCCAACTTCGCTTCCATGCTGCGTACGACCTGTGCGCTCTATCTGCGGGGCCACCGCCCCAACGTGCGGGAGCAGGCTGCATTGAAGCGGGAAGCCGCCTAGCTTTCGGCCGCGACTTCCAGTGCCAGCCGCGTCATGTCGGTGAAAAGCGCCTGCCGTTCCGAGTAGGCGGTCTGCTCCTCGGTGACGACATGGTCGACCACAGTGAGGAGCGACAAGGCGCGCGCGCCGAAATGCGCCGCGATGCGGTAGAGCGCGCTGGTCTCCATGTCGACCGCCAGCGCTCCGAGCGCCCTCGGCTCGTCGAACCGCGCGCGGCCGTCGGGATGGTGGAACACGTCGCTGCAGACCGTCAGCCCCGTGCTGCAGGCGATGCCGAGATCGGCCGCGCGTTGCAGCGCCAGCGCGTGGAGCGCCTGGTCCGGTCCCGCCGGCTGGTATAGTCCGAACACCTGTCCGCTGATTGCCCCCTCGGCCCGCACGGCGCCGGAAATAACGACGCTGCGCAGCGCGACGTCCTCGCTCAGAGCGCCGCATGTGCCGGTGCGGATCAGCGTCTTGACGCCATGATAGTCGAGCAATTCGTGGGCATAGATGAGGAACGATGAAACGCCGATGCCGGTTGCCTGGATACTGACCGGCTTGCCGCGGAACCTGCCGGTGAAGCCGAGGGCGCCCCTGCGGCGGTTGACGCAGCGCGGCGCTTCGAGAAAGGTTTCAGCCATCCAACGGGCGCGCTCGGGATCGCCCGGCAACAGCACCGTTTCGCCATAATCCCCCCGGCCCGCCTCGATATGCGGCGTCACGCGCTACCACCCCCATGATAGACCAATCCGAGCAGCATCATGGCAGGGCCGCCGCAATGTGCAAGCGCTAGCTTTTTTAGGATTCCAGCACGTCCTTGACGATTGTCGCCAGTTGCTTGAGCGAGAACGGTTTGGGCAGGAAACCGAAATGCGCGTCGGCCGGCAGGTTCTTGGCGAAGGCGTCCTCGGCATAGCCCGAAACGAACACGAACTTGATGTCCGGCTGGCGCTTGCGCAGCTCGCCGAGCAATGTCGGCCCGTCCATCTCCGGCATCACCACGTCGGACACGACGATATCGACCTTGCCGCCGAGCGCCTCGAACACTTCCAGCGCCTCGACGCCGGATGACGCCTCGTGGACGGTGTAGCCGCGCGAGATCAGCGCCCTGACGCCGCCCATGCGCACGGCGTCTTCGTCCTCGACCAGAAGCACGGTGGCCGAGCCGGAAAGGTCCTTGACCGTGTCGGCCGGCTTGGCCGGCACCGCCGCCGCGGTTACCGCCGCCTCGCCGGGCTCGGCCTGCTTCTTCACCTCGGCAATATGGCGCGGCAGGAAGATACGGAACACAGTGCCCTTGCCGACTTCGGAATCGCAGTAGATGAAGCCGCCGGTCTGCTTGATGATGCCGTAGACCATGGACAGGCCCAGGCCGGTGCCCTTGCCCACTTCCTTGGTCGTGAAGAACGGCTCGAAGATCTTCTTCAGCACGTCGGGCGCGATGCCGCTTCCGGTGTCCTCGACATCGACGAGCACATAGTCGGCCGGTGTCAGTTCGCGATAGGCGAAGGACTTGCATTCGTCGGCCGCGACGTTGCGGGTGCGCACGGTGAGATCGCCGCCGTTCGGCATGGCGTCGCGCGCATTGACGGCGAGATTGACCACCACCTGCTCGAACTGGCCGATATCGACCTTGACCGGCCACAGATCGCGACCGTGGTCGATCTTCAGCTTGATGTCGTTGCCGACAAGGCGGGCGAGCAGCATTCTGAGATCGGCCAGAACGTCGGTCAGGTTGAGCACCTCCGGCCGCAGCGTCTGCTTGCGCGAGAAGGCCAGCAATTGCCGCACCAGCGAGGCCGCCCGGTTGGCGTTCTGCTTGATGTTCATGATGTCGGGGAAGGACGGATCCGACGGCCGGTGGTTCGTCAAGAGAAGATCGGACGCCATGATGATGGCGGTGAGCACATTGTTGAAGTCATGCGCTATGCCGCCAGCGAGTTGGCCGACCGCCTGCATCTTCTGGCTCTGCGCCATCTGCCCCTCGAGCGCCTTCTGCTCGGTGATGTCGACCGCATAGACGATCGCCGATTCCTCGGCGCCTTCACCGCCTGCGCTGTCGGCGACGGCGTTGACGTAAAAGCGGATGTGGCGCTCTTCATTGCCCGGCAACACGGAGTCGATGGGCTCGATATTGGCCTGCCGCTGCCGGGCCTTCTCGAAGGCCGCGGCGAAAGCCGGCCGGTCGCGTTCGTGAACGATGGTTTCGAACCGCACCCGCCGGTCGACGGCATCGCGGTCCACCACGGACGAAAACAGCTGCAGGAACGGCGCGTTGGTGCGCAGGATACGCCCTTTCGCATCGACACCGGCAATCGCCATCGGCGTCGAGTTGAAGAAGCGGGTGAAGCGAACCTCGGAGGCCCGCAGTTCCGCCGAAGCGTCCTCGCCCTGGGTGCGGTTGAGCACGATCGTGCGCGTCGGGCCGTTGACGCCTTCGCGGCTTGCGGAAACCCGGTGCATGAAGCGCACCGGCAGCGCCTGCCCGCTCATGGTCGTGAGGTCGAGGTCGATAACGGCGTTGCGGGTGGTGCCGGGGTCGGCCTTGACCGAACGGACCAGCGCCATGCCGTCGCCGGCGATGATTTCCGGCAGCGTGATGGCGCCCGGCGTGAAACTGGCAAGGTCGACGCCGAGCCACTCGGCGAGCGTGGCGTTGATATAGGTGACGCGGCCTTCCTGATCGGCCGAAAAGAACCCGGCCGGCGCATGGTCGAGATGGTCGATGGCTTGCTGCAGATCGAGAAAGAAACGCTCCTGCTCCGCGCGTTCCTGCGAAATGTCGGCGAGCTGCCAGGCCAGCATCGGCAGCCTTTGCCCGGGCATGCTGAAGGCGCGGGCGCGGGCGCGATACCAGCGCGCGCCGGGCTCTGAGCCCGGCTTGATCGACTGCGCCAGGCGGAACTCGCCGTCACCCGCCTGGCCGTCGCGAAGACCAGACGCCAGCCGGTAGATCGTCATCGAAGCCTCGGGAACGTCCGACAGCAGCCCTTCGACCGTCTTGAGATCGGCGGCCGACGCAGCGCCCGTCATGTCGGCATAGGCGCGATTGGCATAGACGACGCGGCCCTTGGTGTCGGTAACCAGGAGGCCCTGCGACATGGAGTCGACAAAGGCCTTCGACAATTCGTCGCCGGTCGAACGCGGCGCGATCTGCACGAAGCCGATCGCCGTCGCGAACAGGAAGCCGACGCCTATCATGGCCAGCACGCCGAGCATGCCGAGCAGGAAAGGATCGCCGAGGCGCTCGCGGAAAAGGCCGAAGACGATCGCGGCGCCGGTCAGCACGACGATGAAGACGATGAGCCTGGTGACGGCGCCCGGACGCGTGTTCTGGTCGACGATCGGTACCGGATAGAAATCGCCGCGCGCTTCCTTGGCCATGTTCCCCCTGCTCGTGATTCCGGTGTCCGATGGGCGCGGACGGTCGGTTGAATCACATTCTCCTGTAACGGAAAAGACCCCGGCGGCAAATGTCCGATAAAATCAACGATTCACGTTTCAAACTGTTCACGATAGGTGATGTGAACTTGCGGCGGGCCGCCACCGCGGTCTAGTGTCGCTCACCTCAAAAGGCGATTGGGTGCACCGATGCTGCAGTGGCTGGATAACGTGGCGGGTCCGGGTTATGTCGCTGCGATCCTGTGGACGTTCGCGGCGCTCGTTTTGCTTGTTGTCGTCCTGCTCGTGATCAAGGTGGTTCGCAACCTGACCTTCGGCACCTTCGTGGCCGGCGGCAGAAATCGCAAGACGCGTCTTGCGGTCATGGACGCCACCGCCGTGGACAGCCACCGCCGGCTGGTGCTGGTGCGTCGCGACGACATCGAGCACCTGATCCTGATCGGCGGACCGACCGATGTCGTGGTCGAGCGCGATATAAGGCTTGCCGCGCCGCGCCGCCCGGCGTTGACCGGCGACAGCGGCCAGCAGCAGGCAACCGCCGCGCCACGCCCGCGCGCGCCGCAACCGGCACCGGCTCCCGCGCCAGTCAGGCAGCCACCGCCGCCTGCCGCGCAACCGGCTGTCGCCACACATCCGCGTGCGCCGGCGCCTGCACCTGCACCCAGGCCGGTGGAGCCGAGCCAACCGACGGCGAAGGTCATGCCGCTGCCGAGCTACGGGACAACGAACGGCAGCACCAGGCACACGCCGCCGCCCTCAAACGATTCCATCGACGACACGCTGATGCACGAACTCGAGACTTCTCTCGAGGAGTCGCATTCCCAGCCGGCAATCGGCAAGCCGGCGGCCAAGCCTTCGCTCGACGACGAGATGACCAAGCTTCTTGGCGAGTTGGGCAGCCACAAGCGCTGACCGAACACCGGCTTGCCGGCTCAGGCGAGCCTTTTCACGCCCTTGGTATCGAAAACAAAAATGGCCGGAAATCCGGCCATTTTTGACGTTCCTTGCTAGTCGCTTCGCGTCAATCGTCGCGATAGACCTTCTCACGGCGCTCGTGGCGCTCCTGCGCCTCGATCGAGAGCGTCGCGATCGGGCGTGCGTCAAGCCGCTTCAGCGCGATCGGTTCGCCGGTCTCCTCGCAATAGCCGTAGGTGCCTTCGTCGATGCGCTGGAGCGCGGAGTCGATTTTCGAGATGAGCTTGCGTTGGCGATCGCGGGCGCGCAATTCGATGGCGCGGTCTGTTTCCGAGGAGGCACGATCGGCTAGGTCGGGATGGTTGGCGTTTTCCTGCTGCAGGATTTCGAGAGTTTCGCGCGCTTCGCGGAGAATGTCGTTCTTCCAGGTGATAAGCTTTTGGCGGAAGTACGATTTTTGCCGTTCGTTCATGAACGGCTCGTCTTCGGAGGGTACGTAATCGGCGGTAACGATGTCGTTCATTCGACTCACCCAACAACCCCAAATTTGGCGCCTATATATTCGGGGACAAGAGGCTGCACAAGCGCTATCGGCGACAGTTTCACGCAATTGTTAGTATCGCATCGGCGGCCCGAGCGACGACATTGTTTCAACGGCGGACAACGAATTCGCGCATGATTTGTTGCAGTTGCAGGCGCCGGCCATTGTGCGTGACATGGTTCTGGTGACTAATCGCACTTTGCCGGGAAGGCGGCGCTATGGGGGTCCGGTTGAGCAAACTTTATCTGTTGCGGCATGCCAAAGCCGGTTGGGCGCTGCCCGGCGTCCGCGATTTCGACCGTCCGCTCGACGAATCGGGCATGGCCGACGCCGAAGCGATCGGAGAGGCCATGCGGGCCCGCAATTACGTACCGGACGTCACCCTTTGTTCCAACGCCAAACGGGCCCGGCAGACGTTGGAAGGCCTGGCGGGGCGTACCGACACCGGCCGGGTCCTGTTTTTCGACACGCTCTACAGCGAGGATGCCGCCGGCTATCTCGATATCATCCGCAGCAATGGCGCCGCCGACCAGTTGCTGGTGATCGGCCACAACCCCATGACTGAAGATCTGGCGTTGGCGGTGTCGGGCGACGGCGAGGAGGCCGCGCGCGGGATGATGAACCACGGTTTTCCGACCTCCGGCCTGGCGGTGGTGCGCTTTCCCGGCAACCTTGCCGAAGCGGCGCAGGGCAACGGCTATCTCGAAGCCTTTCTCACGCCCGCCGACCTCTGAGGCCATTTCAAACGCGCGGCCCAACGCCTATATCGGGCGCTGACGCAACCCGAGGCCCGATTTGGCATCATCGCTGACCAGCTTTACCGACGAGGCCAGGATTGCGCTCGACACCTTGTCCGGCCGCGCCACCGGGCTCTTCTCTCCGTCCTTGCGCCTGGGCGTCACCGGCCTGTCCCGCGCCGGCAAGACGGTGTTCATCTCCGCCCTCGTCCACAACCTCATCCATGGCGGACGCCTGCCGCTGTTCGAAGCACAGAAGTCGGGCCGCATTGCCCGCGCCTGCCTCGAGGAGCAGCCGGACGATGCCGTTCCACGCTTCCAGTATGAAGACCATGTCGAGGCGCTGGTGAACGACCGCGTCTGGCCGGACTCCACCCGCGCCATTTCCGAACTCCGGCTCACCATCGAATATGAGTCGGCTTCCGGCTGGAACCGCCTGTTTTCAGCCGGAAAACTATCTGTCGACATCGTCGATTATCCCGGCGAATGGCTGCTCGACCTGCCGCTGCTCGGCAAATCCTTCGCCGATTTTTCGCGCGAGGCGGTCGAGCTAGCCGCGCTGCCCGTCCGCTCCGACCTGTCGCAAGCCTGGCGTGAGCTGGCATTCACCATCAATCCCGATGCCGACGCCGACGAGATGACGGCGCGGCGGCTGGCCGAAAGCTTTGCCGCCTATCTCACGGCCTGCAAGCTGGACGAGCGAGCACTGTCGACATTGCCGCCCGGCCGTTTCCTGATGCCTGGCGATCTCGAAGGCTCGCCGGCGCTCACCTTCGCGCCATTAATGACCCTTTCCGAGGGCCGGCCCCGCTCCGGGTCGCTGCAGGCGATGATGGAGCGCCGCTACGAGGCCTATAAGACGCATGTCGTCAAACCGTTCTTCCGCGAGCACATCACGCGTCTCGACCGGCAGATCGTGCTGATCGACGCCATGCAGGCGCTCAATGCCGGCCCGGCCGCCATGGCCGATCTGGAGCGCGCCGTCACCGAGATCCTGTCCTGCTTCCGGCCCGGACGGGGCAATTTCCTGACCGACTTCTTCTCGCGTCGCATCGACCGCATTCTGGTGGCCGCGACCAAGGCCGACCATTTGCATCACGAAAGCCATGACCGGCTGCAGGCGATCGTGCGCCGGCTGACCGACCGTGCGCTCGCAAGGGCGAATTTCAGCGGCGCCGCCGTCGATGTCGCCGCCATGGCCGCGGTTCGCTCGACTCGCGAGGGCACGGTCAAACAGGGACGCGAGACCCTGCCGGTGATCATCGGCACACCCTTGAAGGGCGAAAGGATCGACGGCGAGGCATTCGACGGAAAGACTGAAACCGCCATATTCCCAGGCGATTTGCCGGAAAAGGTCGATGCGGTGTTCGATGTTTCGGGATCGTCGCCGGACATCGACGAACCGGCGATCCGCTTCGTGCGCTTTCGACCGCCGAAGCTAGAGCGCACCGCCGAAGGCGTCACCTTGTCCTTGCCGCATATAAGGCTCGACCGCGCGCTGCAGTTCCTGATTGGAGATCGTCTGGCATGACCGCGCCCCGCAAACCGGCGGCCTTCCGCATCGAGCCCGAGGCTGAGCCGAGGCCGCAAGCACCGCGGGGCCGCATCGGCGAGGAACCGCTGGCGCGCCGGCCACGCACCGCAAGGGCCGATGTGGCGGTGGTGATCCCTTCGGAAGTCGACGTCTTCGACGAACAGGATGTCGAGGCCGCGGCCCCGCCGCCGGCAACGGCGCCGAGAAAACGTTCACTTCTGGCCCGGCTGTTTTTTGGCGCTGTTGGCGCGCTCGTCTCGCTGGCGGTCGGCCTGTGGGCCGACCAGTTGATCCGCGATCTGTTTGCGCGGGCCGAGTGGCTTGGCTGGGTCGCCGCAGGCATGGTGGCGATCGCGCTGCTGTCGCTGCTCGTCATCCTCATCCGCGAATTCCTCGCCATCGCCCGCCTTGCCGAAGTCGAAAAGATGCAGAAACGGGCCCTGGACGCGGTGGCGCGCGACGATCCCAAGGCGGCGCGCGCCCTCGTCGACGAGCTCTCGGCCTTTGTGGCCGCAAAGCCCGAAACCGCGGCTGGCCGGCGTTCACTTGCCGAACTACGCGGCGAGATCATCGACGGCGCCAATCTGGTGCGGCTCGCCGAGACCGAGATCCTGTCGCCTCTCGATGCGCGCGCCAAGATCATGGTTCTCGAGGCCGCGAAGCGCGTGTCCCTGATAACGGCGGTCAGCCCCCGCGCGCTGGTCGACATCGCCTATGTCGTGTTCGAGGCCGGACGGCTGATCCGGCGCCTTTCAGAGCTTTACGGCGGCCGTCCAGGCACGCTCGGCTTCTTCCGCCTGGCGCGCGGCGTGCTCGCACATCTGGCGGTGACCGGCTCGATCGCGGTCGGCGACAGTTTCGTGCAGCAGATCGTCGGCCACGGCCTCGCCGCGAAACTCTCCGCCAAGCTCGGCGAAGGCGTGGTCAACGGCATGATGACGGCGCGCATCGGCATCGCGGCGATGGAAACGGCGCGGCCCTTGCCGTTCATCGCCGTGAAGCGCCCCGGCCTTGGGGATTTCCTCTCGGCGCTGACGTCGTTCGCGGCAAAAAAGGACGGTCAGACGGAGCAATAGGGTAAACGCCAAAACCGTCGCCAGTGACGAAGCATTAACCAATCTTCTTCATGGTCAGCCAGGTCCCAAGATAAGACTCTTTCGTGCCGGGTGTCGTCGATGAGAAGCGTAATCCTGTCCTGCGTGCTGACTGCCAGCGTTGCGATCGCCGCGCCGCTCGGCCTCGTCGAAAAGGCTTTTGGGGCAGAGCCGGACAAGCAGTTTTTCCGCTCCGTCGAAGGCAGATGGGTGGGCCCCGGCGAGATCATCGCCGGCAAGTACAAGGGCACCAAATTCACCTGCGATTTCAATGGCTCGACCCCGGACGGCAAGCTCGGCATGACGCTCGACGGCAACTGTCGGGTCGGGGTGTTCACGCAAAAGATGTCGGCAAGCGTCGAGCGCAAGGGCCGCGATGGCTACCGGGGCAGCTTCATGGGCGGCTCGACCGGCAACGGAATGGATATCGTCGGCGGCAATGTCGTCGATGCCCAGAAGGTCGTGTTCACCATCAACCGCAAGCAGCTGAACGGCGTCATGCAGGCCCGCGTTCCTGACGACAATTCGATGACCGTGACGGTGGCCGTGCGTGTCGACAAACAGTTGGTGCCGGTGATCGGCATGAGCCTGAAGCGGGTCGATTCGGTCGAAGTCGGCGCCATCGCCAAGAACTGATCCGGCCAGCGGGGGCGCTTTCCTCCAACGCGGCCGGCCAGCCATCCGGCACTAGATCAGGTCAGCGTCGGAAAGTGGCAGGCCACTTTGCGGCCTGGACGATATTCCTTCAATTCCGGCCGCTCCGAGCGGCAGCGTTCCGCCGCGATCGGGCATCGCGGGTGAAAGCGGCATCCCGACGGAGGCTTGAGCGGGCTCGGCACGTCGCCGGCGAGGATGATGCGCTTGCGTGTCCCGCCGGGCGTCGTCTCGACGACGGGAACCGCCGAGATCAGCGCCTGGCTGTAAGGATGGGCCGGTGCGGCAAATACCTCTTCCGCCGGTCCCTCTTCGACGATCGAGCCGAGATACATCACGGCGATGCGGGTCGAGATCTGGCGCACCACCGAGAGATCGTGGGCGATGAAGATATAAGTGAGCTTCAGCTTCTCCTGCAGGTCGGCAAGCAGGTTGACGATCTGGGCCTGTACCGACACGTCGAGGGCTGAGACAGGTTCGTCCAGCACGACAAGGTCGGGGTTCAACGCGATCGCCCGCGCTATGCCGACGCGCTGGCGCTGACCGCCGGAGAGCTCGTGCGGATAGCGCATCACATGGTCCGGCAGCAGTCCGACCAGCTCGAACAGCCCGGCGACACGTTTTTTGATCTCGGCAGACGGGAGCTTGCCATGGATGCGCAGCGGCTCGGCCACAAGGTCGCCGACGCGCCGGCGCGGATTGAGCGAGGCCGACGGATCCTGGAAGACCATTTGCAGGCGCCGCCGCAGCGGCCGGAGTTCGGACAACGACTTTGAGGTGATGTCGTCGCCTTCGAACAGAAGCTTGCCGTCGGTGATGTCGTGGAGCCTCACCAGGCAGCGCGCCAGCGTGGACTTGCCGCATCCCGATTCGCCGACCAGCCCGACCGTCTCGCCGCGCCGCACGGTCAGCGAAACATTGTCGACCGCATGGACGGTTCGCCTGCCTTCGGCGGAAAAGCGGCTGCCGATCGAAAAGCGCTTTGCCAGCGAACGCGTCTCGAGGATCGGGCGATCTGTATCGGTCATCGGCTCGCTCATGCCTGTGCCTCCCGAAAGCATGCGGCGGCATGCGCGCCGCTGCCGAGACTTGGCTTGTCGGCCTCGCAAGGCTCGTAGCGAACCGGGCAACGCGGGCCGAAGGCGCAGCCTTGCGGCAGCCGCAGCAGCGACGGCGGCGAACCGGGGATGGCCGGCAGGCGACGCGGTTTGTCGCCTGTCAGCGGCGGGATCGAGCCAAGCAGCGCGCGTGTATAGGGATGTCGCGGATCGGAAAACAGTTCCGTGCGGGTGCCGCGCTCCACAACGCGCCCGGCGTACATGACCATGACCCGGTCGGCGAGTTCGGAGACCACGCCCATGTCATGCGTGATGAAGACCACGGCCGATTTATGCGTCGCACGCAGCTTACGCACGAGGTCGAGAATGCCGGCCTGCACGGTGACGTCGAGCGCAGTGGTCGGCTCGTCCGCCACCAGCAGCGCCGGATCGCAGGACAAGGCCATTGCAATCACCGCCCGCTGCCGCATGCCGCCCGAAAGCTGGTGCGGATAGCGCGACATCGCCTCATGCGGGTTGGGGAAATTCACCTCCGCCAGCAACTGTTCCACGCGCTGCATCGCCTTGGCCTTGCTGACGCCGCGATGCGCCCGGATCTGCTCGGCGATCTGCCAGCCGATGGTGTAGACCGGCGTCAGCGCCGTCATCGGATCCTGAAAGATCATCGCGATCTCGTTGCCGCGCAGGCGCCTCAGTTCGCGCGGAGGCAAGCCGACGAGCTCGCGGCCCTTGTAGCGGATCGAGCCATCGATGACCGCGTTCGGGTCGGTGATGAGCCCCATCACGGCGAGCAGCGACACCGTCTTGCCCGATCCGGATTCGCCGACGACGCCAAGGATCTCGCTTTCCTCGAGGTCGAAGGAAACGCCGTCGATGGCGCGCACCAGCCCCTCATTGGTGCGGAAGGATACTCTAAGATCGCGCACCGACAGTATCATGATGCCCTCAGGCGCGGATCGAGAAGGATGTAGACGAAATCGACCACCGCGTTGGCGATGACCACGAACATCGATGCGTACATGACCGTTGCCATGATCATAGGCAGGTCGAGGTTCTGCAGCGCGTCATAGGTGAGCTTGCCGATGCCATTCAGACCGAACACCACTTCAGTCAGCAAGGCCGAGCCGCCCACCAAGGCCCCGAAGTCGAGACCGAACAAGGTGACGAAGGCGATGAGCGAGGTGCGCAGCGCATGACGAAGCAGGATGCGGGTCTCCGACAGGCCCTTGGCGCGGGCCGTGCGGATATAGTCCTCCTGCAGGGATTCGATGATGGCGGCGCGCAGCACGCGCCCGTAGATGCCGATATAGAGGATGGCGAGCGTGATCCATGGGATGACCAGCGTCAGGAACCAGCCCTTGGGATCGTCGGAAAAATTCTTGTAGCCGAGCGGCGGCACCCAGGAGAACGCCCAGCTGTCGTGATAACGGCTCTGGGTGATCAGGTTCATCACCTCGCCCAGCCAGTAGACCGGCATTGAAATGCCGAGCAGGCCCAATGCCATCAAGAGCTTGTCCAGCCAGCTGTCGCGCGTGGCCGCGGCGACGATGCCGATGACGATGGAGACAACCACCCAAAGGATCGCCGCCCCGAACACCAGCGAAAGCGTCACCGGGATCGAATCCAGCACGGCCGGCACCACCTTCCAGCCGCGATTGACGAAGGAGGTCAGATCGCCGGTGACGAAGATCTTCTCCATCATCCGCGTGTATTGCACATAGAGCGGTTGGTCGAAGCCGAAGCTGTGGCGCACCGCTGTTAGTACTTCCGGCGAAGCATTGCGGCCGGCGATGCGCGCGGCCGGATCGGCGCCCGGGGTCGCGAAGAAGATCAGGAAGACGATGACCGAGATGCCGAACATCACGAACAGCATCTGACCGAAACGGCGCAGGATGGCGTAGATCATCAGTCGCGCCCCAGCCGGACCTTGGAGCGCGGGTCGAGCGCATCGCGCAGGCCGTCGCCGAAGACGTTGAGCGCCATGACGGAAACCGCGATCGCCAGCCCGGGCACCAGCGCCACCAGCGGCCGGGTGTAAAGCAGCGCCTGCCCGTCCTGGATGATGGTGCCCCAGCTCGCCGCCGGCGGCTGCACGCCGATCGACAGGAACGACAGCGCCGATTCCGTCAGCATGTTGAGCGCCATCATCAACGGCACGAAGACGATGAGCGTGGTGGTGATGTTGGGCAGGATATCACGCCACAGGATGCGCCAGCCCGGCACGCCAAGATTGATCGCGGCGTGCACGAACTCGCTGTGGCGCAATGCCAGGACTTGCCCGCGGATCGGGCGCGCCACATAGGGCACGTAGACGATGCCGATGATAATGATCGGCAGCCACAGACTGCCCGATTGGATCTCGATCGGGCCGATCGAGATGCCTTGCGCGATGGTGACGATGGAAAGCGAAATCGCCAGAAGATAGATCGGAAACGCCCAAAGGACGTCCAGCAAGCGCGACAGGACCGTGTCGGTTACGCCGCCGAAATAGCCGGCGATCAGCCCCGCCAGCGTGCCGAAGATAAGCGTGAAGATGGTGGCCGCGCCGGAGATCAAAAGCGAGTTGAGCCCGCCATAGAGCAACCGAGCCATGACATCGCGGCCCTGGCTGTCAGCGCCGAGAAAATAGTTGCCGAGCCGCCAGGTCGGGCCGATCGGCGTGTAGCCTAGCCCCAGCCCCTCGGTCGACTGCTCCATCACCGGAACGTCGGCGCCGTCGATCTGGATGACGGCGTCGAGCGTCGAGGCGAACGGGTCGGTGCCCGCCCATTTCGCATAGAGAGGCGCGCTGAAACAGGCGAGAACGATGAGCAGGAACACGGCCAGGGACGCCATGGCGGCCCTGTCCGTAGCCAGCTTCGCAAACGCGACGGCCCAGGGCCCTCGCGTCTTGCGCGGCATGGCGGCGACTTGGCTGGACACCGGGATGTGCCTTCCGCGGTTCGTTACTGCACCCAGGCCCCTCACTGCACCCAGGATTGGGTAACAATCCAGTTGAACTGCGGGTTGAACTTGAAATTGCCGATGCGCTTGCTGACGAAATCAAGCCGCTTCGGCGTGAAGAGACCGACCGCCGGCGCCTTGTCCGTGACCTGCCTGTCGATTTCGGCCCACATTTTGTCGGCCGCCTTCTGGTCGGTTACGCCGAGGTCCAGCGCCTTCTGCATCTGGGCGTCGATATCCTTGTCGCAGAAGCCGGAAATGTTGATCGAAGCATCCGAACCCTCGCGGTAGGACGCGCAGCTGAACAGGATGTTCAGGAAGTCCGAAGCCGCGGGATAATCCTTGTACCACTGAGTGACGGACATCTGCACTTTGTTGTTGGTGTTCTGGATATAGGTGAACTGCAGGTTGGACGAGATCGGCTTGACGTCGGCGACGTAGCCGATGTTGGTCAGCACGCTCTGCAGATAGACGCCGATTGACCGCGAGATGGCGGTATCCTCGACGATGATGGTCACCTTCTGGCCTTTCGTGCCCGATTCCTCGACGAGCTGCTTGGCCTTGTCAACGTCCGGAGCCGACCATTTGGCGCCCGGATTCTTGGTGAAGGAGCAATAGTCCTCATGTCCGGGGAAGTCCGGAGGCAGGACCTGGCAGACCGGCGAAGCCAGCACCTTGCCGCCGAACAGCTTGACCAGCGTGTTGCGGTCGACGGCATAGGCGACAGCCTGGCGGGCCTTTTCGTTGTCGAACGGCGCGAGGCGGGTGTTCAGCGGCGCGTACCACCATGCCGAAAGCGGCGAGATGTGCAACTGGTCCATGGACTTGCTGCCAAGTTCGCCGAGACGGTCGCTCGGCAGCGCGTCGAACATCCAGTCCGCCTCGCCGTTCTGGATCGCCGTGACGGCTGCCTCTTCCGACAGGCCGAAATCATACTGGACGACATCCGGATAACCATCCGGCTGGGCTTCTTCGCTCCACTGCTTGAAATTCGGATTGCGGGAAACCGTCATGCCCTTGTTGGGATCGAAGGCCGAGATCATGTAGGCGCCGGTGCTGGGGATCGGCTTGGAGCCCATGTCCTCCGCTGGCGTGTCGGCCGGCAGGATCACGGCATGCGGCAAAGCCAGCTTGTAGAGCAGCTCGGCATCCGGCTTGGTGATGTTGATGGTGATGGTGCCCGCCGCCTCGTCGGCGACAACGCCGCCTTCCAGCGTGCAGCTCTTGGCGTCGGCCAGGCATTTGTCGGCGCCGACGATGCCGGCATAGAAGGTGCCCGACGTCGGCCCGGAAATCTTGAAGATGCGCTGGAAGGAGGCGACGACGTCCTTCAAGCCAAGATCCTGGCCGTTGGAGAACTTGATGCCCTTGCGCAGCTTGAATGTGAAGGTCTTGCCGTCATTGCTGACCTGCGGCAGGGCCTCGGCCAGGTCGGGAACGACGCTGAAGCCTTCGACGCCTTCGGCTTTGCGAAAAGCGACCAGGCCGTCATAGATCGGCTGGTACATCTGCCAGCCCTGGTCCGTGTAATTGATATGCGGATCGAGCGTTCCGGCCGCCGATCGGGCGAGGAGGCGAATGGTGCCGCCTCGGTGCTCCTTGAGATATTCGGCCTGCGCCGGAGCCAGCCACGAGCCGGCCAGCAATGCCGCGGCCGACGCCGCCAAAAGAACCTTCTTCATGTCATAGTTCCCCTTTTTTCAGTTGTCGTTGTGGTCCAGGAAGTCTCCCACCACCCGCATGCACAGATCCTGCTCCTCGACATGCGGCATGTGGCTGGAATGCTCGAATATCTGCCAGCGCGATCCCTTGATGCCGTCCTTGAAGGGCTGCACGGTCGCGGGCGTGGCTTCGTCGTGACGGCCGGAGATGATCAGTGTGGGAACCTCGATGGCCGGCAGGCGGTCGATGATGCTCCAGCTCTTCAGCGCTCCGATGACGTGGAACTCGTTCGGGCCGTTCATCACATTGTAGACCGTCGGGTTGCGCACGATCTGGGCGAAAGTCTCCGTCACCTCGGGCGGGAACGGCACCACCCGGCAGACATGCCGCTCGTAGAACACCATCGTCGCCGCCTGATAGGCCGGATCGTCCGTCGTGCCGGCCTGTTCGTGACGGGTCAGCGTCTCCTGCACGTCCTTGGGCAGGTCGGCGCGCAACCGGTTGGCCTCCTCCACCCAAAGCTTCATGGAAGCCGGCGAGTTGGCGATGGTCAGCGACTTCAGGCCTTTCGGCCGGGCGACGCCATATTCGGCGCCCAGCATGCCGCCCCAGCTCTGGCCGAGCACGTGGAAGCCGCCGCGGATGCCGAGATGGTCGACGAGGTTTTCCAGTTCGTCGACGAAGAGCTTGGGTGTCCAGAAATCGGCGCCTTTTTCCGGCAGCAGGGTGGAGTTGCCGCAGCCAAGCTGGTCGTAGTGGACGACGGCGCGACCGTCTCGGGCAAGAAGCTTGTAGGCGTCGACGTAATTATGCGCGGCGCCCGGGCCGCCATGCAGGATCACGACCGGAGCCTTGCCGGCGTCCAGCTCACCGCTGATCCGGTACCAGGTTTCATAGGCGCCGAAGCCGGCCCGACCTTCCTTGCTGACGATCTCGGACGACATACCGGTTCCCTGCGTGGTTGAAGACATGCTGTTGTCGCCTAGTTCGCCGCCCGGCCGGAATGCAACCACTCTTCCAGCATCTGCACACCGAAAGCCGTAGCGCCCTCTCGGCCTAGCGGCTGATCCTTGTCGGCCAGCTCCTTGCCGGCAATGTCGAGATGCACCCAGGGACGGTCTTCCGTGAAATTGCGCAGGAAGGCCGCGGCATAGGGCGCGTCGCCGTCTTCCATGTCCTTGGCGTGATGCCGGATATCGGCGAAGGGCGATTGCAGTCCCTTGTCATAGGCCCGGTCGAGCGGCAACTGCCAGAACCGCTCGCCGACCTTCTCCCCGGCCGCGATCATGCGTGAGGCGATCGTGTCGTCGGTGCTGAAAAGACCGGCGAATACCGAGCCTAGGCCGCGCATCACCGAATAGGTCAGCGTTGCCAGATCGACGATCACCGACGGGTTGAAGCGCGAAGCGGCATAATAGAGGCAATCGGCCAGAATGAGCCGCCCTTCCGCGTCCGTGTCGAACACCTCGACGGTCTGCCCCGACGCCGTCGTGATGATGTCGCGCGGCTTGACCGCAGTGCCGGACGGCAGGTTCTCGGCAATGCCGAGAACGCCGATGGCATGCACCGGGCTGCCTTGCCGGGCCAGCGCGATCAACAGGCCGACCACGGCGGCGGCGCCCCCCATGTCGGCCTTCATGTCGAACATCTGCTCGCCACGCTTAATGCACAGGCCGCCTGAATCGAAGCAGACGCCTTTGCCGACGAAGGCCAATGGCTGTGCGGGAGCACCCTTGCCGCGGTAGCGCAGGACCGCGACGCGCGGCGGTCGCGACGAACCTGACCCGACGGCCAGGATCGCGTTCATGCCGAGTTCCTTCAGCCGCGCCGTGTCGAGGATCTCGACATCGATGCCGGCCTCGCGCAGCGGCTCCAGATGATCATGGAAATTGTCGGGGTGGAGATGGTTCGGCGGCAGGTTGACCAGCGTGCGCGCATATTCGACACCGTCCGCTATGGCGTTGGTCCGCGCCAGCGCCGCGTTGACGTCCGGGCCGGCCGCGCCGATCAATTGCACCCGCAGGGTTCTATCCGCCCCAGCCCCTTGCCGCCGGTTGCGCATGTCGAAGCGATAGCGCCGCAGCCGCATGCCGAGCGCGACCCGCGCCAGCATTTCCGCTGCCGGCAGGTCGACGCCGGGAATGGCGTCAAGCACAAGCGTGGCCGCGCATTCGCATTTGCCTTCCAGATGCGCGGCAAGCAAACCGCCGGCGCGCGCCAGCGAGAGTGCGTCCAAGGCCTCTGCTTTGCCCAAGGCCAGAACGATCACGCGCCGGGCCAATACCGATTGCGGAGCGATCACGTCGATGCAGGTGCCGGATTCGGCTAACGCGGCAGGATCGGAACAGGCACGGGACAGAATTCCGCCCATTTCAGCGTCCAGTGCCGCCGCCCGAGGACCAAAGCCCGTTTGGGCCGTTCTCAAGATCACGACGACAGAGGCCTCCGCGGAAATCTCGTCCGTCGCTTCGAAGACAGGCACTGGCGATTGAGGCATTGGCAGGCGTTCTCCCTTTGCGGGCAACTCCGGCGCGACCGGCCGCTCGCGTCACGCGCAAAGCTCCGCTCTCCACTGGTGCGAGCCGGCCAAACCGGTCGCCGCCCTTGGTGGAATGATACCGAGGTTCCCAAATAGGCGTTTTCTTAAGGCGACTTAGTCGCTCTTGTCTTTTGGGTATCCCCGAACCGGCCAGGCGATCAAACGCCAATTTTGCCCAAGTCGATTGACAAAAACTCAACTGACAATTCATGATTGGCCAATGGCCCTGCCCTCACTCAATGGCATGCGCGCTTTCGAGGCCGCCGCGCGCCTCGGCAGCATCAAGGATGCGGCGGAAGAGCTGCACCTGACGCCCTCGGCCATCAGCCGCCACATCCGTGCACTGGAAAGAAACCTGGGACAGGACCTGTTCGAGCGCGGCTTTCGCCAGATCACCCCGACCACCAGGGGCTCGTATTACGCGCGCTCTCTCTCGGAGGCATTCGAGGCCATCTGGCGCGCCACCGACGACGTCAGCTTCGCCCACGGCCCGGGTCACGGCAGGACCCAGCGTGTCAGGGTTCTCTGCGTGCCGGTGGTCTTGAACCTTTGGCTGGCGGACCGGTTGCCGAATTTCCGCAAGCTGCACCCGTCCGTGGACCTGGAGATCTCGACGTCCGGCAAGCGGGCCAATTTCGATTTGGCCATTGTCGACGAGTTCGTCTACAAGGCCGGCCCGGCCTTGACGCTGCTGGTCCCATTGGTTCTGACGCCGGTCTGCGCGCCTTCGCTGCTGGAGGGGCCGGTACCGCTCAGAACGCCAGCCGATCTCGTCAATCATCACCTGATCCACGAATGCGAGACCATGCGCTGGAAGCGGTGGCTGGAGCAGGAAGGCGTCCTGGACACCACGCCGAAATCCAGCACGACCCTCGATGACTGCACCTTGATCATGCGCGAGGCGATGAACGGCGCCGGCATCGCGCTCGCCGACACGATCATGGCGCAAGACCTTCTGCAGCAAGGCAAGCTCGTCGCCCCCTTCAGCGCCCGCCACACCTATCCGGCCGGCATCTACCTGCATCAGCGCCGAAGCATCGGAAACAAGCCGGGCACCGGCCTGTTCCAGGATTGGCTGCTCGCCGAGATCGCCGACCATAAGCGGGCAATGGCCATCGCTTAGGGCATCTCGGCAAATTGCGCTGACCCAAGCGACGCACAAACAAAAAGGCGGCGGCCGTCCGGCCACCGCCTTCGCATTTGTCGACGGCTGCGCTCAACCCTTGATGGTGGCGGTCAGCTCGTCATAGGCCTTGCAGGCTTCGTCGAGCGTGGTCGCGCCCTGATACTTCGTCGTCACGGCCTGCACCTTGGCGGTCAGGTCGGCCGCCTTGCTCGGATCCTTGGTGATCGCCGCCTGCAGCGCGGCGGCCATGTCCTGTGCCTTCTTGGCGGCGATTTCCTGCGTGCATTCAGGTCCCTTGGAGCACGCGGAACCAGCCAGCGCCGCAACACCCACGGCAACGAGCAAAAACTTCTTCATATCAATCATCTCCTCAAAAAAGGCAGCCGCCCATCGCCGCTGCCTCCGATGGCCGAAGCCGAACGTGCCATAACCGCTGATTGTATCGGCACGCAACAACCGGGCCGCGTAAACTTGTGTAACGGAGTGGCAATATCGCGGCGTTCCGGATTCAGCCCGCCTGTATCAGCTGGAGCAAAGTTCACCCGCGAGGCTGCAGCAGAGCCAGCACCACGGTCGCTACGGCAAGGACGGCGGTGAGGGTCAAAGGCCCCGTGGCGCCATAGGTGTCCACGACATAGCCGCCGACAACCGCGCCGGTGGTGATGGCCACCTGGAAAGAGACGACCATCAGGCTGCCAGCTGCTTCCAGCGCATCAGGTGCCGCACGGGACAGATTGGTCGGCAGCACCACCGGCCCCATGCCGAAGGCCAGGCCCCAAAGCGTGACGAAGCCGAAGGCGGCGCCGATGTGCACGCCCCAAAGCACCAATGCCAACCCCGCGAACGCCATCAACGCTGCAGTAACCACCAGAGCGAAGCGGATATTGGCGTCGGCCATGCGGCCGCCGGCAACGTTGCCGATCACGGCGGCGATGCCAAATCCGAGCAAAGCCAGCGCAATCGGCCCGGTTGCAAGGAGCGTCACGTGTTCGAGGAAGGGGCGCACATAGACAGAGCCGGCGAAATGCCCCGTCATCAGCAAAAGAATGGCAAGCATGCCGAGTTGAATGCCGCGCCGCCGTGTCAGCCGAAATACGTCCGCAAGACTATTGCTGGCTGTTGCAGGCAAGGTCGGCAGGCTCAGCAACTGCAGCAGCATGGCAACCACAG
The DNA here is from genome assembly GCF_900115245.1 of Mesorhizobium sp. NFR06. Lineage (GTDB taxonomy): Bacteria > Pseudomonadota > Alphaproteobacteria > Rhizobiales > Rhizobiaceae > Mesorhizobium. The sequence goes on from NZ_FOVT01000007.1 coordinate 97,523, forward strand.
CCAGTCCCGCTGTCATGGCCATGGCACTGCGCCATCCCAGCCAGTCGCTGATCAACGCGCCCATCGACGGTGCGGCGATGGTAGCAAGCGAGACGCCGAGGGTGACGATACCCATGCCTCGACCTGTCGCATTGGCGCCCACCAGCCTGGCCACGACGGCAACCGAAAGTGCCCAGAAGGCGCTGATAGAGATTCCGAGCCCGGCCCTGCCTAACAGCAACAGCCAGAAATTGGGGGCCAGCGCTGCAAGAATATTGGAACCGACCGCCAAGGCGCAGAGGCCAACCATCACCGTCTTGCGGTTCAATCGGCCGATGAGAACATTGCTCAACATGGCCGTCACGGCGCCGATGGAAGCGGTGGCGGTGACGACCTGTCCGGCCGTTCCCTCGCTGATGCCGAGGTCGCGCGCCATTGGCGTCAGCAGACCTGCCGGCAGGAATTCCGCTGACACCAGAGCAAAGCTGGTAGCCGCCAATGAAATGACCGCGAACCAGGTGGCCGCGCTCCACGCGGCTGGCGCACCGGCATCTATCGTCGCGTCTTCAAGCTGTAATGTTGTGTCTGTCACTGAATGATCTCCAAGGATTGGAGATATTCATAGACGAGTCCTTCCGGATGATATGTATCCTAAAATCCGAAATCCATGTCCATTCGTCCGGAAATTGAGCGACGCACAACGCCCGGCGAGACATTGGTGATGCGCTTGAACGCACGCGCGAAAGATGCTTCGGAATCGTAGCCCAATCGGGTGGCGACCTCGGCAACCGACAAGCCGTTTTGCCCCAACAACTCGCGGGCAAGCTGCATACGCAAACGGGCGAGATAGCGGGCCGCGCCTTCCCCCAATACAGCGCTGAAGCGCTCGGCGAAAATCGAGCGCGATTGGCCTGCCAGGGCGGCAAGGCTTTCCAAGGTCCAGTTATGGCCGGGGTCTCGGTGCATGGCTGCCAGCGCGCGGCCGATATGGGGGTCGCGGATAGCGGCGAGCCAACCGGTGGTCGAGGCTCCAGTGCAATTGACCCAGCAGCGGATGAGCCGGGCTGTCAGCAAGTCCGCCATACGCGACAAGATGGTGGCGCTGCCCATCTGCGGTTGCGCGGCCTCCGCCGTCATAGCCGCCAGCAAAGGACCAACTACCGGGTCATTGCCAGCTACGTCGCACCCTTTGATGATAGGCGGCATCAACGTGATCAATGGGTTAAGCGCACAAGCGCCCAAGGCCATGGAGCCGCAGAAAAGAGTGCTTGTCGCCCCCGTCCCTTCCCGCACCACTTCGCAGACATTGCTCCCCAACTTGGTCACCTGGCAACCCTCGAGCGAGTCGCCAACAACGTCCGGCGCACTGGCCAGCCGATGGCCAATGCCTTGCGGCAGCAGCGCCAGATCGCCATCGCGCAACTCCTGCCAGCCCTCCGCTTCGGTATAAATCCAGCATGGACCTTGGCCGACAAAGTGAAAGCGAAGCAGCGGTTGTTGCGGAAAGGCGATGCTCCATGGATGTCGGAGTTCACAGCGGCCATAGTTGACGCCACTCAAGCGAAAGTCTTGCAGGACTTCGCTGAGCGCATCCATCGGGATATGTGGCGCCGAGGACGATCGGGACGAATAGTCAGGCATTCGGTTGATATAGATGCCGAACGTCCGGCAGGCAAGCGAAGGCCGCTTCAACGGCACCCCAGCCTTCCTGGCAGGCCCTCCGCCCTTGCCTCTCGCTCCCAGTGCATGCAAGGAGTGCTGCGAGACACAGGGACAAGAGGCATGGCAGCTGAAGCGTCGAGCAGCGATCTGGTTCAGGTGGTGGCGCTGCTCGCCGCGGGCGTCGTCGCCGTTCCGATCTTCAAGCGCATGGGGCTCGGCTCGATCCTCGGCTACCTCGCCGCCGGCGTGGTCATCGGCCCGTTCGGCCTGCGCATCTTTTCCGAATCGGAATCCATCCTCCACGTCGCCGAACTCGGCGTCGTCATGTTCCTGTTCATCATCGGCCTGGAAATGCAGCCGTCGCGGCTCTGGGGGCTGCGTCGCGAAATTTTCGGCCTGGGCGCCCTCCAGGCCGGCGTCTGTGCCGTGCTTTTGACCCTGGTCGGACTGGCCGGAGGCTTTCCTATCGCGCAATCCTTCGTTGCCGGCGCCGGCTTCGTGCTGACTTCGACGGCGATCGTCATGCAGTTGCTGGAAGAGCGCGGCGAGATCGCCACGCCAAAAGGCCAGCGCATCGTCTCCATCTTGCTGCTCGAAGACCTGATGATCGTGCCGCTGCTGGCGCTGGTCGCGTTTCTCGCGCCCGGCGGCGCCGAGACTAGCCTCTCGGAACGGCTGAGCGAAGTCGGTATCGGCATTGCCGCGATCGTCGGGCTGGTCGTGGCCGGCCGCTACCTGCTCAATCCGCTCTTCCGCATCCTGGCGGACGCCCGCGCCCGCGAAGTCATGACCGCCGCGGCGCTGCTGGTGGTGCTGGGATCGGCCCTGGCCATGCAGCTCTCCGGCCTGTCGATGGCGATGGGTGCCTTCCTCGCCGGCGTGCTTCTGTCGGAATCGACCTTCCGCCATCAGCTCGAAGCCGATATCGAGCCGTTCCGCGGCATCCTGCTCGGCCTGTTCTTCCTCGCCGTCGGCATGTCGCTCGACCTTGGCGTCGTTGCCCAGAACTGGCGGCTGGTCGCCATCTATGTCGTCGCCTACATGGCGATGAAGGCGCTCGGCATCTACATCGTCGCGCGTATTCTCAAGAGCGGTCACCGCGAGGCGCTCGAACGCGCCGTCTTCATGGCGCAGGGCGGCGAGTTCGCCTTCGTGCTCTATTCCTCCGCCGCCGCGGTCGGCATCATTGATGGCCAGGCCAACGCAACGCTGACCGCCATCATCATCATCTCCATGGTGCTGACGCCCTTGGCGATCGTGGCGCTGCGTTACCTGACCCCGCGCGACGAGCAGTCCCTCGACGGCGTCGACATCGCCGACGGCCTCACCGGCAATGTGTTGATCATCGGCTTCGGCCGCTTCGGCCAGATCGCCAGCCAGCCGCTTTTGCTGCGCGGCATGGACGTCTCGATCATCGACAACGAGGTGGAGATGATCCAGGCGGCGGCCGATTTCGGCTTCAAGGTCTATTACGGCGACGGCACCCGGCTGGACATCCTGCATGCGGCCGGCGCCGGGCGGGCCCGAGCGGTGCTGATCTGCGTCGACAAGCCCGACGCCGCCGTGCGCATCGCGCAGTTGCTCAAGGCCGAATTCCCGCTGGTCACCATCCTGGCGCGCGCCTTCGACCGCGGCACGGCGCTGCGGCTTGTGCGCGCCGGCGTCGACTATCAGCTGCGCGAAACCTTCGAATCGGCGCTGGTCTTCGGCGGCTCCGCGCTGGAGGCGCTTGGCGTCGATCCGGAAGAAGTGGCCGAGGTCATCGAAGACGTCCGCCGTCGCGACGAAGCGCGCTTTGAGACGCAATTGGCCGAGGGCGTGCGCGCCGGCCAGCGTTTCCTCAAGGGCAATATCGGCACGCCGATCCCGACGCCGCTGACCCAGCCGCGTCGCGCCGGCCGGGCGTTGAACGAGGAGACCGCCGTCGTGCTGAACAGCGCAGAGACCAAGAACTGAGGGGCAACGCATGGCAGAACTCGATGGGCGAGCGCTTTCCGTCACCAAATTCTGGCGCGATGCCGGCGAGGATGCATGGTTCGAGAAGAACGACGCCTTCGATGCGGATTTCCGCAGCCGCTTTCTCGAGCTGCATTATGCAGCCGCGCGGCGCGAATGCGACGAGTGGAACGCGCATCCCGAAGGATCGCTGGCGCTGATGATCCTGCTCGATCAGTTCCCGCGCAACTGCTTCCGCGGCACCGGCCACATGTACGCGACCGATCCTCTGGCCCGGTATTTCGCCGACAAGGCAATCGCGGCTGGGCATGACCTGGTGCTCGACGAGAGCCTGCGCGTTTTCCTCTATTTGCCCTTCGAGCATTCGGAGTTGATTGCGGACCAGCAGCGGTCCGTGGAGCTCACCGCCGCGCGAGCGCCGGACTATCTCAAATACGCCAAAGAGCATTTGGCGATCATCGAGCGCTTCGGACGCTTCCCCCATCGTAACCGGATGCTTGGCCGCGCGACCACCGCCGAAGAGCAGGCCTTCCTGGACGGCGGTGGTTTCTCCGGCTGATCCGGCCAACCATAGATTGGGAACCGTGTTGTGAAAAGCTTCGAAGCGCGAATGATTGGCAAGTCAATCCGCTCTGTCGAAAGGAACGAACCGGGGTTTGGAATCAGCGTTCTTTTCACCGACGGGACAGGGCTCGTTGTTCATACGGAGGTGTCGCTGCGCATGAGCGATACAGCGGCAGGAATCGAGCGCGTTACATCAACCAAACAAGAGGTCATCTTGCATTTGGGCGAGCATGGTTTCCTGGCGATATCGACTGACCGCCAAAAGTACGATGCCGTCGAATTGTTCGTCTACCAAGACGCCGACGGCACTTTCGTTGTCGAGAATTAGGCGACGTTAAGCCAACCACCACTCCCGGCCCGAAGGCAGCCGCTCGATCCCGGACGTGTCGACAGCGCCGAGCCGCTCCGACACGCTCCTGCCGCCGACCGAAAGCCCTGGCGCGATCTCGGCCAGGGGCGCCAGCACGAAGGCTCGTTCCAGCATGCGCGGATGCGGCACTTCGAGCCCGGTCTCATGGATCACCCGGTCGCCGAACACCAGAATGTCTATATCGATCAGGCGCGGGCCCCAGCGCTCCTCGCGCACGCGCTTCAACCGCCGCTCGACGTCGAGGCAAAGGTCGAGCAGCGCACGCGGCGAGCGCGACGTCTCGATCGCGGCGGCGGCATTGAGGAAATCGGGTTGGTCAAGCTTGCCCCAGGGCGGCGTGCGGTAGAGCGACGAGACGGCGGTGACGCGCGTTGCGTCGTCGCCATCCAGTATGCGCAATGCCGCGCCCATCGACTTTGCCGGGTCGCCGAGATTGCCGCCGAGACTGAGATAGACAGCGCTATTCTGGCCAGACAACGGTCACCTCGACATGATCGAGCACGCCGGGCACCGGGGCGTTCGGTTTGCGCACCGTGATCTCGGCCTTCCTGATTTGCGAAAATCGTTCGGTCAGCGCCTTCGCCACCTCCAGCGCCAGCGCCTCGATCAGGAAGCGGCGATGTCCAGTCACGATCTTCTCGATAACCGCGAAGGCGAGGCCGTAATTGACGGTGTCCTCGATGGAATCCTCCGCCAGCGGCCGGCTGGGCTCGACGGTCAACTCGGCATCCACATAGAAACGCTGGCCAAGCGTCTCCTCCTCGTCCAGCACGCCGTGGCGGGCGAAAAAGGCACAGTTCTTCATGCGAATGACGTACATGATCAGTGTCCGGGAGGAAGCTCGGTTTCGCGCGCAAGCATAGCATCGGTCACCGCCAGCGCATCCACGTTGATTGCGACATCGTGGACGCGAAAAAGATCGGCCCCCTTGAGCCGCAGGATGACGCTGGTGGCCGCTGTGCCGACCCCGCGCTCAGCAGGTTCGCGTCCCGTGACGCCGCCGATGAAACGCTTTCGCGACGTCCCCGCCATCAGCGGAAAGCCAAGCGCCTGAAGCTCGGAGAACCGGGCCATCAGATCGAGATTTTCCTCTGCCGTTTCCTTGGCGAAGCCGAAACCCGGGTCGAGCACGATCTGGCCGGCCGCAACGCCGCTGGCGCGCGCGATCTCGAGCGATTTGCGCAGGAACAGGAACTGGTCCTCGATCACATCTGGCAGTTTCTGCCGTTCGCGCCCGGTATGCATGATGATGAGTCCGGCGCCGGTCTCGGCTGCGACGCGCGCGATGCCGGGCTCGCGCTGCAAGCCCCAGACATCGTTGACGATATGCGCGCCGGCAGCGACGGCGCGCCACGCGGTATCCTCGCGATAGGTGTCGACCGAAATCAGCGCCTCGCCGGAAGCGGCGAGCGCCGCAATGACCGGCAGCACGCGCGCCTGTTCTTCTTCGGCGGTGATCGGGGCAAAACCAGGCCGCGTCGATTCCCCACCGACATCGATGACGGCGGCGCCCTCTTCCACCATGCGGCGCGCTTGTTCGACCGCCTTGTCAGGCTCGATGAAGAGGCCGCCGTCCGAGAAACTGTCGGGCGTCACGTTGAGGATGCCGACGACGACCGCTTTCTGACCGAGGTCGAGAGAGCGCCCATGCGCCAGCTGCCATCGCCTTGTCGTCATTGTCCATCAACCATGTGTGATCCGGGCGAAATCAATTCCGTTGCGCCGGCAACGGCCCTAAAGCAAGGTGCGTGAAGAGGCAACATGATGAAGCAAACCCTGCTCTGCGCCCTGATGCTCACGTTCGCCACCCTGCCGGCGGGCGCGGCAAATCTGGTGAAGACCTACAGCTATTTCAGCGTCGGCGGTCGCACGCTCGGCGATATTCAAAACCAGCTGTCGAAAAACGGCCCGGAGGTGAAGAGCACCGGCTCCCGCCACCCAGGCGCCACGAAGATGGCCTTTACCACCCGCATCAGCTACGCGCAGAGCGCCGGGTCCTGCCGCATTGCCGACGCGGCCGTCACCGTCAAGGTCAAGGTGATCCTCCCCGAGTGGCGGCGCCCGCGCAAGTCCGATGCCGATGTCAGGCTTTTCTGGGACACGCTCTCGGCCGACATCAAGCGGCACGAGGAACGCCATGTCGAGATCGCCAAGAACCATGCCCGATTGCTCGAGGATGCCCTGAAGGCGGCCCCGCCGCAAAAGACGTGCGAGCAGGCAAAGGCCAAGGCCGCCGCGATCCAGGCCGCTGAGCTCGCCATGCACGATCAGGACCAGGTGCGCTTCGACCGCGTCGAGGGCGTCAATTTCGAAAGCCGTATCCTTCGGCTGATGCGATACCGGATGCAGCGCGTCCAAGCCGGCCAGCTGCCGCCGCCCTGACCTGCGGCTGGCCGCGCCGAAGGCCAATTTCGCCCAAGCATGGTGCCAGACCGGAAAAACTTTCGAGCAGCGGTCGAAATCCGCCTATATCGAACGACATATAGCGGGTTCGAAACACCCCGAGCCCCGAATCGCGAAAGTGATGACAGGCGCCCGGACGCGCTACGGGCCGGCTGGAGTGTGTTTTGGCGCACTGAGCATCAGCCTTTGAAAGAATGACGCATGGACCAGACCGTCGAGAAACAGGCGATGGCGCCGAAAGCCGCGCCGCCGATGAGCGAGAGCGAGAAGAATGCCATCATCGGCGGCGTGCTGTTGTCGATGCTGCTGGCGGCCCTTGATCAAACCATCGTCGCCCCCGCCCTGCCGACGATCGCGCGCGCCCTCGGCCATGCCGAGTATCTGCCTTGGATCGTCACCGGCTATCTTTTGACCGCGACCGCGATGGCGCCGCTCTACGGCAAGATTTCCGACGTCTATGGACGCCGTCCCGTCATTTACGGCGCCATCCTCGTCTTTCTGCTCGGGTCGCTGGTCAGCGCGCTCGCTCCCAACATGCTGGTGCTGGTCATCGGTCGCGCCATCCAGGGCGCCGGCGGCGGCGGTCTCTTCGCGCTGGCCCAGACCGTCATCGGCGATCTTGTGCCGCCGCGCGAGCGCGCCCGCTACGCGGCCTGGATTTCCGGCACCTGGGCGGTCGCCAGCGTCGCCGGCCCGCTGCTTGGCGGCGTCTTTGCCGAACACCTACACTGGTCGCTGATCTTCTGGATCAACCTGCCGATCGGCTTCCTGGCCATGGCCATCATCAACAACCCGCTGAGGAAGCTGCCGATCGCGGCCAAGCACCACCGCATCGACGGGTTGGGTGCCGTGCTCCTGGTCGTGGCCACCACGCTGCTGCTTCTGGCGCTCAGCTGGGGCGGCAGCACCTATCCCTGGTTCTCCCGTGAAATCCTTGGGCTGGTCGCCTGTTCGGCCGTGTTCTGGGCCTTGTTCGCGCTGAGGCTGCTGAAGGCGGCCGAGCCTTTGATCTCGCTCGAGGTGCTGAGCAACCCGATCGTTCTCGCCGGCACGCTGTCGATGTTCCTGCTGCAGGCGGCGAATATCGGCGCCTCGGTCTATCTGCCGATCTACCTGCAATCGATCGTCGGGCTTTCGGTCAGCGAATCCGGCACGGCTATGCTGGGCCTCCTGCTCGGCACGGTTGCCGGCGCCACCTTCAGCGGGCGCATGATTCCGCGCTTCGTCCATTACAAGCGCATCGCCATGATCGGCGTCGGTCTGGCAATCGTCTGCCTAGCCGTGCTCAGCGCCATTGCCGGAAACGCTTCGCTGCTCGAAGTCGAAATCCTGACGACGCTGATCGGCCTGGGCAGCGGCACGACTTTTCCGGTCAGCACCGTCTCGGTCCAGAACGCGGTCGACCGCGCGCATCTCGGCGTGGCGACCGGCGTTCTGACCTTCCTGCGCACGCTGGGCGGCGCGCTGGGTGTGGCCATGCTTGGCGCCGTCGCGCTTGGCTTTGGCCTGCCCATCGCCACCGAAGGCTCGCAGACACATGTCCAGCTGACATCGGCAATGCCGTTCGTGATGATCTTCATCACCGCAGGCATCACGCTTGTCCTGGCGCTGGCTACGCTGGCATTGATGCCGGAAAAGCCGTTGCGCGGCCGTGATGAGCACGCCGCACCGGTGCTGGCGGAATGACGCCGTCAAGCGCGTCGCGTCGAACCGGATCAGGCGACGCGTTTCAAGTCTTTGTTTTAATGCATCTTTCTGCCAAGCCGGCGTGTATTAATCGTGAACGCCTAGCTTTTTCTGCAGGCTGGTCGACGAGGTGGTGTACTGGAAAACGATGCGCTCGCCCGGGCTGACGATGCGCTTGGCGGCCTGCGCCATCAGAGCCACTTCGTGGAAACCCGACAGGATCAGCTTGAGCTTCCCGGGATACCAGTTGATGTCGCCGATGGCAAAGATGCCCGGGATCGATGTCTGAAACTTCTCGGTATCCACCGGAATCAGGTTTTCGTGCAGGTTGAGGCCCCATTCGGCGATCGGCCCGAGCTTCATGGTGAGGCCGAAGAACGGCAGCATGCGGCTGCACGGCACCTCGACGTCGCCGTCCGGGCCGCCCTTGATGGTCGCCGATGACAACTGGCCGTCGGCGCCGGCAAGACCGCTGACCTGGCCGACCACGAATTCGAGCTGCTTCATCTCCTGCATGGCATACATCTTGTTGACGCTGTCGGGCGCGGCCCGGAATTCCGGGCGGCGATGGACCAGCGTCACGCTTTTGGCGACCGGCTGCAGGTTGAGCGTCCAGTCGAGCGCCGAATCGCCCCCGCCGACGATGACGAGGTCGTGGCCGCGGAATTCCTCCATGCGCCTGACGGAATAAAAGACGCTCTTGCCTTCATAGGCCTCGATGCCCGGAATGGGCGGGCGCTTGGGCTGGAACGAACCGCCGCCGGCGGCGATTACCACCACCTTGGCCTCTAACACCTCGCCTTCGTCGGTCGTGACGCGAAAGCTGCCGTCCTCGAGCTTTTCAAGGCTCGAAACCATGCGGTTGAAGGTGAAGTCCGGATTGAACGGGTGGATCTGCTCCATGAGCTTGTCGACGAGGCCCTGCGCCGTGATCATCGGCCAGCCGGGAATGTCGTAGATCGGCTTTTCCGGATAGAGTTCGGCGCATTGCCCGCCGGGGCGGTCGAGAATGTCGACGAGGTGGCATTTCAAATCGAGCAGGCCGAGTTCGAACACCGCGAACAAGCCGACCGGCCCTGCCCCGACAATGAGAACGTCTGTCTTGATGGTATCGGTCATGCGGGCGCCTCGTCCGGAAATGACGCGACACTGCATGAGCATTGGCCTGCTGCCAAGCGCCCACCCCCAAAATCGAAGAAGGGCAGCCGGAGTGGAAGCAACTCCAGGATAAGCGCGAAGCGTTTAGGCCCGGCGACTTCGCCGTGGCGCTTCCGTCCGGAATAGCGACAAACCCGCGAGGTATAGCGGTTGGCCGTTTGCGAAAAACGACAGGCGTTCTAGCCTTGGCGTTCGGGGACGCGGACGATCAGGCCGTCGAGTGCGTCGCGCACCTTGATCTGGCAGGAGAGGCGCGAATTCGGCCGGACCTCGTAGGCGAAGTCCAGCATGTCCTCTTCCATCGCCTCCGGCTCGCCGACTTCGGCCGTCCAGGCCTCGTCGACATAGACATGGCAGGTCGCGCAGGCGCAGGCGCCGCCGCATTCGGCTTCGATGCCGGGCACCGCATTGCGGATCGCGTTTTCCATGACCGTCGAGCCGTTCTCGGCGTCCACGTCAAATCGGGTCCCGTCATGGGCGATGTAAGTCAGCTTGGTCATTAAGTCACCTGAGGAGTCGCAGCGGAGATAATCACTTCACCGGACAAGTCAACTGCGGCGCGAAAGCGCCACGAAATGACGTTTTTCAGAAGGTAACGCTAACGGCTGATGCCGGCGATGAAGTCGCGCACTTCCTCGATCAGCGTACCGAGCTTCTTGAGAGCCCGCATGTCTTCCGGCTGCTGCTCGATGAACCCGGCGCAATCGGCGACAGCGAAGGCGCCGATGCCTCGCGCCGACCCCTTGAGACCATGGGCCAGAAGAACTCGTTGCCCGGTGTCGGCGTCGACGATCTGGTCGCGAACGGACAGCGACTGGTTGACGAAAAGGGCCAGCACTTCCCGTTCGAGTTCGCGGTCGCCCATTGTCTGGCGCGCCAGATGGGCGAGATCCACGGGGCGGGCCCCGGCCGTTCCGGAGGCGTCGCCCCCCGGCATCGAAAACGCAATGCCACTTTCGCCACGCATACGCACTGCAACTCCATCAAGCGGGCAGACGAGCCCATGAAAATAGGCGATTCCAGTCGCCAACGGGTTAACGGTTGCAGGGGAAAAATGTTGTCACGGAGGCGTCCGGATCACGCTTGCGTTAACCTTATATTTAAAGTTTTACGTATCGCCCGGAATGCATGTTTTCTTTACCCCAGTGTGTCATTACGATACGAAGGTCCATTTTTCAGCCTCCTGCGCGGGATCGACAAGCCAGAATCAGGCCAAAATCATAAGTCCCGCGGCAGCTAGTACAGGGTAGCGAAGGCATGGCTAAGAAACCAACCACGACGAAGTCTCTCGAAAATGACGTAGCTGCTGAACTGGAAAAGGCGCTTGACCTTGACCTTAACAGCGGCGACGGCGGTCTCGACATGGCGGCGTCGATGGAGGATCTCGAAGCGCAGATTTCGGCGGCAGCCGACGAACTCGCGCGCGAGGGTCGCGGCCACAGGATAGAGCCGGCAAACACCCCCCAGCCCGCCAACGCGTCCGCGGCCAAGCCTGCCGAGTTGCGTCCCTTCGAATCGCGCAATGCCCAGCAGCCGTCGGGCCTTACGCCCCCCAACGGCTTCACGCCCGCCAATGACGACCGCCAGAAGGATTACAAGACGCTGCTGCACAGCCTCAACCGGCGTGCGTCGAGCACCGTTTACTGGGTGATCGCCTTTATCTCGCTGGCCTGGATCGCCGGCGCCGGCGGCCTGGCCAACCTCTTGTTCGGCCCGGGCATCTGGAAGATCCGCACCTTCGACCAGTTCTTTGCCCGTCCCGAACTGATCGGCCTGGCGGTTGCCGCGATCGTCCCGGTCATCCTGTTCTGGGCGTTCGCCGCCATGATCCGGCGCGCCCAGGAAATGCGCATCGCCGCGCAATCGATGACCGAGGTGGCCTTCCGCCTGGCCGAGCCCGAAAACCTCGCGCAGGACCGCGTCATGATGATCGGCCAGGCCGTTCGCCGCGAGGTCGCGGCCATGGGCGAAGGCATCGAGCGCACCTTGGCTCGCGCGGTCGAGCTCGAAACGCTCGTCCACGGCGAAGTCAACCAGCTCGAACGCTCTTATTCCGAAAACGAGGCCCGCATCCGTTCGCTGGTCGACGGTCTCGGCAGCGAGCGCGAGGCCGTCGTCACGCATGCCGAGCGCGTGCGCGCCTCCATCGCGAGCGCCCACGAGACGCTGCGCGACGAGATTGGCGCGGCCAGCGACATCATCCGCGACTCCATCCTCAACGCGTCGACTAAGCTGTCGATGACGATCAACAATTCCGGCGACACGCTGATCGATCGCATCAATGAAAGCTCGACGTCGATCTTCGATTCGGTCGAATCGCGCCTGGACAACATCACCGACCGGCTTTCGACCTCCGGTGAGGCTTTCGCCAGCCTGCTCGACACCCGTATCGCCAAGCTGACCGACACCACCGACGGCCTGACCCGCTCGCTGACCGACCTGCTCGACGACCGCACCAATGGCATGGTCTCGCTGCTCGGCGGCGCGGCGCGCACCTTGAGTTCCGAATTCGAGACGAGCCTCAGCGGCATCGAGCGGACGCTGGCCGAACGCGGTCAGGCGCTGATCAGCGAATTCCAGACCCGCGCCGAGGCGCTCGACACCGGCACGCAGAAGCTCAATGCCGCACTCGAGGCGCGCGCCCGCCAGATCAACGAGACGCTGGTCGAGCGCGCCCGCGAGATTGCCCACACCTTCGCCGAGAGCAAGGACCAGCTGTCCTCGATGATCGACCAAGGCAAGACGCAGATCGGCGCCGATATGGCGGACATCATCTCGTCGACATCTTCCATGCTCGAAGCCCGTGCCTCTGACTTCGCCGGCCGCATGGAAGCGGCCCGGCACGTGGTTTCGCGCTCCTTCGATTCCGACATCCAGCGGCTTGCCGACGCCCGCCTCGGCATCGAGGAAGCCGTCGAAAACCACAGCCGCAAGCTTTCCGAGAGCAGCGAGCGCATGGCCGCCGCCATGCAGGAGGACCTGGCGAAATTCGCCGAGGGCCGCGAGGCAATCGATGCCGCCGTCACCAACCAGGTGCAGAAGCTGGCGGAAGGCCGCGGCCTGATCTCGCGCGCGCTGGAAGAAGACCTGCGCAAGGTGAACGAGTCGCGCGCAGCCATCGACGCTTCGCTTGGCAGCCATCTGGAGCAGCTCGAGGAAGGCCGCAACCGCCTTGCCCAGGCGTTGAACGAAGACTCCGGCAGGCTCGTTCAAGCCCGTACAATGATTGATGAAATGGTCGCCGGCCATGTCGGAAAGTTGGCCGAAGGCCGCAACATTCTGGCCCGCGCGCTGGAAGCCGATCTCGGCAAGCTGGCCGACAGCCGCGCCTCCGTCGACGGCCTCGTCGCTGGTCAGGTCGAGAAGATCGCCGAGGGCCGCGCCGTGCTCGCCAAGGCGCTTGAAACAGATATCATCGGCATCAGGAACCTGATCGACAGCCACGCCGGCAAGCTCGCCGAAGACCGCAGCCTGCTGTCGCAGACGCTGGAAGCCGACCTCGCCAAGCTGGCCGAAAGCCGCGCCTCGATCGACGGCCTGGTTGCCGGCCAGGTCGAGAAGCTCGCCGAGGGCCGCGATATCCTCAAGCGCGCCCTGGAGGCCGATCTCAACACCATCAAGGGTGCCATTGCGGGACATTCCGACAAGGTGCTGGAGGATCGTTCGCAACTGTCGAAAGCTCTCGACGCCGACCTGCAGGCCGTCAGCGGCGCCATCGCCGATCACCAGAACCGGCTCGTCCAGGACCGTTCGGTGCTATCGCAGTCACTGGAAGACGATCTCGCCAAGCTGGCGGAGAGCCGTTCCAGCATAGACGGGCTGGTCGCCGGCCAGGTCGAGAAGCTCGCCGAGGGTCGCGATATCCTCAAGCGTGCGCTGGAAGCCGACCTCAACACCATCCAGGGCGCGATCGTCGATCATTCGCAGAAGATAACCGGCCACCGAGCCGAGCTTTCGCGTGCGCTCCAGGCCGATATGGCCAATGCCAGCGGTCTCATGGAGACCCACGCCGACCAACTGTCACAGAGCCGCGCGACGCTGTCCAAAGCGCTCGAAGACGACCTCGCCAAGCTCGCCGAAAGCCGCGCCGGCATTGACGGCCTGGTGTCCGGTCAGGTCGAGAAGCTCGCGGAAGGGCGCGACATCCTCAAGCGCGCGCTGGAAGCCGACCTTGCCAAGCTCGCCGAAAGCCGTGCCTCGATCGATGGCCTCGTCGCCGGCCAAGTCGATAAGCTCGCGGAAGGCAGGGACATCCTCACGCGCGCTCTTGAGGCAGATCTTGAGAAGCTGACCGAAAGCCGTGCTTCGATCGATGGCCTCGTCGCCGGCCAGGTCGAGAAGCTCGCCGAAGGCAGGGACATCCTCACGCGCGCTCTTGAGGCAGATCTTCAGAAGCTGACCGAAAGCCGCTCGCAGATCGATGGCGTCATCGCCGGCCATGTCGGCAAACTGTCCGAAGGCCGCAATATTCTTGCCAGGGCGCTGGAAGACGACCTCGTCAAGCTCGCCGACGCGCGCAAGGAGATCGATCGTTCGGTTTCCGGGCATATCGACCAGATCGCCGCCAGGAGCAGCGACATCTCGGCCGCGATTGCCGCCGACGTCGAGAAGATCGAGCAGGCCTTCAGCCGGCAGACCGGCATCATCGAGGAGCGCGCCGGCACCATGGAGCGCGCGCTGTCGACCGGTGTCGACAATGTTCGCGGCGTGCTGGAAAAGACCGCGGTCTTCGTGGCAGGCGCGCTGCGCGACAAGGTCATGGAAGTCACCGGCGCTCTGCACGAGCAAGCCGGAGCCGCTTTCAGCGACGCCGATCGCAAGATCGCCGAACGCGCCGAGCAGACCTCCGCCGCCCTGCTTGCCAGAGCCGAGGATATCGCCCAGGCCTTCGAGGCAGCGGACCGCCGCCTGCACGAGCGTGCCCAGGATACGTCCAACATGCTGATGGCTCGCGCCGACGACGCGTCGAACACGCTCATGGCCCGCGCCGAGGAAACCGCCGACAAGCTGGCCGCGCGCGCCGGCGAGATCGCCACCACCTTCGACGCCGCAGACCAAAAGCTGGTTGCCCGCGCCGTCGAAACGGCTCAGTCGCTCGCCTCGCGCGCCGGCGACATCCTGCGCAACTTCGAGGGCGCGGACGAACGGCTCTCGATGCGTATCAGCGAATCGGCCGAAGCGCTGGCCGCACGCGCGTCCGATCTCGGCCGCGTCTTCGATGCCGCCGACCAGCATCTGGTCTCGCGCATTGCCGAGGGTTCGGAAGCGTTGTCGTCGCGGGCGTCCGAAATTGCCCGGATCTTCGACGACGCCGACAGCCGCCTGGTGTCGCGCATTGCCAGCAGCACATCGACCATCGGCGAACATGCCGACACGATCGTCGGCGCCTTCGCCGCCACCGAGCAGCGCGTCGCCGACCGCGCCCGCCAGACCGGCCAGGAGCTCGCCGTGCACGCCCGCGAAATCGAGCAGGCGCTGGCCGGCGCCGACGAGCGGCTGGCGTCTAGCGCGGCCGCTGCCGCGGCCCGCGTCGAGGAACAGGTGGCGAATGTCGAGAACCGCCTCTCCTACAGCGCCGAAACGATGGGCCAGAAGCTCAACGAGCAGGTCTCAAGCGCCGAGGCCCAGCTGATATCGCGCGCCAACGTCATCGCCGAGACCTTCACGGCGGTCGGCCAGCATATCGGCCAAAGCACCAACGAGGCGGCAAAGACCATCGGCTCGAACACGCGCGAGCTCAACACCATGCTGGCCACGCGTTCGGCCGAAATGGCGAAGATTCTCGACGAGACGGCGAGGCCGCTGGTCGAACGCTTCGCCCAGGGCGGCTCCGAGTTGCAACGCAGCATGGAAGAGGTCACCGAGCGGGCAACCGAGAAGCTGCGCAGCGAAAACGCGGCCCTCGTCAACGCGCTGGCCGGCCGCACCGCCGAGACGCTTTCCGCCGTCGAAGGCGCGCGCTCGTCGCTTGCCGACAGCGTTGCCGATCTCATCGGCCGCATGACGACCTCCAGCGCACAACTCGGCCAGCTCATCGAGCAGGCCGCCGTCAACCTCGGCCATGTCGAGGAGCGGCTGGCCGGCAGCACACAGAGTTTCGCCAGCACCACGGAGAAGGCCGCTCAGACCTTCGCAAGTTCGGCGCGCCTGGTCGATTCCAACACGACGCGGCTCACCGACCTGTCCTCCGCAACACTGCGCGAGGTAGCCTCGATCGCGACCAAATTCGACGAACATAGCCGGCTGCTCACCAGCGCCTCGAATCTGCTCAGCTCGGCCCAGAGCAACCTCGAGCACACGCTGGAGCGCCAGTCCTCGCTGGAAGACCTCGCCGTCGGCCTGGTCAAGAAGTCGGAAGACCTCGAGAAGGTGATGCGTTCCTTCGAGAACCTGGTTGGCCAGACGATGCAGACCGCCGAGGGCCGGACGATGGAATCGGCCGAGAGGATCCGCACCGCGATCGCCGAGGTCGTCGATTCGGCGACGCGCCGCTTCGCCGACGCGACTGAAGAGATGCGGCGCACCGCGGGCTCGATCAAGAGCGAGCTCGACCTGACCCGCGCCGAGCTGAAGAAGGGCGTTATCGAGATGCCGGAAGAGGCCAAGGAATCGACCTCGGCCATTCGCCGCGCCGTATCCGAGCAGATCAATGCGCTCAAGGAACTGTCGGATATCGTTGCGAAATCCGGCCGCAGCGGCAGCAGCGAAACCGGCGAGCCGCGCGGTCTGCGCCCTGCCCAGCAGGCGCCGGCCCGCGCCGCCGAGCCGCCGCTGCGCCGTCCGCCGGCACCGCAGCCTCAGCCACAACCGGTGCCCCGTGCGCCGCAGGCTCCGCTCGCCGAGACAGCGCTGCGCGGCACCCTCGACCTTGAACGCCCGGCCGAAGCGCCGCGCCGCGACCCGAACGGCAAGACGGCGCAGGGCGGCTGGGTGCGCGACCTGCTCACCAACGCCTCGCGTGAGGAAGAGCTGCGGCCGGCAGCACCGGCCGAAGCGCCCCGCGCGACGCCTGCCGAGCGTTCCCCGCTGCATGTGATGGAATCGCTCAACTCGCTCTCCGTCGACATTGCCCGCGCCATCGACCACGATGCCTCGATCGAGCTCTGGAACCGCTACAGGCGCGGCGAACGCGACGTGTTCACGCGGCGCCTCTACACGCTGAAGGGTCAGCAGACCTTCGACGAGATCCGCCGCAAGTATCAGGCCGAGGCCGAGTTCCGCGCCGCCGTCGACCGCTACTGCGAGGATTTCGAGAAGCTGCTCAAGGATGTCTCGCGCAACGACCGCGACAACATCATGGCGCAGACCTATCTGACGTCCGACACCGGCAAGGTCTACACCATGCTGGCCCACGCCAGCGGCCGCCTGCACTGAGCGGGCGTCAGCCAGCAATAGAAAAGGCGGGACATGTTCCCGCCTTTTTCATGCCTGCCGAGTTGGTGTTTCACCGCCGCCCCGTTCTTCTTTCCCGACGTTTGCGCTGCCCCTCACCTGTCTGCCGGCATCCTTTCCCCGTATAGCGACGTGGAGAGGGACGCTCCCGCCAACGGTTTCGCCAATCTCGTACGTCGCAGGAAGGATGCCCGGCAGCGACAAGCCCGTTCTCCCCGTCACTTTACGGGGAGAAATGCCCGGCAGGACAATGAGGGGCGGCACCGACGCTTCATGCTTTCCGCTCCATGAGCGACGCGCCAGCCACCCGGATCGAACCGCTCAGATCACCGAATCCGTCCAGCGGACGATGTCCTTCGCCGCCTGCCCGAAGGCGTTGTCCAGCGCGGCGACATAGCCGGCGTTGCCGCGGCCCGAGACCGGCGCGCTCGCGGTGAAGTTCTTCGAGGCGCGCACCTCGCCATTGCGGTCGTTCAGGATGCGCACGAACAGATCGATATCGGCATGCTCGCCGCCATCGACACGCACCTCGAAGGAGCGCACCTCGACGATGACCTGGTAGTCGATCGCCAGCCCCTCGCCCGGCTTGCCGACGCCGGCGAAGCTGCCGGAACGCTGGAAGGTCTCGGCGAGCCTGGCCTGCACGATCAGCGGCAGGCGGTCGGCCCATTGCGCGCCCTTGAGGAACTGGATCGATTGGTCGGACGGCCTGATGACGATGTTCTGGCTGTCCAGCGCCTTGAGCGCCGACGGCTGGGCGATCAGGATCTGGCGGCGGCTATGGGCGCGGACGTCGACCGACGGCGCGGACAATTCAAACGTGTCGAGCGGCGCCGGCTTGCCGCCCAGGGCCGCACAGCCGCCAAGCGTCAACACGAGCGCCGCGGCGGCAGCCGACTTCAACCCTCTCACCGATTTCACGCGCGATCCCCGTTGTCCCCGGATCTTATGATCAACTTGCAGCTGCAACCCATGTTCTTGGCGTTCGCGGTAGCCGAAGTCAACGCCGCGCCCTGCCGTCAAACTGACGAACCTCTCCCTCGCCACCAGTCAGGATGCGCTGCGGATTGCGACTGAGATCGCTCACCGCTTCTTCGATGCGGTTGATCGAGCGCCGGCTGTCCTGGACCAGCGCTTCCACGTTCTGCAGCCCCGAGCCGGAGAAGCGCGACAGGTTGTCGACGATGGTGCCGAGGCGCGAGTTCAGCGTATCGGCCACCTGCTTGAAGGATTTCAGCGTCGCCCTGGCGTCGGCCATCACGCCGTTGGCTTCGCCGGATCCGAGAAGCTTATCGACCTTGGCAAGGATGCCGTCGACGCGCACCGAGGCATCGTTGAGGCGTTGCGAGAGCTGGCGGGCATTCTTGATGGTATCGTTGATGTCGTCGGAGCGGTTCTCGATCTTGTCGGTGACCTTGGCAATATCGGAGGCCGCCTTGTCGGCGTTGGCGCTGGCCTTCTGGATGTTGGCTAAAGCGGCCTTGACATCGGCCGGATCGATACCGTCGAGCACGCCGTTGACCTTGGCCAACGTCCCTTGCGTCTGCTTGGCGAAGTCGTTGATCGAGACGACCGCCGTGTTGACGTTGTCGATGACCGTGTCGAACTGCTTGCTGGTCTCTTTCAGGTTCGCTGTCACCGTGTCGACATTGGCCACGATGCTCTTGATCCGGTCCTTGTCGACGGAATTGAGCAGGCCTTCGGCGGCTTTCAGCGTGCTGTCGAGCCGGCCCGAGACGTTCTTCAGCTGATCCGAAAGCGAGCTCACCGCCGACAGGAACTTGTCGATACCGTCGGAATTCTTGGCCAGCGCGTCCGAGAAGGTCTCGACGTTGTTGATTGTCTTGGTCAGCGGGCCGCGAACGTCCTTGGTGAAGCCTTCGAGCTCGCTAAGCACCTTGTCGGCGCGGGTAAAGATATTCTGGGCCGTCTGTATGAGGTTGGTGACCGCGGACGGATTGGCGACGATCTCGGCGACCTTGCCTTCCTTCTCGGCCTCGTCGAGCAGCCTGGTTTCCTTCGGGTCGGCGCCCTTGAGCTCGATATTGGCCTGGCCGCTGAGACCGGTAAGTCCGATGTCGGCCTGGGTCGACTTGGTGAGCGGCGTCCAACGGGCGATTTCGGTGTCGGCGATGGCGACGGTTGGATCGTCGCCGTCGATATAGACGTTTTTCACGTCGCCAACCCTAACGCCGTTGAACAGCACAAGGCTGCCGCGGCTCAGGCCGGAAGCCGAGCCCGGGATGCGCACGCGCAGCATCGCCGTTTCGCCCCGGTTGCCGATCGCAGCCGTCCAATAGACGAACGCGAAGGCCGCCAGGATCGCGCCCAGCGTGAAGATGCCGACGATGACGTAGTTGGCTCTTGTTTCCATCGCCCCACTTATGGCTATGCGCGCGCCGCAAGATCAAGTTGCCGGGCGCGTTTTCCGCGGAAATAGGATTTCACCCACGGCTCGTCGCTCTTCAGCATGTCGTCGATCGTCCCTTCCACCAAGACCTTCTTCTTGCCGAGCACCGCCACGTGATCGCAGGCGGTAAACAGCGTGTCGAGATCGTGTGTGACCATGTAGACGGTCAAATCCATCGTGTCGCGCAGCTTGACGACCAGCTCGTCGAATTCGGCGGCGCTGATCGGATCGAGCCCCGAGGTCGGTTCGTCGAGAAATACGATGTCTGGATCGAGCGCCAAAGCGCGCGCCAACGCCGCGCGTTTGATCATGCCGCCGGAAAGCTCGGAGGGGAATTTCTGCGCGGCATCGGGCGGCAACCCGACCAGCTCGATCTTGAGCATGGCGAGCTCGTCCATCAGTGCCACGGGCAGGTCGAGATATTCACGCATCGGCACCTGCACGTTCTCCAGCACCGTCAGCGCCGAGAACAGCGCGCCATGCTGGAACAGGACGCCGAGCCGCATGTCGATGCGCAGGCGATCGGCGTCGCTTGCCTTGTCGACGTCGACGCCGAACAATGTGATGGTCCCCGATTGCTTCGGCATCAGCCCCAGTATGGTGCGCAACAGCACCGATTTGCCGGCGCCGGAGGCGCCGACGAAGCCGAGGATTTCTCCGCGCTTGATGTCGAGCGAAAGCTTGTCGAGAATCAGCTTGTCATCGATGGCGACGGTAACGTCGCGAACCGAAAGGACGATTTCGTCGTCGTTGGTGTCCTGCGCTACCGTCGAGCCGTCGCCGTTCGCCATCTCAGAACCCGATCGCTGCGTAGAACATGGCGAAAAGCCCGTCCAGGATGATGACGACGAAGATCGACTTCACCACCGACGCGGTGACGTGCAGGCCGAGCGATTCAGCACTGCCGCCGACCTTCATGCCCTCGACCGACGCGATGATGCCGATGATCAAGGCCATGAACGGCGCCTTGATCAGGCCGGCAAAGATGGTGCTGAGATCGATGGCGACGCGCAACCTGTCGATGAACGCGGCCGGCGGGATGTCGGAATAGAGCCAGGCGGCGATGATGCCGCCAGCGAGCGCCGCGAAATTGGCGATGATGGTGAGGCATGGCAGCCCGATCACCAGGGCGACGAGCCGCGGAAAGACCAGCACGCCGATCGGATTGAGGCCGATCACCTTCAGCGCGTCGACCTCCTCGCGCATTTTCATCGAACCGATCTCGGCCGTGATCGCGCTTCCGGAGCGTCCGGCAAGCATGATTGCCGTCATCAGCACGCCAAGCTCGCGCAGGATCAGCACGCCGACGAGGTCGACGACGAAGATGTTGGCCCCGAAATAGCTGAGCTGGTAGGCGCCTTGCTGGGCGACGATGGCGCCGACGATGGCCGACATCAGCACCACCACCGGTATGGCGCCGACGCCCATGCGATCGATCTGATTGAAGATCGCGGCCGGGTTGACTGCATGGCCACGGCCGAGCTTCATCTGCGCGCCGCGGATCGTGGCGCCAAGGATGTTCATCGAAGCCAAGAAATCGTCGCGCATCTCATAGACCTGCCGACCGACCAGCTCCAGCGCGCGCAGGATGATGTTGGGCGGCCCGGGCGGGCCCGATTCGGGCTCGCGGCGGACCGCGTCGCCGACCGCGCCGAGCAGGATCGAGGCGATCTCGCTCTGGCCCTGCAAATGAACCTCGACGCCTTTCTTCTCGAAGGCGCAGGCCAGCCGGTCGATCACCCAGGCGCCGGCCGTGTCCAGCTTTTCGATGTGGGACAGGTCGAGCGTCAGCTGCTTTGCGCCGCTTCTCTGCTCGATCTTGCGCATGTCGGCATCGACCAGCGCGACGGTGCGCGTCGTCCACACGCCTGAAAAGGCGCAACCCAGCACGCCGCCTTCCTCGCCCACGGCAACGCGTGGCCGGTGCTCAGCGCCATTGGCGGCCTCGCCGCTTGCGTCGCGTTTGCGGATGGTCAACATGGCGTCCTGTTTAGCGTGACGGGGCTGGCGTGTCGATTTGCCGGCAGACCGGTGTCGCACAGCCGGAGAAGAAAATTATGGCGCGTGTCATTTCGGTCGAAATGGAACGATTCCCGATCGCCGGCACCTTCACCATCTCACGCGGATCCAAAACCGAGGCCGAAGTCATCATCGTAACGATTGCCGAAGGGGGACGTTCCGGGCGTGGCGAGTGCGTGCCTTACAAGCGCTACGGCGAGACCATGGAGGGGGTGCGGGCGGCTATCGAAGCCATGCGTGGTCCGATCGTGGCCGGCATCGGCCGGGCCGCCCTGCTCACGGCCATGCCCGCGGGGGCCGCGCGAAACGCCATCGACTGCGCCCTTTGGGATCTGGAAGCCAAGCTGACCGGCGCGCCCGTGGCGGCGGCGATCGGCGTCCTTCCTGCCAGGCCGCTGGAAACGGCCTATACGCTGTCGCTGGCCGAACCGGAGGCCATGGCAGCGCAGGCGCGCGCCAATGCCACGCGGCCTCTGCTCAAGGTCAAGATCGGCGGCGACAACGACATGGCGAGGATTCGCGCGGTGACGCAGGCCGCTCCCGAAAGCCGGATCATCCTCGATGCCAATGAGGGCTGGACGGATCAGAATATCGAGACGAACCTTGGCTTCGCCGCGCGGCACGGCATCGCGCTCGTCGAACAGCCGCTGCCGGCAGGCAAGGACGGCATCCTGCGCCGGATAACGCATCCGGTGCCGATCTGCGCCGACGAAAGCGTACATGCGGCGAAGGACCTCGATGCGCTGGTCGGGCTCTACGACGCGGTCAACATCAAGCTCGACAAATCGGGCGGCCTGACAGAGGCGTTGAAATTGCGCGACCGCGCGCGCGAACTAGGCTTCGGCATCATGGTGGGCTGCATGGTCGGCACCTCGCTCGCCATGGCGCCGGCGGTGCTGCTGGCGCAGGATGCCGACTTCGTCGACCTCGATGGCCCGCTGCTGCTTGCACGCGATCGCGAACCCGGCCTTGTCTACCAGGGATCGCTCGTCTCACCCCCCGACAGGGTGCTGTGGGGCTGAACGGGAAGCGAGCCCAATCAGCACCATGCCGATGATCGCGATGGGGATCATCGCCCAGAAACCGTCGACGCCGAAGCGGTCATAGAGCGGGCCGGAAGCAAGCGTCACCGCCGCCATGAAGAAGCCGTTGAAGAAATAGGCAATGCCTTGCGCAGCACCCGTGCGCTCCTCGGAGATTGTCTCGCCGATCATCTTCTGCAGGCCGATCAGCACCATGGCGACGGACACCGAGTGCAACGACTGGACGACGAAGAAGCCGGCGACGCCAAGCCCGAGCGGCCAGACCAGCGGAAAGGCGATCCAGCGCACGATCGAGCCGATGCCGGCGATCACCATCACCTGGACGACTGAGATGGACGCGAAAATACGATTGAAAAACAGAAACATGCAAACTTCGCACACCACACCCCAGGCCCACAGCAGGCCGACGATGGAATCGCCGATGCCGATCGACTTCCAGTAGATCGAGACGAAGCCGTAGAGGAAGGCGTGGCTGGCGGTGATGATGCCGACGCCGAGGGTGAAATAGAGGAAATAGGCGTTGAACAGGCTCGGCGCCTTGTGGTGGATCTCGGTGGCCGACAGCGGCGAGGCCTTGCGCGGCCGTCCCATGCGCGGCGCCGCTAGTGCCGCAACCAAGGCCGCGCCGAGCGCCAGGAAAATGATGACCGGGACCGCCTGCGGGCCGGTGGCGGCGAGGATGAATCCGCCCGCGACATTGGCGCAGAGATAGGAGATCGAGCCCCATTTGCGCATGGCGGTGTAATTCGAGCCGAAGCGGCGCACGCCCGACAGCGCAAGCGAATCGGCCATCGGCGAATGCGGCGTCCAGACGATCGTCAAAAGGAGCGACACGGCGAGCACGACGGCATAGGTGGCCGGCAGGAAATAGCCGGCCGAGATGATCATCGAAGCAGCGACCAGCGCGATATAGACAGTGGCGCGGTCGTTCGCGCGATCGGCAAGCGCGGTCAGCATCGGCGTCGTCACCACGCGCAGGAACATCGGCGCCGCGAGGATGACGGCGATCTGCCCGGCATGAAAACCTTTCGCCTGCAGCCAGAGCGGGAAGTAGGGCAGATGCGTCCCTAGCGACACGAACAAGGTCGCGAAGATCAGGCTCATGCGCAGTTCGAAATGGCTGGGCTTGACGAGTTGCTCGGGCGACAGGGGCGGCAGCGACATGAATCGATCCAATTTCGCTGCATTCTATCGCCTGCAACGCGTCTCGATCCCTAACATGCAGCAAGGCCCGGCGGAACTGCCTGGACCAATCGATCCGGGGCAAAGCTGTTGAAAGGCCGCTTAGGCCGCCTGCGCAGCCCTGCCCTTGAGGTCGATGATGTCGACCGGCACCAGCACATCCTTGTCGACCGATGCTGATTCGGGCAGCACGTGCGCCCAGGTCAGGATCTCCATGCGGCCGTCGAAATGCTCGACCACCGCGGTGCAGCTTTCCACCCAGTCGCCGGTGTTGATGTACTGCACCTCGCCATAGTTCTCGATTGCGGCATGATGGATGTGGCCGCAGATGACGCCGTCGACATGCGAGCGCCGCGCTTCTTCGGAAAGCACGGTCTGGAACGAGCCGATGAAGTTCACCGCCTTCTTCACCTTGACCTTGGCCCAGGACGAGAACGACCAGTAAGGCAGGCCGAGCAGGTGGCGCAGCTTCGTCACCACGCGGTTGATCAGCATCGCCGTGTCATAGGCATAATCGCCGAGATAAGCGAGCCAGCGCTGGTTGTGCACGACCGTGTCGAACTGATCGCCATGGATGACCAGCAAGCGCCGGCCATCGGCGGTTTCGTGGATGGCGCGGTCGGCAACGACGATGCCGCCGAAATGCACGCCCTGGAACTGGCGGGCAAACTCGTCGTGGTTGCCGGCGATATAGGTGATCGAGGCGCCCTTGCGCGCTTTGCGCAGCAATTTCTGCACGACGTCATTGTGGCTCTGCGGCCAGTGCCAGTTGCGCCGCAGCCGCCAACCGTCGACGATATCGCCGACCAGATAGATGATTTCGGCGTCGTGATAACGCAGGAAGTCGATCAGGAAATCGGCCTTGGCCGCCTTCGAGCCGAGATGCACGTCGGAAATGAACAGGGCGCGGAAAGTGCGGGGCTCTGGGTCTGACATCGCGATTTACCCGTTGCTTTCGCGTGCCTATGCCCCGATTCATGCAACAACCGTATGACGGTTGCGGTTGGTCCAGCCCGGGAGCTAGCTTGCGCGCAACTCAAGCAGGAGAAAATCACCATGGATCTGGGCATTCGCGGCAAGAAGGCCATCGTCTGCGCTTCGAGCAAGGGATTGGGGCGCGGCTGCGCCATCGCACTGGCCGAGGCCGGCGTCGATCTCGTCGTCAACGGCCGCAACGCCGAACTTCTGGCGAAGACCGCGCAGGACATCCGCGACAGATTCGGCGTCAAGGTGATCGAAGTTGCCGGCGACGTGTCGAAGCCTGAAGTGCAGAAGGCGATGCTCGCCGCCTGCCCCGATCCGGACATCCTGGTCAACAACAATGGCGGTCCGCCGCTGCGCGATTTTCGCGAGCTCGATCGCGCCAAGATCCTCGACGGCGTGACGCAGAACATGGTGACGCCGATCGAGCTCATCCAGGCGGTGATCGACGGCATGGCCAAGCGCGGCTTCGGGCGCATCGTCAACATCACCTCGCTGTCGGTCTACGTCCCGATCCCTGGCCTCGACCTGTCTTCCGGCGCGCGCGCCGGCTTGACCTCTTTCCTCGCCGGCGTGGCGCGCACGGTGATTGACCGAAACGTCACCATCAACAGCCTGCTGCCCGGCAAGCTCGATACCGACCGTCTGCGTGGTCCGCATGAGGCCGGCACGCAGGAAGACCCGGTCGCCGCAGCCGCGCGCAAGGCCCGCATCAGCGCCGACGTGCCGGCCAAGCGCCTCGGCACGCCGGAGGAATTCGGCCAGATCTGCGCCTTCCTCTGTTCGGTCCATGCCGGCTACCTCACCGGCCAGAACATCCCGGTCGACGGCGGTCTCTACGTCAGCGCGTTCTGACCATCGCCGGTCCAAACGCCTGAAATTTCTCAGACAACCGGCTGGAATCGTTTGATTATATTCGCTCCGGGGCCCTCAAGGCCGGCGCCCGCGATTTGCCGTCGCGAAGACGCATCGGCGCATGCTAAAAGGCACCAAGACAGGCAGCGCAGGGAGGGCCGGAATGGACGGCGAAAGCAAGAAAACGGCCCGGTCGGACCTCGACGAGGCCGCCCTCTTCTTCCACAAGCACCCGACGCCGGGAAAGCTCGAGATCCAGGCCACGAAGCCGCTCGGCAACCAGCGCGACCTGGCGCTTGCCTATTCGCCGGGCGTGGCGGCGCCCTGCCTCGAGATCCGCGACGATCCGGCGACCGCGGCCGACTATACGGCGCGCGCCAACCTCGTCGGCGTCGTCTCCAACGGCTCCGCCGTGCTTGGGCTGGGCAATATCGGCCCGCTCGCCTCCAAGCCGGTGATGGAAGGCAAGGCGGTGCTGTTCAAGAAATTCGCCGGCATCGACGTCTTCGACATCGAGATCGATGCGCCGGAGATCGAGCGCATGGTCGAGACGGTGGCCGCGCTCGAGCCGACCTTCGGCGGCATCAACCTCGAGGACATCAAGGCCCCGGAATGTTTCGAGGTCGAGGAACGGCTGAAAGCCCGCATGGGCATTCCGGTCTTCCACGACGACCAGCATGGCACGGCAATCATCGTTGCCGCCGCCGTGCTCAACGGGCTGGAGCTGGCCGGCAAGGCGATTTCCGACATCAAGATCGTCACCTCCGGCGCGGGCGCCGCCGCGCTTGCCTGCCTCAACCTCCTGGTCTCGCTCGGCGCCAGGGTCGAGAACATCTGGGTCACCGACCGCTTCGGCGTCGCCCATAAGGGCCGCGTCGAGGAGATGGATCGCTGGAAAGACCCCTATGTGAAGGATACCGAGGCGCGCACGCTGGCCGACGTCATTCCCGGCGCCGACGTCTTCCTCGGCCTCTCCGCCGCCGGGGTGCTGAAGCCTGAACTGCTGCAGCACATGGCGCCGAAACCGCTGATCCTGGCTCTGGCCAACCCCAACCCGGAGATCATGCCCGAGCTGGCAAGGGCCGCGCGCCCGGACGCCATGATCTGCACCGGCCGCTCGGATTTTCCCAACCAAGTCAACAACGTGCTCTGCTTTCCTTACATCTTCCGCGGCGCGCTCGATTGCGGCGCCAGCGCCATCAATGAGGAGATGAAGATGGCAGCGGTGCGGGCGATCGCGGCCCTTGCCCGTGAGGAGCCTTCGGACGTCGCGGCGCGCGCCTATTCCGGCGAGACGCCGATGTTCGGTCCCGATTTCCTGATCCCCTCGCCCTTCGATCCGCGCCTTATCCTGCGCATCGCGCCGGCGGTGGCGAAAGCTGCCTGCGATACCGGCGTCGCGACACGGCCGATTGCCGACTTCGCCGCCTATATCGACAAGCTCAACCGCTTCGTCTTCCGCTCAGGCCTGGTGATGAAGCCGGTGTTCTCCTCCGCGAAGGCTTCAAGCGCCAAGCGGGTCATCTATGCCGACGGCGAGGACGAGCGCGTGCTGCGCGCCGCGCAGGTGGTGCTGGAGGAAGGCATTGCCGAACCGACCCTGATCGGCCGCCCCCATGTGGTGGAAGTCAGGTTGAAGCGTTACGGTCTGCGCATCCGGCCGGGCGTCGATTTCGCGTTGATCAATCCCGAAGACGATCCGCGCTACCGCCACTATGTCGACCTTTTGATCGAACTGGCCGGCCGGCGCGGCGTAACGACGGAAGCCGCGCGCACCATGGTGCGAACCGACAACACGGTGATTGCCGCGCTTGCGTTGAAGCGCGGCGACGCCGACGCCATGATCTGCGGCCTCGAAGGCCGCTTCGAGCGGCATCTGCGCAACGTCACGCTGATCATCGGGCCACGCGCCGGCATCAAGGACTGGGACCTGTCGACGCTGTCGATGCTGATCTCGCAGCGCGGCATCATCTTCCTCACCGACACCCACGTCTCGGTCGACCCGACGGCGGAGGAGATCGCCGAAATGACGGTGCTGGCGGCGGAGGAAATCCAGCGCTTCGGCATCGAGCCGAAGGCGGCGCTTCTGTCGCATTCGGATTTCGGCTCGCGCGATTCTCCGAGCGCGCTGAAGATGCGCCGCGCGGCGGAGATCCTCGGCCGCATCGCGCCCGGTTTGCAGTGCGACGGCGAGATGCATGCCGACACCGCCCTGTCGGAGCATCTGCGCCAGCGCGTCTATCCGCATTCGCGGCTGAAGGGGGAGGCCAATCTGCTGGTCTTCCCGAATCTCGATTCGGCCAACATCACGCTGACGGCCTTGCGCGCCATGATGGACGCGCTGCATGTCGGGCCGATCCTGCTTGGCACCGACAAGCCGGCGCACATTCTGACGCCGTCGGTGACCTCGCGCGGCGTCGTCAACATGACCGCGCTTGCCGTGGTGGAGGCGGCGCACAAGGCGCAGGCGCTCGTCGAGTTGGGCTGAGCCTATCAGCGCCGAACCTCTCGGGCAGACGTGAAACGGAAACGCTTCACGCCGAATTTCCCGAGCCCGGTCGTGCCGACTCTGGCATAGTCAGTTAACCACGGCGGCGTAGCTTCGGGTCGAACAGGCGATTTGGGGTTTCGGAATGAATGGCGCGGGGTTGAAGCTGACCCACCTGGTGGCGCTGGTTGCAGCGCTTGCAGGCTCGGCTGTCGCCGCAACCGAATCCGGGGCCGCATCCGGCGTGTGCCGACAGCTCGAAGCCGAACTCGCCGCCAGCCGCGGCGATGGCGGTGGCCCAGCCCTTGTGCGCAAATATGACGACGCCATTGCTCGCCAGCGCGAGCAGCTGGCGAAGGCCCGCGGCCGGGCGAGCGACGCCAATTGCGGCTTCACGCTGTTCTCGCGCAATGTCAGCCAATGCGCGGGGATCAATGCCTCGATCCAACGCATGAACACAAATCTCGACGCCCTGCAGGCCAAGCGCGAGCGGCTCGCCGCCGGCGGCACGCGGCGCGACCGCGCCCGAATCCTGGCGGCGCTCGATGCCAATGGCTGTCGCGATGACGAGATCGCGCCGCGCCACGCTCCGCTCCAGGAAGCGGCCCGCGACAATGGCGGCGGCAACCTGTTCGAACAGCTTTTCGGCCGCCAGGATCAGCGGATCGAAACGCTCGACGCCCCCGACGCGCCGGATGCGTCCGGCATACCCTCCGATGATCCCAGCATGCGCAACATCCGCCGCGCCACCAACCAGCCGGGCGGCATGGACCTGCCGCGCTTGGGCGGTGAGTTCCGCACGATGTGCGTGCGCACCTGCGACGGCTACTTCTTCCCGATGTCCAACGCGGCTTCCGTCGGCGACTTCGAGCGCGACCAGAAGAATTGCGAATCGAGCTGCCCGGGCACCGAGATGCAGGTGTTCTATTCGCGCGGAATGGACGACGATTCGAGTTCTATGACCTCCTCGGTGACCGGCCAACCCTACAGCGAGCTGCCGACCGCCTATCTCTACAAGCAGGCCAATTTCTCGCGCCCGCCCACCTGCGGCTGCAACGCGCAGGCCGGCAATTTCACGATCATCGGCGGCAACCCGCCCAACCAGTCGCAGCCGCAAAACCAGGCAACACCCTTCGTTCCGGCGGCCAAGCCCGACCCCGGCGCCGATCCGGAAACACTTGCCAACGCCGAGGGCGGGCTCGACTCGGATGCGATCAGGCGGCTGACCAGCAAGGCGCCGGTGTCGCCGGTCTCGGCGCTGCCGCCGGACCAGCGCAAGGTCAGGGTCGTCGGGCCAGCGTTCCTTCCCGACCCATCAGCGGCAATAGATCTGAAAGCTCCGGCCCCGAAGTCCGCCCGGTAAGGGCAAGTCTCAGCGGCGTGAACAGCGGCTTGCCCTTGCGTCCCGTGGCTTCCTTGATCTTGCCGGTCCAGTCCTTCCACACCGTGCCGTTCCATGGTTCCTCCGGCAGCAGCTCGAACGCCTGATGGAGGAAATCGCGGTCCTCGCCCGAAAATTCGGCCGGTTCCTGCGGGCCGTCACTAAGGATTCGCCACCAGGCGGCGGCGTCCGACAAACGATCGAGATTGCCGCGCACGGCAAGCCAGAACGGCTCGGCCTTGTCGCCGGAAATGCCCAGCACCGTCAGCCGGTCGCGCGCTTCCTCGAACGGCATGTGATGCATCAGCGTGCGGTTGAGCACGAAGAGCTCGTCCGGATCGAACTTGGAGGCGGACTTGGACGTCGCCGCCGGGTCGAAATGGCTGGCAAGCTCATTGAGGTCGCGCGCCGCGGTGACATTTTCCGACGTGCCGACAAGCACCGCCAGCGAAGCCACCGCCATCGGCTCGATGCCGTCCTCACGCAGGCTCTCGATCGACAGCGCGCCGGTGCGCTTCGACAGCCCCTCGCCCGACACCGTGGTGAGCAAATTGTGGTGGCCGAACACCGGCGGCTCGGCGCCAAGCGCCTTGAAGATGGCGATCTGCACGCCGGTGTTGGTAACATGGTCGTCGCCACGAATGACATGGCTGACGCCCATCTCGATGTCGTCGACCACCGAAGGCAGCGTGTAGAGATAGGTGCCGTCCTCGCGTACCAGGACAGGATCCGACAGCGAGGCGAGATCGACCGTCTCTTCGCCGCGCACCATGTCGTTCCAATGCACTTCGGTGCGCTCGGGCTGCAACGGGTCGCTGGTGAAGTTCGGCAGCAGGAAGCGCCAGTGCGGCCGACGGCCGTCCGACTGGTATTCGGCCACCTGCTCCGGCGTTAGCGTCAGCGCCTCGCGGCCATAGACCGGGGGCAGGCCGCGCGTGCGGCGCACCTTGCGGCGCAGATCGAGTTCCTCCGGCGTTTCGTAGCAGGCATAGAGCACCCGCGCCGCCTTCAGCCGCTCGACGGCCGCGTCGTAGATCTCGACGCGCCGCGACTGGTACGCGGTGACATCCGGGAAGATGCCGAGCCAATGCAGGTCGTACAGGATGGAATCGGCGAATTCCTGCGTCGAGCGGGCAATGTCGGTGTCGTCGAAGCGCTGGATGAAGCGACCCTTGTTGTTCATGGCGAAAAGCCAGTTGAACAGCGCTGTGCGCGCGTTGCCGATATGGATGCGGCCGGTCGGCGATGGGGCAAAACGTACGGTAACTGTCATGAGCGGGGCGTAGCGGATGCTTTTGCTGTTGACAAGGCGCGCTCCCGCGCGAACGCAACAGATAGTGCAAGCCAGCTAAAATGCAAAGCGGCCGGCCCGACACGCCTCGCCGCAGGCTGACAAACCGCGTCAAGTGCCTGAGAAGCCGGGCGTCGCATGTCCCCGTTATCCACATATGTGACACACAAGATGTTGGGGTCACAAAAGCTACAAAAACGAATCCTTGACGGGTCGGAACGAGTCGCTTTTTATAGGCCATGCGCTCCTGTTGCGGGCGCGACCGGAGAGTTATGAGGCCGGTCTTTTTTCCCGGATTTTGTGCGTTTTGCCCGGATTTCCGCCTGTTCACGAGGCCGGCGGAAGCGTTGGGATCGTTAGGGCTTGGGTGGGCGAAAGGGAGAATTGTCGGCCTGGAAAAAATGATCTGTTAACACTATATTTAGTGTTTGCAGGCAGGCTCGACCCTAGATAATGTGAACCTCCCTCTTTTGAGGGAATCGACAAAAAGTTTCAGTTTTGAGGGACCCGCAGGGTCGGCCGGCAACCTGGTAAGCGCCTGGAAGGCGTTTGCTTGTCTGCATGGCGGCGCCCCGCGACGAGGAGAATGTCGGCGCCGCCTGCGACGCCGGCAAACGGCGGATTGCGCTTTGGCCTTTGGGGCAGAAATCCCTGGGGAAAAGCGCTATATATAGACAACAAAGGGACCGGACCAATGCGCATCGAGCGTCGCTTCACCAAGCCAGAACAGTCGGCCTATGCGGAGATCGAATTCCGCAAGGCCCTGTCGGAGATCAAGAATCCCGATGGTTCGGTGGTGTTTCGCTTGGACAACATCGACGTGCCGGCCCAGTTCAGCCAGGTCGCGGCCGACATCCTGGCGCAGAAGTATTTCCGCAAGGCCGGCGTGCCCGCTCGCCTGAAGAAGGTCGAGGAAAATGACGTTCCCTCCTTCCTGTGGCGCTCGGTCGCCGATGAGGCCGAACTCGCCAAACTGCCAGAGGCCGAACGCTATGGCTCGGAAACCGATGCCCGCCAGGTCTTCGACCGTCTCTCCGGCACCTGGACCTATTGGGGCTGGAAGGGTGGCTACTTCAAGTCGGAAGAAGACGCCCGCGCCTTCCGCGACGAGCTTGCCTATATGCTGGCCACCCAGCGCGTCGCGCCGAACTCGCCGCAATGGTTCAACACCGGCCTCCACTGGGCCTATGGCATCGACGGCCCGAGCCAGGGCCACTTTTATGTCGATCCCTTCACCGGCAAGCTGACCAAGTCGAAATCCGCCTACGAGCATCCGCAGCCGCATGCCTGCTTCATCCAGAGCGTGCAGGACGACCTCGTCAACGAGGGCGGCATCATGGATTTGTGGGTGCGCGAGGCGCGCCTGTTCAAATACGGCTCCGGCACCGGCTCGAACTTCTCCATGCTGCGCGGCGAAGGCGAGAAGCTGTCCGGCGGCGGGCGCTCGTCCGGCCTGATGAGCTTCCTCAAGATCGGCGACCGCGCTGCGGGCGCCATCAAGTCGGGCGGCACGACGCGCCGCGCGGCAAAAATGGTCATCGTCGACGCCGACCACCCGGATATCGAGGACTTCATCGACTGGAAGGTCAATGAAGAGCAGAAGGTCGCCTCGCTGGTGACCGGCTCCAAGATCGTCAAGAAGCATCTCGAAGCCATCATGAAGGCCTGTGTCAATTGCGAAGGCAATGGCGCCGACTGCTTCGATCCGGCTTTGAACACCGCGCTGAAGCGCGAGATAAAGGCGGCCAAGAAGGACGCGGTGCCGGAGAACTACATCTACCGCGTCATCCAGTTCGCCAAGCAAGGCTACACCTCGATGTCGTTCAAGACCTACGACACCGACTGGGACTCGGACGCCTACCTAACCGTGTCAGGCCAGAACTCCAACAATTCCGTGTCGCTGAAGGACAATTTCCTGCGCGCCGTCGAGGCCGATGGCGACTGGGAGCTCACCGCCCGCAAGGACGGCAAGGTACTGAAGACGCTGAAGGCGCGGGACCTGTGGGAAAAGATCGGCTACGCCGCCTGGGCGTCGGCCGATCCCGGCCTGCACTTCAACACGACGATGAACGACTGGCACACCTGCGCCTCCGCCGGTGCGATCCGGGCCTCCAACCCGTGCTCGGAATACATGTTCCTCGACGACACGGCCTGCAACCTCGCCTCGATCAACCTTTTGCCCTACCGCAAGGCGGACGGCACGATCGACATCGCGGCTTACGAGCACACCGTGCGGCTGTGGACCATCGTGCTCGAAATCTCGGTGATGATGGCGCAGTTCCCGTCGAAGGAGATCGCCAAGCTCTCCTACGAATACCGCACGCTCGGGCTCGGCTATGCCAATATCGGCGGCCTGCTGATGACTTCGGGCATTCCCTACGATTCCGACGAGGGCCGCGCCATCTGCGCAGCGCTCACCGCCATCATGACCGGCGTCGCCTACTCGACCTCGGCCGAGATGGCCGCCGAGCTCGGCGCCTTCCCGGACTATGACCGCAACGCGCAGAACATGCTGCGCGTCATGCGCAACCACCGCCGTGCCGCCTATGGCGACAAGGACGGCTATGAGAAGCTCGCCGTCAACCCGGTGCCGCTGGTCGCTGCCGACCTGAAGCAGCAGGCGCTGGCCGAGCACGCCCGCGCCGCCTGGGACCGCGCCATCGAGCTTGGCGAGGAGCACGGCTACCGCAACGCGCAGGCGACCGTCATCGCGCCGACCGGCACGATCGGCCTCGTCATGGATTGCGACACCACCGGCATCGAGCCCGACTTCGCCCTGGTGAAGTTCAAGAAGCTCGCCGGCGGCGGCTACTTCAAGATCATCAACCGCGCCGTGCCGGAAGCGCTCAGGTCGCTCGGTTACTCCGAAAGCCAGATCGCCGAGATCGAGGCCTATGCGGTCGGCCACGGCAACCTCAACCAGGCTCCCGGCATCAACCCGTCCTCGCTGAAAGCCAAGGGCTTCACCGACGACAAGATCGCGGCGCTGAATGCGGCGCTGAAGTCGGCCTTCGACATCAAGTTCGTGTTCAACCAGTGGACGCTCGGCGCCGACTGGGTGAAGGAGACGCTCGGCTTCACCGACGAGCAGCTCGGCGACCTCTCCTTCGAGATGCTGCCGGCCCTCGGCTTCTCGAGGAAGGACATCGACGCCGCCAACATCCATGTCTGCGGTGCCATGACGCTGGAAGGCGCGCCCTTCCTCAAGGCCGAGCACCTGCCGGTGTTCGACTGCGCCAGCCCCTGCGGCAAGATCGGCAAGCGCTCGCTCTCGATCAACAGCCACATCCTGATGATGGCGGCGGCGCAACCCTTCATTTCTGGCGCCATCTCCAAGACCATCAACATGCCGAACGAGGCGACGGTCGAGGACGCCAAGAATGCCTACATGCTGTCCTGGAAGCTGGCGCTGAAGGCCAACGCGCTCTATCGCGACGGCTCGAAGCTGTCGCAGCCGCTCAATGCCTCGCTGCTCGCCGACGGCGAGGAGGACGAGGACGAGGCGGTCGAGCAGTTGATCGCGGCCCCGGCCGCGCAGCGCGCCGTGCAGGTGACGGAAAAGATCGTCGAGCGCGTCATCGAGCGCCTCTATCGCGACCGCGAGAAGCTGCCGAACCGCCGCAAGGGCTACACGCAGAAGGCGGTCGTCGGCGGCCACAAGGTGTACCTGCGCACCGGCGAATTCGATGACGGCCGGTTGGGCGAGATCTTCATCGACATGCACAAGGAAGGTGCTGCCTTCCGCGCGATGATGAACAACTTCGCCATCGCCATCTCGCTCGGCCTGCAATATGGCGTGCCGCTCGACGAATATGTCGAGGCCTTCACCTTCACCAAGTTCGAGCCGGCCGGCATCGTGCAGGGCAATGACGCGATCAAGAACGCGACGTCGATCCTCGACTACGTGTTCCGCGAGCTTGCGGTCTCCTATCTCGGCCGCCATGACCTCGCCCATGTCGACCAGTCGGACTTCGACAAGACCGCGCTCGGCCGCGGCATCACCGAAGGCAAGGCGACGCCCTTCTCCAAGGGCCTCTATCGCGGCGCCTCGCCGGTGAAGCTGGTCTCGGGCGTGGGTTCCGAGCCCAAGGGTTTCGGCGGCTCGGCCCCGACCACGACCCCTGTCCGCGCGGCACCCACCGCCTTCGCCGGTTCCAACGTGCTGGCGCTGAAGCCGGCAAGCGACGAGGCGCTTGCCTACAAGCGCGACTATGAGGAGCGCGCCAGGGAACTGGCCGAGGACATGGTGGAGCAGGAAGCCGAAGCCGCCGGCGGCGTCGAGGCGCTGTTCACCGACGCCGCCGCCAACGAAGCGGCCGAGGCAAAGAAGCTCGCCGCGACAAGGCGCCAGCAGTCGCTGCTCCAGGGCTACACCGGCAACGAATGCTCCGAGTGCCACAACTTCACCATGGTGCGGAACGGCACCTGCGAGAAGTGCGACACGTGTGGTTCGACGAGCGGGTGCAGCTGAGGCCCAATGGCAAATCTAGGATTTGACCTAGGCAAAGATAACATCTTTTGGTGCGCCCTTGATGGAGCCAGGGGCGCACCTGTTTACGTGGCTCATGGAG
Organism: Mesorhizobium sp. NFR06; assembly: GCF_900115245.1. Classification (GTDB taxonomy): domain Bacteria; phylum Pseudomonadota; class Alphaproteobacteria; order Rhizobiales; family Rhizobiaceae; genus Mesorhizobium. The sequence continues at coordinate 132,914 of NZ_FOVT01000007.1, forward strand.
TCGAAAACTATCGTGTAGATGACTATCGTGAGGATCTCATCGTCAAAAGTGGCGCAATATTCCTTAGACTCATAAACCGCATCAAACCAATAAAAGTCGCCTATAGGCTCTCCTTAGACGCCGCGAGCTCGGATCAGATAGCTTACTTGCATTTTCCGATCGCAACGCTGATTTCTGTTTGCAGACAAGCAAAGGTTCCCTCAAGCGAGTTCTATACCCGCTCTTTCACCCACAAGCTCTTTGGTCTAGACAAGTCAGAAAGCAAGGAAGATGCTTGCGATCGTCTGATCGGGGAACACGCACCCAATTGGAAGCGCATCAGAAATGCTACGCTGGCGTGCTGGGCAAGCCTAGATGTTTAATGTTGGCGACAACGTCGCTGGAAAATTTTTAATTCAGAGACAATTGACGCCGGGGCAATTCGGCACTGTCTTCCTTGCTCAGAATTACGCTATCAATAGACGATCTTTTCTAAAGCTAGTTGAATGCGATAACCCTCGCAATTTTCGTGAATTGATAGAAGCATATTCACAAAATTGCAACCATCCGAACGTTGGCCGCATCTACGCCGCCGAGCTAATAGATCTAAACGGACCCAACGGCCGGACTACGTTCGTTTTGATGGAGCAGGAATTCCTCGATGGTGTAACCATCCAAGCCTTGATCGAGAGAAGCTATGTTCCTATCGGGTTATCCACACGTTACGCCTCCGATATACTGCATGCCCTTGAGTATTTACAAGGGAACGGAATTACTCATGGCGATATTAAACCAAATAATATTGTGATCGTCGATCAACAGGCAAAATTGATTGATTTTGGATTGTCTCGAAACGCCGGCTTAGCAGGGGCCCCGAGAGCGCGAGATGAAATTTATAGAACTCACCAAGCTCCAGAATTCTCTCGAACAAACGAAATTGATGAAAGAACAGACGTTTACTCGTGTGGAATAACGTTGTTCCGAGCGATCAATCAGATTGCGGATTGGCATGGCCTCGTCACAGGGATGCGAGATTGGGAACAGTTGCGAGACGACGGTGGTATCGACCGGAGGTCCCTCGTAAACTCAGAATGATCGTGAACCGTGCCTGCGCTGCTAACCTGGCAGATAGATATGGTTCTTGCGCTGAATTTCGTCGCGCCTTGGATCGGCTTCGTTTCATTCGCTTCTGGGCCCCCCACGGACCAAATGTGTGGAATTCCGTAGTCGACGGAATTTCTTACAATATTGAAATCACCGACGTCCGGGGCGGCTACAGTGTGTCGCTTAAGCGAAACAATCGACGTTTGCAGCCCGATGTTCGTTTTGCAACCCGGCGGGAAGCAGACGAGTACGTTGTCAGATATCTGTATGAAAACACTGTTGCCTGACCGCAGCCAGCTCGATTCTTGGACGCCCTTTGAGACTCCGGCTTTGTCTTAGATGATCGACCATGTCACCATCGAAGTGAGCGACCTCGCCAAGAGCAAGCTCTTCTACGAAAAGGCTTTTGCTCCCCTGGGCTACAGCCTCTCCTTCGGCAAGGAGGGCGTGTTCTGGGCCTTCGATGTCGGCAATGGCTGCCTGTTCGAGATCCAGAGCACGGGCGAGAAGCCGCCGCTCACCCATCTGCATGTCGCCTTCCGGGTGAAGAGCAGGGCGGAGGTCGATACGTTCCATCGAGCAGCGCTCGAAGCGGGCGCCACGGACAATGGCGCGCCCGGGCCGCGCCCGGACTATGCCGAGCATTACTACGCCTGCTTCGTGCTCGACCCCGATGGTTACAATATCGAGGCGATGATCAACGAGGGGTAGTGTAACGACGCCCTCAACTTCGTCATTCTAGGGCGGAGCAAGGAGCGAAGCGACGCGCGCAGACCCTAGAATCCATGCCGTTACATCAACGCGTTGCAACGGTTCAGAATTCTGCGCCGTTGCGCCCTACGATAAAGGTCACGGCATGATCCTCGGGTCTGCGCGCGTCGCTGCGCTCCTTGCTCCGCCCGTGGATGACGAAGGCGCGCGATGCCGACATTCAAAGGAGCGGCCTTCCCTGGAACACTCCTCATCCGGCCGCTTCGCGGCCACGGCCCTGCCCTTCGCAGGCTCAGGGCGTTCGAAGCTCGAAAAGCCAAGCAATTGGCTTTTCGTCCGCTATGCGGACCACTTCTCACCCCACAAGGCAGGGGAATCGCATATGGCTTTTTGGGACTTGAAGTTGACCTGAGAAGGGATTCTTTGGGCAGGCAGTCGAACGAAGGAGAGACTGCCATTTCGAGCCTTGAGAGCTATTTCGGCGCGGTACCCGATCCGCGCGCTGGCAACGCCACGCATCGGCTTGGCGATTTGATCGTGATGATGATCGCGGCGAGCCTTTGCGGGGCGAGCAATGCGACGGAGTTTTCGCTGTTCGCGCAGGAGCGCAGGCAGGCGCTATCGCGATTGATCGAATACGACGTGGCACCCAGCCACGACACCTTCTCGCGGCTGTTACGGCTGCTTGATCCAGAGGCGTTCGGACGCGCTTTCGCGGCCTTTGCCGCAGGCTTCGCGCGGGCATGCCAGGAGGTGGTTTCGCTCGACGGCAAGGCGCTGCGGCGAGCCTATGAGAAGGGCCTTGCAGCCAGCCCGCCCCTGACGGTGTCGGCCTTTGCCGCCGAGACGCGGCTATGCCTGGCGGCGGTGTCGCCCGGCAATGAAGAGAACGAGGTCGAGGCGGCCCTCAAGGTTGTCGAACTCATTGATCTTGCTGGCAGAAAGATTACAGCCGATGCACTCCACTGTCACACGCGCATGGCTCAAGCCATCACCGAACGCGGGGGCGACTATCTGCTCACGCTCAAGGGAAACCGCCGGCATTGGGTTGGCCACGCCAAACAACGGCTGACGGAAACCAGTCCCGCTATCGCTGAGCGATCCGAAACCAGCCACGGCCGCAATGAGTGGCGGCAGGCGGAGGTCGTGGCGGCAACCGAGCCGCTGATGCCTGGCCACAAAGCCTTCGTCCGCATCACCAGCCGGCGCGACCAGGCCGAACCGTTGACGCGTCTGTTCATGGCCTCGACACTGCTGTCGCCACAGCAAGCGCTCGATCTCACAAGAGCTCACTGGCAGATCGAGAACGGGCTGCATTGGATACTCGACGTTCATCTCGGCGAGGATCAATCTCGTGCCCGCAAGGACAACGCCCCGGCAAACACCGCACTCCTCAACCGTATCGCCAAAAACCTGCTCCAGGCCGCCGATGTCGACAAAGTCCCCATCAGCCACCGCATCAAGAAATGCGCCTGGAATGACGCCTATCTCATCCAGGCGATAACCCATATGCGATAGCCCTGCCCCACAAGGGGAGAAGGGAACACTCAGCCTAATCCGCGTCGGCCACCATCTGCCCGCCGCCCAGCCAGGCGCGCCACTGCCGTTCGTCGCCATGGAAGACGTTGAGGTCGATGCGGCCGCTCACGCCATGCGACAGGCCGGAGCCCGAATACTGCCAGAACAGCCACTTGCGGCCCGGATAGACCTTCGACGGGTGCGCCGCCACGGCGCGCAGCCAGAACGGATAGTCCAGGAAGGCGCCGCGCAGATTGTCGCGATAGAAATCCGGGCTGGTATAGATGATGGGGCGCTGGCCGTAATGGCGCTCCAGCTTGTCCATGAACACTTGCATCTTCTCCAGCACCTTTTCACGCGAAGGTTTGCGCCGGCAGGAGGAGTCGCCGTTCCACTCGACATCGATGACCGGCGGCAGCGCGCCGTCGACCTTCGGCACGTTGCGGATGAACCAGTCGGCCTGCTCGCCGGCGGTGCGGCACCAGTAGAAGAAATGATAGGCGCCGCGCTTCAGCCCGGCGGCGTCGGCGTTGCGCCAGTTCTTCATGAACATCGGATCGAGATGATCGCCGCCGTCGGTCGCCTTGATGTAGGCGAAGTTGGCGCCCTGGGCGCGCAGCTTCCCCCAGTTGATGTTGCCCTGCCAGCGCGAGACGTCGACGCCATGCACGGCAAGATGGCGGGGCGAGGAACGGCCGAAATTGATCGGCTTGGCGTCGCGGAACGCATAGCGGGTGACCGGACCGGCGAGCATCGCGGGCGCCGCGCGCGACAGCCGCTTCGGCGCAGAGACGAGCGCTGCCTCCTGCACCGGCGGCTCGACGCTGTCCGGCAGCTCCGGTCCAGGGAAGTTCACTGTCTCTTCTTCGGCCAAGCCAAAGGGGCGAGCATTCTCGTCGCCAAGGCGCGAGTTCTCGTCGCCAAGGCGCGAGTTCTCGTCGCTAGCGCTCGCATCGTTCTCGTCAAGCAACGGCGCCGGCGGCTTGATGCGCGCCACGCCCGACATCGACGCGGTCTCGACGGTCTTTTCCCTCTCGGCCGTCCTCGCGCCCTTCGATACCGGCGCGCTTGGCCGCACGACCGAGCTCGTCGTCTCGTTGGAGGGCATCTGCAAGGCATCGACACCCGACGTGGACGAGCAGCCGGCAAGGCATAGCGATGCAAATAGGTAACCGACGACCCCTGAAATCCGCATCTTGACCTGTACGCAATACAAACCAGACCGAAGGCAGGAACGGCGCCGCCGGACAATCAGGCCATTCCTAACGAGAAATTACCAACAAAGTTTGAATCAAAATTTACCTTTGGCGCGGCCGAGCGATTCGCCGCGGCGGCGAAAGAGGTTCTTCTTACCGTCTGAACACGCCGATCATCGGCCCGAGATTCCAGAAATCGTCGTTGCGGCCGATGGCCGGCGCGTAGAGGCTCGAAATAGAGCCGTCGAGAAAGAGCGCGTTCGGGCAGCCGAGCTCATCGCGGAACAGCCGCGCGAATTCGTGGAAGGTCACGACATCGTCCGAGATCGCGAAGACCGCGACGCCGTCGGCGCGCACGCCCACGCCATCGCGGATCTTGCGCGAGGCGCTGTCGGCCTGGAATTTCGGATGCAACTTGCCGTCGATGACCAGCATCGGTCCGGACTGGGTAGCATAGTCGACCCGCGGCGGGCGCTTCAGATAATCCCTCGTCGCGCGAACGCCGGCATTGTCTCCGCTGATATAAAAGATGCCGTTGGGCTGCATCGAAAAATTGCCGGTGCCTGCCCCGCTCTTCGCCGACGTGAGCTGTTGGCCGCGCTCGACATAGAGCCCGACCGGGGCGAGGTCGGGATGGTACATGCCGGCATTGATGCCGAAAAGCATGGTGCGCCCGGTCGCTTGCTGCGCACTGCGCAAATTGTGCAGCGAGCGGTAGAGCTCGCCATCCTTGTTTTTCCAGAAAAGCTCGATGGAAAAATGTTTCGGATCGGTTTCGCAGACGAGGTAGGTCGCGTTCTCGAAACTCTGGCTGCGGCACGGCGGCAGTGCCGCCAGCCATTGGCCAAGGCCCATGGCCGCGCCAACGGCGGCCGGCAGCGCCGACTTCACCAGCATGGCCAATAAAGGCACCGATTGCAGCAGCGTCGAAATATCCATGCCGTTATCCGAGAAACCCGGCGAAGCGGCGCACGCCGCGTGCGCGAGCCGCCGGCAATGCAGAGTCGGCTAGGACAGCCATCCCAGGGCCAGGCCGATCAGCAGCACCACGCCGAGCAGGCCGCGATAGATGACAAACGGCCAGGCGGAGAACCGTTCGAGCACGCGCATCAATCCCCATATGGCGAAGAAAGCCGAGATCGAGGCGACGACGAGGCCGACGGCCAGGATCGACCAGCCATGCGCGTCGAGATGCACCTTGTGCAGTTCATAGAGTTCCTTGAGGCCGGCCAGCGCGATGGCCGGCAAGCCGAGCAGGAACGACAGGCGCGCTGCCTCGGGCCGGGCGAAGCCCAGCCCCATCGCCGCCGTCAGCGTCGAGCCCGAGCGCGAGACGCCTGGGATAAGCGCGCCGACCTGGGCGATGCCCACCAGCAGCGCGTCGAGGATCGATGCCTGGCGCAGCATCAGCTTGTGGGTGGCGAAGATCTCGGCCAGCGCCAGCAGGATCGCCATGGCAATACAGGCCCAGCCGATTACGGCCAGGCCGCGCAACGGCGAATTGCAGGCGTTGAGGACGCCGGAAAGCGCCAGGCCGGCAATGACGATCGGGACGGTGGCAAGCACGATACTGATCGCGAGGCGGAAATGGCGGTCGCCGAAATCGCGGCGCGAGATCGCCGACAGCGATCCGAACAGCACGTCCCTGACGTCGCTCCAGAAATAGCTGACCACCGCCGCCAGCGCCGCCAGCTGCATGGCGGCCGAGAAGGCCGAGCCGGGGTCCTGCCAGCCGAGCACGGCCGGCACGATGCGCATATGCGCCGTGGACGAGATCGGCAGCAATTCGGTGATGCCTTGCACGATGCCCAGAAACGCCACCTTGGCATAACCCAGGCCGACAAAGCCGGTATCCAACCCTTGAGTGCAGACGTCGGTCATCTCAACCCTTTTTTCAGCGCCCCGGTACCTGCCCGAGGCAAAAGTGAATCGTCATTCGTAAAGCCCCTCAAGGACAGGCTTAGCCTCACGATAGCGTGATTCCAACTCACGGATTTGTAAGGCGTCGCTAATCCTGCTTGACAAGCTGCGTCGTCATATTATTCTCCGCTAATCTTACACTGTAAGGCAATCGGAGGAGGATCATCATGTCGACAGCCGCCCTCTCGGAACTGCAGCCGGTCGTGCCGCCGCAAACGCATGTTGCGGAAATCGCGATCGAAGAGGTATCGCGCGACATCAGCCGCGCCATCGAGCGCGCCGAAGTCGCCGCATGGCTCGACCTTTACGAAGCCGCGCCCGCGGATTTCAGGGCACAGCAAGGGTTGTCGATCGCGAGCGACGGCGACCTCGTCTGGACGACGTGCACGACAATCCCGTTCATTCATTTCAACTGCGTGAAGAATATCGGCGTCGACAGTCCGGCGACGGAAGAACAGGTCGACTCGCTGCTTGCGCACTATCGCGATGCGGGCATCATGCGGCCGTGGTTCTACACCAATCCGCATACCGCGCCGTCGCGCCTGAGGTGCTGGCTGGAGGCACGCGGCCTGCAGCATCAAGGCGGCTGGGAGCGCATCTATCGCGACGCGACGCCGCTGCAGGATGAACCGCTGTTCCCGGCTGATCCGCTTATCCCGGTTGACGATCCCGTGATCGAGGAGGTGACGCCCAAGACAGCTTCGGAGTGGGCCTCTTTCATTGATGCCAATTACCGGCTCCCCACCTCGCCCTGGCTCACGGCACTTGTCGGCCGAAAGGGTTGGCGTCACTACATGCTGAAACGTAAGGGGGCGGTCGCCGCGGTGCGCTCGCTCTTCATCTCAGGCAGTGCCGCCTGGAGCGGCATCGACGCGCCGGTGCCCGGGATCATGGCGCCGAGCTTCGATCTTGACGCCATGCTTGGCGAAAGGCTGGTTCGCGACGGCATTGCCGCCGGCGCGAAACTTTTTGTCGCCGACATCGAGGCGCCGCTCCCCGATCGCGACGGGCCGGCCTATCGCAACTACGACCGGCTCGGCTTCAAGCTCGCCTATTTGCGCAATCATTACAGCTATCTGCCCGCGACTTCGAGTTGACCCGCGGCTGTTGTCTTTGCGCAACTCTCGCGGGAACCGACATTTTTGGGGGGTCGCCTCAGCGGTAGAGCCACTGCTTCAGACAGCTTCTTGCCACCACATGCGCTGGCGGCACCGAAGCCTGGTCGATGCGAGAATCGTCGCCCGCCCTGGCGCGAGCTTTTTCCAGGAGCAGGCGAAGATCGGCCGGGCGCACACGGTCACGCGCCATCACGAGTTGGATCATCGGGTCGTTCAAAAGCTCGTCCAGGGTGTTGATGCTCTCGCTCATCCGTCGCCTCCTCGATGCCTTCCCGCATGGCGCCTAGATAGGCAGCCAATGATGGCCCGCCAATGACGCTTTGCCGGCTATCTCGTGGATCGAAGATGAAAATTTTGTGCAGGCCCTTTCCTTCCCCCTTGTGGGAGAAGGAACAGTGCTACGCGGGCGGCGCGCCTTCATATTGCGGCAGCCCGTCGTCCAGTTTCACCCATGGCTGCTTCGAGACGGTCCAGAAGTGCATGTCGGGCTTGAATGTGGACGGATCATCGAGCGAACCCGACGTGATGCCGAGAATGCCCCTGGAATCGCGGCGTGAAAACATCGTCGTGCCGCAGACCGAGCAAAAGCCGCGCTTGAGGTCCGGCGTGGAATTGATCGTCGCCACCGGCCCCTCGATGGTCACGTCGTCGATGCGGAACAGCAGGCGGGCGTTGAAGGCCGCGCCGATTGCTCTCTGGCAGATCCGGCAGTGGCAGACGCGCTCGTTGATCGGTTCCGCCTCGGCGCGATAACGCACCGCGCCGCATAGGCATCCGCCCTCATACTTGGTCATCACCAAACACCTGTCTCAAGGAATGCCGGGCACCGTAGTGGCCGGCATGACAGGGTCAATCAAAAAACATTGATGGGATGCGATCGCTTGAGCTGATTCCGCTGGCCGGCTCCCTCAGGCTGCCAGCGGCCAGGATTCATTCACTGACGATCTCGTCCCTGGTCTTCACCTTGGTGACACCGTCGAGGAACGGCAACGTGCTGGCGACCAGTTCCGGCGCGAAGAACACGTCGTAATGCGTACGGTTGGGGATGATCGCCAGCCGGTTCTGCGACAGGTGCTCGCGCATCCAGCCCGCATCCTTCAATCCGCCACCGAGCATCTGGAAGAACTTGATCTCGTGCTCGGGTTTGTACATGTCGCTGTCGCCATAGACGAGCATGACAGGCATCTTCAGCTTCGGCACGTCGGCCGAGAAATCATAGTCCTTGCGCATGAAGGCGCCCAGCGCGTCGAGCAGTTTTGGAAAATCCTCCGGCTTCGGCGCCACGGCGACGTAGGATTTGTACATCGGCGTGTCCTTCATGAACTCGGCGGCCGCCGCGCTCACCTGCGCCTGCTGCGGACGCATCTCGTCATAGAAGCCGTTGGCGGCGTAGCCGGTCGACACCATGACCAGTCGGCGCACCGCTTCCGGATGCTGGACAGCCATGCGGAAGGCGACGCCGCCGCCAAGCGAATAGCCCATGACGTCGACCTTGTCGTAGCCGAGCGCCTTGACGATGGCTGCCATGTCGTCGCCCATCGCCTCAAGGCCAAAAGGCCGTTCGCCGAGCGCGGTGCGGCCATGGCCCTGCAGGTCGACGGCAATCACCGTGCGATGTTCGGCGAATTTCGGCAGGATCGGTGCGAACATGTCGCTCGAACCCAGACCGCCATGCAAAAGGAGCAGCGGCTCACCCTTGCCATAGACGGCGTAGTAGTAGTTGAGGCCGTCGATCGGCAGCAGGCCGGATTTTTCCGGCTTCACGAGAGCTTTGGTTTCGCTGGTCATGGCAGGCCTGGTCTCCTCGGATTGTGCGCTCGGCGAGGCAATGAGAGCCATGGCCGAAGCAAGAATGGCAACGAACAGGGATTTGGGCATTTCAGTCTCCTCTCCGCTTGTGTTGCCCCAAGGACGCGATGAGAGAGCCCAAGCCGACATGGCCCGCTGATTAATTCGCGACAGGAGCGACCCGGAGGAAAGAACGATCAGTGGCGCTTGGCCTGCACCAAATAGGCGTCGATGGTGCTCTCGCCGAGCCATTTCGCGGCTTCGAGCCGATGCAGCCCTTCGACCAGGACATGGCGCTTGCCGTCATGGCGCACCTGGATCGGCGTTTTCATGCCATTCTCGAGGATGTCCTCGGCGAGATGCCGCACGGTCTCGGGGTGCAGTGTCTTGCGCCGCGCCGTCGGCACGTAGATGTCGTCGACCTTGACCTTTTGCACGCGCAGCATGTCGGCTCCCGGGCGTTGAGACATCGCCTTGGGATCAATAATCCGTTTGCCGGATATCTCCAAGCGCAAGTGCCTGCTGGCCCGATGCTTTCCATTTGACGCTCGGGGTGGCCGATGGTCTCAATGGCAGCCTCGTGATCTCAGGTGTTCCTTGACGCAACCGCACACCGAATTCCCCGATTTCGGGCTGACGCCGGAGCAGCGCCGCGAAGCGGTGCGCGGCCATTATTACGAATGGCCCGGGATGGACGGCGAGCGCGGTGAGATCTGGTGCTACAGCGACCGCTTTTCCTATCGCCCGGGCGAGACGGTGACGCTTTTTGTCAGCTCGACAATGCAGCAATTCAGCCTCGCGATCGATCGCGACGGCGGCAGCGAGACCAGTATCTTCCAGGGTGCGGGCCTGTCGGCGCGCTGGCAGGACACGCCCGATCAATGCTCGGTCGAAGGCTGCGGTTGGGAGGCTTCGTTCGAGTTCCGCATCGGCGAGGATTGGCCATCGGGCGCCTATCGCGTCAGGCTTTCGGCGGAAGGTCGCGACGGCAGCTCGATCCACAGCCATCACTTGTTCATCGTCGCGCCCCTGTCCGGCCGCAAGCCCGGCCGCCTGCTGCAGGTCGCCGCCACCGGCACATGGCTGGCCTACAACACCTGGGGTGGCTCCAACCACTATCAGGGCATCACCGGCCCGAACCGGGACCAGTATGCGACCATGGTGTCGACGCAGCGCCCGTGGGGCCGCGGCTTCGTAACATTGCCCAAGGACGCGCCGCGCGTGCCGCTGGAGGTCGCGGTGCCGCCCAAAACCGTGCCGCGCTATCCGCATATGGAATGGGCCTTTGCCACCGGACATTCGAAGAAATATGCCTCTTCCGGCTGGGCGAGCTATGACAGCCATTTCTTCCGCTTCGCCGAGCGCGCCGGTTACCAGGTCGATCTCGCCAGCCAGCACGACTTGCATTTCTCGCCCGAGATCCTTGATGGCTATGACTGTGTCGTCTTCGTCGGCCATGACGAATACTGGACCTGGGAGATGCGCGACGCGGTCGACGCCTATGTCGAGCGCGGCGGACATGCGGCGCGCTTCGCCGGCAATTTCATGTGGCAGACCAGGCTGGAGGACCAAGGCCGCAGGCAAGTCTGCTACAAATACAAGGCGCGCGCGCAAGACCCCGCCTATCGCGGCGGCGACGTTACCCGCGCCACCAACTCCTGGGAAGCGCCGGAGATCGGCCGTCCGGGCAGCGCCACCTTCGGCCTCAACGCCACCAGAGGCGTCTATGCCGGCTGGGGCGGTTGCGCGCCGCGCGGGGTGCGCGGCTTCCCGGTCTACCGGCCTGAGCACTGGGCCTTTGCCGGCACCGGCATCTATTATGGCGACCTGCTCGGCGCCGACAGCCATGCCTATGGCTATGAGGTCGACGGCCTCGATTTCGAGATCCGCGGCGGCTTGCCCTACCCGACCGCGGAGAGCGGCGCGCCGGACGGATTGCAGGTGCTGGCCGTCGGCATGGCGAGCCAGGTCGAGGAGAGCGCCGACATACCGGTCGAGGATCAGTTCCTCACCGACGAGGACGGCCGCGTCACCGCCGAGACTTTGTTCGGCGAGGCCAGCGACGCCAATCTCGACAAGGTCAAGCGCGGCAACGGCATGATCGTCAATTTCCCGCGCGGCAAGGGCGAGGTGTTCCATGCCGGAAGCTGCGAATGGGTCGCCGGGCTGCTAAGGCAGGATCCCATGGTCGAACGCGTGACCAAGAATGTTCTCGACCGCTATCTCGGCCGAGAAAAGGAGAGTGAATAACTGCCGTGAATTCTGCCGAATCCGACCGACGACCGAATCTGTTCCATTTCACCAGGCTGCCACGGCCAATGGTGGACCACGCAGATGGAATATACCTGTGGGACAAGACCGGCCGCCGTTACATCGACGGATCGAGCGGCGCGGTCAATGTCAACGTAGGACATGGCAACCGCAATGTCATTGACGCGATGAAGCGGCAATTGGATCGCGTGAGCTTCGCCTACATCTTTCAATTCGAGAACGAACCGGCCACCGAACTTGCGCGGGGACTTGCCGAGCGGCTGCCAAACGGACTGGACCGCATCTACCTCGTCTCGGGCGGTTCCGAGGCGATCGAAGCCAGCCTAAAGCTCGCGCGCCAATGGGCCGTCGCGACAGGGCAGGACAAGCGCTGGAAAATCATTGGACGCATGCCTTCCTATCACGGCATCACTCTTGGCGCGCTTGCCGTTACCGGTGACGACGTCCTCACCAAGACTTTCGACGCAATTGACCGCCCAATGCCAATGGTGCCTGCCCCGCTTGTCCACCGCGATGCCGACAATCTGTCGATGCAGCAGCGGGGCATCCGCTATGCAGATCTGCTGGAGGAAAAGATCCTGCAGGAAGGTCCGGAAAGCGTGCTTGCCTTTGTCATGGAGCCGATCGGCGGCGCCGCGACCGCCGCCCTCGTGGCGCCCGACAGCTACTACCCACGCATCCGCGAGATCTGCGACCGCTACGGCATCCTGCTCATCCACGACGAAGTGATGACCGGCGTCGGCCGCACCGGCAAATTCCTGGGCGGCGACCATTGGTCCTGCCGGCCAGATATCGTCGCGCTGTCCAAGGGTCTCTCGTCCGGCTATGCGCCGCTCGGCGCTCTTGCCGCGACCCAGAGAATTGTTGGGCCGGTTCTTGAGATGGGCGGCTTCTTGCATGGCCACACATATGGCGGCAACCCGGTCGCTTGTGCCGCGGGCGTGGCGGTCCTTGGCGAGGTTGATCGTCTTGGCCTGATTGCGAATTCAGTCGCCATGGGCGAGTTGCTGAAGGGCGAACTCGAGGCGCTTTCCAGGCGCTTTCCTTTCGTTGCGGACGTGCGCGGCAAGGGGCTGTTCATGGGAGCCGAAATCTACGCGAATCCCGCTACCAGGAAGCCATTGCCGCAAGGCCTCAACGCCAATCTGCGGCTCATCGATCTGGCTTTCGAACGCGGATTGATCATCTATTCGCGACGCGTGCGTGGCGGACCGCCGAGCGACAATTTCATGATTTGCCCACCGCTGATTGTGACCCCGGATCAGATCGGTGAGATCATCGCCGTCCTGGGCGACTCGCTGGCGGCGCTCGCTGCGGAGCTTGACCTGCCGGTGGAAGGTTGAGGGCAACTTGGTTGAGACAAGCCAAGCTGAGATGATGGTGTTGCCTCGCGCCCCCCTCTGTCCTGCCGGACATCTCCCGCACGTGGGGGAGATTGGCCGTCACGATGGCCTTCGCAAATCTCTGGCGATGTAAAGAGGGCGGCGCTAACGCTGCTGATCTCCCCCCTTGTGGGGGAGATGTCCGGCAGGACAGAGGGGGGCGCCTGGACGCCGTACTCTCGATGAGCAAACCCTCGCGAACCGTCAACCTCCGCCCCGGCACGATCGACGACGTCGAAACCATCCACGCCGCGCTTCTGCGTCTCGGCACCCATATCGGCGCGCATCAGGAGATCACCTCCACGCCCGAAGACCTTCGCCGCTACGGTTTCGGCGCAAAGCCCGCTTTCTCGACCTTGATCGCCGAGGTCGGCGGCGAGTTCGCCGGGCTTTGCCTGCATTTCCCGATCTTCTCGACCTGGATGGGCCGGCCCGGCGTCTTCGTGCAGGATCTTTATGTCGAGGATCGCTTCCGCGGCCGCAGGATTGGCGAGAAACTGCTGCGGCGTGTCGCGAAAGAATGCCGCGCGGCCGGCGGTGCCTATTTGAGGTTGTGCGTCGATACCGACAATGAAACAGCCAAAGCCTTCTATGAGAGACTGGGCATCCGCTGGTCGAGTTACGAGCAGGTGCAGAAGATCGTCGGCGACGCCTTTTTCGCCTTTGCCGACACGCCGGAGGAATGACGATGAAAGCCTTCTATGCCGAGGAGCAGAAACGCCATGATCCCAAGGCGTTCCTCTCAAGCGGCGCGCCGCAGCCCAACCCGGAAAAGCCGGAACGCGTCGAAAGATTGCTAGCCGGCGCAAGATCTGCCGGTTTGATGATTGAAAGACCGAAGGACTACGGCCTTGCGCCGGTCGCGGCGGTGCATACGCCTGAATATCTGGACTTCCTCGAACACATTTTTTCCCGCTGGCAGCGCATCGAAGGCGCCTCGGCGGAAGTCATCCCGAACATCCACCCGATCGCCCGCGACGGCTCCTATCCGGCCTCGGCTGTCGGCCAGGCCGGCTACCACATGGCCGACACCGCCTGCCCGATCTCGGCCGAGACCTGGAACAGCGCGCTGTGGAGCGCCTGGAGCGCGGTCGAGGCCGCCGAGGCGGTGATGGCCGGCGCGCCTTCCGCCTACGCGCTCTGCCGTCCGCCGGGCCATCACGCCTTCACCGATGTCGCCGGCGGTTTCTGCTTCATCAACAACTCGGCGGTTGCGGCGCAGGTGCTGCGCAAAAACGCCACCCGCGTCGCCATCCTCGATGTCGACCTGCACCACGGCAACGGCACGCAAGGCATCTTCTACGCCCGTCCCGACGTGCTGACCGTCTCGCTGCACGCCGATCCGGTGCGCTTCTATCCGTTCTTCTGGGGCCATGCCGACGAGCGCGGCGAAGGCCCCGGCCTCGGCTACAATCTCAACCTGCCGCTGCCGCGCAAATCCGGCGACGCGGCCTTCCTCGAGGCGCTGGCCTCAGCCTTCCAGCGCATCCGCGCCTTCACGCCGGAAGCGCTGGTCGTGGCACTCGGCCTCGACGCCTTCGAGGGCGATCCGTTCGGTGGCCTGTCGGTGACGACACCGGGCTTCTCGCGCATCGGCGAGGCCATTGCCGGTCTCGGCCTGCCGACGGTCATCGTCCAGGAAGGCGGCTATCTCTGCGATTCGCTCGGCGACAACCTGACAGCGTTCCTGGCCGGCTTCGGCGCCAAGCAGGGTTAGCCAGCTCCAGGGTAAATCCAGGAAAAGTGTGACACGGTTTTCCGTCCGGATTTGCGTCAAAACAAAGAGATAGAGCGTTCGCCGTTTCCGTGAAACGATGCAAAGCTCTAAGCGCGCGGCTGCCTCAGCATCGCGATCACGCGGTGCGCGCTCTCCAGTGTCTCCTCGATCTCGGCCGCCGTGTTGTAATGGGCAATGCCGATGCGCACGACGCCCTGCTCGGCCGGTATGCCGAGCTGGTGGACGATCTCCCACGCATAATTGTGGCCTGACCACAGGAAGATGTTTTCGGAATTCATCTGCCGCACGATCGTTTCCGGCGCGATGCCGTCGACGGTGAAGGAAACGGTCGGCACCCGCTCGGCGAGACGCTCCGGATCAGTGATGCCGCGGATGGTGAGGCCTTCGATATCCGACAGGCCTTCGATCAGTTGCCATGCAAGCGCATTCTCGTAAGCGATCGACACCTCGAACGCCTTTGCGATCCGTTTTCGCCGCGAAGTGCCTTCGCCGGCGGCAGCGCCGAGATCGGCGAAATAATCGATGGCCGCCGTCAGCCCGGCCATCAGCTCGATCTGCGGCGTGCCGAGTTCGAACCGCTCCGGCAGCGCGTTCGACGAGCAGCGGCATTTGTAAGGCTTGAGACCGTCGATGACGTCGCGGCGGCCCCACAATATGCCCATATGCGGGCCGAAGAATTTATAGGCCGAGCAGACCAGGAAATCGCAGCCGAGCGACTGCACGTCGATCAGCCCGTGCGGCGCGAACTGCACGGCATCGACATAGACCAGCGCGCCGGCCTGCCTGGCGATAGCGGTCAACGTCTGCATGCGGTTTATCGAGCCGGTGAGGTTCGAGGCATAGTTTAGCGCGACAAGGCGCGTCTTCTGCGAAAGCAACGCCTTGAGCGCACCCTCCTCCACCTGCCAGCTCCGCTCGTCGAACGGCAGGAAGCGCACGACAAGGCCGAGATCCTCGGCAAGCTGCAGCCAGGGCGAGACATTGCCTTCATGGTCCATGCGCGTGACGATGATCTCGTCGCCGGCCTTCATCGTGCGGCCGAGCGTGCGCGACATGTGGTAGGTCAGCGTCGTCATATTGGCGCCGATGACGATCTCCTCGACGCTTGGTGCGTTGAGGAAATCGGCCATCGCGGCATGCGCGTCGTCGACCGCTTGCTGCGCCGCGACCGTCGTTTCGAAGAAGCCGCCGAGATTGGCGTTGGTGTTGAGCAGGCAGCGCGACACGGCATCGGCCACTGCCTGCGGCACCTGCGTGCCGGCGGGATTGTCGAGGTAGATGCGGCGGCGCCCGTCATCAGTCAGCGCAAGCGCCGGAAATTTGCCGCGCACGGCCTCGATCGGAAAATCTGCCATCGCCTCCATCCCCCGTTCCCTCAGTGATTTCTTGTCTTTTCTCAACGATTCCCGATCACGGACAAGGATTGCCGACGCGCTGATGGATGGCGTCGACCGCTTTTTGCATCTCTTCCGTCCAGGTGACGTTGGCCGAGGACAGCGCCATGTCGAGCTGGGCGACCGTGGTCGCGCCGACGATGTTCGCCGTCACGAAGGGCCGGCTCGCCACATAGGCGTTGGCGAAGAGCGCCGGCTCCATGCCGAAGGCGCGCGCCAGCTCATTGTATTCGAGCTGAACCTCGGCCGCGTTCGGCGTCTCGTAGCGCTGGCCGCGGTTGAAGAGTTGCGAGCGCGAACCCAGCGGCCGCGCGCCATGATCGTATTTGCCGGTGAGATAGCCCTGCGCCAGCGGCGAATAGGGAAGAAACGCGATCTCCTCGCGCCCACAGACTTCGGCGAGATTCACCTCGAAAGTGCGGTTGACGAGGTTGTAGGCATTCTGCAGCGAGGCGACGCGCGGACCAGCGCCCTTGTCGGCCTCGGCGAGGAAACGCATGACACCCCAGGAGCTTTCGTTCGAAAGCCCGAGATGGCGGATTTTCCCCGCCTTCACCAGTTCCTCGAACACGGCAAGCGTCTCGGCAATCGGCGTTTCGCCGGCGGGAGCGCTTGCGGCGTCGGCTCGCCGCGCCACGGCACCGATGCGCGTCGGGTTCGAGCCCCACGGAATGTTCCGGTCCGGCCAGTGGATCTGATAGAGGTCAATATAATCGGTGCCGAGCTTCGCCAGCGACTTCTCGACCGCGTCGAAAATATCGGCGCGCACCAGCTTAGACGGACGGTCGCCGCGAAACCACGCGTTGGCAGTGCGGCCGACCACCTTCGAGGCGATGATGACCTTGTCGCGGTTGGCGTTGGCCTTGATCCAGCTGCCGATGATCTTCTCGGTTCGCCCTTGCGTCTCCGCCTTTGGCGGGATCGGGTAAAGCTCGGCCGTGTCGATGAAATTCACCCCGCGTGAAAACGCCAGATCCATCTGCGCATAGCCTTCGGCTTCGGTGTTCTGCTGACCCCAGGTCATCGAACCGAGACAGATTTGCGAAACAAGGAGATCGGTCCGACTGAGGCGGCGTTTATGCATGGGGTTTCTCCGGCGGGAGGTCTTGCGCGGCTGCGCGGGGAGGAGGTTGAACGTAGAGCAAAACGCTTGCGTTTTGCAAAGTCGCCCAGTTTCGAGATTGGGCGAAGCGCCAGTCAGTTCGTCATTCTAGGGCGGAGCAAGGAGCGAAACGACGCGCGGAGACCCTAGAATCCATTCCGTTACGCTAAGGCGTTGCAGCGATTGCAGAATTCTACACCGTTGCATTCTACGTCGAAGGTCACGGCATGGATCCTTGGGTCTGCGCTCCGCTTCGCGTCGCTACGCCCAAGGATGACGAATATTGGAGAGGCTCCAGCCAGTTTCGATGGCTTGCGATAGGTCGCCGAAGCGAACAGCTGAAGTCTCTGATGGAGGGAACTATCGCCTCGCTCCGGCCAAGGCCCGTCGCTTGGCCTCGTCGATCAGCATGTTGGCCACTTGCATGCGGATCATGGCGCGCTGGCGCAGATGCGGCGCGACCCGGTCCGGATGGTTGGCGAAGGCGAAATTGCGACGGATGCGGCCGAAATCGGCATTCCTGGCCGGACGGTCGAGGCCGAGCTCGCCGGCAATCGCCTCGGGATCGATCGGCGGCAGCTGTTCCTCCGGCTGGTGCTCCTCGCCGGCAAGCGCCAGTTTTGCCTGGTCGAGAAGCGCCGCGAACTCAGCCGCAAGGTCGGCGCCCGACTCGCGATACTCGGCGGCGACGCTCTCGCCCGCGACCTTGATGCGGCCGGAATGCAGCTCATCGGCCACCGACAGATAGTCGAACGGGATCGACGGTCGGGCGCCCTCCTCGCCTTTCTCCGAAGCGACGATCAGCTCGTCGAGCAACGAAGCGAAATCGAGCTTGTTCCCGGTGCCGATCTCAGCCTCCCCCTGTCGTGACGGCATGCGTTGATGCCGCTGAACATAGGGTGCTCTCGTTAAAAATGAATTCTGCAGACCTTAACAATTGCGGGCTTTTACGCCGGCCGGAGGCATCGAATAAAAAGCCGGGCTGCATTTTCACGCAGTCCGGCAAGGTCGCCAGGAGTGGCGAGGAAAAAGCCAGCCATGTGCCGGCACCGATGCGTACGGTCGAGGTTGCCGAAAAGTTTCACGGAAAATCGATCGTGGCGGATAAATTCGTGCGGCATGGCAGCTATGCAATTGCTGCACTGCACAATTTTAACAAATCGCCTATACTATGAACTCGGGAGGACCAACGGGGCATGTGAGTCATGGGGTTCTTCACTGAAATGTTCGCTCGTCCGAGACCGCAGGAACACCAGCGTTACCGCGCGGCGCTCGCGCTTCTGAATGCGATGAGCAATACCGACCGCGCCGATATCGGCATCAAGCCGGCGGATTTTCCGCGTATCGCGCGCGAAATGTCGATGCGCTGAGGCCGCGCGTCGCCCGAAAGTGTGCCGCGGTTTCGGGCAACGACACGCATCAAAACAAAAGTCGGCCGGCAAAGAGGTTTCCCGGCAGCGCCGGGAAACCGTAGAGCGGTTCCGCGATTGATTGAAACGCTCTAACTTTGGCTTTTACGCAATTCCGGACGGAAAACCGGTCCGCAGTTTTCCTGGAATTGCTCTAAATCATTGCACCGTCAACGATTTCCCAGAAACGTCTGCTTGCCGAGCGGCACGCCGTTGTGGCGCAGGATGTCGTAGGCCGTGGTGACGTGAAAATAGAAGTTCGGCATCGCCACGTGCAAAAGGTACTGCAGGCCGGGCAGCGTGGTTTCACGTCCGCCGAGCCTCACTTCGACCGTCCTGTCCTCGGATCCCTCCAGATCGGCCGCCGAAAACGAGGCCAGATGATCGAGCGTCTTGGCGATCCGGGCCTGTAGCTCGGCAAAGCTCGCTTCATTGTCCTCGTATTTCGGCACTTCGCGACCGGCGAGCCGCGACGGCGCGCCCTTGGCGTGGTCGGTGGCGATCTGCACCTGCCGCGTCAGCGCAAACATGTCGGGCGCCAGCCGCGCCGTAAGAAACACTTGCGGATCGATCTTACGCTCGCCGGCATTCTGCTCCGCCGCCGTCAGGACGCTGGCCAGAGCCTTCAGCCGGGCGGAAAAAACGCCCACCGATATGTCGTACATGGAAATGGTCACGGGTAATCTCCCCAAGCGGCCCAGCGCCGCGGGCCGTGACCTAGCGCCTCCGGCCACGATTCTTCAAGCAGTCATGCTCTGGCGTCACCCCGTCGCCGCAATCGCGATGGTAGTATTTTCGTTATCGAGCGGAGATTCCCGATGAGACGTGTCTTTCTCGCAGCGGCAACCCTGTTCTCCCTTGCCGGTATCGGCCGTTCGGCGCTCGCAGCCGACGCACCATATCTCGATGACAGATCCAGCGCCGAAGCGGTCGTGCGCTCGCTCTATAGCGCCATCAACCGGCACGAGTTTGCCCGCGCCTGGGGCTATTTCGGCGATACAAAGCCGGCAAAGGATTTCGCCGCCTTCGTCAAGGGCTATGACGGCACCGACACGGTGGACGTGAAGACCGGCGCGGTGTCGGATGAAGGTGCTGCCGGCAGCATCTATTACCATGTTCCGGTCGCCATCCAGGCAACCGACAAGAAGGGCGAGGCCAAGGTCTTTGTCGGCTGCTACACGCTCCGCCAGGTCAATGCGCAGATCCAGGAGCCGCCTTTCCAGCCGATCTTCATCGACAAGGGCGCGTTGAAGCCATCGACCGAGGATTTCGACAGCGCCGTGCCGGCAAGCTGTGGCGACGGCCCGCCGCCGCCGAAGAAGGACGAGGCGCTGGAACGGGCCAAGAATGCGTTCCTCGCCACATACGGCGCTCAGTGCGACAAGGAAGACCCGGAGGGCAAGCCGGTCGGCGAACCCACCGTTCATTCCATCCACTACAAGGACAAGGACGCTCAGCCCAACGACCCGGAGCGCGAGACGCGGCTGTTCCGCTTCTTCTGTTCCATGGCCGCCTACAACGAGTCCGCGGTCTACTACATCTATAACGACGTCGACGGAGTGACGCAGTTGCAGTTCACCGAGCCGGAGCTCGACATCCGCTACGAGAACAACAATAGCGAAGGCAAGGTCGAGGGGATCCACGTCATCGGGTTCAAGACGAGCGGCTGGGCGACCAATTCCGACTATGACGACAACACCAAAACCATCACCACACTCGACAAATGGCGTGGTGTCGGAGACGCTTCGTCATCGGGAACCTATCTGTTCCGCAACGGTGATTTCTCGCTCGTCCAGTACGATGTCGACGCATCCTATGACGGCGAGCAAAACCCGCAGACCGTCATCGACTACAACACAGCACCCTGAGCACGGCGGGGCACTCAGGGCGCCTTCGTCAGCATCCAGTTCAGCGTGCCGCGCCAGTCGACCATGCGGATCGGCGTTCCGTGCGTGCCGGTCTCGAAGCGGACGAATCGCGTCGGATAAGACTTCTTGGCGAGGATCGAGCGGAAAAAGGCTTCCTGCTTTTCCACCGGGAAGACCACGTCATGGCTGCCCTGACCGAAGAACACCGGCACACGGCGCTTGAAAGCGGGGCTGGTCAAAAAACTGTCGTCCCATAGCGAGCCGAGCAGCAGCAGTCCGTTGATGCGGCCGCCCGTGTCCTCGCGCGCGGCGAGCTTCCAGCAGATGATGCCGCCCATCGAGCCGCAGGCGACGAAGATTTTCGCGCCCGGCGATTTTTCAGAATAGTGATCGATAAGCGCTGCGACCTGCGCCGCGCCCTTGTCGCCGAAATCGGGGAAGTCCGGCGAGAGATAAAGGCCGTTGTTTGCGGCCATCAGGTTCTTGATACGGTTGAAATTGCCGCCGAAGGTGAAGTCGTCGACGCCCTGCTTGCGGCTGCCGCCCTGCCCGTGCAGGTAGAGCACGATGATGGAGGCGCCTTCCGTCCTGCCGACCGCGACATGCCTGACGTCGCCGGCATCCGTTTTCAGCATCAGGTCCTGCTGCACCTTGCGCACGCCGGGGTCGGTATATTGCGCATGCACGCGCTTTTCCGGCACCTCATCGCGCTGGTTGATGTCGCGCATCTCGCGATAGTCGAGCACGGTGTAAGCGCCGTTGTCGCCGGTCGACAGTGTCGCCGGATAAGCGAAGAGATCGTCCTTGAACGATTTCAGCGAAAGCGTTTGTCCCTCGGCGGCCGAGTGGGACAGCGCTGTCGCGGCGATAAGGGCAAAGAAAAATCGGAGACGGAAAGACATGCCGAGAGGCATGCGAAATTCGGCTTCGGTTTGTCAATCCTGCAGAATGCCGCCGGCCCCTTCCAGCGCCTCGCGCGTGTCGACATCGATCGAGGCGCCCTGGCCGATCTCGACATCGATGACGTCAAGGCCCTCTGCCTCCACCAGATGGCGCGCGCCGGTGTCGCCCTCGAGTTGCGCGACAGCCGCGAAAAGCGATCGCGGCAGCAGCACCGGATTGCCGCGCTTGCCCTGATGCGATGCGCGCACCACGGCCTGACCGCAGGAACGGCGGAACGCATCGATCAGGCTGTCGAGGTCCTTCGACGAAACGCCGGGCATGTCGCCGAGCACGATCATGGCGCCGGCCGCGTCGGGAGCGACCTTTGCGATGCCGGTCTTCAGCGATGAAGCCAGGCCGTCGGCAAAGTCGGGATTGTCCGCAAACCCCACATCCAGATCCGCGAGCGCGGCGCGCACGCGCTCGCGTTGATGCCCGGTGACGACGATGGTCCTGGCTGCCTTGGAGCCGAGCGCGCGCCCGGCGGTGCGGCGCACCAGGGGCTCGCCATCGAACAGCGCCAGAAGCTTGTTCGGCCCGCCCATGCGGCTCGAACGGCCGGCAGCCAGAAGCACGATGTCGACTTTCAACGCTGATCTTGCCGGCTGCGGCGCCGGCTCGCGTGGCTGTGGCCTGGTCGGGATTTCCATCAAAAGCCCGCCGACGCCCATGCCGGCAATATCGCCCGCCGTCACCTCGACCCCGGCGATCAGCCGGTCCAGCACCCAGTCGAAGCCGTTCTCCTTGGGGCTGCGGGCACATCCAGGCGCGCCGATGACGCGCTTGCCGTCCAGCATGCCCAGCACGAGCAGGTTGCCGGGATCGACCGGCATGCCCGCGCGGATGACGGTGCCCCCTGCATGTACGATCGCCGCCGGCACGACATCGGCGAAATCGCTCATCGCCGAGGCGCCGAAGATCACCACCATGTCGTTGTCGCGCGCCAGCGCCGTCGCTGCCGCCGCGACGGGCGCGACCTCATGCGGTGTGCGCCGTTCGGCCGTCAGCCGGCCCCCGGAGCGCGCCAGCCGCGCCTCGGTGACGCGCAGCGTCTTGTCGAGCACGCTTGGCTTGACGCCGGGAAGCACCGTCTGGATGACGCCGACATTGATCGGGCGATAGGCGTTGACGGCAAAGATCTCGCCGCCAGCACAAATCCTCACCACCTTGTCCACCAGGCTTGCGGCGACGGCGAAGGGAATGATCTTCACCGTCGCCACCATCTGGCCTTTCTCGACCGGCGCGTGCTGCGCCAGCGTCGCGATGGTGATGGCCGGATCGACGGCATTGATGGCGTCGATCATCGCGGCGTCGACGGTAAAGACGCCCGCGGCCCCCGCATGCAGGTTTACCCGTCCCGTCGCGGCCGACTTGACCTCGATGTTGCGGTGGCTCATGGCGGCAGCGATCTTGGCGGCAGCGGTATCCTCGCCGAGATCGTCCTGGCCAAGCACCGCCGCGACGACGTCGCCGACGCCCGCCGCCTTGAGCGCCGCGATGTCCTCGCGGCTCAACCGATGCGCCTTGCGGAACCGTTTTTCACCAGCGGTGGTCGCATGCGCCAGCACCGCGCCTTCCGCTTCATCGATCGGAACCGGCCCGAATTTCACGCCACGGCGCCTTTTGCTTCGAGACCGCGCGAGCGGAAGGCGTGGATTGTCTGGGCAAGCACGGCGACAGCGATCTCGGCCGGGCTGGCCGCGCCGATATCGAGACCGATCGGCGCGTGGATGCGGGCAATCTGGTCAGCGCCGGCGCCGAGCGCCAGCAGGCGTTCGACACGCTTGGCGTGGGTCTTGCGGCTACCAAGCGCCCCGACATAGAAGCATCGGGCGTCGAGCGCCGCCTTCAGCGCGAAATCGTCGATCTTCGGATCGTGGGTGACGGCGGCGAGCGCGGTGTAGCTGTCGAGCGGCGTGCGCGTCAGCACGTCCTCAGGCCATTCGGCATGCAGCGCGACGTCGGGAAAGCGTTCGGGGGTGGCGAAGGCGGTGCGCGGGTCTATGATCTCAACCGGATAGCCGGCGATCCTGGCCATCGGCGCCAGCGCCTGGCTGATATGCACCGCGCCGATCACCACGAGGCGGGGGCGCGGCAGATGCGCGTTGAGGAAGAAGGTCCGCCCTTCGGCCTCGACCGATTCCGAATTGCCCGTGCGGAACGCCCTGGCGATCGCTGTTCCGAGCTCACCAGCAACCTGGTCGCCCTCGCGCACGATGCGGTCGCGGCCGTCGCCGAGATCGGTGACGAGAACCGCGGCGCGCCGGGCGCGCCGTTCTTCGTTCAGTGTCTTTAGAACATACGGATCCACGGTGGTCAGCCCAGCCTTTCGACATAGACCTTGATGCGGCCGCCGCAGGACAGGCCAACCTGCCAGGCGGTTTCATCGGCAACGCCGAACTCCAGCATCCTGGCCTTGCCCGAGCCGATGACGTCCATCGCTTCGGTCACCACCGCGCCTTCCACGCAGCCGCCGGAGACCGAGCCATGGAAATTTCCTTCCGCGTCGATGACCAGATGGCTGCCGACCGGACGCGGCGCCGAACCCCATGTCTCGACCACGGTCGCGATGGCAACATCCTTGCCGTCCTTCATCCAGCCTTCCGCGATGATCAGGGGATCGCGGGCCTCATCGAGATAAATGCTCTCATTCATCGTCGCTTCTCACAAAGTCTGTTTTTCCCGGGCAAATATTCCAGGGATCATATGGCTACGCGGCGCGCCTGTCGCCAGTTTGCAGCCAGCGGCGCGGGTCGACCGAAGCCGCCGGCCGCTGGTCGAGAGAGGCGCAAAGATCGGCCAGCGCGTCGAGATTGTGCACCGCCCGGAACTCGTCGACATGCGGCAGCATCGCCTTGACGCCGCGGGCCCGCGCCTCGAAGCCATCGAAACGCAAGAGCGGATTGAGCCATATCAGCCGCCGGCAGGATTTGTGCAACCGCTCCATCTCCTCCGACAGGCCGGAAACGTCGTCTCGCTCCAGCCCGTCGGTGATGAGAAGCACCACGGCGCCCTGCCCCAGCACGCGGCGCGACCACAACCGGTTGAATTCGGCAAGAGCGTCACCGATGCGGGTGCCGCCCGACCAGTCCTTCACCGCCGCCGAGCATTCGGCCAGCGCCTCGTCCGGATCGCGATGGCGCATCTGGCGGGTGAGGTTGGTCAGCCGTGTGCCGAAGACGAAGGCATGCACGCGCCGGCGCTTTTCCGTCAACGCATGCAGGAAATGCAGGAAGATGCGGGTGTACTGGCTCATCGAGCCGGAAATGTCGGCCAGCACCACCAGCGGCGGATGCACCTCGCGTGGAGAACGGAATTTCGGCAGGACAAGCTCGCCGCCGGTCCGTGCGGCCGAGCGCATCATGGCGCGGGGGTCGATGCGGCGCCCCTGCGCATCGGCATTGAAGCGCCGCGTGCGCACCAGATCGAAAGGCAGCCGCAAGGCCATGATCGCCCTTTTCGCGTCGGCCATTTCGCCAGCGTCCATCTGGGCAAAATCCCTGCCGCGCAGCACTTCGTTGCCGGAAAAGGTGAGGCGCGCGTCGACTTCGATCTCCGGCACTTCCCGCACCGGCTGGTTTTTCCGGTGGCCCTCGAACATCGCCTGGCTGACGCGGTTCTCGGCCGCGCGCGGCTTCTGCTTTTCGCGGTAATCGGGTGCAATCGGCGAAAACATCGCCAGCAGCTTCTCGATCAGCTCGCGCGACTTCCAGAACAGGCGGAATGCCTCGTCGAAGACGGGATGGTCCTCGTGCCGGGAGACAAGCACCGCATGCAGCGTCCAGTAGAAATCGTCGCGCGAGCCGATGCCGGCGGCAAGCACCGCCTCGATGGTGTCCTTGATCGAGGCCGGGCCGACGCGCATGCCGGCCTTGCGTAACGTACGCGCGAAATAGACGATGTTGTCGGCGATGCGTCCATCGGCAAGCGCCTCCCTGGGTTCCGGACGCGGCACAGGCATCGCCCTACTCCGCCGCCGAAAGCTCGGCCTTCACCTCATTGAGGATGCGCCGGCCCTCGCCCTGACCGATGCGGGCAATGTCGTCCTGGTATTTCAAAAGCACGCCGATCGTGTCCGATACGGTCTCCGGATCGAGCGCCACCTTGTCGAGTTCGGTGAGCGCGCCGGCCCAGTCGATCGTCTCGGCGACGCCGGGCGCCTTGAACAGCTCGATCTGGCGAAGCTTCTGGATGAACGAGACGACCTCGGCCGAGAGCCTGCGATTGGCCTGCGGCACCTTGCGCCGCACGATCTCCAGCTCGCGCTCGGCATTCGGATAGTCGACCCAGTGATAGAGGCAGCGCCGCTTCAGCGCGTCGTGGATCTCGCGCGTGCGGTTGGTGGTGATGATGACGATCGGCGGCTCTTCCGCCTTGATCGTGCCAAGCTCTGGAACGGTCACCTGGAAGTCCGACAGGATCTCGAGCAGGAATGCCTCGAAGGCCTCGTCGGTGCGGTCGAGTTCGTCGATCAGGAACACCGGAGCGGCGCCCGCCTTGCCGGTCAGCGCGTCGAGCACCGGACGCCGGATCAGGTATTTTTCGGAAAAGACATTGCGCTCCATGTCGGCGCGCACGACCTTGCCCGCTGCCTCCTCCATTCGGATTTCGATCATCTGAGCGGCATAATTCCACTCATAGACGGCCGAGGAGACGTCGAGCCCTTCATAGCATTGCAGGCGGATCAGCCGGCGGCCGAGCGCTTCGGCCAGCACCTTGGCGATCTCGGTCTTGCCGACGCCCGCCTCGCCTTCGAGGAACAAGGGCCGCTTCATGCGCAGCGAAAGGAACAGGACGGTCGCCAGCGAACGGTCCGCGATGTAATCCGCGCTGGTCAACAGATCGAGCGTTTCGTCGATCGACTTCGGCGCGAGGCGCGGCGCGGTCATCTTGTCTCCGTGGATCCCGCCCGCCCGTTTCACAGAACGTGGTAGCCGCGATTGTGGTAGATCAGCGGCCGCAAATTATCGCCGATGCGCAGGCCTGTCACCTTGCCAAAAAGCACACGATGGGTGGCAAGGTCTTTGCTGTCGATGATCTCGCAGTCGAACACCGCAAGCGCGCCTTTGAGCGCCGGCGCGCCGGTCGAGATCACATCCCATTCGGCAAGTGCGAAGCGCTCCTCCACCGGCAGGCCGGTGATGCCGGAAAAGCCGACCGAGACGGCTTCCTGGTCGGAGGCCAAGGTGTTCAGCGCGAACCTGCCGTTTTTGATGAAGGCATCGTTCTTGGGGTTCTCGCGATTGAGGCAGACCAGAATCGTCGGAGGCGTGTCCGAGACCGAACAGGCGGCAATCACCGTCGCGCCTCGTTTGCCGCCGGGGCCATCCGTCGTCACCACATGCACATGCCCGGCAAAATGCGCCATCGCATCGCGATAATGCTGCGGCCCGATGTCATTGATCTTCAGCACCCGATAGTCCACCTGTCGAAACCAGTTCGTTATATATGGCGGCATATTGCATGCCACAAGCTGCATGGCACGGGCGAAGTGCTTGACCGCAATCCGCAAATTCGCGTGTTGCGCCGCGCTTAGCCAGCCTTTAGGTCTTTGCTGGAATAGTTCCGGACTATACTCCCGGCACGGAGGATCTCTTCGCCCGAATGCGCCTTTTGACGACGACATTAGCCGCGCTGGCAACGGCAACAGCCGCGTTGTCTTGGCTCTCCGCGAGCGCCTGTGCCGAGACGCTGATCGGCGTCGCGGCGCCGCTTTCCGGCCCTTCGGCGGTCCTGGGCAAACAGGTCGAGGCCGGTGCCGGCCTTGCGGCGGAAGCGAATGGCTTCACGATCAAGACCGCCGACGACGCGTGCACGGCCGATGGCGGCGCCGCGGCGGCCAGGGAGCTCGCAGCCGCAAAGGTCAATCTCGTCGTCGGCTTCCTCTGCACCGAGGCAATCGAGGCGGCGCTGCCGATCCTGAAGGACGCCAACATTCCGGTGATCACGGTCGGTGTGCGCACCGAAAGCCTGACCGACCGGCGCGCCAACACTGGCTGGCCGGTCTTCCGGCTCGGCCCGCGCGGCGACGACGAGCGCAACGCGGTTGCCGCCAAACTCACTCAACTGTGGCGCGACGACCTGTTCGCCATCGTCGATGACGGCACCATCTATGGCCGCGAGATGGCGGAGACCTTTCGCGCCGCGGCCGAGCAGGCGGCCCTGAAACCCGTCTTCGTCGACACGTTCCGGCCTCAGCTCGACAATCAGATCGGACTGGTCGGCCGGCTGAAAAAAGCCGGGGCGACAAAGGTTTTCGCCGGCGGCGACGGCGACGACATCGCCATCATGGGCCGTGACGCTGCACAGCTCAATGCCGGCATCACCTTTGCAGGCGGCGAGAACCTGCGCGCGCCGCCAGGCGATGTGCCCTACGCCGTTGGCACGCTGATGATCGCGCCGCCGGAGTGGTCGGAGGTCGCCGATCCCAAGGTCGTGCAGGCCTTCGGCGCCAGGAACATTGCACCGGACGGATATACGCTGCCGGCCTATGCGGCGATAGAAGTCGCCAAGGCCGCGCTGGCTGGTGCCGAAAGCTCCGGCGAGCCGCTCGGCCAGGCGCTGACCGGCCATGATTTCACGACCGCGATCGGCACCGTCCGCTTCGACGGCAAGGGCGATCTCAGCCAGAACCCGTTCCGCGTCTTCCGCTTCGACGGCACGCATTTCGTGCCGCTGGAGGGCAATTGATGTTCCGCACCGGACCGCGCAACCTGATCACCGACGTCGCCGGCCTGAAGGTCGGCAATGCCGCCGACGCCAGGCTGAAATCCGGCGTCACCGTTGTGCTGTGCGACGAACCGACGGTGGCTGGCGTCCAGGTGCTGGGCGGCGCGCCGGGCACGCGCGAGACCGACCTGCTCGAGCCGCAGAACTCGATCGCGGCGATCCATGCCCTCGTTTTGTCAGGTGGCTCTGCCTTTGGTCTCGACGCCGCCTCCGGCGTGCAGGCGGCGCTGCGCGAGAAAAATATCGGCGTCGAGGTCGGCGGCTTTCGCGTGCCGATCGTGCCGGCGGCGATCCTGTTCGACCTGCGCAATGGCGGCGACAAGGCTTGGGGTCGTTATCCGCCCTATCGTGAGCTCGGCTATGAGGCCGTGCAGGCGGCAACGGTGGATTTCGCCATCGGCACGACGGGTGCCGGCGCCGGCGCGCTGACCTCCGGGCTGAAAGGCGGACTGGGCTCCGCCTCGACCGTTCTGGACAGCGGCGTCACAGTCGGCGCGCTCGCCGCCGTCAACCCGACCGGCTCGGTGACGGTCGGCCGCAGCCGCCATTTCTGGGCCGCGCCGTTCGAGATCGGCGCCGAGTTCGGCGGCCTGGGCTATCCCGATCCATTGCCCGAAGACGCTCGAAAGATCCTGCTGAAATATCGGGACAGGAGCGTCGGTGGCGAGGCCGAAGGCGGCAGCACCACCATCGCCGTCGTCGCCACGGACGCCGTTTTGACCAAGGCCGCGGCCAAGCGGCTTGCGATTTCGGCGCATGACGGCTTCGCCCGCGCAATCTGGCCCACGCATACGCCGGCGGACGGTGATCTGGTGTTTGCGCTGGCGACCGGCAGGAGTGGCATCGAGCTCAGCGCCGATGCCGCGATCGACTTGTTCGCGGCGGCTGGCGCGACCATGGCGCGCGCAATCAGCCGTGGCGTCCATGCCGCGACACCCGCCGACGGCGATCTGTTCCCGGTCTGGTCGTCGCGCTGACCGACGCATTTCCAGAAAAAGTATGCAGCGGTTTTTTCGTCCGGAAAAACAAAGATCAGGTCGGATCGGATTTCTCTTCCTCGAAGGTAACGGCGACATCCGAATTCGCCGAGAGCCATACCTTCTGGCCATCGATTTCGGCAACCAGCGCCAGCGAGATATAGTGATGGTGGCCTTTGTGCGAGCCCATGCCGCTATCGGCTTTGGTCAGCTTGATCCGGTCACCCTCGACCTTGTCGACGGTGCCAATATGGACGCCATCGGCGCCAATTACTTCCATATGTCCGCGTATCCTGCTGATGTCGGTGCTCATGCTGGTCCTCCGGTGGATGGCCCCGCCTTGCTGGTGCCCGACAATAACAGACGAATGCCGGATTGGATGCATTGCACTGCCGCTCACCATCGTTTGATGGCGTAACGCGAATGCGACAGGTTCCATACAGCAGCGGCGTTGAGCATCGGGCCCGCCTCTGTTAGGACGCGGCCAACGCTTTTTCCCAGGCAGGACTCAAAACGGATGATCCCTCGCTATTCCCGGCCGGAAATGGTCGCCATCTGGTCGCCCGAAACCCGCTTCCGCATTTGGTTCGAAATCGAGGCGCATGCATGCGATGCGCTGGCGGAGCTGGGCGTCATCCCGAAAGAGGCGGCAAGGACGATCTGGGAGAAAGGCGGCACCGCCAAATTCGACGTCGAGAAGATCGACGAGATCGAACGCGTCACCAAGCATGACGTCATCGCTTTCCTGACCCATCTCGCCGAATTCGTCGGACCGGACGCCCGCTTCATCCACCAGGGCATGACCTCGTCGGACGTGCTCGACACCTGCCTTGCCGTACAACTGACCCGCGCCAGCGACATCCTGCTCGCCGACATCGACGCACTGCTCGCGGCGCTGAAGCACCGCGCCTTCGAGCACAAGGACAGCGTCACCATCGGCCGCAGCCATGGCATCCATGCCGAGCCGACTACGTTCGGCGTCAAGCTGGCGCAGGCCTATGCCGAATTCTCGCGCTGCCGCGAGCGGCTGGT
This sequence comes from Mesorhizobium sp. NFR06, assembly GCF_900115245.1. Classification (GTDB taxonomy): domain Bacteria; phylum Pseudomonadota; class Alphaproteobacteria; order Rhizobiales; family Rhizobiaceae; genus Mesorhizobium. Next base: position 163,092 of record NZ_FOVT01000007.1, read on the forward strand.
GCATGCACGCGAAGACATTGCCACCTGCGCCATTTCAGGCGCGGTCGGCACCTTCGCCAACATCGAGCCCTATGTCGAAGAGCATGTGGCGGCAAGGCTCGGGCTGAAGCCTGAGCCGGTGTCGACCCAGGTGATCCCGCGCGACCGGCACGCCATGTTCTTTGCCACGCTCGGCGTGATCGCCTCGTCGGTCGAACGCCTCGCCATCGAGATCCGCCATCTGCAGCGCACCGAAGTGCTGGAGGCCGAGGAATATTTCTCGCCGGGCCAGAAGGGCTCGTCGGCGATGCCGCATAAGCGCAACCCGGTGCTGACCGAAAACCTGACCGGCCTTGCCCGCATGGTGCGCGCCTATGCCTTGCCGGCGATGGAGGATGTGGCGCTCTGGCATGAGCGCGACATTTCGCATTCCTCGGTCGAGCGCATGATCGGCCCGGATGCGACGGTGACGCTGGATTTCGCGCTGGCACGCCTGACGGGCGTCGTCGACAAGCTGCTCATCTACCCCGAGAACATGGAAAAAAACCTCAACAAGTTCCGCGGGCTGGTGCATTCGCAACGCGTGCTGCTGGCGCTGACCCAGGCCGGCCTGTCACGCGAGGACGCCTATCGGCTGGTGCAGCGCAACGCCATGAAGGTGTGGGAACAGGGCGCTGATTTCCTTGAGGAACTTCTTACCGACAAGGACGTGACGGCGGCGCTTTCCGAAGCCGAGCTGCGTGAAAAGTTCGATCTTGGCTATCACACCAAACATGTCGACACGATCTTCAAGCGGGTGTTTGGCGAGGCTTGAGATCATTCCTTCTCCCCGTTCACGGGAGAAGGAGGCTGTCGCCCACCCCTGCTCACGCTTTCCCAGGCACGGTCCTGATCACCGTGCCCCACGGATCCTCACGGCTCGTCTCGGCTTTCGCATTGTCCGAGCGCATTTCCACCCAGGCGAGGCCCGAGCGAGAGGGATCGCGGCGGCCGGCGCCGGCGCTCTGCCAGGCATTGGCGCCGATATGATGGTGATAATGGCCGGACGACAGGAACACCGCCTGGCTGCCATATTTGGCGACGGTGTCGAAGCCAAATTGGTCATGCCACCAAGCCTCCGCGTCTTCCGGCCGGCCGACGCGCAGATGCACATGGCCGATTATGGTGTTTTGCGGGGCGCCTTGCCAGCCGGCATCGCCCGCCGGCACGCTGCCCACCACCGCCGGCAGGTTCAGCCGCTCGGTCGCCATGGCGATCTTGTCGCCATTCCATTTCCAGTCCTGCGGGCGGCGGTCGGCATAGATCTCGATGCCGTTGCCTTCCGGGTCGGTCAGGTAAAGCGCTTCGCTGACCAGATGATCGGAGGCGCCCTCGATGCCGATGCGGCTGGCGGCGGCGTGGCTGATCCAGCGGCCGAGATCGGCGCGCGACGGCAAAAGGAAAGCGGTGTGGAAAAGGCCGGCGCTGCGCGGATCGTCGGGCTTGGCTGAAGAATCCGGCTCCAACACCAGCAGCGGGCGGTTGGCGGCGCCCAGCGTGATCGCGCCGTCGGCGCGGCTCAACTCCTGCAGGCCGACGACGGCGCGGTAGTAGGAAGCCAGGCTCTCGGCGTCACGCGCCTTCAGGCCGACGCGCGAAACGCTGACCGGGGTGGTAGCTGCAAAAGGCAGTTCGCCCATCAAACTCTCCGTTCAGGCGACGCTTGTTTCCCAACATGGGATTTCCAGAGGCGCCAACCACTTTTCATCCTTGTACGCTCTCAAATCGTCGATTGCGATCGTTCACACAAGGCAGCATAAATCGAACAGGTTGTTCACAATTGTGATCTGACCGATAGTGCAAGGAGGGTTGCAGGTCAGAAAACCGCTCGCTACATCCGGCGCCATGAAAGTCAAAGACGCAGATATTTTGATCGTGCCGGGCTACACCAATTCCGGTCCCGAGCACTGGCAGAGCCGTTGGCAGTCGAAATTGTCGACGGCGCGCCGGGTCGAGCAGGCCGAATGGACGAAGCCGGTGCGCGAGGACTGGGCGGCGAGCGTGGCGAACGCCGTCAACGAGGCGGACCGGCCGGTGGTGCTCGTTGCGCACTCGCTTGGCGTTGCGGCGGCAGTGCAGGCCATCCCGCAATTCAGGAAACCGGTCGCCGGCGCCTTCTTCGTGGCGCCGCCGGACGTCGCCAATCCTGAGCTGCGGCCGCGGCATCTGATGACCTTCGGCCCCTATTCGCGCGATCCCTTGCCCTTCCCGTCGATCGTGATCGCCAGCCGCAACGATCCGTTCTGCGCGTTCGAGGTCGCCGAGCACATTGCCGCCGCCTGGGGATCGCTCTTTATCGACGCGGGCGAAGCCGGCCATCTCAACCAGGACGCCGGCTTCGGCCCCTGGCCGGAAGGTTCGATGACTTTCGCCAAATTCCTGACGGAACTGAAGCAACCGTAAGGCTCGCTTAATTTAAGAACCGATCGAATCCCGCATGCTCTTCAAAAGCGTCTTGGCGCCCAGCGAAATCAGCGTGTGGTCCGAGCCCATGGCGAGCAGCCGGTAGCCCATCGACACGACGCGGCCGGCAATTGCCGGCTCGATCACGTAGATCGCGGCATGCTTCCCGGCCTTGCGTGTCCGCTCGGCGATCGAAGCGACCGTCTCCATCATGCTTTCCAGCGTCGAATTGACAGTGGCGCCGTTAGACCAGGCAATCGAGAAATCCGACGGACCAACGAAGATACCATCGATACCGGGCGTATCGAGGATGCCGTCGAGCGCCTCGAACGCTGCCCGCGTCTCGACCATCGCAAAGGCCATGGTGCGCTGGTTCGAATCGCGCAGCCATTCGGCATGGTCGCCCTTGCCGTGGCGCGGGAAGGCATAGGTCGGACCCCAGGAGCGCTCTCCCATCGGCGGATATTTCATCGCGGCGGCAAAAAGCCGGGCGTCGGCTACCGAATTTACCATCGGCGCGATCACCGCCTCGGCGCCGAAATCGAGCGCGCGGCTCGCCATGTCGAAGCGTCCGACCGGAATTCGCACCAGCGCCGGCTTGTTGGCGGCCAGTACCGGCACAAGGCCGCGCAGCACGCTGTCCTCATGGTGGCCGCCATGCTGCATGTCGAGCGTCACGGCATCGAAGCCCTGCTTGGCGATGATTTCAACCGTCAGCGCATCGGGCACGCCTGACCAGGCGGTAAACAGCGTTTCATCGGCGGTCAGGCGGGACTTGAGCGACATCGGAACTTTCCTTGTTAACGATCCGCAGTTTCAGCTGGAAACGCCGGGAAGGCAAAGAAAAACCGCCCGGTTTGGCCGGGCGGTCGATTGGTCCAGCTGGAGCAAGATGCCGAAAAGTGGAGCGGATTTCGGGCGACATCACGCTCGTACAGCTTCAGGCGTTCTTGATCTGCTCGATCGCCTCCGCCATCAACTCATCCATGGTGCGGCGGATCTGATGGTCGGATTGGTTGACGCCGGCGGCATCGAAATCCTTGCGGATCTTGCGGAAAACATCGTGGTCGCCCGCTTCCTCGATATCGGAGACCACCACTTCCTTGGCATAGGCTTCGGCATCCGCGCCGGATTTGCCCAGCTTCTCGGCGGCCCAGAGTCCCAACGCCTTGTTGCGGCGCGCCGCGGCCTTGAAGCGAAGCTCCTCGTCGAAGACGAATTTGCGCTCAAACCCTTCTTCGCGGTCTTTCATGCTGCTCATGGCGTCCCTCCGGTCGATCCGATTCGCTTGGCGGTGAGTATGTGTGGTGGCCAAGCACAAATCAAAAGGCCGCGGGCCGGTCAATATGCTTCGTCGCATGCTGCGCTGCGGCATTTCAGTCCCGAAAGCGGTTATTCGCGGGATTTGCCGATTGAGCAAACAAGGCGATTGCGATAACACCGGCATTGAACGCTCCCGTCGCCATACTAATTTAGGCAGACGGACAGGACTGGTCACTTGCCGCCTGCCCGCAGATCCAGAGAAAAAATCAGATGAAAAATCGCCGCCGCATTTACGAAGGCAAGGCCAAGATCCTCTATGAGGGACCCGAGCCGGGGACGCTGATCCAGTTCTTCAAGGACGATGCCACCGCCTTCAACAAGAAAAAACACGAAGTGGTCGACGGCAAGGGGGTGCTCAACAACCGCATTTCCGAGCACATCTTCAATCACTTGAACCGCATGGGCATCCCGACCCACTTCATCCGCCGGCTCAACATGCGCGAGCAGCTGATCAAGGAAGTCGAGATCATCCCGCTCGAGGTCGTCGTGCGCAACGTCGCGGCCGGTTCGCTGTCCAAGCGCCTCGGCATCGAGGAAGGCACGGTGCTGCCGCGCTCGATCATCGAATTCTACTACAAGGCCGACGCACTCGACGACCCGATGGTGTCGGAAGAGCACATCACCGCCTTCGGCTGGGCAAGTCCGCAGGAAATCGACGACATCATGGCGCTGGCCATCCGCGTCAACGACTTCCTCTCCGGCCTGTTCCTCGGGGTCGGCATCCAGTTGGTCGATTTCAAGATCGAATGCGGCCGGCTGTTCGAGGGCGACATGATGCGCATCGTCGTCGCCGACGAGATCTCGCCGGATTCCTGCCGGCTGTGGGATGTCGCCACCCAGGACAAGCTCGACAAGGACCGTTTCCGCCGTGACATGGGCGGCCTGGTCGAGGCTTATCAGGAAGTCGCGCGTCGTCTCGGCATCATCAACGAGAACGAGCCGCCGCGCCCGACGGGTCCGGTGCTCGTCGCCTCTTCCGAACCGCCCAAGGGCCTTAAGCACTGATTGGCGGCCTGCCGGCAACGGCGGGCCCGCTCCCAGCATGACCGATTGATTCAGGAGTATCGATGAAAGCCCGTATCACCGTGACTCTCAAAAACGGCGTTCTCGACCCGCAGGGCAAGGCGATCGAGCATGCGCTCTCCGGGCTGGGCTTCGACGGCGTCGGCCAGGTGCGTCAGGGCAAGGTGTTCGACATCGAGCTGACCGGAACCGACAAGGCCAGGGCCGAAGCCGATCTCAAAGCCATGTGCGACAAGCTTCTGGCGAACACAGTGATTGAGAATTACGCGGTGGAGATTGCCTGACAATGAAATCAGCCGTCGTCCTTCTGCCCGGCCTCAATCGCGACCGCGACATGATCGCGGCGCTGACCAAGATTTCCGGCCAGCCGCCGGCGACCGTCTGGCAGACGGACACCGAAATTCCCGATGTCGACCTGATCGCCATTCCCGGCGGCTTCTCCTTCGGCGACTATCTGCGCTGCGGCGCGATCGCGGCGCGCATGCCGGTGATGCGGGCTGTCGCTGAACAGGCCGCCAAGGGCGTCATGGTCATCGGCGTCTGCAACGGTTTTCAGATCCTCGTCGAAGCGGGACTGCTGCCCGGCGCCTTGATGCGCAATTCTTCGCTGAAGTTCGTGTGCCGGCAGGTGAAGCTCGAGATCGCCAACGCCAACACCATGTTCACGCGCCGCTACCAGCCAGGGCAGGTCATCCGCTCGCCGGTGGCCCATCACGACGGCAATTACTTCGCCGATCCCGAGACGCTCGCCCGGCTCGAAGGCGAAGGCCAGGTGGTGTTCCGCTATGCGGACGGCACCAATCCCAACGGCTCGATCAACGACATCGCCGGCATCATCAATGACAAGGGCAACGTGCTGGGGCTGATGCCACATCCGGAGAACCTCATCGAGGCGGCACACGGCGGCAACGACGGCCGGGCATTGTTCGAAAGCGCGCTCGGCATCGCCGCTTGATCCTCGGGAGCAATTCCAGGAAAAGCGTGACACGATTTTCCGTCAGGAATTGCGTCAAAACAAATAGATAGAGCTCTCCGCGGTTTTCCTTGAAACGGTGAAAGCTCTAGGAATTTTCCAGAACGCGGGGGCGCACGGACCATGAGACTGACGATTGCTCGCCTTGCTCTCCTGGCTGCCGCCGGGCTTGCCGTGGCTTCCTGCCAGTCGAGCCCGAAGACGACGGCCTTGCCGTCAGGCAAGAGCGCCTCGCTGCTCGCCATGGAGCAGGTTGCGATCGCCGCGCACAAATGCTGGATCGCCAGCAAGGATCCCGCCTTCAAGGCCTACCAGATGGCCAATGAGCTGAATTCCTACAGCGGCACGCCGCGCTTCCTGCTGGTGCCCGCCAAGCATTATGGCGGCAAGCCGCTGCTGGTCGTGCAGGCGCAAGGCAATTCCAGCCGCGTCGACGTGTTCGGACCGCTGATGAATGAGCCGCTTGGCGCGCGCATCGGCTCCGATATCGCCCGCTGGCAGGCCGGCAATCCGTCCTGCGCGGCCGCCGCGTGACGTGGGCCGGTTCCTGCAGGTCGCAGGGCTGGTTGTCGGGCTGGTCGCGCTCGTCCTGCAATTCGCGATCACTCTTCCGGCGTCGATGGCCGCGGGCCGCGGCCTGCTCGGCTCGATCGTCTTCTATTTCAGCTTCTTCACCATCTTGACCAACATCGCAGCGGTGATGGTGCACGCTTCCTTGATATCGCCGGGCGGCTACGTCTGGTTCCCAGCCTTCGCCGCAGCGCGCATGCGCACGGGCGTCGCAGCCGCCATAACGCTGGTCTTCATCGTCTATGCGGCGGTGCTGGCGCGCCTCTGGCAGCCGCAAGGGCTGTTCCTGCTGTGCGACGTCCTGCTCCACTATGTGACGCCGGTGCTGTTCGTGCTGTGGTGGCTCACCGCCGGTGCCGATGGCACCTCGCGCTGGCGCGACATCTCCTGGTGGATGGTCTATCCGCTGGCCTATCTCGCCTACGCGCTGATACGGGCGCCGTTTGCGGGTGAAGTGCCCTACCCGTTCCTCGACGTGGCCAAGAACGGCGCGGCCGGCGTCGCTGTTTCGGCGCTGGCCATCACCGGGGTTTTTCTTGCGTTATGCGTGCTCGCCGTGCTCACCGATCATGGCATCGCCCGGCTGCGGAAATGATTATTCCCAGACGGGCCTGATGCCTTCGCGGTGGGCGTCGCAGCGAGAGATGCCGATATCCTTGAGCTGCTCGTCGGTCATCTCCAGCAGGGCAAGGCGGCCGCGACGGCGCTCCAGCATTCGGTCGATCAGCCTGGCGAGGGAACCGAGCACGAACACGAGGCGGTCCACGAAACCACGGCGAACCGACTGCTCTGCGCGCCCTTGCAGCTCAGTGCCAACGTAACGAATTGTGTCGATTGTATCCATCTTCGCTCTGCCTTGTATCGATTGCACAGTATCAATCGCCGGCTTCATGTGGATTGACTCATCGCGCGGTGCAATATAGAAAATTGTCACCATGACAAATTGGCTCCCCGATCTCTCCTCTGGCTCCGGCCCTCTGTATCAGCGCCTTGCTGACAGCATTGAGTCAGATATCGACAAGGGCGTCATCGATGCAGGTGCAAAACTGCCGCCGCAGCGCGATCTCGCTTATGACATCGGCACCACAGTCGGCACGGTGGGGAGGGCCTATCAGTTGCTGCGCGAACGCGGCCTGGTGAGCGGCGAGGTCGGGCGCGGCACCTATGTGCTTGCCCAGCAGTCTGAAGCGAAGCCCGAATTCCCGCTGCCCGATATGCAGGGCACCCGCCTCGTCGACGCGCCGAGCGGCAAGCTGCGTTTCGACAGCACCGCCGCGCCCGATGTCGGCCAGGGCGCGGTCATCGCCGATTTGCTGGCGCGGACGGCGCAGGAGCATCCGCACGAGATTTCGAGCTACACCAGGGATTTTCCCGAACGCTGGTACGAAGCCGGCAGCCGCTGGCTGGCACGGAACTCCTTCCGCCCCTCGCCCGGTTCCATCGTGCCGACGCTGGGCACCCATGCGGCGGTGATGGCGGCGATCGCCGCAATGACCATGCCTGGCGACTACGTGGTCTTCGAGCACCTTACCTATTCGCAGATCGCGCGCAGCGCCGGGCTGATCGGACGCCGCACGGCGCTGGTTTCGACTGACGACGACGGTATCGACCCGGACGATTTCGAGCGCGTCTGTGCGCAGAAGCACCCAAAAGTGATGTTCCTGATGCCGACCGCGAAGAACCCGACGCTGGTGACGCTTTCAGCGGAGCGGCGGCAAGCGATCGCGCGAATTGCACGCGAGCACAATGTCATGCTGATCGAGGACGATCTTTATGGCGAACTCACCGACGACCCGACACCGCTGCTGGCCGAATATGCGCCGGAACGCACGATCGTCGCCGGCGGCCTGTCGAAGTCGGTAGCGGCCGGCGTGCGCGGCGGCTGGCTCTCCTGCCCGCCGGCCTATCGCCATCGCATCCGCGTCGCGCACAAGATGATGACGGGCGGCTTGCCCTTCCTGCTGGCGGAGATCGGCACAAGGCTGGTGATGTCGGGCCAGGCCAGCGATATCCGCAAGCGCTGCATTGCGGAGATTGAGACACGTCTCGCCATCGTGCGCGAAGTGCTGGCAGGCTTCGACTTTGAGGCAAGGGACAATATCCCCTTCGTCTGGCTGACCTTGCCGGACCCGTGGTTGTCCGGCACCTTCAAGAACGCCTGCCTGGCGCAAGGCGTGCTCATCGACGACGAGGACGAGTTCAAGGCCGGCCGCTCCGAGCAGGTTTTTCATGGCGTGCGCTTCGGCATATCGCAGCCGCGGCAAAGCAAGGACGTCGCTGGCGGCGTCGCGGTCATCCGGCGCCTGCTCGACGAAGGCCGCGCCGGCTACGACAGTTTTTCTTGATGGGCCCCTGCCCAGGCGACAGGTCCAGCATGCGCCATCCTGTGGGTTTTCGGGCGTTTTTCATCGACTGATGGGGTGTAACAGGCGAAAGCTTGCGATAAGAGGGGGACTCGAAAACTCCCCTCTCCCACGGACAAAACTCGCTGCTCATGACCATTTCCAATTCCGTGCCGATCACCCCGGAACTGATTGCCGCGCATGGGCTCAAGCCCGACGAATATCAGCGCATCCTCGATCTGGTCGGGCGCGAGCCGAGCTTCACCGAGCTCGGCATTTTCTCGGCGATGTGGAACGAGCACTGCTCGTACAAGTCTTCCAAGAAATGGCTGCGCACGCTGCCGACGAACGGCCCGCAGGTGATCCAGGGTCCGGGCGAAAATGCCGGCGTGGTAGACATCGGCGACGGCGACTGCGTCGTCTTCAAGATGGAGAGCCACAACCACCCCTCCTACATCGAGCCCTATCAGGGCGCGGCGACCGGCGTCGGCGGCATCCTTCGCGACGTCTTCACCATGGGCGCGCGGCCGGTTGCGGCGATGAACGCGCTGCGCTTCGGCGCGCCTGACCATCCCAAGACCCGGCATCTCGTGGCCGGCGTGGTTTCCGGCGTCGGCGGCTACGGCAATTCCTTCGGCGTCCCGACTGTCGGCGGCGAGGTCAACTTCGACGCCCGCTATAACGGCAACATCCTGGTCAACGCCTTCGCGGCGGGCCTCGCCAAGACCAACGCCATCTTCCTGTCGCAGGCCAAGGGCGTCGGCCTGCCGGTCGTCTATCTGGGCGCCAAGACCGGGCGCGACGGCGTCGGCGGGGCTACCATGGCCTCTGCCGAATTCGACGACAAGATCGAGGAGAAGCGGCCGACCGTGCAGGTCGGCGACCCCTTCACCGAAAAATGCCTGCTTGAAGCCTGCCTCGAGCTGATGGCGTCGGGCGCCGTCATCGCCATTCAGGACATGGGTGCCGCCGGCCTCACCTGCTCGGCCGTCGAGATGGGCGCCAAGGGCGACCTCGGCATCGAGCTCGACCTCGACAAGGTGCCGGTGCGCGAGGAGCGCATGAGCGCCTACGAGATGATGCTGTCGGAAAGCCAGGAGCGCATGCTGATGGTGCTGCGCCCCGAAAAGGAAGAGGAAGCCGAGGCGATCTTCCGCAAATGGGGGCTCGACTTCGCCATCGTCGGCAAGACCACCGACGATCTGCGCTTCCGCGTGATCCATCAGGGCGACGAGGTTGCCAACCTGCCGATCAAGGATCTCGGCGACCAGGCGCCGGAATATGATCGCCCCTGGATCGAGGCGAAAAAGTCTGCACCGCTTGCCGCAAGCGATGTGCCGAAGGCCGACGTTGCCGACGCGCTGCTCAAGATGCTCGGCGGACCGGACCTCTCCTCGCGCCGCTGGGTGTGGGAGCAGTACGACACACTGATCCAGGGCAATTCGCTGCAGCTTCCCGGCGGCGACGCCGGCGTCGTGCGCGTCGAAGGCCATCCGACCAAGGCGCTGGCCTTCTCCTCCGACGTCACGCCGCGCTATTGCGAGGCCGATCCTTACGAAGGGGGCAAGCAGGCGGTGGCTGAATGCTGGCGCAATCTAACCGCCACCGGCGCCCTGCCGCTTGCCGCCACCGACAACCTCAATTTCGGCAATCCGGAGCGGCCCGAAATCATGGGCCAGTTCGTCGGCGCCGTTAAGGGCATCGGCGATGCCTGCCGCGCGCTCGGCTTCCCGATCGTCTCAGGCAATGTCTCGCTCTACAACGAGACCAATGGCCAGGGCATCCTGCCGACGCCGACCATCGGCGGCGTCGGGCTCATCGCCGACTGGTCGAAGATGGCGCGCATCGGCTTTGCCGCCGAGGGCCAGATGATCGTGCTGGTCGGCGCGCCGCCGAGTTGGGGAAGCCATCTCGGCCAGTCCGTCTATCTGCGCGACATCCATGGCCGTACCGACGGTCCGCCGCCGCCCGTCGACCTCGCGCATGAAAAGCGCGTCGGCGACCATGTGCGCTCGCTGATCGCTTCCGGCATCGTGACCGCCGCCCACGATGTCTCCGATGGCGGCCTTGCCCTGGCGCTCGCCGAAATGGCGATGGCCTCCGGCATCGGCGCCACCATCCCGGGGCTCACCGGCACTGACCCGATTCCGGTCTGGTTCGGCGAAGACCAGGGCCGCTATCTGCTGACGCTGTCGATCGACCCGCAAAGCAGCGAATGGGACCGGATCCGCGAAGAGCAGGGCAAGCTCGGCATCTTTGCGCCCTGGATCGGCACCACCGGCGGGCGTGAATTGAAACTCGGCGAGGCACGGGCACTCCCGGTCAGCGAGTTGACCGCCGCGCATGAGGGCTGGTTCCCGCGCTTCATGGACCAGGCCAGTTGACGAGGCTGACCGCCAGGGCGCTGGTTGCAGTCGTCTTCTGGCCGTCGCTGTTCTTCTTCTGGTTTCTCGGACCGTTCGTCTTGTTCCTGCTGTCGACGACCTCGAGCGAGGTCTGTCTGCGGCTGGAAAGCCGCGCGGAGTTCCTTGCGGCGGCCAACGGCACGCTGCCGATGCTCATCTTGCAGAACCTGATCTACGCGGTTCCGATCGCCTGCCTGGTGTTGTGGAACCGCCTTTCTCCGGAGCCCGCTCGGGCACGGCATATCGCGACTTGCATCAAGCTCTTCGCCGTCTCCGCGTCGATCGGGGCGGTTTGGGACTATGGCTCGTCCTTGACCTGCGACGGCTACGGTCAGGCCTTCTTCTCAACCGCATGGCAGATGACGAGCTATCTTCCCATCGCCAGCCTGTTGATCAACATCCCGCTCTACGTGCTGGTCTTCAGTCTCGGCCGCGCCTATTCGACGCGCGATGACATCACCGAAGACGGCGTGGTTCATCCGACCGGGGATAACCCCTAGGCCTTCATCAGCCGACGGAACCGGCTTCAATCCGGACTGGAAAGGCTTTAGGTTCATCCGAGTCACACTATATGCATGCCCGCTTGAAACAGGATTTTGCCATGGCAATGGATGCCCACGACATCGAAAAACTGATCAAGGAAGGCATTCCGGACGCCAAGGTGACGATCCGCGACCTTGCCGGCGACGGCGACCATTACGCGGCCGAAGTGGTGGCGGAAAGTTTTCGGGGCAAAAGCCGTGTGCAGCAGCACCAGATGGTCTATGACGCGCTGAAGGGCAAGATGGGCGGCGTGCTGCACGCACTGGCGCTGCAGACCAGCGTTCCCGACTGAGTTCGCCTCTCGCCCGCTTTCGTCTGCGCACGGACGCCTTAGCCCAAAATGGTGTGTTCCCTTGCGCCATCGGCCTGGCGTCGCGGCTAAGATCTTGTTTCAGCCAACCTATGGGTTTATTTGATGGACATGCTTCGAGCCTGACTCCCACAGGCGTGAAAGGATCGTCCATGACCGGCATCAACGACTACATCGACAATGAAGTGAAGAGCAACGACGTCGTGCTCTTCATGAAGGGCACGCCCGGCTTCCCGCAATGCGGCTTCTCCGGCCAGGTGGTGCAGATCCTCGATTACATCGGGGCCGACTACAAAGGCGTGAACGTGCTCGACTCGGCCGAACTGCGCCAGGGCATCAAGGATTATTCCAACTGGCCGACCATTCCGCAGCTCTATGTGAAGGGTGAATTCGTCGGCGGTTGCGACATCGTGCGCGAAATGTTCCAGGCCGGCGAGTTGCAGGACTTCCTGGTCGAAAAGGGCGTAAGCGTCAAAGGCGCCGCCTAATTCATTTTGCTCGCCGGCGCGGAGGCAAATCCTCCGGCCGGCAAGCATCGCTCGGGGCTGCCCCCACCTCGGCAAATTATGACCCCGAATCTCGGGGATGAGACGAACCAGCGCGCCGGTCGGCCGGCGCTTGTTCGTTTGAAAGATCGGACTTTGCCGTGGACAAGCAGGTAGAAGCGTCGCAACGGGCAAGCAGCTTGCCCATTCCGCGCTGGGAATTCATTGCGCTCTGCGCAGCGCTGATGGCGCTCAACTCTTTGGCCATCGACATCATGCTGCCGGCGCTGCAACAGATCGGCGCCTCGCTCGGCGTCGAGAACGAGAACCATCGCCAATATGTCATCGCCGCCTATATGCTCGGCTTCGGCGGCGGGCAGCTGTTCTTCGGCCCGATCTCGGACCGCTATGGCCGGCGTTCGCCGCTGGTCTTTGGCCTGATCGTTTATGTCGCCGCCGCGGCCGCCGCAGCCATCGCGCCGAGTTTTGCCATCCTTCTCACATGCCGCCTTATCCAAGGCTTCGGCGCTGCGGCCACCCGCGTCATCGCCGTCTCGATCGTACGCGATACGTTCGATGGACGGCGCATGGCCGAGGTGATGTCGCTGATCTTCATGGTTTTCATGGCGGTCCCGGTCGTCGCGCCCGGTATCGGCCAGTTCGTCATGCTGTTTGCAAGCTGGCACTGGATCTTCGTGACCATGGCCGTCGGCGCGCTGGTGGTTTCGGCGTGGGCGCTACTGCGCCTACCCGAGACGCTGCATCCGGAATATCGCCGGCCGCTGACGGTCAACTCGGTCGTCGGCGGTTTCCGCATCGTGCTCACCAACCGCCTCACCCTTTGCTACGCCTTTGCCAGCACCTTCATCTTCGCCGCAATGTTCGGTTTCATCAGCTCGGCGCAGCAGATTTATATAGACATCTTCCATGTCGGCGAGTTGTTCCCGCTGATCTTTGCCGGCGTCGCCGGCGTGCTTGCCTTCTCCAACTATCTCAATTCGCGGCTGGTCGGGCGGATCGGCATGCGCCGCCTGTCGCAAGGCGCTCTGCTTGTGTTCCTCTGCATCAGCCTCGCCTGGCTGGTCGTTTCGCTGGAGACACAGATGCCGCTCTGGCTGTTCATCACCTTCTTCGCCGGCGCGATGCTGCCGTTTGGCGGTCTCGGCGCCAACTTCAATGCCTTGGCCATGGAACCGCTCGGCGAGCTCGCCGGCACGGCAGCGTCCATCCTGGGCTTCATGCAAACCTTCCTCGGCGCCCTCATCGGCACCCTGATCGGCCAGGCCTATAATGGCACGGTCACCCCGCTGGCGGCGGGCTTCTGCAGTGTCTCGGTCGCTGCTTTGCTGATGATCCTGGTCGCCGAGAACGGGCGGCTGTTTCAGCCGCACAATCCGCCCGTATAAGCGGGTTCAACGCAGCAAAGGTCAGGATTTGCGTTCTCGCGCTGCCGTGAAGCGCGGGGAAAGCATGCGCCCCGCGATCGCCCCGCCCATGCTTTCGGTGAAAGGGATCGGCAGAGCCTTTTCAAGCGCCACAAGCACGGAAGCGACGAAAGCTTTGTTCAGATTGTCGTCGGGTCCCAGCTTGGAGAACGTGGCGCGCGGCTTGCCGATAAACGTTCCGTTCCGGCGAAGCGAGAAACGCAATGTCAGGGACATCCCGGCGGTTCCGCGCGGTGGCTGCCAGCAGGCGTAAATGGCAGCCGACATCTCCGCTATCGAATTGACGGGCTCGCGACTGCCGCAGGCGCGTTCCTGCGCCAGGGCCTGCTCGCAGCTTGCGTTCATGATGACCGCTAGAGCGGGAGCGGCCATCGCGAACCGGAAGCTCATTGCCATCTCCGGCGGTTGCGGATGGTTTTCAGGTCGATAGCCAGGCGCATGGCTGGCCGGAGCGATCCTAATCCGCCCAGAGTTCGCGACGCAACTCGTCCCAGCTTTGCTTGTCCGGCGCCACCAGCAGGCCGCCATCGACATGCGAAGGCAGGTAGGCGCTGCCGTCGACACGCGCGGCATGCCCGCCCGCTTCCTGGTGGATCAGCGCGCCGGCCAGATGATCCCAGGGCATCAGCTTGTTGTAGAGGACGAAATGAGCGTGGCCGCTGGCCAGCAGCCGGTATTCATGCGCGGCGCAGCGATAGGCGAATTGCGACAGCGTCTTGGTCTGGTTGCGAGCCAGCCGCGAGCGTTCGGGCTCCTTGACGAATTGCCAGGAAACAGAGCCGGTCATCTGCGACATGGGCACCGGTCGGGCGACGCCAACCTTCTCCAGCGCGCCATGCGCGTGGCGGATGTGGCTGCCCGCGCCCTTGGCGCCAATCAGCCAATCCTTGCCGACCGGGTCATGGATGATGCCGGCAACCGTCTCGCCGTTGACCACGACGCCAGCCATGACGCCGAAAAGCGGCACGCCGGAGGCGAAGTTGAAAGTGCCGTCGACCGGATCGATGACGAAGGCAAGCGCGGCATCGCCAAGCCCCGCAAGCAGCGCCGGGTTGTCGGAGCAGGCTTCCTCGCCGACCACCATGGCATCGGGATAGCGCTCGCGCAATCGGGCCGTGATCAGCCTCTCGGCATTGACATCCGCTTCGGTCACCAGATCGGCGGCGGAGGTCTTCTGGCGGACATCGCCCTCGCCCAGCCGGCGGAAGCGCGGCATGATTTCGGCCCTGGCCGCTTCGGCGAGAAGCTCGGCCAGCCAATCGATCGCCTGATCGTCAAATCTCATCGGAAATGCCTTGTCCCGGGTTCGCGTCGAGCCCGGCAAAGTCGAACAGCTTCCTGTCCAGGAGATGCGAGGGCCGCACATTGGTCATGGCGCGGATCATCGTATCCTTGCGCCCCGGCATGCGCCTCTCGATGTCCTCGAGCATCGCCTTCATGGCGTTGCGCTGCAATCCCTCCTGGCTGCCGCAAAGATCGCACGGAATGATCGGGAATTTCATCGCATTGGCGAATCTTTCGAGGTCGGCCTCGGCGCAGTAGGCGAGCGGCCGCAGCACCATGACGTCGCCTTCGTCGTTGAGCAGCTTGGGCGGCATGGCTGCGAGACGCCCGCCATGGAACAGGTTCATGAAGAAGGTCTCGAGGATGTCCTCGCGGTGATGACCAAGCACCAGCGCGGAGCACCCCTCCTCCCGCGCGATGCGGTAAAGGTGGCCGCGCCGCAGCCGCGAGCAGAGCGAGCAATAGGTGCTGCCCTCGGGCAACTTGTCGGTCACGACCGAATAGGTGTCCTGGTATTCGATACGGTGCGCGATGCCGTTGGCGTTGAGATAATCCGGCAGGATATGCTTCGGGAAATTAGGCTGGCCCTGGTCGAGATTGCAGGCGAGCAGATCGACCGGCAGCAGCCCTCGCCATTTGAGGTCGAGCAGCAGCGCCAGCAGGCCGTAGGAATCCTTGCCGCCGGAAAGAGCCACCAGCCAGCGCTCGCCTGGCTTCACCATGGCGAAATCTTCGATCGCCTGGCGTGTCAGCCGCAAGAGCCGCTTGCGCAGTTTGTTGAACTCGACCGAGGACGGCACGTCGGCAAACAGCGGGTGGAAGCCGCCTTCGGCATCGCCGGTCGCCTCGAGGGATTTGGCGTCGAGCAGTCTGGTATCTGGCAGCATGTTCATGGTGCTTGTGCCCCACGGGTCCGGTCGCCGCCCGGATTAGCCGACATGGCGGGCAAAGAAAAGGCCGCCTCGATGGGCGGCCTTCAATAGTCTCGCTGACGCGCTTGTTATCAGCGCGAGTAGAATTCGACGACCAGGTTCGGTTCCATTTGCACGGCGAACGGAACGTCCGACAGGCCCGGAACGCGAGCGAAGGTCGCGGTCATCTTGTTGTGGTCGGCTTCGATGTAGTCCGGCACGTCGCGCTCGGCCAGACCGACCGAATCCAGCACGATGACGAGCTGCTTCGACTTCTCGCGCACCTCGACGACGTCGCCCGGCTTGCAGCGGTACGAACCGATGTTGACGCGCTTGCCGTTGACGTTGACGTGGCCGTGGTTGACGAACTGACGGGCGGCGAAAATGGTCGGCACGAACTTGGCGCGGTAGACGACCGCGTCCAGACGCGACTCGAGCAGGCCGATCAGGTTCTCGGAGGTGTCGCCCTTGCGGCGGTTGGCCTCTTCATAGACCTTGCGGAACTGCTTTTCCGAAACGTCGCCATAGTGACCCTTCAGCTTCTGCTTCGCGCGCAGCTGCAGGCCGAAGTCGGAAAGCTTGCCCTTGCGGCGCTGGCCGTGCTGGCCGGGGCCGTATTCACGCTTGTTGACCGGGGACTTCGGGCGGCCCCAGATGTTTTCGCCAAGACGGCGGTCGATCTTGTATTTCGCGGATTCGCGCTTGCTCATCGCATTCCCTTTCAAAACAATATACCCGGAACCCCATGGCTCCGGGCGAAGGAAACGCGCCCTCCTCTGGCCTCCGTTTTCGAGACCTGACAGGGTTTTCCACGCAAAGCGACGGAAAACCCACGGGACACGTCAAATGAAACCACCGGGCGTCGCCACCCGGTGTTGCTGGGCCTGTTAAACACAGATTTAACCGCTGTCAAGCTTGCGGCTGGCGGTGCCAGGGCCAACCCTATACCGTTCCTGCGTTGCATGCGGGCGCTGGATGTAGCGACAAGTTGTACGCCGGCGGCATCAGGGCGGATGCGGCGTCTTCGGACGCAACCGCCCTGCATTTGATGAAGGGACTGGATCAAAGGAGTCCGAAATTCGATGAAGAAGTTCTTCATTACCCTGATTGGAGCCGCGGTGTTGGCCGGGTCTATGGCAGTCATGACACCTGAACCGGCCATGGCCAGGCATTGGCATGGCCACAAGCAGGTGTGCCGCGTCGTGGTGAAGAAAAGAGTGGTCTGGCGCTACGGCCATCGCTACGTCGTGCGCTACAAGACGAAGCATTGCTGGTGGCGTCGATAGCCGGCAGCTTGCGCTCATCCAGACGAGGCCCGCGGACGATTCCGCGGGTTTTTTCGCCCGATCGCGATTTATGACTTCTTCGCCGGCAGGCTCTTGCGCTTGGTCTCGGCGAATTCCTCAAGCTGCTTCTCGCTCATCGAGTCATACATTTCCCGCGAAGCACCCTTGAGTTCGCTTTTCTTGATCTCGCCGCGTTTTGCCGCAAGCGCGGCGCCAGCGGCCTTCTGTTGAGCTTGCGATGTAGCGGGCATGGCAGTTTCTCCTTTGCTGTCGGAAGAAACGTCGCGCTTCTGCGCCGGTTCCAGCGGTATCGGCCTTCCGATGTCTAAAACGCCAGTGTAGGACGGCGGCATGAAATCGCTGACCGATCCCTCACAAGCGCTCTCCGCCGGCCTCGCGAAAATCCGGACCGAATTCCACGTGCCGGATGGATTTCCGGTTGACGTCGCGACCGCGGCCGCGGCGGCGGCCAAGCGTGTGCCCGACCGGCATGCCGATCGCATCGCTATGCCCTTCGTCACGCTCGATCCGGCGGCCTCGACCGATCTTGACCAGGCGTTCTCGATCGAGGCGAGCGGCGGCGATCTTCTGCTGCATTATGCCATCGCCGACGTAGCCTGGTTCGTCGAGGACGGCGACATGGTCGATCTCGAAGCCTGGAACCGGGGCGAGACGCTTTACTTGCCGGATGGCAAGGCCGGGCTCTACCCGCCGGTGATTGCCGAGGCTGCGGCGAGCCTGTTGCCCGATGGACCGCGTCCGGCGATTGTCTTCACGGTTCGGGTCGCTGAGGACGGTGCGGTAAAGCTGGACGGTGCGGAGCGGGCAATCATTCAAAGCCGCGCCAAGCTCGCTTATGACAGCGTGCGGGCGTCCGACGTTCCGGCCGGCTTCGCGGAAATGGCGCGGCGCATGGCGATGAACGAAGAGCGCCGCGGCGCTTCGCGCGTCGACCCGCCCGAGCAGGAGGTGGAAAGGCTCGCCGACGGCACGTTCCAGCTTTCGTTCAAGCCGCTGCTGCAATCCGAGCAAGACAATGCCGCGCTTTCGCTGGCTGCCAACATGGCGATTGCCGACGCCATGCTGGCGCACCGGACCGGGTTGTTTCGGGTGATGTCGGGGCCGGATGCTTCCAAGGTGCAAAGACTGCGCAGCGCGGCACAGGCGCTCGGACTGTCCTGGCCGGCCGCCACCGGCTTGCGCGAGTATCAGCGCACGCTTGATCCGGCCGATCCGCACCAGGCGGCGCTGATGCTGGAGATCCGCCGCGCAGGCAACGGCGCGTCCTACCAGCCCTATCAGGAAGGCGTTGTTCCTTGGCATGAGGCTATGGCCGCGACCTATGCCCACGCCACCGCGCCGCTCAGGCGGCTGGCCGACCGCTACGTCGTGCGCTGCGCGCTGGCAATCGCCAACGGCCAGCCGGTGCCGCAGGCTGTCACCGATGCGTTCGCCAGATTGCCGAGGGTGATGGGACGCGCCGATGCCCGCGCATCGCAGACCAGTCACGCGGCCATCGACCTCGCCGAGGCGATCATGCTGAAGGGGCGAGAGGGTGACACTTTCAAGGCTGTCGTCACCGACTTCGTCGATCACGGCGTGCGCGTGCAACTGGCCGACATGCCCGTCGTCGCCACCGTAAAAGCCTCTGGACTGAGGCAGGGCGACAATCTCGAGCTAAAGCTGATCTCGACCGATTCGGATCAGCGCAGCATCGTCTTCGAACCTGCCGCGCCCGCGGCCTAATGCATATCGCTCGGAAGTGTGC
Organism: Mesorhizobium sp. NFR06; assembly: GCF_900115245.1. Classification (GTDB taxonomy): domain Bacteria; phylum Pseudomonadota; class Alphaproteobacteria; order Rhizobiales; family Rhizobiaceae; genus Mesorhizobium. Next base: position 182,181 of record NZ_FOVT01000007.1, read on the forward strand.
AGCGGTTCTGGGACAACGACATGCATCAAAACAAAGACATAAAACGCGTCGCCTGAATCCGTTTCAGCGCGACCCGCTTTGTTGCGCGCTCAGTCCAAACCCCTGGATCAGCCGCTTCGTGGCAAAATCCACCTTGCCCGAGGTGAAGACGGCAAGATCGGGCTCGCTGTCGCCGGATGTCTCGCCGATAGGTTCGAGCAGCGACATGGCGCGCCGGGCGATCGCCTCGGCCGGATCGATCCAGTCGACCGGCCAGGGCGCGGTCTTGCGCATGCGGTTGGCGAGAAACGGGTAATGCGTGCAAGCGAGCACGACGATGTCGGTGCAGTTGCCGTCGCGCTCGATGAAGCAGGGGGCGATTTCGGCACGCACGGCTTCCTCATCGACGAAACCTTGGCGCATGTAGATCTCGGCCAGCCCCGCCAGCCGGTCGCTGCCGACCAGCCGCACATGACATTTCTGCGCCCATTTGCTGATCAGGTCGCGCGTGTATTGGCGCTTCACCGTGCCCGGCGTCGCCAGCACCGACACCAGGCCTGACCGCGTGCGTTCCGCGGCCGGCTTGATCGCCGGCACGGTGCCGACAAAGAGGTGGCCGGGGAATTTGTCGCGCAGCGCATCGATCACCAGCGTGGAGGCAGTGTTGCAGGCGATGACCGAAATCGCCGGTTGAAGGCGTTCGAGCAGTTTGCCGAACAGCGCAAGGATGTGTTCCTTGAGGGCCGGTTCTTCCCAGGCGCCGTAAGGAAAAGCCGCGTCGTCGGCGACATAGATGAAGCGACGATCGGGCATGAGCACGCGCGCCTCGCGCAGCACAGTCAGCCCGCCGACGCCGGAATCGAACATCAGGATCGGGCGTCGGCTTGATCGATCGCTCATTGTCATCCGGTCATGAAAAGCGTCAGGCCCGTTGTTGGACCGACGGCGCTTCTATCGCGAATGATCGTGGTCTTGAAGAGGCGAATGCGAGCAGCTTTTGCGCAGTCGCCACGGCCTTCTCATATTCCGCGCTTGCCGAATCCGGCTGGACGAGGCCTGCCGAAAGGCTGCGGCGCGGGAGGAACACGTTCGGCGGGAGCGGCGGCACGCGGGGTGGCCGGGGCGGCGGCGCGCCCGGCGCGGTCCGGTGTCGGCAGCGGCTCGTCGAAGTCAAAAAAATCCGTCAGTTCATCGATGTTGCTGCCCGCGACAGGCTTCGCCCACAGGATCGTGCACCAAAGGCCGAAGATGGCGAGGCCGAGCAGGTTGAGGCCGCTGGGTACGCTGTCCGGATCGCCGAATTTGATGACCAGCAGCGTGCCGGCCTGCAGGAACCCGTAGATGCCGCAAAAAGCGATGTAGGACCACAGGATCCACCCCTTGCCGTTGGCGTCGCGGCTGCGGCGCCAGGCGATGTTTGCGCGAAGGGCCACAAAGATGAGCGAGACAATCAGAACGGCGCCGGCCATGCCTTGCCGGGAGGCGCCCGGTGTCGAATCCAGCAACCCTTCAAAGCCGATCGTCGCGGCAATGCAGATGACGATTGCCACGACCTCGGCCGTGGTCAGGCCGAGAGAATAAAGGAAAAAGCGCAGACGACCAATATTGGACGTAAACATGTGCTACCCCCACTATTACAGCAAGGATGAGGCACAACCGAATAAAATTCGGTTACTTCAAAGGCTCAGAGCTTACCGATTTTAACTTTCTTCGTCTTTAGCGCGACTGCGCGCGGCGGCCGGCAATCGTCTGGGATCGTCGCCGGGCGAGCCGTCGCCGCGCGGCATTGCCGGAGAGAACCGGTCGAGCGAGGAGATGATACCGCGCAGCACTTTGAGCTCGGCCTCGGCGAAGCCCGCGCGCGTCAGCACGGCGCGCAGATTGTCGACCATTTTCGGTTTCTTTTCTTCGGGGCGAAAGTAGCCGCGCGCTTCCAGTGCGTTCTCCAGATAAGCGAAAAGGCTGTGCAATTGCTCCTTGGTCGCCGGCGCCAGCTCCGGACCGGAGAAGTTGGTCTGGGTCTCGTCGGCGAGCCCGGACTTCATCCATTCATAGGACATCAGCAGCACCGCCTGCGCGATGTTGAGCGAGGAAAAGCCGGGATCGACCGGGAAGGTGACGATCTCGTCGGCCAGCCCGACCTCGTCATTGTAGAGGCCGAAGCGCTCGCGTCCGAACAGGATACCGGTGCGCTGCCCGGCCTGCTCACGGGCTCGCAGCGCCCTGCCCGCCTCCACCGGCCCGCGCACCGGCTTGAAGCCGTCGCGCTCACGCGCGGTCGTGGCGAAGACGAAGTTCAGATCGGCGACCGCCGAGGCTAGATCGTCGAAGACCCTGGTGGCGTCGATGACGTGGTCGGCACGGCTGGCGGCCGCGCGCGCCTTCTCGCTCGGCCAGCCGTCGCGCGGGTTCACCAGCCTGAGCTCGGACAGGCCGAAATTCGCCATCGCCCGCGCGACCATGCCGATGTTCTCGCCGAGCTGCGGTTCGACCAGGATGATCGCCGGTCCGGCTGAAGCGGTTTTGGTTGTATCTTCGATGGCTGGCATGGCTATGGGTAACCGGGGTTTGCGGCGTTTCGGCGTCCCCTGCCACATCTGGCCCGGAAAATGAAGCATTCGAAACAGGCACCCGTTTGCCCCAGCGCGGATCGCGGTTTGCGCGCTGAAAAAGCCTTTGATATACGCTCCGCATCCCCGGCCGAAACCATGCGGGCAAGGCCGTTCATATCCCCCAGCAACGAGGCATTCTTTCCATGGCGAAGATCAAGGTGGCGAACCCGGTCGTCGAGCTCGACGGCGACGAGATGACCCGCATCATCTGGCAGTTCATCAAGGACAAGCTGGTCCACCCCTATCTCGACCTGAAGCTTGAATATTACGACCTCGGCATCGAGAACCGCGACGCCACCAACGACCAGGTGACCATCGATTCGGCCAACGCCATCAAGAAATACGGCGTCGGCGTGAAATGCGCGACGATCACGCCCGACGAGGCGCGCGTCGAGGAGTTCAAGCTCAAGAAGATGTGGAAGTCGCCCAACGGCACCATCCGCAACATCCTCGGCGGCACCATCTTCCGCGAGCCGATCATCATGAAGAACGTGCCGCGCCTGGTGCCGGGCTGGACCAAGCCGATCGTCGTCGGCCGCCATGCCTTCGGCGACCAGTATCGCGCCACCGACTTCCGCTTCCCTGGCAAGGGCACGCTGACGATCAAGTTCGTCGGCGAGGACGGCCAGGTGATCGAGCATGACGTCTATGACGCGCCAGGCGCCGGCGTGGCCATGGCCATGTACAATCTCGACGAGTCGATCCGCGAATTCGCCCGCGCCTCGCTGAACTATGGCCTGTTGCGCAATTTCCCGGTCTATCTGTCGACCAAGAACACCATCCTCAAGGCCTATGACGGCCGCTTCAAGGACATCTTCCAGGAAGTCTACGAGAAGGAGTTCGAGGCCGAGTTCAAGGCAAGGAAGCTCTGGTACGAACACCGCCTGATCGACGACATGGTGGCTTCCAGCCTGAAATGGTCGGGCGGCTATGTCTGGGCCTGCAAGAACTATGACGGCGACGTGCAGTCGGACACCGTGGCGCAAGGCTTCGGCTCGCTCGGCCTGATGACCTCGGTGCTGATGACGCCGGACGGCAAGACGGTGGAAGCGGAAGCCGCGCACGGCACCGTGACCCGCCACTACCGCCAGCATCAGAAGGGCGAGGAAACCTCGACCAATTCGATCGCCTCGATCTTCGCCTGGACGCGCGGCCTCGCCCACCGCGCCAAGCTCGACGACAATGCCGAGCTGAAGCGCTTCGCCGAGACGCTCGAGAAGGTCTGCATCCAGACCGTCGAAAGCGGCTTCATGACCAAGGACCTGTCGCTGCTGATCGGTCCCGACCAGCCCTGGCTGTCGACCACCGGCTTCCTCGACAAGATCGACGAGAATTTGCAGAAAGCGATGGGGTGAGGAGCGGTGCGCGAAGCGCATGACAAGCCCCCGAATGGGCTTTTCAAGCAACGAACGCCCGCAGCCATACCGAAGGGTCGGGTCTGATGACCAAGCCGATCCTCTATGGCGCCGACTACAGCGTCTATGTCCGCATCGCGCGGATGGCGCTGGAGGAGAAGGGCGTCGGCTATGAGTTGGTGCCGCTCGACATCTTCGCGGCCGAGGGCATTCCGGCCTGGTATCTCGAGCATCACCCCTTCGGCCGCATCCCGGCTTTCGAGCATGACGGCTTCCGGCTGTTCGAGACCAATGCCATCACGCGTTACATCGACGAGGCCTTCGATGGCCCGTCGCTGCAACCCGTCGACGCGCGCGGCCGCGCCAGGATGGGCCAGATCATCGGCATGCTCGACGCGTATGGCTATCGCGCGATGGTCTGGGACGTTGCCGTCGAGCGGCTGGAAAAGACCGAGCCGGATGAGACCCTGATCGCCGGCGGCCTGAGCCAGGCGGAGACCGTGCTGAAAGTGCTGACCTCGCTGAAGGCAGATGGGCCTTGGCTGCTCGGCGACCAGCTGACCTTGGCCGACCTGCACGCCGCACCGGTCATCGCCTATTTCGTCAAGGTTGAGGAAGGGCGGGATTTGCTGGCGCGGTTTGCGGATATGCAGGATTGGTATTCGCGGGTGGCTGGACGGCAGAGCTTTGCCAGGACTAAAAAGGTCGCCTAGTTCGAGTGAACTGGCTCGGCGTCGGCGCCGCCCCTCATTGCCCTGCCGGGCATTTCTCCCCGTAAACGGGGCGAAAGGGGCCAGCCCGCAACGCCAGCGCCTTTCGTTGCAATGCTGGTGATGGCGAAAGCCGCGATGACGGCCCCCTTCTCCCCGTTCAACGGGGAGAAGATGGCGGTAGCCAGATGAGGGGCAGGGCCACCTCGGAGAGTTAGGAGCCAGCTTGAGCTAAGCCTGTCGCCGCGCCGTCACGCCGCCTCCAGCGCCGCCCTCACAGCCGCGATCGCGTCATTGGCCTTGGAGGCGTCGGGGCCGCCGGCCTGCGCCATGTCCGGCCGGCCGCCGCCGCCCTGCCCGCCGAGCGCGGCCGAAGCGACGCGCACGAGATCGACGGCACTGAAGCGGGCGGTCAGGTCATCGGTGACACCGACGACCACGCTCGCCTTGTTGTCCTCGCCGGCGCCGACAAAGACGACCACGCCGGAGCCGAGCGTCTTCTTGCCGGCGTCCGCCAGCGGCTTCAGGTCCTTCGGCGCCACGCCGGAGACCGCCTTGCCAAGGAAACCGACGCCTGCAACGGTCTCGTTCGTGGCCGGAGCGTCGGCAACGGCCGAGCCGCCACCCAGCGCCAGCTTCTTGCGCGCCTCGGTGAGTTCCTTCTCGAGCTTCTTGCGCTCCTCGAGCAGCGCCTCGACGCGCGACGGCACATCGGCCGGCGCAATTTTCAGGGTTGCCGCCGCTGCCTTCAGGCGCCTGTCCTGTTCGTCGAGATGCTTGCGCGCCGCCTCTCCAGTCAACGCCTCGATGCGGCGCACGCCGGCCGCCACCGCGCTATCCGACAGGATGCGCACCAGCCCGATATCGCCGGTCGATCTCACATGCGTGCCGCCGCAAAGCTCGACCGAATAAGGCCGATTGGCCCTGGCGCCATGCAAGCCGGTGCCCATCGACACGACGCGCACCTCGTCGCCGTATTTTTCGCCGAACAATGCCATTGCGCCTTCGGCGATGGCATCGTCCACCGACATTAGGCGCGTCGTCACCGGGCTGTTCTGCACGACGATCTCGTTCGCCATGCGCTCGACCTCCTCAAGCTCATCCGCCGAAATCGGCTTGTTGTGCGAGATGTCGAAGCGCAAGCGGTCGGGCGCCACCAGCGAGCCCTTCTGCGCGACATGGGTGCCCAGCACCTCGCGCAGCGCCTCGTGGATCAGATGCGTGGCGGAATGGTTGGCGCGCAGCTTCGAGCGACGGGCATGGTCGACCTTCAGCTCGACGGCGGCGCCCGTCTTCACCGCGCCGCTCGCCACTTTGCCGAGATGCACGAACAACCCGTCGGCTTTCTTCTGCGTGTCGGAAACCTCGATCGAGAAGCCGTCGCCGGAGATCACGCCGGTGTCGCCCATCTGGCCGCCGGATTCGCCGTAGAACGGCGTCTGGTTGACGACGACGGCCACGGCATCGCCCTGGCCCGCGCTGTCGATGATCTTGCCGTCCTTGACCAGGGCCTGGACGATGCCTTCCGCCTGCTCGGTCTCATAGCCCAGGAACTCGGTCGCGCCCGTCTTTTCGCGCACCGAGAACCACACCGTCTCGGTCGCGGCCTCGCCCGAGCCCGCCCAATGCGCGCGCGCTTCGGCCTTCTGCCGTTCCATCGCGTCGGTGAAGCCGGCGATATCGACCGAGATGTTGCGCTGGCGCAGCGCATCCTGCGTCAGGTCGAGCGGGAAGCCATAAGTGTCGTAGAGTTTGAAGGCGGTCTCGCCGTCGAGCATGTCGCCGGCATGCAGCGTCTCGGTGGCGTCCGAAAGCAGGCCGAGCCCACGCACGAGCGTCTTGCGGAAGCGTGTTTCCTCGAGCTTGAGCGTTTCGGTGATCAGCGCCTCGCCGCGCGCGAGCTCGGGATAGGCCTGGCCCATCTCGCGCACCAGCGCCGGCACCAGCTGCCACATCAGCGGCTCCTTGGCGCCCAGCAGCTGCGCATGGCGCATGGCGCGGCGCATGATGCGGCGCAGCACGTAGCCGCGGCCTTCGTTGGAGGGCAGCACGCCGTCGGCCACCAGGAAAGAGCACGAGCGCAGATGGTCTGCGATGACGCGGTAGGACGCGACATTCTCCGCGTTCGGACCTTGGCCGAGCGCGGAGGACGCGGCATCGACCAGATGGTTGAAAAGGTCGGTCTCGAAGACGCTCTCAACACCCTGCAGGATGGAGGCCATGCGCTCCAGGCCCATGCCTGTGTCGATCGAGGGACGCGGCAGGTCGATGCGCTCCTCCTTCGTCACCTGCTCGTATTGCATGAACACCAGGTTCCAGAATTCCAGGAACCGGTCGCCATCCTCTTCCGGGCTGCCGGGCGGACCGCCCCAGATATGCTCGCCGCGGTCGATGAAAATTTCCGAGCACGGGCCGCATGGGCCGGTATCGCCCATCGCCCAGAAATTGTCCGAGGTCGGGATGCGAATGATGCGATCGTCCGAGAAGCCGGCGATCTTCTTCCAATAGCCCGCCGCCTCGTCGTCTGTGTGATAGACGGTGACGAGCAGCTTGTCCTTGTTCAGGCCAAAACCCTTGGTGATCAGATTCCACGCAAGCTCGATCGCGCGCTCCTTGAAATAGTCGCCGAACGAGAAATTGCCGAGCATCTCGAAGAAGGTCAGATGGCGCGCGGTGTAGCCGACATTGTCGAGGTCGTTGTGCTTGCCGCCGGCGCGCACGCTCTTCTGGGCGGTCGCGGCGCGCGAATAGGGACGCTTCTCAAGGCCGGTGAAGACGTTCTTGAACTGCACCATGCCGGCGTTGGTGAACATCAGCGTCGGATCGTTGCGCGGCACCAGCGGACTGGAGGCGACGATCTCGTGGCCCTCCTTGCGGAAGTAGTCGAGGAATGTCGACCGGATGTCGTTCACGCCGCTCATTGCATACTGCCTTTTTCGCAAGAACCGCCGGCTCGGCCGGCGGCAAATGGGCTTTGGTGTTTCAGAAGATAGATTGGCCTTTTAGCGATAGCTCTTGACCCTGTCCAGAAACACGGAGTTAGGCCAATCGGCGGGTCCGTCGGGTGCATCCACGACACCCGGAAACGCAAACCGCCGGCACAAAGGCCGGCGGCTCGGGTACGCAGCACTCAAGAACTCGCTTACATAAGCATATACCGATAAACCAGGATTGTGGCCGAACTCCGGTTGAGCCGACCAATTGCTGCGGCGCGATCGCGAACCGGAGATCGCGCCGCAGCTTCCTGGAACCAACCGGCCTTACACAGCGCCGGCCTCGTCCTCAAAACCGTCGTCGCCGCCTTCGGAGCCACCATTCTCGAGGAATTTCTCGGCGATCAGCCCGGCATTCTGGCGCAGCGCCAGTTCGACCTCGCGCGCGGTATCGGGATTGTCGCGCAAGAACAGTTTTGCATTCTCGCGGCCCTGGCCGAGGCGCTGCGAGTTATAGGAGAACCAGGCGCCGGACTTCTCGATGACGCCGGCCTTGACGCCGAGATCGATCAGTTCGCCGGTCTTCGACACGCCCTCGCCATACATGATGTCGAACTCGACCACCTTGAAGGGCGGGGCCAGCTTGTTCTTCACCACCTTGACGCGGGTCTGGTTGCCGACCACCTCGTCGCGGTCCTTGACCGAGCCGATGCGGCGGATGTCGAGGCGCACCGAAGCGTAGAATTTTAGCGCGTTGCCGCCGGTGGTCGTCTCGGGCGAGCCGAACATGACGCCGATCTTCATGCGGATCTGGTTGATGAAGATGACCATGGTGTTGGAGCGCGAGATCGAGGCGGTCAGCTTGCGCAGCGCCTGGCTCATCAGGCGGGCCTGCAGGCCGGGCAGCGAATCGCCCATCTCGCCTTCGATTTCGGCGCGCGGCGTCAGTGCCGCGACCGAATCGACCACCAGAACGTCGATCGCCCCGGAACGCACCAGCGTGTCGCAGATTTCCAGTGCCTGCTCGCCGGTGTCGGGCTGCGAGATCAGCAGGTTTTCGAGGTCGACGCCGAGTTTGCGGGCATAGACCGGATCCAGCGCGTGCTCGGCATCGACGAAGGCGCAGATGCCGCCTTTCTTCTGGGCTTCCGCCACCGTGTGCAGCGCCAGTGTCGTCTTGCCCGAGCTTTCCGGCCCGTAGATTTCGATGATGCGGCCGCGCGGCAGGCCGCCGACGCCGAGCGCGATGTCGAGGCCGAGCGAGCCGGTCGGTACGGTTTCGATCTCGACCACCTGCTCGTTGGCTCCGAGCCGCATGATCGAGCCCTTGCCGAAGGCGCGCTCGATTTGCGACAGCGCCGCATCCAGAGCCTTTGATTTGTCCACTGCCTTATCCTCTACAAGCCGCAAAGTATTCTGAGCCATGATACATCACCCCTTGGTCGTCAATGAAGGCCGGACAATCCGTGATCCCTGTTGTTTTGTACCTTTTTTGTTCTCATTTGGCAAGGGGCAATAAATATCTGAAAGACAATCAATATCTCGGTTTGTTCCTTCTTTGTCTCACCAGAGCTGGTGCAAAACGGAACCGCTGGTCCAAAGAAACTTCGCTTGTCCCGCCGCCCCGAATCGCGACTGGGATTGGGGGCTATGCGCGGGAACCTGAAGCATGTCCCCGAAAGTGCGCAGCGGTTTCGGGACAGGCGTACACATAAGATCAAAGAAGCGGCTGCATGTCACGCGAACCTTTTTGGCATGACATGCTGTAGTGTGCACAGCCGCACGATCAACGAAAGTCACTGATCCCTCATGCCGACATCCCCATCCATCCTCGCGCTCGGCGGCGCCCATATCGACCGGCGCGGCCAGGTCTCGGGCACTTACGTACCTGCCGCGTCCAACCCCGGCATGATGCGCGAGGATGTCGGCGGCGTCGTTTTCAACGCGTTGCGCAGCGTGGTCAGGCGCGGCGTGTCGGCCTCGCTGATCTCGGTGCGCGGCGGCGACGCGGCGGCGGACACGGTCGCCCTGGCGATCGACAGAGCCGGAATAACGGACCTCTCGGTCGTGTTCCTCGACCGCGCGACGCCGAGCTACACGGCGCTGATCGACGCCGACGGCGAGTTGATCCTCGGTTTGGCCGACATGGCGCTCTACGATCTTGCCTTCCCGAAACAGCTCCGCCGCGCCAAGGTGCGCGAGGCGATCGCCGCCGCCGACGCCGTCCTGTGCGACGCCAACCTGCCGACGGCGGCGCTGGAACGCATAGTGGCGCTGGCCGGCGGCCGGCCGCTCTTCGCCATCGCAGTCTCGCCGGCCAAGGTCGTTCGCCTGGCGCCGCTGCTCGACGATCTGTCGCTGCTGTTCATGAACCGCCGCGAAGCCGCCGCGCTGGTCGGCGCCGAACTGTCCGGAGAACCCCTTGTCGGCCGCCTCAGGCAAGCCGGCCTGGGGGGCGGCGTCGTGACGGCCGGCAGCGCCCCGGTGCTGGGCTTCGACGACACCGGCATCTTCGAAATCGACCCGCCCGCTCCTCGCCGCGTCGCCGACGTGACCGGCGCCGGCGACGCCCTGACCGGCGCAACGGTCGCCGCCTTGCTGCGCGGCCTGCCGCTGCGTGCCGCGCTGCGCGAGGGCGTTGCTGCGGCAATGCTCGCCATCGAGAGCCCGGAGGCTGTCCCGTCCTTCACGGCGGGCAACTTCAGGCAGGCGCTCGCCCTTGTGCCGGAGGCACGGGAGGTGGCATAGGGCCACCCATCATCTAGTTCCTCCTTGTCGGAGACAGTCATGACGCCGCAAACCGCCCGCCCCTTCGTCGACATCCATCCGCCTGTGGCTGAGGCGCTTGCCGCCGGCCGGCCCGTGGTGGCGCTGGAAAGCACCATCATCACCCACGGCATGCCCTACCCTGACAATGGCGCGATGGCGGCCAAGGTCGAGCAGATCATCATCGACGGCGGCGCGGTTCCGGCGACGATCGCCGTGGTCGACGGCCGTATCAAGATCGGACTCTCCGACGGGGAGCGCGAATCGCTGGCCATGACCGGTGACGCCATGAAGCTGTCGCGCGCCGATATCGGCTTTGCCGTCGCTCGAAAGCGCACCGGCGGCACCACCGTTGCGGCCACCATGATTGCCGCGCATATTGCCGGCATAAAAGTTTTCGCCACCGGCGGCATCGGCGGCGTCCACAAGGGCGCGGAGAAGAGCTTCGACATCTCGGCCGACCTCGACGAGCTGGCGCGCACGCCGGTCATTGTCGTCTCGGCCGGCGCCAAGGCGATCCTCGACATTGAAAAGACGCTGGAGGTGCTGGAGACGCGCGGCGTGCCGGTGATCGGCCACGCTTGCGAAACCATGCCGGCCTTCTGGTCGAGGCAGTCGCCTTTCCGCGCGCCGCTGACGCTGCATGCGCCGCAGGACATCGCGCATTTCTATCGCACCCGCCAGGCGCTCGGCCTAACCGGCGGCATTCTGGTCGCCAACCCGGTGCCGCCGAATGACGAGATTCCGGCCGCGGAGATGGACGGCTACATCCAGGCCGCGCAGAAAGCAGCCGAGGCGCAGAATGTCACCGGCAAGGCGGTGACGCCGTTCCTGCTGTCGAAAATCCTGGAGTTGACCGGCGGCCGCAGCTTGAAGACCAACATCGCGCTGGTCGAGAACAATGCGCGGCTGGCGGCGGAGATCGCCAAGGCGCTGTAGGGCTTACTTCCCCGCCCTTCGCCCCGCCTCATAGGCGCGCCGCGCCCAGACCGCCATCTCGTCGGGATCGTCGAAGGCGTCGTCGGGGATGCTCCAATAGGGCATCGCCACCTTCTTGCCATGCCGGGATCCGGTATAGGTCCACTGCGTGCAGCCGGCGGCCTGGAAATCAGGAACGCTCTCCTCATCGGCCTTGAGCATCAATTCGCCGCGCACGACAACCGCGACGATCACGCCATCGCAATAGATGCCCTTGCCGCCGAACAGTTTGCGGATGCTGATCGGCCCAAGGCTGTCGAACAGTTCTTCAAGGCGCTCGTTGTCCATGCCGCAATCATCTCACCCGGCATGGGCCTTGTCATCGCCGCAACCAAAAGCATGCTGACAGGTTGAGATCCGAAAACGGAGTTTCCTGCCATGCCCGTCCTGCTCACAGGCTCCTGCCGCTGCGGCGCCGTCCGCTTCGAGGTTGAAAGCCACACGCCGGTGCCGTTCATGCTCTGCTACTGCTCGATCTGCCGCAAGCAGCAGGGCGGCGGCGGTTTCGCCATCAATCTCGGCGCCGACTACGAAACGATGAACATAAGGGGCAGGCGCAGCCTCGGCGTCTACCGCGCCGAGATCGAGGACGACGAGCATCCGCATTGCGAGGTCTCGACCGGCGAGCGCAATTTCTGCCGAAAGTGCGGAGCTGCGCTCTGGCTCTACGATCCGACCTGGCCGGACCTCGTGCACCCCTTCGCATCGGCCATCGACAGCGACCTGCCGAAGCCGCCGGAAAAGGTGCATCTGATGCTGAAATACAAGGCGAACTGGGTCGAGCCGGTGATCGGCAGGAACGACAAGGTGTTCGACGTCTATCCGGAAGAATCGATCGCCGATTGGCACAGGCGCACCGGCATGTGGGTGGATTAGAGCATGATCCCGAAAAGTGGGAACCGGTTTTCGGAACAGATCATGCTCCAACAAAGAGCCAGATCAGGATGACGATTCAACGAAACGTCATCCTGATCTAGGGCCATACCCGGAAAATTGCGCAGCGGTTTTCCGTCGGGAATTGCATCGAAACAGGGAGGCAGAGCGGTTCGCCGTTTCCTTGAAACGGTGAACCGCGCCGCTGACAGGAGGCCAAAATGAACCTTACGACGCACAAGAAATTCAAAGGCGATCGTTTGATGCCATGGGGCAAGGGCACGGTCGTCACGGACGCGAAGGGATATGTTTTTCTGTGCGGCAATACCGCCACGATCGACGATTACGACCCGTCGATGCACCAGGGCGGCGCCATCGGCGACCCGGCCGCGCAGTGGCGCGCAATCCTCGCCAACATCAAAGCGGACCTGGAGGAACTTGGCAGTTCGCTCGACCACCTGGTCAAGGTGACGTTTTACGTCAAGGGGCCGTTTCCGACCGGTGGCGTCCTCAGTTCACCGAACTTCCGCCTGGATGTGCTGGATGAATTCTTTGCCGAGCATTGCCCGAAGCATTGCAGCTACAACAATCCACCGCCATCGGAAGTGATCGGCGTCGCCGCGCTGGCGCAACCTGACCTGGTCGTCGAGCTTGTTGTGATCGCCGCGCTGCCGGACTGAGCAAACGTCAGAGAAACCGTCAGGCCGAAGCACGCGCTTCGGCAAGCGCCTTGAGGTCGGCCGGCTTCAGTTCGACGGATTCGCCGCAACCGCAGGCCGAACTCTGGTTCGGGTTCTTGAAGGTGAATCCGGTGCGCAGCGTCGTCTGCTCGAAATCCATCTCGGTGCCGAACAGGAAAAGCGCCGCCTCCGGCGCGACATAGACATGCGCGCCGTCGCGCTCGATATGGTCGTCCTTGGGGTTCGGCTCGGTGACAAGGTCGACCGTATATTCCATGCCGGCGCAGCCGCCCTTCTTGATGCCGAGGCGGATGCCATGCGCGTTCTCGCGGGTGGCGACGATCTCGCGCACCCGGTCGGCGGCCTTGTCGGTCATCGTGATGACGGCGAAGCGTCCCATGTCATTCTCCACGTTCGCGCGGGTTCAAGGCCCGCGGAATGAGTCTTCTCTAAGATGGTGAAGTTTCACCTAGCGTGCAAGTCAAGCTCAATACCACCCGACCGCGACCTGCGCCTCTTCCGACATGCGGTCGGGCGTCCATGGCGGATCGAACACCATGCTGACCTCGACACCGGACACGCCCTCGACGGCGCCGACGGCGTTCTCGACCCAGCCTGGCATCTCGCCGGCCACCGGGCAGCCCGGCGCGGTCAGCGTCATGTCGATCTTGACCGAGCGGTCGTCCTCGATGTCGATCTTGTATACGAGGCCGAGCTCGTAGATATCGGCCGGGATTTCGGGGTCATAGACCGTCTTCAGCGCCGAGACGATGTCGTCGGTCAGCCGCGCCAGCTCGTCGGCTGGGATCGCCGAGGCCGACACGATGCCGTTGCCTGCCGCTTCCGGGCCTGCCGTTTCTGGAACAGTGTCTGCGGTCGCGCTCACATCGTCCATCATCATCACCCGAAGAACTTTCGCGCCTTTTCCAGCGCCTCGGCCAAAGCATCGACTTCGGCCCTGGTATTATACATGCCGAACGACGCCCTGCATGTGGAGGTTACGCCGAAGCGTTTCAACAGCGGCTGGGCGCAATGCGTGCCCGCGCGGACCGCGACGCCCTGCCTGTCGATCACCATCGATACGTCATGCGCATGGATACCCTGCAATTCGAACGAGATGATGGCGCCCTTGCCGGGCGCGTCGCCGAATATGCGCAGCGAGTTGATGGCGCGCAGCCGCTCATGCGCGTAGGTCTTGAGGTCCGCCTCGTGTGCTGCGATGCGTTCGCGGCCGACCTTTTCCATGTAGTCGAGCGCGGCACCCAGCCCGATCGCCTGGACGATCGGCGGCGTGCCGGCCTCGAAGCGGTGCGGTGGCTCGTTATAGGTGACGATGTCCTCCGTCACCTCCTCGATCATCTCGCCGCCGCCCATGAAGGGCCGCATCTCTTCCAGCATGTGCTTCTTGCCGTAGAGCACGCCGATGCCCGACGGCCCGTAGACCTTGTGGCCGGTGAAGACGAAGAAATCGCAGTCGAGGTCCTGCACGTCGATCGGCATATGCACCGCGCTCTGGCTGCCGTCGACCAGCACCGGAATGCCTCGCGAATGCGCGATTCGCACGATCTCCTTGATCGGCGTCACCGTGCCCAGCGCGTTGGACATCTGGGTGATGGCGACGAGCTTGGTGCGGTCGGTCAGGCGCTTCTCGAATTCCTCGATGTGGAAGGCACCGAGATCGTCGACGGGCACCCAGACCAACTTCGCGCCCTGCCGCTCACGGATAAAATGCCACGGCACGATGTTGGAGTGGTGCTCCATGATCGAGAGCACGATCTCGTCGCCCTCGCCGATCCGCGGCATACCCCAGCCGTAGGCGACAGTGTTGATCGCCGAAGTGGTGTTGGAGGTGAAGACGATGTTGTCGGTGCTGGGCGCATTGAGAAACCGCTGCACCGACTTCCGCGCGCTCTCATAGGCGTCGGTCGCCGCGTTCGACAGGAAATGCAGCCCGCGATGGACGTTGGCGTATTCCTGGGCATAGGCGTGCTGGATGGTGTCGAGCACCACCTGCGGCTTCTGCGCCGAGGCGCCATTGTCGAGATAGACCAGCGGCTTGCCGTAGACCTGGCGCGACAGGATCGGGAAGTCGCGGCGGATCGCCTCGACGTCGTAGGGGGCGGTTTCGATCTTCTGGTCCATCACAAGCTCAAAGCCTCATTCTGTCGCGCACCGCGCGTCTTGGCGCTTCGCGCCAATCCACCGCGAAGCGGCCGGACGAGGGGTGTGGCCGAGGCCATGCCTCGACCACTTCACCCGTGCGTCAAAAACCACTCGTCGAGGCGCGCTTCCAGCGCCTCGACCAGCGCCTCGTCGTCCAGTTCCTCGATCACTTCCGCGACGAAGGCCTTCACCAAAAGGCCGCGTGCGGTCTTCTCGTCGATGCCGCGCGCCATCAGGTAGAACAGATGGTTGTGATCGATCTCGGTGACCGTCGCGCCATGACCGCAAACGACGTCGTCGGCGAAGATCTCCAGCTCCGGCTTGGTCGAGAACTCGCCGTCGTCCGACAAAAGCAGCGTGTTGCAGGCCATCTTGGCGTTGGTTTTTTGCGCATATTGATGAACGTTGATGCGGCCCTGGAACACACCCCGCGCCTTGCCTGTCACCACGTTGCGCATCACTTCGGTCGAGGTCGTGTGCGGCACGGCGTGGTCGAGCACCATGGTGGTGTCGGTATGCGTGTCGCCGGCCAGGAGATTGATGCCGCGCAATTTGAAATCGGCGCCCTGGCCCGTCGTCCTGACGACCACCTCCTGGCGCACCAGCCCGCCGCCGGCATTCATCACGAACAGCGTCAGCTTCGCATCCTTGCCGACATGCGCCTTGAACTGCGCCAGATGCGTGGCGGTGTCCGGCTGCTCCTGCACGATCAGCCAGGTCACTTCGGCGCCGTCGCCGACCACAAGCTGGCTGACAGAAGAGACGAGCGCCTCGTCGTTCTCGCCCGCCTGGCGCTCGACGATAACCGCCTTGGCGCCGGCCCCGACACGCGTCAACAGCCTGACATGCGACTGGCCGCCGGCCTGCAGGTTCTGCAATTCGATCGGCTTTTCCAGCTCGGCGCCGTCGGCGATATCGACGAAATAGCCGTCGGCGACGAAGGCGGTGTTGAGCGCGCCGATCGCGTCGTCGTCGCCATAGGGGTCAAGCCCCGGCGCGACGCTGCCGTCGATGAGCTTTTCCGACAGGCGCTGCACGGTGACGCCTTCGATCTCCGGCACCTTGGCATTGGAGACGCCGTTCAGCACCGGCAGCACGGCCGAACCTTCAAGAACCGGCGCCAGCGCCTTCACGACGGCGCCGGCCTCGAAAGCCGGCACCTTGGTCAGCAGCCGGCGCAGATCCGTATAATGCCAGGATTCAATCCGCCGGGTCGGCAGGCCGTGCTTGATCGCCTCAATCGCGTCGTCGCGCTTGACCATCACCGCGCCGTCGCCGGGCAGCAGCGACAGCCGCTCGCCGAAGGCATCGATCAGCGCCGTCTCGGCCAGTGTGCGCTGCGGCTGTGCGTGCATGTTCATGGCTCTTGCCTCGACCGCTCCCATCTCACGCGGCTTCGCCGATCACGCCGGCATAGCCATTGGCCTCGAGATCGAACGCCAGCGACTTGTCGCCCGACTTGATGACCTGGCCCTTGTAGAGCACGTGCACGCTGTCGGGCACGATGTGCTCGAGCAGGCGCTGGTAGTGGGTGATGACGACGATGGCGCGGTCGGGCGAACGCAGCGCATTGACGCCTTCCGAGACGATCTTCAGCGCGTCGATGTCGAGGCCGGAATCGGTCTCGTCAAGCACGCAGAGCTTCGGTTCCAGAAGCTTCATTTGCAGGATCTCGGCGCGCTTCTTCTCACCGCCGGAGAAGCCGACATTGAGCGGCCGCTTCAGCATGTTGATGTCCATGCTGAGCGAGGCCGCAGCCTCCTTCACGCGCTTCAGGAATTCCGGAACCTTGAGCGGCTCCTCGCCGCGCGCCTTGCGCTGCTCGTTCATCGCCACTTTCAGGAATTCCATGGTCGCCACGCCCGGTATCTCCATCGGATACTGGAAGGCGAGGAAGATGCCGGCGGTCGCCCGCTCGGCCGGATCCATTTCGAGGATCGACTGGCCGTTATAGAGGATGTCGCCCTCGGTGACCTCGTAGTCCTCGCGGCCGGCAAGGATATAGGACAGCGTCGACTTGCCCGAGCCGTTCGGGCCCATGATCGCGGCGACCTCGCCGGCTTTCACCGTCAGGTCCAGGCCGCGGATGATTTCGGTGCCGTCATCGACGATGCGGGCGTGCAGGTTCTTGATCTCAAGCATAATTTCTTCCTGAATATATCTTTGCGGTCAGCCCACCGAGCCTTCGAGGCTGATGCCGATCAGCTTCTGCGCCTCGACGGCAAACTCCATCGGCAGCTGCTGGATGACGTCCTTGACGAAGCCGTTGACGATCAGCGCGATCGCCTCTTCCTCGGGGATGCCGCGCTGCATGACGTAGAACTTCTGGTCCTCGGAGATCTTCGACGTCGTCGCCTCGTGCTCGAACTGCGCCGTCGAGTTCTTGGCTTCCATGTAGGGCACGGTGTGCGCGCCGCACTGGTCGCCGATCAGCAGAGAATCGCAATTGGTGAAGTTGCGTGCGTTGGCCGCCTTGCGGTGCGCCGAGACCTGGCCGCGATAGGTGTTCTGCGAGAAGCCCGCGGCGATGCCCTTGGAGATGATGCGGCTCGACGTGTTCTTGCCGAGATGGATCATCTTGGTGCCCGAGTCGACCTGCTGATAGCCGTTCGATACCGCTATCGAATAGAACTCGCCGCTGGAATCGTCGCCACGCAGGATGCAGCTCGGATACTTCCAGGTGATCGCCGAGCCGGTCTCGACCTGCGTCCACGAGATCTTCGAGCGGTCGCCGCGGCAGTCGCCGCGCTTGGTGACGAAGTTGTAGATGCCGCCCTTGCCCTGGGCGTCGCCGGGATACCAGTTCTGCACCGTCGAATATTTGATCTCGGCATCGTCGAGCGCGATCAGCTCGACCACCGCCGCATGCAATTGGTTCTCGTCGCGCTGCGGCGCCGTGCAGCCCTCGAGATAGGAGACATAGGCTCCCTCCTCGGCGATGATCAGCGTGCGCTCGAACTGGCCGGTGTTCTTCTCGTTGATGCGGAAATAGGTCGAAAGCTCCATCGGGCAGCGCACGCCCTTGGGCACGAAGACGAACGAGCCGTCGGTGAACACGGCCGAATTCAGCGTGGCGTAGAAATTGTCGGTGGTCGGCACCACGGAGCCGAGGTACTTCTTCACCAGCTCCGGATGCTCGCGGATGGCTTCCGAGATCGAGCAGAAGATGACGCCGGCCTGCGCCAGTTCCTTCTTGAAGGTGGTGACGACGGACACGGAATCGAACACCGCGTCGACGGCGACGCGGCCCGACTTGTAGACATTGTCGCTGGCCTCCTCGAGTTCCGAGGCATCGGTCTTCTGCACGCCGGCCAGGATCTCCTGTTCCTTGAGCGGAATGCCGAGCTTCTCGTAGACCTTGAGCAGTTCAGGATCGACGTCGCTCAGCGACTTCGGCCCCGGCGTGCTCTTCGGCGCGGCGTAGTAGTGGATGTCCTGGAAGTCGATCTTCGGATAGTGGACGCGCGCCCAGGTCGGCTCTTCCAGCGTCAGCCAGCGGCGATACGCCCCCAGACGCCATTCCAGCATCCAGTCGGGCTCATCCTTCTTGGCCGAGATGAAGCGAATGATGTCTTCGCTCAGGCCCTTGGGGGCCTTGTCCATCTCGATCTCTGTCTGGAATCCATATTTATACTGGTCGACGTCGATCTTTCGAACCCGATCGATCGTCTCCTGCACAGCAGGCATAAGCGTTCTCCATCCACGCCGGGGTCAAGGCCCGGCAGTTTTCAAACTATGGCACCGCCGAAATCGCGCCCCAGGGGGACTCGCGGCGGAGTAAGTTCCATATAGTGCATGTCCGCCGGAAATTCACCCGGCCACGACAAAACGCACGGCTCTACCAGGCCGCAAGGCCTGAATTCGTCTTCGAGCAACGGAAATCCGAGAGCCGTAAGGCGTTCTCGCTCCAATGCTCCGCCGCCGTCAGGCAGCTTCTTCCTTGCCCGCCCGGCGGGCGACAATACCAGCCAGCGCTGCCCGGAACGCCTCGATATCTTCGGCGCCGGTCGCACGGCCGATCGAGACGCGCAAGGCGCCCAGGCTGTCGCCAAAGCCCATCGCCTTCAGCACATGGCTTGGCCCGACTTTTCCCGACGAGCAGGCCGAGCCCGCCGACAGCGCCACACCGGCCAGATCGAAAGCGATTTGCGCCGTCTCGGCCTTGATGCCCGGAATAGCAAAGAACGTCGTGTTGGCAAGCCTTGGCGCCGCCGCTCCAAAGATTTCCGCCTCGGGCGCGAGGTCGCGTACGATCGCCTCGACCTGGTCGCGTCGGCGAGCGATGGCGTCCATCTCGGCGAGACCGCTCGCCGCGGCACGCGCGGCGGCGCCGAAACCGGCGATCCCGGCGACGTTTTCAGTCCCCGCGCGGTGCCCCTTCTCCTGGCCGCCGCCATTGATCAGCGGCCACGGCATCATCAGGTCGGACGCCGCAACGATCGCCCCGACGCCCTTCGGTCCGCCGATCTTGTGCGAGGACAGGATCAGATAATCGGCGTAAGGAACTGACATATCGAGCGGAATCCGTCCTGCCGCCTGCACGGCATCGACGATCAGCACGCCGCCGGCGGCCTTGGCGATTTCGGCGATGCGCTTGACCGGCTGGACAATGCCGGTCTCGTTGTTGGCGGCGTGGATTGCAACCAGCGGCAGGCCGGCAGCCTTGTCATGCGCGGCAAGCGCGGCGGCCAGCGCGTCCAGGTCGGCAATGCCGTTTCCATCGACGCCGATCTTCGTCACCTGCGCCGCCGCAAATCGCCCGCCATTCAGGAGGCAGGGGTGGTCGGCCGCCGAGACATAGAGGTGGCTCATGCGGATGGCGCCGCGCCCGATCTGCCAGTCAGCCCCAAGCAGCGTCGAGGCTGCTTCGGTGGCGCCGGAGGTGAAGAAGACATGTTCCGGCTTGGCATTGACCAGTCGCGCCACGTCGCGCCTCGCATCCTCGACCAGACGCCGCGCCGCTCGGCCTTCGCTATGGACCGAGGACGGATTGGCCGCGTCGAGCGCCGCGACCATTGCCGCTCGCGCCTCTGCAATGAGCGGCGCGCTGGCGTTGTAGTCGAGATAGGCGCGGGTTGCGGCCATTTTTCGCTCAGTTCGTCCTTCCGCCAACTATCCCGCGAGGATAGCGCGTTATTTCCTTGAAATTGCAAGGCAAGCCGTCCTATTTACCCGGCTTGCGGCGCGGGCGACGGAACCATCGGGTTTCGGCTTCCCAGTTTTGAACAATTCTAAACTAGCTTCTAGGAAGACACTCGCCCGGCGTCAAGGCCACAGAAGCCTTCGGGCCGCTGAGACTCCGGGGCCAGAGGAAGAGTTTCGGGCTTGCGCCTTTGTATGCCACGTGGAGTATTTTATGCCTGAGGTCATTTTTGCCGGTCCGGCCGGTCGCCTGGAGGGTCGTTACCAGCCCTCGAAAGAAAAGAGCGCCCCGATCGCTATCGTGCTGCACCCGCATCCGCAATTCGGCGGCACGATGAACAACAAGATCGTCTACGACCTCTTCTACATGTTCCAGAAGCGCGACTTCACCACGCTGCGCTTCAATTTCCGCGGCATCGGCCGCAGCCAGGGCGAGTTCGACCACGGCACCGGCGAACTCTCGGACGCGGCCGCCGCGCTCGACTGGGTACAGTCGCTGCATCCGGATTCGAAGAGCTGCTGGGTCGCCGGCTACTCGTTCGGCGCGTGGATCGGCATGCAGCTTTTGATGCGCCGGCCGGAGATCGAGGGGTTCATCTCGATCGCGCCGCAGCCCAACACCTACGACTTTTCGTTCCTCGCGCCCTGTCCGTCATCCGGCTTGATCATCCATGGCGATGCCGACAAGGTTGCGCCGCCCAAGGATGTGCAGGGCCTGGTCGACAAGCTGCACACGCAAAAGGGTATAACCATCACCCAGAAGACAATCCCCGGCGCCAACCACTTCTTCGCCAACCATTCCGAGCTGCTCATCCAGGAATGCGCCGATTATCTCGATCGTCGTCTTGCCGGCGAGCTTGCCGATCCGCGACCGAAGCGGCTGCGTTAGAGCATTTGCCGTTTCACGCAAACGGCGAAACGCTCTATCTCTTTGTTTTAACACAATTTTTGGACGGAAAGGCTGCGGCGAAGGCGCCGAGCCCAACCGATTCCCTTGCCCGGCACGGAAAACTGCCTGATCCGGGCAGCATCAATGGGTCTGCGTACGGTCGGCGCCGATCTGCCCGCCCTCGACCGGGTCGGCCTGGCCGGCGATCGAAACCGTGCCTCTCGGCGCGTGGGACGGTGCTAGACGGAATGTCCGCTTGCGCACCGGCAGCTTCGACCTCGTCTGGCCGAAGATGAAACCGAGCCGGGCGAACACCAGTCCCGAGACTATTGCAAACGCCAGCCCAAGGCCGAAACCTGCAACCGTGTCGCTTGGATAGTGCGCGCCGACGAAGACCCGCGTCGAGGCGATGCAGGCCGTGACGGCCAGTGCGACATACCAGCGACGCGGAAAAAGCAGCAGCAGGATGCCGAAGATCGCGCCCATCGTCGTGGCATGGCCGGAGGGAAAGCCGGCGAAGCGCGCGTCCATGGCGAAAGGATGCAGCGACAGAACGCCGAAACTGTCGAAATAGAGCGGCCGGGCCCGGCCGATGCCGTATTTCAGCAGGTTGACCGCCAGGCCGGAGAGGCCGACGGCGCAGAGCACCAGGAACGCGAAACACGTCCAGTTGTAGACGAGCATCCGCCCCTGCCTGGACAGGCCGCGCCAATCCGTCAGGTTGGCGGCGACGAGGCAGAGCGCCGCCGGGATGAGGTACCAGCCGCCCAGGCCGAACTGCGTGAAGAAATCGGTGAAGCGCACGAAGCCAGGTGACCATTCGCCACGCATCGCGCCGGCGCCGGCGTCGAGGCGCAGGAAGATCGCTACTGTCAGCAGTGCCCAAGCCAGCAGCCACACGCTCCATAAAACTTTCGGATAGCGCGGCGGGCGCACGGCAAAGCGTCGATTCACGATCGTCATCGTGTCGCGGAAATTGCCGAGCGAGCGGCGGTAAAGGGCAAGCGGCGCGGCGGACATGGCTAGAGCATGATGCCGAAAAATGTGGAGCGGTTTTCGGACGCCATCGTGCTCCATCTCTTTGATTTTAGCACCGGATTCAGATTTCAGGTCAGTTCGACCTGAAATCATCCGGCTCTATGCGCGAGCTTATAGGGCCATTCAATGCCCGACGCTATTGTTCACGGAGCCACCCGGTAAAGGCCGAGCGACAACTTGTCTCCTGACGAATAGTTGATGCCGTCGATCTCGGTCAGTCGCTGCGCCGACTTGCCCTGGGCGGCCAGCGCGTCGGCAAGCTTCGGCTCGTCCTTGATCGGCGCCAGGCCGAGCGCGCAGGACGGATCGGCCAGCAGATGCCGCGCCACGCCCTCGACGTCGGTGAGCACGGTCCCGGTGCCGACCAGGAAGACGAGGCTCGGCTCCTGGAACCTCGCCGAGGCTAGCACCGTGGAATTGCAAGGACGGTTGGCGTCAACCGCGGCCTTGACCGCGGGGCTCAGCCAGATCGGCTTCAGCGACGGCGCAATGACCCCGAACAGCAGGCTGAAGGTGATGCCGGCGCCGGCAGCTATCGCTGCAATGCGCCCAAGCGGCACCTGCAATTGCCGCGGGAAGGCGAGATAGCCGGTGACTAGAGCGGCGATCGCCGCCGGGATGCTCCACCAGGAGAAGGTCTTTGCCAGATAAAGCGGCGCACCGATGCACACTACGGCAAGGCCGATCGCCACCACGCCAAGGCCGAAGGCAGTCGCCCACCACAGCCATGTCTGCCATCGCCTGAGCGGCGCATTGGCCTGCTCCGCCGGCAAGGTCAGCAGCCAGCCGATCAGCAGCGCCATGCCCGGATAGGCCGGCATGACATAATGCGGCAGCTTGGTCGGGATCGCCTCGAACACCAGCCAGAACGGGATGTACCAGGCTAGGCAGAAGCGCAGGCGCGGATCGTCCCGGAAACGGTTGATCGCCTGCAGCCCGGCGCCGACCGCTATCAGCCCGAAGGGCCACATGAACAGCGAAAAGGTCAACATGTAGAAGCCGGGCGGCAGGCCGTGCGATTCCTCGCCTTGCGCCACCTTATTCAGCATGTCCTTGCCGACCGCCTCCTGGAAGAAGGCGCCGCCGCTCTTCCAGGTGATGAGGATGAGCCATGGCAACACGATGACGAGCACGATCGCCACGCCGCGCGCCAGCTTCATCTTGAGCAGCCAGCGCCAGTCGCGGTCGAAGGCAAGAAGCGCGGCGGCCGTAAGCAGCGACAGCAGCGGTGAAACGGGTCCCTTGATGAGGATGCCCAGGCCCTGCGCTATCCAGAAAATCCAGGGCAGATGTCCGGGAACCGGTTCGTTGCGCTTTGCCGCCATATAGACCTGCGCCAGCGCGCCTTGCGCCGCCACGCAGCAGGCGAGAAGCATTGCGTCGGTCTTGGCGTCGCGCCCTTCGAAGGCGGTGGCGAAGATCGCCGCCATCATCAGGCCGGCGGCAAGACCGGCATCGGCGCCGAATAGTTTTGTTCCGGTCCAGCCGATGCCCACCACCGCGAGGGCGATGCCAAGCATGGAGACCAGGCGGTAGATCCAGATCGGCGCCTCGGCCCCCTCGCCGCTCAACGCCACAGCCGCCGATTGCAGCCAGTAGATACCGATCGGCTTTTTGTAGCGCGTGACGTCCTGCAGGCGGATGTCGACATAGTCGCCTGTCTCGACCATCTGCTTGGTCGACTGGACGAAGCGGGATTCGTCGCGGTCGACCGGCGGCAAGCTGGCCAGCCCGCTAACGGTCATGACGATGCTGAACAGAAAGAGGAAGAGGTAGTTCCTGTTCATCGCGGGAGCTCGTCCGATCTGAAACTGCGGGATGGCCCCGTCGCGGCGCATGGCGCCTGTCTTTGCGCGGCGCCTCATTACGCCAGCAAAAAGGGCGAAGCAAGGACGCGTGGGCGTCTCCCGACCGGACGCCGAACCGGAAACTACTTGTGCCCATCGCTGGTCTTTTGTTCGGCGGCGATCGGACGCAAAACCGGAAACCACTTTTGCTGATCGCCCGCGGATGCTAAACGCGCGCCTTCATATCCAGCATGGCCAAGTGCCCGGCGACCTCCAGGAAGAAAAAATGCCCGCCTACAAATCCGATTTCCTGCGTATCATGAGCGAGCGCGGCTTCATCCACCAGATTTCGGATGAATCCGCCCTCGACCAGCTTTTCGCGACGGAAACGGTCAGCGCCTATATCGGCTTCGACGCCACCGCCAAGAGCCTGCATGCCGGCTCGCTGATCCAGATCATGATGCTGCATTGGCTGCAGCAGACCGGCCACCGGCCGATCGCGCTGATGGGCGGCGGCACCTCCATGATCGGCGATCCGTCCTTCAAGGACGAGGCGCGCAAGCTTTTGACGCCGCAGGACATCGAGGACAATCTCGTCGGCATCCGCCGCAATTTCGCGCCCTACCTGAAGTTTGGCAGCGGCCCGGGCGACGCGGTCATGGTCAACAACGCCGACTGGCTGATGGAGATCAACTACGTCAATTTCCTGCGCGATGTCGGCCGGCATTTCTCCGTCAACCGCATGCTGGCCTTCGATTCCGTCAAGCTGAGGTTGGATCGCGAGCAGTCGCTGTCGTTCCTCGAATTCAACTACATGATCCTGCAGGCCTACGACTTCGTCGAGCTTTACAAGCGCATCGGCTGCCGGCTGCAGATGGGCGGCTCGGACCAGTGGGGCAACATCGTCAACGGCATCGATCTCGGCCACCGCATGGAGGGCGTGCAGCTCTTCGCCATGACCACGCCGCTGCTCACTACCTCGTCCGGCGCCAAGATGGGCAAGTCGGCCTCGGGCGCGGTCTGGCTCGATGGCGACATGCTCTCGCCTTACGAGTTCTGGCAGTATTGGCGCAACACCGAGGACGCCGATGTCGGCCGTTTCCTGAAGCTCTACACGACCCTGCCGTTGGACGAAGTCGCGCGGCTCGCGAAGCTCGGCGGCTCGGAAATCAACGAGGCCAAGAAAATCCTCGCCACCGAGATCACCGCCATGTTGCACGGTCGTGCGGCTGCCGAGACGGCAAGCGAGACCGCGCGCAAGACCTTCGAGGAAGGCGCGCTCGCCGACACGCTGCCGAGCGTCGAGGTGGCCACGTCCGACCTGGAGGCAGGCATCGGCATCCTGGCGCTGTTCGTGAGCGCCGGGCTGGCCGGCTCGAACGGCGAAGCGCGCCGGCATATCCAGGGCGGCGCCGTGCGCATCAACGACCAGCCCCTGACCGACGACAGGCGCGTCGTCACGCCTCAGGACCTCGGTCCGGAAGGAGTGGTGAAGCTCTCCCTCGGCAAGAAGAAACACGTGCTGGTGCGGCCGAACTGATCGGCCGCGGCTTTCTTGACCGTGATCTTTCCCGAAGACCGGAAGCCGCTTTTCCGAATCGTGGCTACCTGTACTCGAAGATAGACCGGAATATCCCGGGCGCCACGACGGACAGCGGATTGATGTTGAGCGTCGGCTTGTTGGCGTTGCCGCGCAGCCGATAGGTGACGCCGATAAGGCCGCGGTCGCGCCCGTTGCCGAGCAGCGGCCCGAACAGCGGCAGTTCGCCGAAGATGCGGTTCAGCCCGTAGACCGGCATGAAGGTGCCGGTCATGTCCATATTGTTGTTCGGATCGTAGAGCGTGCCCTGGAAGGTGGTGCCGATGCGCGGGCCGCGCAGCAGGCCGTTCGCCAGTTTCAGATAGCCGGACCCTTTGTCGATCTCGGCGAAGCCGCGCTCGAACTTCACCCTGGACGTATCGATGTTGCCTTTGACGGCCTCATTCAGGCTGCGCGTGTCGCCGGCCGGCGTCGTCGACACGATCGAGGCGAGCTTAGGCTCGTTGACCACGTAGAAATTGCTGGCATCCACCTGCCCCTTCATCGGCCCGTCGGCGGCACCAGCGAGCGACAGCGTGATCGCACCGCCTTCCATATGCTCATAAACGTTGAGGAACCGCAGGATGGCGCCGGCATCGGCGGACTTCACCCTGAGCGAGCGGCCGCCTTCGCTGGTCGTGTTGGTGATCGCAATGGCGGCGCCCGAGCTTGCCGCGGCGGTGACGTTGAGCCCGTTCACGCGCGATCCGGCGGCGCTGTACTCGAGCTTGAGGTTGGACAGCACCTCGTCATGGAAACCGGTCAACGATGCCACGTCGGCGCTCACCGAAATGGCGTCGCTGCCGGTGCCTTTCGTGGCAGTGTCGACATCGGAGGTGAACTGCTTGATCAGCGAGCGGGCGTCGAGCGACGCACCGCTGACGTCGACCGCGTAGCTCTTGCCGGAGCGCTTCACGGAAACGGCGACGTCGTCGCCCCTGTTCAACGCAACTTTGCTGAAGCGGGCCGCGGACAACGCCCCATTGACCAGCGTCACGCTGCCGTCGATCGAAAAGCTCTTTCCGTAGAGATCGAAATCCGACAGCGTGGTGGTGCCGCCGGATTTCGTCATGCCGAAAGTGACCTTGGCGGGGATGCCAGCGCCCTTGCTCCAGCCCGCCCAGGGAATGTCGAGCCTGGCGTTGCTGAGGTCCGCGGAGACCTGCTGGGCGCCCTCGCCGCTCTTGTCGATTGCCACCTTGATGGTTCCCGAAAGCAGATCCGACAGGCCGGGCATGCTGGCGTCGCGCGTCTTGTCGTCGAGGACGAGGACGACCTTGCGGCTGCGCGCCGGCCCGTCGTCGGCGAGCGGCTCGACCAGATCGAGCTCGGCAGGAATGCCGTTGAGCTTGGCATCGGCTGAAATCACCGCCTGCTTTGGCCCGACCGTGATCGAGCCATTGGCCTCGGTCACCGTCTGATCCTCGAACGGCTTGCCCAGCGACAGATCCTGGTAATCGAGCGACACCAGCCAATCGAGCGTCGAGGTATCGATGCCGCGCGTCAGCGGAATGTCCGCCTTCACGTGGCCGGTGACGGTACCGGACAGGTCTTCCGGCGCCAGCCCGACATGGCGCATGGCGTTGATCGGCTCGTAGGAGGCGAGCTCCGCTATCGCCGGCGCTTCGCCCGCGACATCGATATCAAGCGCGCCGACGACCGGCGAACGGTTCGCGTTCTTCACCGTCAACGTGCCGCCGCTCGCCGCCACCGTGCGGCCGCTCGGCATGTAGACGCTGCCCGAGGACAGGCTGATGTCGACATCGTTGCCATGGAAGCCGACGACGCCGACGGCGTCGCGGATCGGCGGAATGCGTCCGGCGGTATCGAAGCGCGACCCTTCGATCTGGAAACGGCCGAACACCTCGTCGCCGGTAAGCGGCACGCCATTGCCCAGCCGTCCCGGCAAGACCTGGAACTGCAGGTTAGCGTCGGTCACGGTGCCGCCAAACAGATTGGCCAGCACCCAAAGCCGCGCGTTGCGGGCTGAGAACCATGGCCACAATTGCTTGACATGGGAGACCGGCATGTCGTGAACGTTGAGCGACAGCGAGACGCCCGGAGGGCCATTGTCGATGAAGGCGATCGTGGCCGCGCCCAGCACCTCGCCCGATCCGCCTGACCGCACGCCGATCTGCTCGGCGATGAACTTGCGGCTCTTCGGCTGGTAGACCCCGGCGATGCGGGCCAGGAACTGGAGCGCCGGTTCCGGCGATTCCGAAGGCGCCAGCGTCGAGCCGTCGCTGGTCAGGTCATAGCGGTAGGCGGGCTCCTCCCCCGCGCTTGCCGGCTTTGGCCCGATCGATCCGGCAAAGTCGAAGCTGGAGCGACCGTTCCTGACCAGCAGCCGGTCGACCGAGATCTTGTTCGAGCCGGCCACCAGCGTGGCAACGGCATCGACATCGACAGGCAGCAGGCCGCGTTCGTCCAGGTCGAGCGTTGAACCGGTCAGCGACAGCGAAGCCGCCAGGCGCGACGGGCTGTCGCCTGACGCTTCCGAGCCCGAAAGCTTCAACGCGATCGAACCCAGTTTGCCGCCCTCGGCGGCCGGAACAGCCGCGTTCGAACCACCCTCGCCGGAAGCGCCCGCTATCCCGAGATTGACGTCCAGCGATGCGATCCGCCTGGCCGTCGCGTCGCGGGTCGCGGAGGCGGTCAAAGTTGCATGCCGGCCGTCGACATCGGCATTGTAGGAGAGCTGCATGCGACCTATGCCGGTCTGCGCGACGGTTGCCGAGGCGACGGTCACGCGCTTGACCAGTCCGGCGTCCGGCAGTTCGAACTCGACGTTGCGCAGATCGATCTGGCGCATCGAATCCTCACGCACGGCATCGAGCGCGTCGTTGACGCTGGCGAACACCGCCGCCGACACTTTCTCCGGGTCGACAAGGCCATTCTCGTCGCGCAGCGGCGCCGTCCAGTCGCCGCCGCCCGAGGGCATGGCGGCCACCACGATATGGGCGTCGGAAAATCTGGCGCTGGTCAGCCGGACATCCCCCGAAAGCAGCGGCAGCAGCCGCATGCCGAAGCGCACGCGTCCGATATCGGCCATCGGCTTGCCGTCGGCCGTCTTCAGGCTGACGTCGTTCACCTGTAAGGCGATGAAGCTCGATCCATCGAGCGTCAACCGTGCAGCGCCGACAGCGACGTTGACATCGACGCCGGCCAGTTTCTCGATGGCGGCCTCGGCTTCGGCGCGAAGCCGTTCCGTGCCGATGCCCGAGGTGCCGAGCATATAAACGCCCGCCGCCGCCAAAAGCACGAGCGCGCAAAGGCTGGCGAAGGCGCGCCCGAGAAAGCGAAAGCGGCGGCGCACGGCTGCCCGGCCGAGCGGCGGCACGCTGCACGCGGAAGGAAGCGTCGTCAGGTCGGTGATCTCGTCACGCCTGAACTTGATCTTCTCGTGCTGCGGCTCTTCCTGATCCAAGCAATCTTCCGTTGTGACGAACCCGTCGTGGACGAATCCCCGCCTCACGTTATATCGATGCTTTCTCGCGCGTAACCGCAAACAAGGGCATCGATATGGCTGATCTCGAGGTGGGCGACCTTGCGCCGCAATTCGATCTTCCGCGCGACGGCGGCGGTTCCTTCAGCCTCCCCGCGTTCCGGGGCAGGCCCGTCGTACTCTATTTCTATCCGCAGGACGACACCACAAGTTGCACCAGCGAGGCGATCGGCTTCTCGCAGTTGAAGCCGGAATTCGAGAAGGCCGGCGCTGTGGTGGTCGGTCTGTCGCCCGACAACGTAAAGAAACACGACAAATTCAAGGCAAAGTACGATCTCACCGTCGATCTCGTCGCCGACGAGGAGCGCAAGGTGATCGAGGCCTATCATTTATGGGTCGAGAAGATGATGTACGGGCGCAAATATATGGGTGTCGAGCGCGCCACCTTCCTGATCGGAAAGGACGGGCGCATCGCCCGCATATGGCGCCAGGTTCGCGTCAAGGGCCATGCCGAAGAGGTGCTGGAGGCCCTGCGCGCGCTGTGAGACATCGGAGCCTTCCGCCACAACCTGCCGCGCGGCATACGGGCACGATTGCGCCAGCATTGCGTCCGGCAAAACTTTGTTAACCCTAATAATGTGTAATCAGGCTTGTCGTTGGTCTCGTAACGAAAGCTTGGTCCCGTGAAAATGACCGGTCAGTCAGCTGTCTTCGGCAGGCGTAAGGAACCGCACACGGTCATCATCGCCCGGGGCAATGAAATTAGGCATTTCACCGTCCGGCCGTGGCTTGCCGCCTTCATCGGTTCGGCTCTGGCAGCGATCGCCATAGGATACTTGCTTGCCACCTCCTACCTTGTGCTGCGCGACGACCTGATCGGCGCCACGACGGCAAGACAGGCGCGCATGCAGCAGGCCTATGAGGACCGCATCTCGGCCCTTCGTGCCCAGGTCGACCGCATAACCAGCCGCCAGCTTCTCGACCAGCAATTGATGGAGACCAAGGTAAGTGAGCTGCTGGCGAGGCAAACCCAGCTCAGCGAGCGCCACGGGCGGCTTGGCCCAATTCTCGAGCGTGCCGAGAACGAGGTTGGCGATGCGCCAGCGAGGGGCGCTGCGGCTCCCAAGCCCGACGAGCATGCGAATGTCACCGGCAGCTTTTCGCAAGCGCCGACCTATTCCGTCGCCAGCCTGAGCGCCGGCGACACGAGACCCTTCTCGCTCTGGTCGACGAGGTCCGATCCCCTCGACGGCGAAACGGCGGCCGATCGCGCCGACAAGCTGTTCGTCTCGATCAATGCCTCGCTGAAGGCCATCGAGAACCAGCAGCTTTCGCGCATCGCCACACTTGCCGACAACGCCTACAGGAATGCCGATGCCATCGCACAGGCGCTGGAAGCAGCGGGCCTGCCGGTCGACAGCGAGATCGACAAGAGCGACGTCGGTGGCCCGCTGGTTCCGCTTGATCCCTCAATGACCTTCGACGGCAAGGTCAAGGAGTTGGACGAAGCGCTCGACGCGCTCGACGAGGTCAAGAAAGAGGCGCGCAAGCTGCCGCTCGCCAACCCCGCCCCCGGCCATCCGGTGACCAGCCCGTTCGGCGTGCGTACCGACCCGATCCTTGGCAGCGCCGCGCTGCACACGGGCATGGATTTCAGGGCGCCGATCGGCATGCCGGCCAAAGTCACGGCCGCCGGCGTCGTCACCAGGGCCGGCTGGGCCGGCGGCTACGGCCGCATGGTCGAGGTCGATCACGGCAACGGCTTTGCGACACGCTACGGGCATCTGAGCGAAATCGATGTGAGCGTCGGTCAGAAGCTTGCCGCCGGCGCCGTCATCGGCAAGACCGGCAGCAGCGGCCGCTCGACGGGTCCGCACCTTCACTACGAGGTGCGCCACGATGGCGAGGCGGTCGACCCGTTGCGCTTCCTGGCCGTCGGCAAGAAGGTCTCGCAATACCTTTAGGCTCCGCGCTTCCCTCCGACGTTTTTCGCCCAGGCGACGCGATTCAAGGATCAGTCAGCTGCTCATCGATTGACTTCAATTAAGTTGTAGGATGATATGCATCACCCTATCGCCTGACACCGATTGCACCGCTGATGACCGCTCGCAGCCTGTCGACCGATATATTCAGGGCTTTTAAGCGCGCTGTCGGGCCAAACGGCCTTATCGCCGAGCCTATCGCAATGGCAAAATACCTGGGCGATTGGGCCGGCGACTATCGCGGCGGCGCGCTCGCAGTGCTGCGGCCCGCTTCGGTCTCCGAGGTACAGGTGCTTATGCGCCTGTGCGGCGAACTCGGGCTCGGCGTCATTCCGCAGGGCGGCAACACCGGGCTGGTATCGGGCGCCATCGACAGCAAAGGCAGCGGCCTGGTTGTTGTCAGCCTGGAGCGGCTGAGCTCCATCCGGCAAATCGATACGGAGAATTTCACGTTGCGCGCCGATGCCGGCTGCGTGCTGCAGACGATCAAGGACGCATGCGAGGCGCAGGATTGCCTCTTTCCGCTGGCGCTCGGCGCGCAAGGCAGCTGTCAGATCGGCGGCAATGCGGCGAGCAACGCCGGTGGCATCAACGTGCTGCGCTATGGCATGGCGCGCGACCTGGTCCTCGGGCTGGAGGTAGTACTTGCGGATGGCGAACTGTGGAGCGGCTTCTCCGGCCTGCGCAAGAACAACAGCGGCTATGACCTGAAGCAGCTTTTCGTCGGCTCGGAAGGCACGCTCGGCATCATCACGGGCGTCGAGGTCAAGCTGTTTCCGAAACCGGCGCGAACAGAGACGGCCTATCTCGGTTTGGCCTCGTTCGGGGCCGCCGTCGCGCTGTTAAACCGGGCGCGCCGCAACTGTTCGGACCTGATCTCCGCCTTCGAGATCATCGGTTCAGAGTGCATCGAGCTTGCCCGGCTGATCGACCCTGGAGTGAGAGCGCCGGTCTTGGCGCCCGTCCAGGTGCTGATCGAATTGTCCTCCGGACCGACCGTCGATCTCAACCGCGTGCTGGCGGGTTTCCTCGGCGGTGCACTCGAAGAAGGCCTCGTGACCGACGCCGTTCTCGCAACCAGCGCCGCGCAGACCCATGCTTTCTGGGCGATCCGGGAGGGACTGGTCGAGGGCCAGGCCAAGCGCGGCTATCACGTACGAACCGATCTTTCAGTGCGCATTTCGGATATCCCTGCCCTGATCGAGCAAGCACGACGCTTCGTAGCGCTCGAGCATCCTGGCTGGATTCCGCTGGCGTATGGCCATGCCGGCGACGGCAATATCCATTTCAACGTGCTGCCGCCGTTACAGCTGGCTGTGGCCGAAGCCCGTGCGCGCGGGTCGGAGATCACCGCGGGCCTTTACGCGATCGCGGTCGGCCTCGGCGGCTCGATCAGCGCTGAGCATGGCATAGGCCGCAGCCGTTCGGGGGAATTCTGGTCCGGCTTATCGCCGACGCATCGCCGCATGGTCACGGCGCTGAAGAACGCGTTCGACCCAAAGGGGCTGATGAACCCCGGTTGCCTGCTGCCCTCGACGGAGACTGTTCCATGAAGCAAAGACTGGCCGCCATCGGCACTGTCGAGACGCTGCCGCACCGGGTTGCGGCCTTCCTCAGTCGCGAGATCGAATCCGGCGGTTTGAACCCCGGCGCACGCCTGCCGACCGAGCAGGAGCTGTCGGAGAAATTCGGCGTCAGCCGCAATG
Organism: Mesorhizobium sp. NFR06; assembly: GCF_900115245.1. Taxonomy (GTDB): domain Bacteria; phylum Pseudomonadota; class Alphaproteobacteria; order Rhizobiales; family Rhizobiaceae; genus Mesorhizobium. The sequence goes on from NZ_FOVT01000007.1 coordinate 214,798, forward strand.
TGGTGCGCGAGGCGATCGCCCAACTGAGAGCCGACGGCATGATCGAGGCGCGGCAAGGCATTGGCGCGTTCGTGCTGGCGCCCGAACAGCGGGCCACGATCCGCATCGACCGCGAGGCGCTCAAGGACACGTACAATATGGCGCGGCTGTTCGAGCTTCGCTGCATCCTGGAGGCGGAATCGGCTGCGCTGGCCGCGGCGCGGCGCGGGAAAGAACATCTCGATTCGATCAAGGCGGCGCTCGATCGGATGGGCGGCGAGGAGCGCTGGGAGGAAGGCAGCATCGACGCCGACCTGCTCTTCCACCGGGAGATCGCTCGCGCCACCGGAAACAGCTACATCCACACATTCATTTCCTTCGTCTGCGAGCAGATCCGCCAGTCGATCCACTACGCGCGCATGACCAACCCGCTGCACGACCTCGTTGAAATCAATGTCGGCGAGCACGTGCGCATCTATGACGCGCTGGTGGCGGGCGATCCGGAAGCGGCGGAAGCAGCGATGCGCGCGCACATCGTCGGCGCCGCCAACCGCGTCGGCGTCAAGCTGCCGCTTTCGAAAACCGGCGGGGCGAAATAGCCATGCCGGCAAACATCACCCGCATCACCGACGTCTGCCTGCTGGTGGAAAACATCGAGCGCACGGTCGAATTCTATGTCGACAAGCTCGGCTTCCGCCTGCGCCGCCGTGCCGAAGGTTTTGCCGATTTCCATGGTGAGGGCGTGACGCTTGCCGCCTGGGAACTCGACCACATCAACCGCCATACCGGCGTCTCGAAGCTGCGATCGCCGCGCCACGCGCACAAGGTCTGCGTCGCCGTGAAGCTCGACACGCCGGCCGACATCGACCAACAGCATGACGAATTAAGTGCCAGGGGCGTGCCCTTCCAAGGTCCGCCCGAAAACTATGTCTGGAATGCGCGCTGCGCTTATTTCACCGACCCGGACGACACACTTTGGGAGCTTTACGCCTGGCTCGACGGCGGCCCTGGCGACTACCACGACGAACAGCCGTAGACGACGCCGTGCCGAACGGAGCGGCGCCTGAAGAAGAGACGACAAAGTCTGCAACAGGAGCGAAAAATGAGTGGGAACAGGGACTTCGAATTGAACCGCCGCACGTTCGTGAAAGGCGGCATGGCAGCCGTCGCCGCCGCGTCGGCCGGCATGCAGCTCGTGCTGACGCCGGGCGCGAAAGCTGCCGGCAAGGTCGTCATCCAGTATGACTGGCTGATGTCCAATGGCCAGGTCGGCGATATCGCGGCCATCGCCAACGGCTATTTCAAGGATGCCGGGCTGGAGGTCGAGTTCAGCCCCGGCGGCCCGAATGCCTCGACCGTGCCGCCGGTCATTTCGGGCGCCGCGCAGCTCGGGCAGTTCTCGGAGACGCCACAGCTTTATTCGGCGCGCGCCAGCGGCGTGCCGGTCAAGATCATCGCCTGCGGCTTCCGCACCGGTCCCTATGCGCTGACCTCGAAGCCTGCCAAGCCGATCCGCAGCGTTGCGGATCTCAAGGGCAAGAAGATCGGCATCCAGCCGACGGCGCGTTTCGTCATCGACGAGATCCTGGCCAAGAACGGTATCGATCCGTCGGAGGTGACCATCGTCAACGTCGGCTTCGACAAGGGCCCGCTGGTGCGCGGCGACGTCGACGCCATTGGCGGCTGGATCACCAATACCCAGGCGCTCAGCGTCGTCGGCGACGACCGCATCGACCTGCTGGTGCGCGACCTCGGGCTGAGCTCCTACGCCGACGTCTATTTCGCCACGGACGCGGCGATCGAAAAGGACCCGCAGACGCTGGCCAAGTTCATCGGCGCCGTCGGCAAGGGTTGGGGCTGGGTGCATGCGAACCCGCAGGAGGCGGTCAAGAAGATGGTCGCCGCCTATCCGGAAATGGATCTCGGCTGGGAGCAAAAGACCGTCAACCTCGTGCTGAAACTCTCCTTCGACGGCACGACCGCCAAGGATGGGTGGGGCACGTTCGACCCCGCCTCGATCGAGGACCAGTTGGTGCTGCTCGACAAAGTCGGCCAGTATCCGAACGGACGACCGGCCGCCAAGGATGTCTATACCACCAAGATTCTGGAGCTCTCGGCCACCGACCGTCCCAAGCTCGACGCGCCCGCGGCCTAGAGCATGATCCCAAAAAGTGGTAACCGGTTTTTGGAAAAGATCATGCTCCAACAAAGACTTGGATCAGCATCACGATTCAACCAAACGTTATGCTGATCCGATGCCGAACGCGATTGAAGCCCTCAAGCTCGATGTCGGCTATGGCGGCCGGCAGACAGCCGTCAAAGTGCTCGCCGGCCTCGACTTGACCGTCGCGGCCGGTTCCTTCCTGTCGATCCTGGGGCCCTCGGGTTGCGGCAAGTCGACCTTGCTCAGGGTCGTGGCCGACTTGCTCGATCCGCTCGGCGGCACGATCAGTGTGCTTGGCGAGACGCCGCACGCGGTCCGCTCGCGCCGCGATGTCGGTTTCGTCTTCCAGGACTCGACGCTCCTGCCCTGGCGCACGGTACGCGAGAATGTGCGCCTGCCGCTTGGCGTCGGCCAGGGCAGCCTGACCCGCAAGATCGATGACCGCAGCGCCGAGCTGCTCGAACTGATGGGTCTCGGCGCTTTCGGCGAGCGCCTGCCGCATCAGCTCTCCGGCGGCCAGCGCCAGCGTGTCGCCATCGCCCGCGCTCTGCTCGGCGAACCCAGACTGCTGCTGATGGATGAACCTTTCGGCGCCCTCGACGAGATCACGCGCGACCGCCTAAACGACGAATTGCTTGCGCTGTGGCGACGCACCGGCACGACGATCCTGTTCGTAACCCATTCGATTGCCGAAGCGGCCTATGTCGGCGAGCGTGTCATCGTGCTGGCCGCCAATCCGGGGCGCGTGGTCAGGGACCTCGACATGCGCCCCTTCAAGCAGGACGGCAATCGCTGCAGGCGCGAGGACGCGGCGATTGTCGCCGCCATGGCCGATTTGCGGACGGCGTTGGAGCGGGCATCGTGAGACAAACGCCGCTCTCCCCGCAAATGAGCATCGCGCTTCCCGTCCTGGGTGCGGCTTCGATCCTGCTTGCCTGGCAATACCTTCTGCCGCTGCTCGGCGTGCCGGCCTATATCGTACCCACGCCGACGGCAATCTTCGGCGTCTTCCAGAAGAATTTGGCGCTGCTCATCGACAATCTGAGGCCGACGCTGATCGAGGCGCTGGCCGGTTTCGTCATCGGCAATCTGGCCGCGGTGCTGCTCGCCGTGCTCTTCGTGCACAGCCGCACCCTGCAGGCCGCCTACTTCCCGATCGTGCTGTTCTTCAACACCATTCCGATCCTGGCGCTATCGCCGATCATCATCCTGATCTTCGGCCTGGGCATGACGCCGAAGATCGTCATCGCCGCGGTGATCTGCTTCTTCCCGACGCTGGTGAACATGATCCGCGGCCTCGATTCGGCTGGCGACAATGAGCACGAGCTGTTCCGCGTGCTGTCGGCGACACGCTCGGAGATTTTCTGGGCCCTGCGCCTGCCGCGCGCGCTGCCGATGCTGTTCTCCTCGCTCCGTATCGCCTCCGCGACGGCCGTCATCGGCGCCATCGTCGGCGAGTGGATCGGCTCGGACAAGGGCCTCGGCGCGCTGATCATCCAGGCGACCTTCAACTACCAGTCGGACCGCCTCTACGCCGCGATCGTGCTGTCGTCGTCGCTGTCGATCGCGCTGTTCTGCATCGTGGTCCTCATCGAGAGGCGCATGATAAAATACTGAAATCCGGCCGCTCCCGGCAACATGGGTTGGCATCGCCTCTCTGGTCTCTCGACAATCCCATATTGCGAGCGATAATCGGACATGTGACCGGAGGCCAACGCGTTCATCGGGCATTCAACAGCTGAGCTGTAGGGTGCCGGGTGAAATCAAAACGGGAGACGAACCGTGTCAAAAGCACCAGTTTTCTTGATGCGAATGGCGTTGGCAGTCATTTGCCTCGTTGGCCTGGCCGCGACCGCCACCGCCCTTTTCCCCACCGCAGCCTCGGCGCAGCAACTGCGGCGATGCGCGCATGAAGGCGGTATGTGCCGCTTGCCCTATCCCGCGGAAGTGGTCTACGGCGCCCGGGGCCGAACGACCTCGCGGTTTTTCTACAGTCAGGCCGTGCCTTGCTCAAATCGCGTTTTTGGCGACCCCGCCCCCGGCCGTGAAAAAGCATGCTATTTCGTGGCGCGCGGTCGCGGCGATTATGGCAATGACAACGACTATGGGGACGACGATTACGGCTCGCGGCCGGGTCGCGGCGAATGGGTCGCCTGTGCCAGGGAGGGTGAGTACTGCGATTTCCGCGGCCGCGCGCTGGTCAGATACGGCGCGCGTGGCCAGTACACGCAGGATGTTTTCAGGAACGGCGTCCGTTGCGGCAACGACGCCTTTGGCGACGACCCGGCTCCCGGCGCCCACAAGCGCTGCTATGTCAGGCAGTAACCGGCGATAGAAGTGGGGCGATCGTTTGATCGCCCCTTCGTCGCGCCCATGATTTGCCGCCCCGAGGCGCAACCAAATCGCCAAGGTCATTTGGCGGATCGCCAAGCTTATTTTGGATTTGCGGCAGATATCCGCAATGATGGTGGGCGATGACGGACTCGAACCGCCGACATCTTCGGTGTAAACGAAGCGCTCTACCAACTGAGCTAATCGCCCGCTTGAGCGCGGACCTTTAAGCAGTTAGGGCCGCATTCGCAAGGCCAAATGAACAACCGCCATGTTGGCCTCGCGGCGGTTTTCCCCAGCATCGGCGCCGCTGTCAAAAAACCTTCTCCTGATTGCTGTTATGCTTGAATGCCGCGCTTGACACCCGCAGGCGAACCCCTTATCCACCGCCCAACGACGAACACGCCTGACACGTGCTCGTCAGTGCGCGGGTGTAGCTCAGTCGGTTAGAGTGCCGGCCTGTCACGCCGGAGGTCGCGGGTTCGAGCCCCGTCACTCGCGCCATCAACTACCTGAAAAGCTTCGGTTTTTCGCTTCGCAGCCAATGGTGGCCAGAAATCTTTTTGTCCATGTAAGCACCGGCAACAAAAAAGCCCGCCACCATCGGCAGCGGGCGCTAGTTCGGGAAGATCACGTGCCCCAGTCAGGGCATTCCCCTGCCCGTCGATGACGGTACGCCTCGCTTAGGTGGACAATAAGCTCGCGGCGGTTGAAGCTCTGCATATTCAAGCTGCGTGACTTTTCTGCCACAAGAAAAGCCCGCCACCGAAGCAGCGGGCCTTTTATCCCGACGACGAGCCACAAGTTGTGGCTTCACGTTGCGTAAGCGACGATCACTTCCTTCCGAGCCATGGTCACATGGTTCGGCGCCGCCAGATCGTAGCGACACTACTTCTTCGGCATCTGCGGTGGCGCCAGTGTGACGTAAGGTGTCCTCGGCTCCTTGCCGGGCTCCCGGTAATACGGTGCCGACTCGCCGGGTGGTCCGAGCGATTTGATGTAGAGATACACCGAACGCATGTCGCTTTCGGTCATGGCTTGGACTTGGTACCAGGGCATCGGCGGCAAAAAGACCTTGTTCTTGAGGTGGTCGACCCAAGCGTCCTCATCAAAGCCCATTGCTGAATCCCTGAGATTTACGGCGTAGGTCGTGCCCCACGGACCCTGCCAGCCCACGGAAGAGCCCTTCAAGGCTTTGTCCGGATCGATTTTCCCGTCGGCTTCACGGTATCCTTCCGTGTGGCAGAAATGGCAGCCGCCTATGATCGAAATATATAAGCCGCGTTCGACGGAAACCTCGTCTGCCGCCAGTAGGCTGGATGGCACGATGCACAGAGCAACGGCCGCACAAAGATCGACTGTTCGCATATTCGCTGCCTCCTTGCTTGGTTCACAGGGGTGTCAGCTTACGCGGACAGTAGGGTGCGTCGGTCACACTACATGCGTTGCCATTGGAATGGGCAAACCGACATGGCGCTCAATCCTAATGCGCCGCCGCATCCTCTTAACGGCCAGATTCCTGAGGTACATTAGGCTTATCTGATATTAGCGCAAGCGCAGACTGCCCAGCCGGGAGCAGCTCAGAGCCGCCCAGCGCGCGCTCGATCGATGACGCCAGCGATGTCGACGAGCTCGCCTTCCAGGAATCGCCGCGGGTTGGGGAAAGCGTGTCGATGCCGGTCGAAGGATCGAACCAGGACCTTCGCGTGCTGCGGGTCGTGCACATGCCCGGCAGCGAGCAAGGCGCAACGACGATGCTGGACCTGACCGGCAGGATCCTGTAGCGCTGTCCCGTCGCTCATTACCCTTCAAGCGCGGCCGATTTGGAAATCACTGGCCCGGTTTATCACTCGCCCAGTATGACGCCGGAAGCGACGATCTGGGCGGTCTTCCTGGTGAGCTTCCCGCGCTTCACGAGCGTCGGCTTCTCGTAAGGTTTTTTCATCTTACCGTTCCGATTGCGCGTTGCCGGCAGGACCATGAACGCGCCCGCTTCGGTTGCGTTCCAGATCAAGAGACCGCTAAAAAGCGGTCCGCAGCCGGCCGACGAGGAGGAGACGCGTCGGTCGGTTCACCAGATGTCAGGTCTTCATCAGCAGCGCCTCGACCTCTTTCAGGGTCGGCATCGACGGCGCGGTGCCCGGGCGTGTCACTGAAATGCCGGCGACCGCGCAGGCAAAGCGCACCGCCTCCAGCGGCTCGACGCCTCTTGCCAAGGCCGCGGCGAGGCCGCCGTTGAAGGCGTCGCCAGCGCCGGTGGTCTCGACCACAGGCCCGGCATTGACCGCGCCGACATGCTCGGAACGGCTCTTGGTATGCAGCAGCGCGCCCTTCTCGCCGAGCGTCACGATGACAGCGCCGACACCTTTCGCCAGCAGGTCATCGGCGGCGCGGCGGGCGTCATCGATCGACGACACCTTGATGCCGGTCAGGCCTTCGGCTTCGGTCTCATTGGGCGTGACATAGTCGCACAGCGTGTAGATGCCGTCCGGCAGGCTGGCGGCCGGCGCCGGGTTCAAGATGGTCGTCACCCCCGCCCCGCGCCCGATTTGCAATGCTTTCAGCGCAGCCTCGATCGGTTGCTCGAGCTGCGTGACGAAAACGCCGGCCGAGCGGATCAGCCCGGCATGCGCCTCGATGTCGGCGGGCGAGATCAGCATAGCCGCGCCCGGGCTGACGATGATGGCGTTGTTGCCGGTACCTTCCTCGACGAAGATATAGGCGGCGCCCGTATAGCTGTCGGGCGTGTCGATGACGGCGCTCTTCACGCCGGCATCCTCCCAGGTCTGCTTGGCCATGTCGGCGAAGGCATCGACGCCGAGACGGGTCAGGAACGTGATGTCGGCGCCGAGCTTGCCTGCCGCCACCGCCTGGTTCGAGCCCTTACCGCCGGGGCCGAGCTTGAAGGAATTGCCGAGGATCGTCTCGCCCAGGCGCGGCTGACGGTCGGCACGATAGGCCGTGTCGGCGACAAAGACACCCAGGATGACGACAGGCTTGCCGGTGGCCATGGCTTACTCCGCATCCGGCGGCACGACGCCCTTGCGGAAGGCAAAGCAGCCATAGAAGCGGCGCTCGCCGGTCTGGATCACGCAATAGGCTTTCCTGGAGCGTTCGTAGAAGGCGTAGCGCTCGATCGAGATCATCGGCCAGGGCTTGCCCTCGGCCGCGTCGATCGCCTTCTGAACCTCCTTCTGCACGGGCGGGATGTCGTTCGGCTTGCCGACGATCTCCATGCGCGCGGCCGCATCGTTGACGAAAGTATCCAGCGGGTAGAGCGACAGCACCGCCTTCACCACGTCTGCCGCCGATGCGTCGATTCGCAGGAGCTTGCCGAGCACCGTCTGCCGGGCCACGGAATCGGACGGGAAATTGGTGTCGGCGATGATCAGGTCGTCGCCATGGCCCATCGCCCGCAGCGCCTGGAGCACGTCGGCATTGAGCAGCGGATTGATCCCTTTGAGCATGATTTCCTCTTGAAGGATTGTGTGCGGTCAGAGACGCTTGCCGGTTCCGGCGTCGAAGAGATGGACCTGGTCGAGACGCGGCTTGAGCTTGAGCGTGTCACCCGGCTTGAAATCGTGGCGCTCGCGAAACAGCGCTACCATCTCGCCCTCTCCGAAGCGCACGAAGACCAGGGTCTCGGAGCCTGTCGGCTCGACCACGGAAATCTTGGCCTCGACACCGTCCGGATGGATCTCCAGATGTTCAGGCCGCACGCCGTAGACAACCGCCTGGCCATCCTCGGCGGCGCCCGACGGCATCGGAAATGCCGTGCCGGCGATCTCGACCACCGGCTTCCCGCCTTTTTTCACCGTGCCCTTGAGCAGGTTCATCGAAGGCGAGCCGATGAAGCCGGCGACAAAAAGGTTCGCCGGCCGGTCGAACAGTTCAAGCGGCGCGCCGACCTGCTCGATGCGGCCGTCGCGCATCACAACGATCTTGTCGGCCATGGTCATGGCCTCGATCTGGTCGTGCGTGACGTAGATGGTGGTCGTCTTCAGCCGCTGGTGTAGTTCCTTGATTTCGGTGCGCATCTGCACGCGCAGCTTGGCGTCGAGGTTGGAAAGCGGCTCGTCGAACAGGAACACTTGCGGATTGCGCACGATGGCGCGGCCCATGGCGACGCGCTGACGCTGGCCGCCGGAAAGCTGGCGCGGATAGCGCTTGAGGTAAGGGGCGAGGTCGAGAATGTCGGCGGCGCGCTTGACCCGCTCGGCGACGATGGCCGGATCGGTGCCGCGCAGCTTCAGTGCGAAAGCCATGTTCTGCTCCACCGTCTTGTGCGGATAGAGCGCATAGTTCTGGAACACCATGGCGATGTCGCGTTTGGCCGGCGGCAGATTGTTGACGACGCGGTCGCCGATCGAAATCGTGCCGCCCGAAACAGTCTCCAGCCCCGCCACCATCCTCAACAGGGTGGACTTGCCGCATCCCGACGGGCCGACCAGCACGACGAATTGTCCGTCGGCGATATCGACGCTGACCTCATGCAGGACCTTGACGGTTCCGAACGCCTTGGCCACACTGCTGATTGCGACTTGAGCCATCGTCTCCCCTTTATGTTTTGCGGTGAAGCTAGCCATTGCCAAGGGCAACGGCAAGTCGGTATCTTATAGATAAAAAGCCTATCTTGTTGACAAGGTAATCGATTACGCGAATAGTGGCGAGTGCCAATCCGACAGCTGGTCCTTGTGCTGCAAATCGGATCTCCAGGCGACGCAGGGTGGGGTCCAACGCCCCCCTATGGTATAGGAGAACCGCAGACGTTTCGACGTCCGAGATTGGCAATTCAATTCACGACTGAAGTTCTGGGAGGAACCTTAAATGAGAGTCGATCTTTACGAAAAACTGATGCGCGCCGGCGCGAACCGCCGCGATCTCTTGAAGGGTGCTGCCAGCATGGCCGCACTCGCCGCGGCCTCAGGCACTGGCCTCGGCGCGCTGACCCGGCCAGCATCCGCCGCCAGCGAATTGCGCGCCAAGATCTTGCAGATACCCGGCGTCGGCAAGGGTCAGCCGACGGATGCCGACTTCCAGAAGGTCGGCGAGCTCTGCCTCGAGGCGACCAAGGCCAATGTCAAGCAAGGCGAGTTCGCCGGGGTCGAGCTCACCTTCATGGGCCTCAACAACCAGAACCTGCACAACGTGCTGTTCCGCGGCTTCCTGAAGCCCTGGGAGGCTTACACCGGCGCCAAGATCAGCTGGATCGACCTTGCCCAGGCCGACTACAACCCGCGCCTGCAGCAGGCGATCGCCACGAACACAATCGACTTCGATATCGTCGAGATGGGCGCGCCGTTCGAAGGCGACGTCTGCGGCAAGGGCCTGACTTCCGAGATGCCGGATTGGGTCAGGAAGCAGATCGATATGGACGACCTAGTCGCCTATCTGAAGCCGCCGGTCGGCACCTGGAACGGCAAGCAATATCGCGTGACCGTTGACGGCGACACGCACAACTTCAACTACCGCACCGACGTGTTCTCCGACTCCGGGCTGGCAGATGCCTGGAAAGCCGACAGCGGCGACAAGGCTGGCCTGACGGAGTGGGGCGTGCCGAAGACCTGGCAGCAGGTGCAGGCGGCGACCAAGTTCCTAAAGGGCAAGCAGGTGAAGGGCCAGGACGTCTACGGCTATCTCGACGCCCCCAAGCCCTGGGGCGGCTTCGGCTTCTACTTCCTCGGCAGCCGCGCCAGCGCCTATGCCAAGCACCCCGACGACAAGGCCTGGCTGTTCGATCCTGATACGATGAAACCGCGCGTCAACAACCCGGCCTGGGTGCGGGCGATCCAGGACGTGATCGACGCGCTGCCTTTCGAACCGCAAGATCAAATCAACGCCGATCCGAACCAGACTTGTTTCTCCCAATTCCTGGGCGGCACTGGTTCGATGCTGGCTTGGTGGGGAGATGCTGGTTCGAATGCGAAGACCAATGACTCTTCGGTCGTCGGGGACGTCACCGGCTTCTCGATCCTGCCGGGTTCCGACGACGTCTACAATTCCAAGACCGGCAAGTGGGACAAGCTCGCCAGCGGCCCGAACTATGCGCCGAACTGCGCCTATCTCGGCTGGGGCGTCTACGTCATGGCCCGCGTCGATAGCGACGAGAAGAAGAAGAAGGCAGCCTGGTCGGCGGCGGCCCATCTCGGCGGCAAGGACCTGTCGCTCTGGTGCGCCGCCTACCCGTCCGGCTTCCAGCCGTACCGCAATAGCCATTTCGACATTCCGGAGTGGGTGGCGGCTGGCTACGACGAAGCGTTCATTAGCTCGTATCTCAAGTCCGAAGCCGACAGCTACAACCACCCGAATGCAGCGATCGAGCCCCGCATCCCCGGCATCTTCCAGTATTACAGCGCCGCCGAGGATATCCTGGCCAACACCTTCGCCGGCAAGATGAAGGCGCAGGAAGGCGCCGACGCCATCGCCGCCGCCTGGGAAAAGCTGACCGACCAGATCGGCCGCGAAAACCAGATCAAGCTCTACAAAGCCTCGCTCGGCATGTAGGCTGTCTCGGGAGACGTCGCGGCCCGGCGACACCTCGTCGCCGGGCCGTATCTTGACCGGCTCCGGCCGGTCATTTCTGCAAAGAGGCAAGAGTAGTGGCTGACCAGATATCGACCGCGAATGCGTGGCCGGCAAATTCGACATCGGCGGATCTGATACCGGCTAGTCGCAAGCGCCTCGGCTGGACCTTGTTGATTGCGGCGACCATCGCTCTCCTGGCGTTGATCATCGTGCAGATCCTCTACAAGACCGAGGTCGACACGATCGGCTTCTATACCTGGCGACCGGTGATCTACGGCTATGTCCTATGGGGTGTGGCGCTCGGCGCCTGGCAGGTACTGACGCGCGGCGAGGACGGCCAGCGGGCGCTGTTCCTGCTGCCGGCGCTGCTCTTCACCATCGCCATGGTGATCTTCCCGACGCTGTTCGGTTTCTACATCGCGCTGACCGACTGGAACCTCAGCTCGTTTTCGGGCCGCAAGTTCAACGGCCTCGACAATTTCTGGCAGATGCTGGCCGATCCTTACTACCGCAACGCGCTGTTCAACATGGTGCTCTATGTGCTTGCGGTGCTGGTCGAATATGTCATCGCCTTCGGCCTGGCGCTGCTTCTCAACGCACAGATCCGTGCACGCAAGTTTTTCCGCGTCGTCTTCCTCCTTCCGTTGATGCTATCGCCGGTCGCAGTGTCCTGGATGATCGGCAAGTCGCTGATGGAATACCGATTCGGCCCCGCCGCGACGCTGGCGCGCGCCCTCGGCTGGGACAATCCCGCCTTCTTCTCCGACCCCATCATCGCGCGCATCTCGATCATGGTGCTCGACGCCTGGACCTTCATTCCTTTCATGATGATCATGCTGCTCGCCGGACTGCAGGCCATGTCACGCGAGGTGATCGAGGCAGCGCGCGTCGACGGTGCGACCGCGTGGCAAACCTTCTGGCAGGTCACCTTCCCGCTGATGCTGCCGGTGTCGGTGACGGCGGTGATCCTGCGCATCATCTTCAAGCTGAAGCTCGCCGACATCATCATCACAGTGACATCCGGCGGCCCCGGCGGCGCGACCGATTCCGTTTCGAGCTTCATCTACCGCGAATATCGCGACCGCTCGAATGTCGGCTACGGCACCATGCTCGCCATGGTGTATCTGATCATGATCGTCGTGTTCATCACCTGGCTGCTGAAGATCGCCAGCCGCTTCGTGCGCAACGTCAACTGAGCGAAACCATGAGCGTCCAGACCACCGACTACACCGTCTCGGAAATCCGCTCGCCGGCAGCCTTCGTCGCCAGCCGCGTCTTCATCTATGGCGCGCTGGTGTTCTGGGCCTTCGTCTGCCTGTTCCCGATCTACTGGACCATCACCACCTCGTTCAAATCGGCGGTCGACGTCACGCAAGGCCATCTCATCCCCTTCGTCGACTTTACGCCGGACTGGAAGGGTTGGCGCTCGCTGGGGCTGTCACCGGATTCGATCTTCCAGACGTCGACCGTCCGCGACGAGTTCCTCAAGCGCTTCATGAACTCTGTCATCACCTCGGTCGGCGCGTCGGGCCTCGCCATCATTATCGGCAGCCTCGCCGCCTACGGGCTCACCCGCTATCGCTATCACTTCGCCTGGTTCAAGAACGAGGACATTTCCTTCTTTTTCCTGTCGCAGCTGATCCTGCCCCCGGTCGTGCTGGCGCTCCCCTTCCTGGTGCTCTACCGCGAAGTCGCGCTGCTCGATACGCGGATCGGCCTCGTGCTCCTCTATACGCTGATGGTGCTGCCGATCGTCATCTGGATCATGCGCGACCAGTTCAACTCGATCCCGGTCGAATTGGAGGAAGCAGCGCTCGTCGACGGGCTCTCGATCTGGGGCGCATTTTTCCGCATCGTCATGCCGATCGCTCTGCCGGGCATGGTCGCCGCTTTCATCCTGGCGATGGTGCTGTGCTGGAACGAGTATTTCTTCGCCGCCCTGCTGACGTCGACGGACGCGAAGACGATCCCCGTCATGGTGGCGAGCCAGACCGGCTCGCAAGGCATCAACTGGTGGTCGATGGCAGCCCTTGCCACGGCCGCGATCGCACCGCTGGCGATCATCGGCATCGCCCTCGAACGCTACCTGATCATGGGCATGACGGCGGGCTCGGTGAAATAGCCAAAGGCTGATCTGCTAGCTATCCAATCAGCAAGTCGGTGCCGTCGTCTACATCGCCTCGGCCGGGGCGAAGAAGCAATTCTCGTGCTCCTCGGTCGGATGCAGACAGATGTGGAACTTCTCATCGCCGGATGGCATGACGCTGTCGTAGGGAACGAAATAGCGGTTCTGACGGGTGACCTTCCGATGATCGCCCGGCCGCAGGATGATTACATAGCCATCGGCATAAGGTGTGACGGTCGCACTGGGAATGCTTCCGCATTCGCCTGCAGTCATATCCCCCCGGCAGCAGGCCGGCGGGTACGTCCAATTGCCGTCGGCGCTGTGCGCGAACGCGGGCACATCATCAAGCATCGCAGCCGTGACGACGACGCCTGCAATACTTGCAATGTGTATTCCGACCACCTGCACCGAGCCGCTCCGATGGCCAACGGCATTCTCGGTGCGATCATATCATTTTAGGCTTCTCTAATACAAGGATGACGCTCTATCCCGCCTTCAGCGTAGCCCGCAGGTGCTCGAGGATCATCGCGACGCCCTTCTGCCCCAGCTCGGCCGACGCCTCGGACGCGCTTTTCGTGTACCAGCCGGCATTGTCCGCGAAATGCGCTGCGTCCACCGCTTCGGGACATAGCGCCAGCATGAGCGACGTCTCGCCGATGCCGGCATGATCGAACGGGTACTTTCCGTTCATCGTGGCCGGCATCAGTGGATGCACCTGCACCCAGTTGAAGACATTCTCGCCCTGGGCATGCCCAGCATAGTAATCGGCCATGCTGTTGGAACCCCACCAACCCTCACCGCGCTCCTTTTCCAGGAAGCGGAAGATCGCCTGCCGGCCGGCGGTCTTAAAAGCGAGATCGGTCGGCATGCCGGCCGCAAAATTCTCGGTCTGGTGATGGATGATGGCGTGGATGTTGCGGAAGCCGACGCGCAAAAGGCCGTAGAACAATTCCTCCGCGAAAGGCGAAAGCGCCGGACCACCGACCTGCACCGAGCCGCTGCCTTCCGGCGCCGCCACCGCGTAGCTCGCTGCGCCATAGTAGAAGGCCGGCAGGATGACGATGTCCGTCTCCTTCTCGATCAATTCCACCGTCTTGACCACCGCCAGCGTGTCCATACCGACCGCCATGTGCTCGCCGTGATATTCGAGCACGCCAAGCGGCAGCACGACCGGCCAGTTCTGTTCGATCGCCTTGCGGATCTGGTGCGGCAGCATCAGCTCGTAGCGCATTACCTACTCCATATTGGTGTGCCTGGCGCGCATCGCTTCCGCGGTGGCATTGGTCAGGCGTTTAAGCTTCAGCACCATGATTTCGAACAACAGAAACAGCGCGCCCTCGAAAAGCGAGCCCATCGGCAGCACCGAGGTTCTGGCAGCGCCCTGGTCGCTGGCCATGGTCTGCGCCGGAATGAGCAGCGCGAAGTCGGCGAATCTTGCGGCGGTGCTGCTTGGCTCGGCCGTCACCAGCAGCACCTTCGCGCCAGCTTCGCGGGCTACCCGCATCAAGGCCAGCACCGTGGTGGTCTCGCCCGGTCCGGAACTCACCAGGAAAACGTCTCCCGGCCCGAGCGGCGGCGTTGTCATGTCGCCCACCACCGACACCGGCATGCCTAAATGGTAGAGTCGCATGGCGAAGCCCTTCACCTGCAACGCCTCGCGGCCGCAGCCATAGGCGGCGATCTTGCCGGCGCCGGCCAGCATCCTGCAGGCGGCGTCGATCCGGCTCTCGTCGATGCGCGCCAGGACAACGCCAAGCTCGTCCAGCGCGGTCGCGAACATCCCGGCTTTGGTCATGAGGGCTCACCCTGTCTGCCGCGATCTGGCTGGGCTCCACGGATCTGCGACGCGGCGCTGTGAAAGGCTTGTTTTTGTTCATGCTATCACCGCGAAAATCGCCGTCCAACGAGCCTCGACACTTTTGCTGGGCCACGAGCGTGATAGTGTCATGTCAGACAAAACACTCCGGGACATCGTCAGACATGAAGACACGGCATTTCGACCGCATCGGCAATGGCGGCATCACCTTCACCGAGCTCGGCTTCGGCACAGCGCCGCTCGGCAATCTCTACCACGCCATCTCCGACGAGGACGCCAACGCCACCTTGGAGGCGGCATGGACGGCCGGCTGCCGCTACTACGATACGGCACCGCTCTACGGCCTCGGCCTGTCGGAAACCCGCCTCAACCCTTTCCTGCGCGCCAGGAAGCGCGACGACTATGTGTTGTCCAGCAAGGTCGGCCGCATCATGCGCGTCGCCCCGCCGGACCAGCGCACCGGCATCGGCAAGTTCTTCGAGACGCCGTCGCGCCGGGAAGTCTACGACTACAGCTATGACGGCGTCATGCGCTCCTTCGAGGCCTCGCTGGAGCGCCTTGGCGTCGACCGCATCGACATCCTCTTCGTCCACGACGTCGACATTTTCACCCATGGCAGCAAGGAAGCGTCGGACCGGCGCATCGAGGAGTTCATGTCGTCCGGCTATTACGCCCTGCTCGCATTGCGCGACCAGGGCGTGATCAAGGCCTTCGGCGGCGGCATCAACGAGTGGCAGGTTGCCCAGACGCTCGCCGAGCGCGGCGACTTCGACCTGTTCCTGCTCGCCGGCCGCTATACGCTGCTCGAGCAGGAAGCGCTTGCCAGCTTCCTGCCGCTTTGCCAGAAGCGCGGCATCGGCATCGTCCTCGGCGGCCCCTATAATTCCGGCGTGCTTGCAACCGGGCCGAAGCCCGGCGCCTTCTACAATTACAGCGAGGCGCCGAAGGAGATCCTGGATCGTGTGGCGCGCATCGAGGCGGTCTGCAAGCGGCATGGCGTGCGCCTGATCGAGGCGGCGCTGCAGTTCCCGCTGCAGCATCCTTCGGTGATGTCGGTGATCCCGGGCGGCCAGCGGCCGGCCGAAGTCGAAAGCAACCGGGCGCTGCTCGACACCAAAATACCGGCGGCGCTGTGGGCGGATTTAAAGCAGGAAGGCCTGATGCGCGCCGACGCGCCGACGGCCTGAGCCGCCGCCGATCAGCCGCAAAAAAGAAAAGCCGGGCAAAGCCCGGCTTTTCTGATCGTAAAGCAAAAGGTCTTAGTTGACCGCGTCCTTGAGGCCCTTGCCGGCCGAGAACTTCGGCACGGTGCGCGCCGGAATCTTCACTTCCGCGCCGGTCTGCGGGTTGCGGCCGGTCGAAGCAGCGCGTTTTGACACGGTGAAATTTCCGAAGCCGACAAGCCGGACATCGCCGCCCTTCTTCAGTTCGCCAGTGATCACGGAGAACACCGCATCGACGGCGGACTGCGCATCAGCCTTCGAAATGCTTGCGGAGTCGGCGACGGCGGACACCAGTTCGTTCTTGTTCATCAAAATTCCCTTCCATGAGAAAACCGGAACTTACGACTCATCCGGCAGGAGACGGACTTTAGAAAGAAGCGTTCCGGAACCCAAGCCGAAAACCGCGGAATTCCGGGCTTTTTTCCACTTTTTCGTCGCTTTTTTTCATGAAAAAGCCGGGCTTGAGGCCCGGCTCTCTCTTTGTGCGTCGCAATATTAGCATGCGCTAATGAGCAAGCGACTTTCCGGCATCATCGCCGCTGTCGACTGGAGCCGGCGCATTGACCGGCTCGACCCACTCGATCGGCTCCGGCATCCTGACCAGCGCATGGGCAAGCACCTCCCCGACTCGCGAGACCGGGACGATCTCCATGCCGTTCTTCACATTGTCCGGAATCTCCGCCAGATCCTTGACGTTCTCTTCCGGGATCAGGACCTTCTTGATGCCGCCGCGCAGTGCCGCGAGCAGCTTCTCCTTCAGACCGCCGATCGGCAAGATGCGGCCGCGAAGCGTTATCTCGCCGGTCATCGCCACATCGGCCCGGACCGGAATACCCGTCAGCACCGACACGATGGCCGTGGCCATGGCCGCGCCAGCGGACGGGCCATCCTTCGGGGTCGCGCCTTCCGGCAAGTGCACGTGGATGTCGCGCTTGTCGAACAGCGGCGGCTCGATGCCGAAATCGATGGCCCGCGAGCGGACATAGGAAGCCGCCGCCGAGATCGATTCCTTCATCACGTCGCGCAGATTGCCGGTCACAGTCATGCGGCCCTTGCCGGGCATCATGACGCCTTCGACCGTCAACAGCTCGCCGCCGACCTCCGTCCAGGCAAGACCCGTGACCACGCCGACCTGATCGTCGGCCTCGACCTGGCCGAAGCGGAAGCGCGGCACACCCAGATAATCGGCGAGGTTGTCCGCCGTGATCTTCACCGTCTTCTTCTTCGTGCGCAGGATCTCGGTCACCGCCTTGCGGCCAAGCTTCATCAACTCGCGCTCGAGGCTGCGCACGCCGGCTTCCCTCGTGTAGGTCTGGATGATGCCGCGGATCGCATCCTCGCCGACCGAGAATTCGTTCGGCTGCAGGGCGTGGTCGCGGATCACCTTTGGCATCAGGTGACGCTTGGCGATCTCGATCTTCTCGTCCTCGGTGTAGCCGGCGATACGGATGATCTCCATGCGGTCCATCAGCGGCGCAGGGATGTTCAGCGTGTTCGCCGTCGTCACGAACATCACGCTCGACAGGTCGTATTCGACCTCGAGGTAATGGTCCATGAACGTCGAGTTCTGCTCCGGATCGAGCACTTCCAGCAGGGCCGATGACGGATCGCCGCGGAAATCCTGGCCCATCTTGTCGATCTCGTCGAGCAGGAAGAGCGGGTTGGACTTCTTGGCCTTCTTCATCGACTGGATGACCTTGCCGGGCATCGAACCGATATAGGTCCGCCTGTGGCCGCGGATCTCGGCCTCGTCACGCACGCCGCCGAGCGCCATACGGATGAACTCGCGGCCGGTCGCCTTGGCGATCGACTTGCCGAGCGAGGTCTTGCCGACGCCGGGCGGGCCGACGAGGCACAGGATCGGCCCCTTGAGCTTCTTCTGCCGGCTCTGCACGGCGAGATACTCGACGATGCGCTCCTTGACCTTGTCGAGGCCGAAATGGTCGGCATCGAGCACGTCCTGCGCAAAGCCCAGGTCCTGCTTGACCTTGGAGTTCTTGCCCCACGGGATCGACAGCAGCCAGTCGAGATAGTTGCGCACGACCGTCGATTCAGCCGACATCGGCGACATCGAGCGCAGCTTCTTCAATTCGGCTTCCGCCTTCTCGCGGGCCTCCTTGGAGAGCTTGGTCTTCTTGATGCGCGCCTCGATCTCGGCGGCCTCGTCGCGACCGTCCTCGCCCTCGCCGAGCTCCTTCTGGATCGCCTTCATCTGCTCGTTGAGGTAGTACTCGCGCTGCGTCTTCTCCATCTGGCGCTTGACGCGCGAACGGATGCGCTTCTCCACCTGGAGCACGGAGATCTCGGCTTCCATGAAGCCCATCGCCTTTTCGAGACGCTCCTTGACGGAAAGCGTGGCGAGCATCTCCTGCTTCTCGGGAATCTTGATGGCGAGATGCGAGGCAACCGTGTCGGCGAGCTTGGAATAGTCGTCGATCTGGCTGGCGGCACCCACCACTTCGGGCGAGATCTTCTTGTTTAGCTTGACGTAATTCTCGAAGTCGGTGACGACCGAGCGGGCAAGCGCCTCGATCTCGACCTCTTCCTCTTCCGGCTCGGCAAGCGCCGCGGCGCGGGCCTCGTGGAAATCGGCGCGATCGGTGAATGAGACGATCTTGGCGCGCGAGGCGCCCTCGACCAGCACCTTCACGGTGCCGTCGGGAAGCTTCAAAAGCTGCAGCACATTGGCGAGCGTACCGATGTCGAAGATCGCATCGGGCTCAGGATCGTCGTCGGCTGCATTCATCTGGGTGGCAAGCAGGATCTGCTTTTCCTGACCCATCACCTCTTCCAGCGCCTTGATCGACTTTTCACGCCCGACAAAGAGCGGAACGATCATATGCGGAAACACGACAATGTCGCGCAGTGGGAGGACTGCGAAAACGCCGTCGCCGGAAGCCTTGGATATCTTGGCCATTGTCCAACCTTTCATATCGCGGCCGCGTATTTTAGCCAACCGCGAATCTCATATTAACGACCGAGTGTCGTTCCGCCTACCACCGTTTGTGACGGGAGTTTTACAGCACAGAATTCGGCGCATCGGCCTTCTGCTGTTAGGTGGATGCAGCCGGGGCAAAGATCAAGGGTTAACACGGCCAGGACATCCATTCCATCACCGGGCGGCTCGCCCACAAAGCAAAACGGCGCCACGCAGGCGCCGTTCCATGAAAATCGTAGGGTCCAGATGCCATTTCAGGCGCTGACCGAGCCCTTCTTCTCCTTCTGCTCGGAGTAGATGTAGAGCGGCCGGGCGTTGCCGGACACTACTTCTTCCGAGATCACCACTTCGCGCACGCCTTCCAGCGCCGGAAGCTCGAACATGGTGTCGAGCAGGATCGCTTCCATGATGGAGCGCAGGCCGCGCGCGCCGGTCTTGCGCTCGATGGCGCGCTTGGCGATTGCCGACAGCGCATTCTCGTGGAACGTCAGGTCGACATTTTCCATCTCGAACAGCCGCTGGTACTGCTTGACCAACGCGTTTTTCGGCTCGGTCAGGATCTGGATCAGCGCCGGCTCGTCGAGATCCTCGAGCGTCGCCAGAACCGGCAGACGACCGACAAACTCCGGAATCAGGCCGAATTTCAAGAGATCCTCTGGCTCGACCTGGCGGAACAGGTCGCCCGTGCGGCGATCCTCGGGCGACGCCACGGTCGCGCCGAAACCGATCGATGTCTTGCGGCCACGATCGGAGATGATCTTGTCGAGACCCGCGAAGGCGCCACCGCAGATGAACAGGATGTTGGCGGTGTCGACCTGCAGGAACTCCTGCTGCGGATGCTTGCGACCGCCCTGCGGCGGCACCGAGGCGACCGTGCCTTCCATGATCTTGAGCAGCGCCTGCTGCACGCCCTCGCCCGATACGTCGCGGGTTATCGAGGGATTGTCGGACTTGCGCGATATCTTGTCGATTTCGTCGATATAGACGATGCCGCGCTGGGCGCGTTCGACATTGTAGTCGGCCGACTGCAACAGCTTCAGGATGATGTTCTCGACGTCCTCGCCGACATAGCCGGCTTCGGTCAGGGTCGTGGCATCGGCCATGGTGAACGGCACGTCGATGATGCGGGCCAGCGTCTGCGCCAGCAGCGTCTTGCCGCAGCCGGTCGGGCCGATCAAAAGGATGTTCGACTTCGCCAGTTCGACATCGTTGCTCTTGCCGGCATGCGCGAGGCGCTTGTAGTGGTTGTGCACGGCCACCGACAGCACGCGCTTGGCGTAAGGCTGGCCGATGACATAGTCGTCGAGAACTTTCAGGATCTCCTGCGGGGTCGGCACGCCCTCGCGCGACTTCACCATCGAGGTCTTGTTTTCCTCGCGGATGATGTCCATGCAGAGTTCGACGCATTCGTCGCAGATGAAGACCGTCGGACCGGCGATCAGCTTGCGGACTTCGTGCTGGCTCTTGCCGCAAAACGAGCAGTAAAGCGTGTTCTTTGAATCACCGCCGCCGTTGCTGACCTTGCTCATTTTTCTGTCCTTTCACCAACGCCCGCCGGTGGTCTGGCTTGAGTGACGTCTCACCAATCTATCGCGGGAATCCGCCACCGCCAGTGTCCCGGCCCACACAGCGCATTCCGTACGAAACACAAATCAGAAAACGCGGCAATGATTCGCTGCAACCCCATGCAAAGCTAAGCCGTCGAAAATCAACATAGCCTTAACGTAGGCAATCCCAAGGCCTGAGGGAACAGCCAAATGTGGCCGAAATGCTGCAAGACGCGCCAAAAGCGCGTTATGCTGCCATTTGGCCGCTGTCGTCGGGTTCAGGCTACGGCTGCCTCGGCGGTCTCTCGGCTCGAGATGACCTTGTCGATCAGACCGAAATCCCTGGCCTCGTCCGCGGTCATGAAATGGTCACGGTCGAGCGTCCTCTCGATCTCGTCATAGCTCTTGCCGGTGTGCTTGACATAGACCTCGTTCAAGCGGCGCTTCAGCTTGATGATGTCCTGCGCATGACGTTCGATGTCCGAAGCCTGGCCCTGGAAGCCGCCGGACGGCTGATGAACCATGATACGCGCGTTCGGCGTGGCAAAACGCATGTCCTTGTGGCCGGCGGTCAGAAGCAGCGAGCCCATCGAGGCCGCCTGGCCGATGCAGAGCGTCGACACGGCCGGCTTGATGAACTGCATGGTGTCGTAGATCGCCATGCCCGAGGTGACGACGCCGCCCGGCGAATTGATATAGAGGTTGATTTCCTTCTTGGGGTTTTCCGCCTCGAGGAACAAAAGCTGTGCACAAACCAGCGTCGCCATCCCGTCCTCGACCGGACCCGTGATGAAGATGATGCGTTCCTTCAACAGGCGCGAGAAAATGTCATAGGCCCGCTCGCCGCGATTGGTCTGCTCGACCACCATCGGAACGAGGTTCATGTAGGTTTCAACGGGGTTCTTCATGGACTACCCTTGTTGGAGATGGATTCCAGCCTCGATGTATCAGCAATCGCGCGGAATCGTTCTGGATCGGTTACGACCTAAATAGGATGCCGGCTCACCCTAGCGCAAGGTCGCCCCTCCTAGCCATCTGGTTAAGTCGAATCAAGCGCCGTGCCGCCGAAGCACGCGCGATTTGGCCTTACGGGACTGGCCGGGTCCCGTTTGGCCCGTCGGCGCCATCCGTAAGGTAGCAATTCCTTAACCGCACCACTTAACGAAAAGGCTCGAAATCGCTGTCCGCCCCCGGACCTTCCGCTACAGTTCTGCGTTGTGAAGGCGTCCTTTTTCAACGGGGGAATGTCATGATCCGCAAAAGCTCGGCATCGCTGGCGGCAGTCGCGATGCTTGCCACCGTTTCTCAAACCGCCGCCGGCGGCCGTGCGCTCGAATGCTACGAGCCGATCCACAGGCCAGCGCTCTACCACACCGTCTATGAGGACGTGATGGTGAGCCCTGGCGGACAGGTGGTCGATTACGATGCGCCGATTTACGGCACCTACCAAAGCGTGGATCAGATTGCGCCGCGCCGCGTCACCTATGAGACCGTCCCTGCGGTGACACGCACGGTCTATCACACGGTCAAGGTCGACGACGGCGGCTATGCCTGGGAGTGGCGCCTAATCCATGGCCGCAAGGTGCTGTCCAAGGTATGGCGCAAGGCCCGCTACGCGCGCGTCGCCGAAACGGTGGTCGTCGAGCCCGAACGCGTCCGGCGCGTTGTTCTGCCGGCGGAATTCGAAGGCGTCGCCCACGAGGTGCTGGTGCGGCCGGAACAAATACGCATCCGGGAAATTCCGCCCTCATACGCGACAGTGGCGCGCCGGGTTGTGGTGCGGGAAGATTCGACCAGCTGGCGGCGCGTCCACATCCAGCGGCACTGTCCGTACTAGGATCGACCGGGATTGTTTTGCATCCGCGACCGCAAGCGACATACGGGGCCAAGATCGTCGAGATGGCGAACGACGCGCGGCTGCCGGCAATCTTCGGCAGGGATCATGCAAGATACGGTCCGCTGATGGCCTACGGCACGAGCCTTGCCTTTGCCGCGCGTCGAATGGCCAGCCAGGTCGACAGCATACTCAAGGGAGCCAACGCCGGCGCGCTTCCAGTCGAATATGTGCGCCGGTCCGAGTTGATCGTGAATTTGAGTGCTGCGCGCAAAATGGCGGTCGCGTTCCCCGATCGTCTCCTGAGGTTGGCCAGCCAAGTCGTCGGATAACCGCCGGGATGGGGCGATATGGCTTAAGCCACCTCCGCCCGCACCCTTCCTTGACTTAAGAACGTCACCGCCGCCGGGCTAGTAGCAGGAGGCTCGACCAATTGGCGGCTGACGTACATCCGGTACCGTCGCCGGACCGGGCAGCGTTTCGCTGGGAGCAGCTCAGGCCAGATCGACGTCGAGGATCGCCATCGAGAAATTGTAGTCGCCGTCGTCCTCGTCCTTGAAGACGATGCCGAGGAATTCGTCGCCGACATAGACCTCGGCCGAGTCTTCCTTGCGCGGGCGCGCCTTTACCTCAAGCCTGGGATTCTGGAAGACGCGCTTGAAATAGGCGTCCAGCTTTCTGATCTCGTCGGGTTTCAAAAGTCTTCTCCGAATGCGGCTGTTCGTTGGAACGCGCTTCTGACACGCCGACGATGGCGATGTAAAGGCAAGCCGGCGGCATAACACAGGACAACCGGCACCTGAAACGAACGGCCGCAATCCGGCCGCGGTCGATGGCGGCCGAGTCAGATGTCGAAGCTGACCACGTGATCCATGCTCTGCGACGGCAGCAGCTGGTCCATCTGCCGCGAGGGCTGGTCGCAGCCCGTTTCTCCCACGACCCGCGCCGGCACGCCGGCGACCGTTTTGTTGTGCGGGACGGGCGAGAGCACCACCGATCCGGCCGCGATCTTCGAGCAATGGCCGACCTCGATATTGCCGAGGATCTTGGCGCCGGCGCCAATCAGCACACCGCGGCGTATCTTCGGATGGCGGTCGCCAATGGCCTTGCCGGTCCCGCCCAGCGTCACGCCGTGCAGGATCGAAACGTCATCCTCGATGACCGCCGTCTCGCCGACGACCAGGCCTGTGGCGTGATCGATGAAGATGCCCCTGCCGATGCGCGCGGCAGGGTTGATATCGGTCTGGAACACCGATGACGATCTGCTTTGCAGGTAGAGTGCGAAGTCCCGGCGGCCCTGGTTCCACAGCCAGTGCGCCAGCCGATGCGTCTGGATGGCGTGAAAACCCTTGAAATACAGCACCGGCATGATGAAGCGGTCGCAGGCCGGGTCGCGGTCGTAATAGGCCTGGATGTCGACGCGGACGGTGGTGCTCCACTCCGGATCGTCGGCAAGCATGGCCTTGAACGTCTGGCGGATGAGGTCGGAACCGATGTCCTGATGGTCGAGGCGCTCGGCCAGCCGATGGATGACCGCCTCCTCCAAGCTCTCCTGGTTGAGGATGGTCGAATAGAGGAAAGCCGCGAGCAGCGGATCGCGGTTGACCGCTTCCATCGCTTCATCGCGGATCGAGCGCCAGATCGGATCGACCGGCTGCACCATGCTGGGGCGGGCAATCGTTACGCTGTTCATCGACGCTCTCCGGCCTTGCTCATTCTCCGGCGGCACATATAGGACAGATCATAGCACGGTTGAACTCAATTTTCCTTAGTGCTTTGTCAAATGGATCTGGTTCACGCGAATTCAAGCGACGATGGAAAACGAACCCTTGATCGACGACGCGCTCAAAAACGAGCTTTCCGCGCTCTATCAGCTCGGGGATCGCCACTATCACAGCTTGGCTCACATCGAAGCGATGCTGGCGTTGGCGGCCGAACACCGGCATCTCTTTCATGACCCAGAGGCCGTCGAAGCGGCGATCTGGTTCCACGACGCCATTTATGACAGCCGCGCCAAGGACAATGAGGCAAAGAGCGCCGCCTTGGCCGAGAGGAAACTCTCTGGCCGTGCCAGCCCGACGCGCCTTGCCCGGATCCTGGCCATGATCAACGCCACGGCCACCCATCAATTGCCGCCGTTCGAAGATGAGGATGCCGCCGGTGATGCCGCCCTTTTGCTCGACATGGATTTGGCAATCCTCGGCGCCGAACCTGCGACCTTCGATGCCTATGAGAAAGCGGTCCGGCTGGAATATAGCTGGGTTGAGGAGCCGATGTGGCGCGCCGGCCGAACGGCGGTCCTCAAGAGTTTCCTCGCCCGTCCGCATATTTTTCAAACCGCCGAGTTCCGGCGGCGTTTCGAGCCTAAGGCGAGGCGGAACCTCGAGCGCTCGCTGGCCATGCTGGAGGGGCTGAAACCCTAGTCAAGAGCAATTCCAGGAAAAGTGTGAGCGGTTTTCCGCCCGGAATTGCGTCAAAACAAAGCGTCAAAACAAAGAGATAGGGCGGTTTGCCGTTTCCGTGAAACGGTGAAACGCTCTAGTCCGGAAAAGTCTCCATCCTTCGCGCATAGGCCCTGAACCCCGCGCGTCCATAAACCGACTGCGCGGCCGGGTGGTCATGAGTATCGGTATGAAGCCAAAGCCTTTTCGGCCGATGCGACCACGCGGCGCGCAACGCGCGGTCGAGCAGAAACGGCCCCAGTCGCTTGCCTTGAAAAGCCGGAACCAGCCCGAAATGAACGAGCTCGACGGCCGACTGGCCGACATCGTTGAATTCGCAGAAGCCTGCGGCCTCGTTGCCGACGCGCAGCACCTGGATGTGCGTCGAGGCGCGGGCAAGCAGCGTTTCGAGTTCCGGCCCAGGCATGCGCAGACGCTGATCCCATTGCACCGGCTCACCGACCGCGCGGTAGAGATCGATATAGCTGGAGGGATCAAGTCTTTCTCGCGCCACGATGGCGTCCGGCAAAGGAGGCGCGGGCGGCGCGCCCCGCGGCGGCGCCAGCATCTCCATATAGGTGACGAGAAGATCGACCATTGTCAGCCCGGGCGGCGCCGCGCTCAGAGCGGATTTTCTGCGTAGAACTCGAGCACGCGCTGCTTGAAGCTCTTGTCGCCGACGGCCAGCATATGGTCACGGCCCTCGATGTGAAACGCCCGGGCATTGGGCATCAGGGCGGCAAGCTCGTCCGGCGAGCCGCCGATATCGTCTTTGGTGCCGACGGCGATCAGCGTCGGCTGGGCAATGCGCGCCATGTCGTCCTCGCTGAGCAGCTCGCGCGACTTTGCGATGCAGGCCGCGAGCGCGCGTCGGTCGCTGCGCGTCTGGTCGGCGAAGGCGCGGAACGAGCGGCCGCGCGGGTGCGTGGTTTGAGACGGGTCCTCCACCAGCAGCGCGGCCGCGATCGGATCCCAGTCGCCGACGCCGTCGACCATGCCGATGCCGAGGCCGCCGAACACCAGCGTCGCGACCTTCTCCGGATCGGAAAGCGCCAGGAAGGCCGAGACGCGCGCGCCCATCGAATAGCCCATGACATGGGCGCGCTCTATGCCGAGATGACCGAGCAGCGCGGCCGCATCGGACGCCATTTTGGCCGGCGTGTAATCCGCCTCGTCATAACTCTTCGACGACGAGCCATGGCCGCGATTGTCGAAGGCGATCGCCCGGTAGCCGGCATCGTTCAGCGTCTTGAACCAGCCCGGCGAGACCCAGTTGACATAGTGGCTGGAGGCAAAGCCATGGATCATCAGCACCGGGTCGCCCTGCCCCGAACCCGGCTGGCGATCGAGATAGGCAAGCTCGAAACCGTCATACGAGAAGAATTGCATCGGCGGAAATTGCTCTTCAGTTGGAACCGGCGGCGATGGCTGGATGGCGCAAAAGGTCGCCCTCCTTGATGCCGTCCCTGGCGGCGGTGCCTGCCTTCAATTCGAGCACAAAGCGCACCGGTTGCCCGGGTGAGATAATCGCCTCGGATTCGGGCTCGCCGCGCTTGATGGCTTTGATCCTGCCGTCCTCGCCGACAAAGATGAGGTCGAGCGCCATGGGCGTGTTCTTCATCCAGAAATCGACTTCGTCCGACCTTTCGAAGACGAACAACATACCGTGATCGTCGGCCATGGTCTGGCGAAACATCAATCCGGCCTCGCGCTCGGCGGAGGTGTCGGCGATTTCGATGGAGAACGAACGCTCGCCCGAGCCGGTTGCCACCACCAGCGGCGTCCGGTCGATCGGCAGCAGCATCGCGTCCGCCGAACCCGGATTCAAGGCGCTGAGATAAGCAGCGAAAACGATCGCGGCGCAGAGCGCGCCCGCAGTCAGCCAATTGCGATGAGCCATAGGGTACCTCGTCCGAGCCTGTCCTAAACCATGATCCGGGCAAGTGGAACCGGATTTCGGACAAGATCGCGGCGTCACGGCAAGGGGAGATCTCGTTTCGAGAGGCCCTTAGTGTGAGACCGACAAAGTGCCCACATCGGGATGGATTTCGGCCGCCATAAGGCCTTTGTCGCCGCGCCCGAAGCGGACGAGCACGACCTGGCCGGGCCTGAGCTCGGTTATGCCGTAGCGCCGCAGGGTCTCCATATGGACGAAGATATCTTCGGTCCCCTCGCCCCTCGTCAGGAAGCCAAAACCCTTGGTGCGGTTGAACCACTTGACCAGCGCGCGTTCGAGGCCGCTCTCCGGGGTCACGGTGACGTGGGTGCGCTGTTCCTGCTCCGCCGGATGGACGGCCGTCGAGGCGTCCATGGAAAGCACCCGGAAAGCCTGCAGCCCGCGCTCGCCCTGCTTGACCAGGCAGACGACCCGCGCGCCTTCGAGCGCGGTCTGGAAACCGTCCTTTCGGAGGCAAGTCACATGAAGGAGGATATCACCCGAGACGCCATCGTCCGGAAGAATGAAACCATAGCCCTTGGCCACGTCGAACCATTTGATGGCGCCGGCGATTTCGACAAGCTCGGCGGAGTCGCCGCCATTGTCCCGCTTCATGACGTCGTCAAGGCTTTCGTCCCGCCTCGCGAAAGAGGCTTTTTCCCCCATAAGAATGCCCCCTTTTTCTAACCAGACCACAACTGATTCTTGGCAAGAGATTAACACTGCGGCTTCCGGGGTGTGCAAGGGCTGACGTGCCTTTTTTCACCGTTGAGCACCGGAAAGGCTGAAATGTCGTTTGCCGGCGCTTCCGGTGGCCAAAAAGGCAGCCCTCGAATCGAGCGCGCCGCCTCTATTGTCGGATGATTGCCCTTTCGCCGGGCGGCTCTTATGGTGCGCCGCATCCCCAACACTTTGAGGAACCGCCATGCGCTATCTGCACACAATGGTCCGCGTCGCCGATATCGACCAGTCGCTCGATTTCTACTGCAAAAAGCTCGGCCTGAAGGAAGTGCGCCGCTACGAAAACGAGCAGGGCCGCTACACGCTGATCTTCCTCGCCGCGCCGGAAGACGAGCAGAGCGCCATCAAAGAAAAGGCGCCGCTGGTCGAGCTGACCTACAATTGGGACCCGGAAGACTATAAGGGCGGCCGCAATTTCGGCCACCTCGCCTATGAGGTCGACGACATCTACGCCACCTGCCGGAAGCTGATGGACAATGGCGTGACCATCAATCGTCCGCCGCGCGACGGCAACATGGCCTTTATCCGCTCGCCGGACGGGATCTCGATCGAGCTTCTGCAGAAAGGTCCCGCCAAGCCAAAGGCCGAACCGTGGGCCTCGATGCCCAACACTGGTGCCTGGTAAGGGAACCGGCGATCCCACCCGATTTGGCGGTGGCCGCTGGCGTTTCGCCAGGCGTCGCCTATCTATCTGCGATCGGCGCCAGCCTCATCCGGGCTGGCGTTCGTCATCCGCCAGGAGAATTTGATGCTGACCAGCCGCGCCGATGTCGCCACCGAACATGCCAGCCGCTACCTGCAACAGCTTTGCAAACACTGGTCGCACAAGTTCCCGGTCGAATTCGACCCGCGGCATGGCGCCATCCAGCTGTCGATCGGCCGCACCGTCATGGAGGCCGACGACAAGGCCCTGCACATCGCTTTGGCCGCCGACGATGAAGCTTCGCTGGAGCGGCTGGAGACAGTGGTCGCCGACCATATCAAACGCTTCGCCTTCCGCGAGGAATTGAGCTTCGACTGGCAAAAGGCCAACTGAGCCCGCGCAGCGGTTTTCCGTCCGAAATTGCGTAAAAACAAATATTTAGCCATCAGGCACTGGCTTTGCCGGCCATTTCGAGCAGCGCCAGCACGCTGCGCCAGTTGCGCGCCGTGCCCGGCACCTTCAGCGTCCGCGGAATGAGATTGGCGAACACCGACTTGCCGAGCCCGTCCGGCGCGTGAAGGTACAGCACGTCGCCCTTGATCTCGAAGCTCTCGGGGCCGGTGCATTTGTCCGCGAGCCGCTTGGTCTCCTCGGCGGTCGGCTCGCGCTCCAGAGCATAGGCGTGCAGCTTGGTCGGTTCGCCGGCGACTTCCGGATAGGGATTGTCCCTAACCAGCCGCTCGAACCATCCGGCGTCGCGCACGATGATGCGCGAGTTGAAGCCCCACTTTTTCTCGAAGGCTGCCTCGATCTCCTTGGTCAGCGCCGCCGTATCCTCTTGCTTGGCCCGGAAAACGACATTGCCGCTCTGCACATAGGTTGCGACATCGGTGAAGCCGAGGCTCTCGAAGAACGCTTTGAGCTCCGCCATCTTGACGGTGCGGTTGCCGCCGACATTGATGCCGGAAAACAGCGCGACGAAGACCTTGTTTTTTGCGCTCATATGATGAACCCCGCCAGCGTTTCGTTGTCGGTGATGTCCTGATACTGCACGCCCTCGGCGTCGAAATTGGCTTTCAACAGGTCGAAGTTGCGCCGGTCCTTGGTTTCGATGCCGATCAGCACCGAACCGAAGTTGCGCGCCGATTTCTTGAGGTATTCGAAGCGGGCGATGTCGTCGTCGGGACCGAGCATTTCGAGGAAATCGCGCAGCGCGCCCGGGCGCTGCGGGAAGCGGATGATGAAATACTTCTTCAGCCCCTCGAAGCGCAGCGCCCTCTCCTTCACGTCCGGCAGCCGCTCGAAGTCGAAATTGCCGCCGGAAACCACCGCCACCACGGTCTTGCCTCTGATCTCCTTGCGCGAAAAATCCTTGAGCGCGTCGATCGCCAGCGCGCCGGCCGGCTCCAGCACGACGCCCTCGACATTGAGCATCTCGATCATGGTGGCGCAAAGGCGGTTCTCCGGCACCAGCCGGACGGCATCGGCGGTGAAATCCTTGAGATGGCGCAACGGCTCGCGGCCGATCTCGGCCACCGCGGCGCCGTCGACGAAATTGTCGACCTTGGCGAGCCTGACCCGTTTGCCGCTGGCTAGGCTCTCGCTGAGGCTCGGCGCGCCCGCCGGCTCGCAGAATACGAAACGCGCGTCGCGATGCTGTTCGGCGAAATAGTGGGTCACGCCGGCTGCGAGGCCTCCGCCCCCGACCGGCAGCATGACGATGTCGGGCATGCGCCCGCCGGGCATCTGGGCGGCGATTTCATAGGCAACCGTCGCTTGGCCCTCGATGATGTCCTTGTGATCGAAGGGCGGCACCATGTGCGCGCCGGCACTCTCGGTGAATTCGAAGGCGGCGCGATAGCAATCGTCAAAGAAGTCGCCGACCAGCCTGATCTCGACGAAATCGCCGCCGAACAGCCGTGTCTTGTCGATCTTCTGCTGCGGCGTCGTCACCGGCATGAAGACGACGCCCTTTTTGCCGAAATGGCGGCAGACGAAGGCAAAGCCCTGCGCATGATTGCCGGCCGACGCGCAGACGAACAGCTCGGCATTGTTGCCCGCGGCGAGCGCCTTGCGAAAGAAATTGAACGCGCCCCTGATCTTGTAGGAGCGCACCGGCGTCAGGTCTTCGCGCTTCAGCAGCACCCGGGCGCCGGTCTTTTTCGACAGATAGTCGTTCTCCTGCAGCGGCGTTTCCGGAAAAATCCCGCGGATCGCCTCAGCGGCTGTGGCAACCCGGGCGGAGAAGCTGGTCACTGCAAGTCCCTCATTTCGTTTGCGCATCGAGGCCGCGCCCATGCCGACGCGGCTCCCTCGATGATCAGCCTTCCTGACGCCGTTTTGGCTTTTGCGCAACAGTAGGATGGCCACGGGTCCTGAGCCGAACCGGTTTCCGCTGGACACGACTTACTTTAGCCGCACTTCGCCTGTCCGGGAGGGTTCGCGGAGGTGGATGGCCAATCGTGGCCGGAGTGGAAGTGTCGACGTGTATTTGAAGACGATTCTGATCATAGCCCTTTCCCTGCTGATGGCGGGCTGCGCGGGCCACCAGACCCAGGAAATTTTGGGCAGCGTCGTCGTGCCGACGCAGGCGACCGAGATCGCCGGCAATCACTCGATCTTCATCGCCACCACGCGCAAGCGCTCCGACGACCCGAACAAGGTCTTTGACGGCGAGCGCTCGGCGACGCTCAACTACGCCCGCGTCAACGTCACGGTGCCGCCGGTTCATCAGACCGGCCAGATCGAGCGCCGTTCGCGCGGCAAGTCGGACGACCCGACGAAGTATTTCATGGCCTCCGAAGTGGTCGGCTACGACACGCAGCCGAAATTCGCCAACGCCCTCAATGCCGACATCGATGCCCGCGGCGGCCGCGTCATGGTCTTCGTTCATGGCTACAACACCGGCTTCGACGATGCCGTCTACCGGCTGACCCAGATCGTGCACGATTCAGGCTATCCCGGCACACCGGTGCTGTTCTCCTGGGCTTCCGGCGCCAAGACCACCGACTATGTCTATGACAAGGAAAGTGCCGCCGCCGCCCGCGATCAGCTGGAAGTGACCCTGCGCATGCTGGCGCAGACCGGCGCGCGGCGCATCGATATCGTCGCCCACTCGATGGGAACGTGGGTGACGATGGAGACGCTGCGCCAGCTCGCCATCACCGGCGACCGCGATCTGAGCGGCAAGCTCGGCGATGTGGTGCTCGCCTCGCCCGACATCGATGTCGACGTCTTCAAGAGCCAGATGCGCCGCTACGGCAAGCCCGACAAGCCCTTCATCCTGCTCTTGTCGGACGACGACCGGGCGCTGCGGCTCTCGGGCCTGATCGCCGGCTCGCGGCCGCGCGTCGGTGATTACCGGGATGCCGCCGACCTTGCCACCTACGGCGTGACGGTGGTCGACCTTTCCAAGATCAAGGGCAGCGACAGCTTCAACCACACCAAGTTCGCCGACAACCCTGAATTGGTGAAGATGATCGGCCAGCGTCTGCGCGAGGACGATGGCTTTGCCAGCGATCGCGACGTGACCGACCGCATCGGCCAGTTGGCCACGCAGTAACCGCATCCGCGCTGTTTGCGCCTCGTATCGACTTTGAACTGGACCCGGCAGCTCTCTGGCTTTATCGGAAGAGCAAGAGAGGCTTGCCGCCCTTTGGGGGATCGCGGGTGATCGTACGTGTCGAGATCGTGCTTGGCCTTGCGTTTGCGCTCGCCATCAGCGGCTGCGCCGGCCAGAACGCGCATGACCTTCTCAACCGTAAGGCGGTTACCGTGCCTGCCTCCGACATTGCCGCCACGCACGAAATCTTCGTCGCCACCACCCGCCAGCCAGCGACCAAGGACCCGCGACAGGTGTTCGACGGCGATCGTTCGCTGACCACCAGCTACGCCCGTGTCGACGTCACCGTTCCCAAGGTGCATCAGGTCGGCGCCATCGAGCGCGCCAAGGGTTCCGCCGACAGCAACCCGGCCAAGCAGTTCACCGCGACCGATGTCGTTCATTACAAGGACGCTTCGCAATTCGCCAAGGCGGTCGGCGCCGACATTTCCATGCGCGGCGACCGCGCCCTGGTCTTCGTGCACGGCTTCAACAACGGCTTCGATGACGGCGTCTACCGGCTGACGCAGATCGCGCACGACACCAAATATCCGGGCACGCCGGTGCTGTTCTCGTGGGCGTCGCGTGGCAAGACGACCGGTTATATCTACGACAAGGACAGCTCGACCGCCGCGCGCGACGACCTCGAAGCGACCCTGCGCATGCTCGCCAAGACCCGGGTCAAGAGCATCGACATCGTCGCCCATTCGATGGGAACCTGGCTGACGATGGAGGCGTTGCGCCAGCTCGCCATCACCGGCGACCGCGATCTCGGGGGCAAGATCGGCTATGTCATCCTGGCTTCGCCAGACATCGACGTCGATATCTTCAAGAAGCAGATGATCCGCTACGGCAAGCCCGACAAGCCATTTGCCGTCCTGCTTTCCGCCGATGATCGGGCCCTCAAGCTTTCGTCGCTGATCTCAGGCGACAAGCCACGCGTCGGCGACTACGGCAACGCGGCCGACCTTGCGAGCTACGGAGTCGCCGTGGTCGACCTCAGCCAGGCCAAGGGCGGCGACAGCCTGAACCATGCCAAGTTCGCGGACAATCCGATCCTGGTGCAGTTGCTCGGCAACCGCCTGCGCACCCCTGCCGGCCTGGCATCCGATGAGCCCGACCCGGCGCAGTTGAACAACATCGGCCAGGGCCTCGGCAAGGCGGTGGGTTCGGTCGCCGAGGTCATCATCACGACGCCGTTCAAGGTGCTGACGGTCGCCACGGGTGGGTAGCCGGCACCCGCCGCCCTGGTTCAGATGAAAAGATCGACCTTCCGGAATGTCGTCACGTCGACCAGGCCGACGTCTGAGATTCTGAGCTCCGGAATGACCACCAACGCCAGCAGCGAATGCTGCATATAGGCGTTGTTGAGCGAGCAGCCGACCTTGCGCATCGCCTCCGTCAGTTGCTCGGCTTTCGCTGCCACGATCTCGGCGCGTTCGTCGGACATCAGGCCGGCGATCGGCATCTCGACCAGCGCCAGTTCCTTGCCCTTGGAATAGAGCACGACGCCGCCGCCCACCTCGCCCAGCCGGTTGACGGCCAAGGCCATGTCTTGCTTGTTGGTGCCGACGACGATGATGTGGTGCGCGTCATGCGCCACGCTCGAGGCCATCGCGCAGTCTTTCATATAGCCGAAGCCGGAGACGAAAGCGTTGGTGACGCCGCCCGTGCCGCGATGCCGCTCCACCAGGGCGATCTGGCAGATGTCGTTGCGGCGATCCATGGCGACCAGCCCGTCCTCGACCTGCAGATCGGCCTCCAGCGCCCGCGTCGGCGCCTGGTTCTCGATCACGCCGATCACCCGCGCCCGCACCTCGTTGGCGCCCTGCGGCGCCGCAATGTCGAAGTCCCTGGCCGCGAGCTTCTTGCCGAGTTTGACGGTGTTCTTCGCGGATTGCGGATAGTCATAGGGTGCGATGTCAATCTCGAGCTTGCCGGACTTCGCCAGCCTCACGCCGCGGCCATAGACCTCGTCTATGGCCATCTGGGCGAGATCGGAAACGATCAGCAGATCAGCCAGCCGTCCCGGCGCGATCGAGCCAATCTCGCGCTCCAGCCTGAAATGCTGGGCCGTGTTCAGCGTCGCCATCTGGATCGCCGTCACCGGCTTCAGGCCCTGGCTGATGGCATGCCGCACCACTCGGTCCATGTGGCCTTCATGCACAAGCGTGCCGGAATGGCTGTCGTCGGTGCACAGAATGAAATTGCGCGGGTCGATACCGCCCTCGGTCACCGCCTTGATCTGCGCCGCGACGTCGTACCAGGCGGAACCCAGCCTCAGCATCGCCTTCATGCCCTGGCGCACGCGCGCGATCGCGTCCTCGGCGCGCGTGCCTTCATGGTCGTCCTCCGCACCGCCCGCGACGTAGCCGTGGAACGGCAGGCCGAGATCGGGCGACGCATAATGCCCGCCGACCGTCTTGCCGGCCTTGACCGTCTCGGCGATTTCGCCCGACATCACCGGATTGTTGGCGGCGACGCCCGGAAAATTCATCACCTCGCCAAGCCCGATGATGTTTTCCCAGGTCATCGCCTCGGTCACGTCGGCCACCGTCAACTCGGCGCCGGCATGCTCAAGCCCCGGCGCCGACGGCACGCAGGACGGCATCTGCACATGCACGTTGATCGGCATCGCGACCGCTTCGTCATGCATCAGGCGCACGCCCGGCAGGCCGAGCACATTGGCGATCTCGTGCGGATCGATGAACATCGAGGTCGTGCCGTGCGGGATCACCGCGCGGCAGAACTCCGTCACCGTCACCATGCCGCTCTCGACATGCATGTGCGCGTCGCAGAGGCCGGGCACCAGATAGCGCCCGCCGGCATCGACAACCTTCGTTCCCCGGCCGATGGCGTGGCCGGCATTCGGCCCGCAATAGGCAAAGCGGCCGGCGGCGATCGCGATGTCGGTGCCCGGGATGATCTCGCCCGAATGGACATTCACCCAGCGCCCGTTGCGGATAACCAGATCGGCTGGCTTTCGTCCCATCGCCACGTCGACCAGATGGGTCGCCACTTGCGTCCAGGGCCTGGGTTTCGTCGGACTGGTGTGGCTCGCCATGAAGAACTCCTGTTTGCCCGACTGTGCCAAGCGGGCGCGGTTTTGACCAGTTGGCAAGACTGGATTGTTTTTAAGGCAGGACCGATTCTCGACTCCACGCTTTTGGGCGACATGCACTAGACTTGAGGTTCAGGCCGCCGTTCGGGGCGCGGAAGAGATGGCGCAAACGATCCGGTTCGCAATTTTCGCGCTGTCGGCATGTTGCGCCGGCCTGGCCTTCTTCACTTTGCATTCGTTCTGGGCATGGGCCTCGCCAATCGCCATCTTCATCGCCGGCTCGTTCCTTGCAGACGACGCTTTCGGCCGGCTGGCCTCGCCGGAGGAGAAACAGCGCGATCTGGAAGATCATGTCCGCAATCCATCAACGTAAACCACTGTTGCAGGAATACAATTTCGTTTTATTTCGAATAAGGCTAGGTTGCGCCAAGGAGACTTTCGGAACCGCGATTTCGGAGTGCCCGATGCGTCGTTTGGCGCTTGCCAGTGCCGGCTTTCTCGCCCTGCTGTCCGGGTCTGCCTGGGCAGCGGACATGGGCAGCGCCCTGCCAATGACCGCGCCTGGATTCGACTGGACCGGCTATTATGCCGGCATGCAGGCCGGCTACGGTTGGGGCCGGTCCGACATCACCGGCAACGACGGCGGTCCGTTTTCGGTCAAGCCCGACGTCGATGGCGGTTTCGTCGGCGGCCACGTGGCCGGCCTTTGGCAGTTCGACCAGGCTGTGCTCGGCGCTGAGGCCGATCTCAACTATGCCTCGATCGACGGTACCGCCGACGCCGGCCCGGCGAACACTTTCGGCACCGACATCAAGTGGTTCGGATCCGTCAATGCCAGGGCCGGCTACGCCATGGATCGTTTGCTGCTCTATGGCATCGGCGGCGTCGCTTTCGCCGGCATCGAGACCTCGCAGGCGGCGGGCGCGGCCTTTGCCCGAACCCGCACCAGTACCGGCTGGACGCTCGGCGCCGGCGTCGATTACGCGGTGACCAACAATGTCGTCGTCGGCGCGCAGTATCGCTATTACGATTTCGGCAAGGAGCATTTCGATGCTCCAGACACCTTCACCGACCGCGACCAGGACGTGAAACTGCAGACGCTCGGCGTGAATTTCAGCTATAAATTCTGAGGGTTGGCCCGTTGTGATTGCCGCGGCGCCACTCTCGTGCCGCACTATCATCACTTGGAAATCAGGCGGCCGGCGCCCGCAGGGGGCGGGGAATGGGTAGGGGCCTGATAGACGCCGGCCTCGGCGGATCGATCCGCCACGCGACGAACCCTAGCGTTACCGTGAGGAGCCGTAATTTCGCGCCCCTTTCCAACCCGCCCTATCCCTGCCTGGGCCGGACATGGCGGATACGCCCGCCACCCTCTCGGTCAGGATCGGTCAAAGCCGTCTTTCCCTCCGGCATCGCCGCGAGGCACTCCTCCAGCCGCTGAAGCCGTGCTTTTTGCCAGCGCAGCGTGTGCGCAATCTCGTGCAGGTCCCATTTGGCCTTCGAATTGGCGGCCTTGATCAGATCGAGTTCGAGCCGATCGATATCGCGGCGCAACTGCCGCGTCTCCGCCTCCCGCAACCCCCTGATCCAGCCTGGCCCTCGCATGGATTCCACCATCAAAGCCGGTCCGATGCTTGCAGAAAAGCGCTAACGAGATCGGTTTGGAGAAACTGGCATTTTAAATATTGCTAATATTAAGTCCGTACCCACGGTCGGATCTGACCGACGGATACACGACAGACGCTTCCCGTACGTCCTTGCGCCAAGGACGTGGGACCTTCGAGACGGGTGCGCCGATGAAGAGGTCCCTGGCAGCCTGGGATGTCGCCCAGTTGGGCTGCGTCGAACAATATATTAGCGATAGCTTGTATTACAGGCTCGACAGGATCATAATAGCCTCGCGGTATGGGGACTTTGAGGGAGGTTCCAATGCGACCGATCCTTCTGATCGTTGCCGCAGTGGCCGTATTCTTTGTCTGGGACGGTTTGGCCAACAAGGGCGCATATAGAATTGCGCTGATGAAGACAGTTGACCAGGTCGAGAACTTCCAGGGCCTGGTCAGGGTCACTTGGAATTAACCAGGCACAGGGCTGCACGGATCGTCGCGCCGGACTGATGTTGCAATTGGCCGCCGTCTGAGCCATGCCACACTCGTGGTCACACAGGCACGCCTATCTCTTCAAACGATAGCGGCGGCGATTGAAGCTGCGATCACGACAGGCGGAAGAGCAAAACCAGCCTTTCTGTGCGAATTTGGTGCCAAACCCGCTGACACGGCTGGACCTATTTCGACCTAAATGCTTGTAATCGCGGCGCGCGGACGTGGCGGAATTGGTAGACGCAAGGGACTTAAAATCCCTCGATCTCTGATCGTACGGGTTCGATTCCCGTCGTCCGCACCACATTGAAATCGCTAGATAATTTGCCTCTTACCTTGCGTTGTGGCTACCCTAGTAAAAGTTGACGTGGGTAGCCGTAGGGGTAGCCGAGACACGAGAAAGCCCCGGGAGGAAGCCGATGTTGAAGCGTGGGGATCGCCATCGCGCTAATGGGAAGCGCCCGCTACGTTTGCCGCAGCGAGCGCTCCAGTGGCCCCCGTTTTGCCCCTCGACGGCAAAGACGGTACGCCTCGTTTAGCTGGAGAATAAGCGCGCATCGGTTGAATCCGCTCGCTATTCCAGTTGCGTGACTTTTCTGCCACAGGACAAAGCCCGCCACCTTGAGGCAGCGGGCCAGTGCAGCGGAAAACTTTTCCGCCGTTCAGAGCGACACAAGTGGGTCGCCGCACCGGGAGGATTATATTCCTCATCGGTACTCGGTCGGCAAGCCAGGTCGACGGGTTTTTTCTGAGGTAAATGAGAGCCCATCAAGCCGGCAGCGGGCGACGGGCTCTCGCCGGGGGTCTACCTGGCACGGTGCCCCAGACAGTCAGCCCTCGAAGCGGCCGGCGTCGAGTTCATTCCCGAGAATGGCGGCGGCGCCGGGGTGAGGCTCAGGAAGAAATGACGCAACGCGATGCTGGCGATCACTGAAAATGCGTCGGGTCCGCTGTCGACGGCTCCAAAAGCGCAAAGGTTTCGCAGCTGGACACTTCCGAGAGACAGCGGACTCAAACGGGCCAAGAGGGGACAAGGCCCTTTATGATCCCTATGCGGGGATCATGGTGATAACACCGGGGCAGGTACAAACGTTCCGTCGGTTGAAAGATATATTCCAACTCCCGCTCTCCACGCCCGATTTGACTCGCTAATCCGCTACTAAAGCGTACAGAAGGGATGTCGCTGACCAACTGAACGGGCGTTGGCGCTTGGAAGAGTCGATCACGCTTTCGCCCCACGAGGAAAAAGCGATGTTTTACGATGGCTCTGCGGATCCACAGCAACTTGCAATGCTCACAAAGGTTCTCAATGACTATTGTAGCGAGGCAGGAATCCCCGACGGCCATGCTGCAAAGGAACATTTCGGCCGGCGGCTCATGAGTCTGTTTGAATCCGGGATCGATCAGCCGGATCAACTCACTGCAAAAATGAACACTGGCTATGAGGATTGGCTGGGTGAGATCGGCGCTACCGGCCATTTCACTCCGCCAGAACTATCGCCCGCTGACCGTCTAGTGGGCGACAATATCCTGCCAGAGTCAGACCGGGGGCAGGCCAGCCGAAACGAATAGAGTGCGGATTTAAGCCAGAAGGACGCGGACCACAGGAAGCGCGCATTGGCCGGTGTGGTGTAAGGACCCCCTCCGAAGTTGCACCGGCCAGCCCGGTTAAGATTCGC
Source organism: Mesorhizobium sp. NFR06 (assembly GCF_900115245.1). Classification (GTDB taxonomy): domain Bacteria; phylum Pseudomonadota; class Alphaproteobacteria; order Rhizobiales; family Rhizobiaceae; genus Mesorhizobium. Next base: position 253,481 of record NZ_FOVT01000007.1, read on the forward strand.
ATCGCTTTGGCCGGCGCATATCAAGGCAGACATTCCACCGAATCGGCGCCGGCCGCAGGTCGAGGCGGGCATCGAGTCCGCCTTCGGCCTAGGTTCAGCCGCCCATCTTCTTCGCCATTGCGCAGAAGTCTGCGTGCGACTTGTTGAGTGTGGCGTCGCCGCAGTCCTTCAATACAGCCTTCTGTTCATCGGGTTTCATGGCCGTCCAGGCCGCCTTGAAGTCAGCCTCGGACTTCATCGTTTTCATGCCGGCATCGGTGAAAAACGGCGACATCTTTGCCGGATCGTCGAGTGCGGATGTGTTGCCACCGGTGAGTGCTGAGCCTGTCATCATCGCAAACGCAATTGCGCCCATTGTAAGCATCTTGATGTTCATTTTGACGATTCCTCCGTGGTTAGGTCCTCCTTCCGAAAAAACGAGGACCCACCGAACTCGGTTCCAGCGCCTTGCGCATATATTAGCTACGGCTTGACTACCAACCGAACCGCCCCAGAGTCATGGAAATGGCGAAGGGCAGTATCAAGACAGGCGTTGAGGTCGCCATCACCGCGACCGTGCGGCGTTACCGAGGACCGCGTGAGCGTCTCGATCCCGTCTTACGGCTTCCCGCATTCGATCATCGACCGGACTTCCAAGGTGAAGAAAGGCCAGCCGGTGGAGCTTATTGGCAACGTCACTCATGTCGACGGCGAGCTGGTGACAGTGAACCTCGGAGTCCCCGTTACCGTGAACATGGACACGTTACGGTTGATGACCGCCTATGCGCCGCCGACGCGGAAGAGACCGCTGGTGGACAAGGCGACATGACCAAGCTTTCTGATCTAGGACCGCCGATCATCGGCCGTCTGCGTGGGAAACAGCCCGACGACGAGCGACCATTTCCACAGGTGCCCGGTGTGCGGCCAGACGGTTGACCGGCGCGACCTGCGGCAAGTCATGTGGCATGAGCAGCCGGCGCATGAGCTGCTGGAAATAGCTGCTGGAAATGGATAGCTGAACGGTCGGCGGCGGCACACATAGAGCACTCGCTGTCCCACCTCGGGACTAAAATGCTGGCATCCGCCTTGCATCTAAGAGATTGCCGGTACTCCTCCACCGGACTCCTGATGGGGATCAGGAAGTAACTTCGCCGGGCTTGAGGATTGGGGTTCCTCGCCCGGCGGTCCTTCTTTCAGCAGTTGCTAAGAACTGGTGTCTTCGCACCAGAGGATGGGGGATTCACAGATTCGCGGTTTCGATCTAGAATCTGGGAATGGAGGCGATCTTCGACGACATCGCTGCTGCCCTCAGAGAGCCACGCACAGACCTTTGGCACCTGTCCGCGCTTCGGGCCATCGACATGGCCGGCAAGCTCTTCCTGGGCATCGCCATCGGCCTTGGCGTCGGCCTGGGGATGGTGATCGCTGGTTAAGCCACAAGCGCTAGCCAGAGCACGGGCGGAAAGGCCAGCCACGGCATCCGCCCGGCCACGAAAGCCTTCGATTTCAGCTTGTCGAGAAGAATGCGAAACGCGGATCGTCGTCGAAAATCTTACGCCAGTGCACCTTCTCCGTGTAGTAAACGGGAGCCGACAAATTCGGCAGGCGCCCATGCAACCGGTAGAAATACCCGGGCCATGCGATTATGCCAGACGAGCAACCACAGGTTGAAGACCGCCAAAAGCGCCCTCGCCCCGATCCCGGTCAGATCTCGCCGCCCGCGGTGGCGCCGGGGTTAGGCTGCGGAAGAAATGACGCTGCGCGTCGGGGATGCTAGCGATCAGCGGCGCGCCACCACCAACGGTCCGATAGGTTCGAAGAAGCTCGCCAGCACGCCACTGGCCAGCGCCGCTGTGGCCGGAATCTCGCCAGTACCATCCTTGGCCTTCAGCTCACGAATGGTCTCCGCCAGATCGTTCGTCTCGATCTCGTAGATCACCAGATATCGGTAGGGCGTCGCCGTGCTTTGTTCGGGGCTCAGCCGGAAGCGCTGGGCCGAAACCAACCCTGGTAGCTTTTAATATGTCATGCACGTGGCGATCATCGTACCAGGCGTTGAACTCGGCCTCGCGTCCCTCGACAGGATTGGTTAGCACGGCAAAGACATGTCGGCTCATTTGGTCACCTCCTCCTAACCTAGCTAAGGCTTCTTCACCTTCGGCGTGATCTCCTCGACGCGCACCTTGTCGCCGATCTCCTTTGCCATCGCCAGTGCCTTAGCCACCAGCGCGCGTTTCCTGCTGGCCTCTACCGCGCTCTGGCGCAAGCCTTTGCCTTGCTCCGCACGATGCGTGGCATGTTCCCTCGCCAGCGCCATGCATTGAGTTGCCATGCCACTGGTTCGGCAGCCTATAGGTGCCGACGCCCTCGATCTCGACTTCGGTGAGGGGAGTCCGTGCCAGCATGCCGCGCCTCGCTTAGGAGAACGCTGCGATATTGCATAAGTCTCGGCTTCGCGCGTGTTGATACAAATTCAGCCAGCCGGTGCTGCTCTGGTCCCAGCTACACCGGTCGGCCCGGCGGGCGCTTTGCCTGAGCTGGCTTGCCGGGCCGCTCCCGTATATCAGGGACAGGGTGTCTAGCGTCGCTTTTGGCCTGGGCAAGCGCCAGCCCCGCCATGCGACTTATGCGACCTTCAGGTTAATGACGCGCATCACTGCGACCACTGTTCCGTTGTTCGTAGCAGCCTCTTTCGTACTGCCCTTGCCGCAGCTCCAAACGTCGCCTTCCTTGGCCGTGAACTTCATATCGCCGGCCGTAACTTCCAGCTCGCCTTCAGTGACCGTGCAGACCATGTCGTCGGCCATCACATCCCCCAGCGGGCTAGTTCCCTTCGGCTGATAAACGACGTCTTCCATGACGATTTTGTTGTACCCTTTGATACGGGAGTCTCGTGTCCCCCGTTCGACGAGGCGAACGCCAGGAAAAATCTCTTTGCCATCAGTCGGACCGTAGGACTTGGCCGCCACCGGAGTGGA
>NZ_FOVT01000008.1 GCF_900115245.1 Mesorhizobium sp. NFR06
TCGTAATCGGATGTGGTTTCCTCGATCTGTCCCCTGATCTGGGCGATGCGCGTCTGGATGGCGGCCTTGGCGCCGGCGCCGTCGATGATCGTTGTCGTGTCCTTGTCGATCAGCACACGCTTGGCGCGGCCGAGCATATCGATGGTGACGTTCTCCAGCTTGATGCCGAGATCCTCCGAGATCATCTGGCCAGCGGTGAGCACGGCAATGTCTTCCAGCATCGCCTTGCGGCGGTCGCCGAAGCCTGGCGCCTTGACGGCCGCGACCTTGAGGCCGCCGCGCAGCTTGTTGACGACCAGCGTCGCCAGCGCCTCGCCCTCGACGTCCTCGGAGATGATCAGCAACGGCCTGCCGCTTTGCACGACGGCTTCCAGGATCGGCAAGAGCGCTTGTAGATTGCCGAGCTTCTTTTCGTGGATGAGGACGTAAGGCTCCTCCAGCTCGGCGCGCATCTTGTCTGCGTTGGTGACGAAATAGGGCGAGAGATAGCCGCGGTCGAACTGCATGCCCTCGACCACGTCGAGTACAGTGTCGGCCGTCTTGGCTTCCTCCACGGTTATGACGCCGTCATTGCCGACCTTGTCCATCGCCTTGGCGATCATGGCACCGACGGCATCATCGCCATTGGCGGCGATGGTGCCGACCTGCGCAATCTCGGCCGAGGACTTGACCTTCTTCGCCTTCGCCTTGATTTCCACGACTACGGCGGCGACGGCCTGGTCGATGCCGCGCTTCAAGTCCATCGGGTTCATGCCGGCGGCGACCAGCTTGGCGCCTTCGCGCAGGATCGAGGCCGCCAGCACGGTAGCCGTCGTGGTGCCGTCACCGGCCAGATCGTTGGTCTTCGAAGCGACCTCACGCACCATCTGCGCGCCCATGTTCTCGAACTTGTCGGCGAGCTCGATCTCTTTGGCGACGGCGACGCCGTCCTTGGTGATGCGCGGCGCGCCATAGGCTTTGTCGATGACCACGTTGCGGCCCTTGGGGCCGAGAGTCACCTTTACCGCGTTGTTGAGGAGTTCCACGCCACGCAGCATGCGGTCGCGCGCATCGCCGGCGAATTTGATTTCCTTGGCAGACACGATTTTTTCCAGTTCGGTTGGTTAGGGCGAGGCGTGCGGCGCCGTTTGAAAGCATCGGCGAAAATTTCGGAGGGGCACGGCTCGCGATACGAATCTAGGTGCGTCCATTGCGTGTCCGAAGACACGCGGCGCTCCGATCAGGCTGCCTGTTTGGCAGCCACGGTCTTGTCGATGATACCCAGGATGTCGGCCTCCTTCATGATCAGAAGGTCTTCGCCGCCGATCTTCACCTCGGTTCCCGACCACTTGCCGAACAGGATGAAATCTCCAGCTTTCACATCAGGCACGATCAGCAGGCCGCTTTCGTCTCGCGCGCCCGTTCCGACGGCAATGACTTCGCCTTCCTGCGGTTTTTCCTTGGCATTGTCAGGGATGATGATGCCGCCCTTGGATTTGGTGTCGCCTTCAGCGCGGCGAATGACGACGCGGTCGTGAAGTGGCCGGAATTTCATGGGAGGTCTTTCTGCGGCCGGCGATAGGGCGACCACCTCACCAACATAGTGCGTTTGGCACTCGATTGATAGGACTGCTAAAATTATTCTCGCTTATCTCGAAAACTACCTCCGAGCTCAATCTATCAGAACCAAGAAATACGCGATTTTTGTCATTCATCGTTCGTTTAAGACGAATGATTATTTTGTATGATTCTAGCTTTTTAATTCAGGGTCGAAAATAAAATTGCCGTCGTGCCTTGTTAACAACTTAATTGAAGCGCACATAAGATGCTCGTTGATTTGGCCGATTTGGCTTTTGCGGCGTCAGAGACCCGCCATTCACCACCGAATTCTCGATAGCGGCTGGCGCCCGCGCCGCTCCGTTCGAACCCTGGAATAGACGCCGGCGCTGACCACGGATGTACTGGCAGCATCGGCATCGTTCCGGTTCCGATGGGAATGCAGGAGGCGCCTTCGCGTGCTCCTGCGAAAGTCGCAACCATGACCAGCCGTACCACACAGACCTTCGTTCATTTCTCCGCGCCGTTCCGGCTGCCGGACTTCGATACGCTGCAACCAGCTGGAGACTATCGCGTCGACCATGACGAGGAAGCGATCGAGGGCGCCTCCTGGCTTGCCTGGCGACGTGTCGGCGCTTTCATCCACTTACCTGGCATCGGGATGCGCGGATCGACGCACCAGATGGTGCCGATCAATCCGGCGGACCTCGAGGCCGCACTCGAAAAGGACAGACAACCATGATTTTTACAACCGCCCGGCAACCCGGCGCCCGCTCGATCCGGCCTGCCGCCGCAACCCATCTTTTTGCAGTCGGCCAGGCTGTGCGCCTGCGCGGCAATTTCGGCACATTCCCAAAGACCTCGGAAATTTACCGCATCACCGGCACGCTCCCACCAATGGGAGATTCGCCGCAGTATCGCATCCGCAGCGATGGCGAGCGGCATGAGCGGGGGACGACGCAGGACAGCCTCGAACCCGTCCGCCTTTCGCAATCCGGCGAAGGCGCAGCCCTCATCGAAAGGACATTCGGCCATGGCTAAGGGACAGAAACGCAGCAATCGCGAAATCAGGAAGCCAAAGCAGGAAAAGGTGCTGCCCAAGCCTGAAGGCGCCTTCAGCGATCCCATCAAGCTCGCCACAAACAGCAAGGCTTCGCGTGGCAATGGCAGGGCCTGAGGACTGCGAGGGGGAGACCGGTGGGCAGAACGATGAAGATCGTGATCGAATTCTACAAGACCCGTGACGCCGACGATGCCCATGCCGTCATCGGTCGTGAAACCGTGGAGATCGACGATCTTGACGGCGCCATCGCAGCCGGGCGGCTGTTGGCGCGGACCCTCGACATGCCACAGTGCGCCGACTCCATGACGATCACCGACGCGAACGGCGTAATGCACTACTCTGGCATCATCGGTTCGGAAGCGATGAACGAAGGAAGGCAATGACGATGAATGCGCACCTCAAGGAGACCGAACGGAAGCCGATTTCCGCCGCGATCAGCACCTGGGAAAACGAGGGCGGTGCACCCAGCCAGGATTCCATGCACCATCAATATGGCCGTCGTATCGAAGCCGACCGCTCCTGGACCATCTTTCAAGTCTTTACCGGCATTCCGGCGCGTTGCGACGGCGATGCCATGACCGGTCTGAGCCTGCTGGACGCGACCAGCGGAATGTTGCGTCTTAACACGGCGGCCGCCCTATCCGAGCTGCCGCTGCAACCCATCTTCTTGCCATAGTCAGGCTGTCCATCGCGGGAGCTTCGGCACATTCGCGAGCACCTCGGAAGTCTATCGCATCACCGGCACGCTGCCACCGAGGGAAGATTCCCCGTATCGGATCCGCAACGATGACGAGCGTCATGAGCGGGTCACGACACAGGACAACCTCGAACCCGTCCGCGTTTCGCAATCCGACGACGGCGCAACCCTCATCGAAAGGACATTCGGCCGTGGCTAAGGGACAGAAACACAGCAATCGCGAGATCGGAAAGCCGAAGAAGGAAAAGGTACCTGAAAGCGGGGTCGGCAACCCGATCAAGCTCGCCGCGAACGGCAATGCTTCGGTTCCCATGGGTAGGAGTTGACGGCCTGAACCAGACGTCGCAACGGGTAAGGACGACGAAAATCTTGATCGAGCTTTACCGCGCCCGCGACGCTGACGAACCTCATGCCGAGGCAGATTCAATTCGCGACACAGAGGCGGCGACGGTGTAGGCTGCCGCATAGGAAGGCAAAACGCCTTCAGATCGGCTTCACGCCTTGTTCCATCCCACTGCCAACTTCGACGATGCTCAGACACTGGCGCAGGCCATCGTCAATACGATCGCCGAGCCCTTGCTCGTGCTGGACGAGAAGTTTCATGTCCTTGCGGCCAGCCGCTCTTTCTATGAGACTTTCAAGGTTGACCCGGAACAGACGCTCGGCTCGTTGCTCTACGCTCTCGGCGGCGGCCAGTGGGACATTCCGGCGCTGCGACTGCTCCTGGAGACGATCATTCCCGAGAAGACTGCCATGGATGGTTTCGAGGTCGAGCATGATTTCCCGGCTATCGGCCGCCGCACGATGCTGCTCAACGCCAGAAAGGTTCTCTACGACCACAGTTCGGCTGTGACGATCCTGCTTGCCTTCAACGACATAACGGCCCGCCGCGTCATAGAGAGGGAAAAGGAAGAACTTCTTGGACGCACAGAAGACCTGGTGCGGCAGAAGGATGTGCTGTTGCGCGAGATGGAGCACCGGGTTGCCAACAGCCTGCAGATCATCGCCAGCATCCTTCTATTGAAGGCCCGCTCCGCCACCTCGGAGGAAACCCGCCAGCATCTGAAGGACGCCCATCAAAGGGTGCTTTCGGTCGCCGAGGTGCAACGCCATCTCCACACCTCGGCTGGTGTCGAAGAGATCGACGTCGTGTCGTATCTGTCAAAGTTGTGCAGCAGCCTAGCCTCCTCGATGGTCGGTGAGGACCAACCGATCGCGGTCAACGTCACGGCTCAAGGTGGCTGGTTAGACTCCCAAAAGGCAGTGAGCCTCGGCCTGATCGTCACCGAACTCGTTCTCAACGCGATCAAATACGCCTTTCCGATGGAGAAGGCCAAGGCGCTGATCCAGGTGTCTTACGAGACCGACGGCAGCGACTGGAAGCTAACGGTGTCGGACAACGGCGCCGGCAAGGCCGCCGCAACTTCAAGTGCTGGCCTCGGAACGGCTATTGTCCAGGCTTTGGTGAAGCAGCTCGAGGCCCGAATGGACATCATCAGCGACGGCAGCGGCACCAGTGTGTCGATCACCAGGGCGACATTCACGTCGCGCATACCGCGGGCGGCATAGGGAACAGCCTGCCGCTTGAGCACTCGGAACCACCAACTGGGTCTGTCCGTTATGAAACAGCAACCCAAATGGAAGGCCTAAATGCACTCTTGGCAAACCACGATCTTGGAGGCTTCCTGGCTTCTTGCCGTTCCGCTGTCACTTCTCGGTACGATCTTCCTAGCCGGCTTCATTCTTCGCTGAGCACAAAATGACAGACGCGCCCGCGGCCAGCCGTGCAGCTGGTATCAAAGCGGACAATCGTGCAGTACGTGACGAGAAGCCCCACCCCCTGCCTACATTTCGTTGTTTTCGATAATGCCGGCTTCACCGTCCCGCAGGCGGGGCTCTGGAGTCCTTGGGCTTGGCCCAGTCTCCGAAGACCTCCCATTCATGCTCCCAGAAACTTCATTCCGGGCGGTATTTAGTCCGGTGGAGCGTGGCGGCGTTGTAGGGGAGCGATCCACCAAATCTGCTTGAGCAAAGCGCGATGCTCCGCCGCCACGAGCCTCAACTGGCATGGGTGAGCATGGTGCCGGCGGTGCGGCGTGCGAGGCCAATGACGCAGCGTGTTCGGAGGAAGAAGACGGTAAGCCAACTTCGCCGAGCCATTTTTCGTAGCCGGAGTTCAAGGCCCCGAGTAGCTCGTCTGGGTTGTGGATTCCGCTCTGGAACAGTTCTACGATCCGACGGCCAAGACGTTCCCTGGCCGGATGCCCAACCGCTATGCCAGCCTGGCAGCAATAATCATTGAGCACTTTGGTAAGTAGCGAAAGCCGCTTTGGATCCACCGAGCCTTTGAAGGCCATTACGCTTCTCCCTTAAGGTGTGCAAACGCGCGAGAAAATCTCTCAAAGCCCAGCTTGCAGGAAAGACGCGGGCCCCTTCCACACATAAGGTGTCATATCCCAATATGCGAGCTATTACATAGCGATTCATGAATATTGTCCGAAATAAGGTCGTTTCGATCAAAAAAGAGAAAGTTAATCGTAAATAAATCGACCCGTTAATAACCATGCTGTCGCCATGTATTTCAAAATAGGCCTGTTTTTTCTTTGTATTGCGAAGTTATGATGGAACGAAAGTCTCTTTGGGTCGTTTCAAATCCATAGGGAACGTCAACCACCCTTTAAGGAAAAAGACCATGAAAAACATCGTAGCGAGTTTGCTGGCGGCCACATTGTCAGTGTCGTTTGCCGCCGCCGCCGTGCCCGCCGCTGCTGCGCGGATATCCCAGCCGCAACCGTCTTCTGCCAACATACAATCGGTAGACTACAAGCCCTGGATGAAGCACCGGAACATCAACCGAAATCGCAGTTTCTCCGAGAATGACGGCACATACTGGAATGGCCATCGCGGCTCCCGTGACTACCATCGCGGCTATCGCCGTCACGGCGACTACTGGTTCCCGCTAGCGGCCTTCGCCACCGGCGCGCTCATCACCGGCGCCATCGTCAACAGCGAGAACAACCGCGTGTATCGCGGCAACCCGCATGTGCAGTGGTGCTACGACCGGTACCGGAGCTATCGCGCTTCGGACAACACGTTCCAGCCCAATTACGGTCCTCGTCAGCAGTGCAATTCGCCGTACTGAAAACGGCGTCCGGTGCTGACGATGGCGCCGCGTGTCTCGGAAGCCCGCTACCGCAAGGTGGCGGGCTTTCCTGCACATAGCCCAGATCGAGCCATGCAGGCGGCGGAGGTAAACGGCGCGGCCTACCCAGTCTGCAGGCCATCGTCGATTGTTAGGCTCGCAATGCGAGCCGCGGAAAGCGAACAGGCGGCACATCTTTGACATTGGCCACCTGTCCTCCGCCGTCACCCGCCTGTCGCGCCACACGCCGAATCCCAATAAGCTTGGCGTCATGGATCAAAACAAAACGACACTTGAGCGCGCCTTCGAACTCGCCAAATCTGGGGTTTACGCCAATTTCGACGAGCTGCGAACAAAGCTGAAAGCTGAAGACTATGATCTCAAGCAGATGGAGGGCACGGCCCTTCGCAAACAGCTCAACCTGATCATGCAGAGCGCGAGAACGAATGCCTATCGGATCTGAAGGTTAGAGACGCTCGACCCGACCGTAGCTTTCTCCGGAGTCTATGACCGACTGCCTAGTTGGAGCAGCCGGCATCGGTCGAACCACCTCACCCAGTTGCTCAGGCTTGAGCCAATGGTCGACGGCCTGTTTAGACTTGCGTCCCGCGCCATCGCTCCGGTCGAGCCTGATCAGCGCCCAGAATAATGAAACGCCATGATGCTATCCGTGTCGGGTTTTTCACATTCCGCTACAAAGCGCTCAACACGCGCCGATCTGACAAGCGGTTCTAGCGTATGCGAACAACGAGCGCTTCCAATCCGCTGTCATAAATCCGAGTCAGAACGCCTTCGGCAGCTTCAGCTCGCTGGGACGTGCAGCCGAGGAGATCGTGTCCTCCCAATCTCGCCGGCTTGTTGGCGATGCGGTCCCAGACACCCCACGTGCCACCGGCCTCAATGTGGCAGTAGAATCTATGTCGGTAATTTTCCATGCAGGCGTAACTCTTCTTGCGGCTTTTGGCTCCATCTTCTCGGCGCAAGTGGTTAATGAAGAGATTGCGAAATCCAGGCGCAAAAAAGCATGAACAGGGCAAAAACTTCGAACATTTTCTAAGCCCTCTCTTTGTCATGACTACCGGCCTTCCTTTTTGGAAAGCGAGCTGCCTGAGAGCCGCTGTGGAACCAACTCACACGAACAAGAAGCGCTCCAAGGAGCGATCAGATGAAGACCTGCAGGGGAGAAGAGATGGGGGGACATGGTTGTGATCCACTGCGTGACGGCGGGCTATAACTCCATGGGAGGCGGTCAAAAAGGTGACCGGCAAGGCCGTCACCTAGCGAGCCAGCCCTGCGCGGAGCCTTTTTTGTGCGCAGCCACCTACCTACGAAATATTCCATGAAACCGGAATCGCCACCTAGTGGGAAAATCCGCGAGTCCTAGGTGCAGGCCTGCTTCGGCGGTCGGATCCCGGCAAGATATTGTCGCCTTTTAGTTGGTCGTCCGATGATAGCTTGGGCGGTTTGAAGTGACCGGTTGCGCCGATCTCACCCAGCCATTCCTCGTACCCAGAATTCATCTTGGCTGTCAGGCGCGCCGGTTCGATGACTCCAGACCGGAACAAACTCAAGAGCCGCCGCCCGAAGTGTTGCTTTGCCGGGTGGTCTTGGGGAATTCCAGCCTTATCGCAGTAATCGTCGAGAACTGTGGCGAGCATTGAAAGTTGCTCGGAATCAAGCGAAGCGTCGAATTGCATCTGCTTTTCCCTCATGGGGCGAAAGCGTGATCGACTCTTCCAAGCACTCGTTGCCTTGCCAGATCGAGCGACGATTTTGACGCTACTCCTGCGACGATCGCTTAGCGAGTCAATTCGTACCCTTGCCTGGGGCTCAGCCGCTGCCATCGGCTTGTTGAGGCGGCGGCGTCCTCAGCTGTATCGAACCGCCCGACTGGGGGATGACCGCTAGAAATGGCAGACCACGCCCATTCTTCATCGCCCTGCTAACCGGCAGTCCAAAAGTCTTGCCGTATGTGATAGTGCCTCTGAGGGCAGGCTGGCAGTGTCGGGCCCCAAACCCACAACCACCAGCCCCGTCGCCGGCTCCCCACGATGAGGTTAGCGCCCGGCGAGACCCGTACCACATATCCGGATCTAGGTGCTGCCTATATTTCGAGGGCTGGCTTGACAGCCTCACCATGGTCCCTGCTTCGCCGCGCCGCCAAATTTCCTGGCTAAGCGCCCGCTTGGCCCGGGAATATTGAGGTCATGGAAGAAAGAGCTTCCCGTACATAATCTTACAATAATAGCTGACTTTATTTTAATAAATATTTGGAACTACTTTTGTCGTGACCCGTTATTCCCGTGGTCGTAGCTTTGACGATCTGAAAGTCAAAAGGAAGAATTGATTATGGACATCAAGATGCTTTCCATGGGTGCTCTGGCGCTCACGATGATGACCGGCGCATCACTGGCCGGCGGCAACAACGGAACCTCGGCGCTCGACGATCCGGCAAAAATGTCGCCCTTCTTCACCGATGCAGGCATGAAGACCATGAAATCCGAGAAGGAATTCAAGGTCGCGTGGTTCGCGATGAAGGAAAATGCCCGCGCCGGAATAATGAAGGAATGCGGCGATGAGACACTCGCCAAGTCGCATAGCAATTTCTGCAAAATGACCAAACAGGTCGGCGGAGCGGGCTGACTGCATATAGTGGACGGTGGCGGGTCATTTGGCTCGCCATTTTTCTCTAGCGAGAATAAATAAAATGGCAAAGGGGGCTGCCGGCAGTTGCTGCTTCGAGGAGACGAAATGAACGATGACACCGTACGAAGTCGAGTACCCAGCCGGCTCCGAGCGTGGCGCGCGACCCCAGTGTCGGCAAAAGCATGGCCGCTTTTGGTAGGCGGCAAGTCGGCCGGAATGACCACATTGCGGCGCAAAGCTGCCATGTCACTCCGAGGCCGGAAGCGGAACGCTCCGCTTTCGGGATGATGGGCTAGAAAGCCGCTCTTTACATCTCCAGTGGTAGTGCCGACCGCTTTGCGCCAGAAGCTGGCCCTCGTGATCCCATGTCCAAATATCGCGTTTCAGATCGTACTCGGACACCTGCAGAAGGCCGTTCACGAGATTAGCGAAGCATCGACAACGATGGAAACGGCAAAATCGACGAGGAAGATAAGGCTGATCAGCCAGCGACATTGGCAGGGCGGCTTCAGCCGTTCCTTCCCGAAGGTTGATGACGGATAATGTTCGGGACGCTCGCCTCGGTGGGACGAGCTCGACAATCGACGCGACGTGCACCAACGGCCGTACGTGACTCTAAGTTCCCTTCACGATTCTCGGCTTTGTCGGTCGGCGGGATTGAGCCGCGCTCTCGAGGGCTGCGGCCAATCGCTTCTCGTCTTCGATGGCGCGATCGACTGCCTCAATTTCCTCTTGGAGCGCCTTCAGCTGGACTCCATAGCTGGAGCCATCGCTGTCTCCGATCTGAAAGCCACTTGCCCGCATTGCGTCGCGAGTATGGTGCACGTTACGAACTCCTTCGCGTCGAGTCGCGACCAGGATTTCCCTGAACTCTCCAAGACGTTCAACATGACTGCGAGTCATTTGCGTTCTCCTATTTCGTCGTCATCGTCGCCGCGGCGAATCAAAACGGCTAAAACTTACGGCGCAGCAGGTTTAAAAGACTATTGGAGATACTCTCGACAAAGCATGAGTGCAGAGGCTCAAATTTGAACGTCTTGCTTTGACGTGGAGCGAGGCAGGATATGATCCCGCCCATCACGCCTTATGTCGTGATGCGGGTCGGACGTGTGCCTCTCATACCCTACACTCGACACAGGTGCCCTCGTAAGGACACGAGCGCCCGACCATGCAGCGGTGCTTTTGGCCAATCATGGTCCGGTTGTATCAGGCCGCAGTTTCCGAGACGCGGTCTTCGCTGCGGAGGGACTCGAGGAGACGGCAAAGCTAGTCCTGCTGACGAGACAGATGTCCGTACGTCGCTTATCCGACGATTTGGTTGCGGAACTCAACCAACGCCGAAAATCCTGCGCTGACGTCCACGACCGGGTGAGCGCGCGCGCCAGAAAGTTGAAGTCTCCTCAAATTCTTCCCAAAGCCGACTCTAGTGTCCCAATTTGCGCTATAAGCACACGCAATTCGGGCTGAGGCGCACCCAGAAGGTCGTGTCCCGCGAGGTGGTGTAGCTCGGCGGTGGCGAAGCCGCTCGCGAGCGCGCCGTTAGTAGCCCAGTAGCGAGTGAGCGGCGTGTCGGTGGTCATTGGCGCTTTCCGGTAGGGTTTGGTTGTTGACGCCAACCCATTTCGGAAGGACCACCGATGACCGACGACATGATGAACCTGCGCAGGCTCGTGGAGAAGACCCCGGATGCCGATCTTAAGGCGCTGGAAGAAAAGGCGCGGGAACTCAAAACGCGAAAGGTGCAGCAGCTTGGAGAGCTGGTGATCGCCACTGGCGCCGACCAACTTAGCACCGACGAACTGGCCGGCGCATTGGTCGCAATCGCCGAGACGAAGGACACCGCCAAGCGAGAAGCATGGGCCAAGCGTGGAGCGATGTTTTTCGAGAGCAGGCCACAGCGAGCTGTGCCGGGATCTCAGCGCAACCTGCGTAGCGCTCAGGCGCAACCAGGCAGCGCGCAATCGCCATCAGGCAACTCGAGCTCGCAATGACATGCGCACTTGGCAGGTGGAGCGCCGCAAGCGTACCCGACATTTGATCGAGCTCGGTGGTCTCGTCGTCAAGGCAGGGATCGTCGAACTTACCAATGAAGATCGCCCCATCATCTACGGCGCACTACTTTGGATTGCGGCCGAGCTGCGCAGCCATGAAGCCGTGCACGCGCGCGACACCTGGGCTTCGAAAGGGAAGCTGGCGTTCGCTGCGGAATGGCATGAAGACGACAAAACAAGCGAACATAGCGGTGGCCGCTGAGCGACGCGATGGAAGGCCGTGCATTTGGTCACACCCGGCCAAGAACGCTTCAGTGTTCAAATGGGTATTTCACACTGGCGGCGCGGCGCTGATCCTTGCCGGCAACCTGCGCAACCTCCAGCGCTAGACGCCACAGGTCAGCGTAAGCCAAGGCGGCGACGCCCTGAGCTAAACCAGTTCCACTTCGGTCATGTCCGCGATCATCGCATTGCCAACGCGATGTGTTCAGACCGGCGGACCCGAGTGCGAAGCCCGCGCTATTTTCCGAGCCAATTCAAGAAAGCCGAATAAATGCGGCGAGCGGTTGTCTCGTCGATAGTTGAGTGAAAGCTCGGTTCCCGGATTGTGGCCTTCGTATTTCCGATAAACAATACCGGGTCGCTGATTTTCGCTGACCGATGCTGGCACGATCGAGATGCCGACGCCAACCGAAACAAGGCTCATCGCCGTAAGATAGTCCTGGGCCATGACCTGCAAGGCAGGAACAAAGCCATCAACCTTGCATACGTCGAGTACATAGTCCGCGTAACTTGGCCGTGGGCGCCGCGGAAAGAGGACGAAAGTAGCATTCTTGAAATCTGCGAGATGGAATGTTTGCTCACGATTGGCATAGCCGTCGGGAAGCGCCAGCACGAGCGGTTCCTTCATGAGCGTTTCGGATTTGACCTCCGCGTCTTCGATCGACGGGCGCGCCACCGCAATGTCGATTTCCCGCTGGATCAGGGCTCGTCGCAACTCGGCATTGTTCATGGCCGAAAGCGCCAGTTCGATATCCGGATGCGCGGCGCGGAAAGCCCTGATGATGTTGGGCAGAACACCGAAGGTTGCCGTTCCGACGAACGCGATCCGCAGGCGTCCCGCGACGCCCTGCCCGATCCGCATCACCTCACGTTCCGTCTGGTCGACGCGTTCGAGGATTTCCCTCGCCCGCTCCAGCAGCAATTCGCCTGCCTGGGTGAGCCGAATCTGGCTGCGACTGCGATCGAACAGGGCCGCGCCGATCTCCCTTTCGAACTGGGCGATCTGTCGGCTTAATGGAGGCTGAGCAATTCCGAGGCGCGCCGAGGCGCGCCCGAAATGAAGTTCTTCGGCCACTGCCAGGAAATAGCTCAGCCGTTTGAAGTCCATCGCCGTCCGTCAGGCATCCATCAGGCGCACAGGCACCCGCGTGACCCTTTCCAGTGCCTCCTTGAAATAGACCCTGAAGGCAGCGGGGTTCTCGCTCATCGGAAAATGACCAAGATCCTTCATGATCGCAAGAGTGGAACCCTTGATCGCGGCTGCCGTGCGTTGCGCGTCTTCAGGAGCGCAGGTCATGTCGTACTCGCCGCACATGATATGGACGGGCGTGCGCCGCGTGTCGATGGACCCGAGCCGGCCGACGAGGCTGTCATCGGACGTGTAAAAGCTGAGGTCTCCCCGAAAAACGCCAGGCCCGGACTGCATGAACATCCACAGTGTGGTCCAACGTTCTGCGTCAGGCGCCTGCGGCGCGATGTTGGCCGAGACCAGGGCGGCGCCCATTTCGCCGCCATGCGCATCGGGCCGGTGAAACCAGTCGATGTCATACCATGCCGGCTGGAAATCGGACGCCTCGATCGCGATGAAACCCGAAAAGGATTCAGGATGGAGGGCTGCCAGTTGCAGCGCAATCCTCCCACCCATCGAACATCCGGCCAGCAAAGGCTTTTCCAGCCCTGCCGCACGGCAGAATGCCAGCACCGTCTCCATGTAGGTCTCGGTCGAGAGCAGATACTCCTCGGTCTCGAACCCCTCCGGCGGCAGCGACTTTCCGTGCCAGGGCATGTCGAAGGCGATGAACCGGTGGGACCTGGTGAACGCCTCGTCGTTCAGGACGGACCGCCACTGCCGCGTGTCGGCGCCCGCCGTGTGAAGGCACACGACCGGACGGCCCTGGCCGACTTCCTCAAAGTAGATGCGCTGCCGGGCATTTCCAACCGTCACATTGACATAGCGGCCGACGATCGGCTCGATCGAAGATTTCATGAGAAACCCTCCTTGCGTCCCAACGCCATGAATTCCTTGAAGTACCGCAAGTTCTTGACCAGCGTCAGGATATCGCCATCGATGCTGCCATTTCCGTATTTCACCAGCCCGAAAATGTCATGGAAACCCGGCTTAGGCAGAGGTTGCCAGAATTCGAGCAATGCATCGCCCTTCGCTCGCAGCGCAAACCGCCAAGGAAGCTTCTTGCTCGGACCTTCCTTGATCTCGACAACCCTTCCCTTCTCGAAGGTCAAGTAGAATTCGTCCTGGTCGACCTCGATCAGGATGGTTTCGTTGAAGAGGCGGCCAAGCCGCAGCAAATGGGGTCTCCGCTCGAGGGCGGCCGCCATGTCGTCGAGTCGCTGGCGTAAGTTTCGAACGCGCGGCATGGTCGGTCTCACATCTTACGCGCCATCATGTGCACCTTGTCCTCGTCTAGCGTCACACCGAGCCCCGGCCCGGCCGGCACGCGTATTTCGAAGTCCTCAAACACCAGCGGCGTAGCGACGAGATCCTCGACCAGTATTCGCGGGCCGAAATGTTCGCTTCCCCATTCGAGGCGAGGCAGTG
This sequence comes from Mesorhizobium sp. NFR06, assembly GCF_900115245.1. Taxonomy (GTDB): domain Bacteria; phylum Pseudomonadota; class Alphaproteobacteria; order Rhizobiales; family Rhizobiaceae; genus Mesorhizobium. The sequence goes on from NZ_FOVT01000008.1 coordinate 13,915, forward strand.
TCGAGAAGACGGCCATGTGGGCCGCGGCGCCGATGCTGCTCTCCAGCAGGCAACCGCCGTAGAGCTCGATTCCGAACGCCTGGGCAATGCCGGCGGCCCGCTTGAGCTCCAGGAGGCCGCCGCTCTTGACCAGCTTCAGCGAATAGACGCTGCCGCAGGCCTGCGTCGCCACGCTGGCCAGCTCCGAATTGGTGAACGCGGCCTCGTCAATGAGAAGCGGAATGCGCGTGCGGGCCGCGACGCGCGCCATCGCTTCGCGTTGGCTTGCTTGAACGGGCTGCTCGATCAACGCGACATTGAGTTCCTCAAGCGCAGGAAAAAGCCGGATGCAAAGCGCCTCGGTCCACGCCTGATTGACATCGACGATCAGCTTCACGTCGTCACCCAGGCCGGCACGAAGATGTTGCAAGCGCACGATGTCGGCCTCCGGCGAGTTGAAGCCGAGCTTAATCTTGAAATCCTTGTGGTGGCGCAGGCGGAGCTTTTCCCTCGCCTCCTCGAGTTCCTGCCCGGCATCACCCGAAGCAAGCGCCCAGATGACACCCATCCGATCTCTGACCTGTCCGCCAAGCAAGGCACTGACGGGCAGGCCGAGCGTATGGCCGACGGCGTCGAAGAGCGCCGACTCCACCGCTGCTTTTGCCGCGAAATTGCGCGTTGCGGCCTTGGACATGCGCACGGCATTGGCTTCGAAGAGCATGGCGTTCTGACCAACCAGCACAGGTTCGAGGTAGTTCGCTATGGCGGCCCAGATGGATTCCACGCTTTCTTCGGCCCAGCGCGGTCCTCCAAGCGTGGAGGCCTCACCAATCCCGGTAACGCCGTTTTCAAGCTGGACGCGTACGAGGACGAATCCTTGGTGCGCAATCTCGGTATTCGAAAGCTTGTGGCGACGGACTGTCGGCGCCTCGATGATGGTCGCGGCAATCGATCTGATCCGCGTGTCGCGCCCAAGCTCGATGGGAGCGGCGCGGGGTGGAATGTTCTCGGTGACGTTGATCGACATACCGGCTGCCCTCGGGAGAACCCGCCTGGGCAAGCACCAGGCGGGTCGATTGCTGACTGTTATTCGGCCGCGACGGCGATTTCGGCAGCCTTTGGCTTGAGCTTGAAGTCGAATTCCATCACCAGGTCCGTGTCCGATCCGGCAGGCGCTTTGTGCAACTTGCCGATCAGGCTTTCCTTGACGGCGAAGACGGCATCGTTGTCGAGGTACTTCGTGTCGGCGTCGTAGATCTGCGAGACCAGGCTTTGATAACCGTCCTTCTGGATCATGAAGTGGATATGCCCCGGCCGCCACGGATGGTGGCCCATATAGTTCAGCAACTCGCCGGCCGCCCCATCGTAGGGAATTGGATACGGCGCCGGGCGGATACCGACGAATTCGTACCGGCCCTCTTCATCGGTGAGGAAACGGCCCCGCAAATTATAATCGGGCTGGTCCGGATCCTGCTGTTCGTAGAGACCGTTCGGCGCGTCTTCCCACACATCGATGATGACGCCCGGAATGGGCCGCCCCGACGTGTCGCTGATTGTGCCGCTGACGCGCACGCTCTGACAGCCTTCGAAGCTCTTCTGGACGATCGAGGCGCCTTTCGGCAGCACCGGCGGATTCTCGCGATAGAACGGCCCAAGCACGGTCGACTCGCTTTCACCGTCCGTGACGGTGTGGTCGAGCATGTCGACGAGAACCTCTATTCCGAGGATGTCGGAAAGCAGGATGAATTCGTTGCGGGCGTCATCCGAGATGTGGCCGGCGCGAACCAGGAACTGGCAGGCCTGGATCAGTTCGGCATGCGTCACCTTGGTTTCGATGCAAAACGCATGGATGTGCCGGATCAGATTCTCGAGAATCTGGCGATTGCGCGCCAGGATGTCCGAAGACAAGGCTGCGATCACAACGTCCGAGATGTTTTGCTGGGTCACATTGCGCATATTTTCCTCCTTGAATGGCAGCGTAGGATTGTTTTTGGGGTCACCACATGAGTTCAGTTTCGATCTGCGGCATGCTTGCAGGGGCCTTGCGGGCGTCTTCGAGCGCGCCGAACTTGCCTTTGAAGAACAGCAGCGGATCGGCATTGCTGTCCCAGTTGAGCGCCCGGACGTGGCCGACGAAGATCGTGTGATCGCCGGCAAGGATCTCGTCGCGAACTTCCGCCGAAAAGGTAGCGAGCGCGCCGCTGACCACCGGCAGCCCGTCGAGTGAATCGAAGAGACCGTGAAGCGAGGGATTGGGCTTGCCTGCAAAATGCCAGGCGATCTTGTCCTTGCCGGACGCCAGAACACTGACCGCAAATCGGCCTGAGGCCTGTATTTTTCTAAGCATGCGCGCCTTCTCGGCGATCGAGATCGCAATCAGCGGCGGGTCGAGCGAGATCGACATGAATGCATTGGCGGTCATCCCGTGGTCGTGTCCATCCCAATGGGTGGTGATGACGTTGACCCCCGTGGCGAAAAGCCCGCATGCGTCGCGGAACGTCCGTTGCTCAAGCTGTGACATGTGATCCTCCGCTTGCATGAACAGCACGCGCATATGACCGGCCGGACCAACCTTCGAGGATCTCGGCCTCGATGGAGCGTCCCGCGGCCCTCAGGGCGCGGATACGCGAGCTCGACATGATCTCTCCGGCCTCGCAACGCACGGCCGGAAGGATGCGGGTGTCGAAGTAGCGAGCGAGGAGCAGCGGATCGCCGCTCTTGCAGGAACCGAACCGGAAGTCTGCTCCGACCCAGATGACCCGCGGCGTCAATGCGCCGATCTCGCCGACGAAGTCACCTGCCGTGCGGGCCCGATACGCCGCGTCGAAGCGAGCAACGATGATGTGGTCCGGTCCCAGCAGGCTGATCCTCGCCACCTTGTCCTCGATCGACGTCAGCGGCCGGACGCCGCACAGCAGCGCCTTGGGAGGCGGGTCGAACGTGTAGACTACCGACGCGACACCGAGCTTGCGGGCCATGACGACCGCCGTTCCGATCAGTTCCTGATGCCCGCGATGCACGCCGTCGAACGACCCGATCGTCAGGACGCTGGCGGAAAGCCTGAGTACGTCCTCACGATGGACGGACGTCTGGATCTGTCTGCGGTGAATCATGGTCTCCTCCCATGTTCGCGACCGGGGGCGCCATCGTCTCGGCACCGTCGACGAACGAAATCTAACGCTAGGCGGAGGCGCCAGCGATACCCGATCCGGTATCGCATGATACCTATCATTAGCACTTAATCGGCGCGTAGCCTCCGGCCTCGAAAGGGAAGAGGAACCCTTTTTTAAGCCCGACGCCGGCTAGCGAATGCCTGGTCCGGCCCAATGGAGGAGTACAGGATATGCATAATCTGGCTGCCAAGCCGGTGCTTGATACCCAAGCACCAGGTACCGATGCCTACACCGGTTCCGAATTCCTGGAGAGCATCCAGGACGGCCGTGAAATCTATATTTATGGCGAGCGCGTCAAGAATGTCACCCAACATCCGGCGTTCCGCAACTCGGCCCGCATGGTTGCGCGCTGGTACGACCGCTTCCACGAAAAGAAGAACGAGATCGGCGTGTTGACGGACACCGGCTCGGGGAAGCTGACGCACCCCTTTTTCCTCGGCTCCAAGACCACCGAGGATCTGGTCAGGTCGCGCGATGCGATCGCCGAATTGCAGAAGGTTTCCTACGGTTGGATGGGACGTTCGCCCGACTACAAGGCTTCTTTCCTCGGCACGCTCGGCGCCAATTCGGCCTTCTATGGAGACTATGCCGGGAATGCCCGCAACTGGTATGCCCGTACCCAGGAACGTCTCGACTACTGGAACCACGCCATTGTCAACCCTCCGATCGACCGGGACCGCCCGATCGAGGAAGTCCGCGACGTGTTCATGCATGTGGACAAGGAAACGGACAAGGGGGTGGTGGTGTCGGGCGCGAAAGTCGTCGCGACCGGCTCGGCGCTGACCCACTACAATTTCATCGCCCATTACGGCATCCCGATCAAGGACAAGTCCTTCGCGCTGATCTTCACCGCGCCCATGGACTCGCCCGGCATCAAGCTGATCGCCCGCTCGTCCTACGAGTTCAACGCGGCGGCAACCGGATCGCCCTTCGACTATCCGCTCTCCAGCCGTCTGGACGAGAACGACTCGATCCTGGTCTTCGACAAGGTTCTGGTTCCGTGGGAGAACATCTTCATCTATGGCGACGTCGACAAGATCAACCAGTTCTTCCCGGCATCCGGCTTCGTCCCGCGCTTCACCCTGCATGGCCTGACGCGCCTGTCGGTGAAACTGGACTTCATCGCCGGATTGTTTTCGATGGCTGTCGAGGCCACGGGATCAAAGGACTTCCGCGGCGTCCAGGCAGGCGTCGGCGAAGTCATCGCATGGCGCAACACCTTCCATGCGCTCGGCGACGCCATGGTCAAATCGCCGGTTCCATGGGACGGTACCGACGGCTACAACCTCCCCAACCTCAATGCCGGCCTTGCCTACCGCGTGCTGGCACCGATGGCTTACCCCAGGATCAAGGAGCTTATTGAACGGCACGTCGCCAGCGGCCTGATCTACCTGCCGTCGAGTTCGGCCGATTTCGAGAGCGAGGCGATCCGGCCCTATCTCGACCGCTTCGTGCGCGGTTCGAACGGTTATGCAGCGCTCGATCGCGTCAAGCTGCTTAAACTGCTTTGGGACGCCATCGGAACCGAATTCGGCGGACGCCACGAACTGTATGAACGAAACTATGCCGGCAACTACGAGAACCTGAGGATCGAAACCCTGAACGCCGCCACCGCGACCGGAGATCTGGCCTCGATGCAATCGATCGTGAAGGACTGCATGAGCGAATATGACCTTTCCGGCTGGACGAGTTCAGACCTCATCAATCCGGACGACATCAGCCTCGTCGGCCGAGGCACCGTGCAGGCGGAATAGAATGGTGGGACCGTTCCCTCGTGAAGGAGCGGTCCCAGCCCCTCCTCTCGGAGGCCGTATGACAAGGCTGCGGGAACCGGAGGAAAAATGCTTGCCGTGGGACCTGAAGCTCCAGGGCGAGCTGGCCTAAACCAACTCCACTTCCACCACGCCCGGCACCTTCGCCAAGCTCAAGGCACATCTGCGCGCAAAGGCCATTAGAACCATCGCCTGACTGATCGGATGTCCGCTTTTCGGATGCGGGCCGTAGTCGGCTCAATAACCGATATGAGGCGGATACCAGACAGCCGAGTCCCGATGCGCCGTGCAGTCTTCCGCGCTTTGCGAGGGTGTGTTTGGCGGCAATCGTGCAGCGCTGGAACCGTCGTGGCGCACTCTTCCATCGGAGTGATGGAGCAGCGTGACAGGCAATCGAGCGCGGCCCGGCCGTCTTTCGATCGGCGCGGCCACAGGCAAGATAACGTGCGTTTCGTCGTTCCTGGTCTGCATCGGTCTCATCCGCCGGAGTGGATCTCCTTGTCTCAGTTGGCGTCCGTCAGCGTGCGGGTGCCATGCGTTTCAACTCCCGTTGCGCCGTTCATCGATGAGTTCCCAGCAGCCTGCGATGCTTCTGGTGAGCGCACCGGGCAGCATCGGTTCGCAGCGGCATCGCCGGACATACAACGCTCCGTCGCTCCAACATGGCGTGCATTATCGCTGCCAGCTTGCGCGCCACAGCGGCACAGGCCTTGCGGAGGCAAGAGCGTTTGGCGATCGCCGACCGCAGCTCTTTACGTCGTCTCTGCCCTTGAAGCGCGTCATCAGCCCCGAAGCCGCCTCGTAAAGCGAGCGTCTCATATCAGCATCGCCAGCCTTCGATGTGCGACCCTGACCGCCAATGTCAGATCTCGGTTCGCTCAGCGAGCAGGAGCGCGTCCTCAACATCGACGCCGAGATATCGGACAGTGTTCTCGATCTTGGAGTGACCTAGCAGGATTTGGATCGCGCGGAGATTACCCGTCGCCTTATAGATCATTGATGCCTTCGTGCGCCGAAGCGAGTGAGTGCCATACTCTCCTGGACGCAATCCGATCGCACACCCACTCGTCGACCAAGCGGGCATACTGCTCGTGCTCATGTAGTTCGCACCATCGATGCGGCTCGGGAACGCATAGTCCCCGACCGTTCCTCTGCGCCTTTCGAGCCAAGCCAGAATACTCGCTCGGACGTCGCAGGTCATTTCGAACTGAACCGGACGACCTGTCTTCTGCTGCACGACGACCGCACTGTCCGGATTTCCTGCCCGGCGACCAGATCTCGAATCCTGATCCAGACCATCGCAGCCGCGAAGCTTGCTGTCGATCGCCAGTCGAACAGGGCGCGGTCATGAATGCGTCTCTCTCAATCGAGAAAGAAGCGAACAGCCCAGATCTGTTTCTGTGTGAGCGGACGCTTTGTCCCTACCGTTTCTCCAGCGTTCCAAGCTGCGCGCTCGCGACTGGCATCATCGTATTGGGAATGGCCCATGTAAGTTCTCCTCGGCCGTGATTGGCCGGAGGAAAAACGGCATCAGCCGCTTCGGCGCTTAGGCGCAGCAAGCAGTATTTCCGCTCGTGATTAAGGGAAAGACGATAGCGGCCGTTGAACTTTCAGGGTCCAATGCCGTAGCTGCGCCCCTTTGAGCCTTCCTGCGCTAGGCCTGTCACTACGGTCCGGATCGAAGTAGAGAAATCTCTATGTTCACGAACCGCTTCGGCGCGCGTTGTGATCAGGAGTCCGTCGCCGCCCACGTAACTTACGTTCCACTGCTGGCTCGTTCCGTTATTCTACATTGGCTTTGGAACTCGGAACGGCGCAACAAAAGGATCGCGGCAGGCTTACAGGCGAAGGGATTTCAGCAGTCCGCGGTTGGCACGGAAGTGGGAGGCCACTGCGTCATGCCTCAGCCTTCGGGTCTCATGGGTCGCGACAATCTATTCACTCGTCAAGAAAAACGTTGACGGGCGCAAGACCGTGGACCTCAGCCCGACGGTGTGCCGGCAACGCAGGTACCAAGGCAACGTCAAATCCGTTGAGTGTGTCCGATTGCCAATTAGCTGCGGTGTTCAGAAAACGACTGGGGGACGTGGCGTAGAAGGAAGGGCTTTGAGCTGTCATCGTTTCATCGCGTTGGGCGCTCCCTGTGGCTCTGGCCGGAGGTCTTCCTGGTGATGGTCAGAACGCGCCTGATGGCACATCACACCCATGACACGACGCTGTCGTTTTGCTCTGGGCCGACAAAGTTCAGTATGCTCCGACCGCGCGGGGGCAAGGGCAGCCGGGCAGAAAAGCTTGAATTGTTCGACGGTTGGATAGCGAGACGGCGGCCGACCGCCTGACCTGGCTTCCGAGGGGTTGAAAGGGCAGAAATCGTGGACAAGACGGCGGAAACAGACGTTACTTCGTTGGTTTCGGGCTTCGACCAGCTCGCCGAGCGATTCGTCTCCGGACTGTCCGAGCGGTTTGCCGCTTTAAGCGGCGCCTCCGTCGAACTTGAAAACCTAAAGGCCTCGCTTGCGGCCGAGGGAACGTCTCTCCTAGCCCTGATGTTCGAGATTGTGTTGGTTGTTGCGCTCGTCGCGGGCGGGTTCATCCTGCTCGCCCGGCGGTTCAAGAAGGCGGGAGCCAAGAGCAGCGCATGGCGCAGATTCTTTGCGGGCTTGGCGGCTGCTGTGGTGGCGCTGGTTATCGGTTTCATTGCTGCGCGGCTGCTGGCCGGTTCGGGCCTGCCTTTGCAAACCCTTCACCTTTGGACCATAGCGACCGTGCTCGGCCTTATCATCCTCGCCACCGTCAGATCACTCTTAATGGCATCGCGGCGAACGGAGTTCGCGGAGTGCTCCGCCCATTTGACGGCGCTCGTGCGCGATCTCTCGTTTGCTATTGGCTTTGCGCTCATCGGCGTCACGCTGCTCGGGACGTCGCGGATCTGGAGCGTCGGGCCGGCCTTGGAGGATCTGCTGCGAACAGGCTCGGCAATTCCGATCTACCTTCTGTTTGCATGGGCAGTATGGCGGCACAGACGCACGATGGCAGTCGCCGTCGCCGGTCCGCGCCCCAGAAGCCGCTGGCGCACCCATCTCGCCAAAAAGTGGCCGGCAATCGTGATAGCGTTCCTGATCGTCACCTTTGTCAGCACTCAAGCCGCGCTGACCCTGGGAGCATCGCTTCGTGGGTCGGCCGTTCTACTGACCGCGTTGATGTTTCTCGCCGCGCCACATCTCGACGCAATGATCGGGAACTGGGCGCAGCGCGGTTTGGAGTCTCCCGACATCTCGATCTTGGCGGCGGCGGGGCGACAGACCGCACGCTTCACAATCGTGGCTATCATGATTGCCACGTTGGGAACGCTATGGGCGACCCCGCTGGCTGCAGGGTTCGGCATAGATCTGCGAGAGCTCGCCAAGGGCGCCTCCGGTGTGGCGCTGATCACGTTGGTGGCGGCGTTTCTGTGGAACGTGGTCGGCACGGGGACGGCTCGCGCCTTGCGCGCGGAGTTGCACGTAGTAGGTGGTGACGAGGAGGTGCCGGGTGCGCCGCGTTCACGCCTGGGCACGCTGGTGCCGCTGCTCAGCGCGGTCGGCAAATCGAGCATTCTGGCCTTGGCGCTGCTCTCGATCCTGGTGTCGATCGGGATCAATGTCTGGCCGCTGATCGCCGGCTTGAGCGTGTTCGGGCTCGCCATCGGCTTCGGCTCGCAGACGCTAGTGAAGGACCTAGTCTCCGGGTTGTTTTTCCTGATCGACGATGCATTCCGCTTCGGCGAATATATCGAAACGTCAGGCGCCAAGGGGACCGTGGAAAAAATTTCGGTCCGGTCGGTTTCCCTGCGCCATCAGCGGGGTGCCTTGGCGACAATCCCCTATGGCGAGATCGGCAAGATCCAGAATTTCAGCCGCGACTGGATGATCGAGAAACTGACTTTTCGCGTTGCATTCAACACCGATGTCGAAAAAGTCCGCAAGATTTTCAAAAAGATCGGCCAGGACATTTCGGCCAACCCGGAACTTGCTGGAGATCTGCTCGAGCCGTTCAAGAGCCAGGGGATTGCCGAGGTTGAGGACGGCACGCTGGTCATCCGAGCCAAATTCAAGGCAAAAGCGGGCAGACAGTCCATGATCCGCCGCGCCGCTTTGACCGCCGTGCACCAGGCATTTCAGGAAAACGGCATTCAGGCCGTCCCAAAGCCCCTGACCGGATCAGCGGCACCTGGCTGAGCATTCCGCAGAGGTCGCGGCTACGACGCGCAGATGTATGCTGATCACGCCGGGCGGAGTCTGTCCTTCAATGCTGCCTGAGCGGGATGCCTTGATCGCGCCAGTAGCGGCTAACATCACCATGTGAATCGAGCGGCGTGCGGCTGCGGCCATGCCAAAGCCGGCAAGCAGTGATCCGCCCAGTCAGAGACCGATCGACATGATGTTGACGATTTGGGGTGGATGCCTTCCGGCGGCGTCTTCCCCGGCCGCGAGACTTCGGATGCGCTTGCAAGCGCAAGCGAACACACCCCGCCGATAATTCGACTGCGGGCACGCTGCAGCTGCCGTGCCCCAGACCTTGCGGTACGAGAACTGCTACCTAGGTCGAACGGTTTCTTCACAGGTGGCCGTCTCGGTGCAGGGGTTGAACATCCTTCGGCATTCAGAAACGATGCTCAGAATGCGTGCCGGTCGAGCAAACAGCATCTGCCCTACCCAAGTCGCCCAATGAGCAGGTCCGGCTTTACCTTCGTAGCTCCAATGCGCACTTTCCGAAGAAAAGCCGGGCTTGGCGCAGAGAGGGCATAGGCCAAGCAGAGCCAAGCCTTTGACGAAATCGCCTCGTTTCATTTTTTGCTCCCATCAGACCCGTCGAAGCTCTACCGGCCGCCGACCCCCGGAAGCCGCAAGAAAGGCGACTTCAAATTCTCGAATTTAGAAGCGCCATACGGCGCCGATGATAGGCCCCTGTTGAACGGTGTCGTAAACGAATCCGTCTTTCTCGTAGTCGACACCGGAAGCGCGATACCCAAGTACTGCAGAGAATTTGTCGCTGAATTGATAGCCCGCAGCGGCCATCACGTCCCAGGTCACATCGGCAGAAACTGCCCCACCCACCATTCCCCAACCGGTAAGATAAAGCTGCGGCGTGATGGAGTAGCGGGCCTTCACCCCGACGATGGGATCAGCCCATGTCTGCTGGTCAGACAGCGAGACGCCGGCCAGCACGCCCGGACCATTGAAATCGAGCTCGTTCTTGAGCGAATAGAGTCGGAAGCCTGCAAAAGCGTCGACACTTGCCTGCGGTGTCTCGACAAACCGATATTCCGCCGCCGCTGTCCACATCAAGCTGTGGGCCGTGACGTCTGCACTGCTGGCGAGAATGCCGAATGGGGTATCGGAGGACGCTGACAGCCGCACATAGTTGAAGTCTGTAAAGACGCCGCCTCCGCCAATCCCATGACCCCTATGTCGAATTTGGAAAGTACGTCCCCAATGCTGGCGTCGACATGTGCCGTCCTCCCCCCGGCACCGACATTGCCCTTGAGACCAGCAAGCCAACCATATGCGGCAATCGTGAAAGTCCAACCGGAAGCGTCCTTGTATTCGACACTCTCCGCGCCCGGATATATTTGGTCTGCCGCAGTGGCGACGCCGACCGGGCCGAAGGTAACCAAACCAACAGCGAGCAAAATCCGGGTTTTCATACGTCCCTGTCCTTCCGAATTCAGCCTTTTGGCGCCGCGGGGTTGCGCCCAAAGTCATCGATCAATTGACACAGGCTTCCCTAACGCTGCGCCAGCCAGGCTGATCGCGCCTTCCCCATAATGCGACATGCTGCTGAGCACTTTTCGCAGGGGAACATCGAGTGGGTGTACATTGCTGTCCAGCATGATGCGAACGGATCCGGAGGTTGCAGATGGCGCAGACGGGATGAAGATCGTGCTGAAGCCGTTTGCCCGCTCTATGATGATGCCAAACGCCATATCGTCTTCGCTACCGACGAGTGCCGGTTTCACGGCGTGGTCGGCACCGCCGCCCGTCACTCCCAGCGTTAAGCCGCGGAATAGACCGTAACCTGGCAGGCTTTCCGCGAGCCGCTTCTCGACCGTGCCCACAAGCCTGCCACCGCTCGCTGTTTGGATGAGAAGGCCTATCACGAAACACGAGAACAGCAGCACCAGCGCCGCGATCGCAATAGGCGGCGCAAATGCATGGGTGACATTGTTCGTCAGTGGTTCGATCGCCGACTTGATCTGACCTAGCCCGCGAATGAGCACAAACCCGACCAGCCAGACCGGCAACACGACAACCAGACCGCCGATTAGGGTCGTCTTGAGGAACGAGAACGTTTGTCGCATGTTTGAGCCTTGCTATCTTGCTAGGCGGCGCACGATCCGCCTGCCGTAGTATCGACTTCCGCAAGCAATCATTGCGTCCACATGACGGCGGTCGCAAAAAGCGTGTCGGGTCATGGTGTTTCTTCCCACTTTGCGCCGCGCGGCAGCATCGGTCCGCGTGAATACGCAACGCAGCGAAAGCCCAAATGGCTGGTCGACGTGTCGACCGGCTGGGCCATCCGCGCGGCAGGGCGGTATCGTCGGCAGTAGTTTGGGGCGCAAAGATGCGATCCGCCTTTCATCACCTTGCGGGGGATCCTCGTCTGCAGCTGTCCCGGATCGAGGCTGTCCTCCCGTTTCGCACCTCGGGGGTTTTCGATCGTGCAGCATGGGCTGTCGATCTTGCCGTGCTCCTGGTACCAGTCGGTCGTCCATTGCCAGACGTTGCCGGCCATGTCGTAGAGACCGTAACCGTTAGCCGGGAATGAACCGACCGGCGCGGTGTACTCGAACCCGTCGTCAAGCGTGTTTCGATAAGGGAATTCACCCTGCCAAATGTTGGCCATATGCTCGCCGTCCGGGGTCATCTTGTCGCCCCAGACGAACTCGGCACCATCGAGCCCGCCACGTGCCGCGAACTCCCACTCGGCCTCGGTCGGCAATTTCTTGCCGGCCCATTTTGCGTAGGCTTCGGCGTCCTCATACGCCATATGTACCACCGGATGGGCGGCAAACTTCTTGACCGAACTCGCCGGGCCGCGCGGATGACGCCAGTTGGCACCGCTCACATAGACCCACCAATTGTAGTGATCGCGCGGGTCGATACGTTGTTTGGGCCTGATAAACACCGCGGACGAAGGGATACGCTTGTCCGGCTGCAAGCCAGGATAGTCATCTGGGTTCGCTGGCCGCTCGGCCATCGTGACGTAACCGGTCTCCTCGACGAAGCGAGCAAAGTCACGGTTGGTGACGGTACAAACATCCATCCAGAAGCCGCTCACTGTCACGCGATGCGCTGGTGCCTCTTCCGGATAGTGCTTGTCTGAACCCATGAGAAACGTGCCGCCGGGTATCCACACCATGTTATTGCGCGGTGTATCGTCCGGCACGGAGCTCTCTAGTTTTCGTTCGGTGTCGGCAATTTTTGCCATAGCCTGTGCCATATCTGATGCAATGCCTCGTGGGGCCAACTCAAGGTTCGAACGAAAACGCTTTCACCCAATTGGAGCCCACACTAGCGGCCTCGGGAGATGTCGAGGCCGCCAAATGGAGAATGTCCGGCCTGGGCCCAAAGGCACCTTCTCCGAGAGCGCGCCCTAATCGAAGTCGGCTTCCTTCGCGGCTCCGGCCGCATTGTTCTGATCGACCTTCGGCTGGTCCGCAGCTGCAATCGGCTTCACATCGATGGTGACTTGTTCGATCGTGCCAGTGAACATCGCCGGCACCTGATAATCCTCGCTGACCGGAGTGCCTTCATCCATGCCAACGTCGGCGCCCTCGTCTGCAGAGAACAAATAAGGTTGCGTGCGTTTGATCCGGCCCTGCGCAATCTTGCTGCCGTTTACGAAGATGGTTCCGGTGCCGCCGGAGCCGGGCTTGCCACCATCATAAGCGAACTCGAAGCGGATGGTAGCATTGCCCGTCGGGATCGGCTGATCACTGGCGATGTCGTAGTGTTCAATACCTAACCAGTTGTAAGTGAATGTCGGGCGCCCGCCCTTCAGCCACAGGCTCCAACCGCCGAATCGTCCCGCCTGTGCAACGATCACTCCGCTCGCATCTCCCTTCGGGTTCGCGACCGTTGCCTCGACAGAGAAAGACTTGTTCTTCACGTTGATGAAGGCATTCTCCATCATTCCGATCATGCCGGGATAGACTACGAGAGATGTGCGTTTGCCCATAAGATCGGGCCGTCCGGCGAGGGCCGCGTTGAACCGCTCAAGGCTGCGATCGTCGATGGGCAGCACGTGATTCTCGGCAGCCACCTTCATGAACAGTGCCTGCATGTCCTTCAGCTTGGCCGGATTCGAGGCGGCGAGGTCGTTCGCCAGGCTGAAATCGGCACGAGTGTTGTAGAGTTCCCATTTGTCAGCGGCAAGTGCGGCTCGCGGCTTTGGTTCCCAGGGCGCTTTGTGAACGGTCCCAGCCAGCCAGCCGTCATTGTAGATGGCGCGGTTACCGAGGATCTCGAAATATTGCGTCAAGTGCCGGTCCTTCGCTGAAGCATCGTCGAAGGAGTAGCGCATGCTGACGCCCTGCATGGGGATTTGGACGGTCCCATTCACCGACTTCGGCTCCGGCAAGCCGGCAGCATCGAGGATGGTCGGTGCGACGTCCACTACATGGGACCATTGCGAGCGTACCTGACCCTTCGCTTTGATGCCATTCGGCCAGGACACGACCATTCCATTGCGCGTGCCCCCGTAACTGCCCGCGACCTGTTTGGTCCAGGTGAAGGGCGTGTCGCCGGCGACAGCCCAACCGGAAGCATAATGATTATAGGTCATCGGGCCGCCAAGCTCGTCCATATGCTGGAGCTGGACCTCCAACGGTTCCGGGACTGCATTGAAGTAGGTGTTCTCGTTGAATACGCCGTTGGCCCCGCCTTCGGCGCTGGCCCCGTTGTCGCCAGCCATGTAGAACACAAGGGTGTTGTCGAGTTGGCCCCTATCACGAAGGGCCTGTATGAGACGGCCGACCTCGTGATCGGCGTATTCGCCGAAGCCAGCATAGACTTCCATCTGGTGCGCGAAGAGCTTTTGCTCCTGAGGCGTCAGCGCGTTCCAGTCCTTGATGAAATCTGGTTTCGGGGCGAGTTTAGTACCTGCCGGGACCACGCCGAGCTTGATCTGTCGTGCCAGGGTTTGTTCGCGCAGCTTGTCCCAGCCTTGGTCGAAGACACCCTTGTATTTGTCGATCCATTCCTTTGGCACATGGTGCGGTGCATGGACCGCGCCCGGCGCGAAATAAATGAAGAAGGGCTTGTCGGGGGCGAGGGTCTTCACGGAGCTCACCCAGGATATCGCCTGGTCGGTCATGTCGGTCATGAAATTGTAGGTGGGAACAAGCGGATGTTCGACCTTGGCCGTTCCGTCATAGATCAGCGGCGCCCATTGATTGGTCTCCCCGCCCATGAAGCCGTAGAACTTGTCGAAGCCGGAGTGTGTGGGCCAGCGATCGAACGGGCCGGCGGTGCTGATCTCCCAAGGCGGGGCTTCATGATACTTGCCAAAGGCGGCCGTGCCGTAGCCGTTCAAACGCAAGATTTCCGCGACTGGGGCAATAGCGTTGGGACGCACGCCGGTGTTGCCCGCAAAGGCAGTCGCCACTTCGGCGACGGCACCCATGTTGTTCATGTGGTGATTGCGGCCGGTCAGAAGCGTTGTCCGTGTTGGCGAGCAAAGTGCCGTTGTCTCAAACGTGTTGTACTTAAGCCCCTGACCAGCAAGCTGCTCCAGCGTCGGCATGTGGATTGGGCCGCCGAAAGCGCTCGGTTGCCCGAAGCCCATGTCGTCAAGGAGTATGATGAGCACGTTGGGTGCCATGGATGGCGCCTTCACCGCGAAAGGTGGCGGCGGAGTGGCGTTTCGGGCATCAAGTTCGGTGACCGGCGGCACTTGCGGTTGTGCGATCGGCAGGACCGTGCGATCGAGCGCGGCGTCCTGTGCCATGGCGCTAGATGGGAGCAACAACCCGACCGACGAAGCGGTCAGAAGCAACGCCAGAGTGAGTTTACGCATCATATTTAATTCCTCCCATTTTCTCGCGGTATCGTTCAACCAACGACCCACCATCGAGGGTGACACTGACTCTCTCGATGACTGCTGCCTGCGCACACTCATAAATGGTACGCCCCAATGGGCCGGCGCTGGAATGTAAGTTACGTGGGGCAAGCGTGTAATCGCGCTACAGAGCCGCTGTCGTAGCAGGGCACGAACTCGTAATGTGCCCGGGCGGCATTGCATCGCAGCGGATTCACGCGATGTGCCACACGCCCACGTGGACGTTTCCTACTTTTCAAGGATCCTCCGGCTGTCACCGGCTTCTCCACGGAGTTGGCTGGGAATCCCCCCTAAAAGCAGACCACCCCAGACGGCAAGAAGCGCGTGCAATACAACCGTGGGCCAAAGCATGGGGCCAGCCATCTTTAAGAGCACGGTCGCATAGACGAGGAGAATTGATACGGCCGTGTTGTAAATCATAATGCCAATGAGCAATCCGAATAGTGAATGACTTACCTTGTCTCTCCTCGCCATCCAGCTTGCGACGCCGATGGCAAGCAGCGCAGCGCCCGCAATGCGGCCGACAAAAAGTGCTTCAACTGCGGCGCTTTCCAATCCAAGCAGGAGAGCAAATGCAACGGAAGGCAGCAACAGAAGACCGAGGCCCGTCGCTGCCTCGATCGCCGCGACTACGATCAGGAATAGCTTGCGTTTCGCGTTCATTTGTTGACCTTACCCATCGCGATCCGCCGCACGCTGCAAAGAGTCCCGTGCATCTCAATGCGTCTTCATCGCTGGTGGCTGTTTCCACGATCCGTCGAGCGCTTGCGGCTTCGGCCAATAGAGCCGCATGACAACCATGAAGGGACCTTTGGGCGCGGGTAACCAATTCGCTTCCTCGGCATCACCTGGCGACTGATTCTGAATATAAAACGTCAGGCCGCCATCAGCATCCTTGACGAATTGCGACAGCATCGACTTGTTAAGCAAGTAGCGATTGATCGGGTTGGCGACAAGCAAGCTTGAGGGCAAGTCGTACATCGTAAGCGACCAGAAGGCGTTGGCAGGCGGCAGCTGATCGGGCGTAAAGTGCACCGTGTAACGGTTACCACCATCGAGCGTCTGCCCCTCGGAATCCACGGTATACACCGGGTACATGGCTTCCTCCTTCGAGTTGCCATATATGCCGAGCACCGCTCCGGCCATGCGGTAAAGATAGTTGTTCTTCAGATGCTCCCGGGTGCCGAGCAGATCGCCAGACGTCACCTCCCGAGCGTCTATTTTCTTTTTAAGGTTAGCGAGCTCAGCCCAAGCGTCAGCCGTCCCCTGCTCGATGGCAGTCTTCATGTTGGACGAGAGAGTGTTCACGTCGAAGGCTTTCCCTGCGCTCACACCAATCTTGGCAAAACGCGCCATAAGGTCGGTCTCAGAGGGGTCGGTTGCACAGAACTGCAGGACGAAATTCAAGATGTTGAAAACCTGGGGCGACGTCTTCTGTTGGTCCGGTACCAGCGGCTTGGTGAAATCAATTGCCGGTGCCGCAGCCGGAGCAGGCTGACCGAGAAACGCCGACAGCGGCTCAGCCTTGTAGCCAGCTTGAATCTTCTTGACGTTGTCGAGATCGCCCGGCCTGAAAAGCTGCGTGCGATAAATACCGAGCACAAGCTCGGTCTGCGAACGGATCACCTTTGTGACACCCTTGGGCGGCTTGCCCTTCCAGCCCGGCGCGGCGATGAGGAAGCTGCCGCCATCGTTGCCGGTCGTACGACTGCCGATGTAGTCGAAATTATAGGTGTATAGATCGACGAGCTGGATGCTGAAATAGCGGTCCTTTTCCATCGACGGCACGGTAAGCACGATCGGTTCAGCCCGTAGGTCGAGTCCTATCATGGAATAGGGCGTGTCAGAGTTGGGCGTCTGGACTGCCTTGTCATCGGGCGTGTAGACACGAGGAATGTTGACGAGCTGGTTCCAGGGACCTTTGAATTCGGGGCTCTTTCTGTTGATGAAATAGGCGTGAAGGATTCGGTAGCCGTCAACCATCGGGTAGCCGTAGATGTAAGCCTGCTTGGCGATCGCGCGCGCTTCAGACGGAGTTATGTCCGCAGCCTTAGCGCTTTTAGAGCCAAGTCCTGCGAGCCCCAGCGCAAGCGCACAACCTGTCGTAAAGTTGCGGCGAGTCAGTCTCATCGCGTTTCTCCCAGTGTCGAATTTGCGTGAGCGGTCCCCTCAAGCACTATGTCTTGCATCCTTTTGTGGGCGGAGTCGGCAGGGGGCAATTCTTGCCGCCAGCATCCGCTTTCTTGCGGCCCTGCGGGCCGGTCAAACTCTCGACCTCGTTGCCGTAGTTTTCTCGGGTGTTCTGATCAACTGCTGCAACGGGCGCCGCAATCACCAATCCTGCAGCGCTGCCCGCTGCCGCCGCCGCACCGGTGGTCGCTTGTACGATTGTGTCGCCAACGCCGACCCTGCTGTCAGTGAGGCTCTGACCGCCGGCCATCCGTGCCCCGATCAGTTGCACGATCTGCGGTGATGAGGCGAACTTGCCGTGATTCAGACGGTCTCCGGATTTGACTTTCGTCAGATCGATGACGGTTACGTTCTCGCTCGCGAGCTCTTCTTTGTATGGAGCCTCTTCCGGATTGATAGAGCCGAGCCGGGGGATATTGCCCCAAACCCGTCGCGAAACTTTAAGGGCGCGGTCATCCTGCGAGACAAAAAGGGTGAACTGCGGGTGCCGTTTGCCCATATCTGCAATCTGCGTGCGGAACACGTCGACATCGACGTCAGGCGCAGCCAGCATGACATTCCTGAACTTCGCCGGCAGGCCGCCATTGCGGATGGCCATCTGACGCAGGGATTCCAACGCCAGCCAATTGCCCATCGAATGAGCGAGGATCGAAACCTCTTTTATGTCGGGATCGCGCGCCAGATATTGGAACAGCAGTTCGAGGGCGTCGCGGGTGTAGTTGGTGCTTTCGCGATCGTACCCATAAGCCAGCGTACTGCCTCGTGAAGGCCATGTGACTAGGATCGGAACGCTGTCCGTTCCGGTATCCTTGGCGATTTGCGCAAAGCGGTAAACAGAGTCTTCGAACCGATTGTTGAACCCATGGATAAAGACCAGAACGCTGTGATCCGGGCTCTTCCTGACGGAGGCGTGAAGCCATCCCTTCGCTGTCTGCAGTGTTAGTTCTTCGGCTTTCACAACCGCGAAATCGGTCGCAGGGTTTGATGGCAGCTTCTTCGGCCAGGCGACCTCGCCCACCTGGCGGACCGATGCCGGAGGGATCGACACTGTTATGTCCGCAAACGAGGGAGCGCTTCCGCGTTCCCCCGTATACATCTCGGCCGGATTGGCAGAGCGCGCGCGGGTCGTCGTTACCAGCATCTCGATCTTGCTGGATGACGGCGACGTATCAGCCACCGGCAAAAGCACGTTCGTCGGACGGGTCGCACAGCCCGATAGCAAGCCGATAAATGCCAATGCCAACAAGAGGCTATTAATAGGCCCGATTCTCGAATTGCTTACCAACAGCACTCAAAGCCCCCTCATACCGCCGATGCACACAATCAGTTGATGTGAACAACCACGTACTGGGAGCCGGAGTGCTGATAGTACTTGCCGCCGCAATGCCAGACCGCCGTTCCGTTGACCGCAGTTTTGACGCAACCAGCAGGAAGTGTCCGGATATAGACATGTGTTCTGTGGATTGTTCGCCGTGTCGTGCGCCGCGCGACACCCGCTGCGCTTCCGGGTGTGAGCGGCCGACCAACCCTTGCGTTCGCATCAGTCGACAGTGAGCCTGTCGTAACCAGCGAGATCGGATCTATCTGGACGAAGGTGGCCAAAGTCAGGGCCAGGACGATAGAGTTGCGCAATGTGAACTTCGTTGTCATCATTTCCTCCATTGTTTTAGTCATTGATCAGGTCTAAGCGCCCCATTCCCGCAGACACGCCCTCGGCATGAGGGCGAGTAGCTATGCGCCAGATCCGCTCTGCATCGGTCCGTTTTCCACGCTCTTTACGTGGTCGTTCATCGTGGCGGCCACGGAGTGGTAGCCGACTTCCGGACGGCATCTGTGTTCAGCACTGTTTCCACCTCACCAACCAACCGATCCACCAGTTCCTGCCACTCAGCTCGTCTGGCCCCGCGTAGTGCAGGTGCGACCTCATCGACCTTTGAAAGCGCAAACTCTGCGTCCGCGAGTTCCTCGCATATGTCGCGAAAACTCTCACTCCGATCCATCAGCCGATGGATCGCCAATTCGAATTGAGGAAATCGGCGCACTGCCGCCGAAATCGCTCTTTGTCTGTCAAACGATCCGTCTTCTGTTGCCATGACGCTAATTCATCGAGCTGATACAATCGTATTGCAAAGAGTTGGCTGCGGAAGGTAAGTTACGTGGGCAAGCACGTAACCGTTATAATTATAAAACCGCGGTTGTGCGGGATTTAGCGAGGGTATGGTGATACAGGCGGGTGTATCCGCAACTGGGAGGCATGACCTCCCTGTTGAGGATTGCCGTGCCCAACTTGCCTTGATCGTCACCAGTGCGGACTTCGATGCAACCGGGCGCGAGCGCCGCTTCCTGACCCATGTGGTGGAGGAAACGCTGGCAGGGCGTGGCGACCGCATCAAGGCGTATACCATCGCGACCGAGGTATTCGGCCGCGGCGAGTCGTTCGACGCGCAGACGGATCCCATCGTCCGTATCGAGGCTGGCCACCTCAGGCGCGCGCTCGAGCGTTACTATCTGACCTCCGGGCAGGCCGACCTAATCCTGATCACGATCCCAAAAGGGGGCTATGTTCCAGTCTTCTCCCGGCGATCGCCAACGCCCGTTGCAGAGCTTCCGACTACTCCTGATGCATCCCTCGTCGTGCCTGCTCCGGCAGTCCGGAGGAGGAGGTCCAGTCTGATCTGGGTGCTTGTGGCGCTCCTTGTGGCCTTGGCCCCGATCGTATGGTGGTGGCACTTGCCTGGCGCCGGCCCCGATATGCCTGAACGACCTCGCGTGCTTGTGCAGGCTTTTGAGGATCAGGCGGGCACGACGGCCTCGGCTGCCATTGCCAGCGGCTTGAAGCAGGAGGTCATCAGCCAACTCTCCAAGTTCAAGGACATCGTGGTCATGGAGTCGACCGCAAAGGCCGACGATACATCGGTTGCGTCGCCGCGATTTATCCTTGCCGGAAGCGTCAACCTGTCGACCGATGCCTTTCGCCTTCAGGTTCGCTTTATCAATCGGCGCGACGACTCGGTTCTGTGGGCCGAAAGCTACGATGGCGGAATGAAGGTTGCCGATCTGCTCCAGGCTGAAGCCGACATTGCCCGCAAAGTGACGACGACCCTGGCTCAAACCTACGGCGTCATCTTCCAGGCTGATGCATTCCACCACGTCGAGAACCCGCCCGATGACTGGGCCGCTTATTCTTGCACGCTTTCCTTTTATGCGTACCGGGTCGACCTCAATCCAGAAACCCGATCATCGGTACGCACCTGCCTCGAAAAGTCGGTCGATCGCTTCCCCAATTACGCCACCGCCTGGGGACTTCTTTCGCTGATCTATATCGATGACTATCGATTCGACTTTTCGGCAGATCGCGCCTCGTCGCCAGCCGCGCTCGCGCATGCCTTTACCGCAGCCAGGCGGGCCGTGGGACTCGATCCACTTAACATCCGGGGACGCCAAGCGGAAATGTTCGCCCTCTATTACAGGAAGGAAATTGATGCCGCATTGAGCGTGGGCAAGGAGGCTTTGGCCGTCAATCCTAACGATACCGAACTTCTGGGCGAATATGGCGATCGCTTGGCGATGTCGGGAAATTGGCATGAAGGGTGCGCGCTGATTGGGCAAGCACGTCAACGCAATCCGAGTTCCGTGGGTTACTATGACATTGATCTGGCCATGTGCTCTTATTTCCTCGGCGACTATGTGCAGGCAGCCATATGGATCAAAAAATCGCCGATCCCATCCAATCCGGTCTACCACATGCTTGCAGCCGCGATTTTCGGCGAAGGCGGAGACAAGGTCGCTGCTGAGCGCGAACGCGCCTGGCTTGATCAAAATCAACCAGCTTTGGTGAAGAACATACGGCAAGACCTTTCGATGCGGCTGCTCCGGTCGCAAGATGTCGAATTCGTCCTCGGCTCACTGAGGAAGGCTGGCCTTGACGTGCCGCACTGACTGACGCTCGTCGCCGTCAAGACGACAGGCCCCTGGGACATATGGAGGACCGCGTGCGTGTCCAGGGCGGCGACCCGACGCAATTGGCTCGTCCGCCTTGAAACGCGCCCAGCCCGTGACAAACCGTTGCTTCAATAAGCAGGGACCCGGTCCAGGCGCTGCGACCAACAGCGTATGATACCGCCGCGCAGGTTAGACGGGCGGCGGTCCCTTTGACTTCGGCGTGATGCGCTCCCACATCGGGTGGGAGACCATCTAGCCGCAGAACAGAACCATCCGCTTTCCCCGTCCCTGGCTGCCTATGAACGCGATGGGTGCCCGCCATGCGCGCTTCGTCGCACAATCTCACACGCCGGCGCTTTGCGAAACTTTGTCGGCTGGCCGAAGCCAGTGGCGGAGATGGGGTGGGAATATTCCCTGGCGGTCAATGTTGGAGGCACTTGCGGCCCACTGCCATAGCCTTGAATGTCCCCTTCAAATCGACGACGAAGGTTCCCTTGGTGTCCGGAAACACGGTCATTTTATATTTCTTCGCCACGTCGCGTTTGAATTTCGGGTCGTCGGTCAAGATGTAACCGCCGGAATATCCGCCCTTGAGTTCGCCGCTCGTGCTGGTGGCCACACCCTTATAGAGATGGCCGTCGAGAGAGACGAAGATTTCCGATGTGTTCCCGTTCTTAAGCCCGATATCCACCTTCGTGAACACGCCAAGATATCCGACCTCCTGATTTGCCGTAACGCCCATTTGCACTGCACTTGGCCCATCTTGGCGCACGATCAAGCAATCTCCGCGGGTTTGATTTGCATAGACCGTCCAGCCCTCCACGTCGTCTCCATATCGGACAAGCACATCGCTAGCCTTGGGAAGGGGATTTTGTGTTTGCGCGTAGGCTGCTGTCGCAGATGAAAGTGCTACTGAAGTTGCCGCGATGAGTGTCATGAAGTTTCGCATGGTGGTGCCTTCCTTGTTAGCGCTTCTTTGCTTATGAATGTCCGCGCTGCTGTCCCAGCATGGGTCTTTCCCCTTGCGGGCAAACTTCATCGGATGCCTTCAAGGGCTTATCGCTATGAGCCCGAGGGCAGAAGGTAAGTTACGTGGGCAAGCACGTAGTCAGGTAAGAACAGCTAAGGCTTGTGATGCGACGCATCGCCCCCGAAAGACCGTAAAGGATAGCGCCTTCACCATCCTTTTGATTCCTAAGTGACACGCCCCGCCTCAGCGAGTTCCTCGTCACAGTCCGAAGGTTCGTAGTGGGCCCGCACATTGCGCGAGGACCGTCCGGAAGGGCGCTGGCAGCCGGCGCAGCTGTCTTGGTCCCGCGCTGGTGGAATGCCACATTCCACTTCGTTCGGCACCCCAATTCTAGCATATGAATGGCGGGTTCTGGAATTAACGAACGCGATCGTGAACCTAAGAGCGTCCGAAGGGCTATCGGCGGCTCCACTGCGGAACGAAAAGAAGTTATGCCCATCAGTCATGGCAAGTTGCACTTCGGGGCTAACCGAGTCGATCGAGCGTCACGGTTTTTCGATCTTGGTCAGCAGGCCGTCCGATTTCTATCCGGCCATATCCGTTGTTACTATCCCCCTCCTCCGAGCCTTCCATTTCTGGCGCTCAGACCTCAGTCATAGCCGTGCAACTGCATGATCAACGGTTCGGGAGTGTGTGCGATCCTGCTCGCAGGCAGCAGTTCGGCTTCCACCAGCAGTGCGGAACCCGGGGAATATTTGGAGGCCCTAATGAAATATCTGACGGCCGAGGAAGTCTCGGAACGTTACCGTGGTAGCATCTCTCTTGGGACGCTACGAAACTGGCGAGCCATGAGGATTGGACCGGCCTACATCAAAATCGGAAAAGCCGTGCTGTATCCGATCGACGAACTTGAGCTATGGGATAACAAAAATATTGTGGTGTGCCGTGGTTCAAAGCGACTTACACCGGACGCGAGTGAGTGAGCTCGATGATCACGCAAGAGCACACAAAACCGCCCCAAACACGGACGTCAGTTAAGCGTCAAGACGACCGGATTGTGGTCAAGTCCGAGTTGATGTTCAGGCATGCTGACAACCGCGGACAGGGATAGTCAATCCCTCCCTGCACCCGGCTTGCCGACAACTATTCCTGCTGGAATTGACAGGGCCATTCTTCAGGCCTCGTCAAGCCAGAAGGCAACTCGGTCCGGGCGTCTCCGCAAGCCATGTTGAGCTGCCACTGGGACAGACCCGTCGAATTGGAAAGATCGAGGCCCTCGATACGGGTCAGAAAGAAAAAAGCGCGGTCAAAATCTATCGGCGCGGTGAACGTCGCTCCTCGGAAGTCCGCCCGC
Source organism: Mesorhizobium sp. NFR06 (assembly GCF_900115245.1). Classification (GTDB taxonomy): domain Bacteria; phylum Pseudomonadota; class Alphaproteobacteria; order Rhizobiales; family Rhizobiaceae; genus Mesorhizobium. The sequence continues at coordinate 37,396 of NZ_FOVT01000008.1, forward strand.
GCGAGATTGGCAAACGAAAAGCGGCTGCCGCTGATATCGGCGTCATGGAACTGCGCTCGCCCCAATTCCGCCTTTGTGAAATCAACATTGGTCAGATTGGCGTCCTGGAAATTCGAGCGCTGCACTTCCGCGCTTGCAAACACAGCGCCCCGGGCGTCCATATGGCTGAAGTCGGTCCTGTAGGCCTCGATTTTGTCGAACCGGGCGCCTTTGGCGGTCGAGTCGGCCAGGGAAGCACGCACAAGCGTTGCCTTCTCAAAATTTGCCGCAAGGAGATTGCTGTTCCTGAGGTCGGTCGAAGTGAAATCAACACCGAACAGGTTCGCCCCGCTCAGGTCCTGTCCTTTTAGGATGAGAAGCTTTTTGTCACAGTCCTGCCAATTGACGCCAGGCGTCGCGGCTGCGTCGCAATTTTGAGCGGCAGTGGCGTTCTGCCAAGCAAATACAATGCAAACCGCTAGAACCAAGCCGGATGCGCCGTAAGCTCTGGTTCGTCTCAAAGTCATTGTTGCTGGGCCTCTGCTGCTCGCCGACATCAACCTTACCACAGCTGCTGACACTCGAGCCACGGTGACGACCGCCGTCAAAGTTGATGTGAACGAGGTTGATGGGCCTCCACGCAATCCAGCCCGACGCGGCGGGAAGTGAGGCGATTCGGCCTCGGCGATGTGCCCGGAACCGCGGAAGTATCCAATGGGATCGATGATAATCGTACGTTCTTCATCTCGGCAGGTCACGTATTGCCTACCCCAGTTAACGACCCCGCACATTTCATGATCTTGATAGCCAATTGAAAAACAACGATAAATTGCTGCCACTATGAAGATGCACAACCATCCTTCCGGCGACCCGACGCCGTCGCGCGCCGACATCGAGATGACCAAGCAGATCATCGATACGGCGAAGCCCCTGGGCATCGCCGTGCATGATCACATCATCATCGGTCGCAAGGGCAACGCCTCGATGAAAGGGCTGCTCTTGATCTGACGCAGGTCGCCCAAAAGTGTGCAGCGGTTTTGGGAAAATGACATGCGCAAATCCAAAAACTTGAAGCGCATCGCCTGAATCCGTTTCAGCGCGACGCGCTTCAAGGCCCGCCCACCGCCCGAGCTACGGGCGCAAAAGCAGTGTTTTGCCAATCAGATAGTCGGCTCTGGAATTTCAACCGGAAATCGAGCATGATGCGGCTTGGTATTTCGGTTGGGTGCTTCGCGCTCCGATGAAATACTGGAGGACGGGACATGGCCGTTGTGCTTGTACTCGTTTTGATCGTCGTGGGCTCGGTGTTGTTCCACCTCCTGAGCCCATGGTGGTGGACGCCGATTGCCTCGAACTGGGACTATATCGACAACACCATCATCATCAGCTTCTGGATCACCGGCATCGTCTTTGCGGCTGTCGTGCTCTTTATGGCCTATTGCGTCTTCCGCTTCCGGCATCGGCAAGGCAATCGCGCCGCCTATGAACCGGAGAACAAGCGGCTCGAATGGTGGCTCATGGTCGTCACCGCGGCAGGCGTCACTGCCTTGCTGGTTCCCGGCCTGTTCGTCTGGAGCCGTTTCGTCACCGTCCCAGGCGATGCGACCGAGATCGAGGTCGTCGCCCAGCAGTGGCAGTGGAGCTTCCGCTTGCCCGGCAAGGACGGCAAGCTCGGTACTTCGGACACTCGCGACGTCGCCGCTGACAACCCCTTGGGCATCGCCCCCAAAGATCCAGACGGCCAGGACGACGTCGTGGTCGAGGCCGCCGATCTGCACCTTCCGGTCGGCAAGCCGGTCAAGGTGCTGTTGCGCTCGATCGACGTGCTGCACGATTTCTACATCCCGGAATTCCGCGCCAAGATGGACATGATCCCGGGATCTGTCACCTATTTCTGGTTCACGCCAACGAGGACCGGAACCTTCCAGGTTTTGTGTGCCGAGCTCTGCGGCCAGGGACATCCGCTGATGCATGGCGTGGTCATGGTCGACACCGAGCAGGACTATCTGACTTGGCTCGGCCAGCAGCAGACCTTTGCGCAATTGTCGACGCCCAAGCAAACGGGCTCGGCGAACCAACCGTCAGGAAAGACGATGGCGTCCGCTTTGGACGTCGCGGCAAAACTCGAAACGCTCGAGGCCCGCTGAACAGGGCACGGAGGTGCTGCTCCCATGGTCGACGTCACACCCGCAGATGCCGTTCCGCCCGCCGAAGTCGGGGAGGTGGAACTCTACCATCCGCACAGCTGGTGGACGAAATACGTCTTCTCGCAGGACGCCAAGGTCATCGCCATCCAGTATTCGGCGACGGCAACGTCAATCGGCCTTGTGGCGCTGGTGCTCTCCTGGCTGATGCGGCTGCAGCTCGGCTTCCCCGGCACGTTCGACTTCATCACCCCCGAAGCCTACTACCAGTTCATCACCGTGCACGGCATGATCATGGTGATCTACCTGCTCACCGCGCTTTTCCTTGGCGGCTTCGGCAACTACCTCATCCCGCTGATGGTCGGCGCCCGCGACATGGTTTTCCCCTATGTCAATATGCTGAGCTACTGGATCTATCTGCTGGCCGTTCTGGTTCTGGTGTCGAGCTTCTTCGCACCGGGCGGGCCGACAGGCGCCGGGTGGACCCTCTACCCGCCGCAGGCGATCATGTCCGGAACGCCGGGGGGCCAGGACTGGGGCATCATCCTGATGCTGTCTTCGCTCATCCTGTTCATCATCGGCTTCACCATGGGTGGCCTGAACTATGTGGTGACGGTGCTGCAGGGCCGCACGCGCGGCATGACCTTGATGCGCCTGCCGCTCACCGTCTGGGGCATCTTCACCGCCACCGTAATGGCGCTGCTCGCCTTCCCGGCGCTGTTCGTTGCGTGCGTGATGATGTTGCTCGACCGCATGCTCGGCACTTCCTTCTTCATGCCGGCGATCGTCGAGATGGGCGAGCAGTTGCAGCACAATGGCGGCAGCCCGATCCTGTTCCAGCACCTGTTCTGGTTCTTCGGCCACCCGGAAGTCTACATTGTGGCGCTGCCGGCCTTCGGCATCGTGTCCGACCTGATCAGCACGCATGCGCGCAAGAACATCTTCGGCTATCGCATGATGGTCTGGGCCATCATCGCCATCGGCGCGCTGAGCTTCGTGGTCTGGGCGCACCACATGTATGTCAGCGGCATGAATCCCTATTTTGGCTTCTTCTTTGCCACCACCACCTTGATCATTGCCGTGCCGACCGCGATCAAGGTCTATAACTGGGTGCTGACGCTGTGGCGCGGCGATATCCATCTGACCATCCCCATGCTGTTCGCACTCGCCTTCATCGTCACCTTCGTCAACGGCGGGCTGACGGGCCTTTTCCTCGGCAACGTCGTCGTCGACGTGCCGCTCTCCGACACGATGTTCGTCGTCGCCCATTTCCATATGGTCATGGGCGTCGCGCCGATCCTGGTGATCTTCGGCGCGATCTATCATTGGTACCCGAAGGTCACTGGACGATTGCTGGATGAAACACTCGGCCGCTTCCATTTCTGGGTTACCTTTGTCGGCGCCTACCTGATCTTCTTCCCAATGCACTATCTCGGACTGATGGGCGTTCCGCGGCGTTACGCCGAGCTGACCGACATGACCATAATGACGGAATCGGCCCATCATCTGAACTCGTTCATCAGCATCATGGCCTTCATCGTCGGCTTCGCGCAGATGGTGTTCCTGTTCAACCTGATCTGGAGCATCCGCCATGGTCGCGAGGCCGGCGGCAACCCGTGGCGTGCGACGACGCTCGAGTGGCAGACCCCGCAGACGCCACCGGCGCACGGCAATTTCGGCAAGGAGCTGCCGATCGTCTATCGCTGGGCCTATGACTACAGCGTGCCGGGCGCCAAGGAGGACTTCATCCCGCAGAACGTGCCGGGCGCCTTCGCGCCCTCCAGGGAGCCGGCATGAGCGTCATCCTGGTCTTCTTGGCTGTGATTGCCGGCTTTGCCGGATGGTGGCTTTCGCACCAGCGGCTGATGGCCAAGCCATGGCTCGAGCAAGGCATGGCCGGGGACTATGTCGGCTTCGACCGATCGGCCCTGCCTACCGCCAAGATCGGTCTAGGCGTCTTCCTCGCCGTCGTCGGCTGCCTGTTCTCACTGTTCACCAGCGCCTATTTCATGCGCATGGGCCTGTCGGATTGGCGACCGCTGCCACTGCCACGCCTGCTCTGGCTGAACACCGGTGTGCTCGTGTTGAGCAGCGTCGCGCTGCAATGCGCGGTGATCGCCGCGCGCAGAGGCCAGATAGACATGGCCAGGCTCGGTCTTGCAACGGCCGGACTGACCGCCCTCGCCTTCCTTGCCGGCCAGTTGATGGCCTGGCGGCAGCTGACCGAGGATGGCTACCTGCTGGCGTCCAACCCGGCCAACAGCTTCTTCTATCTGATCACCGCAATGCATGGCCTGCACATATTGGGCGGTCTGATCGGCCTTGGCAGGACGAGCGCCAGCGCCTGGAGCGGAGCGCGGCCGCAGCGGCTCAGCCTCAGCGTCGAGCTCTGTGCCATGTATTGGCATTTCCTGCTTTTCGTCTGGCTCTGCATCTTCGCCGTTCTGGCCGGCTGGGCAGCGACGTTCATCGACATTTGCCGGCAATTGCTGACCTAGGAGGCAGGCGATGACGGAGACGACCCTGACGCATACCGGCCAACTGGATCGCCCCAAGGGCTGGCGGGGAATTACCGCCGACTGGTCCTCGGATCAGCGCGCATTCAAGAACGTGTCCTGGGGCAAGGCCATGATGTGGATCTTCCTGCTCAGCGACACCTTTATCTTCGGCTGCTTCCTGCTCTCCTACATGACCGCGCGCATGTCGACACGCGTGCCCTGGCCGAACCCGAGCGAGGTCTTTGCCCTTCGCATCGGCGGCTCAGAGATCCCGCTTATCCTTATCGCCATCATGACCTTCGTGCTGATCTCGAGCAGCGGAACCATGGCCATGGCGGTCAATTTCGGCTACCGCCGCGACCGCCGCAAAACCGCGATCCTGATGCTTTTGACCGCCGCGCTCGGCGCGACCTTCGTCGGCATGCAGGCGTTCGAATGGACCAAGCTGATCACCGAAGGGGTCAGACCCTGGGGCAACCCTTGGGGAGCCGCGCAATTCGGCTCATGCTTCTTCATGATCACCGGCTTCCACGGCACACACGTGACGATCGGCGTGATCTTCCTCATCATCGTGGCGCGAAAAGTCTGGCGCGGCGATTTCGACATCGGGCGACCCGGTTTTTTCACCAGTCGCCGCGGCCGCTACGAGAATGTCGAGATCATGGGACTCTACTGGCACTTCGTCGACCTGGTCTGGGTGTTCATTTTCGCCTTCTTCTATCTTTGGTGAGAGGCAGACATGGCTGAAGCAACCGCAAACGGTCTCGGACAACACGCGCTGCACGCCACTCATGCGGAGCAAGCGGCTGCGACAGCGGTCGCTCACGCCGAGGTCCATCAGGAGCACCCGATCAAGCTCTACCTGGTGGTCTGGGCGTGGCTGTTCATTCTCAGCACCTGCTCCTATCTGGTCGACTATTTCGGTATCCACGGCTACCTCAGATGGTCGCTGATCCTGATCTTCATGATGCTCAAGGCAGGACTGATCGTCGCCGTCTTCATGCACATGGCCTGGGAACGGCTGGCAATGATGTATGCAATCATCCTGCCGCCGATATTGGTGCTGGTTTTCGTGACGATGATGGTCTTCGAGGCCGACTATACGTTGCTGACCCGCATCGCATTTTTCGGACCCGGCCCCTGACGCACGGGTTCGGACACCGCCGCAGCAAAACCAGCCGGGAATGGCCGATGCCTTGAAACAAGAAGCCAGCGGCTTCGTTTGGTATGCGTCGTGAAACTCGAGCGAAGGACGCGGAAAATGACGATTGCAAACAGACTGAGGAATTTTATCGACGGCAAGGGAATCCCCTACGACACAGTCGCCCACCATCGGACCGCCACCAGCAGGCAGGCCGCCATTGCCGCGCATGTGCCCGGCAGCATCATGGCCAAGTCCGTGGTCGTTCACCACGAACTCGGCTATGCGCTGGCTGTGGTCCCAAGCACCCACAGGATCGAGCTCGGCAAGCTGCAGGACGTCATGGACAAGCGCATCGGGCTCGCTTCCGAGGACGAGGTCGTGTCGATCTTCGATGATTGCGACATCGGCGCCATACCGCCGATCGGCGCGGCCTATGACGTGCCGGTCATCCTGGACGAAAGTCTGCGCGATGCCGCCGATATCTATTTCGAGGGCGGCGACCACAAGACGCTCGTGCATGTCAGCGGCAAGGATTTCCGCGACCTGACCACGGGCGCGCGTCAGGCGCGGTTCAGCCACCCGGCCCTGTGAGCGCACGGGCGCGCCTGCCGGTGCTCACACAGGGTTCGCTCAGGTCGCTGGTCTCGGGGCGGCCGGCGGCTCCACCACCTTGCGGTACACATGCCAGGTGGCATGGCCGAGGATTGGCAGCACTACCGCCAGCCCTGCGAACACGGGCAGCGAGCCGACGATCAGCCCAACGGCGACGATAAGTCCCCAGACGGCCATTGTAATCGGGTTGGCCAGGACCACGCGCACCGACGTGTGGACGGCTTCGTAGGCGCCAACATCGCGATCGAGCAATAGCGGGAAAGCGACCACGCTAGTGCACAACACCACCACGGCGAATACAAACCCGATCGCGTGACCCAGCACGATCAGCGTCCAGCCGCGCCCGGTGGCGAATATCTCGGTTATGAAACTTGACAGTGACGCTGGCGGCTCGGGCCCGAACAGATGCTCGTAGAAAAGCTTCGCGGTCAAAAGCCACGTGATGAAGATCGCGAACAACATGATCCCGACCGCAGCGATGGCCGGCACCGCCGGGGAATTCCTGACCTCGAACGCGTGGCGCCAGGACGCATCCAGCCCCGCCTCTCGTCTGCGGCTGATTTCGTAGAGTCCGATCGCTGCGAATGGACCGATCAGCGCAAAGCCGGACACGAGCGGAAACAGCAGCGGCAACGCGTTTGCTCCCGATGTCCAGGTGGCAAGCACCACGCCGACAACCGGATAGATCATGCACAGAAACACGATGTGCGAGGGTTTGACCATGAAGTCATCGACACCGCGTCTGAGCGCATCGAAAAGATCGGAGACGCCGATCTTTCTCACCCTGGTATGCTCCAGCGTTTCGCTGGCGCCTGCAATCACGTGAAAGCTTGCCATGGCCTTCCTCCAGATAAGGTCCGGCAAGGTCGCGGATTTCACGGTGCTTCCGCTCTGCGTGACTGGCCACGCAAACCGCGACCTGCACCGACGCCAACATACCCCTTTACGCCCGATTTGTCGCCCTCTGGCGGCACCGGCTAGAGCAATTCCAGGAAAAGTGTGACACGGTTTTCCGTCAGGAATTGCGTCAAAACAAACAGATAGAGCGTTTCGCCGTTTCCGTGAAACGGTGAAGTGCTCTAACGGTCAGCCGCAGCAGGAAGCTGGCTCCAGAGATTCTTTTTCGGTATTCTCAGGGCGCGAAGGTGAACGTCATGGATACGCGGACGCTTCTCATACTCGGCCTTGGCATAGTCATTCTGCTGCTGTTGGGATTCTTTGCGCTGCCGGCGTAACGGCACGGGTCGCGACATCTCAACAGCGCAGTTGCCGGCCCTCGTCCTTCGGCGGGTGACCACCAAATGGGGCCCGCAACGGGCGCCTACTTGGAAAACTGCTTCAGGTAAGCGATGACGTTGGCAATGTCCTTGTCATCCTTGAGGCCGGGAAACGTCATTTTCGTCCCTTTGACCATCGCCTGGGGGGCGTGAAGGTAGGTCGTCAGGGTCGGCTCGTCCCATTTGACGCCGGATTTGCCGGCCGCGATCATGGCCGCGGAATAGGTGAAGCCGGGATGCGTGCCGGCAGTGCGCCCGATAACGCCAAGCAGGGACGGGCCGACCCTGTTCTGGTCCTGATCTGCGACGTGACAGACCTTACACTTGGTGAAGACCTTCTCGCCCGCGGCGGCATCCTGCGCCTGCGATGAGCCCACGAAGGAGGTCGTAGCGGACAAGACGACGAAAAGCGCAATTGCACGCATCGCATTTCCTCTCTGATGGTCACTTACGTCGGACGGATCCACTTCACACCGGTCTTGCGGTTGCGTCCTGCACGGGTTCAGCGGATTGTTCGCGTTTCTTCAGTGGAATTGCGGCACCTACATACCACAGAATGATCCCGATGGATAAAAAAATCAGCCTTCGCGAAGGTTTAGGCCATGAGCGATGGGCGGATATTCAGCGCGACGCGCCTTAGGCAGCAGCGCTCACGGCGGATCGGTTTTGCAGCTTGCGGCGATCTGGCCGATCGCTTCGGAGAGGCCTGCGAGTTCGAAATCGGCCTCGCCCCGTCCCGACAGAAGGCCGAAGCGCCATGACAGTGTCAGTCGGTTCGCTGAAGCCAGGCGCTTGATGCCGTCGTCCCCATCCCTGACCAGCGTCCTGCCGCGCGGGCCGACCGACCAGCTCTCATCGGTTTTGCCCCCGCCGTCGACAATGACGGAGACGGTGATCTTGCGGCTGGCGGAGACGGCATCGCTGAGCTGGAGCCACTCGCTCCAGCGTGGTTCGCCATCGGGCCGGCACGCCAATGTCAGCACCGGGCTGTAGCCCAAGGCGCCGCCGCCGGTGATCAGCTTGTTGCTGGCATGGAGCGATGCCGTGATCTGGCCATCGCTGCCGGCGCCGACGCTCCAGTTGCCGAGTTGCGGCTCAGCCTGCGCGGCGCCGACCGCTGCGGCAAACAAGAGCGCCGCGGCGACGACCACGTCTCTCATCATCAACCCCAGCCTCACCTTTGCCTCCAAACGCCCTGGAATGGGATGAAGCGCAGATAATGTTCAACGGTTGGTATCGCCAGCAGCGGGTCATCAAGACAATTTGCCAGTGTTGCCGCGCTGCCACAATAAAATATGCCAGAATGAAAAAGGCCGCCCGAAGGCGGCCTTTCGAAACGATGGTACTGTAACCCGTTACTCGGCTTCCTTGGCGGCCTTCTTCTTCGGCGCGGCCTTTTTCTTCGGCTCTTCGGCCTCGTCGGCGGCTTCGCCCGCCTTTGCCTCACTCGGCCTGGCTTCGGCCTTCTTCGAGGCAGCCTTCTTGGCCGGCTTCGCCTTGGCCGTGGTTTCGGCCTCCTCGTCATCGGCCATCAGTTCGTCCTTGCCGACCTTGACGTCGTTGACCGAGATCTGGCCCAGCAGGTAATCGACGACCTTCTCCTCGAACATCGGCGCCCGCAGCGCATTGATGGCTTCCGGATTGCTGCGATAGAACTCGAAGGCTTCCTGCTGCTGGTTGGCCGGGAAGCGACGCACTTGCTCGAGCAGGCCGCGCTGCAGCTCCTCGTCCGATACGGTGACGCCGGCCTTCTCGCCGATCTCGGCCAGAACCAGGCCGAGGCGCACGCGGCGTTCGGCAAGGCGCATATATTCGGCGCGTGCCTCTTCTTCCGTCGTCTCCTCGTCGGCGAAAGTGCGGCCGGCGGCTTCGAGATCGCGGTTGACCTGGGCCCAGATGTTGTTGAACTCGGCCTCGACGAGCTTCGAGGGCGCTTCGAAGGAATAGGCCGAATCGAGCTGGTCGAGCAGCTGGCGCTTCACCTTCTGGCGGGTCATCGAGCCGAACTGGTTCTCGATCTGGCCACGCACGATCTCACGCAGGCGCTCGAGCGATTCCAGGCCGAGATTCTTGGCGGTCTCGTCGTTGATTTCCAGTTCACCGGGCTTCGAAACTTCCTTGACGGTGACGTCGAAGGTCGCTTCCTTGCCGGCCAGATGCGCGGCCTGGTAGTTTTCGGGGAAGGTGACGGTGACCTGCTTCTCATCGCCGGCCTTCGTGCCGATCAGCTGGTCCTCGAAGCCCGGGATGAACTCCTTGGAGCCGAGCACCAGCGGCTGATCGGTGCCGGCGCCGCCGGCGAAAGCCTCGCCGCCGATCTTGCCGACATAGTCGATGCTCACGCGATCGCCCTCGGCGGCCTTGCCGGTCTTCGGCTCATAGCTACGCGCCGATTCGGCAACGCGCTTGACCTGATCGTCGACTTCCGATTCCGGCACGTCATAGACCTGACGCGTCACCTTGATGTCGGAGAAATCCTTGATCTCGATTGCCGGTATGACTTCGTAATTGAGGCTGAATTCGAAATCGGCGCCGCCGGCCAGGATCTTCTCGGCCTCCTTCTCGTCCTCGGTCATGATCACTTCGGGCTGCATGGCGGCCTTTTCGCCGCGCCCCGAAATGATCGAACGGGTCGAGTCGTTGAGGATCTCGTTGACGACCTCGGCCATGAACGACTTGCCGTACACCTTGCGCAGGTGCTGCACCGGCACCTTGCCCGGGCGGAAGCCGTTGATGCGCACTTTGTCGCGGGCATCGGTCAGCCGCGCCATCAGCTTGGCTTCCATGTCACCGGCCGGCACGGTGATCTTGATCTCGCGCTTGAGACCGGAGTTGAGCGTTTCGGTGACCTGCATCCTAGAACCTTTGTTTTCACCAATGAGACTGCCAAACGGTTTTTAGCCGTTTACAGCCTGCCGGTATGATCTTGCCGGAAATGGCTTTTTGTACGGAACCCGGCGATTTGACCGCTGGTGCGGTTCAAACTCTCCCGAACTGCGCCTTGCCAAATGCGAATAAGTTTTTGTTTTTCCTATAACTTTTCACATCTTGCAGAAGCAGAACTTCACGTTCCGTCACATTCGACACGCCTTTTGTCACAGGCTAGGCTAATTTTCAACTATCTTCGCACCAATGCATGTCGCCCAAAAGTGCGCAGCGGTTTTGCGAGAACGGCATGCATCCAAACAAGACTTAGAACGCGTCGCCCGAACCCGTTTCGACACGACGCGCTTAGCCGAACAAGCATCGCTTGAGCGCCGACATTGACAGAATGATGGCTACATGGGATTGCCGGGGAAAGCGGATGTGGCGGAATTGGTAGACGCCCTGGATTTAGGTTCCAGTGCCGAAAGGCGTGGGGGTTCGAGTCCCTTCATCCGCACCACCCTTCGCTCTTCGAGCTTCGGGTGGCGAGCCACTTGAAAATCAGCAGATGAAGGGCCTTTCCGAAGCCTCGGCTAAGGAGGACCGTAGACATCAACTCCTGACGGCGCGAACGAGGCCCTTATGCCCGCGGAGACAATACCGCTTTTGCGCACCCGATACACTTGAAACAGCCCGTCAACAGGTTCTAAGTTGCATCTGGCAGGTTGGGGCTCTGTCAGGTTGTGCGCGTATTTTCTCTATTTCTGGGGGTCGGGTCGGTTGTTGCGGCGGCGACGTCTCAGGCTGAGGCTTTGGAGTACACTCCGGCTTCTCCTCCGGGTCAGCGGCCAATGCTCGTTGTCTCCGGTGAGTTTGGCGCCAATGAGTCCTTGAACGGCTTTGGCCGCGCGGTTGTGAGCAGCGGGGCCAAGGTGATTGTATTCAACTCCCCTGGTGGCAACGTCGGCAGTGCCATTCGGTTGGGGCGTATGATCCGCGCAGCGGGGTTGGATACGCTTCAGCTTCGCCAATTGCAGTGCGCTTCAGCCTGCTCACTGGCCTTCCTCGGGGGCATCCACCGCGTTGCCGAACCAGGTTCTATCGGCATTCACCGGGCGTTTCTCAAACCGGCTGACGGGATGTCCACCCAAGAAGCGGCGGCCCGCGTCCAGCTCGGAACGGTCGCAATCACATCCTACGTAGTCGAGATGGGAGTGGACCCCAAGCTGATAGAATTGGCTTCGAGCTATGGCAAGCATGACATAAGATACCTGTCGGCCGGCGAAATGGCTGAGTTGCGTGTGACCAATGTCACAGCGAACCAATCGCCCGCAGATACATCGCAGGTGCCAACGAGGCCAAATCCTGCCCTCGTACCTGTGCCTGCACCCGACGCCAGGCAACAGCCGGAGAGCATTGCGGTCGCCTTCGTCAAGGATATCATCGAGCATCATGGCGACAACGACGATTTCGCTCTTGCCCAGGTTCAGGCGTCCTACGCACCAAAGGTCGACTACTATGGCAAGCTGACGAACTTGAGGGCGATCGTTCAGGACAAGAGGAACTATTACAAGCGATGGCCTGAACGCGCATATAACGTCCGCAATGAGAGCATTGTGGTCACCTGCGCTAACGATCGCTGCATGGTCTCCGGGGTCTATGACTGGGTTGTGCGCAGTGCCTCCATACATAAGCAGGAGAAAGGCGCCGCAAACTTCAGCTACACGATATCGATCGGTCCCTATCCCAAAATCATCGCAGAGACCGGCAATATTCAGCGGTAACCGGAGCCGTTTCTGTGAAACGGCGAGATGCTCTAGTACAGCGGTTCCTCGAACAGCGTCTTATTGCCATCCATCAGCGCCTTGATCTGCGCCGTGCCGTCGGCCGCGAGCGCAAGCTTGATGCCGAATGGTCGCACCCGCATGTCGTTCTGGATCGCCATGCCCTCGCCTTCCGGCAGATAGAATCGTCCGATTCCATAGTCCGGCGCGATCGTCACATCGGGACTGCGAACGTCCCATCCCGCGGCGACGTGTCCGGCGATATCCGCCTCGTCCGCGCCCGCAGGGGCCGGCGCTTTGCCGAACCAGGCTGCCGTCGGCTGCCAGTAGCCGTCGCCGCCCCTCTTCAACCGCACCGTGATCGAGCTGTCGTCGGTGGAAAGCATGCCCTGCGGGACGTTGGCGATCAGCTTCGCCGGGATCCGCGAAATGTTGTTGTTGAGCGAGATATAGTCACCCCGCAGGAGATCGCGCGGATCGACCGGTTCGACCTTCAACAGCACTTCCTTGCCGCTGCGAAGGATCGCCGCGCGGCCCGCGATGATCCAGCTGAGAAAGCCGATCTGGACAAGCGCCAGCACCAGCGCAGAGACGATCAGTTTCTTGCCGGTCATGCCGCTGCTCCCGTGTGGGCAGCCGCCCTCATGCGCTTTTCCACGCGAATGATGACCAGCGCCAGAATACCGAGCAGCAGCGCCGCCGCCAGGAAGAAGCCGGCCGTATCCAGCATCGACTGCAAGGTGACGCTGTAAATGATGGCGAGTTCGAAGGCGAAGCCGGCATAGGCCAGCCAGCGCAGCCCCCTGCTTTCGCGGCCCGCCAGCATGATTGCCGCCACGATGCCGGACAGCGCGACGATCGAGGCGACGGCGAAACCGCTGGCGTATGTGCTTTCATCCGCCAGTTCGAACTGGATCATCGCGATGCCGGTGAGGAAGCCGAGCAAGGCATGCAAGGGCAGCCGGCCACCGAGCTGAAGGATCCTGTCTATCGGATCGCCCGCAAACACCGCCGCGGCAAACAGCAGCGCCGAACCGATAAGCAGCGGGACAGCAATCCGCAACGTGTCGTAATCTCCAACCAGGAGCACGAGATAGAAAAGCACCGACAGGATGATCAGATGACGTGAGGCCTGGCTGCGTGTCCAGAACGAAACGGCAAACAGTACGATCGCCATGACGATGAAGAAATGCAGAAATTCGGCGCGACCAAAAAAGTCGAAGCCCTTGAGGAACAACCAGGCATCCGCGATGCCTACCGCCGCCACCGTGAGCGGGTTCGAGCGCAGCGCCACCGCCGCCAGCGCCGCGCCGGCGCACCAGGTGACCAGCGCCGAGGCCTCATCGCCCGAAAGATGGTATATCTGGCCGATCAGCGCGATCGATCCGCCGAAGGCTGCGGCAGCCACGATCCACAGCGCCTCGCCGATCGCGGCATGGTCGCGCGTCTTCATGACCGCACCGCCGACATAGCCCGCAGCAATGACGGCAAACAGCGCCACAACCCGCGCCAGGCGCGGGATGGCCTCCCAATTGGCGGCGACGAAAATCAGGATCGCCGCGCCGAACAGAAGCGCCGCCATCATCGCCAGGATGGAGCCGAAACTCAGCGACGCGCGCTCGTTGGCGGCGACGTCGCGCGTCAAGGCTTCCGCCGTGGCGGGATCGATCAGCCCTGCCTCCCGCCAGCGCGCGATATCTGCCTTCACCCGTGTCGCGTAGCCCGCCATGCTTTCCCCAGAACCTGGTCAATTCCTTGGCCGGAACTGCCAAACCGTTGACGCGGCGGCATTTTCCGATTCGGCCTTCTTTGTGGCGCAGGCGTGAACGGCCGTTAATGTTGCATTGCACAATTTGCATTGCTGCCATGCGCCAACGGCACTTTTAAATCGATATGACCCCACCTATTTTCTGTTCGTACACAAACGGAATGATCCGAACCAAAGACGAAACGAGAACTACCATGAACCTGATCCGCAACTACCGCAACTGGCGCCGCTACCGGGACACCGTTTCCGAGCTGAGCCGCCTGTCGAACCGTGAACTGACCGACCTCGGCATCAGCCGCAGCGACATCCACTACGTCGCCCGCAAGGCGGTCTAATCCGCTTCGGACCGCAAATGGTCCGAACCAGTTTTGAAGAGAGTAACGCCAATGAACCTGATCCGCAGCTATCGTAACTGGCGCGTCTACCGCGACACCGTTACCGAGCTGGGTCGGCTTTCGAACCGCCAGCTCCATGATCTCGGCATCGTTCGCGACGAGATCAAGATGGTCGCCCGCAAGGCGATCTAGCCAGGAATTTCGCCAGGGTCGACCTCCTCCCCGACCCTGACGGATACGGTCAACCTTCACCTCCTCCCGAGGGTTGACCACTGAAACGGCGCCCGCCGGACCTCCTCCCCCGGCGGGCGTTGTTCTCCAGAAGGTTTCGCCCCTTCTCAAAGGCGAAAAGAATTTTCGTCCTCAAACGGCGAAAGAGATTTCGTCAAAGCCGACCTCCTCCCCGGCGATGGCGAATATGGTCGATCTTCACCTCCTCCCGAGGATTGACCGCCAAAACGACACCCGCCGGACCTCCTCCCCCGGCGGGTGTTGTTGTTTTTGGCGCAGGCTTCCGACGCGCCCGTTGCCGGCCGGCAATTGCAATCGGGCCGCCAAGCGATTATTCCGACGCTCATGAGCAAAAATCCCGTACATGTCATCGGCGGCGGCCTCGCCGGCTCCGAAGCCGCATGGCAGATCGCGCAAGCCGGCGTCCCGGTCGTGCTGCACGAGATGCGCCCGGTGCGCGGCACCGACGCCCACAAGACCGATGGGCTGGCCGAGCTCGTCTGCTCCAATTCCTTCCGCTCCGACGATGCCGAAAACAACGCCGTCGGCCTGCTGCACGCCGAAATGCGGCTGGCCGGCTCGTTGATCATGAGCGCCGGCGATGCGCACCAGGTTCCGGCAGGCGGCGCGCTGGCCGTCGACCGCGACGGCTTTTCCGATGCGGTGACGAAGAAGATCGAGGCGCACCCGCTTATCACCATCCAGCGCGAGGAAGTTCCGGGCCTGCCGCCGGCGGACTGGGACCAGGCGATCATCGCCACAGGTCCCTTGACCGCGCCTTCGCTGGCGCAGTCGATCGCAGAGGCCACCCACGCCGATGCGCTGGCCTTCTTCGACGCGATCGCCCCGATCGTGCATTTCGACACGATCGACATGAACACCGCCTGGTTTCAGTCGCGCTACGACAAGGTCGGCCCCGGCGGCACCGGCAAGGACTACATCAACTGCCCGATGGACAAGGAGCAGTATTTCGCGTTCGTCCAGGCATTGCTCGACGGGCAGAAAACAGAGTTCAAGGAGTGGGAAGGCACGCCGTATTTCGACGGCTGCCTGCCGATCGAGGTGATGGCCGAGCGCGGTGTCGAGACCCTGCGCTACGGGCCGATGAAACCGATGGGGCTGACCAACGTCCACAATCCGACGGTCAAAGCCTATGCCGTCGTGCAGCTTCGCCAGGACAACGCACTGGGCACGCTCTACAACATGGTCGGTTTCCAGACCAAGCTGAAGCATGGCGAACAGGTGCGCATCTTCCGCACCATTCCGGGGCTTGAAAACGCCGAGTTCGCGCGGCTCGGCGGCCTGCACCGCAACACCTATATCAACTCGCCGACCCTCCTCGATGCCTCGCTGCAGCTGAGATCGCGGCCTGGCCTGCGCTTCGCCGGCCAGATCACCGGCTGCGAAGGCTATGTCGAAAGCGCCGCGATCGGCCTGCTCGCCGGCCGCTTCGCCGCCGCCGAACGGCTCGGCCGGGCGCCCGCGCCGCCGCCGTCGACCACGGCCTTTGGCGCGCTGCTCAACCACATCACCGGCGGCCACATCGTATCGGATGACGAGCCCGGAAAGCGCTCCTTCCAGCCGATGAACGTCAATTTCGGCCTTTTCCCGCCGGTGGAAGCGCCCAAGGTCGAAGGCAAGCGCCTGCGCGGCAAGGACAAGACGGTGGCCAAAAGGCACGCCATTACCTCGCGCGCGCTGGCCGATTGTAGGCAATGGCTGGGGCTGCCGGCGCGGGCCGAGGCGGCAGAGTAGCTATGGCTGGCGCCTCCAGGCTGCCCCAGCTTCTGCCACCAGGTTTGCCGGCAAGCGAAGAGCCGTTCGCGGGCGACTACGAGATTGTCTGGAGCATCTATATTCGCTGCAAGAGCCTGCAAAAATTACGCGAGGTCCACATACCGGCGCTTGAGGCGCTGATCGGCCAGCCACATGGCGGCTGATTGACGTTTACGTCAAAGGGGCGTCCAGCCCCGCATCGCATGCGCCAAGAGCAACCAGTGCCGGCGCAAGGTGGAGAGCGGCGCAGTAGCGTGGAGCGGCGACCTGCCTCGCTTCTCCATCTTGTCGAGATAGGCGCGCGTCAGCGCCAGCGGCAGAAAGGCTGGCCGCAGTGAAACGGGAAGCGTCGGCGCAGCTTGCTCGAACGCGTTGAGATGTTCTCGCGCCAGCGCGACCATCGCCGCCAGCGCCCGCTCCACGGCGGCCCCGCCCTCGCCTTTGACGAAGTCTTCCGGCGTGGTGCCGGCTGCCGACAAGATCTCGGTGGGGACGAAACACTGTCCGCGTCGGCGATGCAGCGGCAGCAAAAGAAGCAGGCCGGTGATCGCCTGCGCGCAACCGGCCCTGCCCGCCAGTTCGGCAAAGCCCGGCGCTGCGATGGGGTCAAGCACCATCGCCGCAAGCTGGATCAGCGCAGCGGCGGTTTCGCCGCAATAGCCCTCGAGGTCGGTCCGCGACGGCATCGGATCGTCATAGAGGTCGAATATCCGCGCCTCGAGCATGTTCTCGAAAGCGATCTTCGGCAGATGATTGACGGCTATCGTCGCCCTCAACGCATCGGCGATGGGGTGGCCGGTCTCGGCCTGTCCATCAGCCGCGATGACGTCGCGCCACCATTGCAGCCGGACCTCGCCCGGCAGCGGCTCATGGATGCGGTCGCGCACGCCAGCGATCTCGGAGTTGAAGGCGTAGAGCGCAAACAGTGCTCCGCGCTTGTCGGCCGGCGCGTAGAGCGCCGACAGATACCGGTCATGATCGGCGGCGCGCACCGCATCCGTGACGATGTTGGAAGTGCCGGCCATTCAATCGACGGCGATGAGCGCCGCGGCCACGGCGCGGTCCTCGGCCAGCAGCACATTGTAGGTCCGCACCGCCGCTCCCGTCGACATCGGGTCGGCCGAGATGCCTGCCTCCTTGAGCGCGGCGCGCAACGCGGCCGGCAGCGGCCGGAGATCCTTGCCCATGCCGACCAGTAGGATCTCTACCTTGCCGGCCTCGGCAAACAGCCGGTCGAAGTCCGAGACCGTCAGCGCCAGCGGATCGGCCGGCTCCCAGCCATGGATGCCCGACGGCAGGACGAGCAGCGAACCGCGATGCGACATGTCGGCAAAGCGGAATCCGCTATTGCCATAGGCCTCGATCGGCGCCTTGCCCGGAAAATGCGCCTCGCGGATGATGATGCCTTTGGCCATGGGTCTAGAGCATGATGCCGAAAAGTGTGGAGCGGTCTTCGAGCGACATCATGCTCTATCTCTTTGATTTAGAAACGGATTCAGATTTCAGGTCGACTCGGCCTGAAATCATCCGGCTCTAGCGGCGTCAGGTCGCCACGGCCTTGCCGTTCACCGGCTTTTCCTCATCCGCTGTTGCGGACTGTGGACGCAACCGGAACAGGATCAGCAGCGGCGCAGCGATGAAGATCGACGAGTAGGTGCCGAATATCACGCCGAACAGCATCGCCATCGTGAAGGAGCGGATCACCTCGCCACCGAACAGCACCAGCGCCAGCAGCGCCAGGATTGTCGTCACCGAGGTCAGCGTCGTTCTCGACAGGGTCTCGTTGATGGCATTGTTCAAGAGCTGCGGCAGCGGCATCTTCTTGTATTTTCGCAGATCCTCGCGGACGCGGTCATAGACCACGATGGTGTCGTTCAGCGAATAACCGATGATGGTCAGGATCGCCGCCAGCGACGACTGGTTGAACTCCAGCCCTGTCACGACGAAGAAGCCGATCGTCATCACCACATCGTGCACCGTGGCGATGATGGCGCCGACCGCGAACTGCCATTCGAAACGGAACCAGACATAGAGCAGGATGCCGACCAGCGCGATCAGCATCGCGATCGTGCCCTGCTTGGCGAGTTCACCCGAGACCGTCGGTCCCACCACCTCGACGCGGCGGAAATCATACTGGTCCTGCAGTTCGCCCCGCACCTTGTCGATGACGGTCTGCTCGGCATTCTCGCCGGCGTCCTGCGTGCCGACTCGGATCAGCACGTCGTTCGGCGCGCCGAACTGCTGCACCTGGATCTCGCCGATGTTGAGCTCGGACAGCCTGTTGCGGATATCGCCGAGGTTGGCGTCGCCCTGCTTGGACTGCACCTCGATCATCGAGCCGCCCTTGAAGTCGATGCCGTAATTGATGTCGACGGTCAGGAAGCCGACGACCGACAGGATCGACAACAGGCTCGACAAGGCGAACGTCCAGCGGCGGATACCCATGAACGGGATCTTGGTGCCCGGCGGAATGAAGGTGACAGGCGCGCGCGGCAGTTCCTTCGGGCGGGCGCGGCGCAGCCAGATCGACACCAGCATGCGGGTGAAGGTGAAGGCGGTGAAGACAGTCGTCAGGATGCCGATGGCGTAGGTGATGGCAAAACCCTTGACCGGCCCCGTGCCCAGCCAGAACAGCACCACGGTGGCGATCAGCGACGTGACGTTGGAATCGACGATCGTCGCCAGCGCCTTGGAGAAGCCGGTATCGATCGCCTGGATCACCGAGCGCCCGTTTCGCCGCTCCTCGCGGATTCGTTCATAGATCAGAACGTTGGAGTCCACCGCCATGCCGATGGTGAGCACGATGCCGGCGATGCCCGGCAGCGTAAGCGTTGCGCCGAGCAGTGACAGCAGCGCCACGATCATCGCCACGTGCACCGCGAGCGCGATATTGGCGAGGAACCCAAGGAAGCCATAGGCGACGAACATGAAGGCGACGACGAGGATCGAGCCGATCACGCCCGCGATCTTGCCCGCATGGATCGAGTCCTGGCCGAGGCCCGGACCGACCGTGCGCTCCTCGATGATGGTCAACTTTGCCGGCAAGGCGCCCGCGCGCAGCAGCACGGCGAGGTCGTTGGCGCTCTCGGCGGTGAAATTGCCGGAGATCTGTCCGCTGCCGCCAAGGATCGGCTCGCGGATCACGGGCGCCGAAATGACCTGGTTGTCGAGAACGATGGCAAACGGTTTGCCGACATTCTGCTGCGTCGCCTGGCCGAAGCGCGTCGCGCCGCGGGAATTGAACGTGAACGAAACCACCGGCTCGTTGGTCTGGGAATTGTAGGTCGGGGTCGCCTGCGACAGGTCTTCGCCCGACACGATGACGCGGTTCTCGACCAGATAAGGAACCGGAGGATCGTCTTGCGAATAGAGAACTGAATCGCCCGGCGGCGGCCGGTTCTTCATCGCATCCTGGACCGGCACGGAGGTGTCGACCATCTGGAACGTCAGCTTGGCGGTCTGGCCGATGATATCCTTGAGCCGTTGCGGATTCTGAAGCCCGGGCACCTGAACCAGGATGCGGTCGTCGCCCTGCCGCTGCACGATCGGCTCGGTCGTGCCGAGTGCGTTGACGCGCCGTTCGACGACTTCGATCGCCTGCGACAATGCCGTCGATGTGCGGTACTTGATGCCGGCATCGGTGACTGTGAACTTCAGCAACCCGGCCTCGGAATCGTCCAGGTTCATCGACTGGACGGAACCGCCGGCAAAGAGGCCGGCCGCGACCGGATTGGTTATTGGCTTCAGCGCCGACTTGGCGGCTTCGACCTGGTTCGGGTCGTTGATGCGCACCTGCACCGTGCGGCCCGTTCCGCCAAGTCCGGTATATTGGATCTTGGCATCGCGCAGCAGCGTCCGGATTTCATCGCGCGTCGTCTCCAGTTGGTCCTTGATCAGGTCGTTCTGATCCATCTGGAGCAGGATGTGCGAGCCGCCCTGGAGGTCGAGGCCGAGCGTCATCTGCCGCTTCGGTACCCAATTCGGCAGCTGCGCCAGCATGCTTGCCGGGAAAAGATTGGGCGCGGCGAGGATCACTGTGATGGCCACGGCGAGCCAGATCAGGATCATCTTCAGGCGCGAGAAATAGAGCATTCGTTCTTATCCGTTCAGGCGTACAAGCGGCAGCGTTCCGCCATCGGCTCGGTTGTCGTCTATCGTCGTCATTTCAACCACGGCCGGCCCTATCGTGCTTCCTCGACGATTGTCAATCGCGCCGGCAATGCACCGGTGCGAAACAGCAGGGCAAGTTCGTTGGCGCTTTCAGCCGTGAAATTGCCCGATATCTGGACTGTGCCATGCTCGATGGGCTCGCGGATGATCGGCGCCGAAATCACGTGATCGTCAAGGATCACGGCAAAGGGCTTGCCGATATTCCGCGTGGTCGCCCGTTTGAAACGTTCCGTACCCTTGGAATCGAGCCGCAATGCGACGACAGGCTCGCCGGCCGAGGTCGCGTTGACCTCCAGCACATTTTCGCCCGAAACCACCACCCGGTTTTCGATCAGATAGGGAACCGGCGGATCATCCAGCGTGTAAAGCACCGTTGAACCGACAGGCGGCCGACCGTTGACTGCATCGTCCACAGGCATCGACGTGTCGACCAATTGGAAACTCAGTCGGCCTGGCCGGACGAGGGTTTGTGCCAAGCTGTGCAAATCCGCGACGCTTGGCGGCTGAACCAATATGCCGTCGTCCGTCGGCTGGATCGCGGAATCGGCGATGCCAAGTTCGTCCAGGCGTTTTTTGAGAACCTCGATCGACCGCGTGAGCGCTGCCGACGTTCTATACTTCGCGCCGGCGTCCGTCATTGTGAGCTTCAGCAGGCCGGGCTCACTGTCGTCCAGCGCAATTTCCTGGATTGGCCCATCCTTGCCGGCGATCGGATCAAGCAGGGTCTTGAGCGCAGCCTTGGCGGCCTCGACCTGCGCCGGATCACTTATGCGCACCTGAGCCGCGCGGCCCTCTACGACAAGGCCGCTATAGTTGATCCTGGGTTCGGTGCCGCGCAGCAACGTCCCGATCTGGTCGCGCATCGTCTTCAGCCGGCTGTTGATCAGCGCGTCCATATCCAGGTGAAGCAAAATATGCGTGCCCGATACCGATGCGAAAGCATTCGACGTGCCGAAGACCATTGAGACCAGGGCAAGCCCGATCAAGATGACCCTCAGGCGCGAAAGATAGACCATATGCCGCCGTTCGTCAGAACTCTGCCCGCGGCCATCGCCGCTTGAATTTCGCCTACTTCTTGGCGTTCTGGTTCGCCACCGGCTCGCCCTTGACCCGCACATCCGAGATCGTCGAGCGCAGCGCGGTCACCTTGGTTCCGCCGCCAAGATCGATCTCCAGCTCATTGTCGTCGATCACCTTGGTCACCTTGCCGACGAAGCCGCCGCCGGTCACCACCGTATCGCCGCGGCGCACCGCCGACAGCATTTCCTGACGCTTCTTCAGCTGCGCGCGCTGCGGCCGGATGATCAGAAAATACATGATCACGAAAATCAGGACAAACGGCAAAATGCTGATGAACATGTCTGGCGAGGCGCCGATGCCTTGGGCGTATGCCGGTGTAACGAACATCGAGAAACTCCTGGATATGAAATACCGCCTGGGCGGCCCCGCGAAATTTGGCCGGAATATAGTCGGTAACGTTGCCAATGCAACTGCGCGACCCGCCAAATCCGTTGCTTTTCCAGCCGTTTGCGGCGTGCTAGAGCGTCGCAGCGGAAGCGGCTGCGAGCCCACCGAAAAGATGATGCTCCAACAAAAGCTTGGGGCTGGTTCTTGCAGCGATGTCATGGGAGCTGCTCCGCATCCTGAAATACCTCAACAAAAAGACCCAAAATGACCGACAGCCTGGAAGCCTTGAACAACAAACTGGATCGCCTGATCGAGGCGGTCTCTCGCCTCGCCCCGCCGCCGGTTCCGGAGACCGATCTCGGCGTGGCCGACTGCTTCGTCTGGCAGGCCGATCCCGGCTTTCTGGAACCTGTGCGCAAGGTCAACCGCGTCGACATCGGCCTGATCCGCGGCGTCGACCGGGTGCGCGACATCCTGCTCGACAACACCGAGCGCTTCGCGTCGGGCCATGCGGCCAACAACGTGCTCCTGTGGGGCGCGCGCGGGATGGGAAAATCGTCCCTGGTCAAGGCCGTGCATGCCACCGTCAACGCCTCGGACAAGCTCGACCGGCCCCTGAAGCTGATCGAGATCCACCGTGAGGACATCGACACCCTGCCCAAACTGATGGGTGTTTTGAAGGCGGCCTCCTACCGCGTCATCCTGTTTTGCGACGATCTCTCCTTCGACCACGACGACACCTCCTACAAGTCGCTCAAGGCGGCGCTCGAAGGCGGCGTCGAGGGTCGGCCCGCCAACGTCATTTTCTACGCCACGTCCAACCGCCGTCATCTCCTGCCGCGCGACATGATCGACAATGAGCGCTCTACCGCTATCAACCCGTCGGAAGCGGTCGAGGAAAAGGTCTCGCTTTCCGACCGTTTCGGCCTCTGGCTCGGCTTCCACAAATGCTCGCAGGACGAATATCTCGACATGATCGACGGCTATGTCCGCTATCACGGCCTGGCGATCGACCCAGACCAGCTTCGCGCCGAGGCGCTGGAATGGGCAACGACGCGCGGCAGCCGATCCGGCCGCGTCGCCTGGCAGTTCACGCAGGACCTCGCCGGCCGCCTCGGCAAGCCGCTGAAGGACTGACCGGCAAAACAACTGAAAAAGCCCGCTCCTGGCGGAGCGGGCTGAAGACGGCGGGCCGGACTGGAGGTCAGGCGGCCCGCAAAGGTTCTTATTCTATTCGAGAAAGCCGGCCGGATCGACCGGGGCCGAATTCTTGCGCACTTCGAAATGCAGCTTCGGCGAGTCGGTCGTGCCGCTCATGCCGGAAAGCGCGATTTCCTGGCCGCGCTTGACCTTCTGGCCGCGCTGCACCTCGATCGAGCTGGCGTGGCCATAAACGGTTACCAGGCCGTTCTCGTGGCGCACCAGCACGGTGTTGCCGAACTCTTTGAGGCCGTCGCCCGCATAGATGACGACGCCGTTCTCGGCCGCCTTGATCGGCGTTCCTTCCGGCACCGCGATGTCGACGCCATCCTTGCCGGAACCAAAGCCGGAGATCACGCGGCCGCGCACCGGCCAGCGCATCTTGCCGATACCGGTCGCGTCGGGCGCCACCGCATCCTCGTCCTCGGCCTGCTGGATGACCTTGGCGTCCTTCTTCGGCGGCGTGTAGGAGGCGAGCGTCTGCGACGGCGTGGTCTTCGTCGGCGGCTGCGTCGTCGCCGTCGTCACCGGGTCGACGGCGGGCTTTGCGTCCGCAGGCTTGGCCGAGGCGACAGCGACGGTGCCGCCGGTCGGGACCTTGAGCGTCTGGCCGATCTTGAGCAGGCCAGCCTGCATGCCATTGGCCTGCTTCAGCGCCACGACGCTGACACCGGTCTTCCTGGCGATCGACGACAACGAGTCGCCCTGCTGGACGGTATAGGTGCCTCCGGCACCGGCCGTGGCCACCTGCGGCGCGGGCTTGGGGTTCTTCGAGCCGCTGTCTGCGGCGGACGCGTCGACCTGGGCCGCCGGCTTGCCGTCCTTGACCTTCGGCTGCTGCGGCAGCACCGCGACCTTCTCCGGCGCGCCGGCAGGCTGCTTCGGAGTGTTCACCGGCTTGCCTTCGGCGACTTTCGGTTCCGTCTTGCTCGAATAGGCATAGGCCGGGATGACGATCTTCTGGCCGCTGCGGATGCCCTTCTTCGGATCGATCCCGTTGACCTTGGCGATGGCATCGGCAGGCACGTGGTAATGCTGCGCCAGGCCGGAAAGCGTCTCGCCTTCCCTGACCACGATTTCGGTCGCGTGCGGGGCAGCACTTGCACTGCGCACGGCATCGGGCTCGGCGGTCTTGAACGGCTTGGCCGGCGCTACCGTGCTGGTGGTCGTGCGGTCGACATGCGGCGCCGGGGCGAGCGCCGGAGCTGGAGCAAGGGCCGGGGCCGACGCTGTGCGCATCGGTCTGGCCGGTGCGGTGGCTGGCTGCGAGGGCGGCGGCAGTTGCTGCGCCGTGACCGGCTCGAGGCTGGAGCGGCTCACCGACTGGGTATGAGTGCCGTCGACCGGCGCCGGCGCGACCGTGTCGCCCGGATAGGGCTGGTCGACATTCTGCTTGTTGATGATGGCGCGCTGATTGTTGGTGGACGATGTGAAGACATCGTCGACACCATTGAAACGCATCGACTGGGAACTGCACCCGGCCGCCGCGCCGGCAATCATGAGCACCGCGCAACCGCGCGCCAGATTGCGTCTGTTTGCCTTCAAGTGATTGAATTGCATCGCACTAACCCGCACAGACCCGGTACAAACTGGTCATGATTAAAGCGCGTTAATGTTACTGGCCGGTTAACCCATTAGAATCCGACGAAAATTTTCTTAAAACATTGGAGAAAATTTTGGCGCCGTCGAAATTCGGGTGAGGCTGGGGCGGGCAAGTCGGCTTTGCGGCGAATTGCGCCCGGCTCTCAAGGCCGCCGACCAGGCGTCGTTCACGACCGTCGGCCCGCCCTTCCCGTTCAGCGCGGATCGCATCCGCCCAGGACGTCGATCTGGTCGGCTTGCGCCTGAATTTCCGCTGGAACGGTTGAGGTAGGGCTAGATAACCGCCGCGACGCTGCGCAGGATCGGCTGCAGCCTGACTATGCCGATGTCTTCGCGCTCGAAGCGGCTGCCGACCTTGGTGAGCTTGGCCAGGACCTGCTCCCCCTCCTCCGGGCCGATCGGCGCGATGACGACACCGCCGCTCGACAATTGGTCGAGCAGGAAGCGCGGCAGGCTGTCGAAGGCCGCCCAGCCGACGATGCGGTCGAACGGCCCTTCATTGGGCAGGCCGTTGGAGCCGTCGGCCTGGCGGGCGATGACGTTGCTGATGGCGAGCGCCTCGAAGCGCTGCTTGGCCTGTTCGGTCAGGGTCTTGTAGCGGTCGATGGTGATGATACGCGCCGCAAGCCGCGACATCACCGCAGCCGTGTAACCCGAACCGGTGCCGATCTCGAGCACGCGATTGCCCGGTTCGATGTTGAGCGCGGCGATCACCGCCGCCTGCAGATCCGCGCCTTCGATCGCTTCGCCGCATTCGATCGGCAGCATGCCGTCCGACCAGGCGATGGCGTGGAACTGGGCCGACAGGAAACCGCGCCGCGGTGTCGCCTCGAAGGCAGCGACCAGCGCCTTCGGCGCTGTGCCCCTGCCCCGCAGCCGCAGCAGGAAAGCGGCGAAACCTTCGCGGTCGTCGATGGCCATGCTCATGCCAAAACCCTAGTCATGACAGCGCCTTGGTCAATTGGTCGCGGAGTTCGTGGGCGGTCAGGTCGAGTTGCAGCGGCGTCACCGAAACCAGCCGGTTGCGCAGCGCGTAGAGGTCCGTGCCTTTCTTGCCTTCGACCGGCTCGCGGCCGAAGCGCAGCCAGTAGTAAGGCAAGCCGCGCCCGTCGCGCCGTTCGTCGACCCACAGGCTGTGCACCAGCTTGCCCTGCGACGTGACGACGGTGCCCTCCACTTCGTCGGATGTACAGTTCGGGAAATTGACGTTGAGCAGAATGCCTTCCGGCAGCGGCGTTTCCACCAATCGCTTGAGCAGCGCCGGCGCCAGCGCCTCGGTCGTCTCGTAAGGGACGACGCGATCCTCGCCGACATAGGAATAGGCCTGGCTCACCGCGATCGAGCGCACGCCGAGCAGCGCGCCTTCCATGGCGCCCGCCACGGTACCCGAATAGGTCACGTCGTCGGCGATGTTGGCACCGGAATTGACGCCGGACAGAATGAGATCCGGCGGCCCCGGCAGGATTTTCTTCGTGCCCATGATGACGCAGTCGGTCGGCGTGCCGCGCACCGCATAGTGCTTCTCGCCGATCTTGCGCAGCCGGAGCGGCTCCGAGATCGACAGCGAATGCGCGTAGCCGGACTGATCCTGCTCCGGCGCGACCACCCAGACGTCATCCGAAAGCGTGCGCGCGATGCGTTCGAGCGACTCCAGTCCCTCGGCATGGATGCCGTCATCATTGGTCAGGAGAATGCGCATGGTTTACTTCGGACCGATCTTCGCGACACCACCCATGTAGGGCCGCAGCACTTCAGGAATGGTTACGCTGCCATCCTCATTCTGGTAGTTTTCGATGACGGCTATAAGAGCGCGGCCGACCGCGGTGCCCGAGCCGTTGAGCGTGTGGACGAAGCGGTTGCCCTTGCCGTCCTTGTCCTTGTAGCGCGCATCCATGCGCCTGGCCTGGAAATCGCCGCAGACCGAGCAGGACGAGATCTCGCGATAGGCGTTCTGGCCCGGCAACCAGACCTCGATGTCATAGGTCTTGCGCGCGCCGAAACCCATGTCGCCGGTGCAGAGCGTCACGGTACGGAATGGCAGGCCGAGCCGCTTCAGGACCTCCTCGGCGCATTGCGTCATGCGCTCGTGCTCGGCGAGCGAGCTTTCCTGGTCGGTGATCGACACCAGCTCGACCTTGTAGAACTGGTGCTGGCGCAGCATGCCGCGCGTGTCGCGACCGGCCGAGCCCGCTTCCGAGCGGAAGCACGGCGTCAGCGCGGTGTAGCGCAGCGGCAGCTTCTCATGCGCCGTGATCTCCTCGCGCACGAGGTTGGTCAGCGGCACTTCCGCGGTGGGGATCAAGCCTAGGCGCCCGTCGCCATGCGACGTGAAGAACAGGTCCTGCTCGAATTTCGGCAACTGGTTGGTGCCGAAAAGCACTTCGTCGCGCACCATCAGCGGCGGGATGATCTCCTCATAGCCGTGCTCGATGGTGTGCAGATCGATCATGAACTGGCCGAGCGCGCGCTCCATGCGCGCCAGCTGGCTCTTCAGCACCGTGAAACGCGAGCCGGACAGTTTCGCCGCCCGCTCGAAATCCATCATGCCGAGCGCTTCGCCGATCTCGAAATGTTCCTTCACCCAGTTCGGGCGCGTCGGCACCTCGCCGACGATGCGCTTGACGACATTGTCATGCTCGTCCTTGCCGACCGGCACGTCCTCCAGCGGCACGTTGGGCAGGACGGCAAGCGCGTCATTCAGCGCCTTGTCGAGCTCGCGCTCGCGCGCCTCGCCGTTCTGGATGAACGCCTTGATGTCGCCGACCTCGGCCTTGAGCTTTTCGGCGAGAGCGGCATCGCCGGAACGCATCGCATTGCCGATCTCCTTCGAGGCGGCGTTGCGGCGCTCCTGCTTGACCTGCAATTCGCTGAGATGCGACCGCCGCACCTCGTCCTTGGCGACCAGATCGTCGACCGTCGATTGCGCCTCGTCCGCCGACCAGGAGCGCTTCACCAGCGCCTCGACAAGGGCCTTCGGGTTGTCGCGAATCCATTTGATATCAAGCATGGCCGATCCTCAAAGTAAGGGTCGACGGCGTAAACCGCATCCGCCATCGATGCAAGACGGCGGGTTAGAGCAATTGCAGGAAAAGTGCGGACACGGTTTTCCGTCAGGAATTGCGTCAGAATAAAGAGGTAGAGCGGTGCTCTAGGTGGACGAGGCGTCCGGCGTGTTGCCCGCGGCCGAACTCCCCGCCTCCGCCCGCTCGCGCGCCAGGCGGTCGCGCGCCTGAGCGCGCTCGATCATGCGCGACGACCAGATTGCGACCTCGTAGAGAATGATGGTCGGGATGGCGAGGCCGCACTGGCTCATTGGATCGGGCGGCGTCAGCACCGCGGCGACGACGAAGGACAGCACGATCGCCCATTTGCGCTTCTCGGCCAGCGCCTGCGACGACAGGAGGCCGACACGCGTCAGAAGGCTGGTCACCACCGGCAGCTGGAACACCAGGCCGAAGGAGAAGATCAGCGTCATGATCAGGCTGAGATATTCCGACACCTTCGGCAGGAGCGAGATCTGCACCTGGTCGTTGGTGCCGGTCTGCTGCATAGCCAGGAAGAACCACATCACCATCGGGGTGAAGAAGAAATAGACCAGCGAGGCGCCCATCAGGAACAGGATGGGCGACGCGATCAGGAACGGCAGGAAGGCGCTGCGCTCGTTCTTGTAGAGCCCCGGCGCGATGAACTTGTAGATCTGCGTGGCGATCAGCGGAAACGCGATCACCATGCCGCCGAACATGGCGAGCTTCACCTGCGTGAAGAAGAATTCCTGCGGCGCGGTGTAGATCAGCTCGACCTTGTGCGGGTCGAGCCCCGCCCACTGCGTCGCCCATTTGAAGGGAACGACCAGAAGGTTGAACAGGCGCTTGGCGAAGAAGAAGCAGACGAGAAAGGCGACGAAGAAGCCGCCCAGCGACCAGATCAGACGGCGGCGCAGTTCGATGAGATGTTCGATCAGCGGCGCCGACGATTTCTCGATCTCTTCCTTTTCCTTATCCGAAACGCTCACTTGGCGGCTCCCGCCGACTTCTTGGTTTCGGTTGTCTTCTTGGCGGCCGGCTTCTTCGCTGAGGGCTTTGCCGCAGCCTTGGAGATCATATTCTTGGCCGGCGCTTTTGCCGTCGGGGCTTTGGCCGAATTTGTTTTCGCCGACCCGGAGGCCTTCGCCTTGGCTGCCGTCGCCCTCTTCGCCGGCTGGGCCGGCGCGACGGGTCCCGACACCGCTCCGGTGACGGAGGCGTCGGTCATCGCTGGAAAGATCGGCGTGACCGGGGCAGCCTCGGTCCCGTTGTTGCCGCCAGGCATGTCCGTCGCGCCATTCTTGAGCGGCTCGGCGGCCTGCGGATCCGATGCTGCCGGCGTCGCCGCATCGGCGGCCGGTTTGGGCTTCATCATCGTATCGACGCCGGCCCGCACATCGGCCGCGGCCTGCTCGAACGGATTGAGCTGCTTGCGCACTTCGTTCATCGGATTGAGGCCGCGAAGGCTATCGATCGAGCTCTTGACGTCGTCGAGTTCGGCCTCCTTCAACGCATCGTTGAACTGCTTCTGGAAGTCGCCGGCCATGGCGCGCAATTTGGCCGCGGTACGGCCGAAGGTGCGCAACATGTTGGGCAAATCCTTGGGCCCGACGACCACGATCATGACGACCGCGATCACCAGCAGTTCGCTCCAACCGACTTCGAACATGGCAATCTATTCCGGCGACAGCGCTTGGCTCAGCTCTTGCTGGCTTTTTCCTTCACGGCCGAAACAGTCTCGTCGGCGCGGTGTTCGACGGTGCGCTTGTCGTCCGCGACGTCGTCGTCAGCCATGCCTTTCTTGAAGCTCTTGATGCCTTTTGCCATGTCGCCCATCAGTTCGGGGATCTTGCCGCGGCCGAACACCAGTAGCACGATGACCAGCACGATCATCCAGTGCCAAATCGAAAATGAACCCATTGCCAATCTCTCTCGAATGTTTTCCCTGGCGATGATCTATGCGCTTTCGCTCGGGGATTCAAACACAACCGCCACGAAGTTGATAAAATGGCTCGCGGATGTCACGCACTTTCGGCGTGAGCGGCTTGCTACCAATCCGCGCAGCCTTTGCTAATAGACCATTCGCGGCGATTTGATGGTCACTCGTCGGTGACGCGCGGCGTCAGCAGCCCGAGCTCCTCGAGGTCGATATCGGTCAGCGCGTCCTCATCCTCGGTCAGCGTGTCCGGATCGGCGGGCGGCACCGGCATCGAGAAATTGGCCGGCATGCGCGTCGACAGCAGCCCAGCGCCCTTAAGCTCTTCCATGCCGGGCAGATCGCGGATCTCTTCCAGCGCGAAATGATCGAGGAAGGCATCCGTAGTGCCATAGGTCACCGGGCGGCCGGGCGTGCGGCGGCGACCACGCATCCGTACCCATTCGGTCTCCAGCAGCGTATCCAGCGTGCCCTTCGAGGTCTCGACGCCTCTGATGTCCTCGATCTCGGCGCGCGTTACCGGCTGGTGATAGGCAATGATTGCCAGCACCTCTAGCGCGGCGCGAGAGAGCTTTCGTTGCTGGACGGAGTCCCGGCTCATCAGGAAAGCCAGGTCGCCCGCGGTGCGGAAGGCCCAGGCATCGCCGACCCGCACCAGGTTGACGCCGCGCCTGGCATAGATTTCCTGCAGGTCCGCCATGGCGGCGGCAATGTTGACGCCTTCCGGCAGGCGCGCTGCAAGCTGCCTTTCGCTCACCGGCTCGGCGCTGGCGAAAACGATCGCCTCGGCCATCCGCACGGCCTCCGACAATTGCAGCCGCTCGGCGGGGTTCTCGATTGAGCCCTGCTCGGCCATCTCGTCTTCCGGCTCGTTCTCGACCTTGAACGGGATGACCGAAGCGTTGGCGCGTTCGCTCATGATACCACCTCGACTGCCCTGACATCTTGCGCGCGGCTGCGCAGATAGATCGGCGCGAACACCTGATCCTGCCGCACTTCCAATTTGCCCTCGCGCACCATTTCGAGCGTCGCCGCGAAGGAACTGGCCATCGCCGTGCGCTTCTCTTCCGGCGCCGCCAGATATTCGATCAGGAAACTGTCGAGCGTCGTCCAGTCGCTGACCGAGCCGATCAGCCGTGCCAGCACCTCGCGCGCGTCCTTGAGCGACCACACGGCGCGCCGGGCGATCGTCACATTGTTGATCGCCTGCCGCTGGCGCTGCTGCGCGTAGGCGGTAAGCAGATCGTAGAGCGAAGCTGAAAAGCTGTTGCGCTTCTCGATGATGACCATTTCCGGCATGCCGCGCGCGAAGACATCGCGGCCGAGACGGTTGCGGTTGACCAGCCGCGCCGCGGCGTCGCGCATGGCTTCCAGCCGCTTCAGCCGGAACTGCAGCACCGCCGCCAGTTCCTCGCCGCTTTCGCCTTCTTCACCTGGCTGTTTCGGGATCAGCAGCTTCGACTTGAGGAAGGCGAGCCAAGCCGCCATCACCAGATAGTCGGCGGCAAGCTCCAGTCTGAGTACCCGCACCTTTTCGACGAAGGCCAGATACTGTTCCGCGAGCGCCAGGATGGAAATGCGAGCCAGATCGACCTTCTGGTTGCGGGCGAGATGCAGCAAGAGATCGAGCGGACCTTCGAACCCCGCCACGTCGACGACCAGCGACGGGTCGCCGGTCAGGCGTGAATCGTCGTCTTCGGCCCACAGACGGTCCATCGGTGCGGCCTTCGGGGCCTTGCTTTCCAATGTCTCCGCCACCTGCCTTTTATCCCCTTTGGTTCAGGCCACCGCTTCGAAATAGGTGGCAAATTCGGCGCGTATCGCGGCTTCGTCGGCGATGTCGCGGCCCTTTATATAGGTCAGCGCCCGTTCCGCGCGTTGCAAGGACTTGCCGGACAGTGCCCTCGTGCGCGACGCGATCCCGGACATCTCCTCGAAAACGCCGTTGCAGTGAAGGACGAGATCGCAGCCGGCCGCAAGGATCGAGGCCGCCTTTGTCGGGAAATCCCCAGAAAGTGCCTTCATCGAGGTGTCGTCGCTCATCAGCAGGCCATCGAAGCCGATCTCGCCGCGGATCACCTGATTGACGACCTCGGCGGACGTCGTCGCCGGATTGTCGGGATCGACGGCGCTGTAGACGACATGCGCGGTCATCGCCATCGGCAGCTCGTTGAGCGCCTTGAACGGGGCGAAATCATGCCGGCGCAATTCGTCGAGCGGCGTATCGACGGTCGGCAGCGCGAAATGCGTGTCGGCAAAGGCGCGGCCGTGGCCGGGGATGTGCTTCATCACAGGCAACACGCCGCCGGATATCAGGCCCTTGGCCGAAGCCAGGCCGAGCTCGATAACGGCATTGGGCTCCTTGCCATAGGCGCGCGCGCCGATGACGTCGCTGGCGCCCTCGACCGGAACGTCGAGCACCGGCAGGCAGTCGGCCGTGATGCCCAGGCGGGAGAGATCGAAGGCATGCAGCCGCGCCAGAAGCCAGGCAGCGCGGCGGCCGGCTTCACGATCATCGCGCCACAGGGCGCCTAGCGCGCCGCCGGCCGGATAGTTGGGCGCCAGAGGCGGACGCAGGCGCTGCACCCGGCCGCCTTCCTGGTCGATGAAGACCGGGGCGTCCGGGCGGCCGACACAGTCGCGCATAGAGGCGACCAGGTCGCGGATCTGCCTGGCCTCGCCGATGTTGCGCGCGAACAGGATGAAGCCCCATGGACGTTCGTCGCGGTAGAAGCGGATTTCGTCATCGGTGAGGGACTTCCCGGCGCAGCCGAGGATCATGGATTTTGATTCGCTCATGCAGGCGAGCTTAAGGCTTTGGCCGAGCAAAGGGAATCACCCCCGGCCCCAGACGCCCGCAAGCCCATCGACGGTCCACAACGAAAAGCCGGCGCGGCCCTGCGGCGGCGCCGGCTTTTCGAAGTCTGGATCGATCAGCGCGAGACGAAGCAGTTGCCCCCGGCCGCCTTGTAGCTGGTGCAGAGCGCGATGGCGTCGTTGCGCGACTTCGCCGGAACGCGAACACGGTAGAACGTGCCCTTGCCCGCGACTTCCGCCTTGACGATGCTGGCGGTACGGCCCGAAAGCACGCTGGCGTAGCGGCGCTGTAGATCCTGATAGGTCGACTGCGCGCTTTCTACCGTCGGCTGCGAGGCGATCTGCATCGACCATGAGCCGCTGCCGGCGGCCGCTGCCGGATCGATCGAGGCGACCTGGTCCGGCTTGACCTCGCCGACGATGTCGACCGGCTGGTCGGACGGGCGCGCCGGCGCCACCGGCACCGTTGCCGGCGTGTCCGCCGACTGCGCCTTGGCTTCTGTCTTCTTTGCGGGCTTCACCGGCTTGACGGTCGCGGCATCGGCCTGGTCGGCGTCGGAAGCCAGGGTTCCCGTCTGCTGGCCGTCGGAGGTCGGCGCGACATGCTGCGGCGCCGGATCGCTCGGCTCGGCCGCCGCGACCTTCGGCGCGACCGGGGCCGGATCCTCGCGCGGCACCAGCGAGCCGTCAGGCTTCACCATCATGGTCTTCACCTTGCGCGGCGCGACGGCGACGACGTCGTTGTTGGCCCCGTTGTCGGCATCCTGCTGCAGCACCTGGGCAATGCGGTCTTCCGACTTCGGCGCCGATGCTGCCGGCTGCGCGCTTGCCGGCGCGGCTGGCTGAGCGCTTTCGGGCGCAGCCGCTTGCGCGACGCCAGGCAACGCTGAGCCTGGATTGTCGGCGGTATCGGCGCCGGCTGCGGCGTCGGTGTTGCCGGGCGAAAGATCGACCACGCGGCTCTGCTGCGGTTCCTTCGATGCCAGGTCCACGGGCTGCTCGGTCGTGTTCACCAGCTTCTGTTGCACAGGCTCGGTGGGCTTGGTTGCGCCGCCGCCCTTGGCGACCGCGTCATAAACCTTGTTGTCCTGGTTGGGCACCACCGTGCCGCCCGGATTTTCGGGCTTCACCTTGATCGGCGAATTGTCGGCCTTGACGATCACCGGAGCCTCGCTGCCGCCCTTGCCGCCGAAGGAGAAGGCCAGGGCGCCAAGGCCGCCGAGAACCACCACTGCGCCGACCAGTGCCGCCATCGTCGTTCCGCGCCGGCGTGGCTGCGCCGCCTCGCGCTCGGCAAGCCCTGGGATCGCCATCGCCTCTTCGAGCTCGGGATCGTAATCGAGCTCATCGGTGGCGAAAGCGTCCGCCTGCGAAACCGGCCGGCTGCCAGGCAGGTCGTCGGCGTCGTAACCGTTCGCGGCGGCAAACGAAGCCGGGGCGACCGGAGCGGCCGGCGCCTCGGCGCGCAAGTCGCGGCGGTCGTAGCCGTTGAAGCCGCCCCTGTAGGATTCGTCGTCATAGCCCCGGTTCTGCACCGGCGCCGACGCGATCTCGGTCGCGTTCATGTCGGTGAGCAGGGTGGCGAATTCCGCATCGAGATCGTCGTAGGCGGCCGCCGACGGCTGATCCTCCTCGAAGCTGAGCTCCGGAATGTCTAGGTCGTCCGCGAGCGCGACCACGCGCTCCGGCACGTCGACCGTCTCGACATCCGGCATGTCGTCCTGCTGGCGGGGCTCCGGCGGAGTGGTCTGCGCCGGCTTGGCATAGGCGGAATGATCGATTGCCGGTTCGCTGCGATAGGCAGGCGCGGCCATCTGCGCGGGCGCCGAGGGCGCCGGCTGTGCGGCAAAGGAAGCTTGCACCGCGGGAGCGGAGGTCGGGGTCGAACGGCTCCACGACTTGGCCGGTCCCGTAGACTGCGAATGCAGCCAATCGGACGAACTTGCCTCAGACTTCGCCCTAGCGGCCGCTTGCTCGGCCTCGATGCTCTTGGCGAAAGCGGCTCCGAAAGCGTCGTCGTCGAATTCAATGCCGGACTCAGTCTTGGCGGACACAGTCTTGCCTGACTCAGTCCGGGAAGACTCAGTCTTGGGCGAGACGGCAAAATCCTGATGATCGAGTTCGCCGGCGAGCAGGCCGTCCAGGCCGCTCTCGATCGGCTGAATGTCCTGGCCGTTCTGCGCGACCTGGTTCTCGTCGAGGTCCCAGTCGAGATCGTCGGCCGCGGGCTTCTCGCTTGGGTAGCTGTCAGATTGCGCAACCAGCCGTGGCGCCGGGACGGGCTCCTTGACGGTCGGCATCGGCCGCGCGGTCATGGCGCCGAGCAGCGCATTGAGCTCGTCTTCGAGGCTGCGCTCGCTGGCGGCCGGCTTGACCGGCTCGACGGCGGCGACCGGCGGCACCGGAGCAGCGACGACGGGAGCCGGCTCGGCCACGGTGGGCTGCGACGCGGCGGCGGGCTCGACGGCCGGAGCTTGCGGCTCCTCGTTCAGCGCATCGCGGAAGCTCAGTTCGAAATCATCCTCAAGCGAAAGCGCGGCGGCATATTCGGGCGCGACGAACTCGGGCTCGGCGGCAAAGTGCGCCGTCTCCACAGGCGCCTCGACCATCGGTGCCCGCTCGTCTTCGAGCGACAGCTCCGGCTCATGAAAATCCTGGTCCTTGCCGTGATCCATGTCCTCGCCGATATCCATATCGGCATCGGTCGCCGCCTGGTCGGCATGACCGGCAAAATCATCTTCGGAAATCATCGGATCGGTCGCGTAAGCTTCGACCGGCTCGACGGCCTGCGCATGCTGCTCCGGCTTGTGGGTCTCGAACGACAGCTCGTCTTCGAGCGACATCTGGACCGCATTGTCGAAATCGGCGTCGAACGCCTCTTCGCTCGCCGCCTGCACAGCCTCGACGGCGTCCTGGCGGGCGGCAGCCGGTTCGCGATATTCAAGGTCGGCTGGCTCGTCGTCGTCGAGCTGGAAATCCTGGTCCAGCGAAGCCGCCATTTCCTGATCGATCGCAAGATCGTCTTCGGGCGCCGAGACATCGAGCGAACTGGCGATCGCCTTGTCGAAATCGTCGTCGAAAGCGACTTCCGGCTCAGAGGCGAATTCCGGCTCTGGCGACGGTTGCGGCGCGGGAGCGAAATCCGG
The DNA here is from genome assembly GCF_900115245.1 of Mesorhizobium sp. NFR06. Lineage (GTDB taxonomy): Bacteria > Pseudomonadota > Alphaproteobacteria > Rhizobiales > Rhizobiaceae > Mesorhizobium. The sequence continues at coordinate 73,110 of NZ_FOVT01000008.1, forward strand.
CTCCGGTGCGCGAGCCACGGCGAAATCGGCGTGATCCGCCGCATCGTCGAACACGAAATCCTGTTCGAAGGACGCTGTAAGCTCGTCGTCATTCGCGGCGACGCCGGCGGCCTCGAAGGTCGGCTCTTTGCTGATCTGGTGCACGATAGCCTGCTGAGGGACCGGCGCGCTCTCCTCGGCGGAATCGAAATCGCCCATCAACTCCTTCTCGAGGTCGATGTCGAAGTCATTCTCCTCCGCGGCCTGATCGGCCGGCGTGCCCTTCTCGACCGCAGGGGTCGGCTGCCTTACGGGCTGGCGAGGGTCGAAGCCCATGATCCGGGTCAGTTCCGCGAACGGATCATCATCGGCGATGTCGCTATGGCCGGCTACTTTCAGCGGGGTTCTGTCTGCCATTATTGTTCCCGAACTCGCACAAAGTCGGACGCCATGGACGTCGCGCAGGGTTGGCCCTTACCAGCGCAATGTGGGCAAAAGGTGACAGGTGTTTTAGTTAAACCTAACGCATTTCGATCGGCGCGTCTGCCCCGATCAGCGTCAGGCCGGAGGTCAAAACATCCGAAACAGCCTGCACCAGCCCTAGTCTGGCATAAGTTGATTCTCGGTCGTTAACCTTAACAAAACGTAAGTCCTGGTTATCGTTGCCGCGATTCCATTGCGCGTGGAAGCCGGAAGCCAGGTCGTAGAGGTAGAATGCGAGCCGGTGCGGCTCCAGCGAAAGCGCCGCGGATTCGATCAGCCGCGGGTATTCAGCCAGCTTCCGGATCAGCGCGATTTCACCTTCGTCGGTCAGCGCCGCGACGGAGGCCTTGAGCCGGTTGCGATCGAAATTCGCCTCGCCAAGCTGCTCGCTCGCCTGCCGGAAAACCGAATGGCAGCGCGCCGAAGCATATTGGACGTAGAACACCGGATTGTCTTTCGACTGCTCGGTGACCTTGGCGAAGTCGAAATCGAGCGGCGCGTCGTTCTTGCGGTAAAGCATCATGAACCGAACCGCATCGCGGCCGACCTCTTCGATCACGTCTCGCAATGTGACGAAATTGCCGGCCCGTTTGCCCATGCGCACAGGCTCGCCATCGCGAAACAGCTTCACCAGCTGGCACAGCAGAACCGTGAGCTTGACCGTATCGCCGGCAACCGCGCGCGCCAGCGCCTCGAGCCGTTTCACATAGCCGCCATGGTCGGCGCCCAGCACATAGATCAGGTCGACGAAGCCGCGCTCGACCTTGTCCTTCAGGTAGGCAACGTCAGCGGCGAAATAGGTGAAGGTGCCGTCGGACTTTACCAGCGCCCGGTCCATGTCGTCGCCGACCGCCGTCGAGCGGAACAGCGTCTGCTCGCGGTCTTCCCAGTCGTCCGGCTTCTCGCCCTTCGGCGGCGGCAGCTTGCCCTTGTAGATGTGACCCTTCAGCGTCAGGTCGGCGATCGCCGCGCGGATCTTCTTCGCATTGTCGGCATGCAGCGTGCGCTCGGAGAAGAACACGTCGTGATGCACGTTGAGCAGCGCCAGATCCTCGCGGATCATCGCCATCATCGCATCGATGGCGCGATCCTTGACGATCGCCAGCGCCTCCTCATCCGGCATCTGCAGCAGGCCGCGGCCGAATTCCTTGGCCAGCGCCTGACCGACCGGGATCAGATAATCGCCCGGATAATAGCCGGACGGGATCTCGCCGATGTCGTCGCCAAGCGCTTCGCGGTAACGCAACAAGACCGAGCGGCCAAGCACGTCGATCTGACCGCCCGCGTCGTTGATGACATATTCCTTGGTCACGTCGTAGCCGGCGAAGGCCATCAAGTTTGCCAGCGCGTCGCCGACCACCGCGCCGCGGCAATGGCCGACATGGAGCGGACCGGTTGGATTCGCCGAGACATATTCGACATTGGCCTTGCGGCGGCCGCCGATCGCCGAGCGGCCATAGTCGCGCCCCTCGCCGATGATTGCTGCCAGATGCCTGTGCCAGAATGCGTCCTTGAGCCTGAGATTGACAAAGCCCGGCCCGGCGACGTCGGCCGAAGCGATGTCGGCATCGGCGCGCAACGCTTCGGCCAGCTTCTCGGCAAGCGCGCGCGGGTTCTGCCCGGTGGGCTTGGCCAGCATCATTGCCGCATTGGTGGCGAGGTCACCGTGGCTGGCGTCGCGCGGCGGTTCGACGGTGACGCGCGCCAGATCCGGTGAGGCGCCATCCTTGTCCTTCAGGTCGAGGGCTTCGACGGCCTTTATGATCCGCGCGTTGAAATCGGCGAAGATATTCATTGGAAATGCTCTGGGCTTAAGAGGCGACCGGCCGCATGGCCGGCAAAATCGAGGCCCGCCCTAGCTCAAATCGGGCGTATGGTCAAACAGACGCCGATGTTCCTTCAGCGCGTAGGTGTCGGTCATGCCGGCCAGGAAGTCGGCGACGCTGCGCGCCTTGATGCGATCCGCGGCCCTGTCGAGCCCTTCGCGCCAGCCGTCGGGCATGGCGCGCGGATCGGCGAAATAAACGTCGAACAGCTCACGAACAATGCGCTCGGCGTCGGCTCGCACCCGCATCACCTCGGGGTGGCGGTAAAGATGCTTGTAAAGAAAAGCCTTCAATTCTTTTTCGGCCGCAGCCATGCCCGCTGAAAAGGTGACCAGGGTTTCGCCCGCCGTCCGCACCGCATCGGCGCTGTCCGGCTTGAGGCGCGCGATATTGGCGGCGGTCGATGCGATGACGTCCTCGACCATCAAGGTGATCTGCCGGCGCAGCAGCTCGTGACCGGTGCGGACGTCGTCGAGCTGGGGATAGCGGGCGCGCACGCCCTGCAGGATCGAACCCGGCAGGCCGACCTCGCCCAGCATGTCCAGCGTCAGCAGGCCGGCGCGCAGGCCGTCGTCGATGTCATGGGTGTTGTAGGCGATGTCGTCGGCGATCGCGGCGCATTGCGCCTCGATGCCGGCGAAGCGGTCGAGCTCGAGGTCATGCAGCTCCGAATAGTCGCGGATCGCTTGCGGCACCGGACCCTTGAGCCCCTTGCCGCTGGCGTCGGTCAGCGGACCATTGTGCTTGACCAGCCCTTCCAGCGTTTCCCAGGTGAGATTCAGCCCGTCGAATTCGGCATAGCGCCGCTCGAGCCGCGTGACCACGCGCAGCGACTGCGCGTTGTGATCGAAGCCGCCCCAGGCGGCCATTTTTTCGTTGAGCGCGTCCTCGCCGGTATGGCCAAACGGCGTGTGGCCAAAATCATGGACAAGGGCCACGGCCTCGGCGAGATCCTCGTCACCGCGCACTGCCCGCGCCAGCGCGCGCGCGATCTGGGCAACCTCGATCGAATGTGTCAGCCGCGTGCGGTAGTGATCGCCCTCATGCGCGACGAACACCTGAGTTTTATGCTTCAGCCGGCGAAAGGCGGTGGAATGGATGATGCGGTCGCGGTCGCGCTGGAACGGTGTTCGGGTCGGGCTTTCGGCCTCATCGAACAGGCGACCGCGAGAGCGCGCCGGGTCGCAGGCATAGACGGCGCGGGGCCGATCGCCGAACCCGATGTCGCCGAGAGCATCCTTGCCGTGCCGCTCGTCCATTGACCCACCAGTTGACTTGGCCCCGCCTGCTTCATACCTATCATGTGAAACCGAAAGCAAGGTGACGCCGATGGGCGCGGATGCAAAGACTGCCATGAAGGTCGATATGACCGACGCCGCGGCAAAGCGGATCGCCAGGATTGTTGCCGGCGAACCGGGCAAGACGGCGCTGCGCGTCTCGGTCGAAGGCGGCGGCTGCTCTGGCTTTTCCTACAAATTCGACCTCGTTGGCGACCGCAACGATGACGACGTCGCCATCGAGAAGGACGGCGCGACTATCCTGATCGATGACCTGTCTTTGGTCTATATGGGCGGCTCGGTGATCGACTTCGTCGACGACCTGATGGGCCAGTCCTTCCAGATCAGGAACCCGAACGCGGTCGCTTCCTGCGGCTGCGGCACCAGCTTCTCCATCTGACCGGCTGAAACTTCCCGGGCTTGCAACGGCGCAAACGCCCCGCCGCATGTGCCATGGCAGGAATGCGGACGGACGACCTTTCTAAAGGCCGGCGCAGGCAATACGATCGGCTTCGTCGAACGCCTTTTGTCCGAACAGCATCGAGGCCTGCATGAAGATCGTCACCTGGAACATCAACGGCGTTCGCGCCCGCATCGGCAACCTTACTCATTGGCTGACCGAGAGCGCGCCGGAAATCGTGTGCCTGCAGGAGATCAAGACGGTCGACGACCAGTTCCCGCGCGCCGAGGTCGAGGCGCTGGGCTATAATGTCGAGACCAACGGCCAGAAGAGCTTCAACGGCGTCGCCATCCTGTCGAAGCTTCCTTTCGACGAGGTCAACCGCGGCCTGCCCGGCGACGACGCGGATGATCATGCCCGCTTCATCGAAGGCGTCTTTTCGACCGACAAGGGCGCCTTGCGCGTCGCTTCGCTCTATTTGCCGAACGGCAATCCGATCGACGATGAGCGGAAGTTTTCCTACAAGCTGGCCTGGATGGACAGGCTGGAGCGGTGGGCGGAAGACCGGCTGCGCCTGGAAGAGGCGCTGGTGTTGGCCGGCGACTACAATGTCATTCCGGAGCCCGTCGACGCCCGCTTTCCCGAGAACTGGGTCCGTGACGCGCTGTTCCAGCCGCAGACGAGGCAGGCCCTCCGCCGGCTGAAGAATCTCGGCTTCACCGAAGCGGTGCGCGCCGTCACCGACGCGGCCGGCGTGTACACCTTCTGGGATTATCAGGCCGGCGCCTGGCAGAAGAACAACGGCATCCGCATCGACCACCTCTTGCTCTCGCCGGAAGCCGCCGACCGTTTCTCGTCGGCGTCGGTGGAAAAGCACGTCCGCGCCTGGGAAAAGCCTTCCGACCACGTGCCGGTCGCGATCGATCTCAGCCTGCAGCCGGCCTGAGAAGTTTCGCGCTTCTACACTGGACCCAGATATCGCCACAAATCCCGTCTTTGATATGGATGCTGTGGGGGTTGAATGGCGATCCGATTTCTTGTCTTGCCGGTCGGCCTTGCTTTGGCGCTTGCCGCGCCAACGGCGGTGCTCGCCGCACCAACCTGTCTTGCCAACGGCAAGTCCTTCAATGTCGGCGAAACGGCATGCCTGACGCTGGCCGGCGAGAGCCATCTCGCCCGCTGCGACATGGTTCTCAACAACACGTCCTGGACCAGGATCAAGGACGACTGTCCGGGAAACGCGCCAAAACCGCATCCGACGTCGATGTCCCCGACGCCCGGCCCGGCGCCGACGGAGCCGACCGAGAAGTGAGGCGCTGCTGATCTCCTCCTTGAGGGGGAGATGTCGCCGAAGGCGACAGAGGGGGTCACTTCAGCTGCCGCATCCTTGAACCGGGCTGGCGCTTCACGCGAAACGACCCCTCCGGCCGTTTCGCGGCCATCTCCCCCTCGAGCGGGGAGATTGTCCGGCGCTTACTGATCGCCGTTATTGCCCTTGGTCAGGATATCGTCGGCGAGCGAGATCGCGGTACGGCGATCGGCCTCGCCGGCGGCGGCGAAAGCCTCTTCCTGCATGTTGCGGATCCAGGGCTGGTCGGCGGGCGGAGCCCGCTCCAGCGCCGCCGTCATCATCGCCAGGCCGCGCACGACCTTGCCGCTCTGGAACAGCAGGTTGCCGAGCGTCGCCTGCGCGCCGGCATGGCCTTTCTCGGCCGCCAGCTGCAGCCAGCGGCCGGCCTGCTTGACGCTGGCCTTCACGCCGCCCTCGCCCTTGAGGAACATCCGGCCGATCTCGAACTGGGCGTTCGGATTGCGGTAGTTGGCGGCGGCGCGCATGTAATATTCCTGCGCCGCGACGTCGTTCTCCTCGACCGGCGTGCCGGGAATGCCCTTGCGCAGATAATCGCCGAGCGCCACCAAGGCGTCCGACACATAGCTTTCTTCCGGCGAGCCCGGCTCGACATCCTGGTCGACGATCTCCGAAAAAAACTTGAAGGCGGCATAGTCGTCGCGCGTCACGCCGTCGCCTTCGGCATACATGCGCGCGAGCTTCCAGGTGGCGCCGATCTGGCCGTTCTCGGCGGCGTATTTATAGGCCTCGACCGCCTGGTCCTTATGACCGCTCTTGTAAGCCGAAAAACCGAATTGGAACACCGCCCACGGGCTCGACTGCGGCTTCACGCCGGTCTTGTCGTCGAACACCTTGTCGTCGAAGGCCATGGCCTGCCCGGCGGCGCCCAAGGTCGCAAGAGCGACCAGTGCCGAAAAGACAGATGACCTCAACACCTCAGATGTCCGCATAGCAGTGCGTTTCTTTGGCCGCGCCCGGATGGGTCACCGCGCCGTCGCGGGCCGACCCTACGGTCTGCGCATATTTCCAGATCGCGCCCGACTGATAGTCGGTCTTGCGCGCCTTCCAATTCTTTGCCCGGGCCGCCAGTTCGGCGTCGGACAGAGCCACTTTGATCGTGCCTTTCACGGCGTCGATCGAGATCACGTCGCCATCCTTGATCAGCCCGATCGGCCCGCCGACCGCCGCCTCCGGCCCGACATGGCCGATGCAGAAGCCGCGCGTGGCGCCGGAGAAGCGTCCGTCGGTGATCAACGCCACCTTGCCGCCCATGCCCTGGCCGTAGAGTGCGGCCGTCGTCGACAGCATCTCGCGCATGCCGGGACCGCCGCGCGGCCCCTCGTAGCGGATGACGAGAACCTCGCCTTCCCTGTAGTTGCGCTGCGTGACCGCTTCGAAGCACTCCTCTTCCGAATCGAAGCAACGCGCCGGACCTGAGAATTTCAGTTCCGACATGCCCGCGACCTTCACGATCGCGCCTTCGGGGGCAAGGTTGCCCTTCAAGCCCACAACGCCGCCTGTCTTGGTGATCGGCCGATTGGCGGGACGCACAACATCCTGGCTTTCATTCCAGGAAACGTGCTCCATATTTTCGGCCAAAGTGCGGCCAGTGACTGTCATGCAGTCGCCATGCAGATAGCCATGGTCGAGCAGCGTTTTCATCAGCAGCGGAATGCCGCCGGCCTCGAACATGTCCTTGGCGACATATTTGCCGCCCGGCTTGAGGTCGGCGATATAGGGCGTCTTCTCGAAGATCGCGGCCACGTCGAAAAGGTCGAACTTGATGCCGGCCTCATGCGCGATCGCCGGCAGGTGAAGTGCCGCATTGGTCGAACCGCCGGTGGCGGACACCACTGTCGCCGCGTTCTCCAGCGCCTTGCGCGTGATGATGTCGCGCGGCCGGATGTTCTTGGCGATCAGCTCCATGACCTTCTCGCCGGCGGCGAAATTGAAGCGGTCGCGCATTTCGTAGGGTGCCGGCGCGCCGCAGGAATAGGGCAGCGCCAAACCAATTGCTTCAGCAACGGTCGCCATGGTGTTGGCGGTGAACTGGGCGCCGCAGGAGCCGGCCGACGGACACGCCGCCTGCTCGATCTCTAGCAAATCGGCATCGCTGATCGCGCCAACCGAATGCTGGCCGACCGCCTCGAAAACATCCTGCACGGTGATCTGCCGGCCGCGATAGCTGCCGGGCAGGATCGAGCCGCCATAGATGAAGATCGACGGCACGTTGAGGCGAACCATCGCCATCATCATGCCGGGCAGCGACTTGTCGCAGCCGGCCAGCCCGACAAGGGCATCATAGCAATGGCCGCGCATGGTGAGCTCGACCGAATCGGCGATCACCTCGCGCGACACCAGCGACGACTTCATGCCTTGATGGCCCATGGCGATGCCGTCGGTGACGGTGATGGTGCAGAACTCGCGTGGCGTGCCGTTGGCGGCCGCGACGCCCTTCTTCACCACTTGCGCCTGGCGCATCAGCGAGATGTTACAGGGCGCCGCTTCATTCCAGCAGCTGGCGACGCCGACCAAAGGCTGCGCGATCTCGGCGGCCGACAATCCCATGGCATAAAGGTACGAGCGATGCGGCGCACGGGCCGGACCTTCGGTCACATGGCGGCTGGGCAGCTTGGCCTTGGAGATTACCCTGGCGTTCATACTCGTCCTTGCCGCACACCCCGCGGCCGGTCCCATCGCCGGGCCAACCTGGCACGCATCCCGAGACCTATCTCGGGTGCTCCGGGTTTATGGCGGGAAATAGGCAGTTCCCTCAGCAAGTCTCTTAGCGCGGGGGTTGTTCATAAACTGTTGCCAAAACGTCACAATCGTAGCAGGCCCTATTTGCGCGGCGAATTTGCGACAGCGGGCCGGCGAGCCAGGTTGGGCCGGCAGCCGGGCAACAAAAAAGGCCGGGCGTGGCCCGGCCTTTTCGATGACTTTTCAGTAGTTTAGAACTTGATCTTGAGACCACCCGAGATCGCGGTGATCAGATCGTTGCCGACGTCATAAGTGGCGTCCTCGCCCGCGATATAACCATTCTCGTCGGCAAGCGTTCCGGAATGGCCGCTAGTCATGACGCCGATAGCACCGGCCAAGCGTAGCTCGATGTTTGGTCGAGGCGTGTAAGCAACACCGCCGCCGAGCGTCCATGTATCGGTTTGGACACCGTAGCCATGCGAAGTGCCGCGATCCCAAGTAAGCTGACCAGCGGCACTCCATTGATCGTTGAACTTGTGACCTACGCCGCCGGAAACGGTCCAGCCGTCGCGATACATCAGGTCAAGAGAGGTAAGCCGGACCGGGAAGGGGGAAACCGTTGTACACGCAGCCAAACCTTTGGTCTGCTCGGAACAGATCGGAACACTTTGCAGAGTGCTCCAGTTAACCCACTTGATCGAACCAAAGGCGAGCCAGCCGGGAGCGATGCCCGACTGCAATTTCAACTCAACCGAGTCAGGCATATGCTGCGTCGAGCCATAAATAGGCGTGGACGCGGTCCCTCCCAAGCCGTCCGGCAAAGTCAGCGAGCCGGAGATGTTGTCGAGCTTGACCTGCGAGTTGTAGACCAAGCTGGCCCGAAGCGCGATCTCAGGGATTTCGTAGGCAACACCGGCGCGCCAGCCCCAGCCGCTGGCCTCTAGGTCGACGCGGCCAATCGGTGACGGCCCAAATGGATTGAAACCCACCAAGCTTTCCTTGAAGCCTGAAATGTCCTGATAGAACACGCCGCCAATAAAACGAAGCTGGCCCTTACCGGCATCGAACTTGTATGAGCAGGTACCGGCGTAGTTATTGCTCTTGATGTCCGTTTCGACGTTCGAAAACGCGCCATTCCACGACGCGCCAGGGGCGATGTGCGCGCCCCACGGCTGCGAATAGTCGACCATACAGTCGACGCCTTGGACAACTTGGGCTTTGACGCCGATGCGCGGTACCCAATAAGGCTCCGCGCCATCGGCCGTGGTGCTGAAGCCGAAGGGACTAAAGTCGGCCCCTCCTGGACCCTTCGCATTCTTGTACTTGCGATCCGGCATCACATAGGTGGCTTCCGCCTCCGTCGCGACCGGTGCCGGATCGAACAGCAGATCGATGTCGTAGCCGCCGCGCTCCAGTCCGCCGGCATGCGCCGGGTGCATTGCGGCGCCGATCAGAGCGATCGAAAAGCAGCCTGCCCCCGCCAGTGCTTTGAGCCGCAAATTGGTCATGGAAATCCCTCCCCAATACAAGTGGGTCAAGCTAGAACCATTTCAGGTTAACGACGCAACAACGTTTTCAGGAGCTGTACATGTACACCTTGACAGCTCGTATTTTTGCCATGGCGATCGGCGCCACAATCGGCGCGCAAATCGGGCCAGCCGGCGTTGAACGGTCGAAAAAATCCGGGGAAAGCACCAAAAAACAGGGCAAAAACAGCCATTTTTTGGTTCGGCGGGCCTCATTGTTACATTATGGCAACAATGGGGCGCAAACTTTCCGTTTACGTCAAAATTAACGTGGCGGCACGCCTGCTTTCGAGGCAGCTAACGCACCGGAAGGTGCTTTCCGCGGGGGCGAATCTTGCCACTCAGCCGGCGTCGCGCACCCTGGTCAAAGCCACGGAAAGCTTCTCCTGCGCCTCGCGATATTCGGCGAGTTTCTCGCGTTCTGCCTCGACCACTTCTTCCGGCGCGTTGGCGACGAACTTTTCGTTCGAAAGCTTCTTGTGCAGGCGGGCGATCTCCTCGGTCACCTTGGCCAGTTCCTTCTGCAGCCGCGCGGCCTCGGCCTGGAGATCGATCAGGCTGCCGAGAGGCAGGCTCACCGTCGCCTCGTTGACCACGATCTGGGCCGAGCCCTTGGGCGGCGCGTCGACGAGCGCAATGTCGCCAACCCGCGCCAGCCGCTTGATCGCCTGGGCGTGGCGCTCCAGCCGCTCTTGCGTCAGCTTGTTGGCGCCGATCACCATAAGCGGCGCGATCGCCGCCGGCGGCACGTTCATCTCCGAGCGCACCGAGCGGATGCCCGAGACGAGATCGACCAGCCAGTTGATGTCGGCGGCCGCCTCACCGTCCTCGAAGTCGGGCGACGGCCAGGCGGCATGGCAAAGCAGCGACGAGCGCTCCTTGCCTTCACCCGCGGTCTCGGCCCACAGTTCCTCGGTCATGAACGGCATCATCGGATGCAAAAGCTTGTAGATCTCGTCCAGAACGAAGGCGACGCAGGCCCGGCTCTCGGCCTTGGCGGCCTCGTCCGTGCCCATGAACACCGGCTTCAAGAGTTCCAGGTACCAGTCGCAGAACAGGTTCCAGACGAAGCGGTAGGCGGCGCCCGCGGCCTCGTTGAACCGGTAGCTGGTGATGCCTTCGGTGACCGCGCGCGCCGCCCGCGTCAATTCCGTCAGGATCCAGCGGTTGACCGGCAGCTTGGCGTCGTTCAGCCAGAACTCGTCGTTGCGCGCGACCTCGTTCATCTCGGCAAAACGCGTCGCGTTCCACAGCTTGGTGCCGAAATTGCGGTAGCCGGCGATGCGCGCCGGGTCGAGCTTCACGTCGCGGCCCTGCGCCGCCATCACGGTTAGGGTGAAGCGCAGCGCGTCGGCGCCATATTCGTCGATCAGGTCGAGCGGATCGATGACGTTGCCTTTCGACTTCGACATCTTCTGTCCGTTCTTGTCGCGCACCAGCGCATGCACATAGACGGTGTGGAACGGTTCCTCGTCCATGAAGTGCAGGCCCATCATCATCATGCGGGCGACCCAGAAAAAGATGATGTCGAAACCGGTGACCAGCACGTCCGTCTGGTAATAGGTCTTCAGCTCGGGCGTCTGGTCGGGCCAGCCGAGCGTCGAGAACGGCCACAGCGCGGACGAGAACCAGGTGTCGAGCACGTCCTCGTCGCGGGTCAGGATCTCGCCCGGTTGGAAGTTTTCGAGCTTGTCCTCGACCCAGGCCTTCCACGGCCCTTCCAGCGCCAGATAGTATTCGACAGCGACAGCGAGCGCCTCTTCCTCGGTCTTTTCGACGAAGACATGCCCGTCCGGTCCGTACCAGGCCGGGATCTGGTGACCCCACCAGAGCTGGCGTGAAATGCACCAGGGCTGGATGTTTTCCATCCAGTCGAAATAAGTCTTTTCCCAGTTCTTGGGCACGAAGTTGGTGCGGCCCTCGCGCACCGAGGCGATCGCCGGCTTGGCGAGTTCGGCTGCGTTCACGTACCACTGGTCGGTCAGGAACGGCTCGATCGGCACGCCGCCGCGGTCGCCATGCGGCACGGTGTGCCGGTGCGGCTCGACCTTGTCGAGGTACCCGCCGGCTTCCATCAGCTCGACGATCTTCTTGCGCGCGACGAAACGGTCGAGCCCATCAAGCTCGTCCCACACGGCCTGGCGCTCCGGCGTGACCTCGAGACCGGCGAGGAAATCCTCATTGTCAGTCAGCTTTATCGCGGCTTCGGCCGTCAGGATGTTGATCGCCGGCAGCTTGTGGCGCTTGCCGACCTCGAAGTCGTTGAAGTCGTGCGCCGGCGTGATCTTGACCGCGCCCGACCCCTTTTCCGGATCGGAATACTCGTCGGCGACGATCGGTATCTTGCGGCCGACGATCGGCAGCACGACGTTGCGGCCGACCAGATCGGTGAAGCGCTCGTCGTCCGGATGCACGGCCACGGCCGTGTCGCCCAGCATCGTCTCGGGACGCGTCGTCGCGACCGTGACGAAGGTCCTCGGATTCGCGGGGTCGAACGCCTCGCCTTCGATCGGATAGTGCAAGTGCCAGAGATTGCCGTTAACCTCGTGCTGTTCGACCTCGAGGTCGGAAATGGCGGTCAGCAGCTTCGGGTCCCAGTTCACAAGGCGCTTGTCCTTGTAGATCAGGCCTTCCTTGTAGAGCGTGACGAAGACCTCCAGCACCGCCTTGGACAGGCCTTCGTCCATGGTGAAGCGTTCGCGCGACCAGTCGGCCGAGGCGCCGAGCCGCTTCAGCTGGTTGAAGATCGCGCCGCCGGATTCGGCCTTCCACTCCCAGACTTTCTCGATGAACTGCTCACGTGTGAGATCTCGACGATGGATCTGCTTTTCCATGAGCTGGCGCTCGACCACCATCTGCGTGGCGATGCCTGCGTGATCCATGCCTGGCTGCCAGAGCACGTTCTTGCCGCGCATGCGCTCGAAGCGCACGAGAATGTCTTGCAGCGTGTTGTTGAGCGCATGCCCCATATGCAGCGAACCGGTGACGTTCGGCGGTGGGATGACAATGGTGAAGGCTTCGGCCCCCTCCTCCGCGCCGGCGCCGGCCCGGAAGGCGTCGGCCTCTTCCCAGATTTTGGCGATCTTCGGCTCGACGGTTTTGGCGTCGTAGGTCTTTTCAAGCATGGAGGAAGTCCGAACTGTCGGGAACAAGCGTCCGGTGTAAATCGGAAGGTCTTGGCCGAGTCAACCGCGAGAGCAGCGATCACGCTTGCAGATAGGACTGCCGCCGGCGGCGACAATCCCGGCCGATCGGGCAACGCCACGCTCCGCTGACGCATGTCGCCCGGAACCGCCCAGCGGCTCTAGGACAACGACATGCATCAAAACAAAGACTTAAAAGCGCATTGCCTGAATCCGTTTCAGCTCGACGCGCTTTACGCGACTTAAACAAAAGCGCCGCCCCGAAGGCGGCGCGCTTTCAGCCCAGGTGTTCCCGCAGGTTACTGCGCCCCGCGCGCCACGCGCTCGATCTCCTCGCGCACCAGCCTTTCGACCAGCGTCGGCAGGTTGTTGTCGAGCCAATCCTGCAGCATCGGCCGCAGCATTTCCTCGGCCATCTCGTCGAAGCTCTTCTTGCCGCGGCTGGCAAAAACATCGGACAGCTCGCCGAAAGCCGCGGCGACCTGCCTGCCCGTATGCTCGGAAAGGATCGCAGGCCGGGCCGGTTGAGCCTCCGGCGGGGATGTTTGCGGAGCGCCGGCATGCACGGAAGCTTCAACCGCCGGCTCGTCTTTTTCGATCTCGAGCCGCGGCGCGGTTTCCAGAGCACGAACAGCCGGCTTCGCGGTGACCGTGCTGCCGCCGGCCGCCGCCATGTCGCGCCGCCAATCGGCGACAATCGTCTCGGCATTCTGCGGCGCATTTGCCGCGGCGGGCTTGCTCGCGGCAGCCGGCACGCTCGGCTCGACGACATTCCTCGCAGCGACTTCCGGCGGGCTCGTTGGCGTAGGTCCCACCTTCACCTGATCGAGGCGCGCCTCGGCGCGCTCGGGCGCCGGATCGGCCGCTGCAAGCTGGGCCTGGACATCCGCCAGCGTCACCGGCTTGCGGAGACCGGCATCGGCCTGCAATTCGGAACGAAAGGCGTCGACCTCGACACTTGGCGAAGCAGCGGGGCCAACCGCGGCCGGTTCCAGGTCCTGGCGCAGCTCGCCGGCGTCGGCCGGCTGCTTGCGCCCGGTGTCGCTGTCTTCGATGATCCTTCGGATGGAAGCCAGTATCTCTTCCATGGAAGGTTCGCGCTGCGCGCTGCTTGCCGTCGCCATCGTCACATCCGCCGCCCTAGTGACCTGTCCAAGAACTGACCCGTCCAAGAACTTGACCCGTTCAAGAATTCCGTTCCTGCCCGGGCCGGAATTCGAATCAATGCCGACAGCGTAACCGACCGATCGCCATCCGAGAATCCCCAATCTGGGGACTTGTTGGATTTCAACAGATTAGGCAGTGCGCAGCCCGATCGGCCACCTGGAAACACAAACGCCGCGCATCCATCGGACACGCGGCGTTTGCCGGTAAGCCAGTATTGGAATCAGCGCCCGTCAGGCGTGCGCAATCCGATCCACTTGTCCTTGACGGCGTTGTAGTGCTCCTCCGGCCGGTACTTGGTGACCGCCAGGCCCAGGCGATCAACCGACAGCCGGCCCATCGCCGACAGGATGGCGTAGCTCGCCACGACCACGTCGCGTTCGGAACTCGCCTGATTGATCTTGGCGGTGATGACCGCGTTCTGAGCGTTCAACACGTCCAGCGTGGTACGCTGACCGACATTGCGCTCCTCGATGACGCCGTTGAGCGCCAGTTGCGCGGCATCGATAACCTGCCTGTTGGCATCGACGCTTTCGCGCGCGGCGACATATTGCGTCCAGGCCGAGACCACGGCCTGGCGCACCTGGTCGCGGCTGACGTCGACCTGGATGCGCGCCTCGCTCAGCGATTCCTTGTTCTGCCGCACCAGCGCCGAAGTCCGCCCGCCCGAATAGATCGGAATGGTAAGCGAAGCGCCGATATTGGCCGAGGTCGTAGTACCGTTGGTGCCTCTGAAATCGGGCACGGAGTGGTTGTAGTTGTCCGAAACGCCGGCGGACGCCGTCACCTGCGGCAGCAACGCGCCTTCAGAGGATTTCACCGAAAACGCCGCCGCGTCGACCAGATGCTGCGTGGCAAGGATGGCCGGATGCTCGGCGGAAGCAATGGTCAACGCGGAATCGAGGTTGCCCGGCAACAGCTTACCCAGCGGCGAGGCGGCCTTGAGCTTGCCCGGCTCGTCGCCGACGATCTGGTGATAGGTGGCGGCGCTCGCCAGTGCCGTCGCGCGGGCGGCACTCAACTGCGCCACGGCCGTGGCGCGCGAGGCATCGGCCTGGGCGACGTCGGTGCGGGTGCCTTCACCGACCTCGAAGCGCGAGCGGGCGGCGCGCGCCTGCTCGGTCAGGAACTGCAGGTTCTGCTCGGTCAGCACCGCGACCTGGCGGTCGCGAATCACGTCCATATAGGCGCTCGCCGCGTTGAACAGGATGTTCTCTTCGGTATTGCGCAGGCTTTCGACCGAGGCTTTCACCTGCGATTCGGCGGCGGCGACGTTGTTCTTGGTCTGAAAGCCGTCGAACAGCATCTGGTTGATCTGCACGCCAAAGCTGCCCGTGGTTATGTTCTGGGTGGCGCCCTGCGCATGGGTGCTCGCGTAGTCGATGCTGCCCGAACCGGTGACAGTCGGGCGCCAGCCCGACTTGGCGATGGCCACGCCCTCATCGGTGACGCGCACGCCGGCGCGGGCCGCGTTCAATTGGGAATTATACTGGTAGGCTTTGGCGAGAGCGCCCGTGATGGTCTCGGCGGAGGCGGCCAGGGGCGACAGCGCGGTGGCGGAAACGAGGATAGCTGCTAAAACTTTTTTGCGTACGGACGGCACGTTTATTTCCCTCATTCGTTTTGCATGGGAACCACGCCACGTCAGCCCACCCTTACGGATCAGCCGGCGCCGCGTTGTCTTATCGTTCCCCCGCTGACAGCCTCACGGAAACTCTCGGTTAACCAATCAGCAACGACTGTTAGGCGCAAGCGATCATGACAGCGGCTTCGCTGCAAGGCAAAAACGCTCAGAATTCAAACGCGTGAGCACGTTCGAAGCCCGGTAGTGGCTTAATTGCCGCATTAAAGGCCCGTCTTCCGGTTACAACCCCCCCTGCCTTGAAAAAAAGCCGGGCCACGCCAGAGTTGCCCTGCCCTTCGACCACAACCAGGCGTCCTTCTTCCGCAAGCTGGTCGAGCAGTGCCGGCGGCACTTCCTCGACGCTGCCGCCGATGAAGATGACGTTGTAAGGCCCTTTGCCGGCCTGCCCTTGCGGCAACGGCCCGGTCACCACCGTGACGTTCTGGCAGCCAAGACTAGAAAGCGTGGATTTCGCGATCTCAGCCAGCGCCGGATCGCTCTCCAGCGCTATGACGTGACGCGCGAGCCGGGACAGCAATGCGGCTGAGTAGCCGGTGCCGCATCCGACATCGAGCACCGAATCGCCGGCATCGATTTCGGCCAGTTGCAAAAGCTTGGCGAGTGGTGACGGCTCCATCAGATAGCGCGCGCCGCCGCCATTGGCGCCGTCCGAGATGCGGATGTCCTCGTCGATATAGGCGAGATCCTGCTGTTCGGCGCCGACAAAGGCCTCGCGCGGGACGGTCAGCATCGCCTCGATGAGAGGCGCGCTGGTTACATCGGTGGTGCGGACCTGGCCATCGACCATCTTCACGCGGCGTTCGGAGAAATCAGCGTTCATGTCCCAACAATCCGCTCCCCGCGCCAGGCGCGGCTCAACTTCGACAGGAACCCCGCCCCGGCGCGATCGCGCTGGAGCCTGCAAGCATCTGGAGGCCTCGCCCGGAATCGAACCGGGGTGCAAGGATTTGCAGTCCTCTGCGTAACCACTCCGCCACGAGGCCTCGCAATGCTCCCGGCGTTCCGAGCGAACTCATTATGTTGGTGCTCACAGGTCGTCAAGCGCTCGCGCGTCATTCCCGACGCTTTCACGCGTGGCGGCGAAAGTGGTGATTCCCAATCGGTTGTGACGTGTTCGGGCATCGCTGTCGCGCGGCCGCCGGCCTGCCGTAGCAAGCTCCTCAGTCGGGCCGCCGCCGACGTTCCCACCAAATGACGAAACGCCGCCGGTGGCGCCGCACCAGCGCGAATTCGTAGGACAGCACCAGCAGGCCGAGCGGAATCATCCAGAAACCGAGAATCGGCAGGAAGCCCAGAATCCCGCCAATCGTAAGCAGCACGCCGATCGCGATTCGCAAGCCGCGCGAGCGCGGCATGGCGAACTCGCGGCCGAAGACCGAAATCTTCCGCGCCGGGGCGCTGTTATCGTCGGCTGCCGCCATTAAAACCAATCCCATCTGCTGCCGAAACCATATGAAGGCGATGACCGACCGCTTTGTTCCGCGCCGGTATGAAGCCCTTCATATGTGGGCACGCCGAAGCGATGCCACAAATAGCCGCATTAAAAACTGGAGAAAAATTGCGAAATGCTTCTTTGCAAAGCCGAAAGGTGTTTGCTATAGGCTGCGCCACTCACGTCAGAGCCTCCGTTCCCCGGTAGCTCAGTGGTAGAGCAACCGGCTGTTAACCGGTTGGTCGCTGGTTCGAATCCGGCCCGGGGAGCCAACATTTCCAAGCACTTACCGAACTTTCAAAATCGCCATTTTTGGCGATAGGTACGCTCGACTTGATTGCTTCAATGAAAAAGCCCGCTACCGAGGCAGCGGGCCAGACTTATCAGCGTGATAAATTTACAGGTGTTGCCGGCCCGTTATGGGCACCAGTGGCCTGCTTATTTTGCCGGGGATTTATAGGAAGAAGCGATTTTGCCCGCCTTCTCTTGGGCCGCCTTGAACTCCGCGCCCGTGTATGCTCGCACGGTTTTGACATTCGATACTGCTCCCGATGCGCCGACGACGAGAAGTGCGGGGAGCAGGTCAGCACCATCGCCGAATTCCGTGATTGCCATCCAGTCGGTTTCGCCCGTCGTGACGTAGAAAGAATGCAGTTTCCCGCCTGCTGCTTCAAAGATGGCACGGGCCGCCTTTTCTCGGTTCGATGGACTGTCGATCATTCCACTCGCAGCCGTGGCTGAATAGGACCCTGTGACTATGAACGTTGGCATAGGACATCCTCCCTCGATAATCGGGCAGATCGGGTGATCTGCCGAATATTCAAAATATCTCAAATCTTGGCGTTGGACGAGCGTTTGGGT
The DNA here is from genome assembly GCF_900115245.1 of Mesorhizobium sp. NFR06. Classification (GTDB taxonomy): domain Bacteria; phylum Pseudomonadota; class Alphaproteobacteria; order Rhizobiales; family Rhizobiaceae; genus Mesorhizobium. Next base: position 90,897 of record NZ_FOVT01000008.1, read on the forward strand.
GAGCCCGACCCGCATTGCAAGCCCCGGGACGGCGGACTAAGAGCCCTGCTGGTTGGCGGGACAGTGGTGTGCGTGGGTTGTGTCGTCGCGGCCAGCTATATCCTCGGGGCTTTGAAGGAATAGGCCCGCTGCGCGCCTCGCCAAGCGCGCGTTCTTGCTGGCCGCTCTCCTACGCCGGCGAAACGTCCGGCGCGCTCTGGCGCCTTCCAATGCGTTCAATTGCGGCAAGCGTTCGTGTCTGGGCGGCAATGCGGATTCGATCGAGCGCTTCCTGCCGCTCACGCTCGCGCTCGAGCCTGTAGATTTCGGGCAGCGGAGGATGATCCGCCGGCGGCCGCTTCATGCACCACTTCTCGCCGCAGAAGCCCCAATGGGCAATTGCGACGAGCTCGGATCCATCGAACCAGCAGGAGACGTTGAGCTTGGGGAAGTGCAGGCACCGCGCCATCCACCAAACCTTGTCGATGTCGCTCTCGCCGTGACCTCGCTCCCACTTCGTCCATCCCTTGCCTGGCCGCTCGACAAGCTGGTGGTCTTGCATGGTGGGCACCTCTCGCCGGAAGGTGTCGCGGATTTTGCATAAGTCACGGCTTATAGGCAAGGTTTGACCCCGAGCGCATAGCGCTGGTCCCCATCCATGTGTCATTTCAGAACCGAAAATGTTGGCACCAGTTTTGCGTCAAGGAGTTTGCCGGCCGTTCCTCCCGCCGGCCCTGGTCGGGGGCCAGGATAACTGATCTCGCCGGGCTTGAAGGTCTGGGGGCCTCGCCCGGCGAGTTTTTCCATATATCACCGCCTCCGCTTCTCAGGCGCCAGTGCATGGTTTGTGAACTGCAGGTTCCGATCGTCACGGCCGGCGGCGCGGCACTCATGGCAATAGATGATCTTTATGAGATCCCAATGCATGCAGGGCTGATCCGCCCCGAATCGCCGCTCGGCGACATCGAGAGCGGCGGTCCTTTTGCAGGTTAGGTAATAGACCGAAAGGCCTGTGCCGGCTTCGAGCTTCTTGCCGAGCGTATTTTCGGTAAAGGGATATTTGTTCGACATTGGCGATCCTCGTGATGGGGTCGCCGCACCGGGAGGATTATATTCCTCATTCAGCTGACGCTGGCAAGTGTGGATCACCATGGCGGGATTGTCATTGTATTAGCGAAGGCGCGGGGCGGCGGATCGGACCTCTCATCGGCTCGCCTCAGTATGGGGCGCGAAGAAGCAGCGGATATAGGAAAACGGCGGCGACAAGCAGATATGATACTGGCTGTCTTCGCTCTCGATGACGCGGTTCTTGGGGATGAAATATCGGTTCTTAGGCCCCGATCCGGTGCGGACATTGAATCCACCGCCCGGCAACGGCTCGACATAGCGCGGGCTGATGACTCCACAATCTTTCTTGTCGTCGCAGCATTCATAGCCGGTGACCGGATCGTGGTAGCCGGTGTACCAGCTGTGAGCGACGGCGAGTGCGATTAGCAAGAGCCTCATCTGTCTGAAACTCTGCGCCTCCAGTCGAATATTAGCAAGCTCTTGACGAAGCGGCCGGCCGCCCATGGCCGGCAAGCTCTTCCTGGGCGTCGCCATCGGCCTTGGCATCGGCCTGGGGACGGCGTTTGCTGGTTAGACCAAGCGCTTCGGGCTCGTGTCTGGCGAATAGGTGAGCGTGACACGCGCTTGCCGCCGCAAATGGCACATTTCATCTTGGGTCGAAGATACCATTCCATCACAGGAGCGTCTGGCCCGTACCGATCCCGGAGCGCCGGAAGGTCAAGAGGTTGATGGCGGTGGCAGTCAAGACAACCGGCAGTGACCGTCATCCCATCATCGATAAGTTTCTGAAGCGTCCAGCCGTTGCCATGGCGCCGATATAGCGGAGGTAGCGGTTCCGAGCGAGGCCGTTCATTGAGCGCTGTCAGTGCTGTATATTAGCAACATCTTGACGACCACCAAGGCCGCTCCAGACTCAATTCCAAGGCGCGGCGAATTGGCATTAGAGACGAAGTGGCGATAACGGCCACGGTGCGCAATCGCGTCGACGAGATGGAGGAAGCGATGAACTCTATTAATCGAAGATCCGCACTTGCCTTCGGTATTTCCGTTGCAGCAGCTTTAACCTGCTGTGGAGGCTCGGCATTCGCGCAACATACCGAAACCCTGCTTACGCCTGATAAGCTGGTATGGAAGGATAATCCGAGCCTCCCGAAAGGGGCTCAAATCGCCATCTTGGTGGGCGACCCGACGAAAACTGGCGACGTCGTCGTCCTGCGCGCCAAGTTTCCAGCCAACTATCTGGTTCCGCCCCACACTCATCCGTATGCCGAGACCGTTACCCTGATCAGCGGTAGCGTCGGCTTTGGTGTTGGCGAAAAGGTCGAAAAGAATGGTGATCTGCTCAAACCGGGCGCCTTTTACGCGCAGCCAGCAAATCACGCACATTACGTCTGGACAGGAGACGAAGAGGGTATCATCGAAGTTCATTTTGTCGGGCCGGGAGGGATCAATTACATCAACCCCGCTGACGATCCGCGCAAGAAGTGAAATGCGGCTGAGCCGGCTACTTTGTCCCTCGTGCCCTTGTAGGTCGGAACAGAAGCGTCAGCTTGCTTACGGGTGCCTTTGATCTAGGGGCGTCGTGGGCGAGGGCCCGCTCCAGATCGGCAACGTCCAAGGTGGCCCGACGCTTACATGTAAGGCAATCGACCGAAAAGCCTGTGCCCGCCTCCAGTTTCCGGCCGAGCGTGTCTCCAACGAATGGGAACTTGTTCGACATTGGCGATCCTCGTTGGTGGAAGGGTCGCCGCACCGAAGCGTGATCTAAGGCCGGTCGCGAGTGCGTTCAAGCCGGCTCCTCGCGAAAATCCTGCAAAGAAGCGTGGCGCGGGTCTTCCTCGCCGCGCAGGTGCTTCACGCGGCCGATCAACCCCGGCTTAACCCATTGCGTTGCGGGCCGCTTCATTCCCTTCGGCGCCGGCCCTGCGTGCTCCTGGACGCGTTGCCAGAGCCGTTCGCGCATCTCCCGATTCAAGGTGATGAAGGCGCTGCCGACGTAGCGCCCCGTGCCGCGCTCGGCCATCAGTGCGAAAGCCGGTTTGCCGGGCTCGCTAGCCGTCGAACTTCACCTCGTGAATCCAGTCGGGGCCTTCCGGCGGCTTGTCGACCAAGGTCGGCATCAATGGAGGAATAAATGATAGCCGGCCCCCGCCGGCGGACTTAGACACGCACAGGCACTCCGACCCAACAATTTGATTCAAATACAGTATGCCAGGTTCCGTTCCGTTAGCCGGCGCTTAAAAAGCAAGGCGGAACATTCGCGGATTGCCGCTGTTTTTTCTACGAGGAGGAAACGGCCATGGTCGAGCGCCAGAACGAACACCACCCCGACGATCGAAAGCCTATACTGAGTGAAGATGCCTGCGAGGTCGCTCACTTCGCCCGGAAGTTTCACCTCACGATGCCGGAGGCGAGAATGCTCATGCGGCAGCATGGCAACAACCACGCCCGACTGGAGAGGGAGGCGCGAAAGCTTGTTTATCAGCCCCGATGACCAAGCTGTCTGATCTAGGACCGCCGATCATCGGCCGTCTGCGTGGGAAACAGCCCGACGACGAGCGCGACCATTTCTACAGGTGCCCGGTGTGTGGCCAGGCGGTTGATCGGCGCGACCTGCGGCAAGTCATGTGGCATGAGCAGCCGGCGCATGAGCCGCTGGAAATGGATAGCTGAACGGTCGGCGGCGGCACACATAGAGCACTCGCTGTCCCACCTCGGGACTAAAATGCTGGCATCCGCCTTGCATCTAAGAGATTGCCGGTACTCCTCCACCGGACTCCTGATGGGATCAGGAGTAACTTCGCCGGGCTTGAGAAGGCTGCGGGCGGTGCGGCGATGCTGTTCCCGGCCTACGGGCGGCCTAACGGTGCATCCTCGGCTTCCGCTGCCCTTGGCAAGCACGTTCGGGCAGTGGTCACCGATCCGAAAGTCACTACGCACTCCCTTCGCCACCTTATGAAGGACCGCTTTCGGCTGGCTGGTGTCTCAAAGGCGGATCAAGACATCGTGCTTGGCCACTCGTCGGGGAGGGTCGGAGAGGACTATGGTCATGGACAAGACGCTATGCTGGAAGTAGCCAGCGGGCGCTCAAAGCTGCCCTGGGGCTGACTGGCAAAAGCCAATAGGCCCTGTTCTATGTCCGGTGGGGCGGTTTGAGGGGCTTCGCGGGTCCGGCTGGTAGGACCCGAAGCACGCTCTGAAGGCCAGGTTCCCGTCGTCTTCGCGTTGAGTTCATTGCCGAGAATGGTGGTGGCGCGGGTGTGGGGTTGAGGAAGCCATGAGACTGATCGCATTGGGGTATGGATCGGGGGGTGAGACGCCCGTAGCTGCTATCGCCGCTTGATAAAGCTCCCTGCCCACAAGTTGCGTTTGGCAATGCGGGCTTCTTGCTCCTCGGCAAGGTATCGAGTGTCGGCTACCGCCAATCCGTGTTTCACCAGGTCCCGTCCGAGATCGATGCCTCCCACGAAGCAGACGCCGACGTCGTCGTCATAACGGTCCTTGCCTTCGATGATGCAGGATATATCGCCCGAGGCAATAAGATGTTGAACGTGGTCACGCGCATACTTGCCGCAGGGCCAGATTTTGCCAGCGGCATCAAAACACGCCTGCCAAAGTTCGGGGGCATCAAAACCGAGCAATTGAATTCGTTTCTTGTCATGCCACAGCGTGTCGCCATCCTCAGCAAACCAATGCTCTGCTGCGCACACAGGGCCACAGGTGAGCACGAAGGCAAGGGTGAGGATCAACCTACACATGGCCGTGCTATACGCACCCCCTACGGCAGCGGCACGGGTGTGTCGGCGAGCGTTCTAAGATAGGCGATCATGTTCAGCCGATCAGGCTCTTCGGGCACTCCGCGAAAATCCATATTGACGCCGGGCGTCGTCAGCGTCGGCCCGGCGAGGAAGATGTTGAGGTCCTCATAGGTCCATGTCCCCTCCCAGGCCAGCAAGGTCTTGGAGTAGCGATCAAATTTCGTCGATGCCTTGTCGCGCCCGACGACGTTCCAAAGGTTCGGCCCGATGGTCGGGAGTTCGTTTGGCCGTATGACATGGCAGGAGGCACAGGTTGAGGCAAAGAAAGCCGCCCCTTTAGTGGGGTCGCCCTTCGCCAACCGGGCGGAAATCGGCTCCGGCTTCAGGATGACGACGCCATGCGCCAAAAGGTAGACGGCGATGTCCTCATGGTCGTCGTGCTTTGCGAGATGGAAGGCCGTGATGATGCCCGGCAGTCGATTTGGATCGCCTTGGACCCATATCGCGTTGACGTCAGCGCCCGCCTCAACCAGCACCTTGACGCAATCGAGGCAGCCATTGGCGACCGCAAGGGTCAGCATCGGCTCTCCCCGCGTCTTGCCGTTGGCGTCGGCACCATGCGCTAGCAGCAGGCGGATCATGTCGGCGGCGTTCTTCAGCACTGCGACAGTCATCGGTAGGCCGAGCACCGCTTCCTTGTTGACATCGGCACCACGCTTGATCAGCAGTTCCGCCGCCTCGACGTGGCCGCTGCGCACGGCCAAGAAGAGCGGCGTTGCCCCCTTCTCCTGCTCCTCGATGTCAGCGCCGGCATCAAGCGCCGCCGTGATTGCCGTGAGGTCGCCGCTCTTGGCCGCGTCGTGGAGCGCACCGCCATGCGCTGTTGTGACGGCACCTAGCAAGATCAGCAAGCTTCCGAGCAAACCCCGCATTTCGGCATCCCTTTGCCGATCCGGATGAAGATGCACCCGATAAGTGCCCTTATCCATGAGTGCCTTCAACTTACATTAGCACAAGCTAAAGGTATATAGTGACGTTGACGACACCAGTCGCCGCTGGGGGCCTATTCCAGTGCACGCGGTCAGAACAGGGCAGGTGACGTGCTTTGCAGGCGTGATAGTCACGGCCGCGGCGATTGAGGCAGGCGCGGCGTTAGCCCACGGCCCGGATCGGAATTGGGGCTATCCACCAGCTTGCTGCCACGGCGATCCAGTCACTGGCGACTGCGGGAAAATTCCGAGCGCCACTGTGACGCCCCGGCCAGATGGCTACGTGATTATTCTGCGTCCAGGCGACCATCAAAAAGTCACGCATCAGAACCGCTACTTCGTGCCGTACGATGCAGTAATCCCATCAGGCGACGACTATTTTCACATATGTCTGCATCCCACGGAAGAAGACGAAAACTGCTTCTTCGCACCAGCCGACGCGATGTAGGTAGGGACCCCGACAGAGCTGCGCAGGTTGGGCTCCTCACGCCTCCCGGAAATCCTTCAGCGACGGCATCATCGCTCTACCGGCAGCGGGAAATGATCGGCATGGCGGCAAGCCTTCTCATGGCAGCCCTATGTGCATATGCGTTGATGCTATCTCCGGCCCGCTCGGAGCCGGGGCAGACGCCGATCGCCCGCTGCAATGCCTTTTTGCGGCTATTCGAGTTCCCCTTTTTTAGTCTGAAATACCGGCTCATCAGTACCAGGCTGGAGGGCGATCCGCCGCAAGTCACGATCGAATACGAGACCCGCAACAAGCTGCATGCCCCAGGACGTTCGGTCGGCATGTGTGAGATCGACCGAGATCGCCGACACATCAATTTCGTCACCGTGGACGGATTGCGCAGCCAAATCATCTTTGACTAACGAAGGTCAGGGGCAAGGCGTCCAAGCTATGTGCCGCCGAAGCGGAAAACGCCGCTGGCCACGTAATCGCGAAAGTAATATCCGCCTATATCTAAATTGAGCCCCGTCCCAACAGCCGCCACCAACGTTTACCGAGAACAGAACTGCCCCTTGCGCAAATATTCGCTTTAAGAGATGCTTAACCCTAAGCCGTGGGAGGGCTGGGGTATGAGAGTAAAGGCGTTGATGGCACTGTGTGCCACTGCCGCGCTGTGCGGCTGTCAAACAAGCAATCAAGCAGACTACGTTCAGATCGGGTACGGGCCGAGTTTCGACGTCGCCCATGCTCAATGCGAGATGCAAAAGGGGTCGGCTGACCAAGGCTATATTGCTATCGGTTCCCCGGGGTTTGTTGCAGGTGCCGGCATCGGCAATGCGTTGGGCAACTTGGCCCTTGAAGACCAGTACATGAAGAACTGCCTCATCCTGAACGGATGGAAACGTGCACCGCATGGCCAGGGCGCGCCAGCGGCAGCCGCGGCCGTTGCTGCCGGCGTCACGCCGACACCCTACGGGGTAGCTCGCGCGCCTGGCAGTTGGATCAACACGGCCCTGCTAGACTGGTCGGACGCCAACAAAAAGTGCATCGCCGGCGACAAGACGGCTTGTGCTACGAAGGTAAAGTTGGGCGCGAAGCTGAAGGCCGCCGGCATCAACCCTTCTCCGGTATAGAAACGCGTGGCCAAGAAGTTCGACTTTCGCAATATGACGGTTTTTATCGGCGCAGCTCTGGGCTTCTCGCTTTTGGTGGGCAGACCGTTCTTTGCTGCTTGGTTCAAACCGTATGCGCTCCCCTTGGCCTTCCTAGTCGTGATAGGAATGTTTGGGATGGTAGCTATTCAAAATAAGATCTCCATCGGCCGCGCCTTCCCGGGGCAGAGAAACGTGCACGTAGTGAGGAAATCTCGTGTCGCTGTTTTGATATTGATTTGTGTCATCCTGGTAGCGAATTTCCTGTTTCATTTGATGTATGGATAGATCCACGGAGAGCCTCGCGAGCACGTTTGCGGGTCGGTTGTGCTCCGCCTAGCCGAAAGCTACGCCACGGGCCTTGCAATCGGCGTGGGCTTCGCGATCGTTCGCGCCTTCGCCGGCTAATGCGGCAATACGCTTGACGATGACAACGAGCAGCGCCGCGATGAAAACGACGATGATTGCCGCGCTAGTCGAATTCGTTTCGCCCATTCTTGGGCCCCGGTCGTCGGCCTGCGCCAGCGCTATTAGCTGTACAGGCGCCGGCCGTCCTCGCCGTGGCAGTCAGCGTCGGATGCCTGAAGGCGTTTTGGTCGGCTGGTTATGGCCCGGCCTGATATGTCTCAAAAGAGACATGGGGTTCGCAAGCCGGGCCATACAACCACGGCTGTTGGCCGAGGGTAATGTCTTATTAGCGCTACATAAAACAATCCGCAACTGCACGAGAATGCAGCATCTAAACCTCTGCGCGAATTAGTAAACGCTTGAATTTCTGTCCCACCCGGAGCATCCTAACTGGCGACCGAACGCTAAGGTGGAAAAGGGGAACGTCATGGAATCCGTTTGCTATCTCCCAGGCGGGATTTGCCTTGCATCGGTGTTCGTCAGCATTGCGATGACCTTTATCGTCTTGGCGCCGTTCGCCGCGACGCGCCTGCTGGTGTTGAGGATGCGGGAACGCGCTGTCGGGAAACTTCAGGTCGCGTAAATCGCTCGCGAAATGGCTCCAGCAATCAAGGGCGCATTGATCATTGCGGCGGCGCCTCCGCCGCGTTGCTCGGCCGGCTCAACCCACTAGCGACTTTGGCGCGCCAAAGCCGGCGATCTCAATTCGTAGAAGTGAGCGGACCGTCTCGCCAGTTCGCAAAATTCCGTTGGTGTCAAACCTGTAAAACGGCGGAAGTCATGAACGGCCTGCGATTGATCAAAGTAGGCCTCATCGACAAGCTGCGTAAATTTCTCGTTCGGATCTTGCAATATCGCTTTGATAGTTCGTCTCAACCGCGCAAGTTGGCGAAAGCGGACCGGCGAATTTGCCGTCGCTCTCCTGAAACGGTTCTCAATCTGTCTCTCGCTCAGTCCCACAAGATCGCAGATTTTGGAGATCGATAATGTTCCCGTCTCGAGAAGTCGGAAGGCGGCATCGAGGGTGCGCCGCTCTGCTCGGGGATTGAGACGTTGCTGGAGAAAATGGTTCAGCAGGTGGATCCGCGTGCTGTCAAGCGCCGTGGTTGCGATTTGCTCCGTCAGTACCGTTGCCTCTTGTCCCCAGATCACCTCGAGCGGAACAATTCTGTCTGCGAGTTCGGAAACAGGTACTCCCAGCAGATTTTCTGCCATGCCCGCCCGAATGCGGACAGCAAGAAAGTGAAATCCCGGCACGGCCTTCGGGTGAATGGGCTGGCTACGGCAGCACAAAACATGGGCCCGCGGCGGTTGTTTCCCATTAAGCAGAAAGCCTTGTGCAACGTGAAAGAATAGCTCAACTCCGCCTGGGCTTGGCCGGAACGGCATGAATTCGATGTTTTCGCCAGGATTGGTCGAACGTGACCAGTAGCGATCAACCACGTGACCTATCGATTCGATCGGGCGATAGGAGATGCTCAGCATCCAAGCCTCTCGAAATCCATGAATTGTTTGTTACGCCACTTTCCGCAGTCGCCATCGCATACACTGACTATCTGGGCTCAGTGTACAGGCGCACGATGCCGGTTATGTTGTCGTCGCCCATGCCGCGATCAATCCCATGCCGGAAGACCTCGCGGGCCGCGGTAGCCACAGGCATATGCTTTGAGGAGCCGGCGCCCGCCATAGTGATTGCATATCCAAGGTCTTTGTCCACGAGTTCTACCGGAAACAATGGTTCGAACGTGCCCGCGAGCATGGAGGCGGCCATTGTTTTCGCCGCTGGGCTGCTGGCCGGCGTCGCGCCAATAATCTCGACGGCTCGATCGACATTGGCGCCCAGCCGCTGCAGCAGGCCAATGAGTTCGGCCATTGCGCCGGCCTGGATAGCGAGAAGAGAGTTGACGGAGAGCTTCACCATGGCGCCTGCCCCGACCGGCCCAGCGTGATGTACTGCCGTCCCCATGGCTTTGAGCAGCGGCTCTGTTCGCGCGAGAAGTTCCTTCTCGCCGCCGACGAGATAGATCAGCTGGGCCGCCTCCGCTTGCGGGCGTCCGCCTGCCACCGGCGCTTCCAGGAAAGCAACGCCGCGAGCCGATGCGGCCTTGGCGAGCTCGCGGATCCAAACCGGCGTCAGTGTCGAGCTCTCGATCGCCACCGCGTCCGTCTTGAGCCCGGCAAGCGCTCCCGTGTCCTCATCGAGCCATATTTTCCGCGATGCAATGTCATCTCGAACCATGGCGATCACGAAATCTGCTTCTGCCACGGCCTCTCGCGGCGAGCCGGCGAGATGCGCTCCTGCAGCAATGAGCTGATCCGCCGCCCCTTTTGATCGGTTCCACACCGTCAAACGGTGCCCTGCCTTGAGCAGATTGGCTGCCATGCGCGAACCCATCGCCCCAAGTCCCAGAACTGCCACTTCAGCCATCGGAAATCCTTTCCGTCCATCGTAGGTTGTATGAAGCCAATCCAGTTGTGTGCTCGCCAGCTAAATGGCGAACACGCTTAGATCGCGCGGCTGTCCGCCGGCGCGGCCATGTATTCAGCAAAGACCTCGAACGCGGTTGCCGCGGGCGGCTCTCTAAGCAGGTAATTGAACGCCGATAGCGCATCACGCACATGGGGAGAGGCCATATGAGACTCCCAAGCGGCATGATCGCGGTATTGTTCCACGACATTAAAATGCGTTGGGTCGGACGTGCTCTGAGCGGCGTGATACGACACCGCGCCCGGCTCGGCCGATGTCTGCCGCGTGAGATCGATGAGGATGTCACGGACTTGATCGACGGTCTCGGCCCGGGCGAGAAGATTCGCGATGAACATCATTGGCAAACTCCCTGTTGGTGCTGGAATCTTAGGTCGGCGAAGCTGCGTCGCATTGTAGAAATGCGAAATGGCAGCGAAATCACGCCGCGGTGCCGGACGCGTCAGCAACACTGTAGATGCAGTTCTGGAAGCATGTGGCTGAATTCCCAATTCGCATTCGCTACGAAGGCTGGTTCGGAAAACGCTATGCCGAGCAGATGAAGCTTAGGATTGTCGATCGCGACACATTCACCCGCTTCATTTGGGGATGAAAAAGCCCCCCACGGGGAAGGCGGAAACAGAGGTCCGCAGCCCCAAGCAGACCCACAGCTATGGTAATGTTGCGGGCGAGCCCAGCTGTTTGTGCCATTCCCGGTGATCGCGGGTACGTTTGCAACGGACAAGCCGCTCGAAATTACCCGGGCGCAAGCTTGATTGCCGATGTAATCCTTAGCGAAATTTGCACCAGGACCAATGGCTGTGGGCTCGCTATCGCTTATTTACGCGACACACTGGACGCATTGATTGTCATCATCGGTGACGCCTTTCGGCATTAGCCGATGACCGTGTCGCCGAGGTGTGATCCCAAGCTCTCGGAGAGGCGCCGGGTGACGTGTCGCATGAGATCCGGCGCGGCGCGGTCGTAGCCATAGACCCACTCCGGGAAGTTCAGCGGCTCTTGCGCCGCCCAGATCTCGTCGTGTCGGTCGGGCGGCAGGATGCGAGCCGGGTCGCCGACAGCCACCCAGCCGATCGGCACCGTGCTGCCGGCGGCGAGGCGGGTGCGCAGGTGGACGGTTGCATGGACGCGTACTTCCGTGCCGCGGCCGAGATGCGCGCCGTGGAAGATCGCAGCGGCGGTCGCGACGAAGACTTCGTCCTCGATTGTTGCGCCAATGACATGGGCGTTCGGCCCGATGAGGCAGTGATTGCCTATGATGCAGCCGTGACGAGGATTGGCGCGGATCACCGCGTTCTCCATCACGATACAGTCGCAGCCGATCTGGATGGAGCCGCCTGCTTCGCCGATCACCCGTGCTCCGTGCAGAATGCGCGCGCCGGCTCCAATGGTCACGTCACCGCAGACGGTCGCGTCGGCGGCGATCCAGGCTGTGGGGTCAACCTGCGGGCTCTTGTTGTCATGGGTGAACAACATATGGTTCTCCTTTAGCGCCGGCGGCGTGCTCGAGTTCGTTCGCGCGGGTGCCGATCGGACAGAGCGGCCCGCTGCAGCCCCTGTGATCGCAGAGCCGGCAGGTCGTACGGGCGAAGGTCCGCGACCGGGTTGCCGACGCGAGCAGGCGATCGAGGGACCGCTCGAACTGCACACGTTCGGCCTTCGGCAGTGTTGCCAGCAGGCGTTCCATGGCGTCCAACCGACCTGCCTGTAGAGCATTGGCACTTTCCGATCCTTCGCGGGTAAGGGCCAGCGGCGCTGTCCGCCCCGATCGTCCTCCGCGCACGACAAGGCCACGTTGGATCAGGCCACCCACGACACGGACCGCGGTTGGCTGCGTGACCCCACCGATCATGGCGAGCTCTGTCGCCGTCATTGGCCCGTGATAGTGTAAGGTCAGCAGAAGTGCCGCGGCACTGCGCGAGAAATCGCCGAACGATGTCTCGATCGCGTCGACGACGAGCAGTCCCATGACGCCAAGTTTGTTTCCATCTAACATATGCATAGGCTATGCATCTTTTACACTCGCGTCAAGACGACCGGACGTCCGCAGCAAGCGCTTCAAAATCATGCGATCGCCTCTGTTGCGCGCGACAGTAGGTCTTCCGCCAGCCGTGACGCGGCCTCCCGCGCTTCCTGGCGAGCCGCATGATCAATATCGGGTCATAAACCTGATGGTGGACGGCGGCTGAATTGCGGGCTGACAGTCGACAAGGCGCGCCGCTGCGCCGATCTGGCGACAGGAACTTTTGCGGAAACCGCCCGTTGACCCAGCTTCGAGGGTGTCGACGACATCTGGATTCGTTGCCTTGTATGCGAAATCTGAAAGAAACGAGCGCGAAATCGCTCCAACCGAAGAATCGCGGGCTCTGCCGCGATCCGATCGGCAGCACCGCCCACCGGACGATGACAAGGCGGTGGATGACAGCCGAACCGATGAGACGCGCGCGAACGACAGCCGGTCGGATTGCAACAGGCCCGGCCCGCTGAGACGCCATCCCTTTGTAGCGGCGGCTGTCGCGATCCTCGTTTTGTTGTGCGTCGCGGCGGTGGTGATCTGGTGGATCGACGCTCGTCAGTATGAATGGACCGATGACGCCTTCATCGACGCACGTACGGTGACGGTCGGCGCCGAAATTTCCGGTCGTATCACCGACGTCGCCGTCACCGACAACCAGCCGGTCGAGGCCGGCGCCGTGCTTCTGCGCATCGACGACAGCGACTATCAGGCCTCGCTCAAGCAGGCCGAGGCCGGCGTGGTGGCTGGGCGGGCAGAGATCGCCAATGTGCAGGCCCAATCCGAGGCGCAGAACGCCAAGATCGATGCCGCCGAGAAGCAGGTGGCACAGGCGCAGGCGGCGCTCGAATTCGCCAGGTCCGAGGACCAGCGCAACCGCGAGCTCCTGACCAAGGGCACGGCGACGCAACAGCAGGCGCAGCAGGCCGCGTCGACCTTGCGCCAGGACCAGGCGGCCCTTGATACCGCCAATGCGAATGCCGAGGCCGCCAAGAGCCAGATTGCAGTCCTGCAGGCACAAGTCAAAAGCGCCGAGGCCAGGCTGCAGCAGGCGCAGGCGACCGAGGACCAGGCCAGGACCACCCTCACCCGCACGACCATCACCGCCCCCGTCGCCGGCCATGCAACCAACATCACGGCGGCGAAAGGCACTTATGCGCAGCCCGGCCAGGTGCTGATGATGTTCGTGCCCAAGGACGTCTGGGTGAAGGCGAACTTCAAGGAGACGCAACTCGACCTGATGCGACCGGGCCAGCCCGTCGACATCGTCATCGACGCCTATCCCGAAAAGACCTTCCACGGTCATGTCGACAGCGTCCAGGCCGGCAGCGGCACGGCGTTCAGCCTGCTTCCGGCCGAAAACGCCACCGGCAATTTCGTCAAGGTGGTGCAGCGCGTGCCGGTCAAGATCGTGTTCGACCAGCCGCCCGGCGTCTATCTCGGTCCCGGCATGTCGGTGGTGCCGACGGTCAAGGTGCGATGACGGATGCCGTAGTAAGTCCTGGCGGCGAGAGCCGGTCGGCAGCCGGCGGCCGCAATCCCTGGCTGATCGCGATCGTCGTCTCGATCGCGACCTTCATGCTGGTGCTCGATACCTCGATCGCCAATGTCGCGCTGCGCAATATCGCGGGCAGCCTGGCGGCCGGCATGGACGAGAGCACTTGGGTGATCACCACCTATCTCGTTGCCACCTCCGTCATCATCCCGGTCAGTGGCTGGCTGGCCAGCGTCATCGGCCGCAAACGCTATTACATGATCTGCGTGGCGACTTTCACGCTCGCATCGCTGCTGTGCGGGCTCGCTCCCAATCTGCCGACGCTGATTGCTTTTCGCATCCTGCAGGGGTTGGGCGGCGGCGGCATGGCGCCAAGCGAGCAGTCGATCCTCGCCGATACCTTTCCGCCCGAGAAACGTTCGCAGGCCTTTGCGCTCTATGGCATCGCGGTCATCGTCGCGCCCACGGTGGGGCCAACCATCGGCGGCTGGCTGACGGACAATTTCTCGTGGCACTGGATCTTCTTCATCAACGTCCCGTTCGGCGTCATGTCGCTGGCACTCGTGCAATGGCTGGTGATCGAACCCGACATTCTCGAACGCGAGCGCCGCCAGCGATTGAGCAACGGACTTAAGGTCGACTGGATCGGCTTCATCCTGGTGGCGATGGCGCTCGGCTGCCTCGAAGTGTTCCTCGACGAAGGCCAGCGCAACGACTGGTTCGCATCGACCTTCATCGCCACCTTCGCCGTGGTCTCGGCGGTGTCGTTCCTGCTGCTCGTCCCTTGGGAGTGGACCCGGCGCGATCCCATCGTCGACGTCCGCCTGCTTTTCACCCGGCAGTTCGGCATGTCGTTCCTGGTCATGATGGCGGTCGGCGCGGTGCTTTTCAGCAGCACGCAATTAGTGCCACAGCTGCAGCAGACCACCTTCGACTACACCGCCACCCTTTCCGGCCTGTCGATGATGCCGGGTGGCATCGCCATGCTCATGCTGATGCCGGTCTCTGGCTTTGCGGCCGGCATCGTTCAGCCGCGCTATCTCATCATGATGGGCATGTCGGTCGTCGCGGTAGCGCTCTGGCACATGACCTCGCTGACGCCCGACGCCAGCTTCAGCTTCTTCGCCTATGCGCGCATCTTCATGATGATCGGACTGCCGTTTCTCTTCATCCCGATCTCGACCGCTGCCTATGTCGGCCTGGCGCCGCAGAAGACCGATCAGGCATCCGCGTTGATCAACGTCGCGCGCAACATCGGCGGCAGCATCGGCGTATCGTTGTCGAACACGGTGATTGCCCAGAACGCCCAGCTCCACCAGTCGGTGCTGGTCGGCCACACGGCGCAGTCGAGCGAGGCCTACCAACAGACGCTTCGCCAGGTGACGGACCATTTCGTCGCCGAAGGCTCGCCGCTGGTCGAGGCCAGGCAGCAGGCCGTCGGCTGGATCGGACAGGAGATCGGCCGGCAGGCATCGCTGCTCGCCTATGTCGATGTCTTCTTCAATTGCGCGGTGGCGACGGCAATTCTCGTGCCGCTCGCTTTGCTGCTGCGGCCGCCCAGATCCGCGCCGGCCAAACGTTAGCTATTCGGTCACCCGGCGCTTGCGCCAGCGCGCTCGGCGCGCCAAGCTGGCGGCCTGCGGAGGAACCTCATGCGCAACATCCTGGCATCGGCACTGCTTTTGGCGGCGGCATCCTTCTCGACCAACGCAAGCGCGCTGGACAGCTCCGCCACATCGGTGGTGGTGACGCCGCTGGCATCGAAGACGACGACCGCTTCCGGCCAGCCGATCACGCTGCCGCAAAAGAACGTCGAGGTTCAGGTTTCTTCCTATCAGATCGCGCCGGGCGCGACCTTGCCGGTGCACCAGCACCCCTTCCCCCGCTATGCCTATGTCGAAGCTGGCACGCTCAAGGTCACCAATGTCGAGACGGGTGCCAGCAACACCTACAAGACCGGCGACTTCATCGTCGAGATGATCGGCCAGTGGCACCAGGCCACCAACATCGGCACCGATCCGGTGAAGCTTTTGGTGATCGACCAGGTCGAACAGGGCGCCAAGAACACGATCCTGAAGCAGTAGCCGGCAAGGCGTCCGCCTCTAATGCACGATGCCGAAAAGTGTGAAGCATTTCCGGACGACATCATGCTCTATCTCTTTGATTTAGAGCCGGATTCAGATTTCAGGTCGACTCGACCTGAAATCACCCGGCTCTAGCGGACGCCCGGCCGTTGCCTCAGCCCCAGACGCCCACTGGCTGTCGCGTGGTCGCGTTCAGCCGGTTGAAGGCATTGATCAGCGCGATCTGGATCACCAGGGCGGCGAGCGCCTTATCGTCATAGTGGCGCGCGGCCTCGTCCCAGACTTCGTCCGGCACCGCGTCGGAGCGGTCGGCCAGGCGCGTCGCGGCTTCGGCGAGCGCAAGCGCTGCGCGTTCGGCGGCGGTGAAGTATGGCGTTTCGCGCCATGCGGACACGGCAAAGATCCGCTCGTCGGTCTCGCCCGCCTTCTTCAGCTCGCGCGCATGCATGTCGACGCAGACGCTGCAGGCATTGATCTGGCTGGCGCGCAGGTGAATGAGCTTGCGCGTCACATAGGGCACGTCTGCGGCTTCCGTCGATTTGTCCAGCGCCAGGAGCGCCTGCAGCGCGCCGGGAATGAGCATCACCGGGTTCTTCAATCTTGCTTCCATAATCCGTCTCCTCGAGTCGTCGCGGCCGACAGGCCTCGCTTCAATCAATAACCATTTGGTTATGAATAACCCATAACCTTGCAGTTATGCATTGTCAAGCGGCTTCTGCGGCTGGACCGATCGTTGCGGCTTTCGCGGCGACCCGCCCGATGCTAGGGCTGACCATCTCCTTGAAAGCACGGACGGAACCAGTGGCGGACACGCAAAAACCCCTGATCGAAATCTGCGTCGAAGGCATTGACGGGCTGCTTGCCGCGCAGGCGGCCGGCGCCGACCGGGTCGAGCTCTGCGCCAGCCTCATCGAGGGCGGCATCACTCCGAGCCTCGGCACGGTGCGCGCCGCGTTGGAAAGAGCGACCATCCCCTTCCATGTCATCGTACGGCCGCGCGGCGGCGACTTCCTCTATAGCGAGGCCGAATACCGCTCGATGCTCGCCGATGTCGAAGCGCTTCGCGAGCTCGGCGTGGCCGGCGTCGTGGTCGGCTGCCTGACCCCCGACGGCGTCATCGACGAGCAGCGCATGGCCGCGCTGGTAGAAGCCGCCGGTCCGCTCAACGTCACCTGCCACCGCGCCTTCGACATGACGCGCGACCCGTCGGAGGCGCTCGAAGCCCTGATCCGCTGCAAGGTCGGCCGCGTGCTGACCAGCGGCCAGCGCGACACGGCTATCGAAGGTATCGAGCTTCTGGCGCAGCTCGTTCGCCAGGCGGGCGAGCGCATCATCATCCTCGGCTGCGGCGCCCTGGCGCCCGACACCATCGGCGAAGTGCGTAGGCGGACCGGATTGACCGAGATGCATTTCGCCGCGCTCGCGGACGTGCCGAGCGCCATGCGCTACCGCAACCCGAACGTCGGCATGGGCGGCACCGACCTCGACCGCGAATACCGCAACACGGTGACGGACGAGACGCTGGTGGCGGCGACGATCGCGGCCGCGAGAGCCTGATGGCCGGGACGATGACCAAGGAAGTACTGCCGATCGAACGCGTCTCGCCCGCCGACGAGGCCGCCATCCTCGCGCTCAACAACGAGCATGCGGCGGAACTGTCCTGGCTCGAGCCGGAACGGCTTTCATTCCTGCTCGGCGAAGCTTTCTACACTCGCCGTATCGGTATGCTCGAGGCTTTCATCATGTGCTTCGACCAGGACGCGCGCTACGACAGCCCGAACTTCCTCTGGTTCCGCGAGCGCTATCCACGCTTCGTCTATGTCGACCGCGTCGTCGTCGCCGCCGAAGCGCGCGGCCGCGGCCATGCCCGCCGGCTCTATGAGGATCTGTTCGAGCATGCCCGGGACTCCGGTTACGCCGTTGTCACCTGCGAGGTGAACGCCGATCCGCCCAACCCGGCTTCCGACGCCTTCCACGCCGCCCTCGGCTTTGCCGAGATCGGCGATGCGGTGATCCATGGCGGCAAGAAGTCGGTGTGCTACTATGCCAAGCCGATCGCCGGCTGAACGCTGCTGGCCTGAAGAACAAGCCAAAGCTAATATGGATGCTCCGCTGGCTGGGGCGCGACATCATGGCGAGCAACGTCTTCCGCTTCGACGAGAGCTGGGACATCCCGGAGGGAACGCCTCAGGAGGTATGGGACGTGCTGTCGGACGCCAAGCTGCTGCCGCTCTGGTGGGGCGATGCCTATAAGGAGGTCGAGCCGCTCGACAACAAGGGCAAGGGCGTCGTCGGCGCGCGGGCCAGGGCCAGGGCACGCGGGGCCCTGCCCTATGAGCTGAACTTCATCATCGAGGCCGCCGAGCTCGAACCCGGCCGGCTGGTGGTCGTGAAGACTTTCGGCGATTTCGACGGGCTCTGGCGGGCCGAACTGTCGCCGTCCGGAACCGGCACGCATGTCGACCTGATCTGGCAAGTCACGGTCGAGAGGCCGATTCTCAAACTCCTGGCGCCGCTGCTCAGGCCTGCCTTTGCCTGGAACCACCGCTGGACGACGCCACGCGGCGAAGCCGGGCTTCGCCGTTACCTGGCCACACAGAAGAGCGGCAAAACCGAAGCAATTCCAGGAAAAGCGTGACACGGTTTTCCCTCCGGAATTGCGTCGAACGAAGAGTTCTGGTCACCAGTTTCGATTGAGCCAACCGCGGGCCGGTTTCTCGATCACGTAATAACTGCAGAGCGCGCAGGCGAACACGGCCGCAAGCATCGGGATCGACGCGCTGCCGCGCTCATCGACGAATTTGTAGAAGGGCTGCTGCCAGAGATAGAGCGAATAGGACCACAGACCGAGCATCACCATCGGCCGCGATGACAGCGGCCCTGTCGCATAGCCGCCGGCGAAGTCGAGCGCGTTGACGGCCAGCGCCAGCAGCGGCACGCTGACAAGATAGTGGATCGGGGTCGGCACCGGATCGAGGAACAGCAGCACGCCGCTAACCGCGGCCGCAAATGCCACATGCCGGCTTTGCAAGGCAGCCGGCAGGCGGCCGTCGGCCTTGAGCAGGCAGATCGCGGCGGACAAAAGGATCGAGGCGATATGCACATCGGTGCGCCAGTAGGTGGTCTCGTAGCCGATGCCGAGAACCCCGTAGGAAATGGCCCCGTTGGCCATCGCCAGCAGCGCCAGCAGCAAAAGCAGCCGCACGACATTCGTCCTTCCGGTTACCACCACGCTGATCAGCGCCAAGAGGATGTAGGAATGCTCCTCGACGCAGAGCGACCAGATATGGTCGAGCGCGCCGGCGCGGGTGACCAGGACGCCCGCGTAGTTGTAGGTGAAAGTCAGCGCCGTCAGCGCCGCCTTCCATTTGTACGCGATGAAGGTGCCGGCAAGCCCGACCATGGCCGCGATCACGAACGCAAGCAGCGCGGGATAGATGCGCGAGAAGCGGCGCTTGAAGAATTTTTTCAGCGGAAAGCGCTCGATGAACAGGATTTCGGCCATCAGCCGCCCGCTCAGCACGAAGAAGAACTCGACGCCGAGAACGCCGAGGTTGATTCCCGGTACGGGAAAGAAATGGCCGATCAGCACCAGGGCGATCGACAGGCCGCGCCAGCCGTCGAGATAGGCCAGCCTTGTCCGTGCGGCTTTGTCGGCTGTGGCCCGAGGCAGGACACCGGCCGTTGCGGAGATGTCGGTCATGCCCGTCCTTCGCAACTCGATGGCCCGGCACGGATGGCCGTGCTGGAACCGCTTCGCTTCCCGCCTCATTTATTTTGCAGTGCGGGATATTATTGTGCAAGTGCGAAACTGCGAATCCTCGGGCCATTCCCGCCAAGTTGTTGCGAATACAAAAGAAAAGGGGCCGCGATGGCCCCCTTCGTTTCACCCGGAATGAGCGCGTTCAAGCGTTTGCCGCGGCCACCGCGCGCTTCGCCATCACCGCGATCAGATTGGCGCGGTAGTCGGCGGAGGCATGGAGATCGCCCATCAGCCCCTTTGCCGATACTTTGAGGGCGTCAAGCGCCGAGGCGTCGAAATTCTTCGCCAGCGCCGCCTCG
Source organism: Mesorhizobium sp. NFR06 (assembly GCF_900115245.1). Taxonomy (GTDB): domain Bacteria; phylum Pseudomonadota; class Alphaproteobacteria; order Rhizobiales; family Rhizobiaceae; genus Mesorhizobium. The sequence goes on from NZ_FOVT01000008.1 coordinate 110,838, forward strand.
ATTTCCTTGGAGCGGAAGACGCCGTCCTCGCCGGCCCCGGTCACCGCCGCCCGCACCCCATCCTTGCCCTTGGTGACGAACACGCCGACGATGGCATAGCGCGAAGCAGGGTTGCGGAATTTCTGGTAGGCGGCCTTGGCCGGAGCGGTGAAGGTCACCGCCGTGATGATCTCGCCCTCCTTCAGCGCCGTCTCGAACAGGCCCTTGAAGAATTTTTCCGCCGCGATCTCGCGCTTGTTGGTGACGATCGTCGCTCCGAGCGCCAGCAACGCCGCCGGATAGTCGGCCGCCGGATCATTGTTGGCGATCGAACCGCCGATCGTGCCCTTGTAGCGCACGGCCGGGTCGCCGATCAGGGATGCCAAATGCGCAAGCGCCGGACAGGCCTTCTTCAGCTTCTCGTCGGTCGAGACGTCGTAATGCGTCGTCGCCGCGCCGATCGTGACCGTCTTGCCGGACACCTTGACGCCCTGCAGTTCCTTGAGCCGCGACACGTCGACGAGGTCTGACGGCGCCGCGAGCCGCGTCTTCATGGCAGGGATCAGCGTCATGCCGCCGGAGAGCAGCTTGGCGTCGCCGTTCTTGAGCTGCTTGGCGGCGTCGGCGACAGAGGAAGCGCGATGATAATTGACCGAATACATGTTCGTCCCTCCTCAGTGCTTCGTCGCGCGGATGGCTGCCCACACCGTCGCGGGCGACGCCGGCATGGCGATGTCGACGACGCCGAGCGCGTCGGTGATGGCGTTGATGACCGCCGGTGGCGAACCGATGGCGCCGGCTTCGCCGCAGCCCTTGATGCCCAGCGGATTGCCAGGGCATGGCGTGTTCGAGGTCGAGATCTTGAAGGACGGCAGGTCGGCCGCGCGAGGCATGGTGTAATCCATGTAGCTCGCGGTCAGCAGTTGGCCATTGCCGTCATAATACGCCCCTTCGAGCAACGCCTGGCCGACGCCCTGCGCGATGCCGCCATGCACCTGCCCCTCGACGATCATCGGGTTGATGATGTTGCCGAAATCATCCGCCGCGACGAACTGCACGATTTCCGTCAGTCCGGTTTCCGGATCGATCTCGACCTCGCAGATGTAGCAGCCGGCCGGGAAGGTGAAGTTGGACGGGTCGTAGAAGGCGGTTTCCTTCAGGCCGGGCTCCATGCCGGCGGGCAGGTTGTGGGCGGTGTAGGAGGCAAGCGCCACCTGGAGCCAGGGCAGGCTCTTGTCGGTGCCGGCAACCTTGACCTCGCCATTCTCGATGACGATGTCGCCTTCGTCCGCTTCGAGCAGATGCGCCGCGATCTTCTTGGCCTTGGCTTCGACCTTGTCGAGCGCCTTGGCGATCGCCGACATGCCGACGGCGCCGGAACGCGAGCCGTAAGTGCCCATGCCCATCTGCACCTTGTCGGTATCGCCATGCACGATCGAGACGGAATCGATCGGCACGCCGAAGCGCTGGGTGACCAGTTGCGCGAAGGTCGTCTCGTGGCCCTGGCCGTGGCTGTGCGAGCCGGTCAGCACCTCGATGGTGCCGACCGCATTGACGCGTACCTCCGCCGATTCCCACAGCCCGACGCCGGCGCCAAGCGAGCCGACCGCCGCTGACGGCGCAAGGCCGCAGGCCTCGATGTAGCAGCTCATGCCGATGCCGCGCAGCTTGCCTTGCTTGGCGGCGTCAGCGCGGCGCTTCGTGAAGCCGGCATAGTCGGCGGCTTTCATCGCCGCGTCGAGCGAGGTGTTATAGTCGCCGGCATCATAGTTCATGATCACCGGCGTCTGGTGCGGGAACGACGTGATGAAATTCCGGCGCCTGAGTTCCGCCGGCGACACGCCAAGCTCGCGCGCCGCCGTTTCCATCATCCGCTCCAACACGTAGGTGGCCTCCGGCCGCCCTGCCCCGCGATAGGCATCGACGGGCGCCGTGTTGGTGTAGACCGTGCGCACATTGGCGTGGATCGCCGGGATGTCGTACTGGCCCGACAGGAGCGTCGCGTAGAGATAGGTCGGCACGCAGGACGAGAACAGCGACATGTAGGCGCCGAGATTGGCTATGGTGTCGACCTTGAGGCCGGTGATCCGGTTGTCCTTGTCGAAGGCCATCTCCACCGTCGAGACATGGTCGCGACCATGCGCGTCCGAAAGGAAGCTTTCGGTGCGGTCGGCTACCCATTTCACCGGCACGCCGGTCTTCTTCGATGCCCACAGGCAGACGATCTCTTCGGGATAGATGTAGATCTTGGAGCCGAAACCGCCGCCGACATCCGGCGCGATCACCCTGAGCTTGTTTTCCGGCGCGACGTTGTAGAACGCGCTCATCACCAGCCGCGCGAGATGCGGGTTCTGCGACGTCGTCCAGCAGGTGTAGTGGTCCTCGGCCTTGTCGTAATGGCCAAGAGCCGCACGTGGCTCCATGGCGTTCGGCACCAGCCGGTTGTTGACGATCTTCATGCGCGTGACATGGGCCGCCGACTTGATCGCCGCGTCGGTCGCCTTGGCGTCGCCGAGTTCCCAGTCGAAGATCAGATTGTTCTCGGCCTCGCCATGGATCTGTGGCGCGCCGGGTTGAATGGCCTTCGTGGCGTCGACCACGGCCTTCAGTTCCTTGTAGGTGATCTCGACCGCTTCGGCCGCGTCGCGCGCCTGGCCCTTGGTGTCGGCGACGACGATGACCACGGCGTCGCCGACATAGCGCACCTTGTCCACCGCCAGCGGCGACCAGGCGCCCATCTTCATCGGCGTGCCGTCCTTGGAATGGATCATCCAGCCGCAGATCAAATTGCCGATGCCGTCGGCCTTGAGTTCCTTGCCGGTCAGGACGCCGACGACGCCGGGCATCGCCTGCGCTTTCTTAACGTCGATCTTCTTGATCTGCGCATGCGCGTGCGGACTGCGCACGAACACGGCATGCTTCATGCCGGGTACCACCATGTCGTCGACGTAGCGGCCGCCGCCGGTGATGAACCTCTTGTCTTCCTTGCGCGCCACGCGAGCGCCGACGCCTTCGATACCCATAGGAAATTCCTCCCGAATTTAAGGGAATAGGCAGTAGGAGTTAGGCAGTAGTGAGGGCCCGCGGTCGTATCGCCGTTTGCTTATTCCCTATTGCCTACCGCCTACTCCTAAGCTGCCTGCTTCGCCCTGCCCTTGGACCCTTTCGACATCGCCTGCGATGCGGCGAGGATCGCCTTCACGATGTTGTGGTAGCCCGTGCAGCGGCAGATATTGCCGTCGAGTTCGGCGCGCACCGTCGCCTCGTCGAGGCCCTCGGGATGGTGCGCTATCATGTCGGTGGCCGCCATGATCATGCCGGGCGTGCAGAAGCCGCATTGCAGCCCGTGATGCTCCTTGAACGCGGCCTGCACCGGATGCAGCTCGGCGCCGTTCGCCAGCCCCTCGATGGTGACGATGGTCGAACCCGAGGCCTGGACCGCGAGCATCGTGCAGGACTTCACCGCCCTGCCGTCGACATGCACGACGCAGGCGCCGCATTGCGAGGTATCGCAACCGACATGCGTTCCGGTGAGACCGAGATGTTCCCTCAGGAAATGCACCAGCAACGTTCGGTCCTCGGTACTCCCGCTGACCCGTTTCCCATTCACCGTCAACGACACGTCCGACATGCAACCTCCCTGGGTATGACCTTGGTCATCTTTGCCGATGCCGTGCTCGTGCTTCGGCAGTGCGCTATCCTCATTTCGCGCAACGGTAACAAACAGCGCGGCCGGCATTCCGCCAATTGTACTTTCGGTCATGGCCGGCAAGCTGCTGAGCACGGTGCCCGGCCCATTGCCAAATCGGGGATTGAAGGCAAAGATGCCCTCGACGCGAAGCGTGGCTGAGACGCATAAGAAAAGACACGCATAAAATAAGAAAAAGACACGCATAGCGTCGGAGGAATTGCGGAGAAGGCATCTGGCCAGTTCGAGCACGCGCTACGCATCGGGCCTTTCGGCGCTCACCACCGATGAGCCCGACCCGAATGCCTTTGCCCGGGCCATCGCGACCGAAGCAGCAATCGTCGAGGCCGGCTTCGCGCTTCTGTTCTTCTCCCAGAGCCTGGTCGACGCGGCAGCGCTCGCCCAGGCGCTGAAACTACATGCGCCTTCCCTTGCCTATGCCGGCTGCTCGACCGCCGGCGAGATCACGCCGCAGGGACTGGAGGAAGGGCATATCCTTGCGTTGCTCCTGCCGTCGACGTCGTTTTCGACCGTCTCCACCATGGTCGAAAACCTGTCCTCCTCAGGCATGGACAGGATCACCGGCGAGGTCGCGACACTGCGGCGCCTGCTGCGCGGGCGCGTCGGCCACGATCGCTCCAATGGCATATTCGCGCTCTGCTTCATCGACGGGCTGTCCTATGCCGAGGAAGCGGTGACCTCGGCCATCCACTGGGGGCTGGACGACATCCCGCTGATCGGCGGCTCGGCCGGCGACGACCTGAAATTCGAGACGACCAGTCTGATCGCCAACGGCAGGGTCGCGTCGGACAGCGCCATCATCGTGCTGGTCGCGACCGAGATACCCTTCCACGTCTTCAAGACGGACAATTTCATCCCGACCGACGAGAAGCTGGTGGTGACGGCGTCCGACCCCGACCATCGTGTCGTGCGCGAATTCAACGCCACCAACGCGGCGGAAGAATATGCAGCCTCCGTCGGTATCCTGCCGCAGACGCTGACGCCGCTCAGCTTCGCCTCGCACCCCGTCGTCGTGAAGGTCGGCGGCGAATATTACTGCCGCTCGATCCAGCGCATGCACCCTGACGGCTCGTTGTCCTTCTTCTGCGCCATCGATGACGGCGTGGTGCTTTCCATCGCCCAGCCGAAGAACATGGTGGAATCGACGCGCACCGCTCTCCAGGATGTCGAGCACAGGCTCGGCGGCATCGACATGATCCTCGGCTTCGACTGCGTGCTGCGCCGGCTCGACGCGCGCAACCGTCAGGTCTTCCGCGACATTTCCGAGCTCTATCGGACCAACAAGGTCATCGGCTTCGGCACTTATGGCGAGCAGTATCGCTCGATGCACCTCAACCAGACCTTTACCGGCATCGCCTTCGGCGAACGCCAGGCGGCCGAGTGAGCGAGATGCCGCTTCGCGACATCAACGACCTCGAAAAGCTGAAAAAGATCAACGCAGCGCTTGTCAGCCGCGTCGAGCGTTCGATGGACCAGCAGGGCAACGCCTTCTCGCTGTTCCAGACCGCTATTTCGCTGGAAAACCGGGTGCGCAACCGCACCGAGGAACTGCACGCGACGCTGCGCCGGCTCGAGCAGACGAACATCGACCTCAGCGCGGCGAAGGAGAACGCCGAGCTGGCGAACCTCTCCAAGACCAGGTTCCTCGCCGCCGCCAGCCACGACGTGCTGCAGCCGCTGAATGCCGCGCATCTGTCGGTCTCGGCGCTGGCCGAGGTGCAGACCAGCGATGAGGGCAGGAAGCTGGTGCGCCAGGTCGAGCGCTCGCTGGAGACGATGGAAGATTTGCTGCGCACGCTGCTCGACATCTCCAAGCTCGACGCCGGCGTGGTGCAGGCCGAAATCGGCGACGTCAGCCTGGAGGCGCTGTTTTCCTCGCTGCGCTCGGACTTTCTTCCGGAAGCGCAAAAGAAGGGCCTGTCGTTGAAATTCCGGCCGGTCAATGTCGTCGTGCGCTCCGACCGCACGCTGCTGCGGCGCATCTTGCAGAACATCCTCTCCAACGCGCTGCGCTATACCCGCTCAGGCGGCGTGCTGGTCGGCACCAGGCATCGCGGCGACACCATCCGCATCGACGTCGCCGACACCGGCTGCGGCATTCCCGAGGACCAGCGCGAAGCCGTGTTCGAAGAGTTCCACCGCGGCACCTCGACCCTGACTGACGGCGGCCTGGCCGGCGGGCTCGGCCTCGGCCTCGCCATCGTGCGCCGGATGGCCGCGGCGCTCGGCCACCCCGTCACCTTTTCCTCGAAGGTCGGGCGCGGCACCATCTTCCACATCGACGCGCCGATCGGCATGGCGGCGGCCGAGCCGGCGGCGGCCATCGCCGACCTGGAACGCCCGCGCGGCTACGGGCTGTTCGGCACCAAGGTGCTTCTGGTCGAAAACGACGCCGACGTGCTCTCCGCCATGACCTCGCTGCTCGAACGCTGGCAGTGCCTGGTCCGTGCCGCGACCTCGACCGACGATGCGCTGGACCTGCTCGGCGATACCGACTGGGTGCCCGACATCGTCATCGCCGACCAGCATCTCGACGGCGGCGACCTGGGCACCGCGACCATAGCGGAGGTACGGGACTATCTCAGCCGCCCGGTGCCGGCCCTGATCGTCACCGCCGACGGCTCCGAGCTAGTCGCCAAGGCCGCCCGCGCGGCGGGCATAGAGCTGATGCGCAAGCCGCTGAAACCGGCGCAGCTGCGCGCACTGCTGGCGCATCTGCTGGCTTAGAGTTACCCCTCAAAACCCTGCCTGGTCCCGAAACAGCTCCGCATTGTCGAGTTTCGAGACCTCGATCACCGCTTGCGTGCGGCTGTAGACGTTGAGCTTGCGCAGGATCTCCGAGACATGCGCCTTGACCGTGGTCTCGCCCACCTGCAGCTCATAGGCGATCTGCTTGTTGAGCATGCCCTGGCGCAGCATCTGCAGCACCCTGAGCTGCTGCGGCGTCAGCCTCGCCAGCCGCTGCACCATGTCGGCGCGGTCGGTGCTGTCGGGATCCGGCGGCTGGCCCTCGTAGTTTTCCGGCACATAGACGGCGCCATCCATCACAGAGCGGATGGCGGCGGCGAGGTCGCTCTTGCGGGCCGATTTCGGGATGAAGCCGGCAGCGCCATAGGACAGCGCCTCGGAGATGATCTTCGGCTCCTCGTAGCCGGACACGATCACCACCGGCAGCCGCGGATAGCGGGTCCTGAGCTGCAACAATCCTTCGAAGCCATGCACGTCTGGCATGCTCAAATCGAGCAGCGCGAGGTCGAACGGCTTTGCGTCGGCGAGTAGCTCGATCGCCTCCGTGATCGAGCGCGCCTCGACGGTGTCGACATCCGGATAGGCCATCTGCACGGCGCTGTGCAGCGCCTCGCGAAACAGCGGGTGGTCGTCGATGATCAGGAAGCGGGCGCGATCGCTGGCGGCGGTCATTGCGGAGGTTTGGCCTCGGTTCGGTTTCGTCCGGCGCAGGATAGTCCCGCGACCATGGCCAGATTATTGCCAAATAGTCTATCGCCCAATGGTACAGAGCGCGTTGTCATTGAAACGACAGGGCAATGCGCGCGGATCGTCCTTGGTCTTGCCCGCCCGTCAAAATCGGCCGAAGGTGTGGACGATTCATTCCGACGTAGAGCCAGTCCATGCCAGAATTCGTCCTTCCGCCGCCAGCGATCGCTTCGGTTGCCGTTGCCGGCTCGGCGGAACGCTTTGCCGTGCGCCGCATCTTCTGCGTCGGCCGCAACTACGCCGCGCATGCGCGCGAACTCGGCAATGACGAGCGCGACCCGCCCTTCTTCTTCACCAAGCCGGCCGACGCGGTGGTGGACAGCGGCGCCGAGATCCCCTACCCGCCCTTGACCTCCGACCTGCATCACGAGATCGAGCTGGTGGTCGCCATCGGCAAGGCCGGCTTCCGCATTCCGGAAGCCGATGCGCTAACCCATGTCTGGGGCTACGGCGTCGGCGTCGACCTGACGCGCCGTGACCTGCAGGACCAGGCCAAGAAGGCGGCGCGTCCCTGGGATTGGTCGAAGGCGTTCGACCAGTCGGCGCCCTGCGGTCCGCTGGTTCCGGCCGCGAAAACAGGGCATCCGGTGAAAGGCCGCATCTGGCTTGGCGTCAACGGCGCGGTTAAGCAGGACGGCGACCTTGCCGAGTTGATCTGGCCGATCGCGGACATTATTTCGATCTGCAGCGAGGCGGTCGAGCTCCAGCCCGGCGACCTGATCTTCACCGGCACACCAGCCGGCGTCGGCGCGGTCCAGGCGGGCGACAGGATCACCGGCGGCGTCGACGGCATCGGTCGCGTGGAGGTGACCATCGGGCAGCCAAGGCGATGAGCGATCTCGTCCTCCATAATTACTACCGCTCCTCCACCTCCTACAGGGTGCGTATCGCGCTGGAAATGAAGGGGATGAGCTACACCTATGTGCCGCATCATCTGCGCCATGGTGAACATCTCGAGCCAGCCTATCTCGCGGTCAATCCGCAAGGGCTGGTGCCGGCGCTGGTTCTGGACGACGGCACGCTTTTGACCCAGTCGCTGGCGATCATCGAATATCTCGACGAGATCCAGCCCGAGCCGCCGCTGCTGCCGAAGGATGCACTGGGGCGCGCCAGGGTCCGGATGCTGGCGCAGATGATCGCCTGCGACATCCATCCGGTGAACAATCTGCGCGTGCTGACTTCGCTGCGAAGCTTGTTCGGTGCGGGTGACGAAGACGTCGTCAACTGGTTCCGGCACTGGGTGAACGAAGGTTTCCAGCCGCTTGAAAAGATTCTGGCCTCGTCGCCCGAGACCGGCACCTTCTGCCATGGCGATACGCCTGGCCTGGCCGACATCTGCCTTGCCGCCCAGGTCACCAACAACGCCCGTTTCGGCGTCGACATGGCGCCCTACCCGGTGATCGCGCGCATCCACGCCGCCTGCATGGCGCTGCCGGCGTTCGAGAAGGCAGCACCACAGAACCAGATCGATGCCGAATAACCCGCAAGGACTTGTCCCATGAAAGCTGTCGTCTTCGAGAAATTCGGCGAGGCGCCGACGATCCGGACCGTGCCCGATCCGAAGCCCGCCGCAGACGGCGTCGTCATCAAGGTCGAGGCGACCGGTCTTTGCCGCAGCGACTGGCATGGCTGGATGGGCCATGACGACGGCATCACCTTGCCGCATGTGCCCGGACACGAACTGGCCGGCGTGGTCGTCGCCGCCGGCAAGCAGGTCAGCCGCTGGAAGGCCGGCGATCGCGTCACGGTTCCCTTCGCGGTCGGCTGCGGCCGCTGCTTCGAATGCACCTCCGGCAACCATCAGGTCTGCGAGCACCAGACGCAGCCAGGCTTCACCGGCTGGGGCTCCTTCGCCGAATATGTCGGCATCGAGCATGCCGACACCAATCTGGTGCGCCTGCCCGAAGAGATGGAATACGCCACCGCGGCCAGCCTTGGCTGCCGCTTCGTCACCTCTTTCCGCGCCATCGTCGACCAGGGCCGGGTGACGCCTGGCGAATGGGTGGCGGTGCATGGCTGCGGCGGCGTCGGGCTGTCGGCGATCATGATCGCCAGCGCCATGGGCGCCAACGTCGTCGCCATCGACATCGCCGACGAAAAGCTGGAGTTCGCCAGGAAGATCGGCGCGGTGGCGACCATCAACGCCTCGACGACGCCGAATGTGGTCAAGGCCGTCAAGCAGATCACCAATGGCGGCGCGCATATGTCGATGGACGCCCTCGGCCACCCGACCACCTCGTTCAACTCGATCGCCAATCTGCGTCGGCGCGGCCGTCACGTCCAGGTTGGGCTGATGCTGGGCGAGCACGCCCGCCCGCAAGTGCCGATGGACAAGGTGATCGCCTTCGAGCTCGAGATCCGCGGCAGCCACGGCATGCAGGCCTATCGCTATTCCGCGATGATGGAGATGATCCGCACCGGCAAGCTGAAACCGGAACTGCTTGTCGGCAAGAGGATCAGCCTCGAGGAGGCGCCCGCGGCCTTGATGGCGATGGGCGGCTTCGAGGGCATCGGGATTGGGGTCGTGACGAAGTTCCAGTAGGCGCCTACCGCGCGAACTTCTTCGCCCCGAACACGCAGGCCACGACGCCGAGCGTGACGACCATCATCATCGAGCTGACCTGCTCGTGCAGCAGGCTCGCCGCCAGCGCCAGGCCGAAGAAGGGCTGCAGCAGTTGCAACTGCCCGACGGCGGCGATGCCGCCTTGCGCCAGGCCGCGATACCAGAACACGAAGCCGATCAGCATGCTGAACAGCGAGACATAGGCAAGGCCGATCCAGGCGCTGGAGCCGACGCCGGCGAAGGACGGCGGCAGCGTTGCCAAGGTCAGCACCAGCATGACCGGCAGCGACAGCGCCAAGGCCCAGCAGATCACCTGCCAGCCGCCGAGCCGGCGCGACAGCGCGGCGCCCTCGGCGTAGCCCAGTCCGCAGGCGACAATGGCGGCCAGCATCAAGCCGTCGCCGACCGGTGATGCTGTCACCCCTTGCATCAGGGCAAAGCCCGCGACCAGCGCACTGCCCAGGCACGAAAACAGCCAGAAGGCCGGGCGCGGACGATCGCCGCCACGCAGCACGCCGAAGATGGCAGTCGCCAACGGCAGCAAGCCGACGAAAATGATGGAATGCGCCGAGGTGACATGCTTCAGCGCCAGCGCCGTCAGCAACGGGAAGCCGACCACGACACCCAGCGCTACGACGACGAGCGAGGCCAGATCCCTGCGCTCCGGACGCTTCTCGCGGAACAGCAGCAGCATCGCGATCCCCAGAAGGCCGGCGATAGCCGCCCGGGCCGACGTCAGGAAGGTCGGGTCGAAGTCCATTACCGCCACCCGCGTCGCCGGCAGCGACCCGCTGAAGATCAGCACACCGATGAAGCCGCTGAGCCAGCCGTCAAAACTCTTTTCCATCATCTGCTCCGTTTGCGCTTCCGTACGCGGGCAGGTCATGGCATTGCCAGAGACAATGGGGTACAATTCTACAAAACTGTAATGGTCTACGGGAAAGTACAGATGGACGGACCTGGCCCAAATGCCAGCGGCGCTACCCTCGTCGAAACCGTCATGGCGGCGATCCGCCAGCGCATCGCGGCGCGCACGCTGACGCCCGGCGCCCGCCTGCCGTCGATACGGGCCATGGCCAAATCCATGCAGGTCTCGAAATCGACCGTGGTCGAGGCCTATGAGCGGCTTGCGGCGGAAGGCGCGATCCGCTCGCGCCCGGGCTCGGGTTTCTACGCCGCCGGTCAGCTTGCGCCATTGTCGCTGGGCGAAATCGGTCCCAAGCTCGATCGGGCCGTCGACCCGCTCTGGGTGTCGCGGCAATCGCTGGAAGCGGGCGAGGATATGCTGAAGCCCGGCTGCGGCTGGCTGCCGGCGTCCTGGATGCCGCAGGCCGCCTTGCGCCGCGCGCTGAGAACCGCGGCCCGCGCGGACGATGTGGCGCTTGCCGATTACGGCACGCCGCTCGGCTTGCCGCCTTTACGCCAATTGCTGGCGCGGCGCATGGCCGGGCATGGGGTCGAGGTCTCGCCCGACCAGATCATGCTGACCGATTGCGGCACCCAGGCCATCGACCTTTTGTGCCGGTTCCTGCTCGAGCCCGGCGATGCCGTGCTGGTCGACGATCCCTGCTATTTCAATTTTCACGCGCTGTTGCGCGCCCATCAGGCCAAGGTCGTCGGCGTGCCCTACACACCTTCGGGGCCGGATATCGAGCTCTTCGCCCAGGCCCTCGCCGAGCATCGGCCGCGCCTCTACATCACCAATTCCGGCATCCACAACCCGACCGGCGCGATCCTGTCGCCGGTCACCGCGCATCGGCTGCTGAAGCTCGCCGACCAGGCGGACCTGACCATCGTCGAGGACGATATCTTCGCCGACTTCGAACACAGCCCTGCCCCGAGGCTCGCGGCCTTCGACGGGCTGCAGCGTGTCGTCCAGATCGGTTCCTTCTCCAAGACGCTGTCGGCCTCGGTGCGCTGCGGCTTCATCGCCGCGCCCCACGACTGGATGGAAGGCCTGACCGATCTCAAGATCGCCACGACGTTCGGCGGCGGGCGGCTCTCCTCGGAACTGGTGCTGACCCTGTTGAAGGATGGCAGCTACCGCAAGCATGTCGAGCAATTGCGCAGCCGCCTGTCGCGCGCCATGGCCGAGACCCACGGCAGGCTGAAGGTGTTGGGCATCACGCCCTGGATCGACCAGCCCGCCGGCATGTTCCTGTGGTGCCAGCTGCCTGACGGTATCGACGCCGCCGACGTCGCGCGCCACGCGCTCTCGGACAATGTCGTGCTGGCGCCAGGCAACGCCTTCAGCCTGTCGCACACCGCCGGCCGCTTCATGCGCTTCAACGTCGCCCAGTGCGGCGACGAGCGTATTTTCAGAGCCCTTGAGAAAGCGATGACGGCATCCCGCCGCAAGGCTGCATAGGCAAGGCCTTGCGTGCCGAGCGCCTCTCTTGCCCCACCCGGCTCAACGCGAGTGCTTCTTGCATCGCCGCACAAGGCGCATCGGGCAACAGGCGATTGACAGGCAGTCCTCATGTGCATATAGAGACAGACCTGTCTCACCACCAATGCCCGCCATGACTGAACCAGCCAAGATCGACAAGCGCCAGCACATCATTGAAACCGCCTACGGGCTGTTCAAGCGTATCGGCTTTCATGCCACTGGCATCGACCGCATCATCGCCGAGGCCAACGTGGCCAAGATGACCATGTACCGGCATTTCCCCAGCAAGGACGATTTGATGGTCGAGGTTCTGGCCTACCGGGCCGAGCGGTTCGATCGACAGCTCGACCGTCTCACCGAGCAGGCGGCCACGCCCGACCGGAAGATCTCCACGATTTTCGACTGCTACGGTCGCTGGTTCCACAGCGCCGACTTCCACGGCTGCCTGTTCGCCCATGCCCTGGCGGAATTCGGCGATCCTGCGCATCCAGTCTTCCAGGCGGCCGCTGGACAGAAAAACGGCCTGAAGCGGCGCATGCGGCTGATCCTCGAAGAGAAGATGTCCGCCGCCGACGCCGACAGCGCTTCGGCCGCCCTGCTGATGCTGATAGAAGGTGCGACGCTGATGGCCCGGATGGGACAGCCCGACGCCGCCATTCGCCACGCCCGCAAGGCGGCGATGGCCATTCTCGCCACGCGCGAGAAACAACAATGAGCGCGACGGTCATCGGCCTGGCACTGTTCGCCGCGATTCTGCACGCCAGCTGGAACGCCTTCCTGCGGACCGGCAGCGACAGGCTATGGACCGTCACGGTCATGAGCTTCTCGGCAACGGTCATCGCGATTCCGCTGGCAATCTTCCACCCGCTGCCGGCGGCGTCGGCCTGGCCCTACATCATGCTCTCGGCCTGCCTTCAGGTTGGCTATAGCTTCTTTCTGGTGGCAGCCTACCGTCATGGTGAATTGGGGCAGGTCTATCCGATCGTTCGCGGCTCTGTGCCGCTCCTGGTGGCACTTGGCGGCTTCGTTCTGGCGGGCGAGCGTCTGAGCCCGCTTCAGACCGTTGGCGTCGTTCTCGCCGCGCTTGGCATCATGAGCCTTTCGCTTGGCAAAGGGCGCGCGGCAAAGACATCGATCCTCTATGCGCTGGCGACCGGTGCGATCATCGCGGCCTATGCAACTATCGATGCCATCGGTGTCCGGTTGGCGGGAAGCTCAAGCGCCTACACGGCCTGGGTGTTGTTGGTCTACGGCGTGCTGCTGCCGGTGACCTTCATCGTCTACCGCGGCAGGCTCACGGTGGACTTTCGGTCGCCCGACGCGCTGAAAGCGCTCGGCGGCGGAATTTTCGCCCTGATCGCTTATTGCGCCGTGGTCGCGGCCTTCGCTCTGGGGCCGGCCGGTCCGGTTACGGCCATCCGCGAGACGAGCGTGGTTTTCGCGGTGCTGATCGGAAGGCTGTTCCTGGGAGAGACACTGACGCCGAAGCGGATTGCGGCCTGCGGCGTTGTCGCGCTGGGCGCGATCTGCCTTGGCTATCAAGGGTAACGCCCTACCGGCCTCTATGCCCCTGCCCGCTTGCGGCGCTCATACATCATCACCAGCGTCTCGGCGGTCAATGCCGGCTTCTGCTCACCTTCGATCTCGACGGTGTTGGCCGCCCTCATCAGATACTGGCCGGGGCCGCGATCCTCCATGGAGAGCAGGGTGGTGCGCAGCCTGATACGCGCGCCGGCTCTTACCGGCGCGAGGAACCGGACTTTGTCGAAACCATAGTTGAAAGCGGCCTGCGTGTTTTCCGGCACGATGCCCATTTCAAGGGCCAGCGCGCCGATGATCGACAAAGTCAAATAGCCATGCGCGATCGTGGTGCGGAACGGGCTGTGCCGTTTTGCCCGCTCGGGATCGACATGGATCCACTGATGGTCGCCCGTGCATTCGGCGAACTGGTCGATGCGCCGCTGGTCGACCGTCGTCCAGTCCGACACGCCAAGCTCCTGGCCAGACATCGTGCGCAACTGCTCGAAGGTCGGCGGCGTTCTCGGCCGTGTTTCAGTCATTCCTGCTTTCCCGTCATTCCGCCTTCTCCCGACCATGAAGCGGCAACCTCTGTCAATTCATGGATCCGCGATTTTCGCCGGTAGAGTTGATGCTTTTACGGCAAGCCGAGAACGCGCCGCGCTTGGGCCAGTTGCATCGCATGTCGGTCGATGGTGAGTTCCGAAACCGCCGGATAAGCTATTTCTTTTCGTAGCCGGCGCGTACTTCCGCCATCGCATCCGTGATCCGGTCGCGCAGAATTTCGATCGATTCGGTGCTGGATTTGCGCACAAGGTCAGCCACTTCGCTGGCATTCTTCAGCGTCGTCTCGAACGACCGGCGGGCAAATTCGGCCTGCTTGGTCATCAGGTCCTGCGGATTGCCGGCCGCCTGATAGTTCTGTGCCATCCGGGTGATCTCGTGCATGGCGTTCTGCACCATCTCATGCTGCTTCGCCAGCACCGAGGACGCGCCGGCGGCACTTGCCCTTGCCGACTTTTCCAGCGCTTCGAGGTTCTTGCGGTGGTGGTCGAGGATCGCCTGGACGTCGACATTCGGCAGTTTCAAGTCGCGGCCGAACCTGCTGAACATGTCGAGGAACGAGTCGGAATCCGGTTGTTTTGCCATGCTCTGCCTCCCGTTTACCGCGCATGCGGTGCCCTGCAAGGAGAATAGTGCGCGCTGGGCTCCCGTCAATTGACGAGAAACAGCCGCTCCGCCGTGTAGAGCGCGAGGCCGGCGAGCCCGCCGATGACCATGCCGTTGAAACGGATATATTGCAGGTCCTTGCCGATGTTCATCTCGATCAGTCGCGTCAGTTGCCCCAGATCCCAGCGCTTGACCTGGTCGGCGATGAATTTCGACACCCCGCTCTTCTGGCTTTCGACGAACGAAGCCAGCGCCACGACAAAACCCTGGTTCATGTCGGCCCGGATCTGAGCGTCGTCGGCCAGATGCCGGCCGACCTCGACGAACATGCCTGCGAGGTGCTCGCGGATCATCGAGTTCGGCGCATTGGCGTCCTGCTCGATGAACAGCCGCAGGCTTGCCCAGGCATCGCCTGCCAGCCCCCTCACCTCCGGACGGCCGAGAAAATCGCGCTTCAGCTTCTCGGCGCGCCTTGCATATTGCTTCGAGGTCCTGAGCCGCTCGATGAAGCCAAGCGTGAAGCGGTCGAATTCGGCGCGCATCGGATGATCGGGATCGGCCCGCACCTCGTCGAGCAACGCACCCGCCGAAGCGACGATCTTCTTCAAGAGATAGGCATCGGCACGGAACAGGTTGAACAGCGACGGCAATTCCTCGCGGATCTTTTCGCGCATCGCAGCCAGCGCCTGCTCGTCGTTGAGGAAACGCCCGACGACACGGGTGAATTCATCGAACAGCTTCTGGTGACGGCGATCGTCGGTGAGCGCCGACAGAAGGTCCGCCGCGAGCGGCGCCAGCGGCACCTTCTCGAACTGCGCCAGCATGCGGCTGGTGACGAAGTCGCGCAGCCCGGATTGCTCCACGGCCGTCAATGTCTGCGGCACCAGCCGGGCGACGAATCGCGACAGGCCGGCGGCGCGCTCGGCATCGGCCAGCCAGTCGGCGACCAGGGCGGCGAAGTCGACCTCGGCAAGCTTTTCGCGCACCGGCTCCGGCGCCAGGAAGTTGGCCTCGATGAAGCGGCCGAGATTGTCGGCGATGCGGTGCTGGTTCTCCGGAATGATGGCGGTGTGCGGGATCGGCAGCCCGAGCGGTCGCCTGAACAGCGCGACCACCGCATACCAGTCGGCCAGGCCGCCAATGGTCGCCGCCTCGGCGAAGGCGGCGACCAAACCGAGCCACGGATAGTTGCCCTGGAAAGACTTGGCGATCGCGAAGACCAGGACGCAAACGGCGAGAGCGGCGGCAGCGATGAATTTGGTCCGCCGCAATGCGGAGAGCTTGGCTTGCGCATCGACGTCGAATCGAACCGGCGCGAGGGCCGGAGCTGACTGTGACATGGAAAGGCCGTTTCCTATTTGCACCTGCACCTATCTAGTGCCTGCCCCGGCGAAACGCTCGCTCGAAGCGCCGGGGCATGTCGGGCCGCGCGCCGACACGAACAGAAAGTTGACACGATTATTCAGCTATGTAGCGGTCCAGTCTGGAATTGTTCCAAACTATGGGCCATATTCGGCTCAAGCTAATATTTTCGCGAGGAATACCATGCGGCTCACGCGCCAGACCAACTATGCGATGCGCATCCTGATGTATTGCGCCGCAAATACCGACAGGCTGAGCCGAATCCCCGAGATCGCCGCCGCCTATTCGGTTTCGGAGCTGTTCCTGTTCAAGATCCTGCAGCCGCTGGTCGAGGCCGGCCTGGTCGAAACCGTGCGCGGTCGCAATGGCGGCGTGCGGCTAGGCCGCGCGGCGGAGCAGATCAACCTGTTCGATGTCGTGCGCGTCACCGAGGAGAGTTTCGCCATGGCCGAGTGCTTCGAGAACGACGCCGCGGAATGCCCGCTGGTCGACAGCTGCGCCCTGAATTCGGCGCTGCGCGAGGCGCTCAACGCCTTCTTCGCCGTGCTTTCCCGCTACACGATCGCCGACCTCGTCGCCGCGCGGCCGAACATGCGCCATCTGCTCGGCATCGACCTTCTGGAACAGCGCGCCCCGGCGGCGTAATCGCGCTCTGCGGCTTGATTCTCGAACGGCGCCGCCGCCCGCGACTTCCCGGGTGCGACGCCGCCCACGACTTCGTCATTCTAGGGCGGAGCAAGGAGCGCAGCGACGCAGCGCAGACCCCTGGAATCCATGCCGTGACCTCCGAGCGTCACGGCGGTGCGGAACTGGCGACGTCGGCGCCAGCGGATCTTCTGGATCGCTGCATTCTTGTTTGGTGTAACGGAATGGATCCTCGGGTCTCCGCGTCCGCTTCGCTCCCGCTCCGCCCGTGGATGACGATGTCGGGAATGGCCTAAGCCGCCGACTGCGGCAGCACGAACGGCACGCTCCCTGCAGGAAGCGCACCGACCTTCAAACGGCAGTCGAACACCTTTTCGATCAGCTCGTCGTTGAGCACGTCCGTTGGCGCCCCGGCAGCGGCCAGTTGGCCGTGATGCAGCACGAAAATGCGATCGGCATACATGGCGGTCAAATTGAGGTCGTGCAGGATCGCCACCACGCCCCCGCCGCGCCGTGCGAAATCGCGGGCGATGTTCATGATGATGAGCTGATGCTTGACGTCGAGGCTGGAGACCGGCTCGTCGAGGAACAAGTAGCGCGGCCGCCCTTCGAGCCCCGGCGCCCAGACCTGGCACAGCACGCGCGCAAGCTGCACGCGCTGCTGCTCGCCGCCGGAAAGCTCCTGGTAGAATCGCCCGGCAAACCCGTCGAGATCGACACGCGCCAGCGCCCGCTCAGGCAGGCGCGCATCTTCGCCGGGCAGCGCGCCCGAGCGCCCGCCGATCAGGCCAAGGCGCACGATCTCGCGTACGGTGAAGGGAAAGGACAGCGCCGTCGACTGCGGCAGCACGGCGCGCAGCGTTGCCGCTTCGACCGGCTTCATGACCGACAGGTCGTGACCGTTGAGCGTGACGGTACCGGTATAGGCGAGCTCGCCGGTCAACGCCTTGAGCAAGGTCGTCTTGCCGGATCCGTTCGGCCCGACGATGGCCGAGACCTCACCGGGCCGCGCCGCGAAGTCGACATGCGACACGATGCGCTTGCCGCCGATCGCCACTGAGATATCGCGCGCTTCGACCATGGCAGACTCACAAATCGACGATGCCGCGCTTGCGCAACAGGATCCACAGGAAGAAGGGCGCGCCGGCGACGGCGGTGACGATGCCGATCGGCAGCTCGGCCGGCGCGACGATGGTGCGGGCGACCGCGTCGGCGAGCAGAAGCAGCGACGCGCCGAGCAGGGCCGAGGCCGGCAGCAGATAGCGGTTGTCCGGGCCGATCGCCAGGCGCAGGACATGCGGCACGACGATGCCGATGAAACCGATGCCGCCGCTCACCGCGACCGAAGCGCCGACCGCCGCCGAACCCCCCACGATGGCCGTGTACTTCAACCGCTGCACCGGAATGCCGAGATGCCCGGCGGTTGCTTCGCCAAGCGCCAGCGCGTTGAGGCCGCGCGCCAGGAACGGCATTGCCGACAGCGCCAGCACGATCACCGGCCCGACGGTGCCGATCTTCGGCCAGGTTGCGCCGGCAAGCGAACCGAGCTGCCAGAAGGTCAGGTCACGCAACTGGCGATCGTCGGCCATGAAGATAAGGATGCCGGTGAGCGCCATGGCAAGGGCGTTGATGGCGATGCCGGCAAGCAGCATCGTGGCGACCGACGTCCGCCCCTGGCGCGTGGCGATGGCATAAAGCAGCAAGGTCACCGCCAGACCGCCGACGAACGCCGCAAGCGGCAGCGCGAGCGTGCCAAGCGCGAGCGTGCCCGGTGCAAGCCAGGTCGTGCCGAGCACAATGATCGCCACCGCGCCGAGGCTGGAGCCGGCGGAAACGCCGATCAGTCCGGGATCGGCAAGCGGATTGCGGAACAGCCCCTGCATTACCGCCCCGCAGACGGCGAGCGCGGCGCCGATGAGCACGCCGAGCAGCACGCGCGGCATGCGGATGTCATAGACGATCAGCCGGTCCCGCCCCGCAAGCGCCGCATCGGCAGGCACGGCGCCCGTAAACCAGTCGCGGATGACGCGCACGGCTGAGGCGTCGGAAGCACCCGATGTCAGCGACAGGAAAACGGAGAGCGCGAGCGCCAGGCACAACAGCAGGATGACGAGCCTTGCTCGCGCCGAGCGGTCGCCATCGGCTTTCATCACCCTGCCCGGCGTGCCGGCAATAGACAGTTCGGCCATGACCGCTCAGTCCGTGACCTGGTTGCCATAGAGCGAGACAGCGAGATCGTGAACAGCTTCGGCCGTACGCGGCCCGAAGCCCAGCAGATAGCCGCCATCCATGCTGATCACCTTACGGGCCGCGCCCGCCGGCGTCGAAGCGATCGACGGATTGGCGAACAGCTCGTCTTCCGAGATCGGCGGCCCGGCATTCCGCATGGTCAGGATAATATCCGGCCTGGCGGTGACGATCGCCTCGTCCGACATCTGCTTGTAGCCGGAGAAGCCCTCGACCGCGTTGACCGCGCCGGCCAGCTTGATGATGCCGTCACCGGCCGTGTCGCCGCCGGCGGCAAGGATCTTGCCGCCCTGCGTCGAAAGCACGAACAGGATGCGCTTGCGTTCCTTGATCGAGGCCGTCTGCTTTTCCGCCGCCTTCAGCTTCGCATCCATCCCGGCCGCCAGCTTCTCGGCCTTGGCGTCGACGCCGAGCGCCTTGCCGACGATACGGATCTTTTTAAGGATGCCTTCATGGCTGTAATGCTCGGGCACCTCGATGAAAGGCACGCTCGACTTCTTCAAGACCTCGACCGCTTCCTTCGGGCCGCTGCCATGCAATGCCAGGATTCCGCTCGGATTGACCGACAAGACCCCCTCCGGCGACAACGCACGCATATAGCCGACATCGGGAAGTTTCAGTGCCTCCCTGGGGTAGTAGCTCGTCGAATCGCGGGCGACGAGATGCCCTTCTTCGCCGAGCGCATAGACGATCTCGGTGATCGAGCCGCCGACCGAGACGATGCGCGAGGTGTCGGAGAAGACGGTGGTAGCCTCGTCAGCGCCGGCCGGCGACGCCGTGAAAGCAAGCAAGCTAGCGAACAGCGGCGCAAGCGCCGCGCGAATCCGGAAATGAACACGCATTGGGTCTTGCCTCATGCAGCGGTCGGGCTGGGAATGCGGGGCAGGTTCTCGGCGAGAAAACGCCAGTCCTCGCGCTCGCCCTCGCCTTCATGGCGCTTGCCGAAGAACTGGATGATCATCCCGCCATTGGCGTCATAAGCCTCGAGCGAGGTGACATGGCCGTCCTTGGTCGGCTTGCGCACCGCCCAGACTTCGTGGATGTGATCGGTCCGCAGATGCAGGTGGAAGGTCTCGTCGAGCACGTTGATCCACGGGCCCATCGGCTTGACGGACTTGACCGGGCTGGAATGGATCTGGATGCAGCCGCGATTGCCCACGAAGCACATGATCGGCGTCTCGCCTGCCGCGGCGTGATGGAACATGGCGCTCACCGCGTCCTTGTCGAGCAGCCAGGCATAGTCCTGGCCGACCATGCGCACCGCCTCGCGGCGGCTGAGCTTCAGCGTCTTCAGCATGCCGAAGAACTGATGCACGTCGGTGAGCCGGCTCCAGCGGTCGCGCAGGTCGTCGATCGTCGCGACCGAACCCTGCGCTCCGCCTTCGCTTTCCCGAACATTTGCGGCGACCGCAACGGTCGGCTCCTGGTTAGGCGATTCGAGGCTCGCCACCAGTTTTTGGTAGGCATAGAGGTTCGACGCCGGCCGCAGATGCACCTTGTGCACGGCCTCGCCCGCCGCGTCGAAGAACTGCAGGCTGCGGCGGATGTCGCCGCCGTCGCGCTTCTCGACGGCGAAGCCATGCGCCCAGACCTTCGGGAAGATGCGCAGGTCGATGTCTTCGCCCAGCACCATGGCGTTGTGATTGCCGGTGACGACCTTGTCGTAGACGCCGATCTTTTCGTGCACGGCGCTTTCGTTGCGGGTCAGCGCCATGACCTCGCCGACCGCCTCCAGGCCGGTCAGCAGATCGTTGACGCGCGGCTCGACACGGACAGCGCCGATGCCGCAATGCGCCGCGACCAGCTCCGCTTCCGAAATGCCCAGTTGTGCGGCGAGATCGCGCTCCCGCATTTTCGGATTGTCTTCCCGCGCCCGCCGGATGTCTTCCGGTGACAGCTTAACGCGCTGGTCCATGTCGTCCACCTGCAATGCGTGATGTCTGCTCGTCTACCGCCCGCCGACACTGATCATTTGTTGAGGATCAGCTTGCCCTGGCGCGTGATCTTCAGCCGGTAAAGCGCGCCATGATGCTCGATGCCGATCTCATGTTCGCCTTGGAACAGCGTGTTGCTGGACAGCGTCCTCACCGCCATCGGCACCCTTTCGTAGCGCATTTGCGTGTCCTCCGAACGGCGGACGCGGTAGCGGAAGTCATTGGGATTGTGCGTGTTCATAGGGTCGGTCCCTTTGCTCTGCCGGCCACCTGCCGGCTGCCTCGTAAAATGCCGATTCAATTCTTGACTAGAATAATCATGTTTACTAGTCAGTG
Source organism: Mesorhizobium sp. NFR06 (assembly GCF_900115245.1). Classification (GTDB taxonomy): domain Bacteria; phylum Pseudomonadota; class Alphaproteobacteria; order Rhizobiales; family Rhizobiaceae; genus Mesorhizobium. The sequence goes on from NZ_FOVT01000008.1 coordinate 132,185, forward strand.
CATTACCGGACTAAATGAGTCAAGATTTAAGACGCCGGTCATGATCAAAAATGCGAGCGAGCCCCTGGCCAGCCAGCTACGAGCCTGGAAATTGGAGTTGGGGCATGGGGTTGGTGACTTGGGGACGGACGGGCCTGGCGGGCGATAACGCAGGCTCGGGCTTCCGATCGTTGGCACGGGCAATGGCTATACTGATGACCGGTTCGGCGGCAATCGCGCTTGGCGCACTGGCGGCAAAAGCACAGCAGGCCGCGCAACCGACCAGTCAACAGCCCGACCAAAAGAAGAGAGCTGACGAGAAAGCATCCGGCGACACCACGCTGCTCGACAAGATCCTCGTCATCAGCCGCACCGGCGAAACGGCGATCCAGTCGCTGGCTTCCGCCAGCCATGTCGGCCAGGAACAACTTGACCGCCGCATGGCGACGACGCCGAACGAGATGCTGCTCGGCGTGCCCGGCGTCACCGTGCAGGCCGACGCGCGGCGTGTCAGCTCCAGCATCAACATCCGCGGCCTGCAGGATTTCGGCCGTGTCGCGGTGATCGTCGACGGCGCCCGGCAGGATTTCCAGCGCTCGGACCATGGCACGCAGTCGACCTTCTATGTCGATCCCGAGCTCATCAAGTCGGTCGACGTCATCCGCGGCCCGGTCGCCAACACCTACGGCTCCGGCGCCATCGGCGGCGTCGTTTTCTTCGACACCAAGGACGCCGATGATTTCCTCAAGCCGGATGAGACATGGGCCGGGTCGCTGACCGGGCGCTATGAAAGCAACGGCAAAGGCTGGACCACCAGCGCCACCGGCGCCTACCGGATCAACGAGAACTGGGATGTTCTCGGCAACATCGTCTACCGCAACTACGGCGACTACAAGAACGGCGGCGGCGACACCGTGGCCGGCACCGGCTTCGATGTGTTGAGCGGCCTGCTCAAGACCACCATTCGCCCGACCGAAAACAGCGAACTGAAGCTGGGCTGGGTCGGCTCCAGCGATGGATGGACGGAGACCAGCGGCAGCGTGCCGGTCAATGACGTCGACCTGAAGTCGAACACTTTCACGGTCCGCTACAACATCACCGACGATGCCAGGAGCTGGCTCGACCTCCACATCAACGCCTCCTACAACAAGACCAATCTGGACCTGACGACGCTTACCGCGCAGAATCGTTTCGATCCGGTCACCGGCTTGCCCGTGGTGCTGCCGGTAGGCTCGCTGTCGACCTTCGATGTCGGCACGACCGGCGTCGACATCTGGAACACCTCGCGCTTCGACACAGCCGGCGTCGCGCATGAGCTGACCTATGGCGGCGACTGGGTCGGCGACGATGTCGAGACGGGCGGCACGGCCGGCGGCGACTCCTTCTATACGCCGTCCGGCAAGCGCAATGTCTCCGGCGCCTACGTCCAGGACAAGCTGACCTGGGAGTGGCTCGAGGTCATTGCCGGCCTGCGCTACGACAACTACAGCCTGAAGGATTCCGAACACGAGACATCCGGCGACCGGGTGTCGCCGCGCATCACCGTCGGCGTCTCGCCCTTCGAAAGTGCCGGTCTGGCTGGTCTGCAATTCTACGGCACCTATGCGGAAGGCTACCGCTCGCCCTCGCTGACCGAGACGCTGATCAGCGGCAACCATCCGGCCGGCGTCAGCTTTCCGTTCCTGCCCAACCCGAACCTCAAGCCCGAGACCGGCAAGACCGTCGAGTTCGGCGTCAACTACAAGCAGAACGACATCTTCGAGGGCGGCGACGCGCTGCGGCTCAAGGCCGCCTACTTCAACAACAATGTCGACGACTATATCGACGGCGTGACGCTCTCGCCCTTCGACCCGACCAGCGGCTGCCCGTTCGGCCCCGGCATTCCGATCTGCTTCCAGTACCAGAACTTCGCCAAGGCCAAGATCAACGGTTTCGAGCTGGAAAGCGTCTATGATGCCGGCTGGGGCTATGCGGGCCTGTCGGCCTCAATCATCAACGGCCACACCATCTCCTACGAAGGCGAGCGGGCCGATCTGGCGACCATCCCCTCCTCCCAGGTTACGGCCCAGCTTGGCTTCCGCTTCCTCGAGGACAAGCTGACCGTCGGCGGCGAAGTGCAGCACAACGGCAAGCCCAAGGGCAATGCGGTGGCCAAGGACTATACGCTGGTCAACGCCTTCGCCAGCTACCAGGCGACCGACAATCTCAAGCTCGACTTCCGCGCCGACAATCTGTTCGACGTCAAATACACCAACCCGCTCAACGGAAGCACGACCGCCGTCCTCTACGAACCCGGCGTCACGCTGAAGCTGGCGGCGACCATGCGCTTTGGGGGCTAAGCAGACATGCGCAGCCTGACGACATCGCTTCGTCTCTTGACCTCGGCGCTGGCGATGTCGCTCGGCCTTGTGCCGGCGTGGGTCCAGTCCGCGCCGGCCCCTGCTCCAGATCCGGCATTGAGTCTCGGACTCAACGCCGCGCAGCCTTCCGACAAGGGCTGCCGGCTGACCTTCGTCGTCAACAACGCGCTCGGCGCCAACCTGTCGAAGGCGGCTTTCGAGATCGCGCTGTTCAACGAGGCCGGCGTCGTCGACCGGCCGACCGTGCTCGATTTCAAGGACCTGCCGGCCGGCAAGACCAAGGTCGCGCGCTTCGACCTCGCCGGCGCCGAGTGTGGCAAGGTCAGCCGCGTGCTGATCAACAGCGCGACCGAATGCGCCGGCGATGGCGTAGAGCCGGCGGCCTGCATGCGCGCGTTGAAGACTTCGACCAAGACCGCCATCGCTTTCGCCGAATAGAGGTGGGATTGAATCCGGCCTTCCCGCATGACGCCATGGCCCGGCCCGCCCACGGTCCGCCGCCATGGGCGGCAACCGATCTTGATTTGACAAGCCTATGTCACGCGCGGCAGGTCTCCGCGCGAGACATGCAGGACATCAATCACCCTTCCGATGCAGGCAGTGAACTGGCGATCACGCCGGCCAAGCCGCTCATGCAGGCGCGGCAATCCGCCGGAGACCGCAGATGGACGGTGGCAATCCTCGCCTCCGGCCTGCTCCATGGCGCCGCGGCAGCGGCGTTTCTGATCGCCCCCGCCGGGACATTCGACTCCGCAGACGCAATACGGGCCGAGGGCGCCGACCGGTCCGGCCCCAGCGTCATCGGCAGCGCCTTGGATGACCAGGCTTCCGGCGCGGTGGATGTCACCTTGGTGCCCGATCCGCAGCCTGCGAAACGCAAGGCCGCGCAGTCCAGACCGCCAGCCGAGGCGCTGCAGCCGGCAAGCCAACCGGTGGCGCCGGAGCCTCCGCCGGAAGCCGTCGAAGATGCCGCTTCCGTGCCCGAAATTCTGGCGCCCGATATTCTGGCGGCGGCCACCCCGCGCCAGGATGATCAGAGCGTTCACGCGCGAAGCGAGCCGACGCCTGCTGCCGAAACGCAACGCACCGCAGCGCGCCCTGGCGAGCCCGAGCAGCCGCCGGCCGCGAGCGCACCATCGAGTGCGCCGGCCGGATCGGCGGGACCAAGCGAGACCTTTGAACCGCGCGGCGCGGCGGATGGCGATACCCGCGATGCGCCGGCTGTCGCCAGCAAGGGCAAGAAACAGGACGCCGCCGGCAACGCCCTGGAATCCCGCTACAGCGGTGAAATCCAGAAAAAGCTGGCCCGCGCCAACCGTCGCGTTTCGAAGTCGGTCCAGGCAAAAGCTCGCAACAATGCCAGGGTGGTTTTCGTCGTCGCGGCCGATGGCAGCATCAGCGACGTCCAGCTCGCCGAAAGTTCGGGATCCGCCGAGCTCGACGAATTCGCGTTGACGCTGGTGCGCAAGCAGGCGCCGTTCCCTCCCATTCCACCCGAGACCGGACGGTCGAGCTGGGTGTTCAGAGCCCGGATCGGCCCTTTTTAGGCCTTCGCATCCTAAACGTCTGAATTCGTCCGTTGCGAAAGGAAGCCAATGTACATCGCCATGAACCCAGAACGGCTCGGAAGAAGCCTTCGAGGACGTCTGGAAGAACCGCGACTCCAGCCTCTCCGAAATGCAGGGTTTCAAGGAGTTCCACTTGCTGCGCGGCCCGGTCAACGAGACCGAGGGCTACACGCTCTTCGCCTCACATACCGTCTGGGCAAGCCAGGAGGATTTCATCGCCTGGACGAAATCGGAGAATTTCCGCGCCGCCCACCGCAATGCCGGAGGCTCGAAGGTCCACTATCTCGGCCACCCTCAGTTCGAGGGCTTTTCGGTCGTCGAAGGCGCCTGAGACGCCGCTATCTCTCGGCGGCGGCTTGTGGTCCTTTGCCTGTTATGCGGCTGCCAGCAGGCTGGCATTGCCGCCGGCCGCCGTCGTATCGACGCATACCGCGCGCTCATGCGCATAGGCCGCCGGGTTCAGCACCTCGCTGACCAGCGGCACGATCGGCCCGGAGCGCTCGGCGATCACCTTGCGCACGATGCGCGCCGCTTCCGGCGTGCCGGAGAAGGCGACGACATCGACACGCAGCGAACGCGCCTCGACGGGGTCCGGCCGGCCATCGAGAGCAGCGAGCGGCAGGCCCTTGCCGGTCAGCGCCGACAGCGCCGCAGGCGCGCCTGGCGCGACCGCCAGCACGGCGTTGCCGGCCGCGAGGGCCTGGATCGTCTGGGCCAGCAGCGTCTCGGCATCCGGCCCGAGGCAGAGCACTCGGCCGCGCGGTGCCAGCGACAGCGTGTTGGCCTCGCCGGTCGGCCCGGGCAGGTCGACCTGGCCGAAATCGAGGCTCGCCGCCGCGGCAATCGCCGCCGCCCCCTTGCCACGCAGATGCTTGCGCAGGATCGCGACCCGATCCGGCCGCGTCGACCAGCCGCCCAGCGCCGGATCCGGCAAATTGTCGGCAAGCTCGGTCGCGGTCACCTTGTGGCCCTCGCCAAGCTCGGTGCCGGCCTCGGGCCCCTTGCGGAAGCGGCGCAGATAATGCGGCCCCCCGGCCTTTGGCCCGGTGCCCGACAGCCCTTCGCCGCCAAACGGCTGCGAACCGACGACGGCGCCGATCTGGTTGCGGTTGACATAGATATTGCCGGCATGGATGCCGTCGACGAAATGCTGAACCCGGCCCTCGATACGGGTGTGCAGGCCGAAGGTCAGGCCGTAGCCCTTGCGATTGATGGCGGCGATCACGGCGTCGATCTCGTCGGCGTCGAAGGTCGCGACATGCAGCACTGGGCCGAACACCTCGCGCTCCATCTCCTCGATTCCCCTGACGCGGAAGACATGCGGCGCGACGAAACGGCCGCTTGCCGGCGCTGCGAGCCTTGCGATCAGCCTGCCCTCCAGCCCCTTCTTCTTGCAGTAGTCGCTGATCGAGGCTTGCGCCGCGTCGTCGATGACCGGGCCGACATCGGTCGAGATCAGCCAGGGGTTGCCGACATTGAGCGCTTCCATCGCTCCTTTCAGCATCTCCAGCATCTTCTTCTCGACATCCTTCTGCACATAGAGCACGCGCAGCGCCGAGCAGCGCTGGCCGGCGCTCTGGAAGGCCGAAGCCAGGATATCGCGCACCGCCTGTTCGGGCAGCGCGGTGGAATCGACGATCATCGCATTCAAGCCACCCGTCTCCGCGATGAGCATGGCATCGGGCGCGGCGGTTTCGGCCAGTTGCTTCTCGATCAGCTTGGCGACCTCGGTCGAGCCGGTGAAGCAGACGCCGGCAATGCGCGAGTCAGCGGTGAGCGGCGCGCCGACCGAGGGGCCGTCGCCCGGCAGCAACTGGATGACATCCTCCGGCACGCCGGCCTCGCGCAGCATTTCGACGGCGCGGAAGGCGATCAGCGGCGTCTGTTCGGCGGGCTTGGCGATCACCGAATTGCCGGTGACCAGCGCGGCGGCGATCTGGCCGGTGAAGATCGCCAGCGGGAAATTCCATGGCGAGATGCAGACGATCGCGCCGCGCGCTTGCGTGCCCGCTTCGGCATTCGCCGCCTCGGCCGCGTAATAACGCAGGAAGTCGACCGCCTCGCGCACCTCGGCGACGCCGTCGGCCAGCGACTTGCCGGCTTCGCGCGTCGCGAGCGCAAAAAACTCGGCCGCGTTGGCTTCATAGAGATCGGCGGCGCGGTTGAGGATCGCGGCGCGCTCGGCAACCGGACGCTTTGCCCAGGCCGGTTGGGCGTCGACGGCGATGCGCACGGCGATCGCCACCTGCTTGGCCGCGGCCTCGTGCACCGTACCGACGATTTCGTCGGGCTTGGCTGGATTGACGATCTGGCGCGGCTGGCCGTAACCGGCGGCGCGCGTGACCGGCTTGGCATGCCACCGGTCCGCCCCGGCAAATTCCGCCCTCGCTTTGTCGAGGGCCGCGAGCGTCACGGGATCGGTGATGTCGAATCCTTTGGAATTGCGCCGATTGGCGCCAAAGATCGCGGCGGGAGGCGCGATCGCGGGATTGGCGGCGGGACCCTGTGTCTCGACGGCTTCGAGCGGATCGCGCGCGATCTCTTCCGGCTCGACCTCCTCGTCGGTCAACTGATGGACGAAGGAGGAGTTGGCGCCGTTTTCCAACAGCCGCCGCACCAGATAGGCAAGCAGGTCGGAATGGGCGCCGACCGGCGCATAGATGCGGCAGCGCGTGCCTTCGGCCTGCCGCACCGTTTCATGCAATGCCTCGCCCATGCCGTGCAGGCGCTGGAACTCGAAGCTGTCGCGATCCTTCGCCATCGACAGGATGGCGGCGACCGTGTGCGCGTTATGCGTGGCGAACTGCGGGTAGATGCGGTCGGTCATTGACAGCAGCTTTTTCGCGCAGGCGAGATAGGAAACATCGGTGTTGGCCTTGCGGGTGAAGACCGGATAGCCGGACAGGCCGAGCGTCTGCGCCCGCTTGATCTCGGTGTCCCAATAGGCGCCCTTCACCAGCCGCACCATGATCCGGCGGTCATACTTTTTTGCCAGCGCGTAGAGCCAGTCGATGGTGAAAGCCGCGCGCGGGCCGTAAGCCTGGACGACGACGCCGAAGCCGTCCCATCCGGCGAGTTCCGGCTCGGCCAATACTCTCGCGATAACGTCGAGCGACAGGTCGAGCCGGTCGGCTTCCTCGGCATCGATGTTGAGGCCCATGCGCGAATGCCGCGCCGCAAGCGCCAGCGACAGAAGCCGCTCGGCCATCACCGGCAGCATCTTTTCCCGCTGCGACACCTCGTAGCGCGGATGCAGCGCCGAGAGCTTGACCGAAATGCCGTGATTGTAACGAATGTCGGGGCCGTTCGACCCGGAATCGAGCGAGGAGATCGCATCCGCATAGGCCCGGTGGTAGCGCAGCGCGTCGGCTTCGGTGCGCGCGGCCTCGCCCAGCATGTCGAAGGAATAGAAATAGCCCTTCTGCGTCATCGGCCGGCCGCGCTTGACGGCCTCGGCGATGGTGCGGCCGAGCACGAACTGCTCGCCCATCTCGCGCATCGCCGCCGCCACGGCCTTGCGGATCACCGGCTCGCCAAGCCTGCGCACCATTGCGCGCAGCGTGCCTTCGATGCCGCCCTCGCCTTCGTCAAGCACGCGGCCGGTCAGCATCAGCGCCCAGGTCGAGGCGTTGACGAAAATCGAGGTCGAACCGCCCGAATGCGCCGACCAGTCATGCGGCGCGATCTTGTCGGCGATGAGATCGTCCATTGTCTCGGCGTCGGGCACGCGCAGCAGCGCCTCGGCGAGACACATCAGTGCCACGCCTTCCTTGGTCGACAGGCCGTATGCCGAGAGAAAGACCTCCATCAGCCTGGGATCGGTCGAGCCGCGCACCGCGCGCACCAGATCGGCGGCGCGTGCCGAGATCGCCTTGCGCTCTTCGGCCGAAAGCCCGGCCGCCGCGGACAGCCGCTTCACCGCCTCGTCTTCGTCGGGAAGGTAATTGGCGCGGATCTGCTGGCGGATGGCATCGAGCGGCATGTCGGGTCCATGAAAACGAGCAACGGGGAGCGGTCCGGCGGCCACCGGACCGAATGGCGCAAGCTAGCACAGCTGCGAATTCCAGTCGGTCCGAAGAAATCGACAATATAGCCCATTCGATCTATCATATAGGCTCAATTCCCATCATTTTGACTGCCAGATCGATGACTGAAGACCAATTGGACCGCATCGACCGCAACATCCTCGCCGCCCTCGGACGCGACGGCCGGCTTTCCATGTCAGAGCTGGCGACCAAGGTCGGCCTTTCGAAGACACCGGTGCAGGCGCGCGTGAAGCGGCTGGAGAAGGACGGCTACATAAGGGGCTATCGCGCCGTCATCGACCGCGAGCGCATGGGCGAAGGCCATGTCGCCTTCGTCCAGGTGAAGTTGTCGGACACACGCTCGGCAGCGCTCGATGCCTTCAATCGCGCCGTTCAGGGTGTGCCGGAGATCGAGCAATGCCACATGATGGCGTCGAGCTTCGACTACCTCCTGAAGGTGCGCACCACCGACATCGCCGCCTATCGCCGGGTGCTCGGCGAGCGCATCTCGGCCCTGCCGCATGTCGCCCAGACGTCGACCTTCGTGGCGATGGAAACTGTGAAGGACCGCTGACCCTTACTCCGACAGCGTCTTGAGAAACGCCACCAGGGCCGTGCGCTCGCGGTCGGACAGATCGAGCGGATGCACCTCCGACACACCTTCAACCGCAGGCGGCGCCCTCGAATAATGCGCCACAACCTCGTCGAGCGACGAGAACTGCCCGGCATGCATGTAAGGCGGTCGGCTTGCGGCGCCGCGCAGTGACGGCGTCTTGTAGGCGCGCACGATTTGCGGACCGTCCTTGACCATGAAACGCAGCTCGCGGCAGGCGCTTTCATCGCCGTCGCGGAATTTGCCGAGACAGTTGAACGGATCGGCCTCGACTTGCGCCACGGCATCGACCCGCCCGCGATCCAGCGGCAAGCCGTTGACCGGCGGCACGCCGGTGTTGTGGAAGGAATTGTCGGTGAAGCGCGGTCCGTTGTGGCAGGTCACGCAATTCGCTTTGCCGATGAAGAGTTTCAGCCCAAGGATCTCTTCGGGTGAGAACGCCGCGTCACCTTGCGGCGCTGCGCCGGTCGCAAGATCGATGGCGAAACGATCGAAGCGCGTTTGCGCAGGCTCGATCGAGCGCTCGAAGGCGGCGATCGCCTTGCCGATATTGGCATAGACGCGATTGACATCCTCTTGCTGGCCCGCGGGCATGGCGTTCCACGCCGCCTTCTCGGCGTCGCCGCCGAGTGGGCTGGCATTGGCCGGCACGGTCGAGAGATCGGGCAGCGGTCCGAAGATGCGCTCATAGCGTTCGCCGAACCGCTTCTTGATGTAATGCGCGAAGGCGGCCCGGTTGCCGGCCTGTTCCAGCGGATTTTCAAGCGGCGTCAGCGCCTGCGCCCACAGGCTGTCGCGCCTCCCGTCCCAGAAGAACCACGGATTGCGCGCCACGCCGGCCAGCGGCATGGTGCGCCGGTTGGTGCGGCTGACGCCGACCGCCTGCGGCAGGTCGTCCTGGAACTGCCGGTCGATCTTATGGCAGGTCGAGCACGACACCGTGCCGTCGCGGCTCATGCCGACATCGAAGAACAGCGTCGAGCCGAGCGCGGCAGCAGCCGGCACATCCGCGTACCGGTTCGTGGTGTCCGGTTTCAGCGAAGGCAGCGTGTTGAGTGCCAGCGAGGCGATGGTCTTCTTCTCGGCGTCGCTGAACTGCGGCCCGCCGCAGCCGCCCAGCAGGGCGAGAGCGGCCAAAACAAGCAGGCTCATCACGCTGGCCAGACGCCTCATTGCCCGCTCACAAAACGACGTTGAAGACGACGGAATCGGAGCCCGCCGCCGCCGAGATGGCGAAGCGCAATTGCCACCAGCCGCTCATCGTGAACTTCACGCCGTCGATGCGATAACGCCCTTCGCCCAGATAATCGGTCGCCTGCGGACTGGTCGGCAGGCCGTGATCGTGCTGCGGCATCCCGCCGGAGACGGTAATGGCCGCCCCCTCCACCGGCACGCCGGCGGCGGTCTTGAGCGTCAGCAGCCAGGACTGCAACTCGCCCTGCCGGATGACCCCACGCTCCGGCTCGAAACTTGCCACGAACAGGCCGTTCGCCGTCTTCTTCGAGCGCGAGGTGTCCGGACCGGAAGCCGATTGCGGCAGCGTCAGATAGACGGCGGCCACGATGCCCACCAGCAAAGCGGCCAGGCCGAGACCCGCAAGACTGTAACGCCATATCGATGCCAAACCCGTTCCTCTTCGGCTGCTAACGTCACGGGCCGCGTATCGCATCCCGCCCTGCCTGTGGGAAATCGCTACTGGCGCAAAATTCGACCTTAGCCAAGCATGGCGCCGCAGCTCGCAAAAAGCTACAGCAACAAGGTCTTAGGAAGGGATAAGCCCGCATGGCGGCCAATGGAATCGCGTCGATCGGCGAATGCATGCTCGAACTGTCGGGCCAGGCGGGACCGAACTGGCGCATGGGTTTTGCCGGTGACACCTTCAACACGCTCTGGACATTGCACGCGTTGAGCCCGGATCGGCCCGCGACCTATGTGTCGGCCTTCGGCGACGATCCCTTCTCGCGCGACCAGATCGCTTTCTTCGCCGCAAACGGCATCGGCATAGGCAACAGTCCGGTCATTGCCGGCGCACGCCCAGGCATTTACGCCATCACCCTCACCGGAGCCGAGCGCGCCTTTACCTATTGGCGAAGGGATGCGGCCGCGCGCCAACTCGCCTCCGATCCGCCCGGGCTGGCGAAAAGCCTTGAAAACCAAGAACTTATCTATTTCTCCGGAATCACTCTCGCAATTCTCGACGCGGCGGCGTGCAAAACCCTGCTTTCGGCCGTGGCGGCGGCCCGCAAGACCGGCTCGCTCGTCGCCTTCGACCCGAACTATCGACCGCGTCTGTGGCCGAGCCGCGAGGCAGCGCAGGTCGCTATCCTCGAGGCGCTTGCGGTCACCGACATCGCGCTGCCGACTTTCCCTGACGAGCAGATGCTGTTCGGCGACGAGACACCGCAAGGAACCGCCAGGCGCCTTGGCAAGCTGGCCGGCGAAGTCGTCGTCAAGAATGGCGAGCAGCCGGCATTGATTGCGGTGAGTGGCGATGCGCAGAGCATTGAGGCGGTGCACGTGGCCAGGCCGGTCGACACCACGGGCGCCGGCGATTCCTTCAATGGCGGCTATCTCGCTGCGCGACTTGCCGGCCATGCGCCCGCCGAGGCGGCTCGCCTCGCGCATCGCGTCGCCGCCGCCGTCGTGCAGGTTCGCGGCGCGCTGGCCCCGTTCGAAACATTGAAGAGCGCCTTCGACAATTAAGCGTCATCGAAGCTTAGGCAGACATCACTTCAGTATCGACGAACCTTAGGGCAAGCGGAACCGGTATTCCGTCACCTGATGGTAGATCTGCCCCGGCCACAGCGTCGCCTGCGGGAAGTAGGGCCGGTTCGGCGCGTCCGGCCAGGTCTGCGCTTCGAGGCAGAGGCCCGAAAACGCCTTGTAGCGGCGGCCACTGAGCCCCGGCGATGTCGGCGCAACATACTGGCCGATATAGAGCTGGAGGCCGGGTTCGGTGGTCCAGACTTCCATCTCGACGCCGGAATTGGCGCCTTGCACCCAGGCCGCCTGGTGCAGCGGTCCGCGGCTGGAGGCCAGGCAGAAATTCTGGTCGTAGCGAAGCTGCTCGCCTTCCATTTCCATGCGCAGCGGTCGCGCCTGCCGGAAATCGTAGGGCGTGCCGTCGACGGGTTTCACCACGCCGGTCGGGATCATCTCGTCGTCGACGGGCGTGTAGGCGCCGGCATTGAGCATCAGCCGGTGGTCGAGGATGTCGCCGGCCCCGCCGTCGTCGAGATTGAAATAGGAATGCTGCGCGAGATTGCACAGCGTCGGTTCCTCGCAGGTCGCGGTCAGTTCCATGCTGAGCGTGCCGGGGATCTTCAGCCGGTAGGTGCAGGTGACGTCGAGCGCGCCGGGAAATCCCATTGCGCCGTCCGGGTCGTGCAGCGTCAGCGTCACGAAATCGCGGCCGTGCAGCGAGACGGCCCATGGCCGGTGGAAATAGCCTTCCGAGCCGCCATGCAGCGTGTGCTTGCCGAGAAAATTGCGCTCGGTCTGGTAACGCTTGCCGGCGATGGTGAACCGGCCGCCGCCGATGCGGTTGGCGAAGCGGCCGACAACCGCCCCGAAGAAGGCACGGTCGGTTTCGTAGGCCTCGAAATGGTCGTAGCCCAGCACCAGCGGCGCGTCGTGGCCGGCAAGGCGCAGATCCTGGACGATCGCGCCGAGGCCGATGATGTTGGCGGTGAGGCCCCCGCCGCGGATGGTGAAACGGCGCACGGCCTCGCCCGCTTGAGTCCTGCCGAAGACCTCGCCGTCTTTCATCGCCTTGCCCGAAATGTCAGTTCCTGATCCATGGGTTTAGGCCAACGGCGTACCGTCCGGCAAGGGCAGGCTCGAAGCCTGCCCCTATCCGCAGCCGGTGTCAGAGGCCGAGGCCGCCAATGCAGACATATTTGGTGTCGAGATAGTCCTCGATGCCCTGATGCCCGCCTTCCTTGCCGAGGCCCGATTCCTTGACGCCGCCGAACGGCGCCTCGGGCGTGGTGATGAGCCCTTCATTGACGCCGACCATGCCGTATTTCAGCCCTTCCATGACCCGGAAGGCACGGCCCAGATCGCCGGTGTAGAAATAGCAGGCAAGGCCGAACTCGGTGTCGTTGGCCAAAGCGATCGCCTCTTCCTCGGTGTCGAACTTGAACACGGGCGCGACCGGCCCGAAGATTTCTTCCTTCATGAAGCGCATCTTCGGCGTCGCATTGGAAATCACGGTCGGCTGGAAGAACGAGCCGCCGAGCGCGTGGCGCTTGCCGCCGGCGACGACCTTGCCGCCCTTCGACGTCGCGTCTGCGATCAGTTCCTCGACCTTCTCGACCGCCTTCTCGTCGATCAGCGGTCCCTGCTGCACGCCTTCCTCCAGGCCGGAGCCGACCTTGAGGTTGTCGCTGGCGGCGGCAAGCTTCTCGACGAACTTGTCATAGACGCCGGCCTGAACCAAGAAGCGGTTGGTGCAAACGCAGGTCTGGCCGGAGTTGCGGTACTTGGCGGTGATGGCGCCGGTGACGGCGCGATCGATGTCGGCATCGTCAAAGACGATGAACGGCGCATTGCCGCCAAGCTCCATCGACACCTTCTTGACGGTGACGGACGACTTCTGGATCAGGATCTTGCCGACCTCGGTCGAGCCGGTGAAGGTGATTTTCTTGACCAGCGGATTGGCGCAGATTTCGTCGCCGATCTCGCCGGCCGCCCCGGTCAGGATGTTGACGACGCCCTTGGGGAAGCCCACTTCCTCGGCAAGCGCGCCCCAGGCGAGGCCCGAATAGGGCGTCTGCGAGGCAGGCTTGACCACGGCCGTGCAGCCGGCGGCCAGCGCCGGGCCGAGCTTGCGGGCCAACATCGAGGACGGGAAATTCCACGGTGTTATGGCGGCGATGACGCCGACCGGCTCCTTGGTCACCAGGATGCGGCGGTCGCCCCACGGCGACGGCACGATATCGCCATAGGTGCGGCGCCCCTCTTCGGCGAACCAAAGGATATAAGCCGCGGCCGAGCCGATCTCGCCCTTGGATTCGAACAGCGACTTGCCCTGCTCGATGGTGAGCAGTTCGGCCAGCACGTCCTGATTGTCCATCATCGCGTCATGCAGCTTGCGCAACAGCTTCGAGCGCTCGAGCGCGGTCGTCTTGCGCCAGCTCTTGAAGGCTTCCTCCGCGGCCTCGATGGCGCGGCGGGTCTCCGCTCTGCCGGCCTTCGGCACGGTACCGATCTTGAGGCCCGTCGCCGGATTGTTGACGTCGATGGTCTGGCCGCTGTCGGCCTGCACCCATTCACCATTGATGAGATTGGCCTGGCGCATGAAATGGCTGGTTTTCTGAAGCATGGTCTGGCCTCCGTTCGGCGCGCTGATCGGGCCGTTTTTCTCGATGTCCGTTGAGGCGTGCTTACGAGCCGCACGCCGGCGCATTGCTCTTACCTAGGGAAAGGCGGGCAAGCAATCGCAAGATGGCATATAGGGGTTGGGCCAGAAAAATCGAACGCCGGGCGACGCCGATCGGCCTTTATCCGAAGACGTTGACGGCGATCGTCAGCCAAAACGACGTGGTCAGCACCGCGCTTGCCGTGGCAAGCGTCATCTGGTTCGAGGCCAGCGCCTGGCCGGTGTTGAATTGGACGGCGATCAGATAGGAATTGATGCCCGAAGGCAGCGCGGCGACGACGACCGCGACCTTGGAGGTCAGCGGCGGCAGGCCGAGCAGCCAGACGAACGCCAGCACCAGTGCCGGCATGAGGAACAGTTTCAGCCCCGACAGCGCCAGCGCCGGCCTGATATTGCCGGAGATGCCGAAGCGGCGCAGGCTGAGCCCCATGGCGAACAGCGCTACCGGACCGGCCGTGTCGGCCAGCGTGTCGACCAGCCGTTCGACAAGATCCGGCAGCGGCGCGCCGGTAAGACGCCAGGCGAGCCCCGCCAGGATCCCGATGATCAGCGGATTGATGAACAGCCGCCTGAGGAAGCTCTTGACGACACGCAGCGGATGGACCGTCTCGCCGCTGCCACGCCCGAACATCTCGAAGAGCACGATCGAGGCCATCATCATGACCGGCAGGTGAACCGAGACCAGCAGCGACAGCACCTCGAAGCCGCTGGCGCCGAAGATGCCGAGGACGAAGGGCACGCCGAGCAGCACGACGTTGGAATAGGCCGAGGATACGCCGCCGACGATGCCGGCGCGGGCGTCCCGGCCGAAGACGCGGGTCATGATCAGATGGCCCGCGGCCCAGGTGATAGCGGCGGCCGCGAAATAGGCAGCCCATAGCGACCACGGCGCCACGCCGTGGAAATCCGATTTGACCATGGTCTGGAACAACAGCAGCGGCATCGCCACGTTGACGGCGAATTCGGAAATGCCCTCCCCGCTCGCCGGCTTCAGATAGCCTGTGAGCCCGGCCAGATAGCCGAGCGCGACGAGGCTGAAGATGAATAGGACGGTTTCGGTGAGCTGAGTCATTTTGGGCGGAAGTTTTTTCCCGTGATAGGCGAGCCCTGACCGCCGTGCAATTGGCGCGGTGTGGCGCTCACCGCCCCTCCGCTTGTTTTCCGGCCGGCTTTGCGGTCCCTATATGCCAATCACCGCCTTGGCCCCGTCGGGCCGCCAAAGGACTTGCGATGCTGCGAATTGTTCTGGCGCTTTTTCTCCTGACTGCTCCGAGCCTTGCCCACGCGACCGACGCCGGTTGGGCGCTGCTGCGCGACGGCGGCCATGTCGTGCTGCTTCGCCATGCCTTCGTTACGGGGGCGACCGACCCGGTGAATTTCGCCATCGACAATTGCGCCACGCAGCTCAACCTGTCGGAGCGCGGCAAGCAGCAGGCAAGCCGCATCGGCGCCCTGTTCGCGGCCCGCGCGGCCCCGATCGATCACGTGCTCTCCAGCCGCTACTGCCGCTGCCTCGATACCGCCCGCATCGCCTTCGAATCCGAGCCGCAGCCTTTCGCGCCGCTCGATCTGCTGAAAGCCGATCCTGCTGAAAAGGCGGCGCAGATGGCCGCGATCGTGAAGGAGATCCGCGGCTATTCCGGTTCCGACAATCTGGTGCTGGTCACGCATCTCGAAAACATCGAAGCGCTCACCGGCGTGGCGCCGCGCGAGGGCGAGGCCGTGGTGGTGGCGCCGGATGGCGACGGCCTCAAGGTGCTCGGGCGCGTTACTTTCTGACGGTCGGTTATCCATTTTTAAGTCGTGTTTGTTGCAGAAATGCCACCAGCTGCGACCGCAAACGCAATTCAGGTAGCTCGTAGCATGGCTTTTGGATTGCGGTTCAAAAGCCGGCATCCCATCTGCGGCCGGCGCATTCGGCCTTTTCCTGCCGGGAAAAACCGATTAGACAGCGCCCAAACAAGATGCGGACAGATTCCGCCCGCAACCGAAGGAACAGCCCTTGTCCACCACGTTCGAGAAAGTCGCCAAGATCATTGCCGATACCAGCGAGATCGATATCGACACCATCACGCCGGAAAGCCACACCATCGACGACCTCGGCATTGACAGCCTCGATTTCCTCGACATCGTCTTTGCGATCGACAAGGAATTCGGCATCAAGGTGCCGCTCGAGAAGTGGACGCAGGAAGTCAATGACGGCAAGGCGTCGACCGACGATTACTTCGTCATGAAGAACCTCTGCGCCAAGATCGACGCCCTGGTCGCGGCCAAGGCTGCCTGAGCCGGCTCGGGCGCGGTCTCGACGTGCCCGGTCTCCTGACCACCCATCACAGCCGCCCTCGCAGCCGCCCATGAGCTCCCACGACGTCGTCATCACCGGCATAGGCCTTGTCTCCTCGCTGGGAGAGGGCCCCGACGCGCATTGGCAAAAGCTTACGCAGCGCGGCTTCCGGCCGGTGCTCGAGGCTCAGCGCTTCGCGCCCTATACGATCCATCCCCTGCCCGAGATCGACTGGAACCTGCAGATCGCCAAGCGCGGCGACCAGCGCCAGATGGAGACCTGGCAGCGCCTCGGCACCTATGTCGCCGGCCTTGCGCTGGACGACGCCGGCATCAAGGGCAATGACGAGCTTTGCGCCACCATGGACATGGTGGTGGCGGCCGGCGGCGGCGAACGCGACGAGGCCGTCGATGCCGCGATCCTGGCAGCCTCCGAGAGCCGCAACGACCGCGACGTGCTGCTCAACGAGAAGCTGACCACGGAATTGCGGCCGACGCTGTTCCTCGCCCAGCTCTCCAACCTGCTCGCCGGCAACATCTCGATCGTCCATAAGGTCACCGGGTCCTCCCGCACCTTCATGGGCGAGGAAGGTGCGGGCGTTTCGGCTGTGGAGACTGCGGCCGCGCGCATCCGCTCGGGGCAGTCGACCCATGTGCTGGTTGGCGGTGCTTTCCAGACCGAGCATTCCGACATGCTGCTCGGCTATGAGCTCGCCGGCTATCTGCATCGCGGCCCATGGAAGCCTGTCTGGCAACGCGAGGGTGCCGAAGGCGGCGGCGTGGTGACGGGCTCCGGCGGCGCCTTCCTGGTGCTCGAGCAGCGCCAGCACGCGAAAAGCCGCGGCCGCAGGATCTACGCCGAGCTTGGTCCGGTTCTCTCCGGCCGCGCCAGACGCCGGCACGGCGAGTTGAACACCGAGATCGCCGCGCTCTTGAAGCAGGCGGCATTGCCCCCCGGCGAGTTGCTGACCATCTCCGGCGCCTCTGGGGCACATGCCGCCACGGCCGCTGAAAAAGCGGCGCTCGAGGCCAATCCGGCTTTGGCGGCGCGCGCCTTCTCGACGCTGACCGGCCATCTGAAGGAAGCGCAGTTCCCGTTCGCGGTTGCGCTGGCGGCGATGGCTGTTGACCGCAAGGCCGCCTACCCTGTCTTCGATGCCACGGTGGAACGGCAAATCGAAGGTGCGCCTGCGACCATCCTTGCAACGGCCATCGGCTATCACCAATTCGAGGGCCTTGGGCTGGTCAAAGCCGCTTAGATTGTTTTTACGCAATTTCCGGACGGGAAACCGTGACACGCTCCTGGAATTGCTTTGGACCGAGGCAGACACAACATGGCCAATCTCCGCGATCATATGGGCAGGCCGATCGTCGCCGTTACCGGCGTCGGCGTGGTGACCTCGCTCGGAGTCGGCAAGGCCGACAATTGGGCGGCGCTGACCTCGGGCAAATCCGGCATCCATCCGATCACCCGTTTTCCGGTCGATCACCTCAATACCCGCATCTCCGGCATGGTCGATTTCCTGCCGTCGAGCACCAAGGGCGCCAGCCCCCTCACCTATGAGCTGGCCGAGACCGCGGCGCAGGAGGCGGTTTCCGAGGCCGGGCTCGACTCCGTTGATTTCGCCGGCCCCTTGTTCCTCGCATCGCCGCCGGTCGAGCTCGACTGGGCCGATCGCTTCTCGCTCTATAATTCCGACAAGCAGGACGCGGGCGCCGAGAGGCTGCTCAGAGTCGCGCGAGGCCTGAAGGAACTGGATATCTTCGACACCACCCAGTTCGGCACCATAGCCGACCGCCTGGCCGACCGCTTCGGCACGCGCGGTCTGCCGATCACCTTGTCGACCGCTTGCGCTTCGGGTGCAACCGCCATCCAGCTCGGCGTCGAGGCGATTCGGCGCGGCGAGTGCGACAAGGCGCTGTCGATCGGCGCCGATGGCTCGGCCACCGCCGAGGCGCTGATCCGTTTTTCGCTGCTGTCGGCGCTCTCCACCCACAACGAGATTCCCGAGAAGGCGTCAAAGCCCTTCTCAAAGGACCGCGACGGCTTCGTGCTGGCCGAAGGTTCCGGCGCGCTGGTGCTGGAATCGCTGGAGGCGGCAATCGCGCGCGGCGCCACCATACTGGGCATCATTCGCGGCTGTGGCGAAAAGGCCGATGATTTTCATCGGACCCGCTCCAAGCCCGACGGCTCGCCGGCGATCGCTGCGGTGCGCGCCGCCCTTGCCGATGCGGGTCTCGGCGAAGACGAGATCGACTACGTCAACGCGCACGGCACCTCGACGCCGGAAAACGACAAGATGGAGCATCTGTCGCTGTCCACCGTCTTTGGCGAGCGGATCGGCTCGATGCCGATTTCGTCGAACAAGTCGATGATCGGCCACACCCTGTCGGCCGCCGGCGCGGTCGAAGCGGCATTCTCGCTGATGACCATGCGCGAAAGCGTCATTCCGCCGACCATCAACTACGACAATCCCGATCCGGCAATCGTGCTCGATGTCGTGCCGAACAAGAAGCGCAACGCCGAAGTCGGCACCGTCCTGTCGAATTCCTTCGGCTTCGGCGGCCAGAACACTTGCCTTGTCATGGCGCGGGAACCGGTCTAAGCGGATTTTTCCGCTCTGACAGAACCCGACAGGCCAAATGCGAGCATTGCAACTTATCGAGGACCGCCGCCTTGAAACGGTGGACCTGCCACCTCCCCCACCGCCTTCGCTCGGCGAAGTGACGCTCCGCATCAAGGCGGTGGCGCTCAATCATATCGATGTCTGGGGCTGGCGCGGCATGGCTTTCGCCAAGCGCAAGCTGCCGCTGGTCGTCGGCGCCGAAGCCGCGGGCGAGGTCGAGGCGGTCGGACCGGGCGTCTCCAACCTCTTGCCGCGACAATTGGTGTCGATCTACGGCGCGCGCACCTGCGGGCTGTGCCGCGCCTGCCGCGAAGGCCGCGACAATCTCTGCGAGCATGTTTCCGGCGTCCACGGCTTCCACCTCGACGGATTCGCCCAGGAAAAGATCAACCTGCCGGCCCGCCTGCTGGTGCCCGCTCCTCCCGGCGTAACGGAAATCGGCGCCGCGGTCGCTCCCGTCACCTTCGGCACGGTCGAGCACATGCTGTTCGACAATGCCAGGCTGGAACCCAGCGAAACCATCCTTGTCCATGCCGGCGGCTCCGGCATCGGCACTGCCGCCATCCAACTCGCCAAGAAGTTGGGCTGCACCGTCATCACCACCGTCGGCTCGAACGACAAGATCGACAAGGCGAAGGCGCTTGGCGCCGACCACGTCATCAACTATCGCGAGGACCGTTTCGAAGGCGTAGTGCGCAAGCTGACGAAGAAAAAAGGCGTCGACGTCGTGTTCGAGCATGTCGGCGCCGACACATTTGCCGGCTCGATGCTGTGCCTGAAGCGCGGCGGCCGCCTTGTCACCTGCGGCTCGACCTCGGGCGTTTCGACGCAAATCAATCTGATGCAACTCTTCCAGCAGCAGCTGAAGCTGCTCGGTTCCTTCGGCTGCCGCATGGAGAACATGGCAAACGCCATGCAGAAGATGGCGGCCGGGTTGGTTGTCCCGGTGATCGACACCGAGGTGGGTTTCGACGACATCGATGCGGCGCTGAAGCGCATGGAAGGCCGCGACGTGTTCGGCAAGATCATCCTGCGCGTTTCCTAGAGCCGGATGATTTCAGGTCGAGTCGACCTGAAATCTGAATCCGGCTCTAAATCAAAGAGATAGAGCATGATGCCGTCCGAAACCGCTTCACACTTTTCGGCATCATGCTCTAGAGCAATTCCAGGAAAAGTGTGAAGCGGTTTTCCGTCAGGAATAGCGTCAAGACAAGGAGATAGAGAGCCTTTCATCGTTTCCGAGAAACGGTGAAACGCTCTAGCAGCGGATGGTCGGCAAAGTGTTCAGGAAAGCCCGCCGGGACTTCATGTTCCGCTACGGCCGGCGGCTGCGCCAGATGGAGCACTGGCTGGTCGCCAGGCTCGCCATGGTGTTGCTCTCGCTGCTGCGACTGTTGCCGCCGGACAGCGCGCTCAACTTCGCCGACCGCGCCGCCCGCCGCATCGGCCCGATGGTCGGACGTCACCGCGTGGCGGTCGACAATCTGCGCCTTGCTTATCCGGAAAAGAGCGACGCCGACATCGAAGCCATCGCGCTCGACATGTGGGGCAACATGGCTCGCCTCGCGGCCGAGTACATCTTCCTCGACGCGCTGTTCGACTTCGATCCGAACGCTTCGAAGCCGGGCCGGGTCGAGGTTCGCGGCATCGAGCATTTCGTCGAGATCGCCGGCGAGAAGAAGCCGCATATCCTGTTCACCGGCCATCTCGGCAATTTCGAGCTGCTGCCGGTGGCCGCCGCCACCTTCGGCATGAAAATCACCGCGCTGTTTCGGCCGCCGAACAACCCCTACCTCGCCGACTACATCCACTCGACGCGCCGCTCCTCGATGGGCGGCCTGCTCCCCTCCTCTACCGGCGCGTCGTTCGCCCTTGCCGCCATCCTGGATAACGGCGGCAATATCGGCGTGCTGGTCGATCAGAAATTTTCAGGCGGTGTGGAGACGACTTTCTTCGGCCGCCCGTGCCAGAGCAACCCGATGCTTGGCATGCTGGCCCGCCATTACGACTGCGATGTCTACCCAGCCCGCTGCGTCAGGTTGCCGGGCAACCGCTTCCGCCTGGAAATCGAGGACAAGCTGGCCTTGCCGCGCACCGAAGACGGCAGCGTCGACGTCGATGCCACCACGCAGCTTCTCACCGATGTGGTCGAGCGCTGGGTGCGCGAGGATCCCGGACAGTGGATGTGGTTCCACAAGCGCTGGGAAATCAGCGGCCGGCGCCGCAAGCGCGGACGGGCGACCGCGATGGCCAGCCAATAGCGTGAAATGGTTGGGCTCGGCGCCGCGCCGTAGCCTTCCGTCCGGAACAGCCGGCCTGCCGCCCACGTTCAGTTGGCGACGACGATCCGCGTGTTGCCGAAGCCGACTTCCTTGACCATCGCATAGAAGGTCGCGGCATTGGCCGGATGCAGGCGCACGCAGCCATGCGAGGCGGGGCGCCCTAGATTTCGTATCGACCCGGTGCCGTGAATGGCGTAGCCGCCGTGGAAGAACACCGAATAGGGCATCGGCGAATTGTCATATTTGCGCGAATACCACATCCGGGCGGTCCATTGCGGCCGGTAGCTGCCGCGCGGCGTGAAGTAGCCCCTGCGCGCGGTCGACACGTTCCAGCGGTAGAGGACTTGACCGTATTTGCTGACCGTCATGGTCTGCGACGAGACGTCGATATTGGCGACCAGCGTCGCCGCCCGACTGGCGATCGACGTGCCGAACAACGCGGTTGCCAGCACGGCTGCCATGAGAACAAACTTTTTCATGCGATCAAACCCCTTTGATGCCCCCTGCCATTCACGCGGTTTTCCATCATTTTGCCGGCAGGTGCGTTAAGTACCACACACTCCTTGATGATTCCGCCAATCCAATGCGACGAATTTGAACGATTTCCCGGTATAGTTGCCACCACGACACCCACCCTCACAGGTTTAGGCAAGGGGTTGGGCCATGCGTAGATCGTCGTGTGGCAATGCGCGACTGGTTGCTTGCAAAAGCGCCAAGTTCCTTCTTCAATCCGCAAATGAATGAACGACTTCTCACGGCGGTCGAGAACCGGGTCGACGACCTCGTTGCGCTGACCGCGGATCTGATCCGCTTCCCGACCGTCAATCCGCCGGGCGAGGCCTACCGGCCATGCGCCGAGTTTTTGGGTGCGCGTCTCAAGAAACTCGGCTTCGAGACCGAGTTTGTCCGGGCCGAGGGCGCGCCCGGCGACAGCGACCGCTATCCGCGCGTCAATGTCGTCGCCCGCATCGATGGCCGCTCGCCGGGGCCGTGCGTGCATTTCAACTCGCACATCGACGTGGTCGAAGCCGGCGATGGCTGGACCGTCGATCCCTTCGCCGGCGTGGTCAAAGACGGGCGCGTCTATGGGCGTGGCGCCTGCGACATGAAAGGCGGGCTGGCCGCGTCGGTTATCGCCGCGGAGGCCTTCTTGGAAGCCTATCCCGACTTCCCCGGCGCCATCGAAATATCGGGCACGGCGGACGAGGAATCGGGCGGCTTCGGCGGCGTCGCCCATCTGGCAAGGCTCGGTTATTTCTCGAAGCCGAAGGTCGACCACGTCATCATCCCGGAGCCGCTCAACAAGGACCGCATCTGCCTCGGCCATCGCGGCGTCTGGTGGGCCGAGATCGAGACCAAGGGCGAGATCGCGCATGGCTCTATGCCGTTCCTCGGCGACAATGCGGTGCGCCATATGGGCGCCGTCCTGCAGGCCTTCGAGGACGAACTGTTCCCGGCGCTCGACCGCAAGATGACGCGCATGCCGGTGGTGCCGGAAGGCGCCAGGCGCTCGACCATGAACATCAATTCCGTCCATGGCGGCCAGACCGAGGATTTCCGACCGGGGCTCCCTTCGCCCAATGTGCCGGATTCCTGCCGGCTCACCATCGACCGGCGCTTCCTGCTCGAAGAGGACATCGCCACCGTCAAAGGCGAAGTAACCGGCATCCTCGAGCGGCTGAAGCGTGAGCGGAATAAATTCGACTACGAGATCCGCGACCTGATGGAGGTGCTGCCGCTGATGACCGAGCGCGACGCACCGGTGGTGAAGGCCGTCGCCAAAGGCATCATGGAGGTGTTCGACCGCGAGCCCGATTACGTGATCTCGCCCGGCACCTACGACCAGAAGCACGTCGCCCGCATCGGCCATCTCTACGACTGCATCGCTTACGGTCCGGGCATTCTCGACCTTGCGCATAGACCGGACGAATGGGTGGGCATCGATGACATGGTGGAATCGGCCAAGGTGATGGCGATCGGCCTCAACATTTTGCTGAGAGGTACGACCGACTGAGCGGGAAAAACATTCCTCCAGGAACCGTCCAGCAGCACGAAACGCAATTTACTCGCACGCCAAATCACGCTTCTATCCGCCAGCTTGAGCAATGGGAGTTCAGCGATGAAACTGTGGAAGACCATCCTGGCCGCGGCGCTGCTGTCGCTTGCCGCCGCCACGTCGGCCTTTGCCGCACGCACCGATCTGGTCATCGGCATCCCGCTCGAACCCCCGCATCTCGACCCGACGGCGGGCGCCGCCGCGGCGATCCGCGAAGTCACCTACGCCAACGTCTTCGAGGGCCTGACCCGTATCGGCCCGAATAGCGAGGTGCTACCGGATCTCGCAGAAAGCTGGACCATCTCGGATGACGGCAAGGTCTATACCTTCAAGCTGCACACCGGCGTGAAATTCCATGATGGGGCCAACTTCAGCGCCGAGGACGTGAAATTCTCGCTCGACCGCGCCCGCGCAAAAGATTCTGTGAACGCGCAAAAGCAATTGTTCGCGGCCATCGACAAGGTCGAGGTGGTCGACCCCGCGACCGTGAAGGTCACGCTGACGCACCCACAGGGCTCCTTCCTCTACAATATGGGCTGGGGCGACGCTGTGATCGTGTCGCCGAAATCCGCCGACACCAACAAGGAAAAGCCCATCGGCACCGGCCCCTTCAAGTTTCAGAACTGGGCCAAGGGTTCGTCGATCACGCTGGTGAAATCGGACAGCTACTGGGGCGACCCTGTCTTTCTCGACAAGGTCGAGTTCCGCGTCGTGCCGGATGCCGCGGCGGCCGTGCCGGCGCTGCTTTCCGGCGACATCCAGGCCTTCCCGTTCTTCGATCCGGACAGCGTCTCGCAGGTCAAGGACGACCCGCGCTTCAAGGTCGTCGTGGGCTCGACGGAAGGCGAGACGATCCTGTCGATCAACAACCAGAAGCCGCCTTTCGACAAGCTGCAGGTGCGCCAGGCGATCTCCTACGCCCTCGACCGCAAGGCGATCATCGACGGCGCCTCGGCCGGCCTCGGCCTGCCGATCGGCTCGCATATGTCGCCGGCCAACAAATACTATGTCGATCTCACCGGCCGCTACCCGCACGATGTGGCGAAGGCCAAGGAACTGCTCAAGCAGGCCGGCCTCGAAAACGGCTTCAAGGCGACGCTGAAGCTGCCGCCGCCGTCCTATGCCCGGCTTGGCGGCGAGATCATCGCGTCGCAATTGCGCGACGTCGGCATCGATCTTGAGATCATTCCGGTCGAATGGGCGCAATGGCTGGACCAGGTCTTTACCAAGAAGGACTACGACCTTACCATCGTCTCGCACACCGAGCCGAACGACATCGATATCTATTCGCGCAAGGGCTACTACTTCAACTACGACAATCCGACCTTCGACAAAGTCATCGCCGATCTGGAGCTGACGTCGGACGAGGCCAGGCGCAAGGAACTATACGCCGAGGCGCAGAAGATCCTCGCCGACGACGCGGTGGTCGGCTTTCTTTACGAATTGCCGAAGGTCGGGGTCTGGGACGGCAAGCTGCAAGGCCTTTGGGAGAACGCGCCGATCCCGGCCAATGACCTGACCAAGGTGAAGTGGACGGATTGAGGATCGTCCAAGTCGTCATCCTATGGCGAAGCAGACGCGCAGCGGCTGCGTAGACCCTAGGATCCATTCCGTGACCTATGAGGACCGCAGCGGTGCAGAATTGAGGTGGACGCAGGCAGAGCGAGACAGCGTTTGTTCTGGGCCGTTGCGCTCTTCGGTCCACGTCACGGCATGGATCCTGGGGTCTCCGCGACGTCGCTTCGCTCCTGCTTCGCCCCAGGATGACGAACTCTCGCGAGTTCGCCTCTCATGACCGCCTATCTCCTCAAGCGCCTGATCATCGCCGCCCTCACCCTGGTGCTGGCCTCGATGGTGGTATTCGCGGTCATGGAGGTCCTGCCCGGCGACCCGGCACGCTTGATGCTTGGCTTGAATGCCAGCGCCGACCAGGTTGAGCTGCTGCGCAACCAGATGGGGCTGAACGCGCCGGTGGCGCTGCGCTATCTGCACTGGGCGGGCGGGCTGGTCAGCCTCGATTTCGGCCGCTCCTACACCTATTCGGTGCCTGTCATCGACCTCGTGCGCGAGCGCATTGCCGTTTCCCTGCCGCTGGCGCTGATTGCGCTGGCGCTTTCGACCGTCATCGCCATTCCGGTCGGCGTGTTCTCCGCCAGCCGCCAGGGCCAAGCCGGCGACACGCTTGCCATGGGTGCAGCCCAGCTCGGCGTCGCCGTACCGAATTTCTGGTTTGCGCTGATGCTGATCTATCTCTTCGCCGTCTGGCTGCGATTGGTGCCGGCCGGAGGCTTTCCGGGCTGGAATGCAGGCGTCTGGACGGCGTTGAAATCTCTGCTGCTGCCGGCCATCGCCCTTGCGTTGCCGCAGGCGGCGATCCTGGCGCGCGTCGCCCGCTCGGCGCTGATCGAGGTGCTCAACGAGGACTATATCCGCACCGCGCGCGCCAAGGGCCTGCCCTACCGCGCCGTGCTCTGGCGGCACGCGCTGCGCAACGCAATGATTCCCGTGCTCACCATCCTCGGCCTGCAATTCGCCTTCCTGCTCGCCGGCACCATCATCATCGAGAACGTCTTTTACCTGCCTGGCCTCGGCAGGCTGATCTTCCAGGCCATCACCCAGCGCGACCTGATCGTGGTCGAGAGCATCGTCATGCTGCTGGTTGCCGCCGTGATCCTCATCAACCTCATCGTCGATTTCTCCTACGCCATCGTCGACCCGCGCCTGCGAGGCCGCCGATGACCATGCGTGTCGACCTGCCTGACGAAACGCTTGCGGGCGTATTGGCAAAAGCCTTCGGCAATCGCTCCTTCCTGACCGGTCTGGTCATCACTCTGCTGGTTGCCGCAATCGCCTTGCTCTCTTTCCTGTGGACGCCCTACGACGTCACCAGGCTGGTGATCGCAGACAAGACGCAGGCGCCCTCCCTGGCGCATTGGTTCGGCACTGACCATTTCGGCCGCGACATCCTGTCGATGATCATGGTCGGCGCCCGCAATTCGATCGCCGTGGCGCTGGTCGCCGTCGGCATCGGCATGGGCATCGGCGTGCCGCTTGGCGCCTTCGCCGCCGCGCGCGGCGGCATGGCGGACGAGGCGCTGATGCGCGTCAACGATCTCGTCTTCGCCTTTCCGGCGTTGCTTTCGGCGATCATGATCACCGCGATCTTCGGTCCGGGCGCCGTCAACGCCATCATCGCCATCGGCATCTTCAACATCCCGGTTTTTGCCCGCGTGGCCCGCGCCGGCGCGCTGGCCATCTGGCCGCGCGAATTCATCCTTGCCGCGCGCGCCGCCGGCAAGGGAATGACGCGCATCAGCATCGAGCACATCCTGCCCAACGTCGCGACGCTGCTTCTGGTCCAGGGCACGATCCAGTTCGCGCTGGGCATCCTGGCCGAAGCCGGGCTTTCCTATGTCGGCCTCGGCGCCCAGCCGCCGATGCCGAGCTGGGGCCGCATGCTGTTCGACGCGCAGACGCGCATGGTGACCGCGCCCTGGATGGCGATCTTTCCGGGCATGGCGATCGTCATCACCGTGCTCGGGCTGAACCTGCTCGGCGACGGCATCGCTGACATCCTCGATCCGAAATCGCGGCGGCGCGGATGAACCTGCTCGAGATCGACAACCTGTCGCTGACGATCGGCGACACACCAATCCTCAAAGGCGTCGAGCTGACGATCGCGCCGGGCGAGGTTGTCGGCCTGGTCGGAGAATCCGGCTCCGGCAAATCGATGACGGCGCTGACAATCATGCGGTTGCTGCCGCATCTGGCGCGCGCCGAGGGCCGCGTCGCCTTCGACGGCATCGACATCCTCGCCGCTACCGAGGACCAGATGTGCGCGTTGCGCGGCGACGACATCGGCATGGTTTTCCAGGAGCCGATGACGGCGCTCAATCCGGTCAAGACCATCGGCGAACAGGTCGCCGAAGGGATTCGCTGGCACACCAGGGCCGGCCGCGCCGAAGCCGAGGAACGCGCGCGAAAAATCCTCGACCGCGTGGGGTTGCCGGAAGCCAAATTCCCGCTGTCCCGCTACCCGCACGAGCTTTCCGGCGGCCAGCGCCAGCGCGTCGTCATTGCCATTGCCTGCGCGCTGAAACCGAAACTGCTGATCGCGGACGAGCCGACGACGGCGCTCGACGTGGTGCTGCAGGCGCAGATCCTCGATCTTCTGCGCGATCTGGTCGGCGAAAACCGCATGGGTCTTCTGCTCATCTCGCACGACCTTGCCGTGGTGACCGAGATGGCCGATCGCCTGACCATCCTGCGCCACGGCGAGGTGATGGAAGCGGGCGACACGGCGCGCACGCTGTCGCAACAATCGCATCCTTACACGCGCGAGCTTGCGCTGGCCTCCATGCATGTGCCGGCGCGCCCGAAACCGCACCTTGCGGGGTCGGCAAAACCGTTGCTCGAAGTCGAAGGCGTCGGCCGGGACTATCCGGGACGACGCATGTCCCTGTTCCGGCCGGCGCAGCCGATCCGCGCCGTCGACGATGTCTCGCTCACCATCGAGCCTGCCCAATCGGTGGCGCTCGTCGGCCGCTCGGGCTGCGGCAAGTCTACGCTTGCCCGCATGATCCTCGCATTGGACAAGCCGACGGCCGGCACGATCCGCTTTCGCGGCGAGACCATCACCGGCAAGCCGGAGCCGGCGCTTAGGCCGGCCCGGCGCGACATGCAGGTCGTGTTCCAGGACCCTTACGGCTCCTTCGACCCGCGCCACAAGGTGGAGAAACTGGTAGCCGAGCCGCTGCATCTTCTGGAAAAGCAGCCGGCCACGGCCGAGCGCCGCGAGATGGTCGCGCACGCGCTCGATGAAGTCGGGCTCGGTCCACGCGACATGGACAAATATCCGCATGAATTCTCGGGCGGCCAGCGCCAGCGCCTGTCGATCGCCCGCGCCATCATCACCCGCCCGAAGCTGGTGGTTGCCGACGAGCCGGTCTCGGCGCTGGATGTCTCGATCCGCGCCCAGATCCTCGATCTCTTCGCCGAGCTCAACCAGAAGCTCGGCATCGCCTATCTCTTCATTACCCACGACCTGACCGTCGCCCGCGCCATGGCGGACGAGGTGCTGGTCATGCATGAGGGCAGGATCGTCGAGCGTGGCCGCACCGGCGATGTGCTCGACCATCCCCGCTCGGAACCCGCGCGAGCGCTTGTCGCGGCGGCGCCCGATCTTCATCGTGCGATCGCCCGACGCTTGCAGGAACAGGGGTGAAAGACCGCGGGCTCTCAGCCCTCCGGCCTCACCACATCGACCGGACTGATATCGAGCAGATCGAGCGTGCGGCGCAGCAGCCGGACTTCGCTCTCCGCCAGCTTCGAATCGGCCTTGGCGATTTCGGCCATGTGGCGCGCAAGCAGCTTTCGGCGCTCGACATCGAGGTCGCGGAACAGCGCGATCGCCTGCGAGCCGTTGGTCTCATAGCCATAGTCGTTGAGATATTCGATGACGCTGTCGATGCTGGTCTCCGGGATGCCGAAGGCTTCCTTGCAGATGCGGCGGAAGACAACCATCTCGCTTTCCGAGACGGAACCGTCGGCCAGGATCATGCGGAACAGCATCAGCAATTCCGCCGACAGCACCGGATCGTCTGCCACCTTGCGCACACCTGGGTCACCGTCGAAGATCGAACGTATCTGGTCGAGCAGCGCCATCACCACCAAGCTCCCTTTGCGTTTCCGGTTGATTGTTAGCGTGGAATCGCTCTTGCGCAAACTGGGCAGGCGTGATGCAAGCGGCGGTTCTCCTCGCAATGACCTCGCCTGATGATCGACCTTACCCTGCAAACCGTCCTCATGCTCATCGCCGCCGCCTTTGCCGCCGGCTTTGTCGATTCGATCGCCGGCGGCGGCGGGCTGATCACCATTCCGGCTTTGCTGCTCGCCGGCTTTTCGCCGGTCGCCGCGCTCGGCACCAACAAGCTGCAGGGCATGTTCGGTTCCGGCTCGGCCACCATTCATTATGCCGCCAACGGCCAAGTCGACCTGCGCCGCCAGTTGCCGTCGGCGCTGCTGGCGCTTGTCGGCGGCGCGGTCGGCGCCCTGTTGGCGACGGTCGTTCCGGGTGATTTCCTGCGCGCCCTGCTGCCGCTGCTTCTGATCGCCATCGCGCTCTATTTCGCGCTGAAGCCGAATATGGACGACATCGACCGCGCCGAGCGGTTGTCGCCTTTCCTGTTCGGGGTGATCATCCCGCCGCTGGTCGGCTTCTATGACGGTGTCTTCGGTCCCGGCGCCGGCTCCTTCTACATGCTCGCCTTCGTCACCTTGGCCGGCTATGGCGTGCTCAAGGCCACGGCGCACACCAAGCTGCTCAATTTCGCCTCCAACATCGGCGGCTTCGTCGTCTTCGCCGCCGTCGGCGTCATCGATTGGAGGATCGGCTTGATGATGGGCGTGGCGCAGTTCATCGGCGCCCGTGTCGGCGCCAGCCTCGCCATCCGGATCGGCGCGAAACTCATCAAGCCGCTGCTGGTGATCGTGTGCGTGGCGCTGGCGGTGAAGCTGCTTTCCGACCCGGCCAATCCCTTACGCCAGCTCATTGGTGCGTGAGGCTCCTGCTGGTAGACTCCCGTTGTGCGAATCATGTTGGAGGGAACCGGACATGAATCTCAGTGCACCTACTCAACTCGTGTTCATTATTTCGTTGGTCATCGCCATCATCGGCCTTCTCGCCGCTCTTGGCCTTCTTGCATTTATTCCTCTCGCGGCGGTGTGGATCATGCTCATCGCCTACATCGTGCTGGCCGCCGGCTGCCTGATGCGCGGCGCTTGAAAGCAATTCCAGGAAAAGTGTGCAGCGTTTAGGCTCGGCGACTTCGCCGTAGCCTTCCGTCCGGAATTGCGTTGATCACTTTAGACAATCTCAGGCAACTCGAAGCGCCCGGCCCTGCCGGGCGCTTTTGATTTTTGAGAACGTGTTCTGCTAGGCTTACGAAATGTCCGACGAGACAGAACGCCATCGACAGGACAACAGCTCGCCGGCCCTCCATTTCGAGATGGTCCGGCGCAAGCCCGCTGCTTCGCTTGCCGGCATCGTCACGGATATCTGCGGTTATCGCGAGACCATGCCCGGCCATTTCCGCATCGTCGAATATGCCTCGCTCACCGTGCCGCTGGTAATCAGCTTCGCCGACCCCTTCGCCATCGGGCTCGGCCATGCCCCGGCCGACAACGATCGCTACGCCAGCTTCGCCGCCGGCCTCTATGCCGGCCCGGTGATGATCGAATCCTTTGGCGGCTGCTGCTGTGTCCAGGTC
Organism: Mesorhizobium sp. NFR06; assembly: GCF_900115245.1. Lineage (GTDB taxonomy): Bacteria > Pseudomonadota > Alphaproteobacteria > Rhizobiales > Rhizobiaceae > Mesorhizobium. The sequence goes on from NZ_FOVT01000008.1 coordinate 162,629, forward strand.
AATTTCACGCCGCTCGGCGCAAGGCAATTCTTCGGCCTGCCGATGAGCGAGTTGCGCGATCGCATGGTCGGGTTGGACCATGCGCTGGGCCTTGACGGCATCGCGCTGCGCGAACGGCTTGGCGAGGCAACGGGTTGACAGGCGCGCTTCGACATTGCCGAAAACTATATCGCCGGCCGCCTTGCCGAGGCGAACGCCCTTTCACCCGAAATCGCCTGGGCCTATAGGACCGTCGTAGCCTCCGGCGGCCGCACGCGCATTGCGGTGCTCGCCCGCGAGATCGGCTGGAGCCGCAAGCATCTTGCGGCAAAATTCACCGACGCGATCGGTATCGGGCCAAAGACATTGTCGCGCATCGTGCGCTTCAACCGCGCGCTCTCGCTATCCAAGCGGCAGGGCGACGACTGGGCCGGCATCGCCGCCGATTGCGGCTATGCCGACCAGGCGCATCTGGTACGCGAATTCCGTCAGCTTGCCGGCGAGACGCCGACCGGGCTGGCGGCGTCGGCGTAGGTAACATTTCTTCAAGACGCCAGGGCGGCCGTGGTCGACACTGGGTTTATCGACCCAAACGAGGAGATCGTCATGCCCACGGCAACGGAAGCACCCCGTATTTATCCCGCCCTGCGCTACAGGAACGCCGCCAAGATGATCGACTGGCTCTGCGAAGCCTTCGGTTTCGAACTGCGCGCCCGCCATGGCGAGGGCGACATGGTCCACCACGCCGAACTGACCTTCGGCTCCTCGATGATCATGCTGGGCAGCGCGCGCGACGACGATTACGGCAAGATGGTCGGCGATCCAAGCGGCGGCGGCGGCAAGTCTATCTACATCGCCGTCGATGACGCTGACGCCGCCTATGCGAGGGCGAAGAAGGCCGGCGCCAGGATCGTCCAGGAACTGGTCGACCGCGACCACGGCAGCCGCGAGTTCATCTGCCTCGACCCGGAAGGCAACGTCTGGTCCTTCGGCACCTATTGGCCGAAGGCCGCGGAGAAGGCGTAGCTCTGTCATCGCCAGCGTTCAAGGTTGGCGAAGGCATCTGAACTTCGTCATCCACGGGCGGAGCGGGAGCGAAGCGGACGCGTGGACCCGAGGATCCATTCCGTGACCTCGATCGAAGGGCGCAGCGGAGCAGAATTCTGCACGGTAGCAACGCCTTAGCGTCACGGAATGGATCCTCGGGCCGCGTCGCTTCGCTCCTTGCTCCGCCGTGGATGACGACGGGACGGGCGTTCCAGCCAACCGCCAAGGCAGCGGCTCCATCAATGCAGTAAAGTCGCCGTCAACCTTCAGCATCGAGCAGTTAGCGCGCCAGCGCGAAAATCGCATCGCAGTCCAGATACCTCTCCAACTCGGCCGCAACCTCGTCCAGCGCGTTCTCGACCTCGGCGCGGTAGTCGATGCCGCCTCCCTTGACGCCGAGGCTCGCAAGGTAAGCGGAGCGAAAAGCGTCGGCGGAAAACAGCCCATGCAGGTAGGTGCCGATCACCTTGCCGTCGGCGGAAACCGCGCCGTCCTCGACGCCGTTGAGGATCGCCGACGGCCGCGCCGTGTCCGGGCCGGTTGTGCGGCCGAGATGGATTTCGTAGCCCTCGAGCGGCAGGCCGAACTGCACCGAATGCGCGCTTGAATTGCGCACGGTCTTCTCAGGCTCCATCACCGTTTCGATGTCGAGCAGCCCGAGGCCTTCGGCCTCGGTCGCGCTGCCTTCGATGCCGTCGGGATCGCGCACCATGCGGCCGAGCATCTGGTAACCGCCGCAGATGCCGACGACATGGCCGCCGCGCTTGCGATGGGCGGCAAGATCGCGGTCCCAGCCATTCTCGCGAAATTTCATCAGGTCGCCGATGGTCGATTTCGAGCCGGGGATGACCACCAGCCCGGCATCTTCGGGCAACTTCTTGCCCGACGGCACAAACACCACCTCGACCTGCGGCTCGGCTTTGAGCGGATCGAGGTCGTCGAAATTAGCGATGCGCGCGAGCATCGGCACCGCCACCTTCAGCGCCCGCTTCTCGCCGGAAGCAAGGCGCTCGAGCACCACCGAATCCTCGGATGGTAGCCGCCCGGCCGCCTTCAGCCACGGCACGACGCCGAAGCAGCGCCAGCCGGTGAATTTATCGATTGCCTTAATGCCTTCGTCGAACAGCGAGACATCGCCGCGGAACTTGTTGATCAGATAGCCGGCGATCATGCGCCGGTCCTCCTCCGGCAGGATGAGATGCGTGCCGGCTACGGCAGCAATGACGCCGCCGCGATCGATGTCGCCGACCAGGATCACCGGTACATTGGCGCGCGTCGCAAAGCCCATATTGGCGATGTCGCGGCTCCTCAGGTTGATCTCGGCCGGCGAGCCGGCGCCCTCGACGATGACCAGGTCGGCGCCCTCGCCCACTTTGGCCCAGGAATCGAGCACCGCGTCCATCAGTCCGGCTTTCATGGCCTGGTAATCGCGCGCCCGCGCCTCGCCGAACACCTTGCCCTGCACCACCACCTGCGAGCCGATATCGCTCTGCGGCTTGAGCAGCACCGGATTCATATGCACGGTTGGCCGCACACCGCAGGCCAGCGCCTGCAGCCATTGCCCGCGGCCGATCTCGCCCTCGCCGGCCTTATCGCCGCCGGGAATATCGGCGACGGCGGCATTGTTCGACATGTTCTGCGGCTTGAACGGCCTGACTTTCAGCCCACGCTTTTTCGCAGCCCGGCAAAGCCCTGCCACCAGCACGGTCTTGCCGACATCCGAGCCGGTGCCCTGCAGCATGATCGCCTTGGCCATCAGCCTCGGCCTCCTGAGCCGATTGTCGATTTCTGCGCCAGCGGGCCGCCGCGCCAGAGATAGAGCGCCATCAGCGGCTCCGTTCCCGTGCGCATGGCATGGCTGACATTGGAGGCGTGGTGGATGATCTCGCCGGCATCGCGCGTATGAAAGCTTCCCTCGCCCATCCGCCATTCCGTACCGCCGGTGAGCGCGATGTAGATTTCCTCAGCGATGTGGTGATGGTCGGGATAGACGATGTCCGGCCCGAGGATCAGCAGCCCGGCCGCGACCTCTTCATTGACGAAATGCCCGCGCGTGCCGAACACTTCCAGCCAACCGTAATTGTCGACGAAGCCCTGGCCGAAATCGGCGGCGGTATAGGTTTGCCCCCAACGCAACGCAGCCCGATGGTCGGCAACGAACTGGGCGAGCGGCTTGGTGTCCGCCGATGCAAGCTCGGCAATGCGGTCGAGATGGCCAAGGCAGCCAAGCGCGCGCGGTTCGAGAGAACGGGCAGGCATGTCCCAGCCAATGCGCGCGACTTCGTCCACAACCAGCGCGCCGTCGAAGCCGGCCAGATAGGCGTGGAACCGGTCCAGCAACTCATCGAAAATTGTCGGCACGCAAGGCTCCGTTGATCAATCGATGCACAGCCGGTCCGCAGGAGGCCGGGTTGCGCGGCGGCATCATTGGTCTAGATTGAACGGCGCGCAAAGCCAAAAACGACAGGCCAGAAGGCCTGGAACGACAGGGAGCACGCCATGGACGCGGCAGTCGATGCGGGCGTTGGCCAATTCGAACTCAACGAGGAACAGCGCGCCATCCAGGAGATGGCCCAGGCCTTCGCGGCGGATCGCGTCGCGCCCAACGCGCTCGACTGGGACAAGGCAAAGCACTTTCCCGCCGATGTGATCCGCGAGACGGGGCCGCTCGGCCTCGGCGGCATCTATGTTCGCGACGACGTCGGCGGCTCGGCGCTGGGACGGCTCGATGCCGTGCTGATCTTCGAGGCACTCGCCCACGCCGACCCGGCCTTCTCCTCCTTCATTTCGATCCACAACATGGCGGCCTCGATGATCGACCGCTTCGGCAGCGACGAGCAGCGCCAGCGCTTCCTGCCGAAGCTGACGTCGATGGAATGGCTGGCGAGCTATTGCCTGACCGAGCCCGGCTCGGGTTCGGATGCCGCCGCGCTGAAGACGCGGGCGGCGAAGAGTGGCGGCGACTATGTCTTGAACGGCGCCAAGCAGTTCATCTCCGGCGCCGGCGATAGCGACTTGTATGTCGTCATGGCGCGCACCGGCGGCGACGGCCCGAAAGGCATTTCGACCTTCGTCGTGCCCAAGGATGCACCGGGCCTGTCCTTCGGCGCCAACGAGCACAAGATGGGCTGGCACATGCAATCGACCCGCCAGGTCATCTTCGAGGACTGCAAGGTGCCGGTGGAAAATCTCCTTGCGACCGAAGGCGCCGGCTTCGGCATCGCCATGGCGGGGCTCGATGGCGGCCGGCTCAATATCGCGGCCTGTTCGCTCGGCGGCGCGCAGTCGGCGCTCGACAAGGCGCTTGCCTATACGGCTGAACGCAAGGCCTTCGGCTCCAAGATCAACCAGTTCCAGGCGCTGCAGTTCAGGCTGGCCGACATGGAGACGGAGCTGCAGGCGGCCCGCATCTTCCTCTACGCCGCTGCCTCGAAACTCGACCGCAATGCGCCCGACGCCGGTAAATGGTCGGCGATGGCCAAGCGCTTCGTCACCGATATCGGCTTCGACATCGCCAACCAGGCGCTGCAATTGCACGGCGGCTATGGCTATCTGCACGACTATGGCATCGAGAAGCTGGTGCGCGACCTGCGCGTCCACCAGATACTCGAAGGCACCAACGAGATCATGCGCGTCATCATCGCGCGCTCGCTGATTGGTAGGCAGTAGGCAGTAGGCAGTAGGCAGTAGGGAAAGATGACCGGCAAGATCAACTCGTACAAGGATTTGATCGTCTGGCAGCAAGCCATGGATTTGGCTGCCGCTACCTACTCGTTGACCAAGGCATGGCCAAAAGAGGAATTGTATGGGCTGACCAGCCAAATTCGCCGCTCAGCCACATCTATCGCCGCAAACATTGCGGAGGGTTACGGCCGAGATAACACCGGCTCTTATCAGCAGTTTCTCAGGATAGCCCAAGGCTCTCTAAAGGAGCTCGAGACGCACCTCCAGATCGCTGAACGCATCGGCCTGGCCACTCGTGATAAGATTCATCATATGCTGTCAGCCACAGAAGCCATCGGAAAAATGCTTCGCCAGCTTATTATCAAGCTCGCACCTGAATAGATCCCCTACTGCCTACTGCCTACTGCCTACTGCCTACTGCCTACTGCCTACTGCCTACTGCCTGCTGCCTACTCAAATCACGGAGCACTACCATGGCAACGATCGCCTTCATCGGCCTTGGCAACATGGGCAATCCCATGGCCGCCAACCTCGTCAAGGCGGGGCATGCCGTTAACGGATTCGACCTGATGCCGGAAAATCTCGCCGTCGCTAGGGACCACGGCGTAACGGTCATGGCCGATGCGGTTTCCGCAGTGAAAGACGCCGACGTGGTCATCACCATGCTGCCCGCTGGCAAGCATGTGCTGTCGGTCTACGAAAACATCACGCCCAGGGCAAAGAAGGGCACGCTGTTCATCGATTCCTCGACGATCGACGTCGAATCGGCGCGCAAGGCGCATGCGATTGCTGCGAAGCGTGGCCTGCCGTCGATCGACGCGCCCGTCTCCGGCGGCACCGGCGGCGCTGCGGCCGGCACGCTGACCTTCATGGCGGGCGGGTCGAACGAGGCCTTTGCCGCTGCCGAGCCGATCCTCAAGCCGATGGCCGGGCGCATCGTCCATTGCGGCGACGACGGCGCCGGCCAGGCCGCCAAGATCTGCAACAACATGATTCTCGGCATCTCGATGATCGGCGTCGCCGAAGCTTTCGTGCTGGCCGAAAAGCTCGGCCTGTCGCATCAGGCGCTGTTCGACGTCGCCTCCACCTCGTCGGGTCAGTGCTGGTCGCTCACCACCTATTGCCCGGTGCCCGGTCCTGTTCCGGCCTCGCCGGCCAACCGCGACTATAAGCCGGGCTTTGCCGCGGCCCTGATGCTGAAAGACCTGAAATTGTCGCAGGAAGCCGCGCAGAGCGCGGGCGCCGCGACCCCGCTCGGCGCCGAAGCCACCCAGCTTTATGCCTTGTTCAATGCGCAAGGACACGCAGGCGCCGATTTTTCCGGCATTATTAATTTCCTGCGCGGCAACTTGGCGTAAGCCACTGCTTTTCAAAGGTTATCTTGATCGACCGCCCGTACGAAGCCGGCAAATTTAGATTTGCTTAAGGTCTCGCTAACTCACCGGTAACGATGTGCCTTTAAAACGGACAGCGAGGCGGACATCGCGTCCGCCCGGCGCTCCGGATCAGGTCTCGCGTACCGGAGCCCGTAAGTTTCGCAAGTATTCTTGTAGCGAAATGCCATGTGTATCTGGCAAAGCCGCGTTCCCGTCGGAACGCGGTTTTTGCGTTTTGAGGACGTCGCAAACTTCGTCATTCCAGGGCGCAGCAGGAGCGAAGCTCCATCGCGGAGACCCTGGAATCCATGCCGTGACTTCGAAGCTCTGCAACGGCACAGAATTCTGCTCCCCTGCACCCCTCGGCGGAGGTCACGGCATGGATTCTATGGTCTGCGCGTGTCGCTTCGCTCCTTGCTCCGCCATAGAATGACGACTGGCTCCGTTTCGCCTCGTCAGCGCTTGCGCAAATCCGCGTCCGCGAGATCGAGCGCCTTGGCGATGCGATCGCAAGCCATGTCGATCGTCTCGCGCGTCCAGATCAGCGGCGGCGAGAGGATCATCGTGTCGCCGGTTGCCCGCAGCATCATGCCATGCGCGATCGCGTGGTCGCGAACGACGACCGCGGCACTTCCCGACGGCAAATAGCGTTCCTTGGTCGCCTTGTCCTTGACGATCTCGATCGCACCCATCAGGCCGATCGAACGCACCTCGCCGACCAGCCGGTGCCCTGCGATCCGCTCCTGCAGCGCCTGTGCGAAATAGGGCCCGGTGTCGTGCTTGACCCGCTCGACCAGTCCTTCCTTCTCGATGATCTCGAGGTTCTTGAGCGCCACCGCGCAGGCTACCGGATGACCGGAATAGGTATAGCCGTGGTAGAACTCGCCGCCCTTCTCGACCAGCGTCTTGGCCAAACGGTCGCCGACCAGCAGCGCCGACAGCGGCTGGTAGCCCGAGGTCAGCGCCTTGGCGGTGGTGATGGTGTCGGGCTCGATCCCGAAAGTCTGCGCCCCGAACCATTCGCCGGTGCGGCCATAGCCGGTGATGACCTCGTCGAGCATCAACAGCACATCGTATTTGCGGCAGATGCGCTCCACTTCCGGCCAGTAGCTCATCGGCGGGATCTTCACCCCGCCGGCGCCCATCACCGGCTCGCCGATGAAGGCGGCTACCTTGTCGGCGCCGGCTTCGAGGATCGCGTCCTCGACCGCCTTCGCCGCGCGGATGCCAAAATCATGGTCGCTTTCGCCGGGCAGCGCGAGCTCATAGGCATAAGGCATCATCACATGGACGATATTGGGCACCGCACCGCCGAGCTGCTTGTGCATCGGCTCCATGCCGCCGAGCGACGTGCCGGCGATCGTCGAGCCGTGATAAGCCATCTTGCGCGAGATGATGCGGTTCTTCTCGGGCTTGCCCTCGAGCGCCCAATAGTGGCGCACGAGCCGTAGCGCCGTGTCGTTGGCTTCCGACCCGGACGAGCCGTAGAAAACCTGGCTGACATGCTTGGGCGCCAGTTCCGCCAGCTTCTTGGACAAGAGCACCGGCGTCGGCGTCGAGCATTTGAAGAAGGAGTTGTAGTAAGGCAGCTCCTTCATCTGCGCGTACGCCGCCTCGGCCAGTTCGTCGCGGCCATAGCCGACATTGACGCACCAAAGGCCAGCCATGCCGTCGAGGATTTCGGTGCCGTCCGCATCGTAGATGAACGGCCCTCTGGCGCGGGTGATGATGCGGGAGCCCGCTTCGCGCAGTTCCTTGTGGTCGGTGAAGGGATGAAGGTGATGCGCGGCATCGATCTGCTGAAGCTGCTTCAGCGAATAGTTCTGATAGGTCATGGGTTTGATCTTTCCTCTTGAATCAATCCGGCAACGGCCGGGGTGGATTCGTCAGAGGAAGGCAGGCGGCGAATAGCCGATGCGGGCACACAGCCGCAAAAGCTCGGCGCGCAGGGTGCGCGGCGACGGCGTCACCGCGACCCCGAAGGCGCCAGATGTGCTGAAGCGGATCATGGCGGCAGCTTATGCCGCCTGAGGCCTGGAATTCAAGCCGTTCCGGTCAGCGCCCGCTGCAGGAACATGTAGCGCATCGCCGTCTGTGCCGCTTGGGGCCGGCGGTCGCCGCGCCCGCCATGGCCGCCCTCGGTCTCCTCGAAGAATATCGTCCCGCCGTGACCTGCCTCCTGCAGCCGCGCGGCCATCTTGCGCGCATGGCCGGGGTGGACGCGGTCGTCGGCGGTCGAGGTCATCAAGAGCACCGGAGGATAGGCAACATTCGCCGCGACGTGCTGGTAAGGCGAATAGGCGCTGAGCCAGGCCGCCTCCTCCGGCTTCGACGGGTCGCCATATTCGGCGATCCAGGAAGCACCGGGCGGCAATTCGGTATAGCGCAGCATGTCGAGCAGCGGCACGTCGATGATGACGGCGCCGAACAGGTCCGGCCGCTGCGTCAGCGAGACGCCGGTGAGCAGGCCGCCGTTGGAGCCGCCCTGGATACCGAGCTGCGCGGCCGTGGTGATGCCGCGCCGGACCACATCCTGCGCCACCGCGGCGAAATCGTCGAAGGCGTTCTGGCGCTTGTCCTTGAGCGCCGCCTGGTGCCAGGCCGGTCCGAACTCGCCGCCACCGCGGATGTTGGCTTGGACATAGGCGTTGCCCTTGTCCAGCCACAGCTTGCCGCGAATGCCGGCATAGCCCGGCAGCAGCGGCACTTCGAAGCCGCCATAGCCATAGAGCAGCGCCGGCACCGGCTCCTTCTGGTCGCGGCGCCGCACCACGAAATACGGGATCATCGTGCCGTCCCTCGATCGCGCCTCGAACTGCTCCGACACATAAGGCGAGGCATCGAAGCGAGCCGGCTGCGACTTCACCGTTTGCAGCGTCTCGCCATTGTCGTCCGACCAGACGATCGAGCTCGGTGTCAGGAAATCGGTGAAGGAGAAGGAGACGCTCGAGCCGAAATGCTCGACATGGCTGATGCCGACATTGCCGTTCTCGGGCAGCGCCACCGGCCTCAGCGCCCAGCCATCGGCGGTGCGGTCGCAGGCGATGACCTTGCCGCGCACATTGTCCATCAGGTTGATGAACAGCCGGTCCTGCGTCCTGGCCAGACCCGCAATGGAAACGCGGTGCTCGGGTTTGAGCAGCGTCTCGATCGGTTCGAACGCACCCGTTTCGATCCAGCGGTCGAAATCGACCGAGTAGAGCCCGTCAGGCAGGCAGCGCGTGCCGTCGGGCGCCGTCCAGGGGCTGCGCACGCCGAAGATGAGCTGGCCCTTGAAAATCGCCGTGTCGGTGGCGTCGTCGGGCAAAGGAATGCGCCTGTTCTCCCCCGAAACCAGCCGCAGAAAACTGTGCGAGGTAAAGAAATCGATGGTCTTGCCGAGCAGCACACGCCGCTTGTCGCCGTCATATTCGGCGCCGCCGCCGACCGCGAGGTCGTGCTTCTCGCCTTCGAAGATCGGCGTCGCCTCCTCCAGCTTCGTGCCGCGTCGCCAGAGCTTGATCACGCGCGGATAGCCGGACTGGGTCTTGTCTTCCTCCTCGAAAGCCGCCGAGACGATCACCGTGTCCTTGTCCAGCCAGGAGAAGCCCGACTTGGAGGCCGGCGCGCGAAACCCATCCTCGACGAAGGTTTTCGTCGCGATGTCGAATTCGCGCATCTCGTTGGCGTCGCCGCCGTCAGGCGACATGTAGAGCAGGCAGCGGTTGAAATCGGGATAGAGCCGGCTTGCGCCGCCGAACACCCACTTGACCCCTTCCTTCGCCGAGAGCTGATCGAAATCGATGATCGTCTCCCAATCCGGTCTGTCGGTCTTGTAGGAAGCGACAAGCGTGCGCCGCCACAGGCCGAGCGCGTTGGTCTTGTCCTGCCAAAAATTATAGACGTAGCCGGCCAGCGCCGCCCCGACCGGAATATTGTCCTCGGCCGTCATCAGGTCGAGCGCGGTTTCGAAGGTCGCCTGATAGGAAGGATCGCCCTGCAATTCGGCGACCGTCAGCGCATTTTGGCGACGAACCCAGTCCAGCGCTTCCTTGCCGTTGCGATCCTCCAGCCAGAGGAAGGGATCTTCAGTGCTATCGGCCGAAGCCGGCTGCTTTTGTGCGCTCGATTGGGTCATCTGGTCTCCAAAATTCGTCATGCTCGGTGCCACAAACATCGGCATGGCGCTACCGACATTCAATTCCAGACGGTAAAAAGGACGATCCGAAATCGCCGCGGCAGGCGAGCAAGTTATGCAGCGTCTCTATATCGCAACGGAGAAGTTCGATCCGTCCCACGGCACGGGATGGCAGGAATACGTCGAGTGGTCGGGCCTGGCCCAATTGACCGAAGTCGTCACGCTCGATGGGATGCTTTGCCCGTTCGCACTCCCGGAAACCAAGGAGAGCTACTGGCCGCACATCGTCACGGAAGACAATATGCTCAACTTCTTTGTCGATTTGGATTTCCTGCTCTCGGAGTTGGCCGATACGCGCGATCTCAACATCCTTGGCGTGATCCGAAGGCCTTCGGTCGATGTGCGCTCGCTTGCGTGGGACGGGTTTGTGTTCCTGGGCTACGATCTGATGGACAAGGATGTCGGCAATAGCACGTTGAGCAATTGCGGCGGCTTTCCCGAAGCATTCGTGAATTCAGAGCTCTCAAGCGTCGGATTGATTCCGAATTTTGAACGTGCCATCGAAATCCAGCAGACGCTGCGCCGGACATATTATCCGCCCGAACATCACGCCGATTGCGATCTCTGGGCCATTTTCAGGCGGCAGGAAGGTTGGGCACCGGCGCCTAGACGATCCGCCTGCGAATGACCGACGCAGCCGCCAACGCCGCGCAGATCGCACCGAGCGTGACCGGCAGGCCCGCGGCGCCGATGACATCCATCACGCCGCCGGTCAGCGGCGGCACAATGATGCCGCCGAGACCCCACATCAGCGAGAAGGCGGCATTGCCTGCGACGAGCGACGAGCCGGTGAAGCGTTCGCCGAGTTCGATGATCGACATCGTGTAGATGCCGTAGGAAACGGCGCCCCATCCAAAGACGCAGACCCAGATCAGCGGCGTCTCGATCAGCGCCGGCAACAGCACGCAACCGAGGATCGTCACTGCCACGCAGCCAAAGCGGACCAGGCGCGCCGTCAGCTTTTCGGCGAGCAGGCCGAGCGGCACCTGCATGGCGATGTTGCCCGCGATCATCACCGAAAGCAGCGCCGACATACGCGCTTCGGGAATGCCGTGATGCGTTCCATAGACCGGCAGCAGCGCCAGGATCGCCTGCTCGAAACCGGCGGCGACGACGACCGCCGACAGAAGCAGCCAGGCCAACGGCATGAAGCCCAGCACCGAAACCTTGTTCTCGGCCTCGTCGACCTTTGGCAGCCGGCGCACCACGACCGCCAGGCAGGCGCCACAGAACAGGAAGGCGAAGATGCCGACAAGGAAAGGCGGCCAGCCTTCGGTGCCGACGCCGAGCAGGCAGAGCGGCCCGGCCGCGAAGCCCGCCGAAATGATGGTGGAATAGATGCCCATGACGCGACCGCGTCGCGCCGGCGGCGCGAGCGCAATTACCCAGATTTCGCTCAAGACATAAAGCGGGTTGGTCACCACGCCGATCAGGAAACGCAGCGGAAACCACAGATAGACATCTTGCGTCCAGCCGATCAGCGCCAGCACCAGTGCCGAGAGCGCGGCGCAGGTGAGCGCGGTGCGCCCTGCCCCGAACCGGCGCGCCAATTCCGGGATCAGCGGCGAGGACAGGATGAAGCCGACCGGCGTCATCGCCGCCGACAGCCCGATCATTGCCGGCGAAACGCCCTGGCGCTGCAGGATGAAGCTGAGCAGCGGATAGGAAAGCCCCTGCGCGATGGCGAACACCGACACGGTCGCGATCACTCCGGTGATCGCGGCCCACTGCACCGTCTCGCCGCTCTCGGAACCCGCCAGAGCCATCATTCCTGCTCCAATCGCTCGCTCCGAGGCTTTAGCCTTTACGGCCGGTTGCCATAAGGCCCACCACGGATGAAAGCGGATGTTCCAGCCAATCCTTGTCAGGAGCGCCTCGAAAACGCGCAGTGTTTCCGCTCGGGTCGCGCCCTGGCAGGCCGTCTCGTACGGACCTCTATCGGCTGCGGAAGCCGGACGGATGCCTCGCCGGCGGCAATTCGGCAGGCCAGCAGGCTCCCCTTCCGGCATGTCGCTTCCCTCGTCCTAGTGGTCGCCGCCTCCTCACCGGCTGCATCGCCGCCGGTCCATTATGCCGCCACTTTCGCATCCTTGAGGCTTGTCATGACCGCTGCCCTCCATCCCGCCGAACCGGCATTGGCAACAGATCGCGCCCGCCGTGGCGGCCGTGCCGGAAAGCGTGCCGGCGGCTCTGCTGCCTTCGAACAGCCGGCCTTCCGGCAGCTGAAGAATCCGCTGACGCCGACCAAGCTCGTGTCCGACGACGAACTGGAATCGATCCACCTCGCCTCGCTGCGCGTGCTGAGGGAGATCGGCGTCGACGTTCTGCACGACGAAGCCCGCCGCATCATGAAGGCGCATGGCGCGGACGTGCGCGAAGGCAGCGAGCGCGTGCGCTTCGACAGCGACATGATCCTCGAGCTTGTCTCGCACTGCCCGTCGGAATTCACGCTGCATGCCCGCAACCCGGCGCACAATCTGCGTTTTGGCGGCAACAACGTCATCCTGTCGATGATGGCCTCGGCGCCGAACTGCTCCGACCTCGACCGCGGCCGCCGGCCCGGCAACCAGGTCGACTACCGCAACTTCCTGCGCCTGGCGCAAATGCACAACATCCTGAACTGCACCGGCGGCTATCCCGTGGAGCCGATCGACATCCATCCCTCGGTCCGGCACCTGGAATGCATCCGCGACCTTGCCACGCTGACCGACAAGATCTTCCACATCTACTCGCTCGGCAAGGAGCGCAACGTCGACGGTATCGAGATCACCCGCATCGCGCGCGGCATCACCCGTGAACAGCTGATGCAGGAACCGTCGGTCTTCACCATCATCAATACCAATTCGCCGCTCAAGCTCGACGTGCCGATGATGGAAGGCATCATCCAGATGTCGAGCATGGGCCAGGTCGTCATCGTCACGCCGTTCACGCTCTCCGGCGCCATGGCGCCCGTCACCGTCGCCGGCGCGCTGGTGCAGCAGAACGCCGAGGCGCTTTCCGGCATCGCCTTCGCGCAGATGGTGAGGAAGGGCGCGCCGGTCGGCTATGGCGGTTTCACCTCCAATGTCGACATGAAGTCCGGCGCGCCGGCCTTCGGTACGCCCGAATATATGAAGGCGCAGCTCGTCGGCGGTCAGCTCGCGCGCCGCTACAACATCCCCTACCGCACCTCCAACACCTGCGCCGCCAACACGGTCGACGCCCAGGCGGCCTATGAAAGCGTGTTTTCGCTATGGGGAGCCATCCAGGGCGGCGGCAATCTGATGATGCACGGCGCCGGCTGGCTGGAAGGCGGCCTGCGCTGCTCCTACGAGAAGACCATCCTCGACATCGACCTTTTGCAGATGGTGGCCGAGTTCCTCACCCCGCTCGATCTCTCCGAGGACGCGCTGGGCTTCGACGCCATCCAATCGGTTGGTCCGGGCGGCCATTTCTTCGGCACCCCGCACACGCAAGCGCGCTACAAGACCGCCTTCTACTCGCCGATCGTCTCCGACTGGCGCAATTTCGAGACCTGGGCCGAGGCGGGCTCGCCGACGGCGCTCGAGCGCACCAACAAGGTCTGGAAGGAGCGCCTTGCTTCCTACGAGGAGCCGTACATGGATCCGGCCATCCGCGAGGAACTCAACGACTTCGTCGACAAGCGTCGCGCCGAAGGCGGCGCGCCGACCGACTTCTGATCTGCAAATGGCCAGGCTGGATGCCGGACCAATTGTCCTTCATTTCTGATTCCACATTGTACAAGACGGACCTATCTTCATGAAATCCCACGTAAAAGCGGTTGTCATCGGCGGCGGTGTCGTCGGCTGCTCGGTGCTCTACCATCTCGCCAAGGCCGGCTGGACCGACATCATGCTGATCGAGCGCTCGGAGCTGACCTCCGGCTCGTCCTGGCATGCGGCGGGCGGCTTCCATACGCTGAACGGCGATCCCAACGTCGCCAAGCTGCAGGCCTATACGGTCCAGCTCTACAAGGAGATCGAGGAACTCTCCGGCCAGTCCTGCTCGCTGCATCTCACCGGCGGCGTGATGATGGCCGATACGCCGGAGCGCATGGACTTCCTGCGCCTTGCCCACGCCAAGGGCCGTTATCTCGGCATGGATACCGAGCTGATCACGCCTTCGGAGGCCAAGGCGATGTTCCCGCTGATGGACGAGAAGAACTTCGTCGGTGCCATGTGGGATCCCGTCGAAGGCCATCTCGATCCTTCCGGCACCACCATCGCCTATTCCAAGGCCGCCAAGAAACTCGGCGCCGAGATCGTGCTGCGCAACCGCGTCGTCGACCTGACGCAGCAGCCGGACGGCACCTGGAACGTCGTCACCGAGCAGGGCACGGTCCACGCCGAGCATGTCGTCAACTGCGGCGGCTTGTGGGCGCGCGAGATCGGCCGCATGGTCGGCGTCGAACTCCCGGTGCTGGCGATGGAGCATATGTATCTCCTCACCGAGCCGATGCCGGAGGTCGAGGAATTCAACAAGTCGACCGGTCGCGAGATGATCGGCGTGCTCGACTTCAAGGGCGAGATCTACACCCGCCAGGAGCGCAACGGCATCCTGCTCGGCACCTACGAAAAGGCCTGCAAGCCGTGGTCGCCGGTCAACACGCCCTGGGATTTCGGCCATGAACTCTTGCCGCCCGACATCGACCGCATCGCGCCATCACTGGAAATCGGCTTCAAGCACTTCCCCGGCATCGAGAAGGCCGGCATCAAGCAGATCATCAACGGCCCCTTCACCTTCGCGCTGGACGGCAACCCGCTGGTCGGCCCGGTCCAGGGCCTGACCAATTTCTGGTGCGCCTGCGCCGTCATGGCCGGCTTCAGCCAGGGCGGCGGCGTCGGCCTCGCGCTTTCCAACTGGATGGTGCACGGCGATCCGGGCTTCGACATCTGGGGCATGGACGTCGCTCGCTTCGGCGAATGGGCGACGCTCCGCTACACCAACGCCAAGGTGCGCGAGAACTATTCGCGGCGCTTCTCGATCCGATTCCCCAACGAGGAACTGCCCGCCGCCCGTCCGGCGCAGACGACGCCGCTCTACGACACGATGCTTGCCAACAACGCCGTCATGGGCGACTCGTGGGGCCTCGAGACCCCGCTCTGGTTCGCGCCGAAGGGCACCGAGCCCAAGGACATCGTCTCCTTCCACCGTTCGAACGATTTCGGCCCGATCGGCGAGGAAGTGCGCGCCACGCGCGAGCGGGTCGGCGTCACCGAGATCGCCAACTTCGCCAAATACGAAGTGTCGGGACCGGGCGCGGAGGATTTCCTCAACCGGCTGATGACCAACCGCATGCCGAAGGTCGGCCGCATCGTGCTGACGCCGATGGTCAACGAGTTCGGCAAACTGATTGGCGACTTCACCATCGCCAAGACTGGCGAGGACCGCTTCATGATCTGGGGTTCCTCCGCCGCGCAGAAGTACCACATGCGCTGGTTCGAGAGGCACCTGCCGAAGGACGGTTCGGTGCGCATCCACCGCTTCGACCAGACGCTGGTCGGCCTGTCGATCGCCGGGCCGAAGTCGCGCGACCTCTTGCAGAAGCTGGTCGACGTCGACGTCTCGACCAAGGCCTTCCGCTTCATGGATTTCCGCGAGATGGCGGTCGGCGGCGCGCCCTGCATGGTCAACCGCATCACCTATACCGGCGACCTCGGCTACGAGATTTGGATGGCGCCCGCCTATCAGCGCCTCGTCTATCACGCGATCAAGGAAGCCGGCGCGGAGTTCGGTCTCGTCGATTTCGGCATGCGCGCGCTTTTGTCGATGCGCCTGGAAAAGAACTTCCCGACCTGGTTCCGCGAATTGCGCCCGATCTACGGACCCTTCGAGGGCTCGATGGACCGCTTCATCAAGTTGGCGAAGAACGACTTCATCGGCCGCGAGGCGTCAGCCAAGGAGCAGGCGCAAGGGCCGAAGCTGCGCCGCGTTTCCTTCATCGTCGATGCGGCAGACGCCGATGTGATGGGCGACGAGCCGATCTGGGCCAAGGTCGGCAAGGACTACGGCACGGTGGAGAAGCCGCATGGCTATGGAGCGCCGCGCTTCGATGCATCGGGCAAGGAAGTGCGCGGCTCCAAGGCCGCGGAAGGCGCTTCAGCCGTGCGCGGCATCGTCGAGGGCGAATGGCGTGTCGTCGGCTGGGTGACGTCCGGCGGCTACGCGCATTACGTCCGCAAATCGATGGCGCAGGGCTATGTGCCGGCGGCACTTGCCGAGGACGAGAGCGCCGGCCTGTTCGAGATCGAGATCCTCGGCCACCGCCGCCCGGCCCGCATCAATCTCGAGCCGCCCTTCGACCCGAGCGGCGAGAAGATGCGGACCTGACGCGCCGGGACTTGTTGGATTGCGCCGGTTGGCATGGCATGGTCGAGCCGACCACCGGCGCATCAGCATGAGAAGACGATCCCCTTGCGGCAGCTAGAGAAATGGACCGATTGGCTCTGCGATGAACGGGTCGGTCCCGTCAGCGCGGCCGTCGCGTTCGCCCTCATCTATTGTCTAACCCAGATCGTCGTGATGACGCTTGCTTCCCACTTCGTTGGGACAGGCGTCGGCGTCGACGATTCAGAGCAATTGATGGAGATGCGGTTTCTTGCGGCCGGCTACGGCAGCTCGCAGCCGCCGCTCTTCACCTGGCTCGCCATACTCGCGGCCGCGTTGGTCGGGACCAGCGTGCTTGCCCTCAAGATTGTGAAATACGGCCTGCTGGCGGCGGGGTTGGTCGCTTATTTCGCTGCCATTCGCCGCCTCGGCTATTCGAGCCGTGCCGCCGCAGCCGGCATGTTCGGGCTGTTGCTGTTCCCGCAGATCTTCTGGGAAATGCAGCACGCCCTCACCCATTCGACCGCCATATTCTGCTTCACCTCGGTGCTGCTGCTTGCGCTGGTCGAGGTGCAGAAGCGTCGATCGGCCGTGTCCTATGCGCTGTTTGGATTGGCGACAGCGGCCGCGATGCTGTCGAAATACAACATCGTCATCTTCCTCACGGCGTTGTTCCTGGCGGCTTTCTCGCTGCGCGAGACGCGTGCGGCAATCCTCGACCGGCGTTTCCTGATCAGCGTGGCGGTGGCGATCCTGGCCTGCCTGCCGACAGCCTATTGGAGCCTCACGCACCCGCAAGACTTCCTGTCGCACAGCGGAGGGTTCGGTGTCGCCGGCGGCGGCAGCGCGGCAAGGACAGCGGCTCTCGGCATCTTCGGTTTGGCCAAGGCGATCCTCAATTTTGCCGCCTTGCCCGTCGCCGTCTTTGCCGTTGCTTTCGTCCTGGCACGCAGGAGCCCGGCACCGCCGCCTCAGCCCGGTCCATGGCCTGAGAGGCTGCTGTGGCGCGCAATTGCCTTTGGCCTTTTGGTCACTCTGGTGCTGGTGCTGGCCGGCGGCGTGACGCAGTTTCGCGACCGCTGGATGCTTCCCATCTTTGTCCTGCTGCCCGCGGTCCTCGCAATGCGCCTCGACGCCATGGGGGAAAGAGGCAGAAAGGCGCAAGGCACCATCGTCTTTGCCGGCGCTGTCGTGGCGATCCTTGTGCTGCCGGTAAGCTGGCATATGCACCTGAACGGCGGCGACAATCGCGGCCGCATCGTGCGAATGGACTATCGCGCGCTCTATGACCAGCTAACCGCCGACGGGCCGGTGACCACGGTGGTTTCGAGTTGGTTCTGGATCGGCAATCTGCGCCTGGTCAATCCTGGCCTTATCGTGCTCGATGACGAGATACCCGACTTCGCGCAGTCGATCCGCGAGCCGGCGGTGCTTGTCCTGATGGGCGACAAAGAACCTCCGTCGGTCGTTTTCGACAGGATCGCGAAGGCCGGCTATGCGATGGACACGATCCATCGAAGCGTCGAGGTGCCGCAGCTCTTGGGAGACATGCCGCGTCAGGTGACGATCACCAGACTGCACAGGATTACGGCGCAATAGAGCGCCGGGGGAACAGCATGGACAACCAACGCTTCGGCCGCCATCGCAAGATCATGCCTTTCGAACCCGGCTCCGTCGAAGCATTGCGCGCGGCCTCCCGCGAGAAGGCGGCCGCGCTCAACCAGCATGTGCTGGGCTACGGCGCGATAGCCGAAGCCGAGTGGGCGGCGGCCGGCGTCGCCGCGCCGGACCTTCCGGCAATGCGAAAATACAGGCTGGAGCGCATTCGCGCCGAATTGAAGCGCCGCGACTATGCCGGCGCCCTGCTCTACGATCCCGTCAACATCCGCTACGCGACCGACTCGACCAACATGCAGCTCTGGGTCGCGCACAACCCGACCCGGCACTGTTTTGTCGCGACCGAGGGCCCGGTGGTGCTGTTCGACTATTTCTCCTGCGAGCATCTGTCGGACCATGCCGGTGTCGCCGACGAGGTACGGCCCGCGATCTCGTGGATGTATCTCTATAGCGGCGAGTTGACCGAACTCAAGGTCGACCGCTGGGGAGCCGGCATCGCCGATTTGGTGGCGGAGCATGGCGGCGGCAACCGCCGCATAGCCGTCGACCACATCAATCCGGAAGGCGTGGTAGAACTCGGCCGCCGCGGCATTTCCGTCGGCAACGGCGAGGCGGTCATGGAAAATGCGCGCTTCATCAAATCGCCGGACGAGATCCTCGCCATGCGCCGTGCCATCGTCGCTTGCGAGGCGGCGATGCGCGAGATGGAAGCAGCGCTGAAGCCTGGCATTTCCGAGAACGAATTGTGGGCGCAACTGCATCGCGGCAACATCGCGCGCGGCGGCGAATGGATCGAAACGCGGCTGCTGTCGTCAGGGCCGCGCACCAATCCCTGGTTCCAGGAATGCTCCTCGCGCTTGATCGAGGACGGCGATCTCGTCGCCTTCGACACCGACCTCGTCGGTCCATACGGCTTCTGTGCCGACCTCTCGCGCACCTGGCTTTGCGGCGACAAGAAACCATCGAACGAGCAGCGCGACCTGTTTCGCATCGCCGCCGACCAGATCGCCCGCAACACGGATTTGATGCGGCCTGGCATTTCCTTCCGCGATCTCGTCGAATGCTCGGCGGTGCCGCCTGGCGATTGTTATCCGACACGCTACGGCGTGCTCTATCATGGGGTTGGCCTGGCGGACGAATATCCGACGCTGCCGCATGCCGGCGACTGGACCGCCGACACCCCGGACGGGTTGCTCGAACCTGGCATGGTGCTTTGCGTCGAGAGCTATATCGGCAGGCTTGGCGGGCACGAAGGCGTCAAGATCGAGGAGCAGATCCTGATCACCGATACCGGCAACGAGAAGCTTTCAGCCTACCCGCTGGACGAGCGGCTGCTCTGAAGCGCTGCGTTCGACCACCGCGACGGCCTCGCGCATCGCGGCAACGATCGGGATCGGGGTGGTCCTGGCGGTGATATAGGGCAAGCCCTTCCGCCGTGCGGTCCAGCCAACCACCTTGACGGCCTGTGCCGCCGGCTCGAAACGTTGCGCCAGCGCCCAGCTTTCGCAGTCGATTGCCGCGATACCCGCCTTGCCCTCGGCGACCGCGACGATCGACGACCGGTGGCCGCCGCTTTCGCTGCGCGAGGCGAAGATGTCGAGGCTTTCGCCCATCGCCTCCAGGTCGCGCCGCAGCCCGATCAGCCCGGACATCGAATCCGGATTGTTGAAGATGAAGCGCTTGCCGCGAATAAGATCGATCGGGATGACGGCCTTGCCGTCCCTCGGCGAGGCTACCGGCGGCCGACCATCCGCGGGCATCACCAGCGCGCTGGAATAGAGTTCTCCCCGCCCGCCCTCGAACGCATCGTAGTTAGGCTGGGCAATCACCTGCACATGCTCGGCAAGGCCGAGTTCCATCGGCCCCCAGCAGGTTTGCCCGAACAGCAGCGCCGGGCTCAGCCAGAGCTGATGAAAATCGAACTCGTCCGGTGGCAGTGTCGCCGGGTCGGCCGCGACCAGCCTTCCGGCGCCATCGAGGATGCCGCCGAGAACCGCCGGCAGTTCGCGATTGCTGCGCACGACTGCGTCCGGCGCGTCGATACCCCTTTGCCGGAAGGCGTCGCGGAGCCGCGCCCATTGTGCGTCGACCTCGCCGCGCGCCTCGGGCCAGTCATACATCGGCAACGCGGCAACGAATTCACTCATACCGGGTTTGACCCCTGCTTTCGAAAACTGACTAAATCCTGGCGCCAGGCGCCGACCGCGACACGCCGCGGTGACAGTCCAAGTTTATTCCTTTGGCGGTTCCGCCGGAACCGGGGCCGTGCCAAGTCCACTGACGTTGCGTGCCCTGACGCGCGGCTTGAAAGCGCGGCCGGGCTCCGGCGCGCGCCGCAGCACCGGATGGACGATGGGCTCCTTGGCCTTGAAGGCGTGGGCCCTCAGCATCGCAAAATAATTTGGATAGGCATAGCCGTTGTTCATCCGCAGCCACTCGTCGCGGCGCTCGCGGAACAGCTTCGGCAGCCTGTACCAGGCGATCGTCGGGCTCTTGTGATGAACGAAATGCAAATTATTGTTGAGGAACAGGAAGGAGAGCGGCGAGCGCTCGACGATCACCGTGCGGCCTTCCGGGTGCTCCGACCATTGATGCTCGGCATAGGTACGGATCGAGATCAGCGACTGGCCGAGCCACACCGGAACCAGAATATAGAGCCAGAGCGGAATGCCGAAGCCGAACGTGACGACCGGCACCACCGCGGCCAGGCCGATGGCGTGCAGCAGCCACGCCCTGCGGATCGTCTTGTCACCGGCGACGATGTGCTTGGCGTCGTCGATGAAGAAGCCGACCGATGACAGCCACGGGCCGAGGAAGAAGCGGCCGACCATGGTGTTGTTGATCTTGAGCAGGAACTTCATCGCCGGCGGCAGGTCTTCATGCATCCAGAGCGCCTGGTAATAGCTTTCCGGATCGTCGAGCGGGTCCGTCAGACGCTCGTCGGCATGATGACGCAGGTGGATGGTCTTGAAGCGGCGGAACGGCCACACCATGCCGATCGGCAGGAAGACGAAGGCTTCGTTGATCCTGACGTTGCGGGTCGGGTGACCATGCAGCGCCTCATGCATCAGCGAGGATTGCAGCGCCAAAATGAAGGGCAGGACGGCGAGGGCCAGAAGCGGATAGGATGGCCAAACAAGGAAGCCGGTGGCAAGCCAGGCGCCGTAGCAGAAGAGGGTGAGGAAGACAGTCGGCCACTCGACCGCCGGTGCGCTGCTACGTCTCTTGTTCATGCTCGCCATGCTATCGACCACTGCCTTCCAGTCGCCGGAACCACTTTGATTCCTGACAACATTGTGTCAGGAGCCTGCCGTTACATCAACGCGACAAAGCGCACAAACTGTTGCGAATGCGCATTTTTAAAGGCAGATGTTATATATTGTAAACAGAATTTGGGATTCATTTACGCTTAGGGCGCGACAAGGCGGGCCTCGGCGCAAATTTTTCCTCCCGCAAGCAGGAGCTGCCCGATGGACAAGCGCGATCTGTCGACGATCTTCCGGGAGCGGCTGAAATTGCTCTTGACAAGGTCCGATCTGAACCAGTCGGCCTTCGCGACGGCCGTCGGCATCGACCGCTCGGCGCTGTCGCAACTGCTTTCCGGCGCCTCGACCCGTCTGCCGCGGGCCGAAACGCTGCTCAACATCGCCGCCGAGTTCAAGGTGTCGCTCGACTGGCTGCTTGGCTTGAGTCACGACGAAGGCGTCACCGGCGAAATCCGCGAAAGCCTCGAGATCGAGGAAGCGCCGGACGGCTTCGACCGCACGCTGCTCGCCAAATGGCATGCCGAGGCGGCCGGCACCAAGATCCGTTATGTGCCCGCCGGCATTCCCGACCTGCTGCGCACCGAGGCGCTGGTCGATTACGAGGCTGGCATCGCCAACAAGAGCCGCGAGGCGCAAGCCGGCGAAACGCAATACCGCATCGACTACACCAGGCGGCCGGAGACCGACATGGAGGTCTGCATGCCGCGCCACACGCTGGAGATTTTTGCTCGCGGCCTGGGTGTCTGGGACCGTTTCCCGGAGGTCGAACGGCGCAAGCAATTGCTGCACATGGCGGCGCTGCTCGACGACCTTTATCCGACCTTCCGCCTGTTCCTCTATGATGGCCGCATGCGCTATTCGATCCCCTACACGATCTTCGGCCCCTATCGCGCCGCGATTTACGTCGGCGACATGTATATCGTGCTGAGCGCCACCCAGCCGATCCGGACGCTGACCAGCCATTTCGACAATCTGATCCGCGCCGCCGACATCAACGCGCATGAGACGGCAAGCTTCACCCAGAAGCTGGCCGGAATGTCTTTCCCGTCAGGCTCTGTCTGATCGCCGGCATTGATATCATCCTGACGGTCGGCCTGCCCGCCGCTCATTGAGATCACGCCGGCTGCATAGGGCCTTGCCGGCCGCAAGCTCGTTGACTGGACATAAAGACTTCTTTATATCGTTATTTGAGTTCGGAACACGAAGGCCAAAGCCATGACCGCCACCAACCCGATTGACGCACTGCTTGCCGAAAAGGGCGTGCTTCTGGCCGACGGCGCCACCGGCACCAATCTGTTCGCGATGGGCTTGCCGGCCGGCGAAGCGCCCGAGATGCTCAACGAGTCGGCGCCCGAGACCATTGCCAGCCTGCATCAGAATTTCGTCGACGCCGGCGCCGACATCATCCTGACCAACTCCTTCGGCGGCACCCGCCACCGGCTCAAGCTGCATCATGCGCAGGACCGTGTTCACGAGCTCAACAAGCGCGCCGCCGAGATTGCCCGTTCCGTCGCCGACAAGGCCGGCCGCAAGGTGATCGTCGCCGGCTCCGTCGGCCCGACCGGCGAACTGCTGGTGCCGCTCGGTGCCATGACCTATGACGATGCGGTCGACGCCTTCGCCGAGCAGATCGAAGGTCTCAAGGCCGGCGGCGCCGAAGTCGCCTGGATCGAGACGATGTCGGCGCCCGACGAGATCCGCGCCGCGGCGCAAGCGGCGATCCGCGTCGGCCTGCCCTACACCTATACGGGTTCCTTCGACACGGCCGGCCGCACCATGATGGGTCTGCTGCCGAAGGACATCCACGCCGTCGCCGACGGCCTGTCGCAGGCTCCCCTCGGTGTCGGCGCCAATTGCGGCGTCGGCGCTGCCGACATCCTTGCTTCGCTGCTCGACATGACCGCGGCGAAGCCGGAGGCGACCGTGATCGTCAAGGGCAATTGCGGCATTCCGGAATTCCGCGGCAGCGAGATCCATTATTCCGGCACGCCGGAACTGATGTCCGATTATGTACGGTTGGCGGTCGATGCCGGCGCCAAGATTGTCGGCGGCTGCTGCGGCACCTCGTTCGCCCATCTCGCCGCCATGCGCAAGGCGCTGGACGCGCACACCAAGTCGACCCGCCCGACCGTCGAGACGATCATCGAGCGCATCGGCCCGATGCGCAACAAGGTGGCGACGGCAAACACCGCCGAAACCAGCGAAGCGCGTCGCGAGCGCCGGCGCAGCCGCGCCTGATACGGTTTCTACTTGCTGTTTTCGGCGTAGCGCGACAGCGCCGTAGTGAAGTCGACGACGACGCCGTCCTGGCTCTCGGCGCCCATCGTCATCAACGCGCCCGATGCTTGCGGGTCGGTGATCTGTTCCAGCATCGCACGAAAACGGTCGTTGTTGAGCGCCGAAAGCGCCGTGGTGCGGGCCGCGTCGACATCATTCCTGATGCGCGTGGATTCCGCTAAAGGAGCGGAAGCTTCCCGCACCGGCGCATTGGCCGCCGTCGAGTTCGCATTCCCGATTGTCGTGATATGCACTGCCGATCCCTCAAACCTCTCTATCATTGACTAACAGAGGCTCGTTGCGATGATATTCCGGAAAAGCCGCGCAATTTAACGATCATAGAAAGGCCGGCAGGATTTGTCCCGCCGGCCTTCGTTCAAGTCGCAATGCCCTATTTGTTGCCGGCCAGCGATGAGGCCAATCGCACCAGCGACAGGAACTCCGCCCTGTAGCCGAACGGATCGGCGCCGCGCGCCGCATTGGCGATTTCCGCGATCCGGTCGTAGCCGAAATTCGCCGTCTGGTCCTCGTCGCGAAGCTTCTGCCCGAAGGCGGCGACCGCGACCGAGAAACGCTGGTCAGCGCCGGCCGCGTCGAAGGACGATACCTCGTTGGCCGCCGTCACCGGCGTCGTGATCAGCTTCGAGACGTCCTCGTTCGGCAGTTTGTAGCGGATCTTGACGAAGGCATACTCGTCGGCATTGGCGACGCCGCCATTGTCGACCTTGGCCTGGCCGTAACGCAGCGGGTCGACCCGCTCGCCGCCGCTGCCCTTCGGCGTGATCTCATAGACCGCCGTCACTGAATGGCCGGAGCCGATGTCGCCGGCATCGACGCGGTCGTTGTTGAAGTCCTCGCGGTTCAGAGCGCGCGTTTCATAACCGACCAGCCGGTACTCCGACACCTTGGCCGGGTTGAACTCGACCTGGATCTTGACGTCCTTGGCGATGGTGAACAGCGTCGAGGAGGCATCCTCGACCAGCGCCTTCTCGGCTTCGGCGAGTGTGTCGATATAGGCCGCCGTGCCGTTGCCATTCTGGGCGATGGTCTGCATCATTTGGTCGTTGAGATTGCCTTGGCCAAAGCCGAAAACCGACAGGAACACGCCGGTCTTGCGCTCCTTTTCGATCAGCCGCTTGAGATCGTCGTCATCGGTCTGGCCGACGTTGAAATCGCCGTCGGTGGCGAGCATCACGCGGTTGACGCCATCCTTGACGAAGGATTGCTGGGCGAGCTTGTAGGCTTCGCGGATACCTTCCTCGCCGGCAGTCGAGCCGCCGGGCGACAGATTGTCGATGGCGGCAAGGATCTTCTGCTTTTCCGCAGCCTTTGTCGGCATCAGCACCGTGCCGGCATTGCCCGCATAGGTGACGATCGAGACGGTGTCGTCGGGCTTCAGCTTGCTGACCAGCAAGCGGAAGGCGGATTTCACCAGCGGCAGCTTGTCCGGCTCGTCCATCGACCCCGAAACATCGATCAGGAACACCAGATTGGCCTTCGGCTGCTCGGCCGGCTTCACATCGAAGCCTTTGATCGCGACATGCATGAGCTTGGTGTGCTCGTTCCACGGCGTCGGCATGACGGTGACGGTCGAGTTGAACGGCGTTGAAGCCGATTCCGGACCCTTCCAGTCATAGGGGAAGTAGTTGATCATCTCCTCGACCCGGACCGTGTCCGGGTCAGGCAGAGCGCCCTCCTTGAGCGAATGCCGCACGAAGGAATAGGACGCCGTGTCAACGTCGATCGAGAAGGTCGAAACCGGGTCCTGCGCAGCCTCGTGCACCGGATTGGTCTTGAAGGTCTCGATGCGGTCGCGGTTTTCCTCCTGTGGCTGCATCTGGTCGGCCTGCATGGGCGCAGGCTGCGCCATCAACTTGGAATCGGCGACAGCGGGAGGAGGCGCTGGGATGGCGGCAGCCGCCCCTGCCGGCGCCTGATCGGCCCGCTCGACTTCATCGACGCTAGGCGGCGTCGTAGACATGATCGTTCTGTTGGACGAGCCGTCCTTGCCCCCGGCAGCCAACTGGCCGCTCTGCGCCGGCGCGGGTTGCAAAGCAGGCATCGCCTCGGGCGCCGCCTCCTGCTTGAGCAGGCTGTCGACCTCGGTCGCCGGCTTGGGCGGCGTCGCCGGCGCGACCTGCGCGTTGGCTCTGGCCCGGGTCTCGGCGTCCGCGTTGGCCTTCTTCTCGTTGGCGGGCGCCGCCAGCGGCTCGTTGATCTCGGGTTGTTCTGGCGCAGGCTTCCGCGCCACCGGCTTGTCGGCTACCGTCTCGGTGACCTTGCCGTTGCCGCCGACAACCGGCGGCTGCTCCTTCAACATCTGAAAAGTCGCATATCCGGCGATCGGCAGCGCGACCAGCGCGGTGATGGCCGGCGTGGCAATGAGTTTCCGTTGCATGATTTCTCTCCAGAGCTTTCTTGCTCGCTCCGTGAGACGAAGGCCTGCAGACGTTCCTTGGGGGACAGCCGAAATTCTTTCGTCGAGGTCAAAGACCTGCATCGCGGCGGCGAGCGCGCGAGCCTTCGCCTCGCGGTCCGGCGCCGGTACGGCGATGTCGCGCAGCCTTTCGAGTTCGTTGTCGTCGACCATGGTCACACTTCCCCGACTGAACGCATGAGTACCTTCAGCCGTTTCTTCGCTTCATGGATGTGCCAGGAAACCGTCGTCTCCGAGATCGCCATCACCTCCGCGGCCGCGGCGTGGTTAAGGCCTTCGCCATAGACCAGCAGCACCGCATCGCGCTGTTTGTCGGGCAGCATCCGCACTGCCGCCCACAATGCGTCGGCCGGATCCTGGGCCTCTGCCGCCCCTTCCCCGGAAATCAGTGCGTAGGCGCCATAGGCTTCGGTCTTGGCGGTGTCGCGGGCGCGCTTGCGCATCAGGTCGCGCGCTGCATTCAGCGTCATGGCGTAGAGCCATGTCGTGAAAGCGCCGCTGCCCTGATAGTCGCGGATCGCCCGGCCCAGCCGGACGCAAACGTCCTGGGCGATGTCTTCGGCGTCGGCTTTCCTGCCGCACCAGCGGTAGGCGGCGCGATAGACGAAGCCATAGTGCCTTTCGAGCAATTTGCCGAAAGCCCCCCTGTCTCCGTCCCTCGCCCGCCCGATCAGTTCGGCATCGGAGGCTTCGCTGTCGTCCAGCATCATCGCCGTCATTTGCCTGTTGGACGAAGGCTAATGGCTAATCCTTGGGGCGATGGAAAGATTTTTTTGCGGCTGCACCTTTTCCTTCTCCCCGTTCTACGGGGAGAAGGTGCCCGAAGGGCGGATGAGGGGCGGCGCCAACGTTTGATGGGGCTAACTCAGCCCAGCGTCTCCTTGA
Source organism: Mesorhizobium sp. NFR06 (assembly GCF_900115245.1). GTDB lineage: Bacteria > Pseudomonadota > Alphaproteobacteria > Rhizobiales > Rhizobiaceae > Mesorhizobium. The sequence goes on from NZ_FOVT01000008.1 coordinate 189,701, forward strand.
AAAACGTCGTCAGCCGCTTCCAATGGCGTTCGGCGCCGGTCTCGTCATAGACGCTGTGATCCGGAACGCACCAGCCATGGCCGACGCCGGCATAGTTTTCGATCGTGTGGTCGACCTCGGCCACGCGCAACGCCTCCGCCAGCCGCGCCGACTGTTCCGGCGGGAAGCTGCGATCGACGCCGGCGACGCCGACATAGACGCGCGCCTTGATCGATGCCGCCTTGCGGTGCGGGCTGTCGGGCGCGTCACTTGCCAGGTTGCCGCCATGGAAGCTCGCCGCGGCAACGATTCGGTCCGGATAGGTCGCAGCCGCGTTCAGCGCCCGCGCGCCGCCCATGCAATAGCCGACGACGCCGATCGGCCCGTCAATGCCTTCGCCCGCAAGCGCATCGAGGAAGCCGGCATTGTCGCGGATGGTCATGCCCTGCGTCGTGCCGCCGCTCAACATCAACAGCAAGGCCTTGGTCTTTTCCTCGGCAAAGGCGGTTTTGGGATCGAAAGGGCCATACGGCGCGTAGCGGTAGAAGAGATCGGGCACCAGCACGGCATAGCCATTCCCCGCGAGGCGTTCGGCCATCTGGTCGAGCGTCGGACGCGGACCGAAAATATCCATGTAGAGGATGACGCCGGCGATGGCCCTGCCGGACGGTCGGAAAAGCCCAGCCTTTGCCACGCCGTCTCTGGTTTCAATCGCGATCTGCTTTCCGGCCATGATGCTCTCCGTTGCCTGTCGTGCGATAGATATCGGCACGCGCCGTTCCGGTAAGCCATTCCGGGACCAGGCCATTCAAGATTTCGTGCGGGCGGCCTGCGCCTTTAAAGCCTGGCGAAGGCCGCCATGTGAAAAGCCTGCACCTCCGGCGGATAGCGGTAGCTTGTGCCGTAGGGACAGGCGTTGCGGTCGAGGCAGCCGCCCTTCCGGCAAGGCGCGCCGAGAGGACCGCGGACATGCCCAAGACAGGCTTCATGGGCAAATCCCTGCCCGGAATACGCGTCGACCGGACAGGATTTCAGGCAGGGTTTTTCGACACATAGGTCGCAGAGATGAATCGCTTCATGAGGTTCGGGAACAGAAATCTCGTCCTCGAACAGCAACGCGCCGCGATAGGCGTGCCATAGCCCATATGTGGGATGCATGAGGATGCCGAGCGGCGACGGTTTCAGCCCTTCAGCTCGCATCGCCCATTGCTGGAACGGCAGATAGGGCCGGTCGGAGGGCGACACGGCGCGCGCATCGAATTGCCGGGCAACGGCGCCGATCATTTCGCGCGACCATGTGTCCAGCGGATCGGCGATCGGCTGCGGTTGATTTTCCAGCCAGCGCTGGAAATGCGGCCAGGGCGCCGCGCCCGCTTGTCCGACCAGCAGCACCGATTTGGCGAGAGCGCCGGAAGGTCTGGCGGGCGCCGCTTCATCGCCGGCAAAATTGAACCCGCCACGCAAAATCAGGCCGAAAGCTGCCAGCGCGGCCGCAATCTCCTCAATTGTGCCGCGCGCAACGATCATCCCTTCCGGTCCGGGTCGGAGAACGCGCTCCGCCAGACTTCCTTGTGAATGATGTTGGCGACTTTAGCCCGGCCTGACTCGGGCTCCTTTCACGTGAAGGCGTCGGCCATCGAGCCCTTCTTCTTGGCGATGAAGTCCTTCAGCGCCTCGTCGATGGCCGGATCGAGATGCGGCGCCTCATAGCTCTCCAGCCAGCGGCGGGCGAGCTCGTTGGCACGCTGCGGCGCTGTCTTCTCGCCTTCGGCCAGCCACTGCTCGTAGGAATTGTTGTCGGCGATGCTGGAGCGATAGAAGGCCGTCTGGAAATTCGCCTGCGTGTGGTCGCAGCCGAGATAGTGGCTGCCCGGACCGACCTGGCGGATGGCGTCCATCGCCTGGCCGTTTTCCGACAGGTCGACGCCCTCGGAAAACTTCTGCTGCATGCCGAGCTGGTCGATGTCCATCATGAATTTTTCGTAGCAGGAGGCGAGGCCGCCCTCCAGCCAGCCGGCCGAATGCAGCACGAAATTGGTGCCGGCAAGGATCGTCGAGTTGAGTGTGTTGGCGCTCTCATAGGCCGCCTGCGCGTCCGGAACCTTGGAGGCGCAGAGCGAGCCGCCGGTGCGGAACGGCAGGCCGAGCCGGCGCGCCAGCTGAGCGGCGCCATAGGAGACCAGAGACGGCTCCGGCGTGCCGAAGGTCGGCGCGCCCGACTGCATCGAGATCGACGACGCGAAAGTGCCGAACAGCACCGGCGCGCCGGGCTTGATCAACTGCGTGAACGAGGCGCCGGCCAGCACCTCGGCGAGCACCTGCGTCAGCGTGCCGGCAACGGTTACCGGGCTCATCGCGCCGGCCAGGATGAACGGCGTGACGATGCAGGCCTGGTTGTGGCGCGAATAGACTTTTAGCGCCCCTAACATGGTCTCGTCGAACACCATCGGCGAGTTGGCGTTGATCAGGCTGGTCAGCACCGTGTTGTTTTCGACGAAGTCGTCGCCGAACACGAGCTTGGCCATCGCCACCGTGTCCTCGGCACGTTCCGGCGCCGTCACCGAACCCATGAACGGTTTGTCCGAATAGCGGATATGCGAATAGACCATGTCGAGGTGGCGCTTGTTGACCGGCACGTCCACCGGCTCGCACACCGTGCCGCCCGAATGGTGGATCGACGGCGCCATATAGGCGAGCTTCACGAAATTCTGGAAATCCTCGATCGTCGCGTAGCGACGCTTGCCGTCGAGGTCGCGCACGAAGGGTGGGCCGTAGACCGGCGCGAACACGGTCGCGTTGCCGCCGATCTGCACCGAGCGTTCCGGATTGCGCGCGTGCTGGGTGTAGATCGAAGGCGCGGTCTTCAGCAGCGAGCGGCAGAGGCCCTTGGGGAAGTGCACGCGCTCGCCTTTGACGTCGGCGCCCGCCTCTTTCCAGAGCGCCAGCGCCTCGGCATCGTCGCGAAAGATGATGCCGATTTCTTCCAGCACCGTGTCGGTGTTCTTCTCGATCAGCGCCAGGCCTTCCTCGTCAAGGACCTCGTAGACGTTGATCTTACGCTTGATGTAGGTGAGCTGCGTGCCCGGACCGCCGCCCGAACGGGCCGCCCGGCGTGCCGCTGCGCCGCCGCTGGCGCCACGTCCGCGCCGTCCGCCTGACGCTTCCTGCTCGACTGCCGCGTTATCGCTCATGATCGTTCTTCCTATGAATCTGGCCTGGACTGGCTTGCGGCACGTCGCTGCCGCCTCTTGCCCGGATCGTAGCCATGCACCCTATTGGAAACGGCCAGCCAGCGCCAACACCTGTCGCAAAATCGACAAGAAAACCGCTAATTTTTCAGTCGCTTTCCTTTTGCGGGAAGTCGCAAATCAGCTATGGCTACGTCGCCCTCGCGGGTTAGGTATTGGCGCATCGATTTTTAGGCTGCCGCAGTCATTCCGAGCAGCAAGGAGCCCGAGAAAATGTCCGACGACGAGATCATCCTTTCCGAGCTTTCCGACGACGAACTCGTGCAGCAGATGCATGACGACCTCTACGACGGTCTGAAGGAAGAGATCGAGGAAGGCACCAATATCCTTCTCGAGCGCAAGTGGGCACCTTACAAAGTGTTGACCGAAGCGCTGGTTGAAGGCATGCGCATCGTCGGCGAGGACTTTCGCGACGGCATCCTGTTCGTGCCGGAAGTGCTGCTTTCGGCCAATGCGATGAAAGCCGGCATGGCGATCCTTCGTCCGCTGCTCGCCGCCACCGGCGCGCCCAAGCAGGGCAAGATGGTAATCGGCACCGTCAAGGGCGACATCCACGACATCGGCAAGAACCTTGTCGGCATGATGATGGAAGGCGCCGGCTTCGACGTCATCGACCTCGGCATCAACAATGCGGTCGAGAAGTATCTGGATGCGATCGAGCAGCACCAGCCCGACATCATCGGCATGTCGGCGCTGCTTACCACCACCATGCCCTACATGAAGGTCGTCATCGACACGATGAAGGAAAAGGGCATCCGCGACGATTATGTTGTGCTGGTCGGCGGCGCGCCGCTCAACGAGGAATTCGGCAAGGCCGTCGGCGCCGACGCCTATTGCCGCGACGCGGCGGTGGCGGTCGAGACCGCCAAGGACTTCATGAAGCGCAAGCACAACGTTCGCGCGACCGCCTGATCCAAGGCATCAGGATGGACCGACAGGAAAAGCCGCGCCTTGCAGCGCGGCTTTTTTGTTCCCAGATGATGGACGAGGCTGCGAATCAGTTGACAGTGTCTTTGACCGCCCTTGCCGTCGATTTGACATCCTTGCCGACGCCCCGAATGGTGTTGGCGCAGGCGGTGAGTGCAAGCGCGCAGGCAAGAATGGCCATCGGCGCGATGCGTAGCAGTTTCATGAATGGTGTCTCCCTCGACAGATATTAGCCCCGTAGCGAAAGCCGGCTCGACTTGGTCAAAACGCAAAAAACGAAACCGAATCAAACAGACAGGCTGCTCGTCATCGCCTGCGGGATGATTGCGCGCGAGGTTTTGGCCGTCAAGCAACAGCTGAAGCTCGACCATCTCGAGCTGACCTGCCTGCCGGCCGAGTTCCATTTCTACCCGGACCGCATCGCGCCGGCGATGGACAGGGCGATCGACAAGGCCAAGGCGGAAGGTTACAGCCACATCTTCGTCGGCTATGCCGACTGCGGCACCGGCGGTCTGCTCGACCGCGTCATCGAGAAGCATGGCGTCGAGCGCATGGCGGGGCCGCATTGCTTTGCCTTCTACCAGGGCATGGACGCCTACGCGAAGGTCGCCGACGACGACATGACGTCGTTCTATATGACCGACTTCCTCTGCCGCCAGTTCGACGCGTTCTTCATCAAACCGCTCGGCCTCGACAGGCATCCCGAGCTGATCAAGGACTATTTCGGCAACTACGAGAAGCTGATCTATCTCGCCCAGACCGACGATCCGGAGCTCGACAAGGTCGCCGAGAAAGCCGCGGCCATGCTTGGGCTCACCTATGAGCGCCGCACGACAGGCTATGGCGACCTGACAGGCGAACTGGCGCGGGCGGCACAGAGCACGGCCTGAGAAGGCTGGCCCTCACGCCTCCGCGCCCAGCGCGGCAAGCACATCGGCAAAACTCGTCCTGCACACGAAGCCCAGCCGCACCCTCGCCCGCGACGGATCGTAGACGCGGTCGATCGAGGTGAACATCGTCCACCCTTTCCTGGCATAGAGCGTCGGATAATCCGGGAAATAGCGCGCGACGACCGCCGGCGCGTCGGCGATCAATTCGGCGCAATCTTGAGGCCGGAAGGGCGTCGGTGCCGAAATGATAAACGTATCAAAACCGAGCTGGGGCGCCTTCTCCAGTGCCGCGACATGAGCCTCCGCCGCATCCTCCACCGTCAGCCGCCGGAACAAAAGCTCGTTGGCCTTGGTGTTGGCATCGGATTGCTCGATCGCATGCGCCATGTCGTCGGCTTCGGGAAAGAAGCGCGCCGTGCGCAGCACCACCACCGGCAGGCCATATTGGAGGTGATAAAGACGGCACAGATGCTCGGCTGAAAGCTTGGTCACGCCATAGATGTTGCGCGGCTCCGGCGCCATCTCTTCTGTCAGCCAGGCCGCCTTGCCCGCGCCGCCCCGGAGACCGGCGCGGATTGCCTGCGAGATCATCAGCGACGTCGTCGAGGTGAAGACGAAGCGCTGGACGCCGCAGGTCACGGCCGCATCGAGCAGGTTGAGCGTGCCTTGCACATTCGTCGCGACGAAGTCAGCATTCTCATGGTGCTCTATGTTCGGCTTGTGCAGCGCGCCGCTATGGACGATGGCCTCGATGCCGTTTTCGCCGACGGTCCTTAGGACGAGCTGGCGATCGGCAACCGAACCGACCACCTCGGTCTGCTTCGATGGAACCGGATCGAGGCCAATCAATTCATGGCCGAGCGACCTCAGCCTCGGCGCCAGCGCGCTGCCCAGCCAGCCCGATGCTCCCGTGAGCAAGATACGCATCGATCAACCGTTGTTTCCGCTCTCGCGCTGTTAAGCACGGATGACACCGATCGGCGAACGGGTAAGTTGTGCGCCAGAAGATAAAACGGCTATTCCAGCCCCTGATCCAGGATACGCATCGATGACCCCTCGCCTGCTGCTTGCAGCCCTTTGCCTCATCGGCTTCGCACTGCCCGCCCATGCCGACGGCGAGGTGCAGAAGCTGATCACGGCTGCCGACAAGGCACGGTTGGATAAGTATGGCGAGACACGCAAGGCCGCTCTTGAAGAAGCGAAGGCCGGCGATCCGGCCGAGGTTAAGCAACTCGATGCATTGCTCGCCAAGCCGCTGGTCGCCTTCTCCGACAAGGATCTCACCGGCAACTGGAAGTGCCGCACCATCAAGGCGGGCGGCTTGAGCCCACTCGTCATCTATGGCTGGTTCAAATGCAAGGTGACCGACGACGGCTCCGGCTGGCGGCTTGCGAAGATCAGCGGCTCGCAGCGCACCGCCGGCCGGTTCTTCGACGATGGCGACAAGCGCGCCATCTATCTCGGCTCGTTCTCGGTCAACGACGACAAGGCCAGGCCCTACGGCAGCGGCCCCGAGACCGACCAGGTCGGCTACGCCTTCCGCAACAGCGCCAGCGAGTGGCGGATCGAATTCCCCGCGCCCTATTATGAATCGAAGCTCGACATCATGGAGTTCAAGCGCTGAGCCGGATTGTCCGACGCTTGACCCAAACCTTTGGCACACGACCCCAAGCCTTTGGCACACCAAGGATTAACCCGCCGAGAATAGCATGCGCCCGTTTTCCAGCGCGGAAGCTTGCCAATGGCGGAGTCGGAATCCAGCATGCGACCGATCGTGGTCGTCACCGAAGGTGGCCCGCATATCTGGGCCATCGTGAATGCGCTTGCAGATCGGGTCGGTCCTGTCAGCGTCATCCTCGAAGCCCCTGAATCCAAGAAGCGTTTGCTGCTGGGCCGCGCGCGGCGCCAGGGCTGGGTCTCGGCCGGCGGCCAGCTCGGCACCATGGTGCTGACCAGGCTCGGCAAGCGCTTCCTGGCCGGTCACGCCGCGCGATTGATTGCCGAAGAGAGGCTCGACACCGAGCCGCGGCAGGGCCAGACGATCATCCATGTGCCTTCGGCCAATGGGCCCGAATGCCTTGAGGCCGTCATCAAGATCAATCCGGGTGTGGTGCTGCTTGCCGGCTGCAGGCTGCTGTCGAAGGACACGCTGGCAAAAATGCCTTGTCCCGTGCTCAACTATCATGCCGGCATCGCCCCGAAATATCGCGGCATGAATGGCGGCTACTGGGCGCTGGCGTCCGGCGATCGGGAGAATTTCGGCACCACCGTGCATCTGGTCGATGCCGGCGTCGACACCGGCGGGGTGCTGAAGCAGGCGCGCGGCAAACCAAAGGCGGGCGATACTATCGCCAGCTACGCGCTACGCCAGGCGGCATTTTCGCGCGATGTCTGCGCCGAGGCGGTGAAAGATGCGCTGGCCGGGAGGCTCGCAACGATCGATCCTGGCCTGCCGTCGAAGCAGTGGTTTCATCCCACGATCTGGTTCTATCTCTGGACCGGCCTAACGAAGCGCATCTGGTAGGCACTATCAGTCGACCCGCTTCGTATGCTATTGTCATACCGAAAGCGAGATCACCAATGTCCAATATGGCCCCCCTCAGCCTCCGCGTAACCTCCGACGAACGCGAGATACTCGAAGCCGCTGCCAGTCAGGCCAACACCACCCTCAGCGACTTCATCCGCCGCAAGGCCGTCGAAGCCGCCGAAATGGAGGTGCTGGACGGACGTATCGTGACGATTCCGGCAGCCGATTGGGAAAAGTTCGAGGCGTGGGCGAAATCGCCGCCCAAGTCGTTGCCGGGACTGCGAAAACTCGCGGCATCGCGACCTGTATGGCAGGACTGACGCCGCCTCGACGGCTTGCCGACGACGACGAGAGGGAAGCTTTCGACTGCGGTCGTGAGTCGCTCAACAACTGGTTTCGCCGCCATGCCTGGCGCAATCAACAAGACGGTGTCTCACGCACTAGCATCATCTGCGATCCCGCGAGCGGTCTCATTGCCGGCTATGTCGCCCTTAGCACCGGCCAGATCGAGCGGGCATATCTGCCAAAGCCTGCGCAACGCAATCGCCCTGATCCGGTCCCCATAATACTGCTTGGCCAACTTGCCGTGGACAACCGGTACCAGAACAGGGGCTGTGGGCGCTCGCTGCTGTTGTTCGCGCTCAGAACTGCGGTTCGGTTCTCCACCGAGATAGGATGCTTCGGCGTCCTCACCCATCCGCTCGACGATGCCGTGAGAAATTTCTATCGCAGCTTCGATTTTGAAGACCTGCCATTCGACCCCAAACGAAGCATGATCGTCCGCATCGCCGATTTGAGAGAAAGCGGCTTCGGAAACGAATGAGATTTTTGAACGGATCGCTTCGGCGCGGAGCGCGATCCCAATTGATCCTTCCTTCCGGTAATCGACAGCGTCGCTTTTGAAGGCGCGCGCGTCGTCCCATAACAAGCAGCAAATCAGCGCATGCGGCAATGCTCCAAGACTTCGAGGAGTAAGAATTCATGGCCGATCTGATCGTCGTCTATTGGCGCGACATTCCTGCCCAGGTCATCGTCAGGAAAGGCCGGCAGAACGCCAAGCGCGAATTGCCGCTGCGCTTCACCGAGGCGATCGACATGTGCGCCATGCGCACCGGCGCCGGCGGCACCGACGACTATCTGGCGGAGTGGCGCAAGGCCGATCCGATCCCGGTCGGCGACGACATCGAAGCAGAGGTCGAGAAGGCCTATCGGGAACTCGACAAGAAATATGACCGTGAGCGGCTGGTCGCCCTGGTCAAAGCTGGCGGGAAAGAAAATGTCTGACAAGCAGCCGGCGGTTACCCAGGCCACTCTGGTCAAGAAGGCAGCGCCGAAATCCGACTACAAGCCTGCCGACGTTTCGCCGCAGCGGCGCGTCCAGCGCACTTTCGCCGTGAGACTGTGGTCCGTCCGGCATTCGCGATTGCTCGAATGGTTCTACGGCAGGTTCGCCGATGTTTTCCTGCTGCTGCACCCTCTGTGGAAGGGCATCGGCTACGGCCGCGTCGAGGCTCCGGTGAAGTTCATCGAAAAGCGCGTCAAGGGCTTCATGTTCGACTGCCGCATGTGCGGCCAGTGCGTGCTCTCCTCCACCGGCATGTCCTGCCCGATGAATTGCCCCAAGCAGTTGCGCAACGGCCCCTGCGGCGGCGTGCGCGCCAACGGCAATTGCGAGGTCGAGCCGGACATGCCTTGCGTCTGGGTCAAGGCCTGGGAAGGCTCGCGCAACATGGTGCATGGCGACAATATCCTCACCGTGCAGAAGCCGGTCGATCAGTCGCTGCGCGAAACCTCGGCGTGGCTGCGGGTGACCGCGCAGGCTGCCGCCGCGCGTGAGACGCCCCAGAATCCCGGAGCTTCGGCATGACCGCCCACCAGCGCGACGAGAACCCGGCCGGCATCCACCTGCCGCTCGATCCCCTGCCCGGCCATTCCTCGCGCGGCCGGCTGGAGCGTGTGCTGCGCCGCGGCGAGTTCGCGGTGACCACCGAGCTCAACCCTCCCGACAGCGCCGATCCGGAAGACGTCTACAATCGCGCCAAGATCTTCGACGGCTGGGTCGACGCCATCAACGCGGTCGATGCCTCAGGCGCCAACTGCCACATGTCTTCGGTCGGCATCTGCGCTCTCCTCACCCGCATGGGCTATGCGCCGATCATGCAGATCGCCTGCCGCGACAAGAACCGCATCGCCATCCAGGGCGACGTGCTGGGCGGCGCGGCGATGGGCGTCGCCAACATGCTGTGCCTCACTGGCGACGGCGTGCAGGCCGGCGACCAGCCCGGCGCCAAACCGGTGTTCGACCTCGATTCCATGTCGCTGCTCGAAACCATCCGCATCATGCGCGACAACGGCAAGTTCCTGTCTGGCCGCAAGCTGACGACGCCGCCGCAGGTCTTCCTGGGTGCCGCCGTCAACCCCTTCGCGCCGCCTTACGATTTCCGTCCGATCCACCTCGGCAAGAAGATCGCCGCCGGCGCGCAGTTCATACAGACCCAGTACTGCTTCGATGTGCCGATGTTCAGAACCTTCATGCAGAAGGCGCGCGATCTCGGCCACACCGAGAGGGTCTTCATCCTGTGCGGTGTAGGGCCGCTCGCTTCCGCCAAGACGGCGAAATGGATCCGGTCCAACGTTCCTGGCATCCATATCCCCGATGCTATCATCAAGCGGCTCGAAGGCGCGCAGGACCAGAAGAAGGAAGGCAAGCAACTCTGCATCGACATCATCAACGAGGTGAAGGAAATCCCCGGTGTCTCGGGCATCCATGTGATGGCCTACCGCCAGGAGGAATATGTCGCCGAGATCGTCGATGAATCCGGCGTGCTGAAAGGCCGCCAGCCGTGGAAGCGTGAGATCCGTCGCGACGACCAGATGGTCGCCGACCGGTTGGATCACATACTGCACGACGAGATTACCGAGACCCAGGTGGACATGGTGAAGACCGCGCACTGATGTATGTCGCCCAAAAGCGGGAACCGGTTTTGGGGCAACGACATACATCAACTTAGAGTCTAAGGGCGGGCCAATCACCATCCGCTTGAATAAGATCAGATAACGATATAAAGAACTCTTTATATCCCGACGGAGAGATTTCATGACCCGCACCATCGTCGCCTCGGCGACCCGAGAAATCGTCATCGGCTTCGATCAGCCCTTTTGCGTGATCGGCGAGCGCATCAACCCGACCGGCCGCAAGAAGCTGGCCGCCGAGATGGTGGCCGGCAATTTCGAGACCGTCATCAAGGACGCGCTGGAGCAGGCCGCCTGCGGCGCCACCATGCTCGACGTAAATGCCGGCGTCACCGCCGTCGACCCCAACGCCACCGAGCCGGCGCTGCTGGTGCAGACGGTGGAGATCGTGCAGGGCCTGGTCGACCTGCCGCTCTCGATCGACTCCTCGGTCACAGCCGCGATCGAGGCGGCACTCAAGGTCGCCAAGGGCCGTCCGCTGGTCAACTCCGTCACCGGCGAGGAAGAAAAGCTCGAAGCCATCCTGCCGCTGGTCAAGAAGTACAACGTCCCGGTCGTCGCCATCTCCAATGACGAGACCGGCATCTCGATGGACCCCGATGTCCGCTTCGCCGTCGCCAAGAAGATCGTCCAGCGCTGCGCCGATTTCGGCATTCCCGCCCATGATGTCGTCGTCGACCCGCTGGTGATGCCGATCGGCGCGCTGGGCGATGCCGGCCGCCAGGTCTTCGCGCTGCTGCGCCGGCTGCGCGAAGAGCTCAAGGTCAACACCACTTGCGGTCTCTCCAACATCTCCTTCGGGCTGCCGCACCGCCATGGCATCAACGCTGCCTTCATCCCGATGGTGATCGGCGCCGGCATGACCAGCGCCATCATGAACCCGGTCCGTCCGCAGGAAATGGAAGCCGTGCGCGGCGCCAATGTACTGAACGGCACCGACGAGAACTGCACCAACTGGATCCGCACCTACAAGGACTACAAGCCGGCCGAAGGCGGCCAAGCCGTCGCGGCTCCGACCGCGGTCAACGCGCCGGGCGAAGGTGCGGCCAATGGCGGACGCCGGCGCGGCGGCCGTGAAGCCCGCATGGCCAGGGGATAAGCGCGCAATCGTGAGCCGCATCGCAAACAGCGCCGGTCCGATCGCATCATGGATGCGGTCGGACAAGTCTGCTTTGCGGTCAGGCGATGCCCAGGATGGCGTCGAACAACGCCATTCCCGCCCACGATCCGAAGATGGCCGTCACACCGCCGACGATGAAATCATCGTCATAAGCGGGCCAATACGCATTGAGCAGCAATGCTCCTGCTATTGCGCCGAGAATTCCGGTGGCCAGGTATTGCGGGTTGCGCAGCCAAGAACCCTTGAGCACGGAACCCTTCAGCACGCGCACCATGGTGAAAGCGGTGAAGACTGCGGAGAGCAGAAGATCCGACATGACTGGCCCCTGGACCAACGGACTCTCCGCCCAATAGTAGAACGATCCGTTAAACGGCATCGGTCATTGCCATCGAAACGCGTGCCAGCATGAATCCTCCTCCCAACATCACCGATCCGCTCGTATTGTTCATGCCGTCGGGCAAGCGCGGCCGGTTCCCCATTGGAACGCCGGTGCTCGATGCCGCGCGCCAGCTTGGCGTCTATGTCGAAAGCGTGTGCGGTGGCCGCGCCACGTGCGGTCGTTGCCAGATCGAGGTCCAGGAAGGCAATTTCGCCAAGCACAAGATCATCTCGTCCGACGACCACATCTCGCCCAAGGGCGCCAAGGAAGAGCGCTACGAGCGCGTGCGCGGCCTGCCCGAGCGGCGTCGCCTCTCCTGCTCGGCGCAGATCCTCGGCGACCTCGTCATCGACGTGCCGCAGGATACGGTCATCAACGCCCAGACCATCCGCAAGGACGCCGATACCAGGATCATCGCCCGCGATACGGCGATCCGCATGTGCTATGTCGAGATCGAAGAGCCCGACATGCACAAGCCGCTCGGCGATCTCGACCGGCTCAAGATCGCGCTGATGAAGGACTGGGGCTTCAAGAACCTCGAGTTCGACTTCTACCTGTTGCCGCAGGTGCAAGGCATCCTGCGCAAGGGCAACTGGACCGCGACGGCCGCCATCCACAAGGATGCCGACAGCGACATCGCGCGCGTCATCGCGCTGTGGCCTGGCCTGAAGAACGAAGCCTACGGCCTTGCCTGCGATATCGGCTCGACCACCATCGCCATGCATCTCGTCTCGCTGCTCTCCGGCCGCGTCGCCGCGTCCTCGGGCACGTCCAATCCGCAGATCCGCTTCGGCGAGGATCTGATGAGCCGCGTCTCCTATGTGATGATGAACCCGGACGGTCGCGAAGGCATGACGGTTGCCGTGCGCGAAGCCGTGTCCGGCCTCGTCGACAAGGTCTGCGCGGAAGGCAATGTCCAGCGCAACGACATTCTGGATTCCGTCTTCGTCGGCAATCCGATCATGCATCATTTGTTCCTCGGCATCGATCCGACCGAACTTGGCGGCGCGCCCTTCGCGCTTGCCGTCTCCGGCGCGGTGCGCATCAAGGCCTCCGACATCGGCCTGAAGCTCAACCAGGGTGCGCGCCTCTACATGCTGCCTTGCATCGCCGGCCACGTCGGTGCCGACGCGGCCGCGGTAACGCTGTCGGAAGGCCCGCATCGCCAGGACGAGATGATGCTGATCGTCGACGTCGGCACCAATGCCGAGATCGTGCTCGGCAACTCGACGCGCGTCGTCGCGGCCTCCTCTCCCACGGGGCCGGCCTTCGAGGGCGCGGAAATCTCCGGCGGCCAGCGCGCGGCGCCCGGCGCCATCGAGCGCGTGCGCATCGACCCCGAAACGCTCGAGCCGCGCTACCGCGTCATCGGCTCGGAGCTGTGGTCGGATCAGCCGGGCTTCGCCGAAAGCGTGCAGGCGACCGGCGTCACCGGCATCTGCGGGTCCGGCATCATCGAGGTGGTGGCGGAGATGTATCTGGCCGGCATCATTTCGGAAGACGGTGTCGTCGACGGATCGCTCGGCGCGCGCTCGCCGCGCATCGTGCCAAACGGCCGCACCTTCTCTTATGTGCTGAAGGACGGCGGGCCGAAGATCACCATCACGCAAAACGACGTGCGCGCCATCCAGCTTGCCAAGGCGGCGCTTTATGCCGGCACCAAGCTGTTGATGGAAAAACAGCACACCGACCATGTCGACCGCATCCACTTCGCCGGCGCGTTCGGCTCCTTCATCGACCCGAAATACGCCATGGTGCTCGGCCTGATCCCGGATTGCGACCTCGACAAGGTCTCGGCCGTCGGCAACGCCGCCGGCGCCGGCGCGCGCATGGCCCTTCTCAATCGCGGTTACCGCCGCGAGATCGAGGAGACGGTGAGCAGGATCGAGAAGATCGAGACCGCGCTGGAATCAAAATTCCAGGAGCACTTCGTCTACGCCATGGCGCTGCCGAATAAGGTCGACCCGTTCCCGAAGCTGGCGGCCGCGGTGAAGCTGCCGCCGCGCAAGGCAATGAGCGAGGACGGCACCGCCGGCGACGCCACCCCGCGCCGGCGCTCGCGCGAGGAGCGCGCGGCGCGGCGCGGCCGCGATTAGGCTTACCGATTTTCGACCTTATTCCGCGGCGCGCGCAGCCGTGACGCCGCTTGCCTTCACGATGCCTTTACCGCGTTGCGGGTGCAGCAGCGCGATCAACGGCTTTTCGATGACCAGATAAAGCATTGCCGAGAATGCAAGCGTGCCGACCAGGATAGTCGCAGGCTGCAACGCCGCCGGCAGCCCGATCCTGAGGACGACACCCGTCGTCAGGACACCGATCACGACATGCCAGAGATAGATCGAATAGGACGCGTCGCCGAGAAAGCTGGGCAAGGCACTGGGCTTGAATGGCCGCGCCCGCTCGGCAAAAACGGCGCCCGCTACGATCAGCGTGGCCGGGAGCCCCCAACGCAAGGCGCGAGGCATGTCGACAGCGAACAGCGGGCTGGCCGCAAGCAGAAGAAATCCTGCGACAGCCATCGCCAGCGCCGCTCCGAGCGGTAGCCTGGCGCCCTGGAACCACAAGCGCCCCACGACGACGCCGGCCGCAAACTCCAGCACGACGGGATCGGTGAAGGCACGTGCATATCCCGCGGGAAGGACGAAATGCAGCGCCACGATGGCAATAAGAGCGCCTGTGAGGAAGCCGAACCGCAAGCGTTCCCCGAGGAACAGGGCCAGGGTGAAAACCAGATAGAACATCATTTCATAGCAAAGCGTCCAACCTTGTATGACGATCGGATGCAGCGCGTTCTCTTGTAGAACCGGCAGGAAGAACAGCGAGCCCACGAAGTTCTGGACGCTGAAGAAATGGCCGTAGAAGAACTGCGGCTTGAGCAGGATGCCCGCCGCAGTCAGGAGCGTGACGATCCAGTACAGGGGCACGATCCGGGTGATGCGGCGCCGCATGAAACGCCATGGATCGGCGGGCCTGCCAGCCGTCGTCACCCACATGATGAAGCCACTGATCACAAAGAAGACGTCGACACCGGCCGCTCCGACGTCGAACGGGCCGCCGAATTGCTCGCTGACGTGAAAGCAAACCACCGCGCACGCGGCGAGGCCCCGCAGATATTGAACACTGTGGATGCTCGTCACGATGCTCCGGTCCAATTCGCGCTATGTTGCAGCGCATACAATCGACATCGCATTGCACAATAACAATGCAGCCGCGCGCTACTGTCAACCGCTGATGGCGGTTATGCGGACAGAAACCGGCATGCCGGCTCCGCTCAATTTGTTTGTATGCAAATGTTTCCGGATCCGCGCGATCCGGAAACCGAAACGCTGTTTTCGTGAAATCGATCCGATACATGCGTGAGCGATTTAACGGACATCGGATGGCGGCCGAAAGCGACATGCATGAAATCAGACCCTTGGCCGTCGCCGCGCTTCAAGGAGATGAAAATGTCTATGTTCGATAGCCTCAGTCGCTTCGGTGTGACCATCAGGCAGGCTCATGTCAGGAACAAGGCCATCCATGCCCTGAACAGCCTGCCGGTGCATGTACAGAAGGATATCGGCTGGCCGGCTTCGCCACCGAGCGACCCGCAGGCAGCGCTTCATGCGCTGCTTCTGGGCACGCCGCGCTGATGACCTTCGCCGACAAATGCAAGCTGCTCGGCAAGC
This sequence comes from Mesorhizobium sp. NFR06, assembly GCF_900115245.1. Classification (GTDB taxonomy): domain Bacteria; phylum Pseudomonadota; class Alphaproteobacteria; order Rhizobiales; family Rhizobiaceae; genus Mesorhizobium. The sequence continues at coordinate 205,412 of NZ_FOVT01000008.1, forward strand.
GCCGGGGCCGCAACGCGGCCTTGGCCACCGGCGACAACAAAATGCGCGCGACGCTGCTGCCGACGCGGCGCTAGAGCAATCCCAGGAAAAGTACGCAGCGGATAAGCTCGGTCACTCGCCGTAGGTCCCTCCGGAATTGCTCAAACAGAGCTGGCACCATCGGATCACGCCGATGTGCCAGCGTGAATCCTTGACATTTTTAACCGTGGCACAATCTTCGGAGAGCGGGGGGAATTCTCTTAGTCGGCTCTGTCGGTGTCCGTGTATTCGCATGCCCAGTTTGAAAAGCCATCTCGTTTCGTTTGTGCTGAGGCACAGCCGCAAGAAGGCGTTTTCCAGTCCTGAGAACCTGCAGCGCTGGATCGCCTATGCCCGCAAGACCGAGGACTATCATCCGCCCGCCTTGCTCAAAGCGCGGCTGGACATCACTGAGACCGAAATCGACGGCTTTCCCGTCTATGAAATCGCCGCGAAAGCGGGCGAACGCCGGCGCATCCTTTACATGCATGGCGGCGCCTTTGTCTTTCAGATCACGTCCTACCATTGGGGGCTCATCGCCGAGATGGCTGAGCGTCTCGGCTTCGGTATCACCGTGCCGGTCTATCCGATCGCGCCGGAGCACGATTTCCATGACATGTTCGGCATGGTCGGCGATGTCTACCGGCGCATGCTCGAAGAGACCGGCGCCGAGGACATCGTCTTCATGGGCGATTCCGCCGGCGGCAACATGGCCGTCGTGCTTACCATGATGGCGGCCGAGGAGGGCCTGCCCTCGCCATCGCGTCATGTGCTGATCTCGCCCGGCCTCGACATGTCGCTGTCAAATCCGGAAGTGTTCGAGGCGGAACGCAACGATCCCTGGCTCGGCATTCCCGGCGGGCTCGAGGCCATCCGGCTCTACAGCGCCGGCTTCGACCGCTCCGACTGGCACATCAGCCCGCTCTACGGCGATCTATCGGTGCTGCCAAAGACCTTGCTGCTCACCGGCTCGCGCGATCTGCTCAGCCCCGACAATCTGATTTTCGCCGAACGCGCGCGCGCCGCCGGCGTCGAAGTCGACGTGGTCTATGAAGAAGGCATGTTCCACGTCTGGCCGCTGATCGAGATGCCGGAGGCGCGCCGCGCCCGCGACAGCATCGTCAACTTCCTTACCGTTCCTGCGGCGCGCCAGGCTCGCGCGCGACGCGGGACAAAAGCTGCCTTCGCAACCGGTCCCGCGCCGGCGGCCGAATAACTCAGAACTTGCCGGTTTCGCGGAACAGTTCGAAAGTCGCCCGGATATGGTCGGCGACGGCCTTCACCGGCGCGCTGGCGTCGGGCGCCACCACCATGGCGAGGTTGTAGGTGCCGATGTCCGGCATGCCGTCCTTGGCGCCCAGCGAGACCATGTCGTCGCCGAGGAAGGACTTCGGCAGCGGCGCCACGGCAAGGTCGGCCATGATCGCGGCGCGCTGGCCGGCCGTGTGGGCGCTCATATAGGCGATGCGGTAATTGCGGCCCTCGCGGCCGAGCGCTTCCAGCGCCCCGGCCCGCCAGGCGCAGCCTTCTTCCCACAGCGACACCGGCAGCGGTTCGCGCAGGTGCGCGCAGCCGCCCTTGGCGCCGGCCCACACGATCGGCTCCGTCAGAAGCACCTCGGCGCCGATCGCGCTGGTCTTGTAGGAATTGGTGAGCAGCGTGAGGTCGAGCGCGCGATCGTCCATGCGGCGGCGCAGATTGATGCTCTGGTCGATGGTGACGTCGACCGCAATCGAGGGATGCGACTGTGCGAAACGCTTCAGCACGTGAGGCAGGACACGCTCGCCATAATCATCCGGGGAACCCAGGCGAACCACGCCGACAATGTCGGGGATGATGAATTTCGACACCACCTCGCGGTTGATCGACAACAGCCGGCGGGCATAGCCGAGCAGCATTTCGCCGTCCGTGGTCAGCGTCACCGAACGCGCGTCGCGCGCGAAGACCGAGCGGCCGAGGATGTCCTCCAGCTTCTTGATCTGCATGGACACGGCCGACGGCGTGCGGAACACCGCGTTGGCCGCGGTGGTGAAGCTGCCCGTCTCGGCAATCGCCACGAAGGTGCGCAGCACATCGAGATCAAGCAGCGGCAAAGGGTGATTGAGCGGGGCGTTCATGGGAGCCTGCCTTCAATTTTTCTGATGCAATCGATCATTCCATTTCGTTTGATTGAACATCACTCCAGGCGCATAGTCAACCTGACCGATGCAGGATCCTGCCAAAAGCAGCCATTCACGGGCCACGACACAATCCTGCAATCGACATGAAATGAAGCTGAAACAGACCTGACTTAATACAGTGACGGGCGCCTCCCTGCCCGCGTAGAGGAGAAAGAAAATGTCTATCCTGTCGTCCATTGGTCGGCTTGCGACCGAATTCAGCGCGGCCCGCGCCCGCTACCAGACCGAACGCGCCATCCATGCGCTGCCGATCGAACTGCAGAAGGACATCGGCTGGCCGGAAGCCGCCGATGCAAAGACCGGCCTGCGTCACGGCGTCGGAAGCTGGGCCGGAGCAAAGTAACCAAGTGTGTATGGAGTTCTGAAGGCCTGCCGCGTCAGCTCGGCAGGCCTTTTTATTTGCACTCAAACGACTTTTTTCAGCCATGCGGTCTTTGCATGACGCATATGAAGCATCCGCATAGCGGGTTAATTTGCGAATTAAAGCACTGTAAACAATAGTAAATTTCAGGCAGGCTGCCCAAAAAAGTCGCAATCCATGTCGCTTTTCATAACAAGCGCTTCGTTTTTGCGATTTAGTTTCTGCTGAAGCGAGCCTATATCACCGTCAGCCGAAACGAGCTGCCCCACTCCATTAAGCGAAGGCGACCCGTCTGAGCACCAAATGGAGATGATGATGAAGCTCTTTGCCCGCCTGTTCACCCGCCGCGAAATGAACCTGACGACCGCTTTGGAGCGTCAGCGCCTTGCCAATACCATGCCCGGCCAGACCGGCGCCATGGCTGCTGCGCGCCTCGGCTTCGTTGCCTGAGACAAGTCCAGCACTCAGCTGATTTAGACGCCGCCCGGCACCGCCGCGGCGGCGTTTTCGTCTGCGCCGACCTTCATGGGCTGGCCGGCGGTGTCCCTTGCTCGCGGACAATTGCCCATTTGCGACCCGTGTCGCAAATTTAATCGTCACTTAGCCGCCTACCCGATTGACAGGAATGGTTTTTCCTGATGTCGCTATGCTGTTCGCGACATCCTGTTCGCGTCATGGCTGCGTGAGGTTTCCCGTGAATGCCGTTAAGCATCCGATCAAAAGATCGTTTGTATTCTTCCTCATTCCCGATTTCACCATGATCGCCTTTGCGACGGCGCTCGATCCGCTGCGTTCGGCAAACCGGATGCTCGGTTACGAGGCTTATCGCTGGCGGCTGGCCAGCATCGACGGCAAGCCGGTGCGCGCCTCGAACGGCGTCGAATGCGCCGTCAACACCTCGCTCGAGGAAGAGCGCAAGAAGATGGCCGGGCCGGACAGGCCGAACATGGCGATCGTCTGCAGCGGCATCAATGTCGAGCGCTACCACAACAAGTCGGCCTTCGCCTGGTTGCGCGAGGAATACAACCGCGGCGTCGCCGTGGGTGGCCTTTGCACCGGCGCGCATATCCTGGCCGCAGCCGGGCTCCTGTCCAACAAGCGTTGCGCTATCCACTGGGAGAACCTGCCGGGTTTCTCCGAGGCCTTCCCGAAAGCCAACGTCTTTGCCGACCTCTTCGAAGTCGATCAGAACGTCTATACCTGCGCCGGGGGCACCGCCGCGCTCGACATGATGCTGAAGCTGATCGGCGACGATTTCGACGAGAGCCTCGTCAATCGCGTCTGCGAGCAGGTGCTGACCGACCGCGTGCGCAGCCCGACCGACCGCCAGCGCCTGCCGTTGCGCGCCCGCCTCGGCGTGCAGAACTCCAAGGTGCTCACCATCATCGAGCTGATGGAGGCAAACCTTTCCGAGCCGCTGTCGTTGATCGAGATCGCCGACCATGTCGATCTTTCCCGCCGGCAGATCGAGCGCCTGTTCCGCACGGAGATGGGCCGCTCCCCTGCCCGCTACTATCTGGAGATCCGGCTCGATCGCGCCCGGCATCTCCTTATCCAGTCGTCGATGCCGGTGGTCGAAGTGGCGGTGGCTTGCGGCTTCGTTTCCGCCTCGCACTTCTCCAAATGCTATCGCGAGCTCTACGCCCGCTCGCCGCAGCAGGAGCGCGTCGACCGCAAGCAACTGTTGGCGGCCTGAGGGGTCGAAAACCTAGGCGGATTGCGCCTGCGCGGTCCGCATCGCTTCGATGCGGATGTCTTCGGTAAGCTGCGCCTTCAGCGTGGAGAATTCCGGGCTGGTCTTCAGCGTGTAATGGCGCGGGTGCGGCAGGTCGACCGGCACGTCCGATTTGATGCGGCCGGGCCGGGCACTCATGACGATCACCCGCGAGGCCATGAAGATCGCTTCTTCGATGTCGTGGGTGACGAACAGCACCGTCTTCTTGCGCCGCTCCCAGATGCCGAGCAGCAGTTCCTGCATCAGCCCGCGCGTCTGGTTGTCCAGTGCGCCGAACGGCTCATCGAGCAAAAGGATCTCGGGATCGTTGGCGAGCGCCCGCGCGATCGCCGTGCGCTGCTGCATGCCACCCGAAAGCTGCTTCGGCCAGTGGTTCTCGAAACCTTTGAGCCCGACGAGGTCGACGTAAGAAGCGACGATCTCGTTGCGCTCGCGCTCAGGCCTACCTTGCTCGCGCAGGCCGAAGCCGATGTTTTCGGCGACTGTCAGCCAGGGAAACAAGGTGTAGGACTGAAACACCATGCCGCGGTCCCGTCCGGGCCGGGTGACCGCCTTGCCGTCGAGCAGAACGCTGCCGGTGCTCGGCGCCTCAAGTCCGGCGACGATCCTGAGCAGCGTCGACTTCCCGCAGCCGGACGGCCCGAGGATGGTGATGAAGTCATTGGCGGCGACGGACAGGTCAACGGGCTGCAGCGCCCGCACCGGCTCCCCGCCCCTGACCCCGGCAAACGTCCGCGAAACGCCTTCGATGAGAAGCTTGCTCATGCCAGGCTCCATGGATAGAGCCAGCGGTTGAGCGCCTTGAAGGCGAAGTCCGACAAGAGCCCGATCAACCCGATGACCATGATGCCGAAGATGATCTGCCCGGTCGCCAGCCGCGACTGGCTGTTGATGATCATGTAGCCGATGCCCGACGACGAGCCGATCAACTCGGCGACGATCACATAGGTCCAGGCCCAGCCGAGCACCAGCCGCAGCGTTTCGGCGATCTCCGGTGCATTGGCCGGCATGATGACGCGCTTGACGATGCCATTGTCGGTCGCCCCCAGCGTGTAGGCGGCTTCCACCAGGTCTCGCCTCGTGCTGCCGACCTTGACCGCGACGATCAGGATGATCTGGAACACCGAGCCGACGAAAATCACCAGGAGCTTTTCGAGTTCGCCGATGCCGGCCCAAAGGATGAGCAGCGGGATGAAGGCGGACGCCGGCAGGTAGCGTGCGAAGGACACGAACGGCTCCAGGAACGCCTCCACCGGCTTCCATGCGCCCATGGCGATGCCGATCGGCACCGCGACGATCGAGGCCAGCACGAAGCCGCCGAAGACGCGCCAGATCGTGATCAGGATATCGAGCCAGAAACGATCCTCGGTGAGCAGCCGCCAGCCGTCCTTCAGCATCGATAACGGATCGGCGAGAAAAATCCGGTTCACATGACCGCCGAGCGTGATCCACGCCCAGAACGCCACGAACAGCACGAAGAAGGAGATGCCGAGCACGGTTCGCGTGCCCGGCGCAACGGAATGCAAGGGACGCAGCATCAGGCCCTGTCCTTAAAGCATGTCTCCTGAAGGTGGGAACCGGTTTCGGGACATGCGTAGAAATCAAAAATGTATCTGGACGGTCGCGCTTTAAGGAGAAGGATCGGCGGCCTGACGCCGCCGATCGGGTGTGCGCGATCAGTTGGCCACTGCGCTGGTGTCGGCAAGCGTCGTCACGTCCGGCACTTCCTTGATCAGCCCCATCTGCAGCAACAGCTCAGCCGCGGTCTTGGAAAAATCCTGAAAATCCTTGGTGAAGAACTGCTTGTTCTCCGCCTTGTCGGCCCATTTCAGGTATTTGGCCGAATCCTCGAACTCCTTGGCCGACTGCTTCACATCGGCACCCATAATCTCATAGGACTTCTGCGGATCCTTCTTGATCAGCTCGAGCGCGTCGAAATAGCTGTCGGCCAGCGCCTTGGCGGCGTCGGGATTGGCCTTGAGGAAGTCCGGCGTGCAGCCGACGGTATCCAGCACCATCGGATAGTCGAGCGTGGTCGCCAGGATGTGGCCCTGATCGGTCTTGTCGCGGACCGCCGAAATGAACGGCTCATAGGTGACGGCGGCATCGTTCTGGCCGGCCAGGAAGGCTTGCGCCGCCGCATCCGGCTCCAGATTGACGACCGTCACATCCTTGGTCGACATGCCGTTTTTGATGAGCACCCAGGCGAGCAGGAAATAGGGCGAGGTTCCAGGCGCGGACGAGGCGACATTCTTGCCCTTGAGATCGGCGACGGTCTTGATGTCGTTGCGCACCACGATGCCGTCGGCGCCATAGGATTTGTCGAGCTGGAAGATCTGTTTGGTGGCGACGCCGCTGGCGTTCCACACCATCCAGGTCTCGACCGTGGTCGCCGCGCATTGCAGGTCGCCGCTGGCAATCGCCAGCGGGCGGCTCGCCTGCGGCACTTTCTTGAGCGTGACGTCGAGCCCGTGCTTTTCGAAAAGCCCGGCCTGCTTGGCTAAAGTCAGCGGCGCGAAGCCGGTCCAGCCGCTGATGCCGATGGTGAGCGACGTTGCAGCCATCGCTGGCGCGCCGAACACGGCGGCCGCCATCAGCGCCGCCGCTAAAATGGTGGTTCTTTTCATTGTGGTTCCCCTTTTTTGGTGAGCACAAATTGTCTCACAGACGCCCAAAGGCTTGTCAATGAAGCACAAGCCCCACTGGACGATGGTCCAATCCGATGCCGGGCGGCGGCGGACCCAGCGCGGCTCCTCGATCCGTCACGGCATGCCCCAGCCGCGGTTGCGCCACATCTTCTCGCCCGCCAGGCAGTCGGTGGCGGGCGTGTCGTCGGCGAGCACGACCGGCGGGTGCGCGGCCTCCTCCGCCGCCCATTGCGGTGAAGCCGGACCGGCAAGCTCCAGCACCAGCTTGCGGCGGATCGCTTCTGGAAACTGCGTCCAATCGTTGACCGGGATCATGAAGGCGCCCGGTCCGCCGATGACGCAATCACTGTAATAGCGGTCGAGATTGGCGACATCGAAGGCGCTGCTGAAGCCGCCGCGCGTCATCAGCGGCAAACCGTTGATGGTGATGCCTTGCTTGACCACCTCGTCGCGCGTGAGGTCGACCGGCGCGCCCTGGTTGTTGGGCCCGTCGCCAGAAACGTCGATGACGCGCTTCGTGCCCTGGAAACCGCTCTCGGCGAAGAGATCGCTGCCGAAGCTCAGCGCGCCGGAGATCGATGTCCGCCGGGCGCTGTCCGGCGGGCGGGCATTGAGCTGCGCCACCACCTTCTCGGCATCGTTGCGGTTGGCGATCACCGTCCACGGCACGATCACCCGCTGCCAGGTCGTGCCGGCCCATTCCACATAGGTGACGGCGATCTTGCCATAGACGCCGTCGGCGATGGCCTTCAGCACGTTGTCATGCGTGAGCGCCGCCGCATAGCCGTGGCGCTGGATCTCCAGCTCGGCCGGCGACATGGATAGCGAAACATCGACCGCCAGCACCAGTTCGACATCGACCGGTTCGGCGGGAGAAGCTGCCGGCGTCAGCCAAAGTGCCAGCGCCAGCACGGCGCTGCCCAAGACGATATGCCTTGCGCGGGCATAAGCAGACATGCGCGAAAGGTTAGGCGAAAATCGCCGCCTGCAAAAGCCGAGAATTCCGCAGCGTTGGATTTCAGCCGGCGCGAGGCCCCTTAAAAATACCGCGCCAGATTCGAACGGATGCGTTCCAGCACGCTGTCTCCGGAAAGGTCAGGCACGAATTTCGCGCCGGTGATCGCCTCGTAGGCCTGGATATAGACCGCCGAGGCCTGGTTGATGATCTCGTCGGGAATCTTGGGGATCGGGTCCTTGTAGGGATCGCACCGGGCCGACACCCAGGAACGGACAAAATCCTTGTCGAAGCTCTGCGGCCGTGCGCCGCTTTCGAAAGCCTCGTCGTAGCTCGCCGCGATCCAGTATCGGCTGCTGTCGGGTGTGTGGATTTCGTCCGCAAGCACAATGGCGCCGTCCGGCGCCGTGCCGAATTCATATTTGGTGTCGGCCAGGATCAGGCCGCGCTCGGCGGCGCGCTTCTGGCCGCGGGCGAACAATTGCAGCGCATAGCGCGATACGGTGTCCCATTGCGCCTGCGTGAGCAGCCGCTGTCCGATGATCTCGGCTTCCGACAGCGGCTCGTCATGGCCGCCATGGGCGGCCTTGCTGGTCGGCGTGATGATCGCCGCCGGCAGCCGTTCATTGTCGCGCAGCCCATCCGGAAAGGTGTGGCCGTAGAAGCTCCGTTCGCCTTTCCTGTACTTGGTCAGGATGGAGGTGCTGGTGGTTCCCGCCAGATAGCCGCGCACGACCATCTCGACGGGCAGCATGTCGAGCCGCGTGCCGACGACGACGTTGGGGTCGGGATATTCCAACACATGGTTGGGACAGATATCGGCGGTTTCCTCGAACCAGTAGCGCGCCGTCTGGGTAAGGACCTGTCCCTTGAACGGGATCGCGGCCAGGATCGTGTCAAAAGCGCTCAAACGATCGGTGGCGATGATGATGCGGCGCCCGTCCGGCAGGTCGTAGTTTTCGCGCACCTTGCCGTTGTAGCGATTGGGAAGTTCGGGAATGAAGGCGTCGGACAGGATGCGCATGGGTCGTGTTGCTTTCGCGTTCTCTGATGGGCCACATAAGCCGCTGGCCTCCCGCACATCAAGCCGGATGCTGCGGAACAGGCTTCTTGTTGCCAACAGCGCGAAACGCTCGCCAGTTCGGCCTGAAGGAAGGTGGAATCCACAACAGAATTCCGGCTGTTGCCGCAGGCACAATGACCGCGAAACGCAAGATTGAAAGCACGACCCCGCAGAAGCCGACGATCCGCGTGGCGGTATCCGCGCCGAAGCGCGGCGCAAGCAGATGCCTGGCGATCGCACCGCCATCGAGGGGATAGGCTGGGAGGAGGTTGAGAACGGCCAAAGCCGTATTCACCAGAACGCCAAGCCAAAGCGTCCACTCAAGAAGCGTGTCCGGCCTCGGAGGCGGCAAACTGAAAAGACCGTCCGGATCGACAGGCGACAAGGGCCAGGCAAAAAGGTAATAGGCGGCGGCAAAGCCCGTCGCCAGGACGATGTTCACCAACGGCCCGGCGAAGGCGATCCATGCCCAGCCATAAGGCGAGGCCACACCGGGCTTGAACCAGGCAATTCCACCGAACAAATAGAGGTCTATCCGTTGGGTCCCGATGCCTTGCCGCCGCGCCGCCCAGACATGGGCAAGCTCATGCAGAAACACCGACAGGAACAGCAGCGCGGCAAAGATGAGGGTATTGGTCAGGGCGGCCTGGGGACGCCTCGACCATTCATGCAGGAACGGGAGTGCGGCGGGAATGGCAAAGGTCCAACTGACATGAACGGGAATGTTCCCCTTCAGCGTGAAGACGAACGCGTCGTTTTTCCTGTCCCAGCCGAACCGTTGCACTATGCCCACTCCGCCCGGCGCAACGCTAGAGCAATTCCAGGAAAAGTGTGAGCGGTTTTCCGTCCGGAATTGCGTCAAAACAAAGAGATAGAGCGGTTCACCGTTTCCGTGAAACGGTGAACCGCTCTACGCGAGAATCTCGGCCGGCACAAAAGCAAAAGCCCGACCGAAGCCGGGCTTTGCATGTTTCTGGGTCCGCGATCCTCAACTCCTCGGCTTGAGGTTCTCCGGGTCGTAGAGCGGCTTGTAGCCGACGGCGGCGACCTCGACCGGATAAGTCTCGTCGAAATACTCGACATTGAGCTTGCGGCCTTCCTGGCAGTAGGCCCAAGGCAGATAGGCAAGCGCGATGTTCTTGCCGATTGTCGGGCCATAGGCGACCGAGGTGGTGAAGGAGCGGCGGCCGAGCTCGTCGACCAGCGTCTCGCCGGTCGCCGGATCAAGCACCGGCATGGTGCCGACAGGATAGCGCGCGACGCCCTTGGCATCGGTGTTCTCGGTCATCACCAGCGTGCAAAGCATCGCCGGCTGATGCTCGCGGGCGCGATATTCCAGGTGCTTGGCCTTGCCACAGAAGTCGTTCTCCTTGACCTTCGGGCGGGCGAGGTCGGCCTCGAGCAGGTTGTATTCGGTCAGGAGGTCGGCGTTCTGCAGCCTGAGGCTCTTTTCCATGCGGCGCGTATTGGCGTAGGTCTCGACGCCGAACGGCATGACGCCGGTGGCGCGCAGCGCGTCCCAGACGGCGAGGCCGTCTTCGTAGCGCATATGCAGTTCCCAGCCCTGCTCGCCGACATAGGAGATGCGGAAGGCGGTGACGTCCTTGCCGGCTATCTTGATCGGCTTGATCGCGGCGAACGGAAAATTCTCCGGCGTCAACCCGTTCGGGTCCTCCACCACCTTCTGCAAGGTCGTGCGGGCGTTCGGCCCCCAGATGCCGATGGTGACGTATTTCTCGGTCACGTCGGTAACCGTGGCGTTGAAGCCCTTGTCCTGCGCGGTACGCTGCATATAGCGGAAGTCGCGCGGACCGGCATCGGCGCCGTCGATCACCCGGCAGCGGTCGGCCATGCGGATCACGGTGAAGTCGGCGCGCACCATGCCTTCCTCGTCGAGGAAGTGGGTGTAGATGCCCTTGCCGATGTTGTTGTCGCCGCCGATCTTGGCCGCGCACAACCATTCCAGCAGCGCGACATGGTCGGGTCCTTCGACATCGTACATCGAGAAGTGCGATAGGTTCACGATGCCGCAATCCTCGCTCATCGCCAGATGCTCGGCATTGGAGACGCGCCAGAAATGGCGGTTGTCCCATTCGTTCTCGCGCACCGGCACGCGGTTGCCGTATTTTTCCAGGAGAGGCTCGTTGGCGGCGTAGCCGTGGGCGCGCTCCCAACCGCCCAGTTCCATGAAATAGCCGCCGAGTTCCTTCTCGCGCTCCCAGAACGGCGAGCGGCGGATGTTGCGGCCCTTGGAGAACGGCTCGCGCGGATGGACTGCCGGATTGTAGACTTTCATCGCCGTCTCGGTGCAGCGATCCCAGATGAACTGTTCCTTGGTCTGGTGCGGGTAGAAGCGCGCATAGTCGATCGCGTGATGATCAATCGACGTGCGGCCGTCGGTCATCCAGTCGGCGATGAGCTTGCCCATGCCCGGGCCGTCCTTGACCCAGATGGCGACGGCATACCAGAGGCCCCTCACCTTCTGGCTTTCGCCCATCGACGGGCCGCCATCGGTGGTCACCTGCAACAGGCCGTTGAAGGAATGGCCTTCATTGTAGCCGAGTTCGCCAAGGATCGGCGTCAGTTCCATGGCGCGCTCCAGCGGCGCCATGATCTGCTCCATGTCGATGTCGCGCTGCGACGGTGACAGCCGCGCCTGATCCTTTTCGAGAAGATCGCGCGGATGGCAAAGGCGCGGATTGGTCTCCTCGTAGTAGCCCCACTCGATCTGCCCGCCTTCGGCGGTCTTGGGATCGCCGGTGTCGCGCATATAGGCCGAGTTGCCCTGGTCGCGCAGCAGCGGCCAGCCGATCTCCTTGCCGGTGCCGGCAAACTCGTTGTAGGGGCCGAAGAAGGTGAGCGGATGGTCGATCGGCATCACCGGCAGGTCCTCGCCGACCAGCGCCGCGGTGAGGCGGCCCCAGATGCCGGTGCAGACCACCACATAATCGGCCTCGACGGTGCCGCGTTCGGTGACGACGCCCTTGATGCGGCCGTTCTCGACGATGAGTTCCTTTGCCGAGGTGTTGGCGAAAGCCTGCAGCTTGCCGGCGGCGACACCCTGGTCGACCAGCTTGCCGGCCACCGTCTGCGAGCGTGGAATGACAAGGCCGGCATCCGGGTCCCACAGGCCGCCCTGCACCAGATGTTCCTCGATCAGCGGGAATTTCTGCTTGATCTCGGCCGGCTCGATCAGCCGCGCGCGGGTGCCGAAAGACTTGGCCGAGGCGATCTTGCGCTTGATCTCGTCCATGCGGGCGTCGTCGCCGACGCGCGCGACCTCGAGGCCGCCGACCCGCGCGTAATGGCCCATCTTCTCGTAGAAATCGATGGAGTAGAGCGTCGTCCAGCAGGACAGAAAGTCGTGGCTGGTCGTGTAGCAGAAGTCCGAAGCATGCGCGGTCGAGCCGATATCGGTCGGGATGCCCGACTTGTCGATGCCGACAATGTCGTCCCAGCCGCGCTCGATCAGGTGATGGGCGACGGACGCGCCGACAATACCGCCCAGACCGACGATGACGACCTTCGCCTTTTTCGGAAATTCTGCCATGGCCCGCAACTCCAAAGGGTAAAGCGGGCGTGCTGGCGCCCGTTCGAATGGCGCACAATATGCAGAGGACGACGGTTGGGCTACCGCCTGTTTGCGACACGCCGCAGGTACGGCGCGACGGCGCACGCAGGCTTGGCGCCGAAGGCGTTTCCCTCAGGCGAAGGCCCAGATGTCTTCGGCCTGGAAACCGACCTGGTAGCCGGCGGTCTTCAGCTTGACCACGACCTGGCCGATCTCGGCGGCGGGCAGCGCGCCGACCTCGATCTTGACCATGCCGGGGCGGTAGCGCTGGAGGTCGAGTTGCTCGAACACCATCCAGTCGGCGCCTTCGCAATCGACCAGGAAGGCGTCGATATGGGTGATGCCGTTGCGGTCGAGCAGCGCCTGCAAGGTATCCGACGGCACCTCGATGTCCTTCAGATGCGGCGCGAACTTGTTGAAGTTGGCGTCCACCTCGCCCCAGGCGTTCTTGCCCGACATCAAATTAGTGTCGGTGACCGACGAGCAGCCGATGAACTCGATCGGCAGCGCGCCGGCTTCGAGCGCTGCGGCATCGAAGGTATGGACGGTGATCGTGCCCTTGGTCCTTGTCACCGCGACAGGCTCGATGATGAAGCGGTCGGTATCAGGATAGTTGGAACGCAACCGCCTCTGGTTGTAGGGAATCGGCTCGACCAACATGGCGCGCGCGCCCGGAATGCGGTGCAGCCATGGCGTCACATCGTCGAAGAGCGCGCCGTCGCAGGCGCCGACATTGACCATCTGGAACGGCCGGCCGCCGAAGCGCGCCTTGAGCGCCGCCTTTGCGAGGAATTTCGTGCCATGCAGCGAGGGTCCGAGGTCGAGCAGACCGGCGGGCAGGCCGAGCGACAACAATATGCGCGCGAGGCTGGAAAGCGAGCTCATGACTTGTCTCCGGGAACGACCTGCGGCGCGGCGCGGCGCCCGCCCTGGCTCGCCGCTGCCCACAAAGCCGTCAGCGGCGCGGCCAGCAGCAGGAAGGGCGGCAGAAGATTGGGGAAATAGATGCGGGTATCGTGGATCGGGAAGACGGCGAACTTTGCCAGCACGCCGAGCACCAGCGTCGCAAGCAGGATGCCGGCGCGACGCTCGAGCCGGAAGCCGGCGCGCTCGAGCCCGAACCAGCCGGCTAACGCCAACACCGACACGCCGACCCAGCTATTGACGCTGATCGCGCGGATCACCGAGGCGGCAAAGGCCTTCAGATAGGCGGCCGCCGAGAACGGCGGCTCGAACCCGTCCATGTTGTAATGCTGCTCGATGCTGGAAAACCAAAGATGCGGCCACCAGCCGGGATGCTGGGCCCAATGCGAAATGGCGAAATAGGCGACGAAGGACGCTGCAAAGCCCACCAGCGCGCCCCACGCCCTCTCGCGGAAGGCGACGAGCAGCGCGGCGAAGACGGCTAGGAAGACGATGTTGTCCGGCCGCGCCATGAAAGCGAGGAAAAGCAGGACCGCCGTCGCCGCCTCGCGCTTGCGCGCATAGGCAAACAGCCCGCCGAGGAACAGGGCCGAGCACAACAGATCGGGCGTCGCCGCCCGAGCCGCGTCGCCGAAATTGGCCATGATCAGGATCGCGCCGACGACCGGCGCCAGCGCCAGCGCACTTTCCGCGCGCAGCCAGGCGAGCGTGACGGCGCCGAACAGAAGCACCGAAAACACCTGCACCAGCCGCATCGCCCCGACCGGCGAGACGACGTGGTTGAAGCCGGACAGGATCCCGGCATAGAGGAACTTGATCCGGTACATGCCGAGCAGCGAATGGAAGTCGCTGGCATTCTCGGTCATGTGACTGCGGAAGCCACCACCGTCGTCGGTCAGCGTCTTGTAATCGCCCGCCGATACCCCGGCTTTGACCGTGCTGTAGGCAGAGTCATGCAGCGCCTGGGGATCGGGATAGATGCCTTCCTCGGCGATCGCCAGATAGGGCAGCATGTCCCAGTTGGCGTCGGGCATGAACCAGGCCGTCGCCGCGGTGAGCAGGATATAGAGCGAGAAGGCAACCGCCCCGATCGATGCCGCCGATTTCACGTAAGCCCCCTCGCCCCACGCCAGGCCGGCGCCGGTCAACCGTTCCAGCGGATTGGTCTGAGCGGACGGCCTGGTCAGCATCCTCAGCGGCCTCTATTTGCCGACCTGGCTTTTGACGAAATCCTTCACGATCGCCACGATGCCGCGCGACAGCAAGCTGTCGAAGGCGTCGACGAAGCGGTCGACATGCTCGCGCTGGCAGATCAGCGGCGGTTCGAGCCGGATGACGTTGCGATTGTACTCGGTGAAGGCGACGAGCACATCGTAGTCGCGCAACAGCAGCGAACCGACGAAGCCCGACAGCGAGCCCTTCAGCTTGTCGTCGAGCACGCTCACCACCGGACGCAGCACCATCGGCAGGGTCTGCGAGAAATCGTGGAACTCGAGCCCGATCATAAAGCCCTTGCCGCGCACGTCCTTGACGATCTTCGGATACTTCTCCCTCAGCGCCTGCAGGCGCTGCAAAAGGTACTCGCCCGTCGAGGCCGCGTTGTCGATCAGCCCCTCGTCGTAGAGCACGTTCAGCCCCTCGATCGCGGTGACGCAGGCTTCGCCCATGCCGCCGAAGGTCGCCATGGCATGGATCATGGCGGTCTTCGGCGTGCCATAGGCTTTCATGTAGACATCGCGCTTGGCGATCATGGCGCCGACGGCGGCCTTGCCGGCGCCGAGCGATTTCGCCAGCGCCGTCACATCCGGCACCACGCCGTAATGTTCGAAGGCATAGAAGCGGCCCGAGCGGCCATAGCCGCACTGCACCTCGTCGGCGACCCACAGCACGCCATAGCGGTCGCAAAGCGCGCGCAGCCTCTGCCAGTATTCGGCCGGCGCCTGGATGATGCCGCCGCCGCCCTGGATGGTCTCCAGCACGATGACGCCGATCTCAGGATCGCTCTTGAACAGGCGCTCGACCGCGTCGATGTCGGCGAAGGGAACGCGCACGACATTGTCCGCCACCTTGAAATCGGCGCGGTAGAGCTGGCCGTCGGTGATCGCCAAAACGCCCTTGGTCTTGCCGTGGAAGGAATTCTCGGCATAGACGACCTTCGGCCGCTTCAGGCCCGCGGCGCGCTCGGCAAGCTTCACCGCCGCTTCCATCGCCTCCGAACCGGATGAGCCGAGGAACACCATGTCGAGATCGCCGGGCGAGCATTTGGCGATATTGTGCGCAAGGGCCGCCGCATATTGCGACATGAAGGCGATGGCGATCTCCTGGCGCTTTTCCTCCTGGAATTTCCTGCGTGCTTCCAGGATGCGCGGATGGTTGTGGCCGAAGGCCAACGAGCCGAAGCCGCCGAAGAAGTCGAGGATCTTGCGGCCGTTTTGGTCGATGTAGAACATGCCTTCGGCGCGCTCGATCTTGACCTTGTGGAAGCCGAGCAGCTTCATGAAATGCAGCTGCCCAGGGTTGAGATGCGCCTTGAACAAATCGGTGATGCGGGCGACGTCCATCGCCTTGGCCTGGTCGACGCTGATCAGGTCGGGCTTGGCGATGGTGGTGGGCGAAAGCGCCGGCGCCTCGACCAGCGTGCGCGTGCCCTTGTGTTCCGGCTTGGCCATGACGGTCATTTCGAAATCTCCCCTTCGTCGCCTTATTCGGCAGGCACGTGGTTGGTGGCGACGGCATGGCCGTCCTTCTTGGCGCGATATTCGCTGTAGGCGGCGATCAGCATGTCCTCGTCGCGATATTGCGGCACCCAGCCGAGCTGGCGCTCGGCCTTCGACACGTCGAGCACGCACTCCTCGTCGGCGATCAGATACTGCTCCGGATCCATGATCGGCATGTTCATCAGGTCGAGCAGGTCGAGCGTGCGCTTGACCGCCCAGCCCGGTGTCGGCAGCAGGACCGACTTCGAGCCGGCATGCCGGATCAGGTCGCCCAGCAGTTTCTTGACCGGCGGCGGATTAAGCGAGCCGAGATTATACGCCTCGTTCGGCACGCCGGCTTTCCAGGCAGCGCGGGCGGCTTCCGCGCAGTCGAACACCGAGATGAACTGGTACGGGTTCCTGCCCGAGCCGATCATCGGCACCGGCAGGTTCCAGTCGATCAGCTTGAACAGCTTTTCCAGGATGCCGAGGCGTCCGGGTCCGATGATCAGGCGCGGCCGGAACAATGAGATCGACATGCCGCGCTTGCGCCATTCGGCGGCTAGCTCCTCGGTCTTGAGCTTGGATAGGCCGTACTCGCCGAGCGGCGCGACCGGATGATCCTCGGTCATCGGCAGCACCACCGTGTGGCCGTAGATCATATCGGTCGTGTAGTGCACCAGCTTCGAGGTGCCCGCCTTGTCCATCGCCTGGATGATGTGCTCGGTGCCGTGGAAATTGACCGGGAAGAAAAAGTCGTGCCGCCTTGCGCGCACCTGGATCGGCGACAGCATCTTGGCCGACAGGTTGTAGACCATATCGTCGGCCTTGAGGCCCAATGCCGCGATCGAGGCCGGATTGGTGACGTCGCAAGTGACGAAACGCATCGAGCGGTAGTGCGCCAGGTCGCTCTTGACGATGTCGGCGACGATGACGTCCTCGCCGTCGGCGGCGAGCTTGGGGGCAAGGTGACGGCCGACGAAACCGTCGCCGCCGAAAATCACGTGTCTCATCGAACGATCTCGCTTGTGCCGATTTTGTCCGGGGTGATGGAGGCGGTCTGGCCGTTATGTCCGCGACCGGCCATTTCTCGGCCACTTTGGGCGATCAGCACCGTGCCGACGCAGATGCAGGCGATGCCTGCTATGCGCCAGCCATTGAGGTCCTCGCGGAAGACTAAATAGGCAAAGATCGCCACCGCGACATAGGCAAGGCTGAGGAACGGATAGGCGAAGCTCAGCTCGACCTTGGACAACACGTAAAGATGCGATGCCATCGAGATGACGAAGGTGCACAAGCCCAGGAACACCCATGGGCTGAACACGATCTGCAACAGCCTGACGAGCGGGTTGGCGCCCTCGAAGGAGACCGGCCCCATCGACATCATGCCCTGCTTCAGCATCAGCTGCGCCGCGGCATTGGTCATGACTGTGAAGAGAATGAAGACGATGTATTTCATTGTTGCCACCCGCCACTTGGCCTGTTCCTATTATGAACCTGCAAATATTTCGTGAAATCGCGATAATGTTTTGAGCAACCCAGGGTTTAACCTTCCATAAACCATGCTCTATTCAATTTTTATCTATTCCGCGGCTTCAGCGACCCTGTGTCCGACATCCAGTCTCATGGCCGTCCGCGTCCAGAAGCTCGACATGAAAGCTGGGTCGCGAAGCGCCTCCAGCCGGTGCCATTGCGGGAACGACGCGGCGAAAATCTCCGGACCCATCCGGGCGTCCTTGTAGGGGTTCACCGCCCCGCCCACTTCGACCGTGATGCGGTCGAGTTCGGCCAGCAGCCGCAACGTCCTTTCGCCCCGGTTGGGGAAATCGAGCGTCAGCGTGTAGCCCGGCCGCGGGAAAGACAGCAGCGCCGGCGAGCGGACGTCAGCGAAGCGCTTGAGCACTGTCAGGAACGAACCCTGTCCCGACCGCCGCGCCACCTCGAGCAACGCCGGGACAGCGCGGCGCGCATTTGCCTCGGGTACCAGGCTCTGATGCTGGAACAGCCCGCGCGGTCCGTAAAGCCGATTCCAGTCGCGCCCACCGTCGAGCGGAAAGAAGAAGCCCTGATAGCCGGCTTGACGCGGTGTCGAGGACCGCCCTTTGTTCCAACGATAGACCGCATTGAAAGCGGTCAGAAACGGCCGGTTGAGGACATTGAAAGGTGGTTGCACCGGCACGGAAAGCTGGCTGCCGGCACGCGCGGCGACGTGCGAGCCGTGCTCGGCATGATTGCCGGTGAACAAGAGGCCGCGTCCGCGCCCGTGGCCGCCGGCAAGCTGATCGATCCAGGCGACGGCATATTCGTTGGCCTGGTCGGCCGCCTCGGCAAGATCGAAGAATTCGCCGATGTCGCGAAACCGCGTCGCCCTCTCCATGATGTCGAGCGACGGCACGCGCATCAGCCTGATCGATGCCGAAAGGATCAGCCCGGTCAGCCCCATGCCGCCGATCGTCGCTTGGAACAGGCGAAAATTGTCGGTCTGCGAGCAGCGGTGGGTCCGGCCGTCGGACCTGAGCAGCGTCAAGGCCTCGACATGGCAGCCGAAAGTGCCGCGCCGATGGTGGTTCTTGCCGTGGACGTCGTTGGCGATCGCGCCGCCCAGCGTGACGAATTGCGTGCCCGGAACCACGGCCGGAAAGAAGCCGTGCGGCGCGGCGTGGGCGATGATGTCGCAAAGCAGCATGCCGGCATCCGCTTCGAGCACGCCGGTCTCCGCGTTGAAGGAACGGATGCGGTTGAGCGGGCGCATGTCGACCACCGCGCCGGCATCGTTCTGGCAACTGTCGCCATAGGAGCGGCCATTGCCGTAGCCGAGCAACGATCCCGGCCTGGCCGTGCCGTTTTCCAAAAGCGAGATCGCCTCATCCGCCGGCATCGTCCTGCGCGCCGGCGGCGTCGCCAGCCCGAAGCTGCCGAAACGCTCGCGGCCCATCACCAGCCTCCGGCGATAAGGAAGACCGCGCCGATGGCGACGACGATCTGGCTGCGCCAGTCGCGGATGATGAAGACGACCGGGTCGTCATGCATCTCGTCGCGCCGGGCGAGTATCCAGACGCGCATCGTGAGGTAAAGCACGATCGGTGCCAGCGGCCATATCAGCCACGGATGCGGATAGAGCTCGCGCACCGCCGGGCTGTCCATATAGAGCGCCAGCACCAGCGCCGAGGAGAAAGCCGACGCCATGCCGGCCTGGGCGACGATCTCCTGGTCCTCGGTGCGGTAGCCGCGGCCGGCGATGCGCTCGCCAGGCGGAATGGCAGTGGTGCGCAATTCGACGAAACGCTTCACCAGCGCCAGCGACAGGAAGAAGAAGATCGAGAAGGCGAGCAGCCAGAAGGAGACGTCGACGCCGGTGGCGGCCGCACCAGCCAGCACGCGGATCGTGTAGAGGCCCGCAAGCGTCAGCACGTCGACCAGCAGCATGCGCTTGAACGACAGCGAATAAGCGGTGGTGACGACCAAATAGCCGGCAAGCACGCCGAGGAATTCGATTGGGAGGAACAGTCCGGCAACGATGCCGATCGCCAGCAGCACGGCAATCGCGCCGAGGCCGAACGGAATGGACAATGCGCCGCTGGCGAAAGGCCGGTATCGCTTTGTCGAATGCTTGCGGTCGAGCGCGAGGTCGAAGAAATCGTTGACGATGTAGATGGCGGACGCCACCGCGCTGAAGGACACGAACGCCTGCAGGCACTGCCAGATCATGTTCGGGTTGAAGTATTCGTGCGACAGCACCATCGGCACCGCGATCAGCGAGTTCTTCAGCCACTGATGCATGCGCAACATCTTGATGCAGGTTTTGAGCGTCGGCTTCGGCGCCGGCATGGCTTCGGCGCCATGCGCGGCCTGCCAGCGCCGGGCGCCGCGATCAGGCGCCACCACGAGCGCGTTGCGCGCGGCGTCGAACACCTTGAGGTCGTGCCGGCTGTTGCCGGCATAGTCGAAGCCCGCATCGCCATAGGCGGCGGCCAGCGTGGCGCACTTCCTGCTGGAGGTCATGTTGTGTGGGCCGTCGGTCGCCAGCACGCGGTCGAAAATGCCGAGATGCGCCGCGATCGCTTCCGCGAATTTGCGCGGCGTTCCCGTCGCCAGCACGATCTTGCGGCCTTCCTGGTGCTCGGCGCGCAACCGCTCGAGCAAGTCCTGGCGGTAAGGCAGCGAGGCCGGATCTATGTCAACGCGCCTGGCGATTTCCTGCTTCAGCCGCGCCGGCCCGCCGGTCAGCCAGAGCGGCAGGAGAAAGAAATAGAGCGGGTTTTTCTTGAGGAGGATGAACAGGCCTTCCCATAGAAGATCCGTTGCAATCAACGTGCCGTCGAGATCGACTGCAAGCGGAATTGCGTTCCTGTCCGACCTCGCGTCCATCGTCCTGCCCTGCTCGAGCGCAAGAGCCCCAAACTCCGATCTCGGAGAGGATCCCGCGCCAGTTCAACCCACGCCCTGTGTCGGCGTCCTTGGATCGGATATAGCGGGAGATGACGCAGCGAGCGTTAAAACGCCCGGTTGCAGCGCATAGTCACACCGGTTTTCGGGCTTCGTCGTTAAGCGCCGGCTACCGGAAACGATAAAAGGCCGGACAACGTGTCCGGCCTTTGCCAATCTTGCGGCGCGGTGACGGTTACTTGATGCGGGCCGCACCGCCCGAAATTTCGACCGTTTCCGAGCCGGTCAGGGCTTCGAGGTCACCATTGGGCAGGGTGACGAAGCAGCCGTTCGAGCAGAACTCCACCGTTTCGCCGGCAGCGAGCGTCAGCTCGCTCTTGGCGCCGCCCTCGGTCACCACCAGGGTCCGCGTTTGAGCGTCCCTGTTGATCGCGCTGGCGGCGAAAGCCGAACCGCCCAGAGCCAGCAAAGCGATGGCGGCACCGACAGACTTCCACATTGAATTTCCGGTGTTTCACACACCGCCTCTGTTTGAATTTGCAAGGCATTCTCGCCCTTTGCATCAGAGCTTATAGGAGATGTTACCTGAACCGCAACTGAATGCCGCATTCATGCCACAATCGGTTTCGGCCTCGAGTATGCCGCCATTTGCAGGCCGGCCTCGGCTGACTGTCGAAGCGCCTCAGCCAGGATCGGGCTTGCGGCCCCTGCGCTTCATCTTGGCCAGCCGTTCCCGCTCGGCCGCGGCTTCCGCCTCCAGCCTCTGGCGCTCGGCGAACTCGGCCTCGATCTTGTCGTCGTCGATCGGCCAGGCTTCGTGCTTCTTGGTCTCGACCACGGCGCGCGGCGTCGATGGGATCTCGATCTGCTCCTCCTCGAAGATATCGAAGATGGCGAAGCGGATATCGTTCTGCACGACGCTGCCATTCATGACGTCGGCCACGAACACGCGGATCTCGAACTCGAGCGCGGCAAGCCCGAAATTGGCGAAGAGCACGAAGGGCTCGGGGTTCTTCAGCACCATCGGATGGGCGCGCGCAATATCCATCAGTATGGCATGGACGCGCTTGACGTCGCTGCCGTAGGCGACGCCGACCTTGATATCGACGCGCCCAAGCTTGTTGCGATGCGTCCAGTTGCCGACCGCATTGTTGATGAGGTTCGAGTTGGGCAGGATCACCGATTGGCGCTGGAACGTCTCGATCTCGGTGGCGCGCACGCTGATTTTGCGCACCGTGCCGCTGACGTCGCCGGCAACGATCCAGTCGCCGACCTTGAACGGCCGCTCGGCAAGCAGGATGAGGCCCGAAACGAAATTCGAGACGACGTTTTGCAGGCCGAAGCCGATACCCAGCGAGAGCGCGCCGGCAACCAGCGCCAGGTTGGAAAGATCGATACCTGCCGCCGAGATGCCGACCAGGCCGGCAACCGCCACGCCGGCATAGCCGACGCCCAGGCGGATCGAGTTGCGCACGCCGGCATCGACCTTGCCGCGCGCCATGACCGAGCCGTCCAGCCAACCCTGGAACCAGCGCGTCAGGAAATAGCCGATGACGAAGACGACGATGCCGCTCAGGATGCCGAGGAAAGAGATGGTCACCGAACCGATCGTGACGCCGGTCGCCAGCTTGTAGGCCCAGGCCTCGATATCGCCGGGCTGGAAGCCCCACATCAGAAGGATCAGCGGCAGGAACACCAGCACGATCATCAGGTTGATGGCGATGCTGACCACCAGGCCGAGCTGGTCGAGGGCGGTATCCTCGTAGCTGGAATTAGTCGAAAGCCAGCGCCCGACCGAAGTATCGGCGAAGCCGCCCTCCTCCCCGATCGCACGTGCAGACAGGAAGCCGATATAGGCGGTCACCAGGACGGTGCCTGTCACCACGACCTGGAACGAGACGAAAAGCGCAAGGCCGATATAGCCGAGCAGCGTCGCGGCAATGGTGAACAGGCCGAGCCCGATGGCAATGAAACGAAGCCATGCCGGCCAGGGACGCCAGGAGCCGTCGGCGGCCCTGAACGGCCGCAGCAACCCCATCAGGATCAGGATGACGCCGACGATGATGGTGGCGACAGAACTCCTCGCGATCGTCAGCGAGAGCGGCGAGCCCATCTTCTCGTTGACGACCGACAGGAAGTAATTGAGGCCGAGCACCAGGGCCATGGCGGTCGTCAGCCCGACGAGCCAGCGCGCCGAACCGGTTGCGACCGGGATCAGCCGCCAGTTGGGCAGCCTCGGTTCGAGCGCCGCGTTGGTCAGCCGGTTGACGCAGAAGACCATGCCGATCACGGTCAGCAAGGCATTGAGGAACGAGCCGATATCGCCACGCAATACATTGTAATAATTGAAGAAGAATACCGCCGAGGCAAAGAAGACGCCGAGCGCCAGGGTCGGCAGCAGCGTCGACCAGAAGGCCACCGACAGCCGGCTGAGATAGGACGGATCCTCAACCGTCGGATCGGCCTCGAATATGCGCCCGAACAGGCGCCTGCCGCCGATCAAAAGTACGGCCGCCAGCGTCAGCGCCATAAGCGTCGCGGCAAGGATCGCCTGGAACTTGAACTTGACGGCAAAGCTCAGCCAGGACGACACCGCCTTGTAGAGGCCCGTGAACTGGTCATGCGCGTCGGAAAAGGCCTGCGGGCTCAGCGCGTCGGTCAGATCGTAGTGCTTGGTGATAACGCTGCGGAAAAGTTCGCTGCGCATGACGGCGATCTTGTCGACCAGCCCGTTGACGCGGATCGAAAGGTTTTGCGCGCCGGCGATGACAGCGTTGATCTCGGCCTTCTCGGCGGCCAACGCGCTGCGCTCGCTGCTGACGATTTCCGGTTCGGGCGGCTGTCCCTGCGCCGGCGGCGGACCGAGCACCCCGACACGATTGTTGATGTCGGTGAGCCGCTGCCGGAATGCCAGCGCGCTGGTCAGCGCGGCCCGCGAAATGTCCTCGAGCTGCAAGCGGATATCGACAAGCCCGGCATCATCCTGATCGGGGTCGTTCAGTTTCTTCTCGAGGCCGTCGGTCTTGGATGTAAGATCCTGGATGACTTTCGTCTGGTCGGCGATGAGCTCCGCCGCGCCGTGGCCGATCGCCTGCGCCGACGCGTCGAACGCCGGCTGCCCGAAGGCAGCAACGATGGCGACCAGAATGAGGCGTAGCAGTCGGAAGAACATGACTTTGTTGGCGACTCGCGGCCGAAAAAATCTCGAAATTTCCGCCCTTGATAAAGACCGGCATATCGTGCGGCAAGCCGTCCGATCGCATCGCCCGGAGTCGGCCTGTCGAAAAGCCATGGCGCAATCTTGGCTTTGCGCCTGCAGCCTGCTCTATAGTCTGCCGCTCGCATCATAAGGACGATAGGAAGAATGGCGGAATATTCAGCCTTTTCGCTGCTCAAGAACGCGCTGACCGGCAACAAGGATTGGAAGCCCGCCTGGCGCAAGCCGGATCCCAAGGCTTCCTACGACGTGGTTGTCATCGGTGGCGGCGGCCATGGCCTTTCGACCGCCTATTACCTCGCCAAGGAACACGGCATCACCAATGTCGCGGTGCTGGAAAAGGGCTGGCTGGGCTCCGGCAATGTCGGCCGCAACACCACGGCGGTGCGCTCCAACTACCTGCTGCCGCAGAACACCCGCTTCTACGAACATTCGATGAAGCTGTGGGAGAACCTCTCGCACGACCTCAACTACAACGTCATGTTCTCGCAGCGCGGCTGCCTGAACCTCGCGCACACGCCTGCCCAGCTCGACGATTATGCAAGGCGCGGCAACGCCATGCGCCATCTCGGCGTCGACGCGGAGCTGATGAGCGTCGGCCAGATCAAGCGGCTCGTGCCGGCGCTGGACGTCTCGGGCTCGGCGCGCTTCCCGGTGCTTGGCGGGCTGATGCAGCGGCGCGCCGGCAGCGCCCGTCACGACGCCGTCGCCTGGGGCTATGCGCGCGGCGCCGACCGGCGCGGCGTCGACATCATCGAAAATTGCGAGGTCACCGGCTTCCTGCGCGACGGCGGCCGCATCACCGGGGTCTCGACGACGCGCGGCGAAATCCGCGCGAAGAAGGTCGCGCTTGCGGTTGCCGGCAGCACCGGTCGCGTCATGCAGCTTGCCGGCATTTCGCACATGCCGATCGAAAGCCACGTGCTGCAGGCCTTCGTCTCGGAATCGCTGAAGCCGATCATCAACACGATCCTGACCTTCGGCATGGGCCACTTCTACATCTCACAGTCCGACAAGGGCGGCCTCGTCTATGGCGGCGACCTCGACGGCTACAACAGCTACGCCCAGCGCGGCAGCCTGCCGATCGTCGACGAGGTGATGAGCGAGATGGTCGCGCTGTTCCCCGGCCTGGCGCGGGTGCGCATGCTGCGCTCCTGGGGCGGGGTGTGCGACATGACGATGGACGGCTCGCCGATCATCACCACCGGCCCGCTGCCGGGCATGTATCTCAATTGCGGCTGGTGCTACGGCGGCTTCAAGGCAACGCCTGCCTCGGGCTGGTGCTTTGCGTACACCATCGCCAAGGACGAGCCGCATGAGTTCAACGCGCCGTTCACGCTCGACCGATTCTACCGTGGCCTCATCATCGACGACAAAGGCCAGGGCGCGACGCCGCGGCTGCACTAGAACCATGATCCCAAAAAGTGGAAACCGGCTTTTGGAAAAAATCATGGTTGAACAAGAAGATACAACAAAATGCTGATCACTTGTCCCTATTGCGGCCCGCGCGACGTCATCGAATTCACCTACCAGGGCGACGGCAACCGCAAGCGGCCGCAGCCCGCCTCGCAGGATCTCGACGCCTGGAACGCCTATGTCTATGACCGGCTGAACCCGGCCGGCGACCACAACGAGATCTGGCAGCATTCCGGCGGCTGCCGCGCCCATCTCAGGGTCGTGCGCAACACGCTCACGCATGAAATCCTGAGCACCGCCTTCGCCCGCGGCGGCCACAAGACGGAGAGCCGCTCGTGAGCCCGCGTCGCGCCGAGACCGGCGGCCGGATCGACCGGCTTCGCACCATCCGCTTCACCTTCGACGGCGCGCCCTACACCGGCCACGCCGGCGACACTCTGGCCTCGGCGCTGCTTGCCAACGGCGTGACGCTGTTCGGCCGCTCCTTCAAATACCATCGCCCGCGCGGCCTGCTCTCGGCCGGCGTCGAGGAGCCGAACGCGCTGGTGACGGTGCTGCGCGGCGAAGTGCGCGAGCCCAACATCGCGGCCACCATGGTCGAGATCTATGACGGGCTCGTCGCCCTCAGCCAGAACCGTACTCCTTCGCTCGCCTGGGACATCGGCGCGATCAACCAGCTTGGCGGCAAGATCCTGTCGGCCGGCTTCTACTACAAGACTTTCATGGGGCCGGCGATCGGCCCGCTGAAGGGCACGCGCTTCTGGATGTTGTGCGAGCATTTCATCCGCCGCGCCGCCGGCCTCGGCAAGGCTGGCACCGCTCCCGACCCGGCTCGCTATGAGCGCATGAACGCATTTTGCGACGTGCTGGTCGTCGGCTCCGGCCCCGCCGGCCTGATGGCGGCAAAGGCCGCCGCCGACCAGGGCGCCCGCGTCATCCTTGCCGACCTCGAAGCCCACTTTGGCGGCTCCGCCAACTGGTCGAGCGAAACCATCGACGGCATGCCTGCCACCGACTGGGCCCAGCGCACGGTTGCGCAGCTCGAAGGCAACGACAATGTCCGCCTGCTGCCGCGCACGACCGTGTGGGGCTACTACGACGGCAACACGCTCGCCGCCCTGGAACGGGTGACCGACCACAAGGAAGCGGCGGCCAAGGGCGAGCCGCGCCAGCGCTACTGGGCGATCCGCGCCGGAACGGTAGTGTTCGCCACCGGTTCCTTCGAGCGGCCGCTGGTGTTTCCGGGTAACGACCGCCCGGGCGTCATGCTGGCGCATGCGGCGGAGCGCTACGTCAACGAATATGGCGTGCTGCCCGGCCAGCGCGTCGCGCTCTTCACCAACAACGACAGCGCCTACCGATCGGCCGTTGCCTTGAAGAAGGCCGGTGCTGCCGTTGTCGCCATCATCGATGTCCGAAGCGACGTCTCGAACGAGATGCGCCGGCTGGCCAGCGAAGCCGAAGCTGAATTGTTCGCCGGCCATGCCGTGGTTGCGACCGAAGGCGGCAAAGCCCTCACCGGGCTCAAGGTGCAACGCTTCGACATGATGGGCGGCGCGCTCGGCGGCGACGCCCGCAGCATCCATGCCGACTGCCTTTTGATGTCGGGCGGCTGGTCGCCGACCATCCATCTCGCCAGCCAGGCCGGCGCGAAGGCTGAATGGGATCCGGCCAGGCAGGCCTTCCTACCGCCGCAGCCGAGACAGCGCTGGATCGGCGCCGGCGCCTTCACCGGCAGTTTTTCGACGGCGGAAGCCATCGCCCAAGGCCGCGCGGCCGGCCTTCGGGCCGCTGGCGGGACGGCGTCCTCCGCGCCCCTGCCCGCTGTCGAGGCCGCCCCCGGCGATCCCGATCCGGCGCCGGTCTTCGAGATCAAGGCCGAAGGCAAGAGTTTTGTCGACTTCCAGCACGATGTGACCGCCGAGGACGTGCGGCTGGCGCATCGCGAAGGCTTCGTCTCGGTCGAGCATCTGAAGCGCTACACTACGCTCGGCATGGCGACCGACCAGGGCAAGAACTCCAATGTTCCGGGCCTTGCCATTATGGCCGAGGCGCTGGGCAAGCCGATCCCCGAAGTTGGCACGACGCGCTTCCGCCCGCCCTATACCGCGGTGTCGATCGGCTCGCTTGCGGCCGAACGCTTCGGCGATTTGAAACCCGAACGGCTGACGCCGATGCATGATTGGCACATCGCCAACGGCGCCACCATGTGCTCCGCCGGCCTGTGGTACCGCCCGATGATCTACGGCCTTGCCGGCGAGACGGTCGAGCAGGCCTATGTCCGCGAAGCCAAGGCGACACGCGAAAGCGCCGGCATCGTCGATGTCTCGACGCTGGGCAAGATCGCCGTCCAGGGACCCGATGCGGCCGAGTTCCTCGACCGCGTCTACACCAACATGTTCTCCACGCTCGCGGTCGGCAAGGCCCGCTATGGCCTGATGCTGCGCGAGGATGGGCTTGCCTTCGACGACGGCACCACCTGGCGGCTGGGCGAGCAGGACTTCCTGATGACCACCACCACGGCAAACGCGGGCAAGGTGATGCAGCATCTGGAATATTTCCTCGACGTCATCTGGCCGGAGCTGAAGCTGACCGTCACCTCCGTCACCGACGAATGGGCGGGTGCGGCGATCGGCGGACCGAACGCGCGCGCGATCCTCGCGTCCTGCGTCACCGGCACCGCCGTCGACAACGCCACCCTCCCCTTCATGGGCATCGTCCATGGCCAGATCGCCGGCGTCCCGGTGATGATCTGCCGGCTGTCCTTCTCCGGCGAAATGGCTTTCGAGGTTTACTCCCGCGCCGGCTACGGCACCCGCGTCTGGGAGGCGCTCATCGAGGTAGGCAAGCCCTTCGGTCTTGTGACCTACGGGCTCGAGGCTCTGGGCACGATGCGCATCGAGAAGGGCCATGTCACCGGCGCCGAGATCGACGGCCGCACCACCGCGCGCGACCTCCATCTCGACTGGATGCTGTCGAAGAAGAAGCCCTTCATCGGCTCGGCCATGATGGACCGCGAGGGCCTGATTGCACCCGGTCGGCTGCAACTGGTCGGGCTCATCTCGCTCGACAACCGGCCGTTCAACGGCGGCGCGCATATCGTCGAGGACCTGGACGAAGCCAATCCGCATGGTTCGATCGGCCACATCACCGCTTGCTGCTATTCGCCGGCGCTCGGCAAATATATCGCGCTGGCGCTGGTCGAGGGCGGCAATGCGCGCCACGGCACGCGCGCCTTCGTCTCGGATCCGCTGCGCAACCGGTTCGGGCCGATCGAGATCGTCTCTAACCACTTCTACGATCCGGACGGGAGCCGCATGCATGGCTGAGCACCAATTGCCCGAACGCCAATCGCCACTGGAACCCGAATATCATCCAGGCTCGCATGGCAATTTCGAGCATGGCGTCGATGTCATCCTGTCCGAGACGCGACCGGGCTCGATCCTGCAGCTCGCCGCGTGGCCGGGCGAAGAGAAGCGGCTGATCGAAGCAATCCGCAAGGTCACGGGTCTTGGCCTCCCCGACGGCGCCGGCGGCGGTGTGAGCAACGGTGTGCGTGCCGCTTTCGGCTTCGCGCCGGGCAAATTCACCGTGGTGGATGAGGCGGAAGGCCTGGCCGCGGCCTTCGCCGGCGCCATCACACCCGCCATCGGCACGCTGACGGATCTTTCGCATGGCCGCACCCCGATCCGTATCGCCGGCCCGAAGGCGGAATGGGTGATGGCGAAATTCTTTGCCATTGACTTCGCCTTGCCGGCCTTCCCGCTTGGCGCCGGCCGTTCGACGAACCATCACGACATCTTCGCCCAGATCCAGCGCAGCGGCGCCGACCAGTTCGACATTTATGTTTTCCGCTCTTTCGCGCGCTCGTTCTGGAAGGCTTTGTGCCACGCCTCGGAAGAGGTCGGTTACGAGGTGCATTAGGCCCGACACGGCAAGATCTGGCACTATGGACGGCTACAACTGCTGCTTGAGGGTTGAGCCAGCAGGGACGATAGATAAGCAATCATCGGCGTTTGCCAGGCAAACGTCCGTTCAGGCAACCAGTTCGACCATACTTTCCCATGACCGTAGAGACTTCGGCGACGGCCCCGACCCGCGTTGCTCCGGCGGAAGGCCCGTCGATGCTGTTGCCGGCAACCGTCGCCTGCGGCGTGTTCATGACCAGCCTCGACCAGAACGTCGTGGTGACCGCGCTTCCCGGCATCGGTGAGAGCCTCGAGCGCCCGCCGGGCCAGCTTGGGCTGCTGATCACCGTTTATGTCGCCAGCCTCATCGTCACCATGCCGCTCGGCGGCTGGCTGGCCGACCGCTTTGGCCTGCGCAGCGTCTACTGCTTCGCCCTGCTCGTCTTCGCCAGCGCCTCGGCGTTGTGCGGCCTTTCGGAAAACATCTGGATGCTGGTCGGCTCGCGCGCCTTGCAGGGCTGCGGCGGCGCGCTGATGGGCACGCTCGGCCAGGTCGTGATCCTGTCGAGCTTTCCGCGCGACCGCACGCTCAAGATCAACATGTACATCTCGCTGGCCGGCCAATCCGGACCGCTGGTCGGGCCGCTGGTCGGCGGCGCGCTGACCACCTACGTGTCGTGGCGCTGGATCTTCTATATCAACATCCCAATCGCGCTGACCGCTGCATTGCTGGCCGCCTCGCTGTTTCCGACGACGACCAAGCCGGTCCGCACGCCGTTCGATCTTCCGGGTCTCCTGCTCGTCGGCAGCGGCATGGTGCTGCTCGTCTTCGGCATGGACTCGGTCGCCGCCAAAGATGCGGCCACGATCAGCATGGCGCTGCAGCTTGGCCTGGCGATCGCCATCCTGGCGGTTGCCGCCTTCTACTGCCTGCGCGCGCGCAACCCGCTGCTCGATCTCAATCTGCTGCGCATCCGGACCTTCCGCATCTCCTTCCTCACCGGCGGCGGCCTCGACACGATCGGTTTGAGCTCGGTGGTCTTCCTCCTGCCGCTGATGTTCCAGCTCGGCTTCGGTATGAGCGCCGTGCAGGCCGGCTCGCTGACCTTCGTCGCCGCGATCGGGTCGTTGATGATGCGCTTCTTCATGCCGCGCCTCTTGAACCGGTTCGGCTTCAAGCGCGTTCTGGTCACCAACACGCCGATCGTCGCCCTGCTGGTCGCGGGCTTTGCCCTGATGCAGGAGAGCCTGCCGGCCTGGATCGTGCTCGCCTATATTTTCGCTTTCGGCGTCTTCCGCTCGGTGCAATGGGCCTCGACCGGCAATCTCTCCTATTCGGACATCGCGCCGGAGCAACTCGCGCGCTTCAGCGCGCTCTACTACATCCTGTGGCAGCTCGCGGTGGCGATCAGCGTAGGCCTCGCGGCCGCACTCCTTTCGCTGCTCGCCGGCGGCGGCCAGGCCAGCGTGAATGACTATCGCATCCTGTTCGTCGTCGAAGGGCTGATCACGCTTTGCGCGCTGTCGGCCTATCTCAGGCTGACGCCGCAGGACGGCGCCCATGTCAGCGGCCATGGCGCCCATATGAGCACGGATTAGCCGGCCGGACCGCGGCCTGCGCCGACGCTATTTCGCGAACTTCACCCAGTCCTCGAGCGGCGCGCGATCGGTGCGGAATTCGTTTTCGGGCTTCGACGTGTCCTCGTAGCCGAGCGCCATGCCGCAGACGACGATCTCCTCGTCGGGAATGTCGAGCACCGGCCGGATCTGCCGATGATAGGGCGCGAAGGCCGCCTGCGGGCAAGTGTGCAGTCCCCTGCCTCGCGCAGCGACCATGATATTCTGCAGGAACATACCGTAGTCGATCCAGGACCCCTGGTTCAGCCTCCGGTCGATCGTGAAGATCATGCCGACCGGCGCGTCGAAAAAGATGAAGTTCCGGTCGTGCTGGGCGCGCATCCTGTCGACTTCGCGCCGGCCGATGCCCAGCGCGCCGTAAAGCCCGAAGCCGTTGGCGCGGCGACGGGTGAGGTAAGGTTCGAAGAACTGGTCGGGATAGTAGCGATACTCGTCCCACTCGGCTTTTTCGGCGCGAATGCCTGAGTTGAGGATCGCGTCGCTGATGCGCTGCTTGACCTCGCCCTTTGTCACATAGACGCGCCAGGGCTGCATGTTGGTGCCGGACGGCGCCCGCGCGGCGACCGCCAGTATCGCGCGGATCGTGTCGTCATCGACCATATCGGGCAGGAAAGCGCGCACCGACCGGCGCGACATGATCGCCTCGTCGACGACCGCCGCATCCGACGCGATCCAGATGTTCTTCTCGAGCATGGGCCGTCCCTTTACGCATGGCCGGAAACCCGCAACCCGGTTTCCCTCATGACCATCCGCAGACTATAAGCTAAAACTGGTCCCCGACCGGGCGCCCCACCCGCCGTTCGTGCGCGAGCCTTTGCATCAACCGCCGAAATCGCGCAAGCAAATCTTGTGGCCTATGAAAATCCTCTTGATTTTTTCATGGATTTGCTCTCTCATGAAATTGATCCAGATTTTTTCACGAGAGACGATTGACCCCGACCGCGGCCAGATCGGAGCAGGACAATGGCGACCGGCTGCTGGCCGGCGACATCCGCGCGCTGCGCAAGGCGCGCGGCCTGACACTCGCTGAAATCGCCCTCAAGCTCGGCCGTTCGGTCGGCTGGGTCAGCCAGGTCGAGCGCGGTCTCTCGATCCCCTCGCTCGGCGATCTCAGGGCTTTTGCCAATCTCTTCGGCGTGTCGATCAGCCTGTTCTTCAGCCATGACGTACCTGTCGAAGAAGAGCGCGGCGTGATCGTGCGCGCCGGCCGCCGCCGCGTGCTTGGCACAAGTGAATCCGGCCTGGTGGAGGAGCTTCTGTCGCCCGATCTCGGCGGTAGCTTCGAGGTGGTGCGGTCTGTGTTCGCGCCCGGCGCCGAGATGAAGGCAGCCGCGCTGCGACCGACCGAGGAGGCCGGATACATCGCCTCCGGACTGTTCGACATCGAGATAGCAGGCGTCTGGCACCGGCTTGGCGAAGGCGACTCGTTCCGGTTCGAGGGCAAGCCCTACCGCTGGCGCAATCCGGGCACCGAGCCGGCGGTCGTCATCTGGGTGGTTTCACCACCGGTGTACTGAACCGATGCATGCCGCCCAAAACTGCGCAGCGGTTTTGGGACACGACCTGCATCGAATCAAAGAAAAGAAAGCGCGTTTCAACGCGCTTGAATGGAGGAAGAAACATGGCCGGTTTGCCGACCACGGCACGCGTGGTGATCATCGGAGGCGGTGTCGTCGGCGCCTCCTCGCTCTACCACCTTTGCAAGGCGGGCTGGACCGACTGCGTGCTGCTGGAAAAGAACGAGCTCACCTCCGGCTCGACCTGGCATGCCGCCGGCAACGTGCCGACCTTCTCCTCGTCGTGGTCGCTGATGAACATGCAGCGCTATTCGACCGAGCTTTACCGGGGCCTGGCTGAAGCCGTCGACTACCCGATGAACTACCACGTCACCGGCTCGCTCCGGCTTGCCCATACAAAGGAGCGCATGCAGGAATTCCAGCGCGCCAAGGGCATGGGCCGCTATCAGGGCATGGACATCGACGTCGTCGGCCTCGATGAGATCACGCGCCGCTATCCCTTCATCGAAACGCATGAGCTGAAGGGCGCGCTCTACGACCCGAGCGACGGCGACATCGATCCGGCGCAGTTGACGCAGGCGCTCGCCAAGGGCGCGCGCGACATGGGCGCGAAAATCATCCGCTTCTGCCCGGTCACCGGCGTCCGCCGCGAGAACGACGAATGGGTGATCGCGACGCCGCAAGGCGAAATCCGCTGCGAGATCGTCATCAACGCCGCCGGCTATCGCGCCGCCGAAGTCGGCAAAATGTTCGGCCGACAAGTGCCGATGATGGTGATGAGCCATCAGTATATCCTGTTCGAGGAAATTCCCGAGCTCGCAGCCTGGTCGAAGGAACAGGGCCGCAAGCTGCCGTTGCTGCGCGACGTCGACACGTCCTATTACCTGCGCCAGGAAAAGACCGGCATGAACCTCGGCCCCTACGAGCGCAATTGCCGTGCGCATTGGGCGACCCACAGCGATCCGATGCCGGAGGATTTCTCCTTCCAGCTGTTCCCCGACGATCTCGACCGTCTCGAGCACTACCTCGCCGACGCCGTCGCCCGCGTGCCGATCCTCGGCACCGCGGGCCTGTCCAAGGTGATCAACGGACCGATTCCTTACGCGCCGGACGGCAACCCGCTGATCGGGCCGATGCCCGGCGTGCCGAACGCCTTCGAGGCCTGCGTCTTCACCTTCGGCATCGCCCAGGGCGGCGGCGCCGGCAAGGTGCTGGCCGAGTGGGTGACCGAGGGCCAGACCGAATGGGACATGTGGTCCTGCGATCCGCGCCGCTTCACGTCTTTTGCCTCCGCGCCCGACTATTGCCTCGCCAAGGGCATGGAGATCTACGGCAACGAATATGCCATCCAGTTCCCGCGCCATGCCTGGCCGGAGGGACGCAATCGCAAGCTGTCGCCGCTGCACGATCGCATCAAGGCGCTGGGCGGCCAGTTCGACGCCTATAACGGCTGGGAGCGCGCCACCTGGTATGCCGGGCCGGGCGACGATACGTCCGAGGAAGCGACACTGACCTTCCGCCGCGACGGACCATGGCAGAATCGCGTGCGCGAGGAATGCCTGGCCGTGCGCGACGCCGCCGGCATCCTCGACCTGCCCGGCTTCTCCCGCTTCAATCTTGATGGCGCCGGCGCGGCCGAGTGGCTGGCAAAGCAGGTCACCGGTTTGGTGCCGAAGCCAGGCCGCATCGGCCTCGTCTATTTCGCCGACGACAAGGGCCGCATCGTCACCGAAATGTCGGTCGTGCGCCATGGCGAGGAGCTGATGACGCTGATCACCGCGGCGGTGGCGCAGTGGCACGACTTCGAATGGCTGAAATCGCGCATGCCCGCTGACGCGGCCTTCACGCTGACCGACCGGACGGAAGAATATTCAACCCAGATCCTCGCAGGCCCGAACTCGCGCAAGATCCTGGCCGAGGTCTGCGATGCCGATCTTGCCCTGCCCTGGCTGACACATCAGGAAACCACCATCGCCGGGCGCTGGGCGAAACTGGTGCGCGTCTCCTTCGCCGGCGAGCTCGGCTGGGAGATCCACACCAAGGTCGCGGACACGGCGACTGTCTTCGACGCCGTCTGGGCCGCCGGCCAGAAGCACGGGCTGAAGCCGTTCGGCATGTATGCGCTGGATTCACTGCGGTTGGAAAAAGGCTACCGCGCCTGGAAGGGCGACCTTTCGACCGACTATTCGATCCTGCAAGGCGGACTGGAGCGCTTCGTCAAATGGGATAAACCAGACTTCCGCGGCAAGGCGGCTTTGCTCAACGAAAAGCAGCAAGGCGTGAAGAAACGCTTCGTCACCCTGGTCGTCGAGAACCCCGGCGATTGCGACGCGCCCTATATGTCGACGCTCTGGCATGACGGCAGGATCGTCGGCGAAACGACATCCGGCGGCTGGGGTCATCGCGTCGAAAGATCGATCGCGCTCGGCATGCTGCGCACCGATCTCACCGAACCGGGCACCGCCGTCGAGGTCGAGATTTTTGGTGATCGCTTCAAGGCGGTCGTGCAGAACGACGAGCCGCTGTGGGATCCGAAGAACCAGAGGTTGCGGGCATGACCTCCGTCATCCTCACTGACGGCGGCATGGGGCAGGAACTGGTCCGGCGCAGCAGGTCCGAGCCCACGCCGTTATGGTCGGCCAGGGTGCTGATCGACGAGCCGGAATTGGTGCGCGGCCTGCATGCGGAATTCATCCGTGCCGGCGCGCGTGTCATCACCATCAACACCTATTCGGCAACGCCGGAGCGCCTGGCGCGCGAGGGCGCAGAAGATCTGTTCAAGCCTTTGCAGAAGCGCGGCATCGAACTGGCGCGCCAGGCTCGCGACGAGGCCGGCGACACTGCCATCGCCGGTTGCCTGTCGCCTCTATTCGGCAGCTACGCGCCGGCACTGACCATCTCCTTCGAGGACACACTCGATATCTATCGCCGCATCGTCGCCGAGCAGACAGACGGCGTCGATCTGTTCCTGTGCGAGACAATGGCTTCCGCCGAGGAGGCGCGCGCGGCGGTCACCGCGGCTTCGGAAAGCGGCAAGCCCGTATGGGTGTCCTGGACGCTCGCCGATCATGGCACGCCGCGCCTGCGCGGCGGCGAAACCATTGCTGCCGCGGCTAACGCCCTCGGCGACCTGCCGGTCGCGGCTCGGCTGCTCAACTGCTGCCGGCCCGAAGCCATCGCCACCGCCTTGCCCGAACTCGTCGCCCTGGGCGGGCCGGTGGGCGCCTATGCCAATGGCTTCACTTCGGTGGAGGCGCTGAAGCATGGCGGGACGGTGGATGTGCTGCACACCCGCCATGATCTCGATCCGCAAGCCTATGCGGACCAGGCCGTCGGCTGGGTCGATGTCGGCGCCGGCATTGTCGGCGGCTGTTGCGAGGTCGGCCCCGCCCATATCGCCGCCCTGCGCGACAAGCTTACGCAGGCCGGCCACCAGATTTCGGGAGTCTCCTGATGCCAAAACCGTCAAAGCGCATTACTGGTATCGTGCCTTCGGGCAAGGATGGCTGGGAAGTCCATTTCGCGGCCTGGACCCGACGGGCCGCCGGCGAGGACATCATCGTGCTTTCGGTCGGCGACCACGACTTCGACACGCCTTCCGAAACGATCGAGGCCTGCGTAGCCGCCGTGCGCGGCAGCAATCACCACTATACGCCGCTGCCCGGTCTGCCGCGTCTGCGCAAGGCGATGGCCGCTGCCGCGACCGCCTGCACAGGCGTCCCGACGGAACCCGACGAGGTCATCGCCACGCCGGGCGGCCAGGCAGCGCTTTATGCCGCCGTGCAGGGTGTGCTCGACCCGGGCGATCACGCCATCGTAGTCGCGCCCTATTACGCCACCT
The DNA here is from genome assembly GCF_900115245.1 of Mesorhizobium sp. NFR06. Lineage (GTDB taxonomy): Bacteria > Pseudomonadota > Alphaproteobacteria > Rhizobiales > Rhizobiaceae > Mesorhizobium. The sequence continues at coordinate 241,486 of NZ_FOVT01000008.1, forward strand.
ACCCCAACACCTTCAGCGCCGCGGGCGCCAGTTTCACCGTGGTCGAAACACCGGCCGAAGACGGCTTCCAGCCGCGCGCCGAGATGATCCGCGCCGCGTTGAGGCCCAACACGCGCGCCATCCTGATCAACACCCCGAACAACCCGACCGGGGCGGTCTATTCGCGTGAGCGTCTCGAACAGCTGGCGGAAATCTGCACCGAGCACGATCTCTGGCTGTTGTCGGACGAGGTCTACTGGACGCTCGGCGGCGGCGAGCACGTCTCGCCGCGTTCGCTGCCCGGCATGGCCGCGCGCACGCTGGTCATCAACTCGATGTCGAAGAGCCATGGCATGACCGGTTGGCGCATGGGCTGGTTGACCGGGCCTAAAGCGATGATCGCGCTGATGACCGACCTCAACCTGGTGACGACCTACGGGCTGCCTGCCTTCATCTCGATCGCCTGCGCCGAAGCGCTGGAGAACCACTATGGCGTGAAGGACATCGCCGAGCGCTACGCCGCGCGACGCACCGTCTTCCTCGATGCCTTACGCGGCGCCAACGAGGTCACCGTGCGCGGCTCCGAAGGCGGCATGTTCATCATGCTCGATGTCTCCGCCGTCGAGCCCGACGACGAAAAATTCGCCTGGGCGCTGCTCGATCAGGAAAAGGTAGGCGTCATGCCCGGATCGAGCTTCGGCGAAGCCGCCGCCGGTCACGTCCGCATCAGCCTCTGCCAGCCCGAACCCATCCTCAGGGAAGCCGCACTCCGCGTGCGCCGCTTCGTTTCCAACTATCGCCGCGAGGCCGCATGAGCAAAGCCGTTCCCAGCAAAGCTCGCGCGGTGATCATCGGCGGCGGCGTTTCCGGCTGCTCGGTCGCCTACCATCTGGCCAAGCTTGGCTGGACCGACATCGTGCTTCTCGAGCGCAAGCAGCTCACCAGCGGCACGACCTGGCACGCCGCCGGCCTGATCGGCCAGTTGCGCGGCTCGCAGAACATGACGCGGCTGGCGAAGTACTCGGCCGACCTTTACGTCAAGCTCGAAGCCGAGACCGATGTCGGCACCGGCATGCGCCAGGTCGGCTCGATCACCGTGGCGCTGACGGAAGAGCGCAAGCACGAGATCTATCGGCAGGCATCGCTCGCCCGCGCCTTCGATGTCGATGTGCGCGAGATTTCGCCGAGCGAAGTCAAGCAAATGTATCCGCATCTCAACGTGTCCGACGTGGTCGGCGCCGTGCATCTGCCGCTCGACGGCCAGTGCGACCCCGCCAACATCGCCATGGCATTGGCCAAGGGTGCGCGCCAGCGCGGTGCGACAATCATCGAAAACGTCAAGGTCACCAAGGTTCACACCAGGAACGGCCGCGTCTCCGGCGTCTCCTGGGCGCAAGGCGAGGACCAAGGCACCATCGAGACGGACATCGTCGTCAATTGCGCTGGCATGTGGGCGCGCGAGCTCGGGCGGCAGAACGGCGTCACTATCCCGCTCCATGCCTGCGAGCATTTCTATCTCGTCACCGAACCGATCCCCGGCCTCTCCCGCCTGCCGGTGCTGCGGGTGCCGGACGAGTGCGCCTATTACAAGGAGGACGCCGGCAAGATGATGCTCGGCGCCTTCGAGCCAGTGGCGAAGCCCTGGGGCATGGACGGCATCCGCGAGGATTTCTGCTTCGACCAGCTGCCCGAGGATATGGACCATTTCGAGCCGATCTTGGAAATGGGCGTCAACCGCATGCCGATGCTGGGCACCGCCGGCATCCACACCTTCTTCAACGGTCCGGAGAGTTTCACGCCGGACGACCGCTACTATCTCGGCGAAGCGCCGGAGCTCTCCGGCTACTGGATGGCGACCGGCTACAATTCGATCGGCATCGTCTCCTCCGGCGGCGCCGGCATGGCGCTCGCGCAATGGATCAATGACGGCGAGGCGCCCTTCGACCTCTGGGAGGTCGATATCCGCCGCGCCCAGCCTTTCCAGAAGAACCGCCGCTATCTGAAAGAGCGCGTCTCGGAAACGCTCGGCCTGCTCTATGCCGACCATTTCCCCTACCGCCAGATGGCGACGTCGCGCGGCGTGCGCCGCTCGCCCCTGCATGAGCATCTGAAGGCGCGCGGCGCCGTGTTCGGCGAAGTGGCGGGTTGGGAGCGCGCCAACTGGTTCGCCAGGCCGGGCCAGGAACGCGAATACCGCTATTCCTGGAAGCGGCAGAACTGGTTCGACAACCAGCGCGAGGAGCACCTTGCGGTCCGCAACGGCGTTGGCCTGTTCGATATGACCTCGTTCGGCAAGATTCGCGTCGAGGGCCGCGACGCCTGTGCCTTCCTGCAAAGGCTTTGCGCCAACGACATGGACGTGGCGCCGGGCAAGATCGTCTATACGCAGATGCTCAACGCCAGGGGCGGCATCGAGAGCGATCTTACGGTGACCCGGCTTTCGGAGATGGCCTACTTTCTCGTCGTGCCCGGCGCCACCTTGCAGCGCGACCTTGCCTGGCTGAGGCGGCATGTCGCCGACGACTTCGTCGTCATCACCGACGTGACCGCCGCTGAAGCCGTCATCTGCCTGATGGGTCCGGACTCGCGAAAACTGATCCAGAAGGTCAGCCCGAACGATTTCTCCAACGAAGCAAATCCGTTCGGCACCTTTCAGGAGATCGAGATCGGCATGGGGCTGGCTCGCGCGCACCGCGTCACCTATGTCGGCGAGCTCGGCTGGGAGCTCTATGTCTCGACCGAACAGGCCGCTCACGTCTTCGAAGCGATCACTGAAGCCGGCGCGGATGTCGGATTGAAACTCTGCGGGCTGCACACCCTTGATTCCTGCCGCATCGAAAAGGCCTTCCGCCATTTCGGCCACGACATCACCGATGAGGACAATGTGCTGGAAGCGGGCCTGGGCTTCGCGGTGAAGACGGCCAAGCCCAACTTCATCGGCCGCGACGCCGTGCTCCGGAAGAAAGAAGGCGGATTGAACAGGCGCCTGGTTCAGTTCCGCTTGAAGGATCCGCAGCCTTTGCTCTTCCACAACGAGGCAATCGTACGCGACGGCAAAATCGTTGGCCCGATCACATCTGGCAATTACGGCCACCATCTCGGCGGCGCGATCGGCCTCGGCTATGTGCCGTGCCGCGGCGAGAGCGAGGCGGACCTGCTTGGCTCATCCTACGAGGTCGAGATCGCCGGCGAACGCTTTGCCGCGGGGGCCTCGCTGAAGCCGATGTATGACCCCAAGGCGGAACGGGTGAGGATGTGATCTCTTCCTTCTCCCCGTTCAACGGGAAGAAGGTGCCCGAGGGCGGATGAGGGGCAGCGCCAGTCTCTCGTATGTTCGCGCCGCCCCTCATCTGGCTGCCGCCATCTTCTCCCCGTAAACGGGGCGAAGAAAGCCAATCTCAAAACCTCTCCAGCCTCGCCCTCACCTTCGCCAGGAACGCCGCCCTGCTCTTCGGCGTCGACGAATCCATCAGATAATGCGCCAGGAAGAACGTCTTGCAGCGCGTGGCGCAGAGCGCGCGCATGCCGCGCAGGATGGTCTTGCGGCCTGGCTGGCCGACGACGACGCTCCACCAGGTCGGCGCGCCGCAGGTGGTGACGACGCCGACCTTGGTCACATGCCTCATCAGCGACTTGATCCTCCCTTTGCCTGCCGGCAGCTGGAAGGCGATGTCGGTGGCCCAAACCCGGTCGAACCAGCCCTTCAGCATCGCCGGCAGCCCGTACCACCATGTCGGGTAGATGAAGAGGATTGCCTGCGCCCATTTCAGGAGTTCGAAATGCGGCTGAAGCGCAGCATCGTCCGGCGCACGGTCGTTGTAGGAGCGCCGCTCCTCGCAGCTCATCACCGGATCGAAATTCTCGGCATAAAGGTCGAGCAGCCGCACGTCCCAACCGCGACCCTTCAGCACCTCGACGGCGGTGTCGCGGATCGCCGCGCAATAGCTTTGCGGCACCGGATGGCAATAGACCACCAGCACGCGCATCAGAATTGATCCATGCTGGCCGCGACCTTCGCCACGAAGGCGTTGCGCGTCTGGTCGGTCGAAAGGTTCATCGAGTAGTGCGCGAGATAGGAGATGGGAGCGCCAGGCTTGATGGTGGCGCGCAGCATGCGCTTGACGATCCTGCGCGGCGGATCGCCCATCAGCATGGCACGAAAACGGCTGCCGCCATAGGTGGTGACGGCCGCAAGCTTGCTTATGTTGTGCAGCGTCGGCTGCACCTTGCCGTTGACCAGCTTGAACGACACGCCGGGCAGGAACACGCGGTCGAAGAAGCCTTTGAGGATCGCCGGGTAGCCGTAGTTCCAGACCGGGAAAGACAGCACCAGCGCCTCGGCTTTCAGCAGGCGCTCGATATAAGGCGCGGCCGGATCCGCAGAACTGCGCTGGATATGATAGTCCAGTTTCTCCCTGCGCGTCAGCCTGGGATCGAAATCCTCGGCATAGAGATCGCAATCGTCGACTGTATGGCCCGCCACTTCCAGCCGCTCGACGATCGTGCGGTGCAGACCGGCATTGAAGCTGGTCTCGACCGGGTGAGCGTATAGCACGAGGATTTTCACGGGCGAACATCCCGCAGGTCAGCGTCAGGCGCCCCCATTGCCTGGCGCCAAATCTCCGCCCTTGAGGGGGAGATGTCGCCGTGGGCGACAGAGGGGGTCGCCTCGCATGGAGCGCCAACGCCCTCCGCGACGTCCGACGGCGCTCTATAAGAAGCGACCCTCTCTGGCCTGCCGGCCATCTCCCCCTCAAGGGGGGAGATCCGACGCCGCCATGGCTTTCGCCAATCGCCAATGTGGCGGGCAGGCCAGAGGGGGGTACGGCGCCGTCCGCTCATCGACCTAGCTCGCCCTCTGCAGCCCCTTGAACAGGAACGACTTGCCGGAACGGTAGTCGTAATCCGGGTTTTCCCAGGCGATCATTTTGCCGGGGTTGAGCAGGCCTTGCGGGTCGGTCTCGCGCTTGAAGGCAAGCTGGACATCGTCGGTCCGCTTCATGCCGCCTTCTTCCAGCGTGTAGCGGTGCGGATTGAAGATCCAGCAGCCATTATCCTCGTGGATGCGGATGATCTCGTCCAGCCGTTCCGTCGTGGTGAAGCGCACCAGCGGCAGGCCTGCGGCGCCGATGGCGCCGTCGAAGCGGATGAATTCGAGATGCGCCGGCACCTCGTCGCCGAAACGCTCGACCATCGCCTTGACGTGGGCGAGATGGTCCGGCGACGGATAGCGCGCCTGCAGGTAAGTGATGGTCGGATCGACACGGATCGCGCGCAGGGTCGTGTGGTTCCAGGTCAGCTCATAGGCAGGCGGCAGGCCCTTGAGGTCGGTCTCCCGGTCGGCCCGGAAGACGATCTCGCCCTTGCCATTGCGAACGAAGGCGTCGAAGGCATCCATCGCATGCGGCGCGATCATGCAAACCACGATGCTCTGCTCGCGCCGGAAGAATTTTTGGTGCCGTTTGAAATAGTCGTAAGGGATCGGCGCCGCGATAGGCGTGATCAGCTTCGCCAATATGCCGTCCTGGACGGCAAGGTCGTTGCCGAAGCCGGCCGCATCCATGAAATCGTCGAAGCCTACGATGACGTCGATCCAGTCGTAGGAGGCCGTCAGCGGCATCTCGACCTCGGTGATGATGCCATTCGTGCCATAGGCATGCATGACCTTCAGCACCTCCTCGCCGGTCAGCGCCATGACGCGCGGCTCGGCCTCCATCGTCACGGTCCGCAGACGAATGACATTGCCGAGGTCGCGCAACCCGCCCCAACGGATCGAACCGATGCCGCCGGAGCCTCCTGCAACAAAGCCGCCGATGGAGGCCGTGTTGTAAGTGGAAGGCGACATGCGCAGTTCCTGACCGGAATGCGCTCGTGTCGCCTTGTCGATATCGGCGAGCACCGCGCCGGGCCCGGTCACCACGCGGCCCGGCGCGATCGTCTTGACTTCGTTCATCTCGGCGAGGTTGAGCACCACGCCGCCCGACAGCGGCATCGCCTGGCCGTAATTGCCGGTGCCGCTGCCGCGCGGCGTCACCGGAACGCCGAGCCGGTGACAAGCGGCGAGCACGCGGACGACTTCGTCCTCGTTCTTCGGCGTGACGATGAGATCGCCTTTGACATGGTCGAGTTGCGCCTTCAGCACCGGGCTGTACCAGTAGAAATCGCGACTCTTCTGCTGGACGATCGCCGGATGATCGTCGACCTTGATCCCATCGAGATCGCGCTTCAGCGCCCCAATATCCATTGTCACACCATCAGTTCGTCGAGTTCGGCATAGTCGGGCAGTTGGCGTTCGATCGCCCTGCCCTCGCGCACCACGATGCGATCCGATTCGGGCCGCGACAGCAATTCGGTCCAGCTCCGTCCCTTGAAGACGATGAAGTCGGCGCTGCCGCCGGCAGCGAGCGTGCCGGCGCCGTCGAGCCGCATCACCTCCGCCGGCGTCGCCGCCACCGCCTTCGGCCAGTCGCCGACCGGATGGTCGAAATGCAGGATGCGCGTCGCCATGCGGTAGACTTCCAGCATGTCGAGATCGCCATAGGCGTAGAACGGGTCACGTGTGTTGTCGGAAGCGACCGCCACCTTGATGCCGCGCGCCTTCATCTCATGCAGCAGCGTCACGCCGCGCCAGCGTGGCGTCGTTCCATTGTTGCGGCGATCCTGCAGATAGAGGTTGCACATCGGCAGCGACACCACGGCGAGCCCTGCCTTCGCCACCTTGTCCAGCGTGTCGAGAACCTCGAGGTCCGGCTGCCGAGCCAGCGAGCAGCAATGGCCGACCAGAATGTTGCCGTCGAACCCGTTCCACAACGAGGCCTCGGCGATTTTCTTCAGCGAGATCGCCGCGACGTCGTCGGTCTCGTCGGCATGGAAATCGAGGTCGAGGCCATGCTTGATCGCCTGGCCGAAGACCTCGTCGAGCAACTCCTCCAGATCCGGCACCATATAGGTGACGACGCCAAGCACGCCCTTGGCCGCGGCGACGCGCTTCGCCAGCCGCTCGAACCACGCCTTGTCGCGCACGCCTTCGATGCCGAGCAGGCAGGCCGCCTGCAGGTCGATGCGCCCGCGCCATCTCTCCCGCATCGTCTCGAACACCGGCCAGGAAATCTCTTCCTGCGGCGGCACGCTGTCGAGATGCGTGCGCAAGGCTTTCGTGCCATGCGCGTAGGCTGAGCGCAGCGAGAAATCCATGCGGCGCGCGACGTCCTCCGCGCTCCAGCGCGAGGTGCGGTCGGCGCCGGTGGCGGTGAGCGCGCCCATGAAGGTGCCGTCGGGATTGGGCATGCGCGGCCAGATATGGCCCTTGTCGATATGGGTGTGGCAGTCGACGAAGCACGGCAGCACGATGCGGCCGGCAAGGTCGATCGCATCGGATTGCGCCGACCTTCCGCGCGCCCTGATGCTCGCGATCTTGCCGTCGGCGACGGACATGTCGGCAAGCGCGAAACCATCCGCGTCGAACGGTTCGGCAAAGCCGGGCGTCAGCGACCGATGAACACGGACGTTCGTAAGCTGGTAGGAACCAGAGGCAGGTATCAAGATCTGGTCCTCTTCGCGATTTCCTTTGCTGCGTCACCCATCTTAGCGCTCCTGCTTCAGCGCGCTCTCGTGCCAGCGGCGCAGGATGAGATGCGACACCAGCGACAGCACCAGGAAGATCAGGATGCCGGTGAGCGAGATCAGGATCAGCGCCGCGAACAGGCGTGGCGCGTTGAGCCGGTAGCCGGCCTCGATGATACGCGAGGCAAGCCCGGACGACTGCCCCTGCGCGCCAGCGACGAATTCGGCCACGACCGCGCCGATGAGCGACAGGCCGCCGGCGATCTTCAGCCCGCCGAGGAAATAGGGCATTGCCGCCGGCAGGCGCAGGTAGCGCAATTGCTGCCAGCGCGTCGCGCCGTTGAGCTTGAACAGGTCGCGCAGGTTGCGGTCGACCGAGTTGAGCCCCAGCGTGGTATTGGACAGGATCGGGAAGAAGGCGACGATCCAGGCGCAGAGCAGAAGCTTGGTCGTCTGGTTGTCGATGTAGATGTTGATCAACGGGAAGATGGCGACGATCGGCGTCACCTGCAGCACGATGGCGAAGGGGAAGAACGACATCTCCACCCATTTCGACTGTGCGAACAGCACCGCCAGCCCGACGCCGCCGATGACGGCGAGCAGCAGGCTGAGGAAGGTGATCCGAAGCGTCACCAGCAACGAGGAGAACAACAGGCCAGCGTCGTTGTGCAGCGTCTGCAGCACCACGCCCGGCCGCGGCAATATGTATTGCGGGATCTCGTTCCAGACGCAGATGCGGTCCCACAGCCAGATAGCCAGCACCATGATCGCCAGCGGCAGCACCCATTTGCCGATGCGCTCCAGCCGCTCTTGGCGCACGCGGCGCGCCTCCTCGGGATCGAGCTTCAGCGCGGTGTCTTCAATGGCCGTCATGGTGCGATCCGGCGGTTGAGTTGATGGCATTGACCAGCACGTCCGAGGCCTGCCGGCAAAGTGCGGCGTAGTCGGGTGAGGTGCGGAACGCCTCGTCGCGCGGATAAGGCGCTTCGATTGCAAGCTCACCGTGGACCCGGCCCGGCCGCGCCGCCATCACGACGACGCGGCTGGACAGGAACACGCTCTCGAACACGCTGTGGGTGACGAAGACCACGGTGAAGCGCTCGTCCTGCCAAAGCTCGAGAAGGTCGTTGTTGAGCTTGAAGCGGGTGATCTCGTCCAGCGCGGCAAAGGGCTCGTCCATCAAGAGGATGCGCGGCTTCGTCACCATGGCCCTGGCGATCGAGACGCGCATCTTCATGCCGCCGGAAAGCTCGCGCGGCACCGCATTCTCGAAGCCGGTGAGATGGACGCGCGACAGCATGTCCATCACGGCGGGCTGGGCCCTGGCGCGCGACACGCCCTTCAGCCTGAGCGGCAGCCAGACATTGTCGAAAACGCTGGCCCAGGGCAGCAGCGTCGGCTCCTGAAAGACGAAGCCGATGTTCGAGCGATCGATCGAGCCGCGCCAGTCGAGCTGGCCGGAGGTCGGCGTCGACAGGCCGGCGATCAGCCGCAGCGCCGTCGACTTGCCGCAGCCGGACGGGCCGAGCAGGCTGAGGAAATCGCCCTCGCGGATCGCCAGGTCCACCTTGCTCAGCGCCGTCACGCCGTTGGAAAAGACCTTGCCGACCTTGCGCAACGAAAGCAGCATCGGGGCTTCGCCTGATGCCGCCGGCGTCTGCGCCACCTTCTCCTGGATCATGTCAGGCAGGCCGCCCTACTTCTTCAGCTCCAGCCCGACACCCTTGTTGACGAAGGCCAGCGTATAGGCCTTCTTGATGTCGATGCCCGGCTGCGCCACCTTGGCCTTGACCATCTTGTCGTAAAAACTCTGGATACGGGCTTCGGTCATGGCGCCGATGCCGAGTTTTGCCGAATCGCCCGAATCGACCACGCCGAACTTCTTCAGCTGCTCGATCGAGAAGGCGATCTGCTCATCCGTCATATCCGGATTGTCCTTCTTGATCATATCGTTGGCGGCCTTGTTGTCGCCGTAGAGATAATTGTACCAGCCCTTGGCCGAGCCATCGACGAAGCACTGTACCACCTCAGGCCGCTTGTCGATCGTGTCCTGCATCACCTCTATGGTCGTCGCATAGGTGTCCCAGCCATAGTCGGCGAGCAGGAACTGGTTCGGCACGAAGCCGCCCTGCTTCTGCACGGCAAAAGGCTCGGACGTGACATAGCCCTGCTGGATCGATTTCTTGTTGGCGATGAAGGGCGCCGGATTGAAGGTGTAGGGCACGCGCTTCGCGGCATCGAAGCCCAGGTCCGTAACCATCCACTGGAAGAAGGTCTGCGCGCCTTCGTCACCCATAATGTACTGGTCGGCATTCTTCAGGTCTTCCCACTTGTCGAGCCCCTCCCCGGGGTGGGACATGATGACCTGTGGATCCTTCTGGAAGTCGGACGCGACGACACGCATCGGAATCCCCTGCTGCACGGCATCGAAGGCCGAAAGCAGGTTGCCGCCCATATAGAAATCGATCTTGCCGGCAAGCAGCATCGGCCTGCCGCTGACCTGCGGGCCGCCCTGCAAGATGGTGACGTCGAGGCCGCAGGCGGCATAGGTGCCGTCGGCTACGGCCTGATAGTAGCCGCCATGCTCGGGCTCGGCCAGCCAATTGGTGCCGAACGTCACCTTCTCGTTCGCCGCCGCACCCAGCGTGCCTGCCGCCAGCAGCGCCACGGCGCCCGCCACGATCTTTCCTTGTCCGATCATAAACATCACCCTCTCTTGGCCCGGCAGCGCGACGCGCCGGGCTCGACACCATTGTTTTAAGAAGCAAGACACATGCCACCGCCTGGGCCGCCTGCTTGTGCGACAGTCATTGCCGAGACCGGACGGGTCATGCTGTACGCGAGGCATCGTGCCTATTTTTTGAACGCCTGTCCATAATCGCCCGGGCGGCATGCACTGCATCTTGAATGTTTCATGAATCCGCCCCTAGGCTGTCGACCGACAGGAGAATGCCATGTTCAAATACCTCGCCCCCAAGTCGATCAAGCCGCCCTTCGCCCGCTACAGCCACGGCGTCGAAATACCGGCCGGAAAGCGCCTGGTGCTATGCTCTGGCCAATTGGGCATCGGCCCCGACGATGACGTGCCGGAGGATGCCGGGGCCCAGACGGAACTCTGCTTCAAGAACATTTCAGCGATTCTGAGCGAAGCCGGCCTGACGCTGAACGACATCGTGCGCATCAACGCCTTCGTCACCGACCGCGCTCATCTGCAGCCCTATATGGACGTTCGCAACAGGCTGTTTTCCGATCCGGCGCCGGCCTCGACGCTGATGATCGTTTCCGGCTTCGCGCGCCCGGAATTCAAAGTCGAGGTGGAAGTGTTTGCTGCCGGCTGATGGTTGCCCGCAACCGCGAGGCGCTTTAGATCATCTCAATCCGGACAGCGGGCCATCGGGAGACGACAGTGACGACAAGACGTGTGTGGTGGGGCGACTACCGGACGACCGAATATGCCGCGATCGACGCCGAAGCGACCATCGCGGTGCTGCCGGTGGCAGCGATCGAGCAGCATGGTCCGCATCTGCCGGTTTCGACCGACACCTCGATCATGACGGGCATGCTGGAGACGGTGATCGCTCGCCTGCCCGACGATCTCGACATCCGCATCCTGCCGGTGCAGGCGGTCGGCAAGTCGAACGAGCATCTGCATGCGCCGGGAACGCTCACCTTGCCGGCCACCACCCTGGTCGATGCCTGGACGGAACTCGGCCTGTCGGTCGCGCGCGCTGGGGTCAGAAAGCTGATCGTCGTCAACTCGCATGGCGGCAACGAGGAGATCATGGGCATCGTCACGCGCGAATTGCGGGTGCGCGCGAAAATGCTGTCGGTGAAGACGAGTTGGCAACGCTTTGGTCGCCCGGCCGGCATGTATACCGAGCTCGAGGACCGTCACGGCATCCACGGCGGCGACGTCGAGACCTCGCTGATGCTGCATTTCCGGCCCGACCTCGTCGACATGGGCAAGGCGGAGAATTTCGTCTCGAATGTCGGACGCGCCGAAAAGCAATTCGCCCTGCTGCGCCATACCGGCACGCATGCTTTTGCCTGGATCGCCAGCGATCTCAATCCGAACGGCGTGGTCGGCGATGCCTCGATCGCAACGGCTGAGAAAGGCCGTCTGACGGCGGAAATGCAGGCCGACGGTTTTATCAACCTGGTCAAGGATGTGCGTAAGGCGAAGCTTGCCGACTGGCTGTCGTAGCGATGCGTCCGCTTTGACCTAGAGCATGATCCCGAAAAGTGGACCCGGCTTTCGGAAAAGATCATGCTCCAACAAAGAGTTAGATCAGGATGACGAGTCAACGAAACGTCATCCCGATCTAGGCTTCAATCCCCAATTCGAAGGGTATTCCTTCGACGGCATCGGCACCGCGGCCGATGGCCTCGATCGCCGCGATCATGCGGCCGTCGCGCCCAAGCAAGGTGTCTGCAACCGCGATCAGCCGCGGATTGGGAGTGGCCGTCGGCGAGAGAAACCGCAGGGTCCGCGCCAGTTCCATCTCGTCGCGCCTGGGCGCCAGCGCCGCGGCGATGATGTAGGCCGACGCGGTCGAGCGGCTGACGCCGGCATAACAGTGCACCACCAACGGCTTGGCTCGGTCCCAGAGATAGGCGAAGTCGAGCAAGGCGCGGACGTGCTCCTCGCCGGGCATCGTCATGCCATCCTGTGCGACGGCAATGTCGTGCATGACCAAGTGCAGATGGTTTTGCTCGAGGATCGACGCCGGTCGGATCACTTCCGTACCGGCGGCAAGCAGCGACAGCAGCCGTTCGGCACCGGTCCGTGCCACGGTCTCCTCGACTTTCGACAGCGAACAGACATGGATCATTTTCCGATCTCCTTGGACGTATCCTCGCGCCGCGAGGCCCACGCTGCAAGGGCGCCTTCAAGGCGCTGCCATTCCGCCTCGCTGCCCGGCAGACCGATTCGCAGGGCCTGCGGCCGATCGGCAAAATGGCGCACCAGCACGCCGCGCTCTCCAAGAGCCAAAAACAGGCTTGGGGCTTCACCAAACGACAAATAGCGGAACAGGCTGGTGCCGCCGGCGACCGCAACATCGAATCGGCCAAGCAGCGCGTCGAGCCGCCCGGCATCTTGCGCCAGGCGTTGCCGCATGGCGGCCTGCCACTTCGCATCCGACAAGGCGCGGATGCCATATTCGAGCGCCGGGCCGGCCACGGCCCAAGGACCCAACTGCGCATCCAGCCGCTCGGCCGTCAGCGGATCTGCCAGCGCGAAGCCGAGTCTCACACCGGCGATGCCGAAGAATTTGCCGAACGAGCGCAGCACGACGACACCGCCTTCCCCGACATCGCCGGCCAGGCTTTGCTCGGCCGGGCCGACATCCATGAACGCCTCGTCGACTACGAGCAGCCCGCCCTTGGCGCGAAGCCGCGCGGCAAGCTCGAGCAGGCGCGCCTTTTCGATCACTCGCCCGTCCGGATTGTTGGGATTGACCAGCACCGCAAGGTCCGCGTCGACCAGCGCGTCGAAATCGCTTACTTCCGCCACGGCATGGCCTGCAATGGCCGCGGCCCTGGCGTGTTCGGCATAGGTCGGACCAACCACCAATGCCTTGCCGGGCCGCACCAGCGAGGCGACGCGCGGCAGGAGAATCTGAGTACCTGGCGCCGCCGCCACATGCGCCGCCGACGGCGCGCCATAGGCGATAGCCGCAATTTCGGCCAATTCGCGCAGCTGTCCTGCCTCCGGCAATCGCGACAGGGCGGTGGCGGGCAATTCGAAAAGCGGATAGGAGTGCGGGTTGATACCTGTCGAGAGATCCACGAAAGGCTGTGGCGCATGAGGAAAAAGCGCGATTGCGCGGCCAAGGCTGCCGCCATGATCAACCGCCGCAATCGCGCCGCCTAGAAGCTTCATGTCGATCCTGATCGCTTTCCTGTCACTCGCCGTCGAACGTGTCCTTGGCTATCCCGATTGGCTGTTCAACGCCATCGGCCATCCGGTCACCTGGATCGGCAGGCTGATATCCTTTCTCGATCGCAGGCTCAACCGCGCGACCGATTCCGACGAATTGCGTCGCCGCCGCGGCGTGCAGGCGCTGCTGGTCATCCTGCTGGTGCCCGGCCTGGTCGGTCTGGCGCTGCACGTCCTGCTGTGGCTGATCTTCCCGTCGGGCCTGGTCATAGCGGCCATCCTCGGCTCCTCGCTGCTGTCGCAAAAGAGTCTCGCGGAGCATGTCGAGGATGTCGCCGACGCGCTGGAGACCGGCGGCCTGACGCTCGGCCGCATCGCCGTTTCGCGCATCGTCGGCCGCGATCCCGAAAAACTCGACAAGGCAGGCGTCGCCCGCGCGGCAATCGAAAGCCTGGCCGAGAATTTCTCCGACGGCATCGTCGCGCCCGCCTTCTGGACCGGCATGGGCGGCTTGGGTGGCGGCGCGGCCTACAAGGCCGCCAACACTGCCGATTCGATGATAGGCCACCACACGCCGCGATATAAGGCATTCGGCCGGGCGGCCGCCCGTTTCGACGACCTGATCAACCTGCCCGCATCGCGGCTGACCGGCCTGCTGATCGTGCTGGCGGCCTTTCTTGTCCCGGGCGCCGATCCGTGCGGCGCCTGGCAGGTCATGCGGCGCGATGCCAGGAAACACCGCTCGCCCAATGCCGGCTGGCCGGAAGCCGCAATGGCCGGCGCGCTGGGGCTTTCGCTGGCCGGACCGCGCAGCTATGGCGGCGAGGTCGTCGAGGATGCCTATATGGGCGAAGGCGGCCGCCGCGAGGCCGAAAGTACCGACATCCGAGAGGCGCTGAAGCTCTACCGTGTCGCCGACTCGCTGCTGCTCGGCCTGTTCGCCATCCTGTCAGGGATCGTGATCTATCTGACCGTCCGGATCAGTGGCCAAGGCGCCAGCATACTTTAAAGCATGTCGCGTTTAATTGGCCTCATATCCGGCAGCTTTGAAGAAGTTTCTGCACTGTATCGGATCGAACAGGTCGCATATGTCCTTGAGAGCGCAGCATAAAGCGTCGAAAGATCGCGCGGCCTTCTTTCTGAGCAGCGCCTTGAGTTTCGAGAAGGCCATTTCGATTGGATTGAGATCGGGCGAGTAGGCCGGCAGCGGCAGCAGCCAAGCACCGCGTTGGCGCACCAGTTCGGCCGCCCGCTCGCTCTTGTGGAAGGCGACGTTGTCGAGGATGACGACGTCGCCCGGTTTGAGCTCGGGTGCAAGCTGGGTCTCGACATAGAGTTCGAAACGCGCCT
>NZ_FOVT01000009.1 GCF_900115245.1 Mesorhizobium sp. NFR06
CTCGAATGGCATCCCGAACCCCCTCGCGCAAAACGCGCAAAACTGTTCGCGATGTCCTCGCACACCTGTTCGCGATGTCCCCGGTCCAAACACCCCTGTGGGAGAAGGTGGCCGCGTAGCGGCCGGATGAGGGGTGCTCCAGGAAAAGCCAGCGTCTCACTCCGCTGGAACACCCCTCATCCGTCTCGGCGCTATCGCGCCGATCCACCTTCTCCCACAACAAGGGGAGAAGGAGAGGGCGCACCGCTACGCCAGCTGCTCGGAGTGGCCGATCGTCAGGCCGTACTCGGCGGCCGAGTCCAGCATCGTATGCGACAGGCTCTCGGCAAAGGTCGCAAACACCAGCAGATTGAACACCGCGTGTCCGTCGGCCCGATCCTTGCCGCGCCACAGCGTGATGCTGGTGTGATCCATCGACGTTGCCGCTGCTGCGCCTACGCCGAACACATCGGGGTGCAGGTCGATCGACGACAGCTTGGCGAGCATCGCGCGTGCCTTGTCGCCGGAGACGCTGATCAGCGCCCGCGCATGCGATTGGTCGGAAAGCGAGGCCGAGCCGGCAAAGCCGGGTGCAAGTGCTTCGATCGAGTGCCTGCCGCCTTTCGACAAAACGAAGAACTGGTCGGGTCCAGACCAGATCAGCGTCGCGTCGGCGGTGCCGACCGCCTTCGGCGTCTCCGGCGCGGCGATACCGAAGCGCGCTTTCGCGGCCTTCCCCATCTCGCCGGCCTTGCCGCGCCGCGCCATCACCTGGACGAGGTCGAAATTGCGGATCTCCGTCAGCGACACGCCGGCTTCGCCCGGCGCGCCATAAGGGCCGGCGACCAGCGCGCGGTCGAGCGGGCTGCGGACGTCCCAGGAAAAATCAGCCACGCTGGCGCCCTCCATCCGGATCGTAGAAGACGGAATTGCAGAGCTCGACATCATAGTCTTCGCCGCGCAGCGGATCATGCGCGCGCACGATCTCGCCGATGCGCTCACGCCCGCGCTCGACGAGGCCGAGCCCGATCCACTGGTCGAGCACCGGCGAGAAACAGACCGAGGTGACATAGCCCCGGTCGTTGTCGGGGCCAGGCGTCTCGCCCTTGGGAATGATGTGCGCGCCTGAGCGCAGGCGTCGGGCCTTGTCGGTCGGCTTGATGCCGACGACGACCTGCCGGTTCGGCGCCACCAGCGCCTCGCGGCCGGCCATGACGCGGCCGATGAAATCCTTCTTGGTCGACATCATCTTGCCGAGCCCGAGATCGGCCGCTGTGGTCGTGCCATTGAGCTCCGGCCCTGCGACATGGCCCTTCTCGATGCGCATCACGCCGAGCGCCTCGGTGCCGTAGGGCGTCACGCCGAATGGCTTGCCGGCGATCATCAGATTGCGAACCAGCGCTTCGCCGTAACGGGCCGGCACCGAAATTTCGAACGCCATCTCGCCGGAGAAGGAGATGCGGAACAGCCTGGCCTTCATGCCACCGCGCAGCTTGACCTCGCGCGCGCCCATGAAGGGAAAACCTTCATTCGAAAGGTCTTCCGCGGGATCGACGATCTCCCTCAGCAGGTCGCGCGTCTTCGGTCCGGCGATCGAGAACTGCGCCCATTGGTCGGAGACCGAGGTCAACTGCACGTCCAGGTCGGGGAACAGCACCTGCCGGCAGAACTCCAGATGCTGCATCACCAGTCCGGCTTTCGCCGTGGTGGTGGTGAGGAAATAATGATCTTCGGCCAGTCGCGAGGTCGTGCCGTCGTCATAGACGATACCGTCCTCGCGCAGCATCAGCCCGTAGCGCGCCTTGCCGACGGCAAGACTGGAGAACGCATTGATGTAGACGCGGTCGAGGAAGGCGCCGGCGTCGGGGCCGTGCACGTCGATCTTGCCGAGCGTCGAGACATCGCAGAAGCCGACGCCGCCGCGCACCGCCTTGACCTCGCGTGTGACCGATTCCAGCCAGTCCTTCTCGCCCGCGCGGGGGTACCACTGTGCGCGTTTCCATAAGCCGGTGTCGACGAAGACGGCGCCCTGTTCGGCCGCCCAGTGATGCGACGGCGTCAGCCGCGTCGCGTGGAAATTCTCGTCGCGATGGCGGCCGGCGAAAGCGCCGATGGCGACCGGCACGTAAGGCGGCCGGTAGATGGTCGTGCCCGTCTCCGGAATGGACTTGCCGCTCACCGCCGCCATGATGGCGAGGCCGGCGACGTTCGAGGTCTTGCCCTGGTCGGTCGCCATGCCGAGCGTCGTGTAGCGCTTGAGATGCTCGACCGATTGAAAACCCTCGCGCTGGGCCAGCTCGACATCGGAAGCGGTGACGTCATGCTGCTGGTCGACGAAGGCCTTGCCCTCGCCGGTGACATGCCAGAGCGGCGTCAGCGAAAACGCCTCGTCGTCGGCGACCGGCATCAAGCCCGTGCTGCCGCTGCGCCCGGCATCGCGCGCCGCGGCAGCGCCAGCCTCGAAACCTTCGCGCAGGCAGGCGCCAAGACCGAAGGCGGCGTTCGCCGCGCCCGCCGCCGCCACGCCGGGTGGCGCGCCATCCGGCACGAAGGCGGCGATGTCATCGCGCCATTTCGGCCGGCCGCGATGGTAGGAGGTGAGGCCGACCGCCGGGTTCCATCCGCCGGAGACCGCAAGTCCGTCGGCCTCGACCTCGGCGCGCGCGCCGCCGGTCAGCGAGACGGAAATCTTGCGCATGCCGTTCTTGCCGCCATCGACGCCGTTGACCGAACCGTTGAGCACGGTGAATCCGTTCTTGGAGGCAAGCGAACGGTGAGCGGGCGAGACCTCCGCCCGCGCATCGATCACCGCCGCGATCTGCAGTCCGGCGCCGAGCGCGGTTTCCACCGTGCGCCAGCCGTCCTCATTGTTGGTGAACAGCGCGACACGCCGTGCTGGCGTTGCCGCGTAACGATTGATGTAGCTGCGCATCGCCGACGCCATCATCACGCCCGGCGTGTCGTTGCCGGCAAAGACGATGGGACGTTCGATCGCGCCGGCGGCGACCACGCAGCGTTTCGCCACGATGCGCCACAGCCGCTGGCGCACTTGATGCTCCGGCGGCACCGGCAGATGGTCGTTGACGCGCTCGATCGCGCCATAAGTGCCGCCGTCATAGACGCCGAACAGCGTCGTGCGGGTCATGATGCGCACATCCGGCATCGCTGTCAGTTCGGCAAGCGCGCGCGCAACCCATTCGGTCGCGGGCAGCCCATCGATCGTGCCGCCATCGGCGAGCAGCCGCCCGCCAAGGACAAAATCCTCTTCGCAAAGGATGACGCGCGCGCCGCTGCGACCTGCGGCAAGGGCAGCGGCGAGACCGGCCGGGCCGGAGCCCGCGATCACCACGTCGCAATGCGCCCAGGCCTTGTCATAATGGTCGGGGTCGGGAACCTGGGCGGCGCGACCGAGGCCCGCAGCACGGCGGATCGCCGGCTCGTAGATTGATTCCCAGAACTTCGCCGGCCACATGAAGGTCTTGTAGTAGAAGCCGGCGACGAAGATCGGCGCAAACAGCTGGTTGACCGCCATCACGTCGAAATTGAGTGATGGCCAGCGGTTCTGGCTGGCGGCTTCCAGGCCCTCATAAAGCTCGGCCGTCGTCGCCTTGGTGTTCGGCTCGCGCCTGGCGCCGCTACGCAGTTCGACCAGGGCGTTCGGCTCTTCCGATCCGGCGGTCAGGATGCCGCGAGGACGGTGATACTTGAACGAGCGGCCGACGAGCTTGACGCCGTTGGCGACCAGCGCGGACGCCAGCGTGTCGCCCTTGAACCCGGAGAATGTCTTGCCGTCGAAACGGAAGTTCAACGGTGCCGAACGGTCGATGAGGCCGCCATTGGTCAGCCGGTTTGCCTGATTGCCGCGCATCACGCACCAACCTTGGCGGCGCCGGCGCCCGCCGCCGGCTCAACGGCCGAAATCTCATGCGTCAGCGTGTTGCGCGTGACCTTCAGCCAGGCCCGGCATCCGCCGCCATGGTACCAGTGCTCGCTCATCAAGCCGGCGATGTTGTCGCGCAGATAGACGTAGTCGTAGACGGCGTCCTCGCCGGCATCGGCCGCGGGGCGTTGCGGCTTGGCGTCACCCAGATAGGTGAACTCGCCGAGTTCGCGTTCGCCGCAGAAGGGACAGGTTATGCGCATGGTTTTCCGACTGTCATCAGTGCAGGTTCGGTTGGGCGCCCTGGCCCTTCTCGTCGATCATGGCGCCGCGCTGGAAGCGGTCGAGGCCGAAAAGCGCGGCTTCCTTGTGCGATTGATCGCGGGCGATGAGATGGGCAAAAACCAAGCCCGAGCCGGGCGTCGCCTTGAAGCCGCCATAGCACCAGCCGGCATTGATATAAAGGCCGTCGACCGGGCTCTTGTCGATGATCGGCGAGCCGTCCATCGACATGTCCATGATGCCGCCCCACTGGCGCAACAGCCGCACGCGGCCGATCATCGGGATCAGCGCCATGCCGCCTTCGCAGACATCCTCGACCACTGGCAGGTTGCCGCGCTGGGCGTAGGAATTGTAGCCGTCGATATCGCCGCCGAAGACCAGTCCGCCCTTGTCGGACTGGCTGACATAGAAGTGCCCGGCGCCGAAGGTCATGACGTTGGGCAAGAGCGGCTTGATCGCCTCCGAGACGAAGGCCTGCAGCACGTGGCTTTCGATCGGCAACCGCAGCCCGGCCATCGCCGCGACCCGCGACGAGGAGCCTGCGACCGCCATGCCGACCTTGCCGGCGCCGATCTTGCCGCGCGAGGTCTCCACGCCGGTCACCTTGCCGTTGGCGTCGCGGGTAAAGCCGGTGACTTCGCAGTTCTGGATGATGTCGACGCCGAGTTCGCTCGCCGCATGCGCATAGCCCCAGACCACGGCGTCGTGCCGCGCCGTGCCGCCGCGCCGCTGCAGGAGCCCGCCTTGCACTGGGAAGCGCGCATTGTCGAAATTCAGGAAAGGCAGCATCTTCCTCAGCGCCGCCCGGTCGAGCAGCTCTGCATCGATGCCTTTGATGCGCATCGTGTTGCCGCGCCGCGCGAAGGCGTCACGCTGCGCGTCGGAATGGTAGAGGTTGAGCACGCCGCGCTGGCTGACCATCGCGTTGTAGTTGAGGTCCTGCTCCATCCTCTCCCACAGCTTCATCGACAATTCGTAGAAGCCGGTGTTGCCGGGGAGTCCGTAATTGGAGCGGATGATTGTGGTGTTGCGGCCGGCATTGCCGGAGCCGATCCAACCTTTTTCCAGCACCGCGACGTTGCGGATGCCGAACTCGCTGGCGAGGAACCAGGCTGTCGCCAGCCCATGGCCGCCGCCACCGATGATCACCACGTCGTAGCGGTCCTTGGGCGTGGCGTCGCGCCAGGTCGGCTTCCAATTCTTGTGGCCGGAAAGAGCGGCGCGGGCGAGCGAGAAGATCGAATATTTCATGAAATCATTCCAAGGCCGCTCGCCCCACTCCGGACCTTTCTCGACGCATCGGATCTGTCCGAAACCGCTTCGCACTTTTCGGTCCGATGCTCTAGATATCCAGCGTGTGGTCGCGCTCCCACTGCGTGAAGTGCGAAGCATAGGAATTCCATTCCTGTTGCTTCAGCTTTAGATATGCCGACGAAAATTCCTCACCCAGCGCCGCCTTGAGCGATTTGTCGTTGTCGAACTCGCGCAGCGCGTCGAGCAGGTTGAGCGGCAGTTTCGGAGCGTCCGTGACGGTGTGGCCGAGCTGATACATATCGATGTCGTAGCGCTTGCCGGGATCGGCCTTTGAGCGGATGCCGTCGAGACCGGCGGCGATGATCACGGCCTGCAGCAAATACGGGTTGGCGGCACCGTCCGGCAGACGCAGTTCGAAACGGCCGGGGCCTGGCACGCGCACCATGTGGGTGCGATTGTTGCCGGTCCAGGTCACCGTGTTCGGCGCCCAGGTCGCGCCCGAAATGGTGCGCGGCGCATTGATGCGCTTGTAGGAATTCACCGTCGGATTGGTGATCGCGGCGAGCGCCGAGGCATGTTTCATGATGCCACCGAGGAAGTTCTTGCCCTTGGTCGAGAGGCCGAGCTCCATTGTGTTGTCGGCAAACACATTGGTCTTGCCGGTCTCGTCCCAAACCGAGATGTGCGCATGGCAGCCGTTGCCGGTCAGGCCCTGGAACGGCTTGGGCATGAAGGTCGCGCGCAGGCCATGTTTCTCCGCGATCGACTTGACCATGAACTTGAAGAAGGAATGCTTGTCGGCGGTCGCCAGCGCGTGGTCGAAGGACCAGTTCATCTCGAACTGGCCGTTGGCGTCCTCATGGTCGTTCTGGTACGGGCCCCAGCCGAGCGCCAGCATGTGGTCACAGATCTCGGCGATCACGTCATAGCGGCGCATGACCGCCTGCTGGTCGTAGCAGGGCTTCGAGGCGGTGTCGTATTGATCGGAGATCGCGCTGCCGTCCGGCGACACCAGGAAGAACTCGGCCTCGACGCCGGTCTTGACATGCATGCCGTCGCGCGCGGCTTCGGCGATCAACCGCTTCAGCGTGTTGCGCGGCGCCTGGTCGACCTCCTTGTCGTCCATGATGCAGTTGGCGGCCACCCAGGCGACGTCGGGCTTCCACGGCAATTGGATCACCGAGTCCGGATCCGGCACCGCCAGCATGTCGGGATGCGCCGGCGTCAGATCGAGCCATGTGGCGAAACCGGCAAAGCCCGCGCCGTCCTTTTGCATATCGGCGATCGCCTGTGCCGGCACCAGCTTGGCGCGCTGGCCGCTGAACAGGTCGGTATAGGAGATCATGAAATATTTGACGCCGTTCTCCTTGGCGAATGCGGCGAGATCGTTCCCCATTTATGTAGTTCCCTCGCGAAATTGGATGCTGGTTGGTGTTCTAGAAGCCGGTTTTCCCTGGTATCCAGTTGGTGCCGGCGAGCGGCACGCCGGCCATGGCGGCAGCCTCGATCGAGAGCGCGACGAGATCCTCGGGCTCGAGATTGTGCAGGCTGTTCTTGCCGCAGGCGCGGGCGATGGTCTGTGCTTCCAGCGTCATCACCTTGAGATAGTTCGCGAGCCGCCGTCCGGCCGCGATCGGGTCGACCCGCTTCATCAGCTCGGGGTCCTGCGTGGTGATGCCGGCCGGGTCGCGGCCCTCATGCCAGTCGTCATAAGCGCCGGCGGTGGTGCCGAGCGCATTGTATTCTGCTTCCCAGCGTGGATCGTTGTCGCCGAGCGCGACGAGCGCGGCCGTGCCGATCGACACCGCGTCGACGCCGAGCGCCAGCGCCTTGGCGACATCGGCGCCGTTGCGGATGCCGCCGGAGACGATGAGCTGCACCTTGCGGTGCATGCCGAGGTCCTGCAGCGCCTGCACCGCCGGCCTGATGCAGGCAAGCGTCGGCTGGCCGACATTCTCGATGAACACCTCCTGGGTCGCCGCCGTGCCGCCCTGCATGCCGTCGACCACGACGACGTCGGCGCCGGCCTTCACCGCGAGCGCGGTGTCGTAATAGGGCCGCGCCCCGCCGACCTTGACGTAGATCGGCTTTTCCCAGTCGGTGATCTCGCGCAACTCGAGGATCTTGATCTCGAGATCGTCGGGGCCTGTCCAGTCGGGATGGCGCGAGGCCGAGCGCTGGTCGATGCCCTTGGGCAGCGTACGCATCTCGGCGACGCGGTCGGAGATCTTCTGTCCCAAAAGCATGCCGCCGCCACCGGGCTTGGCGCCCTGGCCGACCACCACCTCGATGGCGTCGGCGCGGCGCAGGTCGCGCGGGTTCATGCCGTAGCGCGACGGCAGATACTGGTACACCAGCGTCTTCGAATGGCCGCGTTCCTCCTCGGTCATGCCGCCGTCGCCGGTCGTGGTCGAGGTGCCGGAGAGCGTGGCGCCGCGGCCGAGCGCTTCCTTGGCCGGACCGGAGAGCGAGCCGAAGCTCATGCCGGCAATGGTGATCGGAATCTTCAGCTCGATCGGCTTCCTGGCATGGCGCGAACCGAGCACCACCGAGGTGTCGCAGCGCTCGCGATAGCCTTCGAGCGGATAGCGCGAGATCGACGCGCCGAGGAACAGCAAATCGTCGAAATGCGGCAGCTTGCGCTTGGCGCCGGCGCCGCGGATGTCATAGATGCCTGTCGCCGCGGCGCGGCGGATTTCCGAAAGCGTGTAGTCGTCGAAGGTCGCGGATTTGCGCGGCGTCGTCGGCGGGTTGCGGTAGGTCATCTTGCCTCAATACGCGTCGGCGTTGTCGATATTGAAATTGTAGAGTTTGCGGGCAGAGCCGTAGCGCTTGAACTCCGACGCCTTGACGCCGGTGACGCCGGCCTTGTCGAGAAGGCCCTGCAGCAACTCGATGTGCTCGGGCCGCATCTCCTTGGCGATACAGTCGGCGCCGAGGCTTTCCACCTTGCCGCGCACGAAGAGCCGCGCTTCGTAGATGGAATCGCCCAGTGCGTCGCCGGCATCGCCCAGCACCACCAGGTTGCCCGACTGCGCCATGAAGGCCGACATGTGGCCGATATTGCCGTGCACGACGATGTCGATGCCCTTCATCGAGATGCCGCAGCGCGACGAGGCGTTGCCCTCGATGACCAGCAGACCGCCGCGGCCGGTGGCGCCGGCATATTGGCTGGCGTCGCCCTTGATGACGATCGAGCCCGACATCATGTTCTCGCCGACGCCGGGGCCGGCCGACCCGTGCACGGTGATCGCAGCGCCGTCGTTCATGCCGGCGCAGTAATAGCCGACGCTGCCGCGAACATCGATGGTGACCGGCTGGTCGACACCGACGGCGACCGAGTGGCTGCCCTTCGGGTTGAGCACTTCCCAGGCGGTCTCGTTCGAGCCGGGAGCGAGCTTGTGCAGCGCCTGGTTCAATTCGCGCAGCGAGTGCTCGGAGAGGTCGAAGACCCTCGCATGGCCTTGCTCGCGCTCAGCCTTCGACATTGTGGTTGCCGGCATCAGCTCAGTGCTCCCAGAAATAAACGGTTGCGGGCTCAGGCTCCCAGACCCGCGCATTGTCGATGCCGGGCAGCTTGGTCAGCGCGCGATATTCCGAGCCGAAGGCGACATATTGGTCGGTCTCGGCCATGACCGCGGGCTTGCAGGCGATCGGATCGCGCACCACGCCGAAGCCGTTCTTGGTGCCGACGACGAAGGTGAAGAAGCCGTCGAGGTCGGAGAGCGTGCCTTCCAGCGCCTCGCCGAGATTCTTGCCATGCGCCATCCGGTTGGAGAGGTAGGCGGCGGCCACTTCGGTGTCGTTCTCGGTCTCGAAGGTCATGCCGTCGCGGATCAGTTCGCGGCGCACATTGTTGTGGTTGGAGAGCGAGCCGTTGTGCACCAGGCATTGGTCGGCGCCGGTCGAGAAGGGGTGGGCGCCCATCCTGGTGACCGCCGATTCCGTCGCCATGCGGGTGTGGCCGATGCCATGCGTGCCGGTCATGGAGCGCACGTCGAAGCGATCGACGACGGCTTCGGGCAGGCCGACTTCCTTGTAGATTTCCACCGCTTCGCCGGCGCCCATGATGCGGATGTCGGGCCGCAGCGACTGCAGCGCCTCGCGCGCCGCGTCGACCTTGTCCGGCGTGGTCCTGATCACCGCATGCGTCGATTTCACGGCAACGCCCACCGGCGCGCCGATCGCCTTGGCGAGTTCGATGTCGAGGCCGCGGAAATCGCGCTCGGGCTTCGGCGACTGCACGGTGATCTTGGCTTCATTGCCGCTTGCTGCGCCGTAGATCGCGATGCCGGCGCTGTCCGGGCCGCGGTCGCTGAGCGACACCAGCATCTCCGACAGCATGGCGCCGAGCTTCGGCTCAAGCGCCTTGTCCTTCAAGAAAAGTCCGACGATTCCGCACATGCCAGCCTCCGACGTTTTTGGCTCTCAGATGGTGTACCCAATGACTAAGCCGAATTCAATTGGTATGAAAGAAATTTTCCTGTAGTTATATTTCGGACGCCTCATTGCCGTCGGCGCTATCGCCGCCCGGGCGCGCCTTGTGAACCCAGATCGCATGCCGGATGCGGGCGATCCTGTAGGCGTCGAGGACCGACAGCGCGTAGATCAGGAAGCCGCCGGCATGGCGGCCGATGAAGCTGGCGTCGGCGGGCGCCACCTTGGCCGTCACCCAGCCAAGGATCACCATGAAGAACAGGAACTGCAGGCCGCGCACGGGCACACCAAGCATAACATGACCGCTTGCCGGCAAGACGATCGCCGCGCCGAGCACGAGATAAGGATTGGCCGGAGCGGAGGAAGCGACGCCATCGGTCATGCTGCTTGCCTTTCGCGCCGGTTGATGGCGTCGCGGAGCCTCGACGCCACCTCGAGCAATCGTTCGATCAAAGCGGGATCGATCCTTGTGTCGCCGAATGCGGCCTGCCGGAACACGCCGTAGCGTGCGCGCTCGGCCTCGGCCAGCAGCCACACGATGCGCACGCCCTTGGGCGTGATCAGCAATTCCTTGGCGCGGCTTTCGGCAAAAATGTCGGTATGCGAGGCGATCAAATCCTGCGGGAAGGCGACGCCCTTTCGATCCGTGCGCAGCACCGCTTCGGCGGGAAAGCCGAGCACTTTCGGCAGCGTGTGCGCAAGATGGTCGAAATTTGAAAATGTCGTCGCCGAGTTTGGCCGCATCATCATGTCGAACGTGCCCGGCACCGCGACCGGCTCGGTGATCGAGACGCTCAGCCAGCGCGTCGGCAGCTTTCGCGTCGCCAGCGTGTCGACGATGGTGCGCAGCTGAACGCGCTGACCGTTCCAGGAGCCGGCGAAGGTGACGACGCCGGCCGTGCCGTCGGAAATGTCGGCGGCGTCCGCAAGGACAGTGCGAACGCTGGCCGTGTCGGCGGCCAAAGCGGCCCTTGCCCTGTTGCGGCTGGCGCGCGCGAGCCAAGCGATATGGGCGACGACGCCCAATGCGATCGCTCCGGCAAGCAATACTGACGTCAGCTCGGCCATTTCGGTACGCCACGGCCGCCATCGACAGGCGGGCCTTTACTCCACTCAATAGCCCTGCGGCTTCGGCCATGGCATGGAGAACTGGTCGCCGCGCCGAACGAATTTGTAGCGGTAGAAGTGAAACCAAAGCGAAATCAGGAAATAGAAGACGGTCATCGCGATCAGCTGCGAGCCGAAGCCGAGGAAGATGGCGAAGAAAGTCACCATGCACAGGCAGAACAAGACGATCGCCGGCAGCGGATGGAAGGGGTGGGTGTAGCCGCGGCGGATCGAGCCCAGCGGCCACTTCTTGCGGAACATCATGATGTTGATGCTCATGAAAGTGTATTGCAGCACACCCGACAGGATCGAGAAGGTGATCGCCTGGTTGAGGTCGGCGATGAAGGCGAAGGCAAGCGCGATCGGCAGCAGGAACAGGATCGAGCGATACGGCGTGCGATACTTCGGATGCACCGCCGAGAACCAGCTCGGCAGATAGCGGTCGCGGCCGAGCGAGAACCAGGCGCGCGCCGCATCGTTGATGCAGCCGTTGGCCGAGGCCAGTGCTGCCAGCAGCGTCGCGATGAACAAGAGGTTTTCCAGCAGCGGGCTGCCGGTCAATTTGCCGGCGTCCCACAGCGGATAATAAGTGATGCCGAGATATTCCCAGGGCATCAGCGAGGCGCAGACATACCAGGTCATGGCGGCGGCGATGAGAAGCGTGATCATGCCGGCCATCGTACCGTAGGGCAGGGAGCGCGCCGGCGAGCGCACCTCCTCGGCGGCCTGGGTCGTGCCCTCGATGCCGAGGTAATACCAGATGCCGAACTGGAAGGCGGCGATCACACCGATCCAGCCATAGGGCAGCGCATTGCCGGGGGTGACCAGTTCGTTGAGCTTCAGCACCGCCCCTTGCGTCCACGGGCTGACCGAGAAGAACAGGATGACGATCGAGACATAGGCGATCGCGGTGATGACGAAGTTGACGTTGAGCGTCATCAGCACGCCGCGATAGTTGAGCCAGGCGAGCACCACGATGGTGGCGGCGATGAAGGAATTGTGCGTCAGTCCCTCGACACCGGCCTTGGCGACGATCGTGTCGCCGAGCAGGATGGCGTCCGACACTTCGAGCATGGTGTAGGCAAACACCAGGAACAGCGCGACGTTGAATGCCATCAGCGGCCCGACGATGTGCTTGGCCTGCGCGTACTGGCCGCCGGCGGCGGCGACCGTCGACGTCACCTCGGAATCGATCATCGCGACCGAGGTGTAGAGCAGCCCGACGATCCAGCAGACGATCAGCGCGGCCAGCGCGCCGCCCTTGTCGGCGGAGAAATTCCAGCCGGTGAACTCGCCCACCAGCACGATGCCGACGCCGAGCGCCCAGACATGCGCGGGGCCGAGCACCCGAAGCAGCGAGACCCTGTCGCCGTGGATTGTCGTGGTTTGTGCCGTTTCAACCGCAGCCGTCATCGTCAGTCCCCACTCAGATCCGGTGTTTTTCGGAAACGGCTTCAAGCTCGCCTTCGCGAGAAGAGGTCAGCATGGCCTCGGAATAGGTCGTGTCGACCTTGAACCAGTCGTAGAGCATCCACAGCGCGAGCACGACCGAGATGCCCCAGCAAGCATAAGACAGTCCTATCCACATCGTGTTTTCCCCGGACTATTGGTCGAAGGTCTATTTGTCGTCGAACTTCTCGTTGATGACCTCGCGATATTCGCGATCGGAGGCGCGGAACAGGAAGACGAAATAGGCGATCAGGACGACCGCCATGATGACCAGCGTCGGCCAGTCGATGATGTAATGGAAGCGGTTCTGGATGATGTCGTGCGCCATCTCCGGCGTGTAGCCCAGCTTTTCCCAGATCGAGGCCATGGTCGCATTCTGGCCGAGCGCGTCCCAGGTCTTGGCGTCGAGCGGATCGATTGACTTCGCCGCCCCGGCGAGACCGAGCTTCAGCGGCAGCCAAAGCGCGACGAAAATAGCGACCACCACGACCGCGATGTCGAAGATCTGCCCGGCCTTGTTCTGCTCCGGCGGGATATAGCGAGCCATGATTTCCCTCTTCAGGATTGACGGTTGCGGGCAGCGTCGGCGTTCTTGATGTCGAGCCCGTAGATGAAGTCCTTGTCTTCCTTGTAGTGGTTGAGCATGGCGAGGATGGCGGCGGTGTTGAAGACAAGCACCGCGGCGGCCGCAATCGCCACCACGACCTTGATTCCGCTGTCGGGGATGTATGGCCATGTCATCAGGAGGACGAAGAGGATCGTCGCCCACAGGCAGACGATCAGGAGCACGGATCCGCGCAGGTCGGAACGGTACAGCGCTTCGATGCGCTGCTGCAGGTCGGACATCGGTTTTCCCCTTCTGGCGACGTCCGGCCCCGAAATGCGACCGGGCGTCCACTCTTTCTGCAGAGTGAAATTTTTTTCATAAATTCCGCTTGAATTTCGCAATTGTCAAGCCGGATTTACGCTTCGTAAACCGCTTGTTCCAGGTCAAGAAATTTGCCTGACAATGAAATTATTTGCTTCAAGGGGATTGCAGCGCTTCGACGTTTGCGGTCAATATTCGATCAAGCTCCGCCGCCAAGCAGGAGCAGGGAACAGCAACGACCTTTAAATCGCACGGAGGACGATCGGATGACGGCATCCTGGAGATTCTCGACCCTGGCGGATCGCCATCGCGCGCTCGGCTCGAAACTCGAGGACTGGAGCGGAATGGGCACCGCCTGGACCTACGACAAGGACGCCGACGAGGAATATATCGCCATCCGCACCAGGGCCGGCCTGATGGACGTCTCCGGCCTGAAGAAGGTTCACATCACCGGGCCGCACGCCTCGCATCTCATCGACCTTGCCACGACGCGCGACGTGGAAAAGATCTATCCCGGCAAATCGGCCTATGCCTGCATGCTGAACGAAGCCGGAAAATTCACCGACGATTGCATCCTCTACCGCATCAGCCCGAATTCCTGGATGGTCGTGCACGGCTCCGGCACCGGCCATGAGGAGTTGCAGCGGGCAGCGATGGGCCGCGACGTCTCGCTGCGCTTCGACGACAATCTGCATGACCTGTCGCTGCAAGGGCCGACCGCGGTCGACTATCTGGCCAGGCATGTGCCCGGCATCCGCGACCTCAACTACTTCCATCACATGCACACCCAGCTCTTCGGCTTGCCCGTCATGATCTCGCGCACCGGCTACACCGGCGAGCGCGGCTACGAGATTTTCTGCCGCGGCCAGGATGCCGGCACGATCTGGGACAGGATCCTCGACGAAGGCAAGAGCGCCGGCATCATCCCGTGCCGCTTCACCACCCTCGACATGCTGCGCGTCGAGAGCTACCTGCTGTTTTACCCCTACGACAATTCGCAAAAATATCCGTTCGAGAATGAAGGCCCAGGCGACACGCTGTGGGAGCTCGGCCTCGACTTCACCGTCAGCCCCGGCAAGACCGGCTTTCGCGGCGCCGAGGAGCATTACCGGCTGAAGGGCAAGGAGCGCTTCAAGATCTATGGCGTGCTGCTCGACGGCAAGGTGCCGGCCGATGAAGGCGCGCCCGTGTACCGCGACGGCAAAAAGGTCGGCGTGGTGACCTGCGCCATGTATTCACCGCTGGTCGAGAAGTCGATGGGCATCGCCCGCCTCGACGTCGACTGCGCGGTCAAGGACACCAGCCTCGAGATCGGCAACAGGAGCGGTTCCATCAAGGCGACGGCCCAGCCATTGCCGTTCGATGATCCGAAGAAGACCAAGCGCACCGCCAAGGGTTGAGGCATCATCAACGGGGAGGGGTTGCGAGGCACGAAGAGCAATTCCAGGAAACGGTGTGAAACGGTTTTCCGTCCGGAATTGCGTCAAAACAAGGAGTTGGAGCGGGCCGACGTTTCCTGAAACGGCGAACTGCTCTAAGAGAGAATGGCAGCCAAGACGATCATCAGCCGGCCGGTTTACGGAACCTTGTCTCCACAGCCCGGCAAGCATCATCTTTTCATCGCCGACGCGGAAGGCGCGCTCGCGATAACGGACATGGCCGGCAAGGCTCCGGCCGGCTTTTTCGACGGCGCCGAAATCGTCTTCGTTCCCGGCCGCGAGGGCAAGCACGTCGCGGCCCTCGAAGCCTTGCAGCCGGTGCAGCTTCATGTCGCGCCGTCCTTTGCCAGCCTGTTGCCGCGGCTGAAGCAGACGCTGACCAACGCGCATATGGGCCTGCGCCTCTATCTTGCCGGGACCGAGGGCCTGATCGGCCAGGCCATGCAGGCCGCGCTCGAAGCCGGCATCGACCACACCTCCATGCAGACCGAGCATCGCGGCTCGCTGGCGCGGCGCATGCAATGCGTGCACTGCAAGGGCATCACCGAGAATGTGACGACACAGCCGGCGCTCTGCGCGCATTGCGGTCTGCTGCTGCTGGTTCGCGATCATTATTCGCGCCGGCTGGCCGCCTTCCAGGGCGTGTGCATCAACGCCGAGGATCGCTCGGAGATTCCTCCGATGGAGGAGGCTTTCCCATGAGCACCGGCACCACCAAGCTCGATGTCGTCGTCAGCGACGTCGTCCCGGTCAACGAACTGGTCACCCGTTTTCACTTTCGTCGTCGCGACGGTGAGCTGTTGCCGACCTTTTCCGGCGGCGCCCATGTCGTGGTCGAGATGCGTGACGGCGACCGCACCAGGCTCAATCCCTATTCGCTGATGGGCTCGCCGCTCGACACGCGCGAATACACCATCTCGGTGCGGCGCGACGATGTCGGCCGCGGCGGTTCGCTGTTCATGCATCGGCAGGTCGAGCCCGGCCTGGACATGGTGATCAGCTATCCGGTCAACCTGTTCTCGCTCGATCTGCGCGCCAGGAAACATCTGATGCTGGCCGGCGGCATCGGCATCACGCCGTTCATGGCGCAGACCGCGCAGCTGGCAGGCGCCGGCGGCAATTTCGAATTGCACTATACCTGCCGCACCGCCTCGCTCGGCACCTATGCCGACGTGCTCCAGCAGCGCTACGGCAATCGGGTCAGGCTCTATCACGACGACCGCGAAGAGCGCATCGATCTCGAGCGGCTGTTGTCCTCGCAGCCGCTCGGCACGCATCTCTATGTCTGCGGCCCGGCCGGCATGATCAATTGGGTGCGCGATCGCGCGGCCGCGCTCGGTTGGCCGCCCGAGACCGTGCATTTCGAGCATTTCGCGGCGCCCCAGCCCGGCGCGCCGTTCGACGTGACGCTGGCCGTCAGCGGCAAGACGATCCGCGTCGGCTCACAGCAGAGCCTGCTCGAAGCCATCGAAGCGGCCGGCGTCGACCCGCCCTATCTGTGCCGCGGCGGCGTCTGCGGCCAGTGCGAGACCAATGTCATCTCTTGCGACGGCAAGTTCATCCACAACGACCACTGGCTGAGCGAGGAAGATCACCGTTCCGGCTGCAAGATCATGCCTTGCGTCTCGCGCTTCGAGGGCAAGTCGCTGGTCCTGGAAAGATAGGAGGCGAGCATGGGCATCACCTTTCGCAAGGAAACGTTTCGCGACGACTACACCTTCAGGAACAGCCCTGAACACGTCAGGCGCTTTCCCTTTCCGTTCAACGAAGACGCCTACATGTATGCGGTCAACATCGAGCCGCATGTCGTCGGGCCGAAGGGCAGCGTGCTTGAGAACCTGATCGACGTCGACGAGCACTATGTCGCCGAGATGCAGGATCGAGCGCTGGTGCTGGCGGAAGATCCGCTGCGCTGCCAGTCGCTGCCGCATATGACCCTCGCGGGCTGGGACCTGTTGGAACTTCTCATGGAACAGCAGGCGCTCGGCTATCCCGAGCATTTCACGCTGAGCCGCGACGGCGACCGCTGGCGCTGGATCAACCGGCCGCTCGGCATCGACGACACCTTCACCTTCGGTGACACCTCGACGCTGCCCTATGGCCCGATGGAGTACATCACCCGGCAGAGCCAGGGCGATTTCTGCATCCTCGACCAGCGCGACGGCAATCTGTGGATGGATGCCGGCATGGTCACCACCCAGGCCGACTGGTCGCTCGACTTCGACATCGGCATGAATTTCTTCGAATGGCACGCGCCGGTGCCGCTGGCGCATGAGAAAGGTATTTTCACGCGCGCGCTGAAATTCCTCACCAACATCCAGCAGGGCAAGCCGGCGCGCCGCCTCAACTGGACGATGACCATCAATCCGCGTCTCGACACCAGTCCCGAGAACTATCACAAATGGGGTCCGGACCGCGCCACCGTCACGCCCGAGAATGTCGGCCAGAAGGTGCATCTGCGTGTCGAACTGCAAAGCTTCTGGCGGCTGCCGCGCTCTAACGGCATCGTCTTCCCGATCCGCTGCTACCTGATCAAGATGGACGAACTGGTCACGCAGCCGAAATGGGCGCGGCGCCTGCATCGCGTCATCCGCGACCTGCCGGAAGAGCTTGCTACCTACAAGGGCCTGACCCGTTACCGCCCGACGCTGGTCGAGTGGCTGTCCAAGCTCGACGACGGCAGTCCGACGAGCCCGGGGTTCGGGCCGGATTGAAACTGCTGATCTCCCCCTTGGACGACCCGGCGCCGACATTGGAGATTGGCCGAAATCCCCGTGACGTCGTCATACTCGGCCTTGACCCGAGTATCCATGCCGTGACCGCTGTCCCGGTGCGCGACGGCGCGGAATTCCGTAATCGTTGCAACGCCTTAGCATCACAGCATGGATTCTAGGGTCTGCGCGCGTCGCTTCGCTCCTTGCTTCGCCCTAGAATGAAGAAGCGCGGTAAGGAGGAGATTAGCCGGTCAGCCCGCGCTGTTCTGCGGATAGCAGATGATCGACAGATAGCGCATCGGCAATTTCGTCAGCTCTTCCGGTCCATGCGGCGCGTCGGCATCGAAGAACAGGCTGTCGCCGGGCTTCATCGGATAGAGGTTGTTGGCGTGGCGGTAAACGACCTCGCCTTCGAGCATGTAGAGGAACTCCATGCCCGCATGCTGGAAGGTCGGGAACACGTCCGAATTCTCGGTCAGCGTGATGAGATAGGGCTCGACGATAACGCCGCTGGTGTTGGCGCCGATATGGCCAAGCAGATTGTACTGATGGCCGGCGCGCGTTCCGCGCCGCTCGACATCGACGCCTTCGCCGGCCTTGACGAAAACGGCGCTGTGCTCTTCCTCGAAGCGGCGGAAGAAGGCGGTCACCGGAACGCCCAACGCGCGCGACAGCGCCTGCAGCGTCGTCAGCGACGGCGAGGTGATGCCATTCTCGATCTTCGACAGCATGCCGAGCGAAATGTCGGTGGCGGCGGCGAGATCGGCGACGGTGATGCCGAGCTTCTTGCGGAAGGCGCGCACCTCATGGCCGATCGCCACTTCGAGCACCTTTTCGCGCGTGTCGCGGATGGCGTGCGGATCCTGGGTCAGCGGCGTGCGGATCGTGCGCCCGTCGGCCGAAACGCGCTTCGGCGTCGCCTTGTCCTTGGCGGCCGAATCGCGCGGCCTCGTGCCAGAAGTCTTGTTCGCCATGTTGCCCCGATTCCCTGCGGATTTATTTCACTCAAGGTGAACATATTCGGTGGCGGTACAGGAGCGCAACCGCGACGACAAGCCATCGGATGCGCAGACGATCGCCCGCTGTCCACACCAACGCAGTCGCTCTGCGCAGAATAACCGTTTCGGGCAAAGCGCGTTGCCGCAGATGTTTGTTGACAGCACCGAAGACCCAATTACTGTCACTGTCAGTGAAATTTGTTTCGTCGGGGAAATCAAAAAGAGGAGGCCCGCAATGAAATCTCGTGTTGCCGTGATCGGAGCCGGACCGTCGGGCCTGGCGCAGCTAAGGGCCTTTAAATCGGCGGCCGACAAGGGCGCCGAGATTCCGGAAATCGTCTGCTTCGAAAAGCAGAGCGACTGGGGCGGCCTGTGGAACTACACCTGGCGCACCGGCCTCGACGAGCATGGCGACCCGGTGCATGGCTCGATGTACCGCTACCTTTGGTCGAACGGCCCGAAGGAATGCCTCGAATTCGCCGACTACACGTTCGAGGAACATTTCGGCCGGCCGATCGCCTCCTATCCGCCGCGCGCCGTGCTGTGGGACTACATCAAGGGCCGCGTCGAGAAATCGGGCCTGCGCGAATGGGTGCGCTTCAACAGCCCGGTGCGCATGGTGACCTATTCCGACGAGACGAAGACATTCACCGTCACCGCGCATGACCGCACCAACGACGTGACCTATTCGGAAGAGTTCGACAACGTCGTCGTCGCGTCGGGGCATTTCTCGGTGCCCAACGTGCCCTTCTTCGAAGGCTTCGCGACCTTCAACGGCCGCATCCTGCACAGCCACGATTTCCGCGATGCCATGGAGTTCAAGGGCAAGGACATCCTTATCATCGGCCGCTCCTACTCGGCCGAGGACATCGGTTCGCAGTGCTACAAATACGGCGCGAAATCGATCACCTCCAGCTACCGCTCCAAGCCGATGGGCTTCAAATGGCCGGAGAACTGGAAGGAAGTGCCGCTCTTGCAGAAGGTCGTCGGCAAGACGGCGCACTTCAAGGACGCTACCACCAAGGACGTCGATGCCATCATCCTGTGCACCGGCTACCTGCATTCCTTCCCTTTCCTGACCGACGATCTCAAGCTCAAGACCGCCAACCGCATGTGGCCGCTCGATCTCTATGAGGGCGTCGTCTGGGAGAAGAATCCAAAACTGTTCTACATCGGCATGCAGGACCAGTTCTACACCTTCAACATGTTCGACGCGCAGGCGTGGTACGCGCGCGATGTCATCATGGGTCGCATCAAGCTGCCCTCCGCCGAGGCGATGGCCGAGCACAGCGCCAAGTGGCGTGCCCGCGAGGAGACGCTTGAAGACGCCGAGCAGATGATCTGGTTCCAGGGCGACTACACCAAGGAACTGATGGACCAGACCGACTATCCGGGCTTCGATGTCGAGGCGGTCAACCGCACCTTCATGGAGTGGGAGCACCACAAGATGGAAAACATCATGACTTTCCGCGACAACGCCTATCGCTCGCTGATGACCGGCACGATGGCGCCGGTCCACCATACGCCCTGGCTGCAGGCGCTGGACGATTCCATGGAGAGCTATCTCGAGGTGAAGGGCGTGGCGGCCGAGTAGGGGGCGCTGTTACGCCGAGATTTCTGTGGAGACGCTGGGTCAGTCGTCGCCTCGTGCTACCAGCAGACGTAGCCGCCATCGACGATCAGGTCGAGGCCGGTGACGAAGCTCGACGCGCGGCTGGCCAGGAATACAGTCGGTCCGACCATTTCCTCCGGTTCCGCCATGCGCCCCATCGGCGTGTCGCGTTTGAAGATTTTTATTTCCTCCGCCACCTCGGGCCGCTTGTTCATCGGCGTCAGCGTGTAGCCCGGGCTGACAACATTGACGCGCAAGCCGCGGTCGGCCCATTCCATGGCGAGGCTTTTCGACATGTGGATGACGGCGGCCTTGGAGGAGTTGTAATGCGCCTGCGTCAGCCCCCTGTTCACGATGGTGCCCGACATCGAAGCTATGTTGATGATCGAGCCGGCGCGTCGAGGAAGCATGACGCGCGCTTCGGCCTGACAGGATAAAAATACACCCGCTACATTGACCTCGTGCACCTTGCGCCATTTTTCCAGCGACATGGTCTCGGCCGCTTCCGAGCCGGCGATGCCGGCATTGTTGACGGCGACAGTCAGCGCGCCGAGTTCGGCTCCAACGCGATCGATCGCAGTTGCGAGATCGCTTTCGGAAGTGACGCTGCCAATCAGCACCAACGCTTTCTTGCCAAGCTCCGTGATCCTTTGCGCGGTTTCCTCAAGCCCGCCCTTGGACGCATGGCCGAAACAAGCGACGTTGGCGCCAGCTTCGGCCAGTCCGATCGCGATTGCCCGGCCGATGCCGCTGCCGGCGCCGGTGACCAGCGCGACGCCGCCATCGAGCCTGAAAAGATCCATCGCTCGCCCTCCCTTTGTTTTGGGCAGGGTATGCGCTGAACCGCGCCTCGATCAAGTGGCGCCGGCGCCAGTGGGCTCGGTGCAACCTTAGAAATAGCCTTCCGACGCCGCCGTCGCTTCCTTCGGGATCTCGACCCCGTCGACCAGGATCGTGTCGACCAGTTCGTGGTGGAAGCAGACGAGACCCTTGATGCGCTCGGCCTCATGCACCGGCTCGGGATAATACCAGACCAGGTTCTCGTGCCGCTTCTTGGGCGTCGTCACGTGGTAATAGTTGGAGATGCCCTTGTAGGGGCAGCGCGAGATGTAGCGGCTGGGTGAAAACATATCGAGCCGCGTATCCGAGATCGGCAGATAGTGGCGCACAGGATGCCCGGTCTCGAACAGGAACACGCCGCGCCGTGAATCCGCCACCTGCTCGCCATCGAGGATCACTTGCACGCGCCGCGAGGAGGGCAGGCAGTCGACGCGCCGGAACGGGTCGCGGGCGTGGACGAAGATCTCCTCGTCCTCCTCATACCAATGGGTCATCTTCGGCCAATAGAAGGAGATGTAGTCGCCGATCGGCGGACAGCCCTTGACGGGGTTGAGGTAGCGCCACGCGCCGTCCTCGACCAGCGTGATGCCGGTGTTGAGCGAATAATGCGTGGCAACGCCCTTGAACGGGTCTTCCGTCGTCGTCCGGCTCGGCAGCAGGAACTCCTCGCGCACGTCGCTCATCGGGAAGTAATAGACCGGCAGATGGTCGCTTTCCTGGAACACCAGCGCCTTCGTGGTGTCGGCGACGATCATCGGCCCGACCTGCACCCTGATCCGCTTGGGCGAGGGCATGGTGAAGGCGACATAGCCCGGCTCGAACTCATATTGCACGATCGAGTCGAGGACAGGGAAATGCGGCCCGCGGCCGCGCAGATGGGGCTTGCGAATGGTACTTGTCCTCTTCTCGTCGTTTGCCGCCGGGTTCTTGCGGGCGGTCATGGTCATCATGCCACCGACACCCGATCGAGCAGCAGGCCGGCGGCGATCGGCGGCACGCCGCTGACGTTCTTGCGCACCGGCACCAAAAGGTCCGGGAAATAGCTGAAGATCACCGGCGTCTCGTCGAGCAGCAGCTTCTGGATGTCGGATGCGGCCTTGCGCTGGGCGTCGAGGTCGAGCGCCTTGAGATAGCCGGCGACCATCCCGTCATAGGTCGTGTTCTTGAAATGCGCGGCGTTCCATGGGCCGTCGCTGACCAGGGGACTTTTCAGGAAAACGTTCGGCACGCTGCGATGCGCGTAGTCGGTGATGCCGAGCGGGCTGTCCAGCCAGTCCGACTGGCCGAACACCGCCTTGCCGTAATATTTGTCCTGGTCCTCGATGTTGAGCGAGATGCGGGCGCCGATCTCCTTGGCGAAGTTCTGGAAGAGCTGCGCATAGCCCGGAATGTCGGAATAGCGCAGCGTCGTCAGCGTCATGTCGAAGCCGCTCCCAAGCCCCGCCGCCTCCATCAACTGCTTGGCCTTGGCGATATCCTGAGTGCGCTGCGCCACCGACTTGTCGGTGACCGGAAAGGCCGGCGCGAAAGGACTGTCATTGCCGGTAGCCGCCATGCCACGGCACAAGCCGTCGACCAGCTTGGAGCGGTCGATGCACAAGGCAAGCGCCTGGCGCACGCGCTTGTCGGTGAAGGGTGCCATGTCGCAGCGCATATGGAGCTGGCGATGCGCGGTGGACGCCACGCGCAGCACGGTGATGTCGGGATTGCCCAGCACCACCTGGCTGACGTCGAGCGGGATGGCGTCGAGTACGTCGACCTCGCCCGCCTGCAGCGCCAGGATGCGCGGCTGCACGTCGCCGTAGAATTTGAACTCGAGCCGGTCGGGCAGGGCCTTCTCGCCCCAGTAGTCGGGGTTGCGCACGAAGCTCGCGCCGACCTTGGGCGTGTAGCTTTCGAGCCGGAACGGACCGGTGCCTTCAAATGTCTTCTCGTAATCGCCCTTGTAGCTCGCCGGCAGGATGACGGCGTTGTAATTGTCGATCGACACCGAATAGGGGAAGCTGCCGTTCGGCGCGTCGAGATGGAATTCGACGGTGTGGTCGTCGACCTTGCGCGTGCCACCCTTTGACAGAAGGCCCTTGAACACCGACAGCGCGTTGGAAGCGCCCGTCGGATCGGCGAGGCGATCGAAGGTCGCCACGACGTCGTCGGCCTTGAAGGCCTCGCCATTGTGGAATTTCACGCCCTTGCGCAGCTTGAAGGTCCAGACGCTGCCGTCGGCGTTGGGCGACCAGCTTTCCGCCAGCACCGGTTTTAGTGTGAGGTCCGGCTGCGTGATGCAGAGAAATTCCGCGGTCTGGAAGACAAGCTGGTAGCTGCCGCTGTCATAGAAGGTCACCGGGTCGATTGCGCCGCCAGGCACTGCGACGCCGGCGCGAACGGTACCGCCCGGTTTGCCTTCGGCGCGTGCCTCCGGAGTGCCGAGGCCGACCGCCGAAGCGATGCCGCCGAGGAAAGGCAGCGACAGGCCGAGCACGCTGCCATGGCGCAGGAATTCGCGCCTGCCGATCTTGCCGGCAAGCAATTCGTCGATAGCGGAATTTTCGATTGCGCAGAGTTGCTTGCGAGTGGCGTCGATGATCCTGAAATGCTTCGGCATGGCTGCATTCCTCGCTTCGTGTGGGTATGCCGTCATTTAGGTCACTGTTGACCGCGACCGGAAAGCGATATTTTTTGATTGCAGTCATCGGAATTTTCGATGGCGGGCCACTGAAAGGCGGGAAGTCATGGACACCGAGAATCTGCGCAGTTTCCTGGAGGTCGCGGCGCATGGCAGCTTCACCGTCGCGGCCAATCGGCTGAACCTTGCCCAGTCGACCGTGAGCGCGCGCATTCGCGGTCTGGAAGAGCAACTGGGCCGCAAGCTGTTCGTCCGCGACAGCGACGGCGTCACGCTGACGCCGGCGGGCCGGCAATTCCTGCCGCATGCCTCGACGATCACCCGCACCTGGGAGCAGTCGCGGCAGGATATCGCCGTTCCCGATGGCTACGAAACGCTGCTGCGGCTTACCGCGCCGGCCTATCTTTGGGACAGCATAACCTCGCCCTGGATCAGCTGGATGCGGCAGCGGCGGCCAAACGTGGCGCTGCGCCTCGAAGGCAGTTTCCCGGACCTTGCGATCGACCAGATAGCGGAAGGCCTGCTCGATATCTGCATCCTCTATCTGCCCAAACCGCATCCGGGCATCGTCTACGAGACGCTTGCCGTCGATCAGGTGGTTCTCGTCCAGCACGCCGAGCAGCCTGGATCGTGGACCGACAACTACATCCTGATGGATTGGGGGCTGGAGTTCCGCATCGAGCACGACCGTGCCTTTGCCGGCGTGGTAAAGCCTGCGATCTCGGCCGGGTTGGTGTTCATCGGGCTGCAGCACGTCCTGTCGCAGAAGGCGGCGGCCTACTTGCCGCTCAGCGCGGTGAGCTCGCATGTCGAGCGCGGCGAGCTGAAGCGCATCGAGGGCACGCCCGTGTTCCAGCGTCCGATCTATCTCGCCTATCCTGCGAACCCGGCCTCGTCCGATGCTCTCGACATTGCGCTCAAGGGCTTGCGGACGCTGGTCAGGGACTGGTCGGGTGCCAGTGGCTTTGCCGAGGCCGATCGCGCCCTCAGCATGGCGGATGCGCCCATGCCCTGATTGCGCTCACGCCGGCTCCACGACCTTCGGCTTCTGCAGCCGCGCCAGCTCCGCATAGGGGATATGGCAGCGGATGGTGTGGCCGGGCTGGGCCTCGATCAATTCCGGCTCCTGCGTCTCGCAGATCGCGCCGATCTTGCGCGGGCAGCGCGTGTGGAAGACGCAGCCCGTCGGCGGGTTGGCGGCACTCGGGATTTCGCCGTCGAGGCGGATGCGCGAGCTCTCCGTCCGGTCGAGTTTTGGCACGGCCGACAGCAGCGCTTCGGTGTAGGGGTGGTGCGGGCCGGAAAAGACCGCTTCCGAGGGGCCGAACTCCATGATGCGGCCGAGATAGAGCACGGCGATCTTGTCGGAGAGGTAGCGCACCACGCCGAGGTCATGCGAGATGAAGATGTAGCTGACGTCCTGCTTCGACTGCAGGTCGGCCAACAAGTTGAGGATCGCCGCCTGCACCGACACGTCGAGCGCCGAGGTGGGCTCGTCGCAGACGACGATGCGCGGGTCGCCGGCAAAGGCGCGCGCGATCGCCACGCGCTGCTTCAGCCCACCCGAGAGCTGGCGCGGCTTGACCGCCAGATGCCGGTCGGTGAGCCGCACCGAGCGCACGAGTTCTTCGAGGCGCGTGTCAAGTCTCTTGCCGGTGAGCCCGCCCAGCCGCTTCAAGGCGCGGCTGAGGATATGCCGGATCGAATGCGAGCGGTTGAGCGCGGAGTCCGGATTCTGGAAGACGATCTGCACTGCCTTGACCTGGTCTTCCGAGCGACTGGCAAGCCGTGGCGCGAGCTTCTTGCCTTCGAGCTCGATGCTGCCGCCGTCGTCCGGCGGAACGAGGCCAAGCAACAGCCTGGCGAACGTGGTCTTGCCGCTGCCGGATTCGCCGACAAGGCCGAGCGTCTCGCCGGGCCGCAAACTGACCGAGACATCCTTGACCGCGCGCAGCGGATGACCATGGCTGGCATAGGTCTTGTTCAGTCCTTCGACCTTGAGCACCGGCGGCGCGTGCTTGGGAGCGCCGGCGGGAACGTCGGCGGGCGTGGCGCGCGGAAGCGACTGCGCCTTGTCGTGATAGTGGCAGCGCGACAGACGGCCATCGCCGAGATCATAGAGCGGCGGCGGCTCGGCGCGGCAGCGCTCGGTCGCCAGCGCGCAGCGGTCGGCGAAGGCGCAGCCGGCTATGGCGGCGCCGATGCCGGGCAGGAAGCCGGGGATGGTGTCGAGGCGGCCCTGGTCCTTGCGCTGGCCGCCGCGCGGCAGGCAGCGCAACAGCGCCACCGTGTAGGGATGGCGCGGATCGTTGAAGACGTCCTTGGTCGAGCCTTCCTCGACCAGCATGCCGGCATAGAGCACGCCGACGCGGTCGCACATGTTGGAGACGACGGCGAGGTTGTGGCTGATGAACAGGATCGAGGCCGACAGTTCCCGCCGCAATTGCCCGATCAGGTCGAGCACCTCGGCTTCCACCGTCGCGTCGAGGCCGGTCGTCGGCTCGTCGAGGATCAGCATCGAGGGATCGTTGGCCAAGGCCATGGCGATCGCCACGCGCTGCTGCATGCCGCCGGAAAGCTGGTGCGGAAAGCGCTGCATGACGCTGACCGGATCGGAGATGCGCACGCGGTTCAGCATGGCGGTCGCCTTGTCGGTCGCGGCTTGTCCGGTGACGCCGGCGAGTTCGAAGATCTCGGTCAGCTGCCTGCCGATGCGCAGCGACGGGTTCAGCGCCTTGCCGGGATCCTGATAGACCATCGACACGCTGTCGGCGCGGGCGCGCCGCAGCGCTTCGGCGTCGAGCTTCATCACATCCCTGCCGTCGAGGGCGATCGAACCGCCGGTGATCGAGCCGTTGCGCGGCAAATAGCGCACCACCGACAGCGCCACGGTCGACTTGCCGCAGCCGGATTCGCCGACCAGCCCGTAAGCCTCGCCGGCCTTGATGGTCAGGTTGACGTTGCGCAATACCGCGCGGTTGCGGCCACCGACGCGATAGGCGACGGAAAGGTCCTTCAGTTCGAGCGCGTTGGCGGCTTGCTTGGGCTCAATCATTGAACGCTCCATGCACGCCGTCGGCCACCAGGTTGACGCCGATCACCAGCGAGGCGATCGCCAGGGCATCGAACAGCACTGTCCACCAGAAGCCGCCGCCGATCATGCCGTAATTGCTGGAGATCGAGAGCCCCCAGTCGGGCGACGGCGGCTGGATGCCGAAGCCCATGAAGGAAAGCGTGGCGACGGCGAAGATAGCGTAGCCCAGCCGCACTGTCGTCTCGACCAGGATCGGCGGAATGACGTTGGGCAGGATCTCGACGAACATCGTATGCATCGCGCCTTCATGGCGCAGTTTTGCCGCCGCGACATAGTCGAGCTCGCGCTCGGCCAGCACTGCCGAGCGGACTGTGCGCGCAATGATCGGCGCGAAGCTCAAGCCGATGACGACGATGACGGTCGCCTTCGAGGTGCCGAGCGCGACGATGGCAAGCAGCGCGACGATGACGACGGGGATCGCCATGAAGGCTTCGAGGACACGGCTCACGACGTCGTCGACGATGCCGCGGAAATAGCCGATGATGAGGCCGAGCGCGGTGCCGGCAATCGTCGCCAGGAGCGTCGCCAGCGGCGCCACGGTCAGGATGTCGCGCGAGCCGACGATGACGCGCGAGAAGACGTCGCGGCCGATCTGGTCGGTGCCGAACCAATGCTCGGCCGATGGCGGCGAGAGTGCATTGATGATGTCGTCGGCAAGCGGATCGTAAGGCACGAAATGCTCGCCGAACAGCGCGCAGGCGATCCAGAACAGCACGATGGCAAGTCCGGTCAGGAAGGTGCCGGACCTGAGCAGCGAGTGCAGAACCTCGCCCCAGGGGCTGCGCCGCGCTGCGGTGTCGGGCGCGGAGGGCATGCCGGCAGGCGTGTCTGTTGCGCTCATTGCTCTGCTCCCAGCCGGATACGCGGATTGAGCACGGAATAGAGGAAGTCGGCGATCAATGTTGCCACCGCATAGACGATGCCGATGGTCAGGATGCCGGCCTCGAGCATCGGAAAGTCCTTGCCGCGCGCCGCGGTGAAGATCAGCGAGCCGATGCCCTGGTAGCGGAACAGCGTCTCGATCACGACCAGGCCGCCGATGAGATAGCCGGTCTGGGTGGCAATCACGGTGATGGTTGGCAGCAGCGCGTTGCGCAGCACATGGCGCCAGATCACCGTGCGCCACGGCAGGCCCTTGAGCACGGCGGTGCGCGTATAGTCGGAATCGAGCGCCTCGATCATGCCGGAGCGCGCCATGCGCGCGATATAGCCGAACAGCACCAAAAACAGCGGCAGCGAGGGCAGGATCAGGTAATAGAGCTGGGTGAAGAAGCCGGCGCCTTTCGGCCAGGCGGCCGCGATCGGCAGCCAGCGCAGCCAGACGCCGAAGATCAGGATCAGGATGATGCCGGTGACGAATTCCGGCAGCACCGTCACCGACAGCCCTCCGAGGCTGATGATGCGATCGAGCGGCCGGTTGAGGTTGAGCGCCGCGATGACGCCGCCGAGGATGCCGATCGGCACCACCAACACGAAGGCGACGAGCGCCAGCTTCATCGAATGGCCGAGCGCCTCGATCACAAAAGGCGCGACCGGGGCGCGAAAAATGTAGGACGTGCCCATGTCGCCATGCAGGAAATTCCAGATCCAGGTGCCGTACTGGACGAGCAGCGGCCGGTCGACACCGAGCGAATGGTTGAGCGCATCGACCGCGCGCTGGTCGGCAAACGGTCCCAGGATGGCGCGCCCAACATTGCCGGGCAGCACCTGGCCGCCGAGAAACACCATGACGCTGAGCAGGAACAGCGTGACGAGCGACAGAGCTAGGCGCCGGACGAGGAAGGCGAGGATGGCGAATACTCCTATTGGAGCCGGCTCTCCGTGGAGAGCCGGCTATTTAGGG
Source organism: Mesorhizobium sp. NFR06 (assembly GCF_900115245.1). Lineage (GTDB taxonomy): Bacteria > Pseudomonadota > Alphaproteobacteria > Rhizobiales > Rhizobiaceae > Mesorhizobium. Next base: position 28,420 of record NZ_FOVT01000009.1, read on the forward strand.
ATAAGCTTGTTCGCTCGCGTCAGGCCTTCGAGGCCTTCTCGAGGAACAGCTGCGACATAGCCGTGGGCTGCACGCCCGCCACGCCTTTCGCCGTCGCCGTCAGGTAGTCGTAGAAATAGCCGAAGACGACCGGCGTTTCCTCGAGCAGCAGCTTCTGGATCTTGCCGGCGGTGGCCTTCTGCGCCTCGAGGTCGAGGGCCGCGATATAGCTCGTCGCCAGTTGGTCATAGTCCTTGTTCTTGAAGTGCGCGGCATTCCAGGTGCCGTCGCTCTTCAGCGGAGCCGCAAGGTAGACGTTCGGCACGCCGCGGTGGCCATAGTCGGTGATGCCCATCACCGAATCCAGCCAGTTCGACTTGCCGAACACCGCATCGCCGTAATAGGCGCCCTGGTCGAGGATGTTGAGCTCGAGCTCGATGCCGATTTCCTTGACCCAGTTCTGGATAAGCTGCGCGTATTCCGGGATTTCCAGATAGCGCTCGGTGGTCAGCGTCACCTTGAAGCCCTTGCCAGCGCCGGCCGCTTCCATCAACTGCTTGGCCTGCGCGACGTCCTGCTTGCGCTGCGCTACGCTTTGATCGGTCGATGGGTAGACCGGAGCGAACGGGCTGTCATTGCCCGGCGAGGCGCGCCCCTTCATCAGGCCCGCGACCAGCTTGTCGCGGTCGATTGATAGCGCGATCGCACGGCGCACGCGCGGGTCCTTCATTGGGCCGTCGTCGCAGCGCAGGTGAAGCTGCTGGTGCGCGGACGACTTCAGGCTGATGACGCTGACGTTCGGATCGTTGAGCAGACCCACGCCGGCCAGCACCGGCATCTGGTTGATGATGTCGATCTGGCCGCCCTGCAAGGCGAGGATCTGGGCTTGCATGTCGGAGAAGAAGGTGAACTCTGTGCGTTCCGGCAAAGCCTTCTCGCCCCAATAGTCCTCGTTGCGCACGAAGGACGCGCCGACCTTGGCCGTGTATTTTTCGAGTTTGAACGGACCGGTGCCGTCGAAACTCTGTTCGTAGCCGCCCTTGTAGCTCGCCGGGATGATGACGGCGTTGTAGTTGTCGGACGACACCATGTAGGGGAAGTTGCCGTTAGGCGCATCGAGGTGGAACTCGACGGTATAGTCGTCGACCTTCTTGGTAGCGCCCTTTTGCAGAATGCCGTTGAACACCGACAGCGCATTGGATGAGTTCGCCGGGTCGGCGAGCCGGTCGATGCTGGCCACCACGTCGTCGGCTTTCATCTCGCCGCCGCTGTGGAACTTGACGCCCTTGCGCAGCTTGAAGGTCCACACCGTTCCGTCGGTGTTCGGCTTCCAGCTTTCGGCCAGTGCCGGCTTCAGCACCAGGTCCGGACCGTCGATGCAGAGGAATTCAGCGACCTGCTGCAGCACCAGCAGACCCCCAGCGTCGGCGATGGTGACCGGGTCGATCGCAGCGGACGGCACGTTGCTGCCGACGCGGATGGTAGCGCCGGGCGCACCCTGGGCGCGAGCGAGCGAGGGCGCTGCGCCGAAGCCGGCCGCCATGCCGATGCGGCCGAGCAGCGGCAGCGACAGGCCGAGCAGGCTGCCGTGGCGCACGAATTCGCGGCGGCTGACGCGGCCGTCGATCAGGCCATCGATGAGGTGGTTTTCGAGCGGCGTGCGGCTGCGCCGGATGAGATCGAGAATGCGATAGTTCTTGCTCATGGGTCTAAGCCCTTTCCCCAGTTGTTGTGGTTGGCGAGTGCATTCCAGTAGCTGAGTTCCGTGGAGTTCTCCTGCCCCCGGCACCCATAAATATCGGTCGATGGACTGTAGCACGCGGTCCCGACCAATCCATCCGCCGGTCGAAGCGGAAAAGTCAGATTTTCTTGATGCATTGTCCGTCGGCCGGGCGACCCGATCGAACTCGTGGCCGCGTTTTTTCGAAATGTCCTGCTTGCTTTTCGGCACCCTCCTAGTTCAGCGGCAGTCTGCGGTAAGTCCCGGGTTTTTCCGGGTCGTGATATTTGTTGCAGGGGCCATGCTCGGCGAAATCGCGATGGCATGCGCCGAGCTTTTCCTGCGACAGCTTGACCCCGAGGCCGTGCCCTTCCGGGACCCGTACGACGTTGTTCTTGGGTGCGAACGGGCCTTCCTCGATGATGTCCATCGGCTGCATGCGAAACAGCGACTGGTTGGGCTCCCTGATCCAGCCAAGGGCCGCGCACAGATGCAGGTAGCAGGCGCTGCCGATGCCGGTGTCGCCGCTGTAGCACCAGTAGTCGATGCCGGAATGCTCGCAGGCGCCGACGAAGCGCAGCATCCGGCCGATGCCGCCATGCGCCGTCGGGTTGCCGACGAAGGCGTCCGGCACCTTGAGTTGCATGGCGCGGGCGATGTCGATGTTGTGGGTCGAGAACGGGATCGAGGTGTGGCGCCGCAGTTCCCGCATTTCCTCGACTGTCGCCACCGGATCTTCCCAGTTGCGCACGCCGAGTTCTTCCAGCGGCCGCGCCAGCTGCCTGGCGGTCGCCAGCGAATAGGCCTGGTTGGAATCGATGCGGATCATCGCCTCATCGCCGAGCTTTTTGCGGATCAGCTCGACCATCTTCATCGAGATCTTCGGGTCCTGTGTCGAGAACTTGCCTTCGAAGAAGGTGGTGCCGTGCCGCTCGTTGAGTTCGACGCAATAGTCGGCGACTGCCTCAGGCGTCTTCTCGCCCTTCACCCTGGCGCCGTCGCAGCGCAGCGAGAAATAGTCGGTGAAAGGGATCTCCTTGCGCACCGCGCCACCGAGCAGCTGGTAGAGCGGCTGCTTCCAGGCCTTGCCGCGCAGATCCCACAGCGCCATCTCGATGGCGCCGAAAGCCATGATGCGGGTGCGGTCGTTGATCGATTGCACGCCGCTCCAGAAGGGCAGGCAAACTTCCTCCGCACCGGCGATGTCGAAGGCATCGCGGCCGGCGAGCCGTGGCGCGAGCACATCGTTGATGACGGCCGCCGCAGCCGGCGTCGGCGCCTCGCCGATGCCGACAAGCCCGTCCTCGGTCTCGACCTCGATGATGGTCGGCGAGAAGCCGTCGAGCTCGCCGAAGACCCAGACGTAAGGCGCCTCCAGCCGGTAGTTGATCGGTGTCGCCTTGATGCGCCTGATCTTCATCTTGCGCCGATCTCGAAGAAGGGCTCGCCGAGCAGGCTGGGATCTACGTCTATGCCAAGGCCGGAGCCATCGGGAATGCCCATGCGGCTGCCGGTCACCGGCGGCTTGTTGGTGGCCGTGCGCACCGTCACCCATTCGTGGAAGGCAATCGCATGCAGCCGGCGCTCTTGCGGCGTCGACAGCGACAGATGCGCCATCGCGGCCGTATCGATCTCGGCGCCGCCGGTGTCCTCGACCGTGATCATGAAGCCGAGATCGACGGCGACGTCACGGATCAGGCGGGTCTGCGTCACTCCGCCCAAACGCGAGATCTTCAGCGTCAGCCCGTCAGCCGCGCCGCGGCGGTGGATCTCCAGCATCTCGCCCAGCGAAGTGACGGATTCGTCGAGCACCATCGGCTTGTCGAGCATGCGCCGCACCGACATGTTCTCCTCGATCGTCGTGCAGGGCTGCTCGAACGTATAGTCGATGCCGCGCGTGGCGTCGGCGAACTGGCGCGCCTGGTAGGGCGTCCAACCGGCATTGGCGTCGCAGAAGATAACCGTGCCTTTCGGTACGGCGGCGGCGACCGCCGTGACCCGCTCGATGTCGTCGCCCACATTGCCGCCGACCTTGACCTGCAGCCGATGGTAGCCGTCGGCGACGATGCGCTTGGCCAAAACCGCCATCTGATCCACCGTGCCGTGGGTGACGACCCGGTAGAGCTCAGCCGTCTCGCTTTCGCGGCCGCCGAGCATCGTCACCAGCGGCACCTCGGCCGCGCGCGCCGCGAGATCCCAGCACGCCATGTCGAGCGGGGCTTTGATGTAAGGATGGCCCTTGAACACCGTGTCCATCAGCCTGCCGATGCCGGCAAGGCCGCGCGGATCCTGGCCGATCAGATGCGGCGCGATTTCCGGCACGCCCGCGCGAGTGCCGGCCGGGAAGGCGGCGGAATAGAAATTGCCGAGCGGCGCCATCTCGCCCCAGCCGGTGACGCCGCTATCCGCCGTAATGGCGACGATCACCGCGTCGAAGCAGTCGGCGACCCGCCCCTTGGACATGCGGTAGGGCCCATCCACGAAGGGCTGCACGACATGATAGGCCTTGATGCTCTTGATCTTCACTTTGCCGTCCGTCGTACGCTTGTTGTGTCAGTTCTTCGTCGCGCGCTTCTCGAGGCCGCGCGCATAGCCAAGAAGCTCTTCGAAATCGAGGTCGATATGTTCGCGCGCGTGGCGTTGGGCAGCACGCATTTCCGAGCCCTTCATCAGCGCCACATAGGTTTCATGCACGTTCTCGGCCGGAACCGGCTCGTTGCGCGCGCGCTGGTGCAGGGCGAAATACATCTGCAGCCGGCTGGTCAGCCGCTGCCAGGTCTCGAGCAGGACCGAATTGTCGGCCCATTCGTAGATCAGCCCGTGCAGCTGCAGCGCGGTTTCGATCTGGCGCGTGGTGTCAATCGCCCGCGTCGCCTGTTTCACCGCCTCGTGCCGGCGGTCCAGTTCGTCGAAGAAGCGCCGGTCGCGCTGCGGCCATGCGAGTTCGATGGCGAATTCATCGAGCACCTTGTTGAGCGAATAGGCGTCGATGATGTCCTTGGCGGTGACATCGATGACGAAGGTCCCGGCGTAGGGAATGCTGGTCAGGATGCCTTCCTGCACCAGTTCGCGCATCGCCTCGCGCAACGGCGCGCGGCTCACCCGCATCTGTTCGGAAATCCTGAGCTCGTTGAGCTTCTGTCCGGGCTCGAGCTGCCCGGTCAGGATGGCGCGCCTGAGCAGGGCGACGATCTCCGCCCTGCGCGTCGTATCCGGGATCGGACTGAAATCCAGCTTTGCCATATGTCGACTCCGGGAGGAATTCTGCAAGACAAGCAGATTGTCGACAATCTAACAAGAGGTTTTGCGCGACGCCGGATTTTTAGACCGGCAGCCTCAAGCCGCGCCATTTCCAAGGTCGGTGTTGCGGGACTTGGCGACGCATAACAAAACGGCGCCCTCGACGTGGGTGTCGGGGGCGCCGTCGGACCGGAAACTGATGGGGGTTATCAGCTGGCCGGTTTCGGTTGCGGCAAGGGAGAAACCGGCATTCCGGGTCCGATCTTCTGCAAGTTGCCCGTGATCACCTGATCGGTCTCGGAGATGCCGGAGGTCACGGAAATCAGGTCGCCGTCGGTCGGGCCGAGCGAGACCAGCTTCTGGTCGACGGTGTTGCCTTTGCCCAGCACATAAAGATATTTGCCGAGCTGGCTGGAACCCAGCGCCACCTGCGGCACCATCAGCGTGTTCGGCTGTTCCTTCACATGCAGCCGCACCCGTACATACTGTCCAGGCAGCAGAGTGAACTTCGCATTGCCGATCGTCGCCCGCGCGGTGATCGTGCCGGTCGAATGGTCGATCGTGTTGTCGATGAAGGTGAGCTGGCCTTTCTGGCTGGGCTGGGTCTCGCCCGGCAGCAGCACGTCGACGGCGATCGGGCCGGCGGCCTTGGCCTGCTCGATCTGCACGAGGTCGGTCTCGCTCGGATTGAAGGTGACGTAGATCGGGTCGAGCTGCACCAGCGTGTTGAGCACCGTGCCTGCGACGCTGACCAGCGTGCCCACGGAGGCCTGGTTGCGGCCGATGCGCCCCGGGAACGGCGCCTTGATTTCGGCATAGCCCAGATTGAGCTCGGCCGTTCGCACCGCCGCCTGGTCGACGGCAAGCGCGGCTTGCGCCGTGCGCAGATTGCTGGTGCGCTGGTCGAAGCTGTCCTTGTCGAGATAGCCGGCCTTGGCGAGGTCGGAGCCGCGGCCGAGGTTGGATTTTGCATAGTCGAGCGTGGCGGCGTCGCGCTGCACCTGCGCCTTCGCCTGGTCGAGCGCGGCCTGATAGTCCTCGGGCGCGATCCGGTAGAGCAGGTCGCCCTGCTTGACGTCGCTGCCGTCGGCGGCCGTCTGCTCCTGCAGGTAGCCCGGCACGCGCGCCTGCAGCGTGATGCTGCGGATCGACTCCACCCGTGCCGCGTAGTCGAGATAGATCGGCAGCGTCTTTTTCACGACATTCACCACCGGCACCGGCATGACGAAGGCCGCTGGCGCGGGCGCCGCGCCCGCCGAGCCGCCGCTAAGATTGCCCATGTCGAGCAAATGCACACTGGCCACCGAGATCGCGCCGAGCGCAATGGCCGTTCCCAAAGCGATTTTCCATTTACGCATGTTGGTCTCCAATCCTATTCGGCCGCCTCGGCGAGCGGCTGAAGCGCCGGCTCGGCGGTCGGTTCAATTTCTTCCTCCTGCCGAGGGGCGTCGTGATGCCCCGTGGCGGGTTCTTTCTCGCCGCGCTCGCGCAGCTGTTCGATCACCGCGTAGAAGACGGGCACGAAGACCAGCGACAGGATGGTCGCCGCCACCATGCCGCCGAAGACGGTGGTGCCGATCGACTGCCGGCTGGCGGCGCCCGCGCCGGTCGCGAACATCAGCGGCAGCACGCCGAGGATGAAGGCGAAGGCCGTCATCAGGATCGGTCGCAGCCTGAGCCGTGCGGCTTCCATTGCCGCCTCGACGATGGTCAGACCCTCCTCGCGCCGGCGTCGGGCGAACTCGACGATCAGGATCGCGTTCTTCGCCGCCAGGCCGATCAGCATGACGAAACCGATCTGCGAGTAGACGTCGATCTGCATGCCGCGCAGCAGAAGTACCGCGAAGGCGCCGAACAGGGCGAGCGGCACGGCAAGCAGCACCATGAAGGGCATCGCCCAGCTTTCATACTGCGCCGCCAGGATCAGGAAGACGAAGACGATCGCCAGCCCGAACACGACCGAGGCGATCGATCCGGCCTTGAGCTCCTGAAAGGTGATGCCGGTCCACTCGTAACCGAAGTCCCGCGGCAGCACGTTCGCCGCCGCCCGTTCCATCGCCGCCACCGCCTGTCCGGACGAGAAGCCGGGGGCGGCGCCGCCATTGATCAGGGCCGAGGCGTTGTTGTTGTAATGCGGCACGGTCTCGGGTCCGACGATCGGCACCAGTTTGCCCAGCGTGCTCAGCGGCACCATGCCTCCGGAAGCGTTGCGCACATAGAGCCGCGAGATGTCGGTCGCGTCGGCGCGCGCGTCCTTGTCGGCCTGGATCGTCACGCGGAAGGTGCGGCCGAACAGGTTGAAGTCGTTGACGTAGAGCGAGCCGAGATAGATCTGCAACGTGTTGAACACGTCCGGCAGGTTGAGGCCGAGCAGCTTCGCCTTGCTGCGGTCGAGGTCGTAGTTGAACTGCGGCGTCGAGGTCGAGAAGGACGAGAACAGCTGCTGCGGATTGAGCTCGGGCTGCTTGCGCGCCTCGGCGATCAGCGCCTGGGTGACCTCGTTCAGCGCAGCGCTGCCGCGGCCCGACAGGTCCTCGACCTGGAACTCGAAGCCGCCGGTGGTGCCGATGCCTGGGATCGACGGCGGATCGAAGGAGAGCGCGAACGCGTCCGGCATCTGCAACAGCTTGTTGCGCACCTCGGCGACGAGCTTCGAAGCGCTCTGCTCGGGGCCGCGTTCGTCCCATGGCTTGAGGATCGCGAACTCCACCGCCGAGTTCGATTGCGCGGCGCTGGTCAGGAAGTTGAGGCCGCTGATCGAGCCGACGATGTCGACGCCGGGCGTGTTCTGCAGGATGTCGCGCGCCCTCTGCGCCACCGCGTCCGTGCGCTCCAGCGAAGCGCCGTCCGGCAACTGGATGACGACGAAGAAATAGCCCTGGTCCTCCACGGGGAGGAAGGTCGAGGGCAGTTTCTGCCAGACGAAATAGGTGGCGACGAGGCCGGCCGCGAACAGGGCAAGCATCGCCCAGCGCAGCTTGATCAAGATGCGCACGCCATGGGCATATGCATGCGACAGCCAGTCGAAGCCGGCGTTGAACCAGCGGAACAAGATGAACTGCGTCTCGCCGCGATGGCGCAGGAACGCCGCGCTCAGCGCGGGGGAGAGCGTCAGCGAGTTGAAGGCCGAGATGCCGACCGAAATCGCCACCGTCAGCGCAAACTGGTTGTAGAGGCGTCCCGAGACGCCGGGGATGAAGGCAACCGGAATGAACACCGCCATCAGCACCGCGGTGGTGGCGATGATCGGCCCCGTCACCTCGGCCATCGCCGCGCGTGTCGCGGCAAGCGGCTTGAGGCCGGCTTCCAATTGTCGCTCGACATTCTCGACCACCACGATCGCGTCGTCGACGACGAGGCCGATCGCCAGCACCATGCCGAGCAGGGAGAGCATGTTGAGCGAGAAGCCCAGCATGTACATGACCGCCAGCGTCGCGATCAGCGACACGGGAATGGCGATGGTCGGGATGATGGTGGTGCGCCAGCTCTGCAGGAAGATGAACACCACCGCCACGACCAGCACCAGCGCTTCGCCGAGCGTGATCAGCACGTCATGCATCGAGGCCGACACGAAGCGCGTCGTGTCGTAGTGCATGGCGTAGTTGACGCCCTTCGGGAAGCGCTGCGACAGCTCCTGCATCTTGTCCTTGACCCGCTGCTGCAGGTCGAGCGCGTTGGAGCCGGGCATCTGGTAGACGGCGAGCACCACGGTCGGGTCCTTGCCGAAGAAAGCGGAGGACGAATATTGCAGCGCGCCGAGCTCGATGCGCGCGACGTCGCGCAGCCGCACCAGCGAGCCGTTTGCGGAATTGGCGCGCACGACGATGTCGCCGAATTCCTTCGGGTCGCTCAGGCGACCGACGGCGTTGACCTGCATTTCGAAGGCGGTGCCGGCAGGCGCCGGCGACTGGCCGATCTTGCCGGCGGCGACCTGCACGTTCTGCTCGGCGATGGCGTTCTGCACGTCGACGGCGGTGATGCCCAGATTGGCCAGCTTGTCGGGGTCGAGCCAGACGCGCATCGAATAGCGCCGCTCGCCGAAGATCTGCACGTCGCCGACGCCGGGCAGCCGCTTCAGCGGATCGACCACCTGCAGGTAGGCGAGGTTGCTCAGCGCCACCGGATCGACCGAGCCGTCCGGCGACGTGAGGTCGACGATCAGCACGAAATTGGGGTTCTGCTTCTTGATCGTGACGCCGCCCTGGTTGACGATCGCGGGCAGCGAGGATGCCGCTTGCGAGACGCGGTTCTGCACGTCGACCGCCGCGGTGCTCAGCGGATAACCGACATCGAAGGTGATGGTGATGGTCGAGGAGCCGTCATTCGAGCTCGTCGACGACATGTAGGTCATGCCCTGCACGCCGTTGATCTGCTGCTCGAGCGGCGTCGTGACCGTGTCGGCGACGACCTGCGCGCTGGCGCCAGGGTAATGCGCGCTGACCACGACCTGGGGCGGGGTGATGTCGGGAAACTGCGAGACCGGCAGCAGGAAATACGCGATCGCACCGGCGAGCACCATGATGATGGCGATCGCCGACGCGAAGATCGGGCGGTGGATGAAGAAGTTTACCATGATGCGGATGCCTCTCCGAACGGCCTTGCGAAGTGGCGCATGCGCCGGGCCCGGCCGGAGCCGGAATCCTCCAGGAAGGATGGCGGGACGTCGCCCGCCGCCCGTTCCGCCGCGCGTGAGCGCAGCATCCGTTCGAAGGCTTTGGGGTCGATCCCGTCCGCCTTCATCACCAGCCGGATCATCGGATCCCGGATGGCTTCGTCGATCGTCAGGTCCTTGCGCTTTTGCATAGGAGCGGCTCCTTGCTGCGGCTCGCATCGATTGATCACGGGCCGCTTTTTTTCGATTTCACCGGCCGAAGCCGCATGACAGGCAGGTTTTCTGTCCTATCTCACTCTGGCAGGGCTATCGGTGGGGCCTTGTCGTTTGACGGAGAGTGATATAGGTGTTACCAGTAAGTAACATCTAGAAGTTACAGACCGGTAACACCCTAGTCAAGAGGTGGCCCGGGTTTTTTTGGAAACGACGAAAGGAGAGCATGATGACTGACGGCGTCGCGGAGCGTTCCCGCCCCCGGGACCGGATCTTGGAGACGGCGCAGGACATGTTCCACAAGCACGGCATCAAGGGTGTGGGCGTCGACGCCATCACCGAAGCTGCCGGCACGAACAAGATGACGCTTTACCGTCATTTCGAGTCCAAGGACGAGCTGATCATCGAATGCCTGCGCGCCACGGCGGCGAAGGCTTCAAGGATATGGGACGAGTTCGAGGCCGAGCATCCCGGCGACAAGCTCGCGCAGCTGCATGCCTGGGTTCGCAAGGCTTCGCAGCTGCTGAGCGCCGACAGTCGCGGCTGCGATATGGCCAATGCCGCCGTCGAGCTCAGTGAGAGCGATCACCCGGCAAGGCGCGTCATCAAGGAATTGAAGGAAGCCCAGCGCGAGAAGCTGGTTGCGCTTTGCCGCGACGCCGGCATCGGTCAGGCGGAACTTCTCGCCGACACGCTGTCGCTGCTGCTCGAAGGCGCACGCGTCTCGATGCAGAGCGTCGGCGCCGAAGGTCCGAGCGCGCAATTCGTGCGCATGGCCGAGAGCCTGATCGCCTCGTTCCGAGCGCGCTGATGTCTCAAAATCAGGCGCCTGGCTATGCGATGGGTCAGGCAAGTTTTCCGGAGATGTACGAACGCTGGCTCGTGGGTCCTCTGTTTCGGCCTTGGGCGGAAGTGACGTTCGAAGAGGTAAAGCCGTCTCCAGGCCATCGTGTCTTGGACATCGCCTGCGGCACGGGAATAGTCGCGCGCGTTGCCAGGGAACGGCTCGGGGCCGACGGGTATGTTGTCGGAATTGACATCAACCCAGATATGCTTGCCGTCGCGCGCACAGTGGCGCCGGACATCGACTGGCGCGTGGGCACTGCGAGTGCGCTGCCGCTCCGCGGCGGAGAGCAGTTCGACGTGATCGTCTGCCAGCAGGGGCTGCAGTTCTTTCCCGACAAGCCCGCTGCGACGGCAGAGATGCGGCGCGCGCTGGCGCAGGGCGGCCGGTTGGCAGTTACCACTTGGCGCTCCGACGAGGAGATCCGCTTCTTTCGAGAACTGCGCCGCGTCGCCGAGCGACACCTCGGCCCAGTCGCGGACCTGCGCCACAGCTTTGCGAATGCGGCGCCGCTTGAGGCGCTGCTCCGGGACGCCGGCTTCCACGACGTTCGATCAAGGACAATATCGCGCACCATGCGTTTTCAGGACGGCGCGTCCCTCCTGCGATTGAATACGATAGCGCTGGTCGGCATGAGTGCTGCCGGCAAGGCAATGGCCGCTCAGGAACGCGAGCGCGTTGTGGAGGATATCGTGAGCGAGAGCGCGCCCGTGCTGCAGTCCCACTCCGATGTATCGGGAGTTACTTTCGAACTCAGCACCAATCTGGCGACAGCTAAAGGCTAGGCGCGTGCCTTGGCCAGCATCAGAGGGACGCTTACTGCATGGGGCTGGCATCGCCTCCGCATAACTTCTATGCAGGCAAAGAAAAAGCCCGCTGCCGGGAGGAGGTGGCAGCGGGCTTGATTTCGAATACGGCACGGGAGGAGGTGTACCGTACTCATCGTCGGCATCACATCTGGGAGGAGGAGACGGCCGACACCCAGAGAAATACGGGTTGCCTAACGATTCGGCAATTGCGAAACGTGCATAGCTGCTGTGCAGAATTGCGGGATCAATCGTCAGACAAATCGGGCAGAAGCGCTCTGTCCGGGCGGCGTGGGCTCACCGCACCGGCACGTTTTCCTTGAAGATCAGACGTGGCTCGATGAACTTCTTCGTCAGATAGGGCGCCGACGAGGCGATCGAGCCGAGCAGGCGGATCACCGACTGTTCGGCGATCAGCCGTGCGTTCTGGTCGATGACCACGTCGGCGAGATCGTCGACGAGATAGCGGCGCGTTTCCTTGGTCAGGTCATGACAGATGAAGACCGGCTTCTTGCGCGGCCTGACCTCGAGCAGAGCCTTGGCCACGCCGGAGCGTCCCGCGCCGACGCAGTATATGCCGAGCAGCTCCGGTTCGTTGTGCAGCGCCTTTATCGTTGCGCGGTAGCTGGCGTCCGGGTCGTCATTGCTCTCGGCGGCACTCGAGACGGTGAGGTTGGGAAACTCTTCGTTCAGCACCGAGCGAAAGCCCATTTCGCGCTCCTCGTGGCCGCGATAGGAGCGCGAACCGACCACCATCGCCAGATGCCCGGTGCGGCCGCCGAGGAAGCGGCCCATCAGCAGCGCCGCCGTGCGACCCGCTACCCGGTTGTCGATACCGACATAGGCCGAACGGGGCGCCGCCGGCACGTCCGAGATCAGCGTCACCAGCCTGATCCCGGCATCGACCAGCTCGCGCAGGATGTTGCGCGTGCGCGGGTGGTCGACGGCGATGACGCCGACGCCGTTCGCCTTGAGCGACAGGTTCTCCACCGCGCTCTGCAGCGCACCTGGCGAAATGCCGGCAAGATTGTGGATGCGGCAGGAAGCGACCAGGGGCAGGCGCTGGGCATAGTCCTCGATGTGATTGGCGAGATCGGCCATGAAGGGGTTGGAGCCGATGGGCAGGAAGAATTCGAGATGCGCCGGCTTCGATGGCAGCACGACCTGGTCGAGCGTCGGCAGGTAGCCGAGCTGCTTGGCGGCCTCCATCACGCGCTGACGGTTGGCCGCACTTGCGCCCGGGCGGTTGTTGAGGACCCGGTCGACGGTCGCGGTCGACAGGCCGCAGTTTCTGGCGATGTCGGCTACGGTGGCTTTCATGGGTCCAGTCATAGGCGTTGATGCAATCCCGTGCTAGCGAAAGGCGCGACTGCGCTCGGCCGCCGCCGCAATCCGCGGTCAGCAATCAGCCATGCTGCCGCCCGGCGGCAATCGCCTCACGGATCTCCTTGTCCGACATGCCGGTGATGACGCGCTCGACCTCGGCGACCGTGGTCTTTTTCGGGTCGATGTCGTCGGCCACCACCTTGCCGCGCCGCATCACCACGATGCGATCGACGACCTGGAAGACGTGGTGGATGTTGTGCGCGATGAAGATGCAGGAATGGCCGGAATCACGGGCGCTGCGCACGAAGCTTAAGACGCCCTGCGTCTCGGCGACGCCGAGATTGTTGGTCGGCTCGTCGAGGATGATCAGATCGCTGTCGAAATGCATGGCGCGCGCGATCGCCACGGCTTGCCGCTCGCCGCCCGACAGCGAGCCGATCGGCGTCGTCGGCGGGATGTTCTTGGTGATGCCGACTTGGCGCAGCAGGTCGCGCGCCACCGCGTTCATCGCCTCCTGGTCCATGCGGTTGAGGAAACGCGGCGACTTGATCGGCTCGCGCCCGAGGAACAGGTTGCGCGCGATCGACAGCTGCGTCACCAGGGCCGAGTCCTGGTAGATGGTCTCGATGCCTTGCGCGATCGCGTCGCTGGTGTTGCGCAGCGCGACCTTCTTGCCGCGGATGTAGATGTCGCCGCTGGTCAGCGGCACGGCGCCCGACAGCACCTTGATCAATGTCGACTTGCCGGCGCCGTTGTCGCCGAGCAGGCCGACGATCTCCCTTTCGTTGACGTGGAAATTAGCGTCCACCAGCGCCTGCACGCGCCCATAGGACTTGCGGATATTTTCCATGCGGATCAGCGGTTCGGCCATGGTTCACGTCCCTGCCTGGTGACGGCGCTCGAGCCATGAATGCAGCGCCATCATGCCGAGGATGATCGCGCCGATGAAGATGTTGTAGGCGAGCCCCGGCACGCCGATCAGCACGATGCCGTTGCGCATGACGCGCAGGATCAGGATGCCGAGCACCGTGCCGATGATGGTGCCGCGCCCGCCCGTCAGCGCCGTGCCGCCGATCACCACCATGGCGATGACTTCGAGTTCGTAGCCGGTGCCGCTGTTGGGATTGGCGGCCGACGTCCGCAGCGAGGAGATGACGCCGGCAAGCGAAGCCATCACTGCTGAGAGAATGAACAGGCCGACCTTGACGCGGTCGACGTTGACGCCGCGCGCACGCGCCGCATTGGGGTTGCCGCCGGCGGCCTGAATCCAGTTGCCGATGCGGCTCTGCGTCAGCACATAGCCGAGCACGATCGCGGCGCCGATGAACCAGAACAGCGACGCGTAGATGCGGAACGGCCCGATGTAGAAATCGCCGACCAGTATGTCCGCCAGCCAGCTGCCTTCGGCGCTCCACGTGCGTTGTGGAAAGCCGCTGGTGACGAAAAGCGCGGTGCCGCGCACCACCAAAAGCATGCCAAGCGTTACCAGGAAGGACGGGATCTTGAGCCGGGTGACGAACCACCCATTGACCAGGCCGATGAAGGCAGCGACGACCAGTGCGATAACAAGGCCCATCTCCAGCGATGTGACGCCGCTGTTGTAGAGCGTCCACATCAGCACTGGCGAGAAGCCGAACAGCGAGCCGACCGAAAGGTCGAATTCGCCCGATGTCATCAGCAGCGTCATCGCCAGCGCGATCAGGCCGAGCTCGACGGTGAAGGCCAGGATGTTGGAGATATTCTGCGGTGACAGGAAGTCCGGATTGATGCCCCAGAAGACGACGAGCTCGACAACGAGCAGCACCAGCGGCCCGAATTCTGCCCGCGCGATGATATTTTGGATGAAGGAACGGTTTTCCATTGAGCCCGCGACGTGAGTGAACTTGGCGGAAGCCCGCGCGGTGGCAGGCTCGGCGAAAGGGACGGCCGTAACCGCAAAGGCGGTCACGGCCCTCGGTCGCGAGTTATTTGCCGGACAGGATCTTGTCGTAGACGCCGGCAGTGTCCTTCTCATAGAGCGCGCCGGTTATCACGTTGAAGCCCGGAGGAATGCCGGCCGAGGCCATCGCGGCAAGCGACAGCGCGACATAGCTGGTAGCCTGCGGGTCCTGCCACTGCGCGGCGTTGACATAGCCGTTCAGCACTTCCTGGGTTGTGTCGAGCGAGTTGCCCCAGCCGACGACCGGGATTTCGCCCGGCTTGACGCCGACCTGGTCGAACACGCGCTTGACCGAGCCGGTGACGAGGTCGCCGAGGCCGATCATGGCCTTCACCTTGCCCTTGTGGGCGGTGAGGTAGTCGACCATGCGGTTGATCACTTCGGCCTGATCGAGGGTCGCTTCGGTCACCTCATAGGTGATGCCGAGCGGCCCGAACACGCTCTTGATGCCTTCCTCTTCCTGGACGCCATAGGTGGCGCCGGGCACCTCGACGGGCATCCACACGAAGTCGCCCTTCTTCACCAGGCCCTTGTCGACCAGATACTGCGCCCAGTGCTTGCCGAAGGTGACGTTGTCGCCGCCGACATAGGCGTTGAAGTTGGCCTTCGGGTCGGGCGTGTTGAAGTTGATGATCGGGATGTTGGCCGCGCGCGCTTCCTTGACGATCTCGACAAGGCTGCCCGGATCGGGGCTGGTGGTCACGATGCCGTCGGCCTTGGCCGAGATGGCGGCGCGCACAGCTTCCTGCTGCGAGGCGACGTCGCCATTGTGGAACGAGGTGTTCACCTTGTTGCCGGTGTCGGTCGCCCATTGCTTGGCACCGGCGAGGAAATAGGTCCAGACCGGATCGGCCGGCCCGCCATGCGAAATCCAGTAGAACGTCTTGGCCTCGGCCATCGCCGGAATGGCGATGGCGGCGATCAAGCCAAGCACGAGCAGTCTTAGCCGCGAAAGCATTCGATTTCCTCCCATGTTGAAACTCTCCTCCTGGTTCAAGCGCGATGCGGCCTTGGACCGCATCTCCTGCCAGCGCCGACCAGAACGTCTAGAGCATTCCCTTTTTCGGGCGGTGGCAAGCCTCCATCGCCAATGGATGTTGGCACAGACGCGCACGCCATCAGCAATCCCATCAGATTGCATCAGCTGGGGTGATATTTTGCGGGCAAACGACGTCGTTGCGCTCCATCAGCCTGCGATGAGCGCCAGCATATCGCCGCTGTTGTCCGCTGCTAGATAAGATCGGCCCTGGCGAGGTCGCGCATCAGATGGCTGGCGCCGTAGGTCCAGTGCGGACAATCGGGCGACAGCCGCACGCGGTTGACCAAGGCGCCGAGCTTCTCCGACGAGATGGTGACGATGTCGCCCACCTTGTGGGTAAAGCCCTTGCCCTTCTCGCCGCGATCCTTCGAGGGCACGAACATCGTGCCGAGATAGAGCGCCAGGCCATCAGGATATTGGTGGTGCGGCCCCATCGCGGCCTTGACCAGTTCCTCCGGCGAGCGGCTGATTTCCGCCATCGAGCTCGCGCCATCCAACGAGAAGCCGTCCTCGCCCTCGACGCTGAGCCGCACCGTGGCGCGCTTGACGTCCGCGATGGAGAAAGTCTCGTCGAACAGCCGGATGAACGGCCCGAGCGCGGCCGAGGCGTTGTTGTCCTTGGCTTTGCCCAGCAGCAAGGCCGAGCGCCCCTCGACATCGCGCAGATTGACGTCGTTGCCGAGCGTGGCGCCGACGATGCGGCCCGAGCTGTCGGCGATCATGGCGATCTCCGGCTCCGGGTTGTTCCAGGTGGAGACGGGGTGCAGGCCGACATCGGCGCCGAAGCCGACGGAGGCCATCGGCTGGCATTTGGTGAATATCTCGGCATCCGGCCCGATGCCGACTTCCAGATATTGCGACCAGGCGCCGCGCGAAATCAGCTTGGCCTTGATCTCCATCGCTTCCGGCGAGCCGGGCTTAAGCTTCGACAGGTCGTGGCCGATCAGTCCGGCAATGTCGGCTCGGATGGCGTCGGCCTTTTCCGCCGAGCCGCGCGCCTGCTCCTCGATGACGCGCTCGAGCAGGCTGACGACGAAGGTGACGCCCGATGCCTTCACCGCTTGCAGATCGACGGGCGACAAAAGAATGGGCCTCTTGGAATCGCCCTTGGCCTCGAAGCTGTTCGCTGCGATGTCGGCCAGCGGGCCGATCGCCTTGCCCTTGGCCGAACGCAGATAGTCGGCCGGATCCTTCAACTCGCAAAGATCGCGCACCGTCGGCGCCGCGCGCGACGTGATGTCGATCACCTCGCCGCCGCGCACCGTGACCACCAGCGGATGGGGGGCTTGGCTGGCCCTGGCGCGGCCGACGAAAAGGCCGTCGGCGGGCAGGCGGGTCGGGTCGGTCATGGCGTTGGTCCTCTGATTGACGCGTGGCACTTTCCCCGGATTTTTTCCCGACGTCTATCCCTCGTCCGCACAAGCGCGGCCTGTCGCCATAATTCGCGCAGCGCTGGCCCATCGATGCGCTCTTTCAAATTTATGAAATCGACAATAGGATTTTCACGAGTGGTCAAACCTTAGGTGATCCGTGCCCGCAGCCTTCTCCGATCCGATCTGGCGAAAGCCCCAAACGGCATCGGCCTTCCAGTTCGAAACACCGTTTGGCCTGCTGGACACGGTCATCGTCGGTGGCGGCATCATGGGGCTGTCGACCGCCTTGCATGCGGCCCGCGCCGGTCTTTCCGTTCAGGTGCTGGATGCCGGCGCGATCGGGCAGGGCGCGTCCGGCTTGAATGGCGGTCAGGTCATCCCTGGGCTCAAATACGATCCGGAATGGCTGATCAGGCATTTTGGCAACGAACGCGGCGAGGCCCTGGTCGCGTTCGCCGCCTCGACCGCCGACGTCGTGTTCGACGTGATCCGCGACGAGAAGCTGGTGGTGCCGTTCACGCGCAATGGCTGGATCCAGGCCGCGCACACGGAGACCGCTTTGACGGCGGCGGCGAACCGGAATCGCCAATGGCGCGCGCGCGGCGCCGATGTCGAGCTGCTCGACCAGTCCGGGATCGCGGCGATGACCGGCGCCAGCGGCTATCTCGGCGGCTGGCTCGATCGCCGCGCCGGGGTCATCGATCCGCTATCATACACGCTCGAGCTCGCCCGCGTCGCCTCGGCCGCAGGCGCCCGCGTCGCCGAGCAGCAAAGAGTGGTGAAGCTCGCCAGGGAGCCTGGCGTCTGGCGGATTTCGACGCAAGGCGGCATCGAGTTGCGCGCCAAATCGGTCGTGCTCGCCACTAACGCCTACACGGACGGCCTGCTGCCCGGCCTCGCGCAGACGATCGTGCCGCTGCATTCCTTCCAGATCGCCACCGCGCCGCTGCCGGCCGACCTTGCCGCAAGCGTCCTGCCCGGCGGGCAAGCTGTTTCCGATTCGCGTCGCATCCTGGTTTATTACCGCAAGGGGCCCGACGGCCGGATGGTGCTGGGCGGGCGCGGCCGCATGGCGCTGCCTTCAAGCGCCGCGGACTGGGCGCATTGCGAACGCGCGCTCATCCGCCTCTATCCGGCCCTTGCCGGCATCGCCATCGAAAAGCGCTGGTTCGGCCGCGTCGCGCTGACGCCAGACCATCTGCCGCATCTGCACGAGCCGGAAAAGGGACTGCTCGCCGTCGTCGGTTGCCAGGGCAGGGGCGTCGGCCTGATGAGCGCGCTGGGCAAACGCATGGCGACCTACCTTGCGAGTGGAGACGTCAGGCAATTGCCGTTCCCGCTGTCGCCGATCAAGCCGATTCCGTTCCATGCTTTCCGCCAGGTCGGCGTGGCCGCCGCGATCGCCTGGTATCGGATGCTCGACGCATTCGAGCGTTGACGCGATGCGTGCAGCGCACAAGCGATTCAGCTTGACTGTTTCATCAATATGAAAAAACATTAGTCGATTTCAAAAATCCGATGGGCAGCCGCCAAAATAGGCAAAATCAAATGTCGACCGTCGCCGCAACACGGCCATTGCCGGAAAACCGCATCTCGCCGGTGTTCCGCTTCGCCATGCTGCTGCCGGGCGGGCTGGTCACGTTCTTCCTGATCCTGTTCGCGCTTGGCCTGGTGGTGTTCCTCGCCTTCAGGGGCAATGACGGCTCGCTGCTTGGCGTCGGGCTGACGGCGGAGAATTTCGTCACGGTTGCAACCGACCCGCTCTACTGGACGGTGACGCTGCGCTCGCTGGTCATTGCCGGCCTGGTCACGCTCGCGACCGTCGTCACCGCCTATCCGGTCGCCTACTATCTCGCCTTCCATGCCGGCCGCCGGCGCAACCTGTTGCTCTTCCTGGTCACGCTGCCGTTTTGGACCAGTTATCTCTTGCGCGTCTTCGCCTGGAAGATCGTGCTTGCCTACAACGGCGTGCTGAACTCGGCCTTCATCGAGACCGGCCTCTGGTCGGAGCCGACGCTCGCTTTCTTGAACACCCCGGCCGCGGTGGTCGTCACGCTGGCCCACGCCTACGCGCCTTTCGCCATCCTGCCGATCTATGTGGCGCTGGACACGATTCCGAAATCGCTGCTCGAAGCCGCTTCCGATCTCGGCGCGCGGCCCTTCACCAGCTTCCGCCGCGTCGTGCTGCCCAATTCGATGCCCGGCGTCCTGGCTGCGGCGCTGGTCGTCTTCGTGCCGACGGTCGGCGATTATGTCACCCCGGCCATGGTCGGCGGCCCGGCCAGCACCATGATCGGCACGCTGATCCAGTCGCAATTCGGCAAGGCCAATGACTGGCCGTTCGGCGCGGCGCTCTCGGTCTGCGTCATGCTGGTCATCCTGTGCGTCGTCCTGGTCGCGCGCGGCGCCGACCGCAGATTTGGCAGCCGCAGATGAGCAGCGTTCGGACCGACGCCAACGCAGGCGGCCGCTGGCTTGGCCTCTATGTGCTTGGCTATCTGGTCTTCCTTTATCTACCGGTCCTGCTGATCCCGCTGTTTTCCTTCAACGACTCCATCCAGGCGGCGTTTCCGCTGCAGGGCTTCACGACAGAATGGTATCGGACGCTCTATGGCAACCCAGCGCTGTCCGGCGCCTTGGCCAACAGCCTGGTCATCGGCGTGATCGCCGCCTGTGGCGCGACGCTCTGCGGCATCACTGTTTCCTACATGGATCTCTACGGCCGCTCGCCGCTGGCGGCCACGATCAGCGCCATCGCACGGCTGCCGATCCTGATCCCGGGCGTTATCGTCGGCATTTCGCTCTTGATCCTGGTCAACCTCATCGGCCTCGGACCCTCACGCATTTCCATCGTGCTTGGCCATATCCTGGTCGCGCTGCCGACGACGGTCGTTGTGATGCGCAGCCGCTTCGCTGCCATTCCAAAAACCATTCGCGAGGCGGCGCTCGACCTCGGCGCCTCGGACTGGACCACGTTCCGGCGCGTCATGCTGCCGCTCAGCCTGCCGGCCGTGCTCTCGGCCTTCATGCTCTCTTTCCTGATTTCCTTCGACGAGTTCATCGTCGTCTTCTTCCTCGCCGGCACTGAGTCGACGCTGCCGCTCTACATCTGGAGCCAGCTGCGCTTTCCGCGCTCGCTGCCGACGGTGATGGCGCTGGGAACCGTGATCCTCACCGTATCCTTCATCATCGCCGCTTCCGCCGAGATCCTGCGCCATCGCGGCCTCGGCGCCGCGCGCCGCAATCCAGCCTGAACCACAACAAAGAAGAGGAGAACGAACATGACCTTCCACCTGAAATCGATCACCGGACACAAGGCCCGGGCCGGCCTTGCCGCACTGGCGCTCGCGCTGTCGTCGACGGTCGCGCTGGCCGCCGACAAGCTGCAATACTTCACCTGGTCGGGCTACGAGCTGCCCGATTTCAACAAGAGCTTCCTCGCCGCCCATCCCGACGGCGTCGAAGCGACGATCTTCGGCGACGACGACGACGCCTTCACCAAAGTCAAGGCCGGCTTCAGGCCCGACATCGCGCATCCCTGCTACGACAAGGTGGCGCGCTGGAACAAGGAAGGCCTGCTGCAGCCGATCGACACCAAGCGCATCAAGAACTGGGATTCGATCTTCCCGGTCTTCAAGAACCTGCCCGACCTGCAGGCCGGCGACGGCAAGGTCTGGATGGTGCCATGGGACTGGGGCAACACCTCGATTCTCTACCGCACCGATCTGGTGAAGAATCCCGAGGCGAGCTGGAACCTTCTGTGGGACAAGCAGTATGCCGGCCGCATGGCGACCATCGACGCAGTCCATGACACGCCGATCGTCGCCGCCCTTCTGGCCGGGGTCAATCCGTTCGACATGACGCCGGACCAGATGGACAAGGTGGCCGAAAAGCTGCGCGAGCAGCGGCCGCTGCTGTCGAGCTACACCACCGACATGACTTCGGTCGAGCAGGCGCTGGCCAGCGGCCAGCTGGTCGCCGCCATGACCTGGAACGCGTCCGCCACCTCGCTGAAGAAGCAAGGCGTGCCGGTCGAGTTCATGAAGCCGAAGGAAGGCATGCTGACCTGGGCCTGCGGCTTCGTCATGCTCAAGGACGCCAAGAACGTCGACCTCGCCTATGACTTCATCAACAGCCGGCTCGATGCCGATTCGGGCAAGTTCCTGATCCAGTCCTACGGCTATGGCAGCTCGCTTTCGACCGCTTTCGCCAGCGTGTCGAAGGATGAGCTGGACAAGCTGCAGCTGCCGGCGGACCCGGAGGTGATGCTGAAGAGCACGATCTTCACCGGCCCGATGAAGCAGAATGACGATATGGCAAAGATGTTCGAGAAGGTGAAGGCCGGCGGGTGAGCGCCGTTGCCTTCTCCCCTTGCGGGAGAAGGTGGATCGGCGCGCTAGCGCCGAGACGGATGAGGGGTGTTCCAGCGGAGTGAGACGTTGGCTCTCCCCTTAAACACCCCTCATCCTGCCGCTTCGCGGCCACCGCCCGGCCCTTCGCAGGCTCAGGGCGTTCGAAGCTCGAAAAGCCAAGCAATTGGCTTTTCGTCCGCTAACGCGGACCGCTTCTCACCCCACAAGGGGAGAAGGGAAAGACAACGAGGACCATTGCATGGACATTCTGGACGAAGCGGCCGCAAAACCGAAGGACGATGCCGACGTCCGCGTCGGCCGACGCGTGCGTGCGCTAAGGCTCGAGCGCAACCTCTCATTGGCAGAACTGGCGGCAAAGGCCGGCATCTCCATCGGCGCCCTCAGCCAGATCGAACGCGGCATGTCCTCGTTGCGCGTCAAGGTGATCTGGCCGCTGGCGGCGGCATTGGACATCGAACCGTCGGCGCTGATCGCCGACGGCAATGAAGCAGTCAACGACCTCTATTGCGTGCGCGCCGACAAGCGTCGACAGATTCCGGTCAAGTCGGAAGGCATCGCCAAGGCGCTTTTGTCACCGCCTGCCGCGACGCTCACCGGCATGCTGGTCACGGTCGAGGCCGGCGGCGGCACCGCGGAGGCCTACGCCCATGCCGGCCACGAATTCGGCTTCGTGATGACGGGCGAGGTTGAACTTGTGGTCGACGCTACGACCTATGTGCTCAAAGCCGGCGACAGTTTTGCCTTCAAGAGCACACTGCTGCACGCCTTCCGCAATCCTGGCGCCGACCGCTGCCAGATCCTCTGGGTCAACACGACGAAGCCGTCCGAGGTGCGCGATGGCGCCTGATGCCACAGAGCAATTCCAGGAAAAGTGCGAAGTGGTTTTGCGTCCGGAATTGCAGGATGCATTGGTGCGGCTGGAGAATGTCTCAAAAATCTTTCCGGGCGGCATTGTTGGTCTTGATGCCGTCGATCTCGACATTGCCGCCGGCGAGTTCCTGACCCTGCTCGGCCCTTCCGGCTGCGGCAAGACGACGAGCCTGCGCGTCATCGCCGGCTTCGAAAGTCCGACCAGCGGCAAGGTGCTGCTCGACGGCCGCGACATCACCGGCCTGCGACCCTTCGAACGCCCCGTCAACACTGTCTTCCAGGACTATGCACTGTTTCCGCATATGGACGTCGCGGAGAATGTCGGCTTCGGCCTGTCGTTGCGAAAGCTGTCCGGCGCCGATCAGGCCAGGCGCGTCCGTGAGGCGCTCGACATGGTCGGATTGGCCGACAAACTGCGCGCCCGCGTCTCCGAACTTTCCGGCGGCCAGCGCCAGCGTGTCGCGCTCGCCCGCGCCATCGTCTGCGAGCCGCGTGTGCTGCTGCTCGACGAGCCGCTGTCGGCGCTCGACGCGCATCTGCGCGAGCAGATGCAGGTCGAGCTGAAGCGGCTGCAGGCGCGGCTTGGCACGACCTTCGTCATGGTCACTCACGACCAGACCGAGGCGCTGTCGATCTCCGACCGCATCGTCGTCATGAACAAGGGCCGCATCGAGCAGATCGCGCCGCCGGCGACGCTCTATGACCGGCCCGCCACGAAATTTGTCGCCTCTTTCATCGGCACCATGAACCTCCTGCAGTCGCGCTTTGTCGGCCGCGACCGCGAGCGCCTGCGCTTTGCCGCCGGCGAACTACCGCTGGAGGCCACCTCCGACAGTGGCGAGACGCCGGCCGCCGGCGATATACGCACCATCGGCGTGCGCCCGGAAGATCTTCTGGCCGCGAGCCAAGCCGCCGAAGGAACCGCGCCGGCGCGGGTCAGCGGCGTCGTCTTCCACGGGCGCACGGTGCGCCTTCATGCCGAGCTGGGACAGGGGATTTCGATCGTCATCGACGCCCCGCGCCGCGCCGACGGTTTTCAATTCAACGTCGGCGACGTGGCGCATATAAGCCTGCGGCGCGGCGCCAGCTGTCCCATGCTTTCAAGCTGATCTGACAGGTTCGCCCTACGACGCCTTGGCGAAAAATCCCTGATAGTCCGACTTGGCCTGCAGCAGGCGCAGGATGTTCTCGCGCGAGCCGCGCACATGCGCGCGGGCGCGTTCGCCTGCCAAAGCCACATCGCCAGCGCAGATCGCGTCGACGATGCCGGTGTGCTCCTCGCGGGTGAGCTTCCACTCGTCCAGCCACAGGAGTTCGGTCCAGACATATTGCTGGCATTTGTCGAGGATGCCGCTAAGCATGCCGTGGAGCATCTCATTGCCGCTGATTTCGGCGATCACTCGGTGCAGGTCGATGCCTACCTGCAGCTCCTCGAATTTCTCCCTGGTGCTGCGGTCGGGGATCGCGGCCAGCCGCTCGCATTCGGCGAGCATCTCGCGTAGCCTCGCCTTGTCGGCGGCGGTCGCGTTGGTTGCCGCCAGCTCGGTCGCGCGTCCATCGAGCAATTCGCGGATGTCGAAGGCCTCGCGGAACATGGTCAGGTTGAATTCGGTCACCACATAGCCCTGGCGCGGGCGGCCGATCACCAGCCCGTCCCGCTCCAGCCGGTTGAAGGCTTCGCGCACCGGCGTGCGGCTCACCTTCAGGCGCTCGGCGATCTCGTTTTCCGTCACGCGGCCGCCCGGCGGGATCTGGCCGGTGATGATCATCGCCTTCAGCGCCTCGAAGACGGAGTCGCGCAGCGTGTTTTTCCGTTCCTTTTTCAAAGCTTCCCGCCTCCAACGGGCCCGTCGCAGAATCGCAATCTAGAGCCTTTTGGTCCATGTCTGAAACAGAGCCGTTTCGCGAAGAGCAAGCGCTCCCAACTAACGCGTCGGTCTCCGTCGCCAAAAAACTCATGACCCGTGTTGACATCGGCTCCGAGCGAATTACACTCAAAATTGTATACAAATTCGCATACCAAATCAACGATAACGGGAACACCGGTTGGAGAAGCGAAAATGACAAAGAGACTTTGTATTCACGGCATGGCCGTCGCCGGCCTGCTCGCCTCGGTCGCCGTTCCGGCGTCGGCCGCCGACACCATCACCGTCGCCTCGTGGGGCGGCACCTATCAGGAGGCGCAGACCAAGGCCTTCTTCGATCCGACGGCCAAGGACCTCGGCATCACCATCAGGCAGGACACCACCAACGGTCTCGACGACGTACGCCTGCAGGTCGCCGGCAACGCCGTCAAATGGGACATCACCGAGCTTGGCGCCGACGAATGCGCGCGCGGCTCCAAGGAAGGCCTGTTCGAGAAGCTCGACTACAGCGTCATCGACAAGAGCGGCATCAACCCGAAGCTCGTGCATGACGACTGGGTCGGCATCTCCTACACCTCCGTCGTGCTGATCTACCGTACCGATGTTTTCGGCGACAAGGGTCCGAAGACCTGGGCCGATTTCTGGAACGTGGAGAAATTCCCGGGCCGTCGTGCACTCTCCGGCAGCCAGGCGACGGAGACGCTGAGCGTCGCCGCGCTCGCCAAGGGCACTCCGATCGACAAGGTCTATCCGGTCGACGTCGACGGCGCGCTGCAATCGGTCGACAAGGTCCGCGGCAATATTGATGCCTGGTGGACTTCCGGCGCGCAAGCCATGCAGCTCGTCAAGGACGGCGAAGTCGATATGGCCAGCATCTGGAACGGCCGCGCCGGTACGCTGAAGAAGCAAGGCGCTCCCGTGAGCTTCTCCTTCGACCAGGGCGTGCTGACCGCCGACTGCATGGTCATCCCGAAGGGCTCGAAGAACAAGGACCTCGCCATGAAGGCGCTGGCGAAATTCGTCAGCCCCGATCTCCAGGCCAACCTGCCGCTCTATGTCGACAACGGCCCGGCCAACGAGAAGGCGTTCGAGACCGGCAAGATTCCGCCCGAACGCATCAAGGACATCAACTCCGCCCCCGAGAACGTCAAGAAGCAGGTTCTGCAGGATCCTGAATTCTGGCGCGACAATCTCGTCGAGGCGACCGAGAAGTTCAACAACCTGATCCAGCAATAGCGACCGTGTCGGAGCGGCGTCCGCGAGGCGCCGCTCCTCATCGTTCGCCGACAATGATCCGGAGTTGAAGGAGATGCTCTTGTCTCTTGCGCAGTCCGCGCTTCCCATCGGCATCAGCGGCGTCGAGAAGCGCTTCGGCGGCGTATCGGTCCTGCACGATCTCAGCCTCGATGTCGCCGCCGGCGAATTCCTGACGCTGCTCGGGCCGTCCGGCTCGGGAAAGACGACCCTCTTGATGATCCTCGCCGGTTTCGTGCGGGCCAATGCCGGCTCCATCAAGGTCGGCGGCGAGGAGATCATCACCATGCCACCGCACAAGCGCAACATCGGCATGGTGTTCCAGAACTATGCGCTGTTCCCGCACATGAACGTCTTCCACAACATCGCCTTTCCGCTGAAGCAGCGGCGGGTATCAGCCGCTGAAACAGCTGAACGTGTCGAGAGGGCTCTAGACCTGGTGCAGCTGAAGGGCCTCGGCGAGCGGCGTGTCGACCAGCTCTCCGGCGGCCAGCGCCAGCGCGTGGCGCTCGCCCGCGTCATCGTCTTCGAGCCGCGCATCGTTTTGATGGACGAGCCGCTGTCGGCGCTCGACAAAAGCCTGCGCGAGCACATGCAGATCGAGCTGCGCAACTTGCATCGCAGGCTCGGCATGACGACGGTCTACGTCACGCACGACCAGCGCGAGGCGATCACTATGTCTGACCGCGTTGCCGTCATGAATGCCGGGCGCATCGAGCAGATCGATCAGCCCGAGGCGCTCTACGCCAGGCCGACGACGAAGTTCGTTGCCGGGTTCATCGGTGAGTCCAGCTTCATCCCGGTCGAATGCCGTAATGACAGCGTCTGGTACGAGGACAGGAAGCTCCGCATGGCGGCAGCAGCCCCATCCGCCGGCCGGCATCTGATGGTGGTGCGGCCTGAGAAGCTGCGTGTGATCGACGGCGTGGAGCAGGCGGGCGACGTCAACGCCCTGCCGGCAATTGTCGGCGACGTCATCTATCAGGGCGACAGCTTCGTCTGCTACGCGACACTCAAGGATGGACGGCAGGTGACTTTGCGCGACTATTGCCGCTCCGACGTGCTGGCGAAACTGCCGGCGCCGGGCGAGCCGATAACGCTCGGCATCGATGCGCAGGATGTCGTGCTGGTGGCCGATCAATGAGCATCGCCGGCCTTCGCGATAATGACGGACGGAAGAGCGCGCTGAACGTCCATGCGCTGCGCGCCGATGCGCAGCGCGAGTCGCTCGGCCTGCTGGCGCTGCTTTCGCCCGGGTTGGTTCTGGTCTTCGCCGTGATTATCGTGCCGATCGGCTGGCTGTTCTGGCTCTCGCTGTTCGACGAAGCCGGCCAGCTCAGTGCCGCCAACTACGCGCGCTTCTTCGAGCAGGCGTCCTACATCAAGACCTTCGTCACCACCTTCAAGGTGGCCTTCGTCGTCACCGGCGCCTGCGTGCTGTTCGGCTATCCGCTCGCCTGCATGCTGTCGCAATTGCCGCGCCGCGCCGCCTCGATCTGCCTGATCTTCGTCATCCTGCCATTCTGGACCTCGGTGCTGGTGCGCACCTATGCCTGGCTGGTCATCCTGCAGCGCAAGGGCCTGATCAACAGCTGGCTGATCGATCTCGGCGTGATTTCCCAGCCGCTGCCGCTCGCCAACAATTTCGCCGGCGTCGTCATCGGCATGACCCACATCATGCTGCCCTTCCTGGTTCTGCCGCTCTACGCCTCGATGAAGACGATCGACGTCGACTGCCTGCGCGCCGGCATGAATCTCGGCGCCAGCCCGGCGGCCACCTTCCGGCAGATTTTCTTCCCGCTGTCGCTGCCAGGCCTCGCTTCGGGCGTGGTCATCGTCTTCGTGCTTTGCCTCGGCTTTTTCGTCACACCGGCGCTGATGGGCGGCGGCAAGGTCATCATGTGGGCCATGCGCATGGAACAGACCACCAGCCTCTATTCCAACTGGGGCGCGGGCGCGGCGCTCGGCGTCGTGCTGCTCGGCGTCACGCTGGCGCTGCTTGGCCTCTTCCAGCGGCTGCTCGGCGCCCGCGCGACCGGGGTCTGGAGCCAGCGATGAGCATGGAAAACAGCCTGCCCATCTCGCATCGGCAACGCCTCTGGCTCTATGCGCTCGGCGGGCTCGTCATGCTGTTCCTGATCGCCCCGTCGGTGATCATCGTCATCATGTCCTTTTCCGGCTCGACACTCCTAGAGTTCCCGCCGCAGGAGTGGTCGCTGCGCTGGTACGAAAGCTACTTCGGATCCGTCGAATGGCGCGACGCCACCATCGTCTCGGTCAAGGTGGCGGTGATGACGGCGATCGTGGCGACGCCGCTCGGCACCGCCGCCGCCTATGCGATCAACGTTGGAACGCTGAGGCTGACCGGCGCCATCAACGCGCTGCTCACAGCATCGCTGATCATTCCGGTCATCCTGATCGGCATCGGCACCTTCTTCCTCTATGCCCGCATCGGCCTCAACAACACGCTGACCGGCCTCGTCATCGCGCACACGGTGCAGGCGCTGCCGCTGGTGGTGCTGACCGTGCTTTCGGGCCTGCGCTCCTATGACATGAACCAGGAGAAGGTTGCCCGCAACCTCGGCGCCGGCCGCTTCTCCGCCTTCTTCCAGGTAACGATGCCGCAGATAAGCTTCTCGATCGTGTCGGGTGCACTATTTGCCTTCATCACCTCCTTCGACGAGGTGGTGGTGTCGCTGTTCATCTCGGGCGGCGAGACCACGACGCTGACGCGCCGCATGTTCAATGCGCTGCGCGACCAGATCGATCCGACGATCGCCGCCATTTCGACTTGCCTGATCGTGCTATCGATCGTCTTGTTGTCCGCCGCCCAGCTTTTCGGCCGCGAACGTTGAAATAGGACGTTGAAATATAGGGATACCGACAACCGCATGCGTGATTTCCAGTTCCCAGGCCGCTCGCCGGTCCGTGCTACCGAGGCGATGGCCGCCACTTCGCATCCGCTCGCCACGCTGGCCGCGATCGAGATGCTGCGCTCCGGTGGCAACGCCATGGACGCCGCCGTCTGCGCGGCGGCCGTGCAGGCCGTGGTCGAGCCGCAGTCGACCGGCATCGGCGGCGATTGCTTCGTCCTCTATTGCCCGAAGGGCGATGGGAACGTGCTTGCCTTCAACGGCTCCGGCCGCGCGCCCAAGGCGGCTACGGTCGATTGGTACCTCGACAAGGGTTTCGGCGAACTGCCCAAACAGGGACCGCACGCGGTCACCATTCCGGGCGCCGTCGATGCCTGGTGCCGTCTGCTGGAAGATCATGGCCGCAGAGGCATCGCCGACGCGCTCGCTCCGGCCATCCGCTATGCGGAAGGCGGCTATGTCGTGCACGATCGCGTCGCCTTCGACTGGCGGGACCCTGAAACCGACCTGTCGGCCGACGAGGTGGCAACGCGCATCTTCCTGCCCGGCGGCAAGCCGCCCAAGGCTGGCGATGTGCATCGGCAGCCGGAGCTGGCGGAGACGCTGCGCATCATCGCCAAAAAAGGCCGGGCCGGTTTCTACGAAGGCGAAGTTGCGGACGATCTCGTCGGGCGGCTGAGGCAACTCGGCGGGCTGCACACGCTCGACGATTTCGCCGCCACGAAAGGCGATTACCGGACCGCGGTCGGCACGTCCTATCGCGGTTACGACATCCACCAGATGCCGCCCAACAACCAGGGCCTGACCGCGCTCCTGATGCTGAACCTGCTCTCCGGTTTCGACCTTGGCGCGCTTGACCCGAACGGCGCCGCGCGTTTGCATCTGGAGATCGAGGCAGGGCGGCTGGCCTATCAAGACCGCGATGCCTTTTTCGGCGACCAGGACCATGTCGATGTTCCTGTGAAGGCTCTGCTGTCCGGCGCCTATGCCGACCGGCTGCGTTCCGCGATCGATCCCGGGCGCGCCATGACCGATCTGCCGCGCCTCGACCTGCCCGGCAGCGACACGGTCTACATCTCGGTCGTCGACCGCGACCGCAACGCGGTCAGCTTCATCAACTCGACCTATTATTCCTTCGGCAGCGGCGTCGTCGGCCCGAAGACGGGGGTCGTGCTGCAGAACCGTGGTTCCAGTTTCCGCCTCGATGCGAAGCACCCGAACGCCATCGCGCCCGGCAAGCGGCCGATGCACACGATCATGCCGGGCATGATGACGAGGAACGGCCGCGCGATGATGCCGTTCGGCGTCATGGGCGGCGGCTACCAGCCCTTCGGCCATGTGCATCTTTTGACCAACATGATCGACTTCGGCATGGACCCGCAGCAGGCGATCGATGCTGCGCGGGTGTTCTACAACCACGATGTCGTGGAGGCGGAGCGAAGCGTGCGTCCCGATGCCGTCGAGGGCCTACGTCGCCGCGGCCATCGCGTCGTGGAGCCCGACCATCCGCTGGGCGGCGGGCAGGCGGTGCTGATCGACTGGGAAAGGGGCACGCTGACCGGCGCTTCCGATCCGCGCAAGGACGGCCTGGCGCTCGGATATTGAGCAGCGCTGGACATCGGCCGATCGTTCGAAACATAGTCCGGAACCATGACAAGAAGCGCAAATTCCACTGATCTCGCCCATCGTCTCGCCCCCGGCACCGAAGACGCGCCGGCCATCACGGCGCCTGAGCGGACAGCCCTCTCGCATGGCGGGCTGCGCCGGCTGATTGGCGAGACCGTGTCGCGACTCAACGCGCTCGGCATCGGCCGTGGCGACCGCGTCGCCATCGTGCTGCCGAACGGCCCTGAGATGGCGACGGCCTTCATCGCCGTGGCAGCCGCCGCTTCCACCGCGCCGCTCAATCCGGCATACCGGGCCGACGAGCTCGATTTCTATCTGAGCGATATCGGCGTCAAGGCGATCCTTGTCGGCAAGGACGAGCAGGGGCCTTCGGTCGAAGTCGCCGACCGCCTGGGCATCCGCGTGCTGCGGCTGGTGGTGCCGGAAGGCGCGCCAGCGGGTGTCTTCACGATCGAGGGCGATCCGGTCGGGCCGCCGGTTGCATCCGGACTGGCCGGCGATAGCGATATTGCACTCCTTCTGCACACCTCCGGCACAACCTCGCGTCCGAAACTGGTGCCGCTCAACCACGCCAATCTTGCTGCGTCGGCAACGCATATCGGCGCCACGCTGGGCCTGACTCCGGCCGATCGCTGCCTCAACATCATGCCTTTGTTCCATATCCACGGGCTGATTGCGGCGGTGCTGTCCTCGCTTGCTGGCGGCGGCAGCGTCTTCTGCACGCCGGGTTTCAACGCGCTGCGCTTCTTCCAGTGGCTCGGCGAAGCAAAGCCAAGCTGGTACACCGCCGTGCCGACCATGCATCAAGCGATCCTGCCGCGCGCCGCGCGCAACGCCGAACAGCTGGCCGCTGCGCCGCTGCGCTTCATCCGCTCGTCTTCGGCCTCCTTGCCGGCGCAGGTGATGGCCGAGCTGGAAGCGACCTTCGGCTGCCCGGTGATCGAATCCTACGGCATGACTGAAGCGGCGCACCAGATGGCGTCCAACCGCCTGCCGCCCGGCCAGCGCAAGCCGGGCAGCGTCGGCGCGGCGGCTGGACCGGAAGTGGCCGTCATGGCACCGGACGGACGGCTGCTCAAAGCCGGCGAAACCGGCGAGATCGTCATCCGCGGTCCCAACGTCACCACCGGTTATGAGAAGAACCCGGACGCCAACGCCAGCGCCTTCGCCCATGGCTGGTTCCACACCGGCGACCAGGGCGTGCTCGATGAGGACAACTATCTGCGCGTCACCGGCCGGCTGAAGGAGATCATCAACCGCGGCGGCGAGAAGATCTCGCCGCTCGAGGTCGACGGCGTGCTGATGGACCATCCGGCGGTGGCGCAGGTCGTCACCTTCGCCATGCCGCATGACAAGCTCGGCGAGGAGGTCGCCGCTGCCGTCGTGTTGCGCGAAGGCCAGAACGCCAGCGAGGCGGACATTCGCGGCTTTGCCGCGACGAAGCTCGCCGACTTCAAGGTGCCGCGCAAGGTTCTGATCCTCGACGAGATCCCGAAGGGCGCGACCGGCAAATTGCAGCGCATCGGCCTCGCGGCGAAACTCGGGCTCGGCTGATGCGCGTTGCTGTTTTCGGCGCCGGCGCGATCGGCGGTTATCTCGCGGCAAAGCTGGCGCTCGCCGGCCGCGTCGAGCTGTCGGTCGTGGCGCGTGGCGCGCATCTGGAGGCGATCAAGGCCGGCGGCCTTCGCCTGATCGAGGACGGCAAGGAAACGGTTGCGGGCGTGAAGGCGGCGGCGCGAACCGAGGAACTTGGCACCCAGGATTATGTCGTGCTGGCGCTGAAGGCGCATTCGCTGGCGCCGGCGCTGGGCGAGATCGCGCCGCTGCTGGGCGAGGGGACAGCCGTCGTCACCATGCAGAACGGCGTGCCCTGGTGGTATTTCTACAAGGCGGGCGGCGTGCTCGAAGGCACGCGGCTTGACGCGGTCGATCCCGGCGGAACGATCTGGCAGCGCATAGGGCCGGAGCGCGTCATCGGTTCCGTCGTCTATCCGGCCGTCGAGGTGGATGAACCCGGCCTCATCCGCCATGTCGAGGGCACGCGCTTTTCGCTGGGCGAGCCGTCGGGTGAGAAGAGCGAGCGGGTGACCGCGCTTGCCCGTGAAATGGTCAAGGCCGGCCTGCAGGCGCCGGTCCGCGAGGACATCCGCTCGGAGATCTGGGTGAAGCTGTGGGGCAATCTGTCGTTCAACCCGATTTCGGCGCTCACCGGCAGCACGCTTGCGGCGATCGTTGCCGACGAGGGCACGCGCGCACTTGCCCGCGCCATGATGCTGGAGGCGCAGGCGATCGGCGAAGGCCTCGGCGTTCGCTTTCCCGTTGCCGTCGACCGGCGCATCAAGGGCGCCGGCGATGTCGGCGAGCACAAGACGTCCATGCTGCAGGACCTGGAGCGCGGCCGCCCGATGGAGATCGACGCGCTGGTCACGGCGGTGCAGGAACTCGGCCGCCTGACCGGCAAGCCGACACCGACCATCGACAACGTGCTGGCGCTGGTGCGGCGGCTGGCCGTCGAGCGCGGGTGCTATTCTCCGCTGTAGAGCGGTCAGTCCGACGCGGTAGCCGTTATGTGAGCATCCGCTCGCGACAAGTCGCTGATCCTGACATGAATTGTCACCTGTCGAGCGGGCCACCGGTGGCAGGCCGCGAGGCGGCGCCCTACCTGAAATCCGTTCAAACAGGGAGGAACACAAATGAGCACTGCCGAAATTGCCAAGGATTTCACCGAGCTCCTCAAGCAGGGCGACAGCCACGGCGCTGCCGCGAAATACAATGCCGACGACATCGTCAGCTACGAAGCCATGGAGGGGCCGATGGCCGTCTGCAGCGGCAAGGAAGCCGTCAAGCAGAAGGGAGAATGGTGGGAAGCGAACCATGAGGTTCACGGCGGCTCGATCGAGGGCCCCTATGTCAATGGCGACCAGTTCGCCTTGCGCTTCACCTTCGACATAACGCCCAAATCGACCGGCAAGCGCGTCACCATGGACGAGGTCGGCCTCTACACGGTCAAGAACGGCAAGATCAGCGAAGAGCGCTTCTATTATTGAGGCTCGCCTGGCTCGTGGCACTTCGCTTCTTCGCCGCATGATTTGTAGACAGCAGATGGCGACCGGGATGATATTCCGGCCGCCATGCCAGCTTCTCAAATCGTCTTCACATACTGAGCCAGTTGGTCCGCCACCGTGCCCCAGCCGTCGAAGAAACCCATCTCTTCATGATTGTTGCGCGTTGCCTCGTCGCGGTGGATGGCGGTGGCGGTGTAGCGTGTGCCTTTGCCCTCGGGCGTCAGCGAGATCACCGCAGTGATGAAGGGCTCGCCGGACGGCCGGTAGCCCGGCAGCAGCGCATCGGTCCACACCAGCCGCTCGTTCGGCGCGATCTCGAGATAGCAGCAATGGCGGTCGCTCACCTCCTTGCCGTCGGGCGACTGCATGCGTGTCCGGAACAGGCCGCCGGGCCTGAGATCGATCTCGCAGTCGGTGACGATCCAGGGCTTCGGCGTGAACCACTGCTTGACATGCTCCGGCGTCGTCACGGCATGCCACAACAACTCACGCGGCGCGTCGAGGAAGCGCTCCAGCGTGAGGTCCAGTTTCGGGTTCGGCTTGAACGGATAGCTCATTTTTCACTCTCCTTGAGGCTCATCACATAGGCGTCGAACTGATCGAGGCGGCGCTCCCATAGCGCGCGCTGTTCGGCGAGCCAGTTTTCCGCAAGCTTCAGCGGCTCCGGCGAGAGACTGTAAGTCCTGACGCGGCCGGCCTTTTGCGACTGCACCAGCCCGCAGCCTTCCAGCACCTTGAGGTGCTCGACGAAAGACGGCAGCGCCATGCTGAACGGCTCGGCCAGTTCGCTGACCGAGGCCGGGCTTCTGTTCAGCCGCTCCACGACACGCCGGCGCGTCGGGTCGGCAAGCGCGCGAAAAATGCCGTCGATCGGCAGCGCGCTTTGGCTGACGGTTTCAAGGTTCATGGCTGTTCCTTTCCAGGCGCCGCCACATATCGCGGCCATCTTGAAATAATACTTAGGAAAAAACCTTAGTGTTGGCAAGAGCCAAAAATGGGCCGCCGCGAAGCGCTGGCAAAGCCGTTCCGGCGGGCTTAGGTTTCGCTCAGATTCGCAACCGACCGAGGCCTGCCTTGACCATCACCATGTACGGCATCACCACCTGCGACACGATCAAGAAGGCGCGCGTCTGGCTGGAAAGCCATGACGTGTCCTATCGTTTTCATGACTACCGGGCCGAGGGGATCGAGGCTGACAAACTGAATGGCTGGGTCGGCAAGGTCGGCTGGGAAAAGCTGCTCAACAAGGGCAGCACGACGTTTCGGGAATTGCCGGAAGCGGACAAGCAGGCGCTCGACGAGAAGAAAGCGAAGGCGTTGATGCTCGCCAGGCCGACGATGATCAAGCGGCCGGTGCTGGAGGTGGGTGAGCGGCTTCTGGTGGGGTTCAGGGCGGAGGTTTACGAAGAGGCCGTGGGCGCGAACTAGTCGCCAAGAACCCTCCATCATACGCCGCGTTCCTTCGCGCCCCCCTCTGTCCTGCCGGACATCTCCCCCACGAGGGGGGAGATTGGCGGTTTCGGCGCCCCGCTCATTCCTTCGACGTTGCTGATTTGGCGAAAGCCGGCGCGACAGCTGATCTCCCCCCAAGTGGGGGAGATGTCCGGCAGGACAGAGGGGGGCGCTGTCCCGCCAGCATCTCAACGTTTACGCCTTTAGATACGTAGCCAGCGCCACCGCGTTGTTATGTGCCTCGTCATGCGCGCCGTAGAGCAGCGTCACCTTGCCTTCACGCAGCAGCGCGCGCAGTTGCGCCATGGCTTCCTTGTTTGCATCGAGCTCGGCCCGATACCGCTTCTGAAATTCCGCCCAGCGCTCTGGCTCATGTCCGAACCATCTGCGCAACTCGTCGCTCGGGGCGATCTCCTTCAGCCAGACCGTCAGCGCTGCGTCCTTCTTGGCGACGCCGCGCGGCCAGATGCGGTCGACCAGCACGCGCTGACCGTCCGCCTTCTCAGGCGCTTCGTAGACGCGCTTCACCGCTATGTCGAAGGCCATCACGCCTCCTCGGTCAGGGTTTATTAGGCCCACTCGCCCTTGCGCATCACCGGCACCCGGCTGCCGTCCTTGGCCACGCCGTCGATGTCGATCTTGTCCGAACCGATCATCCAGTCGATGTGGATGAAACTCTTGTTGCCGCCGCGCTGCGCAATCTCGTCCTGGCTGAGCGAAGCACCGTTGACGAAACACTTCGAATAGCATTGTCCCAGCGCGATGTGGCAGGCGGCGTTCTCGTCGAACAGCGTGTTGAAGAACAACAGCCCGCTCTTCGAGATCGGCGAGGAATGCGGCACCAGCGCCACTTCGCCGAGACGTCGCGCGCCCTCGTCGGTGTCGAGCACCTTCTTCAAGACGTCCTCGCCCTTGGACGCCTTCGCCTCGACGATCCGCCCACCCTCGAAGCGGACGGAAATCTCGTCGATCAGCGTGCCCTGGTAGGACAGCGGCTTGGTCGAAGAGACGTGGCCTTCGACGCGCCAGGCATGCGGCGTGGTGAAGACTTCCTCGGTCGGGATGTTCGGATTGCAGGTGACGCCGTTCTTGGCCGTCGAGGCGCCGCCCATCCATTCATGGCCTTCCGCCAGTCCGACGGTCAGGTCGGTGCCCGGCCCGGTGAAGTGGAGGGAATGGAAATTGTGCGCGTTCAGCCATTTCGTGCGCTCGGCCAGCGCCGCGTTGTGCGCCTTCCAGTTGCCGATCGGATCCTCGACGTCGACCCGCGAGGCCGAGAAGATGGCATCGGCGAGCTTCGCCACCGCGACGTCGTCCGGCTCGCCCGGAAACACCTGTTTTGCCCAGGCCAGGTCGGGATAGGCGACGATGTTCCAGTTGATGTCGAAGCCGGTGATCTTCTCCAATGCAGGCTGGTAGGCCATCGAATTCGCTTTGTTGGCGCGTGCCACCTTGGCCGGGTCCTGCGCTGACAATAGCGATGGATCCTCGCCGCGCACCGCAAGTCTGGCCGCATTGTTGGCGAAGGCCTTGGCCATGCCTTCATAGAGCCAGCCGGCGGCGCGGTCGAAGCCGGCGTCGGCGCCATAGCGGAAACGCGCCAGTGTGATCTCGTCGTCGTTGAAGATCGGCGTCACCAGCCCGGCGCCCGCCTTGTAGGCATGCTCGACGATACGGCGGGTCAAAGGCAGCGCCGCGATCGAGGAGGTCACCACCAGGTCCTGTCCGGGCTGCAGCTGCAACCCGACCTTGATGGCGACTTCGGCCAGCCTGTCGAGCTTCACCGGGTCGATGGTTGCCGAGACGCCGCGCGAATGTGTGGTCATGATCCTGCCTGCCATTATGTTGGGGTCCGGCTCTTACATAGACTGGCGAGCTTTGCCTTTCCACCGCGATCGACATGGTCTGGTCTCGGGAGCATGATCCCGAACCGCAGAACCGCGTTGTCGAAAGGGGCACGGCGGTCCGCCAGAGATCATGCCCAAGCAGGCTTAGGCGGCGCTGTCCAATGCCCTGAACTGCGCCATGGTCGCCTCGATCTCCTCGCGGATCCAGGCCTTGAAGTCGCGCACCTTGCGGCTTTCGCTCTTGCTGGCCGAGGTCACCAGCCAATAACCCAGCCCGCTCTGCGCCCGCACGCCGAAGGGCGCGACCAGCCGGCCGTCGGCGAGCGCGTCGGCGGTGAGCAACTGCCAGGCCAGCATCACGCCATGGCCGGCGATCGCCGATTCCAGGCAAAGCATCGGGTCGGTGAAACGCGCGCCCTTCTGGAAGGTGACCGGCTCGACGCCGGCCGCCTCGAACCAGCCGTCCCAGCTGAACATCGCCCGTTCGTCAGTGATGGCGCAGGTCTGCGCCAGATCGCCGATCGACTTCAGCCTGGCCGCGATCGAGGGTGCGCAGACCGGAAATACTTCCTGGGCAAGCAGAAGCTCGGCGCGCCCGCCCGGCCATTTGCCGTCGCCGAGGCGAATGGCGATATCGATGTCGGAGCGGTCGAGATCGGCGATCCTGGCCGAGGCATCGATGCGCAGCAGCACGTTCGGGTGGCGGGCGAAATGCCGCGACAGCCTCGGCAGCAGCCATTTCGAGGCGAAGGCCGGCGCCACCGAGACGACCAGCGTGCACTCGTTGGCCTCGTCGGCCAGCGCCACCGCTTGCGCGAGCTCACGGAAGCCGATGCTCAACCGCGTCGTGAACGCAGCGCCGAATTCCGTCGGCACGAGCCCGCCCGGCGTGCGTTCGAACAG
This sequence comes from Mesorhizobium sp. NFR06, assembly GCF_900115245.1. Lineage (GTDB taxonomy): Bacteria > Pseudomonadota > Alphaproteobacteria > Rhizobiales > Rhizobiaceae > Mesorhizobium. The sequence goes on from NZ_FOVT01000009.1 coordinate 65,639, forward strand.
CGCCTGTCCCAATTGCTTTTCCGTGCGCTTGACTTGCTGGCTGACGGCGCTGACCGAGACGTTGAGCTCGGCCGCCGCCGCGGCAAGAGATCCCAGCCGGGCAACTGTTTCCACGGCGCGCAGGCCGTTCAAATGGACGCGGTTCAGTATAGCCATTCAGTTTTTCTAAAGTACGCGGCCCCAAATCTCAATTGAAACTCGACCGGAAAAGGCGGAATTTATCGCGATAGCCTTGAGCCAGGAGGTGGTCCCAATGAAGATTTTATCTTTGCTGAATGGGCTTTCCAGCGCCGAGGCGAGGCTGCGCGACGACGTCGAGATCGCCCGCTGGGTCGCCGATCCGCTGTCGCATCCTGTGCTCGACACCATGTCGGAGCGCGAGCTTGCAGACATGCCGTTCCGGCTGACCGCCGGCCGCACCGCCTACGAGACTGTTGGCTCGACCTGTCTCTGAGGTCACTCTACGCAGTTGCGGCCGCACTGGCCCAACGCAAGCACATTGTTTCGCCCACGCGCGAATTTATTGTGCGCCGCAATGAACGCCTCGCCATCTCCCTTGCGCCTCGCTGTTGCCGGCATGGTCGCGCTCGCCGTCGCCATGGGCATCGGCCGTTTCGTCTATACGCCGATCCTGCCCGGCATGATGGAAGAGCTGCACCTGAGCCCTGCCGATGCCGGCTGGATCGCCTCCGCCAACTATCTCGGCTACCTCATCGGCGCGCTCGCTGCCGCCGGCGGCTGGGCGCATGGCCGCGAGCGCATGCTGATGTTCGCCGGCCTCGCCGCCAGCGCCGTGCTGGCAGGCCTCATGGGGCTCAACGAGACGATGGCCGCCTTCCTCGTCATCCGCTTCCTCGCCGGTCTCGCCAGCGCCTTCGTCATGGTATTCATGTCGTCGATCGTCTTCAGTCATCTGGCAGTGGCTGGCCGCGGTGATTTGCAGGCGTTGCACTTCGGCGGCGTCGGCCTTGGCATAGCCGCGTCCTCAGCGCTGCTGGCCGTTCTCGTTGCCGAACACGCAGGTTGGGCCGCAGGCTGGCTCTGGTCCGGCGCGCTTTCGGCGGTCGGCCTGCTCGCCGTCGCGCTGCTCGCGGGATCAGCTACCCCGGTAAATGGCGTCGGCGGACCTGAGCCGGAGTTGCCGAAGGACGGGTCGTTGATGAAGGTGATCTTCGCCTACGGACTGTTCGGCTTCGGCTATGTGGTGACCGCCACTTTCCTGGTCGCCATCGTTCGCCAGGGCGGCGGCGGGCGCGTCTTCGAGGCCACCGTCTGGATGGTCGCCGGCCTTGCCGGCCTTCCCTCGACCTGGTTCTGGCAGAAGCTCGCCGGCCGGATCGGGCTCCATGCCGCTTACGCCGTGACCTGCCTGATCGAGGTGGTCGGCGTCACCGCCAGCGTTGTCGTCAAAGGCGCTGCCGGGCCGCTGGTTGCCGGCCTGCTGCTCGGCGGCACCTTCATCGCCATCACGGCATTGGGCATACAGATGGGCAGACAGCTCGCGCCGCAGGCGCCGCGCCGCATCTTCGCCGGGATGACGGCAGCCTTCGGCCTCGGCCAGATCGTCGGCCCGATCGCCGCCGGCCTGCTTGCCCAGGCCTCGGGCAATTACGTGCTTGCCTCGATCATGGCTGCGGCCGCGCTGCTGGCCTCCGGCGTCATTGCCTGGTCGGCTGCGCCAAAATCGCCATGATTTTCGGCCTTGTTCGATGCCGGACATCGGGCAGGGCATTTTCTTTCCCACTAATGTGTGACCTTATGCCCGCCAAAACAGCAACGCCGCTGATTTGCGGTCAGACCAAGGAAATCCGCCACAGTGTTCGTATCTTTCTTCCCGCAGCCGAAGCTCTTTTTCACCTCGGCCGCCGTCTGGAGCCTTGCGGCAATCCTGTTCTGGTTCTTCGGTGGTGAGCAACTGGGCGCCGTCTTCGGCCTGCCTCCGGTAGCGGCCGGTACTCCGCCCATCATCGGCATCGCGGTGCTGTGGTCGAAGCCTTTCCTGTGGTTCTACATCTACTTCGCGGCCTGTGTGGCGGTCTTCTATGCGTTCTGGAGCTGGTATGCGCCGCACCCGTGGCAGAACTGGTCGATCCTGATGACCGCCGTCATCCTGTTCTTCATCTATTTCAACGTGCAGGTCTCCGTCGCCGTCAACAATTGGTATGGTCCGTTCTTCGACTACGTGCAGGGCCTGATGTCGGGCACGACGAAATCGACTGACTCGGAATTTTACATAGGATTAGCCGATTTTTCCTGGCTGGCGTTGGTCGGCATGAACGTGCAGGTGGTGAATGCCTTCATCGTCAGCCACTGGATCTTCCGCTGGCGCACCGCGATGAACGATTACTTCATGGCGAACTGGGGCCGGCTGCGCCACATCGAGGGCGCCTCGCAGCGCATCCAGGAAGACACGATGCGCTTTTCGCAGATCATGGAGGACCTTGGCTCGACCTTCGTTCAGTCGATCATGACCCTCATCGCCTTTCTGCCGGTTCTGATTCAATTGCAGGCCCATATTACCGAGCTGCCGATCGTCGGCGCGGTCCCGCAGCCCTTGGTCGTTGCCGCATTGGGTTGGTGTTTGTTCGGGACGATCTCCGTCATGGCGGCGGGTCTCAAGCTGCCGGGCCTGCAATTTCGCAACCAGCGTGTCGAGGCAGCCTATCGCAAGGAACTCGTCTACGGCGAAGATCATGCCGACCGGGCTCAGCCGGCGACGACGACACAATTGTTCGCCAATGTCCGCCGCAATTATTTCAAGCTATATTTTCACTATATCTATTTCAACGTTGTTCGTTACACCTACCTGCAGGCCGACAACATCTTCTCACTGCTCATCCTGGGGCCCTCGTTGGTTGCGCATAAGATCACGTTCGGCGCCCTGAACCAGATATCGAACGCGTTCGGCAAGGTGACGAATTCGCTGCAATTCCTGTTGAATTCCTGGTCGACGATTGTCGAACTGCAGTCGGTGCACAAACGTTTGCGTGCCTTCGAGGCGACGCTGCAGGGCGAGCAACTGCCGGTTATCGATCAGCATTATCTGGAACGCGAGCAAGCTGGCATGCGTCCCGAAGATCAGCCGGCAAGTTAGAAGCAATTCCAGGAAAAGTGTGACACGGTTTTCCGTCAGGAATTGCGTCGAAACAAAGAGATAGAGCTTTCCGCCGTTTCCGTGAAACGGTGAAAAGCTCTAGGGGGCGGCTACGTCCAGTCAGCCGCCCACCGTCGCCTGCCTCTCGCCGGCGCGTTGCCGCTCGACATAGTCGCGAAAACTGATGCACTCGACGTCGGCTTTTACGCAGACTTCCCCGGCGAAGCGTTCCAGCGCGTTCCAGTAGGCGCCGTCGTTCATCAGCGTGAAGTGGAAGCCGATCTCCAGCGGCAGGCGCTTGCCGTTGTACTGGGACTCGAAAGCGGCGCGGAACGCCTGGTAGGCGCGCTCGGTGAATGCGTCCGCCATGGCCGGCTGCTCGGTGCCGCTCGAGTGGCGGACATAGAGATTGTAGTCCATGGCGACCACCGGCTTCGCTTTCGGTCCCTCCGGGATGAGCGGTAGGGCGAAGCGGGTTACGCCGTTCCTGGTTGGTGGCAGGGCGGGGCCGTTCGAGACGCCGCTGGCGTCATAGAGGAAGCCGGACTCGGGCAGCGCTTCGTAAAGCGCCTTGTCGGTCGAAAGATAGGGCGCGCGAAACCCGACCAGAGCATGATGCGCCAAATCGTGCCAGTCGGCCGGCTCCGGGATTCCGTTGATCGCATAGGCATTCTCGAAAATGCGCCGGACGGAGCTGAATTCGGCCAGCCAGTCGGCCTTGCTCCAATCCTTGCCGTCGAAATGGCCGCAGGCATGGCTGCCGATGTCGTGGCCCTCGGCAGCCGCAAGCCTGATCTGTTCCAGCCGCTCGGCGACGTCTTGTTTCGACGCGCCGAAGCCGACATTGGATTTGCCGGCGGCCTTGCCGGGGCCGGCATAGTCCTGCCGCGTCTCGGGCGAGAGCAGGAAGACGCAGGACACGAAATAGGTGAAATGCGCGCCCGCGCGCCTTGCAAGCGCCCGGCTGCGTTCCCACTGCGAGATCTCGCGGGCGGCATCGAACGAGATCAACACGACCTGCCTGGGTCTGGCGGGCGGAACGCTTGACGATTTCGGCGGATCGGCGAAGGCCGCGCTGGCTGAGGCAAGCGAGGCGAGACTGAACGCAAGGACGCGGTACGAACGAAGCATTGGCAACCTATCGCGGGACCTTTCCGGCCGATGCAAAGCCGGCTATCGCCCAAATGTGGCACCGGTGCGTTCCGGCAAGCCGCGCGGAGTACCCGGGGGCTCTGCACCGATTTTCCGGCCGGCCCCCTTCCATGCCGACGAAATTTCGCTAAAACGCGGGCTCAAGAAGCGCCCCAACCGGGGCCGCAATGGTTTTGATTGATGTCAGACGACAGTTTTATCCGCGAAGTCAACGAAGAGATGCGCCGCGAGCAGGCGCAGAAGCTGTGGGACCGTTTCGGCCCCGCGCTGCTCGGTTTGGCGATCCTGGTCGTGCTGGGCACCGCCGCCGTCGTTGGCTACCGCTATTGGGACGAGACCCGCGCCAACCGCTCGGGCGACGCTTTCTCGGCCGCCCTCAAGCTCGCCAATGACGGCAAGAACGACGAGGCGATCGCCGCGCTCGATCAGCTGGAAAAGGACGGCTACGGCGCCTATCCGCTGCTTGCCCGCATGCGCGCCGCGACCGTCAAGGCCGACAAGGGCGACGTAGACGGCGCGGTCAAGGATTTCGACGACGTCGCGGCCGATAACGCCATTCCCGCCAGCATCCGCGACATGGCGCGGCTCAGGGCAGCGCTGCTGCTCGTCGACCATGGCTCCTTCGCCGACGTCTCCAGCCGGGTCGAGGCGCTCACCGCCGACACCAATCCGCTGCGCCACTCGGCGCGCGAGGCGCTCGGCCTTGCCGCCTGGAAGGAAGGCAAATCGGCGGATGCGTTGAAACTGTTCGACCAGATCGCTTCGGATGACGGCGCCCCGCGCAATGTGCGCCAGCGGGCGCAGTTGATGGCCGAACTGATCCGCGGGTCGGGCAACGCGTCGTGACCTCGGATGTCGTTCAAAGTCGCCATCATCGGCCGTCCTAACGTCGGCAAATCGACCCTTTTCAATCGGCTGGTGGGAAGGAAGCTGGCGCTCGTCGACGACACGCCGGGCGTCACGCGTGACCGTCGCGTCCACCCCGCCAAGCTCTACGATCTCTATTTCGATGTCATCGACACCGCCGGCTTCGAGGATGCGGCGGCTTCGACGCTGCCCGGCCGCATGCGCCAGCAGACCGAGATCGCCATCCGCGAGGCCGATCTCATTTTCTTCACCGTCGATGCCAAATCCGGCCTGATGCCGGACGACCGCACCTTCGCCGAGGTGGTGCGCAAATCCGGCAAGCCGGTGGTGCTCGTCGCCAACAAGGCCGAAGCGCGCGGCGCTCAAGGGGGGATGCTGGAAGCCTGGGAGCTCGGCCTCGGCGAGCCGATCCCGGTTTCGGCCGAACACGGCCAGGGCATGCCCGACCTGCGCGACGCGGTGATCGCGGCGCTCGGCGAGGAACGCGCCTTCGGCGAGGACGACGAAGACGACGGCGCCGAGATCGCCGCCAGCGAAGTGCTGATCGGCGAGGACATCGCCGACCCGGACGCTGAAGCATCCTATGACGACACCAAGCCGCTGCGCATCGCCGTCGTTGGCCGCCCGAACGCCGGCAAGTCGACGCTGATCAACGCGCTGATCGGCGAGGAGCGCCTGCTCACCGGCCCTGAAGCCGGCATCACCCGCGATTCCATCTCGGTCGACTGGGACTGGCGCGGCCGTCGCATCAAGCTGTTCGACACCGCCGGCATGCGGCGCAAGGCGAAGGTGCAGGAAAAGCTCGAAAAGCTCTCGGTTCAGGACGGCTTGCGCGCCATCCGCTTCGCCGAGATCGTCATCATCATGCTCGATGCCACCATCCCGTTCGAGAAGCAGGATCTGCAGATCGCCGACCTCATCATCCGCGAGGGCAGGGCGCCGGTGATTGCCTTCAACAAATGGGACCTGATCGACAATCCGCAGGAACTGCTGGCCGAGCTGCGCGAGAAGACCGAACGCCTGCTGCCGCAGGTTCGCGGCATCCAGGCGGTGACCGTCTCGGCCGAGACCGGGCGTGGCCTCGACAAGCTGATGGACGCTGTCATCAAGACGCACAAGGTCTGGAACAGCCGGGTCTCCACCGGTAAGCTCAACCGCTGGCTGGAAGGCATCCTCGCGCACCATCCGCCGCCCGCCGTCGCCGGCCGCCGGCTGAAGATCAAATATATCACCCAGGCCAAGACCCGCCCGCCGGGCTTCGTCGTCTCCTGCTCACGGCCGGACGCTATGCCGCAATCCTATGTCCGCTATTTGTCGAACAGCCTTCGCGAGGCCTTCGACATGCCGGGCGTGCCGATCCGCATGGCCCTGCGCACCTCGGACAATCCGTTCGCGGGCAGGGCGAAAAAGCGCTGACTTCTGCGGATAAGCGCCGACGCTGATGCCTCGTCATCCACGGGTGAAGCAAGGAGCGAAGCGACGCGCGCAGACCCGAGGATCCATTCCGTGACTTCGAAGCGCCGCGACGGTTCAGAATTCTGCTCCGCCGCGCCCGACGTTCGAGGTAACGGCATGGATTCTATGGTCTGCGCGCGTCGCTTCGCTCCTTGCTCCGTCATAGAATGACGAAAGTCGCGGGGCGTCGGCCGAGAAACTAAGCCACTTTCGCCAGCTTCTCTTTCGTCACCGCTCCCTCCGGCAGCGTCTCCAGCGCCGCTTGCAGCAGTATCTCCGCCAGCCGCGCCGCCACCGGATCGAGCTCGGCGTCCTTCTGGTGCAGATGCAGCGCCATCTTGGGCAGCGCCGGCAAGCCGAGCGTTTCGGGCGCGATCGCCCGCACATTGGCGGGTAGGCCGATATCGGTACGGATCGTCAGGCCAAGCCCGGCCGCCACCGCCGCCCAGATGCCGCCGAGGCTCGGGCTCGAGAACGCCATGCGCCAGGCGAGGCCGGCACGGTCGAGCGTTTCGGTGGCCACGGTTCTAAGCAGGCACGGCGCCTCGAACACCACCAGCGGCAGCGCCTCGCCGTTGCGCGGACCTGCCTCGATCGGCTTGGCCGGGCCGATCCAGCGCGCCTGCACGTCGGCGATATGCCGGCTGTAGGGCAAGGTCATGCCGTCATGCCAGGCGAGCGCGATGTCGAGATTGCCGGAAAGGACACGCTCGGCGAGATCGTGGCTGCGTCCGATCCGCGCCTCGATACGGACCTTGGGATGCGCGCGGGCGAAGCGGCCGAGCACGTCGGGCAGCACGGCCTCGCCGAAATCCTCCTGCAGGCCCAGTCGCACCCAGCCTTCCAGCTCGACGTCGCGGATCGCGGCGGCGGCTTCGTCGTTGAGCTCGATCAGCCGCCGCGCGTAGCCCAGCATCGTCTCGCCGGTCTCGGTCAGCGCCAGGCCGCGTCCGGCCTTGCGGAAGACCGGCGTCGCCGCCTGCTCCTCCAGCTTCTTCAACTGCGCGCTGACCGCCGAAGTCGAGCGTCCTAGCCGTTCGGCCGCCTTAGCGAAGCTGCCCAACTCCATTCCGGTGACGAAGGTTCGGAGAACATCGAGGTCGAATGTGACTCGGCGCATCGTTATCGTCCAGATTTTCAGTACTGTTGGTCAAAAACTTCCTGATTTTATGGATGAAGCTATGGCGCTACATCCCGTTCGTCAAGAGTCAGCATCCGTCACGGGAATGGAAACATGTCTGCCATCGCCACACGCAGCGACTGCCAGCCGTCCGCGGGAGTCGGCAATTCTTCTCGCCGCGTCTTTGCACCCAACCATCGCTGGAAGGTGCTGGGCATCGGCGTCGCCGCCAATGCCGGCTTCTCCGCCACTTTCTCCGGCATTCCCGCAACCGCGGTGGTGATGCGCCAGGGCTATCACCTCGACAACGTCTCGCTCGGTCTGGCGCTCGGGCTTCTCGGTCTCGGCGTGGCGTTGAGCGAACTGCCCTGGGGCGTGCTTACCGACCGCTGGGGCGACCGTCGCGTGCTGTTGACCGGACTCGGCGCGACGGCGGCATGGCTGTTCCTCATGGCAATGCTCGTCGTGCCGACGAAAACAGTCATTCCCGGCGTCACGCTGCTGTCGGCAAGCCTGCTCGTCGCCGGCCTGCTCGGCGGCAGCGTCAACGGCTCCAGCGGCCGCGCCATCATGGGCTGGTTCGGCGAGGGCGAGCGCGGCTTCGCCATGAGCATCCGGCAGACGGCGGTGCCGCTCGGCGGCGGGCTTGGCGCGCTCGTCCTGCCTTCGCTGGCGGTGGCTTTGGGCTTTACCGCGGTCTTCGGCCTGCTTGCGGCCGTCTCTGCCCTCTCGGCCTATTTTGCCTGGCGCTGGCTGCATGAGCCGCCGGCTGAAAGTCGCGGTGACACCGCCAAGACGACAAGCGGCCCGGCGCCCTTGCGCAACATCGAGGTATGGCGCATCTCGATCGCCATCGGCCTGCTCTGCTTTCCGCAGGTCGCGGTGCTGACCTTCGCCTCGGTCTTCCTGCATGACTTTGCCGGCATGGGCACCTGGGTGACCAGCGCCAGCCTTGCCGCCGTGCAGACCGGCGCCATGGTGATGCGTGTCTGGAGCGGGCGCTTCACCGACCGTTACGGCAACCGCCGTCCGTTCCTGAAATTCTGCAGCGCGTCGAGCGCGCTGGCCTTCCTGGTGCTTTGCCTGCTGGTGATCGGTGCCGCTGCGGTCCCGGCGCTGATGCCGCTGCTGCCATTGCTGGTCGTCGTCGCCGGCATATCCGTCTCTGCCTGGCACGGCGTTGCCTATACCGAGCTTGCCACGCTTGCCGGCGCCGGGCATGTCGGCACCGCGCTCAGCCTTGCCAACAGCTTCGTCTTCATCGGCTTCTGCCTGGTGCCGATCGCCATTCCGTGGCTGTTGGTGTTCTTCGCGTGGCCGGGCGTGTGGCTGGCGGCCGCGGTTTGCGCGGCGATCGCCTGGCCGATCTTCCTGCGCCCAGCCTGACTGACTTACCCAGCCTGATTCTTCGCCGGCTTGCTTTGAAAACGGCAAGCCGACTTTCCCTCAAACATGAAAAGAACATGATCGATGTCGTTAACCCCGCATCAAGGTTAATGCTTCATTTTGGCTCTCCGGGGTCAGTAGCGTTCTGGAGAGTTCCGTGCATCGACGCGTTTCAATGCGGCTTGCCGCCGCCGCCGCCGTTGCGAAAAGACGTTCCTTCCTTCCTCCTTTGGTGCTCGGGCTCGGCATTTGGATCGGCTTTCCGTCGGTCGTCGCCTTTCAGGATATGACAAGCCTGATTTCCGGCCTGGAGTCGCCCAACGCCCGCTGGAACGCCTATATCGAGAAATCCGCCGCCGGCTCGGTGCATGCCGCCGAAATGCCTTTCCTCGATTCCACCACCACAGGCTCGATCTCCGGCTCCGGCGTGAATTTGCCAGGCGTGGGCACCGTCGCCTTCCGCGGCAAGGGCAGCGCCGCGGGCGCAACGCCCGACGAGGATCGCGTCGTGCGCGCCGACAAGAAGGGACGCCTCGTTCAGGTCTCGCCGGTGGCGCCGCCAAAGAATTTCAGCGCCGGCTCCATTTTCGAGCGCGCCTCCTCGCTGCTTCGCCCGAGCATGGACAGCGGTCTGAAGCTCACCTTCGCCAAGCCCGGCATCAAGGGCAAGGAAGTCCAGATCGCCCAGGCCTTCCATCTGCGCGAGAACAAGAAGCCGGACCCCGATGTGCCGGCAGCGCTTGTCGCGCTAGTCAACAACGACAAGCCGGATATCCTTGCCACGGCCTATGCCCAGGCCACCCCGGACTACGCCAAGGCCTCGCCCTTCGAGGCGCTGCTGCAGGACGATCCGAACGATGGCCGCTTCATCCCGCCGATGGGCAAGGGCGACCATGCCTGGCTGCAGAACCCGCTGCCGGCGAGCGTCTTTTCCAAGCCCGAGCAGGCCTGCCTCGCCAAGGGCATCTATTTCGAGGCCCGCAGCGAGCCGGTTCGCGGTCAGGCGGCGGTGGCGCAGGTCATCCTCAACCGCGTCCGCAACCCGGCCTATCCGAAGACGATCTGCGGCGTCGTCTACCAGAACGACAACTGGTTCAACCGCTGCCAGTTCTCCTTCGCCTGCGACGGCAGGAAGAAGAGCATCACCGACCCGGCCTCTTACAAGACCGCGCAGGACGTCGCCATGGCGGTGACCGCCGGCAAGATCTTCATTCCCGAGGTTGGTTCCTCGACGCATTATTACGCCAACTATGTCCATCCGGGCTGGGCGCGCGCCATGCAGCGAATGACCAGGATCGGCTTGCATATCTTCTATCGCACCTATGGCGGCGGCTGGAGCTGAGTCGTCTGGGCGACCGGGGCCAGGCCGCTTGAACGACCGTTCCGGCCATGCTCCTTACAGCTCGCCGTTCATGTCGATCGGCGCGACTTGTCGCGCAGATTCGCGCCGAGTCCTCACGCGGGCGTGAAGGGCACGATGTCGCACCTCGATAAATCGTTGATTTAACTACTAAAAATACATCGCTTCGAAGTTCGGCCCGTGGCTTGACGGGCGCGGACCCTCTAACTATGTTGCCGGCGACTTTAGAAGCGGACGGACGGCAATCGTCTGCCCGGGCAGGGGGGTTGCGATGGCCGACAAGAACGGGCCAGACGGAACCGGAGAAACCGGCCGCGGCAGGCAGCCAGAAGCTACCATCCGCGACGACGAACTTGAGCGCCGCCGGCGCGATCTCGAAGCATCGCTTGCGACGAGACGCACGGAACGGCTCGAGGGGAAAGACGAAGCGAAAGCTGCGACCGGTTACGGTCAGGCGCTGAAACTGTCCAGCGAGTTCATCGCCGGGGTGGTGGTCGGTGTCGGCTTGGGCTGGATCATCGACCGCCTGGCGGGGACAGCGCCTTTCGGTCTGATCATCGGCCTGTTGCTTGGTTTTGGCGCGGGTATACTCAATGTCCTGCGTTCGGCGGGACTGGCATCGGAATTCGGCCAGGGCGGCAAGCCGCGCGAGCCGAGAGAATGAATGAGCCGCCGCAAGGCGCTAAATTGAATTTAAGAAGCCGGTCGTGGCTTTGACGGGGATTTAAAGTGGCTGCTGACAAGGTCGATCCGATCCACCAGTTCCAGATCCATCCGCTCATCCCGATTCACATCGGCGGCTACGACGTCTCCTTCACCAACTCCTCTCTGTTCATGGTCGTGACGATCGTCCTTGCGTCCGCCTTCCTCTACATGAGCACGGCCGGCCGCGCGCTTATTCCGGGCCGGCTGCAGTCAGTGTCCGAGATGGCCTATGAATTCGTCGGCAACATGCTGCGCGATGCCGCCGGCAAGCAGGGCATGCAGTTCTTCCCGTTGGTGTTCTCGCTGTTCATGTTCGTGCTGGTCGCCAACCTGATCGGCCTGTTCCCCTATTTCTTCACCGTCACCAGCCACATCATCGTCACCTTCACTCTGGCGATCCTGGTCATCGGCACGGTCGTCGCCTATGGCTTCGCCAAGCACGGTTTCGGTTTCCTCAAGCTGTTCGTGCCGCATGGCGTTCCTGCCCTCCTTCTGCCGCTGGTGGTGGCGATCGAAGTCATTTCCTTCGTCTCGCGCCCGGTCAGCCTCTCGGTTCGTCTTTTCGCCAACATGCTGGCTGGCCACATCACGCTGAAAGTGTTCTCGGGCTTCGTCGTAAGCTTGAGCGCGTTCGGCGCCTTGGGCGTCGCCGGTTCGGTGCTGCCGCTTGCGATGGCGGTCGCGCTGACCGCGCTCGAGCTGCTGGTCGCCTTCCTGCAGGCCTACGTCTTCGCGGTGCTGACCTGCATGTACCTGAACGACGCCCTGCACCCGAGCCACTGATCGCTTTTCACCGGCGCCCCGGCGCCAGCATACCCAACGTACCAACTGCAACGAACACGCAAACCACAGGAGTTTTGAAATGGACGCAACTGCAGCAGCTGCTATCGGCGCTGGCATCGCCTGCCTCGGCATGGGCGGCGCGGGCATCGGCCTCGGCAACATCTTCGGCAGCTACCTCTCGGGCGCGCTCCGCAACCCGTCGGCTGCAGATGGCCAGTTCGGCCGCCTGATCTTCGGCTTCGCCGTTACCGAAGCTCTGGGCATCTTCTCGCTCCTGATCGCGCTGCTCCTGGTCTTCAAGTAAGAGCCAGCGCTGACGAAAGGGGCCGCATGGTGCGGCCCCGCCGTATGGACAGGGGAATGAGATGTTCGTGACATCTGCCTTTGCGCAAGAAACAGCGCCGGCCGCGGCCGAGGGCGATACACATGCCGGCACTGCCATGCCTGCCGCGGAGCATGAAGCGTTCCCGCCGTTCGATGCCAAGACCTTCCCGTCGCAGATCCTGTGGCTGGTCATCACCTTCGGGCTCTTCTACCTGTTTCTGAAGCGGGTTGTGATGCCGCGTCTTGGCGCCATCATCGATGTCCGCATCGATCGCATCACCCAGGATCTCGACCATGCCGCAAGGCTGAAGGGCGAGGCCGATGCAGCTGTCGCTGCCTATGAGCAGGAACTGGCGGAGGCCAAGGCTAACGCCAACAAGATCGGCCAGCAGGCGAACGATGCAGCCAAGGCGGACGCCGAGAGCACGCGCAAGAAGCTCGAGGCCGAACTTGAGAAGAAGCTTGGCGAGGCCGAGGCGAGCATCGCCTCGATCAAGGCCAAGGCGATGAAGGAAGTCGGCACAATCGCCGAGGACACCACCTCGGCCATCGTTGAGGCGCTTGTCGGCGGCAAGACCGACAAGTCTGAGATCGCGGCCGCGGTCAAATCCGCGAGCCGGTGAGGAGCGGGATCATGGACGCCACATCACTCGCGACACTCTGGGCTACCATCGCCCTGATCATCTTCCTCGGCGCCATCATCTATCTGAAGGTGCCGCGCATGCTCACCAAGTCGCTCGACGCCCGTGCTGCCAAGATCAGCGGCGAGCTCGAGGAGGCGCGCAAGCTTCGTGAAGAGGCCCAGCAACTGCTCGCTCAGTATCAGCAGAAGCGCAAGGAAGCCGAGAAGGAGGCTGCCGACATCGTCGCCGCGGCCAAGCGCGAGGCTGAGCTGCTTGCTTCCGAGGCAGCCAAGAAGACAGAGGACTATGTCGCGCGCCGCACCGCGCTTGCCGAGCAGAAGATCAGCCAGGCCGAGCGCGAAGCGGTCAGCGAAGTGCGCGCCAGCGCCGTCGACATCGCCGTCGAGGCCGCCCGCGCGCTGCTTGCCGCCAAGGTCGACGCCAAGGCCGGCGCGGATCTGTTCAAGTCGGCGCTCAATGACGTGAAGGCCAAGCTGAACTGAGCTGGGTTCATAAGTTTCGAGATCAAAGGCCGCCTGGGCAACCCGGCGGCTTTTTTGTTTGGGGGAGGCGGGGCGGCGACGCTGCTAATCTCCCCCACAAGGAGGGAGATCCGCCGTCACCAGCGTCGCCTCACTCGAGTCCGACGAGAATCTCTTCCTCTTCCACCTCGGCCCCACCCAACCGGAACGGCGCGAACGATGCCCGGTGCAGCCTTGCCACGGGGCCATGCATCTCGATCGCGGTACGGTGCCGGACCGTCGCATAGCCCATATGCACCTCGAAACCGTAGCGCTCGTGATGTCCGCCGCAGCCGCACATCATGCGGTCGCGCATCACCTTAGCGACGATCGAGGCGGCGGCGATCGACTGCGAGCGCTGGTCGCCCTTGATGAGCGCCCGGCCTTCGCAGGCGAGGCCGGGCGGGACGTCGCGGCCATCGGCCAAGGCGAGCTTCGGCTGCAGCGAGAGGCCGGCGGCGGCGCGACGCATTGCTTCGAGGCTGGCCTTCAGGATGTTGCTGTTGTCGATGCCCTCGGCGCTGATCGAGGCCATCGAGACGCTCAGCGCGGAGCCGAGAATCTTGAGAAACAGCGCCTCGCGCTGCAAATGGGTGAGACGTTTGGAATCGTCGAGGCCGTCCGGAATATTGGCGGGGTCGAGCACCACGGCCGCGGCTACCACCGGCCCGGCAAGCGGACCGCGGCCTGCCTCGTCCATGCCCGCGACTGGCCACAGCCCGTCGGCCATCGCCTTCGTCTCGATCGAGAAGTCGGGCTTCTCGACCATTTCAAAGAGAAGCGGAGAATCGGAACGCGCGCGAGCCATGGTGCGGCAAGGTTCGCATCGGCTCCGATTCTCCGCAAGTCCTTCCGGGTCGGATGGGGCGTCGGACCGGGAAGGTACCGTCTCACGGCCGGGGACAGGGGCCGGACGGGATCCTTGAAATGACTGCAATTCCAGACGGAAAATCGCTTTGTCTGGAATTGCCTGGCGCCGGCCCGCCATGGCCGGCACAAGTCTCAGAGCAGCATCAACTGGTCGCCGGCACCGGAGCCTGCGACGAATTGGTCGGTGCGAAGCTGCCGCCGCTCGACGTTGAGGCCGAGCCGCTTGGCGGCAATCTCGAAGCGCCGGCCGATCTGCCAGGCATAGGGACCGGCGCCCTTCATGCGCTTGCCCCATTCGGAATCGTAATCCTTGCCGTCGCGCATCGACCGGATCAGCGACATCACATGCCGGTAGCGATCCGGATAGTGGCGCAAGAGCCAGTCCTTGAAGATCGGCGCCACCTCGAGGGGCAGGCGCAGGATGACGTATCCGGCCTCCCGCGCGCCGGCGGCACGCGCCGAATCGAGGATGCGTTCCATCTCCGGATCGGTCAGCCCGGGGATGATCGGCGCCACCATCACCGAGGCCGGGATGCCGGCATCGGACAACTGCCGGATCGCTTCGAGCCGTTTCGTCGGCGTCGACGCGCGCGGCTCCATGGTGCGGGCCAGCATGCGGTCCAGCGTCGTCACCGACAGCGCCACCTTGGCAAGGCCGCGCTCGGCCATGCGCGACAGGATGTCGATGTCGCGCGTCACCAGCGCCGACTTGGTGACGATGCCGACCGGATGGCCGCGCGCCTCCAGCACCTCCAGGATCTCGCGCATGATCCGGTACTGCTTCTCGATCGGCTGATAGGGATCGGTGTTGGTGCCGATGGCGATCGTGCGCGGCTGATAGCCCGGCTTCGACAATTCCCTGTCCAGCATGCGCGCCGCATCCGGCTTGGCGAACAGCTTCGATTCGAAATCCAGCCCCGGCGACAGTCCCATAAAGGCATGCGTCGGCCTGGCAAAGCAGTAGACGCAGCCATGCTCGCAGCCGCGGTAGGGGTTGATCGAGCGGTCGAAGGAAATGTCCGGCGACTCGTTACGGGTGATTATGGTGCGTGGCTTTTCCACCTGCACTTCGGTCTTGAACGGCGGCAGCTCCTCCAGCGAGTTCCAGCCGTCATCGAAGACATGCCGGCTGACCGGCTCGAACCGGCCGGACGGATTGATGCCGGCCGAGCGGCCGCGATTGCGGTCGGGCCGCACGCGCATGCCGCTCTGCTCGATCATCGCATTTGCCATTTCGGCTCTGCCTGCTCCGAAAGCGGCAATATCGGCACGCACGATCTGTTCCATTTTCGCCCTCTCCCAGGGACTGTCGGCAGGCTGTCGAATCGCTCTGTTCATGAAACTATTCCTATTTTGTCGACGAGAACAAAGCAAGAACTTTTTCGCTTGCGACGCTCAACTGGCGCGGCGCCGCGCTTTCCGCTATTCGGCTAGGAATGCTCAGCGTCCTCATCGAAACCCGCAACGACGAAGAGGCTCTTGCCCGCACGCTGGCCTCGCTGGTCGGCGGCGCGGTCGAAGGCGTCGTGCGCGACGTCATCGTCTGCGACGCCGGCTCGACCGACCAGACGCATCGGGTGGCCGAGCATGCCGGCTGCCACTATGTGACGGGCGGCATCGGCGCCGGTGTCGGCCAGGCCAAGGGCGACTGGCTGCTGCTTCTGGAGCCCGGCGCCCGGCTCGCCGAAGGCTGGATCGACGAAGTCGTCGCGCACACGGCAAGACAGACCATGCCGGCGCGTTTCTCACGCGCCAGGGGTAACCGTTCGCCGTTCCTGGCGCGCGTGTTCTCGGGCAACCGCGCGCTGGCCGAGGGGCTTGTCATCAGCAAGCGCCAGGCCGCCGCGCTCACCAAAAGCGCGCGCAGTGCGGAAGCGCTGGCGCGCGGCCTCGCCACCAGAAGGCTGAATGCCGCGATCTGGGTCGCGCCGCCGAAGTGATGAACCGCCATGCGGGCAGACCGGCCGTTGTCCGTGCAGCAGGCAGGCCGGTTCACCGTCCCTGAATTTCAACCGGCATCCAGGCGCCGCGACGTCTGGCCAGACGTTGCTCGCGCGTCTCGGCATCGTAGCGTACCGGAACAGCTTCCCGGGAAAACCTTTCGCGCTCGTCCAGCGCGTTGACGATGACGATCGCCCTTGCGTGCTCGCCGTCGCCGCAGATCGCGGCGACATAGACCCCGCATTCACGGCAAAGGATATAATCGGCGGTGCGCAGGCCGAAGCGATAGACCTGAAGCTTTGCTCCGTCTTCGACCAGGATGGTCAGGCGTCCGCCCGGATCGGCGGCGGCACGCGAACCGTGACGAACGCAGAACGAGCACTGGCAGGCGCGGATTTCGATCCGGGCGGGATCGAGTTCGGTTTCGAAACGGAGGCGGATGGCGCCGCAATGGCATCCGCCGCTGTGGACCGGCATGGCTCGCTCCCTTGCTTGTCCGCGCAAGCTACTTCGCCGGCGTCGGCCCTGGAATGGCGCCTCGAAGGCAACAAGCGCCGTTCTGCCTGGCAAACGGGCTGCCGCCTGGGCGCGTTGCCTTCGTTTACGAGGAGGCCTTGCCGCCGCGCCTGAGATGCTCGTCCAGCCGCGGCATGATCTCGACGAAGTTGCAGGGCAGGTGCCGGTAGTCGAGCTGCGCCTTGATGATGCCGTCCCAGGCGTCCTTGCAGGCGCCGGGCGAGCCCGGCAGCACGAAGACGAAGGTGGCGTTGACGACGCCGCCGGTCGCCCGGCTCTGGATCGTCGAGGTGCCGATCTTGTCGTAGGAAATGCGGTGGAAGACTTCGGAAAAGCCGTCCATGCGCTTTTCGAAGATCGGCTCCAGCGCCTCCGGCGTCACGTCGCGGCCGGTGAAGCCGGTGCCTCCGGTGGTGATCACCACGTCGATATTTTCGTCCTTCGACCAGCCGAGAACCTTGTCGCGGATCTTTTCGCGGTCGTCGGTCACGATATCGCGCGCGGCAAGGGTATGGCCGGCTTCGGTGATGCGGTCGGCCAGCGTCTGGCCGGATTTGTCGTCGGCGAGGCTGCGCGTATCGGACACGGTAAGCACCGCGATGCGCACCGGGACGAAGGGCCGGCTCTCGTCAATCCCGGGCATCGGTCACTTCCATGCTGCGCGTCGCGGCGACGAACCAGTCGGGATGGCGGGCGCGGATCTCGATTGCCGCGCGCTTGGCGACGTTGCCCGTTTCGAAAAGGCCGAAACATGTGGCACCGGAGCCGGACATGCGCGCGAACGCGGCGTCGGCGCGCTTGAGCGCCTTGAGCGCCTCGCCGATCGCCGGTTCGATCGAACGGGCCGCAGCCTCGAGATCGTTGCGCGTCGTCCCCAGCCAGTTGCGGACGGCATGGAAGTCAAGGCGCTTCGGCAGCGGCGGCAGCGCCTCGTTGTCGCGCCTGGACAGCGCCTCGAACACCTCCGGCGTCGAGACTGAGACGCCCGGATTGACCAGGACCAGGCCGAGCGCCGGAAACGCGGAGAGCGGCGACACTTCATCGCCAATGCCGCGCGCGACCAGCGGCCTAGCCTCGAGGCACATTGGCAGATCGGCGCCCAGCGTGAGCCCGACCCGCGCCAGCGCCTTGTCGTCGACATCGAGCTTCCAGAGCCGCGTCAGACCGCTGAGCGCTGCCGCCGCGTCGCTCGAGCCGCCGCCGACGCCGGAGGCGATCGGCAGGTTCTTCTCCAGCCTGATGGCAACCGGCGGCGTGTGCCGGGCGCCGGCCTCCCGGCGCAAGGCGTCGCGCGCCTTGACCACCAGGTTGCCCTCGTCGAGCGGCAGGCTCGCGGCATAGCGGCCCGATACCGAGAATTCATCGTGCGCCGCCGGCGCGATTTCCAGCCGGTCGCCGAAGCGGGTGAAAACCGCAAGGCTGTCGATGAGATGGTAGCCGTCGGCGCGCCGTCCGGTGACATGCAGCGCCAGATTGATCTTGGCGGGCGCAAGCCACGTCCGGATCTCTATGCCGGGCTCCAGAGTGTCGGCTGTTGGCGAGATGGGATCAGTCCTTGGCGAGACGATATTCGCCGGTCTTCGGATCCTTGACCAGCGTGCCCATCGTGCCGTTCGCAGCCTGTTTCTCGGTGCGCCGGATCTTGGCCGTCACGCGCTCAGCCTCGCGCACGAAAGCGCGGTAGCCAAAGTAAGCGGCGGCGCCGACAACGGCGAAGAAAATGATCTGCGGCATCTCAAAAACTCCTCCCGCTCTTCGCGCGGCAAGGCCGGCCGAATGGGTCGGTCAACTTCCATGCTAGCCGCATTCATGGCTTTTTCAAAGCCCGAAGCGCGCCCACAGCGCGCGCTCTTCCGCCGCATCGAGGACGCCGCTGGCCGCGGCCGCGGCGATATCGGGCGCCGAAAAGCGTGAGCCGAACAGGCCGAAACGGCCGAACAGACCGCGCGGCGCGGTGATCAGCTTGAGCTGCGTCTTGTCGCCGAAACGGGTCCTGAGGACGCTGCGCATGTCGCCCAGAGCATCGACGAGGCCGAGCTCGAGGCCTCTCTTGGCGGTCCAGAACAGGCCGGTGAACAGGTCCGGGTCGTCCTTCAGCTTGCTGCCGCGCCGCTCCTTGACGAGGTCGATGAAGGTCTCGTGCACGTCGAGCTGCAGCGCCTTCAGCCGCTCGACGTCTTCCTTCTTCTCGGGCTTGAACGGATCGAGCACGGCCTTGTTCTGCCCGGCAGTGTGGACGCGCCGCTCGACGCCGATCTTCTTCATCAGTTCCGGAAAGCCGAAGGAGGCGGAGACCACGCCGATCGAGCCGACGATCGAAGACGGATCGGCGAAGATCTCGTCGCCGGCGACCGCGATCATGTAGCCGCCCGAGGCCGCCACGTCCTCGACGAAGACGAGCACCTTCTTGTTCTTTTCCACCGCCAGGTCGCGGATGCGCTTGAAGATCAGGCGCGACTGCACCGGGGAGCCGCCCGGCGAATTGATCGAGATGGCAACCGCCGGCGCATCGAAGCCGAACGCCTTTTCGATCAGGCCCGCCGTCGAGGCGAGCGACAGGCTCGGCCGGAACTGGCCGCCACCCGGCATGATGGCGCCTTGCAGCCGGATGACCGGAATGGTGACGACTGTCGAGCGCCAGGATTTCGGCAGCAGGCGGTTGAAGAGGCGTTTCACGAACAGTGTCTCCGGACAAAATGCAAAGGAGCAAGATGAGCTCAGGCTAGTCGGTTTTGTTCCCAGGGCCAGGCATCATCCTGCTTTGGCATGTAAGGAACTCGCCTGCCCACGGCAATGGCGCATCGCCAGCCCCGGATCAATCGCTGAACAGCGACGCCAGGCCGTTATTGATCATTTCCGTCCGCTCGCCCGGCTCGTTGCCGTGTGGCCCGTGCAAGGTGAGCGGCGGGCGGATCGACAATTTTCCGCGCGCACCGAGCGCCGCCCTGACCACGATGCGGATCGCCGCCGCGTCGGGTCGCGGATGGACGCACAGCATCTCGGCATCGCCGAAGCGTCCCTCCATCGCATCGAGAATGGCGACCAGCTGCTCGGGCCGCGCAATGACGGCCAGCCCGCCGCGCGGCTTGACGACGGCGGCAGCGCTCCTGATCCAGCGTTCGAACAGCCCGTCCTCCGTCACATGTGCTTGCCTGCGCAGGGCGTCAGGCGTCGAGCGATCTTCGGCGGCGTTGAACGGCGGGTTCATGATCACGAAATCGAAGGAATTGTCGGCAAGCCCGGCCCCAGCTCGCGCGCGGCCGGTCAGCGTGACGTCGGCCGTCAGCACCGAAGCGCGGTCGCCGAGATGCGCATTGCCCGGATGCGAAAGCGTGGCGACGGCGAATGCCGCCATTTCGGCGGAGCGCTCGATGAGCACGGCCTTTGCCGCGGGACAGCGCGACAGCACGGCAAGGCCGGCTGCACCGGCGCCGGCGCCGAAATCGGCGAGGCGGCCGGCAAAGCCGGACGGCACGGCTGCCGCCAGCATCATGGCGTCCATGCCGGCGCGATGTCCGCTGCGGCTCGGCTGCACCAGCCAGAAGCGTCCGCGGTGGAAGGCATCGACCGTGTGCGCCGGCGCATCCGGGACGGGGGCGGTCGTCGCTGTCATTATTTTCTGCGGATCTCGTTTCCGATGCCGGCATCCTTGAGGATGCGGCGCGCCGCATCGACTTTCTCGGCATCGACCATCACGCGCCGGGGCAGGATGCCGAGCGAGCCGTCGAGCACGCTCATATTCTGGTCGGCGACGAAACAGGCGATGCCGGCGTCGCGCATCAGCGATTCGACAAAGGAGATCACGACGGCGTCGTTGGTGCGGACAAGCTCGATCATGGAAAGAAAATCGCAGGTTGCGGCGTTCCTGTAAACGTCGGGGCGAGCCCGCACCGCTATAGCCGCGCCAATTCGCCTCTTGCCGTGCCTGGTTGTACCGCCCTAGAGTCGGCTCGGGACTAAGGGTGCCGTCGTGCGCGTCAATGAGACGGGAGTTGTCGTGGTGGGTGTCGTTCTCAACATCGAAGGCAAGCGGGAACCCGCTTCCATCAAGGATCTCATCGATCTGACGGCAACCGACATGGGCCGCGTCAACGAGCTGATTCTGTCCAAGGCCGGTTCCGACGTCGAGATGATCCCGGAGATCGCCAACCACCTGATCTCTTCCGGAGGCAAGCGGCTGAGGCCCATGCTCACGCTCGCCGCCGCGCAGATGTTCGGCTATTCCGGCGAAGGCCACGTCAAGCTCGCCACGGCGGTCGAGTTCATGCACACCGCCACGCTTCTCCATGACGACGTCGTCGACGAGAGCGCGCTGCGCCGCGGCAAGAAGA
Organism: Mesorhizobium sp. NFR06; assembly: GCF_900115245.1. Lineage (GTDB taxonomy): Bacteria > Pseudomonadota > Alphaproteobacteria > Rhizobiales > Rhizobiaceae > Mesorhizobium. The sequence continues at coordinate 86,687 of NZ_FOVT01000009.1, forward strand.
CGGCGCGCATGATCTGGGGCAACCAGGCAAGCGTGCTGGTCGGCGATTTCCTGCTTGGCCAGGCCTTCCGCATGATGGTCGAGGTCGGTTCACTGGAAGCGTTGGACATCCTGTCGGCTGCGGCCTCCATCATCGCCGAAGGCGAGGTCATGCAGCTTGCCGCGGCCAAGAACCTCGAAACCACCGAGGACGAGCATTTCGCCGTGATCAAGGCCAAGACCGCGGCGCTGTTCTCGGCCGCCGCCGAAGTCGGGCCGGTCATTGCCCAGGCCTCGCGCACCGATCGCGCCGCACTTCGCTCCTACGGCATGAATCTCGGCCTTGCCTTCCAGCTCATCGACGACGCGTTGGATTATGGCGGCTCGAGCAAGGATCTCGGCAAGAATGTCGGCGACGATTTCCGCGAGGGCAAGGTGACGCTGCCGGTGATCCTCGCCTACCGGCGCGGCACCAAGGCCGAGCGCACCTTCTGGAAGCGCGCCATCGAGGACAACGTCACCGACGATGCCGGGCTCGAAAAGGCGATCGGGCTGATGGCCCGCCACGGCGCGATTGCCGACACGATCGGCCGCGCCCGCCATTTCGGCGAGATCGCCCGCGACGCTCTGGCGCCGCTGGAGGCGACGCCGCAGAAGTCGGCTTTGGTCGACGTCATCGATTTCTGCATCAGCCGCGTCAACTGAGCCTGCCGGTCTTCCCGGCGCTTGTCTGGCATTCACTGGGACAGGGCACCTGTGAATCCCGCTTTGGCGGTCTCGACAAAGGGCGGCTCTGCAAATTATCTATAAAATATGGCCAGCACCGAAGACACGATCGCCGTCCGCATCAGCAAGGAACTGGCGGACCGCATCATTTCGGGCGCCATCGAGCCGGGCTCGCGGCTGCGCCAGGACCATGTCGCCGAGGAATTCAACACCAGCCACGTCCCGGTGCGCGAGGCCTTCCGCCGCCTGGAAGCTCAAGGGTTGGCGATCAGCGAGCCGCGCCGCGGCGTGCGCGTCGCTTCCTTCGATCTCGGCGAGGTCAGGGAAGTCGCCGAGATGCGGGCCGCGCTCGAGGTGCTTGCGTTGCGCCATGCCGCGCCGCATCTGACGGCGTCGATCCTCGACCAGGCCGAGGAGGCGACCAAGGCCGGCGACAAATCCCGCGACGTGCGCTCCTGGGAAGAAGCCAATCGCACCTTCCACCGGCTGATCCTTGCGCCCTGCAACATGCCGCGCCTGCTCTCCACCATCGACGACCTGCACGCGGCCAGTGCCCGCTTCCTGTTCGCGGCCTGGCGCTCCGAATGGGAAATCCGCACCGACCAGGATCACCGCGCGATCCTGAGCGCGCTCCGGCAAGGCAACACCGAATCGGCTGCCGCCACGCTCGGCCGGCACGTGCAATGGATTGGTCAGAAGCCGGTCAAGACCGCCTCCGGCAGGACCCGCGACGCCTTCGCCATCGTCGGGTAGCGGGCTGGGCTTTCCACTTCGTCATCTAGGGCGGAGCAAGGAGCGAAGCGACGCGCGCAGACCCCAGAATCCATGCCGTGACGCCGATCGAAAAACAAACGGATCAAGAAGTTACGCTGATCGACGCCGGCGCCGGCCATTCTCGACCGCTGGAGTGCTGCCGCCAGGTCACGGCATGATTCCAGGGTCTCCGCGACGGAGTTCCACTCCTGCTTCGCCTAGGATGACGACCCCGCGGGCTTGCCATCTTCTCGAAAATATGGATTCGATAATAGATCGAATACAAAGATTATCTATAATTTCTACCAACCAGGGAAGACACCGTGACCAACGCAGCCGCTTCGACCGACGACCCCTCCTTCAGCCCGCTCCGGCTGCACAGCCGCTCCCTCGCCTGGCGCACAGGCGCGGTCGTTCTCGGCTCGCTGTTCCTCGCCTTGTCCTCCTACATCGAGGTCCCCATGGTGCCGGTCCCGGTGACCATGCAGACCTTCGCCGTCACGCTGGTCGGCGCGCTCTACGGCTGGCGCTTCGGCGCGCTCACTATTGCCGCCTGGCTGGTTGAGGGCGCGGCAGGGTTTCCGGTGCTGGCCGGCGGGGCGGCTGGCCTGCAGCATTTCGTCGGCCCGACCGGCGGCTACCTCTTTGCCTTCCCGGTGGTCGGCGCGGTTGTCGGCTGGCTGGCTGAACGCGGCTGGAACGGCAGCCGCGTCATGCTTGCCTTCGCCGCCATGCTCATCGGCAACCTGCTTTGCCTGGTTCTCGGCACGGCCTGGCTTGCCGTCATGATTGGCGCCGAGCAGGCCATCACCTTCGGCTTCCTGCCGTTCATCGTCGGCGGCCTGCTCAAGTCGGCGCTGGGCGCGGCGACGCTGAAGCTGGTATCGGGCAATCGGCCCGCCGATCCCCGGTAACGTTGCCCGTTGACAGATGACCGTCAGGCTGCGCGCCCATCACCTGCTTTGCCTGCTGACCTATGTCGGCAAAGGCTACTCGCCGGCCTTCACCGCCAACTATGACGTTGTGGTGGAGCGCCTGGCCGGGGGCGAGGATATCCAGATCGTTTCCGGTCCGGACGACATCTGCACCCCGCTGCTGGACGAGCCCGACGCGCACTGCCTGGGCGAAGGCGCCGCCGGACGGGACGAGCTTGCGGCGCAAGATGTCGCCGATCTTCTGGCCCGGCCGCTTCAGGCCGGTGCCCGGATTGAATTGGATGCTTCGACCCTGGCGCGGATGCGCAAGGCGTTTTCTTTGGGCCTGACGCGCAAAGCTTGTCCAGGCTGCGAGTGGTTTGAGTTATGCGGCGCGGTCGCGGCGGGCGGATTTCACGGAACGCGCCTTTAGCCGTGCTGCTCGGCTGAGGTCGATTTTTCAGCCGTTAAACGCATATTTTTCCTGCTTGCCATCGTTTGTTAAGCGGGATGATCGGATTGTGATTCGCTTCTGCATTGAAGCCTGACCGCAAAAAGGCCATGCTTTGACCGGAAAAGTTCGAGTCTGTGGGCGGTCCGCCAAGGGCGGGATCGCGTCTGGCTGAAAGGGATACGATGCCGCAAGGACGTGCGCGCTGGCTGACGAGGCTGGCATTTTTGACCGGCGTGGCGCTTTGGGTACTGCCGGTCCAGGCCAAGGAAGGCCAACCGCTCCAGATCACGTCTTTCTCGGGCGCTTATCTTGCGGCCCATATCGCCGAAAGCGACAACGATCTCGACGACGCGATCGCCTATTACAAGCAGGCTCTGGCCTTTGCGCCGGACGACAAGGAACTGCAGCAGAGCCTGATGCTGGCGCTGGTCGCGCAAGGCCGTTTCGAGGAATCGCTGGTCTATGCCGACAAGCTCAAGGAAGTGCCCGATGTCGAGCGCTTCTCGCGCCTGGCGCTGGCGGTCGATTCCTTCCACAAGAAGGATTACACCAAGGCGCAGTACTGGCTGAAGCTCTCGCTCGAATCCGATCTCGACCGGTTGCTCTCCGGCGTCATGGACGGTTGGGCCAAGGAGGGCGCCGGCAACGCCTCCGAGGCGATGGAGTCCATCGATAAGCTGAAGGGCCCGGACTGGTTCGGTCTGTTCAAGTCCTTCCACCGCGCGCTGATCGCCGATGTCGCTGGCCTCAACGACAAGGCCGACGAGATTTACGCCGCGACCATGGCCGACACGGCTTCCGGCGGCTCGGCGCCCGAGACCTGGATGCGCAACGCCCAGGCCTATGCCTCGTTCCTCGCCCGCAAGGGCGACAAGTCGAAGGCGCTCGCGGTGCTTAACCAGGCCGAGGCCTTCGCCCCTGGCAAGCTCGAGATCACCACGCTGCGCGACCGCATCAGCAAGGGTGACAAGATCGGACCGCTCGTCGCCGGTCCGGCCGACGGGGCGTCCGAGATCCTGCTCGACCTTGCCACCGCGCTCAACCGTGGCGGCGGCGAGCCTTTCGTGCGGCTTTACCTGCAATACGCCCTGGCGCTGAAGCCGGACAACGACGCAGCACTTGTGCAGCTTGCCGGCGTTGCCGAGCAGCTGAAGGACGGCGAGGGCGCCATCGCGCTTTACCGCCGCATACCGGCATCCTCGCCGCTGAAGGAGCTCTCCGACCTGCAACTCGGCCTCAACCTTGCCGATCTCGACAAGCACGACGAGGCGATCGCCCACCTCAAGGCCTATATCGACAAGCATCCGGACGACATGCGTGCCTATCTGGCGCTGGGTGGCGTCTATGGCTCGAAGGAGGATTTCCGCTCCGCGGCCAATCTCTACGACAAGGCCGTCGAGCAGCTGAAGACGCCGACCGCCGCCAACTGGAACATCTTCTACCAGCGCGGCATCGCCTATGAGCGGCTGAAGGAATGGCCGAAGGCGGAACCCAATTTCCGCAAGGCGCTGGAACTGCAGCCCGACCAGCCGCAGGTCATGAACTATCTCGGCTATTCCTGGGTCGACATGAACATGAACCTCAAGGAAGGCCTGGCGATGATCCAGAAGGCCGTCGATCTGCGGCCGAACGACGGCTACATCGTCGATTCGCTGGGCTGGGCCTATTTTCGCATGGGCCGTTTCGACGACGCCGTGCGCGAGATGGAGCGCGCCGTGTCGCTGAAGCCGGAGGACCCGGTCCTCAACGACCATCTCGGCGACGCCTACTGGCGCGTCGGCCGTAAGCTCGAGGCCACCTATCAGTGGACCCAGGCGCGCGACCTGAAGCCGGATCCGGATGTGCTTGCAAGCTTGCAGCAGAAGCTGCTCAAGGGTCTGCCGCCGATCGAATCCAACACCGCCCAGGAAACCCCGAAGGTCAAGCCGGTGCCGGCGCCCGCGCCGAAAGGCTGAGCGACTTTCGTCGACATTCAAGAATGCGGGGCTCGTCGAGCCCCGTTTTCGTTTCGGCTTGGCTTCTTAGCCGAAACGCCCATCGCGATCATCATTCTATGGCGGAGCAAGGAGCGAAGCGACGCGGCGCAGACCATAGAATCCATGCCGTGACCTTAAGGCGTTGCAACGGTGCAGAATTCTGCTCCGCTGCATTCCACGGCTCAGGTCACGGAATGGATTCCAGGGGTCTCCGCGACGGAGCTTCGCTCCTGCTCCGCCCTTGGAATGACGAGGTCTGGAAGGCTTCAGCCAATCCCCAGCGTTTGCGCTGATCTCGCGGAAATAAACGATGAAAGTCTTGCCGCTCGACAAACAGCGGCCTTTCAACCCCTGTATCGAGGAACTAGAACATCCTGCGATAAACGACGAAGCCGGACCGCTCGCCGATCCCGTCGTAGAGCTGCATTGCGGTATGGTTCGTCTCGTGCGTCAGCCAGTAGACGCGGTTCGCACCGGCTTGCCCGGCGCGTTCATAGACGCCTTCGATCAGCGCCCGGCCGACGCCCTGGCCGCGCGCGGCCTGCGCGGTGAAGAGATCCTGCAGGTAGCAGCTCGGCGCGATCGCCGTCGTCGAGCGGTGATAGAGATAATGCACGAGGCCGAGAAGATTGCCCTCGCGCTCGGCCACCAGCGCATGCACCGGCTCATAGGCGTCGAAGAAGCGCGACCAGGTCCTCTGCGTGATCTCGCCGGCAAGCGCCGTGGGGCCGGAGCGCCGGTAGAACGCGTTGTAGCCGTCCCACAGCGGCAGCCATTGCTCGTAATCCTGTCGGATGACGGGTCTGACGGCGAGTTCACCGGACATGACGGAACCTTCGTTGTTGAGCTCGGCGGAGCAGACCGGGACCGCCGCTCGCCGGCAATGGGCCAGCCGGCCGCAAAGCGTTCAACCTCGCCCGATGTGGGGCGCCGCCTTGACGCTCGCCGGCCCGGCAACTAGGGAAGCGTCGTTCCGAGCTTTCCGAGGCCGCAGTGACCATCGAGATTCCCGCCCATATGCATCCCAGCCGCTCTTTCCAGGGGCTGATCCTGACTTTGCACAATTACTGGGCGGATTATGGTTGCCTCATCCTGCAGCCCTACGACATGGAGGTCGGCGCCGGCACCTTCCACCCGGCAACCACCTTGCGCGCGCTGGGCCCGTTGCGCTGGAACGCGGCTTACGTCCAGCCCTCGCGCCGGCCGAAGGACGGCCGCTATGGCGAGAACCCGAACCGGCTGCAGCACTATTACCAGTACCAGGTGATCCTGAAGCCCAATCCGCCGAACCTGCAGGAACTCTATCTCGGCTCGCTAGAGGCGATCGGCGTCGATCCGCTGCTGCATGACATCCGCTTCGTCGAGGACGACTGGGAAAGCCCGACGCTGGGCGCCTGGGGACTAGGCTGGGAGTGTTGGTGCGACGGCATGGAAGTCTCGCAGTTCACCTATTTCCAGCAGGTCTGCGGCATCGAATGCGCGCCGGTGGCGGGCGAGCTCACCTACGGGCTTGAGCGGCTGGCGATGTATGTGCAGGGCGTCGACAATGTCTACGACCTGAACTTCAACGGCCGCGAAGGCGCTGAAAAGGTTACTTACGGCGATGTCTTCCTGCAGGCCGAGCAGGAATATTCCCGCCACAATTTCGAATTCGCCAACACCTCGATGCTGCTTCGGCATTTCGAGGACGCCGAGGCCGAGTGCAAGGCGCTGCTCGATGCCGGCACGCCCAAGCCAGGTGACAATCTGGCCATGCACCGCATGGTCTTTCCCGCCTACGACCAGTGCATCAAGGCAAGCCATGTCTTCAATCTGCTCGACGCGCGCGGCGTGATCTCGGTCACCGAGCGGCAAAGCTACATCATGCGCGTGCGCAATCTGGCCAAGGCGTGCGGCGAGGCGTTCCTCAAGACGCGGGCTGGCGGGCTGGCGGCGGCTTAAGCCGCTACGGCTTTCTCGGTCTCGATGGCCGCGCTGGCCGGCAACGCGATCTGGGCCGTTGCCCCGTCGATCATGCGCATCGCCTGCCTTACCCCCGGCATCGTGATCGAGCCATGCACCTGGGCGGCGAAGCAGGCGCTGAGCGCCAGGATCTGCAGGGTTCTCGATGCCGTCTTCATCGTCGTTCAGCCAATAGTTCTCTGCCTGAGCGTGTGTCGCTTCAGCGCCGCGTTCGGTTCATGGGAAATTCTGCTCCAAGGACGAGCGCGTTCGCCCGGTCCCGACAGCCGGCTGGAAAAATTCCGCGGAACCGATCCAAGAGACAATCTGCTTGCGGGGTGACAGCGGCCGGCCGAGTTGCTATGCGCTCCTACCTCCCCCTTGATGGGGGAGGTCGCCGCGAAGCGGCGGGTGGGGGTGACTGGCGCTTCCCTATGCCAAAACTTGACCGTTTCAAGCTGCAATCCGCGCGTCGGCTTCGCGCCTCGATGACGGATGAAGAACGGCTGCTGTGGCGGCACCTCTGGCGCATCCCGGTCGAAGGGACGCACTTGCGCCGACAGGCGTCAGTCGGTGCCTATTGTCCCGACTTCATGTCCCATCGGCTGAAGCTGATTATCGAGGTGGATGGTTCCCACCACAGTGTCGATGCGCAACGGCACCATGATGAAGTTCGAACACGGTGGTTTGAAAGCCAAGGCTATCGCGTCGTCCGTTTCTGGAACCATGAGATAAAAAACGAACTGGATTCCGTGCTCGATACAATTTATGCGGCGGTGGAAGAACGGAAATCACACCTGCATCTGCGCGATGGTGCCGAAGGTAATGGCGGCTGAGAGGCCGCCACCCCGCCCCGGCGCTACGCGCCGACCCTCCCCATCAAGGGGAGGGTGGGAGCTTAACTATGCCTGATCTATTGCTCGAACTCCGCTCGGAAGAGATTCCCGCCCGCATGCAGCGCAAGGCAGCCGGCGACCTCAGGAAGATGCTGACCGACGGTCTGGTCGACGCGGGTCTGACCTATGAGGCGGCGCGCGAATATTGGACGCCGCGGCGCCTGACGCTCGACATCCGGGGCCTGACGGCGCGTTCGAAGGACATCCGCGAGGAGATCAAGGGCCCTTCGACCACGGCAACCGAGCAGGCGGTGCAGGGTTTCCTGCGCAAGGCCGGGCTTGCATCGATCGCCGAGGCGCACGTCCATTCCGACCCGAAGAAAGGCGACTTCTACGTCGCCCACATCTCGAAGCCGGGGCGGGCGGCGCAAGAAATCATTGCCGAGCTGGTGCCGGGCATCGTCGGAAACTTTCCCTGGCCGAAATCGATGCGCTGGGGCCCGGCCTCGGCCAAACCCGGCTCGCTGCGCTGGGTGCGGCCGCTGCAATCGATCGTCTGCACCTTCGGCCCGGAAACCGAGGAGCCGGTCGTCGTCGATTTCGAGATCGACGGCATCCGCTCCGGCAACGTCACCTATGGCCACCGCTTCCACGCGCCGGGTCCGATCACGGTGCGCCGCTTCGAAGATTACGTGAGCAAGCTGGAACTGGCCAAGGTCGTGCTCGATGCCGACCGGCGCAAGGAGATCATCCTCGCCGACGCCCGCAACATCGCCTTCGCCAACGGGCTCGACCTTGTCGAGGACGAGGGCTTGCTGGAGGAAGTCTCCGGCCTGGTTGAATGGCCGGTCGTGCTGATGGGCGACTTCGAGCGGGACTTCCTCGCCATTCCTAGCGAGGTCATCCGGCTCACCATCCGCGCCAACCAGAAGTGTTTCGTAACGTCGCGGCCGGTCTCTGCGCTTGCGGGCGAGGTTGGCCAATCGCCGCTCTCCAACCGCTTCATCCTGATCGCCAACATCGAGGCGAACGACGGCGGCAGGGAGATCGCGCGCGGCAACGGCAAGGTGGTGCGCGCGCGCCTGTCCGACGCGCTTTATTTCTGGAAGACCGACCAGGGTGATCTGCCGGATCTCGGCACGCTGGCGGAGTCCGCGGCGAAGTTCGACCTGGATCTGACCAAGCCGCTCGACCAGCGCATGGCGCGCCTCGATCATCTCAACGTCACCTTCCACGCCAAGCTTGGCACGCAGGGCGCAAGGGTCGCGCGCATCAAGCGCCTGGCGGAAGAGCTGGCGCCGGTCGTGGCGAAGTCGATCTCCCCCCTTGAGGGGGAGATGGCCGGCAGGCTAGAGGGGGTCGCTTCGGCTGGCGCGACCCGATCCGGCCATTCGGAGCTGGAGAAAGTCGGCTCTCCACGCGAGACGACCCCCTCTGTCGCCTTCAGCGACATCTCCCCCTCGAGGGGGGAGATTACCGCGCTCGTCGCCCGCGCGGCGGTGCTGGCCAAGGCCGACCTGCAGACCGAAGTGGTTGGCGAATTCCCTGAATTGCAGGGCGCGATGGGCCGCAAATACGCGCTGCTGCAAGGCGAGCATCCATCGGTCGCGGCGGCCGCGGAAGAGCATTACAAGCCGCAGGGTCCGTCAGACCGTGTGCCGACCGATCCGGTGTCGGTCGCCGTGGCACTTGCCGACAAGCTCGACACGCTCACCGGTTTCTGGGCGATCGACGAAAAGCCGACCGGCAGCAAGGACCCGTTTGCACTGCGGCGCGCGGCGCTGGGCGTGGTCAGGATCCTCATCGAGAACCGTATACGTCTGGCGCTGACGTCTGTTTTCGCCATGGCCTTCGCGAATTTCAAAGGCGCCGCGGATCCGTCGTCCGACCTCCTCGCCTTCTTCCACGACCGTCTGAAAGTCTATCTCCGCGACCAGGGCGCGCGGTACGATCTCATCGATGCCGTCATCACGCCACAGTCCGACGACCTCTTGCAGATCGTGCGCCGCGTCGAGGCGCTGGGTTCCTTGCTCGATACCGACGAGGGTAAGAATCTGCTCGCCGGCACCAAGCGCGCCGCGAACATCCTGGCAGCCGAGGAGAAGAAGAAAACCGTCATCGCCGGGACCGTTGAGCCGGCATTGTTCCTCGAGGAGGCGGAAAAGAAGCTGTCCGCCGCGGTGAATCAGGCCGAGAAGGAAGCCGGCCAAGCGATTCAAAACGAAGATTTTTCCGCCGCCATGCTGGCGCTTAGCGTGTTGCGCGAACCCGTTGATTCATTTTTCGAAGGCGTTCTCGTGAATGATGAAGACCAGGCCGTGCGCGCCAACCGCCTGGCGCTGCTCGCCCGCATCCGCGCCGCCACCGACCAGGTCGCGGATTTTTCGAAAATCGTCGGCTGAGGGCTCGAAAATCGCCCGATCCGAAGCTGCCCGCATGCTCGAGCATGCTGACATGCTTCAACAATTTGGCGGCCGAAATTTAATGCGCCGGAGCCGGCTTACAGTCATATGACGATGACCTCCACGTGGGAGAACCAAGAGGTTCCCCAACCACGGAGGCATGCCATGAATTCCGTTGACGATATCGACTTGATTGAAGAAACCCCGGCCGCCGCCGAGGCCGTCGAATCCGCTTCCGACAACGTCCTCGACCAGGCCGCCGCCGCGGCGATCGAAGCGGCCGATCCATTCGATGACGAGTCGGAAGATGATGAAGATGGCGACGACGAAGACGATGAAGATGACGCCGGCGAAAATGCCAAAGCCCCGGGCGACGATGAGTCCGAGGACGATGATGAAGACGACGCCGATGAGTCCGACGATGACGACAAGGAGAATGCGGCCTGAGCCGTTTCCTGTCGGCTGAAAGGTGAGGGGCGGCGCGACAGGCGTCGCCCTTTTTCGTCCTGTTGCCTCAACTTCCGGGAAATTGATGCGTCAATCTTCCACGACGCTGACCCGCACGCCGTCCTGATAGACATCGACCTCGATCAGCGGCTCGCCATTGACGATGGCGCGCCGGGTGGCGTTGCTCATGGCGGCGCCGCGTTCCAGCATGCGCTGCAGGTCGGCGCGCGAACCGTCGGTGCGGAACCATGGATCGCCCTGGTCATCGCTGTCGCGCCGGTGGAACTTGTGCCAGTTGGCGCGGTCCTGCCGCACCATCTGCGCTGCGCTGACTAGCGCGTAGCCGTCGCTGGCGCGGTGGTCGCGATCGGAAATGCGCGCGACGTAAGAACCCAGCATATCGTCGGCCTGCGCCGTGCCCGCACCCAGCGCTGTTGCCGCCAGCAGTCCGGCAACGGCGATTGTTTTCGAAACAGTCATGGAACCCCCCTCTCTAAACGCCAAAACGTTGCCCCGATCCGGATGACGGAAATCGGACAGGGCCACGGCATGTCTCGCGACAGTGTGCAGCGATTTCGGGACGAAGACATGCTTAAGGTCACAGCCGCCTAGCATATCGAGGCGGGGTTCAATGTGATCTACATCGCCTTGCCGACGCGGGGCAGCGACGGGGCATTTTGCGCTTGTGGCTGCGCGCCGGCCGACGCGTTGGCCGTCGCGGCCCGCTGGCTACCGGTCTTGCCGTTGCCGTTCGAAGCCGCGGTGGTGCCGTTGGCGGGGCTCGCCGCCGCGGTGCCATTCGCTTTTGTCGCCGCCGCCGGCGTGGTTGCCGGCGTGGTTGTCGATGTCTCGGGCTTGGCCGATGCGGTCGCCGCGGGCGTTGCGAAGGCGCCGCCGACAATGCCGCCGCGAATGATCATCGGCGCCTGCTGGTGCCCGGACTTTTCGGGAATTGCCGCAACCTTTTCGTCGGTGACGGCGGGCGCTGGATCGCCTAGCGCTATCACCGATGGCGTCGCGGCCGCGGACAGCTTGGCCGGCTCGATCGCTTTCAGCCTGATGACCGAAGGCGTCGAGGTCGAGACGCCAAGCACGACGATCGACGAAGCATGTGCCGCGCCGCTCATCGCCAAAAGGCCGATACCGAACGCTCCGAGCAAGCGCATCATAAAAACTCCCCAGGCCGCAACCACATCAAACCCGCACCTTAGAGCCGGCACATTGAAGCCGGCTTGCGCGGAAACTTAACATTTTAGGGATTGATAAATCGCCAATGCCCGTACTTGCCCGACGCAAGCGGCCGTATTACGGGACCGGCATGTTCAAGACTGGTGGCGGATTTGGCTGAGATATTGGCGGTCGGCGAGGCGCTGGAGCCGGCATTGGCGTTGCTCGAAGGCGGCGACGTCGTCGCCATCCCGACCGAGACGGTTTACGGCCTGGCTGGCGATGCGACCAATGGCGTCGCGGTGGCGCGTATTTTCGAGGCCAAGGGCCGGCCGCGTTTCAACCCGCTGATCGCCCATGTCGCCGATCGCGCGATGGCGGACCGCATCGCCGGCTTCGATCCGCTGTCGTCAAAGCTGGCCGAAGCCTTCTGGCCCGGTCCGCTGACGCTGGTGCTGCCGCAACGCGCGGACAATGGCATCCATCCGCTGGTCAGCGCCGGGCTGGATACGATCGCGTTGCGCATGCCGCGCGGGTTCGGCGGCGAACTGATCGCGAGGTTCGGCCGTCCGCTGGCCGCCCCCAGCGCCAATTCTTCCGGGAAGATCAGCGGCACGACGGCACAGGCAGTCGCCGCCGATCTCGGCGACAGGATCAGGCTGGTCGTCGATGGCGGCGCGACCCCCGTCGGGCTGGAATCGACCATCGTCAAGGTCGAGCAGGGCAAGCTGCGGCTGCTGCGGCCGGGCGGGATCGGCGCCGAGGAGATCGAGGCGGTTGCCGGCGCGAAACTGTCGCGCGGCGCTGCCGGCATCGAGGCGCCGGGCATGCTTGCCTCGCATTACGCGCCGGGCGCCGCGATGCGGCTGAATGTCGGCAGCGTCGCCGGAGGTGAGGCGCTTCTTGCTTTCGGCCGCAACCGCGCCAAGGGCTGGGAACGGGCCGTCGCACTGCGCAATCTCTCCGAGGCGGGCGACCTGCGCGAGGCAGCCAGCAATCTGTTCGCCTTCATGCAGGCGCTTGACCGCAGCGGCGCCGCGACCATCGCCGTCGAGCCGATCCCGTCCGCGGGCTTGGGGGAGGCGATCAACGACCGGCTTGCGCGCGCCGCCGCGCCGCGTGACAGCTCGCCTGAGCGCCGCTAAGTCAATGAAGAGGAGCATGATGGCGTCCGAAACCGCTTCACACTTTTCGGCATCATGCTCTAGGTTCGGCTCATGAACGACCAGCCCTTCGACCTCGATCCCGCCGTCATCGACCGCTTCGCGGCCATTGTCGGCGACAAATATGCACTGCGCGATCAGGCCGACATCGCGCCTTACATCACCGAACGGCGTGGCCTTTGGCACGGCCGCACATCGCTGGTGCTGCGTCCGGGCAGCGTCGAGGAGGTGAGCCGCATCATGCGATTGGCGACCGAGACCGGAACGCCGATCGTGCCGCAAAGCGGCAACACCGGGCTGGTCGGCGCCCAGGTGCCGGACAAATCCGGGCATGACATTGTGCTGTCGCTGTCGCGGCTCAACCGCATCCGCGAGATCGATGTCTTGTCGAATACGGCGACGGTCGAGGCCGGCGTCATCCTGCAGACGCTGCAGGATGCGGCCGACGCGGCCGACCGGCTGTTTCCGCTCTCTCTTGCCGCTCAGGGATCCTGCCAGATCGGCGGCAATCTTTCCTCCAATGCCGGCGGCACCGGCGTGCTTGCCTATGGCAATGCGCGCGAGCTCTGCCTCGGCGTCGAGGTCGTGCTGCCGACCGGCGAGGTATTCGACGACCTGCGCAAGCTGAAGAAGGACAACACCGGCTACGATCTGAAGGACCTTTTCGTCGGCGCCGAAGGCACGCTCGGCGTCATCACCGCCGCGGTGTTGAAACTGTTCCCGAAGCCGAAGGGCAGGGAGGTCGCCTTCGCCGGCCTGCCGACGGCTGAAGCGGCGCTGTCGCTGTTCAGCCTGGCGATGGACAGGGGCGGCGCATCGCTGACCGCTTTCGAGCTGATCGGCAAAAGGCCTTACGACTTCACGCTCAGGCACGGGCAAGGCATCACACGGCCGCTGGCCGGCGACTGGCCATGGTATGTTTTGATGCAGGTCTCTTCCGGCCGCTCCGAACAAGACGGCCGGGCGCTGATCGAGGAGATCCTTTCCGCCGGCCTCGAGCAAGGCATCGTCGGCGACGCGGTGGTCGCGGCAAGCCTTGCCCAGGGTGACGCCTTCTGGAATTTCCGCGAGACCCTGCCCGAGTGCCAGAAGCCCGAAGGCGCCTCGATCAAGCATGACATCTCCGTGCCGATCGCCTCGATCCCGCAATTCATCGAAGCTGCGGCGGGCGTGGTCGAGACCGTCTGTCCCGGCGCGCGCGTGGTCTGCTTCGGCCATATGGGCGACGGCAATCTTCACTACAACATCTCGCGTCCCGTGGATTGGCAAGACGAGGCGTTCCTCGACCTGTATCATCCCATGAACAAGGCCGTGCACGATGTCGTGCGGTCGTTCCACGGTTCGATCTCGGCCGAGCACGGCATCGGTCAGTTGAAGCGTGACGAGCTCCTGGCCACGGCGCCGCCGATGGCGATCGACCTGATGCGCCGGGTGAAAGCGGCCTTCGATCCGGCCGGCATCATGAATCCCGGTAAGGTTATCTGATCCTTCCTAAATCTGGTGGCCGGTCGCATTCCGATAACCATCGGCTCAGATCAGCAAAATTTAACCGACTTTCTTAAGCGCGCCGGTAAGAAGCGAGCGCTAATGTTTCTTCCCATAACGAGGCCGGAAAAACCGGCCCTGAGAGAACCGGAAAACGGCCCTCAGGAGTAACAGGGAAGGCATTCGATGAACACTGGATTGAAGCCAGTCTGGGCCGGACGCAACATGCGCCTCGACCCGTTTCGCCTGCCGCAGATGGTAAGCTATGCCACCCGCGACGACTATGGCGATGTCACCTTCACCATCGATCAGCGCGGCGCCGTCATCCGCCGCATGCTGGAGATGAGCGGCGTGCCGGCGATCATCGCGCTGCCCGCCAAGGCGTTCCGCGGCGTCGCCGCGCGCGCCATGGAAGATCCGGACGGCAACGTCACGGTGACGTTGGAACTCCTGCACAATGACCCGATGCTGTCGGTGCCGCTGCTGGTCGCCGACGACCTCGAGGACGTCGCCGCCGACTGGCGCGCCTGGGCCGATGCCTATCGCTTGCCGATGCTTCTGATCGAGGCCGACGGCATCGCCCGCACGCTGGAGGAATCGCTCGGCGCCGCCATCAAGGCGTTGCCGCCCCAGGAGCGCCGCAAGGGCCGCGTGTCCCATATGCGCCGGCCGCGCTTCCTGGCCCGCCGCAGGACCGGCAACCTCGGTTTGAGGCTTGTCATCGACGGCCAGGAGATAATTGCGCGGGAATAGGTTTCTTCTCCCCGTCACTATACGGGGAGAAGTGCCCGGCAGGGCGACGAGGGGCGGCGCCAACATAAGTGTCTGGCCGCCTCAAACTTCATGCGTCGCATGCGCGATATCACAGCCGCAAATTCACCTTGCTTCCAAGGTTGGCGCCGCCCCTCATCCGGCTGCCGCCACCTTCCCCCGTATAGTGACGGGGAGAAGGAAGACTACACCAGCGGCTTAAGCCATATCCACACCGACCCGCCGATCAGGCCCAGGAAGATCAGCCAGCCGACCTGGTTGTTCGACTTGAACAGTCTCAGGCACTGGTCCGGATTGTTGATGTCGAGCCGGATGATCTGGCGCGCCATATGCGCGCCGGCTGCGATCACCCCGGCCAACGCCACCACCGGGACCTGCGCCGAGGCGAAGGCGATGGCGAAGCAGATCAGCGCGCCGCCATAGAGCCCGACCAGCCAGGTCTTGGTGTTGTCGCCGAAGAGGCGCGCGGTCGAGCGCACGCCGACGATGGCGTCGTCTTCCTTGTCCTGATGCGCATAGATCGTATCGTAGCCGATGACCCACAGGATCGAGCCGATATAGAGCATGATGGCCGGGTCGTCGATGTCGCCGAACTCGACCGCCCAACCCATCAGCGCGCCCCAGGAGAAGGCGAGCCCAAGCACGAATTGCGGCCAGTTGGTGATGCGCTTCATGAACGGATAGACGGCGACGATGGCCAGCGAGGCGATGCCGAGCGGGATGGCGAAGCTGTTGAACTGCAACAGCACGGCGAGCCCGATGAGCGCCTGGATGATGACGAATATCCAGGCCTGGCGGCGTGTCACCTTGCCTGCCGGCAGCGGCCGCGAGCGGGTGCGCTCGACCTGGTTGTCGATGTCCTCGTCGGTAAGGTCGTTATAGGTGCAGCCGGCGCCGCGCATGGCGACGGCGCCGATAAAGAACAGCAAGAGATACCAGGGCGCCGGCAAAAGCGTCAGCAGCGGGTCGGTCGGGCGCGGATAGGCGCTCGCGGCAAGGGCGGCCGACCACCAGCAGGGCCACAACAGCAGCTGCCACCCGATCGGCCGATCCCAGCGCGCAAGCTGCGCGTAGGGCCACAGCCATCGCGGCAGCACCCGGTAGACCCAATGGCCGCTCGGCGCATCGGCGACACGGCCCTGGATAGCTTTCGACTGGACGGGTTCCATGCCGTTGGAGTGGCAGCAGCAAGGGGCGCCGTCAAGCGGCCGCGTTGTCGCTCAAGGGGTGAAAACTCAGGCGGTGAAAACATCGCGACCGGCAAACCATGCCTTGGCGACGTCGATGAAGGCCAAGGCCGCCTTCGACAGGCGCTGGCGCGTGTCATGGGTCAGGATGATGCGCTGCATCGGCAGCGGGTCGGAGAGCGGCTTGTAGACCAGCGGCAGGCCGTCATAGCTCAGGTCGCCATGCGGCCTGGTGTAGCTGACCGCGACGCCGAAGCCGTTGGCCACCATGGAGCGCTGCATCTCGAACGAGCTCGTCGTCGCCCGGGCAACCGGCGACAGGCCGCGGCTGAGGAAGAGATCCAGCATGTGCTGCCAGCTGTGCGGCTGATCGGTGGTGATCAGCGGATGGGCTGCGAGCTCCGCCAGGCTGACGGCATGCTTGTCCGCCAGCACGTGGCCGGCGGGCAAAAGCGCATGCGGCCGCAGTTCATGCAGAAGGATGCGCTTGAAATGCCCGGGCAGGCCGAGATCGTAGGTGAGGCCGAGATCGACGGCGCTGTCGGCGAGCCGCCGCCCCAGCGTATCGAACGTTTCGTCGCCTATGATGACCGTAACGGCCGGGCAGCGCTCGGCGAAGGAGCGCATCAGCGCCGGCGCGAAATAGGGCGCCAGATCCTCGAAGCAGCCGAGCACCAGTTCGCCGCCGACGTCGGCGTCGCGCGATCCGAGCGCCGCCAGTTCATCCGCCTCGCCCAGCACCTGCCTTGCCTTGGCGACAGCCTTGCGACCGAACGACGTCAGCGCAACGCCGCTGCCGCGCTGGCGCACGAACAGTTTCTGGCCGAGCGCGTCCTCGACATTGTCGATCGCCACCGAGATCGACGGCTGCGAAACGTTGAGAGCAGCCGCCGCGGCGGTCACGCTGCCATAGCGGGCGACGGCAACGACATAGCGCAATTGAGCGAGGGTCGGTCTCATAGGCAAAAACTATAAACTAGATGACAAGTTATTATTTTACGCGATGTCTGCCGCTTGCGATAGTCGGTTGCCAACCGAGCAATTCCAAGAAAAGTGTGTAGCGGTTTTCCGTCCGGAATTGCGTCAAAGAAAGAGATCGTGCGCCATGGCCAGCCCAAAGATTGATGCTTCGACGATTTCCGATTACCAGCGGGACGGCGCTGTCTGCATCCGTGGCGCCTTCAAGGACTGGGTCGATGTCATCGCCGACGGCATCGAACGCAACATGCGGGACCGCAGCGCCGCGGCGTCCGACATCGCCGGCGGCAATGGCAGCTTCTTCGACGACTACTGCAACTGGCAGCGCATCCCCGAATTCGTCAGGATCGTCAGGGAATCGCCGGCCGCCGAACTGGCGGCCACGGTCATGCAGTCGCGCAGCGCGCAGTTCTTCCACGATCACGTTCTGGTCCAGGAGCCCGGTACGCAGAAGCCGACGCCCTGGCACCAGGATATTCCATATTACTTCGTCGACGGCAGCCAGACGGTAAGCTTCTGGATCCCGATCGATCCGGTGAAGGAGGCGACGCTGAGGCTGATCGCCGGCTCGCACAAATGGGAAAAGATGGTCCTGCCGGTGCGCTGGCTGAACGACGCCAGTTTCTATGCCGGCGAGGGCGACTACCGGCCGGTGCCCGACCCCGACAACGACCCTTCGATGAAGGTGCTCGAATGGGAGATGGAGCCGGGCGACGCCATCCTGTTCGACTTCCGCACCGCGCATGGCGCGCGCGGCAACCTGACCTCTGCGCGGCGCCGGGCGCTGTCGCTGCGCTGGGTCGGCGACGACGCGCATTATGTCGAGCGGCCCGGCCGCACCTCGCCGCCTTATCCCGGCCACGACATGAAACCCGGCCAAAAACTGCGCGAGGACTGGTTCCCGGTCATCTACCAGAGTTGAGGCTTGTTCCAGTCGGCCTGACCGCCTTCGTCGGGCTTGGTCAGGGCCAGGATCCCGTGCGCAATTGCCGCCAAAATGCCAAGACGCCTTGACCCGCCGCCCGCGGACCAATAGCGGGTTCTCTCGACGGAGACGATCGGCAGCAAGAGGTGGCCATGAATGTTCTTCTTCTCGGCTCGGGTGGCCGCGAACATGCGCTCGCCTGGAAGATGTCCGCCTCGCCCCTGCTGACCAGGCTCTACGCCTCGCCCGGCAATCCGGGCATCGGCCGTGTCGCCGACCTGGTCAAGCTCGATGTCGCCGATCACTCCGCTGTCGCCGCCTTCTGCCAGGAGAAAAAGATCGACCTGGTCGTCGTAGGTCCGGAGGGGCCGCTAGTGGCAGGGATCGCCGATGATCTGCGCGCCTGGGGCTTCCGCGTCTTCGGTCCCTCCAAGGCGGCGGCCCGGCTCGAGGGCTCGAAGGGCTTCACCAAGGATCTCTGCACCAAATTTGACATCCCGACCGCCGTCTATGGTCGCTTCAGCGACATTGCCTCGGCGAAAGCCTATGTCGAGAAGGCCGGCGCGCCGATCGTCATCAAGGCCGACGGGCTCGCTGCCGGCAAGGGCGTCACCATCGCCATGACCTTGGACGAGGCGAACGCCGCGCTGGATGCCTGTTTCGAAGGCGCCTTTGGGGCGGCCGGCGCCGAGGTGGTGGTCGAGGAATATCTGACCGGCGAGGAGGCGAGCTTCTTCTGCCTTTGCGACGGCGCCACGGCGCTGCCCTTCGGCACCGCGCAGGACCACAAGCGCGTCGGCGACGGCGATACCGGGCCGAACACCGGTGGCATGGGCGCCTATTCGCCGGCGCCGGTGATGACGCCGGAAATGACCGAGCGCACCATGCGCGAGATCATCGAGCCGACCATGCGCGGCATGGCCAGTCTCGGCGCGCCCTTCGCCGGCATCCTCTTCGCCGGCCTGATGATCACCGACCAAGGGCCGAAGCTCATCGAATACAACACCCGTTTCGGCGATCCCGAATGCCAGGTGCTGATGATGCGGCTGAAGGACGATCTGCTCGTCCTGCTCAACGCCGCCGTCGACGGCCAGCTCGCGCATATGTCGATCCGCTGGAGCGACGAGACGGCGCTGACCGTGGTGATGGCGGCAAGGGGCTATCCCGGCACGCCGGAGAAGGGCTCGGTCATCCGCGGCCTCGACAAGGCGGAAGGCGAGGGCGTACAGGTCTTCCATGCCGGCACCGCCATCAATGGGGGCGCGCTGGTCGCCAATGGTGGCCGCGTCCTCAACGTCACCGCGCTGGGCAAGACCGTCGGCGAGGCGCAGGCCAAGGCCTACGCGGCAATCGAGCATATCGACTGGCCGCAGGGCTTTTATCGCCACGACATCGGCTGGCGCGCCGTCGAGCGCGAGAAGACTGGAAACTAATTCCTGCGACTATTCCAAGGGAAGGCACGGCCCTGGCGGCGAGCTGTTTGCGATCGGCGGCGCGCACAGCGGTTTGGTTAGTGGTTTCTCAAAAGGTAGAAGCTGCCAAAGAAGCCTAGGCCGAAAATACCTCCCGCCACTGCGAATAAAAACAGCCCACTAGTAATCCAATAAGCAGCCGGCATTGAACGGCGGCCCAGATGCGGACTATCCGCTCCGCGGATTGTTCGCATAGCCATCTTGAGAATTTGAATGGCAACAATCACCGCAACCGCCAAAGGAAGGAGCGCCACGAGCATCCTCGCCGTGGGCGGACGGCTGTAGAGACCTGTGATTGCTTCGCCGAACCGGTAAAGGAAGATCGGTATGCCCGTGACGATTCCGCCGAGCGCAAAGTACATTGCAAAGCGCCAGGGCCAGTCCGCAAGCCATCGTTTCGCGGCCAGTTTTTGGACGCGATAGTCGACCGCCGCAACACCCAGGCTGACAAATATCCAGAACGATCCGATCCACCAATTCATCCGGATGTTCTATCGCACCGTCAGTTAGCCTGAGATTAAGCTATCTGAACTCTGCGCAGCGGATAGTCACGCAGCCGCGCTCTTTCTCCCGCCTCGCACCCAGGCCGGCAGCCAATCGCCATGCGCGGCAAGCAGGTCGTCGACCAATGACCAGATCTGGTCGAGATCGAGTTCGGCCGCCGTATGCGGGTCCATCATCGCGGCGTGATAGATGTGTTCGCGGTTCTCGCTGATCAGCGCCCGCACCGTCAGCTCCTGCACGTTGATGTTGGTGCGGATCAGCGCCGTCAGTTGCGGCGGCAGGTCACCGATGTAAGTGGGTTGGATGCCGGACGCATCGACAAGGCACGGCACTTCCGC
Organism: Mesorhizobium sp. NFR06; assembly: GCF_900115245.1. Lineage (GTDB taxonomy): Bacteria > Pseudomonadota > Alphaproteobacteria > Rhizobiales > Rhizobiaceae > Mesorhizobium. The sequence continues at coordinate 107,104 of NZ_FOVT01000009.1, forward strand.
CGCGCAATCGACGGGCAGCGAGGTGATGCAGCCATTGTTGCGGACATTGCCGTAGATCACCGACGGCTCGCCGGTCCACACCGAATTCATGATCGAGGAGGCGTATTCCCTGGACTGCTCGACCTCGATCCGATCCGCCGAGCGGTAGGCCTCCGCCTGGCCCTTCCAGCGTTCGATCTGCTCGATGCAGCGCTTGGGATATTCGTCGAGCGGGATGCCGTATTTCTCGATCAGGTCCGGCCGGCCGTCCTTGATGAAATAGGGCGTGTATTCGGCGAAATGCTCCGAGCTTTCGGTGACGAAATAGCCGAGCCGGGTCAGCATCTCGTAGCGCACCTTGTTCGGGCAGCGCGGGTTCCAGCCGGATTTTGGCGCACGCCCCTCACGATAGGCGCGCACGAGATCGGGATAGAGGTTGCGGTAGGAGCCGTCCGGCTGGCGATGCTCGAACTTCAGGTAGAAGGCCATGTGGTTGATGCCAGCCGAGCGGTAGCGAATTTCCTCATAGGGAAGGTCGAGGTCGTGCGCCAGTTCCATCGCCGTGCCTTGGACCGAATGACAGAGTCCGACCTGTTTGATTTGCGGATATTTTTCGGCGATCGCCCAGGTGTTGATCGCCATCGGGTTGACATACTGCAGCATGATCGCCTCTGGGCAGACGGCCAGCATGTCCTCGCAGATCTTCCACAGATGCGGCACGGTCCTCAAGCCGCGCATGATGCCGCCGACGCCGAGTGTGTCGGCGATCGTCTGGCGCAGGCCGTATTTCTTGGGCACCTCGAAATCGGTGACGGTGCAGGGCTCATAGCCGCCGATCTGGAAAGCGACGACGACGAAGTCGGCGCCGGAGAGCGCCTGGCGCTGTTCGGAATAGGTCTCGGCCTTCGCCTTCACGCCAAGCGTCGCGATCAGCTTGTTGACGACGACGGCGCTTTCTTCCAGCCGCTGCGGATTGATGTCCATCAGCGCGATCGTCGCGCCCGACAGCGCCGGCCGCTGCAGCACGTCGCCGACAATGTTCTTCATGAACACCGTGGAGCCGGCGCCAATGAAAGCGATCTTGGGGTTTCTTGCCACTGTAAGCCTCCGGCACTTTTCTAAGCCACGTCGAACGCGGCCCTGACGAGCCGTTCGGTGTAGGCGGTCTTGGGATTGGTGAGGACCTCGTCAACGGGTCCCTGCTCGACGATCTTGCCGTGCTGCATGACGATGACGCGGTGACATAGCGCGCGCACCACCTTGAGGTCGTGCGAGATGAACAGGTAGCTCAGACCCCGCTCGTCCTGCAGCTTGCGCAACAGGTCGATGATCTGCGCCTGCACCGAAAGGTCGAGCGCCGAGGTCGGCTCGTCGAGCAGGATGAGTTCGGGCTCCAGCGCGATGGCCCGCGCGATGGCGATGCGCTGCCGCTGGCCGCCGGAGAATTCATGCGGGAACCGCGACAGGATATCGCCCGGCATGCCGGCGCTGACCAGCGCCTCGCGCACCCGCTCGACCCGCTCGCGCCGCGTCGCGCCCAGCCTGTTGACGACCAGCCCTTCCTCGATGATCTGGCCGATCGTCATGCGCGGGTTGAGCGAGGAGAACGGATCCTGGAAGACGATCTGCATGCGCGAGCGCAGCGGCCGCATCTCGTTGCGCGACAGGCCCTGGATCGGTTGGCCGTCGAAACGGATCTCGCCGCGCTTGGTGTCAATCAATCTCAGCAGCGCCTGGCCGAAGGTGGTCTTGCCGGAACCGGATTCGCCGACCAGCCCCAGCGTCTCATGGCGGCAAAGCTTGAGGCCGAGATCGTCGACGGCGATCAGCTCGCGCCAGTCCGGCCTCAGGAAGGAACCGTGGCGCAGCATGAAGCAGACGCGCACATCATTCGCCTCGAGGATGGTGCCGCTGCCCTCAGGAAGCGATTGCGGACGCCCGCGCGGCTCCGCGGCGAGCAGCCGCTGCGTGTAGGGATGCTGTGGGTCCGCAAACAGCCGTTCGGTGACGTTGTGCTCGCACATCGCGCCGTGCTGCATGACGTAGACATAGTCGGAGAATTTGCGCACCACGGTGAGATCGTGGGTGATCAGGATCACCGCCATCCGCAGCTCTTTCTGCAGGTTGCGGATCAGGTTCAGGATCTGCGCCTGCACCGTGACGTCGAGCGCGGTGGTCGGCTCGTCGGCGATCAGCACGTCTGGCTCGTTGGCCAAAGCCATCGCGATCATCACGCGCTGGCGCTGGCCGCCCGACAGCTGATGCGGATACTGCTTGAGCCGCGCTTCCGGTTCAGGGATCTGGACGTGCCGCAGAAGCTCGAGCGCGCGCGCCCAGGCTTCCCTCCGGCTGACCTTGCGGTGCACCCTGATCGCCTCGACGATCTGGCTGCCGACCGTGTAGATCGGGTTGAGCGAGCTCATCGGCTCCTGGAAGATCATCGAGATGCGGTTGCCGCGCAGCTTGCGCCGGGCGCTTTCGGGGAATTTCAGGATGTTCTGGCCGAGATAGTCCACGCTCGACCGCGGCGACACGGTGGCACGCCGCGACAGCAGCCCCATCACCGTGCGCGCCGTCACCGACTTGCCTGAGCCGGACTCGCCGACGATCGCGATCGTCTCGCCGCGATAGAGCTGGAACGAGATGTCCTTCACCGCCTCGACGGTGCCGTGTTCGACCTTGAAGGCGACCTCGATGTTGCGGGCGTCGATCACAGGCTGATCGTGGCGGCCATCATGGTCGAGCCTGACGGCGGGTGCGAAGGTTTCTGCAAGCGCGACGGTCGTCATCCAGCCACCTCAATAAGGATCGACGGCATCGCGCAGGCCGTCGCCCAGCGCGTTGAAGGCAAACACGGTGATCAGCACGAAGCCGACCGGCGACAGGATCCACGGATAGGTGCCGATGACCGAATAGGTCGCGGTGTCCTGCAGCATCAGGCCCCAGGAAATCAGCGGCGGCTTCACCGCGAAGCCGAGGAAACCGAGGAAGGATTCCAGCAGCACCACCGTGGGGATCGCCAGCGTTACCGCGACGATCACGTGGCTCATCACATTGGGGAGGATGTGCTGCAGGATGATGCGCCGGTCGGTGGCGCCGACGGCCATGGCGGCGCGGACATAATCGATGCGCGCCAGCGCCAGCGTCTTGCCGCGTACCTCGCGCGACATCTGCGCCCAGCCCAGCGCCGACATGACGATGATGACAAAGGCGAGGAAGACGTTGGTCGGCGCGGTGACCGGGATCAGCGTCGTCAGCGCGAGATAGAGCGGCAGTTGCGGAAAGGCGAGCACAAGCTCGACGAAGCGCTGCATCCAGACATCGAATTTGCCGCCGAAATAGCCGGACACCATGCCGACGCTGGTGCCGATGACGGTGATGATGAACACGACCGTCAGCGCGATCATCAGCGACACGCGTGAGCCATGGATCGCGCGCGACAGCACATCGCGGCCGAACTTGTCGGTGCCGAGGAAATGCACCGGCTGGCCGTCCATCGAGGCGAACAAATGCCGGTCCGCAGGGATGAGCCCGAAGAGCTTGTAGGGCGCGCCCGCGACGAAGAAGCCGAGCAGTCTGGGATGGTCGTAGTCCGGCCCGACGATCGGCTGGAAGGTGACCGGGTCGAGATCGGCCGAATCGGCCAGCGCGTAGACCCGTGGCCGGGCGACGAAATTGCCGTCCTTGTCGTGAAAGACAGGCACCTGCGGCGGGGCGAAGGCGACGTCGGTCGCCTTGGGGTCCATCGGCGCCAGGAATTCGGCGAACATCGCCATGAGCAGCAGCAGCACCACCAGGCAAAGGCCGGCCATGCCGGTCCAGGAACGCTTCAGCCGGCGCCAGACCAGCGCCAAATAGCTCTCGTTGCCATGCGCGGGTTCGGCTATCGTTACGCCTTCGGCCGGCAGAGGGGGCGGGGACGGATCGCGGGCCAGCATCTAGCGCTCTCCGAACTGGCGGATGCGCGGGTCGAGCAGGACGAGCAGCATATCGGCGATGATGTTGCCCACGATCAGCGTCGCCGACAGCACCATCATGAAGGTGGCCGTGACATAGACGTCGCCGACTGCCATGGAACCGACGATCGCCGGGCCGACGGTGGGCAGCGCGAAGATGATCGCCGTCTCGATCTCGCCGGTCAGCATGTAGGGCAGCACCACGCCCTGATACATCACCAGCGGATGCAGCGCGTTGGGCACGGCGTGGCGCATGACCACGGCGCCGCCGGTCAGCCCCTTGGCTTTCGCCGTCTCGACATACTGCGCGTTGAGCGTATCGAGCAGGTTGCCGCGCATGACGCGCATGTTGTAGGCGAGCCCGCCGAACGTCGCGATCGCCACCACCGGCCAGACGTGCTTGACCAGGTCGACGAACTTCGCCCACGACCATGGCGCGCCGCCATATTGCGGCGAGAAGAACGAGCCGATTTCCGAGACGTTGAACTGGAAGACCAGCAGATAGACGATGATCAGCGCCATCAGGAAGCGCGGTACCGTCATGCCCAGGAAAGAGATGGCCGACAGTGTGGAGTCGATCCAGGAATACTGTCGCGTTGCCGCCCATATGCCGAAGGTGATGCCCAGCACCGAGGCAAGCAGGTGGCAGACCAGCGCCAAGAGCAGCGTGCGCGGCAACCTCTCGCCGACCACGTCGGCCACCGGCTTGTTGTAATAGAGGCTGTAGCCGAAATCGCCGCGGGTGACGATGCCGCCAATCCAGTTGAGGTACTGGATGGGCAGCGGCTTATCGAGGCCATGTTCGACGCGATAGGCCTGCGCCTGCGCGTCGGCTTGGGCGAACGAGGCGCCGCCCTGGTTGATCAGCTGCGAGCGGATGTAGTCTGCATAGTCGCCCGGCGGCGCCTGGATGATGGCGAAGGTGACCAGGCTCAAAATGGCGAGGACGGGAAGCGCCGACGCTATGCGCATGGACAGGAATCGCAACATTGACGGTCTGCTTCCTTTCTCGCCGGTAACATTCGGTTCGTTTGCCGGATTGCTTGTCCGGCCGCGCCGCGGCGCGGCCGGACGTCTCTCGTCAGGGGAGGTCAACCTTACATCGGGCCCTTGTCTCCGGGCTTGCCGGGAAGCTCTTCGGGGAACAATTCATATTTCGCCTGTTTGTCGGCCGCGACGAAAACCCGTTCGCGGATGATCGAATCCTCGGCCCAGTTGAACATGAAGATCGGCGTGCCCTGCGGGACGTTGGAGAAGCGCTTGTTGACGATCAACGCACCGGGATATTCCGTCAAGCCGATGTTGTAGACGTGTTCGGTCGAGATCTTCTGGAATTTCTTCATCAGGCTGGCACGCTCGTCATTGTCTGACGAAGAGACGAACTTGCTGACGATGTCGACAAGGTCCTTTTCGAAAGGCATCAGGTCGACCACACCGCTTTCGGGCGCTCGGTGATCCCAACTGGTTTTGGGGCCGACGGGCGCGAGTTGCACGGTGTTCTGCACGACGGACGTCAGCTCCTGCTCGTTGCGCCGGATCAGCCAGTCGAAGCGGCCGGAATATTGCGTGGCATCGCGCTGGGTGCCGTTGAGACCGTTGAGCACGACCCGCAAGCCCAGTTTCTCCATCTGCGCGACGACGCCTTCGGCAAGGCTCTTGTCGGTCGTGTAGTCGTTGTTGACCAGCATCACGATCTCGACGTTCTTGCCGCCGGCGGTGCCGGCCGGGAAATTCACGAAGCCGTCGCCGTCGGTGTCCTTGAGCCCGGCCTTGGCGAGTTCGGCCTTGGCGCCTTCGAGATCGAAGGGATAGTAGACCGTCGACTTGCGGTCGTAGAAGCTGGTGCCGGACGAGAAGCCGCCCGGATAGATGGCGGTGAACGGACCCTTGACCAGCGAGTCGCCCAGCGCCTTGCGGTCGAGCGCCATGGTCACGGCCTTGCGGAAGTCCTCGTTGCGGTTCAATTCGCGGATCGCCTGGCCGCGCTCGTCCGGATTTCCCCAGCCATTGGCGGAAAAGTTCAGCCGCAGATTGTAGCCGATGAGGCGCGGGCCGAAGGCGAGCCTGGCCGGCGCATTCGGGTCGGCCGCGCGCTTCAGCGAGGCGACGAAATTTTCCGGCTGCTCGAGGTTGGAGAAGTCGCCGGAGCCGGCCACCGCCTGCACGTCACGGTCGGCCCAGGTCGAGAGCTTGTAGTGCAGCTCGTTGAGGTAAGGCAGCTGGTTGCCCTTCTCGTCGACCTTCCAATAATAGGGGTTGCGGCGCATGACGATGATGTCGTCCGGCCGGTATTCGACCGGCACCCAGGCGCCCATCACCGGCATGTTCATGAATTCCGGCGGGAAGGCGTTCTTGAACTGGTCGTAGGTGTTCTTCGAGTATTTCGGATGCTGCGGCTTCAATATGTGCGACGGGCCGGGGCAGAAAGTGCCGTACGCCATCGCATAGAGATACTGCCTCGGGAACGCCTCCTTGAAGGTCCACTCGACGGTGTAGTCGTCGATCTTCTTCAGCGTGGTGCCAACGCCGAAGGTTTCCGGCGTCGCGCCGTTGAGCGGCGAGACGTTCGGATCGACCACCTCATCGTCCCAGTAGAACATGACGTCGTCGGCGTTGAAGGGCGCGCCGTCCGACCATTTGGCGCCTTCGACCAGATGCATGGTCAGCTTGTGGCCGTCGCTCGACCAGTCCCAGCTCTTGGCGAGGTTGGGCAGCGGCTCGGTGTCCTTGGCCTCGACCTGGAACAGCGGCGCCGTGCGTGTCAGGCATTCGGACAGGCCGATGTCGATGCCGCCCCAGCCTTGCGTCTGGCCGGCGCCGTAGTTCCAGCCTTCCGGCCGGCCGCCGATGACATGGCGCATCGTGTCGCCATAGACGCCGATGCCGTCGGGCATGTTGCCGGTCTTGAAGACCAGCGGCTCCTTCGGCAACCTGTCCTTGACCGGCGGCAGCTTGCCGGTCTTGACATATTTTTCGGTGACCCAGTCGGGCTCGTGATATTGCGGCAGCGCCTTGAACTCCAGGATGGAGTCGCGCGCCACATATTTGATCTTGCCTTCGGCCGGGAACGCAGCCGGCTCCGGCGGCACCGTCGGCTCGGAAGCCAGCGCCGCAAATGCCACAGTTGAAACGCTGAGCATCAGCCCGGCGGCAATGCCAATTCTGTGCAAGGTCCTCATAGTCTCCTCCCAGTTGTTTGGACGTTTGTTGCTGTCCGCCTCTTGTTCTGGACGGCTGATTTGACGGGCTGCCTCCTGCACACCCGTCTGCCTGCCAGCGGATCTCAGCCCACCTGTTTCAGCGTCGCCTTTTCGGCGCGCAATTCCTCGATCGAGCGCACGCTTCGCCGCGCGGCGCCCGCCCAATCCCGGGTCTTGATCTTCGATTTCGAAAGCCGCTCTTTTGCCGCCGGAACGGCCTGGGCGTATTGCGGCAGCCATGCGGCCTGGGCGACGACCATCTCGTCCACCATCTGCCAGACCTCTTCCGGCGTGGACACGGCTCCGACCAGCGGGTCGTGCAGCACGGCGAGTTTCAAAAGGTCGATGTCGCCGGCGATCGCTGCATGCACCGACATGCGCTGAACGTTGATCGAGGACATGCAGGTTGCCGCGCACGCCTCCGGCAGCGTGATGCCGGCCGCCATGTTGATGCCGAACCGGTCGACGAAACCGGGCGACTCGATGATGGCGTCCTGCGGCAGGTTGGTGATCACGCCTTCATTCTTGACGTTGAAGTGGCCGCGATAGACGCGGTTGGTCTCCAGCGCCTCCAATATGTGGCTGGCATGCTCGTTGGAGCGCCTGGCCGGATCGATCGGCTTCGACGCGGCTTCGAGGAACTGCGGATATTCGGTCTCGAACCAATTGCGGGTTTCGGTCGAGTAGCGCAGATAGCCGCCGGTTTCGCCGTGGATCCAGTCGGACATGTCGATCCAGCGCGCGATCTCGTCGGGACGCTTGCGGTACCAGGGCAGGTATTCCGACAGGTGGCCGTTGCTTTCGGTCGAATAGACGCCGAAGCGCTTCAGCACGTCGATGCGCAGCTTTTCCTGCTTCGAAAAGACCGGATGCGCCTCGAAGGCGGCAATGAGCTCATCCTTGCCGATCGGCCGGCCGTTCAGCCGCAAGTCGATGAACCAGGTCTGGTGATTGATGCCGGAGCAGACATAGTCGAGCTCCTTGGCCGACTTGGCGCCCAGCACTTCTGCGATCTGCTCGGCGCCATGCTGGACGCCGTGGCAGAGCCCGACAGTGTCGACCTTGCCATATTCGATCGCCGCCCAGGTATTCATCGCCATCGGATTGGCATAGTTGAGGAACTTGGCGCCGGCGTCGGCGACCTCGCGGATATCCCTGCAGAAGTCGAGAATCACCGGAATGTTGCGCTGACCGTAGAGGATGCCGCCGGCGCAGATCGTATCGCCGACGCACTGGTCGATGCCATATTTCAGCGGAATGCGGATGTCGTCGGCATAGGCTTCGAGGCCGCCGACGCGCACGCAGCTGATGATATAGCGCGCGCCCTCCAGCGCCTTGCGGCGGTCGGTCGTCGCCGTCACCCTGGTCGGCAGATTGTTGGCCTCGACGATCCGGTCGAGGATCGCCTTGATCATGCCCAGATTGTGCTCGCTGACGTCGGTCAGCGCGAATTCGATGTCCTTGAATTCCGGTACGCACAGAATGTCGGTGAACAGCTTCTTGGTGAATCCGACGCTGCCGGCGCCGATAATAGCGATTTTGAAGCTCACCTTCACCTCGATCCAATCGAATGCTAGGCAAGGAGCAGCAAGGGAGGATACGGCCACGCGCCATGGCGCACGCACCGCTCAAAGCCGGAAATCCGGCTTTTTTCCTCCCGCCCGCTCCTCGACCGCGGGTCATTCCCGTTCTTGAGGGCCTGATTATGCGCTTATTCGCGCGCTCGGCCAGAGAAGGATTATGCTTTCGAGGGTAATTTTGTGCTGCGGGACCTGATCGCTAACGGACAATTGATGCGCACGATTTCGCTGCCGCGCGGTCGCCAACGCCTGCACGCCATGCCGACCAGCACCGGCTATGAGGTGCGCCAGCACGAAACCTACGACTGGGACGGCCGGAAGCGCGGCCAGACCCCATTCACAGTGCTCCAGCACACGATCAGCGGCATCGGTCAGCTGCGCTACGAAAACCGCAACTATCGCCTGCAGGCCAACGACACGCTTCTGGTGTTGGTGCCGCACAACCACCGCTACTGGTTGGCGCCGGGCGACCGCTGGGAATATTTCTGGATATCGATGAATGGCGAGGAAGCGCTGCGCGTCCACAAGTCCATCCTCAGCGTCTCCGGGCCTGTCTTCCGGCTGCAGCCGGCGACCATCGACCATCTCGCCGATTGCAGCCTGCGGCTTATCAAGGGAGCCGGCTCGCCGGGCGCCGCGTCGGCGATCGCCTACGAGGCGGCGATGGCGCTCTATGACGATGTCTTCGGTTCGCACGCCTTCGCTGAAAAGCAGAGCGCCATGCAACCTGTCATCGACCACATCAACGCCAATCTCGACAAGCCGCTGCCGGTGGACGAGCTCGTCCAGATCAGCGGCCTCAGTCGCGCGCATTTTTCGCGCTGCTTTGCCGAGAGCGAAGGGTTGCCGCCAGCCGAGTTCGTCCTGCAACAACGCCTGCAGCGCGCGGCGAAGCTTCTGACCAGGGCGGATTTTCTCCCGGTGAAGGAGGTCGCGGTGCTGTGCGGTTTCGAGGACCCGAACTACTTCTCAAAGGTGTTTCGCCGCTGCTACGGCATCAACCCGACGCAGTTTCGCACCACCGGCATGTACGCCAGCCTGGGCAGCCATCGCTGAGAGCTCGTTTGGAACTGTATTTCCGCGGCCGTCTGAAGGTGCTCACCTGCTCAATGTACGCTCCGCTCAGGTTCTCGAAAACACCTTCATATGACTCGCAGCAGCGAGTTCCGAAAACGTGCCCTTACGACAGTTGATTTGGAATGATCAGTGGCGGGGTCGATCGAGCGCCGTCGAGGCGGTGCTGACCGGATCGGCCACCGCGGCAAAGGCCGCATCGATCTGCTCCGGCGTGCGCTGTCCGCTGCGTTTCCAGGCGACATATTGCGCGATGCCGAAACCTGGCCGCTGCGGCACCGTCTTCACCACCGGCATGCGGAACCCGTCGCGGAACTTGTCCCAGCGCGCGCCGAGCACGGCGGCCATTTCCTCGAAGGTCGGCGGCGTCGCCACATCGGCGTAGGTGATGGTGACTTTGCCGGCCAACGCGGCCTGACGCGAAATCGGCACCGGGATCGAGGCGAGGTAGTCGGCCGGCACGTCCAGCAGCCCGCCGAAGGCCCATTGCCGGCGCAGTTCATCGGCGCTCATCGGCGCGACACTGACGTCGATGTCGTTGGGCGTGCCCGGCACCCGATAGGGACATCTGAAGCGGCCGCAATTGGCCTGCGCGGAGAACTGCCACAGCGCATAGCCCTGCCAATTGCCCATCGGGAAATGCACGTCGATGTCCGGCTTGTAGCGCGCATACCAGAGCGGCAGCCGCGACAGCAGGCGGTACTGGTAACGGTTGTCGGCAATGTACTGGGCGGTCTTGCCGTTGGCGTAGAGCACCGGGAAGCGGCCGAGGCGGCGGTGCACCTGGCGCACGAATTCCTCGGCGTCCTCCAGCGACATCCATTGCGTGGGATCGATGCCTTCGATGTCGAGCGCAAGCAGCTCATCCGGCGCCGGTTCCGCGAAATCGATGAAATTGTTGGCCTGCTCGACCGGGTTGCCGGGCCGCGCGAGGTGATAGGCGCCCCATTTCAGGCCGAGCGCCTTGGCCACCACCTTGCGCGTCTGGAACAGCTCGCGCGTCACCGCGTAGCGTTTCCATTGCGTCTTGCAGAGTTTGACGTCGGCCTCGGCGCCGAAGCAGAAATAGGGCGGCGGCAGCCCGTCGGACGCCTTGTTGATGAAGCCGGCGATGCGCTTGTCGGTGACGAGCTGCTGCCAGTCGATCGAGTTGTATTCATAGGCGTCGATCACCAGCGGGCGGTCGGCATTCTTCCACGGCTCGGAGAAATCCGAGGCCTTTGCCGCCGTGCCCAGCGCAACCGCCACCGCGAGAAGCGCCAGGCGGCGAAGAGGGCGCGCCGGCTTTTTCAATCAGGGTGTCCCCGCTGACCAGGGAACGATCCTGAACCGCTATGGTTAAGGAAGTGCTTCGCAGCCAAGGATCGTTTATGCCGTCGGCGGTTTCCGTCCGCGCCAAAACGTCAAAAAAGTATCGGTCGGGTGGACAAGCCGTGGTGGCAGGCGTTTCAATTGCCGCCTAAGCTTTCAATCACGGCGGCCAGTGGGAATACACGGGGTCTGCCGGACGAAGCGCAGCAACCGGTCACAAGACCGGACCCGCGCGGGGAGGAAAATGAAGATGAATCCGGACCTGGAAGTCGTCCAGATCAGACAGGGTGAGTCGTTCAAGGCCTGGGCCCACGGCTATCCTTTCCGCACCGTGCGCTGGCATTTCCATCCCGAATACGAGCTGCATCTGGTCGTCGCCACCAACGGTCGCTATTTCGTCGGCGACTTCATCGGCGAGTTCGAGCCGGGCAATTTGGTGCTCACAGGCCCCAACCTGCCGCACAACTGGGTCAGCGACGTGCCGCCTGGCGAGACCGTGCCGCTGCGCGGCCGTGTCGTCCAGTTCTCCGAAGAATTCATTGCCGACGCTACCGCCGCGCTGCCCGAACTTGCCGCCTGTGCCGGCATTCTCGAGACCAGCCGCCGCGGCGCGCTGTTCTCGCTGGCGACGGCTGATCTCGCGGCGCCCTTGCTGGCGGAACTGGTCGAGGCGCAAGGCGTGCGCCGCCTGTCGCTGTTCATGGCCGTGCTCGATATCTTGAGCCGCGCCGGCGATGTCCGCACCCTGGCCAGCGCCGGCTATCTTCCCGACCCCTCCGGCTTCATGTCGGCCGGCATCAACCAGGCGCTCGCTTACATCAACTGCCACCTGACCGAGCCCTTCAGCGAAGGCACCTTGGCCGAGATCGCCGGGCGCAGCCCGAGCGCCTTCTCGCGCAGCTTCCGCCGGCACACGGGAATGGCGCTGGTGCAGTATGTCAACCGCCTGCGCATCAACCTCGCCTGCCAGCTGTTGATGAGCGAAGGCCAGATGTCGATCACCGAAATCTGCTACGCGGCCGGCTACAACAACATCTCGAATTTCAATCGTCAGTTCCTGGCGCAGAAAGGCATGTCGCCTTCGCGCTTCAGGGCCTTGCTGGCGCAGAACGTCAACGCGGAGATCGCCGCCTAACAGGGAGGTAACGGGAGGAGCCTAAAGCAATTCCAGTCTGAAAAGATTTTCCGTCCGGAATTGCGTCGTCAAACAAAGAGACATTCAGGGAAGGAAAGACGCGGGGTGCCGGGCACCCTGTGCTGGAGATCGTTTGTTCTGAAATCCAGCACGTTCAGGAGGATGCTTGCGTTGGCTTACTGGGGTCGATCGATCCTCGGCCGCTGCTGATCATACTCCTTTCAACAGTTCGACATGCAGTCAAGGCCTGGCGCGTGCACCGCGCAGGTCCTCGTGAAACCATTTCTCGAAACGGAGACATTCGAATGACCAGATATGCATGGAAATCGCCGTTTGCCTTGAAATCGACGATCGCGGCCGTTTTCGCCGTCTCGCTGCTTGGCAGCACGGCGGCATACGCCGACACGGTTACCGACGCTACGGTTGCCTTCCTGATGCCCGACCAGGCATCGACCCGCTACGAGCAGCACGACTATCCCGGCTTCGTCGCCGAGATGAAGAAGCTTTGCCCGGGCTGCAAGGTGATCTACCAGAACGCCGACGCCGATGCCGCGCGCCAGCAGCAGCAGTTCAATTCGGTGATCTCGCAGGGCGCCAAGGCCATCGTGCTCGATCCGGTCGATTCGACCGCCGCCGCCTCGCTGGTCAAGCTCGCGCAGAGCCAGGGCGTCAAGGTGATCGCCTATGACCGGCCCATCCCCACGGCGCCCGCCGATTTCTACGTGTCCTTCAACAACGAGGGCATCGGCAAGGCCATCGCCGACTCGCTGATCGAGCACCTCAAGGCCCTGAAGGTGGACCCGGCCGGTGGCGGTCTGCTGCAGATCAACGGCTCGCCGACCGACGCTGCCGCCGGGCTGATCAAGAAGGGCATCCACGAGGGCCTCGACAACAGCGGCTATCCGATCCTTGCCGAGTTCGATACGCCGGAATGGGCGCCGCCGAAGGCCCAGCAATGGGCCAGCGGTCAGATCACGCGCTTTGGGACCAAGATCCTCGGCGTCGTCGCCGCCAATGACGGCACCGGCGGCGGCGCGATCGCAGCCTTCAAGGCGGCCGGCGTGGATCCGGTTCCCCCGGTGACCGGCAACGATGCGACGATCGCGGCCTTGCAGCTGATCATCGCCGGTGACCAGTACAACACCATCTCCAAACCGAGCGAGATCGTCGCGGCCGCCGCGGCCAACGTTGCCATCAAGCTCTTGTCCGGCGAGGCGCCCAAGGCCGAGATGACCCTTTACGACACGCCCTCGCAGCTCTTCACCCCGGCGGTGGTGACGCAGGAGAACCTCAAGGCCGAGATCATCGACAAAAAGATCAACACGGCCGCCGAGCTCTGCGTCGATCGCTATGTCGAGGGCTGCAAGAAGCTCGGCATCACAAACTGATCAGGTCCCATGGCATCCGGCCGCCCCGATAGGCGGCCGGATGTCCAGGAAACCCGATCGTCACGAAAGGTCAGTGCATGAGTGAGAGTCCCGAAACGTCGGTTTCCGTCGGCGAGCTGGTGCTCAGCCTGCGCGGCATATCGAAGCATTTCGGCGCCGTTTCGGCGCTGACCGATATCGACTTCGACGTCCACGCCGGCGAGGTCGTCGCGTTGGTCGGCGACAACGGCGCCGGAAAGTCGACGTTGGTCAAGATTCTTGCCGGCGTGCACCAGCCGAGCTCGGGGACGATCAATTTTCGCGGCAGCGAGGTCACGCTGCCCGACCCGCGGGCGGCGCTGACGCTGGGCATCGCCACGGTGTTCCAGGATCTTGCGCTGTGCGAAAATCTCGACGTGGTCGCCAACATATTCCTCGGCAACGAGCTCAGCCCGCTTCGGCTGGACGAGGTGGCGATGGAGATGCGGGCCTGGACGCTGCTCAACGAATTGTCGGCGCGTATCCCGAGCGTGCGCGAGGCGGTCGCCTCGCTGTCCGGCGGCCAACGCCAGACGGTCGCCATCGCGCGCTCGTTGCTGCTCGAGCCGAAACTCATCCTCCTCGACGAGCCGACCGCCGCGCTCGGCGTCGCCCAGACGGCGGAGGTGCTCAATCTTATCGACCGCGTCCGCGCGCGCGGCCTCGGCGTCGTGATGATCAGCCACAACATGGAGGATGTCCGTGCGGTCGCCGACCGCATCGTGGTGCTGCGGCTGGGGCGCAACAACGGCGTCTTCGACCCCGACGCTTCGAACCAGGATCTGGTGAGCGCCATCACCGGCGCGTCCAACAATGCGGTGTCGCGTCGCGCGGAGCGGCTGCGGGCGCACCGCGACAGCGCCGACAGCGGGCAGGCGAAGGAGCAGCGCCAATGACACCAGAGCAAGGCACCTCCGCCCCAATGGCGCTCGACCGCGCCGACGTGCGGGTGAAGCACCAGACAGGTCTCGGCGGAGCGGTTCGCTCCTTTCTCGATCGCGTGCGCAGCGGCGATCTCGGCTCGCTGCCGGTCGTCGTCGGCCTCGTGGTCATCTGGACTGTGTTCACCAGTCTCAATCCCGTGTTCGTTTCGAGCAGCAATCTGGTCAATCTTCTGTTCGATTGTTCGACGGTCGGTGTCATCGCGCTCGGCATCGTTTGCGTGCTGATGGTGGGCGAGATCGACCTCTCCGTCGGCTCCGTCAGCGGGTTCGCATCGGCGATCGTCGGCACGCTCTGGGTCAACCAGGGATGGCCGGTCGCGCTCGCCATCGTCGCCGCGCTGGCCTTCGGCGCGCTGATCGGCTCGCTCTACGCCCTGCTGTTCAACCGGCTGGGCATGCCGAGCTTCGTCTCGACGCTCGCCGGCCTGCTCGCGGTGCTGGGCATGCAGCTCTATATCCTCGGCTCCACCGGGTCGATCAATCTGCCCTATGGCTCCGCCCTGGTGGATTTCGGCCAGCTGATGGTGATGCCGAAATGGGTCTCGCACACCCTGGCCGCGATCCCCGGCCTGGCGATGCTGGTCAGCGGGCTTCGCACCTTCGCGCGCCGCCGCGCGGCCAACCTGTCGACCCCCTCGGCCACCGGACTCATCTTACGCGTCGCCGCCATAACCGTCGGCCTCGAGCTGATCGTCGCCTACCTCAACCAGTCGCGCGGCATCCCATGGATGTTCGGCCTGTTCGTCGGCCTCGCCGCGGCGATGAATTACGCCCTGACCAGAACCAAATGGGGGCGTTCGATGACCGCCGTTGGCGGCAACCGGGAGGCGGCGCGGCGCGCCGGCATCAAGGTGCGCGCCATCTACCTCAGCGCCTTTGCGCTATGCTCCACCTTCGCCGCGCTCGGTGGCGTGCTCGCGGCCGCGCGGCTCGCTTCCGCCAGCCAGCAGGCCGGCACCGGCGACGTCAACCTGAACGCGATCGCGGCCGCGGTCATCGGCGGCACCAGCCTGTTCGGCGGCCGCGGCAGCGCCTATTCCGCGCTGCTCGGTATCATCGTCATCCAGTCGATCGCCAGCGGCCTGACGCTGCTCGATCTGTCCTCGTCGCTTCGTTACATGATCACCGGTGCCGTGTTGGCAATCGCCGTGATCGTCGATTCCCTGGCGCGCCGATCCCGTGCTTCGCACGGCCGCGCCTGAACAGTTCAAACGGAAGGGTAACATGGCTCAGAATCTTTCGGGAAAAGTCGCCGCGGTCACCGGTGCGGCATCGGGTATCGGTCTCGAATGCGCCAGGGCGATGCTTGCCGCCGGCGCTCGGGTGGTGCTGGTCGACAGGGCGCAGGACAAGCTGAAGGAGATCGTCGCCGAACTCGGCGAAGGCGCGATTCCGCTGGTGGTCGACCTCACCAGCCCCGCAAGCGTGGCGACGATGATGCCTGGGATCCTCGAAAAGGCCGGCCAACTCGACATCTTTCACGCCAATGCCGGCTCCTATGTGGGCGGCGAGATCCTCAACGGCGATCCGGACGCCTGGGACCGCATGCTGAACCTCAACATCAACTCGGTCTTCCGCTCGGTGCATGCGGTCTTGCCGCACATGGTCGAGCGCAAGACCGGCGACATCATCGTCACCAGTTCCATCGCCGGCCTCGTCCCTGTGGTCTGGGAGCCGGTCTACACGGCCTCGAAACATGCCATACAGGCGTTCGTCCATACGCTGCGCAGGCAGGTGGCCAAGCACGGTCTGCGCGTCGGCGCCGTGGCACCGGGGCCGGTGGTGACGGCGCTGATCAGCGATTGGCCGAAGCAGAAGCTCGAGGACGAGCTGGCGGCCGGTGGCCTGATGCAGCCCACCGAGGTCGCGGACGCTGTTTTGTTCATGCTCACGCGGCCGCGAAACGTCACCATTCGCGACCTGGTCATCCTGCCGCAGAGCAACGATCTGTAGTGATTAGGCAGTAGGCAGTAGGGAATGGGGAAAAGTCACTTGCGGGCCATCATTCACGAATGACCATCGCCTACTGCCTACTGCCTACTGCCCCACTTTTGAGGTCTCCCCATGCCTTCCCACTTCATCGGCATCGATGTCGGCACCGGTAGCGCGCGCGCCGGCGTCTTCGACGAGCGAGGACAACTCCTGGCTTCAGCCAAGCGCGACATCGCTCTCTTCATCGAGCCCGGCGAGATTGCGGAGCAGTCCAGCCGAGACATCTGGCAGGCGGTATGCGCGAGCGTGCGCGAGGCGGTTGCAAAATCAGGCGTGGAGCCCGGCAAGATCGGCGGCATCGGCTTTGACGCGACCTGTTCCCTGGTGGTGGTCGCCGACGATGGCGAGGCTCTGCCGGTGGGCCGTTCGGGGGACAGCGACAGAAACATCATCGTCTGGATGGATCATCGCGCCCTCGACCAGACCAGGCGCATCAACGCCGGCCGGCATCCGGTCCTCGACTATGTCGGCGGCGTCATCTCACCGGAAATGGAAACGCCGAAACTGCTATGGCTGAAGGAGAACCTGCCCGAGACCTTTGCCAGGGCGGCGCATTTCTTCGACCTGGCCGACTACCTGACCTGGCGCGCCACCGGCAGCCTGGCCCGCTCGGTTTGCACCCTGGCCTGCAAGTGGACCTATCTCGGCCATGAGCGGCGCTGGGACGAGAGCTATTTCCATGCCATTGGGCTTGGCGAGCTTGCCGACGAGCATTTTGCCCGCATAGGCACCGAAGTGGTCGACCCGGGCACGGCGGTGGGCGCCGGCCTGACCGAGGCGGCCGCGGCTGAATTGGGACTGGTTGCAGGCACGGTCGTCGCTGCCGGGCTGATCGATGCCCATGCCGGCGGCGTCGGGACGGTGGGTGCCGCCGGCGATAGCGGCACCATCTCGTCGCGCATGGCCTATGTGCTGGGCACGTCGGCCTGCACCATGGCGAGCAGCGAAGGTCCGGCCTTCGTGCCTGGCGTGTGGGGACCCTATTATTCCGCCATGGTGCCTGGGTTCTGGCTGAGCGAGGGCGGTCAGTCGGCGGCCGGGGCGGCCATCGACCTTCTTGTGCGTTTCCACCCGGCCGCAGCCGAGGCTTCCGCGCGCGCCACGGCGGAAGGCAAATCGCTTGCCGATTGGCTCGCCGCGGCCGCCATGGCAGGTTCGCCCGACCTTTCGGCGGCGGCCGGCCTTGCGGGAAGCATCCATGTCGTGCCCGAGTTCCTCGGCAATCGTTCGCCGTTCGCGGATCCGGATGCCCGCGGCCTGATCGCCGGGCTGGGCACCGACCGTTCCGGCGAAAGTCTTGTCGGCCTTTACGTGGCCGGGCTTTGCGGCCTGGGCTATGGCGTGCGTCAGATCGTGGCGGCGATGGGATCGTCCGGTCTTGCCGTCGACACAATCGTCATCAGCGGCGGCGCCGGGCAGTCGTCGCTGGTGCGCCAACTGCTTGCCGACGCCGTCGGCTTGCCGGTCGCCGCCTCGCAATCGCCCGAACCGGTGCTGCTGGGCGCCGCGATGCTCGGAGCGGTGGCATCCGGCCGCTATCCCGACCTGTCGAGCGCCATGCCTGCCATGTCCCGCCTCGGTGATGTTTTCAGCCCGGCTACTGGCGCCATGCGGGCGTGGCATGACAAGCGTTACGAAGCCTTCCTGGCGCTGCAGGCGGTGGGTCGCAGCATACGCTGACGTATCGGCAAAGGCGTCAGCGCCGGAGCAGCGACTGCACCTTGGGCGGATCGGGCGCCTGCTCCTGCGGCAGCGTGCCTTCGGCGCCGTGTGATGCGCGAGCGGGCATTGCGGTGAACACAATTTGCCGCGATCGGTCCAGTAGGCGGGGCCTTCCTCGAGCATGCCGTGATAGTAGCTGAAGCCCGGCGCCCGGTAGGGCAGCCCGCATTCGATGCAACGATGGGCGTCGGGTCCAGCAAGCATGGGGTGTTCCGGTCTGTCTGTGATCTGCGCCGGCAGATTATAGCGGGATGTAATTCCTCACCGCAAATTTGAAGCGCAATTGCGGGCCTTGAAAATCGGTCAAAGCCTTCGCGGGTTCGTCATCCACGGGCGGAGCAAGGAGCGTAGCGACGCGCGCAGACCCGAGGATCCATTCCGTGACTTCAAAGCGTTGCAACGGTCCAGAATTCTGCTCCGCCGCACTCCGCGGCCAAGGTCACGGAATGGTTCCTCGGGTCTGCGCGTCCGCTGCGCTCCCGCTTCGCCCGTGGATGACTACGTTTATGCAAAATCCGCGTGACAAAATTTGACGTTTACGTAAAAAGAAGGTGCGAGATCGACGGATGGTTTCGCTTCGGCCATGTAATACGATTGGCTGGAACGGAGGAGGAGCAGCAGAAATGTATCGCGCACCGGTCGAGGACATCGCCTTCACGCTGAAGCAGGTGGCCGGGCTGAAGCCGGCGCTGGATGCCGGCATCTTCGGCGATCTCGGCGAGGACCTCGTCGACGCGATCCTTGCCGAGGCCGGTCGTTTCGCCAGCGAGGAGGTCGCTCCACTCTACAAGATCGGCGACGAGCATGGCGCGGTGCTGAAGGATGCGGCCGTCGCCACGCCGCCCGGCTGGAAAGACCTTTACCGGCGCTGGATCGAAGGCGGCTGGAACGCGCTGTCCGGGCCAGAGGAATTCGGCGGCCAGGGCTTGCCGACCATGCTCGGCGTCGCCGCGCTGGAAATGTGGAATTCCGCCGCCATGGCCTTCGGCATCGGGCCGACGCTGACCATGGGCGCGGTCGAGGCGCTGGACAAACACGCTTCCGCGGCGCTGAAGGAAAAATATCTGGCCAAGCTCGTCTCCGGCGAGTGGATGGGCACGATGAACCTGACCGAGCCGCAGGCGGGCTCGGACCTCGCAGCCCTGCGCACCCGCGCCGAACGTGTCGGCGACGGCACCTACCGCATCTTCGGCCAGAAGATCTTCATCACCTATGGCGAGCACGATTTCACCGACAACATCGTGCATCTGGTGCTGGCGCGGCTGCCCGATGCGCCGGCCGGCACGCGCGGCATCTCGCTGTTCCTGGTGCCGAAGTTTTTCGTCAACGACGACGGCTCGCTCGGCGCGCGCAACGACGTCTTCTGTTCGGGCCTCGAGCACAAGCTCGGCATCCATGCCTCGCCGACCTGCACCATGATCTACGGTGACGGTTTTCAAGGCGCGACGCCCGGCGCCATCGGCTGGCTGATCGGCGAGGAAAACAAGGGCCTGGCCTGCATGTTCACGATGATGAACAACGCCCGCCTTGCCGTCGGTATGCAGGGCGTGGCCGTCGCCGAGGCCGCAACGCAAAAGGCGATCGCCTATGCCAACGAGCGCCGCCAGGGCAGGGCGTCCGACTATGCCGGCTCCGGCATGGCGCCGATCGTCCATCACCCGGACGTGCAGCGCAATCTCTTGACCATGCGGGCGCTGACGCAGGTCGCCCGCTCGATCAGCTATTCCTGCGCGCACGCCATCGACCGCGCGCGTGTCGCCGAGGGCGAGGCCGTCGCCAATTGGCGCGACCGCGCCAATCTGCTGACGCCGTTGGCGAAAGCCTTCTCGACCGACATCGGCGTCGAGGTCGCTTCGCTTGGGCTGCAGGTGCATGGCGGCATGGGCTTCATCGAGGAGACCGGCGCTGCCGCCCTTTATCGCGACGCGCGTATCGCCCCGATCTACGAAGGCACCAACGGTATCCAGGCGATCGACCTCGTGTCGCGCAAATTGCCGCTCGGCGGCGGCGAGCATGTGCATCGCTATATCGGCGAACTCAAGGCGGTTGCCGATGCGGTGCGCACCTCCAACATCGAAGACTTCGGCCGCGCCGCCGACAATCTCGACCGCGCGCTTGCCGATCTCGACGAGGCGACGCGCTTCCTGCAGAAGCTGCTGGCCGACGGCACGGCCGACGCCGCTATGGCCGGCGCGACGCCGTATCTGCGGCTGATCTCGCTCACCGCCGGCGGCGCCTATCTGGCGCAGGGCGGGCTGGCGGACCGTGGCCGCATCGCGCTCTGCCGTTTCTTTGCCGAAAACCTGCTTGGCGAGACGCGCGCCCTGAAAGAGCGCGTCATGGATGGCGCCGAAAGCCTCGCCGCCGCCGGCAAGGCGCTGATTTCAGCCTGAACGTCCGATACTCGAAGGAACAGACCTTGACCGACCATATCCTCATCGAGCGCCGGGACGCCGTGCAGATCATCCGCATGAACCGTCCCGACAAGAAGAACGCGCTGACGCGCGCCATGTATGCGAAAATGTCGGCGGCGCTCGCCGAAGGCGATACCGATCCGGCGGTTCGGGTCCATGTTTTCCTCGGCGTGCCCGGCGCCTTTTCGTCCGGCAATGACCTTGCCGACTTTCTCGTCATCGCCACCGGCGGCGAGGGCGGCAGCGAGGTCTGGGATTTCCTGATGGCGCTGGCCAAGACGGAGAAGCCGATGGTGTCGGGCGTCGACGGCATCGCGGTCGGCATCGGCACCACGCTCAACCTGCATTGCGACCTGACCTTCGCCACGCCGCGCACGCTTTTCCGCACGCCCTTCGTCGACCTCGGCCTTGTGCCGGAGGCCGGCTCCAGCCTGATTGCGCCGCAGATCCTGGGACGGCAGGGCGCCTTCGCGCTGCTGGGCCTCGGCGAGGCCTTTTCCGCCGAGCGCGCCAAGGCGGCCGGCCTGATTTACGATGTGGTTGAGGAAGACGCGCTGGAGGGCGCGGTGCTGGCCGCGGCCAACGAGATCGCGGCCAAGCCGCCGCAGGCGCTGAAGATCGCGCGCGACCTGATGCGCGAGCCGCGCGAAGCGCTGATTGCCCGCATCAAGGTGGAAAGCGAGCATTTCCGCGAGCGGCTGAAATCCGACGAGGCGCGCGCGGCGCTCACCGCCTTCATGACGCGCAAGAAAGGCTGAGGCTCTCCGCCTTCGGTTCTTTCAAGGATAGAGCCTGGTCTTGTCCCAACCGCCTCTGGCATTGCGGGAAAACAGGATGCGGTCATGCAGGCGGAACGGACGATCGTGCCAGAACTCGATCGTCTGCGGGATGATGCGAAAGCCCGACCAGTGTTTTGGCCGCGGGATGTCGCCGATGGCGTAGCGCGCCGTGTACTCGGCCACCGCTTTCTCCAGCGCGAAGCGACTTTCCAGGGGCCGCGACTGCTTCGAGGCCCAGGCGCCGATGCGGCTGCCGCGCGGCCGCGTCGCGTAGTAGGCGTCGGCCTCGGCATCGCTGACGATCTCCACCGGCCCACGCACGCGCACCTGGCGGCGCAGCGATTTCCAGTGGAAACACATGGCCGCCTTCATGCTGCCAAGAATTTCGCGGCCCTTGGCGCTCTCGAAATTCGTGTAGAAGACAAATCCCTTTTCGTCGAACCCCTTGAGCAGCACCATCCGCACATCCGGCATGCCGTCGGCGTCGACGGTTGCCAGCGCCACGCCGTTGGGGTCGTTAGGCTCGCTCTTGGTGGCGTTCTCCAGCCATGCGGCAAAGAGCCTGAAAGGCTCCGCCGCCTCGGTGAAGTCACTGCTTGTTAACTCGGTTTCGTTCATAGTTTTCCAAATTTTTAACATTGCGGGAGGAGTTCGCCGATTGTCGCGTATCGCGCAAGCTTTTGACAGCGGGCAATGGGGCGTTATCGCTTCGGCCAGCGTCAAGGTCGTGCTCGTGACATTGACGCTCCCGCTTGCCGCCTGCGGCGCAGGAGGCTTCAGCCTGGAAAAGGCCGAGGTCGACCGCTCGATCGTCACCTCCAGCGCGCCGTCATCGCCCGCTGCCCCGGCGGTAGCCGACGAGGATTCCGACCAGACCACCATCGGCAACGCCGTTTCTTCCGCCGACATCAGGGAGCTCGGAGGTCAGGCGGTGCCATGGGCCAATGCGGGCACCGGGTCGCGCGGCGCGATCACCGAGATGGTCGAACTGAAAGATGGCGGGCTGACCTGCCGTCGCTTCAGCGCCACGCGCGAGAGCTTCGACGGCGTGGCCCTCTTCAAGGGCGAGTTGTGTCTTGCCGAGGCCGGCGGCTGGCGCATGCAGGAATTCAAGGCGCTGTGATCCCACTGCCTGTCGCCCAAAAGTGCGCAGCGGTTTTGGGGTAACGACATGCACAAAGCAGAGACTTGAAAGCGCGTCGTGCAAATGCCTTTCAGCGCGCCGAACCTTTAAGCCGCCAATCCCTCTTGCACCACTGGAATTTCTTCCTATGCGAGCGCATATAGGGGGCAACCGTGAAATCACTCTCTCTTGCAGGCAGGAAGCATGCGCGACCCCTATGAGGTGCTGGGCGTTGCCAAGAACGCATCGGCCAAGGACATAAAATCGGCTTATCGCAAGCTCGCAAAGAAGTATCATCCTGACCAGAATCCGAATGATCCGAAGGCGAAGGACCGCTTTGCCGCCGCCAATCAGGCCTACGAGATCGTCGGCGACGAAAAGACGCGCGCCGCTTACGATCGCGGCGAGATCGATGCCGAGGGCAAGCCGAAATTCCAGGGTTTTGAAGGTGCTGCCGGCGGCGACCCGTTCGCCGGCTTCCGGCGCCAGCAGGGCCCGGGCGGCGCCCATTTCGAATTCCGCACCGGCCGTCCGGGCGGCGATCCGTTCGACGGCAACAGCGACATCTTCAGCCAGATCTTCGGCGATGCCTTTTCCGGCGTGCGGGGCGCGGGCCGCGCCGACCGCCGCCAGCCGGCCCAGGCGGCCGACCTCAACGTCACGCTGGACATCAGCGTCGAGGAAGCCGCGACTGCCGAGAAGGTGACGGCGATGTTCCCCGACGGCCGCAAGGTTGCGGTCAAGCTGCCGGCCTATGTCGAGGACGGCCAGACGATCCGTCTGAAGGGCCAGGGCGAGCAGGGCCCTGGCCAGCCGGGCGACGCGCTGGTCAAGATCCACATCCGCCGCCATTCGCGCTACCGCATCGAGGGGCGCGATCTGCATGTCGATCTGCCGGTCGATCTGGCCGACGCCGTGCTCGGCGCCAAGGTGGCGGTCGAGACGCCGACCGGCAAGCTCGCGGTCAACGTTCCCGCATGGTCAAACTCGGACAAGGTGCTGCGGCTCAAGGGCAGGGGCCTGCCTGAAAAAGCCGGCGGCCATGGCGATCTCTATGCCCATGTGCGGCTGATGCTGCCGGAAGGCGGCGATGCCGAGCTCGAGGCCCTGATGCGCCGCCAAAAAGGCTGATTGCGGGAATTTTGTTCCTGTTACAGTGTCTTTTGGGCGCTTGAAGGGGTCCTGCGCCTGTGCGATAGGGCTCTCCACACAGCGGATATTCTTGCGGAGAGCTTGCACATGGCGGGTGGACAGGGCCTGATGGCCGGTAAGCGAGGCCTCATCCTGGGCGTCGCCAACAATCGGTCGATCGCTTTCGGCATCGCCAAGGCTTGCGCCGATCACGGCGCCGAAATCGCGCTGACCTACCAGGGCGAGGCCTTCAAGAAGCGTGTCGAGCCGTTGGCGGCCGAACTAAACGCGCATGTCGCGGGCCATTGCGACGTGACCGATCCGGAAAGCCTCGACGCCGTCTTTGCCGATATCGCCAGCCACTGGGGCAAGCTCGACTTTTTGGTCCATGCCATCGCCTTCTCCGACAAGGACGAACTGACCGGCCGCTATGTCGAGACGACGCGCGACAATTTCCTGCGCACCATGGACATCTCGGTGTTTTCCTTCACCACCATCGCCAAGCGCGCCGAGCCGCTGATGACGGATGGCGGCTCGCTGCTGACGCTGACCTATTACGGCGCCGAAAAAGTCATGCCGCACTATAACGTCATGGGCGTCGCCAAGGCGGCGCTCGAAGCGAGCGTGCGCTATCTCGCCGTCGACCTCGGCGCCAAGAAGATCCGCGTCAACGCCATCTCGGCCGGCCCGATCAAGACGCTTGCCGCCTCCGGCATCGGCGACTTCCGCTACATCCTGAAGTGGAACGAGTACAACGCGCCGCTGAAGCAGACCGTCACCCAGGAAGAGGTCGGCGATTCCGGCGTCTATTTCCTGTCGGATCTGTCGCGCGGCGTGACCGGCGAGGTGCATCACGTCGATTCCGGCTACCATGTCGTCGGCATGAAAGCGGTCGACGCCCCGGATATCTCGACCGTCAAGGAATAGCCTTCTCTCCTCGATCCCTGTCCCAGGCCCTGGCCCGACCTCGGAAGACCTGATGTATCCGCTCGTCTACATCGTGCGCCATGGCCAGACAGAGTGGAATGTTGAGCGCCGCCTGCAGGGCCAGGCCGACACGGACATCAACGCATTTGGTCGCGAGCAGGCGAGGCGCAACGGCCGTCGGCTGGCCGCGTTGATCGGCAAGGGCGAGGATTTCGACTTCGTCGCCAGCCCGATGCGGCGCACGCGCGAGACGATGGAACTGATGCGCGCCGCGATGGGGCTCGATCCTTCCGCATACCGCACCGATCCGCGTCTGGTCGAAATGAGCTTCGGCGACTGGCAGGGTTTTACTTTTCGGGAGCTCGAGGCGCGGCTCCCCGGGTCGACGCGCGGGCGTCGCGCCGCGAAATGGGATTTTCAGCCGCCCGGCGAAGGCGCGGAAAGCTACGAGATGCTGCTCGAACGCATCAGACCGTGGTTCGAGGCGCTCGACCGGCGGACGGTCTGCGTCACCCATGGCGGCGTCATGCGCTGCCTGTTCCGGATTGTGGAAGGGGTGTCGAAGCAGGAGGCGGCAAGCCTCGAGATCCAGCAGGATCGCCTGCTGCGGCTGGAGGGCCGCAGCCTGGAATGGCTATGAGGCAGATGCCTCAGCGTCGTTATCCCGGGGTCTGCGCGCGCCGCAGCGCTCCTCGCTTCGCCCTGGGATGACGAAGCATTCGGCGTTCCGGCTACTCTCCGAGGTCGTCCTGTACCACCCTCCGAGGCCGTCACGACCTCGCGGCGCGGCTTAATCCGCGTCGCTGTCCGGCAGTTGCATGTCGGTCACGACGTTCTCGCCATTGGTCACGTCGTAGGCGATCACGATGTCCATGCCGGGCTTCAGCGCGTCGAGATCGGTCTCGGCGTTGAGCTTGTAGGACTTTCCGTCGTCCAGCGTCAGCGTCAGCGTGTCCTTGTCGACCTTCTTGATCAGGCCTTCGGTCTGGCCGGCGAACGCGGCGGCGGTGGAAATCAACAACATGGCGCAAGCCGCGCCAATCAGGGTACGCATCGTCGTCCTCTTTTGTCATTGCGCCGGCTGGTCAGCGGCGGGGTCCTCAACGGCGGATGGGAAGAGAGCAGAAACCAACCGAATGTGTCAAAACTAAATCCGCTGGATCACAGTTTGATGCAGCCGTTTGACCACTGTGGAAAACGCCAATAGAAGGCAGCGTGAAGCGCCGCGCGTCCTTTGGAGGCGCAAGGACGCTGCAGCACTTTGGATTGCCGGCTCCGCCGCCGGGCAGGGCGCATTGTCATGTCTCACAACACCTTCGGCCACCTGTTCCGCGTCACCACCTGGGGTGAGAGCCATGGCGCCGCGCTCGGCTGCGTCGTCGACGGCTGCCCGCCCGGCATCCGCTTCAAGCGCGAGGACATCCAGGCCGAGCTCGATCGGCGCCGGCCCGGACAGTCGCGTTTCGTCACCCAGCGCCGCGAACCGGACGAGGTCAAGATACTGTCCGGCTTCATCCTCGACGAGGACGGCGAGACGATGATCACCACCGGCACGCCTGTCTCGATGCTGATCGAGAATGTCGACCAGCGCTCCAAGGACTATGGCGAGATCGCCCGCCAGTACCGCCCGGGCCATGCCGACTACACCTATGAGGTCAAATACGGCCTGCGCGACCATCGCGGCGGTGGCCGCTCCTCGGCGCGCGAGACGGCGGCACGGGTCGCGGCCGGCGCGCTCGCCCGCAAGGTGGTGCCGGGCATGACGGTGCGCGGCGCGCTGGTCTCGATGGGCGAGAAATCCATCGATCGCGCCAACTGGAACTGGAATTTCGTCGGCGATGCCGACAACCCGTTCTTCACCCCCGATCCGGCTTCCGTCCCGGTGTTCGCCGCCTATCTCGACGGCATCCGCAAGGCCGGCTCCTCTGTCGGCGCGGTGATCGAGATCGTCGCCGAGGGCGTTCCGGCGGGGCTCGGCGCGCCGATCTACGCCAAGCTGGACCAGGACATCGCTGCCGGCCTGATGTCGATCAACGCCGTCAAGGGCGTCGAGATCGGCAACGGTTTCGAGGCCGCCCGCATCACCGGCGAACAGAACGCCGACGAGATGCGCATGGGCAACGACGGCAAGCCCGTGTTCTTGTCCAACAATGCCGGCGGCATCCTGGGCGGCATCTCGACAGGGCAGGCGATCGTCGCGCGCTTCGCCGTCAAGCCGACCTCGTCGATCCTGACGCCGCGCCAGTCGATCGACAAGGACGGCAAGGATGTCGAGGTGATGACCAAGGGCCGCCACGATCCCTGCGTCGGCATCCGCGCCGTGCCGATCGGCGAGGCCATGGTTGCCTGCGCGATCGCCGATCATTATCTGCGGCACAGAGGACAGACAGGGAAGGCAGTAGACGGCAGGGAATAGGCAGTAGGCGAGCCAGACCTTTTCTCTTCCCTACTGCCTACTGCCTGTTGCCTAATTCCTATTCCCTGCGAGCGAAGCGAGCGTTCCATGTCTTACGACCAGAAGAAGATCGTCGAAGCGATCCGCGCCTTCGAGCGCGGCGAGATCGTCGTCGTGATGGACGATGACGGGCGCGAGAACGAGGGCGACCTGATCGTCGCCGCCGTCCATTGCACGCCGGAAAAGATGGCCTTCATCGTCCGCAACACCTCCGGCATCGTCTGCACGCCGATGCTGCGCGAAGACGCCAGGCGCCTGAACCTTGCGCCGATGGTGGCGGACAACGATTCCGCGCACACCACGGCCTTCACGGTCAGCGTCGATTTCAAGCACGGCACCACGACCGGCATTTCCGCCGACGATCGCACGCTCACGGTGCGCAACCTTGCCAACGGCAATGTTGGGCCGTCGGATTTCGTGCGTCCCGGCCACGTCTTCCCGCTGATCGCGCGCGAAGGCGGCGTCTTGATGCGCTCCGGCCATACCGAAGCCGCGGTCGATCTCTGCAAGCTTGCCGGCTTGCCGCCGGTCGGCGTCATTTCAGAGCTGGTCAACGATGACGGCACCGTCAAGCGCGGGCCGCAAGTGCAGGCCTTCGCCGAAGAACATGGCCTCAAGCAGGTTTCGGTCGCCGATCTCATCGCCTACCGCCAGCGCAAGGAAACGCTGGTCGAGCGCGTCGCCTGCTCCGATATAGACACGCCCGGCGGCAAGGCGCAGGTCTTCACCTACACGCTGCCCTGGGATTCCATGCACCATGTCGCCGTCGTCTTCGGCGATATCCGCGACGGCGAGGAGGTGCCGGTGCGCCTGCATTCGGAGGATGTCGTCACCGATGTTTTCGGCACCAGCCATCGGCTCGACGGCATCATGAAGGCGATGGGCGAGCGCAGGCGCGGCGTCATCGTCTATCTGCGCGAGGGCTCGGTCGGCGTCGCCCACCAGGAGCGCAAGCGGCCGCAGAGCGGCGACCGCGAGGACCACGAGGAAGCCCGCCGCCGCGAGAACGAATGGCGCGAGATCGGGCTCGGCGCGCAGATCCTCAGGGATCTCGGCATTTCCTCTATCAACCTGATCGCCTCGCGCGAGCGCCACTATGTCGGCCTCGAAGGCTTTGGCATCCACATCGCCAGGACTGAGATTCTTTAGGTCTACGAGGGCTGAGCCCTAGGAACGGTGCTGCGGACGGTTTGCCTGCACAGGCGATTGGCCGAAGCCTCTGCGAAGTCGTCATCCACGGGCGGAGCAAGGAGCGTAGCGACGCGCGCAGACCCGAGGATCCATTCCGTGACCTTGACGCCTTGCAACGGTGCAGAATTCTGCTCCGCTGTGCTCTACGGCTAAAGTAACGGAATGGATCCTCGGGTCTGCGCTCCGCTTCGCGTCGCTCCGCCCGTGGATGACGAAGTCCCGGAGGCCACGGCCAGCTTCCGACCTCTGCAATGATCATCGGATGGCGGCACGTTCGTACCGTCACTCAGCGGGCATTACCGCTGCGCCCCTGTCCACGTCGCAATCGTCCGTCGCCAGCCGGCATTGCCCGGCAAGCACCGTGGCCAGGGCGATCGCGCCGGCCGCCACCGACACCCAGAACCCGTTCTGCGGACCGAAATTGTCGACCATCCAGCCGGCGGCAAAAGAGCCCAGCGCCATGCCGATGCCGATGCCGGTTGTCACCCAGGTGACGCCTTCGGTCAGCATTGCCGGCGGCACGTGGCGTTCGATCAGGCCGAAGGCGGTGATGAAGGTCGGCGAGATCGCGACGCCGCTGACAAAGACCGCGAGCGCCAGCGTCGGCACCGTATCGGCGAAGAGCAGCGGCAGGGTGGTGAGCGCGATCACGCTGACCGCGACCGCCAGTTGCCGTTGCAGCGGCGCCTTCAGGCTGAGCGCGCCGACGATGATGCCGAGCACGAAGGATCCCAGCGCATAGACGCCGATGACGAGGCTGGCGGCCTCGGACTGGCCGAGCTCCTTGGTGATGGCGACAGTGGTGACTTCCGTGGTGGCGAAGGTCGCGCCGACGAAGACCAGCGCGAAGGTGATGATCTGGACCGGCCGCAGGCGGATCGCCGAACCGGCCGCGCCATGCTCGGCCGGGCGGACAGGCGGCTCGGATGAGCGCTGCAGCAGGAATGCCGCCGAGGCAAGCGCCAGCAGCAACGTGCTAACCACCATGCCGGCTTCTGGAAACAGCGCGGCGCTCAAGCCCACCGACAGCGAGGCGCCGGCGACATAGACCAATTCGTCCGCGGCCGATTCGAAGGCGAAGGCCGTGTTGAGCTCGGGTCGGTCGCGAAAGATCTCGGTCCAGCGCGCCCTGACCAGCGCCGGGACGCTGGGCATGGCGGCGGCGAGCAGCGCCGATCCGAACAAGGTCCAGACCGGCCAGTGCTGGTTGGCTGCCGCGATCAGCGTTGCGAAGGAAAGCACGGAGACGATCGTCATCGGTGTGGCCACGGCTGTCTGGCCGTGCCGGTCCACCAGCCGCGACACTTGCGGCGACAGGAAGGCGTTGACCAGCGCATAGGTCGCGGAGACCGCGCCGGCCAGCCAGTATTCGCCATGCGTCTGCGACAGCATCGCCACGATGCCGATCGGCGCCATGGCGATGGGCAGCCGCGCCATGAAGGCGGCAGCGGCAAAGCCTTTCGTGCCGGGAGCCCGAAAGATGTCCGAATAGGGGTTTCGCATGATCCTGCTCCTCGACAAGGCGGTAAGCCGCAACTACATACGCGGCGTATGGACGTCAGATAGTTCATACGCTGCGTATGTCAATTGGCATACGGGACGTATGTTAATAGGGCCAGACGTAATGCACAGACCGCGCAAGGAGATGATCGCCGAGACACGCGCCAAGCTGATCGCGGCCGCCCGCCATGCCTTCGGCACGATCGGCTATGCCGACGCCTCGATGGACGATTTCACTGCCTCGGCCGGTCTCACACGCGGCGCGCTCTACCATCATTTCGGCGACAAGAAGGGGCTGCTGCAGGCGGTGATCGCCGAGATCGACGCTGAAATGGCGGTGCGGGTGAACGAGGTGGCTGCGAAAGCGCCGACCCGCTGGCAGCATTTCGTCGACGAATGCACCACCTATATCGAGATGGCGCTGGAGCCGGAGATCCAGCGCATCATGTTCCGCGACGGTCCGGCCGTGCTCGGCGACCCGGCGCAATGGCCGAACGCCAATGCCTGCATCGCCTCGATGAGCGACCATCTGACGAGGCTGCAGGAAGAAGGGGTTGTCGTTCCCGGCCTCGACCCCGAGACGGCCGCACGGCTGATCAATGGCGCCAGCAGCCAGGCCGCGCAGCGCATCGCCAATTCGACGGACCCGGAAGCGACGTCGAAGAAGGCGATCACGGCGTTCAAGCAACTGCTTGAAGGCCTGCTCAACAAGGCCTGAGGCATGTAGTCGGGGCGCCGGTCGGGCTTGTGCACCGGTTTTGGGCGTCGCGCGCCGTGGCCGCAATTGACTTTCCCCGGCGCAAGCGCATCCTCTCGCGCCAACTCTTGAAGGGTGGAGAGTCGGGGCATGTGGGACTTCAGCATCGCCAGGTCGGTGTCGATCATGATGCGGACATGGCCGTTCATCGTCTTTCGCATGATGGTCTATTTCGGCATCACGATCGCCTACATCATGGCGACCGGTACGGGCGCCAGCGTCGGTTATGGCGTTGGTCACATATCGACCGATCCCGATGGCCCGACGTCCTTTGCGCTGTGGGGCGGTGTGGTCGGTTTCGGCGTCGTCTCGATCGCCGTCTACTGGATCCGCGAATACATCCTCTATGTGCTCAAGGCCGGCCATATCGCCGTCATGGTGCATCTGATCGACGGCCACGACGTGCCCGACGGGCAGAACCAGATCGCCTATGCCAAGGAAGTGGTTACCCAGCGCTTCGCCGAGGCCAATATCCTTTTCGTCGTCGACCAGCTGGTCAAGGGCGCCATCCGCGCCATCACCGGCCTGATCGGCGGCATTGCGGCCTTCCTGCCCCATTCCGGGCTTGAGCGGCCTGGTCAGCTTCGTCAACACGGTGATCCGGCTGTCGCTGACTTATGTCGACGAGATCATCCTCGGCTACAACATCCGCATCAATTCGAACTCGCCCTTCGAGACGGCGCGGCAAGGCGTCGTGCTTTACGCGCAGAATGGCAAGCACATGGTCAAGAACGCCGTCTGGCTGGCGGTGATCATGTGGGGCGTATCCTTCGTCATCTTCCTTTTGATGCTGGCCCCCGCGGCTGCCATCCTGTGGGTGATGCCGGGTGAGCTTGCCGGCTGGGCCTTCGTGCTGGCCATCGTCTTTGCCTGGGCCTTCAAGGCCGCCTTCATCGAGCCCTTCGCTATCGCTTCGCTGATGCAGGTCTATTTCGAAGCCATCGAGGGCCAGGTCCCCAACCCCGACTGGGACCGCCGGCTCGCCGAGACCTCGTCCAAGTTCAGGGAGTTGCGCGACAAGGCACTCGGCTCCCTTGGCAGCGGCTCGCGCTGGGATACGCCCCGCGCCGCTTGATTGGCAGCGCCTGAAGAGGCCCCGATCAAGGTTGCGGGTCGACGAGCCTTGCTATCGCCGATTTCAGCGGCGCCTCGCCGGCGCCGCGGAAAGTCTCGCTCATCACCAGCTCGGGCAGCGGCAGGCGCTTGCCCCAGCCATGCGCTTCGAGGTCCGGCTTGGGCGCGAAAGCCGAGACGCGGCCGACGCACAGATAGGCGATCGGCGTGACATGCTCCGGGATCGAGAGAAGCTGCTTGAGCGCTTGCGCCTCGATGATGCTGACCCAGCCGACGCCGACGCCCTCCGCCCGGGCCGCCAGCCAGAAATTCTGCACCGCGCAGACGGTGCTGTAGAGGTCCATTTCCGGATTGTGCCAGCGCCCCAGCGGCGAGTCCTTTGACCGCTGCCGGTCGCAGGTGATGCAGAGATTGAGCGCGCTTTCGCAGATGCCTTCGAGTTTCAGCTTCTTGTAGAGCGCCTGCCGTTCCGTCTCGATCGCCGGCAGTTCTCGCTCGCGCGCGGCCAGAAACAGGTCGCGCACCTGCCTGCGTCGCTCGGCGTCGCGGATGACGATGAAATTCCACGGCTGCATGTAGCCGACCGACGGCGCGTGGTGAGCGGCGGTGAGCAAGCGCGCCAGCACACTGTCATCGAGATCGTCCGGGATGAAATGGCTGCGCACGTCGCGCCTGGTGAACATCGCCCGGTAAACGGCGTCGCGCGCCGATAGGTCAAAATCGTCGCCGCTCGCGGCGATCGCTGGTGCCGTCATCGCTTTTCCCCTTGCGACAAGCAGTCACCCGCCTGACCAAGCGGGAAACCATGTCTGCCGGGCCGGTCTTCTGGCTCGGGATCCTCCCGCATCCGGCGCCTTCCCGTCATCGACAGTGGCTTTGCCGGCGCGGTCCCCCTCACAGCGTTGGGCACGCCACGGAGTTCAACCGTGTTCCCGATTCTCCCGCGGCGCGGGCACCAGGCAGCGATGTGACCTTACCGCGAAGCTTGGCCCTCGCCAATGGCGCGGGCGACACAGGCTGACGCAATTTTCCCCAGCCATTCGGCTCGCAAACATGGTCATCCACGCCGCGGGTGCCTAGATTAGGCGCCATGGCCACCCGTCTCTACACGCACCCGATCTTCCTGGAACACATCACGCCGCCCGGCCACCCGGAGCGGCCCGACCGTTTGCGCGCCATCGAACGCGTGCTGGATGATGAGGCGTTTTCGGCGCTCGACCGCGTCAAGGCGCCGGAAGGCGACGAGGCGACGATCCTTTACGCGCACCCCGAGACCTTCGTCGAGCGCGTGCGCGCCGCCATCCCGGAGACCGGCATCGTCTCGATCGATGCCGATACCAGCGCCAGCCCGAAGAGCTGGCAGGCCGCGATCACCGCGATCGGCGGCGCCAATGCGGCGATAGACGACGTCTTCGAAGGCCGTGCCGCCAACGCCTTCGTCGCCGCCCGCCCGCCCGGCCACCATGCCGAAAAGACCACGGCGATGGGTTTCTGCCTGTTCAACACGGCGGCGATTGCCGCCCGCTACGCGCAGAAGAAGCACCAGGCCGACCGCGTCGCCATCGTCGACTGGGACGTCCACCACGGCAACGGCACGCAGGACATCTTCTGGGACGATCCGTCGGTGCTCTACTGCTCGACGCATCAGATGCCGCTTTATCCGGGCACCGGCGCAAAGAGTGAAACCGGCGCCGGCAACATCGTCAATGCGCCGCTGGCGCCGCGGACCGGCAGCGACCTGTTCCGCGACGCCTTCCTGTCGCGCGTGCTGCCGTCCATCGATGCGTTCGCGCCCGACCTGATCATCATTTCAGCCGGGTTCGACGCGCACCATCGCGATCCGCTCGCCGAGATCAACCTGACCGAGGACGATTTCGACTGGGCGACCGGCCAACTGATGGAACGCGCCGGCCGCCACAGCGGCAACCGGCTCGTCAGCCTGCTGGAAGGCGGCTACGATCTGCAGGGACTGGCATTTTCAGTCGCCGCCCATGTCGGGCGGCTGATGAAGGGATGAATTATGGCTGTTGAAGGCAATGAGGACGTCAAGGCGATGAGCTTCGAACAAGCGCTCGACGCGCTGGAGAAGATCGTCGATGATCTGGAGCGCGGCGACGTCCCGCTCGACCAGTCGATCAAGATCTATGAGCGCGGCGAGGCGCTGAAGGCCCATTGCGACCGACTGCTCAAGGCAGCCGAGGACAAAGTCGAGAAGATCAGGCTGTCGCGCGACGGCAAGCCGGTAGGAACGGAGCCGCTGGACGCCGACTGACCTGAATATCAATGCACCTCGGTGCATGATCTCAGACCGGGCAGGAAAAGGGAAAGCAGGTAAGGAGTTCAAGCCATGTGCCGCAACATCAAGACCTTGGCCAATTTTGAACCGCCGGCGACCAATGACGAGGTGCATGATGCAGCACTTCAGTTCGTGCGCAAGCTGAGTGGCTCGACGAAACCTTCGAAGCGCAACGAACATGCTTTCTACCACGCCGTGGAAGCAATCGCGGCCGCTGCGCGCGAATTGATTGACGCGCTCGAAACCAACCAGGAACCGCGCAATCGCGAGGAAGAGGCGGCCAAGGCCAAGGCCAGGTCGGCGCTTCGTTTCGCCTGAGGGACAGTCATGAGCTTCTTTCCGGGAAACGATCCTGAACCCGGCGATGCCTTCGCTTGCGATCAGATCGAATTGATGGTCATTCCCAACGCCAAGGACATTGGCGGCTTCGAGGTGCGGCGCGCCCTGCCGACGGCGAAGCGAAGGCTGGTCGGACCGTTCATCTTCTTCGACCGCATGGGCCCGGCGATCCTGCGTGCCGGCCACGCGCTCGACGTGCGCCCGCATCCGCATATCGGCCTGTCCACCGTCACCTATCTGTTCGACGGCAAGATCAGGCACCGCGACTCGCTCGGCACCGAAATGGTGATCGCGCCGGGCGACGTGAATTTGATGACCGCCGGACGCGGTATCGTTCATTCCGAGCGCACGCCACAGGAGCTGCGCGGCGCGCCGATGTCGGTCTCCGGCCTGCAGACCTGGCTGGCGCTGCCGGACGGCAAGGAGGAGATTGCCCCGGTGTTCGAAAACACCTCGGTGGCCCGCCTGCCCGAGATCGATGCCGAAGGCGTCAGCGGCCGCGTCGTCATCGGCGCGTTGTCGGGCCTGCGCTCGCCCGTGGCGACCGCTTCGGACACGCTTTATGCCGATTTGCGCCTGGCGGCAGGCGCCAGCGTGAAAATTCCCGCCGATGCCGAGGAACGCGCCATCTACACGCTGGAAGGCGAGATCTCGATCGCCGGCGATGTTTTCCCGGCGGAGCGGCTTCTGGTGTTCAAGCCAGGTGAGGAGATCGTCGTCTCGTCCGAACGCGGCGCGCATTTCATGCTGTTCGGCGGCGCCTCGCTTGGCTCCAAGCGCTACATCTGGTGGAATTTCGTTTCATCCTCGAAAGAGCGCATCGAGCAGGCCAAGCAGGAATGGAAGACGGGCCGCTTCGATATCGTTCCCGGCGATGAGGAGGAGTTCATTCCGCTGCCGGAAGGCTAAGGCGCGCCGATATTCAGGTGAGGCCGGCCTGCAAAATGGCGGGCGGCGAAAAAATGCGCGTCACTGACGCGCATTTACATTCACCTCGAGCCGGCCTATGCCCGCGCATGATTATGGCGCAATTCACTGCTAGCGCCCTGTTCAACGGATTTCAGCAGGTCGCGCCTGAGTGAACCAAAAGCCCGTGACGCCGCTCCTCGACAAGGTCCGCATTCCGGCGGATTTGCGGAAGCTTGATGAGAGCGCGCTGCCGCGGCTTGCCGCTGAACTGCGCGCCGAACTCATCGACGCCGTATCGCAGACCGGCGGCCATCTCGGCGCCGGCCTTGGCGTCGTCGAGCTGACGGTCGCGCTGCACTACGTCTTCAACACGCCGCAAGACCGGCTGATCTGGGATGTCGGCCACCAGGCCTATCCGCACAAGATCCTGACCGGCCGCCGCGACCGCATCCGCACGCTGCGCCAGGAAGGCGGTCTCTCCGGCTTCACCCGGCGCGCCGAGAGCGAATACGACCCGTTCGGCGCCGCGCACTCCTCGACGTCGATTTCGGCCGGGCTCGGCATGGCCATGGGGCGCGACCTTGCGGGCGGCCGCAACAACGTCATCTCCGTCATCGGCGACGGCGCGATGTCGGCCGGCATGGCTTTCGAGGCGCTGAACAATGCCGGCGCGCTCGACGCCCGGTTGATCGTCATCCTCAATGACAATGACATGTCGATCGCGCCGCCGACCGGCGCGATGAGCGCCTATCTGGCGCGGCTCGCCTCCGGCAAGGCCTATCTCGGCCTGCGCGAATTCGGCAAGAAGCTGACCTCCTATCTCGGCAAGCGCGCCGACCGTGCCATCACCCGCGCGGTCGAGCATGCGCGCGGCTACGTCACCGGCGGCACCTTGTTCGAGGAACTCGGCTTCTACCACATCGGCCCGATCGACGGACACAATCTGGAGCACCTCATTCCCGTCCTGAAGAATGTCCGCGACAATGGCGACGGCCCGGTGCTGATCCATGTCGTGACCCAGAAGGGCAAGGGCTACGCGCCAGCCGAGGCCGCGGCCGACAAATATCACGGCGTCAACAAGTTCGACGTCATCACCGGCGCGCAGGCCAAGGCACCGGCCAATGCGCCCGCCTACACCAAGGTGTTCGCCGAGAGCCTGATCCAGGAGGCGCGCGAGGACGACCGCATCGTCGCCATCACCGCCGCCATGCCGAGCGGCACCGGCCTGGACCTGTTCGGCGAGGTGTTTCCGAAGCGAACCTTCGATGTCGGCATTGCCGAGCAGCACGCGGTGACCTTTGCCGCCGGGCTGGCTACCGAAGGCTACAAGCCGTTCGCCGCCATCTATTCCACCTTCCTGCAGCGCGCTTACGACCAGGTCGTCCACGACGTGGCGATCCAGAAACTGCCGGTGCGTTTCCCGATCGACCGTGCCGGCTTCGTGGGCGCTGACGGCGCCACCCATTGCGGCGCTTTCGACACGACTTTCCTGGCTTCGCTGCCGGGCTTCGTCGTCATGGCCGCGGCGGACGAGGCGGAACTGCGTCACATGGTGCGCACC
The DNA here is from genome assembly GCF_900115245.1 of Mesorhizobium sp. NFR06. Lineage (GTDB taxonomy): Bacteria > Pseudomonadota > Alphaproteobacteria > Rhizobiales > Rhizobiaceae > Mesorhizobium. The sequence continues at coordinate 143,859 of NZ_FOVT01000009.1, forward strand.
GCTGCCTCATATGATGAAGGCCCGATCGCTTTCCGCTATCCGCGCGGCAATGGCGTCGGCGTCGACATGCCGGAGCGCGGCGCGCTGCTCGAAATCGGCAAGGGCCGCATCCTGAAGGAGGGCACCAAGGTCGCGCTGCTTTCCTTCGGCACGCGGCTGCAGGATTGCCTGCTTGCTGCCGAGGAACTCGGCGCGGCTGGCCTTTCGACCACCGTTGCCGACGCCCGCTTCGCCAAGCCGCTCGACCAGGATCTCGCCCGGCGGCTTGCTCGCTCGCACGAAGTTCTGGTGACGGTGGAGGAGGGCGCCATCGGTGGCTTCGCCAGCCAGGTGCTGCACTTCCTCGCCCATGAAGGTCTGCTGGAAAGCGGCCTCAAGGTTCGCCCGCTGGTGCTGCCCGATGTGTTCACCGACCATGCCAAGCCGGAGAAGATGTATGCCGACGCCGGCCTGGATTCGGCCGGCATCGTGCGCACGGTCTTCGCGGCGCTCGGCCGCGGCGTGCAGGCGCAGCGCGCCTGAATCAAAGCCTTAACGCACTGAATCGGTTTGCCGGCTTCCGGCTGTAACCTTTTGTTAACGCTTCCGTTTGGCGGTTTGCTTACCCTGTCTCTTGGCCGATTTTCAACGGCGCTCTGCTAAGACCTTGGTCCTAGGCAGGGACAAGAACAATGAAGTCGTTCCTTTGCGGCATGGCCTTCCTGGTTGCCATGGCCGCGCCGGCGGGAGCCGAAACTCGTTACGACCGCAATCTTGAGAAGGCGGTGCTGGACATCGTCGCCGGCAAGATGGGCAACATCCGCGGCGGCTTCTCCTACAAGCAGGTTCCTCAACTCGTCGTAGTGCCGGAAGCGACATCAGCCGCGCCGACGCCGGTCGAGGCACCGCGCAAGGAAGCTTCCGGCAACAATGGCTTGGCGCCGGCCGTCGAGCGCCGCGTCTCGCGAACCGTTTTCTAAAACCACATATCGCGCACGCAGCGGCCGTCGCGCGGCAGGTCGTCAAAACTGTCGAGCCCGTCGAAATGATCGATCGGCAGGTCGGCGACTTCCTCCGGTGGGGCCAGCCTGACGTTGACGGCGATGCGTATGCGGCCGCTCTTGCCGGAACGCAGACCGCGCCAGGCCAGAACGCAAGCACAGGTCGGGCAAAACAGAATCTCGAGCGATGGATCGTCCTTGCCGGCACGCGTGTAGGAGCCGATGGGCCCGGCAACGCGTATGCGCTCGTCGACATAATCATAAGCCCATAGCGCACCGTAGCGGCGGCAAAGCGTGCAATTGCAGGCGGTGATTCCACCGGGATCGCCTTCCAGCGTCCAGTGGGCGGCGCCGCAATGGCAGGTTCCCTTCAACATCGTCCTCCTCCCTGGTCGGCGCTTCACCCCGGCATAGTGCCGGAGGGCTGCGCTGGTCGGCAAGGCGGTCTATGTCCTTGCCTTCGCGCCCGGCTTTCGCCAATGAAGGCCGATGAATTCCGCTTTGCCAGCCAGCCGGCGCCAGCGGCTCGACGAACTGCTCGTCGGGCGCGGCCTGTTCGCCAGCCGCTCGCGTGCCCGCGACGCGATCGAGCGCGGCACGGTCACCGTGGACGGCACCGTTGCCCGCAAGCCCGGCCAGCCCGTCGCGCCGGATTGCCTGATCGCAATCGACGATCCGGCCCAGGCCTATGTGTCGCGCGCGGCGCTGAAGCTGATCGCCGGCCTCGACCGTTTCGGCTTGGACCCTGCCGGCAGCGAGGCGCTCGATATCGGCGCCTCGACCGGCGGCTTCACCCAGGTGCTGCTGAAGCGCGGCGCAGCGCACGTCACCGCGATCGATGTCGGGCACGGCCAGATGCGTCCCGACATTGCCGGTGACCCGCGTGTGACGGCGATCGAGGGGCTGAACGCCCGCGATTTGACGTCGGCCGATCTCGGCGGCCGCGTGCCCGATTTCCTGGTTTGCGACGTCAGCTTCATCTCCCTGAAGCTGGCGCTGCCGCCCGCCCTGCAACTGGCGGGCAACGGCGCCAACGCAATTCTTCTGGTCAAGCCGCAATTCGAGGCTGGCCGCGAGGCGATCGGCAAGGGCGGCCTGCTCAAAGATCCGGCCGATGCCGAGCGCATCGCGCAGAAGCTGCGTGACTGGCTCGCCGGCGCTCCAGGCTGGCGCGTGCTGGGGCTGCATCCGTCGCCGATCGAAGGTGGCGACGGCAATCGCGAGTTCCTGCTCGCCGCCATAAAGGACGCGGGATCGCGATGAGCACACGTTTCACGATCGCAAGGCTGGGCTCGCAGGGCGACGGCATTGCCAATGCCGAGGGCGAGGAAGTTTTCATCCCGTTCACGCTGCCGGGCGAAACGGTCACCGCCGCGCGGCAGAAGGACCGCGCCACACTGACGTCGGTGCTGGAAGCCTCGCCGCTCAGGATCGATCCGGTCTGCCGCCATTTCACCGAATGCGGCGGCTGCGCGCTCCAGCATTTCGAAGCCGAGGCCTACCGGCAGTGGAAGCGCGGGAAGGTTGCGCAGGCGCTGAAGGCCAAGGGCATCGCTTGCGAGATCGACGCGCTGGTGCCTTGCGCGCCGCACAGCCGCCGTCGCGTCACGTTCAGCGCCAGGCGCGCCGAAGCCGGCATGCTGCTCGGCTTCGTGCGCGCGCTTTCGTCCGAAATCATCCCGATCGAGGAATGCCCGATCTCGCAGCCGGCGATCGTGTCGGCGCTCGATCCTCTGCGCGCCCTGGCCGGATTGGTCTGCGCGACGCCAAAGGCGTTTCACATGACAGTTACCGTCACTGCATCAGGCCTGGACGTCGCCGTGCAGGATGGCGGCAAGCTTGGCGACAACCAGCGCCGCATTGCGTCGAATTTCGTCATCGCGCAGGGGTTGGCGAGGCTTTCCGTCGATGGCGAGATCATCGTCGAGCCGAAGAAGCCTGTGGTGCAGTTCGGATCGGTCCCAGTCGCCCTGCCGCCCGGCGCCTTCCTGCAGGCTACGGAAGCCGCCGAGCAGACGATGGCGAGCCTGGTCGGCCAGCATCTGTCGCGGGCGAAAAAGGTCGCGGATCTGTTTGCCGGTTGCGGCAGCTTCGCGCTGCGACTTGGCGCAAAATCCGAGGTTCATGCCGTCGAAGGCGATGCCGCGGCACTCGCCGCGCTCGACCGCGCCTTCCGCTTCGCCAGCGGCCTGAAACGCGTGACCAACGAACGCCGCGACCTTTTCCGCCGCCCGCTGACCTTCAAGGAATTGAACGCTTTCGACGGCCTGGTCTTCGATCCGCCGCGCGCCGGCGCCGATGATCAATCGAAGCAGATCGCCCGCTCCGACGTGCCGCTGGTCGCCGCCGTGTCGTGCAATCCAGTGACTCTTGCGCGGGACCTGCGCATTCTTCTCGACGGCGGCTACACGCTGAAGAGCGTCACCCCGATCGACCAGTTCCTGTGGTCGCCGCATGTCGAGGCCGTGGCGTTGCTGGAGAAGCCGAGACGGCGCCGATAGTCCACGGCCGAGGACTCCGTCGAAATTACTGAAGCCTCTGTTCTTTCGACGAAATCGCGCCCTAAAGCCGCCTTTTTGCCGGACCTTATTTAGATAGACCGGGAAACGTTTCGACTTGTCGGGCGTTTACTGCTTTGCATGGGTAGCAGATTGCGATGCTAACGCTTCTCAAGTTCCTCGGCCTGATGGTCGTTCTGACCTTTCTCGCGGTCAGTTCCACGACCGGGGCGCTTGCGCAGGGCGAGAAACGGCTGGCTTTCGTGATCGGCAACGGCGCCTACAAGACCGGCGAACTCGCGACGGCGGCCAATGACGCCGGCCTGATCGGACAGACATTGCAGGCAGCCGGTTTTGACGTGGTCGGCGCGCGCGACGTGGATCAGGATTCGCTGCGCGGCGCGTTCCGGGATTTCATGGCCAAAGTGTCGGCCGCCGGTCCGGACGCCGTCGTCTTCGTCTATCTCGCCGGCCAGGGCGTGCAGTTCGAGGGCGAGAACTACTTCCTGCCGGTCGATGCTCAGATTGCCAATCCAAACGACGTGCCGCTTCAGGCAATGCGGATGTCCGATGTCACCAGATCGCTGGCCGGGCAGCCGGCGAAGGTCAACATCATCGTGCTCGACGCGGCGCGCCCGAATGCTTTTCCGCGGATGAAAGAACCGCTTGCCGGTGGCCTGGCATTGGTCGATCCGGATCCGAACATGCTGATTGCCTTCAACGCCGCTCCCGGAACGGTCGCACCCGAGGGCAAAGGCCCGTACGGCGCGTACGCTCAGGCGCTTGCCGAGATGATGCGCGAAGGCGGTCTGCCGCTGCAAGACGTTTTCGACCGTACGCGGCTGCGCGTCAGTGAAGTCACCCAAGGCGGAGAACTGCCGTGGAGCGCTTCAAGGATCACCGCGCCCTTCGTCTTCTTCGAGCGTGCGCCGGACGCGCCGGCGCCGAAGGTTTCCGAAGCGGAATCCCAGGCCGGCCGGACCAGGGAAATCCGCGATTTCGACGCCCATGACGCCTATGTCGCGGCCCTCGATCGCGACACGATGCGCGGCTACGAGGATTTCCTCGTCGCCTATCCGCACGATCCGATGGCCAAGCGCGTGCGCGCCATCATCGCCGCGCGACGCGAAGCGATCACCTGGCGCGAGACCTGGCAGGAGGACACGCCGGAAGCCTATTGGTCGTATCTCGAACGCTATCCGCATGGTCCGCATGCCTGGGATGCGCGCCGCCGGCTGGAGCATTTCGACGCCGAGCTCGAGCCGCCGCAGAACTTCACCGTGATCATCTATGACGTGCCGCCGCCACCGCCGGAGGAGATCGTCTATATCGACCGTCCGGTGCTCTATTTCGACGATCCCGATTTCGATTTCGAACCGCCGCCGCCGATCGCGGTGATCTTCCTGCCGCCTCCACCGCCGGAATTCATCGTGCTTGAGCCACCGCCGCCGCCGGTCGATGTCTTCGTCCTGCCGACGCCGGTCTTCGTGCCGATACCCGTGTTCATCAATCCGCCACGCCACATCGTGCCGCCGCCGAACGACATTATCTTCAAAAACATCCACAACACGACCGTCATCAACAACATCAACACGACGATCAAAAACGAGACCATCAATCAGGCCGTGCAGCCAAGCGCCGGTGTTCAGGTTGACCGCAGCACAGGCCAGACGACGACCGGAGGCGCCGCTGGTGCCCGCGCGGATGCGCTGGCGGCCAAAGTCGCGCTGCCGCCGCTGCTGCAGAAGAGGGCGGCCATATCTCGTCAGGCCCCATTCAGTCAGCAACAGAGCGGCTTGCCGCCGAAGCCTGGTCAGCGTGTTATCCAGGGCCAGCAGCCTGGCGCCGCGACTCCGCAGTCGGAGACCCGGTCCGCGACCGGCAAGCTGTCGCGCGACCACGCCCTGCCTGGAGCGGACGGCACGAGGCTGCCGCTCGTCAAAGGCAAGCCGACGCTTGACGGCCAGAATTTGCAAGGCAACAAGCCTAGGAAGCAGCTCGACAAGCAAGGCATTGTGGGCGGCAACCAGGAAGCGACGGGAAATGCCGGTGCCGCTGGGACCGAAGAGCAGGGCACGGGTCAGCAAAAGGGCAAGAAGTTGCGCAAGCTGCCCACCGTCAACGGCATGGCGGCCGAGAACCAGCCGAGCGCGCAGGAGAGGTTCGGCAAGAACAACCCGAACGCGCTGTCCGGCCAGGACAACCGCAAACCGAGGAAGCTGACACGCAAGGATTTGTCCACCGGCCGGTCCGTTGTCGAACCTGGCGATCAGGGCTCGGCTGGCGCAAACGAAAAGGGCAGGAGGTTCCGCAAGCTGCCTGCCGTCAACGGTGAGCCGGCCGACAACCGGCCGAGCGTGCAGCGGCGTCTCAGGAAGAATAATCCGGAGGTGTTCTCCGACGAAAATCAGAGCGCGGCCAGGGAGAGCGGCAAGGGCAGGAAGTTCCGCAGGCTGCCCACCGTCAATGGTGAGCCGGCCGACAACGGGCCGAGCATGCAGAAGCGGCTCAGGAGGAACAATCCGGACGTATTCTCCGACGAGAACCAGGGCCCGGCCAACAGGATCGACAGGAGCAGGAAATTCCGCCGGCTGCAGAATAGCGATGAAGGCTCCGCCGGCCCGGAAGTCAACGTCCAGCGCAACTTCAAGATCAACAGACCGAACGAGAATGCGCAGCGCCAGTTCAGGCAGGAAAGGCCTAACGAGCAAGTACTGCGGCCGCAGAGATCGGAGCAGAGGCCTGAGTTCCGTGCGCAGCCGAGGCCGCAGATACAGGAGCGGCGTCTCCCGCAGGAGCAGCCGCAGCCGCAGCAGCACCCCAGGAAGAAGCCGTCTTGCGGGCAGGAGGGCGAACCGGCCTGCCAGCAATAGGCTGTCGCGGCCGGGTAGCTACTCAGGCCGGAATTTCCGGCCGGTCACTTTCAAGGAGGAGGTCGCCGGTCGGTGGTGCGCCAGCCCGTCAAAGGCCGACCGCCGCCCAGCCTACGAGCCTAGCGGCGTCCGTCAGGTTCTCGGCTTGCCGCCGCGCTGGTTGATCGACACCCAGATGTTCGGGTTCTGCTGCGACTGGCGTTTCAGGAAATAATAGCCGGTCGCGTTCCAGGGTCTGATTTCATCGACCAGATTGTCGAGCACGAGATCGCCCTTGTCGGTCTTCACCGTGAGGATGGTGTGGCCCTCGTCGTTCAGGTCGCGTACCACCGTCATCAGCAGCGCCTGCCGGGGAAATCCCGCCTCCTGGAGAAGCTTGCGCTTGTAGAGCGCGTAGATCTTGCAATCGCCCTTGCCGTCCACGGGATAGTCCCAGTGGTCCATCATCGTGCCCCAGTGCTCGTAGTTGCTGACGGGCTTGATGGAGCGGTTTGCCTTTTGGTTGACCCGCTTGAGCGTGCGCAGGTTCTGCGCAGTCAACTTGACGTTCGCGGCCGGCAGGGCGGGCACCTTGCACTCTTTCGGCCGGCGGTGGCAGAAATCGAGCCAGCCATAGGGGACGCTGGTGCGCCCTCCAACCGAGGCGGAGTGTAAGACATCGGCTGAAGGTTGCGTCGACGGCCGCTTGAACAAAGTCGACTGCGCCGCCGCCGGGCCGGCAGATAGCGACGTCGCGCCAACCAACGAAACGAGGCCGAGGAGAAAGGAAGAGGTCAGGACTCCAGGGGAACGCAGCACTGCCAACACCACCGCAACGAGAAGACTGTTGGTCAAGCTAATGCGGAAACGGCGGCGCGCGCAATTGAACAATTAATAATTTGCTAACACGATCGTGTTCGCGCCTGGCTGCTGCTACACCTCTTGCACGGCGCCATGCCCCGCCGCTCGAGCAGCCCTGATGAGTTTGCGATCGAAGGTTGCAAATCCCGAGCAATGCGCAGACTTCCCGAGATGCAGCGCGTCCGCAAAATCCATCCCTGCGTCGGCCAGATCGAGCGCGGAAGAGACCATTGCTGCGTCTTCCACCTCAACGGTGGGGAGCCCGCCAAATATCCGCAACGCCCTGACGATTGCGCCCCGGTCGTAGCCATAGGCGCTACGCAGCACCCACTCGGCCTCCAGGATCACGGTGACGGCGACGAACACGGGCTGGCCATTGACCAGCTGCCGAGCTTGCTCGGACTGCTCGGGATGGTCATTCGTCAGGTACCTGACGACAAGGTTGGTATCAATCGCGAGCATGGCGCCGTCGCGCTTCAGCAAGGACACCCGCATCCATCTCGTCCAGCGTTTTCGGCTTGCCACTATGCGGTAGGACGCCAAACACGTCTTCCGGCCGTGTCGGGGCAAATGCCGGCGCTGGCTTCAAAAGCACCCCGTCGGGTGTGTCTTCGACTTGCAGGCGAGTGCCGGCACCCCAATCCCTCCGTTTCCGGATCGCGCTGGGCAGGACCACCTGCCCCTTGGTCGAGACGATCGTTATGAGTTTTTCGGAACTGGCCATTGTGCGCTACCGCAGCAGTGTAAGACAAAGGTAAGATAGTCCAGGGAAGGCTCGAATTCAAGCCGAGCCGTGTGGGGCGGTCTCAACCGTATCGGAACGTCCCTGACGCCTCAAACCCTCGTGCCGCCCACTGTCATCTGGTTCATCCTCAGATGCGGCTGGCCGACGCCGACCGGCACGCCCTGTCCGGCCTTGCCGCACATGCCGATGCCGTTGTCGAGCTTCATGTCGTTGCCGACCATAGCGATCCGGTGCATGGCGTCCGGTCCGTTGCCGATCAGCATCGCCCCCTTGATCGGCTGCGTCACCTTGCCGTTCTCGATCATGTAGGCCTCGGTGCAGCCGAACACGAATTTGCCCGAAGTGATGTCGACCTGGCCGCCGCCGAAGGAAACGGCGTAGATGCCGTTCTTGACCGAGGCGATGATCTCTTCCGGCTGCATGTCGCCCGAGGTCATGTAGGTGTTGGTCATGCGCGGCATCGGCTGGTGCGCATAGCCCTCGCGCCGGCCGTTGCCGGTCGCCTTCATGCCCATCAGCCGGGCGTTCTGGCGATCCTGCATATAGCCGACCAGTATGCCGTCCTCGATCAGCACGTTGCGCGCCGAAGGCGTTCCTTCGTCGTCGACGGTAAGCGAGCCGCGCCGCTCCGGGATGGTGCCGTCATCGACCACGGTGACGCCCTTCGCCGCCACTTGTTGGCCCATCAGGCCGGCGAAGGCCGATGTCTTCTTGCGGTTGAAGTCGCCCTCCAACCCGTGGCCGACCGCCTCGTGCAGCATCACGCCCGGCCAGCCGCTGGACAGCACGATGTCGAACGTGCCGGCGGGCGCGGGGACGGCTTCGAGATTGACCAGCGCCTGTCTCAGCGCCTCGCCTGCCGCGTGCTTCCAGCTTTCCTCGCTGACGAACGCGCCAAAGCTCTTGCGCCCGCCCATTCCGTAGGAGCCGCTCTCCTGCCGGTCGCCGCTGCCGACCACGACCGAGACATTGATCCTGACCAGCGGGCGGATGTCGCGCACGATCTGGCCGTCGCCACGCACGATCTCGACATGCTGCCAGGAGGCGGCGAGCGAGGCCGTGACCTGGCGCACGCGCGGATCCTTCGCGCGCAGCCAGCCGTCGATCTCCTGCAAAAGCTTCGCCTTGGCCTCGAAGGAGGGCGAGGGGATCGGATTTTCGTCGCCATAGAGGTGGCGGTTGGTGCGGGCGGGCGCCCCGGCGAGCAGGCCGGAATAACCGCTCTTGACCGTCGAGACGGCATCGGCCGCGCGCCGCAGCGAGGCTTCGGAGAGATCGCTGGAATGCGCATAGCCGCTGGCCTCGCCGGCCACGGCGCGCAAGCCAAACCCCTGGTCGGTGTTGAAATTGGCCGTCTTCAGCCGGCCATTGTCGAACATCAGCGCTTCGCTCTCGCTGTATTCGAGGAACAGCTCGCCGTCGTCGGCGCCTTTGATGGTATCGGCGACGATCTCTTTGACGCGATCGTCGGAAATGTCGAATTGGCCGATCAGGCTGTTCATTGCAAATCCATTCGTGGAAACAAATCGTTCGCACCGATGTAAGCGCGAAGCCGACGTGAAACAATCGCCAACAGGACCAAAGCCAGTGATTGCCGCCGTCACTGGTCGTTGATGAAGTCCTTGATATTGCCGGCCATCGCCTCCCAGTTGGAAAACTGCTCCTCGAGATTGGCCCTGGTGATGCCGCCGGCAAAGCTGACATCCATCTTGAAAGTCGAGCCGTCGCCGGAATAGGCCTTCACCCAGCGGTATTTCTTGTTCCAGGCGTTGGCTTGTTCGGCGCTGAGCGGGTCGGTGTAACCTGTCGAGAATTGCAGCGACTTGCAGTTCGCGTGGTTTTCGCAGCCATAGAAATAGATCACATATTTGACGCCCTCGATCCGCCCGGAAATCATCGGATCGCCATTGTCGTCCTTGCCCATCCTTGCCGAGCCGAAGCCTTTGGCGATATCGAGGATCGCCGCGGCGTCGGGCATCTGGAGGATTTCGGCATCCTCGGCCCGGGCGGCCGAAACCGCGCCAGCCAACGCCAGACCGGTGATGAAAACGGTTGACGACGCGCGCATTGAATCTCCTGGCCGCCAAACGCGAATTTGCCAGCCGACCTCAGCGTCGGGAATGGCGGCAGCGCATGGTCGGCAAGATCAAGGTAGGGCGGCGAAGCCTTCCGCAAAGCCCTTGAGGTCGACGGGAATGCCGATGCCTTCTTCCGGCGTCTGGAAGACGATGAAGGTGGCCGACGTGCCGCTCTTCAGCGTATCGAGCAGCGGCTTTTCGAGGATCACCTCGGCATAGCAGCCGTCCTGGAAGCAGCGCACGAAATAGGCGCGGCCGATATCCTTGCCGTCGACGTTGAGGCCAAGGCCATTTGGCAGCAGCACGCCAAGCGGCGCCAGCACGCGCAGGATCTCGGCCTTGTTGTCGGCGGTGCGCAGCACGACGACCGAAAGCCCCATTTCAGGACGATCCTCGGCGACGACGTTCTGCATCATCACGCATTGTTCGGAGGTGGCTCCGGCCGGCGTGTCGCAGATGATCGACCATGCGCCATGCGTCGACTTCACCGTGCCGCTCGGCGGCGTGGCGTTGGTCGGCGCGGCGCTGGCCCCGGCGGTCAGGCCAATGCCGAGCAAGGCGACGGAAAAGACGACCTTCGCCAAGGTTCTCGAAAGCCAGGAAGTCATGAGGGCTCCATTGCGAATCACGGCACTTTAAGCCGCCCCAAGGCCAAGTAAAGGACGAGACCGCCGCCGGCCCGCCCCGATACCGGCAATTACATGCTTTTCCAAAGCAAATTCGCCCGAATTGCGACCGCTGCGCATATAGCATGGCGGTGGCCGAACAAGGCCGTCGGCTTGCGCGCAAAAATGCCGCACGGTTTCCTCCGCTCCTTTCTTGCGGAGGGAAATAGAGTATGGTTTGAACCTGCTAGGGACAGACCGGGATTCCCAATCCCGGCATCCTCCGTTATTGGTGCGACCAGATCGCGGGAAGTGGAGACGAGAGGGCGATGAGGAAATTCCTGGCAAGCGCTGAATTCTTGGCAGGTACGGTCGCTTCGGCCGTGCTCTTCTCCAGCGCGGTGGCCCGTGCCGACCAGCCGCGGGAATGGGAGATGACCTTCCAGGCGCCGGCAACCGACATGATGCGGCAGATCGAGAGGTTCGGGAACTACACCATGTGGTTCATCGTCCCGATCACCATCCTCGTGCTGGTGCTTCTGCTGGCTTGCATCCTGCGCTTTCGCGCAAGCGTCAACCCGGTGCCGTCGAGGACCAGCCACAACACGCTGATCGAGGTGATCTGGACGGTCGGGCCGGTGATCGTGCTCTTGCTCATCGCCATTCCCTCCTTCCAGTTGCTCACCGCGCAGTACACGCCGCCGGAAGAGGCCAAGCTCACCGTCAAGGCGACCGGCAACCAGTGGAACTGGGATTACGAGTACCAGGTCGACAAGAGCTTCTCCTTCAACTCTGCGGTTCTGCAGGATGCCGACCGCGCCAAGTCCGGCAAGGAAGATCGCAGCCTCTATCCGCGCCTGCTCGCGGTCGACAACGAGCTGGTCGTGCCGGTCAACACCATGACCCGCGTGCTGATCACCGCCACCGACGTCATCCACTCCTTCGCCGTCCCGTCCTTCGGCATCAAGATGGACGCCGTGCCCGGCCGCACCAACGAAACCTGGTTCAAGGCGGAGAAGGAAGGCCTCTACTATGGCCAGTGCTCGCAGCTCTGCGGCAAGGACCACGCCTTCATGCCGATCGCGGTTCGCGTCGTCTCCGACGAGCAATTCAAGACCTGGCTGGCGACGGCCAAGACCGACGTGCCCGCCGCCAACAAGGCGCTGATGGCCGAGATCGATGGTACCAACAAGGTAGCGGCCGCCGGCAACTGATGCCGCGGGTTAGCAAGATTTAGGGAACGGAGCGGAACATGGCAGAGGCTGCAGCTCACGATCACGACGACCACAGGCCGCACGGCTGGGTCCGCTGGGTCTACTCGACCAATCACAAGGACATCGGCACGCTCTACCTGATCTTCGCGATCATCGCCGGCATCGTCGGCGGCGCTCTCTCGGTCGCAATCCGCATGGAACTGCAGGAGCCGGGCATTCAGATATTCAGCGGCCTGGCGCAGATGGTCTACGGCATGCAGGGCGACGCCGCCATCGACGGCGGCAAGAGCATGTACAACGCCTTCGGCGCCGCGCACGGCCTGATCATGATCTTCTTCATGGTCATGCCCGCGCTCATCGGCGGCTTCGCCAACTGGATGGTGCCGATCATGATCGGCGCGCCGGACATGGCCTTCCCGCGCATGAACAACATCTCCTTCTGGCTGCTGCCGCCGGCCTTCATCCTGCTCTTGTCCTCGATGTTCGTGCCGAGCGCGCCCGGCGCCTTCGGCGTCGGCGGCGGCTGGACGATCTATCCGCCGCTCTCGACGTCAGGCCAGCCGGGCCCCGCGATGGACCTGGCGATCCTGTCGATCCACATCGCCGGCGCGTCTTCGATCCTCGGCGCCATCAACTTCATCACCACCATCTTCAACATGCGCGCTCCCGGCATGACGCTGCACAAGATGCCGCTGTTTGCCTGGGCGGTGCTGATCACCGCCTTCCTGCTCCTGCTCTCGCTGCCGGTCCTGGCGGGCGCCATCACCATGCTGCTCACCGACCGCAATTTCGGCACGTCCTTCTTCGTGTCGGACAATGGCGGCGACCCGATCCTGTTCCAGCATCTGTTCTGGTTCTTCGGTCATCCCGAGGTGTACATCCTGATCCTGCCGGGCTTCGGCATCGTCAGCCACATCGTCTCGACCTTCTCGAAGAAGCCGGTGTTCGGTTATCTCGGCATGGCCTACGCCATGGTCGCGATCGGCGCCGTCGGCTTCATCGTCTGGGCGCACCACATGTACACCACCGGCCTGTCGCTCGACACGCAGCGTTACTTCGTGTTCGCCACCATGGTCATCGCGGTGCCGACCGGCGTGAAGATCTTCTCCTGGATCGCCACCATGTGGGGCGGCTCGATCTCCTTCAAGCCGCCGATGCTGTGGGCGCTGGGCTTCATCTTCCTGTTCACCATCGGTGGCGTCACCGGCGTTCAGCTGGCCAATGCCGGCCTCGACCGCTCGCTGCACGACACCTATTTCGTGATCGCTCACTTCCATTACGTGCTGTCGCTGGGCGCCGTGTTCGCGATCTTCGCCGGCTGGTACTACTGGTTCCCGAAGATGACCGGCTACATGTACTCGCCGGTGATCGCCAACACCCACTTCTGGGTCACCTTCGTTGGCGTCAACCTGATCTTCTTCCCGCAGCACTTCCTCGGTCTCGCCGGCATGCCGCGCCGTACCGTCGACTATCCGGATGCGTTCGCCGGCTGGAACATGGTCTCGTCCTACGGCTCCTACATCGCGGCCGTCGGTGTCGCGATCTTCCTCTATGGCGTGTTCGAGGCCTTCCAGAAGAAGCGTGTTGCCGGCGCCAATCCGTGGGGCGAGGGCGCCACGACGCTCGAATGGCAGTTGCCTTCGCCGCCGCCGTTCCACCAGTGGGAGCAGTTGCCGAAGATCAAGTAGGCAGCATCCCGACATACGAGGCCGCCGGTTTACCCGGCGGTCTTGGCCAACGGAACAATGGACTTTAAGTACGCATGGCCCTTGCCGACCACAAATTGATTGAGGACGCGGGCTTTCGCATGTCGGAAGCGACCGCTGGCGATTTCTTCGCCCTCCTCAAGCCGCGCGTCATGTCCCTGGTCGTGTTCACTGCCTTTGTCGGCCTGGTCGCGGCGCCAGTCGCCATCAATCCGCTGCTGGCCATGATCGCCATCCTTGCGATCGCCATCGGCGCCGGCGCCTCGGGCGCCCTCAACATGTGGTACGACGCCGACATCGACGCGGTGATGACAAGGACGTCGAGCCGCCCGGTGCCGGCCGGCCGCGTCGCGCCCGGCGAGGCGCTGAGCTTCGGCCTGGTGCTGTCGGTGCTGTCGGTGATGACGCTCGGCGTGCTGGTCAACTGGCTGTCGGCGTCGCTGCTTGCCTTCACCATCTTCTTCTACGCCGTCGTCTACACGATGTGGCTGAAGCGCCGGACGCCGCAGAACATAGTCATTGGCGGCGCGGCTGGCGCCATCCCGCCGGTGATCGGCTGGGCCGCCGTGACCGGCTCGGTCAGCCTCGAAAGCGTGATCCTGTTCCTCATCATCTTCCTGTGGACCCCGCCGCATTTCTGGGCGCTGGCGCTGTTCAAGTCCGATGACTACGCCCGCGCCGGCATCCCGATGATGCCGAACGTCGCCGGCCCGGCCTCGACGCGCCGGCAGATCTTCGCCTATGCGCTGATCCTGGCGCCGGTCGGCGTGCTGCCCTGGATGCTCGGCTACACCACGGCCGGCTACGGCGTGGTATCGGCGGTGCTTGGCGCCGGCTTCGTCTGGTATGCCTGGAAGGTGCTGGGCATGAGTGACGAAGATCGCGCGATGAAGCCGGCCAAGGCGCTGTTCGGCTATTCGCTGCTCTATCTCTTTGCCATCTTCGCCACCTATCTCGTCGACTGCGTGGTCGGGCGCGCCCTGATGATGGGGGGAATATGATCGTGGCCGACAAGAACCTCGAGATGGTCACGTTGACGGAGCGCCAGAAGAAGGCGCGCCGCAGCCGCTCCATCGCCATCGGCGTCGCGCTGGCGGCATTGGTCATCATCTTCTACGTCGCCACCATCGCGCGCTTCGGCCACCATGGCGCCAGCCTGATCGGCTCGGGCCTGTTGGGGAGCGGCTGATGAGCGGCGAGACCAGCAAGCCCCGCAAGGTGAGTAACGGCATCGTCGCCGCCGTCTGCCTTGCCTTCTTCACCGGCATGGTCGGCATGGCCTATGCGGCGGTGCCGCTCTACAAGATGTTCTGCCAGATCACCGGCTATGGCGGCACCACCCAGCGCGCCGAGAAGCTGTATGCCGGCCGCGTGCTCGACCGCGACATCACCATCCGCTTCGATGCCAACACCAACGGCATTCCGTGGCGGTTCGAGCCCGTCGCGCGCTCGGTGACGATCAGGATCGGCGCGACCACGCAGGCGCATTACAGCGCCACCAACATGTTCGACCGCCCCATCACCGGCCGCGCCTCGTTCAACGTGCAGCCGGAAATGGCCGGCGCCTATTTCAACAAGGTGGAGTGCTTCTGCTTCACCGACACCACGCTGAAGCCGGGCGAGACGCTGGACATGCCGGTCGTGTTCTATGTCGATCCGGACATCGTCAACGTGCCGGAACTCAAGGACTTGAAGACCATCACTCTGTCCTACACGATGTTCCCGGTCGAAAAGAAACAGCCGGTGGCCTCGTCCACGCCCGCCGCAGGCGGCGGCACCAACAAAGTTCCAGATACCGAAGCAAGCCTCGGGGGTTGATATGGCAGACGCGCACGCAAAACCACAACACGACTACCATCTCGTCAACCCGAGCCCCTGGCCTTTCCTGGGTTCGATCGGCGCGCTGATCACCGCCGTCGGCGGTGTGTGCCTGATGCAGTATCTGAAGGCCGGCAACTTCCCGGTCTTCGG
The DNA here is from genome assembly GCF_900115245.1 of Mesorhizobium sp. NFR06. Lineage (GTDB taxonomy): Bacteria > Pseudomonadota > Alphaproteobacteria > Rhizobiales > Rhizobiaceae > Mesorhizobium. Next base: position 159,369 of record NZ_FOVT01000009.1, read on the forward strand.
CCACAACATCGCCAACCCGTGGCTGTTCTTCATCGGCCTGATCATCGTGCTCTACACGATGTTCGCCTGGTGGTCGGACACCATCAAGGAAGCGCATGAGGGCCATCACACGCGCGTCGTGTCGCTGCACCTGCGCTACGGCATGATCATGTTCATCGCCTCCGAGGTGATGTTCTTCGTCGCCTGGTTCTGGGCTTTCTTCGACGCCAGCCTGTTCCCCGGCGAAGCCTCGCAATACGCCCGCACCGCCTTCACCGGCGGCGTCTGGCCGCCGAAGGGCATCGAGGTCCTCGACCCCTTCCACCTGCCGCTCTACAACACCATCATCCTTTTGCTGTCGGGCACGACGGTGACCTGGGCACACCACGCGCTGCTGCATGGCGACCGCAAGGGCCTGATCAACGGCCTTGTCCTGACCGTCGGCCTCGGCATGCTGTTCACCATGGTGCAGGCCTACGAGTACATGCACGCGCCGTTCGCGTTCAAGGACTCCATCTACGGCGCGACCTTCTTCATGGCGACCGGGTTCCATGGTTTCCATGTCATCATCGGCACCATCTTCCTGCTGGTCTGCCTGGTGCGCGCGATACGCGGCGACTTCACCCCGAAGCAGCATTTCGGCTTCGAGGCGGCCGCCTGGTACTGGCACTTCGTCGACGTGGTCTGGCTGTTCCTGTTCAGCGCGGTCTATGTCTGGGCCTCGAACGGCGCGATGATCGAAGCCCACTAAATCAACGGCTTTCGGAATCCCAAAAGGCGGCTGCGGCGACGTGGCCGCCTTATCTTTTTGAACGAAAGCGTCTAGGGTGCGGCAATGAGTGAAGACAAGGCGATCTGGCCACCCATCGATCCGATCTCGGCCGGCTTGCATGGCCACTGCCCGCGCTGCGGCGAAGGTAAGCTGTTCTCGGGTTTCCTCACCGTCGGCAAACGCTGCTACAATTGCGGGCTCGACTATTCCTTTGCCGATGCGGGCGACGGACCGGCGGTGTTCGTCATCCTGATCATCGGCTTCGTCGTCGTCGGCCTCGCACTGTGGATGGAAGTGACGTTCAGTCCCCCGCTTTGGCTGCATTTCATCTTGTGGATACCGCTGGCGCTGGTGCTCTGCCTGACGGCGCTGCGGCTGATCAAGGGCGTGCTGATCACCTTGCAGTATTCGAAGAAGGCCTCTGAGGGCAGGCTGGACTCCAACCAATGAGCGGGATGACCGCTTTGACTGCCGGCCGCCCGTGGACGCGAGCGGCGTTGCTGCTCGGCCTCGGCCTTGCCCTGTTCATGATTCTGATCGGGCTCGGCACCTGGCAGATCCAGCGCCTGCACTGGAAGGAAGACCTGCTCGCCACCATCGACAAGCGCACCCATTCCGCACCGCTGCCTCTGGCCGATGTCGAGAGGCAATTCGCCGCTTGGCACGATGTCGATTACACGCCGGTGACGGTGACCGGCACCTTCCTGCATCAGAGCGAGCGGCATTTCTTTTCCACCTGGCAAGGCGACAGCGGCTTCAACGTCTATACGCCGCTGCGGCTCGATGACGGCCGCTTCGTGCTGGTCAACCGCGGCTTCGTTCCCTACGACCTCAAGGATCCGGCCAAGCGCCGGCAGGGCGAGGTTGCCGGCAAGGTGACGGTGACCGGGCTTGCCCGCAATCCGCTGCCGGGAAAGCCGTCGATGATGCTTCCCGACAACGACGTCGCCAAGAACATCTTCTACTGGAAGGATCGCGACGTGATGGCGGCGAGCGCCGGCCTGCCGACGGGAGCCGTGCTGGTGCCGTTCTTCGTCGATGCCGACAAGACGCCGAACCCTGGCGGCCTGCCAGTCGGCGGCGTCACCATCATCGATCTGCCGAACAATCACCTGCAATATGCCGTCACCTGGTACGGGCTGGCCGCAGCTCTCGCCGCCGTGCTGATCCTCAGACTCCGCCAACCGGCGAAAGAAGCGTGAGGCAGGCCGCTCTTGACAGGGCAGGGGTGCACGCCTCATTTCGCCTGCATCAAAGAGATAGAGCATGATGTCATCCGAAACCGCTTCACACTTTTCGGCATCATGCTCTTGGGAATCGACTGAACCGGCCTCGCAGGATGATTGAGAAAAAGCCACCGCTGACGATCAGGCTCTGCCAGCCGCGCGGCTTCTGCGCCGGCGTCGACCGCGCCATCCAGATCGTCGTGCTGGCGCTGAAGAAATACGGCGCGCCGGTCTATGTCCGCCACGAGATCGTGCACAACCGTTACGTCGTCGAGGGGCTGCAGAGCCTCGGCGCCGTCTTCATCGAGGAACTGTCCGAGATTCCGCCGGAACATCGTCAGAGCCCCGTCGTCTTTTCCGCGCATGGCGTGCCGAAATCGGTGCCGGCCGATGCCCAGGCGCGCAACCTCTTTTATCTCGACGCCACCTGTCCGCTGGTGTCGAAGGTGCACAAGCAGGCGATGCGCCATCAACGGCTTGGTCGCCATGTGCTGCTGATCGGCCATGCCGGGCACCCGGAAGTGATCGGCACGATGGGGCAGCTGCCGGAAGGCGCCGTGACGCTGATCGAGACCGAGGCCGACGCGGCGCGCTTCGTGCCGGAGGACGCTTCGGCCCTCGGCTTCGTCACCCAGACGACATTGTCGGTCGAGGACACCGCCGGCATCATCAGGGCGCTCAAGGAGCGGTTCCCGCAATTGCATGCGCCGGCCGCCGAATCGATCTGCTACGCGACCACCAACCGCCAGGAAGCGGTCAAGGAAACGGCCGTAGGCGCCGACCTCTTTCTCGTCGTCGGCGCGCCCAATTCGTCCAACTCGCGCCGGCTTGTCGAAGTGGCGGAGCGTGCGGGCGCCGCGATGTCGCTTCTCGTGCAGCGCGCCGCCGAAATTCCGTGGGATGAGATCGCCGGGATTTCGACGCTCGGCCTGTCGGCCGGCGCCTCGGCGCCGGAAATCATCGTCGATGAGATCATCGACGCGTTCCGGCAGCGTTTCGACGTCACCATCGATCTGGCCATCACGGCCACGGAAACGGAGGATTTTCCGGTGATGCGGGTGCTGCGCGATGTCGAACTGACGGCGGCCGACATGGCCTTCGTCAATGGAGCGGCGTGAAGCCAGATGGCCGTCTACACCGACGTCAACGAAGGCGAGCTGACCGCGTTCCTCAAAGCCTATCCGGTCGGCGAGCTCCTGTCCTACAAGGGCATTGCCGAGGGCACCGAGAATTCCAATTTCCTCGTCCATGCCTCGACCGGCTCCTACATCCTGACGCTCTATGAAAAGCGCGTCGACAAGGCCGACCTGCCGTTCTTTCTCGGCCTGATGGGTCATCTGGCGCGCAAAGGCATTTCCTGCCCGTTGCCGGTCACCGCGCATGACGGCACCGTCATCGGCACGCTCGCCGGGCGACCCGCCGTCATCATCACCTTCCTGGAAGGGCTTTCGCTCAGGCGGCCGACAGCCGCGCATTGCGCGGAAGTCGGCAGGGCGCTCGCCAGCCTTCATCTGGCCGGCCGGGATTTCCCGATGAAACGGCCGAACGCCCTTGCCATCGATGGCTGGCGCAAGCTCTGGACTGCCTCGCGCGATCGCGCCGACGAGGTCGAGCCGGGGCTGGCGGCCGAGGTCGACGCCGACTTCGCGGAGTTCGAGCGCGACTGGCCGGCCGGCCTGCCGCAAGGCATCATCCATGCCGATCTGTTCCCGGACAACGTCTTCTTCCTCGGCGAGAAGCTGTCGGGCCTGATCGACTTCTATTTCGCCTGTAACGACCTTTATGCCTATGATGTCGCCACCTGCCTCAACGCCTGGTGCTTCGAGAAGGATTTTTCCTTCAACCTGACCAAAGGCACGGCGCTGCTTGCCGGCTACCAGTCGGTGCGGCCGCTCGAAGGCGACGAGAAGGCGGCACTGCCGATGCTGGCGCGCGGCTCGGCGCTGCGCTTCATGCTGACGAGGCTCTACGACTGGTTGACCATGCCCAATGGCGGGCTGGTGATGAAGCGCGATCCGACCGAATATATCCGCCGCATGCGCTTCCACCGCGCGATCAAGTCGCCATCCGAATACGGGCTGATATGAACAAACAGATCGAGATCTTCACCGACGGCGCCTGCTCGGGCAATCCCGGGCCCGGCGGCTGGGGCGCCGTGCTGCGCTACAATGGCGTCACCAAGGAACTGTCCGGCGGCGAGGCCGAGACCACCAACAACCGCATGGAACTGCTGGCTGCCATCACCGCGCTCAACGCGCTGAAGGAGCCTTGCGCGGTCGATCTCTACACCGACAGCAAATACGTCATGGACGGCATCTCCAAATGGATCCATGGCTGGAAGAAGAACGGCTGGAAGACCGGCGACAGGAAGCCGGTGAAGAACGGCGAGCTCTGGCAGGCGCTCGACGAGGCCAACCGGCGCCACAAGGTCACCTGGCACTGGGTGAAAGGCCATGCCGGCCACCCGGAGAACGAGCGGGCCGACGAACTGGCGCGGCAAGGCATGGCGCCGTTCAAGCCGAAACTGGCAAGGCCTGCGCCGGTTGCGGCCGCGTCAAGGCAGGAAGGTGTTCCGGCAAAGAAACCCGCGCCCAGACGTTCGACCCAGAGCTATTGAAAGCCCGACGGCTTCCCGCGCTCAGCGGATCAGCAGCGCCGTCGAGAACATGCCGAGGGCGAACACCGTGTGCGCGACGAGGTTGAGCGCGCGCACTTTCATCGGGCTGGGGAGCTTGGATGCCGCCCAGCCGGCGCCCATGCCCGGCGCCAGCAGGAACCAGCCGGCCCCGACGGTCACGATGCCGAGGGTTAAGGCCGGCAGGAATGTCGGCGCCGCCAGCCAGCCCGCGCCCGCGAGCGCCACCAGGATGACGCCGTAAAGGATACCAACCAGGTAGTGGAAGGCCCAGCCCAGCGCCTTTTCATGCGCATAGGGCGCGGCCTTGCCGATATCGTCGTGGAAGACCCGCTCCGGCAGGTGCCGGACCCAGCGTCCGACCATGCCCCAGTTGGGTAGCGGCAGGCCGAACGCCTTGTTGAGGATGATCGCCCAGATATCCATGAAGACCGTGGCGCCGATGCCGATCGCCACCGCGCGCCAGACGGCGTCGAGCATCAAAGCTGCTCGAGGATTTTTGCCGCGCCGCTCTCGTCGACACCCGGCTTGGTTTCGACATTGAGCGCCACGACCTTGCCGTCGTCGACTATCATCGAGAAGCGCTTCGAGCGCAGACCCATGCCGGTCGCCGAAAGATCGTTGTCGAGCCCGACCGACTTGGCGAAATCGCCGCTGCCGTCGGCGAGGTAGAGGATCTTGCCCTCACCCCCGGTGAACCGCGCCCAGGCGCCCATGACATGCACGTCATTGACCGAAACGACGGCGATCGTGTCAACGCCGCGCGCCAGGATGGCGTCATGGTTCTCCAGATAGCCGGGCAGGTGGTTGTTGCTGCAGGTCGGCGTGAAGGCGCCGGGCACGCCGAACAGCACTACCTTCTTACCGGCGAAAATCTCTTCGCCGGTAACCTGCTTTGCGCCGTCGGCGGTCATCGTCTTGAAGCTCGAGGCGGGCAGTTTCTCGCCGACCGAAATGGTCATGGGTTCCTCGCTGGGAAATGGGAAGGATCGACGTCTGCGATACCGGACTGAGCGGTCTTCAGCAACCTTTCACCAAAGCTGGATCAAGGGAAAGGCAGCAGCCCGTCGACCGAACCCTCGGCGCTGGTCAGCGTGTAGTAGAGGCCGCCGTCGGTCGGCGTCGCCGACGGCCTGTCGAGGATCGGCACGGTGAAGAGCAGCTTGCCATCCTTCTCGCTGCGCACCGGCGCGCCGAAGATGTAATCGCGCCCGCAGTCGATGAAGAAGTCGACCGACGCCGGATCGGCGGGCGACTGCGCCTGGACGACAAGGGTCTTGTGATCGCCGGACACCACGCTGACACCGAAATCGGACCGGGCCGGGGAGGGCAGCGTCGCAAGCGCGGTTTTCACCAGCGCCGCGTCGGTCGCGTTGTCGGGATCGGAACCGGGATCGACGCTGAGCCTGGTCTGCACCGGAATGCAGATCGTCTCGCAAATGCCGAGGGAGACGTTGGCATCGATGGTCGCCGGCTGGTCGGGCGCCGAGAGGGTGAAGGTCACCGGCAGCGACACCGGGCGATCGTAGCCTGCCCATTTGCCGTAGCCGTCGTCATGCCGTTGCGGCGGCGGGAAGGACAGCTTGGCGTCGGCGACATTGGTGCTGCCCGATATGTTGAGTTGCGGCGGCACACCGGTATCGCCCGGATCGCGCCAATAGGTCTTCCAGCCAGGCTTCAACATGATGTCGAGCACGCCGTGAATCTTGCCGGCCTCGTCGGGCTTGCCGGTGGTCACCAGCCGAACCTTGCCGCCTTCCGATTTGTACCAGATCGAGGAGGACGCCTCGGCCGGCAAGCCCGTAGCCCACCCGAAAACGACGCCGAGAACCAGTATCTTCACGTATCGCATGGCGGTGATTTGATCGTCCGTTCTTGGCCGCGCAATGACTTCATGATGCTCGAGGTATCAAATTTGCGTTACATCGGGGACTGGCGCCATCTTTTCGGCGCTGCCGAAACGCGTTACGCTTACCCCATGGACTTGCTGCGCCACAAGAAGGCGTCCGCCGGACGCGGTTTCCTCGACGACCAGTTCCTGATTGCCATGCCTGGCATGAAGGACGACCGCTTCGCGCGCTCCGTCATCTATATCTGCGCCCACAGCGACGAGGGCGCCATGGGCCTCATCATCAACCAGACGCAGCAGATGCTGTTTCCGGACTTGCTAGTCCAACTCGGCATCATGAACGAACAGGAAGCGATCCGCCTGCCGGCGCATACGCGCGATTTCGTCGTGCGCAATGGCGGGCCGGTCGACCGCAGCCGCGGCTTCGTCCTGCATTCCGGCGACTATCGCGTGGAATCTTCGCTCAGCGTTTCCGATGATATCTGCCTGACCGCTACGGTCGACATATTGCGCGCCATCTCCACCGGCCGCGGCCCGCGCCATGCGCTGATGGCGCTCGGCTATTCCGGCTGGGGCGCCGGCCAGCTCGAAAACGAGATTGCCGAGAACGGCTGGCTCACCTGCCCGGCGACGCCAGAGCTTCTCTTCGACACCGATATCGAGCGCAAATACGATCGCATCCTGGCCTCGATCGGCATCGACCTCGCCCATTTGAGCGCGGCTGCGGGGCACGCTTAGGCGGCCGCCACAAGGCTCTGATTCCGTGGCGTTGGCCGGTCGCAAACAGGGAGCTGCGCTCCTGCTTCGCCCTGGGATGACGAGGTTGAGAGGCTCGGACACAGCTGCCAATTAAGCCTGCGTGAGCGGATACTGCTCCTTCAGCGTCTTCAGCACCTGGTCGCCCGGCATCGGCGCGCCGAACATGAAGCTCTGCACATATTCACAGCCCATCTGGCGCAGTTCCAGCGCGTCGCTCTCGTCCGAGATGCCTTCCGCGACGACGGACAGCCCCAGCTCATGCGCCATGTTGACCATGGATTTGAGCAGCACGGCGCGCTTCGGCGTTGCGTCGTCGACGAAGCTCTTGTCGATCTTGATCGTGTCGAAGGGGAAGCGCGTCAGATAGGACAGCGAGGAATAGCCGGTGCCGAAATCGTCGAGCGATAGCCCGATGCCGAGCTGCTTCAGCTTGGTCAGCACATGCGCGGTCTGCTCGGGATTGTCCATGACGAGGGATTCGGTGAGCTCGAGCCGGAAGCAGCGCGGCTTCAGATTGGCGCGCGCGATAACGGAGCGGACGTCGCTGACCAGATCGCGGCGGATGAGCTGGCGGCTCGACAGATTGACCGAGACCGACAGCGGCGCGTCGCCGATCTGCTTCTGCCAACTCGCCAGGTCCTCTGCCGCCTGCTGCATGGCGAACAGGCCGAGCTGCACGATCAGCCCGCAATTCTCGGCCACCGGAATGAAGTCTCCCGGCGGAATCATGCCGCGCCGCGGATGGTCCCACCGAAGCAGCGCCTCGAAACCGGCGACGCTGCCGTCCTCCAGCCGCACGATCGGCTGGTAGGCAAGCGAGAATTCGCGCCGCTCGATGGCGCGGCGAAGGTCGGATTCGAATTGCAGCCGGTCGGTACCGACGGTGCGGAAGGCGGGCCGGAACGGCTCGATCCTGTCGCCGCCGAAGCGCTTGGCCTGGTGCATCGCAAGCTCGGCGTCCTTGACCATGTCCTCGGCCGAGGTCTGCGCCGTCGTCCAGGTGATCAGGCCTATCGAGGCGGTCAGCACGATCTCGCGCTTGGCGAAGGTGATCGGATTGTTGATCGCGTGCTTGATGGCGTCGGCCATAGCGGCGATGCGGGCGGGGTCCTGCTCCGAAAGCAGCATCAGCGCGAACTGGTCGCCGGCAAAGCGCGAGAGCGAATCCTTCGGCTTGAGCAGCCGGTGCAGCCGGCGCGCGACGGTGAGCAGAATTGTGTCGCCGGCGGAAATGCCGAGCCCGTCATTGACCTGCTTGAAGCGGTCGATGTCGATGATGAAGACCGTCGGGCGCACATTGTCCTCGGTGCGGGCGATCGAGATGATCGCCTCCAGCCGGTTCATGAACAATTCGCGGTTCGGCAGGCCGGTCAGGTTGTCGTGCACCGCATCGTGCAGCAGCCTTTCCTCGGATTTCTTCTGCTCGGTGACGTCGACCATGGTGCCGACGCAGCGGATCACCTCGCCATCGGAGCCGATCACCGGGCGGGCGCGCAGCGAGAACCAGTGGTAATGGCCGTCGGCGCCGCGCAGGCGGAAGTTCTGCGCCACTTTGCCGCGGCGATGCTCCAGCACCACGTCGAGCGTGGTGCGGAACGTATCGCGATCGTCGCTATGCAGCACCGGCAGCCAGTTGCGGGCCGCGCCGCCAAGGCTGTTCGGCGCAAGGCCGAGCTGCAGGCTGATGTCCGGCTTGGTCACCACGCGGTCGCGCAGCACGTCCCAGTCCCAGACGATGTCGCCCGAGCCGGCGACGGCGAGCGCCTGCCGTTCGAGGTCGGAGAACAGGCCCTGGTGCAGCGCGCCGCCGGCAAAGGCATGCTGCATGACCGTGAAACCGATCAGCAGGATGATCAGGATCAGCCCGCCGCCCAGCGCCGGCTGCGCGATGTCGTTGTCGAGCATGCCGGTGATCGCCATCCATGACCCGCATAGCCACAACAGCACCATCACCCAGCTCGGCACCAGCATGATCGCGCGGTCATAACCGCGGATGCCGAGGAAGATGATGAGGCCGAGGCCGGTGAGCGCGGTGGCGGCAAACGAGATGCGGGCAATACCGGCGGCGACCGCCGGATCGACGATGGCCACGCCCGCGATCAACAGCAGTCCGAGGATCCAGACCAGGGCGCCATAGCTGAAATGGCCATGCCACCGGTTGAGGTTGAGATAGGCAAACAGGAAAACCACGAAGGTTCCGGCAAGCGCTACCTCCGTGCCGGCCCGCCATATCTGCTCGTTGCCCGGCGATATCGCGATGATCTTGTTGAGGAAGCCGAAGTCGACGCAGATATAGGCCAGCACCGCCCAGGCAAGCGCCGCGGTCGCCGGAAACATCGAGGTTCCCTTGACCACGAACAGGATCGTCAGGAACAGCGCCAGAAGCCCGGAAATGCCGATGACGATGCCGCGAAACAGCGTGTAGGAGTTGACCGAGTCCTTGTAGGAATCCGGCTCCCAAAGATAGACCTGCGGCAGCTTTGGCGAGGCGAGCTCGGCGATGAAGGTCACCACCGTTCCGGGATTGAGCGTGACGCGGAACACGTCGGCGTCGGGGCTTGTCTGACGGTCGAGCGCGAAGCCCTCGCTCGGCGTGATCGCAGCGATGCGCGTCGAGCCTAGGTCGGGCCAGAAGATGCCGGAATTCACCAGGCGGAAATGCGGCGCGACGATCAGCCGGTCGAGCTGCTGGTCGGTGGTGTTGGCGAGCGCGAAGACGGCCCAGTCGCCGCTCGAGCGCGCGTCATTGGCTTCCACCTCGATGCGCCGCACGATGCCGTCGGGCCCAGGCGCGGTCGAGACCTGGAAATTCTCGCCCTGGTTCCGGTAGATCTCGACGGCTTCCGAAAGGTTGAGCGCCTTGTCGTCGCGCGCGATCTTGATCGGCTCGACCGCAAAAGCCGGCATGGCCGCGAAAAACGTGACGATGATCGTCATGATGAGGGCGAATAGCGACGCGATTCGCGGAAAATTCGTCACAGTCAGCCCTTCGTTCCATCGCCCGGCGGATCGTCCGCGATCCGGGCGTAGAGGTAGTGATCCTGCCAGATGCCATTGATCCTGAGATAGGATCGCAGCAGTCCTTCGCGCCGGAATCCGGCTTTTTCAAGCACGCGGATCGACCGGGCGTTTTCGGGAATACAGGCAGCTTCGATCCGGTGCAACCGCAGCGTATCGAAGGCAAAGCGCGACACCAGCTTGACCGCCTCGGTCATCAGGCCGCGGCCGCCGAAGCGTTCGCCGATCCAGTAGCCGAGATGCCCGCTCTGCGCGACGCCGTGGCGGATGTTGCCGAGCGTGATGCCGCCGGCAAGCTTGCCGCTCGATTTTTCGAAGATGAAGAAGGCGATGGCCGTGCCTTGCGCGTAATCCTCGCGGTAGCGGCTGATGCGCAGACGCCAGGCTGTGCGGTCGAGCTCGTCCGGCTGCCAGCGCGGCTCCCAGGGCTCCAGGAAGGCGCGGCTTTCGCCGCGCACCGCCGACCATTCGCGGTAGTCGTTGGTCAAGGGCACGCGCAGCGTGACCTTGTCACCTTTCAGCGCCGGCAGGTCGCGGCGAAAGAAAGGGAGCGCGAACACGGCGCTTGTTCTAACCAGATATTCGTGGGATGCCCCACGAATATCTGCCTAGATTCCCTGGTTTCTCGCAGGTTCGGATCGCAAAACCGTGGGACACTTTTGCGGAACCTGCTTAGGGTCAGACGGCGAGCCGGCGGGCAGTGGTCTGCGGGCCCGCAAGCGATTCGAGGATCGCCTCGTAGGGTGCAAGCGTGCCCACGGGGCCGACCGCGGTAAGCGTCGGCTTGGTCGAGAACAGCCGCGAGGAAAGGTCGGTCAGCCGCTCGATAGTCAGCGCCGAAAGCCGCTCCATCAATTCCTCCTTGGCGATCGGCCGCCCGAACAACAGCAGCTGCCGGGCAATCTGCGAGGCGCGGCTGGCCGGGCTTTCGGCCGACATGATGAGGCCGGCGCGGTACTGCGCCCGCGCCCGGTCGAGCTCATCCTGTTGGATGCTCTCGCCGGCCTTCTGCAATTCGTCGATGATCACCGGCACCAGCTTGGCGATGTCGCTCTGCCCGGTCGCGGCGTGTACGCCGAAGATGCCGGTGTCGGAAAAACCCCAGTGGAAGGCATAGACCGAGTAACAGAGGCCGCGCTTCTCGCGCACTTCCTGGAACAGCCTCGACGACATGCCGCCGCCGAGAATCATCGACAGCACCTGCGAGGCATAGAAATCGCGCACATGGTAGGCGCGGCCCTCGAAGCCGAGCACGATCTGCGCGTCCATCAGGTCGCGGTTCTCGCGGAAGTCGCCGCCGACATATTGCGCATATTGCGGGATGTTGCCCGCCGCCTTGGCGCGGAAGCCGCCGAGCTGCTTCTCGACCTCGCGCACGAAATTGTCGTGCTTGACGTCGCCCGCGGCCACGATCACCATCCGCTCTGCGTCGTATTGCCGCTCGATGAAGCTGTGCAGCTGTTTGGAGGTGAAGGATTTGACCGTCTCCGGCGTGCCCAGGATCGAGCGGCCGATGGTCTGATGGCGGAAGGCTGTTTCGGTGAAGCGGTCGAAGACGACGTCGTCGGGCGTGTCGTGAGCGGCGCCGATCTCTTGCAGGATCACATGCTGCTCGCGCTCGAGCTCGTCGGGGTCGAACTCCGACTCCTGGAGGATGTCGGCCAGGATATCGACCGCCAGCGGCACGTCGTCGGAGAGCACCCTGGCATAGTAGGAGGTCGTCTCGACGCTGGTGGCGGCGTTGATCTCGCCGCCGACATTCTCGATTTCCGAGGCGATCTCGAAGGCGCTGCGGCGCTTCGTGCCCTTGAACGCCATGTGCTCGAGCAGATGGGCCATGCCATGCTCTTCGTCACGTTCGTTGCGGGCTCCCGACTTCACCCAGGCACCAAGGGCAACCGATTCGATACTTGGAAGGGTTTCGGTGGCGACTGTCAGGCCGTTCGACAGACGGCTTACCTCAACACCCATATGGCAAGTACTCCCTAGCGCGCCGCCCGCGAGTGGCGGTTCACGTAATCTTCCACCATTTTCAAGTCGGATGGAAGTATCGTGTATTTTTCGTCGGCTGTCATCAAGCCGCCTAGCCATGCGGGTAGGACGGGAGCGATGCCGCTGGCGGCTTCCACCGCGGCCGGGAACTTCGCCGGATGCGCGGTGCCGAGCACCACCATGGGAACCGCGCCGGAAGCGTGGGCGGCCGCGACGCGCACGGCAGCGGCCGTATGCGGGTCGAGCAGGTAGTTGCTCGCTTCGTACGTCGCGCGGATGGTCGAGGTGACGTTGCCGACGGTCGCGCGGCCGGCGTCGAATTCGGCGCGGATGCGCGCCAGTTGATCGGCGTCGATGGTGAAGGCGCCGGACTGCTTCAGCCCGTTCATGTAGCGCCTCACCGTCTCCGCGTTGCGGCCGGACGCTTCGAACAGCAGCCGCTCGAAATTCGACGAGACCTGGATATCCATCGATGGCGAGGTGGTCGCGAACACGCCCTTGGTGCGATATTCGCCGCTCGCAAGCGTGCGTGCCAGGATATCGTTGTCATTGGTGGCGATGATCAGCCGCTCGATCGGCAAACCCATGCGTTTGGCGGCGTAACCGGCGAAAATATCGCCGAAATTGCCGGTCGGCACGGTGAAGGAGACCGGCCGGTCCGGCGCGCCGAGCGACAGCGCCGACGAGAAATAATAGACGATCTGGGCCATGATGCGGGCCCAGTTGATCGAATTGACGCCCGACAGCGACACACGGTCGCGGAAGCCGTGATCGTTGAACATGTCCTTCACCAGGCCCTGGCAATCGTCGAAATTGCCTTCGATCGCCAGCGCATGGACGTTGGTGCCCTTCGATGTCGTCATCTGTCGCTGCTGCACCGGCGAGACCTTGCCGTGCGGGAATAGGATGAAGATGTCGGTGCGGTCGCGGCCGGCAAAAGCGTCGATCGCAGCCCCGCCGGTGTCGCCGGAAGTGGCGCCGACGATGGTGGCTCGCTGGCCGCGCTCGGCGAGCGTATGGTCCATCAGCCGCGCGAGCAACTGCATCGCCACGTCCTTGAAGGCCAGCGTCGGGCCGTGGAAGAGCTCGAGGATGAAAGTGTTCTTCCCCGTCTGCACCAGCGGGCAGACGGCCTCGTGCCGGAACGTTGCGTAGGCTTGGCGCGCCAGCCGCTCGAAGACGGGCGCCGCGATCTCGCCGCCCAGGAACGGCGTCAGCACGCGAATGGCGAGGTCCGGATAGGCGAGGCCGCGCATGGCGCGGATGTCGGCGGCCGAGAACTGCGGCCATTCGCGCGGCACGTAAAGCCCGCCGTCGCGCGCCAGCCCGGCCAGCACCGCGTCGGAAAATCCAAGCACGGGCGCATCCCCGCGGGTACTCACATATTGCATCGTAAAAGGCCCATTGCTGCCGGTCGCGTCATCCACGGCAATTGGTTAATTTTCCCAGTTGGCTCAGTCGCATTTTTGCCGCGCGGTTGCTATACGTCACCGGCTTTGTGAGAGGGAAGTGCAGTTTCATGGCGTTTTATTCGGTCGACCGTCGTTTTGTCGCGGGTCTGGCGCTCGCCGGCTTTATGCTTGCCGTCGCCGGTTGCCAATCGAGCGACAATGGCATCCTGAACCTCGGTTTCGGCAAGAAGGATCCTACCGCGCCGCCTCCGCCGCAGGATCCCAAGATCCTCGCCAGCCAGTTGCAGGCCTATTGTCCGAAAGTGACGCTGCGCGACGGCACCGCCTACTTCAACACCTATGCCAGGGGCGCGAAGCCCAAGAAAAAGAAGGGCGACGCCGCGGCGGACGCGCAAGCTACGGCCGAGGCCGCGGCCGCCCAGACCGGGCCCAACGGCCAGCCCGTCGATCCCGATCACGATCCGTCCAAGATCATCTACCAGGCCTCGATTTCGGACGTGACGCGCGATTGCACCCATGCCAACGGCCAATTGTCGATGAAGATCGCCGTTGCCGGCAAGGTCGTGCCAGGTCCGATGTTTGCGCCCGGAACCGTCACCATGCCGATCCGCATTGCGGTTCAACATGGCAACGACGTGCTCTATTCGCAACTCCATCAATACCAGGTGCAGGTCACCGATCCCTCGGCCGCAACCCAGTTCGTCTTCACCGATGCCAATGTCGTGGTGCCGGAGCCGACCGCGAAGGACTACCAGGCCTATGCCGGCTATGACGAGAACACGCCCGCCGCTTCGGCGGACAAGTCGAAAGGCAAGAGGAAGAAGCGCGCTCCGGCTACGAACTGAGCACGCCCGGGAAACATCCGCATATCACCGGCGAACCCTGCAGTTCGTCGGGCTATTCCAGCAACCCGGCGCGTTGCAGCGCGCTGCCAAGAGCCTCCGCGAGCGCGGGCGCGCAATTCACGCCTGCAAACTGGCGGCTGTAGCGAAAGGCAGGCTGAAGCTCGATCACGCGAGCGGCGGCCGCCCTGGCTTCGTCCAATCTGCCAAGCTTGGCGAGCGCGGCGGCCAATTGTACATAGGTGATACTATGCGCCGGATTGGCCTGGACGGACTTGTAGGCAGCACGGCAGGCTTCTTCGTAACGGCCGCGCAGCAAATGGCTCATCGCTTGCGCATCAAATGCGGCCCAGGCCCAGGAATCGAAGGGGCTTAGCCGGATGCCTTGCTCGCTCCATTCTATGGCGCGCTCCGCTTCGCCGCTCCATCCGAGCATGACGCTGCCGAGAATGTAGGTCAGCGCCGATGACGGACTGATGGCGAGGGCGGCTTCCAATGCCGCGAACGCAGCGGCGCGATCATGCGCATCCATTCCGATGGAAAAGCCGGCCCATGTCAGGGCGAGCGCATCATCTTGTCCATGGACGAGGGCCGACCTGGCATGGCGGATCGAAGACGCACGGTTGATCTCTTGCAGGCCGGCCCGAAGGAACAGGCAATGGTGGCACATCGCGGCATTGCCATGCGCCAGCGCATAGGCTGGTTCGAGTGTGATCGCGCGGTCGAGAAGCGCCAGCGCCCTGGCTACTTGCGCCGGCATCCCAGAATCCACGTCAGGCTGGGCCTGCAGCACGAGATCGTAGGCATCGAGACTGTCGGGGCGCTTGCGCCTGACACGTTCGATCTCGGCTTTCCGCACGCTTGGCGCAATCGCGCCCACTGCTGCCAGCGCGATCTCGTCTTGAAGCGCAAAGATGTCGTCGGAACTGCGGTCGTAGCGCTCGGCCCAGACATGCGCGCCGGTAGACGCGTCGATCATCTGCGTGGTGACACGTACGCGACCGCCGGCCTTGCGCACACTGCCTTCGAGGACATAGCGAACGCCAAGCTCGCGGCCGATCTGCTTTACGTCGACGGCGCGACCCCTGTAGGCGAAGGTCGAGTGTCGGGCGATGACGAACAGCCATTTGATACGTGCCAGGCCTGTGATGATGTCGTCGACCATCCCGTCGGCAAAGTAGTCCTGCTGCGGATCGCCGCTTAGGTTCGAGAAGGGCAGGACCGCGACGGAGGGTTTCTCAGGCAAGCTCGGCGCCGACGCGGTGCGGGCGGCGGCCGAGGCATCGGGAACGTCCGTGGCGACGGCCGGTCCGACATAGCGATAGCCGCGGCGCGGCAACGTCTCGATCCAGTTCGCGACGTTCGCCGCCTCGGCCAGCACCCGGCGCAGGGCTGCGATCTGAACCGTCAGATTGTTATCGGCAACCGCAAGCCCGCCCCAGCCGGCCTCGATCAACGCGTCCTTGGACACTGGTACGCCGGCGTTCTGGATCAGCAGCCGCAGCAGTGCGACGGCACGCTGCCCAAGCATGGTCGGCTCGGTGCCGTAAAAGAGAATGCCCACCTCCGGTTCGAGGCGGAACGGGCCGAACTGGTAGAGGCCGCCCCTGACTGTCATTCGCGTCTTTTAGCAAATTTTTGGGAACGGATTCACGACTTTCCGGCATGGACGGATCGATGTTGCGCGAACGCTTGCCGGAAACAAGCGCCTGTCAGAGGAGGATCATATGAGCGCTGATGCCGTCATCCGCATGCCTGACGAGAAGAAAGGCGTCATGCTGCGCGGCCATCCAATGGCTTTCCTCGTCACCGATGAAAATACCAGGCATACGAGCATGTTCGACTGGACGATACCGCCGGAGTTCGCCACCGGGCGGCATGTTCACCGGGTGCAGGAGGAAACCTTTTACCTGCTCGAGGGCGAGTGTGAATGGCATGTCGGCGCGAAGACGATCCGGGCTACGCCGGGGACCTTTCTGTTCATCCCGCCGGGAGTGCCGCACAACATCACGAATGTCAGCGAGAAGCCTGCGCGCGTGCTGATGACCGTTTCTCCACCTGGCCACGAGCATTATTTCGAGGAGCTCGCCAAACTTGCGGCGCAGGGTGCGCCGGATCCTAAAGCGCTCGCCGATCTGCGAAACCGCTACGACACCGACCAGCTGTCGACGCTGACAACGCGCTCTTAGCCAGGTCCTTGGGCTCTAAGCGTCTTCCGACCACTCCGAAAGCGCCGCGATCGTGCTGTTGAGTTCCGCCCAGCGCCGGATGACCGTTTCGGCACCGGCCTCGGTCAACGCGTCGGCATGGCCCGGATAGCTGTGGGCGGCGCCGGTGAAGCCGATGACGCGCATGCCGGCCGCCCTCGCGCCGTGGACGCCGTGTACGGAATCCTCGATGACGAAAGTGTTCTTCGGATTGGCGCCCAACTTTTCGGCGGCGTAGAGGAACACGTCCGGCGCCGGCTTGGTCTTCTTGCTGGGGATATCGAGGCCGGAAAAGATGCGGCCGGCGAAAAATGGCAGCAGGCGCACCTTCTCCAGCATGAATTCGACCCGATCGGTGCGCGAATTGGAGCAGACTGCGCGCGGCGCGGTGACGGCGGCGACCGCCTCGCGGGCGCCGTCGATGATGCGCACGTCTGCGCGCAGCTTGCGGTCGACCAGTTCCTCGGCGCGGTCGATCAGCGAGGCTTGGAACGGGATTTGCGACTTCTCCTCGACCCGCATCAGAATGTCCTTGAAGGTCAGCCCGGCATAGGTCTCGGCAAGCTCTTCGGCCGAGATTTCGAACCCCGCCGACGTCAGCAGCTCGGACTCGACGCGCGCGGCGACGATTTCGGAATCGACGAGCACGCCGTCGCAATCGAAAATGACAAGGTCTGGCTGGGGCATGGCAATCCGAAAAAACACTGGGAAGGCGTGGCGGCTCAAGCGGGGCGGCATACACCAATGGGCCGGCCTTCGCAAACCGCGTGAACCCGGCAGCCGGCCTTCACCGAATGTTTACGCTGATCGGTAACCATAACAGCCAGTAAACCGTAACGCGTTCCTTTGGGTGTTTTGATGTCTGCTGTGCGTCTTCTCGACGAGCTTTCCCACGCCCCCCGGCAGTCCGAATGGCTGGACACGATCCTGAAGGGCGATTGCGTCGCCGCCCTCGACCGGCTGCCGGAAAAGTCGATCGACGTCATCTTCGCCGACCCGCCCTACAATCTACAGCTCGACGGCGACCTGCACCGCCCCGACCAATCCAAGGTCGACGCCGTCGACGACGACTGGGACCAGTTCGAGAGTTTCGAGGCCTATGACGCCTTTACCCGCGCCTGGCTGCTCGCGGCCCGCCGCGTGCTGAAGCCCAGCGGCACCATCTGGGTCATCGGCTCCTACCACAATATTTTTCGCGTTGGCGCCCGCATGCAGGATCTCGGCTTCTGGATCCTCAACGACATCGTCTGGCGCAAGACCAACCCGATGCCGAACTTCCGTGGCCGCCGCTTCCAGAACGCGCATGAGACGATGATCTGGGCCTCGCGCGACCAGAAGGCCAAGGGCTACACCTTCAACTACGAGGCGCTGAAGGCTTCTAACGACGACTTGCAGATGCGCTCCGACTGGCTGTTCCCGATCTGCACCGGCGGCGAGCGCCTGAAGGATGAGAACGGCAACAAGCTGCATCCGACGCAGAAGCCGGAGGCGCTGCTTGCCCGCATCATGATGGCCTCGACCAGGCCGGGCGACGTCGTGCTCGATCCCTTCTTCGGCTCAGGCACCACCGGCGCGGTCGCCAAGCGGCTCGGCCGTCATTTCGTCGGCATCGAACGCGAGCAGGCCTATATCGACGCCGCCAATGAGCGCATCGCGGCGGTGCGACCCCTGGAGAACGCCGATCTGACCGTGCTTTCAGGCAAGCGCGCCGAGCCGCGCGTCGCCTTCATAAGCCTGATCGACACCGGCCTCATGACGCCTGGCGCCACGCTCTACGACGCCAAGAAGCGCTGGGCGGCCAAGGTGCGCGCCGACGGCACGCTGGCGATCGGCGACAGTGCCGGCTCGATCCACAAGATCGGTGCCGAAGTGCAGGGTCTCGACGCCTGCAATGGCTGGACCTTCTGGCACTATGAGCGCAGCGGTGGCCTCACCCCGATCGACGAACTGCGCCGCATCGCCCGCCTCGGCATGGAGCGGGCAGGGGCCTGATCAATTACAGGAAAACTGCGCGGCGGCTTTCCGTCTGGAATTCGGAACAGGCGGTTCGGCGCTTCCATGGACTCGCCGAACCGCTCTTGAATCAAGACTTCAACGGATCGCTGCAAGCGATTCAGATCAAGCCGTAATCCCGAACCATTCAAGGTCCGCTTTAAGCGTCTTGGCGTCGGTGAACAGCACCGCCTGCCAGCCGGCGGCCTTGGCGCCGTCGACATTCTTCTGGCTGTCGTCGATGAACAATGTGGCTGATGGCTCGAGGCCGAATGCGGCCACGTGATGGTCGTAGATGGCGCGGTCGGGCTTGATCTGGTGGATGTCGGCCGACACCGTCACGCCGCGCGGTCGGTTGAGGAAGTCGAAACGTTGCCGCGCTTCGGCAAGCGTGTCGGCGGCAAAGTTGGTCAGCATGGTTACATCGTGGCCGCTCTCGATCAGGCCAACCATGATGGCGACGCTGTCCTCATAGGCATGCGGCACCATCTCATGCCAATGGCGGCGGAAATTGCGGATGTTTTCCGCGTGATCGGGATGTTCGGCGATCAACAGCGCTTCCGCCTCCTGCCATGGTCGGCCGCGGTCCTGTTCGATGTTCCAATCATGCGTGCAGACATTGTCGAAGAACCACCTTCGCTCTTCGGCGTCCGGAATGAGGCGGCTGAACGGGATATTGGGATCGTAGTGGATCAGCACCCGGCCGATGTCGAACACGATGTGGCGGATTTCGGTCATTGCGGTCCTTTCAATGCGGGCGTTGCATTTTGGCGCATGCCGCCCAAAAGTGCGCAGCCGTCTTGGGATAACGACCTGCACAAAACAAACGATCCAAAGCGCGTTGCGGCGTGATCACGTCACGCACGACGCGCCTTGATCGCGCCCGGTATCGCCGCCTCGATTACCTTTTTCATGACGGTGGGCAGAGCTTCCCCGGAAATGTCATGGGCCAGCGACCAGAAATACCCCGCCGGCGCATCGCCTTTGATGCGGGCATGGAAGACGTCCAGCTCGAGCGCGAAATGGGTGAAGACATGCCCGATTTGCCCGGCGCGACGCCAGTCGGCGGGAAAAGGCGCGGCGTCGGTGGTCGTGGCCCCGTCGATCCGCGCCGTCCAGCCGGTCGTCGGCACCTCGGTCATGCCGCCGAGCAGTCCCTTCTCCGGCCGCTTGCGCAAAAGGATGGCGCCGTCGTCGCGTTCGGCGACGAAGGCCGCACCCTTGCGCAGCGGCTTGTTGTCCTTCGGCAGGCGAACCGGAAATCTTTCCGGATCGTCCGAGAGGAGGGCGCTGCAATCCTCGCGCACCGGGCAAAGCATGCAGCGCGGCCGCTTTGGCGTGCAGATCGTCGCGCCGAGGTCCATCATCGCCTGGGCAAAATCGCCGGGCCGAGCCTGCGGCACCAGTTTTTCGACCAGCGTGCGGATTTCGGGCTTGGCCTCGCCGAGCGGCGTTTCGATCGAATGGAGCCGGGTCATGACGCGCTCGACATTGCCGTCGACGACCGCAGCCGGCCGGTCGAAGGCGATCGCGGCGATCGCCGCCGCGGTATAGAGGCCGATACCAGGCAATGTCCGCAGGCCGGCCTCTGTGTCGGGAAATTGGCCGCCTTGCCGCGCCACCAGGTCCGCGCAGGCTTTGAGGTTGCGCGCCCTGGAATAATAGCCGAGCCCGGCCCAGGCCTTCATCACGTCCTCGGCGGATGCCGCCGCCAGCGCCTCGACCGTCGGCCACTTCTCGACGAAATTGCGAAAATAAGCCTTCACCGCCTCGACCGTTGTCTGCTGCAGCATCACCTCCGACAGCCAGACGCGGTAGGGATCGGCCCTTGCACCGCGCGCAAACGCTCCCGGCGTGACGCGCCAGGGCAGGTCGCGGTGATGCGCATCGTACCAGGCAAGCAGCCGCGCTGCGATGTGGCGGGATCCAGTGTTGCTGGTTTCTCCCGACACGCCATCTTCCGGTTCGGTCTTGCGGGTCTGATCTTGCGGTGCCATTGATCGCTTCGGACTGGAGAACGCACATGGCAGGGAAAAGGCCCTTCGGCAATCCCGTTCCGGTGAGCGATCTCGCCACCGAGATCCTCGATCCGGTGCTGAAGAAGCGCGCCGGCATCTCGATTGGGCTGGTGCAGTCGTGGGAAGAGATTGCCGGGCCGCGCCTGGCCAACCATTCACGCCCCGAGAAAATCCAGTGGCCGCGCCGCCTGCATGAGGACGACCCGTTCGAGCCGGCGACACTGGTCATCGCCTGCGAAGGCATGGCGGCGCTGCACCTGCAGCATGAGGCCGGCGAGGTCATCAACCGCGTCAACGCTTTTCTGGGCTTCAACGCGATCGGCCGCATCAAGATCCTGCAGAAACCGGTGCTTTCGCAAAAGGCGCGGCCGAAGCCGGCGCCGCGACCGTTGAGCGAGGCGGAGAAATCGAAGCTTTCGCATATAGTCGGCAAGATCGAGGACGACGGCCTGCGCGCTTCGCTGGAGCGGCTCGGCGCCACGATTATGAGTGAAAGGAAGCCCAAAGGCTCGTAAGAAGCGTCATGAATGCGTCACCAATCTCGCGCATTCGTGATGCTGATGATCAAGTTTCGCGATTGGATTGGGGATCGCGATGCCTTAATTCGCGCCAACTCTAGCCTTTTCTAGCCCTTGCATTGCAAAATTCAACCGATATCAGGTGATTCGCATGAACCGTGCCCCGTTTGGCAAAAGCTTGTCCCGCAGAAACCTTCTGACCACGCTGGCCGCTGTTCCTGCGGTGGCGCTGCTTGCTGCATGCAGCGACTCCGGCGAAGAGGCGAAAGCCGCCAACGTGAAGCCCGCTGATCCGTCGACGCCTGCCAAGCCGGCCGCCACGCCTGCGGCGGCACAGGTGCCCGAGGCGCAGGGCACCGTCGACATGGCGGAATTGCTGAAGCCCGGCGCGTTGCCCGACAAGCAGCTTGGCAAGGACGACGCCAAGGTCACCATTGTCGAATATGCGTCGATGACCTGCCCGCATTGCGCGCATTTCGCCATGACCACATTCCCTGAGTTGAAGACCAAATATATCGACACCGGCAAGGTCCGCTACATCCTGCGCGAATTCCCGTTCGATCCGAGCGCCGAGGCCGGTTTCATGCTGGCGCGCTGCTCCAAGGACAACTACTTCGCCATGGTCGACGTGCTGTTCAAGCAGCAGCCCAGCTGGGTTGGTGTCAACAACACCAAGGAAGCGCTGCTGCAGATCTCCAAGCTGGCCGGTTTTACACAGGAGTCCTTTGAGTCCTGCTTGACGGACCAGAAACTTCTGGACGATGTGAGAGCAGTCCAGAAACGCGGAGCGGACGAGTTCAAGGTCGACTCGACGCCGACCTTCTTCATCAACGGAAAGACCTACAAAGGGGCGATGTCGATTGAGGAAATGTCGGCCATCATCGACCCTCTGCTCTGACATCCAGGCCGCGCCGAAGCGGTCCGGCTTCGGCGCCTCGGCCTATAGTGTAGGGCGGCGCGAATGAAGTTTTCGCGCCTTCGCCTCCTCGGTTTTAAGTCTTTCGTCGAGCCCGGCGAGTTCGTCATCGAACGCGGCCTGACCGGCATTGTCGGGCCGAACGGCTGCGGCAAGTCGAACCTCGTCGAAGCGCTGCGCTGGGTGATGGGCGAAAGCTCCTACAAGAACATGCGCGCGTCCGGCATGGACGACGTGATCTTCTCGGGCTCGGGCGCGCGTCCGGCGCGCAACACCGCCGAAGTCACGCTCTTCCTCGACAATGCCGACCGCACGGCGCCCGCCGCCTTCAACGACGCCGACGAATTGCAGGTCTCGCGCCGCATCGAGCGCGAGGCCGGCTCGCTCTACCGCATCAACGGCAAGGAGGCCCGCGCCAAGGACGTGCAGCTTCTGTTCGCCGACCAGTCGACCGGCGCCCGCTCGCCCTCCATGGTCGGCCAGGGCCGCATCGGCGAGCTGATCCAGGCCAAGCCCCAGGCCCGCCGCGCGTTGCTGGAAGAGGCGGCGGGCATTTCCGGCCTGCACACGCGCCGGCATGAAGCCGAGCTGAGGCTCAAGGCGGCCGAGCAGAACCTCGAGCGGCTGGACGATGTCGTCGGCGAGCTGGAAGGCCAGATCGAGAGCCTGAAGCGCCAGGCGCGCCAGGCTTCGCGCTTCAAGAACCTGTCGGCCGACATCCGCAAAGCCGAAGCGACGCTGTTGCATCTGCGCTGGACCCTGGCGAAAACCCAGGAAGGCGAGGCTCGTTCGGCGCTTGCCGTCGCCACCACGCTGGTCGGCGACCGCGCCGCCGCCCAGATGGCGGCCGCCAGGGAGCAAGGCATTGCCGCGCACCGGCTGCCGGACCTGCGCGACGCGGAAGCCGCCGCTGCGGCGGCCTTCCAGCGCCTGTCGATCGCCAAGACGCAAATCGAGGAAGAGGCCGGCCGCATCCGCGCCCGCCAGACCGAGCTCGAACGCCGGCTGCAGCAGCTCGATGCCGACATCGCCCGCGAGGAGCGGATGGTGCGCGACAACGCCGACATCCTCGAGCGTCTGCGCACCGAAGAGGCCGAGCTCAATTCGGAAAACGCCGGTGCGGCCGAACGTGAGGCTACCACGCGCGCGGCTTTCGAGCAGGCTGGCGCGACGCTTTCGCAAAGCGAGGCAAAACTTGCCGCGCTGACAGCCGAACGCGCCGAGGCGGCCGCTTCGCGCAACCAGATCGAGCGCACGCTGCGCGAAACCGCCGAACGCCGCGACCGTTTCACCCGCCAGCTCGCCGACGTCGACCGCGAGCTCTCCGACATCGTCGCCCGCATTTCCGGCCTGCCGGATCCCGCCGAGAAGCGGCTTCTGGTCGAGGATGCGCTGGCCCGGCTGGAAGAGAGCGAGGCCGGCGCCATCGCCGCCGAGCAGGCGGTCGCCGAGGCCCGCGCCGCCGAAAGCGCCGCACGGCCTCCGCTGCAGGATGCCAGGGCGGAACTCGCGCGCATCGAGACCGAAGCGCGCACGCTGGCGAAAATCCTCAACGCCGCAAGCGGCGATCTCTTCCCTTCGGTGCTGGAGCAGATCAGCGTCGAGCGCGGCTACGAGACTGCATTGGGTGCCGCGCTCGGCGAGGACCTCGATGTCCCGCTCGACCGCAGCGCCCCGGTGCATTGGGGCGAATGCGCGGTCCAGCCCGGCGATGCCGCATTGCCCGAGGGCGTGAAGAGCCTGGCGAGCGTCGTGCGTGCGCCGGCGCAGCTTGCGCGCCGTCTGGCACAGATCGGCATTGTCGACGCCGCCGACGGCAACCGGCTGCAGGCGCTGCTGGCGCCAGGCCAGCGGCTTGTCAGCCGCGACGGCGCGCTGTGGCGCTGGGACGGACTGACGGCCAGCGCCGACGCCCCGACCGCCGCCGCGCAGCGGCTGGCGCAGAAGAACCGACTGGCCGAGCTCGATGCCGAGGCGGTGCAGGCCACCCGCGTCGTGCGCGATGCCGAGGAAGCGCTGGCGCGCGCCGAGCAGGCGATGCGCCAGGCGAGCGAGGCCGAGCGCAATGCGCGCCAGGCCGGCCGCGACGCCCAGCATGCGCTGGACGCCGCCCGCAACGCGCTGGCCGAGGCCGAGAAGGCCGGCGGCGAGCTGGTGAGCCGACGCGCCGCTTTGGATGACGCCCGCGCGCGCATCGTCGACAGCCATGAGGAAACGCAGGCCGCCTTCCTCGAAGCGGAGGAGATGCTGAAGGACGCGCCCGATCTCGGCGACCTGCAGCTCCAGCTCGAACAGGCCTCCGCCAACGTTTCGCGCGATCGCGCCACGCTCGCCGATGCGCGCGCCGTGCATGAAGGGTTGCGGCGCGAGGCCGAGGCGCGCATGCGCCGGCTCGGCGCCATCGGCGCCGAGCGCAAGAACTGGCTGGAGCGCGCCGAGAACGCCTCGACGCAGATCGCCGCCCTCGGCGAGCGCAAGGCCGAGGCAGAAGCCGAGCGCGAGAGGCTGGCCGATGCGCCCGACGAGATCGACGCCAAGCGCCGTGCGCTGTTGACGCAGCTTTCCGAGGCCGAGGCACTGCGGCAGGCCGCCGGCGACCGCCTGCAGGAGGCGGAGAACAAGCAGGCCGAGCTCGACAAGGCCGCGACCGCGGCCATCCAGTCGCTCGCCGAGGCGCGCGAGACCCGCGTCCGCGCCGAGGAGCGGCTCACCGCGGCCGATGAACGCCGCGCCGAGGTCGAGGCGCGTATCCAGGAAGCGCTGAACACGCCGCCGCATCTGGTCATCAAGCATACCGGTCTCGAAGCCGACGATCCGATGCCGGACATGGCCGAGATCGAACGTCAGCTCGATCGGCTGAAGATCGAGCGCGAGCGGCTCGGCGCCGTCAATCTGCGCGCCGAGGAAGAGCAGAAGGAACTCTCCGAGCGCCTGGAGACCATCGTGTCCGAGCGCGAGGACATCATCGAGGCGATCCGCAAGCTGCGCCAGGCGATCCAGAGCCTCAACCGCGAGGGCCGCGAGCGGCTGCTATCGGCCTTCGAGGTCGTCAACGGCCACTTCCAGCGGCTCTTCTCGCATCTGTTCGGCGGCGGCACGGCCGAATTGCAGCTCATCGAGTCCGAAGATCCGCTGGAGGCCGGCCTCGAAATCCTCGCCCGGCCGCCGGGCAAGAAACCGCAGACCATGACGCTGCTGTCCGGCGGCGAGCAGGCGCTAACCGCGATGTCGCTGATCTTCGCTGTCTTCCTCACCAATCCGGCGCCGATCTGCGTGCTCGACGAGGTCGACGCCCCGCTCGACGACCACAATGTCGAACGCTTCTGCAACCTGATGGACGAGATGTCGAAGACGACCGAGACGCGCTTCGTCATCATCACCCACAACCCGATCACCATGGCGCGCATGGACCGGCTGTTCGGCGTCACCATGGCCGAACAGGGCGTCAGCCAGTTGGTCTCGGTCGACCTGCAGGCCGCCGAGGCGATGCGCGAGGCGAGCTGAGAACTCGGACCGGTCAGGCCAGAGCAATTCCAGGAAAAGTGTGAAACGGTTTTCCGTCCGGAATTGCGTCAAAACAACCAGACGTTACCACCTACTTCTCCGGCGCCGAGGCAGGCGCCGTATAGCGGCGGCGAACCGCGTCGATCACCAGCTTGCGGCTTTCCTCGGCCGACAATGTCTTGTCCTTTTCCGCCGCTGCCGTTTCGCGGGCGAGGTCCTTGTCCCTGATCTGATGCCGGAACCATTTTGAATAGTCGCCGGCACGAAGGTGGTACTCCCAGGTCTTGTCGTCGATGCCTTCCGCCATCCGGGCGAAGATGATGAGATTGTGGGCCCGCAGATTCATGGTCTTCTTCGGGCCGGTGAAGTAGAAGCTGCCCGCCTCGTCGAGCTCGCCTTCGGCATATTTGCGGCTGTGCCGCTTCAGCGACTGGTCGGCTTCGACCGCCTTGACCGTGAATGGCTTCTTGTCCTCGCGCGGCCGCCAGAACAGCACCCGGTCGCCCTTGGGCTGCGGGATATCCTTTGGCGTCTCGAGTTCTGTTTCCTTGCAGAAGGTCTTGATCACGCCTCTTGCCTTGGGCCCGAGCGCGATCACCGCCGTCACCAGGCGCAACGCGTCGTTGGAGATCGCTTCGGGATGCACGGTGATCAGCACCGTGCCGGGCAGTTCGATCGAAAGCACGGATCGCGTATCGCCGCGCCGCTTGGGCATCAAATGATGCGCCTCGTCGATGATCAGCCAGTGCGGCCTTGCCGTGCGGTAGCGGATATGACCCAGGCCGGGCAGCAACTCGGCGAAGAAGTCGGGACGCTCATCGACCTTCAGCGCCAGGCCGTTGACCACAACATTGGTGCCCGGCTTCTCGATCAGCTCCAGCAATTGCTCTCTGTTCGGCGCGGTCGAGCCGTTGCCGAGCGGCACCGCGCCCTTCAGCCCGTCATAGTCGCCTTCGGGATCGAAAATGCAGAATTGCAGCCCCTTCTCGACGAACCGCTCGGTGAGCGCCGTCGCTAGAGTCGATTTGCCGATGCCCGAGCTTCCGGCGATCAGGACCGTCTCGGTCGGCGACAGATGGATATCCTTGCCGCGCGAGGTTCCGAGCAGAACGCCGCGCGAGCGCTTCTTGGCGATCAGATGATCGCGTTTGACCAGTTTGCGGATCAGTTCCTCGACGCCCTTGCCGCGTGTCTCCTTGGTGACGAGGTCGGCGGTTTCCTTCACTGCAGGCAGTGCGTTGGCGACCGCGACGCCGCAGCCCGCTGCCCTGAGAAAGGCGTGATCGTTCTCGGCGTCGCCGACGGCCACCACATTGTGCGTCGACAGCTTCAGGTCTTCGAGCGCGGCCGCCAGCCCGGTCGCCTTGTTGATGCCGGAAGGCAGGATCATCACCGCGCCCTTGTTGAAGATGATCTCCAGCTCCAGCCCTAGCTGCTTGATGACATCGAGCACTGTCACCTGGTGCGGCTCCCAGGTGGCGACGATCGCCTGGCCGATCGACAGCGGCTTCACGCCGCGCTTCTTGAGCCTGTCGACCAGGTCAGCGGAAGGCGAGGGCGACATCGTGCGCTCTTCCTCGCTGGCCGGCGTGTAGATCAACGCGCCGTTCTCCGCCACGACCTTGTCGAACAGGTTGATCTCGGGAAACACTTGCTTGAGATCAGGCAGTTCACGGCCCGTGACGAGAATGAGCTTGCGGCCGGATTTCTTCAGCTTTTCCAGTGCGGAAACCGTGCTTGCGTTGACCAGCCCGTCATGCGCCAGCGTGCCGTCATAGTCGGTGGCCAGTGCCATGAAATACATCGGTTGAGCCTCTCCGCCGGTTGTTTTGCGAGCCGCCGGAGAAGGCCGACAGCGCGAAACCACAACGCGCGGGGAAGCAAAAGGTTTAGGCCGGTTGCTTCCGCAGCAGCGAGCGCGGCGTTTCGCCCAGCTCGCGGCGCATCCAGCGCGCCATGTGCGATTGATGCGAGAAACCCGCGGCTAAAGCCACTTCGGCGGCACTCATCCCGCCGTCAGCGAGCAGCAGCCTTGCCCGCTCGATCCGCCGGCTCACGACGTAGCGGTGCACGGTGGTGCCGGTGGCCTGCCTGAACGCCTGGCGCAGATGCGAGCTGCTGGCGCCTGCCTCGCGCGCCAGCACCTCGATCGTCAAAGACCGGTCGATATGCGCTTCGACGAAATCGCGCAAGCGCTTCAGCTGGGCGGCCGAGAGGCCACGCGCGCGGTCCGCGAGGGGTTTCGCCAGGCCGACGAGTTGGGTGGCCAGCGCCACGCTGATCATCTGGGCGTAAAGCGCGCCGCCCGGAGCGCCCGCCTGCTGCTCGCTTTCCAATGCCCGGCCGAGATGGACGATGCGATCGTTCCGCATGATGTGGCGTGTATCGAGGCCTGATCGCCTGCCGGTCCCCATCTCGAAAGCGGTTCGTTCCATGGCCTGCGGGGCAAGCCGGATCTCCAGCGTTTCGCAAGCGGATTCGGCCCGGTAGCCGCCTTCCTGGCCGGCGGGCACAAGATCGATGTCGCCCTGCCGGCGCAGATGGCGCGTTCCGGTCTCCTTGCAAAACGACCAGGTCCTCGGGCTGGCGTGCACGACGATGCGGTGGTCGCCGATCGGCGGCAGCACGATCGCGCCTGCGCCGTGGCGGTTGCGCGAGATGCTGACATTCGCCGGGGACAGTTCAGACCGGTCGCTCACGAGGCGCTCCGAATTCAAGGCAGAACGTGCTCAAAGATCGGCGCTTGCTGCGCGACTTTCAATGCCTGCGCACAGAGATTGCCTCTCCATGTTCAACATCGATGAGGCTTTCAATGTCTGTGTTTGTTGTGGTCGGCGCCGGGCCGGTCGGGCGCGAGACCGCCCGTCTTCTTGCTGCCGATGGTCACGAGGTCCGGCTGGTCAGCCGAAGTGGGACGGCGGCGGACGGATCTGTCATCCCCGTCGCGCTCGATGCCCGCGACGGAGACGGCCTTGCCGGGGTCAGCATCGGCGCGGAAGCGGTCTTCATGTGTGCCATGGCGCCTTACACAAAATGGCCGACGGATTTTCCGCCGATCATGGAGGGCGTTGCCGAAGCGGCGGAAAAGCTGCGCGCGCGCCTCATCGTGCTGGGCAATGTGTATGGCTATGGCAGCGAGGCGCCGTCACCTTTGACGGCCGCCGTCCCGCTGGCTCCGACGAGCATCAAGGGCCGCGTCAGGACCGCGATGTGGGAGCGTGCCCTTGCGGCGAAGGTTCCGGCGCTGGAAGTCCGCGCCAGCGACTATCTGGGAAACGGCGCCGGCTCGATCTTCACGCTCATGACGCTTCCGTCATTGCTCGCCGGAATGCCTGCGACGGTGTCAGGCGATCTTGATGCATTGCATGCCTGGACCTTCACCAAGGACGTCGCCCGAACACTGGTCGCTGCCTCACGCTATTCGGGCGAATGGGGCCGCGCCTTTCTCGTCCCCTCCCAGCATGCTTCGGTCCGCAGCCTGTCGGTTCGCTTCGCGAAGCTCGCCGGCATTGCGGCTCCGGATCTGCGTGTGTTGAGCGAAGAGGATCTCGAGGCGCTTGGACGCGAGGACGAACTCATGCGCGAGCTTCCGGAAATGGCTTATCTTTACCGGCGGCCCTGCATCGTCGATGCGTCCGATACCGAGCGCCTGCTCGGCGTATCGGCCAGCAGCCTCGACACAATGATTGAAGACACGCTGCGGAAAGATTGATGGACACCTTGCTCATTCGACGAAGGCAAAGTCCTGTTCGCGGGCGTGAAGCATGCTGACCAGCGTGCGCAGGGCCTCCTCCAGCCGCTCGATGGGCGGTGCGGCGAGAGCAAGGCGCACGGCGTTCGGCGCGTGTCCCGGAACCACCGCAAAGGCGCTGGATGGCGTGATTGCGATACCGCGTCGCGCCGCCACCGCGACGAAAGCCTGCGAGCGCCAATGCTCCGGCAGATTAAGCCAAAGATGGTAGGCGCGCGGATCCGCCTGTACCTCGAAACCTGACAGGCAGTCGGCAGCAAGGCGCTGGCGGCGTTTTGCGTCCTCGCGCTTATGGGCCACGAGCTGGTCGACGACGCCGTCGGCGATCAGCCGCTGCGCTGCATCGAAGGCGAAGCCGCCGGCCCCCCAGCCGCCCGAGCGGATCGACGCCATGATGCTCTCCCTGAGCCGCGAAGGCGCGCTGACGAAGCCCAGCGTCAACCCAGGCGCCACGCGCTTCGACAGGCTGTCCAGTACCACGCAATGCTCCGGCGCCAGCGCCGCGAGAGGCGCCTCATCGGCGAGGAAGCCGTAGATCGCGTCCTCGATTATGACGATGTCGAGCGTTTGTGCGAGCCGGGCGAGTTCGTCTCGCCGCGCATTGGGCATGGTGACGCCGAGCGGGTTGTGCAGAACGGGCTGGATATAGAGAGCGGAGAGCCGCGCCTCGTGATGCGCCTTTTCGATTGCTTCCGGGCGCACCCCGTGCTCGTCCATGGAAAGCGGAACGAGGATGACGCCGAGCCGCGCCGCGATGCCCTTGACCAGCGGATACGTCACAGCCTCGACGCCGCAGCGCGCGCCGGTCGGAACCAGTGTGGCGATGGCCGTGGCGATCGCCTGACGGCCGCCGCCGGTAAAGGCGAGTCCGTCGGGCCGGGGCGACCAACCGCCGCGGGCGAGAAAACCGGCACTGAGCTCGCGCGCGGCCGGCGTGCCGCCGGTGGCCGCCGGCCTCAGGGCGACCTGCAGGGCGTCGGCATCGGAAAGCCCGGCGAGGCTCTTCGCCATCAACTGCGATTGTCCCGGCAGGATGGGGAAATTGAATTCAAGGTCGATCCGCGGGTCGCCGGGATCGGTGGTGGCGGCGGCGCCACGGCGCGATTGCCCTGAGACATAGGTGCCGCGGCCGACCTCGCCGACGACCAGTCCGCGCTTCAGCAACTCGGTGTAGACGCGACTCGCGGTCGATGCGGCGATGCCCCGCTGATAAGCGAATGTGCTTAACCGGCCGCGGAGCGGCCTTGAGCGGCGTGCCGAAAGGCACGCGCACGCGTGGCTTTAGCCCAAATGGCCGCACGGACAAGGAGATGGATATGACCCCGATTGGAAGTGTCGTGAGGAGCCGCAATCCACTGCTTCAGCTCTCGCAGCCGATATGGATTGGGCTCGGAGCAATCCTGCAAGAACTCAAGTCGCGCAGGGCAATCCATGCGCTTAGCGAGCTCGACGATCACATGCTGACCGACATGGGACTGGTGCGAAGCGAGATTGCCCTTGTCGTTCGCCGGGGTCGCTACCGCTGAACCGCGATCGCCTGATCAACCGCTCGAGGACCCTGCGAGGTCGCCATGATCACCCTGCTGTTTGCTGCCGAACTTGCCGCCGCCGTGCTCGCCACTTCCTTCATTTCCGGCATTTTCGGCATGGCCGGGGGAATGATCCTGATCGCGGTGCTCATGGCGATCATGCCGCTGACTGTGGCAATGGTGCTGCACGGCATCACCCAGCTCACCGCCAACAGCTGGCGGGCCTGGCTCTGGTGGAACGCGATCCTCTGGCGCATCGCCAGCTTCTATGCGGCCCGGGCGCTCGGCGCCGCGCTGTTGCTTGCGGCAATCGAGCTGGTCCCCAGCAAGCCGGTCGCGCTGATTTCGCTGGCGCTGCTCTCTTTCGCCGGCCTGTGCGTGCCGCGTGCAATCGCGCCCGATATCCGCCGCGGCGGCCATGGTCTCTGTTGCGGCTTCCTCTGCACGGCGCTGCAGCTCACCGCGGGGGTTTCCGGGCCGATACTCGATGTCTTTTTCGTCCGCTCCGGGCTCGACCGCCGGCAGACTGTGGCGACCAAGGCCGCCATCCAGGCGCTCGGCCACTTCCTTAAGGTCGTCTATTTCGGGCAACTGCTCGTCACCGGCGCCAATGTCCTGGCGCCGGCAGCGGTGGCCCTGGCGATCGCGCTTGCGGCCGTTGGAACGCAGCTCTCGCGGCGCGCCCTCGATGCCATCAGCGACGTGCATTTCATACGCTGGAGCCGGTGGCTCATCGTTGCC
The DNA here is from genome assembly GCF_900115245.1 of Mesorhizobium sp. NFR06. Lineage (GTDB taxonomy): Bacteria > Pseudomonadota > Alphaproteobacteria > Rhizobiales > Rhizobiaceae > Mesorhizobium. The sequence goes on from NZ_FOVT01000009.1 coordinate 191,029, forward strand.
GCCGCCGCCACCTGCCTTGTCCAGGGCATCGCGCAGCTCGGCACCGCGCCCGGCTCCCTCGCCACCGCGACGCCGGCGTCGGAACAGCCCGGAGATTGTTCCATCGTCTCGGACGGACGGACTCATGCCGGCCGACTTTCGCCTGGCGCGAGCACCATGCGGTCGGTGCCGAACTCCTCGGGATGCGGCCATCGCTTCATTTTTCCTGCTGATGGAACTCGGTCGGGACGCTCACGTTCGATCTGGAACGAGGCCGCAAATGAGAGGCCGATCCGATGCATGTTTTCCTGGAGGTGCTGACCGTTGCTCTCGTGGCGAGTGCGATGGCCATGGCTCTCGCCCACGCGCTGGAGTTGCCGGGCAAATTGCGGCTCGGCAGGCAAGAGTATTTTGTCGTCCAGCGGATCTACTACCCGGGTTTCACGATCGGGGGCGGCGTCGCCGAGGTCGGCGGGATCGTTGCGACGTTCGTGCTGATGCTGACATCGAGTTCCGTCCGCTTCTGGCTGGTCGCCGGCGCCTTGGCTGGGCTCATCCTCATGCAGCTTGTCTTCTGGGTCATGACCCAGCCGGTCAACAGACACTGGCTGCAGGATGTGGAGTTGACCGCGCCGGCGAAGCGCTTCTTCGCAACCGAGGGCAGCGCGGGGAGCCCGCTCCCGCAAACCCAAGAATGGACGGCGCTTCGTAACCGGTGGGAGCTCTCGCACGTCGTCCGCGCGGCGTTCGCGGTGCTGAGCCTGATCCTGCTGACCACCTCAATCGCCATCCATGGTGCCTGATGCGGCAAGGTTTTTTGTCCGCGGGGTTTCCAAATCAACCGATGCGAGGCCTCCACGGGCGTGGCCGGTCGTCTGGTCGAGGCTGGCCTTTTCTTAGAGGATGGCTGGGGCGCCAGGATTCGAACCTGGGAATGTCGGTACCAAAAACCGATGCCTTACCACTTGGCGACGCCCCAGCAGGCGGGACATGCCCGCTGCGCGCGGCCTTATAGGACGAGGCGGCGCAAAGCTCAATGCCGGCCGTGCACGAAACGCGACGGCAAATCTTGCAGTCGCCGGCTAAGCGGCGCGATCGCGCAGCCGGACGTAGAGATCGGCATAGGCCTGCCCCATGTTTTCGGCGGTGAAGAGGGCGCAAAACCGTTCGCGCGCCGCCCGCCCCCATTTTTCCGCTTCTGCGGGCGAATCGACAAGACGGTTGACGGCCTCGGCCAGTCGAAGCGGGTCGGAAGGCGGGACGACCAGGCCGGTTGCGCCGGCCTTGTTCACATAGGACGTTCCGGTTCCGATCTCGCATGAGATCATCGGCTTGCCGCACATCGCCGCCTCCACGAGCGAGACGCCATAGGCCTCGGACCGCTGATTCGAGGGGAAGACGAAGCCGCTGCAGCCATGAAGCAGGGCCATCTTCTGCCGTTCGGAAACCTCACCGAGGAAGATGACATTGTCGAGCTTGAGCCCTGCGGCCTGACGTTTCAGGTGCTGCTCGGTCGGTCCCGATCCGGCAATGACGATCTTGCACCGCACCCGGTCCGCGGCCTGGATAAGGATATCCAGCCCCTTGTAGTAACGCAGCACGCCGACGAAGAGCACGAAAGGCTCCGACACGATCGATTGCCGCCAGGAGTTGTCCGCCGCCGTCGGCGCGGGATAGGCGTCCTCGTCTATGCCGATAGGGATGACTCGCGATTTGTCCTTGAATTTTCTCAGCGTGACGCTCGACCGCAGATAGTCGGGCGACGTCGCGGCGATCGCGTCGACATCGCTCAGGAAGCGCATCAAGAGCGGATTGTAGAACGGCAGCAGCAGGCGCTGCTTGACGATGTCGGAATGATAGGTGACGACGGCCGGCTTGCCGTGGCGGGATCTGAGATGCGCGATGTCCATGACCGGCCAGGGAAAATGGTAGTGCACCAGGTCGGACTGCCGGGCGAGCGTATCGAATTTGCGGAAAACCTCGCGCGAAAACCCTGTCGAGGCGAGCTCGAAATCCAGCCTGGCTTTCACGGCCATGTGGCTGCCGATGCGCCTGGTGTTTTCGTCGGGCGCGCGGCTCAGCGACAGGACCTGCGTTTCGACCCCGTGGCTGGCCGTGCTTTCGGCGATGGCATGGATGGTCCGCTCCACCCCGCCGAAGCTGTCCGGCCAGTATGTCTTGAAGAAATGCAGGACTTTCAAACAGGCGTCTTTCGTCTTAGCCGGATGGCCTGCTCAAAGATCTGCAGCATGCCCTCGGCGTGGTTCTCCCAGGTGAAGCGCTCCGCGTTGCGGCGGGAGCCGGAGGCAAGCTTGTCGCGCAATTGCGCGTCGAGGCAAAGATGGCGAAACCCCCCGGCGATCGCCTCCGCATCGCGCGGGTCGACCAGGACGGCACTTTCGCCGGCCACTTCCGGCATCGACGATGTATTCGATGTCAGCACCGGTTTGCCGAACGATTGCGCCTCCACGATCGGGAAGCCGAAGCCCTCGTAGAGCGATGGCATGGCCAGAAACATGCAGTTCGCATAGAGCGTGGCCAGCATCCCGTCGTCGACGAAGCCGGTGAAGATGATTTTCCCCTCGAGCCCGCCGCGGCGCACCTCGTCCGCCAGGCCCGTCTGTTTCCAGCCGCTGCCGCCGACGATGACGAGATCGCAGCCCGAGCGGACGCTTTCAGGCAGCAGCCCATAGGCCTTGATGAGGTTGCCGAGATTCTTTCTGGGCTCAAGCGTGCCGACGAAAAGCGCGTAGGGCCTCTCAATGCCGAGGGGGTCCAGGCTGGCAAACCCGCCCGGCGCGGGAAGGGGGGTCGTGCCGGGAGCGATCGTGCGGATCGGCGCCTTGAGCCACGGAAACTCTGCCTTCAACGCGCTCGCCGTGGCGCTGGAATCGGCCGCGACCACATCGGCGCTTCGCAACGCCGGCTTCATCAACAGGCGCTCGCCCAGCAAGGTCCGCGTCCGCATGGTTTGCGGCGCGTGCACCCAGACGAGATCGTGGATGGTCACCACCCGCGCGATCCGGCCGTCCAGCGCGAGCGGCAGGCGGTGCGACGGCCCCCAGAAAACCTCGACATGATCGCGCGCGGCCAGGGAGGGCAGCACGGCTTGCCCCCACAATGCCCGCGCAGGAAGCGACCGGTATCCGCCCGTCCGCAAGGCAACGCCGCGCGGCAACTCGTAACCGGCGTTGATCGGAGCGGGAGCGTAAACGCGAACCTCGGCGCCAAGCGCCGACAGCGCCTTGATCGACTTATGGACGAACCGGCCGATTCCGTCGGTGGCCGACTGAAGATTCCTGCCGTCGATGCCGATTTTCAATGGGTTCTCCGGAGGCAGGTCAGGGGATTCCGCATGTTCAAATGGATAACGTCAACTTTCGAGGGATGACGGCGATGTGGCTAGGCGCGCCGGTAGCACGGCCTCAACTCGGGTCAACAGCCCAACCGTAGGAGTCAAAAGCTACGCCCCGTCTCCTATCTTCGCCGATTCTTTCATCTGCTTCAGTTTCATTAAGCAACATCGTAATCTTTAAGAAAACTCTCCTCGATCGTGCACGAATAGTCGCTGTCTCCAACCAACCTTCCGCAGGCTGCAATGAGTGCGCGAGCGGCACATCATCAACCTCGAAACGAAGCTGGCTTCGTAGACGTGCAGAGGCATAACCGCGTATCCATATCCTAATCGACAGGTCGACGTGAGCCGGACACGGAAGATACAAAGTTGTCCGAGTATAAGGTCCCGTCCATACGCAACATTGAGGCGTGCCGGCAGCGTCCCGGCCCCAATGGCCCGAGCCTAGGATCGTGTCTCTGACGGAAACGACCGAGAAACCGTCGCGTGCAAATGGCCGCAAGCGCTTCGTAGCAAGGGCGGCGTGCCGAGCCTCGAATTCCGCCTCATTGTATCCGGCCGCCCCACCACTGTGGCGCATTTCGAACAACTCGCTTGCGCGGTCGTAGAGAATTTTGTCGTGAACCGTGAGACGTTCGAGAAGGTGGTCGACGTCTTTGTCTACCTCTGAGGCGAGGAATCGGCTGGATTCCGTGACGTTCAAGGCAACTGCCTGGCCCGCGTCATGAACCAACCCGAGCTTGGATGCTATTGCTGCTTTCGTCTCGGATAATCGCGAGCTAACTCCAACTACGTGATAGCGCTGTTCGAGCGCACTGAGTGCTGTGGGCAGCAATGGACCTGTGTCCTCAATATTTTCGACGATTTCAGTGGTGTATCCAGCTGCAAGCGCCCTGGTCATATAGTTATCAAGGAGAAACCGCACCCCAGATCGACAATGCTTTCCCAAGAATGCAGCCAGAGGGAGATTGACAGAGTCGCTGAGAGCTTCATCTTCTGGCGACCCCACGTAATGGCTTTTTAATCTCGCTTCGCGGCGCCAATCGGCGATCTGAGAGAGGATGCGCTGTCTCGGATCCCTCAAAACCGTAGAGCAAAAAACGTCATCTGAGGCGAACACGCGAATTGGCAGATGGGTGCCGAACGCGTACGAGGTGGAGAATGCGGTCAGAGCCGCGCTCTTCATGGGTTGGTTGAACAGTTCGACCCGCCTCAATAGCTTCAACGTTTCTGCTTCGTTCCAAACTCGATCGTCCGGTTGATGCCAGTTCAGCCAACTGTTCAGCGACGTTCCACCGCACTTCTTTAGGTGAAAATGAAAGATCTTTCTGAAGCCGCCAGAAAACAACAGCAAGGCCCCCCATGCTTAACGTCGGCACACACACGGCAGATCCGCCAGCGCCATACAGATCTGATGAAATCTGCCAAGGCGGCGCGCTGTCTCTATCGCCAGATTCTCGCGTCAACTCGGGCAATCTCCGACCTTAAGGCGTCAAAACCCGACAGTGAAGGCCGTTGCGCATGAAGCTGGTGGATTAAGCTCTCAAAACTCAAATCTGTGATAGATCCAGACGGAACCCGTCCATGGCGGCGACCTTATCGTTGTGCAGACACAACCGTCACGGATGCGTTAGCGAAGCCTGGCACCAAAAAATAGTTACTCTGAGAGACTATGGAAGAACACATGCTAAATCGGAAGACATTAGAGAACGATTCCGAAATTGTGGAGGCACTGTCGTCTTGGGGAGCAAAATCGATTGCGGGCTTCGCTGCCTTTATTATTGAAAGAATGTACAGGGCAGAGGCCTCGAATGACGTTCATTCATTTGTTGAGCTCAGGAAGCATATAGAATACTTCTCAAAAAAGGCTGGCGTTGACCTACTATCAATAATTGGTGGTTCAGATTTTAGAGTGGATAAGGCCGTTTTCCTTGATTTCTCAAGAAATTGCCTGGCTGTGTGTGGTGGAATAGAAAAATTTATTTGTAATCGTGAAGATATAAAGAGTGAATTGGATGATATAAAAGGTTCACTTGTAAGAATACAGACGCAGCTTTTAATAAATTCCTGGGTTGCGGAGACACCTCGCGAACAGCTTAGGGAGAGGATCCTTACGATTGGCTCACTACTATCCCCGATGGCTGTATCAGGTTTAGATAAGATAAGAATAGGTAGTCAGACAGACGGCGGATATGTAATGCTTGATGACTTCGCTGGGGTTGACGGTGCGTTGTCGCTTGGAATAAACGACGACGACAGTTGGGACGTGGACATTGCAAGGCGAGATATTATTGTTCATCAATATGACAATACGATAGATAAATCACCAACTTCAAACGATAAGTTCACATTCTTTAAGGAAGAAATATCATCGGGGAATTCGAGAGGAGTATCGATAGATGACGCGACCGATCGCATAGGTGGTAAAAAACTTGTCCTTAAATGCGACATAGAAGGATCTGAGTGGGGAGCTTTTGCGTCGGTTGACAGTAACACGCTAAAAAAATTCTCTCAAATAGTTTGCGAGTTTCACGGTTTTGGCTCAATAAATGATGAAAGATCCTATGTTATGATCGAAAAAGCCTTGACAAAATTGCATACAGTATTTGACGTAATTCATGTTCACGCAAATAATAGCGGTCCATGGATGATTATCAGTGGGGTGCCGTTCCCAAGCGTTATTGAGATTACGTTTGCCAACCGGTTTATGTATAAAATAGAAGAATCAACTGAGATATTCCCAACAAAGCTCGACTATCCAAATGCTCCTAGTTTGCCAGAGTTCTATCTCGGAAATTTTCGGTACAGAAGAGCGCCATAAGCTAGTGAGAGACTCTTTAGATGCTTAGCTCGGCGAGGGTCGACCAAGTGGCTTTTGACACGCGGCGAGAGTCGGACGGCGATCATTACCGCTCCTGCAGCCGCTCGAAATAGTATCCGGTCGGTTGAACCACTGTCCCTATGGCCCACTGTCTTAGGCCAGGTCCGTGCGAGGCGATGGCATAGCCGGCCGCCAACAGTTGCTCCAACAGCACCGCCGGTCGCCCGCCACCAGCTTCAATCATAGGCGGATGCATTTCAACATACCCTCGCTTGACGCCGCTTTGGACAATCGAATCGCCTAGTTCGTGCTCGGCGCCCTCGATATCAATCTTAGCGAAAGTTGGTCCTGCGCTAATGAAAGCCTCTAGAGGCTCTATTTGCAGGTCGATCTGCGGGACTTCTTCGGCGCTTCGGACATTGACAGTCGTTGATGAAAGCACTGGCGCTCTGATCGTCTTCCGTTCCGGACCAATGCCGACTGCATGGACCGTGACGTTGGAGAGGCTGTTTAATCTCGTTTGGGTGCGCGTGGATGCCGCGTTCCAAGGATAAGGATCAAAGGCGTGGACATGACCGCGCAGTGCGCGAAGGGCAAACCATGTAGTTAGATAACCCGCGTTGCAGCCTAAGTCGAAGACCACGTCGTTCGGGCAAACGAAGTTCGTTGAGTCCATCTGTATGAGGGACCATTCCTTCAATCCCGCTGGATACCAGTTCTTAGATTCTCGATGAAATGTGACGAAACGAAAGTGGTGCCCTGCCTGCTCATGTTCGACTACTTCAGGATCGACCCGAGAATAGGATCCAAGCATCGGCGCATACTTTTCAATCCGGTCGAGTTCCCGCATGAAGTCGTCGACAATTTGCTCGTCCATTACGCGCATATTACTGCCCCAGAATTGAGTGGGTTGGTTCGTAGCACTCATTTCCCTCCATCCGCAACGAGCCAGCGTCAGGCCATGGGCGAACGCCGATCTCTTTCGTGCAACTGCCCAACTCGCGCCGTATTGAGCGGTGATATGCTGGCTCGACTCACCATCTGAACGTACCTATAGGTACGACCGCAAACGGCGCGCTGCTAGGAACACAAATTTGGATGTAGGAATGTCTCGGGCTAGCAGGCCAGGAAAATCATTCTCTGAAGCGGTATTGGGTGGTACTGGCGATCTTCGTGGCGCTTGGTCACGAAGACAGACCGCGCTGTACTTCGCATGGACAGACACCGTTGCGCGATACCGAAGGAGCGTGCTCGGCCCGTTGTGGTTGGTCCTGGGGACTGCGGTTGGTGTCGTCGGACTAGGTCTGGTCTGGAGTGTCCTTTTGGAGATGCCTGTCCAGCGCTTTGTGCCAATGCTCACGGTAGGACTTATAACTTGGCAATTTATTGCTGGCACGATCACGGAGGCCAGCGGCGTTTTTCAGCGAAACGCTGCCACTCTGACAAGTATCTATGCGCCCCGTTTTTCATTTTCGAGCGAGCTGCTTTTGAGGCAACTTGTAATGCTCGGCCACAACACGATTGTTCTGGCAGCTGTTTGGATCATAATCCCCTCTCACTGGAGTTGGACAATGCTACTCGCATTGCCGGCTCTTGTCCTCGTTGTCGGCAACTTATTTGCGGCAGCACAAGTCATAGGCTTCATAGGGGCGAGGTATCGAGACGTTGAGCCGCTGGTGGCCGCTATCATGCCAATGTTATTTTTCCTGACGCCTGTTCTCTATGAGTCCAGGCAGTTGGGTCCTATAAAGGAAGTGATGCTTTTCAATCCCTTAGCCCACTGGATAACCATTATCAGGGATCCGATGATGGGCGATGTCCCGAGTCTCATAAGCTATTTGGTTGTCGTCGGTACTGGAATCGCACTCTGGATCGCCGCTCTTTGGATAACCGGCGCCAAGGGCGCACGCTTGCCGTATTGGATGTGATGGCTGAAGTCTTACTTGAAAATGTGACGGTCAGGTACCCAATCTATGGTGTGGGTGCGACGTCCCTTCGAAATCAGTTGATCAACGTCGGCACTGGAGGTCTGCTGTCCCGAGAGGGGCGAACGACCGTCGAGGTGACTGCTCTTAGGGATGTTTCACTTAGGCTGACGAACGGAGACCGGCTCGGACTCGTCGGACACAACGGGTCCGGTAAGACGACACTGCTCAAGACAATTGCCCGAATTTTCGAGCCTACCCTGGGGAAAATCACAGTTACCGGGCGTATAGCAACTGTCTTCGGCCTCGGTACGGGCGCGCTACCTGATTTGAGTGGCTATGAAAACATTCGTCGTATGTCCATGCTCCTCGGAGCCACCTTCGAGGAAGCAGAAGCATCGATACCAGACATTGAGGCTTTCACGGAGCTGGGCAATTTTTTGAATGTTCCGATTAGGACTTATTCCGCAGGCATGACCACCCGCTTGCTTTTTGCTGTCGCAACGGCCGTTCACCCGGAGGTGCTGGTTGTCGACGAAGTGTTTGGGGCCGGCGATGTCGGATTCCAAACCAAGGCACGAAAGAGAATGGCCGAGTTCGTTGAGCGGGCGAGCATCGTAATACTAGCATCCCATTCGAGCGATATTCTTGATCAGTTCTGCAACCGCAGAATCATGCTTGAGCATGGCCAGATAGTGGGGTAAGTTGGGAAGCAGGCCTTCAGAGCGACACTAGTTTTGTTGCGTACACTTGGCCGCCTCAACATACATCTGCGCCCGCACTTCGACGGTTACAGTATCAGCATAGCGCGCCCGTGCTTGTGCGCGCATAGGCAGCATTGCGTCTTGGCGGTATATTTTCTGCGCCAATTCGAGGTGGTTGCCTATCTCGAAAAAGCTGAGGGCGTCTTTGGCGTATTTTCCTAGTTCACGAAACGCACCGGTTCTGGTGCAATAGATAGGACGCTTCAAATCGAGTGCTTGTGAGGCTGGGCCGGACGATGTCTGGCCGACTTCCTCGTAAGGCAGAAGAATAGCGTCGCAGCCCACCATAAGCTCGGCGAAGGTGCGATTATCGACTGCGCCGGCAAAGTGAACGCGCTTTAGCAATGCGGAGCGCTTGGCATCGGCTCCATCTCGTTCTCCGGCGTTAAAAGTTGGCTCGAGAAGCTTGGCTATGTCTTGGATAGGGGGCTGCTCGCTAGTCGCATGCACCACCGTTTCAGGGTGAAGACCTCCTACAATGAGAATATGATAGTCTACCGGCAGGTGGTCGAGCGCGCGCAAGGCGACTTTAGTACCCTTAATTCCACCAAGAAATCCGAAGACGCCGAGCACCTTCTGCCCGGATGTTCCATATATATCGTCCAACTTTTGGCGATAATGCTCGTGATCGAACTCTGCCTTCTCCGCTCGCGTAAAATAGGACAGTGGCATGTCAAAAATGCGCTCCGGATCGACGCCCAGAAGCGTAAGACGAGTTTTTTCGCGGCGAGTCTGGACGATATGGGCGAACTTTTTCTGGTTTGATCGAATTGCTCGCAATAATCGACGAAAAACAGTTTGGCCATAAGTGTGCCTTGCCAAATGCACTAGAGACCGAAGGCTTTTCGGGAGCGATGGGGGAGGTGTGGGTACAGTATGATAAGTAATAACTATCCGTTTGCTGACTTCAATTATTGATTTCAGTGTCGCCCATATCTGCCTCTGAGAGCGGCCGAACAGCCCGGGCTCAAGTTCTATCACCACAACGTCTGCCTTTGAGATTACGGCCAGCGATTCTGCTAGCGCACTTTGCGCCATAGAATGAGCCATCGGCCCCGACGATCGCAGCAGGTCAACGGGCAGAGGGGCTATCGAAAGATTACCGCCTAGCAATTCGCGTAGCGGACCTTCAAGGTGTTCTACATATTGGGCGATGCCGCAGTCACGCTGGTAACTTGAGATGATCGCAAGTTTCACGAGGAAAAATCCCATACAATTGGCTTAGCGAAGGTAGTTCATTGCCTGCTGCATATCCGACGCCAATATTCTAAAACATCGGCTATTGTTTGCTCGAATGGCACCAAAGGTGTCCAGTTCAGCCTTTCGCGCGCTTTTGATGCATCGCCGCAGGCGACGGGGATCTCGTTCGAACGGAGCCTTTGCGTGTCCGTGCGGACTTCGATGTCGATGCCGGACTGTGCAATAAGTGCGTCCAGGACATCTCGAATTCTGCGCGGCCGCCCGGACGCGATGTTGTAGACACAATCAGGCCCGGTCTCAGAGTCTTGGATCGCGGCGATCGCATAGGCGCGCACGACGTCGCGAACGTCGAGGAAGTCGCGTTCGGCTTCGAGGTTTCCGACATGAATGACCGGCTCGCCCTTGCCCGACCGGATTTCCGCGACCTGGCGGGCGAAATCTGAGACCACATAGGTGTTGGATTGGCCTGGGCCGGTGTGGTTGAATGGCCGAAAGCGAATGGCGCGCAAGCCATCATAGGACATCTGACCGATCATAAGGTCCGCGGCAGCTTTGGTGGCGCCGTAGACGTTCACCGGCCGGAGCGGTGCGTTTTCCGTCACAGGAGCAGTCGCGCTTTTGAACGAGGCCCCATAGGCCTCCGAGCTGCCAACGTATACGAACCTGGCCTCCGGAGCATGGCGCATCACCGATTCGGCCAGGTTCATCGTTCCCGTTACATTCACGTCCCAGGCATGCCGTGGCGCGTTGCGTGCATCGGAAGGAGCGGCGACCGCGGCCAAATGGACAAGCGCGGTAGGTTGGATTTCGCGAACGGCATCATCGATCGCCTCCCGGTCCCGCAAATCGATTGGGTTTCGCCGCCCTTCGCCATTGCCGAGCGCGAACACCTTGCAGCCAGCGTGCTCCCGCTCCAGCAGCTGCAACAGTGCCGTGCCGACAAACCCACTGGCCCCGGTTATCAAGATGCGATGCGTCAACGTACTGACCATGTTGGCAAAAGGGCTTCCGATCACCCGCGTTTCGGCGGGAGGGTGTGCCGCTCGAGATCCGCATCCACCATTTCGCAGATCATCTTTTCCAGCGAGATCGTCGCCTCCCATCCAAGCTTCGCCTTCGCCTTGGCAGGGTTGCCGAGCAGGATCTCGACTTCCGCCGGCCTGAACAGGTCGGGATCGATAACCAGGTGGTCGTCCATCTTCAGCCCGACATGCTCGAAGGCGATGCGGCACATGTCGCGCACCGTCGTCGTCCTGCCGGTGGCGACCACATAGTCGTCGGCCTTGTCCTGCTGCAGCATCAGCCACATGGCGCGGACATAGTCTTTCGAGTGGCCCCAGTCGCGCTTGGCGTCGATGTTGCCCAGCCGCAGTTCCTTGGCCAGGCCCTTCTTGATGCGCGCGACCGCATCCGTGACTTTGCGGGTCACGAACTCGATGCCGCGAAGCGGCGATTCGTGGTTGAACAGGATGCCGCTCGAAGCGTGCAGGCCGAAGCTTTCGCGGTAATTGACGGTGATCCAGTGACCGTAAAGCTTCGCCACCGCGTAAGGCGAGCGAGGGTAGAAAGGCGTGGTTTCCGACTGCATCGGCTCCTGGATCAGGCCGTACATTTCCGACGACGACGCCTGGTAGAAACGCGCCGAGGGGATTTCGAGACGCAGCGCCTCCAGGACATTGGTGACGCCGATGCCGGTGACGTTGCCCGTCAGGATCGGCTGCTGCCATGAGGATTTGACGAACGACTGTGCGGCAAGGTTGTAGACCTCGTCCGGCCTGATGTCGCGCATGGTTCGAGCCAGGCCCGACAGGTCCGTCAGGTTGCCGTCCACGATCCGCACGTCCTTCTCGATGCCCAGCCATTTCAGGCGCGTGGTGTTGACGTCGGCCGTGCTCGACCGTCGAGCAAGTCCGTGGACCTCGTAACCCTTCGCGAGCAGAAGCTCGGCCAGATATGCGCCGTCCTGCCCGGTAACGCCGGTTATCAATGCTGTCTTTGTCATCAAATGCTCTCAGTATGTTTTGATAATGTCTCCCCAAGCCCTGCTTCTGTGCTTGCCCGCCCCAGCCATGCGGACCAATGAACCGCTATGCGCGACCATATACGTCGTCGAAGCGCACGATGTCATCCTCGCCGAGATAGTCGCCGCTCTGAACCTCGATGATCACCAGGTCGATCTTGCCCGGGTTTTCCAGCCGGTGCCTGTGGCCGCAAGGAATGTAGGTCGACTGGTTTGTCGCCAGGAACAGTTCCTGGTCGCCATTGACAACCTTCGCCGTACCGCTGACCACGACCCAGTGCTCCGAACGATGGTGGTGCATCTGCAGGCTGAGCCGCCGCCCGGGCTTGACTTCGATGCGCTTGATCTTGAAGCGGTCGCCTTCCTCCAGAACCGTGTAGGTGCCCCATGGCCGGTGCACGGTCGAGTGAAGCAGATGCGCCTCATGCCCCGAAGCCTTCAGCCCTTCGAACAGTTTCTTGACGTCCTGGACCCGGTCGCGGGATGCCACCAGCAACGCGTCCGGCGAATCCACGATCACCAGGTCGCTGACGCCGACGGTGCCGATGACGCGCTTGTCCGAGCTGATGTAGCTGCCGGCCGTGTCGACCGTGTGGACGTCCCCGCGTATCCTGTTCCCGCGGCCGTCCGCCGGGGTCAGTTCCGCCATCGCATTCCACGACCCGATGTCGTTCCACTCCATCTCGCAGGGAACCACCGCAAGGTTGCGCGTCTTCTCCATCACCGCGTGATCGAGCGAGATGCGGGGCGCCAGCGCGAAATGCTCAGGCGAAAGATCGATCCTGTCGGTATCCCCATTGTTGTTGAACTGGCCGTGCTCATAGCTTGCTGCAACCGCCTCGAGAACGGCTGGACAGTGCGCGGCCATGGCATCGAGCATGGTCCGCGCCTTGAAGCAGAAGATGCCGGCGTTCCAGAAGAAACGCCCCGATGCCAGGTAAGCCTTGGCCGTGTCGAGGTTCGGCTTCTCCACGAAACGGATGACCTTCTCGCCATCGGCCTCGATATAGCCGAAGGCGGTGTCCGGACGGCTGGGCCTTATGCCAAGAGTGGCGATCAGCCCCTGCCGCGCATGCTCGATGGCCCGGTCCATGACGTTCGTGAAGGCGGGTAGGTCGCCGATCATATGGTCCGCCGGGAAAACGCACAGAATTGCGTCCGGACCCTGCGTTGCGTTGGCATGGATGACGGCCGCGGCAACCGCGGCGGCGGTGTCCCGCCCTTCCGGTTCGAGCAGGAAAGTATGCGGCGGAACCGCCGGAGAAAGTTCGTCGAAGTCGTCTTTTGTCAGGAAAAGATGATCCTTCGACGTTACCGCGACGAGCGCCGCGACGTCCTTCAGCGAGGCCGCCCGCAGCACGGTGTGCTGGATCAGCGAGCGCCCATCCGCAACCTTGAGGAAGGGTTTCGGGTGCGATTGCCTGGACGCCGGCCACAGCCGCGACCCGGCGCCACCGCTGATGATGACGGGAACCACTTTCATTCAACGACCTCTCGCTCGTCTGCCAGTCCGGTGTCCCGCGCCCGTTCGAGGGCTATTGCCACAATTTCGGTTGCCCTGTCATGGCTGCCAGCCTCGGCGTAGCAACGAAATTCGGGAGCGTTGCCGGAAGGCCGCAGATGGATGATCTCGCCGCTGGTCATTCGCGCCCTGAGGCCGTCTGTCTCATCAACGTCCGCGACGGCGCCGAAGGGCGCAAGGAATTTCTGCAATGTGTCGCGGTCGGTGAGCTTGCGCATCAGGCCGTGCGATTTCTCGACCGGGAAGTTTTCGAGCCGCTCGCTGGCGCAGACCGGAAGGTTCCAGGTTTCGCGCAGGCTGGACAGCGATCTTCCCGTCGATGCGACCGTGCCCAGCACCGCCAGGATCGGCAGAAACGAATCCCGCGTCGGCAGCGCCGACAATGTCTTGCCGTTCAAAAGGCAGTCCGATCCGAGCAGCACCCCGCCATTGGCCTCGAAGCCGACAACGATGCCACCTGCCTGCCGCGCGGCCTCCATTCCTTCTATGACGAAAGGCGATCCAACCTTCGTTCTCTTGACGCTGAATCCGAAAGCCTCGGAGATGCCCGAGTTGGAGGTGACCGGCGTCACCACGACGTCGGCGCGCACAAACAGGGCCGTGGCCAGCCCGATCAGGTCGCCGCGAAACAGCTCGCCGTTTTCGTCGATGACGAGAGGGCGGTCGGCATCGGCATCCGTCGACAACACGGCGTCGAAATCGAACTCGCGCACCCAGTCTTTCGCCTTCGCCATGGTTTCCTGGCCGACCGCCTCCGTGTCGACCGGCACGAAGGTTTCTGTCTTCCCGACGGGGATAACGTCGGCGCCATAGGATCGCAGCGCCTCGACCAGCGGCTCCGCCGCCACGGAACTGTGCTGGTAGACGCCGAGCCTCAGCCCGGAAAGGGCGCGCGGCGGAAGAATGGAGCCGACCCGGTCCCGAAAGGCCGCGAGCGCCTGTTCATGGCCGGCCTGCCAATCCGCACGGGCCGGCGGCCAGGGATATCGGGGCGACAGTTCATCGACATAAAAGGTGATCGCGGCTTCATCGGCCTTGTCGATCTCGCCCTTCGGCGCATAGAACTTGATGCCGTTGCGGTCGGCCGGAATATGCGATCCGGTCACCATCAGGGCCGCGGCGCCGTGCTGGCGGGCGTAAAAGGCAAGCGCGGGTGTCGGGATAGGACCGCAATCGACCGGCTGGAAGCCGGCTGCGGCCACTGCGGCCATGCAATCCTCGGCAATCCTCTGACTGCTGTCGCGCAAGTCGCGCCCGACGAAGATCTTGCCTTGCTCAAATCCGGTCGCCCGCAAGCGCCGGGCAAAACCCTCGCTGTAAAGTCCGCTTGGCCTTCCAACCAATTCGGAAGCCAAACCTCGAACGCCGCTTGACCCGAATTTCATCAGTCTGCTTTGCCGTTGGAAGATCGCCGCTACTTATTGGAGTGAGCCCGACTGTCAACAGCAAAAAAATACCTCGAAATCCGCGTCTTTTCTAATATCCCCAGATCTAATATCCCCAGACAGCCAGCTCGTTGCCGGCCGGATCGGTGAAATGAAACCGCCTGCCGCCGGGAAAGGCGAAAATCGGCTTGACGATGGTGCCGCCGGCACTTTCGACCGCGTCCAGCGTTTCCTCGAGATTTTCGCAGTAGAGCACGGGAAGTGGCTTGGCCGGCGCTTCGCCGGCATCGGCCTGGAAACCGCCGTCGAGCCCTTCGGCGAAGGCCGAGTAGGTCGGGCCGTAATCGGTGAACGACCATGAAAAGGCAGCGCTGTAGAAGGATTTGACGCTGTCCAGCGTGCCGCCGGTCGCCGGCAGTTCCAGATAGTCGAGTTTTCCGTTGAGTTTCATCGCGATACTCCACTATGTTCCCGTTATGTTCTAGAACGGCGCCGCACCCTCCGGCAAGTCTTTTTGACGCAGCTTTTGCTTAATCGATTGTAGCGGCCGCGCTTGCTTTGCCGGTGCCTTGCCTTTCGCACTGCAGCACCCTATCGCTCGGTCGGGGACGGCGGGAACCGGGCCATGGTCCGGATGTTTTCCATCTTCCACGAATTGGAGGGCAAGCATGACCAAGTGGGTTTACACCTTCGGCGACGGCGCCGCTGAAGGCCGTGCCGGCGACCGCAACCTTCTCGGCGGCAAGGGTGCCAATCTGGCCGAGATGTGCAGCCTCGGGTTGCCGGTGCCGCCAGGTTTCACCATCACCACCGAGGTCTGCAACGCCTACTACGCCAATGGCCGCACCTATCCTGCCGCGCTCGAAGCCGATGTCGTCTCCGCGCTTGACCATATCGGCCGGATCACCGGCCGCCGCTTCGGCGATCCCTCGAAGCTGCTTCTGGTCTCCGTGCGTTCCGGCGGCCGCGCCTCGATGCCCGGCATGATGGACACGGTGCTCAATCTCGGCCTCAACGACGAGACTGTCGAGGCTTTGGCCGCCGATTCCGGCGATGCGCGTTTTGCCTATGACAGCTACCGCCGCTTCATCCAGATGTATTCCGACGTCGTGATGGGCCTCGACCATGAAGTGTTCGAGGAAATCCTCGAGGACCAGAAGGCGAGCCTCGGTCACGAGCTCGACACCGAGCTGACGGCCGAGGAATGGCAAGGCGTGATTTCGCTCTACAAGGCCAAGGTCGAGGAAGAGCTAGGCAAGCCGTTCCCGCAGGATCCGCGCGAGCAGCTCTGGGGCGCGATCGGCGCCGTGTTCTCGAGCTGGATGAACAGCCGCGCCATCACCTATCGCCGCCTGCACGACATTCCCGAAAGCTGGGGCACGGCCGTCAATGTCCAAGCCATGGTGTTCGGCAATATGGGCGATACCTCGGCCACCGGCGTCGCCTTCACCCGCAATCCCTCGACCGGCGACAGGCAGCTCTACGGCGAATTCCTGGTCAATGCGCAGGGCGAGGACGTGGTGGCCGGCATCCGCACGCCGCAGAACATCACCGAGTCGGCGCGCATCGCCGCCGGCTCCGACAAGCCGTCGCTGCAGAAGCTCATGCCCGACGCCTTCCAGGCTTTCGTCGACATCTCCGACCGGCTGGAAAAGCACTATCGCGACATGCAGGACCTCGAATTCACCATCGAGCGCGGCAAATTGTGGATGCTGCAGACGCGCTCCGGCAAGCGCACGGCCAAGGCGGCGCTGAAGATCGCCGTCGACATGGCCAAGGATGGGCTGATCACCAAGGAGGAGGCGGTCGCCCGCATCGATCCGGCGTCGCTCGACCAGCTGCTGCATCCGACCATCGATCCGAAGGCCGCGCGGGATGTCATAGGCATGGGCCTGCCGGCCTCGCCTGGCGCCGCCACTGGCGAGATCGTCTTTTCGTCCGCCGATGCCGAGGACGCCAGGGCGCAGGGACGCAAAGCGATCCTGGTGCGCATCGAGACCAGCCCGGAGGACATCCACGGCATGCATGCCGCCGAGGGCATCCTCACCACGCGCGGCGGCATGACCAGCCATGCCGCCGTGGTGGCGCGCGGCATGGGCAAGCCCTGTGTGTCGGGCGCCGGCTCTTTGCGCGTCGACTACAAGGCCGGCACGCTGCTTTCGATGGGCCAGACGTTTCGCAAGGGCGACATCATCACCATCGATGGCGGCAACGGCCAGGTGCTCAAGGGTGCGGTCGCCATGCTGCAGCCCGAGCTCTCCGGCGACTTCGCCGCTATCATGGAATGGGCGGACGCGGCACGCCGCATGAAGGTGCGCACCAATGCCGAAACCCCGCTCGACGCGCGCATGGCGCGCTCCTTCGGCGCCGAAGGCATAGGGCTCTGCCGCACCGAGCACATGTTCTTCGACGGCGACCGTATCGTCGCCATGCGCGAGATGATCCTGGCCGACACCGAGAAGGACAGGCGCACCGCGCTCGACAAGCTCCTGCCGATGCAGCGCTCGGATTTCCTCGAGCTGTTCGAGATCATGGCCGGCCTGCCGGTGACGATCCGCCTGCTCGACCCGCCGCTGCACGAATTCCTGCCCAAGACCGAAGCCGAACTTGCCGAGGTCGCGACGGCCATGAACGTTTCGGCCGATAAGCTCCGGCAGCGCACCGAAGCGCTGCACGAGTTCAACCCGATGCTCGGCCATCGCGGCTGCCGGCTTGCCGTCTCCTATCCCGAGATTGCCGAGATGCAGGCGCGCGCCATCTTCGAGGCGGCCGTCGAGGCCGGCCGCAAGGCGGGCGCGCTGGTCGTGCCGGAAATCATGGTGCCGCTGGTCGGCCTCGTGAAGGAGCTCGAATACGTCAAGGCGCGCATCGATACGGTGGCGCAAAGCGTCATGCAGGAGACCGGCACCAAGATCGATTATCTGACTGGCACGATGATCGAGCTGCCCCGCGCGGCCATCCGCGCCCATGTCATTGCCGAAGCTGCGGAATTCTTCTCCTTCGGCACCAACGACCTGACCCAGACGACTTTTGGCATCTCGCGCGACGACGCCGCCTCCTTCCTCGAAACCTATCGGCAGAAGGGCATCATCGAGCAGGACCCGTTCGTGTCGCTCGATGTCGACGGCGTCGGCGAGCTGGTGCGGATCGCGGCCGAAAAAGGCAAGGCGGCGCGGCCGGGTATCAAGCTTGGCATCTGCGGCGAGCATGGCGGCGATCCGGCATCGATCCGCTTCTGCGAGGAGGTCGGCCTCGACTACGTCTCGTGCTCGCCCTACCGTGTGCCGATCGCCAGGCTGGCGGCCGCGCAGGCGGCAGTGGCGGCGGCGAAGAGCTCCGCAAAACGCGCCTGAGGTCATTCCGAGAGCGGCTCGGGCTATCTTACGATTTTGTATGGAATGTCACGTGAACGTGCGCGTGACGGCCCTGAATCTCGACATCGTTCCAAGGAAGTATCCGACACCGAATTTATTGGTGTCGGATACCCATGTTGCAGATTTCCCCAACCGCATTCCGGTCGATCCTGATCCTGCAGACCAAGTTCATCGGCGACATCGTGCTTGCCTCGGCGCTGGCGAAGAACCTGCAGCTTCAGTATCCGGGCGTCAGGCTCGTGTTTCTCTGCGAGGCGCATTTCGCTGGCTTCCTGACCGCTCACGGGATAGCTTCCGATGTCGTTGCCTTCAGCCGCGCCAAGATGCGCGGCTCGCCGCTCGAGCGGGGACGCGAGCTTTTCCGCATGGTACGCACATTGCGGCGCCATCGCTTCGATATGACCATCGACATCACGGACTCGAAAACCTCGCGGATCATTTCCGGACTGGTCAACGCTCCGGTCAGGGTCGGGTATTTCCCGACGGACCGGCCTCTGCGCTGGCATGAACGCCAGCCCGCCAATGTCAGGATGAAGCCCTTCGGATTTGGCAAAAGACATTATCTCTACCGCTATTTGTCGCCGCTGGAGGCGCTCGGCGTCGACCTGCGCGTCAAAGTGCCGGCCATCCGACCGCTGCCCTTCGAGACGGCGCACGCGCTGGCTTTGCTCGCCAGGCACCGCATCCAGCCAAACGCCTTCTTCGCTATTCACGCCGGAGCAAGTTTCGCCGGGCGCCGCTGGCAGCCGGAGCGCTTTGCCGAGGCGATCGACAGGATCGCCGGCGGGACCGGCCTGCGCGTGGTTCTGGTCGGCGGCCCCGATGAAAGCGAAGCGGCTGACAGGATCGTTGCCGCCGCGAAGACGCCTATCGTCAACCTGGCGGGTACGCTGCGGCTGGAAACGCTGCTAGCATTGCTCAAGGAGGCGCGGCTGTTTCTCGGCAACGAAAGCGGCCCGATGCATATGGCGGCCGCGGCGGGAACGCCGGTCGTCGGCCTGTTCGGACTGACCAATCCGGTTCGCTGGGCACCGGTCGGCGTGCCAAGCATCTCGTTGCGGCCATCCATGCCTTGCGACTGCGTCGGCGGCGACTTGTGCCGGCGGACCGACCCGAGCAAGGCATGCTGTGTCTGGCGACTGGAGGTCGATCCGGTGGTAGACGCGGCGCTGGAACTCCTGGCGCGCACCGAGATGGTCCTGGAAGCCGCGGTCTGAAATTCCGTGCCGCCCGTCGGCCGCCTCGCGCCTTTTGGCGGCACGCGAGTGTCGTTATGGTCCAGGGCCTGATCGTCCTGTATATACGATCGCGTGCACATAAGCGCGGTGGTCCCACATGTCGACGTCTCAGCCCAGTTTGGTGGACTCCGCTCCGGCCGGCGCCCAGGCAAAGATGTTGCCGGTTCGCTCCGGTCCCGTCCGCTCGATCCTGATCCTGCAGACGAAACAGATTGGCGATCTCGTTCTTGCCTCTGCGCTGGCGAGCAATCTGCAACTCGAATATCCCGGCGCCCGCATCGTCTTCCTCTGCGACGGCCGCTTCGCCGGTCTCCTTACGGCCAACGACATCGCCTCGGAGGTCGTGACCTTCCGCCGTTCCCATATGCGCGGCACGCCGCTGCGACGCGCGCAGGAACTCGTTCTCACGCTGTTTAGATTGCGCGGCTACCATTTCGACATGGCCATCGACATCACCGATACGAAGACGTCGCGGTTCATCTCAGGGGTGGTCGGTGCACGGGTCCGCGTGGGATATCAGCCGCCCGATGGACTGATGCGTTGGCTCCAGCTCCGACCGGCCAATGTCACGGCAAAGCCGTTCGGCTATGGCGAGCGGCACTTTCTGTACCGTTATCTTTCGCCGCTGGAGGCGCTTGGCATAGACCTGCGCCTGCCGGTTCCAGCCATCCAGCCGCCGCCGTTTGAGACGACGAAAGCCTTGGCGCTGATGGACAAGTTCCAACTTCGGCCGAACGCTTTCGTCGCGGTGCACGCTGGGGCAAGCTTCCCCGGGCGCCGTTGGCAGCCCGACCGCTTTGCCGCCGCAATCGACCGTATATCGGCCGAAACCGGCCTGGACGTCGCTCTTGTCGGCGGTCCGGATGAGAAAGATGTGGCCGGAACGATCATGGCGACCGCGAAGACGCCGATCGTCAATCTGGTTGGAGCGCTCCCGCTCGAAACCTTGCCGGCGCTGTTCAAGCAGGCGCGGCTGTTTCTCGGCAACGACAGTGGGCCCATGCACATGGCAGCCGCGGCCGGCACTCCTGTCGTCGGCCTGTTCGGCCTGCAGAGCCCGACCCGCTGGGGACCGGTCGGCGCCCCCAGCATCTCGATGAGCCCGGCCATGCCTTGCGACTGCGTTGGCGGTGACCTGTGCGAACGGCCCGACCCCAACAAGGCTTGTTGCGTCTGGCGCCTGGAGGTGGATCCGGTCGTCGACGCCGCGCTCGAATTGCTGGCGCGGACGGAGACGGTCCAGCAAACCGCGGTCTAAGGCCTAAGCAATTTTTCGCGACTGCTGCCTTTTGCGCTGTTTGCCGTCCCTATTTTTGCCTAGATGCCAGTCTGTTGAGACAAGTCTTGTAGGGCAGGCGTTCTTGGCGCGTCGCGGCGAATGCCCGGGCGCCCCGGCTTGGAATGGATGATGGGTTTGCTTAGAAACGCTCTTTGCGCGATGGCGCTGTCGCTGTTCACCGCGTCGGCAGGCAATGCCGCGACGTTGGTCGAGCCGACGCTGCATCTGAAACCGCAGGGCGTTGAAGGCGCCGGCCGCGTCGCCCTTACGCTCGACGCCTGCGGCGGCAAGACCGACACACGGATACTTTCGGCACTTGTCGACAACGGAATACCGGCGACGATTTTCGTCACCGGCATTTGGCTCAAGCGCAACGCCGCCGCCGTCGAGATCATGCGGGCGCATCCTGATCTGTTCGAATTGGAAAACCATGGTGGCCACCACATTCCGGCGGTCGATACGCCGCGGAAGATCTACGGCATCCGCAGTGCCGGCAGTCCGGACGCCGTGCAGGCCGAGGTTGAATCCGGCGCCGCCGCCCTGGCCAGCGCGGGCGGGCCGGCGCCCAAATGGTTTCGCGGCGCCACCGCCGAATACAGCCCCTCGGCGATCGCCATGATCCGCAAGCTGGGCTTCAAGATCGCGGGTTTCTCGGTCAATGCCGACGGCGGCTCGCTACTCGGCGCGAAGGAGACGGCACACCGCATCGCCGCCGCCAAGGACGGCGACGTCATCATCGCTCACATCAACCAGCCGACCCATGCGGCCGGCGAGGGGGTGGTTCAGGGGCTGCTCGCCTTGAAGCAGAAGGGCATGACCTTCGTTCGCCTGGACGATGCGGAAGGCGTGGGCAACGACGGCACGACGGATTGACGACGCGGCGCGCGAGGATCGTAGCGTCGTCATTCCAGGGTCTTCGCGACGGAGCTTCGCTCCTGCTCCGCCCTGGAATGACGACCGAATGGCGTTTCGGCCAATCTCAACGTCTGCAATAATCCAGCCTATCGCTCAGTCGGGCTTGGCTTCGACCGTCACCTTGTTCGTGTAGAACGCGCCGTGGTCGCGGATCTCGATCATTTCGTCGAATGGCTGCTCGTAAGCCCACATCGCGTCCTTGCCGGCCTCGCCGGCGGCCTGGACGCTCCAGTAGCTGGCATCGCCCTTGTACGGGCAATGCGTCGAGTGCTCGGTGCCGACGAGCCTTTTAAAATCGATGTCGTCGAACGGGATATAGAAGGCTGCCGGATATGGCGGTTCCGACAGCACCTTGGCCCGGGTCGATCTGGCGATGACGGTGTCGCCCGCGCGCACCGTGACAGTGCCGCGATAGGGTTCGATGGTGATTACCTTGTCCGGGTTGCGCTGGAATCCGGGGGCGGGGTTGGCGAGCTTGTCCATGAAAGGTCTCCTTGCGGGAGATTTAGATGTGTCGGGCAAGCGCACCGCGCAAGCTCGCGCGGCGCGAGGCCTCATCACCATTCCTTGAACGTCTGTCGCCCAGCCGTCAGGCGGCCGTCTTGAAGGCATCCATGAGGCCGGCATAGGCGGCGGCAATGCCTGCGACTGGATTGGTGCTTCTCGCCGCGGTTTCGACCTTGAGCGCGCCGCCGGAGGTCGGCAGTGTGAGCAGCAGGAACTGGCGATTGCCGGCGTCGCCAATGCAGGCGGCCGCGACATGCTCGCCCTCGGCGCCGTTTTCAACGCGCATCTTGAACAGCAAGGTTCCGCCGACGGCCTCAAGCGCGCCGCCAACGACTTCGGCAAACTCATCTTCGGAAACGGTTTTGGTGTCCGGCGTCAGATCGTCCAGACTTTCGGCAAGCGTGCTTTCGAGGGTCTTTTCGTCGAGCTGCGCGTCCATGCGAATTACTCCATTCGCCAATCTCACCCAGCCCGTTAATGAAACTTAACGGCGACGATGGCCGGATTATGGCGGTTTTCGCAGGGTCTTCATTCCATCCACCGTCTTGAACTTATCGCCGCTGGACAATCTGCCGGATCGTTTCACAATGCGTGAAACAACGACGCGAAAGCGCAACGGGAGGAACGGATGCTCGGACTGATGCAGCCATGGCCGCTGCTTTGCCACAAGCTGATCGACCATGCCGAACGTCAACATGGTAGCCGCGAGATCGTTTCGCGCTCGATCGAGGGGCCGATCGTGCGCACCACCTATGCCGAAATTCATCGCAGGGCGCTCAAGGTGGCGCAACGGCTGGAGCGTGACGGCTTCGCGCTTGGCGACCGCATAGCCACGCTTGCCTGGAACACGGCCCGCCATATCGAGGCCTGGTATGGCATCATGGGCATCGGCGCGATTTACCACACGCTCAACCCGCGGCTTTTTCCCGAGCAGATCGCCTGGATCATGAACAATGCCGGGGACAAGGCGATCTTCGTCGACCTGACCTTCGTGCCGATCCTGGAAAAGATCGCCGGCGCGGTTCGCTCGCTGAGACAGGTGATCGTGCTGACCGACCGGGCGCATATGCCGCAAACGTCGCTGGCAAATGCCGTAGCCTATGAGGAATGGCTGGCCGAGGCCGATGGCGCCTTTGCCTGGAAGACGTTCGATGAGAACACCGCCGCCGGCATGTGTTACACCTCGGGCACGACAGGCGACCCGAAGGGCGTCCTTTACAGCCACCGCTCCAATGTTCTTCATGCCATGATGGCCGCCATGCCCGATGCCATGGGCATGTCGACCCGGGATGTGATCCTGCCCGTGGTGCCGATGTTCCACGCCAATGCCTGGGGTCTCGGCCAGAGCGGCCCGATGATCGGCGCCAAGCTGGTGATGCCGGGTTGCAGGATGGACGGCGCCTCGATCTATGAGCTGCTCGATACCGAGCGGGTGAGCTTCAGCGCCGCCGTGCCGACCGTCTGGATGATGCTGCTGCAATATCTGGAGGAGACGGGCAAGAAGCTGCCTTATCTGAAGAAGGTCGTCATCGGCGGCTCGTCCTGCCCGCGCGCCATGACCGCCAAGTTCCATGACAATTACGATGTCCAGGTGGTGCATGCCTGGGGTATGACCGAAATGTCGCCGCTCGGCACGCTCTGCACCATGAAGCCGCAATACGAGACACTGACAGGCGAGGCGCGCCTGGACATCCAGGGCAAGCAGGGTTTTCCGCCCTTCGGCGTCGAAATGAAAGTGACCGACGACGCCGACAACGCGCTGCCCTGGGACGGCAAGACCTTCGGGCATCTCAAGGTGCGCGGCCCTGCGGTGGCGTGCGCCTATTACGGGGGCGCCGGCGCCGATCAGTTCGATGCCGATGGTTGGTTCGACACCGGCGACGTAGCCCATATCGACGCCAGCGGCTACATGCAGATCACCGATCGCGCCAAGGACGTCATCAAGTCAGGCGGCGAGTGGATCTCGACCATCGATCTCGAAAATCTGGCCGTCAGCCATCCGGACGTTGCGGAGGCGGCTGCGATCGGCGTCCCGCATTCCAAGTGGGGCGAGCGGCCCTTGCTCGTCGTGGTGCGCAAGCCCGGCCGAGAGCCGAGCAAGGGAGACATCCTGACCTTCATGAGCGGCAAGGTTGCGAAGTGGTGGATGCCCGATGACGTCGCCTTCGTCGGCGAAATTCCACATACGGCTACCGGCAAGATCCAGAAGACCAGCTTGCGCGACCAGTTCAGGGACTATCGCCTGCCGACCGATTGATAAAATGTTCGATCTTTCGGCTTCAAGCCGGCGCCAAAAACCTCTAAGTCTCGGTTCGGACTGGGGTAATGCGGCACACGATGGCGACAATTCCTGAACGACAGACGTCGAGGGCGGCCGGCTGGTCGCGGCGGATCGGGGTATTTTCGCTCGTCCTTTTGCTGACTGTTGTGACCGCTTACCGGCTCGATCTTGTCGAGACACTGCCTTTCCTGTGGGTGCTTGCGCTCGTCGCGCTGCTTGCGGCGCAGGCCCTGCTGCTCGCTGGCCTTGGCCTTTCGCGGGTCTGGAGTTTTGGCGATCGCGGCGGCCGCGATCTCAGCGTCGGCGCGCTGCTGGCGCTTCTGGTGCTCGCGCCCTACGGCGTCGCCGTCTACTGGGCGACGATCTATCCGCCGCTGCGCGACATCTCGACCGATCTCGACGATCCGCCGGCGCTGGACATCAGCGACCGCACCGGCGACATGAACGAGTTGTCGCCGCCGACGCCGGGTGAGCAGCGCCTGCAGGCCGATGCCTATCCGTTGGTCAGCGGGCGCAGCTACAATCTGCCGTTCGAGACCGTCGTCGATGCTGTCGAAACCGTGCTCGACCGCCGCGACTGGCAGCTGACGGCGCCTTATCCCGACATCAACGGGCAAAGCGAGGCGACGATCAATGCTCTGGCCAAAGGTTTCGTGCTCGGACTGCCGGCCGACGTCGCTATCCGCGTAACCGACGACGGCGAATCGGTGACCGTCGACATGCGCTCGGCCTCGCGCTACGGCCGCTATGACCTCGGCGACAATGCCGCGCGCATCACCGAATTCCTGGGCGAGCTCGATCAGGAAGTGGCGGGGCAGGTAGGCCCGGCGCCCGCGCAATAGCTATGCGGGCGTGAAAATGCCGTCGATTGCGGGCTCGCCCTCGGTCGCGACCAGGCCGCGCGCGACGAGGTCCTCGAGATGGGCGAGCACCGACAGGGCCGCAGCGCCGTGCAGGCGGGGATCGGTGTCGCGATAGATCGCCGCGACCATCTCCTTGATCGTCCTGTCTCCGGCGCGGACGCGCTCCAGGATCGCCCTTTCGCGCATCTTGCGGTGGGTCTTCAGGCCGCGCATGAAGCTGCCGGGCCTGGTCACGGGCCCGCCATGGCC
Organism: Mesorhizobium sp. NFR06; assembly: GCF_900115245.1. GTDB lineage: Bacteria > Pseudomonadota > Alphaproteobacteria > Rhizobiales > Rhizobiaceae > Mesorhizobium. The sequence continues at coordinate 216,706 of NZ_FOVT01000009.1, forward strand.
CGGCAACAGCAGACGGTCGTCGCGCGCGAGGAGCTTGTCGAGGGAACTCATATAGTCGGCCATGGCGCCGTCCGGCGGCGCGACGATAGAGGTCGACCAGGCCATGACATGGTCGGCTGAAAACAGGGTTCCGGTTCCCTCGAGGGCGAACACCGCATGATTGGCGGTGTGACCGGGCGTAAGCACGGTGCGGATTGCCCAGCCATCGCCCTGGGTGAGATCATTGTCGGCCAGCGCGACATCGGGAATGAAGCCCAGATCGGCGCTGGCGTCGAGCGGATTGACCTCGCCGATGCGCAAGGCGCGCGCCGGCCGATGCGGGCCTTCGGCAAGCAAAGGAGCGCCGGTGCGCTCTTTCAGCCGTGCCGCCAAAGGCGAATGGTCGCGATGGGTGTGGCTGACGAAGATGTGGCTGACCGGCCTGCCGCGGATCGCCGCCAGCAGTGTTTCGAGCTGGGCGTCGTCTTCCGGCCCTGGGTCGATCACCGCCAGCGCATCGCGTCCGACGATATAGCTGTTGGTGCCGTGGAAGGTGAACGGGCTCGGATTTCTGGCGGTGATGCGCAGCACGTCCGGCGCAACCGTGACCGCCTGGCCATAGGCCGGGTCGAAGCTGGTGTCGAATTCAAGGGCCATGCCCGGCTCCGTTGCAATGCGGCAAAACGATTGCCGCTCGATGCGGAAGCCAATATAGGAAAATCAGAGCCAGCAAATCAGCCACAACGGGGAAGACCATGGTAACTGCAACCACGATGCGTCCGCTTGTTTCTCTCACTCTGCCGGATCGGGGCGCTGCCCGGCTCGCCACGCAGCTCTTTCTGGCGCTCGCCGGAACCCTGCTGCTCACGCTTTCGGCCAAGACGAAAGTGGTGCTCGGCCCGGTCGACATTTCGCTGCAGACGCTCGCCGTGCTGTTGATTGCCTCGGCGTTCGGCCTGCGGCTGGCCGTCGCGACGCTCGTTCTCTATCTCGCCGAGGGCGCCGCGGGCCTGCCCGTCTTCCAGGGCACGCCGGAAAAGGGCATCGGCATCGCCTATATGCTGGGCTCCACCGGCGGCTACCTCGCCGGCTTCGTGGTCATGGCGGCGATCGCCGGCTGGGCCGCCGATCGCGGCTGGGACCGCAATCCCTTCAAGCTGTTCGGCGCCATGCTGACGGCCGAGGTCTTGATGATGGCCATGGGCTTTGCCTGGCTGGCCATGCTCATCGGACCGGAGAAGTCCTGGCAGTTCGGCGTCCTGCCCTTCATCGCCGGCGACCTGATCAAGGTGGCTCTGGCCGCCAGCCTCGTGCCGGCCGTGTGGGCGCTGCTCAAGCGCGGCTGAGCTCGAGCAAAATGGAAAACGGCCGGCGGCCCGAAAACCCGCCGGCTTTTTCGTGTCCGGCTTTCTGTGTGCGCAATCGGCCGCCTGGCCAGTTCCTCCAGCCCGACGAGGCTGCAAGTGGCGCCATTAAATCCGATGTTAGTACATGCGGGGATATAACTAACGAGCCGACACACGAAACTCGACCCGCGGGCAGCTCGATATCCGGGCATGCCCCGGCAGTTCGACGGAGAGCCTGTTGAAAGGAATAATCCTGGCCGGGGGGAGTGGAACACGCCTCTATCCGCTCACGATAGCGGTTTCCAAGCAAATCCTGCCAATCTACGACAAACCGATGATCTATTACCCGCTGAGCGTGCTGATGCTCGCGGGAATACGTCAGATCATGGTCATCTCGACGCCGCGTGACTTGCCGGTCTTCCAGGCTCTGCTCGGCGACGGCTCTGAATTCGGCTTAGAGCTTTCCTATGCCGAACAACCGCAGCCCAATGGCCTGGCCGAGGCTTTCATCATCGGTCGCGATTTCATCGGCAGGGACAATGTTTCGATGATCCTCGGCGACAATATCTATTTCGGCGATGGGCTGTCCAAGCTCTGCCGGGCCGCGGCATCGCGCGCAAGCGGGGCTTCGGTCTTCGCCTACCATGTCGAGGACCCGGAGCGCTACGGCGTGGTTTCGTTCGACAAGGCTACCGGCAAGGCACTGACGATCGAGGAAAAGCCGCTCAAGCCGAAATCCAACTGGGCCGTCACCGGACTCTATTTCTATGACAACAGGGTCGTCGACATCGCCTCCACTATCCAGCCCTCGGCGCGCGGCGAGCTAGAAATTACGGCGGTCAACAACGCCTATCTCGAGCGCGGCGAACTGCAGGTCCACCGCCTCGGCCGCGGTTATGCCTGGCTCGATACCGGCACGCATGACAGCCTGCACGAAGCGTCATTCTTTGTGCGCACCATCGAACATCGCCAAGGCATCAAGGTCGCCTGCCCCGAGGAAATCGCTTTCGAGCAGGGCTGGCTCGACGCCGACAAGGTGCTGGAACGCGCGGCGCGCCTCGGCAAGAATGAATATGCCGCCTATCTGCGCAGGCGCGTCGCCGATCTGATGGAGGATCAGGGTGCTTGAGGTCAGGACGCTCGATCTGGAGGGTGTGCTTGAGATCGTGCCGAAGCGGCACGGCGATGCCCGCGGCTATTTCTGCGAGACCTGGAATGCGGAGCGCTTTGCGCAGGCCGGCATCGATCTGACCTTCGTGCAGGACAACCATTCCTACTCTGCGGCCGCCGGCGTCCTGCGCGGCCTGCACTACCAATTGCCGCCGCGCGCCCAGGACAAGCTGCTACGCGTCGTTCGGGGCAGTGTCTTCGATGTCGTCGTCGACATCCGCCGTTCGTCGCCGACCTTCGGAAAATGGTCGGCATTGGAGGTCTCGGCCGAGAAGGGAAACCAGATTCTGGTGCCGAAGGGATATGCGCACGGCTTTGTCACGCTCGTGCCGGACACCGAGATTCTGTACAAGGTCACCGATACCTATTCGCCGGAGCACGACCGGTCGATCCGTTTCGACGACCCCGCCGTCGGCATCGCTTGGCCGTCGCTCGCCGGCGCCTTCCAGCTTTCCGACAAGGATCGCAAGGCGCCGCTGCTCGGCAGTGCAGAGGTTTTCGCGTGAGGCAAGAGGGCGCGCTGAATTTCTTGGTCACCGGCGGCGCCGGCTTCATCGGCTCGGCGGTCTGCCGGCATCTGTGCACCAACCCCGCCTACCGCGTCACCAATCTCGACAAGCTGACCTATGCCGGCAATCTCGCATCGTTGCGGCCGATCGAGAACGCCCACAATTATCGCTTCGAGCAGGCCGACATCCGCGACGAGCGCGCAGTGCTCGACATATTGCGCCGCGACGACATCGACATCGTCATGAACTTGGCCGCCGAAAGCCATGTCGACCGTTCGATCGATGGCCCCGGCGCCTTCATCGAAACCAACATCGTCGGCACCTACCGCATCCTCAACGCCGCGCTGGAATACTGGCGCGGGCTGCCCGAGGCTCGCCAAGGCCGCTTCCGCTTCCACCATGTCTCGACCGACGAGGTGTTCGGCGACCTGCCCTTCGACGGCGGCATGTTCGTCGAGGAGACGCCCTATGCGCCGTCCTCGCCCTATTCGGCCTCCAAGGCCGCCTCCGACCATCTGGTGCGCGCCTGGCACGAGACCTACGGCCTGCCGGTGGTGCTTTCCAACTGCTCGAACAATTACGGGCCGTACCACTTCCCGGAAAAGCTGATCCCGCTGGTCATCCTCAACGCGCTCGACGAGAAGCCGCTGCCGGTCTACGGCGCCGGCGCCAATGTGCGCGACTGGCTGTTCGTCGAGGACCACGCGCGGGCCCTTGAGCTGGTGGCCACCAAGGGACAGCCGGGCGAGAGCTACAATGTCGGCGGCAGTTCCGAGCGCACCAATCTCGCAGTCGTCGAGACGATTTGCGATCTTCTCGATTTGAGGCGGCCGCGCGCGGGCGGCAAAAGCTACCGCGATCTGATCGCCTTCGTCACCGATCGCCCTGGACATGACCGCCGCTACGCCATCGACGCCTCCAAGATTGCGCGCGACCTGGGCTGGGCGCCGCGCGAGAATTTCGACAGCGGCCTGGCGAGGACCGTCGACTGGTACCTCGACAACAAATGGTGGTGGGGGCCGATCCGCGAGCAGCGCTACGCCGGCGAGCGGCTGGGCCATGGCCCTGCTCACGCCGGAAAGACCGAAGCCGAACCGGCCGAAAGCCGGCGGGCCGACAGCGCGAAGGTGGCCACGTGAGGCTTGTCGTTACCGGACGCGAGGGCCAGGTTGCCTTGAGTCTCATCGAGGTGGCGCGAGGCCGCGGCGATGTCGAAGTCGTCGCCGCCGGCCGGCCGACGCTCGACCTGGCGCGGCCGCAGACCGTATTTTCGGCGCTGGCAGCGGCAAGGCCCGACATCGTCGTCTCGGCCGCCGCCTACACCGCCGTCGACCAGGCCGAGGACGAGAAGGACCTGGCCTTCGCGGTGAACGAGACCGGCGCCGGCAAGGTGGCGGAGGCCGCGGCGCGGCTCGGCGTTCCCGTCATCCATCTGTCGACCGACTATGTCTTCGACGGCGCCAAGGACGGCGCCTATGTCGAGACCGACCAGACCGCGCCGCTCGGCGTCTACGGCGCCTCAAAGCTCGCCGGCGAACAAGCGGTGGCGGTGGCCAACCCGCGCCACCTCATCCTGCGCACCGCTTGGGTCTACAGCCCCTTCGGCAAGAACTTCGTCAAGACCATGCTGAGGCTGGCTGGCGACCGCGACGAGATTTCGGTCGTCGCCGATCAATGGGGCAATCCGACGTCGGCGCTCGACATAGCCGACGCGATCCTGCACGCGGCGGCTGTCCTTGGTCAGGACAAGCGCACCGCCTTCGGCGTCTATCATCTGGCCGGCGGCGGCGAGACCAACTGGAGCGGCTTTGCTCGTCACATCCTGGATGCGAGCCGGGCGCTTGGCGGTCCGCATGGCCGCATCCGCGATATCGCGACCGCCGACTACCCGACAAAAGCGAGGCGCCCGGCCAACTCTCGGCTGTCGAGCGCGAAATTCGCAGCTGCGTTCGGCTGGACCGCGCCGGATTGGCGGGAGTCGAGCCGAACTGTCATAAGTCGTATTGTCGCCGATAGTCCCGTCTCGGCACGCTAGTCGAAAGCCTTGGCCAGGGACTTCACGCGCAATAGGTCAAAGATAAGCAAGCCAGGAAGGGCGCCGAATGCGCGATCTCCGAGGCGGACACGAAGCCGGCGGATGGCCGCGCCCTGTCGCTTCGCCAGCTCTACCATGCAATGGGAAGAAAAAACTTCTGGCGATACGCCCGACTCCGCGCTATTGCGGTAGCGGGGTAAGGGGTCAGGGACTTGCAATCTAGAGTGGCGGCGGATGCTATCTGATCCGGTGCCATTCGGGTGGTGAGTCCCGTGCCTGGAGTTCAGTGCCACCCTATGACGTCCTATGTAGAAGCCGTATCGGGACTCCGGCCGAAGATGCGGCGCGCCATCATCATGATCCAGGATCTCCTTATGGTCCTGGTCGCCGTGGCGTTGAGCCTGATTCTGTCGCAGTCGCGACTTTCGTTCGATGCACTGTCCTATGCCGGACTGGCCTGCTGGCTGGTCATCGTGCTCGTCGCCCATCTTCTGTTCAGATATTGCGGTCTCTACAACACCGTCTGGCGCTTTGCTTCCACGCCCGATTTCTTCAACATCCTGAAGGGTTGCGGAATACTGACAGTGGTCCTTTACTTGACCTCGCTCGCCTTCCGCTTGTTTTTCCAGCCTGTCGCCGGTCTCAACGAACGCCAGTTCATAGTTTTCTTCCTCGTCTCCTTCACCATTATTTCGGCGCCGAGACTTTACTACCGCTTTCTTCGCGACGGCGCCAGCTGGCGCATCCTGCGCCGTGCCGCCGGCGACGCGCCGATCAGGCAGGCGCTCTTCATCGGCCGGCTGAGCGAAGCCGACGTGATCGTCCGCTTTACGCGCACGGCAATGCCGGCGGAATATGCCATCGCCGGCATCATGGCGACCGAAGGCGATGCGCCGCTCGGCACGCAGATCCAAGGCGTTCCCGTGGTGGCGGTCCGCCCGCGCCTGGTCGACGTTCTGGAAGAATATGTCAGAGGCACCAAGAATCTCGACTTCGTCATCTTCGGCAAGGGTGTCGAGCGCGAGATCGAGGACTATGCGGAGCTGGTGCGCGTTGCCCGTCACAGCGGCATCACCGTCGTCCAGTTCTCCGGACTCTCCGAACTGGGGCAGGGCGGCAAGCTGGTTCTCGACGCGGTCGAGATGGAAACGATCATGCGCCGTTCGGCCGTCGCCACGGACATCGAGCGCATCGGGGCTTTTGTCGAAGGCAAGCGCGTCCTGGTGACAGGCGGCGCCGGCTCCATCGGCCGCGTGCTCGTCAAGCGCTCGCTGCAGCTGGGCGCCGAGGCGGTTTTGGTGGCCGACAATTCCGAATTCGGTATTTTCCAACTCGACCAGCTGGTCGAGGAAAGGGAGCGCGATCGTCTGACCAGCCGCATCGCCGACGTCACCGACCGGCGCCAGATGATGCGCCTTGTCAGGGAGTTCGAGCCCGCGATCATTTTCCACGCCGCGGCGCTGAAACATGTGCCGATCCTTGAAGAAAACTGGGAGGCGGCGATCGAAACCAACGTGTTTGGCACGCTTGCCTGCGCCGAGGTCGCCGCCAAATGCGGTGTCCCGCAGTTCCTGCTCATCTCCAGCGACAAGGCGGTGGATCCGACATCGGTGCTTGGCGTCACCAAGCGGGCGGCCGAGCAGATCGTTGCCTCGCTGCATGAGACGCACGCCGCGCGCCCGTCCATGTCGAATGGCGGCGGGCTGAACGGCCATGACGTCGCGAGCCGCCATCCAGGCACCAAATTCATCGCCGTGCGCTTCGGCAATGTCTTCGGCTCCAACGGCTCGGTGGCGACGATCTTCCAGGCACAGATCGAGGCCGGTGGCCCGCTCACCATCACCGACCGGCGCATGACCCGCTATTTCATGACCGTGGCCGAGGCCGTCGACCTGGTCATCATGTCCGCCGCCGATGCCGAGCAGCGCCAGGGCGCGGATGACTACGCGATCTATATGCTCGACATGGGCAAGCCGGTGCCGATTCTCGAAGTCGCGGAAACGATGATTCGCATGGCCGGCAAAAACCCGTATACCGACATTCAGATACGCTTCACCGGCGTCAGGCCGGGCGAGAAGCTGCATGAGACGCTGCACGGCGAGAACGAAGAAGTGGTCAAGCTCGATATCGCCAAGATTTTCGGCCTCAGGACCGAGGTCGTGCGCTGGGCGAAAATCCAGGCCGGGCTGACCGCGCTGCAGGCCGCCATCCGCGATCAGGACAAGGCAGCGGCGCTCGCGGTGCTGATGGAACTGCATCAGGACCAGAACATTCCGGAGCGCGACATGCCGAAAGTGGCAGGGCAAACGGCTTAGCCTGTCTTGCATAAGCGCAGCCACCCAAGCGTAACCGAATATAAGCGGGATGCGCCGCTCCTGTTACGCTTGGGATCTGAACCGTGACGGCGAAGCGCGCGCTCGACTTGGCGGTCGCCCTCCCGATGCTGGTGGTGGCGGCTCCCGTCCTGCTTGTCGCGATGCTGGCAATCCGGGCGACGTCGCCCGGCCGGGCCATTTTCTCGCAAATCCGCGTCGGCCGGGGAGGAGCCCTCTTTGCCTGCCACAAATTGCGAACGATGCGTCGCGAAACGCCGTCATTGCCCACCCACGAGGCGCCGGCCGGTTCGGTCACCGCAATCGGCAGGGCGCTGCGCGCAACCAAGATCGACGAGTTGCCGCAGCTGTGGAATGTGCTCAAGGGCGAGATGAGCCTTGTCGGGCCGCGTCCATGCCTGCCGACGCAGACGGAACTGATCGAACGGCGCCGGGAATTGGGCGTGCTCACCGTGCTGCCGGGCATCACCGGCCTGGCGCAGATCAAGGGGATCGACATGTCGGATCCAAAACTCTGCGCCGAGACCGATGCGGCCTACATCAAGGCCGCCTCCATCGGCCTGGACCTCAAGATACTGCTGGGCACGTTCTATCGCGCATAGAGCGTCTCACCGTTCGCGCAGAACGGCGAACCGCTCTATTTTCCTTGTTTGACGCAATTCCGGATGGAAAACCGCTTACGCTTTTCCTGGAATTGCTCTAACCGGCCCGCCGCGCCAGCTCCTCGAGCCGGCCGAGAGTATCGCTTTCCGGCGTCCAGCCTTCCGAGGCCAGCAGCGTCGGGTCACAGGTCTGCGTCGCCACCAAGGCTTGCCAGGACGCTTGCTTGCCAAACAGCGTGGCCGTCAGGCGGAACGGCCAGGCCGGCGTGGGGAGAAGCCGGGCCGGCCGGCCGTATCCGCGCCGGAAGGCGGCGATGATTTCAGGCATGGCAACCGGCGAAGCATCGCCCAGGACGTAGGTTGGGCGCGGCGGCATGGGACGGGTCAACAGATGCGTCACGGCGCCCGCGACGGCGTCGACCGATATCAGCGAACGAACCCCCCGCAAAGCGCCGGTCGGCAATGGCAAGCCGGTGGCTGCGAGCCGCATCAGCCCGCGCAGGTTCCCCTTCATGCCTTCGCCATAGACCGGCGGCAGCCTCAGGGCCGTCGCATCTGCGCGCCGGCCGGCCGTCGCGAAGGCCTCCAGCATTGCGATCTCGCCTTCGCGCTTGGAGCGCCCGTAGGCGCATTGCGGGGCAGGGGGCGTGGCCTCGTCGATGGTGCCGCTGAAATCGGGCCCCGCGACGGCGCGGATCGAGGAGAGATAGATGAAGCGCCCGTCGGTGCGCGTGGCGGCTGCCCGGGCGAGCCGTCCCGTCAGCACCGCATTGACGGTTCGCAAGTCGGCCTCGCCGGCGCTGCGATCATTGTTGAGCGCCGCGCAATGGACGACATGCCTCACATCGCGCATCAGCGCCAGGAAGGCTTCCTCCGGCGCATCGGCGCCGGGCAGCACGAGGCAATCGTCGGCGCCTGCCGGCCTTTGCGGCAGCCGCGACGCGATCCGTATGTCGAATCCGGCCTCGTGCAAGCGGCTGACGATCTGGCGCCCGACGAAGCCTGTCGCGCCGGTGACCAGGACCTTCATGATTGCCGGCTGGCGCCCGTCGCCACGGCAGGCGCGCTTTTCCCGGTCGGCGCTATCGTCCGCCCGGACGCAAGATAGGTCCCCGAAATCAGGAACACCATGAGCGTCGCGTCGAGTATGTCGTGGCCGATGAGGATGCCGGTCAGTCCGCCGGTGAGATAGGTAATGACCGCGACAAGGACCATCGTGGCGCCGAACCGCTCGACCGGATCCGCGCTGAGGCGCAGCGTCCTCGCCGCGTTCCAGGCGGCAAGGACGAAGATCGCAGCCAGCGCAAGCGCTCCCAGCAGGCCGGCCTCGACCAGCGCCGTCAGGAAGCCATTGTGGAAATGGCTGAAACCCTGGTTCAGGCCGAACTGGTTCTGAAATCCCTGCTTCATCAACTCCCGGCTGGCCGAGATGCCGTGGCCGAAAATCGGCATCGCGCGAAACGCGGCAGAGCCGATTTCCCACATTGCCACGCGCAACCCGAGCGCCGTCGAATGGTCGCCATTGGCGTTCAGCGCATCCCAGTCGCTGACCAGGAAGTCGGTCCGATCGAGGATGACGCGAGAGCCGATGGCGGCAATCACCAGGGCGACGGCGACGCCGATCACCGCGAAACGCGCCACGCTGGCGCTGGCGAACCGGCGGCGATTGACGAGAAGGACGACGATGCCGGCAATCGGCACGGCCACCCAGATCATGCGCGACCCTGAATAGACAATCGCGACGGCTCCGGCGATCGCCGCGGTAACCAGCAGCTTCCAGCGCTTCTCGATGCCTGACAGGGCGCCGGCAAGGCACATCATGACGGCCAGACAGGTAACGGTTGCGAAGACGATCGCGTTGCCGGCGCCGCCTTCGGCCCTCATGCCGAACCAATGATACTGGGCGACGGCGATCGCCAGTGCTCCAAAGCAGGCCGTGGTGCTAGCCAAAATGGCTATGCGTGCCAGCGTGATCTTCTCGGTGATGCTCCAGCTCGAATACGAGATGGGCAACAGCAGCAAGGTGACCAGCGGCAGGAAAAACCGCAGATCGGCCGCCAGCCTGCCGTTGACGATCGAAGCCAATATCATGGCCGCGCAATAGGCATAGATCGCCGCCGTCAAGGCGAGCATCGGCCGGTCGAGGTTGAAGCGCCGCCGTTTCGTGGCGAGCAGCACCGCCGACCACACGCCACCGGCATTGAAGGCGATGCTGACCAGCGATCCGAGCACCGGCGGCGAAAAAAAGCAGACGATCGAGAAATAGACGTTGATCTGTGCGGGCGTAAGGTGGCGCCGGAGCGTTGTAAACGGGTTCAATGCCTTGCTTCGCAATTTCCAGGTTGCGCCCGGGATCAGTAGAGCCAGCCAAAGCTGCCTCGATGAACTCCGTTTGCCGCGCCTTGCCCGCTCCCCTGGCCCGTATAGCCGTTGGCGCCTTTCCGCGATAGGGCAGTCGCCGATGTTCTGCCAGAAATCCCCGGCGAACACCGGAGAACCTGGGGGCCGTCCGCAAGCCAGAGCTTTTCTTCGCTTCGGCGTTTCGGCCGCCCTGGCAGGATTTTCCGCTTTGCCGGGCTCGCTTGGAAAATTCGTTCTCTATTCATCCCGCGCGGCGTGGGTCTTGCATTGTTATGGGCGGCGCCGATCTGTTAGAACGCCCGCACGAAACAGTTTGTCTAAAGTGAAATTTGCGCCCGGGCGGCATGGAATTGCGCCCGCAATGCAAGATTGCCGCTCGACGACACGAGAGAACGCTCGACAGTCCATGAATATCGCGCTCACGCATCTGCAGCGGCTTGAGGCCGAATCCATCCACATCTTCCGCGAGGTCGCGGCATCCTTCTCCAAGCCGGTGATGCTCTACTCGGTCGGCAAGGATTCCTCGGTGCTGATGCACCTGGCGATGAAGGCTTTCTATCCGGCCAAGCCGCCTTTCCCGTTCCTGCATGTCGACACGACCTGGAAGTTCCGCGAGATGATCGCCTTTCGCGATCAGATGGCGCAGAAGCTCGGCTTCGACCTGCTCGTCCATGTCAACGAGGACGGCGTGCGCGACGGCATCAATCCCTTCGACCACGGCTCCAACACCCACACCCATGTGATGAAGACGGTGGCGCTGCGCCAGGCGCTGGACAAATACGGTTTCGACGCTGCTTTCGGTGGCGCCCGCCGCGATGAAGAGAAGTCGCGCGCCAAGGAGCGTATCTTCTCCTTCCGCAACGCCCAGCATGCCTGGGACCCGAAGAACCAGCGGCCGGAGATGTGGAAGATCTTCAACACCCGCATCGCGCCCGGCGAATCGATCCGCGTCTTCCCGCTGTCCAACTGGACCGAGCTCGACATCTGGCAGTACATCCTGCAGGAGAACATCCCGATCGTGCCGCTTTACTTCGCCAAGGAGCGTCCGGTGGTCGAGCGCGATGGCATGCTGATCATGAAGGATGACGATCGCATGCAACTGCGCTCCGGCGAGACGATCGAGAATCGCCTTGTGCGCTTCCGCACGCTGGGCTGCTACCCGCTGACCGGCGCCATCGAGTCGGACGCCGATACGCTTGACGCGATCGTCGGCGAGATGTTGACCGCCCGCACGTCCGAGCGCCAGGGCCGCCTTATCGACCGCGACGAAGCAGGTTCGATGGAAAAGAAGAAGCGCGAGGGTTATTTCTGATAATGCGCCACATCATGGCCAAGAGCCTCGCCTCGACCGATTCCATCCGCGACTACATGGCCGCGCAGGAGAAGAAGTCGCTGCTGCGCTTCCTCACCTGCGGTTCGGTAGACGACGGCAAGTCGACGCTGATCGGCCGGCTGCTTTCCGACACCAAGCAGATTTTCGAGGACCAGCTCGCGGCGCTCGAAAAGGACTCGCGCAAGCACGGCACAACCGGTGACGACATCGACTTCGCGCTCCTGGTCGACGGCCTGGAGGCGGAGCGGGAGCAGGGCATCACCATCGACGTCGCCTACCGCTTCTTTGCTACGCCGAAGCGCAAGTTCATCGTCGCCGACACGCCCGGCCATGAGCAGTACACGCGCAACATGGCGACCGGCGCCTCGACCGCGGATCTCGCCATCGTGCTGATCGACGCGCGCCAGGGTGTGCTGCGCCAGACCAGGCGCCATTCCATCATCGCCTCGCTGCTCGGCATCCGCCACATCGTGCTTGCGGTCAACAAGATCGACCTGGTCGGCTTCGACAAGGCCATGTTCGACCAGATCGTCGCCGACTATGGCGAGTTCGCGCGGGGGCTCGGCTTCGTCAGCGTCGTGCCGATCCCGATGTCGGCACGCTTCGGCGACAACGTCACCAGCCGTTCGGAGCGCACGCCCTGGTATTCCGGCCCGTCGCTGATCGAGCATCTGGAAACCGTGTCGGTCGACGAGGCCGCCATCGAACTGCCGTTCCGCTTTCCTGTCCAGTATGTGAACCGCCCGAACCTCGATTTCCGCGGCTTCGCAGGCACCATCGCCTCGGGCACCGTCGCGCAGGGCGACGAAGTCGTCGTTGCCAAGTCAGGCAAGGCGTCCCGCGTCAGGCGCATCGTCGCGCATGGCGGCGACCTCGAGCAGGCGGTTGCCGGCCAGGCGATCACGCTCGTCCTGGAGGACGAGGTCGAGGTGTCGCGCGGCAACTTGCTGGTGTCGCCGGCAGCGCGACCCCAGGTCGCCGACCAGTTCGCCGCCAACATCGTCTGGTTCGACGAGCAGGCGCTGCTGCCCGGCCGATCCTACGTTCTGCGTACCGAAACCGATCAGGTCAGTGCCACCGTCACCGAGCTCAAATACCGGGTCAACGTCAACGATTTCGCGCATGAGGCGGCGAAGTCGCTCGACCTCAACGAGGTCGGCGTCTGCAACCTCTCGACCAGGGCGCCGATCGCCTTCGATCCCTTCGCCGAGAACCGCACCACCGGCGCTTTCATCCTCATCGATCGCATCACCAACGCCACCGTCGGCGCCGGCATGATCCTGCATTCGCTGCGCCGTGCGGAAAACATCCACTGGCAGTCGCTCGACGTCGGCAAGCGCGGCCGCTCCGACCTGAAGAACCAGCGCCCGGCCGTGTTCTGGTTCACCGGGCTCTCCGGTTCGGGTAAGTCGACCATCGCCAACCTGTTCGAGAAGAAGCTGTTCGCGTCCGGCCGCCACACCTACATCCTCGACGGCGACAATGTCCGTCACGGCCTCAACCGCGATCTCGGCTTCACCGACGCCGACCGCGTTGAAAATATCCGCCGTGTCGCCGAGGTGGCCAAGCTGATGGCCGATGCCGGCCTGATCGTCATCGTCTCCTTCATCTCCCCCTTCGCCGCCGAGCGGCGCGTGGCGCGCGAACTGATGGCCGAAGGCGAGTTCGTCGAGGTGTTCGTCGACACACCGTTCGAGGAATGCGCCCGCCGCGATCCGAAGGGCCTCTACGCGCGTGCCTTGAGCGGCGAGATCAAGAACTTCACCGGTGTCGATTCGCCCTATGAGGCGCCGCAGAACCCGGAAATCCATCTGAAGACGCTCGGCAAGAAGCCGGAAGAGATGGCGGAAGCCCTGGAGCACTGGCTGAATGAGCGCGACATTGCCGAGGACCAGTACGACAATGGCGGCGGTATCTGACGACGAGGCGATGCTGGGTGTTTTCGAACGCCTGGCGCTGGAGGCCGGGCGCGAGGTGATGCGGGTCTTCCATGAAGGCTGCACCGTCGACAGCAAGGCCGACTCCTCGCCGGTGACGGAGGCCGACCGCGAAAGCGAGAGGATCATCCTTGCAGGACTGCGCGCCGCCTATCCGGACATCCCTTGCGTGGCCGAGGAAGAGGTCGCGGCGGGTATCGCGACGCCCGATCTCGACGGCGCCTTCTTCCTGATCGATCCGCTCGACGGCACCAAGGAATTCGTCAACCGCCGCACCGATTTCACCGTCAACATCGCGCTGGTCCGCCATGGTGTGCCCGAAGTCGGCGTCGTGTTCGCGCCGTGCACCGGGCGCTTCTTCAGCGGCCGGCCGGGCAAGGCCGAGGCGATCGACGTCGACGCCGATTATCGCATCACCCGCCGCCGGCCGATCAGCGTGCGAGAGGGAGGCACGCCGCTCGCCGTCGTGGCCAGCCGCTCGCACAACACGCCGGAAACCGAAGCCTTCATCCGCGATCTCGGCGCCGCCGAGATCGTCTCGATCGGCTCGTCGCTGAAATTCTGCCTGCTCGCCGCAGCGGAAGCCGACGTCTACCCGCGCTTTGGCCGCACCATGGAATGGGATACGGCAGCGGGCGATGCGGTGCTGCGCGCCGCCGGCGGCATGACGCGCACGCTGGACGGCGAGCCGCTGGTCTACGGCAAGCGCAACCAGGCCGGCGACACGGATTTCGCCAATCCGCATTTCATTGCGACGGGTAAGGGCGCGTAACCTCCCAGCTTGAGGGCCGGCAGGCCAGAGGGGTCGCCGCGCGTGAAGCGGCGACTTTCTCGTTCGTTTCGCTCCCGGCAACACGGCTGTCGGCTCTCATCGGCTTGATCGAGCCCGGCTTACCCAATCCGGCCAACCGGCCCGATCGGCTCTGGCACCGTCCAGTCAAGACAATGTGGTCCGCAGTGCGATGCGCCTCGCAAGCTGCGTCTGATGAAGAAGCCTTCCGCACCCCTCACGAGAGGTCTGCGTTGCTGATCTTTGGCCCTGTCATCCACGGCGGTGCCGGAGGCACGTCCTTGATGACGCCGATCTTGCGGGCCCAAGCCGTAAAGGCCTTGTGCGCGGCCTCGACAGGCTTCCGGCCGTCGTAGGCCGAGTAGCACGCCTCACAGGCCGCCGCGTGAAGGAGCCCACGCCTTTCCACGGGCCATTCTTCCAAAAACTCAATAGCATCCATCACGCAGTCGATCTTTTGGATGTAGCCATCCTCTCCTACGAAAACCGGCCGCTTGAAAGCATCACTTTCCATGGTGACCTCCCTTCAACAACTGACCCTGGTGATCGTTTCGGAGACGTATTTCTCCTGTTCGAACACCTGAATGCCGGGCTGGACACAAGGGAAAAGATTGGAAGCACCTCTTTTCAATTCAAGAGGAGCAGCCGAGACGAAGGCACCTCGATAGCGCAGTGAGCATCGAATGGCGGGCCTGCTTCCGTGGTCACGAACTAAGAGCGAACGACCAGCGGCACCAGGCCCTCGTGCCGCTCGTCGAGATAGCAGACGACCCGGTCGCCGACGCGCTGGAAATTGAGATCGACCTTTGCCTCGCCCACGGCCAGGTGCCGGATGACGATGTTGTCGATGCCTATCGGCAACCGTGGGCGTTCGACATTGATCTCGCGCTTCCAACCATCGATGCGGATCCCCAGACAGGCCTGCAGCATCATGAAGGCGGAGCCGGCCGACCATGCCTGCGGCAGACAGGCGACGGGATACGCGATCGGTGCATCGCCGATGGCCCGCGTAAAGCCGCAGAACAGCTCCGGAAGCCGCATATGGAAACGGACCGCCGCCTCGAACATGCTGCTCATAAGCTTCACGACACTGGTGCGCTCCTGGTAGCGGGCGAGCCCAGCGGCGCAGATTGCCGTATCGTGCGGCCAGATCGAGCCGTTGTGATAGGACATTGGATTGAATGGAAGCTCGTCGTCGGCCAACGTGCGAACGCCCCAACCGCTGTTGAGATGGCCCGACAGCAGCTGCGCGGCAATTGATTGGGCCCGTTGCGCTGACGGCAGCCCGACATACAGCAGGTGACCGGCGTTGGAGGCCCGCACCGCGCATTGCTTGCCTTCTCCGTCGATTGCCAAGGCGTAGAAATTGCGGTCGGGCATCCAAAACTGCGTCTCCACCGCGTTGCGGATCCTTTCTGCCATGCCGCTCCAGTGCGCTGCCTTGGCGACATCGCCGCGCTTGGCGGCCAGCGCAGCCATGCCTTGATAGGCTGCGAAGACGTAACCTTGCACCTCCACCAGTGCGATTGGTCCCTTGGGGATCGTGCCATCGGAACGGAAGATAGCGTCTGCGCTGTCCTTCCAGCCCTGGTTGAAAAGCCCCGTATCTGCCGCCCTGCTATAGGTCACGAAACCGTCTCCGTTGCGGGCTCCGACCTCCTCCATCCACGCGACGGCCGCACACAGCGAATCCCACATGCGATCGACGAACTCGTCATTGCCCGTGCGATCGGCATAGGACCAGGCCAGGTAAACATAGAGCGGAGTGGTGTCGACGCCGCCGTAATAGCGGCCGAACGGCAGCTCGCGCAGCACAGCCATTTCCCCCTTGCGCGTTTCATGCATGATCTTGCCGGGCTCGGC
Source organism: Mesorhizobium sp. NFR06 (assembly GCF_900115245.1). Classification (GTDB taxonomy): domain Bacteria; phylum Pseudomonadota; class Alphaproteobacteria; order Rhizobiales; family Rhizobiaceae; genus Mesorhizobium. The sequence goes on from NZ_FOVT01000009.1 coordinate 232,964, forward strand.
ATCGTCAAATATCGAAGTCTCTGTCGATTGATAGCGGGCAAGGAACGCCAGCACCCCGCGGGCAAGCTCGGGGTTCAGCCACAGCATCTGCAAGGCGGAAATGACGCCGTCGCGCCCGAAGGCGGTCGAGAACCAGGGAATACCGGCGTATGGATATGGCCCCGTCTCCAGATCGGTGGTCAGCAACGCAATGTCGGCGCGCGTGCGCGCGAGCCAGTCATTGAACACGCGGCCGGAGCTGAAGACCGTG
>NZ_FOVT01000010.1 GCF_900115245.1 Mesorhizobium sp. NFR06
GGGTGTTTGGACCGGGGACATCGCGAACAGGTGTGCGAGGACATCGCGAACAGTTTTGCGCGTTTTGCGCGAGGGGGTTCGGGATGCCATTCGAGGCCAAAAGCGTGATGAGCCAGAAAGAAGAGTTCGTGAGATTGGCGCTGGCGCCTGGCGCTAATGTGAGCGCGTTGTGCCGACGCTTCGGCATTGGTCGGACCTGTGGTTACAAGTTGCTTTCGCGCTATCGGATGGAAGGCGCGGCAGGCCTGGCGGAGCAGTCTCGGCGACCACTGTCGAGTCCGGCACGCAGTGCGCGGGAGGTGGAAGCAGCAGCCGTTTCGGTGCGTGTGGCGCATCCAGCCTGGGGTGGGCGCAAGATCGCGCGGGTGCTTGCCCGCGAAGGTATCGGCACGCCGGCGGCTTCGACGGTCACCGGGATCCTGCGCCGCAACGGTATCGAGCTGGGGGCTTTGGGCGGCGGAGCCCAGCCTTTCATTCGCTTCGAGCATGCCGCCCCCAACCACCTGTGGCAGATGGACTTCAAGGGCCACGTTGCCTTGCGCGCCGGCCGGCTGCATCCGCTTACCGTGCTCGACGACCATTCGCGCTTCTCGATCGCGCTGTCGGCCTGCGCCGACCAGACCACCGAGACCGTAAAAGCCCGGCTGATCGCCGCCTTCCGTCGCTATGGCCTGCCATGGCGCATCGCCACAGATAATGGCCCGCCCTGGGGCGATGGCGGCCGCAACGACTTCACCTTGCTCACCGTCTGGCTGATCGAGACTGGCATTGCCGTCAGCCACTCCCGGCCTTGCCATCCGCAGACGCTCGGCAAGGACGAGCGCTTCCATCGTTCGCTCAAGGCCGAGGCATTGCAGGGACCGCCCTTCGCCAATCTCGCCGAGGCTCAGGATGCATTCGACCAGTGGCGCCACGTCTACAACGCCCAGCGTCCCCACGACGCGCTGGACGGCGGCGTGCCGCTCGATCGCTACCAGGCCTCGCCACGCCAGTATCGCGAAACTGTCGAGCCGTTCGAATATGCCAAGGACGATCTCATCCGCCGCGTTCAGCAGCACGGCTTCGTCTCCATTCTCGGCCGAACCATACGCTTGCGCCGGGCCTTCGCCGGAAAGTCTGTCGCTTTCCGCCCCACCGCCACCGACGGCGTCTTCGACGCCTGGTTCAGACATCAGAAAATAGAAACCATCGACCTCAACACCTTGGTCCGATAGCATGCAAAACTGTTCGCGATGTCCTCGCACACCTGTTCGCGATGTCCCCGGTCCAAACAAAGGGGAGAAGGAAAGGGAGCGCCCGCCACGCAATAAAAAACCGGCGTCAGCTTGCTTCTGACGCCGGTCATTCAGGTTTTGGGATCGTCGCACCTGATTTTTCCAAGGAAAAACCGAGGTTGGTTCGATCCGACGCTGACCCGTGGGCGGGGGGCTTGGGGTTTACGAGCCGGTGCCGGACCGAACCGTCTCAGGCAACGCGGGTAAATTCGTCGGACATTGGGGCATGAGCGCGGATAATTTGTGGCGAGATTGTGGCGGAGCATCACCAATTCCAACACATGTTTCGCAAACGTGACTGGACGTTTGGGAAATCGCGCGACGGCGGCGTGCTTCGCCCGGACCCCTGCAATTCCATCGCGCCCTTGCAATTCCATCGTGAAAGCGCGAACCTTGGCCGGCGCATGATTCAATCGAAGGATCAAGGCATGACCGATCACGGCAGCGGGACGGAGGATGGGGAAGCATCCGGAATATTGATCCCGCTGCACGAGGCGCGCAGCGCACGCCTCGACCAGCCGGTGCGGTTCGATCGGCGCGAGCTCGACCAGATCCTGAGGCTTTATGGACGCATGGTGGCGGCCAATGAATGGCGCGACTACGCCATCGATCATCTGACGGATCGCGCAGTCTTTTCCGTCTTCCGCCGGGCCAGCGAAGTGCCGCTGTTCCAGATCGTCAAGGATCCCAGGCTGGCGCGCCGGCAAGGCGCTTTCGCCGTCATTGCCGCTGGCGGCCGCATCCTGAAGCGGGGCCAGGAACTTGGCCGCGTGCTTGGCGTGTTCGATCCCAAGCTGAAGCTTGTCGAGGCGTGAAGGGAACTGGGGAATTGAAGAACTGAGGAACTGAAGAACCAGAGGGCGGCCATTACGTCAGGCGCTGAACGCCTTTTTTCCTCAGTTCCTCAGTTCCTCAGTTCTTCAATTCCTCAGTTCCCCAATTCCACTCCCCACGAAACTTCCGTTCCGGCAGCGAATCACGGTCCGGCGGCAACTCCGCGCCCCCGTTGAGCGGCAGTTGCATGAACACCGTGTCCAGCCAGCGACCGTGCTTATAGCCCGACCCTTCCAGGCGCCCGCAATGGCGGAACCCGAGCTTCTCGTGCAGCCGCACCGAGGCGTTGGCCGGGTGGCCGTCGCCGATGACCGCGATGATCTGGCGGAAGCCCGCCGCGCGCGCCGTCTTGATCAGCGCCTGCATCAGCAGCAAGCCGACGCCTTGGCCCTTGGCCTCCGGCGCGACATAGACCGAATCCTCGATGACGAATCTGTATGCCGGACGCGGCCGGAACGGCCCGGCATAGGCATAGCCGAGCACGACGCCGTGCCTTTCCGCCACAAGGTAGGGAAAGCCGCCCGCCGCTAAGGTCTCGAATCGATTGCCCATTTCGGCGCGGCTGGGCGGCTCCAGCTCGTAGCTCGCGGTGCCGTGCGTGACCGCATCGGCATAGATTTCGGTGATTCGGTCGAGGTCGGCAGCGGCGGCGGCTCGGATCGCAATATTGCTCATAATTTGTGCAGTCTGTTTTGCTGCCTCGATAACAGCAGAGGAGCGTTCAAAAGGAAAGGGCGGCCGTTGGGCCGCCCTTTCCGAAGTCTATGGTCCAGTGAAGCCAGGTAACGGCCTTAGCGGCGGTCGCCCATGAACTGCAGCAGGAACATGAACAGGTTGATGAAGTCGAGGTAGAGCCGCAGCGCGCCCATGATCGCCTTGCGACCGGCCACGTCGGCGACGTCACCCTCGAAATACATCTCCTTGATCTTCTGCGTGTCGTAGGCGGTGAGGCCGGCGAAGACCAGCACGCCGATCGCCGAGATGGCGAAGCCGAGCGCCGACGACTGCAGGAAGATGTTGATCAGCATCGCGATCAGCAGGCCGATCACGCCCATGATCAGGAACGAGCCGAACGCCGTCAGGTCGCGCCTGGTCGTGTAGCCGTAGAGCGACAGACCGCCAAAGGCCGCGGCCGTGGCGAAGAAGGTCTGGGTGATGCTGGTGCCGGTGTAGACGAGGAAGATCGTCGACAGCGACAGGCCGACCAGGCCGGCATAGACCCAGAACGTGGTCTGCGCCGCCGCCACGCTCATCGACTGGATGCGGAACGACAGGAACATCACGGCGGCAAGCGGCGCCAGGATGACGACCCAGCGGAACGCGCTTGCATAGATGAGCTGGCCGAAGCCGGTCAGCTGTCCGTCGCCGGTGACGGCGAGATGGAAGGCGCCCCAGGCGGCAAGGCCGGTGATGAGCAGGCCAAGCCCCATGAGGTTGTAGACTTTGATCATATAGGCGCGCAGGCCCTGATCGATATCGACGCGCGCGCCGGAGGCGGCGGACGTCTGGTAGTTGCGAATGGGATCAGCCATTGGAAATCCTCTGTTGCTTCTGCCCCGTCCGGTGACAGGTCCCCCTCGGGTGACCCCGTCGGGACCAGGCGCCGCTGGCGGAACTCCAGCATGCCTAGCGCGAAATATGATGGTTCTTGACGTCAAGAACAAGACGATAACGGGCCGTAACCCTTTGTGAGAAGGCAAAAGGCCGATTTTCGGGCCTTCCGGCCGGCAATCTTACAAAGATTTAACCGGACGGGCGGCTGGACGACACCTTGCTCAAAGGTTGCGCAGCACCGGCGCCGCCTTGTGGCCGAGCACTCGCCAGGTGCCGGCAAGGCCGATGCCGACGGTGACCGCCAGCGAAGCCAGGATCGTTGCCACCGCCACTTCCGGCATGAAGTGCGACGGCAGCGTCATGATATGCGCGACCACGAACCAGGCAGCTATGCCGCCGGCGGCAAGCGCGAACAGCGCCGTCGCAAGGCCGATCAGCATATATTCCAGCGAGAAGGCCGCGATCAGGGTGCGCCGCGTCGCGCCGAGCGTCTTCAACACCACCGCATCGTGGATGCGCGCCCGGTTGCCGGCGGCCAGCGCGCCGGAGAGCACAAGCACCGAGGCAATCAACGCCACGCCGGCGGCGGCGCGGGTCGCCGCGCCCAGCTGCGCGACCAGCCGGTTGACGATGTCGAGCGCGTCCTTGACGCGAACCGTCGTCACCGCCGGAAAGGCCCTCGTGACGGCATTGAGCAGCCTTGCGTCGTCGGCCGTGGTGGCGCTCTTGTTTGTCAGCGTCGCCAGCCAGCCATGCGGCGCGCCGGCGAAGGTGTTGGGCGAGAACACCATGACGAAGTTGATGCCCATCGTTTCCCATTCGACCTGGCGGAAATTGGCTATCCTTGCCGTAACGTTGCGGCCGAGCACATTGACGGTGACGGTATCGCCAAGCTTCAGCCCGATCGCCTTGCCTTCCTCGGCCGAGAACGACACCAGCGGCTCGCCGGAATAATCCGGCGGCCACCAGGTGCCCTCTGTCAACGTCGCATTTTCCGGCTGCCTCGCGTCATAGGTCAGGCCACGGTCGCCACGCAGCACCCAGGCGCCGTCGGCGGGGATCTTCACCTTGTCGACGTCGACGCCGTTGAGCGCCATGATGCGGCCGCGCAGCATCGGCACCTTCACCAGCGTCCCTTGCGGCGCCTGCCTGCCGACGAGGCTGGCGAAGGCATCGACGTCGTTGCTCTGGATATCGACGAAGAAGAAGTTCGGCGCCCGCTCCGGCAGGTTGCCGGAGATTTGCCGCCGCAGATTCCCGTCGATCAGCGCCAACGTCACCAGAAGCGTCAGCCCGAGCCCGAGCGAGAGCACCACCGAGGGCGTCAGCGCGCCGGGACGGTGAATGTTGCCCAGCGCAAGTCGCAGCGGAACCGAGCGCACGCGCGGGCTCTTCCTGGCGGCCCATTGCACCAGCACCGCCACCAGCCGCAGCACCAGGAAGGCAAAGACCGTAGCGCCGACGAAGATCGAGGCGATGCGGTAATCGTTGGCCGAAAGGATCGCCAGCGCCGCCAGCGTCACGACGATCGCCAGCGCCCCGCCGGCATAGGGCAGGCGCGGCAGGCCGCGGCTCTCGAACCCCATTTCGCGGAACAGCGCGGTTGCCGGCACGTCGCGGGCGCGGCCGAGCGGCAAGAGCGCGAAGGCCAGCGTCACCAGCAGGCCGAAGAGTGCCGCCATGGCGAGCGCGCCGGGATAAAAGCCGCCTTGCGCCGGCACCGGGATGACCGACTGCAGAAGCGCGCTCGCTACGAAAGGCATCGCGGCGCTCAGGATGAGCCCGAGCACGATGCCGAGGCCCGCAATCAAAAGGATCTGCACGAGATAGACCGTGAAGACGAAGCCGCCCGAGGCGCCGAGGCTCTTGAACGTGGCGATGACCGCGCGCTTGCCGTCGAGATAGGCGCGCACGGCGTTGGCCACGCCGACGCCGCCGACCACCAGCGCCGTCAGCCCGACCAGCGTCAGGAACTGCGAGAAGCGCTCGATGTTGGCCGAGAGCGCGGGGGCCGCGTTGCTGCGCGTGCGGATCGACCAGCCGGCCTGCGGAAAGTCCTTCGCCGCCTGCGCCTGGATTTCCTTGATCCCCGCCTCCGACGTGCCCTCGGGCAGCCTCACCTTATAGGCGTTCTCGACCAGGCTACTCGGCTGCACCAGGCCGGATGCGGCAAGCCCGGCGCTCGAAATCATCAGCCGCGGCGCGAAGCCGAAACCGTCGGACACCGCATCCGGCTCGCTGATCAGCCTGGCCCTCAGCTCGAAAACGGCGCTGCCGAGCTTCAGCCTGTCGCCGATATGAAGATTGAGCCGGTCGAACAACAGGTCGGGCGCCGCGGCGCCGAACACGCCGGACCTTTCGCCGAACAATTGTTCCTTCGGCAGCGCCGGATCGGTCTCCAGCGCGCCGTAGAGCGGATAGGCGTCGTCGACCGCCTTTGCCTCGACAAGCGCCTGGTCGGAGCCGTCCTCCAGTCGCGCCATCGAGCGCATGCCGGAGTTGAGCGACACCATGCCGAGGCTCTTGATGAAGCCGAGCTCGGCGTCCGCAGCGCTGCGCTGGTTGATCTGGAAGCGCAGGTCGCCGCCAAGCAGCGTCTGGCCCTGATTGGCGACACCGGTCGAGATCGCCTGCGCCACCGAATTGACGCCGCCGATCGCCGCGACGCCGAGCGCTATGCAGGCAAGGAAGATCATGAAGCCGGACAGGCCGCCGCGCATCTCGCGCAGCGAGAAGCGGATGGCGAGCTTCAATGTCCGCATCAGGCCGGCACCTTCACCGGCTGCGGCGCGTCCTCGATCCGCCCCGAGCGCATCGACACCTGGCGCGCGCAGCGGGCGGCGAGCGCCGCGTCATGCGTGACCAGCACCAGCGTCATGCCGCGCTCGGCCGCCTTGGCGAACAAAAGGTCGGCGATCTGCTTTCCCGTTGCCTGGTCGAGATTGCCGGTCGGCTCGTCGGCGATGAGGATGCGCGGCGACGGCGCCAGCGCCCGGGCGATCGCCACGCGCTGCTGCTCGCCGCCGGAAAGTTCGCCCGGATAGTGCGTCACACGGTCGCTCAGCCCGACTGCCGCGAGCTCGCGCGCGGCCACGCCGAACGGATCGGCATGGCCGGCAAGCTCCAGCGGCACCGCGACGTTCTCGAGCGCCGTCATGTTGGGAATGAGATGGAAGGATTGGAAGACGATGCCAATGTTTCGTCCGCGAAACGATGCAATCTGGTCCTCGCTTTTGCCGTCGATGAGCTCGCCGGCAATTCGAACCGTACCCGAATCGACCCTTTCCAGGCCGGCAAGGACCATCAGCAAAGTGGACTTGCCGGAACCCGACGGACCGACGATGCCGGTGGCTTCGCCGGCCGCCACGTCGAGGCTAACGCCCTTCAGCACATGGACGGAGGACGCGCCCTCGCCGAGCGTCAGCGATACGTCTCTCAGCGCGATGACGGCTTCTGTCACAATGAAAGCGCCCTATATGTGGAAAAAGGAGACCACCCGTGTCTCCTCCCTTGGATTGTACCGGTCATATGGGGCTCGCCGCATGGCTTTCAAACACCGTTTTGCCGCAGCCCTCTTCCTTTTCCTCGCCATTTGCGGCGCCATTTCGTCGGCGCGCGCCGCCACCTTCACCATCGTCGGCTTCGGCGACAGCCTGACGGCGGGCTTCGGTCTCGGACCCGGTCAGGGCTTCACCGACAGGCTGCAGGCGGCGCTGAAAGCCAAAGGCCTCGACGTTGCCGTCGCCAATGCCGGCGTCTCGGGCGACACCACGAGCGGCGGGCTGGCACGGCTCGATTGGTCGGTGCCGGACGGCACCAGGCTCGTCATTCTCGAGCTCGGCGCCAACGACATGTTGCGCGGCCTTTCGCCCGACATTGCCGAGAAGAACCTCGACGCCATGCTGGGCAAGCTCAAGCAGCGCAACATCCCGGTGCTGCTGGCCGGCATGCGCGCCGCGCCCAACCTTGGCGCCGGCTATCAGAAGACCTTCGACGCGATCTATCCGAGGCTCGCGGCGAAATACGGCATTCCGCTCTATCCGTTCTTTCTCGACGGCGTCGCCGGTCACCCCGACCTGCAACTGGAGGACGGACTGCATCCCAATCCCAAGGGCGTTGACGTCATCGTCGAGCGCATTCTGCCCGCCGTCGAGAAGGCGATCGCCGACAATGGCGGCCCGTCATGAGGAGGCGTCCGTCATGAGGGGCGGTCCGTCGTGAGTCCGGAATGCAACGGTTTCCGTTGCGGAAACCTTGTGGACAACAAACCGCTTGCCCCGCGCGGATATCGATGATTCGCTAAGGGCCGAGAGTTCGATTCGAGGACAGGAGGCTTCACATGCCACGTCTTTTCACCGCCCTCGAAATTCCGCGTGATGCTGCTCTTTCGCTGTCCCTGCTCCGGGGCGGTCTGCCCGGAGCGCGCTGGATCGATGTCGAAAACTACCATCTGACGCTGCGCTTCATCGGCGATGTCGAAGGCCATGTCGCCGACGAGATCGCCAACGCCCTCGACCGGGTTCACCGCCCCACTTTCCAGATGACGCTCTCCGGCGTCGGCGCCTTTGGCGGCAAGAAGCCGCATGCCGTGTGGGCAGGTGTCTCCGCCTCGCCGGACCTGACGGCGCTGCAGGGCGAGATCGACCGCATCTGCCAGCGGCTCGGCCTGCCGGCGGACCCGCGCAAATTCACGCCGCACGTGACGCTGGCGCGCCTGCGCAATGCGAGTCCGCTCGATGTCGCGCAATATCTTTCGGCGCGCGGCAATTTCGCCGCGCTGCCCTTCCGCGTCGGCCGCTTCGTCTTGATGTCGTCGCGCGATTCGGTCGGCGGCGGCCCTTACATCGTTGAGGAGGCCTGGCCGCTGGTCGGCGAAGCGCTGGCATCGAGCCGCTTTGCCAGCGCCTCCGACGCCTCGCGAATCATGCGGTAGACTGAAGCGAAGGCCTCGGCGCCGTCGTAATAGGGATCGGGCACGTCCCGGGCGTTTCCCGTCGCGAAGTCCAAATAGAGCCCGACCCGGTCGCGCGCGCCGGGTGGCGCCAGCGCCTCGAGGTCGCGTACATTCGCCTTGTCCATGCCGAGGATCAGGTCGAAGCGCGAAAAATCCTCCGGCAGCACCTTGCGCGCCCTCTGGCCTGAAATGTCGACGCCGTGCTCGGCGGCAACCGCGATCGAGCGCCGGTCGGGCTGCTCGCCGGCATGCCAGCCGCCGGTCCCGGCCGAATCGAGCACGATGTCCCGGTCCTTGCCGCGCTCGGCGAGGATCGCATGGAGCACGCCTTGCGCCAGCGGCGAGCGGCAGATGTTGCCGAGGCAGACGAACAGAATGGATTTTATGGGCTTTGCGCTCATCGATCCGGCGCTATGGTTGGCTATCGTCGAATAGCACAGGGACCGGACATGAACAGGGAAAAACTGAACAAGGACGCGATCGCGGCCGCGCTTGCCGAGCTCGACGGCTGGTCGCTCGCCGCCGACGGCGCGTCCATCAAGCGCAGCTTCGTCTTCAAGAATTTCTCCGAGGCGTTCGCCTTCATGACCCGCGTGGCGCTGGCCGCCGAGAAGATGGACCATCATCCGGATTGGTCGAATGTCTACAAGACCGTCGACGTGACGCTGAACACGCATGACGCCGGCGGCGTGACGGCGCTCGACATCGAACTCGCCAAGCGGATGAACCGGTATTTCGGCTGAGGGCGAACAGATTCGCTTTTCAAGGGTGGTAACCTTGCTCTACGGGCGATAGCCTGACTTCGTCATCCTAGGGCGGAGCGACGCGAAGCGGAGCGTAGACCCTAGGATCCATGCCGTTACTTTGGCCGAAGAGCGCAGCGGAGCAGAATTCTGCACCGTGAGCGGCGCCCGGGCGTAACGGCATGGATTCTATGGTCTGCGCGCGTCGCTTCGCTCCTTGCTCCGCCATAGAATGACGATGCGAGGAACGTTCCGGCCAATCTCCAACGTTGGCGATTGCCAACTCGGCTTACCCACCGCCAGCGCTGCCGAGTTCGATTTTCCCGGCCAAGCGACCATCGAACACTTGCAGCAGGCCGGTGCTTTCACCACATCTCGTGCGGCAGGCGCCGTGCAAGGACACGCGCGGCCAAGGAGTGGTTGATGGCGCAAGGTGCCGGTTTCGATTTCTTCGGTTTCGGCGACAAGCTCGCCGGCGAGGGCGAGGTTCGCGAGAAATTCTGGCGCACCGCCAAGAAGGCGGCGCGGCAGGTTCCGTTCATGGACGAAGTGGTCGCCGCCTATTACTGCGCCATGGACAAGGACACGCCGCTGCGCGCAAAGGGCATCCTGCTTGGCGCCCTCGGCTACTTCGTCCTGCCGTTCGATTTCATTCCCGACTTCGTTGTCGGCCTCGGTTTCACCGACGACCTTGCCGTGCTGACCGCCGCGATCACCGCCGTCAGCGCCCATATCACCCCTGCCCACAGGCAGGCCGCCAAAGACGCGCTGGCCGACAGGACCTGATCGCGGCTCGGTTTCACGCCCGCAAACAGGCGCGCGCGAAAAGACAAACTCTTGCCGTTTTCGTGGCCTCCAACTCCGCGCCGGGACGTTGCGCCAGAAGCTTTCAACGGTGGCGGCGCGAATGGTGGCGGTTTCCTGGGGTGAGTTCCTTTTCTTCGAGGACAATTCACCGTTTGGTAACCCTGATTAAATCAAAATGAAGCGACGGCAGGACGCCAGGCGCCCCGCCCCCGCACCATTTGGAATACGGGAAGAACGATGCGCGGATTGATTGCTACAGTTTCCAGCCTGGTCGTGATGGCCGCCTTCGCGGCGCCGGCGCTGGCACAGCAGGCGACCAAGATCGGCCAGCACAACGCCTGGGGCACCTACAGCTATCAGTCGCAGGCAGGCAAGGTTTGCTACGTGCTGACGGTGCCCACCGACAAGCAGCCGAAAACGCTCGACCATGGCGACATGTTCTTCTTCGTCAGCCAGCGGCCCGGGCAGCAGGTCTCCTACGAGCCGCAGTTCATCGCCGGCTACAATTTCCAGGAAGGCTCCAAGGCCACCGTCACCATCGACAAGAAATCGTTCTCGATGTTCACCCGCGGCAAGTCGGCCTGGGTCGAGAACGCCGCGGAAGAGCCGGTGCTGATCGCCGCCATGAAGACCGGCACCGACATGAAGGTGCAGGCGAAGTCCGGCCGCGGCAACCCCACCTCCTATGTCTTTTCGCTGAAGGGCATCTCGGCCGCGCTGGCCTCGATCGCCAAGTGCAAGTAGCCGAGGGCAGCATTCGGATCTGATGCAAAGCCGGACCGCAAATCCGGCTTCTTTCAGCTATGCGCCTGCCTCCGCCCTGCGCCGCCTGATCGCCTCGGCGATGAACACGCGCGACAGCGCGTGGTAGAGCGGCTCGTTGGAGATCATCCGCGCCGTGCCGTAACCCAGCACCGCCGCGCACATCAGCGCGATGACATTGTCGTGATTGCCGGTCATTTCGAGGATGATCACGAAGGCCGTCATCGGCGCCTGCACGACACCGGCGAAATAGCCGGCCATGCCGAGCAGCGCGGCCAGGCCGGTGGCGGTGCCGAAGACAAGCCCTAGCGTGCTGCCGAGACCGGCGCCTACGGCAAGCGACGGCGCGAAGATGCCGCCCGGAATGCCCGACACCATCGACAGCACGCCGGCCGCGAATTTTTCGAGGAAGAAGAATGCCGGCAGCGGCGCGCCTTCGATGGCGCCCCGCGCCTGCGTATAGCCCGTGCCGAAGGTGAGGCCGCCCGAGGCAAGACCGATCAGGGCCACCGCCAGGCCGCAGATGCCTGCCACGAGCAGCGCGCGCCACAATGGCTGCAGCGCGTTCCAGCGCCGGATGCGCCGCGTGATCCTCAGCGCCAGCAGCGAGAACAGCGCGCCGAAGCCGCCGCCGATGACGCCGCAGGCGATCACCAGCGGCCAGTCGGCGGCGAAGGCCACCGTATCTCTGGCGACGCCGAAATAGGTGTAGTTGCCGAGCAGGCCCAACGAGGCGAGACCGGCGAGGATCACCGCCGTCAGCACCAGCCCGTTGGTGCGCGATTCATAGGCTCGGCCCATCTCCTCTATGGCGAAGACGATGCCGGCAAGCGGCGTGTTGAAGGCGGCGGCGATGCCGGCCGCCGAGCCGGCCAGGATCAGGCCGCGCGCCTGCGCCATGCCGCCCCAGCGCGCCGCCTGCAGCATCAGCGAGGCGCCGACCTGCACCGTCGGACCCTCCCGGCCGATCGAGGCGCCGCAGGCGAGGCCGATGACGGTAAGCGCGATCTTGCTGGCCGCCAGGCGCAGCGAAAGCAGATGCCCGCGATCCTCGTCGTCGCGCAGGTGGCGCGCGGCGATCGCCTGCGGAATGCCGCTGCCCTGCGATCCAGGGAAGAAGGAATTGGCAAGCCAGGCGCAGACGACGAAGCCGAGCGGCGTCATGATCAGCGGCAGATAGAAGCGCCAGCCGCCATCGTCGCCGGTGACGCTATGGAACAGCGCCTGCGCCCGGTCGGCCAGCATGGCGAACAGCACGCTGATCAACCCGATCGAGACGGCGCCGGCCCAGAAGACGAGCCGCGGCTGCCAGACGCGGCGCGAGGCCCACATCGCCTGCGAGCGCCGCAGCATCGGGTATTTTCGCGATATGCCGGCCATGCCCGCCCTCGTGATCGAAGCTCCAGCCCTATCACAGGCGAAGAGTCGATCAAGGCTTCGGGGCCAAGCCCGCGATCACAGGAGCGTTCACGATCCCGCCGGCTTCTGCGCCGGCGGGAATGTCAGACGAGATCGGGGCAGCCTCACATCGCCATTTTTTCACATTCGGCCTGCGCCTTCTTGGTCGACGTGTCGACCATGTAGGCTTTGCCCTTGGCGTCGGTGATCATCATCATGCAATGCTTGATCGGCTTCGCCATCTTCATCATTTCGGCGCTCATCTTCGCGTCGGGCATCATGGTGCCCATATGCCCGTCGGGCATGATCGCCGTCACCTGCCCACCCTTCATCATTGTCATCGTGCCCATCGTATCCTCGGCAAATGCCTGCGAGGCGCTAAGACCGACAACGACGCCAACGACGGCAAGCTTGATCGAATGCATTTCCGGTTCTCCCATTTTGGAGGGGCATAGTCGCCCCTTTCAGATTTCGCGGATGCATTGCGAGCCGTTACGCCAACACGAATATGTGATCGGTTTCCGCGGCGGGAATGGCGACACCGGCCGCATGTGCCGCCCACATGACTCCGCCTGCAACCTGTGCTATGCGCCGCGCTTCATTTCGGGCACGATGCTGAAATCGGCCGCAAACCGCTTATATTGGCGCAACCATGACCCTTTCATTCGATCTGACCGCCGAGGGCGCACGCAACGCCTTGCGCGCCCGCGCTGCCGAGAAGCCGTCGCTGATCGGCCTGACCCGCGCCGAGCTCGGCGAAGCTCTTGTCGGCGCCGGCATCGTTCCGGAGCGCCAGGCGAAGATGCGCGCCCAGCAGCTCTGGCACTGGATGTATGTGCGCGGCGTCTCTGACTTCGCGCATATGTTCAACATCTCCAAGGATTTGCGCGCCGAGCTCGACAAGCATTTCACCGTCGCGCGGCCGGAAATTGTCGAGGAGCAGATCTCCGCCGACGGCACGCGCAAATGGCTGTTCCGCTTTCCGCCGCGCGGCGCCGGCCGCCCGGTCGAGATCGAGACCGTCTACATTCCCGAGGAAGGCCGCGGCACGCTCTGCATTTCCTCGCAGGTCGGCTGCACGCTGACCTGCTCCTTCTGCCACACCGGCACGCAGAAGCTGGTGCGCAACCTCACGGCCGAAGAAGTCCTGGCGCAGTTGCTCACCGCGCGCGATCGTCTCGGCGACTTCCCCGACCGCGACACCCCCGATGGCGCCATCGTGCCGGCCGAGGGCCGCAAGGTGTCCAACATCGTCATGATGGGCATGGGCGAGCCACTCTACAATTTCGAGGCGGTGAAGAAGGCGCTCTTGATCGCTTCCGACGGCGACGGGCTGTCGCTTTCGAAGCGCCGCATCACGCTGTCGACCTCGGGCGTGGTGCCGGAGATTTTCCGCACCGGCGAGGAGATCGGCGTCATGCTGGCGATCTCGCTGCACGCCACCAATGACGATTTGCGCGACCTGCTGGTGCCGATCAACAAGAAGTTCCCGCTGAAGGAGCTGATCGCCGCCTGCCGCGCCTATCCGGGCCTTTCCAACGCCAGGCGCATCACCTTCGAATATGTGATGCTGAAGGACGTCAACGATTCGCTCGAGGATGCCAAGGCGCTGGTCAAGCTGCTCAAAGGCATTCCGGCCAAGATCAACCTGATCCCGTTCAATCCCTGGCCCGGCACCAACTACCAGTGCTCGGACTGGGAGACGATCGAGAAGTTTGCCGACTACATCAACAATGCCGGCTACGCCTCGCCGATTCGCACGCCGCGCGGCCGCGACATCCTCGCCGCCTGCGGCCAGCTGAAGTCGGAATCGGAGCGCATGCGCAAGGTCGACCGGCTGGCGCTCGAAGCCATGATGATCGCAGGACACGGCGAGGCGTGAGGCGCATCATCGCCTATCTCGTCCGCTTCGCCGTCATCCTGGTCGGCTATGTCGCCGCCGCGCTTGCGGCAAGCGCTTTCCTCAACATCCTGGTCCTCGCGCATCTGGGCTTCACGCCGGCCGATCCGGAGCCGACGGCCACCGCCTCGCTCTATTTCTCGGTGCCCTTCGTGGCTCTGTTCGTCGCCTATTTCGCCTTCATGCCGGCCGCCGTCGTGATCTTGATCGCCGAGATGCTCGGCCGGCGCGACTGGTTGTTCTACGCGCTGGCCGGCGCCGTCATCGCCGTCGTCTTCCTCGGCTTCGTGCATAATGTGGGCGATGCCGACTTCGATGTCACCGAGACCAACGCCCGGCTGGCCGTGATCGGCTCCGGCATGGTCGGCGGCATCATCTATTGGCTCTTTTCCGGCCGCTGGGCCGGAAGCTGGCGCCGCGCGCCGCTGCTCGACCCCGAACCCTGAACTATCTTCTTGGTTTGATGCAATTCCACACGGCGAAGACGCCGAGCAAGCCTGCGTCACAACTTTTCCCGGAATTGCTTTATTTGGCCTGCGCCGTCAGGATCTTGAGCGCGAAGGCCGAGAACACGCCGCCGAACAAATAGTCGACCACCCGCGTGACGCGCGGGCTTGCCTTCATCGCCGCCGAAAACTTCTCCGCAGCCAGCACCATCGGCGCCGTCACCGGGATCGACAGCACGATGAACATCATGCCGAGGAAGAACAATTTTCCGGACGCGTTCGGATCATGCGCGGAAACGAATTGCGGCAGGAAGGTCATGAAGAACAGGATGATCTTGGGGTTGAGCAGGTTGACGCCGAGCCCGGCTGCCCAGCTGCGGAACAGCGAGACCTGCGGTCCCGTCCTCTTCTCCGGCGAGAAGGCCGAACCTTTGGTCACCGCCTGCCAGGCCAGGAACACCAGATAGCCGGCGCCGAAGATCTTCAGCGCGAAGAAGGCCATCGGCGAGGCGACGATCAGCGCCGAGATGCCGACCACCACCAGCGTGGTGTGGATCAGCGTGCCGGTGAGCGCGCCGGCCATGGAAGCGAAACCGGTGGCGCGCCCCTGGCTCAACGTGCGCGAGACGAACAGCGTCATGTCAGGCCCCGGCGTGAGAGCCAGGATGACGGTGGCTATGGCGAACTGGATCAAAGTCGAAGTGTCGGGAATGAAGGACATGGAAGACCCGGGATCGTGATGGCTTGCGAGTTTATAACGCGGCCGCTCCAGTCGCGCCAGCCGCGGGCGTGGCGATTGGCTTCTCCTGCGCACCTTCTTCTCTTGCGCCGCCCGGAAACCCCGTGATACTCGCCCGCGAAGCCTCTTTACCTGCGGAACCGCCAACAATGTCCAAGACCAAAGCCGTGAAGAAAGTCGTGCTCGCCTATTCCGGCGGCCTCGACACCTCCATCATCCTGAAATGGCTGCAGACCGAGCTCGGCGCCGAGGTCGTCACCTTCACCGCCGATCTAGGCCAGGGCGGCGAGCTCGAGCCGGCGCGCCGCAAGGCCGAGATGATGGGCATCAAGGACATCCGCATCGTCGACGTGCGCGAGGAATTCGTCGCCGACTTCGTCTTCCCGATGTTCCGCGCCAACGCCGTCTATGAAGGCACCTACCTGCTCGGCACCTCGATCGCCCGGCCGCTGATCTCCAAGCACCTGGTCGAGATCGCCAAAGAGACCGGCGCCGACGCCATCGCGCACGGCGCCACCGGCAAGGGCAACGACCAGGTCCGCTTCGAATTGTCCGCCTATGCGCTGAACCCCGACATCAAGGTCATCGCGCCATGGCGCGACTGGTCCTTCAAGTCGCGCACCGACCTTCTGAATTTCGCCGAACAGCACCAGATCCCGGTGCCGAAGGACAAGCGCGGCGAAGCGCCGTTCTCGGTCGACGCCAACCTTCTGCACTCCTCTTCCGAGGGCAAGGTGCTGGAGGATCCGTGGAGCGAGCCGCCGGAATTCGTCCACCAGCGCACCGTCTCGCCGATGGACGCGCCCGACGTCGTCACCGAGATCGAGATCGAGTTCCTGAAGGGCGACCCGGTCGCGCTGAACGGCAAGAAGCTGTCGCCGGCCACCATGCTGGCGGCGCTCAACGACCTCGGCCGCGACAATGGCATCGGCCGCCTCGACCTGGTCGAGAACCGCTTCGTCGGCATGAAATCGCGTGGCGTCTATGAGACCCCCGGCGGTACCATCCTGATCGCCGCGCATCGGGCGATCGAATCGATCACGCTCGACCGGGGTGCGGCCCACCTCAAGGACGAGTTCATGCCGCGCTATGCGGAGCTCATCTATAACGGCTTCTGGTTCTCGCCCGAGCGCGTCATGCTGCAGGCGATGATCGACAAGAGCCAGGATGACGTCGAAGGCACGGTGCGGCTGAAGCTTTACAAGGGCAATGTCATTGTCACCGGCCGCAAGTCGAAAAAGACGCTCTATTCCGATGCGCTGGTCACCTTCGAGGACGACCGCGGCGCCTACGACCAGAAGGACGCCGAGGGCTTTATTCGCCTCAATGGATTGCGGCTGCGCACACTGGCGGCAAGGAACCGCAAGGGTTGAAGCTGCTGATCTCCCCCCTCGCGGGGGAGATGTCCGGCAGGGCAGAGGGCGCTGTCCGCCAACCTCTCCTTCGTCATTCTAGGGCGGAGCAAGGAGCGGAGCGACGCGCGCAGACCCTAGAATGACGAAGGATAAGGTCGCCACTTCACGCGCAAGGCCTCCTCTCCTCCTCGGCGACATCTCCCCCGAGGGGGAGATTCCCACTTCCTGGCTTTCGCCAATCTCGAAGCCGAACAACAAAAAGCCCGGCGCATGGCCGGGCTCTCTGTGGAACGGAAATGTCCATCAATCGCCGTCGATCGCTTCGGCGATGCGGGCGATGGCCTGCTGATAGACGCTTGCCGAATTCCAGCCGGCGATTGCGCCCATATTGGCGTCATAGCTCGCGCCGGCCCGCCAGCCGTGTCCCTTGAGGAAGTTGGCGGTTGAGGCGAGCGCCGTGTTGCGGTCGCGCAGGTTTCCGCTGCCGACGCCATATTTCAGCACGTTTCCGGGCAGGAACTGCGTGTGGCCGATCTCGCCATGCATGGCGCCGACCGAGGAGGCGCTCAGCGCGCCGCGATCGACCAGCTTGAGCGCGGCAATGGCATGGGGGGTGAAATAATCCGGGCGGCGGCAGTCATAGGCCAGCGTCAGGATGGCGGACACCGTGTTCTGGTTGCCCATCGAGGCGCCGAAGCCGGTTTCCATGCCCCAGATGGCAAGCAGCACGCCCGGCGGCACGCCATAGTCGCGCTCGATATTGGCGAACATCGCCGCATTCGCCTTCTTCAGCGCACGACCTCTCGAGATGATCGCGGAGGCGCCGCGGCGCTGCATGAAGGCATCCACCGAGCCGCTGAAAGCCTTGTGGATGGCGCGGTCGGCGGCGATCGTCCTTGTCGCGTAGGTCGCCCCGGCCAGGGCCGACAGGCCCCTTTGGCCGACGCCGTTGGCTTTCGCCTCGGCGGCAAAATCCTGCTTCCAGGCTTCGAAGCCGGCCCCATTCTTGCCACAGCTGGCCGCGGCTTCAGCGCCCGTCGCCAGCCCAAGCATCGCCACCACCGCTGCGGCGGCCACGAAAATCCTTCTTTTGGCAAAAAATGCCATCTCGTCGTTCTCCTGGTTGGCTGAATCACGTCCCGGTTGTGAATTTGCCAGCGAAACGCCCGGTTGTCACCGCCCCGCGGGGACGCGCCGCTCGATGCTGGCGAATGGCGTGGAATTTGCTTACGATCAAGCCCTAACTGTGGCGGGCTTGCCTCATCCAGGACGATGATGTCGACGATGACCGGTGTCGATGCTGCTTGCCAAGGGCCAGCCGCCGCGCTGCGCCGCCTCGGTCTGGCCGTCTGTCGCACACCTTGGCTTCGAGTGCCGGCCGGCCTTGCGATGCCGACGTGCCGGGAAATGTCTTTCAATATTAAGCCTGCTCACGCCCTTTTGACCGCTGCGCCGCAAAACCGTGGAACAATTCGTGACGATGCAAAGGGCGGTTTAGCCGGAACGCACAAGCCTCTGTTTTCGTTTCCGAGCCCGAGGGAGCGTTGAAAACGGAGAGAAATCATGAAACGCATGTTGTTTCCGGCGCTTGCCGGTGCGTTGCTCGCCATGTCGGGCGCCGCTTTCGCCGATACCCCCGTCCAGGCGGTGACCGACTTGAACGTGCGCGCCGGTCCCGGTCCGCAATATCCTGTCATCGGCGTGCTGGCGGCCGGCCAGTCGGCCACGCTTGATGGCTGCATCCAAGGCAGCAAATGGTGCACGATCGCCGAAGCTGGCGGCAAAGGCTGGGTCTATTCCGACTATGTGACGGGTGATTTCGGCGGCAGCCGCATCATCGTGACACGCCGCCCGGCCAACGCCGACATCGCAATCGTGGCCCCGCCGACCGACGATGTCTACACCACCGACACCTACACCGGCGCCATCGTTTCCGGCGACGACGCCATCGAGCCGATCGTCAGGCCGCCGGCCGAGGTCGGCACGTATGTCACCACCCACCGTGTCGATCCGGTCTATCTCGAAGGCGAGGTGGTGACGGGCGCCACGCTGCCCGATACGGTCGAGCTGCGGGAAATCCCGAACTACAACTACCGCTACGTCTATGTGAACAACCAGCCGGCGCTGGTCGATCCGGACACCCGGCGCATCGTCTACGTGATGCGCTGACCGTGCTTGTTTGCCGTGAGAAGAGCGGCCGCCAGCGCTGGCGGCCGTTTTGCTTACGCGCCGACGGCTCGGTCTTGCATTTGTTCAACACTCCATCATCGCTTGCGTTCGAGGTTGGCCGAAGCCTTCCAACGTCGTCATTCCGGGGCGGAGCAGGGGCGAAGCTCCGTCGCGAAGCGGTCCATTCAGCCGCGAACTTGATGGCGTAATTGCGCGGTAACCACTGATCCGCATAGATCATGCGGCCTGAAAGCGTTCGGCAGGGGAGCCGCGTGACGATCGAAAATGCAGCCTTCGAGCGCTATCGCCGCTCGCCGAACGAAAAGACCACCTTGCCGCGGCTGCTGTGCGGAACGGCAATCGTCATCGCCTTCTGGATGGCCGCAACGGCCGTGGTGCTCTTTGCCGGCACCTATGCCTACATCGTCTGGCGCCTCCCCGGCCCGTCGACCGGGAAGTACATGCAGGATTTTTTGGCATCGCCGATCGGCATCCTCAGCGCCCTGACCTCCTTCGCCGGCATCTGGATCGGTCTGTTGGTTGCGATGCGGTTGATGCATGGCGAGCCGCTCTCGGCGCTTTTCGGCGCCACCCGCCGCGTCGCGCGCGGTGATTTTCTCAAGGGCCTCGTCGCGGTCCTGATCACCTCGCTCTTCTCCGAGGTGCTGCTCTACTGGCTGCAGCCCGAGATCGCTCGGGGACCGATCGCGCTGTCGTCCTGGCTGCTCTTCCTCGTCCCCATCGTGCTGCTCGCCTTGCTGCAGACGTCATCGGAAGAAATGCTGTTTCGCGGCTATCTGCTGCGCGCTCTCGCCTATCGCTTCAGGAGCCCGCTGATCTGGGCGGCGCTGCCGGGACTGCTGTTCACGTCGCTGCACTGGAGCTCGGCCTCGACGCTCGCCATCAATGCCTGCGTCCTGGTCTCGATCGGCGCCTTTGCCCTGTTGCTCACGCTCCTGGTCTATGCGACCGGAAATCTCGGCGCCGGGCTCGGCGCCCATCTCGGCAACAACCTGACCGGCTTCCTGCTGATCTCGCACCAGGAGGGCTACAATTCCTTCGCGCTGCTCAACGCCAAGCCTCTCGAAGGCCCCGGCTGGACCAACTGGGACGCCGTTCTCATCGCCGCGATCGGCATCGTCAGCACGCTTTTGACGATGTTGCTGCTCTTGCATCGGCGCTCGCCGCTGAAGGTCGGGGCGAGCGGGCAAAGCCTGCCGTGAGCAACCTCGTAGCGCAGCGTTTTGGCCTGGTTTCCAGCCCGAGCCTTGACTCTGCGGCCGATTTCCTGTCTAGACCCGCTGAATTCCGCGACGAACAACTTTCGCGAAAGCCGACCAGGACGCCGAAACCTCTTTTCGAGGCGGTGCTGTAAACAGATCCTGGAGGCCAACACCCGGCAGCGCGATGCGCCCCCGGGTGCTTTTTGGCTTTGCGCTTTTGCTTGGCGACCCGGCGCGAACGCACTACCTCTCGGTCGAAACCGAACCGAGATCAAGGACCGCAGATGTTTGAATCCCTCCAGGAGCGTCTTGGCTCCATCCTGAACGGCCTGACCGGTCGCGGCGCGCTGTCCGAGGCGGATGTCTCGGCGGCGCTGCGCGAGGTGCGCCGCGCGCTGCTCGAGGCTGACGTCGCGCTGGAAGTGGTGCGTTCCTTCACCGACAAGGTGCGCGAGAAGGCGGTCGGCGCCGCGGTGCTCAAGTCGATCAAGCCCGGACAGATGGTCGTCAAGATCGTCCATGACGAGCTCGTCGACATGCTCGGCGCCGAAGGCGTGGCCGTCGACCTCAACGCGCCGGCCCCGGTCGTCGTCATGATGGTCGGCCTGCAGGGCTCCGGCAAGACGACGACCTCGGCCAAGATCGCCAAGCGGCTGACCGAGCGCCAGAACAAGAAGGTTCTGATGGCCTCGCTCGACACGCGGCGTCCCGCCGCGCAGGAGCAGCTGCGCCAGCTCGGCGAGCAGACCAAGGTAGCGACGCTGCCGATCATCGCCGGCCAGAACCCGGTCGACATCGCCAAGCGCGCCGTCCAGGCGGCCAAGCTCGGCGGCCATGACGTCGTCATCCTCGACACCGCTGGCCGCACTCATATCGACGAGCCGCTGATGGTCGAGATGGCCGACATCAAGAAGGTGTCGTCGCCGCACGAGATCCTGCTGGTCGCGGACTCGCTGACCGGCCAGGACGCCGTGAACCTGGCCAAGAGCTTCGACGAGCGCGTCGGCATTACCGGCCTGGTGCTGACCCGCATGGACGGCGACGGTCGCGGCGGCGCCGCCCTTTCGATGCGCGCCGTCACCGGCAAGCCGATCAAGCTGATCGGCACCGGCGAAAAGATGGACGGGCTGGAGGAATTCCACCCCAAGCGCATTGCCGATCGCATCCTCGGCATGGGCGACATCGTCTCGCTCGTCGAGAAGGCCGCCGAGACCATCGACGCCGAGCAGGCGGCAGCGATGGCCAAGAAGATGCAGTCGGGCAAGTTCGATCTGAACGACCTTGCCCAGCAGCTTCAGCAGATGTCGAAAATGGGCGGCATGGGCGGCATCATGGGCATGATGCCGGGCATGGGCAAGATGAAGGACCAGCTGGCCGCCGCCGGCCTCGACGACAAGATGTTCGGCCGCCAGCTCGCCATCATCTCCTCGATGACCAAGGCCGAGCGCGCCAACCCCGATATCCTGAAGCATTCGCGCAAGAAGCGCATCGCCGCCGGCTCCGGCACCGACGCGGCCGAGATCAACAAGCTGTTGAAGATGCATCGCGGCATGGCCGACATGATGAAGGCGATGGGCGGCAAGGGCAAAGGCGGCGGCCTCATGCGCGGCATGATGGGCGGCCTTGCCTCGAAAATGGGCCTTGGCGGCATGATGCCGGGCGGTGGCATGCCGGATCTCTCCAAGATGGATCCGAAGCAGCTGGAGGCCTTGCAGAAGCAGGCCCAGGCCGCCGGTCTCGGCAAGGGCTTGCCGGGCGGGTTGCCCGGTGGGCTTCCCGGCGGAGGCGGTCTGCCGGGCCTGCCCGGCGGCATGAAGCTGCCGGGTCTTCCCGGCCTCGGCGGCGGCGGACTGCCGGGTCTGGGCAAGAAGAAGTGAGGGGGGCAATGAACGAGGAGAAAGACATGGCCGACGCACGCGCCATCCTGGCTGGCTACCGCGCCTCGATCGACAATATCGACGCCGCCCTCATCCATATGCTGGCCGAGCGCTTCCGCTGCACCAAGGCGGTCGGCGTGCTGAAGGCCGAGCATGGCCTGCCGCCCGCCGATCCGGCGCGCGAGCAGCAGCAGATCGCCCGCCTTCGCCAGCTGGCGAAGGATGCGAACCTCGATCCCGATTTCGCGGAGAAGTTTTTGAACTTCGTCATCCGCGAGGTCATCCGTCATCACGAACAGATCGCCGCCAACAACGGCGCTGCAAAAGCCGGCTAACCGGCGCATGTCGTTATCCCAAAAGTGCTTCGCGGTTTTGGGATAACGACATGCGCAAAACAAAGACTCAGCCGCAACCACATCAACGAAATCAGAGCTTTAGGAGAAAACAATGGCACTGAAGATCAGACTGGCCCGCGCGGGCTCGAAGAAGCGTCCCTACTACCACGTCGTCGTCGCCGACGCCCGTTCGCCGCGCGACGGCCGTTTCATCGAGTCGCTCGGCTCGTGGAACCCGCTGCTGCCGAAGGACGGCGAGCGCGTCAAGGTCGACGCCGACCGCGTCAAGCACTGGCTGTCGCACGGCGCCCAGCCGACCGACCGCGTGCTGCGCTTCCTCGACGAGGCCGGCCTCGCCAAGCGCGAAGCCCGCGCCAACCCGAACAAGGCACTGCCCGGCAAGAAGGCGCAGGAACGCGCGGCCCTGCTGAAGAAGGCCCAGGAAGAAGCCGCCGCTGCGGCCGCCGCTGCGACCGCCGCGCCGGCCGAGGCCGAAGCCGCGACCGCCGAGTAATCACGGTCCCTTTCGCTTGCAGAAGCGGCGGGCACGTGCCCGCCGTTTTTCTTCGTCGTATCCGGATTGCGTCGAAACAAGCGACTGGATACCTCAATAACCGGACGGACAGCGCGCCACGTAGACGCGCCCGTATCGGTCGCGATAGCGGCACTGGCCGCTTTCGCTGGCATGGCCGATCAGCGCGCCGGCCACCGCGCCGACCGCGCCGCCGACAACCGCGCCCTGTACCGGATTGTTGGCAACCGCGGCGCCGACCGCAGCACCGCCCAGGCCGCCGACGGCCGCGCCTTTCTCCGTTTGCGAGCAGGCGCCGAGAGCCATCGTCAGCACCAGGATGGTAATTGCTTTCTTCATGGATGTTCCTCTCTCACGCGGATCGCCGTCCTCGCCGCCATGGTCTAAACTCACAGACGGCTAATTTGATCCCGAGAAGAACCAAAATTGCGGGTTGCGTCTCGGCCCGCTCTATCGGCTGAACGGGATCAGTGCCCGCACTCTTGCGTCGCGCAGATAGAGCCCGCCCCACAGGACAACGCCGAGATAGACGCCGAAAAGCGTGTGCGAGAACAGCGGGTTGCCGATCCGCACATGGGTCGAAATCGCGCCGCCCATATAGCCGGTGAGCAGGATGGCGCCGAGCACCGAGGTGCGCGGCAAGGCATAGAGCGCGGTCGAGATCAGCCCGATGACCCCGATCAGCCGCGCGACATTGGCGTCGGCCGGCCAGCCGAGTTCGGTCATGGTCTGGGAGACGACATCTAGCGGCGGCAGCTTGATGACGCCGTCGAAAATCATGAACAGGACGACGGCGGCGCTGAGCACGCGCCCGGTCCACAAGGCGCCTTTTGAAACAGGCGCGGCTTCGGAAATGCTCATTGGTTTCCCTCCGGTTGATTAAGCGCTCGGCTTTCTGCCAAGTTCGAACCAAGGACGCAGAACCACGCGGCGATCCTACAGGGTCCGGTTCGCTTTTTTCAAAGGCGCGGGCCGGAGATTGCGTGGAGTGGAGGGGGGCAAGATGGCCGGCGAGACTGACCTGCAGAGATTGCTCGCGTCGATGACGCCGCGACTGCTTCCCGAAACCTATGTCTTCGCCACGCTGGCGCCGGACGCTGCAGTGCCGGATGGACTGAAACCCGTCATGCAGTTTCGCGAGCGGGAAGGCCTGACGCTGATCGTGACCGAGGCCGAGGCGAAGGCCGCCAGCCTCGCCGGCACGTTCCGCTGCCGGATGATCACGCTCAACATCCACTCCTCGCTGGAAGCCGTCGGCTTCCTCGCCGCCATCACGACGCGGCTCGCGGCAGCCGGCATGGGCATCAACCCGGTCTCGGCCTTCTATCACGATCATCTGTTCGTGCCGGCGGAGCGGGCGGAGGAGGCGCTCGCGATATTGCGCGAGCTGGTGGCGGAAAGCGGTGCCTGAACTCAGCGCCTCATCACATAAAGGATATCCGGCAGACCTTCCTCATTGGTCGAGCCGTCGCCAAAAGCCTCGGCGCGAAAGCCATGGCGTTCGTAGAATCGGCGTGCGCCGGTATTGGCCTGGAAGCAATGGAGCTTGACACTAGGCATGCCGGCCGTGGCCTCGGCAAGCAGCCGGCTGCCGATGCCTCGTCCTGTCCAGTTCGGGTCCAGATAGAGCTGTTCCACCCATTCGCCACTGACGGCGATGAAGCCGACAATCGCTTTGCCGGCTTCGGCCACGATCACCCGCCGGCCGGGCAGGACGATTTCGCGGATGAAGAACAAGTCTTCCTCCGGAGTGTGCAGCACCGGCATCCACTCAAATGTATTGAGCGACGCGCGCATCATTTTGGCGATGGCGGATGCGTCCGAACCGATGGCCGGGCGCAGCAGGATTTCAGGAAAACTGGACATGCCGGCGCCGCCCTCATCCGCCCTTCGGGCACCTTCTCCCCGTAAACGGGGAGAAGGAAGAAGCGCCACAGCCGAAGGCCGCGCCCGCGGCTGCGGACCGCCGGTCGTCCGGCGCGCCCGCGCAGGGCCAGCCGCGATAACGGCGGTGCGGCCCGCGAGCGAGATTAAGCCGCCTTCTTCTTCGGCTGGATCAGGCCGCGCTCGACCAAAAGCTCGGCGATCTGCACCGCGTTCAGCGCCGCGCCCTTGCGCAGATTGTCGGAGACGACCCACATCGACAGGCCGTTGTCGACCGTCGAATCCTCGCGGATGCGCGAGATGAAGGTGGCGTCCTCGCCGGCCGATTCGAGCGGCGTGATGTAGCCGCCGTCCTCGCGCTTATCGAGCACCTGGCAGCCTGGCGCCTCGCGCAGGATGTCGCGCGCCTCGTCCGCCGTGATCGGCTTCTCGAACTCGATGTTGACCGCTTCCGAATGGCCGATGAACACCGGCACGCGCACGCAGGTCGCCGTCAGCTTGATCTTGGGGTCGAGCATCTTCTTGGTCTCGGCGACCATCTTCCACTCTTCCTTGGTGAAGCCGTCGTCGAGGAAGACGTCGATATGCGGGATGACGTTGAAGGCGATGCGCTTGGTGAACTTCTTGACGTCGACCTGGTCGGCGACGAACACCGCGCGGGTCTGGGTGAAGAGCTCGTCCATGCCTTCCTTGCCGGCGCCGGACACCGACTGGTAGGTGGCGACGACGACGCGCTTGATGGTGGCCACGTCGTGCAGCGGCTTCAGCGCCACGACGAGCTGCGCCGTCGAGCAGTTCGGGTTGGCGATGATGTTCTTGCGCGAGAACAGCGCGATCGCGTCAGGGTTCACCTCCGGCACGATCAGCGGCACGTCCGGGTCGTAGCGGAAGGCAGACGAATTATCGATGACGACGCAGCCCTGCTTGCCGATCTTGGGCGACCATTCCTTCGACACGTTGCCGCCGGCCGACATGACGCACAGGTCGGTGTCGGAAAAGTCATAGGTGTCGAGCGACTTGACCTTCAGCGTGCGGTCGCCGAAGGACACTTCGGTGCCCTGGCTGCGCCGCGAGGCCAGCGCCACCACTTCGCTCACCGGGAAGCCGCGCTCGTCCAGAATGTTGAGCATTTCGCGGCCCACATTGCCCGTGGCGCCGACTACCGCAACCTTGAAACTCATAAGGATCTCCTGTCCCTCTCCGCTTGGTTGTTGGAGAAAACCCGCCGGCCTCATGCGGGTTTCGTCCCCCGGGCCGTACCCGGGAGAGGGTGGTTAGGCCAAGGGAATCACACCGTTTTGGTGGTGGTTTTTTTGGCCGTGGTTTTGCTGGAACGGACGGACGCGTCGAGGCGCCCGGCCCAATGGTTCGCATTGAGGCTGGGGGCATCGAATGCAAGAAGAGCCATCAAAAGGCCGCGCATCGAAAAACGATCCCGTTCGACGCGGGCTTTTACGCGGTTTGGTAAAAGAGTCAATTGGCGCCGCCCTGTACAATGCCGGCGTCGCGAAGTAGGAACGGCTGAATTGCCCGCTGATGCGGCGCCGCAGCGCCCTCCGGCAGAAGCCCGTTGCCGGGCCGTAGAAGACTCCTGATTCCGAAAGCGAGAAATGTCCAGTTTCGAAAAGATCGTTCCCGCGCTGGCAGAGGCGCTGGAAAAACGCGGCTATGCCGAGCTGACGCCGGTGCAGAAAGCCGTCCTCGACCTCGGCGGAGCGGATGCGCTGGTTTCGGCCCAGACCGGCTCCGGCAAGACCGTTGCCTTCGGTCTCGCCATGGCGCCGACGCTGCTTGGCCAGGCCGGCCGCTTTGCCGCTGCCGCCGCGCCGCTGGCGCTGGCCGTGGCGCCGACGCGCGAGCTGGCGTTGCAGGTGAAGCGCGAGCTGGAGTGGCTCTATGAGCCGACCGGCGCGACCGTTGCGTCCTGCGTCGGCGGCATGGACATGCGCACAGAGCGGCGCGCGCTGGAGCGCGGCGCCCATATCGTCGTTGGCACGCCCGGACGGCTGCGCGACCACATCATGCGGCAGTCGCTCGACATGTCGGCGCTGAAGGCGGTGGTGCTCGACGAGGCCGACGAGATGCTCGACCTCGGCTTTCGCGAGGACCTCGAATTCATCCTCGACGCCGCGCCCGCCGAGCGCCGCACGCTGATGTTTTCGGCCACCGTGCCACGCTCCATCGCCACGCTGGCCCAGGGCTACCAGCGCGATGCGGTGCGCATCTCGGCCGCCGGCGAGGAAAAGCAGCATCTAGACATCGAATACCGGGCGTTGAACGTCGCCCAGGCCGATCGCGAGAACGCCATCATCAACGTGCTGCGCTTCTATGAGGCCAAGAACGCGCTGGTGTTCTGCAACACGCGCGCGGCCGTCAATCATCTGACGGCGCGCTTCAACAACCGCAATTTTTCCGTCGTGGCGCTGTCGGGCGAGCTCAGCCAGAACGAGCGCAGCCACGCGCTGCAGGCGATGCGCGACGGCCGCGCCAAGATCTGTATCGCAACCGATGTCGCGGCGCGCGGCATCGACCTGCCGAACCTCGAACTGGTGATCCATGCCGACCTGCCGACCAACCCGGAGACGCTGCTGCACAGGAGCGGGCGGACGGGCCGAGCCGGACGAAAGGGCGTCAGCGCGCTGATCGTTCCGAACAATGCCCGCCGGCGCACCGAACGGCTATTGCAGAACGCCGGGCTGACGGCGACCTGGGCAAGCCCGCCATCAGCCGACGACGTACTGCGCCGCGACGACGAACGCATCCTGGCCGACCCCGCTTTCGAAGAGGCGGTGCGCGAGGAGGAACGCGGATTCATCGACACACTGCTCGAAAAGCACGGCGCCGAGCAGGTGGCCGCTGCCTTCGTGCGGCTCTGCCGCTCCAGCCGCTCGGCGCCGGAGGACCTGCTCGACGTCGCGCCGTTCGCGCCGTCGCGTGAGAAATTCGCGCGCGGCGAAGAGGCGCCCGCCCGCCGCGACGATTTCGGCGACAGCGTCTGGTTCTCGCTCTCGGTCGGCCGCCGGCAGAACGCCGAGCCGCGCTGGCTGATCCCGATGCTGTGCCGCACCGGCGGCATGTCCAAGCGCGAGATCGGCGCCATCAAGATGCAGCCGGAAGAAACCTTCGTGCAGATCGCCGCCGACTGGGCCGACCGGTTCCTCGCCGCTATCGGCCCCGACCGCAAGCTGCAGGGCAACATCGCGGTCAGGCGGATCGACGGCACGCCTGACCTGTCGCGCGCCGGCTACCAGCCGCCGAGGCCGGAGAAGAAGCCGCACCGTGGCAAGCGCGCTTTCGACCAGAGCGCCCCCAGATTCGAGAAGCGGACGCCAGGCGAACGACAGCCCGGTGGCGAGGCAAAACCCTGGGCGAAGAAGCCGGGTAAGGCGAAGTTCGACAAGCCAAAATTCGACGGCCCGGCAAAGCACAAGAACGCAAAGAAGCGGCCGGCGTAGGATTGCGACGGGAGTTGGAAGCCGACCCGTGGCGAGCGCCGGCGTTCTCTTTCGGTGGCAATCGCAACCTTCGAGATTGGCCGAAGCGCCCGAACTTCGTCATCCACGGGGAGCGGGAGCGAAGCGGACGCGCAGACCCGAGGGATCCATGCCGTGACCTCGCGCGAATTGTAAAGGCGGTGCAGAACGAGGGCTTTCTGCACCGCTGCGACGCTCACTGGCCACGGAATGGATTCTATGGTCTGCGCTCGTCGCTTCGCTCCTCACTCCGCATAGAATGACGAAGGCGCGGGGTGCGCAATTGCCATCGAGGCGAGGCCGGCTACGTCGACGGTGCCGGGATCAGCCGAGGAACTTGGCGATGATGGCGTCGCCCATTTCGGTGGTGCCGACCTCGGTCATGCCCGGGGAAGAAATATCCTTGGTGCGCAGGCCGTCGTCGAGGACGGCGGCGATGGCCGCTTCGAGCTTGTCGGCTTCCGCCACCATGCCGAAGGAATAGCGCAGGCACATGGCAAAGGAGGCGATCATCGCGATCGGGTTGGCGATGCCCTTGCCGGCGATGTCGGGGGCCGAGCCGTGCACCGGCTCGTACAGCGCCTTGCGCTTCTTGGTCTTGGCATCCGGCGCGCCGAGCGAGGCCGACGGCAGCATGCCGATCGAGCCGGTGAGCATTGCGGCGATGTCGGAGAGCATGTCGCCGAACAGATTGTCGGTGACGATGACGTCGAACTGCTTCGGCCAGCGCACCAGCTGCATGCCGCCGGCATCGGCCAGCATGTGGTCGAGCTTGACGTCGGAATAGCGCGCCTTGTGCGTCTGGGTGACCACCTCGTTCCACAGCACGCCCGACTTCATGACGTTGCGCTTTTCCATCGAGGTGACATGGTTGCGGCGCGTGCGCGCCAGCTCGAAAGCGACGCCCGAGATGCGCTCGATCTCGAACGTGTCGTAGACCTGCGTGTCGATGCCGCGCTTCTGGCCGTTGCCGAGATCGATGATCTGCTTCGGCTCGCCGAAATAGACGCCGCCGGTCAACTCGCGCACGATCAGAATGTCGAGCCCTTCGACCACGTCCTGCTTGAGCGAGGATGACGCTGCCAAAGCCGGGTAGCAGATCGCCGGGCGAAGATTGGCGAACAGCTCCATGTCCTTGCGCAGGCGCAGCAGGCCGGCCTCGGGGCGCACCTCGTAAGGCACCGCATCCCATTTCGGTCCGCCGACGGCGCCGAACAGCACGGCATCGGCCGCCATCGCCTTTTCCATGTCGGCGTCGGAGATCGCCGCGCCATGTGCGTCGTAGGCGCAGCCGCCGACCAGCCCCTCGTCGGTGGCGAAGTTGCTGCCGAGCTTGGCATTCATGGCGCCGATCAACTTCTTGACCTCGGCCATGGCCTCGGGGCCGATGCCATCGCCGGCGAGCAGGAATAGATTTTTCGAAGCCATGGAGAACCGTCCCGGGAGAGAAATTGAACCGGCGCCTTGCTAAACGCCAACTGATTGCGGCGCAAGGGGCGGCCTATCTCCCCCCTGAGATGTCGCCGAAGGCGACAGAGGGGTCGCCGCGCATGGAACGCCGACCTCCATCTGCAGAAGCAGGCTGAGCCCAGTCGGACCGACCCCCTCTGGCCTGCCCGGATATCTCCCCCTCGAGGGGAGAGATTACTCGCTGTCCCGCGAGCATCTCGCAAGAGACCGTAGCGCGCCTACCGGTGCGACAGAATATTCACCAGCCGGCCGAACGGATCGCGCACATAGAAGCGCCGCACGCGCCAGGGTTCGTCGGCCGGGCCGTATTCGATGGCGAAGCCGGCGTCCTTCATGGCCTCGAACGTCGCGTCGACATCGTCGACCTCGATCGACAGGTCCGGGACAGGCGTGCCCGAACCGCCTTCGGCCATGAAGCTGATCTGCACCTGCATCTCCTGCCCGGAACCATAGGTGGCGATCCAGCCCATATCCATGAGCAGATCGAGGCCGAGGACATCCTGATAGAAGCGCTTTGCCGCGGCAAAATCGCGGGTCTCGATATTGGCGACGATGCGCAGGACTTTCACCATGTGTCGATCCTCCATGTCCGCCGTTTGTCCCAACCGCTTTGCTGGCGGGCGACAGGAATCAGACCGTGCGCCTGAGCGCGGTGACCTCGATCTCGATCTTCATCTCCGGCTTGTTGAGCTGGCACACGATCATCGTCGCCGCCGGTCGGATGTCGCCGAACGCCTCGCCGAGGATCGGGAAGACCACGTCAACGAAAGCCTGGTCGGTGATATAATAATGCGCCCGCACCACGTCGGCCATGGCGAAGCCGCCATCGGCGAGCGCCTTGGCGATGGTGGCGAGGCAGTTGCGCGTCTGCGCCTCGACCGTCTCAGGCATCGTCATGGTGGCATAGTCGTAGCCGGTCGTTCCCGACACGAAGCACCAGTCGCCCTGCACCACCGCGCGCGAATAGCCGGCGGTTTTTTCGAAGGGGGAGCCGGTGGAGATGAGCTTGCGCATGGGGTGCCTCGCATTGGTGGGCATCTCCTCTAACCGGGAGGCGCAGTCCCGTCATGGGCCAGCGGGAATTGGCGGTTGTCACGTCAGCGTCGACGTTTGCACCATAAATTACCTTGGTATATCAAGAAGCCTCAATCTCTGAACGGCCTCGTCAATTGCGGCAAGAAAAACATCCAGCTCAATGCAGACACCCGGTATATTCTCGGTATTATAGAATTTTTCCTTGCCGTCCGACAAAAAGGAAAAGACCGAAATATCAATCTTCTCGAAGGAATTCTCCTGGCTAAGTATCAGTCCAATCTCTTTCGACTTGAATTTCACCTCTGCCACCAGGTTCTCATAAGAATTATCTGACATCACCGTAACCTCAAACGGCTCTTCCTTTTCCATCTTGTCCTTCTCACTTTTGCGGTTGTCGGCCTGTGATCCTCGCGCTTTCGTCATTCCTGGGCGGAGCAAGGAGCGAAGCGACGCGCGCAGACCCTGGAATCCATGCCGTGACGTCGAGGCGGCACGGCATTTCAGAATTCTGCACCGAGGCACTCTACGCCCACGGTCACGGCATGGATTCTAGGGTCTACGCTTCGCTCCGCCCTAGAATGACGAAGGCGCGATGGCAGAGTCTCGGCGAACCCTAATTCCCCGACGCTTGCGCGTCGTCATATGCCTTCTTGATATCGGCCGGCCAGTCCTTCATCGAGGGCCAGGCCTGCGGTTCGCCATTGTCGCCGCGGCGGGCGAAATAGACCTTGTGCCCGGCCGGGTCGACGGCCATGAAGCCGTCATTGCCGCCGCAGTCATGCGGCACGCAGCCGGTGGCGTAGAAGACGCCGGACGCCGTCTTTTCGGTGCCGCCGCCGACCAGCAGGCTGGTCGCCATGTCGGGCATGTCGTCGCCGAGCAGCGCCTGGCCGGCCTTGTAGACGGCCTCGTTGTGGAAGGCGTCGATGATGTTGTCGTATCTCGACGGATCGACATCCTTCCAGTCGGTGCCGGGCTCGGGCATGTAGGTCAGATTGCCGGAGGTCGTCAGCCCGGTGGTCGGCGACCATTGCAGCGCCGGCTTGGAGTCGCCCGGCAAAAGATAGGGCACGTAATAGATGGCGCTGTCGGAGATCGCGACCGGCGGCGCGCCGCACTCGTCCTGCTCGACGGTGGTGGTCTGGATCTCGCCGCCTTGCGGCTTCCAGGCGATCAGGCTCGCCGGGCCGCATTGGTTGCCGCCGTCGCCGACGTCGAACAGCGCCACGTTGACATCGCCGATCTTGACGATCTTTTCGAAGAAGACGTCGTAATTGCTGGCGAGCTGCTTGCCGTCATAGGCCAGCACCTTCTCGCCATACTGCTCTTGCTGGGTGACGGTGAACTGGCCGCCCTCGAAGGGGATCGGCGCCTGCTTTTCCTCGTCGGATGCGGCCTGGTCGCTGCCCGATCCCTGGTCTGTCGCGCCCTGGTCGGCCGCCGGCTGGTCGGACGCGGCCGGCGCCTGCTCGGCGGCCGGCGCGGCGGTCTGCGCATTGGCATCGATTGTGGCGAGAAGGATTGCCGCCGAAGCGCAGGCGGCGGCCAAAACCGAGCGTGTCATGACTGTCCCTCCATTCAGCCGCCACGAACCCGGCCGCCGACGGCCGGGCTTACTTGTTCAGCGTGTCAGGCCCAGGGGCGCAGCTCGGCGTTCTTCTTCTCGAAGGACGCGATGGCGCCGGCCTTTTCCAAGGTCAGCCCGATGTCGTCGAGGCCGTTCAACAGGCAGTGGCGCTTGAAGTCGTCGAGGTCGAACGTGACCACGCCGCCGTCCGGCCCACGGATTTCCTTGGCCTCGAGGTCGATCGACAGCGTCGCGTTGGAACCGCGCGAGGCGTCGTCCATCAGCTTGTCCAGGTCTTCCGGGCTGACGGTGATCGGCAGGATGCCGTTCTTGAAGCAATTGTTGTAGAAGATGTCGGCGAACGAGGTCGAGATCACGCAGCGGATGCCGAAATCGAGCAGCGCCCACGGCGCGTGCTCGCGGCTCGAGCCGCAGCCGAAATTGTCGCCGGCGACCAGGATCTGCGTCTTGCGGTAGGCCGGCTTGTTGAGCACGAAATCCGGATTCTCCGAACCGTCTTCGTTGTAGCGCATCTCGGCGAATAGGCCGGTGCCAAGCCCGGTGCGCTTGATCGTCTTCAGATAATCCTTCGGGATGATCATGTCGGTGTCGACATTGACGATCGGCATGGGCGCGGCGACGCCGGTGAGCTTGGTGAATTTATCCATGGTCCTTGCCCGTCTTGTTCTTGGCTTGCGGGGAATTTGCGGGACGGTTTACACAAAGCCGGCGGCAAATGAAAGGCAACTGTTCGTGCACTGCCCTTGGGCCAATGGCGGGCATGGCATGCGAATGTGGCCCGCCCCGTTTCGACCGGGCCTCCAGGCACAGAGCTGGCGCTCTTAGCCCAAGCTACGGGCCGCCGTATCATACCGCGCCGGAGTTTGGGACACTTCAAAAGCGGCTTCAAAATCCTGGCCGGCTGGTGCAGTCTGCGGCCATGGCTGAGCCTTCCAAAGTGCTTTACGCAAGCGAGCCCACGCTCGATGTCGCCGAATTCCGCCGCGTGCTGGTGGAATCCGGTCTCGGCGAAACACGGCCGGTCGATGATGTGGCGCGTCTGAAGACGATGCTGGCCAACGCCAACCTGGTGCTGACGGCGCGCCTCGATATCGAGGGCAAGCCGCTGATCGGCGTTGCCCGCGGCCTCACCGATTTTTCCTGGGTTTGCTACATATCCGAGCTCGCCGTTTCGAAGTCGGCGCAAGGGCTCGGCGTCGGCAAGGGCCTGATGGACGAGGCGCAGCGCCAGCTCGGGCCTTCGGTCGCCATCAGCCTGATCTCGATGCCCGACGCCGTCGGTTTCTACGAGCGCATCGGCATGAGGCGCATGACCGACGCCTTCTGGTTCTCCCGCAAGCGCTGACCTTCCTGACGAGCCAGACCCTCCATGTGGCTGTGGCTGCGGCCGCGCTAATTCTCTTTTTGGACTTGACATGCAACCAAATGGTTGCATATTAGAGAGATGAGCATGGATGCCGTCTTTCGCGCCCTGGCCGACCCAACCCGTCGGCAGTTGCTGGACAGCCTCCATGCCAGGAACGGGCAGACGCTGAACGCGCTCTGCGAACACATGGATATGACGCGCCAGGCGGTGACCAAGCACCTGGCGATCCTCGAGGAGGCGAACCTCGTCACCACGATCCGACGGGGCCGCGAGAAGGAGCACTATCTCAACCCCGTTCCGATCAACGAGATCGCCGAGCGCTGGATCGGCAAGTTCGAGCGCCATCAGCTGGATGCACTGAGCGATTTGAAGAAACGCCTCGAAAGGAAAGAGCCGTGAGCGAGAACAGCTTCGTCTATGTCACCTACATCCGCACCACGCCCGAAAAGCTTTGGACGGCATTGACCGACCCGGAGTTCAACCGGCAGTTTTTCCTCTGCTCCTATCAGGAGAGCGACTGGAAAGTCGGCTCCAGCTGGAAGCTGTTCTTCCCGGACGGCCGCATCGCCGACTCGGGCGAGATCCTGGAGATCGACCCGCCCAAGCGCCTTGTCATCAAATGGCGCAACGAATGGATGCCCGAGGTGAAGGAGGACGGCTACACGCGCTGCACCTTCACCATAGAGCCCGATGGCGAGCTGATGAAGCTTGCGGTCACCCACGAGGCCGACGGCCCGCACAGGCTGATCGCCAACGTCGCCAAGGGCTGGCCGCTGGTGCTGGCGAGCCTCAAGAGCCTGCTTGAGACGGGCAAGGGTTTCGAGCGCCCGCCGACAAAGAACTAAGATTCGTTTCGGATACGAGACAATCTCTGGCAGAGGTGGGTCGTGATGTTTCAATGGTCTTTACCGCAAGCCATGGCGAATGCGGACACGGTCATGGCCTCGGCCGACCTTGCCGCCTCGCCGGCGCAGGTGTTCGCAGCGCTCGTCACCGATGAGGTCGAGCGCTGGTGGGGCTCGTCCGACACTTACCGCATGACCGATTGGACGGCGGATCCTCGCGCCGGGGGAAGCTGGAATGTCCTCGTGAGAACGGCGGATGGTCAAACCCTGCCCGCCAGCGGGACCTTCCTCGAAATAGAAGCGCCGCGCCGGATCGTGCAGACAAG
Organism: Mesorhizobium sp. NFR06; assembly: GCF_900115245.1. GTDB lineage: Bacteria > Pseudomonadota > Alphaproteobacteria > Rhizobiales > Rhizobiaceae > Mesorhizobium. The sequence goes on from NZ_FOVT01000010.1 coordinate 34,890, forward strand.
ACGTTACGACTGGGACCACCCAACACTCGGCCGAAAGGAAACGACAGTTGCCTATCTGCTGGAGCCGACGGCCGACAGGACGCGCCTCACTATCTGCCACGGCGGGTTCGCGGGGTTCGCGGATGCGGCGGCGGAACATGCCGAAGGCTGGGCGCGCGTGCTTGGCTGGCTGCAGGCGTATTTCGGGGAGCGGCGGCAAGCAGCCTAAGCAACGCGGAGATCCTTCCCGCTGGCGTCGAAGGGAAACTCCAGCCCTAGATCACATTCAACTCCCGGAACGCCCGCCCCTCCGCCACGCGCTCATAGCCGAACGCCCTGCAATCAACCGTCCGGTACTCGCCATGCATGATGAGCTCGGCCAGCGCCTTGCCGACCGCCGGCGCCTGCTGCAGGCCGTGGCCGGAAAAGCCGTTGGCGAAGAGGAAGTTTTCGACCTCCGGATGCGGGCCGATCACCGCGTTCTGGTCGAGCGTGTTGTAGTCGTAGTGCCCGACCCAGGCGCGGGTCGGCTTGATCGCCTCGAAGGCCGGGATGCGGGTGGCTAAAACCGGCCAGATCACCTCTTCGAACAGCGGCCACTCGACTTCGAAATCCGTTGGATCGGGTGCACGATCGCCTTCCTCCGGCTCGGCGCCACCGGTGATGTAGACCGAGCCTTCGGGCCGCACATAGATGCCGGAGGGATCCACCAGGAGCGGCATGTCGGGGAATTTATCGCGCGCCTCGAAGACGAAGACGTTGCGCTTGCGCGGCTCGACCGGCAGCGCCAGCCCGGCCAAGGCGGCCACCTTGCCGGCGTTCGGGCCGGCGGCGTTGACGATGGTGCCAGCTTCCAGCGTCTCGCCATTGTCGAGGGAGAGACTGGTGACGCTGTTGCCGTCGCGCGCAATGCCGGTGACCGACGCCGTGATGAAATCGATCTTCTTGTCACGCAGCGCCTTGCGGAACAGCATCAGCATCGCATGCGCGTCGAACCAGCCCTCGCCGGTCCGGCCAAAGGCGCCGGCGGAAATGCTTTCGACCGATAGCCAGGGGAAGCGGCGCGCCAGCTGCTCGGCGTCCTCGAGCACGATGTCCGCGCCCTCGGCGACCTGCGCCTCATGATTGGCTTTGAGGATCGGCAGCCCGGCCTCGCCGGCGAGGATGAGATAGCCGCCCTCGCGGAAGCCGATATCCGCGTCGGCGCCGAAGGTTTCCTTCAGCCGCCGGAACAGTTTCAGCGTGAACTGCGACAGCCGGATGTTTTCAGGGATCGAGAATTGCTGGCGGATCGAGGCGCAGGACAAGGTCGTCGCCGCGTGAGAAAACTGCGGATCGCGCTCGATCAGCGCGATCGAGCCGGTGAAACCTTCCTCACGCAGGTAATAGGCGACCGAGGATCCGACGATGGCTCCTCCGATGATGACGATGTCGTAGCGCATTTTTTCTCCGATCAATCCGCCCGCGTCTTCACGCAACCGGCAAATCGATCTCGAAGCGCGTGCCGCGTTCGGAGTCAACCAGCCTGATCGTACCATCATGCGCTTTCAGGAGGGCCAGCACGATGCCGAGCCCCATGCCGGTGCCGCCGGTCTCGCGCCGCGTGGTGAAGAACGGCTCGAAGATCTTGGCGCGGTTGGCGGCCGAGATGCCGTCGCCATCGTCGCCGACACGGATCGCCGCCCTGTCGCCGGCGCTTGCCGCGTCGAGCGAGACCAGCCTGGCGCCGTGCCTTGCCGAGTTGTCGATGAGATTGGCAAGCACGATGCCGAGATTCTCGCCCGAGATGCCGAGCCTGATCTCGCCGCCGGCCTCGATGCGCGCCTCCAGCCTGGCGTCGACCGGCAGCAATGCCAGCGCCGCGACGAGCGTCGTGCTTTCGCCGCTGGGCGCCAGGTTTTCGGCGCGCGCCAGGTCGAGCAGCCGGCGCACCAGGAGATTGAGCCGGCCGGCATCGGTGACGATGTTGTTGGAGAAGCGGCGGCGCTCGGCTCCATCCATGGCGTCGCCGGAGTCCCTGAGCAATTCCGCCGCGCCCTGGATCGCCGTCAGCGGCGATTTCAGCTCATGCGAGACATGGGTGGCGAAGGTCTGGATGCTGTCGGAGCGTGCCTGCAGCTTGGTAGCCATGTCGAGGAAGGCCGAGGACAGTTCCGCCATCTCGCGCGTGCCGTGATGGGCGAGCGGCCTGATCGCCTCGCGGTCGCCGGCGGCGATGCGTTTCGTCCGCTCGATCAGCGCATAGATCGGCCGACTGACGGTGCGGATGAACACCAGCGCGATCAACAGCGTGCCGCCAACGATGGCGATCGCCGCCAACGTCACCTTGCCGCGTTCGCCATAGAGATGCTTGACGATGTTGTTCGGCGTTCTCGACAGATAGACGACGCCCGCGACGCGGCCGTCGACTTCGACCGGCATGGCGACGAACACCCGCACCTTGGTGCCGCGGCTCACCGAATAGAGCGGCGGCGTCGGCTGGTCGGGTATCCGCAGCCGAAGCTCGCTGGCATAGGTGCCTGAAAGCGCGGTCCGGACTTCCTCTACCCCGCCGAGCGACCGGCCGATCTCGTCGCCGCCGGCAATCACCACGCCACGCGGGTCGAGCAGGCGGAAGCCGGCGAGCGTCGTCTTCTGCGTCTCGTCGAGGATGCCGTCGAGCTTTGCGCCAATGGCAGCGAAGGCCGGATCGGAGGTGGCCGGAACGGCGGCCGGCCGCATCGGCATCACGTCATCCGAGGCGAGATCGAGGCGCGGCTCGATTGGCTCATAGGGGTAATTGCTGTCCCGCGCGGGATCGGCCGAGATCGGCGAACCAAGCTTGTCCTGGGCAATGCCGGCGGCGCGCACCTCCTGGGCATAGGCGGCCGCGACGACCGCGCCTTGCGCGATCAGCTCGCCCTCTGTCTGGCGGATCAGTTGGTTCTCATAGAGCCGGAAGAAGAACAGGCCGACCAGAGGCAGCGCCATGACCACGATCAGGATGGCGATGACGACGGTGGCGAGCCGCGGCCGCCACCTTTCCTTGCTCAACCACCGCATCGGCCGAGCCGGAAGCCGACGCCATGCACCGTGGCGATCGCATCGAGACAACCGACCGCCGCCAGCTTGGCCCGCACGTTGCGGATGTGGCTATCGACCGTGCGTTCCGAGACATGGATGTTCGAGGCATAGGCATTGGCCATCACCGCGTCACGGCCAAGCACATGCTGCGGACGGGCCAAAAAGCCTTTCAGGATCGCGAACTCGATCGCCGTCAGGGTGAGCGGCTTGCCGTCGAAACGCGCTTCATGGCTTGCCGGGACAAGCATGAGCTTGCCATGCGCGAACTCCCGGTCGTCCGCTTCCTGCTCCACCGCCGCCGGCCGCGCGCGCCGCAGGATGACGTTGACGCGGGCGACCAGTTCGCGCGGACTGAACGGCTTGGTCACATAGTCGTCGCCGCCCATCTCCAGCCCCAGCACGCGGTCGATCTCCTCGTCGCGCGCGGACAGGAACAGCACCGGCACGTCGGATTTTTGCCGCAGCCGCCGGCAGACTTCCAGCCCGTCCATCTCCGGCATGCCGATGTCGAGCACGATGAGATCCGGCGCGCGGCTTTCGACCGCCTGCAGCGCCGCGGCGCCGTCGGCGACGGCATTTGTCTTCATGCCGGCTTTTTCCAGCGCGAAACAGATGATCTCGCGGATATGCGGGTCGTCGTCGGCGACGAGGATGTTGTGCGGCATAGATCAATGGCCCGGCGCGTTGGGTTGGCTGACGGCAGGATTAACAAGCGAGCCGTTTCTGTCGAGATAGCGCAAAAACCGCCGATCGCGAAAGGCCGGATCGCCGATGCGGCGGCAGGAGCCTAAGCCGGGCGATAGCGTTTCATTGCCTCGCGCCCCTCGACAGGACCGGGTGGACGGCATGCGGCGATCTCGGAAGCAAGGGTACGACGCGCGCCGTGGAGCGCGGTTCTTGCGGCTCGACGAGCCACCAGCCTTCATAGCGGAGCCGGCGCGGCAGGGTCCGGCGGGACTTGTGATCTGTTTTCATGCCACCTGTTTCACCGGACGGCGCGGAGACCTCGCGGCGGATTGAAGGAGCTTTTCCGCAACGATGTGCAGATTTTGTGCAGGGCAGGCTGGCGCCAACATCCTCTCCCCCCTTGAGGGGGAGATTGCCTGCGCACTTGCCTCACCCAATCTCACTCGGCATAGATCGGCCATGACCACCGAAACCTACCGCCCGCGCCGCTCGGTGCTCTATGTGCCGGCCTCCAACGAAAAGGCGCTTGCCAAGATCGCCTCGCTTGCCTGCGATGCCGTCATCATCGATCTCGAGGACGCCGTCCTGCCTGCTGACAAAAAAGCGGCACGCGACAAGGTTGCCGGCATTCTCGCCAACCCTGAACGGCGCTGCGAGATGGTGGTGCGCATCAATCCGCTCGCCAGCGAGTGGGGCGACGACGACCTGTTGGCCGTGGCCAGGGCCGAGCCCGGCGGCATCCTTCTGCCCAAGATCGGCACGCCGCGCGACATCCTCGAGGCCGGCGATCTGCTCGATGACAATGCCGCGCCGGACAGTGTGAAACTATGGGCGATGGTCGAGACGCCCAGGGCGCTGCTCAACATCGGCGCCATCGCCGAGCTCGGCCGCGATCCTGCGTCACGTCTTAATTGTTTCGTGGCCGGAACCAATGACCTGGTGAAGAGCACCGGCATTCTGGCGACGCCAGACCGGCGCTATCTGACGCCCTGGCTGATGCAGCTGGTGCTCGCCGCCCGCGCCGGCGGCCTCGACGTCATCGACGGCGTCGCCAATAATTTTCGCGACCTCGACGGTTTCACCCGGGAATGCGCGGAGGGCGCTGCCATGGGTTTTGACGGCAAGTCGCTGATCCACCCCGCCCAGATCGAGCCGGCCAACCGCGCCTTCGCCCCGTCGGCCGGGGCGGTGGCCGAGGCGCAGGCGATCAGGGATGCGTTTGCGCGGCCCGAAAATGCCGGCAAGGCTGTCATTGCGCTCGACGGCAGGATGGTCGAGCGGCTGCATCTCGCCGCGGCCGAGAAACTTCTGGCGAAGGCCGCCGCTGTTCGCGCATGATGCGGGGGCGAGACAGAAACGATTTCCAGGACTGTGAGCGGCTTTTCGTCCGGTCACACCACGACAGGACAAGCCCATGAAACTCTACCGCTTCCTGACCGGCCCGGACGACGCCACCTTCTGCCACAAGGTGACGGCGGCGCTGAACAAGGGCTGGCACCTGTTCGGCTCGCCGACCTATGGCTATGACCAGGAGACGAAATCGATGCGCTGCGGCCAGGCCGTGGTGAAGGACGTCGAGGGCCAGGAATACGGACCCGACACCAAGCTCAGCGACTGGTAGGGATAGCGCGGCGGCCCTCTCACTCGTCATCCCAGGGCGGAGCGACGCGAAGCGGCGCGCAGACCCTAGGATGATGAGGTGCACCTCAACCTGGTGACACCTGATCGGCGGCTTCCTCGATCCGCTCCATGTCGTCGTCCGACAGGCCGAAATGGTGGCCGATCTCATGGATCAGCACATGGGTGACGATGTCGCCCAGCGTCTCGTCGTTCTCCGCCCAGTAATCGAGGATGGCGCGGCGGTAGAGCGTGACGCGGTTCGGGCCCTCGCCGGTCTGGGGGTTCCAGCGCTCGGCGATGCCGCGGCCCTCGAACAGGCCGAGCAGGTCGAACGGCGTCTCCAGCGACAGGTCGTCCATGATTTCGTCGGTCGGGAAATCGGCGATCTGGATGATGATCTCGCCGGTGAGCTTGCGGAATTCTTCCGGCAGGTGGGCATAGGTCTCCAGCGCCAGAAGCTCCATTTCGTCCATCGACGGCGAGAGCTGGTCGTGCCAGGTGCGTGTCTTGTAGATGCGGGCCATGAATTGTCCTTTGAACTCGGCATATAGGCTTTTGCGCGGATCGAGGCAAATGAGCCGGCTGGCCGTCCGCCTTCAGGGTAAAGGGCGAAGGAATAAATTCCTTGTGACTCTGCTTGACTCTTCCGGTCGCCTCTGGAATCTATAAGAACATAACAGGAACAATTGCTGCCGGAAGTGGACGTCATGGCGATGAGCGCCGTGGCGCGGGACACTGTTTTTGCCCTGCGCCGCCAGATCGCGAAGATCGAGGGAACGCTGCCCGAGCGCCTGCAAGCGCCCGGCGCGCTTAAAGCAATTCCAGGAAAAGTGCGAAGCGGTTTTCCGTCGGGAATTGCGGAAAAACAAATATCCACCGATGCCGCCGGCTCCGACCTCACCATCGTCCGGCACGGTCTTGCCGTGGCCTCGGCGGATGCCTTCCTGCAGACCGGCATCGAACGCCTCGACACCGCCCTTGGCGGCGGCCTGCCCAAGGCGGCGCTCAGCGAAATCCATGGCCTGGCAACCCGCGATGCCGGCGCGGTCGCCGGTTTTGCGCTGTCGCTCGCCAGCCTGATCCTCAAGCAGAAGCAGGGCCTGCCGATCCTCTGGGTCGGCACGGCGGAAATTTTTCATGAGGCCGGCCTGCCCTATGCCAGGGGACTCGACACCCTGTTCGGCATCGCGCCTGGGCAATTGCTGCTTTCCGAGGCGCCGAAACTGGTCGACGCGCTATGGATCGCCGAGGAGGCCGCCCGCATGACGGCCTTCGCCGCGGTCATCCTCGAGATCCGCGGCAGCCCGCAACGGCTCGACCTCACCGCCACGCGCCGGCTCCATGCCCGCGCGCGGAATGCCGACCGTCCGGTGCTTTTGCTGCGCCAGGCCGGCGAGGCCGACCCCACCGCCGCTCCGGTGCGCCTCATCGTTTCGGCGGCGCCCTCGGCAAGTCGCGCAACGATCGCCGGTCCGCTCGCCGGCTCGATCGGCCGCCCCGCCTTCAAAGTCGATATCGGCAAGAGCCGCACGGCCCTGCCCGGACAATTCATACTGGAGTGGAACCCCGATGAGCACGCTTTTGCACAAAGAACAGAGAATTCTGTCGCTGTGGTTCCCGCATCTGGCCGCAGAGCGGATCCTGCGCCAGCGTCTGGGGCGGTCCTGGCGTTCCCGGCCGGCGCATCACCTGCCGCCATATCACCCACCGCCATCCCACCCACCGCTCGTGATCAGCCATCGCGACAACAACACCCAGCGCATCGCGGCCCTCGACGAGCGGGCTGAGGCGCTCAAATTGAAACGCGGCATGGGCATTGCCGATGCGCGTGCCATGCATCCCTCGATCGATGTGGTGGAGGCCGACGCGGAAGCCGACCGCCGCCTGCTCGAAGGCCTCGCCGACTGGTGCGACCGCTACACGCCGCTGGTGGCGATCGACGGCGAGGACGGGCTGTTCCTCGACGTCACCGGCTGCACGCATCTCTTCGGCGGCGAGCGCGCCATGCAGGACGAGATCCTCACCCGCTTCTTCCAGCAGGGTTTCGATGTCCGCGCCGGTCTCGCCTCGACGCCGGGCGCCGCCTGGGCGGCGGCGCGCTTCCATGGCGACCGCATCGTGGCGGGCGGCGAGGAGGAGGCGCTTCTGGCGCCGCTGCCGTTGTCGGCGCTGCGCATCGCGCCGGAGACCCGCGCCAGCCTGGAGAGCGTCGGCCTGCGCACCGCCGGCGCGGTGATGGCCGCACCGCGCGCGCCGCTCGCCCGCCGCTTCGGCGCCACCTTGCTTCTGCGCCTCGACCAGGCGCTCGGCCGCCTCGACGAGGCGGTGTCGCCGCGCCTTCCCGTCGCGCCGCTCTCGATCGAGCGCCACCTTGCCGAGCCGATCATGCTCACCGACGACATCGAGCGGCTCATAAGCCGGCTCGCCGTCGCCCTGAAGAGCGACCTCGAACGTCGCGGCGAGGGCGCAAGGACGCTGGCGCTGCTTCTCTTCCGCGTCGACGGCGCCGTCAGCCGCATCGCCGTCGGCACCTCGCGCCCGATGCGCGAGCCGCGGCTGATCCAAAGACTGTTCCACGAACGGCTCACCGCGCTGGAGCAAAATATCGACGCCGGCTTCGGCTTCGATCTCGTGCGGCTGTCCGTGCTGTCGGTCGCCGCCTTCGACATGGCTCAGGGCGACCTCACCGGCGAGGTGGCCGACGATGACGCCGACGTCGCGCTCTTTGCCGACCGCGTCCGCGCCCGCCTCGGCGAAGCCGCCGTGCTGAAGCCGGTCGTCGTCGAGAGCCATCTGCCGGAACGCGCCGTCGCAAACGTGCCTTTCGCGGAAGCGCCGCAAAGGCGCGCGCCGGCGGCCGGCCGGGTGGCGCCGCCCCGAACGGCGCCGCCGATGACCATCTACCCGCTGGAGCGGCCGGTGCGGCTGTTCCGCTCGCCCGAGCCGATCGAAGTGCCGGCGACCGAGATCCCGGAAGGCCCGCCGATGAATTTCCGCTGGCGGCGCGCGCTTTACCGCGTTGCCCGCGCCGAGGGGCCGGAGCGCATCGCCGCCGAATGGTGGCGTCAATTGCCGGGTGAGGAGAAGGCGCCGACCCGCGACTATTACCGCATCGAGGACAGCGAGGGGCGCCGCTACTGGCTCTACCGCCAGGGTCTCTACAGCAGCGCTTCGCAAGCCGCGCCGCCGCGCTGGTTCATGCACGGAGTGTTCGCATGAACGCGCTGACCGCCATCCCCTATGCCGAGTTCGGCATCCAGTCGAACTTTTCCTTCCTGCGCGGCGCCTCCAAGCCGGAGGAGCTTGTGGTGACGGCGAAGTTCTACGGCTTTGCCTCGATCGGTCTCGCCGACCGCAACACCGTCGCCGGCGTCGTGCGCGCCTGGCAGCAGGCCAGGGTCGAGAAACTGGCCTATCACCCCGGCTGCCGCCTGGTTTTCGGCGACGGCACGCCGGACATCCTCGCCTATCCCCGCGACCGCCCGGGCTGGGGGCATCTCTGCCGCATGCTGACCCAGGCCAATCTGCGCGACGAGACCGATAAGGGCGCGACGCTGCTTGAATTGAGCGACCTTCTCGAATGGGGCGATCGGATGTCGCTGGCGGTTCTGCCCGATCTGTCTGGCGCAGACAGTTTGACGATCATTAGCCGGCTTAAGGATCGTTTCGGCCCGGCGCTCCGGCTCGCCGTGGCGCCGGACTATGGGGGCAATGACCGCTTCCGCATCGAGCAGGCCGCGGCGATGGCCGAACACGCGCATGTCCCGCTGATGGCGACCAACGACGTGCTCTATCATGCCGCCGACCGCCGCCCGCTGCAGGACGTGCTCACGGCGATCCGCCTCAATACGCCCGTCTCCGAGGTCGGGCTCGAGCTGACGGCCAATGCCGAGCGCCATTTGAAGCCGCCGCTGGAGATGGCGCGGCTTTTCCGCCGCCACCCGCAAGCGCTGGCCGAGACGCTGCGCTTTGCGGATGAACTCACCTTCGCGCTGAGCGATCTGGAATACAATTATCCGGACGAGCCGACCGAATCCGGCCTCGGCCCGCAGGCCGAGCTCGAACGCCTGGCGCGCGAAGGCGCGGCCATGCGCTATCCGGCAGGTGTCCCCGAGGAGGTGCTCAAACGCATCGACAGCGAGCTCGCCCTGATCGAGCGCCTGAATTACGCGCGCTATTTCCTGACCGTTCATGACATCGTCAAATTCGCGCGCAGCAAGGATATCCTTTGCCAGGGCCGCGGCTCGGCCGCCAATTCGATCATCTGCTTCTGCATCGGCATCACCGAGGTCGGCCCCGAGCGCATCGACACTTTGTTCGAGCGCTTCATCTCCGAGGAGCGCAACGAGCCGCCCGACATCGATGTCGACTTCGAGCATGAACGGCGCGACGAGGTGATCGCCTATATCTACGAGAAATACAGCGCCAAGCGCACCGCGCTCGCCGCCGCCGTCATCAGCTATCGCGGCCGCTCGGCCCTGCGCGAGGTGGCGAAAGCCATGGGCCTTTCCGAGGACGTCCGCAGCGCCCTGTCGAGCACCATCTGGGGCTGGTCGACCTCGGAGCTCGGCGAAAGGGAAGCCAATGCCGGCGGCCTCGACCGCACCGATCCGCTGTCGCGCCAGGTGCTGGAACGCGCCAACGAGATCATGGGCTTCCCGCGACACCTCTCCCAGCATGTCGGCGGCTTCGTCATCACCCGCGACCGGCTCGACGAGGTCGTGCCCATCGTCAAGACGGCGATGGAGGAGCGCAAGATGGTCGAATGGGACAAGGACGATCTCGACGCGGTGAAGATCCTCAAGGTGGACGTGCTGGCGCTCGGCATGCTGACCTGCCTGAAGCGCGCTTTCACCTTGCTCACGCATCACTATCCGCGGGCGCGGGATGCGTTTGGACAACCCTATGTGCTCGCCACCCTTCCGGAAGAGGACAGGCGCGTCTATGCCATGATCGACCGCGCCGACACGCTCGGCGTCTTCCAGATCGAGTCGCGCGCGCAGATGTCGATGCTGCCGCGCCTCAGGCCGCAAAATTTCTACGATCTTGTCATCGAAGTGGCGATCGTGCGCCCCGGCCCGATCCAGGGCGACATGGTGCATCCCTATCTGCGTAGACGGCAGGGCAAGGAGGCGGTCCATTACCCCAGCCCGGAGTTGCGGAAGATCCTCGGCAAGACGCTGGGCGTGCCGCTGTTCCAGGAGCAGGCGATGAAGATCGCCATCGTCGCCGGCGGCTTCAGGCCGGGCGAGGCGGACGAGCTTCGTCGCGCGATGGCGACCTTCAAGCGCACCGGCACGATCGGCAACTACCGCCAGCGGATGATCGACGGCATGGTCGGCAATGGCTATGAGAAGGACTTCGCCGAGCGCTGCTTCAAGCAGATCGAGGGCTTTGGCGAATATGGCTTTCCCGAAAGCCATGCCGCCTCTTTCGCGCTGCTGGTCTACGCCTCCTGCTGGTTCAAGACCTTCTTTCCCGACGTCTTCTGCGCCGCGATCCTTAACGCGCAGCCGATGGGTTTCTACCAGCCGGCCCAGCTCGTGCGCGACGCGCGCGACCACGGCGTCGAGGTGCGTGAGGTCGACATCAACCATTCCGTCTGGGATTGCACGCTGGAGGCGTCGGCCTTCGATCCCTCCCGCATCCTCGAGCGCCACGCCTCGATGCGCGGCGTCATCGAGACGGCGCATGCCGTGCGGCTTGGCTTCCGCCAGGTCAAGGGTCTCTCCGAAGAGCGCATGGATGCCGTCGTCGCCCGGCGCGGCGATGGCTATCGATCGGTCAGGGATGTCTGGCTGCGTTCGGGCCTCGATGTCGGCGAGATCGAAAAGCTGGCGCAGGCCGACGCCTTCCGCTCGATCGGCCTCGACCGCCGCGCCGCCCTTTGGGAGGTGCGCGCGCTCGACGGCAGAAGCGCCGCCGAGAAACTGCCGCTGTTCGATCGGCCGTCACTGGGTGGCCTGCGCGAGCTGGAGCCGGAAACGAAGCTGCCGACAATGCCGCTCGGCGAGCATGTCGTCCACGACTACCGTTCGCTCGGCCTGTCGCTGAAGGGGCACCCCGTCGCCTTCCTGCGCGAACGGCTCGACCGCGCCGGCGTCACGCCCAATGCCCGCCTGCCGTCGGTGCGCGATGGCCGTCGCGTCTCCGTCGCCGGCCTCGTGCTGGTGCGGCAGCGGCCGGGCAAGGGCAATGCGATCTTCCTCACGCTGGAGGACGAAAAATCGATTGCCAACGTCATCATCTGGCCACGGGTCTTCGACCGCTTCCGCTCCGTCGTCATGGGCGCGCGCTTCATCCGCGTCACCGGCAAATTGCAGCATGAATCGGATGTCATCCACATCGTCGCCGACAGGATCGAGGATCTGACGTCCTGGCTGGGCGTGCTGCTGCGCGAGCCGCCCACCATCGAACATCGACCCGCCGAACGTCCCGTACGACCCGCGACCGACACACGCGGCCTGCCGGTCCGCCAGGACATCGGAACCCTGTCGGGCGCCGCGCAACAGGTCATGCCCAAGGGGCGCAATTTCCAGTAGGAATGGAGCGAAAGGCGGGAGCGCTTCGTCATCCACGGGCGGACCAAGGAGCGGAGCGACGCAGCGCAGACCCGAGGATCCACGCCGTTACCGGCGAGCGCCGCCACGGTGCAGAATTCTGCCCTGTTGCACTTCGTGGCCAACGTCACGGCATGGATCCCAGGGTCTCCGCAACGCCGCTTCGCGGCTGCTTCGCCCTGAAAGTCGCAGCTCGCTCAGGACGGCCCGCTGAGCCGCGGCGGTGGGGTCAGCATATCCTCGGCCGAGATCGTGCGCGCCTCGGAAGGCAGCATGATCGGGATGCCGTCGCGAACCGGATAGGCGAGCTTCGCCACGCGCGAAACCAGCTCGTTGCGCTCGGGATCCCAGGTCAGCGGTCCCTTGGTCAGCGGGCAGGCCAGCAATTCCAGAAGCTTCGGGTCGACCGTGGCTTTTCGAGAGTCACGTCCGTCCGCTGACATCGCACTTTCCATTGTCCAATTCCCCGGCTCAAAGTGTGTTAGGTCAGGCCGAGCCGAAAATGGTGGCTTCCGAGAACCGGAGCGGAGCGTACTTAAAAGTACATGAGCACCGGCCTACGCCGACCGTAGCCTTAGTTTAGCTACCGCGCCACTCACGAGTGCTTCGGCCGGCGCAGGCCGGAAGCGCAGGAAGCCGCCATTTGCAGGCCGGCCTCATCTGAATATCAACACCTATTGCAGACTTGACCCAAATTCCTCGTCCTCGCGCGCCAGCGTCATTTCGGTGATGGCGATCAGCGTCTCCGCGCGCGTCTTGAGGTCCGGCGCTTCCAGCAGCGCCTGCTTCTCTGCCGGTCCGTAAGGCGCCATCATCGACAGCGCGTTGACCAGCATGCCGTTTTCGGCGCGGCTGACGCTTTCCCAGTCCGCCTCGAGGTCGTTGGCCTGCAGATAGGCGCGAAAGGCCTTGAGCAGCGCCGGCCGGTCGACCTCGGCGCCGGCCGAATCTTCCTCAAGGTCGGCGAGAAACGGCGCGATTCGGCACTGCCGGAACGGTGTTTTCGCCGCAAGCTCCTGCGTGATGCGAAACCGGCACACGCCCTGCAGCGAGATCAGGTAGCGGCCGTCGCCGGTCTCGGCGAGCGAGATGATGCGCCCGGCGCAACCGACGCTGCACAGCTCCGGCTCGCCATCAGCCCGCAATGCGCCGTCGAGGCTGGGCTGGATCATGCCGATCAGCCGCGAGCCGGCCATCGCCTGGTCGATCATCTGCAGGTAGCGCGGCTCGAAAATGTTGAGCGGCATGCGGCCGCCGGGAAGCAGCAGCGCTCCGGCAAGGGGGAACACCGGGATCGCCGGCGGCAGATCCTTGGCGCGCCGGTAGAGTGCGTTACCGACGCGCATCGCAACCCTCCGCAAGCAACGCCGGCAAGCCCATCAACCTGCAATCTCCTCTCGCGCCGGCAACCCGCCTTCATGGCAATGGGCCGCCAGCCCTGACCATATGTGGCGCCGGCGCGCCGTTGCTCAAGCCTGCCGGCCACGGCAGCCGGCAAAAAACTTCAATTCCAGGAACAAGCGTAGCGGTTTTCCGTCCGGAAACAAAACCTAGAGCACGATGCCGAAAAGGGTGCAGCGGTTTTCGCACGACATCATGCTCTATCTCTTTGATTCAGAGCAGTTCGGCGATTCTGTGAAACGCTGAACCGCTCTACGAGAACAGCAGCGACGACAGCTTGCGCCGCGCCGCCAGCGTCGCCTCGTCGGTCATTCCCCAGGCTTCGAAGAGCTTCAACAGTTGCGCCCTGGCGCCGTCGTCGTTCCACGTCCGGTCGGCCTTGACGATTGCCAGGAGATTGTCGGCGGCCAGCGTTCGCTCGCCGCGCGCATTCTGGATCATCGCCAGGTCGAAGCGTGCCTGATGGTCGGCCGGATTGGCGGCAAGCCGGCGCTCGAACTCGGCCGGGTTGCCCAGGGCCGCCGCTTCCGCCGCAAGCGCCATCTTGGCGCGCAGCGCGGCCAGCGCCGGCGCCTCCTTCTTGTCCTCGGGCGCCCGGGCCAGAACGGCTTCGGCGCCTTCCGCGTCCCCGGCATCGAACAAAATCTCGCCGAGGCCCGCGACCGCCTCGACGGTCTCCGGTGCCTGCTCCAGGATCGCCTCATAGATGTCGGCCGCGGTCTGGACGTCGCCGGCCGTGCGCGCCTCGGCCGCCGCGGCAAGCGCGTCCGCGACCTGCGGCGCGCCGCCGCCCTTGCCGCCGACCTTCTGGATGAACTGGTTGATCTGGCTTTCCGGGATCGCGCCCATGAAGCCGTCGACCGGGTGGCCGTCCTTGAAGGCGATGACCGCGGGGATCGACTGGATGCCGAGCTGGCCGGCGATCGAGGGATGGTCGTCGATGTTCATCTTGACCAGCTTGACCTTGCCGCCGGCGGCGTTCACCGCCTTTTCGAGCTGCGGCGTGAGCTGCTTGCAAGGCCCGCACCACGGCGCCCAGAAGTCGACAAGCACCGGCTGACGGCGCGATTCCTGGATGACGTCGGCAGCGAAGGTCGCGGTCGTCGTGTCCTTGATCAGGTCGGCGGCCGCCGGCGCATCGCCCAGCGAAAGCTTGGCGCGGTCGCCGCCGCCATATTGCACCGTCTGGGCATATGGGCCGCCATTGCCGCCAAACGAGCCGCTGAACGGATTGTTGTCACTCATCGTGTTCGCCCTTTCGGTCGCGCTCGGCATCGCCGCCCGGCGCGTCATTGTCGGATTTCGGAACCGCCCTCCATGTGGCGATCAGCCCCTGAGTTTCAAGATAACGAGACTTTCAAGATAACAGGATCATGGCCGGTTGCCTCGACGAATCTGATCAGATCGGCGGCGGCGATCGAGGTCGTCGCCTCGTTGGTCAGCGGATGGCCGTTGATGACGTCGTGGCTCATCAACTCCTGGTCGAGCACCACCTTGACCTTCGCCTGCGTGTCGTTGATCAGGCCGAACACGGTGACCGCGCCGGGAATGACGCCGAGCAGTTCCATCAGCATTTCCGGCTTGCCGAACGACACCCGCCCGGCGGCGCCGATCAGCTGATGGATCTGCTTCAGATCGACCACGGCCTCCTCGCCGACGGTGACCAGGAAATAATTGTCCTTCTTGTCCTTGAGGAACAGGTTCTTGGTATGGCCGCCGGGAATTTCGCCGCGCAAGGCCTGGGAATCGGCGACCGTGTAGAGCGGCGGATGCCTGACCGTCGAAACGGCAATGCCGAGACCGGCAAGAAAGTCATTGAGCTCGGCTTCGGTCTTCGGCATCGGTCCTCACGCGATCAAACAGGGGTGATGCCGTTTACGGCCAATGCTGCCTTCGGGGCAAGGCCGCCGAGATGGGCCAACGCGAATCCGCACCCCCGCAGCGAACTTCGCCGGGACGGAAGGCCGCTCCAAAAAGACCGTCATTTCCCTGTTGCAATCGCCGCGCTCTTCGGCCATATAGGCGCGGCTTGCGGCCCGAGGCCGCGCGAGCGGGTGTAGCTCAGGGGTAGAGCACAACCTTGCCAAGGTTGGGGTCGGGCGTTCGAATCGCCTCACCCGCTCCAGTTTCCTCAAGGAAGCAAGCGCTATGAAAATGGGCCGGATCGATCCGGCCTTTTTCATATCTGTCGGGCAGCACCTGGACAGCACGATCATTTCTTACCGCGTATGACCTGGAAATCCGGCTTGCCGCAACGTGCCTTGCGGGGCTCGAACGATACCCGACCGACCAGTGCGGGACGGAATTGCCAGGATCGGAGAAGCGCTGCCCGTTCCGCAAGCCGGGGGCCCGCCGGTGCGCTGGTGAGAGGGAGAACTGGGCAGGCCTGCCTCGAGGCAGTCGGCGGACAGGACCATCCGACCATCACATAGTGGCGTTGAAATCAGCACCAAATGATGCCATTTATGGTGCGAGGAGACAGGCCATGCGTTCCACCATCAACATCGACGACAGGCTCATGGAGAAAGCCCGGTCGCTGACCGGGGTGAAGGAAACGGCCGCCATCGTCCGGCAAGCGTTGGAAACGCTCGTGCGTGTCGAAGCCGGGAAGCGCTTGATCGCCCTTGGTGGCACGATGCCTGACGCCGAGGCGGCGCCGCGGCGCCGGAGCGAGGCAGCGGGGTGATTCTTGCCGACACGTCGATCTGGATCGATCATTTTCGTCATTCCGACGCGGAACTGCGCCGGGTCATCGAGGAGGACATGCTGCTTTCCCATCCATTCGTGATCGGCGAGCTGGCGTTGGGCAGCCTGCGCGAACGGACGGCGGTGCTGGCGTTTCTGGCGGCACAGCGGCAGGCTGCCGTCGCTGCCCATGACGAGATCATGACCATGATCGAACACCACCGGCTGTTCAGCATGGGCGTCGGCTATACCGACGCGCATCTGCTGGCGTCGGTATTGCTGGAGCGCGGGGCGGCGCTGTGGACGCGCGACAAGGGCCTGCAAGCAGCGGCGGCGAAAGCCGGCGCTGCCCTGCACGCGCCGACTGCCGCCTCCTGAAGCGACGGCAAGCGATTCAACGCCGGATCACATCGGATAACGTTTGCGTTCCATCTCCATTCCAACGCCGGAGCGGCCTCTATATGCCCTTTCCGGGGCCGAGAACCGCCGGCGGTGAATGGCCTGCACCGCGACACGACGCGACCGGACGGCCCTTTTCGGAAAAAGCGGTTTTGCCGCGTCTTTCCATCGCAGGGAGATGTCATCATGCATTCCTTCATCCCAAAAATCATCGCGGCCGCATCGATCTTCGCGGCCATACCGCTTTCGAGCGCCTATGCCGTGCACCGCCACCATAGGACGCAGGTCGACACCACGACCACCGCATCGGTGCCGGTCAATCCGGAAGCGAAAGCGGCGCTAGCCCAGTTGCTCGGCATCAAGCAGGGTATCCGCGCGGCCAGGGAGGCCGGCAAGATCACACAGGATCAGGCCCGCGAGTTGATGCAGCAGGCGGATACCATCCAGCACGCCGCGTTGACTTCCGGCGACCGTTCGACGCTCGGGCAGATCAATCAGCTGGATCAGCGGCTGCAAAGCGCCACCGGCCAAGGAACCTATATGGGCGACGGTGCCGACGGTGGTTACTATCCGAACGGCTGACAGATATACGCCGTTCGTCAAGCGGCGGCCGGTGTGATCAAACCTTGCTTGAGCAATTCCAGGAAAAGCGACACGGATCAGGCTCGGCGGCCTCGCCGTAGCCTTGCCCCAGGAATTGGGTCAAAACAAAGAGAGAGCGTTTCGCGTTTACGTGAAACGGTGAAAAGCTCCAGGCCTCACACCGGCGCTGCCGCTATGCGCGATCCCGTCGCTCAGTGATTGTGCGACTGCTGGAACCCGGCCACGTCGTACTGCGATACGCTCTTCGGGTTCTTCGAATTCTGCGGCTGGGTGCCCGCGTAATGCGTTCCCGCATTGCCGTCCGGGTTGAAGGCTGAACCCGGGGCCGAGGCGGCGTGACCCGGCGTGGCGTCCCCTGTCTGAGCGGTGCCGATGGTCTGGCTGGGTTGACCAGTGGTCCCGGTTACGGTGTGGACGTTGGCGGCCAGGGCCGTGCCGGCAGAGGCCATGAACAAGCCGGCAATCATGGGCGTGAGGAGATGCTTCATCGTGTTCTCCTAAAAGCATCGGGTTTCAGGAGGGGCTCTCGGGTCCTTGGGAGCGCCCGGCGAGTAGACATGCCCCACAAACGCTTTCGCGCCGCGAATCATCCAGACCTCGCGAAACCGTGATGTCACGCGGGCCGGCCGACCGCCCTCGCCGACCATGCACCTACGCCAGCCGCGCCCTGGTCGTGCGCGGTGTCGCCAGCAAGAGGCTGGTCTCGCTGCCCGTTATGCCGGGGATCAGCCGGATGCGGCGCAGCACGGCGTCGAAATCGGTCAGCGTGGCGGTGCCGAGCTCGACCACCAGGTCCCAGCGGCCGTTGGTGGTGTGGATGGTCGAGACCTCGGCGAGGCCGCCAAGCGCCTTGACCACGCGGTCAGCGGCATGGCCTTCGATCTCGATCATCATCACGCCGCGTATGCGTTGATCGACCGCATCGGCGCGCAGCACCACCGTATAGCCGATGATCTCGCCGGACTTTTCCAGTCGCTCCATGCGTGCCCTGACCGTCGCGCGCGAAACGCCGAGGTCGACTGCGAGATCCGACACACTGCGCCGCGCATCGTGCCGCAGAAGCGTGACCAGTCTTTCGTCAAGCGCATCCATGATTGCTCACTTTGGTCAAATTGCCTGCTCGAAATGATAAATCAGCCTTTTCGAAAAGCCAATTTTGCCTGTTCAAACCGCCAGCGGCTGATGATCCAATCCACTCAGTCAATCTAAAGGGCAAAGAGAATCATGCGCTGCAGGATCGTTGGTGCGCCGGTGCAGGATGGCGCGGGCAGGATGGGATGCGAGATGGGGCCGAGCGCGTTGCGCACGGCGGGCCTTGTCTCGGTGCTGGCTGAACTCGGCCATGAGGTCGAGGATTGGGGCGCGGTCGAGAAGGCCGCGGCGCGCCCGGTGGCCCATGGCAACCTCGCCTTGAAGGCGCTGCCGGAGATTTCCGCCTGGACGGCGGCGATCGCCGAGACGGCCTACGCGGCTTCGATGGAAGCGATGCCGATCTTCCTCGGCGGCGACCATTCGATCTCCGCCGGCACGGTCTCCGGCGTTGCGCGCCGCGCTGCCGAACGTGGCCGGCCGCTCTTCGTGCTGTGGCTCGACGCGCATCCGGATTTCCACACGCTCGACACCACCACCAGCGGCAATCTGCACGGCGTGCCGCTCGCTTATGCCAGCGGGCAGCCGGGTTTCACGGGCTATTTCCCGGACCTGCCTTCGGCCGTCGACCCGGCCCGCGTCTGCGCGCTCGGCCTGCGCAGCGTCGATCCGGCCGAGCGTCGCGCGCTCACCCAGGCCGGCGTCACGGTGCACGACATGCGCGCCATCGACGAGCACGGCATCGCGCCCTTGCTGCGCGCCTTCCTGGCCCGCGTCGAGAAGGAGAACGGGCTCTTGCATGTCAGCCTCGATGTCGATTTCCTCGACCCCTCGATTGCGCCGGCCGTCGGCACCACCGTGCCCGGCGGCGCCACCTTCCGCGAGGCGCATCTGGTGATGGAGATGCTGTCCGACAGCGGCCTGGTTTCCAGCCTCGACCTGGTCGAACTGAACCCGTTCCTCGACGAGCGCGGCCGCACCGCCACCCTGATGGTCGACCTCGCCGCCAGCCTGATGGGCCGCCGCATCATGGATCGCCTGACCCGCAGCCATTCCGGAAGCCTCTGACCATGACCCAGCCGTCTCGCCTTGCCATCGTCCCCTTCGTCAGCGTCGACCGCATGATGAAGCTGGTGCTCGCCATCGGCGTCGAGCGCTTCCTGACCGAGCTTGCCGCCTATATCGAGGAGGATTTCCGCCGCTGGGAACTGTTCGACAAGACGCCGCGCATCGCTTCGCACAGCCATGACGGCGTCATCGAGCTGATGCCGACCAGCGACGGCAAGATGTACGGCTTCAAATATGTCAACGGCCACCCGAAGAACATGCGCGAGGGCCGCCAGACGGTCACCGCCTTCGGCGTGCTTGCCGATGTCGGTTCCGGCTATCCGATGCTGCTCACCGAGATGACCATCCTGACGGCGCTGCGCACCGCGGCCACCTCCGCCGTCGCCGCCAAATATCTGGCGCCGAAGGGCTCGCGCGCCATGGCCATCATCGGCAACGGCGCGCAGTCCGAGTTCCAGGCCGTCGCCTTCAAGGCGCTGCTCGGCATCGACCGGTTGCGGCTTTACGATATCGATCGTTCGGCCTCCGAAAAATGCGCCCGCAACCTCGCCGGCAAGGGTTTCGACATCACCATCTGCTCGACCGGACAGGATGCGGTGGAAGGCGTCGACATCATCACCACGGTGACGGCCGACAAGCAGTACGCCACCATCCTCACCGACAACATGGTCGGCTCCGGCGTCCACATCAATGCGGTCGGCGGCGACTGCCCCGGCAAGACGGAGCTGCATCGCGACATCCTGTTGCGCTCCGACATCTTCGTCGAGTTCCCGCCGCAGACGCGCATCGAGGGCGAGATCCAGCAACTCGACGCCGACCATCCGGTGACCGAGTTGTGGCAGGTGATGACCGGCCAGGCGCAAGGCCGCAGGGCGCCGGAACAGGTCACGCTGTTCGATTCCGTCGGCTTCGCCACCGAGGATTTTTCGGCGCTGCGCTATGTCCGCGACCAGCTGCAGGCGACCGGCCTCTATGAGGAGCTCGATTTGCTCGCCGACCCTGACGAGCCGCGCGACCTGTTCGGCATGCTGCTCAGGGCCGCCATCGAGCCGGCGGCGTGACCAGAGTTCGGATGGATAGACGCAAGCTATCGGCAGTGCCGAAGACTTCGCTCTCCGCTTGCTAGAGCATGATGCCGAAAAGTGTGAAGCGGTTTTCGGACGACATCATGCTCTATCTCTTTGATTTAGAGTCGGATTCAGATTTCAGGTCGACTCGACCTGAAATCATCCGGCTCTAGCCCAGCGCGCCAGCGCCGGCAACTACCCACCCTATCGGCGCGGCGGCGCGCAGCTTTCCCTTTCCACCAGCACCGGCGCCAGCACCTCGCGGCGCGAGGGCGCTTCCGGCTCGCTGAGGCGCTCGAGCAGCAGGCTCACCGCCCGCGTGCCGATCTTTTCGACCGGCTGCGCGATCGTCGTCAGCGGCGGCCAGGTGGTGACGGCGTAAGGGATGTCGTCGAAGCCGATCATCGACATGTCGTCGGGGACCCGCAAGCCGCGCGAGCGCAGCAAAGTCAGTGCGCCCATGGCCATCAGGTCGTTGCAGGCAAACAGCGCCGTGATGTCCGGCGCCTGCGCCATCAGCTGCTCCATCGCCAGGCGGCCACCGGCGAAATGATAGTCGGAATCGACGATCGAGGATGGCCGCAGCTCGAGTCCTGCCTCCTCGAGCGCGCGCACGAATCCACGCAGGCGGGCCGGGCTGGAGCTCGAGTCGCGCGGGCCGCCGATGACGCCGATCTTTCGATGCCCGAGCCCGACCAGATGCTTCCCGGCGAGATAGCCGCCATGGACATGGTCGACCAGCACCGAATCGACATTGACCGACTGGATCTCGCGGTCGAGCAGCACCGCCGGCACGCTGGGCAACAGGCGGGCGAACACCCGCGCATGGTCGGACGAACCGGCGAAGATCAGCCCGTCGATCTGCTTGGCCATCAGCACCGAGAGATAGCGCTCCTCCTTTTCGGCGTTGCCGTCGGAGTTGCACAGGATCACCGTGTAACCGGAAATGAAGCCGGCATCCTCGATCTGCCTGGCCACGCTGGCGAAGAACGGGTTGGAATTGTCGGGCAAGAGCAGGCCGATGGTCTTGGTCTCGCCGCGCCGCAGGCTCCGCGCCACCGAGTTCGGGCTGTAACGCAGCGCCGCGATCGCCGCGCGCACGCGCTCGGCCGTTTCCGGCTCGACATGGCGCGTGCGGTTCATCACATGCGAGACGGTTGCGACGGACACCCCCGCATGGCGCGCGACATCGGCAATCGTCGTCATAGGCTATCTCTTTGACTTAGAGACGGATTCAGATTTCAGGTCGAATCGATCTGCAATCATCCGGCTCTAGCGAATCTTGCGCAACAGCCTCTCCCGGTACGCGTCTAGGATGACCGCGAGCACGATGACAAGGCCGATCACGATGGGTTTGAAATTGTCGCCGACGCCGAGCAGCTGCAATCCGGTGCTCAGCACCTGCAGGATGCAGGCGCCGACCAGCGTGCCGATGATCGAGCCCTTGCCGCCGCTGAGGCTGGTGCCGCCGATGATGACGGCGGCAATCGCATTGAGCTCGTAGCCGACGCCGGCGATCGGGCTGCCGATGTTGAGGCGCAACAGATAGACCATCGCCGCGACGCCGGCGGTCAGCCCGCTGATGGTGAAGGCCGCCACCTTGTAGTAATCCGGATTGTGGCCGGACAGCCGCACCGCTTCGTCATTGGTGCCGACGGCGAAGATCATGCGGCCGAAGACGGTGAAGCGCAGCACGAACCAGCCGGCCGCGATCACCAGCACCGCGACCAGGAAGATCGACGGCAGGAAGCCGCCGATGATCAGGTTGCCGAAATCGACGAAGCTCTGCGGCAGGCCGGTGATGGTCGAATTGTCGCTGACGACACGGGCGGCGCCCGCGGCCATGTTGAGCATGCCCAGCGTGACGATGAAGGAGGGGATCTTCCAGCGCGTCGAGATCCAGCCGTTGAGGAAGCCGCAGGCAGCGCCCGTCGCCATGCAGGCGAGCAGCGCCAGCGTGATCGCCACCGCCGGCGACAGGTTTTCGTCGATCATGACGGTCGCGCCGACCACGGTGCAGAGCGCCAGCACCGAGCCGACCGAAAGGTCGATGCCCCCGGTGAGGATGACGAAGGTCATGCCGGCCGCGAGCACCGTGTTGATGGCGATCTGCACGAAGATCTTCAGCGCGTTGCCGGGCGTCGCGAAATACGGCGCGCTGACCGAGAAGAACAGCGTGATCAGCACCAGCGCCAGAAGCACGCCGGCATCGCGCACGAGGAAGCGCAGGAACTTCGCCTTGGCCGGTGAAACAGGCGCCGAAACGATGGGTTCGGACGTCTCGCTCATGGTCGCACATACTCCTGATAGGCGAGCGACAGGATGCGCTCCTGGTCGAATTCGGAGCGCGGCACCTCGCCGACGATCTTGTTCCTGGAAAAGACGATGATGCGATTGCACATGCCCATCAGCTCGGGCAGGTCTGACGATACCATGATGATGCCCTTCTGCTGCGCCGCCAGCATCCACAGAAGCTGGTAGATCTCGCGCCGCGCGCCGATGTCGACGCCGCGCGTCGGCTCGTCGAGGATCAGCGTCGAGGTGCCGCGGAACAGCCACTTGGCCAGCACCACCTTCTGCTGGTTGCCGCCGGAGAGATTGCGCACCGCCTGCTCGATCGAGGCCGCCTTGACGCGCAGCTGGCTGACCAGGTCGTTGGCAGCCACTGCCTCCGCCCTTCGGTTGACCAGCCCGTGGCGCGAGACCTTTCCGAGATCGGTGATGGTGATGTTCTTGTCGACGGCCATGTCGAGCAGCAGGCCCTGGCCTTTGCGGTCCTCGGTGAGTAGGCTCAGCCCATGCCGCACCGCGTCCTTGGGTGCGGCGATCGCCACCGGCCTGCCGTCGATCTCGATGACGCCGTCGAGCTTGGGATCGGCGCCGAACAGCGCCCGCATCGCTTCCGTGCGGCCGCTGCCGACGAGGCCGGCGACGCCAAGGATTTCGCCACGCTTGACGTCGAAGGAAATGGCGGGCGTCGCCGCATCGCGCTTCAGATTGGCGACGCTGAGCGCGACCTTGCCGGGCACGATCGAGGCATCGAAACCATATTCATCGGCGATGTCGCGGCCGATCATCATGCGCACCAGGTCGGGCACGGTGAGGCCCCCGAGATCGCGGCTCGCGACCAGCCTGCCGTTGCGCAGCACCGTGACCCGGTCGCCGATCTCGAACACTTCATGCAGCCGGTGCGAGATGTAGATGATGGTGACGCCTTTCGCCTTCAGCCGCTTGATGATGGCGAAGAGCCGCTCGATCTCGGGCGGCGTCAGCGTCGCCGTGGGCTCGTCGAGCACCAGCACCTTCGAGTCATAGCTCAGCGCCTTGGCGATCTCGACCAGTTGCATCTGCGCGACGCCCAGTGCCTCGACCCGCGTCCTCGGGTCGATGTCGAGGCCGACTTCCTTCAACAGCGCCACGGCGCGGCTGTTGAGCGCCTTTCGGTCGACGATGCCGAAGGCGCGGCGCGGCAGGTTTTCCAGCATCAGATTCTCGGCGATGCTGAGATAGGGCAGAAGGTTGAGTTCCTGATGCACGATGCGGATGCCGCTCTGCTGCGCGTCATGCGGCGTCCTCGGCTGGTAGGGCTGGCCGTTGAAGGCGATCGCGCCCGAGTCCGGCTGGTAGATGCCGGCGAGCAGCTTGATCAGCGTCGACTTGCCGGCGCCGTTCTCGCCCAGGATGATGTGGGTTTCGCCGCGCGCGATCGACAGCGACACCTCGCTCAGCGCGACGGCGCCGGGAAAAATCTTTCCGACCCCTTCAAGGGAAAGAATCATGTCGGTCATGCGGCAATCCTGAACGGCGCTCTTCTACCGCAACGGCGATACGGGCACGCGGCCATCGCCGCCGGCAGCTTGCCGGCGACGATGGCGAGACGAGCGAAACGCCGGAGGGAGTGCCGGCGCCCATGCTCGCCTCAGGCGGTGATCAGCTTGACGTCGGTCTTGACCCAGCCGGAGAATTTCTCGCCGGCAAGCTCGCGCAGGCCGTAGTCGATGCCCATGGCCGCCATCTGCGCGCCATACTGCTCGACGGTGGCAAGCATCTTGCCGCTCTTCAGCAGCGGGCCGACGGCCGGGATGTTGTCGAAGCCGACCACCTTGATCTGGCCCGACTTGCCGGCCGCGTCGATCGCCTTGACGACGCCGAGGGCCATCGAATCGTTGGCCGCCATCACGCCCTGGATGTCGGGATGCTGGGTGAGGAAGTTGGTCATCAGCGTGTTGGCTTCCTCGGTCTCCCAATGCGCCGTCTTGGAGTCGAGCAGCTTCAGTCCGTACTCCTTCACCGAATCGTCGAAGCCGAGTTTGCGCTGCTTGGCGTTGTCGGCCTCCGGATTGCCCTCGAGGATGACCACCTTGCCGCCCTTGCCCAGCGCCTTGCCGAGCGCATCGCCGGCGAGCTTGGCGCCGGCGCGGTTGTCCGGACCAAAGAAGGCGAGGTCGATGCCGGCCTTCTTTTTGGCTTTCTCGTCGAGCGCGACGTCGATGTTGATGACCTTGATGCCGGCCTTCAGCGCCTTGGCGATCGGCGTGACCATCGCCTTGGAATCGGCCGGCGCCACGACGATGATGTTGTACTTCTGGGTAATGAAGTTCTCGATAGCATCGACCTGCGCTGCGAAATCGCGCTCGTCCTTCATGCCGACGGCAGCGAAATCGAACTTGTCCTTGTTCTTTGCGGCATACGCCTCGGCGCCGGCTTGCATCTGCTTGAAGAACTCGTTTGCCAGGGACTTCATGACCAGGCCGACCTTCGGCTTGTCGGCGGCGAGAACCGGGCCGAGCGGCAAAGCGAGCGCGCCGGCGGCGAGCGCGCTGGTCTTCAGGAATTGGCGACGCGAGAACGAACCCAGGTCGAGCCCATGCGTAGTTGAAACCTTGCTCATGCTTTCCTCCTCTTTGGCTGAGCCGTAATCGGTTACGCAACCGATTACGCGGGAGGGTATGCCCCTCATTTGGCGAGTGTCAATATCAGCCCGGAGGCGACCTGGATCAGCCCGGCGGTGGGCCGGCCGAGTTCAGCCGTCCCCGCAACCACTTGGCCGAAAAATCGCTGAAGGCCCGCACCCGGGGATTGCCCTTGAGGTCAGGGTGGTAGAGCACCCACACCTCCGAGGCGAGCGCGTCGATGGTATCGCCGACGCGCAACAGCCGGCGCGTGGCGCCGAGATAGTCGGGCAGCAGCGCCTGCCCCCAGCCGGCCTCGGCCGCCGCGGCGGCGGCGGTGAGGCTGTTGACCCTGAGCCCGATCTCGCCCTCTGCGACATTGGCCTTCAGCCATTGCGCCGCCGGCAAGGCGGACAAGGTCGCGTCGAAACCGATCCAGCCGGCGGCGGCCGACATATCGCTGGCGTAGGCCGCGTAGGAAAAGCGCGCCACACGCCGCCCGGCCAGCGTCTCCGGCGGCGCCAGCGTCGGCCGGATGGCGACGTCGGCTTCGCGCCGGCCGAGATCGGCAAAGCTGTTGTTGACCTCCAGCGACAGCGCGATGCCGGGATGCGCGGCGCTAAACGCTTTCAGGCAGGCGCAGGCGATGGCGAGGAGGGTGTCGGCCGTCGTTACGGTGAGCGGCCCGACCAGGCGATCGTCCTGTGCCGCCACGCGCCGTTCCACTTCGGCGAGGCGGTCGCGCAATTCCTCCGCCGCCTCGAGGAAGGGCTCGGCCCTGCCGGTCGGCACGAGAGCGTCGCCGGCGCGTTCGAACAGCACACCTCCCGTACGCTTCTCCAACTCCCTGAGTTGCCTGTAGATCGTCGCGATATGCGTGCCGAGCCTTGCCTGCGCGCCGCGGACCCCGCCCGCCGCCGCGATCGCTGCCACCAGCCGCACATCGTCATAGTCGATCATCTTCGCATCCATGCGAATGAGAGTGGCACGATTGCTGAATGCGCTCGCACAATTGCGAACATATATCGCACTCAGCTGACACCACCAGCCCGACCGGGGCCAGCCTGACTGGAGAACGACATTGAGCCGCATCCTGCACATCGAAGCCTCGCCGCGCGCCGACCGCTCCTGGTCGAGCAAGGCGGCGGCAAATTTCCTCGCGCAGCTGAAGGAACGACTGCCAACGGCCGAGATCGACCATTTCAACATCTGGACCGCCATCCTGCCAAGCTTCGACGGCGCGGCGATCGACGCCAAATACGCCAGGCTGTCCAACACGCCGCTGACCGATGCGCAAAGCCGGGCGTGGAAGCTGATCGGCCATTATGTCGCCAGGCTCGACGCCGCCGATGCGATCCTGATTTCGACGCCGATGTGGAATCTCGGCGTTCCTTATCGGCTGAAGCACCTGTTCGACCTGGTGACCCAGCCCGGCCTCAGCTTCTCCTTCAACCCGGCGACCGGTTACACGCCGCTGCTGCGCGCCCGCCCGACCGCCGTGCTGATGGCGACCTCCGGCGACTTCACCGAAGGCCCGAGCTACGGCCGGCCGGACCTCGCCACGCCCTATCTGCGCACCGCGCTTGCCTTCATCGGGCTGAAGGACGCGGCAATCGTCCATGTCTCGCCGACCATCGGCCAGCCGGAAGCGATGGATGCCGGTGCCAGGCGGACCGAAGGCGAAGTGCGCCGGCTCGCCGCAAGCTTTGCCGGGAGGCTCGCATGAGCCCGTCCATGGCATGGCTGCTGCTGATCGTCTCCGGCATCACCGACGTCGCCTGGGCGCTGGCGACCAAGAAGTCGGCCGGCTTCTCCGAGCCGCTCTGGGCCGCCGTCTCGCTGGTGCTTTTGGTCGTCTTCACAGCACTTTTGACCAAGGCGCTGACCGTCCTGCCGCTCGGCACCGCCTACGCGGTGTGGACCGGTATCGGCGCGGTCGGCTCCTTGGCCGCCGGCGTCGTGCTGTTCGGCGAAAGCACCGACGCCGTGCGCCTCACCTTCGCCGCCGTGACCATCCTCGGCGTGGTCGGCCTGAAGGTGAGCTCGTGAAACCTATCCGGAAAATGCCCGCGCATAGGTCCGGGCAAATTCCGCGAAACTGGTCGGCCGCACCCCGAAGGCGTCGTGCGTCGCGAGATGGACACGCGACTTCGGCCGCCTGAGACGCTCTTGCAGCTGCTCGCCGAGCGCATCGACGAAATCCGCAGGGGCGCCGCTAGCGAGCAACGCGCGGCGGCGTTCGTCCCAGCTGATCGGGACATATCTGACGGGCCTTCCCGTGGCGGCCGATATCCGTTCCGCCACCTCGTGCATCGTCAGCGCTTCCGGCCCTGTCATGTCCAGGCTCTCGCCCTGGTGGCCTCCATCCCGCAGCAGCCGGCAGGCGACCTTTGCGATGTCTTCGATGGCCACTGGCGCGAGCTCGATGTCGGCCAAGGGCAGCCGCAACTCGCCATCCCGGCTCATCGTCGAGGTCTCCCTGAGATAGACCTGCATGAACTGCGAAGGCCGAAGATGCGTCCACGCCGGGCCGGCGGCTTCGAGATGGTCTTCGATCTCTTCATGCATGCGCGTGAAGCGGAACATGGCTGGATCGAAGCCGACCCCGGACTCCGCCCCGGAGAATTTGACGACGTGCTGGACACCGACCTGCCGGCACAGGTCGATGAAGCCGCATTGTGTTTCGCGCATGTCCGGTGTCCCCGACGAGATCAGCAGCACCCTCGTGACGCCCCCTAACGCTGCCTTGACGTCGTCTCCACCCCGCATGTCGCCTTCGATGGCGTCGATGCCCGCCAACTTGTCGAGCCCGGTGGCCGACGCCTTGCGAGCGCTTCTTATCAGCGCCCTTGCCGGCACATGGTTCTGCGCCAGCTCACGAACAATCATCTGACCGCTCAAGCCGGTCGCGCCCGTCACCAATATCATTCGTCTTTCCTTTTCGCGGCCGGCCGAATGCGGCAGGCAGAACGCCTCGCCTTGCCAAGACGCTATGGCGAATGAAAAGGATTCTCGACTGCGGAAAATTTTCCAGCCGCGGCCCCAGCCGGCCGCGGCTGGATCAGCGGATCACCGCCAGCCCAGCGCCGGCGCGACGTGCTTCAGGATCGACTCGATGACATGGGCGTTGTAGTCGACGCCCAACTGATTAGGCACGGTGAGCAGCAGCGTGTCGGCCTCGGCGATCGCCTCGTCCTGCTTGAGCTGCTCCACCAGCTCGTCCGGCTCGGCGGCGTAGGTGCGGCCGAACACGGCGCGCTTTTCCGGCTCGATATAGCCGAAATGATCCTGGCCCTCGCTGCCGCCGAAATAGGCGCGATCCATGTCGTTGACGAGAGCAAAAATGCTGCGGCTGACCGAGACGCGCGGCTCTCTCGCGTGGCCGGCTTCCTTCCAGGCGGCGCGGTAGGCTCTTATTTGCTCGGCCTGCTGGATGTGCAGCGGCTGGCCGCCCTCGTCGAATTTCAGCGTCGAGCTCTGCAGGTTCATGCCGAGCTTGGCCGCCCATACGGCCGTGGCGTTGGTGGCCGCGCCCCACCAGATGCGTTCGCGCAAGCCGGCCGAGAACGGCTCGAGCCGAAGCAGGCCGGGCGGATTGGGAAACATCGGCCGCGGGTTGGGTTGCGCAAAGCCTTCGCCGCGCAACAGGTCGAGGAAGATCTCGGCGTGGCGGCGCGCCATGTCGGCGTCGCTCTTGCCCTCTTCCGGCACGTAGCCGAAATGACGCCAGCCGTCGATGACCTGCTCGGGCGAGCCGCGGCTGATTCCCAACTGCAAACGCCCGCCGGCGATCAAGTCGGCCGCGCCCGCATCCTCCGCCATGTAGAGCGGGTTCTCGTAGCGCATGTCGATGACGGCGGTGCCGAGCTCGATGCGCTTGGTCTTCGCGCCGGCCGCGGCAAGCAGCGGAAAGGGCGAGGCGAGCTGCCGGGCAAAATGGTGGACGCGGTAATAGGCGCCGTCTGCGCCGAGTTCCTCGGCCGCGACCGCGAGGTCGATCGACTGCAAGAGCGCATCGGCGCCCGAACGTGTGCCCGACTGCGGCGAGGGCGACCAATGCCCGAAGGACAGAAATCCGATCTTCTTCATATGCTTCATTCCTGCTGGAGCGGCCCGTTGACTGCTCAAATTCATTGTTGCTCCAGCAGATAGCCAGGGCAGTGCCGCGATACAACGGACACCGAATGGATACAGACCGTCAATCAGTTCCTCGAAACGGCCGGTGCCGTCCTCGCGCCAGAGCGCGATCGGCTCGCCCGCGGCATTCCCGCTGCCGCCGGAGCGCTGTATCGTCCTTGCCAACCGATGATTCCCGAGCACAGGTTGCCTCCATGCATGGCCTGACACCTATACTGTCCACCGTGACGGCCTCTTTCCTGGCGTCCTTCGTCGAAGTCGTCGAAGCCTTCACCATCGTGCTCGCCGTCGGCGTGACGCGCAGCTGGCGCCCGGCGCTGACCGGCGCCGGGCTGGCGCTCGCCTTGCTCGCGGCGCTGGTGCTGGCGTTCGGCCCGCTGCTGGCGCTCGTCCCCCTCACCGTGCTGCAATTCGTGGTCGGCGTGCTCCTGATCCTGTTCGGCATGCGCTGGCTGAGGAAGGCGATCCTGCGCAGCGTCGGCGTCATCGCGCTGCATGACGAAGAGCGAACCTTTTCCCAGGAGACGGCTGCGTTGCAGCGGCAGGCCAACGACCGCCGCGCCGACTTTCTGGCGGCCGTCGCGTCGTTCAAGGCGGTGCTGCTCGAGGGCGTCGAAGTGGTGTTCATCGTCATTGCCGTCGGCGCCGCGCACGGGCAGACGCTTTATGCCGGCCTCGGCGCGCTGGCGGCCTTCGTGCTGGTGATGCTGATCGGCCTTGCCGTGCATCGTCCTTTGGCGCGCGTGCCCGAGAACGCGCTGAAATTCGTCGTCGGGCTGATGCTGACCAGCTTCGGCGTGTTCTGGACCGGCGAAGGCCTCGGCGCCGCGTGGCCGGGCGCCGATCTCGCGCTTCTCGCCATCTTCGCCATCATTGCCGCGGCGTCCTTCGCCATCGTGCGCTGGCTGCGCGGCGCTTATCCCGCACCCGCCGAAGGACTTGCCCGATGACCGTGATCCGTCTCGTCTTCAAGGAGCTCGTCGGCATGTTCGTCGACGACGGCAACCTTGCCCTGCTGGCGCTGATCCTGATCGCCCTGATCACCGCCGCGGTGAAGCTGATGGCGCTGCCGCCGCTCATTGGCGGCTTCGCGCTGCTGGTCGGCTGCCTGGCAATTCTTCTGGACAGCGCGCGCCGCGCCGCCCGTGGCAGGTCGCGCTGATCAGCGTTCATTTTCTGGGAAATCAGCGCAAACGCTGGAGACTGCCGGAAGCCTCTCACCTCGTCATCCACGGGCGGAGCGACGCGAGCGGAGCGCAGACCATAGGATGACGATCGCGATGGGCGTTTCGGCCAATCTCCAACGTATGCCGCCTGCCAGGCAAACATAGCCGTCGGTCATTCTGCGCCGGAGACCTAATAAACCGTGAAGAGCGTCGGCAGGTCGCCGCTGAGGCGCAAATACTCGACCGACTCGATGACTGGAAACAGCGCCAGGAAATAGAGCCCGTCGCGGAACGTTCTCCTTAGCGCGCCCGTCGAAACCAGCCACTGGTCCTCGTCGCGGTAAAGCAGCGGGTTCGGCCAGAAGCGGGGCGTGCGTGCGGCATAGGCCGCGTGCACGGCGCCGAACTTGCCGGCGAGGTACTCGGCCTCCTTGCGCGCCGTGAACCGGAACACGAGGAAGCTGGCCAGACCGAGCATCGCGGCCGCCAGCACCGAACCGAACATCAGCCCGATGCCGGCCGTGCCGACGGTCGAGAAGAAATAGAGCGGATTCTGCGTCATCGAGAACGGGCCGGACACGATCAGCTCGTCATTCTTCCGGCCGCCGACGAACAGGATGCTCCACAGCCGACCAAGGAAGCAGGCCAGCACCATCGCAAACCCGATCGTCTCCAAGGCTTCGTGCCCGTTCGATCCTTCGGCCAACGCCGGCTTGCTGAACAGGAGCAGGATGACGGCAAGTGCGGCCGCCACCTGCACGACGATCAGGCGCTTGCGCTGGCGGAACGCCTGCGGCACCGATTTGAGGGAGGTGTAAGCCATTCTCTGTCACCGCTCCGGCGCCGGTACGGCGCCGAGCCTGTCTAGCCCTTTCGCCGCGCGATGACGAGGCCCGGCCGAAGTTTTTGCCCGATCTTACGAATTTGTAAGGACACGGACAGGCTGCGGTGAATTCACCCGCCTAACCTGACGATCGCCGCGCCGAATTTGCGGCGGCTTGAAAGGGCGCCGATGGCCGGCCCCCAACGTCAGGATCAAGTCATGAACAAATTTGCCCTTGCCTTCGCCATTGCCGCCGCCGCGATCACCGCGCCGACGATTTCTTCGCCCAGGCCATGAAGAGCCTCGGCAAGGTAAGCCCCAGCCCAATGATGGATGCCGCCATGACCGCAACGATCTACGAGCACGAGTGCGAATTGAACAGGGTCCCGGAAGTCACCCTCGATTTCTGGCTGATCAAGATCATGGCGGTGACCATGGGCGAGACGGCGGCGGACTATCTTGCCGTCAATCTCGGCCTCGGCCTTACGGTCACGGCGTTGATCATGGGCGGCATCCTCATTGTCGCGCTCGTCCTGCAATTTGCCCGGAAACGCTACGTGCCCTGGGCCTACTGGCTGGCCGTCGTCCTGATCAGCATTGTCGGCACCTTGGTCACCGACAACCTCGTGGACGCTTTCGGCATACGGCTGGAGACCGCGACGATCGTCTTCTCGGTCGTGCTGGCACTGACTTTCATGGTCTGGTACGCGCGCGAAAAAACGCTCTCGATCCATACCATCTTCACCACCAGGCGCGAAATCTTCTACTGGCTGGCGATCCTCTTCACCTTCTCGCTCGGCACCGCCGCCGGCGATCTGGTCGCCGAGCGTTTCGACCTGTGTTATCTCACCACCGGCCTCATCTTTGGCGGCCTGGTCGCGGCGATCGCGTTCGCCCATTTCTTCCTCGGCCTGAACGGCATCCTCGCCTTTTGGCTCGCCTATATCCTCACCCGGCCGTTCGGCGCCTCCCTGGGCGACCTGCTCGCGCAGCCGGTCGAACATGGCGGCATGGGCTTCGGCACCACTTTCACCAGCCTGAGTTTCCTCGGCTGCATCGTTACCATCGTTCTTTACATGACGCTGAAAAGCCTGATCGACGAGGACGAACAGGCCCTGCTCGACTAGAGCCCGCTGAGATCTCCTTGAGTTTGAAGGCGGCGCGAGATGCGCTCGGTTTGGGAGGCGGCCGGCAACCCGGCGCGGCCGCTGCCCCCTTGCGCACCGTTCATCCGTGCGCTAGATACTGAACTATATGGTTCAGTATTCGAAAACCCATCTCGATGCCTCGTTCGCCGCGCTCTCGGACGCCACCCGGCGCGGCGTTCTGGAGCAGCTCGGACGGGCGGACGCCTCGATCACGGACCTCGCCGAGAAGTTCCACATGACCCTCACGGGTATGAAGAAGCACGTCGGCGTCCTGGAGCAGGCGGGGCTCGTCACCACGCGCAAGGTCGGGCGGGTGCGAACCTGCAAGCTCGGCCTGCGCCGGCTGGAGGAGGAGACGGCATGGATGGAGAGCTATCGCCGGCTTTGGGACGCACGCTTCGATGAGTTGGACAAGGTCGTCGAGGAATTGAAACGCAAGGAGGAAGTCGATGGAACAACGCAGGGAAAGTGAACCCGCCCGCACAACGGTGGCTCGGAAGTCCGATCGCGAGCTGGTCGTTACCCGAACCTTCAACGCGCCGGCGCGCATCCTGTTCGAGGCGTGGACCACGCCCGAGCTGTTCAAGCGGTGGTGGGTGCCGAAGTCGATGGGCATGGTCCTGCGTTCCTGCGAGATGGATGTTCGCGTCGGGGGAAGGTATCGTTTGGTGTTTGGCCACGATGCCTCGAGCACGGACGAGTTCTTCGGCAGATATATCGAAGTGATACCGCACTCGCGCCTCGTCTGGACCAATGACGAAGGCGGCGACGGTGGACCCGTCACCACGGTGACCTTCGAGGAAAAGGGCGGCAAGACGCTGCTGGTCATGCACGAGCTCTATCCCTCGAAGGAGGTTCTCGACGCTGCCGGCACAGGGGCGGCCGATGCGATGGGCGAGACGTTCGAGCAACTGGACGAGCTTCTCCTCACCCTGGAGCGCTAGAGCATGATGCCGAAAAGTGTGGAGCGGTTTTCGGACCACATCATGCTTCATCTCCTTGAACTGGAGGCGGATTCGGATTTCAGGTCGATTCGACCTGAAATCATTCGGCTCTAAGGTGACGGTCATCAGGTCATCGCTCTCGTGGTCGGCCGCCTGGCTCTTCGCGCGGCCTCGTCTGCTCGCGATGGATCTGGGGTCGCCTAAAACGCCTCTCGCAAAAATGTGTAGCGGTATTCGGTCTGGAAATGCGTAAAAACAGTTGGTTAGAGCCAATTCCTGGAAAAGCACGCGGCGATTTTCCGGCAGGAATTGCGGCAAAAGCCGCAGCCGTCGAGGCTGAGGCGGCAAGGACAGCACAGGGCGATGCGACTTCTGCTTGTTGAAGACGATCCGAGAACCGCCGACTATATCGTCAGGGGGCTGGCCGAGGCCGGCCATGTCTGCGATTTGCTGCGTGATGGTCATGACGGCCTCTTCGCCGCGACCCGCGAAGCCTACGACGTGATCGTCGCCGACCGCATGGTTCCGGGCCTCGACGGCCTGTCGATGATCAAGGCCGTGCGCGCCGCCGGCGTCCGCACGCCGGCGATTTTCCTGACCTCGATCGGCGGCGTCGACGACCGTGTCGAGGGGCTGGAAGCGGGCGGCGACGACTATCTGGTCAAGCCGTTCGCCTTTTCGGAACTGCTTGCCCGCATCCATGCGCTCGGCCGCCGGCCGGCGGCCCAGGAGCAGAAGACGACCCTGCGCGTCGGCGACCTCGAGATGGACCTGATCCAGCGCCGCGTGACTAGGCAGGGCCAGCTGATCGACCTGCAGCCGCGCGAGTTCAGCCTGCTCGAAGTGCTGATGCGCGGCGAAGGCCGCGTCATCACTCGCACCATGCTGCTGGAGCGCGTCTGGGATTTTCATTTCGACCCCAAGACCAGCGTCGTCGAGACGCATATCAGCCGGCTGAGGGCCAAGGTCGACAGGCCGTTCGAGGTGCCGCTGATCCACACCGTGCGCAACACCGGCTACAGCCTGCATGTTCCGGCCTGATCCTGCATCCGCAATGGCGCGGCGACCAACAGCGTTCGCGATCGGATGAGCGAGACACGCTCCCGCCTGCTGCGCAGCACGCCGTTCAGGTTGGCGCTGACCTTCGCCTTTCTGTTCCTGCTGGCCTTCATCCTGTCCGGCGCGATCGTTTATCAGTTGATGAGCGCCTCGCTCGCCAGGCAGCTCGATCAATCGATCAAGGAGACCTACTCCCTGATCGCCGCGACCTATGCCGAGAGCGACGAGGAGGATCTCGTCGCCACCGTCAGGGACCACGCCCAGTTCAGTCAGGATAAGGACGAGATCTTTTCCCTCACCGATCGGGACGGCAACCGCCTCGCCGGGGATTTCGCCGCCTCCAGCCTGCCGAACGGCTTTTCCATGTTCGCCGCCAACTTGCCGGGTGTGCCGCCCGATACCGAATATCGCGCCTATTCGGGCATGGTCGGCGCCAACAACCTGACGGTCGCCTTCTCGCTGTCGGAAACGGAGGATCTCGAAAGGATCGTGTTGATGAGCTTCGGCTGGGCGACGCTCTTCATCACCGGCCTGGCGATCGTCGGCGGCGCGCTGCTTGCCTCGCGGGTGCAGCGCCGCCTGGACGGCATCGCCGACACCATGGTCGACGTCTCGCATGGGCGCCTCGATACGCGCATTCCGCTGATCGGCAATGGCGACGACATCGACGCCGTCTCGGCCCAGGTGAATGCCGCCCTCGACCGCCTGTCGGCCCTGGTCGACGGCATGCGGGAAGTGAGCGCCAACATCGCCCATGATCTCAAGACGCCGCTCAACCGGCTGCAGATGATCCTGGAATCCGCCGCCGACAAGACGGCGTCGGGCGAAGATGTCTCCGCCGAACTGACCGACGCCCGCACTGAAAGCCAGCAGATCAACAGCACCTTCGACGCCCTTCTTCGCATAGCGCAGATCGAAGCCGGCGCCCGCAAGGCGCGCTTCGTCGATCTCGATGTCGGCCCGGTGGTCGAGACCATCGGGGAAGTCTACGCCGATGTCGCCGAGGATGACGGCAAGTCCCTTTCCACGAAGATTGTTCCGGATACGAAATGGTATGTTCACGGCGACCGGGACCTGCTGATGCAAATGCTCGCCAATCTGGTCGAGAACGCGCTCCGGCATTGCCCGCCGGGCACGGCGATCGAGCTTTCGGTGACCAGGGAGGGCGAAAGAATTCTGATGCATGTCCGCGACAACGGCCCCGGCATTCCGGCGGCGGAGCGCGAAAAGGTCTTCCAGCGGCTCTATCGGCTCGACACAAGCCGGACGACGCCCGGCAGCGGCCTCGGCCTGAGTCTCGTCAAGGCGGTTGTCGACCTGCACGGCGCCACCATCGCGCTGGAGGATCGCAATCCGGGCCTGGGCGTTACCGTCGGCTTTCCGGCCGTGCGAGTCCCAGAAGCCTGAGGCAGTACACGAAAGGTCGCAGCCGCCCAACGTCGTCATTCTAGGGCGGAGCAAGGAGCGGAGCGACGCGCGCAGACCCTGGAATCCATGCCGTGACGTTAAGGCGTTGCAGCGGTTACAGAATATTCTGCACCGTTGCGCTCCCCGGCAGAGGTCACGGCATGGATTCTAGGGTCTACGCGGTACGCTTCGCTTTCCGCTCCGCCCTAGAATGACGACGGGTGGGCGTTTTCGGCCAATCTCCAAGGCATGCCACCTGCCAATGCAAGGCGCGTCGGCAGGGAGACTCCTGCCGGCGACGACTGTTGGCCATCTTACCGCGCGACACCCGCCCGTCGGAAATCGGAAGGCGACATGCCGGCGAGCTTGCGGAACGATTTGTTGAAGGCGCTGAGCGAGCCGAAGCCCGACTCCATCGCCACCCTCAGCACATTGGCGTCCTCATGCATCAAGAGTGCTTGCGCGTAGCTCAAGCGCAGCAGACTGACATATTCGTTGAGCGTCATGCCGGTCGACTTCTTGAACAGGCTCATCGCGTATTTGGGGTGGATGTCGGCGGCCGAGGCGATGGTCACGCTGTCGATGTCGTAGAGGAAATTCTCGGCGATGAAATCGCACATGCGCCCGACATTGCGCGAGGATTGCTGGTCGAAGGCATTGCCGGTCCCTTGCCCGGCCGCGCTTTCCGGCACCAGGCGATAGGGCTCGAAGCGCACCCGCTCGAGTCTGAGCAACAGCTCGTTGACGGCGTGCTCGGCCCTGGCCGAATCGCCCGAGCGCGCATAGCCGTTCCAGCGTTTGAAATTATCGTTGTCTGACTGGTCGGTCGCGTTGGTCACCAGGGTCGCGCCGGTCATCAGCCGGTGGCGGATGTCGGCCGGCAGGTGCAAGCGGAAGAAATGCACCAGCGGCAGATGCGCTCCGGCGTAGACGGCGTCGTCGGTGAGGTCGTCCATCTGGTGCGGCAGGCCGCCCCAGAACAGGCACATCTCGCCGGCCGACAGCGAAATCTCATGATCGTTCATCAAGTAGTGCACGCTGCCGCGAACGATGAAATTCACTTCCACCTGGGCGTGCCAATGCGGCTTGAGCATAACCAGCGGCTGTGTGTGGAACATCTGCAGCTTTAGCGGCATGCCTTCCACGCTGCTCGCGCCAGGCTGGTAAAACGGACGCTCCGGCATCTTACTTTCCGCCAACTTCTTCTTCCCTCCGACGGGGACAAGCCTTCCGCGCCGCATAGTCTAGCCACGCTCACACTGAGAGAGCAAATGAAATGGGAGGATTTCAATGCGCACGACACTGACCTGCGCCGCGCTTATGCTTGGCCTGGGCTCCGGCCCGGCCCTGGCGCAGTCCGGCGAGATCACCATCTGGAGTTGGAACATCGCGGCTTCGTCGCTGAAGTCGACGGTCGAGGGTTTCAACAAGAAATACCCCGACATCAAGGTCACGGTTCAGGATCTCGGCAACCAGCCGACCTACGACAAATCGATCGCCGGCTGCGCCGCCGGCGGCGTCGGCCTGCCCGACATCGTCTCGATCGAGAACGGCGAGGCCGAGAACTACTGGAGCCAGTTCCCGGACTGCTTCGTCGACCTTCACACGCTGGGCTACACGGCGGAAGACCAGAAGAAATTCCCCGATTTCAAGCGCACCGAGCTCGAGGTCGGCGACAAGGCCTATGCCATGCCCTGGGATTCAGGCCCGGTCGCCGTCTTCTATCGCCGCGACTTCTATGAGAAGGCCGGCGTCGATCCGGCCTCGATCAAGACCTGGGACGATTTCATCGCCGCCGGCAAGAAGATCCAGGCCGCCAATCCGGGCGTTACCATGACCAATGCCGATTTCAACGGCGACACCGAATTCTTCCGCATGATCTCCAACGAGCAGGGCTGCGGCTATTTCGCCGAGGACGGCCAGTCGATCACCGTGGCTGAGCCGAAATGCGTCGACGCCATGACCAAGGTCAAGGAGATGAAGGACGCCGGCATCGTGTCCTCGGCCGACTGGTCGACCAAGATCACCAACAACACCGCCGGCACCGTCGCCAGCCAGGTCTATGGCGGCTGGTATGAGGGCACGATCCGCACCGAATCGCCGAAGGAGAGCGGCAAATGGGGCGTCTACCTGATGCCGAGCCTGACCGCCGACGGCCCGCGCGCCGCCAATCTCGGCGGGTCGTCCTTGGCCATCACCTCGGCCTCGAAGAACAAGGAGGCCGCCTACGCCTACCTGAAATACACGCTGGAGACCAATGAGGGCCAGATCACCATGCTGAAGGATTTCGGCCTGGTGCCGTCGCTGATCTCGGCGCTCGACGATCCTTACGTCGCGCAGGGCCAGCCCTATTGGGGCGACCAGGCGGTCTGGAAGGATATCCTGGCCACGCTGCCCAAGGTGGTGCCGAGCCGCGGCACCCAGTTCCAGAGCGACGCCGAGATCATCCTGCGCGCCGTGCAGACCAAATATCTGGCCAACGGCTATCCCGACGCCAGGGCGGCGCTCGACGACGCCGCCAAGCAGATCGCCGCGGCGACCGGCCTGCCGGTGAAGTGACGGCAGTTTCCTTCTCCCCTTGTGGGAGAAGGAAAGACAGGGCAGCGCCGAGATCGACAATTGGCGCTGCTCCAGCATTCGAAGCATGAACAACACCGCGCCCGCCAAGAAGGCGCCACCGGGAAAGGAGGAGGACGATGCGCACCCAGAACGCCACGGCGTACCGCTTCCTCACGCCTTACCTCCTGATCTTCGCTATCTTCTGGGTCTGGCCGATCATCTCCTCGTTCCTGATCTCCTTCCAGGCGACGCGCACCGTGCCGTGGCGCTTCGCGCCGACCTTCAACTGGGGCCGCCTGATCGGCGACCCCGCCTTCTACAATGCGCTGAAGAACACGCTGCTGATCCTGGTCATCCAGGTGCCGGTGATGATCTCGCTGGCGATCGTGATGGCGGTGCTGTTGAATTCGCCGCTGCTGAAGGCGCGCGGCCTATACCGTTTCGCCTTCTTCGCCCCGGTCGTGGTCGGCGAGGTGGCCTATTCGGCGGTCTTCCGCCTGATGTTCAGCCTCGATTTCGGCATCATCAACAAGCTCCTGAACAGTGTCGGCCTGCCCAAGGTCGACTGGTTCTCCAACGTCACGCCGGCCATGGCGCTGATCATGATCGCGGTGACCTGGCGCTGGGCCGGCTACAACGCCATCATCATCCTGGCCGGCCTGCAGTCGATTCCCGACGACGTCTACGAGGCGGCGACGCTCGACCGCGTCAGCAGGGTGAAGCAGTTCTTCCACATCACCTTGCCGCTGCTCAAACCCGTCATCGTGTTCTGCGCCGTGCTGTCGATCATCGGCACCATGCAGTTGTTCACCGAACCGTTCCTGATCACCGAACGCGGCGGGCCCGGCGGCGGCACCGAGACGCTCGGGCTGCTGCTTTACCGCCAGGGTTTTCGCTCGCTCAACTTCGGCTACGCTTCGGCCGTCGCCTACACCATGGCCGGCCTCGCCATCGCCATCACCCTGGTGCAGCTCTGGCTGACGAGGGAGCCGAAATGAGTTCGCGCTCGCAAGCCCGGCTCGGTCGCAGCCTTCTGCTGCATCTTGTCCTGACGCCGCTGGCGCTGATCTGGCTGTTCCCGCTGTGGATGATGGTGGTGTTCTCGACCATGCCCGACAACGGCATCTTCAGCCCGGACATCGAGCTTCTGCCGCACGGCAATTTCATCGACAATGTCAACAATCTGCAGCGCGACACCAATTTCGTCGGCGCCATCGGCATCTCGGTCTCGGTGGCGGTGACCTACACCTTCCTGTCGGTGCTGCTCACCTCGATGGCCGGCTGGGCGCTGGCGCGCTACGAGTTCCACGGCAAGGGCGCGGTGGTGGCGATCATCTTCGGCACCATCACGCTGCCCTATGCGGTGGTGCTGATCCCGCAATTCATCATGGTGGCGCGCGACTTCGCGCTTGCCAACACCTGGATCGCGCTGATCGTGCCGCCGCTGTTCAATTCGCTGGGCGTTCTCTTCATGCGCCAGGCTTTCTCGATGATGCCGGCCGAACTGTTCGACGCGGCGCGCGTCGAAGGCGTCAAGGAATGGCGCATCTTCCTGTTCGTGGCGCTGCCGCTGGCGCGCCCGATGCTGGCGGCTTTGGCCATCATCCTCTTCCTCGCCTCGTGGAACAATTATCTCTGGCCGCTGCTGATCAACAGCCAGCCCGGCGCGATGACCGCGCCGGTGGCGCTCGGCACGCTGATCGGCCTGACCAAGGTGTCATGGGGCGGCATCATGGCCGGCGCGGTGATGCTGACGGTGCCGATGCTCATCGTCTTCGTGCTCTTGCAGCGCCACTTCATCGCCGGCATCGCCGCCGGCGCGGTCAAATAGGTTAGGAGGCAGATGGCGGCCGTCACCCTCACCAATGTCGTAAAACGCTTCGGCGGCTTCGAGGTCGTCCACGGCGCCAATATCGACATCGCCGACGGCGAGTTCGTCGTCTTCGTCGGCCCGTCCGGCTGCGGCAAGTCCACGCTTCTGCGCATGGTCGCCGGCCTGGAGGACATCAGCGGCGGCAAGATCGCCATCGGCGGCAAGCTGGTGAACGATGTCGAGCCGGCCGACCGCGGCATCGCCATGGTGTTCCAGTCCTACGCGCTCTATCCGCACATGACCGTGGAGCAGAACCTCTCCTTCGGGCTGCGCATGAACGGCAACCCGAAAGCCGACACCGAACGGCGGGTCAAGCGCGCCGCCGAGATCCTGCGCATCGACGAATTGATGCAGCGACGGCCGAGGCAACTGTCCGGCGGCCAGCGCCAGCGCGTCGCCATCGGCCGCGCCATCGTGCGCGAGCCGCAGGTCTTTCTCTTCGATGAGCCGCTCTCGAATCTCGACGCCGAGCTGCGCGTCCAGATGCGGGTCGAGATCTCGCGCCTGCACAAGGAACTCGGCGTCACCATGATCTATGTGACGCACGACCAGACCGAGGCGATGACGCTGGCCGACAGGATCGTCGTACTGAAAGCTGGCAATGTCGAGCAGATCGGCGCGCCGCTCGACCTCTATGACGATCCGGCCAACCGTTTCGTAGCCGGCTTCATCGGCTCGCCGAAGATGAATTTTCTCAGCGCGAAGGTCGTCGAGATATCCAACAGCGCCGCGATCGTCGAGCTCGTCAACCACGGCGGCGCGCGGCTGCGCAAGCCGCTCTGCGAGGCGTCGCCGGCCGTTGGCGCTGAGGTCGTGCTCGGCGTCCGGCCGGAGCATTTCTTCGAGGCCGGCGAGGGCGATTGCGACATTCCGGTCAAGGCCGACGTCGCCGAGCATCTGGGCTCCGTCAGCTACGTGTATGCCAATGCCGGGCCCGAGGAACTGATCGTCGAACGCGAGGCCTCGCGGCAGCGCGCCAGCGGCGATCACTTCGCGGTATCGATCAAGGCGGAACGCGCGCTGCTCTTCGACAAGACAGGCGCAAGGATCCGCTGACCTTGCATCCCGCCCGATCGCGAAGGCGTGGCGGCGACCCATGGAGAATTCGACATGACATCTAAGGGAAAAATCCGCTGGGGCATTCTCGGACCCGGCAGCATCGCCAAATCCTTTGCCGGCGGCGTGGCGCAGTCGCGCACCGGCGAACTGGTCGCGCTCGGCGCTCGCAATCCTAGCAAGCCGGGCCTCGCCGAAGCTTTTCCGGGCGCCCGCATCCTCGACGGCTATGACGCGCTGCTTGCCGACAAGGAGGTCGACGCCGTCTACATCTCGATCCCGCATCCCGGCCATGCCGAATGGGCGATCAAGGCGGCGGAAGCCGGCAAGCATGTCTTATGCGAAAAGCCGCTGGCGCTGACCGCCTTCGAGGCCGACGCCATGATGCATGCGGCGCGCAAGGCCGGTACCTTCTTGGGCGAAGCCTTCATGTACCGGCTGCATCCACAGACCCTGAAGCTGGTCGAGCTGATCCGGTCCGGCGCCGTCGGCGAGGTCCGCATGATCAAGTCCAGCTTCGGCTTCGCCATGCCGGGCTTCATGCCCGAGCACCGGCTCTATGCCAACGAGCTTGCTGGCGGCGGCATCCTCGATGTCGGCGGCTATCCGGTGTCGATGGCGCGGCTGATCGCCGGCGCTGCCGCGGGGCAGCCTTTCCTCGAGCCCGACAAGGTGGTCGGAACGGCCCATCTCGGCCAGTCCGGCGTCGACGAATGGGCCTCGGCTTTGCTCCACTTTCCCGGCGGCATCGTCGCCGAAGTCTCCTGCAGCATTTCGCTCAACCAGGACAATATGCTGGGCACCTTCGGCACCAAGGGTCATATCGAGGTGCCGGATTTCTGGTTCGCCGGTGGCAACCGCGATGTCGGACCGGGCCGGATCGAGGTGATCCGGTCCGGGGCTGCTCGAGAAGTGATCAGCCTCGACGAGACCCGACACCTTTATTCCTTCGAGGTCGACGCCGCCGGCGAGGCGATCCTGGCCGGCCGGCAGGAATTCGCCTGGCCGGGCATGGGCTGGGCCGACAGCCTCGGCACGCTGCGCGTGCTCGACAGATGGCGCGCGGCGGTCGGGCTGGAATACGAGATCGAGAAGCCGGCCAGGCGCGTCAACACCATCTCCGGCCGGCCGCTGCGCACCGATGGCAAGGCCATCGGCAAGCGCGCCATTCCCGGCCTGCCGCGGCAGGCCTCGCTTCTGGCGCTCGGCTTCGAGGACTTCCGCACCTTCTCCTCGGGCTCGATCCTGCTCGACGCCTATTTCGAGGCCGGCGGCAATCTGTTCGACACCGGCTTTGTCTATGGCGGCGGCTATACCGAGGCGCTGCTCGGCCAGTGGCTGACAAATCGCGGCGTGCGCGAGCAGTCGGTTGTCATCGCCAAGGGCGCGCACTCGCCGCTCTGCTATCCCGATGTGATCGGCAAGCAGCTCGCCCAGTCGCTCGACCGGTTGCAGACCGATCATGTCGACATTTATTTCATGCACCGCGACAATCCGGACGTGCCGGTCGGCGAATTTGTCGACGCGATGGACGCAGAGGCCAAGGCCGGGCGCATCCGTGGCCTGTTCGGCGGCTCCAACTGGACGATGGAGCGCATGGACGCGGCGATTGCCTACGCTGAAAGGAACGGCAAGCAGAAGCCCGGCGCGCTTTCCAACAATTTCTCGCTGGCCGAGATGCTGGAGCCGATCTGGGCCGGCTGCGTCACCTCCTCCACCGACGCCTGGAAGGCCTGGCTGACGGCAAGGCAGATGCCGAACTTCGCCTGGTCGAGCCAGGGCCGCGGCTTCTTCACCGAACGCGCCGGCCGCGACCGGACCGACAATGAGGAGCTGGTGCGGGTCTGGTATTCGGAAAAGAACTTCGGCCGCCGCGAGCGGGCGATCGAACTGGCGCGAAAGCTCGGCAAGAGCCCGATCCACGTCGCGCTGGCTTACGTGCTGGCGCAGCCTTTCCCCTCCGTGCCGCTGATCGGCCCGCGCACGTTGGACGAATTGGAGGACAGCCTGAAGGCGCTGGATATCAAGCTGACGCCGGAGGATGTGGCGTGGCTGGACAATGGGCCGGAGCGGAGAAGGGCTTAGATCAGGAGGAAAAACGCGAACGCCTCGTTCCTTCGCGCCCCCCTCTGGCCTGCCGGCCATCTCCCCCACTTGGGGGGAGATCAGACGTCGCCGGCGATTTCGCCAACTACCAACGTTGGAAGATACGGCGGGGCGCCGAAACAGCCAATCTCCCCCCAAGTGGGGGAGATGCCCGGTAGGGCGGAGGGGGCGCTGTCCCGCCAACCTTTCCTTCGTCATTCTAGGGCGGAGCAAGGAGCGAAGCGACGCGCGCAGACCCTAGAATGACGAAGGATACGCCGCAGCTTCACGCGCGCGAACCCTCTCTGTCACCTTGGCGACATCTCCAGGGTGCTGGCGCCGCCATATGCGATTGCCCTACCCGCAAGGGGAGATTTGGCCCCTCACCGATCCACCCGTGTCGACAGAATGATCGACGAGGACGTCCGCTCCACCCCGTCCATCGCGCCGATCTGGTCGAGCAGCGAATCGAGGTCCCTGATCGACGGCGCGTCGACGATGACGATCATGTCGAAATTGCCGCTGACCGAATGCACGGTGCGGACCGGCGGCATCGCCTCCAGGCTGCGCACCACTTTGTCGGCGAGTTTCGGCGTGACGGTGAGCAGCACATGCGCCTTGACCAGCCCCTGCTCGTAGTCGGACGCCAGCCTGACCCCGTAGCCGGCGATGATGCCGCGCTGCTCCAGCCGCTCGATGCGGCTCTGCACCGTCGTGCGCGATACGCCGAGCTGTCTGGCGAGTTCGGCCGTCGAGGCGCGGGCGTTGGCGCGCAGCAGGGTAAGCAGGGCCTGTTCGGCGCTTGTCAGCATTTCGACGAATCCTTTCGTCATATCGCTCGAAGATTGACGTCAGTCTGCCAGATTCCACGCTTCCTTTCGACAGGCAAGCTGCGATGATTCCCGCCAACGCGAAATTGGCAGGGGTATTGACCATGAAGAACATCGTTGTCGTCGGCGTCGGCAAGATCGGCTCGACCATCGCCGAAATGCTTAGCGCCACGGGCGATTATCAAGTCACGCTCGTCGACCGCTCGGCCGCCCAGCTTGCCGCCGCCGAATTGCCGGCCGGCGTCGAGACGCAGGAGCTCGACATCGCCGCCGCCGGTGAACTCGAGCGAGTCCTTGCCGGCAAGTTTGCGGTGCTGAGCGCCGCACCCTTCCACCTCACCACCCGCATCGCCGAGGCGGCCGCCGCGACCGGCGTGCATTATCTCGACCTGACCGAGGACGTCGTCTCGACCCGCCGCGTCAAGGAGCTGGCGCGTGAGGCCAAGAGCGCCTTCATCCCGCAATGCGGCCTGGCGCCCGGCTTCATCTCGATCGTCGCCAATGATCTCGCCAGCCGCTTCGATACGCTGGAAAGCGTGCGCATGCGCGTCG
Source organism: Mesorhizobium sp. NFR06 (assembly GCF_900115245.1). Taxonomy (GTDB): domain Bacteria; phylum Pseudomonadota; class Alphaproteobacteria; order Rhizobiales; family Rhizobiaceae; genus Mesorhizobium. The sequence goes on from NZ_FOVT01000010.1 coordinate 79,642, forward strand.
GCGCGCTGCCGCAATATCCGTCGAACGCGCTGAACTACAACCTCACCTGGAGCACCGACGGCGTCATCAACGAATATTGCGAGCCCTGCGAGGCGATCGTCGAGGGCGAGCTGATCGAGGTGCCGCCGCTGGAGGAGCGCGAGGAATTCTCGCTCGACGGCGTCACCTACGAGGCCTTCAACACCTCCGGCGGGCTGGGCACGCTCGCCGAAACGCTGAAGGGCAAGGTGCGCACGCTGAACTACCGCACCATCCGCTATCCCGGCCACGCGGCGATCATGAAGGCGCTGCTCAACGACCTCGGGCTGCGCCACCGCCGCGACGTACTGAAGGACATCTTCGAAAGCGCGCTGCCGGCGACACTGCAGGACGTGGTCATCGTCTTCGTCACCGTGTCGGGCCGCAAGAACGGCAGGCTGCTGCAGGAAACCTACGCCAACAAGATCTATGCGCAGCGCGTCGGCACGATTGTGCGCAGCGCCATCCAGATCACCACCGCCTCCGGCATCTGCGCCGTGCTCGACATGCTGGCCGACGGCTCGCTGCCGTCGAGGGGTTTTATCCGCCAGGAAGACATTGCCCTCGACGCCTTCCTCGCCAACCGCTTCGGCCGCGCCTATGCCCAGCATGAGATGGTGAGCCGGCTGGCGAGCTGAGCTGCACAGCTCCCCCTTCTCCCCTTGCGGGAAGGGGAGACGCCCGGAGAAATAAGTTCGCACCCTTCCTCTCCCCCTCGAGGGGGGAGATTACGTGCCGCTAAACATGCAGCGCGTGACCCAACGCCTTCAGCGCCGCTTCCTGGAAGCCTTCGCCCTGCGTCGGATGCGCGTGGATGGTGCCGGCGATGTCCTCCAGCCGCGCGCCCATTTCGAGTGCCAGCCCGAAGGCGGCCGACAGTTCCGACACGCCCTGGCCGACCGCCTGGATGCCGAGCACCAGATGGTTGTCGGCCCGCGCCACGACCCGCACAAAACCATCCTCGCCTTGCTTCGTCATCGCCCGGCCGTTGGCGGCGAAGGGAAACTGGCCGATCTTGATCTCGCCGGCGAGCGCCTTCGCCTCTTCCGGTGACAGGCCGGCGGTGACCAGCTCCGGATCGGTGAAGCAGATCGCGGGAATAGCGCGCTTGTCCCAGCTTCTTTTGTGGCCGGCGACGATCTCGGCCACCATCTCGCCCTGCACCATGGCGCGATGCGCCAGCATCGGCTCGCCGGTGACGTCGCCAATCGCATGGATGCCGCGCATCGACGTCCGGCACTGGTCGTCGATGCGAATGAATTTGCCGGCCATGTCGAGGTCGATCTGCTCCAGACCCCAGCCTTCGGTGAGCGGCTTGCGCCCGACCGTGACCAGGATCTTGTCGGCGGCAACCTTGGCGTTCTTGCCGTCCGCCGTCTCGACCAGCAGCGCATCGCCCTTGGTCGACAGGCCCTTGGCCGTGGCGCCGGCCATCACCTCGACGCCGAGCTCGCCGAGTCGCTTCAGCACCGGCCTTGTCAGCTCGGCATCGTATTGCGCGAGCACACGCGGCAAGGCCTCGACCACGGTGAAATGAGAGCCCATCTTGGCGAAAGCCATGCCGAGCTCGAGCCCGATATAGCCGCCGCCGACGACGGCGAGCTTCTTCGGCACGTCGCCGAGCGCCAGCGCCTCGGTGGACGAGATGACGGGACCGCCGAAGGGCAGGAGCGGCAGTTCGACCGGCGCCGAGCCGGTGGCGATGACGATCGTCTCGGCGCGGATGACCTGCGTGCCGGTCTCGGTCTCGACCTCGACCGTCTTGCCGTCCCGGAACGTCGCCCAGCCCTGTACGGTCTTCACCTTGGCCTTCTTGAGCAGTCCGGCGACGCCGCTGTTGAGCCGGCTAACGATGCCGTCTTTCCAGCTGACCGTTTTGGCCAGGTCAAGCGTCGGCGCGGCGACGGCTATGCCGAGCGCGCTTTTGCCGCCGGCCATATGCGCGACCTTCTCGAACTCCTCCGCGGCATGGATCAGCGCCTTGGAGGGAATACAGCCGACATTGAGGCAGGTGCCGCCCGGCTTGCCAGCCTCGACGATGACCGTATCGACGCCGAGCTGGCCGGCGCGGATGGCGCAGACATAGCCCCCCGGCCCGGCGCCGACGACAAGCAGCTTGCAGGAGATTTCTTTCATGGGCTTACGCTCTTCTTGATGGCGAAGGTCGCGGCGCGCCTCCTCCTTCTCCCCTTGTGGGAGAAGGAGGATCGGCGCGATAGCGCCGAGACGGATGAGGGGTGTTCCAGCGGAGTGAGACGATGGCTTTCCCTGGAGCACCCCTCATCCGTCGCCTTCGGCGACACCTTCTCCCACAAGGGGAGAAGGGGGAGCCCGTATCCCGGCGCCGCGACGTTCGAGACCAACCCCATCACCTCAATCCACGAAAATCAGCGCCGGCGTTTCCAGCAGCGCCTTGATCCGCTGCACGAAGACCGCGGCATCCCAGCCGTCGATGACGCGATGGTCGAAGCTGGACGACAGGTTCATCATCTTGCGCGGGATAAACTGGGTGCCGTCCCACACCGGCCGCACCATCATCTTGTTGACGCCGACGATCGCCACTTCCGGGTGGTTGATGACCGGCGTCGTCGCCACGCCGCCCATGGCGCCCAGCGAGGTGATGGTGATGGTTGAGCCGGAGAGCTCGTCGCGTGTCGCCGTGCCGGACTTGGCCGCCTCGGCCAGCCGGTTGACCTCGGCAGCGCTATCCCACAGGTCGCGCGCCTCGGCATGCTTGACCACCGGCACCACTAGCCCGGTGGGCGTCTGCGCGGCGATGCCGATATGGATGCCTTCATGCTGGTGGATGATGCCGGCATCGTCGTCGAACAAAGCGTTGAGGTTCGGCTGGTCGGCGATCGCCTTGACCATCGCCCGCATCAGGAACGGCAGCAGTGTCAGCTTCGGGCGGTCTTGCCGCTTCTCCTTGTTGAGCGCGGCGCGCAGCTCTTCCAGCGCGGTGACGTCGATCTCCTCGACATAGGTGATGTGCGGAATGCGCGATTTGGCGAGCGACATTTTTTCGGCGATCTTGCGCCGCAGACCGACGACCTTGATGTCCTCGACGCCGTCCTTCGGCGCAAGCCCGGTCGCGCGGGCAAGCTGCGGGCCGCGCGCGAGGAACGCGTCGATGTCCTCATGACTGATGCGCCCGGCCGGGCCGCTGCCCCCAACCTGGCGCAGATCGATGCCGGCTTCCCTGGCGCGCAGCCGCACGGCGGGCGAAGCCAACGGCTTTTCCCCTTCGGTGCGCGGCGCGCCCGACGTCGCTACACCCCGGGACATCGGCGCCGTGCCCCCGCCCCTGGCCCCTCCCGACAAGGGGGATTGCGGCGCAGGCTCACTCTTGGACGCAGACGGTTTTGCCGGCGACGATGACACCGGTTTCGCTTCGGCGGCCGTGGCGCCTTCTCCTCCCCCTTGTGCGGAGCGGTTAGGAGTAGGTGCCGCCATGCCTTGCGGCGGTTTCGCACCGCTCACGACATTGCCTTCGCCGGCTACCTTCAGCCGCACGATCGGCGAGCCGATCGCCACCGTGTCGCCGATCTCGGCGCCGAGCCACAGGATTTCACCGTCGACCGGCGACGGGATCTCGACCGTCGCCTTGTCGGTCATGACGGCGGCCAGCACCGCGTCCTCGCGCACCAGGTCGCCGATCTTGACATGCCATTCGACGAGCTCGGCCTCGGCGACGCCTTCGCCGACATCGGGAAGCTTGATCACATATTCGCCCATCGTCAATTTCCTCAGGCTTCCATGGTCTCGACGAGCGCGCGCCCGACCCGCGCCGGGCCTGGGAAATAGTCCCACTCCTGCGCATGCGGATAGGGCGTGTCCCAGCCGGCGACCCGCGCCACCGGCGCTTCCAGGTGATAGAAGCAGTTCTCCTGCACCAGCGCGACCAGCTCGGCGCCGAAGCCGGAGGTGAGCGTCGCCTCATGCACGACGACGCAGCGCCCGGTCTTCTTCACCGAGGCGACGATCGCGTCGAGGTCGAGCGGCAGCAGCGTCCTCAGATCGATGATCTCGGCATCGATGCCGGTCTCCTCGGCCGCCGCCTGCGCGACATAGACCATGGTGCCGTAGGCGAGCACGGTGACCGCCGCACCCGGCCTGCGGATCGCCGCCTTGCCGAGCGGGATCGTGTAGTGGCCGTCGGCCACCTCGCCGAGTCGATGCTTGGACCATGGCGTCACCGGCCGGTCGTGATGGCCGTCGAAGGGGCCGTTGTAGAGCCGCTTCGGCTCGAGGAAGATCACCGGGTCCGGGTCTTCGATCGCCGCGATCAGCAACCCCTTGGCATCATGCGGATTGGAGGGCACGATCACCTTCAGGCCGGAGACATGGGTGAACAAGGCTTCCGGGCTCTGGCTGTGCGTCTGGCCGCCGAAGATACCGCCGCCGGTCGGCATGCGCACCACGATCGGGCAGGTGAAATCGCCGTTAGAACGGTAGCGCAGCCGCGCCGCCTCCGAAACGATCTGGTCGTAGGCCGGATAAACATAGTCGGCAAACTGCACCTCGACACAAGGCTTCAGTCCATAGGCGGCCATGCCGATCGCCGAGCCGACAATGCCGGATTCGCTGATCGGCGCATCGAAGCAGCGGTTCTTGCCGTATTTGGCCTGCAGGCCTTGGGTGCAGCGAAAGACGCCGCCGAAGAAACCGACATCCTCGCCATAGACGATGACGCGCTCGTCGCGCGCCATGGAGACGTCCATGGCGTCGCGGATCGCCTCGATCATGGTTTTTCTCGGCATGGTCAGACCCCGGCCTGCTGTCGCTGGCGCCTGAGATGCGGCGGCATCTCGGCATAGACGCCCTCGAACATGTCGCGCGTCGACGGCTTGCCGCCGGCATGCAGCGTGCCGTGGCTCTCGGCCTCCTTCTGCGCCGCGATCACCGTTTCGAGGATCTCGGCTTCGGCCTGGGTGTGGCGATCCTCCGACCAGACGCCCTGGTGGATGAGATGGTTCTTCAACCGGATGACCGGGTCGCCGAGCGGCCAGGCGTCGGATTCCGCCTTGGGGCGGTAGGCCGACGGATCGTCCGAGCTCGAATGCGCGCCGGCGCGATAGGTGACATATTCGACCAGCGTCGGCCCGAGATTGGCGCGCGCCCGTTCCGCCGCCCATTTCGCCACGGCATGGACCGCGAGGTAGTCATTGCCGTCGACGCGCAGCGAGGGGATGCCGAAGCCGAGGCCGCGCGCGGCAAAGGTGCCCGAGCCGCCGCGCGCAATGCCCTGGAAGGTCGAGATCGCCCACTGATTGTTGACGACGTTGAGGATGACCGGCGCCTTGTAGGTCGAGGCGAAGACCAGCGCGGAGTGGAAATCCGACTCCGCGGTCGAGCCGTCGCCGATCCAGGCCGCGGCGATCTTGGAATCGTTGGAGATCGCCGAGGCCATCGCCCAGCCGACCGCCTGGATATACTGCGTCGCCAGATTGCCGGAAATCGAGAAGAAGCCGTGCTCCTTCGACGAATACATGATCGGCAGCTGCCGCCCCTTCAGCGGGTCGGCCTCGTTGGAATAGATCTGGTTCATCATCGTGACCATCGGGTAGCCGTCGGCGATCAAAAGGCCGGCTTGCCGATAGGTCGGGAAATTCATGTCGCCCGGCTTGAGCGCCTTGCGGAAGGCGCAGCTCACCGCCTCCTCGCCGAGATGCTGCATGTAGAAGGAGGTCTTGCCCTGGCGCTGCGCCATCTGCATGCGCGCGTCGAAGGTCCTGAGCGTCATCATGTGGCGCAGGCCTTCGAGCAGTTCCTCGTCGGTGAGCAGCCCGGCCCATGGCCCGACGGCTTCGCCGGCGCGGTTGAGCACCCGGATGATGGAAAAAGCCATGTCGCGGATGCTGCGCGGATCGACGTCGATCTGCGGGCGCGGCACCGAGCCCGCCTTGGGGATGGTCACATTCGAGAAGTCGGGCGTGCCGCCAGGCCGCACCTCGGGCTCGGGCACGTGAAAGCGCAACATTCCAGCATCGGCCATGAGCTCACGTCCTCCAATGTTGCCGGTGCGATATTTGCACATCCGCGCCGCCACACCAGTGCCAATTCGCACGGTCAGGGGCACGGCCGTCCTCCCGGCCCTCGGCTCTGTGGAGCCGCAGCGCCACGCGAGCGACAAGATGCAGATATGGCAACGAAATTTCTTGTCGATGTTTTCGCGCTGCGCGCAATTTGGCGGAAGTTTGTGGGGCGATTGCCGCCAGATAAGATAATTGAGATAGGCGCGGTGGCCGAAGCGGCTAATCTCCCCCCTCGTGGGGGAGATGCCCGGCAGGGCAGAGGGGGGCGTGACAGAACGGCCACCTCTCCGTTGTCATCGTTGGGTGCAAGCAGGAACTGAGCGACACGCGCGAACCTCAGACCCAGCAGCCGACGTGTCGGTCAGTGCTAAGGATCAAGCACGAATATGCCGGCGGGACAGCGCCCCCCTCTGGCCTGCCGGCCATCTCCCCCACGAGGGGGGAGATCACGCTCCTTGCCGCCGCTTCTCCGTTCACTCTGCCCCCGCCCCATGCTAACTCACCCCGCATGGCACAGAAGAAAGGATACGAGGTCGATTCGTGGCTGGCCCGGCCTGACCCGGCCATGGCGATCGTTCTCTTTTACGGTCCCGACCGCGGCCTTGTCGCCGAGCGGGCGAAAACCTTTGCCGCCAAGACCGGCCTGCCGCTCGACGACCCTTTCTCGGTGGTCAAGCTGGGTGGAGCGGAGGTCGATCGCGACGAGGGCCGCCTGCTCGACGAGGCGCGCACGGTGCCGATGTTTTCAGACCGGCGGCTGCTTTGGGTGCGCAACGCCAGCGGCCAGAAGGGCCTGGCCGACGACATCAAGGCGCTGACGGCAGAGCCCGCGCGCGACGCCATCATCCTCATCGAGGCCGGCGACCTGAAGAAAGGCACGGGCCTGAGGGCCATCGTGGAGGCCGCCGGCAACGCCATTGCCTTGCCCTGCTACGCCGACGAGGCGAGGGACCTCGACACGGTCATCGACGACGAATTGCGCAGGGCCGGCATGTCGATGACATTGGACGCAAGGCAGGCGCTGCGACGCAATCTCGGCGGCGACCGGCTGGCCTCGCGCGGCGAGATCGAGAAACTGGTGCTCTACGCCCACGGCCGCAAGGAAATCGGCATCGAGGACGTCGACGCGATGTCCGGCGATGTCTCCGGCGCCTCTTTCGATGCCGCGGTCGACGCCATGCTCGACGGCAAGGTCGGCGATTTCGACATCTCCTTCAACCGCCACTGCCAGTCCGGCGGCCATCCTTTCCTGGTGCTGTCGTCGGCAATGCGGCAACTGCAGGCGATCCAGGTGATGCGCGGCCAGATGGAATCACAGGGCCGCAACGCCGCTTCGGTCGTCGCCGGAGCGCGTCCGCCGGTTTTCTTCGCGCGCCGCAAGCTGGTGGAAAAGACGCTCGAGCGCTGGAACGTCGAGGCGCTTGGCCGGGCGCTGAACCGGCTGCAGACGGCGGTCCTGCAGACGCGCAAACGTCCGGATTTGTCGGAGGCGCTGGCTCGACAGGCGCTGCTCGGCATTGCGGTGGAGAGCGCGCGGCTGGGACAGCGTGGCTGATCTCCGCCGTGAGAGACCTTTGAGGGGGAGATATTCGGCGGGACAGAGGCGCGAAGGAGGGCGGACCTATCCCATTCGTCATTCTAGGGCGGAGCAAGGAGCGAAGCGACGCGCGCAGACCCTAGAATCCATGCCGTGACAAGTGGCCGTAGAATGCAACGGTCGAGAATAGCCGTTGGCGATAGTGCTTAGGTAAGAGCGGAACATGACAGGTTACGTCTACATGACCGCAAGCCGGAAGGCGGCACGATCCCAACGACCTTGCTCGTCGGATGCCCTGGCACAAGACCGGCCAAGGCTCCAACTGCACCAGCCGCTACGGTGTGCAGCGTCTGGTCTGGTACGAGGAGTATTTCGACATCGCCGATGCCATCCAGCGTGAGACGTCATTGAAGCGCTGGCCACGCCAATGAAAGGTCGAATTGATCGAGAAGGCCAATCCGGAATGGTTCGAGCTGTTTCGCGGAATTGGCTGGTAAACGTCCTCGCGTCTTGGGCGCGAACGCTGCCTTCCTGGTCAGTTCATCGTCATGGCGCCGGCCGCCTGGAAGGTTGGCAGCGCCTGGGGAAAGACCAGCACCGCCACGCCGTAGAGGAGCAGGGCGACACCCGACGCCTTGGCGATCCGATTTCCCGACGGGAAGGTCTTTTCCGCAAAGATCAGCAAGGTGACCACGGCCATTGCGGCGACGTTCATGATGCCGAGAGGAAAAAGGGCGAGAAACAAGAGCCAGCAGCAGCCAAGACAAAAGACCCCATGCTCGAGGCCCATCCGCGCCGCGCCCCAACGACCGTCGCGCCATGAGGTCAGCACGAAACCAATGGGCGTCCGGCATTTGGCCAGACAGAGATCTTTCAATGGGGAGAGCTGGTAGGCGCCCGCAACGATCAGCAGCGCGCCGCCGATGCGCGCAGCCGTCGTGGCAGACATTCCCATGCCAATCCTCTCGGCGCCTGCCGCGCCGGCAAAGGCGAGAACGCCGATCACGCTCCAAACCAACATGTAGCCGGCTACGAATACCCAGGTGGAGACGAAAGTCTCGCCGCGCCCCCGCTTGGCGGCCTGAACGTGGTGAAACGTCAGGATCATGGGCGCGGCCGCCGGAAACATCATGGCAATCATCATGACTATCCAGACGACAAGAAACAGCGGCGCCTTCATGCCCATGGTGGGCGAGTACATTTCCATGCCCGCGCTGGTGCCGATCTGCTGCCGGATAAGCACGGTCCACGACGCCGCAGCCAGGGCGATCAGCAGCGCCAGAATGATGTTTCGCTGCAATGTCATCGCCATGGCCGAGTGCGGTCTATGCCTGGCCTGACCAACTGATCGGAGCGTAGTGCGCGTTTCGGCGGGAATTGTCCCAGCTCATGCCATGATCGCTGAACGTGCTGCCTTCCGCCCCCATCGCCAGAGCGAGCCAGTCGGGGTTGACGGGGTGTCCGGTGGCCGCCCACATCTGCCCGTCCTCGCGCATTGTCGGCAGCGGCTCGACCGCCATCTGCATGACGCCCGCAATTTCCGCCGACCGCTTCTTGCCGTCTATCCGGTAGCTTATCGGCACCTTCTTGGCGCCGAGATTCGTGCCGATCATGGGCGCCAACACCGCCATGGGGCCACCCGCGGCGCCGGTGAAGATCGTGCCCAGCGCCTCGGTTTGCCTGTCATCGGCCCGTTCGTCGATATAGGCGGCGGCCGTCCAATTGCCGTCAGCCATCGGACCCGGCGTGTGAGCAACCATCGCGACATTGAGCCCGTCCAATCGAACGTCGCCGTAAGTGCCGGTATCGATATGAAAGACCAAACCGACGTCGCAAACGCCTTTCGTCGGCTTCGATGTCAGCTGCGCGTTGGTTGACAGCAGGCAAGGACATACGACATCGCAGCTACAATTTTCGAAGTAACTTCCGGACAATTGCCAACGGACTGCCATTTGCACCTCCCGATTCGTCAGGCGCGTCGGCATATCGCTTTGGCGAGGCGGTGCCATTTCACGACTATTGGATGAATGGCAATGGGCCCTCGCCGCGACTGATCGGCACGCCAGGGCATGACTTAACTTAAGTTGTACCTAATGGAGGGTACGCCGTTGCCCTGCACTGTCAAGCAGCGGGCTCCAGGAGGGGCGCTCTGTTCGATGTCGCCAATCGCCGGAATCGCCGGCACGGCAAAGACGGCAGCTCGCCGGTTTTCGTCTTCGCGGCAAGCTGATGGAGAAGACGCTGGAACGCTGGAACAGCGAAGCGCTTGGGCCGCGAATTGAACCGCCTGCGATCTGCGTGCTGCAGATCCGCATACGGCGGGCAGGCATTTCTGTCGAGCGCGCGAAAGGTGGCTGTGACAGCTGATCTCACTTTCTCGGACCGCTTACGGGGACAAATGCCCGGCAGGGCAATGAGGGGCGCAGGGGACGCAATTCGCCTCGGTCATCATTCTAGGCCGGAGCAAGGAGCGGAGCGACGCGCGCAGACCCTAGAATCCATGCCATGACGCTAAGGCATTGCTGCGGTTACAGAATTCTGCACGGCCGCACTCTTTGTGGAAGGTCACGGCATGGATCCTCGGGTCAGCTAATCACTTACCACCGCGTCAGCCTTGCCAATCGCCACTGCCAACAAAAAAGGCCGGCACAGCGCCGACCCTTCGTTGTCTATCACCGATATATCAGGCATATCCAACCTTCAGGCGGAACCTTATGTCCGGATAAAATACCCATACGCGCCCCCAACGACCTACCGCTCGTCTTTCAACCGCCGGCACAGCTCGTCCAGCTGCTCCAGCGAGCGATAGTTGACCCTGAGCGTGCCGCCCTTGGCCTTGTGCTCGATGCTGACGATCATGCCGATCGTGTCGGTCATCAGCTTCTCCAGCGCCAGCGTGTCGGGATCCTTGTCGGGCGCGCTCGGCGCGGACTTCGTCTTGGCCGGCGTCGGCCCGGCCGGCATCTGCGCCAGCGCCTCGGCCTGGCGCACCGAAAGCCCTTCCTTGACGATACGCTTGGCGAGCCCGGCCGGGTCTTCCGCGGTGACCAGGGTACGGGCATGACCGGCCGACAAATCGCCGTCGACCAGCATGTCGTGGATCACATTGGGCAGCTTCAACAGTCGCAGCGTGTTGGCGACATGGCTGCGGCTCTTGCCGATGACCTGGCCGAGATCGGCCTGCGTGTAGCCGTGCTCGTCGATGAGCTGCTGGTAGCCTTGCGCCTCTTCGACCGGATTGAGGTCGGCGCGCTGCACGTTCTCGATGATCGCCAGCTCCAGCGCCGTGCGGTCGTTGACGTCGCGCACGATGAGCGGAATTTCGGTCAAGCCCGCGCGCTGCGCCGCCCGCCAGCGCCGCTCGCCGGCGATGATCTCGTAGCGGCCGGGCTGCGACGGCGACGGCCGCGCCACTACCGGCTGCACCACGCCATGCTCGCGGATCGACTGGGCAAGATCGGTGAGCTCGGCATCGCCGAAATGCCGGCGCGGGTTCTTCGGGTTCGGGCTGACGAACTCGATCGGCACCTTGCCGTCGGCCGCCACCGCCGCGCTTGGCTTTTCCGGAGCGGCCGGACGGTCGATTTCGCCGATCAGCGCCGCGAGACCACGGCCCAGTCTTTTTCTTGATTGGTCTTCGCTCATCAGTTTATCCAGATCGTTTCGGAATCGAATCGGCTAATTTACCAAAGCAGTCGGGATCGCCCGAGCTCAGGCGGCGCGCAGCTTGCGCTCGCGTCGGATCACCTCGGAGGCAAGCTGCAGATAGGCCTGGCTGCCCGAGCATTTGAGATCGTAGAGGATCGCCGGCTTGCCGTAGGACGGCGCCTCGGAGACGCGCACATTGCGTGGAATGATGGTCTCGTAGACCTTGTCGCCCATATGGGTGCGCACGTCCTGCACCACCTGATTGGCGAGGTTGTTGCGCCCGTCATACATGGTCAGCACGATGCCCTGGATGGTGAGGTCCGGATTGATCGTGGCGCGCACCTGCTCGACAGTCTCCAGCAACTGGCTGAGACCCTCGAGCGCAAAGAACTCGCATTGCAGCGGCACGAGAACCGAATCGGCGGCCGCCATTGAATTCAAAGTCAAAAGATTGAGCGAGGGCGGGCAGTCGATCAGCACATAGCCGAACGGCGCCGAGCGCTCGGTCGCCGCCCGCAACGCGTTCCGCAATTTGAGCACCCGATCCGGCGCCGAAGCGATCTCCATCTCGATGCCGAGCAGGTCGAGCGTGGAGGGAATGATCGACAGTCCGGGAACAGCTGTCGGCACGGCGGCCGCCTCCAGCTCGAGCTCGCCGGTCAGCACGTCGTAGGACGACGTGGTGCGATCCTTGCGGTCGATGCCGAGGCCGGTGCTGGCATTGCCTTGCGGGTCGAGGTCGACGATCAGCACGCGCTCGCCGATCGCGGCCAGAGCCGTGGCCAGATTGATAGCCGTCGTGGTCTTGCCGACGCCGCCCTTCTGGTTGGCAACGGTGATGATACGCGGTCCAGTTTTCATGGGTTTATGCCAGTGATTCATGCGGTTTCGCCGGGCGCAAGTCGCTGATTTCGAGGATGACGCCGTAGGGGTCGGTCATACTCGAATGTTCTACCAGATCGAAGGCCCAGCGGTGAGTGCTTTCTTCCACTTCGGCGCGGTAATCCCGGCCTTTGTGGAAAAGCCCACGCGCGCCCTTGGTCAGCCAGGGCGCCGCGAGATCGAGCAGATCCGGGAGCGCCGCCAGCGCCCTGGCCGTGACGATTTCCGGCGCGGAAACAAGGACATAGCTGTCGTCGATGCGCTTGGCCACGACCCGCGCCGGCAGATCGAACTGGCCGATGACGGATTGCAGGAACGAGGCTTTCTTGCGGTTGCTTTCGACCAGATCGACCGACGCGCCTGGGCGCTCGACGAGCAGGAATGCGAGCACCAATCCGGGAAAACCGCCGCCCGAGCCGAGGTCGACCCAGCGCGTTGCGGCGGGTGCGATTCGTGCGAGCTGGGCGCTGTCCAGGATGTGGCGGCGCCAGACGTCGTCGAGTGTCGACGGCGCCGCCAGATTGATGCTGCGATTCCATTTCAGGAACAGCTGCTCGAAGGCCTGCAGACGCTCGAATGTTTCACGTGAAACTGGACCCGCCGTCCTTTGCAGGTCTTCCCAGGCGCTCACGCCACATCCCTTCGCGCCGCGAGCTCGGCATTGCGGACATGCGCGACGATGATGGCAAGCGCCGCCGGCGTCATGCCTTCCATGCGCTGCGCGTCCGCAATCGAACGCGGCTGGCGCATTGTCATCTTCTGCTTGAGCTCGTTCGAAAGTCCCGGGACATCCGAGAAGTCGATGGTCTCGGGGATGAGCCGCGACTCCTCATGCCTGATTTGCGCGACATCGGCCTGCTGGCGTTCGAGATAGACGGAATATTTCGCCTCCGTCTCGAGCCGCTCCGCCGTCTTGGCGTCAAGCTCGGCGAAGCGGGGCTCGACCCGCGCCAGCCAGGCTATATCGACGCTAGGATGCGCCAACAGATCATAGGCCGAACGGCGCACGCCATCGCGGTTGATTTCCAGTCCGTGCCGCGCTGCTTCGTTCGGAGTCAACGTGACCGATTTCGCCAAGCTGCGCGCATCGTCGAGCTTGCCGGCAATTGCATTGAACCGCTGCAAGCGCCCCGACGAGGCAATGCCAAGCCCGGCGGCGAGCGGTGTCAGCCGCTCATCGGCATTGTCGGCCCGCAGCGACAGCCGGAACTCGGCCCGCGAGGTGAACATGCGATAAGGCTCGGTGATGCCGCGGCTGGTCAGGTCGTCGACCATCACGCCGATATAGGCTTCCGTGCGGCTGAGCACGACAGGCTCGCCCGACCCTGCCAGGCGCGCGGCATTGATGCCGGCGAGCAGGCCTTGCGCGCCGGCCTCTTCATAGCCGGTCGTGCCGTTGATTTGCCCGGCCAGGAACAGGCCGCCGACGCGCTTCGTCTCCAGCGTCGTCTTCAGCTCGCGCGGATCGACATGGTCGTATTCGATCGCATAGCCCGGCTGCAGCATCGCCGCCTTTTCCAGCCCGGGAACCGTTTTGAGGATATCGCGCTGGACGTCTTCCGGCAGTGAGGTCGAGATGCCGTTCGGATAGACGGTGTCGTCATCGAGGCCCTCCGGCTCGAGGAAGATCTGATGGCCTTCCCGGTCGCCGAACTTGACGATCTTATCCTCTATCGACGGGCAATAGCGCGGCCCGACGCCTTCGATCGAGCCGGAATACATGGCCGAGCGGCCGAGATTGGCCCGGATCAGCTCATGCGTGGCAGGCATGGTCCGCGTGATGCCACAGTGAATTTGTGGGTTGGCGATGCGATCGGTCATCAAGGAGAACGGCACCGGATCTGCATCCGCTGCCTGGCTTTCCAGCGACGCCCAATCGATGGTTCGGCCGTCGAGGCGAGGGGGCGTTCCTGTCTTCAACCGTCCCAGCTGGAAGCCTGCCCGGGCCATCGTTGCCGACAAGCCCATGCTTGCCTGCTCGTTCATGCGGCCGGCGACGATCTTCTTTTCGCCGATATGGATCAGCCCGCGCAGGAAGGTGCCGGTGGTCAGCACCACGGCGCCGCAGGCCAGCCGCCGATCGCCGGAAACCAGCACCGCCGCCACGCGCCCATCTTCGATTTCGAAATCGAGGACCTCGCCTTCGACCACGTCGAGATCGGCCTGTTCGCCGATCGCCGCCTGCATGGCGAGGCGATAGAGCTTGCGGTCGGCCTGGGTACGCGGACCGCGCACCGCAGGGCCTTTGCGGCGATTGAGCAGGCGGAACTGGATGCCGGCGGCATCGGCGATGCGCCCCATCAATCCGTCCATGGCGTCGATCTCGCGCACGAGATGTCCCTTGCCGAGCCCACCGATCGCCGGGTTGCAGGACATCACGCCGATTGTGTCGAAACGCAGCGTCACCAGCGCGGTCCTGGCGCCGGCGCGCGCGGCGGCACTCGCCGCCTCGCATCCGGCATGGCCGCCGCCCACCACCACCACGTCATAGTGACTGGTCATTTTGAGAATCCGTTTTCAGAGATTGCCAGACACATGTCCCTGGCGCCGCGTGCTGTCAAGGATGAACAGCCAAACTCGTTTCACGTGAAACATCATTCGGCGCGTCCATCAGTATTCACGTGAGTCACCACAGCGGAGGCGCCACGGTGTTTCACGTGAATCACTTACCGATGCAGAACTGCGAAAAGATGACGTCGAGCAGGTCCTCGACATCGACCGCGCCGATGATCCGGCCGAGCCGATCGGCGGCCAGGCGCAGTTCCTCCGCGCGCAACTCCTGACTCCGCCCCGATAGCGCGGCCCGCAGGAAACCCGTCGTCTTGGTGAGCAGCTCGACATGCCGCAGCCTCGACGGCAGGACGTCGCCCGACCCGCCAACTGCCGCCGCCGCGCGGCTTCCGATCTGCGCGAGAAGAGGGTCCAACCCGGTGCCGTCCTTCGACGATATCACCAAGTCGTAGTCACCGGCGCCGGCCGCGGCGATATCCGCCTTCGTCCCAATCCTCAGCAATGGCGCCCCGCTCGGAACATCGCCAACGGCCACCGGGTCGGCCATATCCTCCAGCAGCAGAACCAGATCGGCCGCGCCCGCCTTTGCCCGCGCCCGCTCGATGCCGATCGACTCGACCTTACCCGCGGCGTGGCGCAGGCCGGCCGTGTCGACGATCCGGACTTTCAACCCGTTGAGGTCCATGACGACCTCCAACAAATCGCGGGTCGTGCCCGGCTCGTCGGTGACGATCGCCGCCTCGCGTTGCGCCAGCGCGTTGAACAGGCTGGACTTGCCGGCATTCGGCGCCCCAACAATCACGACTTCAAAACCGTCGCGAATGATCTCCGCCGCCTTGAACCCTTCGATATGCCTCTCGATCTCGCCGATCATAGCGGCAACGTCCGACCAGACCGCATCCGAAACGGAGCCCGGCACATCCTCTTCGTCGGCGAAGTCGATTTCCGCTTCGATCATCGCCCGCGCATGGATCAGACGACGGCGCCAATTCGCATAGAGGTCGCTCTGCGCGCCTTCGGCGTTCCTCACGGCGAAACGGCGCTGCGCTTCCGTCTCGGCGTTGACCAGGTCGGCGATTGCCTCCGTCTCGACCAGGTCGAGCTTGCCGTTGAGAAAGGCGCGCCTTGTGAACTCGCCGGGCTCGGCATGCCTGACGCCTTCGAAGCCGGTGATGGTCTCCAGCATCTTCGCCGCCACGGCGCGGCTGCCGTGGACATGAAACTCGGCGACGTCCTCGCCAGTGAAGGAGGCGGGACCGGGAAAGAAAAGCACAAGGCCGTGGTCGATGGTCGAGCCGTCCGGCGCTCTGAGCTTTCGCAACGTGGTAAACCGATCCTTAACCGACCCCGCAATCGTTTCGACCACGAATCGAGTCTTCGGGCCGGAAATGCGGATCACGGCAATGCCGGCGGGCAGGCGGCCGCTCGAAAGCGCTACGATTGAATCCTTCGAGGTCATCATCTGGGAAACCATTTGCCGGACCTGGTGAAGCGCCCTAGCCTTTACCTGTCAAACCCAAACATGCCGAGAGGCCCATAGTGACCTTGCCCGCGCGTAACCTGCTTGCCGAAGAGGCCAGCCCCTATCTGCAGCAGCACAGCGACAATCCCGTGCATTGGCGGGGCTGGTCGCCCGCGGCCCTTGCCGAAGCCAAGGAACTGCGGCGGCCGATCCTGCTCTCCATCGGCTACGCCGCCTGCCACTGGTGCCATGTCATGGCGCATGAAAGCTTCGAGAACGATGCCGTGGCGGCCGTCATGAACCGGCTCTACGTGAATATCAAGGTCGATCGCGAGGAGCGTCCCGACATCGACCAGATCTACATGGCGGCGCTGCACGCCATGGGCGAGCAGGGTGGATGGCCGCTGACCATGTTCCTGACGCCGGACGGCAAGCCTTTCTGGGGCGGTACTTACTTCCCGCGCGAGGCGCGCTATGGCAGGCCAGGCTTCATCCAGGTGCTGGAGGCTGTCGATAAAGCCTGGCGCGAGAAGCAGCGGAGCCTCGCCGAAAGCGCCGACGGCCTGACCACCCATGTCGAGCAGCGGCTCGCTGGCGCCAAGGGCAAGGCGGTGCTCGATCGCGACGCGCTTGCCGATCTCGCCGGCCGCATCGACGGCATGATCGACCGCGATCTCGGCGGCCTGCGCGGCGCGCCGAAATTCCCCAATGCGCCTTTCATGCACACCTTATGGCTGTCCTGGCTGCGCGACGGCCACGCGGCCCATCGCGACGCCGTGCTCTTCAGCCTCGAAAAAATGCTCGCCGGCGGCATCTACGACCATGTCGGCGGCGGCCTCAGCCGCTACTCGACCGACGCCGAATGGCTGGTGCCGCATTTCGAGAAGATGCTCTATGACAACGCCCAGCTCATCCGCCTGTGCAATTGGGCTTATGCGGCTACGGGCGACGGCTTGTTCCGGATACGAATCGAAGAGACGGTCGCCTGGCTGCTGCGCGAGATGCGGGCAGACAGCGGCGCTTTCGCCGCCAGCCTCGACGCCGACAGCGATGGCAAGGAGGGGCTTTTCTACACATGGAGCCGCGACGAGGTCGAAACCGCGCTCGGCGATGATTCAGCCGCCTTCTTCAGCTGGTTTGAACTGGCGGCCCCGGATGGCTGGGAGGGCAAGCCGATCATTTGCCAGAGCCAGGCGCAGCAGCGCGCGGGCGTTGCCGGCTACGCTCAGGTCGCGCCGCTCAAGGCAAAACTGCTGGCCGTCCGCGAGCAGCGCGTCAGGCCAGGCCGCGACGGCAAGGCGCTCACCGACTGGAACGGCCTGATGATCGCGGCGCTGGCCGAGGCCGGCCGTTCCCTTGCAAGGCGCGACTGGATCGATGCCGCTGCCAAAGCCTTCGCCCATATCGTCGAGGCAAGCCGGGACGGCCGCCTGCCGCACTCCATGCTTGGCGCGAAGAAGCTTTTCCCGGCGCTGTCGAGCGACTACGCCGCAATGATCAACGCCGCGATCGCGCTGTTCGAGGCGACCGGCGATCCGGCCTATTCGGACCGCGCCAGGCACTTCACCGACGCGTTGGACCGATGGCACCAGGACGCCGACAAGACCGGCTACTGGCTGACGGCGTCGGACAGCGGCGACGTTCCGATCCGCATCCGCGGCGATGTCGATGAAGCAATCCCCTCGGCGACAAGCCAGATCGTCGAAGCGCTGGTGCGACTTTCCTCGCTCACCGGCGATCTCAATCTTTGGCAAAAAGCCTGGACGACCGCCGAGCACGCTATGGGCCGCGCCGCGCAACATGCCTACGGCCAGGCCGGGATCGTCAATGCCTGCGCCGTGGCGCTCGAACCGCTAAAGCTCGTCGTCATCGACAAGCCGGATTCTTCAAGCCTCGTTCCGGTCGCGAATCGAAATCCCGACCCGCGCCGGGTCGACATCGTCGTGCCGCTTGGTGCGGGGACGAATCGACCGTCATTGCCGGGTGGCGTGCTGCCGCCGACGGACAAGCCGGGCGCCTGGTTCTGCACCGGGCAAGTATGCCTGCCGGTTGTCACGGATGCGAGCGAACTGGAGAAGCTGTTGCGGCGAAACTAGCGCTCACCCTCCTCCTTGTGGGGAGGGTCGGCTCACGATCGCAGCAAAGCGTAAATCGTGAGGCGGGTGTGTTGAGGCGAAAGAGTCTTTGGACCCCCATCCGCTTCGCGGATCGACCCTCCCCACAAGGGGGAGGGTAGGCCAATCACGTATTCATCGAATCGAAGAAATCGGCGTTGGTCTTGGTCTGCTTCAGCTTGTCGATAAGGAACTCGATCGCGTCGGTGGTTCCCATCGGCGCCAGGATTCGGCGCAGGACGAAGATCTTCTGCAGGTCCGAGCGCGGCACCAGAAGGTCTTCCTTGCGGGTACCCGACTTGAGGATGTCGATCGCCGGATAGATGCGCTTGTCGGCCACCTTGCGGTCGAGCTGGATTTCGCAGTTGCCGGTGCCCTTGAACTCTTCGAAAATGACTTCGTCCATGCGGCTGCCGGTGTCGATAAGCGCGGTCGCGATGATGGTGAGCGAACCGCCTTCCTCGATGTTGCGGGCGGCGCCGAAGAAGCGCTTCGGGCGCTGCAGCGCGTTGGCGTCGACACCGCCGGTCAGCACCTTGCCGGATGACGGCACCACGGTGTTGTAAGCACGGCCGAGGCGGGTGATCGAATCGAGCAGGATGACGACATCGCGGCCATGCTCGACCAGGCGCTTGGCCTTTTCGATCACCATTTCGGCGACCTGCACGTGGCGCGCCGCCGGCTCGTCGAAGGTCGAGGAGATCACTTCGCCCTTAACCGAGCGCTGCATGTCGGTCACTTCTTCCGGACGCTCGTCGATCAGTAGCACGATCAGGTAGCATTCCGGGTGGTTGGCGGTGATCGAGTGCGCGATGTTCTGCAAAAGCACCGTCTTGCCGGTGCGCGGC
The DNA here is from genome assembly GCF_900115245.1 of Mesorhizobium sp. NFR06. Lineage (GTDB taxonomy): Bacteria > Pseudomonadota > Alphaproteobacteria > Rhizobiales > Rhizobiaceae > Mesorhizobium. The sequence continues at coordinate 98,697 of NZ_FOVT01000010.1, forward strand.
TGGGCGTTGATCAGCGCGCGCTGGCCCTTGCCGATCGGCGCGACCAGGTCGATCACACGCGGCGAGATGTCCTTGGTGGTCGGAGGGTCGACCTCCATCTTCAGCCGCGATGTCGGATAGAGCGGCGTCAGGTTGTCGAAGTGGATCTTGTGCCGTATCTTTTCCGGATCGTCGAAATTGATGGTGTTGACCTTGAGCAGCGCGAAATAGCGTTCGCCCTCTTTCGGGCTGCGGATCGGCCCTTCGACAGTGTCGCCGGTCTTGAGCGAAAAGCGCCTGATCTGCGACGGCGAAATATAGATGTCGTCGGGACCTGGCAGGTAATTGGCATTCGCCGAGCGCAGGAAGCCGAAGCCGTCCTGCAACACCTCGACCACGCCGTCGCCGATGATTTCGATGTCCTGGGCGGCGAGCTTCTTCAGGATCGCGAACATCAGCTCCTGCTTGCGCATGACGCTGGCGTTCTCCACCTCGAGCGATTCGGCATAAGCGATCAGCTCTGGCGGCTTCTTGTTCTTGAACTCTGCGAGTTTCATTTCTTGCATTAGATAGACTCTGGGTAGGCTTTGGGGAGGAAAATCGGCTGAATACGACAAATGCCGGGCGCGGCCGAAGCGAGAAAAAGGGGCGGCGCATGACGGGAAGGAAGACCCGTCTTTTATCGTCGGTCGCTTGAAAGAGCAAGCCGCCTTTTGCTGGGATGGGGAAGCTTAAAACGGCTTCACGACAACCAGGATGACGATGACGATCATCAGCAATGTGGGGATCTCGTTGACGATCCGCCAGTGCCTCGCCGGTTTTTCGTTCTTGTCCTCGGCGAATTTCCGCACCGCGCCGGCGAGATAGCCGTGCAATCCCGAAAGCAACAGCACCGCGAGGATCTTGGCGTGCAGCCAACCGCCCTGGAATCCGAAGCCCTTCCAGGCCAGCCACAGCCCGAACACCCAGGTCGCGATCATCGCCGGATTGATGATGCCGCGCAGCAGCCGGCGCTCCATCACCTTGAAGGTCTCGGACTGGGCCGAGCCTTTCTCGGCGTCGACATGATAGACGAAGAGCCGCGGCAGATAGAGCATGCCAGCCATCCAGGCGATGACGGCGATGACGTGAATGGCCTTCGCCCAGGGATAGAAGCCGTCGCCGGCCACAAAGTAGAGGAGCGCCGTCAGCGCGACGAGCGCGCCGATGCCGACCGCCATGCGCTTCATCGCCTGGCCGGTGCTGTTGTCATTGCCGGTCCTGAGGTCCTTGCTTGCCTCGCTCATCGGTGGCTTCTCACCATTTTCACCATCGCCTCGACATGCGCCACAGGCGTTTCCGGCGTGATGCCATGGCCGAGATTGAAGATCAGCGGCCCGCCGCCGAGGCTTCCAAGAATTGCCTCGACGCCGTCGGCCAGCGCCTTGCCGCCGGCGACCAGGCGCAGCGGATCGAGATTGCCTTGCACCGCGCCTTCGCGCTGCAGCGTCTTTGCCATCGACAACGGCACCGTCCAGTCGAGGCCGAGACCGGCAATGCCAGTCTTCTTCCTGTAGTCGCGATAGCGGTCGCCGGCGCCTTTTGGAAAACCGATCACCGGCACGTCGGGATGAGCCGCCTTCACCTGCCGGACGATTTCGGCCACCGGCTCGACGCAGAACGCCTCGAAGGACGGCTCGTCCAATACGCCCGACCATGAATCGAAAATCTGCACCACATCGGCGCCGGCTTCGATCTGGCGGATGAGATAGGCGGCCGAATGATCGGCCAGTATCGTCAGAAGCCGTGCGAAGGCCTCGGGCTCGCGATAGGCGAAAAGCCGCGCCGGTCCCTGGTCCGGCGTGCCATGGCCCGCGATCATGTAGGTCGCCACCGTCCAGGGCGCGCCGCAGAAGCCGATCAGCGTCGTCGGCCCGGGCAGTTTCACGCGCAACCGGCGCACGGTCTCGTAGACCGGTTCGAGATTCACGTGAAACGTTTCGCTGTTCAACGCCGAAATCTCGGCAGCCGTGATCGGCTTCAGGATCGGCCCGCGGCCCTCTTCGAAACGCACATCCCGCCCCAAGGCATTGGGCACGACGAGGATGTCGGAGAACAGGATCGAGGCATCGAAGCCGAAGCGCTCGATCGGCTGCAGCGTCACTTCGACGGCAAGGTCCGGATCGTAGCAGAGATCGAGGAAGGATCCCGCCCGCTTCCTCGTCTCCCGATATTCAGGAAGATAGCGGCCTGCCTGACGCATCATCCAGAGCGGCGGCGGTGAGACGGTCTCGCCCTTGAGGACGTCGAGCATGATCCGCTTCTCAGGCATTTCGGCGTTAGCCCCTTCCTGCAGCGCCGCGCATCCTTGGGGCGAGCAAGGACGCTGCAGCGCTTTCATGTGGTGCATGGTTCCCTTCCGAGCCCTGGGTTCGGCGGTCATGCACGGCCCCTCTTAAATCAAATATCTATTTTAAAAGAGTCTTCTGATTCTAAGAGTCTGTTGGTTGTGGTGGTTGCGACCTGTCCCGCCTGCGGCTCGAAAAGGCCAGTCAGCATATTGTCGCGTACTCACTTTCGCTATTTGGAGCGATCTGGGGACGACGCGGATTCGGGCTTTGGAGTCAAAAGCTTGGCCTTTGCCGTTGCGGGCCGTCGACTGTGGATGAAACCGGCCGGGAAAAGTTGATCCCCGGTTTTGTCCCCAGCGCCGCGACAAAGCCTACAGCGGGGCGAATTGTGGACAAGCAGCCATCTGATACAGTCGCTTTCTTAGCCAAGGCCCTCCCATCCAGCCTTGTCCACAATTGCCCACAGCCTGGACCCATCCCCTGTGAACAAACCTCAGAGCTTCTTTCACCTGCACCTGATTTCCGACGCCACCGGCGAAACGCTGCTGGCGGCGGGTCGCGCGGCCTCCGCCCAGTACAAGGACGCGCGCGCCATCGAGCACATCTATCCGCTGATCCGCACCGAAAAGCAGGTCGCCAAGGTATTCGAGGATATCGAGGAGGAGCCCGGCATCATTCTCTATACCGTCGTTGACCAGAAGCTCGCGCGCTCGATCGACGAGCGCTGCGCCACCATGGGCCTGCCTTGCGTCTCGGTGCTGGAGCCGGTGCTGACCGTCTTCCAATCCTATCTCGGCACGCCCGCAGGCCGCCGCGTCGGCGCCCAGCATGTGCTCGACGCCGAATATTTCCGCCGCATCGATGCTCTGAACTTCACCATGGAGCATGATGACGGCCAGCTGCCCGCCAACATGGACGACGCCGACATCGTGCTGATCGGCATCTCGCGCACCTCCAAGACGCCGACCAGCATCTATCTCGCCAATCGCGGCATCAAGACCGCCAACATCCCGATCGTGCTCGGCGTGCCGCTGCCGGAAAGCCTGATCGCCGCCAAGACGCCGCTTGTCGTCGGCCTTATCGCCACGGCCGAGCGCATCTCGCATGTCCGGCAGAATCGCGTCCTCGGCAACAGCGCCGCCTTTGTGTCGACAGACTATGTCGATCGCGCCGCGATCAACGAGGAACTCGCCTATGCGCGCCAGCTATGCACCCGGCATGGCTGGCCGATGATCGATGTCAGCCGCAGGTCGATCGAGGAAACCGCGGCGGCCATCGTTGCCCTAAGGGGAAAGAACAGATAATTGGGGACGCGTGAGCTGCCGCTTAGCCATGCAGCGTTGCGAAGTGTGAAGGTAACGGCATGGATCCTAGGGTCTGCGCCGCGTCGCTTCGCTCCTTGCTTCGCCCTAGGATGACGACGGCGTCATGACCTGCTGCTAATCGCAAGCCTTGGCGCCTGGCAATTGTGCGACCAAATAGCGAGCAGCCGATGGCATACGAAAACTTTGGAGATTGGCCGAAACAACCCTCCCGTTCGTCATCCTAGGGCGGAGCAGTCGCGAAGCGACCCGGCGCAGACCCTAGGATCCATGCCGTTACCGTCGCCGAGGAGCGCAGCGGTCCAAGACATTGCTCGCTGCGGCGCCCATCTCCTGTTCGGTTCAACCTTTAGGCAACCACAAACCATGCCCGAAAAAATCGTCCTCGCCTCAGGCAGCCCGTTCCGCAAATCGATGCTGGTTGACGCCGGGCTCGACATCGAGGCGGTGCCGGCCAAGGTCGACGAGCGCGCGCTCGAGGCGCCCCTGCAGGACAGCGGCGTTTCGCCGGAGGATGTCGCCTCGATCCTTGCCGAAGCCAAGGCGGTCGAGGTCAGCGAACGCAAGCCCGGCGCGCTGGTGCTGGGCTGCGACCAGACCTTGTCGCTCGGCGACGAGATTTTTCACAAGCCGGGCGACATGGAAGGCGCCCGCCGCCACCTGCTCGCGCTGTCCGGCAAGACGCATCAATTGAACAGCGCCGTCGTGCTCTGCCGCGATGGCGAGGTGCTGTGGCGCCATGTCGGCGTCGCCAGCCTGACGATGCGCAAGCTCGACCCGGCCTTCATCGGCCGGCATCTGGCCCGCGTCGGCGCCAAGGCGCTGTCGAGCGTCGGCGTCTATCAGATCGAGGGCGAGGGCATCCAGCTGTTCGAGAAGATCGAGGGCGACTATTTCACCATCGTCGGCCTGCCGTTGCTGCCGGTGCTGGAGGAACTGCGCGCTCTGGGAGCGATCGATGGCTGAGAGGCGGGCCTTTGTCACCGGACATCCGATCGCGCATTCGCGCTCGCCGAAGATCCACGGCCATTGGCTGGCGAAATACGGCATCGACGGCAGCTACCAGGCGATCGACGTCCGCCCGGAAGATCTCGCTTCCTTCCTGGGATCGCTGAGCGGCAGCGGCCTTCGCGGCGGCAATGTCACCATTCCGCACAAGGAAACCGCCTTCGCCCTGGTCGACAGTCGCGACGAAGCGGCCGAGACGATCGGCGCGGTCAACATGCTGTGGCTGGAAGACGGCCGGCTGTGGGGCAGCAATTCGGACTGGATCGGCTTTGCCGGCAACCTCGACCAATATGCGCCCGGCTGGGCGGCGAATGGCCCGGCCGTGGTGCTGGGCGCGGGCGGCGCCTCCCGCGCCGTGATCCATGCGCTGAAGCAGCGCGGCGTCAAAGACATCCGCATCGTCAACCGCACGCTGCCGAGAGCAAAGGAACTCGCCGGCCGGTTCGGCGCCGGGGTTTCCGCACATGGCGCTGATGCGGTCGGCGGGCTGCTTGCCGATGCCGGCCTGCTCGTCAACACCACCTCGCTCGGCATGCACGGCGATGCGACCCTTGCCGCCGATCCGGGCGGCTTGCCGGACCACGCCATCGTTACCGACATTGTCTATGTGCCGCTCGAGACGCCTTTGCTTGCCGCGGCGAAGGCGCGGGGCCTCAAGACGGTCGACGGGCTTGGCATGCTGCTGCATCAGGCGGTGCCCGGCTTCCAACGCTGGTTCGGCAGGAAGCCCGAAGTCACGCCCGAACTGCGGCGCATGATCGTCGCCGACATCGAAGGCCATTGACGGCATGATCGTGCTTGGCCTCACCGGATCGATCGGCATGGGCAAGTCGACCACGGCAAGGATGTTCGCCGATGCGGGCGTACCGGTGCATGATTCCGACGAGACCGTGCATCGGCTTTACTCGGGCAAGGCGGCGCCGCTGGTCGAGGCGGCTTTTCCGGGCACGACGCAAGCGGGCGTGGTCGATCGCGACAGGCTGGCCGAGAAAGTGCTGGGTGATCCCGCAGCGCTGAAGAAGCTGGAGGCGATCATCCATCCGCTGGTGCGCGCCGACGCCGACGCGTTCCTGGCGAGGCACCGAGCCGCCGGCGTGCCGGTCGCCGTGCTCGACATTCCGCTCTTGTTCGAGACCGGCGGCCGCAACCGCGTCGACAAGGTCGTGGTCGTCACCGCGTCGCCCGAAATCCAGCGGGCCCGCGTGCTGGCGCGGCCCGGCATGAGCGAGGCGAAATTTGACGCCATCCTGGCCAAGCAGGTGCCGGACGCCGAAAAGCGCCAGCAGGCCGATTTCATCGTCGACACCGGTCAAGGCTTCGATGTCGCCCGCCGCGCTGTGGGGGCGATCATTGCCGAACTGCAGGAGCCGGATGTTTCCTGAATCCGCGTCTAAATCCAGGAAATAGAGCTGGTGTCGTCCAAAACCGCTTCACAATTTTCGGCATCATGCTCTGGGGATAACGGGGGCGGCCCGGCTCCTGACTCTTGCTGTCAGCAGCACCCATTGCCATTTCCCGCCAGGGCATCATGCTGTGCGCTTGCAAAGGCCAACTGATTCGAATGCGTGAGATCATCTTCGATACGGAAACCACGGGCCTCGATCTGCGCGACGATCGCATCATCGAGCTCGGTGGCGTCGAGCTGGTCAACCGCTTCCCGACCGGCCGCACCTTCCACAAATTCATCAATCCGCAGGGACGCGCCATCCATGCCGAGGCGCAGGCCGTGCACGGCATCAGCGCCGCCGACCTGGTCGGCAAGCCGACCTTCGCCGAAATCGCCGAGGAGTGGCTGGCCTTCACCGACGGCGCCAAGCTGATCGCCCACAACGCCACCTTCGATATCGGCTTCCTCAACCTCGAGTTCAGCCGGCTCGACCGCCCGGCCATCGATCCCGGCCGCATCGTCGACACGCTGGCGCTGGCGCGCCGCAAGCATCCGATGGGTCCGAATTCGCTGGACGCGCTCTGCCGCCGCTACGGTATCGACAACGCCCGCCGCACCAAGCACGGCGCGTTGCTCGATTCCGAATTGCTGGCCGAGGTCTATATCGAGCTCATTGGCGGCAAGCAGGCGGCGCTGGTTCTGGAGGCCGTGGCGGTGCAGATGAACGGCAACGGCGAGGTGGCCGATATCGACATCTCGATCGGCGCCCGACCGATCGCCCTGCCGCCGCGGTTGACGGAGGTCGATCGCGCAGCGCATGCCGGGCTTGTCGCGACGCTCGGCGAAAAGGCACTGTGGCTGAAGGTGGCTGTGGGTTGAGCGGACTACTGGCCCGGTAGCGATCCTTCGCGCCCCCCTCTGGCCTGCCAGCGTCTCCAACAAAAAAGCCCGGCGCGAAGCCGGGCTCTCGATACGATGTGGCGCCAGTTAGCCTCAGCTCACCTGGACCTTGCTCGCGGCCTGGTCCTCGGCAATCCTCTGCTGGAACATCTGCGCGAAATCGATCGGGTCGAGCATCAGCGGCGGAAAGCCGCCATTGCGGGTGGCATCGGCGACGATCTGGCGGGCAAAGGGGAACAAAAGCCGCGGGCATTCGATGAACAGGATCGGCAGCATGTGCTCCTGCGGGAAGCCGCTGATGGCGAAGACGCCGCCATAGACCAGCTCGACATTGAACAGCACTTCCTGGTCGAAGGAGGCCTTGGCGTTCAGCGTCAGGTTGACGTCGAACTGCTTGTCCGAAAGCGGGTTGGCGTTGACGTTGACGTTGATGGCGATGCCCGGAGCCTTGTCGCGGCCGCGCAGCGAATTCGGCGCGCCGGGGCTTTCGAAGGACAGGTCCTTCACATACTGGGCAAGCACATTGAGCGAGGGCTGGTTCTGGTTGCCGTTACCGTTGGCGGCGCCCGTCGCGGCGTCATCGTTGCTGGCCATGAGCCTTTAGTCCTTTTGCCTGGGCAGCGTTGCTGACCGGATTGAAATCGCGGGTTCGCTACCATGGCCGGCCAGACAAAACAAGTTTTGCCGCCCTTATCGGCAGATGGAACAGGACAGCGCAAACGCTGGGGATTGGCGAACCGCCCCCAACCTCGTCATCCTAGGGTCTGCGCTACGCTACGCGTCGCTCCGCCCTAGCATGACGATCGCTATGGGCGTTTCGGCCAATCTCCAAGGCATGCCACCTGCCAACGCAAACAGAGCCGACCGGTCAGAATCCGGTCCGGGACTAATCGTTTTTCAGCCGCCGCCACGGGGAATTGTGATCCGGCCGGTCCGGATAGTCGTCGCGCGAATAGTCGCTGTCGTCGAGGTCGATGACGTCGTCGCGCCGGCGGGCCGAAAAGCCGCGGCTGAAGCTGGTCGCCATGACGATGCGGTTCTTGAGCAGCCGCCAGGCAAAGTCGCGCACCGGCGGCAGAAGCAGGAGAATGGCGAAGATGTCGGTGATGAAGCCGGGGATGATCAGCAGGATCGCCGCCAGCACGATCATCGCGCCATGCGCGAGCTGGCGGCTCGGGTCGCGTCCGGCATCCATTTCCGTCCGCACCCGCGCCATGACGCCAAATCCCTGATGCCGCAGAAGCAGGCTGCCGGCGACGCTGGACAGGATGACCAGCCCGACCGTCGCCAGGGCGCCGATTTCGCGGCCGACAACGACGAAGCCGGCGATCTCCAGCAGCGGCAGCAGCAGCAGGAACAGCGGGATGAACGAAATGCGCAAGTCTTTGACCGATCGCTTTCTTCTTTTGCGGCGCTTGCGGACAATCGCCGCTGGCCTTGGCGCCCTTAGATAGGTATGGCTGCCTTTGATTTGAATGATTGCGCCTGCCGTTCTATATGCTTTGAATGTTGAACGCTATGCGACCGCGGTCCCCAGGGGCTAAGCCGGTCCGCAAGGACAGGGATCGAGTTGGCGGAAAATATGGGTTTCTTCGACTTCGGCACGATTTTCTTCCTGATTGCGGCGGTTGTGATTTTTTTCCAGCTGCGCAACGTGCTTGGACGTCGCACCGGAAACGAGCGTCCGCCCTTCGATCCCTATTCGGCGAGCCGCGCGCGCGAGGCTGATACGGCGCAGAAGCCTGAAAATGTGGTCTCGCTGCCGCGCAAGCGCATGCCGGGCGAAACCGCGGCCGAGACCTATGCCGATATCGACGCCTTCGCCAAGCCGGACACCGACCTCAACAAAGGCCTGCGCACGATCAAGGACAATGACGCGTCCTTCGAACCGAAGAGCTTCGTCGACGGCGCCAAGATGGCCTATGAGATGATCGTCATGGCCTATGCCGATGGCGACCGTAAGACGCTGAAGAACCTCCTGTCGCGCGAAGTCTATGATGGTTTCGTAGCCGCGATCGGCGAGCGCGAGGCGAAATCGGAAAAGATCCAGTCGTCCTTCGTCGGCATCGACAAGGCCGACATCGTCGCCGCCGAGATGAAGGGTTCGGAGGCGCATATCACGCTGCGTGTCGTCTCCGAACTGATCTCGGCGACCCGCGACAAGGCCGGCGCCGTCATCGACGGCGACCCGGAAACCGTGGCCGAGGTCAAGGATGTCTGGACCTTCGCCCGCGACACCCGCTCGCGCGACCCGAACTGGAAGCTCGTCGCCACCGAAGAAGAAGACTGAGACATAGCGGCGGGGCCCAGTCGTGCCGCTCTCTCCCACATTCAGCCGGAAATCCTTCAGCGACTTGCCCGGTTGGGGCGAGGATGACCACCGCGCTGCATTCGCCGCCTTTCGCCGCTCGGCCTTCCAGGCTCCGGTGAAGCCTTACCGCTCCGGATCGCTCGGCGTCGATTTCAATGCTTTTGCCGAGGCCTATGCCGAGGCGCGTGCCGTTTCGGAGCCGAATCGGTCCGCGGCGCGATCCTTCTTCGAACGGCATTTCGTTCCGATGCTGGTGGAGGCTGAAGAGGGCGCCGGTCTGGTCACCGGCTTCTATGAGCCCGAGGTCGAGGCCTCGCCGGTCAGGACCGAGCGGTTCGTCGTGCCGCTGCTTTCCCGCCCCGCCGACCTGGTCGACATCGACGACGACAACCGACCCACCGGTATGGACGCCTATCTCGCCTTTGCCCGCCGCACGGATCATGGCCCGGTCGAATATTTCGATCGCGGCGCGATCGAGCGCGGCGCGCTGTCCGGGCAAAATCTCGAAATCGCCTGGCTCGCCGAAAAGGTCGACGCCTTCTTCATCCATGTGCAGGGCGCGGCGCGGTTGAAGATGACCGACGGCAGGCTCGCCCGCGTCACCTATGCGGCGAAATCAGGCCAGCGCTTCACCGGTCCCGGCAAAACCTTGAGCGACCTCGGCGAAATCCCGCTGGAAAAGGTCACGATGCAGTCGATCCGCGCCTGGTTCAAGGCGCACCCGGATCGCGTCGATGAGATCCTGTGGCGGAACCGTTCCTACATCTTCTTCCGCGAGGCAGCGGTCGACGATGCCTCGCTCGGACCGATCGCCGCCGCCAAGGTGCCGCTGACGCCCGGCCGCTCCGTCGCGGTCGACCGCCTGCTGCATACTTTCGGCACGCCTTTCCATATCGACGCGCCGACGCTCACCGCCTTCGACCGGAAACCGTTCCGGCGGCTGATGATCGCGCAGGACACCGGCTCGGCCATCACCGGGCCCGCGCGGGGCGATCTCTTCGCCGGCTCGGGCGACGCCGCCGGCGAGATCGCCGGCGTGGTCCGCAACGCTGCCGACTTCTACGCGCTGGTGCCGCGCGCATTGATCGATGGAGCGCGCCGGTGAGCCGCCGCGACGATCATCTCAGCGACGACGACCGCATCCTGTGGAACCTGGTGGCGCGTTCGGCCCGGCCGCTGAAAGGCAAGGCCGTCGTCGAGATCCCCGACATCGTCGAGCCCAAGCCGGCACCGGCGGCCGCTGCGGCCAACGGCGTTCCGGCGACAGCCGCAAAACCCAAGCCGCAGCATGTGGCGCACGTGCTGGACGACCAGACGCTGCAGAAGCTGAAGAAAGGCCGGCTGCCGATCGAAGGCCGGGTCGACCTGCACGGCATGACGCAGGACGAAGCCTATTCGCTGCTGCTGACTTTCCTGCACCGCGCGCATGCCGGCGGCATACGCTATGTGCTGATCATCACCGGCAAGGGGTCGTCCTCCGGCGGCGACGGCATCCTGCGCCGCGCCGTGCCGGCATGGCTGTCGACCCCGGCCTTCCGGCACCTGGTGTCCAGCCACGACCACGCCGCCCGCAACCATGGCGGCTCGGGCGCGCTCTATGTGCGGTTGCGGCGGATACGCTCATGAGCAGGCCGGCCAAGAGGACGCGCCGGTGACCCCGTTCGGCGAGAAGCTCAGGGCGTTGCGCGCAGAGCGCGGCGTCAGCCAGAAGGCGATGGCTGAGGCCATCGGCGTCAGCGCCGCCTACCTGTCGGCGCTCGAGCATGGCCGCCGCGGCGCCCCGACCTGGACGCTGATCCAGAAGATCATCGGCTATTTCAACATCATCTGGGACGATGCCGAGGACCTCGCGCGGCTCGCCGAAAGCTCGCATCCAAGGGTCCGGATCGACACGTCCGGCCTGTCGCCGGCGGCGACCGAGCTGGCCAACCTGCTGGCCGAAAGCATCGAAAGGCTCGACGAGGCGGAACTCCGGAAAATCACCGCATCGGTCCGGGCCGCGCTGAGGCGATAGTTTGCCCGGATGAAATGGGTGCGGTTAGGGCAATTGCAGGAAAGTGTGACACGGTTTTCCGTCGGGAATTGCGTCAAAACAAAGAGATAGAGCGTTTCACCGTTTCCGTGAAACGGTGAAAAGCGCTAGCCGAAGCCGCGAGGGCCGAGGGTCTCGCGTTCCACAGCGCAGGCAGCCCTCGCGATTTCTCACTCTTGAGATCACGGCTTGCCGGCGCCGGCGCCGTTGGTGCTGCCACGGCCGCCATTGCCGCCATTGTCGCCGTGATGGTCGCGGCCGCCGTTTCCGCCGCCCAGGCAATTGGCGCTGCTGACGCTGCAGCAGCGACCGCTCCACAGGTCGTTGAGGTTGCTCTTGGCGCAGCTTTTGACGGTGTCGTCGGCCAGGGCCGATCCGGTCAGCGCCGACACCGCGACGGCGGCAAGCAAGGTGTTTCGCAAAAAGGCGGTCATTCGAAGTCTCCATGGTTGGGTTTCTGTCCACGGCTGTGTGTCGCCGAGCGCACGGAAACGGTTCATGGAGTTGTGCGAAAAAATTCGGAGGTCCCGTCGCTTCGTCGCCAACGGCGGAGGCGGTGGAGCGCCTCGCGAAGAAAGTAGGGTGTCAGTTCCTACTGCACCGAGCCGACCAGTACCGCCTGGCCGTCGCGGATCGACACCCAGCGTCCGGTGTTGTCGATCGCCTGCCGCTTCAGGAAGCGGTAGCCCGTCGCATCCCAGGCTCTGACCTTGTCGGTGAGGTTGTCGAGCACATAGTCGCCCTTGTCGGTGCGGACGGTCAAAACCGAATGGCCCTCGCCGTCGGGCTTGCGCACGACGGTGATCAGCAGGTCGGCCAGCGACATGCCCATGCGGTAAAGCACGCGGCGCTTTTCCAGCACATAGTCCTCGCAGTCGCCATAGCCGTCGTCCGGATAGGCCCAGACTTCGTCCTTGCCGTAGTGATCGAGATCGCTCATCGGCTTGACGCCGGCGTTGATCCCGGCGCTCACGCTGGTCAGCCTGCGCCACAGCGCGTCCGTCATCTTTGCCGGATCGAGATTGACCGGACGGATGTTGCATTCGCCCGGATTCGACTTGCAGAAATCGTAGTGGCCGATCGGCTGCGAGGTCAGGCCGCCCGTGGTCATCGCGCCCGCCGCCCAGGCGGGTGCTGCCCAGTGAGCCGAAATCGCCAGTCCTGCGACTGAACACAAGCGCAGAATCCGCGCTATCGCTGAGGAAATCATTGCCCCCGCCGCCCTGTTCTTTATTAACGAAAGGTTAAAGGCGATTTACAGTCCGTGTCAATTAGAGACGACGGCTAGTTTGGCGGCATGGTTACCTGGACGGTCCCGTAGCGGCGTTTTCGCAACAGCGGCACGGCGCAAACACAGGCATCCCCGGCGGCGGCAGCTCGTTTCACAGTTTTCGTGGAATTGCCCCGACAATCAGCTTTTGGCGGAACGGACCAGTTTCGGCTTCGCCGCCACCCGGTGCTGGCGGCCGTAGCTGGAAATGAAGTCGACGATGCGCGGCACGATCTCCGAGCGGAAGCGCGAGCCGTTGAAGACGCCGTAATGGCCGACGGCCGGCTGCATGTAATGCGCTTGCTTGTCGGCCGGGATGTTGATGCAAAGGTCGTGCGCGGCCTGGGTCTGGCCGAGGCCGGAAATGTCGTCGTTCTCGCCCTCGATGGTCAGCAGCGCGACGTTGCGGATCGCCTTCGGATCGACCGGCTCGCCGCGATGCGTCATCTCGCCCTTCGGCAAAGCATGGCGCACGAACACGGTGTCGACCGTCTGCAGGTAGAATTCCGCCGTCAGGTCCATTACCGCCAGGTACTCGTCATAGAAGTCGCGATGCTTTTCGGCGTTGTCGCCGTCATTCTTCACAAGGTGCATGAAGAAGTCCTTGTGGGCGATGATGTGGCGGTCGAGGTTCATGCTCATGAAGCCCGAGAGCTGCAGGAAGCCGGGATAGACCTCGCGGCCGAAGCCCGGCACCGGCCAGGGCGCCTGCATGACGACGTTGTCGCGGAACCAGTTGATGCCCTTCTCCTTGGCCAGGAGATTGACCGCGGTCGGATTGCGGCGCGTGTCGACCGGGCCGCCCATCAGCGTCATGGTGGCGGGCACGAAGGGATCGCCGCGCTTTTCCATCAGCGCCACCGCCGCCAGCACCGGCACCGAAGGCTGGCACACCGCCATCACATGCGTGTCGGGGCCGAGCGCATGGAACATCTCGATGACATAGTCGATATAGTCGTCGAGATCGAAGCCGCCTTGCGCCGCCGGCACCATGCGGGCATCGACCCAGTCGGTGATATGCACGTCGGCGTGAGGCAGCATCGCCTCGACCGTGCCGCGCAGCAGCGTCGCGTAGTGACCCGACATCGGCGCCACGATCAGCAGCTTGGGATCGGGCTTGCGGCCGGCCGGCACGGCGCGTTCGAAGCGGATGAGATCGCAGAACGGCTTCGACCAGACCGTCTTTTCCGTGACGTCGACGCTTTTCCAGTCGACCACGGTCTTGTCCAGGCCGAATCGCGGCTTGCCGTAGCGGCGGGTCGTGCGCTCGAACAGCTCGGCGCCCGCCGCGACCGAGCGGCCGAAGGTGGTGTGCGAGATCGGATTGAGCGGATTTGAGTAGAACAGCCGGACGGCGTCGGCATAGAGGCGGGCCGGCTGCAGCGCCGCATGGTTCATTTCGTAGAGCTGGTAGAACATCGCGAACCCCGCTGCCGTCCGACGACCAAAGGGACGACGGACAGCGCCGAGCCTTGAATGTCTCGCGCGGAGGTTAACAAGATATTGTTGCGATGCAATACGTCATTTTGTCTGACGAATGCAACTTTCGTTCAACCTGTTGAAAACCGGCCTTGCGCGAGCGAGCCGGCTCAATGTGCGCTGCAGAAATGTGAAAGATATGTGTCCGGTCCGTCGAGCCGGAGACGGCCATGATCCCCGAACCGATGGGCGGCGGCGCAGGATGATGGTCCGGCAGACGGACGGCTCAGACGCGCGCCATGCAGACGGCGGTGTGGCCCGAACCGATGAAACCGAGCTGGCTCGCGGCCCCGCGGGAGAGATCGAGCACGCGTCCCTTCACGAACGGGCCGCGGTCGTTGATGCGCACGACGACGCTGCGACCATTGTCCTTGTTGGTGACCTTGAGCCTGGTGCCGAAAGGCAGGCTGCGGTGGGCGGCAGTCAGCGCCGAGGGGTTCATGCGTTCCCCCGAGGCGGTTCGGGAATGCAGGGCATACCAGGATGCGCGGCCGCACTGCGCGGCGGCGGAGGAGGCCGACGACGCGCCAGCCATCAGGCCAGCCGCGATCGTCACCGCGACAAGCGCGGTCTGGTTGGTTTTCTTCATCTTTTGGGGGGTGGCTCCGTTACTAGATAGCCCCGCCTAAGTGCCGAATGAGGCGGGAAATGCGGCAACCATCTGGCGGTTCCGTGGCGACGGCACACGTTTGGAGTCGCCGCGAAACAGTTTGTCATGATATTTCCGGCACCAAGAAGGCGTATTCTCGATGAATATCGGACCGACAACCGGGACGTTCCGGGCAAGATCGGTCCTCAGGAGTCAAGTAGAGGGGGACGGAACTGCTTCAGTTCCTCCGCGTCTTTTGTTGCGTCCCTGTCACCTTTCAGGATCGACTTTCACAGAGGGTTCAGCCGATGCGATTGATCAGGTTTGTGCTGGCGCTGGTCGTGCTTGGCATCGGCGCGCTGTGGTCGCTGCAGGGCCTCGGCCTGGTCAAGGGCAGCTTCATGACCGGCCAGACACAATGGCTCTATGTCGGGCTCATCACCATGCTGGTCGGCGTCGTCGGGTTGAGCTGGGCGAGCCGCTCGCGAATCTGACGACCGCGCACCGGGAGCTGGCGCCGCGCCGGTATTCCAGGGGCCTGTGAGGCGGCGTCATCGCCGCCGTCTTCCGGCCGGAGATTGCGTCGAGACACAGGAATAGAGCGATTCACCGTTCAGTGGGACGGTGAACCGCTCGAGGGCAACGAGTAGCGGCGCCCGGCGGGTCAGGCGGCCTTTGCCGCCGGCTTGGCTGACTTGACGTGGGTGACGCTGCGGCGTCCGTCGACGCTGACCGGCACGTCGCCGTCGACGGTGGCGCGGCGCACGATCCGGTGCTCGCCGCCATAGTCGTTCACCGCGTAATGCTGCGTGGCCCGGTTGTCCCAGATCGCGACGTCACCGGCCTGCCACCGCCATCGCACCGTATTCTCAGGCGTCGTCACATAGCTCTGGAACAGCTCGTAAAGTTTCGCGGAGTCGCTCTTCGACAGGCCGACGAAGCGCTGGACGAAATTGCCGAGCAGCAGCGACCGCTCGCCGGTCTCCGGATGCACGCGCACGACAGGATGTTCGGTCTCGTAGACGGTCGAGGTGAAGACCTCCTCGAAATGCTTCCGTTCCTCGGCCGAGGCGCGGGGGCGCACGGCGGCATAATCATAGGCATTGCTGTGGATGGCCCAGAGATTGTCCGCCAGGAGCCTGAGCGGCGCCGGCAGGCTGTCATACGCGGCCTGCGTGTTGGACCAGATGGTATCGCCTCCAGCCGCGGGGATGACGACGCCGCGCAGCACGGAGAATTTCGGATAGGCGTCCACGAAGGTGACGTCCGTGTGCCATTGGTCGGCGCGGCCGCCGCCGCGGCTCGAATCGAGATTGAGGATCGAGGCCGTCCCCGCCACCGGCCCTTGCGTGGGATGGGGCACGAGATCGCCGAGGCGCCGCGCGAACAACTCATGCTGCGAATCGTCGAGATGCTGCTGGCCGCGGAAGAACACGACCTTGTGCTTCAACAGCAGCTGGTTGATCGATGCGATGGTGGCGTCCGACAGGGCTCCGCCGAGGCGAATGCCTCTGATTTCGGCTCCGACGCGGGCCGTCAAGGGAACGATATCGGTCGCGGCGAGGATCTGGTCGACATGGTGGACAGCGACTGGATTGCTCATGGCACTCTCCTGGTTGCTCTTCGGGGAAAAAGACGGGATCGATCAGTGGGACCAGTACTGCCAGGCCCAGTATAAGCTTTCGTCGCGCGGCGGCGGCCGGTCGCGCTCGCCGGCAGGCAGCACCGCCGTCGGCGATTTCGGCTGGTCCTGCGGTCGCCTGTCGCCGGCGTGGAGACGCAACAACCATGTGCCGACATGGGCGAACAGCACGGCGGTGGAATGGGTCATCGTCTTCTCCTTCGCTCCGTTCATTCCCGCCCGGCCCAGGGCACCAGCGCCCGCTCGATCCGGCGGATGACGAATTCGAGCGCGAACGCGACCATCGCGATCACCAGAATGCCCATCACCACCACGTCGGTGACCAGGAACTGCGCCGCCGACTGGATCATGAAGCCGAGCCCGCGCGTCGCCGCGACCAGTTCGGCCGCGACCAGCGTCGACCAGCCGGCGCCGAGCGCGATGCGCAGGCCGGTGAGGATCGACGGCAGGGCGCTGGGCAGCACCACGTGGCGGATGAGCTGGCTTCGGGTTGCGCCCATCGAACGCGCCGCATCGATGCGCTCGCGCGAAACGCCGCGTACGCCGGCAGCGGTCGAGAGCGCCACCGGCGCCAACATGGCGATGGCGATCACCAGGATCTTCGACGGCTCGCCGATGCCGAACCAGATGACGATCAGCGGCAGATAGGCGAGCGGCGGGATCGGTCGCAGGAACTCGAGCAGCGGATCGAACACGCCGCGCCCGATCCTGCTGACGCCGATGGCAAGGCCGACCGGCACGCCGACGACGATCGCGGCGATCAGCGCCGCGAAGACCCGACCGAGCGACGCGACGAGGTGCTGGAGCAATGTCGCATCGACGAAACCGTCGCGGGCAACGACGACGAATTTGGCCCAGACGGCGGCCGGCGAGGGCAGGAAGACCGGCGACACCAGCTGCAGCGAGGCCGACACCGTCCAGGCGGCCAACAGCATGAGGATGGTGATCGCGCTGACCAGCCTTACGGAAATGACCACCCGTTTCGGCCGCGGCCGCGACCATGGCACGGAGAACCCGTCATTCTCGCCGGGCTTGGCGCCGGGGCGTTCGCTATAGGTGCCGACGCTCATGCCGCCTCTCCTTCGAAGATCGCGTCGGTCAGGTCCGCGCGGGCCGCGGCAAAGACTGGATCCGCCTTGATCGCGCGGATCGGCTCGCCGGCCGCATAGCGGCGGCCGAAATGCGTCTCGAATGTCCGCACCACGTGGCCGGGTCCCGGCGCCAGCACGACGACGCGGGTGGCAAGCACCAGCGCTTCCTCGATGCCGTGGGTGACCATCAGCACGCCGACGCGGCTTGCCCCCCACAGATCGAGCAGCGTCGTCTGCATGCGCTCGCGCGTCAGCGCATCGAGCGCTCCGAGCGGCTCGTCGAGCAGAAGGAATTCGGGCTCGGCGGCCAAGGCGCGGGCAAGGCCGACGCGCTGGCGCATGCCGCCGGAAAGCTCCCAGATGCGCTTGTCGCCGGCGTCGCCGAGCTTGACCAGCGACAGCAGCTCGTCGGCGCGCCGCGCCCTTGCGTCGGCGGATACGCCATGCAGGCGGAGCGCGAAGGCGACATTCTCTCGTGCCGTCAGCCAGGGAAACAGCGCGTCGTTCTGGAACACCACGGCGCGATCGGGTCCAGGCGCGGTGATCGGCCGCCCGTCGATCGTGGCCTTGCCCCACGCGGGCTCGACCAGACCGGCGGCCACGTTGAGCAGCGAGGTTTTGCCGCAGCCGGAACGGCCGACCAGCACGACGAAATCGTCCTTACCGATATCGAGCGAAACGCGCTCGACCGCCGGCGCCGGCTGGCCGTCATAATGGACACTGACCTTGTCGAGAACGAGATGCGGCAATGGGATCGAAGCTCCGCTGGATCAGGGCGTTGGTTAAACGGGCCCCGCCCCGGGACCGCGCCTCGTAAGCGGTCCCGGGACAGGCAAGCGCAAGGCCTGGGAAGGCCGCGCTTGCTCGGCAATTCCCGGAAGGGCGGTCGTCCTTCCCGAAATTGCGTGGAGAAGCTCAGTTCGAGGCGAGCGCCTCGCCGGCATATTTCGAGGTCACGTATTTCGAATAGTCGGGCAGCACGGAGTCGATCTTGCCCTGCTCCTTGAGGAAGGCGGACGTCGCCGCGATCGCCTTGACCGTGCCGCCGCCGAGGAACCTGTCCGAGGCCTGCTCGTCGAGCGACGGGAAGACATAGCCCTTGAGCAGCTCCGGCACCTCTTCCAGCCTGGCGCCGGTCAGCTTGGCGATCTTGCCGGCCTCGGGCGAGGACACCGACCAGGCCTCGGGCTTGGCGAGGAACCGGGCATAGGCCTCGCCGGTCACCTTGACGAAGTCGCGCACCGCCTCGGGGTGCTTCTCGGCAAAGTCGGCGCGTACGATCCAGGCGTCGAAAGTCGGCGCGCCCCAGGCGGCCACCTGTGAGGAGTCCAGCACCACCTTGCCGGACGTCTTCACCTGGCCGAGCGCCGGGTCCCAGACATAGGCCGCGTCGATGTCGCCGCGCGCGAAGGCGGCGGCGATCTCCGGCGGCCTCAGATTGAGGATCTGGACCGACTTCGGAATCGACGCCCTCATGCTTCAGCGCTGCGAGCAGGCTGTAATGCGTGGTCGACACGAACGGCACGGCCACTTTCTTGCCGGCGAGGTCGGCGACCTTCTCGATGCCGGCGCCGTTGCGCGCGACCAGCGCTTCCGACGGACCGATCAGGCCGACG
Organism: Mesorhizobium sp. NFR06; assembly: GCF_900115245.1. Classification (GTDB taxonomy): domain Bacteria; phylum Pseudomonadota; class Alphaproteobacteria; order Rhizobiales; family Rhizobiaceae; genus Mesorhizobium. The sequence continues at coordinate 117,653 of NZ_FOVT01000010.1, forward strand.
ACGAAGATGGTCTCGATCGGCAGCTCGCGGCTGGCGGCCGCGGCCAGCGGACTGGAGCCGACATAGCCGATATCGACAGAGCCTGAAGCGATGGCGGCGATGACATCGGCGCCGGAATCGAACTTGCGCCAGTCGATCGTGGCCTTGGTCGCCTTCTCATAGGCGCCGTCGGACTGCGGCACCTTTGAGGGCTCGACCACCGTCTGGTAGCCGATGGTGATCTTGAGATCCTCGGCGCTGGCCGGACCGAGCAGGACGGCAGCCGTAAGCGCCGCCGACGAGAAAAGCAGAATGCGTCGTGATACGATTGACATGAAAGGCTCCCTGAAAAAACCGGATTGCCTTTCCATCGTCTGCTAATTCTATCGGGTTTGTAGAGTTAAATCCTTCTAACGAAGGCGGCGTTGTTGGAAAGTGTCGCCGGGTACCGGCGGCGGAAGCGCAAAAGGAAGGTCGCGGGTGGCTGGTAAGGAGCGCGACCCGCGCTCTCCGTCGTCTTTGGCACTTGGCAGAGCCGTCCGCGCAGTCGTCATTCTAGGGCGGAGCAAGGAGCGTAGCGACGCGCGCAGACCCTAGAATCCATGCCGTTATGCTAAGGCGTTGCAACGGTTACAGAATTCTACGCCGTTGCGCCCTGCGGCAGCGGTCACGGCATGGATACTCAGGTCAAGCCCGAGTATGACGACGTGACGGAGGATTCGGCTAACCGCGCAGGTTGGCGCGGAAGCGGCCGCTCAACCCGCCACCACCTTCAGCACAGCGCCAACGTCCGCGATTTACCGAGGCGTGTCCGTCCGGTCGTCATTCTAGGGCGGAGCAAGGAGCGAAGCGACGTGCAGACCCTAGAATCCATGCCGTGAGATATGAGCGATGCTACGGTGCAGAACGATCCTACCTAGAAGGCGCCGCCATGGCTTCCCCTTCTGAACCGCAGCATTTGTCTCGAAAGTAACGGCATGGATCCTAGCGTCTGCGCTCCGCTCCGCGGACCTCCGCCGAATGAAAAATCCTCCTGTCAGCTCATCTCAGCAAATTCATGCTTCAAAATACAGGCGATTTAGAACTCACGTTTCGTGCCCAGCTCGGTTAGTATAGTAATCTTATCAACATTGGGAGTGAGAGAGAACGATGCGCGACCTTCTGAAGAACGCCCCGGCGATCGTTCGTGGCCTGCGGCCGAGGCCGCTCGCGGCGACGGCCGCGCGCTGATCGCCCCGTCACGTTTCGGCTCGCAACCATGGTTGGACGCGGCAACTCCATCATCATTGTCGGCGGCGGAGCCAGCGGCGCCGTGCTGGCGGCGCATCTGTTGAAATCGGCCAATCCTGAACTGCGCGTCACGCTGATCGAGAAGCGGCCGCATTTCGGCCAGGGGATGGCCTATTCGACGCTGCTTTCGGCGCATGTGCTCAACGTCAACGCCTCCGGCATGAGCGCCTATGCCGACGACCCGACGCATTTCGCGCGCTGGGTGCTGGAGCGTGGTCTGGCCAAAGCCGACCAGGGGCCGTTCTACGCGCCGCGCAGCCTCTATGCCCGTTATCTGCAGGAGCTGCTCGAAGGCCTCGAGCAGCGCGAGCGCGAGACAGGCCGGCTGCGGCTGATCCGCGAGGAGAGCCTGTCGATCGCGCCGACCTCGTCCGGCGTCGAGGTGGCCTTGGCCAATGGCACCAGCGTCGTCGGCCATCTTGCCGTTTTGGCCACCGGTCACGACGAGCAGCCCGGCGCCTTCCAGGGCCACGCCATTCGCATGGGATCGGAGGCCGACACCGCGCTCGATCCCGAGGCTTCCGTCCTGCTGCTCGGCACGGGTTTGAGCATGGTCGATGCCTTCCTGTCGCTGCAACAGCGCGGCCATCGCGGCGCCATCGTCGCGGTGTCGCGGCGCGGGCTGCTGCCGTCGCCGCACCGCAAGGGCAATCCGATCAAGCTCGATGTCGCCGACATCCCGCTCGGCACCCAGCTTTCCTATTTCGTCGGCTGGTTCCGCAATTTGATCCGCGAGAACCAGAAGGCCGGTGGCGACTGGCGCGACGTCGTCGACGGCCTGAGACCCTTCAACCAGACGATCTGGCAGAACTGGCCGTCGTCGGCGAAACGCCGCTTCGTCGAGCACACCAAGGCCTGGTGGGACATCCACCGCCACCGCATGGCGCCGGAGGTCTACCAACGCGTCACCGAAGCGGTTCGCTCAGGCCGCCTTCTCCTCATCGCCGGCAGGGTCGTCGATGTCGCGCCGGACAACGGCTTCAACGTGAAAATCCAGCCGCGCGGCACCCAGGAGAGCGAAACTCTCGACGTCGCGCGCATCTATGACTGCATGGGCATTGCCCGCGACATCTCGAGGACGTCGAACGGCGTCGTGCGCGCTCTGGTCGAGCGCGGGCTGGCGCGGCCGGATCCGCTGCGCCTCGGCCTCGACGTCACCGCCAAATGCGAGCTGATCGCGGCCGACGGCGCGGTGTCGTCGAAGCTGCTGGCCGTCGGGCCGCTGACGCGCGGCACGTTTTTCGAGATCGACGCCATCCCCGACATCCGCGTCCAATGCGCGAGACTCGGCAAGCTGTTGCTCGGCTAGAGCAATTCCAGGAAAAGTGTGTAACGGTTTCCGTCCGGAATTGCCGGCCGTCAACCGCCCAGCGCCTCACAGACCAGTCGCGCAGTCTCGGCGCCTGAAAAATTCTGCTGTCCGGTGATGAGGTTGCCGTCGCGCACGGCAAAGCCGCGCCACAAGCCGGCCTGGATGTAGTTGGCGCCGACCGCCCTCAGCTCGTCCTCGATCCGCCACGGCATCAGATGCCGGCCGCGTTCGAGCGCGCCCATGTCCCAGGTGGCGCTGTCGGCGAAATCCTCCTCGACATTCGCAAAGCCGGTGACTGTCTTGCCGGCGGCAAGCAACGTTCCGTCGGCGCGCCTGGCATAGCGCAGGATCGCCGTGCCGTGGCAGAGCGCGGCGGCGACCTTGCCGGCGTCGTGGAAGGCGACGAAAGTCCGCTGCAGGTCGGTCGCGCGCTCATAGGTGAACATCGGCGACTGGCCGCCGGCGACGACGATGGCGTCGAAGCGGTCGACATCGATCTCGCTCGCCGGCCGCGTGTTGTCGACCAGGGCTCCGAGCTTCGGCTTCGACAAGAAGCCGAGCGAGATCAGGTCGCTCTGCGAATAGCCGGACGGATCGCGCGGATCGCTCAGCGCGTCGGCCTCGCATTTGCCGCCGTCCGGCGAAAAGATCTCGACCTCGTAGCCGCGCTCGGTGAAGGCGAACCAGGGATGGGTGAGCTCGCTCCACCAGAAGCCGACCGGCCATCCCGTCGTGGTCGAGACGGCCGGGTTGGCGATGACGATCGCCACGCTCTTCGGCTTGCCCGCATTGACCGGGTTCGGGTCCCGCACACTCATGATGGCTCCTCCTTGATGAAGACTATGCCGGACAGCGCGCCCAGTCGCCTCGCCACATGTCCAGGTAATTTCCGCTTTCGCCGCGCCAGGTCCTTGCCTAGGATCGCGAGATGACACAACGCGGTAGACTGTATGGCTGCCCGGTCGAGTTCGCGCTCGACGCTTTGGGCGGCAAGTGGAAGACGGTGATCCTGGCGCGCCTAAAGGAGCAGCCGCTGCGCTATTCCGAACTGCGGCGGCTGATCCCCTCGCTCTCGGACAAGATGCTGACGCAGCGCCTGGCCGATCTGGTCGAGATCGGCTTCGTCACGCTCGAAAACGCGCCCGACGGCAAGGCGCGCTATGCCGTGACCGAGCGCGGCCGCGATCTTGCCGCCGCGCTCCAGGCGCTCTACGACTGGGGCTCCTTGCATGGCCGGGCCGAAGGCGTGCGCTTCCGCACCGACATCGAGGCGGCGGCCTGACATTCAAGCCGCATTGGCGAGCGCGCCGCAAAAGCCCGCAACATCGGTGACGACCGCTTCGCCGAGGAAGCGCAGCGTCGCCATCGAGCGGTCGCGTGCTTCCTTGTTGCCGAAGCCGCAGGCGTCCTCGATCACGACGGCGACGAAGCCGTTGTCGGTCGCCTGCCGCGCGGTCGGCTCGATGCCGATCTCCATGGCGATGCCGGCAAGTGCTACCGCCCGCACGCCGCAATCGCGCAGCGCAAAGCCGAGCGAGGTGGAATCGAAAGCCGACATGGTCAGCTTGTCGAACACCGCCTCGTCGCCGCGCGGCTCCAGCTCCGGCACGATCCGTGTCGCCTCGGCATCGCGCGGGAACCACGGCTCGACCGCATCGGGGGCGTCGCGGCGTTGCCAGGCCATGGCGGTGCGCAGCTGCGTTGCGCCCATCCATTTGCGCGGCAGGGAGAGGTGACGCGTGAACGCCACCCGCATGCCTGCCGAGCGCGCGGCTTCCAGCGCCGTGCCGGTGCGCTCGACGATCGCCGCCGCGCCTTCGACCTGGCGGCAGATGCCGACCTGCATGTCATAGACGACCAGCGCCATGCGGCGCGGGTCGCACCATTCGGCGAGGCCGGCCAGGATCTCGATGCCTTCGCGCGACCGGATCATGCCGCCGTCCGATCCCAGGGCTTGGCGATGTCGACGCTCGGGTCGAATAGGAATTCGAGCGGCAGCGGCGCGTCGAAGGCGATGAAGTGCCATTCCAGCAGCCCGGCCTTGGACAGCGGGAAATCGTCGGTGTAGCGCATCGCCTGCTCGACGCTGTCGAGCTCGAAGACGATGATGACGCCGCCGACATCGGCGCGCGCATAGTTCTCGCGCACGATGCCCGCCTTCCACAGCCGCCAGACATTCGAGACCTCGTCGCGCAGATAAGGCCGCAGGTCGTCGAGCGTGACGCCGGGCTTGAAATTGTCATAGGCAAGAATCTTCATCGGCCGCTCCTTGGCAGTTCGTCCCGCGCTGCATTCGGCTAGCATGGCAAAATCGGCGCCGGCAACGAACGAGATGGTGCGTTGAAGTGGATGGAATTCCATTCCCCTGCTGGCCGCCGGTTTGGCACGATCTATCTTCTTTCGTGCAGCGAAGGGCTGGAAAAGACGGTACGCTGATCCCTCTGTGGGCGGTCGGCCGGTTGTGGAGCATCTGAAGATGAGCGAGCACAAGAAAGCGTCCGATGCCGGCCTGTCCCGTTTGCGTCCGCCTTACGGCTCGGTGCTCGATCTGATCGGCCAGACGCCGATCGTCGAGCTGACCAAATTCGACACCGGCAAATGCCGGCTGTTCATCAAGCTCGAAAGCCAGAACCCCGGCGGCTCGATCAAGGACCGCATCGCGCTGTCGATGATCGCGGCGGCCGAGAAGGATGGCCGGCTGAAGCCCGGCGGCGCGATCGTCGAGGCCACGGCCGGCAACACCGGCCTCGGCCTCGCCCAGGTCGGCATTCCGAAAGGCTACCGCATCATCCTCGTCGTGCCCGACAAGATGTCGCGCGAAAAAATCCAGCATCTGCGGGCGCTGGGCGCCGAGGTGCGCATGACCCGCTCCGATGTCGGCAAGGGCCATCCCGAATATTATCAGGACATGGCCGAGAAGATCGCTTCCGAATTGCCCGGCGCCTTCTATGCCAACCAGTTCGCCAATCCGGCCAACCCGCTGGCGCACGAGACCACCACCGGTCCGGAAATCTTTTCGCAGCTGAATGGCGATGTCGACGCGGTGGTGGTCGGCGTCGGCTCCGGCGGCACGCTGACCGGCCTCGGCCGCTACTTCGCCAAACACTCGCCCAAGACCGAGATGGTGCTCGCCGATCCGGTCGGCTCGGTGCTGGCGCCGCTGATCAAGACCGGCAAGATGGAAGAGGCCGGCAGCTGGACCGTGGAAGGCATCGGCGAGGATTTCGTGCCGCCCAATGCCGACCTCTCGCTGGTCAGGAAAGCCTATTCCATCCCCGACAAGCAGAGCATGCTGGCGGTGCGCGATCTGCTCTCCCGCGAAGGCATCCTGGCAGGCTCGTCCTCGGGCACGCTTTTGTCGGCGGCACTGCGCTATTGCCGGGAGCAGACGGCGCCGAAGCGCGTCGTTACCCTCGTCTGCGACAGCGGCAACAAATATCTTTCGAAAGTATTCGACGATATCTGGCTGGCCGAGCAGGGCCTTGCCGACCACGAACAGCATGGCGATCTGCGCGACCTGGTCATGCGCTCGCCGCGCACCGGCGACATCGTGACCGTTGGTCCGGAGGAAACCCTGCTCAACGCCTATGGCCGCATGCGCCGTTCCGACGTCTCGCAGTTGCCGGTGCTGGACGACGGCAAGCTGGTCGGCATCGTCGACGAGAGCGATATCCTGGCTAAGGTCGACGGCCCCTATGACGGCCGCTGGGACCGCTTCAACGCTCCGGTACGCACCGCCATGACGTCGAACCTGCACACGCTGCAGGCCAGCCAGACGCTCGATGCGCTGCTGCCGGTCTTCGACCGCAACGAGGTCGCCATCGTCTTCGATGGCGACGAGTTCATCGGCCTGATAACCCGTATCGACCTGATCAACCATCTGAGGCGCCGCGCAAAATGACCACATCCGGCAAGAACCGCCTGGCCTTTTCCACCCGCACCATCCATGGCGGCCAGAGTCACGATCCGCTGACCGGCGCGGTGATGGTGCCGATCTACGCCACCTCCACCTACGGCCAGCAGTCGCCCGGCGTGCACAAGGGCTTTGAATATGCCCGCAGCCAGAACCCGACGCGCTTCGCCTTCGAGCGCGCGGTCGCCGATCTCGAAAGCGGCACGGCCGCCTTCGCCTTCGCCTCCGGCCTGGCGGCGATCGGCACGGTGCTCGAGCTGTTCGATGCCGGCGCCCATGTCGTGGCCACCGACGACATCTATGGCGGTTCCTTTCGCTTGATGGAGCGGGTGCGCAAGCGCTCGGCGGGCCTGCAGGTCAGTTTTGCCGACTGCACCGACCTTGCCGCGGTCGAAGCCGCGATCCGCCCCGAGACAAAGCTGCTTTGGGTCGAGTCGCCGACCAATCCGCTGCTGCGCATCGTCGATCTCGAAGCCCTCGCCGCGCTCGCCAGGCGCAAGGGCCTGATCACCGTCGCCGACAATACTTTTTGCAGCCCCTACATCCAGCGGCCGCTGGAGCTCGGCATCGACATCGTCGTGCATTCGACGACGAAATATCTCAACGGCCATTCCGACATGGTCGGCGGCGTGGCGGTGGTCGGCGACAACAAGGATTTGGCCGACCGGCTGAAATTCCTGCAGAACGCCATCGGCGCCATTTCCGGCCCGTTCGACAGCTTTCTCGCGCTGCGCGGCATCAAGACCCTGGCGCTCAGGATGGAGCGCCATTCCGCCAACGGCCTGAAGATCGCTGAGTGGCTGGAAGGCCGGAAGGACGTGCGCCGCGTCATCTATCCCGGGCTTGCCAGCCATCCGCAGCGCGAGATCGCCAAACGCCAGATGCACGCCTTCGGCGGCATGATCTCGGTCGATCTCGACCGGGATCTTGCGGGGACAAAACGCTTTCTCGAACGCACGCAGCTCTTCACGCTGGCCGAAAGCCTCGGCGGCGTCGAAAGCCTGATCGAAAGCCCGGCACTGATGACGCACGGCTCGATCCCGGCGGAAAACCGCGCGGCGATCGGCATTTCCGATTCGCTGGTGCGGCTGTCCTGTGGGATCGAGGACGGCGACGATCTGATCGCGGATCTGGAGCAGGCGTTGGCCGGCTAAACGGCTTCGCCGAGATCCTTCGCGCCCCCTCTGTCCTGCCGGACATCTCCCCCACGAGGGGGGAGATTGGCAGTTTCGGCGCCCGCTCATTCTGCGACGTTGGCGATTGGCGAAAGCCGGTGCGCTGTCTGATCTCCCCCCTTGTGGGGGAGATGGCCGGCAGGCCAGAGGGGGGCGCTGTCCCGCTGACATCCCGGTATGTGTGCCATTGCAGACTGCAGCTTACACTTTACAGTGTGCCGGCTTGCGATCCCCGGAGGCGCCATGCGCGTGATCGTCTTGGGTGGCGGCGTGGTCGGCGTCACCACGGCCTACCAGCTGCAGAAGGACGGGCACGAGGTGGTCATCCTCGAGCGGCAGCCTGAGGTCGCCGCCGAGACCAGCTGGGGCAATGCCGGCATGATCGCGCCCGGACATTCCTTCGTCTGGTCATCACCCAGGGCGCCGTTGATCCTGCTGAAATCGCTGGTGCTGAAGGACCAGGCGCTGCGCTTCAAGCTCTCGGCCGATCCTAGGCTCTACAGCTGGTCCTGGCTGTTCCTGATGGAATGCACGGCCGAAAAGGCCAGGCGCAACACGCTGCTCAAGCATAGGCTTGCCGTCTACTCGCAATCGGTGCTGCAGGAGGTCGTCGCCGACGAGGCGATCGAGTATGACCGCAACGATCGCGGCATCCTTTATTTCTATCGCAGCCAGCAGGCGCTCGACAAAGGCGTCGAGCATATGCGGCTGCTTGAATCCGACGGCCAGCTGATCAAGGTGCTCGACCGCGACGGCGTGGTCGCGCTCGATCCGTCGCTGGCCTCGGCGAAGGAAAAAATCGCCGGCGGCATCCATTGCCCGACCGACGAGACCGGCGACCCGGCGAAGTTCACCCGGGCGCTTGCCGCCAAGGTGGTCGAGCGCGGCGGCGAGATCCGCACCGGCACCACCATTACCGGCATGGAGACGTTCGGCGACGGCGTCGCCCAGGTGCTTACTGACAAGGGAAGCGTCAAGGGCGATGCCTATGTGCTGGCGCTCGGCTCCTACAGCCCGCTGATCGCGAGCACGGTCGGCATCAGCCTGGCGATCTATCCGATCAAGGGCTATTCGCTGACCATCCCGATCGGCAACCGCCCGGCGCCGCCGACCATCGCGGCAATCGACGAGCACAATCTGGTTGCCGTCTCGCGCTTCGGCGACCGGTTGCGCGTCACCGCTACGGCCGAGTTCGCCGGCTACGACACCAGCCACAAGCCGGCTGATTTCGCCTTCATGAAAGGCGTGACCGAGGAGCTCTATCCCGAAGGCGCCGACTATGACCGCGCCGAGATGTGGGCGGGCCTCAGGCCAATGACGCCGAACAATTTGCCCGAGTTCGGCAAGCGCCGCCTGCGCAACCTCTATCTCAACACCGGGCACGGCCATATCGGCTGGACCATGTCGCACGGCTCGGCCCGCATCACCGCCGACCTGATCGCCGGCCGCGAGCCGGCGATCTCGATGGACGGACTTTTGAACTGAGAGCAGGATCGGTCCCGCTCCGACAAGAAAGGGAAAGCTATGTCCGCCAACCTCGACGCTGCGCCGCTCCCCGCCTCCGGACCGGTCGATCTGGGCGTGCTGCCGTCGCAGATCGACGGTGGCCTCGCCTCGCGCGCGGCGATCGGCCTGGCGATCCTCGCCACCGACCAGACGCTGGAGCATGAGTTCCGCGCCCTGATCCGCATTCCGGGCGTCGCCTTCTACGAGGCGCGCCTGTTCAACGACAACGACATCACGCCCGACACTTTGCGCGCCATCGGCCCGCGCATCGCGCCGACCGTCGACCTCATCCTGCCCAGCATCCCGCTAGATGTCGTCGGCTTCGGCTGCACCTCGGCCACCATGACGCTCGGCGAGGAGGCCGTCTTCGCCGAGATCAGGAAGGCGCGGCCGGGCGTCGCCTGCACCACGCCGGTCACCGGCGCTTTGGCCGCCTTCAAGGCGCTCGGCGCCAGGGGCATCGGCCTGCTCACGCCCTACGCGCCCGAGATCAACCAGGGCCTGGTCCGCTACTTCACCGGTCGCGGCCTCGACATAGCCGCCGTCGCCACCTTCGACCGCCGCGACGACCGCGAGGCGGCTCGCATCTCTCTCGCCTCGATCGAGGCGGCGGCCGAACGCATGGCGCAAGTGCCCGGCGTCGACGCGATCTTCATCTCCTGCACCAGCCTGCGTGTGGCCGAGGCGGTGGCGGAGCTGGAACGACGCATCGGCATTCCCGTCACCTCCTCCAATCACGCCATGGCCTGGCACTGCCTGCGGCTCGCCGGCATCGACGACGTCGTGCCGGCCGGCGGCAGGCTGTTTGCGTTGAAGGCCGTGTGATTCCGAGAGGCCATGCCGGCCGCGCGGTTATCATTGCCTACGCTTTCAAAATCCTCGCGTTAACCGAATCGGAAGGAGATGTTTAACGCTTCGTGTCTATGTCCCGCTGGGGGGCACCACAGAGCGAGCATGATGAACGACGAAAAGCGAAATGAATGGCGCGCCATATTCTACGTGCAGGCGCGCGTCGCCATCCTGTTTGTGCCGGTTGTGCTTAGCCTTCTCGTCATCGGTATTCTCGCCGGCAACGAGCGCAAATCCGCGCCCGATGCCGTCGATCCGACGGTAACGAGCTCGGTACGATAAGCCGGACGCGGCGGGCTTGCGGTGCAGCCTCAAACAAACTTCGGGATCGGGCCGTTCTGCGGTGTCGTATCGCCCTCGAGGTCGATGAACACCTCGTCGACATAGCACCATGCCCAGCCTTCCGGCGGGTCGTAGCCCTCGATGACCGGATGCTGCGTGGCATGGAAATGTTTTGTCGCGTGGTGGTTGGGCGAGTCGTCGCAGCAGCCGACATGGCCGCAGGTGCGGCAGAGCCTGAGATGCACCCACCAGGAACCGCTCTTCAGGCATTCCTCGCAGCCGAGCGCGCTCGGCGTGACCCTTTTGATGTCCTTGGTATGCCTGCATTCGTCCAACATGGTCTCCTGGCGGGCTCGGCCTGATCTATTGGTTTTCAGCGGCGCGGCCGCCGGTCCGCTCCAGATAGGCGTGCAAGGCCGCGACCACCTGCGCGCCTTCGCCGACGGCGGCCGCGACGCGCTTGGTCGAGCCGCAGCGCACGTCGCCGATGGCGAACACGCCGCCGCGGCTCGTTTCCATCGCGCCATGGCCCGGCGCCACGTCCGGTCCGGTGCGCACGAAGCCTTTGTCGTCGAGCGCGACGTTGCAATTCGCCAGCCAGTCCGTGTTCGGGTCGGCGCCGATGAACAGGAAGAGATGGCGGATGGCGCGCGTCGTCTCTTCGCCGGTCGCCCGGTTGCGCCAGCGGACCGTTTCCAGATTGCCGTCCTGGCCTTCGAGCGCCTCGACCTCGGTTCCGGTCAGCACCTCGATGTTCGGCTGCGCCTCGATGCGCTCGACGAGGTAGCGCGACATGGTGGCGTCGAGACCGCGGCGCGCCAGCACCGTCACCTTGCGCACCTGGCTGGCCAGATAGACGGCCGCCTGCCCAGCCGAATTGCCGGCGCCGACCAGCGCCACCTCCTGGTCCTGGCAAAGCCTGGCCTCGATCGGCGAGGCCCAGTAATGCACCGAGGTGCCCTCGAACTGCGCCAAATTGGCGACATCGAGGCGGCGGTAGCGGGCGCCGCTGGCGATCACCACGGCGCGTGAGCGCACGCTCTCGCCGTCGCCGATCGCCAGCCTGTAGCGGGCGCCGTCGCTGCCTTCGTCGAGCAATTTCGCCTCGTCGGGGATGACCATCTCGACGCCGAACTTCTGCGCCTGGTTGTAGGCGCGCGCCATCAGCGCCATGCCCGAAATGCCGGTCGGGAAGCCGAGATAATTCTCGATGCGGGAGGACGCGCCGGCCTGGCCGCCGAAGGCGCGGCAGTCGAGCACGATGGTCGACAGCCCTTCGGAGGCGGCATAGACCGCGGCCGCCAGCCCGGCCGGCCCGGCGCCGACGATCGCCACGTCATAGACCTTGCCGGCATCGACCGGGCGCAGCAGCCCGACGCAGCGGGCAAGCTCGTTCTCGCCCGGATTGTGCATCAGCTTGCCGTTCGGACAAAGCACGATCGGCAAATGATGCGGATCGACATGGAAACGCTCGATCAGCGTCTGGGCGCAAGGGTCGGTGTCGGAATCGAGCGCGCGGTGCGGCAGGCCGCTGCGCCGCAGGAAACCCTGCAGGCGCAGCACGTCGCCATTGCCCGGCGGACCGATGACGATCGGTCCGCTCATGCCGCTTTCGAGCAGGCCGACGCGGCGCAGGATCAGCGCCCGCATGACGCGCTCGCCGAGATTGGCCTCCTGCACCATCAGGTCGCGCAGCCGCTGCGAGGGAATGACGATGGCCTCGACCGGCTCGACCGCCTCGGCATTGACCAGCGAAGGCCGGTTGGAAAGCTGCGCCAGCTCGCCGATGAAATTGCCCGCGCCGTAGGTGATGATCGCCTGGCGCGGGCCGAGCCCGCCGGCCTGGGTGATGTCGACCTTGCCTGAAAGGATGAGGATCAGCCCGGGCGAAACCGTGCCTGCCGTCACGATGTGATCGCCGGCGCCGTAGGCGCGCGCTTCGCCGAAGCGGCGCATACGCTCGATATCCGCATCCGTGAGGATCGGGAACATCTGGTCGCGGCGGGCGGCGATGGTCGGGCTGACGGCAGGGGCCATGGGCGAACCGTAGCGCCGAGGTGACCGGGTTTGAAGCGGTTTGTTGGGGACTGACCGGAAGGGGAGGTTGGTTAACAGCCTCCACGCTTTATCCGAGTGACGTCGCCAGCTTGCGCAGCGCCCCCTTTGGATCATCGGCGATGACGGAGCCATGCGAGACGAGGATGCGCTTGAGCGTCGGCTGTTCCGCCCATCGTGTCAATTGCGCTGCGAGTGCCGCCTTGTCGCCGACCAACGTCAGCTTGACCGGCCAGGGTATATGCGGCTCATCACCGGCAAATCCCATCATGCGCAATGCCCACCCGGCAAAGCCGGATGCATCGCGGATGTTGCCGACGACGTCATTGAGAACCAGCGTCGTGCCGTTTGGTCCGTCAACTTGCAGCGCCGCTTCGCCATCACGGGTTCCGGGGACGGTGATGAGCTTGACGTCGGGATCGCCAAAGTCGCCGCGTGTCGCATCGACATGTACCGCCTTCTCCACGCTGTTTAGCGCGCCCGGCGGAGCAATCACCTGAAGCGAAGGATAGCGGTTCTTCCACGGCTTTGCATCGAGCCGGTGATGACCATTAGGGACGACCAGGAAGGCAGGCTGGCCGAAGGCCTCGATCGGGCGCATCTGTTCGTCGTCAAGCGCGATGGCGCTGAAGATAACGAGCCGCTGGTCGCGCAATCGCACGACAGTCATGCGCCGTTTCATGTTGCCGACGGGCATCGGTATGTCGCCGGTCACCGTCAGAATATTGTCGTCGACAGGAGTGAGCCTGCCATGCGGCAGAACCTTCCATTCCTTGAACAGGTTCGGCATCACGGAACCTCGGGTTAACACGACAAGATAGGAACGGTTCAACCCGAGACGAGTTGCAGGCACAAAAAAGCCCGGAAAATCCGGGCTTTTTGCTCATCGCTTCAGATCGTCCGAAACGGGAATTTGGTGCCCAGAAGAGGCGTAGCAGGGGCAGTATCGAACTGCCCGCCAATCTGGCGCAAAGCCGTGCGTACCAAGGGATTGAAGCGTCTAAGCGTCTCCGGCGGGTCCTGCTTCGGTGGACCTCAAAGATGTCTTGTCGGTGTACCTCCGTCAAGCCACCATAGGGCGAGCTTCCAGATCTACTGATCTGCCCGGTCACTGGCCTCACGGGCGATGTCCGACAAAGTGCGCCTCGCCTTTATCAGTCGAGCCAGAGTGGCGACCGCAGCTTGGCGCCATAGCTTGATGAGCGAATAGAGCAAAGCCGCTAATCCCAGCAAAACTGCGAGACCGGATGCGTATTCCCAAACTGAAGGGCTCTCGACGGCTTGGGCATACGCTGGCGATGAACTTAGTAGAAAAACAATCGAAAGAAGCTGAGGGCGCACGGTTCGTCCTTCTAATGCAACCCGCAACCTTGGGCGGGAATACGTCGGCAAACCCATAGCGCACGGTCGACTTCCTTGACCAGCGCGCTTTGACATTCGTCCCCAGTAGCGCAATGCGAATTGCTGCCTGCGTAACACCTCAGCGGCATAAACAGACGTGCTTCGTTAGGGAAATTGTGCAACGATTGCTTCGGGGGAGTAATGAGCGGCACATCCAACTTCGCGTTTCTGGCAACTCACGACCAGCGCCTTGCAACGCTCGGCGCGTTCGCGGAACGCTACTTCCGAGACGACCCCTCGACCGCGATCTTCAAGTTACGGCAGTTCGCGGAGCTGATGTCCAAGTTGATTGCCGCAAGCCATGCGGCCTATCGCGACGAGCGCGAGACCTTCAACGATCTGCTTCGGCGGCTCTCCTACGAGCGCATCATCCCGAGGGAAGTCGCCGATCTCTTCCACGCGCTGAAGAACGTCGGGAACGATGCGGCCCACGAGATCAAGGGCTCGTACGGCCTTGCGCTGACCGCATTGAAGAATGCCCGGTCGCTTGGTGTCTGGTTCCACCGTACCTATGGCAGGCAGCCTGGCTTCAACCCCGGTCCCTTCGTCCCTCCGGCCGAGCCCGTCGACGCCACTGCACCACTGCGCGAAGAGATCGAGGCGCTGCGCCGCAAGATCGCCGAGAGTGAGGAGGCAACCACCATCGCCCGCCGCGACGCCGAGGAGCAAATCCGCGTCCGCGAGACGGTCGAGGAACAGTTCAAGCGCGAGGCAGAGGAACGGATCGTATGGGAGCAGCTTGCCCGCGAGAGCGAGGCTGAGAAGACGGCAATCGTAGCCCAGCTTGCCAGCCTCCAGGCGGGGCTGGCGGTCCCGTCTCACGGGTTCAGCGAGGCTTCCACTCCCTTTCTTGGGTTCGAGCCGGCGGAGACCGAAGCCGATAAAGCAGCACTCGCCGCCAAGCTCGCCAACATTCAAGCCGAGGCCGCCTCCGCGCCACGCTCCGAAGTTGCCGAACTGGTCGAACGCGGCGAGGAAGCCGCAGCGAAGATCGAACTTGACGAGAGCCAGACCCGCGCCCTCATTGACCAACAACTTCGTGATCGTGGCTGGGAAGCCGACACAAAGGCCTTGCGGCATAGTGCCGGTGTCCGCCCTGCCAAGGGCCGCAACATGGCGATTGCCGAGTGGCCGACCGCCAGTGGCCCGGCTGACTACGCTCTGTTCGTCGGCACGACCCTTGTCGGTGTGGTGGAGGCCAAGCGCCAACGAAAGAATGTGTCCGCATCCATCGACCAAGCTGAACGCTACTCGGTCGGGATCAGCAACAGCGGCGACTTCGTCATGGCGGGCGGGCCATGGGGCGAGCATCGCGTGCCCTTCGTCTTCGCCGCGAACGGGCGCTCGTATCTGAAGCAGATCGAAACCGCGAGCGGCATCTGGTTCCGCGACACGCGGCGTAGCGCCAATCACCGTCGCGCGCTTGTGGATTGGCTGACACCGGAGGGATTGGCTGGGCTTCTGGAGGTCGATCAGGACGCCGCCACCGCCGCCTTGAAGACCGAGCCGTTCGAGTTCGGCTTCCCACTCCGGCCCTATCAGGAAGGGGCCATTCGGGCCGTAGAGACTGCCTTGGCAGCCGAGCAACGCTCGATGCTGGTGGCGATGGCGACTGGCACCGGCAAAACCAAGCTCGCCATTGCCCTGCTCTACCGGCTACTGTCGGCCAAGCGGTTTCGTCGCATCTGCTTTGTCGTCGACCGCAGCGCGCTCGGGCACCAGACCCAGGGTGAGTTCTCCACCACCAAGGTCGTCTCCGGTAAGACATTCGCCGAAATCTTCGGCCTGAAGGGATTGGACGACGTTGTGCCGGAGGTCGAAACTAAGGTCCACATCTGCACCATTCAGGGGCTGGTCAAGCGGGTGCTGTTCGCCGAAACCTCGGAAGCCCCGCCCGTCGATCAGTACGACCTGATGGTCATCGACGAGTGCCATCGCGGTTATCTTCTCGACCGGGAGATGTCGGACGCGGAACTCAGCTTCCGTGGCCAGGACGACTACATCTCGAAGTACCGGCGCGTGCTGGAGTACTTCGATGCGGTTAAGATTGGGCTGACCGCCACGCCTGCGCTGCATACCACCGACATCTTCGGCGATCCAATCTTCCGATACTCCTACCGCGAGGCAGTCATCGACGGTCACCTGATCGACCATGAACCGCCTGTCCGCATCGAGACAGCCCTGGCGCGGGCCGGGATCAAGTTCGAGAAAGACGAGCAACTCGACCTCTTGAACACGCAGACCGGCGAGATCGACCTTGCCCACGCTCCCGACGAAATCCGCTTTGAGGTAGACCAGTTCAACAAGCAGGTCATCACGCCGGAGTTCAACCGCGTGGTTGCCGAGGAACTGGCGAGGCACATCGACCCGGCACTTCCCGGCAAGACGCTGATCTTCGCCGCCACCGACGCCCATGCCGACATAGTGGTGAGCGCGATCAAGAAGGCGTTCGCCGAAGCCTATGGCGAGATCGACGACGCGGCTGTGAAGAAGATCACCGGCAGCGTGGACAAGGTGCAGAACCTGATCCGCTCGTTCCGCAACGATGCCAATCCGCAGATCGTGGTGACCGTCGACCTCCTCACCACCGGTATCGACGTGCCGAAGATCACCAATCTCGTCTTCCTGCGCCGGGTCAACAGCCGCATCCTCTACGAGCAGATGATCGGGCGAGCGACACGCCAATGCCCCGAGATCGGCAAGGATGTGTTCCGCATCTTCGATGCCGTCGACCTCTATCCGCATCTTCAGGACCTCACCGACATGAAGCCGGTCGTGGTCAATCCCTCGATCACTTTCGAGCAGCTCGTGGGCGAACTGGTCGACGCGACCGAAGACGCCCATCGCAACACGATCCGCGAGCAGCTTGCCGTGAAGCTGCGCCGTCGCCTGAAGAACTTGCCTGAGGACGCCCGAGAGCGGTTTGAGGCGGTTGCGGGCGAGACGCCGGAGGCAATGCTGCGGCGCCTATTGGCCGACGATGCTGCGGCCTTAGCGGCATGGCTGAAGGATCGTTCCGCCGTTGGCCCGATCCTGGATTGGCAGAGTGATGGCGATACCCCGCGCTTCGTCCCGATCTCGCATCATGCCGATGAGGTTGTGGCCGTCACCCGTGGCTATGGTGGGGCGACGAAGCCGCAAGATTTCCTCGACGGGTTCTCCGCCTTTGTTCGTGGCAACGTCAACACCATCGCCGCGCTGAAGCTGGTCGTAACGCGCCCCCGCGATCTGACCCGCGCCGACTTGAAGGAGCTTCGTCTCGCACTCGACCGCAATGGCTATTCCGAAGCCAATCTGCGCCGGGCATGGGCGGACGCGACAAACGAGGAGATTGCCGCTTCTATCATCGGCTTCGTTCGTCAAGCCGCAATAGGCGACCCGCTGAAGCCCTATGCCGACCGGGTGCGAGCCGCCATGCGGACCATCATGGCGAACCACCAATGGGAGGAGCCGCAGAAGCGGTGGCTGAAGCGCATCGGCGAACAGATCGAGAAAGAGGTGATCGTCGACCGCGAAGCCATCGACAAAGAGCCCTTTATCGCCGATGGAGGGTTCAACCGGCTCAACAAGGTGTTCGGGGGCGGGCTCGAAACCCTGCTCGCCGAGATCAACGAAGAGATGTGGAAGAAGACCGCCTGATGACCAGCACCACCGACATCGTGGCCAAACTCTGGGGCCTCTGCAACGTCCTGCGTGACGACGGCGTCACCTACAACGAGTATGTGACCGAGCTGACCTACCTGTTGTTCCTGAAGATGCTGGAGGAGACTGGACGGGAGAACCGGCTGCCGGACAACTACCGCTGGGGACTGCTCGCCAAGCGCGAGGGCATGGAGCAGCTCGACTACTACAAGGCAATGCTCCTCGACCTCGGCAAGGCCAAGGATGGGCTTGTCCGCTCAATCTTCACCGACGCGCAGACACGCCTCCGCAAGCCGACCAATCTCAAGGCGCTGACCTCCAACATCGACCAGTTGGACTGGTTCTCAGCCCGAGAGGAGGGTCTGGGCAATCTCTATGAAGGGCTGCTGGAGAAGAACGCCTCCGACAAGAAATCCGGTGCCGGGCAGTACTTCACGCCACGTCCGCTGATCGACGCCATCGTGCGTCTCATGCAGCCTCGGCCAGGCGAGACAGTGCAGGACCCGGCGGCGGGCACGGCCGGCTTCCTCGTCGCTGCCGACCGTTACATCAAGGATCACACCGACGACCTCTACAAGCTGCCGGAGGGGCAAGCCTTCTTCCAGCGACACAACGCCTTTGTCGGGGCCGAGCTTGTGCCCGACACGCACCGGCTTTGCATGATGAACCTGCTGCTGCACGGCATCGAAGGAGGCGTGGAGAACATCGACACGCTGTCGCCGGACGGAGAGGCGCTGCCGAAGGCAGACCTCATCCTCACCAATCCGCCCTTCGGCACCAAGAAGGGTGGCGGTCGCCCGACGCGCTCTGACTTCTCGGTCACGGCGGACACATCGAACAAGCAGCTTGCCTTCGTCGAACACATCGTCCGCGCCCTCAAGTCCGGCGGTCGTGCTGCAGTGGTGGTGCCGGACAACGTGCTGTTCGAGGACAATACAGGCCGGCGGCTGCGCACGTGGCTGATGGACCTCTGCAACTTGCACACGATCCTGCGACTGCCGACCGGCATCTTCTATGCGCAGGGCGTGAAGACCAACGTGCTGTTCTTCCAGCGCGGCAAGACCGACAAGGGCAACACGAGCGCGGTATGGGTCTATGACATGCGGGCCAACATGCCCGCCTTCGGCAAGACCAGTCCATTGACTGTCGCCGACTTCGCCGACTTCGAGACCGCCTACGGCTCTGATCCAAATGGCAAGGCCGAGCGGAAGGATCAGGGGGAGGAAGGCCGGTGGCGCAGCTTCAAACGCGAGGCAATTACAGCCCGCAACGACAATCTCGACATTGCGTGGCTGCGCGACACCGAGACCGAGGCCGAGGAGGCGCTAACCGAGCCTGAAGACATCGCCGCCGCCATCATTGGCCACCTCCAGGCCGCGCTGCGAGAGATCGAGGCGCTCTCGGAGGAGATCGAGCCCGATAGCGTCGAGGAAGCTGCTGCTGTGGCGGAGGCAGCAGAATGAGTGAGATGCGATGGGAAGTACCATCGACTTGGGCATGGGCCTCTATCGGTGAATTAGCCGAGGTTGTAGGTGGCGGTACGCCCTCGACCGGCGACGACAGCAACTTCGCTCAGCATGGCATTCCGTGGCTCACGCCCGCTGATCTCACAGGCTATCAAGATGTTTACATCTCCCGTGGCCGTCGTGATCTTAGCGAGAGGGGTTATCGGGTCAGTGCAGCCCGCATCATGCCGGCAGGGACGGTGTTGTTCTCATCGCGAGCGCCCATCGGGTATTGCGCCATTGCGGATGGAGAAATCAGCACAAACCAAGGGTTCAAGAGCTTCGTTCTAAAGAGCGGGCTAAGTCCAGAGTACCTGCGGCACTACCTACTGGGTTCGGTGGACTACGCTGAGAGCAAGGCGAGCGGGACAACCTTCAAAGAGTTGTCGGGGAGCCGTGCCGCCGAACTTGCGGTCCCGGTTGCACCGATCCCCGAGCAAAGGCGGATCGTGGCGAAGATCGACAACCTGACCGGCAAATCCAGACGCGCCCGCGATCACCTCGACCACATCCCCCGCCTCGTCGAGAAGTACAAGCAGGCCGTGCTGGCGTCGGCGTTCCGAGGGGAATTGACGCGGGGATGGAGTGAGGAAGGCCGAATTGCATACGACGATCGCGGCATAGATGGGCGCCTTACGAACCTGAGCGTCCTCCCAATAGGATGGTCGTGGACCTCAATGGGTGCCGTCGCTGCGATTAGTGGCGGTCTGACCAAGAACGCTTCCCGCAACTCTCTACCGCTTCGCGTCCCGTATCTCCGCGTAGCCAACGTCTACGCCAATGAACTGCGGCTGGCTGAAGTGACTGAGATAGGTTGTACTAAGGCCGAATATCAGCGAACGCTGCTACAGCCAGGAGACCTCTTGATCGTAGAGGGCAATGGCAGCCTCGACCAAATCGGTCGTGTCGCCCTTTGGACGGGCGAGCGGCCGGGATGCGCGCACCAGAACCATCTGATCCGAGCTCGCATGGGAGCCGACGTCATGCCCCCATACGCGCTCTTCTGGCTGCTTTCGCCGCAGGGGCGCAACTCTATCGAGACAGTGGCGTCGTCGAGTTCGGGCTTGCATACCTTGAGCATCTCCAAGGTCGGCGGCCTGCCAATTCCGATTTGCTCCAAGGAGCAACAGGAAGAAATCGTCCGCCGCATCGACGTCGCTTTCAAATGGATAGACCGCCTTGCAACTCAAGTGACCAGCGCGCGCGGGCTGATCGACCACCTCGACCGATCCGTCCTCGCCAAGGCCTTCCGGGGAGAACTCGTGCCACAAGATCCCGCCGACGAACCCGCCGACGTGCTGCTGGATCGGATCAGGGCAGGACGCCACTTGCGGCTCTCCCTTAAAAAGTCCAGCGGCAGGATTTTGACTTCATGATTTAGCCCGGGCTCGATTGAACAGGCCCGAGCCCCGATGCTCGACCAGAAGCTCGCAGGCCGTCTCCAGCGCCTCGCCCATGTGCCTCAGGACCCTTCCACGCGGCCTTGGGTAGACGTGCATCTCGGTGGCGGTCGGACCCTCGCTCCACCGCTTGTGCGTTCCTGACGCCATCCGATGCACGAGCTTGGCGGCCTGCACCTGCTTGAACTCGGCCTTCCGCTCAGCCTGTGGATCGTCGCTGATGATCATCTCAACGGCCAGCCAAGCGGCGACCACACGGCGAGGGTCGACGCCGGCCTTCCGTAGCCTCGCCCAAGCGGCCTTTGCGCGTTCCTGTGGTGACAGCCCACGCAGCCGGAAAGCCTCCACGTGAGGCCCTGCGGTTCGCAGAAGCGTGGCCACTCGGTCGACCGCATTAGCCACGTGCTTGTCAGTCTGGTTCGCCTCAAGCCATGCCAACGCGGCAGCCCGGTAGGGGTTGATCTCTCGTGCGCCGTAGGAGCGTTTGTAAGGGCTGCCGTGGCGGGCGTAGTGGTCAGCATGGGGACGGCAGAACCGTGTGTCCAAGCCGTCTCCTGTGCCAGCACGAGCGGGTCTGCTGCAGCCGACCACTCGGCAGCGTGTGAACATCGAACTGGGTTCTGCCGCCCGGCTTTTGACCTCAGCTTTGCGTTCTCGTCTGCGGATCAGCTTCTCGGTCAATCTCGGGTCCCCCTAAGGGGAGCGCGGGGTGAACACCTATGGGCCACTGAAGGTCCAACTGATGCAGAAGTGAGGAGGAACATGGACAGGATAGACATCTCAATAGTGACAGAAGAGAGGGGAACGACGTACCGAATAGCCCAAGGATGAAGGTCATCGGTCATGTGGTCTCGACCTCTGACTGGGTGACAGTTCCTTCGACACCCGCCACCCGTCGGAAGACTGAGAGCATCACTTCCTTCGCCGTCGCAGCAGCGGACGCGGGAACCATCAGAGCGTCGTGGATCGGCAATGCCGTAATCCCTCTCGCCTTCATGATGAGCAATACGCCCACCATGATCTGACTTTCGATGAACTGGACATCGTGCCCAAGGCCGCGATGGAAGCGATCCCTGATCAGCTCGTGCTTCTGCTCGATGGCTGCGACCACCTCGGCGATCTTGTCACTCCGGCGAAACAGCTTGCGCGTGTCCTGGGGGAACCGTTCAAGAGGCTTCTCGGCGAAGATCATCGCGCTCATGACCCGCTTGATCCCCTCGCGCTGCTGCACATAGCCCCACAGGTGGTAGAGGTCGTCTGAGGGTGGCTGCTGCCCCGCCATCCCGTACAGGATGCGAGCGCCAGCCTGACCGTAATCGAGCTCGACCGCCTCCTCGCCGCTGATGCGCAAGCCGACCCGCCTCTCGTCCTTGCGAAGCTGCTGCCAGAAGCCACCGAACAGCCTCCCGCCGCTGTCGAACCGACCTTGGGTGAACACCCGCCGCAGTCTTCGGTCCCGCAGGGCAATCGGTGTGTGTGGCCAAGCGATGCCTCTCCAGTCGAATTGGAGGTCCGCCTCTTGGAGCCATTGGTTGATGTCGGACATCTCCGCCCGGAAACGGTCGGTCATACCATCATCCTGATAGTCGAGACGCCCGCCATCATCCCAGAAGTCGTCGCGGTCCTTTGACCTCTTCAGAACGATGGTCTCGCCGGTCTGGTGTGTATCCAGATCGTCGAGGGCAACCCCATGCTCGGCGATGCGATCAAGCAGTCGCTGTCCCGGACGGATGACAGTGGATCGCGATGCGCCCTGAATGTCGGGGGCGATGTCTTGCTCGACGTATGCCATCTCAGGCTTCGACAAGAGGTCGAGGGTGGCCGGAAACACTTTGCTGTACACTGTAGGCCGATAGCGGCTCTTCGCCCCCAGAACACGGTTGGAGCGGGTGACGAAGATGCCTGACCCACCGACGAGTTGACCGTGGATGAGGTCCGACAGTATGGCTTCGACGGTTTGCTCGAAGGTCTCTTGATCTCTGGGGCGCCTCTTGTTGCGCCTGAGACCGAAGCGGTCCTCATAGCTCGCGAGAAGTCCGACGGCCTCCCTGACGATGCCCTTGGTGGTCTCCGAGGCGGCGAAGCGGTATGGATTGAACGGACGATCACGTTCGCCTTCTTCGTCTTCCGATACGCCGACTGAAATAAGCTGATCCATTCACGTCCTGACACGACAAACTGGCCACCCCGCACTGACGGGGAGGCAGGCGTGTATCAGGAGCAACGCCCACGCTCAAACAACAAATGATGTCCACCCAGTCATTCTGCTTGGCGTGTCGAAACGCGGCTTCGGATGATAGCGGCAAGGTCGTCAGCCTCCTTCAACAGCTTGAACACCTCGGAGCGGATTTCGAGAAATCGACTTAGCTCGGCGTGCGTGCGGTGCCTCATGTCGTCAGAGGTAAGTGGCGCGGCGTCTGCCATGCTGAGGAACCTCTCGAAGTTCGCCACCCGTTCATTCTCATCAGGCGGCGCCAGCAATCGGAGCCAGTCGCGCCAAGGCTTCTGCCCCTTCCTCTCGTTGCAGGTGCGGCAAGATGGGACGAGGTTCCTTATCCGGTGCCCGTGCCCCGAGAACTCACCAGCGATCACACGGTTGAACACATGATCCCATGTTTGGGCCGTGTGACCGCAGTAGGCGCAGACCAAGTCGCCATCAGGGTCCTGACCGAGGTCGCGAAGGGCGGCTGCAACCGCTTCTCGCGAGAACTCATCATACGGCGCCAAGGCGGAAGCGAAGGCATTGGAGAACGTACTCTTCCGCCGCATGATGCTCTGGTGTCGGAGGTACTTCTTGACGCTGTCGAGCTTCATGACGCACGGCTCCCGGGCGCGTCGAAGGGCGCGAGGCGCTTCGCCAACTTCGCCAAGGTCGACCGTGAACAGTTGGTAGCTCGAACGATGGTGTTCCAGCTCTGGCCCTTCCGCAGCATCTCCAAGATGGCCTCGTTGCGCTCCGCGTCCTCGGGGCGACCCTTCATGCGCCCCTCAGCCTTGGCCTTAGCGATCCCCTGAGCCTGCCTGCGGCGTCGGTCGTCGTAGTCCTTGCGGGCAATGGCGGCGAGCATGTCAAGCAGCATCCCGTTGATCGCGTCGAACATCCGGCCGGTGAAGGCGTCCTCGGTCTTCAGCATCATGTGCGATGTCGGCAAGTCCAGCGCCACGACCTTGACCTCTCGATCTTTGATCTCACGCTTGAGCTGCTCCCAGTCCTTGTCCGAAAGGCGGCTTAGGCGGTCGACCTGTTCGGTAAGCAGGATGTCGCCCGGCTTGCTGTCCCTGAGCAGCCGAAACAGCTCCGGCCTGTGCAGCGACGCGCCGCTCTCGTTCTCCTCGTAGGTGGCCGCGATGGTCAGCCCCCGCTCCCGACAGAACGCCTCAAGGTCGCCTCGCGCGCGGCCAGCGTCTTGCTCCTTGGTCGAGGCCCTGAGGTAGGCTCGGATGAATGTCATGGTGCCCTCCAGTTCGATTTGACTGGTTCGCTAATAGGTGGTTCGCTTTGAGTGGTCAAGGGGCATTTCACGAACCAATTCAGACCCGGTTCGGAAAGGGCACACCCAAGCAGACCGGGGTGAAACACGGCCTTACCGTGGCGCGTCAAAAAAGGGGCGGAGGGGGGATAGGGGCAAGGGGGGAAATCCCGCGCGGGCTCATGATCAGAGGGGCGCTCGAAAGTTTTTCCTGAAAAAAGTCCCCTGGTTGCCGTGAGCAACTGCTTGAGGCTGTCCAATCCGCTTGATGTTCTGACAGAATTGACGATACGTCGTACTACTGACGCGCAACATCGCTGATCCATAGGGGGGTGAGGTGATCAAAATAACCGGGTTCGACAAGCTCACGAAGACCCTTGAGCAAGCTCAAAGGGCTCTCAAGGAAGTCGACGGAGAACTGGGAACTGTGAGCTTCGATCCGCAAGACCCTGCCAGCATTGAGGCCGCGATACTGAGCGTCGAAACAATGATTGACGAGCGCCTTGGTCCCTATAAAACGAACCCCGTGATTGCACCTCTGATCGAAGGCATGAAGGAGCAATACAGGCAGGGGATCTTGGAGCGCGCCGCAGAGGCACGGCTTAGGGATGGCGACGAAGTCGATGGCGACTGACTTGTTCCGAGAGATCAACAATGCGGTTCTTGACCTTCAGGCATCGCAGTACCAGAGCTATCAGCGGCCTCTCAAGGCCCTGGCCCGGTTGCTGCAGTCTCCTGAACTTACCGAGGTCAATGCCGAGCTAATCGAGGGCCTCGATCTGGATAAGTTCCTCGGTGGTCAAACTCCGAGCGAGGGGCTCGTTGGGTCCGATACCCTGGATTGGCCGGAAGACCCACGCGAGACTCTGGGCCTGACGCTGCAACTGATCTTCAGGTTCGCTCAGAAACCCGAATTTCTGCTCACCTTCGGCCACCACTACTATCACTCGGGCAGCAAGCTCACCGACGCCATCCACTCTGTCGTTCGGCAACTGCTGATCCCCTTTGTACGCGACTACAAATCCTACGTCGGAAGCAGGAGCGACAGCGGCACCCACCTGATGCTTGCCGCAGCACACAACGACACGGAGGCGCGATTGGCTGGCGCGGGCTCAAACAAGGTCTTCATCGTTCACGGTCACGATGACGATGCTCTCCATGGCCTCGCGAGGTTTCTTGAGAAGCTGAAACTGGAGCCGATTGTCCTGCGAGAGCAGCCCAACCAAGGTCGAACGATCATCGAGAAGTACGAAGACATCGCCGGTGAAGTAGGCTTTGCGGTGGTGCTGCTGACGCCCGATGACGTCGGTGCCGCGAAGACCGCGACTGAACAGAACCAGCGCGCCCGCCAGAACGTGATCTTCGAGCTTGGCTACTTTGCCGGACACCTCGGACGCGGAAGGGTGTGCCTGCTCCGCAAAGGGAACGTTGAAATTCCGTCTGATCTCTACGGGGTCCTGTACATCGACTTGGACCCAGCAGAGGGGTGGAAATCAAAGCTCGTGCAGGAAATGAAGGCCACCAAGCTGGACTTTGACGCCAACCGCATGTTCGCCTGAGCATCTGCGGCGTTGCGCTGCACTTCGCCTGCGCTTTTACATGCCTCACCGAGCGTCCGACAAGCCCACCAAGCGCCGGAGGGTGATCCTGACGGCTGGATATGGCTCGCTCTCCTTGTCCGGGCCGCTCGGGTGATACCCCAAGGCGATACAGGCGTCGGTGATCATAGAGCAGCTGAAAGCCACGCCGGTGAGGTACTCCTCCAAGCATGCCTTGGTCAGGTGCAACTCTTCCGTCCGAACAACGAGGAGATACCGCGAGTATGGCCCGCCTTTCAGCTTCGAGGGGCTGTCCTTGACTGAAATCAGCCTTCCGACTTCGCCCACGAACTCCTCTCGCGTCCAGATGCGGTGTGGTCGCTGGCCGGTCGTCTCGCGCGTCTCCAACGTCTGCTGATCAGCAAGCTCAACAATCTCGACACCCCAGCGGATACCGTCGACAACTGCCTCGCAGTCCGGTGGGTCGTCCCTTCCCCGGTGTGTTAGGCTGTTGTACTCAAGCCCCAAGGCCGTGAGCGCGCTTGCAGCGTCGTCATACTCTTCCCTGTCGCGAAACCCCCTCTTGGAGTGGCGGTACCCGCCGCCCTTGCGGAGGCTGGCAACAGCGCGCTTGAACTCTTCGAGGTCTATATCGTCATCATCAGGCATTCGTCAGGCTGCCGTTCCCAGCGCCTTCTGTAGCGCCCGCGTCGCCGCCTCAAGCCGCGCCTCGGGTCCGCCGTAAGCCTCGCTCACGGCACCCGACGAGTGGCCCAAAATCATGTTCTGCAGAGCCTCCGCCACGTCGGCCTTGACCAACTTGTCCTTGAGCGTATGCCGCAGCGAATGCACCGTCACCTTGCGGTCGGTCACCACCTTACGGACGTGCTTCATGAGCACCTGTGATGCTGCCGAAGCGCCGCCTTCACGAGCGTAGGTCGGGAACAGCAAGGCGCGATCCCCAGCCGCCTCGTGGGCCTCCTGAGCAGCCTTGAGCGCGTCCCCGACCAGCGGCACCCGGCGAACGCTGCCGGCGTTCTTCAGGCGCCTGTGAGGCAAGAACCTGAGGTCGAGATAGGGGCACTCACCTTCGGCGTGAACGTCTTCGACCATCAGCCCGATGACTTCCGCCAGCCGGCACCCCGTTCCCTCCAGCATCCGCCAGACACGCTGAAGATCGTCTGATGCATGACCAAGCACCCGCGCTCGGGTGGCCTTGAGCTGACCGTCGGTGAATGACTTGCGGTCCTCCTTGGCGAACGTCTCCTTCTTGACCTCCAACCCGTTGAATGGGCTGAGCCAGCCCCTCAGCTCGTCCATCTCCTTGGTGGCGTGATTGAGGACTGCCCGGAGGTCGTTCAGGTAACGGTGGACCGTGGAAGGTGCGGGGATCGGCTTCTCGGTCAGCATGTGGTCCCTGACTTCCCGAGCGTCGGCCCTCGTGAATGACCTGATTTGAGGATCACCACGGTTCAGGGCCTTCACGACGTGACCCTGCACACGGTCAATCCGCTGCTGTTTCTTGGTCTCGTCAGCGGTCCCTTCAACCTTGTCCTTGAGGTAGAGCTTGATGGCATCCGCAAGCGTGGGCGCGGGTGCCTTCCGGTCGGGGACCACCAAGGCGCGGTAAAGCTCAGGCTGTCCGGTCTCTTCAAGATGGTCGGCCAAGGCGTCAGCTGTAGCCTCATCCATCGGCCCCCACTCGGCCACCTGCCGGGTTGCCCATTGGTACTTCTCAAGCGCGGTCTTCTCGGGGGTCTTCTTCGGCTTCCCGCGCATCGCGGCCTTGATCTCGGCCTCGGCCTCCTTGTGGACCCGGTCGTAATGTCGCAGCACCTCGGCATGTGTACTGCCCAGCGGCTTGACGATCTCGGTCTTTCCAAGGGCTTGCTTCAGGAAGCCCGGAACCTTCCGCCGGTAGCGGTAGTGCTTCTTGCCTGAGGGCTGCTGGACGTAGGGCAGGTCGATCTGCACGCGGGGTGTTCCTCCTGAGGGCCTCTTGGGTGGACCTCCGGGGATACTCAACGCCTTGATTTCCTTGGAATTACTGGCTTCTCCGAAGAGAAATGGTGCCCAGAAGAGGACTCGAACCTCCACTCCTTGCGGAACACGGACCTGAACCGTGCGCGTCTACCAATTCCGCCATCTGGGCTGGTGCGGGCTCATGTAAGCGGGCAAACGATATGTGTCAACGCGCTTTTTTCGTCGGCGCCGGCTCTCTTCTTCCTAGCGTCGCGCTGCCCCTCATCGCCCTGCCGGGCACTTCTCCCCGTATAGTGACGGGGAGAAGGGGCCGGCCGCAGCGTCGGCGCTCTTCTTGCAACGCTGGCGATTGGCGAAATCATTGGAGCGCGCGCCCCTCGCCCCGTATAGTGACGGGGAGAAGGAAGCTCCGCCTCACCCCTCCAGCACGTCCTTCTTTGCCACGGTGGAATCGGCGTTGAGCTTGTAGATCACCGGCACGCCGGTGCCGAGCTCGAGCTTGACGATCTCCTCGCCCGACTTGCCGTCCAGCGCCATGATCAGCGCGCGCAGCGAGTTGCCGTGGGCTGCGACCAGGACGGTTTGCCCGCGCAGCACATGCGGCTGGATGTCATGCAGGTAGTAAGGCCACACACGCGCGCCGGTGTCCTTCAGGCTTTCGCCGCCGGGCGGCGCGATGTCGTAGGAGCGGCGCCAGATATGCACCTGCTCCTCACCCCATTTCTTGCGCGCGTCGTCCTTGTTGAGGCCGGAGAGGTCGCCATAGTCGCGCTCGTTGAGCGCCTGGTCGCGGATCGTCTCAAGATCGCTCTGCCCGACCACGTCGAGGATGTGCTGGCAGGTCTCCTGCGCCCGCTTCAGCGCCGACGTATAGGCGATGTCGAATTTCAGGCCGCGCGCCTTGAGCTTCTCGCCGGCGGCAAGCGCCTCCGCATTGCCCTGCTCGGTCAGGTCGACGTCGCGCCAGCCGGTGAACAGGTTCTTCAGGTTCCATTCGCTCTGGCCGTGGCGCACAAGCACGAGAGTTCCCGACATGTTTGCTCCTGATAGGTGGTTGGATTTGAGCAATTCCGCGAAAATGTAGCGGTTTTCCGCGCGGAATTGCGTTGGAAGAACAGGCCGCCTCAGCTCAGGCCGAGCACGTCCCGCATGGAATAAAGCCCCGGCTTCTTCGCGCGCGCCCAAAGCGCGGCTTTTACCGCGCCGCGGGCGAAGATTGCGCGGTCCTCGGCGTGGTGGGAAAGCGTGATGCGCTCGCCAGTGCCGGCGAGGATCACGCTGTGGTCGCCGACGACGGAGCCGCCGCGCAGTGCCGCGAAGCCGATCGAGCCCGCCTTGCGCACGCCGGTATGGCCGTCGCGCACCCGCACGCTGTTGTCGGCGAGATCGATGCCGCGCCCTTTCGCCGCCGCCCCGCCGAGCAGCAGCGCCGTCCCGGACGGCGCGTCGACCTTGTGCTTGTGGTGCATTTCCAGGATCTCGATATCGAAATCTTCCGGCTCGAGCGCCTTCGCGGCCTGCTCGACCAGCACCGCCAGCAGATTGACGCCGAGGCTCATATTGCCGGATTTGACGATCGTCGCATGGCGCGCCGCGGCCGCGATCCTGGCATCGTCGTCGGCCGAGCAGCCGGTGGTGCCGATGACATGGACGATGCGCGCCTGTGCCGCGTAGCCGGCGAACTCGACGCTTGCGGCTGGCGCGGTGAAATCGAGCACGCCGCTCGCCTTGGCGAAGGCCGGCAGCGGATCGTCGACGATCGGCACGTTGATGATGCCGATGCCGGCGAGCTCGCCGGCATCCTTGCCGAGATAGGGTGAGCCAGGCCGCTCGACCGCGGCGGCGACGCGCGCGCCGGGCATGGTGTGGATGGCGCGAATCAGCGTCTGTCCCATGCGGCCGGCGGCGCCCACCACTACCAGGCCCATATCGCCTGCTTCGCTCATGCCTTCCTCCCGACCGCCTTCTTGGCGCGCTGTGAAGTTTGGATTGGCTTGACGTCGTCGACAAGCCCCAGCCCCTTCTTGCCCTGAATGCGATGGAAGCGGGCATAGATGCTGTGCGGGTCGGCCATCAGCGAGGCATGCGTGCCTTCCTCGACCAGCCGCCCTTCTTCCAGCACGATGATGCGGTCGGCATTGACCACGGTCGACAGCCGGTGCGCGATCACGATGGTGGTGCGGCCTTCCATGACGTGGGTGAGCGCTTCCTGGACGCGCGCCTCCGCCTCGTTGTCGAGCGCCGAGGTCGCCTCGTCGAGCAAAAGGATAGGCGCCTGGCGCACGATCGCCCGCGCGATCGAGACGCGCTGGCGCTGGCCGCCGGAAAGGGTCGCGCCGTTCTCGCCGACCGGCGTGTCGTAGCCTTGCGGCTGCTGGCGGATGAACTCGTCGGCGGCGGCCTGTTTCGCCGCCTGCTCGATCTCGGCATCGGCGGCCGAGAGCCGGCCGTAGCGGATGTTGTCGCGGATCGTGCCTTCGAACAGGTAGGGCGCCTGCGAGACATAGGCGATCGATTGGCGCAGCGAGCGCTTCGTCACCTTCGAGATGTCCTGGCCGTCGATTTCGATGCTGCCCATGTCGACGTCGTAGAAGCGCTGCAGCAGCGCCACCATCGTCGACTTGCCGGCACCCGAGGCGCCGACGACCGCCGTCACCTTACCGGCGGCGGCGGTAAAGCTCAGGTCTCTCAGAACCGGCATGTCGGCGCTGTAGCCGAACGTCACATTGCTGAAGCGCACCTCGCCGGTGGTGATCCTGGCCTCGACCGCGTCGGTCGCGTCGCTCTGCTTCGGCTCGAGGTCGAGCAGCTCGTAGATCATGCGCGCATTGACCAGCGCGCGTTCCATCGTCACCTGCATGCGCGCCAAGCGCCGCGCCGGATCATAGGCAAGGATCAGCGCGGTGATGAAGGAAAACACCGCGCCCGGCGGCTGGCCCAGCACCAGTGCCCGATAGCCGGAATAAGCGATGACGGCGGTGACGGCGAGGCCGGCCAGCATGTCCGAAATCGGCGACAGCCGCTCCGAGACGCGGGCGATCTTGTTGCTGCGCTGCTCGGCCGTGTCGGCCATGATGCCGATGCGGCGCGCCAGCTCGTCCTCCATGGTGAAGGCCTTGACGATGGCGATGCCTTGCGTGGCCTCCTGGATGGACCCGGTCAGCCGCGAGTTGATCAGCACGGACTCCCGGTTGATCTTGCGCACCCGGCGGGTGATGTAGACGACGGCCCAGATCAGCGGCGGCCCGATCAGCAGGGAGCTGAGCGACAGGACCGGATCCTGGTAGACCATCAGGGCGACGAGGCCGACCAGTGTCACCGCGTCGCGGGTGATCGAAATCAATGTCAAGGACAGCAGGTCGCGGATGCCGCCGACATTCTCGTCCACCTGCGCAGCCAGGCGGCCGGAACGTGTGTCGCTGAAGAAATCGACGCCGAGCCGCATCAGATGGTCGAAGATGCGCTTCTGGTAGCGGGCAACGAGATTGTTGCCGATCGTGGCCAAGGCAATCGCCTGGCCGTAGCCGGCGAAGCCGCGCACGATGAAGGCGCCCATGAAGCCGGCGCAGATCCAGACGATCGCGTCGCCGCGCCGTTCGTAGAAGATCTCGTTGACCATCGGCGCCATGACCCAGGCCGAGAAGGCGGTCGCGCCCGAAACCAGCAGCGAACAGACGATGACGACCGCATACGACCAGCGATGGTCGCGACCGTTTTCCGCGATGATACGGCGCAGCACCGCCGTGACTTCGCCTGGCCGGGCTTTTGGCTTGCTTGGGTTTGTCAAATCGGAAGCGCTTCGTGGTTCTCTTCGGGCCGCAATTCGGCACCCTCTTAGCGTCCCGGCTACGGCTTGCCTATGGCGAAACTTCGTCGCGGTTCCGGATCCAGGCCTGGCGGGCGGTTGCCGGAAGCCCGAAACCCCTATGCCCGCCAGTGCCGGCCCGCCGTCTGCACGCCGAACAGCGACGGCGTCCTGGCATAGGCGGCAAGCCCGAGCAGCGCCGCCAGCGGATGGGTGATGACATAGACCGGTATTTCGCGCATCAGCGCGCTGTGCGGCGCCTTGTCCTCGAAGGCGGCGCGGAAATTGCCGGCTTTCAGCGCCGGCACGATTTTTTGCGCGATGCCGCCGGTGAGGAAGACGCCGCCGCGGCTCATGAACACCAGCGCCAGATCGCCCGCGGTTCGGCCGAGGCAGGTGACGAACAGCGCCAGCGCCTCCTCCGCCACCGGATCGGATTTGGACAGCGCCGCCGCGGTGACCTCGGCAGGCGTGGTGAACGGCGCCGGCCTGGCGTCGGCCTTGGCCACGGCGCGATAGACATTGACCAGTCCACGCCCGCACAGGATCTGCTCGCCGGAGATGCGGCCTTCCAGCTTGTCGATATGCGGGAACACTTCGAAGTCGCGCGCCGTGCGCGGACCGATATCCATGTGCCCGCCCTCGCCCGGCACCGGGATCCAGTGGTGGAGCGCGTAGATCAGGCCGGCGACGCCGAGCCCGGTTCCCGGGCCGAGCACGACGCGCCCGGCATTGAGCTCCGGCGTGCCGCCGCCGATCTTTTCCATATGCTCTTCGCCGAGCGCCACAACGGCCAGTGCCTGCGCCTCGAAATCGTTGAGAACCACCACTTCGCTCAGGCCCAGATTGGCGAACATCTGGTGCGGCTTGACCACCCAGGGGCAATTGGTGAGACGGATCTCGTCGCCGTCAACCGGGCCTGCCACCGCCAGCACCGCCGAATTCGGCTGGATCGACGAACGGTCGAGCACCGCCGCCTGGATCGCTTCGTCGATGGTCTTGAAATTGGCGGTCTGGACGATTTGCGGCTCGGTCGCTTCGGAATTGGCGTCGAGCACGATGGAGAAGCGCGCATTGGTGCCGCCAATGTCGCCGATCAGGACCGGAAATCGCAGCCCCTTCTCGTCTTCGCCTGCCATGCTCTTGATCGTCCTCGTTGCGGCGCCACTGCGCCGTTTCAATCGATTGACTAGCGCATGACCCCGCAAAGGGGAAGCCCGCTTGCGCCTTAGGGCAATTCCAGGAAGTGTGAGCGGTTAGGCTCGGCGCCTTCGCCGTAACCTTCCGTCCGGAATTGCGTCAAAGCGAAGAGATAGGGCGTTTCGCCGTTTCGTGAAACGGTGGAACGCGCTAGTTCCCCGACACAGGGATTTTGAAAGGTTGCCGTTTGTCTTGGTGCACGATTTTCCGTTCATTTCCGTGAAATCAGCGCAAACGCCGGGGATTGGTTGAAGCCGCTCAACGTCGTCATTCTAGGGTCTTCGCGACGGAGCTTCGCTCCTGCTCCGCCCTAGAATGACGATCGCGATGGGCGTTTCGGGCAATCTCCAACACATGCCACCTGCCACCGCAAACAGAGCCGACCGGTCAAAATCCCTGTGCAGTGCCACTAGTTCCCCGGTCTGGGTCTTGGCAGCGGGATGCCGATCGCGGGCGTTGGCGCAAAAGCGCTTGCCGCCGCCGGAAGCGCCGCGTTCTCGCTCGAGATCGTTTGCACCGGCTCGGTCGGCTGCGGTTCGGCCACGGCGACCGCCGCCGCGCCGCCGTCATGATAGGTCACCGCCTCCAGCGAAGGCGCATCGGGCGCGTTCAGCACATCCTGGCATTGCTTCGGCAAATTGGCCATCGTCATCAGGTCGCGCGCCTTGGGCGCGTCAGGGTTCTTGTTCGGCCGCCACGGCTCCTCGGTGAACCACCAGGCAAGCGGCTTGCCGCAGCCGTCGTCCTCCGGCGTCGCCTCCTGCGCCTTGCACAAGGGCGACCCCGGCTGGCAGCCGATGCGCATGTGGAAGTGATAGTCGTGGCCCCAGAACGGCCGGATCTTGCGCAGCCAGGAGCGGTCGCCGGTGACGGTGTCGCAGAGCTTCTTCTTGATGCCGGGGTTGACCAGGATGCGCTCGACCTCCGCGTAGCTGGCCGCGCGCTTCAGGAGACGTGTGTGCTGCGGCGTCCACAGCGCGTCCTTCACCAGATGCGTCTTTTCGTCGACCATCAGTGTCGCGCTGATGGTCTCGCGCTGCGCCGTGGTCAGCGGCCGCTTCGGCATCGGTGTCAACCAGATGTCGGCGTCCAGCCCGATCTGGTGCGAGGCATGGCCCGTCATCATCGGCCCGCCGCGCGGCTGCGAAACGTCGCCGATCAAAAGACCCGGCCAGCCGTCCGCGACCGCATCGCGCGACAGTTTTTCGATCAGCGCGATCATCGCCGGATGGCCCCAGCGGCGGTTGCGCGACGGACGCATCACTTCCCAGGTCGGGCCGTCCATCGGCAGCGCCACGCCGCCGGTGAAGCAGCCCTTGGAGTAGAAGCCGAAGGATTGCGCCGGCGCGACGGCCGGCAGCTTCCTGGCGCCGAACAGGTCCTTCGCGCGGGGTTCGGCCGAAATCGCGGCCGCCGCCAGCGCGGCTAAAGTCACCAGCGCCAGCGCGGCGGTCAGGAACGGCTTCCTGTCGGGCAGCGATCGCAACGTCATCGGGCCGGGTCCCCATCCAGTCAAATTCGTTGGCGCGACGCACTCTCTGAGTGCGAATCATACCACGCCGCGCGCGGCGCTTCGATCACGAGCGGTTCATCGGGCTGCGCGGCTCTCCGTCCCGCCAGTTGCCGTCGGCCCACATCCGCTCCAGCGCCACGCGATAGTTCGGAAACCGGAAGCGGTAGCCGGCCGCCTTGATCGCCCTGTTGGCGACGCGTTTGTTCTCGCCATAGAAAGAACGCGCCATAGGCGAAAGTTGGGCGGTTTCGAAGGCAATTTCGGGCGGCGGCTCGATACCCATCAGCCCGGCGGCATAGGCGACGACATCCTGCGGCGGCGCCGGCTCGTCGTCGGTGACGTTGAAAATCCCGCCGAGATCGTTTGCGGCCAGATGCCAAAGCGCGCCGGCGATGTCGGCGCAATGGATGCGGTTGAACACCTGGTCGGGCTTGACCAGCCGCCGCGCCGTGCCGTCCTCGAGATTGGCCAGCACGTTGCGGCCGGGGCCAAAGATGCCGGACAGCCGCAGCACCGCCACCGGCTTTGCCATCTCGCGGCCCAGCCCCAGCCATTCCTGTTCGGCCGCCACCCGCATCACCGAGCGCTTCGACACCGGCTTGCACACGCTGGTCTCGTCCACCCAGGCGCCGCCATGGTCGCCATAGACGCCGACGGTGGAAAGATAGCCGATCCATTCCAGCGCCGGCATATTTGCCCGGATCGTTTCGCCGGCGGCGTTGAGCACCGGGTCGCCGGCTTCGTCGGGAGCGATCGAGACGATGAGATGCGTCGTCCTTGCAAGGGCGTCGCCGAGGTCGGGCGACAGCGAGCCATCGAATTGCAGCGGCTCGATGCCGGCCGATCTCAGCGCTTCGAACTTCTCCGGCGCCCGGGTCGTGCCGAAGACCGGTGCGTGCTGCTCGTTGGCCCGCGCGAAAGCCTTGCCGGAATAGCCGGCGCCGAAGATCAAGAAGCGTCTTTCGCCCATCAGTGTACCCCTATCAATCGGCCCTTGCGGAATGTGCCGGCGCCGCCAGCCATTCCTCTCGGACGGCCGCATCGGTTTCGGCCTTCGAAGCCGTAGCGGCAAGGTCGCCAAATTCGCGGTCGGAGAGCAGCCGCGACAGGGCCCAGATTGCCGCACCCCGCACCAGCGGCGCGGCATCGCCGAGCAGACCACGGACGATCGGTACGAGCGACGCGTCGCTCGAATTGCCGGCGGCGATCAGCACGTTGCGGATAAAGCGGTCGCGGCCGATGCGCTTGATCGGCGAGCCCGAGAAGAAGGACCGGAACGCCGCGTCGTCGAGCGCAAGCAGCTGCGAAAGCGGCGGCTCGCGCAAATCGTCGCGGGCGGCAAGCTTCGCTTCCGCGGCAGCACTTGCAAACTTGTTCCACGGACAGGCGGCTAGGCAATCGTCGCAGCCATAGATGCGGTTGCCGATCTTTTCGCGGAACTCGCGCGGGATCGGCCCTTTGTTCTCGATGGTGAGGTAGGAGATGCAGCGCCGCGCGTCGAGCCGGTAGGGCGCCGGGAACGCATCGGTCGGGCAGATGTCGAGGCAGGCGCGGCAGGAGCCGCAATGGTCGATCTCGGCTTTGTCCGGTTCCAGCTCGGCGGTGGTGAAGATCGTGCCGAGGAACAGCCATGAACCATGCGCGCGGCTCACCAGATTGGTGTGCTTGCCCTGCCAGCCTATCCCCGCCGCTTCCGCCAGCGGCTTTTCCATGACAGGCGCCGTATCGACGAACACCTTCACGTCGCCGCCGGCGCGGGCGACGATCTTGCCGGCGATCTCCTTCAGCCGGCCCTTCATCACGTCGTGATAGTCGCGGTTTTGCGCATAGACGGAGATCGCGCCGCGGTCGCGCTTTGCAAGGATATCGCGCGGATCGCGGTCCGGGCCGTAATTCATGGCCAGGACGATGATCGAGCGCACCTCGGGCCACAGTTCCGAGGGTTCGGCCCGCCGCTGAATCGTTTCGGCGATCCACTCCATCGAGCCGTGAAAACCGTCGGATACGAATTCGGCGAGCCTTGCCGGCGCCAGCGGGATCGCGTCCGGCCGGGTGACGGCGACCGCGTCGAAGCCGGCGCGGCGTGCCTCCGCGTCGATCAGCGCGCGCAGCTTATCAGAAGTCGAGGTCCGCATAATGCGACACCGGAGACAGGCCACGCACCCGGTCGGAGAGCAGCGGCCTGAACGACGGCCGCGATTTCACCCGCGTGTACCATTCGCGCGCGGCGGTATGCTCGCGCCAGTCGATCTCGCCGAGATAATCGAGCACCGAAAGCGTCGCCGCCGCCGCGAGATCGGCATAGGTCACCTTGCTGCCGGCCAGCCAATGGCGGGTGCCGGCGAGCCAATTGGTGTATTTCATGTGCTGGCGGATGTTGGAGCGCGCGGCGCGGATCGCCGCCGAATCCGGCGAGCCGCCTCCGGCGGTCTCGGGCATCACCGGCTTCAGCACGCGCTCGCGCACCAGGTGGCGGGTGACCTCGCTTTCGGCCTTGCTGAGATACCAGTCGGTCAGCCGGCGGATTTCGGCGCGCTGCATCGGGTCTTCGGCGAACAGGCGCTTGTCGCGCTTCAAGACGCCGCGCGTCTCGTCGAGGTACTCGGCGATCACCATGGCGCCGACGATCGGCACGTCGCCTTCGGCAAGCAGGATCGGCAGCGTGCCGGCCGGGTTCAGCGCCAGGAACTCCTTGCGTCGCGTCCAAGGCTTTTCCTCGATCAGCGCCAGCTCCTCGCCATACTCGCCGAAGGCGAGGCGGACGAACCGGCAGGTGGCGAACATCGGATGATGGAAAAGCGTCAGCATGGTTCCGCGATGATAGGGCGCACTGGCGAATCGCTAACGGCGCCGGTAAGTCTTGGCCGCCCGATTCCAGGGCGGTCATGGTGCTGCGACCTATAGGGGGACTTCCGCGCCATGACAAGCAAGCCCGTCCCTTGGAGCATGATGTCGTCCGAAAACCGCTTCACACTTTTCGGCATCATGCTCAAGCCGTCATTCGAAAGCAGAGGTTGCCATGGAAAGCCAGACCATCGTCGAAGCGCTGCTGCTTGGGCTTTTGGAGGGCCTGACCGAGTTCATCCCGGTGTCCTCGACCGGCCACATCCTGCTTGCCGGCCATTTCCTCGGCTTCCATTCCACCGGCAAGGCCTTCGAGATCCTGATCCAGCTCGGCGCGATCCTGGCCATCCTCAGCGTCTATTTCAGCCGGCTCTGGCTGATGCTTGTCAAGCTGCCCGGCGACCCGCAGACCCGGCATTTCGTCATCGGCATCCTCATCGCCTTCCTGCCGGCCGCGGTCATCGGCGCGCTGGCGCATGATTTCATCAAGACCATCCTGTTCGAATCGCCGCGGCTGATCTGCATCATGCTGATCATCGGCGGCGTGGTGCTGCTCGTCGTCGACCGCATCAACTTCAAGCCGGTCCATCACGATGTCGAGCGCTTCCCGACCAGCCTTTACCTGAAGATCGGCCTGTTCCAGTGCCTGTCGCTGATCCCCGGCACCTCGCGCTCGGGCTCGACCATCGTCGGCGCGTTGCTGATGGGCGTCGACAAGCGCGCGGCGGCCGAATTCTCGTTCTTCCTCGCCATGCCCACCATGGTCGGCGCCTTCGCCTTCGACCTCTACAAGAACCGCAACGTGCTGACTTCGGCCGACCTGCCGATCATCACCATCGGCTTCGTCGCCGCCTTCGTCACCGCGTTGCTCGTGGTCCGCTTCCTGCTTGGTTACGTCTCACGCAACGGCTACGCGCTGTTCGGTTGGTGGCGGCTTGTGGTGGGTATCGTCGGGCTGGCGGCGCTGATGGTCTGGGGGTGAGCGGCAGGGCCGCTCATTGGGTAACGCCGAGTTCCTTCGCGCCCCCCTCTGCCCTGCCGGGCATCTCCCCCACGAGGGGGGAGATTGGCAGCTTCGGCGCCCCGCCGACTCTACAACGCGGATGATTGGCGAAAGCGACAGCGAAATCTGATCTCCCCCCTCGTGGGGGAGATGGCCGGCAGGCCAGAGGGGGCGCTGTCCCGCCGACATCTCGTAGGATAGGCCCTCAATTCCTTCCATAAAACGCGTTCTCGACATGCACCGGCCAGCGCCAGGGTAGCACGGCCACCATGTCGAAACGCATCGAAAGCCGCCCGTAATCCGGCTGGCGCGACAGCCATAAATCCGCCGCGCCCTCGATGCGGCGCTCCGATTCTTGGCCGATCGCTTCCATCGCCTCGATCAGCGTCCGTCGCGCCTTGACCTCGACGAACAGCACGAGGTCGCCGCGCCGGGCGATCAGGTCGATCTCGCCGAGCTTGGTGCGATGTCGGCGGGCGAGGATGCGATAGCCTTTCAGCATCAGCGCCAGCGCCGCCAGCCACTCGCCGCGATGGCCGCGCCGATAGGCTTTTCGGCGATGGCCGACGGTGCGTTCAGCCACCGCCGGCATCCTTCAGTTCCAAGAGCCGCCGATACAGCGCCTGCTTCTGGCCGCCGGTCATCTTCGCGGCCTCGGCCGCTGCCTTCGACGCCGGCATTTCGGCGGCGAGCGAGAGCAGGAGGCGGTCGATGTCCGCCGGCTGCTCCTCCATCGCTTCCGGCGGGCCGACGCAAATGACGATCTCGCCCTTTGGCGTGTCGGCCGCCGCGTAGTGGTCGGCAAGCTCCCCCAGCGTTCCGGTGCGCATCTCCTCGAACGTCTTCGTGAGCTCGCGCCCGATCGCGCCTCGGCGACTGCCGCCAAGCGCCTCGACCATTGCGCCAAGCGTCTCGGCCAGCCGGCGCGGCGACTCGAAGAAGATCAGCGTCGCCGGCACCTGCTTGAGGCTTTCGAGCTTCGTCAGCCGCTGTCCCGTCTTGGTGGGCAGAAAACCGGCGAACAGGAAAGCATCGGAGGGCAGGCCGGAGGCGGTCAGCGCGGCGAGCGCGGCTGAGGGCCCAGGAATCGGCACCACGCGGATGCCTTGCTCCAGCGCCTCGCCGACCAGCCGGTAGCCCGGATCCGAGACCAGCGGCGTGCCGGCGTCCGAGATCAGCGCCACGCTCTGCCCCGCCGCCAGCGCCTCGATCAGTTTTGGCCCTGCCTCGGCGGCATTGTGCTCATGATAGGCGGTGGTGCGGCGGCGGATGCCGTAGCGTTCGAGCAGCACCCGCGAGACGCGCGTGTCCTCGCAGGCGACGATGTCGGCGGCGGCCAGCGTCTCCAGCGCCCGCAGCGTGATGTCTGCGAGGTTGCCGATCGGCGTCGCCACCAGGTAAAGCGCCGGCGCAAGCGGCCGCGCCGCGACCTCGCTCTGCCCGATCAGATAGCTGCGTTTGTCGCCGGTCACCGAATGCCCCTCATTTCAAGCAATTCCAGGAAAAGTGTGTCGCGGTTTTCCGTCCGGAATTGCGAAAGAACCAGATCTGTTTGGCATGACTGACGCCTCGTTGCAAAACGTGAGGTCTATCGAAGAAACTCGCCATGCCTTCGCCACAGTGAGGAACGAAACCGGCAACGGCGAATTTAAACCCTGATTCCCCGGGAGGAGGCAGGACCGGACGATGCCCAATCGCTTCGACATTTTTATCAGCCGACTTGAAGGCAAAACCGCCCGCGAGGGCATTCACCCAAATCCGATAACCGCCCAGCAAGGTGGCCGCGGCGACAAGGCCGAGGCGAAGCCGGTCCGTGCCGGCGAGGCGCAAGGCGAGAAGCACCGCGGCAAGCACCGCCAGAAGCATGACGCTTAGAGCATTGTAAATGAGCGCAGGCCGCTCACGCTTCGTCATTCCAGGGCGGAGCAAGGAGCGAAGCGACGCGCGCAGACCCTGGAATCCATGCCGTTACATCGAAGCGCCACCAACGGTGCAGAATCCTGGACCGCCGCGCCCTTCGCATAGGTCACGGCATGGATTCTCGGGTCAAGCCCGAGAATGACGAAGGTGCTGGATTATCGCGCCAAATCCGCCACCACCGCATCCAGCACGATCATGCCGGCGGTCGTGGCGCGCAGCCGGGCATTGCCGACCGGCGCGACCAGCCCCTCCTCCTGCAGCACCGAGAGCCGCGAACTGGACAGGCCACGCCCTGACAGCGCCTCGTAGCGTTGCAGGTCGATGCCCTCGGCGAGCCGCAGCCCCATAAGCAGGAATTCGTCGGCTTCTTCGGCGCGGGTCAGAATCTCGCCGCCGGTGACGCCGTGTCCCCTGGCCTCGACCAGATTGGCCCAGGTCTCCGGCATTCTCTCCGCTATTGTCACCGTGCGGCGGCCGTTCTCGACGAAGCGGCCATGCGCGCCAGGGCCGACGCCGACATATTCGCCGTAGCGCCAGTAGGTCAGATTGTGCCGGCTCTCGGCGCCTGGTTGCGCGTGGTTGGAAATCTCATAGGCCGGCAGGCCATGCGCTGCCGTCACCTCCTGCGTCATCGCGTAGAGGTCGGCGGCGTGGTCGTTATCGGGCAGCGTGAACTTGCGCGCCGCGTAAAGCGCATGGAAGGGCGTGCCCTCCTCGATGGTGAGCTGGTAGAGCGAAAGGTGGTCGGCGGCGTGGTCGATCGCCTGCTTCAGCTCCGCCCCCCAGGCTTCCGGCGTCTGGCCAGGCCGCGCGTAGATCAGGTCGAAGGAGAGGCGGGGGAATATCTCCCGCGCCAGGCCTATTGCCGACAACGCCTCCTCGACATTGTGCAATCGCCCGAGGAAGCGCAGGTCCTTGTCGTTCAGCGCCTGCACGCCCAGCGACACGCGGTTGACGCCGGCGGCGCGGTAGCCGCGGAAACGTTCGGCCTCGACCGAGGACGGGTTGGCTTCCAGCGTCACCTCGATGCCGGCCGGCACCGTCCAGTTCTTTGCCACCGCCTCGAGCACAGCGCCGACCGTTTCCGGCTTCATCAGCGACGGGGTGCCGCCGCCGAGGAAGACGCTGGTCACCTCGCGCGGCCCGGTGCGGGCGCGCATGGTCGCCAATTCGGTCTCGAACGCACGGGCAAAACGCTCCTGGTCGACCGGCTGGTGGCGGACGTGGCTGTTGAAGTCGCAGTAAGGGCACTTGGCCGCGCAGAACGGCCAGTGGATGTAGACGCCGAAGCCAGGGCCTCGGTCAAGCGGTATGGTCACTGTGCTCATGCCGATCCCGATCGCGCCGATGGGGTCGACTCCATTCGGGCCGGATCCAATCGGGCCAAATCCAGTCGCGCTTGTGCGAATTTCTGGAACGCGCGGGCGCGGTGCGAAAGCGCTGTCGCCTGGCCGGGCTTCCAGCCGTGCTTGTCCTCCGCGCTCATCTCGCCGAAGGTCTTGTCGAAACCATTGGGCAAAAACACCGGATCGTAGCCGAAGCCGAGCGTGCCGCGCGGCGGCCACACCAGCGTGCCTTCCGCTTCGCCCCTGTAATACTCCGCCTCGCCGTCCGGAAAAGCCAGGCAGATGACGGCCACGAAGCGGCCGGTGCGCTGCGCCGGCTCGGTCGCGCCGGCTTCCCGCAGCGCCGCTTCGGTCTTCTCCATGGCCATGCCGAAATCCCTGCTGCCGTCCGGCTTCTCGGCCCAGTTGGCGGTGTAGACCCCCGGCGCGCCGTCGAGCGCGTCGACGCAGAGCCCGGAATCGTCCGACAGCGCCGGCAGGCCGGTGGCCTTGGCCGCGGCATATGCCTTGATGTAGGCGTTTTCCTCGAAAGTGGTGCCGCTTTCCTCCGGTTCCGGCAGGCCGTACTCCTTGGCCGGCTTCGCCTCGAAGCCGAACGACGCCATCAGGTCGGCGAACTCGCGCAGCTTGCCTTGATTGTGGCTGGCGACGACGATCTTCTTTCCGTTGAGGGAATGCATCAGAAACCCCAGATCCTTGGCTCGGCGAACTCGATCGAATTGCCCGACGGGTCGCGGATATAGATCGAGTGGCCGCCCTGCGGCCATTCGAAATCGCTTTCGATGGCGACGTTGTTTGCCGCCAGATGCTTGCGCCACGCCGCGATTTCCTCGGCGCTGGCCGTGAAGCAGAGATGGCCTTCGCCGGCCGTGCCGTGCGGCGGCACCTTCAGCTTGGCGTCCGGCGCCGGCGGGATTTTGGTCGCCTCCGCGTTGAACAGAAGCAGCACCCCGTTGCCGCAGCGGAAGAACACGTGGCGACCCTCGACCTTGCCCAGCGGCTCGAGGCCGATGATGTCGCGGTAGAAGCCTTCGGCGGCATGCAAGTCCGTGACGTAGAGGGCCGATTCCAGAATCCCCGAGGGAGTCACGAGGCGCCCCCCTCTGCCCTCGGGCGTTCGTCGTTCGCAAAGCCAAGCAATTGGCTTTGCGTCCGCTTCGCGGACCACTCCTCACCCCCCACAATGGGGGAGATCAGCCGCCATTGCGGCTTTCGCCAATCACCTTCGTTGCAGGGCTGAGCGGAGCGCGGAAGCTGCCAATCTTCCCCCTTGGGGGGGAGATGTCCGGCAGGACAGAGGGGGGCGCCCAAGCTCGACATTTCAGATTTACGCAACCGCCATCTGCTGCAGGCTCACCAGCCGCGAAATCCCTTTCTTGGCCAGTCCCATCAGCGCCGCGAATTGCTCCTCGGAAAACGGCTCGCCCTCGGCCGTGCCCTGGATCTCGACGATGCCGCCCTTTCCGGTCATGACGAAATTGGCGTCGGTGCCGGCGGAGGAATCCTCCAGATAGTCGAGATCGATGACCGGCTGGCCGTCATGGATGCCGCAGGAGATCGCCGCGACATGATCCTTCAGCACCTTGGCGACACTGACCATCTGGCGCGCTTCCATCCAGCGCAGGCAATCGTAGAGCGCCACCCAGCCGCCGGTGATCGAGGCCGTGCGGGTGCCGCCATCGGCCTGGATGACGTCGCAGTCGACGGTGATCTGCTGTTCGCCCAGCGCCTGCAGGTCGACCACAGCGCGCAAGCTCCGGCCGATCAGCCGCTGGATCTCCAGCGTGCGGCCGCCCTGCTTGCCGGCGGAGGCCTCGCGCCGCATGCGCTCGCCGGTCGATCGCGGCAGCATGCCGTATTCGGCCGTCACCCAGCCCTTGCCGGAATTGCGCATCCAGGCCGGCACCTTTTCCTCCAGGCTCGCCGTGCACAGCACATGCGTGTCGCCGAATTTCACCAGGCACGAGCCTTCGGCGTGCTTGGAGACGCCGCGCTCGAAGGAGATGGCGCGCATTTCGTCGGCTTGGCGTTTGGAGGGGCGCATTCGGCCTGCTTTCTTCTCGGTTCCGCAATCGTGGCCGGCTTGTAGACGCATGCAGCCCAAGTCGCAAAGGAAAAGGACGGCGCAGGATAAAACGGCCGGGTTGCGCCAGGACGGCTTAAGTCTATATCTTTCTATAGGAGGTTTCTCGCCGGAATGAACAAACCAGTCGATCCGACGTCGCAGTCGCCGGTAGTCCAGTCACTCGACACGCGCTCGCGCGATATTTTCCGGCGGATTGTCGAATCCTATTTGCGCGACGGCGAGCCGGTCGGCTCGCGCAGCCTGTCGCGCATCCTGCCCTCATCGCTGTCGCCCGCCACCATCCGCAACGTGATGAGCGACCTCGAGCATCTGGGCCTGATCTACGCGCCGCACATTTCGGCCGGGCGCTTGCCGACGCAGACCGGCCTGCGTTTCTTCGTCGATGCTTTCATGGAGCTCGGCGACCTTTCCGACGACGAGCGCCGCACCATCGAGGCGCAGGTGCGCGCCTCCGGTTCCGGCGCGACGCTGGAGCATATGCTGACCGAGGCCAGCCAGATGCTGTCCGGCATGTCGCGCGGCGCCGGGCTGGTGCTCGCCTCCAAGAACGAGGTGGCGCTGAAGCACATCGAATTCATCCAGCTCGAACCGACCAAGGCGCTTGCCGTGCTCGTGTCGCAGAACGGCGATGTCGAGAATCGCGTCGTCGACCTGCCGGCCGGCATCACCGTCTCGCAATTGCACGAGGCGTCGAACTTCCTCAACGCGCATATCAGAGGCCGCACGCTGGCCGAGGCCCGTATCGAGATCGCCCGCATCAAGGACGAGACCAGGGCGGCGCTCGACACGCTGTCGCAGGACCTGGTCGAGAAAGGCCTGGCGGTCTGGGCCGGCGCCGAAAGCGGCCTGCCGGCGCGCCTCATCGTGCGCGGCCGCGCCAACCTTCTGGAGAACGTCACCGCCCAGGCCGATCTCGAATTGCTGCGCCATCTGTTCGAGGACCTGGAGACCCAGGATGGGCTCTTGCAGCTGCTCGACCTTGCCGAGGAAGGGCCCGGCGTGCGCATCTTCATCGGCTCGGAGAACAAGCTGTTTTCGCTCTCCGGCTCGTCGCTGGTCGTCGCGCCCTATCGCGACAAGGATG
Source organism: Mesorhizobium sp. NFR06 (assembly GCF_900115245.1). Taxonomy (GTDB): domain Bacteria; phylum Pseudomonadota; class Alphaproteobacteria; order Rhizobiales; family Rhizobiaceae; genus Mesorhizobium. The sequence continues at coordinate 161,754 of NZ_FOVT01000010.1, forward strand.
CCCGCGTCATCGGCGCGCTCGGCGTCATCGGCCCGACGCGCCTGAATTACGCCCGCATCGTACCGATGGTCGACTATACCGCGCAGCTGATTTCACGCATGCTCAGATAGCAGCGGCGTGCAAGGAAGCGCAAATCCAGGAAAGTGTTACGGGGCTCCGTCCGGAATTGCGTATATACTAAGAGATAGAGGCGGTTCGCCGTTTCCGTCAAACGGCGAACCGCTTTATCGCGAGGGAGGCAAACATGGCGCTGGAATCACTCAAGGCCCAGATCGACCTTCTGCTCCAGGAAATGGTCAATCAGCCCGAGGACGAGCACGAGATCCAGGAGCAGCTGCGCGAGAAGTTCAGGCAGCTGCGCGCCATGGGCCTGCCGTTGCCGGCCGATCTGGTCGCGCTGGAAAAGCAGCTCGACGACGATCTGGACGTGGAAGAGAGCTGAGCAGCTCCTCAAATCCACGCGCGCACGCTTCTCTTTCACGGTGCCTGCCCGATATCCTGTCGTTCGTTGATGCTCCATTGAAGCTCGACGGGTGCATTGGAGAACGAAGGAGACGAGCATGATGCGGATTGCCGGGCTTGCGGGCTTTATCCTGCTTGTCGCCAGCAGCGCCTTCGCCCAGCAGACCGATCCACCCTTGCTCAGCGGCGAAAAGGCCTTCGGCGACTGGAAGGCCGACCGGCCTGGGGTACGCAGGCTGCTCAAGCCGCAAGATTTGCGGAAACCCTATGCAACCGAGTCAGCCTCCAACGGCGGCGGCGTCACCGATCGCCCCGAGGACGCCAAGCCGAAGCTTCCGCCCGGCTTTTCGGCCGAGCTCGTCGCATCGGGCGTCGACGGCCCTCGCGTCGTGCGCGTGGCGCCGAATGGCGACCTCTTCGTGGCCGACAGCCGGGCAAACCAGGTGCGCGTCTACCGCCTGGCCGCCGGCAGCGCGGAGCCCGCCGAGAAATCGATCTTCGCCAAGGGCCTGACCCGACCCTACGGCATCGCCTTCTATCCGCCCGGCGACAAGCCGCAATGGGTCTATGTCGCCAACAGCGACAGCGTCGTCCGCTTCCCCTATCGCGACGGTGATCTGGAGGCGTCCGGCGGGCCGGAGACCATCGTCGCCAAAATCCCGGCCAGCCATCACTGGACGCGCGACATCGCCTTCTCGCCCGACGGCAAGACGCTCTACCTGTCGGTCGGCTCCGGCTCCAACATCGCCGAGGATATGGGCGCCAGGCCGAAGGGCGGCCTCGAAGCCTGGGTGAAATCGCAGCCGCTGGGCGCGACCTGGGGCGCGGAACAGGGCCGCGCCGACGTCCTGGCCTTCGATCCCGACGGCAGCAACCGCCGGATTGTCGCCACCGGCCTGCGCAACTGTTCCGGCATGACCGTGCAACCCGCGACGGGCGCGCTCTGGTGCGTCGTCAACGAGCGCGACGAGCTCGGCGACGACGTCCCCTTCGAATACGCCACCGCCGTCAAGGAGGGCGCCTTCTACGGCTGGCCCTGGTATTATATCGGCGACCATGAGGATCCGCGCTTCAAGGGCGCGCGGCCGGACCTCGCCGGCAAGGTCGCGATGCCCGACGTGCTGATGCAGGCGCATTCGGCCCCGCTCAACATCGCCTTCTACGACGGCGGCAATTTCCCGGCCGAATACAAGGGCGACGCTTTCGTCACCTTGCACGGTTCGTGGAACCGCGACATGCGCACCGGCTACAAGGTGGTGCGGCTGAAATTCAAGGACGGCAAGCCGACCGGCGAATACGAGGACTTCGCCACCGGCTTCGTCATTGCCGACGACGCGGTCTGGGGCCGGCCGGTCGGTGTGGCCGTGGCGAAGGACGGCGCGCTGATCCTCACCGAGGACGGCAACGGCACCATCTGGCGTATTACATATGGCGGCTAGCTCCTCAGCAGGAATCTGAAATCCGCCGCTTGTTGCAGGTAAATTTCACCGTCCATTTCCGCGAAATCAGCGCAAACGCCCCGGGACTGGCGGAAGCCCCTCAGCCTCGTCATTCCAGGGCGGAGCAGCCGCGAAGCGGCGTCGCGAAGACCCTGGAATCCATGCCGTGACCTGAGTCGTGGAATGCAGCGGAGCAGAATTCTGCACCGCGGCAGCGCTCGGATATCACGGAATGGATTCTAGGGTCTGCGCGCGTCGCTTCGCTCCTTGCTCCGCCCTAGAATGACGACGGGACTGGTCGTTTCGGCCAATTCCCAAGGTATGCGGTCTGCCAACGAGGGGACCAGCTCCCGGCCGAGTTGGCGCAACAAATCCCGCCGCGAGGGAATTACCGTCGACCCCTCATCATGATAAAAGCCCGGCTCCACACCGGTCCCTTGCGGAACCATACACTAGGCCTGAACCATGACACTCACCGGATTCCTCGCTTACAGTGCCGCGCTCGGCATCGCCGCCGCCATTCCAGGCCCGGGCGTCACCGCGCTCGTTGCCCGCGCGCTCGGCTCCGGCTTCCGTTCGTCGCTCGCCATGTCGTTCGGCCTGATGCTCGGCGACCTCACCTATCTCACCGCCGTGGTGCTCGGGCTCGCCTTCGTCGCCCAGACCTTCGGCATGGTCTTCCTCGCCATCAAATGGGCCGGCGTCGCCTATCTGGCTTTCCTCGCCTGGCGCTTCTGGACCAGCGGCATCACGCCCGAGACCGTCGAGGCGCGCAAGGCCAAGGGCGGACTGGCGTCGAGCTTCATCGCCGGGCTGACGGTCACGCTCGGCAACCCGAAGACGATGATCTTCTACCTCGCCATCACGCCGACCATCGTCGACCTGAAGACGATCACTCTTGCCGACTACGCCATCCTCGCGGCGCTGACCGTCGTCGTGCTGTTCGTGGTGCTGGTGCCCTATCTGGCGTTGGCCGCCAAGGCGCGCTGGTTCCTCAAATCGCCGCGCGCGCTGAAGATTCTCAACCGGACCGCCGCCGGCTTCATGATGGGCGCCGCAGCGGCCATCGCCGCGCGCCAGTAGCCTCCGATCTCAACCCGTCCGCTTTCAGCGAAAGCATTCCGGAAATGGGCCAATCCGGAAAATGCATTTCCGGTCCCGAGTGGTTTTGAGCAACCGCCCCACTCGGATATTTTCCAACCGCAGCCTATCTTGCGCGGCTGAAAGCCCTATTCTGTCCACCTGTGCTGTTGCCTTGGGAGCGAAACAATGAACAAGCCCGTCACTTCTGCGCGCGTGCCCGGCCGCGGCCGCGTCTTCAATTCGATCACCGAGACGATCGGAGACACGCCGCTGGTCAGGCTGGACAAGTTTGCGAAGGAAAAGGGCATCGTCGCCAATCTCATGGCCAAGCTCGAATTCTTCAACCCGATCGCCTCGGTCAAGGACCGCATCGGCGTCGCCATGATCGAGGCGCTGGAGGAGGCCGGCAAGATTGCGCCCGGCAAGACTACGCTGATTGAGCCGACCTCCGGCAACACCGGCATCGCGCTCGCCTTCGCGGCCGCCGCCAAGGGCTACAAGCTGATCCTGACCATGCCGGAGACGATGTCGGTCGAGCGCCGCAAGATGCTGGCGCTGCTCGGCGCCGAGCTGGTGCTGACCGAAGGCCCGAAAGGCATGAAGGGCGCCATCGCCAAGGCCGACGAGCTCGCCGCGACGCTGCCCAACGCCATCATCCCGCAGCAGTTCGAGAATCCGGCCAATCCCGAGATCCACCGCCGCACCACGGCCGAGGAAATCTGGAACGACACCAATGGCGAGGTCGATATCTTCGTCGCCGGTATTGGCACCGGCGGCACCATCACCGGCGTCGGCCAGGTCTTGAAGAAGCGCAAGCCGTCGCTGCATGTCGTGGCTGTCGAGCCGGAAGCCTCGCCGGTGCTGTCGGGCGGCCAGCCCGGTCCGCACAAGATCCAGGGTATTGGCGCGGGCTTCGCCCCGAAAATCCTCGATACTTCGATTTATGACGAGGTCGTCAGGGTTTCGAACGAGGATTCGGTCGCCAATGCCCGCCTCGTCGCCCGCCTCGAAGGCGTGCCGGTCGGCATCTCGTCGGGCGCGGCGCTCCAGGCCGCCATCGTCGTCGGCTCGCGGCCCGAGAACAAGGGCAAGAACCTCGTCGTCGTCATCCCCTCCTTCGCCGAGCGTTATCTCTCGACCATCCTGTTCGACGGGCTGGGCGCCTAGGCGCGTCCAACTTGAGCGACGAGATCCTTCGCGCCCCCTCTGCCCTGCCGGGCATCTCCCCCACTTGGCCCACCTGGGGGAGATCAGCAGCTTCGGCGCCTAGCTCGATTTTACAACGTTGGAGATTGGCGAAAGCCAACGCGACGGCCAATCTCCCCGGGGGAGATGTCCGGCAGGACAGAGGGGGCGCTGTCCCTCCAACCCAACAGGTTGATCGTCTCCCGCTTACTGGACCACTGAAAAAAACACCTCTGGCGCCCGTAGTTTCGCTTGAGCGAGGTGAGGCTTCGATCCAAACCTGTGCCGCTGTCCCGAATCGGCCGGCGGGAGGATTTCATGTACAAGCTCTACACGCGTCCGGGCAGCGGCGGCTTCGTCGTCGAGGCGGCGCTCGCCATGGCCGGCGTGCCCTTCGAACAGATCGATGTGCCGAAGCAGGGTTCGCCCGATCCGGCCTTCCTCGCCATCAGCCCGCTGAACCAGGTGCCGGTGCTGACCTTGCCGGATGGTCATTCGCTGACCGAATCGGCGGCGATCTGCATTCTGCTGGCCGAGCGCCACCTTGAAGCGCGTCTGGCGCCGGAAACGGGCTCGTCCGGCCGTGCCGATTTCCTGCGCTGGATGGCCTTCTTGTCGTCGGTGCTCTACCCGGCCATCCTGAGGCTCTATTACGCGCACCGCTACACCGTGGATGGCGAAGGCGTGCAAGCGGTGAAGAAAGCCGCCGTCGCCGAGATGGATCGCGGCTTTGCCGTTGTCGACCGGGCGCTCGCCGGCCGTGACTGGCTGGCCGGCGAGGCGCTCTCGCTGGCCGACATCTATCTCGTCATGCTGATAGCCTGGCATCCTGAGGTCGAGAAAGCGCGTGACGCCTGGCCGAACATCGAACGCCTGTGGGCCAGGCTGCGCCGGCATGAGCTGATCCGCAAGCTGAACGCATCCCATGAGATGTGGCCGCAAGCCTAATGCGCGTCGCGCGAAACGGATTCAGGCGACGCGCTTCTATGTCTTTGTTTTAATGCATGTCGTTATCCCGGAACCGTGCGCGCTTCTGGGTGACAGGCATTAATTCCTGCCCAGCTTCGCCTTCTCGCCCTGCAGGAAACGCCGCAGCGCCGGATCGCGTTCGAGGCCGATCGCCTGGTCGTAGGCTTCGGCGGCGTGCTTGATGTTGCCGAGCCTGGCCAGCAGGCCGGCGCGGGCGGCCCAATAGGGCTGATAGTCCTGCAGCCGCCTGTCGTCGCCCAGCACGTAAAGAGCCGCCAACCCAGCCAAGGCGCCCTCGGTTTCGGCAATCGCCACCGCGCGGTTGATCGCCACCACCGGTGAGCCGGCCACTTCCAGCAGTGCGTCATAAAGCTGGTGGATCGCCGTCCAGTCGGTGCCGCTGCCGCGCCGGCGCGCCGTGTGGGCGGACTGCACGGCGGCCTCCAGCTGGTAGCGGCCGATGATCCCCCTTTGCGCGGCGGTTACGAGCAAGGCTTCCGCCTCGTCGATCAAGCTGTCGTCCCAGAGCGCGATATCCTGCTCGGCAAGCGGCACGAAGTCTCCTTCCGGGCCGCGCCTGGCCGAGCGGCGCGCCTCGGCAAAAAGCATCAGCGCCAGCAGGCCCAGCGCCTCCGGCTCGTCCGGCATCAGCGAGGCGACCAGCCGGCCGAGCCAGATGCCTTCGGTGGCGAGATTGCGTCGCCTGGTATCGGTGCCGATCGGATCGGACCAGCCCTCGGCGAAGGTGGCGTAGATCGCTTCCAGCACGGCGCCCAGCCGCTCGCCGAGTTCCGCCCGCCCCGGCACGCGAAACGGAATCCCGGTTTCGCGGATACGCGCCTTGGCCCGCACCAGTCGCTGGCCCATCGCCGCCGGCGAAACCAGGAAGGCCGAAGCGATGGTCGCGGCGTCGAAGCCGAGGATCGTCTGCAGGATCAGCGGCGCGCGCACGCTCGATTCGATCGCCGGATGGGCGCAGGCGAACATCAGTCTCAACCTGTCGTCCGGCAGCTCCTCGCCGCTCATGCGGGCCTCCATTTCTTCGGCAATCAGCTGCAAGTGATCGCGGGCCGCCTCGCCGGTCAGCCGCCGCCGCACGGCGTCCACGTCGCGCCGGCGCGCCACCGCCAGCAGCCACGCCTCCGGCTGCGTGGGCACGCCGGTTCGCGGCCAGCGTTCAAGCGCGGCCGCGAAGGCATCGGCCAGCGCGTCCTCGGCGCCGGCGACGTCGCGCGTGCGGGCCGCGAGCCAGGCGACCAGCTTTCCATAGCTGCGCCGGGCGGCCGCCTCGGCCGCCGCCCGCGCGATCTCGGAGCGATCATCCATTGCGGGGCTCGCTACGCGGGTATGTAGTCGGCCATCTCCCAGATCGGCCGCACCTCGACCGTGCCCGTGCTTGCCGCCGGGCAGCGCGCCGCCCATTCGATGGCGGCGTCGATGTCGGCCACCTCGATCATGTAGAAGCCTGCCAATTGCTCCTTGGTATCGGCATAGGGACCATCGAGCACATTGGTCTTGCCGCCGGCCAACCGCACCGAGGTGCTCGCCTGGGTCGGGCGCAGCCTGTCGCCGGCTAGCCACGCGCCGGATTTGTGCAGTGCCTCGGTATAGGCGCCATAGGCCGCGAGCACCTGCTGGGTCTGCTCTTTTGGCGCATTCGCCATCGCGGCTTCGTCATTGTAGATCAAAAGCATGTATCGCATGGTCTTCTCCCGTTTCTTTGAAGGCCGCGTCGTCGCGTGCCGACCTATGTCGTGTGGGCTCGGGCGATTTCGACAGGCGCCTTGAAAATCTTTCTTCCCCAAAGCAATCGAGCGCAAGCCAGCGCCTTTCGCCGCCACTCAACTGTTCGTCTAATTGCGGGTTGGCATTTGGCTTCTCCCGTCTAAACTCACGAACGTCGCGCCGGGGAGGCGGCGCAGCGCGACCGTTTCAGGAGGAGGAAAACCATATGCTCGATTTCAGGACGAAATTTGTTGCTGCCGGCGCCTTGGCGTTGTCGCTTGGTCTCGGCGCCATGTCGGCCGGGGCGCAGGAATTCATCAATGTGCTGACCGGAGGCACGTCGGGTGTCTACTATCCGCTCGGCGTGGCTTTGTCCGAGATTTACGGCAAGGGCATCGAAGGTGCCCGCACCCAGGTCCAGGCGACCAAGGCTTCCGTCGAGAACCTCAACCTGTTGCAGCAAGGCAAGGGCGAGATCGCCTTTGCGCTCGGCGACTCTGTCAAGATGGCCGCCGAAGGCAACACGGAGGCCGGCTTTCCAGGCAAGCTCGACAAATTGCGCGGCATCGCCGCGATCTATCCCAACTACATCCAGATCGTCGCCAGCCAGGAATCCGGCATCAAGACGCTCGCCGACCTCAAGGGCAAGAGCCTGTCGGTCGGCGCGCCGGCCTCGGGCACCGAGCTCAACGCGCGCGCCATCTTCGCCTCCGCCGGTCTCAAATACGAGGATCTCGGGCGGGTCGAATATCTGCCCTTCGCCGAGTCGGTCGAGCTGATCAAGAACCGGCAGCTCGATGCCACCTTGCAGTCGGCCGGCCTCGGCGTCGCCTCCATCCGCGACCTCGCGACCTCGGTTCCCATCAACGTCGTCGCCGTGCCGGCCGGGGACGTCGCCAAGATCGGCGCGCCCTATCTTTCCGTAGTTATCCCGAAAGGCACCTATGAGGGCCAGACGGAAGATGTGGCGACCGCCGCCGTCGGCAATTTCCTGATTACCCGCGCCGACGTCTCCGACGACACCGCCTATCAGATGACCAAGCTGCTGTTCGAGCATCTCGACCAGCTGGCCGCCGCCCATGCCGCCGCCAAGGCGATCGATCCGGCCAAGGCGCTGGACGGCATGCCGGTGCCACTGCATCCCGGCGCGGAGAAATACTACAAGGAAAAGGGGCTGCTGAAGTAAAAAGAGTGGCGCGACTAGCTGAGATGTCTTCGTCAGGCACCCCCCTCTGGCCTGCCGGCCTTCTCCCCCTCAAGGGGGGAGATCAGCAGCTTGGGCGCCGGCATTTCATCTGCGGCGTTGGCGATTTGCGAAAGCCGCGACGACAGCCAATCTCCCCCCTTGAGGGGGAGATGCCCGGCAGGGCAGAGGGGGGCGCCTCGCACCACAATTCGCTCGCTTTGGAGTGCGTCGGATGAGCGAAGCCACGTCAGGAACGACAACCGACGGCAATCCGGCCACCTATCATCTCCCTGTCGCCGAAGAACAAGTCGAAGGCCTGCCGCCCGGTTTCGGCGACGGCCTCGCCGGCAAGGCGGCTTTCCTGATCGCCGTCGCCTTCTCCGTCTTCCAGATCTACATCGCCGCCTATGGCAGCCTGCCCAGCCAGGTGGTGCGCGCCATGCATGTCGGCTTCCTGCTGCTGCTCGGTTTCGGCCTGATCGCCAATCTGCGCGCCACCGGTTTGGCCGCGAAGGCTGCATTCTGGACACTCGGCGTGCTGGGCTTCGGCACCGGCCTCTACAACTGGGTCTTCTATGCCGATCTCATCCGCCGCTCCGGCTTCCTCACCACGCCGGACCTGATCGTCGGCGCGTTGCTCGTGGTGCTCGTCTTCGAAGCCGCGCGGCGGCTGATGGGCCTGCCGCTGGCGGTCATCGCCTTCCTCTTCCTCGCCTATTGCTTCGTCGGCAATCACCTGCCGCCGCCCTTCATCCATCGCGGCTATGATTTCGCCCAGCTGGTCGACACCTTCGCCTACGGCACCGAAGGCATATACGGCACGCCGGTCTATGTTTCGGCAGCCTACATCTTCATCTTCGTCGTCTTCGCCGCCTTCCTCGAACGCGCCGGCATGATCGCGCTGTTCAACGATTTCGCGCTCGGCCTCGTCGGCTCATGGCGCGGCGGCCCGGCCCAGGTCTGCGTGCTGTCCTCCGCGCTGATGGGCACGATCTCCGGTTCGGGCGTGGCCAATGTCGTCGCCAGCGGCCAGTTCACCATCCCGCTGATGAAGCGCTTCGGTTTCCGCTCCGCCTTTGCCGGCGCGGTCGAGGCGACCTCCTCGATGGGCGGCCAGATCATGCCGCCGGTTATGGGAGCCGTCGCCTTCATCATGGCCGAGACGCTGAACATCCCTTACGCCGAGGTGGTCAAGGCGGCGATCATTCCGGCGCTGCTCTATTTCGGCGCCTGCTTCTGGCAGGTGCATCTCGAGGCCGGCAAGGCCGGCCTGCACGGCATGGCCAAGGCGGAACTGCCCGATCCCTGGGAAGCGGTGCGGAAGCACTGGCCGCTGGTGCTGCCGCTCGCCGTGCTGGTCTACCTGCTGTTTGCCGGCTACACGCCGATCTTCGCCGGCACGATGGGCCTTGCGCTGACCATCGTGCTTATCCTCGGCACGCCGCTGGCGGCCTTGATCGGACCGCTCGCCTTCCGCGTCGTCTTCTGGCTGGCGCTCGGTCTCGCCGCGGCATCCTTCATGCGCTTCGGCGTCAACGTGCTTAGCCTCGTCATCGCGGCGCTCGTCGTCGCTTGCCTCGCCTTCAAGGGCGGGCGCGAGACGCTGCGCATTTGCGTCGACTCGCTCGCCGAAGGGGCAAAGAACGCCCTGCCGGTCGGCATCGCCTGCGCCATCGTCGGCATCGTCATCGGCACGCTGACGCTCACCGGCATCGCCTCCACCTTCATCGGCTGGATCATCTCCATCGGCGAGAACAACCTGTTCCTGTCGCTAGTATTGACCATGCTCACCTGCCTTGTGCTCGGTATGGGCATTCCGACCATCCCGAACTACATCATCACCTCCTCGCTTGCCGGCCCGGCGCTGCTGTCGCTCGGCGTGCCGCTGGTCGTCAGCCACATGTTCGTCTTCTATTTCGGCATCATGGCCGACCTCACCCCGCCGGTGGCGCTCGCCGCCTTCGCCGCGGCGCCCATGGCGAAGGAAAGCGGCCTCAAGATCGGCATCCAGGCCACCAAGCTCGCCATCGCCGGCTTCGTCGTGCCTTTCATGGCCGTCTATACGCCGGCCTTGATGCTGCAGGACGCGGGTCCCGTCGCCGCTTCGTTCGGCTATCCCGTCGAGGTCGCCTATATCGTCGTCAAGGCCTGCATGGGCATCGTGCTTTGGGGCGCCGCCGCGGTCGGCTTCCTCGCCCGCCGCATGGCCTGGTGGGAGCGTTTCGTCGCCTTTTGCGCCGGCCTGCTGCTGGTGGCCGCATTGCCGCTCACCGACGAGACCGGCTGGGCGCTGGCGCTGGCGTGGATCGGTTGGCACTGCTGGCGGGCCCGCCGGCTATCCGCGACCGGCGCCGCCCGATGAGCCTGTGCATCCTCGCCGCCGGCAAGACGGTGACGCTCGCCGCCGCCGCCTTCACGCTGTCCTGGACGCATTCGGTGGAGCGGACACGCTGGCAGGAGGATTGGAAAGTGTCGCCTGCCGGGCTGCAGGTCGTCGAAGCACGGGTCAAGGGCTCCGGTGCCGGCATGGAGCCGCCGGAGGGCTCGACGCTGCGGAGCGGCTGGTGGACCTATGTGCCGCGGATCGCAGCCCAGCCGCGTCTGGTGCTGGCGGCGTCCGGCGCCACCCGGGAAGGCTGGACGCTGTGCACGGCCGCGGGCTGCCGGGAACTGGGCGAGGTGGCCGGCGAACCCACCGTGCTCGAACCATGCGCCAGCTCCAGCCAGTCGCGGTAGCGCATGATCGGAAGCGGCCGTCCTCGACGGTTTCGGAGGCGTTCGAGCGCGGGCACGTCGAGCTTCCTGAGGATGAACTGGACGAACCTGAGCGGAACACGCAGACGCCGTCGAAGACGATCAGCGGCTGGCGGGCGTCATGGCTGGCGCGGGAGAGCGGGACGTTTCGGTTCGGGCAGGCCGGTCATGGCGGCCCCGGCTGCTTGTGCCCCCGGGCAACAAGCCAGGGGAGACACTAAGCCAGCCGGCGGCGGCATTAGAGTCGCGGCGTTGTCGCACGCCAGTTGGCGGCAAGCGCAAGGCGCTCGGCGCGGTAGGTCGTGGCGCGCTGGTCGGCGGCCGGCCTGCAAATGCGGCTGTGGTGATCTCGTTCGCGGGTCATGGTCAGTTCGCGCCGACGCCGAGCGAGTTGCCGCGGCGCGCGCAGGCCGGACCCGGGCCGCGCATGTAATAACGCTCCGGCCGATAGGTCGGCGCGACGAATTCGCGAATGGCGGCGGCATAGCCGGCGATGTGGTTCCAGAAGTTCATTTTACCTGTCCCTGTCCCGTTTTCGGATGTCCCTTCCGAATTGTCCGGGAGCATAGCGTCGAGGCGTGAATAGTCGGTGAACGGGATGTTAATTTCTGGTCCGAAACGCGTTGCTTCGTGGCCGGAATGCGGCTGATTCGCGGTCTTTCCAGGCCTTTTGTCGCGTTTGCGCGCCGTGTGACTTTTGCATCACATATGTTTCGTTCCGATGTCGCTTCGACGCGCTTCTGTTTCCACGTTCGGCCGCCCCTGGAAATTTCCTTTCGCGCGCCCATTCCGGCAGGAACCCGTCACAGGGGACGACGTTGACCAGACAAGGCCGGGTGCCCGGCCATGTTGACGGCTGTCCCGCCGCGCAACTCCCCAACAACCACGAAACATGGAAAGGCAACCGCCATGGGCTTCTTTTCGAAGGACATCAAGACGCTGGACGATCTCTTCATCCACACGCTGCGCGACATCTACTATGCCGAAAAACAGATCGAGAAATCGCTGCCGAAAATGATCGACAAGGCGACCGACGCGCAATTGAAAGCCGGCTTCGAGAAGCATCTTATGCAGACCAAAGGTCACATCGAACGGGTCGAGCAGGTGTTCGAATTGCATGGCGTCAAGGCCAAGACCGTGAACTGCCCCGCGATCGACGGCATCCTCGAGGAGGCCGACGAGGTGAGCGGCGATGTCGACGACAAGGAAGTCCTCGACGCCGCGCTGATCGCCTCGGCGCAGGCGGTCGAGCACTATGAGATAACGCGTTACGGCACGCTGATCGCCTGGGCAAAGCAGCTTGGCCGCAGCGACTGCGCCAACGTGCTGGCCAAGAACCTCAAGGAGGAAGAGGCGACAGACCGCAAGCTTACCGAGATCGCCGAAAGCAAGGTCAACCTGCAGGCCGCCGAGTAAACCTGCGCGGCTGGAGGCCAGCACCTTGGACGCTGGCCTCCATGCCCCTGGAACCGAAGCGGCGCCTTGGCCGTTCCGGTTTGTCGCGCATGCTGGAAGGAGTTCGTCATGGCGCCGCGTCCCGCCTGGAGCGGTTATCTCAAGCTTTCACTGGTCACCTGCGCCATCGAACTGAGCAACGTCGTCACCCACGCCGAAAAGGTCTCGTTCCACGTCCTCAACCGCAAGACGGGCAACAGGGTCCGGCGCGTCTATGTCGACCAGAAGAGCGCCAAGCCGCTGGACGAGGACGAGGAAGTCAGGGGTTACGAGGTCGGCAAGGACGAATTCGTCCGCATCGAGGACGAGGATATCGAAGCGGTCCAGATCGAATCCTCGCACACGCTCAATCTCGACGGCTTCGTCGACAAGACCTCGATAGACCAGGTCTATCTCGACACGCCCTATTATGTCTCGCCGGCCGACAAGGTGTCGGAGGAAGCCTTCGCCGTCATCCGCGATGCTCTGGCCGAGAAGAAAATGGCAGGCCTTGCCCGCATCGTGCTTTACCAGCGGGAGCGGCCGGCGATGATCGAGCCGTTCGGCAAAGGCATGATGCTGACGACGCTGCGCTACGGCGACACGGTGCGCGAGGCGTCCGGCATCTTCGCCGATATCCAGACCACCAAGCTTGACGGCGAAATGGTCGAGATGGCCGAGCGTATCATCGACAGGAAGAAGGCGAAATTCGATCCCGGCAAGTTCAGGGACCGCAATGAGGAATCGTTGCTCGAGCTGGTCCGCGCCAAGAAGGCCGGCAGGAAGGCGCCCAAGGCCAAGGCGCAGCCCAAGCCGTCCAATGTGGTCAATCTCTTCGATGCGCTGAAGAAGAGCCTCAATGCCGAAGGCGGCGCAAGAACCGGCCGGGCCGCGTCGAAAACGCCGGCCGGGAAAAGCAAGGCCAAGCCCGCATCCAGGCGCAAATCCGCGTAGAGGAGAACCGCGTCATGGCCGGCCTCGAGCAATATCACGCCAAGCGCGATTTCAGGAAAACCGCCGAGCCGGCCGGCAAGGTTGGCCGGCAGAAGAAAGGCGATGCCGGCGGCATCTTCGTCATCCAGAAGCACGCCGCCACGCGGCTTCACTACGACTTCCGGCTGGAACATGACGGCGTGCTGTGGAGCTGGGCGGTGACGCGCGGCCCGAGCCTCGATCCGCATGAGAAGCGGCTGGCCGTGCATGTCGAGGATCATCCGATCGACTATGCCTCCTTCGAGGGCACCATTCCGAAGGGCCAATATGGCGGCGGCGCGGTCCTCGTCTGGGACGAAGGCAGGTGGATTCCGGATGGCGATCCGGCCAGGGCGATGAAGAAGGGTCATATCGACTTCGAGCTCGAAGGCCACAAGCTCAATGGCCGCTGGCATCTGGTCAGGTTGCGGCCGCGCCCCGGCGAGAAGCGCGACAACTGGCTGCTGATCAAGTCCGACGATGCCGCCGCGCGTCCCGGCGAAGACGTATTGGCGGAGGAGCCCCGCTCGGTCAAATCCGGCCTGACCATCGAGGAGATTGGCCAGGGCAAGGCCGCCAAGGGCGAGAAGCCGAAGGTCTGGCATTCGAACAGGCCCGCCGCCGGCAAGGCAAAGGCCAGGCACGGCAAGCGGCTCGAATTCATCGAACCGCAGCTCGCCACGCTGGAAAAGAATGCGCCCGCCGGCGACGACTGGCTGCACGAAGTGAAATTCGACGGCTACCGCATGCAGGCGCGGATCGAAGGCAGCGATGTCAGGCTGCTCACCCGCGCCGGTCTCGACTGGACGGAAAAATTCGACGGCCCGATCACCGCCGCACTGTCGCGGCTGAAATGCCGCGACGCCATCATCGACGGCGAGATCGTGGTGCTGGCCGACAGCGGCGTGTCGTCTTTTCCGCTGCTGCAGGCGGACCTGTCGGCGCGTCGCGCCGACCGCTTCATCTATTATGTCTTCGATCTGATGCTGCTCGACGGTGAGGATTTGCGCCGCGAGCCGCTGGTCGAACGCAAGCAGGCTCTGGCCGAGCTGCTCGGCGAGCAGCCTGACGATTCGGCGCTGCGCCTCAGCGACCATTTCCACGAACCGGGCAAGATCATGCTGCAGCATGTCTGCCGCATGGGCCTGGAAGGCGTCGTGTCGAAGCGCGCCGATGCGCCCTATCGCAGTGGCCGCGGCCTCACCTGGATCAAGTCGAAATGCACCCTGCGCCAGGAATTCGTCATCGGCGGCTATCTGCCGTCGGACAAAACCGGGCGCGGCCTGCGCTCGCTGCTGGTCGGCTATTATGAGGGCGGTAAGCTGCATTACGCCGGCCGCGTCGGCACCGGCTTTTCCGGCAAGCTACTGACGGACCTCAAGAAAAAGCTCGACGACCTCGAGGCCAGGCAGTCGCCGTTTTCGGCCGCCGTCCCAAAGGGCAAGGGTCTTGTCTGGGTCAAGCCGCAACTTGTCGGCGAGGTGGAGTTCCGCAGCTGGACATCCGACCGTATAATCCGTCACGCCTCGTTCCAGGGATTGCGCGAGGACAAGCCGGCGGAGGAAGTCGTGCAGGAACAGCCGAAGAAAGCCTCCAAGGCCGAGAGCGAAGCCAAAACGGGCAGCGGCAAGGCCGCGCCGAAAGCCCCGGCCGGAACGGCGAAGACCTCGATAAAACTCTCGCATCCCGACAAGCTGTTGTGGCCGGATGAGAAGGTCTCCAAGCAAGACCTGCTCGATCACTACGCGCTGGTCTGGCCGCGCATGGAGCAATTCGTCGTCAACCGGCCGCTGAGCCTGGTGCGCGCGCCGGACGGCGTCCACGGCCAGCGTTTCTTCCAGAAACACGCCTCGCCCGGCATGAGCGACAGGATCGCGCGGATGAAGGATCCGACCGACGGCGAGGAAATCCTGTTCATCAAGGATTTCGACGGCCTCGCCGCGCTCGTCCAGTACGGCGTGGTCGAGGTGCATATCTGGGGTTGCACCCTCGACGCATTGGAAAAGCCCGACCAGATCATCTTCGACCTCGATCCGGATGAAGGCGTCGACGTCGGCCGCGTGCGCGAGGCGGCGCTCGACATCCATAAGCGGCTCGACGAGCTGTCGCTGCCGAACCTGGTCAAGACCTCCGGCGGCAAGGGCTATCACGTGCTGGTGCCGCTGAAACCATCGGCGGAGTGGGACGAGGTCAAGGATTTCGCCCATGATTTCGCCCGCGCGCTGGAGCAGGCCGCGCCCGACCGCTACACCGCGACGCTGTCGAAGAAGGCGCGCACGGGCAGGATCTTCGTCGACTATCTGCGCAACGGCAGGGGCTCGACCACGGTCGCGCCCTATTCCTCGCGCGCCAAGAAGGCCGCGACGGTGTCGATGCCGGTGACCTGGCCGGAGCTTGAAAAGGGCTTGCCGCCGAATGCTTTCCCGCTTGGCGATGCTTCCACGCTGGCGCAGCTGAAGAAAGCTGATCCTTGGAAGGAGTTCTTCGAGCTGGGGAAGGCGCTGAAGCGGGGGTAAACCTTCCAACGTTGGCGGGACAGCACCCCTCTCTGGCCTGCGGGCCATCTCCCCCGCAAGGGGGGAGATTGGCAGTTCTGGCGCCCCGCCATTCTTCCAACATTGGAGATTGGCGAAACCGGCTGAGAGCTTAATCTCGCCCTTGCGGGGGAGATGCCCGGCAGGGCAGAGGGGGGTGCCTCGCGCCAGCATTGCGAGGCTATCGTTCCACCCGCTCTACGCCAGAAACACCCTCTCAAACGCCTGCCTGCCCTTCGGCGAGAACACCACGGCACGGCTGTCCTTCTCGCGCCGCGCCCATTTCTCGGCGATGATCTTGTCGAGGATGGCGGCGCCCAGCGTGCCGGCCAGATGCGAGCGCCGCACGCTCCAGTCGAGGCAGGCGCGGCACACCGGCCGCCGCGCCTTGGCACGGGTCTCGATGCCGAGCGCGGTGAAATGCGAGGCCCCGGACGAGGAGAGCCTGATCTGATTGTCCTCGCGCAGCAGCAGTTTCCTGTCGAACAGCCGGTCGAGCATCGCCACCGCCTGCTCGCCGGCAAGGTGGTCGTAACAAACCCGCGCCACGCGCATGGCCGCGTCGCGCGGACCCGGCCGCACCCGCTTCGGGCCGACCGCCTCGGCGACGCCGGTGATCGCCTCGATCATGCCGGCCACCTGAGCGCTGGCCAGGCCGTAATAGCGATGGCGGCCCTGGCTCGCCAGCGTCAGCAGGCCGCCATCCATGAGCTTCGACAGATGCGACGAAGCAGTGGGCAGCGACACGCCGGCTTCCAACGCCAGTTCCGACGCGGTCAGCGCCGTGCCGCCCATCAGCGCGTTGAGCATGTTGGCGCGGGCCGGGTCGCCGACCAGGCTGGCGATGCGCGCGATATCGGGTCCCTCACGCATGGTTCGATCCTTATCGAAGCATTCCCGTCAGGGAAGCACTATTCTCGGGTGAGCTCAAGCAGACCGGGCAAACGCTCCTGACAGCAGAATGCCTAACACAACCGGCACAAGCGATGTTTCGACCACGGTCGAACCGTCGCCGTCCAAAAGCCAACCGGCGAGGAGACCGACATGACCATCACCTGCTTCATCCGCTATGAGATCGACCCTTTCGGCAAGGCGGCCTTCGAGCAATATGCGCGGGCCTGGGGCCAGGCCATTCCGCGCTGCGGCGCCGACCTGATCGGCTACTACGCGCCGCATGAAGGCTCGGCCACCACCGCCTATGCCGCCTACGATATCGAAAGCCTCGCGGCCTACGAAGCCTACCGCGCGCGGCTTGCCGCCGACCCGGCCGGCAAGGCAAATTACGAATTCGCGCGGCGCGAGAAATTCATTCTGAAGGAAGATCGCGTCTTCCTGAAACGGGTGTCCGGCCCGCACGGCCCGAGGCAGCTCTTCCAGACCGACGTGATCGTCAAAGAGAGGATAGAGGCATGATCGCAGTCATCTTCGAGGTCGAGCCGGCGGAGGGAAAGCGCGATGCCTATCTTGGCATCGCCGCGGAGCTCAGGCCCCTGCTCGACGGCATCGACGGCTTCATCTCGATCGAGCGCTTCCAGAGTCTCGCCGACCCGAAGCGGATGCTGTCGCTGTCCTTCTGGCGCGACGAGGAAGCGGTGAAAGCCTGGCGCAACACCGACGAACACCGCCAGGCGCAGAAGGCCGGACGCGGCGGCATCTTTGCCGGCTACCGTCTGCGCATCGCCCATGTCGTGCGCGATTACGGGCTGACCGAAAGGGCAGAGGCGCCGACGGATAGCAGGGCGGTGAATGGGTGAGCTCCCCCTTCTCCCCTTGTGGGAGAAGGTGGATCGGCGCGATAGCGCCGAGACGGATAAGGGGTGTTCCAGCGGAGTGAGACGCCGGCTTTCCCTGGAGCACCCCTCATCCGTCGCCTTCGGCGACACCTTCTCCCACAAGGGAGAAGGGGAAGTCGCCTCAAGCATTGCCGATCAGCACGCCCGCTCCGAAGACCAGCGCGCCGCCCAGCACCACCTGGAAGGCGGCGCGCCAGAATGGCGTCTGCATGTAGCGGTTCTGGATGAAGGCGATCGCCCACAGCTCGAAGAACACCACGATCGCGGCGACGATGGTCGCCGTCCAGAAATAGGGGATGAGATAGGGCAGCGCGTGGCCGAGCCCGCCCAGCGTCGTCATGATGCCGACGGTCAGGCCGCGCTTCACCGGCGAGCCGCGCCCCGACAGCTTGCCGTCGTCGGAGGCAACCTCCGTGAAGCCCATCGAGATGCCGGCGCCGATCGAGGCGGCCAACCCGACCAGGAAGGTCTGGAAGGTCTGATGCGTGGCGAACGCGGCGGCGAAGATCGGCGCCAGTGTCGACACCGACCCGTCCATCAATCCGGCCAGCCCCGGCTGCACATAGGTGAGAATGAACTGGCGCTGCTCGGCGCTCGCTTCTTCGACCTTGACCTCGCCCGGAACATGCTTCTGCTCCAATTCGTGCGCCGAGCTTTCATGGCCTTGCTCGGCCACCGCGAGGTCGTTTAGCAACTTGCGCGTCGATGCGTCGGTGGTGCGCTTGGCGGCCTCGACATAGAAGCGATAGGCCTGCTGCTCCATTTCTTCGGCCTGGCGCCGTACATGCTCGATGCCCAGCGGCCTCACCAGCCAGTCAGGCTTGCGCTCGTAATAGCCTCTCACATGCTCGCGCCGGATCAGCGGGATGCGCTCGCCGAAGCGCTTGCGGTAAAGCTCGATGAGGGAATCGCGGTGGCCATCCTCCTCCTCGGCCATGGCCTCGAAGACTTTGGCCGATTGCGGAAAATCCTGCGCCAGGCCATCGGCATAGGCGCGGTAGATGCGCCCGTCATCCTCCTCGGAAGAGATCGCCAGTGCCAGGATCTCCTGCTCCGACAGTGAATCGAAGGAACGGCGGCCGAAGCCAAAAACACGGGAAAGCATGATGGGATCACTCTAGTTTAGAATCATTCTAAACTAGGATCTTGACTGCCGGACGTCAATTGCGAACGGCGTTGGCCGCGCCCCCGGATGGGGTGGGCCCAAGCGCCCCTTCATTATTGCCGAATGTTTGCCTATATAGCTGCAACTGTCGACCTGAAGGAGCCCGCTATGACGGACAAGACCCCGCCGCACGCATTCGATCCGAAACCCATTCTCGACCTCATCGCCGCCATCGAGGCCGACTTGCAGCGCCTGAGGGGCCTGGTCGAGGAGCAGATCGAAAAATTCGATCCCGCCAACCCGCACAACAAGACGCCGGAAGGCAAGTTGACCGAGGAAGGCGTCGAGTGCTGCTACCGCATGTTCGACGAGGGCAAGTCGCGTTATTCGGTCGCCCAGCAGATGAAGATCTCGTTTGCCGCCGCCACGCACCGCTTCAACAGCTGGCGCAAGCTCGGCGGCAAGAAACGCACGCGCGCGCTGCTGGGGTGAACCCGCGCCTTCGTCATCCTCGGGCTTGACCGGCTTGACCCAAGGATCCATGCCGTGACCTCGATTGAAGGGTGCAGCGGCTCAGAACAAGCGTCTCAGTCCGTTGTAGAAGCTGCCTGATTCTGACCTGCTTTTGCGCGTCACGGACGTCACGGCATGGATTCCAGGGTCTGCGCGCGTCGCTTCGCTCCTTGCTACGCCGTGGAATGACGAGGGTGGGCGATCCACGGCCGTCATCGCCAACATTGTCTCCATCACATTTTTTCGTTGGCGCGCCGCGGCCCTTTCCGTGCACCATGGGCGATCCCTTTCTTTCGTAAGGCCCTCGCCCATGACCATCCTCCCCGGCATCTCCGACATCCGCGCCGCCGCGGCGCGGCTTTCGGGCCTGGTCGTCGAAACGCCGCTGATCGAATCGCCCGAGCTCAACGAGCGCTATGGCGGCCGCATCCTGTTCAAGCCCGAGACGCTGCAGCGCACCGGCTCCTTCAAGATCCGCGGCGCCTACAACAAGCTGTCGTCACTGAGCGAGGAAGAGCGCAGCCGTGGCGTCGTTGCCTTCTCCTCGGGCAACCACGCGCAAGGTGTGGCGGCCTCCGCCGCCATGTTCGGGGTCAAGGCGGTCATCGCCATGCCGGCCGACGCCCCGGCCATGAAAGTCGGCAATGTCCGCAGGATGGGCGCCGAAGTGGTGCCGTTCGACCGCTTCAAGGACGACCGCATGACGGTCGTGCGCCCCTATGTCGAGAAGGGCATGGCGCTGGTGCCGCCTTTCGACGATCCGGCCATCATCGCCGGACAAGGCACGATCGGCCTGGAGTTGATGAGGCAGGCGCAAGCCCTTGGTGTGGCGCTCGACGCCGTCGTCGTCCCTTGCGGCGGCGGTGGCCTGTCGAGCGGCATTTCCGTCGCCGTCAAGGATGCCTCGCCGCGCACCGAGGTGTGGGCTGTGGAGCCGGAGCATTTCGACGACACGCGCCGCTCGCTGGCCAAGGGAGAGCGGGTCTCGAACGAGCCCGGCCATGCCTCGATCTGCGATGCTATCCTCACCGCCGAGCCGGGCTTGATCACGTTCGAGATCAACCGCAGGAATCTCGCCGGCGCCATCGCCGTTTCCGACAAGGCCGTCGCCCAGGCGATGCGCGACGCCATGGCTTATCTGAAGCTGGTGGTCGAACCGGGCGGCTGCGTCGCCCTTGCGGCCTTGTCGTCGGGCGAGATCGACCTCGCCGGCAAATGCGTTGCCGTGGTGCTGTCCGGCGGCAACGTCGATTTCGGCACCTATGCCGAGATCATGGCGGCTGCGTAAGGGGGTGCCGCGCGCAGGAAGCTACCGCGTTCCTTCGCGCCCCCTCTGTCCTGCCGGACATCTCCCCCAGAAGGGGGGAGATTGGCAGTCTCGGCGCCTCGCCCATCCTAGGACGTTGGCGATTGGCGAAATCGCCCATGACAGCTGATCTCGCCCCTTGTGGGGGAGATGGCCGGCAGGCCAGAGGGGGGCGCTGTCCCGCCGACATTTAAAAGGTTCTAAAACAGAGCCTCAATCCAGCGTGCGCCTGAACCGCACCAGGGCCACGCCGGCAAACAGCGCCACGAAAACCACCAGCCAGCCGATTTCCGTCGCCACCGCCGGCAGCTCGGCGCCCTTCAGCATGACCGCCCGGGTGATGCGCAGGAAATGCGTCAGCGGAAAGATCTCGCCAAAGGTCTGCGCCCAGCCCGGCATGCCGCGATAGGGGAACATGAAACCGGACAGCATGATCGAGGGCAGGAAGAAGAAGAAGGTGAGCTGCAGCGCCTGCATCTGCGTGCGGGCGATCGTCGAGATCGTGTAGCCGAGCAGCACCAGCGACAGCACGAACACCAGCACGGCCGACAGCAGCAGCGACAGCGGTCCCATGAAGGGGATCGCAAACAGGAGCTTCGCCGCCGCCAGCACCACCACCACCTGCACCGCGCCAACCACCAGGTAGGGCAGCACCTTGCCGAGCATGATCTCGAGCGGGCTCGACGGCATGGCCAGAAGGTTTTCCATCGTGCCGCGCTCGGTCTCGCGCGTCAGCGCGATCGAGGTCATCATCACCATCGTCATCTGCAGGATGACGCCGAGCAGGCCGGGCACGATGTTGTATTGCGAGATGCCTTCGGGGTTATAGCGCCGGTGCACGACGACATCGAGCTGGCCGCGCGCCGCCTCCTTGGCTGCTTCCTGGGTGCCCTGTGCCCTCAGCAGCGCCTGGCCGGCCACGGTGCTGAGCGTCGAGATCGCGCCGCTGGCCACCGCCGGATCGGTCGCGTCGGCCTCGATCAGGATCTGCGGATTGTCGCCGCGCTCGACCCGCCGCGCGAAATCGGCGGGAATGGTGACGACGAAGGAGACATCGCCGCGCGCCATCAGGAACTCGGCTTCCTCGGCGCTCTCGGCCACATGGTCGAAGCGGTAATAGCCCGTCGTCTGCAGCGCCGAGACCATGGCCCGCGTATAGGGATCGCTGCTGGTCGCCACGAGCGCCGCCGGCAGGCTCTTCGGGTCGTTGTTGATCGCATAGCCGAACAGCACCAGCTGGATCAGCGGCACGCCGAGCATCATGGCGAAGGTGATGCGATCGCGCCGCATCTGGATGAATTCCTTGGTGAGCAGCGCGCCTAACCTGGCGAAGGAGAAGATGGCGTTCATGCCATATTGTCCTTCGAGCCGGACATGAACTGGATGAACACATCCTCGAGGCTGGTCTCGCCGGGCTTCACCGTGACGCCCTTGTGCGCCTTCTCGACGTCGGCCAGCGCCTTTTCGAGCGCCGCCTTGTCGGAACCGACGACATGCAGCGTCGCGCCGAACGGCGCCACCTGGTCGACGCCCGGTCGGCCCTCCAGCGCCTCGGCCACCTGGTCGAGCCGCGGCCCCTGCAGCACGAAAGTGGTCAGCCCGGCATTCCGCACCACCTCGTCAACCGTGCCGGTGGCGAGCATCTTGCCGTAGGAGATGTAGCTGATGCGGTGGCAGCGCTCGGCTTCGTCCATGTAATGGGTGGAGACGAGCACGGTCAGCCCGCCGGCGGCCAGCCGGTGGATCTCGTCCCAGAATTCGCGTCGCGCCTTGGGATCGACACCGGCCGTCGGCTCGTCGAGCAGGAGCAGCTTCGGCTCGTGCATGATGCAGGCGGCCAGCGCCAGCCGCTGCTTCCAGCCGCCGGAAAGCGTACCGGCCAGCTGGTTGCGGCGGCTCGCCAGGCCGAGGTCTTGCAGCGTTCGCGCCACATATTGCTCGACCGGTCTCAGCCGGTAGAGCCGCGCCACGAATTCGAGATTCTCGCCGATCGTCAAATCCTCGTAGAACGAGAATTTCTGCGTCATGTAGCCGACTTCGCGTTTGATCCTGAGCGCATCGGTGCGGATGTCGAAGCCCAGCACCGTGCCGTCGCCCTCGTCCGGCGTCAAAAGCCCGCACATGATGCGGATGGTCGTCGTCTTTCCCGAGCCGTTCGGCCCGAGGAAGCCGACGATCTCGCCTTCGGCAACCGTCATCGTCACGTGGTCGACGACGGTCTTGTCGCCGAAGCGCTTGACCAGGCCGCGGACGTCGATGGCGTTCATTGCCTCAGATCCGCGAGATCGACATCGACGATCTGGCCGGGCTGCAGCGGCCCGGCATCGCCCTCCGGCCGGGCCTCGACGAGATAGACCAGCTTCTGCCGGTTCTCGAGCGAGTAGATCACCGGCGGCGTGAATTCGGGATCGGGCGAGACATAGCTGACGCGCGCCTTCAGCCCCCCCCCGCAGCCGTCGCAATGGACGTTGAGCTCAGTGCCGACCTTGATCGAGGAAAATGCGCGTTCGGGCACATAGACGCTGAGCTTGACGGCGCCATCCGGCAGCATCGAGATCACCGGCGCGGTCGGCCCGGCGGTGTCGCCTGGGTTGCGGATGACATCATTGACGCGGCCCGGCGACGGCGCCGTCAGCACCCGCTTCGACAGCCGCCACTCGGCCTGCTCCAGGGTCGAGCGCGCCTGCTTGACCTGGTTGTCGGCGGCCTTGATGGTCTCGGGCCGCGCTGGCAGATTGCCGACGGCGAGATTGGCCTCCGCCTGGCCGACCTGGGCGTTGGCGGTCTCGAGCGAAGCCGAGGCGGTATCGTAATCGGCCTGGGTGCCGGTGCCGCGCTTATAGAGATCGCTCGCGCGATCATATTTGCGCTTGGCGTCGGCGGCCTGGGCCCTTGCCATGTCGACCGCGGCCTTGAGCACGGCGATCTCATCGGGGCGCTTGCCCACCTGCAGGTCGGCAAGCTGCGCCTGTGCCTGCGCAAGCGCGGCCTCGGCCTGCGCCACCTCGATCTTGGCGTCGGCATCCTCGAGTGTCGCCACCGCCGTGCCGCTCTCGACGCGGTCGCCGCGTCTGACCGTCACCGTCGCCACCTGCGCCACCTCGATCGGCGCCATCAGCACATATTCGCCTTCGACATAGCCGACGGCTAAAGGCGCCGCCGGCGCGCAGGCGCCGAACAACTGCGCCGCAAGCGGCAGCGAACACAGAAAGCTCATGGTTTGCCCTTCTTGCCGGCGGCCGGGTCACGTGCCGCAAGCATTGCCCTGAGGTTGTCGGTCGTGGCCGCCACCACCTTGGCGGCTTCGGCGTTGCCGATCTCGCGCCAGCCCATCCGGCGCATCACCGCTTCGCGCCCGATGCGGAAATAGATGACCTGGCCGATCACGGTGAAAACGGTGAGCTTGGTGGCTTCGCTCTCGGCCGGCTCGCCCGTCGCCTGCTCCCAGATCTGGCAAAACCGCCGGTGCGACGGCTCGAACACGCCGGCATAGATACGGTCGAGCGCCGCCGTCGGGTGCGAGAGCTCGCGAAGTACGAATTGTACGATCTCGCCGGCCTGCGGACTGGCCACGACGAAACCCACCATCCGCTCCAGTGCCGCGAATAGCTGGGTCCGGGCCGCCTCCGGGTCGAGCGGCGCGGCTGGATCTCCCTCACCCAGTGCCTGTCCGGCGATTCCCTGCATCGTCTCTACGATGAAGTCGGCGGCGGCTGCGCGCAGGCCTTCCTTACCGCCGAAGTGATAGGCGATCGAGCCGATATTGGCCTTTGCCTCCGCCGCGATCTCGCGCGTCGAGGTGCCGTCGAAACCTTGCCGTCCGAACAACTTCAGCGCCGCATGCACAAGTGACGCGCGCGTTTGATCGGCGCTGGTGGCCTCGCGCAATGGCTTCTTGAGGTTCGGTTCCTTGCTCATGCCGCAACTTTAATCAATCGATTGATTAATGTCAAATTGAGTCTCGACCCGGCTTGCCTTCGCGACCCGCGCGCGCTTTAGTGCGCGGCCATGGGCAAGGAAGTCGAGCGCAAGTTCCTGGTCTCTGACCCCGCCTGGCGCAGCCTGGTCGAGGCGGAGATCCGCATTCGCCAATTCTACGTTGCCGCCCAGCCCGGCCGCACGGTGCGCGTCCGCATCAGCGACGGGCGCTCCGCCAAGCTGACGCTGAAGTTCGGCGACAGGGCGCGCGAACGCGACGAATTCGAATATCCGATTCCTCTCCACGACGCTGAGGAGCTGATGGCGTTCGCCGTCGGACGTGTCATCGAGAAGACACGCCACCATGTTAGACACCGCGGCTATCTCTATGAAGTCGATGTGTTCGGCGGAAAGCTCGCGGGTTTGGTAGTCGCCGAGCTGGAGACGCCGGAGCACGTATCTGACGAAATGCTGCCCGACTGGCTCGGCCGTGAGGTGACCGGCGAGTCGAGGTTTTACAACGCGTCGCTGGCCCTCGGGGGGATTCCGGAGATCGCCGCATGAGCTTCCGCATCGATCCGCGCTTGCCGCTGACCGGCGAGGTCAGGCGCATATTGGCCGACGAGATCGGCAAGGCCGTCGGTCATCTCGAGACGGCGCGCGAGAAGCCGGAGCAGGGGCTGCACAAATGCCGCAAGCGGCTCAAAAGCTTGCGCGCCCTGCTGCGCCTGGTTCGCTCCGGGGACGAACCGTTCTGCCAGACCGAGAATGAGTGCTACAAGCAGGTGTCGGCGCTGCTGGCCGGTCCGCGCGAGGCGACCGCGCTCATCGAAACCGTCGACCGTTTGGCCGATGCCTTTCCCGAACAATCGGCCGGTGGCGGCCTTGATCCGGTGCGTGATCGGCTGGTGCTGCGCCAGCACGATCTGCATGCCGGTCCTGGCCTCGACGCCGCCATCAATGCGGCGATAGCGGCTTGCCGGGAGGGACTGGTACGCATCGAAAGGCTGGCCCTGCCCGATCAGCCGGAGCAGGCGGCCGACATTCTGGCCGACGGCGCACGCGCCATCTTGCGACGGGCGAAGAAGGCGCTGGACAAGGCCGAGTCGCGTGGCGCGGACGAGGATTTCCACGATCTGCGCAAGGCGGCCAAGACGCATTCCATGCATCTGTCGTTGCTCGGCCGCTTGTGGCCGACGCCGATCAAGGCGCGCCGCAAGGCGGTCGACAAGCTCGGCGAACAGCTCGGCGAATTGCACGACGTCTTCGTCATGCGCGCGCTGCTCGATGCCGAAGGCGAGCCGCTCGGCCCCGCCGACGAAACCAAGCTGCTGCGCAAGTTGTTGAAGCGCTCCGAAAAGAGCCTGACCAAGGCCTGCCTTGCCGATGCCGCCGACCTGTTCGGCGACAGTCCAAAACGCTCGGCCAAGAGGCTCGCCCGCAAGGCGCGCGACGATCTCGCCGGCCCGCAGGAAGAAGCGAAAGCGGCCTGATCGTGGCCTAATCAGCCGGCTTGTGGTAATCGCCGTCTGGCATGACTGCGCCGGCCGAAACCCTCCTGGACCGAATTGGCCGCTGGCTTGCCGGCCGGCTGCAGGACGAATCCTCGGGCTATGAACCCTATACGCCGTCCGACGCCGAAACCTTGCGCCGCACGCTGCAGCCCGGCGACATCCTGCTCGTCGAAGGCAATCAGAAAATCTCCGCGGTGATCAAGTATCTCACCCAGTCGACCTGGTCGCATGCCGCCTTCTATATTGGCGATATCCTGCCTGATCCCGAGGATGGATCGGAACGGCCGCGCCTGATCGAGGTCACGCTCGGCGAAGGCTGTGTCGCCGTGCCCTTGTCGCGCTACCGCACCTACAACACCCGCATCTGCCGGGCGAGCGGGCTCACGCCGGAGGATCGCGACAAGGTCGTTGCCTTTATGGTCGGCAAGCTGGGTCTCAGATACGACCTCAAGAACATCTTCGACATGCTGCGCTATTTCATGCCGACCCCACCGGTGCCGGTGCGCTGGCGCCGCCGCATGCTGGCCTTCGGCTCCGGCGATCCGACGCGCGCCATCTGCTCGACGCTGATTGCCGAGGCCTATGGCCAGATCCGCTATCCGATCCTGCCTGAGATCACGCGGGCGCCGGGCCGCGCCTCGGCGCAATCGAGCTATATGCGGCGCGAAATCCTGCATATCCGCCACCATTCGCTCTACACGCCGCGCGACTTCGACCTGTCGCCCTTCTTCCGCATCGTCAAGCCAACACTGGAATATGGTTTCGACTACCGGGCAGTGACGTGGGGGGACAAGGCAAACATGGACGCCGCAGCCGCAAAGGCTGGCGCAATCGCCTCAGACACGTGATGGCTTTCGGCCTAATGCATGTCGCCCAGAAGTGTGCAGCGGTTCTGGGGCAACGACATGCATCAAAACAAGTCAGGACATGTTCCCATGGCGTGGCCTACCGCTATCGGCCGAGGTGCGGCAAATGGCGGCCTGCATCACGCCGAAACCGCAGTAGCGCCTTGGTTTTCGGCTCTGCGTTCGACCCAGACATGGACCGGTTCGTCCCGGCCGCGGATGCTCACCGGTCCATGATCGCGCGCCTTCAACTGTATCGTGGGGGATTCCGCCTTCGCGGTCTCAATCAGTCGTGACCCAAAGCAAATATTCGCCCGAAGCTCACGGCAGAGCGACTGCAAACGGCTGGCGACGTTGACGGTGTCGCCCACCACCGCGAAGGACAGATTGCGTTCGCTGCCGACCGCGCCGACGACGACCGCGCCATATTGAGCACCGATCCGAACGTCCAGCGACGGGTATCCCCTGGACACCCGCTGTATATTCCAGTCTTCGAGAGCGGCGATCATCGCTTCAGCGCACTGGATGGCCCGGGTCGCGTCGTCATGGCTGGCTTGCGGAACCCCGAATGTCGCCATGATGCAATCGCCGATATAGTTGTCGACCGTGCCGTTGTGGTCGAAAACGACCTGCTCCATGCGACGGTGGAACTGACGCAGAAGTTCGAACACTGCTTCGGCCGGATGATCCTCGGAATAGTGTGTGAAGCCGACGATATCGGCGAACAACACCGCGATATCCTGTCGGCGTACCGGGCCGAAGGGCTCGTCATCCGTGGCAAGCTGGTCGACGACATTGGGCGAAAAATGCCGGGCGAGGTTGGCGCGGGCGCGCTCTGCCTTGACATAGTCTTCCGACAGACGCCGGGAACGAGAGACGACCAGCGCCATGATCGCGCCGATAATCAGCACGACCAACACATTGGTCGCCTGGGCGAATGTATCGACGAAATTGGGGTTGAGATAGAGGTTCAGTCGCTCTGTCATCGGCAGCGAATAGAGGTTCGTCGCCGGAATGACGGTTCCCGCATGAAAAATCACCCATCCCACCCCGATCGACCACGTCAAGGCCGCCAGTGCGCCGAGATAGAGCGCCAATCGTGTCGAAAGGGTCAGCGCGCCAAGGCATACGAAGATCAGCAGGAATTTGAAGC
Source organism: Mesorhizobium sp. NFR06 (assembly GCF_900115245.1). Lineage (GTDB taxonomy): Bacteria > Pseudomonadota > Alphaproteobacteria > Rhizobiales > Rhizobiaceae > Mesorhizobium. The sequence goes on from NZ_FOVT01000010.1 coordinate 189,644, forward strand.
TGCCCTCGCGCAGTTGCATCGCGGCCGGCGCGACCTCCACGGAAAACGGGTTGGGCGTTACCAGCAGAACGGTCAACAGAATGATGTCCAGCGTACCGGCGAGATAACCGATCCACCATGGCGCCGTGCGTCGGCGCGCAAAGAGAAACTGGATCAGGCCGACGAACTGGAACAGGACAAGGCCCGCCAGCACGAAGAGCAGGGCGGCATCCCACCGGCTGATCAGTGAAAAGAAGCAGGAGATCGCGGCGAGCGACGCCGTACGCGCCCAGAACTGCAATGCAGCCCCTTGGCGTTCTGCGCGCTCCCGCAAATTTTTCAGGCGCGAATAGCGGCGGAGTTCAAGTGTTGGCGCGGTCGGCATAGGATCATTTCGATTTCGCGGGGACGTGTCACGCATTCGGCAAACCCGCTTTCTACAGTCCGGCAAATCAGTGGGCGAACTCTATCATGGTTGTGGCTTCATTTTTGAAGCGCGGCTGCGCGGTCGTTATCGCTGGTCGCGCGACAAAGCTCAGTCGCCGGATGCAATCCTGCTCGGAATGATTGGCCATGTCAGGCGGGCAAGGGACGTCCCTTTGCCGCCACGGCGGGCTGGTCCGACCGCGCGCCGGCATCGCGCGGATGCGGCCCGATCGGCATGATCGCGGGAAACGGCGTCGCCCCGAAGGCAAAGGTCCATTTGTAGCCGGTGAGCTGGTCCTCCGGCGTGGTGTGCTGGTCGTGATGGGCAAGCAGCCTGGCGCGTTCGGCGAGCTCCTCGGCCTCGCGCCGCAGCATCTCCGCCGTTTCCGGCCGCATCCGCCTGGAGAAGCTGATGAAGGTCGCGTCTTGTTCCATATGGGCGATCGCCCAGCCGATGAAGTTCTTGTTGGTCGTCTCGAAATGCGGCTTCAGCGGCCCCTCGAAATCCCACTGGATCGGCGTCTCGACGAGCAATCGTGCCGACAGCCCGCGTCCCAGCGCCACCAGCCCGAGCTCCTCCAGGTCGCGCAGATAAAGGAACATCGAAGCTTCGCTCAGGCCTTGCGAGCGCATGATGCCCTGCGGCGTGAACTTCTCCGACAGCATGATGAAGACAAACAGCAGCGCCGGCCGCGCCGCGAGCCTGCGTTCAATTTCGGGCCCGACGCGGTTGGCCGGGCCAGGCCCCCGGTTCATCGCGCCGAGCACGTTCTCCAGTTCGACTTCGGCCGCCGCGCAGATCTCCATGAGCCGGTCGAGCTTGCAATTCTTCTCATGGAAGATGCGCTTCACCGTCGGCTCGGAAACGCCCATGCGTTCGGCGAGCGTCCGATAGGTCAGGCCCTTGGCCTTCAGCGTCCGTTTCAGCGCCTCGAAGATCGGACCGTTCATGGATTGCACCTCATTCGCGCGATTTAGTATCGAACTGCGATACTAGTCTCGTTCCGGCTTCCAAGAAAGTATCGAAAACCTTAGCTCTTCCGCCATCAACACCAGGAGAGCATCCATGCAACGCCTCATCGCCTCTACCGTCCTCGCCGCCATCGGTGCTGCCGCCATATCCGTTGCGCAGGCCGAAGAACTGTGGCGCGCCGCCGGCTTCGAGCAGCCGGAATCGGCGCTTGTCGATACCGCCCACAACCGCATCGTCGTCTCCAACATCGTCGGCAATCCCGGCGAGGCGGATGGCAACGGCTACCTGTCGCTCTTGTCGATGGACGGCAAGGTCGTCACCCGCCACTGGGTGGGCGGCATGGACGCGCCCAAGGGCATGGCGATCGCGGGCGGCAAGCTCTACGCCGCCGACATCACCAAGGTGCGCGTCGTCGATCTCGCCAGCGGCAGACTGGTTTCGACCATCGAGGTGCCCGGCGCCGTCTTCCTCAACGACATGACCGCGGACAGCGCCGGCAAGGTCTATGTCAGCGACATGCTGGCCGACACGATCTACCGCATCGACGGCGACAAGTCGGAGCCGTTCGTCAAGGATGCGCTGCTTGCCTCGCCCAATGGTGTGTTCGCCGATGGAGGCAGGCTGATCGTCGCGTCCTGGGGCAAGGGCATCAAGCCTGACTTCAGCACCGCGGAGCCGGGCGGCCTCATGTCGGTCGATCTGTCGAGCAGGAAAGTGACGCCTTTGCCAGGCGCGCAGAATTTCGCCGACCTCGACGGCGTCGTCGCCATCGGTGACACCATCTACGCCACCGCCTACATGACCGGCACGCTTTACCGCTACGAGCCCGGCGCGGCGCCGCAAACGGTCGCCACCTTCAAGCCGGGCAGCGCCGACATCGGCACCGACGGCAAGCGCATTTTCGTGCCGCTGATGGGCGAGGGCGGGATCGTCGCGCTCAAAATCGACTGATGCGTGTCGTCCGAAACGCGCAGCAGTTTTGGCAGAACGACATGCACCGAAACTAGGACTAGCGCGTCGCCTGGTTCCGTTTCCACGCGACGCCTTCAGAGCCGCCGTGGCGAGAATGACGCCGGTCGGGCTTGGACCGCCATATTCGACGGAGCTGCCATCTGGTCCTGCCGCGCGCCCCGGAATATCCGGCAGCAATCCGTCACATGAGCGAAGCCGTGAAGACATCCAGCCCGACCGGCGCCGTTTCCCCGATGATCCCGGTGCTTGTATGCGTCCTGGCGATCCTCCTGCTGTCCGGGATGGACGCGGCGATGAAGTCGCTGGTCATCGCGGTGGGTGTGTACAATACGGTGCTGTGGCGCAGCATGGTCGCGAGCTTGGTCGCCGGCGCCGCCTGGTCGGCGGGGCCGCGCTCGAAACCGACCCTTCCGGTGCTGAGCTTGCACGCGCTGCGCGCCGCGATCGTCGGCATCGTCCTGCTCTCGTTCTTCTGGGGCTTAGCCAGGCTGCCGCTCGCCGAGGCGATCGGGCTCAGCTTCGTCGCGCCGCTGTTCGCGCTCTTCCTCGCCGCGCTGCTGTTGGGCGAACGCATAAGACGGCAGGCCGTGTGGGCGTCGCTGGCCGGCATCGCGGGCGTTGCGATCATACTGGCCGGCCAGTTCGGGCAGGCAAGCCACTCGCAGGATGTTCTGATGGGCACCGTCGCCGTGCTCGTATCGACGGTGTTCTACGGCTACAACCTGATCCTCGCCCGGCGACAGGCGCTGTTGGCCAAGCCAACAGAGATCATGCTGTTCCAGAACCTCTTCGTCGCGATCTTCCTCGGTCTTGCCGCGCCCTGGCTCGCGGTTGCACTGCCAAGCGGCCTCTGGCTTTCCTTGGTCGGGGTGACGGCGCTGTCGCTCGCAGGGCAATTCCTGATGAGTTGGTCCTACGCTCGCGCCGAAGCGCAATATCTGATCCCGACGGAATACTCGGCCTTCATCTGGGCGGTCGCGCTGGGCTGGTTCTTCTTTGGCGAGGCGATGGCCTGGACCACGCTGGCCGGAGCATGCCTGATCGTCGCCGGCTGCCTGATCGCCGCGCGCGCAAACCCGAAACTTGCCGAGCCGATTGAAGCGGCCGTTTGAGAAACATCTCATTGGCCGGCAAAATCCGCTTGCCGCGCTGTCAGCCTTGCGGGTTGTGCGCCGCGCTTGCCTTGAGGCGCACGCCCCTGCCGCCCCGATCGCTGGTCTGGTTCTCGCCGATCAGCTCAACGCCGATCTCGTCGAGCGCCTGGATGACCTTCATCAGCGAATCGACCACGCCCCTGACGACGCCGTCGCTGGCTTCCATGCGTTGTATGGTCGGGAGCGATATCCCGGCGCGCTCGGCGAGGGTTCTCTGGTCGATGCCGGCCAATGCCCTTGCAGCGCGCATTTGTGCGGCAGTCATCATCGGCCAGGATCCATGTTTCTATGCGCAATATCGATGCATAATATATTTATTACAATGTCTCAACTATCATTCAGGGCGGATCACTCGTCATCCGCCACCACCTTGCGGCGCTGCAAAAGCCGCGCCGCCAGCCAGCACAGCATGGCCCAAGCGAAGCCCGCGCACCAGCCGGCAAGCACGTCGGACGGCCAGTGGACGCCGAGATAGACGCGGCTGATGCCGACCAGCACGGTAATCAGCACGGCGAGGCCAAGCACGAAGATCTTGGTACTCCGGTCCGGAAGGAAGCGCGCGGCGAGCGAGCCGAGCGTCAGATAGGTGACGGCCGACAGCATGGCGTGCCCGCTTGGAAAGGACAGCGACGTCTCGTTGACCAGGTGCGAGACGAGATCGGGCCGCGGCCGGTCGACCTCGAGCTTGAGCAGGCTGGACACCACTTGGCCGCCGGCCACCGCCACGAACATGAACAGCGCCCGCGAGGGTCTGCGGATCAACAGCAGATAGACGATCGTGGCCGAAGTGATCAACACCAGCACCGCTGAGCTGCCGAGCGCAGTGATGTCGCGAACCGTGCCTTCCAGCCAGGGCGGCCCGATCGGACTGTCCGGCTGCCCGGAATGACGAAAGGCGAGCAGGATTTCGGTGTCGAAGGTGTGCGGCGTCGTCGCCCTCGCCATCTCCATGAGTTCCACCAGGCCCCATAGCCCGCCGGCGATCGCCAGCCCGGCCAGCAGCACCGGGAATTCCATTTTGTTGAGGAGCGCGTTGGCGGTCGATTTCATGCGGGCCCTCGGGTCTGGCTACAGCCGCTGCATATAGGGTCCGAGGGTGATCAGCGCGACGGCGGCGATCGCCAGCACCACGCCGGTCGCCTGCAACGTGTTGAGCCGTTCGCCGAAGAAGACCAGCGCCACGACATTGACCGAGACCAGCTGGATCACCGCCGACAGGCTGAACGATACCGACATGCCGAATTCGCGCACCAGCCTCAGCATGATCAGATTGCCGGCGGAATAGAGCGCAAGCGTCAAAAGGATCTTGCCGAGGCTCGGCGCCAGCCCCCATTGCTTGGCCGCCGCTGCCGCCAGCAGGAAGATCGCCGTTGAGACGCCGAGCTGCGCCAGTCCCGAGAAGCTCACCTTTTTCACCCCGTCGCCAACGGGCCGCGCCAATGCCGGCCGCAGCCCTTGTTTCCGAAGCGGGCGAAGCCGTCAAGCTGGCGGTGGAGGATACGGCGAAGGCCGCAAGCTCCTTCTCATCGTATAGTGACGCGAGAGAGGGGCCGACATCGATGGCTCCGCCAATCACCAAGAGGACGTCGAAGCCGATGTCACGAAAATGTGATCGACGCGCTTTAGGGGTCGAAAGGTCAAAAATCCAGCCACCCCAAGAAGCCAGAGGAACAGCCTATGACCCACTCCCCCGAGACCCGCTTCCGCACCAGCCAGCTCGAGGAAAATGACGGCCCGCCCGTCAACCCGACCGACAACCGCACGATGGGCGAGATCATCGCCGCGCGCTTCTCGCGCCGTGGTTTTCTGATGGGTTCGCTGGCCGTCTCGGCCATTGCCGCCACCGTCAGCCCGCTGGCTCTGATCGCCGCCGACGAGGCGCGCGCCGCCGAAGGTTCGGCCTTCAAATTCGACGAGCTCGAGGCAGGCATCGACGACAAGCACCATGTCGCACCGGGTTACGACGCCGACGTGCTGTTGCGCTGGGGCGATCCGCTGTTCGCCGATTCGCCGGACTTCGATCCGCTCAAGCAATCGGCCGAGGCTCAGGCCAGGCAGTTCGGCCACAACAACGACTATGTCGGCTATATCCCGATCGACGGCTCGGCCGAGCACGGCCTGCTGGTGGTCAACCACGAATACACCAACCCGCATCTGATGTTCCCCGGCATCGTTTCGATCGTCGAGAAGGACGGAAAGAAGAAGGCCGAGGTCGCGCCGCTGAGCAAGGAGCAGGTCGATATCGAGATGGCCGCGCATGGCGGCACCATCGTCGAGATCCGCAAAGACGGCGGCAAGTGGCAGGTCGTGCGCGATGGCAAGCTCAACCGCCGCATCATGTCGACCACCGAGATGACGCTCTCCGGTCCCGTCGCCGGCCATGATCGCGTCAAGACCAATGCCGATCCGTCCGGCACCAAGGTCATCGGCACGCTCAACAACTGCGCCGGCGGCGTGACCCCCTGGGGTACCTATGTGATGGCCGAGGAGAACATCCACGGCTATTTCTCGGGCGAGCTGCCGGAAGGCCACAGGGAAGCCGCCAACTACAAGCGTCTCGGCATTCCCGAAGGCGCCTATGAGTGGGGCGCGCATTACGACCGCTTCAACCTCGCCAAGGAGCCGAACGAGTCCAATCGTTTTGGCTGGATCGTCGAGGTCGACGTCAGCGATCCGAACTCGGTGCCGAGGAAGCGCACCGCCATGGGCCGCTTCAAGCATGAGGGCGCCGAATCGATCGTCGCCAAGGACGGCCGCGTCGTCTTCTATCTCGGCGACGACGAGCGCTTCGACTATGTCTACAAGTTCGTCACCAAGGGGAAGTTTGATCCCAACGATCGCGCCGCCAACATGAACCTGCTCGACGACGGCACGCTCTCGGTCGCCAAATTCGCCGAGGACGGCTCGGTCGAATGGATGCCGATCGTCTTCGGCCAGGGCCCGCTGACGGCCGACAACGGCTTTGCCTCCCAGGCCGACGTGCTGATCGAGACGCGGCGCGCCGCCGACCTGCTCGGCGCCACCAAGATGGATCGGCCAGAGGACATCCAGCCCAATGCCGGCAACGGCAAGGTCTATGTCATGCTGACCAACAACACCAAGCGTAAGGCGGAGCAGGTCGACGCCGCCAATCCACGCGCCGACAACGCCTTCGGCCACATCATCGAGATCGTCGAGGACGGCGGCGACTTCGCCGCCACCAGGGGCAAGTGGGAAGTGCTGTTGAAATGCGGCGATCCGTCGATCGCCGCTGTCGGCGCCACCTTCTCGACCGCCACCACCGCCCATGGCTGGTTCGGCATGCCGGATAATTGCGCGGTCGATTCCGCCGGCCGCTTGTGGGTCGCCACCGACGGCCAGGGCCCGAAGGCCACCGGCCGCACCGACGGCCTGTGGGCAGTCGACACCGAAGGCGCCGCGCGGGCGACGTCGAAACTGTTCTTCCGCGTGCCGATCGGCGCCGAAATGTGCGGGCCGCTGTTTCTGCCGGACGACCAGACCGCTTTCGTCGCCGTGCAGCATCCGGGCGACGGCGGCGAGGATTGGGAAGGCTTTGGCCGCCCCTCTTACTATGAGGATCCGTCGACCCGCTGGCCGGACTTCAAGCCGGACATGCCGGTGCGGCCTTCGGTCGTCGCCATCACCAGGCAGGGCGGCGGCAAGATCGCGGTCTGACGGAATCGCCGTTTGCACCCGCAGGAAGGGGACCTCGGACCGATGAGGTCCCTTCTTCTTGCGTGGAACCGTTCAAGCCTCGGAAACACCCTGGGCGTCACTCCTGGACCTTCTTGTGTCAGAACGAACGGCAACGCCGGAAGCCGTCGCTCGTTCGACGTACCGTATCGAGGGAGTCAGAGCGAAACCTGTCGGCCCTTGCCATTCCTGACGGCTCGGCGATAGGCGAGGTCAGCCGTGACCATGTCCTCCATTGCGATACCCATCGCTTTGTACATCGTGATTTGCTGGTCCGAGATGCGCCCCGGCCGCATCCCCAGCAACATCTGACCGAGCTCAGTGCCAGTTTTGGGGTCACGGCCCGCAAGTTCACATGAGCCCACAGGCGCGAGCTCGAACGCTTCCAGCGTCTCCACGAAGAGGTTCCCTCTGCCAAAGAGATCAATCGGGAACTCTCCTTTGGGAGGCGCCACTCCGACCGATGAGACATGCGTGCCCGGGCGCACCCAATTGGCGGAAATGGCTTCTGTGTAGGAGTGGGTTGCCAAACATACGACATCCGATGAGCGGACGGCCTCCTCCACGCTCTCAATAGCCACGACGCCGTGATGTTGACTCGCAAGCGCCTGCGCGTCGGAGAAGTTCTTGGAAACGACGCGGATTTCGGAGAAGTCGCGGACCAGCGGAAGCAGGTGAAGATGCTGGTTTGCCTGCACACCGGCGCCGACAACAGTGGCGATCTTCGCATCGCGCCTTGCGAGTTCCCTCACCGACAGAACGGCTGAACCCGATGTCCTCACCGCCGTGATATATGTGCCATCCATGATACAGACCGGCATTCCGGTTTCAGGATCGAACAGATGTATCGTCGCCAGGTGGCTGGGGATGCCTTGCCCTATGTTCCCCTCGAAAACATTGACGAGCTTTACCGTCAAATGCATGCCTTCCATCCAGGCGGGCATTGCCAGCGAATAGCCCTTGTTCGGAATGTCGAGCTCCGGGCGCGCCGGGTTCACGACCTTGCCGCCGGACAGCGCCTTGAAGCCACCGGCAAGCGCATCGAGCAGCTCGCGAAGATCGATGCAGCTTACGACTTCTTCTTCGCTCAATATGAGGACCGGAACATCACCCTTTACCAGGGTGTTCCTGATATTTGCTTTTGCATGCATGGATCGAATACCCTTAATTGCCTTGGTGCGACTTTCACGTTATTTCGATAGGATGGTTCGTTGAAATATGTTAATTTCCGCAATTATCTTTGGAATCCACGGTTCAAACCGATTAAAAGTGTGAATAGCGCATGAGCAACTTGGACAATGTAGATCGCCAGCTGCTCCGCCTTCTGCAAAATGATGGCCGTCGAACCGTGCTGGATTTGGCGCAACGTGTAGGCTTGTCGCCCACGGGCGCTTCTCTGCGGATAAAGCGGCTGTTTGAGGAAGGTGTGATCAGGGCAGTCAGGGCGGTATTGGACCCCTCAAAGATCGGTAGGGGAACGCTGGTTTTTGTCGAGGTGCGGCTGGATCACACAGCACCTCATGTGTTCGACCGGTTCGCTGAAGCAGTTTCGAAAGCACCAGAAATTCTCGAGTGCCACATGGTGGTCGGGGGCTTCGACTATCTGATAAAAGCCCGCATCTCTGACATGGCGGTCTTCCAAGAGTTTTTACAGCGCGTCATCTTATCCCTTCCCGGCGTTCGAGAGACGCACACATATACCTCCATCGCCGACGTGAAGCCCGATGCGCTTTTGCCCATATGAGCGGGCTTGCACCTACTGCCTTCGATTACGCCGCGCCGACGGTGCAGGCTAATCTCGATAAAGGCGAGGATGACGAAGCGACGGTCGGTTGGGCCAATCCAAGGGGCAATCACCCGGCGCGTCGAACAACCGCCATGTTCAGCTTGGTTCTCAACCGGAAGCCAATCGACTCGTAGAGCCTGATGGCCGCGGCGTTACTGTCGTAGGCGTGAAGGTAAGGGATCTCGCCGCGCGCCATGATCCGGTCTGCCACGAAGAGCGACAGCAGCCGGGCAAGGCCGGCGCCGCGGAAGTCTGGATGCGAGCAGACGCCGCTGAGTTCTGAGTAGCCGGGCTGCTTCATGCGCTCGCCGGCCATGGCGGCCAGCCGGCCGTCGATCTTCACGCCCCAGAATTCGCCGAGGCTCAAGGCCTCCAGCGTGAACGGGCCGGGCTTGGTGAGCGACGCCAGGGCGAGCATCTCGGCTGCATCGTCAGGCGTCAGTCGCTGCACACGCTCGTCGGACACGGCTTGAACCGGCTGCTCGGCGACCATCTGCACCAGCGACGCGGTCGAAACCGCGGAAAGCTCCGCAGGCAGGACGATCGTATCCGCCTGAACCAGGATCGAGCTCTCAAGCGGCGGGATAAGCTTGCCGAGCGCGCGCAGGCTTTCTGCGTCGTCCGCCGCGGTGGCGGCGAAAGGAACGATCGACGGCCGGTACCGCCGGGCGAGGGTACCGCCTTCCGCGAAGGCCTGATGGCGTGTCGCAAGCGCGCTCCAGATGGGACGGTCGAGAACGTGTTTCATGGCGCGCCGGCCTTGGCTTTTTCCGCGCGGCGATCGAGCGAGGTCGCGGCCAACCGGTCCTCGATGGCGGCGAGCTGACCAAGCAGCGGCCCGGAGAGATCCGCGCACAGTTCCGCCACTGCGGCCTCGATGCTGGGCCAGACGTCCCGCTTCGCCTCGTCGACCAGCCGCCGGCCGTCACGCGAGAGGGAGACGATGCGGCGCCGCTGGTCGTCGTTCGGCGGGTTGACCTCGACCAACCCCAGTTCGGCGAGCAGCGCCACGCTGCGCGTCACGCCCGGTTGCGCGACGCCGAGCGATTGCGCCAGCTCGCCGACCGGCAGCGGACCAAGCCTGTCGAGCGCGGCGAGCAGTGGGTATTGGCTCGACTGGATGCATACGTCCAGGCGGTCGAGCACACGCTGCGTGTCGCCCTGCAGCAGCTCGCCTATTCGCTTCATCCGGCTGCCGAGGCAGAGAAAGCCGAGGGATCGAAGAACATCTTCCATGGGCTCCTCCGTCAAATAACCATAACTTGATATATAACATTGCATGGAAAAATCAAGCTATATCCACGAATCCATCCTGGCTGACGAGAGGGCGCTTTACCACATTTGCCCTTCATTCGCGGCCAATTGCGTCCTATATCGCGCGGGCGGCGTGACCGATCGGTCGCGTCGGCGATTCGGGATCTCCACGGCGGTCGCGCTTGGGTTGCGGGTCCCCCATTCACCGGCACGCGGAGCTCATGGCGCCCCTGCGCATCTACTTCGACAGGCTTCTCGATGCCGCGGCGCCCAAGGTTCCGCGGCGCGAGCTGACGGATGCCGAACGCCTGGCTCTGGTGCGCCGTCACGGCGATTTCTCGCTCGCCTATTCCACCGCCGTGCAGCAGAAGCTGTCCTATTTCAGCGACGGCGATGGCTACATCGCCTTCGGCACCAAGATGAGCCGCCATTTCGCGCTCGGCGATCCGGTGGTCGATGCGGCGGGCCGCCCGGCCTATATCAAGCGCTTCGTCGAGGCCGCGGGCAGTCCCTGGTTCGTCCAGATCGGCGCCGATTCGGCCAAGGTGCTGGCCGGCCTCGGCTACCAGGTCAATCGCCTCGGCATCGACACAAGGCTGGTGTTGCCGGCGCATGATTTTTCCGGCAAGCGCAACGAGACCGTGCGCTATTCCGAACGCTGGCTGGCGAAGAAGGGTTTTGTCCTCGCCGAGGACAGGGGCGACGGGCTGCTCGACGAGATCAGCCAGCTTTCCGCCGACTGGCGCAAAGAGCGCATCATCAAGCGCTGGGAGATGGGCTTCCTCAACCGTCGCTTTTCCGAAGAGATCGGCCCAGACATGCGCCGATTCCTCCTGCACAGCCCCGAAGGCCGGCTTCTCGCCATCCTCGACTTCGATCCGCTGTTCCGCGACGGCAAGGTCGTCGGCTACACCACCGCCTTCAAGCGCAAGCAGGTCGACGCCACGCCGCATGCCGAGGTCGGGCTGACCAAATTCGCCGTCGACCGGTTTCGCGAGGAAGGCGTCTCCGTGGTGACGCTCGGGCTCTCGCCGCTGCTCGACATCGAGCCGAGCGGCTTTGCCGAATCGAGCTTCTGGCGCGGCGCCTTCCAGCGCGCCTACAACTCGCCCTGGGTCAACCGCTCGCGCTTCAACCTGCAGGGCCAGGCCGCCTTCAAGCGCCGCTTCCACGGTGTCGAGGAGCCGACCTATGTCGCGTTCCGCAAGGGGACCTTCGTGGAGATGCTGGGGCTGCTGCGGCTGATCAAGGCGATTTAGCGGGTGCTTTTTGCTCTCCCACTTCGTCTACGCCACGCACACATCTTCTGTGGCTGGCGTGACTGATCAGGCCGAGGCTTGATTGCCACGTGGTTCCCCCAATCCGCGCTGCTTCGCAGCGCCACCTTTCCCCCCTCCGGAGGGAAAGGAAGGGCGCCTTTCCTCTACCCCGTCGATCGGGGAGAGGTGGCTCGGCGAAGCCAAGACGGAGTGGGGGTCGACCAGCGCTACATAGACAATGCATGCGCCAAGCTGCCATGCACGCTATCGCCAAAGGCCAGCCGCTTGGAAATGTGTGCTGCCGTAGCCCACTTCGTGGGGCGAGGAACTCGGTCAATTCCTCAACCGATACCCGGTCCTGAAGATCCACGCCACGATCGCGATGCACACGGCCAAAAACACCAGCGTCATGCCGAGGCTGACGCCGACCGAGACGTCCGCCTTGCCGTAGAAGCTCCAGCGGAACCCGCTGATCAGGTAGACGACCGGGTTGAACAGCGTGACCGTCTTCCAGATGCCGGGCAGCATGTGGATGGAATAGAAGCTGCCGCCGAGGAAGGTGAGCGGCGTGACGATCAAGAGCGGCACCAATTGCAGCTGCTCGAAGGTTTTCGCCCAGATGCCGATGATGAAGCCGAACAGGCTGAACGTCACCGCCGTCAGCACCAGGAAGGCGATCATCCAGAAAGGATGCTCGATCCTGAGCGGCACGAACAGCGCCGCGGTGGCCAGGATGATCAGGCCGAGCATGATCGATTTCGTCGCCGCACCCCCGACATAGGCGATGATGATCTCCAGGTAGGACACCGGCGCCGACAGAAGCTCGTAGATCGAGCCGACGAATTTCGGGAAATAGATGGCGAAGGAGGCGTTCGAGATCGATTGCGTCAGAAGCGACAGCATCATCAGTCCGGGCACGATGAAGGCGCCGTAGCTGATGCCGTCGATCTCGGTGATGCGCGAGCCGATCGCCGAGCCGAAGACGACGAAATAGAGCGATGTCGAGATGACCGGCGAGATGATGCTCTGCAGCACCGTGCGGAAGGCGCGCGCCATCTCCACCCGGTAGATCGCCCACACTGCACGAAAATTCATGGCCGCGCGCGGGTTCATGGCTCCTGCCTCAAAAGATTGACGAAGATCTCTTCGAGCGAGCTGTTCTTGGTGTCGAGATCGCGGAACTGCAGGCCGGCCGCCTCGAAGTCGCGGATCAGCGAGGCGACGCCTGGACGGTCGCTCTGGTTGTCATAGGTGTAGGTGATCTGGCTGCCGTCGGCCGACAGCTCCAGCGCGTAGTTCGACAGGCCGTCGGGTATTGCGGAAAGCGGCGCGCGCAGCTCCAGCGTCATCTGCTTGCGGCCGAGCTTGCGCATCAGCTCGGCCTTGCCTTCAACCAGGATGATCTCGCCCTTGTTGATGACGCCGACGCGGTCGGCCATCGCCTCGGCCTCCTCGATGTAATGCGTGGTGAGGATGATGGTGACGCCGTCTTCGCGCAGGCGCCTGACCATCGCCCACATATCCTGGCGCAGCTCCACGTCGACGCCGGCGGTCGGCTCGTCGAGGAACAGCACGCGCGGCTCATGCGACAGCGCCTTGGCGATCATCAGCCGGCGTTTCATGCCGCCGGACAGCGTGATCGCCTTCGAATCCTTCTTGTCCCACAGCGAGAGGTCGCGCAGCACCTTCTCGACAAAGGCCGGGTTGGGCGCCCTGCCGAACAGGCCGCGGCTGTAGTTCACCGTCGCCCATACCGTCTCGAAGGCATCGATGGTCAGCTCCTGCGGCACCAGCCCGATCAGGCTGCGCGCGGCGCGATAATCGCGGCTGATGTCGTGGCCATCCACCGTGACGGTGCCGGAGGAGCGGTTGACGATGCCGCAGACGATCGAGATCAGCGTCGTCTTGCCGGCGCCGTTCGGCCCGAGCAGCGCGAAGATCTCGCCGCGCTCGATGTCGAGATTGATTTCCTTCAGCGCCTTGAAGCCGGTGGCATAGGTTTTCGTGACACCGGAGATCGAGATGATGGATGACATGCTGAAAAACGGCCGGCTGGAAAAGGTGACCTGATATAGGTCGGTTGCCGCCCGGTGCAACTGAAAATCGCCGGCGCTCCTGACAACTCTCGACAGCGGGCCCTCTGAGAGCCTCTTTCTCCCCGTTTACGGGGAGAAATGCCCGGCAGGGCAATGAGGGGCGGCGCTGACTTGGCAAGCAGAGCGATGGCACCCAACTACAAACGCTGGCGCTGCCCCTCATCCGTCACTTCGTGACACCTTCTCCCCGTGAAACGGGGAGAAGGACTAACCCTGCGCCGTCCAGAACGCGATTTCCCGCCCCTTGGTTCTGAGCTCGGTCTTGAGCCATTGATCGTCGTCGTCCAGGTAGCTCCATGGCGTCTTCCCCTGCGCCCGCATCTCGCGGATGTAGGAGCGGTAGCGATAGTGGCTGTAGACCGACATCGCGTAGGTGGCATAGGCGGCGGCAAGCTTCCGGTGGCCACGGATGATCACCAGGTTCTCGTCATTCTTCTGGCTCGCCGGCGCCGAGAAATTGTGGCTGCCGGTCACCACCACGCAGTCGTCTGAATGCGGGTCGGTGACCAGGATCTTCGAGTGCACGATGGCGTGGCCGATCTGCGATAGGAAGGTCCGCCGGTTGACCTCGGCGATCCAGGGCCCGAGCGGCGCGTCGAGGCCTTGCGGCTGTGCCACCGAATAGCGGTCGGGCGTGAACGTCCGGTCGCTGCTCACCAGGTCGATGTCGAGGAAGTTCTGCTCGGTGCCGCCCTCCTCGGCGCTCAGCGTCGAGACCACGCCGCGCACATACATGTCCTTTTCCCTGGCGCGCTGGCCGGCCAGCGTGTGCAGCCCCTGCTTGCCCGGCGTGAACATCAAAAACAGCACCGCCTGCCTGGCCGATGTGATGACCTCGCGCAGCGCCTCCATGTCGGCGCCGTCCGAGGTGCGGGTGAACCACACCGTCGCCTTGGCGCTGCCGACCGTGAAGGTTTTCGGCGCATCGTTGTCCGCCATCAGCGCCGGCGTGAAATTGGCCGGGTCGGTCTTCGGCGGCGAGGCGTCCTTCAACAGGCCCCAATGCTTGCGGAAATGTTCCGCCACCGCCGCGTCTTCGATCAGAAGACCGTTGTTGACCTGTGTGCACAGGCCCGTCGTGCTCCAGTTGGTGCTGCCCGTCCATACCATCCCGGGGACGCCGTCCTTGGAGACGACGACGAACTTGTTGTGGCCGAGGCCTTTCGACTTCAACATCCGATCGATGGTCGCGATGCCGTGGTCGTTGAGGTTCTTGCGCGCGGCCGCGTTGCCGTCGCCGCTCTTGTCGGAGCCGTTGGCGAGGATGAGATGCAGGCGCGGCCCGAGCCCGATCAGCGCCGTCTCCAGCGTCGCGTCGCCGAGCTCGTAGAGTGCGGCATGCAATTCGTCGCCGGCGACCTGCGTCAGCCCGATCATGCGCAGGCCGAGATCGCCTTCGAGGAAAGCGCGGAATTTTGCATCGCCATTGGTCTGCAGGCTCTTCTTGAACGCCGCCGGGCTGAGCTTGTTCTTGGCCATGTAGCGGGCGACGAATTGCGACAGCACCAGGCCGCGGTTGAAGTAGCAGGAAAAGCCGCCGCCGGCGTCGGTGGCAAGTGTCGCCCAGTCGGTCCAGTCGCTCGATACGCCCTTGGTCAGCGGCTTGCCGGGGCCGGCGCTGATCATCGCGGTCACCCGGTAGCGCACGACATTGCCGACGTCCGCCGCATGATCGGTCCAGTTGAAGCGCTGGAATGGCCAGACGTCCGAAGGCCTGTGGTCACCCGATCTCGGCTTGTCCTTTGGAAAGCCGACGCGGTTTTCCACCGGCTCGATCCTCTCGACCACGCCGATCTTGCGGCCACGCTCCAGCAGGAAGCCCCGGCATCCCGCGATGAAGTCGCTGGGCGCCCAGGCGACGAAAGCGTCGTCGCCGTTCGTATAGACGGACACCTTTATGTCGACGGCCATCTGTCGTTCCTCTCCGATCTGTCGTTCGAGTGCGGCGCCGGCATGTCCGGCCCGTCAACGCAGCCAACAAACCCCGCGCCGGAAGCAGGGTCCCGGATCGGTTGAAACAGAATTTTCGAAAGGCGACGGCGGTGATTATGCGGCGGCAGAAGATCGACTGTCAATGTTTAGCAGCGCCAAGTATAATTCTATGAACTGCTTCACACAGTGTTCCGTTTGCCAGCAAAACAAAGGGTGCAAACCATCCCAACCTCGTCATTCCAGGCGGAGCAGCCGCGAAGCGACGCGCGTAGACCCTGGAATCCATTCCGTGACCTTGATCGAAGGCTGCAGCGGAGCAGAATTTTGCACCGCTGCAGCGCTCGAAGTCACGGCATGATCCTCGGGTCTGCGCTGCGTCGCTGCGCTCCTTGCTCCGCCCGTGGATGACGACGAATTCGGCCCATCGCCGAGGCATGCCGCCTGCCAATTCAGACATACCCGGCTAGCTTGCCGTTTGTCGGCGGGCAGGATTTTGACCGTTCCTATCCGTGAGATCGACGCAAACGCCGGGGGTTGGCTAAAGCCGCCCCAACCTCGTCATTCCAGGGCGGAGCAGCCGCGAAGCGGCGTCGCGCAGACCCTGGAATCCATGCCGTGACCTTGATCGTAGGATGCAGCGGAGCAGAATTTTGCACCGCTGCGGTGCGTCAAAGTCACGGCATGGATCCTCGGGTCTGCGCTGCGTCGCTGCGCTCCTTGCTCCGCCCGTGGATGACGACGTCGGGCCGATGCGGCCGCCTGCCAACCGCCCTTCGTCAGCTCTTGCTGGAGGCCAGCACCAGCACCGGCTTCTCGCTGTAGAGCTGCGGGAACAGCGACTTCAAATTCTCGATCTTGGGCAGGTCGTTGTAGACGATATAGGGATAGGTCGGGTTCAGCGTCAGGAAGTCCTGATGGTAATCCTCGGCCGGGTAGAAAGTCTTGCCGGTCTCGAGCGTGGTGACGATCGGCTTGCCGAACACCTTGGCCTTGTCGAGCTGGGCGATATAGCTCTCGGCGACCTTCTTCTGCTCGTCATTCTCGGCGAAGATCGTCGAGCGGTACTGCGTGCCGGAATCCGGCCCCTGGTAGTTGAGCTGCGTCGGATTGTGCGCGACCGAGAAATAGACCTGCAAGAGCTGGCCGTAGGTCACCTTCGACGGATCGTAGGTGATCTCGACCGATTCCGCATGCCCGGTGCGGCCGGTGCCGACGATCTCATAGACGGCGTTTTCGGCGTTGCCGCCGGTGTAGCCGGAAACGGCCTTGCTCACGCCCTTGACGTGCTGGAACACGCCCTGCACGCCCCAGAAGCAGCCGCCGGCGAAGATCGCCTTCTCGGTGCCGCTCGCCGCCTTTTCGTCCAAAGCCGGCGGCGGGATCACCACCGCGTCCTCGGCCGAGCGGGCCGGGCTCTGCCAGAAGACGGCCGCGGCGACCGCCGCAAAACCAAGCGCTGCCAGCGCGCCGCGGGCAAGCAATGGCCGCGCGGCCTTTGTCTCGATGCGGTTCATGTCCTGATCTCCTGTTGTTGTTCCAATATATACGAACGAAGCCGCCAAGGGGTTCTCACATTGCCGTGCGGCGGCGGCGCTCCCCCTCATCCGGCCCCTTCGGGCCACCTTCTCCCCGAGGGGAGAAGAGACTGGCGCCGGCGCCGGCAATCTCCTCTCCCCACCGGGGAGAGGTCAGCCGAGCGAAGCGGAGGCTGGGTGAGGGGCCGTCTGAGCCCGCCTTACTGAGCCGGAGCCATCGCATCCGTCGCCGGCTTCATCGCATCCGCGGCAGGCTTCATCGCCTCGGTGCTCATCGCGTCGGGCTTCGTGGCATCGGCCGGCTTCATGGCGTCCGTCGCCGGCTTCATGGCGTCGGTCGCCATTGCATTGGCAGGCTTCATCGCATTGGCCGTGTCGTCGGCGCGGGCGCCGGCAACGAAGACGGAAGCCGAAAGCGCGAAGGCCAGCGCCGGCAGCGTGAAGAACTTGGTCATGGATAGTCTCCTTGGGTTTTGGCGCGCGGATGCGGGCCTTGGTGAAGCGTTGCCGCTCTCATGCGGCCCCGCGCGAAGGGAAAGAAAAATCAGTTGGCGGCAGCGGCCAGGATCGGTCCGCCATGCGGCGCCTGCACCAGCACCGCGGTGCTCAAGCCGCCGGTTGCCGCCGGCAGCGGCAGCGTCGTCGCCTGGCCGTTCCAGCTGCCGAGCCGTTGCAGCGCGTGCACGACATTGGCATGCGGCAGCGTGCGCCCGGTGTTCTCGCCACGCGCCACCGGCACCTCGACGACGCCTTTGTCGTAGCGCACCAGCCAGATGTCGGCCGCGCCGCGCGGCGCCTTGCCGGCACCGATGCTGACCTTGCCGTTGCCCAGCGCAAGCTCCGGACCTTGCGTGTGGCCGCCTTTGGCAATCAGGCTCTGGATCTCGCCCGGCGCCGCGCCGACGCCATCCTGGCTGCCGTTCACCACCACCTGCGGCGTGAACGGCCCGTCATGGCCGAGCGGCGGCTCGTAAGTCACCTGGCGCTCGGTGAATTCCTTGCGCCCGAACGTGTCCTTCCAGCCGAGATAGTCCCAGTAGGTGACGTTGAACGACAGCGCCAGCACGCCCGGCTGGTCCTTGACCTTGATCAGGTTGGCATTGGCCGGCGGACAGGACGAGCAGCCCTGGCTGGTGAACAACTCGACCACGGTGAGCGGTTGTGCCGAGGCGGCGCCGAGCGTTGCGGCAAGAGCCGCGCCGGCGAGCAGCGCTCTGCCGATCCTGGTCTTCAATCCGGTCATGGGAAGCAGTCTCCGTAGCGGGGTAATGCTCCCATTTCGCCGTGGCGCGGAGGTTCGTTACAGGCTTCACCGGTTTGTGATAGGGGGCTTTCCCTTCTCCCCTTGTGGGAGAAGGTGGATCGGCGCGCAGCGCCGAGACGGATGAGGGGTGCTCCAGCGGAGTGAGGCGTCGATCTTGCTCACCGCCAGGGCTTCAGGACATCGTCGTTCCAGAAGCGCAAGACCCGAAATCCTCTTGCCTTCAACTCAGCTCCGCGAGCCAAATCCGATTCCGAGTCGGCGTGCTGGCTACCGTCGATCTCGACAATCAGGCGCGCTTGGAGGCAAGCGAAATCGGCAACGTACTTTCCGATAGGCACTTGCCGACGAAACTTGATCCGATCGAGTCTGCGGTCGCGCAACTCCTGCCACAGCTTGCTCTCCGCTTCCGTCATTTCGCGGCGGAGCGTGCGGGCAAAACGGCGCTTGGCTTGGGTAATCGGCTGATGCGGCACGCTGCGAGATTAGCCCACCGCTGCGTTCCGTCCAGCACCCCTCATCCGTCTCGGCGCTGCGCGCCGATCCACCTTCTCCCACAAGGGGAGAAGGAGAAGTCGCGCCCTACTGCGTCAGCACGGTCTGCGACGGGCGCTGGTTGTAGTCGCACTTGCCCTGCACGGTGTAGAAGAAGTCGGCGTTGGTGTAGGCCGCCGGCACGGCGTTGCCGCCGTCCTCCCAGGCCTGGTAGCCCGGCTGGCCGCAGGGCACGGCGGTGAAGATGTCGACGGTCTGGCCGGCAGCGACTTCCGGCATGTCGGTCGCGCTGGTGCCGATATAGAGCCGGTTCGAGGTGGTCGGATCGTTCGATTTCAGCACTTTCGGGTTGCCCGAGGGCACGTCCATTTCGAGATAGAGCTTGTCCATCTGGCTGACGTCGATCACCGCCCCCGCGCCATTGGCCGGATAGAACGTGTCGGCGCAGGAATAGGTCGTGCCGTAGCTGTCGGTCTGGATGACCGAGCCGGACGGCAGGTTCTTCTGCAGGCTCTTCAGCGTGCCGGTGGTGCACACCTGCTTCTGCACCAGGGTGGAGGTGGCCCCATTGACTGTGTTCACGACGGTGGTGCCGTAGCCCTTCGGATCGCCATACCCATTATAGGTGTAGGTGATCGTCATCAGCTTCTGCGCGGTGGTGTCGCCGAACCTGGTGCCGTAGAGCGTCATGGTCTTGCCCCAGTAGCCCGACACCTTCGTCACCTTGAACGTGGTCTGCACCAGCGCCGGCTTCTTGCGCACCGACGAGCCGACGCCAACCTGGACCGAGTCGATGCGCGCGACCTGCATGAACGTGGTCGGCATCGGGTAGCTTGCCGTGGCGGTGAAGGTCGCGGTGCCGGAACTGTCGACATTGACGCCCGTCAGCGTCGCCGTGCCCTGCCCGCTGTTCGCCGCATAGGCCTGCTGCAGCGCCGTCTGGCGGTCGCCGAGCGATGTCGTGGTGGGCAGCGTGGTGAGCGAGATGATCGCGGCGTCGAGCGCGTTCTGCATGTCGCTTCGGGTCGTCGCCGCCGAGGTGTAGTCGACCGAGAAGCCGATCGCCGCCACCAGCGGGATCGACAGCAGCACCATCATCGGCATGATCGAGCCGTCGCGGCGCGCCAGGAAGCGCCCGGCCACCGCGGCCAGGCTGAACTTTCGAACAAAACGCAACATTTCAGGGCCTTCGTCGTCTCGGGCAGCAAGCCGGTTACCATCCGGGCGCGAAGCATGCACGAGAGCGGTGCATGAATGTTTAAGCGGTTTTGAATATTTCGTGAGCGGGAGGTGAAGGGGCGCTCTTCCCTTCGCCCCGTTTACGGGGAGAAGGTGGATCGGCGCGCAGCGCCGAGACGGATGAGGGGTGAGTCGACGATGATCTTCGTCATCTGAGGCGCGCCATGGGCTCACCCGTCCACGACGGACTCACCCCTCATCCGCCCTTCGGGCACCTTCTCCCCGCAAGCGGGGCGAAGGAAAAGCCCCCACAGCTTGCCCCTCAACCCCGCCCCTGCTAAAGCGCGGCGCATGACGACGCCCCTAGACCACATCCGAAATTTCTCCATCGTCGCGCATATCGACCATGGCAAATCCACGCTTGCCGACCGGCTGATCCAGCTCACCGGCGGGCTGGAGGCGCGCGACATGAAGGAGCAGGTGCTGGACTCGATGGACATCGAGCGCGAGCGCGGCATCACCATCAAGGCCCAGACGGTGCGGCTGAAATACCGCGCGGACAATGGCGAGGACTATATCCTCAACCTCATCGACACGCCCGGCCATGTCGACTTCGCCTATGAGGTGTCGCGTTCGCTCGCCGCCTGCGAGGGCTCGCTGCTGGTGGTCGACGCCAGCCAGGGCGTCGAGGCGCAGACCTTGGCCAATGTCTACCAGGCCATCGACAACAACCACGAGATCGTCGTGGTGCTGAACAAGGTCGACCTGCCGGCGGCCGAGCCCGAGCGCATCCGCGAGCAGGTCGAGGAGGTGATCGGCATCGACGCCTCCAACGCCGTGCTGATCTCGGCCAAGACCGGCCTTGGCATTCCCGAGGTGCTGGAGGCGATCGTCCACCAGCTGCCGCCGCCGCGCGAGGGCGACATCAAGGCGCCGCTCAAGGCGATGCTGGTCGATAGCTGGTACGACGCCTATCTCGGCGTCATCGTGCTGGTGCGCATCATCGACGGCGTTCTGAAGAAGGGCCAGACCATCCGCATGATGGGCACCGGCGCCAAGTATCTGGTCGAGCGCACCGGCGTCTTCACCCCGGCCCGCGTCAATGTCGACGAGCTCGGCCCCGGCGAGTTCGGCTTCTTCACCGGCTCGATCAAGGAAGTGGCCGACACCCGCGTCGGCGACACCATCACCGAGGACAAGCGCCCGACGACGCAGGCCCTGCCCGGCTTCAAGCCGGCGCAGCCGGTGGTGTTCTGCGGCCTGTTCCCGGTCGACGCCGCCGATTTCGAGGATTTGCGCGCCGCCGTCGGCAAATTGCGCCTCAACGACGCGTCCTTCTCCTATGAGATGGAAACCTCCGCCGCGCTCGGCTTCGGCTTCCGCTGCGGCTTCCTCGGCCTGTTGCACCTGGAGATCATCCAGGAGCGGCTGGAGCGCGAGTTCAACCTCGACCTCATCGCCACAGCGCCGTCGGTCGTCTACCGCATGAACCTCAATGACGGCACGGTGAAGGAACTGCATAACCCGGCCGACATGCCCGACGTGGTCAAGATCGCCTCGATCGAGGAGCCATGGATCCGCGCCACCATCCTCACCCCGGACGACTATCTCGGCGGGATTCTAAAACTCTGCCAGGACAGGCGCGGCATCCAGGCCGACCTCTCCTATGTCGGCAAGCGCGCCATGCTGACCTACGATTTGCCGCTCAACGAGGTCGTGTTCGATTTCTATGATCGCCTGAAGTCAATCTCCAAGGGCTACGCCTCCTTCGACTATCATTTGACCGACTACCGCGAGGGCGACCTGGTCAAGATGTCGATCCTGGTCAATGACGAGCCGGTCGACGCGCTGTCGATGCTGGTGCACCGGTCGGCGGCGGAAAAGCGCGGCCGCCAGATGTGCGAGAAGCTGAAGGAGCTGATCCCGCAGCATCTCTTCAAGATCCCGATCCAGGCCGCGATCGGCGGCCGCATCATCGCCCGCGAGACCGTCTCGGCGCTCAGGAAGGACGTCACCGCCAAATGCTACGGCGGCGACGTGACCCGCAAGCGCAAGCTGCTCGACAAGCAGAAAGAAGGCAAGAAGCGGATGCGCCAGTTCGGCAAGGTGGATATCCCGCAGGAAGCGTTTATCCAGGCGCTGAAGATGGGCGATTGAGAAGCCTCTAACGAAATGGGCCAAAGACTTGGCCGCTACATTTGACAGACCCGTTGGCGTGGCTGGCACAACTGGACTATGGTCCCTGAGCGGGAGGGGTGTCGAATGTGGATAGATCTGAAGTCAACGCGGACTAGCGACGAAGGGCGGACTGCGAAGGGCGAGCTTAAGATGTCCAAGCCAGAGATGAACAAATCTGGCAACGTAGTGGTCCGCGCCAAGGGCGACAGAGCCCCCAGTCAGCATACGCCAGCAACAGAGTACGTTCTGCAATTGGATATGGAGCCCGAAGAGGTAGCTGCGATCTTCAGATTCTTGGTGAAGTCGAGCGACAGGTCCGACGACTTCAAGCGGATTGCCTTCGCTGTAGTGGAGGAACTAGTCCGTTAGCGGGGTCCTGGTACGGCGGCGACGTCACCCGCAAGCGCAAGCTGCTCGACAAGCAGAAAGAGGGCAAGAAGCGGATGCGGCAGTTCGGCAAGGTGGATATCCCGCAGGAGGCGCTTATCCAGGCGTTGAAGATGAGGGATTGAGGAGGGCGCATGCCCAAGCTTACCGGCGGTAGGCCTGCATTTAGAAGGTGGGTGGACGGGCATGCATCCCCAAAATGGGGGCTGATGCCTCTAACTCATGTTACGAAGGGCATAGTCGCCGAAGACATCATCGAGTCCGATGCTGTTGCCGTAGGCGACTGCGATGTCTTCAACGAACCACTCGCATACCTATTCTACGGCCGACCCGCTTACCGGGTAGCCGGCGATGGTGTTATAAAGGTGGAGGCGGCCTGCCCCTTCTGTTTCGTGTTTGATGCAGCGCTTATCTCGAAAGCTAAGGCTATCTTTCCATTCGACACTGGCGCCTTTTCCAAGCGGCTGTATAGTCGAATCCTTTTGGAGGAGATGGCTCTTGAAGATTTTAGCTTAGAAACAGACACGACCCGCCCTAATCGGATCCTCGCCGAGGTCTTCGAAAGTAGACGAGGGTATTTCGACGGCGATATTTCGAAGATCAATGCATCAAAAGCGGCCCAGTCGTGGGATTTTCATGCTCGAGCCTATTTAGATCTACTGGCGTCGCCGGGGCGCAATGAGCCCGACGATAGGGTGTGCTCTATCGAGGTGATTTTTGGTGAACCCATCCCGTTACGTGGCAATTTGTTGGCTGCTATCGTCCCTCATACTCTTTGGGAGGACGACAAACGGGCGCCATGGCTGGAAAAGTTAGCTCAGAGTAACGTGACAATTAGCCCCTATGTCTTCGTGCCAGGGCGCCATCCAGAGTATTACCAAGCGCAGCTCGAAGCGTCTGTCAAAGAGCTATACGTATCGTGGGGTGCTTTATGAGCAAATCCCATGAATTTTTTGCGGTTGGTTGCATTCCTTTTCAGGGAGATCGTACGGGTTTCGCTCTACCGATATTGAGAACTGTTAGAAATCCGCAGAGTAATTTCGTCCAGGAAATTGACGAGCTGACAGGTAAAATTGCGAGGTTTCTAGAGCTCGGTGATATTGCCGAGAAGATCATACTCTCCAGCAGTGATCTTGCGGTGAAGGCAGGTGACGAGCAAGTCTTAGCCTTCGTCACGGAGGACGGGCTATGCCATATCGGCACCGCTGGCGCTATCTCGCCTATACTGAGATCATTCGTAGTCAGATTTCCGGAGCGGCATTCTGTTGCGTTGCAAATAGCGGAGCTTATTGGAGACGCGCACGAGAAGAAGCGGGCTCGTGTTGCAATGCGCGAACAGGTGGCCAAGGCAACGGGAGCCCGTTCTGCCCGTGCCTACTATGAAGGATCGGCTCTGCGATCAGCGGTCTGGGCTAATCTCTTGGCAGCAGCTCCAAGCGGAGAGGTCGCAAGGCGCATCTTGGGCGCACGTGCGCGAATAGGAGCCTCAGTGAATGCCGATGGTGGCTTGCAACTTCACCTTGAGGCGCTTGCCCAATCTGACAGAGCCTTGATCGATGAAGAAAGGCTGAAAAGGGCGATACTTGCTGAATTTGCAATAGTTTCTGGAGAAACTGGAGATCGAGGTCCATCGAGTATCGATGGCGACAGAATTCAAACAGGTCGGGTCACGGAATTGTTGACAAGAGTGCGGCACGCACCTCGGCAAGAAGAACGAATTGCAATTCTTATAAGCGGCATTCTTGACAATAAGTCGGTTGGAACGTCTGCATTGTTGCAATATGGGAGAGATCGAGCAAAATTCGCAAATCGTGCGCTGGAGAAGGTTAGAGAGTATCTCGTTCAAACAAATATTCCAAGCAAGAAGCTCGGATTGCCGGCCGCCAAGTTGGTATCTGACTTATACGAGATGCAATATCCGGCCAATAGGGGTAGTTTTCTTATGTATTTCGCAAAACACCTGTCAAAATGGCCAGAAATAAACCGTGAAATTGAGACAAGACTGTTTAGGACGAGAAGTATCTTCGTGGAGTATCTCCGCCCAACAATCGAGGAATTTTTGGGCAAGAGATCAAGCTCCAAGGAAGCGAACTTTGATTTGCCGCTTTTCGCGTCTCGAACTAGCGACGATCCGAGCAAGTGATCGAAGGAATGACGCACGAGATCATTGCTATCTGATCAATCAGCAGGTGAGTGAAGGCATTCAACAATTCCAACAAACTCGCCAAGGATCGTTCGATCACCTTCACCTTCCTTTCTCCTCATTGTATCCTCTCCCGGCTTGGGGAGACATCACATGCGCTCCGACACCATCCCCGCAATCGGCCTCGCCATCGGCGGTGCTTTTGGCCTAGGCGGCACTTTCGTTGCGAGCGACGCGCTGCGCGAGACGCTGTGGGCCATCGATGGCGTGGCGCTGGTCGTGGCCGCCGCGCTGCTCACCCTGAAATACCAGCGGCTGGGCAATGATCTCGTCGCGGCCGGCTTCCTCGTCTTCCTTGCCGGCGAAAGCCTGCTTCTGGCCGGCAATGCGGCGGGGCTGCAGGCGAGCGTTCCTTCCTATCTCGGCGGCATCTCGCTCTGGGCGGCTGCATTGGTGCTGATCAGCGCGCCGAAAACCTTCGCGCTCTGGATACGGATCACCGGCTTCATCGCCGCCGCGCTCTTCGCCGTCTCGGTGTTTGCCGCCCTTTGGGGCATGCCGCTCTTGCCCACCTCGGCGCCGCTGCCGGCGATCGGCTATCCGTTCCTGGTCCTCACCTTCATCGGCTGGATCTGGACGCTGCTGAAATCCGAGCGCTGAGCGCGAAGGCGATGCCTGCCCCGCTCGAAATCCGCAACAGCCCGTCGGGAAAGATCCTTCCCGCCGTCGGGCCGTTCCTGCTCGGCGGCATTTTCGGCTTCGGCGCGCTGCAGGGCGTGGCCTCGGGCGCGGGCGGCGGGCATGTGCTGGTCATCGCGCTGCTTTCGGCCGCCTGCCTCGGGCTCGGCGCATCAATCGCCCGCGGCGCCTTCGACACGTCGGTCAAGGTGACGCTGAACAGCCAGGGTTTCCGCGATGCTCGCGCCGGCGACGTGCTGGTGCCGTGGAGCAAGGTCAGAAGCCTGCGCCTCGCCACCGGCGGCAAGGGCGCGGCGATGCTCAATTTCGAGCTCACCGAGGAGCCGCCCGACGCAATCAGATATTCCTCCGCCAACGCCTTCGGCCTGATGCCCTTCGGCAAGACCATCGTGCACATGGAAATCTCCTCGCTCGACGTGCACGGCCAGGACATGGTGGACGCGGTGAAGATATTCGCGCCGCATGTGGCGGTGCGGCGCTGAGCCTTCCCAGGGGAAAGCGGAGGCGCTGAAGCCGCTAATCTCCCCCACAAGGGGGGAGATTACGCACTCCACCCGTGCTCTACTCCCTCCGGGGACCTCACCATGATTCGCGCTCTGCTCGCCTTCCTCCTGCTCACCTCTCCGGCCTTCGCCGCCGACATGTCGGTCTTCGTCCGCAACCAGCGCTCGGACGGCGTCGCGGTGGAGCTGTTCAGTCGCGACAGCGAAAAAGTCTGGCCGGGCGACGACAAGGTGTTCCTCATCCGGCCGAAGGCGAAGAAGTCCGTGCCGATCTCCTGCGAGCCGGGCGAGCACATCTGCTGGGGCGCCTGGGTCGTCGGCAATGACAAGGTCACCGCCGGCGTCGGCCCAGACAACGACCAGCCCTGCGACACCTGCTGCTTCATCTGCACCGAGCACTCGACCGAGACGGTCGATCTAGCGGAGTGAGCGGCGCCTTCCCCTTCTCCCCTGTGGGGTGAGAAGCGGTCCGCCTTGGCGGACGAAAAGCCAATTGCTTGGCTTTTCGAGCTCGAACGCCCTGAGCCTACGAAGGGCTGGGTGGTGGCCGCGAAGCGGCCGGATGAGGGGTGTTGGAAGGAATGAGGCGCTGGCGATCTGGCACGATACGGCGCTGGTGGCGAACGTCTTCGCCAGGCTGGAGCACCCCTCATCCGTCTCGGCGCTGCGCGCCGAGCCACCTTCTCCCACAAGGGGAGAAGGCAAGGTCGCGCCAATCGCCCCAATTTCAGTCAGCTATTTTCGTCGCCGCCCCTTGGCATCGGCTCCCGCCATGCCATCATCCCGCGTCGGCCGTGGGGGCCGATTCGACCTTGGGGGTTCTCATGTCCATCCTTTTCTCGCGCCGCGCCGCCGCGGTGCTTTCCCTTGCCATTCTCATTGCGCCTGCCGCTCAAGCCGGCGACGTCACCTTCCAGATCAAGAACAGCCATCCCAACGCCATGCGCATCGAGCTCTACAGCCAGGACCGCGACTATGTCTGGCCGGGCGATGGCAAGGATTTCTTTCTCGACGACGGCGAGACCAAGCAACTGCCGATCTCGTGCAACGAGGGCGAGAAGATCTGCTACGGCGCCTGGGTCGATGGCGACGAGAGCACCTATTGGGGCGTCGGCCCCAACAACAAGGAAACCTGCGACGACTGCTGCTACACCTGCAGCGGCGGCCAGACCGAGGAGATCGAGCTGGCCGAATGAGGGGCGAGGCGTATGCCGCATCGACCCGGAACTCCGGTCAAACGAAATTTCGCCCGCGCGATGCGCCGCGAACCGACGGAGGCAGAAGGCCGCCTGTGGCACGAATTACGTGGCCGCCGTCTGGACAAGATCAAGTTCAGGCGGCAGGTGCCGATTAGACGGTTCGTGGCGGATTTTGTCTGCGCCGAGGCCAGGCTAATCGTTGAAATCGACGGCAGCCAGCATGCGAAGCAGCGCCGCGACCAGGAGCGTGACGCCGAACTGAAGGCCAGGGATTTCGCGTGCTGCGTTTCTGGAACGACGATGTGCTGAAGGAACTGGACGAGGTCTGCGACACCATTATTGCGTATGTGAGGGATGAGAATTTGCAGCCTTGGCGGTGATGTCTTCGCCAAGCTGGAGCACCCCTCATCCGTCTCGGCGCTACGCGCCGAGCCACCTTCTCCCACACGGGGAGAAGGGGAAGCTGTTCCACCGGCCAGCTTGACGCCGTTCCCGCCGCCGCCCTAGCCTAGCGATCACCCACCAGGAGAAGAGCCATGGCAGGCACGGTCGAAGGCGAGAAGATCGACGTTTCTTTCACCGGCAAGCGCTGCATCCATTCGCGCAATTGCGTGCTCGGCAATCCGCATGTCTTCGTGCCCAATGCGCCGGGCGAGTGGATTCACCCGGATGCGGCGAGCGTCGAGAAGGTGGTGGCGCTGGCGGAGAATTGTCCCTCGGGCGCCATCACCTACAGCAGAAAGGATGGCGGGCCGCAGGAGAAGCCGCCGGTGGTCAACACGGTGCGCGTCCGCGAAAACGGCCCGCTGGCGGTGCATGCTGAGATCGTGCTGGGCGACGAGACCTTGTTCCGCGCCACGCTCTGCCGCTGCGGCTTGTCGCAGAACAAGCCGTTCTGCGACAACAGCCACATCAAGGCGGGCTTTGCCGCCACCGGCGAGCCGCCGCTGAAGGAAGCGCAGGTGCTGGAAGCGCGGGACGGCCCGCTCAACGTGACCCCCACCGTCAACGGCCCGCTGAAGGTCGAAGGCAATGCCGAGATCGTCACCGGCACCGGCCACACCATCGCCCGCACCACAAAAGTCTTCCTCTGCCGCTGCGGCCATTCGGCCAACAAGCCGTTCTGCGATGGCTCGCATAAAAGGGTGGGCTTCGTGGGGTGAAGCTGCCAATCTCCCCCCTCGTGGGGGAGATGTCCGGCAGGACAGAGGGGGGCGCCGTAGAGTGCGAACCTTAACAATCGCCGAGCGATACAAATGCCCCATACGCCACTGCCGCCAAAAACACCGCGCCAACGCCAGATCAATGCGCAAGGTGATGACAGTAGCCGAATTGAAGCTCTGGAACGAGCTTCGTGCCCATCGGTTGATGGGCCTTGGCTTTCGGCGCCAGTTTCCGATCGCCGGATTTATCGTGGATTTCGCTTGCCCGGAGAAGAAGCTCGTCGTCGAGGTCGACGGGTCTCAGCACGAAGAAGCCGATGCTGTTGCAAGCGATGAGGCACGGACTGCAAGGTTGGAGAAAGATGGCTGGACCGTCCTGCGGTTCTGGAACCACGATGTCATTCGCGACATCGGCAATGTTTGCCAGCATATCGTGATCGTGACCGGGCTCGGAACTCCGTCCCAACAGCGCGGTCAGGTCGGCGGGACAGCGCCCCCCTCTGCCCTGCCGGGCATCTCCCCCACGAGGGGGGAGATTGGCTAACCTCCACTGGCCCATCTCTCCCGCCTTTATCCGCAACCCCGTATCGGCTAAGGGGCGGGCACCAAACCCCGTTTCCCTGGACTTGCCGCGCAAAAATGACCGCCAAGCTTCACCCTCTCTTCCTCGGCATCGACACCGGCGGCACCTACACCGATGCCGTGCTGTGGTCGGAGGAGGGCGGGCCCAAGGGAAAAGTTCTGGCCAAGGCCAAGTCGCTGACCACGCGCCATGATCTCGCCGTCGGCATTTCCGGCGCGGTGGACGCGGTGCTGGAAAAATCCGGCACCGACCCGGCCGCCATCAAGCTGGTCTCGATGTCGACCACTTTGGCCACCAACGCGCTGGTCGAGGGCCAGGGCGGGCGCGTGGCGCTGGTCATGATCGGCTTTTCCGAGGCCGACCTTGCCCGCGACGGGTTGAAGACGGCTTTAGGCACCGATCCGGTGGTGTTCTGCCCCGGCGGCCATGACGTGCATGGCAATGCGGCGAAGCTCGACCTCTCCGGGCTCGAGGCGGCGCTGCCGGAGCTTGGGCGTTCGGTGTCGGGCTTTGCCATCTGCGCCTATTTCGCCACCCGCAATCCGGCGCATGAACTCGCGGCCCGCGACCTGATCCGCGACAAGACCGGCCTGCCGGTCACCGCCAGCCACGAGCTGTCGGCCAAGCTGGGCGGCCCGCGCCGCGCCCTGACCACCTTGCTCAACGCCCGCCTGATCTCGATGATCGACCGGCTGGTCGCGGCGACCGAGGGCTTTCTGGCCAAGCGCGGCATTGCAGCACCGCTTATGGTGGTGCGTGGCGATGGCGCGCTGGTCTCAGCGGCCTTTGCCCGCCAGCGGCCGATCGAGACCATCCTTTCCGGCCCGGCCGCCAGCCTTGTCGGCGCCCGCCACATGACCGGGCTGGACGACGCAATGGTCTCGGATATCGGCGGCACCACGACCGACGTCGCCGTGCTCGACGGCGGCCGGCCGCGGCTCGATCCGGAAGGCGCCACCGTCGGCGGTTTTCGCACCATGGTCGAGGCGGTGGCCATGCGCACCTTCGGCCTCGGCGGCGATTCCGAAGTCGCGCTGGAGGACGGCGCGCTCGACCCGAAGATCCTGCTTGGGCCGCGCCGCCTTGTGCCGCTGGCGCTGGCCGGCATGGCGCATGGCGAGGCGGTGACGGCCGAGCTCGACCGGCAGCTGCGCGCGCCGAACCCCGGCCGCATGGACGGACGTTTTGCCGTGCGCACCGGTGTGCCGGACCGGCTCGCCGCCGGCCTCACCGCGCCGGAAGCGAAACTCTACGAAGCGATCGGCGCGGCGCCGCTGGCGCTCGACAGGCTGCTCTCTTCGAATGCCCAGAACGCCACGCTGAACCGGCTGGTCGCGCGGGGGCTGGTGCACATCTGCGGCTTCACGCCGTCCGACGCCGCCCATGTGCTCGGCAAACAGGCCAATTGGGACGCCGCAACCGCCCGGCTCGGCGCCGAGCTCTTCGCCCGCCGGCGCGACGGCCGCGGCCAGGCGATCGCTGCGACGCCGGAAGCGCTCGCCGAGCGCGTGCTGGTGACGCTGACCCGCTGGTCGGCCGAGTACATCCTCGAAACCGCCTTCGCTGAGGACGGGCTGGACGGCGCCACTACCGTCGCGCATGCGCTGGTGCAGCGCGCGGTCGACGCCCATCCCGGCATTGCCCGCTTCACGGTCGCCCTCGACCGCCCTGTCATCGGCCTCGGCGCCTCCGCGCCGCTGCACTATGCGGGCCTGCCGCCGCTGGTCGGTAATGGCTGCATCGTGCCGGAGGACACCGACGTCGCCAACGCGCTCGGCGCCGTGGTCGGTCAGGTGCGCGTCTCGGCCGAAGCTCGCGTCAGCCAGCCCAAGGAAGGCCTGTTCCGCCTCGCCTCCGGCCAGACGGTGCGCGACTTCACCGACGAGGACAAGGCGATCGCCGCGGCCGAGGCGGACGTGCGCGCGATCGCCGCCCAACGCGCCAGGGACGCCGGCACCGACAATGCGGAGATCGACGTTGCCGCCGAGTTCAAGGTCTCGACCGTCGAGGGCCAGCGAATGTTCATCGAGGCGCATGTGGTGGCGGTGGCTTCGGGCAGGCCGAGGATTGCGATGTGAGGCGCCGCCCCCCTTCTCCCACAAGGGGAGAAGGGAAAGTCGCGCGGACCTCCACCCTAAGCCGAATTGACCCCGCAACCCCAAACATGCCAAAGGCCCCCGAGCCAGCTAACTAGGCAAAGCCCACCATCTGGAGAAGCCCTGATGACCGACCGCATCGAGATCGCCGGTTTGCAGATCGCCCGGGAGCTCCATGATTTCGTGGCCGAAGAGGCAGCAGTCGGCACCGGCATCGGCCCGGAAAAATTCTGGAACGGGTTTTCCGCCATCGTCCATGATCTTGCGCCTAAGAACCGCGCGCTGCTAGCCAAGCGCGACGCCATGCAGGAAAAGCTCGACGGCTGGTACCGCGAGCACGGCGCGCCGCTGGACATGGACGCCTACAAGAACTTCCTCAAGGAGATCGGCTATCTGGTGCCGGAAGGCCCGGCCTTCAGCGTCTCGACCGAGCATGTCGATCCGGAAATCGCCGTCGTCGCCGGGCCGCAGCTGGTCGTGCCGGTGATGAACGCGCGCTATGCGCTCAACGCCGCCAATGCGCGCTGGGGCTCCCTCTATGACGCGCTCTACGGCACCGACGCCATTCCCGAGACGGGCGGCGCCGAGAAGGGCAAGGGTTTCAACCCCACGCGCGGCGCGAAAGTCATCGCCTGGGCCAGGGATTTCCTCGACCAGTCGGTGCCGCTGACGACAGGCAAATGGGCCGGCGTCAACGGGCTCTCGGTCGCCAATGGCGCGCTGAAGGCCGGCGAGGGCGCCGGCGCCACCACGCTCGCCGATCCAAAACAGTTCGCCGGCTATCGCGGCGACGCCGCCAATCCGGAAGCCCTGCTTCTGGTCAGGAACGGCCTGCATATCGAGATCGTCATCGATCGCGCCAACCAGATCGGCAGGACCGATCCGGCCGGCATCGCCGACGTCATCCTGGAATCGGCCCTGACCACCATCCAGGACTGCGAGGATTCGATCGCCGCCGTGGATGCCGAGGACAAGGTCGTCGTCTATCGCAACTGGCTCGGCCTGATGAAGGGCGACCTTGCCGAAGAGATCACCAAGGGCGGCAAGACTTTTGTCCGCAAGCTCAACCCGGACCGCCGCTTTACCGCGCCCAATGGCGGCCAGCTGTTGCTGCCCGGCCGCGCGCTGATGCTGGTCAGGAATGTCGGCCACCTGATGACCAATCCGGCGATCATCGACCGCGACGGCCATGAGGTGCCGGAAGGCATCATGGATGCCGCGCTCACCGCGCTGATCGCGCTGCACGATGTCGGCGAAAACGGCCGCCGCGCCAATTCCCGCGCCGGCTCGATGTATGTGGTGAAGCCGAAGATGCACGGGCCGGAAGAGGTCGCCTTCGCCGTCGAGATTTTCGACCGTGTCGAGGCCCTGCTCGGCATGTCCAGGAACACCATCAAGATGGGCATCATGGACGAGGAGCGGCGCACCACGGTCAACCTCAAGGAAGCGATCCGCGCGGCCAGGGAACGCGTCGTGTTCATCAACACCGGCTTCCTCGACCGCACCGGCGACGAGATCCACACCTCGATGGAAGCCGGCCCGATGATCCGCAAGGGCGACATGAAGCAGGCCGCCTGGATTTCCGCCTACGAGGCATGGAATGTCGACATAGGGCTGGAATGCGGGCTGGCCGGCCATGCGCAGATCGGCAAGGGCATGTGGGCGATGCCGGATCTGATGGCGGCCATGCTGGTTGAGAAGATCGCGCATCCCAGGGCCGGCGCCAACACCGCCTGGGTGCCCTCGCCGACGGCCGCGACCCTGCATGCCACGCATTACCACCAGGTCGACGTGCATGCCGTGCAGGCGGCGCTGAAGAACCGGCCGAAGGCCAGGCTCGACGACATTTTGTCGGTGCCGGTCGCCGTGCGGCCGAACTGGACGCCGGACGAGATCCAGCGCGAGCTCGACAACAACGCGCAAGGCATCCTGGGCTACGTCGTGCGCTGGATCGACCAGGGTGTCGGCTGCTCGAAAGTGCCCGATATCAACGATGTCGGCCTGATGGAGGACCGCGCGACGCTGCGCATCTCCTCGCAGCACATCGCCAACTGGCTGCGCCACAAGGTGTGCTCCGAGATCCAGGTCAGGGATTCGCTGCAGCGCATGGCGGCGATCGTCGACCGCCAGAATGTCGGCGATCCGCTATACCGGCCGATGGCGCCGGATTTCGACAATTCCATCGCCTTCCAGGCCGCCTGCGACCTGGTGTTCAAGGGCACGAACCAGCCCAATGGGTACACCGAGCCGGTGCTGCATGCCAGGCGGCTCGAGCTGAAGGCACGCGACAGGCAGGACTCTGCCTGAGTCTGCTGGCTTGCCGCCGGCTGGTCGGTGGTTGCGGCCCTCACCCGCCTTTGATCGCGCGCGACAGAAAGACGTCCGTATGTCGGACATGCGCCGGCGTCGCGCGGAACGGAGCGCAGGGGCTGAAGCCGAACGCCTCGTACACGGCAACGGCACTTTTCATGTAGAAGGTCGTGTGGATCAGCACCATGCGGGCTGAACCCTTCTCGATTTCCGCCAACGCGGCACTCATCAGCGCCCGGCCTACGCCCTGCCCGCGAAAGGATGCGTCGACGAAGAACTTGTGAAGCTCCACCGTGTCGTCGCCGAACCGGTCGAAGGCGAGGCAGCCCGCCGGCACGTAGCCCGATCGCCCAATGAAGGCCATGGCATCCGGCACGCCGAATTGCATCGCCAATTTATGGCCGCTGGTTTCAGGCTGGAAGAGCGTCCTTATATCCTCCTCCGAGACACCATGCGGCGCCGACGCGTCGACATCCCATTGCGCTAGAGCACGTCCTGTGATCGATGAATCGATTGTGATGTGACGGCTGCGTTTTGTGCTGATTCAACATCCATCTCGATGGAGGTTGACGATGGG
>NZ_FOVT01000011.1 GCF_900115245.1 Mesorhizobium sp. NFR06
CGCGGCTCTCTTGAATTTCGCAGAGGGCAGATTTAGAAGCGAACTTCTTCGTCGCCAGCGGCGCACCGCCCTCGTTCGTGGGGCGTATATAGTCGGAGGTCCCTCGACGCGTCAACACCGATTTCGAACTTTTTTGAATTTTTTGCGACGAATTTTTCGGCCGCCTTTTTCGATAGCCGACTGCCGTCGCGGCAGCCCTTGGGTCATCCACAACGAGCCCTATTGCCGCCGCATTGAGGCGTGAAACCGGCCCATATAAGGAAGGCGCGCGCGTACGTACCAGGCGCGCCGACGACGGACGACAGGGCGCCCTGCGCAAGGGGCGCGTGATTGGGGATATCGGCCCCGGCTTGCCGCTTCGTTGACTTCAACCGTCGTGACAGGCAAATGTCATGGCCGCAACGACAACGACAAGCCGTTCGCCTGGGGAAGAAGCAGCCTTTCTGGATGCCGGACACCGAAGAGGTCATAGCCGAACTCGGCAACGAGCCGCCGCTGATCGCGGACGGCCGCAGCGGTCCGCCTGACCGCCGCGAGGTCTCGGCCCGCTGGCTGTCGGGCACTTTCCTGACGGGTGTGACGTCGAGTGTCTTGATGGGCGTGGCCCTGTTCGCCGCCCTGGATGGCCGCCAGCAGCTGGCGACGCCGCCCGAAATCGCCGAGCTCATCGGCCTTGCCGGCGGCGGCGACGATTCCGGCGAGCAGGCCAAGACCACCAGGCTGGTCGCGCCGCGCCAGATCGCCCGGGCAAAGGACCGGCGGCGCATGGAAGTGTCGATGGTCACCAAGGTCGGCGACCGTGACGTTATCCACACCATGCCTTTCGTGCAGATCAAGATGGCCTTGGCGGCCGGCCACACCACCAACCGCCCCTACCCGCCATTCGACCCGTTGCAGGTCTTCGGCGACGACGGCGACGACAACGCCCAGCCGGCGACGGCCACCGCGGCCGCCGGACAGATCTACGGCGCCAAGGTCGAAAGCGAGATGAGCCTGAAGACGGTCGATTTCCCGATCGAGACGGCCTCCTTCGACGAGAAGAGCGATCTTTCCGCCGACGAAGTGGAAAAGGTGGTGCGGGACGCCAGCAACGGCTTGAGCGACGGCGCCGTCCAGGTGGCCGCGCTGCACTATATCGATCCGCAGCGATTCGGCGATGCCTTCGCCGAATCGATGGCCGGCTCATATGATGTGAAGATCACGCAAGAAAACGTTTCGGTGGCGCCGCGCGCCACGCCGGACGATCAGGCGCCGGCCTTCGCCGAGGAAATCATCCCTTTCACCAGCGATACCGATATAGCCGAGGCCTTCGCCGATTCAGGCTATACCGGCGATGACGCCACCGGCATGGCGCAGGCGATCGGCAAGCTCTTGAACGCAACGGCGCTCAAGGCCGGAACGGTACTGCGCGTCGGCCTCGAAGTACGCGGCGATATCGCCAAGGTGGTCCGCACCAGCGTCTACGACCGCACCACCCACATCGTCACCATCGCACTCGACGATCGCGGACAGTTCGTGCCGGCGCAGGAGCCGGACCCCAATCCCGAATTGCTGACGGCGTTCGACGATTCGCAGCCAGTGGTGGTGCGCGCCAACCTGCCCAACGTCTATGACGGCATCTACCGCACCGCCTATTCCTACGGCATGTCGAAGACAATGACGCAGAAGCTGATCAAGCTTCTCGCCTCCGACGTCGATTTCCAGTCGCGGCTTTCGCCGGCCGACCGCCTCGAAGTCCTGTTCTCGCAGCCCGACGGCGACGACCAGACTTCCGACAATTCCGAGCTTCTCTACGTCTCGGCCACCTTCGGCGGCCAGACGCGCAACTTCTATCGCTTCCAGATGCAGGACGGCAGCACCGACTATTTCGACGAGAACGGGTCGAGCGCGAAGCAGTTCCTGCTGCGCAACCCCCTGCCCAACGGTCGCTTCACCTCCGGCTTCGGCGCGCGGCGGCACCCGATTCTCGGCTATGTCCGCATGCATACCGGCACCGACTGGGCCGCGCCGATCGGCACGCCGATCATCGCCGCCGGCAACGGAGTCGTCGAGAAGGCCGGCTGGGCCGGCGGCTACGGCAAGCAGATCATCATCCGCCATGCCAATGGCTACGAGACGTCCTACAATCACCAGAGCGCTTTCGCCCAAGGCATCGAGCCTGGCGTTCATGTCCGGCAGGGCCAGGTGATCGGCTATCTCGGCCAGACCGGCCTCTCCACCGGCCCGCATCTTCACTACGAGCTGATCGTCAACGGCACCAAGGTTGATTCGATGCGCGTGCGCCTGCCGGTCGGCAAGGTGCTGAAGGGCGACGACCTCGTCGCCTTCAAGCGCGAGCGCGAACGCATCGACGATCTTCTCAAGCAGGAAGACGGCAACTCGCTGAAAGTTGCCAGCGCCAAGACCGATTCGCAGCTTCCGAACTGACCGGTTCCGGGACAGGGGCGGAGCGGCTTTCCGTCCGGAATTGCGTCAAAACCGCTCTAACCAAGCGAATCATCTGACCGCCGCGGCCAAGGCGACGCCTGCCCGGGCACCGTAAACCAGGCGATGGCCGATGACAGCAGGCAAAGGAGCGCCGTGACCGCCGCAACCGCGGCAAATGCCGAATCGCCTGCTGCAACTCTCGCCGCGTCAACATCGGCGGCCAGTCCGGCCGGTGCCGGCTCACCAAAGCCGGGAACGCCTGACATGCCACCGGTCATGCGTGCATAGACGATCGCCGCGAGCGAACCCATTGCCGCGACGGCGATAAGGCCGCCGACGCGCGACACCGCATTGTTGATCCCGGATGCAGCCCCGGTGTCCTTGTCCTCGACCGATGTCATGACCGCGGTCGACAGCGGTGACACGACTTGCGCCATGCCAAGTCCCATCAGCGCCATCAGCGGAAAGGTCCCGATCCAGAAATCGTGAATGCCGAAATGGGTGAGCACGGCGAGGCCGGCGAAGGCGATGGCGACGACCATGCTGCCGCTGACGATCGGAAAGCGCGGACCTATGCGATCCGACCACTGGCCGACCGGCCCCGACAGAAGCGCGATCGACGCCGACAGCGGCAGGAAGATGAAACCGACCTCGGCCTCGCTCAGTCGCCAGCCGGCGATCAAAAGCATCGGCAGGTAGAACAGGTTGGCCGACAGCGCGAAATAAAGGAAGAATGTCGCCAGATTGGCGCCGGCAAAGGCCCTGATGCGGAACAGGCCGAGATCGATCATCGGGTCCCGCTTCCTGAGTTCATAAAAGATGAAAACAAACAGCAGCGCCGCGCCGGCAACGATTGCCGGCCCCGACATCAACCCGGCGCCTTCGGCATTCATTGCCGTCAAGCCGTAGGCGAGAAAGCCGAAGGCTAGCGTCGCGAGCCCGGCTCCGCCGAGGTCGAGGCTGCGTTTTTCGGTCGGCTCGTCGGCCGGCACCTTGGCCAGCAGCAGGTAGATCGAGATCAGCCCGAGCGGCAGGTTGATGGCAAAGATCGCGCGCCAGACGCCGTCGCCGAAAGTCGAAAGGACAAAGCCGCCCAGCACCGGCCCAAGCGCCGTCGTCAGCGCCGATGCGGCGGCCCAGATGCCTATCGCCCGGCCACGCTCCTTCTTTGGATAGGCTTTGGCGATAATGGCGAGGCTGCCTGGCACCATGATCGCAGCACCGATGCCCTGGATGGCGCGAAAGGCGATCAGCACGGCGGGATCGGGCGCCAAGGCGCAAGCGAGCGACGCAGCGATGAACAGCGCGATCCCGGTGACGAAGGCGCGCCGCAACCCAAATCGGTCGCCGGCGGCACCGCCCGCCAGGATGAGCGCCGAAAGGGTCAGCGCATAGGCGTTGGAAATCCACTGCGCTTCCACCAGGCTGGCGCCGAGATCGGCGCGTAAAGCCGGCATGGCGATCGCCAGGATCGAGCCGTCGATGAAACCGAGCGCCGAAGCGAGGATCGCCGCCACCAGCACGAATTTTCGCCGCGTCTGAGGACAGAACGTGCCGTTCGCGCGCGCGCGCGAATGCAAATCAGCGGTTGTTTCGTTCGCGGAAGACATGGGTCCCTGCTTAACCCTCTTGCGTGAATGCAACAACAAGCCAGAGCATCGCTGTTCTTGAAACCAGATAGTACTCGCCGCATGGCGAGGTGAGCACCAATCCTGATGCAAACCGCGATCGCGTGCTAGGTTCCGGCATTGCGTGTGGAGGGGAGCCCATGAAGCGGCCGCTTGAACCGTCGGCGGAAGGACGCGGACGTGTCGTCGGCATAACCGACGGAGTCTTCGCCATTGCGCTCACCTTGATCGTGCTCGAGATCAGGGTGCCTTCGCATCAAGCGGTGCATTCGGAAGGCGAGTTGCTTGGCGCGATCCTTGCGCTGGCGCCGCGATTCCTGACCTATGCGCTGAGCTTCCTGACGCTCACCATCTTCTGGTTCGGCCAGCAGGCACAGCACGGCCTGATCGCGAGGTCGGACCGGCGGCTCGCGACATTGAACCTGTGCTTTCTCGCCTTCATCGCGCTCTTGCCGTTCTCCACCGATCTTTTGGCCGATTTCCTGGAGTTCAGGGTCGCGGTTCTGGTCTACTGGCTGAACCTGTTGATGCTGGGCGCTTCGCTGTTCGCGAGCTGGTGGTACGCCGACAGCAACGGCATGATCGCCGAGGATGTGGACGCAGAAACGCGGCGCGCCGTCTACCAGCGAATCGTCAAGGCGCAGATCCTGTGGGCGACCGGAGCAGCGCTTTGCCTTGTCGCGCCGCTGCTCAGCATCGCCTTCATCCTGGTGGCACAGCTCATCTATGCCGCCGCGCCGCGCAGCTCATTGCTGCGTAAACTCATCGGTTGACGTCCCGCCGACATCCGCGATTGATGGTCCGCCAAGGAACTCCACGGTGACGCCGGGCGACACCAGCTTTGCGAGCTCGCGCGCGTCCCAATTGGTCAGGCGCACGCAGCCATGGCTTTCGGTCTTGCCGATCTTCGAGGGCTCCGGCGTCCCATGGATGCCGTAGGTCGGCTTGTCGAGCGCGATCCACACCGAGCCGACCGGGCCGTTCGGCCCCGGCGGAACGGTCAGGATCTTGTCGTTCTGGCCCTGCTTGAAATTGATGTTCGGATTGTAGGTGTAGTTCGGGTCGAGCGCGATGCGCGAGACGGCATGAATGCCGGTCGGCGATGGCGTGTCGGCCGAGCCGATCGTTGCCGGATAGGCCGCCACCAGCTTACCGCCCGCATCATAGGCGTAGACTTCCTTCTTGGTCTTGTCGGCGACGATGCGCGCCACCGGCGTCGACACCAGCTTGCCGAAATTGGCCACCTTGATCGTCGTGCCCGGGCGATTGAAGTCCACGCCCTTGTTGATCGACTTCAGGTAGGTCTCGTCCATATGGAAGCGTTCGGCCAGCGCCTCGGTGACCGAGGTGTAGCCCATGCGGTCGAGCTTGGCCTTCTGGCTGTAGTCTTCCGGGATCGAGGCGACGTAAGGGCCGGCCACATCTTCCGGCGTGATGGTATAGGAGGCAAAAGCGTCGCCGCCGGACTGCGCAAGTGCCGCTTGGATGCCCACCGCATCGGTCGATTTCAAATTGCTGCCGTTTATTTCGTTGTAGGCGGCCAACGCCTTGTCGACGTTCGAGCCAAAGCGCCCGTCGATCACGCCCGGCGAAGCGCCGCCGCGATCGAGCAGCACCTGCAGCGCCGCAACGTCCTGGCGCACCCCGAGCGACAGCGACGGATCGACCGTGGCCTTGCCGCCTGTGTTGGGCGGCAATGAAGCCTGGGAGTCCGGATTGGTCTGCAAGACCTCCCCCTGGCCCGGCTGCTCCGAATCGATCGACGCCTCGCTCAGCGGCTGGCGCTTGATGGTGTCCGACTTCGGCGCCTCCGGATAGGTGGTGGCATAGCCTTCATCATTGCTGGGCGCCGGCGGATAGGCATCGACGGAATTGTCATCGGTGGGATCGTATTCGTCGACCGGCGGCGGGATGACCCGGCCATTCTCCTCCAGCTGCCGGCGGCGGAAGCGAGCCATGTCCTCGGGATTGTCGAGATAATAACGGTCGTCGTCCTCGGCCGGCGCACGGCCGAGTTCCTGCATGCGCATCTGCCGGCGCAACGCACGGCGGTCGAGCCTGCTTCCCGGCGGCTGGATGGCGATCACCTTGCCGGTGTCGGCATCGACCAGCACTCGGTTGCCCCTGGCGTCGTAGTAGATGTCGATATTGCCTTCCTGGGCCAGCATCAGCGCGCCGCGCTCAACCGGGCGCGCGCTCGGCGCGCCGTCCACGTTCGGCGTGGCGAACGCACTGGAACACACCAGCCCGGCCGCGAGTGCCGAAAGGGGGAAAATCAAGCGCAGCATGGGGGTCAAGCTCTCCGGTCGACTCGGGCATCCGGCGGGCGAACCTTCGCCAGCAAACCAGCTACCCAAATTAAAGTTCCAATATGAACCGGGCATGAAGATGGCGGTTTTCCGGTGCTTGGGGAATATCGGCTAGCTTGCGGCGAGCCCCAATTCCTTGCGTGCCTGTCTGGTCAGCTTGAGGACCACCAGGCGATGGCTCTCGCGCAGATAGTCCTCGAGCGCGGCATCATCCACGCTTTGGCTTGTCTGACGCTGGATCCATTTCATGCCGCGCGAGGCGAGATAGGGCGCCGGCCGGCATCCGGGCTGATCCTTCAGCACGTCATAGGCCATCTCGGAGCATTTGAAGGTGACGAACAGCTGCTGCCCACCATCGTTCCAGCCACCAATGGCAAACACCTTGCCGCCGACTTTCCAGACATGGGCGCCGCCCCACTGGACCACGTGGGTCGTCGCCGGCAGCGAAGCGCAGAATCCGTTATAGTCGTCGAGCTTCATCGAAGGCTCCCCTTCCTTATCCATCGAGACCGGCAGCTGACCGTGCGCGGTCACCAAAAATAACAAAGCGCGCCGCACCGGTTCGATGCGACGCGCTTGCAATCATTCCAACCTGCTCGCGGGTTCAGGCGGCGGCCTCCGTCGCCACCACGGTCGGCTTCGAGCGGAAGTTCAGCCGATCGGAGCCCGCGGTGACCTTGACGGTCGAACCGTCGAGGATTTCGCCGAGCAGGATCTTCTCCGCCAGCGGATCCTGCAGTTCCTTCTGCATCACCCGCTTCAGCGGCCTGGCGCCATAGGCCGGGTCGTAGCCCTTCGACGCCAGCCACTCGACCGCGTCGTGATCCAGCGATAGCGTGATCTTGCGATCGACGAGCAGGTTCTCCAGCCGCTTGAGCTGGATCTCGACGATCCGGTCCATGTCCTGCCGGCGCAGCCGGTGGAACAGGATCACCTCGTCGACGCGGTTGAGGAACTCCGGCCGGAACGAGGCCCTCACCACGCTCATCACCTCGTCGCGCACGGCATCGACATCCTGGTCTTCGCTGAGATTGACCAGATATTCGGCGCCGAGATTGGAGGTCATGATGATCAGCGTGTTGCGGAAATCGACCGTGCGACCCTGACCGTCGGTCAGGCGGCCGTCGTCGAGCACCTGTAGGAGCACGTTGAACACGTCCGGATGCGCCTTCTCGATTTCGTCGAACAGCACGACCTGGTAGGGCCGGCGCCGCACCGCTTCGGTGAGCGCGCCGCCTTCCTCGTAGCCGACATAGCCGGGAGGCGCGCCGATCAGCCGGGCGACGGAGTGCTTCTCCATGAACTCCGACATGTCGATGCGCACGAGTGCCGTTTCGTCGTCGAACAGGAAGCTGGCCAGCGCCTTGGTCAGCTCGGTCTTGCCGACGCCGGTCGGCCCGAGGAACATGAACGAGCCGATCGGCCGGTTCGGATCCTGCAGCCCGGCGCGGGCGCGCCGCACCGCCTTGGACACCGCCTGCACGGCTTCGCCCTGGCCGACGACGCGCATGCCGATCTCGTCTTCCATGCGCAGCAGCTTCTCGCGCTGTCCTTCCAGCATCTTGTCGACCGGAATGCCGGTCCAGCGCGACACGACATGCGCTACGTGATCGGGCGTGACCACCTCTTCCACCATACTGGTCTTGCCGTCCTGCGCTTCGGCCTCCTTGAGCTTCTTCTCGAGCTCCGGGATCTTGCCATAGGCAAGCTCGCCCGCGCGCTGGAACTCGCCCTTGCGCTGGGCGATCGCCAGTTCGTTGCGCGACTCGTCAAGCTGCTTCTTCAGGTCGGCGGCAAGGCCAAGCTTCTGTTTTTCGGCCTGCCACTTCGTGGTCAGCTCGGTCGATTCCTCTTCGAGGTCGGCGAGTTCCTTCTCCAGGCGGGCAAGCCGGTCCTTCGAGGCTTCGTCCTTCTCGACTTTCAGCGCTTCGCGCTCGATCTTGAGCTGCATGATGCGGCGGTCGATCTCGTCCAGCGCCTCGGGCTTGGAATCGACCTGCATCCTCAGCCTGGACGCCGCCTCGTCGACGAGGTC
The DNA here is from genome assembly GCF_900115245.1 of Mesorhizobium sp. NFR06. Classification (GTDB taxonomy): domain Bacteria; phylum Pseudomonadota; class Alphaproteobacteria; order Rhizobiales; family Rhizobiaceae; genus Mesorhizobium. The sequence goes on from NZ_FOVT01000011.1 coordinate 8,400, forward strand.
GATCGCCTTGTCCGGCAGGAAGCGGTCGGCGATGTAGCGATTGGAAAGCGTCGCCGCCGACACCAGGGCCGAATCGGAGATGCGCACCTTGTGGTGCTGCTCGTACTTCTCCTTCAGCCCGCGCAGGATCGAGACCGTGTCTTCCACCGTCGGCTCGTCGACGAAGACGGGCTGGAAACGGCGGGCAAGCGCCGGATCCTTTTCGACATGCTTGCGGTATTCGTCGAGCGTGGTCGCGCCGACGCAGTGCAGCTCGCCACGCGCCAGTGCGGGCTTCAACAGGTTGGACGCGTCCATCGCGCCGTCAGCCTTGCCGGCGCCGACCAGAGTGTGCATCTCGTCGATGAACAGGATGATGTTGCCGTTGGCCGACGTGACCTCGTTGAGCACTGCCTTCAGCCGCTCCTCGAACTCGCCGCGATATTTGGCACCGGCAATCAGCGCGCCCATGTCGAGCGCCATCAATTGCTTGTCCTTCAACGATTCCGGCACGTCGCCGTTGACGATGCGCAGCGCCAGGCCCTCGGCGATCGCCGTCTTGCCGACGCCCGGCTCGCCGATCAGCACGGGGTTGTTCTTGGTGCGCCGCGACAGCACCTGGATGGTGCGGCGGATCTCGTCATCGCGGCCGATGACCGGATCGAGCTTGCCGGCGCGGCCGTCGGCAGTGAGATCGCGCGCGTACTTCTTCAGTGCGTCGTAACCTTGCTCGGCGCTGGCCGAATCGGCGGTGCGACCCTTGCGGATGTCGTTGATGGCCTGGTTGAGCGCCTGCGCGGTGACGCCTGCCTTGGACAGGATGTCGGCGGTCTTGGCCGACTTCTCCATGACGAGCGCCTGCAGCAGCCGCTCGACGGTGACGAAACTGTCGCCGGCCTTCTTGGCCAGGTCCTCGGCGGTCGAAAACACCTTGGCGAGCGGCTGCGCGAGATAGAGCTGGCCATTGCCGCCTTCGACCTTGGGCATGGCCTCGAGCGCCGCCTCGACGCCGAGCTTGACGTCGCGGACATTGCCGCCGGCACGCTCGATCAAGGACGCGGCAAGGCCTTCGTCATCGTCGACGAGCACCTTCAAAATATGTTCGGGGGTGAATTGCTGGTGGTTGCGCGAGAGCGCCATGGTCTGTGCGGATTGGATGAAACCGCGCACGCGCTCCGAATATTTTTCAAGATTCATTCTTGTCTCCTTCCATCACCGGCCCGCTTTGCGGCACCGGATCAGATTGCGGTGACGGACCCGCTCATAAGAGCCGAGCCCAGTTCCTGGCGAGATATGGTGCGGGGACGCCAGGCTCTCAAGACGTTTGGCTATCGGCGCGCCATATTATTCCACCGCTGCAAAAACAAAAACGGCGGAGAATGCTCTCCGCCGTCTGCAATGCCTGAAAGGACGTCTGAATCAGTTGTTTGCGTCGGCGGCCACAGGCTCGCCGGGAGCCACGGGCTCGCTGCCAGCTGGCGCCGGCTCGCTGGCAACGGGCTCGCTTGCCCGGTTCGCGGCTTCGGCGGGTTTGGCGACGACGTCATCGCCTTTGCTCGCCGCGTTGCGCTCTTCGCCCGAACTTGTGGGGCCCGAACTTGCGGGGCCCGAGCTTTCAGCGCTTGAGCTTTCGGCGCTTTCGCGGCTCGAGTTCTCCGGCACGTCGCCCTGCTCGCTATTACCGGCCTGATCGGCATAGGTGCCGCGCTGGCGCCGCGGGCGCCGTGGCCGGCGACCGCCGCCATTGTCCAAGGCGGCTTCGTTGAGCTCGGCCTGGGCGGCAAGCGCCGCCGGCGAGAAACCGTCGAACTGTGGCGCCTGCTCGGCCTGGGGTCCGGCCTCGCCGGCCGCCTCGGGCTGTGCCTGCGCCTCATTGCGGCGGTTCTGGTCGAACTGCTGGCCGCCATGCTCGCCGCGCTGGCCATTTTCGCCACGCTGACCGTTCTGGCCGTAGCCGCCGTTGCGGCGGTGCCGGTCGCGGCCATTGTTGTCGCGCTGGTTATTGTCGCGACGGTTGTTGTTGTCGCGACCGCTTTCCTGGTTGTAGGCGAGTTCCGCCGGCGTGCCTTCGATGACAGGCTGTGGCCCGGAGCCGTTCGCCGCGGCCGGCGCCTCGGCGCCACTGTTGCCGACATTGTCGAACTCGTCGCGGTCCTCATCGAGGTCGTCGTCGAAGTCGTCGCGGTTCTGCTGGGCGTTCTGGATCGGCATCTGCGCCTGTGCGGCGGCGATGATGCGATTGTAGTGTTCGGCGTGCTGGAGATAGTTCTCCGCGATCACCCTGTCGCCGGAGCTTTGCGCGTCACGGGCGAGTGTGGCGTATTTTTCGGCGATCTGCTGAGCCGATCCGCGGATCTTCACGTCCGGGCCGTTGCTCTCGTAAGTGCGGGTCAGGGGATTTGGCCCCTTGCGGTTGTTGTTGTTGCCACCGCCGCCATTGTTGTTGCGACCGCGCATGCGCCTGTTCTGCTGTTGTGGCCTCATTCGACTCTCTTCATATTGAAATTTTCGAAAACTCTTCGCGAACGGAGGCGCTCATGCAGCCAGCCGTTTCGTTTCTTCACCGGCGTTCGCCCGCATCAATTGCGTTGGCGCCACGTGCCATCCTGTTCCGGTTACATCACTTGCCGGACGATTCCCGCACGAAGCTTGGGCGTCGTTTGCGCAAGAAGGCAGCTATTTCCAAGGAAAACCGAATCGCTGGGAGCACTGCCTGCTTCGTCTCATCCGGTTGAGCCGGACCCTAACTGCATTCCCTAACATTGCCAAGCGGTTTTTTCGCACTGCATCAGGGGGTTCCACGCTCGAACACCAGAACCCTGTCGTTGCCGCCGAGATCGCGATGGACTCCCGCAAGCCGGTAGCCGGCTGCCGCGAATATCCCGGTTACGTCGCTTTTCTGCGTGTGGCCGATCTCGACCGCTACCTTGCCTTGCGCTTCCAGAAATCCTACCGCTTCGGCGGCGATGAACCTGTAGGGGTCCAAACCATCCGCACCGCCATCCAAGGCTTGGCGCGGGTCGAAATCGCGGACCTCGTCCTGCAGATTTTCGATGTCTCCAACCGGTATATAGGGAGGGTTCGAGGCAATTAAATGGTATCGGCCCGAAACTTTTTCAAACCAATTGGAATGCAAGGCTTTGAAGCGTCCACCGAGCCCCAGATTCCGGGCGTTTCCGGCCGCGGTCGCCAATGCGTCGGGCGAAATGTCGACACCTGTCGCGGTGGCCGCCGGAACGGCGCTCAGCAGGGCGAGCGCGATGGCGCCGGTGCCGGTGCCGAGGTCGAGGATGCGACACTCGCCGAGCCTGTCAGCCGTTGCCCTGGCGAAGGGCAGGACCGCGTCGACCAGCGTCTCGGTGTCCGGACGCGGCTCCAGCGTTTCCGGCGACAGCGACAGCCGCAGCCCGTAGAATTCGCGATAGCCGAGGATACGGTGCACCGGCTCGCCTGCGACGCGACGCCTCAGGGCCGCTTCGATATCTGAAAGCGCGGCGGAACCCACCTTTTGCCCCGGTTCGGCAATGGCCTGGGTTCGCGTCGTGCCCGAGAAATGTTCGACGATCAGCCTGGCATCGAGCGCCGGATCGTCAAGGCCGGCGGCGGCCAGGCGCTCGCGCGCTGCCCTGAGCAGCGGCCCGAGCGTGGCGGGCAGCGCATCAGCCATCGAGGCTCATATCGGCAAGCAGCTTCGATTGATGGTCGGCGATCAGCGCATCGATCACCTCGTCGAGCTCGCCCATCATCACCCGGTCGAGCTTGTAGAGCGTGAGATTGATGCGATGGTCGGTGACCCGCCCTTGCGGGAAATTATAGGTGCGGATGCGCTCCGACCGGTCGCCCGAGCCAACCTGCGATTTGCGCGATTCCGAGCGCTCTTCATCCGCGCGGCTGCGTTCGAGATCGTAAAGCCGCGCGCGCAGGATCTGCATGGCGCGCGCCCGGTTCTGGTGCTGCGACTTCTCCGCCTGCACCACCATGATGCCCGTCGGCAGATGGGTGATGCGAACCGCCGAGTCGGTGGTGTTGACGTGCTGGCCGCCGGATCCTGAGGCGCGCATCGTGTCGATGCGGATATCCTCCGCCCGGATATCAATATCGACCTCCTCGGCCTCGGGCAGCACGGCGACCGTCGCCGCCGAGGTGTGGATGCGCCCGCCGGCTTCAGTTTCCGGCACACGCTGGACGCGGTGCACGCCGGACTCGAACTTCAGATGCGCGAAAACGCCCTTGCCCGACACCGAGGCGATGATTTCCTTGTAGCCGCCGACCTCGCCCTCGCTGGCCGACACGACCTCGAAGCGCCAGCCGCGCGAGGCGGCGTAGCGCTCATACATGCGGAAGAGATCGCCGGCGAACAGCGCCGCCTCGTCACCGCCGGTGCCGGCGCGAATTTCGAGGATCGCGTTCTTCTCGTCGGCCGCGTCCTTGGGCAGAAGCAGGATCTGGATATCTTTCTGCAGTGCCTCGATGCGCTCCTCGACCTGTGGCAGGTCCGCTTCGGCCAGCGCCCGCATCTCGGCGTCGGTCGCCTTGTCGGCAAGCATCGCCTCGAGGTCCGCCTGTTCATGTTCGGCGGCGCGCAACGCGCGGATCTTGCCTACCATCTCCTGGATGTCGGCATATTCCGAGGCCATCTTGACATAGGCATCGGCGGCGGGTCCGGCCGACATCTGCGCTTCGAGCATGTCGAAACGCTTGACGACTTGATCCATGCGGTCGCGGGGCAGGTTGATCATGGTAGATGCTATAGCGGAATGGAGCGATCGTCGGCAAAGGCGTGCAATAGCGCCCGCATCGGCGTTCCCTGGGTAGGCGCCGTCAGATTGTCCCTGAAGAAGGCCTCCAGTTCCTGCAGCGGCAGTTCGGTCAGCATCGCCTTGACCGGACCGATCGAGGCCGGCGACATCGAGATAGAGCGGAAGCCGAGGCCGATCAGCGCCATCGCGGATATGGGTTTTCCGGCGAGTTCGCCGCAGAGCGTCACCGGCGTGTTGTTGCGCACTCCGGCATCGGCAATCATCTTCAGCACCCGCAGGAACGGCGTCGACAGATTGTCGAAGCGGTCGGCAAGCTGCGTGTTGCCGCGGTCGACGGCCATGACGAACTGGAAGAGGTCGTTGGAGCCGACCGAGACGAAATCGACCGCCTTCATCAATTCGTCGAGCTGGAACAGCAGCGACGGCACTTCCAGCATCGCGCCGAGTTTGAGGCTGGTGGGCAAATGATGGGCAAAGCGCGACAGGTGCCGGACCTCGCGGTCGATGATCTCGCGCGCCTGCGCGATTTCGGACAATTCGGTCACCATTGGCAGCATCAGCTTCAGCTCGCGGCCGCCGCAGGCCTTGAGCAGCGCCCGGATCTGCGTCCTGAGCAGGCCTGGACGATCGAGCGTCAGCCGGATCGCCCGCCAGCCGAGCGCCGGATTTTCTTCCTGGATCGCACCCTTGAAGTAAGGGAGGACCTTGTCGCCGCCGATGTCGATGGTGCGGAACGTCACCGGCTTCCCGCGCGCCGCCTCGAGCACGTCGCGGTAGAGCCGCTCCTGCGCCTCGGCGCGCGGGAAGGTCGAGGCGACCATGAACTGCAGCTCGGTGCGGAACAGGCCGATGCCGGCAGCGCCCGACTCCGTCAGCTGCGGCAGGTCGACGGCCAGGCCGGCATTCATCAGAAGATCGACGGGAACCCCGTCCTTGGTCAGGGACGGCTTCTTGCGCAGCTCGCGATACACCTCCTGCCGCCGCGCACGGAAGCGGACCTTTTCGGCGTAGGCGGCTTCCAGGTCGGATTGCGGCCGCAGATGGATGGTGCCTTCCTCGCCGTCGACGATGATGGCGTCGCCGTTTTCCGCCATGGAAACGGCGCCCTTAACCTGTCCGGCGACCGGGATGCCCATGGCGCGCGCCACGATCACCACGTGGCTGGTCGCGGCGCCATCCTCCAGCACCAGGCCGCGCAGCTTGTCGCGCGGATAGTCGAGCAGTTCCGCCGCGCCCATCGAGCGGGCGATCAGGATGGCGTCCTTGGGCAGCGAGGCGGCGACGTCCTCCGGACCGCGCCCCATGAGCTGGCGCAGCAGCCGGTTGGCGAGATCGTCGAAATCGCTCATCCGCTCGCGCAGATAGGGGTCGGTCATGTGCAGCATGCGCGCGCGCATGTCGCTCTGCACCTTTTCGACCGCCGCTTCCGCCGTCAGGCCGTTGCGGATCGCCTCTTCCAGCCGCCGTACCCAGCCGCGGTCGTTGGCGAACATGCGATAGGCCTCGAGCACCTCGCGATGCTCGCCCTCGAAGGCGACGTCGCGGCGCTCCAGCATGTCGTCGATCGAAAGCCTGAGCGAGCCCAGCGAGCGGTCGAGGCGGCGCACTTCCTCCTCGCTGTCCTCGTTGAACAGGTTGGTGACGACGATGCGCGGCTCGTGCAGCACGACATGGCCGAGCCCGACGCCCTCGTTGAAGGCGAGGCCTGTGAAGCTCACCGGGCGGCGCAGGTCGAGCTCGAGCCCCGGCTTGGTCAGGCGGGCGAGATCGCCGGTGGCGATCATCTCGGCGATAACCATCGCCGTCGTTTCCAGCGCCTCGACCTCGTCGTCGCGATAGTGGCGCATGGTCTTGTTCTGCACCACCAGGACGCCCAGCGTGCGCCCGGCCCGCAGCACCGGCACGCCGAGGAAGGAATTGTAGATCTCTTCGCCCGTCTCCGGCAGGTAGGCGAAGGCCGGATGCTCCTGCGCATTGGATAGATTGAGCGGCCGCGCGCTGGCGGCAATCGTGCCGACCAGGCCTTGCCCCAGCCGCAACTGCGCCAGGTGGACGGCGTTGGGGTTCAGACCCTCGGTCGCGTAGAGTTCGAGCACCGAGTCGGCGCGCAGCACGTAGAGCGAACAGACTTCGGCGACCATATTGGAGGCGATGTCGCGCACGATGCGGTCGAGCCGCTCCTGCGGCTCCAGCGGCTCCTGCATGAGCTCGCGGAGCCGTTTGAGCAGAACGCGCGGGCCACTGGCCGTATCACGCATCGCGGCTTGTTCTCCAATGGGCAATTCGCCCGCCGCAGTTTCTCCCGCGACCGGCGCTCACGCAACAACTGACTCAGTTCTTGCTATTGCTTATCCAGACCGTAGACGGAATGCAAAGTGCGAACCGCGAGTTCCGTATATGGACCGTCGATCAGTATCGAGATTTTGATCTCGGAGGTGGTGATGGCACGGATGTTGATCGCCTTGTCGGCCAGCGCCTTGAAGGCGGTGGCGGCGACGCCGGCATGGCTGCGCATGCCGATGCCGATGACCGAGACCTTCGACATGCCGGCTTCCGACTGCACGACATCGTAGCCGACATCGGGTTTCAGCCTCTCCAGCACCGCAAGCGCCTTGTCGACGTCGCCCGAAGGCACGGTGAAGGTCATGTCGGTGAACTTGCCGTCCTCGGAGATGTTCTGGACGATCATGTCGACATTGATGTTGGCCTCGGCCAGCGGGCCGAAGATGCCGGCGGCAACGCCTGGACGGTCGCCGACGCGGCGCAGCGAAATCTGCGCTTCGTCCTTGGCGTAGGCAATTCCGGTGACGACCTGCTGTTCCACGATCTCTTCCTCGTCGCAAATAAGCGTTCCGGGCGGATTGAGCAAATCCCCCATTCCGGGTGCATCGGGATCGTCGAAGGACGACCGCACGAAGGTACGCACCCTGTGTACCATGGCAAGCTCGACCGAGCGCACTTGCAGCACCTTGGCGCCGAGCGAGGCCATTTCGAGCATTTCCTCGAAGGAAATCTTGGCCAGCCGCCGGGCCTTCGGCTCGATGCGCGGGTCGGTCGTGTAGACGCCGTCGACGTCGGTATAGATGTCGCAGCGGTCGGCCTTGACCGCCGCAGCGATGGCCACGGCGCTGGTGTCGGAGCCGCCGCGGCCGAGCGTCGCGATGCGGTTGTCCGGCCCGATACCCTGGAAGCCGGCAATGACCGCCACCTGGCCCTCGCCGAAACGCTTGACCAGGAACGCGCCGTCGATGTCGAGAATGCGCGCCGCGCCATGGGCGTTGTCGGTCTTGATCGGGATCTGCCAGCCCTGCCAGGAGCGGGCATGCACGCCCATGTTCTGCAGCGTGATCGCCAGAAGGCCGGCGGTGACCTGCTCGCCCGAAGCCACCACGGCGTCATATTCGCGCGCGTCGTGCATCGGCGAGGCTTCACGCGTCCAGGCGACCAGCTCGTTGGTCTTGCCGGCCATGGCCGAAACCACCACGGCGACGTCGTGGCCGGCATCGACCTCGCGTTTGACATGGCGCGCCACATTGCGGATGCGGGCGATGTCGGCGACGGAGGTTCCGCCGAATTTCATCACGATGCGCGCCATGGAAGCGAAATGCCTTTAACTGAAGCCGGTATACGGCCGAAAACGGGAAGAAAGCGCCCGGCTGGCGCCGGCCGCTGAATGCGCGGCCTCCTTAGCCAAAACGGCAAGGCTTCGCAAGCGATGGCGGGCAGGAAGGGGCCGGACCAGCTTCCCGGACTCCTGACAGCTTCCCGAGGCCTCCCATGCGATAAACTCCTGGAATTCGTTCCATGGAGGATTTTATGAGCGAGACTCTGGAAATCGTAAGCTTCCGGCTGAAGCCCGGAACCGAGGCAGGCTTTCTCGCCGGCAACGATCTGATCAGCGCCTGGCTGGCGGGGCAGCCTGGCTTTCTGAGCCGCTGCCTGGCCAGGCGCGACGATGGCGCTTGGATCGATTTGGTGCGGTGGCAGAGCCGCGAGCAGGCCCTTGCCGCCGCCGCGCGGATCATGGCCGATATCGGCGATTGCGAGGCCATGCAGGCTATCGACCCCGCCAGCGTCGACATGGGCCATGCGGCGGTTGTGCTGTCGAAGCCTTAGCCGGACGGCCGATGCCTGTGGCCGCTCAACTCAGCGCGATGGCTTTCCAGAGACCCGGATAGTCGACGATGAAGCCGGACGGCAAGACCTCCAGCACCTGATCGTAACCGAATTTCGGCGCGGCATAGGCGTAACGGTTGTTGTCGAGGCGGCAGTAAGTCTGCTCGAGGCGTTCGAGCCTTAGCTCGGGAAAGGCCAGATAGGCCGCGGGAGCAGGCATCGGAACGCCGGGCCGGAGATCGAGGCGTCGGATCGGCAGCAGGTTCGAAGCGGGGGTGAAACCAAGGTCGAGGTCGATAAGGCCCGCCACCTGCGTCTGCTTCTTGCCGTTGAGCACCCAACCGCCGTCATCGAGCCTGTCGAACCGATAGTGCAGCGCGTCGCCGCCAAGAAATCCCGCAACGCGCGCGGCGCGGGTCCGCCATCGGGCATCGCAGTCGATCTCATAGGAAAGGCCGCACGGCGCGCCTTCCTGCAGGAAAACAGCCTGCCCTTTCAGGCTCCAGCCGGAGCCCGCCTTTGAAAGCAGACAGCCATCATGACCTTCCTGGTCAAGCCGGAGCCAAAGGATCGAGGCCTGCATGTTTCGCTCCTTTTCGAGCATGATCCCTTTCCTTTCGCTTGCAAAAGCAGCCCTGTTTCCATTGCAGGCTCTTCAAGCTGCCACCTGGTGACAAACCTGCGAGCGGGCGTCGGCAAAGCGCTTCCGCTGACTTCTCCCTGGCACCAGCCGAAAAACCCTGCCTTGACTTTCGCCGCCGAGGACCCGACTTCCTAGCGTTCGAGGAGACCCGCCCATGTCAGAGCCCCGCCGATCGACCATCGATGCCGCAGAAGTCGAGCGCTTCTCCGCCCTTGCCGCTGAATGGTGGAACCCGAACGGCAAGTTCCGTCCGCTGCACAAGTTCAACCCGGTCCGGCTTGCCTATATCCGCGACCAGGTGGCGGCGCGTTTCGGCCGCGACCCGCGCGCGGCGCGGCCCTTCGAGGGTTTGCGCTTCCTCGACATCGGCTGCGGCGGTGGGCTTTTGTGCGAACCGATGGCCCGGCTCGGCGCCGAGGTCGTCGGCGCCGACGCTTCCGCCACCAACATCGAGGTCGCGAAGCTGCATGCGGCGGAGGCCGGCGTCAGCGTCGACTATCGCGCCACCACGGCCGAGGCGCTTGCCGATGCGGGCGAAACCTTCGATGTTATCCTCAACATGGAAGTGGTCGAGCATGTCGCCGACGTCGACCTGTTCGTCGCCAAGTGCGGCCAGATGGTGCGCCCCGGCGGCATCATGTTCGTGGCCACCATCAACCGTACGCTGAAGGCGCTCGGCCTTGCCATCATCGGCGCCGAATATGTCCTGCGCTGGCTGCCGCGCGGCACGCATCAGTTCGGCAAGCTGGTGCGGCCGGAGGAGCTTGGAAAGGCGCTGGGGGCGGCCGGGCTCACGGTGATCGACCGCACCGGCGTCATCTATCATCCGCTGGCCGACCGCTGGCAGAAGTCCAGGGACATGGACGTCAACTACATGGTGCTGGCGGAGAAAGCGTCGGTCTGATCGGCCAACCCGAAGCGTTGTCCTCAGGCCGCCTGGCTTTGCATCTTCGTGCTTGGCTGGCTTTGCGCCTTGGTCGTGATGAACACGCCTGCGGTGATGATGGCTGCGCCCAGCCAGGTCAGGAGCTGGTAGTGCTCGCCGAGGAAGATCGTGCCGGCGAACAGGCCGACGGCGGCCGCCACATAGCCGATCTGGCTGAGATAGACCGGGCCGCCGACCGCCTGCAGCCGGAAGAAGAAGGCGAACATGGCCGAGGCCGAGGCGACCTGTCCGGCGGCCACCAGCGGCACGCCGCCGAGCGGAACGAACGCCTGCCAGCCGAACAGTGTCAGGATGCCGAGGAGAAGCAAGGTCGCCGATGCCAGATGGCTGCCGACGGCGAGCTCGATCGGGCCCGTCTCCTCGGGCCAGTCGATCGTGCGGTAGATGTTGCCGGCCGCGAGGCTGACCGGGATCAGCAGGCCAATTGCCACCCAGAAATAATCGGCCGGCTGGCCGGCCTCGCCACGCGTCAGCGCGACCATCGCCGCGCCGACAAAACCAACGGCAATGCCGATGACACCGAGCAGGTTGGGTCGCCGCACGCCGAGCAGGATCGAGAACACCAGCGTGATGACCGGCGACAGCGTGAACATGATGCCCGTGTATCCCGCACCCAGATGAGGAATGGCCGAGAACATCAACAGATTGGGAAAGGCGTAGGACACGGCTGCGGTGACGAAGAAATAGCGCAGCTTGTGCGTCGTCAGTCGTATGCGCTCGCCAAGCAGCAGAAGCGCCAGCAACAGCACACCGCCTGCGCCGAGCGAGACGACGAAAGCCCAGACCATGCCCGGCACCCCGGCGGCCGTCGCCAGCTTGCCGAATGGCAGCGTCAGGCCAAGAAGACCACCGGTTACAACGAGGAGCCCGAGAGCCGAATCCAAGAGAGGTTTCATCGAATGGTCCTGTCGCTGCGAGGTCGCGCTTGGCGGCCATTCCAACTTAAGGTAACATAGCGCAAAGATTCTTAATGTCAAGATACTTTACGGTGAAACACATGGATCGTGCGACCAGAGCGATCGAGCAATGGCGGAGAGAGCGGCCGGATCTGGACGTCTCGCCGATGGGGGTGATCGGCCGCCTGAATGAAGCGTCGTCGCTGATCGCGCGCGACCGTCTCGCGCCCCTCTTCGCCCGCTTCGGCCTACAGACCGGCGAATTCGACGTTCTGGCGACGCTGCGTCGTTCCGGCCAGCCTTACGCGCTGACGCCGACCGATCTCTATGAGGCGACGATGGTCACTTCCGGCGCCATGACCGCCCGCCTCGACCGCCTGGAAAAGGCCGGCCTGATCCAGCGCGCGCCGCACCCAAGCGACCGGCGCGGCGTGATTGTCCAGCTAACCGCGAAAGGCCGCGAGCTCGTCGACGAAGCGCTCACCGCCCACGTCGCCAACGAGCATGAGATTCTTGGCGGCTTGACGCGCGAGGACCGCGAGACTCTGGCGAAATTGCTGGAAAAACTGATCGTCAGCCTGAGTTGAGCTCGGCCAGAGCATTTCACCGTTTCACGGAACGGCGAAACGCTCTATCTCTTTGTTTTGACGCAATTCCTGACGGAAAACCGCGTCACACTTTTCCTGGAATTGCTTTAGTTCCGGTCGTCCGGAAAGCTCGGGATCGGCATGAACTCGACGCCGTCCTCGATCAGGCCTTGCGCCTCTTCCGGCGTCGCTTCGCCATAGATGCCGCGCGGATCGGTCTCGCCGAAATGGATTTTGCGCGCCTCCTCGGCGAACTTGTCGCCGACATAGTCGGCATTCTCGCGTACCTTATCGGCCAGCGCCTTGAGCTGCGCCAGCGCCTGCTTCTGCGCTTCGCCCATGGCCAAGGCGACCTTTTCCTGCTTGCGGGACGTCGAGACGGCCGGCGCCATCAGCGCCTTCCCTATCTTATGCGAGCCGCAGCTCGGGCAGTCGATGAGGCCGCGCTTCTTCTGGGTGTCGAAGTCGTCATTGCTGCGGAACCAGGCCTCGAATTCGTGCTCGTGTTCGCATATTAGGGAAAAACGGATCAAGAGGCAGCACCCCTGAGGCGCGGCGCCTCGCCATCGCCGGCGTTGATGGAAAAATCCCGCGCGTTCTTCAGATTGGGAATCTTGCGGCGCGCGGCGCGCGACTGCGCCGGACCGATCTCGGCCACGATCACCCCGGGTTCGTCATGCGCGGCCTCGGCGATGACGCGCCCCCACGGGTCGACGATCAGCGAATGGCCATAGGTCTCGCGCCCATCCTCATGCAGGCCGCCCTGCGCGGCGGCGATGACATAGGCGCCGTTTTCGATCGCGCGGGCGCGCAACAGCACATGCCAATGCGCCTCGCCGGTCTGGCGCGTGAAAGCGGCGGGCACCGTCAGCACCTCGGCCCCGGCCATCGCCTCGGCGCGGAACAGCTGCGGGAAGCGCAGGTCGTAACAGACGGCAAAGCCCAGCCTCGTCCCCTCGATATCGGCCACGACCGCTTCCGTTCCCGGCTCGTAGGAAGCGGATTCACGCCAGCTCTCGCCATTGTCGAGGTCGACATCGAACATATGGATCTTGTCATAGCCGGCGATCAGGGCGCCGTCGGGCGAAAACAGGAACGCGCGGTTGGCGAGCTTGCCGTCGGCGCGCAGGATCGCGGTCGAACCGACATGCAGGTGAATGCCGAGTTCCTTCGCCAGCCGGCGCGCGGTCGCGACGACCACGTCCTTGTCCTCGGTGGTGAAGGCGGCGGCTCCCGCCTGCTTGTCGCGAATCAGCCCCCCGGTCATTTCCGGCGTCTGGACGTAGGTGGCGCCTTGGCCGGCAGCCTGGCGGACCAGAACCTCCATGTCGGCGGCGTTGCGCTGTGGGCTCGTGCCCGAACGCATCTGCACGGCGGCGGCCTTGAAGGTGCCCATGATCATCTCCCGTTGGCGAGCAGCATGTCCAGCCGGCCCTGCGACTCCAACTCGTGGAGGTCGTCGCAGCCGCCGACATGGGTGCCGCCGATAAAAATCTGCGGAAAGGTGGTCCGGCCATGCGCCTTGGATATCATCTCCTGGCGCAATTCCGGCGAGAACGAGGCGTCGTGCTCGGTATAGGCCACGCCCTTGCGGTCGAGCAGCCGCTTGGCCGCATTGCAGTAGCCACACATCATGCGGGTATAGATCGTCACATCAGCCATCGGCCGGCAATCCTGCTCACGCATGCCGTCCCGTGCGAAAACGACATGCAGCAAAACATCAACTCAAACCTATATAGTTGCGGACTCGTCGGGCCGAAAGTCCCCGGGCAGGACGCGGGCAAAGGTGAGGATATCGACCGCTCCGGCGCCGCCCCTCTTCAGCGCCTTGGCGACCGCCCGTACTGTGGCACCGGTGGTATAGACATCGTCGACGACCAGCACCCGGCGGCCCGAGATTTCGATTTCAGCGTCCGGCGGCACCCGAAAAGCGGCGCGCACATTCTCCTCACGCTCGTGCCGTTCGAGCCCGACCTGCTGGCGCGTCAGCTTCACGCGTCTGACCGCGGATGGCTCGAACGGCAACCCGCTGAGCTTTGAAACGGCTCGCCCGAGTTCCGCCGACTGGTTGAACTGGCGCCGGAAGAAGCGCCGCCAATGCAACGGCACCGGAACGACGAGGTCGGCCTCCGCGATCAACTCGGCTCCGGCGCGCATCATCCAGTTTGCCATCCATGGCGCGAGGTCGGTCCGGTCCTGATATTTCAGCTCCTGCACCATCTGCCGCGCGACGCCCGAATAGACGACGGCGGCTCGGGCCCGCTCGAAGGGCGGCGGATCGGCGATCGCTTCCGCGGAAAGAAAGCCCTCGCCCATGTCATGGGCGAAGGGCGTACCCATCACCGGACACCAGGGCTTCTCCAATAGCCTCAGCTTTGGCCAGCAGGCGCCGCACAGCACGCCAGGCTGCGACACATGGCGACGACAGCCGGCGCAAACCGGCGGAAACAACAGGCGCGCCGGCCAGGCCAGTGCCTGCCGTGTGATGTGCTGGATCGCGCTGGTCTTGATCTTGTGCACCGGATCGGCCACGTGATTGGAACCCCGCGCCACATTAACACCACTCCGGCAGGCGGGGACAACAGGAAGCTTTTCATTGCAGCCCTTGATCGACACTGAGCTCTGGCTTGCGCGCAAGCGCCGGGCGCTTGCCCGCCCCGTCGAAGGCGCCGATTTCCTGATGCGGCGGGCGGCGGAAGATCTTGCCGACCGGCTGGACGCCGTCGAGCGCCGCTTCGGCAAGGCGGCCGCGCTGTTCTGCCAGACATCGGCGGCGGCCGAGGTGCTCACCGAGAGCGGCAAAGTCGGTGAAATCGTGCGTGTCGAGATGGACGAAGCGTTTCTGGCCGGCGGCCCCGGCCTGGTAGCGCCGCCGGAGACCGTGCCGTTCGAGGAACGCAGCCTCGATCTCGTCGTCTCCCTGCTGTCGCTGCACGCGATCAACGATATTCCCGGCGTGCTCGCGCAGATCCGCCGGGTACTGAAACCGGACGGGCTGTTCCTCGGCGCTTTCGCCGGCGCGGGCACGCTCGCGGAGCTACGTGACAGCATGCTCGCGGCCGAGACGGAGCTTTGCGGCGGCGCAAGCCCGCGCATCCTTCCCTTCACCGACGTGCGCGACGCGGGTGCGCTGCTGCAGCGCGCCGGCCTGGCGCTGCCCGTCGCCGACGTCGAAACGGTCGCGGTGCGCTACGATACCCTGTTCGACCTCGCCGCCGATCTGCGCGCCATGGGTGAAACCAGCGCGCTCATCGATCGCAGCCGGCGGCCGGCCGGCAGACGCCTGTTTGCCCGCGCCGCCGAGATCTACGCCGAGCGGTTCTCGGACCCGGACGGCCGTATCCGGGCAAGCTTTTCGATTGTCTGGATGTCGGGTTGGGCCCCCGACGCCTCGCAGCAAAAGCCGCTCAAGCCAGGATCGGCCAAGGTCTCGCTGAAGGCGATCCTGGAGAACCCGCCGAAGAGTTGAGGCCTGCGGCTCTGGTTGCCTGACCCGCTTCGTCAGGGGGAGAAAGCTTGGACCAGCCTGCTGTTGTTGTCGCTGAACAGCCATTGGAGCGCATCCGCGGCCTTGCTGACGCCGCCAATGATTACAAGCGACAGCACGGTAAGGATCAGGCCATATTCGACGGCCGTGGCGCCCGTTTCATCCCTCACGAATTGCTGCAGCAGGTTTTTCATGATCATCGATCCCTCATGCAGAAATTCTAATGTCCTACCCGTTAAGAAAGGTTAACGGCAAAAGCTTAACAGCGGGTGAAACGCCGTTGTCCCGTGGAAACCGTTAACCACGTCAGCACTCGCCGCTGCGGCTGCCGTCGCTGCGGATGACGCAGATTGAACCGGGCAACGGCTGCAGCACGCTGCGCCGCACCGTATATGTATCGACGCGATGCCCGATCGATCCGGTCGCGGTCATGTCGAGCCCGCCCGCGAAGCCGGCGCGGGCGCTCTGCGGCCGGGTCTGCTTGTCCAGAAAGGGCGTGGCGATCAGCGCCAACGCCACGGCGGCCGAGCCGAAGAGAAGCGTTATCCGCAGGATGCCCATGCCGGCGTCCACGGCACGAAAGCCGCGGTCGGGCCGGATCGGGTCCCAGTCTCTTTCAAGGCTCATCCCGTGTTTCCCAGTCATCGACGATATCGCCGCGAAACGGCTTCGCGCAATCTTTCACGTCGAGATAAATCTTCCATTAACGCTGGCTAAAGCAGGCGGCCGCGAAGTCACAAAAGATCGATGAGGAACTGGATCAGCGGCGCATCGGCCGGCGGCATCGGATAGTCGCGCATCTGCCGCGGCCTGACCCATTTGAGCCCCTGCCCTTCCCTGGCCTGCGCGATGCCGCGAAAGCGCCGGCAGACGTAAAGCGGCATCAAGAGATGGAAATCGTCGTAGGAGTGGCTGGCGAAGGTGAGCGGCGCCAGGCAAGGAATCTCGGTCTCGATGCCGAGTTCCTCATGCAACTCGCGGACCAGGCACTCTTCCGGCGTTTCGCCGGGCTCGACCTTGCCGCCTGGAAACTCCCACAGGCCGGCAAGCTGCTTGCCCTGCGGGCGCTGCGCCAGAAGCACGCGCCGGTCGGCGTCGACCAGCGCGCAGGCGGCGACCAGCAGCAGGCGCTTTCCCGACGGCTTAACCTCGCTCATGCGCCCGGCGGCCGTCGATAGTGGTAGCGATAGACTTCCTCGAAGCCGAGCGACCGGTAGAGCGAGAGCGCCGGCGCGTTGCCGGCCTCGACCTGCAGCCAGGCCTCGCGCGCGCCGCGCAGCCTGGCCCACTTCAGCGCCGACAGGATGAGATTTCGGCTATGGCCTTTCTTGCGCGCCGACTTCTCGGTGGCGACCTCGAACAGCCCGGCAAGATCGCCGTCGTGAACGCAGATCAGCGTCGCCAGCGGCTCATTGCCATCTTCGAGCGCGAACAGTCCGGCCTCCGGCTGGATGGCGCCGATGACCTCGGACAGGCCTGGCCGAAGCGAGGCATCCGAGCCGCTGGTCCTGAGCGATGCGCCGATGAAGCGGCTGATGTCCTTGAGCGGAATCTGGTCCATGGCCGCGCCGAGCTCGACCTCTTTCAACGCCAGCCGCATCACCAGCGATTCGTCGAACTTGTTCCAGCCGGCCTTGTCGAGATGCGCCGACAGCACCTGCCCCGACAGCGGAGACATGCGAAAGGTCAGCGGCCTGCCATAGGCATCGAAACGCCGCGCGGCGCGGCCAATACGCTCTTCAATGGCGTGCGTGTCGCCCGGATCGAGCGGATTGACCGAGTTCAGACGCTTGGCGGGGTGCCCGGCCGTAAGCCGAACCACCCAGGTCCCGTCATAATGGACGGCCGCCGCCGGCCAGGCGCGAAAACCCGCCGCCTCGTAGCGGCGCACGACCGCCAGCACGCTTGCCGGATGCCTCGACACCGGCGCCATCAGCTCCGGTAATCGCCGTTGATGGCGACATATTCCTTGGTGAGGTCGCAGGTCCACACCGTCGCCTTGCCGCGGCCGATGCCGAGATCGGCGCGGATGCGGATATCGTCGCGCTTCATATAGGCCGAGGTCGCTTCCTCCGAATAGGCCGGATCGCGCTCGCCCTCATGCGCCAGGCGATTATCGCCGAACCAGATCGACAACCGGTCGCGGTCGGCGGGTTCGCCGGCCTTGCCGACGGCCATGACGACGCGGCCCCAATTGGCGTCCTCGCCGGCGACCGCGGTCTTGACCAGCGGCGAATTGGCGATCGAAAGCGCAATGCGTTTGGCCGAACGTGCCGATTTCGCGCCGGTCACGGTGACCTCGACCTGTTTGCGCGCGCCCTCGCCGTCGCGCACCACCTGCAAAGCCAGCGACTTCAGCACCTTGCCGAGCGCCCGGCGGAATGCGCCGAGCCGTGCATCCTTCGGGTCGCTGATAGCGGGCGCGCCGCGCTTGCCGGCGGCACCGGTGGCGAAGATGAGCAGCGTGTCGCTGGTCGAGGTGTCGCTGTCGACGGTGACCGCGTTGAAGGTCTTGGCCGTGCCGCGCGAGAGCAGATCCTGCAGCACGGGCGCCGCGATCGGCGCGTCGGTGGCGATGAAGGACAGCATCGTCGCCATGTCGGGCGCGATCATGCCGGCGCCCTTGGCGATGCCGTTGATGGTGACGTCGGCCTCGCCAAGCCTGACCGTCGCCGTCGCCACCTTCGGATAGGTATCCGTGGTCATGATGGCCTTGGCCGCCTCGCTCCACAGATCCGGCTTGCCGTCCTTGACCAGGCCGGCGAGCAGATGGCTGAATTTGTTGGTGTCGAGCGGTTCGCCGATCACTCCGGTCGAGGCCAGGAACACTTCGCCTTCCGAGCACCCCGCGGCCTTGGCCGCGGCCTCGCCGGTCAGCGCGGTCGACGCCTTGCCCTTCTTGCCGGTGAAGGCGTTGGCGTTGCCGGAATTGACCACCAGCACGCGCGCCTTGCCGGCGGGCAGGTTCTGGCGGCAGAAGTCGACCGGCGCGGACGGACATTTCGACCTCGTGAAGACGCCGGCGACAGCCGTGCCCGGATCGAAGACCATGGCGAGCAGGTCGGTTCGGTTCCGGTACTTGATGCCCGCTTCGGCGGTGGCGATGCGAACGCCCTCGACGACCGGCATCTTCGGATATTTCTTCGGTGCGAGCGGCGAAATCGTAGCGGACATGATGACCCCGGAGCGGCGAGAACGCGAACGGAAGGCCGGTTTGCCTGATAGCGCGCCCCGGCGCAAGGGCGTTGTGGCCGAGCCTCACCGACCGCGCCAACCGTATCGCTGCCTAAAACGGATCGTTTCGTTTCATCGGCCGAGCCGATATGATTGGTGACAGATTCACCGGCTAAGGAAGACTGAAATGGGCGAGGCCGCCGCCGGCGGGCGCAAGTCGATCGGCGCCAAACGTAACCCGGAGAGCGCCGACGCCATTCTCGAGGCGGCTGAAGCGGTGCTGCGCGAGGCCGGCTATGCCGGCTTCTCGATCGAGGCCGTCGCCCGGCGGGCGCGGGCGGGAAAGCCGACCATCTATCGCTGGTGGCCGAGCAAGGCAGCGCTGCTGATCGAAGTCTACCAGCGGCAGAAGCATGTCGAGACACCCGACACCGGCAACGTCGAGGATGATCTGACAGGCTTCCTCAAGAACCTGTTCGCGCATTGGCGCGACACCCCGTCGGGCAATATCTTCCGCTCGCTGGTCGCCGAGGCGCAGTCGGACGAAACCGCGGCGGCGGCGCTTGCGAACTACGCGAAGGGCCGCCGCACCCATACCGGCATGATGATCGAGCGCGCCAAGGCACGCGGCGAGGTGGCAGCCGATGTCGATGCCGGGATTGTCGCCGACCTTATCGCTTCCTTCGCCTGGCGGCATCTGCTGAGCAATCGCCTCGACGAGGACGAAGCTGCTATCCGTGCCGCCGTCCGCTATGTGGTGCGAGGGATAACACAGGCGCCATAAAGCGAAGGGCGCCCGAAGGCGCCCTCTGTAGACAACTGTCGTCGGTTGCTGGCGATTACTTGCCGGCCTCGAGCGTGTCGACGTCCTTCTTGAGCTTCGCGTCCGCGATCTCGACCTTGGCGGCGGCGCGCAGTTCCTTGACCATGGCGAAATACTTGTCGCGGATCACCGCCTGCTTGGCCTGGTCCTTGACGTCGTCGAAGGCCGGCGGCTGCTTGGCGCGCTTGTCCTCGACCTTGATGACGTGCCAGCCGAACTGCGACTGCACCGGCTCCTTCGAATATTTGCCGACCTCGAGCGCGAAGGCCGCCTTGTCGAATTCCGGCACCATCTGCCCGGGACCGAACCAGCCGAGGTCGCCGCCACTGGTCTTGCCGCTCGGATCGCTGGTGTGCTCGTTGGCGAGCTTCTGGAAGTCGGCGCCGCCGTCTAGCTGCTTGATGATCGCCTCGGCCTCCTCCTTCGTCTTCACGAGGATGTGACGGGCATGGATTTCGTTGACCGGCGGCGTGTTGGCGATTTCCTGGTCATAGCGGGCGCGCACTTCGGCATCCGTCACCTTGTCGACGACTTCCTTCTCGACCACCTCGCCGTGGAGCGCGCGCGACTGCAGGAAAGCCATGCGGCGCTGGAAGTCGGGATCCTTGTCGAGACCGGCGTCGACCGCCTTCTTGGCCATGACGCGGATTTCGATCGCCGCCGAAAGGGCCGCCGCGCGGCGCTGTTCAGGCGGCAGCTGCGCGAACTGTTGCGACAGTTCGCCTTCGGCGAGCTGAAGGTCGGCCTCGGTCAGCTTCTGGCCATTGACGGTGGCGACCACGGCATTGGGATCGACCGGCGCCGCCGGAGCTGCGGCAGGTGCGGTGGCGTCCGGCTGGGCGGGCTTGGTCTCCTGGGCCATCAGCGGCGACAGGCAAAGGGCCGAGAGCCCGAAGGCCAGACCGAAGCTGGCGAGCGAGGCGCGGCGGAACGACAGGGACATCAAGATAAACTCCAATGGGTATTGCCAATAAGGATCGCGTGAGCGGAAGGGTTCCAGATAGTCGGATTGTGGCGGAATTTGGCGCTGCCCACAGGGCCAACGCGGCGTTGACATCGATTGAGCCCCCTCTTATCTGTCCAACGACTTGGCGTCCAGAACCGTTTTCCGGGCGCTTTTTGCGTTTGCCCGCATTCACGCGGATTTGATGGGCCCGCCAGGTGCCTGTCGCAAACGACCAAAATTGCTATCGAAAGGACCATTGGATGGTCAGTCTCGGCGGTCTCGCCCGTAAGGTTTTCGGTTCCTCCAACGACCGCCGCGTCAAGTCGACCCGGCCTCGCGTCGAGGCCATCAACGCCATGGAAAACGAGATGCGGGCGCTTTCCGACGCCGAGCTCAGGGGCCGCACGGAAAAATTCCGCCAGGATCTCGCCAACGGCGCTTCGCTCGACGATCTCCTGGTCCCGGCTTTCGCCACGGTGCGCGAAGCGGCCCGCCGCGTGCTTGGCATGCGGCCTTTCGACGTACAGTTGATCGGCGGCATGGTGCTGCACAATGGCGGCATCGCCGAGATGCGCACCGGCGAGGGCAAGACGCTGGTCGCCACCCTGCCGGTCTACCTCAACGCGCTGCCGGGCAAGGGCGTGCACGTCGTTACCGTCAACGACTACCTGGCCAAGCGCGACGCCGAATGGATGGGTCGCGTCTATAAGTTCCTCGGGCTGACCGTCGGCATCATCGTCCACGGCCTTTCCGACGACGAGCGCCGCGAGGCCTATGCCTGCGACGTCACCTATGCCACCAACAACGAACTCGGCTTCGACTACCTGCGCGACAACATGAAGTATGAGCGCTCGCAGATGGTGCAGCGCGGCCATACCTACGCCATCGTCGACGAGGTCGATTCCATCCTGGTCGACGAGGCGCGCACGCCGCTGATCATCTCCGGTCCGCTTGAGGACCGCTCGGAAATGTACAACACCATCGACGCTTTCATGCTGAAGCTCGAACCGGCCGACTACGAGGTCGACGAGAAGCAGAAGACGACGATCTTCACCGAGGACGGCACCGAGAAGCTGGAAAACATGCTGCGCGACGCCGGCCTGCTGAAGGGCGAGTCGCTTTATGACGTCGAGAACGTCGCCATCGTCCATCACGTCAACAACGCGCTAAAGGCGCATCAGTTGTTCCAGAAGGACAGGGATTACATCGTGCGCAACGGCGAGATCGTCATCATCGACGAGTTCACCGGCCGCATGATGCCCGGCCGCCGCTATTCGGAAGGCCTGCACCAGGCGCTCGAAGCCAAGGAGCACGTGCAGATCCAGCCGGAAAACCAGACGCTGGCCTCCGTCACCTTCCAGAACTATTTCCGCCTCTACAAGAAGCTTGCCGGCATGACCGGCACGGCGCTGACCGAGGCCGAGGAATTCGCCAACATTTACAATCTCGAAGTCACCGAGATCCCGACCAATCTCCCGGTCGCCCGCAAGGACGAGGACGACGAGGTCTACCGGACGGTGGAAGAGAAATACAAGGCGATCGTCAAGGAGATCAAGGAGGCGCGCGCGAAGGGTCAGCCGATCCTGGTCGGCACCACTTCGATCGAGAAATCCGAACAGCTCGCCGAGCGGCTGCGCAAGGACGGCCTCAAGGACTTCGAAGTTCTCAACGCCCGCCATCACGAACGCGAGGCATCGATCGTCGCCCAGGCCGGCAAGCCCGGGGCCATCACCATCGCCACCAACATGGCCGGCCGCGGCACCGACATTCAGCTCGGCGGCAACGCCGACATGCGCATCGCCGAGGAACTGGCGGACATACCGGAGGGGCCGGAGCGCGAGGCGCGCGAGAAGGAGATCCGCGACGATATCGCCAGGCTGAAGGAGCAGGCGCTCGGCGCCGGCGGCCTCTATGTTTTGGCCACCGAGCGCCACGAGTCGCGCCGCATCGACAACCAGCTGCGCGGCCGTTCGGGTCGTCAGGGCGACCCGGGCCGCTCGAAATTCTTCCTGTCGCTGCAAGACGATCTGATGCGCATTTTCGGCTCCGAGCGCATGGACGGCATGCTGCAGAAGCTCGGCCTCAAGGAAGATGAGGCGATCATCCATCCCTGGATCAACAAGGCGCTGGAGAAGGCGCAGAAGAAGGTCGAGGCGCGCAATTTCGACATCCGCAAGAACCTCTTGAAATATGACGACGTCTCGAACGACCAGCGCAAGGTGGTCTTCGAGCAGCGCATCGAGCTGATGGACGGCGAAGGCCTGTCGGAAACGGTTGCCGAGATGCGCGAAGGCGTCATCGAGGAGATCGTCGCAAAGAACATTCCCGAAAACGCCTATGCCGAGCAGTGGAACGTCGCCGGCCTCAAGGAGGAGGTGGCGCAGTACCTCAATCTCGACCTGCCGATCGAGGAATGGGTCAAGGAAGAAGGCATCGCCGAGGACGACATCCGCGAGCGCATCACGGCCGCCGCCGATGCCGCGGCCAAGGAGCGCGCCGACCGCTTCGGCCCCGATGTGATGAACTATGTCGAGCGCTCGGTGGTGCTGCAGACGCTGGACCATCTGTGGCGCGAGCATATCGTCAATCTCGACCATCTGCGCTCGGTCGTCGGCTTCCGCGGCTACGCCCAGCGCGATCCACTGCAGGAGTACAAGGGCGAAGCCTTCGAGCTCTTCCAGGCCATGCTCGGCAACCTTCGCCAGGCCGTCACCGCGCAACTGATGCGCGTCGAGCTGGTGCGCCAGGCGGCGGACGCGCCGCCGCCCGAGGCTCCCGAGATGTTCGGCAGCCATATCGACGGCCTCACCGGCGAAGACGATTTCCAGGGTGGCGAGACGGCGCTTCTCATGCGTCAGGACTCAAGCACCGTCGTCGCGCCGGAAAACCGCGACCCGAAGAACCCCGCCAGTTGGGGCAAGGTCGGCCGCAACGAGCTCTGTCCCTGCGGCTCCGGCAAGAAGTACAAGCACTGCCACGGCGCCTTCGCCTGACCTCTTCTTCCTTCACCCCGTCACAACACGGGGAGAAGGTGGCCCGCAGGGCCGGACGAGGAGCAGCGTCGGCGCTGGCGGTTCCAGTAGAACGCTTTCATCGGCCAGCGGACCTCACACCAGCCCCGACGCACGCGCCGCGGCCGCCGCCTCGCCGCGCGACACGGCCTCCAGCTTCTCCAGCACCGCCGAAACGTGGTGATCGACCGTTTTCGGCGAGATGGTCAAATGCGCGGCGATCTTCTTGTTGGAGAAGCCCCGCTCGATAAGCTGCAGGACCTCCATCTGGCGCTGCGTGAGGCCGGCCTGGTTGGCGCGCGTCGCCTGCCTCGGCCCTCTCGCAACGTGGCTGACGCCGCTTTCCCGCATCATAGAGCGCACATGCTGCGCCACCGGCCGCGCGCCGAGCCCCTCGAATATGCCGAGCGCCTCGCGCAGCGCCGCCTCGTCGCCCTGCAGCAAGGCCAGCGCCCGCTCGAAGGGGGCATCCATCTCGGTCCACAGCGCGGCGGCGCCGCGCCAATCGCCAATCAATTGCAGGCGATGCGGCTCGGCCATGCCGCCGGTCTCGCCCGGATCGCTTCCGGGCAACAGCAGCTGCCGCCAGGTCGCCAGTTCACCGAACGCCGCCCGTGTCGGCGACAGACTTTCGGCAAGCGCGATCAGGCGAAGCGCTTCATCCCGGTCGCCCTCACCCAGCCATGCCAGTTCGGCCGTCACCGCGGCAAAGGGCGCAAGCCGTTGCAACTCCAGGCCCTTGTCCAGGAAGGTTCTCATCTCGCTGAGAACCGGCCCGGCCGATGGATCTCCGCGGCGGACACGCAACCGTGCCAGAGCGACGAGCGACGGATAGCGTACCAATGGCGTCGTTGCCTCGTCGTCGATGACCTCGTGCGCGATTGTCGCCGCGTCATCCCAAAGGCCGAGCCTGAGGAAAAGCTGCGCCTGCACGCCGCGCATGTAATCGCGCCAGGTGGCGAGATCGTTCTCGACGCAATAGCCGATGCCGCGATCCAGGAACGCCGCCGCCTCGCCGAGATTGAGCCTGTTCATCTCGACACAGGCGCAGTTGGTGAAGGCACGCGCGGCATGCTCCTGAAAATTGCCCGTGAGGGCAATGCCAAGGCTGCGCGCGAGATCGCTCCGCCCCTTGGCGAAATCCAGCCATTGGCCGGCCGCCCCGACATTGTTGAGGGCATGGCAAAGTATGTCCGGCCGGTTGAGCCGCTCCGCCAGTTCGACGGCCTTCCCGCCGAACGCAAGCGTGTCCTCGAGCCGCTCGGCCAGCATCGCCAGTTGCGAGAGATTGGAATAGGCCATGGCGAGCTCGGGACTGTCGGGCGCCGTTTCCAGCAGCTCCACGGCTTGTCCGCCGAGCCGGTCCGCGGCCTCGCGATCGCCGAGCAGGTAAGCGAAGCGCGAGAGGCATCTGAGGCTGTCACCTTCCTTGATCCGGTCGCCCAATGCCTGGCGCAGCTTGCGCGCCCGTCCCTGGGCTTCCATGGCGGCCTCGACGCGGCCGATCAGGTGGCACTCGAACGCATGGCCTTCATAAAGTTCCGCCCGTTCCTGGATCGGGAGGATATCGGCATAACGCAGGGCGACTTCGTAGTACCCGGTCGCGTCGCGATGCGCGCCGACGCGGGAGGCCTCGCGCGCCGCAAGCGGCGCCAGCTCGCGCACCGCCTCAAGATTTTGCGCCTCGACGGCGTGATGCACCAGTCTTGCCGTGGCGACCTGCGGGTTCTCCTGCAGCGCTGCAAGCGCGCGTTGATTGTATTCACGCCGCTTGCTCGGCGTCAGCGCCATCTCGATGGCGCTGCGCGCGATCTCGTGCCGGAAGGCGTAGCCGTCGCCGAAATCCTCGAGCAGACCATTGGCGACGCACTCGGCAAGTTGGCCGGCGGCGGCAATGCCGCAAAGGCCGCTGAGCGCCCAGGCATCGGCGCGGCGCGGAAACACCGACACGGCGTCGAGCATCGAGCGGGCACCCGACGACAATTTTTCGGCCCGCGCCAGCACCGCGTCGCGCACGCTGGCCGGCAGCGCTATGTCGCTTTCGGCCGCCAGCAGCTCGGTGACGAAGAAAGCGTTGCCGGCGCTTGCCCGGTAGATTGCGTCGCCGTCGCGCTCGGCCGCCGCGGCAAGCGACAGCACCGCCTTTTCACTGAGCAACGGCACCTCGATGCGCTGGACGTTGCCGGCCGGGATCTCGCCGAGCGCGCGGCGCACGCGCATCTGTCCCTCGCTGCGGTCGGTACGCGCCGTGATCACAAGCATGATGCGGGTGTTGGCGATACGCCGGCCGAGGAAGCGGACGAAATCGAGCGTCGCATCGTCGGCCCAGTGCAGATCCTCGATGATCAGCAGGCTCGGGCCTTTGGCCTCGAAGGCATCGAGCGCGTCGGAAAACAGCGGCAGCCTCTGGCCTTGCCGCGCATCGATCGCCCGTGGCAGCTCCCACTGCGCCTCGCGGGCGAGATCATAGAGCGGCCCTAGCGGATCGGGGATCGACAGGTCCTCGCAGGCGCTGCGCAGCAAGGTTATCCCTTGCCCCACGCGCGCCACGAAAGCCTCCGCCAGCGCCGTCTTGCCGGCGCCCGCCTCACCCGCCAGCGCCGCGACACGACCACGACCTTGTATCGCGTCCGCCAGCAGGGCGTCCAATTGCTGCAGCTGCGTCTGCCGTTCCAGAAGCATCGTCACTCTCTCGCGAAGCGGATTTTTACCACGGCGGGTTACCGCCACGATAGTCGGGAAGGTGAGCACCTCAATGTGACCTTCCACACATTGAGGTGCGTCTCTCCACAAATAACGTCCCTAACATAGGGAATCGTCCCGCCAAATATGGGGAAAGGCTCCGATGCGCGGCTTTTGCCGGCGTGATTTTAGTCCGGCCGCGCTCCAACCGAGCCGTACTCAACCATGAAGGGAAAAACAATCATGCCTCGCTACCTGGTAGAACGCACATTTCCAGATAGCCTCAACGTGCCGATGAACGACGCCGGCGCCACGGCCATGGGCGGCGTCATCGCCCGCAACGCCGAAAAGGGCGTGACATGGGTGCAGTCCTTTGTATCGCCCGACAAGGGCAAGAGCTTCTGCATCTACGATGCGCCCTCGCCCGAGGCGATCCGCAGCACCGCGCAGAAGAATTCGCTCCCGGTCGACAAGATCACGGAGGTGCGGGTCCTGGACCCCTACTTTTATCGCTGATCCGGCGCACGATCGACACGACGATGCGGACCATCTCATCCTTGTCGATGGCGGACCTGATGTCGAGCCGGACAGCGCGGGAGTATCCGCCGCGGCGGATACTCCCGCGCCACGCCGCGGCCTCGTGCGACGGATCCTGTCGGCACTGCTTTCGCCTCTGCGAAACCAGCGCCGCCGGCAGCCACCGAGGGACGACTATCTGAGACGCGACATCGGCCTGCATGAGCAGGAAAACCCGCGCGAATATTGGGAATATTGGTGGCATCATCGCTGATCCCATGACTGTGGGATCAGCGTTTCGCCCCCTTTCAGCGAGAGGCGTTGCAGGCACCCGGACCTGGTCTTGACCCAGCCGGCACTGCCTTTGCGCCTCAACCGAACTTGGAGAGGAAGATGACTATTCACGACTGGAAACGCTGCCTCATCGCCGCATCGGCCCTGACCGTCTTCGCGGCAGGCGCCGCCTCGGCAAAAACCGTCAACCCGCTCGCCGAAAAGGTGCGGGCGCTCGACAGCCGCTTCGAGGACGTCGCGGTGGCGAAGGCCGAAGGGTATGCGCCGATCCCTTGCGCCAGCGGACTCACCGGCGGCGCCATGGGCATCCACTATGTCAATGCCGCCTATCTGAAGGACGACGCCGTGGACGTCGCCAAGCCGGAAGCGGTGATGTATGAGCCGGTGGCCGACGGCACGCTGAAACTGATCGCCGTCGAATACATCACCGCGAAGGGACCGGCCTCGCTCGAGGGCCATCTGTTCAACTTCAACACGGCGCCCAACCGCTACGGCCTCGGCCCATTCTATGAGTTGCATGTATGGGCGTGGAAGCAGAACCCGACAGGCGCCTTCGCCGACATGAACCCGAACGTATCGTGCGACGCGATGCAAGGGATGTAAGGTGCCCTTCCCTTCTCCCCGTTCCACGGGGAGAAGGTGGCCCGTCGGGCCGGATGAGGGGCGGCGCCGTCGTTTGTGGTTCGCATTTCTTCCGAGGTCCGAAAAACGATGGCTTGACGTGAAACCTCCACAACATCGCCCGCGAACAAATCATCGGCCTGCCGACTTCCGCGCAAATATTCGAAACCCGGCTCCGCCCCTCATCCGCCTGCCGGCACCTTCTCCCCGTATAGTGACGGGGAGAAGGAAGCACCCCACCCAACCGTTTCTTAATGTGTCTCGAATACATCGGAACGCTGGAAAGAGGCGGAAAA
This sequence comes from Mesorhizobium sp. NFR06, assembly GCF_900115245.1. Lineage (GTDB taxonomy): Bacteria > Pseudomonadota > Alphaproteobacteria > Rhizobiales > Rhizobiaceae > Mesorhizobium. Next base: position 36,177 of record NZ_FOVT01000011.1, read on the forward strand.
CGGAGACTGTTCGGGGTGCGCTTTTCCGCGGCAACGACTGCCGGGCGGTTCCTGCCGCAGCGCTGGGCGCTGCGCATGCGTCCGTTGCTTGGCCGCATCGATGCCGTCCTCTTCACCGCCGACGAGCGCGGCGAAGCCGGGCGCATGTCGCTGATCGCCTTCTCGATCCGCATCGTCAGCGCCTTCATCGCCTTCGTCAGCCAGGTGCTGATGGCGCGCTGGATGGGCTCGTTCGAATACGGCATCTCGGTGCTGGTCTGGGTGACGATGGTCATCGTCGGCAATCTCGCCTGCCTCGGTTTCCACACCTCGGTCATCCGTTTCATTCCCGAATATCGCGAGCGCGGCATGCTGGCCGAATTGCGCGGCATCGTGCTGGCCAGCCGCCTGTTCGTGCTCGTCGCCTCGACGCTGATCGCCGGCCTCGGCGCGCTTGGCGTCTGGCTATGCTCGGACTGGATAGAGAACTATTACGTCATCCCCTTCATCCTCGGCGTCATCTGCCTGCCGATGATCGCGCTCGGCGATCTCATGCAAGGGCTGGCGCGCGCCAATTCATGGGCGCTGCTGGCGCTGTCGCCCACCTATCTGGTTCGGCCGGTGCTGATCCTGCTGTTCATGGCGCTGATGCTTGGTCTGCATTATGTGCCCGATGCCAAGACCGCGATCTTCGCCTCGATAGCGGCCACCTATGTCACGACGCTCGGCCAGCTGGTGGCCGTCACCTCGCGCATGGACAAGAAGACCCCGGCCGGACCGATGGCGGTGCATTTCGGCCAGTGGATCCTCGTCTCGCTGCCGATCTTCCTGGTCGAGAGCTTCTTCTTCCTGCTCACCAATGCCGACGTGCTGATGGTCGGCGCCTATCTCCAGCCCAATGATGTGGCCGTCTACTTCGCCACGGTGAAGACGCTGGCGCTGGTGCATTTCGTCTATTTCGCGGTCAAGGCCGGCGTTGCCCAGCGCTACGCGCAGTTCACCCACGGCGAGCCCGAAAGGCTTGCCGCCTTCGCCCGCGAGACCGTCTCCTGGACCTTCTGGCCTTCTCTGTTGATGGCGCTGCTGGTGCTGGCGCTGGGCGAACCGATGCTGGTGCTGTTCGGCCCCGAATTCACCGCCGGCTATCCGCTGCTCTTCCTGCTCGTGCTGGGGGTCGTCGCGCGTGCCGCCGTCGGCCCGTGCGAGAGCCTGCTCACCATGAGCGGCAACCAGAACATCTGCGCCGCCGTCTACGCCATGACGCTTGCCCTCAACGTCGGCCTCAACGTCATCCTGATTCCGCATTTCGGCCTCTGGGGCGCGGCGATCGCCACCAGCCTTGCCATGGTGTTCGAGGCGAGCGCGCTCTCCTTCACCGTCTGGCGCAAGCTCGGCATCGTCATGGCGATCTTCGTGCCCGCACAAAAGGAAGTCGCCTGATGGCCGCCGTCCCGTTGCTCGAAGAGACCAGCGGCGGCCCAGCCGGCGCCATGGTCTCCAACCTTGCCGGCCTGGCGCGCGAGGTCGACCCTGCCCATATCGAGCTCTTTGCCAGCAACAGGCCGGAACGCAAGCTCGCCATCTACCCGGCCTCGGCCGGCTTCGACCTTGTCGAGGAACTCGACCATCTCAGCGCCCGCACTGTCGAGCCCAATGTCTTCTTCAACCCGCGCTTCCTGGCGCCGGCGATGCCCCGGCTGGAGGACCGCGAGGTGCGGCTCGCCGTGATCCGCGACGGCGACGAGTACCGCAACAGGCTGCGGCTACTGGTGCCGTTCTCGGTCGAGCGGCCGGCGATCCCGCTCGGCGTTCCGGTGATGCGCACATGGTCGAGCCCGTTCGGCCCGCTCGGCACGCCGCTGGTCGATCGCGACGATCCGGTCGGCGTCATCGAGGATTTCTTCTCGATGCTGGGGAGGCCGCATCTCAAGCTGCCCAAGGTCTTCGTGCTGCCCGACATGCGGCTCGACGGCCCGGTGGCGAGCCTGCTCACCTCGTTCGCCGACAGTCGCGGCTTGACCATGGTGACCACCGGCAGGGCCGAGCGTCCGGTGCTTGAAAGCGATGCCGACGGCGAGAACTATCTCAAGGCCTCGCTGCGGGCGCATCACTATCGCGAGTTTCGCCGCCTGAAGCGGCGCCTTGCCGATCTCGGCAAGCTCAAGCATGTCGTGGCGCGCGGACCGGACGAGATCCGCCACGCCATCGAGGGTTTCCTGACGCTGGAGGCGGCCGGCTGGAAGGGCCGCGAACGCACCGCGATGGCAATCGACCGCTACCGCGCCGCCTTCGCCCGCGAGGCCGTGCACAGGCTGGCCGAGCAGGACATGTGCCGCATCCACTTGCTGACGCTCGATGGCCGCACCATCGCCTGCCTCGTCGTCTTCGTCGAAGCCGGCGTCGCCTACACCTGGAAGACGGCCTATGACGAAGCACTGGCTGCCTTTTCGCCGGGCACGCTGCTGATGATCGAGGTGACCAAGCAGCATCTCGACGATCCCAATATCGTCATCAGCGATTCCTGCGCGATGCCCGACCATCCGGTGATGAGCCGCCTGTGGGCGGAGCGCAAGCCGATGGGCACGCTGGTGATCGGGCTGACGCCGGACGCCGACAGGCTGGCCCGACAGGCGGCCTCGCAACTGCACCTCTACCGCGAGACCCGCAACATGGCGCGCGTCCTGCGCAACCGCATGCGGAGCCTTTTGAAAAGACGCTAGATGCGCGGCGGAACACCGGCTATGGCTTGCGGCGGCCGGATCCGGCCGACCTTCACCACAAAGCACTTCCAAATGATCGAAATCGTCCTGCGCTTCGCCCGCCTCTGTGCGCCGCTTGTTCTGCTCGCCATGCTTCCAGCCCGAGCCCTGGCCGGCTCCTGCCCGGAGGATTGCAGCGATCCGGCGCCTGCGCCGGTCAACATCTACAGCCAGACCGCCGCCGGCCATCTGAGCCCCGCCACGGCCGGCGCGCTGCCGCGCGTCTACGTGCCCAACCGTTCCTCGAACAGCGTGTCGGTGATCGACACCGTCACCTTGAAGGAGGTCGACCGGTTTCCGGTCGGCAGCAAGCCGCAGCATGTGGTGCCGTCCTGGGACCTGAAGACGCTCTGGGTAGCCAACAACGGCACCGGCAAAAACGGCAGCCTGACGCCGATCGACCCGATGACGGCCAAGCCGGGCCAGCAGGTTGCGGTCGATGATCCCTACAATCTCTATTTCCTGCCGGACGGCAGCGCGGCCATCGTCGTCGACGAGGCGATGAAGCAGCTCGATTTCCGCGATCCGCACTCCATGGCGCTGAAATCGAGCCTGCCGACGCCGACCTGTTCCGGCATCAACCATGCCGATTTCGCGGCCGACGGCTCCTATGCGATCTTCACCTGCGAATACGGCGATGGCGGCCTCGCCAAGATCGACCTGAAGAACCAGAAAGTCCTCGGCCACATCGATTTCTCGAAAATGGGCATGCCGCAGGACATCCGACTCTCGCCCGACGGCAAGGTCTTCTACGTGGCCGACATGATGAATGACGGCGTGTTCCTGGTCGACGGCGACAGCTTCAGGGAAATCGGCTTCATCCCGACCGGCATCGGCACGCATGGCTTCGTTATCAGCCGCGACGGCAAGCGGCTCTACGTCTCGAACCGAGGCTCGCACAAGATGGAGCAGGGCAAGGCGAAGGGCCCGGGCAGCGTGACGGTGATCGACTTCGCCACGCGCCAGGTGGTCGCGCAATGGCCGATCCCCGGCGGCGGCAGCCCCGATATGGGCAATGTCAGCGCCGACGGCAGGCAGCTTTGGCTCTCCGGCCGCTTCGACAGCGAGGTCTATATGATCGACACGACCAGCGGCGCCGTGACCAAGATCCGCGTCGGCGCCGAGCCGCATGGCCTGACGGTGTGGCCGCAGCCCGGGCGGTATTCGCAGGGTCATACGGGCAACATGCGGTAAGGACGCTTTCGGACAGTCTGCCAACCGAGGCTGGTAGCGGGTGGCCTGCCATCCGAAGCTCGCAGAGCGAAGCGGTGGCCTGCCACCCGAAGCTCGCAGAGCGAAGCGGTGGCCTGCCACCCGAAGCTCGTAGAGCGAAGGGTGTTGTCCCTAGCCGGGGACCAAAAACTCAATCAATTCAATTGCCAGATAGAGGAGTGGGACAAACTGCTCGTTACAAATCGCCATGTTTTTCGGCGAGCTTGTCCCACGAAAATGCCGATACAGGTTCCCATTCAGAGAGCCGTTAGCGCTTGGCACGTCTTAGTCGCCGGCAATCGACCGGTACCCAACCCGCGGATGAGAGTCTGATCAACCGTCGTCTCTGAGTTCCACCCCCCCAGCCCTGTGCAGCTTCAGCCGATTCAACTGCATGGCAAACCTGCCAAGCAGGCGAGCCCTCTTGCCTTCAACCTTGACAGGGAACATGAGAGACTAGTCGTTCAGCTTTCCGCCACGGTGTCCCATCGTCATCTTGGATGCATACATCGTCGGTGAACGCTTGCCTGGAAGGTTCGCCTCGAGGACGATCTGCTCGATAAACCCCTGGTTCATTTCGAATTCCACGCATTGGTTGAGCTTGTCCACGATCCAGACCGCGTAGCCCTCTAGCCGCTTCTTGTCATATCCGGAGTCATCGTCGGGAATCCCTGGTTCCGGAGCTGCTGGAATCAGCATGATCTTGGGTTTTGGCAAATCATACGTGTGCCCTTCATATGCGTAACCGAATATCACCCCGGAGGTGAATTCCGTCTTGGACTCCGATGGCATGACGTCGATTGCGCCGATCATGACCATGTAGTTTGCTATTATCGAATTGACAAAAACGTATGAACTATTGGTTGCATTGATATCAAATATATTTTTCAGGAATGTCATTGTGTCATCGCTTGCAGGGGGATCAATTCCGATTCTAGCGCCAACAAGGGCAAATTGATTATTTATGATTGCAGTATTTATCTCTGCTATATCATTTGTTGTTTTCAATCGCGGCAAGCCCGGTATTCCATACAAGCGTACTTGCGTGGCATTGAATGCGCTGTGGGGATCGCGCGTAGTGTAGGTTGGCCTGTGATAATCGTCGCTCATTTTCCTCGCTCCTTTTTTGTTACGTCGTTCAGCTCACAAGATCTCCCGCCAGCTGAAATTCTCATCGAATTTTTCCGCGAGCATCGGCGCGACCCGATCGCTGACGTCCACCACCATCACCGCGGCCTTTTCGAACGACAGGTCATCCGCATCGAGGCGTGGCCACGCCTGAGCAAGTGCGAGGGCCACTTCGTCCCTTGCTCTGATCAGCATGCTCTTGAACATGAAGGGCCGAGCGCGAAAGGCGCGGGACGTGAAATCCGAGATGCGCTGCATGTCGGACTGGTCGACATCCTTGATATCGATCCCCAGCAGCCGCTCGTCGGCCAACCCCTCGTGCACCAATGCCGCGTGGTAGACGTCGACGATCGTGTCGAACACAGCTCCCGTGAACGGCCGTGACCTGTCATGGATTTCCGCCGTCACCTCCGACATGCGGCGTGCGTTGCTGGCGAGGCGGATCTGCCGATCGCCAGTCAGTTCGGCAATCCGGTTCAATTCATTGAGAACAAGCAGGTTGCCATCGCAGTGCCGCAGCAGCCGGTCCATGCCGCTGTCGAAATTCAGGAAGGACAAGAGCGAGACCAGATCCGAGCTGGCTTCGTGGAATGGTCCGAAATCGCCTTGAGTCAGGCCGCCGGCTGGTGTCCCGAACAGCGAAAACAAGATTGCGTGGCCGACCTCATGTGCGATCACATCGAAGTTGAGCGCATAGGGATAGTTGCGTCCGTCGATGCCGCGCTCTCGGCCGAGTTCCAGATAGCCATAGCCCGATTGCGCATTCTCCCAGTCGACGAAGGGGATGATTTCGAGCCGCTCGCACGTCTCGGCAAAATACCAGACAATCGGTTTGCCGAGGTAGCTTTCCCAGATATCCAGCACGCGGCTGACCGAGGCGAAAGCGTGCGCAGAAAGGAACTGCCGCGAGGTCAGGGAAAGCTGATCGAAATGGCCGTCAAAGCCAGCCTCTGCAGGCGGAAAGATTTCGCCGACAAACGGTGGCAGATAAGGGTAGTCGTAAGGCTCCTTGTCGAGGAGCGGATCGCGAACGTAGATGCGGTGATCTTCCGGGCCGGAGCGGATCAGATCGGGTGGAGTAGAAATCCATACTGTTTCGGGTGTTCCGTAGCCCGAAAGGTGAGGGACCTGCGGGTAGACCAAGAACCGCGTTCCCAGCAACGGATCTTGCGCAACGACACGATCGACCGCGTCCAATTGCTTGCCCCCCTCTGACGCTACCACGCTATCACGGCGCTTACGTTGCGTAAATCGTCGGCCGCCAAGAGGTCAGGGCCTATAGCGCCAGCCCCGCATCATCCACATCCTTGGAGAAGGCCGCGGTTAGCTGTAATTGCGGCATGGGGTGTGCTTTTTCAAATGCTTGCTCCCGCAAAAGTTCGAGTGCCCGCAGGGCATCTTGCTTTTTTTGCTGGACGAAAGCCGCGCCGAGCTCCCTGCACAATTTCTCGACGTCGTCCTTGCCGTCGTGCGCATCCCGGACCATCCGTGCCAGGGTGCGCTCGCGAAAGTTGACGGCCTGTGCCGCACCCTCGAGCCTCGCCTGCTGTTCGGGTGAAATCACGCCGCGCCGGCAAGCAGCGCGAAGGGTCCGGCGCAGGTCAATCAGCGCATGCGTCAATTGAGCGAAATTCACCTCGGCCGGTCCATGCAGTACCGCTACTGCGTCGTCGGGTGCAAAGGCGAAGCGGCGATACCATCGGTAGATAAGCCCGACGCCTTGCATATGGGGGAACAGCTCGGCTGCTCGAAGGGCACCCATGCTGGCCGCGCCGACGACATGAATGCCGCGGCTGAGGGCCCACAGGATTTCTTTGTGCCGAACCGCCGGCTCGGCCTGAAAACCGCCGTCTATGATAAGGATCGCACTCGGGTCGAAATGCTGCACGGCCGAAACGATCGAGCCTTGCACGGCCGGGGGGAGGCATATCGCATCGACGACCTTCAACGTGTCGGCATGGGACACGGTAGGGCCGGTGAAGACGAGTTTCGGGCGCATAGTCCTCTACCCCTGCAAGAGCGGCTGCAAGGCAGGGATGACAATCCTGACAACCGACAGGGCGTCGAGCGGTTTCGTTCCCACCCGGATTAGGTGAACCGCATCGAACCCTCTCTCTTCGAGAATTGCCAAGAGGACCGACAGCCCGTCCGACGCCATGTTGAACTTCTGCTCGGCGAGCGCGCGGAAATCCACGCTGCGCGGGCCATCGCGGAGGAGCCGGCGATGCGCTGCGATCATCTGCCGATCGGGGTATTTCGGATAGAACGCACGCGTCAGGTCATCGCGCGCGCCCGAGATCGCCGCCAGACGGGCCTGGGCCGCTTCGTAGATGGCGTGCGCCGCCGCGCCAGCGGGACTGAAACCGGCAGCCGAACCATCAGCCGGATGATCCAAAAGGACCGTTTCCGTCGGTTCGTCTTCCAGCAGATGGCACCATACCACCGGTATGCCCAACGGCGACAAAGCTTGCCAAAGGCCGACCAGCACGTTCTTGGCCGCCAAAGTTTTCAGGAGATCGCGGAGCGACGGATCATCGATCGTCTCGGGATCGATGCGTTGACGGTGGAAAAACCCGTGGGTCCGGTATGCCGTGGCGATCGCGTCGCGTTCGATGCATTCAAGCATGCCATGAACGATGGCATCCGGCTCCTCGAAGCCTGCGGCCAAACCGCTCGTCGATGCCGCGAAAATGCCGTCATGGGGCAGTGACGGCAACACATAGGCGGTGTGCACGAGCTCGAACGGGACCAGGTCGCGGCTGCCGGTAAGAAGATTGTCGGCGGCTACCCACGCCGTCTCCCTGCCGCGCCATCCGGGCGCGGTGCCCCCCTGGAGGTGCCTTTCGAAACGATCGGGCGGGATGCCCAATTGATCGGCGCAGGCGACGACTGGTTCGAAATTCGCCACCTGCTCTGCAAAGAAGCTCTCGGCCGATTCCAGCATGGCCGATATCGCGGCTTGCGCCAGGGTGGCGCCCTTGCCTTGCGCGACCGCGTTGGAGAGCGAGAAAGGTCTTGTCACCTGCACGACCGGGATGCCGAGCTGGTCGAGCCCGGTAATGTCGGCGATCCGCGTGATGCCCAGGCCTTCGCGCATCTTCATCAGCCTCGCCAGCGCCTCGTCGGGCGGCGGACCCAGGCGTTCATATCGCTCCACCATCGCGGATGCTCTTGCAGGGCCGGCTAGTGCCGAACGGCCGATTCGGGATTGACGATCAGCGCGGCGCCCGGCTCGAGAGCGGATTTCGCACGTTCGACCCGATCGCGATAGCGCGACGACAGTTCAGGTGACAGGCCTGATGATTGAAGGGTCTCGTATGTACTGACGAGGAAAGGCACTGCGCTTTGCTCCGCAGCTATGGCGATGCTCTTTTCGAGGGCAGCGATTACGTCCGCCTCCGCATCGCCCTGGAGAAGAAGTAGCTCCGCCCTTCGCCTGTAGAGCTCTGCCAGCCAGAAGCGGCTGCCGCCGGCCTCCGCCTGCGCCACAGCTGAGCCCAGCAGCGCGAGCGCCTCATCGACCTCGGCAGTTCGTGTCAAAAGCTCTGCCAGCATGCCGCAATAGACCGGTTCGTCCTCAGGCGTCTGGAACTCGCCATGGAGGCCAAGGCCTTGCCGCATTTTTTCCCTGCCGCTCTCGACCTGGCCGGCGTTGCCGTCGCACCAGCCTTCGAAGATCTGCGCTGCGGCGGCGAGGGCGGGCATATAATGGCGCTCCGTCAAGTGGCGCAGATCCGCTATCACGCTTCGCAGCATCGAAAAATCGCGGCGATAGCAATGCAGCATCGCCTCGTTTAGGTAGGCATGCGCGATGCTGCCGGCATGTCCGGTTTGCTGCGCCCAGTTCCTCGCTTCCGACATCGAATGGATCGCGCTTGCCGGCTTTCCGACGAACCACAGCGACAAGGCGCGGTGAGCGAGCCCGCAGACCCTCGCGTCATGCCCGCCGAACAGCGCAGCATTTGCTTTGCCCTGGCCGTGCTCATAGAGCGACAGTCCGGCGTCGACGGCCGCGATGCAGCGCTCGTGGCGGCCAAGATTGAAGTCGATTGCCCACACGCAATGCCTGGCCTGGAGTTGCACTTCGGCATCCTCGACATCCCTGAGATCGCTGAGCACGACTTCCGCGCGCTCGCCGTCCATGACGGTATCCGTGAACCACCAGCCCCAGTAGATCGGGAACCACTTGGCCCGCTCGGCCACCGGCCGTCGCCGGGCGATCACCACGCCGTCCTCGTACAATTTGCGGGCGGGTGCCGAGTTCGGACCTTCGACAGCGGTCAGGATGGGACCGAGCACGATCATTGCCGATAGCCGCAGCGCGTCTCGAGTGTCGACTGCCGCAACGCGCTCGCAGAGCGCCAATGCGTGCTCGAGTATCTGCCTCGCTTCCGCCATTGCCGAGCGGGACGAGCTTTCCGTGCCTGCGATCACGAACTGAGCGATCGCGTCCTCCACAAGGCCTGCGCGCTCGGCGTGCTCGGCGACTTCGGCGGTGCCCAGCCACCCGGCCAGGTTTCGGTTGCGGCTCACCGCGGCAAACAGGCGGCGATGCAAGGCCTGCCGTCTCTTGCGCAGCGTTGCGTTGTAGATCGTCTCCTGGATAAGCGCGTGGCGCACGCCATAGACCGGAACGCCGGAAGGCCGCACGCGGATCAGGAACCCGGCCTCGCTCAGCGAATCCAGCGCGTTTGCGATGATTTCGTCGTCGAGCTCCGGCAACAGCGCGCGCAGCAATTCCTGATTGAAACGATTGCCCGCGACGGCCGCGGCGCGCGCGACTTCGCGTGCCGGCCCCAGCGCTTCGAGCCTCGCCTCGATCACGCTTTCGAACACCGAGGCATGACTGCGCGTCCCGGTCTGCACCAGCCGATCCGTTGCCGAGGCCGCGTTCTCGGTCATCCACTGGCAGATTTCTTCGATGAACAGCGGGACGCCTCCGGTGACGCGTTCCACCACGTCGAGCAATTCCGGGGAAGTTGACGGCTTGCCTTGCGGCCGCATGGCCGCGATCGCCAGCCGCGTTTGCTCGCGGTTGAGCGGCTTTAGTGAGATATGCCTTGGATTCGATGCTGCCAGCCAGCTCCCCGATTCAGGGCGCGTGGTCGCGATGACAAGCGCCCGGAAGTGACGGGCCGACTGTGCAAGCTCAGCCAACAATTGTCTCGACGTCAGGTCAATCCAATGGATGTCCTCGACCACCAGGACGATCGGCCCGCTGGCGCACAGGGCTTCGAGCGAGCGGCGAACCGCCCAATTGGCTTTCGCGCGCATCGCCTCGGCGTCGATCTCCTGGAGCATCGGATCGGCGCCCGCAGCGCCGAGCAGGAACGAGAAGATGTCGATGATTTCGGGATCGCGGACGTCATGATCGCGGAATACTTCCGCCACGGCGGCAGCGCTCAGCTGTCTTTCGTTGCCGGCGAGATCGCCGCGTACGTTCTGTAGCAGCGGATGCAGCGCCGAGCGCAAGCCGCCGGGCGTGCACTGGAAGAGCAGCAGTTTCGCGCGCTGGTGACGCGTGCGCCGGCGCACTTCGTGAAGAATGCGCGACTTGCCGATCCCGGCCTCGCCCTCGATCACCACCACGCCGCCGTTTCCTGCAACGGCGCTGTCCCATGCTTCCGCGATCGTGGCGAGCTCGGCCTCGCGATCGACGAGCGGACTGCTCAGCCGCCCGAAGGCGAAGAAGCGGTCGACCTCGCGCTTGTGACTCAGCGCGCGCCAGACCAGCTGCGGCTCGGCAAACCCCTTGATCGCATGGGGGCCCCTGAAGCTGAACACATGCGACCGTCGCGCCAGGTTGCGCGTCTCGTCCGAGACCACCACCGTATCCGGTTGCGCGATGGCCTGGAGCCGCGTGGCCATCGCGAAGGCAGGGCCGGTGACATTGTCATGACCGGTGTCGGCGTCACCCTTGTGGATCAGGGTCATCGATGTCGCGATTCCGACCCGGACATGCAAATCGGCGCGGCCTTTGTCCGAACCGACGCGCCTGCAGGCGTCGACGATTTCGAGCCCGGCCCGGATCGCCAGCGATGCCGCGTCCTTGGCGTCTATTTCGGCAGGAAACAAAGCAACGCCGCCATCGCCGACCTCGACCTGGACGGCTCCCGAGCACGACGCGACCGCCTGTCTCGCCGCCCGCTGGAAGGCTGATATCAGTTCCTCGAACTCTTCGATGTCCAGGATGGCGAGAAGGTCGGTCGATCCGACCAGGTCGTAGCAGAGCGCGGTCAGGATCCGGCGCTCACGCCGGGCTTCGGACGCATTGTTGCCGTTGCCACCCAGAAAACCTGTTGACACCGACGCCGCCGGCAACGCGGCCGGACTCTTCTCCGACATGCTGCGATTTCCTCGCCGAGCGCAGTGACGGCAATATTAGCAAAGTGCGATGCTGTCCACAAAACACTTGATTGGTGGGCAGGGCAGGAAAAAGCCGATGCTGGAATCATTATGGAGATATGCTCATGGCGCAAACTCCCCGTGGCGTTGACACCAGCTGTGACCGCTTTTGGTGGCGGCCGGGATGACTTCGATGACCGAGATGAGGCGTAAAGCTGCCGGTGCGATTTCGCTTGAGCCTGTCATTGAGCAGGACGTCATGATGTAGGCTGCAAGGCAAGCGCGTCGGTGCCATCCGTGCGCAAATGCCGGCACAGTTCGATGGTCGCTCCCGAGCTATCGACGATTCCCCAGTCAAATCAGACGGCGCCATGGGGATTCATGCGCTCGAGCGTCCGGTCTTTCAGAACAAATTGATGCCAAAGCGCGATCAGGGCGTGCAGCCCGGCGAGCCAAAGGATTAACGTCCGACCAGTTTCGTGCAAATCGGCAATCTCTCCTGGCGCACTTTGTACTGACGCCGTCAGGGCAAGTGAACTAACGGTGACGGCTTCCCCCACTCCGACGTCAAGAAGGTCAGGTCACCGTTAATTCACTTGGTAACAAAATGCGGGACTGGCGCGACCAAGCCTGGACCACCAAGCAGCAAACGATGCACTACACGAGGAAGGCGCAACGTCGCCGGATGGCTGAACATGCCGCCCATCTCCTGGTGATCCCGGAACAAAATCAGGACGAAATTGTCCCACCGAAAAAGGCGCGGACCAAGAGTGGGACGAAAATCAGAAAAAGCCCTGACAACTCAACACCAGCAAAAAGGTGGTGGTGCCCCTAGCCGGGATCGAACCAGCACTCCTTGCGGAACTCGATTTTGAGTCGAGCGCGTCTACCAATTCCGCCATAGGGGCTCAGGCCGGACAGCCTGGATGGGCGCGGACTATACGGTCGGACGGCCTTTCGTCAACTGGCCTGTTGCGGATTTGCCGGCGCCACCCCGGCCGGCACCGTCTCGCGGTTTCGCAAAGGCCACTGCCATTGTGCGGCGCGAAAAATCTTTCTAGAGAAGCGAAACTTTACCGCGCCCGGGTTAAAACGCCGGCTGCGGCGCTTTGGGTCCTTGTTTCGTCCATGCCGGTGCCCGAAAACCGCTGTGCCGTTTGGGGCGACATGCATTAGGGCAGTTCCAGGAAAAGTGCGCAGCGGTTTTCCGTCCGGAATTGCGTCAACCGCATCAGGAGAGCCGATGCTTCGCGGACTGTACGACTGGACCCTGTCGCTGGCGGCCCGCAAATCCGCCGAATGGTGGCTGGCCTTTATCGCTTTCGTCGAAAGCTCGGTCTTCCTGGTGCCGGCCGATGTGCTCTTTCTGCCGATGGCGCTGTCGAAACCCGGGCGCGCCTACCGCTATGCGCTGATCGCCACCGTCGCTTCGGTCCTGGGCGGCATCTTCGGCTGGTTCATCGGCCACTACGCCTACGAGGCCGTGGCAAAGCCGGTGCTCGAATTCTACGGCAAATATGACGAGTTCGAGCAGCTGCGCACCTCGTCCGGCATCGGCTTCATCATCCTGATGCTGGTCACCTCAGGCGCGGCCCATCTGCCGCCGATCAAGGTGGTGACGATCCTGTCCGGCGTCATCGGCGTCAATCTCTTGCTCTTCATCGGGCTTGCGATCGTGGCGCGCGGCGCCCGCTTCCTGCTGCTTGCCTGGCTGCTGCGCCGCTATGGCGAATCGATCAAGGAGTTCATCGAAAAGCGCTTGGGGACGATTGTCGGCGCCGGCGCCGCTGCCCTGATTTTGCTCTATATCCTCGTCAGATACGCCCACGGATAGCGACGCAACAACGGACCCCATCGATGACAGCGACCATGACTGCCGACACCGGACGCCAGCGCACCCGCGCGGCGCTCTTTCTCGCCGTCGCCATGGCCGCGACGGTCGGCTCGGCGCTGGCCTTCCAATATATCGGCGGCTACATCCCCTGCCATCTCTGCCTGGAGCAGCGCACCCCCTACTATATCGGCGCGCCGCTGATGCTGCTGGCGGCGATCACCTCGATGCTGCGCGCGCCGGCCTGGGTGACGCGCGGGCTGCTGGCGATCGGCGGTTTGCTGATGCTTTACGGCCTCTATCTCGGCGTCTACCACTCCGGCGTCGAATGGGGCTGGTGGCAGGGCCCGGCCGACTGCACGGCCGGCGCCGGCCCTGTCGACACCGGCGGCAAGGGCGTGCTCGACGCGCTCGACAAGTTCGTGCCGCCCTCCTGCGATAAGGCGGCGCTGCGCATCCTCGGCCTGTCGCTCGCCGGCTGGAACACCGTCGCCAGCCTCATCCTGGCGGCGGTCGCCTTCCGCAGCGCGCTCGCGCGCGATTGAGCCAATTCCCATGGGGTGGCACGACGCAGAGTTCGTCCAGAAATTCGCCAGCCCGGATTGGCTGGTGCAGCTTTCGAGAACCGGAGCGGAGCGTACTTAAGTACGTGAGCACGGGGAGCGCAGAAAGCTGCGGCAGACGGCCGGGCTCGCGGATTTGTGCCGAACTCTACGGCTCCAGCTCGACATCCCAGTACAGATAATCCATCCAGCTTTCATGCAGATGGTTGGGCGGAAACAGGCGGCCGTTGTTGTGCAGGTCGTGCACTGTCGGCTGATAGGGCCTCTGCAGCGGCCACATCTTGGCCTGCGCCGGCATCATGCCGCCCTTTCGAAGATTGCAGGGCGAGCATGCGGCGACGACATTCTCCCAGGTCGTCGCCCCGCCGCGATGGCGCGGGATGACATGGTCGAAGGTCAAATCCTCCGGCGTGCCGCAATACTGGCACTGGAAGCGGTCGCGCAGGAAGACGTTGAAGCGCGTGAAGGCGGGATGCCTTGACGGCTTCACATAGGCCTTGAGGCTGACCACGCTCGGCAGCTTCATCGAGAAGGTCGGCGATGAGACGGCGTGCTCGTATTCGGCGACGATGTTGACCCGGTCGAGGAAGACAGCCTTGATGGCGTCCTGCCACGACCAGAGCGACAGGGGGTAGTAGCTGAGCGGGCGATAGTCCGCATTCAGCACCAGCGCGGGAAGCCCATCCGGAGATACGGCAACCGTCACGTCCTATGCCTCCTTGCTTCTAGAACCGATCGGCGCGGATACTGTAAGCCCGACATGACAGGGATGTGAAGCGGATTGTCGCGCGACGAAGTTCCAAAAAACGCATGATTTTCAGGCTTTTTTGACACTTTCGACGGTGGGCGCCGCGTCCCTGCCCTTCAGTTCCCGGTAGTAGGCCCAGAAAAGCCGCGACGCGACACCTCGCCAGGGGCTCCATGATTCGGCCAGCCGGATCAGCATTTTTTCCGGCGGACGCGGGTCGATGCCGAGCGCATGACCAACCGCCGTTTGCAGCGCCACGTCGCGCGCGGGGAACACGTCGGCATGGCCGGCGGCAAACAACAGGTAGCACTCCGCCGTCCATGGGCCGATGCCGGGCACGGCCGTCATCGCGGCGATCGCCTCGCCGGCGTCGAGCGTGCACAGGTGACCGAGATCGAGCCCGCCGGCGACGGCTTGCGCGACGGCGAGCAATCCACGCTGTTTCGGCCGCGACAGCCCCGCCTCGCGAAATATGCCCTCGCCGGCGGCAAGGATCGCTTCCGGCGTCAGCGGATCGACCAGCTTGAGCAGCCGCCCGAAGATGGCGTCGGCGCTGGCGCGCGACACTTGCTGTGACACGATGATCGAGGCAAGGCTTTGAAACCCTGGCTCCGATAGTCGGAGCGGCACCTCGCCGACCCTGCCGCGCACTCTCTCCAGCCGCGGATCGATCCGGCAGAGCGCGTCGAGCCCTGTCGCAATGTCGTCGAGCGAGGCGATGCGTTGCACGTTGCTTGTTCCCAGGGCGCCCGCGAAGTGGCAATTGATGGCTAGTTACCAACGCGCAAAAGCGCCTGACAACCCGAATGCCGCCTCGGAGATGACGCTCCTGACATTCCGCTTCGCGCCGAGCCCCAACGGCGAATTGCACCTGGGTCATGCCTATTCGGCCCTGCTCAACCAGCGCATGGGGGCGCGGGCCGGCGGCCGGCTGCTGCTGCGCATCGAGGATATCGATACCGCCCGCTGCACGCCGGAATTCGAAGCCGGCATCTTCCGCGACCTGGAATGGCTGGGGCTGGACTGGGAACGGCCGGTACGCCGCCAGTCCGAGCATTTTGCCGAATACCGGGCGGTGCTTGACCGGCTGATCGCCGACGAACTCGTCTATCCGGCCTTCATGAGCCGGGGCGAGATCCGCGCCTTCATCGCTGAGACCGGCGGCCGCGACTGGCCGCGCGATCCCGACGGCGTGCCGCTCTACCCGCCGCTCGACAAGGCCCTGCCGGCCAAGGAGCGCAAGCGGCGCATCGCCGAGAACATGCCCTTCGCCTGGCGGCTCGATGTCGCGGCAGCGATGGCGGGCGCCACAGGCGCCCTGTCATTTGCCGAATTCACCGACGAGATGATGTCCGCGACGCGAACCGTCGAAGCAATGCCGCGGGCCTGGGGCGATGTCATCGTGGCGCGCCGCGATATCCCGACCAGCTACCATCTCGCCGTCGTCGTCGACGACGCCTTGCAGGGCGTCAGCCATGTCGTGCGCGGCCACGACCTCTATCCGGCGACGGGCGTGCAGCGCCTGCTGCAGGAATTGCTCGGCCTGCCGGCGCCACGCTATTTTCACCACCGCCTGATCCTTGGCCCGGACGGCAGGAAACTGTCCAAGAGCTTCAAGGACACCGGCCTCGCCGCCCTTCGGGATGCCGGCGTATCGCCGCAGGACGTCAAGCGGCTGGTTGGGCTTTGATCATAGACGTGCCAGCCCGGCCTTGATCAGTGCCAGCACGCTGATGAAGGCGAAGGCGCCGCCCAGCCCCCACGCGACTGCCAGCTTGAGATCGCTCAGGCTGATGCCATGCTTGTTGGCAACCACCACCGCGACAACAAAGCCGATGATGAAAAGCAGCGTGTTGCCGGTCGGGCCGAAACCGCCTTCCCTCAAGATCGCGTCGAGCGCCGTGCCGAAGAAAAAACCAAATGCGGCAATGA
The DNA here is from genome assembly GCF_900115245.1 of Mesorhizobium sp. NFR06. Taxonomy (GTDB): domain Bacteria; phylum Pseudomonadota; class Alphaproteobacteria; order Rhizobiales; family Rhizobiaceae; genus Mesorhizobium. The sequence continues at coordinate 52,674 of NZ_FOVT01000011.1, forward strand.
TCGCGAAGGCGAACAAAAGCCAGCTCGTGTCGAGATGCGAAAACATGCCTCACCATGGCGCTGCAAAGCGCCATGCCCCTGTTGGCACGGTTTGTTGAATTCAATTTAGCTTATGGATCAACCGTTTCGTTTTGCTTGCCGGATTGAACGGCATTAGAGCAATTGCCGTCATCAACCGTTCATCCCGGCAGCCTCCCCCCATGCAGAGCATCAAGCGGTTCATTCCCGCCTCCTTCGTCGTTTTGTGGGCGACCGGCTTCATCGGCGCGCGCTACGCCATGCCCTGGGCGGAGCCCTTCACCTTCCTTGCCATTCGCTTCGTGCTGGCGGCGATCCTGTTTGCCGGCCTGACCGTCCTGCTTGGCTCACACCGGGCGACACGCGAGGAGGCGCTGCACGCCACGGTGGCTGGCGTCCTCATGCACGGCATCTATCTCGGCGCCGTCTTCTGGGCGATCCACAGGGGCATGCCGGCAGGGCTCTCGGCGCTGATCGTCGGCCTGCAGCCGCTGATCACCGCCGTGCTCGCCGGGAAATTCCTCGGCGAGGCGATCCTGCCGCGCCATTGGGTCGGCCTTGCCGTCGGCCTTGTTGGCGTCGTCATCGTGCTGTGGCCAAAGCTCGGCGCGATGGGCGGCGGCGTCACATCGACGACGCTCGCTGCCTCGCTGATCTCGGTGCTCGGCATGAGCGCCGGCACCATCTGGCAGAAGCGCTACGCCTCCGGCGGCGATTTGGTGTCGGCGACGATGTGGCAGTATGTCGGCGGGTCCGCCGTGATGATCCTGGGCTCCCTCGCCTTCGAGACGCGCACCATCACCGTCAATGGCGAACTGATCTTCGCCACGGCCTGGCTGGTCCTGGTGCTGTCGGTCGGCGCCATCTTCCTATTGATGGTGATGATCAGGGACGGCGAGATGTCCAAGGTCGCCTCGCTGTTCTACCTCGTGCCGGCCGTTACCGCTGTCATCGCCTGGGCGCTTTTCGACGAGCGGCTCAACCTGTTGCAGATCGCCGGCATGGCAATCGCCACGCTTGGCGTCGCCCTGGCGACCGCGCGGCAGCCAGGAAAGAGGAATTGGAGAATTGAAGAACTGGAGAATTGAAGAAGCGCGGAGCCAAGTGTTGGCGCCTTTTCCCCAATTCTTCAGTTCTTCAATTCCTCATTTCCTCTGTTCCTCCGTCCGACCGGTATCGATTCAGCCGACGCGCGCGCGCGCCTCCAGATAGCGGCTGATCGCAGCGTTGAGTTCGCCGCCGAGGATGAAGATCGCCGAGATGATGTAGAGGAAGACGACCGCGATCATGATCGAGGCGAGCCCGGCATAGGTCGTCACATAGGACGAGAAATGGTCGAGATAGGTGGCGAAGATCGTCGACCCTAGCAGCCAGGCGACGAGCGTGAAGACGATGCCAGGTATGATCGAGACGAAGCGGCGCTGGCCGGCCGGCAGCCAGATATGCACCGAAAACAGCCCGATGACGATGACCGTGGAGGCAACCACGTAACGCCAGATGGTGATCGTGCCCATATAGGGCTTGATCCATTCCAGATGCGCTTCCGCCAGCCGCGCCAGCAGCGGCGCGAACACCAAAAGCACGCTGACGGCGAGGAAGCAGGCCGTGGCGATCAGGACGAAGATGATGCTCTGGACCCTGCGGTGGATGATGCCGCGCGTCTCGGTGACGCGATAGGCGCGGTTGAGTGAGGTGCGCAACGCCTCGATGCCGTTCGACGCGAAATAGGCCGCAAGCAACACGCCATAGGTCAGGAGGTCGGTGCGCCGCACGGTGAGCACGTTCTGCACCTCACGCGCGATCGGCTTGGCGATCTGCTCCGGCCAGGTGTCGAAGACCAGATGCACGGCCGTGTCGGCGAAGGCGCGCGCGCCGAGGAAACTGGCAAGCGTCGTGGCGAAGATCAGGAATGGAAACAGCGCCATCAGCGAGGTAATCGCCAGATGGCTGGCCATCGCCCAGCCGTCATCGGTGTTGAAATGGCCAATGGCATCGTAGAGCACGCGCCTGACGGCAACGATATTCCGTAGCAAGGGCCCGTGCTCCGCTCGATTGTGTCGACGCCGCGAATATGGGAAGTGATTGCAGCAAATGGCAACCCCAGGTCACACGACGATTCCCGCCGCCGAAGAGTTGCGCACAATCATCGTCACCGGCGCATCCTCCGGCATCGGTGCCTATTGCGCCCGGGCCTTGAAGGTGGAAGGCTGGCGGGTGTTCGCAACCGCTCGCAAACCGGCCGATATCGCCACCCTCGAATCCGACGGCATCGAAGCCTTCTATCTCGACTATCGTGAGCCCGAATCCATCGCCGCGCTTGTCGAAGCAGTGCTGGAACGCAGCGGTGGCCGGCTTGATGCGCTGTTCAACAACGGCGCCTATGCGCAGCCCGGCGCGGTCGAGGACCTGCCCGTCGCGGCGCTGCGCGAGCAGTTCGAGGCCAACTTCTTCGGCTGGCATGATCTCACCCGGCGCGTCGTGCCGGTCATGCGACGCCAGGGGCACGGTCGCCTTGTCCACTGCTCCTCGATCCTCGGGCTCGCGCCTGTCCGCTTTCGCGGGGCCTATTCGGCGTCCAAACACGCCATCGAGGGCCTGATGCTCTGCATGCGCCAGGAGCTCGAAGGCAGCGGCATCCACCTCTCGCTTATCGAGCCGGGGCCGGTGACGTCGAAGATCGCCAGCAACGGCCTGCCCTGGTTTTTGAAGAATATCGACGTCGAGAATTCCGTGCACCGCGGCGACTATCAGGCGCAACTCGCCCGGCTTCAGGCGGGCGGCAGCGTGTCGAAGCTGAAGCCCGGGCCCGAGATCGTGCACAACGCGCTGCGCCACGCGCTTCTGTCACAGCGCCCGCGCCCGCACTATGTGGTAACGGTGCCGGCTAAGATCGGCGTGGTGCTGAAACGCATCTTGCCGGCGTCCCTGCTCTACCGCGTGCTCGCCAGGCGCGCCTGACCCAACCGGAACCGGAGCCAGCCAGATGGTCATCGTCCTCAAGATCCTCGCCGTCGTCGCGATGGCCGCCGTGGCGGTCGTGCTGGTTCGCGGCCTGATCAACATGATGCGCGGCGGCTCCGGCTTCACCTCGAACAAGCTGATGCAGACGCGCATCGTCCTGCAGGCCGTGGCCTTGGCGCTACTGTTGCTGGTGGTCTACTTCACGCGCAAATAGCACGGGCTTGGCAATTCCAGGAAAAGTGTGAGACGGTTTTCCGTCCGGAATTGCGTCAAAAATCGCTCAAGGGGGACGGCGTGGTCAAGCTCAACAAGATCTATACCCGCACCGGCGACGACGGCACCACTGGTCTCGGGACCGGCGAGCGGCGGCTGAAATCCGACCTGCGCGTCGACGCTTACGGCACCGTCGACGAGGCCAATGCCTGCATCGGCATGGCCCGCATCCACATAGCCGCCGGGCATCCGGCGATCGACGCGATGCTTTCGCGCATCCAGAACGACCTGTTCGATCTGGGAGCCGATCTCGCCGTGCCGGACGACGGCAAGCCGCTGGACTACGAGCCGCTGCGCATCGTCGCCGCCCAGACCGACCGCGTCGAGCGGGACATCGACCTCCTCAACAAGGAGCTGCAGCCGCTGAAATCCTTCGTGCTCAACGGCGGCACGCCGGCGGCCGCGGCACTCCATCTGGCTCGCACCGTGGCGCGCCGCGCCGAGCGCATCATGGTGGCGCTGGCTCAGGATTCGGCTGAACACGTCAACGGCGAGGCGCTCAAATACATCAACCGCGTCTCGGATTTCCTGTTCGTCGCCGCCCGCGCGGTCAATGACAATGGAAAGGCCGACGTGCTATGGGTTCCTGGCAAGAACCGCTGAATTCGCAGGTGGGAGGGTCAGATGTTCATCCCGCTTTACGACACCAACAGGCTGCGTCACATCCGCCTGCAATATGTGACGATCGGCCTGATCGTGGTGAATGCGCTGGCCTATCTGGCGACCACGCTTGGCGGTGAGAACTTCACCAATGCCGCCGTTCTCGGTCTCGGCTTCATTCCGTCGGTGGTACACGACAAGGTCGAGCTGTCACCCGAATTCATCGTCATCCCGGAGAGCCTCAGCTACCTTACCTACTCGTTCCTGCACGCCGATATCTTCCATCTCGGTGGCAACATGCTGTTCCTGTGGGTGTTCGGCGACAATGTCGAGGACGCGCTCGGCCATATCCGCTATCTGATCTTCTACCTGGCTTGCGCCGTCGCCGGCGCGTTTTTCCAGGGCTTGGTGGCCTGGGATTCGCAGGTGCCGTTGATCGGCGCCTCAGGCGCCATTGCCGGCGTCGTCGCCGCCTATCTGATCCTCTACCCTCGCGTGAAGGTCTGGGTGTTGGCCTTTGCCCGCATTCCGCTGCGCATCCCGGCCTTCATCCCGCTGATCCTGTGGATCCTGTTCCAGGTTGTGATGTTTGCCGCCGGCGGCGAGGACCGGATCTCCTGGGCCTGTCATATCGGCGGCATCATCGCCGGGTCGATCTTGGTGCTGGTGCTGCGCAGCCGCGGCGTGCCGCTGCTGGCCGGCGCCGACGGCGAGCCGGACCCGACGCCGAACGTCCAGCCGCCCCCCGTTCCCGTCGAACCGGTCGCGAGCGACGGCGCCCCGGCGCAGCCGGCGTCGCAATGGGGCCGAGGAGCGGCAGCGCCCCGCGACTGAACCGATTTGGGTGCCTCGTGGGATATTGACGCGCCGGTTTGCCGCCACTACGGAAACGGCACCGTTGGGCGGATATTCCGCCCGGAATGTCGGCTTTCGACAACTCTGGCAGGGCGCTCGCTGCTATAGCGCCCCGACTATCTCAGGAGAGGTGACAGGAAAATGAAGATCCTTGTGCCCGTGAAGCGGGTTGTGGACGCCAACGTCAAGGTTCGGGTGAAAGCCGACGGACTGGGCGTCGAGCTTGCCAACGTCAAGATGGCAATGAACCCGTTCGACGAGATCGCGGTCGAGGAAGCGATCCGCATCAAGGAAGCCGGCAAGGCGGAAGAAATCATCGTCGTCTCGGTCGGTCCGCAGCAGGCGCAGGAGACGCTGCGCACAGCGCTCGCCATGGGCGCCGACCGGGCCATCCTGGTCAAGACCGACGAACAGACCGAGCCGCTGGGCGTCGCCAAGGTGCTGAAGGGCGTGGTCGAGGCCGAGAAGCCCGGCCTCGTCATCCTCGGCAAGCAGGCGATCGACGACGATTCCAACCAGACCGGCCAGATGCTGGCGGCACTGCTGGGCTGGGCGCAGGGCACTTTCGCCTCCAAGATCGTGCTCGACGGCGACAAGGCCAAGGTGACGCGCGAGGTCGACGGCGGCCTGCAGACGGTTGAGCTGAAAATGCCGGCGATCGTGACCGCCGACCTTCGCCTCAACCAGCCGCGCTATGCCTCGCTGCCCAACATCATGAAAGCCAAGAAGAAGCCGCTCGACGAGAAGAGCCCCGCCGACTATGGCGCCGACGTCAAGCCGCGCCTCAAGGTGATCAAGACCGAGGAGCCGGGCGGCCGCAAGGCGGGCGTCAAGGTGAAGTCGGTGGCCGAACTGGTCGATAAGCTCAAGAACGAAGCCGGCGTGCTCTAAGCGGTCAGGAAAGGAACAGGAAAATGGCTATTCTCCTCATCGCCGAACACGACAACGCAACCCTTTCCGACCAGACCGCCAAGGCGCTGTCCGCGGCCCTCCAGATCGGCTCGGATGTCGATGTTCTGGTGGCTGGCAAGGGCGCCAAGGGCGCGGCCGATGCCGCCGCCAAGCTGAAAGGTGTTCGTAAGGTGCTGCTCGCCGAAGCCGACGAGCTTGCCGAGCGTCTCGCCGAGCCGCTGGCGGCGCTAGTCGTTTCGCTCGCCGGCTCTTACGACGCGATCGTGGCGCCTGCCACCTCGTCGGGTAAGAATGTGGCGCCGCGCGTGGCCGCATTGCTCGATGTCGCCCAAGTGTCGGAGATCATCGAGGTGATCTCGCCCGACACCTTCAAGCGGCCGATCTATGCCGGCAACGCCATCCAGACCGTGCAGTCGACCGACGCCAAGAAGGTGATCACGGTGCGCACCGCCTCGTTTCAAGCTGCGCCGGAAGGTGGCGCTGCCTCGGTCGAAACGGCGAATGCCGCCGCCAATCCCGGCCTCTCGTCCTTCGTCGAGAACAGGCTGTCCGAGAACGATCGCCCGGAGCTGACCTCGGCCAAGATCATCATCTCGGGTGGCCGTGCGCTCGGTTCCTCGGAGAAGTTCCAGGAGGTCATCCTGCCGGTAGCCGACAAGCTCGGCGCCGCCGTCGGCGCCTCGCGCGCCGCGGTCGACGCAGGCTATGCCCCCAACGATTGGCAGGTCGGCCAGACCGGCAAGGTGGTCGCGCCCGACCTCTACATCGCCGTCGGCATTTCCGGCGCCATCCAGCATCTGGCCGGCATGAAGGATTCGAAGGTCATCGTGGCCATCAACAAGGACGAGGAAGCGCCAATCTTCCAGGTTGCCGACTACGGCCTTGTCGGCGATCTCTTCGTCATCCTGCCCGAGTTGCAAAAGGCGCTTTGACGCTTCCGGCTCTTGCATATTAAAATCCGAAGGGTGGGGTAGACGAAGTCGCCCCGCCCTTTTAGTTTGCACTGCACAAAAATCGGGCCATCAAGGCCTGACAAGCTATTCCGGCCGTTTCGCATCCGGATGGCGGAAAATAAACGAATAGGAGCATTTTTCCCGCTTCAAGAAAGCGGAAATGCTCCAGACGGGATCGGGGTAATGAGCAAGATCGAGACGATCGGCATTGTCGGCGCGGGTCAGATGGGAGGCGGTATCGCCCATGTCTCGGCGCTTGGTGGCTACAAGGTCCTGATCCATGACATATCGCCGGATCGGATCGAGAAGGGCATCGCCACCATCAGTGGCAACATGGCCCGCCAGGTGGGCTCCGGCAAGCTGGAGGAGAAGGCGCGCAACGAAGCGATGGCGCGCATCTCCGCTGCCCCTGCCATGTCCGATCTTGCCGCCGCCGACCTGGTGATCGAAGCGGCCACCGAGGACGAGACGGTCAAGCGCAAGATCTACGCGCAGCTCTGCCCGCAGCTCAATCCGGAAGCGATCCTGGCTACCAACACCTCGTCGATTTCGATCACCCGGCTCGCCGCCCAGACCGACCGACCCGAGCGCTTCATCGGCATACATTTCATGAACCCGGTGCCGGTGATGAAACTGGTCGAGCTGGTGCGCGGCATCGCCACCGAGGACCAGACCTTCGAGACGGCCAAGACCTATGTGAAGCACCTCGACAAGACGATCACCGTCTCCGAGGATTTCCCGGCCTTCATCGTCAACCGCATCCTTTTGCCGATGATAAACGAGGCGATCTACACGCTCTACGAAGGCGTGGGTACGGTCGATGCCATCGACACCGCCATGCGGCTCGGCGCCAACCATCCGATGGGGCCGCTGCAGCTTGCCGACTTCATCGGCCTCGACACCTGCCTGTCGATCATGCAGGTGCTGCATGAGGGCCTGTCGGACTCGAAATACCGCCCCTGCCCGCTGCTGGTGAAATATGTCGAGGCCGGCTGGCTCGGTCGCAAGACCGGCCGCGGCTTCTACGACTATCGCGGCGACCATCCGGTACCGACGCGCTGAGCCTAGACTAATGCAAATGCTTAAGAGCCGGATTCAGATTTCAGATCGAGTCGACCTGAAATCATCCGGCTCTAGGCTTAAGGCTTCTATCCCTGCTGACGCTCAGGACGCTGCCGCAAGCGCGGTTGTGTAGTCCCCCAAGTCCTCGTCCGGCGCGGCGGAAACGCAGCCGCGGCCTGCTGCCTTGGCAGCGTAGCAGGCGGCGTCGGCGCGGGCGATGATCTCGTCCACTTCGCCACGGCCGGCTCTGATCGGCGCAAGACCGATGCTGGCGCCGATCGAATGTGGGCGCCCGTCCCAGCTGAAATTGAGATTGCGGATGGCATCGATGATCGAGCGCGCCGCGATCGGTCCGCGCTCGGCGCCCGACTTGAGGATGACGGCGAACTCGTCGCCGCCGAGCCGCGCGACGATGTCTTCCGGACCGAGCACATTGCGCAGGGCGTCGGCGACGCGCTTGAGCAGCGCATCGCCCGCGGCATGGCCGCCGGTGTCGTTGACCGCCTTGAAGTGGTCGAGGTCGACGAACATGAACTGATGCTCGCCGCCATTGAGGCGGCATTGGTCGACCAGGTCCTCCATGGTGCGGATGAAGCTCGAGCGGTTGGCGAGCCCGGTCAGCGCATCGTGGGCGGCGGCGTAGGCCAGTTGCCGCTGCAGTGCGCGCGCGTCGGTGAAATCCTGGAAGACGATGACCAGGCCGCAGAACTCGTCGCGGTCGTTCATGATCGGCGACACCACCTGGCGGATGCTGCAGCGGGTATCGTCGCGCCGCACGAGCACGGCGCGTGTGTTCCGGTCGCAGTGCGGCCGCTCGCTCGCCGGGGGGCGCGTCAGGCCGATTCGCTGCCCGCTTTCCTCATCGACCGCCCAATAGACATGGCCCAGCATCTTTCCCATCGCCTCGCCGACCTCGACGCCGGTGAGCTTCTCCGCGACCGGGTTCATGAAGGTAACCCGGTTGGCGGCATCGGTGCAGATCACCGCGTCGCCGATCGACTGCAGCGTCACCCTGAGACGCTCCTTCTCGTCGGCAAGCATTGCCGCCGAAACCATCAGCCGCGCCTCGGCCTGCTTGCGCTCGGTGATATCGGTCAGGCTTCCGATCGCCCGGATCAGCCGGCCCTGCGCATCGCGCTCGATCGCCTTGCCGCGATCAAGGATCCAGACCCAGTGACCGTCCTTGTGCCGCATCCGGAACTCGGCCTCGAAAAACGGGGTCTCGCCCGCAAGATGCGCGCGATCCGCCTCTGCCACGCGCCCCTGATCGTCGGGATGGATCATGGTCAGCCAGCGGTCGGGGCTGCCGTTGAGTTCGCCATCGGCGTAGCCCAGCATCTTCACCCAGGTTTCCGAATAGGTGGTGCCGCCCTTTCGCATATCGAGGCTCCAGACGCCCTGTCCGGCGCTGGTGAGCGCGAAGTTCCACCGTGTTTCCGCTTCTGCAATGCGCGCCTCGGCCTGCTTGCGAGCATCGATGTCCTCGATCTGCGACACGAGATAAAGCGGCTTGCCGGTTTCCTCGTCGCGGATGACCGAGCCGGCGAGTTGCGCCCAGACCGGTGACCCGTCTTTCCTGAGGTAGCGCTTTTCGAAATGGTAGGAGCTGATCCTGCCTTCCTTCACGTTCTGCATCGTCTCGCGGCCGATCTGCAGGTCGTCTGGATGTGTGATCTGCGGGAAGGTCAGCGCCTCGATCTCCGCGCGGCTGTAACCCAGCATGGCGGCGAAGGCAGGGTTGGCCTGCTGGATGCGGCCGTCGAGGCCGACGATGGCAACACCGATCGCGGAGTCTTCCATGGCGCGGCGAAAGCGCTGCTCGCTCTCGGCGATCTGCCGGCGGTCATCGACGATACGGTGAATGAACAGCGCCGACAAAAACAGCGTCGCCGCCGTGATGGCGACGGAAATCTGCAGACAGAGCTTCAGCGCCTCGGCACCAAAGTCAAGGCGCGGCAACAGGATCGACACAGCGGTGGCAACCAGGCCGATCGCCAGCAGGCCCTGCGCGGCGTGCCTGTCGGCACGAGGCCCTTTCCAGTTCAACCACGTCACGATGCGACCCCACCCAATACGCAACTGCGCGTTGCCGCAACCCTGGCGGATCGATTTTAAGGAATGGTTGCGTGGACGGTAGCGATCGGTCCGCTAACCGGCAAACAATTGCCGGCATGATTAAGGATCGGTGTGCGGCGGCTACCAGCGCACGAATAGCCGCCCGCCAATGGCCCCGAGCAGCGTGAGGAAGGCGATCGCGATCGTGTACCAGGTGGCGACGAACAGCGGCGAATCGTCGAAGCAGTGTGCGGCATAGAAAGTTGCCGCGAGCCCGCCTGCAAGCAGGCCGGCGACCGCGCCGGCAAGCACCGGCCTGGTCGGCGCGCCATAGCGTAGCATGCCGAGGAAGATCGCCAGCGGGCCGATGCCGATCAGCGGGATGAAGGTCATGCAGATCATCATGTTCGAACCGATGAGCCGCTTGCCCCAGTCGGCCTCGGGCACGACGAAAAGCTCCAGAATCACCGCCAACACCACCAGCGCGGGCGCCGCGACCATCCAGGCCATCGCCCGCCGGGTCGAAGCACCCGGCATCGACAGCGCGCGGATCAGCGCGAAGGCGCTGGCGGCGAGCACCAGCGTGAACACGAATTTCGACATGAAGCGCATCGTGTGCATGGCCGGCATGAGGTCGGGACGCGGACCGATGGTCGCAAACAAGACCGCGGCCGCGATCGCCACGGCCACGCCGACGGCCAGCCACCAGGCCTTGCCGAGCGGCATCGCTTTGTCGCGGGCATCGGCGTCTAGCGCCTTGATGAGATCTTCGGTCCTCATGTCACTGTCGTCCGAACCTTTTCGCGATCGCGGCTAGCCCGCGATGCAGCGACACGCGCACCGCCGTTTCGCTGATGCCGAGCCTGGTTGCCGTCTCGCCGATCGACTGGCCGTCCACCGAGATCGAGGAGACCACCGAGCGTTGCGCCGGCGGCAGGCCGTCCAGCGCCCGGTTGATGTCGCGCTCGCTGACCTTTTCCGTCTCCGGCTCGGCGAAGGTTTCGGCGATCTCGTCGATCTCGACCTCGATGCGGCGCCCGCGCCTGCGGAAAGCGTCGATCAGCTTGAAGCGGGCGATCGCATAGACCCACGGCAGGACAGGCGCATCCTGGCGCCAAGTGTGCCGTTTGACGTGAATGGCCAGCAAGGTTTCCTGCACGACATCTTCGGGGTCGACCCCGCCCTGTACGACCTTGCGCCGGACGAAGCCGCGAACGAGAGCGGCTATCCGATGCAGAAAGTCGGCATAAGCCTTTTCGTCTCCCGCGATCGCAGCTCTGAGCAGCCTGGAAAACTCGGCCTCATCCTTGCCGGTCACAAGAGTGTACCCCCGATGTTCGCGTCTCGGCCCTGGTTTGTTACGAGGCCGGCGAAATAATGTCCAAGCCAAACTACCGCAAAATCACGAAAGTTTGCGACGGCCGCCACGCCCTTCAATTCTTCGTGGGAAGGCGGGACCCTTGCGACATCCGAGATGATCGCCCGGCACGATGCTGCTTATTTCGGCGGCGCCGCGATGATTTTTTCGCCACGGACACGCCGCGATCGCCCGAGAATCGGGGAAAACAGCCTCAAGGCTGCCGTTTCGGATTGGCATGGCCCTTGCATAGGAACCGGCGTGCAGAGCGTCTAGGGTTCCGGCCGTATCGATCACGGTGCTGGTCCGAGAGACGCAACCGCCAGGGATGCATTGAGGCATCCGGCGGAACACGGCGGGCCAAAATCCCGGGAGAACCCTGCACGGGTTTGCTGGCGCGAACCTCTCCCGGATGCGCGCTCCGTAAACCCCCAACAAAAGCCCGGACGTAAATCCGGACCGCAAACAGGGGTACGCAATGCTTCGCAAGCTGGCTGCAATCATCCTGGCCGCGTCACTCAGCCTTCCCTTCGTCCCGACCGCGCAGGCGACGCCCAAGAAAGATTTCAAGATCTGCTGGTCGATCTATGTCGGCTGGATGCCATGGGGCTATCTCGCCGACAGCGGCATCATGAAGAGATGGGCCGACAAATACGGCATCAATGTCGAGATCACCCGCATCAACGACTATGTCGAGAGTATCAACCAATACACCGCCGGCGGCTTTGACGGTTGCTCGATGACCAATATGGACGCGCTGTCGATCCCGGCCGGAGGCGGCGTCGACACGACTGCGCTGATCGTCGGCGACTTCTCCAACGGCAACGATGCCGTCATCCTCAAGGACAAGACCGCGCTCAAGGACATCGCCGGCCAGAAGATCAACCTCGTCGAGCTCTCGGTCTCGCACTATCTGCTGGCGCGCGCGTTGGATACGATCGGGCTCACCGAGAAGGACATCACGGTGGTCAACACCTCCGATGCCGACATGGTCGCCGCCTATGGCACCAGCGATGTCACTTCCGTTGTCACCTGGAATCCGCTGGTTTCGGAAATCGTCGCCATGCCGGGCGCCCACAAGGTATTCGATTCAACGCAGATTCCCGGCGAGATCATCGACCTGATGGTCGTCAACACCGCTACGCTGAAGGACAACCCGGCGCTCGGCAAGGCGCTCGTCGGCGCATGGTATGAAGTGATGGCTCTGATGACCTCCGGCACACCCGAAGGCAAGGCGGCCAAGGAAGAGATGGCCAAGGCGTCTGGCACCGATCTTGCCGGCTTCGACGCCCAGCTCGCGTCGACGGCGATGTTCTTCGAACCGGCCAAGGCGGTCGAGTTCACCAAGGGTGCTGAATTGCCTAAGACGATGGATCTCGTCCGCAACTTCCTGTTCAGCCATGGCATTCTCGGCACCAATGCGTCCAATGTCGATGTGACCGGCATGAGCTTCCCCGACGGCTCGACATTGGGCGACGCCGGCAACGTCAAGCTGCGGTTCGACCCGGCCTTCACGGCGGAGGCGGCGGCCGGAACGCTCTAGGACCGATCGTCATGCTAGCCAGAGGAACCAGTGCTGCGCAAGCAGGGGCAGGCGCGGACTTGGCCAGCCAGCCCGCAGGCGTGCCGAAGACACGGCTTCGCCTGATCAACGCCACGGTCTCGCGCAGCGGAGCGGTGTTGCTTGGCGCGTTGCCGTTCGCGGCCGTTGCCGCGGCCTATCTGGTCGCTTCGGCGCAGCGGTTGGCCGTCAACGCAAACGACAAGCTGCTGCCTGCCCCTGCGCAGATGTGGGCGGCGTTCTTCGATCTGGCGACGGTGCCGGACAAGCGCTCCGGCGACCTGATCCTGTGGGCCGACACCTATGCCAGCCTGGTCAGGCTGTTCGCGGGAGTGGGCTTGGCGACGCTGGCGGCGCTCCTGCTTGGTGTCGCCATCGGCTTCGTCCCGCGTGTCAGGGCGTTTTTGCTGCCCTTCGTCACCGTTGTCTGCGTCATCCCGCCCCTGGCGCTGCTGCCGATCCTGTTCATCGCGCTCGGCCTCGGCGAAACCGCCAAGATCACCCTGATCGCCGTCGGCGTGGCACCCGTCATGGTGCGCGACATCGCCAACCGGGTGATGGAGCTGCCGCCCGAACTCGTCGCCAAGGCGCAGACGCTCGGCGGCAACAGCTGGACCATGGTTCTAAGACTGGTCCTGCCGCAAATCATGCCGCGCCTCATCACCAGCGTGCGGCTGGCGCTCGGACCGGCCTGGCTGTTTCTGATCGCGGCGGAGGCCATCGCCTCGACCGAGGGGCTCGGCTACCGCATCTTCCTCGTCCGGCGCTACCTGTCGATGGACATCATCCTGCCCTACGTCGCCTGGATCACGCTGCTTGCCGTCGCCACCGACTGGCTGCTGGCGCGGCTCTCGCACGTCATCTCCCCCTGGGCTCATCCGGTGCAGAATAGATGAGCCGCATCGTCGTCCACGGACTGGAGAAAAGCTATGGCGACGCCCACGTGCTGGAGCGGGTCAACGTCACTGCCGAACCGGGCGAATTCCTGTCGCTGGTCGGTGCCAGCGGCTGCGGGAAATCTACCTTCTTGCGTATCCTGCTCGGCCAGGAACGGCAGAGCGGTGGCGTGGTCGTCGTCGGCGATCGGCCGATCGTGCCGGAACCGACGCCGCAGCGCGGCATCGTCTTTCAGCGCTATTCGGTGTTTCCGCATCTGACCGCGCTGCAGAACCTGCTGCTGGTCGAGGACTTTCGCTCTGGCGGACCGTTTGGCCGCGTCTTCGGCGCCCGGCGCAGAAGCGCCAGGCAAGAGGCCGAAACCATGCTGGAACGCGTCGGGCTCGCCCACGCCCGCAACCTTTATCCGGCATCGATGTCGGGCGGCATGCAGCAGCGGCTGGCAATCGCCCAGACCTTGCTCGGTCGGCCGCAGATCCTGCTTCTCGACGAGCCGTTCGGCGCGCTCGATCCCGGCATTCGCGTCGAGATGCATGAGTTGCTGACCGAGCTCTGGGTCGAGCACGGCATGACCGTCGTCATGGTCACCCACGATATCGGCGAGGCCTTCAAACTCGGCACCCGTGTGCTCGTCTTCGACAAGGTGCGCCACGACCCTCAGTTCCCTTCCGCCTATGGCGCGACGATCACATACGATCTGAAGCTCGACCGCAACCACCGGGCTTCCTCACGAGACGTGGCCAAAGTGGCCGCGATGGTCGGGACGACCCGACTGGACAGCGCAATTGCGACGACGGCGTCGTGAAGGAGGTCTTTCGTGCATAGCAACATTCCAGAACGCCGGCATCGCCGTGCCGGCATAGTCGACTACCAACCACGCCAACGCTTCCACCATCCGAACTTCGAGATCCGCGACATGCAGGGCTGGAAGTCGATCGAGGCGGAAGGAAAGCTGCCTGAGGACGGCTGGCGCAAGGAACAGAAATGGGCGCTGGACATGGGTCTGCCGGGATCGGAATCGATCACCGACAAGTCCATCCCGACCTTCGCGCGCGGCGAGCTGCCGCATTTCGCCGGCATCAACACCTTTCTCAAGGCGCCCTATGTCGAGAATGTCCGCGACGTCGGCCGATATGATGCTGCCGTCATGGGCATTCCCTTCGACAGTGGCACCACCTACCGTCCGGGAACCCGTTTCGGGCCGCAAGGCATTCGTCGCATCTCGGCACTTTACACGCCCTACAACTACGAGTTGGGAGTCGACCTGCGCGAGCAGATGACGCTGTGCGACGCCGGCGACGTCTTCACCATCCCGGCCAATCTCGAAAAGAGCTTTGACCAGATCACCAAGGGCGTCAGCCACGTAGCCTCCTCGGGCGCGCTGCCGATCATGTTGGGCGGCGATCATTCGATCGGGTTCCCCTGCGTACGCGGCATCGCCGACGTCACCTCGAAGCGGATCGGCATCATTCATTTCGACCGCCACATCGATATCCAGGAAAAGGATCTCGACGAGCGCATGCACACCACGCCCTGGTATTGGGCGACGAACTTGCCGAACGTCTCGGCCACCAATCTGGTGCAGCTTGGCATCGGCGGATGGCAGGTGCCCCGCTATGGCGTGGCCGAGGCCAGGAAGCGTGGCACCAACGTGCTGACGATTTCGGACATCGAGCAGATGGGACTTGAAAAGACGGCCGAGATCGCGCTCGAGCTGGCGTGGAAGGATGCCGACGCCGTCTACATTTCCTTCGACGTCGACAGCGTCGACTGCGGTTTCGTGCCAGGCACGGGTTGGCCCGAGCCCGGCGGCTTCCTGCCGCGCGAGGCGCTGAAGCTGCTCGGGCTGGTGTCGGCGCCCGGCATTTGCGGACTGGAGGTGGTGGAGGTGTCGCCGCCCTACGATACCTCGGACATCACCGCGCTGTTCGGCGTGCGGGTTGTCGTCGAAGCGCTCGGCTCGATGGTCGCCCATGGCACGCTGGGCAAGCACAAATCCATCATCGACAAGCCGACGAGCTTTTGACCATGCACGATGATCATCACCACAGCCACGACCATGGCGAAGGCCAGCACCATCACGCGTCGATCGGCCATCACCACCATCCGCACACGGTCGGTCACAACGGGCCGGCCGGCAGGCCGTTGCAGTGGCAGACGCCGCATTTGCCGCCCGAGCATGTGCCCGAGCCGGGCGACCCGCGCACGACCGATCTCGATCTCGTCGAAACCGCCTTTCTCGACGGGTTCGCGCGGGCACCCGATCCGTCCAGCTTCCTGCGGCTCGCCGGCATTCCGTTCCTCGGCGAAGCCGCGGACGGGAAGCGGCTGCACCTGCTGCGCGTCGAGACGCAGGAGATCGTCGATGTCGGCGCCGTGATGCCGCTGATCGGTGGCGCCGGCGTGACCTACAACCCGCTGCCGGCGAAGCTGACATCGCACCGGCGGCGCCTGGCATTCGTCTACCATGACGGCAATGGCCAGCGGCCCCTCGATTTCAGCGAGGCACGGCTTCTGAGCGACAGGTCCGCGACGGCCGAAATCGCGATGCCCGACAGTGAACGCCGGCTTTGACCGGATCCTCCCCTTTCAGACAGGTTCAGACCAATGAACAGAATGCTTTCGATCCTCTCCAGGCTTGCCCCGGCAGCTTTCTCAAGGCTTGCTTCGACGGCCATGGCGGTCCTCATGCCGTCACTGGCCTTCGCCCATAGCGGCGGCTTTCATGTCCACGGCTTCCTGAGCGGTCTTCAACACCCACTGGCCGGCATGGACCATCTGCTTGCGATGCTGTCCGTCGGCATCATTGCGGCTCGAACCGGCGGCAGGGCCGTCATCCTCGTGCCGGCGTGTTTCGTCGCGGCGATGGTCGCGGGCGCCATGCTCGGGATCGCCGGCATCGGCTTGCCTTCGCTGGAGTCCGGGATTGCGCTGTCGCTGGTGGCTTTCGGCGCCATGGTCGCGCTCGCCAGACCGATGCCATTTGCCTTCGCCGCGTCGCTCGCGACGCTCTTCGGTCTGTTCCACGGCAACGCCCATGGTCTTGAGATTCCGGAGACGGTCGACGGCATGGCCTATGCGATCGGTTTCCTCGCCATCACCTCGGCTTTGCACGCGACCGGAATGCTTGTGGCGTTGCGGAGCCGGCCGGCAGCCGTCCGCGCGGCCGGGTTCGGCACCTCGTTGGTCGGGGTCGCGCTGGTCGCGCAGCTTCTCTGAAGGCGTTTGAAGGATCGCGCTTGAGCCGGTTGATTTCAGGTCGAACCGACCTGAACTCTGAATCCGTCTCTAAATCAAAGAGATAGAGCATGATGTCGTCCGCAAACCGCTTCACGCTTGTCGGCATCATGCCCTAGCAGGAGGCAGAGCCATGCCTAGGACGATCTGGCGGCGCATTCGAGCGCTGCTGTACTTTATCCTGAAGGTGCGGGCCGAGCGGCTCTGACCGCAATCGTTCCCGCAGCCTCGCGCGGGACCGCTATTGCCGGCCCCGTGCGACAGGGGATTGCTCGGCTTGAAACAATGGATGCCATTGGATCCCGCCAAGGGTTCTGGCAAATCCAGCGGCACCCAATTCACATGGAATTGTCCGCGTGGCGCCGGCTTTCACGCCTCCGCGACGGAATGAGCCATCCTCACAATGTTGACTATCATTATCAGGTATTGGTAGGTGGGGGCGGATCACCAAAATCAAGGACAGCACCATGAAACTTGCCCTTTCGACCCTTGCCGGCGCCGTCGCGCTGGCGGCGAGCCTGATCGCCGCGCCGACCCTGGCCGCGGATCAAGGCATCATCGTCTACAACGCCCAACATGAGAGCCTTGCCAAGGAGTGGGCGAAAGGCTTCACCAAGGAAACCGGCATCAAGGTCACGCTGCGCAATGGCGGCGACAGTGACTTCTCCAACCAGATCGTCGCCGAGGGCGCCGCCTCGCCGGCCGACGTGTTCCTGACCGAGAATTCACCCGCGATGGCGCTGGTCGAGGCGGCTGGCCTGTTTGCCCCGGTCGACGCCGACACCCTCGCCCAGGTTCCGCAGGAATACCAGCCGTCGAGCGGCAAGTGGGTCGGCGTTGCCGCCCGTAGCACCGTCTTCGCCTACAGCAAGGACAAGCTGAAGGAAGGCCAGTTGCCCAAGTCGCTGCTCGACCTCGCCGATCCGAGCTGGAAGGGCCGGTGGGCCGCCTCGCCCTCCGGCGCCGACTTCCAGGCCATCGTCAGCGCCCTGCTGCAGCTCAAGGGCGAGGCCGCGACCGCCGACTGGCTGAAGGCGATGAAGGAAAATTTCACCGCCTACAAGGGCAACAGCACGGTGATGAAGGCGGTCAACGCCGGCGAGATCGATGGCGGCGTCATCTACCACTATTATTATTTCGGCGACCAGGCCAAGACCGGCGAGAACAGCAAGAATGTCGGCCTGCATTATTTCAAGAACCAGGACCCGGGCGCCTTCGTTTCGGTGTCCGGCGGCGGCGTGCTGGCCTCCAGCAAGCATCCGAAGGAAGCCCAGGCATTCCTGAAGTGGGTTACCGGCAAGGGCGGCCAGGACGTGCTGAAGACCGGTACGTCATATGAATATGCGGTCGGCAAGGGCGCGCAATCCAACCCGAAGCTAGTGCCGCTCCCCGACCTGCAGGCGCCGAAGATCGACCCGGCGACGCTGAACTCCAAGAAGGTCATCGACCTGATGACGCAAGCCGGCTTGCTTTAGTTCAAGTTCGTCCTAAAAGGGCGAAAGACCGTGCTCCCGGGGGAATTCGCTTTCCGCGGGAGCGCTTTTGTTTGGAGATCGCCTCGTCGATGACGATCGACTGCGCTTCGAGCCGCGTGGGCGGCGTATCGGATCGTTTCCGCCAGCCGGCGGTAGCGACGTGGCGGCTCGCCTGATGCAGTCGGCGATCGACATGGCGCCTGGACGACTGCCGACGGCCCGGATGAAGAAGCGCCGGTCCACCTCGTGGATCACGCTCGCCGCCGCCCTGATCTCCCTGATCGCGCTGCTGCCGCTCGCCTTCATCGTCTGGATCGCGATCCAGACCGGCTGGGATACGGTGGTGGCATTGATCTTGCGCCCGCGCGTCGGCGAACTGCTGGTCAACACCGTGCTCCTCGTCGTCATTACCGTGCCGATCGCAATCGCGCTGTCGGTGGCGCTGGCCTGGCTGACCGAACGCAGCGATCTGCCCGGCAACCGCCTGTGGTCGTGGCTCTCGGTAGCCCCGCTCGCCATTCCCGCTTTCGTGCACAGCTATGCCTGGATCAGCTTTGTTCCAGGCCTGCACGGGCTCTGGGCCGGCGTGCTGGTCTCGGTGATAGCCTATTTCCCGTTCCTCTATCTGCCGATCGCCGCCGCCTTGCGCCGGCTCGATCCGGCGCTGGAGGATGCCGCCGCCGCGCTTGGTCTTGGCCCGTGGCGCGTCTTCGCGCGCGTGGTGCTGCCGCAGCTGCGGCTGGCGATCTGCGGCGGGTCGCTGCTGGTCGGTCTGCATCTGCTGGCCGAATACGGCCTCTATGTCTTCATCCGCTTCGACACTTTCACCACCGCGATCGTCGACCAGTTCCAGTCGACCTTCAACGGCCCCGCCGCCAATATGCTGGCCGCCGTGCTGGTGGTCTGCTGCCTTTTCCTGCTCGCCCTCGAGGTGATGGTCCGCGGCGAGGAGCGCTATGCCCGGGTCGGCTCCGGCGCCGCGCGCAAGCAGCAGCGCGCCCGGCTCGGCCTGGCCACTCTGGCATGCCTGCTTTTGCCGGCGGGCGTCGCGCTGCTGTCGCTCGGCGTGCCCTTCGTCACGGTCAGCCGCTGGCTCATCGCCGGCGGCGTCGATGTCTGGCGTTGGGACGAGATCGGCCTGGCGCTCGGCCAGACGCTGTTCCTCGCCATCGCCGGCGCGGTGCTTGCAACGATTGCCGCCATGCCGATGGCGTGGATCTCGATCCGCGCGCCGGGACGGCTGCAACGCCTGCTCGAGAGCTGCAATTACATCGTCGGCGCCTTGCCGGGCGTGGTCATCGCGCTGGCGCTGGTGACGATCACCGTGCGCGTCGCGCTGCCGCTCTACCAGACGCTGTTCACCATCCTGTTTGGCTATGCGCTGATGTTCCTGCCGCGCGCGCTGGTCAGCCTGCGCGCTTCGATAGCGCAGGCGCCGGTAGAGCTGGAGCGCGCCGCTTCCAGCCTGGGCCGGCCCCCGGTCAGGGCGCTGTGGGCGACGACCATCCGCCTGTCGGCGCCTGGTGCCGCGGCCGGCATGGCGATGGTGGCGCTCGGCATCACGAACGAGCTCACCGCCACCCAGATGCTGGCGCCGAACGGCACCCGCACGCTGGCGATGGCCTTTTGGTCCTATAGCGGCGAGATCGACTACGCCTCCGCCGCTCCTTACGCGCTGATCATGGTGGCGATGTCGTTGCCGATGACGTGGTGGCTCTACGTCCAGTCGAAACGGATGGCCGGGCGATGAGCTTTCTCGAACTCAGCGGTGTCGCCAAGAACTACGGCCCGGTGGCGGCGGTCGCCGGCGTCGACCTGCAGGTCGAGAGCGGCAGCCGCACCGCGATCGTCGGCCCCTCCGGCTGCGGCAAGACAACGTTGCTGAGGCTGATTGCCGGCTTCGAGGCGCCGGATCGCGGCCGCATCGCACTCGACGGCAAGGTGCTCGCCAATGGCGGGGCCGCGGTGCCGGCACACCGGCGCGGCATCGGCGTGGTGGCGCAGGACGGCGCCCTGTTCCCGCATCTCAGCATCGCCGACAATATCGGTTTCGGCATCGCCCGGAACGCCGAGGGACGCGCGCAACATATCGTCGAGCTCGCCTATATCGTCGGGCTGGACAAGGCGATCCTGAAGCGCCGGCCGCACGAGCTCTCCGGCGGCCAGCAGCAGCGCGTGGCGCTCGCCCGCGCCATGGCGATGAAGCCGAGGCTGATGCTGCTCGACGAGCCCTTCTCGGCGCTCGACACCGGGCTTCGCGCCTCGATGCGCAAGGCGGTTGCCGAGCTGCTGGAAGAGGCTGGCATCACCACCATCCTGGTCACGCACGACCAGGCCGAGGCGCTGTCTTTCGCCAGCCAGGTGGCGGTCATGCGCGACGGCCTGTTTTCGCAGGTCGGCACGCCGCGCGAGCTCTATTTCCAACCCAGGGACAGGATGGTCGCCGAATTCCTCGGCGACGCCATCATCGTGCCGGCCAGGATCGCGGACGGCTTTGCCGTATCGCGGCTCGGCCGCATCGCTGTAGACACCAAGGAACGGCGCGATGTCGCGCGCATCATGCTCCGGCCTGAGCAGGTCCTGCTCAAGCGAACCTCGCGCGAAGGCATGTCCGGCACACCGGACATGCTGTTCGGCGAAGTGACGGACTGCGAATTCGCCGGCTCGGTCTGCACCGTCGCGGTGCGGCTGCTCAACAGCCCGGATCCGCCGGATGCGGCTGCGATCGGCAACACGCCGCTGGTCCTGCGCAGGACAGGCATGGACGCCCCGGCGATCGGCGAGATCGTGCGCCTCACCGTCAACGGCAAGGCGCATGTATTCGCCTAGGTCCGGGTTGAGCCATGCCTCAGCGCACGCGCTGCCCCGTCGCCGGCGACCAAAGCGGCCATTGCTCCAGGAAATCGCAGCTGTGGATGACGACGCGAGCGCCGTCGATCAGGATGAGCGAATAGGCGGGCGGCGCCTGCTCGACCATTTCGTCGCCCACCAGGTCGAGCATGAAGCGGGCATGCAGGCCGCGCTGCGCCGAGAACGGAATGCCGGCGACGGTGCCGGCGATGTCGCGGTGGACATGGCCGAAGAAGATATAGCCGACATTGCCATGCCGGGTCAGCACGTCGATGAGCCGCTGCGGCTGTTCGAGGCCAAGCGGATCGAGCAGCGTCAGCCCGAGCTCGACTGGCGGATGGTGCAGGAAAATATAGGCCGTTTTGCTCGCCGCCTCGGTGAGCATGGCGTCGAGCCAGCCGAGGCGGTTGTCGCACAACTCGCCGCTGACGCGGCCTTCGGCCAGGCTGTCGAGAAAAACGAGACGCCCTTCCGGCGTATCGAAAACCGATTGCACGAAGCCGTTGCCGTCAGTCCCGTTTTCCGGAAAGGCGGCGATGAGATTGGCGCGCCGGTCGTGGTTTCCAGGCAGCAGCCGGTAAGGCACGCTGAGCCGGTCCAGCGCCGCTTTCAGGTCGACATAGGCTTGCGTGTCGCCGCCATCGGCCAGGTCGCCGGTGAAGATGCAGAGCGTGGCATCGCCATGGCGGGCGTTGATGTGATCGATGCAGCGGCCGAGCCGCTCGTGCAGGTCGGCGCCATAGCGGATTTCGCCCCGACGGCCGAGATGGACGTCGGTGACCTGGATTATCTTCATTCCCCGAACCCTTATTCAAATTCGCAACGTCAGCCACGCAAGGACCGCCTTACAGCGCCGGCTCCGGCACCGAAGCCTTGAACACGTCGAGCCTGCCGCCGGTCTCGGACGAGAAGAAATGCAGATCGGATTCGGCGAACTGCAGGCCGATCGCGCTGCCCGGTTCGGAGTGGACGGTCTCGGACGTCACGATGGAGAACGGCGCGCCGTCGAGGTCGACATAGATGACCCGGCCGGCGCCCAGCTCCTCGATGAGGTCGACGGTCGCCGCAAGCGCTCCGGGCGTGCCCGGCGCCACCATGCGCACCGCCTCGGGCCGGATGCCGACCGCGACTTTCGAGCCCACGGGAAGGCCCGTGCGCGACACGTTGAGCTTGCGGCTGTCGCCGAGCAGCGACAGCCCGTCGAGCGTGACGGTGCCCTCGAGCATGTTCATCGTCGGCGCACCGACGAAGGTGGCGACGAAGCGGCTCGCCGGCCGGCTGTAGACTTCCGCCGGTGTGCCGACCTGCTCGACACGGCCGCCATTCATCACCACCAGCCGGTCGGCCAGCGTCATCGCTTCGACCTGGTCATGGGTGACGAAGACCGAGGTCGCGCTGAGGCGCCTGTGCAGCTTGCGGATCTCGGAGCGCATCTGAACGCGCAGCTTGGCGTCGAGGTTGGAGAGCGGCTCGTCGAAGAGGAACACCTTCGGCTCGCGGATCATGGCGCGGCCCATGGCGACGCGCTGGCGCTGGCCGCCCGAGAGCGCCATCGGCTTGCGGTCGAGCAGATGCTCGAGTTCCAGGATGCGGGCGACGGCCTGGATGCGCCGGGTGCGCTCGGCCGCAGGAATGCCGGCCACCTTCAGCGAATAACCGATGTTCTGCGCCACGCTCATATGCGGATAGAGCGCGTAATTTTGGAAAACCATGGCGCAGCCGCGCTCGCGCGGCTCGAGCTTGTTGACCACGGTGCCGTCGATGGCGATCGTGCCGTCGGAGATCTCTTCCAGCCCCGCGATCATCCTCAGCAACGTGGACTTGCCGCAGCCGGACGGCCCGAGGATGACGACGAACTCGCCGGATTTGATGTCGAGGTTGACGCCATGCACCACCTGCATCTTGGCGTAACTCTTCCTGACGTCGCGGATGGTGATGGAGGCCATTTCCTGTCTCCCTATTTTTCGGTGGCGATCAGGCCGCGCACGAACCAGCGCTGCATCAGCACCACGACGATAAGCGGCGGCAGCATGACGATCAACGTGCCGGCCATGGCGATATGCCATTCCGGGGCACCGCCGACATTGGGGATCAGCTGCTTGAGCTCGGTCACCGCGGTGGCATGGCTGGCATCCGTGGTGATCAACAGCGGCCACAGATACTGGTTCCAGGCCCACAGGAACATGATGGTGCCGAGCGCCGCCATGTTGTTGCGCGACAGCGGCAAAAGGACATCGACGAAAAAGCGCAGCGCGCCGGCGCCGTCCATGCGCGCGGCCTCGGTCAGTTCGTCCGGCACCGTCAGGAAGAACTGGCGGTAGAGGAAAGTGCCAGTGGCGGTGGCGATCAGCGGCATGATCAGGCCGGTGTAGGAATTGAGCAGTCCGAGGTTGAGCTGGACCTGGACGCCGGAAGTCTTCTCGATCAGCCAGGAGAGGCCGGTCACGTCCATGATCGCCTGGTAGGGCGACAACACGTTGGCGACCACCGCATAGGTCGGCACGATGCGCACTTCGAGCGGCAGCATGAGCGTGACGAAGATCAACCAGAAGATCAGCGTGCGGCCGGGATAGCGGAAATAGACGATCGAAAACGCGGTGAGCGCCGAGATGATCACTTTGCCGGCGGCGACGCCTGCCGCCATGATGAAGGAGTTGAGCAGCTTCGGGCCGAGATCGGCCGTCGTCCAGGCGGTCTTGATGTTGACCCAGAAATCGCTGCCCGGCAGCAGCGACATCGGCACGTCGTTGACGTCCTTGAGATTGTGCGAGGCGGCGATCGCCACGATGACGAACGGCGCCACGCAAAATACAAAGCCGACGAACAGGATGAGGTGCGTCAGGAAATTGAGGATCGGGGTGCGTTCGACCATGGCCCGCCTCAGCGATAATGCACGCGCCGCTCGATGAAGCGGAACTGAACGATGGTCAGCGCGACGATGAGCAGCATCAGGATGATGCTCTGCGCGGCGGCGCCCGAATAATCCAGGCCTTTGAAGCCGTCGGAATAGATCTTGTAGACCATCAGGTTGGTGGCGTTGGCCGGGCCGCCGGCGGTCATGATGTCGACGATGCCGAAGGAGTCCTGAAAACTCTCGGTGATGTTGATGACCAAGAGGAAGAAGATCGTCGGCGTGATCAGCGGGAACTGGATGTCCCAGAACCGCCTTATCACGCCGGAGCCGTCCATGGCCGCCGCCTCGATCAGCGAGCGCGGAATGGCCTGGAGGCGGCGAGGAAGAAGATGAAATTGTAGCCGACATATTTCCAGGAGAAAGCGACGATGATCGAGGCCATCGCATCGGCGCCGTCGAGGCCGGGATCCCAGAAACCCGGCCAGACCTGGTTGACGACAGCCATGAAGCCGGCTTCCGGCGCGAGGATGAAGCGGAAGGCCATCGCCAGCGCGGGTGCGGCGATGCCGTAAGGCCAGATCAGCACCACGCGATAAAGCCATGAGCCGGCAAGCTGCCGGTCGGTCAAGACGGCGAGCACAAGCGCGATCACCATGGCCAGACCGGTGCTGATGCCGGCGAAGACCAGGCTGGCGGTGATCGAGTTCCAGTAATCGGCGTTGGACAGGATCGAGCGGAAATTGTCGAGCCCGACCCAGATGTTGCCGCCGCCCCAGGGCTGCTGAAGCGTCAAGGACCAGTAGACGGCCTGGCCGGCAGGCCAGTAGAAGAACGTGAAGATCAGAAGCAGCTGCGGCACGGCGAACAGGATGCCGATCGTCCATCTGCCGAAAGTGACGCGTTTTTCCATCGATCCGCCGATGCCGTTGAACCGCCAGCCCGCTCTCCCTGGGCAAGACTAGATATGAAATGGCCGCCCGTCGATTCTCGGCGGGCGCCCGTTCCGCTATCCGCGATCAGGGCAGGGTCTTACCCGGATAGGTCTGCTGGAAGCGCTCGAGGATCGCGTCGCCATTCTTGACCAGCGCATCGAGGCCTTGCTGAACGCTGACCTTGTTGGCGAAGATCGCCTGCATCTGGGTGCCGAACTCGGCGCGGATCTGGGTGAAGTTGCCCAGGCGAATACCGCGGGTGATCTCGGTCGGCTCGGATGCGGTCAGGCTGGCGATCGCCACTTCACGGCCCTTGTAGGGCGCCTTGTCGTAGAAGCCGTTGGACTTCATGAACTCGAAGCCCGACTTCGTCACCGGAATGTAGCCGGTGTTGGTCGACCAGAACAAAGCGGTCTTGGGGTCGTGGATGAAGTTGAGGAAAGCGGCCGCGCCCTTGTATTCGGCCTCCGACTTGCCGGAGAGCACCCACAGCGATGCGCCGCCGACCAGCGAGTTCTTGCGCTCGGTGCCGGCATAGACCGGCAATTCGGCGACATCCCAGTGCATGCCTTCCTTCTGGGTGCGGCCGACCGTGCCGTGATCACCAACCGAGGTCAGGATGACCTGGCAGGTGCCGGTGGCGAAAGCCTGCACCATATCCTGGCCGAGGTCCTTCGACTTGATCTTGACCAGACCGGCATCATACCATTTCTTCAAGTCGGTGACGTACTGGACAAACTTGGTCTTGTTGACCTCCAGACGGGCATCGAGGCCGTCATAGCCATTGTTCTTGGTGGCGATCGGCTGGTTGTGCAGCGCCGAGAACTGCTCCATCAACTGCCAGCTTTCGTTGGCCGAGATGTTGATCGCCATCGGGCAATCATAGCCGGCATCCTTCATCGCCTTGAGATCGGCGCCGACATCTTCCCAGGTCTTCGGCGCTTCGGTCTTGCCGATCTTGGCGAAAGCATCCTTGTTCCAGTACATCAACGGGGTCGAGGAGTTGAACGGGAAGGACAGCATCTCGCCCTTCGACGTCGCGTAGTAGCGGGCGATGCCGGGGAAATAGTCGCTGTAGTCGATCTTGTAGCCGTTCTCTTCCATCAGCTTGTCGGCGGGCTTGTAGGCGCCCGACAGCATCATGGTGGCGGTGCCGACGTCATAGACCTGGACGACGGTGGGCTGCTTGCCGGCGCGGAAGGCGGCTATGGTGTTCTGCAGCGTTGCGTCGTAGTTGCCCTGGCTGGTGCAGACGACCTCGTAGTCCTTCTGGGAAGCGTTGAAATTCTTGCACAGCGTGTCGACGACGCGGGCGAGATCGCCCGACAGGCCGAACCAGAAATCGAATTTGACCGGCTCCGCAAACGCAGGAACCGCGAGCGCGGTGCTGAGCACGCCGGCGGCAAGGGCAGCGAGGCCCCGCTTGATGATCGTCATGGTTTTTCCCTCTTGAGTGGCAGTATGACAGGGGTGTTGCGCAAGTCCTTGCCCGCTCTCATAGAGAAGGTATGTGACAGTTCTGTTGTGGCCCTGAAGCCCCTGTGGACAGCCAGTCTCTCCTCCCTGGCAGCGGTCGCGCCGGCATGAAAACGTCATATCGGCGCTCTAGGAAGCTAGGGCACCTTGAAGCGGCGAAAAGACCCTTCTGATTAACCGGCTAACTGGATGAGAAGAGACATGCTGGTCCCGCAACTCACGCACGTGCCCCTCGCCGAACGCAATGCGATGCGAGACGGGCCGCGCGACAGCGCCACGCATCTGCGTCACGCGGCCGCCATTCCCGCCCTCGGCGAGATCGAGATCGGCGGCAAGGCCTTGCGCGAGGGCGCCGGCCGGAGCTTGACCGTCATGGCCTGGAATGTCGAGCGGCTGCGTCATGTCGAGGCCATCGCCGAAACGATCGCCGGCCAGGCGCCGGACGTCGTGCTGCTGTCCGAGGTCGACAAGGGCATGGCGCGCTCCGGCAATGGCCATCTGTTGAGCCGGCTTGCAGATCGGCTCGGCCACGCTTTCGCCTATGGCGTCGAGTTCCTGGAGCTCGGCACCGGCAATGAAACGGAGCAGGCGGCGAATGGTGGCGCCGAGAACACGGAGGGCTTCCATGGCAATGCCGTAACCACTGCCGTTGCGCTGCTGCGGCCTTTTCTCGTTCGCCTCGATGCGGCCGGCGCCTGGTTCCTGCCCGAGCACGGCCAGCCGCGCATCGGCGGCCGCATGGCGCTCGGCGGCCAGGTGATGGTCGGCGACCGCCGGGTCACCGTCGTGTCGTTGCATCTCGAGAACCGCACCAACCCCGCCGGCCGGGCCGACCAGACGCGCCACTTGCTCGACGCCATCGACAAATATGACGCTGAAGCGCCGGTGCTGATCGGCGGCGACTTCAACACGCTGACCGCAACCTATGACGAGCGCCATGCCGATCCGGCCGCTTGGCAGGCGCGCATTGCCGCCGAACCGGACCGGCTGATGCAGCCCGACCGTCACGAGCCGCTCTTCGCGATCCTGGCCGAGCGCGGCTACGACTGGCGCGACGCCAACGCGTTCGACAAGCCGACGCAGCGGCGCGCGGCCGGCGACCCCACGCCTGCCGGCCATATCGATTGGTTCTTCACCCGCGGCCTCGCGGCAAGCGCGCCGGCGACGCTGCCGGCGGTATTGCCGGACGGCAGCCCGAGCGCCGACCACGAGGCGCTGCTGGTGACTGTGCGGGTGAAGTGACGGCCCCGCGATCCGGCGAGCTCGATCCGGAAATCGGTTCCGGCGCATAGCGTCCGCCGGAAATACAACCTGTCAGGCACGCAGCGGTTGCGGGCGGCGTAATCGATTCTTCAGTCGTCCGGTCCTAATCAATCACGTTGCCTTGATTGACGCGGGTAGATCAGGTGAAGCAGGATGCTGACCGTCTATAATTGCATCGTGAATGAGCACGATCTGAGACTGGTCGCATTGGCCGCGCTCATTTGCGGAATCTCCTGTTTTTCCGCCGTCAACCTGCTTCGCCATGTCGATCAATCGACTAGCCGAAACCGCCATGCGTGGCTGCTGATTGCTGCCGCGTCGACCGGCTTCGGCATCTGGGCGACGCATTTCATCGCCATGATCGCCTTCACGCCGGGGATACCCAACGCCTACAACGCCGAGCTTTCGGTGGCTTCGCTGGCGGTTTCGGTCGTTCTGACCGCGGCGGGGATGTGGGTCGCGACCATGCGCGGCGGCATCGACCACTACCTCGTTGGCGGCGTTGTGCTCGGCATTGGCATTGCCGCGATGCATTATACCGGCATGGCGGCTTTCGAGGTCGAAGGCCGGATCGTCTGGAACCAGCTGCTGGTCGCCGCTTCGCTGATCTCCGGCGTCACGCTTGCCGCGCTCTCGCTGGTTGTCGTGCTTCGCCGGCCATCGACGCTGGCGACGATCGCCGGCGCCGTCCTTTTGACGCTGGCGATCTGCACGCTGCATTTCATCGCCATGGGGGCGGTCTCGATCTATCCGGATTCCTCGATAGAGATCTCGAAACTCACGGTCGCGCCGATGTCGCAGGCCTTCGCTGCCGCGGCGGCAAGCCTGGTCATCCTGGTGCTGTCGGCCACGGCGCTGTGGATCGATCTGCGCTTCCGCCGTCACAGGATCGAGGCAGAGCGCATGCACGGCCTCGCAAATGCCGCTGTCGAGGGGCTGATCGTCTGCGACGGCAGCCGCATCGTCAGCGCCAACGACAGCATCGCGGCGCTGAGCGGTATCGCCACCGCCGCCCTGAACGCGATGACGCTGGGCGAGCTGTTCGGCGAGCGGGTTGCCTCCGCTATCACTGCCGGCAGCGAACAGGCACAGGAAGCCGATCTCCGCGGCCGGGACCATAGCCCGATTCCGGTGGAGCTGATCGCCAGGAGCATCGACTATTGCGGCAGGCCGCATCTGGTCGTTGCCGTCCGCGACATGCGCGAGCGCAGGAAGGCCGAGCAGGAGATCATGCGCCTCGCGCATTACGACCCGCTCACCGGGCTTGCCAACCGCCGCAGCTTCACCGACCGGCTGGAAGCCGCGATCGCCGCGTCCGCCGAAGGCGGCAAAGGTGCCGGCAGCGGCGGGCAGCTGGCGCTCATGCTTCTTGATCTCGACCGGTTCAAGGAAGTGAATGACCTCTACGGCCACGCAGCCGGCGACGCCGTCTTGCAGAAGGTGGCCCATTGCGCCTCCGGCGTGCTGCGCAACGGCCAGATGCTGGCTCGGCTGGGCGGCGACGAATTCGCCATCATCGCCCCCAACCTTCCTGATCCACGAGCGGCCGGCCGCATCGCCGAAGCCGTGCTTTCCGCGCTGCATCAGGAAACCCGGCTGTCACCCGGCGGCATGGTGTCGGCCAGCATCGGCATCGCGCTTTACCCGCTCGATGCCGACGAACAGGCGGCGCTGGTCAGTCATGCCGACACGGCACTCTATCGCGCCAAGGCCGAAGGCAAGGATACCTTCCGCTATTTCGAGGCCTCCATGGGCGCCGAGGCGCGCGACCGGCGCACCATGGAACAGGACCTGCGCCAGGCGGTGGCGCGCGGTGAGTTCCGCCTCGTCTACCAGCCGCAGAAGGAAATCAGCAGCGGCAGGATGGTCGGCTTCGAGGCCTTGATCCGCTGGCAGCATCCCGAACGCGGCGACGTTGCGCCTTCGGTGTTCATCCCGGTGGCCGAGGACTGCGGCGCGATCGCCCAGATCGGCGAATGGGTGTTGGCGACCGCCTGCGAGGAGGCCGCGGGCTGGAAAAACCCGCTGACGGTTGCCGTCAATGTCTCGGCGGTGCAGCTTCACAATCCAGATTTCAGCCGCAAGGTGCATGAGGTTCTGCTTCGCTCCGGCCTGGCGGCCGGCAGGCTCGAGCTCGAGATCACCGAGACGGCGCTGGTCAAGGACATGCCGCGGGCGCTGGCCACCTTGCGCCAGATCAAGGCGCTCGGCGTGCGTGTGGCGATGGACGACTTCGGCACCGGCTATTCGTCCTTGTCCAACCTGCGCGCGTTCCCTTTCGACAAGATCAAGATCGACGGATCCTTCATCAAATCGGTAGACCGCAACAGCCAGGTCGCGACCATCGTGCGCGCCGTTCTGGGTCTCGGGCGCGGCCTTGGCCTGCCGGTTCTGGCCGAAGGCGTCGAGACGCTGGACGAACTGCGCTTTCTCGACGCCGAGGATTGCGACATAGGCCAGGGATATTATCTCGGCAGGCCTGGCCCGATCGAGGCGTTCGGCGAGCTGACGGGCGTTTCCGTGACCGGTGACGGCACCAAAACCGGCGTCGTCAGGGGCAGCAGCAGCATCCTGATGCTCGAGCCAGCCGCGGCCGCGCGCTCGGTCTGATACGATCAGGGCGCTAGCGCCGCTTCCACCAGCCGCTTGGCGTCCGGGCTCGACCATTCGGCCGGGCCGTTCATATGCGCGATCAGGCAACCATCCGGGTCGATCAGCATCGAGACCGGAAGTCCGAGCGCCAGCCCGCGCGTCTTGGCCTCATTGAACAGGGCAATCGTCGGATCGCGATAAAAGCCGAGCGTCTCGACGCCGACATCCTTGAGGAACTTCCTCGGCTTCGTATCGTCGCCGGTGTCGACGTTGACGGCGACGACCTCGAAGGCATTGCTTCCCTTTTCCTTCTGCAGCGCGTCGAGCGCCGGCATCTCGGCGCGGCATGGCGCGCACCATGTCGCCCACAGATTGAGCAGCACCGTCTTGCCGGCATGGTCGGCGATCGTCATCGGCTTGCCGTCCGGGCCGTTGAAGGCCAGGCCTTTCAGCGATTGCGGCGGGTCGGCCGGCTGCAGCGCCGCAACCTGGCCGACGGCTTTCGCGGCGACCTGCTTGGCCCGCCCGGCCTTGGCCGCGCAGGCGGCATCATCCTTGCCGGTGACCGCCGCGACCTGATCCGGAGCATTGTTGCCAGAACCGCTCTCGCTGACATATACCGCGACCGCGCCGGCCAGCACGCCCGCCACCAGGGCGGCGAGGACGAGGCGGGTAGCCGGAAAAAAGAACCTATTGCCGTCTGCCATTTCAAAACTGCTCCGGAGCACGGGTTATAGCGATGAGCGACAAGAAGGCCAGCAACCAGATGTGGGGCGGACGTTTTGCCTCGGGTCCGGCCGCGATCATGGAAGCGATCAACGCATCGATCTCCTTCGACCGCAAACTCTATGCGCAGGACATAAGCGGATCGATCGCCCATAGCGAGATGTTGGCTGAGACGGGCATTATTTCGGCGGCCGATCAAGAAAAAATCGCTCACGGACTGAACACGATCTTGAAAGAGATCGAGGCCGGCACCTTCGAGTTCTCGACCAGGCTTGAAGACATCCATATGAATGTCGAGGCCCGCCTTGCCGACCTGATCGGCCCGGCCGCCGGCCGCCTGCACACCGCCCGCTCGCGCAACGACCAGGTGGCCGTCGACCTGAGACTCTGGGTCAAGGAAGAATGCCAGCGCGTCGCCCGGGCGCTGAAGGACCTTATCACCGCTTTCCTCGAACGCGCCGAGGAGCACGCCGCAACCGTGATGCCCGGCTTTACTCATATGCAGGCAGCGCAACCGGTGACCTTCGGCCACCATTGCATGGCCTATGTCGAGATGTTCGGCCGCGACCTCTCGCGCGTCCGCGACGCCATCGAGCGCATGGATGAAAGCCCGCTGGGCGCGGCAGCCCTTGCCGGCACCAGCTTCGGCATCGACCGCCACAGGACGGCGAAGGCGCTCGGTTTCCGCGAGCCGACGCGCAATTCCCTGGACAGCGTTTCGGACCGCGACTTCGCGCTCGAATTCTTGAGCCTGGCCGCGATCTGCGCCACGCATCTGTCCAGGCTTGCCGAGGAGATCATCATCTGGTCGACGCCGCAATTCGGCTTCGTCCGGCTGTCGGATTCATTCTCCACCGGCTCATCGATCATGCCGCAGAAGAAAAACCCGGACGCCGCCGAGCTGGTGCGCGGCAAGACCGGCCGCGTCAACGGCCATCTCGTCGGCCTTTTGACCGTGATGAAGGGCATGCCGCTGACCTATGGCAAGGACATGCAGGAAGACAAGGAGGCCGTCTTCGACGCCGCCGAGACGCTCGACCTGATGCTGGCGGCGACGACCGGCATGGTGCGCGACATGACCGTCAACGCCGCCGCCATGAAGAAGGCCGCCGGCGCCGGTCACGCCACCGCCACCGACCTTGCCGACTGGCTGGTGCGCAATCTCGGCCTGCCCTTCCGCGAAGCGCATCATGTCACCGGCCGCGCCGTGGCGCTTGCCGAGGAGAGGAAGGTCGGGCTGGAGAAGCTCTCGCTGGAAGATCTGCGTTCGATCCATTCCGGCATCACCGACGATATCTTCTCGGTGCTTGCCGTGCAGAATTCGGTGAAGAGCCGCACCAGCTTCGGCGGCACCGCGCCGTCGGAGGTGCGAAAGCAGATCCGCTACTGGAAAAAGCGGCTCGCCAAGGCTTAAATTTGCCGGGATGCAATGCGCCGAAAACTCGGCTAAAAGCGGCGGCACCAGAAACGATTTCGAACGGATGGATCGATGACCCGTAGCAGGATTTTGGTGACGCTCGCGCTGCTGGCGGCGGTTGTCACCGTCACGGCCTGCGGCAGGAAGACCGGGCTCGATACGCCCTATGAGGCGGCGGAGCAGGCGCGCAAGGATGCCGAGCGCGCCAAGCAGCCGCTGCCGCCCGAGCCGGAGAAACCGGTCAAGGACAGGAAGTTCATCCTCGACCCCTTGCTCTAAAGCCGACGGGGTCGCTCGATCTCATCGTGCTCCAACTTTCCGGAACCGATCCTCGTGAACCATTTCGATTACCGCGACGGTGTGCTCCATGCCGAGGACGTCGCCATTCCCGACATCGCAGCCGAAGTCGGCACGCCCTTCTACTGCTATTCGACGGCGACGTTGACCCGGCATTTGCGAGTCTTCAAGCAGGCTTTCTCCGGCCTCGACGCGCTGGTCTGCTACGCCATGAAGGCGAACTCCAACCAGGCCGTGCTGAAGACGCTGGCAAGACAAGGCGCGGGCGCCGACGTCGTCTCGGAAGGCGAATTGCGCCGCGCCTTGGCCGCCGGCATACCGGCCGGCAAGATCCTGTTTTCGGGCGTCGGCAAGACCGCGCGGGAGATGGACTTCGCCCTTTCCGCCGGCATTCTCTGCTTCAATGTCGAATCCGAGCCTGAGCTCGAGCTGCTGTCGGCGCGTGCCGTGGCGCTCGGCAAGGTGGCGCCCATCTCGCTGCGCATCAATCCGGATGTCGACGCCAGGACGCATAAGAAGATCTCGACCGGCAAGGCCGAGAACAAATTCGGCGTTCCATGGCAACGGGCACGGCAGGTCTACGCCCGCGCCGCGCAACTGCCGGGCATCAGGGTGACCGGCATCGATACCCATATCGGCAGCCAGATCACCGAGCTGCAGCCTTTCGACGACGCCTTCGCGCTTCTGGTGGAACTGGTTGGCGTGCTGCGCGCCGACGGCCACGCCATCGAGCATGTCGATCTCGGCGGCGGTCTCGGTATTCCTTACCGAGTCGACAACAGTCCGCCGCCGCTGCCCGACGCCTATGCCGAGATCGTCAGGAAGCACGTCGCCAAGCTTGGCCTGAAGGTGATGTTCGAGCCTGGACGCCTGATCGTCGGCAATGCCGGCATCCTGGTCTCGGAAGTGATCTACGTGAAGGAAGGCGACGCCAAGAACTTCCTCGTCGTCGACGCCGCCATGAACGACCTGATCCGGCCGACGCTCTACGACGCCTTCCACGACATCAGGCCGGTGGTGCAGCCGCCGGCTTCCACGCCGCGCATGAAGGTCGATGTTGTCGGTCCTGTCTGCGAGACCGGCGATTTCATTGGCCTCGACCGCGACTTGCCAAGGCTGAAGGCCGGCGACCTCATCGCCGTCGCCACCGCCGGCGCCTATGGCGCGGTGCAGGCCGGCACCTACAACACCAGGCTTCTGGTGCCGGAAGTGCTGGTCGACGGCGACCGTTTCCATGTCGTGCGGCCACGCCAGACCTACGAGGACCTGATCAGGCTGGATTCCATCCCGGATTGGCTGAAATAGTCCTCACGCCTGACGCTAGATCCTCTCTTGGATCAGCGCCCTGGCCTCGGCGATCCGGCCCTCGTCGCGGCGATAGAATATCCATTGCTTGGTGCGCTTGGTCGAGAGCAGGCCCGCCTGGGTCAGCACGCGCATATGCTCGCTGAGCGTCGCCTGGGTGATGCCGAGCTTTTCGGCGATCAGCAGCGCGCAGACGCCGTCCTCGACGAGATCGCCGTCCGACTGCGGCCGGAAATGCGCGCGTGGATCCTTGAGCCAATCGAGGATCTGCAGCCTGCGCTCATTGGCTATCGCCTTGAAGATGTCGACCTCTTGCATTTAGCCATTTTGCTAAGTTACTAATTGAAGTCAACCCCGAGGAGCGGGCCATGCTGAACACCAGAACGATCACGCGCGAACGCATCGCCGCCGTCGAACCGCGCATCCGCCCATATGTGCGCCACACGCCGGTAATGCGCGTCGACATGGCGGATTTCGGCCACCCGGCCTTTCCGGTCGATCTGAAGCTTGAATGCCTGCAGCATTCCGGCTCCTTCAAGGCGCGCGGCGCCTTCACCAACCTGCTCGAGCGCCAGGTGCCCGAGGCCGGCGTGGTCGCCGCGTCCGGCGGCAATCATGGTGCCGCCGTCGCCTATGCCGCCATGAAGCTCGGGCACAAGGCCACGATCTTCGTGCCCGAGGTCAGCCCGCCGGCGAAGCTCGCGCGCATTCGCGGCTACGGCGCGGAGCTGGTGGTCGGCGGCGCCCGCTATGCCGAGGCGCTCGCCGCCAGCGAGGATTTTGCCGCCAGGACCGGCGCCTTGCAGGTTCACGCCTTCAACCAGGAAGAGACGCTCATCGGCCAAGGCACGCTCGGCCTTGAAATCGAGGCGGATTTGCCCGGGATCGACACGCTTCTGGTCGCCGTCGGCGGCGGCGGCCTGATCGGCGGCATCGCCGCCTGGTTCGCTGGCCGCATCCGCATCATCGCCATCGAGCCGGAGGGCGCGCCGACGCTTTACCGCGCCTTGGAGGCCGGCCGACCGGTCGACGCGCCGGCCGAAGGCATTGCCGCCGATTCGCTGGCGCCCAAGCGCGTCGGCGAAATGATGTTCCCGATCGCCGAGGCTTTTGTCGAGCGCTCGATACTGGTCAGCGACGACGACATCGTTGCGGCGCAGAAGGCGCTGTGGGATCGCGTGCGAATCATCGCCGAGCCGGGCGGCGCGGCGGCCTTCGCAGCCATGCTTTCCGGGCGTTATACGCCGGCGGATGGCGAGCGCGTGGCGGTCCTGGTCTGCGGTTCCAACACGAATCCCGCCAATTTCTGATCATAATCCGGCCAAACCGCTTCACGTTTTTGGAACTCGCCTCGCCTTTGCCGTGTTTGCTGGTATCCTTCTGGCGATGACGTCCGGGCTGTTGTGCCCGGGCAGGAAGGGCCGATGACGCAACGACCCATTTCCAGTGGCGATCGCGGCCTGGCCGGGCGCTTGGCGCTCAGCCGGTTGGCGACGCGGGCCTCGATGGTCTTCGAGCGCGGCTGGCCGCTCGTGCTGCCGCCGCTGGTCGTCGTCAGCCTGTTCTTCAGTCTTTCGTGGTTGGGCCTGTTCCCGCGTCTGCCGGACGCGGCGCGTATCGGCCTTCTGATCCTGTTCGCGCTGGCGGCGATCGCGGCGCTCTATCCGCTCCGCTTCTTCCGCATTCCGTCTGCCGCCGAGGTCGACCGGCGTATCGAGGCGGCGAACGAATTGCTGCACAGCCCGGTGCAGGTGCAGACCGATCGGCCGAGCGGCGCCGAGAGCATCTTCTCGCAGGCGCTGTGGCGCGAGCACCAGAAGCGCATGGCCGAGCGGCTGTCGAGCCTCGCCGCCGACCGGCCGCGCAGCAGCGTGCCGGATTACGACCGCTGGGGCCTGCGTGCCGTGGCGGGGCTGCTGTTCGTCACCGCCCTGGCCTTCTCATTCGGGCCCTTTGGCGGCCGGGTCAGCGACGGTTTCGTCGCTCGCGCAGCGCGCGATACCGTGCCGCCGCGCATCGATGCCTGGGTGACGCCGCCAGCCTATACCGGCAAGGCGCCGCTGTTCCTGACCGCCGATGCCAACCAGGCCGTCCAGACCTTCTCCGTGCCGCAAGGCAGCGACGTTTCGCTACGTGTCACCGGCGGTTCGGGCGAGGAAACGCTGAGCTATGCCGATGCCGGCGGCAATGCCCGCGCCATCGAGCCCGCGGCACCCAAGGGGACGGCCGCCGCCGCCAGTCAGACAGCGCCCAAGGTGCGCCAGTTCTCGGGCAAGCTTAGTAGCAACGGCACGCTGACGCTGAAGTCCGACGAAGGCGATCTCGGCCATTGGGCCTTTGCCGTGATCCCCGACAAGCCGCCGACGATCCGCTTCGTCGGCGAGCCGAAGCGCGCCGTCAATGGCTCCATGGAGCTGAACTACCAGATCGACGACGATTATGGCGCCGCCTCCGCCAAGGCCGTCTTCGAACTGGTCGAGCCGCCGCCGGCCAACGCCCATCCGCTTTACGGTCCACCCGACATGCCGCTGACAGTGCCACGTCGCGGCGGCAAGACGAATGCGGCCAAGACGACCAAGGACCTGACCGAGCATGTCTGGGCCGGCAGCAACATCAAGCTGACGCTGAGCGTTACCGACGATGCCGGTCACACCGCGACCAGCGAAACCAAGACGATGGTCATGCCCGAGCGGCCCTTCGCCAACCCGCTGGCGCGCGCGGTTGTCGAACAGCGCCGGCTGCTGGCCCTCGACACCAATGCCAAGCCGCGCGTTCTCGACCTGATCGATGCGATCACGCTGCGTCCCGAGGACACGTTCGACAACATGTCGAACTATCTCGCCATCATGAGCGCCAGGAGCCGGCTGAAGCTGTCCGAGAGCGACGACCAGTTGCGCAACGTCGTGTCCTATCTCTGGGAAATCGCGCTCGGCATCGAGGAAGGCAACCTGTCGGCCGCGGAGCGGCGGCTGCGCCAGGCGCAGCAGGCGTTGCAGGACGCCATCAAGAACGGCGCCAGCGATCAGGAGATCGAAAAGGCGATGAAGGAACTGCGCGAGGCGATGAACCAGTTCCTGCAGGAATTCGCCCAGCGCGCGCAGCAGAACCCGAACGCGCCGCAGATGCAGCAGAACGGCCGCGAGCTGCGCCAAAGCGACATCGACCGCATGATGGACCAGATCGAGAACCTGGCCAAATCGGGTGATCGCGACAAGGCCCAGCAGCTTCTCTCCGAACTGCAGGACATGATGAACAACCTGCAGGCCGGCCGCCAGCAGCAGGGCGGCGAGCAGGACAGCGAGCTGCGCCAGCAGATGGACAAGCTGGGCGATATCATGCGCCGCCAGCAGGAGATGATGAACGACACCTTCCGCCTGGACCAGATGCAGCGCGGGCAGCGTGGCGAGGGCGGCGAGCAGCAGCTTGGCGAGGATGGCGAACAGGGCCAGTCCGATGACCAGCAGCAGCGGCAAGGCCCCGGCCAGGACCGCGATCCGCTGGGGCGGCCGAAAATGTCGCCGAAGGACCTGGCCGATGCACTGAAGCAGCTGCAGGAAGGCCAGGGACAGCTGCAGAGCGAGCTCGACCAGTTGAAGAAGGGACTCGAGGGCCTAGGCATGGAGCCCAACGAGGGCTTCGGCGAGGCCGGCAAATCGATGGGCGACGCCGAGCAATCGCTTGGCCAGGGCGATGGCGACCAGGCCGTCGGCCACCAGGGCCGCGCGCTGGAGGCGCTGCGCCGCGGCGCCAAGGAAATGATGAAGCAGATGCAGGCCATGCAGGGCGATCAGGGCGGCAGCGAGCAGGGCGGCCGCGAGCAGGATGCCGATCGCGATCCGCTCGGCCGGCCGCGCGCCACCAACGGCCCGGATGACGGCACCTCGGTCAAGGTTCCCGATGAGATCGATGTGCAGCGTGCCCGCCAGATCCTCGACGCGATCCGTAAGCGGCTCGGCAACGCGCTGAGCCCCGACATCGAGCGCAGCTATCTCGAACGGCTGCTGGAACTGAAATAGCGGGCCACTTGCGGATCGCCGTCATGCCGAAGCTTGGAACCGTCACGCCGATCCTGCGCATGTTCGACATCGCCAAGGCGCGGGAATTCTACCTCGACTTCCTCGGTTTCGAGGTCCGCTTCGAGCATCGCTTCGACGACAACGCCCCGCTTTACATGGGCATCGCGCGCGACGTCTGCGAGCTGCATCTGAGCGAACACCATGGCGACGGTTCGCCCGGCGCCAATGCCCGCATCGAAGTGGTCGACATCGTCGCCCTGCATCGCGAGTTCAAGGCCAAGAACTATCGCTTCAACAGGCCGGGCCTGGAGACGACGCCGTGGGAGACGAAAGAGGTCACGGTCATCGATCCGTTCGGCAACCGTCTGACCTTCTACGAACGTGACCAAGCTTAACCTACGCCATCCGCGGCAAATGGCGACAGGCAGCGTCAACGATCGGCCACGGCGCCCGCTTGCCTGGTCAGCATGAAAGCCTCGCGGATCGCGTTCTCCATGCCGTCGATCGCCTCGCCGGTCGCCAGCGGATTGCGGTGCAGCACGACATTTGAGGAATCGATGTCGCCGAAACCGTCGGCGGCCGTCAGTTCGCGGCAATCGGACGGGATGTTGCTGCGCGAGATCGGCGCGATCGCCAGGCCCGAGGTGACGGCAAGCGTCAGGCCGCCATTGGTATCGCTGGTGTAAGCGACGCGATAGTCGAGGCCGCGCTGCTGCAGCGACTTGATGGCGAAGTCGCGGCACCAGCCATTGCGGCTGTAGAGCGCGATCGGCACCGGCCGTTCCTCATGCATGTGGTGCAGCGTCGAGGTCACCCATACCGTGGGGTCGTGCATCAGCACCTCGCCGCCGGAAGAGCCTTCCCATTCGAACACAACGGCGAGATCGAGCTCGCCGGCCGCAAGCGCCCTCACCTGCGAATCCGAATGCGCGTAGCGCACCGTGACCTCCACGCGCGGATGGCGCTTGGCGAACTCGCCGAGCGCCCGCGACAGGATCGAACGGCCATATTCCGCCGGGATGCCGATGCGCACCAGCCCGCCGAGCGGCTGCGCCACCAGCGACGCCGCCGTCTCGTCGAGCAGCGAGACGATCCGGCGCGCGTTGGCGATGAGCTCGCCACCGCGGCGTGTCAGCGCCACCCCGCGTGAACCGCGCTCGAACAGATGGTCGCCGACCATGTCCTCCAGCTTTTTCATCTGCATGGACACCGCCGATTGCGTGCGCCCGGCTTTCTCCGCCGCGCGTGTGAAATTGCCTGTTTCGGCCACTGCCACAAAGGTGCGCAGAAGGTCGCTGTCGAGCACGGGCTTCATCGATCTCGCCATAAGCAAATTTGATTGCTGGCATCATCCCAATTCGTTTGCAACATGTCAAAAGCCGCAGGATAGTCGCTCCACCCATTGGATATGCGGTCGCGAAATCGGCCGCGGACCAATCGAAGAGTCCTCACTCGATACCCGCCGCCTGAAAATGGTGGCGGGTTCTTTTTAGGGGCAATTCCAGGAAGGCGCTTTGCGTTTTTCCGTCCGGGTTTGCTTGCAAGACGAATGCTTGGAGCGGATCGGCTGGCTGAGCCGCTCCGGGCAGCTCGCGGGGGGCCGATACTGATGCAGAACCGGATGGTGCTTGGCATTGTGAGCCTCTGCCTCGGCGTGCTGGTCTTTTCGCTGCAGGATCCGCTGGTGAAGGCGGTGTCGGGCGGTTATCCGGTGACCGAGGTGATGGCGATCCGCGCCATCGTCGCGCTGCCGATCCTGGTCGTGCTCGTCCAAGCCGATGTCGGCCTGAAGGCGGTCTTGTCGAAGCGCTTCGGCATGCTGACGCTGCGCGCCTTCATCCAGTTCTCGTCCTACACGGTCTACTATCTGGCGATCGCCGCTTTGCCGCTGGCCGACGCGGTTGCGCTCTATTTCATGGCGCCGCTGTTCATCATGGCGATGGCCGGCCCTTATCTCGGCGAGCGCGTCTCGTGGAAAACGCTGGCAACGGTGCTGATCGGCCTGGTCGGCGTCCTTGTGATGGTGCGGCCGGGCGCCGGGGTGTTCGACTGGGCGGCACTGCTGTCGCTGGGCTCGGCCTTCCTCTACGGCTTTTCACAACTGATGGCACGCCGGATCGGCGACACCGAATCGTCGACCGTGATGGCCTTCTATCAGAACGGCGCCTATCTCAGCGGCGCCGTTGCCGTTGCAGCCGTCTTCCATCTCGCCGGCATCACCCATGCGGCGCATCCAAGCGTGGAATTCCTGGTGCGGCCATGGGTGTGGCCGACGCTGCCGGATTTCCTGAAAATGGCCGCCTGCGGCTTTGTCGCGTCCGCCGGCATGATCCTGCTGTCGCAGGCCTACCGGATGGCGCCGGCCAACCGCGTCGCCACTTTCGAATACACCGGCATCCTTTGGTCGCCGCTTTGGGGCTTTCTGTTCTTCGCCGAGGTGCCGCGCGCAACGACAGTGCTGGGCGCGGCACTGATCATCGGCGCCGGCCTGCTTGCGCTCAACGGCGAGCGGCGGCGAAGTGCCGCGCCGGCGGTCGCGGTCACGGCCGATGCGCTCTCAGGCGAAGCAGCTTAACGCCCGGCCGACGCGGGCGCGGATCTCGGCAAGCGTGAACGGCTTTTGCACGACGTCGAGGATGATGCCGTTGAGTTCCTCGGCGCGCTCGCGCTGGTCGGCATAGCCGGTCATCAGCAATATCTTCATTGACGGAAACTGCTTCGCCGCTTCCGTCGCCATCTCGATGCCGTCCATCTCCGGCATGCGGATGTCGGACACCACCAGATCGTAGCCGCCCCGCGCTTGCCGGATCATGTCCAGCCCTTGCGCGCCGTCGGTGGCGATGGTGACGTTGTGGCCGTCGCGCTCGAGCGCGCGGGCAGCGAGGGTGCGGACGGACTCATCGTCCTCGACGATCAGAAGCTTTGCCATGCCGAGATAGATGCCGCCGAAACGTTGATGTTTTCTGAAAATTCTAACGATCGGCAGCTTTTCGATGATGGCTTCGGCGCCACGTCAGGCATCGCCCTTCACCACCCCGACGAACGGCAATTCGCGAAATGCATGGGCGACGTCCATGCCGTAGCCGACGACGAAGTAATCCGGGCAGTCGAAGCCGACATAGTCGGCATTGAGCGTGGTCTGGCGGCGCATCCGCTTGTCGAGCAGAACGGCGATGGCGCAGCTCTTGGCGCCGCGCGAAAGCATCAGGCCGCGGGTATAGGAAAGCGTCTTGCCCGATTCCAGTATGTCGTCGATCAAAAGCACGTCGCGGCCGGCGACCTCGTTGTCGATATCGCGCAGCACCCTGACCTCGCCGCTCGTGGTGCCGGCGCCGTAGCTCGAGATGAAGATGAACTCGACTTCCGGCGACAGGCCGACATCATGCATGGCGCGAATGAGATCGGCGGCGAAGACGAACGAACCTTTCAGGATCGAGATCACCAGGAGATCGTGGTAGTCGCGCCCGGCGATTTCCTTGGCGAGTTCGAGATTGCGGCGCGCGATCGCCGACGCCGAAAACAGGACCTCGATGTCCTTGCCGCGTACAACTGGCATCAACCACCTTCCAGATCGCCTAGCCGGCGAAGATTACAGAGACTGTTCTTACGCCGTCTTTAGGCACATCGAGGCGGCTGGAAAAGCCGAATCTTTCGCCGGGCCCTAGGGAACGGTTTGATGTCCCCACCCTGTAGCGGATGATGTTGCTGTTGTTGTCGGTGACGCGGATTTCGAGCGGCGGCAGCATCTGCGGCCCTGCCCCGTCATTCGCCGCCTCGCCGTCGACGAACAGCACCGGTTTCAAGCCCGAGGCATCGATGCGCGACGTCACGCCGGAAATGGTCAGTGCGCTCGCCGGCTCCGCGGTCGCCCGCAAGGTGCCCTGCCGCACCAGCGCATGACCGCCCGACACCCAGAAGGAGACCAGCGCTATGCCGACACCGGCGGTCCAGAACATCGGACCGCCGCGCGAGGATCGCCACGGCGCGGCCTCCTGCTTACGCAGCATGCCCATGCCTTGGATCGACGGCGTCGAAGGAATCTGCGGCGGCGGGGCCGCCGGTTCCGGGTGAGCGGCAAAACGCGGCAGCACCACATAGTCGGCGTCGACGACGTCGGCCGCACCGAACATGCCACGCTCCACCGCGGCGCGCGTTGCCGTGCCGGTCATGATTTCGCCGGAAACAGGGCGCGCGGTTCTCTCGTCAGCCATTGCGGCACCAGTGCAGTCTTCGTTTCTTTTGCGTAAACGGAATTGGTTAACGCTTCCCCACCGGAATGGCTATGACGAACGCTGAATGTCGAAAAATTAACCGCCGGTTAACCATGCCGGCCGATGGTCTGTTAAAGTAGATTGTGGCGCGTCGCCGCCGAAAGTTTCAGGTCGCCGAACGTGATCCGCTTCGAAAATGTCGGCCTCCGCTATGGCATGGGTCCGGAAATCCTCCGCGACATTTCCCTGCACATTCCGGAGCGCTCCTTTCAGTTCCT
This sequence comes from Mesorhizobium sp. NFR06, assembly GCF_900115245.1. GTDB lineage: Bacteria > Pseudomonadota > Alphaproteobacteria > Rhizobiales > Rhizobiaceae > Mesorhizobium. The sequence goes on from NZ_FOVT01000011.1 coordinate 95,107, forward strand.
GAGCGGCCCCTCGGGCGCCGGCAAGACGACCTTGCTGCGCCTTTTGTTCATGTCGCTGAAGCCGACACGCGGCCTGATCACCATCTTCGGCAAGGATCGCGCGCGCATTTCGCGCAGTGACTTGCCGCTGCTGCGCCGCCGCATCGGCGTTGTGTTCCAGGACTTCCGCCTGCTCGACCACATGACCACCTATGAGAACGTGGCCCTGCCGCTGCGCGTGCGCGGGCGCGAGGAGGCGAGCTACCGCACCGATGTCACCGAACTCTTGAAATGGGTTGGCCTCGGCGATCGCATGCATGTGCTGCCGCCGGTGCTGTCGGGCGGCGAGAAGCAGCGCGCCGCGATCGCGCGCGCGCTGATCGAACAGCCCGAGATACTGCTTGCGGACGAGCCGACCGGCAATGTCGATCCGCCGCTGGCGCGCCGGCTGCTCAGGCTCTTCATCGAACTGAACCGGCTGGGCACCGCGGTGGTGATCGCCACCCATGATCTCGGCCTCATGGAACAGGTCGACGCGCGCCGCATGATCCTGGCCGGCGGAAGGTTGGACGTCTATGACTGACTTTCCGGCCGATCACCTCCAGAATGAAACCGCGCAGACGACGACGGTCCGGCGTGTCCAGCGCAAGACGGCGCCGATCGTGCCCGCACAGAACATCGCCGGCCGGGCGCTGGTGCTGGTCATCGCCATCATGACTTTCCTGTCCTGCCTGACCTTCGGCGCGGTGACGCTGGTGCGTGATACCGCCTCTGTCTGGGAAAACCAGATCTCGCGCGAGGCGACGATCCAGATCAAGCCGGCCGACGGTCTCGATATGGAGGCGGCGCTTGCCCTGGCCTCGCAGATCGCCAGCGAGTTCCCTGGCGTGAAAGGCACCAAGATCATCGACCGCGACGCCACAGCGCGCCTGCTGGAGCCGTGGCTGGGCAGCGGCCTCAACATCGACGAATTGCCGGTGCCGCGCCTGATCGTCGTCACCATCGACGAAGCCAGTCCGCCGGACTTTGCCGCCATGCGCGCCGCCATCGCCCCGAAAATACCGACCGCCGCGCTGGACGATCACCGCACCTGGGTGGACCGGCTGGTCGCCATGGCGCGCACGACGGTGACCATCGGCATCGCCGTTTTGGTGCTGATGCTGTCGGCAACGGTGCTGACTGTGGTGTTCGCCACGCGCGGCGCCATGGCCGGCAATGGCCACATCATCGAGGTGCTGCATTTCGTCGGCGCCGAGGCGCGCTTCATCGCGCGCGAGTTCCGCTGGCATTTCCTGGTCACCGGCATGAAGGGCGCCGCCGCCGGCGGGGCGTTGGCGATCGCCGTCTTCATCGTCTTTTCCTGGTGGTCGTCGCGCAACATGGCCACGCCCCAGGCCGACCAGGCGACCGCTTTGTTCGGCAATTTCGCCATCGGCTCCGCCGGCTATTTCGGCGTCGGGCTGATGGTGCTGGTGATCGGCGTGCTGACCGCGGCAACCTCGCACGCCACCGTCGTCGCCTATCTGAGCGACATAGACGTTCGCCAGCCGGATGGAGGCTGAGCCATGAACCCCAACCGAAAGTGGCGCCAAGCGCTATATACGAACAGGACAACGATCACACACCGAACACTTGCCGTAACGCAATGTGCGCCGTCTTACCTATCAAAGGTCGCATTTCGGAGTTAACCATAGGATGTTTTCAGGATTAACCTGGGGATGATGGACTTGCGGGACACGACCGGGACGGCTGGGCAGATGCCAGTTGGGCTTGCGTGCGCTGCTGCGCCCCACGGGTCGGGTCATCTGCGGCGCTCCCTGCGCATCTGCGGTTTCGTCGTTCTCGCCGTGCTGGTGCTTTTTGCCGGTGGCTTCGGGTGGTTTGCCGACAAGGTCAGCCACATGACCACCCCGCCCAATCCAGCCAAGGCCGATGCCATCATCGTGCTCACCGGCGGACAGTCGCGGCTCGACGCGGCGATGGACCTGTTGGCGTCCGGCAAGGGCCAGCGGCTGCTGATCAGCGGCGTCCATCCCTCGGCTACCAAACGCCAGTTGCAGGCCGCCATGGGCGGCGACAAGCAGCTCTTCTCCTGCTGCGTCGACATCGACCGCGCCGCGCTCGACACCATCGGCAATGCCGAGGAAAGCGCCAAATGGGTGGAGAACCACGCCTATGGCAGCATCATCATCGTCACCAACAACTACCATATGCCGCGCAGCCTGCTCGAGATGAGCCGGCTGCTGCATGGCGCGCGGCTCGAGCCCTATCCGGTGGTCAACACCAATCTCGGCAATGGCGGCTGGTTGACCAAGCCGGAAGCGCTGCGCGTTCTGCTCACCGAATACAGCAAATATGTGCTGTCGCTGGCGCGCGGCTTCCTGCCGCTTCGCCCGACGCCCGAGGGCGTCACGCTCGCGGAAGCCTCCGCGATTTCTAAAAACTAAACCTCGCTCGGCGCGCTGCCGCGTAGGCGGGCGATCTCCTGTTCCAGATCGACGATTCGCCGATCGCGCTCGGCAAGGGCGGCAGCGACATCGGCCGCCTCGAATCGCTGCGGGATGTGCTGCGGACAATTGGCATCCCAGGCCGAGACCGTGAACAGGATCGCCTGTTCCGGCCGCGCCTTGTAATCCGGCGGCATCAACCTTGCCGTCAGCCCGGGTTCATTTTCGACGACGCGCGCCTTGCCCCAAACCTTGATGCGCTGCCGCAGCATGTAATCGATCAGGAACAGGAAGGCCTGCTCGTTGTCCTCTAGATTGCCCTGGGTGATGAATTGCCGGTTGCCGGAAAAATCGGCAAAGCCAATCGTATGCTCGTCCAGCACCTTGAGGAAGCCGGCCGGCCCCCCGCGGTGCTGGATGTAAGGCTGGCCCTCGGCGTTGGCTGTTGCGAGGAACACGCTGGTCTGCGCTTCGATGAAGGCGGCAAGATCTGGCGTGATCGCTGCCCGCCAGCCGCCGCGCTGCTCGACACGCGCGTAGGAATCGCGCGACCCCTTACGGGACTGGATGGCCTTGACGGTGGGCGTGAAGGCGACATCGCTGGTGAAGGCGTGAGCATTCATGGCAACGTCCTCCGGCTAATTTACATCAGTTCCAGGAAAATTGCGCGACGCGCCGGATCGCGCGCGTTCCGCACCTCCGCCGCCATACGCGCCTCAGGCGACCCGACGGGCGGCAACGACCGGGAAGTCCACCTCCGTTCCTGCAACCTCGTTGATGTAGTTGGTCCAGAGGTTCAGAGCGACATGCTGCACGATCTCGATGATCTGCGCGTCGTCGTAGCCGGCGCGCCTCACCGCCTCGAGTTCGGTCTCGCCGACACGGCCGCGCTCGCGGGCGACCTTGGCGGCGAAATGGACGGCCGCCGCGGCCTTGATATCGTTGGAGCTTCCACCCCGGTTGGCGGCGATCTCCATGTCGTCCAGATGAGCCAGGTTCTTGCCTAGATAGGTGTGGGCGGAAAGGCAGTAGCTGCAGCCGTTGATCTCCGCGACGGCCAGTGCAATGCGCTCCCGCGTCGACGCCGGCAGACGCCCCTTGGCCAGTGCCGCCGACATGGCGAGATAACCCTGCAACGCTGCGGGACTGTTGGAGACCAACCGAAACAGGTTCGGCGCGACGCCGAGCTGTTTCTCGACGGCCTTGAGCATCGGCTGCGAAGCGTCCGGTGCGTCCGCGATGGTTTCAGGCGTGGGAATGCGGGACATGTGAACTCCTGTCGGATCCGTGATCGGACGAAGATGCATTCTTCCATCAGCAAAATTTAGATGGCATTGTTGCAATCCATTATTCCATTTTTTGGAAGGACCATGGATCGCCTCGACGCTATGTCCCTGTTCGTCGCCACGGTGGAGGCCGGCAGCCTTTCCGCCGCCGCGCGGCGCGTCGGCGTGCCGCTGGCCACCGTCAGCCGCAGGCTCTCCGACCTGGAGAAACATTTGAAGACGCGCCTGCTCAACCGCTCGACGCGGCACCTGACCTTGACCGATGCCGGCCAGTCCTATCTGGCCGCCTGCCGCCGCATCCTGGACGAGGTGAGCGACGCGGAGCGCACCGCGGCAGGCGAATATGCTAGCCCGACCGGCGAACTGGTCATCACGGCGCCGGTTGTCTTCGGTCGTCTGCATGTGCTGCCCGTCATCACCGACTTTCTCGCTGTCTATCCCGAGGTGACCATCCGTCTGACCCTGTCGGACCGCGTTACCCAATTGGTCGAGGAGCACATCGATCTGGCGGTGCGCATCGGCGAGCTGCCGGATTCGGCCATGGTCGCAATCCGCGTCGGCACGATCCGGCGGGTCGTCTGCGTTAGCCCGGCCTATCTCGCCGGGCATGGCATGCCGACGCGACCGCAGGAGCTTGCCGGCCACCACTGCATCACCTTCGAAGGGCTGGCCTCGCCCACCACGTGGAGCTTCGGCACGAGCAAGACCGAAGCCCTGGTTCCCGTCCGCTCACGCCTCCAGGTCAACACCGCCGAGGCGGCGATCGATGCCGCGATTGCCGGGCTCGGCCTGACGAAAGTCCTCTCTTACCAGGCCGACGCCGCCGTGCGTGTCGGCACGCTGCGGCTGGTGCTGGAGCCGTTCGAACCGCCGCCCTGGCCAGTGAGCCTCGTTCATGCCGGTCAGGCGCGGTTGCCGGTGAAGCTGCGAGCCTTCCTCGATTTCGCCGCACCGCGCCTGAAGGAGCGGCTGGCGCGATCCTTGTAGGGGCGCATCCGAGCACCGTCCCGTTTCCTTTTTGCTGCCGCTTGGTGTAACCAACCCCACACTTCCTCACCGGGCCTTTTGCATGCTCATCATCCGCTCGCTGGCGTTCAACCTCGTCTTCTACCTCAGCCTGATCGTCCAGATGATCTTCTGGACGCCCTATTATTTCCTGTCGCCGCGCCACCGCGCCTGGTTCGTGCCGAAATTCTGGTCGCGCACATCGATGTGGCTCTATGACAAGGTCGCCGCGACCAAGAGTGAAATAACCGGGGTAGAGAACCTGCCGGAGGGGTCCTTCATCCTGGCGCCGAAACATCAGTCCTTCTGGGACGCGATCGCGTTTTTCCCCTATCTCGACGACGCGCTCTATATCCTGAAGCGGGAGCTGACCTGGATCCCCTTCTTCGGCTGGTACATCTTGAAGATGCGCATGATCCCGGTCGACCGCGGCAGCCGCTCGAAGGCGCTCAAGGCCGTCGTCGCCGCGACCAGGCAGGAGATGGATCGCAATCCGCGCCAGCTCATCATCTATCCCGAAGGCACGCGCCGCCCGCCGGGCGCCGAGCCGTCCTACAAATACGGCATTGTCGAGCTCTATGCGCAGTTGGGCGTTCCTGTCGTGCCGGTAGCCCATGTCGCCGGTCTCTACTGGCCGCGCCGCAAGTTCCTGCGCTATCCGGGCACCATCAAGGCCCGCTTCCTGCCGGCGATCCCGCCGGGGCTCGAGAAGGAAGAATTCATGCAGCGGCTGATCGGCGAGACCGAAGCCGCCTGCGACCAGCTGCTTGTCGAGGCGGCGCAGGCGCCGAACCCGCCGCCCATGCCGCCGACGGCGGCGCGACGGTTGGCCGAACTCGGCGTAACCGCAAGGACCTGATCCGCTATCGCAGCGCCGCCAGCGCGGTGGTCAGCACCAGCGTTGCGGCGAACACCAGATTGATGATCCGCGAGGCCACAGGATTGCGCAGGAAGCGTGCGAAAGCCGTTCCGGCGAGCAGCCAAACCACATGGATGGCCACGATCATCGCGGCAAGCACCAGCAGCCTGGTAGAGGTGCCGAGCGTGTCGGCCTGCGACGCGGCGCCGGCGAAGACGGCGGCGATCGCCACATACGCTTTCGGGTTGGCGACGGCGAGCATGAAGCCGCCGAGAAAATCGGGCTTCGTCGCCGTGCTTGCGCGTTCGGCCAATGGCGGCGCGGTTGCAATCTTGAAAGCCAGATAGAAGATGTAGGCGGCCGAAAGGATCGACAGCACCGTCGCCAGCGCGGGCATGGAGGCCAACATGCCGACGATCCCGGCGGCGACGACCAGAAGCACGGCAATCGTGCCGAGCACGATGCCCGAAGTGTAACCCAGCGAAGGGCGCAGACCGAAAGCCGCGCCGACCGCGGTCACGCTGATGGTCGCCGGTCCCGGGCTGCCCATTACAACCGTCGCTGCCAGGACGAGCGCCAGCACTTGCTGCCAGGACTGCGCTGCGCCCGGAATGCCACCGGCCATGCCGAACCCTCCTGCCGCGATGCGGGAGATTTAAGAGGGATCGTCATGGCGGTCTTGGACGATTGTGCGCGCGTCTACTGCATTAAGGCGTTTTGAGATTCAGGTCAGGGCAAGTCGAAAATGGTGGCTTCCGAGAACCGGAGCGGAGCGTACTTGAAGTACGTGAGCACCGGAAGCGCAGGAAGCCGCCATTTGCAGACTGGCCTCACCTGAAGATCAACACGCCTTAGGCGCTGGCGCGGTCGAGCGCCCCGATATCGTCGGCCGAAAGCTTGAGCGAAGCGGCGCGGATCAGACTGTCCATCTGCGCCGGCGTCGTGGCGCTGGCGATCGGCGCGGTGACGCCCGGCCGCGCTATGATCCAGGCCAGCGCCACTTCCGCCTGCTTGGCCGAATGGCGCTCGGCCAAGGCATCGAGCGCGGAAAGGATGCGCATGCCGCGCTCGTTGAGGTAGCCGGCGACACCCTCGCCGCGCGCGCTTTGGCCGAGATCGGCCTTGCTGCGGTATTTGCCACTCAGGAATCCCTTCGCCAGGCTGAAATAGGTGATGACGCCGATATCCTCCGCCTTGCAGAGATCGAGCAGCGGTCCGTCGAGCGACGAGCGATCGTACAAATTGTATTCAGGCTGCAGAACCTCGTAACGCGGCAGGCTGCGCAGGCTAGCGACATCGAGCGCGGCGCGCAATTGGCCGGCGTCGAGATTGGAGCAGCCGGGATAGCGGATCTTGCCCTTTTCGAGCAGGCGCTGAAAGGCGCCGAGCGTTTCCTCGTAAGGCGTCGCCGGATCTGGCCAATGCGACAGATAAAGGTCGATGACATCGACCTGCAGCCGCTTCAGCGATTGATCGACCGCCTTTTCGATATACGCGGCGGAGAGGTCGCGCTTGCCCTGGCCCATGTCGGAGCCGACCTTGGTGATGATCACCACCTTGTCGCGGTTGCCGCGGCTTTTCATCCATTTGCCGATGATGGTTTCCGATTCGCCGCCCTTGTTGCCGGGAGCCCAGCGCGAATAGGCATCGGCCGTGTCGACGGCGTTCAAGCCTGCGCCGACGAACCGGTCGAGCAGATCGAACGAAGTCTTCTCGTCGGCGGTCCAGCCGAAGACGTTGCCTCCCAGGACCAGCGGCGCGATGGAAAGGTCGGTGCGACCGAGACGGCGTTTCTGCAAGACTGATCTCCGTGATGCTGGAAGGGCCTGATGCCTGGGGGGATGGGTTGCCGCTAAGCTAGGTCGTGCCCGGCCGAGGTCAAAGGCATGGCTTTGCTTTTTTGATCGGACCAGAGCAATTCCAGCGAAGGTGCGCAGGGCCAGGCTCGGCGGTTTCGTCGTAGCCTTGCGTCCTGGATTGCGTAAAAACAAAGAGGTAGAGCATTGGAGGCGATCATTTCGCCGGAAATGCCCATCACGAAGATGCGACCTTGCGGCCCACCTCCTCCAGCCAGTGATCGCGGATGCCGAGCGCCTCGAGGTGCTCGAGCGTGCTGAGAACATAGTCCTCGTTGCGCCCGGATTGGCCGACGGCGCCGCGAACGATTTCGGCCGCATGATCGGCGTCGAGCGCGCCGGCATATTGCTCATGCTGCCGGTCGACGATGTAGGCGATCGCCTCGACCGAACCGCTGCCATCCAGCCGGATATCGAGAAGACGTTCGCGATAGACGCTGGTCACCAGCTCACGCTCGCGCAGATAGGAAAGCGCCTCGTCGCGCAAATTGCCGGGAACGCGGTAGGCCAGGCCGATACAGGAGCCGCCCCGGTCGAGGCCGAGCACCAGGCCAGGCCGCCCGCGCGTGCCGCGATGCACGAAGGAATAGACGCAAAGCGAGCGCCGGTAGCCGTAGAGCCGGGCGCGGCGTGTCTCGACATGGGCGAATCCGGGCCGCCAGATCAGCGACCCATAGCCAAAAACCCAAAAATCGCCCATATCGCCAAGCCTGATCGCATTCGAGTGAGCGACACCGCACCGTCAAGGTGCTTCTTCTGTCCCCCGCTGTTTGCGTGAGAGTGAATGCCCGCTCGCCACATGAGGGGTTAACGAGAGCCACAGCATGACGTCAAGTGACGAGCGACCGCCCAAACTTCGCCGCCGGCTATTCTGGCTTGCCGCATTTCTTGTCGTGCTTTTCGCCATCTACAGCGGCGGCTGGTTCTATCTCGCCGACAGGCTCAAGACCGAAGCCGACCAGGCGGTGGCGAGACTGGGCAGCAAGGGTATCGCCGCCGGCTGCGCCAACCTCGCCGTCAGCGGCTATCCGATGAGCTTCACGGTCTCCTGCGACAACATCGCCTATGAGGACGACGCCCGGAAAGTCGCCGCCTCCACCGGAAGCTTCAACGCCGTCGCCGACATCACCGGACCTTTGTCGCCGGTCGCCGACCTGCGCGGGCCGCTGAGGACCATGGCGCCCGGCATGCCGCCGCTCTGGATCGATTGGGACCAGTTGCAGGCCAATGTCAAAGTGTCATGGCCGCTGCCGAGGAGCGTTTCGCTGCGGGCCGAAGGGCTCTCCGGTCAGACCGATCCGCAAGACGACACGGATCCCATGCAATTGTTCAGCGCCGGCAAGGCGGCCGGCCAGTTGCAGCCGGTCGGCCAGGATATCAACTATGCCGGCAGCTTCGGCGATCTGGAGATCAATGCGGATGCCATTGGCGGGCGCGCGCTGCCGGCGCTTGACGGCAGCGGCGAGGTGACGCTTAAGAACGGTGTGGCGTTGATTGCCGCGCCGCCGAAGAGCCTGCGCGGCCAGTCGATCGACATCGCTGGTTTCGACCTGTCGTACGGGACGGCACGCATCACCGTGTCGGGACCCCTGTCGGTCGACGCTGAAGGCATGATCGACGCAAATCTGACGATCAAGCTTAAGGACCCCAAGGCAGTGGCAGCCATCCTTGGGGACGCCATACCGGAGCACAGAAGTGAAATCGAGCGGGGATTTGCCGGCATTGCCATGCTCGGCAAGGAGCCTTCCTTGCCGCTCAGGATCGTCAAGGGCAAGGCCTCGCTGGGCTTCATCCCGCTGGGCAAGATCAAGCCACTCGAGTAACGCAGCGATGGCGAAGCCGGTCAGACTGCTCAGCGTCGGCGCGTTCACCCTCGACACCATCCTACGCGTCGAGACCCTGCCTGCGCATCAGGGCAAGTTCATCGCTGGCGACGGTGTCCAGATCGCCTCCGGCATGGCGACGAGCGCCGCCTGCGCCGCGCATCGGCTCGGCGCCGAGGTCTCGCTCTGGGCAAGCGCGGGCGACGATCCGGTCGGCGACCGGCTGATCGCCGACATTCAGGCCGAAGGCGTCGACTGCAGCCTCATCCGTCGCGTTGTCGGCGCGCGTTCGGCGCTGGCCGCGATCCTGGTGGATGCGCATGGCGAGCGCATCATCGTCCCTTTCTACGACAAAAAGACGCAAGCCGATCCCGCGGCTCTGCCGCTAGCCGACCTGTCCGCCTTCGATGCCGTGCTCACCGACGTGCGCTGGCCTGGCGCCGCGGCACTCGCCCTGGGCGCGGCCAGATCGATCGGCCGCCCGGCGATCCTGGACGCCGACACCGCGCCGGTCGAAGTGCTGGAGCGCCTGCTGCCCTTGGCCTCGCATATCGTCGCCTCCGAACCGGCGGCGCGCATCGTCTGCGGCCACGCGCTCGACCCTGAAAGCGCCTGCGCCGACCTCGCCTCGCGCACCGATGCCTTCGTCGCGGTGACCGGTGGCGCCGCCGGCACCTGGTGGCATGACCGGACGGCCGGGCGCGTGCGCCATGTCGAGGCTCCGAAGGTCAAGGCGGTTGACACGCTTGCCGCCGGCGACGTCTTCCACGGCGCCTTCGCCGTCGGCCTCGCCGAGGCCATGCCCATGGAAGAAGCCCTGCGCTTCGCCAGCGCCGCCGCCGCGCTCAAATGCCTAAGCTTCGGCGGCCGGCTTGGCGCGCCTGGCAGGGCCGAGACGCTAGCCATGATGGCGACCTATTGGCCGCCATCGGGACAAGATTAGGTCCTCGACTTCACCATCCTTGCCGTGAGATCGGTGCTAGCTCTGGGGTTTGGCGGACGGTCTACCCATCTCGTCATCCTAGGGCGGAGCAAGGAGCGAAGCCACGCGCAGACCTAGGATCCATGCCGTGACGCTAAAGCATTGCAGCGGTTACAGAATTTTGCGCCGCTGCACCCTATGTCGAACGTCACGGAATGGATTCTCGGGTCAAGCCGATCAAGCCCGAGAATGACGACCGAGTGGGCGTTTCGGCCAATCTCGAAGATCTATCACCTTCCGCCGCAGACATAGCCGACCGGTCAAAATCCGGTGCGGAAGCCTAGGGTTTGGCCGGGTGCTCGACCGCTTGCCGGCCGAAATCCGGTACGTCGATGTCCTGGCCGGCCTCGATGATCGAGCGGCGAATGGCGCGGGTGCGGGTGAAGAGGTCGAACAGCTTCTCGCCATCGCCCCAGCGGATCGCGCGCTGCAGCGAGGCGAGGTCCTCCGAGAAACGCGCCAGCATCTCCAGGATCGCGTCCTTGTTGTGCAGGCACACGTCGCGCCACATGGTCGGGTCCGAGGCGGCAAGGCGGGTGAAGTCGCGGAAACCGGAAGCGGAATATTTAATGACCTCGCTCTTGGTCACCGCTTCCAGATCGTCGGCGGTGCCGACGATGTTGTAGGCGATGATATGCGGCAGGTGCGAGACGATGGCCAAGGTCATGTCGTGATGCTGCGGGTCCATCGTATCGATATTGGAACCGCAGCGCCGCCAGAATTCCGAAAGCTTCTCGAGTGCTACCGGATCGGTACCCGGCAGCGGTGTGAAGATGCACCAGCGATTCTCGAAGAGCTCGGCGAAGCCGGCATCCGGGCCGGACTTTTCCGTGCCTGCCAGCGGATGCCCGGGGATGAAGTGCACGCCGTCCGGCACATGCGGCTCAACCTGCGCGATCACCGAGGCCTTGGTCGAGCCGACATCGGTGAGGATGGCGCCTTTCTTCAGCGCCGGCGCGATTTCGGCCGCGACCTCGCCGGATGACCCGACCGGAACCGAGACGATGACAAGGTCGGCACCGCGCACGGCTTCGCTGGCATCGGTGCTGTAGGAATCGCCAAGGCCAAGCTCCTCGGCGCGCTTGAGCGTCGATGCGCTGCGCGTCGCGATGGCGATGTGGCGCGCCAGGCCTTCGCGGCGGATGACGCGGGCCAGCGACGAGCCGATCAGGCCGATGCCGACCAGCGCTATTTTCTCGAACATCGGTGATGCCATGGTGTGCTAGCTTTTCAGGAAGGTCTTGAGCGCGTCGACGACGCCGCGATTGGCCTCTTCAGTGCCGATGCTCATGCGCAGCGCATTGGGGAAGCCGTACCCGGTAACGCGGCGCAGGATGTAACCGCGTGCACTGAGGTAGTCGTCCGCGGCCGCCGCCGAGTGCTTCTTGCCTTCGGGGAAGTGGATCAGCAAGAAATTGCCGACGCTTGGCGTGACGCGCAGGCCAAGTCCCGTCAGCTCCGCGCTGAGCCAGGCCAGCCATTTCTCGTTATGCGCCACGCTGCGCTCGATATGGGCGCGGTCGCGGATCGCGGCGATGCCGGCTTCGATCGCGGTCGCGTTGACGTTGAAGGGGCCGCGCACCCGGTTGATCGCATCGACGATATGCGCCGGCCCGTACATCCAGCCGACGCGCGCGCCGCCGAGGCCGAGTTTGGAGAAGGTGCGGGTCATCACCACGTTTTCGGAGCTGCCGGCCAGCTCGATGCCGGCTTCGTAGTCGTTGCGCCGCACATATTCGGCATAGGCTGCGTCGAGCACCAGAAGCACGTCCTTCGGCAGCGCCGCGTGCAACCGGCGCACCTCCTGGAACGGCACATATGTGCCGGTCGGATTGTTCGGATTGGCGAGGAACACGATCCGCGTCGCCGGGGTGATCGCGGCGAGGATCGCATCGATATCGGCGCGCTCGTCGGTTTCCTTGACCGCCACCGGCTTGGCGCCGGCCGCCTGGATGTAGATCTTGTAGACCATGAAGGCGTGCTCGGTGAACACGGCCTCGTCGCCGGGCGCGAGATAGGTCTGCGCCAGTAGCCCGAGGATCTCGTCGGAGCCATTGGAGCAGATGATGTTTGCCGGGTTGAGGCCGTGCACTTCGGCGATCGCCTCGCGCAGCCGGCGGGCGGAACCATCCGGATAAACGTCCAGCCTAGCCGCCACTTCGCGCGCGGCTTCGATCGCCTTGGGCGAAGGCCCCAGTGGATTTTCGTTCGATGACAGCTTGTAGACTTTCGTCACACCGGCGGGCGCCGTGCTTTTGCCCGGCACATAGGCCTCGATGTCCATGATGCCTGCGCGGGGCGTCGGACGGGGCTGATCCTGCTTCATGTCACAAATCCGTCGAGAGGGGCCTCAAGGCCGCAGCGGAAATACAGGCCATGGCCCGGAATGTCGAGTGCCGGCGCTTGCGCAAGCATGCTGCCCCGTTGACGAAGCGCGGCGCTGGCCCTAGAAGGACTGCCAGACTTCCGTGGTGATTTGGCCGGTCGGCTTGCAGCCACGTTAAACAACTCGCTAAAGGGCCGTTTGCAACCTGTAACCGGCTTTGCGACGGCAAGCCGGTTTTTTATTGTCCGCTGCTGGCCGGACACCGCACCGGGACGCGACCGATGCGGACAGGATGGGGACGGACATGGCCGCTCAGCGCGCTGCAAGAACCAAGGACGAGGCCGACCACCCGTCGAGCCCGGTGCTGCAGTTCGGCCTCGACAAGCCGCTGAAGCTTGACGCCGGCACCTTCCTTGCGCCTTTCCAGATCGCCTACCAGACCTACGGCACGCTCAACGACGCGCGCTCCAACGCCATCCTCGTCTGCCATGCGCTGACCGGCGACCAGCACGTCGCCAACACCAACCCGGTGACCGGCAAGCCGGGCTGGTGGGAGGTGCTGGTTGGCCCCGGCAAGATCATCGACACCAACCGTTTCTTCGTCATCTGCTCCAACGTCGTCGGCGGCTGTCTCGGCTCGACCGGCCCGGCCTCGACCAATCCGGCGACCGGCAAGCCTTACGGGCTCGACCTGCCGATCATCACCATCCGCGACATGGTGCGCGCGCAGGCGATGCTGGTCGACCATTTCGGTATCGAAAAACTGTTTTGCGTGCTTGGCGGCTCCATGGGCGGCATGCAGGTTCTGGAATGGGCGGCCAGCCATTCGGAGCGCGTGTTCTGCGCCCTGCCGATCGCCACCGGCGCCCGCCATTCCTCCCAGAACATCGCCTTCCACGAGGTCGGCCGACAAGCCGTCATGGCCGATCCAGACTGGCATGGCGGCAAATATATCGATTTCGGCAAGCGCCCGGAAAAAGGCCTCGCCGTCGCGCGCATGGCCGCGCACATCACCTACCTTTCGGAAGCGGCGCTGCATCGCAAGTTCGGCCGCAACCTGCAGGACCGCGAGGCGCTCACCTTCGGCTTCGATGCCGATTTCCAGATCGAAAGCTACCTGCGCCATCAGGGCATGACCTTCGTCGACCGCTTCGATGCCAATTCCTATCTCTATCTGACCCGCGCCATGGACTATTTCGACCTTGCCGCCGATCACGGCGGGCGGCTCGCCGATGCTTTCGCCGGCACCAGAACGCGCTTCTGCCTGGTATCCTTCACCAGCGACTGGCTGTTTCCGACCGAGGAGAGCCGCTCGATCGTGCACGCCCTGAACGCCGCCGGCGCTTCCGTCTCCTTCGTCGAGATCGAGACCGATCGCGGCCACGACGCTTTCCTGCTCGACGAGCCGGAACTGTTCGCTGCCATCAACGGCTTCATCGCCTCCGCCGCCCGCGCCAGGGGGCTCAGCGCATGACCCCGAACCGAAGGTCAGCGAACGCAAAAAGTTGCAGACTTTGCGTACCGGGATCATGCGCCATGCAGGAGGCGAAGCCATGAGCGTCAACCGCGCCCAGCGCGTCGACCTCGAGGTCGTTGCCGATCTCATTCCGCCGAATTCGCGCGTGCTCGATGTCGGCTCGGGCGACGGCCTGCTTCTGGAGCTTCTGCAGGAGACCAAGCAGGTCGACGGCCGCGGGCTGGAACTGTCGCAGCGTGGCGTCAACGAATGCGTGGCGCGCGGCCTCTCCGTCATCCAGGGCGACGCCGACACCGACCTCGAATTCTACGCCGACCAGGGTTTCGACTTCGTCGTGCTGTCGCAGACCCTGCAGGCGACGCGCAACCCGAAGGTCGTGCTCGACCAGTTGCTCAGGATCGGCAACCGCGCCATCGTCTCCTTCCCTAATTTCGGCCACTGGCGCGTGCGCTTTTCGCTGCTGATCAAGGGCAGGATGCCGGTCACCAAGGACCTGCCCTACTCCTGGTACGACACGCCCAACATCCACTTTTGCACCATCCGCGACTTCGTCAATCTGTGCGAGGAGCTCGGCGCGACGGTCGAGAAGGCGACCGCGCTCGACGCCAACGGCCAGAAGATCGGCCTTTCGATGCCCTGGTGGTTCTGGAATTTCTTCGGCCAGCAGGCAGTGTTTTTGCTGAAGCGATGATGCTACGGGCGAACTCCACAAGTCTTGCTTGACGCCCGCCATTCAGCCAAGCACATCCGTCGCCTCGTGCGGATGCTCGACGCCGTCGACGAAAATAACGTCGGATTCGGAGTTATCAGTGCGCAGTTTGACGATCTGTTGATAGGCGGGCGACCGATACCAGTCCCGTACATGCTGCCTGTCCGGAAATTCGATGACGATCAGATGCTCGGGCCAGCCGTTCTCGATGACCTCGACATCGCCGCCATGGACAATGAAGCGGCCGCCGAACGGCGCCAGCGTGGCGTCGATCCTGCCGAGATATTCGATCATCCAGGGGCCCGGCGTGACTTGGCGCATATGGGCAACGGCGTAGGCGGTCATAATCCTGCTCCTTCATGGGTCGAAGCCGCTTGGCCTCATGGGATCATCATGCAAAAGCCAGGTAGTCCAGTCGATTACCTCGGAGGTCATCGGCAAAAGTCGGCCCGTGGCTCTGACCGGCGGACTGTCTCGCCAGAACCGGAAAGCCAATTGTGTTGCCATCAACCGGAATGCTGCGGAAGGCCGCCAACTCCAGTATTTCTTGGCGAGCGCGGCGTGACACAAGGGGTGGCTTTTTTATATCGTCGGCCGCGAGTCAGAAGTGGGAGACGAGATAACCATCAGACCCATCAGACAAACGCCGGGTCCCGCCGGCAGCGGCAACCCGACGTCGAGCGAGGATGCTCCACAAATTGCAGTAATCACGCCGACGCACAACCGGCGCAGCCAGGTCTTACGCGCGGTGGAAAGCGTTCTGGCGCAGACATTTACCCGCTTCGAGCACATCGTGGTCGATGATGGTTCGACGGACGGCACGGCCGCTGCGCGTGCCGAAATCCGCGACCCAAGGCTGATCCGCTCGAAATGCCGGCATAGAACGCGCGCGGGCACCGGTCGTGACTTTCCTCGATTCCGACGACGTCTATTTGCCGGACCGGCTGGAGCGGACGCTGGCGCACTTCGACGAAAACCCTTCGCTCGAGGTGCTGATTAGCTCCTCCCTGTCGATGAAGGGCGGGCGCAGCACCAAATGCATCAATCGCGGCGCCTTCCTCGACAAGAGCACCCTGCAGCGCCCTGGTCTCGCAGACCATCTTCATTGCCGGTTCGGCGATCACGGCCAGGCTCCGGTCGCTGCTGGCGATCGGCGGCTACGACAGCGACGTGACGCGCATGCAGGACCGCGAATTGCTGCTGCGCTTTGCCCAACGCAGCGGCGCCTTGCTGTTGGAGGACATCGACTGGAAGAAGTACAATTCGGAGAATTCGATCTCCGGCCGCCGCGACGGCTATGTTGAGGCCTACGCCAATTTGATCGACAAGCATCCTTATATCGCCGACCGCTATCCCGACGTTCCCCCTACATGATCGCGCGGCAGATCATCGCCGATATCCTCAAGGGCAGGCTGCTGCAGGCGTTTTCAGGCTATCACGCCAACCGGTCGTCCAAGTCGCTCGGCTACTCGCCGACCGAACTCTTGCGCGGCTATGTCGTCGGCCGCCGCTGGCGCCGCGATTGCTACGACGAGTTCCGCGCCAAATACGGCGCGCGGGCGGTCTGAAAGAGCAAAGCCGTTGACCAGAGCATGATGCCGAAAAGCGTGAAGCGGTTTTCGGGCTACATCATGCTCTCCTTCCTCTATCTGTCGAGTTCCGGAAAATAGGGATCGGAAAACCGTTGCCGCAGGCGCTCGCCCAGCAGGCAATCGACGGGCGTTGTGTCCTCGACGCGAACTGACCTGGCGTCGGGGAGGCCGCTAACCTCCTGGATCAGCTTGCGGCGTATGGCGGTCGAGAATTCCGACGCCGCGTAGATCGGAAGAACGAAGGAGCCTGCGCCTCCGGTGACGCAATCGGCATAGTAGCGGTCGAGACGGCTGACGCTCGGCGACGGGCTGATCAGGATCGGCAGGCCGTTGATGACGATGCCCTTGGCGACAGCGGCGTCACGGATCGTGGCGACCGGCGGCCCGGTGTTGTTGGGCCCATCGCCCGATATGTCGATGACGCGCCGCGGCGCCGAAAAGCCGGTGCTCTCGAGTAGCCCGGTGCCGAAGCCGAGAGCGCCGGAGATCGAAGTGCCGCGAAAGCTGCGGAACGGCCGCGCGGCGATCTTATCGGCGAAGGCATAGGCGCTGTCCTCGCCGTCGACGATCTGCCAGGCGATGACCCCGTCGTCGCGCACCCCGCCCGCCCATTCGAAATAGGCGAGCGCGATGCGGCCCTTGGAACCCGAGCGCACGGCATCGATGAAGTCGGGGTGACGCAACGCTTCGACATAGCCGGCGCGCTGCAGGGCGAACTCCTCCTCATCCATCGACTGCGAGATGTCGACGGCAAGGACGAGTTCTACATCTACCGCCGCGCCGTCGCCGACGTCTGGCAGGGGCGCCGCCTCGGCGCAGGCTAGGCAGGCAAGCAGGCTGAGCATCCCGAGCATGGCCGCGAGCATCCTGACGTCACAGGCGATTGTTCCCGGCGATCACGGCGAAATAAAGCTATTTCTTCTTGGCGCGGGCGGCGGCCGGTGGTGGCGGTTCGATCGCCCCGGCCCGCACGCGGGCCGGCCTCAGCGCCGGTGCGCCCGTATCCTTCACGATGTTCAACGCGCGCGGGAAGAACTGGGTGTTGTGCAGCCCGCGCCCGATATTGAGGATGGCGGCATCGGGCAGCCGCGTCTGCAGCATCGCCAGCACGCGCCGCAGCGACGGGCCGTCGAACGCGTCCAACGCTTCGTCGATGACCACCCATTTTGGTTTCCGCACGGCGAGCCGGGCGAAGGCAAGCGCGCGCTGCTCATCGTCGCCCAGCTCACGTTCCCAGCGCCCGCGGTGGTCGAGCGAGGACGACAGCCGTTCGAGACCGACCTCGGCAAGCACCGCCGAGATTTCGGCATCGCTGGTCGGCGCCGATCCGTTCGGATGATCGAGAACCTCGCGCAGCGTGGCGGCCGGGAAATACGGAACGCGGGGCACGAAGATCGGGGCTTCTCCGGCAGGCAGGCCGATGCTGCCGCTCCCCCACGGCCACAGGCCGGCAATGGCGCGAAAGAACAATGTCTTGCCGGCCCCCGGCTCGCCAGTGATCATCACACGCTCGCCGGGATGGATTTCGACATCCGTCTGGGCAAGCCTGGTGCAGCCCTCCGGCGAGGCCACTTCGAGCTTGTTGAGAGTCAGCTTGCCATCGGCGTTTTCGCCGAACTGGATGCGTTTTTCCTTGTCATGCAGCGCGTCGGTTTCCTCCAGCGCGATGCGGAAATCCGCCACGCGCATCAGCGTCGCGCGCCAGTCGGCGATGCTGCCGATGTTGTTGATGAACCAGCGCAGCGACGAATGGACCTGGTTGAACGCGCCAACCGCCATCATCAGCCCGCCAAAACTGATGTCGCCCGAAAAATAGACCGGCGAGGCGACCAGAATCGGCGCCACGACGGTTATCCAGCCATAGGTGTCGGTCACCCAGGAGAGGTTGATCTGGGCGGTGTAAATGCGCCGCATGGCGCCGAGCACAGTATCCAGGTCGAGTTCCAGCCGGTGCCTGGCATCGGCCTCGCCATGGTAGAGCGCGATGGCGTCGACATTCTCGTTGACCCGAACCATGGAGGAGCGCAGCTCCGCCTCGCGCGTGTAGCGCTCGCTGTTGAGGCTGATCAGCGGTCGCCCGACCAGCCAGCTCAGCCACGAGGCGGTGCCGGCATAGATGAAGGCGGCCCAGACCATGTAGCCCGGTATCGCCAATGAATAGCCGCCGACGTGGAACACGAAGCCGGAAGACAGTTCCCACAGCACGCCGATGAAGGAGACCAGCAGGATGAACGACTGCAGGAGGCCGACCCCGAGATCCGTCGACAAATCCGATAGATGCGCGGCGTCCTGCTGCATGCGCTGGTCGGGATTGACGCCGATGGCGCCGGCATTGGCCAGCCGAAAGGCCCGCGCCGGACGCATCCATTGATCGATCAGGTCAAGCGTCAGCGCCTGACGCAACCTCAAGCGAATCATCTGATTGAGCCAGGTCTGGCCGATGTTGAGCACCAGAAGTCCGCCGGCAATGGCCGCAAAGACCAGGAGCTGATGCAGGAAGTCCGCCATGTCGCGCCTGGCCAGCGCATCGTAGAAAGGCTGGTTCCAGCGGTTGAGCAGGACCTGACCGATCGAGGTCGCGATGATGACGGCGACGATGCCGATCGAGACCCAGGCAAGCTGCCGGCGCACCGGCGAGAACTTCAGCCCCAGCTTGATCGTCGCCACCTGGTCGGCGAGGCTGCTCGCCTCGACCGAGACGGCGGCCTTTCGCGGGGCTGGCTTTTTATCGGTTCGGTTTGGCATGAAGGATATTCCTGATTTTCGGCAGCGGTCACGAGCCGTGCCAGGCGCGCATTCCGCTGTTCGAGCATCCTCAGATAGGGTGACGACCGCCGCGCGATGCAAGAAGCGGTAGCGATCACGAACGCGTCACTTGGCCGGGCGCGGCATCGGTCACCTG
This sequence comes from Mesorhizobium sp. NFR06, assembly GCF_900115245.1. Taxonomy (GTDB): domain Bacteria; phylum Pseudomonadota; class Alphaproteobacteria; order Rhizobiales; family Rhizobiaceae; genus Mesorhizobium. The sequence continues at coordinate 114,350 of NZ_FOVT01000011.1, forward strand.
CCGGCCAAGCCTCGTCGCGCCCTGCGGCGAGAAGACCGGCACGAAGACGCGGCGCGAGGCGCGCTGCGCGACGGGCACGCCCTGGTAGAGCCGCTTTTGCGCCTCGACGACAATGACGCCCGAAAAGATCGGCCAGAACCGCCGGCCAGCCTTCTCCAGCACATTGTGGAACCGCATCATGAAGCGCCGCGGCGATGGCGGGAAAAACAGCGCGTCACACCATGCGGCTGGCGTGAAATTCGCCTCGCGCAGCAACTCGGTCAACTGGCCGCGCGAGAACGGCCGGCCGTTGCCGAAGGGCGTGTGCTCGAACCGGGCCCACACACCGCGGCGGTTGGGCACGACGATGACGACACGCCCTGCGGGCGACAGCACGCGCCAGATCTCGTTCAGCGTCTCGCGCGGGTTTTCGGCATGTTCGAGCGAATGCACCAGGAGTATGCGATCGATGCAGGAATCGACCAGCGGCAATTCCTCGTCGAAGACCAGCGCCGTCGCCGTTGGCCCCGACGCCGGCCACACCACCGCGCCCTGCGTCGCCGGCATGAAGGCGAAGACGCGCTCGGCATCGGCGCCAAACCGCTCCAGCCATGGCAGCGTGTAGCCGAGGCCGACCAGCCGTTCGTTGGGAACTACAGCCCATATGGACGACAGCGCCATGGTGATCGAACGCTCGGCCAGACGCCCGAGCGTGGTCGAGTAGAAGGAACGCAGATCGACGATATCCGAATGCATGCGCGCGACGGTAGCCGCGATAAATGCCAAGTTCAACAAAGGCCCAAGTTCAACAAACGCGGATGACATCGCCCGCGGCCCGCCCTATGTCTGCGGCGATAACGGAGAAAGATGCCGATGCCCGTCGAAATCGAGCAGTTCATGTGTCGCACCGATAATTTCGGCGTGCTGGTTCACGACCCAAAAAGCGGGCAGACGGCGATCATCGACGCGCCGGAGGAGGCGCCGATCCTGGCGGCGATCAAGCGCACCGGCTGGACGCCGACGTTGATCCTGACCACGCACCATCATGCCGACCATGTCGAAGCCAATCTGGCGCTGAAGGAACGCTTCAAGCTGCGCATCGTCGGCCCGGAAGCCGAGAAGGCAAAAATCCCCGGCATCGACGAGACGGTCAGCCAAGGCTCGGTCGTGCGCCTTGGCGAGGAACGGATCGAGGTCATCGAGACGCCCGGTCATACCGCCGGCCACGTTTCCTACCATCTCCCGGCCTCGAAGGTGGGCTTCACCGCCGACACGCTGTTTGCGCTGGGTTGCGGCCGCCTGTTCGAATGCAAACCGCCGGTGATGTATGAATCGCTGAAGAAGCTGGCAGCGCTGCCCGCCGAAACCGTCATCTATTGCGGCCACGAATACACTTTGGCCAATGCCCGCTTCGCGGTGACCGTCGACCCGGGCAACCCGGTGCTCAAGCAACGCGCGGCAAGGATCGAGGCGCTGCGCGCCGACAACAAGCCGACGCTGCCGACGACCATCGGCGAGGAATTGTCGACCAACCCGTTCCTGCGCTGGCACGACCCGGCGATCCGCAAGCATCTCGGCATGGAGAAGGCTTCGGATGCCGAGGTGTTTGCCGAGATCCGCAAGCGCAAGGACAATTTCTAGTCCCAAGCTTCGCCGTCCAAAAGGCACGGCATGCATCGCAAAGACCGCCAATGACCAGCGCCGCCGAGATCATTGCAACGCTAGGCCTGCAGCCGCACCCGGAAGGCGGCTGGTATGCCGAGACGTTTCGCGACGCCGCGGCAGGCGGGCGAGGCCATTCGACCGCGATCTACTTCCTGCTGGAGCAAGGCCAGCTCTCGGCCTGGCACCGGGTGAAGGACGCGGCCGAGGTCTGGCATTTCTATGCCGGGGCGCCGCTGGCGTTGTCGATGCATGAGCAAGGCTCCGGCAGCGTCATCGAGCAGGTGCTGGGCGCGGCCCTGGCCGCGGGCGAGCGGCCGCAGATCGTCGTGCCGGCCGGCTGGTGGCAATCGGCGCGCAGCCTCGGCGAATGGACGCTGGTCGGCTGCACGGTGGCGCCCGGCTTTGATTTCGCCGCCTTCGAGCTGGCCGAGCCCGGCTGGCGGCCGAAAATCGCCTAGAGCAATTCCAGGAAACGTGTGACACGGTTTTCCGTCAGGAATTGCGTCAAAACAAAGAGATAGAACGTTTCGCCGTTTCCGTGAAACGGTGAAATGCTCTAACCGAGCAGGAAACCCAGCGTGATCGCCAGTTGGGCGGCGTAGTAAAGCACCCAGACCGCGTAGCGTATCCACATTCGATGCGGCGAGATCGCCGCGAGCAGGAAGCGCTCGGCCGCCAGCAGCCCGTCCGACGCCATGAACAGCACCGCGCCGGCGATCACCCAGGGATAGCTGATCGTGAGCGCCGAAAGGCCCATGGCCAGGATTGCCGCGACATAGACGGCGATCGGGATGCGCAATTGCGGCCCGACGCGGCGCCAGAGCGCGGCAAGCATGACGATGCTGAATGCGGCCATGGCCAAGGCGATCGCGCCCCGCCAGGACTGCGCGCTCAACAGTTCGAGCCCTCCGCCTGTCTTCAGGAACAGCGCGACAAAGACGATGTGGGCGGTGAGAAAGCTCGCTAGCCCGCCGAGAAAGGCCTTTTCGCCATCGCGCGACAGGAAGGCGTCGCCGATGGCGCTGAGCGCGAGCGCCACGACAAGCAGCAGCGGACCACCTTGCATGGCGGCAAGCACGGCCAGGAACGCGACGGCAAGCGTCTTTGCCGCCGTTCGCGTCAGCTTCGGCGGCATGTCGAGCGCAAAGGCGTAGATTGCCGCCGCGACAAACGAAAACAGCAGCGTTGCATTGGCGTTGGCCTCGATGCCGCCTGGAAACGGCATCATGCACTCACCTCTTTGGCCGCCGGCTTGCGCATCAGCAGCGACTTCGCCGCCAGCGCCGCGCCACCCGTGATGAGAACGCAGGCGGCCAGAATGCGCGGCGACGGCTCGGCGACGCCGGCCGCGATCAACACCAGCGTCGACAGAAGCGGCGCGGCATAGCTTGCGGCGCCCAGCACCTGGATGTTGCCGCGCTTGACGCCGATGTCCCAGGCATAGAAGGCGGCGCCCACCGGCATCAGGCCGAGCCCGATGACCGCCAGCCACTGGCCGGGACCATCCGGCAGAACGGTCTTCTCCAGAAGGAGGTGGCAGACAAATGAAAGCACCGATGTCGCCGCGCAGAACCAGGTGACGATCGAGGTCGGCACCGATGGGAAACGCCGCGACAGCAGCGAATAGGACGACCACAAAAGCGCGCAGACGGCGGCCATCGCATAGCCGAAGGCGTAACGCGCATCGAAAGCGAGCCCGCCGCCTTTGGTGACGATCAGGAAGGTGCCGGCAAGGCCGAGCAGCGCACCGACGACATGGTTCCAGGCAAGCCGCTCGCCCGGCATCAGCGCCGAGCCCAGCACGATCAGCAGCGGCCACAGATAGGCGATCAGGCTCGCCTCGACCGCCGGCGCGTTGCGCAGCGCCGTGAAGTAAAAGAAATGGTAGCCGAACAGCCCGGCTATGCCGATCACCCAGACTTGGCGAGGGATCATCTGGCTTCTGTCGGTGGCCGGCATCACCAGCCGCGCCGCCAGCCCCACGCAGGTGCCGATGGCGAAAGTGATGGCCGACAACAGGAACGGCGGCACCTGCCCCGAAGCGTCGGTGAGCAGCGCCAGCAGTGCCCACATGGTGACCGCTGAAAAACCGATCAGTGTTGCGCGCGCCATAGCTGTCCCCGGCGGCGCGCGACGGCGCCTACTCTACTGCTTCGAACTTTCGCGCGCTGATTGTCAGCGGACCGATCTGGGTGCCGACCGTGGCGCGGATCGGCGCATATACGCCGGATTGGCCGACCGGTGCAAACGTCACCATCATGCGGCTCTTGTTCTTTAGGAAGTCCAGCGCCTTGCGGCCCTTGCGGTAACCCGCCACCGGCTCGAAGCCCATCCTGCAAGTCACCGTATCGCCCTTGTAGCCGGGCACCGCGATCGAGCCTTTCGAGGCATAGGTCAGCGTCAGGTCGGCGCGCATCTCGCCGTCATAGAATTTGACGGTTCGCCCGCAGACCTTGTCGAGGCTGTCGGCATGGATGACGGTCGCCGCCATCGGGTCGAGCACCGATTTGAGGTCGCCGGCGCCGACAGGCACCCAGGTCTTTGGGTTGCGCTTTCCCGGCCCTGGAATGACCTGCGTCGAAGTGACCGCGCCGTTGGCGAAGCGGATATCGACGACGGAAGCCTTCTTGCCGGAGGTGTAGTCGGCCCGGAACACCCGCGGCCGCATCTGTTTGCCCGCGATGGTGCCCTTCGAAGAGATCGTACCCTTGGTGTCGTCGAATATTCTGGCGAGGCCGGCGGCCGAAACGGTGCCGTCGATCGCGTAGGTATCGCCGTCGTAGCGGCTCGAAAATGTTGCTCTGGCCACCGAGAGGCCGAGGAACGATACGGTATATTCGCCTTTGAAAGATTGCGGGCTGGCCGCGGCGAAGCTTGTCGCGGGCACGCTGGCGGCAATTAGGGTTGCAAGTGCGTGGCAGGGGCGAAGCATGGCGGTCCTTGGCGGTTTTGGCCGGAAACGCTATGGTTCCCAGCCTGGCATGTCCCTTCGCGAGGGGCTTATAGGTCAAAATCCGGCCTTTATATGGAGCGCATCCGGTGGCGGTGCATCTGGCGGAGCTTGACGTATTGGCGAAATGCAACTATGGAACGCCAACTTTTCCAAAGGCCGCCTGACCGAGACCGCGCGCCGCCTGGCGCGGGCTAAATGGTTTGGCAGGATTAGAACTGAAGGTTAGATCGATGTCCCGTACCTGCGAGCTCACTGCCAAGGCAGTCCAGACCGGCAACAATGTGAGCCATGCCAACAACAAGACCAAGCGCCGCTTCCTGCCGAACCTGGTCAATGTCACGCTCATCTCCGAAGCGCTGAACCAGAACGTGCGCCTGCGCATTTCGGCCAACGCGTTGCGTTCGGTCGAGCATCGCGGCGGCCTCGACGCGTTCCTGGCCAAGGCCGATGCCAAGGAGCTGTCGCAGCGCGCCCGCCTCTTGAAGAAGCAGATCGCCAAGAAGCTCGCCCAGCAGCCGGCCGCTTAACCAGCTTTCAAGCGGGACGACCGCCTCGAGTACCGGCTCGACCCGGCGCTCGAAATATGAGCGAGCGTCGACATGACGCTCAGCTGGTTCCATTACCCAGGATAAAAAAATGAACTTCCTGACGCGATACCTGCCCTTCGTGGCCGCCATGGCGCTTGTCGTCGTGGCGTCGAATATCCTTGTCCAGTTCCCGATGCAGGGCCAGGTCGGCGGCCTGTCGCTGGCGGACCTGCTCACCTGGGGTGCCTTCACCTATCCTTTCTCCTTCCTGGTCACCGACCTCGCCAACCGCCGCTATGGCCCGGCCGTGGCGCGTAAGGTGGTGTTCGTCGGCTTCATGACGGCGGTGATCTGCTCGATTGTGATCCCGCCCTTCCTGTTCCGCCACGGCCTGATCGAGTTCGAGACCGCCGCCAGCCGGCTGGTGCGCATCGCCGCCGCTTCGGGTGCCGCCTTCCTGACCGCGCAGTTGCTCGATGTCACCGTCTTCAACCGGCTGCGCCGGCAGAGCTGGTGGCGCGCGCCGATCGTCGGCACGCTGGTCGGCTCGGTCTTCGACACAGTCGTCTTCTTCGGCGTCGCCTTTTCCGCCGCCTTCGCTTTTACCGGCCCCAACGACAGCTTCGCGCTGGAGCCCGCGCCGCTGCTGGGCGTGCTGCCCGTCGAGACGATGCGTTGGGTCTCCTGGGCGCTTGGCGATCTGTCCGTCAAGCTGATCATCGCCGTGGTGGCGCTGATTCCCTATCGGCTGCTCGCCGCCCGCTGGAGCCAGCCGGCAGTCGCGGTCTAGAGCATGATCCCAAGGATTGGAATCAGGCCATGATCCCCTGGGTTCAGCTTGATTCGGCCCGCACGCCCGACGGTGGCCAGGAACTTCGCCTGAAGCAGCGCGGTTCCGAATTCTCGATCATGCTGGGCGCAAATGAGCTGATGAATAGCCGACTCAGCGGCTCGGAAGAAGCTCTCGCCAGGCTTTCCTGCCAGCGGATCGCCGACCGCAAGCAGCCAAGCATCCTCATCGGCGGGCTCGGCATGGGCTTCACCTTGCGCGCCGCTCTCGCCGCGCTGGGCGACAACGCCACCGTCACCGTCGCCGAACTTGTCCCAGCGGTGATCGCCTGGGCGCGCGGCCCGATGTCCGCCATCTTCGACGGCTGCCTCGAGGATCCCCGCGTCAGCATTCGCGAAGTCGATGTCGGGCAATTGATAAGGGCGGAGAAGGCCGCCTGGGACGCCATCCTGCTCGACGTCGACAATGGTCCCGAAGGCATCGTCTACAAGGGCAACGACTCGCTCTATAGCGCGGCCGGCCTGGCCGCCGCTGGTGCCGCATTGAAAGACGGCGGCGTGCTGGCGGTCTGGTCGCAAGGACCGGACAGCGGTTTCACCCGGCGGCTGAAGCAGGCCGGATTCGCGGTCGAGGAGGTCAACACGCGGGCCCGCGGCAAGCGCAGCGCCCGCCATGTGATCTGGATCGCGGCCAAAAAGCTGTGATTGGGTCGCAGTCAACGCATCGCAACCGTGACGACGCCGGCACCCCGCCCGCGGGACGGCCCGTGCCTTGGAGCGGGACCGAGGCTATTTCGACCTCTGAAGCTCAGCGGCCAAGGCCTCAAGCAAACCGCGGGTGCCTTCTTCCCGTCCTTGAGCCGAATCGACGCCATCGAGAAAGGCGCCTTGTTCGGTGTAGGTCAGGCGCGTGCCTTCGCCCGAAGGCGTGAGCTCGACGGTGGTGAGCGATGCCGACATCGTCTGCGACCCGATCGCCATTCGATAGGAGAACACAATGCGCTGGTCGGCAATGATGTCCTGGAACTGCGCATCCAGCCTGATCTCCGGGCCGCCCTGATAACTGAACCGCGAGACCTCGCCGCCGCCGACGCGGAAATCGAAGGTGAATTCGGCAATGGCAAAACCATCGCCGTCGATCCGCCAGCGCCTTACCGTCGCCTTGTCGGCAAAGGCGTGGAAGACTTTGGTCGGCGATTGCGGATAGGTCCGTTCGATCGTGAAGGTGGAGTGAATGACGGATTGCTCGTCCTTTGCGTGGGCTATCTGGTTCATTTCGTTTTGTCCTTTTGCTTGTCCCGATTTCTTGCAGTCGATTGATCTGCCTCGGCGAGGATTTCGCCCAGACGGTCGAGTTGGCGTTCCGCGGGTATGCGGCGCTCGGCGATCCAGTCAGCGAGCGGGGCAAGCCCGCCCGGCTCGATGCGGCAGGTGCGCACCCGCCCTATCTTTTCGCTGCGAATAAGCCCGCAGGCCTCCAGCGCCTGCAGATGCTGCAATACGGCGGCGAACGTCATGCCGAACGGCTCCGCCAGCTGGCTGACGGTCGCAGGTCCTTGGCTCAGCCTTTCCAGGATCGACCGGCGGGTCGGCTCGACCAGAGCCCTGAGAATGCCATCGATCTCGGAATACTTAAGCATGGACTTGAGTAATCCCGAAATATCGGACAGTCAAGTCATGACTTAAGTATTTTTGGACCGACCATGCCCTCGCCTGGCGATTCCGTCGACCGGGGCCGACGCTTTACGCTTTGTTACGCCAGATGATGCAGGATCGCGGGAAATTCTCCAGGGCATCGCGACCAGCATGATCGTGCAAGGCACCGGTTGGAAAAACGACCTTCTGCTTGCGTTGTGCGCCACGCTGGTGGTGCTGACGATCAACGCGTTTTCCGGTTTTTCGACGCTTGGCGACTATGGCGCTGACAACGATAGCATGCTGCGTCTGGTCGAGGTCCGCGACCTGCTCGGCGGCCAGGGCTGGTTCGATCTCCACCAATACCGGATGGGCATCTCTGGCGGATTCCTCATGCACTGGTCGCGGCTGGTCGACGCGCCGCTCGCGCTGATCATCATCGCCTTCGATGCGCTAGGCGCCGGCGCCGCCACCGCCGAACGGGCCGCGCAGATCATCTGGCCGACCTTGCTTTACGGGCTGACCATATTCGCGCTCATGCGCGCCTCGCAGCGTTTCGCCGGCGCGAATGTCGCGATGCCCTCGGTCATCCTGTCGACGGCCGCACTCTTCTTCCTTGTGATCTACAACCCCGGCGTGATCGATCACCACAATGTCCAGCTGTTGCTGACGGCGGCCAGCCTCTGGTTCCTCATGGAAGCGCCCTCCTCGCCGCCCGCGGCCCTTTTTTCGGGGATCTGCGCAGGCCTTACGCTCGCCGTCGGCATGGAGACCGCACCCTATGTGGCGGTGCTCGGCATCTGTGCCGCGGTCCTGTTCATCCTCGACGAAAGGGAGCGCGTCACGGCACGGGGTTTTGGCTTCGGATTTGCCTGCATCGCCTTCCTGGTCTTCGTCGCGACCGTCCGGCCGGCCGACTGGGGTGTGGCCCAGTGCGACGCCTTCTCGTCCTTCCAGTTCGCGGTTGCCGCACTGTCCGGCTTCGGCCTCGCGACAGCCGCTGCATTGACCGCGTCGACGGCCCGGGCACGGCTTCTTTCAATGCTGGCGCTGGCGGCGGCGGTGGCGGCCGCCGTCATCGTGTTTTTCCCGCAATGCCTGGCATCGCCCTATGCCGGCTTGGACGGGCGTATCCGCACCTATTGGCTGAACGACGTCGTCGAAGCGCAGCCTTTCTGGAGCGTCGCGGTCCATCAGCCGAAGCTGATGGCGGCGCGCTACGTGACGCCCTTCATCGCGATCCTGCTGATCGGCTTTCAGCTCCGAAGCCGTCGCTTGCGGCGCGAGGAAATGCTCGCCGCCATCCTGCTGGTTGTCGCCTTCGGCGTCAGCCTCTGGCAGGTGCGCGGCTCGACTTTCTCCGTCGCGTTCGCGGTGCTGCCGCTCTCGGCCTGGATTGCAAAAATCCGCCTGCGGGCGGGCGCCGCGCCATCATGGCGCATCTCTATGGGCATTGCCATGGCGTGGCTGGTCTCGCTCAACGCGACCTGGGCGGGGGTTGCGGTCGCGGCGCAATCCGTGGTGCAAAAGGCGCCGCAGCGGATCAACTCCGATCCCGACCATGCCGTGACCTGCGGCAAGCCGGGCGACTTCAACGATCTTGCCGCCATGCCGGCGACGACGGTGCTTGCCTCGTCCAACCTCGGCTCGGGAATATTGACGTTCACCGGCCACCGGGCGCTGGCCGGCCCCTACCACCGCAATGTCGGCGGCAACCTCGCCATGCTCGATGCGTTCATGGGAACGCCGGACGCCGCCCGCGCCGTCATCGAGCGCGAGCATGTGGGATTGATCGCAATCTGTCGCGACAACACCGAAGAGATATCGCTGGCTCTCGACGCTCCCAAGGGTCTTGTCGCGGAGCTGCTGCGAGGCGACGTGCCGCAATGGCTCGAACTGGACCGGACGACCGCTGGAAAACCGATCGAGATCTACAAGGTCCGTTGAATTTCGACCCGCGAGCATGGCAGCAGCGCGTTTCGCGATGCGCTCGCCTGCAAGTAGCCCTGAGACATTTTCGCTTCGTGCTGTAGAAACAGCGGCTAAAACCAGTCCGCTGGATCGTTGCAAACGAGCCTGTGCTTTGGTTAGCATTTCGCCGCGGCAGCGATATATCTATTCAGCGAACTGGATTCGGGGTTTTCTGCTCGGGGGAAGGATGTCCATGTCGGCCATAGACGGCGCGGTGGCGCCAGCATCAGCCACGCAAACGCTGCAGCATGCCGTCTCCCACATGGTGGAAGCCGTCAACCGCGCCAGCTTTGCGGAAACGCCCTTCTGGCATCTGGAGATGAAGGATGTTTTCCCGGCGGACCTCTATAAGCGAATGCGCGCCGCCATGCCCGAAGCGCGCGAGTATCGCGCGCTCAAGGGGCGCAACAACGTGAATATCAAGGCCGACGGCACCGCAACGCGGATCAAGATCGACCTCTACCCCGAATATATCCGCCATCTGCCCAGTGACAAACGGGCAGTCTGGTCCCTGGTCGGAAAGGCGCTGCATGCGCCGGAACTGAAAGACGCGTTCATGCGCCGCCTCGCCCCGGGATTGGAGCGCAGGTTCGGGCCGGACTTCATGAAGGTCGGCATGTATCCGGTGCCGATGCTTACGCGCGATGTGGCGGGCTACAAGATCGGCTTCCACACCGACACGAAATGGAAGGGCATCACCGTCCAGTTTTACCTGCCGGAGGACGACAGCATCAATCACATCGGCACGCGCTTCGCCCAGCGCAGGCCGGACGGGCGTTTTGAAATGTCTCACCGGATGCCGTTTTCCCCGAATACGGGCTATGCCTTTGCTGTCGGCACCGACACCTGGCACGCGGTCGATACCGTCGGGCCGGAGGTCCGCACCCGCGACAGCATCCTGCACACCTATTTCGTCGACAACACCGCGACGCTCAAGATCCGCAACCGAAGCAAGCGCGCGGCCAATTTCCTGATGAACGAAGTCCGCCACGTCGGCCGCTGACGTCCTGGCGGCGGGCCTCGCCGGCCGAAACGGTCAGTCCTGGTGCAGGATGAATTCCAGGTAGAGGTTGCGTTGCAGGATCGAATGGTTGTCGTCGGATATCAGCGACACCATCAGCGCGCCGTCGTCTCGGGTCCAGACGTCGAGCCCTTCCATATTGTCGATCTGGTAGGCCATATCGGCCTCGATCAGCACCGGCCCGTCGGCGACCGCGCCCTTTTTAACGCTCTCGCCATAGATGCGCCGCAGCCGCATCTTCACCCCGCGCGCGATCGAGAAGCTGCGCTCCAGAAGCAGCAGATCGCCGCCCGGCAGGAAGGCGCCGTCGGTGATGTCGAAATCGCCGTCGCGCTTGACGCTGAAGATCCCCTTATGCGGCCCTTCGATAACGGCGGCATAGACGTTGCCTGCCTCGTCGAGGCTCCTCTCCGAAACCACGACCAGGCCGCCCGCGTGCTGCCCATCACGGTTGGCGTGGGCGACGGTCTCGAAGCCGCGGTTCTGGCGCAGCTCCCGGGCGGGAACTAGGTAATCGAGCTGCTTGAACGGCGCTTTCATGTCGTCGGCATCGATCTTGAACTGGGCGACACGATGGTCGCGCTCGAAGCCAACGGTGGCGATGCCGTCCTTCACCGCAAGCCCTTCCGCGTCGACTTCCCATTTCCTGTCGATCGGACGGCCCCAAGCATCGACCATCTGCTGCACGCGGAAATTCTTCACGCCCGACGGACGTTTGTCGGCGTCACGCGTGATCGTGCCGAAAAACCAGAAACCCGTATCGGCGACGCCGATGAAATCGCTGCCATGCTTCAGGAAGCGAAACGCCGACAGCGCGCCGAAATCGCCCGCCGGCGAGGTCATTTCCAGCCCGCCGGCGAATTCGAACGGCCCGAACCGCGTCTCGTCGTGGCCGATATGGAACTGGCTGATCGGCCGCGCCGAAATCTCGACCGGCTCGACAACGGTTCGCTGGGCGGCAATCGCCGGCGAGGCGCAGGCCAGCATGCAGGCGGCAAGCGCCCGCAGCGCACGCGAAAAGATCATCCGGCGCGTCGCAAGCCGCCGCGCCTGGTGTCGCGCGCGCTCTCCTCGCCGAACAGCGAGGCGAGTTGCTCGGTCATGGCGCCTGCCAGTTCCTCGGCATCGACGATGGTGACGGCGCGCCGGTAGTAGCGCGTGACGTCGTGGCCGATGCCGATCGCCAGGAGCTCGACCGGCGAGCGCGTCTCGATCAGCTCGATGACCGCCCGCAGATGCCGCTCGAGATAATTGCCCGGATTGACCGAGAGCGTCGAATCGTCGACCGGCGCGCCGTCCGAGATCATCATCAGGATCTTGCGCTGCTCGGGCCGGCCGATCAGCCGGTTATGCGCCCACAGCAGCGCCTCGCCGTCGATGTTTTCCTTGAGCAGGCCCTCGCGCATCATCAGGCCGAGATTGCGGCGCGCGCGCCGCCACGGATGATCGGCGGACTTGTAGATGATGTGGCGCAGGTCGTTGAGCCGGCCGGGATTCGGCGGCTTGCCGTCCTTCAGCCATTTCTCGCGCGCCTGCCCGCCTTTCCAGGCGCGGGTGGTGAAACCGAGGATTTCAACCGAAACGCCGCAGCGCTCCAGCGTGCGCGCCAGAATGTCGGCGCAGGTCGCCGCGACCGTGATCGGCCGGCCGCGCATCGAGCCCGAATTGTCGAGCACCAGCGACACCACCGTGTCGCGGAACTTGGTGTCGCGCTCCTGCTTGAAGGACAGCGGCTGCATCGGATCGATGACGACGCGCACCAGCCGCGCCGGATCGAGATAGCCTTCCTCGAGGTCGAAATCCCAGGAGCGGTTCTGCTGCGCCATCAGCCGGCGCTGCAGCCGGTTGGCGAGCCGCCCGACGACCCCTGAGAGGTTGGCGAGCTGCTTGTCGAGGAAAGCGCGCAGCCGGTCGAGCTCTTCTTCCTCGCAAAGGTCCTCGGCGCCCACCGTCTCGTCGAAGGCGGTGGTGAAGACCTTGTAGTCGATCTCTTTCGGCAGGTTGAGGAACGGATTGTCGTGGCGCTTGGCCTCGCCCGGCGTCTCGGCGTCGGCATCGTCTTCATCCGAGAGATCGTCGGAGGTGGCGTCGGTGGCCTCCGTCTCGGCCGACTCTTCCTCGTCGGCGGAGGCTTCGGCATCTTCGGACTGCGACTGCTCGGAGCCGGAATCGTCCTCGCCGCCTTCCTCGCCCTGGTCCTCGCCCTGCTGCTCGTTCTCTTCGTTTTCCTCCGAGTCGTCGGTTTCCTGGTCGTCGCCGAGCTCATCGGCCATCTCCATGGAAACGAGCATCTCGCGCACCACCCGGGCAAAGGCCTGCTGGTCCTCGAGCTTGGCCGACAGGCCGTCGAGAGCGCCGCTGGCCTTTTCCTCGACCCAGGGACGCCAAAGATCGACCAGACGCTCGCCGCTCTTCGGCACGGGCCGGCCGGTGAGCTTTTCGCGCACGATCAGCGCCACCGCCTCTTCGAGCGGCGCGTCCGCCTTGTCCCTGACGTCGACGAGGTTTGCCTTGGCGTATTTGTCCTCGAGCATCGAGCCGATATTGTCGGCCACGCCCTGCATGGCGCGGCTGCCGATCGCCTCGACGCGCGCCTGCTCGACGGCGTCGAAAACAGACCGCGCCAGCTTGCCTTCCGGCGCCAGCTTGTTGTGGATGCGCTGATCGTGGCAGGCGCGCTTCAGCGCCATGGAATCGCCTAAGCCGCGCGTGATGGCGATATCGTTGCGGGAGGCCTTCTTGGGTAGCTCGGGCAGGCGGGCACGATTGCCGGCCAGCGCCGGCCGGTCCTTGGCAAAGCCGACCTCGAGGTCCTTGTCGCCGGCGACGGCGCGCATGCAGACGGTAACGGCGCGCTTGAAGCTGTCCGCTTCAGACCCGTTCTTCGGCTTGTTGCGCGTGTTGTCGCCCGGACCCGCCATCGTTCATTCCCTGCGCGATTAGCCTGGAAGGCTGAACGCCTTCTGGCGCGCGCCTAGCCCAGCACCACGTTGGCGGCGCTCTCCGGCAGATCCTCGCCAAAGGCGCGCTGGTAGAATTCGGCGACCACCGAACGCTCCAGTTCGTCGCATTTGTTGAGGAAGGTCAGCCGGAACGCCATGCCGATGTCGCCGAAGATCTCGGCGTTTTCGGCCCAGGTGATGACGGTACGCGGGCTCATCACGGTCGACAGGTCGCCATTGATGAAGGCCGAACGCGTCATGTCGGCGACACGCACCATCTTGTTGACGATGTCCTTGCCCTTGCTGTCGCGATAGTGCTTGGCCTTGGCCAGTACGATGTTCACCTCGTTGTCGTGGGGCAGGTAGTTGAGCGTGGTGACGATCGACCAACGGTCCATCTGCGCCTGGTTGATCTGCTGCGTGCCGTGATAGAGGCCGGTCGTGTCGCCGAGCCCGACCGTGTTGGCGGTGGCGAAAAGCCGGAACGCCGGGTGCGGGCGGATGACCCGGCTCTGGTCGAGCAGCGTCAGGCGGCCCGACGATTCCAGCACGCGCTGGATGACGAACATCACGTCCGGGCGGCCGGCATCGTATTCGTCGAAGCAGAGCGCCACGTTGTGCTGGTAGGCCCATGGCAGGATGCCGTCGCGGAACTCGGTGATCTGCAGGCCTTCCTTGACCACGATCGCGTCCTTGCCGACGAGATCGATACGGCTGACATGGCTGTCGAGGTTGACGCGCACGCAGGGCCAGTTGAGCCGCGCCGCGACCTGCTCGATATGCGTCGACTTGCCGGTGCCGTGATAGCCCGACACCATGACGCGGCGGTTGTAGGCAAAGCCGGCGAGGATCGCCAATGTCGTCGCGCGGTCGAAGAGATAGTCGGGGTCGATGTCCGGCACATGCTCGGTCGCCGCCGAATAGGCGGGAACGATCATCTTGGAGTCGAAGCCGAATTTCTCCTTCACCGGCACCGTCGTGTCGGGCAGGTTGGCGATATCGCGATCGACCTTGTTCATCTCTATCAACGTCTCCACGGGCGAAACGCCGCGTTTCGCCGGCAATCGATTTTGTTCGGGGGCGGTCTTAGAGCCTTTTCCAACCTTATGAAAGTTGGAAACGACTTGGGACCTTAGGGCCGCTCAGCACAATCCTGCTTGCTTGAGCACGCGATAGGCCTGCAGCACATCGCGGAACCGGTCTTCCGAACCTCTGTCGCCGCCATTCGCATCCGGATGGTGGCGCTTAACGAGTTCCTTATAGCGCGCCTTGATGTCCTGACCAGTCGCCTTTGTGTCAAGACCAAGCGTTTCCAGCGCCTTGGCCTCAAGCGGCTTTGCCTTGCGCTCGCGCGGCTCCCGTGCTCCGCCGCTGAACAGGTTGAAGGGATCGCGCATGCGATTGTAATAGCCGGCGCGCCCCGAACGCTGCTGCGCGAAATCCGGCGCCGAGCGCGTCCCGCCTACATTGGCGCCCATGCGCCATGTCGGCCTGTGGCCGGTCAGCGCCTCTTTCTGGAAGCGGGCGATCTCGCTGTCCGACACGCCGGAGAAGTAGTTGAAGCCCTTGTTGTATTCGCGCACATGCTCGAAACAGAAGCGGAAATATTCGCCCTCCTTGAGGCGCCCGACCGGCGCCCGATGCGTGCCGGCCTCCTTGCAGCCGTCCCACTGGCAGACCGGCGCGCGCGACTTCAACTCCGCGTCCTTCTCCGGCCGGATTCGAATTTTCTCGAAATATTTGGGGTACGCTTTCATCTCACCCATTTATGGGCTGTTCGCACGTGCGAAACAAGAATTGACATTTCACCGATGATCGCCCTAACCGCTGAATCGCGGCTTAAAAGCGGTCGAAAACGTAGATTCTGCGGCTGTGCCGCAGATGTGGGGAAGGGAAAACCGCATGTCCATACAGTCGACGATGGAAAACAAGCTGAAAGCGGCATTTGCGCCGGAAAGGCTTGCCGTCATCAATGAAAGCCACCTTCACGCCGGCCATCATCATGCCGAGTCTGGCCATCACGCGACGTTCGACGGCACCGGCGAGACGCATTTTCGCGTCCGCATCGTCTCCGCTGCGTTTGCCGGCAGGGGCCGCATCGAGCGCCACCGCGCCGTCAACGGTCTGCTCGCCGACGAATTGAAAGCCGGCGTGCATGCGCTGGCCATCGAAGCGGCCGCACCTGGCGAGAAGACGCGCTGGTGAATGGTCAGCCGACAGTCGCCTTGAGGAACGCCATCGCCGCCGCCGTCAAGGCGTCGCCATCCTGGCCGAAATCGCGATTGATCGACATGTGCGTATAGGCGCTGCCGTCGAACAGCCTGACCTTGGTGCCGGCGGCGCGCAGGCGCTCGGCGAAGGCTTTCGACTCCTCGCCGCGGCCTGAGGCGCGCGAATAGGCGATGAAGGTCGGCGGATGCGTCCTGCCATCGACATAGCTCGCCGGCGAAAGCGCCGCCCATTGCGCTGGATCCGAGAAGACACGCGCATAAGCTCGAACCATGCCGCCCTTCCTGGAAAGCGCGGCAAGATCGTAGGCCCTGGTATCGTCGAGGATCAGCGCGGCCACACCCGGCAACCCGCCGCGCATGGCGGTGAGCGCAATCAGGTGACAGCCGGCCGAATGGCCCATGCCGACGATGCGCTTCGGATCGCCGCCATATCGGGCGATATTGGCTCGCGCATAGGCGTAAGCCTTTTCGACGTCGCTCGCCTGTGTCGCGACATCCGCTTCCGGCAGCATGCGGTAGTCGATCGAGACGAACACGAAGCCGTTGGCGAGCAGGAAGTCCGGTTTGGAGCCGACCTGGCTGCGGTTGCCGAACCTCCATGCGCCGCCATGGACGAAAAACACCACCGGCAGATTTTTCGCGCCATCGGGCGCGTAGACGTCGAGCCTGGCAGGTCCGTAGTCGACGGTGCGAGGCGCCGGCTGGGGCGCGCGCTGGGCCGCCGATGCAGCGGCCGGCAGCATCGCAGCGATCGATGCCATTATGAAGCCGCGTCTATCGATCACCGTCACCTCCGGCCAGCTAGAGCAATTCCACGAAAAGTATGACCGGTTTCTGTCAGGAATTGCGTCAAAACAACGAGATGGAACGGCGGCGGCGCGCGTACGCTCGCCATTCGCGTCAGCAAGGATCAATAATCACTTCGGTAAGGGTCAATAATGACAACTCGTGGGTGCGAAACCGAATCCTGCCCTTGAAGCTTCGCCGGTAATCACCACGTATTTTTCAGGCGAGCACTTTCGGCCGTGTCGGGTATCCCCTAAGGTCGATGCCAGGTTGCATGTGTTCCCCTTCACGTGAAGGGAACCACAATGCTTTCCGGCAGTTGAAAGAGCGATGAGCCGATTGGCAGCCTGTCGGCTCCGAGGCAAAGCATCATGCGCGATAACCAATCCGACGTCTTCGATCTGTTTTCGGAGGTTTATTCCAACGCGGCCCAGGAAGAGATCAGCCTCCAGCAGTATCTGCTGGCCTGCCGCGAGGACAAATCAATGTATGCTTCGGCGCCGGAACGCATGGTCGAGGCAATCGGCGCCCCGAACCTGGTCGACACCAGCAAGGACGAGCGGCTCGGCCGCATTTTTTCCAACCGCACCATCAAAATCTATCCCTCCTTCTCCGACTTCTACGGAATGGAGGATACGATCGAGCGTATCGCCGGATATTTCCGCTACGCCTCGCAAGGCCTCGAGGAGCGCAAGCAGATCCTCTATCTCCTCGGCCCGGTCGGCGGCGGCAAGTCCTCGCTCGCCGAACGGCTGAAGAAACTGATGGAGCAGCGCCCGATCTACACGCTCAAGGTCGGCAACCAGATCAGCCCGGTTTTCGAATCGCCGCTCGGCCTTTTCCATCCGGACCGCATGGGCGATCTGCTCGAAGACAAATACGGCATCGCCCGCCGCCGCCTGAACGGGCTGATCTCGCCCTGGGCAGCCAAGCGGCTCGACGAACTGAACGGCGACATTTCCAAATTCAGCGTGGTCAAGCTGTCGCCGTCGCGTCTGCGCCAGATCGCCATCGCCAAGACCGAGCCCGGCGACGAGAACAATCAGGACGTTTCGGCCCTGGTCGGCAAGGTCGACATCAGGCAATTGGAAAATTTCAGCCAATCCGATCCGGATGCCTATTCCTACAGCGGCGGCCTGAACCGGACCACGCAAGGGCTGCTCGAATTCGTCGAGATGTTCAAGGCGCCCATCAAGGTCCTGCACCCATTGCTGACGGCAACCCAGGAAGGCAGCTACAACGGCACCGAGAATTTCGGCGCCTTCCCATATCAGGGCATCGTCGTTGCCCATTCCAATGAATCGGAATGGCAGCAGTTCAAGAACAACAAGAACAATGAGGCCTTCCTCGACCGCATCCTCGTGGTCAAGGTTCCCTATTGCCTGCGCATCTCCGAGGAAAGGCAAATCTACGAGAAGCTGTTGCGCGAAAGCGAACTTGCGAACAGCCCATGCGCGCCCGAGGTGCTGGACATTCTCAGCCGCTTCACCGTCTCGACCCGCCTTGCCGAGCACGAGAATTCGCCGCTTTACACCAAGATGCGCGCCTATGACGGCGAAAACCTCAAGGAGATCGACCCGAAGGCCAAGTCGGTCCAGGAATATCGCGATGCCGCCGGTGTCGACGAGGGCATGACCGGGGTCAGCACCCGCTTCGCCTTCAAGATCCTGTCGCAGACGTTCAACTACGACACCAAGGAGGTCGCCGCCGATCCCGTTCACCTGATGTACATCCTCGAGGAGGCGATCAAGCGCGAGCAATTCCCGAAGGAGACGGAGGCCGCCTACCTGGAATTCATCAAGTCCGAACTCGCGGCGCGCTATGCCGAGTTCATCGGCCATGAGATCCAGAAGGCCTATTTGGAATCCTACAGCGAGTACGGCCAGAACCTCTTCGACCGCTACATCGCCTACGCCGATGCCTGGATCGAGGATCAGGACTACAAGGACCCCGACACGGGCCAGATCCTCAACCGCGAGATCCTGGACAAGGAGTTGTCGCAGGTCGAGAAACCGGCCGGCATCGCCAATCCCAAGGATTTCCGCAACGAAGTGGTCAAATTCACCTTGCGCGCGCGGGCGCGCAACCATGGCCGCAACCCATCCTGGACGAGCTATGAAAAGCTTCGCGAGGTCATCGAAAAGCGCATGTTCGGTCAGGTTGAGGACCTGTTGCCGGTGATCAGCTTCGGCTCCAAGCAGGACAGCGTCACGGAGAAACGGCACAATGAATTCGTGCAGCGCATGGTGGAACGCGGTTACACCGAGCGGCAAGTGCGCCGGCTGGTCGACTGGTACATGCGCGTGAACAAGGCGGGCTGAGCAAGCCCGAACGGTTCCATGCCGATCTTCATCGACCGCCGCCTGAACCCGAAAGACAAGAGCCTGGGCAATCGTCAGCGCTTCCTCAGGCGCGCCCGCGAAGAGCTCAAGCGCAGCATCCGCGACCAGGTTCGCTCAGGGCGCATCGCCGAGGTCGACCGCGAGCATGCCGTGCCGATGCCCCGCAAGGGCACCAGCGAACCGACCTTCGGCGGCGACAAGGAAAGTGGCCGCCGCCAGCACGTCCTGCCCGGCAACAGGACGTTCAACTCCGGCGATCTCATCCCCAAGCCTGGTGGCGTGGGCGGCAGCCAATCGGCTCCGGGAACAACGGAATCCGAAGACGATTTTCGCTTCGTGCTGTCGCGCGAGGAGGTGCTCGACCTCTTCTTCGAAGACCTGGAACTGCCCGATCTGGTCAAGCTCAATCTCAAGCAGATACTGAGCTTCAAGCCAAGACGGGCCGGCTTTACGGCAAGCGGAGCGCCCACCAACATCAATGTCGGCCGCACGATGCGAAACAGCCACGGGCGCCGCATCGCTCTCAGGCGCCCCAAACAGGCGGAGCTGGACGCGATCGCCCAGGAGATTGCCGAGCTTCAAGCCAAGCCGGAAGGCGCGGCTGTGCGCGATCGCATCGCCGCCCTGCGCGAGGAATTCGACCGGCTCGAGCGCCGGCGCAAGCGGATTGCCTATGTCGATCCGGTCGACATCCGTTTCAATCGGTTCGATCCCCAACCGGTGCCGACTGCGAGTGCGGTGATGTTCTGCCTGATGGACGTCTCGGGGTCGATGGGAGAGCGCGAGAAGGACCTGGCCAAACGCTTCTTCGTGTTGCTGCACCTGTTCCTGACACGCCGCTATGAGCGCATCGAGGTAGTCTTCATCCGCCACACCCACGAAGCCAAGGAGGTGGACGAGCAGACGTTCTTCTACCACACCGAAAGCGGCGGAACCGTCGTTTCCACCGCGCTCGAGGAAATGCACCGCATCATCGAGCAGCGCTATCCGGTCGCCGAATGGAATATCTACGCCGCCCAGGCCTCCGACGGCGACAATTTCGCCACCGACTCGGAACGCTGCATAGAGCTGCTCGACCGCAAGCTCATGCGCCTTTGCCAGTATTTCGCCTATGTGGAGATCATCGACGAGCGGGAAAGCCACATTTTCGGCTCCACCCAGAACGGCACGTCGCTCTGGCGCGCCTACAATGCCGTCGACGGGAAATGGCCGAATTTCCAGATGAGGCGCATTGCCGCTCCGGCCGATATATACCCGGTCTTTCGCCAGCTCTTCGCCAGGCAGCCTGCCCTGCGCAAGAGCGTTTGAGGACGTGGTCGATGGGACGTGGGCCGATGGTCAGTCAGGCGCGCAAATCCGAACTGTTGTTTTCCGGGTCGGACTGGGATTTCAACAAATTGTCGCGCGTCTACGACGAGATCGAGGCGATCGGACGCGAAGAGCTTCACCTCGATATCTATCCGGTGCAGATGGAGGTCATTTCCTCAGAGCAGATGCTCGACGCCTATTCGTCGGTCGGCATGCCGCTGATGTATCGGCATTGGTCGTTCGGCAAACGTTTCCTCTATGACGAACTTCTCTACCGCAAGGGCGCTCGCGGTTTGGCCTATGAACTGGTCATCAACTCCAATCCCTGCATCGTCTATCTCATGGAAGAGAACACCATGGCCCTGCAGGCTTTGGTGACAGCCCACGCCGCGCTTGGACACAACCATTTCTTCAAGAACAATCATCTCTTCCGGCAATGGACGGATGCCGGCGGCATCCTGAGCTATCTCGATTTTGCCAAGAGCTACATCGCCCGATGCGAGGAACGCCATGGCCTGCCAGCAGTGGAGGCGATCCTGGATTCCGCCCACGCGCTGATGGAGCAAGGCGTGTTCCGCTACCGTCGGCCGCCGAAGCTGTCATCGGAACAGCAGCGCGAAGGGCTGCGCGAGCGCCTCGAATACGAGGAGCGTTCGTTCAACGATCTCTGGCGAACGCTGCCGCCCTCGCCGGGAAAGAGCAAGCCGGAAGCCAGCGACGAAACCCTTGCCGAGCGGAAGAAATCGCTCAATCTGCCGGAAGAAAACCTGCTCTATTTCCTCGAGAAGAACAGCCTCGTCCTCGAGCCTTGGCAGCGCGAGATCATCCGGATCGTGCGTGTCATCGCGCAATATTTTTATCCGCAGCGGCAAACCCAGGTGATGAACGAAGGTTGCGCCACCTTCGTGCACTACACTCTCATGAACACACTTTTCGACCGTGGCCGCATCAGCGAAGGCGCCATGCTCGAGATCTTGCGCAACCATTCGAACGTGGTTTTCCAGCCGGCCTATGACGACCCGCGCTTTTCCGGCATCAATCCCTATGCGCTGGGTCTCGACATGATGCAGGATATCAAGCGCATGTCGACCGCGCCGACCGCGGAAGACCGCGACTGGTTTCCCGACATCGCCGGCCGTGGCGACTGGCGCGACACGCTGCTCGATGCCTGGGCCAACCACCGCGACGAATCCTTCATCCGCCAGTATCTGAGCCCGACGCTGATCCGGAAGTGGCGGCTCTTCGTGCTCGCCGACGGTGCCGACGAGCCGCACTACGAGGTCGCCTCGATCCACAATGAGCGTGGCTATGCCAAGATCCGGTCAGCGCTTGCTCAAAGTTACGACGTGGGAGCGAGCCGTCCCGACATCCAGGTGGTTGACGTCGATCTTCTGGGCGACCGGCATCTGCGACTTCAGCACAATGTCAAGGATGGCATCATGCTCGAGGGTCAAAGCCGCGATGCAACGCTGCGCCATATCCGAAACCTTTGGGGCTACGACGTCAGCCTGGCTGCAATCGATGCTGGAACCGGCGCCATGCTCAGCGAGCGCTGGACAAAGGAACTTTGACGGCGGCGACGCCATTCGCAGGCCAGCACCACCTGGATGTCGACACACCCTATCCATCGCCGGCGGGCCTGATCCTCAAGCGTGCGATGCGGTTCTTGTCACGCTTCATCACCACGAAACGCTTGCCGTGGAAGGTGAAGGCCTGCTTCTCCTCCGGGATGGACTGCGTCTCATGGATGACGAGGCCGGCGATCGTCGTGGCTTCCTCGTCGGGCAGGTCCCAGTCGAGCGCGCGGTTCAAATCGCGGATCGGCACCGTGCCGTCGACGACGACGGAGCCGTCCGCCTCTTTCTTCACGCCCTGCATGTCGACATCGTGTTCATCGGCGATCTCGCCGACGATCTCCTCGATGATGTCTTCCAGCGTCACCAGCCCCTCGACCTCGCCGTATTCGTCGACGACGATGGCGAAATGCGCCTTGCGGCGCAGGAAGGCGTTGAGCTGTTCCTGCAAGGTTGTCGTATCCGGCACGAACCAGGGCTTCGCCGCGATCTTCATCACGTCGATCTGCGAAAAATCGTTGCCGACCTCGTTGAGGGCCCTGAGCAGGTCTTTCGCATGCAGCACGCCGACGATGTTGTCGAGCGAGCCCTTCCACACCGGCATGCGGGTGTGCGGGCTCTGCAGGATTTCGCGCACCACCGCCTCCGGCGCATTGTCGGCATTGACCGAGCGCATATTGGTGCGGTGGACCATGATATCGGACACTTCGAGTTCCTCGAGGTCGAACAGGCCCTCGAGTCGATTGCGCTCCTCACGCACCGCGTCGTCGCGACGGGGATCATCGCTGTCTTCGTCCCTGCCGTTACGCTCGAACCGTTGCGGGTCGATCGGCCGCAGCGCGTAGCCGAAAGCGGCAAGCAATCGGCCGCGCAACAGAAGCGCCAACAGCACGATGGCGGCGAGGACGGCGGCAACGATCCAGCCGGCGTCGCTCATCCCGGCCAGCTTTCCCGCCGGCCCGGATGGCTCGCCTTGAGGAAGGTGAGCACTTCCGAGGGCGGCACGTCCTTGGCGATGAAGGCCTGGCCGATGCCGCGCGTCAGAATGAAGGTGAGCGCACCGCGCGAGACCTTCTTGTCCTGGGTGATGAAGCCCAGCAGCGCCTCGGCGTCCGGCAGGTCACCGGGAATATCGGCCATGCGCCAGGGCAAGCCGACGGCGCGAAGATGCGCCTCGACGCGGGCCGCATCGTCGGGGCTAGCCAGGTTGAGGCGCGCCGAGAAACGATGCGCCAGCGCCATACCGATGGCGACACCCTCGCCATGGACGAGACGCGCGCCGTCATATTGCGTGGCGGCCTCCAGCGCATGACCGAACGTGTGGCCGAGATTGAGCAGCGCGCGATCGCCGGTCTCGAACTCGTCGCGGGCAACGACATCGGCCTTGGCGCGGCAGGCTTCGGCAATCGCCTCGACCCGCGCCGCGCCGCCGGCAAACACCTCCCGCCAGTTCTGTTCGAGCCAGGCGAAGAAGGCCGGGCGGTCGATCAGCCCGTATTTGGCTAGCTCGGCATAGCCGGCGCGGAACTCGCGGATCGGCAGCGTGTCGAGCACGCCGGTGTCGGCGAGCACCAGCTTGGGCTGGTGGAAAACGCCGACGAGGTTCTTACCGCGTGCGCTGTTGATGCCGGTCTTGCCGCCAACGGAAGAATCGACCTGCGCCAAAAGCGACGTCGGGACCTGCACGAAATTCATGCCGCGCCGCACGATGCCGGAAGCAAAGCCGGCAAGATCGCCGATCACGCCGCCACCGAGCGCGATCACCACGTCGCGGCGTTCGAGCTTGGCGGCGAGCACGCCGTCGACCACCTCTTCCAGACGGGCAAAGCTCTTTGTCTTTTCGCCAGCCGGCAATGTGATGACGGCCGACTGGATGCCGCCCTTCTCCAGGCCGGCCTTCAGCGTTTCGAGATGCGCGCCGGCGACGTTCTCGTCGGTGACGATGGCCGCGCGGGTACCGGGAAGGCGGCGCGCGATCTCCTCGCCGGAGCGCCCCAGCAATCCGGAGCCGATCAGGATGTCATAGCCGCGATCGCCGAGCCCGACCTCGACCTTCACCGGTTCGGCATTGCTCATGACCGCACCTCGTCAGTTGTGGCGCTTGTAGCGCCTGCCGCGGCCGTGTCGACGCCGAGTTGGGCGCAGAGCGCCGCAACGACTTCGCCGGCGATGATCTCCTTGCGGTCGTCGCGCGTCGGCACGGTCAGGTCGGCGTTGGCGTAGACCGGGTAACGCTCGCTCATCAGCCGCTCGAGCACAGCTCGCGGATCGGGGTTCTTCAGCAGCGGCCGGTTCTGTTTCTTCGAAACCCGCTCCATCAGGAGGTCGAGGTCGGCCTTCAGCCAGACCGATACGCCATGGGCCGCGATCGCCTCGCGGGTGTGGGCGTTCATGAAGGCGCCGCCGCCGGTCGACAGCACTTGCGGGCCATGTTCCAGCAGGCGCAGGATCACCCGCTGCTCCAGCGCGCGGAATTCCGGCTCACCATAGCGCTCGAACAGCTCCGGCACCGTCATGCGCGAGACGCTTTCGATTTCCTGGTCGCTATCCATGAAGGGCAGCGAAAGCATCATCGCCACCTTGCGGCCGATCGCGGTCTTGCCGGCGCCCATCAGCCCGACGAAGACGATCGAGCGGCTGCCGAGCCGTTCGATCAGCGCGGCGCGGCCTTCGTCCGTCGGATTTGCTGGCAGAGCGTTCATCGGGGCCCCTTTGCGCCGTATCGACATCAAAAGCCTGTTTGCGTCAAGCACGGCCGGGCAAAGCGCCCGAAGCTTTTGCGGCAAAACCCCTGTCCAGCGGAATCCTTCGTCCTTGAATTGGCCGGATTGGCGTCCCATAAGGGCACAGGGCTTTGGAAACGCAGAACAACAAGACGGGCGATAATTTGAATGCCGACTTTGTTTCGCTTCGTCGTGACGCTGGCGGTTCTTGCAGGCATTGCTTATGGCGCGATGTTCGCGCTGGCCATGTTCGTGGAGCCGAGAAAAGCGGAAATGAGCATCCGCATTCCCGCCGAAAAGCTCAACCCCAAGAAAAACTGACAACGAACTGATCCGGCCCGATGAACAGCGCCGCCCGCATCGAAGCCTTCCTCGAAATGATGAGCGCCGAGCGGGGCGCGGCCGAAAACACGCTTTCTTCTTACCGTCGCGACCTGGAAGACGCCTCCGAAGCCATCAGTGGCGGACTGGCGGGCGCGGGCGCGTCCGACATCCGCGCCTATCTCGACGACATTGCCGCGCGCGGCTTCGCGCCGACCTCGCAGGCGCGGAAATTGTCGGCGATCCGGCAGTTCTTCAAATTCCTCTATGCCGAGGGCCTGCGCGGCGACGACCCGACCGGCACGTTGGACAGCCCGCGCAAGGGCCGGCCGCTGCCGAAGACGATGAGCGAGGCCGAGACGGGCCGCCTGCTCGACCGAGCGGCGCAGGAAGCCGGCGAATCCGGGCTGGACGGCGACAGGCTGGCTGCGTTGCGCCTGCATGCGCTGGTCGAGGTGCTCTACGCCACGGGCCTGCGCGTATCGGAGCTGGTCGGCCTGCCGGTCACGGTGGCGCTGCGTGACGACCGCTTCTTCATGGTGCGTGGCAAGGGCGACAAGGAACGCATGGTGCCGCTCTCGACCAAGGCGCGCGTGGCCATGCGCGCCTGGCTCGCTGCAAGGGCCGGTCAGCCGGCCTTTGCCGAGAGCCCGTTCCTGTTTCCGGCCTCCTCCGACAGCGGCCATCTCTCCCGGCAGGTTTTCGCCCGCGATCTCAAGGGGTTGGCCGCGCGGTCGGGGATAGCTGCAGCCAAGATCTCGCCGCATGTGCTTCGTCATGCCTTTGCCAGCCATCTGCTGCAGAACGGCGCCGATCTCAGAGCCGTTCAGCAACTCCTTGGCCATGCCGACATCTCGACCACGCAGATCTATACCCATGTGCTTGAGGAGCGGCTGGTGCGGCTGGTCAACGATCATCATCCGCTTGCCGACTAGGCCTCATATCGCTATGTGAGGGCGACGTTCCAACGCTCGGAGCCGGCATTTCAGCGGTTCCGCCTGCCATTTGCCTTCCGACGGATCGGTCCGCTCAAGCATGTACAACTACCTCGACTTCGAAAAGCCGGTGCAGGACCTGGAGCTCAAGATCCTTGAGCTGAAGAAGCTTGCCGAGAACGGCGAGGCGGTCGATGTCGCCGAAGAGATCAGCAGGCTGGAAAAGCGCTCGCGCGACGCATTGCGCGACCTCTACAAGGCGCTCACACCTTGGCAGAAGGTGCAGGTCGCCCGCCATCCGGACCGCCCGCATTGCGTCGACTACATCAAGACGCTGTTCACCGATTTCACGCCTTTGGCCGGCGACCGCAATTTCGGCGACGACCAGGCGATCGTCGGCGGCTTCGCCCGGTTCCGCGGCGAGCCGGTGGCGATTATCGGCCAGGAAAAGGGCTCGGACACGGCAAGCCGCATCAAGCACAATTTCGGGTCAGTGCGGCCCGAGGGCTACCGCAAGGCGGTGCGCCTGATGGAATTGGCCGACCGTTTCCAGATCCCGCTTTTGACGCTGGTCGACACCGCCGGCGCCTATCCCGGCGTCGGCGCCGAGGAGCGCGGCCAGGCCGAAGCGATCGCCCGCTCGACCTCGGCCTGCCTTTCGCTCAAAGTGCCGTCGATCTCGGTCGTCATCGGCGAAGGCGGCTCCGGCGGCGCCATCGCGATTGCCACCGCCAACCGGGTCTACATGCTGGAACACGCCATCTATTCGGTGATCTCGCCCGAAGGCGCGGCTTCGATCCTGTGGCGCGACACCACCCGCTCGAAGGACGCGGCGACCAATATGAAGATCACAGCGCAGGATCTTCTCGAGATGAAGATCATCGACGCCATCATTCCCGAGCCGATGGGCGGCGCCCAGCGCGCGCCGGAAACGGTCATCGCCTCGACCGGCGATCTCATCGCCAGAACGATGAAGGACTTTGCCGGCGCCAACACCGATTTCCGCGAGCAGCGCCGCGAGAAGTACCTGGCAATGGGCCGCAGTCTCTGACCCCTTTGGGTCCGCGAGTCGTTCAACTGTGGCCGCAATGAGCAATTTCGCCACAAAAATGCCGCCGCATTCGGCTCAATGAAACTTGCCGTGAGGGGTTGGCCAAGGCTTGCGGTAAGGAATTTTCAAGGTTAACGGGCTTACGGTTCGCCAGTGTTCAGCGTGGCGGCCCGGCCGAAACGAAGCCGTTGGCCCGAGAGAAAAGACATAGCCGTCAAGATGTTTGCCAAGCTTGCCCGCACCGGAGTCCTGATCGCCGCCATCGGCGTCGCCGGCTGCAATGATTCGTCGATGAAGGATTTCGCGCCGGAGGCCAACAAGCCGCTGCCGGACAAGATCCTCGCCGACATGAAGGCCAAGGGCATGGTGCGCACGTCCTCGGTGATGGCGCGCATCTTCAAGGAAGAAGGCAAGCTCGAGATCTGGAAGGCCAAGACCAACGGCCGCTACGATCTCGTCGCCAGCTACGACATCTGCAAATGGTCGGGCAAGCTCGGCCCCAAATATACCGAGGGCGATCGCCAGGCGCCGGAGGGCTTCTACACGGTGCGGCCGTCGCAGATGAATCCGCGATCGAACTACCACCTGTCCTTCAATATCGGGTTCCCGAACGCCTATGACCGCGCCAATGGCCGCACCGGCCAGAACCTGATGGTGCACGGCGCCTGCTCGTCGTCCGGCTGCTATTCGATGACCGATGCGCAGATCGAGCAGATCTATGCCTTCGGCCGCGACGCCTTCCAGGGCGGCCAGACCGAGTTCCAGATCCAGGCCTTTCCGTTCCGCATGACCGCCGCCAACATGGCGCGCTACCGCAACGACCCGAACTACGAGTTCTGGAAGATGCTGAAGGTCGGCTACGACAATTTCGAAATCACCAAGGTGCCGCCGAAGGTCGACGTCTGCGAGAAACGCTACGTCTTCAATCAGGTCGCGCCCGAAGGCACGACCTTCGACCCGACCGGCCCCTGCCCGGCAATGACCCAGCCGGATTCGCTGAAGACCGCCTACGCCAATTACGAGAAGAGCTACGAGGCGGCCTTCAATTCGGCAGTGAATTCGAGCACGCCGCCGCCGAAGCCGACCATCGCGGGCATCAAGGAAGCCAGCATCGTTTCCGACTGGTCGAAGCGCCGCGCCCGCGGCGAGCGCGTGCCGATCGACCCGCCATCGATGAACACCGACGGCTCGGTGACGGAAACGACCCGCATGGGCCGCATCGATTCCCCGCTCGGCCGCAAGATGGCCGCGCTCGATGCCGAGAAGGAAGCCAAGCGCAAGGCCGAGGAGCAGCGCCTGGCGGCGATCGAGGCGGCCAAGGCCGCCAAGGAAGCGGCCAAGCAGCAGGCTCTGGCCGAGAAGGAGGCCGCCAAGCAGGCGGCGCAGCAGCCGGTCGTCACCGCGGGCGTCGAAGTCGCGCCCGCCCAGCCCGCGCCGGAAGCGCTGCAGGCGGCAGACGCCGACCAGGGCACGGTGTCGAAGCTGAAGAAGAAGCTGCTCGGCATGTTCGGCGGCTGAGATTTTCAGTGCATGTCGCCCAAAAGTGCAAGGCGGTTTTGGGATAACGACATGCATGAACAAAAGGCAAAACAGGCCGCCATCTACGATCTCAAGGGACTGAACTGTCCGCTGCCGGTGCTGAAAGCCCGCAAGCGTCTGGCCGCTATGCGGCCGGGCAGCAGACTCTGGCTCGAGACCACCGATCCGTTGGCGGTGATCGATATCCCGGCCTTCTGCGCCGATGTCGGCCACCAGTTGATCGAGACGGCGGCTGTAACAGGCGGCCATCGTTTCCTGGTCGAGCGCGGCAACGCGGCCTGAGCCGGCCGATTTTCGATCGCCTTAAAGCCCGGCAATCGCCAGCGGATTGGACTCGAGCGCGGCCCTGTCGGGCGTGTCGATCGACGGCTTGTTGGTGAAGGCGGCGAACAGCCGCCGGATATAGTCATCCGGCATGTCGAGCGTGATCAGCACCAGCCGGGTGCCGCGCTGGCCGTCGGGCCAGGCCGGCAGTCTCGCCGGCGGATGCAGGATCTTCTGCACGCCGTGGATGACCAGCGGCCGCGAGGGGTCCTCCATCAGTTCGATGACGCCTTTCATGCGCAGCAGTTTCTCGCCATGCGTCGAGCGCAGAAGATCAAGGAACATCTCGATTGCCGAGAACGGCACCGGCCCGTCATGGACGAGCGAGTGCGAGCGCACGCGCGAATCATGACGATGGTGATCGTGCTGGTGGTCATGGTCATGACCGTCGTGATGATGATGATGGTCGTGATCATGCGCCGCTTCTTCGCCGAGCCAGCGCCGCACATCGGCGGACTTGGTCTGAGGATCATAGAGGCCGCAATTGAACAATGCCGCGGCGCCGGCCTCGTTGACGTCGAGCACGACGGCACCCGGATTGATCTGCCGGAGCCGAGCCCGCAAGGCCTCGACATCGGCCGCGGCGGCAAGGTCGGTCTTGGTCAGCACGATGCGGTCGGCCACTGCCGCCTGCTTAAGCGCCTCGACATGGGCGTCGAGCGTTGCCTCGCCATTGACCGAGTCGACCAGCGTGATGACGCCGTCGAGCCGGAACGCCTGCACCAGCGCCGGGTGCGCCATGATCGACTGCAGCACCGGTGCGGGGTCAGCCAGACCGGTCGTCTCGACGACGACCCGACCCAGCCTGGCGATACGGCCGGTCTGCAGCCGGTCGACGAGATCGGCCAGCGTATCGACCAGGTCGCCGCGCACCGTGCAGCAGAGGCAGCCGTCGGAAAGCTGGATGATGCCGTCGGATGCCTGCTCGACCAAGAGATGGTCGATCGCCACCTCGCCGAACTCGTTGATGATCACCGCCGTATCGGTCAGTTGCGGATCCTTGAGCAGCCGGTTGAGCAGGGTCGTCTTGCCGGCGCCAAGAAAACCGGTGAGCACGGAAACGGGAATAGGAAAGCCGCCGCTCATCTGCTGCATCACCGCTAGTTCGCCGCCTTGGCGGGTTGGTCGCCCTGCGCCGCGGCGGCAGCCGTTCCGGTCGCGAGCGGTTCGGCGCCGGCGGGCGCCGGCCTGTCCGGCCGCCAATTCGGCAGCGGCACATCGGCATAGTTCTGGTCGGCCTGATCGACGAAAGCCTTGGGCGCGGGTCCGGTGGCGCCGCCGAGGCCGACCGCGATCAGCGTCGGATGGTCGAGCTTCACCTGATAGGGTGATTTCGGCGCATCCTTGGCGGCGACGGTCGGCGCCGCCTCGGACTGCTCCTCCGGCGTCTTCTTCTTGCAGATCTCGTCATGCATGTCGTTGGGCGACAGCGTGTCGCCGTAGGGCTTGAGCGCCGCGAGCGTCGTCGAGGTGGCTGCCGGCATATCGAACCCCTGGTCCAGCAGCTTTGCCGCGGCCTCGGCGCGGCTGACAGCGGACTTCTCGCCAAGCACCACGGCGACCAAGGTGCGGCCGTTGCGCGTCGCCGAGCCGATCATGTTGAAACCCGACGAGCAGACGAAACCGGTCTTCATGCCGTCGGCGCCGGGATAGCGGCCGATCAGAAGATTGTAGTTCGGGATGGCCTTCTTGCCGACGGCAAGGCCCTCGATCGAGAACCAGGGCGCATATTGCGGAAAATCCGTGCGCAGCGCCGTCACCAGCACGGCGAGATCGCGCGCGGTGGTATACTGGTCCGGCGAATAAAGCCCGTTCGGGTTGACGAAATGCGTCCCGACCATGCCGAGCCGGGCCGCCTCGGCGTTCATGCGGTCGGCGAATGCGGCTTGCGACCCGCCGATATTCTCGCCGACGGCCATGGCGATGTCGTTGGCCGACTTGACCAGCATCATTTTCAGCGCGTTGTCGAGCCGCATCACCGAGCCGGGCTTGAAACCCATCTTGCTCGGCGGCTCGCCGGCCGAATGTTTCGTCACCTTGATCGGCGAATCGAGCGCCACCTCGCCGGCCTGGATCGCCCGGAACGTCACATAGGCCGTCATCAGCTTGCTCAGCGAGGCCGGATACCAGCGCTTGAACGCGTCCTGGTGCTCCAGCACATAGCCGCTTTTCAAGTCGAACAAGACCACCGGATTGGCGCGCGCCACGCCGGCAAACACCGGAAGCGCCAGCGCGCCCGCCAGCAACAGGGTGACGAAATGCCTTTGCCGCATGATCAAATCCGAAATCGCCTCTTGCCGTAGTCGCTGCTGGCTCCGTAAGATTTCGTTACGCGATCGCCAACATAATGCGAGCCGGCCCTCGATTCCGGACCGCATTGTTGTGGTGCTATTTATCCTATGTGACGCCAAAATGGCAAAGCGCCCGACGATCACAATTACCGAGCGGCGGTTCTGAAGCGCCCTGCTCCAACAAAGAAATGGACCGACCATGCCGATTTTGAACCGCGCTGCCGAAATGCAGGAAGAAGTTGCCGGCTGGAGACGCCATCTGCATCAGACGCCGGAACTGAACTTCGACGTCCTCCAGACCGCCGACTTCGTCACCGGGAAGCTCAAGTCTTTCGGCTGCGACGAGGTGGTGACGGGCCTGGGCAAGACCGGCGTCGTCGGCATCATCCGCGGCCGCAAGGGCGATGGCGCGACCATCGGGCTGCGCGCCGACATGGACGCCCTGCCGATCGAGGAGATCACCGGCAAGCCGTGGGCCTCGACCGTGCGCGGCAAGATGCATGCCTGCGGCCATGACGGCCATACCGCAATGCTCTTGGGCGCCGCCAAATACCTTGCCGAGACGCGCAATTTCGCCGGCACCGTGGCGGTGATCTTCCAGCCGGCGGAGGAAGGCGGCGGCGGCGGCAACGAAATGGTCAAGGACGGCATGATGGAGCGCTTCGGCATCGAAAAAGTGTTCGGCATGCACAATATGCCGGGTCTGCCGGTCGGCCAGTTCGCCATCAAGCCCGGCCCGATCATGGCCGCGACGGCGGAGTTCACCATCACCGTCAAGGGCCGCGGCGGCCACGCCGCGATGCCGCACAGCACGATCGACCCGATCGTTATCGCCAGCCAGCTGGTCGTCGCGCTGCAGACGATCGCCTCGCGCAGCACCGACCCGGTCGAGGCCGTGGTGGTCTCGGTGACGAAGTTCCACGCCGGCGACGCCTACAACGTCATTCCCGAAAGCGCCGAGATCGCCGGCACCGTGCGCACGCTGAAGAAGGAAGTGGCCAAGAGGTCGGAAGAGCGCATCCGCGCCATCTGCGCCGGCATGGCGACCGCCTTCGGCGCAACGATCGAGGTCGACTACGACGCCAACTACCCCGTCACCTTCAACCATGCCGAGGAAACCGTGTTTGCCGGCGATGTCGCCGCCTCCGTCGCCGGCGACAGCCATGTCCACCGTGCCATCCAGCCGGTGATGGGCGGCGAGGATTTTTCCTACATGCTCGAAGCCCGCCCCGGCGCCTTCATCTTCATCGGCAACGGTGACACCGCAGGCCTGCATCACCCGGCCTACGACTTCAACGACGAGGTCATCCCGCACGGCATGAGCTATTGGGTGAAGCTGGCGGAGACGGCGCTGGCCGACTGACCGCCTTTGCAAGGGCGGCGAACTTCACCTAGCCGTCCGGAGCAAGGCGGCGAAGGATCGGCCGGCAACGCCTCTTGGCGAACCGGCCCGAAGCGTTTATGTGTCGGGCCGCGTGGTCCCGTAGCTCAGTAGGATAGAGCGGCAGATTCCTAATCTGTAGGTCGCAGGTTCGATTCCTGCCGGGATCACCATAGAAATCAAGCGCTTATGGAACTACGCTGGCAACCTCATTTTCGAACTCGACGATCTTTGAATAGCGCTGAGCTGGCGCAACCGCGCGCAGTCCGTTGGCTGCTCTAAAGCCCCGTTGCGTTATGGACATAGGTCCTTCCGGGCCATCACGACGTCCCGTTCGGCAATTCTGGTTGTGCTCTTTCTCCCGTTCGCGGTGCCGGGAGTGCCTGTTAGGTCGCCATTTGGCGCTCCATAGCCAACTCGGCTTCCAGGCTCTCGACATCCCGGAAGATCGAGGCGGCAGCCAACGTGCGTCCTCCCCTCTTGAAACGCAGCAGACAGTCCCTGGCGGCGATGTCGCCCTCGACTGCGATCTCGTCCCATCGTTCGGCATGACCGACATAGTTGATCGGCACGTCGTAATGCTGGCTCCAGAAAAACGGGACAGCAACGTACTTCTCGCGGTGTCCGAGCATGTTGAGCGCCGCGGTTTGCCCCTGCCTCTCAGCAACCACCCAATGTTCGACCCGGATATTCTCGGCGATGTGGGGATCGGGCCACCGCGCGATGTCGCCGGCAGCGAAAATCCCTGGCCCGCCCGTTTCCAGGAAAGCGTCAACGGCGACGCCGCGGTCAACGACCAGCCCTGCTTTCTCGGCAAGCCCGGTGCGCGGCCGCACCCCAATGCCGGCGACGACGAGATCCGCCGCCAGGGTACTGCCGCCGCTGAGGCTCACCGTCCCGTCGTCGATGCTGCTTACGGTTTGCTCCAGATGGAACACGACACCGTGCTCTTCATGCAAGGCGCGGATGAAATCGCCCATCTGCGGACCCAGGATCCGTTCCATGGGCCGCTTCTCCGGCGCCACGACATGGACGTCGATAGCGCGCGCACGCAAAGAAGCGGCTACCTCGAGCCCGATGAAACTGGCGCCGACCACGACCGCACGGCGTGCGGTGGCAGCCCGCGCGATGATCTCCTTGCAGTCTGCAAACGAGCGCAACATGCGGACATGCGGCTGGTCGGCGCCGGGGACGGCCAGGTGAACAGGTTCCGCCCCGGTCGCAAGCAGCAGCCTGTCGTAGGGAATCCTGCCCCCATCCGCGAGGACGACCTGCCGCGCACGGGCGTCGACATGCATGGTTTCCGTGTTGAGCCTCAGGTCGATGTTGTTCTTGGAATAGAATTTTTCCCCGCGCAGCGGGATCCAATCCTCCGGGGCTTTTCCGGCGAGGTAGTCCTTGGAGAGGTTTGGCCGGTCGACGGGCGGCGATTGGTCGTCGCTGAGCATGACGATGCTGCCTTGGAACTGCTCCCGGCGCAGCATTTCGGCCGCCGCGAACCCCGCCGCGCCGCCACCTATGATGACGATCTTCTCAGGCACCTGGCCGGAGCCTCCGGAGCGCGGTTTCGGAGCTGTCCGTTTCAGTTTCTCGCCGACGAATATGCGGCCATCCCGCTGTTCGACCGCCCAGCAGGCGAGAGGATTGAGTGCAGGGGCGCGCAACGCTTCGCCCGTCCGCAGATCGAAGCAGGCATGGTGCCAGGGACAGCGGACGGTATCGTCCGCCACAAGGCCGTCGACGAGCGGCCCGCCGTAATGCGTGCATGTCGCACTGACCGCGAACACCTCGGTTCCGCGGCGCACCAGCAGGACCTGGTCGTCGCCGCATCGGCCGACCAGCTTGCCACCGTCGGGAAGGTCCGTAAGCGCGATGCCTTGACTGAGATCCGGTCCCGTGGGCTTGTTTTGGTCCTGGGCCATTGCCTTCTCCTTTGATATTTCAGGATCAGACGTGCCCTTTTCAGTCGAAAAATGGGAATTCGGCTGAAAGAGCGCTGGAATTCAACAACAGCATCTCGCCATTCCAGGCATCCTGCAAACGAATTTGATCGGCAGTTGCATGCATATTTTATGTTAGGTGCCGACAGGCCGGACACATTTACAGGATAGCTTGCCCTGTCTTGCCCCCGTCAGCGAGAAAGGACTCGAGGCCCTTGTTTGTGAGCGGATGTTTGGCGAGATTCCTGATCACAGCTGGCGGTACGGTCGCGATATCGGCGCCTGCGATCGCCGCCTGTTTGACATGGAGAGCGGCGCTTTGGACGCATACGAATCCATTGTGAAAGCCTACGTGGCAGGAGACCTGACTCCGGTTCAGCGGTTCGTGGGGCCTGCGGCTCTGGACGTATTCCAGAGAGCCATCGCCGAACGCCGCCAGAGACAGGAAACGCTCGAGCTGACGTGCGTCAGCATAAAGGACCCCGTCATGGCAGCCGGCCCGGGGAAAACGGTAGAACTCGAGCTGACGCCGAAAGCGGCCCGCGAGCGCTTCGATGCCCTGCAGGAGGAAGTCGAGAGGGAGATCGGCTATCGCGTCTACGTCCAGAACGACATCACCGCCGCAGCCGGCGGCGAAAGCATGTTCGGCGTCGCAAAACATCTTTCGGACTACCTTTTCTTCTATCTCGGCGCACGCCTGCACAGCCGCCTGGTCCTCAACCATCAGATCTATAACACCACCGCCGCGGTAAGCTTTGATGTCGGCATCCTGCGCCTGGAGGAAGAGATCCGGAAGAAAGGCAATTCGCCCTCCGATTTGTGGGAGCGGGGCGCCGACTGGCCTTCGTTCGGCGATGCCGAGATCGCATGGCAACGCGACTTGGTGGAGCAGATGAAGTCGTCGATCGCGGCATTGAAGCCATTCGTTCCGGTGGCTTCCGTCGTCCTGTCCTCTTACGCGCCGCAGGCGATCTGCAGAGCGATTTGCCGGGAGCTGGAGCAGGCCATGCCGGGCACAACCGCCATTGCCGGCAACATCGAGCGCTTGCCCAAGGCAGTGGGAGCGGCGAGCCTTCCGTTCAGCTCGAGGTTCATGGTGGAATAGTTCAGCCCGGGCTGCCGGCCGCCGGATTGGCGATGATCGCCGCCCGGAAGCGGGCGACGAAATCGTCGAGCGCCGGGCGTTCGGCATCCGAGATCGCCCAGTAGGAGAAGGCGTCGTCGGTCCAGTGGACCAACAGGAAGCCGCCGGCCGACAGATCGTCCGCCACCGGCACCGATTTGACCTCGTTCTGCCGCGGCGCCGCCACCAGCGTGATCAGGTGCTCGTGATGACGATAGACCAGCGCCGGCATCGGCCTGTCGCCGATCACCTCGACGCGTCCGCCAAGCAGCGCGTAGCCGTCCTTAGCCATGTCGGGCGCCGCCGGCGAGACGCCGATGCGGCCGTCGAGCCATGGCTTCACCGTATGGCGGTCGGACGACACGATATCGACCGGGGTCGCCGCGAGCAGGCTGCGGCGATGGCCGTTGGCGACGGCGACGGCGAAACTTTCCGGCGCGTTTTCCACCATCAGCCACTGCGTGGCGCCGCTGGCGAGAAACGCCGTCAGCACGATCGAGGCCGCCATCTGGCGCCAGTCGAAGGAATTGAACCAGCGCGCCGAAGTCCGCGCCCGCATCTCGATCAATTTGCCATGTTGCGGCTGCACGGCCTTGGCGGCTTCTGACTGAGTGGGCTCGTCGGCTCCCTTCGTCCCGGCAATCGCCGCGATGCGCGCCAGGAAGTCGTCGCTGACGGTCGGGCGCGGCGCGTTGGCGACAGCGCCGCGCAGCGCCACGAGGCGCGCATGTTCGGCGGCGAGGTCCGGATCGGCGGCCATGCGCCGTTCGACCGCCAGGGCAGCCGCGGCATCGAGCTCGCCATCGACAAGGGCGTGGATCATCAGCTTCATATCCTGAGGGTCTTGCGGCAATCCATCCTCACGCGGGCGATTTTCATGCGGGCTCATGGTGGCGCCCTCCAAGTTCCGTCATCAAGATGCCGCGTGCTCTCGCCAGCCGCGACATCACCGTGCCTTGCGGCACGCCGAGCATGGCGGCGATCTCGCGGTAGCTGAGACCGTTTATGTCGCGCAGCACCAGCGTTTCGCGGAAGGCTTGCGGCAGCCTTGCGATCGCTGCTTCCACCGCCGCCGAATTCGCCTTGGCGATCAGCGCCGCTTCCGGGCTGTCGGCATCATTGTCGGGCGGCGGCGAGACATCGTCGAGGTCGGCGAGATCGCCGACGGCCACCACGCTGCGCGGGCGGTTGCGCGCCATCCAGGTATAGGAAGCGTTGCGCACGATCGTGAGCAGCCAGGCACGCGCATTGCCCCCGGCAAAGCCGGCAATGCCCGCATGCGCCTTGAGGCAGGCCTCCTGCACCACATCCTCGGCATCGGCGGCATTGCCGGTCAGCCAGCGGGCAAGCGACAGCGCGTCGCCAAGATGCGGCAGCACCACTTCGGCAAAACGCGCGGCCAGTATCTTTTCGCTCAACACCGTTTCACCGTCAGGCGCTCCCCCTAGGGGCTTGCGGCCACCCTCGGCAGGTGGCGCGGACCTGTCCCTGCTCGTGCGGGTGAAGATCGCGACTGCAGGCGACGGCGCCTGCTTGCGGGGAGGAGAAGGCATTGGTATCACCGGAGTCAAGTGCCTCGGAAGAGAGGGGTGCCTCGCAAGAGAGGGCAGCCTCGTCAGAAAGGAGCGCCTCGCAAGAGAACGGCGCATCGCCGGCTGCAATGGGATGCTGGACGTCGCCGTCATGGTCGTGGATCTCGAAGGTTGCGATCGGCACGGATCAGGGCCGGCGACGGGGCGGTATCGCCCGGAACGGGTGCGCCCAGCTCATCCGCTCCAGCGGGCGCCGGCGGCTGATGCCTTCGCCCTCTTCAGCCCTTGTGCCGTTGGCTTCATGCCGCTTCATGTTGGTCTCCTGCTGTTGCGCAGATGTGGCGCATGCTCTGAAGACCGATGAACGCGGCCGTTTATTCCCGGCCTGTCAGCTTTTTTCACGGCAACACGATGCGGGCCGGCCTCACAGCGCCAGCAGCGCAAGTCCCGCCAGCGCCGATGCCGCCAGGGTCGGCAGCATGCCGAGTTTCAGCCTGAACATGGCGATCATCGCCGCCGCCGACAGCAGCGCGGCGCGCCAGTTGAGCGAGGACAGGACTGGAACTTCCACACCCCAGCCGACGCTCTCGACCTTGCCGAAGACGACATGCAGCGCGAACCACAGCGCAAGGTTCATGATCACGCCGACGACCGCCGCGGTGATCGCGCCAAGCGCCGCTGCCAGCGCCTTGTTCTGCCGCAGCTGCTCGATGTAGGGGGCGCCGAGGAAGATCCAGAAGAAGCAGGGCGCAAACGTGGCCCAGAGCGTGAGCACCGAGCCGAGCGATCCGGCCAATAGCGGGTTGGCAAAGCCGGCATGGCGGTATGCTGCGGCGAAGCCGACGAACTGCAGCACCAGGATCAGCGGCCCGGGCGTCGTCTCGGCAAGCCCGAGCCCATCGACCATTTGCCCCGGCGAGAGCCAGCCGAACGAAATGACCGCCGCCTGCGCGACATAGGCGAGAACCGCGTAAGCGCCGCCGAAGGTGACGACGGCCATCAGGCTGAAGAAGCCGCCTATCTGCGCCCACACGCTGCCCGGGCCGGCAAGCAGCGCGATCACGGCCACCGGTCCGAGCCAGAGCGGCAGCCAGATGGCGATGGTGCGAGCCGCATGCCATCGCGTCGGCACGGTATGGCTAAGCTCGCCGCGCTCGAACATCAGGTCGACCACGCCTACTCTGTCGGCGGCGGTGCTGCGTTTGCCATGCGCCGAGCCGGAAAACAGGCCCGGTGCATAGCGATTGCCGATCCAGCCGATGAGACCGGCCGCAAGCACGATCAGCGGGAATGGCAGCTTGACGACATAGATGGCCAGGAAGGCCGCCACCGCGATCGCCACCATCACCCGGTTCTTCAGCGCCCGCTTGCCGATGCGGATCACCGCTTCGACGACGACGGCAAGCACCGCCGCCTTGACGCCGAAGAACAGCGCCTCGACGACCGGCGCATCGTTGTAGAGCATGTAGAAGCTGCTCAAGCCGAGCATGACCAGCGCACCCGGCAGTACGAACAGAAGGCCCGCCACCAGGCCCCCCGCCGTCCGGTGCAGCAGCCAGCCTATGTAGACGGCAAGCTGCTGCGCCTCGGGACCCGGCAGGAGCATGCAATAGTTGAGCGCGTGCAGGAAACGTTCCTCGCCGATCCAGCGGCGCTCCTCGACCAGTTCCCTGTGCATCAGCGCGATCTGTCCCGCCGGCCCGCCGAAGGAGAGCAGGCCGATCTTCCCCCACAGCCGCGTCGCCTCGCGAAAAGTCGGCATGGCCGGGACTTCGGCCGCCGGCGCGGCGCCGTCCTTGGCCAGCGCGGTCATTGCGCCCTGCCTGCGACCGGCCAGTTGTGCGTCTCGTCCGTGGCGTCGCGGCACCAGCGGAAGAAGGCGTCATAGAGGAGCATGCCTGCTTCGAGCTGTTCGAGGTCGTCGCGGAACATGCGCGACAGGCCGAGCGAGGCGGCGAGGAAGCCGGCCGCCTGCGGCACGAGGTCGGGGCGCGCCGTGTCGGCCGCGCGCACGATCAGCGCCAGGCGATCGAGTGCTTCGGCACGCAGGCCGAATTCCTCGATCATCGTGTCGAAGCTGCAGCGATCGCCACGATGGCTCCAGAACACGCCTTCGATGTCGAAGGGAACCGCGGCGAAGCGGTCGGCCACCAGAGGCACCTCGGCCGGGTCGACGAACAGGAACACCGCCTTGGGATCGACGAAGCGGCGGATCAGCCAGGGACAAGCGATGCGGTCGACCTTCGGCCGGGAGCGGGTCACCCACACGGTGCGCCCCTTGGCGTCGCGCGGCGGGATAGCGTCGGCCGTGACCAATGGCGCCTTGGCGGCCGCCCAGGCCTCGAAGCCGCCATCCAGCGACTCCGCCGGAATGCCTTCGTGGCGCAGCCATGCCGCCACGCCTTGCGAGAGCTTTTGCCCCCTTTGGCAGATCACGACGACCTTGCATCCGGAAAATTCCGCCGCCCAGGTCGAGACGGTCCTGAAATCGCGCCGGCATGACGCCGGCAGCAGGCGCGGATCTGATTCATAATCCTCGTCGATGCGCACATCGACAAGGCAGGGTGCGTCAGGCAGACCGACAAGACGGGAGAGCTGCGGCACAGTGATTTGGGTTGTTGACGGCATGGCGTCCACCTCCTGAGCAAAGAGAGTTTGGACGCGATCGTTGGGCTGACGCCTCACGGGGTCGTCGCGGGGAACCCCTTGCCGGAATGCTGGATCGCCGCCCATCAATTGTCAAGCGACTGAATAGCCGAGACCGTGATGTTCGTCAGCCGAGACCGGCAGACGCGAGCGCACGCCCGTCAGTGCCGGTGGCCGCGGTGCTCGTCATGATTACGGTCATGAGGATGCGGATGCTTGCGCTCATCCAGCCTGGTCGAAAACCGGATGTTGGCGGCAGCGAGCGCCGGCATGTGTTCGAACAGTTCATTCTCCAACGCCGCCGCAATCTTGCTTGCCTCTGAAAGTGGCAAGGTTTCGTCTGCGGCAATGGCGATATCGGCATGCAACTTGTGGCCGATCCAGCGAGCCTTGGCGTCGACAATATGGGCGCCGCGCACATGCGCGGCGGCATGCTGGATTTCAGCCATCACGCCCGGCTCGACGCCGTCGAGCATGCGGGTGAGCACCGATCTGGCCGACTGCCACACGATGCCGAAAATCGCGACCGTGATCAGCAGCCCAACGACCGGGTCGGCCAGCGGCAAACCCAGCCAGACGCCAATGGCCCCGATGACCACCGCAAGGCTCGTAAGGCCATCGGTGCGGGCATGGTAGCCATCGGCGACCAGCGCAGCGCTGTTGATCTCGCGGCCGATCCTGATGCGAAATACCGCGACCGCTTCATTGCCGAGAAACCCTACGATCCCCGCAGCCGTCAGCCAGCCAAGGTGCGTTACCGCCCGTGGATTCATCAACCGGTCGATAGCTTGATAGCCGGCGACGACCGCACTGAACAGGATGATGAGCACAATGACGATGCCGGCCAGGTCCTCTACCCTGCCAAGGCCATAGGTGAATGTCCGAGACGGCTTGCGTCGTGCCAGCATGAACGCGATCCAGAGCGGAATGGCGGTTGTGGCGTCGCCGATGTTGTGAATCGTGTCGGCCAGCAGCGCCACGCTGCCTGACAGAACCACCACGATCATCTGCAGCGCGGCGGTGGCCGCCAGGATGACGAACGACCATTTGATGGCCCAGATGCCGCGATCGGTTGTCGCAATCGTTGCGTCGATGACCCCATGGGTATGGCCATGCGAGCCATGGTCGTGACCAGGCCCGGTATGATCGTGCGACCCGAACCCAAGCCAGTCGAGAATGCGTGCGCCGAACCCGCTCACAGGTATTTCGCCAATTGCTTGAGTTCAGCCAGCGAGTTGTGGCCCGCCTCGGCGGTATCGGTCAGACAATGCTCGATATGATCGTGGATCAGTTCTCGTTTTGCGCTGCTGATGGCGCTTTCCACGGCATGGAGTTGCTGCGCAAGATCGACGCAGGAACGATGCGCCTCGAACATGGAAAGCACTGCCGCAAGGTGGCCTTGCGCGCGCTTCAGACGCTTAACAATGGCGGGATGCGACTTGTGGATGCTGTCCGTCATGCTGGTCGACTATCCCCCCGGGGGGGATATGTCAATTTACGATTCACCTTCAACAGGCGGCGCGCTCGGTCTCCACCGGCCAGCGCGGCGATGACAAACGCAATCCACCGATAGTTGGCTATTGGTCGCCGGCGGACAAGGCTTACTGCGCCGTCCAGCCGCCATCCATCGGCAGGGTCGTGCCGGTGATCTGCCTGGCCGCATCCGTGCACAGGAACAGCGCAAGCGCCGCCAGCTCCTCGACGGTGACGAATTCCTTGGTCGGCTGCGCCGCGAGCAACACGTCGTGCTTGACCTGCTCCTCGGTCATGCCGCGCGCCTTCATCGTGTCGGGGATCTGCTTCTCGACCAGCGACGTCCACACATAGCCGGGCGCGATCGCGTTGACGGTGATGCCTTCTTGAGCCACTTCCAGCGCCACCGTCTTGGTAAGGCCGGCGATGCCGTGCTTGGCCGAGACATAGGCCGACTTGAACGGCGAGGCGACCAGCGCGTGTGCCGAGGCGGTGTTGATGATGCGGCCCCATTTGCGGCTCTTCATTCCCGGCACCGCCGCCTTGATGGCGTAGAAGGCGGCCAGAAGGTTGATGCGGATGATGGCTTCCCATTTGTCGTCGGGAAATTCCTCGATCGGCGCGACATGCTGGATGCCTGCATTGTTGACCAGTATGTCGAGGCTGCCGAACGCCTCCTCCGCCTCGCGGATCATCGCGGTGACGGCGGCGCCATCCATCATGTTGGCGTCGGAATAGCGGCACTTGACGCCGAAGTCCTTCTCGATGCCGGCGCGCTCCTGCTCAATCGCCACGGCATCGCCCAGGCCGTTGATGGTGACGTTGGCGCCCTCGGCGGCAAAGGCGCGGGCGATTGCCAGGCCGATGCCACTGGTCGAGCCGGTGACGAGCGCATTCTTCGAAGACAGCGAACCCATGGGAAATCTCGCGACAGGATGACAGGAGGGAAGAGTATGAAGACAGACAGCTGGGAAGGCATATGGTTTGTGCGCCGCAGCATCACAATGCCACACCCATATGTCGGCGCTATTACAGCTCCGCGCGGTGTTTGCCGGCTCGAGGAAGCGCCGCTTGCGGCTGACACGGCCGTGTCATGCTGCCGTGCAACATATTGCCAGCGCATTCGCGCGGGGTCATTTCAAACCTGTCGGGGCACCAGCCATGGAAATCGCCGATGTCGTTAAGCGCGCCTATGCCATGCCGCTCACCAATCCGTCTTTCCCGCCCGGCCCGTATCGTTTCTTCGATCGCGAATACGTCATCATCACCTACCGCACGACGCGCGAGGCGCTGGAAGCGGTCGTGCCGGCGCCGCTCGAGATAGACGAGCCGCTGGTCAAGTACGAGTTCATCCGCATGCCGGACTCGACCGGCTTCGGCGACTACACCGAAACCGGCCAGGTCATCCCGGTACGCTACAAGGGCCAGCATGGCGGCTATGTCCATTCCATGTATCTCGACGATGACGCGCCGATCGCCGGCGGCCGCGAGCTCTGGGGTTTCCCGAAGAAGCTCGCCAGCCCCAAGATCGTGCATGAAGGCGAAGTGGTGGTGGGCACCCTGCACTATGGCAGCGTTCTGTGCGCCACCGGCACCATGGGCTACAAGCACCGCGAGGCCGATCACGACCAGA
Organism: Mesorhizobium sp. NFR06; assembly: GCF_900115245.1. GTDB lineage: Bacteria > Pseudomonadota > Alphaproteobacteria > Rhizobiales > Rhizobiaceae > Mesorhizobium. Next base: position 156,985 of record NZ_FOVT01000011.1, read on the forward strand.
TTCTGGCCTCGCTCGCCGCGCCCAACTTCCTGATCAAGATCATCCCGCATGTCGACGGCAGCCCGCGCATCTGCGAGCTGGTCCGCTACTACCTCACCGACATCACGCTGAAGGAGGCCTGGACGGCGCCCGCCGCGCTCGATCTTCGCCCGCATGTCATGGCCGACGTCGCCAAGCTGCCTGTGCTGGATATCGTCTCGGCTGTCCACTTCACCGCCGATCTGACGCTCGGCCTGGGCGAAGTCGTGCATGATTACCTCGCGGACTACGGCCGATCGGCTGCCGGCGCGACCAAGCTGGAGAAAGCCGGTGCTTGAGCGCAACCGCAGCAGGGCCGCTGCCGCCACCATTCAGGAAATCACGGCGCAATATGACCGCATCGCCCTGGTCTTCCAGGGCGGTGGCGCGCTCGGCGCCTATCAGGCCGGCGTCTATCAGGCGCTTGCCGATGCCGGCTGCGAGCCGACCTGGCTCTCCGGCGTCTCGATTGGCGCCATCAACGCCTCGATCATCGCCGGTAACGAACCGAGCCGCCGCCTGCAACGGCTGGAACAGTTCTGGCAGACGATCTCCGGTCGCAAGATCTGGGCCTATACGCCCGAAGGCGACATCTACCGCGACATCCGCAACCAGACCTCGTCATTGATGACCATGACCATGGGCCAGCCCGGCTTCTTCAAGCCGCGCAGCCCGAACCCCTGGTTCCAACTGACGGGGGCCGAGGGCGCTACCAGCTTCTACGACACCGCCGAGCTCAAGGACACGCTGGAAAGCCTGATCGACTTCGACGTGCTGAACGACGGCAAGAAGCGGCTGAGCGTCGGCGCCGTCAATGTCAGGACCGGCAACTTCGTCTATTTCGACACCGACAATGTGCGCATCGGACCGGAGCACATCATGGCCAGCGGCGCGCTGCCGCCGGCCTTCCCCTCGATCCGTATCGAGGGCGAGTATTACTGGGATGGCGGCATCGTCTCCAACACGCCGCTGCAATATCTGCTCGACCAGGAGGAGGACCGCTCCTCGCTGGTGTTCCAGGTCGACCTGTTCAGCGCCCGCGGCGTGCTGCCGCGCGGCATGGCCGACGTTCTGTCGCGCCACAAGGACATCATGTATTCCAGCCGCACGCGCCAGAACACCGACAATTTCGAGCGCATCCATGCCTTGAAGATGAAGCTCCTCGACGCGCTGAAGCGCGTGCCGCCGGACCAGCTCAAGGACGGCGAGAAGGAGCTGATCGCCGACTATTCCAACGCCGGCGTGGTCAACATCGTCCACCTGATCTACCAGCACAAAGGCTATGAGGGCCACGCCAAGGACTATGAGTTTTCCGGCACCTCGATGCGCGAGCACTGGGAGATGGGCCAGGAAGACACCGAGCGCACGTTGCGCCACAAGAAGTGGCTGATGCTGCCCGACAATGCCGAGGGCGTCACCATCCACGACCTGCATCGGGAAGATCCAACCTGATACTTGCGTCCGGCCAGGTGCGGCCGGTCGCGCCGTGCGAATTCACACACCCTCACTTGCCGCAACGCGTTCCTCGAAGACGGCCTTGCACGCGGCGCTGCGCTGCTTTCGCCCGGACTGAAGCTTCGTGGGCGCTGACCCGACATTCGCCTCAAGGACGCGCACCACCTGGCTGATCCGATGGCATACCCGAGTTCCGCGACAGCCCTGTGAGAACCGCGGTGCAGGGCACCCTCCACGCCGCCGAGCACACCTTGCCGGACTGTGAAGCCCTACTTCACAGCCCATCAACATTATCGCGAATAGCCGGTTGCGGAAGCGCGGAATACATCTTGCGGGCAAATGCGCTGGGCCGAATGGAGCACTGCTGATGACCGCCGAAGCTGTTTCCACTGCTGTCGTTCCGTCGCGTGACGCCTGGCGTAGCCTGCTATGGTTTGCGCCGCTGGTGGCACTGTGGACGCTGTTGATCTATCGTTGGCCGTTGATCCCGGCCAGTGGCTTTCCGACCACGGTGCACCAACTCGCGGCCCATGGGTTCATCGCGCTGGGTTTGTGGCTCGGCCTCGAACACACGAGCATGGCGCAAGGCCAACGCCGCGTGACCTGGTTGGCGGCCATGATCCCATACACGCTGTGGTTCGCCGTGGCCTGGAGCGCCGCGATCAATGGCGTTTTTCACCCGAGCGCTACGCCTTTACCAATGTTGCCGATGGCGATCTTTCTGCCGGTAATCATCGGCGCGCCGCTGTTGCTGTTCTCCAAGCGGATCGGGCAGGTGCTCGATGCGATGCCGGCGAGCTGGCTCGTCGCGCTTCAGCTCTACCGCGTATTCGGCAGTTGGGCGCTCGCAGCATGGCTGCATGATGCGCTACCCGGCGTGTTCGCGGTGCCAGCGGGCATCGGCGACGTGCTGACCGGACTTTTCGCACTGCCGACGGCGATCGCTTTGGCGACCGGTGCGGCCGGGAGCCGGAGGGCGGCAACGTTCTGGAACATCCTCGGCCTTGCCGACTTCGCGGTCGCGGTTACGATGGGCGTCATCACTTCGCCCGGCCCGTGGCAATTGATCGTTCTCCATGTGCAGAGCATCGGCGCCGGCGATTATCCGGGTGTGCTGACCCCTGGTTTCGTGGTGCCGAGCTCAATCCTGCTGCATGTATTGTCGCTGCGCCAATTGGGCCGCCGCAACAGGATGGAGCTTGCGCGGCGATAGGAGTAGGAGCCGACAAAGAGAAACGACGCCGTTTGCGGCGCCGTTTCTTGTCATGGGCATTCCGCCTTCCGCCTCAGAACACCTGGCGGAGGATCACGAACAACACGAAGGCCAGCGCGATCGAGCAGGGCAGCGTGAGCACCCAGGCGAGCAATAGGTTGCGCACCGTCGACCACTGCAGGCCGGAGCCGTTGGCCGCCATCGTGCCGGCGACGCCTGACGACAGCACGTGCGTGGTCGACACCGGCAGGCCGAGACGGTCGGCCATGCCGATTGTGATCATCGCGACCAGCTCGGCGGCGGCGCCCTGGCCATAGGTCAGGTGGCTTTTGCCGATCTTCTCGCCGACGGTGACGACGATGCGCTTCCAGCCGACCATGGTGCCGAGTCCAAGCGCCAGCGCCACGGCGACCTTCACCCACAGCGGGATGAACTTCGTCGCGTTGTCGACCGCCTTGTGATAGTCGGTGACCGCCTTGAGGTCATCGGCCTGCATCGGCAGCAGCTTTTTCTTGTCGATCAGCTTCAGCGCCTCGCCGATCAGGTAGATGTCGTTGCGCGCGTTGCTGACCAGATCGGTCGGCACCTTGTCGACCGTGGCGTAGGGCTGCAGCCCGGCGGTCGTGTTGTGGATATAGCTCTGCAGGGCGACGGTGGTCTGATCGTTCCATGACTTGCTGCGCACGGCCTCCTGGACAACCGCCTTCGGATCGGCGGCCGTCACGCCTGGCTTGACATACTTGCCCAGCGCCTGCTCGACGGCGACCGAGGCCGACTTGTAAGCTTCGAGGTAATTGATGTCGGGCGTGCGGTTGAGCGCGTAAGCCGTCGGCACCACGCCGATCAGGATCAGCATGATCAGGCCCATGCCCTTCTGCCCGTCATTGGAGCCATGGGCGAAGCTGACGCCTGTGCAGGTAAAGATCAGCAGCGCGCGGATCCACCATGGCGGCGGCGTGTTGCCCTTCGGCGCTTCATAGAGCGCCGGATTGCGCACCAGGAGCTTCATGGCATAGAGCAGGATGGCGGCCGCGAAGAAGCCGACGATCGGCGACACCAGCAAGGTGGTGCCGACATTGGTCGCCTGACCCCAGTCGACGCCGCTGGTGGCGCTGCCTGCCGGCGCCATGAACTGGTTGGCGAGGCCGACGCCGATGATCGAGCCGACCATCGTGTGCGAGCTCGAAGCCGGCAGGCCGAGGAACCAGGTGCCGAGGTTCCACAGAATGGCGGCGACCAGCAGCGCGAACACCATGGCAAAGCCCGAGGACGAGCCGACCTGGAGGATCAGCTCGACCGGCAGCAGCGACAGGATGCCGAAGGCGACCGCCCCGCTCGAGGTCAGCACGCCGAGGAAGTTGAACACGCCCGACCACATGACGGCGAATTCGGCCGGAAGCGAGCGCGTGTAGATGACGGTGGCGACCGCGTTGGCGGTGTCGTGGAAACCGTTGACGAATTCGAAGCCCAGCGCAATCAGCAGCGCGATGCCGAGCAGGATCCAGGGTACCGTCTTGGCAATGGCCAGGTCCTGGCTGAGCGCATAGCCGACATAGATGATGCCGAAGAGCACCAGGACGCCGAAAACCGGCAGGAACCACTTGGCGCCGCCCGATCGTTCTAGGGGATGATTCGGTCTCGGGATTCCCGCCTCACTGGAAACTACGTCCACCATTGTCCCACTCCATTTGCATTGCAGCAAAGAACCAGGAAGAACGCTATGTCCCTAGGATGAAGCTGGTGTGACGCCTGCCCAAATGGGCGTATGGGCCGGCTGTTTATCCGGCTATCTCGAGCAGCGAGGAGATCAGCAGTCGGTGCTCTTTTTGCGAGAGCACGTCTGAATCAAACAGGTTCATGCTGCGCAGCCCTTCGATGGCGAGGAAACAGACAAGCAGCGAGCCGAGATCGTCCGTCTCTCCTTTCAGGCGTTTGAAGAGCTGCCGCTTGAAAGCCTTTATCGGCGTCAGGAAATCGGGATCCTCGGCGATCGCCGAGAACATCCAGGAAGCCGAAGGTTTTGGTTTCTCGCAATCGTCGGCCGAAAGCTGGATATAAGCCGCGAGCGAGCTTTCGTGGCTGGCCTCGGCGATGCGGGCTTCGAGCGCCAGTTCGAACTCGTTGAGGAAATTCTCGACCAGCCCCTGCATCAGCTTGGCCTTGGTCGGGAAATTATAGAGCAACCCACCTTTCGACACGCCGGCGCGGCTGGCAACCGCGTCGAGCGACAGGCTTCCCGGACCCGACTCGCGCGCCACGTCGGCGGCGGCGGCAAGTATCTTTTCGCGTGAATTTGACCTGCGTGCTCTCACCACGGCTCCCTTACATTAGCTTACGCGGAATTGACAACACCGTCCAGCCGGTACAGTAAAGCGCCCGCTGTTTGAAATCGGGACTTATCGTCGATAAGTGTCCCGACATCGATCGTTTTGCCGGTTGCCGGCTCGAGGGGACTGCCCGTGAAGCGCTTTTTCATCATCACCGGATTCTTGCTTTTGCTCGCCCTGGTGTGCGTCGGCATCGTTGGCTTCAACTTCATGCGCGATGCCGGCATCAAGCAGTTCTTCGCCACCATGAAGCCGCCGGCCGCGACGGTCTCGACAGTGATCGCCAAGCCTTCAGAGTGGACCCCCGGCGTCGAGGCGATCGGCACCGTCAATGCCGTGCGCGGTGTCGACCTCACCGTCGAAACCGCCGGCATCGTCAAGAATATCCTCTTCCACGCCAACCAGAAGGTTGCCGCCGACGCGGTGCTCTTGCAATTGGACGACGCCGTCGAGAAGGCCGATCTGGTGGCGCAGAAAGCCCAGGCTGCGTCGGATCAGGCGGCGTTGACCCGCGCGCTGGAACTGCAGCGGCGCGGCGTCGGCACGGACGCCACGCTCGACGCAGCGCGTGCCGCGGCGGACGCCTCGGCTGCGCAGGTGAACAAGCTGCAGGCCGTGCTCGAGCAGAAGCAGCTGACGGCGCCGTTCAACGGCACGGCGGGCATTCCGAGGATCGACATCGGCCAGTATCTGGCGCCCGGCAACTCCGTGGTGACGCTGCAGGATCTCGATACGATGCGCGTCGATTTCACCGTTCCCGAGCAGCAGCTTCCGCTTCTCAAAATCGGCCAGACGGTCCGGCTTGGCACCAGCGGCGGCGACCTGCCATTCGCCGGCTCCATTCGCGGCATCGACCCCAAGATCGACCCGGCGAGCCGGTTGGTGTCGATCCGCGGCGAGGTCGCCAATCCCGAGGGCAGGCTGACCCCGGGCCAGTTCGTACAGGTTCGCGTCGAACTGCCGGAGGAAAACAACGTCATCTCCGTGCCGCAGACGGCGGTGACGTCAAGCCTTTACGGTGACTATGTCTTCGTGGTGGTGCCGGCCAAGCCCGCCGCCGCCGGCGCTGCACCGGCGAAACCGGAAGACCAGAAAGCCGGCGCGGAGAAACCTGCCGGCGATGCTGCCAAGCCGCAAGCCGATGCCTCAAAGCCGGCCTCCGATACGGCAAAGCCCGCCGATAACGCCGCGAAGCCTGCCGACAAGACCGCAGCCGACACCGCCAAGCCTGCCGAAGCGGGGCAGCAACCGGCGCTCGTCATCTCGCAAGTGTTCGTCAAGCTCGGCCGCCGCAACAACGGCATGGTCGAGATCACCCAGGGCCTGAACGCCGGCGACGAGGTCGTCACCGCCGGCCAGAACCGGCTCTTCAACGGCATGTCGGTGGCCGTCGACAACACCATCGATCCCAGCAAATCGGCGAACAAGCAGGTTCAGCAATGAGCTTTTCCGATATCTTCATTCGGCGGCCCGTCCTCTCGACGGTGCTGGCCTGCATGATCCTGCTCCTGGGATTCCAGGCCATCTTCAACCTGTCGATCCGCCAGTATCCGAAGGTTGACGAGACGGCGATCACCATTACCACGGCCTACCCCGGTGCCAGCGCCGATCTGATCCAGGGCTTCATTTCCGCCCCGATCGCGCGTGCCGTCGCCTCGACCGAAAACATCGACTACGTGACTTCGTCGAGCCGCCCGTCCTCCAGCACCGTGACGGTGCAGATGAAGCTCGGCTCCAATCCGGACGTCGCCCTGACCGAGGTGCTGTCCAAGGTCCAGGGCGTGCGCGGCACCTTGCCCGACGCCTCCAAGGACCCGGTGATCGTCAAGGGCACGGGCCAGCAGTTCGCGATGATGTACATCTCGATGCAGAATCCGAACATGACCAAGGAGCAGCTCACCGAATACATCGAGCGCGTCGTGCGGCCACGCATTTCGACGGTCGAGGGCGTCGCCGATGTGCAGATCTTCGGCGCCGAGGAATATTCGATGCGCGTCTGGATCGACCCGATCAAGCTTGCGTCGCGCGGCGTGACGGCGGCCGATGTGCTGACCGCGATCAACAACTCCAACTTCCTCTCCGCCCCCGGCAACACCGAGAACGAATATGTGGTCTCCTCGATCACCGTTCGCTCGACGCTGCAGACGCCCGAGGCCTTCGCCGAGCTTCCGCTACGCTCGACCGACGGCCAGGTCGTGCGGCTGCGCGATGTGGCGCGCGTCGAGCTCGGCGCGGCGAGCACCGACACCAGGGTGAGCTTCAACGGCAAGCCCGGCACCTTCCTCGCTATCTTCCCGACGCCGGCGGCCAACCCGCTGACGACGGCGGCGGCAGTCACCAAGCTCGTGCCGGTGATTCAGGAGACGCTGCCGAAAGGGATGACGATCGAGGTCGTCTACGATTCCACAGAACAGATCAGCGCCTCGATCGAAGAGGTATTCAAGACCATCGTCGAGGCGGTTGCCATCGTCATCGTTGTCATCCTGTTGTTCCTCGGCTCGTTCCGCTCGGTGATGATGCCGATCGTGACCATTCCGCTGTCGCTGATCGGCGTCTGCTTCCTGCTGTTTGCGGTCGGCTACTCGATCAACCTCTTGTCGCTGCTCGCCATGGTTCTGGCGATCGGCCTTGTCGTCGACGACGCGATCGTGGTGGTGGAGAACATCCACCGCCACATGGAAGAAGAAGGCATGTCGCCGATGCAGGCGGCCTTCAACGGCATGCGCGAAATCTTCTCGGCAATCGTCGCCATGACCATCACGCTGGCCGCCGTGTTCGCTCCGCTTGCCTTCACAGGCGGCCTCACCGGCGCGCTGTTTCGCGAATTCGCGGTCACGCTGGCCGGCTCCGTGGTGCTGTCCGGCCTGATCGCCGTCACCATCACGCCGATGATGTCGGCGCGCCTGCTGAAGCCGGGCGCGCACGGCCGCTTCCAGCGCATCGTCGACGGCGCCTTCGGTCGCGTCGAGCGTGTCTACGAGCGGGCGGTCACTGCCTCCTTGAGGAACAGGCCCGTCACGCTGCTGATAGTCGTCGCGCTGGTGTCGCTCACCGGCTTCATGTTCACCAAGACCGCGACCGAACTTGCGCCCGAGGAAGACCAGGGCTTCCTGCTCTCGATCGTGACCGCGCCGCGCTATGCGACCTCGGACTACACCGAGACCTACGTCAACCAGATCCTCGGTCTCGTGAAGGATATTCCCGAAACGCGGGCACAGTTCTCTGCCGTCGCCTTCGGTGGCGCGACCAACGGCGCCTTCGTCGGCTTCGCGTTCAAGGATTGGGCCGAACGCCAGCGCAGTTCGAAGGAGATCCAGGCCGACATCACCGGCCGGCTGGCCAAGGTCGCCGGCGTCGAGGCCTTCGTCTTCGCGCCGCCGACGCTGCCGGGCTCCGGCGGCGGGCTGCCGATCTCCATGGTGGTGCGCTCCACCGGCGATCCTGCCGAGGTCTTCGACCAGGCCGAGAAGATCAAGAAGAAGGCGCAGGCCTCCGGCCGTTTCATCGTCGTGCAGAACTCGATGTCCTACGACGCGCCGCAGGTGACCGTCACCATCGACCGCGAGCGCGCCGCGGCGCTGAATCTGCCGATCGCCGACATCGGCGGCACGCTGACGCTGCTGGTAGGCGGCGCCGAGGTGGCGCAGTTCGACCGCGACTCCAACAGCTATGACATCATCCCGCAGGTGCCGAAGGAATTCCGCGACAATCCCCAGAAGCTCGGCGAGTATTTCGTGCGCAGCGTGGATGGCAAGATGGTACCGCTGTCGGCGGTCGTGAAGATTTCGACCAACGCCTCGCCGGCCGCGATCGAGCAGTTCAATCAGCTGAACTCGGCCACGATCTCTGCTCTTCCCCTGCCCGGCGTGACCACCGGCGACGGCTTGAAGGTGCTCGAGGACCTCGCCAGGGAGACGCTGCCGGACACTTTCTTCATCGACTATTCCGGCCAGTCGCGGCAGGAGAAGGAACAGGGCAACACGATCATTATCGCCTTCGCCGCCGCCGTGCTCGTCATCTACCTGGTGCTGGCCGCGCAGTTCGAGAGCTTCCGCGATCCGCTGATCATCATGATGGCGGTGCCTCTCTCGATCTTCGGCGCCATCGTGCCGCTGAATATCGGGCTGGGCACGCTCAACATCTACACCCAGGTCGGTCTGATCACGCTGATCGGCCTGATCACCAAGCACGGCATTCTACTGGTCGAGTTCGCCAACCAGCAGCGCGAGATCCACGGCATGCGGCGGCGCGACGCCATCATCGCTTCGGCCAAGGTGCGCCTGCGGCCGATCCTGATGACGACTGCGGCCATGGCGCTCGGCGTCGTGCCGCTGATCGTCTCCAGCGGCGCGGGTGCTGCCGCGCGCTACTCGATGGGCCTGGTCATCTTCACCGGCATCCTGGTCGGCACCATGTTCACGCTTTTCGTCGTGCCGATGTTCTACACCTTCATCGCCAGCAAGGACCTGCCGCATCTCGCCGAGAAGCCGGATCCGAAGCTGATGCCGGCGCTACCGACTTAGCAATTTCGGTTTTCCGTCCGGCATTGCGCAAACAAAAAGGAGCGGCGAACAAACCCGTTCCAAATGAAAAGAGGCCGGCATTTTCCCGGCCTCTTTTTTTGGCGGTTGCCCCACGGCTTCGGTCAATTGACCGAAGGCGGCAATCGGCCTGCTACTTGATCCAGCCCGTTACTTGACGATGACGATGCTGGTATTGGCCGCGCCGAAGGCCTCGACGAGCTGGTAGAAGTCGGCCGCGGCATCGGGATGCAGGCGCACGCAACCATGCGAGGCCGGCCGGCCGAGGCGATTGATGGCATAGGTCGCGTGCACGGCGTAGCCGCCGCTGAAGAACACCGAATGCGGCATCGGCGCATTGTCGTACTTCTTCGAATACCACATCTCATGCATGCGGGTCGGCTTGAATGACCCCGTCGGCGTGACATGCGCCCTGTCGCCGGTCGAGACCTTCCAGGCGAAGGTCGGGCGCCCGTCCACGATGACTTCCATGGTCTGTTGCGACAGCGAAACCCGGGCGACAACCTGGTTGGCGTGAGCGGCGTTGCTGCCGAAGATGAGTGCCGCGCCGGTGAGCGCGGCGGCGGCAACGTTGATGAGCTTGGCGGAAATGGCGGTACGCATGACGATCCCTCTCTTTATGCCGGTCCCGCCGGCTTCAAATTCGATGGGCCGTCTTATCGTGGGCACCTGTTTCAAGGCTATTTCGCTTGATGCTCGTTTCTGTTTCGAATCTGTTTCTCAAGGTTAACCGCATCGCCTGGCGAAATTTGCTCGCAGATCCGGGTATGGTTAACGCCAACTGGGCAAAATCCACAAACGAAAGCGCATATGGCCTTGATATGAAAGTCGTTTCGCCGATCTCGAAACCGAATTGCAACAAAGCGCGGCTCGCGCGGCATGATGCGGATACAGGCCGACAGCAGATTTGACGCAACGGGAACAGACATCACCAAACGAAAATGGGTAGGAAATCGAAACTTCGCTCCTGGCTTGTCGGGATCAGCGTCGCGGCCATCGTCCTCGCCGGCACCGGCTCCGTGGCCGGCAACCCGGTGACGCTGGCGGCGAAGACCTCAGGCGAGGTTTCGACACTGCACATGGCTCTGTTCATCGCCACGGTCTGGATTGTTTCCAGCCTGCGTGTCCACCGGCTGAAGGCCCTCTGGCGGGTCGGCCTTCGGTTGATGAGGACGCGCGGCCCCTCCGGCTACTTGCTGCCGAGAGGACCGAAGGCCCGCGCCGCAGCGGGGGGCTCCGTAGGCGGCGCGGGCGCTTCGGGAGTTTCCTGAAGCAGAGACGATTTTCGAGATTGGGGATTAAGACAATGAAGACGAAATTTGCCGCGTCGGTGCTCTCGGCACTGCTTTACGTTCAAGGGTTGCTCGGTTTTGCCGCGCTGGTCACCGTGCTCCTCAAGGACCGCGCCCATGCCGGCGAAATCGCCATCGGCGTGCCGCCCGGCCCGTCAATGCTGGTGGTGCGTTGAAGCATCTATCGGATCCAAGGTGGAAATCAGACTGAGGATCCGATGAAGGGCGAAGAAACTTGTCTTCCTGGCACAATCTCACTCGCTGCGCGGGACCGGCGGATCGAAACGGTAGCCGGCGCCCCTGATGGTGGTGATGGTCTCGGTGTCGAGCTTGCGACGCAGCCGCACGATGCGCGAGTCTATCGAGCGGTCGAAAGCGTCGGCGTTCTCGGCCGGGGCCGCGGCAATGATGTCGTCGCGCGTCAGCACCTTGCGCGGGCTCGACAAAAACAGCTTGAGCAGGGCTACCTGCCCTGGAGAAAGCTGATCCTCCGCGCCCGAGCGATGCATGACCATGGCCGATCGAAGGTCGACGGTGGCGTTTTCCAGCACGATCAATTCCGCCGCTGCCCTGCCGCGTCTGGCCAGCAGGCCACCGATGCGCGCGGCAAGCTCGCGCACGTTGAGCGGGCTTTCGACCACGTCGGCGGCGCCCAGTTCGAGCGCCAGCACCTTGTCGACGAGGTCGCGCGGCCGGCAGATCAGAATGAAGTCCGGACCGCCCTCGCCGCCTCCGCCTTGCCCGCCATAGCGCCTGAGCAGCTCGCGGCTCTCAGCCTGGCTGACGTCGTCGCCGACGACCACGACGTCGATGCCGCCGGCCGAAAGCAGCGTCTCCGCCTCCCATGGCTGGCGTGCCTGGCGCACGTCGTGACCGCGCCGATCGAGATGATCGGCGAGATCGCCCGCCACCACTTCGGCGACGGATACAAGCGCAATGACGGCTCGTGCGGCCATTTTCTCCACCCCGCCACAGACAACTCGAGATGAGTGCTGGACATCATGTTTATACCCAATCTACTTTCCGCTGAAAGCGGGAGCGAGCACGTTGTGAAGGCACGCATCATCGTCGTCGAGGACGAACCGGATCTGAGGGAAGCCGTGGCCGAGTATCTCGGCGCCAGCGGCTATGACGTCGCCACGGCCGAAAATGCCGTGGCCGCGCGCGCGCTGTTCGAGGCGCAGTCCTTCAACCTCGCCATCCTCGACATTGCCATGCCCGGCGAGGACGGGCTGTCGCTCGGCCGCTGGCTGCGCTCGAAAACGCCGATCGGCGTCATCTATGCCACAGCTGCCGGCACCGCGCTCGATCGTATCGTCGGGCTGGAGCTTGGCGCCGACGATTACATCGTCAAGCCGTACGAATTGCGCGAAGTGCTGGCGCGGGTGCGCAGCGTGCTGCGCCGCGTGCCGCAGCCGGCCGCGCCGCAAGCGGCGAAGGCCGAAGCCGGCAACCGCCGCCGCGTGACTTTCGGCGGCTTCCAGGCCGATTTCGACGGCCGCCTGGTCACCGGCGCCGATGGCGCGGTCATCGAGATGGCCAAGAGCGAGTTCGACGTGCTGGAGGTTTTCCTCACCCGCGCCAACCGGCTTTTGACGCGGGCGGCGATTTCGGAAGCCATCGGCTTCGTCGAAGACCCGGAATCCTCGCGCGCGGTCGACATCCGCATCATGCGGTTGCGAAAGAAGATCGAGGCCGATCCCGCGAATCCAAAATTCCTCCGCACGGTGCGCGGCGAAGGCTATATCTTCTCGCTGCCGAGCGGCGACAGCAATTGAACCCGTCGACGCGGGCTTCGAGAGACGTCCGATCATGACTGCTGATCCAGCACGCACCGATATGCATGGCTCGCGTCCAGGCGGCGCCGCGATGGCGGCCGTCCATGTCGTGCGCCGCCTGCGCGAGGCGGGCGACTGGCAGCGTGAGATGGACGTCATACTGGAAACGATGTGCCGCAAAATGGATTGCCAGCGCGGCATCCTGTTTCGTCTGCGTGAACTGCCGGGCGAAGGCTTCGCCCAGTCCGTCGCCGCCTATTGGATCGACCCGGATTTCGGCGGCGAGCTGGCCTCGCCCACCGTGATCATGCAGTCGATCATCAACTCGGACCGGCTGCTGGAGCGGCTGCAGGAGGATGAGCGGCAAGGCAAGATCTTCGCCGGCCACACCCGCGATCTCGAAGGCTTCCTGCGCGCCGATTTCGAGAAGCAGAACATCAAGTCGTTCCTGTCCGTGTCGGTTTTCGCGCATGGCCACCTCTGGGGCACGTTGGCTATCAACGACTGCGTCGGCGAGCGCGAATGGACGGACGAGGAAGAAGCGACGTTGCACATCATCGCTTTGGCCATCGGCGACGCCATCGAGCGTTCTCCATCCGAGGCGCATGTCAGCGAAGTGATCCGCCGCACCATGCTGCAGGCCTCGCTCGACGCCATCATCGTCATCGACGAGTCGGGCTCGATCATCGAATTCAATCCGGCCGCCGAGAAGATGTTCGGCTTCCAACGCAGCGCTATCCTTGGCAAGGATCTGCTCGATACGATCGTTCCGATATACTACCGCAAAGGCTACGCGTCGGGCGCCGACTACATGGCCGGCCGCGGCGCGCCGATGGTCGGCCAGCGACTGGAGACCGTCACCCAGAACGCTGCCGGCGAGATTTTCCCGATCGAATTGACGGCGACGGAGATGCGTGTTGCCGACCGCCGCCTGATCTTCGGCTCGATCCGCGACCTGCGCGAAAAGCTGCAGGCCGAGGAAGAGATCAACCGCCAGCGCGAGAAGCTACACCAGAACGAGAAGATGGCGGCGATGGGCTCGCTACTTGCCGGCGTCTCGCATGAGCTCAACAACCCGCTGGCGGTGGTGGTGGCGCAGTCGACGCTGCTGCATGAATTCGCCAGCGATCCGCAAACCAAGGTGCGGGCCGAGAAGGTGCGCGCCGCCGCCGAGCGCTGCGGCCGCATCGTCAAGAGCTTCCTGTCGATGGTTCGGTTGCACCCGACCGAGCAGGCCGAGACGGATCTCAACCAGGTGATACGCGCGGCGCTCGAAGTCACCGCCTACGGCGCGCGTTCCAGCGGCATCATCATCGACACCGATTTCGCCAACGGGCCGCTGCTTGCCATGGCCGACGCCGACCACGTCACACAAGTCGCGGCGAACTTCCTCATCAACAGCCAGCACGCGCTTGCCGGCATCAACGACGAGCGACGCATCAAGGTGCGGACCTTCCGCAGCGAGCTCGGCAATCCGGGCTTCTCCGTCGAGGACAACGGCCCGGGCATTCCCGAGGCGATCCGCTCGCGCATCTTCGAATCCTATTTCACCACCAAGCCGGTCGGTGTCGGCACCGGCATCGGCCTGTCGATCTCGAAATCGATCGTCGAGAGGCACAATGGCAACATCTGGTTCGAGGAGGTGCAGCCGCATGGCGCGCGCTTCCTCGTGCAATTGCCGGCGATAGCGGGCAACAGCGCAACACCCGGCGAAGGTTCGGCGCGTTCGAGCGGGCTGCGCCATGCATTGGTGATCGACGATGAGCCGGACGTCGCCGCCTCATTGTCCGACATACTCGAACTGATGGGCCTGAAGTCGCGCGTCGTGGCAAGCTGGATATCGGCCGCGGACGTGCTGAACGGTCATATGCCGCCGGACATCGTCTTTTCCGATCTGCGCATGCCGGGCATCAGTGGCATTGCGATCTACCGCGAACTGCTGGCGCAACGGCAGGGGCTGGCGCGACGCTTCGTGTTGGTCACCGGCGACCTGATCGGCGCTAAGGCGGAGATCGAGGCGCTGCCGCCGCACCAGCGGCCGCAGATCCTGGAGAAGCCTTTCTCGACGCTCGACGTCCGCAGCGTCCTCGCGGCGATTGCCGACGAAGCCGCGGCCGATAATGGCGCCCACATCTGAGCGGGACTGGTCTTGCGATGATATGGGTTCGCCAACGGATGCGTGATCGGGCCTGAACTTGCGCCGCCGCAGGATCTGTCGAGATTCAGGTCAAGCCGAGTCGAGGTGGTGGTTAGCGAGAACCGGAACGGAGCGTACTTAGTACGTGAGCACCGGAAGCGCACGGAACCTGCCATTCGCAGGCCGGCTTCACCTGAATACCGGCAGATTCGGGAAAAAAGAGGCTCCCGACCGACGATGCGGCGGGAGCCTGACTGGAGCGCAGGAGGGCGCGCTCAGGGGAGGTCTTAAAAAATATTCGGCGTGTTGGTGAGCGGCGCGGCGTTGGCGATCATGCGCACCGCGCGTGCCCTGTGCTGCCCGGATTGTTCAGCGATGGCCCGCAGGCAGTCGACGCTCTCGGCGCCCCAGTTCTGGCCTTTGCAGGCAAAATCGATCGTGGATTCCGGCAAGCGGGCGGTCTTGAGCGTGGTCTGCGCGCCCTCGACGATATTGGCCGGTGGATTGACCGACGCGAAAGCAGGCCCGAAAGCGGGCGCGGCCAGCATGCCGGCGAAGGCGCAGGCGCCGATCAGCACGAACATCGCCATTGGGTGGTCGCTGGCGCGCTGGCGCAGCGCAAGCTTCGGCCGGCGATCATTGCGCTCCGGCCCGTGCAGACGGCGATTGGTGTCGGTAATCCGGACCTTCGCGAACATCGGCTGTTCCCTTCGTTATCTTTCTTTTTTGCTATGAAACGAACTTAATCGCACCGGGTAACAGCCGAATGGTTGGTGGCGATTACCCGTGTAACAGGACTGAAACAGGCGCCGGGCTCGCCCGGCATGCTCGTCCAGCCACGACAATTCGACTTCCAGCTGCTTGCCGAACATATGCGCCTGCTGGGCCTGGCTGACTGTAAACGACCTCACACAAGCATGCTGAATCGAGCCCGTCGCCCCCTGCTGAGGCGCGCCTGGTATCCACGGGAACCAGCGTGATCCAAGACAGCTGCCCGCGCTCGGAATCGCTGTTTCGCTTCCTCGATTAAGACGCGGATTTTCCGGTATTTTTCCGGCTCTGACGAGCGTTAGCCTGTCTCCATAGAACTTTCATATTCTCACAAGCCATTGCATTTCAATACAAAATATGCCTATATTGAATGAGTATTCAACAAAAAGAAGAGCACATCCATGAACCCGCACCTCCGTGATGTGGCGATCCCCAACGATTGGGACCGGCGGGGTTTGCCGGGATGGAGCTATCACTCCAACGCCATTCTCGAGCTGGAGAAGGAATACGTCTTTCGCAATCATTGGCAGATCGCCGGCCATGTCTGCGATGTGCCGAATCCGGGCGACTATCTGACCATGGACGTCATCGGCGAGCGCGCGCTCATCGTGCGCGGCAAGGACGGCGGCGTGCGCGCCTTCAACAACATGTGCCGCCATCGTGGCAGTCGCGTCGTCGCCGACAGCCGGGGCAGTTGCAAGAACGCGCTGGTGTGCCCGTTCCACGGCTGGGTCTACAATCTCGACGGCACGCTGCGCGGTGCCGCCCGCCCACGCTCTTTCCCCGAGCTCGACAAGACCGAGTTCGGCCTGATGCCGCTCGACCTCGAAATCTGGATGGGCTTCATCTTCATCCGCTTCCGCAAGGGCGGTCCGCAGCCTTCGGTGGCCGAGCTTCTGAAGCCGATCGAAGCCGAAATGGCCCACTACAATGTTGCCGACATGGTGCCGTCCTGGGGCATCTGGACGCAGAAATCGCCGGTCAACTGGAAGTCGGTGCGCGACGTCGACAACGAAGGCTACCACGTTGCCATGGCGCATCCGGCGCTGCAGGACCTCTATGGCGCCACCTATTTCGACGAGCCGTTCATCAATGGTGTGTCGCGCTCCTTCGCCGCCTATAATCCGCATGCCGGAAGGCGCTGGAGCGTGCGCGAGTACATCAAGCTGGCACCCGACGCTTCGCATCTGCCGGAGCATCTGCGCAAGGCCTGGATCTACTACGGCATCTTCCCTAACAACGCGCTGTCGATCATGCCCGAATCCGTGCAGTTCTATCAGGAGTTCCCGCTGTCGACCGGCGAGACGCTGCTGCGCGGCGCCATCTACCGCTACAAGGACGAGACCAGGGAGCAGGCGGCGGCGCGCTACCTCGCCTACCGCATCGACCGCGACACGATGAACGAAGACGTGCAGCTTTCCGTGTGGTCGAATGAATCCATGGTGTCGGAGGCTTTCGAGGGTTTCTACCTCTCCGACCTCGAATATGGCGTGCGCACCCACCACGACCATCTGCGCAAGCAGATACCGGTGCTCAATCTGGAAACCGCACCGGAAGAGAAGGACATGTGGGCGCTGAACGACGCGCTGCGGTCGAAGGGGTGAAGCCTTCCCTTCTCCCCGTTTCACGGGGAGAAGGTGCCCGAAGGGCGGATGAGGGGCGGCGCCAGCGCCTCGCTATTGGCTTGCCGTCAATCTCAGAAGCTATCGTCTGATTTGCAAGGCGGCGCAGCGCAGGTTGGTGAGGTTATCGCCTCAGACGGATGAAGCCCCTCATACGCGCTCAGTGGCCAATGTCAGCGCCGCCCCTCATCCGCCTGCCGGCACCTTCTCCCCGTGAGTGAACGGGGAGAAGGAAAAGACTTCACCCCCGCCAGACACCCTCTTTCCGCAAATCGTCCATCGTGCGCGAGATGCCTTCGCGCAGGATCGCTACCATGTCGTCGATCTGCTCGCGGCCGATGATCAGCGGCGGCGACATCACGCACATGTTGATCAGCGGCCGCACCAGCAGGCCAAGCTCGTGGCAATGCGCGTCGATGCGCTTGCCGACATCCTTGTCGAGCTGCAGCGGATCCTTGCTCTCGCGGTCGGCGACGCATTCGATGCAAGCCATCAGGCCGACGCCACGCACCTCGCCGACCAGCGGCAGCTCTTCCAGCGTCTTCAGCCGCGCCTGGAAATAGGGCGCGATCTCGCGCGTGTGGGCAAGCACGCCCTCTTCCAGCAGGTCGAGGTTCTTCAGCGCCACCGCGCAGCCGATCGGATGGCTGGTGTAGGTCAGCCCATGGCCGAACAGTGCGTCGGGATGGTTGGAGCGGCGCAGCTCTTCGAGCAGCCGTTCAGAGATGACGACGCCGCCAAGCGGGAAATAGCCTGACGTCACGCCCTTGGCGAAAGTGATCATGTCCGGGTCGATGCCGAACACATCGCCGGAGGCAAAGACGTGGCCGAGCCGCCCGAAGCCCGTCACCACCTCATCCGAGACATAGAGAATGTCGTTGTCGCGGCAGATCTCGCGGATGCGCTTGAGATAGCCGTCCGGCGGCACGATGACGCCGCCGGAGGCCTGTACCGGTTCGCCGACGAAGGCACCGATGCGATCGGCGCCGACGCGCGCGATCGCGTCGCGGAACTGGTCGACCAGGAAATCGGTGAAAGCAGAAACGTCCATGCCTTTCGGCCGCCGGAACGGATCGGGCGAGGAAAGCTTGACCACCAGCTCGTCGGCACCGTCCATCCAGTCGCGGTCGCGCGGCCGGCCGTTGAGCGACGCCGACAGATAGGTCGAGCCGTGATAGGCGCCGCCACGGCTGAGAATGAGCTTCTTCTCCGGCCGTCCGCGCACATTGTTGTAGAACTGCATGAAGCGCAGCGCCGTCTCGACAGCCGAAGAGCCACCGGTGGTGAAGAAGGTGTGGCTGAGATCGCCCGGCGCGGCATCGGCGATACGCCGGGCAAGCTCGGCCGAGGGCGCATTCATCGTGTACCAGGGCGTGTTGTAGGACAGCGCCATCGCCTGGTCGTACATGACCTTGGCCAGTTCCTCGCGGCGATGGCCGACATTGATGCACCACATGCCGGCCGGACCGTCGATCAGGCGCTTGCCGGCGGCATCGGTGATGTAGACGCCGTCGCCCTCGGCGATCAGCGCGCGTGCCTCCGCGCCCACCGAACCGGCATAAGGCCAGGGCTGGACGAGGTGTCGCTTGGCGAGCTCGACCGCGCCGTCATCACTGGCCTCGATCATTTCCCGTGCCTTGATATCCCTTACAGCTGCCATCTTAGCCTCGCATTTCAGGTTGCGGATTCCGATGGACACAAAACGAAGCGGAACCTTGGAAATTCGGCCTTTCGTCACTTCATTTTGAATGTCCGTTCAATCAATATTGCAGAAATAGAGCTTGATTTCAATCGGCGGATACGCTCATGATGAAGAAAGCCGGCAAGCCAGGGAGCAATTCCTCTCCAGGCATAAAATGGGAACACGGCGCTGCGAATGGGAAGGCCGCATGGCGGGACAGTCCGAGCCAGCTACCGAAATCACGCCCGGAGCGCTGCAATGACGGCGACGGCGGAAGGATCGCCCCCGTTACGCGTGGTGGGATTGAGACGAAGTCCCCTTCTGCAATCGGAAGCCGTCCAAGGCTTTGCCCTGATCAGCCCGACCTTCGTTTATGCCCTCATTCTTCTCGTCGCGCCGATCCTGGTCGTCATCGCGCATTCGTTCTGGACCCAGGATTACCTCACCATCGACCACACATTCACGCTGGAGAACTACCGGATCGCGCTGACCGAGCCGATCTACCGCGACCTGCTCTGGCGCTCGCTCAACATCTCGCTGACGGTCAGCTTGCTGACGGTGCTGCTTGCCTACCCGATCGCCTATTTCATTTCCTTCCACGGCGGCCGCCACAAGAGCCTGTGGCTGTTCCTCATCACCATCCCGTTCTGGACTAGCTACCTGCTGCGCGTGATGTCTTGGAAGGTGATCCTCGGCTATAACGGCGTGCTCAATTCCGGCCTGATGGGCCTTGGCATCATCGACGAGCCGTCGACCGCGCTGCTCTATAATTCCACCGCCGTCATCATCACGCTCACCCATGCCTGGGCGACCTTCGCCATCCTGCCGATCTTCGTTTCGCTGGAGAAGGTCGACCGCACATTGGTCGAAGCGGCCACCGACCTCGGCGACGGACCGCTGCGCTCTTTCCTGCGCGTGACCCTGCCGCTGTCGGCGCCCGGCGTCATCTCCGCGGCGCTGATCGTCATGATCCCGACCGTCGGCGACTACGTCACGCCCAAACTCGTCGGCGGCAAGGACGGCGTCATGATCGCCAATGCCATCCAGGCGCAATTCGGCAAGGCATCGAACTGGCCGCTGGGCGCTGCGCTCTCCGTCACCACCATGATCATCGTCTCGCTGATGGCTGGCGCCACCGTGCTGGTCTTCCGCGCCCTGCAGAGGCTGGCACGATGACGGCGACAAGACGTTACCTGCCGGGATGGCTGTCGAGCTACGCCGTCCTCTACCTGCTTTTCCTTTATCTGCCGGTGATCTTCCTGCCGATCTTCTCGATCAACACCGCGGCGACGCCGAAATTCCCGCTCTCGGGCGTCACCCTTCATTGGTACGAGGATCTGCCGCGCACGCCGGCTCTGATCGACGCCACCTGGAACAGCCTCATCGTCGGCGTCTCGGCCTCGATCCTCTCGACGGTGCTCGGCATCCTCGCCGCCCGCTCGATCACCCGCTACCGCTATCCCGGCCGCCGCGCCATCAACGGCCTGATCATGGCGCCGCTGGTGCTGCCCGAGGTGATCGTCGCCATCTCGATGCTGCTGGTCTTGCTGCAGCTCGGCTTGAGCCTGTCGCTGTTCACCGTCGTGCTCGGCCACGTGCTGGTCTGCATCCCCTATTCGATGACGGTGCTGACCTCCGGCTTCGAGGGCTTCGACCGCAGCCTCGAGGAGGCCTCTGCCGATCTCGGCGAGAGCGCCTTCGGCACCTTCCGACGCGTGACGCTGCCGATGGTCGCGCCGGCGATCATCTCCAGCCTGCTCGTCTGCTTCACCATATCGCTCGACGAATTCATCATCGCCTTTTTCCTCACCGGCACCGAGGCGACGCTGCCGATCTACATCTGGGGCCAGCTGCGCTTCGCGGCCAAGCTTCCCGGCGTGCTGGCGCTCGGCACTTTGCTGCTCTTTGCGTCCTTCGCGCTGATGACGATTGCCGAAATCCTGCGCCGCCGTGCGGCGAGACGCACCCAGACCGAGGGAGGCCTCTATGCTTGAGCGGGTCCAATCCGAGCGCACCCAATCGGATCGCGCCATGATCGAGATCCGCGACGTGACGCGCAGCTACGGATCGTTCAAGGCGCTGGACAATGCCTCGCTTGCAATCCGGGAAGGCGAGTTCTTCTCGCTGCTCGGACCTTCGGGCTGCGGCAAGACCACGCTCTTGCGCATGATCGCCGGTTTCGACACGCCGACCAGCGGCTCCATCGCCGTCGACGGCCAGCCGATGGACGGCATTCCCGCCAACCGGCGGCCGACCAACATGGTCTTCCAGAGCTATGCGATCTTCCCGCATCTCGATGTCGAGCAGAATGTCGCCTACGGTCTGAAACGTCTCAAGCTCCAGGGCGGCGAGGAAAAGCGCCGCGTCGAGGAGGCGCTGGCGCAAGTGTCGCTGACCGGCCTCGGCAAGCGCCGCGCCACCGAGCTTTCCGGTGGCCAGCGCCAGCGCGTGGCGCTCGCCCGCGCGCTGGTCATGCGGCCCAAGGTGCTGCTGCTCGACGAGCCGCTCTCGGCCCTCGACAAGAAATTGCGCGAACAGATGCAGGTCGAATTGCGCCGGCTGCAACAGGCGGTGGGCATCACCTTCGTGCTGGTCACGCATGACCAGTATGAGGCCTTGGCGATGTCGGACCGCATCGCCGTCATGTTCGGCGGCCGCATCGCGCAGATCGCCTCGCCCAAGGAAATCTACCAGCGCCCTGTCAATCGCCAGGTGGCCGACTTCCTCGGCGGCATGAACTTCGTCAGGGCCGAGATCGTCGAGGAGAACGGCGCTTCGCTGGTGCTCGACACGCTGGGCTTCGGCCGCGTCAAGACCGACAAGCCGAAGGCTTTCGTGCGCAATGGCGGCGGCGCGGCGACACTCGGCATCCGGCCGGAGCGGCTGCGTGTGCTGTGGGACAATGCGACGGCGAAATTCGAGGTCGCCGGCAAGGTCGTCGAGCGCCACTATTTCGGCGAGATAACGCATCTGATCGTCGAGATACCGGGACTGGAAAAGCCGCTCTCGGTGACCGAGACCAACGATTTCGGCGCCGACGACATTCCGGTCGGCGCGCCGATCCGCCTCGCCTACGACCCTGAGGCCTTGGTGGCGATGGCCGACTGAATCTTCGCGGCCGCGATGCGACCGGCGACAATCGCGCCTTCGACATAGCCCGGGAAAGACGGCGACACTTCCGAGGCGGCGAAATAGACCGGCGGCACGCCGGCGAGGATGATGCGCTCGGCATGGCGCGCCGTCACATCGACGATGAGGTCGCTATAGGCGCCGCCGCTCCAGCGGTCATGCGTCCAGTCGCGCGAGCTGAAATCGATGATCTCGGCCGCCCGTAGGCCGAGCGCTTCCACGAGCCTCGCGGTGACTTCCGCGCGCAACGCCGCAGCGCCGAGCGGATGCCAGCGCAGCGCGAGCGGCCCGCCGACAAAGACGACGAGCGCGGCATGGTCGGCATCCTGGCTGGCGTCGCAGGCGAACAGCCCAGGCTGGTCGCGCCACATGACCATGCCGCACAGGTCCCGCTCGCGCCAGAACGGACTGGCATAGCGCACCAGGATCTTGATCACCGCGCCGCTTTCCCAGACGCTGAGTGCCTGCGCAAGTTCCGCCGGCAAGGCAGGCGCGAAGTCGAGCTTTGCGGCCGTCGCCGGCGGCAATGCAATCAGGACTTCCCGCGCTTCGATCGTCCCTGCAGTCGTGGTGATACGAACGCGTTCAGACCCATGCTCGATGCGCGTAACGGCCTCGCCAAGTCGCACTCGTCTGCCGAGATCCCCGGCAAGATCCTCGGCAAGCGACTGCATGGTCTCGCGCAGCGAGTATTGCAGTTCCGGAACCTCGTTGGTAATGCGGCGATCATTGTCGATCAGGTGCCAGAGCGGCACCTTGTCCACCGCCAGGCACCACAGTCCCTCGATCATCGACTTGAACGCGGCTTTGGCGTCAGTGGGGTCCTTCTGGCGCTCCAGCCAATCGGCGACACTCAAGCCCGCAATCGCCGGATCGTCGGGCTCGATCCAGTTCATGCGCTCGCGGATGGCCATCGCGCCATGATAGGTCCGCCCGGCCTCAACGACCGACATCGACGGATGCGTGATGAAATCGCCGTCGACATAGGTCTCGACGAATGTCTTGCTCCGCGCCTTCGCCAGAGCCGTTACCTGAGGCATGTCCTCGCAGAAGAACTGACCGCCGCTGTCGATCCGTTCGCCAAGCCCGTTTCGCACAGCCTCGACACGTCCACCCACGCGGTCGCGCGCCTCCAGAACGAGAAAATCGATGCCGGCCTTGTTCAGCTCGAACGCGGCCGACAGGCCGGTGAAGCCGGCGCCGACGATGACGACGTCGGTTCTTTCAATGACACTGCTCAATAGCCGGCCTTGATCTTCTCGAATTCGGCGATCATCCGCTGCTTGAGATCCGGCGCCACCGGCTGCTGGAACAGCGTCTTGTCGAGGAACTTGTCGAGATTGTCGAAGCCGCGTTCGGTAAGCAGCTTCTGGTCCATCGCCGCCATGCCGGCGCTGTTGCCGTGACCGTAGCCGAAGGTCTTCACCATGTACTCCGAAACAGCCGGCGCGTTGACGGCGTTCAGGAAATCATAGGCCTGGTCGGGCTTGCCGGGCGCGTCCTTCATCAGCACATAGCCGCATACCCAGGTCGAGATGCCTTCCTTGGTGTCGCGATTCATGGCGATCGGCAGACCCTGCCCCTTCAACGTCACATAGGTTTCGTTCCAACCCCAGACCAGGTCGACTTCGTTGCCCGTGAAGGCTTGGTTGAGGTCGGTGTCGTCGGTCCAGTAGAAGCGGACATTCTTGTGCACGTCGCGCAGGAAGGCCGAGGCCTGTTTGAACTGCTCGTCCGTCATCTTGGTCCAGTCTTTCAGACCGACCACAAGGCTCGCCAGCGCGTAGGCGTCATCGACATTGTCGCCGATGGTGACGCGGCCTTTGAATTTCGGATCCGCGAAGATTTTCAACGACTGCGCCTCCTCCGCCGTCACCTTGTCGGTGCGGTAGAGCAGCGATGTGTTGCCCCAGTCGAAAGGCATGAACCAGGCTTTGCCGTCGGCGGTGGTAGCGAGATCCTTCATCGCCATGATGCCGGGGTTGAGATCCTTCCAGCCGGCGATCTTCGATGTATCGAGCGGCTGCAGCATGCCTGCCTCGCGCCACTTCGCCACGCTCTGCGAGCAGGGATGCGCGATGTCGGCCCTGAAGCCAGCGCGCATCTTCTCGAAGGCCTCGTCCTCGTCGCCGAAGAAGGAGAAGGTCGGCTCGCCGCCATATTTGGCCGCGTAGTCGGGATGCAGCACCGGATCCTCGTAGCCGGACCAGTCGAACACGACGAGTTCGCCGCCGCCTTCGGCCAGCGCATGGGCGGTGCCGGCGCCGATGGTGACGACGGCGGCCAAGGCAAGGCGGCGAAGCATGGATTTCATGGCGCGAGAACTCCCCCATCGCGAATATGTGAGGGGACGTTAGGAAAATTCAGCAGCTTTGGCGAGCCCGCCTGCTTCGATCGAACGGGAAGCAGGCGGGTCCCCGGGCAAACTCAATAGCCAGCTTTGATCTTCTCGAATTCAGCGATCATCTTGAGCTTGAGCTCGGAAGGCAGCGGCTGCTGGAACAGCGTCTTGTCGACCCACTTTTCCACGTTGTCGTAGCCCTTTTCCTTCAGCACCGCCTGGTCGACGCCGGCCATGCCCTTGGCGTTGGCCTGGCCGTAGCCCCAATCCTTGACCAGCACCTTGGCGACTTGCGGATCGTTGACCGCGTTGAGGTAATCATAGGCCTTGTCGATGTTGCCGGGCGCGTCCTTGAACAGCACATAGCCGCACACCCAGGTCGAGATGCCCTCCTCGGTATCCTTCTTGGATTTGATCGGCACCCCGGCCGCTACCGACTGCATGGTGGCGTCGTTCCAGGCCCAGGCGAGGTCGACCTCGCCGCCGGAGAGCAGCTGCACGATGTCGGTGGTGTCGGTCCAGTAGGAGCGCACGTTCTTATGCACCTGGCGCAGGAAGTCGGACGCCTGCTTGAACTGCTCGTCCGTCATCTTGGTCCAGTCCTTGAGTCCGATGGCAAGGCTGGCCAGCGCATAGGCGTCGTCGACATTGTCGCCGATCGAGACCCTTCCCTTGTATTTTGGATCGGCGAAGGCCTTCAGCGACCGCACGTCCGTTTCGGCGATCTTGTCGGAATTGTAGGTGAGCTGGGTGTCACCCCAATCCCACGGCATGAACCAGGCCTTGCCGTCGGATGTCGTGGCGAGATCCTTCATCGCCATGATGCCGGGATTGAGGTCCTTCCAGCCGGCGATTTTCGAGGTGTCGAGCGGCTGCAGCAGGCCCGCCTCGCGCCACTTCACCACGCTCTGCGAGCAGGGATGGCCGAGATCGGACTTGAAGCCGGAGCGGATCTTCTCGAACGCCTCGTCCTCGTCGCCGAAGAAGGCGAAGGTCGGCGAATCGCCATTCTTCTCGACATATTTGCCGTGGAAGCTCGGATCCTCGTAGCCGGACCAGTCGAACACAACCAGATCCTTGTCGGCGGCAACGGCGAAAGCCGCCGCCGAGGCCGCCAGCGCGCTCCCAAGCGCCAATGTCAATGTCAGGCGTCGGCTGAGTTTCTTCATGCTGTTCCATCCTCTTTTGGTTTGCCGGTCTTGTTGGCCGGCTATTGCTAACCCCGGCTTTTGCTAGCCCCCAGTTCTCGCTAGCCATAGTGTTTCGGGAAGGCGGCGGCCAAAAACGCATTCGCCGCCTGCAATGCGGTCTCTCGCGTGGTGTCCTCCGTCCCCATCATCAGCCGCAGCCACAGGCCCTCGAGCATGGCGCTGAGCGCCAGGGCGATGACCTGGGGGTCATAGGCGTAGCCGCCGCTTTGTTTGAGCGTCGTGCAGAGATCGATGAAGACCTGCTGGTAGTAGGCGTCGCGCGAGCTGCTCAGCGCCTGATAGGTCGGTCGCGACTTGGCCTCGCCCCAGAAGGCGAGCCAGGCGGCGAGCTTGCGCTTGTTGCAGATCGAACGATCGAAATCGGCCCACACCAGTTGCTGCAGCTGTCTCGCCGGATCGTCGCCGGCCTTCTGCAAGGCGGTGCGCCAATGCGCCGAGTACTCGTCATACATGTGCTGCAGCGTGGCGATCAGCAGTTTTTCCTTGCTCTCGAAATGGAAGTTGACGATGCCACGCGAGAGACCCGCGCCGTCGGCGACATCGGCCATCGTCGTTTCGGCATAGCCGCGCTTGGCAAGTGAATCGATCGTCGCCTCGATCAGCTGCAGTCGCCTGACCTCTTTCGAGGCCTTGCGGCCGCGCTTGTCGGCATCGCCTTTTCGCGCTGGTTCGGGGAGAATATCCCTGGCCTCTGCGGTCTTCATGGGTGTGACGGTCTCCAGCATTGCCGGCTATCCAACCGGCTTCCAACCGCGCAGATGAGTGGGGCGGTGCTCGCCACTGTCAAGCACCTTCTGCATCGCCTCCCAGGTCCTGATGTTCTTGTCGACATAGGCCGCGCCGACCGCCTCGGCGGCTCGGCGGTAGAGCGGTCTTGAGCAGCGCGAGCTCGTCGCGCGCGACCTCGCGGTACCATGGATTGCGGTCGCGTACGGTGATGTCGGCAAAGCCGGCGCGCCGCATCGCCTCAGCATAGCGCTCCGGCGAGGCCATGGCGAAGGAGAGCCCTTCGGCCGCGACATAGGCCTTCATCTCAGGCGATGGCTCGCCGTCATGCGAGATCATCCAGTTCGACGCGGCAAAGACGCCGCCCGGCTTCAGCACACGCAAGATTTCAGCAAACAGCGCGTCCTTGTTCGGCACATGCAGCAGCGCGTCCTTGGAGAAGACGACATCGAAGGAGGCGGCCGGGAATGGCAGCGGCCCGGGCGGCGCCTGGACGAAGCTGACGCCGCCCTCGAGGCCTTGCCTGATCGCCCCTCGCCGCGCCGTCTCGATCACCGGCTTTTCGACGTCGAAGCCGATGGCTCGAGCCGCACCGTGCCGGGCAACCAGATGCAGCGTGATGCCGCCGGCGCCGCAGCCGATATCGAGGATCGTCTTGCCCTTGAGCGAGAGGCCCTCGACCACGCGGTCGACCTCGTCGGGGCCGCCCGGCGACAGGTAGCCCTCGCCCCACAGCGCTTCGAGGAAGCGGATGGCGGTATCGTCATACTCCGGCTTGTCGTCAGCCGTCTCAATCATTGGATCTTCAGCCCCAAATGCCGATGTGGCCCATTCAGTCAAGCAGGGCCAGAAATGTCGGCAAAGCCTAGCGCATCAACGGGAAAACGCAACACCATTTGTTGAACATTCATTCAAAATGACTGGACAAAAAACCGTGATCCGTGCAAAATTCGAGCAACCAGGGAACAAACCGCACCGAGCAACTCCAGGAAAAGCGCGACGCGGTTTTCCGTCCGGAATTGCGGAAAAACAAGAAGATAGGCAGCCGAATGGAGGTTCAGCACGCATGAAGGCATGGGACGCGATCGTCATTGGCGGCGGCCATAACGGCCTGGTCAACGCCTGCTACCTGCAACGCGCCGGGCTCGACGTGCTGGTCGTCGAGAAGAACGAGTGGGTCGGCGGCGCCGCCACCAGCCGCGAGCTGACGCCGGGCTTCCTCTATTCCAACTGCTCCTATGTCTGTTCGCTGTTCAGGCCCGAGATCATGCGCGATCTCGAGCTGCCGCGCTTCGGCCTGCAGGTGATCTCCTATGAAGGCGGCGCCGTGTTCACGCGCGACGGGGACTATCTCGCCAATTACCGTGACCACGACGCGCACCGGCGCGAGTTCGCGCGCTTTTCCAGGCGCGACGCCGAGGCCTATGACCGCTATTCGCGCGACGTCACAAGGCAGTGCCGCTTCATCCAGCCGCTGGTGATGCGCACCGCGCCCGACCCGACGAGCCTCAAGCCCCGCGACCTCGGCGAGCTGCTCTATCTCGGCAGGAAATTCGCCGGGCTCTCGGCCGAAGAGATGGCGCTGACCCTGCGCTTCTGGACGATGTCGATCTCGGACTTCCTCGACGAGTATTTCGAGACCGACGTCATCAAGGCGAACTTCGCGCTTTCCGGCATCATCGGCACGGCCCTTGGGCCCATGTCGCCCGGCACGGCCTACGTCCTGCTCCACCATTATATGGGCGAGGTCGACGGCTCGGTCGGCGCCTGGGGCTATGCGCGCGGCGGCATGGGCGCCGTCACCAAGGCACTGGCCGCCTCCTTCACGGCCTCGGGCGGCATCATCCGCACCGGCGCGGAGGTCGACCATGTGCTGGTCAAGAAAGGCAAGGCCAAGGGCGTCGTGCTGGCTGGAGGTGAGGAGATCCACGGCAAGCTCGTCGTCTCCAACGCCGACTTCAAGCGCACCTTCCTCAAGCTGGTCGAGGAAAAGGAACTGCCCGACATCTTCCTGCGCCGTGTCCGGAATTTCAAAATCCGCGGCTCCTCCGGCAAGGTCAACATCGCGCTCGATTCGCTGCCCGAATTCCCGGCCTTGCCCAAGGACTCGCCGGTCTATCGCGGCGACATGCACTTCACCGATTCCATCGAGCGCATGGAGCGCGCCTATGACGACTGGAAGGCTGGACGCTGGTCGGCCGATCCCTTCCTCGACATGATGATCCCGACCACGCTCGACCCGACCATGGCGCCGCCGGGAAAACATTTCATGAGCTGCTTCGTGCAATACGCGCCGCCTAGGATCGACGGGCGCGACTGGACGGATGCCGACCGCGACGGTTTCGCCAAAAGCGTGATCGCGCAGATCGCCGAATATTCGCCCGGCTTCCGCGACCGCATCGTCCACATGGAAGTGCGCACCCCGCGCGAGATCGAGGCCGAGGTCGGCCTCACCGAAGGCAACATCTTCCAGGGCGAGCTGACCTTCGACCAGTTGCTCTTCAACCGCCCTGTACCGGGCTACGCGCAATACCGCTCGCCGGTCGGCGGGCTCTATATGTGCGGCTCCTCCACCCATCCGGGCGGCGGCGTCATGGGCGCGCCCGGACGCAACGCCGCCGCCGAGATCCTGTGCGATCTCGCCAAGCCGACCTTGCATATGAGCCCCGCCCATGACGTCATCTGATTTGAACTGGGGCGCCATCGTCATCGGCGGCGGCCACAACGGTCTCGTCGCCGCAGCCACGCTGGCGAAGTCCGGCCGCAAGGTGCTGCTGCTCGAGGCCGGCAACGAGGTCGGCGGCGCGGGGCGAACCGAGGAATTCGCGCCCGGCTTCCGCGTGTCCGCTGTCGCCCATCTGCTCAATCGCCTGCATCCCGATGTGGTGAAGACGCTGGAGCTTGAGCGCCACGGGCTGAGGGTCGAGCGCGTGGATTTCGTGCCCTCGGTCGCGCTGTCGAAGGACGGTCCGCTGGTGCTGCACGGCGCCTATGGCGAGGTGCTGAGCGGCGCCAGCCGGTCGGAACAATCCGCCTGGAAGGTGCTGCGGGCGCAGCTGCTGCGCTATGCCGGCGTGCTGAAGCCATTCCTGTCGCGCCGGCCGCCGGACCTTGCCGGCATGTCGCTCGCCGAAATGACCGGGCTCGGCCAAACGGCGCTGGCGCTGAAGAAGCTCGGCAAGGAAGACATGCGCGACTTCCTGCGCGTGCTTTTGATGAACGTCTACGACCTGCTCGACGAGCAGCTTTCCGATGACCGGCTGAAGGGCCTGCTCGCCTTCGACGCGACGCTCGGCTCGCATCTCGGGCCGCGCTCGCCGACTTCGCTGCTCGGCCTCTACTACCGGCTGGCGGGCGAGATCGGCGGCCTCGCCGGCGCGCAGATCCTGCCGAGAGGCGGCATGGGCGCCGTCGTCGCCGCCATTCGCTCGGCGGCCGAAAAGGCGGGCGTTTCGATCCGCCCGGCATCGCCGGTCGCCAAGGTCATCGTCGAGAAAGGCCGCGCCATCGGCGTCGTCACGCAAAACGGCGAGACGCTGCGCGCCAGGACGGTCGTCTCCGCCATCAATCCGGCGACGACGATCCTCGACCTCGTCGGGCCGCGCGAGGTCGACACCGGCTTCGTGCGCAAGGTGAAGAACATCCGCATGAAGGGCGATGCCGCCAAGCTCCATCTGGCGCTCGACCGGCCGCCGCAATTTGCAGGCGTCGGCGTCGCCGGCCACAAGGGCCGCCTCGTCATCGCCGCCTCGCCCGACCATGTCGAGCGCGCCTTCAACCCGTCGAAATACGGCGAGTTCTCGCCCGAGCCGGTGATGGAGATCACGTTGCCGAGCCTCGTCGATGCCTCGCTCGCGCCCTCGGGCGCCTGCGTGCTCTCGGCCGTGGTGCAATACGCACCCTATGCGCTGAGACAGGGCTGGACCGCCGGCAAGCCGCAATTCCTCAAGGCGATCATGGCACAGCTCGAAGCCTATGCGCCCGGCATCGGCGCGACGGTACGCCATGCCGATCTTCTGACGCCGGCCGACATCGAGGCGCGCTACCGGATGCCCGGCGGCCACTGGCACCATGGCGAGTTGCAGGCCGACCAGATGCTGATGTTGCGGCCGGTCTCCGGTTGGTCGGGCTACGACACGCCGCTCGAAGGACTGTTCCTCGCCGGCGCCGGTTCGCATCCCGGCGGTGGCATCTCCGGCGCGCCCGGCCTCAACGCCGCGCGCCGCATCATCGCGATGAGGGCATGAGATGAATTCGCTATTCACAAATGCAGCGCTCTACGGCGCCGCCCTCTGCCCTGCCGGGCATCTCCCCCACTTGGGGGGAGATCAGCAGTTCGGTTTGTCGGCGCCTTTCTTGCAACGCCGGAGATTGGCGAAATCGCCGGCGACGGCCAACCTCGCCCCTTGTGGGCGAGATGTCCGGTCCACCCTCTGCAGCGCAGCTGCTGCGGAGGACGGGCAGGACAGAGGGGGGCGCGAAGGAACGCCGTCATGAATCAGCATCCCACCATCAAGCCGTCGATCGACGCTCGCGCCCTCGCCCAATCCCACTCCCGCACCCTGCGGCTCGGCACGCCATTCCAGCCGCGCATCGACGCCCTGGGCCTGAAGCAGGACTGGTACAGCTGGGCCGGCTATCGCGCGCCGCATTCGCTGTGGGACGAGGAGCTCGAATATTTCGCCATCCGCAGCCAGGCGGCACTCTTCGACATCTCGCCGATGACCAAATACCGGATCGAAGGTCCGGATGCGGAAGCCTATCTCGACCGCGTCACCTTGCGCGACGTGACCAAGTTGAAGCCCGGGCGCGTCCACTACACCGCCTGGTGCGACGACGAAGGCTTCGTGCTCGACGACGGCACCTTGTTCCGGCTCTCTGCCACGCGCTTCCGGCTGTGCTCGCAGGAGCGGCATCTGCCTTGGCTGCTCGACAGCGCTTTTCGGTACGAGGTGAGCGTCGAGGAAGAGACCGAAGTGGTCGCGGGGCTAGCGTTGCAAGGCCCGACATCCTTCGCCATCCTGCGCGACGCGGGCTTTGCCGGCGTCGAGCGGCTAAAGGTGTTCGACCTCGCCGAGTTCGCGCATGATGGCGCAACCGTCACCATCTCTCGCACCGGCTTCACCGGCGATCTCGGCTACGAGTTGTTCGTGCCGGCCGACAGGGCGCTGAGCCTTTGGGACCGGCTGATGGCGGCGGGCGAGCTGCGCGGCATCCGCGCCATCGGCTACACGGCGCTGAACCGCGCCCGCCTCGAGGCCGGCCTGATCGTCGCCAATGCCGACTTCACAGCTGCCGAGCACGCCATCCGCGCCGACCGCCTGCGCATGCCGGACGAGATCGGGCTCGGCTTCATGATCGATCCGAAGAAGGGGCACTTCAACGGCCGCCGCGCCATCCTGGAAGCCCGGGCAAAGAAAACGCTCCGCCATGTGCTGGTCGGGCTGGAGATCGAAGGCAATATTCCGGCCGAGCATGCCATCGTCTATTATCGCCGGAGCCAGGAGGTCGGGCTGGTCAGCGCAGCGATGTGGTCGCCCATGGCCAAGCGTAACATTGCCCTTGCCTCCTTGCAGCGGCCCTATGGCGACACGATCGTCGACGACCTCTGGGTCGAGATTTACGCCATGCGCGAGTTGCAGTACCAGAAGCTGATGAAGCGGGCGAAAGTGGTGCCGCGGCCCTTCGTCAAGCTCGACCGTCGCACCGCCAACCCGCCGGCGGATTTCTGACATGGCAAGCGATGCCGAGAACCTGGACGCCGAAGCGGAAGCCGCCGAACAGTGGCAGCTGGTCAACACGCCGCTCGGCGAGATGTGGTCCGGCCGCACCCGCTACGCGGCCGCCATGTACTTCTTCAAGCGCGGCGAGATGAACGCCGAGACGCTGGAGGTCTACCGCATCTGCGCCCGGCTCGACCACGAGGATCCCTTGCCGATCATCCGCGACCGCGGCGTCGGCAAGGACTGGCTGAAGCGAATGGGCGCTTAGGCCCCACGGGCGTACGCGGATAGCAGGCTTCGGTGGCGGCACCGCGCAATCGTCATTCTAGGGCGAAGCAAGGAGCGAGGCGACGCGGCGCAGACCCTAGAATGACGAAGTGAAAAGCGTGAGCTCTTCCACTCACACGGGTGGCCTATCCGATCGTCCTTTCAAGGACATTCAACCAATTGCGGTAGGCGATCTTCTCGATCAGCGCGCGGCCGAAGTCGCGCGCGGCAAGCACGTCGATGAGCTTGGGCAGGCCGGCGACGTCGCCGATGACGGCCGGGATCATCGCGCCGTCGAAATCCGAACCAAGACCGACGCCGTCCTCGCCCAGTGCCTGCAAGAGCGAGTCGATGTGGCGCACCATGATGTCGAAACTGGTGTCGGCATTCATGCGGCCGTCCTCGCGCAGGAAGCCCGTGGCGAAGTTCAAGCCCACCATGCCGCCCGTCTCGCGGATCGCGCCCAGCTGCCAGTCGGTCAAGTTGCGCGAATGGCCGCAGATCGCATGCACGTTGGAATGAGTGGCGACCAGCGGCGCGTCGCTGAGCCCGGCAACGTCGCGAAAACCCTTCTCGTTGAGATGCGACAGGTCGATCATGATCCTGAGCTTGTTGCAGGCCTTGACCAGCGCCTTGCCGGCGTCGGTCAGGCCAGGCCCGGTGTCGGGCGAGGATGGAAAGCGGAACGGCACGCCGTTGCCGAAGGCGTTGGGGCGGCTCCACACGATGCCCAGCGAACGCAGGCCTGCGGCGTGCAGCACGTCAAGCATGGCAAGCTCGGGATCGATCGCCTCGACCCCTTCGATGTGGAAGACCGCGGCGATCGAGCCCTTCGCCATGGCGTCCCGCACATCGCCGGCGCTGCGGCAGACGGTCAGCGCGTCAGCCCGCTCCAGCCGGAACAGGATCGAAGCCATGCCGATGGTCGAGGTGATCGCCTCGGCATGCGGCAGTTCGGGGGGCAAGGGCTCGTTGTCGCTCGGGGCCGGCGGCACGGCGCTGCGCTTGCTCTTTTCGACCGGCGGCGGAAAGATCGCGAACATGCCGCCGGCAAAGCCGCCCTTCCTGGCTCGCGGCAGGTCGATATGACCGCCCGGCGTTCCCTCGATGAACAGCTTTTCGACATCGGCTTCCTTCGACTGGTAGAGTCGAAGCAGCGTGTCGTTGTGTCCGTCGAAAACGGGGATCAGGTCGGTATCGGTCATCAGGGGAGCCATTCAAATCGGTGACAGGCGGGTCGGCAAGTTTGGTCCGAGCGAACTGTCAACTTAGGCAAGATGGCCGGGCCGCGCAAATGCCAGAGGCTCTTTCCCTTCTCCCCCTGTGGGAGAAGGTGGATCGGCGCGCCAGCGCCGAGACGGATGAGGGGTGTTCCAGCTTGGCAACGACGGCGATCCGTCCAACACCCCTCATCCGGCCGCTGCGCGGCCACCTTCTCCCACAAGGGGAGAAGGAACGCAGCTTACTGCTTCAGCACGTCCGCCCATTCCGGGTGACGGCGGAACTGGGCGTTGGCGAAGGGGCAGAGCGGGATGATCTTCTTGCCGGCCGCCCGCGCGTCCTCGACCGCGCGGGTGACGAGCCGAAGCCCGGCGCCCTGGCCGCGAAAGACATCCGGCACTTCGGTGTGATCGATGATGAGCTGGTGCTCGCCGATCTTGGTGAATGTCATCTCGGCCTCGGCGCCGCCTGGCCCGCGCAGCACGTAGCGCCCCTTTGAGCCGCGGTCTTCCAGTTCGATCTCGGGCAGCTGGTCAGCCATTTCATTTGCCTCCTTCGGCGGCCGGCGCCAGCGCGAAAAGTCGCTGCGCCGCTTCGATTTCATTCGGCCGAACCTCATGCCCGCCGTCGTGCCATTCCACTGTGACATCGGCGCCGTCGGCGCGCAAATAGGCCTCGAGCCGCGACGTCAGGTTGGGCGGACAGATCGGATCGCGCCTGCCGGCAGTGACCAGGATGCGGCGGCCGGCCAGGCTTCCCTGCACCTTAGGCTCGAACGGAATCAGCGGATGCATCAGTGCCGCGGCATCGAACAAGGCCGGCTCGGCAAACACCACCGAAGCCAGGATATTGGCGCCGTTGGAATAGCCGAGCCCGAACACCGCCGAGGGCTTTGCCGCCTCGACATGCGCCTTAACGAAGCCGGCCATCTTGGCCGTTGCCCGCGCCAGGTCGTCCATGTCGTAGACGCCCTCGCCGGTGCGGCGGAAGAAGCGGGCGGCACCTTGCTCCGAGATATCGCCGCGCGGCGAGATGATCGTCGCCGAAGGCATGAGCTCGCGAGCGAAACCAAGAAGCTGGTTCTCGTCCGCGCCGGTGCCGTGCAAGACGAAGAGCAGCGGACTGCCCGGCGAACCGGGCAGCATTTTGTGGATGTAAGCGTCCTTGCTCATGGTTTAGTCTTCCAGCTTCTGCAGATGCTCTTCGAGAAAGGGCCGCAGGTGCTGGTGCTGCGTCGGCAGCTTCAGCGCTTCGCCCAGATGCGCGGTGTCCTCGTCGCGGTCGAAGCCCGGCTCGTTCGTCGACACCTCGAACAGCACGCCGCCCGGCGTGCGGAAATAGATCGCCCAGAAGTAATCGCGATCGATGACCGGTGTCACGCCATATCCGGTGTCGACCAGCGCCTTGCGCACTTCGAGCTGCCTGGCGCGATCCTCGACGGCGAAGGCGACGTGATGCACCGAGCCGGCGCCGAGATTGGCGAAGCCGGCGCCCGGCAGCGATTCGATGTCGACGACGTCGGCGCCATTGCCGTTCTTGATCGCAAGCCGGCGGACGTTGCCGGATTTGTCGACTTCCTCATAGCCCATGAATTTCAGCAGCTCCTCCGTGGCGCCGCCGTCTTTCAGCCTGAGCGAGACCGAATGAAAGCCGCGGATGGCCTCGTCGGCGGGAACCCCGCCCTTGACCCATGGCGCCCTGTCGTCGGTCTTGTCCTCGACGAGCGCGAAACTGTCGCCGTCGGGTCCGGTGAAGCTAAGCCGCCTCTCGCCGAAGCTTTCGCTGCGCGCGACATTGCCCACGCCCTCGTCCGTGAAGCGCTTTTCCCAATAGGCGAGCGTGTCTTCCGGCACCGAGAAGACCGTAGTGCCGACTTCGCCGACGCCGTGCCGGCCCCTCGCGATATCGGGGAACGGAAAATAGGTCATGACCGAGCCTGGCGTGCCGACCTCGTCGGCGTAGTAAAGATGGTAGACATCCGGCGCGTCGAAATTGACCGTCTTCTTGACCCGGCGCAGGCCAAGCTTCTTGGTGAAGAACTCATTGTTGCGGCGCGCATCGCTGGCCATCGAGGTGACGTGATGCAGGCCCTTGATCTGATCGAGCATGATGGTGCTCCCTTCCATGTCCTTGGTGCGGCCCTTGCCGCTGTCCACGCCAATATGAGGATAGCCCGGCCCACGGCAAAGCGGGCAAACACAGAATGGACTGTATCATAATAGTGAACAAAAACACGATGCGCGTTCACCATTCAATCACCGGCGTCAGCTTGCAACGCCGGTGATTTTCGGTTCCATCTGGTGCTCCGCAAGGAGGCAATTTTGGACAACCAGCCGAACCGCCCGAATGTTCTCCTCATCACCTGCGACCAGTGGCGTGGCGATTGCCTGTCGGCCGCCGGCCATCCGGTGGTGAAGACCCCGAACGTGGATGCGCTCGCCGCCGAGGGTGTGCTCTTCCGACGCCACTATGGCGGAGCCGCGCCTTGCTCGCCGGCGCGGGCCTGCCTCTACACCGGCCTCTACCAGATGAACAACCGCGTCTGTCGCAACGGTACGCCGCTCGACGCGCGCCATGGCAACATCGCGCTTTCGGCGCGCGCGGCAGGATACGACCCTACCCTGTTCGGCTACACCGATGTCTCGCTCGACCCCCGTCAGCTTGCGGCCGAGGATCCGCGCCTGCGAAGCTATGAAGGCGTGCTGCCTGGCTTCACCGTACGCCAGTCCTTGCCCGAGCATCAGAAGCAATGGCTGTCATGGCTGCGGGCGCAGGGCAT
The DNA here is from genome assembly GCF_900115245.1 of Mesorhizobium sp. NFR06. GTDB lineage: Bacteria > Pseudomonadota > Alphaproteobacteria > Rhizobiales > Rhizobiaceae > Mesorhizobium. The sequence goes on from NZ_FOVT01000011.1 coordinate 193,217, forward strand.
CGACACCGGCGCCGGCAGCCCTGACATCCACCGTCCGGCCAGCGGGCAGGCGGAACGCGATGTGACCAACGCACCCCCGGTCTATTCGAAGGACCAGACGCCCACCGCTTTCCTGGCCGGCGAATTCATCCGTTGGCTTGGCGAGCAGGAGAAGGGCGCGCCATGGTTCGCGCACATCTCCTTCATCAGCCCGCACCCGCCCTTCGTCGTGCCGGAACCTTACAACACCATGTACGATCCGGCTGATGGCCCTGCTTTCAAGCGCGCGGCAAGCGCGCAAATCGAGGCCGAGAGCCACCCCTACCTCGCCTACGACCTCGCCAGGCAGAGGAGGGCCAAGTTCGTCCCCGGCATCGAAGGCAAGGTGCCGGATTGGAGCGAGGAAAACTTCCGCCGTATCCGTGCGATCTATTACGGTATGATCTCCGAGGCCGATGCCCAGCTCGGCCGCATATGGCGGGCGGTCAAATCAGCGGGCGCCTGGGACGACACCGTCATCGTGCTGACCTCCGACCACGCCGAGATGATGGGCGACCATTTCATGCTCGGTAAAGGCGGTTTCTTCGACGCCAGCTATCATGTTCCGCTGGTCATCCGCGATCCGCGCGGGAGGGCCGCGGCCGGCTCGTCCGTCGACCATTTCACGGAGGCCGTCGACATCTTCCCGACCTTGCTCGACCTGATCGGCGCCACGCCGCTGCGCCATCTCGACGGCCGGTCATTGGCGCCCTGGATCGACGGCAAGCAGCCACAGACTTGGCGCGACGCCGCGCACTGGGAGTTCGATTTCCGCACGATTGCCGAAGGCGACGCCGAGCGCCATTTCGGTATCGACTCGCGCAGCTGCAACCTCGCCGTCATCCGCACGGCCGACTCTAAATACGTCCATTTCGGCGGCGGCCTGCCGCCGCTGTTGTTCGATCTGTCGAAGGACCGGGACGAGTTGAACAATGTGGCCGACGATCCGGCCTATCTGCCGCTGCGGCTGCAGTTCGCTGAAAGGTTGCTCGCCTGGCGCGCCGCGCATCTCGATCAGGCGCTGGCCTTGGCCGAGCTGACGCAAGACGGCGTGGTCGGGTATGTAGTCGGGACAGCAGGGCAATAAGGCAGCAGGCCCGGAAGCGCGCTGCCTACTGCCTACTGCCTTGTTCCCTCACTTCAGCATCATCCGCTGCTGGTCGCGGTTCGCGGCGTAGGTGCTCTTGTCATAAGCAGGCTGCGCCTGCAGCTGCTCCTTGGTGAAGTTGGTGTAGAGATATTTCTTACCGTTCTTGTCGGTCATGAATTTGAGCTTGTCCATGCCGATCGCCACTTCCTTGGCGCCCATGCCGAGGAAGCCGCCAACATCGATGATCACGGCGTCCGGCTTGTTGTCAGGCGTCAGCACGACGTCGCCGATCGAACCGATTTCAGCATCGTTGGCGCCATAGACCGTCGTACCCTTCAGGTCGTCGCCGCGGATATTGCCCATGGGCATTTCGGTCAGCGTCGACTTGTCGATCGAAGCGGTCTTGGTCTGGTCCGTGGCGGCGGCACCTGTGTCGGTCGGCTTGTTTTCAGCCATGGTTGGTGCCGGCGTCGCGGGCTTGTTCTCGGCGGTCGACTGGGCCGGCTGCGCCGGCTTGGCGCCCTTGTCGGAGGTCGTGTCAGACGATGCCACGGTAGGCGTGGTCGTGGCCGGTGCATTGCTCGCGGCCGTCGTCGAGCCGGGCGCCGGGTCGTAGGGCTTGCGGTTGAACTCGGGCTGCGCCTGCAGCTCCTCCTTCGTCGTCTCGGCCACCAGCCAGCGGTTGCCGTCCTTTTCGGCCCATTTTGCCTTGGCGAAGTCATAGGTGACGTTCTTCGTGCCTATCCCCAGGAAACCGCCGACGCCGATCACCAGCGATTGCGCCTTGCCGTCCTTGGCAAGCACGATGTCCTTCACGTCGCCGATCTTCTGGGCATCGTCCGCAGTACCGTTATAGACAGACTCGCCCATGATGTTGGTGGCGAGGTTGCCGTCCGCCTTCTTCACCGGTTCGGCCGGCGGTGTGGCGGCCGGCTTCTGCATTCCGGTGCTGTCGGTCGCTGCAGGCTGCGTGGCGTCGGCGGATTGCGCCGGCGCCGGATCATATGGCTTGCGGTCGAATGCCGGCTGCGCATTCAGCTCGTCCTTGGTGGTCTTGGCAATCAGCCAACGGTCACCATTCTTCTCGGCCCATTCCATCTTGCTGTAGTCGAAGGCGACGTCCTTCGTGCCGACGCCGAGAAAGCCGCCGACCCCAATGATGGCGGACTTGACCTTGCCGCTGGAGTCGAGAACGACGTCGTCGACCTTGCCGATGTCCTGTGCGTCGTCGCCGGTGCCGTTGTAGACGGACTCACCGATGATGTTGGTCATCAGCGCGCCGTCGGCGCGTATGACCGGAGCCGGGTTTTCGGTTGCGGGGGGCTGCGCCGGTGCAGGCGCTGCCGTCTGCGCCACGGCGCCGGTGGCGAGCAGCGTTGCGATCGCGGTTGTCGCGAAAAGGGTGCGGATCATGGTGGTCTCTCCTCGTGCCTGAATTTCGTGCATGACGTTCCCTCGGCCCCGCCTCGGATCGGCAGGCCGGGAGCGGCATCATCGACAAAGTCACAACGTTGTGACCGGGGCGTTGTTCCACAGGCCCCGCACCCGCGCCGCTACTGCGAATTCCCGACCAACGGTGGAACCATTGGGCCGCCATTGTCGTTCCGGCCTGCGGCTGAAGGTCATTTTCAGTTCGGGCAACGAAACAAGAGACGGAGTGAGTATGCGGTTTGCTGCGGTGCTGAACCAGGACGGCGGCACCCTGCGCACGATCGATGTGGAAGCGTTCTCCGATCGGCTGCGACGGACGCTCGAAGCCGCGGGGCATTCGGTTGAGATCGACATCGTCGCCGGCCGCGACATCGCAATCGCGCTGGAGAAGGCCATCGCCAGACGCAATGTCGATGTGGTGCTCGCCGGCGGTGGCGATGGCACGATTTCCACCGCGGCGTCCCTCCTCATGAACAAGAAGAAAGCCCTGGCGATTTTGCCCGCCGGGACGATGAACCTGTTTGCGCGCGGCCTGGGCATTCCGCAGACGCTGGAAGCAGCGCTGCAGTCCTTCGCCGATGGCGAGGTGATCGCCGTCGATATGGCGAGCGCGAACGGTCGGCCTTTCGTGCATCAGTTTTCCGTTGGGATGCACGCCAAGATGGTTCAGCTGCGCGAGAAGATGGATTTCGGCTCGCGCGTCGGGAAAATGCAAGCTTCGGTGCGCGCCGCCTGGTCTGCCATCAAGAACGCGCCGGCGCTCAAGGTAAGCTTGACCGTCGGCAAGGCCGAAATCGTTACCCGCACCACCGGCATCGGCATCAGCAACAATCTTTTCGGCGACGGTCACCTGCCTTATGCCGACAACCCGACCGGCGGCGTGCTCGGCATCTATGTCAGCATCGCGCGAAGGCGTCATCACCTGGCAAAACTGCTGCTTGACATGCTGCGCGGCAGGTGGCGTCAAAGTGCGCATGTCGAGGTGCACCAAGCCGACAAGGCGGTGCTGAAAATCCACTCGCCCACTAGGAAGTTCAGCGCGGTCCTGGATGGCGAATTGATCAAGCTCGAGCGCGAAACCACGATCGAGATCCACCGCGGCGCGTTGAAGGTGCTCGTTCCGTCAAGCAACGCGCAGGCAAAGGCCGCGTGATGGAACGATCAGCTGCCCTGGGTGGATTTCTGCTCGGCGGCGGGCGCCGTCGGCACGCGTTGCTGCGTCGTCGGTGACTTGATCAGCTCTCCGTAGATCTCGACTGCTCCCCACGCAATGAAGGCAAGCAGCAGTCCGGCAACGAGTATCCTGAGGGCGTGCCAGCCCCAATGTGCTTGGCGTGCTTTGTCTTCAGGTACGATCTTGGTCACGATTGGCCTCCACACTGCGCGGCGGCGGGCGCCTCAGATATGGTTGGGTAACGGGTCCTGTTCGCGAAGGTTCCGCAGCGGGGACGACGTGCAATCAAGTCTACGGCAACCGGTTCCGGCCGGTTGCCTGACGCCTAAGGCACGTCCTGCGGGTCCGGCTTGGGCGGCCTGGGTTTGGCGTTCTCGCGATAGATCGCATAGGCGACGATCGCGAGAGCCGGCGCGACAATGGCTCCAAGCCCGCCCTTGCCCTTAGCCAGCGCCGGAAGCAGGGCAAGCGCGGCGGTAATGCCCACTGCCGTCATGTCGGCCTGCCGTCGTCGCGCCCGCCGCCGGCTGCGGACCCCGCTCGTCAGCTTGTGAATGACCAGGATCAGCCCGGCGAGCACCAGGAACCCGATGCCGAAGCCCAGATTGGTCGCCAGCGGTCCGTAGCGCGCCGCCAGCCAGATATAGGCGGCGCCGATGAGAAAGCCGACGCCGCAAAAGGCGAGAATGGCGGCAAGTCCGTAGAGGATTGCCGTCGTCCGCGCTCTTTGCAAAGCGGCCATCGCCTCGCCCGAGGCAAGGGCCGAGATCAGCGAGACAAGCGTCCCCATCTGTGACTAGCGGCGGGAGAGAAGGGCGAAGAGGAAACCGACGCCTGCCGCGATCGCCAGCGACGTCACCGGCTTTTCGCGAACCTTCGCAATCAGCTGCGCTTCGATGTCCTCGGCGCTTCCGCGTACGCTCTCGAGCGCCGCCTCGCCCTGCGCGCGCAATTGTTCGACGCCGTCCGCGGCGGCGCGACGAGCCGCGCCATAGCCATGCTGACTGGTCTTGGCGAGCTGCTCGGTGAGTCTCTGGATATCAACCTTCAGTTGCTCGATATCGGCCTCGAGGTCGGCGGCGGTTGCTTGATCTGTCGCGGTTTTCCCTGCACCGGTGGCCATCGCTTAACTCCTTGCGTTTGCTTCGATTTCAACGTCTGATCGGTGCCAAGGTTCCGGGCTTGGCCTTAAATCAGCGGCCTGCGTTCTTCGCCGAGCCCCTTCCCACCGGGCAAGCTTTTTCGGTCCATCATAATCAATCACTTCGCAGCCGCCGTCCCGCCACATGACGAGCTCGGACAAAAGCTTGTAGCGAAACGCCCAGCCAGACAGCACCGTGTAAAGATGCGCGCTGTGACTGCCTTCGACCAGCACCGTCGCCCCCTTGTCATCGGCGAGTTCGCCGCGCTTGAAAGCGCTGCCGAACGACAGTTCCTGTTTTCGAAGGCACGAAAGGCGGGCAAAGGCCGCAGCGGACGCTTCGCAAGGATATTGACGACTGGCGACCGGACGTGCGCTTTGACTGGACATTTCGACCCCTCTTCGAAATCCCTGCCCCGATGGGCGCATAGGAACGCTTTAGACCGGCGTGGGTTCCGCCAGGCATCACGCCATGTCTTTTTAAGCGCCATGCCCATGTCTTTTTTAAATGACATCATGGCGGATTCCGCGCATGAGTGCGGCCTTGCCGAGGAGACATCCATAAGTGCCATTGCTTGACGGACTGCGTATCCTTGTCCTCGAAGACGAGTTCCTGATTGCGATGGATGTCGAGCAGCTTTGCCGCGATCACGGCGCCGCGGATGTGACGATCGTGCGTGAGCTCAACGAAATCGACGGCCAGGCGCGGCCGACGCGCTTCGACGCGGCCGTTATCGATCTGATGCTTGGCGGGGTATCGACGCTTGATTTCGCCGCGAGGCTGCGCAGCGAGGGCGTGCCGTTCGTATTCGCCTCCGGCTGTTGGGATCCGGATGAAGTCAAAAGCTCGTTCCCGGACATCCGACTGGTGACCAAGCCTTACTCAGGCGACGATTTGATTGAAGCCGTGGCCGTGGCCTGCGGGCGTGCCAAAGCGGCCTGACGGCCATTGCTCCGGTAAGCGCCACGATGGTTCGGCTCACGCCGCGTTCGAGCCTGTCACCTGCGCCGAGATCGCGTCGGGCCCGAACTCGTCCTCTCCGGAAATCTTGAGGATCTCCTGCAGCCTGGTGCGCGCCCGGCTGACCCGGCTCTTGATGGTGCCGACCGCGCAACCGCAGATCTCGGCCGCTTCTTCATAGGAGAAGCCGGAAGCGCCGATCAGGATGATGGCTTCGCGCTGGTCCTCGGGCAGTTGCTCGAGCGCGCCGCGGAAATCCTTGAGGTCGAGCTGGCCATGCTGCGCCGGATGAACGGCAAGCCTGGCCGTCATGATGCCGTCGCTGTCCTGCACCTCGCGGCCGCGCTTGCGCATCTGCGAATAGAATTCGTTGCGCAGGATGGTGAATAGCCAGGCCTTGAGGTTGGTCCCCGGCTGGAAACTCTCATGCTTGTCCCACGCCTTGACCAGCGTTTCCTGGACGAGGTCATCCGCCCGGTCGGCATTCTGCGTCAGCGATACGGCGAAAGCTCGCAGGCTCGGGATCGCGCCGAGCAACTCGGTCTTGAAGCTCTGGGATACCGCCGCCATGCCTCAGTCCTTTTTCTGGGCAGGTTCGGTCTTTTCCAGCTGGCTGAGCAACTGAGCGAAACGGTCCGGCACACGGTCCGAGACCAACTCGTCGTAATATTGCTTGAGCTTGCGGGCAATTTCGGAGTTTGCTCCAAGCGGGTTGCCGTCCCCGTTCCGATGCCTGTTTGCGGCATCAGCCATCTGTTTTTTCGACATTTCTTTCATAGTCGCCCTAGTTTCCAGCACCCAAACCGCTCTTCGACTCCAAACCACAACGTAAGCGGAACCCTCGTCTGGTCGCCCATCCCGAGCCCCCGAAACGCCCGCCTGCTAATTTAGTTCCACAACCGGCGGAACTTTTTCTGCAAGCCGGCGTTTGATTTTGCGGGGCGTGCATCAGTGTGGCCTTGAACCTGAAACGTCATCTGAGGGAGACGTAAACAATGAGTTTGTCAGCAACCATCGCTCCGCATCTTCCGTTCCTGCGCCGCTTCTCGCGGGCGGTATCGGGGTCGCAGGAGAGCGGTGATGCGCTGGTCGCCGCTATGCTGGAAGCCATCATCGCCGATACCAATATCTTCCCCGAAGCCTCCAGCGACCGCATCGCGCTGTATAAGGTTTTTGCCAGGCTGTTCACTTCCGTGGCCATCCGCGTGCCGCAGGAACAGGCGCAGACGGCCTGGGAGCAGCGGGCCGCGGCCAACCTGAATGCGCTCGCGCCGTTGCCGAGGCAGGCTTTCCTCCTGGTTGCCGTTGAGGGCTTCAGCGAGGACGAGGCAGCCGAAATTCTCGATGTCGACGAAGATGAGTTCTCGACGCTGCTTGCCCAGGCGAGCAACGAGATTTCCCGGCAGGTCGCGACCGACGTGCTGATCATCGAGGATGAGCCGTTGATTGCCATGGACATCGAGGAGATGGTCGAAAGCCTCGGCCACCGTGTCGTCGGCACGGCGCGCACGCATGCCGAGGCAGTCGCCATGTTCGGCAAGACGCGGCCGAAAATGGTTCTGGCCGACATCCAGCTGGCCGACGGCAGTTCCGGCATCGAAGCCGTCAACGAGATTTTGTCCTCGACGCCGGTGCCGGTGATTTTCATCACCGCCTTCCCGGAACGCCTGCTGACCGGCGAGCGCCCGGAGCCGGCCTTTCTGGTCACCAAGCCCTTCAATCCCGACATGGTCAAGGCATTGATCAGCCAGGCCCTGTTCTTCGACCGGCAGGCCAAAGCCGCCGCCTGACCTCGTCCGAAACTTGACCCTTTAAGCGTCACGCGAGGCCTTTGCGCCGCGTGTGACGTTTGTCTGTTTTGCGGGCTGAAAAGCCCTTCGAGGGGATCGTCTTTTTCAGCAAATGGTGGAACAAACGCCACCGAGCCACGTTCTTTTCCCGACATAGAAGGAGACGCATCATGCTGTACTGGGCGCTCGTATTTCTCGTAGTTGCGATCATCGCCGGCGCGCTTGGGTTCGGCGGCATCGCCGGTACATCGGCCGGTATCGCGCAGATACTGTTCTTCATTTTCCTTGCGTTCCTGGTGATCTCGCTCATCGCAGGCCTCTTCAGGAGAGCCTGACCGCAACACTGGAAGCCGCACCCCTCAAACGGTTTCCAGCCACCGCCGGGCGGCGCCTCGAAAGAGCACCGTCCGGCGGACCGCTTTCGGGAGCCTGCAATTTCAGGGCGTCGATACCATCGGAACCAGTAGCCAATTTAGCCGTTCAAGACCGAGTGCCGGGATTGTTTTCCGATGCCTTCCGAGGGTCGCACGAAAAATAGGACAAAAAAGCAGGACGGCGAAGTGATCGCGATGCATCCGGCGGAAAGCGGGATGCAACTTGGGCGGGCTTTGCTTCATGCCCTGCACAATGCCGGAATTTCGGTCCTCTATCAGGATCGGCAGATGAAAACGGTCTGGGCGCGCAACATGAGGGCGCCTTGGGCACCTGAAACCGCCAATGGCAAGGATGTGCTTTCGCCGGCGCAGGCCGAACGCATGAGAGCCGCCAAACTTAAGGTGATCGAATCCGGCAAGGCGGACCAGTTCGAGCTCAGCATTCCGGGAAGCCATGGCGTGCGTTGGTTCCATGTGTGGATCGATGCCGACCGCGGGGAAGGCGGCGACGTGCTCGGCGTCGTCACCACCATGGTGGAGACCACGGAGCAGAAACGCCGCGAGCAGACGCTGAAGACGTTGCTGCGCGAAGTCAGCCATCGATCGAAGAATCTCCTGGCCATCATCCAGAGCATCGCCACCCAGACCGGGCGCTATACGGAGACGCTTGGCGAGTTCCTGACGCGGTTTCGCGGCCGGCTGCAATCGCTCGCTTCCTCGCAGGACCTCGTCACATCCTCCAACTGGCGGGGAGCGGCGCTGCAGGAACTCGTGTCCGGCCAGGTCGGACGCTACAGCAGCGATCTGGCGCAAAGCCTGCGTTTCGCCGGCGAAAACCCCTACCTCAATCCCAACGCCGCCCTGCATATCGGTCTGGCGATGCATGAGTTGGCTGTGAATTCAGTGAGCTATGGTGCGCTTTCACGGCCGGACGGCCACGTCGAGGTGCGCGCGCAGCTCGAGGCCGAGGACGAGACCTCGCCCAACCTTTTGCTGATCTGGACAGAGGCGGTCGGCGACGCGCCGCGCAATGAGAAGCGCTTCGGCAGCGTGGCGCTGGAACGCGTCGTGCCGATGTCTCTGAATGGTTCCGCGACGCTGGAAATCGGCAAGGACCGCATGGAATACCGCCTCACCGTTCCGCACGGGAATTTCGAGACGGATTGATTGCGCCGCCGATGGCGAGGGGGCTTTGCCGGCGACGCCTCTTAACCGGCCGCTCACCATAAAGTCCGATCCTGTACATCCGGCCGACGATGCGCCGGAAACCCATCCGCGCCTCGGGGCGCGATCGAGAGACTGAAATGATGGTTGCCGACAACAGGCTGGAGCAGGCCGCCCGCGTCTCGATGAGCGGCTTCCAGGACGCCGAGCCGGCGCCGGCGCCACGATCGTCTCACCTTTCGCTCCGCCTTGGCGCGATCGCGCTTCTCGCCGCCGGTGCCCTGACCGCGGCCTGGCAATTTATGTGACCCGCGCATAAGGCCTCGACTCCCGACGGCGAGCGACCCGAAAAAGACTATCTTAAACAACAGTAAGATCGGGCAGGCAAAGCCCGTTTTTTCATGCTAAATGGCTGCTGGCACTGCCGAAAAGTGAGGACAAAAGTGAGGAGCAATTCTATGCGGAAGATGATCATTGCCATGGTTGCCGTGGTCGCCGTCAGCGGCTGCACCACGACCGAACAGGACGTCGTCGGCGGCGGCCTGATCGGTGCGGGTGTTGGCGGCTTGGTCGGCGGCGGCAAGGGTGCGCTGATCGGCGCGGCTGTCGGCGCCGGGTCGGGCCTCCTGGTTCGCAACCTGCGCAATGGCTACTGCGTGTATCGCGATCGTCGCGGCACCTACCAGGCCCGCTGCAACTAAAGCATGAAACGCGTGAAGCGGTTTTCGGGCGACATCTCTATCTCATTGATTTGGAGCCGGATTCAGATTTCAGGTCGACTCGACCTGAAATCATCTGTCTCTAGCCCGATACCGGAAAGAACCGGAGGCCGTGACCCGGCCTCCGGTTTCGTTTGATTTCAATCGCTGGTTCGCCCCCCGCTGGCCCGTTCACACGGCCAGCGGAATCCTGATTTCCACCTTCAATCCGTCGGCGTGATAGTCGCGCGCGATCATGCCGCGCAACTCGCGTGTGACGTTGAGATCGATCAGCTTGGTACCAAAGCCGGTCTTGGCCGGCGCTTCCAGTTTCCCCTGACCCGTTTCGCGCCAGTTCAGCACCAGCGTCCGGTCGCGGCCGCGCGCTTCGACGCGCCAGTCGACCTTGAGGGCCCAGCCTCCCTTGACCGAATTGGCTTCGCCATATTTCAGCGCGTTGGTGGCGAGCTCGTGGAAGGTCAGCCCGAGTGCTTGCGTCGTCGTCTCGTCGAGCAGCACTTCCGGCCCGGACAAGACGCCTTCGGGAAGGTCCTTGCCGAACACCTGCCCGAGCTCGATGCGCAACAGGTCTCCGAGATCGGCCTTCTGCCAGCGCGAACGCGTCAGCATGTCCTGCGATGCGGCCATGGCCTGGAGACGCGCCGAGAACGATGCCGAGAATTCCTTGACGTCGGTGGCTTGCGAGGCCGTCTGCCGCGCGATCGCCAGAACGCGGGTGATCGAATTCTTGATGCGGTGCTTCATCTCCTGCAGGATCAGGTCCTTCTCCAGCAGGCTCTTTTCGGTCGCCTCGTGCAGCGCCGATTTCGCGTCATAGGCGCGCTCCTGATAACGCGCCACCAGGGCGATGGTGCCCGCGAGCAGCAGGCCGAACAGTCCAAGCATCACCGGAATGAAGCGCGAGGACGGTGGCGAAAAGGCGCTCGTCGGCCTGAACAGCAGCGTCCAGGGCCTGCCTGCCACGACGATATCGCGGCGCGCCACGAGCTCTCTGCCCGTAGGCTCGACCGGCGGAGCCTCGGAGCGGAACAGAAGATTGCCGGCCTCCGGCTTGCCGTCATAGACCTCGACATTGACCGGCAGCAGCGGCGAGTGGCTGAGCGCAACTTGGAAAAATTCGCTGGCACGAAAGGCGGCGTAAAGAAAGCCGGCCGTCGAGGAGCGGCTTGCATTGATGACGTCGGGCGCGGTTTCGACGTTCAACCGCACGAAAATCAGGAAGCCGGTGAAGGACTGCGCCCCCCCGGCGCCCTGGCCAAGCTGGACCAGGCCGCTCGCATGCTGCTGGTCGTCGCCCATCGCCTTTTCGATTGCCGCGCGCCGTACCGGCTCGCTGAACATGTCGAAGCCGATAATCGACTGGTTGGACGTATCGAGCGGCTCGAACAGCACGATCGGCGTCCGCCATTGCTCGGTCGTGTGGGGGTAGATCGGGTGGACCGATCCGTAGTCGTGCAGGATATCGCGTTCGACCGCTGCCTCGTCGCCGGTCTTGGCGAGCCTGAGGAAGCCGATGCCGCGCAGGCCGGCGAAGTTGTCATCGATGTTCAGGGCCGTGAAGAAGGCGCTGAATTCGCCGCGCGTGATGTCCCCGTTGCGCGCATCGAACAGCGCCTGCGTCGAGCGCAGCAGCGACAGATGCAGGTCGACGCGGCTTTCGATGCGGCTGAGCGCATCGTCGGCGGTGCCTTCGAATTTTATCCGCGCCGCCTCCTGAGTCGCGAAATAGGCGAATCCCGCCATCGTCAGGCTGATCAGGGCGACGGCGATGAAAGCGACGGTAGGGAAGAGTTTCTTCAAAGGCCGGGGTCCAGGAATGCTCGGACCTTTATGGGCAAGTCTGGATGACAAGACAATGGCGAGGGCAAACCATGACGGCGGCTGGCATAGCAGCCGGCCACCGACAGCCGGCTAGTTAATCGCCTCAAGCCGCGATCTTCAGCGCGCCCGGTCCGGGGATGGCGCCAGGCGGGCACTTGCCGAGGATGATCATGCCCAGCACCTCGTCCTGGGTGACGTCGGTCGTGCGCGCGGTGCCGACCACTTGGCCGTTCTTCATGACGCAAACCCGGTCGGCCAGGTCGAAAACGTCGTGGATGTCGTGGCTGATCAGGAAGATGCCGATGCCGTCGGCCTTGAGCTGCCTGACCAGTTCGCCGACTTGGGCCGTCTCCTGCGGCCCGAGTGCGGCCGTCGGCTCGTCCATGATCAGGATGCGGGCGTTGAACAGGATCGCGCGCGCGATCGCCACCGACTGCCGCTGTCCGCCCGACAGCTTGACGACCGGCTCCTTGAAGCGCTGGAAGCGCGGATTGAGCCGCCCCATGACCTTGCGCGCCTCGGCTTCCATGGCGACGTCGTCAAGCGTGCCCCAGCCGGTCATCAGTTCACGGCCGAGGAACAGATTGGCGGCGGCATCGACATTGTCGGCCAGCGCCAGCGTCTGGTAGATCGTTTCCACGCCGTATCTCTTGGCGTCGCGCGGATTGGAGATCGACGCCTCCTCGCCATCGATGAATATCTGTCCGCCGTCGCGCTTGTAGGCGCCGGACAGGATCTTGATCAGCGTCGACTTGCCGGCGCCGTTGTGGCCGAGCAGCGCCATCACTTCACCGGGGAACAGATCGACCGACGCATCGTCGACGGCGCGGATGCCACCGAAGGCGATCGAGATGTTGCGCATGTCGACCAGCGGGACACCGGCGGGAGCGTTCTTCTCTGCCATGATCGTTCTCCCCTCAGACGCGCTTGCGGTAGACGGTGTCGAGCCAGACCGCGACGACCAGCACCGCGCCGACGACGATGCTCTGCAGCGGCGAATCGACACCGAGCAGCACCATGCCGGACTGCAGCGACTGCATCAAAAGCGCCCCGAGCATGGCGCCGAGCACGGTTCCTGAACCGCCGGCAAGCGACGTGCCGCCGATCACCGCCGCGGCGATGACCAGGAGCTCGTCCAGCGTGCCGAGCGCATTTGTCGAGGCATTCTGCCTGGCCGAAGAGATCGCCGCCGCGATCGTCGCCAGCACGCCCATGATCATGAACACCTTCATGGTGATCCAGCGCGTGTTGATGCCGGCAAGGTTGGCTGCTTCCGGATTGCCGCCGATGGCAAAGACATAGCGGCCGAAGCGCGTGCGCTTGGTGACGAAAGTCATGATCAGGCCGACGGCGACCGCCATCAGCACCGGAATGGCAATGCCATGCGCGATGAACAGCCCGCCCTCGGGGACCGTGATATTGTTGGCGGCGGCGTAGCGATTCACGATGCCGACCGGCCACGGATAGGAATTGGCGAGCCACACCGCGCCCAGGATGATCGCGCAGGTGACCGTGGCGAGCAGCGTCTCGGCCCAGACCGGACGCAGCGGGAAGCGGAAGCGCTTGCGCTGCACGCGGCCGTTGAAATGCATGAAAACCACCGCCAGGCAGGCAGCGATGCCGACGACCCAGCTCCATTTGGCGCCGATCGAGCCCGCCGGGCCGCCGCCCATCAGCTGGAACGTGGCGTCGAGCGGCGCCACCGTCTGGCCGCTTGTGACCCACCATGCGGCGCCGCGCCATACCAGCAGTCCGCCCAGCGTCACGATGAAGGCCGGCACTTCGAGATAGGCGATGATGAAGCCCTGGAAGGCGCCTATCAGCAGGCCGAGCGCCAGGCCGATCACCAATGCCAGGATCCAGATCCAGGGATTGCCGAGTTCAAGCCCGACGAAGCGAACCAGGAAGTGCGCCTGGGCAAAGCCCATTATCATGCCGATCAACCCTTCGGCCGACCCGACCGAGAGGTCGATGTTGCGCATGACGATGACCAGCACCATGCCGGACGCCATGATCGCCACGGCCGATGTCTGCACCGACAGGTTCCAGAGGTTGCGGGGCGTCAGGAAGGTTCGGCTGTCGAAGTCGAGCGGATTGACGCCAAGGCGCAGGCTGGAAATCACATGCAGCCCGATCCAGATCAAGAGCAGTGCGCCGATCATGCCGAGCATACGGGTGTCGAGCTCGGTTGCCTTGAGGAACCGGGCGGCCGCGCCGAGTTCCGACGCGCGCGCGGTATCAGCCGGTTGGGTTGACGTCGTGTCGGTCATGATATCCTCCCGCCGGCCGCCGTCTGGCGCGGATGCCGACCCAGGCTAGAAGCTATCCGCGCGAAGCGGAAACACAAATCTCTTCGAGAAAAAGCCGCGGCTTTGAAGCTATCCCAGGAAAAGTGCATGGCGGTTTTCCGTCCGGGATTGCGAGACAAAGACCTGGAGCGGTTCAGTCAACCGCCCCGGGTCGATGTCGGAAGAAAGAGCCAGTTTAGTTGCAGACCTTGACGCTGCCCCCGGCGACGCCCGCGCAGACTTCGTCCTTCTTGATCCAGCCGGCGTCGATGACGACGTCGAGATTGTCCTTGGTGATGGCGACCGGGGTCAGGAACAGCGATTTGACCGTGTTGCCGCCCGGTGTGGTGAAGTCCTTCACGCCGGCGATGTCGGTCATCTTCTTGCCGTCGGCGAGCTGCGAGGCGATCTCGGCGGCGTTCTTGCCGAGCTCGCGCGCGTCCTTCCACACCGACACGGTCTGCGTGCCGAGCGCGATGCGGTTGAGCGCGGCGTGGTCGCCGTCCTGGCCGGAGACCGGAACGGTGCCGGCCAGGCCTTGCGCCGTCAGCGCCGCGACGACGCCGCCGGCGGTGCCGTCATTGGCAGCCACGACCGCATCGACCTTGTTGTCGTTGGCGGTCAGGAACTGCTCCATGTTCTTCTGCGCGTTGGCGGGCAGCCAGCCGTCGGTATAGGCCTCGCCGACATTCTTGATCTTGCCGCTGTCGATCGCGTCCTTCAGCACTTCCATGGAGCCCGCGAACAGGAAGTCGGCGTTCGGATCGGAGCCCGAGCCCTTGATGAAGACGTAATTGCCTTCCGGCTTGGCCTTGAACACCTCGCGAGCCTGCATGCGGCCCACTTCCTTGTTGTCGAAGGTCAGGTAGAACACATCCTTGTTCTCGATCAGGCGGTCGTAGCCGACGACCGGGATGCCTTCATCGAGCGCCTTCTGCACTGCCGGACCGATGGCCGAGGCATCCTGCGCCAGGATGATCAACGCGTTGGCGCCTTGCGAGATCAGGCTTTCGACGTCGGTCAGCTGCTTGCCCGGATTGGACTGCGCGTCGGCCGAAATATACTTGTCTCCGGCTGCCTCGATGGCCGCCTTCATCGCCGCTTCGTCGGTCTTCCAGCGTTCTTCCTGGAAATTCGACCACGAGACGCCGATAACCTTGTCCTTCGCCTCCGCGACCGACACCAGTGTCAGCGACATGGCGACACCCGCCAGAATGGCGGCTGTGAATTTCTTCATGATATCCTCCCTGCGCCCTGTGCGGCGCGACCAGACTGGCCCGAAGGGCCGGCACAGAGGCTTTTTTTCGAGCCCCGAAAAAAGACTGATGCAACGCCGAGGCGCTGTCAACTCGGATTCTGATGGTTTTTGAGGTCATGCGGACTTTTTTTCGAGCCTCGCAATAAATAATGACAGCTCCGCCGGCTTCTGCCACTATCTCTAGCATGTCATCGACGGCCCGTGTCATCATCACAAGGCCGCGATGATGGGAGGAAATGCGAGGACAATGTCGGTCGGAATCCGCCACGACGATTTGCGCCGGCGCAATCGCGCCATGGTGATTTCGGCCGTGCGCCGCGCCGGTCAGCCATCGCGGACGGAGATTGCCGCCACCACCGGGCTCAGCCACTCGACCATTTCGGCGATTTCCGCCGATCTGATCCAGGAGGGCATCCTCACCGAAAGCAAGGCCAGCGAGCCGACGACGTTGAAACGCGGCCGGCCGCAGATCGGCCTGGCGCTGAAGCCTGAAGCCGCCGCCGTGCTGACCGTGGTGCTGTCGCTGAACTTCCTGTCG
This sequence comes from Mesorhizobium sp. NFR06, assembly GCF_900115245.1. Taxonomy (GTDB): domain Bacteria; phylum Pseudomonadota; class Alphaproteobacteria; order Rhizobiales; family Rhizobiaceae; genus Mesorhizobium. The sequence goes on from NZ_FOVT01000011.1 coordinate 208,984, forward strand.
GTGGCCGTCATCGACTATGCCGGCCAGGTGATTGCCGAGGAACAGCAGCGCCTGGACACGCTGGTCATGCCGCGCGACGAGCTGATCGGCGAATGCGTGGCGATTGTGCGGCGCCGGCTGCAGGATCCCGACCTCGACGTCGGCAGCGTCGCCCGTATCGCCATGGGCATTCAGGGCATCACCGATACGCATGCGCGCGCCATGCTGTGGTCGCCGATCACACCGCTGACCGACATTCCTTTCGCCGACATCCTCGAGAGGGAATTCGGCATCCCCGCCACCACGGAAAACGACTGCAACATGATGGCGGTGGCGCTGCAATGGCGCGACCCCGAGCGCTATCGCGACGACTTCATCGCCATCCTCTTGTCGCATGGCATCGGCATGGGCCTCGTGTTGAAGGGCGCGCTGTTCACCGGCACACATTCCTCCGGCGGCGAGTTCGGCCACATGATCCACCGCCCGGGCGGCGCGCTCTGCCGCTGCGGGCGCCGCGGCTGCGTCGAAGCCTATGCCGGCAACTATGCGATCTGGCGCAGCGCCATGAAGATGAGCGAGGACGCCGAGCCGGTCGACGTCGGCGACGCCGACATGCGGGCCCTTGCCGCGAAGGCGCGCGCCAAGGACGGCCCGGAGCGCGAGGCCTACCGCCGGGCCGGCGAGGCGCTGGGCTTCGGTCTGGGCAACCTGTTCGCCCTCATCGATCCGGCGCCCGTCGCCATGGTCGGCGTCAGCGCGGCTGCCTTCGACCTGATCGAGCCGGCGCTGAGAGAGGCGATCGCCCAGACCGCCGGCGGCCAGTACTCGAAATCGATCTCCTTCGACACGGAGCCGAACGAACTGCCCCTGATCCGCGAAGGCTGCGCCATGCGCGCATTGACCTTCGTCGACCAGGAGATCTTCGCCCCGGGCGGCCAGGCAAGAGCGGGTTTAGGGAAGAACGTGGCCTGATCAGCTTTGAAATGACCGTTGGTTTCCGAGTGTCGCGCCAGACGCCGGAGATTAGCGAAGGCCCCGCAGCTCCGTCATTCCAGGGCGGAGCAGGAGCGGAGCTCCGTCACGGAGACCCTGGAATCTATGCCTTACCGCGATCGTCGGATGCAGCGGAGCCTGCACGGCAGCAGCGCCTAAAGCATGTCGCGTTTAATTGGCCTCATATCCGGCAGCTTTGAAGAAGTTTCTGCACTGTATCGGATCGAACAGGTCGCATATGTCCTTGAGAGCGCAGCATAAAGCGTCGAAAGATCGCGCGGCCTTCTTTCTGAGCAGCGCCTTGAGTTTCGAGAAGGCCATTTCGATTGGATTGAGATCGGGCGAGTAGGCCGGCAGCGGCAGCAGCCAAGCACCGCGTTGGCGCACCAGTTCGGCCGCCCGCTCGCTCTTGTGGAAGGCGACGTTGTCGAGGATGACGACGTCGCCCGGTTTGAGCTCGGGTGCAAGCTGGGTCTCGACATAGAGTTCGAAACGCGCCTTG
>NZ_FOVT01000012.1 GCF_900115245.1 Mesorhizobium sp. NFR06
CAAGGCGCGTTTCGAACTCTATGTCGAGACCCAGCTTGCACCCGAGCTCAAACCGGGCGACGTCGTCATCCTCGACAACGTCGCCTTCCACAAGAGCGAGCGGGCGGCCGAACTGGTGCGCCAACGCGGTGCTTGGCTGCTGCCGCTGCCGGCCTACTCGCCCGATCTCAATCCAATCGAAATGGCCTTCTCGAAACTCAAGGCGCTGCTCAGAAAGAAGGCCGCGCGATCTTTCGACGCTTTATGCTGCGCTCTCAAGGACATATGCGACCTGTTCGATCCGATACAGTGCAGAAACTTCTTCAAAGCTGCCGGATATGAGGCCAATTAAACGCGACATGCTTTAGGAAAGGAACGAGAGGCAAAGGAAGCGCTTGCGGTTTTCCTCAAGGACTCGCCCGGCGAATCCATCCGCAAAGAACGCAAGCAATGGGAGAAGGTAGACACCGTCCCGGGAGCCCTCGAACGCTGGCTCAACCACTTGCGGATCGCGGGCTTGCGGGAGTGACGGCCGACCACATGCGGCCCGGCAGAAACCAATTGGCCGCGAAAGCCGTTGAAGCCCTTTGTGTCATGGGCGCTGGTTTCCCTTAATGCAGGATCATCTTTTGCAAAGGAATATCGGTGTCGGAAAGTCAGCAATGGGGCGCCTTGCGCCATAGTGCGCTCGCACCCCAACTCGCGCGGCGATGAACGCGCGCCGTTTGATTAGCCACACTCCGAAATGTCAATCCATATGCGCGGCCGGCGCCGCTGCCGCCGGCGCGGCCTTGGGCTTGCGCAGCAGGATCACGAACGGGATTGCAACCAGCGTCATCACCATCAGGATTTTGAAGTCGTTGATGTAGGAGATCATCATCGCCTGCACGTTCACCGCACGGTCGACCTGCGACAGGGCGGCGGGATCGCCGGCCGCCGCCGCCGGAGACGCGGCCCACAGGTTCGGGTTGTACGGGTTGATGAAGGCGGACAGCTCGCCATGGTTGATCTGCGTGTTGCGCACCATCAGCGCCGCAACCACCGACACGCCGATCGAGGAGCCCAGGTTGCGAACCAGGCTGAACAGCGAGGTGGCATCGGTGCGGTAGCGCGCTTCGAGCGTGGCGAAGGCGATCGTCGACAGCGGCACGAACACCATGCCCATGCCGAGGCCCTGGACGACGCCCGAAGAGATGATCAGCCAATTGTCCATCTGCGGCGTGAAGCTCGCCATGGTGTAGAGCGACTGCGCGGTGAGCAGGAAGCCGATGGCGACGAGGATCCTCGCATCGATCCTGTGCATGATGCGACCGACGACCAGCATCGAGATCATCGTGCCGACGCCGCGCGGCCCCAGCACGACGCCGATGGTGACGGTCGGGTAGCCGAAGATGTTGGCCAGCATCGGCGGCAACAGCGACATCGAGGCCAGGATCAGCACGCCCATGACGAAGATGAAGCCCAGCCCGGTCACGAAATTGCGGTCGAGGAATATCTTGGCATCGATGAAGGGATGCTCGGCCGTCACCGTGTGAATGATGAACACCCAGAAGCCGGTGATCGACAGAGCGAGCTCGATCCAGATCTCGGCCGAGTTGAACCAGTCGACCTCGCCGCCGCGATCGAGCAGAAGCTGCAGCGCGCCGACGCCGAGCGAGAGCATGGCGAAGCCGAAGAAGTCGAAGCCGCGCACGCGCTTGGCGATGACCGGCAGATAGGCGGCCATGCCCAGGAAGGCGAGGATGCCGACCGGCAGGTTGATGAAGAACACCCAGCGCCAGTTGAAGTTTTCCGTCAGCCAGCCGCCGAGCGTCGGTCCCAGGATCGGCCCGAGCATGATGCCGGCGCCCCAGATCGCCATCGCCTGGCCATGGCGCTCCTTCGGGTTGATGTCGAGCAGGAAGGTCTGCGACAGCGGCACGATGGCCGCGCCGAACACGCCTTGCAGCAGGCGGAAGAGCACGATCGTCTCGAGACTCCAGGCGAGGCCGCAGAGCATGGAGAAGATGGTGAAACCGACGACGGCAGCCAGGAACAATTCCTTGCGCCCGAGCCGGTCGGCCAGCCAGCCGGTGACCGGCGTCATGATCGCCGCGGCCACGATATAGGAGGTCAGCACCCAGTTGATGTTGTCGGGCGACGCGCCGAGGTCGCCGGTCATGGTCGGCAGCGCGACATTGGCGATCGTGGTGTCGAGCGCCTGCATGATCGTCGCCAGCATCAGCGCGACCGTGATCAGCCCGCGATGCGGCACTTCCTTGAAGGGTTCGGGCGTGCTCATGGTGCTGAACTTCCAGCAAGTAAAACAAAAACGTGTATGCTAGAGCATGATACCGAAAAGTGTGAAGCGGTTTTCGGACGACATCCTGCTCTATCTCTTTGATTTAGAGACGGATTCAGATTTCAGGTCGAACAGACCTGAAATCATCCGGCTCTAGGTTTCCGGGCGGCGAACCTTCCGTTGAGAGACCTTCATCGCGGTGGGACGCGACTATCGATGTGGGGGTTACATCGACCGAAAGTCTCTATAGGAGCGGATGCCTGCCGCCCGGAAACCTGAGGACTGACGGGTCCGTGCCAAGGCCTTCGAGGAAGCGGCCATGCGGCTCGCCTTGCCGATCCTTGCCACACCTCCCATCAGACCAATCCCCTCACTATCCGCCGGATCCCGACGGACTTCGCTGTCGTCTACTGCGCGTGCTCTCCCGCCGTGGCGAGACCGAAGACCGACGGCAGACCGCGCGCCACGCCCGTGTCGACGGTGACGGTGGCGCTCATGCCGGTGCGCAGCGCCATCTTGGCGTCGGGATCGGTCAACTCCAGGCGCACCGGAATGCGCTGCGTTACCTTGACCCAGTTGCCGGTGGCGTTTTGCGCGGGCAGCAGCGAGAATTCCGCGCCCGTGCCGGCGCCGATCGCCTTGACGGTCGCCTCGAAGGTGCGGCCCGGATAGGTGTCGACGACGATCTCGGCCTTCTGGCCCGGCTTCATGTTGGTGAGCTGGGTCTCCTTGAAATTGGCATCGATCCAGGTGTCGCCGGTCTCGACCAGCGCGAAGAGCGGCGTGCCGACCGAAACATACTGGCCGACCTTGAAGGAGGCGGCCTGGTAGACGATGCCGTCCGCCGGCGCCCTCACGGTGGTCTGCGCCAGATCGTAGGCTGCCTTGTCGCGCGCGGCGAGCGCCGACATCACGGTCGGATGCTTGTCGGTCTCGATGTCCGGATTGCCGCCGAGCGCTGCCTTGGCGCTGACGATGCCCTGTTGGGCGACCGCAAGCTGTTGCTTGGCTTTGTCGAGGTCGTTGCGCGCCTCGTCGAGCGACGACTTGGCGTTGATGCCTTTCTGCGCGAGATCGGCGGCGCGGTCATATTGCGACTGCGCGTAATCGACCTCGCTGCTGGCGGACTTTTCCTGCGCCATCGACTGGCTGTAGGCGGCGCGCAGTTGCTCGACATTGAGGCGCGCGGCAGCGACCGCCGCATCGGCCTGGGCCAGCGCGATCCGGTAAGGCTCGGGATCGATGACGAAGAGAAGATCGCCCTGCTTGACCAACTGGTTGTCGGCGATGCCGACCTGGACGATACGGCCGGCGGTGTCGGAGGCGACCGAAATCCTGGCCTGCTGCAGGTTGGCGTTCTCGGTTTCCTGGTAGCGGCCGCCCATCACCCAGACATACGAGCCGCCGGCAAGCAGGGCCAGCGGCAGGGCGACCATCAACAGGAAGCGACCGAGGCGGCGCTTCTTCTTCGGCGCCGGCTGCGGCTCGGGAGCCACGGAAACCGGAGCCGTCGCCGGCTGCTGCAGCGCCTCGGCGACCGGCTGCGCTGGCGCCTCCGCGACCGGCTGCGCCGGCGCATTGGCGATCGGCTGTGCCGACGCATTAGCGATCGGCTGTGCCGACGCAAGCTTGGTGATGTTGTCGTCTTCTATCTTGGCTGCCGCGTTCATGCTGCTGCGCCTTCCGTATTCTTCATCTTTTCCAGGGACGACGTCTCGGCGTCCGTCAAATTCTGCACGATGGTATCCAACACGCGGATCAGGACGCGGCGTTCTTCCGCCGACACGCCGGTCAGCGATTCCTCATAGACCTCGCCGGCCAGGCTCTTGACGTCGGCATAGGCCGCGTTTGCCTTTTCGGTCGGGAAGATCATGCGCACGCGCCGGTCGGTCGCGTCCTGGCGGCGTTCGATCCAGCCGCCCTCCTCCATCCGGTCGACCAGACGCGAGACGCTGATCGGCTCGATTTCGAGGAGTTCGGCAAGCCGCGCCTGCGCGACGCCTGCTTCCTTGGCGACGCGAACGAGCAGCCGCCACTGCGCGGAGGAAAGACCCAGGCCGCTGGCGCGCGCCTCGAAGCGCTTGCGCATCAGGCGCTGCACGTCGTGGATCAAAAATCCCAATCTGTCGATGCCATCTGAAACCATGAGCGCGATATATAATAAGCGTGCTTACTAATCAAGGGGAGGCTTTGCGCACATTCAGAGCGCCGATGTCAACTCCTTCCGGCGTCGTTTCAGCCAAAACATCGGAAAATTTTCAGAAAGCGTTCGGGATTTCCCGGACCTGAAACCGCAAGAAGATCGGGCTGGCGAAAGACAGGCAGCAACGCCCACTCAGCCGCACCTTTCCGGTCGACGCATCCTCCCGGCGCGACCGCAACCTTTTGGTCATGGAGACAACATGATTGCCGCACTCTTTCAGAACAGCCTTGCCGGGCACAACAAGCCGCTGAGGCGCCGCCTCGTCGCCGCATCGATCGCCGTTCTCGCCTGCGGCGCCGCGATGGTCTGGCACGGCGCGAGAAGCGAGGCCTCCAATGTAGCGCCCGCCGCGCCCGAGACGAAGCTCGTCAAGGCCATCGCGGTCGCGCCGACCAACAATGCCGACACCCGCGTCGCCGTCGGCGAGATCAAGCCACGGCGCGAAAGCGATCTCGGCTTTCGCGTTTCCGGCAAGCTGGTCGAGCGCATCGCCGGGATCGGCTCGCTGGTGAAGAAGGGCGAGGCCCTCGCCCGCGTCGATGACCAGGATTATCGCAACCGGCTCGCCAGCGCTGAGGCCGATGTCGCCGCCGCACAGGCGGTGATGGTGGAAGCCAGCGCCGCCGAAGCGCGTATCAGCGCGCTGCTCGCCAAGGGCTTTACCACCCGCGCCAATCACGATGCGATGCTGAAGAACCTGCGCTCCGCGCAAGCCAAGTTGAAATCGGCAAACATCGCTTTTGCCATGGCCAAGGACCAACTCGGCTACACCGAACTGCATGCGGAATTCGACGGCGTCGTCACCGCCACCGGAGCCGAAGCCGGCCAGTCCGTCAATGTCGGGCAGATGGTGGTGCGTGTGGCCGATCCCGAAGCCCGCGACGCGGTGTTCTCGATCGCGGAGGCGGCATTCGCCAACACGTCTGACACGAAGCGGCCGCCCAAGGTTACCGTCTCGCTGCTCAGCAATCCGGCGACCACGACAGTCGGCACCGTCCGCGAGATCGCGCCCATGGCCGATGCCGCGACCCGCACCTTCCAGGTGAAGGTATCGCTTGAGAATGCGCCCGACGCGATGCGTTTCGGCGCGAGCGTTTCCGGGCGCGCCGAGATCGGCGGCGCGAAAGTCGTGGTGCTGCCAGGCAGCGCGCTCTTCGACAAGGACGGCAGGCCGGCCGTCTGGGTGGTTGGTGCCTCGTCCGCTGTCGAACTCAAGCCCATCACAGTCGCCCGCTACGAGACAGACCGCGTCGTCGTCAGCGATGGACTCAACCAGGGCGATCTGGTCGTCACCGCCGGTGTGAACCGGCTGCGGGAACATGAAAAAGTTCGTATCATTGAGGGAGAAGGAAAATGACCATGTCCAAGATCAAGGTCCTCATCGCCGGCGCCGGCCCGACCGGGCTGACGCTTGCGCTCTGGCTGACCAGACTCGGCGTCCCGGTCCGCATTTTCGACAAGGCGGCTCACCCCGGCGAAACCTCGCGGGCGCTCGCCGTCCAGGCACGGACGCTGGAGTTCCACCGCCAGATCGGCATCGTCGAGGATGTGCTGGCCGCTGGCGTGCGGATCGAACAGATCACGGTGCACACGCCGGGCGGTGTCGCCGCCAGGTTGCCGCTCGCCAATTTCGGCCGCGGCATCAGCCCCTATTCCTTCGCCTTCGCCCTGCCGCAGGATATCCACGAACGCGTGCTGATCACGCATCTGAAGCGCGCCGGCGTCGAGGTCGAGCGCGGGACGGAACTCGTTGCCTTCGAGGACAAGGGCGACGCGGTCATCGCCACGCTGAGCAGGAACGGCCGCACCGAGACTGTCAGCGTCGGCTATCTTGCCGGCTGCGACGGCGCCCGCAGCACCGTTCGGCATGGGCTCAATATCGGCTTTCCCGGCGGCACCTACGAACAGGCCTTCTACGTCGCCGACGTGAAGGGCCGTGGCGATATCACGCGCAACGGCATGGACACGACGATCAGCACCTATGGTTTCGCTATCGTCATGCCGGTTCGGCAGTCGGGTTCGGTCAGGCTGATCGGCATCGTTCCGAAAGCGCATGAGGCCGACGAGACGATCAGCTTCGAGGCGATCCGCGCCGATATCGAGCGCGACACCGGTGTCACGGTCGACGAGGTCAACTGGTTCTCGACCTACCACGTCCATCACCGCGTCGCCGAGCGCTTCCGCGTCGGCCGCGTGTTCCTTGCCGGCGATGCCGGCCACATCCATAGCCCGGCCGGCGGCCAGGGCATGAATACCGGCATGGGCGATGCGGTCAATCTCGCCTGGAAGCTCGCCGCCGTGGTGCAGGGCCGCGCCGATCCGCGTCTTCTCGACAGCTACGAGCCGGAACGTATCGCTTTTGCAAAAAAGCTGATCGAAAGCACCGACCAGGCCTTCCGTATCGCCACCAGCCGCTCGCGGCTCGTCGGCCTGTTCCGGCGCTACCTGATGCCCAAAATCCTGAGCGTCGCGCTGCGCACGTCGTTCGGCTCGCGCGCCTTCTTCGGCGTGATCTCGCAGGCGTCGATCCAGTATCGCGCCGGGCCGATCAGCTCGGGCACGGCAGGCAAGGTCAGCGGCGGCGACCGCCTGCCCTACGTGCCGGCCGCGAACAACGACAATTTCGAGCCGCTGCGCTCGCTCGACTGGCAGGTCCATGTTTATGGCGAGGTCAATGCCGAGTTCCGGGCAATGCTGGCATCGACTGGTATCCCGGTTCATGCCTTCGCCTGGTCGGAGGCGGCTGGCGAAGCCGGCTTGCAGCGTGACGCCGCCTATCTGGTGAGGCCCGACGGCCATGTCGCGCTCGCCTCGCCGGTCCAGGAGGCGGCCGCCTTCCAGCGCTATCTCGCCGGTCTGGCCGTCCGGCCGAGGACCGCCGAGCGCGCGCCCTACCGCGTGCTTGGCACGATGCACAGCCTGGCCTGAACCTTCGGCGCCGGCCTTAGCGGCGGACGCCGACCGAAACCAACCGTCATTTGTTTTCGCCAGCCGGCAGCCGCCGGCGGAACGCGCCTTTGCGCGCGCTGAGAGGGATTTGCACCATGACCAGCTTCAACCTTTCCGAATGGGCGCTGCGCCACCGCAGCTTCATCGTCTACCTGATGATCGCCGCGGCCCTTGCCGGCCTCTACGCCTATCGCGGCCTTGGCCGCGAGGAGGACCCGCCCTTCACCATCAAGACCATGGTGGTGAAGACGATGTGGCCGGGCGCCAGCACCAGCGACACGGTGGAGCAGATCACCGACCGCATCGAAAAGAAACTCGAGGAGTTGCCAGACCTCGACTACGTCAAGAGCTACACCAAGCCCGGTGAGTCCGTCGTCTTCGTCAACCTCAAGGACACGGTCGCCGGCGACCAGGTGCAGCCGCTCTGGTACCAGGTGCGCAAGAAGCTCGACGACATCAAGCCGACGCTGCCGTCAGGCGTGCAAGGACCGTTCTACAATGACGAGTTCGGCGACACCTATTCGCTGATCTACGCGCTCACCTCCGACAGCCTCAGCCATCGCGAGCTGAAGGACCTGGCCAGCAGCCTGCGCGCCGGGCTGCTCACCGTGAAGGACGTCGCCAAGGTCGACCTGGTCGGCCAGCAGGACGAGAAGATCTATCTCGAATTCTCGACGCAGAAGGTGGCCGCGCTCGGTCTCGACGTCGGCACGCTGTCGCAGGCGCTGCAGGCGCAGAACGCGCTGACGCCGAGCGGCACGGTCGACGCCGGACCCGAGCGCATCGCCATCCGCGTCTCCGGCAGCTTCACCTCCGAGGAGAGCCTGAAGGCGATCAACTTCTACGCCAACGGTCATTACTTCCGGCTGGGTGACGTCGCCGAGGTCAAGCGCGCCTATTCCGATCCGCCGCAGCCGATGTTCCGCTTCAACGGCAAGCCTGCCGTCGGCATCGCGATTTCGATGACAGCGGGCGGCGACGCGCTGGCGCTGGGCGAGAACGTCAAGGAAAAGATGCACGAGATGGAGGCCGAGCTGCCGCTCGGCGCCGAACTCGGCCTGGTCGCCGACCAGTCGCATGTGGTGGAAGAATCCGTCGGCGAGTTCACCAAGAGCCTCGGCGAGGCGATCGCCATCGTGCTCGCCGTGTCGCTGCTGGCGCTCGGCTGGCGCGCGGGCGTCGTGGTGGCCGTCGCCATCCCGCTGGTGCTGGCGATCACCTTCGTCACCATGGAGTATTTCGGCATCTCGCTGCAGCGCATCTCGCTCGGCGCGCTGATCATCGCGCTCGGCCTTCTGGTCGACGATGCGATGATCGCGGTCGAGATGATGATCTCGCGCATGGAGGAAGGCTTCGACAAGATCTCGGCCGCCACCTATGCCTACACGTCTACCGCCTTCCCGATGCTCACCGGCACGGTGGTGACGATCGCCGGCTTCGTGCCGGTGGGCTTCGCCAAGAGCGGCGCCGGCGAATACTGCTTCTCCCTGTTCGCGGTCGTGGCGATCGCGCTGGTCGTGTCCTGGGTGGTGGCGGTGCTGTTCACGCCGCTGACCGGTGTCTTCCTGCTGCCGGACCGCATCAAGGGCCATGGCAGCCACCAGCCATCGCGGATCGCGCGTGGCTTCCAGGTGCTACTCGAGGCGGCGATGCGGGCGAAGTGGCTGGTGCTGTCGGCGACCGCCGGGCTGTTCGCGCTCTCCGTGGTGGCCATGGGCTTTGTCGGCCAGGAGTTCTTCCCGAAGTCCGACCGGCCCGAGGTCATGGTCGATCTCACTTTGCCGCGCACCGCCTCGATCAAGTCGACCGATGCCGTAGTGGAGCGCGTCGAGAAGCTGCTGGCGGCCGATCCCGACATCGACCACTGGAGCTTCTATGTCGGCCAGGGCGCGGTGCGCTTCTACCTGCCGCTCGACGCGCAGCTCGCCAACGACTTCTTCGCTCAGGCGGTGGTTGTCACCAAGGGTCACGCCGTGCGCCAGGCGGTCATCGACCGGCTGGAAAAGCAACTGTCGACCGGCTTCGACGATGTCATGGCCCGCGTCACGCCGCTGGAGCTCGGCCCGCCCGTCGGCTGGCCGCTTAAGTTCCGCGTCAGCGGTCCCGACCCGGACAAGACGCGCAGCCTGGCGCAGCAGTTCGCGCAGGTGCTGGGCAGCGACGCCTCGGTGCGCAACATCAACTACGACTGGAACGAACCGGCCAAGGTGATCAAGGTCGAAGTCGACCAGGACCGGGCGCGCGCGCTGGGCATCTCCTCGCAGCAGCTTTCGGAGACGATCAACGCGATCCTGTCCGGCTCGAAGATCACGCAGATGCGCGACGACACCTATCTCGTCGACATCGTCGCCCGTGCCGTGGACTCGGAACGCGCCAGCATCGACACGCTGCGCGGCCTGACGATCAGTGCCTCCGGCGGCCGGCGTGTGCCGCTCGAACAGGTGGCGAAGCTCTCCTATCAGACCGAGCCGCCGCTGATCTGGCGCCGGGGCCGGCTGCCGACTGTGACGGTGCAGGCCGACGTGGCCCCTGGTGAGAACGCCACCACCGTATCGAAGCGGCTGGAGAGCGCCATCGCCGCCTTCAAGGCCGAGCTGCCGGCGCGCTACAGCGTCGAACAGGGCGGCGTGATCGAGGACAGCGCCAAGGCGCAGGCCAGCATCTTCGTGGTCTTCCCGCTGATGCTGTTCATCATGGCTACGGTGCTGATGATCCAGCTGATGAGCTTCCAGCGTCTGGTGCTGGTGCTGCTTACCGCTCCGCTCGCGATCATCGGCGTCGCCGGCGCGCTGCTTCTCTCAGGCGCACCGATGGGCTTCGTCGCCATCCTCGGCGTGATGTCACTGATCGGCATGGTGATCCGCAACTCGGTCATCCTGATCGCGCAGATCGACCAGCACATCGCCGCCGGCGAAGAGCCGTGGGCCGCGGTGATCAGCGCCACCACGCATCGGCTCAGGCCGATCCTGCTCACGGCGGCGGCAGCCATCCTCGGCATGATCCCGATCGCGCCGACCGTGTTCTGGGGGCCCATGGCCTATGCGGTGATGGGCGGACTGATGGTGGCGACCGTGCTGACGCTGGTCTTCCTGCCGACGCTCTACGTCGCCTGGTTCGGCATCAAGGCGCCGGCTGAGGCCGCCTTAGCGGCCGAACCGATCACGGCCACGGCCGAGCCCCAGCCGCTGGTTGCCTGATCGAAGCCACGGCGGAAACGCCGCCGTGGCAGTTCTTCATCGCCGCCGACGTGCTTGTCGTCGGCTACGTCACAACCGCGGCGCACTGGCTGTTCGTGGTTGCTCACCTGGCGGCGCTGACGGGCTCGACACGGCTTGCCGCTACATCCTCCCACTAGACTTCAACCAACATCAGGAGAAACGAAAATGCCTCTGAAATCCGTGAAGAAATTTTGTTCGGCCGCGGCGCTGCTCGCGCTCGCTCTCACCGCCGTCGAAATCGTCGGCAGCGCCGTCCCGGCCCTGTCGCTGGTCGGCTCTGCCGAGGCCCGCATCGGCGCGCCCTGGACGCCGCGCAGCGCCGCCGGCGTTGCCCGCCGCACGACGACATGGCGTGTGCTGAGGCACACCACCGCCTGGGTCGCCACGCTGCCTGCCGGTTGCGTCCGCACCAAGGTCAACGGCTTCGACGTCTGGCGCTGCGGCGGCACCTACTACCGGGCCTATCAGGGCCGCTACATCGTGGTCGTCGTCGATTGACCAGGCTCAGGGTCAATCTCGCCGAGGGCAAGTCTGACGCCCTCGGCGAGATGCTCGGCATCGGCCCGGTTCTCGAACGGCACGCCGCGCAGCGCATAGTCGAGCGGCGAGAAAGCATCGCCCTCCTCGACGAGGGCGACCTGCCGCCGCGCCTTCTCCATATCGCCCATCTGGGCATAGCAGGCCGCGAGCCGAGTCCTAATCCAAGGTGCCGGGCGCGTCGCCAGTTCCAGCGCATCCGCCGCCTGCCGGTATTCCCCCATCATGTAGAGCGCCAGCGCGCGGTCGAACTGGTACCAGTGCGGGTGCAACGGATCGATGCGGATGCCGCGCGCCAGCCAGGTCAGCGCCTCCAGCGGCCGGCCGCGCATGGTCAGCAGCATGCCCATCTGCTCGATGCTGTCGGCATCGTAAGGGTTGAGCTGGAGGGCGATGCGCATGTGATGCTCAGCCGCCTCGTGGTCGCGCATATACAGGCGGATCAGCGACTGCACGCGATGGCCGGTCGGCTGGTCGGGCGACAGGGCCAGGCCCTTGTCGGCGAGGTCGCGCGCATTTTCCAGCACGGCGTCGCTGGCGCGTCCGAACTCCCCGTCCAGCGAGCGCGCGAGGGCGAGATAGGTATAAGCCAGCCCATAGTTCGGATCCTTGGCGATGGCTGCCTCGAACAACGCCTCGGCGCCGCGCTGGTCGGTCTGGGCGGGATCGCGCAGCATCGCAAAGCCGCGCAGCAGAAGCTCGTAGGCGGCAAGGCTGGTCACCGGCTTGCGCGAAGCCTGCTCCAACCCGGCGTTGGTGACCCGCGTGACCAGCCGGCTGACGATCTGCTCGACGATCTCGCGCTCGATCACGAAGAGGCCCGCACCTTGTGACTGGTAGCGATCGCCCCAGAGCTGGCTGGCGCTCGCAATGTCGACGAGGCTGACGGCCACAACGACATGCTCGCCCTGGCGGCGCAGCGAGCCCTCGACGAGATAATCGGCGCCGATGCGGGCGCGTATCTGGGGCCACTCGGCGCGACCGAAGGAGGCGAAGGAGAAGCTCGAATTGCGCGCCAGCACGGTCACCGTGCCGAAACGCGCCACGCCGTTGATGATGTCCTCGGCGAAGCCGTCGACCATCGCCTCGTCGGTGGGATCGCCGCTGTCGTTGCGAAACCGCACCACGGCCACGATCGGCTGCGCGCCGATCTCGGGAGCGGCTTCCGCCCCGGCGGCCAGCATGTAGCCCCGCTTGGATACGGTGCGCACCATGTCCTCGCCCAGCACCTTGCGGATTTCGCGGACCGACTGGGTGAGCGAATCCTCGGTGACGTAGACGCCCGGCCAGACGACATCCATCAGTTCCGATTTCGGCACGACACGGCCCATGTTGCGGGCGAGATGCGAAAGCAGCGCATAGGCTTTCGGACGCAGGAACAGCGGCTCGTTGATGCCACGCAGAGTTCCCTTGGCAAGATCGAGCGTGAACCCGCCAAACCGGAAGACCTGATCGGCCGTCGCCGTCGTCATCGGGACACCCCTTCCCGCCTACCGCGCATAGTGCCAAGCCGATCCCACTCGACCCGGCCCGCACGTCGCCATTATTGCCCAGTGCGCAATTTCGATCAAACTGGTTGCCGATGCGGCGGCTAGTGTAGCCCCGCCAAATTGCGAGTAACCATGAATCCGACCGAGAAAGCGCTGTGGTTTGTCGAAAGCCACCTGCCGGATACGATTTCGCTCGACGATGTCGCGGCAAGCAGCGGCGTGTCGCGCTTCCATGTGACGCGCGCCTTCGGCGCCGCCACCGGACGGTCGGTCATGGGCTATATGCGGGCGCGCCGCTTGAGCGAAGCGGCGCGAAAGCTTGCCGGCGGGGCGCGCGACATTCTGTCGGTCGCGCTCGATGCCGGCTACGGCTCGCATGAGGCGTTCACGCGGGCCTTTCGCGAGCAGTTCGGCACCACGCCGGAGCTGGTGCGCGCAAAAGGCTCGACCGACAACCTCGACCTCGTGGAGCCCATCCTGATGGACAGTTCGCTTCTCACCACACTGGAGCCGCCGCGCTTCGAGACCAGCCGACCCTTCCTCATCGCCGGGCTTGGCGAGCGCTACAGCTGCGAAACCAGCGCCGGCATCCCCATGCAGTGGCAGCGCTTCGCTCCCTATATCAGCAACATCCCGGGCGAGGTGCCCGGCGTCTTCTATGGCGTCTGCCTCAACAGCGACGATGCCGGCAATTTCGACTATGTCGCCGGCGTCGAGGTGACGGATTTCTCCGACCTGCCCAAAGACTTTTACCGCGTGCGGGTGCCGGCGCAGAAATATGCGGTGTTCTCGCATCGCGAGCACATCTCGACCATCCGCCGGACCGTCAACACGATCTGGAACAGCTGGCTGCCGGCCTCCGGCCACGAGATCGCCGATGCCCCTGAGTTCGAACGTTATGGGCCTGAATTCGATGCGCGCACCGGCAATGGCGGGCTGGAGATCTGGGCGCCGATCAAAGGCTGATCGGCACTACAATTCCAAATTCCAGGTCTGGCCGACCAGATCCTTGCCGAAGGAGTGATGGCCCTCTTCCTCGACCAGCTTGAAGCCGGCCGCCTGATAGATTCGGCGGGCCGAGCTCAATATGTCGTTGGTCCAGAGCGTCAGCGTCTTGTAGCCCTTGGCGCGCGCGAAGCCGATGCACTCGTCGACCAGCCGCCTGCCAATGCCGAGGCCACGCGCCGACGGCTCGACGTAGAGCAGCCTGAGCTTCGCCACCTTGGGCGACTTGCGCACGACGAAGACCGAGCCGACCACCTCGCCTCCGCGTTCGGCGACCCAGCTGCGTTCCCATTGCGGCACGAAATTCTTGACGAACTCGCCGAGGATTTCGGCAACCAGCGCCTCGTAGGTCCCGTCCCAGCCATAGTCCTGCGCGTAAATGAGGCCCTGGCGATGCGTGATCC
The DNA here is from genome assembly GCF_900115245.1 of Mesorhizobium sp. NFR06. Taxonomy (GTDB): domain Bacteria; phylum Pseudomonadota; class Alphaproteobacteria; order Rhizobiales; family Rhizobiaceae; genus Mesorhizobium. The sequence goes on from NZ_FOVT01000012.1 coordinate 14,067, forward strand.
AGCCGATGTCGCCGACCTGCAGCGGCCGCAGGATGTAGGGAACCTTGGGTTCGGCTCTGTCGCCGAGCAGGTCCTGCACCGTGCGCATCGCCTTGACCAGCCGCTCCTGGTCGGCTGGGGCCAGACGATCGAGCAGCGCGCGCACCTGATCGTGCGAATCCTGGTTGAGCGGCGCGAAGGCTTGCCTGCCCGCCGGCGTCAGCGCGATCGAGGCGCGGCGCGCATCCGCCTCGGTAGCTTCGCGCTCGACCAGGCCGCGCTCCTCGAATTTCTTCAGCAGCCGGCTGACATAGCCGGGATCGAGGCCGAGGTCGCGCACCAGGTCGCTGGCGACGAGCCCGTCGCGATGGGCAAGCTCATAAAGTACCCGCGCTTCGGTCAGCGAGAACGGGCTTTTCAGCAGGCCTTCGTCGAGCAGGCCGATCTGGCGGGTATAGAAACGATTGAAGGCGCGCACGGCATCGATACGCTCCTTGCCGGGATGATCGTGGATCGTCATGGCGGTTTCTCCTGTGCTGGACAGGATCGATCATTTAGTTGACTGAGTCAATAAAATGGCTGTCACAGCTTCGTCATTCCAGGGCGGAGCAAGGAGCGGAGCGACGCGCGCAGACCCTGGAATCCATGCCATGACCTACGAGCGCTGCAACGATGCAGAGCCTTGGCACCGAAACGCCGGCACAGGATTCCTTCCTCTGCACCGCATCATTCTACGACGAACGTAACGGCATGGATTCTAGGGTCTGCGCTCCGCTTCGCGTCGCTCCGCCCTAGAATGACGACTTTGCGGAGGCCTGCGCCAATCGCGACCGCAGTCGCCCTATCCCATCGGCAGCACCGGCCAGAACTCTACGATCCGCCCATCCGAAAAAACGGCAATCGCCCCGAAATGCTGCAGCACGGCCTCGCTCTGCGTCGGCCGCAGGAACGCGTAGTCGCCCGGCTTCACGTCCGCCCCGGCCGGCAAACCCATGAATTGTTGGTTGGACGACAGCCCGATCAGGCTGTTCGGTTTCATGCCCTCCGGAAACGCCGGCGCGGCCATCCACTTGCCGCCATAGAGATAGCAGCCCTTGCGCGGAAAAATGCCGAGCGCCTGCAACGTGCGGGAGACCGCCGGCGGACCTGGCAGCACCGGATCGAGCGCCTTCAGGATCGGCGTCGCGATGAAAGCCGCCGGCTGGAAGCCGCCGAGCCCGGGTGTGTCGAAGTCGCCCGGCAGCACGAAGGCCGAGCCGATCGACACTTCGTTGGCGATGCCCGAGCCATGCAGCAGCGCCGTCTTCGAGCCGCCGATGTTGAGGATGCGGCGCCGGTCTTGGTCGAGAACGGCGACGAACTCAGCGGCTGTAGCAGAGGCCTGCTTCAGCGCCTTGGCAGCGCCGCCGAACAAACCAGGGATTTCCGGCGCATGCGCCTCATAAGCCATGATGCCTTCGCAATGCAGGCGCTCGGGTATCGTCAGCGCCTCGATCTCGGCGGGATGGCGAAAGCCGCCGCGATGCAGGCCGACATCGACCTCGAAGGCAAAACGCAATTCGGTGCCGAGCGCGGCAGCGAGCGCGCCGTATTCGGCCAGCCGCTCCGGCGTGTCGATCAGCCAGCAGACGCGCGACCACCGGCCGGCGCCGCCCCTGGTCAGCGCTGCCTTGGCGGCGCCGACCGGCATCGGCTTGCCGTAGAGCAGGTCGCCGTCGGGAAAAGCGTCAAGCACGGCCTGCGTCACCGGCGGGTGGAAGGTCATGAAGCGGTTGGCGCCAAGCACCCTGGCGATATGCGAAAGCAGCGGCATGCAAGGCAACGACTTGTCGACCAGCCGCACCGCAAGGCCTGGCGCCAGCCTCTCCTTGACCAGCGCGATGTTGCCGTCTAGCCGGTCGCGGTCGAGCACCAGGCAAGGCCGAAAAATGTCGGCGGCCCTCAATGCGTCGGACAGAGCGGCGAAATAGGCGCTCATTGCTGGACGCCAAAGGGATTGGGCTCGATGCCGAACAGGCCGGCCATGTAGGGCGACACGAAGCGGTTCTCCGGGTCGATGTCGCGGCGCACCGCCATCGCATCGTCCCAGCGCGGATAGAGTTTCTTGAGATCCACCGCCTTCAAACTGTGCATCTTGCCCCAATGCGGCCTGCCGCCGTATTTCAAGAAGACCGGCTCGGCCGCGCGCATGAAAGGCAGCGGGTCGTTCGCCGCATCGTGGTGGATGGCGATCGAGCAGGTCAGCCTTTTGTGGAAGGGCGAGAGCCAGAACTCGTCTGCCGCCACCGACCGCACCTCCATGGGAAAATAGACTTCCGGAAAGTGCTTTTCGGTCAGCGCGATGATCTCGGCCAGCGCCTTCGGACCTTCCTCGTAAGGCAGGTGGTACTCCATCTCGTTGAATTTGGTGCGCCGCTCGCTGGCGTAGACGTTGAGCCAATCCTGCACGTAGTCCTCGGCCGGCACCTTTTTCACCGCGCCCCGGATCAGCGCACGGCGAATCGACGGAAGTAAACGCAGCACGGTGCGCAGCCTGCGCAGCGTCGCCAGTCCTTCCTCGTCGTCCTCGGTCGGCCGCGGTGTGGGCTGCGCCGCGCTCAGATCGCTGGCGATGAACTGGGCATAGCCGGAAAACGGGATGTAATAGAACTCGGCCGAACGGTGCGCGGCCATCATCGCCTCGAAGTCGCGCAGCATGTCGCCGATCGGCAGCACCCATTTGCGGCGGCGCAGGCGATAGGTCGCAATGTTGTTCATAGTCACTTCTGTGAGCACGCCGAAGGCGCCGAGCGCGACCCCGGTGGCATGGATCATGTCCTGGTCGCCGGCCCGGCTGAACTCGCGCAGTTTTCCTTTGCCGTCGACGATCTGCGCGGATTCGAGCTGCGTGTGATAGGCGCCGAGCGTCGTACCGGAGCCATGCGTGGCCGTGCCCAGCGCGCCGCCGATAGCCTGCCTGTCGATGTCGCCCATATTCGGCAAGCCCTGGCCGATGTCCTGCAGGACATGCATCAGCGCCCCGAGCCTTGTGCCCGCCCTAACCCGCGCCCGGTTGTTCGCGGCATCGTGCGAGACCAGTCCCTCGATCTTCTCCAGCGAGACGATGGTGCCGTCGGACTGCACCAGCGGCGTGAAGGAATGGCCGGCGCCGGCGACGCGCAGCGGCCCCGGCGCCGAGCGTACCAGCTCGGCCAGTTGGCCGGCATCGGCCGGTGTGGCGATCTGCTTCGGGCAGGCCGTGACGAAACCCGACCAGTTGCTCCAGCCGTTGGCCATCCCGATCCTCCCGCTCAGGCCTGGACGCGCCGGCGCGCGACCAGCACAAAGACGCCGAGCAGCGCCACGCTGGCCAAAGCGGTCGCGGCGGCGAATTCCGGCACCGGGCGGAAATTCGCGCCGTCGATCAAAAGCGAAGCGGCGACCGGGCCGATGGCGAGGCCGAAGAGCTGGGCCGCCGGCACCAGCAATACGGCGTTGCGCGTCTCGTCGGCGGTGATCGCCAGCCGGATCTGGTAGGGCACGATGAAGAGCAGGATGAAGCCCATCACCAGCGCGACTGCCCAAAACAGCGGAAGACCCGGGCCTGACGCAAGCAGCGCCGAGCCGATCGCCGCAGTGATGCCGATGACGGTGATGGCGACACGATAGTCGATGCGCGCCTCGAAGACGGTCGCGGTCATGGCGCCGATCACCTGCGCGGCAAGGCTTGCCGAGACCATCAGGCCGACGGTGCGGCCATCGATGCCGAACTGCGCGCCGATGGGCTCGAGGAAAGCCCAGACCGCGCCGAAGAACATGAAATAGCAGAAGATCGACAGCAGCGCCGTGATCGCCGGCAGGGTGAGCACATTGGAAAAGTGCTCTTCCTTCGGCAGGTCAGCATAGTCATCCGGCACGGTCCAGGCAACGGCCAGCGAAAGCAGGCATACGATGCCGAGCGCGAGAAAGCCGCCGGCCGAGCCGGCTTTGGGCACCGCATAGAGCGCGAGTATCAGCGCCAGCGCGCACTGCGCCAGAGTCTGCAGCGTGACGAAATAGCCGCCGATGCGCTCGGCGCGGCGCGAGCGGGCGATCAGTTCGGTGGCGACGGCGACAAGACCGCCCTCAGCAAGCCCTGCGAGCGTGCGCGCGCCGATCAGCGCATTGGGGTTGCCGGCATAAGCGGTCCAGAAATTGGCGAACGCGAGCAGGACGAGCAACACCGCACTTTTCCAGCGCATGTTCCTGGCAGGCAGCAGCATCGCCACGATCGCCGAACCGATGGCGATCGCGATCATCTCGGCGGTGGCGACCAGCGCCAACTCGTCGCCGGTGACATGACCCTCGGTGTAGAGCGCACCGAGCAGCACCGGCTGCAATCCGAGGATCAGCAGGCCGACCGAGCCGATCCACAGCGCCGAGGCCAGCTGCAGTCCCGTCGGATTGCCGACAAGCCAATCGCCGTTTTCCGCTCGCGCGGCATCGATGACAGTCACGAGGCGCTCTCCCTTGCATCTCGATCGAAAAACTGACAAGTTGTCAGTATTTGACGAAACTGATACTTGATCATGTTTCTTGTCAACCGCGAATTCGTAAGCCCACGAGATTTGGCGCATGACGCAGATGAGGCGAACGGCGACGGAACCTCGGCGAAGGCCGAAGCAGGAGCGCAGCCGCGAGCGCATCGACGCGATCCTTTCGACGACCATGCGGCTGATCGGCGAAAAGGGCATCGACGCGGTAACGATGAAGGAAGTCGGCGCGCTGGCCGGCGGACCGATCGCCACCGTCTATCATTATTTCCCCAGCAAGTCGGCGATCCTGGCCATGCTCTATGAGCGTTTCTCAGAGGAAAGCCGGGCGCGCTTCGGCGCGATCATCGCCGAGATACGCGGGCTGGACGACGTGACGGCGGCGGCCGACCGGATGCTCGACGACTACCACGGCCGTGTCGCGGCCGATCCCGCCATCCAGGACCTGCAGAACGCCATCCAGGCCGACAAGGCGCTGCAGCATCTCGACATCGCCGAGACCAGGCATCAGGCAAAGATATTCTGCGACCACGTCGCGCCGATGTTGAAGGCTGAGCAACGCGAGGCATTCGGGCGCGTCGTGTTCCTGATCTTCCAGCTTGCCGGCGGCGTCGTGCGGCTGGCGTTGACACAGGACGAAGAAGAAGGCCGGCGCACGCTCGACGATTATCGCTCGATCATCCACACGCAGCTGCGGTTGTTTTTGTAGTTTCGGCGGTTGGGGGGAGATCAGATGTCACGCGGACTTTCGCCAATCGCCAACGCCGCTGCAAGGGCAGCGCCGGCGGTGGAACCGCCAATCTCCCCCCTCGTGGGGGAGATGTCCGGCAGGACAGAGGGGGGCGCTGTCCCGCCAGCGTTGCAGGAATAGCCTAAGACGCATCCAGCTTCGGCCCGAGAATCTCCACAAGCCAATCCACAAACACCCTCACCCTTGGCGACAATTGGCGGCTCGGCGAATAGAGCACCGAGATCGGCGTCGGCGTCGGCGGGTGGTCGGCAAGCACCTCGACCAGCCGGCCCGCTTCGATGTCGGCAGCGAAGCGGCGGCGCGGCGCCTGGTAGAGGCCGAAACCCTGGCGCACCAGCGCGGCGGCGGTGTCGGAATTGGAAACCGTGACGCGCGACGGCAGAACGATCTCGCGGATCTTGCCGTCGACAGTGAATTCCAGCGGCATCACCTGCCCGGTGCGCGACGAGACGAAGCCGATCATCATGTGCCCGGCAAGCTCGTCCAGCGAGCGCGGTAGGCCATGGCGCGCAAGATAGCCGGCGCTGGCGAGCGTCGCCTCGCGCGCCATGCCGATACGTCGCGCGATCATCTCGCTGTCGGGCAGCGTGCCGGCACGCACCACGCAGTCGACGCCCTCGCGCACCAGATCGACGAAGCGGTCGCCCTCTCCGATATGCACGGTAAGCCGCGGGTGACGCTCGAGCAGCGCCGGCAGTTCCGGGATCACCAACGTGCGGGCCAGATGGCCGTTGATATCGACGCTCAACCGCCCGTGCACTTCATGCGCGCCAAATCCGCCCTCGGCGTCCTCGATGTCGGCCAGGATGCCGGTGCAGCGCTGGTAAAAGGCCTCACCGTCGAGCGTCGTGGTGACATGGCGCGTGGTGCGTCGCAGCAATTGCACGCCAAGGCGCTCCTCCAAACGCTTGATCGCGGCGGTGGCGCTGGAACGCGGCATGCCGAGATCGGCGGCGGCAGCGGTGAAGCTGCGCCGTTCCACGACGCGGGTGAAGAGCCGCATGCTGTCGAACCTGTCCATGCGCCATTGTTCTCAGAGACTGAATAGTGTTGGCAATCCACGGCCGATTATATCCGCCAGCCAGGCGAGTATATGCATCTCCATTCGCAAAGAAGGAGATTTCGCCATGACCACCCGCCCCATCGCCCTTATCACCGGCGGCAGCCGCGGCCTCGGCCGCAACACCGCGCACAACCTCGCCCGCCGGGGTGTCGACGTCATCATCACCTATCGCTCGCGCGCCGACGAGGCGAAGGCGGCAATCGCCGAGATCGAGGCCGCCGGCGGCCGCGCCGCCGCGCTGGAGCTCGATACCGGCGCCGTCGCCAGCTTCCCGGCCTTCGTCGCGGCGTTGAAGAAGACACTTCACGAGATCTGGCAGCGCGACCGCTTCGACTATCTCGTCAACAATGCCGGCACCGGCCTGCGCAAGATGATCGCAGAAACGACCGAGGAGGAATTCGACACGCTGATGAACACCCATCTCAAGGGCGTGTTCTTCCTCACCCAGGCGCTGCTGCCGCTGATCAACGATGGCGGCCGCGTCATCAACATCTCGAGCGGGCTGGCACGTTTCGCTGCTCCCGGCTCGTCGGCCTACGCGATGATGAAGGGCGGCATCGAGGTGTTCACGCGTTATCTCGCCAAGGAGCTCGGTCAGCGTGGCATCACCGCCAACACCGTGGCGCCCGGCGCGATCGCGACCGACTTCAATGGCGGTCATGTGCGCGACAATGCCGAGATCAACCGCATGGTGGCCGGCGTCACCGCGCTCGGCCGCACCGGCGTCGCCGACGATATCGGCCCGATGATCGCCTCGCTGCTTTCCGACGACAATCGCTGGGTCAACGCTCAGCGCATCGAGGTCTCGGGCGGCATGAACATCTAGATTGCCTGACGGATCAATCCTGCCCCGATCGGCTCGACGACCCGAAGGATGTTCGCGCGCTGGCGCTCTCCGGTGGCGTCGCGACATTCCACGAGCTCAAATGGCGCGTCGCCATGATCGCGACAGGTGACGCGCCCGACCATGCCCTTCCCGTCAGGGCGATCGTGGAGCGATTCGACGCGCTGTTTCCCGACCGCGCCGAACTTTCGGATCGCACGGGGTGGGAGCTGCCGGTCATCGGCACCATCGATGTCTACCGGAACTCGCCGGCCACCTATAGTTTCGCGCCGGTGGCCGCTGTCATCGAAGAGGCCGCAATGTATTTCGGCGACATCAGCATCACCTCGACCGGACCATACGGACTGGCCGAGCGCTGCCCGCTGCTGGTGCTGCGGTCGCCGAGGCCATAGAGACCGACAAGCGGGATTGGTCGTCCGTTCCCGCGGCGGCCGGCGCATTTCCCTGCGGGGCTACGCGCGAGAAAAATTTCGCGCCGCCGTCACCTTGCGCGCGCCTTGACTCTCGCAAGCCGTCAGCCTATTTCAGCGCCACGTTAGCACTCGCCTTTGGTGAGTGCTAACTCGTATCCGGCGGCCTCGCCGGATGGAGGAACAGTTCTCACCGTTCTCATTCGAGGAAGACAATATGGCAAAGTCCAAGTTCCGCCCGCTTCATGACCGTGTGGTCGTTCGCCGGGTCGAATCCGAATCCAAGACCGCCGGCGGGATCATCATCCCGGATACGGCGAAGGAAAAGCCGCAGGAAGGCGAGATCATCGCAGTCGGCTCGGGCGCCCGCGACGAAAGCGGCAAGCTCGTCCCGCTGGACGTCAAGGCCGGCGACCGCATCCTGTTCGGCAAGTGGTCGGGCACCGAAGTCAAGCTCAATGGCGAAGACCTTCTGATCATGAAGGAATCCGACATCATGGGCATCATCGGCTGAGCATCGGCCTTATTCCGTCAACTGAATCTTGAATCTGCGGGTTCGACCCGAACCCCTGACAGGAGCTTACAATGGCTGCAAAAGACGTAAAATTCTCCCGTGATGCTCGTGAGCGCATGCTGCGCGGCGTCAACATCCTCGCCGACGCGGTGAAGGTCACGCTCGGTCCCAAGGGCCGAAACGTCGTCATCGACAAGTCGTTCGGCGCCCCGCGCATCACCAAGGACGGCGTCACCGTCGCCAAGGAGATCGAGCTCGAGGACAAGTTCGAGAACATGGGCGCGCAGATGGTGCGCGAAGTCGCTTCGAAGACCAACGACATCGCAGGCGACGGCACCACGACCGCGACGGTTCTGGCGCAGTCGATCGTCCAGGAAGGCCACAAGGCGGTTGCCGCCGGCATGAACCCGATGGACCTGAAGCGCGGCATCGACCTCGCCGTCACCGAAGTCGTCACCGCTCTCGGCAAGGCCGCCAAGAAGATCAAGACCTCCGAGGAAGTCGCCCAGGTCGGCACGATCTCGGCCAATGGCGACGAGTCGGTCGGCGCCATGATTGCTGAAGCGATGCAGAAGGTCGGCAACGAAGGCGTCATCACCGTCGAGGAAGCCAAGACCGCCGAGACCGAGCTGGAAGTCGTCGAAGGCATGCAGTTCGACCGCGGCTATCTCTCGCCCTACTTCGTCACCAACGCCGACAAGATGGTCGCCGATCTGGAAGACGCCTACATCCTGCTGCACGAGAAGAAGCTCTCCAACCTGCAGGCCATGCTGCCGGTTCTCGAAGCCGTCGTGCAGACCTCGAAGCCGCTGCTCATCATTTCGGAAGACGTCGAGGGCGAGGCCCTGGCCACGCTGGTCGTCAACAAGCTGCGTGGCGGCCTGAAGATCGCCGCCGTCAAGGCGCCGGGCTTCGGTGATCGCCGCAAGGCCATGCTGGAAGACATCGCCATCCTCACCGGTGGCCAGGTCATCTCGGAAGACCTCGGCATCAAGCTCGAGAATGTCGGCCTCAACATGCTCGGCCGCGCCAAGAAGGTGTCGATCTCCAAGGAGAACACCACCATCGTCGACGGCGCCGGCAAGAAGGCCGAGATCCAGGGCCGCGTCGCCCAGATCAAGCAGCAGATCGAGGAGACCACCTCGGACTACGACAAGGAGAAGCTGCAGGAGCGTCTGGCGAAGCTCGCCGGCGGCGTCGCGGTGATCCGCGTCGGCGGCGCGACGGAAGTCGAGGTCAAGGAAAAGAAGGACCGCGTCGATGACGCTCTGAACGCGACCCGCGCGGCCGTGGAAGAAGGCATCGTCGCTGGCGGCGGCGTGGCCCTGCTGCGCGCTTCGGCCAACCTCAAGGCCACCGGCGCCAACTCCGACCAGGCCGCCGGTATCAACATCGTGCGTCGCGCGCTGCAGGCTCCGGCCCGCCAGATCGCGGCCAACGCCGGTGCGGAAGCCTCGATCGTCGCGGGCAAGATCCTCGACAACAAGGGCGCGACCTTCGGCTACAACGCCCAGACCGGCGAGTATGGCGACATGATCGCCATGGGTATCGTCGACCCGGTCAAGGTCGTGCGCACGGCTCTCCAGGACGCGGCCTCGGTCGCCGGCCTGCTCGTCACCACCGAAGCCATGATCGCCGAAGCTCCGAAGAAGGAGTCGGCTGGCGGCGGCATGCCTGGCGGCATGGGCGGCGGCGGCATGGGTGGCATGGGCGGCATGGACTTCTAAGAAGTCCATAAAGCACGCCCATCAACTAACGTTGCTCAAGCCCGCAAGCGGGCTTGAGTGGCGGCATGGACTTCTAAGAAGTCCATAAAGCACGCCCATCAACTAACGTTGCTCAAGCCCGCAAGCGGGCTTGAGTGGCGGCATGGACTTCTAATCCAGCCGATCTCGCAAACCATACGGAAAGGGCGGCAGAGATGCCGCCCTTTTTCGTTTGAGTCACCCCGCGGAGACTTGTTGCGGAGCATCGGTCTGCGAGCGTTCAAACAGCGATGTCCGCCCGCTCAGCCGCCTTGCCGGCGCCCACCGCCGCCTCGACCAGCGCCACCACCTCGTCGGCCACGGCAGCCAGCGGCGCACGGTCCTGGGTGGCGCGGGCGATCACCATCAGGCCTTCGAGTGAGGATTCGACAAGCAGCGCCAGCGCCTGGGCTCGAGGCTCGGCCACCCCTGCCCGCATGAAGGCCCGGCGCAGCAGGCCGATCCACTGCTCGAAGGCCGTACGGCAGATCTCGACCAGGTCCGGCACATCGTTCGGTGCGTCCAGCACCACAGGCGCGACCGGGCAGCCAAGCGAAAACCGGTTTTCCTCGAGCATCAGCTCCACCGACTGGTAGATACGGCGAACGGCGACGGCCGGATCGCTCTCCGCCGCCAGCGCCGCACCCAGCCGCTCGGTCACGTCGGCCACGCTGGCGCGCGTCACCTCGACGACCAGCTGGTCCTTGCCCCCCGGAAAATGGAAATAGAGCGAGCCGCGGGGCGCGCCGCTGGCGCTCAAAATGTCGTTGAGCGAGGTGCCGTGATAGCCGCGCTGCCTGATGAGCAGCGCGGTCGCCTCGATCATGCGGGTGCGTGTGTCCGTGGCCATGTCAACCTCTGTCAGGAGGAGCATTATAGGGCTTGCCGAAAATATGACAATCGGTCTACATAATATGTAAATCGGTCTACATATTTTGGAGATGACAAATGCTGCGCTACCGGCTGGAGGAACAAGGCAACGGCATCGATGCCCTGGCGATGCGGGAAGAAGCAATGCAGCGGCCGGGACCGCATCAGATCCTGGTGCGCGTGCACGCCACCTCGCTCAACCGCCGCGACACCATGATCCTCAACGGTACCTATCCGCTGACGCCGCGTGCCGGCATGGTGCCGCTGAGCGACGGCGCCGGCGAAGTCGTCGCCATCGGCGAAGGCGTTGCTCGCTTTGCCGTCGGCGACCGCGTCACCGGCAGCTATTTCGCGCGCTGGGTCGACGGCCGTATGCATCCGGGCGTCGTGGACCAGCTCGGCTGCACGCTGGACGGCATGCTCTCGGAATATGCCCTGCTCGACGAGCAATGGGCGGCGCGGCTGCCCGACCATCTCTCATGGCAGGAGGCGGCAACCTTCACCTGTGCCGGACTGACCGCCTGGAGCGCACTGACAGGAGCGGAGATTCCGAAGCCTGGACAATGGGTTCTCACCATCGGTTCAGGCGGCGTCGCATTGTTTGCGTTGCAATTCGCCAAGCTCGCCGGCTGCCGTGTGGCGGCCGTCACCTCGCGCGCCGAAAAGGCCGACAGGCTGCGGGCGCTCGGCGCCGACCTCGTCATCGCCACGGCCGAGACGCCGGAATGGGGCCTGAAGCTGCGCGAGGCGACGGGCGGCGTCGACCTGGTCGTCGAGACCGGCGGCCCGCCGACTTTTCCGCAATCGCTGATCGCCAGCCAGCTTCATGGCCGCATCGTCCTGCTCACCGTGCAGGACCAGAAGGGCAGATCGATCGAAATCCCGGGCGCCGTCTACCAGCGCAGCCTGGTCACCATCGGCCGCGTCTTCGTCGGCAGCCGCAACGGGCTGGAAGCGATGCTCGCCGCCGTCGCCACGCACCGGTTGAGGCCTGTCATCGACAGCGTCTTCCCCTTCATCGAGGCGCGCGACGCCTACCGGCATTTCCAGCAGGGCGACGTCTTCGGCAAAGTCGTCATCGACGTCGCCTGAGTGCCGCATTTTCTCGCAAACCAGAGGAGTATCAGCCATGACAATTCGCGAAGCCTCAGCCCTTTGGCAGGGAACGCTCAAGCAAGGTGGCGGCCGGCTGCGGCTGGGCAGCGGCGTCTTCGAAGGCGCCTACTCGTTCCCGTCCCGCTTCGAAAACGGCCCGGGCACCAATCCGGAAGAGTTGATCGCGGCCGCGCATGCCGGCTGCTTCTCGATGGCGCTCACCGCCGTGCTCGACGGCGAAGGCCACACGCCCGGCAGCATACGCACGACTGCGAAGGTGCATCTCGGTGCCACCGCGGCCGGACCGACCATCACCCGTATCGAACTCGAAACGCAGGCAAGCGTCGCGGGCATGTCGGCCGGGGATCTCGAACGGCTTGCGCAAAAGGCCAAGGCGACCTGCCTCGTCTCGCGCGCGCTGGCCGGCGTCGCCGCGATCACGCTGAAGGCGAGCCTTGCCGAGGCCGCCAGCAATCACTGAGAACAAAGGAACACATCCGATGACCCACGAACGCATCATCGACATCGCCAGCGCCAAGCGCTCCGCCGAAACAGCCGAAATCATGCGACGCTACAATGACGTCTTCCAGCGCCACGACCCTTCCGCACTGGACGAATTGGTGGCGGAGGACTGCGTGATCGAGAACACCGTGCCGGCGCCGGACGGCGCCCGCCGCATCGGCAAGGCGGCTTGCATCGAATTGTGGTCGGCGATCGCGACCGGGCCTGGCACGCGCTTCGACCTCGAGGAGACGTTTGTCGCCGGCGACCGCGCGACTATCCGCTGGCGCTTCTGGATGGCCGACGGCAGGTCGCTGCGCGGCGTCAACCTGATGCGCGTCGCGAACGGCCGCATCGTCGAGGCGCTGGGCTACGTGAAAGGATAGGCCTGGCGCGAACAAGCCGCGCTCAGGCCCAGCCCGCAATCCGCCCCGCCAGGATTGGATTGCGGGCAATCGCCGGCTACGAGGTAACCCGGTTGAGCTTTACGAAGGTCTTGGGACTGCGTTGAATGGTCTGAAAGATCACGCAATAGCGGTCCGTCAGCTCGAGCAGTTGGGTCAGCCGGCTTTGCTCGACATCCGTCTCGATGTCGAACCGCAGACGGATTTCCTTGAAGCCGACCGGCACGCCTTCGGTCACTCCAAGCGTGCCGCGAAGATCGACGTCGCCCTCGGCGGAGATTTCCGCCGACTTGATCGGTATCTCGAGAACCGCGGCCGCGGCCCGCATGGAGACGCCGGCGCAGGCGATCAGCGCCTCCAAAAGCATATCGCCGGAGCAAAGCTCCTGCCCGCTGCCCCCGGCCTTCGGATGGATGCCCGCAAGAGCAAGTCCGCGTCCGGTCTCGACCTTGCAGGTTACCCGGGAGTCGTCGGCGCTTCCCCTGGCCTTCAAGGTAAGAAGCGCGGCCCGCGCGTCCTTGCGATAAATATCCTTGATGGGCTCCTGCGTGGCGCGAAACGTCGCGATGTCCATTGGTACTCTCCTGTCATAAACTTCGGTTGTTCGAAATCGTCAGCCATCGTGCGAACCTATTCCGCGATGGCGATGCCAGAACCGCCGAGCTCGGCGGGGAAGTCCTTCAGCTTGCGCAGCCCGTCCTTCATCGGCAGGACCGTCTCGGCGTAGTTGACATGGACCCCCGGTGTGAATTCCACCGTCGGTATCGTCGCTGCGTAGATGTCGACCAGTCCGAGCGGCGGATGATCCGTCATCAGATGACCGCCGCATTTCGTGCAGAACTGGCGATCGCTCATCTTCGACTTCTTGAAGCCGGACAGAAACTCCGCGCCCTTGGTGACCTTGACGTTCTCAGGCTTCCACAGCGTGAAGGCGTTGACCGGAGACGCCGACCACGAACGGCAGGAACTGCAATGGCAGTAGCCCATTGCCTCGGCGGTTCCGTGGACTTCGATTTCCACGGCGCCGCAAAAACACCCGCCCTTATGTACCGTCATGACTCTCATCCTTATCCAGGTTCGGTTCGACCGCGCTCAGCGCCGGTTTGAGGCGACACCGCGCAGCGCCGGCGGGTTTAAAGCTTCCGGCAATGAACGGAATGACGGGGCGTCCGCCTTACTTGACAGCGCGTCCGGAACTCGAAAGGGATGTCGCGCCGGATTGCCGCGCGATTGGCGGGAAATGGATGGAATGGCCGGGGACGCTCTGTCTGACCTTCTGAAAAAGGTGCGCCTCACCGGCGCGACGTTTTTCGACATCGCGGCCCAGGACCCATGGGCGGTCTGCTCGCCCTCGCCGGCGTCGATATTGCCGAGAATACTGCCGGGCGCGGATCACCTGATTTCCTACCACGTGCTCACGGCCGGCCGCTGCTTCGCCCGTATCATCGGCAAAGAGGCAATTCCCGTCGAGGCCGGCGAGGTCGTGGTCTTCACCAGGAGCGACCCGCATATCATGTCGAGTACGCCCGACCTGCGGGCCGATCCGCCGACCGCGGATGTGCTGGAGATCGCGGCCGCCAGCCAGACGCCGTTCCCGATCAACTTCGTCAAGGACGGATCGCAGTCGGCCCGGCTGGTCTGCGGCTATCTCGCCTGCGATGCGCTGCCCTTCAATCCGCTGCTCGAGGCGCTGCCGCCGGTCATCAAGGCCGGAGATGTGAGAGGCGACGGCGGCTGGCTCGGCCAGTTCATCAAGCTGGCGGTATCGGAGGTCGCCGAAAAGCGCGCCGGGAGCGAGACGGTGCTTACCAAGCTCAGCGAGCTGATGTTCGTGGACGTGCTGCGCCGCTACGTGGAATCGCTGCCGCCGCAACAGACCGGCTGGCTGGCGGGCCTGCGCGACCAGCATGTGAGCAAGGCCCTGGCACTGATCCACGACCGGCCGGCGCAGCATTGGACGGTGGAGGCGCTGGCCAAGGAGTCGGCGCTGTCGCGTACCGTGCTCGCGGAGCGCTTCGCAAAGATTGTCGGAATGCCGCCCATGCACTATCTCGCCAAATGGCGCATGCAGATCGCCTCGGAACTGCTCAGCGCCGGCAACAGGAACGTTGCCAGCATCGCGATGGAAATCGGCTACGAATCGGAAGCGGCTTTCAGCCGTGCCTTCAAGAAGATGATCGGCGTTCCGCCTTCGGCCTGGCGTCTCGGTGTCCGGGCGCCCGACTTCGGAAGCGAAACGGCTTCCGAGACCGAGGGCGAGCCGGCCGAGCAGCCGTAACGGCGAGACACTCTACCTTTTTGATTTAGAGCCGGATTCAGATTTCAGGTCGACCTCGACCTGAAATCATCCGGCCCTAACGATCTGCGAGCGCCAGCTTGGCGCCGAGCATGACGAAAGCGCCGGCGAAGGTCCGGCGCATCCAGGTCAGCACCTTCGGCCGCGACACGATGTGGCTGCGCACCGAGGCCGCGAACACGCCATAGATGGCGAAGACGACGAAGGTCATCAGCATGAAGACGCCGGAGAGTTCGAGCATCCTGGCAAAGGCGTGCGGCTCGTTGCTGCTGACGAACTGCGGCAGGAAGGCAAAGAAGAAGATCGACAGCTTCGGATTGAGGATGTTGATGAGGATGCCTGAGGTGATCGTCCTGGCGGTCGAGCGCGGCGCGGCATCCTCGTCGATGCTCAATCCGCCCTTCTCCTTCAGCGTGTTCCAGGCCATGTAGAGCAGATAGGCGACACCGAGATATTTGAGCGTCTCGAAGGCGACGGCGCTGGTGTGCAGCACCGCGGCAAGGCCGGTGATGGCGGCCGCCATATGCGGGATGATGCCCAGCGTGCAGGCGAAGGCAGCTACGACCGCGGCGCGCGCGCCGCGCGAGAGGCCGGCGCTGAGCGTGTAGAGGACGCCGGTGCCCGGCGAGGCCACGATTATCAGCGACGTCAACAGGAATTCGATGCTCATGGGTTTCCTCCGCGGCCCTGCCCGCGGCGGCAAGGTATCGGGCAGCGTGAGGCGGGGCAAGCGCCGGAGAGCGCGATCTCCCGGGGGAGATTGGCGGCTTTCACGTCAACCCGTGCGCCGCCCTCGCCATCAGGCAGTCGTCGCCGCCGGGCATGCAGGCGCGGCATACGTCGGGGCGGAGATCGTAGATGCCGCAGGCCGTGTGCCTTCCGACCTGGCCGCTGAGCGCGGAACACCGCCCGCCCTCGCAGCGCATGCCGGACTGGTCGGCCGCAACCAGCTCGGCCGGGATACGGTCGAGCTGTGCGTCGTCCTCGGTCGAGAAGCGCGGCCAGTCGGCCGAATAGGAGCAGCAGGCGCCGCAGGCCTGGCAGTCGAACAGAGCCGTGCCATCCTCCGCCGGCCAGCCGAAATCGACCGCGGCGCCGGGCGGCCGAGGCAAGCGGCTGTGGTCGGCATCGCGCGGCAATCTTCTATTTCTTCCTGGTCTTGCGCGGCGGCTTTTGCGCTGGCTGCTCGAACAGATCGACCGCAAGCGGTTTATCGGCTTTCGGCGCGGCCGCCGGATTGGCCGGCTTCGCGGTGGTGGCCGGAGCCGGCGGCTGGTCCTTGGTGGAAAACTTGATGGCCATGTCGATCCTTGAAAAGCGTCAGTGACTCACGTCGCGGTCGACTGGTCCTAGCACACAATCATGGAAAAGGCCCGCTTTCGCCAACCATGCCGGGTCGCTGGTTGCTACGAGCGGCAGCGATAATTTTTTTGCCGGATCGGGAACCGACGCCGCGGCCGGCCGTTATTGCAATGCCGTCAGCAATCGAAAGAAAGTTGACGGTACACAAGGACGCCTCCCGCGCCGTAAAAAAGCGCGAGGGGCGTTCTTCTATATGCCGCCTACATGATCACGCTGATCATCGGCAGGATTTCATAGCGGAAGCCGCGACCCGAAAGCGCCACGGGGTCGCCGTCGGTCACGGCCCTCGCCTCGGTCTCGCTGTTCACACGCAGGATAAGCAGCCCCCAGGGACCGGCCGGATCGGCGACCGGGCCGGCCATGATCATGCTGCCTTCGCGCAGCTTGCCGCGCAGATAGTCGGCATGCCTGCCCATCAACGCCCTCTCCTCCTGCGTCATGGTGAAGGCGAAATCCGGCCGAGGCGGGATCAGCCGGCAATGGAAGATCATCGGCGCGGCTTCACGCGGTGAATGGTCGCTGGCCATCGGTCCTCCTCCAGGATTGAGACCTTGTTGCCGCGCAAACTCCAGGAAAGCGGTCTTTCCTGGAATTGCTCTATTCGTCGGGGCCGGGTTCGGGCCACGGCTCCCTTGCCGCCTCAGCATACCAGTGGCGCATCGCCGGTGTCGCCAGCACTGCATCGACATAAGCGCGGGTGACGGTCGCCAGTTCGCCGCCGTAAGTGTCGAAGCGCGTCACCACCGGCGCATACATGGCATCGGCCGCGGTGAAATGGCCGAACAGGAACGGACCGCCCTCACCGTATTGCTCGCGGCACTGGCGCCAGATCGCTTCGATCCTCGCCCGTTGCGCCTCGCCCTCGGCGTCGAGCGGCTTGTAGAGCTTCGGTCGGCGCAGATTCATCGGCCAGCCGTAGCGGACCTCGCGGAACCCGGAATGCATCTCGGTCGCCACCGAGCGTGCCAAAGCGCGGGCGCCGAGATCGTCAGGCCAGAGTTTTTTCTCCGGAAAGAGGTCGGCCAGATATTCAAGGATGGCAAGAGTTTCCCAGACGATCCTGCCTCCTCCCTTCAATGGCTCGTGATTCAAGACCGGAACCAGCCCGGTCGGCGAGACCCTGGCGAGGTTCGCGGCGGTCTGCGGCGTGCGCAGGCGCACGAAGCTCTCCTCGAACGGGATTTCCAGATGGCGCATCGCCACCCATGGCCGCAGCGACCATGAGGAAAAGCATTTGTTGCCGATGAACAGCGTGAATTCAGCCAATGTGCTTCCCCCGATTTGCCTCGAACCCGACTCGTCCACACGGAACCCGGATGCACATCAGCACGTTCTCATGCATTGGATCTCCGGGAGATGCGGAGATGGTGAACATGGACCAGATAGCGGGCCTCGCCAAGCAGATCAGGGGCTCGCTCGTGCAGGCCGTAGGCAAAGCCACGGGGAACCGCCTGATCGAGATCAAGGGCATGACGGACAAGGCCACAGGCAAAGTGCAGAAGGCTTGTGGCGATATGAAAGCCATGTGCAAGAAGGCGATGTGATCCGCAGGCCGTCGCGGTCATGTCTCAAACGTCTTTGTGAAGGCGTTGGTGAAGACGACCTCGCCGTGATCGCCGGCCGCCTCACCCAGCACGACATCGAAATTATCATCAGTCACCCTCGCCAGCGCGAAGCCGCCCATAAAGGCGGCCTTCGGCTTGACGAGGTCGAGCCCGTCGCGCCGGTAGATCATCGGCACTTCATGCTGGTGGCCATGGAAGACGGCAATGACGTTGTAGCCCTTGATCGCCGCAAGCAGCGCCCGGCGGTCGGCCTCGCCCCACCAGTGCGGGCGGCCGGCGCCATCGTCGTCATAGATGCGTTTCACCGGATCCCAGCGCTCGGTCGAGAAATTGTCCCAGCCATAATGCTGGAACAGGATGACCGGGCGGCCGTCGCCGGCATAGGTGGCGAGGTCCTGCTTCAACCAAGGCAGGCTGCTCGGCGCGCCGTGGCCGGTGTCGCCCGCGAAACGGTGCGTCTGGACGAGATGCAGGCCGCCCCAGTCCCAGGAATAGCAGTCGGTCTCGACGTCATATTCGGTTGCCGGCACCGGTGGCTTGAAGAACACGCCGGGGCGATGGTTGACCTCGACATAGTCGCGCAGTTCGCGGCGATACCAGTCGACATGCGGCGGCGAGCCGTTCTGGTCGAGATCGTGATTGCCGAGCCCGACATAGACCGGAATGTGGACGCGGTCCGGCCCGATGCCTTCCTGGTAGCGCTGGGAGAACTGCAGAAGCTGCGTGCCTTCGCTGGGCTCGGTAACCTGGCCGCCGCCATCGTCGGTGATGTCGCCGCCGGTGACGAGGCCGAGCGGCGTGCCGATGCGGGTGCCGGCCGAATGCAGGCCGGTCGAAACGCCGTTGATTTCGGCCGGCCACTTCTTGTCCGCAATGGCGTTGAGCGCAGCCACGTTGCGCAGAAGTGCGCGATCGGTCTTGCCTTCCTGCTCGCAATGAGGGCTCAAACCGCTCGCCATGCGACAGGCATGGATGTCGGCGATGAAGAGGAAAGTGGCGTCGATCGGCTGGATGCGCCGGCCGGCCTGGGCGAAGGCCCCGCGCGGGAAGGTACCGGCTACGGCGAGGCCTCCGAGCTGCGCGAGGAAAGCGCGGCGCGAAACGGTTATCGGCGAAAGGCGATTCATCGTCGCTCGATTAAACATCCTCGAACCGCGTCGTCCAGTTCCATGCCCGGCAGCGCCTGGGGACTCTTCATGCCAAGGCATGAAAAGCTCTTGGGTCGACAGCGCGGCGGGGGTCTGTCAATGCTTCGGAGCATGCATCCAGGGGAGGAAGGCATGAAAACCCTGACGTCCGGCGTGGCGCTCGCCGCGCTCGCCCTCGCCGGCGCCGCACAGGCCGCGGACTGCGTCGACGCCAAATCCGCAAAAGCCGGCTTCGTGCTTGAAAAGCCCGGCATCCGCAGCGAGTTCCGGCCGGCGCCCGGCGGCATGGTCGCGGTCGCCAACAAATACCAGTCGGACCCGCCGCAGACGCAGTACCTTTATGCCGGGCTGATCGAAGTGTTCCGCGACAGCGACACCGGGCGGGTGTCGATGATCCCGCTTGGCGACATCAAGAAACTGTTTCCGCTGAGGGCGGGCGCGAAGAGCAAGACCGAGTTCGTGCGGCTGTCGCCGAAGAAAGCGCCCAAGGGCACCGAGACGCTGGCGCTCGTCGTCAAGGGCAAGGAAACCTACAGCGTCGGAGACTGCAAATACAATGTGCTGGCGGTGAACGAGACGATCACCGACGAATCCGGCGCGGTGGTCGACCGTTTCACCGCGCTCTACTCGCCGGACCTGCGGGCGGTGCTGGCAAAGCGCTATGATGAAGGCACCAGCGCGCAGAGCGAGGTGGGCTTCGAGACGATCAAGCCGTTTGCGCGGTAGTGCCGGCCGATTTGGATTTCAAGCGAAGGCGATGCTCGCGCCCCATCATTCCTAAATTGTCTATCACAGCAACAGCCTGCGGCGTCGCTTCCGTGTCGGTCGGCCTGACGAAAGCTGGAGCCCTTCCAACCCCTTCAAGCACTCCCGCAAAACACTCGCATCTTGCGACGTCTTGGCCATCGACATGGCGCCCGAATAAGCCGCCACCGTCAACGCGGCGAAGCGGTCGGGATCGGTGCCGCGCTCGGCGCCGTCCCTTTGATCGGCGCGCACTTTGTCGGCGATCGCCTGCCGCCAGCCTGCGAATATTTTCGCCAGAACGGCGCGGAATTCGTCGTCGGCCAGCGACAATTCATGCGCGAGATTGTTGAGCGGGCAGCCGCGCACATAGCCCTGCAGTTCGAGCTCGGCAGCCACCGCCTCGAACACGGCGCGCACGCCCTCACGTGCCGAGGACGCCGCCAGCACCGGCTCGATCCAGGTCTCTCGAACCGCCGCCGCGACGCGTTCCTCAATCACCGCAAGCGCAAGCGCCTTCTTGGTTGGGAAATGGTGGTGCAGCGCGCCGCCGGTGACGCCGGCCGCGGCCATCAGATCGCCGAGGCTCGATGCATGATAGCCGCGCGACTGGAAGGATACTTCCGCCACGTCGAGCACCCGGCGGCGCATGCCTTCCGGGTCGTTGGTGCGCTTTTTGCGCGCCCCGCGCGACGGCGCTGCAATCTCTCCTGACATCGCATCACGATATCAGATTGACAAAACAGGACAACCGGTCTGTTTATGAAACAGGACAATCACCCTGTTTTGAGATTGCGACCATGAACCAAGCCTCTCGCCTTGCCTCGCCCGTGGTGGAGTTGCGGCAATACACCCTCAAGCCCGGCCAGCGCGAAACGCTGATCGGCCTCTTCGACCGGGAGTTGGTCGAAACGCAGGAAGCGACCGGCATGACCGTGATCGGCCAGTTCCGCGACCTCGACCGCCCCGATATGTTCGTCTGGCTGCGCGGCTTCGAGGATATGGAGACAAGAAAGGACGCGCTGACGGCCTTCTACGGCGGGCCGGTCTGGGCCGCGCATCGCGACGCCGCCAACGCGACGATGATCGATTCCGACGACGTGCTGTTGCTGAAACCGGCCTGGCAGGGTGCGGGATTCGACCTGTCGGGGTTGTGCCGCCCGACAGCCACCGAGGCCGAAAACAAAAGCCGGGAAAGTCGCTTAAGCGCAATTGTTGAGATAGAGATTCATCATTTGCGCCCGGGCACGCAAGCCGACTTTGCCGGGCGCTTCCAGATGCAGGCGGTTCCGCAGCTCGCGGCAAACGGTGCCCGGCTGCTCGGCGCCTTCATCAGCGAGCATGCCGAAAACACGTTTCCGCGGTTGCCCGTGCGCACCGCCGACAACGTCTTCATCGCCGTCACCGGTGTCGACGACTATGCCGCACGACACGCCCCCGCGGCATGGCGGACCCTTCTCGAAAAGGCGCGGACCGATCTGACCGGACCGACGGAAGTCTTGCGGCTCTCGCCAACGTCGCGGTCGCTGATCGGCCAGTGACAGGTGGAGACCTGCCGTCTCGACACCGAAGCAGTCCTATGCCGGCACGGCGGGAATGATCGGATGACGCTTGCTCCACCCCGCTACCTGTTCCAGGGCGTGGGATATCCTGAGCAGCCTGTGGTCCTCGTTGCGGCGGCCGGCCAATTGAAGGCCGATGGGCAGACCGGCTTTGGATACGAACAACGGAAGGCTGGCGGCTGGTTGTCCTGTCACGTTAAATATCTCGGTGAACGGAGCGAAGCCGTAGGCACGAGCCGCCCAGCCCGCGAAGTCGAACAGGGCGCCATCGCCCCGGATGCTGCCGTTCCGGGGCGGCAAATCGGCTGTGACCGGGGTCATGATCAGGTCATAGCTGTCGAAGGCTCTCGCCATCGCAAGCGATGCCCGGTGGAGCTGGCCCTGCGCCTTCAAATAGTCGACGACCGACGACCGACGGATGTGGTCCAGCGCATGCGCGCTCAGAGCTTCGATCTCATCGGGCCGCGGCGCACGGCCGATCTCGTTCGCCCGTTCGTCAATGAGCAGCGCGACCTCCGACATCCAGAAAAGGCTCCATTCCGCCTCGCCGGCAGCCTCGGGCGGAAAGCTGGCCTCGACGACCTCGTGGCCTATCTCCTGCAGAAGCAGCATGGCCCCACGGAACATCTCCTCGATCTCCGGCGCAACCGACGCGCCGTCCGGCCGGTGCGCCACGCAAGCGATGCGCAAGCGTTCGTCGGGCGACGAAAGCCAATCCAGATAGGACGGCACCGACTTCGAAACCGGGTAAGGCGCTCCTGGCTCGGGGCCTGCCGTGACGTCGAGCATTGCTGCGCTGTCGCGGACCGTACGGGAAAGAACGTTCTCTGAAAAAAGCCCGGCTCCAACCTGGTCCCGATAAGGGCCGACAGGATTGAGCCCGCGGGACGGCTTCATACCGAAAACGCCGCAACAAGCCGCAGGCACGCGGATGGAACCGCCGATGTCGGAGCCGTGGGCGACCGGCACCATGCCGCTCGCCACCGCGGCGGCCGCGCCGCCACTCGAACCGCCGGGTGTCACGGACAGATCCCAGGGATTCAAGGTCGGGCCGTGAAAGACAGGTTCGGTGACGAAGTCATTGGCGAATTCCGGCGTGTTCGTCTTGCCGAGCAAAGTCAGGCCGGCGGCCCGCCAGCGCGTGACGATCTCGCTGTCGAGCCTGGGAGAAGCATCCTTGAAGTAGAGCGACGAATGGGTTGTCGGCCACGTCTGCACATGGACGCCGGTGTCCTTGATCAGGAACGGGACGCCGGCCAGGGCGGCCCTCGGATCGCAGCGGGCGGCGGCGGAAAGCGCGCGTTCGGCATCGATAAACGTCACCGCATTGATGACCGGGTTGAGTTGCTCGATCGCTTCGATCGCCGCCCCGACAATCTCGACGGCGGAGAGTTCGCCGGAGCGGACATGGCAAGCCAGGTCCACTGCATCCAACGCCATATATTGCGAAAGATTCATAGCGTTCTTCCCTCAAGACGTCGACGGCTTCGACGCGCCGCCGAAGCTGTCGGCAGGCCCGGCAAATTCCGAGATGGCTGCCGCGACGAGCGCCGGATCCTCCCAATGCGGATTATGCCCACAATGCGCCATGGCCATAAAAAACGGGGCGGGTATTTCCTTCAGGAGCCGTTGCTGATGGTTTCCATCGAAAAGCGGATCGCGCCCGCCGGCGATGATCAGCGTTCGCGCCCGAACGGCCTGCGCCGCCGCGGTGAGGTCCGCGCTGTGGATTTCTTCCAGGATCGCGCGCCAGCGGGCCACCGGCATCGCGGAGGCGTCCTTCGCCATACCTGCGAGAAAGGCCCGCGGCACCTCGGGACCGCATTGGTGCCACCACTCAAAGAATGGATCAGCCGGCAAAATCGGATCGCGTAGCGCCTCGACGCCGGTCACCAACGGATGATCCGGCGCGAAACCGGTTTTGAGCGTGCCGGCCATGACCACGAGTCCGCCGACCAGTTCCGGCTGCCGCGATGCCAGCGCGATGGAAACCATCGCGCCCAGAGAATGGCCGACGACGACTGGCTGGTGGAGCCCTAACGTCCGGATCAGCCCGGCAATGTCTCCGGCGAAATCGGCGACGCCGCAGCCGCCGCCTACCTTCGAGGCGCCATGGCCCCGCAGGTCAGGGATGATCAATCGGCGGCCGGAAAGATAGGGCGCAAGCAGCGAAAAGCTGCGGCTGGTGTCGGTGAAGCCATGAACCAGGACGAGCGGCGGCTCCGCGCTGGCAATCTCGACATAGGCAAGGTCGAGCCCACCGACATCGATGACCTTCTTGCGGCCTGCCCAGGCGTCCTGCTCGGCCTCCTGATCCACCGGTTTCAAAACCGCCGGCCTCACAACCCGAGCTTTTCCTTGGCTGCGGCAAGGCCGGGCTTGCCGTCGAAGGTGGTGACGCCGGCGAGCCAGGCATCGAGGCGATCCTTATGCAAGGCGATCGACTTCAGCGCCCCATCCTCCGGCTTCATGCCGTCATTGATGAGATAGCCCATACCGACATTTTCCATGTCGATGTCGAAGGTGAGGTTCTTGAGGAACCGAGCGATGTTGGGGCATTCCTGCAAATAGCCCTTGCGCACCTGGGTGGTCACGGTGGCGGCGCCGAAATTCGGGCCGTAGAACTTATCGCCGCCGGTCAGGTACTTGAAGTCGTACATCGTGTTCATCGGATGCGGCGCCCAGCCCTGGAAGACGATGAACTGCTTCTCCTTAATCTCGTAGCCGACCTCCGAGAGCATGCCGGCCTCGCTCGACTCGACCACTTGCCAGCCGTCCAGGCCGTATTGCGGATCGGCAATGGCGTCCATCATGAGCTGATTGGATCCGGGCTCGATGCCGTACATCTTCTTGCCGAACTTGTCGGCGAATTTGTGCAGGTCCGACAGGTCCTTGACGCCGGCCTCCCAGGCATAGGTCGGCACGGCGAAAGTGTATTTGGCGCCGACCAGGTTGACGCGCACATTCTCGATCGAGCCGTCCTTCTTGTAGGGCTCGTAATAGGTGATCATGGCCGGGTCCCAGTAGCCGAGGAACAGGTCGAGGTCTTTGTTCTTCATACCTTCGTAGATGACGTTGATGCCGAGCACCTCGCTCTGCGGCTCATAGCCGAGGGCCTGGAGCAGGACCTTGGCCACGCCTGTTGTGAAGGCGAGATCGTTCCACCCAGGCTCGGCCATGCGAACCGCCCTGCACTGCTCCGCTTCGGCTGCATGAGCCGATTGAGCCGTTGCCATCAAAGCGGCGAAACAGATGCCATTCACAAGCATGCGCAACATTCCGGTTCTCCTCATTTTTTGAATTTGACCAATTGGTCATTTTGTTGTCCCATTGGTCAATGATTGATCTGAGCGGTCGAAAATGTCAACATCGATTCGCCTTGCATGGATGAATCCGGTGAAACTCACGCGTCTCAGCAACATACGCCGTAAGGAGTTGCGGCAGGCGGCCTTCACTGTGCTGCAACGTGAAGGGATTGCCGGCGCGACCATCGAAAAAGTCGCGGCCCAGGCAGGCGCGTCAAAAGGCATCGTGCTCCACTATTTCAAAAGCAAGCAGGAGCTCTTCGAGCACGCCTTGCGCGAGTCGAACCTCATCCTGCGCGATGCCGTGACCGCGCGGTTGAAGCAGGCACAAGCTCCAATGCAGCGAATCGACGCTATCATCGAGGGCAATTTCGAGGAGCACCTGTTCCTGCCGCCGCTTTGCCACGCATGGCTGTCGCTCTGCGCCGAGGTGCCGCGCGACGAGAAGCTGGCGCGCATCCAGAAGGTCATCCACGCCCGTATGCGCTCGAACCTGTTGTCCGGCCTGCGCGGCCTCGCGCCGCCCGAACTGGCCGAGGAGATCGTGCTCGGCGTCACTGCCTTGATCGACGGGCTGTGGCTGAGGCTCGGCCTGCAGCCGGGCAGCGTCACGCGCGAACAGGCGATCCGCCAGGTCAAGGATTATGTCGCGGGGCGGCTGGCGATGCGGCAACCGGTGGCCGTAGAACTGGCCTCGGCCGTATAAGATTCTTACCCAGATGATGAGATGGCCGCCGCGAGCGCAGCTATCCGCTCGGCCGCACTGCGGGTCGAGCGCGCGCCGGGCTGTCCCAGTCCTTGAAACCCAGCTTCCCCACCTCATCGAGTATCTGTTCGCGGATCCAGCGATGCGGCGGCTCGTCATTGCGACGGGCGTGCCAGTACATCCGCACCGCCGGCGAGGGGATGGAGATCGGCGCCCGATAGATGCCGATCGGCAAGGATCTTGCCGCCTCGACCGCGAACTGCATTGGGACGACGGCGAGGTAAGGTCCGCTCGCCACGGCCAGCGCGACGGCCTGGAAGTGCGGCAAGGCCAGCGTGACGCGGCGCGCCCGGCCTATCGCGCCCAGCGCATCGTCGGTGAAGCCCGACATCGAGCCGTCGATGGAGCGCAACGCATGCGGAAGCGCGCAGAAAAGATCGAGCGGCACTTGCTCGCCCGCGGCGATGCCCGCCTGGCCGAGCATGGCATTGTCCTTCGCCGCGATGACGGCGAAGGGCGACCCGAACAGCGGCGCGCTGGAGACCCCTTCGGCGACCTCCAGCGGGCGCTCCAGCGCCACGTCGATCTGATCTTCCTGCAGCAATTTCGAGACGTCGCCGATGGCGCTGTCGAGGAAACGGAACGAAACGCCGGGAGCCGCCGCCGCGATGCGCGCGGCAAAGGGCGGCATCAGGAGCATCGAAAAGAAATCGGCGCCCATGAAGGTAAAAGTCCGTTCGAGCGTTGCCGGATCGAAGTCGGTCGCCGGCTGGAAGGCACGCTCGATTTCGCGCAGCGCCGCGCGCACCGGCTCGGCCAGGCTTTCGGCGCGCGGCGTCGGCACCATGTCGTTGCCGCGCCGCACGAAGAGCTGGTCGTTGAGCGCGTGGCGCAGGCGGTTGAGCGCGGCGCTCACGGCCGGCTGGCTGAGGCCGATCTGCTCGCCGGCGCGGGTCACGCTCTTCTCGCGCAGAAGCGCGTCGAGCACCCTCACCAGATTGAGATCGAGCGCATTCAAATTCATCGCATCAATCCGCCCCATACGATCATTCGATTTCCATCGCCCGTCCGTCCCTGGTTAGGTCGCATCGACGCCGCTTCAGCGGCTAAGGGAGACCAGCGATGACAATGATCAACACGACCGTGGCAGGCAAGGAACTCCTTTGGTTCAACAACACACTCGTCGCCATACAGGTCTCGTCGGCCGACGGTGAGGATGGCATCTGCGTCATCGAGCATCGCGTGCCCTATGGTGACTCCCCGCCGCTGCATGCGCACCGCAACGAGGATGAGGTGTTCCACATCCTGGAAGGCCGGCTTCGCTTCCAGATCGACGGCCGTGAACGGATCGTCGGCGCCGGCGAGACGGTGCTCGCGCCGAAAGGCCTGCCTCACACCTACATAGTCGAGTCTCCCGAAGGCGCGCACACGCTAACCGTCACGCGCGGCTCGGATTTCGAGACGATGGTGCGCACGGCAAGCCGTCCCGCCGAACGGCCGGACTTGCCGCCGGCGGCTGAGCCGACGCCGGAAATGATCGCGGTGCTGACGCATATCTGTGCTGAGAATGGAATCGATATAATCGGGCCGCCGATGGGTAGCTAATCTCCCCCCTTGTGGGGAGATGTCCGGCAGGACAGAGGGGGGCGCTGTCCCGCCAGCCTTCCGCTCCTGTTCGAAGGCGGCGGGGAGGATTGTCGATGCGTAATCCTGAGCCACCGTGTCCGTTACCTCGTCTTCCAGACGCGCGATCCTTCGCGCCCCCCTCTGCCCTGCCGGGCATCTCCCCCACGAGGGGGGAGATTGGCCTACCCTTCAACCGATTTGCATGCTCCTCGCCCGCAATCTCCGCTTGAAGGGTTTTGTGCAACGCGATACGCCCTTGCGCAAAATCGACAGATCGGAGACTTCCCGTGGGCGCTCAAAAGACCAGAACCGAAACCGATACGTTCGGTCCCATCGAGGTCGCGGCCGACCGCTATTGGGGCGCGCAGGCGCAGCGTTCCTTGGGCAATTTCAAGATCGGCTGGGAGAAGCAGCCGGCTTCGATCGTGCGGGCGCTCGGCATCGTCAAGCGTGCGGCCGCGGAAGTGAATATGGAGATGAAGCGGCTCGATCCGGCGGTCGGCAAGGCGATCGTCGAAGCCGCGCAGGAAGTCATCGACGGCAAGCTCGACGACCACTTCCCGCTGGTGGTTTGGCAGACCGGCTCGGGCACCCAGTCCAACATGAACGCCAACGAGGTGATCTCCAACCGGGCGATCGAGATGCTCGGCGGCGTCATGGGCTCGAAGAAGCCCGTGCATCCCAACGATCACGTCAATATGAGCCAGTCGTCGAACGACACCTATCCGACGGCAATGCACATCGCCTGCGCCGAGCGGGTCGCGCACCACCTGATCCCTGCCCTGCACCACCTGCACAAGGCGCTCGCCGCCAAAAGCAGGGAGTTCAACCACATTATCAAGATCGGCCGCACCCACACGCAGGACGCCACGCCGCTGACGCTCGGCCAGGAATTCTCCGGCTATGCCGCGCAGGTCGCCTCGTCGATCAAGCGCATCGAGCAGACGTTGCCTGGCCTGCAGGAGCTGGCGCAAGGCGGCACCGCCGTCGGCACCGGCCTCAACGCGCCGGTCGGCTTCGCCGAGAAGGTGGCGGACCGCATTGCTTCGATCACCGGGATTTCCTTCGTTACCGCGCCGAACAAGTTCGAGGCGCTGGCCGCGCACGATTCCATGGTGTTCTCGCATGGCGCGATCAACGCAGCGGCGGCAGCACTCTTCAAGATCGCCAACGACATCCGCTTCCTCGGCTCAGGTCCGCGCTCGGGCCTTGGCGAACTGTCGCTGCCGGAGAACGAGCCTGGCTCATCGATCATGCCGGGCAAGGTCAATCCGACCCAATGCGAGGCGCTGACGCAGGTTTGCGTGCAGGTATTCGGCAACAATGCAGCCCTCACCTTCGCCGGCAGCCAGGGCCATTTCGAACTCAACGTCTACAATCCGCTGATGGCCTACAATTTCCTGCAGTCGGTGCAATTGCTGGCCGACGCTTGCGTATCCTTCACCGATAATTGCGTGGTCGGCATCGAGGCGCGGGAAGACAACATCAAGGCAGCGCTCGAGCGCTCGCTGATGCTGGTGACGGCGCTGGCGCCGACGATCGGCTACGACAACGCCGCCAAGATCGCCAAGACCGCGCACAAGAACGGCACGACCTTGCGCGCGGAAGCCCTGGCCACCGGCCTGGTCAGCGAGGCCGATTACGACCGGCTGGTGCGGCCGGCGGACATGACGCATCCGGGGTAAGGTCTTTTTAGCGGGTGAAATTTTCTCGTGTCGCAGCGTAGGGCGACATGAATTTCGCTCCGGTTATGCGATCGCAGAAACATGCGCCCTGTGAACAATGTGTCACCAGATAAGCGGCTTTGGTGAACAGTCTCCATCGTCTATCTGACGGACTATTCAACCCATTCGGAGACTCGCCATGTCCATCAACACCTCTACCGCCGGCACCGGCACCGCCTCGAACAGCTCCACCACCATCCTGCTCGGCCGCATCCTGCTCGCCGTCATCTTCCTGCTTTCCGGCTTCGGCAAGCTCACGGCCATTTCCGGCACCGCTGGATATTTCGGGGCTCTCGGCCTGCCCGTGCCGACCGTGACGGCTGTTGTCGTCGGCCTGATCGAGCTGCTCGGCGGCCTTGCCATTCTCCTCGGCTTCCAGACCCGGATCGCCGCCTGGGTGCTCGCCATCTTCACGATCGCCACCGGGCTGGTCGCCCATACCGGCTGGGCCGACCAGATGCAGATGATCCAGTTCCTCAAGAACCTCGCCATCACCGGCGGCTTCATCCTGCTCGCCTCGTCGGGCGCCGGCGCCTATTCGATCGACGCCAGGCGCGGCTGAGCCCTTTCCTCCCAAGGCCGAAATGAGAGCGGTGCGGAATTTTCCGCGCCGCTTTTTCGTTTTCAAGTTGCAGGCGTAAACTGCACCGCGGCCGGCACGATCCGATGGAACGCCGGCAAGGGAGGCTGCAATGTTTCGCAACGCACTGCTTCTTGTCTCGCGGCTGCTGCTTGCCGCGCTATTCGTGCCCTCAGGGTTCCAGGCGCTCATCAACATTGCCGGCACGACCAGTTATTTCGCCAGCCTCGGCCTGCCGTTGCCTTTGCTTGCCGCATGGGGCACCAGCCTGTTCGAACTGATCGCCGGATTGTTGGTATTGATCGGCTTCCAGACGCGGATCGTGGCGTTGCTGCTGGCCGCCTTCTCAATCGTCGCAGGCTTCATCGGCCATTACGGCCAGGGCGCGGACGACGCCACGCTCGCCTTCCTGCACCAGCAGATGCTGATGAAGGACATCGCCATCGCCGGCGGTTTCCTGGCACTGGCCATGGCCGGCGCCGGCGCGTGGTCGGCGGATGGGCGCAGCTTCGGCGTTGGCGCCGAAGCGACCTGACTATTTGACCGAAACGCTCGGCCCGCCTTCGACGGCCAGCACCAGTCGCCGGTTGGTGATGCGCGCCAACTGCGCCAGCCGGCCGGCCGGGCGCTCGCCATAGAGGTCGGAAAGCGAGGCCGGCAGCACCAGCGCCAGCGCGCCGTTGCCACGGCTTTCCCATTTCAGCTGGGGCATGACGCCCGGCATTGCCGCGGTGAGCAGATAGACCACACGCATCATCGCCGCCAGCACGCGGGCGCGCTCGAGCAGGCGCGGCGGCGCCAGCGCCTTGATCTCGGGCGCGATGCCGTCGTTGAAGATGCCGTCGTGGCGATAGGCGTTGGCCAGAGCCAGATAGGCTCGGCCCGGATGGTCGACGCCGATGAAGGAGGCATGCGCGATGATGTTGAGCGACTGCCTGCCGCGATATTCCGGATGCGCGCGCCAGCCGATGTCGGCGAGCAGGCAGGCGGCGTGGCGGTAGCGCGCCTCGTCTTCCGTCTCATCGATGCCGAAGGCCTTGAACGCCTTGCCGGTCCATTCGACGAGGTCGTGCGCATGGTGCACGGAGCGCGAGCGCAGCAGCGCCAGTTCCTCGGCCGCCGAGATCAGCGGGTCGGCCTTCTGCTCCTCCGCGTCGAGCAGCGAATAGAGAAAGCCTTCGCGCACGCCCTGCGCCGAAACGACGATCTTCGACGGCTGCATCGCCGACATGATCTCCTGCAGCACCAGGGCGCCGTAGGGCAGGAGCGAACGGCGGTTCTTGGAGACGCCCTCGATGCCCCTCACCTTCTCGACCTCGCCCTTGGCCACTTGCTTGAGGAACGCCTGGGCGCTGTCGGCCGATATCTCGTAGTGATGCATGACGCCGAGCGGGTAGTTGTTCATCTCCATGTGCAGCCGGGCGAGGTTTCGCCAGGTGCCGCCGACGGCATAGAAGGCCCTGCCCTGCCCGGCCTTGAGCAGCTTTGCCCGCGCCAGTTCCTGGCGCGCGATCTTCTGCGCCTGGACGAGCGAATTCCTGGCCATATCCTGCAGGCGCAGGCCGCCGAGCGGCAGCGTGATGCCCTCGCCGATCGTCTCGCGATTGATGTCGATCAGTTCGAGGCTGCCGCCACCAAGATCGCCGGCGATGCCGTTGGCCGGATGGAAGCCGGAAATGACGCCGAGCGCCGAATAATAGGCTTCCTGGCGGCCGCTGAGCACGCGGATCTCGGTTCTCAGCACTTCCTCGGCGCGGTGGATGAAGTCGGGGCCGTTGCCGGCCTCGCGTGCCGCGGCAGTGGCCAGCACATACATGTGCTCGGCGCCCGCCTGGTGCGACAGCGCGCGAAAACGGCGAAACTCCTCCATCGAACGCGTCACCGCTTCGGGGTCGAGCTTGCCCGTCGAAACGATGCCGCGGCCGAGGCCGGCCAGCATCTTCTCGTTGAACAGAAGCGTGGGCGAGCGCGCCAGCCCCTCATAGACGACAAGCCGGATCGAGTTCGATCCGATGTCGATGATCGACAGCGGCCGCCGGTCCTGGAGCCGGCCCTGGGACACTGAAATCACGCGGCGCCGATCTTCTTGCGGCGCTTGAACTGGGCAATGCGCCTAGGCGCATGCGATTTCAGCGCGTCGCCCCGTCCGGAGAGGCTCGGATTGGTCATGAAATATTCCTGCGCGTTGAACGGCTCTTCGCCCTCATCCAGCACAACGCGCCGGGAGGTGCCGTCAGCCAATACGTCGAAACTTTGCTGGTTGTCCATGACGTTGCCGAGCATGATCTGGCCGAGCACCTGTTCATGCACAGTTGGATTGGTGATCGGCACCAGCGTCTCGACGCGGCGGTCGAGATTGCGCGGCATCAGGTCGGCGGACGAGATGTAGACGATCGCCTCGTCCGACGGCAGGCCGTGGCCGTTGCCGAAACAGAAGATGCGACTGTGCTCGAGGAAACGGCCGACGATCGATTTCACCCGGATGTTCTCGGAGAGGCCCGGCACCTGGGGCCTGAGGCAACAGATGCCGCGCACGACGAGGTCGATCTCGACGCCGGCGCGGCTGGCGTCGTAGAGCGCGTCGATGATTATCGGGTCGACCAGCGCGTTCATCTTCATCCAGATGCGCGCCGGCCGTCCTTCGTGCGCATGGACGAC
The DNA here is from genome assembly GCF_900115245.1 of Mesorhizobium sp. NFR06. Lineage (GTDB taxonomy): Bacteria > Pseudomonadota > Alphaproteobacteria > Rhizobiales > Rhizobiaceae > Mesorhizobium. The sequence continues at coordinate 46,030 of NZ_FOVT01000012.1, forward strand.
TTCCCCGGCGATGTGCCTCAGGATGCGCTCGCGCAGCGTGAACGGCGAAACGGCAAGGCGCATTTGCTCGGCCGGCTCGGCGTAGCCGGTGATGAAGTTGAAGATCTGCGCGACGTCGCGCGCGATCGTCGGATCGGTCGTGAAGAACGACAGGTCGGTGTAGATGCGGGCGGTGACCGGGTGGTAGTTGCCGGTGCCGAGATGCACGTAGTTGCGCAGCCGACCGTCCTCGCGGCGCACGACCAAGGACATCTTGGCGTGGGTCTTCAGCTCCAGGAAACCGAACACGACCTGCACGCCGGCGCGCTCCAGATCGCGCGCCCAGCGGATGTTGGCCTCCTCGTCGAAGCGCGCCTTGAGCTCGACCAGCGCGGTCACCGACTTGCCGGCCTCGGCGGCGTCGATCAGCGCGCGCACGATCGGGCTGTCGTTCGAGGTGCGGTAGAGCGTCTGCTTGATCGCCACCACTTCCGGATCGGCTGCGGCCTGGCGCAGGAATTGCACCACGACGTCGAAGGATTCGTAAGGGTGGTGGACAATGATGTCCTTCTCGCGGATGGCCGCCAGGCAGTCGCCGCCATGCTCGCGGATGCGCTCGGGGAAGCGCGGATTGTAAGGAATGAACTTCAGGTCGTCGCGCGGTACGGCGACGATTTCGGAAATCTGGTTGAGCGCCAGCGGGCCGGTCAGGACGCTGATGCGACTCGACGAAACGCCGAGCTCGCCGGCGACGAAATCGCGCAGTTCGGCCGGCATCAGGGTGTCGAATTCGATGCGGATCACCGATCCGCGGCGCCGCCGCTTCAGCGCCGTTTCGAACAGGCGCACCAAATCTTCCGACTCTTCCTCCACCTCGATATCGCTGTCGCGGATGATGCGGAAGGTGCCGGAGCCCTTGACCTCATATCCCGGGAAGAGCTTGCCGATATAGATGCCGACCACCTCCTCCAGCGGAATGAAGCGGACATGATGCTTGCGGTCGGGCAGGCGGATGAAGCGCCTGAGCGCCACCGGCAGGCGCAAGAGCGCGCTCATCTCCTCGCCATTCTTGCGATGGCGCAGTTGCAGCGCGATCGAAAAGCCGAGATTGGGAATGAACGGGAACGGATGCGCCGGGTCGATCGACAGCGGCGTCAGCACCGGGAAGACCTGTTCCTGGAAATGCTCTTCCAGCCAGGCCTTCTCGTCCTTGCTGAGCGCATCGCGCGAAATGCTTTCGATGCCTTCCTTGTTGAGCAGCGCCATCAGCGCCGACAGGCTTTTCTGCTGATCTTCCTGCAGGCGTTCGACCTCGCGCAGCAGCTGCTCGAGCTGCTGCTCGGGCGTGCGGCCGTCCGGGCTTTTCAGCACGATGCCTTCGCGCACCTGGCCGGCGAGACCGGCGACGCGGACCATGAAGAACTCGTCGAGATTGGCGGCCGAGATCGACAGGAAGCGAACGCGCTCGAGCAGCGGATGACGCTCGTTCAGCGATTCCTCCAGCACACGGCGGTTGAATTGCAGCCAGGAGAACTCGCGGTTGACGAAACGATCGGGATTGCCGCCGTCCGGGCTTGCCGCCTCGATGGTGATGAATTCGCTCTGCACCGGCTTCAGTTCGTTCATGGTTTCCCGCTCTTGCCGCAACCGTCCCTGGGAGCGTCGCCTATTGCCGTCCGACGACGCTCTAACATTTCTTTGTGACGCATGATCGTCACGGAATCGCTTCGTGCCGGCCTCATGCGCTTAACCGGCTCAACTTATCCTCTGCCAGCCTTTTGCGACAGTTTGATTTCATCGATCTTGCAAACTGGCCTGTTATGCTCCAGATGCAGACTGGTCACACCCACTGGCCGAACCCAATTTGGAGACGACGATGGCAGGCGGTAGCATCCCCCATTTCCAGAACGACGCGGGCCATCCGGTCATCGAGATCGGCGTCAAGGAATTCATGTGCACCGGCGCCAACCCGCCCTTCGATCATCCGCATGTGTTCCTCGACATGGGCGACGACAATGAAAAGGTCTGCCCCTATTGCTCGACGCTCTACCGCTATTCGCCGTTGCTGAAGGCGACGGAAACGCAGCCGGCCGGCTGCCTCTATGTCGACCAGGCCGCCTGACCCCTTTCCCCGATCATGACTGACGCACGGTCCCGGCAGGTCGTCATCGCCGGGGCTGGCATCGCCGGACTGACGGCGGCGCTCGCCTTTTCGGCGCGCGGCTTCCCGGCAAGACTGTTCGAGCAGGCAAACCAGCTCGAAGCGGCCGGCGCCGGCCTCCAGCTTTCCCCCAACGCGACCCGCATCCTGCGCCGACTTGGCGTGCTCGAGCGCCTACTGCCCAACGCGATCCGGCCTGAGGCAGTGGTGCTGAAGGAGGCAAGAAGCCTGCGCGAGCTGGCGCGCGTGCCGCTCGGGACATACGGTGAAAGCCGCTGGGGCGCGCCTTATCTGGTGGCGCACCGCGCCGACCTGCAGGTGGCGCTGATGGCCGCGGCGGCTGATCGGCCCGACATCGAGCTTGTCACCGGCGCGCGGGTGGCCGCCATCGCGGTGCAGCGGCAAAGCGTAACCGCAACGGTCGAAACCGACGGCAAAACCACGGAGGTCGCGGGCCGCCTGCTGGTTGGGGCGGATGGGGTGTGGTCCTCGGTTCGCGCCGAGCTCGCCCGGACGGCCGGCTTCGCGGCAAGCCGCTTTTGCGGCGAGCTCGCCTGGCGCGCGACGATCCCGGCGCAAGGCGCCGCCGGCGCGGCCTTTGCGCAAATCGGCGCTGCGGACTGCGTCACCACCTTCCTGCATCCGGGCTTCCACATGGTCGCCTATCCGGTGAGCAAGGGCAGCGCCGTCAACCTTGCGGCCTTCACCAAGGGCGAGCGCATTGCCGAAGGCTGGTCGGGTCATGCCGACCCCGCCATCCTTGCCGGCGCCATGCGCGGCACGTCGGCGGCATTGGCGAGGCTCGTGGCGCTCGCCGGCCCGTGGACGGCCTTCCCCATCCACACGGTCGAGCAGCGCCGCTGGACGATGCCGGAAGGCATCGCGCTGATCGGCGATGCCGCGCATGCCATGACACCCTTCGCGGCGCAGGGCGCGGCCATGGGAATAGAGGACGCCTCTATGCTTGCCAATCTGATCGCCGACTCCCCCGGCGACCCGGCCCAGGGCCTTGCAATATGGGAAAATCTTCGACGACCGCGCGTCGAGAGGGTGCTGAAACGCGGCGCGCTCAATCGCCTCGCCTGGCACGCCTGGGGCCCGGTGGCGATGGCGCGCAACCTTGTGCTGGCTGCGCGGCCGGCGGAGAAGCTCGCGGCGGACCTGGACTGGCTCTATGGCTGGGAGGAGCCGCAGGTCGCGAGGCGGTAGAGGCTTTTCGCGGGCGGCCGACAGATTGGATTTGCTGGCCGAACAGAGGGGCGCGAAGGAACGAGGGCGCTCGCAGTTTTCCTGGGGCGCCCGCCTGGTTTAGTCATACAGTCTCAACGACCAGCCCAGCGACACCGGCAACGGGTTCCACCAGCCTGTGCGCAAGCCGGCGGAGCGCAGTGCCGCCGCCGTCCAGGTGTTGCAGCCGATCAGCGCGTTGAAATGGCCGTTGGCCTCGTAAAAGCAGTCAAAGCTGGAATAACCGGCATTGTCGATGACCATCGGCCTGCCCTGCCGCTCTTGGAAGCTCGATTGAATGTAGTCGAGCAGCGCAGCGAAATGCTTCTCGTCGATGTCAACGCCGGCAACGTCTGGACGCGGCTCCAGAATCGCTCCCGCGACATCGACATGCATCACTGAGGCGTCCAGCGTCAGCGCCTTCAGCACCGGCGTCGCCTTCAACTCCGACCAGGTCGGCGTCTCCAGATAGAAGGCGCGGCCACCCCAGCCGAACACCAAATAGCGCGCCTCAGGCGCATCGGTGGGCAGGCCGGCATCGGCAAGGAAGGCAAAGCGCTGGCGCACGCCGTCGTCGAGGGGAATGGCGATATCGGTGTGGATCGGGTTCTTCAGCACAAGGATGTGCCGCGCGCCCTCGGCGCCCGCGACGGCAGGCCAGAGCGGGCGCGGCACCAGCGTGCCGAGCGCGGCGGCAAGCACCACCGCGCCAACCAGCAAGACCAGGAGGCGCAAGAGTTTTTTCATCGCCGCGCCGCGGTTCTGTAGTATTGCGTCCGAGTGATCATCAGTCGCTCGCTAAAATGCAAAAGCCCGGCCGTTTCGCGGCCGGGCTTCGCAAATCAGTATGGCGCCCGCTCAGTGCAGGATCTGCGACAGGAAGAGCTTCGTGCGCTCATGACGCGGATGGTCGAAGAATTCGGCCGGCGTGTTCTGCTCGACGATCTGGCCCTGATCCATGAAGATCACCCGATTGGCAACCTTGCGGGCAAAGCCCATCTCGTGGGTGACGCAGAGCATGGTCATGCCCTCTTCCGCCAACCCCACCATCGTCTCCAGCACTTCCTTGATCATTTCCGGATCGAGCGCCGAGGTCGGCTCGTCGAACAGCATGATGCGCGGGTTCATGCACAGCGAGCGCGCGATCGCCACGCGCTGTTGCTGACCGCCGGAGAGCTGGCCGGGGTATTTGTTGGCCTGCTCAGGAATCTTGACGCGCTTCAAGAAATGCATGGCGATTTCCTCGGCCTGCTTCTTCGGCATCTTGCGCACCCAGATCGGCGCCAGTGTGCAGTTCTCGAGGATGGTCAGATGCGGGAACAGGTTGAAGTGCTGGAACACCATGCCGACCTCGCGGCGCACCTCGTCGATCTTCTTCAGATCGTTGGTGAGTTCCTTGCCGTCGACGATGATCTTGCCCTTCTGATGCTCTTCCAGCCGGTTGATGCAGCGGATCATGGTCGACTTGCCCGAGCCGGACGGACCGCAGATGACGATGCGCTCGCCGCGCATCACCTTGAGGTTGATGTCCTTCAGGACATGGAACTCGCCATACCATTTGTGCATCCCGATGATGTCGATGGCGACATCGGTGGTCGAGATATGCATCTTCTTGGCGTCGACCTTGATTTCCTCGGCGCTGACGGCGTTTTCGATGACCATGGCCAATTCCCCTTGTTCTTTTATCCTTGGATATGATGCTTGTCGTTACCCAAAGCCGCTACGCGCTTTTGGGCGACATGCATCAGCGTTTGTAGCCGGTGTCCAGCCGGCGTTCGGTGTACATTGAATAGCGCGACATGCCGAAGCAGAACAGCCAGAACACGAAGGCGGCGAAGATCAGGCCGGATTTCGCTGTCTGTGGTGTCGCCCAGTTCGCGTCGGCAAAGTTCTGCTTCACAACGCCGAGCAGATCGAACATCGAGATGATCAGGACCAGGCTGGTGTCCTTGAACATGCCGATGAAGGTGTTGACTATGCCGGGGATAACCAGCTTCAGCGCCTGCGGCAGCACGATCAGGCTCATCTTCTGCCAGTAACCGAGGCCGAGCGAGTCGGCGCCTTCATATTGGCCCTTTGGAATCGCCTGGAGGCCGCCGCGGACCACCTCCGCCATATAGGCGGCGGCAAACAGCGACACGCCGATCAACGCCCGCAGATACTTGTCGAAGGTGACGCCGGCGGGCAGGAACAGCGGCAGCATGACGCTGGCGAAGAACAGCACGGTGATCAGTGGAATGCCGCGCACCGTCTCGATGAAGACGATGCATAGCCATTTGATGATCGGCATCTTCGAACGGCGCCCGAGCGCCAGCATGATGCCCAACGGCAGCGACACGGCAATGCCGACGAAGGAAAGGCTGAGGGTGACGAGGAGCCCGCCCCAGCGCGAGGTTTCGACAACCGGCAGGCCGAACACGCCGCCAAGCAGCAGGAAGAAAGCCACGATCGGCAGCGCCACGAAGAGCAGGATAGCGTTCAATCCTTTGCGCGGCACGCGCGGGATCAGCATCGGCACCAACAGCGCGACGAACAGAATGGCGACCAGGATCGGCCGCCAGCGCTCCTCGACCGGGTAGGTGCCGAACATGAACTGGCCGAACTTGGCGTTGACAAAGGCCCAGCAGGCGCCTGTCCAGCCTTCGGGCTGGATGCCGCCTTGCGCGGCGGTCGTGCACACCGTGCGATCCGGGCCGGTCCACTGGGCATTGATAAAGGCCCAGTTGATGACCTGCGGCAGGATCCAGGCGACGATGGCGATGCCGAGGATCGTGAGGATGACGTCGCCTGCCGAGCCGACGAGGTTCTTGCGCACCCAGGCATAGGCGCCGCGCTCGCCGGCCGGCGCCGGCTCCGCCAGAGCCATCTCCGTGCGCACCCAGGACATATCGTGTTCCTGCATGGCCCTACCTTTCCACCAGCGCCATTCTGGCGTTGACGACGTTCATGACGGCGGACGTCACCAGGCTCAGCACCAGATAGGCGATCATCATGATGAACACGCCCTCCACCGCCTGTCCGGTTTGGTTGAGCACCGTGCCCGCGGTGGCGGTCAGATCGGGATAACCGATGGCGATCGCGAGCGAGGAGTTCTTTGTCAGGTTGAGATACTGGCTGGTGAGCGGCGGGATGACGATACGCATCGCCTGCGGCACCACGACCAAGCGCAGGACCGGGCCGGAGCGAAGGCCAAGCGCCGCCGCGGCCTCGGTCTGGCCCTTGCTTACGCCCCTGATGCCGGCGCGCACGATCTCGGCGATGAAGGCTGCGGTGTAGAAGGAAAGCGCCAGGAGGAGCGACAGGAACTCCGGCTTGACCCAGAAGCCGCCGGTCAGGTTGAAGGTCGACTGTTTCGGAAAATCGAGGGTGAGCGGCATTCCTGCAAGCAAGAAGGCGAGCAATGGCAGGCCGATGATCAGCCCGAACGACGTCCAGAAGACCGGAAATTGCTGGCCGGTGGACATCTGCCTCTGGCGCGCCCGACGGGCAACGAACCAGGCCATTGCCAGCGCGAGCACGAAGGCGGCTCCAATGAGCCATGAGCCGTCGCCCCATACCGCGCGGGGGAAATAGAAACCGCGCTGGTTCAGGAAGGACCCGAACGGCAGGTGATAGCTCTCGCGCGGCGGCGGCAGCACCGCAAGTACGCCGGAGTACCAGAAGAAGATGACCAGCAGCGGCGGGATGTTGCGGAAGATCTCGACATAAACCGTGCAGATCTTGCGGATCAGCCAGTTGTGCGACAGGCGGCCGATGCCGACGGTGAAGCCGATGATCGTGGCAAGCACGATGCCGACGACGGCCACGATGATCGTGTTGAGCAGACCGACGACGAGGGCACGGCCATAGGTCGCGTCCGAGGTGTAGGCGATCGGCGTGTCGGAGATGTCGAAGCCAGCCCGGCTGTTGAGGAACTGGAAGCCTGAAGCGATGTGCAGGCGCTGGAGATTCTCGATCACGTTGTGGACGATCCACCAAATCGAGCTGAAGAGGAGGATCACGACCAGCGTCTGGAAGAAGAGGCCGCGTATTCTAGGGTCGTTTATGAAGGAGCCGCGACTCGGCTCCTCGCGAAGGATTTCCTGCGAAGCCATGGACCGTCCTCTGGAAAGAGAAACCGGGAGGCAGACGACCTACCTCCCGGATCACGTTTCAATCAGCGGATCGGCGGACCGTATTGCAGGCCGCCCTTGGTCCACAGCGCGTTGATGCCCCTCGCGATCTTGAGCGGGCTGCCCGAGCCGACATTGCGCTCGAACATTTCACCATAGTTGCCGACCGCCTTGATGATGTTGACGACCCAGTCGTTGGAGAGTCCGAGATCGGCGCCGTATTTACCATCGGGCTCGGTGCCGAGCAGACGCTGGATGTTCGGGTCGGTCGAGGTCTTCATCTCGTCGATATTCGCCTGCGTGATGCCGGCTTCCTCGGCGTTGAGCAGCGCGAAATACGTCCAGCGCGCGACATGCGCCCACTGGTCGTCGCCCTGGCGCACGGCCGGGCCGAGCGGCTCCTTGGAGATGATCTCGGGCAGCACGACATGGTCGGCCGGCGAAGAGAGCGTCAGACGAATGCCATAGAGGCCGGACTGGTCGGTGGTGTAAGCGTCGCAGCGGCCGGCGTCATAGGCGGCGTTGACCTCTTCGAGCTTCTCGAACACGACGGGGTTGTACTCCATCTTGTTCTTCTTGAAGTAGTCGGCGAGGTTGAGCTCGGTCGTGGTGCCGCTCTGCACGCAGACGGCGGCGCCCGAAAGCTGCAGCGCGGAGTTCACGCCCGGCAGTTTCTTGGCGTTGATCATGAAGCCCTGGCCGTCATAATAGGTGACGCCGACAAAATCGAGGCCGAGCGCGCTGTCGCGGTTGCTCGTCCAGGTGGTGTTGCGCGACAGGATGTCGATCTCGCCCGACTGCAGGGCGGTGAAACGCTCCTTGGCGCTGAGCGGCGTGAACTTGACCTTGGAGCCGTCACCGAAGACCGCGGCCGCGACCGCTCGGCAGAAATCCGCGTCAATGCCCTTCCAGTCACCCTTGTCGTCCGGCGCCGAGAAGCCGGCGAGACCAGTCGAGACGCCGCACTGGATAAAGCCCTTCTGCTTCACGGTATCAAGCGTGCCGGCCGAAGCGGCGGACGCCATGAACCCGAGCGTGGCGGCGCCGAGGATGCCGAATGCAATGTGTTTCATGACCCACAGACCCTTTTCTGTTACAGGCGCCCCTGCTGCCAGGCGGCGCTTGATCTTTTGTCGTTTGTGAATGCAGCTCCCACTCTAAGGCCCACTTCCGGACCCGCATCGGTTGCCGATGCGCTGCCTCCCATTCACGAAACGCATCGAAGGCGATTATTCCTGTGAGGTCAAGGGAAATGACCGAATCCCGACAGGTTTGAAAAGCAATTGCCGCAAATGCCTGAATTGCGGACATGAGCACCAGGAAATCGGCAGACCATGCGAACAAATCAGTCAAGTTGCGCCGTCGCGAATCCATCGCCCGGCGGTGAAATCCGCTTCTGCAATGGGCCTGCTTTATTGAGGGTGCGGGCCGTTGGATTGGCCCAGCGAAAGACCGGCTTTTGGCGGGCCCGGCGCGGTTGCGCGGGCTTTGCCGCCGCTTTATGGCTGATCTCCTGAGATCATTCGACAGGCGACGAACGAACCATGGCTAAAGACGGCATCGAAATGGGCATCAACACGCTGCTCGCGCATTCCGGCAACAATCCGGGTGACTATTTCGGCTTCGTCAACCCGCCGGTCGTGCACGCCTCGACCGTGATTTATCCCGACGCCGCGTCGATGGCCGGGCGCAACCAGAAATACACCTATGGCACGCGCGGCACGCCGACGATGGACGCGCTCACGCTCGCCGTCGATGCGCTGGAGGGCTCGGCAGGCACCATCGCGGTGCCTTCGGGGCTGGCGGCGGTGACGGTGCCGCTCCTGACCTTCCTTGGCGCCGGCGATCACCTGTTGATCGTCGACAGCGTCTACCATCCGACGCGTCACTTCGCCGACACGGTGCTGAAGCGCCTGGGCGTCGAGGTCGAATATTACGAGCCACGCATCGGCGCCGGCATTGCATCGCTGATCAAGCCCAACACCAAGGTGGTGTTCACCGAATCGCCGGGATCGAACACCTACGAGGTGCAGGACATTCCCGCGATCGCCAAGGCAGCGCGTGCCGCAGGCGCGATCGTGATGATGGACAACACCTGGGCGACGCCGCTCTATTTCAAGCCGCTCGATCACGGCGTCGACATCTCCATCCATGCGGCGACGAAATATCCTGCCGGCCATTCCGACGTGCTGCTCGGCACGGTGTCGGCCAATGAGGCCTGCTGGACGAAGCTCTATGACGGCTTCTGCGCGCTGGGTTGCTGTTCGGGTCCCGACGACGTCTACCAGGTGCTGCGCGGCCTGCGCACGTTGGGGGTCAGGCTCGAGCGCCACCGCAAGAGCGCGCTCGATATCGCGCGCTGGCTGGAAGAGCAGCCCGGCGTCGCGCAGGTTCTGCACCCGGCGCTGGAAAGCCATCCCGACCATGCTCTCTGGAAGCGCGATTTCTGCGGCTCGAGCGGCGTCTTCTCGATCGTGCTCAACGGCGGCGGGCAAAAAGCGCAGCACGCCTTCCTCGACGCGCTCAAGATCTTCGGCCTCGGCTATTCCTGGGGCGGCTACGAGAGTCTCGCCGTTCCGGTCTTCCTCGGCGACCGCACGATAGCCAGAGGCGCCTATGCCGGCCCGCTGATCCGCTTGCAGATCGGGCTGGAGGACGTCGAGGACCTCAAGGCCGACATTCTGCGCGGGCTCGCCGCCGCCGCCGGCTGACGGGTGCCGGCGGCCGCATGCAGCGGCAGACAGGCGTGGGTCGAGGCGGTAGGATGGCCGGGCAACCAACTCGGGAACCTTTTGCCGGCAGGCGCGTCCAATTGAGGATGCAACGGCTGCCGGGAGATCGGAGCGAGATGAGAAGGCCCGCGATTGAAGCCGCCGAGATCGGTGCGGCCGAGGCCGGCGACCTGGCGCTGGTGCGCAGGGCACTTGCGCGGGAACCGGATGCGTTCCGCGCCATCATCAAAACGTACAACCAGCGGCTCTACCGCATCGCGCGTGGCGTGATGCGCAACGACGCCGAGGCCGAGGACGTCGTCCAGGAGGCCTACATGCGCGCCTTCGCCAGTCTCGGCGCCTTTCGCGGCGAGGCCTCTTTGTCCACCTGGCTGTCGCGTATCGTCATCAACGAAGCCCTCGGCCGGCTGCGCAAGCGCAAGCGCCTCGTGGCGATGCCTGAAAACCCGGAGGCGCAGATCATCCGGTTTCCCCTAAACCCAAGTGAGTCGAACCCAGGCGACGATCCGGAGCGGACGATGGCGCAGCGGCAGATCCTCGGGCTCGTCGAACGCGCGACCGACAGCCTTCCCGATGTCTACCGCACCGTTTTCGTCGCCAGAGTCATAGAGGGCTTGAGCATCGAGGAAACCGCCGACCTTCTGGGCGTGCGGCCCGAGACCGTGAAGACGAGGCTGCACCGGGCGCGTGCCCTGGTGCGCAAGGCACTGGACGACGAGATCGGCCCGGTGCTGCTCGACGCCTTCCCCTTCGCCGGCCGACGCTGCGAACGGCTGACCCAGGCGGTGATGAAGCGTCTGGGGTTCGGCGATTGAGGTCGTCATCCTCGGGCGCAGCGGAAAGCGAAGCTGACGCGTAGCCCGAGGACCCATGCCCTGCCATCGGCCAAGGGATGCGGCGGTCGAGAAGCGCCTCGCGCAAATCTCCGTAACAGGTCTCACGAACAATGCAGGACCATCGTGTCCCTGCAGAATCTCCCCATTTCCCGGGAACGTTTCGCTCCTGCCCGCATCCAATGGCAGTCAACCACAAATGAAGCCCGAAGCCATGCGCGCCGGGCGAAGGAGATGCCATGTTCATGCGATCGACCACCGCCCTCGCCGCCGTTCTCTTCGTGGGCGCCGCGCCGCTGGCGCTCGCCGCCGAAAAGCCCACCGACCCGCAGATCGCCCACATCGCCTACACGGCCGGCACGATTGATATCGAGGCGGCGAAACAGGCGATCAAGAAATCGAAAAACAAGGAGGTCGTCGCCTTTGCCAAGGACATGGAGCGCGACCATGCGGCGGTGAACAAGCAGGCGCTCGACCTGGTGAAGAAGCTGAAAGTCACGCCCGAGGACAATGACACCAGCAAGGCGCTGGCCAAGGCGGCGAAGGAAGAGCGCGCCAAGCTGGAGAAGCTCAAGGGTGCCGACTTCGACAAGGCCTATATCGACAACGAAGTGGCCTATCATAAGCAGGTCGACAGCGCGCTCGAGACCCTGCTCATCCCCTCGGCCAGCAATGCGGAGTTGAAGAGCCTGCTGGAGACCGGCCTGAAAATCTTCCAGGGGCATGAGCAACATGCCGAACATGTCGCCGGCATGTTGAAATGAGGCCGCTAAATTGCTTTGACGCAATTCCGGACGGACGGCTGCGGCGAAGTCGCCGAGCCCAACCGTTTCACATTTTTCCTGGAATCGCTGTGGCCGCGCTGGCGCTGGCACTCAGCGCCTCGCCGGCGCTCGCGGCGACGATCGAGGTGACGATCGACAAGCTGGTGTTTTCGCCGTCAAGCGTTCAGGCCAAGGTTGGCGATACGATCGAATGGACGAACAAGGACGTGATTGCCCACACCGCGACGGTGAAAGGCGGCTGGGATGTGATGATCCCGGCAAAGTCGAAGGGCAAGGTGACGCTGAAGGCGCCGGGAGCTGTCGACTATTTCTGCCGCTTCCATCCCAACATGAAGGGCCATGTCGCGGTAACCCCTTGATCCGAGCTTCCGTTTGGTCCGCCATCCCCGAGAACGAGGCGCGTCGCGCCTCGTTCGACTTGACGGCGATCGTCTTCAAGCCGGAGCAGAGCCGGCATTGCCCGCCAGCCGCCATACGCCGGCGGCGCTCCTGGCCGAAGCAAGCGACATTTCGTCGGCAAGTTGCCGCACCGATTCCGCAAACTGTCGCAAGACCCCGGCGCGATTGGCAAAGCCGAGGCCGTTGGTGGCGCCCCCGCAGCTCCGCAGCGCGCAATAATATTCCCTGCATCGCCGACGAAGCGGATTGGTTTGGCTTTCCAATTTCCGCCTTGGACGGCATTGCCGACGACACAGGATTTCCGTTCCACAGGACCCGCCATGGCGTTTCGCCTCTTTGTTCCGATCCTGGCCGGCGCGACGCTGCGCGAGCGGCTGATCGCCTGCATCGGTGCGACCGTCGGTATCGCGCTCACCGGCATGATCAGCGGGTTTGCCATGGGCAGCGGCCCGCATGTGGCGCTGCTGGTGGCGCCGATGGGCGCTTCCGCCGTGCTGCTCTTTGCCGTGCCGTCGAGCCCGCTGGCGCAGCCTTGGTCGATCATCGGAGGCAACACGATATCGGCGCTGGTCGGCGTGACGGTGGCGCATTTCGTGCACGACACGGTGATCGCCTCCGGCCTCGCGGTGGCGCTGGCGATCGCCGCCATGTCGTTCACGCGCTCACTGCATCCGCCGGGCGGCGCCGCGGCGCTCACCGGCGTGCTCGGCGGGCCGGCGGTTGCCGCTGCCGGCTTTCTGTTTCCCTTCGTGCCGGTGGCGCTGAATTCGATGATCCTGGTCGCGCTCGGCTTCCTTTTTCATAAACTGTCGCGGCGCAACTATCCCCATGTGCATCTACCCGCCGCCGGTGGCCACGGCACCACCGACCGGCCGCCGGCCGAGCGCGTCGGCTTCCGACCCGAGGATGTCGATGCCGCGCTCTCGGCGCTCGACGAGACCTTCGACATCGACCGTGACGACCTCGAGCGCCTGTTGCGCCAGGTCGAGTTGCAGGCAATGGTGCGCTCGCAGCGCACGCTGCTTTGCCGGGACATCATGTCCTGCGACGTGATCTCGGTGCCGGATACGGCCTCCGCCGACGAGGCGCGCAGACAACTGATCGACCACAACATCCGCACCTTGCCGGTCGTCGACGCGGACGACCGGCTCACCGGCGCGGTCGGTCTGCGCGAGCTGACAAGAGCGACCGACACGGTCAAAGGGGTGATGTCGAAGGCCGGCACGGCCTCACCCGACACGCCGGCGATGAGCCTGCTGCCGGCGCTGACAGACGGCCGCAGCCATGCCGTGGTGATCGTCGATGGCGAGCGGCGCATTCTGGGCCTGATCACCCAGACCGACCTGCTGGCGGCAGCGGCGCGGGTTCAGGCGCCTGCGCCATTCAAGGCAGTGGCATAAAGGGCAGCCGATCACCCCGGCATATCGCCGCCTGCCGTGCGGTCGAGCCATCGCTTGGCTCGTCTTGCCTCAGCGGGCCAGGTGACATGCGTCCACGAACCGTCATAGACCGCTTGCCGCCGCTCGATCCACGCGCTCAAGCCTTCGCGCAGGTCCGCTGTCGGGGCCACGCGGGCGAATTGCTCGGCTTCGACCAGCAGACCTTCCGCGATGCTCGAGTTGATGCCGCGCGCCACCGCGGTGAGGATGCTGGCGACCGCCGTCGGTGAATAGCCGAGAATGCGACGGACAAGGTCGAAGGCCGCTCGCATCAGCTCGGCATGCGGCACGACCTGGTTGACGAGGCCGAGCTCGGCTGCGCGCGCCGGCGAAAACGCATCGCCCGTCAGCAGCAGTTCCAGCGCACGTTTGCGTCCCGCAAGTCTAGGCAGGCGCTGCGTGCCGCCGAAAGTCGGCGGCATGGCGAGCCTGATCTCGGGTTTGGCGAACAAGGCGCGCTCGCTGGCGATGGCCAGCGGCACGGCTTCGGTGATCTCGCAGCCGCCACCGAAGGCGATGCCGTTGACGGCGGCGATGACGGGCTTGCGAAAGGCTTCGAGCCGCGCCGTCAGGCGCTGGCCGCGCATGACGAAATCGCGCAGCGCGGCATCGGTGCCTTCTGCCACGCTCAACGAGAATTCGTGGATATCGGCGCCGGCGGAGAAGGCGCGATCCCCTGCCCCTGTGAGGATGACGGCGCGCACGCCGTCATCCGTCTCGATCAGGTCGAGGAGCGAAAGCAGCCGGTCGATCAGCGCGTAGTTCAGCGCGTTCAGCTTGTCGGGGCGGTTGAGGGTGAGGATCGCGACGCGGTCGCGCGTCTCGCTCAGCACGAGTTCGGTCATGACTTATCCTTTCCGGCGGTCGGCGGGAAGGGAGCACGCTTTCGATTGCTTGTATATTCACTAGGCGGTATACTTACATGATGAGCGAACAGCCCAATCCCACCCGAAAGCGCCTCGTCGACGCAGCGACCAAGCTCTTCTATGCCGAAGGCATCGGACGCGTCAGCGTCGACGCCGTGGCTGAAAAAGCAGGACTCACCAAGCGCACGCTCTACTACCATTTCAAGAGCAAGGACGATCTGATCGCGGCCTATCTCGACGGTCGCGACCAGCCTAACCTCGAGCAGATGGCAGGCTGGTTCGACGCGGCGGGAGGCGGAGCGGACAAAAAGGTCGAGGCTATCTTCACCAACCTGGCGCGGGTGGCCCGCCATCCCAAATGGAAGGGTTGCGGCTTCCTGCGCACGGCTGCCGAGTTGGCGGCGATGCCTGGGCATCCGGCGGTGAAGGCTGGAGCACGCCACAAGACCAATTTCGAGAAATGGCTGGCCGAGGCGCTTTCAAGCCACCATGTCGGCGCGGCGAAGATGCTGGCGCGCGAGATCGTGCTTTTGATGGACGGCGCCTTTTCGTGCATGCTGATCCATCACAATCCCGACTATGTCACCGCCGCCGGCCACGCCGCCGCGACGCTGATACGGGCGAGGATGGCGAGCGAAGGCGCTCACAGCCATTCCAGGAAAAGTGCTTGACGGGGTGGGCTCGGCGACTTCGCCACGGCCTTCCGTCCGGAATTGCGCAAAAAACGGTTCGGCGAGGCCGCGAACGCCGAACCGCTCTGGTGGGGCCTCACCAAAACAAGCAAGGCCCCTCGTAGGGGCCTTGCCATCTCAATCTTCGAAGTTCGGCGCGCCTACTTCCCCATCATCGACTTGGCGTTCTCCGCCGTGATCGCGGTGGTGTCCACGGTCACGGTCGCATCCACCGAGGTCGCGCAATCGAGCAGGATCTTCTTCGACATCTCGATCGCTTCCTTGGCGCCGGTTGGATAGGTGAAGGTCGCCGCCCAGTCGCCCTTGGCCACGGCTTCGATGCCGCCGGCCGGGCCTGGCAGGCCGTCGGTGCCGATGATCTTGACGTCCTTGCCCGCGCCCTTGGCGGCGAGCAGCGCGCCGGCCGCCATCATGTCGTTGGAGGCATAGAGCACCTTGATGTCGGGATGCGCCTGCAGCATGGCGGCAAAGGCGGTCTGGGCTTTATCCGGAACCCAGTCGGCGGCCTGCTCGGCGACGATCTGGATCTTGGCATTGCCCTTCACGCCTTCCTTGAAGCCGTTCAAGCGCTCCACCGCCGGCGTCGAACTCGGCAGGCCTTCCAGCACCGCCGCCTCGCCGCCATCGGGAAGAAGTTTCGTGGCCGTGAACTTGCCGGCTTCCTCGGCGATCTTGAAATTGTCGCCGCCGATGAAGGCCGTGTAGTCCTTGCCGGGGTCGCCCACTGTCTTGCGGTCAAGCTCGATCACCGGGATGCCGGCATCCATGGCGCGCTTCACGGCGGGCGTCAGCGGCGCGGCCTCGAAGGGCGAGATCAGCAGCAGGTCGACCTTCTGGGTGATGAAGTTGTCGACCTGCGAGGTCTGCGTGTTGACGTTGCCGGCGCCGTCGGCGATCTGCAGCGTGAAGCCGGGCACTTCCTTGGCCGCCGCCGTCAGCTCGTCATTGACGTGCTGGCGATAGGGCTCGGCGTTGTTGGCCTGCGAAAAGCCGATGACGAACTGGCCGTCCTTGGCACAGGCCTTGACCATCGGATCGGCGGCCTGGGCGGCTCCGGCAATGCACAGGCCGGCACCGGCCAGAAGCGCGGTCCGAAGTACGCGCGATCCTCTCTGTGTGGTTCTCATGCTCTCTCTCCTCCTTGTCTGGCGGGGCGCCAGACCTTTGGTTTCAGTCCGTGATTTCCAGTCCTTGGGAATGCTGCCGCCGGCCTCCTATCGCCCCAAACCCTCGCGGCGGCGAACGAGGGATTGAAGCACTGCCGCGAGCACGATGATCGCGGCGGTCGCGAGCAACTGCGTGGCGGGGGTGATGTTGTTGAGCTGAAGGATGTTGGCCAAAGCGCCGAGCATGATGGTGCCGGCCACCGTGCCGACCATCGAGCCCGCGCCGCCGAACAGGCTGGTGCCGCCGATGACGACGGCGGCGATGGCGGTGAGCTCATAGCCCATGCCGTCATTGGCGCTGCCGAAGTTGAACTGGCCGGCGTGCACGATGCCGGCAAGGGCGGAGGCAAAGCCGGTGATGGCGTAGACCGAGATCTTCACCATCGACACCGGCACGCCGGAAATGCGCGCGGCGCGCTCGTTGCCGCCGACGGCATAGACGTAGCGGCCGAAGCGGGTGGTGTTGAGCACCAGCGTAGCGATCGCGGCAAAGATGATGAAGACGATGGTCGCCACCGGCACGGTGTTGCCGAACAGGCGCTCGCCCAGCACCGCGAACACCGGAGGCGCGAGGCCCGGGCCGTCGCCATAGGAGATGTTGATGTACTGGTTGCCGGACACGATCAGCGCCAGGCCCCGCGCCGCCTGCAGGCCGGCCAGCGTCACGATGAAGGGCTCCAGCCGGAAGCGGGTGGAGATCGTGCCCTGGACGATGCCGAAGACGACTCCCATGGCGAGCACGGCCAAAATCGTCGGGATCAGCCCGAAGCCGCCGGAGATCATCATGGTGGCGGTGACCACGGCGGAGAGGCCGAGCACCGCGCCGACCGACAGGTCGATTCCGGCGGTGATGATGACGAAGGTCATACCGATGGCGATGATGCCGGTCTCCGACACGGCGCGCACGATGTTGGCGATGTTGTCGGGATTGAGGAACAGGATCTCGCCATGGCGCCGCGGCGAGAAGATGACGCCGCCGATCGCCACCAGCACCAGGCCGATCAGGCTCTGGAAGCGAACGATGATGGCCAGCGGGTCGACGCGATGCTTTTGCGCCGCAGCTGGCGCGGCCGTCGGGCTTGGCATCGCCGGGTTAGCCGTCCTCTCAATCTTCTGGTCCGACATCAGGCCTCCCTGCCATTTGCCGCGGCAAGCACGGTGTGCTCGTCGACGCCGCCGTTGAATTCCGCCACATTGCGCCCCTGGCGCAGCACCACGATCCGGTCGCAGAGCCCGATCAGCTCCGGCATCTCGCTGGAGGCCACCAGAATGCCCAGCCCCTGTGCCGCCAGCGCCCGCAGCCGGGCATAGATCTCGCCTTTCGCGCCGACATCGACGCCGCGCGTAGGCTCATCGAGCAGCAGCAGGCGCGGATTGCCGAGGATTTCCTTCGCCAGCACCACCTTCTGCTGGTTGCCGCCGGAAAGCGCTCCGACGGCGATGTCGGGATTCTTCGGGCGGATGTCGAACTGGCCGAAGGATTGTCTCACAGCCTCCGCCTGGCGGCGCGCCGACATCAGGCCGGCCGGCGAGATGCGGCGGATCACCGACATCACCAGATTGAGACCGACCGCCATCCTCAGCATCAGGCCGCTGCCGCGCCGGTCGTCGGTGACGAAGGCGATGCCGGCCTTGCGCGCCGCGTTGATGGATTCAAGCTTCACCGGCCTGCCGTCGACCGCGACCTCGCCCTGCCAGCGGCCGGCAAGGCCAGTACCATAGAGCGCGGAGAGCAGTTCGGTGCGCCCTGCCCCCATGATGCCGGCAAGGCCGACGATCTCGCCTTGCCTTACCTCGAGCGAAATGCCGCTCGGCGGCTGCCAGCCGGCGCTTTCACGGGCGAGTTTGAAGCTAGCATCCTTGAGCCTGAGCAGCGTCTTGCCGGCGCTCTTGGCGCGCCCCGGATAAAGCTCGTCCAGCGGCCGCCCGACCAGCAGCCGCACCAGCTCGGCCTGCGGCGCATGCGGCTCGGTGATGCCGGCGACACGGCCGTCGCGCATCACCGTCACGCGGTCGGCGATATCGGGCACTTCCTCGAGGCGGTGCGAGATATAGACGATGCCGACGCCGGTGGCAGCGAGCTTTCGCATGATGTCGAACAGTCGCTCGACTTCGCCGACGGTAAGCGCCGCCGTCGGCTCGTCCATGATCAGCACGCGCGAGGCATAAGACAGCGCCTTGACGATCGCCACCACCTGGCGTTGGCCGATGGAAAGGTCGGCGACGAGGCGCGCCGGGTCGATGGCGAGCTCGATCGCCTGCAGTCGCTTGCTTGCCTCCCGGCGCATCGCCGGCACGTCGAGCAGGCCGCCCGGCCGCATCAGCTCGCGACCAAGGAAAAGGTTCGCCGCGACGTCGAGCGATGGCACGAGGTCGAGCTCCTGGAAGATGGTGGCGATACCGGCAGCCTGCGCCTCGCGCGGATTGCTGAAAGTGACCGGCTTGCCGTCGATGCGGATCTCGCCCTCGTCGGGCGTGTGGACGCCGGACAGAAGATTCATCAGCGTCGACTTGCCGGCGCCGTTCTCGCCGAGCAGCGCATGGATCTCGCCGGCCTTCAGATCGAAATCGACGCCGCGCAGCGCCTGCACGCCGCCGAAGCGCTTCACCGCGCCGGTGACGGAGAGCAGCGGCGCGCTCATGCTGGCCTCGTGTGGACTGGCTTCGCGCAGGATTCACGCGCATGCAGCGTCGCCTGCAGCCGCACGGCGTGGGGTGCGGCGTCACTGGAAGCGATGCGGGCGCTGAGCAGCGCCGCCGCCTGGCGGCCGATCTCGGTGCAGGGCTGCTCGACCAGCGTCAGCCTCGGCTCGAAACAGTCGGCCCATTCGAAATCGTCGAAGCCGACCAGCGACAGATCGTGCGGGATGGAAAGACCTTTCTCGCGAATGGCGCGGACTGCCCCGATCGTCGTCATGTTGTTGCCGGTGACCAATGCGGTGGGCGGCGTCGGCAGCGACAGGATCGCATGCGTCGATGCTGTGGCAGCGCCCGTGTCGACATTCTCCGGCGAGACATAGTGCGGCAGACATTCAAGTCCATTGGCGGCGAGCGAGGCGCGGAAGGCGTCGATACGCTCGCGTGTGGTGGCGAGCCCCGGCTGGCCGGGGATATAGCCGATGCGCCTGTGGCCGAAGGAGGCGACGTGCTCGATCAGCGCCCGCATCGCCGTCTCGTTCTCGACGCCGATCTGGTCGAGGCGGTCGTCGGCGAAGCGGTCGATCAGCACGCACGGCACCTTCTTGTCGGCGAGATACTCGATCGCGCGCTGCGGCGCGCCCGAAGGCGCCAGGATCACGCCGTCGACCCGGCGCTGGTGGAAGGCGCGCACGACCTTGAGCTCGCGATCGGGGTCCTCCTGGGTGTCGGACAAAAACACCATCAGGCCAAGGCGCGCGCATTCGGCTTCGACGGCGCAGATGATGTCGGTGAAATAAGGATTTGAGATTGCCGAGATGGCGAGCCCGACGCTCCTGGTCGAGGCCACCTTCAGCGAGCGCGCCAGTTCGTTGGGCTGGTAGCCCATCGCGGCGATGGCATCGTTGATGAGCTGCGCCTTCTCGGGAGAGACGAAACGGGTGCGGTTGACGACATGCGAAACGGTCGAAACTGAGACGCCGGCGCGGCGCGCGACCTCAGCCATTGTCGGCATGACGGCTCTCACGGAGTGCCCGCAAGCGCTCCTCCCTATCTCGCGTTTCCCGTCCGCTCTGCGGCGGATATGGCAAAACCTTAGAGCCATCGAAACGTTTGCGCAATCGATTCGATGATGGAGCGCGACAGATTTTTATCGGAGGTGGAAAATCAACGGTCAGGAGGTGAAAGCGAGCCAGGCAGTGCCGGCGACAAGCGTCACCAGCGTCAGCGGCAGGCCGACCTTGAAGAAAGCGGAGAAGGAAAGCAACTTGCCGGCCGCCTTTGCCTGCTCGGCGACGATCAGGTTGGCGACCGAACCGAGTAGCGTGAAATTGCCGGCAAGCGTCGAGCTCATCGCCACGACCAGCCAGGCGCGCTGCGGGTTTTCCAACCCGGGAACAAAGGGGCGCAGCGCCAGCACCGCCGGCACATTGCTCATGATGTTGGAAAGCACCGCCGTGAAGCCCGACAGCCGCCAGACATCGTCGAGGCCGATGTTCTTCGCCCATGCGATCATGTCGGGCGTGAGCAGTGTGCGCTCCGCGCCCGCCACCACGACGAACAGGCCGGCAAACATGAAGAGCAGCGGCCCGTCTATCTCGCGGTAGATGCGCCGCGGCTTGATTGCCCGGGTGACCAGCAGGAACGCGCCGGCAATCAGCGCCGCCTTGGCGACGGGAACGCCGGCGAAGAAAGCCAGCGCCAAGAGCAGGCAGACGATGGTGGCCTTCAGCACCTGCCCGGGCAGCATGCGGCCGCGATAGACCTCCGGGCTTAGCTCGGCGGGGCGCGAGAATTCGGCGCGGTAGACGATGCGAACGATGGCGATGACGCAAAGCAGACCGAACAGCGCCACCGGCGCGAGCGCCAGCGTGAAAGCCGGATAGGAAATGCCGGACAGGGCGCCGATCACCATGTTTTGCGGATTGCCGGTGATGGTGGCGACGCTGCCGCAGTTCGAGGCCGTGCAGGTGGCGATAAGGTAAGGCACCGGGTTGCGGTTGATGACGCGGGTGACATGGACGACGATCGGCGCCATCACCAGGCAGATCGCGTCGTTGACAAGGAAGGCCGAGAGCACGCCGGTCAACAGCGTCACCATCACCAGAAGCATGAAGGGTGCATGGGCATGCTCGATGGCAAAGCCGCCGAGGGCGCGAAACGCCCCGGAAACCTTCAGATGCGCAACCACGATCATCATGCCGAGCAGCAGCGTGATGGTATCGAAATTGATGGCTTTGTAGGCATCTTCAATGCTGATCGCGCCGATGGCGATCATGGCCGCGCCGCCCAGCAGCGCGATGCCGGCGCGATCAAGGCGCAGGCCCGGAATGCGGCCGACGGCGACGCCGGCATAGGTGGCTACCAGGATGAAAAGCGCACCCGTGCCGGTCCATGTCATTGCAAGAAGGTTCCCGTTGCCTGCCCTGCCCGCCAGAATCGGCCGGCGCGTTAAACGGCATCACATCTAGCAAGGGCGGCGCAAAGGGAAAGCGCACAATCAGGTGAAAGCGTCATGACGCTTCGTGCCTTTCACATTCATAAACCCTAATGTAAAGAATGGTGAACTAACATGTGACCGATAATTCAGGGGTTGGGGACTAAACGGATGAATACGGTCGTTGAAGCGGAACATCGCGTCCCATCACGGGAGGAATTGATGCGTCCCAAGGAATGCTCCCGCTGTCACGGGGCAAAGAAGGTTTTCGTTTGCGCGCGCTGGATGAGCTCGAACGGCCATTGCTGCCCGGGGGGCACGCACCGCATTAATTGTCCGGGGCGCAGCATCGTCTGCCTCGAATGCAGCGGGCACGAAAGCTAACAAGTTCACAATCGCAATTTCCGGCCCTGATCCCGAGCATGAATGGCCGCCAGCTGGCCGAACAGCGTGCAAACATGTCTGGGTTCACCACTGCGTGCCCGACCACGATGTGCACTTCATCGCCTGGCCTTCATGCTGAGCAACCGGTTGTAAAGCTCAGGAATGCGCTGGCTTGATTGAACCGGTCCGACCGCCTGGCCGGCTATCAGATCCGTCCGAGCACGACCAGAATGATGATGATAACAAGAAGCAGGCCGAGACCGCCGCCGCCATAATAGCCCGTGCCGTAAAAAGGCCCGCCGCCCAAGCCGCTGAAGCCGCCCAGCAAGGCCAGAATGAGAATGATGATAAGAATTGTGCCGAGACTCATGGCTTTTCCTCTTCTCTGAAGCGCGATCCAGCGCCTGTTGTTACGAAATCAACTTGCAATCGACCCGCGTGTTCCACCCACCTTCCGACCGATGTTATTCAGCGTTGGCAGAGTGGTGGTAGCAGTGCCGAATACGTCTTCCATATTCCCTTCCTGAATATTCAAAGATGCTGAACAACGCCCCGCCGTTGGTCCTGTTCCACTTCATCGTCGTGGAACCATCTTTATGTCCGCAACGTTTGGGGCAGCCCGGTCGGGGCGGTCCTGGGGACAAAACGGAGGCACGCTTATGGGCGCATCGATACTCATCGGCATCCTGATCACCTTCCTCGTTGTGATCCTTGTGCTCTATCTCGTGCAGCGCCTCCCGCTCGATGGCCGCACGCGGCAGATCGCGCAGATCATCGTCATCATCATCGGGATCATCTCGTTGCTGAAATATCTTGCGGTGTTCTAGCGGCGGTCCATATTCGGCTGCGGCAACGTCGAAATCCGGTGTCCCATGAGAACTCGGTCGATCACACTCATTGCCGGCATGATTGCGTGCGCGGCAAGCGCCGCCTACGCAAGGCCGGACACGCGCGCCATGACCTGCGCTGCGGCGCAAGCGCTCATCCGAAACCGCCACGCCGCCGTGCTGACCACCGGACCCGACACCTATGACCGCTTCGTGCGCCAGTTTGGGACTGAATGTGACTGGCCCGAAGTGCCGGTGTCGATCCCGGTGCCGACCCGCGATGGCGAATGCCGCCTCTATCGATGCGCGGAGCCGGTCTTCGATTTCCCCAATTGAACGACGCCGCGCACGCCCGGGCGCGGAACGTTCCGTCCCCGGGTGAATTGTAACGGGCAGCGGCCTGGCCGCACCCGGATCAGCCTGCAGGAGAACCGGTGATGTCCAATCAGATCAAGCGCAGCGGCAGTTGCCTATGCGGCGGCGTGCGGTTCGAGGTCGCCGGCGAGCCGCTGCGCGTCGGCCTTTGTCACTGCAAGGACTGCCGCAAGACAAGCGGATCGGCCTTCCATGCCTATGCGGTTTGGCCGCTTCACGCGTTCGAAACAACCGGCATCACCAGCAGCTATGGCGCTCGAAGTTTTTGTCCTACCTGCGGAAGCCGTGTTCCGTACATCGGCGAGGATGAGGCCGAAGTCACGATCGGCAGCCTTGACATTGCACCGACCGAAGGGCTGGTGCCCGGCTACGAGCTTTGGATCGGACGCCGCGAGTCGTGGCTGCAAGCCATGCCCGGAGCACGCCAGTTCGAGCACGATCGGATCGCCGATGATTCGGCTGCCGGCGGTGAGGTCGGCGGCGAGCCGCAGCAGAGGTCGGCCTGAGAGACGATGACCTTAAGTCGAATGGAGCCGCGCGGCACATCAGGGAAACAGGCGGTTGGCAGTCATGAGGTCGCGGCTTTGCACTGTCTTAGGCAACAGCAGGCATATGGTTTTATCAACCTTATAATATATAAGAATTTTCGACCGTATGTCTCATAGCAATGCAACCTCTTGAATTGTTTCGCCTTCCGCCCGCTGTGCTTAGCGGGGTGACCCTCTCTGCGGTTGCATATCAAAGCGAAAATTCTTTCGGCTCAAGAAATTTCTTTTGCCGTATTGTTTTTGATTAATCAACTATGACGACCAAAATTGCCACAAGGGGCAAGCCTTATGACTTCGCGCCTTGTACAAAAGGCCACCTTTGTTTCTTTCAGTTTTTTGCTACATAGTGTTGCCGAAATTGAAGCCGTACGAGGCGGTTTTCATGACGTCGGCGCCTGACCACAGCCGAAACGTGCACATGCGGTATCCATCGATCGACGGGTTCTGGACCTGGGACATCAAGCGCGACCGTATCTACGGCGACGCCAATCTTTCCGACTATTTCGGCCTGACCCTCTCGCACAGAGCGTCGCTGGAACGATGGATGCAGAGCGTCGACCGGGACGACCGTCCAAGGGTTCGACTGGCGATCCGCAAGGCAATAGAGCGCAGGTCCGGCTTCCGGGAAGCCTACCGGGTCCGCTCGCAGAAGATGGGACTGCGCAAGATCCTGGCCGTCGGCCAATGCTGCGTCGACGAGGTGGGCGAGGCAGCGCTCTACTCTGGATGGTTCGTCGACCTGACGACGGATGCCTCGTGCGAAGAACAGGCGCTGCGCGAAATCCACAGTCATCTTGGGCAGGCCAAGGATATCGCGCGATCGATAGGCCACGACATGTTGTCCTATCTTCTGGACAACATCGAGGAAGAGGTCGAACAGCGGCTTGGCGCAAGATTGGGGAGGCGAAGATCGTCCTGAGGCAGCTTTCGCCGATTGTTCGCGGCCTAGAGCGGTTCACCGTTTCACGGAAACGCCAAACCGCCCTGCCTCTTTGCCTTGACGCAATTGCTGGCGGAAAACCGTGTCACGCTTTTCCTGGAATTGCTCTAGCTTCCAGGCCGCGGCTTGCCGCGCCTGCCGATTTCAGCCGTGACCATACGCGCGAAATGCGAGTGGGGCGATCGGAGTTCGATAAGCTTCGCTCGTTCCAGCGCCGCGTCGCCATAGTATTCAATCAGCACGCCGGCGGCCTTGGCGGCGTCGGCCCTCAACCGGCCGAAATCGGCCGACCCACCGGCGCTCGAGGGCTCGCTCCTGGCAATCACGTCAAGCATGGCTTGAAGCTTGTCAGGAGTGCCGCCCTCATCGTGCATGGTCGCTGTCCGATTGGGCGCGCAAAATATCGACATTTCCGCGCAATGTCCAACAGGTTGGTACAACCGAGTACAGCTTCACCGCGAGCGGGGCCACAATGTTCATACAAGCATAGTGGGTCAAAATTTCCGCGCCGACATTTGGGGGGCACCCATGGACCAGCCTAGCAAAATGGAAAACCTGCAATTTGCGCAGGGCATCTTGCGGGAGCTTCGCCAGAAGGCGGAAGCCGATGGCGAGAAGCTCCTGACATATCTTATCGACATGGCTTATCTCGAGGCCAGCGACCGTATCCGTGCCCATTGGATCGGCAGCCAAGAGCAGGAAGGCCGCCGCGCCAAGGGCTGACAGGCAAAAGGCAATTCCAGCAAAAACGCGTTGCGGTTTCCGTTCGGACTTGAGCCAAAACAGATAGATGGAGCGGTTTCTTCACGGCCGCGAACGATGCACCTTTGTGGCGGCTAAGGCGGGAACGAAAAAAAGCCCGCCATGCCTTCCGGCGTGGCGGGCTGACCTCAAGTCGCGGAGACTAAAGCGCGTCGCGCTGAACCCGATTCAGGTGACGCGCCTTTCAATCTTCGTATTGATGCATGTCATTGACCCAGAACCGCTGTCTAGGCGACATCCATTATGTTGGACAGGCCGGCCGGTCTATGACGCGGCGGCCTTCTGGCGGACCGGAAGCTTCCACCCCGGACGCACGAAATGACAGGTATAACCGTTGGGGTAATGTTCGAGATAGTCCTGGTGCTCGGGCTCCGCTTCCCAGAACGGCCCGACCGGAGCGAGCTCGGTCACGACCTTGCCGGGCCACAGGCCGGAGGCGTCGACGTCGGCGATAGTGTCCTCGGCGATCTGTTTCTGCTCATCGCTGGTGTAGAAAATCGCCGACCGATAGCTCATGCCGACATCGTTGCCCTGGCGGTTCTTCGTCGTCGGATCATGGATCTGGAAAAAGAATTCGAGCAGCGTGCGAAAATTGGTCCTGGCCGGATCATAGACGATCTCGATCGCCTCGGCATGGGTGCCGTGGTTGCGGTAAGTGGCATTGGGAACGTCGCCACCGCTATAGCCTACGCGCGTCGAAACCACGCCGGGCAAGCGCCGGATCAGATCCTGCATGCCCCAAAAACAGCCGCCGGCAAGAACGGCGCGTTCGGTGGATAAAGCCATGTCACACCTCCTTTGAATTGCTCCATAGATAGGCGTTGTGGCCTGCTTCTTCCAGCGGCTCGAGCGCCTAAGGGAGTCAGCGGTGCGGCAAGCGTTGCGGTTGATCGATGAACCGATAGCCGGAGCCTCGGCCATGACGGCACTGCGCTGGAGCCACCCTGTAGCGCCGCATGCCAGTCACCAGCGCCTGATCACTTCTCCATCGTCGGCTTGATCTTCCGAACAACGAGCTCAAACAGGACATCGGAAAGGCGGCGATGATTTCGGCGCGCTGCTGAGGCGAATAGTGGCCGGCATCGTCGATGGTCATGAAGGTGACGTGGCGGGTCATGGCAACTCCAGTTCCTCGCCCCGACGCAAGTGGGGGAGAGGCGGCGCGGCGAAGCCGCGACGGAGCGGGGCCGCGCTTTGATGAAAGAACACGAGTGAGAAAGCCGCGCCCTACGAAGCCCCCTCTCCGGCTGCTGCGCGGCGTTTCGCGCGGGGCGAGGAACTCGCGTTTTTCACATCGCGATGTCGTTCACCGGCGCCAGCGGCGCGGGAAGGTCCGTCTCCCCAAGCCCGCGGCGCAACTCAATCTCGATGTCGCGGCAGATCTGCGAGATGGGCACGTCGTTGGCGTTGCCTTCGAAGGGATTGGCGCTGCTTTCGCCGACAAGGTCGAGCGACATATACGCCCAGCCGAGCAGCGCGCTGAACGGGATCGTCAACCAGATCGCGACGGCCCCGAGCGTCCCCCCAAGCTTGCCCATGTCGGCGAAGACCGGGACCATGCCAAAAGGCAGCAAGGTGCAGAAGATCATCATGAATATCGTGCTGACGATCGCATATTGGCGCGGATAGGGATTGTTCTTGATGCGGTCGCAGCGCGCCTGCTGATCATGGAAGTCGCGGATGAGTTTCATCAGTTCGGAATAGACCGGGGCCGGCACGGCGGCGTTCTTGAGCAAGCCGTTGACCGTGGCCGATTGCTGTTCCAGCAGCGCGAGCGCCGGCTGCGGCGCTTTCAGCACGCCTTCGGCTTCCGCGCCGAGCAGCCCGCGCAATTCATCGCCAAGCGAGCCCTTGTCTTCCTGGACCTGATAGCGGCGCCGGTATTCGAGATTGGCCGCGCGCGCCAGCGACTCCCATGGCATCGGCCGGCGCAGCGAAAAACGCAGCGCTGCCAGCCAGGCAAGGTGGCGATAGATGAGCTGCCGCGCCGTCGCGGCATCGGTGAATTCCCGGCAGAAGTTCGACCACAGCCGGCTACTCGCGGTGATTTGCGAAAACGACTGCAGCGCCTCGTTGCTGCGGGTGAAGACCTGCGAATTCTTGAAGCCGGCCACCAGCGACACCGTGGTGCCGAGCACCAGCACGGCCGACCATGGCACCGAAAAGCCGGCGGTCGCCGGCAGGCGGTAGGTTGCGATGGCCAGGCCGCTTATCACGACCATGTAGATGACGCTGCGCCGCGACCAAAGCGCGAAATCCAGCAGCCTGTACGATCGGCCTACATACATTTTTCGAACCCCTCACGGCATGCAAATCGCGCGATTTGCGCTTCAGGCGCACCATAAGGGCTGGAAATGGTTTTGACAGGGGGCGGTCTGGCATCTCCCTTGCGGGAGAAGGTGAATCGGTGCGCAGCGCCGAGACGGGAGGGATGTTCCAGCGGAGTGAGACAGCGGCACCGCCTTCGGCGACACCTTCCCACAAGGGGAGAATGGAAGTGGCGCTAGCCCTTATATCCTTCGTTGACGCAGTCGTTCTTCCAGGCCCAGTCGAAATCGGCCTGCGACATGGAATGCCCGAGGCCCGGTTCGACGTAAGGGCCGGCGCCGTCGATATAGACGATGAATCGCGCCTCCTTGGTGAAGATGCCGACCTTGCTTCTGACGACGCCGCAGGTCTGGCCGGTCGCGCTGTCGCCGGTAAGGCCGACGCGCGAGAAGGTCGCCGCCGGATCGTTGATCAGGCCGCGCATCCTGGCTTCGGCGGAAGCGATCGCATCGGCGCGCCAGTCGCCGCTCGAGCCGGTGCAGGCCGAGAGCAGCGCGCAGGCAAGAAGCAGTTCTGGCAGTCGCATGTCGGCTCCGGATCGCGGCCGGAGGCTACTCCACCTTCGGTTGCGTCCAAAGCGACATCGCAAATCATGGTTTCGGCGCGGTTTCAGGTCACGAAAGGCGCCGTCGGCTAAGCTGCAGATCTCCCCACTTGTGGGGGAGATGTCCGGCAGGACACAGGGGGGGCGCGAAGGAACGCGACTTTTCCACTTTAGGGCGTTCGTCACCGGGTTGAGAGTGCAGATCAGCACCTCGGTAGGCAGGCGGGACAGCGCCCCCCTCTGCCCTGCCGGGCATCTCCCCCACAAGGGGGAGATCGGACGTCGCGTCGGCCTTCGCCAATCTTCAATACTGCACCAAAACGAATCAAGACTGGCTTATTTGAACCTGCCGTTCGCCGATCTCGTCCGCATTCAAAAACCTGAGCACCACATCGCTCATGCCGAGCAGCGGCGTGAAGGTGACGATGGTTATGCCGTTCGTGGCGTTGGTGCGGGTCAGACCCTCGGAATAGATATCCATTGGCGGCTCCTCGTCGAACCAGACGCCGTGCAGCGTCTCGCCCTGCCATTTCTCGCGGCCCTTCTCGTAGGACTTGAAGGAGAGCACGCTTTCGCCGGCCTGGACATCGCCGCCACCGCCCCAGCGCACGACGACGCTGTCCAGCGCACCGGGCGCGCCGCGGCCCATCACCGTGTCGGCGATCGCGTCGGCCGGGATCATGCCGGTGCCCCATTCGCCCTGTCGCTGCGGCGGTCCGACCAGCACGCGCTGCGGATTGTCACGCGTGCCCTCGCCGGTGACGCCGGCGGCCCAGAGCCGCACCGGCTGAGCGAACGTCTTGCCCACCCACCAGTCGGGATAGCGGCCGGTGAGGTGCATGGCCCACTCGGCGCCGCCTGCCCTGGTCTTGCCGAGCTGGTTGCCGGCCATGAACAGGCGCTCGCGGTTCGTCGCCCCCGCCGCGTGAAATTCAGCCTGGCGTTTGTACGGCGTGTAGGCAGCAAGCCGATTGTTACGACGTCTCCGTTCCAGTTCCTCGAGCAGCGCCAGGTAGGTCAGCATTTCCTTCGAGGAACGGCCTGAGGCTCGTTTCGAGGCCACGGATGCGGCTGCGGATCTCCTCATCGCTCAACTGCTCGAGACTGGTTCTATCGGCATCGACACGTTCCGAAAAATCCTTGGGCAGCAGCGTCAGCACGACCTTCAGATACTGGTCGGGCTTTTCCGCCCTGACCGCGGCGATGACGCCGGCGCCATGAGCGCGGAAATCGGCGCGCAGGGCTGCCGCGAAGTCGTCGCCCAGCGTCTTTTTCGAGCGCTTCGGGCGGGTGGAAATGGCGGCCCCGACGTGAGGAACAGCCGGCTTTCGCCTCGCCCGCTTGGCGCCAACGGGTTTGCGCCGCACGGCCTTGTTTTCGTCAACCATGGGCTACGGCGTTGGATGGCACGGCCTTTGCCGCCTTGCGGACCTTGCGCGCGGGTTTCCTGCGCGGCTTGGCGCGGGCCGGTTTCGGTAATGCCTGGTCGAATGGGCTGGACGCAGTCTCGCCAATCGCCAAGGCCGGTGGGACAGCGCCCCCCTCTGTCCTGCCCTTCCTCCGCAGCAGCTGCGCTGCAGCCGCGGAGGGCGGACCGGACATCTCCACCATTTGGGGGGAGATTGGCAGCTCCAGCGCCGGTGCTGCTTTCAGCATCGCACTGGCCGCAGCGATCGCCGAATGATCCAGGCCCTGGTGCGGAAAGCCGAAACGGGCAACGGCATCGACCGTGCCGCCGCGCACCATGCCGATGCGCACGCCCGGCGCGACCTGCTCGATGCGGCCGGAGCCGTGCGGCAGGCCTGCGCCCTCAAATTCGCCGATGGCGCTGACGATCTCGGCGCCGTCATCGCCGGTGATGATGGTGGCGTAACGTGGCATGGGGGCCTCGTGTTACAGGCAAATGGTGAGGCGGCGTTTCTTTGCGCCCGCTCTGTCGTGCCGGCGCTTCCAGCGAATGGATGGCACGCAAAAAACAAAACCCGCCGGGCGGCGGGTCGCTGGCGCAAATCAGCACCATGAATAAAATCATAGCATGACTGCCCTCACCCGGCAACACCGTATAGGCAAATTTTCCTAAGTACGGGCGATTTCATAGATTTGCGGCATAGGGGACACCGCAAATGCAACTCACTCACCCGATCTTCACCGACGCCGAAGCCGCCCGAGAACACCTTGAGGCGCAGCGCTGGCCGCATGGCCCAAACTGCCCGCATTGCGGCAATGCTCGCGCCGACCGCATAAAGAAGATGGAAGGCAAGGCTCATCGTCCCGGCCTGTACAACTGCATGGAATGCCGCGAACGGTTCACTGTCACTGTCGGCACCGTTTTCGAGCGCTCCAAGGTCGCCTTGAACAAGTGGCTTCTGGCTACGTTCCTCATGGCTTCGTCAAAGAAGGGCATGAGCGCGCACCAGTTGCACCGTATGCTTGGCGTCACCTACAAGACCGCTTGGTTCATGGCTCACCGCATTCGCGAAGCCATGAAGGAAGACGTTAAGTCGTCCGGCCCACTTGGTGGCGAAGGCAAGACAATCGAGGCCGACGAAACCTACATCGGCAAGCGCGACGTTCCCTACGTCTCACCGCAGCGCAAGGGCCGTCCCTTCCTCAAGAGGGGCAAAAGCGGCGGCGCACAGAAGCGTACTGTTGTCGCCTTGGTCGAGCGTGGCGGTTCCGTCCGTTCCTTCCATGTCCAGCACGCCACCAAGGACATCGTGCGCGATATTCTGGTCCGCACAACGCCGACCGCAAATCGACGCTCTACACCGACGAAAGCCGCCTCTACACCACGACTGGCGAGGAATACGCCAAGCATGAGACGGTCAACCACTACCGCAAGGAATACACTCGCGGCGAAGTCCACACCAACACGATTGAGAACGTGTTCTCGGTCTTCAAGCGCGGCATGGTCGGCGTCTACCAGCATTGCGGCGAAGCTCACTTGCATCGCTACCTTGCCGAGTTTGATTTCCGCTACAATCGCCGCGCCGCGCTCCAGATCACCGGCAACGAGCGCCACGACCAGTTGCTCGCCAAGATCGAAGGCAAGCGCCTCACCTATCGGCGGATTGGTGAAGCCAGTCACGCCTAAGCAGAAAGCGCGAGCGCTTTTGCGTAGAAAAATGCGTCACCGTAGGTGAAGCTCGCTCCTCATTTGTCCTTTGGCTCTGCTGCTTTGCTGATGGATTCAATCCGCGAAATTAGTGGCTCCTGAGAGAACCCCACGAACGCGCCAAATATGAAAGCTGAGAGGCCATTCGCATCAAATTGCGACAGGCGGACTTCGCCTATTGCGATCTCGAAAACGCCCGCTTTCAGGAAGGCGCCAGTCAGGAAAAGTAGTATCAATGCGAATATGGCCCTCATGGGAGGGGTAAACCGGTCGGCATCAATTGCATGAAGATCAAAAAACGTCACAGCGCGGCACCGCAGGAAAGATGAGAACGCAAGACCAGCGAGAAGGCCGGGCAATACCATGGCCAGCGCTGGCTGAATTACCAAAAGTGTCTGATCTGGCCCAATCAGGTAGCGGGCAGCCAATACAGCCAGCAGACCGAAGATCCCAACACCAAGCAGGATCGAGAAAAGCCATCCAACGATCTTCCGCATATGCTCGCTAATCATTCGGCCTTTCTCCGTGTCGAAGATTCGCTGTTGCAGGTTGTGGAGAGTGTCGATGCCAAGATCGGGCTGAGCCGTTTCGCCAACCAAACCGTATTGAGAAAGGCCGAGGAGTTCTTTGTAATACACTATGAAACGCTGATCGGCTGGCTGAAACATGCCTCGCAGAACCATAAGCGTGCGCTCGGCTTCATGCTTCAGAAGCCCTTGCTCTGGAGGTACTTCAGTTGCGTCTTTCGTAAGCTGAAAGGCAATGTCGTAGGGGTGCTCCGCATCCTTAGGATACGGAGATACAACATATCGTCCCGTCATTGTGGGGTTACTTCCCGCAGCAGGGGCAAATATCGGGAGCGAAAGAAATAGTAGTATCGCTCTTTATCTGGCGATTTGCGATTGAGTTTCCCAACTCGCGCTCTAACCGCTCGGCGATGTCAGCAACTGCATTCCCTGTGCTGGTGCTAGTCGCTATCTGCCCGGTTCTAGCCTGCCTGGAAAACTCCCGAAGCATTTTCCGAAAACGATCAACTTGCATTAACCCCTCCCTTGAAACTAGTTCAGAAGGGTACGCTAAAGCGTTTCTGGAACCAAGGCTATTCGCTACGTTGAGTTACCTTTTGTTCTCTTGATTTCTCGCTCTGGCACCAGCGCCTTCCGTTCCGACTTGACCGATGCCCTGCCGCCCTTGGGATCAGGTGGCGTCTTCAGCATTCGCTTCAGCGTCTCGTTGAAGCGCTTTTCGTCGGTTTTATCGGTCGGTTTCTCGCTGGCCATTGCCAGTTATCCCCAGAAAATGTGCGAAACCAGTGGTTTGGCGTTTGGAAGCCTTGTCGAAACCAACCGAATCAGGCCCGAATCATACCTCCAGCGCGATGGAGGGGAGTGAGCGGCCCAGGAAGCACTCACACTCCCGCCCACCGGGCGTCGCTGGTGGCGTACCCGCTACGGGTGCCTTCTTCCCCGAGCCATCCGGGGAAGTCGTAGTGGGGATGTGGGGCTGGTGCCCCGGCGCGCAGACTTCCGACCTCCGCATTCGGGTTCGATCCCCGACATCTCCACCGTCATAAGGTGTAACCGAATCGGTTACATCCGGTAAATACGTTTCAGCATAGTCGGGACAAATTGTCCCCTGTCCAGAAGAGCCGGCCTGACGGGTGATTTCATAACCGAATCGGCCATACCTTGTCACGTATATAATTAGGCAAATTTTCCTATTCCTCTTTGAATCCCGCCGCGAACGCCTGGCCGCCAAAAAACACCCCAACCGAGACAGGTCGCCGCAGGTGGGCATTTTTGTCGGAACCATGGACAGCCCGAATGGTTCCGCCCCCAGTCGCGATCTCTTCGCGACGCGACGACCTTTCGCCAAGAAAAGGAGAAAATCATGCTCAAAACCACCCTTGCGGCCTCGGTGCTCACGGTCGGTCTCGCGACTGCGGCGCTGGCCCAGAGCGCCGGGCATATGGGCTCAGGCAACTCGACCGGCTCCAGCAGCGGTACCGGCAGCGGTCAGACGGTCGTTCCCAATCCCGATGCCGTCGACCCGGGCACGACCGGCAGCATCTATGGCGGCCCGCTCTCTGACTACGGCATGAATTCGAACGCGGACCGGAACTGCCCGGCCAGCCCGCAAGGCGCGCAGCCGGATGCCAACCACCTTTCGCCCGGAACCGCTGCGCCGACCGTCAACGACAAGAACTGCGGCAAGTAACATCCGAAGCCATTTGTCGACCAAAGGCCGCGGAGCTTGCTCGGCGGCCTTTGCTTTGCAGACGCGGCACGCCGCGGCGGAACCATGCCGCGCTCTGGTCGTTGCAAGAAGCTAGAAGGGAGAATCCCATGGCTGACAATGATACAACCACAACCAACTCCGTCAGCGGCAACGGCAAGGGCGCGGCGGGCCGCCGCGCCAACGCAGCGCGAAGCAGCGCCGCACGCGGCAGCGCGCGGTCTTCCAGGGCCTCTGAAGGCGCGATGAAGAAGCAGATCGCGGACCTGAAGCGTGAGGTGAGCCGGTTGAACCGGGCGCTCGCCGACCAAGCCGAGGAAGCGCAGGGCTGGTACCAAAGCGCGACCGAACGCGCCTCCAGCCTCTACAGCGGCGCATCCGGCCGGGCCTCGCGGGCAGCGCGGCAGCTGCGCAGCCAGGCGCACAGCGTGTCGGAAACGGTGCAGCAGAATCCCGGCACCATTTCGACCGCCTTTATGTTCGGCGGTGTGGTCGGCGTGCTGATCGGCATGACGATCGCCAGGCAATCCGCGCCGGATCCGGACTGGTTCCACCGCTGGCGCCGATAGGCGCGGAGCGTTGGATGCGTGATGATCGCCGGCGACGGCGCCGGCGCGAAGGGAGAGGCCGGGCTGTCGCGCCCGGCTTTATTGCGTGAAACGGCTCGCGATTCCGGTCGAAAAGGCCGCCGAGCGGTTGTGCCGGAAATGCTCGGGACTGGCCATTAGCCAGAGCTTATGGAATCATTCCGGCCAAGGGAATCGCGGAGAGCGGCATGGACAGACCTGCCATGGCATCCGTCTTTCGGATGCGGCATGTGCCTGCAAGCATTTCGGGCGTTCGCAGCCTTGGCCGAGGCCAGGCCGATCCGATCTTCCATTCGAGGCCGCTCGGCGAAGCGATCCGTTTCATCGCCCAGGCCGATGGCCAATACGACCTCAGCGCCGTCGCCATCGCCTATGGCGATCGCCAGACGCCGCCGCTCGGCAACCGCGAGATCAGGCAGCTCTGGACCGAGTATGGCCAGCGCTGGATGGAGGTGTAATCCCGCGTAAGTCCCCGCCCGGATCGGAAATGCTCCTCATGCGTTCTTGAGGCGAGGTCAATGGGAGGAACGCCATGAACGTCGCCAATCTTCAGCTCGAAGGCCTGCTGATGGCCGTCGCCGCAATCAACCATGTGCTCGTCAAGAAAGGCGTGCTGAGCGTCGAGGAGATCGATATCGCGCTGCGCAAGGCCGAAGCCTGCGAGACCGGCGAGGAGCGCTCCGAGGCCATTTCGCCGTCGAACCGCGACGCCATCAATTTTCCCATCCGGCTGCTCGAGCTCGCCAACCAGTGCCAGCCCGAAGCCGACATGCCGTCCTTCTCGAAGCTGGCGCGGATGGTGGGCCAGATGAAGGAGCCGTATAACGACCAGATGTGAGCTGTGGTGCGAAAGTGCATTGCCTGCTGATGCCGGCGCCGCCCCGCCCTTCGGGCACCTTCTCCCCGTAGAACGGGGAGAAGGAAGAGTTCACGCCCTGCCCGGCCAGCCTTGGCGGACGGCCAGCACGCTGCCGGGCCCATGCACGGCGGCGTAGAGCAGGCCGGCGGCGAACGGGAAATGCGACATGAAGGCGCCGAACTCGGCCTGGTTCGCGGCCCAGTGCGACGGGCCATGGAAGGCAAAACCGAGAAAGGTGACATAGACCGCGCCGAGCAGCGCCAGCGGCGTCAGGAAGGCGCCGGTGAGAAAAGCGACCACCAGCAGCGCTTCGAGGATCGCCGCGCACCAGGCCAGAAACAGCGGGAACGGAAAGCCGGCGGCGGCGATGTAGCCGGCGGTGGCGCCCATATCCATGAATTTGAAGGCCACTGCCATGGCGAACATGGCGGCGAAGATGAGGCGGGCGATGAGAATGGCGGCGGTCTGCCACGCCGTTTGCGTATTGTCCACGATGTCCCTCCGGGTTGCGGTTGATGTGTTCCAAGGACGCACCAAGGACAAAGGTTCCGACAGGGCGGGGAAAATTTCTCCAACTGGTTCTCCAACTGGATGGAAAAGGGAGAGGTCGGCGGGACAGCGCCCCCCTCTGTCCTGCCGGACATCTCCCCCACGAGGGGGGAGATCAGATGTCGCGCCGGCCTTCGCCAATCTCGACCGTAACAGCAAGGAGGCGTGGCGCCCAAACTGCCAATCTCCCCCCAAGTGGGGGAGATGTCCGGCAGGACAGAGGGGGGCGCGAAGGAACGCTACCTGCGATCGTCTTTCCCCTACCCCGCGACCGCCTGCGGCGGATGGCTGATCGAGTCGCGCACGGTGCCGTATTCGGCGCCCCAGCGGTCCGTCATGTCGCAGCGGATGTCCCAAAGCTCGGGGAAGAAGCGGTGGCGGGCGCCGCCTTCGAGAATCTCCACTGGCCTGCCCTTCAACGACTTGGCGCCGAGCCCGATCGTGCGGTGGATGAGATAGAGGTGGTTGGCGCGGAATTTCTGGAACAGCTCGTCGAACTCGATCAGCGCCTCGGCCACGACATAGGAATCGCCATGGTCGTAGCGGGCGTCATAGATGTCCTCGATGCTCAGCCCGCGGCCGTCCAGATAAGCATGCTTGAAGGCCCGCCACAGATCCGGCGGCAGGCGCAGCAGAAACTTGAAACCCGGCGATTCCTGGCCGCTGCCATTGCCGAGCTGCAGGCGAATCTGCTGGTACTCTTTCGGCGACATGGTCTCCAAGAGGTCGAGCTGCGCCGTCATCATGCGCATCAGCCGGTGCACGCGACCCATCAGCGTGACGATGCGGTGGGTATTTTCTTTCTCCAGATAGTCGAGCACGTCGACCAGCGTGTAGGCGATGAGCTTCATCCACAGCTCCTCGACCTGGTGCACGATCTGGAACTGCAGCTCGTCGGCATTGACCATGTCGGCGAGCGGCTTCTGGCAAGAAAGCAAGTGGTCGACTTTCAGGTAGACGCCGTAGTCGCGCATCTCGGGCGCCTCGATGCGGGCGTGATAGTCCGTCTTGTCCATGGCTCATCTCCTCGCGCCGGCATGGTTTTCGACCTTGCGACAAGGATAGCGCTTTTGGCTTGAACATTGTTCCTTTCTGTTATCCGAATAGTGGCAAATAGAGGACGATCTGCGATCTTCCTCGCCGCACAGGAGAACGAATGGTGATGGATGCCGTCGACCGCAGAATAGTGGCCGCGCTGGAGCGCGACGCCCGGGTCTCCTTCGGCGAGTTGGCCGAGGCCGTGGGCCTGAGCAAAACGCCGTGCTGGAAACGGGTGAAGGCGCTGGAAGAGGCCGGGATCATCAAGGGTTATTCCACCCGCATCGATCCGGCCCGCATCGGCTTCGGCATCGAGGCCTTCATCCAGGTGTCGATCGACTTCGAAGTGTCGGATGCCTTCGAGGCGGCGGTGCGCAAGCATCCGCTGATCCGCCGCTGCTACGCCACCACCGGCGAGGCCGATTATCTGCTGCAGATCGTCACCGTCGACATGATGGCGCTGGACCGGATGCTGCGCGAGGAGCTCAGCCGCCTGCCGGGCGTGCGCCGCACCGTGACCTCGATGGCGATGCGCGAGATCAAGGGCGACATTTCATTCGCCGAGGCAGCGCGACACGCGCTGCGGGGGTGAGGGCGCGGCGCAATGATTGAGATGCCGGCAGGACAGCAGCGCCGAAGGATCGCGACGTCAAACTCTTGCCGCCGCGTCTTGACCGGGGAACAAAGGCAAAGCCCGGAGGGTCCCCCGCCGTCATGTCGGCCACCCGCGCCGCCTCTTCCTTCTCGGCATCGGCCTTGCGCTTCGGGCATTCCTCGAAATCATGGTCGCGGCCGCCGCAATAGGAGCAGCATTTGGCGGGAGTGTCGGGGTGGAGCATCGAGGCCATTCCCAAGAATGCACGAAAAAGTTTCCGGTTGCAGCAATTGCGTGAAGCCGCAATCGCCGTTCAGCCCCCTGCCCCGATATGTCTCTCAGGCAATTCCGAACGGAAAACCGCCGTGCACTTTGAATTGCTCTTTAACTCACGCAATTCCCGGCGGAAAACCGCCGTGCACTTTTCCTGGAATTGCTTTTAAGGAGCTCGCCGCTTGCGCGGCGGGCTCCCGCTCGATCACCGCTCACGCATGGGCGTGGGGATGACGGATGTCCCAGACGGCCCAGGCCGATGCCGCGACCACCAGCACGCCGAGCACGACATGCGTGGCCATGACATTCGTGTCAGCCGCGAACTTCAGCAACCAGGGCGACACGATCAGCCAGAGCCCGAGGACCAGATTTACCCATTCCTCCCATTCGGCGAACACCGAAAGCGTCGCCAGCGCCATGATGCCGAGTGCAACGCCGACAATCCAGGCGTTCCACGCGGGCACCATCGCCGCGGTGTATCCGATGACCCAAGGTGAGATGAACAGGCAGATCGCGAGGACCAGAGTGATCCAGTCCTGGCTCTTTTTTGCTTCCATCAGTTTGCTTGGCATTACAACCTCCATCGATGAAGCTTGACCAAAGCAACTGTACTCGCGTGGAAATCGCACGCTTACCTATTGATGTAATTACGGTTCTATGCAGCTACAAGGAGGCGTCGGAGCGCCGCCCCCGGGCAACGGCGGCTCAGGCGCCCAAGCCGTTTTCGGCCTCGGCGCCGAGCTGCGGCACCACGATTGCCTCGAGCGGCGCGTCGAGCGTCCATTTCACGCTGCCGGGCGAGCGTTCGAGGCTGGAGGAACCGCTCAGCGACTGCGGCGCCACCCGCTGCAGCACCACCGTGCCAAAACCCTTGCGCTCGGCCGCTTTGCGCGCGGCTGGGGTGTCCGCCGCGCTCAACGTCTCATGCCAAAGAAGATGAAAGCGCCGCCGCGCCTGCGGGTCGGTCTCGACCTTCCAGGTGATTTCGACGCGGCCACCCTCGGCGGCCAGCGCGCCATATTTGGACGCGTTGGTGCCGAGCTCATGGAAGGCCATGCCGAGATTCTGCACGGCGTTCGACTGCAGAGTCAGCAGCGGCCCCGAAAGCGAGATGCGTTCCTCATGGCCGAACGGCTTCAAATGCTCCTGGATCAGGTCGAACAGGCTGGCGCCGGCCCATTCCGAGGTGACCAGAAGGTCGTGCGAGCGCGACAGCGCCATGATGCGGGAACGGATCAGTTCCTCGAACTCGCGGGGATCGGTCGAGCGCTTGCTGGTTTCCCTGACCATCGACAGGATCACCGCGAACTGGTTCTTCACGCGGTGGTTGACCTCGCGCATCAACATCCGGATGCGGCGCTCGCTTTCCTTGGCCGCGCTGATGTCGCGCGCGATGGTGGAGGCCCCGACGATCTCGTCATGCCGGTTCCTGATCGGCGACACCGTCAGGGAAACGGCAATCAGCGAGCCGTCCTTGCGCCTTCGCGTGGTGTCGAAGCTCGCCACGCCTTCGCCCCTGCGGATGCGGCTGATGATGTCGCTCTCTTCGTTCCAAAGATGCTCGGGCAAAAGCATCAGGATCGACTGACCGACGGCTTCCTCGGCGCTGTAGCCGAACATGCGCTCGGCAGCGTGGTTCCAACTGGTGATGACGCTGTGCAGATCCTTGCTGATGATGGCGTCGTAGGATGAATCGACAATAGCCGCGAGACGTGCATCGGCGTTCGCGTCTTCCCTCTCCCTCCCCCCGGATGTCTTCATATGCATGACGTAGCGCGCTTCCGGCACAAGGCAACTGCCTAGCCGTCGCTGGGGGAGCGCTGAGGCTCCTCTTTGTGCGACGACGGCAGAACGCCGAAATCCTGCGACTTCGCGCCGGTGTCGGCCGTCAGGAACCCTTCCGACGCCAGTCCGCGCCGCAACAATTCGCGCACCGCCGCCGAGCGGCTCGGCATGCGCTTTTCGAAACGCCAATTCTCCAACGCCGCGAGCTCTTCGTCGGTCAGCATGACCTGCAAGCGCTGCGGCCGCTCCAACTCCGCCACTTTTGCCTCCATCAAAGACAAACGCCACGAATGAGTATATGCCTCACAATGAGTAGAAATAGGAAACGGCACATAGAGCGTCAAGGGTGTCTCATTAGCGAGTAGCTCTCAGCCTAACCTTGCTAAGGATGCGTCGAAACCGCATTTGATATATTATGCTAACTCGCTGATTTATTTATTGATTTTAACATTTGTGTATTGCCAGTCGCAGGCCGTTGGCGCATTGTGGCATCAGAGGGACAAACACTCCGCGAAAGGAGGGTTTTCCGATGTTCCAGAGGTTTTCGCAGAAATTGCGCGACGACGCCCACTGCAAGGTCCATGAGGCCATGCGGGCGAACGGCATCATCGACATCGTCGGGTTGTCAGAACAAATCAGGCTGAAAAACCTCGACGACAACATCGCACGCGAGGATGTCGAAAGCCTGGTGATGCAGATCGCGCAGCTTTACGGCGCGCCGATCGAGTTCGACGACCAGGCCCTGGCGGCGCTCGACCTGCCCGACCTTTTCGGCCGCGACAATCGCAACGACCTCGAAAAGGCGCTGCGTGAGCGTTCGGTGTCAGACGCGCCGGACGATTTGCTGCAGCTCGACGGATAGCCGGCGCCGCCGTCGGTCGGCTTCAAGCCGGATGCGGCTGCGAAAGCCCGGTCTCCCGGGCGCGATGCCGAAACGTGCGAAGCGGTTTTCGGTCGATATCATTTCTCCACTTCATCCGCGCCTGCTCGCCAGATCGTGCAGAATGCCAAGCCCCGTCTCGTATCGGTCCGGGGCGACGCCGGCCTGGTGCGCCTGCCAGAGATTGTCACGCAGGTCGGCCAGCTTCACCGGCAACGCAAGCTCGTTCGAAGCGGCGCGGCAGATGAAACCTTCCTCGCTTTCGTCCATGCGCCTGGTCAGCGCATCCACCGCCGCCACCACAGGCAGGCCGAAGCCGGCCGCCTGCAGTCGGTCGAGGCTCCAGCCGTCGCCCTTCTCGACGACGTCATGCAGGTAGGCGACGGTCTTTTCGTCCAGCGTCTCGACCGCATCGGCGACCCGCCTCAAATGTTCGATGTAAGGTTGGCCGGTCTTGTCCTTCTGGCCGCGATGGGCCTCTTCAGCGATCTTCGCCGCCTCGTGAAGCATGATTACCAACTCGCTCTTCGAAACAGAGCCCGCCCCGGCGAGGGACAACCGAGACGGGCTGGTTCGGGTCTGGGACCCAGTCAGGTGGCGCGCCTTCGCGGGGGAGCGGGCTGCGCGCCATCCTGCATTCAGAACATCGGCACCCCGGCGGATGTTCCCGCCCCTCCCGGATTTTTGAGAACGCGCCATCGGCGCGGCAAATGCTCCGGCATGACACCGGTTTTCCGGCCCGTATCGCCGCAGAATTGCTGTTCGGCAGGAACCTCGCGCCAGCGCTGCCGTTAGCCCAACAGGCAGTGTCCAACAGGAGGTACGGCGATGGACTGGAACCGCGTCGAAGGCAATTGGAAGCAAATGAAGGGCAAGGTCAAGGAGCAGTGGGGCAAGCTCACCGACGACGACCTCGACCGCAGCGCGGGCAAGCGCGACCAGCTCGAAGGCAAGATCCAGGAGCGCTACGGCATCGAGAAGGACCGCGTGCGTCGCGAGGTCGATGAATGGTGCAAAACGCAGGGGGCATAGCAGTCGGCTCTCTGGTCGCGCCGTCGCCAGGCCAGCCAGTGTCTCGGCACAACCCTGGCTAAGCACGCCGGCCGCGGCGGGACCAGCCATGCGCCGATGCCCGGCCAGAATGTGTTCAACGATGACAAATCACCACGCGCCGGAACAAGTCCAAGGACATTCTGTTTCAGGATGATAGGACATGCATCAAAGATGGCCCGTGATCGATCCCATTCGGAGGCCCTTTCAAGGTTGCTGAGACGCCAGTTTTTCAATGAGACACTGAGGCGGCACTTGCGTATGTGGCCGCTTTTTCGAACAGACCGCCAACTTCCAGACCGCCTTCGGCCCCTTCTCGACAAACTGGCGCGAAAGAAAGGTCGTCACGGCTCTGCCAAAGACGGCGAAAGCCGTCGTTGACTCCCGCGAGTTGGCATCCGGCGGACTGTGAGGGCTCGACGTCATGCCCCGCGGCGGCGCTCCGCCGTGCCTTTTCTTCGCCATGGAACATTCGCATGCCGGCGAAGTTCACCTTGCGCAACGCGACTTGGCCCGGCTCCGCAAATGGCGAACTATCTGAGACTTCCGGCAACCTCCAGGAACCTGTTTCGCGTCGTCATTGAAACGCCGCGAGGATCGGCCGCGAAGCTGGCCTACGAGCCGAAGACCGGCGTGTTCGAATATTCCCGCCCTCTTCCCGTGGGGAACACCTATCCCTACGACTGGGGCTTCGTGCCATCAACGCTGGGCGACGATGGCGATCCGCTGGACGGACTCGTCATCCACCAGGCGGCGGCCGC
Source organism: Mesorhizobium sp. NFR06 (assembly GCF_900115245.1). Lineage (GTDB taxonomy): Bacteria > Pseudomonadota > Alphaproteobacteria > Rhizobiales > Rhizobiaceae > Mesorhizobium. The sequence continues at coordinate 87,930 of NZ_FOVT01000012.1, forward strand.
ACCGGGCGTCGTCATAAAATGCGACCTGCTGGGCGCACTCAGGGTAAAGCAGCGCGATCGTGACGGCTCGAAGGTTCGTAACGACAGGTACATTTTTTGTCCCCATAAGCAGGACGCGCCCGATGAACCGGTGACGTCGGTCGATGTGCCTGAGGATCTTCGCCGGGAAATTGAGCAGTTCTTCCTGTCGTCGGTACTGGGCACAGGCAAGAAAATCAAGTTGAAGGGCTGGCAGAACGCTGCCGATGCCAGGGCCTCGCTGACGAAGGCAATGAAATCCTTCAGGCGAAAATTCGCTCGCTGAACGGACGCCCGATGCCTGTCCTGCGCCCGATACCCGCAAACGCCGTGCATATCTGTGTGGACATGCAGCTTATGTTCATGCCTCCCGGTCCGTGGGCGGTCGAGTGGTTCCCGCAGACCCTGCCCAAGGTCATACAGCTGACGCAGAGGAGCCCCGCGCGAACCATCTTCACGCGCTTCATTCCGGCTATGCGCCCGGGAGAGGGTCGCGGCCAATGGCGCAGTTACTACGAACACTGGGCGGAAATGACACTGGAAAATGCCGGAGCGGACATCATCGAATTGGCGCCGGAACTGAAGAGCTTCGTTCCGCCGGCACGACAATTCGACAAGCCGGTCTACTCGCCCTGGTTCGACGGCTCGTTGGCCCGCGCGCTCGCAACGGAGCGTGCGGAAACCATTATCGTCAGTGGCGGCGAGGCCGATATGTGTGTTCTGGCCACACTGCTCGGAGCCATCGATTTCGGCTTTCGCACGGTGCTGGCCGAAGATGCGATCTGCAGCACGTCCGACGAAGCCTATGACAGCATCGTGCGCCTATTCACCAAAAGATACTCGCATCACGTGGAAGTCGCCCCGGTGGACGAAATCGTGGATTTCTGGGTCTAAGCTGGCGCGAACCGGAGCCAGCCAAACAGATGTGGATGAGGATCACGATCGCCGCGAGGTGCCCGCCGCACGGGCAGCGACCGGTGAATCGGCGAGTCAATAACAATTGATGTTTTCCGCCGGGGTCGCGGCTGAAATTCTTTTCGGAACAAGTCTCCTCGGATGGGGTTGGTGATGGTTCCACCCAACAGGAGATGCATAGATGGCAACGACGAAAGCGGCCTCGAAGAAGGGCCTGAACGAACTCTTCCACGACACGCTGAAGGACATCTATTTCGCCGAGAAGAAGATTCTCGCGACGCTGCCCAAGATGGCGAAGGCGGCGCAGGACGATGCTCTGAAAGCGGCTTTCGAAAAGCATCGCGACCAGACCGAGGAACACGTGGCGCGGCTCGAGGAAGTCTTTGACGTGATCGACAAGAAGCCGGTGGGCAAGACCTGCGCGGCCATCATGGGCATCACCGAGGAAGGCGCCGAGATCATGGAGGAATATAAGGGTTCGGCCTCGCTCGACGCGGGCTTGCTGGCTGCGGCGCAAGCCGTCGAGCATTATGAGATCTCGCGCTACGGCACCCTCAAGACCTGGGCGCAGGAACTCGGTCTCACCGAAGCCGTGAACCTGCTCGACAAGACGCTGACGGAGGAGAAGGAAACGGACGCGGCGCTGACCGAGCTTGCCGAATCCGCCGTCAACATGGCGGCCGAGGCGGCTTAAAGCGCGTCGCGCTGAAACGGATTCAGGCGACGCGCTTTAAGTCTTTGTTTTGATGCATGTCGTCATCCCAGAACCGCTGCACACTTCTGGGCGACATGCATTAGCGGCGAGCACCGGGCAGCAGGCTCACCCGAGCTTCGGGCCGGGCGCAATGCCGTTGCGTCAGGCCCGCGCTTGCCTAGAGGCGCGGGCTCGGCCGGACAAATGAGGATAGCCACCCTGGAGGCCCGGCGCAAATGCCAGTCGTGAAGCCGATTGTTCCATCTGATAGGCGCGCCGGCATGATCAGATCGTCGCTGCATCTGCTCAAGGGCATCGGCTATTCGATATCGACCGTAAGCGTGGTCCTGTTGGCCGCCGTCAGCTGGGGAAATGCGTCGAAAAGTCCGTTGCTGATCGCCTGTCTGCTCGGCGGCGCCGCCACTTCGATCATAGGTATGTTCTGCCGCTGGCTGAGCTATGAAATCGAAAAGCGGGACCAAAAGCGGCTCGACCGCCGGGCCGAAGGGGAGCGTCTCAATCGCGCCGCAAGATCCGGGAAACAAGCAAGGTGATCAGGCTGCCGACAACGATCCATGCGCCTACCATCTCGGCTCTCGATGGCCGCGCGGCAGCGACGGCACCGGACCCGGTCCGCGTGGGCCCGTCGCGCGCTATCGCCACCACCGGCGCGAGATCGCGCCGGCTGCCGCGCCGCACCGAATAGGCGCGCGTGATCTCGGCGCCGAAGAGGAATATCTGGGCCGAGTAGTAGACCCAGACCAGCACGACCATCAGCGCGCCCGCCGCGCCGTAGGAGGTGGCGATGGCGCTGGTGCCGATGTACCAGCCGATCAGCGACTTGCCGATGGTGAAGAGCAGCGCCGTGACCACCGCGCCGACGCCGACGTCGCGCCATTTGAGCGTACGGTCCGGCAGGACCTTGTAAATGGCGGCGAAAAGCAGCGCGATCAGCACGAAGGAGACGACCGTGTTGATGGAGCTCACGATCAGTTCCCCGAAGGGCAGGCTGCGGTTGATGACTTCACCGAGCGCGGCGATCGCCGTGCTCGCCGCAAGCGACACCAGAAGCAGGAAGCCGAGGGCCGCGACGAGGCCGAGGCTCGCCGCCCTCGCCCGCACCAGGCGCGACAGCGACACACCGTTGGGCTTCACCTTCCAGATCTCGTTGAGCGACTGCTGCATCTCGCCGAAAACGCCCGACGCCGTGACGAAAAGCGTGACCAGCCCGATGAGCGTGGCAAGCGTGCTTGACCAGCGATGCGCCGCGCTCTCGATCGTTGCCTTCAGAAGGTCGGCGCTTTGCGGTCCCATCACGCCGGATATCTCGGCCGAGAGCGCCAATTGCGCGGCGTCGTTGCCGATGACGACGCCGGCGATCGCCACGACGATCAAGAGGATCGGCGCGAGCGAGGTCGTGGCATAGAAAGCGATCGCCGCACCGTGGCTCAGCGCATTGTCGTCGACGTAGCCTGCGACACTCTCCCGCAAGAGCACCCAGCCTTCGCGAACCCAGCCCGGCATCGTCGCCTCACCTATTTTGGACGCGGATCCTCGAGCCCGGCGCCGATCGTGGGAAACTCGCCTGCGCGGCGCTTGGCCACTGCGTCCGCCAGGGCCAGCGCGGCGTTCTTCACTTCGGCCTGGATGTCGCTGTCGGCGTCGAGCTCGTCATGGCTGGTGGCATAGGACTTCCAATAGCCGATATAGCGGTCGAGCTCGGCCATCCCGCCGACCGGATCGAGCTTGATCGAACGCAGCCAGTCGGCAAGCGCGCGGCGAACGCCTTCGGCGCCTTCCGTGTCGCCATGCACGACGACGGAGAACAGCCGGCCGGCGAGATGGCGCGGATAATGCCAGCCGGCGAGCTCGGCCTTCTTGGCAAGGGCGGCATCCTTGCCTTGTGTCAGCGACGGGTCGGGATTGCCGCCGTCGGCGCAGACCATGCGGTCCATCATCAGCTTGATCGGCGACGAGGGCTGATACCAATTGACGGGCGTGACGATCATCACGCCATGCGCCTCGACCCAGAGCGGATAGATGTCGTTCATCCAGTCCTGCACCTGGCCGAGCGAATGGTTGGGATAGCAGGAGCACGGCCAGTGGCAGAGCGCCGCCGCCGTTGAGAAGCACGCCTTGCAGGGATAGATCTTGCGGCCATATTCGGAGGCGAGGCGCGACAGGTCGAGCACCTCGACCGAGAAGCCCGGTCTGTCGGCAATGGCACGGCGCGCCAGCTCGACCAGGCGAAAGCTCTTCGACATCTCGCCGGGACAAGTGTGCTCGCTGCGCGAGGAGCCGTTGACGATCAGGATGCGCGAAGGGGCGGCCTTGTCCTCGTGGCGGCGCTGTGCCGCCTCGACAGCATCATGCGCGGCGATCCATTCGACCGAAAGCTCGTAATCGGGGTCGTGGAAACCCTCGCCCGCCTTTCGCGTGACCGGGCTCTTGCGCTCCTCGCTGTAGCCCTGCCAGGCAATCTCGGCCAACCTGCCGATCGCATCGGCCTCGGCCTCGAAAGCCGGATCGTAGAACAGCTTGCGGTAGCGCTGCTTGAATTCCGCCTCGCCGAGGCGCGGGCTGGGCATGCCGGTACGCGGTTCGGTGTTGGCTTTGTCGGATCGCGCCTGCCCTGCCATTTGCCTCCCCACGCCGGACACGGAGCGGGCCGGGTGCGACCAGAGCTCGACTGCCTTGTCGTTGGCCAGGGCGTGAAGCCGGAGAAACCAGCCCTGTTCTCTTTGCCGCCAGGTCCGGCTGACGCGGCCCGCTGAGCAAAACCCGGTGGCAGCGCGATGGTTCCCTCGTAACCGGTCGTCGTCGCACCAGCCGGTGTCGCCGACATTGCCGCGAATTTTGCAATGACAAACAATCGATCTATATTAGCTGACTAAGTGATTCATGGCACCGTGAACCGATGGCCAAGAAGAAGAATAGGCAGTCCGACTCCGGCGTTGCGGCGGCCACCCCCGCCGAGATCCACGAGGCGGCTTATTTTGCCCGCAAATGCGGGCTCACCCGCGACGAGGCCTTGCAGATGATCCGCGAGGCCAACAGGTCGGCGGCCGTCAAGCCTGCCGAGAGTGAGAAGCGTAAGCACTGACCTTTATCGAGCACGCGGCGGGTAATTCATTGCCCCGTCTGAGGTGGAACCTGACCCGGCTTGATCACCGGCATCTCGCTGCCTGTCGGTGGCGGCGTCTTGGCGTTCTCGTCGCCGGTCGGCGGCGGCTTCAGCACCCCGCCGCAATCGCTGAGCCGCTGCGACAATTCATCCGTGTCGGCCTGCTGCACCTGTTTCTGCTGCTGGCCGTTGGCGTCGGGCTTGGCTTGGCAGTTCTGCATCTGCTGGTCATCCGGCAGGTCGCTCGGCTGCTGGGACGTCTGGGCCGTCGCCGGCAGCACCGGGATCAGAGTGAGGGCTGCGATGAGAAGCGCTTTGTTCATGGGATCCTCCTGATGGGTCAGTAACCCCCGATGATCGGCAGGATCTCGCCGGTGATGTAGCTCGAGCATTGCGGCGAGGCCAGGAACACATAGGCCGGCGCGATCTCTTCCGGTTGCGCCGGCCGCTTCATCGGCGTCTTGGCGCCGAACTGCGAAACGTCCTCGGCTTCCTTTTCGGACGGATTGAGCGGCGTCCAGACCGGCCCTGGCGCCACCGCGTTGACGCGGATGCCCTTGCCGATGAGGTTGCCGGAGAGCGCGCGGGTGAAGGCGTGGATGCCACCCTTGGTCATCGAATAGTCGATTAGTTGCTTCGAACCCTCGATGCCGGTGACCGAACCGGTGTTGACGATCGCCGAGCCCGGCTTCATGTGCGGCACAGCCTCCTGCGCCATGTGGAAATAGCCGTAGAGATTGGTTTTCAGCGTCGTGTCGAAATGCGCTTCGGTGAGGTCGGCGAAGTCGGCCGAGTGCACCTGGAAGGCCGCATTGTTGACCAGCACATCCAGTTTGCCGAAGGCCTTGATCGTCTCACCCACCGCCTTGCGGCAGAAGGCGCGTTTGGCGACGTCGCCGCGCAATGCGATGCAGCGCCTCCCTTCCGCCTCGACGGCCTGCTTCGTCGCCTTGGCGTCGCGGTCCTCGCTGAGATAGACGATGGCAATGTCGGCTCCCTCGCGCGCGAACAGCACGGCCACCGCGCGGCCGATGCCGGAATCGCCGCCGGTGATGAGCGCCACCTTGTCCTCGAGCTTGCCCGAGCCTCGCCAGAACGGCGCGTCGTAGAGCGGCGCCGGCTCGAGCGCCCATTCCTCGCCGGGCTTGGGATGATGCTGCCTGGGGAAAGGCGGCACGGGGTATCGGCGCGCGCCGGCCTGCATGGCGCCTGGCGATTTCGGCTTCGGCTTGCGCCGATCGGTGGCGTCGACCTTGCGCTGCACGCCGCGCTGCCTGCGCGCCGTCTTTGCCGTGTCTGATTTGTCGGCCGCGTCGGATTTCGTTCGGCTGCTGGTCGGCATGGTGCACTCCTTTTCGAAGGACAACGCATGCCGATTGAAAAGGTTGGCCCGCAAGGAGTTGACCTCGCTTCGGGTCCCAGCTCGCCCGCGCACCGGCGCATACATCAAAGTTAAATGCGGCCGCCGAGCCGCGGTGATAATCGTTGCCCGTTTGGAGGGCCCTTCAGGAGGAGTCCCATGGACGTTCGAACTCTCATAGGCAGCCTCTCGGCCGCATTGCCGCGCCGGCGCGGCGCTGCACCGCCGATCCCTGTCAGGGTGATCCGCGCTTCGCTCGCCGAAGTGCCGCTCAGGCCTCGCCCGCGGCCGCCGCATCGGCCGCCGCCGCCGGCCCGGCCCGCGAGCAACATGTAACCTCGGAACGAGGCCTTGAAACCAGCAGGCCGGATGCAACCGACTCTCGAAGTCATCGTTTTACGGCCATCGTCAATTTTATGGTGCGCCATGAAACCCTTGCGTATGAGCAACCCGCTTCTCGTCCTCGCCGCCATCGTCACGGCCGCGCCCTTTGTCGGCCTTGCCTGGCGGACACGCGAATGGCTCGGATGGTGAAGACCGATGAGCCGCTTTTTGCCGCTCACCATCCGCTTCGTCAGCGGCGGCACGATGGTGGTCACCACCGTCGCCGAGGCCAGGAAGGCGCTTGACGGCGCATGGAAGAACAAGGAGGCGCCGGCCTATCTCGAAGCGGCCCGGCTGGTGGACGACGCGATCGCGGGCACCTGCCGGCCGGCGATCGCCTTCGCCGCCTTCAAGAAGGCTGCCGCGCAACAGGGCCTGCTCAAGCCTGCCGGGCCAAGTGCCGCCCTCACCATGCTCGACCAGCTATGGTCGCGCTCCAAGGGGCCGCCCGGCTAGATCAGGATGACGTTTTGTTGAATCGCCATCCTGATCTCACTCTTTGCGAGAGCATGATCTTCTCCGAAAACCGGTTCCCACTTTTCGGGATCATGCTGTAGACGTTCCCAACCAACCTGTTCCGGCCGACCTATCTCGGCTCGCGGGTCATGCTGAGATAGGTCGGATCGAACTCGGCGATCGCGACCAGCCGCTGCCAGTCGAGGATCGTGATTATGTGGTTTGTCCAACCGATCACGTTCATGCGGCGCAGCGTGCCGATCACCCGGTTCATGTGGACGACGGAAAGGCCGATCACGTCAGCGAGTTCGGCCTGTGACAGCGGCAGGTGGAAGCTCATGTCGCGGGTCTTCTTCACCACCTGCAGCCTGACGAACATTTCGCATATCAGATGCGCCAGATGGGAGGTCTTGGAACGGCGGCCCATGGCCACGATCCATTCGCGGTGGATGGCGCCGTCGACCAGCGTGTCCAGCCACAAAAGCCGGGTGAGATGCGGCGCCTGTTCGGTGATCGTCTTGAGCCTGCCGTGCTCGGCCGCGGCCACGTGGCAGGGCGACAGCGCCACGATCCCGTGATCCATGGTCTTGAGCAGGAAGGCATGCAGGTCGACAAAATCGCCGGCGACCTGCAGCGAGGTGAACTGACGTCCGCCGTCTTCCAGGACCTTGTAGCGAGCGGCCAGCCCGTCGATGATCAGCGTGCTGTGGGTCGGCCTGGTTCCCTCCGAAACGATGTCCTCGCCGACGCCGACATATTTCTCGATCGACAAAGTAGCGGCAAGCAGCGCCTTTTCTTCTTCCGACAGGGCGTCGTGCTGGCCAAGGTTGAGATAAAGCGATTCCAGCATCCGGCGTCCTCCATTCGCAACAGCTAACGTCGGGGCGCGGCTCCGGTTGCAGGCGGCCGCACGCCCAAGGACCGGCGCGTGGCCGGCTCTGCCCGGGATCAGCAGCTTGGAACCATCACGTCACTGGTGGATTGAGCGTCGAAATCGCCGGGAATCAACGTGCCGATGGAACGCTTCTACTTCGACCTAGACAACGCCGAGAACAGCCAGGAGGACACGGAGGGGCAGCTTTTTCCCAACCGCGAACGCGCTGGGATGGAGGCGTTGCGCATCCTGTATGACGTCGCTCTCGACGAGGTGCCGGGCGGCGGGCATCTGTCAATCACGGTGAAGGTGCTCGACGACAAGCGAGACCAGATCTTCGAAGCGTCGCTGACATTGAATTCTGCCTGGAGCTGAGCCGGCCTGTCGGCTTGAGCCACCGGAGGACAAGCCATGTTCGAGGCGTTCGACAGTCGCGAGATCGACACCGGGGAAGCGCGGATTTTTACGCGACGCGCCGGCGACGGGCCTGGTCTGCTGTTGCTGCACGGCTTTCCCGAGACGCATGTGATGTGGCGCGACGTGGCGCCGAAACTGGCTCGGGATTTCACCGTCATCTGCGCCGATTTGCGCGGCTACGGGCAAAGCTCCTGCCCGCCATCGGCCGCCGACCACGCGCCATACGCCAAGCGCGCCATGGCCGGCGACCTGGTGGCGCTGATGGAGACGCTCGGCTTCACGCGCTTCCTGGTCGCCGGCCACGATCGCGGCGGGCGCGTCGCCTACCGGATGGCGCTCGACCATCCGGACCGCGTCGAGAAGCTTGCCGTGCTCGACATCGTCCCCACCGCCGAGGCCTGGGACCGCGCCGACGCAAGGCTGGCGCTCGGCTACTGGCCGTGGTCGCTGCTGGCGCAACCCGAACCGCTGCCGGAGACGATGCTGGCGGCCGGCGCGGAGGCGGTCGTCGACAATGCGCTTTCCAACTGGGGATCCGCGCCTGCCACGTTCCCGCCAGCCGTGCGGCAGGCCTATGTCGATGCGCTGCGCGACCCGGCGCATATCCACGCCATCTGCGAAGAGTATCGCGCGGCGGCTTCCCTCGACCGCCGTCACGATCGTGAGGACCAGGCAACGGGTCGGCGCATCGCCTGTCCGCTGCTGGCGCTGTGGAGCGAGCACGGCGCGCTCGCCGAATGGTACCGCGACGAAGGCGGGCCGCTCGGCATCTGGCGGAGCTGGGCCGACGATTCAAGCGGCGGAGCAATGCCCGGCGGCCACTTCTTCCCGGAGGAGTCGCCGATCGAAACGGCGGCCACGCTCGACGCGTTCTTTTCCGGAAGATGAAGGCTTCCGGAAGATGAAGGCGCCCATTCCCGCAGGCGGCGCGGTTCAGGCACGCGCCTGGGTGGCCCGGCTCACCTTAGCATCAGACAAAGCAACGGCAGCGCCGTCAGGCCGATCGCCATGACAATGAGCGTGGCATGGCCGAGACGCTCCGCGCGCCTGGCAATTTCGGCGATCTCGTCCTCGTCGTTGATGACGTCGAGGAAGGAAAGATCGGCACTGGTGGCGCGGTTGTTGTCGTTGGCAGGCAGGCCTTCGGCATCCTGCCGGGCGGGGCTTGCAGAAATGTGGGTCAAAACGTCGTCTCGCTCCGAAGCCGCTCACGGCCTTCTTGTTGTTGACATGGGTGCCCGCCGTCATTGCGCGGGGGGCGATCGGCGAACACCCAGGATGGCCGGCGATGGAGGGGGCTTTCTCGTCGGCCGCTCACCAATTCGCAAAAAGCACATTGGTTGCACTGACCGGCCCAATGCGCCGGTATGGTCAGACTTCAGTCTGACCCGGGTCCCGAAATGTTTCAGGGGGAACGTCCGTCGCTCCCAAGCCGCGTCACATGGAACCAGTTCGGCTTCTTTCGGTTGCTTAGAGGCCGCCGCGGCTGAATGGCCGACGGCTCCATTCGGGCATTTTTGATGGAGGCACCGATGTCCTTGCATACGCTTCACCCCGAGCGCGTCGACGAAACCCGCATGCAGGCTTATTCGGTTTTTGCGCCGATCCTCATCAATCTGCTTGCCCAGAAGCTTGCCCGCCACCAGGGCATGAAGGAACTGGACAAGCTCGAGAGGTCGCTGGTGCGGCTGGTCGAGGAAACGGACGTCGCCGCGCCGGATCCGGAAGCGATGAAGGAATTCGCCATCGAACTCATCGTCTCGACGCTGCGCAATGTGCGTGAACACCCCGACGCCAAGCACGACCTGGAAGAGATCGACGGCCGCCGCGCCGAAGGCCGCTCGGAAGATCCCGACACGCTGGAAGAGCAGCTGCAGTCCGGGCTCGAGGACAGCTTTCCGGCAAGCGATCCGCCGGCCGTGGTCTCGACCGCGATCACCGGCGGCTCGAAGGATATCGTCGGCACCGACGAGGTGCTGCGGCGCAAGAAGGAAGCTTCCGCGCGCCGTCGGGAAAAACGGGAAACCTAGGCGCGCAATCAAGGGTGGCGCTCGCAGCCAAGCCGAGCGGCGGGCCGTCCTGAGCCGCCAGAGGTGAACGCGCGGACAAAGGGAACCAGTCCCGCCGCGGAGGGTTGGTTCAGCATCGGAAGGAAAAGACCATGCGCAAAAGCGAACTACCCCACCGCCCCGGCGCGGCCGGCGCTCCGTCCTCCGACGATTTGCCGACCAAGGGCGGCGACGATCCCGATGTCCGCTTCCTGGCCGAGAACACCGATCTGTCGCCCAGGCAGGCGCGGGAACTGATCCGCGAGCACGGGCACGACCGCGGCAAGCTTTTGGAGATCGCACGAACCATGAAGGCGGAGGGCTGACCTCTCCAACGCCGCGAAGGGCAGGCCCGCCGGAAGCGAGGTTGAGATGAGCAATTCACCGAAGACTGGACGTCCCGGAACATCGGATCAATGGCCGCGCTGGGAAGGCCCGAAGGCCAACAAGCCGCGTGGCTACCTGCCGGCCAAGGACGATCCCGACGAGAACCGGGATGCGGCGGGCGAGAACAACAAGGATCCGGAACGGTCCGATCTCGGCGACGCCGCCAAGAAGAAGCATTCCTGAGGCCGGCTTCATTCAGTGCAACAAGGAGCAAGACAATGCCACGCGGAGACAAATCGAAATACACCGACAAGCAGGAACGCAAGGCCGACCACATCGCCGAGGGCTATGAGAAGCGCGGCGTTCCGGAGAAGGAAGCCGAGCGGCGCGCCTGGGCGACCGTCAACAAGGACGACGCCGGCGGCAAGAAGGAAGGCGGCTCGGGGCGCGGCAAGCACACCGGCAATCCGGCCGCGCACAAGGGCGGCAGGATGGGCGGCAAGGCATCGGGCGAACGGTCGGCGGCCGAGCGTTCGGCGTCGGCCAAGAAGGCGGCGGCGACGCGCAAGCGCAACGAGAGCCACGCGGGGCATTGAGGCGTTTGGATTGCACAGACGTCCGCGATTGGCGAAATCGGCGGCACCGCGCTTTCTCCCCGTCACTATACGGGGAGAAATGCCCGGCAGGGCAATGAGGGGCAGAGCCGAGTCCGCGAGTTTTGTCGTCGCGGCGTAGGCGCCGGCCCTCAGGTCGCCGATCGCCGCGCCGCCCCTCATCCGCCCTTTGGGCACCTTCTCCCCGTTGAACGGGGAGAAGGAAAGAATCCTACAGCGGCAGCTCCGAGGTCTGCTTGATGGTCTGGCTGGGAACATCGGTCTTGACGTTCTGCACGCCCTTGATGCGGCTCAGATGCTCGGACTGGAAGCGGCGGTAGTCGTCGATGCCGGCCGCGACGATCCGCACCATGGCGTCGCAATCGCCCAGCATCAGATAGCACTCCATCACCTCGGGGAATTTCGCCACCTCGGCGGCGAAATGCTCGATCGTGTCCTCGTCCTGCTGTTTCAGCCAGATGCGGGTGAAGAAGGTCTGGCCGCGGCCGATCTTGGCCGGGTTCAGCACCGCGACATAGCGGTCGATGACGCCGGCCTCCTCCAGCAGCTTGACGCGCCTGAGGCAAGGCGACGGCGACAGGCCGACCTCTTTCGCCAGATCGTTGTTGGCCATGCGCCCGTCACGCTGCAAGGCGCGCAGGATACGTTTGTCGATCTCATCCAGCTTCATGGCTTGAAATTCCAATCTTCCGCCTGACTGCGCTACCCAGTGCCAAATTTAGGCAGAAATGGCGCATCTTCGCAACCCGATTGCGGGCCGTTTCGGCTATGGTCCGGTCACCGATAGCCAACAACCGACTGGGCCAACAACTGACTGGAGAGCGGCGGCCGCGAGGCCGGCCGAAGGCAAAGCCATGAGCGTTTCCGAGATCGCCCTCGCCGAGGGCCAGGCCGCCAGCGGGCGCGGCGGCGAGTTCCGGCGCGGGCTTGCCGCCTCGACGCCGGTGCTGCTCGGCATCATTCCCTATGCGCTGGTGCTCGGCGCGCAAGCCGCGCAGAAGGGGCTCGGCGTCGTCGAGGTGCCGCTGATGACCGGCCTCAACTTCGCCGGCGGCTCCGAATTCGCCGCCATCCAGCTCTGGACCTCGCCGCCGCACGTTCTTCTGATCGCCGCCATCACCTTGCTCGTCAACAGCCGGCATTTCCTGATGGGCGCGGCGCTGGCGCCATTCATCAAGCACCTGCCGAAGCGCCAGGTCTTCCCGGCGCTGTTTTTGATGTGCGACGAGGGTTGGGCGGTGGGCCTGGCGGATGCGCGGCACCGCGCCGCCGCCGGCATGCGGCCGGCCTTCAGCCTGGCCTTTTATCTCGGCGCCGGCCTGCCCTTCTACCTCGCCTGGGTCGCTTTCACGACCTGCGGCGCGGCCCTTGGGCCGGTGCTCGGCGACGTCCAGCAATATGGTTTTGCGATGGCCTTCCCGGCCGTCTTCCTAGTGCTGCTCCGCGGCATGTGGAAGGGTTTTTCCGCGGCGCGGCCCTGGCTGGTCAGCCTGGCGGTGGCGGCGCTCGCCTACCTCGTCGTTCCCGGCGCCTGGTATGTGGCGGCCGGGGCGTTGTCCGGCTGGTGGCCGCCTGGTTCCTGGCAGGTGACGAATGATCGATCCGATGACCGTGTTCGCCATCCTGGCGATGGCCGGCGTGACGTATCTCACCCGTATCGGCGGCTATGTGGTGCTGCGGAACAGAACGCTCGGCCCGCGCGCCACGGCGGTGATGGAGGCCGCGCCCGGCTGCGTGCTGATCTCGGTGATCGCGCCGGACTTCGTGTCGAAGAACCCGGCCGACCTCGCGGCTTTAGCCATCACCGTGCTTGCCGCCACCAGGCTGTCGATGCTGCCGACCGTAGTGATCGGGGTGGCTTCGGCGGGCGCGCTGCGGTGGCTGATGGGCTAAGGCCTGTGGGGATTCATCTGGAATTGATGACGGCAGCGGCGAGATGGATCATTGCGGCGAAGCTTTGATTGGTCTTGTCGGCTCGCATGGCGATGCGCTTGAACTCTTTGAGCTTGCAGAAGAAATTCTCGATGAGGTGCCGCCACTTGTAGAGCTCGCGATCAAGCGGCAAGGGTCGTGCCCTGCGCGGATGCTGGGAGATAATGATCTTGGCGCCGCGTTGGTTGAGATCGGTGACGATGTGATCGCTGTCGAAGGCCTTGTCGGCAATCAGCCCGCCAAACTCGATGCCTTCAAGCAGCGGTTCGACGCCGATCGTGTCGAAGCGCTGGCCGGGCAGCAACTCGAAACGCACGAGATTGCCCAGTGCATCGGTGAGCGCAAGGATCTTGGTTGTCATGCCGCCCTTGGAGCGGCCGATGGCCTGGCTCTGAGTCCCCCTTTTGCGCCCTGGCCGTGACGGTGGACCTTGACGATGGTGGCGTCGACCATGGCGTATTCCATGTCCGGCTCGTCCGAACAGGCCTCGAACAGCTTCGCGAAGACATCGGCCTTGCGCCAGTCGCTGAAGCGCCTGAACGCGGTGCTCCAGTTTCCGAACATCGCCGGCAGATCGCGCCACGGACTGCCCGTGCGAGCGATCCAAAGAACAGCCTCTATGAACAGCCTATTGTTACTGCCGCTGCGCCCAGGGTCGCTCGACTTGCCCAGACAATGCGGTTCCATCTTCGCCCATTGCGCATCCGTCAGTACGAATCGTTCCATCCAAAGCTTGAATCACATTCAAGCTTCAACGTGAATCCCCACAAGCCTTAGAGCATGATGCCGAAAAGTGTGAAGCGGTTTTCGGACGACATCATGCTCTATCTCTTTGATTTAGAGACGGATTCGGATTTCATGTCGACTCGACCTGAAAATCATCCGGCTCTAGGATGGAGCCGGCGCCGGAGTTGCGATCTCCCCCCGGGGATCGCAACTCGGCGCGGCAGCTCAGTCGTCGCCGCCATGGCCGCCGCCATCACCGCCGCCGCCACCGTCACCGCCGCCGTCATGGCTGCCGCTGTCCCCACCACTTTCGCCGTTGCCCTCACTTTGATGATGATCGCCCTCATGATCATCGCCCGCATCGTCACCCTGGTCGCCCTGGTGCGAGCCGATGTCGACGCCGTCATCGTCGTGATCGCCTTGCAGATTTTCAGCCGCGGTGTGATCTTCTTCATGGCTGCCTGTGACGCCCTGCTCTTGATCGTCCTGCACCGGCGCGGTCACCTCGCCGCCGTGATCGGAGCCCGCGAGCGACGGCTGCGCCGCCAGAATGCCGAGCAAGGAGACCGAAGCCACCAGCAGCAAGGGAAAGGCCTTCATGTCGTCTCCTTCCGGCCGGCGAACCGCCATTGTCGATGGCAGATCATCTGCCTGGCCGGATTACGGCGCCCTTAAACGGGTGGCTTCAATTTTAGCGATTGCTTATTTACATCTGCCGCCTGGCAGGCAGAGCCAATCCGCCTGTCGCCCGCGCGACGATCGCTTCCAGCGGCTCGGGCCGGTGCAGGAAAAAGCCCTGGCCATAGGCGACCCCCATGCCCTGCAGGATTTCCAGCGCGCTGTTTTCCTCGATCTTCTCGGCCACCACGGCGGCGCCCATCGACCGGGCGATGCCGGCGATCGCCGAGACGATCTCGCGGTCGAAGCGGCTCTCGGCGATGTGCTCGATGAAGGAGCCGTCGATCTTGATGGCGTCGATGGGGAAGCGTCTGAGATATTCGAACGAGCTCATGCCGGCGCCGAAATCGTCGAGGCTGACGCGGCAGTGGCGTTGCCTGGCCTTGCGCACGAATTCTTCCGCGGCGTCGAAATTGGTGACGGCGGCGGTTTCGGTGATCTCGAAGCCGATGGCCGAGGACGGCGCGCCGCTCTCGGCGATGGCCTCGTCGACGAAGTCCCAGAGCTGCGGATCGGAGAGCGTCTGCGCCGACAGGTTGAAGTCGAGCGAGATGGCGCCGGCGCGCATCGCCTGGCCATGGCGCGTCAGCACGGTGCGGATGATCCAGCGGTCGAGCCGGGCGGCAAGGCCGAAGCGTTCGGCGACCGGCATGAACCCGCCGGGCGGGATCATCTCGCCGTTGCGGGCCTCCAGCCTGGCCAGCACCTCGACGTGGCGGTTGACTTCCCACGGCTGGCCAAGCCGGTGGATCTCCTGGCCGAACAGCTTCAGCCCGCCGTCCTCCATCGCATCGACCAGGTCGGCGGCCAGCCGCGCGGCGTTGAGGCCGACGGCGCCCGACGTCGTCTCCGGCGAGAACACGGCGAAGCGGGCGCGGCCGCCGGCCTTGGCGGCGTAGCAGGCATCGTCGGCGCAGGCGAGCGCGTCGGCCACCGCCATGTTGCGGTCGCGCACGAAGGCGATGCCGATGCTGGCGGCAAGCCGGCGCGAGGTGACCGCCGAGCCGTGATCGGCATCGCGCACCGCGGCGAGCACGGCGCGGGCAAGCCGCTCGGCGCAGGCGTCGCTGCAGTTCGGCACCAGCAGCGCGAATTCGTCGCCGCCGAGGCGCGCCGCATGCGCCGACGCCGGCAGGCTGGCGAGGATGCCGGCCGCGACGCTCTTCAGTGCCAGGTCGCCGGCGGCGTGGCCGGCATAGTCGTTGAGCGCCTTGAAGTAGTCGAGGTCGACGTAGAACACGGCGAGCGGCAGACGCTCGGCCATGGCGATGTTTTCGGCGAGCAGCCGGTCGAAGGCCGCGCGGTTGAGCAGCCCGGTCAGGGCATCGTGACGCGCGGCATAGGCCAGCTCCTCGGCGCGCTGCTTCTCGTCGGTTATGTCGCGCACGGTGCCCAGGATCTGACCGGCCGAGCCGACACCGGCGATGAAGCGTACCAGCGACTCGAGATGGCGGACCTGGCCGTCACGCAGGACGATGCGGTATTGCGAGGCGACGACGCTGTTCGAGCCGGGCGCGATCTGATGGGCTCGCTCGGTGGCTTCCTTGTCGTCGGGATGAAGATAGGTGTGCCAGAGTTCGGCCGCCACCTCGTCGGTATCGGCAACGAGGCCGAATATCTCGCGGGTGCGCGCGTCCCAGTAGCTTTTCCTGGTGCCGATGTCGTGATGCCAGATGCCGGTGCCGCTGGCGGCGATCGCCAGGCGGAAGCGGATATTGACCTGCTCGAGCGCTGCCTCCGCCTCCTTCTGCCGGGTGATGTCGGTCTGCACGCCCATCAGCCGCAGCGGCTTGCCGTCGGCGTCCCGTTCGACGATGCCGCCGCGGTCGAGCACCCAGACCCAATGGCCGTCCTTGTGGCGCAGGCGCAGCTCGGTCTCGATGGAATCGACAAGGCCGGCGATATGGCGGTCGCCGCTTTCCTGCGCGCGCTGGCGATCGTCGGGGTGGGTAAGCGTCAGCCAGAGATCGGACGTGTTGGCGAGCTCGCCCGCCTCATAGCCCAGCATCTTCGACCAGGTCGGCGAATAGTAGCAATCGCCGGTCGACAGATTCCAGTCCCACAGGCCGAGATGAGCCCGGTCGAGCGCCAGCGCCCAGAACTTGCCGTTGCGTTTATCGTCGTCCGCCATGCCCAGTTTGTCTTCCGCCCCGTCGCGCAATTCTGCACGAAACGAGAGAAGAAAGAGTTACCGGAGATAGCGGGATATCTCCCCCTTGAGGGCCCTTGAGGGGGAGATGGCCGCGGAGCGGCCAGAGGGGGTGGTCTCACGTAGATTGCCGACGCGATCTTGTCGCACAAGGCGCTGGCGCTCCACGCGCTAGCACCCCCTCTGTCGCCTTCGGCGACATCTCCCCCTCGAGGAGCCTTCGCCGCACCACCGCCGCATGAAATCGCGCGCTCGATCGCGGCGCTCACCTGCGAGCGGAAACTGCGGCGTCGCCGCTACAAGCTAATTTGCGGATCACAGGACCCGCCATCAGGAGCAATCAATTGTCGGGAAGCGGCAACGGTGTCTCGCTCAAGGTCCGGAGATAGGCGATGACGTCTGCTCGCTGCTTTTCGTCCCGCAGACCCGGGAAAACCATATCTGTTCCGGGCAAGGCGAATGCCGGATTTGAGATAAAAGAATTGAGGTCCTCAAAGGTCCAAGCGCCGCCGGCTTCCTTTATAGCTGACGAATACGGGACATCGCTTTGTGAAGCCTTCGGCCGCCCTACGACGCCCCACAGATTGACCCGTTTGGGAATCTTGAGGCTCGGCGATGCAAGATGACAGGCCCCGCACGTTCCGTCGAAAATCTCCTTGCCTGATTCAGCGCTTGCCGATGCAAGTCGAGCCGAAATCGGCGCAATGGCCGGTTGTCCGGCGCCATGACTGCGCAAGTAGGCCACGACGTCGTCGTGACCACTGAGCTTGGCCAAATGTATGGGCGGATTTCCATTCGATGTCAGTGCGTTGACCTCCGCACCGGCGTCCACAAGATGGATGACGCACTGAAGGCAGCCATTTTCGGCAGCCACGTGCAGCGGCGTCTGCGCTTTCGCCAACTGATTTGGATCGGCCCCATTGTCGAGCAACAGCTTCACGATCTCAGCGTACCCAGCCTTGTTGGCGGCATAGAGTGGAGTTCTTTGCCAGCTGACGGGCAGGTTGACGTCCGCCCCACGGTTGATCAGAAGTTTGGCTAACTTGAGATTTCCGCCTTCGCAGGCGATGTAGAGCGCCGTGACGCCGTCAATTTCGTTAACAGCGGCGCCTTTGTCCAAGGCGGAAGCCACCGCTGCGACGTCGCCCTTCTTGACAAGATCACCCAAGCTGCTCGCCTGGGCGGGCAGTGCAAAAAGCCAAAGGACCCACGAAGCCCGGATCACCCATATGCGTCCCCGCTTGATCATTGTATCCTCCCTACGGCAGCCCACAGCTTCGTCCCGGGCAGTCAACAAGATTGAGTTTCAATTTAACCCAAAGCGGAAATTTAGTATACGCTAATATAACAGCGCCGGCTCCGCGAATAACCTCGCCTTCGTGCATTTCGCGTCAATCAGGCTGTGGCCGCAGCTTGACGAGGCCTGGCATTGGTCGCCAACCCGGTTTGGCCACGATTGCAGAACCGCTGAATTGCCGGCGGGCCAGCGATCCTGCCTAGATCCCGAGTATCGGGTGAGATTGCGCGAAGGGGCCGCGCCCGACCGCAGCGCCCCTTCCTGGAATGCTTCATGCAATCTGCAGGAGCACCTCGTCCGGCGCCACGCCGACAAGCTCGGCATAGCGGCCGGGGTCGGTCGCGCCCTCCGAGTTGATGGCGAGCACGCGGGAGTTGGCGTCGAGGCCGAGCGCGGTCCGCATCGCCTTGTCGCCGGCCGCGCGGATCAGTCCGGCGAGCCCTGCGCCGCCGCTCTCGCCGGAGACGATCGCCGGATCATTGCCCGACGGGCGCGCCAGCCGCTTCATCACCGCGACCGCATCCTCTTCGTCCACCGTCATGAAGGCGTCGCCGACGCGCGCCAGCACGCGCCAGGCGACCAGCGACGGCTCCGCGCATTCGAGCATCGTCATGACGGTCGGCTGCCCATGTCCGATCGTTACCGGACGTCCGGCCTCGGCCGAGGCGTAGACACAGGCCGAGCGTTTCGGCTCGACCACCACGGCTTTCGGCCGCCGCCCGCCGAGCACAATCGCCATATGGCCGGCAATCGCCGCCGCGAAACCGCCGACGCCGGCCTGCAGGAAGACATGCGTTGGGGGTTGGGGCAGGCGCCGCAACGCCTCGCGCACGATCACCGTATAGCCCTGCATGACCAGGCCGGGAACGCGCTCGTAGCCCGGCCAGGAGGTGTTGGAGACGATCTTCCAGCCGCGCTCGGCGCCGACCCGGGCGACTTCGCGCACCGCGTGATCGTAGCCGCCCTCGACATGCACGATCTCGGCGCCGAAACGGGCGATGGCCGCGACGCGCTCGGCGCTGACGCCGGCATGGACGAAGATGACCGAACGCGCGCCGACCAGGCCGGCGCCCTGCGCGACGGATCGGCCATGATTGCCGTCGGTGGCGCAGACGAAGATCATGCCGGAGGCGATCTCGCGCACTTTTTCGTCGCCGATCTCGCCGACATCGACCGCGCGGCCGAGGCGTTTGCCGGCCTCCTCCAGCACCAGCCGGATGACGGCATAGGCGCCGCCCAGCGCCTTGAAGCTGCCGAGGCCAAGACGCCGGCCTTCATCCTTGACATGAAGGGCCGCGATGCCGAGTTCATCGGCCAGTGCCGGCAAGCCGTGCAGCGGTGTTTCGGCATGGTTGTCGCGGACCTCGAGATAATGCTCGGCCCGTTCGGCGCCGGCCATGCCAAGGGCCTCGGCATCGGCCGCAAGCAACGGCTGGTTGTGTTCGGGACGTTGGTTGAGCAGTATCATGGCATGCTTCCGAAAGGCACTGGACTCAATTGGCGCGTGCGAGAATCGCGCTCTCATCTCGCTGAATGATTGAAGTTTGTTTCAAATGGATGTCGCCAGATGCCGGGCCTGGCAGGACTCGGCGCCTCCGACCGTACCATTTTTGGGGGCAACCCGGGTCGAAAACCGGTCATTTCGCGTTTTCTCCTCCTGCGCTCAGTCGGCCGCCGTCCTGGCGGACGAGCCGTTCCCGCGCATCGCGGCCGAGGCTGCCGGACCGGACATCTCCCCCACAAGGGGGGAGATTGGCAGTTTCACCGCCGGCCGCCTATTCCTACTGGGTCGGCATCATCGCGTGTTCGCACGACACTTTCGGGTTCATGTCGGCGAAGGTGCCGGTCGGGTTGCCCTTCCAGGCCCAGACATGCAGTTCGTAGAACTCGCCCAGGCCGTAGCGGTTGGGGGCGCTGTTGAAGTTGAACAGCTGGCCGTCGAGCGATGCCGGCCCCTTCGAGGTGATGTATTCGACCGCCACCAGCTTGAGCGTGCCGTCGGCCATCGGCTCGTACATCACCGCCTCAGGCCTGGCGATGTCGACCTTGTCGTCCTTCAGATAGGTGCCGTTGACATAGTGGATGCCCATGGCGCCGCCGGTAATGCCGCTGGCGCAGGGAATGGGCGCATAGCCCTCGGCCGCCGCCGCCTTGACGTCGAGAAAGCGGCTGTTGGCGGCCCGAACCTTGTCGGCCAGGGGACTGGGGCCGGACATGGAGGCGTCCGGCTGCTGATGGGCCTGCGCGAACGAGGCGAACGCGGCAAGCACGGCCCCCGCCATGAGCAGCCTGCCATTGAAGTTCGATGTCATCTTCCTGTTTCCTGAAAAAAGGCCGGGCTCGCCGGCCGCCGGAAATATGGCGGCGCGACGGGCAGGCGCTGTGGTTGTTGTCGATTGACGATGCCGAATTCGGTGCGACGAGCGCCGGTCATCCCTTGGGCAGATATGAAATCGTTCCAGCCAGATCGGTGTTGTCGATCAGCTGGAAGCGGCTGTCGCTACCGCCCCGGCGGGCCGACACGAAGGGCGCGTAGGCCGGATCGTCGGTGAAAGCGCGCGCCGCCGCTTCGGACGGGAAAGCCATCAGCGCGATCAGTGTGGTGTCGAGCGGCTTGCCTTCGACCGTCTTCACGTTGCCGCTGCGCGCGAGATATCTGCCGCCGTGCTTGTGAACGAGGTCGTGCACGGTGGCGGCATAGTCCGGTATCCATTTGGGGTCTTTCACCTTGATGTCCGCGATAAGGTAAGCGGTCATGAACAGTCTCCTGGTTGTTGTGGCGCACAGGAGGATCCCGTGCGTCGGCCAAAGGGCTCGCATGGCAGCACGACCGCCAACCAGTCCGCGATCTGTACCGGGCCGGTACAGTTTCTGTACTCGCCGCTTCATTCGTGAAGGTCTAATGTTCAGCCCAGCTTCGAGGGAGAGACGCCGATCATGGCCCAGCACGGATACAAGCAGTTCTGCCCGCTATCGATGGCCGCCGAGGTGCTGTGCACCCGCTGGACGATGGTGCTGATGCGCGAACTGGTCGCGGGTTCGACGCGTTTCAACGACCTGCGCCGCGGCGTCCCGAAAATGTCGCCGACCCTTCTGTCGCAACGGCTGAAGGAGCTCGAATTGGCCGGGATCGTCGAGCGCAAGGAGGTGCCGGGCGAGAAGGGGATCTTCGAATACCAGCTCACCGAAGCAGGGCGTGACTTGCGCCCGGTCGTCGAGGCGATGGGCTTCTGGGGGCAGAAATGGGTCGAGTCGCGGCTGTCGCTCAAAAACCTCGATCCGTCGCTTCTGATGTGGGACATGCGCCGCAACCTGAACCCCACGCCGCTGCCCGAGGGGCGCACGGTGATACAATTCCTGTATCAGGAGCTGCCGGCGTCGAAACGGTCGTGGTGGCTGATCGTCGAGAAGCATGGCGAGGTCGATTTGTGCTGGTACGATCCGGGCTTCGACGTCGACCTCTACGTCTCGACCGACCTGCACACGATGACGGCGATCTGGATGGGGCTGCTGACCGTCGAGAAGGCCGGCGCCAAGGTCGCCCTGACCGGCGACCAGGCCATCGGCAGGAAGATGCAAACCTGGCTGGGGCTCAGCCCGTTTGCGGTCGAACCGAAGCGCGCGGCCTAGCCAGACACCAGCTTGCGCTTACCACGTTTGCGGCCATGGACCGGGTGGGGTCGATTGGGCGCGGCGCGGAAGCTGCCAATCTCCCCCCAAGTGGGGGAGATGGCCGGCAGGCCAGAGGGGGGCGCTGTCCCGCCGGCCTATCAGCCTAAAACAGCCGCTTGGTCGCTAAGGTTGTCGGGCAAATCAGAAAGGCTGGCGATCCTTCGCGCCCCTCTCTGCCCTGCCGGCCATCTCCCCCACTTGGGGGGAGATTGGCTGTCGCCACCGCTTTCGCCAAGTTGCGGGCTCAGCCCTGGCCACCGTCGCCCCTCGCCGCTCGTCCCAGCCAGCGCGCATAGATCTCGCCGACGATGCCGCGGCGGAAAATCAGCACGCAGACCATGAAGATCAGGCCGGTGGCGATGGTCACCGGGAAGCCGGAGGTGGCCAAGGTGTTTTCCAGCCCGACGACCAGACCGGCGCCGACGACCGGGCCGACCATGGTGCCGATGCCGCCGAGCAGCGTCATCAGGATCACCTCGCCCGACATCTGCCAGGTGACATCGGTGAGCGTGGCGAACTGGAAAACGATCGCCTTTGTGGCGCCGGCGAGGCCGGCGAGCGCCGCCGACATGACGAAGGCGGCGAGCTTGTAGCGGCCAACCGAATAGCCGAGCGAGATGGCGCGGTTCTCGTTCTCGCGGATGGAGCGCAGGATCATGCCGAAGGGCGAGTTGACGATGCGCCAGATGGCGAAGACGCCAACCAGGAAGACGGCGAGCACGAAGAAATACATGTTCATCGGCACGTTGAGGTCGATCAATCCGAGGAGCGTTCCGCGAGGCACGCCCTGGATGCCGTCCTCGCCTTCGGTGAACGGCGCCTGGACGCAGAAGAAATAGAACATCTGCGCCAGCGCCAGCGTGATCATCGAGAAGTAGATGCCCTGCCTTCGGATGGCGAGGAAGCCCATGACGAGGCCCATTGCCGCCGCGCCGATGGTGCCGAGCAGGATGCCGGCCTCGGGCGGCCAGCCCCAGGCTTTCACCGCATAGGCGCAGAAATAGGCCGCGCCGCCGAAGAAGGCGGCGTGGCCAAAGGAGAGCAGCCCGGTGTAGCCGAGCAGCAGATTGAAGGCGCAGGCGAACAGCGCGAAGCACAGCATCTTCATGACGAAGATCGGATAGATCACGAAGGGCGCGGCGATCAGCGCCACGATGCCCAGCGCCACCAGCGCCCGCTCCAGCCTGACGGAGGCGGCGGCGCGTTGCTGATGAAGGGTCGCCTCGCTCATCTCAGGCGTCCCTTCCGAACAGGCCGGCGGGCCGAAGCAGAAGCACGATCGCCATGATGACGAAGACGACGAGGTTAGAGGCTTCGGGATAAAACACTTTGGTCAGGCCCTCGGCGAGGCCGAGCATGTAACCGGTGACGATGGCGCCCAGGATCGAGCCCATGCCGCCGATCACGACGACGGCGAAGACGACGATGATGAGGTCCGAGCCCATCAGCGGGCTGACCTGGTAGACCGGCGCGGCAAGGATGCCGGCGAGCCCCGCCAGGGCGGCGCCCAGCCCGTAGGTGAGCGTCAAGAGCAGCGGCACGTTGACGCCGAAGGCCTGCACCAGCTCGGGATTCTCGGTCGCGGCGCGAAGATAGGAGCCGAGCCTGGTCTTCTCGATCAAGAGCCAGGTGCCGATGCAGACGATGAGCGAAGCCGCCACCACCCAGCCGCGATAATTGGGCAGGAACATGAAGCCCAGATTGGTGCCGCCGGCGAGCAGCGCCGGCACGGCGTAAGGGTTGCCGGAGACGCCGTAATAGTAGCGGAACACGCCTTCGATCACCAAGGCCATGCCGAAGGTGAAGAGCAGGCCGTAGAGCGGATCGAGCCGGTAGAGCCGCGACAATGCGAGACGTTCCACCAGCATGCCGAACAGGCCGACGGCGACCGGCACCAGGATCAGCGCCGGCCAGTAGCCGATGCCCAGATGCACCAGCAGCAGATAGCCGACGAAGGCGCCCAGCATGTAGAGCGCGCCATGGGCGAAGTTGATGATGCGCAGCAGGCCGAAGATGACGGCGAGCCCGAGGCTGAGCATGGCGTAGAAGGAGCCGTTGATGAGGCCGACCAGGAGCTGGCCGAGCAAGGCCTGGATGGGGATGCCGAAGACTGTCAGCATGGCGCGATCATACCCCCAGCACCTCGTGCAGCTTGTCCGTATGCGCGGAAAGCTGGCCGACCGGAAAGCCCTCCACCACCTTGCCGTGGTCCATCAGGTAGAAACGGTCGGCGATGCGGGCGGCGAAGCGGAAATTCTGCTCGACCAGAAGAATGGTCATGCCGCGCTTCTTCAGCGTCGCCAGCAGCTCGCCGATGCGCTGCACGATCACCGGCGCCAGGCCCTCGGTCGGCTCGTCGAGCAAAAGCATCTCGACCCCGGTCCGCAGAATGCGGGCAATCGCCAGCATCTGCTGCTCGCCGCCGGAGAGTTTCGTGCCCTGGCTGTTGCGGCGCTCCTTCAGGTTGGGGAAGAGTTCGAAGATTTCCTCGACGCTCATGCCGCCCTTGGCCACGACCGGCGGCAGGATCAGGTTCTCGTCGACGGTGAGCGTGGCGAAGATGCCGCGCTCCTCCGGCACGAAGCCGATGCCCTGATGGGCGACACGATGCAGCGGCAGGCGCATCAGGTCCTTGCCGTTGAAGGTGACGGAGCCGGTGCGCTTGCGGATCAGGCCCATGATGGCGCGCAAAGTCGTGGTCTTGCCGACGCCGTTGCGGCCGAGCAGCGTCACGGTCTCGCCGCGCGAGACGTCGAGGTTGACGCCGTGCAGGGCATGGCCCTCGCCATACCAGGCGTGGAGATCACGTACGGCAAGCAGCGGCTCACCCATGCTCGGTCCCCCCATGCTCGGTGCCCCCATGCTCGGTGCCCATGTAGGCGACACGCACGCGTTCGTCCTTGCTGACCGTCGCATAGTCGCCGGCGGCGAGCACCTGGCCGCGCTGCATGACGGTGATCCAGTCGCAGAGATCGGCAACGACGGTGAGGTTGTGCTCGACCATCAGCACGGCACGATCTTTTGCCAGCGAGCGGATGATGCCGGAGATCGTGCCGACATCCTCATGCCCCATGCCGGCCATCGGCTCGTCGAGCAAAAGCACCTTCGGGTCGAGCGCCAGCGTGGTGGCGATCTCCAGCACGCGCTTGCGGCCATAGGAGAGATCGCCGGCGAGCCGATGCGCCGCATCGTCGAGGCCGACGATGGCGAGCAGCTCGCGCGCCCTGGGCGTCAGCTGGTCCAGCGCCGAGACCGGGCGCCAGAACTGGTAACCCAGGCCGCCCGGCCGCTGCAGCGCGACGCGCACATTGTCGAGCACGGAGAGGTGCGGAAAGATCGCCGAGATCTGGAAGGAGCGGACGAGCCCCATGCGCGCCACCTTGGCCGGCGGCGTGCGGGTGATGTCGGTGCCGAGCAATTCGATCGTGCCGCTGGTCGGCTGCAGGAATTTGGTCAACAGATTGAAGATGGTGGTCTTGCCGGCGCCGTTCGGGCCGATCAGCGCATGGATCTTGCCATGATGGATGTCGAGGTCGACATCCTTCACCGCGACGAAGCCGGCGAAGTCGCGCCTGAGGCCGCGGGCGGAAAGCACCACCCGCGGCGTCTCATTCATGCCGTCCGGCCGGACGGCGGTGGCGGTGTCGAGCGTCACTTGGTGACGAGCGGGCAACCGCTGTCCTCGGCCTTCATGAAGGCCTTGTCGCCGGGAATCGTCGCCAGATAGGTGTAGTAGTCCCAGTCCTTCTTCGACTCTTCCGGCTTCTTGACCTGGTAGAGATACATGTCGTGCACCATCGAGCCGTCGGCCTGCACCTTGCCGTTGGCGGTGAAGACGTCGTTGACCGGCATTTCATGCAGTTGCTTGGCCACCGCTTCGGTCTCGTCCGTGCCGGCCTTGTCGATGGCTTTCAGATACTGCGTCACCGCCGAATAGGTGCCGGCCTGGATCATGTTGGGCATGCGGTTGGTGCGCTTGAAGAAGCGTTGGGCGAAGTCGCGGCTCTTGTCGTCGCGATCCCAGTAGTAGCCTTCGGTCAGCACCACGCCCTGCGCCGCCTGCAGGCCGAGGCCATGCACTTCGGCGAGCGTGAAGAGGAGTGCCGCCAGCCGCTGGCCGCCGGCGACGATGCCGAACTCCGCCGCCTGCTTGATCGAGTTCGAGGTGTCGAGGCCGGCATTGGCAAGGCCGACGATCTTGGCGCCGGAGGACTGCGCCTGCAACAGGAAGGAGGAATAGTCGGTGGCGCCCAGCGGATAGCGCACCTCGCCCAGCACCTTGCCGCCGCTGGCCTCGACGAGCTTGGCGGTCTGGTCCTTCAGCGAATAGCCGAAGGCGTAGTCGACGGTGATGAAATACCAGCTGTCGCCGCCCTGCTTGACGAGCTCGCCACCGGTGCCGACCGCCTGGGAGTGAGTGTCATAGGCCCAGTGGAAGCCGTAGGGCGAGCACTGCTTGCCGGTAAGGTCCGTCGAAGCCGCGCCGGTGACGATGTCGATCTTCTTCTTTTCCTTGGAAAGCCCCTGGACGGCGAGCGCGACGGAAGACGTGGTCAGCTCCATAATCGCGTCGACCTGTTCGGTGTCGTACCATTGGCGGGCGATGTTGGAGGCGATGTCGGGCTTGTTCTGATGGTCGGCGCTGACGATCTCGATCGGCGCGCCCTGGACCTTGCCGCCGAAATCCTCGACCGCCATCTTGGCGGCCTCGACCGACCATTTGCCGCCGAAATCGGCATAGACGCCCGACTGGTCGTTGAGGATGCCGATCTTGACCTTGCCGTCGGAGATTTCGCCAGCCGCCGCCGGCATTGCGGACGCCGCGAGGAGCGCGGCCGAGACGAGATAGGATGCTTTCACTGGTGGTTCCTCCCTTGTGGCCAACCACGGCAAACGCAGCCGACCTCGCAATGGTTCAACAGTTCCGTCCGGATTTTGGATTTTTGGGGCCTCGATCCTGTCTCCCGCTCCTCCTCCTGCGGGTTCCTTGTTTTGCGGGGCGGGCCGCCGCGTGCCCTGGGTGCACGGGCGCGAGCCTAGCATCACATTTCACGGGTGGAGAATGCTATTTTCGTAGCATGGCGGATGGATGGGACGACCAGTTGCCGGAGACGATCAAGAGGCTGGGAAATATCCCCCTCATCGACGCCTACTCACCACGGCAGCCGCTTGCCGTCGCGAAAAAATCCGCCGGTCGGGCCGTCGTCAGGCAAGGTCGCGGCCCAGACGATGCCGGCCGCCCCTTGCGCGACCGGGCGACCGCCGGGGCCGCCCATGTCGGTCGCGACCCAGCCGGGGCAGATCGAATTGACCAGCACGCCCGAGCCGCGCAGCTCGGCCGCCAGGATGCGGGTCAGCGCGTTGAGCGTCGCCTTGCTGGTCGAATAGGCCGGCGCGCCGGCGCCCATCGAGGCGAGCGAGCCGCCTTCCGACGAGACGTTGACCAGCCGGCCATGGCCGGAGGCGACAAGCAACGGCACAAAGGCGGCAGCTATGCGCCAGGCGCCGAAGACGTTGGTCTCGAAGGCCTCGCGGATCACCGTCCAGTCGGGTTTGAGCGCCCGCGCCGACGGGTCGTAGTGGATCGCGGCATTGTTGATCAAAACATCGAGCCGGCCGAAGCGGCGTTCGACCGCGGCCGCGGCCTGCGCGGCCGCTTCAGGCGCGGCGACATCCAGCGCGATGGCCTCGACCTTGCCGCCGCTGTTCTTGGCCGCCGCCTCGCCCTTGGCGAGGTCGCGCACGCCAATGACGACGGTGAAGCCGAGTTCGGCCAGCTGCCTGGCCGTTTCCAGGCCGATGCCGCGATTGCCGCCGGTGACGAGGGCGACTTTGGCGGAGTGGGTTGCTGTGTTCATCGCGCGTGCTCCCGTGGTCTGCTCCATAAAGGATCGCATGGGCGGCATTGTTTGATTAGAGAGCGACGATGGCAATCATTATGCGATGTGGCGCATGAATTTGCTGTCCCATTGCGAGCGAGGCCGAGTTCCTTCGCACCCCCGGCCTGCCCGTCCTCCGCAGCAGCCGCGGAGGGTGGACCGGCCATCTCCTCCGCAATGCGGGAGATTGGATTCTATTTCTTCTGCGGGTGGATCGTCTCGCCGCGCTTCAGCATGGCCACCAGATCGGCGATCTTCTTGCGGCGCCCTGCCTCGGTCTTCATGTTGTGGGTGCGGAAGGCGAGCGCGAAGCGGTTTTGCGCGGAAAGCGCCGCCAGCATTTCCTTCGCCTTCGGCTCGGCATCGATCGCCGCCTGCAGGTCGGGCGGGATGGTCATCTTCTTCGATCCGCCATAGGCGCGATCCCAACGGCCATCGGCCTTGGCCGCCTCGACCTGTTCGAGGCCATGCCTGGTCATGCGGCCCTCCTCGATCAGGCGCGCGACGTTGTCGACGTTGATCTTGCTCCAGATGCTCTTCCTGCCGCGCGGCGTGTAGCGCTGCAGGAAGCTTTTTTCATCGAGCGACTTGCGCACCGCGTCAATCCAGCCGAAGCAGAGCGCGACGTCGATCGCCTCCTTCGGCGTGATCGAGGCGAGCCCAGAGCCGACCTTGTGGATCTTGATCCAGACTTCGCTTTCGCGGTCGTGATTGTCGGCCAGCCAGGCATGGAAGCTTTCGGCGTCGGGGAACTCGCGCACCTTGTCCGGATCGACTTTCATCGGGGGCATCGTTTTTCCTCCTAGCGCGGCGCGAAAGCTGCCGATCTCCCCCCTTGCGGGGGAGATGGCCGGCAGGCCAGAGGGGGGCGCTGTCCCGCCAGCCTGTCGGGGCCTCATCGCCGTCTCTGCTTATAGTTGATGGAGATTAGACGGAAAGGCCGCGATCCTTCACTCCCCCCTCTGCCCTACCGGGCATCTCCCCCACAAGGGGGGAGATCGGCTGCTTCATCGACACCGCCTGTCCTTCATCGGACTCTCCGATGGCGCTATCGGTTTCTTCCGTTTCCAATCTGCCGGCTCAACCGCCAAATGATCGTCCATGCAAAGGAAAGGCATGGACATGGACAAGCAGAAAATCCTGATCGTCGGCGGCAGTTCGGGCATGGGGCTGGCGCTTGCGAGGCGCTGTCTCGCGGAAGGCGCCGGCGTCGTCATCGCCGGGCGCGGCGAAGCGAAGCTGGACGCGGCGCGCGGAGAGCTCGGCCGGCCGGCCGCTCTCGAAACGGCGGCAGTCGACATCGGCAGCGAAGACCAGGTCGCGGCGCTCTTCCAACGCATCGACCGGCTCGACCATATCGTCAGCACCGCGGCCGATATCGAAGGCGCCTATCGGCTGTTGCCCGAGATCGAATTGGAAGCCGCCCAGCGGGTGGTGGAGAGCAAGTTCTACGGGCCGCTGCTTCTGGCCAAGCATGGCGCGCCGCAGCTGCCGGCCAACGGCTCGCTCACCTTCGTCTCCGGCATCGCGGCCTATCGGCCGGCGGCGCGTGGCGCGGTGGTCGCGGCCGTCAACGCGGCGCTGGAAGGGCTGGTGCGGGCTCTGGCCGTCGAGCTGGCGCCGATCCGCGTCAACGCGGTCTCGCCCGGCTGGGTCGACACGCCGATCTGGGAGTTCGTCGCCGGCGACAAAAAGGACGACACGCTTGCCGCGATGGCGAAGCGCTTGCCGGCGGGACGGGTCGGACGGCCGCAAGACATCGCCGACGCAATTCGCTTCCTCATCGGCAACGGCTTTACGACGGGAGAGACGCTGCATGTCGAGGGCGGGCAGCGGCTGGTTTGACCGGCGTGAAATTCTCGCCCACCGCTGCGAGCAGGCGTTTCAAAGCCGGCGGCTGGACGCGGCGGCGGCGCCAGATCATCACCACGTCCGCCGAGCGGACCGGCCCAGGCCAGGCAAGCTCGGCCACCTCGCCGCGATCGATCGCGGCGGCGGCCGCGAGCCGCGGCACGAGGCCGAAGCCGGCGCCGGCCGCCACCAGACCGGCGATGGCGTCGATGCTGCCGGCTTCGGCGGCGAGGCTGGGCTTGCCGAGACCTGCCCCGGCGAAGGCGGTGTCGACCATGGCGCGGTAGACGCAGCCGGTCTCGGTGGCGACGAAACGCTTGTCCGCAAGCGTCGCCAGATCGACATCGGCCCGGTTGTCGCCGGGCGGCGCGATCAGCGCCAGCGGCTCGGTGGCGACGACGCGCCTGGCAAGGCGCCGGTCCGGCGCGCCGTCGTCGACATCACGCTCATGGGGCTGCTCGAAGCAGAAGGCGACGTCGATCGCGCCGTCGCCCAGCCTGCGCAGCAAGTCGCCGCTGCCGGCGATCCTGAGCTTGATGTCGATGCCGGGGTGGTCGGCCCGGAAACCGGCGAGCCATGGGGCCAGCCTTGCCGAGGCGATCGTCTCCAGCGCGCCGATCGACAGGCTGCCCGCCGTCTCGGCCCTGGTGGCATCGACGGCGGCCCTGGCCTCGTCGGCCAGCGCCAGCAATTCCTCGGCATAGGGTTTCAGCGCCTCGCCGGCCGGCGTCAGGTGCAGCCCCTGCCGCGAGCGGATGAAGAGGCTCGAGCCGAGCTCGGCTTCCAGCGCCTGGATCTGGTCGCTGACGCTCGACTGGGCGAGATTGGCCGCCTGCGCGGCGCGCGTGACGTTGCCGGTGCGCGCGACCGCCAGAAAGGTCTTCAGCAGCCTGGGATGCATCGCGGCTTCGAAGCTACTGCAGCTGCGGCTTCTTGAGGAAGGAATTGCGGTCGGCGGATTTTACCCTGAGCCAGGTCTCGCGGCCGTCTCGCACGACGCGCAGCGGGATTTCAGCGCCGGCCGGATTCTGCCAGAGTTTTCTGTAGAAGTCGGCAAGGCCATCCACTTCGCCGTCGCGCACGTCGGAGATGATGTCGCCCTGGCGCAGGCCCGCCTTTGCCGCGGGACCGCCTTCCGCGACGCTCATCACCACCACCATGCCGCTCGATTCGGCCGAGAAGGCGCCGAGCCACGGACGCGGCGCCTTCGCCGCCTGGCCGCGCTTGATCAGATCGTCGAGGATCGGCGTCAAAAGATCGATGGGCACGACCATGTTGATGTCGGCCACCTCGCCGGCGCGGCTCATCTGCAGGCGCAAGGAACCGACGCCGAGCAGCTTGCCGTTGCGGTCGAACAGCGCCGCACCGCCCCAGGACGGATGCGCGGGTGCGGTGAAGATCGCCTCGTCGATCAGATATTCCCAATAGCCGGCGAATTCCTGCTTGGTGACGATATGGGCGTCGACCTGCTGGCCGATGCCGTCGGCGAGCGTCACCGCGTCGCCGATATTGGCCTTCCTGGCGTTGCCGAGCTGGACAGCCGGAAGATTGAGCGGCGACAGCGCCTGCACCAGGCCGAAGCCGGTCTCCTGGTCGTACGCCAGCGCATGCGCCGGCACGACGCGGCCATTCTGGTCGGTCAGCCACACCTCCTCGGCCTCGGTGATGAGATAGCCGATGGTGAGCACCAGGCCATTGTCGCGGATCACCACGCCGCTGCCTTCGCGACGCGTGCCCAGCGCATTGGCGGTGAAAGCGTCGTCCGGCACCGTGGCGCGCACGGCAACGACGGAACGCGAGATTTTTTCGACGGTCATCGATCCATCCTGCATAGCGGGTCTTGTTCTATAAGTATGGCCGAAGGAGCGCGGTGCAAGGGTCTTCTCCGCCCCTCGCGGAACTGGCACAAGCACTAGTTCAACGAAGATTGAACTTTTTTCTTTGACGCGCGCCGAACCGCACCTAAGTCTATCGGCAACGGAGACGTTCGCGAAACACGAGGCCTCGCATATGGACCAATACATCCCGCCGAAAGTCTGGACCTGGAACAAGCCGAATGGCGGCGAGTTCGCTTCGATCAACCGGCCGATCGCAGGCCCCACGCATGAGAAGGAACTGCCGGTCGGCAAGCATCCGCTGCAGCTTTACTCGCTCGCCACGCCGAACGGCCAGAAGGTCACGATCATGCTGGAGGAATTGCTGGCGCGCGGCCACGAGGGCGCCGAATACGACGCCTGGCTGATCAAGATCGGCGACGGCGACCAGTTCGGCTCGGGCTTTGTGAAGGTCAACCCGAATTCGAAGATCCCGGCGCTGATGGACTATAGCGAGCCGAAGCCGGTGCGGGTCTTCGAATCCGGCTCGATCCTTACCTATCTGGCCGAAAAATTCGGCGAATTCCTGCCGACCGAGCGGGCGGCGCGCACCGAAACCTTTTCATGGCTGTTCTGGCAGATGGGGTCGGCCCCTTATCTCGGCGGCGGCTTCGGCCATTTCTACGCCTATGCGCCGGAGAAGATCGAATACGCCATCGACCGCTTCGCCATGGAGACCAAGCGGCAGATGGACGTGCTCGACCGCCGGCTGGCGGAAAGCGAATACCTCGCCGGGCCGGATTACACGATCGCCGACATGGCCGTGTGGCCCTGGTATGGCGGGCTCGCCAAGGGCCGCAGCTACAATGACGCCGCGCGGTTTCTGTCGGTGCATGAATACAAGCACGTACAGCGCTGGGCCGACGCCATCGACGCCCGGCCGGCGGTGAAGCGCGGCCGCATGGTCAATCGCATGTCCGGCGACCCGGCCTTCCAGCTGCGCGAGCGCCACGATGCCAGCGACTTCGAGACGAGGACGCAGGACAAGCTGCAAGCGGCGGAGTGATGAATTCCACCTCCCCATGTCGGGAGAGTCCGCTAAGCAGCGGGGCGAGGTGCGGGCGCCGTCTCGGACCTTCGGTCCGACCTCCCCACAAGGGGGAGGCAGGGCGTCGCGCTACCGCCCGAATGTATATGTCACACTGGCCTCGCCCAGCGCCTGGCTTTTCGCCGCGACAGATACCATCTCGGGTGATGGATTGTCCGGCGTCCGCAGCTTCGCCTCAGCCAGCGCGTAGAGCGTGACGACATAGTGGTGCTTGCCGCTGCCGGGCGGCGGGCACGGGCCGAAATAGCCGGCGCGACCGACGCCGCCCTCGCCCGACACCGTGCCCTTGGGCATGCGCTTGCCGCTCTTCGAGCCGGCGCCCTCGGCCAGGCCCTTGGCGCTCGCCGGGATGTTCCAGGCCAGCCAATGCCAAAAGCCCTTGCCGCCATTGGCGTCGGGATCGAACATGGTGAGCGCGTAGCTCTTGGTGCCGGCAGGCGGATCCTTCCAGGCGAGCGCGATGGAGACGCTCTTGCCGCCGCAGCCGGCATTGTCGCCGAGATATTTTGCATTCCATTTGTCGTTCGATACCGACGGGCTGGAGATCTCGAAGGCGGTTGCCTGGGTGGCGAACGCAGCCAGCGCGAGCACGGTGAAGCAAAGGCGCGAAATCATGGCACTCCTCCCCTTCTGGCCAAGGTGGCAGATACTATAGCTAATGTCCGACGGCATTCGCGCAACTTTGTGTGACGTGCCGGCGAATCGGCTGCCGCGCCGCGCGGCGATGCGGCCTTTTCACGAATTCTTTCAGCCGGAACATCGCCCGGAAAGCTCCGTTGGAAATCTGTGCAATCAAACGATGAAACGCCTTGGAGACTTCCAATGATGAAGAAAATTCTTGCAGCTTGCGTGCTCACCGCAGCGCTCGCGACGTCGGGCGCGATGGCGCAATCGACAGGCACAAGCGGCGGAGGCATGAACGGCACGGGCAGCGGCCCGGCGACCGGCGCCACGCCGAACCCGGCAACCCCAAGCACGACGGACACCACCACGACGAACTCCACCAAACAGTCGGGCGGCATGGAGGATCGCTGCAAGGACAGCGGCGCCAATGACACCGACAACAACACGCCCAGCGGCGCCATGACCTCCAATATGCAGAACTGCAACAAGTAGCGCCGCCCGACCACGTCGCTGGTGGCGCGGGAGTGCGCATGAAAAAAGCCCCGCCGGTGGAGGCCGTCGGGGCTTTTTCATTCGGACCATGGAGGTGGGACCCCACGGCCGGGTCGATCCAGGGGTGTTGGATCGGCCGCAACCCTAGCCGAGGAATCGGCCGCGCCGATAATCACGCCTGCGCACTATCAATCACGCCTGCGCGAGGCGCAGGTGATAGCCGGCTGTTGATTCCCCTCTCGAGGGGGAGATTACCCCCGCAACAACCTCGCCAGCCGCGGCACGCCCTCACCCACCGCGCGGTCATCGGCAAGCGTGAACGACATGCGCAGCGTGTTGCGGCCGGTGCCGTCGGCGTGGAAGGCGTTGCCGGGCACGAAGGCGACCCGCGCCTCCTTGACCGAACGCGCCAGCAGCTCGGTGGCATCCGTGCCTTCAGGCAACGTCAGCCAGACGAACATGCCGCCGTCCGGGCGGTTCCAGGAAACGCCTTGCGGCATGTTGGCCTCGAGCGCAGCGAGCAGCGCGTCGCGCCGCTTGCGGTAGGCGCCGATCAGCTTTTCCACCTGGGCGTCGAAGATGGTCTCGGCGACACGGTGCATCACCATCTGGTTGATCGAAGGGCTGTGCAGGTCGGAGGCCTGCTTCATCAGCACCAGTTTCTCCACCACGTGGCGCGGCGCGCAGACCCAGCCGACGCGCATGCCGGGCGAAAGAATCTTCGAGAAGGAGCCGCAATAGAGCGTGCGCGCCTTGTCGATGCCGCCGGAGCGGGCGCAGTCGAGCGCCAGGATCGGCGGCACGCCCTCGCCGTCATAGCGCAGCGCGCGATAGGCGGCATCCTCGATCACGGCGATGTCGAGCTCGCCGGCAAGGTCGAGAACCGCTTCGCGCTGCCTGGCGTCGAGCGTGTTGCCGGTCGGGTTGGCGAAATCCGGCACCAGATAGGCGAACTTCACCTTGCCGCCTTTCGAAAAAGCGGAAGGCTCGGCGGCGGCCGCACGGTAGGCCTCCGGCGTCATGTTGCCGCCGGCGGTGTTCAGCCGGTCATAGCGCGGCTCGTAGGCATTGAAGGCCTGCAGCGCGCCGAGATAGGTCGGCCAGGTCACAAGTGCGGTGTCGCCCGGCGACAGGAACAGCTTGCCGAGATAGTCGAGCGCCTGCTGCGAGCCCGAGGTGATGAAGATGTTGCCCTCGTCGCAATGGACGCCGAGCTTGCCCATGTAGACGGCCAGCCATTTGCGCAGCGGCAGGAACCCCTCGCTGACCTGGTACTGCAGCGCGGCACCGGCCTCGGCGCCGCCGAGCACGGCCTGGTAGGCATCGCCGATAGCCCGCGACGGAAACAGAGAAGGGTCGGGAATCCCACCGGCGAAGGAG
The DNA here is from genome assembly GCF_900115245.1 of Mesorhizobium sp. NFR06. Taxonomy (GTDB): domain Bacteria; phylum Pseudomonadota; class Alphaproteobacteria; order Rhizobiales; family Rhizobiaceae; genus Mesorhizobium. Next base: position 122,763 of record NZ_FOVT01000012.1, read on the forward strand.
ATGATGTCCGGCTGGTCGAGCAGTTTCAACAGCTCGCGGATTTCGGAAGCCTTCATGCGCGAGGAGCGCGAGGCCAGAAGGTTCAACAGAGTCAAGGCGCACCTCCCGCGGGGCGTATTATTTAGGTCAACTTGGCTGACCTATTATCAGGCTTTTCCTGCAAGTTGAATAGCCCAGGCCGGGAGCGCGCGCAGGCCAATGAGCGTTCATAGCCTTCATCACCCATCGTTGCGGCACAGGCGGTGGTCCGGAGGGCACCGCCATCCCGATCGCCAGACTATTCAAGACTATTTAGCGGTCGCGCATGGAAACCAGTTGCGCCGATGCGCAAGCGTATGCAACCTCATTCCACAAGACGGGCCAGAAAGAGAATAGCGGTCCAAAAATGGGAGGGGTAATGACTCTCGAACTTATCGGGGCCGGATTCGGCCGTACCGGCACCTGGTCGACTTTCGCAGCGCTGAACCGGCTCGGCTTTCCGAGCTACCATATGCAGGAAGTCATCATCAACAAGGCCAACAAGGGCCATCTCGATTTCTGGCGCAAGGTGGCGAACAGCCCGCCCGGCAGCCAGCACGACTGGAACGCGGTCTTCGCCAACTACCGGGCGACCGTCGACAACCCCGGGTGCTGCGTGTGGCGCGAACTGATGGCCGCCTATCCGGAAGCCAAGGTGCTTCTGACGCTGCATCCGCGCGGCGCCGAGGCCTGGTACGACAGCACCATCGACACGATCTACTTCACCGAGAACGTCTGGCAGTTCAGGGTGCTGGAATGGCTGACGCCGTTCGGCCGCAAGTTCGGCGACATGTCGCGCAAGCTGGTCTGGGGCCGGACGCTGAAGGGCGTGATGAACGACCGCGACAAGGCGGTGGCGCGCTACAATTCCTATGTCGAGGAGGTGAAGGCGGCGGTGCCGCCGGAAAAGCTCTTGGTGTTCAAGGTCAGCGACGGCTGGGCGCCGCTCTGCGATTTCCTCGGCGTCGCGCTGCCCAACGAGCCCTTCCCCAACCTCAACGACCGCGCCAGCATCAAGAAGATCATCAACGGGATGATCATGGGATCGTATCTGATGCTCGCCGGCGTGGCGGCCGCGGTCGCGCTGGCGCTCGCCGGACTGTGGTGGTGGCTGGGGTAGTCGGTGGCCTGGATAGAGGCCACCAAATTGCCGTGGCACCGTTCCTGCGGCCGCGAGATCAAAACGGCAGGCGGATTTCGTCGGGCTGGTTCGACCGTTCCGGCCAGCCGATGTCCTTCTGGATCTCCTGCGGCAGCCGGTTCAATTCGCGCGTCGTCCGGCGGCGCTTGCTCGCCCGTGCAAAGGCGGCGCGGATGCGGTTAAGGCTCTTAAACATCGGGACCTCCACAAATCAGCGACGGAAAAACGGCGCCGCCTCTTCACCAGACGCCGCTTTTGCGATGCGTCTGTAACCGGTCGATTGCGCGCGAACGGTGAAATGCTTCACGAAGCCGAGCCGGCCTGAAACATATGCATGCAAACTAATTTCGTGGAGCTGGGCATATCGCAGCCGCTGAGCCTGCCGGGGCCGTGCGAGCTTAAATGCCGGACGCTTGGGGCAATCCGCCGAGGTTTTGATTCACCAGCGACCGGGAATGTGGGTCGGGCGTTATTCCGGCGCCTGGGAATCCGAAACGGGCACCGCGGCGGTCTGCACCGCAGGCCGGCCTTTGCGGACAAGTCCGACGCTCAGTCGCCCCGCGCCATCACTCTGCCCAGTGCCTGCGCGATCCCTGCACCGGTCGCCGTGTTGCGCTGAACCATCAGCGATATCGCCGCCTCCGAGGCCTTGTCGGGGTGGCCGGCGTCGAAAGGCGGCGCCGGATCGTACTCGATCGAAAGCTGGATGGCCTTGGCAGCATCCGGGCCAGCGATCTCGGCGATGATTGAGAAGGCGAAGTCGATGCCGGCGGTGACGCCCGCCGAGGTGAAGACATTGCCGTCGCGCACGATGCGGCCCTTTTCGTGCATCGCGCCGACCAGCGGCAGCAGGCCGGTGTAGGCCCAATGCGTGGTGGCGCGGCGCCCCTGCAGCAGTCCTGCGGCACCGAGCAGGAAGGCTCCGACGCATACCGACGTGACGTAGCGCGCATTGGCGGCCTGGCGGCGGATGAAGTCGACCGTCTCGGCATCGGCGAGCGCATCGACCACACCGGCGCCGCCGGGCACGCAGATCAGGTCGAGCAGCGGGCAGTCTTCGAAGGTGCGGTTCGGCATGAGCGCAAGCCCTCGATCGCTGGCTACCGGCGCCATCGTCTTTGCCGCGACATAGGTCGCCGCCTGCGGAAATTTGCTGGGCGACGACATCGAGGCGGGCGTGGCAAGCCGGCTCAAAACCTCGAATGGGCCTGTGAAATCGAGCTGGGTGATGCCGGGAAAGATCACGAAGCCGACGTTGAAACCCGACATGGCAAAATCCGACATGGCTGTCCCTCCGAAGCCATCGAGCGCAATCTACCTGTTCAGGCGATATTAGGCGAGCGACATGTAATCCTCAGCCGCTCACCTTCCCATCTCTGGCTACTTCCCTGCCCGCGCGATACACCGTCCGCTCCTTCGGCACCGCCACCACCGCTTCCGGTACATGCTCGGCCTTCAGCGCCACGAAATCGGCCTTGGCGCCGACGGCGATGCCGTAGCCTTCAAGCCCCAGCGCCTTGGCGCCGGCACGGCTCACCAAATCGTAGGCCGCTTCCAGCTCCCAATCCTCGTAGAAGCCGGAACGATAGCCGATCATGTTGGCGCGGTTGAGCATATCGCCATCGCCATAGGGCCACCAGGAATCGCGGATGTTGTCGGAGCCGGCGAAGACGGTGACGCCGGCCCTGCGCAGCGCCGCCACCGGCGGGAAAGGATGGTTGCCGGGCGCGTTGGTCATGAAGGAAACACCGGCGGCGGCGATCCTCTCGCCGGCTTTGGCCAATGCGTCGGCAGAAATGTCGCCCAGCGCATAGGCATGGCTGACGGCGACCTTTCCCTGCATGCTCAACGCCGTGGTTCGGGCGACTAGCTCCTCGATCTCGAACAGGCCAAGCGTGCCGCCGTCGTGTAGGTGGATGTCGACGCCGGCGCCGTGCTTTTCGGCGAGGCCGAAGACGACGTCGAGATGGCCCTTGACGTCGCGGTCGAAGCTCGCCGGATCGAGCCCGCCGATCAGGTCGCAGCCGAGCTTCAGCGCCTCGTCCAGCAGTTCCGCCGTGCCGGGCGAGGACAGGATGCCGCTCTGCGGGAAGGCGACGAGCTGGATGTCGATGAGGTCGCGGTATTTTTCCCGCACGCCGAGGATCGTCTCGACATGCTTCATCCCGACCGCGGCGTCGACCATGACGTGGCTGCGCATGGCGAGGCTGCCATTGCCGACGCAGAGCTCGAGCTGGTTTTTCGCGCGCTCCGCCATAGGCGCGGCCCGCTCCAGGTTGCGCATCTGAAAAGCGACGCGCTCGCGCACGTCAAAGCCGTCGGTGCAAGGAATGTGCGGCCGCCAGGCGTCGCCATAGAAGGAGGTGTCGAGGTGGATATGGCCCTCGACGAAGGCCGGCAGCACGAGCCGGCCGGCGAGGTCGACGGCGCCGGCCGGCGGCGTGGCCGCGTTGGCGGCCGGCGCGATGGCGTTGAAGCGGCCGCTGGCGACGATGAGATCGACGATCGTGCCGTCGGCAAGTTTGGCGTTGAGAAAATGAGTCTGGTTCACGATGCAATCCGTTGAAAAGAAAGCGTCACTCGTTGCCGGTCGAGCGGACGAGGTCAATGCGGCAAGGCGTAGAAAGTGTTTCGCCGGAGCTGCCGATCTCCCCCACAACGAGGAGATCACGCGCTCATCGGCCTGGCAAATCGACAACTTGCACGCCCGCCATATTCCGCTTTCGCGTAAGTTTCAGCGGGCGGCAAATATGCGATGGTAAAGTCTGCGGTACGAGGCCGCCGTGGTCGACGCGGACGCCCAAGCACATCCCCAACAATGCGCCCCCAACGGACGCGTCGACCATGAAACGGAAATGGCAAAACGGCGGCCTTGCCCAGGGTCGCCGTTTTCTCGATCGGCCGTTTCGATCAGCCCGGCCTCAATCAGCTTGGGCCTTGGCGTATTCGGCGACCAGGGGCTCATATTCCTCGAAGGATGGCAGCGCCGCGTAGCTGTGCACGGCCGGTGTGGCCGCCCAGGGCAATTTCTCGGCCGTCCAGGTCTCGATGAAGGGCGAGAACCAGGCATGGTCGTCGAGCATGGTCGGGCGCAGGTTGACGAACCAGTCGAGTCCTTCCGGGCGGGTGAACATCCAGGTCATGCAGTAGCCGCAGAAATAATGCTTTGAGGCGCCATGCAGCCCGCCCACCACCGGCTCGCCTTTCGTCACCTCGAAACCTTGCGAAGGGATCGCCGCGCTCAGCGAAAAGGCGCTGGACGACATCGACTGGCAGCCGGTGCAATGGCAGGCCATGGTGAGCAGGGGCTTTGCCGAGATTCTCAGGCGCACGCGGCCGCAGCGGCAGCCTCCTTCGGCGGGGAGAGCAAGGGCAGGCAAGGTGGGCTCCTTGGGTTGGGATTGCGGAACGAGGATTCAACGGCAAATGCTGGCGGGACAGCGCCCCCCTCTGTCCTGCCGGACATCTCCCCCACGAGGGGGGAGATTAGCAACTTCGGCGCCTTGCTTGTCCTGCAACGTCGGCTATTGGCGAAATCGTCGATGACAGCCAATCTCCCCCCTCGTGGGGGAGATGTCCGGCAGGACAGAGGGGGGCGCGAAGGAACGCGGCGTTCAGCCCTTGTCCGTCAGCTCCGCCGTCGTCTTCAGCCGCACGCCCTGTCCGGCAAAGGCCTGGTTGTGGCGGGCGATGATTTCGGGCGCTTTCTCCTTGTCGCTGTCCAGCGTCGAATGGGCGTCCGCAACAATGGTGACGGCGAGCCCCTCGGCAAAGGCGCCCTTCACGGTAGCGGCGACGCAGAAATCGGTCTGGGCGCCGATGAGCACGACGTCCTTCGCGCCCTGCCCCGCCACCCATTCGGCCAGTTCGGGGTTGGAAAAGGCGTTGCCGACGCGCTTGCCGAAGGTCGGCTCGTCGGCGGCCTGGCCGAGCAGCGGCCAGACCGGCCAGCCTGAGGCGCCCGGCGCCAGCGGATCGCCCTGCGGCCCGTCATGGCGCACGAACGCCACCTTGCGGCCGGAGCGGCGCGCCCAGTCGATCAGTTTTCGCGCGCGCTCGGCGATCGTGTCGGCATCGTGGATCGGCGGGTCGAAACGGCCGTCGAACATGCCGGTCTGCAGGTCGATGACGATGAGCGGCGCGGCGGCGGAGGGAGCGATGTCTGGCATGGCGGCGAAGATAGCGTGGGTGTGGGATGGGTCAAGGACAAGGTACAACCCGCGAGCGGCCGAGGAATGAAGTTAACAATCAAGAGTTGAAATGTGGATGAGATGCAACTATCGTTGCCGGGCAATGGGGGTGAAGATGATGGAACAATACACCGTATTCCTGATCGGGGCAGGCACACGTGGCGATGATGAGCAAGCCGTCTTTACGCTGCATGATGCGGGGACAAAATGCCAACTCATCTGCAGTTATCGGGACAAGGTTATCGAGGCTGAAGAGGATGACTACTTCGAAGCGCTCTTTCAGATTCGCCTACGCCTTGAATTGGATGGGCTGCTGCCTTTCTGCTACGGCGCCAGCGGGAGAGTCTACCCGGAAGGAACGGTGATCAAGATGAGCCGGGGACTAATCGCCTGCAAAGTGAAGATGGGGCAGCCGCCGAAAGAGACCGATCTGGTCAACATCTTTGCGGACGGCCACGATGTGGTGCCTGCCTTTCCACGAATGCAACAGGAATGCTGGGACGCCTGGCTCGCTTCATTGCCTTCCTGACGAGAAGCATCGATACGCCAACCCACGGGAACTTACGCATGACTGCCGCTGATCCTGATTGGCCTTTTGACGATCCGCCAAATGTGGCCGTCATTACGATTCATCAGATAATCAGGGGCGAGCACATTGTCGACTACGTTGCTCACGATGATGACGATGGGGCCTGGCAGTTCCTGAACCGGGCTGTCGATTTCAAGATGGCCGATGCCATGCTTGTCGGTCTATCTGAGATGGTGAAGATCGATAGCTCGCTCCGCGAACTCTGGGATCTTCCTTATGGCTGGTGCGCATGGCGCAATGGAGAAGGGCAGCCTTGGCAACGTGCAAGGAAAGGGCCAGAGGCAGAGTGATGGCTGGAGGCGACGGCCGCTGGCTTCGTCATCCTAGGGCGGAGCGACGCGCGCAGACCCGAGGATGACGATAACCGAAGGTCGGCACCTTTCCCTCCTCCCACGGCTACGACATCAGCGGCATAGGCCCCTTCAGCGCCTCGGCCAGCGCACCGCGATCGGGCGCGCCAGCCTGCCGGCCCGGGGGGCGGTGGGGCAGCCAGCAGCGCACCTGCGGCTTGAAGCCGGGGCTGTCGACCACCTCGACTGCCTCGCGCCATTGGCTGCCCGACAACGCGCCGGGCGTGACGACACCGATGCCGTGGCCGCGCGCCACCAGCGACATCCTGAGATCGGCGCCCTACGCCTCAACGCCGACATGGAAGGGCAGCCGCGCCACCTCGAAGCGGTGGCGGATGAAGGCGCGAAAACTGCAGCCGGTCTCGTTGAGCACCCAGGGGTAGCGCGCAAGATCGTTGGCGGCGCGATCGGCTCGCTGCTGGCCGGGGTTGCGTGGGCCTGGGGCGGCTGGAACGCGGTGTGAGTCGCCGGAGCCGTATTCGGATTCATCGCGCTGGCGGTCGACCTGGCGGGCGGCCCGGAGTGATCGCCCTCAGGCGTTCCTCGGATCGGTCAGGCATTGCGGGATCGAGCGGTTGGCGGCGATCAGCCTGCCGCGCACTTCGGAAGTGCCGGCGCAGATTTTGCCAGCAGGCGCCGATGCCCTTCATTTCGCTGCCGAGCCCGCCGTCGGCGCTGCCAGCATGGTCACGACCTTGACGCCGCAGGCGAGATTGCGGTCGGGATCGGTGACGTCGACCTCCGACTTGAAGCCGCAATGGTATCTCGGCTCGTCGGCCAGCGACAATTGCAGCAGGCCGATCGTTGAGGCGGCGGCGGGACCGCTTTGCCTCAGCCAATCCCAGCTGTCACGACATAGGCGCCGGCGCTGCGCCCATCGGGCAGGCGTGTGATGGCCGTCACGATCGAGCCGTAGGCGCCGCGCCAGACGCTGTGGAAGCCTTGATGCGTCACGGCCGGCACGACGACACGGCCGCTGTAACGACCGCCTTCCGCTTGCATGAGAACCGGCTCGCCATTGACATGGACCGCGACGGCGGCCGGCTCGTCCGCGCCGACTTCCAGTTCGATCGCGATCTCGTCCGTGTCGCCGGAGCGCGTCGTCAGTGCGGTCAGCGCCAGCGCCGGCAGCGCATCGCCAACGCGACGCGCCTGGCCCCTGCCCTCGAACACATCGTCGGCCAACGCCGGCGTGCGCGGCGGCGCGGTGCGGCGCCGCGTGGCGCGCTCGTAGCCGCCGGCAATGGTCAGCAGTGCCACATCCTCATAAGCCTTGCCGGCGAAGGTCAGGCCGACCGGCATGCCGATGTCGGCCATGATGCCCATCGGCACCGTCACCGTCGGGATGCCGAGGTGGCGCCAGACGAGATTGCCGTTGGCGACCCAGGTGCCGTTGCGCCAGGCAAGCCGGGCGGAGGCTTCGTTGACGTCGGCATCGGCCGGGCCGACATCGGCGACCGCCGGCAGCACCACCGCGTCGAGGCGGTTGGCGTCGAGCCAGTCCTCGAAGTCGATGCGGCGCGTTGCCTCCAGGCCCTCGAGCCCCGCCGCGATGCCGGGAATATCGTCGAGCGGCGCCACACCCAGCCTGGCCCTCTCGACATAATGCGCCAGGTCGAAATCGGCATCGCCGTAACGGTCGGGCAGCGTGCCCGGTGGCTGCGGGAAGATTTTGGCGCCGTCGACCGAAGCGAGGTCGGGGATCTTCGGATCGCCATTGGCGCGCAGGAAATCGTCCCACGACCAGATGGAAAGGTCCCAGATCTCGCGGTCGGCAAAATCCTCTGGCACCAGGCCGCGATCGACCATCGATAGCGCGCCAGGACGGTCGCGCTCGTAGTTGGAAACGACGGGGAAATCGACCTCGACCACTTCGGCGCCGAGCGCCTCGAGATCGCGCGCCGCCTGCCGCCAAAGCTCCAGCACGCTGGCGCGTGTCTCGATCGGGCGATCGCCGCCTTCGTCCTTGCCGATGTATATTTTCGGCACGCCGAGGCGTTTTCCCTCGAGCGCGCCTTGCAGCGCAAGCGCTGTGTAGCGCGCCGGCCTCAGCGCCGACGCTTTCGGAATCTCCACCCAGGGCTGGACGCGCCAGAAATCGCCGCGCGTCTCGCCGTCGTCGGCGACGATGACGTCGAGCAGTTCCAGCATGTCGGCAACGGTCCGCGCATGCGGCACCACCACATCCATGGTCGGCACCAAAGGCCAGTTGCCGCGCGCCGAGATCACGCCGCGCGACGGCGTGTAGGCGACCAGCGCGTTGTTGGAGGCCGGCGCGCGGCCCGACGACCAGGTCTCCTCGCCGAGCCCGAAGGCGGCGAAGGAGGCGGCGGTCGCCGTGCCCGAGCCGTTCGACGAGCCGGAGGCGAAGGCGGCGGTGAGAAAATCCTTGTTGTACGGACTCTCGGCGCGGCCGTAGACGCCGCGCTGCATGCCGCCATTGGCCATCGGCGGCATGTTGGTGAGGCCGATCAGCACCGCGCCCGCGGCGCGCAGCCGGGCGATGGTAAAGGCATCCTCGTTTGCGGTCAGATGCTCGAAGGCCGGCGAGCCGGCCGCGGCCGTCAGGCCCTTCGCCTTGTAGCTGTCCTTGGCGGTGTAAGGGATGCCGTCGAGCGGCCCGCGCGTCCTGCCCTCGCGGCGGCGGCGATCCGATGCCGCCGCTTCCTCGAACATGTTCGGGTTGAGGATGGGCACGGCGTTGAGCGCAATGCCGTGGCGGTCGTAATGCGCAATGCGCCGCAGATACGCGCCGACCAGTTCAACGCTGGTGAGGATTCCATCCTCCAGCGCGCGGCGCAGGTCGGCGATCGAGGCTTCGACTATATTCATGGGCTGGGCGAATTCCTGGTCAATCTTTCCGCCTTCCGTGGCTTGAAACGCGAAAGCCGTGTTCCGTCACACCTCCTCTGCCCTGCCGGGCATCTCCCCCGCAAGGGGGAGATCGGCTGGCGCCGTCGCTTTTGGCCAATCGCCAGCGTCAGGAATGGCGCCAGGGCCGAGACTGCCGGTTTCCGGCCAATCTCACAATATTCGCGGTGGCACCCGCAATGTCTTCACACGGGCGAGCGCCTAGCGTGCGAGCAGAAAGCCGAATTCCACAAGAATAGAAAGGCCGGCGCGGTTGAAAGAACCCGGCCCAGTTGACAGGAAACCTCTGTATGACATTATCCAGTGGGATTTTGAGGAGAGACTTGGCATGAAGAAGATCTACGAGAAGCCCACCTTCGTCCGCAAAGGAAAGCTTTCAGCAATCGTCAGTACGATCTCTGTTATCATCGTACCACCTCCGGGCTGATCGGCGCCGGCCTGGCGCGCGAGATCGTTGTTGTCTTGAGACGTTCGCCCCCGGCGTTGCTGGGAAAGTGACTTTGTCTGCATCGCCGGCCGATACGTTTCGCTCCCACTTCCGACCGGCGCGGTCATCGCCCTGTTGGGCGGCGATTTGACCAGTAGAACGCCGTCCCCGGAGCAGAGCGGGCCACTTGCTTGACAGAAACCGCTCATATGGGATTATCCGTCAGGGATCGCTGAGGGTGCAATCACATGAAGAAGACTTACGAGAAGCCGGTTTTCATTCGCAAAGGCAAGCTTTCGATGGTTGTGGCAAGTCCTTCGCTTGCCAACGGCGCCGCATGAACTGTTCGTGCCTTGCCGGCACGAATCGATGGGGGAACTAGTATGAAAAAGACTTACGAGAAGCCGGTTTTCATTCGCAAAGGCAAGCTTTCAGCGGTCGTTGCGACCGCTTCGTTGGTGGTCAACGGCAACGTCCTCACCTGAGCGTGAGCGCCAAATCCGCCCGGCAGCCTTAAAGCGGATTCAGGCGACGCGCTTTTAAGCCTTTGTTTTGATGCATGTCGTTGTCCCAGAACCGCTGCGCACTTCTGGGCGACATGCCTTGCGGCGCCATCGGCCGCCAGCAAACAGCCGAGGGCTTGCTTGACAGAAGACGCCGTATGAGATCATCTCCCACACCGTTCAGGGGAGCCTTGCCATGAAGAAGACCTATGAGAAGCCGACGCTGGCAAAGAAGGGCCGGCTCTCTACCGTCACCGCGGTCGCTGCCTCCGTCGCCGTCTGATCCGTAGTCGGCAGGCGTGACGTCTGTGCGCGAAGCCCGGCGGCTGTAAGGCCGCTGGTGGCCGGTACGGTTCCGGCGACGTCAAGGCGCAATCACCAGATCATCCAGCACGGCCTGCCAGTTGTGCCTGGTGGAGATGCGCACGCGCGTCACCGCCTTCAGCATCGGCGCGTAGTGGACCGGCGCCAGTGCCGACAGCACGATCTGGTCGCTGGCGATGCGTTCTTCCCCCAGCCAGCTTTCGATCAGCGCCATCTCGCCTTCGGCATTGAGCCAGGCCGCCGTCAGCATCACCGAATGGAAGCCGAAGGGCGTGGCGCGGCCGAACTCGGCCGGATGGCCGCTGCTGGTATAGGCGATATAGGCGCCCGACACGTTGCCGTTGACATAGCCCTCGCTGTTGGCGGTGTGGTCGTGCGACATGGCGTTGAGATTGCGCCAGTCGAGCCCGGCATGGCCCGACGGCACCTTGCACAGGCCGCGCGGGGTTATGTCGTCGAAGCCGATGGCGGTGAGCGTCGCATCCGACTCGAGCGCGCCAGGCGCCAACAGGCCGAGATCGGCCGGATAGGCCGACAGGTCGAGCCTTCGGTCGAGGCCTGAGCCGGCGATGACGATCGCGTCGGCGTCGACGCCCACCGGGAAGCGGAAGGCAGCGTCGCCAGGCAGCGCCCGGCTTTCGAGCAATCGGCCCTTGCCCATGACCGACAGCGTGGCCCCCGTCGCCGCCGGCGTCCTGCCGCCGACCGTCCGCCCCGGCGCCAGGCCGACCGGTTTCGGCAGGCTCTCGCCGGCAAGGCCAACCATCGAGCCCGGCGCTTCCGAGAGGCGCACCGCCTGGTCCTGGTTGGCGCTGCTGGCGCGCCAGCCGGGCGGCACCGAGACCGAGAAACGATAGATCCCGGGCCGCTGGATCGCCGCGCTGCGGCGCTTCGACGACATCGGGAAATTGGCGAAGCCGGCGGCGTTGCTGCGCGCCGCGGCGAGGAAGGCGCCGCGCTCGTCATGGAGCCGCACCACGATGCCCGCCATCGGCCGGTCGGCGACGCCATAGCTGCCGTCGCCATCGACATCCATGTAGATGAAGGACGAGAAGTTGAGCTTGGCGGATGTCGGGCCCCATTCGGCGCGCGGCGCGTAGTCGCCCGCCGGATCGGGATTGCCGCGCGCCTTGCGGCGCTCCCGGCGCCGGCGCAGCGCAACCGCGATGAGGGCGATGGCGCCGGCAAGGACGAGGGCCGAGACGAGGATGACGAGGAGGCTGTCAGCCATGGCGGGGATGTGAAGGCCGGAGACATGCGTTCAAGATGGGCATGAGATTACAATTCCCCTCCAATTTCCTAGCAGACTAGCGTGGGACATTGATGCTGCAAGTCGTTGGCTGTGGAAGGCCATCTCGCATTGATATGCCGGCGTTCCTTCGCGCCCCCCTCTGCCCTGCCGGGCATCTCCCCCACTTGGGGGGAGATCAGAAGCTGCGCTGCTTTCGCCAATCTCCAACGTCGCAGAAACGGGCAAGGCGCTGAGGCTGGGGAGATGTCCGGTCCACACCTCCGCAGCTGCTGTGGAGGACGGGCAGGACAGAGGGGGGCGCGAAGGATCGCCAGCGAGCGCGAACTTCAGCGAAAACTCAGGTCGCCAACTCCACCCAGACCGGCGCATGGTCGCTGGGATTGTCCCCGCCGCGCACCTCACGGTCGATGCCCGCCGCTTTCAGCTTCCGAGCCAGCTTCTTCGACAGCAGGATATGGTCGAGCCTGAGGCCTGCGTCGCGCGGCCAGCGGTTCCTGCGGTAGTCCCAGAAGGTGTAGAGCCTGTCCTCTTTAGGAAAGACTTTTCGCAGCGCGTCGGTCCAGCCCTGCTCGATCAGCGCGGCGAAGGCGGCGCGGCTCTCAGGCTGGACCAGCGCGTTGTCGTCATAGGAGCGGGTCTGGTAGATGTCGCGCGGCTCGGGCACGATGTTGAAGTCGCCGGCCAGCGCCACCGGCAGGCCGGTGTCGAGCAATTGCCCGGCATGCGCCGCGAAGCGGTCGTGCCAGGCAAGCTTGTAGTCGAATTTCGGCCCCGGCTGCGGGTTGCCGTTCGGCGCGTAGAGGCAGGCAATGACGACGCCGTCGACGGCCGCCTCGATGTAGCGCGCCTGGTGGTCGGCATCGTCGCCGGGCAGCGCGTCCCTGGTCAGCACCGGCTCGGCGCCCCGCGCCAGGATGGCGACGCCGTTCCAGGTCGACTCGCCCTTCGATACCGCGCCATAGCCAGCCTTGGCGAGCCTGGTCAGCGGAAACTGCGTGTCGCGGGATTTCAGTTCCTGCAGGCAGACGACATCGGGTTTGGCCTTGGCGAGCCAGGCAAGCAGGTTTTCCAGCCGGCCGTTGATGTTGTTGATGTTGAAGGTGGCGAGTTTCATTCGAGGATGCCGCCGCCTCGCGCTTCGCCATCCTCGGGCTTGACCGGCTTGACCCGAGGATCCATGCCGTGACGCATGCCGAGGAATGCGGCGGAGAAGAATTCTGCACCGTCGCAGCGCTCTGAGGTAACGGCATGGATCCTAGGGTCTGCGCGCGTCGCTTCGCTCCTTGCTCCGCCCTAGGATGACGACGCCGATGGCGGTGCCACCCACGCCATGATCGTCTCGGCCACCGTCTTCAGGTGATCCCCCGTCGAAAAGCCCGAGATCGCCTTGCGCGGCTTCAAATCGTGGTCGCCGTCCTCCAGCCAGATCACCTCGATGGCGTCGGACAATCCGTAGGTCGCGACCTCTTCCCTGGTGCCGAACTCGTCGCGCGTGCCCTGGAAGATCAGCGTCGGCGTCTTCAGGTCGATGAGATGCTTTGTCCTCAGCTGCTCGGGCTTGCCGGGCGGATGGAACGGATAGCCGAGGCAGACCAGGCCGGCGATCTCGCCCTTGGCGAACATCTCGTCGGCGACCATCGAGGCGACGCGTCCGCCCATCGACTTGCCGCCGATGATGAGCTTGCCGGTCACGCCCTTGGCGCGCAGATCGGCGATCGCCTTCACACATTCGGGGTTCACCGTCTCGGCGCGCGGCGGCGGCTTGCGGTGGCCGTAGCGGCGGGCGGCCATGTAGTGGAACTCGAAGCGCGCGACGCGGAAGCCGGCCGTGGCGAGCGCCTTGGCGGTGGCCGCCATCGAGGCGGAGTCCATCGGCGCGCCGGCGCCGTGGGCGAGCAGGATGGTGACCGGGGCGGTGTCGGGGCCGTCGAAGAGGAAATAGGTCATGGGGCGGTGTCTCGCGCGATACCGACGCTGCTGATCTCCCCCCTTGTGGGGGAGATGCCCGGCAGGGCAGAGGGGGGCGCGAAGGAATGCCGGCTTTCGGTTAAATCTCTCCGGGACGAGGCGGTCAGAAATGTGTCGATCCGTCGGCGGGACAGCGCCCCCCTCTGTCCTACCGGACATCTCCCCCACAAGGGGGGAGATTGCCTGTCATCTCGGCCTTCGCTGATCATCGTTACCCAGCCGTGCGCGCCATGTGCAGGTCGACGAACTGTATTCCCTTCTGCGCGGTCCGCGCCCATTCGGACTCGCCGTCCAACTCCAGATACCGCACCCACAGCCGGCGCGCCTCACTCAGATTGCCGGCGTCGAATTCCAGCCGCGCGAGGTTGAACACCGGGTCGGCATAAGTCTTGTCGAGCGCGATCGCCTTCTGCAGATGGCGCCTTGCGGACGCCACCTTGCCCTCGTCGCTCATCAGCCCGGCAAGGTTGAACCAGGCCTCGACGAAGCCCGGATCGAGTTTTATCGCGCGCGCATAGTCATGCGCCGCCTCCGCGACGCGGCCGGCGCCGCGCAGGCAGTTGGCGCGGTTGAAGGCGGCGATGGCATCCCTGGCGTCGATCGCCATGCAGCGCTGGTAAAGGGCCGCCGCATCGTCGTGGCGCCCCTCCTCTTCCGCTTCTTCCGCCTCGGCGAACAATTCCTCCAGCGTGTCGTCTGCCGACATGCCCGAGCCGAGGTCGAACAGCAACTGGCCGTCGAGCTCGCTCCTGCCGTCGTCGAGATAGATCGCATCCGGGCGGCCGTGCTGCGAGCCGAGGTTGAGCGACTTGGCGGTGAGCGAAGCGACCGGACCGGAGCGGTGCACCGAGCGCGCGATCGCGCCCCAGGAGGCGCCGCTGGCGATCAGCCCGGCATATTTGCGGGCGAGGATCAGGTCGCGGAAGGAATAGGGCTCGCCGTCATGCTCGAAGGCGTCGAACAGCGACAGCATGTCGAGGTCCTCGCCGGCGAGCCGCGACTGATCGATCAGCGACTGCCTGGACAGCGACGAGGCGTCGGGCGCCTTCAGCAGGCCGAGCAGTCGCAGAAAACCGTTCTCGCTGACGAGCGTGCGGCCGGCCTCGCGCTCGGTTTTCACGCGACGCTCGATCTCGGCATCGCCGGTCCTGCCCGTCCCCGCCTTGGCGAGAAGTGCGCGGCCGAACACGACATGCGTGGTGCGGCGGGTGACGCCGCGCCTCAACTCGGCATGGCGTCGTTCCACCTCGCGCGCAGCGAGGCGCAGCGGAAAGGCGGCCAGGGCGCCGACGACGCCGAACACGGCGCCGGGAACGATCGCTGGCCCTGCGTTTCCCGTCACTTCTTGCTCTTGCCGACGGCCTTCAACAGGTTCGCCTTCAGCGGGTTCTCAGGCGCGCCGCCGGCGGCCGCCTTCTTGGCGGGCTTGGCGGCCGGCGCTTCCTCGGCCTTGCTCTTCGATTTTGCCGGCGGCTTGGCCTGCTGCGACAGGCTGGCCTTCAGCGCATCCATCAGGTTGATGACGTTGCCGCGCTCGGGCGCCGCCGCGATGATCGGCTTGTGACCCTTCAGCTTCTCGCGGATCATCGCCATCAGCGCCACCTCGTAGCGATCCTCGTAATTCTTCGGATCGAAGTGGGTTTGCTTCTGCTTGATCAGCGCCTCGGCCAGCTGCAGCATTTCGGGATCCGGCTTGGCATCCGGGATGTTGCCGAAATATTCAGCCGTGCCGCGCACTTCGTTGGGATTCCTCAAGGTGCAGACGAACATGCCGTTCTCGCGCGCGCCGATCGTCACCACGCGCTCGCGGCTGGACAGCACCAGGCGCGCGATGGCGAGCTTGCCGGACTTGCGCATCGCCTCGCGCAGCACCGCGAAGGTTTCCTCGGCCATGGCGCCGTCGGGGGCGAGGTAATAGGGCGAATCCTGGTAGATGACGTCGACTTCGCCCTCGTCGACGAAGGCCTCGATGCTCATCGTGTGGTTGGATTCGATGCGCACCGCATCAAGGTCGGCATCATCGATGATGATGTACTGCTTGTCCTCGTATTCATAGCCGCGGACCAGATCCGAGCGCTCGACCAGGCCGAGCTCGGGATCGACCGGCTTCATGTTGATGCGGTTGTGGGTCTTCTTGTGCAGCTGGTTGAACGAGATGCGTTCGCTCGCGCTGGTGGCCGGATAAAGCCGGACCGGACAGCTGACGAGGCTGAGCTTGAGGTAACCTTTCCAACTTGCCCTGGGCGCCATGATGAACTCCTACGCGGCCATGCACTGACATTTAGCTCGAGCATGATCTTTCTCCAAAAACCGGTTTCCAGTTTTTGGGATCATGCTCTCTGCAGCGCTTCATCCGAAGGACGGTTGGCGCTGTGGAAATCCTACACCGACCTTTGATCGTAGCGGTAAAACCCTAGCGAAGTGTTTTCGGGCGGAGTTGCGGCGGAGGATAGTTCAAATTGTAGCGAGCGTCGATGGAGAGGAATTGAAACGCCGGCAGGACAGAGGGGGGCGCGAAGGAAGTCGACGCTCCTCGCTAACTTGGCTAACTTGCCTTTTCAAACGCCGGCAAATCCCTTGCCGCCTCGTCGATCTCCGCCCAGGGATCGCCCGATGTCTCCAGCAATCCCGGCAGCGAGGCGTAGTTCAGATCCTCCGGCGCGTCGATCGTTTCCAGGTCGGTCCAGCTCACCGGGGTCGAGGCCGGCAAGTTGGTGCGGGCGCGCAGCGAATAGGGGGCGGCGGAGGTGTGGCCGCGGGCGTTGCGGTGGAAGTCGATGAAGATGCGCTTCTTGCGGTTTTCCTTGCCCATGGTCGTGGTGAAGGTGTCGGGCGCGCTTGCCGCCAGCAAGGTCGAAATAGCGCTCGAGGCCTGGTGCAGCTTCTTCCAGTTCTGCTTGCGCGTCACCGGTACGGTGATGTGGATGCCCTTGCCGCCGGAGGTTTTCGCGAAAGGCACCAGGCCAAGGCTTTCCAGTCCGGCCTTGATGTGGACGGCCGCCTCCACCACCTCGCGCCATGAAATCCCCTCGCCCGGGTCGAGGTCGAAGACGATCTGGTCGGGCTTGTCGAGTTTGGTGCGATGCGTGCCCCAGGTGTGGAACTCCACCACGCCGAACTGCGCCAGCGCCAAATAGCCCTTGGCGTCCTCGACCGACAGATAGGTTTTTGTCTCGCCTTCCGAATTGATGCTCTCGAACACGGCCACCGAAGGCGGCATGCCGGTGAAGGCGTGGCGCTGGAAGAAGCAGTCCTGCGGCTTGCCGGTCGGGCAGCGCACCAGCGACACCGGGCGGCCGATGATGTGCGGCAGCATGAAATCGCCGACCAGCGCGTAATAGACGGCGATGTCGAGCTTGGTCGGGCCGGTCTTGCCGAAAATGCGGCGCTCCGGATTGGTGACCCAGATGGTGGCGAGATCGGATTCGGCGATCAGCCGCTTGCGCTTGACCGGAACCGGCGTGGTGAGGCCGCCGACATCGCGCAGGCCGCGAAAGACGCCATGGCGCAAGGCATTGTCGGCGGTGCGGTTGGAATAGTGGATGCGGGCCGACAGCAGCGGCTTCACCCAATGCATTTCGCGCATCACCTCGCGCGGCACGCCTTCGGGTGGGGTGGCGCCCGATGTCAGCCGCTCCAGCCGGGCCAGCAGGTCGGTCGCCATCTCACGGTCGAAGCCGGTGCCGACCTTGCCGCGATAGTGCAATTCACCATTCTCGAATTCGGCCATGCCGAGTGCGGCCAGCCCTTCCGCCCGGTCGGAGACGGTGTAGCCGGCGATGACGAAATCGCCCTTCTGCAGCGCCTTGACCTTGGTCCAGCTCTTGGTGCGGCCGCTCTGGTAGATGGCGTCGGCGCGCTTGGAGACGACGCCTTCGAGACCCAGTTCCGTCGCCTGCTCGTAGAGCCCGCGCCCATCGCCCTCGACATGGTCGCTGTACTGGATGGCGGAATTGGCGGCCTGGCCGGCGAGCAGCTCGGCAAGCAGCGCCTTGCGCTTTTGCAGCGGCGCCTTGCGCAGATCCCAGCCGTCGAGGTGGAGAAGGTCGAAGGCGTAGAAATGCAGTTTCGACCCCGCGCCCTCGGCCAGCGCATCCTGCAGCAGCGCGAAGCGCGAGATGCCCTTGTCGTCGAGCACCATGATCTCGCCGTCGATGATCGCCTGGCTGACCGGCAGGCGCGCGAAAGCCTGGGGAAGATCGCCGTAGCGTTTCGTCCAGTCAATGCCGCCGCGGGTGATCAGCCGCACCTCGCCGTCCACCACATGCGCCATGGTGCGGTAGCCGTCGAATTTTATCTCGTGCAGCCATCGTTCGCGCGTGTTCTCCGCCGGCCCCTCGCCGCCCGGCGGCTTCGGCACCTGGGTGGCGAGTTGCGGCTCGATGCGGGTCGGCGGGTCGGCCTTGACGGCGCCGGGCAGCGCGCCGGGCTTCAGCGAACCGGGCCTGGGCGGCAGGCGCTCGCGCTTCTTCGGCGGCGCCGCCAGTTCCTCGATGCGGCGGCCCGACTTCACGCTTTCCGGCCGCGCCTCAAGGATGTCGAGCTCGGTGTCGGAGGCGAGGTCGCGCTCCTTGAAGAGCAGCCAGTTCTTTTTGTTCTCGTCCTCGCCGGGCTTCGGCTTCAGCCGCGTCAGCATCCAGCCGCCATTGAGTTTTTGCCCGGCCAGGCGGAACTTGAAGGCGCCGGTCCTGAGGCTTTTTTCGACATCCTCCATCGGCGCCCAGGTGCCGGTGTCCCAGACGATCATCGGCCCGCCGCCATATTCGCCTTCGGGGATGACGCCTTCGAAGTCGATATATTCGATCGGATGGTCCTCGGTCTCGACGGCGAGGCGCTTGTCGGCCGGGTTGAGCGATGGTCCGCGCGGCACGGCCCAACTTTTCAAGACGCCGCCTACCTCGAGGCGCAGGTCGTAGTGATCGGCTGTGGCGTGATGTTTGTGCACGACGAAGCGGTTGCCTACACCTACTTCCGGCCCGCCGGGCGGTTCCGGCGTGCGGGAGAATTCGCGCTTGGCGCGGTAGGGGGTGAGTTTGGAGGGCATGACTAGGTGGGGGCAGCCAAGGGCAAACGCCGAGTTCCTTCGCGCCCCCCTCTGTCCTGCCGGACATCTCCCCCACTTGGGGGGAGATCAGACGTCACGTATGCTTTCGCCAATCTCCTACGTGGCAGGAAGTGTGCCGCGAACGAAGCTGCCAATCTCCCCCCTTGTGGGGGAGATGTCCGGCAGGACAGAGGGGGGCGCTGTCCCGCCAGCCTTGCCATCGTCATACGCAAGCGCTCAATCGTCAGTGGCCGGCGTTAGTTCGAGCTCCGCCGGCGTCAGCCCTTGCCTGAGCTGGCTCAGCCGGAACTCGTCGACCCAGTAGGCCTCGCCGTCGACCAACACGCGGGCGCTGTAGGAGCCGCCGGAGAAGCGCTGCGCGGTGACATAGACCTTGTGGCGCTCAAGCGCGGTCTTCACCGCGGCGCGGCGGGACTTTTCTCTGGCGACGGGACTGGCCATGGCTTCACTCGAACACGCCGCCGCTGAAGATGCGGCTGGCCGTAAGCATGGCGGAGAGCGGAATATGAGTCAATTTCTGCCGGGCCCGGGCTTGTCCGCTCAGCGCGGCGCCCGCAGCCGCCGCCAGCGCTGCATGACTTCCTGCGCGACCTTGAACAGGCGCGGGTTGTCGCGCACGAAGGCCACCCCTTTGCCGCGGTATTTGATGGCCCCGCTCGCGGCCACGCCCTTCAGCGTGATGCCGTAGCAAAGTTCGGACAGCACCGACTTCACCGCGCCCATATGTTCCTTGTAGCTCTGGTTGCCGACCGACAGGTCGAAATAGTCGAACCCCTGTCCGCGCCCCCATCTGATCAGCTCGCCCATGATGCAAAGCCCCGGCGAGACGTTGGGCACCGCGCCCTGGTCGATCGCGACCAGAAGCGCGTGCAAGGTGCCCAGATGGACCGCCAGGTACTGGACCGCGACCATGGCGTCCCCGGCACGCAGGCCGAAGATCCGCACCGAACCGTCGGTCAGGCCGCGATGCGCGGCGTCGCGGTAGAAATCGACGACCCGCGGCTGCGCCAGCAGGTCGAACCGGCCGAGCTCGCGAAAACGGCTGAGCCGCATCTCGATCAGCCTGCCAAAGATGGAATCCACGAGGGCCGGCGTATCGGCTTCCACCAGGGCCAGGCCGCCATTGCGGTCGAGCCGGCGCAGGTCCTTGTTGAGCGCCTTGACGAAAGACGGGCGGCAGATGCGCTTGACGACGGTTTCAGCATCGCCGTCCATGGCGATACCATAGTGGGAGTGGATGGAATCTCGCGCCGGTGAAAGCAGCGCCAGCGGGTTGGCGACACCGCCGACCTCCTTCGGGATGCCGACGATGTGGATGCGGTCGGCCGGCGGCAGCACGCAAAGCACCGCCGCCCACGCGGCCTCGGCGGATTGCCTGGTCCAGGAGGTCGTGTCGGCGAGCAACGGCGCGGAATAGTCGCACACCCCGCAGCTCAGCCACTCGATCACCCAATGCTGGAACGCGCGGCGCCGCATCAGCGGCAAAAGCATGACCGGTTCGCCCGTCGCGGCGTCCCTCACCTCGACGATCGCAAGTTCGGCCCTTGGGGGCACGAGCCGTTCGACGATCCCTTCGGCCCAGGCGAAATGCTGGTGGCCGGTGCACACGCCCGTTGTCTCGAGGCGCAGCCAGAGCGGCTTGACCGCTTCGAGGCTGGTGTGCAGCCGCGCCTCGTAAGCGCCGCTGGCGGCGCCGGCGGCGCCGGCGGCGCTTGGCGGCGCGGCCTCGTCTTCGGCCAAGCCGGTCGTCACTGCGGCCATCGGCATTGCCTGGCTTGCCACATCGTTCTCCTATCGTCTGTGCACAGCGAGCGTGGCCGCGCGGCGCCAGGCGCCGAACACGCTGAGACGCTGCTCGTTCGGGTGCTCGAGATTCCACATTCGGTGGGCCGCGAAATACCATGAAGCCGCCAGCACGAAGGTCTCGGAGACCGCGGCGCCCGCAAGCGACCAGGTCGACGGCGCGATGGCCAAAAGGATCCCGATCGCCGTCAGCCCGACGATCGCGCCGGCCATGGTGATGAAGGCGACGATGCGGAAATCGCCGAGGACCTCGAGGACGATGCGCGGCATGACATAGGCCATGATCGGCACGTAGTTGGCGATGGCGAAAAGCCCGATCAGCCCGACCGAGGCATGCTGCAGGGCCTGGGATTTGATCATCGGCAGGATGAACAGGATGCCGCCGCCATAGGCCAGGCTGCCAACCGCCATGACGACGGCCCAGATCTTGGCCTGCGCCCACACGCGCTCGAATTGCATTTGGCGCGCCAGCTTCGCGAGCTCGGGCTGCGTCATGTTCGAAAAAGCAAGGCTGATGATGCGCAACGGCGCAAACATCACCTGCACCGCCGCCAGCGGCGCGTAAGCCGCGGGTCCGGCGATGCCCGCGACCAGCAACGCCAGGCATTGTCCCTGGATGTTGGTGGTGGTGGCGCTGAATCCCGACCACCAGAGCTGCGGCCAGAGTTTTGCATAGCGCCGCCAGGTCGGCGCGCGGAAGGAGACGCGCAGCATGCGGCGCGCCAGCCTCGCCAGCACGGCGATGCCGACGACATTGGCCGCGGCAAGCGCATAGAAGGTGACCTGCAGCGCGTCCGCGAAGAACCAGATCGCCAGCCCCGCGAGGACGATGCCCGCGATGGTGAAGACGGCGTCGCTGATCGAGACGACGAGTTGCATGCGGCGCGCGAAGAAGGCGGTGCGCATATGGCTGCGCAGCGACCAGGCGCCGACGAAGCAGGCTGCGCCGATGCCGCTCGGATCGCCCAGGAGGCGCATCAACAGCCCCGTGCCCAGCCCCATCAGCAGCGCCACGACCAGCGCCGCCGATCCGAAGGTCACGTCATGGGCGTCGACGCCGGCGCTGTTGGTGCTCTTGCTCATCCAAATGGTCGCGGGCACGGCGGTGAGCGAGCGGATGTAGGACAGGCCGACGCCGCCCATCACCATGGCCAGCGCGAAGAGGCCGTAACCTTCCGCCGACAGAAGATGCAGCAGCGCGATGTTGAGGGCGAAGTGAAAACCGCTCTGCATCGCCTCGCCGCCGATCATCAGCATCAGGCGCCGCACCAGATGGCCGGGGAACACGAACTTCACGGGCTCGTCTCCGCCTGACGGGCGACACG
The DNA here is from genome assembly GCF_900115245.1 of Mesorhizobium sp. NFR06. Lineage (GTDB taxonomy): Bacteria > Pseudomonadota > Alphaproteobacteria > Rhizobiales > Rhizobiaceae > Mesorhizobium. Next base: position 144,589 of record NZ_FOVT01000012.1, read on the forward strand.
CGCCCGCCCGTGCCGCGCCGTTACCGCCTTCAGCTTGTCGGCCACGATCGCCACGATCGCGGCGGCGGCGATATGTTCGCTGAAGACCGCCTCGTAGCGCGCCCGGCCGGCGGCGGCAAAGCCGCGCCACAGATCCGGCCGCAGGACGATCTCGCCGAGCTTGCCGGCAAGGGCGGCGGCATTGCCCGGCGGCACCTGCCAGCCGGTCTCGCCGTCGGCCACCACTTCCACCAGGCCGCCGATCGCCGACACCAGCGGCGGCCGGCCCCAGCCCATCGCCTCGATGGCGACGCGGCCGAGCGATTCCGGTCGCCGCGACGGCACCGCGACGATGTCGGCCCAGCTGTAGTGGTCGGCGGGATCGGAGACGAAAGGCAGCACCTCGACATGCCCGGTCAGCCCCATGCGCGCGACCAGTTCGGCCAATGCCTGCTCGCGCTCGACGCTTTCGAAGGCGCCGCCGACGAGGCGGACCTCGACGCGATCGCGCAACGCGACGGGGAGCGACGCGACGGCGTCGAGCAGCACCTCCTGCCCCTTGATGCGGTTGACGCGGCCAAGCAGCAGGACCTTGAGCGGGCGGCTGCCGTCATAGGTCGTCGGCAGGGCGGCGACCGGGCCGGCAACGCCGTTATAGACGACATGCGTGCGCCGGCCCCCGGCATCGACGGACGGCGGATCGCCGAAGGTGGCGCGCGTGGCGCGCGAGTTGAAGATCAGATCGGCCTTGCTCCATCGCATCAACGCGACGAGCACCTTGCGCAGGATGCCTTCGGGAATCTCGTGGATGTGCAGCAGCGCCTTGCGCGGCAGAAGCCGCGCGGCCAGCGCATAGTCGGCGATGATCGAGGTGTTGATATAGGTCAGGTCATTGTCGCGCATGCGCCGAAAGGCCCGCCACAGCGCCGCCGGCAGCCGCGCCATCTCGACGGTGGCGAGCTTGAGCATCGCCTGGCGCCTCAGCACCCAGAGCGGTTCGAAGACGATGCGGCTGGCGTGCGGCTTGAGGATATCGACGATAGGCCCCTCGCGCGGCAGCACGACCTCGATCTCGGCGGAGGGAAACGCGGCGCGCAGCGCAGCCACGCTCTCCGCGAAGCTGCGGTCAGAGCCATAGAGCTCGTAGCCCTGATGAACGCAGGCAATGCGCATTGCTATCTATCCACCCTGCACCCCGAAGTCCGCCGCTCGGCACCGGACCCGTCAAGCGCGGAAGAAACTTCATGCCAAATCGGCACGCCGCTCTACCCAGCGGTGGCCCCAGCAGGCCAGGGAGCAAGGATCATGCCGGGTCTTTGAATGCCCGGCCCCGACCCCCGGGAACCCCAGCCGTGCCCCGTATCGGTACACATACGTCGTGAAAGTTGACCGATAATGAAGCAAACCACGCGTTCTGAAGAGAAATTTTACAACTTCATGAGATTGTTCGCCTTGGGGGTACCCTGGCACGGAAGTTGCTGGGCGTGTCATTGACAGAACAGCAACCGTGACCGAATCCCGGGGGAACCCTTTATCTTGAAACCGGAACGACCTTCCATCCTGATCGAAATGCCTTCGATCTTGATCCTGGGAACGCGCGGCATTCCGGCTTCGCACGGCGGCTTCGAGACATTCGCCGAGCGGCTCGCGCTTTTCCTGGCGGGGCGCGGCTGGAATGTCGGCGTCTACTGTCAAAAGGAGGTCGAGCGCGTCAGCCAAAGGGTAAGCACCGAGAGGTGGCGCGGCATCGAGCTCATCACCATCGAGGTCGCCTCCAAGGGCCCGCGCGCGACACTGGAATTCGACTGGCAATGCGTGCTCGACGCGGCAAGGCGGCCGGGCGTGTGCCTGGTGCTCGGCTATAACGGCGCGGTGTTCCTGGCCTGGCTCAGGCTGATGCGGCGCAAGATCATCACCAACATGGACGGCATCGAGTGGCGGCGACCGAAATGGGGACCGGCGGCGCGCAGCTGGTTCTGGCTCAACGAATGGATCGGCGCCTGGCTCTCGCACCGGCTCGTGGCCGATCACCCGGCGATCGCCGACCACCTGGCGACAAGGCGGCCGCGCAGCGCCATCGCCACCATTGCCTATGGAGCGGACCCGGTGACCTCGGCGCCGGAGGAGCCCATTCGCGCTCTCGGGCTCGAGCCCGGCAAATATCTGGTGTCGATCGCGCGCATCGAGCCCGACAACAACATCCTGCCGATCGTCGAAGCCTTCCGCCGCCGCGATCGCGGCGACGTGAAGCTGGTGGTGCTGGGCACGCTCGACGACGACATCGCCTACCACCGCGCGGTGCGCGAAGCGGCGGGCAGCACGGTGGTGCTGCCGGGCGCGATCTACGACCAGGCGACGGTGAAGGCGCTGCGCTACCATGCGCGCGCCTATATGCACGGCCACACGGTGGGCGGCACCAACCCCTCGCTGGTGGAGGCGCTGGCCGCCGGCAACATGGTGATCGCGCATGACAACCGCTACAACCGCTGGGTCGCCGGCGAGGCAGCGCTTTATTTCGGCGATACCGACAGCCTGAGCGAACGGATCGACGAGGCGCTGGCCGACGACGCGCTGGTGGCGCGCCGCAGCAAGGCGGCGCGAGCGCGGGCGAGCGAGGCCTTCCGCTGGGACGACGTGCTCACCGCCTATGAGAAGGAAGCGCTGCGGCAGCTCGGCGTAACCGCCGCCATGCCGGCGAAAGCCGACCGCGCCCGTCCCGCATGACCGGCTGGTCGCGCCGCCGGATCCTCGGCGCGGCGCTGGCCGCGGCGACAGTACCACTGGCGAGCGCGGTTCCTCCGTCAGCCTCCGCAGCGCGTGCCACCCTCGGCGAATGGCCTTTCAGGCGCGGCGTCAACGCCTGGCCGTGGTTCGCGCTGACGCGCGAATTTCCCGCGCCCCGCACCGATTACGACTGGCCGCCCTTCCAGCCGCAGCGGCCGGTGCCGACACCGGCCGACCTCGCCCGGCTGCGCGCCAGCGGCCTCGATTTCATCCGCCTGCCCGTCGATCCGGGCCCGTTCCTTGCCGCCGACGCGGGTCGGCGCGCCGATCTCATGGCAATGCTGGGCGCGGCGGTCGAAGCGGCTCGAGCCGCCGATCTCGGCGTCATCGTCAACGTGCAGGCCAACGGCGCCACGCATTACTGGAATCCCGAGCGCATGGTTTCCGGCATCGAGGCGCCGGAATTCGCGCGCTACCAGGTCTTCGTCGGCGAAGTGGCCGGCATGATGGCTGATCTGGCGCCCGGCAGGATCGCGCTGGAGCCGGTCAACGAGCCGCCGCAGGACTGTTCCTCTGAAGCCTGGCCCAAGGTGCAGGCGGCGTTGCTGACCGCGGCGCGAGGCTCGGCGCAAAAGCTGCCGCTGGTCGTCACCGGCGGCTGCGGCTCGATGGTGCGCGGCCTGACCGCGCTCGACCCGGGGCCGCTGGCGGATTACGAGCCGATCCTGTTCACCTTCCACTTCTACGAACCCTATCTGTTCAGCCACCAGGGCGCGCCGTGGATGCGCGAGCCGGTCTACCGCGCGCTGAACAACGTGCCGTGGCCGGCCTCGGCCGGGACACTGGATGCGACGCTGGCTTCCGTCAGGGCGCGCATGGCCGAGGACAGCGAGAGGTCCGACGAGGCCAAGCGCGCCGCCTATGCCGAGACCGAGCGCGTGCTCAAGGTCTATTTCGACGCGCAGCCCGACCGCGGCTTCATCGACAACTATCTTCGCCAGGTGCGCCAGTGGGCGGACGGCCACGGCATCGCGTCTCGGCGCATCATCATGGGCGAATTCGGCGCGCTGCGCACCGATGCCCGCTACACCGCCGCGCCCAACCCGGACCGCGCCCGCTACGTCGCCGACGTGCGGCGGAGCGCCGAAGCCTTCGGCTTTCCCTGGGCGTTCTGGGACCTGTTCGACGGCATGGGCATGATGGACGACACCACCCGCGCGCTCGACCCGGCAATGGTCGAGGCGCTCGGGCTGACGATGCCGGCGGATTGAGCTTTATCTTTGAATCGGAGCCAACCCATGCGTCGTCATTCTAGGGCGGAGCAAGGAGCGAAGCGACGCGCGCAGACCCTAGAATCCATGCCGTAACGCCGGCCATAAGATGCAGCGGTCCAGAATCGTCGCCAATGTCGCCATCCGCTATCGCAATTGCATGACCGGTTACGTCCATACATCGCCGACGCCATCCAGCGCGAAACGTCATTGAAGCGCTGGCCGCGCCACTGAAGGTCGAGCTCGTCGAGAAGACCAATCACGAATGGTTCGAGCTCTTTCTCGGAATGGCCGGTGATCGTTCCGCACTGTCGCGGCGCTCATGCGTCACGGCATGGATTCTAGGGTCTGCGCGCGTCGCTTCGCTCCTTGCTCCGCCCTAGAATGACGACACCCGCGCTATGCGGTGCTCCTTGCGGCCTCCCCCTCTCGCCGGCCGGTAAAGCGCCAGCGCAATCACCACGAATTTGGTCAGCAGCGTCGTCTTCGAAGCGATACTTTCGGAGGTGTTGAGCAGGATCAGCCAGCCCAGCATCGGCAGCCAGATGCCCGGGTGGCAGCGGCGTGCGACCTCGTGCATGAACAGCGCGAAGCCGAAGAAGATCAAAAGCGTGAAGAACGCGCCCTGGTAGAGCGTCATGCGCAGGACCGGGTTCTCGATGCCCTGCTCCAGGCCGGTGATGCGGCGCATGCTGTCGAGCAGGTCGACGTCGGGCCCGACGATGAGGTCGCGCAATTCCAGGTGCCTGAAGAGGTCGAACATCTCGACGCGGGCATTGGCGCTGCCGCTGTCGGAGACGAAACGTTCGAGCAGCGCGTCGAAGAAGCCGTAATAGCCGGCGAGCGCGATTGCCAGCGGCAGCAGCGCGGCGAGCACGATCACCAGCGCCGCGCCGAGAAGGTTGACGCGTCCGGTCCTGAGCTGCGCAAGGCCGCGGATGAGCACATAGACGCCGCCGAGCAGGATCGTCAGCACCATCCCGGAGCGACCGCCGAAGGCGACCAGCGCGCAGAATTGCAGGCCGACGAGCCCAAGCCTGAGCGGCGTCGACAAGCCGCGCGAGCCGGACAGCAGCGACAGCACATAGATCGACGTGACCGTGGCATTGGAAAGCGGGTGCCCCTGCAGCGCGGTGGAGCGCAGGTCGTTGACGAACACGGCGCCGTCGAACCTGTAGGGAAACACCAGATGCTTGGTGCCGAACTCGAAGAGCGCCAGCAGCGCGTTGACGGTCATGACGACATGGATGACGACCCGCAACCAGGCAAAGGTCTTCTCGTCGTCCTCGCCGAGCAGAAGCACGAGCAGCGCCGGCGCGACGAAAGTGTCGATCATGCCGGCCATGCCGGGACGCTGCCTGAGGATGACGACGACCAGAAGCACCGTCGAGATCACCGCCATCAGCATCGTTGCCGGCCGCTTGTTGGCGACGTGGACCGCGTAGCCGACCGGATTGCCGAAAGTGCAGGAGCGCCAGATGAAGACGAGCACGACAAGATAGGTCGACGGGTGGATCTTGCTCAGCGCGCTGCCTTGCAGGCCGTCGTAATTATAGCCGACAAGCCACAGCATGCCGCCGGAAACCGAAAATAGCAGCAGCACCGCAACCGTCAGGCCGAGCCGGGTCAGCGTGTCGACGGAGACGACGCGCCGGCCGGTCGCGCCATAAGCCGAAGCCGGGACAGGCCGCGTTGGGCCAGCCAGGACCGAGGCCATTTCAGGCCGCCTCGTCGACCAGCATGGCGCCGGTCGGCAACCGCCCCATGACGGAGACCGCTTGCGAGGTCGCGGCGACGTCGCGCATCGGCGTCGCGTTCAGCCTGGCGACCAGCAGGATCTCGTCGGCCATGGCGACCAGCGGCAGGACGTTGAGGTCGTCGGCCAGCGCGCCGCCGTCGACGACGACGAGCTCGAAGCTGTGATTGGCCTCGGCCAGCATGCGATGGGCGAAATAGAGCGCCTGGGCTTCCTGGAACACCGCGGTCGGCCGGCCCCGGCCGATGAGCGCCACGGAACTGCCCGGCGCGTAGCGGCTGACGGCGTCGAGCGGATATTCGCCGCGCAGCACGTCGAGCACGCCGGGCTGCGGGTCCTTCTGGCCCTTGCCGGCATTGATGTCGATGAACAGCACGCGCCGGCCCCTGGCCGCCGCGGCATTGGCGAGCTGCCAAGCCACCCTGGACCGCTGCGCCTTGTCCTCGGGCGGCGACGCCACCAGGATCGAGGGCACCAGCGGCCAGTCGGGCGGGCGCCTGGTCGAGGCGGCGATGCGCTGCAGCGCAAGCCCGGCCACGGCGTCGGTCTTCGCAGGCGCTGTGCCGGAGCGGCCGAACGGCCAGCGGCGGCGCGCCGCCTTGCCGGGCAATACGCCCAGCACCGGCGCCTCGATGGCCGACTGCATCTGGTTGGCGGAAAGCACGGTCGGTGAGAGATATTCGGCGATCAGCGCCATGCCGATGCCCAGCGCCAGTCCGCCGAAGACGGCGCCGAACACCAGCAGCCCCTTCGGCGGCCAGCTCTTCTTCAGCGCCGGCATGGCATAGGAGATGATGCGGGCATTGGTGCTGTTGACGTTGGTCTGCTCGCGCGTTTCCTGGGCGCGCTGCAGGTAGTTGGCATATACGGTGCGCACGGCATCGAGATCGCGCTGCAGCTCGCGCAGCCTGACGGACGCCTGGTCGGTGTCGAGCGACTTGCCTTTCAGCGACGCCATCTTGGCCTGCAGATCCTTCTGATTGGCCACGGCGCGCTCGTAGTCGGTCTCGGCGGCGGTGACGAGGCGGCCGAGCTCGCGTGAAATCAGCTTGCGCAGGTCGCTCAGCTGCTGCTGCGCCGCAATCATCGAGGGATGGCGCGGCCCGAGCTCGGTGCCGAACTGCGAAATCTGGTCGACCAGCGTCGCTTCCTGCGCCCTGAGGCTGGCGATCACCGGCGAGCGCATCGCTTCGGAGGTCGCATCCGGCGCACCGCCCTGCCGGCGCAGCTGGTCGACCTGGGCCTTGAGCTGCGCGGTGCGGGTCTGGGCGGCGGTCAGCTGCGTGTTGAGGTCGGTCAGTTCCTGGTCGCTGACCAGATTGCCGGCGGCCATCACCATGTTGTGCTCGGCCTTGTAGGTCTCGACGGCGTTGGCCGCCTGCTCGACGCGCTTGCGCTGGTCGTCCAGCCGGGCGCTGATCGCGTCGGAAGCCTGGGCCGCGGCCTGCGAGCGCGCGGCCGCCTGATCGTCGAGATAGGCCTGCGCAATGGCGTTGGCGAGCTTCGCCGCCAGGTCGGCGCTCTTGGCGGTGACGACGATGTTGAGCACGAGCACCTTGTCGTCGCGCTTCACGGCCAGGCGGCGGCGCAGCGCATCGAGCGTCTCAGCCGTCCTGTCGCCGTCGTCGGAGCCGAAGACCATGCCCAGCCAGCGGTCGAGCACGCCCTCGCCGTTGAACTCCGGGTTCTTGGTCAGATTGGTCGCCGCGATGGCGCGCAAAAGGACGCCGTTCGACTGCGCGACGCTCACCTGGCTTTCGACCTGGGTGATGCCGCCATCCGGCGAAATGCGGCTCGGATTGACGTCGTTGGTGACGACCTGGAGGTCCTGCGGGTCGATGATGATCTGCGCCGTCGAGGAGTAGAGCGCCGGCGTCAGCATGGCATAGATGAGCGTCGCGGCGGTGAGCAGCGCGGTGACGGCAAGGATCATGAAACGGCGCCGCAACAGGATGCGGCCGAGATCGCCAAGCTCGACCGTGGCGGACGCGGGCGCGGGCGCGTAATAGGCCGGCGCCGGCGCGACCGCCTCCGGGGCGTTCCGCTGAGGCACCATGAGCAGGGATGGTTGCAAAGGTCGCTCCGACAACGCTCCATCGGCCGGCAAGACGAGAAATGCGGCGTTGACCTAGCTATTCCCGGCAACGATTAAAACACTGTTAATTATGTTCATAAATTCATGCCGTGCTGGCACGAAGTTTGCACCGACGCAGTGGAATTTGAGTGCAGCCCAAAATCAGGAGACATCGTGCGCATGCGGCGGGAACTTGACCTGGCCAGCCGGGCCGCCGGCGGCGGATGCGAGCCGCCCGAGGCTTGGCCATGCGGCTGAATCTGCGCCTCGACGGCGATTGCGTGCGCGCCTTCCATGTCGCGCTGGCGGAGCAGCTGTCGCTGCTTCCCGGCGTGGAGCTTTCGATCGACGCCCGGCCGGCGGCAGGCGGTGTGCCGCGCGGCGCCGAGGCGCTGTTCCAGCTTGAGACGCTGATCCATCGCCTGACCGCCGATGGGACGGCCAGGCGTGTGCCGGTTTCGACGCTGGCCCGCCATGCGAGGCCGTCCACGCCGGCCGACCTCACCATCGATCTCACCGGCGATGTCGAGCCGCAAGGCCGACGGGTCTGGCGGCTCGCCTATGACGGCGTCTGCGGCGAGGAGGCCCTGCTGGCGCCGATCCTTGCCGGTCGCACGCCCTCGGCCCGCCTCGAACAGAACGGCGCAACCGTTGCCGAGGCACGGCTCGGCACCGAATATCACGGCATTGCGCTTGCTTGCTTCCAGGACATGCTGGCGCGCAGCGCCAGCCTGATCGTCGCGGCGGTGAACGGCGCCGTGCGCTCGACGCTGCCGGTGCTGCCCGAGCCGTCATCCGAAGCGCTACCCGCGGCCATGCCGTCGGCCGCGAGACTCGGCGTGCGGGCAGCCAAGGCGACGGCGCGGCGCATTGTGCAGCAGATCTATCATCTGTGCTACAACGCCCCGCACTGGCGGGTCGGCTGGCGCGAGACCGGGGGCAAGGACCTGTACGACCTGCGCGCCCATCCGCAATCCGGCTGGCGCGATCTGGCCGACGACGGCAGCCGCTTTTATGCCGACCCGTTCCCGGTGCTTTACCGCGGCCAGGTGACGCTGTTCGTCGAGGACTATGTCCACCGAACCGGCAAGGCGATCCTTTCGGCGGTGGCTTTCGGGCCGAACGGACCGGCCGGCCAGCCGAAGCCGGTGCTGGAACTGCCCTATCACCTCTCCTACCCCTTCGTCTTCGAGCGCGACGGCCAGATGTGGATGGTGCCGGAAAGCTCGGCCAACCGCAGCGTCGACCTCTACCGGGCCACCGCCTTCCCGGGCGGCTGGGTGAAGGAGGCGACGCTTTTGTCGGACATCGTCGCCAGCGACGCCACGCTGGTCGAGCATGGCGGACGCTGGTGGATGTTCGCCACCGTGCGCGACGGCGGCGGCGCCTTCTCGGACCAGCTCTATCTCTGGTCGGCGCCGGATTTCCGCGGACCGTGGACGCCGCATACGAAGAACCCGGTGCTGATCGACATCGCTTCGGCGCGACCGGCGGGCCGCATGGTCAGCCGCGGCGGCCAGCTTCTGCGCCCGGTGCAGGATTGCCGCCGCAGCTATGGCGCGGCACTCGGCATCGCGCGCGTCACGCAACTCGACGAGAGCGGCATGGAGCAGGTCGTCGAGACGATCCTCAACCCCGGCGCCGGCTGGGCCGGCCGCAAGCTGCATACGCTCAACGAGGCGGGCGGACTGGAGTTCATCGATGGCTCGGCCATGGCGCCGCGCTGGAAGCAGGCCAAGAACGGCACCACCCAGGGCGATGGGAATTAACCTAACCTTTCATTGCTACCCGGCTCGCCCCTGGGTTGCTTGAGATTGTTTTGACCACCAGGGATATTTGTCCCCGTGAGCTTGGAGAACAGAAATGAGCACCGAACAGGGGCGCGAAACACCTGCCGCGCCGACCGGCCGGGCCGAGGTCGATGTGGCGATCGTCGGCGCGGGGCTAGCCGGCACGGTGCTCGCGCTGTCGCTCGCCAAGGCGGGCCGCAAGGTCGCGCTGGTCGATCCTCATCGTATCCACCATGACGAATTCCGGGCCGAGAAAACCCGCGCGGAGCAGATGGGGCTGTTCGAGAAGCTAGGCCTCGGCCCGGTTTTCAGGTCCCTCGCCACGCCGATGACCGATCTCCATGTCTTCCGCTTCGGCCAGTTGTTCGAGCGCAAGCAGACCTGGGAGTACGCCTTCTCCTACACGCCGCTGGTCAACGGCCTGCGCGCGGCGCTGCCTCCGCACGTGCCGCTGACGGTGGGCAAGGTCGCCGAGGTGTCGACCGGACCGGACCGGCAGCGCCTGGTGCTCACCGACGGTTCCGCCATCGATGCCCGGCTGCTGGTGGTGGCCACCGGCTACAGCGAGGCGGTGCGGCGCGCCATCGGCGTCGAGCGCATCGAGGAATCGAAGGCGCATTCGCTGTCGATGGGGTTCGATCTCGCAATCACGTCGCAGGATTTCGGCTTGCAGTCCCTCACCTTCTACGGCAGGCGGATCGCCGATCGAATTGCCTTTCTTACCCTCTTCCGGATCGGCGAGCGGTTGCGCGCCAACATGTTCGTCTACCGGACCGTCGCCGACCCGTGGGTGCGGACGTTCCGCGAAAACCCGCAAAAGATGCTGCTGGAACTGATGCCGGAGATTGCCGAGCGGTGCGGCGGCTTCGCCGTCGCCAGCGAGGTCGAAGTGAGGCAGGTCAGCCTGACGACGACGCGGGGCCATCGGCGCGACGGCGTCGTCTTCATCGGCGATGCGTTCGCCACCACCTGCCCGGCGCAAGGCGACGGCATCCACCGGGTGCTGACCGATGTCGATTGCCTCAGCTCGACGCATATCCCCGCCTGGCTCGAAACGCCCGGCATGGCGGCCGAAAAGATCTGCGCCTTCTACGACGATCCGATCAAGATCGCTGCCGACGAAAGAGCCATGCGCGCCAGCATCTACGCCAGGCGGATCACCACCGAGACCGGGCTGGAATGGCGGCTGCGCCGTCTGCGCAACAACACCGCGCGCCATTTGATGATCTTCGCCCGTCGGTTCCGCGACGCGGGAAAGCCGGTCACGTCGCGCCTGGCCCAGGAGGAACTGCTTTCCTCCGAACCGGCAGAGCGCCCGGCTGGGAACATAATCGCGAGCGAGCTTACCAATCCGTAGGTCGCGATCCTCGGCGCAGCCGGTTTAGATCATTGTGAGCAGTGTCTCCTGCTCGGCGGGACAGCGCAACCGTCGGCACCAGTTGGCCCGCTGCCGCCTCTGCCGGCTCGGCAGCAGGCCCCCTCTCCGTCCGCATTGCGGCCACCCTCCGCCGCTTTGCGGGGGCGAGGAACCAGCGCTCTTCGAGTGTCGGGATTGGCCGCGCCATCCGCTTCGCCCTATCTTCGGATTGGAACAAGGATGACGACCATGACCCGCATCCGGGCAATGACGCGCGACGACCTGGCCGACGTATCGCGCCTGCTCGGCCAATCCTGGCGCAGGACCTATGCGCCGATCATGGGCGACGAGACCGCGGCCCGGCTTTCCGACGACAAGCACGCGCCGGAAAAGCTCGCGGCCGAGCTCGACGACGAGGACAAGATGTCCTTCGTCGCCGAACGCGCCGACGGTTCGATCGCCGGCTACGCCATGGCGGCGATGGACGCAAAGGGCGATGTGATGCTGGACCGGCTGCATATCGAGCCGCAGGCGTTCGGCAGCGGCCTGGCGGCGGACCTCTTGCATGCGGTGCTCGCCGCGCATGCCGGCATCCCCAGCATCGCGCTCGAGGTGATCGAGGGCAACGACCGGGCGATCGCCTTCTACCGCAAGCATGGCTTCGAAGTGGTCGAACGCCGGGAGGCCGCGCATGGTGTCGACGGGCACGCCTCGCTGATCATGCGCCGCATGCTGCCGAGGGCTTGAGCGCCGCTGGACGCCCTCCTTCCCGGCCCTATAATTTAGCCGGATTGCAAATTCGGCCGGAGAGAACGCATGAGCCTCAGCAAGCACAAACTCGGCAGCCAGGGGCTCGAAGTCTCGGCCATCGGCCTCGGCTGCATGGGCATGAGCCAGTCCTACGGCCCTGCGGACGAGGCGGAATCGATCGCCACGATCCACCGGGCGATCGAGCTCGGCTGCACTTTCCTCGACACGGCCGAGGTCTATGGACCCTTCATCAACGAGGAACTGCTTGGTCGCGCCCTGAAAGGCCGGCGCGATCAGGTGACGATCGCGACGAAGTTCGGCTTCCGCATCGCCGACGGCAAGCAGGCCGGCGTCGACAGCCGGCCGCAGCACATACGCGAGGTGGTGGAGGCTTCGCTCGCGCGGCTGGCCACCGACCGCATCGATCTCCTCTACCAGCACCGCGTCGACCCGGCCGTGCCGATGGAGGATGTCGCGGGCGCCGTCGGCGAACTGGTGGCCGAGGGCAAGGTGCGCTTCTTCGGCCTGTCGGAAGCCGGCATCGCCAACATCCGTCGCGCGCATGCCGTGCATCCGGTCTCGGCGCTGCAGAGCGAATATTCGCTGTGGGAGCGCAACCTCGAGCCGGAAATCATCCCGGCGCTGAAGGAGCTGGGCATCGGCCTGGTGCCGTTCGCGCCGCTCGGCCGCGGCTTCCTCGCCGGTGACGTCAGGCGGGCGGAAGACTATCCCGAGGGCGATTTCCGCCGCGGCGATCCGCGCTACCAGGGCGAGAATTTCGGCTTGAATGTCGCGGCGGCCGCCACCGTGCGCGACATCGCCGCGGCAAAAGGCGTCAAGCCCGGCCAGATCGCGATCGCCTGGCTGCTCGCCAAGGGGCCGGAATTCGGCATCGACATCGTGCCCATCCCTGGCACCAAGCGGCGGACCTATCTGGAGGAAAACGTCGCGGCGGCGGACATCACGCTGGACGCCACCGAGATGCTGGGGCTCGACATGGCGCTGACGCCCGACAAGGTGTCCGGGCCAAGGTATAACGAGCGGGCGATGTCGACGGTGGACCGGTAGGCAGTTACCCGCCCCTTACTTCTTCTTGCAATCCGGCAACGCCTCCATCGCCTTCCTGGCCTCTGCCTCGCTGTCGTATTTCTTCTTGCCGAGATCGACGACAAGCGTCCCATCGGGCTTTTTCGGCACGATCTCGCACTGTTTCGACACGGCATCCCTGGCGACCCAGTATTGGTCGGCGGCGATGGCAGGCAGGCTGGCAATGCCGGTGGCGAGGATAGCGAAAGCGATGGTACGGACCATTGCCGATCTCCATTGTTGCCGAAAGCAGGCGGGAACTCGCGGCGGCACACTGCTGCGAACATGACGGAAAACCGCCATGCGCTTTTTTGCCGAAACTGCTTCAACGGAAACGCCGTGCTCGGCCTTCCGTTCCGGCATCGTCCTGCGTTCCCGGGCGGCGACAAGAAGGCCCAAATTCATTGCATCCGCCGGCCCATCGAAGAAAGCCTGGCGCAGCGGCAAAGCGGGCCTTGACTTCGTCGAGCCGTTGCCCAGATCGGTGCTAGCCGATCTCGTGCGCAAGCGCTGGACATGCGGGTGCGATCGGAGCGCGGCCGACGCCCCCCGCAGGACCAGTCAGGCCAGCACAGCCTCGACGCTGTCCGGTGCCCAGGCACCTGCATCGCCTCTTGCAACCGAGAAGGAGACATCGAAATGGCTATGCGCGATCTCATCCCCTGGGCCCGGGAAGGCAACAAGACCCCCGGTCTCTATCGCGAAAGCGATCCCTTCATGGCGCTGCATCGCGAGATGAACCGCCTGTTCGACGACGCGTTCCGCGATTTTGGCAGCAGGATGCCGTCGCTCGGCGACTATTTTGGCGGACGCGCCGGATGGCCGAGCGTCGAAATCTCCGACACCGACTCCGAAGTCCGCATCACGGCCGAGATGCCCGGCATGGAGGAGAAGGACGTCGAGCTGATGCTGGACGACGGTATGCTTACGCTGCGCGGCGAGAAGAAGTCGCAGACCGAGGACAAGGACAGGCAGTTTTCCGAGCACTTCTATGGCCGCTTCGAGCGGCGTATTCCGCTCGGCACCGAGATCGAGGAAGACAAGGTGCGCGCGGATTTCCACAACGGCGTGCTCACGGTGACGCTGCCCAAGACCCAGCGCGCCCAGGCGAGGGCCAGGCGTATCCCGATCGGCGCCGGTGCCGGCTCCCCCAAGAGCAAGCATTGAAGGCCGGCCGGGGCATAGGATCATGATGCCGAAAAAGCGTGAAGCGGCTTTAGGACGACATCATGCTCTATCGCTTTGATTAAGGGCAGGATGATTTCAGGTCGACTCGACGTGAAATCGTCCGGCTCCAGGCAAGAGCTGTTCCAGGAAACGGTTCCACTTGGAATTGCGTAGATTGCAGAGCTGTGCCCGGCCCGACGGTTCATCCGCCCGAATGTGGGTCGATGCCATAGGGGTGTACGGGATAGCCAGGGCCGATCACTTCGCCCACCCGACCGATCCAGGCGCCGACCGCCGGATAATCGGCGAGCGAAAAACCGCAATCCTCGGCGCGGTGGCTGTAGGCATAGACGGCGATGTCGGCGATGGTGAGCGTGTTGCCAACCAGGAAAGGCGTCGCTTGGAGGCTACGCTCGAGAGCGCCAAGCGCGCGGGCGCCGGTCTCGCGCTTGCCGGCGACCAACGCCTGATTGCGCTCCAGTCGCCCGGTCAGCGTCCAGAAGCGCAGCGAGCCGATGACCGGCTCGACGTAGTACTGCTCGAAGAACAGCCACTGCATGACCTTGGCGCGTGCAAGGCGGTCCGCCGGTAGATAGGGCGTGCCCTCCGCGACGCAGGCGAGGATCGCGTTGGACTCGGCGATCGCCTCGCCATTCTCCACGGCGAGCACCGGAACGGCGCCGGCCGGATTGAGTTTCAGGAACGCGTCCGTGTGGCTCTCGCCCTCGAAGATCGACACTATGCGTGTCTCGTAAGCGATGCCGAGAAGGCCGAGCAGGACGCGAACTTTCCAGGCATTTTGCGACGGGAGATAATCGTAGAGCGTGAGCATAGGGCGGTGGGCCTTGGTTTCGTGACATTGCTTCGCATAGAGGGGTGGAAGGCGCCACCCGATTTATGCGGAGCTAATATGAGCTGCGAGACGCTGACATAGATAGTGGAAAGCCCTGACGGCCTCCGATTGTTACCCCCGCCCCGCAATATCCTTCGCCACCGCCTGCGCCTCGATGCCGATCTCGCGCAGCAGGCCGGTGACCGGGTTGTAGAAGCCGACGAGATAGACGCCGAGCTGCCTCGCACGCGGATTCACCCCGCTCTTTTCCGGCCGCAGCTCCGCCGGCAGGAAGCCGTCATAGCCCGGGCGGTAGCCGGTGGCGAAGATCGCCGCGTCGAACTTCTTCTCCACCCCGTCGGCGAATGTCACGCCGTGCCCGGTGAAGCTTGCGATATCCGGCGCGATGCCGATCCGGCCGGCCTTGATCGCGGCAACCGTGCCGACGTCGATCACCGGAATGCGCCCGGCCTCGATCTGCGCGAGGATGCCTTGCTTGGGCCGCACGATGCCGTATTTCTCCAGCCGGCCCAGCGCCAGGTCGAGGATTTTCGGGAACATCCAGTCGTTCAGCGCCCGCGGCATGGTCCGGCTGGCGATGCCGACCATCTGGATCGGCACGCCGAACAATTGGCGCGGCACGATGTGGACGCCCTTGCGCAGCGACATGGTCGGCCTGGCGCCGCTATCGGCAAGGTCGAGCGCAATCTCGGCCCCCGTATTGCCCATGCCGACGACCAGCACGTCCTTGCCGGCATAGGGCGCCGCTTGCGTGTAGGCGGAGCTGTGCAGCACCTCGCCCTTGAAGGCCTCGATGCCGGGAAAGCCTGGCATGACCGGCTGGGCGTTGTTGCCGGTGGCGACGATGACCTTGCTGGCGCTGAACGGTCCAGCATCGGTCTCGACCTGCAGGCGGTCGCCCTCGCGACGGATGGATTTCACCGTGACGCCGAAGTGCGGCTTCAGGCCGAAACGCTGCGCATAGGCATCGAGATAAGCGACCACCTTCTCGCGCGGCACATAGCGCGGATGGCTCTTCGGGAACGGCACGAAGGGCAGCGAGGAAAAGGATTTGACGGTGTGCAGATGCAGCCGCCGGTAATGCCGCCGCCATGACGGCGCAATCTCGGCGGCCTTTTCCAGGATGACGAAGTCCTGCCCGGCCTTTTTCAGGCAGGCGGCGACGGCGAGCCCCGCCGGGCCGGCACCGACAATGACGACATTGGTGTCCAAAGGCTTTTCCTCCCGCCAAAGTGGCAGAGGCTATGCCGGGAGACGGGCGCGCGACAAGTAGGGGATATCACCTATCCGCCAACGCTAGAGCATGATGCCGAAAAGCGTGAAGCGGTCTTCGGACGACATCATGCTCTATCTCTTTGTTTTGACGCAATTCCTGACGGAAAACCGTGTCACACTTTTCCTGGAATTGCTCTAATCCGTCGCGGCCGGCGCCCCGGGCTCGTCTTCGGGCGGTTCGAGGATCTCGATCAGCTTTGCCACGCGCGGGCCGGGCATTGCGTGGCCCTCATTCACCAGCGCCTCGTCGGCGCCGATCCAGGCGAAGGCCTCGCGCAATTCCTCCAGGCTGGCGCCGGTGAGCGCGATGTCGGCGATGACGGCTTCGTCCACCGGTCCAAGCACGGAAATGATTTCGTTGCGGGTCATCTTGTCCTCCCTCACAGGTCGGGATGATTGCGCAGGGAAAACGACCGAGCGGTGAAGCGGGTTCCGAGCGCGGCGGCACATCTGCCCCAAGCGTGTTCTCGACTATGTTCCCCGGCCTTGGCCGGGTTCGCTTCGAGCATCCGTTGTTAGGCCGGGCGACGCCTTGTAGGTTGGAACGACAGCTCGGACATTGGAAACATGGCGGGAGATTGGAAACATGGCGCTCAAGCGGATGGACAACGTCGGAATCGTCGTCGAAGACCTCGCAGGGGCGATCGATTTCTTTCGCGAACTCGGCCTCGAGCTCGAAGGGCGGGCCACGATCGATGGAGAATGGGCCGGACGTGTCACCGGACTGGGCGATCAGCATGTCGAGATTGCCATGATGCGCACCCCGGACGGCCACAGCCGGCTCGAGCTCTCCCGGTTCCTCGCGCCGCCCGTCGTCGCGGATCACCGCAACGCCCCGGTCAACGCTCTCGGCTACCTCCGCGTCATGTTCACCGTGGACGACATCGACCAGACGCTTGAAAGGCTGCGCAGGCTGGGCGCGCGGCTCGTGGGCGAAGTCGTCCGGTATAAAGACGCGTATCGGCTCTGCTACATCCGCGGGCCTGAAGGGCTTCTCATCGGACTCGCCCAGGAACTCGGCTGAGCGCAATGCGAAGACGAATGGCCAGGAGCGACCAATGCCGGCGAGCGCGTCCGGGTCGCCCACGCAAGAACCGCGCTTCCCGTCCGAGATCCAAAGTGTGCATATGAAGCCCGCCCTCATCCTCGCCGCCCTGCTCCTGCCCTCGCCGGCGCTCGCCGACTGGAAACCCATCGAGAAAATCGAGCCCTATGCCATCTCGGGCCAGAGCGCGGAGCAGCTCTATCTCTCGATCGGCGAAAAGGGTCCGGTCGTCGGCAAGGATACGGCCGGCAACGCGCGGCGCGTCATCGCGCACACCTTCTTCAAGCTGACCTGGCAGCGCGACTACCAGCCGCAAGGCGGCGCCTGCGTGCTGAAGACCGCGAGGCCGAAGCTGATCATCACCTACACGCTGCCGAAACCGGCGGGAAAACTCGCGCCCGCCTTGCAGGCGCGCTGGGATGCCTTCGCCGCCGGGCTGGCCGCGCATGAGAAGGTGCACGGCGCCGGCATCGTCGACATGGTGGACAAGATCGTCGCCTTCAGCACCGGCCTCAGCGCCGAGAACGATCCCGGCTGCAAGAAGGTCAGGGCGCAGCTGACGCAATATCTCGACCAGCTCTCCAGGGCCCAGCGCCAGGGCAGCCGCGACTTCGACAAGGTCGAGTTCGGCGAGAAAGGCAACATGCTGAAGCTGATCGCGGCGTTTTTGAGCGAGGGCTAGTCTTGGCAGAACGAGCGCCGAGGCAGATACAGCTGATCTCCCTCTTAGGGGGAGATATCCGGTCCACCCTCCGCAGCTGCTGCGGAAGGACGGGCAGGACGGAGGGGGGTGCTTGGCGACGAGCCGTTATCGGGTAGCTCCCGTCAGTCGCTGCAACGCCCGCAAGATGCACAAAGAGCCTGCGCTCCAGGCGCGCGATAGGCCATATCTGATCGCGGCCATGGACGAATTGCGGCAGGAACTGGCGAAACCGTTCTGGTGCCGATAGCGGGAACAATTCAGCAAAAAATCAGCAGCCGTTCAGGACAAAGACGACCTGTCTCGGCGATGCTTGCGCATACAGTCCGATCAGCAACCCGCGACGAGCGCCTCTGCCGTCGCCAATCCTGGAGGTTGGTCATGCAAGCGAACGCCGAAGCGCCGTTCCCGCCCGCCCAGCTGGCGCGAGAGGAATTGCTGAGATTCCTGTCGACTGGCTTCGCCGGCCCATGTTGCGGTGAGACGAACGAGATGCTGACCTATCTGGAAAGGGTGGCGTCCAGCGAGGAACCCCCGCCCGGCAAGGACGCTCCGGCCACGGAGCCACCCAGACCAAGGTTTCGCCTGCGCCGCCTCTTTTCAGACTTGAACTTGTTTCCAGCTTGACGTTGCCGGCATTTGCCGCTCCGTTGATGTCTGCGCAATCAGGCGTGTCGATGGGGCAAGGGCTTGGCGCTACGGATCGGCGGCGCGGTTCTCGATCTTGACCGGGGTACGCTCCGGCGTGACGGCGAGATCGTGCCGGTCCGGCCGAAAACTTTCGAGCTGCTTGCCTTCCTGACACGTAATCCCGGACGGGTGTTGAGCAAGGACGAATTGCTGGCCGCGGTCTGGCCGGGCATCCTCGTCAGCGAGGATTCACTCACCCAATCGATCCGCGACGCGCGCAAATCGATCGGCGACGAGGCGCAGGCGCTCATCCGCACCGTGCCGCGGCGAGGCTACCTGTTTCAGCCCCCCGAGACAGAGACCGTGCCAGCGCCCGCCGCCGCTACGGCTGCCGCCCGGGCGGAGCCGATGGTGGCCATCCTGCCGTTCCAGGTCGATCCCGCCGACGCCATCGCCAAGGCGCTGTTCGACGGCGCGGTCGAGGAGATCACCAACGCGCTTTCCTATTTCAAGACGATCGCCGTGCTTGCGCGGCATTCGGCCTTCGCGCTTGCCCAGCATTCAACTGAGGACATCAGGGCGACCGCCGAGCGCCTGGGGGCCGACTACGTCGCCGAGGGCAGGGTAGAGGCCGCCGATGGCGATTACAGCGCGCGCGTCGTGCTCACCGAGACGGCATCCGGCAGGCGCATCTGGGCGCAGATCTTCACCTTCGCCAGGGACGAGATCTTCGCCTTCCAGAAGACGGCAGCGCAGCGGATCGCGACCGCGCTGGTCGCCAATATCGAAAGCGCTGTGATGCGGCGCGTCCAACCCGCGCCCGCCGCCAATGTCGAGGCCTATCTGCATTTGTTGCGCGGCATCGCGCTGTTGCGCAGCTATGGCGAAGGCGTGAACCAGGAGGCGCGCGCGCATTTCCTCGAGGCGCTGAAGCGCGATCCGGGTTCGGGGCTGGCGCACGCGTATCTGGCGCTCGCCGACGTGATCATCGGCGGCTACGCCGGCGCGCCGCGCGCCGTGCTCGAACAGGCGCGCGACCGCGCGCTGCACGCCATCGCGCTCAGCCCCGACGAGGCCCGCTGCCACAGGATCCTCGCCCTTACCCTGCTCTACCTGGGGCGCGACGAATACGACGCCGCCGAAAAGCACTTCGTGCGCGCTCTCGAACTCAATCCATACGATGCCGACACGCTGGCCCAGATCGGCCATTTCTGGGCGTTGCGCGGCGAGGGCGAAGCCGGCTTGGCCCTGCTCGACAAGGCCATCCAGCTCAATCCGATGCATCCGGGCTGGTATTATGCCGACCGGGCCGCGGCCCTGTTCGTGCTTGAACGCTACCAGGACGTGGTGGCGTCCCTATCATGCCTGCCGCGCAAGAGTGCCTGGGAATGGGCTTGGCTGGCCGCCTGTCATGCGCTCGAGGGCGATACGGAGAAAGCCCGGGCCTGCGCCAGGCAAGGCCGCGCGCTGGAGCCAGGCCTCACCGTGGCGGACATTCTCGCCGAGTTGCGCATCGAACGCGCCGAGGACCGCGAGCGGATGCGCCTGGGGCTGCAGCGCGCCGGCTGGGACGCTGCCGTTTGAGGGCAACCGCCCTTCCCCTAGAAACTGATCTCCACCGCCTCGGCACTCCGCTTCGCCTCGCCGTGGAACACCGCCTCGATGTTGCTGCCGTCGGGGTCGAGCAGGAAGGCGGCGTAGTAGCCGGGATGGTAGCGGCGCTCACCCGGCGCGCCGTTGTCCTTGCCGCCGGCGGCGAGCCCTGCCGCGTAGAAGGCGTCGACCATGGCGCGGTCCTTGGCCTGGAAGGCGAGATGATGGCGACCGGTGAGCACGCCTTGGGCCGCGCGGCTGTCGGCGCTGGAGACGAACAGCTCGTCCGCCCAGAAATAATCCTCGGCCTCGCCACCGATCGGGATACCCAACACGTCCAGCACCGCGCCATAGAAACGCCGGCTCGCCTTGATGTCGCGCACCACCAAATGAAGGTGATCGATGAGCCGGCCGCGATAGAGTTCCATGGGGGGTGCTCCTGGTTGAGCGGCTCAATTTAAGTGGGACCAATGTGCGGTCAATAAGAGGTGTCGCAGGCTGCTGACACTTTGAGACGACGGAGGCGGCGCGAGGGAACGCTACCCCTTCCGGCAACAGCCAAATCTCCACCCACGAAAAAACTGGATAAAAAATGCAACCAGCTTGTAGGATCGCCGTCAGCCCCGCCGTCCTTCGGACGCAAGCGGCGCGGCCCACCTGGAAAAACCGTGCCGCATCAACCAGGATGCCTTACGGCATGGAGAAAGAACCATGAACCATTCCTATCGGTGGGTCATCGTCGCGGCCGGCGCGCTGATGACCTGCGTGGCGCTCGGCGCCATGTTTTCGCTGGCGATCTTTCTGGAGCCGATGTCGCTCGACACCAACTGGTCGCGCACCGGCATTTCCAGCGCCATGACCTTGAACTTCCTCGTGATGGGCGTCGGCGGATTCGCCTGGGGCGCGATCTATGACCGCGTCGGCGCGCGGCCCGTCGTGCTTGCGGGTGCGGTGCTGCTCGGCCTGTCGCTGGTGGTGGCGAGCCGCGCCACGTCGCTGCTGGTCTTCCAGCTCAGCTACGGCGTCATCGTCGGGCTGGCGGCCAGCGCCTTCTTCGCGCCGATGATCGCGCTCACCACTTCATGGTTCGACACCAACCGCAGCCTCGCCGTCTCGCTGGTCTCGGCCGGCATGGGCGTGGCGCCGATGACCATCTCGCCTTTCGCGCGCTGGCTGATTACGGCCTATGACTGGCGCACCGCCATGTTCGACATCGGCGTCATGGCCTGGGTGCTGCTCATTCCCGCCGCGTTCCTCGTGCGCCAGCCGCCGGCGGCGGTCGCGGCGGCCGACGGCACGCCGGCGCCGGTGACCGACGATCCCGGCATGAGTGTCGGCCAGGCGCTGCGCTCGCCGCAATTCATCGTGCTCGGTCTTACCTTCTTCGCCTGCTGCGCGGCGCATTCGGGCCCGATCTTCCACATGGTCAGCTATGCCATGTCCTGTGGCGTGGCGCCGATGGCGGCGGTGTCGATCTACAGTGTCGAAGGGCTCGCCGGCCTTGGCGGACGCGTGCTCTATGGCGTGCTCGGCGACCGGCTGGGCGTCAAGCCGGTGCTGGTCGCCGGGCTCGCCATCCAGGGGCTGGTGATCGCCGCTTACCTTACCGTCGGCCAGCTCGAGCAATTCTACCTTCTAGCCGTCATCTTCGGCGCCACCTATGGCGGCGTCATGCCGCTCTACGCCGTGCTGGCGCGCGAATATTTCGGCGTGCGCATCATCGGCACGATACTCGGCGCCGCCACCATGCTCTCCAGCCTCGGCATGTCGCTCGGGCCGCTCGCCGGCGGCATGATCTACGACGCCTATGCCAGCTATTCCTGGATGTTCATCGGCTCGGCGTTGATCGGGCTGGGCGCGGCAGGCATCGCCATCGCCTTCCCGCCGCAGCCAAGCCGGCAGAGACTGCAGATGGCGTAGCGCATAATCGCCGAAGGCGACAGAGGGGGCGTTGGCGCATGAGGCGCCAACGCCGTCCTTGTCGTCGATCTGGACGCCGCGATACACGCATTGTTCGAAGGCAAGCGAGCGGAAGCGCACTTGCGGGCGACATGCATCAGTCCCCTGCAACGATCGCCGGGCTCACCATCTTCTCGACCACCCAGCGATGCTTGCCGATCCGGCGATTGCGCACGAAACCCTGCTTTTCGAACATCGCCAGCGTGCCGTTGTGCAGGAAGGCGCCGGCGACGGTGCGGCCCTGCGTGTCTTCGGGATAGCTTTCCACCATGCCGCCGCCGAGATGCGCGATCTCGCCCAGCGCGCCGCCAAGCGCCGCGGCGGCCACGCCTTCGCCACGGCGGGTCCTGTCGATGAAGAAGCAGGTGATGCGCCAGTCGGGAAGCGTGGTCAGACCTTCGCGGTAGGCGCGCTGGTGCTTGATGCGCGGCAATTCGTCGGTCGGGCCGAACTGGCACCAGCCGACGCATGCCGCGCCGTCGAAGACGAGCGCGGCGTGCGTGCGTCCGTCGCGGACCCTGGCCTCCTTCTCGGCGCGGTTGCCGGCCGCGCCCGACCCCTTTGGCGTGGAAGGCCATGCACCAGCAGCCGCCCCAGACGCCGTTGTGCCGCTCGACCAGCACGGCGAAGGCCGGCCAGGTGGGCATGTCGAGAGGTTTCACGCTGAAGCTCATCGGCACCTCCTGTGGAGGCAAGATTAGCCGATACGAGCGGATTTTGGAGGGGGCGAGAGGTCTTGGGGTCGAACCGGCGTGCGAGCCGTCGATCTTCCCGCTATGATCCAGCGAGGGCCAAAGGTGGCCCGGTAATCTCCATATCAAATTGGGCCGCGATCGCTTTGATTTCCGCGAGATCGCGCGGAATCTCCAACCCCTGTGCGGCAACCGTCGGGAAAAAGCTTTCGAGACCACCCGGGGACAGAATGGCGATCCAGCGTGCAGGATCAACGACGACGAACGTGTGCTCAACGCCGGCGGGTATGTAGATTACTTCTCCGGCGGCACGTTCGGAAACCTCGCCGGCACACCAGAAGCGTAGCCGCCCCTGGAGAATAACGAAGACTTCGTCGGACTTGGGATGGCGGTGGCGCGGCGGTCCGTCGCCTGGACCGGCATCTGATGCAAATGCCCCAAACTTTCCGCCGGTCTCGCGGGGCGTCAGAAGCGCTTCATAGTGCGTCCCATTCCAATCGGCTTGAGTACCGGGGGCTACCTGCGTTTGCATCTTCGCCATATCTGGTTGGTGTTGAGATTGATGGCCGGTGCGTTAAAGCACAACTCGTCACGACAGCTACCTGTCTCGTCGGGCGATCGCCTCGTATGAACATATGAGACGGGCGCGGGACCGGCGGCGAAATGGTTGTCAGCGAAACCGGCTTCCGGCAAACTGCAAGTCCTTCGGGTGAGGGAGCGGTGAATTCCGGCACGCATGCACGACTTCGATCGGCTGGTCGGGCAGGTCTATGACGCGGCGGTCGAGCCCGGCCGCTGGCCGCAGGTACTCGAGATGCTGTCGGATTTTCTCGAGGGCGCCGCCACCAAGCTGACGTTCCAGAATGCGAGGACATTGCGCAGCGAGGCGAGTTCGGTGCGCATGCCGCCGGAGGCGGACCTCACCTACGCGCAGTACTACTACAAGACCAATGTGTTCCTGCCGCGTATCGCCAGACTGCACGCCGGCACGTTGATTCCGGTGTGGGACCTCCTGCCGCGCGAAGTCTACCAGCGCTCAGAGTTCTATAACGACTTCTGCCGGCCCGGCGACATGTGCCACCCGATCGGGGTCGTGCTCGCCAACGAGCCGGACATGCGCATCGTGTTCACCTGCGGACGCGCCCGGACAACCAGCGAGTTCGAGCCCGAGCACCTCGACCGGCTGCGCCGCATCGGGCCGCACCTGGTCCGCGCAGCGGGCGTGAGGCTGCGGCTCTCGCGCTCCGAGATCGCCAGGGACGCCAATGCCGAAGCGCTCGACCGAGTCACCCAAGGCGTGCTGATCGTGGCGGCGAACGGCGATATCCTGTTCGCCAACCGGGCGGCCGAGGCGCTGCTCGCCGAGGCCGACGGGATCAGGACTGAAAAATCGAGGCTCCGCGCAACTGTGCCGGCCGATGTCGCGCAGTTTCAACGGTTGATCGCGACGGCCGCTGAGCGATCGGACGCCGCAGGCGGCGTGATGGCGCTCGCGCGGCGGCCGCCGCGCCGGCCGCTGAGCACGCTGGTGGCGCCACTGGTTGTCGAGACGACGTGGTTCGTGACAGATCGCCCTGCCGCGATCGTGTTCATAGCCGATCCGGACAGCGCGCCGCGCACCGCGCAGGACCAGTTGCGCAATCTCTATAGGCTCACCCCGGCCGAGGCGGCCGTGGCAATGGCGGTCGCACGCGGCGAAGGACTGCAGGCGGTCGCAGATGAGCTCGATATCAGCCTGACCACGGCCCGCACCCACCTGCAGCACGTATTCGAAAAGACGGAGACGCAGCGACAGGCGGAGCTGGTGCGCCTTATCGCCGCCAGTGGACTTTACGGCCGACAATAGACGGGAGCGCAACCGGGCTTCATCCAGGGCGGACACGCCTGCCCCCTCCCCATGCGTACCGCTCCAACGCTCCCTCTCGCCGGCGCAGGCTTCAAGTCTCTCCAGTCAGCGAGTGCCGGTCTCTGTCAAAAACCCGTCCGAGGACGATGAATGGAGACGCGGCAGGGCAGCGCCTCTCTGCCCCTGGCAGGCATCTCTCCCTCAACGGGCGAAGATCACCCGGTCCCCGTCCCCGTGCGCACCGCCTCGCGGTCGTTTTCGTCGCGGCGGAGCCGCTCGTCGGAGATCAGCACCACGGGGCATGGGCCGCGCCGCAGGACGGCCGTCGTCGTCTCGCCGAAGATCAGCTCCTTGCCCTGGCGCCTGGCCACGCCCATGACAATCAGCGCCACGCTCCTGCCGGCCTGGCGGGTGATGGCATCGGCGGCGGCGGCCCTCGAGCGGATGGCGGTCTCGATCTCGACGCCATAGCGGTCGGCAAGCGCGACGATGTCCTTCAGCACCGCCTCCCTGCGGCGATGCGAGACGGTGTCGCGCGGCTCGTCGCGACCGGGCCTGGCGACATAGAGCATCTTGACCGGCGCACCGGTGACGGTGGCAATCGCCAGCGCCAGCTCGGCGCCGCGGCGGGCGACCGCGGTGCCGTTGACCGGCACCAGTATCCTGCCCGATCCCGGGCCGAGCCGCGGCATCTGGCGGCCGGCGGTCGCCGGCTTCAGCACAAGGCAGAGCGGCCCTTCGAAAGCGCCTGCGACCTCGTTCAGCCGATGCGAGAAGCCGCCCTTGGAGGTGACGGCCCGGCCAAGGCCGACGATCAGCATGCCATAACCCTTGCGCGCCTCTTTGACCACCGCCTCGGCCGAAAGCTCCTCATGCTGGCGGCGGGTGACGGGCGCCTCGCGAAACGGCGGCTCGTCGGACCTCTTCGCCGCCTCGCGGCTGTCTTCCGCGCCCTTCTCGATTTCGTCCAGATGCAGGCCCTCGGTCGGCTCGGCATCGATTTCACCGCTCGAATGCAGCACCGTCGTCGGCTTGCCCGCGCCGATGACGCCGGCGAGATAGGCGGCGAAGCGGCCGACGACGCCCTCGTCGACCACCACCAGAAGCCGCTCCAGATTGGCGACGAAACCGCGCTGGTCGACCTCCTCGCGGTCCAGCCTTTTCTTCTCCGCCTCCCCTATCGGCAGTCGGCCGAGCGCCCAGCGCAAGGTCGGCGGCATGGCCAAGGTGGTGATGACGGCCATGGTGACGATCATGGTGAAGAGGTTGTGCGAAAGCACGCCGATCGACAGGCCGATCGAGGCGACGATGACTTCGGTCGAGCCGCGCGCGTTCATGCCGCAGCCGACCGCAACGCCCTCGGCGCGGCTCATGCCGGCGACCTCGGCGCCGATGAAGGCGCCGCCGAACTTGCCGAGGCTGGCGATCACCACCAGCGCGACGGTGAGCAGCGCCAGCTGCGGATCGAGCAGCACGGTGAGGTCGGCCGACAGGCCGGCCACGCCGAAGAACACCGGCATGAAAAGGGCCGTGATAATGCCACGCAGCTGCCCTTCGATGTGGCGCGACAGGATCGGCGACTCGCCGACCAGGATGCCGGCGACGAAGGCGCCGAGCACGGTGTGGACGCCGATCAGGTCGGTGATCAGCGCCATGGCGCCCATGATGGCGAGGATGACCGTGACCACCGCGTATTCGGAGCGGAACGTGTCGTTGGTCCAGCGGATGGCGTCGAAGACGATGCGGCGTCCGAGGGTGAAGGAAAAAACCATGAAGGCGGCGACGCCGAGGATGGTGAAGGCCAGGCTGCCGACCTCGATCCGCCCCTTGGTGGAGATGCCGATGGTGATGGCGATGATCACCCAGCCGATCGTGTCCTCGATGATGGCCGACGAGACGATGATCTGGCCGAGGTCGCGGCGCATGAAGTTCATGTCGCGCACCACCATGGCGACGATCTTGACCGAGGAGATGGAGAGCGCGGTGCCGAGGAACAGCCCGGCGACGATGCGCTCGCTGCCGGCGGCAAGCAGTGAATCCGGCATGAACTGGGCGGCGACGAAGCCGAGCACGAACGGCACCGCCACGCCGGCGGCGGAGATGGAAAAGCAGGCGCGGCCGACGCGGCGCACCAGCCTCAGATCGGTCTCCATGCCGGTGAGCAGGAGCAGCATCAAAACGCCGAGCTGGGCGATGGCGTTGATCATCGATTTCTGCGACGGGTCGCCGGCGAAGACCAGCCGCTCGGCTGCCGGCCAGACCCAGCCGAGCAGCGAAGGCCCGAGCAGGATGCCGCCGATCAGCTGCCCCATCACCGCCGGCTGTCCCAGCGTCTCCAGCACCTCGCCGATGCCGCGGCCGACGACCAGAAGCAGGATCAGCTCGGCGACGAAAATGCCTTCCGAGGACATGCCGGATTTCTCGGCGGCGACGGCGACGGCGGGCATGAGGGCGAGCGCTCCCGCGCCAAGCGCGATCGTCCATCGCCGGTTGAGCATGAAGGACAATGTCTGCACCCCTCGATTTCTGGCGCCATAACGGTTTGGTACAGGGTTCGGTTGCAGGAGGCGCACTGGTCCGCCAACCTCTCCATTCGTCATCCTCGGGCTTGACCCGAGGATCCATGCCGTGACGGTCGCGAAGGAGTGCGGGCATCTCAGAATTCTGCACCGTTGCGGCGCTCGCAGGCAACGGCATGGATCCTAGGGTCTGCGCGCGTCGCTTCGCTCCTTGCTCCGCCCTAGGATGACGACGTTATGCGTGGCGCGGCCAACTTCCTCGGTCTGCATCCCTACAACTCGATTCAAATGCCGCGGCCGATTTTTGCTTTCCGGTAAAAGCGACTCGGCGATGGTCGCGCCGTGGCGGGTAAGAAGGAGAAGCCAATGAAGAGCGACTTTGCCGCTGCCCACCTGCACCTCGACCGGGCGTGCCATTATCTGCGCGGCGACGATGAAACGAGCCGCGCGGCGCTTGCCGCGCTCGACCTTGTGATCGAAGCGGTGGCGGCCGCCCAGCATGCCAGGCCGATGGCCGATGTGCTGCCCTTTGCGCGGCGCGCGAATGGCGACCTTCCGCCGCTGGCATCCTGACTTATCCGCCTGAAAAAGCCGGAACATTCCAGCCGGCCGTGCGTTGTGGTAATTGGGGTGTGGTCGGTTGTTGTCAAAGGCGGGGCGGCCGGCCACGGCGCGGGAGGCGCATGGCTGAGGAATGTCGCAGACGAATGCCGCAAAATCCACCGACGCTGCTGCGCCGGCAAGGTCGATAGCCGCGGCTGCGCCGGCAAGGTCAGCCGAGGCGGCCGGGCTGGCGACATCCACCGAAGCGGCCGCGCCGCCGCGCGCTTCCGACACGCTGGCGCTGAAGCTCAGCTCCTCCGAATTCACCACGACGCTGTCGCATTTCCATCGCGCCGAGATCGCGCGCATGGCCGGCTGGCGCGACCGGCTCGACCGCACCAGCAACTGGGCGATCACCGTGGTGGCGGCGATGCTGTCGGTGTCGCTGTCGACGCCGAGCGCGCATCACGGCGTGTTGCTCTTCGCCATGCTTTTGATCACGCTGCTGTTGTGGATCGAGGCGCGGCGCTACCGCTTCTTCGACGTCTACCGGGCGCGGGTGCGGCAGTTCGAGCGCTACTACTTCGCGCAGATCTTTTCGCCGCAGCCCGACTACGCCTCCAATTGGCTCGCCATCGTCGGCGAGGGCCTGCGCTCGCCGCGTTTTTTGATTTCGCAACGCGCGGCGCTGATCCGGCGGCTGCGCCGCAACTACATCTTCATGTACACAATCCTGATGCTCGCCTGGATCCTGAAGATCACCACGCCCAGCCTGTCGCGCGAAGGCTCGCCGATCGGCTTCGGCGCCTCGCTCATCGACACCTTCCGGGTGGCGACGCTCGGCCCCATCCCCGGTGTCGTGGTGGTGTGCGGCGTCGTCGCCTTCTACCTCGCCATGCTAGCCGCCGCCTTCCTGATCCGCGCCGACGACGGCGAGCTGTCGTTCGGCGACGTGCATGTGTGAATAAAGAATAGGGAATAGGCAGTAGGCAGTAGGCAGTAGGGGTAGGGATGAGACCGGATTGCTCGCGCTCTCCGTTCCCTACTGCCTATTCCCTACTGCCTACTGCCTACTGCCTACTCCATTCAGCGAACGCGCCGTCCGGAATTCCTGCGTCGTGTTGCGGCTGGGATAAGGCTCGGCCGGCACGGGGACGCCGAGATGGGCGCAGAGCGGTGCCCAGCCGTCGCCGAGCTTGTGGACCAGCAGGCGCTCGGCCGGCACGGCTTTCAGCACTGCCTCGACATTGGCCTCGTAGACGGCGATCGCATGCGCGCGGTCGTGCGGGCGGCCGCCGAAGACCTGTTTCGCGATCAGTGCAATGCCCAGCGATTCCTGATCCCGGCTGGCGGTGATGCTGGCCAGGATGGTCTTTTCGAAACTCTCCCACCAGCTTTCGGGCGAACGCCAGGTGAGGATGACGCGCGCCTCGCGGTAGGCCTCGATCAGTTCGCGCCAGTAATGCGCCGAGGGCCAGTCGACGCAGGATTTATAGCCGGCAAGGAGCCGGCCCCAATCCGGCGCGGCGCCGTTGGCCAGCGCCCGCCAGAGCCGCTTCTGCTCCGCATGCGCCATGACCTCCGACATGTGATGGCAAGGGCCGAAGCCGAGCATGGTCAGCGCCTCGCGCATCGAATCCGTGCCGGTGCGGCCAAAACCGGTCCCTATCACCTCGATCGTCGTTTTCCCCTCCTCCCGCTTCCTGCCTGGCGAGCGCGCAGCCGCGCGGTCAACCTCCCTGTACCACGAGCCGCAAGCGATTGCCCTCCGGATCGGCTGCCTCGATCGCCCCGCCGGTCTTTTTTGCCGGCACGTTGGCAGCATCCAGCCTCCGCGCCACAGCGGCAAGGTCGTCGGCCGAGGCAAGCTCGACTGTGAAATGGTCGAGGCCGGCGGCATGCGGCGGCGGCTCGCGCAGCCCGTCGCGCGCCCAGATGTTGAAGGCGATCATATGCACGCGCCGCGCCGTGCCGCAGTCGAACATGCCGAAGCTCCGGGATTGGATGTGCGGCTCGAAGCCGAGCACGCCGACATAGAATTGCATCAGCGCCTCCGGTGTGCGGGCGCGCATGTGGATGTGGCCGATGAAGGCGTCTGGCGCCATCGTGGGCTCGACGTGACCGGAATCGCCGAGATCGCGCAGCAGGCCCGGGAGGTCCAGCGGCTCGAGCCCGGAATGCGCTTTGCCATCGATGCCGATCAGCGCCACGCGGCCGTCGGCCGACACGTCCCGACGCAGGAAGCGCTCCGGCGTGTCGAAGCAGATCTCGATGCCGTTGCCGGACGGGTCGGAGATGTAAAGCGATTCCGAAACCAGGTGGTCCTGGGCGCCGTATCGCAAGCCCGACGCCTTGAGGCGGGCGGCCGCATGGGCAAGATCACGGCGCGTCGTGACATGGATGGCGACGTGGAACAGATCGCGGGATTTCTGCGGCAGGGCCAGTTGCGCTCCGGCATGGAGCACGATCAGCGTCCTGCCGCCGGCGCCGAGCTCCGCCGTGGCGTCGTCCTTGCCGACCGGGACGAGCCCAACCGTGTCGCGCCAGACGGTCAAGGCCGCCGGGATGTCGGTGACCTTGAGGTGAACCGGCCCGAGGCGGGTGGCTTGAGACAGCAATCCTTCGTTCATCGTCGTCCAACCGATTGCGGTCGATGAATATTAGCTGTGAAGGATATTTCTGTCTCGCGTCAAGTTCGGGTTGACCCCTCCCCTGCGGGCGGCGACTATCACCAAAAGCCAGTTCGTTTTCAGGCAATTCCGGATGAAAAACCGCTGCACGGTTTTTCCTCGAATTGCTCAGGCAGGAGGAATGCGATGGACGACACCGACCACTGGCGCAACATGGCGAGCGCGCCGCGGGACGGCAGCCGCATCCTGGTGACGGTGCGCTCCTCCGAGCAGGGCCCGGCCGAGGTCGACATGGCCTACTGGTCGCGAGCCGACCAGTTCGGCGAGGAAGGCTGGCGGGCGTCGGACTCCTCGCCCGGACGCATCGTCGAATATGCCGAGCCGGAGCTCAGGTGCTGGATGCCGCTGCCTTCGGCGGGACGTGGATCGATGCCGTCGCCGTGGGAGGGCGAGGACGTGCCGCTGGTCGATGGGGAAGGGATTTAAGCCCAAAGCCGGCGCGGCGGCTGATCTGCCGGCTTTAAGGCCGCAGTGGCCGAGCAGAACTTCCAGAATGCCAGCGAGACAGTGTCGTCACCACCAGGACGGCCAGCGCGAGGAGCTTGCGCATTCCGCCTGTCCGGCCGGGCATCGGTGGGGCCGCCCGGCATGTCCGCTGTCGTTCCAGGTACTGCGCCAGGGCGATGTCATGGCGAAGGCTTGCAGGTGCGTTGCCTTGGCGCGGGAAACGGTCGTCGTCTTGCCGGAACGGCCAGTCGGTCGGGCTCAGGGGCAGCATGTAGTTCTCCCACATCTTGCGTTCCGGCAACTGTCGGGCACGGCCATGACAAGGCTGAAGAAAGCAGCGTGATCAAATCGTGAAAAAGACCGCCGAGGACAGATCGCAGTTGAATTGGCGACAGCTAAGCGAAAGAATTGCATGCAACATGGCTGGGGCAGGATCCGATGGCGGAGCCGCATCTTCATCTGCTAGGTGGTTTCGACTTTGCCGGTGCAGGGGCGGCGGCTCCCGTGTTCAGCCGCAAGGCGCGGGCTATGGTGGCCTATCTCGCGTTGCAGGCGGGGCATTCCCAATCCCGGGAAAAGCTCGCCGCCCTGCTCTGGGGCGTGACTGGCGAAGCGCAGGCCCGCATGAGCCTCCGGCAGGCAGTATCGGCCATCAGGAAGGCGATGAGCGTCTCGGGCGGCGGGCGCTTCGTGACCGAGGGCGCAAGCATTGCGCTCCATCTCGACGATTTCGACTTCGACGTCGCGCGGTTCGAGGCGCTGTCGACAGGGTCCGCGCCCGAAGATATGGAGCAGGCCTTAACCGTTTACCGCGGCGACCTGCTTGATGGGCTTGGCCTGAGGGAAGAGCCATTCGAGGACTGGCTACGGATCGAGCGCGAGCGCCTGAGGACGATGGCCGTCACGGCGCTGGACAGGCTCATTGTCCATTATTCGGCCGCGAACGATCCCGCCTCCTGCATACGCGCGGCTACGCGCCTGCTGGCGATGGAACCGCTACGCGAGGACGCCCACCGCGCCCTGATGCGAAGCTACGCCGCGCAGGGGCGGATCAACCTGGCGCTGAAGCAGTATGACCTTTGCCGCGACGCGCTACAGCGCGACCTGCGGCTGATGCCGGAACCGGAAACACGGGAGTTGTACGAGGACCTGCGGGCACGCCGCAGCGCATCGCATTCCCTGCCCCCGAATCAGGTATCGACCCCGATTTCCGAGCCTGCGCGGCCGCCGACCCACTATGTCAAATCGGCGGGAATCAACGTCGCCTATCAGGTGACCGGCGACGGGCCGATCGACCTCGTCTATGTGCCGGGCTGGGTCTCCAACCTGGACCTCGCCTGGGGATCGCCGCGCTTTGCGCATGTGCTCAAGCGGGTCGGCGCTTTCTCGCGCCTGATCCGCCTCGACAAGCGCGGCACCGGTCTGTCCGACCGAAATGTCGGCCTGCCGACACTGGAAGAGCGCATGGAAGACGTGCGGGCCGTGCTGGACGCGGTCGGCTCCACCCGCACGGTGCTGTTCGGCAGTTCGGAGGGCGGTCCGATGTGCATGCTTTTCGCCGCCACCTATCCCGAGCGCACGGCCGCGCTGGTGCTCACCGGAGCCTATGCCAAAGGTGGTTGGGCGAAAGACTATCCCTGGGCAAGAACGGTCGAGCAGGTGCAGCAGGATATCGACATCGTCGAAAGAGAGTGGGGGAAGCCCGCCGACATGAGTAATGCCGCGCCCAGCCTGATAGAAAACATGGCGGAGCGCGAATGGTTCGCCGCCTATCTCAGAAATTCGGCTTCGCCCGCCGACGCGGTCGCGCTCTGGCGCTGGGGCACCGAAATCGACGTTCGCGATATTCTGCCCGCCATCCATGTTCCCACGCTGATCGTGCAGAGAACAGGCGATCGCTGGGTGCGGCCGGAAGAAGGACGCTATCTGGGAGCGCATATCGAGGGCGCCAGATATGTCGAGCTTGCCGGCAGAGATCATGTGATCTGGGGCGAGGACTGCGACCGGCTCGTCGACGAGATCAGGGCGTTCGTCACCGGCGCGTTGCCCGCGGCGCCCAGTGAACGGGTGTTGGTGTCGGTGCTCGCCCTTGCCATCGACAGCGCGGGGCCCGGCGAAAATGCGATCGAGCGGCACGTGGATATTGTCCGCGACGAATTGCTGCTTGCCGGCGGCACGGAGATCAGGCGATCGCGCGGCAGGCTGCTTGCTGTGTTCCAGCGGCCGACGCGATCGATCCAGTGCGCGATGGCGATCCGTGACCGCCTGAAGTCATCCGGCCTCGGTGTTCGCGCGGCAATTCATATCGGCGAGTGCGAGGCGCGCGGCGAGGATTTCTCCGGCATCGCCATCGAGATCTCCTCGAGCTTGCTTCGCCATGCCCGGCCGGGCGAGATCATCGCGTCGCGAACGGTGCGCGACCTGATCGTCGGCTCCGGCCTGGCCTTCGACGAGCAAGGCGAGATCAGAGCGAGCGGCCTGCCAGGAGCGCTTCAGTTCTTCTCTGTCGCAGCGACGCCCGGCGCGTGATCATCATCATCGCAACGCCAGCGCTCAAAACATAAACGCCGCCGTGGCCGGGTCGGGGCCCGTCCGGCCGTCCGGTGAATCCATGCCGCGGATGGTCTGCAGGTCCTCGGCGTCCAGTTCGAAATCGAAGACGTCGAAATTGCCGGCGATGCGCTGCTGGTGGATCGATTTCGGGATGACCACCAGCCCCTCCTGCAGGTGCCAGCGGATGATCACCTGGGCGACCGACTTGCCGTGCCTTTTCGCGATCTTTTCCAGCGTCGGATCGGCCAGCAGCCGGCCGCTGCCCAGCGGGCTCCAGCTCTCGATTTGGATGCCGTGCCTGGCATGGAAGTCGCGCTTGTCGCGCTGCTGGAAGCGCGGATGCAATTCGATCTGGTTGACGACCGGCGTCACGCCCGTCTCGCCGATGATGCGCTCCAGATGGTCCTGGTTGAAGTTCGACACGCCGACCGACGCGATGCGGCCGGCCTTCTGCAGCTCGACGAGCGTCTTCCAGGCCTCGATATATTTGTTCTGGCTGGGCACCGGCCAGTGGATGAGGAACAGGTCGATCCGGTCGATGCCGAGCTTCTGCATCGTGTCGTCGAAGGCGCGCAATGCCGTATCGCGCTGGTGGGCGCCGTTGCGCAGCTTCGAGGTGATGAACAGCTCGACCCGCGGCACGCCGGCGGAACGGATCGCCTCGCCCACGCCTTCCTCGTTGCGGTAGCCCTCGGCGGTGTCGATGAGACGGTAGCCGGCCTCGATGCCCCACTGCACGACCTTGGCCGTGATGTCCGGATCGACCTGCCACACGCCAAGCCCGATCTGCGGGATGGTGGCGCCGTCGTTCAATTTGAGCTGTTCGGGCATGAATCGTTCCTTTTGCAGGTGGGTTAGCCCCGCCTATGTAGTTTTCAGATTTGGAATGACGAGCGGAGGTGCGGAAAATGGGCGACCTTGCAGCCGTCGGGCCCCTCCGATCCATCAGCAATCGCTAATTGACAGGCCTGCGGAAAAGGCGCTGATTGACTGGCAGTAGATCGCAACAAGGCGGTCGATTTGGCCTGCCGGCGTCACCACGGGAGGATTTCATGCCAACTGTCATCGGCCACCACGAT
The DNA here is from genome assembly GCF_900115245.1 of Mesorhizobium sp. NFR06. Lineage (GTDB taxonomy): Bacteria > Pseudomonadota > Alphaproteobacteria > Rhizobiales > Rhizobiaceae > Mesorhizobium. The sequence goes on from NZ_FOVT01000012.1 coordinate 178,967, forward strand.
ATCAAAAAAGGCGCCAAGCACTGGCTCACGTCACCGAAGCGCAGGGAACTATTCGGTCCGCTTGGCATAACCAATATCCGCACCTTCGTCGATCCGCAGAATCGTGACCGGGTGGCTGTGATGATGGACGTTCCGGATATGGACAAGCTAGCCGCCCTGATGCAGAGCAAGGCAGCCGCCGATGCCATGGAGTTCGACGGCGTGGTGCCGGATTCGCTGGTCATCCTGGTCGAAGAGAAGGGCTAGGTGACCTGAGACGCTAGGGACGTTACTCGTAGAGCGCCGTCCCTACTGGTTCTTCGCCCCGAACCGCAGCCCATCCATCAGCAGCTTCACCAGCCGCCCGGAGCGGTCGCGCCAGTCCGGCGTGTTGGGGGCGGAGTAGATGCCACCGAGCGCGTGCATGACGTCGGAGGCGTCGACGTCGGCGCGGATTTTGCCCGAGGCGGCGGCGGCCTCGATCAGGCTGCGCATGGCGCCCGAGACACGGCCGGACGTGTCGGAGAACAAAGTCGAATTGGTGGTGAGCAGCAGGCGCAGGCTGGTGGCGAGGCCGCGCTTGGTGGCGATGTAGTCGACGAAGCGCTGCATCCACAGTTCCAGCGCGACATCGGCCGGGTGCTGCCGAGCGAGTTCCTCGGCGGCGTGGCACAGGCCTTCCACCTCGCGGCGGTAGACCACCTCGACCAGATGCTCGCGCGTCGGGAAATGGCGGTAGAGCGTGCCGATGCCGACCCCTGCCCGCTTAGCGATCTCCTCCAGCGAGGCATCGACGCCGTCGCTCGCGAAAACCTGCGCCGCCACCTCGACCAGCCTGTCGCGGTTGCGCCGCGCATCGGCGCGCAACGGCTTTTGCGCCGGCGCCTCGCGCATCGCTTCGGCGGTCGTCTGAGGGTCCGGCACTTTTTTCTCCACCAAACGCAATATGGGGGGTTGAACCATGGCTGGCCAGACCCCAGTTAAATAAACGGAGGCGCCTCCGCTTTAGTGGAGCGCTTTTATCATATAACCAAGGGAAGCGGTATGTCACGTGCTGAAGGACGGAGAGCTTTCCCTACCGGCTGGAGAGCCGAAGCGCTGGAGCCGCCGGCGCCCGCCCGCAAGCCCCGCCCTTGCCCCTCTCCTGCCAAGCCCCATTTCCATCCGCCTAGCGTCCAGCAACCGGAGCCCGACGCCCTATGAATGACCAAGTCACCACCAGCCCGACCACGCTTTCCCTCCATCTCACGATCAACGGCCGCGACCATGCGCTCGAGATCGAGCCGCGCGTCACCCTGCTTGATGCGCTGCGCGATCGGCTTCATCTCACCGGCACCAAGAAGGGCTGCGACCAGGGCCAGTGCGGCGCCTGCACCGTGCATGTCGACGGCGAGCGCGTGCTGGCCTGCCTGACGCTGGCCGCCCAGGTCGAAGGCCGCTCGATCACCACCATCGAGGGGCTGGCCGATCAGGATGGCACGCTCAACGCCGTGCAGGCCGCCTTCCTCGAGCAGGACGCCTTCCAGTGCGGCTATTGCACGCCGGGACAGATCATGTCGGCGGTGGCCTGCATCCGCGAGGGCCATGCCGGCTCCGACGAGGAAATCCGCGAATACATGGCCGGCAATCTGTGCCGCTGCGGCGCCTATCCGCACATTGTCGCCGCCGTCCGCCAGGCCGCACAGGAGCTGCGCTCATGAGAGATTTTTCCTACCTCCGCGCCGACAATATCGAGGCCGCGCGCAATGCCGCCGCCCTGCCCGGCGCCATGCTGCTGGCCGGCGGCACGACGCTGGTCGACCTCGCCAAATGCGGCGTCGCCGAACCGGCAACCGTCATCGACATCAGCCATATCGAGGGGCTCGCCGCCATCGATGTCGGCGCCGACCGCGCGATCATCGGCGCGCTGGCCAAGATGAGCCATGTCGCCGATCATGCCGGCGTGAAGAGCTTGTTTCCGGCCGTGTCGGAGGCGTTGTGGCAGGCGGCCTCGGCGCAGCTTCGCAACATGGCGACCATCGGCGGCAATCTGATGCAACGCACGCGCTGCCCCTATTTCCGCGACCCGCAAAACTTCCCGGCCTGCAACAAGCGCGCGCCGGGCAGCGGCTGCTCGGCGATCGGCGGCGTGACGCGCGGCCACGCGGTGCTCGGCACCAGCGAGGCGTGCATCGCCACCTATCCGGGCGACCTTGCGATCGCGCTCGTCGCCTTCGATGCCGAGGTCGACCTCGGCGGACGCAAGCTCAAGGTGGAAGACTTCTTCCTCGCTCCCGGCGCCACCGCCGAGCGCGAGCACGACATCCATCCCGGCGAGGTGATCACGGCCATCGAGATCCCTGGCTCGGCCGCGGCCCGGCGCTCGACCTACATCAAGGTGCGCGACCGCCAGTCCTATGAATTCGCGGCGGCAAGCGCTGCCGTCGGGCTGGAGCTCGAAGGCGACGGCCGCACCATCCGCGACATCCGCGTCGCGCTCGGCGGCGTCGCCACCAGGCCGTGGCGGGCGCGCGCCGTCGAGGACGCGCTGAAAGGCAAGACACTCGCCGAAGACACGGTCCGCAAGGCGAGCGAGCTCGCCATGCAGGGCGCCGTCGACCATGGCGCCAACCACTACAAGATTGCGCTTGGCCCCCGCGTCATCGCGCGCGCCATCCTCAAACTGGGAGCGACGGCATGACCGTTCATGACATGAAACACGCAGACTCCGACAGCGCCCGCCTCGAAGCGGTCGGCGGGCGGCTGTCGCGCGTCGACGGGCCGGCCAAGATCACGGGTGCTGCGCATTACGCCGTCGAGCAGCAGCTCGAAGGGTTGACGCATGCGGTGCTGGTCGGCGCGACGATCGCCGCCGGCAAGGTCACCGCCATCGACAGCCGCGCAGCGCAAACCGCGCCCGGCGTGCTCGCCGTGCTGACGCCGGACACCATCATGGAATTGAACGGCGCGTCGGACTGGCTCGGCAACCCGCCGACGCAGGCGACTTACTCACCGCTCGTGCGCGAGGTCACCTTTTCCGGCCAGCATATCGCGGCGGTGGTGGCCGAGACCTTCGAGCAGGCGGTCGCTGCCGCGGCACTCGTCAAGGTCTGGTATGACGAGACGCCGGCCATCGTCGACCTGAGCGACCGCAGGGCCGGCGACGGTATCCCGATCGACGCCATGACCAAGGAATGGGGCGACGCTGAAGCCGCCTTCGCCGAAGCGCCGGTGCGTATCTGCACGGCCTACAACACGCCGCGCGAATTCCAGGCGGCGATGGAGCCGCACGGGCTGATCGCACGCTGGCAAGGCGACGAACTCACAATCTGGGAGCCGAGCCAATGGCTCGACGGCATGGCGCGCACCTATGCGGAATGGTTCGGCGTGCCGTTCGAGAACGTGCGGCTGGTCTCGCCCTATATCGGCGGCGGTTTCGGTTCCAAGGCGCTGGCGCTCGCGCACAGCGCGGTGGCAGCCGCGGCGGCGAAGATGCTCAACCGGCCGGTGAAGCTGGTGCTCAACCGGCCGCAAAATTTTACCTCATATGGCGGCCGCGCCGCGACGAGACAGACCGTTGCGATCGGCGCCGACCGCGAGGGCCGTATCCAGTCCATCGTGCATCGCGGCGTCAACGAGACGGCGGTCGACGGCATGTGGGTCGAGCCGCTCGGCTCCGTCACCTCGATCATGTATGCCACGCCCAATTTCTCCTCGAAGCAGAATGTGGTGCGTGTCAACACGGTGGTGCCGGGGGCAAAACGCGCGCCGGGCGAGAACCCGAGCGCCTTCGGCATCGAATGCGCCATCGACGAGCTCGCGCATGAGCTCGGCATCGATCCGCTGGAGATGCGGCTGATCAATTATGCCGAACAGGATCCGCACGCCAAAAAGCCGTGGTCGACCAGGCAGTTGCGCGAAGCCTTCGCCGCCGGTGCCGAAGCCTTCGGCTGGGCGAAGCGCTCACCCGCGCCGCGCTCGATGCGCGACGGCCACCAGTTGATCGGCTGGGGCGTCGCGGCCGGCACCTATCCAGTGCGGCGCGCTTATGGCGAGGCGGTGGTGAAGATCCTGGCCGACGGTTCGGTCGAGGTCGAAAGCTCCTCCATCGACATGGGCCAGGGCACCTACACGATCCTCGCCCAGACCGCGGCCGAAACGCTCGGCGTGCCGGTGGAGCAGGTGTCGGTGAAGCTCGGCGATTCGCACTTTGCCCGCGCCGGCGTCACCGGCGGCTCGCGGCTTGCCGGCGTCATGACCGGCGCCGTCCACAAGGCGGCCGGCCAGGCGCTCGACGAGCTGATCGGGCTGGCGCTCTCCGACCCGGCTTCGCCCTTCCACGGGCTGCAGGCGAACACGCTGCACGTCAGGGACGGCCGCATCGCCTCGCCGCGCGGCGAAGGGCCGGAACTGTCGATCGCCGCGTTCATGCGCGCCGTCGGCCGCGACCACATCGAGGCCAGGGGCGACACCGTTCCGGCCAACTTCACGCCGGAGCAGCGCTACAACAACTACACCACCATCGCCACGGCGATCCCGCACACCGAGGGCGACTATTCGCGCCATTCCTGGTGCGCGCATTTCGTCGAGGTTCACGTCGACGAGGATTTCGGCACGGTGCGCGTGTCGCGCGTGGTGTCGGCGCTGGATTCGGGCCGGCTCTACAACCCGAAGCTGGCGGAAAGCCAGTGGAAGGGCGGCATCATCATGGGCATCGGCCAGGCGCTGCTCGAGGAAGGCATCGTCGACCGCCGCCACGGCCGCATCGTCAACGGCAACCTCGCCGACTACATGCTGCCTACCAATGCCGACATTCCCGACATCCGGACGATCTCGGTCGGCATTCCCGACCCGCACTCCTCCGCGCTCGGCGGCAAGGGCGTGGGCGAGCTCGGCATCGTCGGCGTCGCGCCGGCGATCGCCAACGCGGTGTTCCACGCCACGGGGAAGAGGGTGCGGGATTTGCCGATTACCTTGGAGAAGTTGATCTGAGGTGAAGCTGCTGATCTCCCCCCATGTGGGGAGATGGCCGGCAGGCCAGAGGGGGGGCGCGAAGGAACGCCGCCTCTCGTCCGTCATAGAATGACGAACGCGAGAGGTTGGCTCCAATCCAATTGTGGCAGCCGCACCGTGGTGATTGCGCTGGCGCTGCGCCGACCGGCACCGGGGTTTGGGAAGGAGCACCGGCATAGCGCGGACTTCGTCATTCTAGGGCGGAGCAAGGAGCGAAGCGACGCGCGCAGACCCTAGAATGACGACGTGATAGCTGGCGTTCCTTCACGCCCCCTCTGTGCTGCCCGCAGGCAACTGCGCGGACCGGACGTCTCCCCCGCCTGGGGGATTGGCAGCTCGCCGGCTTTCGCCAATCTCTATATGATACCCTATCACAGTGCGGGAACGATCATGAAACGCAGCGTATTGGCAACCGTCATCCTGGCGCTGCTCACCACCCTCCCCGCGCACGCAGCATCCTGCGCCTGGTCCGCCAGGATGGAGGAAGACGAGGGCGGCAGCGTGCTGATGGCCTCTGCCTGCGGCGGGGCGAAGGGCGATGCGCATCTGATGCTGGCCTGCTTCGGCAAGCCGGTGCTGAGCTATGATCCGGGCGCCGCCGGCGGGCAACTGGAGCCCGGCATCAGCGCAGATTTCACCTTCAAAGCCGGCGGCCAGAGCCTGACCAAAAAGCTCGATCTCGAGGCGATGTATAATTACTTCACACTGGAATTATCCGGCCCGGCCGACCCGCTGCTCGCCCTGCTGCGCGGCAAGGGCGAGGTCATGATCTCGGCCGACAAATATGGCGAGACAAGATTTACGCTGACCGGCTCGAGCGGGGCGATTGGCAAGGTGCTCGCCCGGTGCGGCAAGGGTTCGCCGAACGACGCGGATTGAGGCTGCCGATCTCCCCAAGCGAGGGGAGATCACGCTCTCGTCTCCCTTCGCCCATCACCACCCCAGCCCAAATACCAGCTTGCCGAAATGCAGGCCGCCGGCGGCCATGTGGGTATAGGCTTCGGCCGCCTCGTCTTGCGAAAACACCTTGTCGACGACCGGTTCGATCCGGGCCGCGCCGACGGCGCGGGCGGCGTCGCGCAGGTCTGACACCGATCCGGTGTTGTTGCCGACCACTTTCAGCGCCTTGATGATGACCGGCAGCAGGTTGATCGTGGCCTCGGCGCCGGTGAGGAAGCCGATGGTGAACAGCGTGCCGCCGGGCGCGGTGGCGTTGACGGCGCGGGCGAAGGTGGCGGTGCCGCCGGTCTCGACGACGAGGTCGGCGCCGAGGCCATCGGTCAGTTCCAGCACCTTGCCGACCCAATCGGGCGTCGCGCGGTAGTTGATGAGGTGGTCGGCGCCGAGTGCCCTTGCCCGCTCCAGCTTCTCGTCCGACGAGGAGGTGATGATGACGGTGGCGCCGGCGGCCTTGGCAAGCTGCAGGGTGAAGATCGAGACACCGCCGGTGCCGAGCAGCACGACGACCGAGCCCGGGCCGACATCGGCGGCGCGGATAGCGTTCCAGGCGGTGGTGCCGGCGATCGGCAGCGTCGAGGCGGCCTCGAAGGAAAGATGCGCCGGGACCGGCACGAGCGAGTTGGCCGGCAGCGCAACATATTCGGCCAGCGATCCCGGCAGCGAGATGCCGCGCATCTGCGTCATCTCGTAAGGCCGGGGCGGACCGCCGATCCAGCGTGGCTTGGCATGGGCGACGACGCGGTCGCCGACGGCGAAGCGGGTGACCCCCTCGCCGAGCGCGACGATCTCGCCGGCGCCGTCGGCGACCGGGATGAGCGGGAAGCTCGGGCCGGGATAATTGCCGCTCGCCACCGCGACGTCGACGAAGTTGAGGCTCGCGGCGCGCTGGCGGATCAGCACCTCGCCGCGCTGCGGTTCAGGGGTGGCGACGTCGGCGGCGCGGAAGGCGTCCAGCCTCGGTTGGCTGAGTTCGATGGCTTTCATGGTTTCACTCCGGTGGGACGATCGATGGGGTTGAGTGAAACTAGCTGCTGCGATATTTTTGGATAATCCTTGCTCTTCACAAATGAGTTCTGCGTTTCATGCAGCAATCCCAAGAGCCGGCAGCACTGGCCGAAATGGCGGCCTTCGCGGCCATTGCCGAGGCGCGCTCCTTCACCAAGGCGGCGGCTCAGGTCGGGCGTGATGCGACCATCTTGTCGCGGCGCCTGCGATCCCTGGAGGAGCGGCTGGGCGTCAGGCTGCTCAACCGCACGACGCGCAGCGTGTCGCTGACCGAAGCCGGCGCGGAATTCCTGCAACGCGTGCGCGCTATCCTCACCTCGATCGACGAGGCAGAAGCGGCCGCCGCCGCGCATGCCGGCGGCCGACCGCGTGGCCTGCTGAGGCTGGCGCTGCCCGGTACGTTCGGGCGCATGTGGATCGGACCGCTCCTGCCCGAATTCCTCGCCGAATTTCCCGATTTGCGCATCGAGGCGGAGTTTTCCAACCGTTTCGTCGATCTCGTCGCCGAGAATTTCGACGTCGCCGTGCGGCTCGGCGCGCTGGAGGATTCGCGCCTGGTGGCGCGCAAGGTGGCGAGGCGGCGCCGGCTGCTGTGCGCCGCGCCCTCCTATCTCGCCCGCAGGGGCAGGCCGCGGACACCGCGGGCGCTGCTCGACCATTCCTGTCTCGGCTTCACCGGCTTCCAGACCTTTCCGGCCTGGGAGATGACCGACCGTTCGGGCAGGCGCGAGCGCGTCGAGGTCTCGGGCCCGCTGGTCGCGGACGACGCCGAGGTGCTGGTGGAGGCGGCCGTGCAAGGCGTCGGCCTGATGATGAGCACCGACTGGCTGGTCGGGCGCGAGCTCACCGACAGGCGGCTGGTGCCGATCCTGGAAGACTGGACACTGGCCGACGAGGGCGCCGTCTATGTCGTCATGCCCTCGGCCAAGGGGCAGGCCGCCAAGACCCGCGCCTTCGCCGACTGGATCGGCAAGCGCTTCGCGCCGGAGCCGCCGTGGCGGCGGTGAATTGCCGATCGCTCAGGGGAAGTAGTTGATAGCGCCGGCCTTATCTCCCCCCTTGTGGGGGAGATGTCCGGCAGACAGAGGGGGCGATGTCCCGCCGACCTGTCCTTCGTCATTCTAGGGCGGAGCAAGGAGCGAAGCGACGCGCGCAGACCCTAGAATCCATGCCGTGACGCTTCAGCGCGGCGACGGTGCGGAACGATCACCAGCCAATTCCGCGAAAGAGCTCGAACATTCCGGATTGGTCTTCTCGATGACCTCGACCTTCCATCGGCGCGGCCAGCGCTTCAGCGATGTCTCACGCTGGATGGCATCGTGATGCCGAAGTATTCCTCGTACCAGACCAGACGCTGCACACCGTAGCGGCTGGTCAAGTTGGAGCCTTGGCCGGTCTTGTGCTCGGGCATTCGACGAGCCAGGTCATTGGTGACACCAATATAGATCGTGCCGCCTTTCTGGCTTGCGTATCCGATCATCAGGCGATCTTAGTTGGCGCAGTCATCGGCGGCTATTCTGAACCGCTGCATTCTTGGCTGAGGTAACGGCATGGATTCTAGGGTCTGCGCGCGTCGCTTCGCTCCTTGCTCCGCCCTAGAATGACGAAGGAGATAAGACGCCCCTTCTGGGCTTACCGGCCGTCTTCCCCCATTATTGCGGGAGATTGGCTGCTCGCCCGCTTTCGCCAATTTCGGTTTGATCGAACTACCGCGGCGGGCGAACGATTATGAAACTGGTATCGACAGCCATCATCGTGGCCTTGCTCGCCACCCGGCGCCCACGCCGCCGACAACGGAGCCAAGGCAAACCTCAGCGCCAAGTTCTGACGACGAGGCTTGGGAAGACCACCGGTTTCGCTTTGCACACCTGCGATCGGCGAAGAGCCGAGGTGGTATCCGATTTCCCCCCTCAGGGGCGAGCGGCAGCGCCAGCCTGATGAGTTGCCAGCGGCGAGCCGATATCCGAAACGAGTTTGACGAGATCGGCTTGGCGCTTCGTGTTGGTTTTGGCGAAGATGCGGTTGAGATGGGTCTTCAACGTGTTTTCGCCGATGCCGAGCGACAGCGCGCTCTTTGACGCGGACAATCCGCCACCGATCAGCAGGAGGACCCGCGCCTCCGCAGGGGTAAGGTCGAACAGTGTCGCGAGAACGGCCTCCGGGAGGGGGGAAGAGGACGTCGTCGTCGACACGAAGACTGCGGCACATGCTGGCCGGAAGACTGCGCGTGCGGTTCCTTCAGTCAACGGTAACACATAGGCAACGGCGGGCGGCTGACCAGGGGCTGAAACGGGCAGACCTATGCCGCGGGAGCCAAGCAAGGCATCCGCGTCCGCAGCCCTGGCGATTGCTTCCAGTAGGGCGCGGGCCGCCACCGGGTTCTGCGCCTGGAGCTGACCGTTCCTTGAAAGAATGGGGCCTTGCACGGAAAACATCTGTTCGGCAGCCTCATTGGCATGGAGGATCGCGCCATTGGGGTCGGTAAGCACAACAGGCGCGGCGAGGTGGTCGAGCGTTTGGCGATAAAGATTGGCGGTAATGCGGGCCTGATCGAGCAGATCTCCGATCAACGAGGCACGGCGCAGATGCGGCGAAAGCAATGCCAGGAAACGCTGTTCCTCAACTGATATGATCCCCCTGCTGCCCCGCGTGGTGCAGCCCAGGAGTCCGATTCGGTCGGGTGTATGGACGAATTTGACGATGCAAGCCTCGCGCAATCCCTGTGGCTTGGCCCAATTTTGAAAAAAGGGCGTTTGCTGGAGTTCAGCCTCACTCATGAGCGACAGCGTCGCAACAGGCGTATCGACGTCACCAACGACTGCAGCCTTCAGTCCGGGAATTTCATCGAAGTCATAGTCCTCCTGGAGCGCGCGCATTTGCACGGGATCCCAGGGCGATTGGGCCGCGAAGCGGCCACGATTGTCGGCAGTGCCGGCAAGCGCGATGGTGGTATAGGCCGCGTCCACGGCTTCGGTGATCCGGATCATCACTCCGGCCCAGCCTTCAGGATTCAAAACGCAATCATAGATATCACCTACAATCGAACAGAGGACTTCGCCGCTCAGCCTCTCCACCATGCCCGCCCCTATCCCCGACGTGCACCGATCTCATACAGAGGGCTCCGCGGCATCACACTTTTGGGTGACGCCAGGCGCGGTCGACCTCAATTAAGGGTTCAATCGGTTGAACGCCAAGCGATCCATGTTGCCGGTTATTCGTGGAATGGAAAGCGTCGCGTACATTATTTTTGAAACTGCGGGTTTTATCGGGGGCACTACATTGTCGCGAAAAACCGTTTTTTCGTCGGCTCAATTGCCCTCGCATCTTAGCGACCGCGATCGGTTCTCCCCCTGGGAACATATCGGCACGATCGTGGCCCACGATGACGAAGGCGAGCAACATCGCCAATGATTGCAATGGATGACAACAACGATGGATATCTCCTGCTGATCAACAACGCCGACACCGTGTTGAGCGGGGCACAAGCCGGCCGCGAATATGGTGTCGGTCAGGGAGAAGCGGTGCTGATCACAGCGTCGGAAGCGCTGAAAATCACGGGTGCCGACTGGAATGTGTGTACGACCGTCGCGGTCCCACGCGCCACCCTCATGCGGGCTTTCCCGCAGATCGATGATAGGTTGGCGTTGAAGATCGACGCCGAAAACGAAGCGCTCGATCTTCTCAATCGATATTGCCTGCTGCTTGAAACCGGCCGCCCTCTCGCCTCGCCCGATCTCATAACACACGCAACAAGAACGATTGTCGATTTGATCGGTCTGGTGACCGGCGCGAAAGGTCAGGCCGCCGAATTGGCCGGCCAGCGGGGCCTGCGAGCGGCCAGGCTGGAGGCAGTTTTGGCGAAGATCGCGGACAATTTTGCCAATCCCGGAATCTCCGCGCAAGGCGTCGCACAAGAACTCGGACTATCGGCGCGCTACGTTCACGATCTCCTTCAGGAGACGGGTATCAGCTTCTCCGAGCGCGTTCTCGAACTGCGCTTGCAGAGCGCCCATAAAATGCTGTCGCGAAGGAACAATGTCGACATACGGATCAGCGACATTGCCATGATCTGCGGATTCAGCGACGTGTCGTACTTCAATCGATGCTTTCGTCGTCGCTTCGGCCATACGCCAACGAACACCAGATAGATCTGGCGGGGAACCGGCCAGGGTGAAGCGATTTCCGGTTCCCTCTCCGTCAGAAGCAGACCCCCACAGCGCCTGACGCGATCAATGGTGCAGATCGGCCACACTGCGCGGAAAAGCGCTCGGCACCTCTTTCCAGTCCAATTCCAGTGCGGCCCCGCCCAAGACACCGCCTGGCTCCGATGACATGTCAGCCTCAGGGTGAAACGACTGTCATGTCGGGGGATTGAATGCCGCAGAATATGTTTGGAGGCCGCAAGGCGACGCTGACTTCGAGTCCCGGACAGACTTCCACGAATTCGCCCCTACGCGGCAACCTGCGCTCGCAGGCAAGCCGGCTTGCGCTGCGATCCTCCATGGGCATCGCCGCCGCCGCGGGCATGACCCTGCTGGCACCGGGACAGGCCTGGGCGGGTTGCCTTGTCGGCGTCGTCACCGTCCAGTGCGACAATACCAGCACCACCGACACGACATATCCTGCCAACCCACCCGTTGACCGCCTTTATCAGGGACTGTTGCCCACGCCGATCATCGTCACCGTCGATCCGGGAACGACGGTCAGCGGGAATGGCCTGGCGTTTATCAACAGCGGCACAGGCGGCGTCACCGTTACCAATGATGGCGCGATCAGCGTCGATGCCGGCAACACGCCGACATCGGGCGGCACGGCGGCACTGTCGGTCTCCACAGCCGGCGGCCCGATCATCTATACGGGCGGGAGCATCACCAACAACGGCAGCGGCAATGCGTTCGATGCGGTTCAGACCGGCGGCGTCGGTTCGGTCAACATCAACGTCTCCGGCGACGTCACCGCAGCGGCGGGCGAAGGCATTACCGTTCGCGATGTGACGACCAGCACCGGCGTCACAGTGGTCACCGGCAATGTCACCGCGCTGACGGTGGGCAAGGACGCGATCGATGTCCAGAGCCAGTCGCTGACGGGCAACATCACCGAGGTCGCCAACGGCAGCATCCAGGCCGGCAATGCCGGCATGGTGGCCGCCATCCTCAACGCCGCGGCGACCGGCAACATCGACGTGACCGCCAACGGCTCGCTCGACGCCCGCTTCGGCATCGATGCCGAGAACTTCGGCTCGGGCTCGACGACCGTGACCACGGTTGGTCCGGTCAATGTCACCACCGGCAACGGCATCTTCGCGCTGACCACCGGCGGTGACGTCACGGTCAACGCCGGCGATGTCACCTCCACCGGCAACACCGCCATCATCGCCCAGCAGACCAAGGTCGCCGGCTCGGGCATCATCGGCGTGAC
>NZ_FOVT01000013.1 GCF_900115245.1 Mesorhizobium sp. NFR06
TCGGCGCGGTCGTCGACCTCTTCACCCCAGTCGAATGTGCCAACTACTTCAAAGCCGCAGGATATGAACCGGATTAAACAGGACGTGCTCTAGGCTTTCGCGCGAGAGAAAAAAGAGTGCGAACGACGCGACGTCCGAGCTCGGACGGACCTCGTCGCGCCAAATCGTCGGCACGCGAGAGCGCCATGAGCCCCACGCCAGATTGGCGGCCAAACGCAAGGGGGCGCCGAGGAAGGGATGTCTCGCAGTGAAAACCCGTCTCCAGTGCTGGAAGCGAACCATCGGGCGCGGTGCGCAGCTCGTCGGGATCCTCGTCCCGAAGAAAGTGCAAGGCCAGGAGTTGGGTGTCGAGCGCATTGCGGGTGCCGCTCGCCACCGGCGCGTAGCCAAGCGCTTCCAGGCAGGCTTGGGCGGTCGCCTCTTCGGTCGGCTCCACAGCCAAATCGAGGTCACTGGTCATCCTGCTGGGGACGCGCTCAGGGACGGAAAGAAACAAGGGTATGGCCCCCTTGAGCAGGAGCGGAGCGATCTCGCGCCGATAACGAGTTCCCGCGATGCATGTTGATACCCGAGTCCTCCTTCTATACGTGATGCACGACTCGACGATGTTGCCGTCGCTTCGCGATTCGACACCTGCCGCCGCGCGGTAGAAGGTCCGGGCGTTATCGTGTGAAAGCACGTGTCTCACGCGCACCCCTGTGGTACTGTCCAGCATATAAACGCCAGTATCCGAATAGTTGTAGACCTCCGTTCCGTCCACGAGTGAGCTGGAAGAGATCGAATTTAATCCCCTTGTAGGATTTGCCACGGATCCTCTGTCCGGCCCGTGTACATAGCCGCCGGCGATGGAAATACGCGTCGACCCCTCAATGTCGATGCCAGTGAGAGGGGTGTCTCGTGTACCGTTGCCGCTCATGCTCACGTCACTGGAGCTGTTGGTCAATATTCCCGAATTGCCCGTCGATTGGATCGTGTTGTTCGACAAGACGACATTGGCGCACAGTGTGCAGCGGATACCTTCGTAAACCGTATTGCTGATGATGAGCCCGCTGATAGTCACCCATGAGACACCAGGCAGGTCGAAGCCGCGATTGCCGCCGGTGACCACCGCATTGCTACTCGTGCTGATCACGATTGGCGCCTCGCTGACGCCGCAAACCTTCACAAGCACCTAGCCAAGATAGGTACCCGCCGCAACCGCTACCGTGTCGCCGGGATTGGCAACGGCCACGGCCGCTCTGATCGTGCAATAGGGCGTCCCCCTGGGCATCCGAGCAGTCGACCTGATTGTTGGCGTAAAGCGTAATACTCCAGGCAGCCTGTGCAGCCGCCGGAAATAGCCCGCCTGCCACCAGCAGGGGCAGGATACCAGATAGCCACACAGGCCTACCAAGCTTCGGCTCTCGTGCTTTGATCGTCAGAATGGCTCCAGTTCCCGCAGTCGGGTCACCTTGGTCTTCTCCCTCATTGCACGTCAGCTGGGCTTTTCCCATCCGCCCGGACGATCGCTGTCTGTGCCGCTGACTGCGGACCGTCGGCCGCCTGGCTGCCGGTCCGCTCGACTGTGACAATGTCGCCCGGTTCGATTGGAGGGTCGCGGCCGTCATCAAACGTGAGGATACTCTGCCTGCGTCTGATCGTGAATCGAATAGCGCTTGCCGTGTGCAATGGGTTAGCGATTGCTGCCTGCGCTTGGCCTATAATGTCGCTGAGCGTCTGGATGCGGTTCACGGCCTCATGCAGGCTTGCCTCTGTCGCCTGCATATCTGCGAGAACTTCCTGCTGCCGGGAGGATTGCAAGTCGAGCATGTCCTTCTCGATTTTGGAGATCTGTTCGCGCACAATGAAGATGCGGCCATTGATATCAAGCTGCTGCGACTGCAAGTCAGTGTGTGCCTGCTGGAGAGTCAAGATCTGTGCCGCCGTGATCAGGCCGTTCTGGACCAAGCCCTTCGTGCGTTCGATTTGGGCCTCAATCCTTTGAGACTGATCTGCGTTCACGTCAATGCGCCCTTGAAGTGCCTTTACCTCCTCTTCGTTCAGCGCCTTCTGGCTGGCAAGTAAGTTGAGACCCTGGCGCAATGCGTTGCGCCGCTCTTCAAAAAGCTGGCGCTCTCTTTCCACGAGAGATTTCGAGTTTGCACCGAGTTCGGGTGGAAAGGAGACTGCGGACTCACCCGCAAGTTCAGCGCCAAGCCGCGCACGTTTTGCCTTGAGTTCGTCGATTCTTTGCGACAGCGTACGCGTATCGCCCGCCGCCGAAAGGAGGTCGTGCGCCGGCTGCCACGCCGTTGCCCCCTGTATCAACCGGGACCCGCCGGCGATACTGTAAGCCTTCAATGCCGTGAGCCCCGGTTTGAACGCAAATTCACCGGGGTGATCGACATCGCCCATCACGTAATAGGGCCGGTACTCTGCAATATCGACGATGACACTGGGCTTGGCGATGAGGCCGACTTGGGCCTGCAGTCTGTTCGCAACATCGGCGGCGATTTCCGGCGCACTGCGCGACGCCGCATCGACGAGCCCGATCAGCGGCAACTCCACCCGCCCATTGCTTCCGACAACGAACTCTCCATTGAATGCAGGCCACGCGCGCAACGTCCCATCCGCCTGCTGCCAGTCATAGACGCGAACGCTCAGCTTATCCTGCGGGCTGATCGTAAAGTTGAGGCCATCGTCGGCCCGCGCCGCCGCCACAGTCAAAGCCACAGCAGCGGCCAGTGAAACATAAAGCGGAACATTGCGATGCATGAACTCACCCGTTTCCAACAGAGCAGCTCCAAACAATCAGAACGAACGACAGGCCACAGCGTCAATGCCTGATTGCGACGGCGAGATTACTTGAGGGTGAGTTTATCAACACCAGCTGCGGGTGAGGTAGTGCGCATCGGATTAAACCGGTCTACCTCTTTCGGAGTATTGTGAGGCGCATAATCAGCCAATTGGATTAGGTCGACCCGTGCGGATCTAGGGCTGCACCGCTGTAGACGGCTTCAGGTCTTTGCCGTCGTCCGGCTTAGTCGCGATTTTTCCGACTTGATCGGTCGCCTGATTGTGGGGGCGTATTACCTGAACCGTATTATCGCGGCTCAATATATTGAAATAGGCGTAACCGATTGCCATCCACAATGGGATCGACAGCAAGAGCCCAATGGCTATCCCCTTGAATGCATGTGAGGAACTCATCTCTAACTCTCGTATCCCTGCAAGTTTTACAATACTAGTGCTTGTCGCTCAGGAGTGTGCAGCGGTTCTGGCACAACGACACGCATCAAAACAAAGGCTTAAAGCGCGTCGCTTGGATCCGTTTCAGCGCGACGCACTTTAATACTAGTTACCCACAACGGAGCATACCACTTACCCACAACGGAGTATACCAGATACCCACGACGGAGTAATGACCCAAACGACTTTTACAGAATTCACTGCCCGGAGTGATTACTCCCCTTCCGAGGTTTGGCGGCAGAGTGGCTTATCGGGCTGCGGCTATTTTCATCCTGAACCGAGAGGCGAGTGCGGCATTTGTGATGTCAAGGGCGAATTCGTCCGGATCGAACTCGTCGCCGAACTCTTTGACGCGTTCGGGGATGGCTGGGATCGCCAGGATGGCCAGCAATTCCTGATAACCCCAGACGCCGTCGCAATCTTCCGGCGGACAATTGCACTTATCCGCGATACAGACCGGATAAGCTCCCCGCTCGACCGCCGGCTCGCTTTTTCGAATGCCATCGTGTGCTGCCAGTTGTCTCCGAAGTCATAAATATAGACGAAGCGAACGACAGGAGATCCCAGCAGGCCGTTTAGGCTCACTCGATTTTCGTCGGCGACGTCATCGACACTGTGCCGATTGCGAAATTGCTCGCCCCCGACGTCGAAGGCATGGAGGTGGCAATTGTGCCAGCCCATGGCCGCCTGGATTGCCTCGTGCAGGTCGCCGAGCGTCATCGGCGGCTTCAGGCCGCGCAGCGTCATCTTCAGAGTGATGATGTTCATGCTGGCGCCGCTCTTCGGCACACTGGTCCTGGTGACGATCTTCCCATCCTGTCGGCGTCGGACATTGGCGTGGCGGACTCCACCGCCCTGCTTTGCGGATGCCATTGCCCGTGGCAAGGGGACGGCGCCGGCCAAATCTATGTGCCGATCGGCAGGGGCCGCCCGTCGAGGGTGTGGCGGATGGCGGTCGATGGCGCTGATCGATCTTCGGCGCGCGGTTTCGACGGCCGACCTGATGTAGGCGTAGAGGGCAGCGCCCCATTCACTGCGGAAGCCGTTGGTTATCTTGCGGTAGACCGCGCAGGGGCGCAGCGCTCGCTCCGAGCCGTTATTCGTCGCGGAGATGTCCCGGTTGGTCACGAAGGCGAAAAGGTAGCGGCGGATCTTCTTGATGACCGTCTGCAGCTTGGTGCCGGCCGGGCGGCTCGGGATCAGGGCCATGAGGCGGTCGAGCCGGCGGTCAAGGTCGGCCTCGTAGGTCTTGAGCGTGGCGTCGGCGAGACACTCGCGTCGCCGCCCTATGGCGCAGGCGCGTTTGAGCAGGCCCTTCAGGCCCGGCGCGGCCTCGATGGCGTATTGCACATCGTGGAACAGATGGGCCAGACAGACTTGATGGTCTCGCTTGGCCCAGCCCATCTGCCCGCCGTAGCGGTGGAGATCGAGTAATCCGGGTGGTCCTTGCCGAGGAAGGCCTCAACCACCGCCCTGGAGCGGTGCTTGTCCGCAACGAAGGCGGCCTGTCGCCATGGTGGAGGACCAAAGCCACCAATTCGCCTTGCCGACCCGGATGCCGGTCTCATCGGACGCGATCAGCCGATCATTAAATGGTGCGGTGGATGGGGCTTTAAGGTTCGAATTGCAGATGCTGGCTGATTATATCCTTGAGCGCATCAAGGAGGGCGAAAGGATCTTCGCTGACGAAAACGACCTTGCCTACCCTTGTCCCCGGAGCCGGCAAGATCATGAAAGCCTGGTTATGGCCTATGCGCGCGATGATCGACCATACGGTGGAACCACTCCGCCCATGGTTGCCTATCGTTTTGAGGACAGCAGGGGCGCGCATTGCGTGGCGCGCCATCTCGCCGGGCGGCATCCTCCAGGTCGACGGCTACTCGGGCAGCAAGGCTTCGCCGCGGCCGACCCCCGCGCCAAGGTAGCTCTTGCCGTTGGCGTTGTCGGCAATCAGGTGCTGATTCCTCTCGAACTCCTCCCAGGAAATATATGCCTCATGGTGGCCGCGGATCAAAACCTCCCAGTCCTTCCAGTTGCGGCGTATGCATCACTGCTTTTACCCGTTCCTCGCTCGACATCTTGCCCGGCGGCACGGCGGGCGCGAACTCTTCATCGGCATGTCCTCCTCCAAAGATCGAGTCCCTCGGAAGAGAGGCTACGAGATGATCGACAAGTGCGCGAAGTTCGAGGAGGTGTGTGAGCGGAAGTCGGGGCGCGGCAATGATCGCAACCGAACCGGCCTGTGGGGCGGCCATCCAGTCCGGAAGATGGAAGGTCCCGCTGTGCGGCTGCCAAATAAAAAGGTGGCGGATGCCGTCATGATCATGCTCACCGACCACAGCAACGGTCTGCCCGACCAACGGATGGAATGGATGAGTGACGACCACGTCGAAGCCTGGATTCCCTCCCAGACCTTGACCGCATCGCGCAAGGCTGGCCCGCATCCGAAATCGACGCGCTCAAGCCTTGGACCTTCAAGCCAGACGCTATCGGCTAAGCGCTTACGTTGGACGGAAGCCGCCAAAAGGTCCCGTTATCGCGAGCGCGCCGAGGGGCTGGAGACGGGAAGAGCGCCTACTGCGGGGTGTGCCTGGTCTTGCTGAGCAGAGCCCAAGTGGCGATTAGGTTGGTCGTGGCGTAGCGGACCAACAGGCGCCTTGGTTCGAGATACAGCCGGTGCGCCCACTCGAGACCGGCCGACTGCATCCATTGCGGTGCCCGCCTGTGGGCGCCGGACAGAAAGTTGAACAACCCGCCGCTGGTCTTCATCACGCCAACATTGGTCAGCTCTTGTCGCCAGCGATGGCAGAACTCGAGCTCGCGCGGAAAACCCATCGCTACCCACAGTATATCTGGCCGCAAGACATTGATCTCCTGCACTGCCAGCAGCTCTTCATCCGCGGACGCAAAGTAGCCGTTCCTCCGTCCCACAATTCGAAGGCCGGGATAGCGGGCGCGGACATTGCCAACAGCGGATCGATTCTCATCTTCCGAAGCGCCGAGCATGTAGAAGCTCGCGCCTTCGGCGGCAGCGAGCTTCGCCACATCGTGGAACAGATCCGTGGTCGCGGAGCGATCTCGCAGCGCGCCGTTTCCCAGCAACCGGGAAGCGAAGACAAGCGGCTGGCCATCGGCGCTCAGAACATGCGTGCACGCAAGGAGCTGCTGTGTGCGATGACGGTTCCGGCCAACATAGAGGTCGGCCAACACCTGTCCGTTGACTGACGAACAGATACAGGGGGCGAGTCCGCTGCCTCTGGCCTTTAGGGCCATTTCAACCACGAGTCTTGCGGTCTCAACACGGCTGAGGGTGGCAATGCTCACGCCACCAATGATCTCCGTGGGTAGCGCCTGGGAGGCGGTGCGCCCACGCAGTTGCACTCGTGACGACTTATTGACGGTGTCCGCACTCATCATCGAATCCCTTTGCCGGCTGGTGCGCTGTGCAGTTGGGGGAATTGTACCAGCGCACAGGGAGTGCCGCGGAAACGCAAAAGGTCGATGGGTCTCACTCGAAAGAGGTACGCACGACTAACCCGCAAAGCCCAATAACGCTGCTGTCAGATCCATGCTAGCAACTGGGGCCAGTGGTAGATTACAGAACCGCCATCGCCGGTTTGATGTCTTAGACTCAGTTATAGTGTGTGGATGGCTATGAATCAGGTTCTAGTGCCAGGGGCCTTGAGCCTCGACAGCAAAGGTCAGAATGAGAAAGCCGTAATCCGCAAGCTTTTCAGCGAACTGGATGCGGCAAGGATTTCCTATTGCCATTGGAAGAGCAACTGCCGTCTTGAAGCGACCCTTGCCGGCGACGAAGATATTGACATTCTTGTGGACCGCCGACAGGCCGCGAATCTCCAAGGGGCGCTGAGCGTCTCGGGGTTCAAACTGGCGCAATCCGCTCTTGGAGCCGGCCACCCCAGCACATTTCACGCGATTGGCCTTGACGGTCACACGGGCGAGCTTGTCGACCTCCACGTCTGCCATGAAGTCTATAGCGGCGACAGCCTGGTGAAGAACTACCGCATGCCGATCGAGGGCGAGCTCCTTGCCAACACCCGTGAACTCTTGGGGGTGAAGGTGCCGGACGCGGCCTGCGAGTTGGTCTATTTTGTGCTGAGGATCGCCCTGAAACATCTGAGTCCCATCGAATTACTGAAATCAAACCGTCATCGCAGCAAACACGCCGACGAACTTGCCTGGCTGCAACAGGCGGCCAGTCGAAGCATCGTGCCGCCCCCGGCCATTTGCGACAGGCTGTTTCCCGTTGTTGGTGCTGGACTCTTTTCCGATCTCGTCAATGCTATCGCCAGACAGGAAGCAATTTTCCTCCGTATTCGGCTTGGCTGGAAGGTCGCATGGCGGCTGCGCGGCATGCGACGGCTTTCAGCATTTGCCGCTGCTGTCTCGCGGCTCTGGCGCTTTGGCGATTTCGTCAGAGGCAGACTGAGTGGCGCGAAGAGTTTGCACCTCGTGAGCGGCGGCGCCATTGTGGCACTGGTAGGCCCCAAGGCGACTGGCAAATCAACGACCGCGAATGAACTCGCCCGCTGCCTCGGCCGGCACCTAAACGTTTGCCGCATCCACGCTGGAAAACCGCCGCCAACGTTGATTTCCTGGATTCCGAACTGGTTCGTTCCCCTGGCACGTCGCCTCCTGCCGCATGAACGGATGGCGGTCTATGAAGACGCCGCGCGCCGCGGGCGTCGCGATTTCTCCCTCTTCCATGTCGCACGGATGGCATTGCTCGCACACGACCGCCGCCGTCTGCTGCAGCGCGCTTCGCGCAAAGCGGCAGCGGGCGCAATTGTCATATCTGACCGATATCCCTCGTTGCAGCCCGGCACCATCGACAGCAGCAGCTTCGACAGTCTGGCCCTTGCCGGTTGCGATTCATGGCTGAAGCGCAAGTTGATGCAATACGAACGCTACTGCTACTCCGCGATACCCCGTCCCAATCTCGTAATAAAACTCACAGCGCCGATCGCTATCGCCATCGCGCGCGATGCCACACGCGACAAGGCAGGAGGACCGGACGAGGCCGCGGTACGTCGGCATTGGGAACTCGAACGTAAGACGGATTTCGGATCGACGCCTGTCGTCACCATCGACACAACCGGACCTCTGGAAGAGACGGCCAGACAGGCGGTCAATGCGGTTTGGGCGGTCTTGTGAAAAAGGAGGGTTGGATCCTTGGTGCACGATCTACGGTATAGCAACACACAGGACCCAATGCTCTGTCCGCGGCACCTCGATTCCGCCTTGCAGGTGCTCTCTGGCGGCCAGTTTGGCATGCTCCAAATGAGCCTCGCAGGCAAGGAGAACGGCCACAAAATCCTTGAGCGCTATGCGGTATTCCCCGGGCTCGATGATCCCCGTGTGCTTATCCCACTCACCGGTGGTGCTAAGGCCCGCACTGCGGTCCTTGCGCAGTATGGGACGGGAGCGGGTTCGCGCGTGTCGCGCCTGGCCGCCCAGGTGTTGTCATTCGAAAGCCGTCTCGGTCTGCCGCTGTTGTCCTGGGGCAATCGCGTCTCCGTCGTCACAGATTCGCTTGGAGCCAAAGACACTCCGGTCCACGGCTTTCTTGCGGATGTGCTCGGAACGGGGGACTTCGTGATGAGTTTTAGGCTTGCCCCGGGCCGGCCCAATAGCAAGCCCGTCATTCAAGCGGTATCACCGCGAGGCCAGGTTTTGGCCTATGCGAAATTCGGCTGGGATGAGTTGACTCGCCGCCTGGTGCGCCATGAAGCGCAATTTCTCAGAGAACTCGCTCCGCTCTGCCGCCAGAGCGCCGTGGCCATTCCGACGGTGCTCGGCAGCGGACCCTGGCGCGGTCTTGAGGCGCTGATCGTCCAACAGCTTCCCGGCCGCGGGCGGTCCCCCATTGTGCACACGATGTTGCCGGCCGCTGCTGCCATCGCCAGCCTCGCGCCGTCACCACCCAAAGCCCTGGCTGAGACCCGCTTCTGGCAGGAGATTCGCACATTGGCCAGCCAATCAAGTCCTCTGCTGTCTGCCGGTGTCGCCGCCGCTGTCGAACACGGTTGGAAGACAGTGGAAGCGCGCTGGGGCGGGATCGTCTTCCCGCTTGGTGTAAGCCATGGTGACTGGATCCCGCCGAATATCCGGGTTCTTAAAGGTGGCCGTTTCAACGTGTGGGACTGGGAGCGTGGCAAAATCGGAGTTCCACTCGGCCTCGACATCATGCAGTTCGTGATGTTCGTTGAAATGCGCCGTTTGACCAAGCTGCCGCTGATGCCGCGCATCATCCACGTGGGCCGCGATGCCTTGCAAAGCAAGGGCTTCAATCCGGACAATGCGCAGCCGCTCGCGGCGATCAGTCTGCTGCGCTCACTTTTGTGGTTTGTTGAATCCAGGCTTGCCGGCCGTGAAGAGAGCAACTGCAATGAATTCGCGACCGCCCTCGCGGCCTGCCTTCATTTTGGCGCGGCCGGAGGCGCCTTTGAAACGGATCTTCAGAATAACGATCACGACGGGAAGACCGAGAGATATCAAGTATCATGATCAATGAGAACCCGATCGCCGAAACAAGTCGCGAAGCCTCATTCAGCGATCTCTTGGCTATTTTGCGCAAGCGCACTCGGACCATCATCACCACCATGCTCGTCGTCACCATGGCATCTGCCGCGTTTGCCATCTGGCGCGGCCCCAGCTACACGGCGACGGCGCTGGTCGTCGTCGACCCAAACAAGAGCATCACCGGCGCCCCTGTTGAGACACAGAGTCCCACCACGGATCCCTCACTCATGCAGACCCAGGTCAACACTGTGCTGGGTAATCCTCTTGCCAACCAGACGATCGATGCACTGGAACTCCTCAATGATCCAGAATTCCAGATCAGCGCACGTGGCCGGTTCCTTGCGCGGTTCTCAAGCAAAGGCCAGGAAGCGAACGCCACCGAAGAGTTGCGCGGATATGCACTTTACATATTTCAGCGGAACCTCGCCGTCACCAATCCCCCGGAATCACGCGTAATTCAAATTTCGTTCACTTCCATCGATTCCGGCAAGGCGGCAGCAATTGCAAATCGGCTGGCCAACTTCTACGTGGCCAATCTTCTCGACCGCAGAAATGCCGACGTCAGTGCTTGGCGGGCACGCGCCCTGAAGTCGCTCGATGCCCAGAAGGGCCAGGTGATAGAAGCCGAAGGCAGAGTCGCTGACCTGCGTGCGAAGGGCCAGATATTGGCAAGCAGCAATGTCACGCTTGCAAATTCCGATATGCAAGAACTAAACAAGCTGCTGATCGAGTCGAAGGCTGACGAAGCCAATCTCCGATCGAAACTATCCGCCATCGATCAGATCAGGTTGTCCGGCGGTTCTATCAACGCGATCAATGAGGTTCTCGCCTCCCAAGCCGTGTCGCAATTGCGCACGCTGGAATTGGATCTGATGCGCCAGATTGCCGAGAACTCAGCGATCTACAACGACCACAATCCGCGTACTGCAATCCTGAACGGCCACCTTGCCGAGGTCAGGCAGCGCATTTCCCAAGAGATTGACCGCATCGTCACCGGCGTTCGCAACGAACTCGCCGCGGTCACAGCGCGGTCGGCAGCGTTCGAAGAGCAGTTAAAGGGAGCCGCAGACCAAAACGGACGCGCCGAGCTCTACTCCGTGCAATTGCAGGTAGCTGAGCGCGACGCCGTAGCAAGGCGCTCAGTCTATGAGGATCTGCTGCGTTCCGAACAACAAGCCGATGCTATGCTCGGTTCTGCGGATGCGGGCGCTTGGGTCATGTCGCCGGCCGAGATTCCTATCAAGCCATCGAGCCTTAGTGTCTTCATCATCGCCGCTGCTGCTGCGGTGCTTTCGACTCTGCTCGGGGCCGCGATCGCACTTGCGCGCGAATCCTTGGACAAGCGGCTCGTCGGTTCACGCGAGGTCGAGGAAGCGTTAGGGGTGCCCTGCCTGGCTCTGCTGCCCAAGCCTGATCGCGTCGCCGGTCAGATCCGCCACCGCTCGGCCCTCGGCCGGAAGGCGAACTCCCTCTATGCCCACGCGGTTGGCGCTCTGGAGGCGCGACTGGCCGTTGCCTCACCGCGGGCCAGGACCATTGTGATCACCTCACCCGTGCCGAGCCGCGAAAAGGCGCAGCTCGCTGTCGATCTCGCAGTCTATTCCGCCCAGGCCGGCAAGCGCACGGTACTGGTGAATTTCGACAAGTACCAACCGGTACTGATGCGAGATTTCGGCCTGCAAGTGCCGGCCGAAGCAACCAAGCTGTTGAGCTCAAATCTGAGTTCCGACACCTCGATCGACGTGGCGCTGACCCTCGATCAGGCAACGGGACTCGACATCTTGTCCCTCGACGGCGAGCCCCAAAGTGACGCCCATGTTTCTGCCCCCCACAACAACATCGTGACGCTGATCAAGATGCTAGCCAAGCGCTACAAGTATATCATCGTCAATGCGCCGCCGCTGCTGGGGGTAAGCGACTGTCACGCCCTCGCAAGCCAGGGCGATTGCGTCCTCATCGCCCTGGAATGGGGCAGGACCGAGCGCTCCGACGCCGAGGCTGGTGCCGGAGTATTGCGGCGGCTCACCACCCGTTTCGTCTTTGCCGTCATGACCGGCGTCGAAATCCGGGGCCAACAAGTCCAGTCGTCAGGCCTAATCACACAAAAGCGTTTCCGGAGACTCTATGAGGGATGAAGACCAAGGTGCCGCGCCGTCCAACCGGCGGCGCTTCCTCCTTGCAGGTCTTGCTGGAGCAGGCGCTGCGCTGCCGGCGGGGGTGAGTGCCAATGCGTCCGACGCAGGCGCGGAATTCAGTCTTGCGGCACCGGGAAGTGTTAAGCGCCGCATTGAAGATAAACTGCGGGAACTGCCGTCGCTTGACGATTTCGGTGCGCGCGGCGATGGCGTCACCGACGACTCTGAGGCTCTGCAGACAGCACTTGACTGGGCAGGGCAAAGGCCCGGCACGCGGCTGCGTGTACCGCCTCGCGTGTTCGGCCTCGCCCGCCCAATCGCCGTTCCGCAGTCGATCGAGCTTGCTGGCGAAGTGCCGGGGGACGGCAATTCTCCGCTGAGCGGTTTTCGGGCCCTGAAGGGATTTGAGACGCCATATGTCCTACACTATTCAAGCGTTGAAGGTGTGGCTCCACTGCCGCTTGCCGCATTGCTGGTCAGCCGTGAATGGGTGGAGGGGAAAGATTTTGCAAGACGCCTTCACATGCGCGACTTGTACTTCGACGTCGATGCCATAACAGCGCACGGCGGTGTTCCAGTCCACGGGCTTATGCTTGCCAATCAACAGCTCGACATTCATAACATTTGGGTCCGGAGCGCCACCGGCTTTGGCCTGTGGATTAATACCCAGCGCCCCGACGGTACCTTTATGGCTGCGCTCGTCGACAACCTACTCCGTCGCGTATGGGTCAAGGGCGCGGGGGTAGGCGGAGCCAGTTTCACAGGACCACATGGCGAGATGAATTTCGGCGGCATCCTGGTTGGCGCTTTGCCGGGAGCCCGAGACCCCAGAGGCGCAGCTGAGCCGCCATTGGCGACTGACGGCATCTTGGACTATTGCACCGTCGCCGTCGGCCCCGAAGCACTTCTGGGTTGCCGTGGTAACGGCATTCACATCACCCGATCCGCAGGATGGCGCGCCACCGGTTGCCACCTAAACGGCGCGGGGCGTAATGGCATGGTCTTCGAGCATGCCTTCCAGACGGAAATTTCCGGTTGCTACATTGATGGTTGGGGCGTCGGCGCGGGAGCGCGCGAAGGGGTTCTCTCAGCCATATCATGCAACTCCGTCGTCGCGCTCGGCGACGGCGCCGATGGCTCGCTCATTATTTCATCCAATCGTATCGCCTGCCGCTCTGTAGCGGCCACTGCCGGAAATGATTATGTGGCAATCAGCCTCCGGGCCGGATCGATGCCCACAGCGCGCGCCGTCGTCATCGGCAACACGATTGTCAGGCGAGGCGCTGCCACCCATGCCTTTTCCACATTCGATTTCGGAAAGGCGGGGGGCGGCGAATTTGAAGCGCTAGTCATTGGAAACTCCGCCCCGGGAACCGTTACTCCCTTCTTGCGGCCTTGGGACGAAATGGCGGTCCGGCCTCGCTTCACCGGCAACAGTTTTCAGTTTGCAAGCGCTCCACCGTCACTGGGGTGGCACCCTGCGGGCCTCCGCATCGACAACGATGCACCTACTCCAGGTGCCGCGGCGGCGTGGTTCTGTGTAATGCGCGGAAGCCCAGGCAACTGGCGGAGTTGCGGAAGGATCGACTCCTGAACATGTCCATGAATGCTGCCTCATCGCGCCTTGTTGCCGCCAGCCGCAGGCGGGAGAAGGGCTATGTTCACCTTACCGAAGCAGCTTTTTCGATTTTTCTGCTCGGGCTACCCATTTGGTGGGCCTTGGGCATCGGCTTCGTGATGCCGATGTTACTCGCCCTCATCTTGTTGATCATGCGCCCTTCGGCAAACCTGCATTTCACTTTGGGGGACTGTCTGCTCGCCTTCGTCATCGTTGCGCTCACCGGATCCGCATTCGTCAATGGCCTCATCATCGCGCAGGAATCGCTGAGATTCGCCGCGGCCATCTACAATGCGGCAATCTGGGCGAGCGCCCTCATCATCGTCCAGCAGTTTCGCGCGCTCCTCCAAGATGCCGGCGATGGGCGCCGCCGCATTCTTCATCTTGCCTTCTGGAGCTTTGTAGTTCTCATCCCCCTGACCTGGGGCGCCTTCGTGTTCGCCTATGCAGTCAGGCGATTCGACTTGCAATTCCCAAGTCTCTTTGGCGCCATCGCCGGTGACAGGATTCCAGATTCGGCTGCTCTCATCCGCCAGTCCACAACAATCACCCTCACTATTGCCGACTGGGGCTTGCACGGAACTCCGATGCCACGCATCGGCATCTATGGCCCCTATCCAAACGCCACTGCCATCATCATCGCCATCCTCGGTGTCCTAGCGCTTCTGCACCTGCATAACCGTGGAGGCCGGCGAGCCCTGCTCGCGCCATTGCTTGAGGGCCTCATCACGGCAACACTCGCCATTTCGTTAAGCCGTTCAGTTCTTGCTGGCTGGTTGGCGGGGCTCGCGGTGGCGGGAATAGCTTTCGGTTCGCCATCTCGACGCTTGGCAAGCATTGCCGCGGTTGCCGCGGCCCTTCTCCTGCCGCTACTCGCGGACTTATCGTCGCTCACGACTTACCGGGAATACAGCACCGACAGCCGCACCGACAACTACGTCCGAGCCGTCGTCGAAACGCTCGACAACGACCCCGTCTTCGGCCTCGGCATAAAGCCGCGCGAAGAAATCAGCCATATTGCGTTGGGTTCACACTCGACTTTCATCTCCGCTTTTACAAAGGGAGGCGTTCTCGGTCTGTCGCTGGTGGCGGCCTACCTGCTGGTTCTTCCGGCCATACGCTGGCTCGGTCTCGCGGCGGCCGCCAAGAGGCTGCCAGTCGTTGCCAGAACGCAGCTCCGGCTGTTGTTGACGCTTCAGATCACTTTGTGGGCGTGGCTCGTGTTCGAGGATATTGACGCACCCGCGATCGCCTCCATACTGATTTTCCTCTTCATCGCCTACAGCGAGTTTCTCGCAGCCAGCTTGCAATCCGCCCGCAGGGTGGCGCTGCAGTCCCCGATTCGGCAGAGTCTCCGGTCATGACCTTCCTCCCGTCGGCGCGGCTGGAGACCGCCAATGCCGGCGCCGCTTTGCGCCGCAAGTTGAGTGGGCGCATCCTGCGGGTACTCTTCGTGCGCAGCGCCGGCGTTGCTGCCCTGTTCGCGCTCGAAATCGTTTTGGCCCGGTCACTTGGCGCAGCGAATTACGGCGCGTTCAATGTCGCCTTGGCGATCGCCACAGTCGCAGCGCGGCTTGCTCCGATGGGCTGGCTCAACGCTTCGACGCGGCTGCTGAGCGCTTACACTAACGCGCAACAGTTCGGTCTCATCAAGGGGGTGCTGCTGCAGGCTTATGCGACGACTATCGCCGGGCTCGCCGTATCCCTCGGCGCGCTGGGCTTCGCACGCTTCATGTGGCCAGGTATCGCGGGCAACATAGTTCCGGCCTATATGGCATTTCTTGCCACAGCACTGACACTGCTTGAACTGCATCGTTACCTGTTGCGCGGCTTCCACGCGGGCGACCTCGGTGAGGCTTTGCCTACCCTGATGCTGCCAATGAGCGTCATTGGCTTGGTGTTGGCACTGGGGCTCCACGATCCAGGCCGTGCGGTGGTCTATTACGGCGCCAGCTGCGTTCCGCTCCTTGCGATTTCAGCAGTTGCAGTCGCGAATTTTACGCCGCCCGCCACCTGGAAGACAGCAGCCGAATGGCGTGTGGGCGAATGGGCTTTTGCAGCCGCCGCCATGCTGGTCGGCAGTCTTAGTGACGAGGTCGTATCACGCACCGCCGTGCTGATCTTGGGCTTTACCGGCGACAACCATGGTGCGGGACTTTATCAAGCCGCGTCGCGGCTCGCGCTGATGAACGTCTTCATGCTGCGGATCATTACGCCGGTTGCGGCGCCGTGGATAAGCGTGATGTTCAACGATGGCCGCCTCGAGGAACTGAGGGCGTCATATTTGCGCCTTTGTCTATTGTCGCTCGCTGGTGCACTGCCGCTTGCCGTTGCGTTCTGGGCGGCGCCAAGTCTTGTGCTCGGCTGGTTCGGCAACGAGTTTATTGGAGCGGCCGCTATCCTCCGTCTCCTTGGCCTCGGCTATCTGATCTCTGCCGCCGTAGGCCCTTGCGCCACGGCACTGATGATGGTTGACAAGGAGCGGACCTACAGCAAGCTGGCACTGGGCTTCGTGGCATTCAATTTCGTAGCAACCTTCATCCTTTCGGCACTTTACGGTGCCGATGGCGCCGCCGTTGCGACCGCAGCTACCCTAATCGCTGCCAACATCACCTATTTCATATGTTTCTGGCGAACGATCAAACCTTGAGCACTTGGTAGCCGTCCCATAAGCGCCGTCCTCAATTGATCGTGAAGGGAAACACCAGCAAGCCGGAGTTGGTGGAGCCGCGCATTGCAATCGCTTTTGACGATCAGCCGGTGTACGCCAGAGGCAGCGCCGACTCCCGCAGGAACTCATGCTGGGGCCAAAGCTTCCCGCAGCCCCTACAATCGTGACGCCAGCAATCCCGTTGTGGAAATCAGCATCGCGCAGGACGATCGAATGGGTCACGGTCGCCGGCTTCTCCCACCACCGGCGAATAGAGCGTCGTAACAAGGGAGCCGGCACTGGCTGGCGCAGGCTCGCTTCGCAATGGCGGGTGACGTCATCCTGCGGTTTTCCAGTATTGATGTAAGTCTGGAATTGAGAGAGGAAATCATGCGGTTGCCATCCGGCTCGTTCACATAAGCGCGGTAGCGGATTTCCGTCCGGAATTGCGTCAAAACAAATACTTAGAGCGGTTCGGCGATTCTATCAAACGCTGAACCGCCATAGAGAGGCCGGAATTCCCGAACCAGCTCACGGCACCCGCCAGCGCAGCCAAGCCTGGCGGGTGCCGTTGGGCAGGTCATGCCCGCGAGCCTCGTATCTTCAACGCGAGTTATTTCGCTGCTAGGTGTCTTTTTCACCAACACTGCGGCGGCAAGATTGCCCGGATTGTTGTGCAAGACTAAGCGCACTGCTTCGTGCTTATTGTTCTCAGCTGATGCCCAAAATGCGGCTATTTCCGAGCGGGCGAGCGCGTCGCACGTGTTCGGCGGATTGTCCACTGGCGATAACACAATGTGCGTGCGGTCGAACGGAACTGCTTCGGTCGTCATGGTCAGACTCCAAACAACTTCCGAATCACTCAAGTATGCACGATTGGGGGAGGGGCCGCAGACCGGCTCAGTAGGCGGAATCTGATTCGAACACCTCACGGAGGGTCTGAAGGAAGATCAGGCAATCGACTGGCAAACTGGCGTTCTCGATATACTCCAAATCAATGTCCACACGCCGCCGCATGTCCTGTATTCGCGGGGTGCCCCCGCGCGCGCCGCTGATTTGCGCAAGCCCAGTCAGGCCTGGGCGAACTTCAAATCTCCGCACATAATGTGGGATGCGCGCCATGTAGAATCGGTCATGCTCAACGGCATGTGGCCGCGGGCCGATGAGTGACATCTCACCACGCACCACGTTGAAGAGCTGTGGAAGCTCATCGAGGCTCGTCGCCCGGAGGAACCGGCCCAAAGGGGTGACTCGTGAATCCCCTCGGATCGCTTGCTCGACCGTTCCCGCCCGCGTCTCCGCCCAATACATCGTACGGAACTTGAGGAGCATGAATGGCTTCATGCCTATTCCGCTCCGCCGTTGCCGGAAAAGGATTGGTCCAGGAGATGTTGTTGAAATACCGACGGTTATGAGCCCTATCACCGGGATCAGGGCAACCAACAAGAGTACAGCTACCAACGTATCCAGCGAGCGTCTGAACCGGCTGTTAAGATAACTGCGGGATAGATCGATAATAACCCGATCAGTAGATTGCTCTAACACACCCATGTCGACCCCTACAAACGACATGGCTCATTGCAATAAGAACAACATTCCAGACTAAACACACCGTCTGGTGGTTATCACTGCGCCGTTGGCATCCTTTTTACTCAGCGTCGCCGAGATAACTAGCGCATCTCATACACCACCGTGCGTCCAGATTGCAAATGCGCCTCCGGAAAGATTTACTGCAAATAATTTTACAAAATTTGGATTAAAGAGTCTAGCGAAATTAACTCGCGCAACGCGACTGACGTTAGCCTGCCGATGCGAAAATGAGCCGGACGATATTGTAGTCGAGGCGCCGTTCTTCAAGTGCGGCGCGCGCCTGGGCGAGCGAGGTGAACATGGTCTCGTTCAGGAACTCGTCGCACGGATGGCCACTGAAGTTTTCCATCAAGGGGTCGGAACAAGAACTGTTCCCACCGACACCCTAAGACCGAACGGAGCACGAACTTGCGTGATTGATCTGTAGATGAAGCTGCCGGCCGGTTGAAAGCATTTGGCTGATGGCGACCAATTTCCCCTTGAAGTCGGTGTGTGCCAAGGGAGAAGGCGAGTGGATAGAAGAAGGCCCGTCAGCTCAAAGGAAGCGGCGATACTCCTGGGTATAGCGACGGACGAGGATAGCCTGATCCGTCACTTTACACTGGACCCGGCAGATCGTTTGGAATGCGAGCTCCGCCGCCGACCGCAGAACAAGCTGGGCTTCGCGGTTCAACTTTGCACTATGCCCCAGACGGCGGCTCTTGCGGGGTACCGAGCAGCCACCTGCGGCTGTGATCAACTTTCTTGCGGATCAGCTCGGTATCGACGCGCGCTCCACGCCTTCTATGCACATCGAAGCGTTTCGATCACAGCCGATCTTTGATGACCCACCTTGGTCTCTGGACTGCATCCAGAGACGATCGTCGCGCGGCCCTTGTGGCTGCAATCGTGCCGGAGCTCGGATGTGCAGCCTCGGATCTCTGTGGATTGCCACCGCCAGGCACCAGTTTTGATTTTCCTCGTCCGTCCGACTCGACAACGCTCCCGGCAGATTGGTCGAGGATAGTGTCGGGCGATGGTAGCCATCTTTCCGATCAGCTACTTCAGCATTCTGCCCATCAGTCCGACCGAAAGCGAGGCAGCCTCTGTGCCATGCGAGCGACCACGTCTTCGGACTGTTCGCCCTGATCGGCAAGCGGTTCGCGCCTCGACTGCGCAACCTCAAGGACCGGAAATTCCACACATTCGAGAAAGGCGCTGGATATCCGGCACTGTCGAACCACATCGGGGCGCCGATCAACACCACTCTGTTTCTCGACCATTTGGACGATCTACTCCATCTGGCCGCGATCACGACGCGATTCGTGGTGCCGTCTACGGTCCTAAAGAAGCTGTCCGCATCTCCGAAGGAAAGCCAGCTTGCAAGGGCGCTACGGGAACTAGGTCGGATCGAGCGCTCGTCGAACTGGCCCGAAAAGGAAACTCTTTGACCAGCGCGAGTGACGTTCGCCGGTAACGGACACGGATCTACCGAATTTCTTGCGCCCGGTACGCCTTTAGGATGAATCTAAGGCTGGCACTGGAAGTGCTAAGGTAAATATTGTCGATACTGAAGATGCAAAAGTAAACCTGTCAGTTTTTGGGAGTTGTCATCATGCCAACAGGTAACACAGGCCGCTCGAAGAACAAGTCCGAGGGCATTATTTCCCATGCGCGGCATAAATAACCGCCTCGAAGGTGGCGGGCGTTTTTTCACTGGTTAAAGCGCCTCGCGTGAACTTGTCAAACGCGACGCGCTTTAAGGGAGCCTCGTACGATCTACCAGCACGCGCTGGCTTACGCACGATCCCGAGATTCGATGAATTGGCTGGCGGGACGACAATCCGATGAAGCAGCACCA
The DNA here is from genome assembly GCF_900115245.1 of Mesorhizobium sp. NFR06. Taxonomy (GTDB): domain Bacteria; phylum Pseudomonadota; class Alphaproteobacteria; order Rhizobiales; family Rhizobiaceae; genus Mesorhizobium. The sequence continues at coordinate 19,605 of NZ_FOVT01000013.1, forward strand.
GGCCGTTGATGGAACCATGGCGGCAGGTCGTGTCGACTGCAGCCCGGCCAGCTTCGTGATCGAGGGTCGGCTGGCGCGCGTCGGGGGGCAGAACATCCTGTTCGGCTCGTCCGGGCAGGCCATCTTCGCCGTCAACGATACCGCTGCCGACATCTGGTGCTCTGTGGAAGAAGGCATGCCGCCGGCGGCCATTGCGTTCGAGATTGCGCGCGGCGGCATCGATAGGCATGAGGCAAATAGGTATGTCGAGGCAGCTCTCGAGGACTGGGAACGACTGGGTCTGATACGGCCCCGTGCGCCTTTGTCTCCGCCGTCGGCATACGAGCATGTGAGTCGGGTGGTCGCCATTGCTGGCCTTCATATACGCATCGCCTATCCGGCGGCCTGGGCCTTTCCGGCCATCGCCGTATTTCGGCATCTCGAAGTTCAGACAGATGCTGCAGATATTCTGCTACATCTGGCCGAGCACCGCGGACGGATTCATCTGTTCCGGGATTCCGACTGGATCCAGTCCTGCTCGCCCGACGAACTTCCCGTCATGCTGAAAGGGCACTTGCTTACCGAGGTTCTCGAGCACGGCGCCTATGAACTTGCCGTCCATGCGGCTGCGCTTCTCGGAAGAGAACGCGTCGTGCTCCTCTGCGGAAATCCGGGCGCGGGCAAGACGACGTTGACCATGGCATTGGTCCATGCAGGCTTCGGCTTCGCCGCGGACGACGTGACGCTTTTGGACTCGAAAGGGCGGTGCGTGGGTCTTCCGTTTGCTCCCGCTGTCAAGGCGGGAGCATGGCCGCTTCTGGCCGAATACTGCGCCGATCTCCATGCCATTCCGATCTTTCGCCGTCCGGATCGCCGGCGCGTGCGGTTTGCCGTGCCGAGGACGTTCGCACCGCATTCTCCTCATTCCGTCGGCAGTGTGATCCTGCTCCGTCGAGGTCACGACGCGAAAGCCTGCCTGGCGCCGGTCGATCCGGCGAGCGCTTTGCGCGGCCTGCTCAATGGCGCTTTTGCGCCCGGCAGGGAAGTAACCGGAGCCGCGTTTGATACGCTGACCAAAATCATCGGATCGGCGCAGGCCTACTGCCTGACCTATTCCAGACTCGACGATGCGGTGGAGCTGATCGCGAAGGCATGCCGATGATGCGCGCCGGCGCCACGCTCGATGCGTTGATCGCGGGACTTCGCGGCCGGCCACCCGCCGGCGCCAACTGGCAGGCGGTGATCGCGCTTGCGAACCATACTCTGCTCACACCCGCCTTGTTCTCCTCCCTCGCGCATGCCGGCCAGATCCACGGCCTGCCGCACGACGTGCGCGAGTACCTTCGGTTCGTTCACGACTGCAACCGGGAACGGAACCTGCGCTTGCGCGCCCAGCTGGCTGAAGCCGTCGCAGCGCTGAACCGGCGCGAGATCGTTCCGCTCCTGCTCAAGGGGGCCATACCCTTGTTTCTTTCCGTCCCTGAGCGCGTCCCCAGCAGGATGACCAGTGACCTCGATTTGGCTGTGGAGCCGACCGAAGAGGCGACCGCCCAAGCCTGCCTGGAAGCGCTTGGCTACGCGCCGGTGGCGAGCGGTCGGGGCTTAGCCCGCCGGCAGGACGCTGGAATGCTGGAATTGCGGGCCAGTCAGGCAAGCGCATTCGGCCCGTCCAGTCCCGTCGAAAGAAATGGTCTGCGCGTGAAGATTCCTCCAGCACATTCTCGCGCCCTGCACTGGATGATGCATGACCTTCTCAAGGAGGGGGACTACTGGCGCGGACGGATCGATCTCAGGCACCTTCATGATCTGGCGCAGTTGGCCGAAAGCGACGACATGGATTGGACGGCTTTGCGGGCAGCCATGTCGGATCGAGGCGCGCGCAATGCGCTCGACACCCAACTCCTGGCCTTGCACCATTTCTTCGGGACGAGGATCCCGACGAGCTGCGCACCGCGCCCGATGGTTCGCTTCCAGCACTGGAGACGGGTTTTCACGGCGAGACATCCCTTCCTCGGCGCCCCGTTGCGTTTGGCCGCCAATCTGGCGTGGGGCACATGGCGGTTCTCGCGTGCCGACGATTTGGCGCGACGCGGTCCGTCCGATCTCGGACGTCGCGTTATTCGCACTCTTTTTTTCTCTCGCGCGAAAGTCTAAGCCTTTTGACGTACTGGTTTATTTTTCTGCAATCTATAAAGTAATTTCGCCAGAAATAGAGAGGTTTGACATGGCGATCGAAAGTAAATCTTCGGAAGGGAAACCGGAGATTCTCGTTTCGGAAGCTCAGGCGCGTCGTGACTTTCTCATGAAGGCGGGACGCTTCGCGGCTGTCACCCCGCCAGCCATCACGCTTCTGCTCGGCACGAGCTTGAACTCCAGGGCAATCGCCAGATCGGGCGGATGGCCGGGCAACGGCTGGGGGGACAAGAACCACATTCACATCGGCCCTCCCGGCCAAACCGGAAAATAGTGGTTTTGTTCGACAGCATTTTGAAGGCCCGGGCCGCTCGCCTGAGCAGCCTGGGCTTTTTTGCTGGGCGGTGATCTGGCCCACCAGCATGCGCGGGCCTTCGACCATTCCGAGCATCTCGGGAGCCGGCCACCATGACATGTGGCCGAGGTGTGCTTGGAATTCTCCCTACGCAAGCAGCAGAGTGCTCACGAAATTGTCGTTCTGGAACTGCTCGACATGGACGCGGGTCATGGTGATTTGATCGCCGCCGCCCAGCGTAGCTATGACATTCGAGCCCTGGTTCGTGGCCACCTGCTGGAACTGGCTGGCGTTGGTGATGCCGAAATCCCTGAGATCGAGGACATCGCCGGTGCCGGCACCCGCCACGGTATCGTGCCCATCTCCCTTGTGGAACACGAACAGATTGTGCTGGTTGCCGGCGACGAGCAGATCGTTGCCTTTGCCGCCGATGAGCGTGTCGTTGCCGCCAAGGCCCCACAGGTAGTCCGCGCCCATCGTGCCGTTCAGGACATAGCCGCCGTTGACGATGGTCGGCGTGCGCCCGGCGGGCGTCGAGACAAAATAGGAATCCACCAAAACGGGAGTTGCGGTTGTCCCATTGAAGCTGCTCACCCTGTAGAACTCGATCAGCATGCGCTGGTCTGTTACCGTCACCAGGGTGGCGCCGACATTGGGGACGGTGTGGCCGGCGCCGCCGAGGCCGGTGGTCGTGTAGGGAAGGTAGACGCCGTCGCCATTGTCGTCCCGGTTCTCCCGGTAATAATTGTGCTCGTGCCCGGCAAAGACCGCGTTCACACCCCATTGCTCGAAGGGCCACTGCATGGTGGCAGTGTAGCCGCTCGGATTGTACGGCGTGTCCTGCATGTCGCTGTTGAGGGCAAAGACGGAGGGATTATCATTCCTTTACCGCGCCGCCGCTTGCCGCGCCGACACGCCCTCGTCCGAAGCCTTCAAGACCCGCGACCGAAGATCCACGCTCGAGATGGATGTTGAATCAGCACAAAACGCAGCCGTCACATCACAATCGATTCATCGATCACAGGACGGGCTCTAGATGGCAGTAAAGGTAGGCCAAGCTCCTTCAATGACTCATTGTGCCTCGCCGTCGCCTCCGCGATCTCCCTCATCGACACGTGCCGAGTCTTCAGGTTCGCTGCTGAGAGGACAGACTTCTACGAGCAGTACTTCAGATCGAGCGGATGGCACTCGTACTTGAGAAGCGTCGCGGGTACCGGTGCAAGACACGATCGAATGAGGATAACGCCGGGAACCTTCATGAGGATGCCGGTGCCGATCCCTAACTCGGCGTGCCAACTCCAGGACATACCGCCCTCTATCGAGCGCTGCATTTGTACACGACCCACCCCCACCATTCTCGGCTTCCTGAGTCCAGCCGTCAGGCCAGCAGCCAGTCCGAGCCCAGATGGATTTCGAACAACCGGCCATCAGCGACCTGGTCGACGCCGTAGTCGGCGACGTAGAGGCTCATTTGCTGTCCGTCGTTCGGGTCGGAACTTGGTGCCAGCTCCAGACCCTTGGGCCTCACCGCCACCCCGGTAATCGGGTTTGTGTAGGCCGGCGAGTTGAGGACGCTGATTGTCGAGATGATGTTGCCGTCGTGATCCATCTCCCAGATATTCGGGCTCAATCCGGAGGCGACGAAGAAGATGCCGTGAGTTGGATCGTAGGCCAGCGCCTCCGCGTCATGCATCACCGAGGGGAGATTTATGGTTCTCACCAGTGCCCCATCGCCAGTCAGTTCGTACATCAGTTTCTGGTGGCCATCGAGCTCGAAGATGTGGCCGGTCGTCGGATCGAACCGCAAGTCCTCGCTGTCGTCCTGCCCCAGGGATGCGGTGTCGAATGATCCAAGCTTGGCCGATGGATTGGCCGGGTCGACCCAGAACACCTCCAGCTGATCGTCATCGGAGATATACATATGGCCGTTGGACGGATTGATCCCGAGGCCGGTGGGCTCGAAGGTGAATGACTCCACGCTGTATCCCTGAATAGCACCGGTGGGACCGATCGAGAACAGGTTGGTCTGGCTGAACCACGGTCTCTCATCATGTTCCGAGTCGGCAATGAACAGCTTGTGAGAGACCGGATCATAGGCCAGGCCGGAGGGATCGCCGATACCAGCCCCTGCCGCATCGACATCGCGGAAAGGGGCCGTGGCGAGGTCGGTCACGGCTACGACACTGGCTTGAATGAAGGGGTTTGGATCGTTGTCGTAAATCGTACCAGTCGCCGTATTGTCTGCGATGAAGGCACCGTTTGCGGAGTTCAACTTGAGGCTAAAGGATTCCGTGTTCTCGGTGAACGTGTCGTCCTTGAGCGTGAGCGCAAGGTCCAAGGAACTCTGGCCGGCAGAAATGGTTACTGTACCCGTCGCCGGACCGAGCAGGTCATTGGCGGCGGTGGCGGTGCCGTCAATGATCGAGTAGCTGATCAGAATGTCTTGAGACGCAGTATGGTCGAGACTGAGGTGGAAGGTAATATTGGCGCCCGGGCCTTCGGTTTGCGCGGCATCGGAAATGCCCAGGACCGGCATGGAACTGGTGCCGATCAAGTAGGTTACGGCGAGCTTCGGGTGCACTGAACCCTCGGAGGAGTCTAACCTCCAGGCGTCGGTAGAACCTGTGCTGATCAGCCAGCCCTGGTTTGCAGCATTGAGTTCAGCAGCAGTCGTACCCGCCGTTGCCCAGGCGCGCAGGCTTGCGGTGACATCAACCGTGGTTGGTCCGAGAGCAGTCTGCCCCACAGTCACGTCCGCCACGGACAGGGCCTCGACGCCATTGGCCTGGACGCCTCCGACCATCGAGTTCCAAGTCGCGCTTTCGGTCCAGTCGACCAGCATGCGATAGAACGCACCATTGGCCGCCGACGCAGATTCGTTGTTCGTCTGTAAGGTGAGGATTGCCGAGGTGATGGTGGCACCCACTGGGATCTGCCCCGGGCCCGAACCAAACAAATTGTCGAAACCGAGCAGCGCTTGCTTGGCATTGGCGACGCCGGCATCGGCTTTGTCGACGCTCACTGCGACGTCGGAGCCGAACGACGTCGTGGGCTTTGCCTGATCCAAGGTGGTGTCCAGGGTGGCCGCATAGCCGTTCAATCCATCCTGGAATACTACGGTCGTGGGGGCGGGAATGGCGTTCACCGTCAGTTCGGCCGATGCCGCTGCGCTGTAGTCGTGGCCATCGAATGCCCGGTAGGTAAAGCTGTCGGTCCCGATGAAGCCGGCAATGGGCGTGTAGGTGAATGAGCCGTCCGCGTTGAGCGCCAATGTGCCCTTGCTGGGGCCGATGAGCAGCACCGCCTGCAGCACGTTGTTATCGGCATCACTGTCATTGGCGAGGACGCCATTGGCAGCGCTCTTCGTCAGGGTCGAGCCGGCATTCAAGCTGTAGACATCGTCAGTGGCTACTGGAACGGCGTTGGGCGAACTGACCACCAGACTGACAGTTGCCGTGTTGCTATAGGCTGTCCCGTCGAAGGCCTTGTAAGTAAAGCTGTCGGTTCCGGTGAAGCCGGCAACTGCCGTGTAGATGAACGAACCATCGCTATCGAGGGTCAGCCTGCCATTGGCAGGCCCCGTCTGCAGGACGGCCTCGAGCGGGTTGCTGTCGGCGTCGCTGTCATTGGCGAGGACGCCCCCCGCCCTGACGACGCTAAAATCCGTCCCGGCCGTGACATTGTAGCTGTCATTGGCGGCAACAGGTGGCGTGTTGCCGGAGGTAACCGAGAGCGTGACGGCGGTATCGGCGCTGTACGCGGCCCCATCGAAAGCCTCGTACGTAAAGCTGTCCGGGCCAGTGTAACCGGCGGCGGCAATGTAGTCGAAGGACCCGTCGTCCAGCAGATGGAGCGTCCCGTGCGACGGGCCTGAAATCAACACGGCATCGAGGGCGCTGCCCTCTGCGTCGTGATCATTGGCTAGGACGCCTTGCGCCACCGACACATTGAGTTGCACGCCGGCTTCGGCTGCATAGGCGTCTGCGCTAGCAACCGGCGCGTCGTTGGTGCCGGTGATGGCGACATTGATTTGCTGGGTGGCCGACCCGCCATGACCGTCCGACACCCAAATCGTGTAGGCGATGGTCAAGACCTGGCCCTGTCCCAGGAAGTCAAAGGCTTGCGATCCGGAGTCGAATTGCCAGCCGAGGTTATGGGAGTCGCCGGCGTTGGCAGCAAGCCCCGTGGCCGGAGTGAGCTTCAACAGTCCTTTGACATCGGCTTCGACGAGGCCGCCGGTCGCGCCAGTCAGAACCGCCTTGGTCACAGTTGAACTGACGGTGTCGGAGGTATCGACATCGGTCACCGTAAAGTTGCCGGCAGCCGTAAGCGTGGCATTGGTTTCGGTCAGGTTGGCGCCTGCACTGTCGCCGCTGCCGATCGAGATCACCGGATTATCGTTAACGCCAGTGATGGTAAAGGTAAGCGTGCTGCTGCTGGTATTTCCGAGTTGATCGTTCGCCGTATAGCCGAATTTCTCGGTTACGACCGCTGCCGCGGCCAAGGCCTCAGCCTTCGCCAAGTCGGCTTTGTAGCTGTAGCTTCCATCGGCATAGACGGTAAGGGTCCCGTAGAGGCCCTGAATGGTAGTCGTCGAGCCCACCAGCTTGGAGGTGTTGCCAAACTTGATCCACTTTAACGCGAAGGTTTCCGTGTCGTTGGCAAGCAAGTTACCAGTGACCGTGGTATCTTCGAGAAGACTCGCGGTGTCCGCCTTGGCTTTTATTGTCACTTTACCCTCGCGTTCGGGATTGAAGCCACGCAGTCGGTAAGTTTAGTCCTTATCCGAGCCGGTTTAAAGGCAGCGTGCATCCACCAAAGGAGGTATGGCAATTGGACTGGGGTTTCCGACCGAGACGATGCGGCCGCCGCGGCGCACCTTGAGATAAGTCGCATCGATCCAAAGATATGGCCAGTCACCTTCGATCGGCCGTTCGAGGAAGGCCTTCACCTTGCCGTCGATTTCCTCGCACAGCCGCAACACCTGGCTCTTGGAGATGCCGCTCATGCCCATCGCCTTGACCAGGTCGTCGACCGAGCGGGTCGAGATACCTTGGACGTAGGCCTCCTGGATGACGGCCGTCAGCGCCTTCTCAGCCATGCGGCGCGGCTCCAGGAAGCTGGGGAAGTAGGAGCCCTTCCTGAGCTTGGGGATGCGCAGCTCGACCGTTCCGGCTCGCGTCTCCCAGTCCCTGTCGCGGTGACCATTGCGCTGGGCGGTCCGCAGCGCGCTCTTTTCGCCATAGCCGGCGCCCGCCGCGGCACCCACCTCCAACTCCATCAGCCGCTCGGCGGCAAAGCCGATCATCTCGCGCAGGAGATCGGCATCGGGAGTCTTCTCCACGAGCGCGCGCAGGTTCATCATGTCGTCGGTCATCGGTGCTTCCTTCGAATCAGGTTGGTGTCAGCAACCCGACCCTAACGGAAGAACATCGATGACCACCGCTGCGCCCCTCGCTCGCTACGGCGCGCGCTCACGAGCGGCTTCGCCACCGCCGAGCTACACCACCTCGCGGGACACGACCAAGAATCCTGGCTTATTGTGAACACCAAACTACTATTTGATATCTTTGTGCGAAGTTCGGCCGTAGGCCCTTCGAGCGCTTCCACGTCGACGGCGTAGTACGCGGCATGCGAAACCTGCAATCCACCAATCAGGCGATAATGGCAGAGCAGCGCCAGACCTGGGCGCCTTGTCTTGAGGCGCAGTCGTGGCTGGGCTCAAGCTTTGACGGACGACAAAACACACCATTAACGGTGCTCGGTAACGGTTGATTCAACCATTGCTAGTATACGGAAGGTGGCGGCTTCGACCGTGGCAGGGGTGTGCTATAAGTGCCGAAGCCGCCTGCGCGGGCGGGTGGTGCCGCGCTGTCTCAGAATAGGACAGCGCCGTCTACAATTAGTTAAGGCTAAATGACGAGGCGGTGATCAGCGCCAATCTTGTGTGTGCCAGCGGCGAGCGATGGTCAGATTTGAACGGTTGCCTGTGTGTCTCGGGCGGCCCAGCGAGCACGGGTGTGACTTGGATCGCCGCTGGGCCTAACCGGCATGTTGGCGGCACCGGCTGGAACAACAGGTTACTCCTTTTCCGGGAGTTGCTGATTCAGCAAAAAGGGGATGCTCCAGAAGCGTTAGCCACCCAGTCGACTGCGGCTGAACGACACAAGTGAGCAGTCGTCGTTGTGAGGCTGGGTTCCATTCCCTCGGAACGGTCCCAGTCGAAGAGCTGGGTGCCGGTGGGCACCTCATGCCGTGCAAGGTCGACGTGCTCCGAATTCAGGGAATTGGCTGCCGCAGCGAGATTGCTTTCGGATCACGGTCTCCTGGCCGAGCCAGGCAGCCGATAGCGCGACGCGCTGAAAGATCGCGACGCCCTTTAGGATGGCGACCTACGCCTCCTTCGGAGAAAAGGCCCAGCGCGCGAAGCGCGATCTCTTGGCGTTCCTGATCTCGGCCAAGAGCGAAGGCAAGAGGATTTGCGGCTATGGCGCGCCCGGCAAGGGCAACACGCTGCTCAACTATTGCGCCATCGGCACCGACTTCCTCGACTTTACGGTCGACCGAAATCCCTACAAGCACGGCCGCTTCACACCGGGAATGCACATCCCGATTAAGCCGATCGAGGCGATCGACCACGCGAAGCCGGACTACATCCTGATCCTTCCTTGGAACTTGAACGACGAAATCATCAAGCAGATGCACCACGTCGCCGCCTGGGGCGCGAAGTTCGTGCTGAGCGGACGGCATAAGAATTTTGATACGATCGAGGAAGCCGTAAGTTGGGTGGGTCAGCACACCTTTCCTGACCCAATCCGCTCTTCCGATTGATCGGCGGACCCGGCGGCGGGGCCGTCTAAGGTCTCAGCCTCGCTTGTGGGCGCGGAAGATTCCGCTCCAGCGAGAGGCTCGCATGATCTGATCTGCGCGGAAATCGCTGGAACGGAAATCCATTGGTTCACTTCTCGGCCGGAGTCCCTTCCGTGAAGAGATCGTTGACCTTGTAGGCGACTTCCGTGCGATTGGTCGCCTTCAGCTTCTTCATGATGTTCCGGATATGCACCTTCACGGTGCTCTCACGCAGGTTCAGTTCGTAGGCGATGATCTTGTTCGCCTTCCCGCGCCGGAGCGCCTGGGCGACCTCGGTTTGCCTCATCGTGAACAACCTCGACAGGGGTTGCGTGTCGCGGTTGTCCGAGCCGATCAGATGCCGCATGGAAAGAACGCTGCTTGCCGGCACAAAGATGCCGCCGGCCGCCGCAAGGTTGATCGCCTCGACGCATACATCGATGCCGACCGAGGTCGGAATGTAGCCCCGTGCGCCGCATTCGAGAGCTGCCAGTATCTGCGCAAGGTCTTCATTGTCGGCCAGGACAACCACGGGAATCGACTTGAACTCAGACGATATGCGCCTGATCTCGTCTGCCGTGGCGTGATCAGTGACCTTCCGGCCGCCGAGGTTGAAGAGAATGGCGACCAGCGGCGGTGCCGAACTCTTCTTCATGCGCCATTCTTCGATAGAGCCCATGGCCGCGACCGCCATGCCCAGTTCGTGGTCTACCAGGGCCGATGCTAGACATTCTCGGTCCAAGGCCCGTCCGTCCAGTATGAGAAGGCATTCCTTATCAGGAGCCGTTCCGTTGCTCGGAACTCTTGGCTGACTTGAAGACGCGTAATTAAGCAGTCCTGCTGAAGAACTCATATTACCCACCCCTTTTGCACACAAGCCGCGTTCCGGCGGCCGCCATCCCTCTTATTTCTGGAAAAATCCCGCGCCGTCTTAGGCTGGATCGTTCATTCCCAAAGCGGTCCTGCCTACCCCGACAAGGATCCGCTAACCCCAGTCTAAGGCTCAATTATTAGGGGTCGCTAACTTAGGTTAATTTTTGGTAAATTTGCAGAAGTGATAGCGGCCGGCAACGCTCAGCACTGGTTCGCGGAGACGCCCAGTATTTGTCGCATGAAGCCCGGAAGCGATCACGGTCCGGAACGACCAATCTAGCTGAGATATTCCTTTTCGAACCCCGCCAGTTTGATAAGGCTCTTGCGGTTGAGCATCTCCACATGGCCGGTCTTGAACGAGACGAGTTCGGCCCTGCGGAGCTCGCGCAATGTCCGGTTCACGTGAATGGGAGTCATGCCAAGAATGTCTGCCAGCTCATTCTGGGTTAGTGGACAATCATATCCCCCCTCGGCCGAAAGGCCGACTTTGGTGAGTCTTTCCTCCAGCTCTAGCAGGAAATGAGCGGTCCGTCTCATGGCATTGCGCCGCCCGACGTTCACAAGATGCTCGGCAACAATGGCGTTTGTCCGCGCCAGGGAGCGGGCGATCTTGCTGCCGAAACTTCCTTCCGACAAGATGAGATCAGTCAGCGCCTTCCTTGGTATTGGGTGGACAGCAGCGTCGGTTATAGCGGCTAGCGAGGCGAAGCGAGGTCCGGGCACGGAACGGAAGCCGACAATGTCGCCTTGAAGAGGCGTGTCGATGATCTGACGATCTCCGTCCGGCAGTCCGCGATAAAGCAAGGTCCAGCCCGACTTTATAATGAATATTGTGTCTTCTTCGTCATCCTGACGGCATAAAATCGAATGGGGTTTGTAGGGTCTTGCGGCAATCCCGAGGATATCGTTGTTGCCCCATTCGGTCTGTGATGGCGTCCCCCCAGGGGGACGCGGCGCTGGGTACTGCGACAGCGTTTGCATGGAGGCCGCCCAAGTTTCTCCAGATCCAACACAGCCTACAATAGTTAGCTGGCTTTTGAAAGCCAGATGTGAGCGGCTTCACAGAGAGTCCATTATGATTGAAATCAGATAGAAGGTTTGTCTTCAATGCTGCAACGAGTCGAAGTTCCGTTTCAGGCCCTCAAGAAATTTGAACGCCGACGTCCTCCCCGAAGATCGCGTGGGCTGTTCAGGCTAGGCGGTATTTATCTCCGCACTTTCGCGTGCAAGCGGTTCTCGGCCGTTTGTTGAAGGTTGCTACCGGATTTGTCCGCAAGGCCTGAGAATGCGAGACACACAGGCATGGGTTCATTTCATCCGCTGCCTTTGCGCGCGCATGATGACGTTCGGCCTTCAGGCGTTCCCCCGGGGGGCGGCCCTGCTCAGCCACTGAGGATCGACTTCCGTATCTTCGGGGTCGTTTTCGGCTTCGAACGCATCGATCAGCGTTTTTGCGGCTCTGCTCGCGATGTGTGACTCCGAGTACTTGGCTTGAACGGCTCGGGCCCGGTCGTAAACTTCCTTGAGCTGTCTTATCTCCTTGTGCCCCAGCGTTCCACGCGTAGCATGCTTGGTCATATCGCTCCTCCTTGAGCTGGAACGCCAACCAATCCGCCGCCTGGGCCAGAATTACGAATGCGCGATTGTAACCGCCCTCGATTAGTTCAGCCACGCACAGGTGGGGACCTATCTCGGGGATCGCCGCACCTGCGCAAGCGATGAGGCAGATCACTTGGGCCGCAGCCTTCCTTGACGGGCAAAACCAACGGGTTCGGTTTTTCGGTCAGTTGCTCCCGGCTTTTGCAAGCACATTCAGCACTGGCATCCAGACGGGCCGACCCGAGTCAGGAATCGAGCTTACATCGAACTGAGGCCGTCAGTACATCCGTCCTCATTAAGCTCTATTGGGTACCGCGGGGGCGATCCTCCACAAAGTCCTTCGGAAGGGGCTTGCCGTCATCCTACCGCTGCCGGAGGCTCGGCTACTTCCTTTGGATCGCTTGTCCGGAACGCCCGTCTGCCGAAGTATACAATCTGAGACATCACCTCTGGCTGAGAGAACCGCCTCTGGAGGCTTTGCGGCGTCGAGTTAACGACTTGTGCGAGAAAGGCCGCGCCATGCAGTTCTCAATCCCGGGGTTGGCAGTAGGCGCCGCTGTCTTGATTGGCGCTCATTTTTGCCGCGGCCTGTTGATATCGGCCTGCTGGCATCGCTGGCCTTTGGCTCGACGTCCTTCATGACCCTTACATCGCTCGGCGGATCCACTCCTCTCATCTACACCTTTTTCGCAGGGCTGCTTGTGACAGCTGTGACTGCCGAGTGCCGCTTCTGGGTCGAGCTAGGCAGCACGTTCGGAAGCATCCGCTTGATTTGGATCCTCGCCGCCCTCATCGTGTACGCCGTTATTGGGTCATGGCTACTCCCTAGATTCTTCGCGGGACAGACCGTCGTTTTCGTGCAGGCGAAGACGCGGGGTGCAGTCGTCGAAGCCTCTCTTCAGCCGGTCTCCGCAAACATATCGCAGACCGGCTATCTCGTTCTTGGCGGGCTGACTGCGATAGCGCTTGGCGTACTCCTTCTGCACTCCGACAGGATCGATCAGCTACGTCGCGGATTCTTCCGGCCGTGCTGCCGGCGGATGCCGAGCTGTTCTATCGAACCCAGATCCATCGATAACGTCGCCCTGCATGGCGTGCCCGCCGGCTTCGCTGTAAGCCCAGGCATGCCGGTCACTGCGGATGTAAAGGTAGGTCGCCGGACGCTCCTCAAATACATCCTCGGTGCGATGCTGCCGATAGGTCGAAGCAATGCGAGAGCCGTAAGATGGCGATCCTGGATCGGCTGACAGGGTTGCACCCTGCGGCGCTCCGCCGAGCGGTTCGGCTTGCGGAAAGTGGAAAGCCCGCAGAGGCCTTCCCCCTTATGGCGATCGCCGCTCGTGCAGGCATCCCCGAAGCCGAATACCGCGTCGCCCGTTCTTACCTTGAAGGTTCCGGCGTGCCGCCAAGCCGGTCGGAGGGCGCGCGATGGCTGCGTCGGGCCGCCGATCACGGAAGCGCAGATGCTCAGGCCCTTCTCGCCGCGCTTTTCGTGGCCGGTCTGGCCGTGAACGAAGACGACGCGCAAGGTAAGAGCTCGCAGCGGCTGTTCGAAAAGGACTCCTCGCAGGCGCCCGACTTTGCGATGGCTCTCCACTTCGCTGGAAAAGCGGCCGAAGCTGGGTCGGCGGCCGGGCAGGCCGTTCTCGGCTACATCCCGAGCAAAGATGACCCAGATGCCGCGCACGGCTGGTACGAGAAATCCGCGGCGGCGGGCTGCCCGGAAGGATGCCTGGGCCTTGCCCTCTCGCTCGCCGGGCGCAAGCAGCCCGAGGATCGGGGAAGGATCGCCGCCGAGGTCCGACGCGCTGCGGATGCGGGTCTGCCGACGGCAATCTATCTTCTGGCGGCTCTTACCGAACATGGAACGGGAAATTGCTGTCAAATATTGATCAACGTCATGCAAATTCCGACATTAATGCCGTCGTCCGGTCGGTCAGCACAGGCATGGGCGACTGTCTCAGCGATGCGGGAGCCCTGCTCGCTGCCCATCTTGAGCTCGTATCGCTGGACGATATTTCGCGCCACGCCCAACCCAAACCCCTTCATCCGCAACACGGAGCCCATCACCATGGATGACGTCATCATCATCGGCGGCAGCTTTGCCGGCCTCGCCGCCGCCCTGCAGCTCGGCCGTGCCCGCCGCAAGGTCACCGTTCTCGATACCGGCCTGCCGCGCAATCGCTTCGCCGGCCACTCGCATGGTCTGCTCGGCCACGATCACAAGCCACCGCTGGACATCCTGGCCGAGGCGCGGCAGCAACTGGCGCGTTATCCCACGATCAGGCTGCTCAATGCCCGGGCCGACAGCATCTCCGGCACCATCGACGATTTCTCCGTCCTCACCGGCGATGGCGAAAGCCTTGGGGCGCGCCGCCTGATCCTGAGTTATGGCGTTGCCGACCAGATGCCTGATGTTCCGGGCTTTGCCGAAAGCTGGGGCACATCCATCGTGCCCTGCCCCTATTGCGATGGCTTTGAAGTCGCCGACCAGCATTGGGGCCTCGTCTGGTCGGGCCCGCCGTCGCACAATTATGTCAGGCTGTACCACGACTGGACCGAAACGTTGACGGTCTTCGCCGATGGTCACGACATTCCACGCGACATCCGGGCCGATCTGGCGCGCCGCAACATACCTGTCGTCGATGGCCGGATCGCCGAAATCGCCCATCACCGGGGTCAAATCACCACCGTTAATCTCGAGAGCGGCCGCAATGCCGCGGTCGATATCCTGTTCGCGCATCCGCGCAACAAGCCGTCCGCAAGCCTGCATGAATCACTGCGCCTCGCCACGGTCAATACGCCCCTCGGCATCGCCCTCAAGGTAGACGAGCGTCGCGAAACCGGCACGCCCGGCATCTATGCTGCCGGCGATCTTGCAAACCCAGCCATGGCCTCGGTCACCACGGCAATATCGCAGGGCGCGACGGCGGGTATCTCCGCGCAGCAGTCGATGCTGGTTTGAGAGCACAGATTCCCTTCTCCGGTTGCCGCGGGCTATCATATTCTGAAGGTTGCGGGCCGGTGCCACGGAACGCGGGCCCCCTCTCCCCTGACGTTCCTGATTGGGCGTCGTGGCGAAAGATGCGGGGCTTCAGCATCCCTTGACCAAACTCATGCCATCCCATATAATTGAGTATCTACTCGCTCAATATTGTTGGACGGAAATATGGCGCGTCCCCTCAGTGAAGAAAAGCGACAAGCGCTGCTGGATGCAGCGGCCGAGTTCGTCGCGCGCCTTGGCACAGGCGCGTCCACGGCCAAGATCGCGAAGGCTGCTGGCGTTTCCGAGGGGACGCTGTTCACCTACTTTCCAACCAAGGACGATCTGCTCAACCAGCTCTTTCTCGAGATCGAGGCCGACCTTACAGAGACGATGCTGGCGCCATATCCCGCGGACGCCTCCGCCAAAGACCGGCTATTCGCGGTTTGGAACCGTCTGATCGACTGGGGACTGGCTCACGCCACGGCGCGCAGGGCCCTTCGCCAGTTGAAGGTATCGGATCGCGTGACAGCGGAAAGCCGGAACCGGTGCCACGCCATGCAGCGGGATGCGCGCACGATGGTGGAGGAGTGTCTCGCCGGCCATGCGGCGGCTGACAGGATCGCCTTCTACATCGATACCATTCTCTTCGACCTGGCCGACATCAGCATCAACGCGGTCACAGCCAAACCTCGGGAAAGTGACGCCATCCGGCAGGCCGGGTTCGACCTGTTCTGGAAGGGATCCGCCGCCTGAGTTTTAACCCATAAATGAGCATGTAATTACTCATAAAAAGGACCGAAAATGTCGAATAGCAAGGGTTTCACCGAAGCCGACGTCCCCCAGCAGACGGGGAAAAGCTTCATCGTCACGGGCGCCAACGCCGGCGTCGGGTTCGAAATCGCGCGGGCGCTTGCCGCCAGCGGCGCGCGCATCCTGCTTGGCTGCCGTGAGCAGACCAGGGCGCAGGACGCCATCGCGCGGATCCAGCGGATCACGCCGAATGCCGATCTCGTCTGGTTGCCGCTCGACCTCGGTGACCTGGACAGCGTTCGCACCGCGGTCGGGATCGCCGCGAAGGAGCCACGGATCGATGCGCTCATCAACAATGCCGGGGTCATGAACCCGCCGCTGACGCGCACGAAGCAGGGGTTCGAATCGCAGTTCGGCGTCAATCATCTCGGCGTGTTCGCGCTCACCTCGCTGCTCCTGCCTAAGCTGGCGCAGACGCCGGGATCGCGGGTGGTCGTGACCTCGAGCGTCGCGCATCTGAAGGCCAAGATCGACTGGGACGATCTCAACGCCGACAAGAGCTACATCAAGACCGATCGCTACGGCGCCAGCAAGATGGCGAACGCGCTGTTCTTCCTCGAACTGGATCGTCGCCTGCGCGCGGCGAAGTCGCCCGTCACGGCAATCGGCGTTCACCCTGGCATCGCCAGCACAAGCCTTGGCCGTCATATGGGATTTGTCCAGATCGCAGGCCCAATCGTCGGCCTGTTGCTCAACAGCGCCGACAAGGGCGCGTGGCCGGCACTTCTGGCCGCGACCGGCCAGGTGAAGCCCGGAGGCTATTACGGTCCCACCGGCTTTGGCGGAATCCGCGGTGCAGCCGGCGAAGCAAGGCGGGCGCCGCATGCCGAAGATCCCGCGCTCGCGAAGCGGCTCTGGGAGGTCTCCATCGCCATGACCGGCATCGATCCGGGCTTGCCCGCCGCCTGACTATCACTCACCAGATCAAGGCTGCGAAGCCGTGGCTGCCGGCGAAAAGCGGAATAGGGAGGCGACAACGGTGCGTCACGCCCTCGTGTAGGCTATTGTCATCTAAACTGAGAAATTTCGAGCGAAATCCGCCGCTTATGATTCGTCCGAACAATCGGGTGGGAGTGAGGGGGAGACGGAGCGCGGAGCGCAGACTGTCTTTCTCGTAGGGCGGCTCATACCAGGAAATGCGTTGCGGCTCTCTCAAAAGGCGCGTGGCAACTCACGTGTGTCGCAGGATGGCGTCGAGGGCGTTGTCGGGCCTGCTGTTGAAGCAAAGGGCTGCGGACCGACCATATCGGTGGATCACGTTCATGACTCTTTCGAAGAGGAGCGTGTGTTCTGGCAGTCCCGAAGGCCGGCCGCAATCAGGATGACGTCGAATTCCTGCCGAGAGAGCAGGTCGACGAGAGATTTTTCGTCCGCGTCGGGCCGATGAGCCACGACTCCACTGTATGCCCAAGCGCTAAAAGCTTGTCAGCGGTCGCTTGACCCGTGGCGCTTACGCCTTCCGGGGTCAGGCCACGTTCGGGCCCAAATGTGATCTTGTGCGGGTCAAAGCCGACAATGAGGATCCTCTTCGACATAGGTTGCACTCCTTAAGGTAGCAAGACATATGCATGGCGGTGAATTCCCGCCAGAGAAGGCGGCTTCGGTCTTGGATGAGCCCAAACGGTGGTTCAATCCAGCGCCGGCGCCAGAAGCAAACGGCGCTCACGGAATCATCCACTTTCTGTGGACTCACCTAGAAGGCAACCACGGGGAAGTCCGCGGGAACCCCGAGATATACCTGCCCGAAGGTCCCATAACGAGGCTCCGAGGCGAAGACATGATGTCTCATCGTCTGAACATCCCGGAAGCAACGTTCCAGCGGATTGGTGGCTCGAAACGCCGTCGTTCCCGCGATGCTGCAGGCCAGTTCCACCGCCTTGACGGCGCTGCTCATCGCGTGGGTCATCGCAAGCAGGATGTCTGCCTTCCGCTCCAGCGAGTGGGTCTCGCCGTCGATGCATCGACGCCACGCTTCGGTCAGGGTGTCAAGAAGCAACAAGCGCCCTGAGCGCAGGATCGCTTCCGCTCGGCCCAGTTGGATTTGGACCGACGCGCGTTCCCTTAGCAGACCGCTCGATGCCACCGGAGTCTTGGTCCGGGCCAGTTCGGTCACCTCGTCGAGAGCTCGTCGCGCCACCCCCAGCATCGGCGTCGGGATACCGGACGCCGCCGCGCCCACGACCGGGAGTCGATACAGCGGGCCCCGATAGTGCGATCCCGGCTCGAAGTCTGGCACCATCGGGAACGTCCTGGACTTGGGCACGTATACGTCGGTCACCAGGATGTCGTCACTGCCCGTGCCGCGCATGCCCATGACGTTCCACGTATCGATGATTTCGCACTCCTGGCTGGGGAAGTAGACCATGCGCATCTCGGGCTCACCGCCGGCGGATTCGTCATCCACGAGGACCGTCGACGAGATCCAGTCGGCGTCATGACAGTTGCTGACGAATGGCGCTCGACCAGAGATGCGGTAGCCGCCGTTGGTCGACGTCGCCCTCAGTGGACGGCCGAACTGGGCAGCGATGAGGATGTCGGCTCCACGGCTGTAGATCTCCTCGGCTCCCTCGTCGGGGAGACGGCAACAAAAGAAGGCCCAGTCCAGAGGGTTCTCCAGGGTCCACGCCGCGGCGGAGTCGTGGCGACCGACTTCCTCCCCAACGAGGGCGCGGGTGATGGGGTCGGTCTCCAACCCCCCGAGTGAACGGGGAGTTGTCATTCGCAGGAGGCCCGTCTCGCGCAGTGCATCCAAGACCGGCTGGGACAGGCGTCGTTCGCGCTCCGCTTCCCCGCTGTGCTTCCGGATGATCGGAGCGATCTCCCGCGCCGCATCGATCAGCGACGTGTCGGGCTCCCAATGCGTTTGCCCTGTTCCGTGCGTCAAGGTAAGTCCGGTCATCACTCTCACCTCCCGTTCGCCGGCGCGATGTTCTGGTTGATATGGAAGAAGTTGTCCGGGTCATAGGCCGCCTTCACGGATGCGAGCCGCTCGTAGTTGGCGCCATAGTTTGCGGGCGCACGGTGATCGTCGTCGCTGGACATGAAGTTGACGTAGCCCCCATCGCTGCCCGAGTGGGGATGAATAGCTGCGTAGTAGTCCTTCACCCACTCGATGTTGGCCTTGTCGTCGGCAGGGTCCGACCATATTCCGACGACGACCGCGGCGAAGTTCTTGTCTCGATGTCCGAAGGCGGTCTCGTCGGCGCCCACCCGTTGAGCCGCACCGTTGATCGGATGCAGATGCATGCTCGAGCTGATGTGCGGTGTCTTCTTGCCATGCTCGACGTGAGCAGCGATCGCCTCGTCGGTGAGCTCGGTGATGAAGTCTGCCTTCCAGTAATGCTGCATGCCCTTTGGGACGAGACCGTCGAAGGCGCTCTGCAGGGCCGGGAACGGCATAACGCCGACCTGCTCCGCTTTCACTTCGGCAACATCGCGAAGTGGCTGGAGTACTCTCTCGGCTTCCTTGTGGGGACCGTTCCAGCAAGTGACCAGCACACAGAACAGATCCCCGACTCGGTTCTTGGGGATAAACGGCAGGTCAGGAGCTATCTGCCAGCCGAAAAAGCATCCGAGCTGTTCCGGTGCTTGCACAATAAATTCGCGGTAGCACTGCAGGACTGCCGCTGCATCGTCTACCTCGTAGAATATCGGGCCGCCGACGATGTCGCCGACCTCGTGCAGTTGAAACTCGAAGCTGGTGACCACACCGAAGTTGCCGCCCCCGCCGCGCAACGCCCAGAATAAGTCTTCTTTCTGGTAATCGCTCGCGGTGACCTGCCGGCCATCGGCGAGAACGACATCGGCCGACAGCAGGTTGTCGATGGAGAGCCCGACCCCGCGCGTCAAGTAGCCGATGCCGCCGCCCAGCGTCAGGCCACCAACCCCAGTCGTCGAGATGATCCCGCCGGGCGCCGCCAAGCCGAACGGGTAGGTCGCATGGTCCACATCGCCCCATGTCGCGCCGCCCTCAACTCGCGCGATCTTCTTGATCGGGTCGACCCGAACGTTTTTCATGTTCGACAGGTCGATGACCAGACCGTCTTCGATCGTGCCGAATCCGGGAACGCTGTGGCCCCCACCACGAATTGCCACGTCGAGGTCGGCGTCGCGGCCAGCAGCGACCGCCGCCATCACGTCGGCCGAATCCATGCACTGGATGACGGCGCGGGGCTTGCGGTCGTGCATGGCATTGTAGACAGCGCGAGCCTCGTCGTAGTTAGAATCGGAGCGGGTGATGACGCGACCCCGCACCGTTTTGGTCAACGCCTCGATTTTGTTGCTCATTGGGCGCTCCGCTGCTCGATCTCGCACGAGGAAGCGCCTTTGGGCGTTCCGAAAGCGTTCCTTCTCAGCCAGACCCGCTCAGAAGGCCGATTGCTGCCCGGAACGCGGGGAGATCATGGCCCGACGGGATAGTCTCGATGAGGTCCCCAAGTTGCTCACGCAGTGTCTGATCGGGAAATCGACTGGCGAAGGAGTGGAGCGTCCGAAGTTCCAGCCACCGTGCACCTTGAGCGGTGGCGGTCTCGACGGCACTGCGCAGAGAAGCGGCGGCTTCCGTTTCCCCGCTGCGATAAGCCAGCTCACCGTTGACTCGCCACAGCTCGGCCTCGAGATAGCGCTGGTTGCACCTGTGTGACCATGAGAGCCCCTCGCGTGTGGCAGCTCGTCCCTCGCGGAACTCGCCGATCATGCCGCGAGCCCGGGCGAGGAGAAGGAGTGTGTAAGTCAGGTGGAGGGTCTCCCCTTCCTTCCGCGAGCGCGCCACCGACCGCACGATTTTCTCGATGCTCCCGGTCGATCCCTCGCAGACGTCCAGCCAACCCCGAAGGGCCTCCAGGACGACCATGAGGTAGCGCTCCGGAAGACGCTTCCGATGACGGTCGGCGTCGGCGAGGAGCTCGGCGAGGCGTGTGAAATCTTCGGATTCGGCCGCGATGATCGCCGCGTAAGTGATGACGTACCACATCGTCATCAGATGATCGAGACCGCCGGCCAACTCAAGAGCGGATCGGGCCGTCTCGTCGGCCCGACCGGGATCTCCGGCCCATAATTCGACCCAGGCCAGCCGTACGAGGCAAACCGCCTTCGGGTCTTGGGCGTACAAGGCCAGATGCTCATCGCGACGGGACACGTCATAGGCTTCGATAGCGCCATTGAGATAGTGGCGGGCCATGGCCAGATCGCCCCGCCAGAACGCGCTCACGCCGAGGAGGTATAGGCCTTCTGTCCTGGCGATCGCATCATGACTCTCATCGTCAAGGAGGGCCTGGCCGAGTTCACTGCAATCGTCGAAGCGGCAGCCCTGCAGCCGGGCGAGGCCGAGGCCGCGGAGAATCGGCGGGTCCACGGGTCTGTGAAGCTTGCAGCAAAGCGAAAGGGCCCGCTCGTAGAGTTGGTGCGCACTGTTGGAGCCATATCCCTCGAGAGCAACAAGGGGTGATCCGAGCGCGATCCGGATGTCGAGTCGAGTGCATCGCGGTCGGGTGACGGTGGCAGTTCGACGAGCAGTGCGAGCGCTCGCCGAAACATACTGACCGCTTCGTCGAGGGCCGACACTGCCACTGCTCTGGCCCCCGCGAGGCGGTAGGCATCGATGGCCGGTCCGACCATTCCGGCCTGATCGTAGTGTGCGGCCAGCTGCGGGCTGGCCGCGTCGCGGTCCTTATGGCGCTCGACCGCGATCGCCTCGGCAACGGCGCGGTGGAGTTGACGTCGACGAGCCGGACTGACCATCTCCAGCGCAACCGCCCGAAGCTTGTCGTGACTGAAGTCGTACGTGAGCCCCTGATCACGGATGATCCGACGACGCCAAAGTTCGTCGATATAATCAACGAGCTCACGTTCATCGGTCCCGGTGGTGGCGACCAGCAAATCGACCGAGAAGGGCCGACCAATGACAGCCGCCACCTCGGCGAGTCTTCGAGCGCCGTCAGTGAGTTGGCCCAGTCGAGCATGCAACACCGCCCGCATCGTGGGTGTGAGCACTGCCTGACTTCCGTCAGAGGAGACACCGGCTCGGATTGCTTCGATGACAAAGAGCGGGTTGCCTTCGGTCTCGCTCCAGAGTCGTGCCGCCAATGCCGGATCAATCGCGTCTTCAGCGCGCAGCCGAGCAGCTAGCGTCGCAGCGGTGGCTTCGTCGAGCCGGTCGAGTGACACTGTGGTCACGGCCTGATCGCGGCCCAAGGCGTCGACCAGTCCAACGAGGGGATGATGCGGTGGGATCTCCTCCCAGCGGACAGTACCGACGATGAGGACCGGTGCCGTTTGTCCGGAACGGACAACGAAACCGATCAACTCAATGGTCTCGGCGTCACACCACTGGAGATCGTCGATGATCAGCAAACGCGGACGGTCGCCTGCCACGATGGCTCGGCTCACGGCATCGAATAACCGATGGCGCTGAGTCACGTCGCCCGACTGTTTCGGTCCAGTAGGCTGGGAAACGTCGCGGAGTTCGGGCAGGAGACGAGCGAGCTCGACCCTCCAGACCGTGTCGAGCGTGTCGATGTGGTTACGGATGGCATCCGATCGGAGCAGGTCGATCACCGGACCCCACGGCAGTCTACCCGCGGCCTCGTACGCACGAGCCGATGCCACCACGTGCCCGTCCGCTCGAACACGACGGCCGAGTTCCAGTGCGAGGCGGGACTTCCCGATCCCCGGTTCCCCGGTCACCAAGAAGAGATGTGCTGCACCCTTCTGCGCGGCCTTCCATGCCTTGTTGAGCTGGTTCAGCTCGAGGTCGCGGCCCACGAAAGGCGATTCGGCGATGGGCGCCAAATCCTCGCCCTGCATCTCGTCGCGGTTGAGTGCGCCAGCCCGGAGCCGCTGGTACATGGCTCTGATCGCCTTGCCCGGTGCCACCGCGAGCTCGCGCTGAAGCACCTCCGCGCACCGGTGATAGGCGCGCAGCGCCGCGGCTCTATCCTCAAGCGCGAGATGTGCCTCCATCTGAAGTCGAACGGCCGTTTCGTCGGTCGGCTCCAGTTCGATGATGCGTTGGGCATACCTGATCGTGGCTTTATGGTCGCCGCGCCCCGCAGCCTCTTCAGTCAGCCGCACAACGGCGTCATACGCCTCAGCGCGAAGTTTGGCTCGCTCGTCCAGGACCCAGTCGTCGTAACAAGCTGGAAGGAGATCGCCCGAATAGAGGCGCGCGGCGAGGTCGAGATCACCTGCCGCCATGGCGTCGCGGACCCTCAGCACGTCGACCTCGCTCGGCCCGGTCGGAAGCCACCGTACAGTCTCGTTATCGATCTCGACGAACTCACCGATGTCGGGAAGGGAGTGACGGAAGTCGTGGAGCAACTTTCTGAGGTTGGTGCGCGCTTGACGTTCGTCGGAGTCGGGCCAAAGCTCGAACGCGAGTCGTGAGCGGTGCTGCGGGTCTCTCCGTAACGCGATCAACGCCAGAAACCGTTGCAATCGAAGAGAGTTGAAGGCGCGAAGACGCCGGCCGTCCAGGGTGATCTCGACTGCACCAAGTAGTCGGATCTGCAGCCGCGTCGGCACCAACTCGCGACCAACGCCGCTCATATCGCTTGGCATATGGCTACTCTGGTTGCGCTTCATCTCCAAGAGTCCGCTCTCTGCTCACGCCGGCAACAGCAAGCCGATCCGCAAGCAGACGAGTGTCGAACCTCGATCGAGCTCCAACAAGTCGTCCTGTTCATCTGAGCGCGTGCACTGGCGAAGTAAAGGGCGTTTGGGACCCGCTGCAGCTGGTTGGAGACCCGAAGAACCCGGCTCCTTGGGTCGCGTCCAACATCCCGCGCGTCGATCCAACGGCGGGTTCTGAAAAAGGGGAGCCAGTGGCGGGCAGAGCGCTCGCGAGACGACTGCCACTGCACATCGAAATCGACGACAAGGTCTCGTAGATAGGAGCAGGCAGCCTCCCTGGGCATAAGCAACCTGTCGGGAAATACCGCTGACGGTGCTTTTTGCTGTCGAGCTGATCGCGAGCTGCAAGCGCGGACGCGAGGAGGTGAGCTGGCGTCGTCGATAGAAACCTCGGCGCGCCCGAAGTGCGCTAATTTCACTTCGAAAGCAACGGCGGAAAATTCTGAAGGGTCGGCAGCCGGATTTTGGCCGTCCACAGAAACTGTTACGCTTACAAATCAATCCGTTACCACAGATCAAAATGATAGAGTGGGAGTGACGGGGGAGTGCCACGGAGCAGTATCGGATAGCAGAGGACACTCGGGCGAATCCTAGGCCATCGATAGCAGTCGATAGATGCTAAGCGACCCGTAGATCCGCCGCCCCGTCGGGCGTCACACCGCTTGAGGGGGCGCCTTCATGTCGATGTCATTGATCGCATGGATGGCCGACGTTTCGGGATCGCACTGCTCTGGCCAAGTCACACGGTCGTCGATCGATTACTGCTCCTTCTTGAACAAATCCTGGAAGATGAGCTGGCCCCAAGTGCGGCCGCGTGCGTGCACCAGCGCGCCACCCTCGCTGAGCTTACCCAGCTTGACGGGTGCGAACCCGAGTTGTTTGGCCAAGGTCGCCACGGGAGCGGTCGCGTCCTCGTCGTCGCTCGACAGAAAGACCACCCGGTGGCCACCCTCGACGACCGGATCGGCAGCCAGGGTGGCCGCAACCAGGTGATTGAATCCTTTGACGAGCTTGGCGCCGGTGAACGACTTTGCAACGAAGGCGGAGGACGGGAGACCGTCCAGCTCTTCAGGAACTGGAAACAGGTTCATCGCGTCGATGACCGTCTTGCCTTCCCAGCTCGGCAGGGCTTTCGCAACCTCGCGATGCTCCCCGAATGGGACCGCCAAAATGATCGTGTCGGCCTCGACTGCATCCCGCAGCGACTTGGCGACGACCGTCGGTCCGATCGCCCGAGCCTGAGGCGCCAACGCCTCGGGCGGACGGCGGCTCGCGACGGTCACGTCGATGTTTTTACGGGCGAAGGCGTGGGCGAGGGCCTGGCCTATCTTCCCGAATCCTATGATCGCATAGCTCATGATGCTTCTCCAATCCGTGTTGATATTAATTAACGGCCTTTAACGGCGCGGGTTATCGCTTGCGCTGTGCGGCGACGTGCCCGTGGACGTCCTGTTGTGAACGACCTCCGCGCGGCCGGGCTTGACCGTTCAGCGCGGAAGGCGTGGCGCGATGTCAGACGGCCGAGAAGCCGCCGTCGACAGACAACTCCAGCCCATTCACGAAGCTCGAATCGTCTGAAGCAAGAAACAGCGCCGCCGCTGCAATTTCCTCAGGACGCCCCATCGTTCCCCGCGGGATTAGGGATTCGAACATCCGCTTTCCCTCCTCGGTGAGAACTTGGTCCTGCATCGGTGTGGCGATCGGCCCCGGGTGCAGCACGTTCACCCGGATATTCCTGCCCTTGAGTTCGTTGAGCCACCCGCGTGCAAATGCGTGCAGCGCCGCCTTGCTAGCCGCATACACGGTGTAGCCAGGAAAACCTTTCACCGAAGCAACTGATCCGGTCATGAAGATCGATCCGCCATCGTTGAACAGCGGCAACGCTTTTTGCACCGTGAACAGCGTGCCGCGCGTATTCAGGTTGAAGGTCGCATCGAAATGCTGCTCGGTAATCTCGCCCAGCGGGACGGCTTCGCCTGTGCCGGCGCTCGCGTACAGGACGTCGATCTTGCCCTTTTCCCGCTTGACCGTGTCGAACAGGCGGTCGAGGTCGTCGAGATTGGCCGCGTCGCCGCGCACGCCGGTCACGTTCCGGCCGATCAGCTTGACGGCCTCGTCTAGTGCCTCCTGTCTCCGGCCCGTGATGAAAACATAGGCGCCTTCTTCAACGAACCGCTTGGCGCTCGCCAGCGCCATGCCGCTCGATCCGCCCGTGATGACTGCAACCTTACCCTCGAGCTTTCCCATAACTTCTCCTTCGTGGTGTCGGGACAGCATCTGCCTCCGAGAACCTCGAAATGGGACCGCCGGCGTCAGTTGTTGAGTGCGGAAGCGCGCACATCGGTGGTGCGAAATCGATCCGGCTGGATGACTGGCGCCGGCCGCGACGATCGGTGTCCGCCGTTCGCAATCGGGCCTAGGCCATGATCAAAGCCCGTATTGCTGTTCGATGTGTTAGGTACGGGCTTTGGAAGGCGCACCGCGCGGTGCCGGATTGCACAATGATCGACTGGGATGACGTTCGCTACTTTCTTGCCGTCGCGCGCGGAGGCTCGGTGCGGGCCGCCGCCGTGCGCCTCGGGGTGAATCACTCGACCGTGCTGCGACGCATCGCTCAACTCGAGGAACGCCTCGGGGCGCAGATGTTCGAAAAGCTGCCTTCGGGCTACCGCCTGACGGCTGCGGGCGAGGAGGTCCTCGAGCTCGCGAACCAGATGGAAGCGTCGTCGCACCAGCTGGAGACGCGCGTCTTCGGGCGCGACCAGGGCGTGCGCGGGCTTCTGCGGGTGACGCTGGCACCGCCCCTCGCGACACACCTGCTCATGCCGGACTTCGCCGATTTCGCGCGTCTGCATCCGGACATCGAGATGGAAATCTTGTCGTCCGGCGAGCTGGCAAATCTGACCAACCGGGAGGCCGACGTGGCGATCCGCGTCGTCTACGACCGCAAAACCCTGCCGCTCAATCTTCACGGCTTGAAGGGACCGGAGCTGTTCGGCGGCGTCTACATGGCTCGCGATCGACTGGCAGCGTGGCGCGCGGGCGCGCCTGATCCCGTCCGGTGGATCGTCATAAGCATCCATGGAATTCCGGAATGGGCCAGCGAGGGTGAGGTTCGCACCACGGGGGTTCCGTTCAGGATCACGGACGGCGAGGCGCAGATCGTTGCCGTACGGCAAGGACTCGGGATGACGACACTGCCGTGCTTCGTCGGAGATGCCGACCCCCTACTGGTGAGGGTGCCGGGCACCGACCTGCACATGTACGGAACGGTTTGGCTTCTCACACAGGGCGAGACACGCAAGACGAAGCGTGTGCGGCTCTTCATCGAGTTCGTATCCCGCAGGCTCGCCGCGTACGCGCCGCTTCTCGCGGGACTGTCCGTATCGCCCGACTGACGTTCATCATCGTACGACGAAAAGATTGCGATGCTAAATCAGCGAGTTACCATGGCCTCTGAACAATCGAGCGGGAGTGAGGAGGTAACGTGGAGTTGAATCGGATAGCGCGGCGTACGTATGCATAGATTGCCTCAGCAAACAGCAGTCGACAGGCGTCCACGCTATTGGATGCGCTCCCCGTAAGACCAGGAGCTTGGGAGTTCTGACATGCCCGTCGTCCGTATTTCGAAAGGAAGGTTCGATATCGCGAATGCCAGCGATGCCGAACGCCTGCTGTTGGAGAGCGAGCGCGCTCTGCGTTCCGCGCTGACAGCTCTGCCGGGGTTGCTGCACTATTACGTGGGGATCGACCGCGTTCACGGTGCGCTAACAAATGTCAGCGTCTGGGCATCCCTTGAAGACGCGCACCGGATGGACACGCTGCCGCAAATGCTGGCACAGCGGCCCATCTTGGAGGCGGCCGGGATCTCGTTCGAGCCCATCACCAACCACGAGACGCTGTGGACAATCACGCCGTGACGCGGCGCGGGCCTTCTTGCAACTGGGCTTTGAGCCGACATTGCCCGGGGCGGGTGTTGCGGTCTTGGCGAGACGCTTCTGTTTGACGAGAAGCTGGAGCGCCCGGTAGCGCCGGCCGCCGGCTGGGACCTCGAACATGCCTGTCTCCACGCCTTCGGCGTCGAGAACCGGTCGGACGTTGAGGCCTTGCAGGAGCGTGCGCCGGGCTATGTCCTCGGCCAGCTCCTCGATCGAGACGCCGGCCTTCACGCGCCGGATGTTCGACTGAGAGAGAACAAGCTTGTTGAAGAGGATGTCGCACGACGACGACAGGGTGATCTTCTGAACGGCACTAGCCATCGGGACGGTTCTCCGCGACGGCGCGAAAGGCTCTCTCTCGCTTTCAACCCGTCGCGAAGACCGGCGCAGCCCTCTTCCTGTCTTTCGGCTGACGAATCGCAATTCTGGACGGACTTGCAGCAGGGGCGTGGACCATGACCGCTTCGGCCAGCGATTGTGCACCAGGTT
The DNA here is from genome assembly GCF_900115245.1 of Mesorhizobium sp. NFR06. Lineage (GTDB taxonomy): Bacteria > Pseudomonadota > Alphaproteobacteria > Rhizobiales > Rhizobiaceae > Mesorhizobium. The sequence continues at coordinate 47,245 of NZ_FOVT01000013.1, forward strand.
GGTTATCGACCATCTCCGAGACCAGCACAGAAGGCGCCGAGCAGTTGCCGACCTTGGGGCCAATCGCTGACGCCGCTTGAACCGTTGATGTGGCCGAGCGCGCCGACCTCGACCAGGCCTGCGCGCCACGCCTCCGCCGTCGAACGTGAATACGCGCTCGTGCCGTAGGGGTCGTTGGTGCTGGCGACGATCAGCGCGGGAAACGGAAGCGGCGCCATAGGGACGTCGCGAAACGATGCCGCCTCTGCCGGGAATTCGGGTCCGTCGGGGTCAGGGAGCGCAACGAGAAAGGCTCCCGCCACCGACGTCTTCGACCGCTGAGCCCAGTGTGCGACCAGGAGACAGCTGAGGCTGTGGGCGACAAGCACAGGACTTGTCTTTGTCGCCAAGCAGAGCGTTGTCGACGGCGCCGATCCAATTCGAAAGGTCGGGCATGTCCCAACTGGTCGGCTCGAACCGCTTGAAGCGCTTGTCGGCGCGTTCCCAGTGGCTCTGCCAGTGAGCGTCGCCGGAGCCGCCGATGCCCGGCAGCGTGATGAAAGCCTGCATTCTTGACCCTTGAGTTCATTGTCACTCTTGGCATTATGTCGGGGCAGCACTCTCTGGTGTATGGGTATTCATCGGAATTCCAGCTGGTCTTCCGATTGTTTCAAGGCAACTCAGGTCGCGAAGTTGAATCGCATCGGCACAATCGACCGTAAGGATTTGCAGATCATCGAGGCGCTGCAGCGCAACGCACGAGCGCCGCTTGCTGAGCTAGGGCGGTAGATCGGCCTCTCTCAGCCGTCGATGTCGGAGCGCGTGAGGCGTCTGGAGGAAAGCGGCGTCATCGAGGGCTACGGCGCGCGCATCAACTATCGTGCTCTCGGCCTCGGCATGATGGCGATCATTCGCCTTCGCACGACGCACGAGAATATTAAGACCTGTCTGAAGCGCTTTGCCGAAATTGCCAACATCGTCGAGGTGCACCGTGTCACCGGAGAGGATTGTTTCGTCCTCAAAGTGCTGGTGCCGAGCCCTGAGGAACTGGAAACGATCGTCGATCGGATTGCCGGCTATGGCGCGGTCACAACGTCGCTCGTGCTGCGCAGCGAACCACCGAGGCCAATCGGCGCGGCGCTCATCGGGCACAAAGACGATTGAGAGCCGGCTCGGGGCTGGAGGTTTTCGGCGATGATGCGTCGTCGGACGCGGGGCGCGGTTTCATCACCTTCAATCTCCACTGGAAACACGACCGCGAATTCATGGGTCTTGCGCCGACATTTCGCGAAGGAAGCTCGGTCGAAACGTTGTTGCTGACGATCAGGGCGAATAAGATCGTGCGCATCGACGTGGCCGACACCTCGCTCGATTTGGCGATCTGTCTTTGGGATCGGGGCTGGCCGCATCCTCATAACTGGATGCCTCCGGCCTTCGTCGCGGGAATGAACCGCAGGCGTGCCTGGCTCCTGCAAACCTCGGGCGGAAAGGAGACTTAAAACCATGCGTATTGCAGTAATTGGCGCCGGCGCGGTGGGACGTGCGCTCGGGTCGGCCTGGAGCAAGGCGGATCACGACGTTGTCTATGGCGTGCGCACAACTGGGACGCAGAATATGGCGTCTTTCATTGCGCGGAGCGGAGGGCGTGAAGAATTGGGAGCTGAGGCGGTGCGGGGCGCGGACGTCGTCGTTCTAGCGTTGCCGTGGGCGCAGGCAGAAGCTGCCGTTCAAGGGCTTGGCGACATTGACGGGAAGGTCGTCATCGACTGCATGAATCCGCTCACGATGCGAGAAGGGGTGCTCGAGCTTGCCTGTGGCTATGACACATCGGGCGCGGAGCGTCTGGCCGCCTGGATTCCGGGCGCGCGTGTCGTCAAGACGCTCAATCAGGCTGGTGCGGAGGTGATGGGCGACACGTCGCTTCTCAAGCCGCGCCCGGTGATGTTTCTCGCCGGCGACGACTTGGCCGCGAAGAACATTGCGTCGGAGCTGGTCCGCGGACTTGGTTTCGAGGCGCTGGATGCCGGCCCACTGCGCATGGCGCGGTTGCTCGAGCCATACGCCATGGTCTGGATCAACCAGGCCATCATCCGCGGTGAGGGGCGCGACTGGTCGTTCGCGATAGCTCGCCGCAAGCAATAGATTTTTCACAAAACAGTTGGTGCGCGGGCGGCTCTTCGTCTTTCCGCGCGATTTCAGCGGCATGACAACCTACGTCATGGACGCTTCCCCAATGCATGTCGCTCAGAAGTGTGCAGCGGCTCTGGGACGACGACATGTATCAAAACAAAGACTTGAAACCCGTCGCCTGAATCCGTTTCAGCGCGACGCGCTCTAAAATGCCGATCAATATTGCGCTCTGGCGCACTCGGGCCGTTGCGGGCAGTCTACCCATCCGGACGTTTTTTTGAAGCAACACGTGACCTGCGACACAGACCGTACGCGACGCATGCGCCACGCCTTGGAGTATCGCGCAATCAGGATTGGGAGCGGCAAAATGGGTTTCAGAGACGAAGCCTGGAAATGCTGCTTAAGCAATTGTCGTTTGACGTTTGGAGAACGCACGGCTCGCCTGTTGCTCGCGCTGTTCAAGATTGCCGATGCCGTTGCCGACGAGGCACGCCGACTTGACCGCTCCGTGGACAATGGTCTCTGCGACGATTGCGGATTTGCCTCTCGAATTACTATTCCCGGCCGGGCGGCAGCCGCGCTTTGTCGATCGGCCAGCATGGTTGTAGCTGGCGGAAATGGTTCCAGCCGCAATGCGGCTGGAACGCCAAGTTTCCTGCTCGCTTCTGTCTGGCTGTCTTGCGTATTTCTGGTTCTTGCATGGGTGTCATTCTTCGCCGGCTCTGCCTTCGCGGCCGCCGGTCCGTCTTTCGATTGCGCGAAGGCCTCGATCGAGGCCGAAAAGGCGATTTGCGCGAGCGATGAACTGAGCAAGATGGATCGCCAGATCGCTGTCCTGGTAGCGCAGATGGGTGAACTCGTCGCGCCGGAAAAGCGACCATTCATGCAAGAGGTCGAACAAGAAGAGAAGAAGAGCTGGTCTCTTGGTTGCGCGCATGCAGACGACAAGCCCTCTTGCTTTCGCAAATCGATGCAGGGGCACATCGCGCAATTGCAGGCTGACCTGCGCGACGACGACATCTTGACGATGGCGGCAAGCACTATGGTTCCGATAACGCCGGCGAAGTCGGCCGCTGTCTTTCGGCGCTATCCTGGCAGCGCGTTGGCCAATTCCTGGCTCGTTTACCTCGCCACGCATGTCCCGGAAGCTGGCGTCTCGCCCAGCGAGGGCGACGCGGCGAAGGCGCGAGCCATTGCCATTTTTCAGGAACAAACCCCGAGCATCCTGAGCATGCTTGACCTTCCGAAAAGAAAGGCCGCGGACGTACCGTTTTTCCTGCTCCGCATTGCGCTCGACCAGACTCAAGCCGACCCGATTTTCTCCTGCCCCCACGGGTTCATGTTCGAACGCGACGAAGGGAGAGCGCTGGTCGCGTTCGGCGGCCTCTTTGGCTCCAGCATGGACGGTCATGACCCGGTTTGTGAGGACGGTCCGACGTTTATGGACCTGCCAGCTTGGCAGTCCCTCAGCGACATGCTCGTCGCGGCTCTACCGGACGAGACGGAAGCTGGCAGCATTCGCTTCGCGATCACCGCCGACTGGGCAGCTGACGACATTCGAGCCGTCAACTTTCCTCGCCAATTCGACACCCCCGGGCACAGGAAAGACAAGCAGCGGGCCATCGGACTCATCCGCAAGCAGGTTCCGCGCGTCTGGGACAGATCCGACTTGAAGAAACTATTGGCGGCGGTCGAGCAAGGGCAGGGCGCCGCGAAAAAATGGTTGATGCAAAATCGCGGTCTCTCGGCCTTCGAAGCCTCCCGCTGCGCCGAAGGCATCATGGGCAGCTATCTCGCTGCCCGGCTGGAATACATCGCCGCGCGCGGTCAGGTTGAGCCCAGGATAGACATGCCGGAATAGACGCGGAGAGGGCACCTCGAAGCATGGACAAAGCCGGTCCACGGCAGTCGCGCCGACGGCGCAAATGGTACCGACAGCGGGGGGCGGACTCGTGACTGGCGACGTGACCGCAGCAACATTCGGTAGTCGCCACTGCCTCAGGGACCTTGGTCCTAAGATAAATCTACGCCGGAACCGTGATAGTGTGGCCGCCGCGCGGCGCGACTTGTCATGCTTCAAAGCGGTCAGGAACGATTGTCATGCTCAATCCAATCTCCATCATGGCCGACCGGCTCGGCGATTATCTGTCGGAACTCTATCTCCAGTATTTCTCGCATCGCAATCCGGAATATGCCAGCTACATGGGCGGGGCGGCCCGCCTTGTCCTGGAGCGCATCGGCAGTTCGAACGCGCTCTATCACAACATCGAGCATACACTGATGGTTACGCTCGCTGGCCAGCAGATCATCCGCGGTCGGCTGCTTTCGGAATCCCTGACCCCCGATGACTGGCTGCATTATACCTGCGCGCTGCTTGTCCACGACATCGGCATGGTGCACGGCGTATGTCAGGGCGACACCGAGGACAGCTTCGTCATCAACGAGGCCGGTGACCGCTATACGCCTCCGCGCGGCGCCTCCGACGCGGTTCTTGCGCCCTATCATATCGAGCGCGCCAAGATCTATGCGCGCCAACGTTTTGCTTCCTCGAAGTTCATCGACGAGGAGCGCATTGTCGAGGCGATCGAGATGACGCGCTTTCCGGTGCCGAACGATCCGGCCTACCGGGTGACCAACACCGAGCCGGCGCTGGTCAGGGCCGCGGACCTGATCGGCCAGCTCGCCGATCCCTTCTATCACCGCAAGCTGCCGGCGCTGTTTGCCGAGTTCTCCGAGATCGGGATGGTGGAAAAGCTCGGCTGCAAGACCGCCGCCGATCTCGGCGCCATCTTCACCGATTTCTTCACGCTGCAGGTCGAGCCCTATATCGGCGACGCGATCCGCTATCTGGATCTGACGACCGAAGGCAAGCAGTGGATCGCCAACCTCCACAGCAACCTCTTCCAGTCCGGGCATCGCCCGGCCAGGATCGGGCCGTTCCCCGGCGTGTTGCAGCCGACCTCGGTGAGCCTCTCGGAGGTAACGTAAGAGCCCGGGATTGTTTGCTTTTTCCGCCGGTGCCAAGCCCGCAGAGCTTGCCTGCGGCAGCTGTCGACCAAGATGAACGCCGGGGGCGATCTTCCTTGCCCCGATCGCAGGGAGGTGCTCCTGTCTGTTCACTTCCGGTCACGATGCTTTCCCGGACGCCTGAGCTGACCGCTGGCGATATACATCGCAGCGACAGTAAGCACCTTTACGCTTGCCTTGAAGGCATCCTATTTTGCAGGGTAGTAGTCGCTCGTGGGCATAGAATGTCGGTACTGCCTTTCCTAAGAATTTACGTGCCGCTCAACGCGCTGCTGGCCGCGCCTGGGCTTTTGGCGGTGGCTGCGCTCACCACGCCGGACATGTCCGGACGAACCAGATTGGCCCTGGCTGCCGTGCTCGCGGTCATTTGGGGCGCCTATCTCCTGCAACTGGCCCAGACGCTGCTCAAGCGGCGGGCGGAAGACGTTCGGGACAGGCCGCCAGCAATCATCATTGATGTGCTCGCGGTTTTGGTTCCACTCGCCGCATATCTGCTCGTCGGCGCGCCGGACTGGAGCCTCTACTGTGCTGTCTGGCTGCTGAAACCGCTGCGCGACTCTACTTTCTTCCCGCTGCTTGGCAGGATCCTCGCCAACGAAGCACGCAACCTGATCGGCGTCACCACGGTCTTCGGCGTCGTTCTATTCGGTGTCGCGCTCGTGGCCTATGTCATCGAGCGCGGCGTTCAACCGGAAAAGTTCGGCAGCATCCCGCTTGCAATGTGGTGGGCGGTGGTCACGCTGTCCACCACCGGCTATGGCGACGCCATTCCGCAAAGCTTCGCCGGCCGCGTCCTTGCCGGGGCGGTCATGATGAGTGGCATCGGCATCTTCGGGCTCTGGGCCGGCATTCTTGCCACCGGCTTTTACCAAGAAGTCCGTCGCGAGGATTTCGTCCGCAATTGGCAATTGATCGCCGGCGTGCCGTTGTTTCAGAAGCTCGGCCCGGCCGCGCTGGTCGAGATCGTGCGCGCGTTAAGACCTCGCACCGTGCCGGCGGGCGCCGTGATCTGCCGCAAGGGCGAGACCGGCGATCGGATGTTCTTCGTCGTGGAGGGACGCGTCAGCGTCGCGACGCCGAACCCGGTGGAGCTTGGCCCTGGCGCCTTTTTCGGCGAGATGGCGCTGGTCAGCGGCGAACCGCGCTCGGCGACCGTCAGCGCCACAACGGTGGTCTCGCTTCTGTCGCTGCATTCAGCGGATTTCCAGATGCTGTGCAGCAGCAGCCCGGAGATCGCTGAAATCATCCGCAAGACCGCGCTCGAGCGGCGCGGCGCGCCACCGATGGCTTGAGAGCAATTCCAGGAGAAGGGTGACCCGGTTTTCCGTCAGGAATTGCGTCAAAACAAAGAGATAGAGCGTTTCGCCGTTTCCGTGAAACGGTGAAACGCTCTAGCTGTTCGTCAGGAGGAGGATGCGATGGCAAGGTTGCCGATTGCCTGCCGATGGCAGCCGGCTGGAACTATCCCTGTCACGGGCGATGCGCGCGAAGCGACGCCGCGACCGGCAGGCGTCGCCGCTTTTCTACTCCGTTGTGCTGGCCTTTCTCCTGCGCCGATTGGCGTGCGACTGCGCGACGGCCATTTTTAGCTCTGGTGTGATCTCCACAGGCGCATTCTCTTGCCCATGTGGGATCTGCAGCCCCTCGACGTGGACGGTCGGGAATGGGAGTTCGATGCCCTGCTCCTTGAAGGCCTGGCGGAGGCGTAAAAAGAATCTGCCTTTCATAGCGAAGGCACCTCCCGGTCTGGTTGTGACCTTGACCCTCAATACGATGCCGTACTCACCGAACTCCTGTACGCCTTGCATCTTGATCGGTTCGATCACCCAGTTTTTGAATTCGGGATCTTCCGCCAGCTCCAGGCCGATCCGCTTGATCAGCTTACGCGCGAAGTCGATGTCGGTGTCATAGCCAACGGTAATGTTGAATTTGTCGGTAACCCAGTCGCGGCTCTGGTTCTGGACGGCTCCGAGTTCACCGAAGGGTATTGTGAACAGCGGGCCACGATGGTGGCGCAGCTTCACCGAGCGCAGCGAAAAGCTCTCCACCGTACCCCTGTAGCTGCCCGATGAAATGTATTCGCCGACACGAAATGCATCGTCGAGCAGATAGAACACGCCTGAGATCACGTCCTTGACGATGGTTTGTGCGCCAAAACCCACGGCGACGCCGACGACGCCGGCGCCGGCGATCAGCGGGCCGATCTGGATACCGACTGAGGCGAGCATCATCAGCACCGCCATCACGACGATCACTGCCAGCAGAATGTTCTGGATGATGGGCAAGAGCGTGCGCAACCGCGCCTGCTGCGGATCGAGGGTAGGGACGTCCTCCTCGCCGATCACCGCATGCGGCGTTTCGATGCCCAGCTTTCGTTCGATCAAGGCCTTGATGATCGACCAGCCGAAATCGGCGGCAAGCGCAATGACCATGACATTGATCAAGCCGCGCAATATGAGCGTGGTCGTCGTATCGCTGTCTCGCATGGCCTGCATGTCCAGACCCCAGACACGCGCAAGAAGGTAAGCCGCCGCCAGGATCAAGATCATCCGGATTCCGCGATCGATCACAGCGATCGTCACCGCCGGGATCGTAGGCCGGCCGGCATCTTCCGAACCCGGCCGCAGGACGAAATTGACCCCGCGCTGCGTCAGCACGATTGCAAAAGGCAGGACGAATGCGGCCAAGGTAAACCAGAACCACGTGTACAGGCCGGCGATGCGCTCCAGGAACAGGGCGACGAAATAGGCAGTCAACAACCATGTCGCTGCCGTGTGACCGTGCCCATCGTCCCGCCGTGTTCTTGGCCGGCGCCAGACGGCAAGCAGCAGGAGCACCAGCAGCACGAAATCGGCGCCTACCGACAGGACCATCATCCCGTCCCGATCGATGCCGAGACCCGGCAAGAGGATGAACGCGGCGGCGAAGGAGGCGAAGACGCCGACGATCCGGGGTAGCCAATAGAACCAATGGTCGGCCGTTTCGTTGGTGACCGGCAAAGCACGGACCTCGAAGGCGTTCTCGACCTGCATGAAGGAGGGGACGAGCATGGCTGCGAGGTACATGCGCACACCCGCCGTAACGACTGCAGCCATCAGAAATGTCAGCACGATCTCGCGGATAAGCATTGGCCAGTCGAACAACATGAATGCGCCGGCGCTGCCCAGCGCGAACGAGACGATCAGCAAGCTGGAATAAAGCGTGCGCCCGCCAATCTTCTTGGCCCGCCCGATTGGCGTGTCCTTCGGCTGCGCGATGATCCAAAGACGAAACGGACGGGTGAGCCTGTACGTTGCCCAGGTGAGCGCCACGCCGGCAGCGATGAATATTGCGATCAGCAAAAGCACGCCTGCAGACCCCCTGCTGGACATATCCTCCATGGTCTTTTCCCGAACGCGCGCGAACTGGCCTGGCAGCGAGGGCAAAGTTCGCACGATTGCTTCGATATGATGCTTGATCCGATCGAGCATCGAGGATGCCATCGTATTCATCTGGCCTGGTGCGGCCGCGGCGTCGGACGATGCGTCGGCCGGCGAAGCTTCTGCCTTGGCAGGCGCTCCCGTCGACCTGGCGGCCTGATTTCGTTGTTCGGCTACCCATGCCTTCACGGACGAATCGTCGAGCAGCTCGAATAATTGCTTGACCTTTTCAGGTGGGACGGGCGCCTGCGCCAGCGCCGGACCAGCCAACAAGAGGGCGATGCCAAAGACGAGCGGCCTGGCATTCAGGACGAACACCGCAGTCAACTCTCCGAGACGTGCCGCGCACGCCAGACTCCCGGCTCTCAATCGTCGAATCTCGCGTGGCATCGTGCTGTAACCTTCCGGTAAAATCGGCAAGCGACGACATCTATGTCCGCCGTTGCTCCTACCTTGAAGAAGTCGATGTTGTGGTACAAGACTTCGTCCTTCCGAGCTAGACCGTTGCGCCGGGTACTTGGCAGTGTTTATCTTGTCGCTGGGGCAGGGCATTCCGATACTGCGAGGCATGAGCGCTTGCCATTCGGCCTGGCTTGAAGCCTTTTGCCCGGCTCCAGTTCGCCCCGATCTTGACAGGGCAGAGCCGCCATCCGATGCCGTCATCCGTTTTTGACATTCGCCGTCTCTTGCCGAAGAAAACCAAAGCCTGCTACCGCAGGCGGTGTGGTTCCGTTTGCCGGGATCCGCCGGTAGACCGACCGGCTGCTGGATTTGGTCGTGGTGGACGATGGGTCGACGGACGGATCGACGTCGATTGTGACGGCCTACGCCGAGAAAGTTCAACGCATTTTGTTCTACCCTCGAACCAGGCGCGGATAAGACGGCGTGGCGCATAATCCCTTGGTTTCAATCGTGGTTCCTGCGCACAATGCGGAAGTAACGCTGGCGCGCGCACTCGATTGCCTTCTCGACCAGGAAATCGCGGATTGGGAAGCGATCATCGTCGACGACGCCTCGACGGACGGCACCCCCGCGATCATCGCCGGCTATGTGCAGCGCGATGCCCGCTTTCGGACGTTGAGGTCTTGCGCGTATAGCCTCGCCGGCGCGCGCAACAGCGGGATTTCGACGGCGCGCGGCCACTGGCTCATGTTTCTGGATGCGGACGATTGGGTGGATGCCAGCTTCCTTGCGAAAATGCTGGCCGCGCTGAAAACCGCTCCCGATGCAGTGGCCGCCTATTGCGGTTCTCGGCGCGTGATGCCCGATGGCGAACTCACCCCGTCGAGCATCCAGACGGAGGTGGCGATCCAGCCCTTCGAAACATTCGCGCGCCAGTGCGCCATTCGCACGCACGCGCTGCTGGTCGACCGCGAGACAATTGTCGAACTGGGCGGTTTCGACGTGTCGCTGCGCACCTGCGAGGACTGGGATCTGTGGCAGCGCCTCGCACGTCTAGGCAAAAATTGGGTGATGGTCGACGAGCCGCTCGCCTTCTATCGGGCCAACCCCAACGCGCGCTCCCGCAATTCGACACAGATGCTGCTGGATGCGGAAATCGTCATCGCCCGCGGCTTTTCTCGCGACCCCAGGGTCAAACACCCGGCAGCGGCTCACGCCAATGGAGCGAGCGAGGCTAACGGCCGCACCGCTCGCGAAGCACTCGCATGGTTCGCCTTGTGGAACGCCGCGTCCGATTGCGGTCGCGGCTCGCGCTCGATCGACGGACTGTCGCTGCGCGCGCTGCCGCCGGCACGCAAGTGGGCGCGTGAGATCGCCAAGGTAGCCCTCGATGGCGTCATGGTGGGAAGCCAATCGGCGCCGGCGCAATTGGCTGCCAGGTGGGACAGGTTCGGCGGCTCCCTCACCGAGTTGATCACCGACCTGGGTGAGGTCTGGAACAATCCCGTCGCGGGTCGCCGTGTCCAGTATCACATTGAGCAAATGCTTCTCGACTACGACGATCTTGCCGCGCCGCGCAAGCTGGCGCGAACGCTTGGAATTCGTGTCGACGCTCGAAATCCGACCTCGATCGAGCTTCCGGAAGGAATCGATCAAATCTATGCCTATCTGATGATGGATGGCCAGATCGAGGCTCGCGTGCAGTTCGGCGCGCTCGGGAAAGTGACAAGGCGTCACTGGCTTGAATTGACCCTGAATTTCGTGCCCGCTGAGCGGCTTATGCGCAGCCTCTCCCGCTATGAGCGCGTGGTCTTGCGAAAGGGTGCCGCGCAGCTTGCGGGACGATCGCCTGTTGCTGCCGGGGCCTCGTTGACCATGGCGGAACGCCGGCCTGATCGGGACAGCCATTTCGGCAAACTCGCGCGATTGGCCGCGCAAGCGCGGCGGTTGGTTCGCTCGAGCGCCGAAGCTGCGGAGCCTCTGGCCGCGCCGCGCCGTGCAGCAGCCGCGGATGGGCGCGACAATGATCGCACGTCGTTCTGGAATCGCCATTTCGCGACCGCGGATCCCTGGAACTACGGTTCGCCCTATGAACAGGAAAAGTATGGGCGGCAGCTCGAAATTCTGCCTGCCGGCCGCATCGGACGGGCACTCGAGTTGGCCTGCGCGGAGGGTCACTTCACGCGGCAGCTGGCGCCGCGTGTGGGTCACTTGACCGCAACCGACATCTCCGACGTAGCCATTGGGCGGGCGCGCGCGCGATGCAGCGATCAGCCGAATGTTGAGTTCGGCGTACTGGATTTCTCTGCGGACACGCTGCCGGGCGAAATGGACCTGATCGTCTGTTCGGAAGCGCTCTACTACCTGGACGATGTCGCCGAGTTGCGGCGCGTCGTCAGAAAACTCGTTGAGGCGTTGGCGCCTGGCGGCAGTTTCATCAGCGCGCACGCATTCGTGCTAGGCGACAATGTTGAAAGGACCGGCTTCGACTGGAACACATTCGGTGCGCAAGTGATCTCGCAGACGCTGGCCGCGACCGAAGGCCTCGTCCTGGAGCAGTCGATCCAGACCGAGCTCTATCGCATAGACCGCTTCCGTCGCCTGTCACCGGGCGAGGTGGCCACGGGGCCGACGATTGATCATGTCCCGATCCGCGCGCCCATCGAAATCGGGGTCGCGCGAAAGATCGTCTGGGGCGGGGCGCGGGCCTTGCGCCGCGACGTCGCACGCAGCGAGCGGCGGCGGCGTATCCCTGTCCTCATGTATCACGGCGTCTCCGATGACGGTCCGGCCGCGCTCACGCGTTTTCGGCTTGCGCCCGCCGCGTTCGACAGCCAGATGGCATGGCTCCGCGCCAATGGCTTTCACGCCATTACATCCGAGCAGCTGGAATGGTTTATCGCCAACCGTCAGCCTTTCGCCGGCCGCCCGGTGCTCATCACCTTCGATGACGGCTTCCAGAACTTTGCCGACCATGCCTGGCCGACCTTGCGCACGAACGACCTGACCGCGGAAGTGTTCCTGGTGACGGACCTGGTGGGTGAAAGCGCACGGTGGGACGCCGTCAGCGGTCCGCCGGCGCCGCTTATGGACGCCGCGACGGTGCGGCGCCTCTCCGCCGAGGGCGCGTTCTTCGGAAGCCATCTGGCGACGCATCGCGCGATCGATGGTCTGTCGAGCTCTGACCTGGCCGCCGAGCTGCTGCGCTCGCGTATGTTCATCGAACGCTGGACCGGTCGGCCAACCACAGCGTTCGCGGCGCCTTTCTCCGCCACCGACCGACGGCTTGGCAGGCTGGCCAGGGAGTGCGGCTATCGAATTGGCTTCGGCGAACGACACGGGCCAGCTGACCTCGATTGCGATCCCATCGACCTTCCGCGCATCGAGATTCGCGGGGATCGCTCGCTCGATGCCTTTGTCGCCAGTGTCGAGGCAGTGCTCGACTGAACGGTGAACTCGTCAGTGTCTTCCCGCTCACAGGGCGCAAGGCGCATTCGACGAGACGCTCGGCCGTCGATGACCGACCCCATGCCATTCGCATCGGGCAGGATTGTTGGTAGGTTGCCGCAAGGCAAATTGGGATCCGCCGTGATGGTGGTCGACGATCGTCTTCTCGAACGCAAGATGACCGAGATCGAGCAAGCGCGAGCCTGGAGCCCGCGCGTCATCTCAAAATTCGAAACGCTTATCAGGAGCAGCGACGACGAGGCGCTCTATCGCGTCAATCCGCTGGCCTTCGCCCGCGACCGCGCAATCGCCGAGCCTGAAGCAATCGACCTCTTCCTTCACGCCGCCCGCTGCGGCCTGTTCGACATGAGCTGGGACGTGCTCTGTCCCCAATCCGGGATGGTGCTTCGACAGTTTCGGCGCCCTGCGCACGCTCAAGACGCATTACGTCTGCGGCCTGTGCGACGTATCGGGCGATACCGACCTCGACGACTTCATCGAGGAGGCGATGCAACCGTCTATCGCATCATGGGGGGATAGGCGCGATTGCGTGCCACAAACTGTTAGCCGTTGCCTCGGCCCTGCCGGCCAAAAAACTAGCTGCTTCGCCGCAGCATACGCCTGCAACGGTCCCTATTGAGCGATTTGGGACACGGCTGACATCAGCTCCCGCGGGTTTGGCGCCCCAAACATGTATCGCCCACCTTCCGGCACCTCCGTGAAGCTCCAGCGGACGATCCCCTGCCGGTCCAGCAGGAACTGGCCTATCAGTTGTCCGTGTCCCGTCGCCATCATCTCCTCGTCGGCTTCGGTCACTTCGTAATTGTCCTTCTTGTCGAGGAATTCGCTGGCCGCAAAAGGATCCATTGGACCGGGCAACTCGCCTGGTATGTCGACCCGCATATCCTTTGCCGCTGCAATCGAGACCTTGTACGGCCAGTTCGTCTCGTCTTGGGTGAATTCGAGATTGGGCAGTCCAAAGGCACGATGTGAAGCGCGTTCAGGATCGGAGGCCGCAAGCAGATTCGGCATCGGGTGGTAGCGGAAATAGAGACGCGCCCGTTCGATCGGCGTGTTGACCACCGTCAGGCTCTCTACGCCCCTTTCGCGCAGTTCCGGATCAAGCCGCGCCTGGGCAGCGATATGGCGCCGGCAAAACGCACAATGCAAACCTCGAAACAGGCCGACCAGCACCGGTTTTTGTCCGCGAAAATCGTCAAGCGCGATCTTGCCTTCCTGGGTAATGGCGTCGAGCACCACGTTCGGCGCACGGTCGCCCGGTTGAAGCGGCACCAAGTCACTACGCGTGGACATTTCCAACCTCCCTCCGGCTAGTCGAGAAAAGGCAGCACCACAAGCGCTTCCGGGTCGAGCCCGTGCTGGGCGCATACACCCTGCGCCAGGGAAAAATAGCGTTCGGCCTCGGCCAGATTGTCGAGGTCGAGGTTAAGCGTTGCCAGCCCATCATAGCACGGAAACAGCAATTGGGGCTCGCCCGTTTCGCTGGCCACGTCCAGTGCTTCTTGGAACAAGCCAACCGCCAGCTCCGGACGGCCGTTGCACTGGTGGATCTGCGCAAGCACGATCAACGGCACCGGCAGGTGCTCGCGCTGGTCGAGCGCCTTATCGATCTCGATGGCTTTCTCGGCAGCAGGCACGCCCTCCGTCGGACAGCGATCCGTGAAAGTGCAACAAGCGACCGCCAGATTGGCGAGGAGGCGCGCCTGGAAACCCAGATCACCAATATGGCGCGCCACTTCAAGACCGCGCCGACAGACCTTTATCGCCTGTGCCGGATCGATGGTCGTGTAAAGCACGCCGAGATTGGTATAGCCGCGGCAGGCCGTGCCAAGTAGACCGGCGGCTTCGGCCAATTCAATGCTGCGCTCAACCTGGCGCACGGCGTCGTGGTTTCGCCCAAGGCGAGCCAGCGCGACAGCCTTGGTATTAAGTGCCTCGGCGGTCACAAGCGTGGCATCGGATCCAACCTGAGGGGCATGCTCGGTTGTCAGGGTGCGTACGCAATCCAGCGCCGCGTCCGCCCATTTTGCCGCGAGAGCGTGATCTCCGCTGCGGAACGCCTGTCTGCCGCGTTCTTGCCACAGATGCGCCTGCTCGATCGGGGCATCCGCTCCGTCGAGGAGCGCCGCCGCTTCGGCATAGCGGGATTCTGCGTCGCCCCGCTTGCCCACGTCCCAGAGCAGCCGACCGATCTTACGCAAAACGCGAGCCGACGCGACACGATCGGCTGACTTGCGATATGCCTGCAGTACCGTCTCGTAGTGGCGGTGGGCAATCTCGCGCCGCCCTGCCGGGCCGCTCAAATCGGCAATGCGTTCCGCAATTGCCAGCTTTAGCGGCGTTTGCCCGTGCGCGTCCAATGCGGTCAGTGCCCGCTCGTAGAACCGAAGGGCGTCATCGTTGGCGTATATCATGCGAGCGCGATCGCCCGCCGCCTGCAGGTAATGCGCGCCCTTCTCCCGCTCGGCGCTCTGTGCGAAGTGATGACCGAGCACGGTCAAATCCTCGAACCGTTCCGGCTTGTCGCCGCACAGTTGCTCCAAGGCACCACCGATCCGCCCGTGGATGTCCGTCCTGCGTTGCAGGAGCAGGTTCTGGTAGATCACGTCCTGCAGCAATGTTTGCGTAAAGCGGTAGCTTTGCGACGAGACCGAGCCTGATCCTGCTACTTCCTCGATGATTTCCTCATCGCAAAGCGTTTCGCAGCCGGCTTCCAGCCGGCCCGGGTCGGCGGTCACGGCTTTCAGAAGCGCGGCATCGAAGCGCGGGCCGATCACCGCGGCTTCCTGAGCCAGCCGGCGCACCTCCTGCGGCAACCGGTCGACGCGAGCAAGCAGCATTGCCTGGATAGTGGCGGGAATATCGGTTGCGACTTCGCCTGCCACGGTCCGCCATCGCTGGCCCTCGCGCACCAGGACACCGCGATCGATGAGGCCGCGAACGATCTCCTCCA
Source organism: Mesorhizobium sp. NFR06 (assembly GCF_900115245.1). Lineage (GTDB taxonomy): Bacteria > Pseudomonadota > Alphaproteobacteria > Rhizobiales > Rhizobiaceae > Mesorhizobium. Next base: position 62,623 of record NZ_FOVT01000013.1, read on the forward strand.
CAAAAAGCGGGTTGCCGCCCGCGCGCTCGAGGATCTGGTCGATAAGCCCGCCTGCGGAGATTACCCAGCTCTCGCCGAAAAGCGCAGCCAGCAGGCTGCGTCCCTCATCACTGCTGAGCGGCGAAAGCCTGAGCGCTGTATGGCTGACCCGACTTGAATCGAGCTGGCCGCTGTCCGGCGCCGGGCGATGCGTGACCAGCAACATCAACCGCGTGCGTTCCAGCCTGTCCATCACGAAACGGAATGCCTCGAGCGACACGGCGTCGGCCCAGTGCAGGTCTTCGAGGACAATCAACAGCGGCGACAACGCAAGCCGCCGTTCGATGATCGTGCGGACTGCGTAGAAAATTTGCCGCCGCAGCTGCTCGGGCTCGACATGCTGCAAGGTCGCATCGGGGTCGCCAAGGCCAAGCACATGGTAGAGCAAAGGCATCAGCCGCTTCGCCTCCTCGCCCTGCACGCCGAGATCGGTAAGCAAGGCTGCGAGCTTCGCCCGCATTTCATCCCCATTGTCGTTTCGCATCATCCCGGCGGCGCTGCGCATCACTGCGCCCAAGGCACCGAATGATTGTTCGCCCAGCGGTGAGCACGTGGCCTGCCGCACGGCGACGTTGCGAAAACGATCCTCGTCGCCGACGCGGGTGACGAATTCCTTCACCAGGCGCGATTTCCCGATCCCGGCTTCTCCGACGAGGCGGACAAGTTGGGCCGAGCCGCCGCACGCCTGGTCAAGGCTCGCCAGCATTCTATTGAGCTCCGCGCCACGACCTATTATCGGCGCACCGAGGCCGAGCGCCTCGAGTCCACGCGCTGCCCGCGGCGCCGCAAGCGGTGCGTCCAGTCGATGGACGAGCACACTGCCAGCCTTGCCGCGAAACACGACATCGCCCAGCGACTCGTAAGAGAAGGCATGCCGGGTCAGCCTGTGAGTGAGTTCGCCGACCAGCACCTGACCCGGTGCGGCCAGAGATTGCAGGCGTTGCGCCGTATTCACCGTGTCGCCGGTCACCGAATAGGATCTGGCGGCGCCGATGCCCAATCCTCCCGTAACGACCGGACCGGTGTTGATGCCGATGTGCAGCATCAGAGGCGAGCCGGAGTGGGGGGCGCGTTCGCCGAGCCGCGCCGTCCGGGCGATCATGTCGAGAGCGGCGCGAAGCGCACGTTCCGGATCGTCCTCATGCGCGACCGGCGCACCGAACAATGCCAGCAGTGCATCGCCGATGAATTTGTCGACGAAACCGCCGAAATTTCGCACGGCCGCGGTCAGTTCCTTGAACAGCTCGTTCTGCAACGCTTGCATCACCTCGGGGTCGAGCTGCTCGCTGAGTGTCGTGAAGCCGCAGAGGTCGGCGAACAGGACCGTTACCGTCCGGCGATCGGCGTCGGAGACGGGATGCAGCCCTTCCGCGCTTTCGATGTTCGCGAGCAGCGACGAAGTTCGAGAAGGCGGCACAATGGTCCGATCCAGTGTCGGAGCAGGCCGCTCGCCGGCTTTTGCGGGCGCACCGACGCTTGCCCCACACTTCGGACAGAACTCGAAATCGGGCGCGCAGATGTAGCCGCAGCTGGCGCACGGCACGGGTTGACGCCTGCCACACTTCGGGCAGAAGGCGTAACCGCCCTCAACCTCGAAACCGCAGCCCGCGCAGTCCATCGAACAAGACCTCACTGGGGCCGTGACGGCGTGATCTCGCTACACACCTTCACGGCCAGGTATTCGCAAAGATGGACCGATTGACGTCGACCGGCAAGCGGCAGCGCAAACGGGCATCGAGCGATCCGTGCGGGTTCCCGTGGCGGAGCGCCGCCGATTCGAGCGGCTGCATCGCCGGCGTTTGCGAAATTTCCTCCTTACCCTGCGTCTTCCTGCTATCGTGGAGCTGAGGAGACGGACCTTTGAGCGAGAGTCGTAAGCTAGCCGCAATCCTCGCTGCAGACGTGGTCGGATACAGCCGGCTCGCGAGCGAGGACGAAGACCGGACTTTGGCGAGGTTGCGGGCGCTGCGCAGCGACCTGATCGATCCGATCATCGCTGTGCACCACGGGCGGGTGATTAAGCGCACCGGGGATGGGGCGCTGGTTGAGTTCCGCAGTGTGGTGGATGCCGTGCGCTGCGCCATTGAGGTTCAGAACGGTATGGTCGAGCGCAATGCCGGCGTGCCGCAGGACCGCCGCATCGAGTTCAGGATCGGCATCCATCTGGGGGATGTGGTCGAAGAAAGCGACGGCGACTTGATGGGCGACGGCGTCAACATCGCCTCGCGTTTGGAGGGCGTCGCGGCGCCCGGCGCCATCTGCCTGTCCGAGGATGCCTATCGCCAGGTCAAGGCGAGGCTGGACCTTTCGGTCAGCGATCTCGGCAGCACGCAGCTCAAGAACATCGCCGAGCCGATCCGGGTCTATTCGCTGCAAGTCGGCAGCGCCGGGACCAAGGCGGCCGCGATCCCGGAAACCGCAACGAGCCGGCCGGCGCCGGCGCCGCCGAAGCTGTCGATCGCCGTCCTGCCGTTCGCCAACATGAGCGGTGACGCCGAACAGGACTACTTCGCCGACGGCATCTCGGAAGACATCATCACGGCGCTATCCAAGCTGTCGCAGCTCTTCGTCATCGCACGCAATTCGTCGTTCACCTTCAAGGGCCAGAACGTCCATGTGCAGGAGGTGGGCGCGAAGCTCGGCGTGCGGCATGTCCTCGAGGGCAGCGTGCGCAAGTCCGGGAACAGGGTGCGCATCACCGCCCAGCTTATCGACGCAACCTCGGGCGGCCATCTTTGGGCGGAGCGGTTCGATCGCGACCTGACCGACATTTTCGCCGTGCAGGACGACGTGACACAGCAGATCGTCGCTGCGCTGGCGCTCAATCTGACTGAGGGTGACCGTCAGCGACTGGCGCCCGAGCACCCGCGCAACATCGAGGCGTATGACCGTTTCCTGCGGGGCCGAGAGCTGTGGTACCGGCTGACGAAGGAGACGAACGTCGCAGCCCGCGACCTCTTGCAACGTGCCATCGAACAGGACCCGGAGTTTGCCTCTGCCCACGCCTTCCTCGCCCTCACGCACGGTCTCGATTACCTGAACAGGTGGAGCGCGTCGCCGCCGGAATCGATGGCGCAAGCGGAAGAGGCAGCAACGCGAGCGGTAACGCTGGATGACAGCGATCCCTGGGCGCACTGGGCGCTGGCTATCGTCAAGCTGTACACACGACGGCACGATGGGGCCCTCACCGAGGCCGAGCGCGCGATAGTCCTCAATCCGAACTTCGCCGAAGGGCAAGTGATTCTCGGCGAGGCGCTGTACTATTCGGGCAGATCCGAGGAGGCGCTCGAGAGTTACGCCCGGGGAAAGGCCTTGAATCCATACTTTCCGGATGTGCTTCTGCACTTCCAGGCTTTGGCCTTGTTTCAACTGGGAAGGTACGAAGAGGCCGTCGACCTCTTGATGCAACGGCTGGCTCGCAACGCCGTCACCGACGTCTCGCGCGCGCTTCTGGCCGCCAGCTACGGCCATTTGGGCCGTTTCGCCGAGGCCCGCGCGGCATGGCAGGAGGTGCTTCGCGTCAATCCCGACTATTCGCTGGACTACCGTCGCAAAGTCTTGCCCTACAAGAATCCTGCCGATTTCGAACTCGTGGTGGAGGGGCTCCGCAAGGCCGCTATCGTGCCATGACAGGTGGAGGTCAGGTCTCCTTGATCTTTGCCTGGCCGATCTTGCGCCATCGGGCGTTTTCGCGAACCAGTTTCAGGTCTTCGGTCGTCTCTGCAAACGTCCGCGATCGGTATTGCCGCAGCAGGGCCGGGAAGAGCGCTCCTTCCGGCAAGCCGGCAAGCTGCTCGCGCACCGAGACCTTTTCATCGATGACCCGCGTGCCCCAGGCATTTTCCCGAACCTTAAGCTCCGCGGCAAGATCGCGCTCTTCAGGGGCGTTTTCGTCCAGCGCAGCCAGCAGGATCGAGTGGAAAAGCGCTACATAGCCAATCTGTCTCAGGCCGCCCACAACCCGCACGCGCGGCAATATGGCAAGGACGAGGAACATCAGGAACAGGTTCGGCAGCAGCACGCCGTCCAACAGCGCCTGCTTGAGATGCGGTCGCTCGAACGGGATGGAAAGACCATGCGGCCTGTCAGGCTCGATTATGTGGCCGTTCTCGAGGACGAGCTTGCGCACGCGCTCCTCGCGGATGCCCCAGAAATAGTCCGTGGCATTGGGCAGGAATCTGCCAAATGGACCCGATGCGGCCGCTTGCAAGGCATGTTCGAGACGCTGGCGTCTTGCGGGTTCAAGGAGCAGCCTGGAAAGAAGGCTGCCGTCATATTCCAGATGCCGCGCCATGGCAGCCGCGGCGAGCCGGTCATCGATGAAGACCGGCAATGCCATGCCGCAACGATCCCAATCGGCGACCAGGTTCTCGTTGAGGGCTGTTAGCGCATCGGCGGCGGTTCCAAACACCTTGTCCCGGCTGGCAAGCAGTGTGCCCAGCCAGCGGCTGGCGTCCGTTTCATCGCCTATCGCCTCGAGCGCGCGCTTGTTGAGCGAGACGGGACCGGCCACGCAGGCGCTTTTGCGGCACAGTTTGTGGCGCCCCATGCCAAACAGGTTGACCTTGTCGTCGCCGACATCGAGCCATCCCGGTCCCTCCCGGCCAATTGTCTCCATGGTCATCGTCGTTCCCATGAAGCCGAAGAAGGCCGAAAGCCCGTTCTCGACCGCGCCGAGCCAGGCAAGCAGCACGGCGTCGAAGGTGATCCGGTCCATCAGAAGCAGGCAGTGCAGGCCGGACTGAATCACCGGTCTGTGTTCGAACTCATCGAGGGCCTTGCCGATTTCCTCAGGCTGCATGATCACACCGAGGCGCTGATGCAGGACGTCGCGCAGGATCGAGCGGGCAGCGATCGCCGGCCCTGATGCAGGCCTTGCCACCGGCCGCCACAGATGGCGGGCGTAATCGGAAACCGGCGCATTCCAGTTCTGCTCGATGTCACGCGCGACTTCCGGGCAGAGCAGCGACAGCACGGCCAGAATTTCCACCGGAGGCGCGGGGGCTGGGTCAAAGGCGGCGGTCATTGGTCCCGTCTAGCCGCTTGTGGTGCAAACGCCAAGGGAGACCGGACTTGCTGCATCAGCTGAGACGAAAGTGGCCTCTGTCCTACTGAACAGCTGAACTTAGAACCGTAGCCGGGCCATGCTCAGGAGGTCGTGGTACTGCCCGTCGGTAAAACCGGCCTTCACATGCCGGCCTTCGACCACGAAGCCGTGGCGTGTGTAGAGACGGATGGCCGGTTCGTTGTCGGCATAGACGGACAGTTCGACCCGCTTCAGGGCCCGCCAGTTGTCGGCCACGTCGAGCAGCGCGCCAAGTATGGCAGAGCCGATGCCCTTGCCGACAAAGGCATCGTCAAGGCCGATATTGATCTCGCCGATATGCGAACGGCGCGGCGAACCCTGCACGACCAGGCTGCCATGGCCGACCACCTTGCCGTCCAACTCCGCGACGATCCAGGTGGTTTCCTGGCCAGACTTGGCGATGCGCCGCTCCACCTGCTCCACCATCTCGAACGGCATCCTGAACGTGCCCCAGCGGAAGCCCGGCATGTTGAAGATAGCGCAAAGCGCCTCCGCATCGCTTGGCCGGACGGCTCGCAGCAGCGGCTGGATTTTCTCTGGGGATGGCGAGGTGCTGGTCATGGCGTTCCCCGGCGAAGGCAATCGGCCCGGCACGATGCACCGGACGTGACCTGAAAATCCAGCCGTCTGTGCAACCTATGATGCCGATCGCGAGCTAAAATACCGGCAGGCGGCGTAGAATTTGAAGACGCCGCTGATGCCGATCCAGCCGAAAAGGGCGAGCCAGCACAATGTCCGGGTCGCCGTCCAGTCTATCCGGTGCACCGCAGCGTCGGTGATGACGAGGCCAAGGATGGCAAGCAGGCCAACCAGGAACTGCGCCAGGCCGAGCACCAGCAGTTCCTCGCGCGGCGCGCTTCTCCGGACGAGATATGTACCGCCCGCGCCGGCGAGGAAGATGGCGCTGTAGACCTGGGCATGGAAGGGATCTACCGGCCATGGCCATGTGCTGCTGACTATCTTGGGAAACAGCAACATGCCGGCGCCATAAAGCCCAAGTGTCGCCGTTTCCAACGACATGTACCCGCGCCATGAGGGATTTAAGGTCACGCCCTTTGCTGAAGGACGGGCCCTGGCCCGCCACAAGAACAGCCCCGATACCGCGGCCGAGCCAAGATAGACCAGGAACCAGAGCCAGGTCGCTTTGCGCTCCAAATTGAAATAGCTGAGATTGACGAATGAAGCCACTGAGACGATGACTGTGAAGATGAAGGCCATGACCAGCACGAGCCTGCCGGGCGACCAGCGATTCCAGACCAGCAGCGCAGCCATCACCGCCATTTCGGCGGTATAGAAGCCGCCGAGGAAGCGGGCACTGAACGGCGTGACAGCCCAGGGCCAGCGCGGCTTGACCAACTCAGGCGCAAAAAACAGGCCGGCGCCTACGATCAGGACGATGATGACCACCGCCGAGAAAAGCCGCAGGGCCGCGGGAAATCGCGGGTTGTCGGATGTCGGCATGGGAGAGAGTCCCAGAGCTGAATGCCTATCGACCATCATAGTGCCGCTTGCGGCCGGTGAAAATCCGCCGAATGGAGATTGAACTGTCACCGGGCTTGTCTATTCGAATGGCCGTACGGTCCGTTTCGCAGTAAGATGGAGGGCTCGGACCAAGGAGCGGTCCGGTCAACACGCCTCAGGACGCATTTTCCGGAGCCTGCACGATGAACGAAGCTCAGGATCTGTTCTCGCTTCTGCGGCAATCGACCGACGTCGATCCGCTGGCTATCGACGCGATCAAGCAAACCATCACCAAGGGCAACGACCGCGAACTTTGCCGCATCAATGCGCTGGCCTTCGCCAGCAAGCACGGCCTCGACGAGGAACGCGCCGTAAGCGCCTTTCTCCATGCGGCGCGGGTAGGCATCTTCGACATTTCCTGGAATGTTCTGTGCCCCGGCTGTGGCGGCGTGCTCGACACCAATGCCACGCTGAAAACCGTGCAGAAGGACGAATACACCTGCGCGCTGTGCTCCGAGGGCTATTCGCCGACCCTCGACGAGATGGTCGAGGTGACGTTCACCGTCAGTCCCCGCGTGCGCCGGATTGCCGCCCACAACCCAAACGAACTGCCGATGGTGGAATATTTCCGCCAGATCTACTGGGGGTCCGGCGTCGATCTGCCGGAAGGGGATCTGGCGGAAAAGATGGAAGCGTTCACACTGGAGGATATTGAGCTTGCGCCCGGTGAAAGGGCGGTTCTGCCCGTACAGCTTCCGTCCGAATTCGTCATCGTCTTCGAGCCGGTGACCCATTCGGTGCAGTTCATCGACGGGAAGGGCGAACCAACAAAAGAGCGCCGAGGCCTCTCTTTGGTCTTCGATCGCGACCATGTCCAGAACCAGACGCTGGAGATGCAGCCTGGCCCGTTGCGCATTTCGCTGGAAAACAGGACCGACACCCGCGTACTGCCGACGGTCTTCATCGCCGGCCAGCTATTGCATGATTTCATAGGCAAGCGCCGGCCCTTCCTGACCGCCAAGCGCCTGCTCACCAACCAGACGTTCCGCGATCTCTATCGGGCGGATACGCTCGACATCAACCAGCGCCTGAAGATCACCAGCCTGACCTTCCTGTTCACCGACCTGCGCGGATCGACCGAGCTTTACGAGCGGGTGGGCGACCTTTCGGCTTTCGATCTCGTGCGCGAGCATTTCCAGGTCCTGCACGAAATCGTCGCGGCGGAGGCGGGTGCGGTGGTGAAGACGATCGGCGATGCGGTGATGGCGACCTTCGCGACGCCCGATCGTGCGATTGCTGCGGCCCTCAGGATGCGCGATGCCATGCGTGCGCTCAATGAAAAGAGCGGGCGCGAGGATCTGCTGCTCAAGATCGGAGTTCACGCCGGCCCCTGCATCGCAGTGTCCATGAACGAGCGACAGGACTATTTCGGCCAGACCGTCAACATTGCTTCGCGGGTCCAGAACCTTGCCAACGCACAGGCGATCTTCGCCACTCGCGCGGTTGTCGACGACGATCTCACCGCCGATCTGTTGCACAGGAACGCGCTGACGCCCGTGCCCCACGAGGTCTCGCTGCGCGGCATCGAGCGGGAGATAGCGGTATACACGATCCCCTGAAGATCTGAGCCGTCTCCGCCCCTCACACGCGCCTACAGATAAAATAACGATCGGCGGGCACCGAAGGCGGCGGCGGGAGGCGTTGCAGCAGTGGGTGATCGAGCGGCGTGCCGCTGACCGCGATACCGCCGACGCGCAGCAGGCGCGCGGCCAGGTCGGGAAGCCAGGTAGCGGTCACTGCATCGCGATCTTCGTAGCCGGTGCCGATGTCTGCATGAACAAGAGCGGCCTCGATGCCAATGAACCTGCTCGCCGTCTCGCGTATTTCGCCGAGCACGAGGTTTTCCGCTTCGGGAATTGAGCTGGCATGTGCGGCCAGCGCGCGGTCGAACGCCACGATTCGGCGTCCGGGCAGGCGCTCGCGCAGATGGTGGAACGTCCGGCCATTGCCGAGGCCGAGCTCGAGCACCGGCCCCTCCATCTTCGCCACCTCTGGGCAGACATGATCGAGAATGTCGCGCTGTGCGGTCATCCTGCGGATGAAACTGTCGAGGCGACTCATCTGCGATCGTATGTCCTGAACCGGTCCACGAAAATCGGCGATGCCCCCGACCAAAGCCTTTCAGAGCTGGAGCCGGAGATGTCAGCTCGCGTCGACCCGAAATCTGGATCCGGCTCCGAATCAAAGAGATGGAGCATGATGTCGTCCGAAAACCACTTCACACTTTTCGGTATCATGCTCTGAAACCCGAGGGCGAGGTGTCAAAATCCGATCGATTCTTGCCGCATAGAGCCGAACCACGAACATTGCAACAACCGAACGGCAGCCGAAGCGCGACGCGCTATAGCCGACACGGCGCGACGCGATGGCGACGACGTCACTTGTAGGGGTCTGCGGCGTCCCGCAAGCCGTCGCCGAGGAAGTTGAACGCCAGGATAACGAGAATGACGGGGAGCATCGGCAAAAGCAGCCAGGGATAGAACGCGATCACGCTAACGCTGCGCGCCTCGGTGAGCAGGATGCCCCAGCTGGTGGTCGGCGCCCTGAGGCCGAGCCCGAGGAAGCTCAGCGCCGTCTCGCCCAGGATCATGCCGGGTACGGAGATCGTCGCCGTGGCGATCAGATGCGACATGAAGCCGGGAATGAGATGCCGCCGGATGATGCGGCTGCTGCTGGCGCCCATCAATTGCGCGGCCAGAACGTAATCCTCCTCGCGCAAGGCAAGAAGCTTTGAACGCACGGCCCGCGCCAGTCCTGTCCAGTGGATCAGCCCGAGGATGACGGTGATGCCGAAGTAGATCAGGATCGGACTCCAGGTTATCGGCATGATCGCCGCCAGAGCCAGCCAGAGCGGAATGCTGGGGATCGATTGCAAAACTTCGATTATGCGTTGAACGATCAGGTCGAAGATACCGCCGTGATAGCCGGCCAGTCCCCCGATGACTATGCCGAGCACGAAGCTGAAACTGATGCCGACCAGGCCGATTGTCAGTGAGATGCGTGCGCCGTAGATGATGCGCGACAGCACATCGCGCCCCAGCCTGTCGGTGCCGGCCAGAAAGAGCTGGCCGTTTTCGGCAGGGCAGACAAGATGCCGGTCGCCTTCGATCAGGCCCAGGAACCGATAAGAGTCGCCCTTGCAGAAGAAACGGATCCGCTGAACATCATCGTGTTTGTCGATGTAGTTCCGCTTGAGCGTGTCCATGTCCAGCATCATCTGACGGCCATAGACGAACGGCCCGACGAACTGCCCGTCATGGAACAGATGCACCCGCTGCGGTGGCGAATAGATGTAGTCCATGTTGCGCGTGTGCAGATTGTAGGGTGCCAGGAACTCGCAGATCAGTATCCCGAAATAAAGCGCTGCCAGGAATATGCCGGATACAAGGGCAAGCCGGTGCTTTCGGAATTTCCACCACATCAGCCGCACCTGCGAGGCCTGAAACACCTTCGACTGCTCCGGCGTCATCGCCTCGACGGACTGCAGGTCGAAGGGCGCGATGGAAACATAGTGTTGCAGTGGAGCGCCCGGAGCGGGTAGCGGCGATTGCGTGTTCATTTGGTGCTGCCGCCCTGCAAGCGAATTCGCGGATCAAGCAGCGCCAGCGCCAGGTCGGAAATCAGCACGCCGATGACCGTCAGGAAGGCGAGGAACATCAGGAATGACCCTGCCAGATACATATCCTGGCTTTGCAGCGCTCTGATCAGCATCGGCCCGGTCGTTTCCAAGGACAGCACGATCGCCGTGATTTCGGCGCCGGAGATGATGGCAGGCAGGATAGAGCCGATGTCTGAAATGAAGAAATTGAGCGCCATGCGCAGCGGATATTTGACCAGTGCCTTGAAAGGATGAAGGCCCTTGGCGCGCGCGGTCACGACATATTGCTTGTGGAGCTCGTCGAGCAGATTGGCGCGCAGCCGCCGGATCATGCTTGCCGTGCCCCCGGTGCCGATGATCAGGACCGGGATCCACAGATGCGCGAGGATCGACTTCGCCTTGGCCCAGCTCATCGGCTCGCTGAGATATTGCAGGTCCATGAGATGGCCGATGGATGTGCCGAACCAGATGTTGGCGAAATACATCAGGATCAGCGCCAGCATGAAATTCGGAATGGCAAGGCCGAGAAGGCCCAGGAAAGTCAGGCCGTAGTCGCCCCAGCTGTATTGATGCGTTGCGGAGTACATGCCGATCGGAAAGGCGATGAGCCAGGTGACGATGATGGTGACGAAGGAAACCAGCACGGTCAGCCACATTCGGTCGCCGACGACGTCGCGAACCGGCAGCTCATACTCGAAGGAATAGCCGAAATCGCCGTGCAGCATCCCGCCGACCCAGTAGAAGTAGCGAATGATCGGCGGTTTGTCGAAACCGTACTCCTTGCGCATCATCTGGATGCGATCGGAATCCACCGCTTCGCCCTGGGCCCGAAGCTCCGAAACATAGCTGTCGAAATAGTCGCCCGGCGGAAGTTCGATGATCGTGAACACCAGCGCCGATATGATCAGCAGCGTTGGAACCATCACAGCGATGCGCCAGACAATATATCGAAGCACGCTCAGGACTCTCCAAGCCAGAATGTATCCGGCATGTAGACACCGAAATAGGCGGTCGGGTCGTAGCCGTAGAGTGCCTTGTCAGGCATGTTGCGCAGTCGCGAGGATGCAAGAACCGGCTGATGCGTCCCGTTCACCGTGCCGATCGAAAACACCTGATCGGTGTAGATCGATAGCATTGAATTCCAGATTTCGGCGCGCTCCGCGGCCCCGGTCGATGCGTTCCAGCGCTTGAGCAGAGCCATCAGCTCGATCACTGGCGCAAGATCGGGCGCCTCGCCGAGCGTGCCGTGAGACAGGTAGTGGGCACCCCAGAGCGGCCATTGCAGCTGGTCGTCGATGGTGGGAGCCAACTGGTACGGATTCATGTCGGCGGTCGGCACGCCATTGTCGATGCCCGACCATATCGACATCATGATTTCGCCGCCAAGCGCACGGCTGCGGAAGATGTCGCGCTGCGATGTGCGAACGAACAGGGCGATGCCGATCTTGCGCCAGTGATCGGTGATGAGTTCGAGCGCGTCGGTTTCCAGAGTGCTTTCACCGGCCGTTTCCACGATGATTTGCGCCGGGCGCCCGTCGGGGAGTATCCGCAGCCCGTCTTCGTCACGCGTCTTGAGCCCGGCCTCGTCGAGCAGGGCATTGGCCTGGTCGGGATCATGGGCGACCCAGGCTTTCGCGAATTCCGGCCGGTAGAGAGGGCTCTCCGGCAGGACGGTATCGGCGCTTTCCTGCGCCAATCCGTAGAACACGGCCAAATTGATCTCGCGCCTGTCCACGGAGAGCGACAGCGCGCGGCGCACGCGCACGTCACGCAACAGGCCGCGCCACACCTTGTCGGCGCAATTCAGGTTGGGCAACAGCGCCAGCCGAGAACCCTGTGTGCGTTTCCACAGACGCATCTTCACCGGATAGCGCTTCTCCGCATCCTTCAGGAAGGCATAATCGCTGAAGTCAATTCCCATGCATTGCAGGTCGCTCTCGCCCGCACCGGTCTTGGCGGAAATGATCGCCGACGAGCTGACATCCATGATAACCCGGTCAATATACGGCAGTTGCCTGCCATTCTCGTCTATTCGATGAAAGAACGGGTTGCGCTCGAAGACGAACTGCTCGGCCGGCGGCTTGGTCCTGTTCTGCCAGGGATCGAGCGTCGGCAGTTCCGGATTCTCCGGGCGGTATTGCCGCGACATGCGGATATGCAGGAGCGTCCATTTCTTCGCCCGGTTCTCTTCCATCAGGCCGGCGAGCCGGAATGGATCCTGGTATTTCTTGTGGAACTGCTTGAGATAGGCGGCCGGCAGAACAAGCGACAGCGGCGAGGCGGCAGCAAGCTTGGGCAGGAAGTCGGGATTGGGCGCGTCCCAACTATAGCGGACCGTCAACGGATCGACGATTTCGAAGCGGGGCGGCTTGCCGTCCACCATCAGGGTCGGGGGGAGCCCGCCTTGCGAAAGCTCATCGTTGAGCCAGACATCTTCCCAGCAATAGCGAAAATCCTCCGGCGTCAGCAGGCTGCCGTCGGACCATTTGTGTCCTTCCCGTATCTTGAAGGTGAAGACGCGGTCACCCGCTACGTCGAAACTTTCGAGAATGTCGGGTTGCAGATTGAGCTTTTCGTCATAGCCGACCAGGCGGGAATACCCGTAGATCGTCATCATCCGGATATCTTTCTGGCTGCCGATGATCGTGCGCAGCGTGCCGCCATACTGGCCGGGCTGCCGGCCCATCGCGGCGAGATTCACCGCGCGCGGCCTCTTGGGCACGCGTTCGGCGAGTGCCGGCAACGCCCTGGCCGTCAGCCGCGGCTGAAGAAATTCCGGCTCCAGGTCGCCGGCGCGCGACGTGCTCGGCAGAAATCCCGAAGCCATAAGTCCAAGGACGGTGCGCCGGCTGATCAATGGCGTAACTCGCTGACATCGGCCGAACGTCGGGCCAGCACGAGGTGGCCGCCGCCAAGATCGAGCGGCGACAGCATGTCCTCCTCGCCCTCGTCACGGAATTGCGGTCCCCATGCGCTGCTGTCGGAAGCGCCGCTGAGCTTCAGCGTCTTGAAATCCATCGGCCGGTCGAGATCGGGGAAAGGTACTGCGGCGACCAGCGAGCGCGTGTAGGGGTGGATCGGTTTCCTAAGCAGAATTTCGCGCGGCGCGAGCTCGACGATACGCCCGCCGCACATCACCGCGATGCGGTCGGCCATGTAGTCCACCACCGCCAGGTTGTGCGATATGAACAGGTAGGTCAGGCCCAGTTCCTTCTGCAGATCTTTCAGAAGGTTCAGGATCTGCGCCTGGACGGAGACATCGAGCGCCGAAACCGGCTCGTCGCAGATCAGCAGTTCAGGCCCCAGCGCCAACGCGCGCGCGATGCCGATACGCTGACGCTGCCCGCCGGAGAAACTGTGCGGATAGCGCTTGATGAAGCGTGGATCGAGTCCGATCGCCTGCATCAGGCTCTTGACCGTGGCGAGCCGGGACGCGGCATTGCCACGTTGGTGGATTTCCAGCGGCTCGCTCAAGATGTTCTCCACCGTCATGCGAGGCGAAAGGGACGACACCGGATCCTGGAAGACCATCTGGATTTTCGCGCGCAGCTTGCGCATGGCGTCTGCGCCGCCTGCCAAGACGTCGATCGGTCCATCGCGGCCGTTGAACGTCACGGAGCCGCCGCTGGGGGTCACCGCCCGCATGAGGATCTTGCTGACGGTGGTTTTGCCGGAGCCGCTTTCGCCGACCAGACCCAGGCACTCACCCCGCCTGATATCGAAGCTCACGCCGTCCACGGCGCGAACGGAGCTGTGATGATCCCCGCCGAACCATCCGGACTTGCGGATGGTGAAGATCTTTTTCAGGTCCCTGACCGACAACAGGATGTCGTCCGGCCCCTTCGAAGCCGGCGCCGTCTGCTTGCCGAGCAGGTCCCCGACATTCACCGGCACCTCGCGGAGCGCCTTTAGCCTTTCGCCAGGCTTCAGGTCGAAATGCGGAACGGCTGCCATCAGGCCCTTCAGGTAAGGGTGACCCGGCCGGCGGAATATCGCCTCAACGGGTCCCGCTTCCATGATCTCGCCATGGTACATGACCACCACCTCGTCGGCGACATTGGCGACCACGCCGAGGTCGTGCGTGATCAGCAGCATCGCCATGTTCAGCTTGGTCTGAAGCCCGCGCAGCAATTGCAGGATTTGCGCCTGGATGGTGACGTCCAACGCCGTCGTCGGCTCGTCGGCGATCAACAGGGCGGGTCGGCAGATAAGCGCCATGGCGATCATGGCGCGCTGACGCAATCCTCCTGAAAGTTCAAACGGATACATGTCATAGGCGCGCTTGGGATTGGGAAAGCCGACAAGGCTGAGCATTTCCTCGGTCCGCGCCTTGCGCTCTGCCCGAGCCATGGGCGTATGGATCTGCAGGGATTCGCTGACCTGGTTGCCGATCGTGTGCAGCGGCGACAGCGATGTCATCGGCTCCTGAAAGATCTTGCCGATGCGGCTGCCTCTCAAGGCCCGGATTTCGGGTCCGTCACGTGGCATCTGCAGGATATCCTGCGTCGTGCCGGGCTTTTCAGGATCGGAAAACAGGATACGGCCGCGCACATGGGCTGTATTCGGCAAAATGCCCATCACGGCCTGGCTCAGAACCGATTTTCCGGAACCCGATTCGCCCACAAGCGCGGTAACCTTGCCGGGCAGGACGCGAAGATTTGCGCGCCTGACGGCATGCAACGGTCCCCCGATAATGGCAAAAGAGATGCCAACGTCTTCGATCCGCAGTAGATCAAAACCCGAATTCATCCTCACACCAGCCCCACTCTGGTCGGCCCCAGAAAGCGAGACTAGCGTATTGCCAGCCTAGAGCAACTTGGATTCGACACGGTCGTCGCTGGCGGAAGCGGCGACCGGACTGCCTCCCAAGGGCGTTCGGATCAGATCGTGGCGGTTATTGGAGTTTCCTCGGGTCGCCTGCCGACAGCCGCGCAGCATCGCGGTGAAGCAGCATGACCTGCTCGGCATCCGACCTTCGATCGTAGATCGGCTCCATCGCACCGTCTTCGTCGAGTGCGAGAGCACCCGACAGATCGGGTGAAAGCACCGTCAGCTTCTGCTTGATGCCCGCCAGTTCCTCGGCGCCGAGCGTCAGCCAGCTGTTATCGCCGCAATAGCTGGCGAAGTCTTTGCTGGCGAGAACGCTGTGCGGATATTTCTTGGTCAGGGTCTGGAGGCGCTGGACCTCGTTCACAGCCGAGCCGAAGACCGAGAACGTCAGTCGGTCGGTAAGCCCGACATTGCCGAACATCACATTGCCGACATGCAGGCCGATGCCAAATTTTATGTCGGACAACCCGTTTTCCTTTCGGCGCAGATTGAGATCCGTCATCCGCGCCGTGGCCTTGTGCGCTGCCGCGAGAGCAGCCTGGCAGGCGATCTCGGACTGCGAGCGGTGCCTTTCGCAAGGGTACACGGCAATGAAGCCATCGCCGATGAAGCTCATAATCTGACCGCCGCTGCGATTGAAGGGGGCAGCGACCGCGTCGAAAAACTGGTTCAGCGTATCGATATAGATTTCGCGGCCGGAGGTTTCGGCGAGCCTTGACGACCCTCGCATGTCGCCCATGACCAGTGCCGCCCGGATTGTATCTCCGTCGCCGCGCTTGATCTGACCGTCAAGGACGCGCCTGCCGGCATCGCCGCCGAGATAAGTGGCCATCATGTTGTCGGCGAGCTTGGTGAGCACCGCCATCTTGGTTGCGATGGCGAGATGGCTCTGGATGCGCAGCAGCGCCGAAATCATGCTGTCGCTGAAGCCAGCGGCACTGTCGGTGGACCAGGACCCCATCATGCCCTGACTGGTGTTGCCGTTGAAGGGAAGGACGAAAGCCATGTAATCGGTGACGCCCATAAGCCTGAGTTCATCGAAAACAGGAAACTCCGACGGCACCGACGTGTCGAGCCGGCGCCGCAGATGGTCGAGCTTGTGGCTGAGCAGATGGTAGTATGGGCTGGTCAGGAACCTGTCGGACGCCACGCCGGCCTTTTTGCGGAAGCTTTCCACTTCAAGGCCCTGGCCGCGAAGCCAGGTGAACCCAAGCGCGTCATAAAGCGGGTGGAGCATCGAAAAGCTCAAATGCACCCGCTTCAGCGGCAGGCCGGCGGCAGCCAGCCGTTCGCAAAAGCCTTTTACCAATGTCTCCAGGTCATTGCCCGCCAGCGCCGATTGGTTCAGCCAATCGGCAACCTTGTCCATGAGAATGGTGGAAATTTCTGCTTGCGCTGTGCCCATGCTATCTCGCAACCCGTCGAAGACGGAGCCATTATCCTTTGATCCGCCATAACACAGTCCGCCAGCCACCCAAAGCTTAGCCCCCCGAAGTCAACGAAACGTGCTTCGGCAGCAAAAGCGTCGAGCAATTGCCCGGACGACGGTCCTTGCGGCAAAGGAGCGAACGCAACTGCATCCATGTTCTGCCGGCCTTATGTGGCGAGGCCGCCGGCGGCGTGCAACCACGATCCTGACACCGGGGCAAAAAAATCGCCGGCTCAGACTCCGTCAGGCCTTCACCACTGTCCCTCGGGCCAGCCCGAGGCGACCAAAAACATTGCGTGTGTCGACGATCAGAGGGGCGTGATCGGCGATCGTCCGATAGTCGATCGCGTCGTGGTCGGTTGCAATGACGACCGCATCGAAATCCTTCAAGGCCGCCTCGGTCAATTCGACCGAGCGGCGCCCCTTGATCGCCATATGCTCCCGTGTGGTCGGGATCTCGCAAACATGCGGATCGTGGAATTCGGCCTTGCCGCCCCATTCCTCGATGAGTTCAATAAGCCGCAACGAGGGGCTTTCGCGGATGTCGGGCACATTCTTCTTGTAGGCCAGCCCGATTATGAGAATGCGCGAGCGGCTGAGCGCCTTGCCGCGGCGCCGGTCCAGCGCCTTCGCCAGTTCGTCGACCACATGACGCGGCATGGCCGTGTTGATCTCTGCCGCCAGCTCGATGAAGCGGGTCGGCAGTTCGTATTCGCGCGCCTTCCACGTCAGGTAGAAGGGATCGATCGGAACGCAGTGGCCGCCAAGTCCGGGGCCAGGATAGAAAGGCATGTAGCCGAAGGGCTTGCTCTTTGCCGCCTCGATCACCTCCCAGATGTCGATGCCCATCGCGCCGAACACGACCTTCAACTCGTTGACGAGGGCTATGTTGACCGAGCGGAAGATATTTTCCGTCAGCTTGACCGCCTCGGCGGTCGCAGTGGTGGAAACCGGAACGACGGTCTTGACCACGCTTTGGTAGAAAGCCTGCACGAGCGTCGCCGCTTCAACGCCGTCGCCTGCCACGACCTTGGGGATCGTCGCGACTTCAAAACTGCGGTTGCCGGGATCCTCGCGTTCGGGCGAGAAGCCGAGGAAGAAGTCTTGCTTCGACTGCAAGCCGGTTTCTTGCAGTATGGGCTTGATCACGTCGTCGGTGGTGCCGGGATAGGTGGTCGATTCCAGCACGATGAGCTGGCCGAGACGCAGATGCTTGGCAATGGTGCCTGCCGTGTTCCGAACGAAGGAAAGATCCGGCTCGCGGTGTTTCGTCAGCGGTGTCGGAACGCAGATGATGATGACATCGCAGACGGCCAGCTCGACAAAATCCGCAGTGGCGCGGAACCGTCCGCTCGCCACCTGGCCGGCCAGGGCTGTCGACGTCACCGCCTCGATGTAGGATTGGCCTCTGTTCAGGCCCTCGACCTTCTGGGCTTCGATGTCGAAGCCGGTAACCGGGAAGCCGGCGCGTGCGATCGCAACCGCCAGCGGCAACCCGACATAGCCCAGTCCGATCACGCCGACTTGCGCGGCGCGCGTCGAAATCTGGTTTAGAAGACGGTCATATATCGAAAGTGAGGCGTCCAAAAATCCGCTTTCCCGTCAATTCGAACAAGCTGTCCGTTGCCATGGCGGGGCTCAATTGGTCCCAAGAACCATGGCCGAGCCATATTGCGGAAGATCGATTTCCGCAAGCCGTCATCAGACCGGCACCTTCGCCTTCAGGCTCGCGGCAGCCATCGCATAGCCGCCGGCGCCGCCATCGATGAAGTGAACGTGGTCGCGTTGCAGCGGCGAGGCGACGAGGCATGTCATCAAGGCCGATTTCTGGCGGTGAAGGCCATAGTTGCAGATGCCCGCCGCTTCCGCCTGCTTCAGCCGGTTCTCGATCTGTTGCAACACATCCGCGTCAACGTCGATGGTCATCTTCAAGCCGTCGTCGAACTTCCGGAAGTCCGAATTGCTGGCCACTTCGCGTTTGTAGATCTTCGGGTCGAAACCGCCGATGGTCCAGCCATATCTATCGGTGACGGCCGTAAGCGTCATCAGGAACAATATCCATAGCTTCGACCGCCACCGCCATCCTGCCGGCGCAATGGCCCGCGCCTCGATATCGAGGCCGGCGGGCCAGAAACTGTAGCCTGGCCCGTTCACCGGCACCGGGTGGCCATCGCGTTCCTGCCTGCCGGCAAGGGCGATGATGTCGGAAACCAGTACCTGAAAATCGCGCGAGTCGCGCGACGCCCCCGGTATGGCTATGATCGAGACGATTTCACCATGCCTGGCTTCGATCGGGTTCCAGCGGCAGGAGAGGCCGGTCAGATCCGGCCGCGCGCCGGCCGGCGCGGGATCGATGCGGTAGCGCCCCGCTTTCATCTCGGCTTCCGCCCAACTGCCGCCACCGCCGGCGAACATGGCATAGAAGACCGCTTCGGAGGCCTGGAACCGCGCCACGCGAACATCGAGGCCTTGTGCTCTTATATCCTTTATCGGCACGATTGCCGCACGCAGGGTCAGGTCCAGTTCATCCGCCACCCATCGCTGCACGGCGGCTAGCGCGTTGCGGATTTTCTCCATCGCCGAGCCGGGAAACGCCACGAGCGCGCCGTCGCCGCCGAAAACAAAGGGAAGATCTTGCCGACCCAGCGTATTGAGCAGCGCCGAAATGACGCTGGCGCCGGCCATATTGACGGTTTTGTAGTGCCCAGCCTCGATCGCCTTGGTCGAGCCCACGATGTCGGCGGTGGCCAGCGCCCAGCCATCGGGCAGCGGCCGATAGTTGTCTATGTCGGCGACGCTTTCGAACTTTGCGAAGACCGGCAGAGAAGCGACGAACGCGTCAGTTGCGACAGCTGTTTCCATGAGCATCAGATAGCACATTCCACTGTTCGAAGGTGAAGTCGATCATGCGTCGAAATTGACTTGCGCAGGCTTTGCGATGATAGGATCGCGCGATGCGAATTGCCTTCTACGCGCCGCTGAAGTCGCCCAATCATCCCGTTGTCTCCGGCGACCGCCAGATGGCACGGATGCTGATCAAGGCGCTGGAGCACGGAGGCCACAGCGTCGAACTTGCATCCGAATTGCGCTTCTATCTACGCGAACCGGAGTCGAAAAGTTTCGATGCGCTCAAGATCGAGGCTCGAGAGGAAGTCGCGCGGCTGACAAGGCTTTGGCACCGTGACGGCAAGCCCGGTCTCTGGTTGTCCTACCATCCCTATTACAAGGCGCCCGACTTGGTCGGGCCCGCGTTGGCCTCGGCCTTTGCTGTCCCCTATGTGACGGCGGAAGCCTCCTATTCGAGGCGGCGCAACGCCGGTTTGTGGGCCGATGCGCAGGCGTCGGTGGCGCGAGCCATCGAACAGGCGGCGCTCAACATCTGCTTCACGCAAAGGGATCGTCAGGGACTGGCGGATGCGATACCCGGCGCCGCTCTCGGCATGCTTTCGCCCTTCATCGACACATCGGCATTCCGGGAAAAGCCGGCACGGGGTTGTCCGACGCGCCTTGTTACCGTTGCCATGATGCGCCCGGGCGACAAAGTCGAAAGCTATCGCATACTGGCGCAGGCGCTCGGTTCGATAAGCCACTTGCCCTGGACCATGTCGGTCGTCGGCGACGGGCCTGCCCGTGAAGAGGTCAAAGCGCAATTCGCCGGCTTGCCGGCCGGCCGTATCGAATGGCTCGGCGCGATTGAGCCAGCCGCCGTGCCGGATGTCCTCTACAGTGGCGGAATTTACGTCTGGCCGGGTTTCGGCGAGGCCTATGGCGTCGCCTATCTCGAAGCGCAGGCTGCCGGCCTTCCGGTGGTGGCCCAGGACATCGCCGGCGTGCCGGAGGTCGTGCGCGATGGCCGCGCCGGATTTCTCACCCCGCCGGGCGATGTCGCCGCGTTCGCTTCCGCCATCGAAAGGCTTCTGGCCCGTAACGACGAAAGAACCATCATGGCCGCCGAAGCCAGACGTTTCGTCCTCGAAGAACGTTCCCTTGCTGCTGCGGCGGCGCGTCTGGCCGACTTTCTTGCGAAGATCCCGGTTTCATGACATCCGACCGGATCTGGCAACCCTTGGTGGAAGAACTGGCGTCCCTGCAGCGCGCCGACCGCAAGGTAGAGTTCTGGCTGCGCGACGATGACGCCGTGGACCCGACGCCTGCGCTTGATCGGCTGCTCGGCCTCACAGGTGAATTCGCGGTTCCGGTCACTCTGGCCGTTATTCCGGCCCTGACGGATGAGAAGCTTGTTGCCCGGCTTGACCAGGCGCCGCACGCCACGGTCGCCGTCCATGGCTGGGCGCACCGAAATCATGCGCCCGAGGATCAGAAAAAGCAGGAACTCGGCCCGCATCGGCCACGCGAGGCGGTGCTCGACGACCTGACTCGCGGGCTGGCGCGCGTAACCGGCCTGCACGGCGCACGTGCCGTTCCGATGCTGGTGCCGCCTTGGAACAGGATCGACGCCGGCTTGGTACCCGACCTTGGATCGATAGGATTTGCGGCATTGTCGGTTTATGGGCCGCCGAAGCCGGCTTCGCTGGCGGTCATCAACAGCAATGTCGACATTATGGATTGGCATGGCACTCGCGGATGCCGCGATCATGCCACGTTGGTTCAAGCAATCGCCGCGCAATTGCAGGATGCGTTCGACGGCGGCGAACCGGTCGGCCTGCTCACACACCATCTCGTACATGACGAATCGGCCTGGCTTTTCCTCGAACGGCTGTTCGCGGTCACCGCGCGGGCTGGAGCCTGCGCCTGGCTTCCGATCAGGACATTGATCGGGCGCCACGCGTCCAGCGCATGATGCCGAAGCGTGCGAAGCGGTTTTCGGACGACATCATGCTCTATCTCTTTCATTTAGAGCCGGATTCAGATTTCAGGTCGACCTGACCTGAAATCATCCGGGTTCTAGCCGGGGGATTTCACGTCGACCTGAACTGAAATCATCCAGCTCCAGAGCAATTCCAGGAAAAGTGTGACGCTGTTTTCCGTCAGGAATTGCGTCAAAACAAAGAGATAGAGCGTTTCGCCGTTTCCGCGAAACGGTGAAACGCCAGCGGAAAATAATTCAGCGCTCGTTGTGCAATGGAAGTTTGAGCGTCTGGCCGTCCCGTGCGGCAAATGCGCCGGCAAACCTGTCTTTGGCCAGTTTCTCGATTTCGTCCAGTTGCTCGTCGGTGCGTGTCGGATCGTGGTGAAACAGCGCAAGCCTCCGCGCGCCGGCCGCCTCGCAGAGCTTGACGCCGTGATCCCATGTCGAGTGCCCGTCACCGCGGTGGCGCTCCATTTCCTCCTCGGTGTAAGTGCAGTCGTAAATGACGAGGTCGGCATCTTTGATGAGGCCGAGCACCGCCGGATCGAGTTTGTCCGGCTGGTGCTCGGTGTCCGTGATCACCGCGACCGCGCGGCCGTCCCATTCCACCCGGTAGCCTATGCAGCCGCCCGGATGGGTAAGACTGGCGGTTCGGACCACCACCCCTTCGCGCGGCCGAAGCACGTCTCCGGATACGAAATCGCGGAAGTCGAGGCTTGCCTTGCAGATATCCAGTTTCACCGGAAACCACGGCGGCCGCATGAACTCGTCGACCATCTGCCGGGTCGTCATGCGTCCTGCAAGATGTCCGGACCAAAGCGCAAGCTTGACGCTCCGGTCATAGATCGGTGCGAAAAATGGCAGCCCGATGATGTGGTCGTAATGGCAATGGGTGAAAAGCAAGTCGAAATCGGTCACGCCCGACGCCCGAAGCGAGCGGCCGGCGGACCGTAGACCGGACCCCGCGTCGAAGAGAAGCGTATGCTTGCCGCATCGCATCTCGATGCAGATCGTGTTGCCGCCATAGCGAGAGAATTCTGGCCCCGATACCGCAATACTCCCGCGCACGCCCCAAAACTTGATCAGGAAAACGTCGTCGTCCATGCTACCCCTTCGCAGTCCGGTCGCCCATGGTAGCCAGTGCCATCACGACGGCGAGATTAAGTGCACGTCAGTCGTTATTTGCCGCTTCGTGCGTCGATTAGGTCGGCGGTCGTATGGTTCAGGCGATCGGCAAGAACCCGCACCATCTCGATGGTCATTTCCGGGAACTCCCTCATAAGCCTCAGGAAATGATCCTTGCGGATCCTCAAGGCTTCCAGTTGAGATGCCGCTCTGACGGTGGCGGTGCGGGAGCTGTTGCACAATATGGCGATCTCACCGACAATCGAATTTGGCGCCAGCTCGGCGACCTTGATCGGTCCGCTGTCGGAATCGACCAGGATATCCGCCCGGCCTGAAAGGATGACATAGGCGGCGTCTCCCTCGTCGCCCTGCCGGAAAAGGATTTGGCCGGCGCTGTAGCTCACGCGATCGGATGTAAACGCAAGCAACTTGAGCTTCGTCGGCTCTATGCCAGAGAACAAGGGAACGCGTTGCAGCATTCCAACCTCATCCTTGAGCAGCATTGTCGCAACCTTCCCAAAATCGTTGCTCTATGAAAGCAGTTCCTTGAGGATACCGTTCCCTGCCAAAAGTGTCTCGTGTGTTCCGTCTTCCACCAATTGACCCGAGTCGAAGACGATAACGCGATCGAACATCATCCCCATCGACGGATTCGTCACGACCCATATAATAGCCGGCGAATGACCATCGCGTCTGGCTTCCTCGAGCACGTTTCGCAGCACCTTCTCCTGCATGCGCTGGTCGAGCGCCGACAACGGCCGGTTGAGGATGAGAAAATCGGGACGCTTGAGCAGGGCCCGGGCAACATCGAGCTTCTGTCGCTGTCCACTGGTCAGCCGCCTGCCGCCGGAGCCGACGTTGAAGTCCAGGCCGACATCCAGAACCTCGGCATAAAGCCCCAGTTCGTCAAGAATGTCATAGACGATGGAGCGTATGCGGTCCGGCGCGTCGGGATGGTTGTTGCCCACACGCCCGAACAGGACATTGTCCATGACGGTAGCCGCGGCAATGTATTTGGCGGGATCATACCGTTCGACCGCGTTTTGCAGCTCGGGCGGCAGGTTTTCGTAGAACCGGTTGCGTGCGGCGACGATCTTGCTCATCAGCTCGTCGCTCAATAGGCCGAAGCGGTGCCGGGGCTCGATATAGGCAAAGCTCAAGGTGACGATCATGGCGCGGTCATTTTCGGCAACCGCCTCGTACGGACGGTTCTTGAGCCGTTGCAGCAGGGTTTCGTAAGCGGGTATCTCCTCGGCGCTCATGAAGGCGAGCTGCTGGAAGAACTGGTGATCGGGCGGCAGGTCGGCAAACAGCTCGATCGCCTGCTCGGCGATTTCCATGCCCATTTCATAGAGCGTGCGGTCGAGGCCTGCTTGCCTCAGCACTGAAGCAAAATAGGGATTGGCCGCCAGAGCCCTGTCGGCCAGTTCGGGGCCGGCGGCAGCGCCGAAGAGCAGGTTTTGGCCGATCGTCGCTTCCTTGTTGTAGGCGCCCGGTTCGAAAGGAACCACCAATCCGCTCAGCCCTTCGTGTTCCAGCCGGGTTCGAAGCGTCGCTCGCAGTTCGATGATCCGCCTGGCAAGCTCCGTGTGACGCGTGAGGTCGGCCGAAGAGCGCAAGCCAAGATCCAGAATGTCGCGCGACAGAACAACCGCGTCGAGCACCCTGCGCACGGCTTCAAAAAGGTCGCTCGGGCCGGTAGCGCCGACGGAAGCATAGTTGATCCAGTCGCTGTTGATATCAAGATCCGAATTGCCCGACCGGAGCGCCTCGTTGATGTTCCAGCGGCGCTGGGCTGCCGCAACACCGTCATAAGTCACCGGTGTCAGCGGCGCATGCTTCAGCCCGTAGAGCAGGTTATCGCGCAGGCTTGCCTGGAACAGGAAAACATCCGACGAGGCATAGGACATGCGCCGCCCGGTCACTGCTTCGGGGAGTTCATGCAGGTCGTCGGCGCCCGAGGCGACCCTTCCGCTGGCCGGCCAGTTCAGCCGCGCGAATGCTTCTGCAAGCGCCTCCGCTCCACCTGTCGCGGTACTGACCAGCGCCACCGTCTCGCCCGGCTTGACCTGGAGGGAGATACGGTTAAGCAGCATTGCACCGCCATCGTCTGCTATGGACAGGCTGATCGCCGACAGCGGCTGGGTCATCGGAGCGGGATCGTCGATCGCCAATGCCCCGATTCTCGGCGCAATGAGGCCCTCGACGGTAAACTGTTCAACGACCTGCTGATATTTGACCTGGACATCCTGCCGCGCCTGATCCCAGTCGATCAGTTCCTTCATCGGTCCGGGCAGGTCCTTGTAGGCGCTGATCACGGCTACGAGCTGGCCGACGTCCAGCCGCCCCTGGATGACCAGATACCCGCCGATCATGTAGAACAGAAAGGGCGTGAGCTGCGCCAGAATATTGTTGAGGAACTTCACCATGAATTTCCATTGGTAAAGATCGAAGCGAATCTTGAAGATAAGCCCGAGCCGGGCAGCTATGTCGGCGCGCTCGTAGTTTGATGTATCGTGGACGTGAACCGCGCCGATGCCGTCGACGATTTCGCCAACCCGGCCCGAGAGGGCGCGTGCCGTCAACTGCCGTTCGCGCCCGAGCACGATGAGCCGTCGCCGCATTCGCGGGATGAGCACGATCTGGATCAGCACGATCACGACCGCTATCATTCCGAGCCAGAAGTTCTGGACCATGATGAACAGCATGGCCGTCAACGCCTGGCCGCCGAGCAGCACCGGCTGCAGGAAGGCATCGCCGATGAAGCCGCCCAGCGGCTCCACCTCGTCCTTCACCATTGTCGCCACTTCGGCGGATTTCACCCGCTTGAAGTAGACCGGCGGAAACCGCAGCACACGATCGACCAGATCGAAGCGGATACGCCGCAGCATGCGTTCGCCGAGGCGGCCCTTGTAGGTGTTGATGTAGAGTTTGAAGAGGCCGTTGATGATGACCAGCAGGAGGAACACGACGCTCAGGGCAAACAGCGTCGCGGTGCGGTCGAGCTGAAAACCGGAGAAGAACTGGACCTCTCCAATGAACGGCAGGTCATAGTGTAGCCTCATGAACGGATGGGTCGCGCCCGGTTGCTCGAAGCCGCGACCCTGGATCGGACCGTTGACGATCAACTTCGGCAGGTCGAAGGACAAGAAATACGGGATCATCGAAAGCAAGACGATCAGCAATATCCAGATCTGCTGCTTCTTGGTGTGCTTCCAGATATAGCGCGCTAGGCTGGGTTCCATATGCGACAGTGAGCCTTCAGTTGGAAGGATGGATGTAAAAGCGCCTGGCGGACGGCGTATCGGCGATGTCTTCGTCGCCAGCGAGCGGCACGAGGCCGCGGCTGCGCGGCTGCTGCTGGCTGATGGACGCCGGTGGCCCGGACAGATGCAACAGCCTCTCTCCGGCACCGGGCAATGGCGAAGCGGCTTGCGGCATGATCACGTCCGCGAATCCAACAGCTTTGCGGGAGGCAAGATTGCGTTGTGTCGCCCGAAATCCCAACATACAAGAACGAATATGATGGATGTCACGCAACCACGCAATGCCGGCATGGACGGGCACGAGCAAGCCTTGGACCTCACGCGGGGGATTGCCGCCTACCTCAACGACCCTCTCGTGGCAGGGCTGGCGCGCGTCATCGCCAAGCATCCGAAGGCCGATATCGCCAACGCCTTTAACCACAAGCAGGTCGCCTGCAAGATGTGGGCGCTCGACAAGCTGTTCGAAAGCTGCGGCGGCCGGTTCGGGCGCATATGGGTTCTGGGTGGCTGGTACGGCGTGTTGCCGGCAATGCTTTTCAACGACGCCCGCTTCGACATCGTGGCGGTCGATAGCATCGACATCGATCCCGAAGTCGCGCCGGTCGCCAGGACCTTCAACCGGGAAGCCGGCGACCGGTTCCGGGCGCTGACGGCCGATATGTACGCGCTCGACTACGCGGCCGGGCGGCCCGACCTGACGGTCAATACGAGTTGCGAACACATAGCCGATCTGCGCGCCTGGCTTGCTCTGCTTCCGCAGGGTACGAATGTTCTGCTGCAATCGAACGATTATTTCAGCGAGCCGACGCACGTCAACTGCGTGGCTTCACTTGCGGCTTTCGAAGCAATGGCGGCGCTACGGGAGGTGCGGTTCTCCGGCGAACTGCCGACAAAAAATTACACGCGCTTCATGCTGATCGGATCTGTCTAAAGCGCGTCGCGCTGAAACGGATTCAGGCGACGCGCTTAAGTCTTTGTTTTGATGCATGTCGTTCTCCCAGAGCCGCTGCACTGGGCGACATGCATTAAATTGAAATCGCCCCACAGGAGACCGACAAGTGACGCTCCAAAGCATCAACCCCAAGGATCTGCCGGTTCCCCAGACCTACAGCCAGGTCGTCGTTGCGACAGGCAGCAAGCTGGTATTCATCTCGGGCCAGGAGCCCGAAGGCCTGCATGGCAAGCTTGTCGGCCGTGGTGATCTTGCGACCCAGGCGCGCCAAGTGTTTACCAATCTCGGCCGGGCGCTTGCCGCTGCCGGTGCGACGCCTGCGCAGGTCACCAGGATCACGATCTATGTGGTCAACTACCACCGCGATGAATGCCTGCCGATCATCGAAAAGGCTCGGGTAGAGCTGTTCGGAGATCACAAACCGGCCGACGTGGTGCTTGGCGTGGCGAGCCTGTCTCCCGACTATCTGATCGAAGTTGACGCAGTCGCGGTCATCGACTGACCACGCATTTGCGACGGGTCTAGAACAATTCCAGGAAAAGTGTGACACGGGAATTGTGTCAAAACAAAGAGATAGAGCGTTTCGCCATTTCCGTGAAACGGTGAAAAGCTCTAGGATCCCTGGTCTGTTTGATCGTGTGCTTTTCCAAAACCGGGCCGTGTTTTCAGGCACCAGGTTCGATACCGCTCGCGCAGGATTTGCGCCGAGTGACGCGCGCCTTCCAGATCGAGACGATGCGCGGATGGCGTCGGTGCCGCAAGCGCCTGTTCGATCGCTCGCGCCAGACCTTCAGGCGTTAGGTCATTTTCCGTCAGTACGGTTGCCAGACCGAGTTCCCCGAGCATCAGGGCGCGAACCGTCTGCTCGGTTTCCCCGCCGGCTGCAAACGGAACGAGCAGGGAGCGACAACCCGCGCGCAGGACATCGCAGACCGTGTTGTAGCCCGCCTGCGAGACCGACAGGCGGGCACCGGTAAGCAGGCTGGCGAAATCCTCGCGGAACCTGAAGATGGACAGCCCCGGCGTGGCATCGCGTGCGATCGCGTCAAACTCGTCCTTCGGCAGGTTTGGACCGGTGATCAAACACCATTTCCAACCGTTGCTGGCATGCCGTGCCGCCGCGATGGTGGAGCTGACCAGGACCTTTCCGGCAGCCCCGCCGCCAACCGACACCAGAACGTCGAAGCGCTCGGAGGCCGCGGGCGGAGGCGGCGCGGCAACAAGCCCCGTGTAGGTGATCTCGGCCTTGATCGTCCCAGCCAGTGGAAATGTCCTGTCGATGGTTGCGAAAGCCGGATCGCCGTGGACCATGACAAGGTCGAAGTGCCTGTTGATGAGATCGACCGTCTCCTCGTTTCGGCCTGGCTTGACGCGCTCCTGGAGGATATCGCGGACGGACGTTGCCAGCAGCGGCCTGGGCGACGTCGCGTCGATGGCTTCGATCAGCGGCAAGAGTTCGAAACGCATCTGCCGGCGTCCAAATGGAAACGCCTCGATAATGACGATGTCAGGCCGGCAATCCCGGAATGCCTGCAGCAGCATCTGTGAACGCGATTTCTTGAAATCATCATCGATGGATTTGCCCTGCAGATCGACAAGTTCGGAAAATCCTTCATCACCGGAGGTGACGGGTGGCAGGATTACGGATTTTACCCCCGGTCCTGGAAACCCCGCGACCGGCGCTCCGCCGGTCACGACGGTTACGTCAAACCCGTCATCGGCCAGAGCCGCCGCAATGCGGCTGGCGCGCGCGAGGTGGCCGATGCCGAGCAGGTGCTGGACATAGAGGAAGGCGCGCAGCTGCTTCAATCGGCGGCCCGCCACTCGCGCTCGAACAGCTCCTTGAGCTGCCCAATGCTTGCCATATGATCGAAATTGCCGCGCACGCGCCGCTCAGCGGCCTCGCCGAGGCGGGCGCGCAGCACAGGATCACGGATCAGGCGCTCCAGCGCCTGTGCCAGGGCAACCGGGTTTTCCGTCGGAACCAGCAACCCGGTCTCATCCGGCAACAAAAGCTCCGGCACGCCGGAAATATCGGTCGACACGCAGGCAAGCCGCTGGCTGGCAGCCTCCACGAGAACATTCGGCAGACCGTCGCGGTCGCCATTTGCGGTGATCCTGCAGGCCAGCGCGAAGATGTCGGCGCTGCGGTAGTGCTCGAGTACCTGCTCCTGAGCAAGCGCTCCTTTCCAGGAGACGCGACCGCTCAGTCCGAGCTTTTGCGCCAGCGCCCTGAGCCGTTCCAGTTTCTCGCCGTCGCCGATATGCTCGAAACGCCACGCCAAATCGCCGGGCAAGAGGGCAAGGGCCTCCAGCAAGGTATCGTAGCCTTTCTTTTCAACGGCGCGCCCGACGCTCAAAATGACAACCGGTTCGTCCGGCGCCGAGCCGTCATGCTGTTTTCGCGCGCCGCCGAAACTGCCGAAGCGATGAAGGTCGAGCCCATGGTAGCTCAGATGCACTGACGAGTTGCCGTTGGCGAGTTCTTTCAGACGGTCGAAGCCGGTCTTCGTGCAAGTGACCGTCCAGCGCGCAGAGGAAAGCTTGCCAGCCAGATCCCAGTCCGCCGAAGTCCAGATGTCCTTGGCGTGGGCTGAGCAGCTCCAGGGCAGGCTACGAAGCTGGCTGGCGTAGCGGGTAACCGATGCCGGCGTGTGCGCGAAATGCGCATGCAACCATTCCGCGCCTTCCGGCCATTCGGCCGCCAGCACGAGCGCTTGCCCGAAGCGGCGCGCGCGATTGCGCGTAAAGTCGCGAGGGATATCGCTGGCCAGCGATGCGAGCGCGCGCCAGAAGGCCGGTCGCGGCAGATAAGCAAACAGCGAGCGAAGCACGCGCAGCGGCTCTTGATGCAGATATTCCGGCAGATAGTGGACGGGCGCTTTGATCTCGTCATGCACGGGGTGGCGTTTTGCGTCGGTTGGCCGCCTGAGCGCGACCAGTATCAGGTCGAACCCCGCTCGCTCCAGACCGAGCAGTTCCTGCGCGATGAAGGTTTCCGACAGCCGCGGATAGCCCTTCAGAACCACGACGATCTTGCGATTTTGCAAGTCAGTTGATTCCCTCAATGACCGACAGGTGATGGCCGGCCCGCCGGTCGAGCAGTTCCGCGACGATTTCGGAAATATGAGGCAGCCCTTCCAGCGTCAGATGCGGATTGCTCTGTGAGGGGCGGGGCCGGTTCGGCAGCGCCACCAGCGCATCGGCAAACCGTTGGGAATCCTTGGCTTCCTCGGGCAACAGCATCTCGACGAGGCCGAGCTCGGCTGCTCGCCGGGCTCGGATCAATTGTTCCTCGCGGGGCTCGATGCGCGGGACGATCAGCGCCGGCTTGTCGAAAGACAGTATCTCGCAATAGGTGTTGTAACCGCCCATCGCCACCACCGCCTTGGCGCCGGCAATCAGGTCTTCCATGCGGTTGTCGAACTCGATGATCTTGATGTAGGGGATCTTGGCCCCCTTCTTGAGCAGCTTGTTGCGCTTGCGCGCCGGCATGTAGGGCCCAAGCACGATCAGCGCCCTATGCTGCAATTGTGGATCCTGCTGATAGGCATCGACGACGTCGTGGATCAGTTCGGCGCCGTCACCCCCGCCACCGGTGGTAACGAGGATATACTCGCCCTCGGGCCGGTGGCCGGGCAATTCGTTCCGTTGCAGGCTGCGTTGCAGGAAACCGACGAACCTTATCTTTGCCCTGATAGCGGGAGGCACATCCAGGCCGGTCAACGGATCGTAGAAATCCGGCGGACCATAGGCCCAGATCTTGTCGTAGAACAGGCCTATCTTGCGCATCACATCCCTGCGCGCCCACTCTGCCTCGAGCAGATGCGGCGCATCCATCACCTCGCGCAGGCCAAGCACGAGCGTGGTGCCGCGCGTTTTGAGGTAGGACAGCGTGTCCTCAATCTCGCCGCGCAGGCCGAGCGGCTCCTTGTCGACGATGAAGATATCCGGCCGGAAGCTCTCGGCCGTGTGGCGGATGATCGACTGGCGCATCCTCAGCGTCTCATGCAGATCGATATCCTTTTCCAGCGAGGTGTATTCGCCGTTGCGCAACTTGATGACGCTGGGGATCTTCACGAAGTCGACTCGAGCGCGGTAATCGAAGGCGCCGGCGATAGTCGCACCCGAAATTATGAGCACCTGAAGCCCGCGGAAATCCTCGACCAGCGAATGCGCGATCGTCCGGCAGCGCTGCAGGTGGCCGAGCCCGAACGTGTCGTGGCTGTACATGAGAATTCGAGCGTTTTCTGCGTGCTGGGTCATTGTTGAACGTCTCTTAAAATTCTCGCCTTGAGCACCGTGGGCGACCCCGCAGGCTTCGAAACCATCTCGCAGGCCTACCGATCCGTTTTGAGATATGAGGCCGCAATTTTCACTTTGTCCTATCCAACGGGGCCAACGATGACGCGCTTCTTGATCGTGCGTTCAAGCTGACCGTCGTCCGCTATACGATGTTCGATAATGTCGTCCAAGCTCATTAATCACTTCAAAGGCCGGGCTATTCGAGCCGCTGCGTGACAGCGCATCGTGGCTGAAAGTGGCGCCGGCTGCCACCAATTCGAAGGTATTGTTTGGTATATCTGTCGGATAGGCTTTCTGATTGGCCGAGCCCGAAACTGCATGGATTGGCGAATATCGCCTCGGCGGGAGCGGGCTGAGACTCCCTATTGTTGTTTTGGGATGGATCCAAGGGCAAAGCAGTGTCCAAGTGGTTGGCAAAGGCCTCCCTTCTTGTTTTCGATAGGCTCCGGTCTCTCCGAACTCAATTGGTTTGGCAGTGGTGAAGGCGAATTCCGCTATCCTGCCAATATAGCTAATTGCTTGATCGGCATACTTAATTGCTTGCTCGGTATACGAAATGACGAGGCCGGCGGCTGTCGCACGGCGCATATAATCGTACTCACTTCGCGCGCCATTGCTCTCGGTCTTGGGGGAGCAAAGGTGCTGCCCGTCAATCTCTCGACGTGCGGCCTGATTATGATTCACCCACCGGAACTGAGCCATCTATCGCCCACGCTATCCGGAAATTCGGCAGGAATCGAGTGGATGCCAGCGCTCACGACACACCGCCCGCAGCAGGGGGTGCAACACCGGGTGCTTGTCGATCGCTATGGCTTCTGGCCAATGCCTTTAGCTGGGAGAAGGGGATGACCGGCGATGCCGTGGTAAGCGGCTGCCTTTCGGCCGCGTGAGGCACGTGCATGGCGAGGAGGATCCGCGGCACGATTTCGGGGAAGGGGCCTGGCAGGATCCGCCGCGTCGAATTCGATCGCAAATCCTGCGTCGATGGCGATCTGCGCAATGAGATCGCCGAGTTGCCGATCCGTCAGTTCACACGAAGGGAACGTTCTCCGCACGGCACAGATCCCCTCAGCTATCGAGATGCACGGGTTGTGGGCATTGTCGAGCAGGTAGCGGACAATCGTTCGGCGAATGTCCGATGGGGTGGGTGTCTGCTCGGGCGCGGACATCTCCTGCCCTAGGAATGGAGCCGCGTTTGTGAGCCGCCGGCCGTTCCTGCGTCGAAAGCGATCGCCACGCCGTGCGTAATGCATGCTTGCGCCAGCAACTCTTCCAACTCGCGGTCGGTGGCCTTGCATGCCGGCATGAGTGTTCGAATGGCGCGGATCGCCTGGGCGATGGACAGGAACCGCGCCTTGCCTCTTGAGCGCACATAGGCCTCGGCCGCCCTCTCTACCGTGAGGGCGTGAAAAGCGTGGGTCATCGAGATTCCTCCCTGAACCTGACTGGAGAATTTAGAAAGCGGATTTTCGCGGTCTTCAAGGCTTCGTATGATTCCGGACAGTTCGGCGGCGGCGAGGTCCGGGTGACATCGCTCCAGTGTCTTCCGGAGCAGTCAGGCTGGTCCCGCGGACCCCGGAATCACCTCGTCGAACGGCATCGCCAGCACGACCCTGCCGCTCTCGTCGGTGACCTCGAAACTGCAGTCGAACCAGCTGCGGATTGTGTCCATGCGGGTGCGGAAGACCAGATCCCGAGCGGTGGCGAGCGCATGTCCGCGCACGGCTTCCTCGTTTGCCAGTTCATCGCCTTCATAGTCGGGTATCAGCCGACCGCGGTAGCGCATGTTCATGAAGTAGCGCAAGGCCACCTCATGCGCCCCGTTTGATCGGGAACTGGAACACGTTGGAGTATTCCTTCTCGGCGAAGCCGTAGGACTGGCCGGCAATCTGTTCCAGCTTGTCGCGATCCCTCACCGTGATGTGACCACGCGTGGCGCGGATCACGCCGACGCCCTCGAGCATCTGCACCGCCAGCGTTACGCCGGGACGGCGCGTGCCCAGCATGACGCTCATGAACTCGTGCGTGATAGGCAAGTCGTCACGCTCCAGCCGGTCATGGGTCATGAGCAGCCACCGCGCCAGCCGCTCTTCAATGGAGTAGCCGGCGTTGGCATAGGCCGTCTGGCTGACCTGCACGATAAAGGTGTGCACGAAGCGCAGAAGCAGGGCGCGCAGCGTGAGGCTCTGGTCCATCGCCGCGTGAAGTGCCTCCGCCCCTATGCGCACGGCTTCTCCAGAAGCCTGGACCAGGCAGGTGTGCGGCGAACGATCCACGCCAAGCACGATGGGGACACCCACAAGACCCTCCGATCCGACCATGCCGACCTCGAACCGTCCTTCCCCGGTGTCGGCGACGATTGAGGCAACCCCAAATTCGGGGAAGGTGACGTGCGCGATCTTCTGGTCGGCTCTGAACAGGTGTTCGCGCACCTCAAACGTAACGGCCTCGAGATGCGGCTGCACCAAGGCAAAGTCGTCCGGCGATAGAGATGCCAGCAGACGATTGCGAATGACTGATTGCTGAAAGTGAGCCATGCTCATAGCCTCCGTTTAGGGGCAAGAGCACGGGCGGCTCAGCCATCTCTCAGCCGCTTGCGCCCAAACAGTCAGCAAGCGATCGACTTGTATCCTCCCAAGCTCAATCCCAGGCAAGGATGAATGTCATTTTGGCGACTTGGGTACGGATTCGTACGCTGGCATTCGCGTGTGGGAACCACAGCGCAAATCAAGCATTGGGCATGCCAGAGCGGTCGAGTTTCTGTCCCAAAACCTGTTGCGGCCGCTCTCCCGCGCGCGTAAGAGCCCGCCGGCTGCTTCCCGGAGCAACCAGCGGGCTTCCTTTGTTCGAAGTCGGGCGTGGCGGACCAGAATATCGGCGGCGCGAGCTTCGCCGACATCACCTCGTGAATGAACATGACCCAGGGGTGCGACGACCCGCCACGGACGCGGCGTGCTTGCTGCGGCCTCTCGTCCGCTCAGAGCCGCGGCCCGGCCACCATCCTGGCGACCCGCGCCATGTCGGCGCTCATTTCGCGGTCGTCGTCGAGCGGTGCGACCAGCGCGCGCACGGTGGCATAGCTGCGCCGCGGGCCTTCGCCCATGCTGTCGAGCACGCCGCGCAGTTCGACGCCGGTGGCCGAGAAGATCAGTTCCATCGCTACCAGGTAGCGCAGGCGCTCGATGATCCCCGCGGTCTTGGCAACCACGCGCGGCGCCATCGACGACTGGTCCTCGACGCCGTCCGAGATGGCCAAGGGGCTGAGCGACATCGGATTGGCGAGATGGCGGATCTCCGCCTCGAGCGCCGCCACCGGCTTCTGCAATTCGGCATAGCCTTGGCGGCTTCCGCCCCTGGCCGACAAGAAGCGCGGCAGTTCCGCCACGGTCGGCGACATCAGCTTCATCGAGCGGTTGGCGGTGCCGACGGCGCAGTGCGCCAGCGCCTGGCCAAGATGCTCCCAGGCCAGCGTGAACGCCGTCAGGTCGAAATTGCCGTTGGAAAGGACGCGTTCGGCATCAGGCAGGATCACGGGATTGTCGCCGGAATGGCCGAGCTCGATCTCGGTCGCCAGCTTGGCCTGCTCATACGCATGCAGCAGGCCGCCCCATACCTGCGGGACGCAGCGAAAGCTCAGCGGATCCTGCAGCCGTCGCGCGGCATTCTCCTGCCAAAGCCCGCTTCCCGAAAGCTCGGCCCTCAGCCGGGCGCCGATCTCGACCTGGCCGAATGCCGGTCGCGCGGCAAGCGCCTCCTCGTCGATGGCCTTGAGCGTGCAACGGAATGCCTCGTAATTCAGCGCGACCGCCGCCAGCGACCAGTCGATCAGGCAAGCGACCTCTTCGAGCGCCAGGCAGGCCGTTCCGGTCGAAAGGCTGTTGGCGACGATGATGGCATGCCCGTCCTTCTCGCGCAGGTCGAGCGGTTCGAGCCCGGCGAGCCGTAGGGCCTCGGCCGACGGCATGATCCTGCCCTGATATTCCGCCTCGCCTTCGCCGCGCAGCGCCCTTGCCAGATGGCCGAGCGGCGCAAGGTCCGCAGCGCCGACCGATCCCCAGCTCGGAATCATCGGGTGCACGCCGGCATTGAGCGCCGCGATCAGGCCCATGACCACGCCCTCCGAGGCGCCGGTACCGCCCGCGGCCATGCCGCAGATGCGCGCCGTCATCAGCGCCCGCACCGCCTCGGTCGGCAGCGACGGGCCGGCGCCCATCGAGTGGCTGAGCGGCACGCTGTGCTGGAAGGCGATCAGGTCGGCCTCTGCCAGCGGTGTGTCGACACAGGCGCCAAGCCCGGTGGTGACGCCATAGAGCGGCTTGCCGAGCCGGGTGAGATGCTCGATGAGGGCGCGGCTCGCGCGGATGCGGCGCATGGCTTCCTCACCGAGCACAAGCCGGGCATTGCGTCGCGCAATCTCGGCGACATCATCTGTACCGAGCGGCCTGGCGTCGAGGACGATCACTCTGGCTGTCATCTGTCGGCTATTCCTTATGCGCGCCTGCGCTGGTGGCTTGCGGCCGAACGAACGCAGGATAGCTGCCATCGGCACCGGTCATTGTCGGAAATCCGCCGTCGCGATTGCCGTTATCTTTCTTCGGCGGTCCTGGTGTCAAACTGCTTGTAGGCGAATGTGGCGTCCATCAGCCAACGAAGGTGCCGGGCGGTCCGAGAACAGGCACGACCGGTCAAGCGGCGGCCAGGGCGGCAAAAAAATTCTGGGGCCGATGTCACAAGACGCTGGGCCTTGCTCGTCTTGAGGTCGGAACCAACGAAAGGAACCGACCATGACTGTCAGACTTGATCCCCTTGCCGCCGCCCCGTCGCTGATGAAGGAGTGGCACCGCGCCTCGCTCGCCATTGCCGGCAGCCTCGACCCGGCGCTTGCCGAGCTCGTCGAGATCCGCGCCTCCCAGATCAATGGCTGCGCCAACTGCATCAACATGCATTCGACCTATGCCCGCGAGGGCGGCGAGACCGAGCAGCGCATCTATCTGTTGTCGGCCTGGCGCGAGGCTCCGTGCTATACTGACCGCGAGCGCGCGGCGCTCGGCTGGACCGAGGCGCTGACCAGGATTTGCGAAGGCCATACGCATGAGGCGGCCTATGAAGCGCTGGAAGCGCATTTCTCCGAGGAGGAGCGGGTGAAGCTCACATTGATGATCAACATAATCAATGGCTGGAACCGCATCGCGGTCGGCTTTGGCGGCTTTGTCGATCCGGCGGCGGTCAAGGCTTCCAACAAGGCGGCTGCCGACAAGGCGGCTGCCGCCAAGACTGCCGACAAGGCGGCCGCCGCTTGACGACGGCGCCGGCATTCACGGGCGCGGCGGCCGAATTCGAGCCGCTGCGCCCGAAGCTGATGCGGCTCGCCTACCGCATGCTCGGCTCGGTCGCCGATGCCGAGGACGTGGTGCAGGAGGCCTTCATCCGCTGGATGAGGACCGAGCGCGCCGAGGTGCGCTGGCCCGAGGCGTTCCTGCGCCGCACGGTCACGCGACTGTGCCTCGACCAGCTCAAATCGGCGCGGCATCAGCGCGAGACCTATGTCGGCCCCTGGTTGCCCGAGCCGCTCGTGGAGGAAGACGAGGCCGACGACGTTACGTTGCCGCTGATGATGGCGCTGGAGCGCCTGTCGCCGCTCGAGCGCGCCGCCTTCCTGCTGCACGATGTATTCGGACTTCAATTCGAGGAAGTCGCGGCTGAGATCGAGCGCGATCCGGCGGCATGCCGCCAGCTTGCCGCCCGCGCGCGTGAGCATGTCCGCGAGGCACGGCCCCGGTTCAAGGTCGAGAAGCAGCGCGGACTGGAGATCGCCGAAGCCTTCTTCCAGGCTTCGCGCAGCGGCGACATGAAGGCGCTCGGCGCGATGCTGAGCGCCGATGTCACGGCGCATGCCGATGGCGGCGGCAAGCGTGCCGCGGCGACCGAGCCGGCGCTTGGTTACCAGGCGGTCATGACGCAATACGCGGTCGTCGCGGCGTGGCTCAAGGACAACCCCTCGAAGCTGATCCGCTACGGCTTCATCAACGGCCTGCCCGGCTTCGTCACGCTGGAGGTCGACGGCGAGCTTCAGACAACTGCCCTCGACATCGAGGACGGCAAGATCGCGGCGATCTATGTCATGCGCAATCCCGACAAGCTGCGGCACCTGCACTTAGGGTTTCGGCCAGGGATATGACAGATTGCAGACCTGCCTGCAGCCGCAGGAGCAGGAAGCGACGGGTGTTTTCGACTGCATACGATCTGCCAGGGCAGCACCGTCCGACTCGTCAGAATTTTTTGCGCCAGGAACAGCGGGCGTCTTTCTCGAGCGAGAGATGTTGCTGAGTTCTCTGACGGAACTTTTGTTCCGCTGGCGATTTTGGATATGCTGGTGATCCGTATGGCCAGAAGGGTTCCGCCGATGACGAATTATCTTGCGATCTCCACTCTTGTTCTGGCCGCGGCGGTTGGCATGTCCAGCCCGACATCCGCCGGCGATCGGCACCACCGCCAGCAAACGGTCGAGCGTGAACGCTACGTCCCCGCCAATGGCGATATCATCGATATCCTGTTCGGCGGCCCGCGCTACTATGATGTCATGCTGGTCACAACAGCCGCAGGGGCCTGCTCCTACCATCGGACTGGGCCGGATGCGTACGCACTGAACAAGATCAACGATCATCATTGCGGGAAATAGGCTGCCAGCGGCGATCGCGCGATCTGCCACCTCGGCAGCCGCCCGGGTCCGGCCACGCGGGCTAATCATGGGCCTCGGATAGCCGCCCCAAAATATTGTATACAATACTGCAGAAAAATGTTGACAATCTGCCGCAGGCAGTTTCCCTTACGCTATCCGCGCAGCCGCTGAGCAAAAACAAAGCGCGGTAACCAAAGGGGAACTGCAGATGATCAACCGACGCTCGACTCTCAAATCATTGGCGCTTGGCGCCGTCTCGACCCTGGCGATCGCCGCTGTCGGCATGCCGTCGGCGCTAGCTGAAAACAAGGAGCTGAAAATCGGCTTCGTTGGCGTCACCAGCGGTCCCGCCGCCGCCTGGGGCACGTCGAATGTGCGCTCGATGCAGACGCGCGCCGCCTGGATCAACGAGACCGGCGGCGTCAAGATCGGCAATGACACCTACAACATCAACATCGTCACCTTCGACGACCAGAAGGATCCCAAGCGCGCCATCGCCGGCATGGAGAAGATGGCGCAGGAAGGCATCCATTATGTCGTCGGACCGAATGTCGATGATGGCGCCGCCGCGGTCCGCCCCGTCGCCGAGGCCAACGGCATCATCTATTTCCCCTACGCCTTCCCGAAGGCGCTTTACCAGAAGCCCGCCTCGAATGCCGTGCTTGGCATGATCGCCAACTATCAGTCGGGCCCGGCTATCTACAAATATCTCAAGGAAAACAAAGGCGTGAAGAAGATCGCCTTTGTCGCCGCCAACGAATCCGACCCGCTCAGCCAGCGTGACAGCGGCGTCGAGGCGGCCAAGGCGCTCGGGCTCGATGTCGTCGCGCAGAACGACACCTACCAGAACGACACCCGCGACTTCACGCCGGTGCTGACGCCGATCGTCGCGCTGAAGCCCGACCTGCTCGTCTTGTCGGGCGTGGCGCCGGCCAATGCGCCGCTGCTCATCCGCGCCGCTCGCGAGCTCGGCTACGAAGGCCTGATCTCGACCGAAACGGCGCAGGACGCGAAAGTTCTTCAGGAGGGAGCCGGTGAATACGCCAACGGCTTCATTTCCGTCGGTGGTGCCTCCACGCCGGAGATCGCCTCGGACTCGATGAAGGAGTTCGTCACCCGCTATACCAAGATGTTCGGCGAATATAACGACGAGTCCAACACCAAGGTCTACGCGCTCGAATACATCATCGAAACGCTGAAGGCCAACCCCAAGGCGATCAACGATGTCGCGGAATTCAAGAAGACCATGGACACCTTCTCGGCGCCCAATCCGTTCCTGAAGGGCGACGCCAAGCTGAGCTATGTCGGCACGACGTCGTTCGGCCAGAAGCGCCAGCTCTCGGTGCCGATGGTGGTTAATGAGTACAAGGACGGTGCATTCCAGACCTTGTTCGTCGGTTCTGTCGACTAAGGTTCGGTTCCTAGGTTAATTCCTCCCGCATGCCGGGGGTCCGGACGGCGTTCCGGGCTCCCGGAAGATCGAAGGTATCCATGGAACAGGTGATCGCCAACGGATTGTATCTCGGTGCTCAGTATGCGCTGATCGCGCTGGGCCTCACCCTGATCTTCGCCTTGATGAACGTGCTCAATTTCGCGCACGGACAGATGTACGTGCTGGGCGGGTTCATCACCTACACCGTCTACGGACAGCTCGGCCTGCCTTTCGTGGTGGCGCTGCTGGCCTCCGGCGTCACGCTCGCCGTCATCGGCGCGCTGATGGAGAAATTTCTCTTCCGCACCGTCATCCGGCGCAGTCATCGCGAGGAGAGCACGATGTTGCTTGCCGCGGCGACGGCCTTCTTCTTCGATGCCGTCATCCTGCTCCTCTTCGGTGAGAAGCAGCGCGGCGTTCCCAAGATCGTCAAGGGCGTCTTCAACGACGCCGGCATCATCATGCCTTACGACCGCATGGTCGTCGGCGCCCTCGCCATCGTCTTCATCGCCGCCTTCGTCCTCTACATGCAGTACAGCAGGGTCGGCCGCGCCATGCGGGCGCTCGCCCAGGATCGCGTCGCCGCCCAGCTGATGGGTGTCAGGGTCGACCGCTATTCGATGATCGGCTTCGCCATGGGCGCGATGCTGGCCGGCGTCGTCGGCGGGCTGCTGGTCACCATCACCGGCGTCAATTCCGGCATCGGCGGCCCGATCTCGATCAAGGCCTTCCTGATGGTGATGATCGGCGGCGCCGGCGTCGTCGGCGGCGCGATCGCCGGCGGCTTCATCCTCGGCATGATGGAATCGGTCGGCCTCACAGTGCTGCGCGAATATGGCGACGTCACCTACCTGGTGATCTTTGCCGCCCTGATGGTCTTTCTGTCGATCCGCCCCAACGGGCTGATGGGCAAGCCGTGGGGTTGACAGCGCCATGACCCACAAACGCAATGTGAAAATCGCTTCGGTCGTCGCCTTCCTGGCGATAGTCTTCATCGCCGTGCCGGCGGCGATCTCGGCGAGCGGCCGCATCGACCTCTACTACACGCTGACCTCCGTGGCGCTGCTCAGCATCGGCAGCGCCGGCGTGTGGCTCACCTTCTACATCGGCCGCATCAACATCGGCCAGGGCGCCTATGCGCTGATGGGCGGCTACGTGTCGGCCGTGCTGGTGATGAACCATGGCTGGTCGTTCTGGCCGACGCTGCCGGTGGCCGGTCTCTTCTGCGCCGCGGCCAGCGTGCTGATCGGCCTGCCGATTCTGCGGCTGCGCGGGGTCTACTTCGCCATGGTGACACTGACTCTGACCGAGGTCGCGCGCCTGCTCGCGCTGGCCCTGCCGATCACCAACGGCGCCAAGGGCATCGTCAGCATTCCTCTACCGGGCGCCTTGTCGATCTTCGGCCTGACCGTCATTCCGGATTTCGCCGTGCTGCAGAATTCGCGTCTTGCCTTCTATCTGCTCGCGGTCACCGTCATGGTGGTCTGCTTCGCGGTGATGTACCGGCTGGTCAATTCGCGCATCGGCAAGCTTTGTCAGTCGCTGCAGCAGAACGAGGAGCTCGCGTCCTCGATCGGCGTCAACATCGCCTATCTGCGCGTCATCGCCTATGCCGTCTCGTCCTTCTTCGGCGGCGTATCCGGCGCCATCTTTGCCGCAATCTCGCAGTCGATCTATCCGTCGAGCTTCACCGTCACCGATTCCGTCAACTTCATGCTGAACTGCTTCCTCGGCGGCCTCGGCTACGTGTTCGGACCGATGCTGGGCACGCTGGTGCTTTATTTCGGCTGGGACCTTCTGTTCCAGACCGGCCAGTTCCAGTTGCTCATTTATTCCGGCCTGATGATCGTCTTGATGCTGGTGCTGCCCAACGGCTTGCTCAGCCTTGCCGAAATGACCCGGAAAAAGGGTTGAGCCATGGCCGAAATGCTCGAAGTCTCCGGCCTGACAAAACGCTTCGGCGGCCTCGTCGCGGTCAATAACGTCTCCTTCTCGGTGCGCGAAAAGGAAATCCTGTCGGTCATCGGGCCGAACGGCGCCGGCAAGTCGACGCTGTTCAAGCTGATCTCGTCGTTCCTGCGGCCGACAACCGGCGAGGTGCGCTTGAAGGGCGAACGCATCTCCGGACTCGCGCCGCACATCGCCGCCCGCAGGGGCGTCGTGCGCACGTTCCAGGAAACGACCATCTTTAAAAACATGAGCGTGCGCGACAACGTCGTCATCGCGCACCATCTGCGCTCGAAGGCGAGCCTTTTCGGCTTCTTCCTCGGCACAGGCACGGCGAAGGCCGACGAGGCGGCCTTCGGCGCATCGGCCGATGAGATACTGGAACTGCTCGGTCTTTCCTCACTCGCCGAAGAGACCGCCCGCAATCTGCCGCACGGCCATTTGCGGGCACTGGGCATCGCCATCGGTCTCGCCACGGACCCGTCCATTCTGCTGCTCGATGAACCTTTCGCCGGGATGAACCACGACGAGACGATGCGAATGGTGGCCATGGTGCGTCGCCTGCGCGAGCGCGGCCTCACCATCCTGCTCGTCGAGCACGACATGCCAGCCGTCATGAGGATCTCGGACCGCATCGTCGTCCTCAATTTCGGGCAGAAGATCGCCGAGGGTACCCCGTCGGAAATCCAGGCCGACGACAAGGTGATCGAAGCCTATCTCGGCAGCGAAGACGAGGCGATCGGCCTATGAACCGGATCCTGAACTTCACCAATGTCGAACTCTACTACGACCACGTCTATGCGCTGAAAGGCGTTTCGCTCGAGGTCAACGAAGGCGAGACCGTCGCGCTCATCGGCGCCAACGGCGCCGGCAAGTCCTCGATCCTTCGCGCCATCACCGGCCTGCGCAAGATAAGGTCCGGCGAGATCCACTACAGCGGCAAACGCATCGACGGCGCCGCCCCGGACGAGATCGTCAAGATGGGCATCGCCATGGTGCCGGAAGGGCGCCGCGTCTTCCCGTATATGACGGTCAGGGACAATCTCCTGATGGGCGCCTTCACGCGTTCGAGCAAATCCGAGATCGCCGCATCGATGGAGATGGTGCTGGGGCGCTTTCCGCGCCTCAAGGAGCGCTTCTCGCAGGCCGCCGGCACGATGAGCGGCGGCGAGCAGCAGATGCTGGTCATCGGCCGCGCCCTGATGGCGAAGCCCAGGCTTTTGCTGCTCGACGAACCGTCGCTCGGTGTCGCGCCAAAGCTCGTCCAGGATATCGCCCGCTCGATCGTCGCCATCAACCGCGACGAGAAGGTCAGTGTGCTCCTGGTCGAGCAGAATTCCCGCATGGCGCTGCGCATCTCGCAGCGGGCCTATGCGCTGACCACCGGCAGCGTCGCGCTGAGCGGCAACTCCACCGAATTGCTGACCGACGACCGGGTCCAGCGTCTTTATCTCGGCGGCGAGATCTGAGGCTGATTTAATGCGCATACTCGTCATCAACCCCAACACGACCGCATCGATGACTGCCAAGGTAGGCGAGGCGGCATCTTCCGTCGCGTCCGCTGCGACTGAAATCGTCGCCGTCAATCCGGCTGACGGTCCGCCGAGCATTGAGGGTTACTTCGACGAGGTGTTCGCCATTCCTGGCATCATCGCCGAGATGGGC
Source organism: Mesorhizobium sp. NFR06 (assembly GCF_900115245.1). GTDB lineage: Bacteria > Pseudomonadota > Alphaproteobacteria > Rhizobiales > Rhizobiaceae > Mesorhizobium. Next base: position 105,307 of record NZ_FOVT01000013.1, read on the forward strand.
AAGGCGCCGGCCGCGGATGCCTATGTCATCGCCTGCTTCGACGATACCGGGCTCGATGCCGCACGTTGCGCCACCGAGGCTCCGGTCATCGGCATCGGCGAGGCGGCCTTCCACCTTGCCAGCCTGGTCGCCGGCAAGTTCAGCGTCGTCACCACACTTGCCCGCTCGGTGCCGGCGATCGAGCACAATCTGGCCAAATACGGCCTCGCCTCGCGCTGCGCCAAGGTGCGCTCGTCCGAAGTCGCCGTGCTCGAGCTCGAACGCCCAGGCTCGAACGCCAGGCACAAGATATCGCAGGAGATCGCGCGCGCCATCCGTGAGGATGGTGCCGAGGCGATCGTCCTCGGCTGCGCCGGCATGGCCGACCTCGCGCACAGCCTGTCCGAAGAGCACGGCGTTCCCGTGCTCGATGGCGTCGTCTGCGCCGTCACGCTGGCCGAGAGCCTGTTCAAGGTCGGCTTGAAGACGTCGAAGATCGGCGGCTATGCGGCCCCGCGCGGCAAGCGGTTTGCCGGCATGTTCGCACCGCTCTCGCCCACGGAAGCTGAGATCGTCTAGGCGGCTTCATGCTGCCGGACGACCGGCCGGCGCCGGGCTGGGTGGGATTGACCGCCGCGCGAGCGATACTAGATTGGGCGGGCTGCCGGCGATTTGGGGGCAGATCGGGCCATGTCGGACCCGCGCATTGAAAGCATGTTGACGGTACTTAGGGACGACGATCGAGACGACAAACCGGCTGCGCGCTGGTCGCCGATCTATTATGGGCTGAGGGATGCCATCGTCAGCCATCGCCTCGCGCCAGGCACCAAGCTGCCCGAGGACGAGTTGGCGTCGATCTATTCGGTGAGCCGCACGGTTGTTCGGGCCGCCCTGCAGGCGCTCGCCCACGACCGGCTGGCGCGGCTGGAGCCCAATCGCGGCGCCTTCGTCGCGCAGCCGTCGAAGATCGAGGCGCGCGAGGTGTTCGAGGCGAGGGCGCTGATCGAGCCCAAGGTGGCGGCACTCGCCGCCAGGGCGGCGGTGCCGTCGGACATCGCGCAACTGAGACATCATCTCGAGAAGGAGCACGAGGCGCTGCACGACGGCCGTGACAGCGACGCCATCATGCTGTCGGCGCGCTTCCATGTCGGCATCGCCGAGATCGCCGCCCATTCGGTGTTCACCAACTTCGTGCGCGACCTCGTCTCGCATTCCTCGCTGATCATAGCGCTCTATTGGAAGCGCCGCGACGCCACCTGCGAGAAGCACGCCCACCACGCGCTGGTCGATGCGATCGAGGCCGGCGACAGCGCCGACGCGGCCGCCCTGATGAAAAGTCATCTGGTCGATCTGCTGTCAGGGCTGGACCTCACCGACAAGGTGGAAAAGTCGGACAGTTTGGCGGACTTGCTGCGCGCCTAACCCGACATGGAATGTTGAGGCGGTTCAACTGGTTGCCGAACCGCCCCGCAAGCTAGGCCGCGGCCGCCTGCGAATAATCCATCCGCTCGAGGTCGGCAATGAGGCCGGGTCCCGTCGGCTGCCAGCCGAGATGCGCACGCGTCCATTCGCTCGACGCCGGCAGGTCGAGGCCGGCGAACATGGAAAGCCATCCGAAATGGTCCGCTGCCTCTTCCTGCGACAGCGAGGCCACCGGCACGTTGAGGCCGGCGCCGATCACTTCCGCGATCTCGCGCATCGGGATGCCTTCCTCGGCGACGGCGTTGTAGCGCACGCCGGCTTCCTGCTTGTCCAACGCCAAACGATAGAGCTTCGCGACATCCAGCACATGCGCCGCCGACCAACGGTTGCGGCCCTCGCCGACATAGGCTGACACGCCCTTGGCGCGCGTCTGCGCGATCAGCGGTGTGATCAGGCCCTGCTTCACCGTGTCATGCACCTGCGGCAGGCGCACCACCGATACTTTGACGCCCTTCTCAGCCATCGCCGCGCCGGTAAGCTCGGACAGGATGCGCGGATTGGGATGGTCGGTGTTGAACACGTCTTCCTTGGCCGGCTGTCCGTGTTCGGCAGAGCCCATGCCCACACCCGACGTGATGATGAGCAGCCGGTCCGAGCCGGCCAGCGCGCCGCCCAGCGCTTCGATGACGCGCTTGTCCTTCTCGCAATTCGCGACGAAGTTCGCAAAGTTGTGGTCGAAGGCGGTGTGGATCACCGCGTCCGATCTCGCCGCGCCTTCGCGAAGGCTGTCGAGGTCCTCAAGGTCGCCGCGATGGGGCTCGGCGCCCGCGGCCGCAAGCGACCGCGCGCCGGCGTCGGAGCGGGTCAGGCCGAGCACCTGATGACCGGCGGCAAGAAGTTGGGGCACGATTCTGGAACCGATGAAGCCGGTCGCGCCGGTGAGGAATACACGCATGGGAGGTCTCCGCTTGTTGTTCGGAGGCCCTTCTTGCGCTATAGCTCATTCTATTAAAGTAGTGACTTTATCATGGTATAATAGCCAACAGGATCGCAATGCCCATCGACACGTGCAACAGGCTTGGCACCTTTTTGCGAGATCGCCGCATGCGCCTTGATCCGGCCACTTTCGGCTTCGCCACGGGGCGCCGGCGCACGCAAGGCTTGCGCCGCGAAGAGGTGGCGCAGCGCGCCAACATCAGCCCGACCTGGTACACCTGGTTGGAGCAGGGGCGGGGCGGCGCGCCGTCAGCCGACGTGCTCAACCGCATCGCCACCGGCCTGATGCTGACTGAACCCGAACGCGAGCATTTGTTCATGCTGGGTCTCGGGCGGCCGCCGGAGGTTCGCTACCGCAACGTCGACAGTGTAACCCCGCGCCTCCAGCGCGTCCTCGACGCCTTGGACCCCAGCCCGGCGATCGTCAAGACCGCGACATGGGATGTGGTGGCATGGAACCGTGCCGCCGCGGCAATGCTGACTGACTATTCCAAGCTGCCGCGCGAGCAGCGCAACATCCTGCGCCTGATGTTCGGCAATCCGCGCGTGCGCGACGCACAGGACGACTGGCAGAGCGTCGCGCGTTTCGTAGTCGGGTCCTTCAGGGCCGACGCCGTCCGCGCCGGCGCCGGCGCGGAGGTCGCGGAACTGGTCGAAGAACTGTCCCGCGTGAGTCCGGAGTTCGCGGCGCTCTGGCGCGACAATGACGTAGTCCCCGCGCATGGCGAAGGCGTGAAGCGCCTGCGACATCCCGAGATCGGGCTGATCGAGCTGGAGTTCTCGGTCTTTGCCGTAGACGGCCGACCCGAGCTCGGCATGATTGTCTACAACCCCGCGACGCCTGCTGACGCCGAGCGCATCCAATCGCTGATCGCTTCTCGCTCCGGCTAACGCCGTGTCTATTGTCTTGGCTACGCGGCGCGCCTGAGGTCCGATCATTTCCGGGCTCAAGCCTCCAGCCAGACCCGGCTGGCGATGCGGCCATTGGAAAAGTCATTGCCAATATCGGGAACAAAACCCTTAAGATGGCTCGTGCAGGCGTTGATGTAGTCGTTGAATACCGGCAGTATCAGGCCGCCCTCCTCTCGCACCATCAGCGCCATGTCACGATAAAGTACGCGCCGCTTTGTCTCATCCAGTTCACCGCGCGCCTGCGCCACCATCTTGTCGAAGTCGGGCCGCTTGAAGCGGGTGTCGTTCCACTCCGCGTTGGAAACGTAGGAAGTGGAATAGCGCGCATCCTGCGTCGGACGCCCACCCCAAAAGGAGGTGCAGAACGGCTTGACGTTCCAGACTTCCGACCAGTAGCCGTCACTAGGCTCGCGCTGCACATTGATCTTGATGCCAGCCTTTTGCGCGCTCAACTGGAAAAGCTGGGCCGCTTCGACCGCGCCGGGGAACGCCGCCTCCGACGTGCGCAGCAGAATTGGATCCTGAAGGCCAGACTTCTTGAAGTGGAATGCAGCCTTGTCGGGATCGTAATTGCGCTGCTCTATATCGGTAGGCGCGAGCGCATAGTTGCCGTTGATCGGGTAATCATTGCCAATGGTGCCGAACCCGCCCAGAACCCGCTTGAGGATAGCCTCGCGGTCTATCGCATATTTGAGCGCCAGACGCAGATCATTGTTGTCGAACGGCGCGGTGTCGCAATGCATCAGAAAGGAATAGAACCCCTTGCCGGAGGTACGGAGGATCTCGACGCCCGGAACCCTCTTCAGCAACGGCACGATCTTCGGTTCGACGGTGCTGATGAAATCGACCTGACCGGATCGCAAGGCGCTGGCCCGGGCGGTCAGGTCGTTCAACACGGTAATAAGGACGCTGTCGACGTAGCCCCGGTCCTGGCGCCAGTCGTCGGTGTTTTTTTCGAAAGCAGCGCGAATGCCCGGCTCGAACGCAGCCAGCTTGTAGGGCCCGGTGCCGATCGCCGCCGTCGGTTTTTCCACGCCGCCCCCCGGCTGGATCTGAAGATGATAATCCGTAAATATCAGGGGCAAGTCAGCATTGGCTTCCTTCAGCGTCACCACCAAGTTGCCCGACCGTTCCTCGATGCGGTCTATCCCGGACAGCAGGCCGAGTGCGCCCGATTGCGATTTCGTCCCGGCGTGGCGGCGCAACGTCTCGACAGCATCGGAAACGGTAAACGCCTTGCCATCGTGGAAACGAACGTCTTTGCGTATCTTGAAGGTCCATTCCTTGGCGTCGGCCGACGGTGACCAGGATTCGGCCAGCGAGGGAACCGCCGCGCCCGTCTTGGGATCGGATTCGACCAGGGTATCGCCCCAGCAATGCGCGATCACAAAATTGACGCTGGCAGACGCCAAGGCTGGGTCAAGTGTATCGGCGGAGGCGCCGCCATCGAGTCCCAGCCGCAACTGTCCGCCGCGCACGGGCGTTTGCGCCGCGGCCGGCGACGCCAGCGAGCCGACCGCTGCCGAGAGGCCCAAAACCACCCCCGCTTGAAGAAGATCACGGCGTGACAGACTCGATAACCTGCTGGAAGCGCTCATTGGGTTCCCCTTTTGGACTGAAGGCTTCGGGCGATCCTAGGCCGAGGCCGTGGCAACGCAATTTCGTTGCTTGAAGCGCGTTTAAGCGGATTTATACTGTCTCCATGAGCAAGCCATGGGCCAATTTCAGCAACAACCTGAAGCTTGCCTGCAGCACGCACAAATCGGTATCCGATTTGTGCCGCACCATCGGCATCAACAGGCAGCAGTTCAATCGCTACCTCAATGCGGGATCCCAGCCTTCCGCCCACAATCTCCTGACGATCGCGGCAGCCTTTGGCCTCGAACCAGCCGATTTCGACCTTCCTGCGGGCGCCTTCCGCAGCAAATTGGGCGAACGGCGCCGACACACCGGCCTGCAAGGGCCGTTGGCGGACGCCTTTCCGGGCGACCTGCATGCACTCGAACCATATCTCGGATTCTATCAGGCATGGCATACGTCGCTGTCTTGGCCTGACAAGATCGTCTGCGCCTGCGCTCACATGCGCGAGCATGGCGGACAAGTTCTGGTTACCACGCTTGAGCGCATCGAAGATGCTGAACACGACATCGCGCAGCGCTCACGTTATTTCGGGCTCGCGGCGTATCGGCACCAGCGCATCTTCCTAACTGAACTGACGCGCGGCAAGGCACCAACCTTTGGACAGACGATCCTTATGCCGTTCGAAACTTACCAGCGGCGCTACCTGCGCGGTGTCACCATGGGCGTGTCGTGGCGGAACAACAATCTGCCCTACGCCACCCGCACCGTCTGGCACTATCTGGGGAAACATGTCGACAAGAGAAGTCTTATTTTGCGTTGCGGCATCTATGCCCCCAATTCCGCAGCGCTACCCACCGCCGTGCTGTCTTTCCTGACCGAGGCCCAGCCGGTCACCGCCGCGCCTGTGCAGGCACCAAGACCGGATCGCCGAGCGCCTCCCTGATCCGCGGGGTCACCCCGCTACTTTGCGGGTTTGTCCGAAGACAAGCGGGAGGAGATCCGCAGATTCCTTGCCCGGCGCGCCCGGCAGCAGGTCGTCGCCGCACAGCATCGCCGAAACCGCTCCGCTCGGCACTGCGGTCGGGCGGCGCATTGCCTGGCATAACCGCCTTCACGCGCCTTCGAAGCGTCAGCCTTGCCGCCGCCTGCCCGACCGCTTCGGGGGAGCGTCAGCACCGCCCGGACGCCTGATGTGGTCGATGAAGGCGCGCAGCTTGGGCAGCACCTGGTGCCGTTCGGGGTAGTAAAGAAAAACACCCGGCGTGGTCACCGCGAAGCGGCCGAGCAGCGCCTGCAGTCGCCCGTCGGCGATCGGCGCTTCGGTGATCGGGCCTGGCACCTGGGCCAGTCCCACGCCCTGGATCGCCGCGCCGAGCAGCGACGGATAGTCATGCGCGATCAGCGGCCCCGAGACGATTGCCTCGACAGCCTTGTTGCCGTCGGCGAAGGACCAGGGCGCAACCGAACCATTTGATCGCCGCAGACGCAGGCAGGCGTGGTCGCGCAGGTCCTCGATGCGCTCCGGCGTCGTTCGGTGGCGCAGGTAATCGGGGCTGCCGACGACCACCATAGGGAAGGAGGGGGTCAGTCGGACCGCCACCATGTCGGGCGCGATCAGATCGCCCATGCGGATGCCGGCATCGAATCCCTCGGCGGCGAGATCGGTCAGTTCGCCGCTGGCGACAATCTCCAGCTCTATCTCGGGAAAAGCCCGGCAGAAGGAGGCGATCATCGGTTCCAGCAGGACCGGCACCACTGCCGGCGGTACCGAGAGGCGCAACAGTCCCGCAGGCCGCAGGCCCATCCCGCGCGCGGTCTCGCTCGCGGCGATCAATTCCTCGAATGCCGGCCGGGCGCGTGCGAAAAAGCGCTCGCCGGCTTCGGTCAGGCCGACGCTGCGCGTCGTGCGGATGAAGAGCGCAGCGCCAATGCGCGCCTCGAGCGTGCGTATCGCCTGGCTGATCGCCGACGGGGTGACGGCGAGTTCGGCCGCCGCCTTGCGGAAATTGCGGTGTCTGGCCACGCTCAAAAACGCCTCGACGCCGTCGAGCGCGCCATGCCTGACTGTGAAGTTCTGCTTCATGACCCATCGACATTATCGCTGATAGTTGCCGGCGCAAAGCGGCCGTATTTCTGATGCGAGTTTGAAAACCAAGGAGGTGGCAATGACCGACCAAACGAATCGCGTGCGCGATCACTACCGTGCAACCGGCCTGACGGAGCGCCTGAAGACAGCGCTCGCGGTCTTCGGGCCGGAGGAACACCTGCTGAAGCCGGAACAACTGGCCACGCTCGACCAGTTCCACACGCGCGGGCTGGCCGCGACGGCCGAGCTGGCCGACCTGGCTGTCATCACTGCCGACATGTCGGTGCTGGATATCGGATCGGGCGTTGGCGGGCCGGCTCGCTTCCTGGAAGCGACCTATGGCTGCAAGGTCACGGGCATCGACCTGAGCGAACCATTCGTCGATGCTTCCCGCTACCTGACCAAGCGGACCGGGCAGGACGGCAGGGTGTCGTTCGAAGCCGGCAGCGCCCTGGCGCTTCCCTTCGAGGATGGCCGTTTCGAAGCCGCGCTTCTGCAGCATGTGGCGATGAACATCGCCGACCGGCCGCTGCTCTACCGCGAGATCAGACGGGTGCTGAAGCCGGGCGGAAAATTCGCGACCTTCGACGTGGTGCTGAGCGGCGGCGATCCGCACTATCCCGTGCCATGGGCGAAGACACCGGGTGAAAGCTTCCTCATCACTGCCGCCGAAACCTGCGAGGCGATCGAAGCCGCCGGCTTCAGCACACTCGTCCGCCGCGATGACACGGCTGCCGCCAAGGCCTGGTTTGCCGAGTTTCGTGCCTCCGGTCCGCCGCCTTCGCTCAATCTCGGCGTCGTCATGGGGCAGGGTTTCGCGGATCTAGCCACCAATCTCGGACGCAATCTCATGGAAGGCCGGCTGGGCATCCTCACTGCGGTGTTCGAAGCCGTCCCGGTCAGCTGAACAATTCCAGGAGAACGTTCCAGCGGTTGGGCTCGGCGACTTCGCCGTAGCCTTTCCGTCCGGAATTGCGCGAAACCAACACTGGGAGATGAGAATGTCGCCAGCGATGATCTTCAACATCCACCTCGGCCTCGGCTACGTGCCGTGGCTGCTTTGCTTCGCAACCTATGTCTGGCCCAGGCTCAAGTCGATGGACAACACCGAGGCGCAGCGCGCCATGGCCACGCTGCACGGCTTCCGCTTCTTCGGGCTCGTCTTCCTCATTCCAGGCGTTGTCGGACCGAATCTGCCCGGCGGCTTTGCCAGTTTCGCCGCCTATGGCGACTTCGCGACCGGTCTGCTTGCTATGTTGGCGCTGCTTGCCGTGGCGAGGCCGTCGATCTTCTGGCCGCTCGTTGTCGCCTTCAACGTCGTGGGCGTGGTCGACATAATCGTCGACTACTATCACGGCACTGTGCTCGACCTTCCGGGGCAGGCCGGGCAGTTGGGCGCGACCTACGCGATCCCGATCATCTACGTGCCGCTGCTGATGATTACGCATGTCGCGGCCTTCTATCTCATGATGCGGCCCAGGCGCCGCGAGCTCGCGGCGACATAGGCAATCCCGGGAAAGGTATGAAACGGTTATCCGTCCGGGATCGCGCCAAAACAAAGGAATAGAGCGGCGTCGCCGTTTCATGAAACGGCGAAACGCTCTAATAGACCGGCGTCGCCATGTGCTTGGGCGCCGGCCATTCGCTTGTGATCTCGGGCTGCACCGGCCGCTCGAGATAGGTCGACAGCACCACATAGCTGCGCGTCGAGGTGACGCCCGGCGTGTCGTAGAGGCGAGCCAGCAGGCCTTCGAGCGCGCGCGTATCCTCGGTGCGCACCTTGAGCAGCATGCAGGTGTCGCCGGCAACCGTGTGGATCTCCTCGACCTCGGGATATTTCGACACCGCCATCAGCTCCGGCGTCTTGCCCCAGCCCCTGGTGTCGATATGCACGAAGGCGAGCAGCGGCTTCTTCACCGCTCGCGGATCGATGAGCGCGGAGGTGGCGCGGATCGCGCCGCTGCGCTTCAGCCGTTTGACCCGCTCATGCGCCGCCGGCGGCGACAGGCCGACGCGCTCCCCGAGCTCGGCATAGCTGATGGTCGCGTCCTCGACGAGAACGCCTAATATCTTTCGGTCGACAGGGTCGATCTCGCGGGCCGGCGGCTTGTTCCGCTGAACGTCATCTGTTTCTGTGTCCATATGGAAATTCTCCATTGATGCGGAATTTAATTCGGCCATTATGATGATATGTCGAACAGTGATCAATCAGCAATTCTGACTGTGGCACCGCGCGCGCCGATCCCGGCCGCCGCCTATCTGCTGACAGGCTGCATCGCAGTCATCGGCTCCAACTCGCTGGTTCTCGGGCCGATCGCGCCGGCCGTCGCGGCATCGTTCGGCGCCAGCGTGCCGGCGGTGATGACGGCAGCCGCCGCCTTCGGCCTCGGCACGTCGGCCAGCGCGCTGTTCCTTGCTCGCTACATCGACCGGATCGGCGCGCGCCGCATGCTGCAGGGCGCATTGCTGTTGCTGGCCGTCGCACTGGTCGCCAGCGCCCTGGCGCCGACGGTGACGGCGCTGGTCGCCGCCCAGCTCGTTGCCGGCATCGCGGCCGGTATCGCCATGCCGGCGATCTATGCCAGCTCGGCCGCGATCGCGCCGCCCGGCCGCGAGAGCGGCACCATCGGCGTCGTGCTGACCGGCTGGACGCTCTCCATGGTCGCCGGCGTCTCGCTGTCGGCCGTGCTTGCCGATCTCATCCATTGGCGCGCCGTCTTCGCAGCGGTGGCGCTGCTGGCTGGTATGGCCGTCGCCGGCCTTGCGATGAGCGCGCTTCCCGACATCAGGAAAGGCGGGCCGGCGCCGTCGCCGCTCGGCGCGCTGGCCGTGCCCGGCATCTTGCCGCTGCTCATTGCCTGCGGCGCCTTCATGACCGCCTTCTACGGCGTCTACGGCTATCTCGGCGACCACCTTCATGAACGTCTCGGCGAGCCGGTCAGCGCCAACGGCCTTGCGGCGGTCGCCTACGGCCTTGGCTTTGGCGCTGCCGCACTTCTCGACGGCGTGATCGATCGCCTCGGTGCCCGCCGCGTCATGCCCTTCGCCTATCTGCTGGTCGCCGCCGTCTATGTCGCGATCGCTTGGGCGAGCGGCAGTTTCGGGGTGCTCATGGCAACGATCGGCGCCTGGGGTCTCGCCAATCATTTCGGGCTGAACGTCCTAGTGATGCGCCTCACCGCCCTCGACCCTTCGCGGCGCGGCACCATCATGGGCCTGAACAGCGCGGTCACCTATCTCGCCGTCACCGTCGGCACCGCCGGTTTCGGCCCGCTCTACACTGGGCTCGGCTTCGCCAACTGCGCCTTGATCGCCGCGCTGCTCATGCTCGTCGCGGCAACCGCCGCGGCGTGGCGATCTGCGGCCTGACCGGCCGTGGAAAATCAGTTTGAGCTGGCGACGACAACGGTGCGCGCGGCCCTGATCAACCAGGGGCATGCATAATAGTCGCTTATCCGATTGACGGTCGAACCGGCCGCTTCGATGCGCACCGGGTAGACCGGTTTCCAGCCGCCTTCGCCTCGGTGGAGCACGAGCAGCACGATCTCGTCATCGACAGCGCCGATCGCCATCTTCCAGTTCGCGTTGCCCTTTTCATATTCGACGAAATAGGGCGATTCCGACAAGGGGCCCCTGAAACAGTCCGAGACCCGCAGTTGCGCGTCGGCGCTGGTCAATGCCCGCACACCGTCCCAGTCACGGCGGTTGAACAGTTCGACATAGCGGTTGAGCAATCTCGAAAGCTGCGGATCGCGCCACGGCTCTGGGCGAACGATTGGCTGGCTTGGCAGCGCAGCCAGCTTGGCGCGGCCACGGCTCAAGGCGGCCTTGACGCCGCCGACGGTCGATCCGACGAGATCGGCAATCTCCTCCAGCGAATAGTCGAAGACGTCCTTCAAGAGAATGCAGGCGCGCTCCTTGGGCGGCAGGTGAATCACCAGCCGTTCGATGGCGCGATCGGCGCCCTGGCCCGCCGGTTCGGCCGGCAGGACGATCTCGTCGGCCGTGAAATTGGCTTCGGCGCGGCGCCGCGTTTGCTGGTTGCGCAAGAAATCGACACAGCGGTTGTGCGCGGTGCGAAACAGCCATGAGCGCAGAGCGCCCGGATCGTCGATCTTCTCGATCTTGCGATAGATCTCGAACAGCGTTTCCTGCATGACGTCTTCGCCGTCGAGCGCCGAGCCTGTCATGCGCGCGCAATAGCGGTGCAGCCGTTCCCGCAGATGCATCACCGTTTCCAGAAACGCGACGTAGCGAACGTCGAAGAGCCCGGCGGGCTCAAGTCTGGGCTGCATCGTCATGACAACACGAACACCGTTCTGCATCTTCCACCGGAGCAAGGTCCGGTCATGTTACATCAGCCTGATGTCGTCGGGAGTCCGATCAAAACGATCGTGCCTGCCGTCGACATGCATCACCGGCGCCGCCGCCAGTTCTTCCGGGTCTACCCCGTCGAGAGCCGCCATCGGAATGGCGTAGACGATGCCGCCAAGCGCCGGAACATCGCCGCGCGCCGGCATGCGCACGCCGCAGGTCGCGCAGAAATGATACTGGATGCTGGGCGCCTCCCTGCCCGGCGGGATCCACTGATATTCGCTCTGCGCTTCGGCCCCGGACATCAGGCGATAGTGCTGAGGACCGACGAAGCCCACCCAGGAGCGCGTCTTGGTGCATGTCGAACAATTGCATTTGACGGTTCCCCGGCTGAGATCGATATCCGCCTCGAACCGCACCTTGCCGCAATGGCAGCTTCCTGCGTAGGTTTTCAACATAGCCCAATGGTCTCCGCGCTGGCTGGCCGGCATGATCGCCGGTTGGCTCCAAGACGGATGGCCGCCAGGAAAAGATACGTGCCGCCTGACAGATACGCGCGGCATCTGGCATGGTCGCGCCAAGATCATTTCAGCACGCGATAGGTCAGCGTGACGACACCGCTTTCGAACCGGCGTGTGTCCGTGAGCTCCAACCTGACCAGGGATGGGTCGACATCCTGGAACGCGCGCTTTCCGTAACCCACCCGCGTTGGCACGATCGACAGCTGATATTCGTCGACGAGCTTGCTGGCGAGCAGGGTCTGGTCGAGTTGGCTGATGCCGTATTTCAAGATGTCGCCGCCGCCTTGCGCCTTGATCGCCGCGAGACCCTGCGCAACGTCGCCTTCGATCAGCGAAGCGTTCCAGCCGACCTCTTTCAGGGTTCGCGACGCGACCAGCTTCTTCAGCCCGTTCATGCGGTCCATATACTTGCCCTGAATCTGCGGCCACCGGCTGGAAAACAGCTCGTAGGTCACGCGGCCGAGCAGGAAATACTCTGCTTCGCCGGCCTTCTCATAGGAATGTTCCAGCGCATCTCCGACAAAGAACGGCGATGCCCAGTTCATGGGCGCCTCGATAACGCCGTCGAGTGAAACGAAACTGCCGACGATCAATTTTCTCACCAAAAATACTCCTGCTGCGTGGACGGCGTCCCAAGGACGTTCGAGATGCGCTCCGGGATACGTGGTGCAGGGAATTTTTTCGGGCCGTGGCTGGCTTGCCGAGACCTTGGGTCCTTCGATATGGCTTGGCGCAGTATCGGCCGGAGCGAAAAGCGCGATGAAGACGAGCCTCGAAGTCACCGCCGAGCCCTTGCCGCAGGATCTGGCTTTCCTGAGCGGGAGCCTCACCGCCTTCAACGATGCCGATGTCGGGGCGTCAGGGCGAACGCCGCTGGCGGTTTTCGTGCGCGACGAAACCGGCGTCATCGTAGCCGGCATTTCCGGTTACACCGCCTGGGGCTGGCTCTATGTGCAGTGGCTATGGGTCGACGAAAGGCTACGCGGCCGGCGCATGGCTGCCGGCATGCTCGACGCCGCCGAACGGGCAGCCATCGCACGCGGCTGCCACGGCGCCTGGATCGACACTTTCAACCCCACCGCTGAGAAGGTTTATCAGCGCCAGGGCTACCAGCCGTTCGGCACGCTGCCTGACTTCCCCATCGGCCGCAGCCGCATCTTCCTGCAGAAGAAATTGTTGCCCTGATCAGCCAGCCAGCTTTCCGCCGCGCATCGGCTTTGGCGCGCCAGTGGTGCTCGGAAAGCTGATCGGCAGGCCGCGCAGCACGCGCACGGCGAGGAAAGCAAAGCACTCCGCTTCGACAGCATCGCCCTTCCATCCAAGCGTCTCGGCCTGCACGACTTCGACACCGGCGCGGCTCCCGAGCATAGCCATCATCGTCGGGTTGTGGCGGCCGCCGCCGCTGACCGCGAGCCGCTTCGGCCGGCGCGGCAAGAGGTCGAGTGCCTTGCCAACGGCCGACACGGTGAAGGCCGTCAGCGTCGCCGCGCCGTCCTCTGCGCCGAGCCCGTCTGCCATCGCCGCGGTGAAGTCGAAGCGGTCGAGCGACTTCGGATAGGGCTTTGTCAGATAGGGGTGCTGCAGCAGCCTGGCGAGGCGATCCTCATCGACCTTGCCGGCGGCTGCGAGCCTGCCGTCGCGGTCCATCTCGCCCAGCCCCTTCGCCTTGATGAAATCATTGACCGGCGCGTTGGCCGGGCCGGTGTCGAAGGCGATGATATTGTCGTTGCCGTCCCACCAGGTGATGTTGCCGACGCCGCCGAGATTGAGCACGGCGGTGTTGCCGCTGGCGTCCGCCTCCTTGAGCAGCGCCGCGTGATACGTGGCGGCCAAGGGCGCGCCTTGCCCGCCTGCCGCGACATCGGCCGAGCGGAAGTCGTAGGCGACCTTGGTGCCAAGCAGCGAGGCCATCAGCTCGCCGTCGCCGAGCTGGCGCGTGCGGCCGATCCGTCCCGGCTGCGGGGCGCGATGCAGCACGGTCTGGCCGTGGAAGCCGACGACGCCGATATCGGCCATGCTCATTCCCTGGCGCTCGACAAGATCCCTGACCGCCGCCGACTGCGCCCGTGTCAGCGCTTCCTCGGCCTCGCGAAAAATCGCCGGTTCCGGTCCCTCGAAGTTCCAGGCGCGCGCCTGGCGCAACGTCTCTTCGAGCAGGGTCCGGATCGATTGCGGGTAGGGAGCCAAGGTATAGGTGCCGGTGTCGGCAACGCGCTCGCCATCCGTCTTGATCAGCGCGACGTCGATGTTGCCGTCGAGCACCGTGCCGGTCATCAGGCCGACGGCCCAGATTGGTTCCATGGTCGTTCCTCGAATCGCCGTTCAAACACCTGTCGGACGGATTGACGTGGCAGGCAAGTGTCTCGCCACACCCAAGCAGGCCGCCGGAGGGGCCGACGGCCTTTTGCGTCGAATGGTGAAAACCGAGCAATGCGGTTCTTGCCTCCCGGCGAAGAAGGCGCGAGGCTGCGGACAAAGAACACCAGCGGGCCTACTGCCCGGATGGATTCGCAAGGAGGACATCACATGGCAGCCAACGTTGCGGTGATCGCAGGCGCGGGGCAGGGTCTCAGCGCTTCATTGGCACGGCTTCTCGGCAAGCAAGGTTTCCGCGTCGTCCTTGCCGCCCGCAATGTCGATAAGCTCGCCACGCTGGCAAAGGAGACCGGCGCGCTGGCGGTGGAGACCGATGTGTCGGACGCGGCCTCCGTCGAGCGGCTGTTCGAGGCGGCCGATAAGGCGGGCCCGCTCGAAATTGCTGTCTTCAATGCCAGCGGCCGCACGCGCGGCCCGATCGCGGAACTCGATCCCGAGGCGGTCAAGCGAGCCTTGCTCGTCGGTGCCTATGGCGGCTTCCTGGTCGGCCAGCAGGCGGCGCGTCGGCTTTTGGAGCGCGGCTCCGGCTCGATCCTATTCACAGGCGCGACCGCGAGCCTCAAGGGTTTTTCAGGTTCGGCCGGCTTCGCCATGCCGAAATTCGGCCTGCGTGGGCTGGCGCAGTCCATGGCGCGCGAGCTGTCGCCGAAGAACATCCACGTCGCGCATTTCGTCATCGACGGACAGATCGAGCCGGCCGGACAGGCGCCCGACCCCGACCGGCCGGATCGTCGCCTGTCGCCCGACGCAATCGCCGAGACCTATCTGGCTGTCCACCGCCAGCATCGCAGCGCCTGGAGCTTCGAAGTCGAGCTCAGGCCCTGGGTTGAAGCGTTCTGACCCTTCAGGCTGGTTGCCCGGCACACCCAGTAACGCACCAGTTCGATGCTGTCGGTATTTTAGAAATGGCGCATATTAACGATGCCGTTTTAGCGCAGGCCATTTGCGGCCCGAGGTCTGCCGACCGTGCCGCGCTTGCGCGGCAATGGCCGATTGAGCTGGCGCGCTGCGCGGCGGGCCTCATAAGGCACTGCCGCTTCGACCTTCACCAGGCAAGACCGGCTTGCCAGCTGCCCACGTGCTCCAAGTCACAAAATCTTTGAGAGAATATTTTGCGCTCTCCCCCTAAGAGGAAAAGCGCTTCTTTGCCCGACAGGGCAGCATTGGTGATGCTGATATCAAGGCTCCACATCCCGCAGGGCCGAAATGATTTCTGGATCGCAAGGAACGCATCATGTCCGAACGTGGAAACGCTACGAATTCTCTCGTTACGTCAATCACCAGGCGCGCCGGAATTGCCGCGCTTCTCGCCGCGACATTTGCCGTCATCGGCTTGGCCGCGCCGTCGCCATCCTTTGCCGAGGACAAGAAGGCGATCAAGGTCGGCATCATCAGCGGCGAGGACGAGGATGTATGGCGCGTCGTCACCGCCGAGGCGGCCAAGAAAGGGCTGACGATCGAGACCGTCGTCTTCAACGACTACACCCAGCCCAACGAAGCGCTGGAGCGCGGCGAAATCGACGCCAATGCGTTCCAGCACAAGCCCTATCTCGACAACCAGATCAAGACGCAAGGCTACCATATCGTGCCGGTCGGCTATACCGGCGTCAGGCCGATCGGCCTCTATTCGAAGAAGCACGCCAAGGTCGCCGACCTGCCGGAGAGCGCCGTCATCGGGCTGCCGAACGATCCCTCCAACGAGGGTCGCGCGCTGCATGTGCTGCAGAACGAAGGCCTGATCAAGCTGAAGGACGGCACCGGCATCCTGGCGACCACGGCTGATATTGCCGAGAACCCGAAGAAGCTCGAGATCAAGGAGCTCGACGCCGGCATCGTCGGCCGCTCGGTCGACGATCTCGACGCGGCCGTGGTCAACACCGACTGGGCGCTGAAGAGTGGTCTGACGCCGGAAAACCGCATCGCGCAGGAGCCGGTGGCCGACAATCCCTACCGCAACTTCATCGCAGTCAAGGCTGGCAACGAGAACCAGCCTTGGGTGAAGACGCTGGTCGCGTCCTACCAGAACGAGACGGTGAAAGCCGAATTCGACAAGGTCTACAAGGGCACGGGGATCAGCGCCTATTGATCGGAGCCTGGCTGGCAGGAACGGGCGGTCCGCATTGAGCGGACCGCCGACGCTTTTTCGCGGCACTGAAACGGAAACAGAGATGAACCAGCATGTCACGGCCGAGCTGGCCGATCAGGTCCGCATCCAGCCCACGGGGCCGGATGATGTCGTCCGCCTCGTCGGCCTCAAGCGCCGCTTCGGCGCGACGGCCGCGCTGGACGGCGTCTCGCTTACCGTGCGCAAGGGCGAGATACTCGGCCTCATCGGCCGCAGCGGTGCCGGCAAGTCGACGCTGATCCGCTGCCTGAACGGGCTGGAGCGATCAGACTCGGGCGAGGTGTTCATCGAAGGCCGCGAAATCAGCCGTCTGAACGAGCGCGAATTGCGGCCGCTTCGCCGCCGCATCGGCATGGTCTTCCAGCACTTCAATCTGCTGTCGGCGAAGACCGTCGAGGACAACGTCGCGCTGCCGTTGAAGATCGAAGGGCGGCCGCGCGCCGAGCGCATGGCGCGTGCGGCAGAGCTTTTGCAACTCGTCGGCCTGTCGGAGAAGGCGAAAGCCTATCCGGCGTCGCTGTCGGGTGGGCAGAAGCAGCGCGTCGGCATTGCGCGGGCGCTCGCCGCGAGCCCGGCGCTGCTCTTGTCCGACGAGGCGACCTCGGCGCTCGATCCGGAGACGACGCGCTCGATCCTGGCCTTGCTCAAGGACATCAATTCCAGGCTCGGCCTCACCATCCTGCTCATCACGCATGAGATGGAGGTGATCCGTTCCATCGCCGACCGCGTGGCGGTGATCGACGCTGGCCGGATCGTCGAGGAAGGCGCCGTGTGGCAGGTTTTTTCCAATCCGAAGTCGACGATCACCAGCAGCCTGCTCGGCGGCATCCGGCCGCAACTGCCACCAGAGATCGCCAGTCAATTGGCGGCGGGCGCGGGCTCTGAAACGATTTTGAGGATCGATGTCGCCGGAGAGGCGGCGCGGCGCCCGCTGCTGTCCGAGCTGGGCGCCAGCGTACCAGGTCCGTTCCGACTTGTGCATGGTGGCATCGACCACGTGCAGCAGCAACCCGTTGGCACGCTGTTCGTGGCGCTCCCGGGTTCCGACGCTGCGCACCTGGCCGCGGCTATCGCTTTCCTGAAAGACCGCGATGCACGGGTGGAGGTGCTTGGCCATGTCGCCGATCCTGTTTGAACTCCTGCTTCGCTCGATCTGGGAGACCATCCTGATGACGGGAGCTTCCGGCCTCGTTTCGCTGGTCTTCGGCCTGCCGCTCGGCCTCGCTTTGGTCGCCACCGATCGCGGCGGCATCGCTGAGAACCTTTGGGTCAACCGCATTCTCGGCGCCATCATCAACGGCTTCCGTTCGGTTCCTTTCATCATTTTGCTGGTGGCGCTCATCCCGGTGACGCGGCTGATTGTCGGCACCTCGATCGGCACGTGGGCGGCGATCGTTCCGCTGTCGATCGCGGCAACGCCCTACTATGCCCGCATCGCCGAAGTGTCGCTACGCGAGGTCGATCTCGGGCTGATCGAGGCGGCGCGCGCCATGGGCGGCAATCGCTGGACGATCATCCGCGAGGTGCTGGTGCCGGAGGCGCTGCCGGGCATCGTCGCCGGCTTCACAGTGACGCTGGTGACGCTGGTCGGCGCTTCCGCCATGGCCGGCGCCATCGGTGCCGGCGGACTGGGCGACCTCGCCATCCGCTATGGCTATCAGCGCTTTGAGACCAGCGTGATGGTCGCCGTCGTTGTCGTTCTCATCGTGTTGGTCTGCGGCATCCAGTGGATCGGCGACCGGCTGGTCGCACGGCTGGATCATCGCGCATAAGGCGCTGGTGTGAGAGGACGAACGCAATTTGCCGCGAAAGCCGGGAATTGAGCGCCAGCTTGCTCCGTTTGCAATGAGATTGGTCGGCGCGTTTCTTCACCTGCAATGACGCGCATGTCATCGTGCGGCCGGGTCGCTAAAGCAATTCCCGGAAAGTGCGCAGCGGTTTTCCGTCCGGAAAAACGAAGAGGTGCCGCAGAAGGAGCCTGTCAATGCCCAGAATAATTCCCGTGCTCGATCTCGACCGCCTGGAACAGGGCGCGTCGGAACTGCGGACTTTCTTGTTTGATCTGCGAACCGCCGCTCGCGATGTCGGCTTCTTCTATCTCAGTGGCCACGGCATCACCCAACCGGAGATCGATGCGGTGCTCGACGCGGCGCGCCGCTTCTTCGCCTTGCCGGAAGCCGATAAGCTCGCCATCGAGATGGTGAAGTCACCGCAGTTCCGTGGCTATACGCGCGCCGGCGGCGAACTGACCAAAGGCAAGGCCGACTGGCGCGAGCAGCTCGACATCGGCGTCGAGCGCGCGACGATCCAGCAAGGGCCGGGCGTGCCGGCCTGGACGCGGCTGCAAGGCCCGAACCAGTGGCCTGCCGCACTTCCCGATCTCAAGCCCGCCCTGCTTGCCTGGCAGGCCAAGGCGACCGACGTGGCGATCCGGCTGCTCAAGGCCTTCGCGCTCTCGCTCGACCAGCCGGAAGTCGCATTCGACCCGATCTATCGCGGCGAGCCGAACCACCGCATGAAGATCGTGCGCTATCCCGGCCGCAACGCGACCGGCGACGACCAGGGCGTCGGCGCGCATAAGGATGGCGGTTTTCTCACCCTTCTGCTGCAGGACGAGAACAAGGGCCTGCAGGTCGAGTATAACGGCAGCTGGGTGAACGTCGATCCCATTCCAGGCACGCTTGTGGTCAACATCGGCGAGCTGCTGGAACTGGCCTCCAATGGCTATCTCAGGGCAACCGTCCACCGCGTGGTCACGCCGCCGGCCGGCGTCGAGCGCATCTCCGTCCCCTTCTTCTTCAGCGCCCGGCTCGATGCGACGATACCGCTGCTCGACCTGCCGGAGGAATTGGCGGCCGAGGCGCGCGGGCCGGCCAGTGATCCCGACAATCCGCTGTTCCGCAACGTCGGCGCCAATGTGCTGAAGAGCCGGCTGAGGTCGCATCCCGACGTGGCGCGGCGGCACTATGCCGATCTGCTCGCAACGACAGCGGCGGCCGGCTGACGTTTTGCGGCCGTCCGAGCGAGATTTTTTCGCGTTTTGGATAGTTTTTGGAATTCTGTTCGTCGCAAACATGCTGGCAAGCGCCCACATATGGCGTGTCGTTCGGTGTTTTCCTCCCATTGCGCCGGACGATGTTCCCCTCTGAAGGTTATGGCCTTCATTTTTGGCCGGGCCGCTTTCGTGCCCGGCCTTTTTCTTTCATGTGTCTGTGAAAATGCGCCGTTCAGGCGAAACCGATGCGGATCGCACCGAAGGGGCCGAAATCCGAGACGATCCGGTCGCCATGCCGGCATTCGACCGGCCGGATGAAGGAGCCCGACAGCACGACCTGGCCGGCCTCGATGCGCATACCGTATTGATGGAGCCGGTTGGCGAGCCAGACGATGCCCTTGGCCGGATGATCGAGCACGCCGGCGCCTAAGCCCGTTTCCTCGACCTCGCCATTGCGCGACACGATGGCGCCGATCCAGCGCAGATCCGCCTCGCGCGCGCCGACCGCGCGGCCGCCGACGACGATGCCGGCATTGGCGGCGTTGTCCGAGATGGTGTCGAAGAAGGTGCGGATCTTGCCGGTTTCCTTGTTCATCCGCTCGATGCGGGTGTCGAGGATTTCCAGCGCCGGCGTGATGTGGTCGGTGGCGTCGAGCACGTCGTCGATCGACACGTCGGGGCCCGCCAACGGCGCTTTCATGACGAAGGCGATCTCCGCCTCGATGCGCGGCTGGATGAAGCGGCCGGCCGGCACCGTGCCGCCGTCCTCGAAGAACATGTCGTCGAACAGGACGCCGGAATCCGGGATGTCGATGCTGAGCGCCGACTGCATCGCCTTCGAGGTCAGGCCGATCTTCCAGCCACTGACGGTGAGCCCCGAAGCGGCTTTCCTCCGCACCAGCGCTGCCTGCACGCGGTAGGCATCGTCCATCGTCGCCTGCGGAAATTCTAGGCTGAGCAGCCTGATCTGGCGACGATCGCGTTCGGCGTCGAACAGCCTGCGCGCGGCGTCCTCGACTTGTTCTTCCGTCATCATCGGCCGGCCCGTTCGTCGACGACGCCGTTGCGCAGCAAGCCAATGCCTTCGGCCTCGACCTCGATCACGTCGCCCGGCTTGAGCCAGATCGGCGGCTCGAAGCGGGCGCCGGCGCCGGTCGGTGTTCCGGTGACGATGACGTCGCCCGGCGCCAGCGTGGTGAAGGTCGAGATGTAGTTGATGATCTTGCGGAAGGAAAAGATCATGCGGCCAGTGCGGTCCTGCTGGCGAACCTCGCCATTGACGCGCGTGGTCAGCGCGATGTCGGCGATCTGTGCCTCGTCGGTGAACGGCACCAGCCAGGGGCCTATAGAGCCGGTCCGGTCGAAGTTCTTGCCCTGCGTGACGTTGAACTTGGCATGCCGCACCCAGTCGCGGATGGTGCCTTCGTTGCAGAGCGAAAGTGCCGTGATATGGCCCAGCGCATCCGCCTCGGCGATCCTGCGGCCGCCCTTGCCGATGACAATGACGATCTCGCCCTCATAATCGAGTTGCGGCGATTCCGGCGGCCGCACCAGAGGCGCGCCATGGCCGACGAAGGAGCGCGGGAAGCGGGTGAACAGCGACGGGTTCGAGGGCGCCGCCTGTCCGTCCTTGTACTCTTCGTTGCGGTCCGGATAGTTGACGCCGACGCAGATGATCTTTTCCGGGGAGGGCACCGGGATCTCGTAGGCGATGTCCTCGACCGCGAAATCGGCGGCGAGGCCTTCGGCCTCATCGGCGAGTTTTTTCAGCGAGCCGGCCTCGATCACTTCGCGCAGCGTCGGCCATTCGCTATGTCGCGCCGACAGGTCGACGATGCCTTTTCCGGTGATCGCGCCGTAGCGCGTCTTGCCGTTGACGGTAAAGGTGGCGAGGCGCGCCGCGCTCATACTGATCCTCCGTAGTCGTCCCTGCTGGCCAAGCGGAAGCGCCGAGTTCTACGGCGCCCCCCTCTGTCCTGCCGGACATCTCCCCCACGAGGGGGGAGATTGGCTTGCCGCATGGTCGGCGCTTGTCTTGCAACGTCGAAAACTGGCGAAAGTCTGCGTGACATCTGATCTCCCCCCAAGTGGGGGAGATGTCCGGCAGGACAGAGGGGGGCGCGAAGGAACGCGAACATCTCCCAACAGCCCATCAAGGCGCTACAATCGGCGAGGCCGCCAGATCCGACTTTCGCGGCTCAACACCGGCAAAGACGCTGCCTTCCTCGAACCAGCTTCGCGGCGCCGGCGCGCCCCACAGCGTCTGGCGCTGCGGGTCCTTCAGATCCCACTTGATCGGCTCCAGATCGGGATCGACCGTCTGGTAGTCCGAGCAATAGATCTCGATGCGATGGTTGTCGGGGTCGCGGATGTAGAGGAAGAAGGCGTTGGAGATGCCGTGCCGGCCGGGACCGCGCTCGATGTTGCCGACATAGCCGGTGGTCGCCATCAGGTCGAGCAGGTCGATGATGTTGAGCGGCGTCGGCACCCAGAAGGCTACATGGTGCAGCCGCGGGCCGAGGCCATTGGTGAAGGCGATGTCGTGCACGCCGCCCTTGCGGTGCGTCCACGCCGCCCATAGCCTGCCCGTCTCGGCGTCCTCGGTGTACTCGGTCACGCGGAAGCCGAGCTCGTTATAGAAAGCGACCGCCTCATCGACGTTCGGCGAGAAGCAATTGAAGTGGTCGATGCGCAGCGGCTTCACGCCCTTGTATAAAGCGTATTTCTGATGGATCGGCGGCAGCCGTTCCATCCTGGAATAGAATTCGAGCGGGATGCCGTGCGGGTCGCGGGTGCGGAAGGTGCGCGACTGGTAGGGCCGCTCGACCCATTCGACCGGCAGGCCCTTGGCAGCAAAGAAATGCGCTGCCTTGTCGAGGTCCTCGTCGGAGAACAGCTTGAAGCCGAGGTCGCGCGCTTCCGGTGTCGTCGCCTTGCGCAGCACGATGCAGTGATGGCCGCGCTCTTCCATGGCGCGCAGGTAGATGGCGCCGCTGGTCTCGTCGGTCACCTGCAGGCCGAGCGTGTCGACATAGAAGGCGCGGGATTTCGCCAGATCCGTCACAGCCAGCTCGACATGGCTGAGCCGTACGATATTGAAGGCGGGGTATAGGTTGGGTTGGGGCAGGGCCATTTGTGTCTCCGCTCAGCCGCCGAGCTTCTGGATCGGATGCGGCGCCGTGGCGAACGCGATGTTCTTGGTTTCCATGTAAAAGTCGAACGACCAGTCGCCGCCGTCGCGGCCGATGCCCGAGCTCTTGACGCCGCCGAACGGCGTCGGCAGATGCCGCACATTCTCCGAATTCACCCAGATCATGCCGGCGTCGAGCGCGTCGGTGAAGCGCAAGGCGCGGGTGACGTCCGAGGTCCACAGATAACCGGTGAGGCCGTATTGAGTGTCGTTGGCCAGCGCCAGCGCCTCGGCCTCGTCCTTGAACGGAATGGCGGTCAGCACCGGCCCGAAGATTTCCTCCTGGGCGATGCGCATCTTGTTGGTGGCGCCGACGAACAGCGTCGGGCTGACATAGCAGCCGCCGCCCGGACCGGCGAACTTGCCGCCGCCGGCGGCGACCACCGCGCCTTCCGATTTGCCGATCTCGATATAGGACAGCACCTTTTCCTCGTGCACCGGATGGATCAGTGGTCCGACCACGGTCTCCGGATCGAGCGGGTGCCCGATCTTGATCCGCTTGGCCTTCTCAGCCACCAGATCGGTGAACTTGTCGTGCACGGACGCCTCGACCAGCAGGCGGGACGACGAGGTACAGCGTTCGCCGTTCAGCGAATAGATCATGAAGACGGCGGCGTCCGCGGCGCGCTCCAGATCGGCGTCGGCGAAGACGATCACCGGGTTCTTGCCGCCGAGCTCGAAATGCACGCGCTTCAGCGTTTCAGCGCCTTGGCGCATGATCATCGAGCCGGTGCGGCTCTCGCCGACGAAGCCGATCGCCTTGACGTCGGGGTGCTCGGTCAGCGCCCGCCCGGCATCCTCGCCAAAACCGTTGACGAGGTTCCACACGCCCTTGGGAAGGCCGGCTTCCTCGGCGATCTCGACCAGCAGCCGGGCCGTCAGCGGCGACAACTCTGCCGGCTTGTGCACCACCGTGCAGCCGGCGGCGAGCGCCGGCGCTATCTTCCAGGTCGACAGCATGAAGGGCGTGTTCCAAGGCGTAATCACGCCCACCGGGCCGATCGGCACGCGCGTCGTCATGTTGAGCTGGCCGGGCGCTCTCAGCGAGCGGCCGTCACGCGCTTCCGGTGCGCGGTCGGCATAGAAGCGGAAGTTCTCGGCGCCGCGCAGCGCCGCCTTGGCCATGAACTTCAGCGACTGGCCGGTGTCCATGCATTCGACGAAGGCGATCTCCTCGGCGCGGGCGACGATCGCGTCGGCGATTTTATGCAGCAGCTTCTTGCGGGCGTCGCCGGAGATCGCGGCCCAGTCCTTGAAGGCGGCCTTTGCCGCCTTGGCGGCGCGGTCGATGTCGGCGGCCTTGCCGCGCGCGACCCTGGCGATCGGCTTCAGATCGATCGGCGAGATCGTCTCATATGTCGAACCGTCGATGGAGGGCACGGTCTCACCGGCGATCTGGTTGAGCACGCCGCCTTTCCTGAAGCGCTCGAGATAGGCCTCGGCCTTCCTCAAATTGTCGTCCAGTGCCGCCATGGTATCTTTCCCGTTCTAGTTTTTTGCCGCGCCCGTCACTTGCCACGGAGCCGCGGGTGGATGGCGTTCTTCTTCCAGCTCAGTTCGGCGTCGATCTCGCGGATCTCCAGCGACAGCGCGAAATGCGGCGTGGCGAACAGCGATGCGAGATGATCCGAGGCCGCCGCGAAGATCGCTTCGCCGGCGCTCTTCTTCTCCGCGGCGGTGCGTCCCTTGCCGATGCGGAAATTCAGGTCGATGAAGCCGTTCTCGGGCAGCCGGTCGGCGATCGCATAGGCTTCGGCGCGGAAGGCGCGCACCCTGACGGCGCCCGGCTCGAACAGCCCGGTTTCGAGGATGGCGCGCGAGATCAGAGCGCAGAGCTCGGTCATGTCGACCTTCGCGTCGAGATTCGCCGAATATTCGATCGCCATGTGTGGCAAGGGTTTCCTCCCACTTGTAGTTAACATGTGAATTACATCTTGACGGCCGAATGTCAAGCGTCGTTCTCCATGCAGATGCAGCTTCCGCGAGTGGGATTGCCGCTCTCGGCAAAATCGCGGATATAGCCCTAATATTTGCCGCGAGTCGTACTGGATTGGATTTTTCGGAGACCTGACTTTGCTACCGCCCAGCACCCGCCGCTCCCTGCCCATGGCTCTGCTTCGCGCCCGCGAAGTGATCATGGCGCATTTCCGGCCGATGCTTGCCCGACACGACATCACCGAGCAGCAGTGGCGCGTGCTGCGCGTGCTGGCCGAAGCCGGCCCGCTGGAGGCAACCGAACTCGCCAACCGGGCCTCGATCCTGCCGCCCAGCCTGACCCGCATCATCAAGGCGATGGAGGAGCGGGAATTCATCAGCCGAAACAAGGTCAAGGAGGACGGCCGCCGCGCCCTGCTTGCCATCAGCCCGGCCGGCTTGGCGCTGATCGAGGAGCTTTCGCCCGAGCGCACCGCCATCTACGATGCGATCGAAAAGCGCTATGGCGCCGAGCAGCATGAGCGTTTGCTCGACATGCTGGAGAGCCTGATCCAGTCGGAGTCGACGGAGGGCTAGGATCACCCGCCAAAGCTCCCCAGCGCGCTCGGCTGCATGTAGTTTCGCCCGACATAGAGCAGTGCCGCCTCGTCGCTGCCATGGCGGATGTCGACGACGCGACCGAACATCACATTGTGCGTGCCGACCTTGTTCACCGCGCCGATCTCGCAATCGAAGCTGACGATGGCGTCGAGCAGCGCCGGCATGCCGGATGGCATGGTCTGCCATCGCGCGGCATTGTAGCGTTCGGCCATGTCGCGGATCGCGCCGGCGAATTTCGCCGCCAGATGCATATGCGACTGGGTGAGCACATTGACGCAGAAGCGCTGGTTGGCGAGGAACATGCCGGTCTGCGCCGAACGCTCGTTCATGCACACCAGCAGCGTCGGCGGATCGTCGGAAACGCTGCACATGGCGGTCGCGGTGAAGCCGCCGCGTCCCGCCGGGCCGTCGGTGGTGACGATGTTGACCGGCGCGCAGACCCGCGCCATGGCCTCGCGGAATTCCAGCCTCGCGACTTGTGCCGTCATGGCCGCTTCCATCGCCGGCCTCCGTCACTTGGTCTGGGCCGCAAGCGGCGGCAGCCAGGTGTCGCCGGTCCAGCCCTTCTCGTCATAGTCGGCCATGCATTGGTCGACCAACTCCTCCATCTGCTTCAGCCGGCCGCCGCGCTCGGCGCCCTTCAGCACCTGCAGCCGCACCTCTTCCGGCGCCCCGGCGTAGTTGAGCTCGTAGAGCGCATGGCGTCCGCCGAACTCGGTGCCGGTCGCATCCCACAGCAGCTTCATGATCTTGATGCGCTCGACATGGCCCATGTCGTTCGAGCCGCGCACATATTGCGCAAGGTAGCGGTCGATCTCCGGATTGTCGAAATCCTTGGCCGAGGAGGGGAGATAGATCAGCCCCGAGGCGACCACACGTCGCACCGTGTCGATGACGCGCGGATAGGCCTCCGACATGAAGGTGCGATAGGCGAGCGCCGCCTCGAGGTTGGGCAGCACCGCGCCGTTCGCCCAAGGGATCGGATTGTGTGCCATCGCATTGGAAAAGCCCCAGAACATGTGGCGCAGCGCAATCACCTCGCCGAGCGCTGCCTGGTTGCCGCGGAACGCGTCGCCGCCTGTCGCGCGCAATGCCTTGGCGAGCAGGCCGGCGAGGAAGTCGAGCTTGACGGCAAAGCGCGTGCAGCCCTGGAAGCAATAGCCATGCATGAATCCGGATGCCGGGTGGAAGGACAGGATTTTTTGCGCGTCGCGCAGCACCAGCACGTCGTCCCAGGGGACGAAGACGTTGTCGAGCACCAGGATCGCGTCGTTCTCGTCGAAGCGCGACGACAGCGGATAGTCGAAGGGGTGGCCGACGGTGTTCGCCGTCTGCTCGTAGGAGACGCGGCAGAACATCTTAATCCCCGGCGCGTTCATCGGCACGATGAACATCACCGACAGCGACGGATCCTCGGTGACCGTCGCCGAACTCTGCGCCAGGAAATTATAGTGGGTGAGCGCCGACGACGTCGCCACCACCTTGGCGCCCGACACCCAGATGCCGGCCTCGTTCTCCTTGGTGATGTGCACGAATACGTCCTTCACCTGCTCGGCCGGTTTATGTCGGTCGATCGGCGGATTGACGATGGCGTGGTTCATGAACAGGACCGCTTCCTGGGCGCGTTTGTGCCATGCGCGGGCATTGTCCTTGAACGGCCCGTACCATTCGGCGTTGGCGCCGAGCGTGTTCATCAGCGCAGCCTTGTAGTCGGCGGTGCGGCCCATCCAGCCATAGGTCATGCGCGCCCAGTGCGCGATCGCGCTTTGCTGCAGGGCAAGCTCGGCGGCGGAATGGGCAACGCGGAAATATTTGTGGGTGTAGCCGTCCGAGCCGGTATCCGTGGGCGCGGTCAGGACCGCTTGCTGCGCGGGATCATGCAGCGCGTCATAGAGGCGAGCCAACGAACGCACCGAATTGCGCATCGCCGGATGGCTGGTGACGTCGGCCACCCGCTCGCCATTGATATAGACCTCGCGCCCGTCGCGCAGGCTCGCCAGATACTCGGCGCCCGTGAACGGCCGCGACTTGTCGGCCCGGAATTCTTCCGATCGCATCATGATCCTCCCTTGATTAGTCGACAGTAGCCGCAAGCGATGCAATGGTTTATGGACGAAAGCGCAAAACCGCTTGGACTTTTTCGGGCGACTTATGAGCCAGACCACTATTCCGGAGTACTTCGTCTATGGCGAACCGGCGCGGGCGCTCGACGTCGGTTTCCTGCATGTCGAGACCGTGCAGGCCCGCGCTTCTGTGCATCGAGGCCAGGTTCTGGCGCACAAACACCCGCAAATGGCGCAGATCACCCTCTGGACGAGCGGACAGGGCATCTACCGGATTGAAGACGGGACCTGGAGTTTTTCGGCGCCGACGGCGAGCTTCATGCCGAGCGGCGTGGTGCATGGGTTCGACATCGAGCCGGGCACCGACGCCATCGTCGTCTCGGTCGCGGATGCGGCGCTCGCGGTGATCGCGGACCATTCGGCGCTGCCTCTCGACCAGCCCGTCTTCGTTACCGGGCGAGGCGACGCGGCGCTCTGGCAAAGGCTGGGCGACACGGTCAGGATGATCCAGGCCGAATATGCCGAGGCGCAATCTGGCGCGGAAAAAATACTGCCGCCGCTGATCGCGGTGGCATTGTCGCACATCGCCCGGCTCGACGCGCAATCGCATGCGGTCACGGTGCCGGTGGCCGTGGCGCTGGGCGGCCGGCTGAAGCGACTCATCGATCGCCACTTCCGCGACGACTGGCCGGTCGAACGCTATGCCGGGGAGCTCGGCACCACCAGGCATCTGCTCGACAAGGCAGCGCATCAGGTGCTGGGCTGCGGTGTGCGCCAAGCCGTTGGCGAACGGCGTCTGGTCGAGGCCAAGCGCCTGCTGCTCTTCACCATACGCCCGGTCGAGGACATCGCCTACGAGACCGGCTTCAACGACCCCGCCTATTTCTCGCGGTTCTTCCGACAGGCCGTTGGCCTGTCGCCGGCGGCATGGCGGAAAGAGAGGCTGGCAGTGTAGGCAGTAGGCATTGCCTTCTATGCCCTCTATTGCCTACTGCCTAAGCCCTATTGCCTAGGCTGCGGCAGCAGCCGCCAACCCCGCATGCAGCCCCTCCGCAATCCTCGCCACGTCGGCGGACGAGATCACCAGCGGCGGCGACAGGATGATGTTGTTGCCGGAGACGCGCAGCATGACGCCGGCGCCGTAGGCTCCCTCCGCGACCACGGCCATCGTCTTCTTGTCGACCGGCTTCTTGGTGGCGCGGTCCGAGACCAGCTCGAGCGCAGCCATCAGCCCCTGATAGCGGACATCGCCGACCAGCTGGTGCTTCGCCTTCAGAGCCTCCAGCGCCTTGCCGAGCTCGACGCCGCGCGCGGCGGCGTTCTCGTTGACGGCAAGCCGTTTCGTCTCGGCCAGGGTCGCCAGACCGGCCGCGCAGCCGACGGGATGGCCGGAATAGGTATAGCCGTGGCCGATTGAGCCGAAGCTCGTCTTGTCGGCCTCGAAAACGTCGGCGACCTTGGCGCCGATCAACGTCGCGCCGAGCGGGAAATAGCCCGATGTGATCGCCTTGGCGACGGTCATGAAATCCGGCCTAGTGTTGGAGAGCCGCGACCCCGACCAGGCGCCGGTGCGGCCGAAGCCGGTCACCACCTCGTCGGCGATCAGGAGGATGTCGTGGCGGTCGCAGATCGCCCGCACCATCGGCATGAAGCTCTCATGCGGGACGATGACGCCGCCGGCGCCGAGCACCGGCTCCATGATGAAGGCGGCGATCGTGTCGGCGCCCTGGAAGGCGATCTCTTCCTCGATCGCTCGCGCGCAGAGTTTCGCGAGCTGCGCCGGATCGGTCTCGTCGAACGGATTGCGGTAGGTCCACGGCGCCGGGGTATGGAACACGCCGGGCAAAAGCGGCTCGTAGTTGCGCCGGAAATTGGCGTTGCCGTTGACCGAGGCGCCGCCGAAATGCGTGCCGTGATAACCCTTCTTCAGCGCCAGGAATTTCGTCCGGTCGCCCTGGCCGCGGATCTTCCAGTATTGCCGCGCAAGCCTGAGCGCCGTCTCGACCGAGTCCGATCCGCCCGAGGTGAAAAAGACGCGCACCATGCCCTCCGGCGCGAACCATTCGGTAAGTTCGTAGGCAAGCTCGATCGACGGTCCGGTCGAGGTGCCGCGAAAGCCGGAATAATAGGGCAGGGCGTCGAGTTGCGCGGCCATCGCCTTCTTGATCGGGTCGCAGCTGTAGCCGAGGTTGACGTTCCACAAGCCCCCGACGGCATCGAGCACGGTGCGGCCTTCGGCATCGGTGACCGAGACGCCTTCGCCCTTCATGATGATCTTTGGCGGCGTCGTCCGCATCTCAGCCGGATGCGCCATCGGATGCCAGATCGGCTTGGCGTTGTTTTCGGTGAGGAAATTGATGTCACGCATCGCGAGGGGCTCCGGTTTTTCCGATTAGGAGAGCGTCAGGCCGAAAGCGCCGAGCGCCTCGGCATAGCTGTGCGCCGGTCGGGCGACGTCGAAATGAACGGTGCGCATGCCGGCGGCGACCGCGCCGTCGACATTGCGCTTCTGGTCGTCGACGAAGATGCAGGCCGAGAGCGGCAATTCCAACGCCTCGCCGACCATTGCATAGGCGCGAAGGGCTGGCTTGAGGACCTTGGTATAGGTCGCGTCGACGATCGTCTCGAACAGCGCAAGCAGCGGCAGCCGCTCGCGAAAGGACTTGCCGTAGAACAGGTCGAGTTCGTTGGAGAGGATGGCGAGCCTGACGCCCGCCTCATGCGCGATGCGGATTGCCCGCTCGGCCTCGGGCCGCACCACCGCCTGCGGGTCGGCGCCGCGCGCCCGTTGCACGAAAGTCGACATGTCCCGCCAGTCCTCGCCGACCAACCGGCCGACCTCGCGCGTGCGTGTCCTCCAGTAGTCGCGCTCGCTGATCTCGTCGGCTTGCATGGAGCGCCATAGTGGATCCGAGGCCGGGTCGAACGGCCCGCGCCAGTCGAGCGTGCCGGGCTCGAGCCCGAGCGCGCGCTCGGTCAGCGCATGCGTCTCGAACAGCGTGCGGGTGACGACGCCGCCGAAGTCGAGCACCAGCGCCTGCGGCCTCGCGCTGCTCATGCCACGCGCCTGCCGGCCGAAACGCCGGGCGGAACGATGCCTTCGGCCACCCAGCGATCGAAGATCTCCAGCGCCTTCGCGCTGAAGGCGGCGTCATTGATGTGGGCGGCGATCTCGTGCAGTTCGGCATTGGCGGGCACGCTCAAACGCATCTGTTCGACAAAGGCCGACAGCGCCTCCGGTTCGTAGAGCGGCTCGCCTTCCTGGTCCCATTGCTGGATGCCGCCGGCGGGCAGGATGAAGGCGGTCGGCCCCGTCGCCGCCGCAAGCTTGTCGCCGATGGCGCGTGCGATCTCCTGGCGTGTCGCGGCGTCCGAGGTGACCGAGGCGAGCAGTCGGTTATGCGCGTGGTAGGGGCGCTCGGTGAAGCGGGAAGGGACAGCCTGCCAGGTCGGGAAATCCACCATATCGATGGCGCCGGGCGCGATGATTTGCGGGATGCCTTGCCGCCCGGCATTCTCGAGCCGGTCGGCCCCGGAGTTGACCACCGAACCGGTGAGCTGGTTGGCAAGCTCCTGCAGGCTGAAGTCGAGCACCGCGACGAAGCCCTTCTGCGCCGCGATCGCCTCCAGCGCGCGTCCACCCATGCCGGTGGTGTGGAAGACGATCACCTCATAGCCACGCTTTTCCAGCTCCGGCTTCAGCGTCACCATATATTGCAGGCAGCTTTTTCCGAGCGAGCTCATGCCGATCTTCGGCCGCGAGGCATCGGGTTTGACAACGGCCTGCGCCGCGCCGACCACCGCGCCGCTGGCCTGCGACAGCACCGCCTTGCAGGCGCTGTTGAGGCCATAGAGGCCGCCCGCCCACAGGATCATCATCAGGTCGGTGGCGATCCGCTCCGGCGGCACGAGATGCGAATAGGCGATCGTCGAGACGACGAATTTCGGCACGCCGAGCGGCAGCGCCAGGGCCACGTCGAGCGCAAG
Organism: Mesorhizobium sp. NFR06; assembly: GCF_900115245.1. Taxonomy (GTDB): domain Bacteria; phylum Pseudomonadota; class Alphaproteobacteria; order Rhizobiales; family Rhizobiaceae; genus Mesorhizobium. Next base: position 136,389 of record NZ_FOVT01000013.1, read on the forward strand.
GTCTGTGCCCATCGAGCCGCCGAGCGCTATGAAGCCGTCGATCTCGCCCTTGTCATAGAGCGCGCGCGCCAGCCGAGAGGCGCCGAGCGCCATCAGCGTCATCGCGGTGTTCTCATCGCCGCTGGCGGTGATCGCCTCGATCGTCGTGTCGGCCGCGCGCGCTACGGCATGCCGGTCGTGCTCCGGCCTGTAGGGCGGATCGCCAAGCACGCTGACGTCCATCATCACCGCGACGCCGCCGACGGCCTCGATGCGCTCGCGCATGAACAAAAGCTCGTCGGCCTTGGTGTCGCCGGTGCCGATAACCAGGATTCGGCGTTTCTCCTCCACGTCAATCTCCCCGCAATTTTGTCGATGGTGTCATGCGCGTTTGCGGCCCGGCACGCCGTTCGGTCCGAAAAGCCGTTCGGTGATGTCGCGCGCCGCCGCCGCGACGCTGGCGCCGTGGCGTTCGATGTCGCCCTTGCGGATGCGCACCTGGGGTGCAGCAACTGCGATGGTGCCGATGGCGAAGCCGTCGGCGCCGAGGATTGGGGCGGCGACGCTGAGCACGCCTTCCTCATAGCCCTGGGAGCCGGTCGAATGACCCCGGGCGCGGGCAGCCGCAATACGATCGGCGAGTGTCTGCACGTCGCCGATCGTAAAGCGTGTGAATGCCGGCAGCGGCCCGGCGACAATGCCTTCGCGGATGCGCTCTTCGGCAAAAGCCAGGAAGGCGATGCCCGACGCGGTCGCATGCATCGGCAGCACCTCGCCAAGCCGCACGCTGACACGGTTGGCCTTGGCCGATTCAATGACTTGAACGGTGATCAGGCCGCGCTTCGAATATTCCGAAAGATGCACGGTCTCGCCGGTCTCTGCCGCCAACTGCTCGACCACGGGTACCGCCACGCGCAGGAACGGAAACTGCGCATCGCGCATCAGTGCCAGCCGCGTCAGGCCGGCGCCAAGCCGATAGAGGCGCGTCGTCTCGTCCTGGTCGACCAGCCCTTGCGCAATGAGCGAAACCAGCAGCCGGCGTGTCGTCGCCTTGTCGAAGCCGGCGGCCTTGGCAAGGTCGGCAAGCGCCGCTTCGGGCGCGCCGCTGCCCAGCATCTCCAGCAGCGAAATGGCTTTGGCCACCGTGCTCATCGCTTGTCGGATCCTCCTCATATACTTAACGTGCGAATTAACTTGACAGCAAGTCGATTCCTTTGCAAGTCTAATATCGAAATGCCGTTGCAAATAGTGAAATGAACATCGGGCCGCCAGAAGACCCTCGGCATTTCAGGGACACTTGGTTTCCGCAGCGCGGAATGGAGGGAAAAATGACCACTGTCGAAGCCGGTGAAATGAACCGGCTGAGGAAGAACAGCCTCGGCGTCGGCGCCATCACCTTCATGGTGATTTCGGCGGCCGCACCGCTCACGGCTGTCGCCGGCGGCACGCCGCTCGGCATGCTGATGGGCAACGGCGCCGGTTTTGCCGGCACATACCTCATCGTGACGCTCTTGCTGCTTCTGTTCGCGGTTGGCTATGTCGCCATGTCGCGTCATATCGGCAACGCCGGCGCCTTCTACGCCTATGCCGCGCGCGGCCTTGGCGGCCTTTCCGGCGGCGCTGTCGCGTTGATCGCGATCCTCTCCTACAATGCCATGCAGATCGGTGTCATGGGCTTGTTGGGCGCCGCTACCTCCGGCCTATTCGCCGGCTGGGGCATTAATCTGCCATGGTGGGTGTGGAGCTTCATCGCCATCGCCATCGTCGCCGTGCTCGGCTACCGACAGGTCGACCTGTCGGCCAAGATCCTGACCGTGCTGGTCCTCGCCGAATATGTCGTGGTGCTGATCCTCGACCTCGCCATCTTCAAAACCGGTGGCGACAGCGGCCTGTCGGGCGCGCCTTTCAGCTGGAGCCAGATCAGCAGCGGCGCGCCGGCCATCGCGATCCTGTTCTGCTTTGCCGCCTTCATCGGCTTCGAGGCGACGACGATCTATGCCGAGGAGGCGCGCGATCCCAAGGTGACCATTCCGCGCGCGACCTATTTCTCGGTCATCCTGATCGGCCTGTTCTATATGGTCACCGCCTGGCTGATGGCGGTCGGCACGGGCGTCGACAAGCTCTTGCCGGCGCTGCAGGCGCTGCAGGATCCGACCACCTTCCTGTTCGGCATGTCGGACCGCTACGCCGGAACGCTGCTTACGCACGCCATGAGCATCCTATTTGTGTCGAGCCTCTTCGCCGGCGTGCTGGCGTTCCACAACGCGGTCGCGCGCTACATCTATGTCGCCGGCCGCGAGAAGCTTTTGCCGCAGACTATCGGGGTGACTCATTCGGCCCATCAAAGCCCGCATGTCGCCTCGGTGATCCAGACCGTGCTTGCGGCCGTCGTCGTCGGGCTCTTCGCGGTACTCGGCCTCGACCCGGTGCTGGCGCTGTTTTCGTGGCTCACCAACGTCGCCACGCTCGGCGTCATCGTCATGATGGCGGTCGCCTCGCTCGCCGTGGTGATGTACTTCCGCGCCAACCCGTCCAATCAGGAGAATGCGCTGAAAACCACGATCCTGCCAGGGCTGACCTTTGTCGCCTTCGTCATCATCATCTACCTCATCGTCATCAATTTCGGCAGCCTGTCGGGGGCCGGCGGCTTCCTCGGCGTGTTCCTGCCGGCACTGGTGCTGGTCGCCGCCGTCGTCGGCCTGCTGCTGGCGGGCGCTTTGAGGGGCCGGGATCCGGCCGCCTTCGAAAGGCTCGGCCAGCCGCTGAGCGATTGAAGGCAGAAGGGGCGGCGCCCGCGCCGCCCCTTGTTGGCGCAACGGGAGCAGCGGCATGAGCTTTGCCGACAACATCACGGTCGAGGCGCTGGAAGCCGACCCCTATCCGATCTACGCGCAATTGCGGCGCAGCGCCCCGGTCGCCTTCGTGCCGGCGGTCAACCTCTGGTTCGTCGTCTGGTGCCGGGCAAGGAGCCGGTCTTCCGCGGCTGGGAGTTCCGCGCGCCGGCGACACTTCACGTAGCCTTTGGAGCAAGCTGATAATGATCGACCAGGACGCCATCGACACGCTGCGCAAGTTGGAGGTCGGCGCGCGGCAACTGTTCATCGATGGCGCCCATTCGGATGCGGAAAGCGGCGCCAGCCTGCAGGTGACCTCGCCGATCGACGGCCGTCCCTTCGCCAGCATAGCCGACTCCGCCGCCGCCGATGTCGATCGCGCGGTGGCCTCGGCGCGCAAGGCGTTCGCCAAGGGCTCCTGGTCGCGCGCGGCACCCGCCTTTCGCAAGAAGGTATTGTTGAAATTCGCCGAGCTGGTCGAAAGAAACGCTCTGGAACTGGCCGTGCTCGGCGTGCGCGACAACGGCACCGAGATCGGCATGGCCTACAAGGCCGAGCCGCTCTCTGCCGCCGGCACCATCCGCTACTACGCCGAGGCGATCGACAAGGTCTATGGCGAGATCGCGCCGACGCCCGACAATGTGCTCGGCCTCATCCACAAGGAGCCGCTCGGCGTCGTCGGCGTGATTGTGCCGTGGAATTTCCCGCTGATGATCGGCGCCTGGAAGATTGCGCCGGCTTTGGCGGCCGGCAATGCAATAGTCGTCAAGCCGCCGGAGATCGCCTCGCTCACCTTGCTGCGTCTGGCGGAGCTCGGAGCCGAAGCCGGGCTGCCCGAAGGTGTCTTCAACGTCGTCACCGGCCGCGGTTCCGTCGCCGGCGAAGCGCTCGGCCTGCACATGGATGTCGACGCCATCGCGTTTACCGGCTCCGGTCCGGTCGGTCGCCGCCTGCTCGAATATTCCGCCCGCTCGAACCTGAAGCGCGTCTTCCTCGAGCTCGGCGGCAAGTCACCCAACATCGTCTTGGCCGATGCGCCGGACCTGAAACAGGCAGCGGTGGTATCGGCCAACGGCATCTTCCGCAATTCCGGCCAGGTCTGCGTCGCCGGCTCGCGGCTGCTCGTCCAGGCCTCGGTCTATGACCGCTTCATGGATGAGCTTCTCAAGGCAACGACGAAGCTGAAAGTCGGCGACCCGCTCGACCTCGGCAGCGATATCGGCGCGGTCTCGAGCGCCGAGCAGCTGACCAAGAATCTCGGCTTCGTCGCCAAAGCCTCGGAGGAGGGCGCCCGTCTCGTCACCGGCGGCGAACGCATCCTGGCGGAGACGGGCGGCAGCTACATGGCGCCGACGATCTTCGAGAACGTGACCGAGAAAATGCAGCTCGCCCGCGAGGAGGTGTTCGGGCCGGTGCTCGGCGTCATGCGCTTCGAGACGGAAGAAGAAGCGGTGCACCTCGCCAACGCGACCGTCTATGGTCTTGCGTCGGCAGTGTGGACATCGAACCTGTCGACGGCGCATCGCATGGTGCGGGCCATCAACGCCGGTGTCGTCCACGTCAACACCTATGGCGGCGCCGACATCACGGTGCCGCTCGGCGGCTTCAAGCAGTCCGGCTTCGGTCGCGACAAATCGCTCCACGCCATCGAGAAATATACCGACCTCAAGACCGCGTGGATTTCGCTGAACTGATCCTTTTCCATCAGCGTGGCGGTCGGCGGTCAGCTCATCATCTTCGGCAAGCGCGCCGCCAGCGCATCGACGGCCAGCCGCACCTTCAGCGGCAGATGCGGCGTCTGCAGCCAGAGCGCGTGGCAGTCATAGAGATAGTCGCGCTGGTCCGGCAGCAGCCGCATCAGCGCGCCGGCTTCGACACGTTCACGCACCAGCCAGTACGGAAGCCATGCAAGACCCATGCCGTCGGTCGCGGCGTCGGCGATGGCATCGAGGTCGTCGAGCCGCAGCCGCCCGACCGGGGCGATCCCCGCGACGGAGCCGTCGTCGCGCGGGAACAGCCACGGCTGCAGCCCCTGGCCGAGCCGCCGGTAGACGATCGCCTGATGGCCGGCGATATCTTCGAGCTGGAGCGGTTGGCCGAACTTAGCGATGTATGAAGGCGAAGCGCAGACAACCATGCGCTGCCGCGCGACGCGGCGCGCGATGATGCCGGCCCTGTCATCCAGCGTGCCGGTGCGGATCGCCAGGTCGAAGCCGTCCTCGACGAGGTCGGCGAAACGATCGCTGAGCGACAGGTCAAGCTCCAGCGTGGGATGGCGCCGCGCCAGTTCGAGCAGGATCGGCGTGACGCAGTGGCGCCCGAAATGCGCCGGCATCGTCACGCGCAGCTTTCCGCGCGGCTCGGACAATTGGTCGGCCGCCAGCGCGTCCGCGGCCTTTGCCTCCGCAAGCACGATCCTGCAACGCTCGTAATAGGCGCGGCCGAATTCGGTCAGGCTTTGCCGGCGCGTCGTGCGGTTGAGCAGGCGCATGCCGAGCCGCTCTTCGAGGAAGCGCACATGCTTGCCGACCATCGGTCCCGACAGGTCGAGCGCCGCCGCGGCGGCCGCGAACGAGCCTAGGTCGACCGCTTTGATGAAGACGTCCATGCTTTCGAGACGGTCCATATTCAAAACCAATCGTTTCGACTGTTCTGCCTCCGGCGCGGTTTATCGCTTTCGCGTGCCCTTGCATAGTGCATTCCATCAAATGGATTTGGAGTTGCCCGGATGGCAAGAATTGTTCGCTTTCACACGCACGGCGGGCCGGAAGTACTGCGCATCGAGGATGTCGAGGTGTCGCCGCCCGGTCCAGGCGAGGTGCGGATCGGCGTCAAGGCGCTGGGCCTGAACCGCGCCGAAGCCTCGATGCGCAGAGGAGCCTATATCGAGACGCCGCCGCTGCCGTCAGGCCTCGGCCTCGAGGCGGCGGGCGTCGTCGAGTCGGTCGGCGAGGGCGTCGATGGCCTCGCGCCCGGCGATGCCGTCAGCATCATCCCGCCGCGTTCGATGGCGCGCTGGCCGGCCTATGGCGACCTCGTCACCTTTCCGGCCGAACTCGTCGTCAAGCATCCACCTTCGCTTGGCTTCGAGGCCGCCGCCGCGACATGGATGCAGTATCTGACCGCTTACGGTGCGCTGATCGACATCGCTCGTCTCGGCCGTGACGAGCCCGTCGTCATCACCGCCGCGTCAAGCAGCGTCGGGTTGGCCGCCATTCAGATCGCCAACTCGATCGGCGCCGCGCCGATCGCCGTCACGCGGACATCGCTGAAGAAGAAGGCGCTGCTCGATGCCGGCGCCGCGCATGTCGTGGCCGCGCGGGAGGAGGATCTCGAAGCGCGGCTGAAGGAGATCGCGCCGCAAGGCGTGCGCGTCGTCCTCGACCCAGTCGGCGGCCCGATCTTCACGCCGCTGACGGCGGCAATGGCGCCGGGCGGCATCCTTATCGAGTATGGCGGCCTCAGCCCCGAGCCGACGCCGTTCCCGCTATCCGATGTACTGGCAAAAACGCTGACGCTGCGCGGCTATCTCGTCCACGAAATCACCGGCGATGCTGCCCGCCTGGAAGCCGCCAAGGCTTTCATCCTCGACGGCCTCGCATCCGGCGCGCTGAAGCCGATTGTCGCGAGGACGTTCCCGTTCGAGGAGATCGTCGAGGCGCATCGCTTCCTGGAATCGGGCGAGCAGTTCGGCAAGATCGTGGTGACAGTCTGAAGCCGGGGCTTCGAATGGTCGGCGCGCCCGGGCACGGGCGCGCATGGAGCCAAGCGATCGATAGCTATCCGCGCTTTTCGATGACGCCGTAGAGCACGTTGCGGTTTTCGCCGAAGAACACCTGCGCCTCGACGCTGTTGCGGTCGACGCTGGCATTGATGATGTTCCACATTTCGGCCTCAGACCGCAGCAGCAACACCCAGTCCATGAACGTTTCCCGGTAGCCCGCGTCGGGGGTGCCCTCGGCGTAGTTCGCGAACAGGAACCTCCCGTTCGGCTTCAGCATCTGCAGGCAAGTCTTGGTGAGTTTCACCGCGACATTGTGCTGGAGGTAATCGTAAAGGCCGGAGGCATAGATCAGGTCGAACTTGCCGAGCTTATGGCCTCTGGTCAGCACGGTTCGCACCGAGCCGTCGATGGCCTCGACGGCGGTGCCCTGGAAGTCGCGCGCGATCAGCCCGACGCTCTGCGGATCCTGGTCGAGCGCGACCCAGCGCTTGAGCCTGCCCTCGGCCAGCGCGGTCGAACGATTGGCCTCGCGCAGATGGCCAGCGGCGATCGCAAGGACCTCGGCTTCCGGCGCGTTCGTTGTCGCCGTCTCATCGACATATCGTGTCAACAGGTCGCGCCGTTCGCGGGCCGCGACGCAGGACGGCACGTTCTGGGTGTGGCTGTAGAGCGCTTTCCCGATCTCCGAGGCGCTTGCCACGTCGTCGGCCACATGCGGGTCGCAGTAGATGTAGTCGAGCAACTGCGCGTCGCCGGAATAGCCTCTGGGCTTGGTGAAGGACCAGTTGGTGAGGGGATCCTGGAGAAAATACTGGAGGATCGCATGGCTCTGCGCCACCGGTATCAAGGCCTGCCAGACATCGGAATGGACCCTCGAACGCAGCGCGTTCAGCACCGACAGCAGACGGCGAACGATCTCCGCCGGATCCTTCTGCTGTTCGATCTGCTGCTCTGTCGTTAACAGGATGAGCGCCAGCTCCGAGCGAGCGGTCTCGAACGCTTCGCCATGATGCTCAGGCTTTCCGCGAGGAAGGCTGGCGGCAATCGTCTTGGCAGTAATGAGGCTTTTGCCGTCAAAAACGGTTTGCACCGGATGCTCCATGGTTAACAGTCTATTAATTTATTACGTAGAATGTCTCATTTGCCAACGGGCGTTCGATAGCATTTTACCAATATGATTAATTTCCTGCCAACCATGTCGGTTCAATGATGTTTTGCGGGTCGGATTTCGGGGTCGAGTTAACGCAAACTTGTCTCGCGCCATTGCATTTTATTGCGCAGCTAATCGATGTTTCCCAAGGAGCGGGCCCGCGTGGGGGCAGAAGCGAGAAAAGAGTCCGAAGCGCTAAAATCGCTTGAACCGGGGTTCATCGCGAACGAGCGCGTTGCATCCAGACTGGCTGATATGGCGCATGTGGAACCGTACGAAGCGCGGCAAGAGCCGGCGTCGGACGAACTGCGCGCCCTTTACCGCGAGGAATCCCAGGCGAAGCGGCGCGCGGAAGCGAGGCCCGGACTATGGATGGCAGTTGCCATATATCTGCTGTTTTCGGCAGCGGATCTGATGCTGATACCGGATGTGGCGGTCTACACGATCACGGCGCGCTTTGTCGTCGGCATCACCGCGCTGTTGACCTTGGAAACCCAGCTTCGTCGCCGGATCGCGACGCAATGGCTGGATGTGACATGCGCCGCCGCCATCATCTTTGGCTATATCGGCTGGTTGTGGCCGACATCCATGGGCGCGGACCGGGAAACTGTCGCTTACTATATGGTGTTCGGCACTATTTTCATGATGAGTGCCAATCTCTTCTTCACGTTCAGCTTCAAAGGTTCAATCATAACTTCGACAATAATACTGATTATTCTATACGTCGTAAATTATTTCGTGCCCGCCTCACTGACATATAAGCTCGTGTTTGGAACGTTCTACGTCTCCTGCTTCACATTCACGTCCTATGTGAACTGGAAGCTGAATGAGGAGCGCTATAACGTCTTCCTCAACGCCCTGGACGCCAAGATCCAGCACAATGAGGCCACTGAACGCGGCAAGGCCCTTTTGAGACTGTCGCGGACCGATCCGCTGACGGGTCTGGAGAACCGGCGGGCGATCGACGAGAAACTGCGGGATTGCTGGAGTGATTGGCAAAAGCTCGGCAATCGCTTCGCGGTGATCCTGATCGACGTGGATTTCTTCAAGAAATTCAACGACTGCTACGGCCATCAGGAAGGCGATCGCTGCCTGATCCATGTCGCCGACGCGCTGAGCGAACTCGTCAAGCTATACAATGGCTCGATCGGCCGCTATGGCGGCGAGGAATTCATCGTCCTGGCGCGCATGAACGAAAAGGACCAGGTGGCGGATCTCGCGCAAGCCATTTGCCGCACGGTGGAGGACCTGGCGCTCACGCATGAGCTGCGGCGAGACGGCATCTCGATCGTGACGGTGAGCGTCGGCGCGGCATTCACCAGGACACAGGCCGGCGCCAAGCTGGAGAAGATCATCCACGAGGCCGATCGCGCGCTTTACCTGGCAAAAGCCGGCGGCCGCAACTGTGCCCGATTGTTCGATCCGACCGACCCCCAAAGCAGCGACGAGAGCGAGAACATCGCGGCCCTGCTGAAGATCGCCGTCGAAAGGGAACTCGTTTCACTGGTCTATCAGCCCATCCAGGATGTCGCGTCGGGCCGGGTCGAGGCCGTCGAGGCGCTGATGCGCCTCAAAATGCTCGACGGCATCCTGGTGCCGCCGAGCCTGTTCATTCCCGTCGCCGAACGCACCGGCGCCATCCTCGAGCTCGGGCGCTGGGCGATAAGGACGGTGTGCACGGATCTCCTGGCGCACGACCATGTCCGTGTCGTCAGCGTCAACGTATCGCCCATTCAGCTCAAGACGCCCGGCTTCGCGACGTCGGTCGCCGGTATCCTCGGCGAGACCGGCGTCGCCGGCAGCAGGCTCGCCTTCGAGATCACCGAAGGGCGCGAGCTGGAGATGGACTCCGACATTTTGCGCTGCATCAGCGACCTGAAACTCCTGGGCATCAGGATCTGGCTCGATGACTTCGGCACCGGCTTCGCGGGCCTTTCGTGGCTGCGCCTGATCGATTTCGACACGGTCAAGATCGACCGCTCGTTCCTTCACGACTGCGGCACGCCGAAGGGCATGGCGATGCTCCAGGACATCATCGCGCTTGTCCGCAACCGCGGTCACAAGATCCTGGTCGAGGGCGTGGAAACAGACGAACAGCTGGCGCTGATGCGCGAATTCGGCATCGACAAGGTGCAAGGCTACCACGTCGGCCGCCCGATGCCCGCCGCAAGCTTCCAGACCAAGCGGACCGTGCAGAAGCGGCCGTTCACCGTGCTGAAGTCGGCGTGAGGAGTGCGGGCTCAGTAGGCTGCGGCGAAGGTCGGCGTGGCCTGAAGGCGGTCGATGTCCTGACGCGGCGGCGCGCCGAACAGGCGACGATATTCACGGCTGAACTGCGAGGGGCTGTCATAGCCGACCGCGAACGCGGCGGCGCCGGCGCTGGCCCCGTCCGCCAGCATCAGCCTTCGCGCTTCCTGCAGCCGCAACTGTTTCTGGTATTCGAGCGGGGTCATGCGGGTGATTGCCTTGAAGTGGGCGTGAAGCGACGACGCGCTCATGCCTGACGCGGCGCCAATCTCGTCGATCCGCAACTGCGTGTGAAAACCGTTACGGATCGTGGCGATGGCGCGACTGACCTGGTTCAGGTGGCTGTCCACCGACGCCATCTGGCGAAGCGTCGCGCCTTGCGGCCCGGTCAGCAGTCGATAGAGGATCTCGCGCTCTATCAGCGGAGCCAGGACCTTGATGCTCTCGGGGCGATCGAGCAGCCTGACAAGCCGGCAGGCGGCATCGATCAGGTTGGGGTCGCCCGGATAGGCCGCAAGCACAGGCTGGTCCTTGCCACAGGAAGCGCGGCCTTCCGTCACGAGCAGGTCGGCAAGCGCGGCAGCATCGAAATCGATCTTGCAGCAGAGGTATGGCGCGGTCGGACTGGCCTCGAGAACGTGGCCAACCAGAGGCAGGTCGACCGAGACGAGAAGATAGCTCGAAGCGTCGTAGAGGACGCTCTGGCCGGCCAGCGAGACACGCTTCGACCCCTGGGCGATTATGCAAAGCGAAGCTTCATAGACCGCCGGTACAGGAGCGCTGGGATGGTTGGCGCGAATGAGCGACAGCCGGGGCACCGCAGTGCCGGACATGCCGGAAACCGGTGCAAACCGCGAAATCAGCTGAGCCAGATCGGCAATTTTTTGCATGTCGCATAAATCCGCATCGCGCGCAATGTTGCAAGGCTTGGCCGGGCTCATTTGGAGGATCGTGCAAACTCTTTGGACGATCACACTACCGCCGTCCGTCTTCGTACCACCATCTTGCGCCCCGTCACCGCAAGCGAAAGGAAACGATCATGACGGGACTGAAAGACAAAATTGTATTGATTACCGGTGCCTCGAGCGGCATCGGCGAGGCGACGGTTCGGGAGCTTGCCGCAGCGGGCGCCAGGCTGTTCATCGGCGCTCGCCGCACTAAACGGCTCATGGCGCTGGCCGAGGAGATTGGCGAAGCGGTCGCCTGGCGCGAGCTCGACGTGACGGATGCGGCAAGCTTCAACACTTTTGCCGATGCCGCTCATGCGCAATTCGGGCGGATCGACATGCTGGTCAACAATGCGGGTGTTATGCCGCTGTCCCCGCTTGCCGCGCTGAAGCGCGATGAGTGGGCGCGCATGATAAACGTCAACATCTTCGGCGTGCTGAACGGGATCGCGGCGGTGTTGCCACGCTTTGTGGCGCAGAAGAACGGACATGTTGTCAACGTCGCGTCCGTCGGCGCGCATCTCGTGCTGCCCACCGCGGCGGTCTACTGCGGCACGAAGTATGCGGTGTGGGCGATCACCGAAGGGCTGCGCCAGGAGCACGACGACATCCGTGCCACGATCATCTCTCCCGGCGTGACAGCGACAGAGCTGGGCGACGACATCAGCGATCCCCAGGTGGCGGCCGCTCTGAAAGAGTGGCGGCAAAAGTCGCTGACGCCGGACGCCATAGCACGCGCGATCCGCTACGCCCTGGAGCAGCCCGACGGTGTCGACGTCAGCGAAGTGATCGTGCGGCCGACCGCCGCCAACATGTAGTCGCTTCGCCTGCTATGTCGGCTTGCGGGTAAGCGACTGAGCTCCCCGCAAGTCCGACAGGGGGTGCATGCCCGCAGTCAGCCAGGCATGAGTTCCGTGACGATTGGAAGGATCGGAGCAGAGTCGGTGATGCTGCAAGACGTCATTGTCTTCTGAACGTCACTTTGGTTGCGGTGAGTGTGGAGATGAGGAAAAACACCACCAGGCCGGCGTTTGGCGCCAGCCTGCTCGACTGTTCAGGTCAGGCGGCCTTGACCTTCAGCTCGTCCGCGCCGCGCACCATCTTCGTCACGCCGGCGAAGTCGAGCTTGCCGGAGCCGAGGACTGGCACTTTCGGCACCACACGCACTTCGGCCGGCACCATCAGGTCCATGGCGCCGTTCGCCTTGGCGAAGGCCAGGAAGTCGGCGCGGCTGGCGCCGGCAGCCTCGGTGATCAGGATCAGCTTCTCGCCCTTGCGGGCATCGGGCAGCGTGGCGACGGCCGACAGCGAGCCCTTCCACAGTTCGCCCGCCAGTGCCTCGACCGCCGCCAGCGAGACCATCTCGCCGGCTATCTTGGCGAAGCGCTTGGCGCGGCCGCGGATCGAGATGAAGCCCGCATCGTCGACGGTGACGACGTCGCCGGTGTCGTGCCAGCCGTCCTTCAGCGGCTCGACCACGCCCGGATTTTCGGCGCGCAGATAACCCGCCATGACGTTGGGGCCGCGCACGAAGAGCCGCCCGCCTTCGTCGACGCCGGGCACCGGCTCCAGGCGATACTCCATGCCGGGCATGATTTTGCCGACGCTGCCCGACTTGTTGTACATCGGCGTGTTGATGGCGATCACCGGCGCGGTCTCCGTGACGCCATAACCCTCCAGGATGCGGAGGCCGAACTTCTCCATATAGGTCGTGCGCGTCGCGGCCTTGACCGGCTCGGCGCCGGCGAAGCAGTAGCGCACCGAGCGGAAGTCGTAAGGATGCGCCGTGCGGGCATAGCCCGAAAGGAACGTGTCGGTGCCGAAGATGATCGTCGCGTTCGACGCATAGATCAGTTCCGGCACGATGCGGTAGTGCAGCGGCGAGGGATAGAAATAGACCGGCACACCCGAGATCAGCGGCAGCACCGTGCCCGCCGTCATGCCGAAGGAGTGGAAGATCGGCAGCACGTTGAACACCTTGTCGCCCGAGTGGAAGTCGATGCGCGAGGCGGCCTGGGCGGCATTGGCCAGGATGTTGCGGTGGGTCAGCACCACGCCCTTCGGGGTGCCTTCCGAGCCAGAGGTGAACAGGATCGCCGCCGGATCGTCAGCCTTGCGCGCCACCCGCGGCGTCGCCTTGCGCAACAGGCCGAGCAACTTGTCCTTGAGGCCGATCGTTGCCCGCAGATCGTCGAGCCAGACAATGTCGACCGAACGGCCGATTTCCTCGACCACCGGCCCGAGCTTTGCCTGTTCGACGAAGGCGCGGGAGGTCAGCACGGTGCGCACCTCGGCCGCCTTGCAGGCAGAGACGATGTTCGCCGCACCCGCGGTGAAGTTGATCATCGCCGGCACCTTGCCGGCCGATATGACGCCGAGCAGCGTCGCGCATGAGCCGTTGGCGTTGGGCAGCATGATGCCCAGCGTCTCATGTCCGGCATAAAGGTGCTCGAACTTCTCTCCCAGCACCGCGGCCGCTGTGAGCAGCTTGCCGTAGCTCAGCGAGCCGGTGACCGGATCCTGCACGGCAAGCTCCTTCATGCCGCGTTCGTTCGCCGTCTCGATGATCTTCTGCAGCACCGTCTTGTCGATGTCCTGCGTGCGGAAGACGAGATCCGACATCACCTGGTAGAGCGCGGAGCCCGCCGCCGCGCGGCGCTGGCGGCCCTTCAACGCCTGCGGCACTTCGAGCTTCACCGGCTCCAGAATGGTCACCTTGACCTTCGGGAACAGGCGGCGGCGCACGTGCTGCGCGGTCAGCCGCGAGAAGTAGCTCTTCTCCAGCCCCTCGATGCGCACCGGCACCACCATCGAGCCGGTCTTGTCGGCGACCATGGCGGCGCCGTCATAGACCTTCATCAGGCCGCCGGTGACGGTGATGCGGCCTTCCGGGAAGATGACCAGCGGATCGCCGCCCTGCACGATCTTGATCAGCGTGCGGGTCGACATCGGCTTGGCCGGATTGAGCGGCAGCGCGCGCGCCAGCTTCATGAACGGCCTCATCCACCAGGCCTGGGCGATCGTGTAGTCGATGGCGAAGACCGGCTCCTCGTCGGTCAGCGTCAGCGCCAGCGGGCCGTCGAGGAAGCTGACATGGTTGAGCGCCAGGATCGGCGCCTTGCCGGCCGCCTTGAGATTGTCCAGCCCCTCGACCTCCAGGCGCAGGAAGGCGCGGAACAGGATCGAGACGAAATCGCGGAACGGATTGGTCGGCAGGAATTTCAGCATCAGCCAGGCGGCGACCGCATTGGCCGCGACGAGGCCGAACAGGATGCCGGCGATGGAGACGCCAGTTGCCTGGATCGCCGCGACGAGGATGCCGCCGACCGTCATGAAGCCGGCGTTGACGATGCTGACCGCGGCAACGACGCGGGCGCGGCGCGCCTCCGGCGACCAGGCCTGCACGGCGGCGAAGGTCGGCACCACCAGGAAAGCGGCCGCGATAGCCATGCCGGCGAGGTCGATGGCGACACGGATGGTGTTGGGGCCGGCGAAGAAGGCGGCAAGGGTTTCGGCCTTGGGCGAAGGCTGCATGCTCCAGATGGTCCAGGCAAGGTGCAGCCCGAACAGCGCCAGCAGCGCCGTGCCGACCGGCGCCGGCAGCAGCACCATACGGCCCTGCGACATCCACGCGGCGATGGCCGAGCCTATAGCGATCGAGACGGCGAACACTGCGAGGTAGGCGGTGACCGCGATCTCCTTGCCGCCGAGCGAATCCTTGATCAGCGCCGGCAGGATCGAAAGCACGATGGCGCCGACCAGCCAGAACCACGAGGTCATCAGGCCGGCGCGCCAGATGCGCGTGTCGGTGCGCAAGTCGGCGACCTGGCGCCAGGTCGAGCGGAAGATGTTCTTGTCAATGGCAAGGTTGGGAGCGGCCGAGCCGGTAGAGGGGATGTAGCGGCTGACGAACCAGCAACCGACCGCCAGCGCCATCATGATCGGCCCGAACACCGCGACGCCGATGCCGTCGGCAGAGACGACGCCGCCGGCGATGGTGCCGCCGAGGATCGCGGCGAAGGTGGCCGACTCGATCCAGGCGTTGGCCTTGGGCAGTTCCTTGCGCTCTAGGTGATCCGGCAGGATGCCGTATTTGATCGGTCCGAACAGCGCCGAGATGACGCCGAACATCAAGAGCGCCGTCATCAGCACCGGGATCGACGACAGCGCGATGCCGACGACAGCGACGGCGGCCGCGGCGATCTCGGTGAATTTCAGCCGCCGCGCGATGAGCGCCTTGTCGAAGCGGTCGGCGATCTCGCCGCCCAGCGCCGAAAGCAGCAGGAAGGGCGCCATGAAGACGGCGCCGGCCAGCGTCACCAGCGACGCGGCCTGATCAGCCGCCAGCGTGAAGAGAATGAGGAACACAAGCGTGTTCTTCAGGAAATTGTCGTTGAAGGCCGAGAGGAATTGCGTCCAGAAGAGAGGCGCGAAGCGCCGCGACATCATCAGATGGTTGTTCATGGCAATTTCCATTGGGCAAGGCCGTCAGGCAATCGATTGGACTGAGCGGACACTTGCGCGGTTTGAGCCTTGTTTATCGGGAAGCGGTTAAACTTCGTTACTACCGCTCAATCCAATCCATTTGTTTCTTGTTCGTGGCGCCCCGCATCTGTCGTCCGCGATCGGTCTCCAGCTTTTCCAGGCGCTCGAATATTTGCGGACATGGTTGTCGGCGAGCATCGATATGATCCTTTCGTTTCAGGGTTAGGGTGGCCCGGCGCCGGTCTGTTTCCAGGCCGGATACAGTCGAGCCGGCCTGGGTCTTGTTCTTCGCCAATTGCTTCGGCGCGAGCTGGGTATTGCGTGAACTTTGTTCATGAGTGCACCATAATAGCACATCGTGAACGGCGTTCAAGAGAAAAATGAACGATGTTCAAAAGCTGGCGCGTAGGTTAAAAATGCTAAAAATGGGTCGGGCGCCGGGAGCGCGTGTTACGCTTCGCCGGTAAGCCGCGCCGAAATCATCGTTGCCGCCCTGACCGCCGCTTCGCCTTGACTTGCGGCGACCGCATCGTCCACCCGCGAGACGGGAGAGGCCACCGCCAGCGCGCCGATCGGCTGGCCGTCGGCGCCGAGGATCGCGGCGCCGATGCTGTGCACGCCTTCTTCGTAACCCTGGGCGCTGCGCGAATAGCCGCGCGAAGCGGCAAGGGCGATAGCTTTCACCAGATCGTCCTGTCGCGTCATCGTGAACGCGGTGAAGGCCTGCCGCGGTTTTTCCAGATAGGCGCTGACCGCTTCCAGGCGTGAGGCGGCGAGGAAGGCGATGCCCGAGGCCGTGCCGTGGAGCGGCAGCACCTGGCCGACATCGACATTGACGCGGTTGGCTTTGGCCGACAGTTCGACATGGAGCGTCAGCAGCGCGCCGGCGCTGAATTCCGACAGATGCACGGTCTCGCCGGTTTCGAGCGACAACTCGCGGAGCACCGGCGCGGCGAGCCGCACGAGGGGAAAATGCGCGTCGCGGATGCGGGCGAGCCGCGACAGGCCGGCGCCCAACCGGTAGCGGCGGCTTTTCGGCTCCTGCTCGATCAGCCGGTGCGCGGCAAGGGCCATCAAAAGGCGCCTGGCGGTCGCCTTGTCGAGGCCGGCGCGCCGGGCGAGGTCGGAGAGCCCGATCTCCGGCTCGTGAAGCGTGAACAACTCCAGCAGCGACACCGCCTTGCCCACCGTGCTCATTGCGCATTCTCCAAGATACTTCGCATGTGAATAAACTTGACAGGTGCCATTGCTGCCTTCAGAGTGTCTATAACATACAAAACACCGGTTCAAATAATGAACCGAATTGGGAACGGTTCAGCGCCCCGGAAACTTGCGCGCCAGGGAGAGTTCAGCGCCGTGACGGCCGCCAGCAAGACTGCTTTGCAACCAGCAACCATCGAAGGCCTGCTTGACCGCGAGCAGGCGAGGTTCCTCGACACCCATCCGCGCTCGGCCGCAGCCTGGGAAGAGGGCAAGAAGCATTTCCTCTATGGCGGGCCGTCGCACTGGATGCGCCGCTGGGCCGGCGGCTTTCCGGTCTATGCCGCTTCGGCGCGCGGCGCGCATATCCGGGACATCGATGGCCACGACTATGTCGACTTCGCGCTTGGCGACACCGGCGGTATGTGCGGCCATGCGCCGGAGCCGGTGACGCGCGCGGCCCTGCACCAGCTGCAGAACGGCACCACCATGATGCTGCCGACAGAGGACAGCCTGTGGGTCGGCGCCGAACTCGCGCGCCGCTTCGGGCTGCCTTACTGGACGCTGACGACCTCGGCCACCGACGCCAATCGCGGCGCCATCCGCATTGCGCGCATGATCACCGGCCGCCCCAAGGTGCTGGTCTTTTCCGGCTGCTATCACGGCGGCGTCGAGGAGGCGCATGTCGAGATCCGCGACGGCCGCATCGGCATGCGCAACATGATCCATCCCAACGGCGTGGACCATGCGGCGGTCTCCAGGGTGGTCGAGTTCAACGATATCGCGGCGCTGGAAGAAGCCCTTTCGCATGGCGACGTCGCTTGCGTGCTGACCGAGCCGCTGATGACCAATTTCGGCACGATCCCGGTCGCCGACGGTTTTCACGCCGAGCTTCGAGAAATGACCCGGCGCACCGGCACGGTGCTCATCATCGACGAGACGCACACCATCTCCAGCGGCCCCGGCGGCTACACGGCCCTGCATGGGCTGGAACCCGACATGCTGGTGGCCGGCAAGGCGATCGCCGGCGGCATTCCGGCCGGCATCTTCGGCGTCTCGCAAACGATTGCCGAGCGGCTGTGGAAAATCGTGCCGATGGTCAATCCGCGCGTGCGCCAGTCGGCGCATCTCGGCATCGGCGGCACGCTGGCCGGCAACGCGCTCACCGTCGCCACCATGCGCGCGGTGCTGGAAGAGGTGCTGACGCCGGCCAATTTCGAGCTGATGATCGCCAACGCCACGCGCCTTGCCGAAGCCGCGCGGGATATCATCCGAGCCAACGGATTGCCCTGGCACGTGACGCAGGTCGGCGCCCGCGCCGAGATCATGTTCATGCCGCACCCGCCGCGCAGCGGCGCCGATGTGATCGCCGGCCGGCGCGGCGACCTCGAGACGCTTCTGCACGCCTTCTACATGAACGAAGGCATCCTGGTGACGCCGTTCCACACCATGTTCCTGATGTGCCCGGCCACCTCGCCGGCCGATGTCGACCACCACACGCAGGTCTTTGGCCGCTTCGTCGACCTCGTCCGAAGCGCGGGCATCGTCTGAGACGATGGCGACCCGTTCAAAGCCCGAACGGATAGGTCTCGGGGACGCCCTTTCCGGTGTGCTCCGGTCCGAGCGGCGTGACCGCTTCCGTCTTGTCGAACCAGACAAAGGCGTCGAATTGCCCCGGCAGAGAGGCGTCGGCATAGTGGCTGCGCAATTCCGTCTCCGGCCGATAGATCACGCCGATGAAGCGTTCGAGCCGACGCTCCAGCAGGCGATTCCTCACCGCGCCGTCGCGGTCGAAATCGAGCAAAAATCGTGGCACGCCGCTATCATGGCAAAGTCGTTCGTAGCTGTCGGCGTGCGACGGCCGTACCCGCATAACCTCCATCGGATCGTCCCAGTCCGATGCCGCTGCCACCGTACCGCTGTCGGTGCCGAAGCCGATCAGCGCCGCCCGGTCGCCGAAACGCTCGCGGCTGAGCTGGCCGATGTTAAGCTCCTGCCTGATCGTCCCCATCTCGGTGTAGCGGGCATCCCCGATGTGGGAATTATGCGCCCAGACGACGGCTTTCGCCTCGGAGCCGCGTGCCTCGAGCAGATGTTCGAGCGTTTCGAACATATGCCTGTCGCGCAGGTTCCATGAATCGGTACCACCGTAATACATGATCCGGTAGTAGCGTTCGGCGGCTGCGATCAGTCTTGCATTTTGCGCGGCATCGAGAAAGTCAGCGCCGTCCTGTCGGGCGTAGTCGAGCTGTCTCGCAAGCAGTTCCCGACATTGCTCCAGCACGGCTTGTTCGCATTTGCGATAGCCAGAGGTGAGCACGGCTCGTCCGTATGTGGACGGCTCCTTCTGCCACGGCGTCAGGCAGCCGTAGCGTTGCCGCGCGGCGGCAGCCGCTTCCGGATCGACCTGGTCGAGATAGCGAAGCACGGCCGCGATCGACGCGCTCATATTGTAGATGTCGAGACCGTAAAAGCCGACCATGCTGTTCGCATCGTCGAGATTCGCATTGTGATCTCGCATCCAGCCGACGAATGCCTCGACATCGGTGTTGCGCCACATCCATGTGGGAAAGCGCTGGAACGGTGGCTCGGCGGCCGCGCGCGCCGGTCGATGGCGGACGTAGCGGTCGATGGCCGCCGCATCCGGCCAATCCGCTTCAACCGCGACGACGGCGAAGCCATGCTTTTCGATGAGCCTGCGCGTGATTGCGGCGCGCGCCTTGTAGAACTCGGAGGTGCCATGGCTGGCTTCGCCGAGAAGGACAACACGCCGGTCGCCGAAGCGGTCGAACAGGTCGCCGAAGGCCGGGTCTTGGAAGTCGGGCAGCGGCTCGGCGGCGACCGCGATCATCTCCGGCAGGCTTTGTCCGCGCGCCAGCGGCGCGACCATCCTCCGTCGATCGTCATCGGATTGGGGCGTTTCGGCCCAGCCTTCTTCGCCGATGAGCGGAACGAATTGTACGCCACCGAGGTCTTCCTCCGCGTAGGTCGTTGCGCCGGTGCGTGTGACCTTCAGCAAGCGCTGGCCGTCGGCCTCCTTGCCGACCGGGATCACCAGGCGGCCACCGACATCGAGCTGTTCCTGAAGCGCCAGCGGCGCGCCGGGACCGGCGGCGGCCACCACTATGGCATCGAACGGAGCGGCGTCGCCCCACCCCTTGGTGCCGTCACCGGCGCGGACCTCGATATTGCCGTAGCCAAGGCGGTCGAGCCGCTGGCGGGCGATCTCGGCGAGCGTGGCATGGCGTTCGATCGTGTAGACGCGGCTCGCAATGCGGCTCATCACTGCCGCCGCGTAGCCCGAGCCGGTCCCGACCTCGAGAACGCGGTCGTCAGGATCGATCTCGGCGGCTTCGATCATGTAGGCGACCATAAAGGGCTGCGAGATCGTCTGACCCTTGCCGATCGGCAGAGGGGTGTCCTCATAGGCGAACTCTTCGAAATCGGGATCGACAAAGGCCTCGCGTGGAACCTCCCGCATGGCCTGCAGGACCCGGCGGTCGCGAATGCCACGCTGGGCGATCTGGACATCGACCATCCGGCCGCGCGTCGAAGATAGTTCGGCCATCAATGCCTACCCATGATGGACAAGTACCGTCTTGCCCCAGAACCATCCGCGGGCAGGAAAGTTTCATGCCCGGGACAATTTCAACCATCCTCCGTCACGACACTCAGAACGGCTTCTCGCCGATCACTTCGAAGCGCTCGACCGGGCAGTGCTCGGTTATCACCGCCAGCACGTCCGTCGAAGGTTCGACTTCGTCCGGCTGCTTCCATTGCACGTTGAAGGAAAAAACAAAGCGGTTGCCGTCGGGATGGTGTTCCACGCCGACGAAGCGTGCATCGTAGCCGAGCGGCCGTACAATGCTCCCGATGTCGGGCGGCGAACTCTTCGGCCATGACACCGAAAGGATCGCCCTGTGGTCGCGCGCGATCTTGAGATCGACCCATTTCAGGGCCTGCAGCGTTACCAGCGTCAGTATCGTTGCGATGACGCCGAGGCCGAACTGGCCGCCGCCGAAGGCCAGCCCGATCATTGTCATGATCCACATGGTGGCGGCGGTGGTGACGCCGGTGACGAGATCGCCGCGCCGCAGGATGGCGCCGCCGCCGATGAAGCCGACACCGGTGAGCACGCCGAGCGCGAAGCGCATCACGTCCATGCGCACGAAGGAGTCCGGCGCTTTGCCGGAGGCGTCAAGCAGCATGTTGGCCTGAACCATGGCGACACAGGCCGCCAGGCCGACGAGGATGGTCGTCCGCAACCCGGCGGAATGGCCGCGCGCCTCGCGGTTCAAGCCGATAAGGAAACCTGCGACCAGCGTTAGCAGCAGCCGCCCGACGAGATCCGGCCAGGTCGGATGAAGCGGCATGTCGCAGCAAAGCGGCTCGAACATCGATCGTCGGGGCTGTGTAAGTTCACCGCGCCTCAAATTTCGTCCGAGACTTCAACTAGGCAGAGCCGAGGAAGGTTCCTTGGCCGACGCTGGCGTTTCCGCTCTGGACCGTCCTCAGCGGGCGGCGAGACTGATCACCAGCGCCAGCACCGCGATGCCCACCAGCCCTGCGATGAAGATGATGCGTTGCGTACGCGTGCGCAGGATGATCTCGCCCTGCCTGGCATCCTGACCGGAAAAAACCGGCCCTTCGCCGTCGCGATCCTTGCTCATGGCGTGCTCCTTCCCTTTGAACGGGTGCGGAAGGCTCTGAGCAGGAACCAGTTTGTCGGCTTGAAGTTCCGCCATGTTGCGGCATGACGCGTGCCCGCGACCGGGACTGAACCGGTCGCGGGATATGATCGATCAGCCGAATTTCGGGTCGAGACTGCCCGACTTGTAGCGCTTGGCCATGTCTGCCAGCGGGATCGGCTTGATCTTCGGCGCGTTGCCGGCGGTGCCGAACTGCTCGAAGCGCTCCTTGCAGAGCTTCTTCATCGCTGCCATGGCCGGCGTCAGATATTTGCGCGGATCGAATTCCGACGGATTCTCGGTCAGCACCTTGCGGATCGCGCCGGTCAGCGCCATGCGGTTGTCGGTGTCGATGTTGATCTTGCGCACGCCATGCTTGATGCCGCGCTGGATTTCCTCCACCGGCACACCCCAGGTCGGCTTCATCTGGCCGCCATATTTGTTGATGATCTCCTGCAACTCCTCCGGCACCGAGGAAGAGCCGTGCATGACGAGATGCATGTTGGGCAGGCGGCGGTGGATCTCCTCGATGACGTTCATCGCCAGCACCGCGCCGTCCGGCTTGCGCGAGAATTTGTAGGCGCCGTGGCTGGTGCCCATGGCAACGGCAAGCGCATCGACATGGGTGTCGCGCACGAACTGCTCGGCCTGCACCGGATCGGTCAGCAACTGGTCGTGGCTGATCGCGCCTTCCACGCCATGGCCGTCCTCCTGCTCGCCGCCGCCGCTCTCCAGCGAGCCGAGTACGCCGATCTCGCCTTCGACCGACACGCCGCCCCAATGCGCCATGTCGACGACGCGGCGGGTGATGCCGGAATTATAGGCATAGTCGGCCGGCGACTTGCCGTCTTCCTTGAGCGAGCCGTCCATCATCACCGAGGTGAAGCCGTACTGGATCGCGGTGACACAGGTCGCTTCGTTGTTGCCGTGGTCTAGATGCATGCAGACCGGGATGTCGGGATGGATCTCGACCAGCGCGTCGATCAGCTTGGCCAGCACCACGTCATTGGCATAGGCGCGCGCGCCGCGGCTGGCCTGCAGGATAACCGGCGACTTGGTCTCCTCGGCCGCCTCCATGATGGCGAGGCCTTGTTCCATGTTGTTCATGTTGAAGGCAGGCACGCCATAGCCATGTTCGGCGGCATGGTCGAGCAATTGTCTCAGTGTGATGCGAGCCAACGAATAGTCTCCCGTATCTGGTTCGAGCCCGTTTTGAAAAGGCAGCCCGGGCGTCGGGCGGCCCCGTTGCTTCTGGCCGGAATCCGGACCTGCTGCAACCTTTTGAAGCCTTTTCGGCCGCAATTCTTGTTGCAGGGCTGAAATCCGGCCCAAGTAGAGCCTAAGCAGCGAGTCTTGCGCGTGCGGCGAGGATTTCGACGCAGGCTTTCGCCGCTTCCTTGCCCTTCACTTTGAAATGTGCGTGGAAGAAGCGCTGGTGCTCGGCGCTCTCATGGTAGTTGTGCGGCGTCAGCACGGCCGACAGCACCGGCACGCCGGTCGCAAGCTGCACGCTCATCATGCCGTCGATGACGGCACTCGCCACGAAGTCATGCCGGTAGATGCCGCCATTGACGACGAAGGCGGTGCCGAGGATCGCGGCATAGCGTCCGGTTTCGGCGAGCGTCTTGGCGTGCAGCGGGATTTCATAGGCGCCCGGCACGTCGAAGACATCGACGGCGAAGCCGCCGAGCGCGGCAAGCTCGGCCTCGAAGGCGGTCACGCACTGATCGACGATATCGACATGCCAACGCGCCCGGATGACGGCGACACGAAGGGTAGTGTGGTCTTTGGGGAAATGCTGATTCATGGGTCCTTCCTTCCGTTTCGAACCAGAATCAGGACGCACGACGCAAAACGCGGCCCGCGAGCGGACCGTCTTTTGCATTCGTTCTCTTTCATCCGGACTGTAACCGTCGGCCCCGGAATCACACCGGATCTGCTGACCTCTCCGTTTAAGCGGAAAGCGCTCGCGGGCTTGGGTCGAAACCCTTACCGCCGGTGGGGACTTTCACCCCGCCCTGAGAACATTGACGTGGGTTTATGGAAGGGCGGGAAGGGGCTGTCAATTGGCGATTACATTTCGGTCGTCATCCTAGGGCGGAGCAAGGAGCGAAGCGACGCGCGCAGATCCTAGGATCCATGCCGTGACGCTAAGGTATTGCAACGGTTAAGAATTCTGCTCCGGCGACCGTCACGGCATGATCCTCGGGTCAAGCCGGTCAAGCCCGAGGATGACGAAGAGCCCAGGGGGGAGATCAGCTAGTCATCCCCGCTCCGGAAACATCGCCTTCAGCCCCTCACGCGAGGCCTTCGCCACGCCGCGCTCGGTGATCAGCCCGGTCACCAATCTTGCCGGGGTCACATCAAACGCCGGGTTGGCCGCCGGCGTCGCGTCCGGCGAGACGCGCACCTGGGCGATCTTGCCGTCGGCCGTCTTGCCCCAGACCAGCGAAACCTCGTCGCCCGAGCGCTCCTCGATCGGGATTTCGGCAAGCCCGTCGGCAACCGTCCAGTCGATGGTGGGCGAGGGTAGCGCGACATAGAAGGGCACGTGGTTGTCGGCGGCGGCTAAAGCCTTGAGGTAGGTGCCGATCTTGTTGCAGACATCGCCATTGGCGGTGGTGCGGTCGGTGCCGACGATCACCATGTCGATGTCGCCATGCTGCATCAGGTGGCCGCCGGCATTGTCGACGATCAGCGTATGCGGCACGCCGTGGCCGGCCATCTCCCAGGCGGTCAGCTGGGCGCCCTGGTTGCGCGGCCTCGTCTCGTCGACATAGACATGCACCGGAATGCCGGCCTCCGTCGCCAGATAGATCGGCGCCGTGGCGGTGCCGTAATCGACCGTCGCCAGCCAGCCGGCATTGCAGTGGGTGAGGATGTTGACGCTTTCCCCCGGCTGCTTGCGCGAGGCGATCTGCCTTATGATCGCAAGGCCGTTCTCGCCGATGGCGCGGTTCAGCCCGACATCCTCGTCGGCGATCTCGGCGGCGCGCCTGTAGGCGGCCTCGGCGCGCTCACCCGGCGCGAGCGGCTTCAGGAAGCGGCGCATCTCGTCCAGCGCCCAGCGCAGATTGATCGCCGTCGGCCGCGTCCTGTGCAGCGTTTCCCATGCCGCGTCGAGCGCTTCGTCCGACGCATCGTCCGTCATCTGGATGGCGACGCCATAGGCGGCGGTGACGCCGATCAGCGGCGCGCCGCGCACCCACATGTCGCGGATCGCGGTGGCGATGCCGGCAACCGTTCCGATCTTTTCGATGCGGAACTCGTGCGGCAGCCAGCGCTGGTCGATGATCTCGACCGAACGCTTGTCGTCGCTCAGCCAGATGGTGCGGTAGTGGCGTTCGCCGACGTTCAAATTCTCTTCTCCTGTTCGATCAGCGCGGCCAGAGTGTTGACCTCGTCGATGCTGTGGATCTGGCGCCGGTTGACGGCGATGTGGCGGCCGAAGCGCAAAGCCTTGGCCTCACATGTGGCGCGCAGGTCGGCATCGGCAATGGTCTCGAAATCGGCATTGTGGGCAAGGCCGAGGATGCGCCGGTGCACCTCGATGCCGGCGAAACCGAGCAGGTCGGTCCAGATGGCATGCAGCATGTGGTCGAGCGCCTGCTCCGAACCGAGCTGATCGCCCTGATCCTCGAACAGGCTCTTCTGGTAGAGCATGCCGGTCCGCTCGGTCCGCCACAGATGCGAGAATTCTGCGCGGAACACCGCCCAGGTCTCGGCCGTGACATTGAGCAGATAGGCGCGCATCGAGGCCCGGCTGCCTTTCTCCTCATGGCCGCGCTGCGCGAAGAACGCCATCCAGAAATTGGCGAGCAGCATGCCGACATCGAAGGCGATCGGACCGTAGAAGGCGAACTCCGGATCGATCATCCGGGTCTCGGTGTCGGTCACCATGATCGAGCCGGAATGCAGGTCGCCATGCAGCAACGTCTCGGCATTGGCGGCAAACAGATGTTTTAGCCGTTGCGCCTCGACCTTGAGGTCGCGGTCGGCGCGTAGCTCCGCCACCAGGCCATCGAGCTGCGGGCTGGTATGCCGGTTCATTCTTGCGTCGAAATAGGGATCGGAGAACACCAAATTCTCGGTGATGTCGCAGAGCTCGACATTATCGGCGAACAGCGCGAGGTCGGCCTTGCGCTCCCTGGCCATCATCGAGAGATCCGAGCCGCGAAACAGCGTGCGGGCCATGAACAGGCCGATGTCGCGCGCGATGTTAGGCAATTCGCGGCCATCGATCAGCGCGCGCCGCAGAATGATATGCGGCGGCGCCAGATATTCCATCACGATCAGCGCCTGGGTCTCGTCGAAATGATAGATCGCCGGCACCGAGCCCGGCGCCCGGCGCTCCTGCCTGGTCAGCGCATGATACTCGAAGAACGAGCGCTTGAGCGGCAGCGGCCAGGTGTCGCCGACCAGCCGCACATAGGGCAACGCCTGCTTCACCACCGCAGCGCCCTGGTCGCCCTCGACGATGAACACGAGGTTCAGATTGCCGTCGCCGACCTCGCGTACCTTCCAGCGGCCGGCGTCCTTGCCGATGCGCCCGGTCAGCGCCGTGGTCTCGCCAAGGCGCGCCGGCAGCGTCTCCACCGACAATGCTTCGAACTTCCCGGTCATTCTCTCCCCTCCTGCGCGTGGTTTCCGACGATAGCGGAGCCACGGCGGCGGGGCCAAGCTAGGAAGCGATCTGGCAAATGTCAATCGTGTTGACAATTGCCGAATGAGCCCATAGCGTCACGGCCAGGGAGGAACGAATGGGCGCAGATGCCGTGTTCCGTGTGGAAGGCCTGAGGAAATCCTTTGGCCGCAACGAGGTGCTTGGCGGCATCTCGCTCGACCTCTTTGCCGGCGAGGTGACCGTGCTGATGGGCGCCAACGGCGCCGGCAAATCCACCCTGGTCAAGATCGTCAGCGGCGTCTATTCGCACGACGGCGGCACGATGCAGCTCGCCGGCGCGACCTTCGATCCGCAGACTCCCGCCGAAGCCATCCGCGCCGGCGTCGTGACGGTACATCAAAACATCAATGACGGCGTGGTGGCCGAACTGGATGTGGCCACCAACCTGACGCTCGACCGGTTGAGCGGCAAGGGCGCATCGTTGCTGTTCAAGCCTGCCAATGTCCGCGCCGAAGCCAGGGCCGTCGCCGACCGCATGGGCCTGGCCATAGACCTCAGGGCGCGCGTCGCCGACCTTTCGCTTGCCGACCGCCAGATGGTGGCGATCGCGCGCGCCATGGCGCACCGGCCGAAGGTTTTGATCCTCGACGAGCCGACCTCTTCGTTGTCAAGCGCCGAGGCCGAACGATTGTTTTCCCTGATCGACCGGCTGCGCGGGCAGGGCGTCGCCATCCTCTACATCTCGCACCGCATGTCCGATATCAGGCGGCTTGCCGACCGCATCGTCTCGATGCGCGACGGCGCCGTTTCCGGCGTGTTCGGCCGCAAGCCGCTCGACTATGAAGGCGCCGTCAACGCCATGCTTGGCCGCAAGATCCATCTCGACAGGGTTGTCGCCAGGAGCTCGGCGCGAGCAGTCTTCACCGCACAAGGCCTGCGGCTAGCGCAAGGCGCGAAACCAATCTCGATGACGCTCGGCACCGGCGAGGTGGTGGCGATCACCGGCCTGGTCGGCGTCGGCAAGACGGCTTTGGCGGAAACGCTGTTCGGCGTGCGCCGGCCGCTCGCCGGCACCATGCAGATGGACGGCAAGCCCTTTGCGCCAAAGTCGGCGCGCCAGGCCATTGCCGCCGGCGTCTTCCTCGTCGCCAAGGACCGCGCGACAAGCGGCATCGTCGGCGGCTTCAACATCGAGCGCAACATCAGCCTGCCGTTCCTCAAGCGCATGTCGGGTCTCGGCGTCATGAAAAAGCGGGCGGAACGAGCAATTGCCCGCCGTCAGATCGACGAGCTCGGCATCGTCTGCCGCTCCGAGAAGGACGACCTGTCGGCGCTTTCCGGCGGCAACCAGCAAAAGGTGATGGTGGCGCGCTGGATGTCGCAGGCCGCGCGGCTGTTCATTCTCGACGAGCCGTTCCAGGGCGTCGACATTTCGGCGCGGCGCGACATCGCCGCCAAGTTGAGGGCCAGCGCCGATGGCCGCGCGACGCTGATCTTCGTCACCGAGCTCGACGAGGCGCTGGAGACCGCCGACCGCATCCTGGTGATGTCGGAACACACGATCGTCGGCGAGCACCGGAACGATGACATCGATCTCGACCGGCTGTTGGCGCAAGTGGCCGGCGGGCCGCTCACCAGCGCGGCGTGAGATCGCAGGATGACGAGACTCGGAGTGCAGGCATGAGTTCCAGTTTGGCGGGCAAGGCAACGGCGCGGGAGCGTTCGATGACATTGCGCGATTACGCCATCCGCTACGGCTTCATCGTCCTGCTGGTCGGACTGATCGCCTATTTCGCTGTTGCCGCCGACGGTTTCGCGTCGCCACAGAGCGCGGTCTTCATCTTCCAGTCGGTGGCCATCACCGGCGTGCTGGCATTGGGCGTCACCGCCACGCTGGTCGTCGGCGGCTTCGACCTGTCGATCGGCTCGGTCGCCACCAGCGCCATGATGGCCGCCTCCTATGCCATGGTGGTGCTGGAGCAGAATGCGATCGTCGCCGTCGTCGCCTGCCTGGTCATCGGCGTGATCGTCGGCCTGATCAACGGCTGGCTGATCGTCTATATGCGCGTCCCCGATCTTCTGGCGACGCTCGGCATGATGTTCCTGCTGCTCGGCCTGCAGCGCATCCCGACCGAAGGCCGTTCGATCGCCACCGGCATGACCATGCCCGACGGCTCGGTCGCCAACGGCAAGTTCTCCGAGGCCTTCCTGGCGCTCGGCCGTCACCGCATCGACTTCTTCATCCCGAACCTGATCCCGGTCTCGGTCGTGGTGCTGGTCGTGCTCGCGCTGTTGATCTGGTTCTTCCTCGAATACACCCGCTTCGGCCGCATGATGTATGCCGTCGGCAGTAACGAACGCGCTGCCGAACTCGCCGGCGCGCCTGTCAAGGCATATAAAATCTGGGCCTATGTCATTTCGGGAGTTTTTGCCTCGATCGGCGGGATTCTGCTCGCCGCCCGGCTTGGACGCGGCGACATCGCCTCGGGTAATAATCTCTTGCTCGACGCTGTCGCCGCGGCGCTCATCGGCTACGCGGTGCTCGGCGCCGCCAAACCGAACGCCTTCGGCACGGCTGTCGGCGCGGTGTTCGTCGGCGTCCTGCTGCAAGGCCTTACGATGATGAACGCACCTTACTACACGCAGGATTTCGTCAAGGGCGCGGTGCTCGTCGTCGCCCTTGTCTTCACCTTCGCCCTTTCCGGCAGGGGCAAGAGATAGTTTCGACCGGGGCATTGATGAGAACACAACGGAGGAAAACGACGTGAGCATCACAAGAAGACTTTTGGGCAAGGCGGCACTCGGCCTCGCCGGCGCGGCGCTGCTGGCGCAGGGAACGGCATTGGCGGCGGACCGCCCGGCGCCGTTCGACAAGCCGGGCGTCAAGATCGCGCTGGTGCGCTATCTGTCGACCGGTGACTTCTTCCAGGCCTATCTCTCCGGCGTCGAGGCGCAGGCCAAAGCGCTTGGCGTCGACCTGCGCGTGCTCGACAGCCGCCAGGACGCGGCGCTTCAGGCCGACATGGTCGACCAGGCGATCGCGCTCGGCGTGCAAGGCATCATCATCCAGCACGGCCTGACGGAATCGATGAAGGACGCCGCCCAGCGCGCGGTCGACGCCGGCATCAAGGTCGTCGCCTTCGACGTCAATGTGGAGAACCCGAAGATCCCGCAGATCGAGCAGTCCGATCGCGACCTGGCCAAGCTCGCGCTCGAGCAGGCGGTCAAGGACAATGGCGACAGCTGGAAGGCCGGCTATGTCTATGTCGCCGGCATCGCCCCACTCGACCGCCGCAACGAGACCTGGGTGGACGTGAAGAAGAAATATTCGGGCATCAGCGAGGTCGCCATGTTCGGCACGCTCGACAACCCGATCGCCAACTCCGTCGCCAACCAGGCGCGCTCGGTGCTGCAGGCGCATCCCGACATCAAGGTGATGTTCGCGCCCTATGACGAGTTCGCCAAGGGCGTGAAGATCGCCGTCGACGAAGCCGGCCTGAACAAGGGCATCAAGATCTATTCGGCCGACATCTCGACCTCCGACATCGCGGCGATGCGCGAGCCGGACAGCGCCTGGGCCGCGACTGCCGCCACCAACCCGGCCGTCGTCGGCCAGGTCTCGGTGCGCGCGCTGGCGCAACTGCTTGCCGGCGAGGATCCCGGCCACAACGTCATCGTGCCGCCGACGCTGATCACCCAGAAGGAACTCGTCGACAAGGACATCAAGAACATGGAAGACCTGTCGGCCAAGCTGCCGCAGTTCGCCCATGCCGATGTGGCGATGCCCGCCTGGATGCCGAACCCGAACGCCAAGTAAGGTTTCGGCCAATTGTAAAAAAGAAAGAGCGGCTCCTCGGCCGCTCTTTTCGTATTGGCCTCTTTCAAGCGCTGCGCTTAGCGCTGCCAGAAAGGCAGCTTGGCGATCTCTTCCTCGACCTGCCGGTTGGTCAGGCCGATATCGTCGATCAGGTGCGGATTGTCCCTGGCCATCCGGTTGAGAGCGAGGCGAAAGCGGGCGCGCTCGCGCTCAGCCGCGATCCTGCTTCGCAAGGCGGCCAGGCTGAAACGGCGCGTCGCCGGTCGCGCGCCCAGACGCGAGGCGGGCATAAGAATATCGTTCATGGCAACCTCCATGCAGGATGAGGGCTCCAAGGCCCGTTGACTGGAATGAGGCTGAATTCTGCAGGATGCCGCCAGCGGCGTAATTAAGCCCTTCCAAATAGTTCTCAAAACTTCCAAATCGGCTATAGATCGCCGCATGCAGGGATCGCGCTTTGCCTTCGGACCGTTCGTGCTTGATCCGGGCGCGGGAACGCTGCTTCGGGGCGATGTTCCCGTTGCCGCCGGCCATCGCGGATTGAAGCTGCTCGAGGCCCTCGTCGCGCGTCCGGGCGAAATCCTGGCCAAGGCCGAGTTGATGGATGCGGCTTGGCCGGGCACGGCCGTCGAAGAAGGCAATCTCACCGTCCAGATCGCCCAGCTGAGGAAGCTGCTTGGTCCAGCGGCCGACGGCGGCGAGTGGATCGCCACGGTCCCGCGCGTCGGCTACCGTTTCACCGGCTCCGTCGAACGGTCCGACACCAAGCGAAAACCCTTGCCGCTGCCCGACAAACCGTCGATCGCCGTCTTGCCTTTCGTCAATCTGAGCAACGATCCCGAGCAGGAATCGTTCGCCGACGGCCTGACCGAAGACCTGATTACCGATCTGTCGCGGATTCCGGGCCTGTTCGTCATCGCGCGCAATTCGGTCTTTGCCTACAAGGGCAAGGCCATGGACGTGCGCGCGATCGCGGGCGAGCTCGGCGTGCGCTATCTGCTGGAGGGCAGCGCCAGGCGTGCCTCAGGGCGCGTGCGCATCAACGCCCAGCTGATCGATGCGCTGAGCGGCGAGCATCTTTGGGCGGAGCGTTTCGATCGCGGCCTGGAAGACATTTTCGCTGTTCAGGACGAGGCGACGGCCAAGATCGTGGAGGCGTTGCTCGGGCGGTTGCGCGCGCCGCCGGCGCGCAATCGGCCGAAGAACCTCGAGGCCTACGATCTCGTCGTGCGGGCACGAAAAGTGTTCGACGAGTCCCCGCAGATGGCGCGCGAAGCGCATCTGATGCTCACGCGCGCGATCTCGCTCGATCCGGACTACGCCGAGGCCTATCGCTGGCTCGCCATGAACCACTGGATGGGCTGGGTGCATTGGGGCGAGCCGTTCGAGCCTGCCCGCAGCACGTCCTTGGAACTGGCGCGCAAGGCCGTGGCGATCGACCCCAACGACGCCGGCTGCCGCTGGGTTCTGGCTAATTTGCTTGCCTATGAACGCGATTTCGAGCAGTCGGATGCGGAATTCGCCAGGGCGATCGAGCTTGATCCGAACGAGGCCGATATCTGGGCGACCTTGTCCGACATCGAGGTGCTGGCCGGGCGGGTCGAAGTCGGCCTGGAACATATTCGCAAGGCGTTCCGGCTGAACCCGTTTCCGCCGAGTTGGTATCACCTGACGCTCGGCCAGGCGCAATATGCTGCCGGCGACTACGAAACCGCCGTCGAAACGCTGCGCCGCGACGAAACCTATCGCACCAGCTCGCGCCGCTTCCTGGCGGCGAGCCTGGCGCAGTTGGGCCGGCTCGACGAGGCGCGAACGGAGGTCGAATTGTTCCTCGTCGGCAATCCGCATTTTTCCACCCGCCGCTGGGTCGAGACGGAACCGTTCCGCGACACGGCGACGCTGGAGCATTTCGTCGACGGCTTCCGCAAGGCGGGCCTACCGGAGTGAGGTGGCCACGGCGACGGGCTAGTTACCCAGCACAGGGATTTTGACCGGTCGGCTCTGTTTGCGTTGGCAGGTGGCATGCCTTGGAGATTGGCCGAAACGCCCATCGCGATCGTCATTCTAGGGCGGAGCAGGAGCGAACTCCGTCGCGAAGACCATAGAATGACGAGGTCGGGGCGGCTTCAACCAATCCTGGCGTTTGCGCTGATTTCACGGAAATGAGCGGAAAATCTTGTACCGAGACAAAAGGCGACCTTTCAAAATGCCTGTGTCGGGGAACTTGTCGCCCCGCGTCCAATTCCTCAGACCCTTTCACCGGCCGGCGCGCGCCAGCCCATGGGCGACCAGCCGGTCGATGACCTCCGGATAGCTGACGCCGCTTGCCGCCATCGCCTTGGCGTACATGCTGATATCGGTAAAGCCGGGAATGGTGTTGAGCTCGTTGACCAGGAATTGCATGTCCGGCATCAGGAAAAAGTCGACGCGCGCCATCCCGTCGCAACCGACGGCTCTGAGGGCCTTTGCAGCCATGGCACGCATGGCCTCCTCGATCTGCGGCGGCAGTTCAGCCGGCACGATCAAGACCGCGCCGTTCTCGTCGACATACTTGGCATTGTAGTCGTAGAAGCCGTGACTTTCCGCGGGCACGATCTCGCCCGGCCGTGAGACGAAGAGCTCGCCCGCGGTGTCCTCCAGCACGCTGTATTCGATCTCACGGCCGCGAACGAATTCCTCCGCCAAAAGTTTGCGATCGTGCCGGAAGGCTTCCGCAAGCGCTCGATCGAATTCCTGGCTGGCATTGACCTTCGCGACGCCGACCGAAGAGCCTTGCCGCGCCGGCTTGATGAACAGCGGCAGGCCAAGCTGCTCTTCCAGCGAGGCGAGGGAAGGCGCCGAATCCGCATCGATCGTCACCGAGCGCGCGACGGGCACTCCCGCCGCCTTCAGCAGCCGCTTGGCGATATCCTTGTCGAGGGCCGTGGCAGAACCCAGAATGCCGCAGCCGGCGAGCGGCACGCGCGCCACCTCGGCCACTCCCTGCACCGCGCCGTCCTCACCGTGCAGGCCGTGCAGCACCGGAAACAGGATGTCGAGGGCGGGCAGCGGGTAAGGAGAGTCGCTCGCGGGAATCGCCAGCAGGCGTCCATGGCCACCCGGCAACAGGCAGATTTCAGTGCCGCTGGAGGGCGTGGCGAGAGCGCCGTTCTCGAAACCGCTGAGCAGCCATTGCCCTTGCCGGGTGACGAAGATTGGGACGGCGTCGTATTTCGCCGGATCGAGCGCGGCCATGACATTGGCCGCCGAAAGCAGCGACACCTCGTGCTCTGCGGATCGCCCGCCGAACAGCACTCCGATACGCAGTCTTTTCGCGGGCATCGACAACTCCACCAATGATCGGGGTTGGAGCTCGTACGCGAATCACCAGACATCCCCTTCAACCGTCCGAGTAGTAACCGAAGGATTGGAGCGGACTTTGACAGGTTGAAGCAGTTTTTCAGCAGAAGAATGAAAGGCCTTCCGTTTGGAACCGCGTCAAGACGGGAAGCGGTTCATCCGTTTATGAAACGACAAACCGCTCCAAGGTTGTGTCTTTACTTCATCAGCGCAGGGCCGCCGCGATGTTGCCGCCGTCCACGGTCGTCACGTCGGCGGTGGTGCGCTCGGCCAGAGCCTGGTGCAGGAAGGCCTGCGCCACGTCTTCGGCCGTGACTTCCTGCCCGAGCAGGTTGCCGGACATGTATTCCTTCTCCGACACGCCGCGCGCGCCAGACCGGCTCGCGATCATGGCGTCGGTCAGAAGCCCGGAGCGGATGCGGTCGGCGTTGACCGCGTTGGAGCGGATGCCGTAGGCGCCGTAGTCCAAGGCATATTGCCGTGACAGGAACAGCGTCGCCGCTTTCGGGATGCCATAGGCGCCGAATTTCGGCCCGGGATTGATCGCCTGCTTGGAGGTGTTGAAGAGCAGCACGCCGCCCGTGCCCTGCTCCTGCATGATGCGCACCGCGTTCTGCGCCGCCGACTGGTGGGCGAAGAAGTTGAGCTCGAAGCTCTTGCGCAAGGTGGCGTCGTCGAGCTCGCCGATGCGGCCTTCCCAAGCCGCCCCGGCGTTGGACACCAGGATATCGACGCCGCCAAAGACGGCGACCGCCTTGTCGAAGGCGGCGCGCATCTCGGCCGGATTGGTGATGTCGGCGCCGACGCCGATCGAGCTGTTGCCGGCCGCCTTTGCCGCTTCGGCCGCCTTTGCGGGGTCGAGGTCGACGATGACGGCATGCGCGCCGTTGGCGGCGAAAAGCTTGGCGGTTGCCGCGCCGATGGCGCCGGCGCCGCCGGTGATCAGCACCACCTGGCCGGTGAGCGGCTTCGGCTTGTTCGAAGCGAGCTTGGCCTGCTCAAGCGACCAGTATTCGAGCGGGAAGAGATCGGCCTTGGAGAGCGGATGGAAATTGCCGATCGCCTCCGCGCCGCGCACTGCCTCGATCCACATCTCGCCGACATCGGAAGCGATCCTGGCGTCCTTCAGCGTGCGGCCATGGCCGAACATACCGAGGCCGGGGACCAGCGTCAGGCGCGGCATCGGGTCGAGCATGGTGCGCTTGACGTCGTCCAGCGCGTCGTTGGCCTCGAAATAGGCAGTGTAGTCCTTGACGAAGGCCCTGACGCGGCTGCGGATGACCGCCTTGTAGTCGCCGAGCTTGTCGGCATCGGGCGCCGGCACGGCCATCGGTCCGGTCTTGATGCGGATCGACAGATCCGGCGTCGATACGCCGCGCCCGGCATAGTCTGCGATCTTAGCCGAATTGATGAAATCGACGATTGCATCGGAAGTGCGGAAGTCGCTGATCATCCGGTCGAAGCGGCCTTCGCCGCGCGACACGGCAACAGCGCCGCGCAGCGTCGGCGCGATGTCGCTCGGCTTGGCGAGCCTTGCCGGCAGCGCCGCCTTGGCCGCCGGCGGCTTGCCGTTCTTCGCGACATGGTCCTCGGCCACGTTCACATAGTGGATCATGCGGTCATAGGCCTGCCGGGCGTCGTCGCCGAAGGTGAAGATGCCGTGCTTGTCGAGGATCAGGCCCTCGACGCTCGGATCGGCGTCGAAAACCTCCGCCGCGACCTTGGCGAGGTCGAAGCCCGGCTTGATGTAGGGCACGTAGCCCATTTTGTCGCCGAACACTGTCCTCACCAGTGCCCTGCTGTCTTCCTGGTCGACGATGGCGAGGATGGCGGTCGAATGCGTGTGGTCGACGAATTTGTGCGGCAGGAAGGCGTGCAGCAGCGTCTCGACCGACGGGTTGGGGGAGGCGGGATCGATGAGGTTGGAACGCTGCAGCGCCACCATGTCCTCATCCGACAGCTTTTCCAGCCTGCGCGCCTTGAGCAGCGCGTCCATCTTCACCGCAGGGAGGCCTTGCGGCTCGATGACGGCCATGTCCCAGCCGCTGCCCTTGACGCAGAGCACGTCCCATTCGTCGCCGACGAGGTCGGTGGCCTTGGTCTTGCAGGAGGTGTTGCCGCCGCCGTGCAGCACCAGGCGCGGCTCGCCGCCGAGCAGACGGGTCGTATAGACGCGCAGCGCAAGGTCGCGGCCGACACCCTTCTTGGCATAGTCGGCAACCATCTTTTGCGCGTCGGCGTCGTTCCAAAGGTTCTTCATGTCGTTCCGTCCGATTCCGTCTTTTTGCTGTTCATGAACAGGACGCCGCGACGCCTTGATGACAGTTCGCGGCGAAGGTGGTTTTTCCTACGAGGCCTTTTTGCTTGCCGCTCCGGCCTGCTGTAGCAGGCGCTCGGCCATATGCGCGCCGATCACCAGATGCGTGCAGAGCCCGCCGGCGATGGCTGCCAGCAGCGGCTCGAACTTGGTATCTTCCTGCACCACCATCAGCCGCTTCCCGATGGCGCGCAGCGAAGCGAGCTCGGCGGAGATGACGCGCCGGTTGTAGCTGCAGTCGAGCGCCTCGCCGCTGGCGTCGATGATTTGCCCCGCAATGACCCCCGCGGCGCCTTCCTTGCGCAGCGCTTCCATCTCGGCCGGCGTCAGCGCGCCGCATTTCACCAGATGGCTGTCGGCGTCGACCGCGCCCACCGAATAGAGCGCCAGATCGCAGTCGCTGATGCCGGCGAGTTGGTCGCGGATCACCGGCTCGGCACGCAGGCCCTGCGCCAGCGCCTCGGTCGACAGCACCAGCGGCGCGTAGAAATTGAGGCCCCTGGCGTTCAGCCGCCGCGCGATCTCCATCGTGCACTGGTCCGGCCGATAGGAATAGGGCGCGCCGAGATTGCCGCAGAGCTGCACCACGGTGACGTCCTGCAGGTCGGCATAGGACATGATGTCGGCGATGGTGTAGACGGTGCGGCCCCAGGCGACGCCGATGCGGTCGCCCTTCTTCACCAGCTCCAGGAAGACGCTTGCCGCCAGCACCGCAATGTCGGTCGAGGGATCGGCAACATAGGCATTTTCCGGCGCGATCCAGACGGCGTCGAGCTTGAAGGCGTCCTCGACCTCGCGCGCCATGACGTCGTCGGTGAAAAGCTGCGTCGAGGTCGATATGTTGACGATGCCGGTCTCACGCGCCTTGCGCAAATACATGGCGACCGATGCACGCGAGATCTTGAGCAGGTTCGCCACTTCGTCCTGGCGAAGGCCGTGGGCATAGTACAGCCAGGCGGCCTTATGGATGAGCTGTTCTGCCGGTCTGATCGCCATGCCGCCTCCTCGGCTGACATTAGTCACGGCTCTCGACAAAAGTCAAATCAGGAACGGATGCAAATGCCTCCCGAAGCGGACTCGTTGAGGCGGCCGTTCTACCAAGAGCTGATATCATAGCATTTCCCGATCGTTTAGTGGGATGGCATGATCGCGGAGCTGCGGATAGAAAGCTCGAAAAGAGTTTTGGGGAGAACCGGGATGGCCAGTCCCTACGAACAGGACCTCGACAGGAACGCCGCCAACCATCAGCCGCTGACGCCGCTGACCTATCTCGAGCGCGCGGCCAAGACCTATCCCGACCATGTCGCCATCATCCACGGCAGCCGGCGCATTTCCTATCGCGATTTCTGGCGCCGCTCGCTGAAGCTCGCCTCGGCGCTTGCCAAGCGCGGCATCGGCAAGGGCGATACGGTGACGGTGATGCTGTCGAACACGCCGCCGATGCTGGAAGCCCATTTCGGGGTTCCGATGACCAAGGCGGTGCTGCATTCGCTCAACACCCGCCTCGACGCCGCCGTCATCGCCTTCCAACTCGACCATGCCGACGCCAAGGTGCTGATCGTCGACCGCGAATTCTCGGGCGTGGTCAAGGAGGCGCTGGCGCAGGCCAAGGTGAAGCCATTGGTCATCGACTATGACGACCCCGACTATGCGGCCGACGCTCCCTATCCCAAGGGCAGGAGGATCGGCTCGGCTGATTATGAGGATTTTGTCGCAGGCGGCGACGAGGCTTTCGCCTGGTCGATGCCCGATGACGAATGGGACGCCATCTCGCTCAACTACACCTCCGGCACCACGGGTAATCCGAAGGGCGTCGTCTACCACCATCGCGGTGCGGCGCTGATGGCCTACACCAACACCATCCATGCCGGCATGGCCAAGCACGCGGTCTATCTCTGGACGCTGCCGATGTTCCATTGCAACGGCTGGTGCTTTCCCTGGACGCTCGCCGTGCAGGCCGGCACCCATGTCTGCCTGCGCTGGGTGCGGCCCAAGCCGATCTACGACGCCATCGCCGACCATGGCGTCACCCATCTCTGCGGCGCGCCGATCGTCATGTCGGTGCTGATCAACGCGAAGGAGGAAGACAAGCGCCAGTTCCCGCAGACCGTCACCTTCAACACCGCTGCCGCGCCGCCGCCGGAGGCCGTGCTTTCCGGCATGGCCGACGCCGGCTTTGCCGTTACCCATCTCTACGGCCTGACCGAGACTTATGGGCCGGCAGTCGTCAACGAATGGCACAATGACTGGGACGCCCTGGACAAGGGTCCGAGGACGGCGAAGAAGGCGCGCCAGGGCGTGCGCTATGCCGCGCTCGAAGGGCTTACCGTGATGAACCCGGAAACGATGGTCGAGACGCCGGCTGATGGCGAGACCATCGGCGAAGTCATGTTCCGCGGCAACATCGTCATGAAGGGCTATCTGAAGAACCGCAAGGCAACCGACGAAGCCTTCGCCGGCGGCTGGTTCCACTCCGGCGATCTCGGCGTGATGCACGCGGACGGCTACATCCAGCTCAAGGACCGCTCCAAGGACATCATCATTTCGGGCGGCGAGAACATCTCCTCCATCGAGGTCGAGGACGCGCTTTACAAGCATCCTTCCGTCGCTTCCTGCGGCGTGGTCGCCCGCGCCGACGAGAAATGGGGTGAGGTGCCGGTCGCCTATGTCGAGCTGAAACCCGGCAAAACCGCGACCGAGGCCGAGATCATCGAACATTGCCGCGGCCTGCTGGCCCGCTTCAAGGTACCGAAGGCGGTGGTGTTTGCCGAGATTCCGAAGACCTCGACGGGGAAGATTCAGAAGTTCAGGTTGAGGGAGATGGCGAAGACGGCGTAGTCGCTCCCTTCGAACATGGCCGTGACGTCGACAGTTTGCACCAGCATCCGCGACGTCGTCATCCTAGGGTGGAGCAGTCGCGAAGCGACGTCGCGGAAACCCTAGGATCCATTCCGTGACCATCCGGCCGTGCTCCCGTGGGTCGAGGATAGCCGCCAGCGGCACTACGCAAATTGGCGTAACATCTTGATCCGCCTCATTCTTCGGCGATCGTCACGGAATGGATCCTCGGGTCTGCGCGCGTCGCTTCGCTCCTTGCTTCGCCCGTGGATGACGACGACAAACGCGATGGTCCCAATCGCTAACGTCGCTCATCGCCTCTCGCAACTGTCACCATCTGTCACCAATTATACGTGTACGTCGATTTCGTGTTGACTCCTCGCTCCTTTCGATTTACGACTGACGAAAGTTGAAATTCGTCACTCATCAAAACGAAAGCGCTATGTCAGAAGCCGCCAACATCGTGGCAGACCCCGCCAAGCAGGAGAATGTGACCCGCATTCTCGACTGCGCCGAGCGCCTGTTCCGTCACTACGGCTATGGCAAGACCAATGTTGCCGACATCGCCCGCGAGCTCGGCATGTCGCCGGCCAACATCTACCGCTTCTTTGCTTCCAAGGTTGAGATCCACCAGGCGGTTTGCGGCCGCATGCTCGGCGCCAGCTACAAGATGGCCTACGAGATCATGCACCTCCCGATCAGCGCCGAGGAGCGGCTGCGGCGCTATATCCATGCTCAGTACAAGATGACGCTGGAGACCATGCTCGACGAGCAGAAGGTTCATGAGATAGTCATCATCGCGCTGGAGCGCGATTGGGCCGTCATCGACAAGCATGTCGACAGCATCCACGACTTGTTCGCCGAGGTAATCCGCGAGGGCATCGAGGCTGGCGAGTTCAGGCAGCAGGATCCCGAAATCGCCTCACGCTGCTTCGGCGCCGCCACGGTCATTCTCTGCCATCCGCAAATGGTGGCGCAGTGTCTGGCCAAGACCAACCGGGCAATGCCCGACGAGCTTATCGATTACGCCATCAGAGCCTTGAAATAGCCGCTGCCCGCCGGGCGCGCGGTGTTCACAAATCATCTCCAGTTCGGGAGTGCCTAAGGTGTCTTTGTCCAGTTCCATCCTCCGCAGGTTGCCGGCCGCCGGCCTCATCGTTGCCGCGCTCGGCCTCGCCGGTTGCAGCCAGGAAAAGGCCGAGGTCGTCCAGGAAGTCCTCCGGCCCGTCAAGGTTGTCGAGATCGGCGAGGCGCAGACGTCTCGCCAGCTCGACTATTCCGGTTCGGTGCGTGCCCGCACGGAGATGAACCTTGGCTTCCGCATCGCCGGCAAGGTCACCGAGCGTCTGGTCGACGTCGGCCAGCATGTGAATGCAGGCGACGTGCTCGCCCGCATCGACCCGTCCGACTACGAGCTGTCGGTCAAGAGCGCCCAGGCGAGCCTCGACGCGGCCGAACGCCAGGTCGAAACAGTCGACCTCGCCAGGAAGCGCGCCGAGCAGCTCTATGCCAAGAACTTTGCGCCGAAGTCTCAGCTCGACCAGGCACGGCTGACCTACGACCAGGCGGTGGCGACGCGCGATTCGGCCCGTTCGACCCTCGCCCAGGCGCAGAACCAGGTTCAATACGCTGACCTGAAGGCCAGCAAGAACGGCATCGTCACCGCCATCTCCGCCGATGTCGGTCAGGTGGTCGGCGCCGGCACGCCGGTGATGACCGTCGCGATCGACGGCGAAAAGGAGGTTTTGATCGCGGTGCCGGAGACGGACATCGCCGGTTTCCGACCCGGCAAGGAAGTCAGGGCGAGCTTCTGGTCGAACGAAGGGCTGACGCTTGACGGCAAGGTCCGCGAGGTCGCCGGCAGCGCCGATCCTCAGTCGCGCACCTTCGCGGTCCGGGTTTCGCTGCCCAACGATCCGCGCGTGCTCCTCGGCATGACCGCCAACGTCGAGGCGACCGTGGGCAGCAAGCAGCAACTCGTGTCGATCCCGCTCACCGCGATGACCGAGAAGAACGGCAAGCAGATCGTCTGGACGGTGGACCGTGCGTCCGACACGGTGCATCCGCGCCCGATCAAGGTCGCCAACTTCACCGCCAGCGGCGTCGCCGTCGCCGACGGCCTGAAACAGGGTGATGTCGTGGTCGCGGCCGGCACCCAGTTCATGACCGAGAACCTGAAGGTCAAGTTTTCCGGCGACGCGCAGCAATCCGCCTCGGCGCAGGACGACGTCGCCACGACGAGTAGCCTGCACTAACCAGGCGCAGCAGACGCCTTTCCCGCTCTCGCTGCGTCGAGCCGCGAGCCGGGGAGGGCTTGGGTTCCGGGCGGCAAGCGCCCGATCGTGAGATGCCGGCATGTTGGCTCCCCCGCAGCAGTGCCGCGTCCAGCGCGATTTGCGAGTCTCTCTCCGCTTGAGGGTCTCGCCGCCCGGAAGCCCGACCGATAATTCACGAGCGATGGCAAGCGTGCCTTGCCGATCAATTGGACTGGACTTGCGCCATGACCACAACCGACAGCACTGAAAAACGGCCCTTCAATCTTTCGCGCTGGGCGATCGGACATCCGAGCATCGCGCGCTTCCTGTTCGGCCTGATCATCCTTGCCGGCGCGCTCGGCCTGATGCGCATGGGCCAGAAGGAAGACCCGGACTTCACCTTCCGCGTCATGGTGGTGCAGGCGATCTGGCCCGGCGCCTCGATTCAGGACATGGAAGACCAGGTCGTCAACAAGATCGAGCGCAAGCTGCAGGAAACGCCGCATCTCGATTTCGTGCGTTCCTACACCCGCGCCGGCAGCGCCATCATTACGCTCCAGGTGAAAGGCGACACCAATGCCGAAGAGGTGAAGGACGCCTTCTACCAGGTCCGCAAGAAGGTCGGCGACATCGCTGGCGAACTGCCGCAGGGCCTGCTCGGTCCCTATTTCAACGACGAATTCGGCGACACCTTCATCACGCTGCATTCGATCAGCGGCGACGGCTTCACCTATCCGGAGCTGAAGAAGTTCGCCATCCAGGCGCGCGACATGCTTTTGACGACGCCGGGCGTCGAGAAGGCCGTCATCATCGGCGACCAGCCGGAGAAGATCTATATCGACGTCTCGTCCAAGGCGCTGGCCGAGCGCGGCCTGACCATCATCGATCTGCAGAACGCCGTGAAGGGCCAGAACGCCGTCGATCCGGCGGGCTCGGTCGACACTGGCCTGCGCTCGGTGCGCATCTCCGTCGAGGGCGACGTCACCAAGGCCGCCGACATCCGCGAGCTGAGGCTCCGCTCCGGCAACCAGGTGACGCGCCTGGGCGACATCGCCACCGTCTCTTCCGGTCTCGAGGATCCCTACGAGCGCAAATATCGCTTCAACGGCCACGAAAGCGTCCAGGTCGGCGTCGTCATGGCCAAGGGCTTCAACGTCAGGGATGTCGGCAAGGATGTCGAGGCGACCTACCAGCGCTTCGAGGCAGAGCTGCCCTACGGCGTTTCGGTCGACCAGATCTCCGACCAGCCCGAGGTCGTCAAGGACGCGGTGAGCGAGTTCATGGAGGCGCTGGGCGAAGCGCTGCTGATCGTGCTTGCCGTCTCGCTCCTGTCGATCGGCTGGCGCTCCGGCCTGGTGATCGCGATCGCCATTCCGCTGGTGCTCGCCGCCACCTTCGCCATCATGTATGAAATCGGCATCGACCTGCAGCGCATCTCGCTCGGCGCGCTCATCATCGCGCTTGGCCTGTTGGTCGACGATGCCATGATCGTTGTCGAGATGATGGAGCGAAAGCTCGAGGAGGGGCTGGTCAAGATCGAGGCGGCAAGCTTCGCCTATACCTCGACCGCCTTCCCGATGCTCAGCGGCACGCTGATCACCACGGCGGGCTTCATTCCGGTCGGTTTCGCCGCCTCCACCGCCGGCGAATATGTGCGCACGCTGTTCTACGTCGTCGGCATCGCGCTCATCGTGTCGTGGTTCGTCGCGGTCTATTTCACGCCGTGGCTGGGCTACATGATCCTGAAGCAGCGCAAGCATGCCGGCACCCACCATGATGTCTTCGACACCAGGTTCTACCGCCGCCTGCGCGCGACGGTCACCTGGGCCGTGAGCCACCGCATCATCGTTTTGGTGATGACCCTTGTCACCTTCGCCACCAGCCTGTGGGCTTTCCAGTTCATCCCGCAGAATTTCTTCCCGCAATCCTCGCGACCGGAAATCCTGGTCGATCTGTGGCTGCCGGAAGGCACCTCGATCAAGGAGGTCGAGAACCAGGCCAAGGCGCTGGAAGCCAGGATGATGGACGATCCCGACAAGCGCTACATCGCCACCTATATCGGCGAAGGCGCGCCGCGCTTCTTCCTGCCGCTCGACCAGCAGCTCAGGAATCCGAACTTCGCCCAGCTCCTGGTGATGGCCAAGGACGAGCCGGCCCGCGAGCGGCTG
The DNA here is from genome assembly GCF_900115245.1 of Mesorhizobium sp. NFR06. Taxonomy (GTDB): domain Bacteria; phylum Pseudomonadota; class Alphaproteobacteria; order Rhizobiales; family Rhizobiaceae; genus Mesorhizobium. The sequence continues at coordinate 179,001 of NZ_FOVT01000013.1, forward strand.
ATCGTCAAGATGCGCAAGATCCTGGCACAGGATTTCCCCTCGATCCGCGGCAAGGTCGATCGGCTCTTCCTCGGCCCGCCGACCGGCTGGCCGGTGCAGATGCGCGTCATGGGCCCGGACCGCAATGAGGTGCGCCGCATCGCCGACGAGGTCAAGGCGAAGTTCCAGGCCAATCCGCTGCTCGGCGCCGTCCATGACGACTGGCTGGAACCGGTGCCGGCGATGAAGCTGGTGATCGATCAGGATCGCGCCCGTGCGCTTGGCGTCACCTCGCAGCGTATCCGCCAGGTGCTGCAGGGGACTATGTCCGGCGCGCCGCTCGACGACTTCCGCGACGGCGAGGAGACGGTTTCGATCGTCGCCCGCGAGCCGGACGCGACCCGCCACCTGCTCTCCTCGGTCGACTCGGTCTATATCCCGACCGACTTCGGCGGCTCGGTGCCGCTGTCTCAGGTGGCCAAGGTCGTGCCGGTCATGGAACAGGGCATCGAATGGCGGCGCAACCGCCTGCCGACGATCAGCGTGCGCGCCACGCTGCCGGACGGCGTACAGTCGAACGACGTCGTCACCAAGATGTACAACGACATGAAGGACCTGCGGGCCGGCCTCGCCCCCGGCTACAAGATCGAGATCCAGGGCGGTGCGGAGGACTCCGCCGAAAGCCAGGCCTCGATCGCGGCCAAGGCGCCGATCATGCTCGCCATCATCGTCGTGCTCCTGATGGTCCAGTTGCAGCATTTCGGCAAGTCGATGCTGGTGCTCGCCACCGGTCCGCTCGGCATCATCGGCGCCGCGGCGGCGCTTCTGATCAGCGGCGCGCCGTTCGGCTTCGTCGCCATCCTCGGCGTCATCGCGCTGCTCGGGATCATCATGCGCAACTCGATCATCCTGGTCGACCAGATCGATCAGGATATCGCCGCCGGGATGGAGCGATCGGAGGCGATCGTCGGCGCCGCCGTGCGCCGCTTCCGGCCGATCATGCTGACGGCGTTGACCGCGGTGCTGGCGCTGATCCCGATCTCGCGCGCCGTCTTCTGGGGGCCGCTGGCCTACGCCATGATGGGCGGCATTCTGGTCGCCACCGTGCTCACCATCCTGGTGCTGCCGGCTGGCTATGCCCTGTTCTTCGGCCGCGCGCCCAAGAAGGCGAAGTCGGACGAGCAGGCGCCCGAGCCGGAGAAGATCGAAGGCATCGAGCGGCCGCAATTGGCGCTGGCCGCGGAATAAAGCATGATCCAGAAAGGTGCGCGGCTTTAAAAAAAGATCATGCTGAAGCTTTGAGGTGGCAACCGAGGTTCATCCGCCATCGGCGTCCAGCCGGTGGCGGATGATCAACACTTGCAGGCATGCGCTGGTCAGCTTTCATGCCGTTATGCCGGCCAATAAATTCGGGCGCGCCGAAGCGCGCCCGTTTTTTCCAAGCATTTGTCGTCAGATGACGAACAGCCAGTTGGCTATCAGCATCACCGCCACGCCGGCAATCAGTGTGAGGTACGGCAGCATGCCGGCCTTCTTGACCGAGAGGTCGGCGCCAGCCATGCCGAGGTCGGCCAGCATGTGTTCCGGGAATTTGCCCTTGTCCTGGATGTAGTGGCGGAAGCAGAACACCGGGATGATCAGTGCCGCGGTGATCAGGCCCGCCCACAGCGCCATCGGATTCCACACCTTGGCGCCGGCTCCCATGAAGATGGCGTTGACGTAGGCGAAGATCGCGCCGATGCCGAGCAGCCAGGTCGGCGCCCGCCACGGCCGGTTGATGTGGCCGTTGTCGATGCGGTGGATCCAGCCTGCGTTGAGGTTGAGGAAGTTGAAGATGATGTAGCCGCAGTTCGACACGGCGAGGATGAAGAAGAAGCTCGTCGCGTCGGCCGACGCGATGGCCAGCACGATCAGGTTGAAACAGAGGTCGGTCCACATGGCGCGGGTCGGCGCCCCGTGCTCGTTGACATGGCTGAGGTAGCGCGGCAGCCAGCCGTCGACCGAGCCCTGGTAGAGCGTGCGCGAGGAGCCAGCCATCGCCGTCATGATGCAGAGCACCAGCGCCAGGATCATCAGCATGACAAGCAGGCTGTGGATCAGCTTGCCGCCGCCGACCATGCCAGCCAGAGCGTCGGCAACGCCCGAGCCGTCGACGATCGGCGTCGCCAGCATGCCGTTCAAGCCAAGCACGCCCTGGAAGGTGAACGGCACCAGGATGAAAAGGAGCATGCAGAGCAGGCCGGAGTAGAAGATCGCCTTGAAGGTGTCGGTGCCGGGGTTCTTGAATTCCGACGTATAGCAGACCGCCGTTTCGAAGCCGTAGGTCGACCATGCGGCGATGAACATGCCGCCCAGCGCCAGCGTCCAACCGGCGATGTTCCACGAACCCGGATCGGGAGCGTAGGCGGCGGCCAACGGCACCAGCGGCGAGAAGTTGGCCCAATTGATCTGGCCGGTGAAGATCGGCACCACGCCGACGATCAGCATCGGGATGATGACCAAGAGGCCGATATATTTCTGCACGTTGGCCGTGCCGAGGATGCCGCGATGCTGAATGGCGAAGATGATCAGCATCAGCACCGCGCCGATGAAGAAGGTGGCGTTGAAGGTGAACGACACCGGACCCAGCGTGTGGCTGAACAGCGACCAGGTGCGGATCGCCGGTGTCGCGGCAGCGGTCACCGCGGCGATGGCGTCGGCCGGAGCCGTTCCAACATGCGCGGCGATATAGGCGACCACCTCCGGCGAAGTCTCGGTGAAGATCGGGATCGGCGCCAGCGCGTTGAGGATATAGGCGGCGGCAATCGAGCAGCCGAGCGACAGCACCGGCGACCAGGCGAACCAGTTGCACCACACCGACAGCGGCGCGATGAGCTTCGAATAACGCAGCCAGGCCGTTGCGCCATAGATCGAGGCGCCGCCCGACTTGTTCGGGAACAGGCCGGCGATTTCGGCGTAGGTGAAGGACTGCAGGAAACCCATGATCATGGACACCGTCCAGATCAGGAAGGCCAGCGTTCCGGTCGTGCCGGCAATGCCGCCGATCGAGAACAGCACCAGCGCCGGAACGCCGCTTGCCACCCAGAAGGCGCCGCGCCAGTCGATATGCCTGAGCAGCTTGCTTTCGACAGGCTGCTCGAGGGCCGTGCTTATCGTGCTCATATGTGTGTCTTCCCCTTTTTCTGTTCCCCGCCGGTGACGCTTCGGCTCTCGCGAAGCTTGCTCCCCGGCAAATCATGATCCGACTGTCGTGTTTCCACTCAGTCGTATTTTTTTCTTAAGAGTGAAGATTGATCCGACACGCTTTCGCGTCAAGCGTTTTGTGGATGTCATGCACATCACGCTTGCCAAACATGCTCTTCTCTTCTCCCACAGGGGGAGAAGGCAAGGGTTGCCGCTATCAGGAACGCGGCCTGGTCTTCTGCGGATCGTAATGGGCGAACGCCACCACCCGCGCCGGCAGCCGCTTGGCATGGCCGTCGAGCTTGCCGATCTCGACTTCCGTGCCGATGTCGGCGTGGGTGACGTCGAGCCGTGCCAGCGCGATGGTCTTGCCGAGCAGCGGCGAGCGCATGCCGGAAGTGACGACACCGATCTGGGCGCGGCCGAGATGGACGCAGTCGCCATGGCCGACGGCGACGTTGGCGCCGATGTCGAGCCCGACCAGTTTGTGCTGGGGATGCTCCTTGCGCCGGATCAGCGCGTCGCGACCGATGAAGTCGTCGGCCTTGGTCTTCAGCGGCACGGTGAAGCCGATGCCGGCCTCGAACGGATCGGTCTGGTCGGAAAACTCGTAGCCGGCGAAGATCAGCCCGGCCTCGATGCGCACCATGTCGAGCGCCTGCAGGCCCATCGGCTTCAGCCCATGCGGCTGGCCGGCTTCCCAGATCGCGTCGAACACTTTTTCCGCGTCGCGCGGATGGCACCAGATCTCATAGCCGAGCTCGCCCGTATAGCCGGTGCGCGAGACCACGACCGGAACGCCGTTGCCGCCGCCGATGCGCGCGACCGCGAAGCGGAACCATTCGAGCTCGCCGATGGAAGGCTGCACCGGCGAGGTCCAGACGACCTCTTTCAATATGTCGCGGCTGTTCGGCCCTTGCACCGCGATGTTGTGCATCTGGTCGGTGGAGGACCGCACCAGCACGTTGAGGCCGAGTTTCTTGGCGGTCTCGCGCAGCCACTCGCCGGAAAGATCGTCGCCGCCGACCCAGCGGAAATTGTCCTTGCCGAGCCTCAGCAGCGTGCCGTCGTCGACCATGCCGCCATGCTCGTAGCACATCGCCGTATAGACGACCTGGCCGACGCCGAGCTTCTTGACGTCGCGCGTCAGCGTGTATTGCAGCAGCGCTTCCGCGTCGGGCCCGGTGACCTCGAACTTGCGCAGCGGCGACAAGTCCATGATCACGGCGGCCTGCCGGCAGGCCCAGTATTCGGCGATCGGGCCTTCCTTGGCGAAGGAATTGGCCAGCCAGTAGCCCCTGTATTCGACGAAGTCGCGCGTGTGCTTGGCTAAGCTCGAATGAAAGGCTGTCTCGCGGGTCATTTTCGGTTCCGAGTCGGGCTTCATGCGTCTGGCGATCGCTCGCGAGAATTTGTGCTGGCCGGAATAGCTGCGCACATGGATGTCGGTGAGGTCCCAGCCATTGGCGGGTGTGGTGTCGTCCGGGCAGGCCGAGGACACGCAGACGATGTCGGTCAGGGCGCGCAAGAGCACATAGTCGCCCGGCCGCGACCACGGTTCGTCCGACACCATCACGCCATGCGCGTCGATCGCCGTGTTGAAGAAGAAGTTGATCGCCATCCAGCCGGCGCGGGGCGTCACGCCCTTGTCGGCGAGCGCCTTGTTGAAATTCTCCGAGCAGTTGACATGGCCGGGATAGCCGATGTCGTCGTAGTATTTGGCCGCGCAGGCGAGCGCGAAGGCGTCGTGCCGGCCGCATGTGTCCTGCACCACCTCGACCAGCGGCTCCATGTCCTGGTCGTAATATTTCGAATGCAGGCCGGGCATCGGATAGGCCGAGCCCATCAGCGTTCGTGTCGTCGTCACGTCGAGCGGCAGGTCGCGCCCCTTGTCGATCTTGCGCGCGGAAAAACACTGGAAATCGGTGCATTGCCGGCCATCGACATCGATGATCTGCAGATAGTCGCCGGCCTTGACGAAATAGGACTCGGCGGTCGCCGAATGCACCCTGAGATCGAGCACCGGATCGGCGAGCGGATCGGGAAGCTGCGACCGCGTCTTCAGCCGGATCGTGGCGCGGCGCACCATCACGGTGAGCGGCGTCGCGGTGTTGTGGCCGTCGACCAGCATTGGCCCGCCGGGAGCCGCGACCAGCAGCGCGCCAGCGCGCTCTACCGAAAAGCTCTGCTCCGTGCCGGCGGGCGTGGCGCCGCCGAAAACACGCACGGCCATCGGCTGGTCGAGCTGCACCTTGCGGCGTTGCAGGGCAAGGCGCACAGCCGAGAGGCTGTCGTCGCCTTCGGACAGCAGCGCCTTGATGCCGGCCGCGTTGCTGTTGGACCGCTCGCCGAAAATGCCGGGATCGGTGACGCCGGATTTGTCCCAGGCCAGCAGCTCGCACGGCTGCCCGCCCTCGACATTGGTCACGCTGACGCTATCGCCGGCTTCGACGTCGATCAGCACCGCGCCATTGCCCTGGACGGTATAACGCTCCATGCCGGACGGCAGGCTGACCTGGCCCGGCCTCAAGATCAGGCTCGGGTGCGGCGGTCTGGACAGGACGGCAGGGTAGGGCGACTGGCTCATCTCAAACCCTCCTCCGAGCAAGAAACAACTTTGCCTGTGTGTGAAATTATTTTAGCAGCAAGAATAGCAGCGTGATGGCGTTTGGCAAGCACCAGCTCCCCTTCTCCCCCTTGTTTGGACCGGGGACATCGCGAACAGGTGTGCGAGGACATCGCGAACAGTTTTGCATGCTATCGGACCAAGGTGTTGAGGTCGATGGTTTCTATTTTCTGATGTCTGAACCAGGCGTCGAAGACGCCGTCGGTGGCGGTGGGGCGGAAAGCGACAGACTTTCCGGCGAAGGCCCGGCGCAAGCGTATGGTTCGGCCGAGAATGGAGACGAAGCCGTGCTGCTGAACGCGGCGGATGAGATCGTCCTTGGCATATTCGAACGGCTCGACAGTTTCGCGATACTGGCGTGGCGAGGCCTGGTAGCGATCGAGCGGCACGCCGCCGTCCAGCGCGTCGTGGGGACGCTGGGCGTTGTAGACGTGGCGCCACTGGTCGAATGCATCCTGAGCCTCGGCGAGATTGGCGAAGGGCGGTCCCTGCAATGCCTCGGCCTTGAGCGAACGATGGAAGCGCTCGTCCTTGCCGAGCGTCTGCGGATGGCAAGGCCGGGAGTGGCTGACGGCAATGCCAGTCTCGATCAGCCAGACGGTGAGCAAGGTGAAGTCGTTGCGGCCGCCATCGCCCCAGGGCGGGCCATTATCTGTGGCGATGCGCCATGGCAGGCCATAGCGACGGAAGGCGGCGATCAGCCGGGCTTTTACGGTCTCGGTGGTCTGGTCGGCGCAGGCCGACAGCGCGATCGAGAAGCGCGAATGGTCGTCGAGCACGGTAAGCGGATGCAGCCGGCCGGCGCGCAAGGCAACGTGGCCCTTGAAGTCCATCTGCCACAGGTGGTTGGGGGCGGCATGCTCGAAGCGAATGAAAGGCTGGGCTCCGCCGCCCAAAGCCCCCAGCTCGATACCGTTGCGGCGCAGGATCCCGGTGACCGTCGAAGCCGCCGGCGTGCCGATACCTTCGCGGGCAAGCACCCGCGCGATCTTGCGCCCACCCCAGGCTGGATGCGCCACACGCACCGAAACGGCTGCTGCTTCCACCTCCCGCGCACTGCGTGCCGGACTCGACAGTGGTCGCCGAGACTGCTCCGCCAGGCCTGCCGCGCCTTCCATCCGATAGCGCGAAAGCAACTTGTAACCACAGGTCCGACCAATGCCGAAGCGTCGGCACAACGCGCTCACATTAGCGCCAGGCGCCAGCGCCAATCTCACGAACTCTTCTTTCTGGCTCATCACGCTTTTGGCCTCGAATGGCATCCCGAACCCCCTCGCGCAAAACGCGCAAAACTGTTCGCGATGTCCTCGCACACCTGTTCGCGATGTCCCCGGTCCAAACACCC
>NZ_FOVT01000014.1 GCF_900115245.1 Mesorhizobium sp. NFR06
GACCGTGAAGGCGTGGAGCGCGGCCAGGTTCTGGCCAAGCCGGGTTCGGTGAAGCCGCACAAGAAGTTCGTGGCCGAAGCCTACATCCTGACCAAGGACGAGGGCGGCCGTCACACGCCGTTCTTCACCAACTACCGTCCGCAGTTCTACTTCCGCACCACCGACGTGACGGGCATCGTGACGCTGCCGGCGGGCACCGAGATGGTCATGCCCGGCGACAACATCACCGTCGACGTCGAGCTGATCGTGCCGATCGCGATGGAAGAGAAGCTGCGCTTCGCCATCCGTGAAGGCGGCCGCACCGTCGGTGCCGGCATCGTCGTCACCATCAAAGAGTAATTTCGACTGAAACCGATCTGTCGCGGGCGCGGGAGTTGCCCGCGCCGCGCCAGAACAAGGAATTGACGCATGAACGGACAGAATATCCGCATCCGCCTTAAGGCGTTTGACCACCGGGTGCTCGACGCCTCGACGCGCGAAATCGTGTCGACCGCCAAGCGCACCGGCGCCAACGTCCGCGGCCCCATTCCGCTGCCGACGCGGATCGAAAAATTCACGGTCAACCGGTCGCCCCACGTCGACAAGAAGAGCCGCGAGCAGTTCGAGATGCGCACGCACAAGCGTCTGCTCGACATCGTCGATCCGACCCCGCAGACGGTCGATGCTTTGATGAAGCTCGATCTGGCCGCCGGTGTCGACGTCGAGATCAAGCTCTAAGGGAATTTGAGAGCGCGGTAAGGGGCGGTGCCCCTGGCCCGGAACTCTAAAGGATTGAACCGATGCGTTCAGGTGTGATTGCAAAGAAGGTGGGAATGACCCGCATCTACAACGATGCCGGCGAACACGTTCCCGTCACCGTTCTTCAGATGGAGAACTGCCAGGTCGTGGCCCAGCGCACGCAGGAGAAGAACGGCTACACCGCCGTCCAGCTCGGCGTTGGCCTTGCCAAGGTGAAGAACACGTCGAAGGCGATGCGCGGCCATTTCGCCGCCGCTTCCGTCGAGCCCAAGGCGAAGCTCGCGGAGTTCCGCGTCTCCGCCGACAACATGATCGACGTCGGTGCCGAACTCACCGTCGAGCATTTCGTCGCCGGCCAGAAGGTCGACGTCACCGGCACTTCGACCGGTAAGGGTTTTCAGGGTGTCATCAAGCGGCATCACATGGGTGGCGGCCGCGCGACCCACGGTAACTCGGTCTCGCACCGCACGCACGGCTCGACTGGCCAGCGCCAGGACCCCGGCAAGGTGTTCAAGGGCAAGAAGATGGCCGGCCACATGGGCGACACCCGCGTGACCACGCAGAATGTCGAGGTCGTCTCGACGGACGCCAACCGTGGCCTGATCCTGATCCGCGGCGCGGTTCCGGGAGTGAAGGGCGCCTGGATCCTGGTTCGCGACGCGGCCAAAGTTGCGCTGCCGGCCAACGCGCCGAAGCCTGCCGCGATCCGTGCCGCTGCCGCCAAGAACGAAGCCCCGGCCACTGAGGGAGCGGAATAATGGACCTCAAGATCACAACGCTAGGCGGCAAGGACGCCGGCAAGGTGAAACTCTCCGAGGAGATTTTCGGCCTTGACCCGCGCGAGGACATCCTGCAGCGCGTCGTGCGCTGGCAGCTCGCCAAGAAGCAGCAGGGCACGCACAAGGCCAAGGGCCGCGCCGAAATCGCGCGCACCGGCGCCAAGATGTACAAGCAGAAGGGTACGGGCCGGGCCCGTCACCACTCGGCTCGCGCTCCGCAGTTCCGCGGCGGCGGCAAGGCGCACGGCCCGGTCGTGCGCAGCCATGAGCATGAGCTGCCCAAGAAGGTGCGCGCGCTGGGCTTGAAGCATGCTCTCTCGGCCAAGGCCAAGAGCGCTTCGCTCATCATTGTCGACGAGCTGAAGCTGACCGAAGCCAAGACCAAGGCGCTGGCGACGAACCTAGAGACGCTGGGGCTGACCAACGCCCTGGTGATCGGCGGCGCCGAGCTTGACCAGAACTTCAAGCTGGCCGCGACCAACATTCCCAGCATCGACGTGCTGCCCATCCAGGGCATCAACGTCTACGACATTCTGCGCCGCGGCACGCTGGTCCTTTCGAAGGCCGCCGTCGAGGCTCTCGAGGAGCGCTTCAAATGACCGACCTTCGTCACTACGACGTGATCGTCTCGCCGGCGATCACCGAAAAGTCGACCATGGCTTCCGAGCAGAACCAGGTCGTCTTCAACGTCGCCAAGAAGGCGTCGAAGCCGGAAATCAAGGCTGCCGTGGAAGCTCTCTTCGGCGTCAAGGTGACGGCTGTGAACACGCTCGTCCGCAAGGGCAAGATCAAGCGCTTCCGCGGCACGGTTGGCCGCCAGGGCGACGTCAAGAAGGCGGTTGTGACGCTGGCCGACGGCCAGTCGATCGACGTCGCGACGGGTCTCTGAGCAAGGCCGCGAGGACAGGACAATGGCACTCAAGAAATTCAACCCGGTAACGCCGAGCACCCGCCAACTGGTCATCGTCGACCGCTCGGGCCTCTACAAGGGCAAGCCCGTCAAGGGCCTGACCGAAGGCCTGACCAAGTCGGGCGGCCGCAACAATTACGGCCGCATCACGGCCCGCTTCATCGGCGGCGGTCACAAGCGTTCGTACCGCATCATCGACTTCAAGCGTAAGAAGTACGACGTCGTCGGCACGGTCGAGCGTATCGAATACGATCCGAACCGCACCGCCTTCATTGCGCTGATCAAGTATGACGACGGCGAGCTGTCCTACATCCTGGCCCCGCAGCGTCTGGCTGCCGGCGACAAGATCGTGGCCGGCGAAGCGGTCGACGTGAAGCCGGGCAACGCGATGCCGCTGGCCGCGATGCCGGTCGGCACGATCGTCCACAACATCGAGCTGAAGCCGGGCAAGGGCGGCCAGGTCGCGCGTTCGGCAGGCGGCTACGCCCAGCTCGTCGGTCGCGACCAGGGCATGGCGATCCTGCGCCTGAACTCGGGCGAGCAACGCGTCGTGCACGGCTCCTGCATGGCCACCGTCGGCGCCGTGTCGAACCCCGACCACGGCAACATCAACGACGGCAAGGCCGGTCGCACCGTGTGGCGCGGCAAGCGCCCGCACAATCGCGGCGTGGCCATGAACCCGGTCGACCATCCGCACGGCGGCGGCGAAGGCCGCACCTCGGGCGGCCGGCATCCGGTTTCGCCCTGGGGCAAGCCGACCAAGGGCAAGAAGACGCGGTCCAACAAGGCGACCGACAAGTTCATCCTGCGCTCGCGCCATCAGCGCAAGAGCTAAGAAGAGGTAACGCCAAGTGACTCGTTCGATTTGGAAAGGCCCCTTCATCGACGGCTACCTTCTCAAGAAGGTGGACAAGGTTCGTGAAGGCGGTCGCAATGAGGTGATCAAGATGTGGAGCCGTCGCTCCACCATCCTGCCGCAGTTCGTCGGCTTCACCTTCGGTGTCTACAACGGCCAGAAGCATGTCCCGGTCTCGGTGAACGAGGACATGGTCGGTCACAAGTTCGGTGAATTCGCTCCGACCCGGACCTATTACGGTCACGGCGCGGATAAGAAGGCGAAGAGGAAATAATCATGGGCAAGGCCAAAGCTCCGCGCAGGCTTGCTGATAACGAGGCGCGTGCCGTTCTGCGCACGATCCGTATCAGCCCGCAGAAGCTGAACCTGGTTGCCGCGCTGATCCGCGGCAAGAAGGTCGCGACTGCGCTTTCCGACCTCGAATTCTCGGCCAAGCGGATTTCCGGCACGGTCAAGAAGACGCTGGAATCGGCGATCGCCAACGCGGAAAACAACCACGACCTCGACGTCGACGCGCTTGTCGTGGCGGAAGCCTATGTCGGCAAGTCGATCGTCATGAAGCGTTTCCACGCTCGTGGTCGCGGTCGCGCCAGCCGTATCGAGAAGCCGTTCTCGCACCTCACGATCGTCGTTCGTGAAGTCGAGGAAAAAGGGGAGGCCGCATAATGGGCCAGAAAGTCAATCCGATCGGGCTGCGTCTCGGCATCAACCGCACCTGGGATTCGCGCTGGTTCGCGAACACCGGCGAGTACGGCCAGCTGCTGCACGAGGACCTCAAGATCCGCAAGTATCTCGAGAAGGAACTCAAGCAGGCCGCGATCTCCAAGGTCGTGATCGAGCGCCCGCACAAGAAGTGCCGCGTCACCATCCACGCCGCGCGCCCGGGTCTGATCATCGGCAAGAAGGGCGCCGACATCGAGAAGCTGCGCAAGAAGCTGACCGAGATGACGAAGTCGGAAACGCACCTCAACATCGTTGAAGTGCGCAAGCCGGAGATCGACGCCACGCTGGTCGCGCAGTCGATCGCCCAGCAGCTTGAGCGCCGCATTGCGTTCCGCCGCGCCATGAAGCGTGCCGTTCAGTCGGCCATGCGTCTCGGCGCCGAAGGCATCCGCATCAACTGCTCCGGTCGTCTCGGCGGCGCCGAAATCGCGCGCATGGAGTGGTACCGCGAAGGCCGCGTGCCGCTGCACACCCTGCGTGCCGATGTCGACTACGGCACGGCCGAGGCGAACACGGCTTACGGCATCTGCGGCGTCAAGGTGTGGGTGTTCAAGGGCGAGATCCTCGAGCACGACCCGATGGCTTCGGAGCGTCGCGCCACCGAGGGTGATGCCGCGCATGGCGGTGGCGGCGAGCGCGAACGCGGCCGTCGTCGCGAGAACGCCTGAGACATTTGAGAATTTGGAGTTAGAACGATGCTGCAGCCAAAGCGCACAAAGTTCCGCAAGCAGTTCAAGGGCCGTATCCACGGTACCGCCAAGGGCGGCACCAATCTGGATTTCGGCGGTTTCGGGCTGAAGGCGCTTGAGCCGAACCGCGTCACCGCGCGTGAGATCGAGGCGGCCCGCCGCGCGATCACCCGTGAGATGAAGCGCGCCGGCCGCGTCTGGATCCGGGTTTTCCCGGATCTGCCGGTCACCTCGAAGCCGACCGAAGTGCGCATGGGTAAGGGCAAGGGTGCCGTCGACTACTGGGCGGCGCGCGTCAAGCCTGGCCGTATCATGTTCGAGATCGACGGCGTGAGCGAGGAGACGGCGCGTGAGGCGCTGCGCCTCGGCGCCGCCAAGCTCTCGGTCAAGACGCGCTTCGTACAGCGCATCGCAGAATAAGGACGGGCTGAATCATGAAAGCCGAAGACATCCGGACCAAGACCCAGGATCAGCTGACCGACGACCTGGCCGCCCTCAAGAAGGAGCAGTTCAACCTGCGCTTCCAGAAGGCCACCGGCCAGCTCGAGAAGACCGCGCGCGTGAAGCAGGTCCGCAAGGACATCGCGCGCATCAAGACCATCGCCGCGGAAAAAGCCGCGGCCAAGAAGGGTTAAGACCATGCCAAAGCGCATCCTGCAGGGCACCGTCGTCAGCGACAAGAACGAGAAGACGGTCGTCGTCAAGGTCGAGCGTCGCTTCACGCATCCCGTGATGAAGAAGACCGTGCGCATGACCAAGAAGTACAAGGCGCACGACGAGAACAACGCCCACAAGGTCGGCGACCAGGTGTTCATCCAGGAATCGAAGCCGATTTCGAAGGACAAGCGCTGGGTGGTCGTCTCTTCGGATCAGGCTTGATCCGGGCGAACGAACCGAATTTTGGACAGACCGGGGAGGGGTGAAGAACCCGTCCCGTTAGAAAAGAAGAAGGCGGCCAGTCATGATTCAGATGCAAACAAACCTCGACGTCGCGGACAATTCCGGCGCCCGTCGTGTCATGTGCATCAAGGTGCTGGGCGGCTCGAAGCGGAAGTACGCCTCCGTTGGCGACATCATCGTGGTGTCGATCAAGGAAGCCATTCCGCGCGGCCGCGTTAAGAAGGGCGATGTGATGAAGGCGGTCGTGGTTCGCACGGCCAAGGACATCCGCCGCCCGGACGGCAGCGTGATCCGTTTCGACAAGAACGCGGCTGTTCTCGTCGACAATAAGAAAGAGCCGATCGGCACCCGTATCTTCGGACCGGTTCCGCGCGAGCTGCGCGCCAAGAACCACATGAAGATCATCTCGCTCGCGCCTGAAGTGCTGTAAGGAGCCGGACCAATGCAAAAGATCAGAAAAGGCGACAAGGTCGTCGTGCTTGCCGGCAAGGACAAGGGCCGTTCGGGCGAAGTCCTGTCGGTGCAGCCGAAGGAAGACACCGCGGTCGTCCGCGGCGTGAACCTCATTCGCCGTCACCAGAAGCAGACCCAGTCCCAAGAGGGCGGGATCATCACCAAGGAAGCGCCAATCCACCTGTCGAATATCGCGCTGGCCGACCCCAAGGACGGCAAGCCGACCCGCGTCGGCTTCACTGTCCAGAAGGATGGCAAGAAGGTGCGCGTCGCCAAGCGTTCGGGAGAAGTCATCAATGGCTAAGGCTGAAACCAAGCAGGCGACTGCCAAGAACGAGCCGCGCCTCAAGAAGGTCTACAACGAGACCATCCGCAAGGCGCTGCAGGAGCAGTTCGGCTACGACAACGACATGCAGGTTCCGCGCATCGACAAGATCGTGCTGAACATGGGCGTCGGCGAAGCGACCGCGGACTCCAAGAAGCCTTCGGTCGCGGCCGAGGATCTTGCGCTGATCGCCGGCCAGAAGGCCGTCGTCACCCGCGCCCGCAACTCGATTGCCGGCTTCAAGGTGCGCGAGAACATGCCGATCGGCGCCAAGGTCACGCTGCGCAAGGAACGCATGTATGAGTTCCTCGACCGCCTCGTGAACATCGCGCTGCCGCGCGTTCGCGACTTCCGCGGACTGAACCCGAAGAGCTTTGACGGCCGTGGCAACTACGCCATGGGCATCAAGGAACACATCGTGTTCCCGGAGATCAACTACGACAAGGTTGATCAGGTCTGGGGCATGGACGTCATCGTTTGTACGACGGCGAAGACGGACGACGAGGCCAGGGCGCTGCTCAAGGCCTTCAACTTCCCCTTCCGCCAGTAACGGCAGCGAAAAAGGAAAAATCTGAAATGGCAAAGACCAGCTCAGTCGAGAAGAACAACAGGCGCCGCAAGCTTGCCGACCAGTACGGTCCCAAGCGCGCTGCACTGAAAGCGATCATCATGGATCAGTCCAAGCCGATGGAAGAGCGCTTCCGCGCCCAGCTGAAGCTTTCGGCGCTGCCGCGCAATTCGGCCAAGATCCGTATCCGCAACCGCTGCGAAGTGACGGGCCGCCCGCGCGCCTATTATCGCAAGCTCAAGCTTTCGCGTATCGCGCTTCGTGATCTCGGCAATACCGGCCAGATCCCGGGCCTGGTCAAGTCGAGCTGGTAAGGAGACACTGAGATGTCATTGAGCGATCCTCTCGGCGATATGCTGACCCGCATCCGCAACGCCTATGGCCGCAAGAAGTCGAGCGTCTCGACTCCGGCCTCGCGCCTGCGCGCCCGCGTCCTCGAAGTGCTGAAGTCGGAAGGCTATATCCGCGACTACAGCCAGACCGATTTCGAAAACGGCAAGTCGGAAATCGAGATCGAGCTGAAGTATTTCGACGGCGCCCCGGTCGTGCGCGAGATCGAGCGTGTCTCGAAGCCTGGCCGCCGCGTCTATGTCTCGGCCAAATCGATCCCGCACGTCGCCAACGGCCTCGGCATCGCCATCCTTTCGACGCCGAAGGGCGTCATGGCCGACCATGAAGCGCGCGAGCAGAATGTCGGTGGCGAGATCCTCTGCCAGATCTTCTGATCGGGCACGAGATTGATGAATGGGCTTCGGTTCTCGGGATCGCGCCCGGGAACTGGAACCTGAAACGAAAGAAGTGACGAGGACAACCAAATGTCTCGTATCGGAAAGAAACCCGTTTCGCTGCCGCAGGGCGTGACCGCGTCTGTCAACGGCCAGACCGTGACGGCGAAGGGCCCCAAGGGCGAGCTGAAGTTCGTGGTGAACGACGAAGTGCTGGTGAAGATGGAGAACAATGAGATCTCCGTCGAGCCGCGCGACCAGACCAAGAACGCCCGCTCCAAGTGGGGCATGTCGCGAACGCAGATCGTCAACATCCTGCAGGGCGTGAAGGACGGCTTCGAGAAGAAGCTCGAGATCACCGGCGTCGGCTATCGCGCGGCGTTGCAGGGCAAGAACCTGCAGCTGGCGCTCGGCTTCAGCCACGATGTGGTCTACGAGACGCCGCAAGGCATCACGATCGCCGTGCCGAAGCCGACCGAAATCACGGTTTCCGGGATCGACAAGCAGCAGGTCGGCCAGGTCGCTGCCGAGATCCGCGAATATCGCGGCCCCGAGCCCTACAAGGGCAAGGGCGTGCGCTATGCCGACGAGCGCATCGTGCGCAAGGAAGGCAAGAAGAAGTAAGACTTATGAACGCCGCGGGGAGCGGCCGCGGGAGGCTCGGCCTACCGCATAGGGTTGCCCCCGTCTTCTGAAGGCAAGGAATTCAACTATGGCTAGCCCCAAAGAAATCATCCAGCGCCGTGCGCAGCGCGTACGTCGCCAGCTCAAGAAAGTCGCCGGCGAGCGTCCGCGGCTTTCGGTGCACCGCACCTCGAAGAACATCTACGTCCAGGTCATCGACGACGCGAACGGCCACACGTTGGCTGCTGCCTCGACGCTCGAGAAGGATCTCAAGGGTTCGCTCAAGACCGGCGCCGACACCGCTGCCGCCGCTGCCGTCGGCAAGCTGATCGCCGAGCGCGCCGTCAAGGCCGGCGTCAAGGAAGTCGTCTTCGACCGCGGTCCGTATATCTATCACGGCCGCGTCAAGGCGCTGGCAGAGGCTGCCCGCGAAGGTGGCCTCAGCTTCTGATGCATGATACCCGACCGGGAGGTCGGCGCCGCGAAAAGGTGCAGACTTTTCGGACAAGATCATGCAAAGGAGAAATTCACCGCTGACGACCCAAAACGTGGCGTCGGCAAACAGCAACCCGTGCTTCCGGAAAAGAACAAGGACTAGGATATGGCACAGGAACGTAGAGAAGGCGGCCGCGGCCGAGAGCGTGAACGCGAAGAGCGTGACGACGGCATGGTGGACAAGCTCGTCCATATCAACCGCGTCGCCAAGGTGGTTAAGGGTGGTCGTCGCTTCGGCTTCGCCGCTCTCGTCGTCGTCGGCGACCAGAAGGGCCGCGTCGGCTTCGGCCATGGCAAGGCGCGCGAAGTGCCGGAAGCGATCCGCAAGGCGACCGAGTCGGCAAAGCGCGACATGATCTTCGTGCCGCTGCGTTCGGGCCGTACGCTGCATCACGACGTCGAGGGCCGCTGGGGCGCCGGACGCGTTCTGCTGCGCGCCGCGAAGCAGGGCACCGGCATCATCGCCGGTGGTCCGATGCGCGCCGTCTTCGAGACGCTTGGCATGCATGACGTCGTCGCCAAGTCGATGGGCTCGTCGAACCCCTACAACATGGTTCGCGCCACCTTCGACGCGCTGAAGAGCCAGATGCATCCGAAGGATGTGGCTGCCGCGCGCGGCATCAAGTACTCGACCCTTCAGGCCCGCCGCGGCACCGCCGTTGCGGCTGAAGAATAGTCGACGCTGACCAGGGATTTCGACCATGGCCAAGAAAGCTACCAAGACCATCACCGTCGAGCAGATCGGCTCGCCGATCCGCCGGCCGAAGGAGCAGCGCGCGACGCTGGTCGGCCTCGGCCTGAACAAGATGCACAAGCGGCGCACGCTGGAAGACACTCCTTCCGTGCGCGGCATGATCGCCGCCGTCCAGCACCTCGTCCGCGTCGTGGACGAGGCCTGAACGGAAGCGCAGGAGAAGCAACATGAAACTCAACGATCTGCGTGACAAGGACGGCGCCACGCACTCCAGGAAGCGTCTCGGTCGCGGCATCGGCTCCGGCTCGGGCAAGACCGGCGGTCGCGGCGTCAAGGGCCAGAAGGCCCGCTCGGGTGTTGCCATCAACGGCTTCGAGGGTGGCCAGATGCCGCTCTACCGGCGCCTGCCGAAGCGCGGCTTCAACAACCTGTTCGGCAAGAGCTTCGCGGTAGTGTCGCTGGCCAAGATCCAGGCCGCGATCGACGCCAAGAAGATCGATGCCAAGGAAACCGTGACGGCCGAGGCCCTGGTTGCCGCCGGTGTCATCCGCCGCGCCAAGGACGGCGTGCGCGTTCTCTCCGACGGCGAGCTCAAGGCCAAGCTCTCCTTCGACATCGCCGGCGCCTCCAAGGCCGCGATCGAGAAGATCGAGAAGGCCGGCGGTTCGGTGAAGTTGCCGGAAGCGGCCGCCGCCGAGTAACGGCGATTTGAAGTGCGGCCGACCGGAATGACTTCGCATTTTCCGTCGAACCGCGCTTTGTTCAGTTGAATTGGGCGGCCGCGTCAACGCGGCCGCTTGCATGTTTACGGTCCGGAGCTTATCTCGTGAGCTTCGGTGACACGCGCCGCCTGAGCTGCGGGCATCGAGCGTGACCCAGTGGAGAATCAGGCATGGCTTCGGCTGCTGAACAACTAGCCTCCAATCTGAATTTTGCGGCCTTCGCCAAGGCCGAGGATCTGAAGAAGCGCATCTGGTTCACGATCGGCGCGCTGCTCGTCTACCGCCTTGGCACCTATATCCCGCTTCCCGGCATCAACCCCGACGCTTTCGCCCAGGCCTTCTCCTCGCAGAGCAAGGGCGTGCTGGGCATGTTCAACATGTTTGCCGGCGGCGCCGTGCAGCGCATGGCGATCTTTGCGCTGGGCATCATGCCTTACATCTCCGCCTCCATCATCATGCAGCTGATGACCTCGGTCATCCCGTCGCTGGAATCGCTGAAGAAGGAAGGCGAGCAGGGCCGCAAGATCATCAACCAGTACACGCGCTACGGCACCGTGCTGCTGGCACTGATCCAGGCCTACGGCATTTCGATCGGCCTCGAGGGCGGCAACGGCATCGTCAACGATCCCGGCATGTTCTTCCGCATCTCGACCGTCGTCACCCTGGTCGGCGGCACCATGTTCCTGATGTGGCTCGGCGAGCAGATCACGGCGCGCGGCATCGGCAACGGCATTTCGCTGATCATCTTCTCCGGCATCGTCGCCGGCCTGCCGCGGGCGATCTCCGGCACGCTGGAACTCGGCCGCACCGGGGCTTTGTCGACCGGCCTCATCCTGGCGATCATCGTGCTCGCCATCATCGTCATTGCGCTGATCGTCTTCTTCGAGCGTGCGCAGCGTCGCCTGCTCATCCAGTATCCGAAGCGACAGGTCGGCAACCGCATGTTCCAGGGCGATACCTCGCACCTGCCGCTGAAGCTCAACACCTCGGGTGTCATCCCGCCGATCTTCGCGTCATCGCTGCTGCTGCTGCCGGCGACCGTTGCCGGCTTCTCACAGGCGACCAACCTGCCGGCCTGGGCAAGCACGATCCTGGCCTCGCTCGGCCACGGTCAGCCGCTCTACATGATCTTCTACGCAGGCATGATCGTCTTCTTTGCCTTCTTCTACACGGCGATCGTCTTCAACCCGAAGGACACGGCCGACCAGCTCAAGAAGCATTCCGGCTTCATCCCGGGCTATCGTCCGGGCGAGCGCACCGCCGAATATATCGACTATGTTCTGACGCGCATCACCGTCATCGGCGCCATCTACCTGGTGCTTGTCTGTCTGCTGCCGGAGTTCCTGATTTCGGCGACTGGCGTACCTTTCTACCTCGGTGGCACATCGCTTCTGATTGTGGTCAGTGTCACGCTCGACACGGTGGCGCAGATTCAGGGTCACCTGATCGCGCACCAGTATGAGGGGCTGATCAAGAAGTCGAAGTTGCGCGGGGGGAAGAGGAGCAGATGAGGCTGATATTGCTTGGGCCGCCAGGGGCGGGCAAGGGGACGCAAGCACAAAGACTGGTAGAAAAACACGGCATACCCCAGCTCTCGACGGGCGACATGCTGCGTGCCGCCGTCCAGGCCGGAACCGAGGTCGGCAAGCGCGCCAAGGCGGTGATGGATGCCGGTGAATTGGTCTCGGACGCGATCGTCAACGCCATCGTCGCCGAACGCATCGATCAGCCGGATTGCGCCAGGGGTTTCATCCTCGACGGCTATCCGCGCACGCTGGTGCAGGCCGACGCGGTCGAAGCCATGCTTGCCGAACGCGGCATTGCGCTGGACACCGTCATTGAGCTGGTCGTCGACGACAAAGCGCTGGTCGGCCGAATCGTCAAGCGCGCCGAGGATGCCAAGGCCGCCGGCCAGCCAGTGCGCAAGGACGACAACCCGGCGGTTTTCGAAGAACGGCTGCGCGAATACTACAAAAAGACGGCGCCGCTGATCGGCTACTACTACGCCAAAGGCAAGCTCAAGACTGTCGACGGCATGGCCGGTATCGATGCGGTGACCTCCGAGATCGGCAACGTGCTCGCCGCGGCGGCGAGGTAGGCCGGGCCGACAATTAAAGATTGCGCTTGACTGAAGTGGGCCGTTGGGGTATGGCGGCCCGTCTTCCTATCAGGCATGGACTTTGCTTGCCCTTGCGGGCAAGGCGGTCGCTTTGAACCAGGAAACTCCCGCAAGGGCCGGCCTCCACCGGACGCGGGGCAACTTCGATAGCGCCGGCTTGTCCGGCCCATATGGAGAAAGAGAAGAAAATGGCTCGTATAGCCGGCGTCAACATTCCGACCAACAAGCGCGTCGTCATCGCGCTTCAGTACATTCACGGCATCGGCAAGAAGTTTGCCCAGGAGATCGTCGACAAGGTCGGCATCCCGGCCGACCGTCGCGTCAACCAGCTGACCGACGCGGAAGTGCTGCAGATCCGCGAGACGATCGACCGCGACTACCAGGTCGAAGGCGACCTGCGCCGCGAAGTCTCGATGAACATCAAGCGGCTCATGGACCTCGGCTGCTATCGCGGCCTGCGTCACCGCCGCTCGCTGCCGGTCCGCGGCCAGCGCACGCATACCAATGCGCGCACCCGCAAGGGCCCGGCCAAGGCAATCGCCGGCAAGAAGAAGTAATTAGGGGAATATGGGAGTAGGGGAGTAAGGCAGTAGGGAATAGTCCGAGAATCGGATCGTTCATTTCCCTGCTCCCTTACTTCCCTATTCCCCTACTCCCTTACCAAGGTGGAGCCGCTGGCATTACGGCGGTGTAGAGATCAACTGAAAGGACTACCATGGCCAAGGAAGCCGCTCGTGTTCGCCGTCGCGAACGCAAGAACATCTCGTCGGGCGTTGCCCACGTCAATTCGACCTTTAACAACACCATGATCACCATCACCGACGCGCAGGGCAATTCGATAGCCTGGTCGTCGGCCGGCGCCCAGGGCTTCAAGGGTTCGCGCAAATCGACCCCGTTCGCTGCTCAGATGGCCGCTGAGGACGTCGCCAAGAAGGCGCAGGAACACGGCATGCGCATGCTCGAGGTCGAGGTCTGCGGACCCGGCTCCGGTCGTGAATCGGCTCTCCGCGCGTTGCAGGCGGCAGGCTTCACCATCACCTCGATCCGTGACGTGACGCCGATCCCGCACAATGGCTGCCGTCCGCGCAAGAAGCGCCGCGTCTGATTTTTTAAACGCCGCGCGAACGCCAGGGCGTTCCTCCGCGGTTTTCCGTGTCGCCCGCCACGATTGGATGGTGGCGGGGCAAAGGAAGGAAGATATTTATGATCCAGAAAAACTGGCAGGAACTGATCAAGCCGAACAAGATCGAGTTCTCGTCGAAGAAGAAGACGCTGACCACGCTGGTGGCCGAGCCGCTCGAACGCGGCTTTGGCCTGACGCTGGGCAACGCGCTGCGGCGCGTGCTTCTGTCTTCGCTGCGCGGCGCGGCTGTGACTGCCGTGCAGATCGACGGCGTTCTGCATGAATTCTCGTCCATCGCCGGCGTGCGCGAGGACGTGACCGACATTGTGCTCAACATCAAGGAAATCGCCATCCGCATGGAAGGCGATGGGCCCAAGCGCATGGTCGTTCGCAAGCAGGGCCCTGGCGCCGTGCTGGCAGGCGACATCCAGACCGTCGGCGACGTCGAGATCCTCAACCCCGACCACGTCATCTGCACGCTGGACGAGGGCGCCGAGATCCGCATGGAGTTCACCGTCGACACCGGCAAGGGCTACGTGCCGGCCGAGCGCAACCGCGCCGAGGACGCGCCGATCGGCCTGATCCCGGTCGACAGCCTCTATTCGCCGGTCAAGAAGGTCTCCTACAAGGTCGAGAACACCCGCGAGGGCCAGGTTCTCGATTATGACAAGCTGACCATGACCATCGAGACCAACGGTTCGATCTCGGGTGAGGACGCGGTGGCTTTCGCCGCCCGCATCCTGCAGGACCAGCTCGCTTTGTTCGTCAACTTCGACGAACCGCAGAAGGAAGTCGCCACCGAAGCCGTCACCGAGCTCGCCTTCAACCCGGCGCTGCTCAAGAAGGTCGACGAGCTCGAGCTTTCGGTGCGTTCGGCCAACTGCCTGAAGAACGACAACATCGTCTACATCGGCGACCTGATCCAGAAGACCGAAGCCGAGATGCTGCGCACCCCGAACTTCGGTCGCAAGTCGCTGAACGAGATCAAGGAAGTGCTGGCGGCGATGGGCCTCCATCTCGGCATGGAAGTGCCGGACTGGCCGCCGGAAAACATCGAAGACCTCGCCAAGCGTTACGAAGATCAATACTGAGCGGTGAATTGAGAATGGTGAAATGGTGAATGGTCGCCGGGTGGCGGCTTCGGAGAGGTAGAGCCCTTCCATTCACCATTCACCGTTGACCATTCACAAACGAAACAGCCGGGCCAACCGCCCACAACACCAGGAGAAGAGCCATGCGCCATGGTTTTAAGGGCCGCCGGTTCGCCCGCAGCATCAGCCATCGCAAGTCGATGTTCGCCAATCTCGCCGTCTCGCTGATCGAGCATGAGCAGATCGTCACCACCCTGCCGAAGGCTAAGGACCTGCGTCCGATCGTCGAGAAGCTGGTGACGCTCGGCAAGCGCGGCGACCTGCACGCCCGCCGCCAGGTGATCGCGCAGATCGGCAATGAAGGCGTCGTCAAGCGCCTGTTCGACACCATCGCCCCGCGCTACGCCACCCGCAACGGCGGCTATCTGCGCATCATGAAGGCGGGCTTCCGCCAGGGCGACAACGCCGCGATGGCGGTCATCGAATTCGTCGACCGCGACACCTCGGCCAAGGGGGCTGCCGACCGCGCCCGCCTCGAGGCGGAAGGCGCCAACGAGGAAGCCGCGGCCGCCTGAGGCCAAGCGTTTTCATCAATGACTTGAAGGGGCCTGCGGGCCCCTTTTGCGTTCGCGGTTAGCGAAGCATATCC
Source organism: Mesorhizobium sp. NFR06 (assembly GCF_900115245.1). Lineage (GTDB taxonomy): Bacteria > Pseudomonadota > Alphaproteobacteria > Rhizobiales > Rhizobiaceae > Mesorhizobium. Next base: position 15,184 of record NZ_FOVT01000014.1, read on the forward strand.
AAATAGTCCTGGCCCGTGACCGCCAAACGAAGGTCCAAGGGAGACAAGCGTCCCGGCATGCCGGTCGTGAGAAAATCGCGAAACGAAGCAGGCTGCTTTTTGATCATATTGACGACGGCAGCCGATTGCAGATCCGGCGATAGCCGGTTACTGGCTGAAAATAATTCGATTTCATCGCCTTAGCCTTTCATTCCGCACAATCGTGGGGACAATGGCGCCCGATTTGGAAGGATTCGAAAATGCGCCTCAAACGACTGTTTCTTGTTGCGGTTTGCGCGCTGGCCAGCTTCGCCGCGACACCAGCCGCAAGACAGGCCTGGGCCGAGGATGCCGCCAAGCCGGCCGATCCTGGCCTCTCCGACGTGCTGACCGATCTCTTGCATGGTGTCGAAGGCGAGAACGGCACGTCCGGGCCCGACAAGCGCGTGCCGTTCGGCCGCGAGGAGGTGCAATTGTCCTTCGCGCCGCTGGTCAAGCAGACGGCGCCCGCTGTCGTCAACGTCTATGCCTCGCAGACCGCCAAGGTGGTCTCGCCATTCGAAGGCGATCCCTTCTTCGAGGAGTTCTTCGGCCGCGCCCAGCCGCGCGCGCAGTCTTCGCTGGGCTCAGGTGTGCTGGTCGATCCGAGCGGCGTGATCGTCACCAACTACCACGTCATCAAGGATGCCGATGAGGTGAAGGTCGCGACCGCCGACGGACGTGAGTTCACATCAAAGGTCATGCTCAAGGACGAGACGCTCGACCTCGCCGTGCTCAAGATTTCGGCCGACAAGCCGTTCCCGGTGATCGCCATCGGCGATTCCGACGCGCTCGAGGTCGGCGATCTTGTGCTGGCTATCGGCAATCCGTTCGGTGTCGGCCAGACCACCACCAGCGGCATCGTTTCGGCTCTCGCGCGCAGTCACATCGGCGTTTCGGATTCGGGCTATTTCATCCAGACCGATGCCGCCATCAACCCCGGCAACTCCGGTGGCGCGCTGATCAACATGGGCGGCCAACTGGTCGGCATCAATACGGCGATATACAGCCGCAGCGGCGGCTCTATCGGCATCGGCTTCGCCATTCCCTCGAACATGGTGCGCGCCTTTGCCGACGCCGCCAAGGCCGGTCTCGACTTCTTCGAGCGGCCCTATGTCGGCGCCGAGTTCGAATTGGTGACCCCGCAGATCGCTGAATCGCTCGGCATGGAGAAGCCGACCGGCGCATTGGTGTCGTCCGTGGACGCCGCGGGACCTGCCGGCAAGGCGGGGCTGAAGGCGGGCGACGTCATCCTGTCGCTCAACAACACCCCGGTCGAAAGCATCGAGGCGCTCGACTATCGCATGGCGACGCTGTCGATCGGCACCAAGGCGACCTTCGCCGTGCTGAGCAAGGGCCAGCAGGCAACGCTCGAAATCCCGCTGGAGCGCGCGCCCGAAGGCGCCAAGCCCAGCGAGGTGACCTTGCGTGGCCGTAGTCCCTTTTCCGGCGCCAAGGTAGCGGAACTGTCGCCTAGGCTTGCCCAGCGCCTTGGCCTTCGCACCGATCTCAAAGGCGTCACCGTGGTCGACATCAACCGCGATTCCCCGGCCGCCGATTTCGGCTTCCAGGCCGGCGATATCGTGCGCGAGGTGAACGGAACCACCATCGACACCGCGGCAACGCTGGCACAGGTCGCCCAGCAGGACACGCGCTGGTGGCGCTTTACCGTCGAGCGTGGCGGGCAGATACTGCGCCAGGTATTGCGTTATTGAGGCGATCCAAGGGATCGTCCTCCAGCTTCGAAGACGTGCATGGCGGATCTCTTCAGCGCAGATGAACCGGAAAAGCCGTCGCCTGGCCGGCCGCTTGCCGACCGGCTGCGCCCGAAGAACCTCGGCGAGGTCGTCGGCCAGGAGCATCTGACCGGCCCCGACGGCGCCCTGACCAGACTGATTGAGTCCGGCTCGCTCGGCTCGATGATCTTCTGGGGCCCGCCCGGCACCGGCAAGACAACGGTGGCCCGGCTGCTGGCCGGCGAAACCAATCTCGCCTTCGAGCAGATATCGGCGGTGTTTTCCGGCGTCGCCGACCTCAAGAAGGTCTTCGAGACGGCCAAGCTGAGGCGCGCCAACGGCCGCCAGACATTGCTCTTCGTCGACGAGATCCATCGCTTCAACCGCGCCCAGCAGGATGGCTTCCTGCCCGTGATGGAAGACGGCACAGTGGTGTTGGTCGGCGCCACCACGGAGAACCCGTCCTTCGAGCTGAACGCGGCGCTTCTGTCCCGCGCCCGCGTGCTCGTGTTCCGTTCGCTGGGCGAAGAAAGCATCGCCAAGCTTCTGGCGCGCGCAGAAGAGACCGAGGGCAGGGCGCTGCCGCTCGATGAAGAGGCGCGCGCCATGCTCATCCGCATGGCCGATGGCGACGGCCGCGCCTCGCTGACGCTGGCCGAGGAAGTCTGGCGCGCCGCCAAAAAAGGCGAAGTGTTCGGCCCGGAAGGCCTGCAGCGCGTCATCCAGCGCCGCGCGCCGATCTACGACAAGGGCCAGGACGGCCACTACAATCTGATCTCGGCGCTGCATAAATCAGTGCGCGGCTCCGATCCTGATGCCGCCCTCTATTACCTCGCCCGTATGTTCGATGCCGGCGAGGATCCGCTCTATCTCGGCCGCCGGCTGGTGCGCATGGCGGTGGAGGATATCGGGCTCGCCGATCCCCAAGCGCTTGTCGTCGCCAATGCGGCCAAGGACGCCTATGACTATCTGGGCTCGCCAGAGGGCGAGCTCGCCTTCGCCCAGGCCGCCGTCTATCTCGCCACCGCGCCGAAATCGAATGCCGTCTACACGGCCTTCAAGGCTGCGACCGCGGCCGCCAAGGAGTTCGGCTCGCTGCTGCCGCCGAAGCATATCCTCAATGCGCCGACCAAGCTGATGAAAGAGGAGGATTACGGCGCCGGCTATCGTTACGACCATGACGAGCCGGATGCGTTTTCGGGCCAGGATTATTTTCCGGAAAAGATGGGCCGCCGCACTTTCTACGATCCGCCGGAGCGCGGTTTCGAGCGCGATATCCGCAAGCGGCTGGAATACTGGGCAAAGCTGCGCGGCGAACGGAACGGCTGAGTTGCGCGGCCCGGCCGTCGGCATATTTCGAAGCGAGATTTCACCGTGGGCTTCGAATCCCTGGTCGGCAATCCGATCCCACGCAAAGATGGGACAGGCTCGGCCTGCCGGCGGCGCACTGAGTTGAAGTGGAGTTGCATACTCCAAATATTTGGCTAGCCGGCCGCCGGAGCCGAGCGACCGGCATTGTGCCGGGAAACAAAAAATCCTATCAAGGCGCACGGCTGGCGGGGGTCAGTGCCGTGATTGGCTCATGGAAACAGGATCGCGCACCCGCGCGCAACGCAATGACAAAGCAAACCGTCAAGACCCTTCGCAAGGCTGCGATTGCAGTCGTGGTTCTCGCGCTGGCCTTCTATTTCATCCCCATCCTGACGACGATCTGGGTCGTCTGTGGCTTGATCGACGTCATGCGCAACGACCAGAAGGACCGGAACCTTTTCGAGCGCTATTTCCTCGGCAACGGCCTGTTTACCTGGCTGCTTTCGCCGTTCAACCTGATCGTCGACCTGCTCTGCTACCGCAATCCCGGCGTGTGGAAGCCGGAGCAGTTTCCGGAGGATTATCAGCGCGAGATCAACGAGGTCTTGGGCGTCTTCAAGGCGCGCAAGGATGAGATCATCGCCGACATCGACGCCAATTTCGGTGCCGGCCGGCGCGGCATGTACGTCTACCAGTGGTACGGCAAGCACAAGATCGACAACGTTCCCGAATTCAACAAGGATTACAAATACATCAAGACGATAGCTGTATCGGTTTTCAGCAAGCGCGAATCCACGTCCTGGCATTTCGGTCCGCTCCGGCTCAGCCTGCGCATCCTCTACAATCTGATTCCGGTGAAGGCGGAGATATTCGTTCAGTGCGGCAGCAAGAAGAACTACTGGTACGACAACCCGCTGTTCATCTTCGACGACACGCTGTTTCACCGCTCGGTCAACGAATATGACGGCCGTCGCTACTGTGTCTTCGTCGACATCATCCGTCCGTCCCCGTTCCCGAGGCTGATCGCTGGCCTTCTCGCGATCGTCTCGGTCAGCGTCGAACGCATCAATTCCGTCTTCTACAAGAACTGGAAGATGATCGGCTCGTCCAAGCCCAAGGCAGCCGCCAACTGAGGCATCCGCGGCGCAGCAATGCTTTTTGGCGTGATCTTTGTACGGTTCTGGGTCTTTGGCTCGCAACCGGCCCGTCTTAGTGCTATGGCGCCGCTTTCAAATGGAAAAGCGTATCCATGGCAGGTGTTGAACAGATCACGGTGGAGGCCGGCGAGGCGGGCATGCGGCTCGACCGCTGGTTCAAGGTCCATTTTCCGGGCCTTGGCTTTGGCCATCTGCAGAAGCTTCTGCGCTCCGGCCAGGTCCGCGTCGACGGCGGCAGGGTAAAGGCCGATACGCGCGTCGAGCCTGGTCAGACGGTGCGCATTCCGCCGCTCGACGTCGACAAGAAAGGCGACGCTCCGCTCACCGGCCACTCGATCCGCAACCAGGGCGATGCCGACGTGCTCGCCAAGATGCTTTTGCACGAGGACCCGAAGGTCTTCGTCTTCAACAAGCCGGCGGGCTTGGCCGTGCAGGGCGGCTCGGGCGTCACGCGCAATGTCGACGACATGCTTGAGGCCTGGCGCAATCAGAAGGGCGAGAAGCCGCGCCTCGTTCACCGCCTCGACCGCGACACGTCAGGCGTGCTGGTCGTGGCCCGCACCCGTCTTGCCGCCATGAAGCTGTCGGAAGCGTTCCGGGCGCGCGAGACGAAGAAGACCTATTGGGCGCTGGTCAAGGGCGTGCCGCCGAAGCGCGAGGACAAGATCTCGACCTGGCTGATCAAGGAGGCGACGCCCGACGGCGACCGCGTGCGCGTGGCCGCGCATGGTGAAAAAGGCGCCGATCACGCCGTCTCCTACTACCGGGTCGTCGAGCAGGCGGCGCAGACGATGACCTGGCTGGAGATGGAGCCCTATACCGGCCGCACCCACCAGCTTCGCGTCCATGCCGCCTATATCGGCTGCCCGATCATCGGCGACCCGAAATATTTCGAGGCCGACACCAATTGGGATTTTCCGGGCGGCATTCAAAACCGGCTGCACCTGCATGCCCGCCGCATCGTCATTCCACATCCCGACAAGGGCATCATCGACGTGACCGCGCCGATCCCGCCGCATATGCGCCAGAGTTGGAACCTTATCGGCTTCGACGAGCAGGGCGCGGAGCACGACGGTTGAGCGGCTCCGCCGACACCCTCGACCGCCGCGATGCGGTCGACCTGGCGGCGGCGGCGATCATGGTCGGCCTGACCTTCTCCTGGGGGCTGAACTACGTCGCGGCCAAGGTCTCCTACGCCGGCTATGACCCGGTTTTCGTCTCGATCGCGCGTTCGATCATCGGCGGTTCCTGCGTGCTCGCCTGGTGCCGGCTGCGCGGCATCAAGCTGTTCGATGCGGACGGCACGCTAACCGCCGGCGTCGCCGTGGGTGTGCTCTTCGGCGTCGAATTCCTCTGTCTCTACATCGGGCTCGAATACACGACCGTTGCCCGCAACACGCTCTTGGTCAACACCATGCCGTTCTGGGTGTTGATCGGCGGCCATTTCCTGCTCGGCGAACGCATCAATGCGCGCAAGCTCGGCGGTCTTGTTCTCGCCTTTTGCGGCCTGGTAGCGGTGTTCTTCGACGGCATCGTCGCCGGCAACGACGCCACGCTGATGGGCGATCTGCTCAGTCTCGGCTCCGGCGTTCTCTGGGCGATGACCAGCATCGTCATCAAGCGGTCGAAGCTGGTCGAGACGAGCGCCGAAAAACTGTTGCTGTATCAGCTTGCCGGCGCCGCCATTGTCGGAATGCTGGTTATGCCTTTCGCCGGCCCGCCGATCCGAGCGGTTGCCACCTTGCCGACACTGGCGCTCATGTTTCAGTCTTTCTATATTGTGGCCTTCACCTATGTGTTGTGGTTCTGGCTGCTCAGGCGCTATCCGGCGGCAAGCCTGTCCAGCTTCGCCTTCCTGTCGCCGGTGTTCGGTGTGCTGTGCGGCGCGGTGCTTTTGGGCGAGCCGCCGACACTGAGGATTTTCCTGGCGCTTGGCCTGATCGCGGCCGGGCTGATGATCGTCAACCGGCCGTCGCGCAAACAGGTCCCTGCATAAGGAGTTCGATATGCGCGACATCCTCAACGACCTCGAAGCCGGAAAGCAGCTTTCCGATCCGGATCCCGTGCGCCGCGCACAGATCCAGATGAAGACGCCGCTGCCGAAGCGCTTCTACAAGACTGCTTCGGCTGTGCCGGTCGAAAATGGCTTTGCCGTGCATCTCGACGGCAGGCCGGTGCGCACGCCGGGCAAGGCCCTGATGGTGCTGCCGACCGAAAAGGCCGCCGAGCTGGTGGCCGATGAATTCAGGGCGCAGGGCGAGGTCATCGATCCCGTGACGATGCCGGTCATGCGGCTTGCCAACACCGCCATCGACGGCGTCGCCTCCGATCCGCAAGCGGTGCTGGAGGATGTCCTGCGCTTCGCCTCGTCCGATCTGCTCTGCTATCGGGCCGACGCTCCGCTAGGCCTGGTCGACCGTCAGAACAAGCTATGGGATCCGGTGCTGGACTGGGCGCGCAGCCGCCTCGGCGCGCGCTTCAACCTCGCCGAAGGCGTCATCCATGTCGAGCAGCCGCGCGAAGCCATCGCCGTCCTCGGCGCGCATCTTGACCAGCGTTCCGAGCCGATGCGGCTGGCCGCCATCCATGTCATGACGGCGCTGACCGGTTCGGCTCTGCTGGCGCTGGCTGTCGATTTCGGCGAGCTCGACGGCGAGGAAGCCTGGGCCGCCGGCCATGTCGACGAGGACTGGCAGATCGAGCACTGGGGCCAGGATGCAGAAGCCGTCGCGCGCCGCTCGGCCCGCAAACGCGACATGATGGCGGCGGTCAGCCTGCTCGAGGCGCTGCAGGCCTGAGCAATTCCAGGAATAGTGCGCAGTGGTCAGGCTCGGCGACCTCGCATCGACCTTCCGTCCGGAATTACGCGGAACAACCTGGGATGGATCATCGCCCACCAGCGCTGAGCATCTCCAGGCGCCGCGCGGCTTTCGCACTGCACCTAATACCAAAGTCATAATCCCATCGTCGCGGTGCCTTTCGCCCGCCCTTTCTGTCATTTTTTCCGTCGTTGGCTGCGGTTTTCGAGTCCGCGTTCGCAGGAGCGCGGACAGTGGCGCGCGGCCATCGAGGACAGACGGGATCTCACGGGAGGAAATTTCAATGGCAATGGCTTCAACCGCCGGCAGAACCAGCCGCGGCATGACGCGGGAGGAGAAGAAAGTCATCTTCGCCTCCTCGCTCGGCACCGTTTTCGAATGGTACGATTTCTATCTTTACGGCTCGCTGGCCGCGTTCATCGGCGCGACCTTCTTCAGCCCGACCATCCCCGAGGCAACCCGCAACATTTTCGCGCTGCTGGCCTTTGCCGCCGGCTTCCTCGTTCGCCCGTTCGGCGCGCTGGTGTTCGGCCGCATCGGCGACCTGGTCGGCCGCAAGTACACCTTCCTCGTCACCATGACCATCATGGGTCTGTCGACCTTCCTGGTCGGCCTGCTGCCGGGCTATGCCAGCTTGGGCATCGCGGCGCCGGTGATCCTGATCGGGCTGCGCATGCTGCAGGGCCTTGCGCTCGGCGGCGAATATGGCGGTGCCGCTACCTATGTCGCCGAGCACGCGCCCGACGACCGCCGCGGTTATTACACGTCCTGGATCCAGACGACGGCGACGCTCGGCCTGTTCCTGTCGCTGATCGTGATCCTGATCGTCCAGGGTTCGCTGAGCAAGGAAACCTATGCTGCCTGGGGCTGGCGCATTCCCTTCATAGTCTCGTTCGTGCTGCTCGGCATCTCGATCTGGATCCGGCTGTCGCTTTCGGAATCGCCGACTTTCCAGCGCATGAAGGATGAAGGCAAGGGCTCCAAGGCGCCACTGTCTGAAGCCTTCGGCCAGTGGAAGAATGCCAAGATCGCGCTTTTGGCGCTGCTCGGCCTCACCGCGGGCCAGGCCGTTATCTGGTACAACGGCCAGTTCTACGCGCTGTTCTTCCTGCAGAACGTGCTGAAGGTCGATCCGCAGTCGGTCAACATCATGATCGCCATCGCGCTCGCCGTCGGCTCGATCTTCTTCGTCGTGTTCGGCTGGCTGTCCGACAAGATCGGCCGCAAGCCGATCATCATGGCCGGCCTCGCTTTGGGAATCGTGTGCACCTTCCCGCTGTTCAAGGCACTGACCTGGGCCGCCAATCCGGCCCTGGCCACCGCCCAGCAGAACACGCGGGCGACGGTGACGGCGGCACCCGGCGACTGCAGGTTCCAGTTCAATCCGGTCGGCACGGCGAAATTCACCACATCCTGCGATATCGCGACCTCCTTCCTGACCAAGAATTCGGTGCCTTACGACGTCGTTTCGACGGCAGCACCTGGCACGGCGGCCACGGTCAAGATCGGCAACGAGACGGTGGAGTCCTACGACGCCGTCGCCGCCGGCGACCAAGCCAAGGCCAAGGAGGCCGTCTTCCAGAAGGCGGTCAACACGTCCTTGCGGGATGGCGGCTATCCGCTGAAGCGTGGAGCGGCCAAGGTGCCGGATCAGAAACTCGACGCTTTCATCGCGGCCAATCCGGAGTTGAAGCTCGACGCCGCAGCCATCCGTGGTGGCGAGAAGACGACGGTTCCGACAGACAAGGCGATCGCCGACAAGCTGCTGACCAAGGACGAGGCGGCCGGCGCGCCCGAAGTCACCGTCTACAACATTCCGGGCGGCGGTCCGTTCGCCATGGTCGCCGATCCGGCAGCCATCAACTGGCCGCTGACGATCGCCATATTGTTCATCCTGGTGGTGTTCGTGACCATGGTCTACGGACCGATCGCCGCGATCCTGGTCGAGATGTTCCCGACCCGCATTCGCTACACCGGCATGTCGCTGCCTTACCACATCGGCAACGGCTGGTTCGGCGGCCTGCTGCCGGCGACGGTGTTCGCGCTCAGCGCCTATAAGGGCGATATCTACTACGGCCTCTGGTATCCGGTGATCATCGCGGCGATGTCGCTCGTCATCGGCATGATATTCGTCAGGGACACCCTCGGTACTGACCTTCACGCCAAGCAGTAGCCGATCGACCCTCTGCAAACACAAGCCCGGCGTGAGCGATCACGCCGGGCTTTTTCATTGTCGAAACCTGAAAGAGGGGAGGTCAGCTTTTGCGCTGGCTTTCTTCCTCGATAGCCGCTTCGTGGTACCAGCCGTCGAAGTCCGCATGCTCGCCGCGGAGCGCAGCAAGTTCTGCCGCGAATTTCGCCTTGGCGCCTAAATTTAAGGCAGACTTGCGTGCTGCCAGCGGGAACATCAGGACTTTTGCCGACGGGCGCGGTTGCATGACTTGCATTGGCTGCCCTCCTTGCTTTCCAGGGGCCTATCGATTCAGCTTTCCGCCAAAATAGGTTCTGCGATTCCTTTAGGCAATATGCCTACGAAAAGATCATATTTTGCCTATGATTTAAGCAAAACCGTCGACTGAGCGATCCGAACGCATTGCTGAGATGGCTGAGCAAAATCAACGCCTTGCCAAGAACATTTTGCCGCACCCGCCGAGAGGCGAGTGGCATACGATTTGCTTTTTAACGATCGGCAGGCCGGCTTGGCCCGGCCATGCGTTGATGCCGCCATGGTGGCGTCCAAGCAACGAGAGGCACTGGAATGACCAAATACAAGCTCGAGTATATCTGGCTCGACGGCTACACCCCGACCCCCAATCTGCGCGGCAAGACCCAGATCAAGGAGTTTGCCGAGTTCCCGACGCTCGAGCAGCTGCCGCTGTGGGGCTTCGATGGTTCCTCCACCAACCAGGCCGAGGGCCGCAGCTCCGACTGCGTGCTGAAGCCGGTCGCGCTTTATCCGGATCCCGCCCGCACCAACGGCATCCTGGTCATGTGCGAAGTCATGATGCCCGACGGCGTCACCCCGCATGAATCGAACAGCCGCGCGACCATCCTCGACGACGAGGATGCATGGTTCGGCTTCGAGCAGGAGTATTTCTTCTACAAGGACGGTCGTCCGCTCGGCTTCCCCGAGAGCGGCTATCCGGCGCCGCAGGGCCCGTATTACACCGGCGTCGGCTACAAGAATGTCGGCGACGTCGCCCGCCAGATCGTCGAGGAGCATCTCGACCTCTGCCTGGCCGCCGGCATCAATCACGAAGGCATCAATGCCGAAGTGGCGAAGGGCCAGTGGGAGTTCCAGATTTTCGGCAAGGGCTCCAAGAAGGCCGCCGACCAGATCTGGATGGCGCGCTACCTGCTGCTGCGCCTGACCGAAAAATACGGCATCGACATCGAGTTCCATTGCAAGCCGCTCGGCGACACCGACTGGAACGGCTCGGGCATGCACTGCAACTTCTCGACCAAGTATATGCGCGAAGTCGGCGGCAAGGCCTATTTCGAGGCGCTGATGGCGCAGTTCGAAAAGAACCTGATGGATCATATCGCCGTCTACGGCCCGGACAACGACAAGCGCCTGACCGGCAAGCATGAGACCGCGCCGTGGAACAAGTTTTCCTACGGTGTCGCCGACCGCGGTGCCTCGATCCGCGTGCCGCACTCCTTCGTCAAGAACGACTACAAGGGCTATCTGGAAGATCGCCGCCCGAACTCGCAGGGCGACCCCTACCAGATCGCCTCGCAGGTGCTGAAGACAATCTCGCAGGTTTCGACCGACGCGAAGGTTTCGGCCGCCGCCTGATCGCTTTCATGGTTCGGGCTTGCAGGCCCGCTGCGTGATCGGAATGACAAAGGCCCCGGTGGAAAACGCCGGGGCCTTTTTTGGTTATCCTCGCCGAAGTGGCGCGACGCCTGCCGCTTTGAATCTGCGCAGAAACGTTCGCTCGCGGGCCTAGAGACGGATTCCGGGTCGATTCGACCTGAAATCAGCGTCCAGGAAAACACCACGGAGCGCGAAACCCGTCTCCGAAATGAAAAGCCCTTGGAGGCGGCTACCTCCAAGGGCTTGATTTCAGCGTCCGATCAGAAGCTTAGACCGAATAGTACATGTCGTACTCGACCGGGTGCGGGGTCATCTCGAAGCGCATGACTTCCGCCATCTTCAGCTCGATGTAGGAATCGATCTGGTCGTCGTCGAAGACGCCGCCGGCCTTCAGGAAGCCGCGGTCCTTGTCGAGGTTCTGCAGCGCCTCGCGCAGCGAGCCGCAGACGGTCGGGATCTTCTTCAGCTCCTTCGGCGGCAGGTCGTAAAGATCCTTGTCCATTGGCTGTCCCGGGTGGATCTTGTTCTTGATGCCGTCGAGGCCGGCCATCAGCATGGCGGCGAAGCCGAGATAGGGGTTCGCGCCCGGATCGGGGAAGCGGACCTCGACGCGCTTCGACTTCGGCGAAGAGCCGAACGGAATGCGGCAGGAGGCCGAGCGGTTGCGCGCCGAATAAGCAAGCAGCACCGGCGCTTCGTAACCCGGCACCAGACGCTTGTAGGAGTTGGTGAGCGGGTTGGTGAAGGCGTTGATCGCCTTGGCGTGCTTGATGATGCCGCCGATGTAATAGAGGCAGGTCTCCGACAGACCGGCATATTCGTTGCCGGCGAAGGTCGGCTTGCCGCCCTTCCAGATCGACTGGTGCACGTGCATGCCCGAGCCGTTGTCGCCGAACACCGGCTTCGGCATGAAGGTGGCCGTCTTGCCGTAGGCGTTGGCGACTTGGTGCACGACATACTTGTAGATCAGCATTTTGTCGGCGTTGCGCACCAGCGTGTCGAACTTGATGCCGAGCTCGTGCTGGGCGGCCGCGACCTCATGGTGATGCTTTTCGACGCGCACGCCCATTTCGGCGAGCACGGTCAGCATTTCAGAACGCATGTCCTGGCACGAATCGACCGGCGGCACCGGGAAATAGCCGCCCTTGATGCGCGGACGGTGGCCGAGATTACCGGTCTCGTAGTCGGTGTCGTCATTGGACGGCAATTCGGTCGAGTCCAGCCGGAAGCCGGTGTTGTACGGATCGGCCTTGTACTTGACGTCGTCGAACACGAAGAACTCGGCCTCGGGGCCGACATAGATGGTGTCGCCGATGCCCTCCGACTTCATATAGGCCTCGGCCTTCTTGGCGGTGCCGCGCGGATCGCGGTTGTAGGCCTCGCCGGAGATCGGATCGAGGATGTCGCACAGGATGACCATGGTCGACTGGGCGAAGAACGGATCCATATGGACGGTGTCGGTATCCGGCATCAGCACCATGTCGGACTCGTTGATCGCTTTCCAGCCGGCGATCGAGGAGCCATCGAACATGACGCCGTCGGCGAACATGTCCTCCTCGACCTCGACGACATCCATCGTCACATGCTGCAGCTTGCCCCGCGGATCGGTGAAGCGCAGGTCGACGAATTTCACGTCGTTATCCTTAATCTGCTTCATGATGTCTTTGGCTGTCGTCATGTTGTTTCTTCCCTGTGTGATGACGTCCGGAATGGTGAAGGGTCGGTCAGATGGCGTCGATGCCGGTCTCGCCGGTGCGGATGCGCACCACTTCCTCTATATTTGAGACGAAGATCTTTCCATCGCCGATGCGGCCCGTTTGCGCCGCTTTGCGGATAGCCTCGATGGCGCCTTCGACAGCCTCGTCGCCGAGCACCACCTCGATCTTCACCTTGGGCAGGAAGTCGACGACATATTCGGCGCCGCGATAGAGTTCGGTATGTCCCTTCTGACGGCCGAAACCCTTGGCCTCGGTGACGGTGATGCCTTGCAGTCCGGCCTCCTGAAGCGCTTCCTTCACTTCGTCCAGCTTGAATGGCTTGATGATCGCTTCGATCTTTTTCATGTAGAAAGTGGCCTCCACTGCCAAGAAGACGGGTTGTGTGCCCCGCTTGCGCCTTCATCTAGCACGAACTGTGCCAACCCAGAGGAATACAGACGGCGCAGGGCGTTTTCGATCCCGTGCCGCGTTCGGATGTAAATTCGCGTCATCCGCTGCATCGGATGCGTCATGGACGCCCAAACCTATTACATCGCTCCTCCCCGCGTCTGCGCAAAAAATGGGCAGACAGCGCAATTTCCAGGCAGAACCCCCCTCGGATGCGACCGTATTTGCAGGACGATGCGCGGTCGCGATGGTTTGCGTCGAACCGAAAACTGGACAATGCTTGATCGCATGATGATCGGCAATCCCATGCGCAATGAACTTCTGTCGCCAACCGAAATGGCCGAGGCCGACAAGTTGGCGATAGCGGCCGGGCCGCTCGACGGCTACGGATTGATGCAACGCGCCGGCGAGGCGGTCGCCGCGGTCGTGCTGGCGCGCTACCCAGGCGCGACGAGGGTGCATGTGCTGTGCGGCCCCGGCAACAATGGCGGCGACGGTTATGTCGTGGCGCGGTTGCTGGCCGAGGCCGGCGTCGATGTGGTCCTGTGGGCGTCGGGCGAACCGCGGACAGGCAGCGACGCCGCGCGGGCGGCCGCCGACTGTCGGATCGAGCGAAAGCCGTTATCGGCCTTTCAGGCGGAACCCGGCTCGCTCGTCGTCGATGCGCTCTATGGAGCCGGCCTGTCAAAGCCCCTCTCGGGCGATGCCGCCAAGGCGGTTCAGGCAGTGACGGAACTCGATCTGCCGGTGGTGGCCGTCGACCTGCCTTCGGGCGTTTCCGGCGACAGCGGCGACGTTCTCGGCTCGGCCTTTCGCGCGATCCTCACGGTGACCTTCGCACGAAAAAAGCCCGGGCACCTGCTTCTGCCCGGCCGCGAGCGATGCGGCGAGACCGTAGTGGCCGACATCGGCATTCGTGACGAGATTATCGACGAGGTCGCGCCACGTGCCTTCGAGAACCGGCCCGGGCTCTGGATCGCGAACTTTCCCGTGCCGGCGGTCGACGCGCATAAATACAAGCGCGGTCATACCGGCGTCTTTTCGGGCGGGCCATCGGCAACGGGCGCGGCGCGCCTTTCTGCGCTTGCGGCGGCAAGAAGCGGGGCAGGAGCCGTCACCGTGCTCTCGCCGGCAAACGCCATGCAAGTCAACGCGGCGCATCTCACCTCGATCATGCTGCGCAAGGTCGACGCGATCGAGGACGTCCACGACGTTATCGGCGATCGCCGGCCGTCCACCTTTGTCCTCGGCCCCGGCTTCGGCATCGGTGACAAGGCGCGTGATTTCACCCTTGCCGTGCTCGCCAAGAAACGCCAGGGCGGCCGCGGCGAGGGCCTTGTGCTCGACGCCGACGGCATCACGTCCTTTCGCAATGCGGCCTCGACGCTGTTCGAGGCAGCCGGCAGGCCGGACGCGCCGGCATTGATCATGACGCCGCATGAGGGCGAGTTCGGCAGGCTGTTTGCGGACATTGCCGGCGACAAGGCCCTATCGAAACTGGCCAAGGCGCGCGCCGCCGCGCAGCGCTCCAACGCCGTGATCGTCTATAAGGGCGCCGACAGCGTGATCGCATCGCCGGATGGTCGCGCGGCGATCAACAGCAATGGCGCTGCCTGGCTTGCCACGGCCGGCTCGGGCGACGTGCTGGCGGGCATTATCGCGGGCTCGCTTGCCCAGGGCATGCCGGCTTTCGAGGCGGCTTGCGCCGGGGTCTGGATTCATGCCGAAGCCGGCCGTCGCTTTGGGCCGGGTTTGATAGCCGAGGACCTGCCTCTGGCCATGGTGCCGGTTCTCCGCGAACTGATGGAGAGCACTGCCCGATGAGAGGTTGGTGTTCCTCGTCGCGGTCTTTCCCTTGGCCGCTTCGCTCAGACCGGAGGTGAATGCCGGCTTTGGCGAGGCCCCAGAGGATCGGGTTTTCAGGCTTCCTGCTTGCGGCGCGCCTGCGCAACAGCGTCGGCCAAAGCTGCAAGAACCCGTTCCTCGCTGACGCCGCGCGTATCGTAAACCCAGCTCGGCGTCGAAATTGGCGGCTCGAGAAACCTGACCTGGTCGTTCACCGGTCCGGTCTCATAGGAGCGGTTCGATCCGAAGATAAGCACACAAGGTCCGCCCAAAGCCGCGGCTGCATGGCACAGCCCGCCGTCGACGCCGAGGAACACGGTCGAGGCAGCAATCTGGCATATGGCATCGGTGAGTTGCGGTGTCGACGTGAAATCCACTGCCTCCGGGAACTCGGCGCGGATCCGGCCGGCGGCCTCGCGTTCGCGCGGACCGCCGACGATCCATACCGACCAGCCGCGCCTTGCGTGGTCCTGCGCTACCGATGTGAAACGCTCCGCCGGCCATGAGCGAAAGTTGGTGAACGCCGAGGTGTAAAGCGCCAGCGCCGGCCGCGCCGGATCGATCCCGTGCCGGGCGCGCCAATCCGAAACTTCCTCGGCCGAAACCGCCATTTGCGGCGGAGGCAGACGCATGTCGTCGGCAGGCTTCTCGCCCAGCATCGCGATCGCGCAGACTTGCTCGAACAATCTCGTCTTGCGCGGGCCGAACGCCACGAAGCTCTTCAGCCAGCCGGCCGGCAGGCGGTTGACCATGCCGAACTGGAACTCGCGCGGATAGCCGATGCGTTCGGGTATGCCGGCGAGCCATGGCACAAGCGCCGCCTTGGTGCTGCTGGTGAGCATGTAGGCTGCCTGGTAAACCTCCTCGCGAAGTTCACGCGCCAGGCGTGCCCGTTCTTTCAGCCCCGGCTTCCAATGTTTCTCCACGATCCAGGTCTTGCGAATATGCGGCATGAGCCGCGCCAGCGGCGCGGCAAGAGGCGAGGTGGCAACGTCGATCGGATGCCCAGGAAATTTCTCGGCGAGGATCTGGATCGCCGAGTGGCAACGGATGAAATCACCGATCGCCGGCAGGCAGAAGACGAGGATGGGACGCAACAAACGCTACCTTTTCGATCCGGAACAGTCGCTGCCGATGGCAAGCATGACGGTGATTTGTCACGGAAGCGCTTCGCCATCAAGGATGCGGGCATAGAGTTGCAGATAGGCTTTCGCCGCCTTCTGGATCGGAAACCGGTCTGCCGCGGATTCGCGGCATCTTTGCGCCGACAAACCGCCGATTTCGCCGAACCCGCGCGCGAACTCCTCGTCCGTGTCGAAGAAGCGCCCGGTATCGGCATCGACGGTTTCGGGCAGCGCGCCATGCGCCGTCGTCAAAACCGGCGTACCGCACAGCATGGATTCGACCGGCGCGTTGCCGAAAGGCTCTTCCCAGGAAATCGGGTTCAGAAAAGCCTTGGTCTCGCCCAACAGGCGTACCTTCGGTTCGCCGTCGACCATGCCGTGGTAGCGGAAGCGGGACGACAGGCTTTTGAAGAAGACGCCCTCGCGGCGGGTCTTGCTGCGGCCAAGCAGCTTCCAGCGCGAACCGCCGGCGATATCGAGCTTGAAATCATACTTTTTCGCGAGGTCCACCGCTCGGTTGAGGCCCTTTCCGGCCCGCGCGATGGCTGCCATGAAAAACAGATGGTCGTTCTTCGAAGGCGCCAGCCGATAGGCGTCCACCGGAAACCCATTGTAGACGAAGGTCTTGCGGCCATGCAGCTCGGCATGGCGGGCGCTGATGAAGCTCCAGTTCGGCTGCGGCCTCGGGTAATCCGGCAGATGGCCGCGTTCCGTATTGAGCGTCGGAAAGGGAACCTCAACCTTCCAGGCATGGAGATGGACGATGTCGGTGTCCCTGGGAACAGCCGCGCGGCATTCGTCATTGGTGACGGCGTGGCGGACCTCGCACATCGGATGCGACGATCCCGGGCCGGCGATCAACGTCACCTGATGCCCCATCTTGACCATCTCCGTGGTCAGCCATTCGACCTGCCGCTGGATGCCGCCATAGCCTTTGCACGGAATAAGGCCCTGGGCCGCAAGCGCTATTCGCATTTCGTCTCCGCGCTCATGTTAGCGGTTGTCATCCTTTCGGCCGATGGAGATATTTCACAAGGGAATGTTGTCGTGCTTCTTCCAAGGGTTCTGCATGTCCTTGTTGCGCAGCATGCGCAGCGCCCGCGCCAGGCGGCGGCGCGTCGAGTGCGGCATGATCACCTCATCGACATAGCCGCGTTCCGCGGCGACGAAGGGCGACAGGAAACGATCCTCGTAAGCCTTTGTATGAGCAGCGATCTTCTCCGGATCGCCGATGTCCTTGCGATAGATGATCTCGACCGCGCCCCTTGCGCCCATCACCGCGATCTGCGCCGTCGGCCAGGCGTAGTTCATGTCGCCGCGCAGATGCTTGGACGCCATGACGTCATAAGCGCCGCCATAGGCCTTGCGGGTGATGACGGTAATCTTCGGCACGGTCGCCTCGGCATAGGCGAACAGCAGCTTGGCGCCATGCTTGATCAGCCCGCCATATTCCTGTGCGGTACCCGGCAGGAAGCCCGGGACGTCGACGAAGGTGACGATCGGGATGGAGAAGCAATCGCAGAAACGCACGAAGCGTGCCGCCTTGCGGCTCGCATCCGAATCTAGCACGCCCGCCAGCACCATCGGCTGGTTGGCGACGAAGCCGACCGTACGTCCTTCGACCCGGCCGAAGCCGGTGACGATGTTTTTGGCAAAGCTCTGCTGGATCTCGAAGAAATCGCCTTCGTCGGCAACCTTCAGGATCAGTTCCTTGATGTCATAGGGCTTGTTGGCATTGTCGGGGATCAGCCGATCAAGCGAAAGGTCATGGTCCGTCACCGACTGATAGCACTCGATCTCAGGGATCTCGGCGGTATTGGACGCCGGCAGCAGGTCGACCAGCCGCCGCATCTGCAACAGCGCCTCGACGTCGTTGTCATAGGCGCCGTCGGCGATGGAAGATTTTGTCGTGTGGACCGAAGCGCCGCCGAGGCTCTCGGCGGTTACCGTCTCGTTGGTCACCGTCTTCACCACGTCAGGCCCGGTCACGAACATGTAGGAGGTGTCGCGCACCATGAAGATGAAGTCGGTCATGGCCGGCGAATAGACGTCGCCGCCGGCGCAAGGCCCCATGATCAGCGAAATCTGCGGGATGACACCGGAGGCGAGCACGTTGCGCTGAAAAATCTCGGCATAGCCGCCGAGCGCGGCCACGCCTTCCTGAATGCGGGCGCCGCCGGCGTCATAGAGGCCGATAATCGGCGCGCGGTTGCGCAGCGCCATCTCCTGAACCTTGACCACCTTTTCGGCATGCGCTTCCGACAGCGAGCCGCCGAACACGGTAAAATCCTTGGCGAAGAGATAGACCGGCCTGCCGTTGACGGTGCCCCAGCCGGTGACGACGCCGTCGCCGGCGATCTTGGTCTTCTCCATGCCGAAATCTGTCGAGCGGTGCTCGACATACATGTCGAACTCCTCGAACGAACCTTCGTCGAGGAAGACCGCGATCCGCTCGCGGGCGGTGAGCTTGCCCTTCTTGTGCTGGGCTTCGATGCGGTCCTTGCCGCCGCCCATGCGGGCGATCTCGCGGCGGCGCTCGAGTTCCTTCAGCACGTCTTTCATTGCCCGGTTCCCCGTTCGATCGGTGGTTTGTGGTAATCGCGAGGGCAGGGGAGCGCAAGCGCTGCCATCGGTCTGTTTTTGCTGCATTGCAACATGCGGCCCTTGCTTTTCGGGCCGGACTCGTCCATATGCAGCCCTATAGGCGCTTGGGCCGGACCTTCCGGCTTTCTCCACGAATGAGACTGGTTGCGTCTGTTTTCCCTCTTTCCGGTGAATCGGCAAGGTGGCGAAAGAGCCCCGGGGCATGATGCCCGCGGGCACGACAGCGCAGCCGCGCGGACACATCCAGTCCGCCGCCTTGTCGTTTCCTGATAATTTTTCGACGGCAGGTTGCGCCCTGCCGCCATTGATGTTTGCGGCCATGCGCCGCGTGAAAGAAGAATATTTTGACCAACGAAAACACTTTGCCCGGCACGGGCACTGCGGAACTCTCCGGTTTCGCCGCGCTTGGCATCACCGGTGCGCTGCTCAAGGCCACCATTGCCGCGGGCTTCACCGAGCCGAAGCCGATCCAGATGCAGGCGATCCCGCCGCAGTTGGAAGGCCGCGACATTTTCGGCATCGCCCAGACGGGTTCCGGCAAGACGGCCGCCTTCGCGCTGCCGATCTTGTCGCGGATCATCGGTCTGGGCACCAAGCGTCGGCCGAAGACGGCGCGCGCGCTGATCCTGGCCCCGACGCGCGAACTGGCCGTGCAGATCGAGGAGACCATTAAGATCCTTGCCAAGGGCGCGCATGTCTCGACCGCGCTCGTTCTCGGCGGTGTCTCGCGCTTCAGCCAGGTGAAGAAGATCGGCCCCGGCGTCGATGTCCTGATCGCCACGCCGGGCCGGCTCACGGACCTCGTGCGAGAGGGCGACCTCATCCTTGCCGACACCAAATGGCTCGTCCTCGATGAGGGTGACCGCATGCTCGACATGGGCTTCATCAACGACGTCAAGCGCATCGCCAAGGCGACCGCGCCGGACCGCCAGACGGCGCTGTTTTCAGCCACCATGCCGGACGAGATCGCCGAGCTCGCCAAGGGCCTTTTGAAGAACCCGGTTCGCGTCGAGGTCGCGCCGCAAAGCACGGCCGCCGCCGAGATCGTGCAGAGCTTGGTGCTTGCCCGCACCAAGCAGAAGCGGCAGGTGCTGTCGAAGATGCTGGGCGACGAGGCGATGCGCTCGGTGATCGTGTTCTCGCGCACCAAGCACGGCGCCGACCGCGTCACCAAGGACCTTGCCCGCGACGGCTTCAACGCCGCCGTCATCCACGGCAACAAGTCGCAGAACGCGCGCCAGAAGGCGCTCAACGATTTCCGCGACGGCGCGGTTCGCATCCTGGTCGCGACCGATATCGCCGCGCGCGGCATCGACGTGCCCGGCATCAGCCATGTCGTGAACTTCGACCTGCCGGACGAGGCGGAAAGCTACGTCCATCGCATCGGCCGCACGGGCCGCAACGGCAGGGATGGCATTGCCATCACGCTTTGCGATCCTTCGGAGAACGCCAAGCTGCGGCAAGTCGAGCGCATCATCCGCATGAAGCTGCCGGTCATCGCCGATCATCTGGGCAGCCCGGATCCGCAGCGCGATCCCCGGGAAAAGACCGAGCGTCATTTCGAACCGGCCAACGACCGCGAGCATCATGGCGGCCGTCGCGACGGTCGCCGCCCGGGCAACGGCGACACGAAGCGTTTCGCAAGCCAGCCGCAGGGCGAGCGCGGGCCGAAGCCGCAGGGCGAACGTACGGCTGCGGCCAAGCCGAATGGCGAGCGCAAGCCCGACGGCTTCAAACGCTTCAAAGGCAACAACAAGCGCCGCTTCGGCGGCAAGCGTCCGGCAAACCGGGCAGCTTGAGCTCGCCAGACGAGAGGAATGGAACGGCCGGAGCGGTGCTCCGGCCGTTTCTCGTTTCACTGGCCTGATTGCTGCTGCATCAGCGCCTTCACCCACACCACGATACGCTGGGTCAGGAAGGCTGTGGTCTGTGGCGACAGCGCATCGCCGGCAATGACGTGATCGTCCCGATCGCCGGTGTCGTCGACCGGCACCAGCTCGTGCGGACCACCCCAGCGCCCGGCGATCTCGCGCGTGCGGTCTGGCCGCACCACCTTGTCGGAATCCGAGAAGATGAACAGGGCGGGGATCGTCGCCTTCTCGACCGGCGCCTCATAGGCGAGATTGGTGAGCGCCGCCATCGGCAGCACCGCGGCCATCGGATATTTGGTGGTCCAGAACTTTTCATGCAGCGCATTGCGAGCACTGAAGCTGCGCTCCTTGCCGCCGACCAGCTCGGCGATCTGTTTGCCCCAGGGCAGGGTGAGGATCTCGGCGCCTGACGCCCTGACGCCGAAATTTGGCGAGATGAACGCGATCGCCGCGACGTCGTCGGATGCGCCTGCTTGTGTTGCGGCCCGTGCCGCCAGCGAGCCGCCGGTCGAGGTGGCAACAACGATCACCCTGTCGCCGATGGCGCGACCGATGGCCAGAGCCTCCTCATAGTCGTTGACCCAGGCATTAACGCTGCCTTCGGCCATGGCCGCGCCATCCTGGCCGTGACCGGTCAGGCGCGTGTAGAAGAGGTTGGCGTCCAGTTCATCGGCAATGTCGTCCGGCAAGGGGCGAACCTCGCCCTTCGAGGCTGAAAAGCCATGGATGTAGACGATGGCCAAAGGCGTCTTGGCATGAACCATCGGGTTCGCCCAGATGATCTCCTTATCGAGCCCGTCGCGGATGTTGGGCACGGCAGCCTCTTCACGCGCCAGATAGGCCTGCGGATCTTCGCCGATCACCGACGGATTGAAGCGGATTGTCGTATCGACCGGCACCCGCGGGCCGAGGAAGAACCCAGCGACCAGGATGACGGCAAGGCCAAGCACCGCAAGCACGATCCGTCGCCCCATCGCAGTCTCCAGGCAATCATTCTCAACCTATGGCCGTGCCCGCACGCAGGCAATCGCGGTTTCGCCGACTCATCTTGCCTTGTCGCGGGACGGATCTTTTGCGCCGTGCAGCTTGCGATCGAAATATAACGGCCGTCTCCACCAACTGGTGGTAGCTCCGATGACGAAGCGGCCGATCGGCCGCGGCAGCAGGCCAAGCAGCTTCAACGGCCAGCTTATGTGATACGGGAAGGTGACTTCGAAGCTACCCTTCCTGATACCGCGCGCCATGCGGCGCGACGCACGATGCACCGGCATGAGGCCTGGCATCGGCAGCATATTCTTTTCCGTCAGCGGCGTGTCGATGAACCCCGGATTGATCACCTGAACGCGGATGTTGAGCTTGTCGAAGTCGTATTTCAGCGACTCCGCCAGGATGTTGATCGCGGCCTTGGTGCCGCCATAAGCTGCTGTGGTCGGCCAGCCGGAATAGGCGGTGACCGATCCGACCAAAACGATATGGCCGCGTCCGCGCCCACGCATGTAGTCGACCACTGGCACCACACCGTTGACGATACCGAAATAGTTCACGGCGAAGGAGCGGTGGAAATCGCGCACCACCAGGTTCTCGCCGGGGGTGGCTATGTAGTTGCCGGCGTTGAACACGGCAAGCACGATCGGGCCCATCTGCTCCTCGATCGCGGCGACGGTGCGTGCCATGCCGTGCTCGTCGGTCACATCGCAGGGAAAGGACTTCACATGTCCCGACATTTGCGCCGTTTCGACGATCAGCGTGTCGACCGGGTCTTCCGGCAGGGCGGTCACCGCGACCGCATAACCTTGATTGGCGAGATCCTTGGCTAATGCGCGTCCAAGGCCGCTGCTGCCGCCCGTGATCCAGGCGACACCGTCCTTCGGATTGGCCCGGTAGAGTGTCATGCGATGCCTTGCGAATGTTCGCGCTTGCTGTAGCGGTGCAGAAATCGAATGAAAAGAGCGGTTCGTGCGCTCAGTGTTAAATGATCGCGAGCAATGCAGCGTCCGGAATGCGACTGGACCAGGCAAAATCTTGCCTTGAAACCGCAGCGCCCGGTTTCTAGGGTCTCGCCGCACACATGAAGGAATCCCGCATGCCCCGTTCTGTGATCGAAGCGATCGGCAACACGCCCCTGATCCGGCTCAACAAGGCTTCGGAAGCGACCGGCTGTGAGATCCTCGGCAAGGCCGAATTCATGAATCCGGGGCAATCGGTGAAAGATAGAGCCGGCCTGTTCATCATCCGCGATGCCGAGCAGCGCGGGCTCCTGAAGCCCGGCGGGGTCATCGTCGAAGGCACTGCCGGCAACACCGGCATCGGCTTGACGCTGGTCGCCAAGGCGCTCGGCTACCGCACCGTCATCGTCATCCCCGACACGCAGAGCCAGGAAAAGAAGGACGTGATCAAGATCCTGGGCGCGGAGCTCATCGAAGTGCCGGCCGTGCCCTACAAGAACCCCAACAATTACATAAAACTGTCGGGCCGCCTTGCCGAGCAACTGGCGCGCTCCGAACCCAACGGCGCGATCTGGGCCAACCAGTTCGACAATGTCGCCAACCGCGACGGTCATATCCGCACGACTGCGCAGGAGATCTGGGCCCAGACAGGCGGCAAGATCGACGGCTTCGTTTCGGCGGTAGGCTCCGGCGGCACGCTTGCCGGTGTCGCGCTCGGGCTGAAGGGCCAGAACAAGGACGTCAAGATCGCGCTCGCCGATCCGCTGGGCGCCGCGCTCTACAGTTTCTACACCAGCGGCGAGTTGAAGTCCGACGGCAACTCGATCACCGAAGGCATCGGGCAGGGCCGCATCACCGCCAATCTGGAAGACTTCACGCCGGACTTCTCCTACCAGGTCCCGGACGAGGAAGCATTGCCGATCATCTTCGACCTGATCCAGGAGGAAGGGCTCTGCGTCGGCGGCTCGACCGGCATCAATATCGCCGGCGCCATCCGGCTGGCGCGCGACCTCGGACCTGGCCACACCATCGTGACGATCCTTGCCGACTACGGCACGCGCTACCAGTCCAAGCTCTTCAATCCGGAATTCCTGCGCGGCAAGAACCTTCCGGTACCGGGCTGGATGGAAGAGAAGACCGATATTTCGGTCCCGTTCGAAAAGGTGGCATGATGGCACGGACGACCGAAGCGCTGTTTCGCGACGACGCCTATCAGAGGACGGCGCAGGCCGAGGTCGTCTCGATCAACGATCGTGGCGGCATCCTTCTCGACCGTACAGTCTTTTACGCAACGTCCGGCGGGCAGCCGGGCGACACCGGGACGTTCGAGCGCGAAGGTGGCGGCCGCATCGCGATCGCCGCCACCATCACCGGCGAGACCAAGGACGAGATCATCCACGTGCCGGCGTCGGACCAGGCGCTGCCCGCGGTCGGCGAAAGACTGAAGCTGTTGATCGACTGGGAGCGGCGCCACCTTCTGATGCGCATGCACTCCGCCTGCCATCTGCTGACGGTCGTCTGCCCGTTCCCGATCACCGGAGCGGCCGTTGCCGAGGATGACAGCCGTGTCGATTTCGACATTCCCGACGCTTCCTTCACCAAGGAGGACGTGACGGTTCGCCTGATGGAGCTGGTGCGCGCCGATCATCCGATCTTCACCCGGCTGATCACCGACGAGGAGCTCGCCGCCAATCCCGGCCTGGTCAAATCGAAGAACGTCCGTCCACCCGTCGGCACCGGCAAGATCCGCCTGGTCTGCATCGGCGGGAACGGCGCGATCGACAGCCAGCCCTGTGGCGGTACCCATGTGAAGTCGACCGGCGAAGTCGGTGAGATCCATATCGGCAAGATCGAGAAGAAGGGCCGCGAGAACCGGCGCTTCCGCCTCCGCTTCGGACCGATGCCGGCGAATTGAGGCTAGAGCTGGATGATTTCGGGTCGAACGACCCTAAATCTGAATCGGTCTCTAAATCAAAGAGATAGAGTATGATGCCGCCCGAAAACCGTTCCACACTTTTCGACGTCATGCTCTAGGGCCGGGTAGGGAGAAAAGAATGGCGCAGGACAGTCCTTTCATCGTCGACGCCGACTGGCTGCAGAAGCGGCTTGGCGAGCCCGGCCTCACCATCATCGACGCCTCCTGGTATCTGCCGGCGCAAAAGCGCGACGCCCGCGCCGAGTACGATGCCGCGCATATTCCCGGCGCGCGCTTCCTCGATCAGGATGCGGTTTCCGATCCGGATTCGAAACTGCCGCACACCCTGGCGTCGCCGCAGCACTTCGCCCAATATGTCGGCGCCATGGGCGTTTCTGCCGACGACACCATCGTCGTCTATGACGGTCCGGGCCTGTTCTCGGCGCCACGCGCCTGGTGGATGTTCCGGGTCATGGGCGTCGTTCAGGTCTACATTTTGAACGGCGGCATTGACCGCTGGAAGGCCGAGGGACGACCCGTGACGGCTCAGCCGACAAAGATCGCGCCGAGCGTTTTCTATGCCGATTTCGATGCGGGCCGGGTCGTCGGCCTCGACGAGATGCGCAGAATCGTCGCCGCTCGCGAGAGCCAAATCGCCGACGCGCGCTCGGCCGGCCGCTTTGCCGGGACCGATCCCGAGCCGCGCCCAGGCGTCCGTTCGGGCCATATGCCCGGCGCGCATAACATTCCGGTTACGGCACTTGCCGAGAATGGCGAGCTGTTGCCCAAGGACCGCCTGCGCAAGGTGATCGAGGATGCCGGCATCGACCTGTCGAAGCCGGTCGTCACGTCCTGTGGCTCGGGCATCACGGCGGCCGCGATCACATTGGCGCTCGAGACGCTTGGCCATACCGACAACCGGCTCTACGACGGTTCCTGGACAGAATGGGGCGGTCTCAGCGACACGCCGGTGGTGACGGGGAAAGAATGATGGAAAACGGCGAGCAAAAAGATATCGACGTCACCGTCACGTTCCTGGAGATGCATGCCGCGCCGGCGGTATCTCCGCCAATTCCCTACAACCGTCAGATCGCGCTGTTGAAGACAAAAGACATTCCGCTCCATTTCTACCGCTATCTGATGGATCGCGTCGGGCGCAAATGGCATTGGGTCAACGTGCTCAGGCTCAGCGATGAGGAACTTGCCGCCGGCCTGCACCGGGAGGACCGTGATATCAGAGTGCTCTATCTCGACGGTGCTCCCGCCGGCTTCTTCGACCTCAAGCCGCATCTGCCGGAGGAAGTGGAGCTCGCCTATTTCGGCATGATGGAACATGCGCACGGCCAGGGTATCGGCCGCTGGTTCCTTGGCGCGGCCATCTCGGCGGCTTGGGCGCATGGGCCGAAGCGCGTCACCGTGCAGACCTGCACGCTCGACCATCCGGCGGCTCTTCCGCTATACCAGAAACTCGGCTTCACCCCGGTGGCGCAGAAGAAGGAAGTCGTGCATCCGCTGACCTTCGCTGAGCGCGCGGCCAGCGTCATGCGACCCTAAAGCGGGTCGCGCTGAAACGGATTCAGGCGATGCGTCTTAGATCTTTTGTTTGATGCAAGTCGTTGTCCCGGAACCGCCGCACACTTCTGAGCGACATGCAGTAGAGCCGGCGAAGGCGCCGAGCCCACTCCGCTACACACCTTTTCCGGAATTGCTCTGAACCTGAACATGCCACGGCTCCAACGCAACGGGGCTTTCGTATGCGCTGGCTGCCAGTCAGGAATCGGGTGGGAGTCACAAAGGCAGAGGCATATTTTCCGGACCTCGACACCGGAGATTTTGCCATGAGCATCCAGTTCAAAGCCTTGCCGACCGAAGCCGTGCGTGCCTTGCAGCGGGGAGGGCCCGATGCCTATGGCCGCACCCCCGAGCACCGGATTTCCGACGGCGACGGTGTCCCTTGCAGGCACTGCATGAAGAACGTTGGCGAGGGCGAAGGCTACCTCATCCTTGCTTATCGGCCATTCCCGGACCTGCAGCCTTATGCCGAAACCGGCCCGATCTTCCTGCATGCCGAGGAATGTAAGCGCGCCACGGAAGCGGATGCGCTGCCGGAGATGCTAGCAAGCAGCGACTATATCGTCAGGGGCTACGGCAAGGACGATCGCATCGTCTACGGCAGCGGCGCCGTCACGCCGACGGGCGACATCGTCGCGCGTGCCGAAATGCTGCTTGGGCGCGACGACATCGCCTACATCCACGTCCGCTCGGCGCGGAACAATTGCTATCAATGCCGCATCGAGCGCGCATGACCCAAAAAAAAGCCCGCCGATAATCTGGCGGGCCGTTGGAGGGTCTTTGACAGAAGCTGTCGGCAAGCGCTGTCCGGGCCGGGCTGGCCGTCCCGGCAAGCAGCTCAGGCCGCCAGTAACGGTGCGTGTCTAGGCGTCTTTCGCGCCGAGCGAATGTGAAACATTTCACACAAGGACGTATAATGGTCGCCGAGATGGGACCGGGCGCGTTTCAAGACTGTCGTATTCTCGTCGTACTACTGCGCTAAAAATCAATCGTTGATGATTTGTCGACCGCGGATGGACTGGCGGCAGATCGCAACACCGAGGAAGCGGGGCTTTTGCTCCGCTTTTTTGTTGCCCGGATTTTTTCGGTCCAGTTTTCGCAAAACGAAAAAGCCCGCCGGAATGACCCGGCGGGCGCGACTTGAGGAAGCTCTGCGGACCCGTCAGGCGGCAAGCACCGCCTTCGGCTCGACCATTTCGTAGCCGAGCGCTTCGGCGACGGCACGGTTGGTGATCTTGCCCTTATGGACATTGAGGCCGTTGCGAAGGTGATGGTCGTCGATCAACGCCTTCAGACCCTTGTCGGCGAGCTGCAGGCCGTAATGCAGCGTCGCATTGTTGAGCGCGTGCGCCGAAGTGACCGGCACGGCGCCAGGCATGTTGGCGACGCAGTAGTGGATGACACCATCGACCTCGTAGGTCGGATCGGCATGGGTCGTGGCGTGCGAGGTCTCGAAGCAGCCGCCCTGGTCGATGGCGACGTCGACCAGCACCGAGCCCTTCTTCATGCCCGAGAGCATTTCACGGGTGACGAGCTTGGGTGCGGCGGCGCCCGGAATCAGTACGGCGCCGATGACGACGTCGGCCGAGAAGCATTCTTCTTCCAGGGCTTCGACCGTCGAGTAGCGCGTATGGACGCGGCCGCCGAAAATGTCGTCGAGCTGGCGCAGGCGCGGGATCGAGCGGTCGATGATGGTGACGTCGGCGCCAAGGCCGGCGGCCATCTTGGCGGCATGCAGGCCGACGACGCCGCCGCCGAGCACGGTGACCTTCCCGGGCAACACGCCGGGCACGCCGCCGAGCAGCACGCCACGGCCGCCATTGGCCTTCTGCAGCGCCGTCGCGCCGGCCTGGATCGACAGCCGGCCGGCAACTTCCGACATCGGCGCGAGCAACGGCAAGCCGCCACGGTCGTCGGTCACGGTTTCATAGGCAATGGCGGTGACGCCTGAGGCGAGAAGACCCTTGGTCTGCTCCGGGTCCGGAGCCAGGTGGAGGTAGGTGTAGAGGATCTGGCCGTCGCGCAGCTGCACCCATTCGTTGGGCTGCGGCTCCTTGACCTTGACGATCATGTCCGACT
This sequence comes from Mesorhizobium sp. NFR06, assembly GCF_900115245.1. Taxonomy (GTDB): domain Bacteria; phylum Pseudomonadota; class Alphaproteobacteria; order Rhizobiales; family Rhizobiaceae; genus Mesorhizobium. Next base: position 43,106 of record NZ_FOVT01000014.1, read on the forward strand.
TGGCGAACACGTCGGCGGCCGTCTTGGCGATGGTGGCGCCGGCGGCGCGGTAGGCGTTGTCGTCGGCGCCGATGCCGGCGCCGGCGCCAGTCTCGACCAGCACTTCGTGGCCATGCGCGACATATTCGCGGACCGAGCCGGGCGTCAGTCCGACGCGATATTCATGGTTCTTGATTTCCCTGGGGCAGCCGACGCGCATTGTTCTTCTCCTGTCCGGCCCTTGAGAGGGCGCTCTCCCTGTCATTTCATGCATGGCATCGGCCCGGAAACCGCCGCGCGACTTCCGGCGACATGCACTAGACGCAGTCAACCACGAATCGTTCCGTATGTGTTTGCGAATGCACTTGCGGCATTGGCCGTTGTTCGATAATCGTTGCGCAGAATGTCAGAATATTCGCAGGATTCACGAAAAATGCGGCTCGACAGGATCGATATCGCCATTCTGGAAACTTTGCAGAAGGATGGCCGGATCCCCAACGCGGCGCTTGCCGAGAAGGTCGGCCTTTCCCAATCGGCCTGTTCGCGCAGGCTCGACAATCTGGAGAAAACCGGAACCATCCGCGGCTATCACGCGCGGCTCTCCAACTCCGCGCTTGGCCATCAGATGACGGCGATCGTGCACATATCGCTGTCGGGCCAATTCGAAAAGACGCTGTCGGATTTCGAGGCGGCGATCAAGCGCTGTCCGAACGTGCTGTCCTGTCATTTGATGTCAGGCGAATACGACTACATCCTGCGCATCGCGGCCAAGGACCTCGTCGACTACGAACGCATCCATAAGGAGTGGCTGTCGGCCATGCCGCATGTGACGAAGATCAACTCGTCCTTCGCGCTGCGCGAGATCGTGGACCGTACGGCGGTCGGACTGCGGCCGGAGATGGCCTAAGTGTTGCTAAGCGCCGGCCGCCTCCGTCACAACCGCGCTCATCGGGATGTCGTGCGGCTGCGGATAGATGGTGGCGATGCGCTGCAGTTCGTAGCCGACGCCGATGATCAGCGGCTTGAACGGCATGGCGGCCAGCGTGCGATCGAAGAAGCCGCCGCCATAGCCTAGACGATAATTTGCCGGATCAATGCCGACGATCGGCGAGATGACGATGTCCGGTAGCACCGGATCGCCCTCGGCCGGGATCGGAATGTTCCAGATGCCCTTTTCCAACCGGTCACCCTGTTTGTAGGCACGGAAGATCAGGGGGCGTCCTTTCTCCACGACGATGGGCAATGCGGTGCGACCGCCGCGCTCATTGACGGACGCCATCCATGGCCGCAAATCCGGCTCGCCGCGGAACGGCCAGTAAAGACTCACCATGCGGTCGACTATGTCACCGATCAGCGCATCGAGGCGATCCGCAATGCGCGCCGACATTGCGGAGCGGGCGTCCGCCGAAACCGCAAGTCGGGCACCGATCAGTCTCTCGCGCTCCGCCTTGCGCCAGCGCCTGACATCGGTCCAGTCGGTGAGCGGCATCTGATAGGCCGGGTCGAGCTCGTGCATGAAACAAGGTGGCGAGGCGTATTGGGTCGGGCCTTCGTCATCGCAGTGGTCGGTCATGCTGCACTCCTGTCATTCTGCTCCACGCTATACCCGGTGCTCCGAAAGCGACATGCGCGTTCACGACACCGGGCGACGACTCCGGGGCAGGGGAGCGGGCAACAGCAATGTTGTTGCAGTGCACAACAACGCTTACATTCTGGACAGGTTGGTTTGGCGAGGTGACCAAATGGAAGAAGCCAAGCATAACGTCGTTGTGGTCGGCGCCGGCTTCGGCGGCCTCGAACTCACCCGCGCGCTGGCCGGAGCGCCGGTGCGCATCACGATGATCGACAAGCGCAACCACCATCTTTTTCAGCCGCTGCTCTACCAGGTCGCAACCACGTCGCTTGCAACTTCGGAGGTCGCCTGGCCGATTCGCCATCTGCTGCGGAGGCGCAAGGACGTGACGACCCTTCTGGGCAATGTCACCGGCGTCGACCGCGCCGGCAGGCGCGTGCTGCTCGAGGACGGCAGCTCTATTCGCTACGACACGCTGGTGCTCGCCACCGGCGCGCGCCATGCCTATTTCGGCCACGACGAATGGGAGCCCTACGCGCCGGGGCTGAAGACGCTCGAGGATGCCACGACGATCCGGCGCCGCATCCTGCTCGCTTTCGAACAGGCGGAGCGTGAACCCGACCCGGCCAGGTGGCAGGCGCTGTTGACGCTGGTCATCGTCGGCGGCGGGCCGACCGGCGTCGAGCTCGCCGGCACCATTGTCGAGCTCGCGCATGACACGTTGCGCGGCGAGTTCCGCAACATCGACACGCGGCAGGCGCGGGTCGTGCTGATTGAGGCCGGCGACCGGATCCTGGCCAATTTTGCGCCGCGGCTTTCCGACTATGCCCGCAAGGCGCTGGAGCGGCTCGGCGTCACGGTCGAGCTCGGACGGCCCGTAACTCAACTGGATGCCGACGGCGTCGTCTTCGGCGACCAACAGCTTCCGGCAAGGACGATCATCTGGGCAGCGGGCGTTGCCGCTTCGCCGGCCGCCGAATGGCTGGGGGCGCCGGCCGATCGGGCGGGCAGGGTGCTGGTCGAGCCCGACCTCACCGTGCCGGGCAGCCCCGACATTTTCGTCATCGGCGATACGGCGCATCTGTTGCGTCCCGACGGGAAGCCGGTGCCCGGCGTGGCGCCGGCGGCCAAGCAGGAAGGCAAGCATGTTGCCACGACGATCAAGGCCCGGCTTGCCGGCGATACGGCGTCCCGCCCGTTCCGCTATCGGCACGACGGCGACCTGGCGACGATCGGCAAGCGTGCCGCCGCGATCGATTTTGGCTGGATCAAGCTCACCGGCTGGCTTGCCTGGTGGCTCTGGGGCATAGCGCACATCTATTTCCTGATCGACTTCCGCAACCGCCTGGCGGTCTCGCTTAGCTGGCTATGGATATATTTTACCGGTCAGCGCAGCGCGCGGCTGATCACCCAGGGCACCGACGACAAGAGCTGATTTGATCGCCGTCGCCGGCTTCATCGACGCGTCACCTTCTCGTGATCGAAAGGTTTTCCGCGCGCATGGACTCAAGGCGCCGTCAGCGCCATGCTCCGCCGTGGGGCAGGGGTTATCGCGTTGTCGAAGTGGAGAAGAAAATGTCGCGACTGCCCGCCTTCCGCCCCGAATTCTCCCGTCGCGAATTCCTGGCCGGTGCGGCCGCGACCGGGGCGCTGATCATGCTGCATCCGTTCTCCGCCCACGCCGCGGACGATCAGGCGCATCTCAGGATCATGGAGACGACTGACATCCATGTGAACCTGCTGCCTTATGATTACTACGCCGACAAAGCGAACGACACGATGGGTCTGTCCCGAACGGCCTCGCTGATCGGCGCGGTGCGCAAGGAAGCGACCAATTCAATGCTGATAGACAATGGCGACCTTCTACAAGGCAGCCCGATGGGCGACTATGTCGCCTATGAGAAGGGCATGAAGGACGGCGACCTGCATCCGGTCATGAAGGGAATGAACCTGCTCGGCTACGAATGCTCGACGCTCGGCAACCACGAGTTCAACTACGGCCTGTCCTTCCTCGACAAGGTTCTGGCCGGCGCCAATTTCCCCTTTGTCTGCGCGAACCTGATCCGCGGCACCACGCTTGCCGCGAACCCGCGCGACGACAAGCTCTATCTCAAGCCCTATGTCATCCTCGACAGGAAGATCAAGGACGGGTCGGGGGTCGAGCGGCCGATTCGGATCGGCGTCATCGGCTTCGTGCCGCCGCAGATCATGGTCTGGGACATGAAGAACCTCGAAGGCAATGTTCAGACGCGTGACATCGTCGAGGCGGCCAAGGCCTGGGTGCCGCAAATAAGGGAAGAAGGCGCCGACATTGTCATCGCGCTTTCGCATTCGGGCATCGACATCAAACAGGGCGACAAGATGGAGAACGCCTCCTTCTTCGTCGCCGGCGTCGAGGGGATCGACGCTGTCTTCACCGGCCACCAGCATCTGGTCTTCCCCGGCAAGAAGGATTTCCAGGCGCTCGAAGGCGTCGATACCGAAAAGGGCACGCTGCAAGGCAAGCCGGCCGTCATGGGCGGTTTCTGGGGCTCGCACATGGGTCTCGTCGACCTGCTTTTGGAGCGCGACGGCTCGAAATGGCGGGTCGTCTCGGCGACGTCTGAGGCACGGCCGATCTATGAGCGCGTCGACAACAAGAACAAGGCAACGGTTGGCGACGACAAACGCATCATAGCGGCGCTCGAGCAGGACCATCAGGCAACCCTTGCCTATGTACGCCGCCCGGTCGGCAAGACATCGGCGCCGCTCTATTCCTTTTTCGCCCTGGTGGCCGACGATCCGTCCGTGCAGATCGTCAACCGGGCGCAGAGCTGGTATCTCGAGGAGATATTGAAGCGCACGCAATGGAAAGACGTGCCGTTGCTGTCGGCGGCGGCACCCTTCAAGGCGGGCGGACGCAACGGCGCCGACTACTACACCGACGTTCCCAAGGGCGATATCGCCATCAAGAACGTCGCCGATCTCTACCTCTATCCGAACACGGTGCGTGCGGTCGAGATCACCGGCGCCCAGGTGAAGGAATGGCTGGAGATGTCGGCCGGCATCTTCAACCACATCGAGCCGGGCAAGGCGGATCAGTCGCTCATCAACACCGACTTCCCGTCCTACAATTTCGACGTCATCGACGGCGTCACCTACCGGATCGACCTTTCGCAGCCGCCGAAATACGATGCCAAGGGTGGCGTCGCGAACGCCGGCTCCAATCGCATTGTCGACCTGAAATTCAACGGCAAAGCTATTGATCCGGCAGCAAAATTCGTCGTTGCCACCAACAATTACCGCGCTGGCGGCGGCGGCAATTTCCCCGACATCAACGCTTCGAAGATCATCTACGAGGCGCCGGACACCAATCGTGACGTAATCGTGCGCTACATCATCAGCGAGGGCACGATCAACCCGTCGGCGGACGACAACTGGTCGTTTATGCCGCTGCCCGGCACCAGCGTGGTCTTCGAGACCGGGCCGAGGGCCAAGGATTTCATAACCGAGGTGAAATCCCTCAAGATCGAGCCCGCAGGCGACGTCGAGGCAGGCTTTGCCAAATACCGCATAGAGCTTTGATGCCCATAGAGCGTTGGCGCGGCCGTCCGCAGCGCCAAAGTTAGGGCGAAGTGTCGGTGATTGGCCGGCCCTGGAAACGCCGGTTGGATCGACGTGCCGAGCAGATCGTTGGCGACCGTTGGCCACGGTATTCCTGCTTCAGCGGCGCTGCCGAGATTGCGGCAAGCGCCGGCGCCGTTGCGATGACGGCACGTTTCATGGAAGCCTCGCACGCCTGGGCCTGTCGGCGCTTCAAAGCCCCGCCGGCATTGACTGCAAGCGAAATGCCTGCCGCGCCCCCTGTTGCCAGGGCTCGCGCCAGTGGCGCTGCCGAGATTGCGGCAAGCGCCGGCGCCGTTGCGATGACGGCACGTTTCATGGAAGCCTCGCACGCCTGGGCCTGTCGGCGCTTCACTGCCGCGCCGGCATTGACTGCAAGCGAAATGCCTGCCGCGCCCCCTGTTGCCAGGGCTCGCGCCAGTGGCGCTGCCGACGGAAAATCGGCCCTCGCGCAAAAAGCAGTGAAATGGGACAATCGCCGCCGCCCCGCTCTGGTTCCAGCGATCCGCATGCTGTAGTTTCAGCCATGCGCTATGTGATCGTCATCGTCGCCGTCACCTTCTTCCTGATCTGGGACGGCCTCTACCATCATGGCTACTATCTCGATGCGACCGTGCGCGAGATGTCACGCATCGTGCGCTACGTCATGGGGTAAATTTCGCTCGTCTCGCACCGCGGGCGCGACATCGTTGCCGGTTGACGCTCGGGCATTGCTCCCACAAAACACCGCTGGACCGACGATCAGGGAGGCTGGATTGATCCGGCACATCGTTTTCTTCAGCGTGCGGCGCAGGGAAGATGTCGAGGCCGTACGCTCGGGCCTGCAGGCGCTCGGCACGATTCCGCATTCGACGCATTTCGAAGTGACGCTCAACACCAAGGTCGATCTCTTCTCCAACGCGATCGACGTGGTCGTCTACGCCGAGTTCCAGGACGAGGCGGCCCTTGCCGCCTACAAGGCGCATCCCATCTATGCAGACACCACCAGCAAGGTGAAGCCGCTGCGCGAACTGCGCTATTCGGCGGATGTCGTAGCCGCGCCTGAGCCAAAGGCAATTCGCTTCGCTTAAGCCGGGCCTTGAACCGGTTTCCGGAATGGGGCACACCGCGCCGGTATGATCGAAACTTCGACCCATCCGCTCGACCATCTGGTCCTGCCCACGCTGAGCCTCGAGGTCGCAAGGCAGCGCCTCTCGCTGCTCGGCTTTGTCGTCGCGCCGACCGGCGTCCACCCTTTCGGGACAGAGAACGCTTGCGTTTTTTTCGCCGACGGCACCTATCTCGAGCCGTTGGCCATCGGCGATGAAAAAACAGCCGGCCAGGCGATAGGCGAAGGCAATGTCTTCGTCGCGCGCGACCGCCTTTACCGCAACAGGCTTGGCGACGAGGGCTTTTCGGCGATCGTGTTCGGGACCGCCGATGCCGATGCCGATCATGCGCGCTATGTCGAGGCGGGAGTATCGGCGGGAGGCATGCTGAGCTTTTCGCGCGCCTTTACCGACGCCACGGGCAAAAGCGACATGGCATCGTTCAAACTGGCTTTTGCGGCCGATCGAAAGGCGACGGACGCTTTCCTGTTCGCCTGCCAGCGCATCAACGCGCCGAGGATCGACCGCACGGCCCTGCAAGCGCACGCCAACGGGGCGACCGGCATCGCCGAGATCGTTGCGGTCAGCGACAGGCCGTCGGGCCAGGCCGGCCTGCTATCGACCGCCGCAGGCCAGGGCGCGAACGACGGTGACGAGATTCTATTGCCCAACGCGACCCTGACCGTACTGACGCCCGACGCTTTTGCCTCGCGCTTTGGTTTTTCGCCAGGGCGCGCCCCGGACCTGCGATTCAAGGCCGTGGTTTTCGCGGTCCGCAGCATCGCCGCCGCCACACGCCTACTTGCCGCCGCGGCGATCGATCACAACATGAGCGGCAAAGATGTCGTCGTTGCGCCGGCGCCCGGTCAGGGCGCCACCTTCATCTTCCGGGAGATCCCATGAGCAAGCCCCTGGCGCCCAATTCATCGGTAACCGTCGGCAAGGTCGTTTTCGCCAACGATGCGCCGCTGTCGCTGATCGCCGGCCCTTGCCAGCTTGAATCGCGCCAGCACGCCTTCGACATGGCCGGCGCGCTGAAGGAACTGACGGAACGGCTGGGTATCGGCCTCGTTTACAAGACCAGCTATGACAAGGCCAATCGAACCTCTCTGTCGGCAACGCGCGGCAGCGGTCTCGATGCTGCGATGCCGATCTTCGACGATCTTCGCAAGGCGTTCTCGCTGCCGGTGCTGACCGACGTCCATACCGAGGAGCAATGTGCGATCGTCGCTCCCCATGTCGATGTCCTGCAGATCCCGGCCTTCCTGTCGCGGCAGACCGACATGCTTGTCGCCGCGGCCAAAACCGGCAAGGTCATCAACGTGAAGAAGGGCCAGTTCCTTGCGCCCTGGGATATGAAGAACGTGGTCGCCAAGATCACCGGCTCCGGCAATGCGAACGTGCTGGCCACCGAGCGCGGCGTCTCCTTCGGCTACAACACGCTGGTCTCGGACATGCGCGCGCTGCCGGTCATGGCCGAGATCGGCGCGCCGGTGATCTTCGACGCGACCCATTCCGTGCAGCAGCCGGGCGGGCAGGGCGGCTCCTCCGGCGGCGAGCGGCGCTTTGTCGAAACGCTCGCGCGCGCGGCCGTTGCCGTCGGCGTCTCCGGCGTCTTCATCGAAACCCATCAGGATCCGGACAACTCGACGTCGTCCGACGGGCCCAACATGGTGCCCCTCAAGGATATGCCGGCGCTGCTGGAAAAGCTGATGGCCTTCGACCGCATCGCCAAAGGGCGCTAAATCTCGCCCCCTCATTCGTTACCGCTGTCACCTTGCATGTCGATTGCGAAAGCGGCGTAGTAATTCAGCCCCGGCATGGGTGCGCTGACGGTCAGGATCCATCGCACATTGCCGTGCACCCGTTCGTATATCGGTGGCCCTTTGGAGGCCAGCGCATCGGGCGGTATCTGGAAGGCGAAGGGAATGCCTGCGCTCGACCGGACAGACGCGCATGGCACGACGATCTTCTCCTGCCACCTGAGTTCTTCCTTGTAGGTCGATCTCTGGGTGCCGCTGGTGTTCACAACCGGCCCGCCGACCCGGTAGGTGCGGATGCACCTCAGTTGCACCGTGTAGTCGCCGCCCGGTGCCGGGTCGCGGCTTGATCGCAGCAAACCTTCAAAGCGCCTGCCGGCCGTTGCGGGGCCGACAACGAGTGTCGTCCGGCCGAACTTGCGAACCCGCAGCGTGTCGCGGATCGCCTTCGACAGCGAGTATAGCGCGATCAGAATGAATAGGACCGGGACGAAGATCAGCGGATTGAACTCGCGATCGTTGAGGTCGAAATCGAGCGGAAGCGCGAAGTACCAGACGATCAATATGCCGATCAGGCCCATGCCACCGGCAAAGAAATATCCGCTGGATGCATTGGCGGCGTTGGCGTCGATCATTGGCGCCGGCGCTTGCGCCGTAACTTGCCGCCGATTGCGTTTTCCGCCCATCCGCCAACCCCTGGCGCGACACTGCCATGCAGCGCGGCCGGATGACAATGGCAACCTGGCCGCAATCTCTCACTGCTTGTGGCTGCAAAAGGTCGGTTGTAGGCTCGCCTTTGCAACTGAGCGCCTTGGCAGGAGGAAGCCATGTCTGTCGCCCGCGTCACCGAGATCACGTCGTCGTCCAACAAGAGCTTTCAGGATGCGATCGAGAAGGGTATCGCCCGTGCCGCGAAAACCCTGAAGAACGTCGAGGGCGCGTGGATCCAGGACCAGAAGATCGTCGTCCAGGACGGCAAGATCGCTGCCTATCGGGTCAACATGAAGGTCACCTTCATCCTCATGGACAGCTAAGCGGAAGTCGGGAACCTTCACCCGCTCCTCTCATTGTCCATTGAGGCACATCAACCCGAGAGGAGTTCCACCATGACCACCCCGTCAGGGCATACCGAAGCCATCGCTGCGTCGCGCGTCATTGGCACGACCGTCTATAACACCGAGGGAAACAGGATCGGCAGCATCGAGGATGTCATGCTCGACAAGATGTCGAACGGCATCATGTTCGCAGTGATCGGCTTCGGCGGCTTCCTTGGCATGGGCGAGAAATACCACGCGGTGCCGTGGGCGACCCTCGACTATGACGAGGACAAGGGCGGCTACGTCGTCCCGTTTACGAAGGAGCAGCTTCAAGCCGCGCCCGCATACTCGATCAAGCAGTTGACCGGCGCTGACGGCGAAGCGGCCCGCGACGCCTCTTTCCAATATTATCACGTGAAGCCCTATTGGCACTGACCGGCCAAAGCAGGAATCGAAAAGGCCCCCGGCAAAGCGGGGGCCTTGAGGTTTTGGCGCTACTGCACCACCTGGAGGGTCGATAATTCTACCGAGCTTTGCCGGGACTTCTGATCGTCGCATGACGTCAAAAACGCCGCCGCAATCAGGAACAAACTCACGATACCGCTCAACTGGGACATGGCGAAACTCCTCCTGTTTCGCCCCGCGCGAATGCAACCATAGACGAGAAGGTCGCGCGGCGCGCATGACTTATGATGACAGAAATTTGCGCTTCGTGAATCGGGCTCTCGGCAATAATTGCGGGCCCGCCGATTGCCTTTTGCTCCGCTTTGGCTAAGAGGGGCGCGACGCTTCAATCGATCAATCGGGGACATCGCAAATGACCGCCATCATCGACATTGTCGGGCGTGAAATACTGGACAGCCGTGGCAATCCGACCGTCGAGGTCGACGTGGTGCTGGAGGACGGCTCGATGGGCCGCGCCGCGGTGCCGTCGGGTGCGTCGACCGGCGCGCATGAAGCGGTCGAGGTGCGCGACGGCGGACCGCGCTATCTCGGCAAGGGGGTGCAGCGCGCGGTCGAGGCCGTGAACGGCGAACTGTTCGAAGCAATCGGCGGCATGGAAGCCGAGAACCAGATCCATATCGACCAGACGATGATCGAGCTCGACGGTACACCGAACAAGAGTCGCCTCGGCGCCAACGCCATCCTGGGCGTGTCGCTGGCGGTCGCCAAGGCAGCCGCGGAAGCCGCCGGCCTGCCGCTCTATCGCTATGTCGGCGGCGCCAAGGCGCAGGTGCTGCCGGTGCCGATGATGAACATCATCAATGGCGGCGCGCATGCCGACAACCCGATCGACTTCCAGGAATTCATGATCCTGCCGGTCGGCGCGCCGACGCTGCGCGACGGCGTGCGCTGGGGCTCGGAAATCTTCCACACGCTGCGCAAGAAGCTCAAGGATGCCGGCCACAACACCAATGTCGGCGACGAGGGTGGTTTCGCCCCCAACCTGAAGAGTGCGCCCTCGGCGCTCGATTTCATCATGGAATCGATCGAGAAAGCCGGCTTCAAGCCGGGCGAGGATGTCGCGCTCGGCCTCGACTGCGCGGCGACCGAATTCTTCAAGGACGGCAACTACGTCTATGAGGGCGAGAAGAAGACGCGCGATCCGAAGGCGCAGGCGAAATACCTTGCCAAGCTCGCCGCCGACTATCCGATCATCACCATCGAGGACGGGCTTGCCGAGGACGACTGGGAAGGCTGGAAGATCCTGACCGACCTGATCGGCAAGAAGACCCAGCTCGTCGGCGACGATCTCTTCGTCACCAATACGGCGCGGCTGCGCGACGGCATCCGCATGGGCGTCGCCAATTCGATCCTGGTCAAGGTCAACCAGATCGGCTCGCTGACCGAGACGCTGGACGCCGTCGAAACCGCGCACAAGGCCGGCTACACCGCCGTCATGTCGCACCGTTCGGGCGAGACCGAGGACTCGACCATCGCCGATCTCGCGGTCGCCACCAATTGCGGGCAGATCAAGACCGGCTCGCTGTCGCGCTCGGACCGCACCGCCAAATACAACCAGCTCATCCGCATCGAGGAAGAGCTCGGCAAGCAGGCCCGCTACGCCGGCAAGTCGGTGATCAAGGGCTGATCCGGCTTCATTCGAGCAATTCGAGAGGGCGGGTTGTTCCCGCCCTTTTCATTTTCTGCGCGCCTCGAACCAGCCGACCGTAACCGTCCATTAAGCACAATTGGGCGAAATAGGACTCAGATGGTCGCTTGCGTTCGCGGCCGCGAGGGTTCGGGTGATGTGGACACGTCAGCACAAGCAGCGAAACACCGGCAGGTTGATCATTCCCTCGCTTTGCGCGCTCTTCCTGGCCTATTTCGGCTTCCATGCCTATCACGGCGAGTTCGGCATCTATTCCAAATACCGGTTTGAGGCGCAGAAGGTCGAATTGCAGGCTCAGCTCGACGCCGTCAAGGCGCGCCGTGTCGACTTCGAGCGCCGCGTCCAGCTGTTGCATGAAGGCACGCTGGAGAAGGATATGCTTGACGAGCAGGCCCGAAAGGCGCTCAATCTCTCGCAGCCGGACGAAATCACCATCATGCTGCCCGCCTCGACGAAATAACCGAATTTCGGTTAATCGATTTTATTTGCAACGATTCTAATCGCTTAGATGCATGTCTGCCATGCATTTTTCAGCATGGCGCAATGCATCCTTGCGTGTTAGCTTCCCTCAAATCGGTGGGGAGGCGATCGATCTCCCTGAATGTCCGCAAAGAGACGCCAACAGGGAGTGACGCATGGCCACCGCCGCCAAAAAAGCGCCCGCCAAATCCAAATCCGACAAACAGCCAAATCTGTCAGCGCCCAAGCCGGCTGATTTCACCAAGGAAGAAGAGCTGTCCGCCTACCGGCACATGCTCTTGATCCGCCGCTTCGAAGAGAAGGCCGGCCAACTCTACGGCATGGGCTTCATCGGCGGCTTCTGCCACCTCTATATCGGCCAGGAGGCCGTCGTCACCGGCATGAAGATGGCGCTGATCGAAGGCGACCAGATGATTACCGCCTATCGCGACCATGGCCACATGCTGGCGATGGAACTGTCGCCGCGCGGCGTCATGGCCGAGCTCACCGGGCGCCGCGGCGGCCTGTCGAAGGGCAAAGGCGGCTCCATGCACATGTTCTCCAAGGAGAAGCATTTCTATGGCGGCCACGGCATCGTCGGCGCGCAGGTCTCGCTCGGCACCGGCCTGGCCTTCGCCAACCGCTACCGCGACAACAAGAACGTTTCGCTGACCTATTTCGGCGACGGCGCCGCCAACCAGGGCCAGGTCTATGAAAGCTTCAACATGGCCTCGCTGTGGAAGCTGCCGGTGATCTACATCATCGAGAACAACCGCTACGCCATGGGCACGTCGGTGTCGCGCTCGTCGGCCGAGACCGACTTCTCGCATCGCGGCGCTTCGTTCAAGATTCCGGGCATCCAGGTCGACGGCATGGATGTCCGCGCCGTGAAGTCGGCGGCCGATCTCGCCACCGAATGGTGCCGTGCCGGCAATGGCCCGCTGATCCTCGAGATGCAGACCTACCGCTATCGCGGCCATTCGATGTCCGACCCCGCGAAGTATCGCTCCAAGGAAGAAGTGCAGAAGATGCGCTCCGAGCACGACCCGATCGAGCAGGTCCGGGTGCGGCTGCTCGACAAGAAGTGGGCGAGCGAAGACGAGCTCAAGGCCGTCGACAAGGGGGTTCGCGACATCGTCGCCGACGCCGCGGAATTTGCCCAGAACGACGCCGAGCCGGATCCGTCCGAGCTCTGGACCGACATCGTGCTCTAAGGGAGGGCAAGGACATGCCGATCGAAATTCTCATGCCCGCGCTCTCGCCGACGATGGAAGAGGGCAATCTTTCCAAATGGCTGAAAAACGAAGGCGACAAGGTGGTCGCCGGCGACGTCATTGCCGAGATCGAAACCGACAAGGCGACGATGGAAGTCGAAGCCGTCGATGAAGGCACTCTTGCCAAGATCGTGGTGCCAGCCGGCACCGAAGGCGTGAAGGTCAACGCGGTGATCGCCGTGCTTGCGGTCGATGGTGAAGACGTCGACAAGGCCGGCGAAGGCATTGGCGAGGAGCCGGCCATGGCCGAAACAGCCGCTCCGGCGCCCGCGCCTGCCGCGGCCAAGAGCGACGCTGCGGCCGCCGTTGCTGCCGCGCCCAAAACCGAAGTCGCCGCCGATCCGGACATTCCGGCCGGAACCGAAATGGTCTCTACCACCGTACGCGAGGCGCTTCGCGACGCGATGGCCGAGGAAATGCGCCGCGACGGCGATGTCTTCGTCATGGGCGAGGAGGTTGCCGAGTACCAAGGCGCCTACAAGATCACGCAGGGCCTGCTGCAGGAATTCGGGCCGCGCCGCGTGGTCGATACCCCGATCACCGAGCACGGCTTTGCCGGCGTCGGCGTCGGTGCCGCGATGGCCGGGCTGAAGCCGATCGTCGAATTCATGACCTTCAACTTCGCCATGCAGGCGATCGACCAGATCATCAACTCGGCGGCGAAGACCCTTTACATGTCCGGCGGCCAGATGGGCGCGCCGATCGTCTTCCGCGGCCCGAACGGCGCGGCCGCCCGCGTCGCTGCGCAGCACTCGCAGTGCTATGCCGCGTGGTACAGCCATATCCCGGGCCTGAAGGTGGTGATGCCGTATACGGCGGCGGACGCCAAGGGCCTGCTCAAGGCGGCGATCCGCGATCCGAACCCGGTCATCTTCCTCGAGAACGAAATCCTGTACGGCCAGTCCTTCGACGTGCCCAAGCTCGACGATTTCGTGCTGCCGATTGGCAAGGCACGTATCCACAAGCAGGGCAAGGATGTCACCTTGGTCTCCTTCGGCATCGGCATGACCTACGCGGTCAAGGCGGAAGCCGAGCTGCGTGGCATGGGCATCGATGCGGAGATCATCGATCTCAGGTCCATCCGTCCGCTCGATTTCGACACGATCATCGCCTCGGTAAAAAAGACCAACCGTCTTGTGGTGGTGGAAGAAGGTTTTCCGCAAAGCTCGGTCGGCGACCACATCGCCAACCAGGTCTCGCAGCGCGCCTTCGACTTCCTCGATGCGCCGGTGATCACCGTCGCCGGCAAGGACGTGCCGATGCCTTATGCGGCGAACCTCGAAAAGCTGGCCTTGCCCAATGTCGGCGAGGTCGTCGAGGCGGTCAAAGCCGTCACCTATCGCTGAGTCGGTCGGGAGGGAAAAATGCCAATCAACATCACGATGCCGGCCCTCTCTCCGACCATGGAAGAGGGCAATCTTTCCAAGTGGTTGGTCAAGGAAGGCGACAAGGTCTCGCCGGGCGACGTGATCGCCGAGATCGAAACCGACAAGGCGACGATGGAAGTCGAAGCCGTCGATGAAGGCACGGTCGCCAAGCTGGTGGTTCCAGCCGGCACCGAAGGCGTCAAGGTCAACGCGCTGATCGCCATCCTGGCCGGGGAAGGCGAGGATGCCGGAGCCGCGGCCAAGAGCGGCGGCGACGCCGCGCCCAAGGCTGAGGCCGCCAAGACGGAAGCACCGAAGGCCGATGGGCCCAAGGAAGCGCCCAAGGCGGCGGCCGCCGCGGCACCTGCACCGGCGAAGGCCGGGCCCGCTCCGGTCGCCAACGGCCACGCCGCCGGTGAACGCGTGTTCGCGTCGCCGCTCGCCCGCCGCATCGCCAAGGATGCCGGCCTCGACGTGGCCGCGCTGAGCGGTTCCGGTCCGCATGGCCGCGTGGTGAAGGCTGATGTCGAAACGGCGATTTCCTCAGGCGGCGCCAAAGCCGCTCCCGCGGCGAAGGCTCCGGCTGGCGCGCCCGCGGGTGCTCCGGCCGCTGCAGCGAAAGCGATGTCGGACGACCAGGTGCTGAAACTGTTCGCCGAAGGCTCCTACGAGCTCGTGCCGCACGACAATATGCGCAAGACCATCGCGCGCCGCCTGGTCGAGGCGAAGTCCACCATCCCGCATTTCTATTTGACGCTCGACTGCGAGCTCGATGCGCTGCTTGCGCTGCGCACGCAGTTGAATGCGGCAGCGCCGATGAAGAAGACCGACAAGGGCGAGGTTCCGGCCTACAAGCTCTCGGTCAACGACATGGTGATCAAGGCCATGGCGATGGCGCTGATGGCGGTGCCGGATGCCAATGCCTCGTGGACCGACAGCGCCATGGTCAAGCACAAGCACGCCGATGTCGGCGTCGCCGTGTCGATCCCCGGCGGCCTGATCACGCCGATCATCCGCGATGCCGACGAAAAGACGCTGTCGGTCATCTCCAACGAGATGAAGGACCTGGCCAGCCGCGCCAGGAGCCGCAAGCTGAAGCCGGAGGAATATCAGGGCGGTACGACGGCGGTGTCCAATCTGGGCATGTTCGGCGTCAAGGACTTTGCCGCCGTCATCAACCCGCCGCATGCCACGATTTTGGCCGTCGGCGCGGGCGAGGAGCGGGCGGTGGTGAAGAACGGCGAGATCAAGATTGCCACCGTCATGTCGGTGACCTTGTCCACCGATCACCGTGCCGTCGACGGCGCGCTCGGCGCCGAACTGCTCGGCGCCTTCAAGCGCATGATCGAAAACCCGATGGGCATGCTGGTGTAAGAAGGAAAAAGGCGGTGCGGAAATTCTTCACCAGCCTTTTCGCCTTCATCCTTTCCGGTTTCGCCGGCGGGCTGGTGGCTGAGGAACTCGCCGTCGCCACCGGCGCCGAGGAAGAATACATCGTCGTTTTCATGGTCTCGGTGTTGGTGACCCTTGTCGTCACCGTCGTCTTCTTCATGGCGCAGTTCATGGCCGATCCGGCCATGGCCGTCGCCAAGGCGGCAAAGTGGTCGCTGATCGTGTTTGCCGTGCTGCTCACTCTGGTGGTCGGCGCGGTGCTCTACACCGACGCCAGCACACAGGTGATCAAGCGCGACGTGCCGATGGTGGCCGGGCTGCTACTGCCCGGCATCGTCACGATCGTCGTGCAGTGGCTCTTCGTGCGCTGGCGGGTGGGGCGCGCCCACACAGGTTTTGGTAGAAGCGGGGCAAACGCGTGAAGACAATTCTGTGCTACGGTGACTCCCTGACCTGGGGCTATGACGCCGCCAGCCTCGGCCGCCATGCGCTGGAGGACCGCTGGCCGAGCGTGCTTGGGGCTGAGCTTGGTGACGACGTCGAGGTCGTCGCCGAAGGTCTCAACGGCCGCACCACGGCCTTCGACGACCATCTGGCCGGCGCCGATCGCAACGGCGCCCGCATCCTGCCGACGATCCTGACGAGCCATGCGCCGCTTGATCTCGTCATCGTCATGCTCGGCTCCAACGACATGAAGCCGTGGATCCACGGCAACCCGGTCGCCGCCAAGCAGGGCATGGAGCGGCTGATCAACATCGTGCGCGGCCACGACTATCCGTTCGACTGGCCGGCGCCGCAGATGCTTATCGTCGCGCCACCCGCCGTGACACGCACCGACAATGCCGAGTTCAAGGAAATGTTCGCCGGCGGCGACGACGCCTCCAAGCGCCTGGCGCCGCAATACTCCCTGCTTGCCGACGAGGCCGGTTGCGGCTTTTTCGACGCCGGCACGGTCGCTACCACCACGCCGCTCGACGGCGTCCATCTCGACGCGGAAAACACGCGGCGGATCGGCGCGGCGCTGGCGCCGCTCGTGCGCGTCATGCTCTCACTCTAACCCTCAGAAAGATCAGGGAGAAAACCCGTGGCTGAATCCTACGACGTCATCATCATCGGCTCCGGCCCCGGCGGCTATGTCACGGCGGTGCGTTCCGCCCAGCTCGGCTTCAAGACGGCGATCGTCGAGCGCGAGCATCTTGGCGGCATCTGCCTCAACTGGGGTTGCATCCCGACCAAGGCGCTGCTGCGCTCGGCCGAGATCATGCATTATTCGGACCACCTCAAGGATTACGGCCTGAAGCTCGAAGGCGGCAAGGTCAGCCCCGACACGGCCGCCGTGGTCGACCGTTCGCGCAAAGTGTCGCTCAGGCTCAACACCGGCGTCGGCTTTCTGATGAAGAAGAACAAGGTCGACGTCATCTGGGGCGAGGCCAAGCTTTCCAAGCCGGGCGAGGTCGTTGTCTCCAAGTCGAGCAAGAAACCGATGGAACCGCAGCCGCCGGTGCCGAAAGGCGTCAAGGGTGAGGGCACCTATACCGCCAAGCACATCATCCTGGCGACCGGCGCCAGGCCGCGCGCGCTGCCCGGCATCGAGCCGGACGGCAAGCTGATCTGGACCTATTTCGAAGCGATGGTGCCGAAGGAAATGCCGAAATCGATGCTCGTCATGGGCTCGGGCGCCATCGGTATCGAATTCGCCTCCTTCTACCGCACGATGGGTGCGGATGTGACGGTGGTCGAGCTGCTGCCGGCGGTGATGCCGGTCGAGGACGCCGAGGTCTCGAAATTCGCGCAAAAGCAGTTCGAGAAGCAGGGCATGAAGATCATCCTGGAAGCCAAGGTGACCAAGGTTGAAAAGGGCGCCAATTCGGTCACCGCGCATGTCGAGATGAAGGATGGCAAGGTCGAGAAGATCACCGCCGACCGCATGATCTCCGCCGTCGGTGTGCAAGGTAACATCGAGAACCTCGGCCTCGAGGCGCTGGGCGTCAAGACGGAGCGCGGCTGCATCGTCGTCGACGGCTACGGCAAGACCAACGTGCCGGGCATCTATGCCATCGGCGATGTCGCCGGACCGCCAATGCTCGCGCACAAGGCCGAGCATGAGGGCGTGGTCTGCATCGAAAAGATCGCCAATTTCCCTGGCGTGCATGCCACCGACAAATTGAAGATCCCGGGCTGCACCTATTGCAACCCGCAGGTCGCCTCGGTCGGTTTGACCGAAGCGAAGGCCAAGGCCGAAGGCAAGGATATCCGCGTCGGCCGTTTCCCCTTCAGCGCCAACGGCAAGGCGATCGCGCTCGGCGAGGACCAGGGCTTCGTCAAGACCATCTTCGACAGGAAGACCGGACAGCTTCTCGGCGCCCACATGGTCGGCGCCGAGGTGACCGAGCTCATCCAGGGTTTTGTCGTGGCGATGAACCTGGAGACGACCGAGGAAGAGCTGATGCACACGATCTTCCCGCACCCGACGCTGTCGGAGATGATGAAGGAGAGCGTGCTCGACGCCTATGGCCGCGCTTTGAACGCATGATGAATCGCCAACCGGTGATAGATTGCCAATCCATGCTAACTTGGTTGCGCGAGACTCATACGCGGCAGCCGGAAGGTCCTGACGGCAAGGCAGCTCGTTTCCGGCTGCATTTTCATCTGACACAGGAGGACTTGGCACATGCATTTGAATGGCGTCGGCTGGATCGCAGCCATCATCGTCGGAGGCTTGGCGGGCTGGCTCGCCGAGATGATCATGAAGAGCAACACCGGCATCTTCATGAACATCATCATGGGTGTCGTCGGCGCGGTGGTGCTGAACGCGATCCTGCAGGCTCTCAACATCCAGTCCTTCGGCGTCGGCTGGGTGGCTTATCTGATCACCGGCTTCATCGGCGCCTGCCTGCTGATCTTCGTGGGTCGGCTGGTGCGCCGCTGATCGCCGGCAGGTCCTGCTATGCGAAAAAGGCCGTGGCGGCATGCGCCGGCGCGGCCTTTTTCTTTGCCTCGAAAAGTCCTAGATGACGAAAGACAGCCGGCTGCCGGAAGCGCGGCCGCGAAGGGTTTGAGATGGTCACAGTCGTAGACACGATCGCCAACCGGCCGCGCCAGCGGCATCCCGAGAAGGCGCACAGGCCCGACCAGGAAGTGCTGCGCAAGCCGGACTGGATCCGCGTCAAGGCGCCGGTCTCGAAGGGCTATGCCGAGACGCGCGAGATCGTGAAGTCGCACAAGCTGGTCACGGTGTGCGAGGAGGCCGGCTGCCCGAATATCGGCGAATGCTGGGATAAGAAGCACGCCACCTTCATGATCATGGGCGAGATCTGCACGCGTGCCTGCGCCTTCTGCAACGTCGCGACCGGCATCCCGACCGCGCTCGATCCGGACGAGCCAACGCGTGTGGCGCATGCCGTCAAGCAGATGGGGCTGAGCCATGTCGTCATCACCTCCGTCGACCGCGACGATCTTGCCGACGGCGGCGCGCAGCATTTCGCCGACGTCATCCGCGCCATCCGCGCGGCAACGCCATTGACAACGATCGAAATCCTGACGCCCGACTTCCTGCGCAAGGATGGCGCGGTCGAGATCGTCGTTGCGGCCAAGCCCGACGTCTTCAACCATAATCTCGAAACCGTGCCGTCGAACTATCTGACGGTTCGGCCCGGCGCCCGCTATTTCCATTCGATCCGGCTGCTGCAGCGGGTCAAGGAACTCGACCCGTCGATCTTCACCAAATCCGGCATCATGGTCGGCCTCGGCGAAGAGCGGAACGAGGTACTGCAACTGATGGACGACCTGCGTTCGGCCAATGTCGACTTCATGACCATCGGTCAGTACCTGCAGCCGTCCAAGAAACACCATCCGGTGATCCGATTCATCACGCCGGACGAGTTCAAATCCTACGAGACGGTCGGCAAGACCAAGGGCTTCCTGTTGATGGCGTCGAGCCCGCTGACGCGCTCCTCGCACCATGCCGGCGAGGATTTCGCCAGGTTGCGGGCTGCGCGCGAGGCGCAGCTCAAGAAGGCCAGCTGACCTTCAATGCCGAAATTCGAGGCGACACGCCGCGTCGCGCATACGCCGCAGGAGATGTTCGCGCTGGTGGCGGACATCGAGACCTACCCGCAATTCCTGCCGCTTTGTGAATCGCTCTCCGTGCGCTCGCGCAAGGAGCGGGACGGCCGCACCATCCTCGTCGCCGACATGAGCATCGGCTACAAAGCGATCCGCGAGACCTTTACGACGCAGGTGCTGCTCAATCCGGCCGAGCATGCCATCGACGTCAAATACATCGACGGCCCGTTCAAATATCTCAGCAATATCTGGCGCTTCGATCCCGCCGAAGGCGGCTGCGAAGTGCATTTCTTCATCGACTACGAATTCAAGAGCCGCATCCTGGGCGCGGTGATGGGAACGATGTTCGACCGTGCCTTCCGCATGTTCTCGGAGGCCTTCGAGAAGCGCGCCGACATCATCTACGGGGCAAAGCCGACCTAATCCTTGCCAAGTGCACGCAACCCGAGTTGCAGCGCGTGCCGCACCGTCTCGTGCCGGATGAATTCGCGGCCCTTGTGACCGAACAACTGCCGTTCCGCGACGATCGGCTGTCCCGCAAGCGCTATTCCGAACCAGACGAGGCCGACCGGCTTTTCCGCCGAGCCGCCGCTCGGACCGGCTATGCCGGTAACCGCAAGCGAGAGGCGCGCTTGCGAATGCGCGAGCGCTCCAGCCGCCATCTCCGCCACCGTCTCGCGCGAAACCGCGCCATGCGCGTCGAGCGTGGCGGCGGAGACGCCGAGCATCTCCATCTTGGCTTCGTTGGAATAGGTGATGAAGCCGCGATCGACCACCGCGGAGGACCCGGCGATGTCGGTCAGCGCGGCGATGATCAGGCCGCCGGTGCAGCTTTCGGCCGTCGCCAGCATGATGCCGCGCTGCTGGCACGCCTCGAGCAACGCGACAGCAAGTTCGGCGTTGCTCATGCCGGCACCTCGCCCGGATAGACGACGCTTGCCGTGGCGATCGCCGCGATGCCTTCGCCGCGCCCGACAAAGCCGAGCTTCTCGTTCGTCGTCGCTTTCACCGAAATGCGCTCGGCCGCAATGCCGAGCATGGCGGAAAGCGCTTCCGTCATTGCCGCGCGGTGCGGCCCGACGCGCGGCGCCTCGCAGATCAGCGTGATGTCGGCATTGGCGATGCGGCCGCCGCGCTCGCGCACCAGCCTCGCCGCATGCTCGACGAAGATCTTCGAGGCCGCACCTTTCCATTGCGGGTCCGATGGCGGGAAATGCGTGCCGATGTCGCCTGCGCCGCAGGTGGCGAGCAGCGCATCGGTCAACGCATGCAGCCCGACATCGGCGTCGGAATGGCCGGAGAGTTTTCGCTCATAGGGAATGGCGATGCCGCAAAGCGTCACGTGGTCGCCGGGCTCGAAAGCGTGCACGTCATAGCCGTTGCCGGTGCGGATGTCCGGGAAACGCTGTTGAACGCTGGAAAGCCGCTGGTCGGCCAATGCGATATCCCTTGCCCAGGTGAGCTTGACGTTGTCCGGTGATCCAGGGACGATCTTGACTGGAATATGCGCCCATTCTGCAATGGCAGCATCGTCGGTGAATTCGGTTTTGCCCAGATGATGCGCCTTCTCGTGCGCGGCGAGCAGCGGCCAGAACGGAAAGCCTTGTGGTGTTTGCGCGGCGTGAAGGCCGGCCCTCGACACCGTCTCATCGATCATGCCGGCAGCTGATTCCCGTTTCAGCGTGTCGGCAACCGGGAGCGCCGGCAGCGCCCCCTGGCGCTCGCCGATGGCTTCGATCGTGCGGTCGATCAGCCCGGCGTCGACGAACGGGCGCACGGCGTCATGGACCAGCACCTTTCCGGGCGCCTTGTCCCTCAGCGCCAGGAGCCCAAGCCGGACGGAGGCCTGGCGGGACGAGCCGCCGACGACGGTGATGAGACGTTCGGCGTGTGCGCCCACCGCGCGCTGCAAAAGCTCGGCATCGTCGGCATGGATGGCAACGACAACGGGACCGATGAGCGGATGCGAGAGGAAAATGTCCAGCGTATGGGCGATGACGGCACGGCCGCCGATGCGCTGATATTGCTTCGGGCCGTCGGCCTGTCCGGCGCGCGCGCCACGGCCGGCGGCGACGATCACCACCCCAATTCCGCCGCTCGGGCCAGACGCCTGTTTTTCGCTTGCCTCGCTCATTCCGATCGGTCCTAGTCGGGGTGATGGCCGAAGGCCAGCATTTTCCAAAATGCGCCTTAATGTGACGTCATTGCGCGTTGCACAATGCGATACTTCTGGCTAGAGAATGTGCAACGATCGAACATGCTTGGTTTTTGTGCATGGCTGAACTGTCCATATTGGCATCGCCACTCGACATCGGCGGCGTGAGAATCCGCAACCGCGTTTTTCTAGCGCCGATGTCCGGCATCACCGACGAACCGTTCCGGCGCCGCGCCCACGCGCACGGCGCCGGGCTGGTCGTGTCGGAAATGGTGGCGAGCGGCGAACTGGCCAAGGGCAGGGCAGGCTGCGACTTGCGCATCCGCCATTCCGGCCTGCCGGTGCATATGGTGCAGCTCGCTGGCCGCGAGGCCGCTCATATGGGTGAGGGCGCAAGAATCGCGGTCGGCGAGGGCGCCGATATCATCGACATCAATATGGGCTGCCCTGCGAAGAAGGTCACCGGCGGCTACGCCGGTTCGGCGCTGATGCGCGATCTCGACCATGCGCTGTCGCTGATCGAGGCGGTGGTCGGTGCGGTCTCGGTGCCAGTGACGGTCAAGATGCGCCTCGGTTGGGACGAAAGCGCGCTCAACGCGCCGATGCTGGCACGCCGCGCCGAACAGGCCGGCGTCCAGATGGTGACCGTGCATGGCCGCACGCGCTGCCAGTTCTATCAGGGCAGGGCCGACTGGCGTGCGATCGCTCGCGTCAAGGAAGCCGTGTCGATTCCAGTCGTGGCCAATGGCGATGTTGGCTCGCCGGAAGAAGCGGCGACGATACTCGAACAGTCCGGCGCCGATGCCGTGATGATAGGCCGCGCCCATTACGGCGCGCCATGGATAGCCGGCGGCATTGCCACGGCCGCGGCCGGAACCGGCGCACAAGGCATTCCGCAAACGCCGCAGGCGCTCGCCGACTACATCATCGAGCATTACGAGGACATGCTCTCGCTCTACGGCATCGAAAGCGGGCTGCGCCAGGCGCGCAAGCATCTGGGATGGTATCTCGACAGTCATGCTCCAGTTGTTTGTGCAGAACAGCGCAAATGCATGCTTACGTCCTTCGAGCCGGACGAAGTCGTCGCCGGGCTGCGCCGCTTGTTCGCTCACGGCTCGTCATCGATCAGCCTGCGGAGCGCGGCATGAAGGCAAACGTCCCGCAGCCGACCGATGTGGCGGATGCCGCCAATATCGTGCTCAACACCATCCGCCGCCCGGTGATCATGGTCGATCCCGACGGTTTCATCACTTTCGCCAATGCGGATGCCGAGGATTTCTTCCGCTCCAGCGCATCCATGCTCGCCCGCAACACGCTCTCCAAGCTGGTGCCGTTCGGCAGCCCGCTGCTGACGCTGGTCGACCAGGTGCGCGAGCGCCGCGCGCCGGTCAACGAATACCGCGTCGACGTGTCGTCGCCGCGCCTTGGCATCGAGAAGATGGTCGACCTCTACGTCGCGCCGGTGCCGGAGTTTCCGGGTTCCGTCGTCGTCATGTTCCAGGAACGGTCGATGGCCGACAAGATCGACCGCCAGATGACGCATCGCGGTGCCGCGCGTTCTGTCACCGGCCTTGCCGCGATGCTGGCGCATGAGATCAAGAACCCGCTCTCCGGCATCCGCGGCGCCGCCCAATTGCTCGAGCTTTCCGCTTCCGACGAAGACCGCGCGCTGACCCGTCTGATCACCGACGAGACCGACCGCATCGTCTCGCTTGTCGATCGCATGGAAGTGTTTTCCGACGAGCGGCCGATCGAGCGCTACCCGGTCAACATCCATGTTGTGCTGGATCATGTGAAAGCGATTGCCAAGAACGGTTTTGCCAAGCGGATCAAGATTTTGGAGGAATATGATCCATCGTTGCCTCCGGTCTTTGCCAACCGCGACCAGCTGATCCAGGTCTTCCTCAATCTGGTCAAGAACGCCGCCGAGGCGATCGGCGCCGACCCTCAGGGCGAGATCATGCTCTCCACGGCCTTTCGGCCCGGTATCCGCGTTTCCGTGCCTGGCACGCAGGACCGTGTCTCGCTGCCGCTGGAATTCTGCGTGCACGACAACGGGCCCGGCGTTTCCGAGGACCTTCTGCCGATCCTGTTCGATCCGTTCATAACCACCAAGCCGAACGGCTCCGGCCTTGGGCTGGCCCTCGTCGCCAAGATCGTCGGCGAGCATGGCGGCATCATCGAATGCGATTCGACGCCGCGCGGAACCACCTTCCGCGTTCTGATGCCGGCCTGGAAGGAGGCCCCGCACGGCACCGACGAAGCTGAAGGAGACCGCAAATGACTGCTCGCGGCAATATTCTTGTCGCCGACGACGATGCGGCCATCCGCACCGTGCTCAACCAGGCGCTGTCGCGCGTCGGCCACGAGGTGCGTGTCACCTCGAACGCCTCGACGCTGTGGCGCTGGGTGGCGGCGGGCGAGGGCGATCTCGTCATCACCGACGTCGTGATGCCGGACGAAAACGCTTTCGACATGCTGCCGCGCATCAAGAAGGCGCGGCCCGAATTGCCGGTCATCGTCATGAGCGCGCAAAACACCTTCATGACCGCCATCCGCGCCTCCGAGACCGGCGCCTATGAATATCTGCCGAAACCGTTCGACCTGACGGAACTGCTCAACATCGTCAACCGGGCGCTGGCCGAGCCAAAGCGGCCGAAGCTCGATTCGCGTGCGGAAGATCAGCCCGAGACGATGCCGCTGGTCGGCCGCTCAGCCGCCATGCAGGACATCTACCGCATGCTGGCGCGCATGATGCAGACCGATCTCACGGTCATGATCAGCGGCGAGTCCGGCACCGGCAAGGAGCTGGTGGCGCGTGCGCTGCACGAATATGGCCGCCGGCGCGGCGGCCCGTTCGTGGCCATCAACATGGCGGCGATCCCGCGCGACCTCATCGAATCGGAGCTGTTCGGCCACGAGAAAGGCGCCTTCACCGGTGCCCAGAACCGCTCCAGCGGCCGCTTCGAACAGGCCGAGGGCGGCACGCTGTTCCTCGATGAGATCGGCGACATGCCGATGGAAGCGCAGACCCGCCTGCTGCGCGTGCTGCAACAGGGTGAATATACCACGGTCGGCGGCCGCACGCCGATCAAGACCGACGTGCGCATCGTCGCCGCCACCAACAAGGATCTGCGCACCCTGATCAACCAGGGCCTGTTTCGCGAAGACCTGTTCTATCGCCTCAATGTCGTGCCGCTGAGGCTGCCGGCGCTGCGTGAGCGTTCCGAGGACATTCCCGATCTGGTGCGGCACTTCTTCAAGCAGGGCGCCAGCGAGGGCTTGCAGACCAAGCGCATTTCCTCCGGCGGCATCGAGCTCATGAAGCGCTATCCCTGGCCGGGTAATGTGCGCGAACTGGAAAACCTGGTGCGCCGATTGGCCGCCCTCTACTCGCAGGACGAGATTTCGTCAGAAATCATCGAATCCGAGCTGAAGACCGGCGAAAGGCCGGTCGTGCCGGACGGCGGCGCGCTTATCCCCGACGATCTGTCGATCGGTCAGGCGGTCGAGCATTTCCTGCAGCGTTACTTCGCCTCCTTTGCCGGCGAATTGCCGCCGGCCGGGCTGTACCAGCGTATTCTTGCCGAGGTCGAATATCCGCTGGTTTTGGCCTCGATGACGGCCACGCGCGGCAACCAGATCAAGGCTGCGGAGCTCCTGGGCCTCAACCGCAACACGCTGCGCAAGAAGATCCGCGAGCTTGGCGTCAACGTCTACAAATCGTCCAGGCAGCCGTAACGTCACCTTTCGGTGAGTTGGCTCCTTTGGTCGAATTGGCGGGGGAAAGATTTTCGTCCCGGCCACACTTGTTGCATAATCGCCACAATGCGTTGCATACATCCGACGCAATGACCGACTCTGTACCGCGACATGGCAGCTGAGGCTCCGACCCTGAACCAAACGCTTTTCAGCCAGACCGGCACACGTGACGGCCGGCGGTTGCTGGCGCTGCCCGGCGTGGTCGCTGTCGCCGGCGCGGTGATCACGGCGGCGATCTCGTTTGCGATCCTGGTCGGCGCGACGCCGATCGCGCCGACCGCAGGCACGACCTGGACCCTGGTCGCGGCCAATGCAGTCTTTGTTCTGTTGCTGATCGCGTTGATCGCTCGCGAGGTGCGTCGCATTGTCCTGGCGCGGCGCCACGGCAGGGCTGCCTCGCGGCTGCATGTGCGCATCGTCGCGATGTTCGCCCTGGTCGCCGCCATTCCGGCGATCCTGGTGGCGATCATTGCATCGATCACGCTCGATATCGGCCTCGACCGCTGGTTCGAGCTTCGCACCAAGACCATTGTCAATTCGTCGCTGTCGATCGCCGACGCCTATGTGCAGGAAAACGCGCGCAATCTTCAGGGCACGACCCTGTCGATGGCCTATGACCTCGATTCCTCGCGCACGCTTTACGGCCTCGACCGGACCGGCTTCCTCGATCTCATGAACAAGGAGGCAGTCGGCCGCTCGCTGGCGCATGCGGCGCTGATCAAGCCCGACGGCTCTTTCGTCATGAGCGCCAAGACCGACGCCGACTTCGCCATGCCGGAGCCGCCGCCGGGCGCGGTCGAGACGGCCGCCGACGGCAAACCGGTGCTGATCGAGCCGCGGACCCGCAATATCATGGGCGCCATCGTCAAGCTGCGCGAGATCGAGGGCCTTTACCTCTACACGATCCGGCTGGTCGATCCCGAGGTGATCAGGGCGCGCCAGATCGTCAAATCCAACACCGACGAATACCGCAATCTCGAAGACAACCGCCGGACCTCGCAGATTGCCTTTGCGCTGCCTTATCTGTCGCTTACCCTGATCATCACGCTGTCGGCGATCTGGACCGGCATTGCGGTTGCCGATCGGATCGTGCGGCCGATTCGCCAGCTGATCGGCGCCGCCGATGAGGTGGCGACCGGCAATCTCGATGTTGCCGTTCCGGTGCGCCAGTCCGATGGCGACGTCGCCTCGCTCGGCGAGACCTTCAACAACATGATCCTGGAGCTCAAATCGCAACGCAACGAGCTCCTGTCGGCCAAGGACCTGATCGACGAGCGCCGGCGCTTCTCCGAGGCGGTGCTCGCCGGCGTCACCGCCGGCGTTATCGGCGTCGACCCCTACGGCATCATCACCATCGTCAACCGCTCGGCCGAAACCATGCTGGCGATTTCGGCGAATGCGACGCTCGGCCAGAACCTTTCCTCGGTGCTGCCTCTTGTCGGCCGCGTCTTCGAGATAGGGCGGCAGTCCGGCAAGCCGGTCTATCGGGAGCAGGTGACCTTCTTCCGCACGGGTCTGGAACGCACGTTCAATGTCCAGGTCACCGTCGAGTCCGGCGACGACGGCGAGGAAGAGAAGTCCTATGTGGTCACCGTCGACGACATCACCGACCTCGTCCAGGCGCAGCGCTCGTCGGCCTGGGCGGACGTGGCGCGGCGCATCGCGCATGAGATCAAGAACCCGCTGACGCCGATCCAGCTCTCGGCCGAGCGCATCAGGCGCCGCTACGGCAAGGTCATCACCGAGGACCGCGAGGTCTTCGACCAGTGCACCGATACCATCATCCGCCAGGTCGAGGACATCGGCCGCATGGTCGACGAATTCTCGGCCTTTGCCCGCATGCCGAAGCCGGAGATGAAGGCGATCGACCTGCGTGAATCGCTGCGCGAGGCGTCCTTCCTGGTCGAGGTCAGCCGCTCCGACATCGCCTTCCAGCGCGACTTCGGCAGCGAACCGTTGAAAGGCACCTTCGACAGCCGCCTGATGGCGCAGGCCTTCGGCAACGTCATCAAGAACGCCGCCGAGGCGATCGACGGACTTGATGCGCAAGACCGTTCGGACGGCACAATCCGGATTCAAGCCGGGCGCCAAGATGGCGCCATACGAATCGACGTTATGGACAACGGCAAGGGGCTGCCGCGCGAGAATCGCCAGAGGCTTCTCGAGCCCTATATGACGACGCGAGAGAAGGGCACGGGGCTTGGTCTCGCTATCGTCAAGAAGATCGTGGAGGACCATGGCGGACGTCTCGAATTGCACGACGCGCCTGCGGATTTCCACGGCGGCCGGGGCGCGATGATCTCGATCATCCTGCCCCCGGCAACGGTCGTAGCCGCGCCGCCACGCGGTGAAGGTCGAAGCGAACACGAAAGAGAAACTGAAAAGGTCGGTAATGGCGTCTGACATTCTCATCGTCGATGACGAGGAAGACATCCGCGAACTTGTCGCCGGTATATTGAGCGACGAGGGTCACGAAACCCGCACTGCACATGATGCCGACAGCGCGCTTGCGGCAATTGCCGACCGCGCGCCGCGGCTGATTTTCCTCGACATCTGGCTGCAGGGCTCGCGCCTCGATGGCCTGGCGCTGCTCGACGAGATCAAGACCATGCATCCGAGCATGGCGGTGGTGATGATCTCCGGTCACGGCAACATCGAAACGGCGGTTTCAGCCATCCGGCGCGGCGCGTACGACTTCATCGAGAAGCCGTTCAAGGCCGATCGCCTCATCCTGATCGCCGAGCGCGCGCTGGAGACGTCCAAGTTGCGGCGCGAGGTCTCCGACCTCAAGCAGCGCAGCGGCGAAACCTTCGACCTGATCGGCATGTCGTCGGCGATGAGCCAGTTGCGGCAGACCATCGAGCGTGTCGCGCCGACCAACAGCCGTGTGATGATTGTCGGCCCGTCCGGCTCCGGCAAGGAACTGACGGCACGCGCCATCCATGCGCTTTCGTCGCGCAAGGCGGGTCCGTTCGTCACTCTGAGTGCCGCCACCATCACGCCCGAGCGCATGGAGATCGAACTCTTCGGCACCGAATCGAACGGCACCGAACGCAAGGTCGGCGCGCTGGAAGAGGCGCATCGCGGCATCCTCTACATCGACGAGGTCGCCGATATGCCGCGCGAGACGCAGAACAAGATCCTGCGCGTGCTGGTCGAGCAGCAATTCGAGCGGGTGGGCGGCACCAAGCGCGTCAAGGTCGATGTCCGCATCATATCCTCGACCTCGCAGAACCTCGAAGCGATGATCGCCGACGGCCGCTTCCGCGAGGACCTTTACCATCGCCTTGCGGTGGTCCCTGTCATCGTGCCGGGGCTTGCCGAACGGCGCGAGGACATTCCCTATCTCGTCGACAATTTCATGAAGCAGATCGCGCGCCAGGCCGGTATCAGGCCGCGCCGCATCGGTGACGATGCGCTGGCCGTGCTGCAGGCGCACAACTGGCCCGGCAACGTTCGCCAGTTGCGCAACAATGTCGAGCGATTGATGATCCTGGCGCGCGGCGAGGAAGCGGATGCGCCGATCACCGCCGACCTTTTGCCCTCCGAGATCGGAGATGTCATGCCACGCACGCCCAACCAGTCCGATCAGCACATCATGGCGCTGCCGTTGCGCGAGGCACGCGAACAATTCGAGAAGGACTACCTGATCGCCCAGATCAACCGCTTCGGCGGCAACATCTCGAAGACCGCCGAATTCATCGGCATGGAACGCTCGGCGCTCCACCGCAAGCTGAAGTCGCTTGGTGTCTAATGCTTGATGCCGAAAAGTATGAAGCGGTTTCCGGGCGCCATCATGCTCTATCTTTTTGATTTGGAGCCGGATGATTCCATGTCTGCTCGACCTGAAATCATCCGGTTCTAGGGGGTCTCTCTTGGCCCACGTGATTGTCCATTACGGCCGCGGCGGAATCGCCTAAGAAAGCCGGACGTTTTCCCGAGGGGCCCATGCCGCGCATTGCCTATGTCAACGGGCGCTACGTCGTCCACGCTCAAGCCAGCGTCCACATCGAGGACCGCGGCTACCAGTTCGCCGACGGCGTCTACGAGGTCTGCGAGGTGGCGCGCGGCCATATCGTCGACATGCCGCGCCACCTTGCCCGGCTCAAACGTTCGCTGAAGGAGCTGTCGATCGCCTGGCCGGTCTCGGAAGGCGTCCTGCCGATGCTGGTGCGCGAGGTGGTCAACCGCAACGGCGTGGTCAACGGCCTTGTCTATGTGCAGGTTACGCGCGGCGTTGCCAGCCGCGAGTTCGTGTTTCCGCCGCCTGGCACCCGGCCCGCCCTGGTCATAACCGCCAGGAAAGCCGACCCGGCCGCGGCGGCGAAGCGGGTGGAGACCGGCATCAAGGTCATCACGGTGCCGGAGAATCGCTGGGACCGCGTCGACATCAAGAGCACCGGCCTTTTGCCCAATGTGCTCGCCAAGCAGAAAGCCAAGGAAGCTGGCGCCCAGGAAGCCTGGTTCGTCGACGTCGACGGCAACGTCAAGGAGGGCGGTTCGTCCAACGCCTGGATCGTCACCCGGGACGGCGTCCTCGTGACCCGGCCGGCCGAGCATGGCATCCTGCGCGGCATCACCCGCACGACGCTCTTCGATGTCGCAGCCAGGCTTGGCCTCAAGATCGAGGAGCGCGGTTTTTCGGTCGCTGAAGCCAAGGCGGCCAGGGAGGCGTTCATCAGCTCGGCGACGACAATCGCCATGCCGGTGGTCGAAATTGACGGCATGCCGATCGCAAATGGCCATCCGGGTTCCATGACACTTTCGTTGCGGCGGGCCTTTTTTGACGTTGCGGAAAAAAGTCCAGCCTGATAACCGCACAACTGGAATGAACCTCAACTATCTCGTTCTGCTTGCCTTTGTATCGGCAAGAGGGGGTTTGCGCGCTTGACAGGTGCCGCGTAATTTGGCGCATTGGCCCGCAAACCGAAGGGGATCGGCGAAAGACAAGAAAAATGGCGGAACGATCGCAAAACCTTCAGGACCTGTTCCTGAATTCAGTTCGCAAGAGCAAAAATCCACTTACCATCTTCCTCATCAATGGCGTGAAGCTGACGGGCGTCGTCACTTCGTTCGACAATTTTTGTGTGTTGTTGCGGCGTGACGGGCACTCCCAGCTCGTCTACAAGCACGCCATTTCCACGATCATGCCGAGCCAGCCGGTTCAGATGTTCGATGGCGAGGAAAGCCAGGGCGCCTGATTGGCACGTGACAAGGACGCGGACCGCAGCGTTCGCGGAAAGCCAGGACATCAACTCGGGCCGGAAGCCAAGGATCCGACCCGAGCCGTTGTCATTGTGCCGGTGCTTACCCGCCAGCCGCGCGGCGATGAAGAAACGAGCCGTCCGCGTCTGAGCCGCTCGGCGGACGCCCGCCACGACGAGGCGGTCGGGCTTGCCAGCGCCATCGACCTCAATCCGGTTCATACCGCGGTCGTGACGGTCGCCGACCCGCGGCCGGCGACGCTCCTCGGCAGCGGCAAGGTGGCCGAATTTGCCGACATCGTGAAGGAGCGTAGGGCGGAATTGGTCATCGTGGACCATCCGCTGACGCCGGTGCAGCAGCGCAATCTCGAGAAGGAACTGAACGCCAAGGTGCTCGACCGCACCGGGCTGATTCTCGAGATCTTCGGCGAACGGGCGCGCACCAAGGAAGGCACGCTGCAGGTCGAGCTCGCGCATCTCAACTACCAGAAGGGCCGGCTGGTTCGGAGCTGGACCCACCTCGAGCGGCAACGCGGCGGCGCCGGTTTCCTCGGCGGTCCTGGCGAAACCCAGATCGAATCCGATCGCCGCATCCTGCAGGACAAAATCACCAAGCTGAAGCACGAGCTGGAAACGGTGCGGCGCACACGCGACCTGCACCGCGCCAAGCGCAAGAAGGTGCCGTTCCCTGTGATCGCGATCGTCGGCTACACCAATGCCGGCAAGTCGACGCTGTTCAACCGGCTGACCGGGGCAGGGGTGCTGGCCGAGGACATGCTGTTTGCGACGCTTGATCCGACGTTGCGCCGCGTGCGGCTGCCGCACGGCACGCCGGTCATCCTGTCGGACACGGTCGGCTTCATCTCCGACCTGCCGACGCATCTTGTCGCCGCCTTCCGGGCGACGCTGGAAGAGGTGGTCGAGGCCGACCTGGTGCTGCATCTGCGCGACATCTCCGATCCCGATACGGCCGCCCAGGCGGAAGATGTCGAGCGCATCCTCGGCGATCTCGGCGTCGATGCCGCGGACACGAACCGCGTGATCGAGGTCTGGAACAAGATCGACTTGCTCGACGAAGGCAACCGGGAGCGGCTGCTTGCCGAAGGGGCAAGCGGCAAGGCGCCGCCAATTGCCATATCCGCAGCGACCGGCGAAGGGATCGACACGCTGAAGGCCGTCATCGAGACACGCGTGTCGGGTGAGCTGGAAACGATGACGGTGACGTTGAGCCCGGCCCAGCTCGGTCAGGTCGACTGGCTGTACCGCAACGGCGACGTCGTTTCGCGCACCGACAATGAAGACGGCAGCGTCACCCTTTCGCTGATGGCCACGCACAGCGCCAGGCAGGAAATCGCGAGCCGCCTGCATCGCAAGAACAGCAGCTAACCGGCTGTCTATTTTGCGCTTTTGGCCTGCTGCCAGAGCGCTTCCATTTCGTCGAGCGTTGCCTTCTCCAGGGAACTCCCCGACGCTTCCAGGGCTTGCTCGACATAGTGGAAGCGCGAACGGAACTTTTCGTTGGTGCCGCTGAGCGCAGCTTCCGAATCGAGCTTGAGGTGGCGGCCGAGGTTGACGATGGCAAACAGCATGTCGCCGAATTCGTCCTTGATGGGTGCCGCATCGCCCCCAGCCAGCGCCTCGCGCAACTCGCCGATCTCTTCCTCGATCTTGTCGAGGATGGGTGCAGCCTCGCTCCAGTCGAAGCCGACGCGCGCGGCTTTCTCCTGCAGCTTCAGGGCGCGCGTCAGGGCAGGGAGCGCTACCGGCACGCTGTCGAGATAGCCCTTGCCGTGATCCTCGGGATCGAGCCCGCGCGCGAGGCGGGCGTCGCGCTTCTCGGCTTTTTCGACCGCCTTGATCTTCTCCCACATGCCCTTGGCCATACCGGCGCTGCGCGCCTTCTCGTCGCCGAAGACATGCGGATGGCGGCGAATCATCTTGGTGGTGATGGCTTCGACGACATCGCCGAATCCGAACTCGCCGATCTCCTCGGCCATCTGCGCGTGATAGACGACCTGCAGCAACAGATCGCCCAGTTCCTCGCGCAGATCGTCGAAGTCGCCGCGCGCGATCGCATCGGCCACCTCATAGGCTTCCTCGATCGTATAAGGTGCGATCGTCGAGAAATCCTGCTCGATATCCCAGGGGCAGCCGGTCTTCGGCGCCCGGAGCGCCGCCATGATCTCGATCAGCCGGGAAATGTCCTTGGAGGGCGTCATGGGTCGAGTCTATCGCGCGGCCGGCGCACGACCAATCCTGGTCGGACGCTGAAGCGGGTTGTCCACAGCAGTTGGGGACCAGAGCATGATGCCGAAAAGTGTGAAGCGGTATTCGAACGACATCATGCTCTATCTCTTTGATTTAGAGCCGGCTTCAGATTTCAGGTCGATTCGACCTGAAATCATCCGGCTCTAGTCGAGCACCGAGACGATCGCCTTGGCGAGATCGTCCATGCCGTCCTCCGGCAGGCCAGCCACGTTGATGCGGCTGTCGCCCACCATATAGACGGCGTGCTCGGTGCGCAGGCGTTCGACCTGCGCCTCGGTCAGCCCAAGCCTGGAAAACATGCCGCGATGGCTGGCGACGAAATCGAAGCGGTCGGAGTTCGATTGACGCCTGAGCGCTTCGGCGAAGGCGACGCGCAGCCTCAGCATACGCAGGCGCATCTCCTCGAGTTCGGTCTCCCAGTCTTTCTTGAGCGCGGCGTCTTCGAGCACCATGCGCACCGCCGCCGCGCCATGATCAGGCGGCATCGAATAAAGCGCGCGCGCGGCCGCCAGCATCTGGCTCATCGCCACATCGGCCTGGGCGCCGTCCTTGGCCAAGATCATCGCAGCACCCACGCGGTCGCGATAAACGGCAAAGTTCTTCGAACAGCTCGAGGCGACGACCATTTCCGGCACCTTGTCGGCAAGGAGCCGCAGACCCGCGGCGTCGGCGTCGAGCCCCTCGCCAAAGCCCTGATAGGCAATGTCGACGAACGGCAGCAGTCCGCGCTCCAGCAGCACATCGGCGACCTTGGCCCATTGCGCGGTAGCGAGGTTGGCGCCGGTCGGGTTGTGGCAGCAGCCATGCAGCAGCACGACATCGCCGCTGCGGGCCGTCTCGAGCGCCGTCAGCATCTCGTCGAAACGGACGGCACCCGAAGCGGCATCGAAATAAGGATAGTCGCGAACCTTAAGGCCGGCGGCGCGCATCACCGGCAGATGGTTCGGCCAGGTCGGATCCGACAGCCAGACCGTCGCGCCGGCCCGCGTGCGCTGCAGAAGCTCGGCCACCAGCCTGAGCGCGCCCGATCCACCTGGCGCCTGCGCGGCACGGATGCGCGAATGGTCCGCCTTGTCGCCAAAGGCAAGCTTGATCATGGCGGCGTTGAAAGCGATATCGCCGGCAAGGCCGAGATAGGTCTTGGTGTCCTGGCTCGCCAGCAGCCGCTTCTCGGCCTCGCGCACGGCGCGCATCACCGGCGTCCTGCCGTCGATGTCCTTGTAGACGCCAACACCGAGGTCGACTTTGCCGGGCCGCGGGTCGTTGCGATAAAGGCCGATCAGGGCAAGGATCTTATCGGCGGGTGCGGGCTGCAAGGTCTCGAACATCGATAGCACTCCAATGGCGGCGGAGTGATACGCAAATCTGTCTTGCTTCGCCAGCATTTCCTCCGGTGGTTGCCCGTACGCGCTTAGGCAGGGTCCGGCGCAACGTCCGCCAGGCCGAAAAAGAAATAGGGCAAGGATTAAAATCCCCACATGCTCCGTAAACAGGGCATGAAACGGTCGATGGCACGCTTCGATATTGTCGGGCAGTTGGGATCGCTGCGGCGTTACGCGCGCTCGCTGACGCGCGACGGCACTGACGCCGAGGATCTGGTCCATGACGCGCTGGTGCGCGCCTATGAGCGGCGCGCGACCTTTCGCTCGGGCGGCAATCTGCGCGCCTGGCTTCTGGCGATCGTGCACAACATCTTCATCGACCGCATGCGTTCGCGCCGCTCCGAGGCAGCGCGCATCGAACAGGCCGGCCTTGTCGCCGACCAGAGCATGCCGGCATCTCAGGACCACTCGGTGCGCCTGTCGCAGGTCCGGGAAGCGTTTCTTTCGCTGCCGGAGGAACAGCGCTCCGCCCTGCATCTCGTCGCCATCGAAGGGCTTTCCTATCAGCAAGCCGCCGAAGTCGTCGGCGTGCCGCTTGGAACCTTGATGTCGCGCATCGGCCGCGCGCGTGCGGCGCTGCGCGAGATGGAGGAGGGCGCGCCGCTGAAAGCCAGGTCCCATCTCAGGATCGTGGGAGACGATCAATGACTGCCATGGTCGATCCCGTGACCGATGCCGACCTCGACGCCTATGTCGACGATCAGCTGGACGTCGCCCGCCGCATCGAGGTCGAGGCGTTCCTGTCGGCGCGCCCGGAAGTGGCGGCGCGTGTGATGTTCGATCTCAGGACGCGCGACGAACTGCGCGTGGCGCTTGCCGGTCCCGTCGGCATGGCGCGTCCGGCCACCACCGAAGCGGCGCGACGGCTGGAAAGAGCGCTTGCCAGGGGTCGCATCCTTGCCGTGCTGCAGCGAGCCGCGGCCGCCGCCGTGCTGGTCGCGGCAGGCTGGCTGGCCAACAGTATGTTCGGGCCGATCGCGGTGACCAAGGTGGTCGCCTCGACGCAGCCGCCGGCCTATGTCGAGGATGCGGTCAGGGCGCACCGGACGACTTTGGTGCGCGAGACGATGCCCTCGCAGCAGGAAGCGCCAGGCTACAATGCCGATGAGATCCGCGCCGCGACCGCGATCGTCATGCCGTCGCTGCCCGACGACTGGAAGATCCGCGACGTCCAGGTCTATCCCTCGCAATTCGGGCCAAGCGTCGAAGTGGCGGTCGAGACCAAGGACCTCGGTCTTGTCTCGCTGTTCGCTATCAGGCCGGGCACGTTCGATGTGGTGAAGCCAACGGTCGCGCCCTCCGACGACATTTCGTCGGCCTATTTCCAGATCGGCGAGGTTGCCTATGCGGTGGTCGGACGCAGCGACGCCGGCAATCTCGACCGTGCCGCCGAGAAACTTGCCAAAACTCTTTACTGAGAAACCGACGCTCTACTGAGAACCAAGGAGAACCAAATGAACACCCCCAATCTGGGTTACCGCGTCGGCGCCGGCGCCCAGGCCGGAGCCGTCTATGACGAAGGCCTGCGCAAACACATGCTGCGCGTCTACAACTATATGGGCCTCGGCCTTGTCGTCACCGGCCTCGTCGCCTTTTTCGTGGCCTCGACGCCAGCACTCTATGTGCCGATCTTCTCCAGCCCGCTGAAATGGGTGGTGATGCTGGCGCCGCTGGCCTTCGTCATGCTCTTCTCGTTCAAGATACAGACCATGTCGGCTGCGAGCGCGCAGGCGATGTTCTGGGCCTTCTGCGCGGTCATGGGCCTGTCGCTCGCCTCCGTGTTCCTGGTCTTCACCTCGACCAGCATCGCGCGCACCTTCTTCATCGCCGCCACGATGTTCGGCGCCACCAGCCTCTACGGCTACACGACCAGGCGTGACCTGACGCAGTTCTCGTCCTTCCTGATCATGGGCCTGATCGGCGTGGTGATCGCGAGCCTGGTCAACCTGTTCCTCGGTTCGACCGCGCTGCAGTTCGCCATCTCGGTGATCGGCATTGCCGTCTTCATCGGCCTCACCGCCTGGGACACGCAGACGATCAAGGAGCAGTATGCGGAGAACTTCGATGCAGAATCGCAGCAGAAGCTCGCCGTCTTCGGCGCCTTCTCGCTCTACCTGAACTTCATCAACATCTTCCAGCTGCTGCTGAATTTCACCGGCGAGCGCGAATAACCCGGACCGTAGCAGGCAACACTGCTGATCTGGCGTGGCCGGAGGGGAACCTCCGGCCATTTTTTGGGGCGGCTACAAGGTTGCGCGGCACGCCCTAAGCCTTGAGTTCATGCTCGGGCATTTGCTAGCCTTGCCGGCACGCCACCAGCCTCGCGAGGATCCATGGAACAGCTGACGCTTCAAGCTGAGGGCATTTCGGCGACCATCGTCGGGCAGGGGGCTGAGCTGGTCTCGCTGCGCGATGCGGACGGCACCGAGCTTCTGTGGCAGGCAGGCTCCGCCTGGCGCCGTCATTCGCCGGTCCTGTTCCCGATCGTCGGCCGGCTGAAGGGCGATCGGCTGCTGCATCGCGGGCAAAGCTATCCGATGACGCAGCACGGCTTTGCCCGCGACCGGCGTTTTGATTGGGCGGAGCAGGGGCCGACCTCCTGCACATTGGTGCTGACGGATGACGCCGAGACGTGGACGCACTACCCGTTCGCCTTTCGCCTGGCCATCGGCTACGACCTGAAACCCCGGCAACTCGGCGTCACCTTCGACATCGCCAACACCGGAGACCAACCTTTGCCGGCCTCGATCGGCGCGCATCCGGCATTCAACTGGCCGCTGCTGCCCGAACTGCCCAAGGAAGCCTATCGGCTGACCTTCGCCGACGATGAACCGGCGCCGGTCCGCCGCCTCAAGGACGGCCTGCTGCTGGCAACACCGCAACCTACGCCCATCGAGGGAAAGACTCTCCCACTTTCCGAGAAACTGTTCGACGACGACGCGGTCATCCTCGACCGGCCGGCCAGCACCAGCGTGCGCTATGGCGCTGATCGCGGGCCGGCGATCGAAATATCATGGCAGGGATTCAACGAGCTGGGTATCTGGTCCAAGCCCGGCGGCGCGCCGTTCCTGTGCATCGAGCCCTGGCACGGCGTCGCCAGTCCCGTCGATTTCGACGGCGAATTCGCCGATAAGCCGGGCGTGATGATGATCGAGCCGGGCGCCCAGCGCGTGCTGAGCTACCGGATCGGCCTCAGCCAGGAGCCATAAGGCATGGCATATGCCATCAAGGCCGAGATCGATGAACCGCAAGCCGAGACGTTCGTCTTCGCCGCCCACAAAACCATGTATGGCGGCAAGCACATCGCCGAAGGCGACGTCATCTTCCTGTTCGCCAGCGAGAACGAAGGCGGGCAGGGGCTTGTCGCGCGGGGCGTGGTGACCTCTTCCAAGGCAATTGCAAAACGACCGGACCTCGAGCGCCAGACGCCATTGGTCAGCGTTTCTATCCGCCGCACCGTCCTGGCGATCAAACGGCTGGGCCGTGACGAGCTCAAGCGGTTCAAGGATTGGAAGGACGGACGGCCGGAGACCGAACTCAATTTCAAGTTCTATCGCCAGGCGACGAACAAGATCGTCGGCATCGCGGACGAGACGGCGGCGTTTCTCGAAGGGTTTTTCTAGGACCGCAAGCCGCAACCCAATTCGATTTCCTTCAAAGGATCGCCACCATCGATGAAGAGCCTGCCGCCCGGCTTCAGCGCGGCCTTGATCCGCTTCAGCGCCGCCTGGCTTGCTTCAGGGTGACGCCCGTCAAGCGCGCCGACCCGCATGGCAAAGGCGATGTCGAAGGGAGCGTCACCGGAATTCAAGGCGAAATCCTCGATCGCAACACACCTGAAATCGAGGCTGCCTGCGGCCATTTCATTGGACGATCCCGCCCGCGCCAATCGGACTGCCTTCTCCGAACGATCGAATCGCCAGGACGAATCCGTCACCGATCCGCTTCGCGACGGCACGAGCGGCAACGCCAGGGCCGCACCCGATCTCCAGCACCCGAAGTCCCGCCTCCAACGGAAGTGCTTCGATGAATTCAGATATCCGTGCAGAGATTTGAGGAGCCATGAGGAAAGCCGGATTTAGGCCTGCCGGACGATCGTGCCGATCACGTTCACGAGTAGCCGGGCAGTGCGCTGATGCGCAAGAGCTCGGTGCGGTTGAGGCAAGGGGCGGCGTGACACATCCATCCATCTTCGCAGCCCATATAGAAAAGTCGCATAAGATAGATTATGGAACTATCGTATCTCGCACGAGAGCGAATGAAGATCTTGCGGCCCTCCGGATCGGACGCGATCATGCTGCGCGGACCTGAGGCAGGATCGATATCTCGCAACACCGGAATTTCGGCCCTAAGCAGTTTGTCGCGCACCTCGTCGAGATCGGCGATATCGACGCCGATCATAACCCCCGGTGAGACGGCGTCATCACCCGGATATATTTCAAGCACGATCCCGACATTGGTGGCTGCCAGGTGCGATCGCCCGGAACCATGTTGCTCCTGGGTGAAATCGAACCCGAGCCGGCGATAGACCTCTGCCGTGAGTTCGACGTCGCGGGCAAAGAGCGTCACAAAGCTGATCATTGTCCGGGTTCGTTTGTTTAGCTGACTGGCTGATCGGCTCCATCACTTTGATTCATAAGGGATTTCAATCACCATGCCGTCATAGGCCGGCACCACGTGCTCCGGAGTCTCGGCCATCACTGCGGCATAGTCCAGCGGCACATGCATGTGCGTCAGCACGGCATTTCTTGGCGCCAGCTTCTCAATCCATTCCAGCGCCTGACCAAGCGACAGATGGCTGGGATGGGTATGGTACTGAAGCGCGTCGATCACAAGTGTGTCGAGGTCGCGCAAGCGCTCGGCGGTGGCGGCCGGGAAGTCGCTGATATCCGGGCAGTAGGCAAGCCCGCCGGCGCGGAAGCCAAGCGAAATGATATCGCCATGGATCTGCGGCAGCGGCTCGAGGATGAGGGCGCCCCCCTCGCCATCGATCACCACTGGACCCGCGTGATCGATGATGTGAGGCTTGACGATCGGTGGATACGAGCTGCCCGGCGGCGTCTCGAAGCAATAGCCGAAAGCCTGGCGCAGCCGTTCCATCGTCGGTTCGTCGGCGTGGATGTCGATGCGGCGCCGCTGCTCGTGCACATAGCCGCGCAAATCGTCGATGCCATGGATGTGGTCGGCATGCGGGTGCGTGTAGACGACCGCATCGATGCGCTTGACTGAGGCGAGCAGCATCTGCTCACGGAAATCCGGGCCGGTGTCGACGACGACCGTGGTGCGCGCGCCATTGGCGGCAATCCGCTCGACCAAGGCCGCCGTGCGCATGCGCCGGTTCTTCGGATTCTTAGGATCGCAATTGCCCCAGTCGCCGGTGATGCGCGGCGTGCCGGGCGATGAGCCGCAGCCAAGAACCGTAAAGCGCAGCCGGTCGCTCATGGCTCAGCCGGCCGCCATGTCAGCACGCGGCATCTTGGTGAACAGCCTAAAGAAGTTTCCGGTGGTGATATCGGCGATGTCGGCCTCGCTGACGCCGACGGTCTCGGCAAGCACCTTGGCGGTGTTCGCAACATAGGCCGGTTCGTTGCGTTTTCCCCGATGCGGGATCGGCGCGAGGTAGGGCGCGTCGGTCTCGACCAGCAGCCGGTCGCGCGGCACGTCGGCCGCGATGGCGCGCAGCTCTGCGGAATTCTTGAAGGTCAGGATGCCGGAAAAGGAGACATAGCCCCCCAGCGCCACCCCGACTTCGGCCAGCCTGCGTCCGGACGAAAAACAGTGCAGGATGAACGGGAAGGCGCCCTTCCCTGTTTCGTCCTCGAGGATCGAAGCCATGTCGTCGTCGGCATCGCGTGAGTGGATGACCAGCGGCAGGCCGGTCCGGCGCGCGGCGGCGATGTGGGTGCGGAACCCTTGAGCCTGCGCATCGCGCGGCGCGCGATCGTAGAAGTAATCGAGCCCGGCCTCGCCGATCGCCACCACCTTGGGGTGGCCGGAAAGCCGCACCAGCTCGTCAGCGGTGACGTCGAGCTCTTCCGCCGCATTGTGCGGATGGGTGCCGACCGAGCAATATACTTCATTGAAAGATTCCGCGATTTCAAGGATTTGCTGAAACTTCCTTACGCGCGTCGAGATCGTCACCATGCGGCCTATCCCGGCGGCGAGGGCACGGGCGACGACAGCCGCCCGCTCCTCGGCGAAGTCCGGAAAGTCGAGATGGCAATGGCTGTCGACCAGCATCAGGCGTCCTGCTCGACATAACGCGGAAACACGCC
Organism: Mesorhizobium sp. NFR06; assembly: GCF_900115245.1. Taxonomy (GTDB): domain Bacteria; phylum Pseudomonadota; class Alphaproteobacteria; order Rhizobiales; family Rhizobiaceae; genus Mesorhizobium. The sequence continues at coordinate 83,862 of NZ_FOVT01000014.1, forward strand.
CTCGGGCGCCGGCAATGCCGTACCGGGCACCAGCGCGTGGTCGGCATGGATGTGCGCGAAATCGCGCCTGCCCGCGGGCACGGCGAGAAGATCGAGCAGCTTGGCGGCCGATCCAGGAATGAAGGGCTGGCAAAGCACGGTCACCCGGCGCACGACCTCGGCCGTCGTCCACAGCACCGTTTCCATGCGCTTCGGATTGGTCTTGCGCAGCGCCCACGGCTCCTGGGAAGCGAAATACCGATCCGCTTCCGCCACCACGCCGAAGATCGCAGCCAGCGCCAGGTGGATGCCCTGCTCCGCCATCGCCCGGCGCGAGATGGCGAGCGCCTCGACGGCCTGGTCGAGGATCGCCGTGTCGGCTTCGGTAAGGTCGCTGCGCGCTGGCACCTTGCCGCTGCAGTTCTTGGCGATCATCGACAGCGAACGCTGCGCCAGATTGCCGAGACCGTTGGCAAGGTCGGCGTTGGTGCGGTTGACGATTGCTTCATGGCTGTAGTTGCCGTCCTGGCCGAACGGCACCTCGCGCAGGAAGAAATAGCGCACCTGGTCGACGCCGTAGTGCTCCACCATGGTGAAAGGATCGATGACGTTGCCGACCGACTTCGACATCTTCTCGCCGCGGTTGAACAGGAAACCGTGGCCGAAGACGCGCTTCGGCAGCGGGATGCCCGCGGACATCAGGAAGGCCGGCCAATAGATGGCGTGAAAGCGCACGATGTCCTTGCCGATGATGTGCGCGTCGGCTGGCCAGAACCGCCATTTCTCATCTTTTTCATCGGGATAACCGACGCCGGTGATGTAATTTGTCAAGGCATCGACCCACACATACATCACATGCTTTTCGTCGCCCGGCACGGGCACGCCCCAGTCGAAAGTGGTGCGCGAGATCGACAGGTCCTTCAGCCCCGACTTGACGAACCTCATCACCTCGTTGCGGCGCTCGGCCGGACCGATGAAATCGGGCTGGCTTTCGTAAAGGGCGATGAGCTTGTCCTGATAAGCGGAAAGCCGGAAGAAATAGCTTTCCTCCTCGACCCATTCGACAGGCGTCCCTTGCGGTCCATAACGCACATTGTCGGCGCGGACTTCGGTCTCTTCCTCGCCGTAATAGGCCTCGTCGCGCACCGAGTACCAGCCGGCATAGCCGCCCTTGTAAATGTCGCCATTGGCGGCCATCGCCTTCCAGAGCGCTTGCGAGGACGCATAATGCCGCTCCTCGGTGGTGCGGATGAAATCGTTGTTGGAGGCGTTGAGCGCGGTTGCCATGCGACCGAACTCGGCCGAGTTGCGGTCGGCGAGCTCGCGCGGCGAAACGCCTTCCTTGCGCGCCGTCTGCAGCATCTTGATGCCGTGCTCGTCAGTGCCGGTCAGGAAGAACACGTCCTTGCCGTCGAGCCGCTGGAAGCGGGCAAGCGCGTCGGTGGCGATCAGCTCATAGGCATGGCCTATATGCGGCTTGCCGTTCGGATAGGAAATCGCTGTCGTGATGTAGAATGTGTCGCGTGACATGGATGAACCGTCATGAATGTCTGAATGTGAGTTGTGGCGGTGGATATCGCATCGGGACGGCGATTGCCATCCTGATGAGGCCGTCACATTCGCATCACAGAATTCAGGCGGTCGATCATGGTCAGGGCGTGCTGCTTCTTGTCGAGATTGTAGGTCTCGGCCTCAGATATCGTGTTCAGCGCCTCGTGCCAAGCCTCCGACAGGGTTTTGGCCCTGGCGAGATCGCCGGCCAACGCCGCTTCGCTGGCGGCGGCCGAAAGCAGATCGAGCGCGCGGCGGTTGAAGATGTCGAACTGGATCGCCTGATCGCGTCCCGCCACGGCCTCGGCAAGGCGGTGGGCGCCGGCAATGTCCGGCTTCCTGGCCGCTACCAGCGCATCGAGCGCGCCGGCGATCTCCAGCCCGCCATATTGGGTGAGCAGGATCGCGTTACGGGCGCTGCCCCCTGCCCGCTCGGCAAGTGCCGCGCGCGCTGCCGGATCGTCCGGCGGCGGCGGTTCGACATTGTCCAGCACCGCCATCAGCTCGTCGGCGGCCAAAGGCGCCAGCCGCACCATCTGGCAGCGCGAGCGGATCGTCGGCAACAGGCTGCCCGGCGCATGCACGATCAGGATGAACAGCGTGCGCGCCGGCGGCTCTTCGAGATTCTTGAGCAAGGCATTGGCGGCGTTGGTGTTCATGTCGTCGGCCGGATCGACGATGACGATGCGGTAGCTGCCGTCATGCGAGGTCATCGACAGGAAGCGGCTCACCCTGCGGATCTCGTCGACGGTCAGCACCGTCTTGAAGCTCTTGGTCTTGTCGTTGGCCGGACGGGTGAGATGCAGCACCGAAGGATGCGCGCCCGTAGCGATCTGGCGAGACAGAGAGGAAGCCGGATCGGGAATGGCGAGCCTGTCGGGCGCCACCTTGAAATCCGGATGCCTCAGAAGATGGTGCGCCAGGTGGAACGCTAGCGTCGCCTTGCCGATGCCGTGCGGCCCGGCAAAAATCAGCGCATGCGGCAGCTTGCCCGAACGGTATGCGGCGGCAAGCATCGCCGCAACGGACGCGTGGCCGATCAGCCGCGGCGTTTCAGCCGGTTCGGGCACGCCGTCCAGCGTGTCGTGCTGTTCTGGGGCAATGCGTTCGAAGATCATGCCGGCGCCGTCTGCTTCCTTTGCGTCGGCACCCGCTTTTCCAGCGCCGCGAAGACGGCGGCGGTGACGACGTGCTCCACCGTATCGGGATCAGCGGAGGCGTCGACGACGATGCAGCGCTCCGGCTCCGCCTCGGCGATGGCTAGGAAAGCCTCGCGGCGACGCCGGTGAATGGCCAAAGTCTCCTTTTCAAAGCGGTCGGCGGCGTCACCGGCGCCGCGCCGCGCGGCGGCCCGCTTCAGGCCTTCCGCGGGATCGATGTCGAAGATCAGCGTCATGTCCGGCATCATGCCGTTGATGGCGACCGCTTCCAGCGCCTGCATGAAATCGGTATCGAGGCCGCCCGTGACACCCTGGTAGACGCGCGAGGAATCGATGAAGCGGTCGCACAGCACGATCGAGCCGTGCTCGACCGCCGGCCGGATGACCTGCTCGACATGGTCGGACCGAGCGGCGGCAAACAGGATTGCCTCCATCTTCGGGCCGAACGGTTCGGCGGCGCCGGACAGAAGCACATGCCTTACGGCCTCGGCCCCGGGCGATCCGCCCGGTTCGCGGGTGACCAGAACTTCGTATTTCTTGGCGCGCATGCGCCGCGCCAGCCGCGCGATCTGCGTCGACTTGCCTGCTCCTTCGCCGCCCTCGAAGGTGATGAAAAATCCGCTCGCCAATCGAGACTGCCTTTGCCCGTTCTGGCCGCTGTCATAGCTCCCGTCCGACAAAAGGTCCACGAACTTGCCCGATCACAAATGTTTCTGTCGCAGCCAGCCGACAGCGAGTTCCTTGGCCGCGTCGAGCGCACGCTGCGGCAGCGTCCCAACCTTCACCGACTCGGCGGCATAAAGCGGCGTCCGCTGGCTGAGCGTGTCGCCTATCCAAACGCGCAGCTCTCCGACAGGTTGCCCCTCCTCGACCGGCGCCGCCACCGGACCCTCGTAGACGATTTTGGCGGTCAGCTTGTCGCGGTTGGCGATCGGCAGAAAGATGTCCACCGCACCCTTTGCTTTCAAGGCCAGGCCGGACTTGGCGCCGCCGAAGACCTGGGCTTCGCCGACCACCTCGTCCTTGGCGAAGATCTCGGTCTTCTGGAAGGAACGCGAGCCCCAGTCGAGCAGCTTGCGCGCCTCCTCCGAGCGTTCGCGGTCATTCGCCAGGCCGGTGAGTGCGGCGATCACGCGCGTGCCGTTGTGGCTGACGGTGCCGACTAGGCCGAAGCCCGCCTGCTCGCTGGCGCCGGCCACGAAGCCGTCTGCTTCGATGCCCATGGCGATCAGCGGATTGCGGTTCCTCTGCGAGATCTTGTTCCAGGTGAAATCCGGCTGGCCGTAATAGTGGAAGAACTCCGGATAGTCGCGCCACAGATGCAGCGCCAGCATCGTCAGCTCCCGCACCGTGGTCTGCTGGCCGTCGGCCGGCAGGCCGGTCGAATTGACGAAGGTCGATTTCGAGAGGCCGAGTTGGCGCGCGCGATCGGTCATCTGCGCGGCGAAATTCGCTTCGGATCCTGCAATGCCCTCGGCGAGCACGATACAGCCGTCATTGGCGGCCTGCACCGTCACGCCCTGGATCAGGTCCTCGACGCGGACATCGGATTTGAGCTTGGCGAACATGGTCGAGGTCCCGGACGGCGCGCCGCCGGTGCGCCAGGCGTTTTCGCTGACGACGAAAGTGTCGTCGAGCGTGATGCGCTTCGACTTGATGGCGTTGAAGACCATTTCCATCGTCATCAGCTTGGCCATCGAAGCCGGCGGGATCGGCTTGTCCGGGTCCTTGGCGAAGAGCACCGTGCCGGTGTCGGCATCGATCATGAAGGCTTGCGTCGCCTTGGTCTCGAAAAGCTGCGCGCTCGCCGGAACGGAGCAAATGAGCATCAGCACCAATCCCAGAAGTGCGGCGAAAGGCGGAAGAGCGCGCAACAGCATGAAATATCGACCCGTTAGCCGCATTTGGCCCGGTCAGGCTATCAGGGTTTTTTCAGTCGAACCAACCGAGCGCGCGAAATTGATCAGTTTCGCACAACCAAAGCGTCCGGCGCCCCGTGCGACCAGGCTGCCTGCAGCAGGTCGTCGATGCTGCCATGGCCATCCGGATAGACATTGACCGCATACCAGTCATTGCCGTCGAGTTCGGTCCGCTGGATTTCAGTCTTGCCGAACGGCTCGAGCGCCGCAGCCACGCGCTTTGCTTCGGCGGCGTCATCGAAGGAGCCGGCCGCGACATAGTCGAGAGCCGGCGTCTGCTCCTGCCGGTTCGATTTCTTCCACGACTGCAGGATGTCGGCCGGCGACATGCCACTGCTGTCGAGGACGGCGAAGACGTCGGCGCGATTGACGCGCTCATCCGCGTAAGACAGCGAGGCCATGGCAAAGGGCGAGTTCGGCGGCAGCCTGAACTGCGGCCGCTCCGGCACGATCGGCCCGAAATCCGGCAAAGTGACGTCGCTGGCGCCCGGCGCCTGCGCCGACATCGCCGGTTGCTCCGACAGCCCCGGCTGCGCGGCGAACGCCTGGCCCGAATTGGTCAACTGGCCGGGGAACGGCACGGCTGCCGGAGGCGCGTCCGTCTGCATGCTGGGCGACGGACCATTCATGGCGACCATCACGCCGGTCGGCAGGCCGTCGGACGGATCAGGCCGCCTATTGCCCGGATGGTAGGATGCCATCAGATACTGGTCGTCATTGCCATCGAGCGGTGCCCGGCCGACATATTCGACCTTCACCTTTGCGGTGCCGACCTTGTCATAGTCGAGCATTTGCGCGGCTCGCTCCGAGACGTCGATGATGCGGCCTTCATGATAAGGGCCGCGGTCGTTGACGCGCACGATGACCGAGCTGCCGGTCTCCAGATTGGTAACGCGGGCGTAGCTCGGCAGCGGCATGGTCGGATGCGCCGCCGTGAGTTGGGCCGTGTCATAGACTTCGCCATTGGCGGTCAGCCGGCCATGGAAGGCATCGCCGTACCACGACGCCAGGCCGACTTTTGCGTACTTCCTGTCTTCCTTGGGATAGTACCACTTGCCGCGCACCTGATACGGCTTGCCGAGCTGGTCGCGGCCGCCGCCGCGCCGCATGAACTGGACACGCGGGCTCGCCTTCACGCCATATTCGGATTCGGCAAAATATTCCTTGGAGCGGGGCCTCTTGTCGACCATCCCCTTCGGTTGAGGTTGCGACGCACAGGCAGCCAGCAGCAGGCCCGAAAGGGCGCACAGGGCGAAAGCAGAAGCGCGACGAAGACGCGGGCGCGCCGAAGTCTGCATGTTTTCGATTGTCCCCTACAGTCTCGCCGCCATCCTACGGAGCAAAAGGCCCACGACACGAAGCCGGCAACACCTTGATCCCCAATCCCTTTGTGCACAGGAATTGCTTATCACGATGTTAATCGATTATGGCCGCAACAGGGCGAGATTATGGCGCGGATGTAGGCAGGAGGATTGCCGAACAGCGAAGCTCGTTTCCAGGCGTCACGACGCTCACGACCGTCAGGCGTCCGGGCCAACCCGATCGAGTTGCCGGCGATGCCATTTAGTGCCGCCCCGTCCGTAGCATTTAGTTGCAAAGCGTAGCAGCCTGTTCACCGGCCGTTCTCTGCCTAGACTGAAAAAGCCCGCCACCGTGAGGCAGCGGGCGCGAGTTCGGGAGGAGTCTAAGGGGCAGCGTCCCCTTTTTGCCCCTCGACGATGGTACGCCTCGGTTAGCTGGATAAAAGCTCGCAGCGGTTGAAGCCCGGCATATTCAAGCTGCGTGACTTTTCTGCCACAGAGAATTTTAGCAACTTGCGAAACAAGCCCTCCTGTCGGCGTTTGTCGTGCAGCCCTCCGCCAGCGGCAGCACGAACGCGGTGCTCCGCTGTGGCCTCCGCGCATCTCTCGAAGGGATAATTGCATCTTCCGATTGTGTCGCGTTGACAATTGGCAGATCCGGAAGCTAGCCATCCCTCACCTGAGGCAATGAACTCATGGGCAACTTAGGGGCTACCAATGAAACAGATTATTCTTGCTACCGCGCTCGTCCTCGCCACCGGCACGGCCTATGCAGCTGACGTACTTCAGGGGGCGCCGGTTGCTGCTTCCTTTGACTGGACCGGCGCCTATATCGGCGTGAACGCTGGCGGTGGTTTCGGCACCTTCAAACACGAGGTCACCGGCAGCCCCACGAGTATCGATGTCAGCTCAAGCGGCTTTTTGGGCGGTGTTCAGGCCGGCTACAATTGGCAATCCGGCCAAGTGGTTTATGGCGTAGAGACCGACTTCCAGGGCGCCGACATCAAAGGTGATCTTTCCTTTCCTGTCACCCTCTTGAAGACAAAGGTCGATTGGTTCGGCACGCTGCGTGCTCGCATAGGCTTTACCCCTGTCGACCGCTTTATGGTTTACGGTACCGGCGGTCTCGCCTACGGCCATTTTGAAACTGAGATTAACAATGGAGCAATCAGCGGCTCCAAGACCAAGGCCGGCTGGACGGTCGGTGCCGGCGCTGAATACGCCATCAATACCAACTGGACGATCAAATCCGAATATCTCTATACCGATCTCGGCAAGGCAGATGTTATCGACCTTGGCCCCCCCAACACTTTGACGGACAAGATCGCCTTCCACACCGTTCGCGTCGGCCTGAACTACAAGTTCTGATCTCTTCGCCGATCACGACAAACATGGAGCCCCGGTATCGCCCGGGGCTTTTTGTTGCAGGGGCGATATCAAAGGCGAAGCTGTACCTGTGGTAGACCATGAATGCACAAAGGCGACATGGCCGGAAATCCCCCAACATTGCCTGGAGCGCGTAGAGGCGAAGTCGTCGTCCTCCGCAGTCGCAATGACATCCCAGCAATAGAGAAGCCCGCCACCGTGGGCAGCAGGCCGTCTTTTTGACGTTGCTCGACCAGCCCAAGGACGGCTCCTGGTCGTCGCCACGGCCGGCGTTCACCCGAAGGTGGCGAGCGAGCGCTTGGGAAACTCGACGGTTGGCATCACGCTGGACCTTTATTCACACGTCATGCCGGCAATGCAGGCCGACGCCACCGAGCAAGTTGACGCCGCGTTGCAGGCAGCTATAAGCAGCGATCGAAAAGCCAAATAGTTGCAAGTTGCGTAGTAACCGCCCATTTCAGCCGTTTAGCCAAGGCTGAAAAGCGCAATCAAAGCAACGAGTTGGAGGGATGGCCGAGCGGTTTAAGGCACCGGTCTTGAAAACCGGCGTGGGCGCAAGTTCACCGTGGGTTCGAATCCCACTCCCTCCGCCAAACACCGCCAGTTATCCTCTCTAGCCCGCTGTTACCGCAGATCACCGCGCGCACACCAAGCGGCATAGAAAGCCGCCGATTCTAGCTACAGCCCGATATATCTTGATGTTCGCCCGCGCGGCACTTGCAGTCAACGATCGGTGAAACAGCGTTTATTTGATTTCTCAGACAAAATATGCTGCTTCTCGCGCCCATGAAAAAGCTCTGCCTGATGGCTCTGGCGTCGTTGGCGCTGGTTTGGCCGGCCAAGGCGATGGACAACGCGTTGCGCGCCGGCCTCTTGAAACTCGATCCGCAGACTCGTCTCGAGCAGCGTTGCGACGCCGAGGTGCTCGACCGGATCAGTCACGACGACCGCAACTACAAGGCCGACCGCGTCGTGGCCTACGCCTTCGCCACGCCGCAGATGAGCGCCGACGCCATCAGGAGTTCTGGCGCCGCCTTCCGCAGCAAGGGGCAATGGTACCGGCTGAACTTCAAGTGCCAGACGGCGCCGGACCACATGGAAGTGCTGCAATTTCGCTACAAGATCGGCGACGAGATCCCTGAATCGGATTGGGCGAAATACAATCTCTACGACTAGTTTTTCGACGTTCCATGATCGGTCGCCGATCGGGAAATCCTATTTCCCCGCTCGTCACGAGCCATTTTCGGATGATGCCGAAACCTGCGTCTTGACGCCCGCGGACCATGCCTTTAGGGCCGTCTCGGTACAGGCGACGCTCATTTCAGGCAAGGATTTCTAGTCTATGGAAATATTCACTGCCACGGGCCTTTCAGCTCTCTTCCAGGTCGTCGCAATCGATCTCGCGCTCGCCGGCGACAACGCGATTGTGATCGGCCTCGCGGCGGCCGGCCTTCCCGCCGACCAGCGCAAGCGCGCCATTCTTGTCGGCATCGCGGCAGCCACTGTCCTGCGCATCGTCTTTGCCCTGATCACGCAATGGTTGCTGAGCATCGGCCCGATGCTGCTCATCGCCGGCGGACTTCTGCTTCTGTGGGTGTGCTGGAAAATGTGGCGCGAACTGCGCGTCAGCCACGAGGAAGAGCGCGACGCGACCGAAGCGCTGTCCAACGGCGACTACAACAAGGATGGCAAGATCGCCGGCAAAGCGCCACGCAAGAGCTTCTCGCAGGCCGCCTGGCAGATCGTCATTGCCGACGTTTCGATGTCGCTCGACAACGTGCTCGCCGTCGCGGGCGCCGCCATGAAGCATCCGACGGTGCTGGTCATCGGACTGGCTTTGTCGATCGCGCTGATGGGGTTTGCCGCATCCTTTGTCGCGCGCCTGCTGCATAAATATCGCTGGATAGCCTATATCGGCCTGCTGATCATCCTCTACGTCGCGGTGAATATGCTTCTGGGCGGCGCCGTGCAGCAGTTTCCCGACCATTTTGCTTTCCTGGCGCCATGGTTCGGATCGAACGGCCACTGACGCTTTTTCAAGGCGAGAGGCTGCCGCGCCGCCTCAGCGCTGGTCGACAGGCAGGTTTGCTTCTCTGCCGAAGCATGCTATTGCGCCGCGCGAAATGGCTCGAAGCCACGCGCCGTAGATCGATCTGCAGAGCCTGAGGCTCAATCCTCGATCTCGCTCTCACCTCTTGGAAAACAAGTTCATGTCCGCCCCACGCGTCAGTTTCGTCAGTCTTGGATGCCCGAAGGCGCTCGTCGATTCCGAGCGCATCATCACGCGGCTGCGCGCCGAAGGTTACGAGATCGCGCGCAAGCATGACGGCGCCGACCTTGTCGTGGTCAACACCTGCGGCTTCCTCGATTCCGCGCGCGACGAGTCGCTCAACGCCATCGGCTCGGCCCTTTCGGAAAATGGGCGTGTCATCGTCACCGGCTGCCTCGGCGCCGAGCCCGACGTGATCCGCGAGAAGCATCCGAACGTTCTCGCGATCACTAGCCCGCAGGCCTATGAGAGCGTGATGGCGGCCGTGCACGAAGCGGCTCCGCCCAGCCACGATCCCTATATCGACTTGCTGCCGCCGCAGGGCGTGAAGCTCACGCCGCGCCACTACGCCTATCTGAAGATTTCCGAAGGCTGCAACAACCGCTGCACCTTTTGCATCATCCCGGCGCTGCGCGGCGATCTCGTCTCGCGCCCCGCTGCGGATGTGCTGCGCGAGGCCGAGAAGCTGGCCAAGGCGGGCGTCAAGGAGATCCTCGTCATCTCGCAGGACACCAGCGCCTACGGCGTCGACATCAAATATCAAACCAGCATGTTCGGCGACCGCGAGGTGCGGGCGAAGTTCCTCGACCTTGCCGAGGAGCTCGGCAAGCTCGGCATCTGGGTACGCATGCATTATGTGTATCCGTATCCGCATGTCGCAGACGTCATTCCGCTGATGGCGGAGGGAAGAATCCTCCCTTATCTCGACATCCCCTTGCAGCATGCCTCGCCGCAGGTGCTGAAGAACATGCGCCGCCCCGCCCATGGCGAAAAGACGCTGGAGCGCATCCGCGGCTGGCGCGACGTCTGCCCCGACCTTGCGATCCGCTCGACCTTCATCGTCGGCTTTCCCGGCGAGACGGAAGACGATTTCCAGCTGCTGCTCGACTGGTTGGACGAAGCGAAAATCGACCGCGCCGGCTGCTTCAAATACGAGCCGGTCAAGGGCGCGCGTTCCAACGATCTCGGCCTGGAGCAGGTGCCGCAGGAGGTCAAGGAAGCGCGCTGGCACCGTTTCATGCAGCGCCAGCAAAAGATCTCGGCATCGCAGCTCGCCAAGAAGGTCGGCAAACGCCTGCCGGTGCTGATCGACGAGGCGAACGGCACCTCCGGCAAGGGTCGCACCAAATACGATGCGCCGGAAATCGACGGGTCGGTGCACATCCAGTCGCGGCGGCCGCTGCGCGCCGGCGACATCGTCACGGTCAAGATCGACCGCGCGGATGCCTACGATCTTTACGGATCGGCGGTCTGATAGCCGGAGAGCACACACTTCTAACATTGTGGCTAATTAAACGGCGCGCCATGATCGCCGTTCGAAGCGTCCGCTAAGCGCCACGTCCCGCCATTCATCGTTTGGCCAGTGAACTGTCGCTTTCGACGTACGGCGGTCTTTCCTAGCTACGCGCGCCGTTCGCGCTGGCGATCAGCGGCTCACGTCTCCCTATGCGCCGAGCTGTCCTATGGCTGTCCGAGAGGCTGCGCCTCCCCCGTCTCGCATTCCGGCAGTCGCACTGGTTTGGCCAGCTTTGCCAGTGCCTCGGGCTTGGCGCAAAGCGGAAAGCCGGCGAGCGGCATTATCTCGATGAAACGACCGCGCTCCGTCTTGCTCAAGCTGTATTCATTGACCATGCCCTCGACGGTCAGGTCCGGATACCGTTTGAGGGTTTCCTTGACCGAAGCATTCGCCTCATCGATTCGATCCAGAGCCGCAAAGGAGCTGCTACGCATCATCCACTCCCATTTGCCGTAGTTATCGGTCGTCTTGCGCTCCAGCATCTTCAAGGCGTCCTCATAACGGCCAGCCATGAAATAGGCAGTGGAGTAGAAACCGGTTGCCCACATCGGGTAATTCGGGTCGAGCCGTATGACTTGGTCGACCAACTGAGCGCCGCGTTCGGGTTCGTCGAAGGCTGACGCAAAGCCGGAATAGAATGTCAGGATTTCGGCCGAACCGGGAGCGAGGCGGAGGGCCGTGTCCAGCTCGACCTTGGCGCGGGCGTTGTCGCCCTTGTCTTTGAGGCTCATGCCAAAAACCGCGTGCGCCTCGGCGTCGCTCGGATCAAGCCGCACCGCGCGTTCGGCCACATCGGCAGCCGCCTTGATCTCGCTCTCGGGATTGATACCGAAGCCAGCCAATATGTTATGAGCATGATAGAGTTCCACCCAGGCGCGGGCGAACTCCGGGTCCAGCTCGACAGCGAGGTTGAGCAGCCTGATGGCCTCTTCCTCATCCGCTACGGTAATCTTTTCAATCCTTTCGGTTCCGAGCAGATAGTAGTCATAGACAGTCAAGTTGTCCGGCCGTTTGCGCTTCGCTGCAGCCCGCCCCGCTCCTTGAATCAGCCCCACGCCGTTGCCGAGGCGGTTGGTGACCTGCTCGGCGATCTCGGTTTGCACGGCGAATACGTCCTCAGCAGGTCTGTCCCATCGCTCCGACCACAGATGGCTGCCGGTTTTTGCATCGATCAACTGCGCGGTGATCCGCAGCCGATCGCCTTGGCGCTGGATCGAGCCTTCCAGCACATAGCCGACGTCGAGCGCGCTCGCGACCTGGCGGACATCCACCGACTTGCCTTTGTACGCTTGCGTCGAATTGCGTGCCACGACGTCGAGTTCGGGAAACTGCGCGAGATCGGTGATGATGTCTTCGGTGAGGCCATCGGCCAGACGGCCGGTGGCCTCGTCGCCGCCAAAGTTGTTGAAGGGCAGCACTGCGACCGACGGCTTGGCACCCAGAGCAGCTGAATGAAAGAACCACCATATCCCGCCGCCGCCCAGCAGAGCAAGTAGCACGATGGCCGCCGCCGCCCCAACCCTGCCCGGCATCGCCTCACGCAAGGTCCAGCGCGGCAGCTTGTTATCGAGCCTCAGCCGGTACATCCGCACCGGACGGGTGATATTCTTTACTTGTTGCTCGCCAGCGAAATCGAGGGACCAATCAAGTTTGCCTTGCAGATGGTCAAAGGCTGTGCCCGACACGATGACGCCGCCAGCATCAGCGAGTTGCTGCAATCGCGCGGCGACATTGACGCCATCGCCATAGACATCATCGTCCACCAGCGCCACATCGCCCAGATTGATCCCGATACGGAAGACAGTGCGCTCAGGCTCCGGCATTCCCGCATTGCGCGCCGCCGCCGCGCTTTGGATCTGCGCTGCGCAGGCAACCGCGTCGACCACGCTCTCGAAGACAACCAGCGCGCCGTCTCCCATCAGCTTGATGAGGCGGCCATGGTGCTGGGAGATGGCGGGGTCGAATAGCTCGGCACGAACTGATTTCAATCGCTCAATGGTGCCGGCCTCATCGGCCTCCATCGCCTTGGAGTAGCCGACCATATCGGCCGCCAGGATCGCCAGCAGCTTCCGATTGAGAGGGGGAACCGCCATATGCGCCTCTTTATGGCAGAACCCTACACCCATGGAAGCGCCGGAGCCAGAACGCGCCGTTGGCCGCGCGGTGAATGACCGCTCGTCAGCCGTTCCTGACTTTCGACCGGGTGCGGATGAACGTCTTCAACGTCAAAGCTGACACTTAGCCGGCGGACGACCCATGCTGATGGAGAGGGCGCCCTGCGGCGCCCTCAGCCCTTTGGTTCTGGCAGCGTCTCGTCAGAGCTTCATCGCCTCGATTGCAGCCAGGGAACGGTCGATCACCTGATCGAGTATCTCGTCGAGGCGCTTGCCGGTCGAGTCGGCCGCGACCGCCGACAGCCGCGCGGCAAATCCTAAATGGTAGTCGACGAACCACTCCGGGCGCGGCTCCGGCTCCGGAAACGGTCCCCACCACGGAGGAAGCTTCGGGATCTTCGGTCGCGTGGGGCACCAGTCGTCGAGATCGCTCACCAGCGCCTTCATATCGAGCCCGCCTCGCTCGGCCACCCAGGCGTAGCGGACAAATTCCTCAGCGACCGCGGCGCCCAGTTCGTGCGGCGGAAGCGGCTGCGGGTTGAGTGCGACCCGCACAAGTCCAGCCTGTGGTCCGCGCGGGATGACATCGTAGATGGCGGGAAAGCGTTTTCCGATAATTGCCAGAAGTTTTTTATTCAATTGCATAAGACCTCCTTCTGCGAGCGAGTGTCACGCCAGCTGATTTCGTCTGATTTGCACGATCATCGTGGAAGTAAAGGTCACTGTCGTATGTGAAAGCGGTCACGGATCCGCCACCGAATATTGGGCCGATCTCTTAGCGGCGCGAATTCATAAAAATATGAAGTGATTTTTATCTTAATACCTGGCGTTCAGGACCTCTGCGTTCCTTTGTCGGCTGGCAAAAAGGCCAGCTCAGCTCCGCCTTGGCAGGAAAATCTTGCCGATCGATATTGCAAACGAATGAGGGCGCCATGAGGCGCCCTCTCCAGTTCGAAACATCCGCGCGGCCTATTGCGGCAGCTTGTCGTCGATGCCTTTGACATAGAAGTTCATGCCGAGCAGCGTGCCGTCATCGGCAACCTCGCCGTCCTTCAGCCACGGCGAGCCGTCCTGCTTGGACACCGGACCGGTGAAGGGGTTCCAGCCGCCGGCGATCTTCTTCTCCGTGGCCTCCGCCATCGCCTTCACATCGTCGGGCATGTTGGTGAACGGAGCGAGCTTGACCGCGCCGTCCTTGATGCCAAGCCAGACATTGTCCGGCTTCCAGGTGCCGTCGAGAGCAGCCTGGACGCGGCTGATATAATACGGGCCCCATTCGTCGGTCAGCGCGGTCAGCTGCGCGTTCGGCGCGAACTTGATCATGTCCGACGACTGGCCGAAACCGTGCAGCTTGCGCTCTTCCGCAACTTGCAGGGCGGCCGTGGAATCGGTGTGCTGGACGATGATGTCGGCGCCCTGGTCGAACAGCGCCTTGGCGGCGTCGGCTTCCTTGCCCGGATCGAACCAGGAGTTCACCCACACGATCTTGACCTTGAAGTCGGGATTGATCGACTGCGCGCCGAGGATGAAGGAGTTGATGCCCATCACCACTTCCGGGATCGGGAAGGAGACGATGTAGCCGGCAAGGCCCTTCTTCGATTCCTTCGCCGCGATCTGGCCAAGCACATAGCGGCCTTCATAGAAACGGGCGTTGTAGATGCCGAGATTGGGGCCGGTCTTGAAGCCGGTGGCATGCTCGAACATCACTTTGGGGAACTTCTTGGCGACCTTCACCTCGGCATCCATGAAGCCGAAGGAGGTGCCGAAGATGATCTTGCAGTTCTCGCGCGCCAGACGCTCGAAAGCGCGGTCGGCGTCGGGACCTTCCGAGACGTTTTCCAGATAGGCGGTCTCGACCTTGTCGCCGAGCGCTTTCTCGACCTCGAGACGGCCCTGATCGTGCTGGTAGGAATAGCCGAAGTCGCCGATCGGACCCGTATAGACCCAGCAGGCCTTCAGCTTGCCGGCGGCCTCGGCGGTTGCCGCCAGCGACAGCGCCGCAGCCGTGGTCATCAATGCAATAAGCAGTTTTTTCATTGTGTTACCTCTCTGAGTTAAGCCTTGGAGCTTCCCGTCTTTTTGTTGTCGTCAACGATCCGGAACGAATGGCTGCCCCAACGAAGCCGGCGTGTTCATCATCGTCAGCCGCTTGTTGCGCGAGATTAGAACGAGAACCACGATGGTTGCCAGATAGGGCAGCGAAGAAAGAAACTGCGAAGGCACGGGAATGCCAAAAGCCTGTGCATGAAGTTGGCCGATCCAAACCGCGCCGAAGATATAGGCGCCGGCCAGCACCCGCCACGGACGCCACGAGGCGAACACCACCAGCGCCAGCGCGATCCAGCCGCGGCCAGCGCTCATGTTCTCTACCCATTGCGGCGTGTAGACCAGCGACAGGTGCCCGCCGGCAAGGCCGGCGCAGGCGCCGCCAAAGATCACGGAGAGATAACGGTAGCGGATGACCTTGATGCCGAGCGCGTGCGCCGACGTATGGCTGTCGCCGATCGAGCGCAGGGTCAGGCCGGTGCGCGTCTTGAACAGGAACCACATCACCGCCGCGGTGAGTGCGATCGAGATGTAGAAGACCGGATCCTGGCCGAAGATCAGCCTGCCGACGACCGGGATCGAGCTGATCCCTGGAATGTCGAGATTAGGCAATCTCACGCCCGGCTGGCCGACGAAGCTGGTGCCGATCATGCCCGACAGGCCGAGACCGAGCAGCGTCAGCGACAGGCCGGTCGCCACCTGATTGGTCGCCAGCGACAGCGTCATGACGGCAAACAGCAGCGAGAACAGCGCGCCGACAATGATGGCGGCAAGCAGGCCGATCCAGGGCGATCCGGTGAGGTAGCCGGCGCCGAAGCCGCCGACCGCACCCATGATCATCATGCCCTCGACGCCGAGATTGAGCACGCCGGAGCGCTCGACGACCAACTCGCCGATCGCCGCGATCAAAAGCGGCGTCGCGGCGGTCGCGATGGTCAAAAGGATGTTGACGGTGATGTCCATCAGCGGGCCTCCTCGAGCTTCGGCGCTGCTTCGAGATCGGCCGCGCCATTCGGCTTCGTCAGCGCCAGGCCGACCAGGCGGATGCGGTAGTGGATGAGGGTGTCGCAGCCGAGCACGAAAAACAAAAGCATGCCCTGGAAGACGCGCGCCACCTTGTCGGAGATGCCGAGCGCGCTCTGCACCGCTTCGCCGCCGAGATAGGTCAGCGCCAGCACCAGGCCCGCGGCCACGATGCCCAGCGGATTGAGCCGACCGAGAAAGGCGACGATGATGGCGGTGAAGCCGTAGCCGGGCGAGATCACAGGCTGCAGCTGGCCGATGGCGCCGGAAACCTCCGAGATGCCCGCCAGGCCGGCCAGCGCCCCGGACAGAAGGAAGGCGAAGAACACCATCCGGCTGAAGCCGAAGCCGGCGAAGCGCCCTGCCCTTGGGCTCGACCCCAGCACGCGCACCTCGAAGCCTTTCAGCATGCGGCTCATCATCAGCCAGACCAGCACGGCGGCAACCAGTGCGAAGACGAAGCCCCAGTTGGCGCGGCCGGCATCGGGCATCAGCTCCGGCAGCACGGCCGAATCGCCGAACTGGATGGTCTGCGGAAAACCGTGGCTTTGCGGATCGCGCCACGGGCCGCGCACCATCCAGTCGAGGAAGAGCTGCGCGACATAGACCAGCATCAGGCTGGTCAGGATCTCATTGGTGCTGAAGCGTGTCTTCAAAAGCGCCGGGATGGATGCATAGAGCGCGCCGCCAAACATAGCGAGCAAAAGCATCAGCGGCAGCACCAGCGGGCCTTCGAACCCGGGAAACAGCACCGGGATGATCGAGCCGAAGATGGCGCCGAAAATGAACTGGCCCTCGGCGCCGATGTTCCAGATGTTGGCCCTGTAGCAGACCGACAGGCCGACCGCGATCAGGATGAGGGGTGCTGCCTTGATCGCCAGCTCATGCAACTGCCAGACCTGGCTGACCGGCTCGACGAAATAGATCTCGAAGGCACTGAACGGATTGACGCCGAGCAATGCGAAGAGAACCGCGCCGGCGATCATCGTCAGCACGAAGGCGATGAAAGGCGACAGCACCGAGAACAGCGCCGAGCGCTGCGGACGTTTGATCAGTTCGATGCGCATCATGCCACCTCCAGGCTGTGTTCGGCATGGCCGGGCTCGGCGCCGCCCATCAAGAGGCCGACCTTCTCGAAAGTCGCCTCGGCGATCGGCAGCGGGGTCGACAGTTCTCCGTTGTGCATGACGGCAATCGCGTCCGACAGTTCGAACAACTCGTCGAGATCCTGGCTAATGACGAGGACCGCGGAACCGCTGCGAGCAAGCTCGATCAGCGCCTGGCGGATGTGAGCGGCGGCGCCGGCATCCACGCCCCAGGTCGGCTGGTTGACCACCATCACGCTCGGCTTGCGGTCGAGCTCGCGGCCGACGATGAATTTCTGAAGATTGCCGCCCGATAGCGCCGCCGCCTCAGGGTCCGGCGCGCTCTTGCGCACATCCATGGCTGTGATGATGCGCTGGGCGGCGCTATAGACGGCGCCGTTCTTGACCATGCCGCCCGAGCCAACGAAAGCCTTGCCGTCGGTGGCGTGGCGAGAAAGCAGCAGGTTCTCCGAAAGCTTCATGCGCGGCGCAGCACCATGGCCGAGGCGCTCTTCCGGCACGAAGGCTGCCCCCATCAGCCGGCGGCCGGTGATCGACAGGCCTCCGGCGTCCTTGCCACGAATGCGCACGGAACCGGCATCCTGCTGTAGCACTTCGCCGGAGACGGATTCGAAGAACTCGCCCTGGCCGTTGCCGGCGACGCCGGCGATGCCGATCACTTCGCCGGCACGCACGGCGAGGTTGATGTTCTTGAGCGGAATGGCGAAGGGCGTCGCCGGCTTGCGGGTAAGGCCGCGGATCTCCAGCAATGCCGGCGCGGTGTCGATGCCTTCCGCCGGCGCGCGCACCACGGCCTTCACCTCACTGCCGACCATCATGCGGGCCAGCGATGCGGCGGTCTCCTGGCGCGGATTGCAGTGGCCGACAACCTTGCCGTGGCGCAGCACCGTGGCGTGGTCGCAGATGCGTTTGACCTCTTCCAGCCGGTGCGAGATATAGAGGATCGACTTGCCTTCCGAGCGCAGCCTTTCCAGCGTTTCGAACAGCTTGTCGGCTTCCTGCGGCGTCAGCACCGAGGTCGGCTCATCGAGGATGATCAGTTGCGGCGTCTGCAGCAGGCAGCGGATGATCTCGATGCGCTGGCGTTCGCCGACGGAGAGGTCCCCGACCAGCGATTCCGGATCGAGCGGCAGGCCGTAGCTGAAGGAAAGCGCCCTCGCCTTCGCGGCAATCGTGCTGATCGGCGAACCATCATTGAGCGAAAGCGCGATGTTCTCGGCCGCCGTCAGCGCCTCGAACAGCGAGAAATGCTGGAACACCATGCCGATGCCGAGCTTCTTCGCCACGCCCGGGCTGGTGATCTTGACCGGCATGCCGTCCCAGAAGATCTCGCCCGCATTTGGCTCGAGCGATCCGAACAGCATTTTGACCAGCGTCGACTTGCCGGCGCCGTTCTCGCCAAGCAACGCGTGGATCTCGCCCCTGGCAATGTTCAGATCAATGTGATTGCACGCGGTCAGCGTGCCGAAAATCTTGGTAAGGCCACGAACCTCGAGCAGGTTCGCCCCGTCATGATTTGCACTCACAGTGCCTCCCATCCAGTTTCCCGGACATGTTCTGTGTTCCCGAAAGCATGGTATGCGCGGCCGGCTCCCATCGGAAAGCAGCACCCTACTTGAAAGAGCTTCAAGAATTTCAGCGGAAACTCAAGGGGTAACATAGCCCTGTTGAGAACGCCGGCAAAGCCGGAGCGGTTTTTCAGGTGAGCTGCGCCTTCTGACGCGGCAAGCCACTGAAAAAAAGGCAGTCGGCCGGAGCATGATGCCGAAGAGTGTGAAGCGGTTTTCCGTCCGGAATTGCAACAGAATAAAGGGATTTGAGCGTTTCACCGTGAACGGTGAAACGCTTTAGGGAATGAGGATGCTCGTTCCCGTCGTCTTGCGGGCCTCGAGATCCGTCTGCGCCTTTGCCGCGTCCTTCAGCGCATAGCGCTGGTTGATCTTGATCTCGACGGCGCCGCTCTTGACCACGTCGAAAAGCGCTTCAGCCGACTTCACAAGATCCTCGCGCCTGGCGTTGTAGACGAAGATCGTCGGCCGGGTCGCATAGAGCGAGCCTTTCTGTGCCAGCAGCGATACGGAGAAAGGCGGGATCGGTCCGGACGACTGGCCGAAGCTGACGAACATGCCGAGCGGCCGCAGGCAATCGAGCGATGCCGGGAAAGTGTCCGCGCCAACGGAATCGTAGACGACATCGCATTTTTTGCCGCCGGTAAGCGCCGCAACGCCGGCGACGAAATCCTGCTCCTTGTAGTTGATGACGTGATCGAAGCCATGCGCCCGGGCGAGCTCGATCTTCTCGGCGGAGCTCGCGGTGCCGATGACGGTCGCGCCGAGATGCTTTGCCCATTGGCCGAGAATCAGGCCGACGCCGCCGGCAGCCGCATGGTAGAGGATCGTGTCGCCGGCCTTCACGGGAAACGTGCGGCGCAAGAGATATTCGGCCGTCATTCCCTTCAGCATCATCGCCGCGGCCTGCTCGTCGCTGATGCCGTCCGGCACCTTGACCACGCGCTCGGCGGCGATCACCCGTTGCTCGCAATAGGCCCCGACATTGACGGCATAGGCGATGCGGTCGCCGGGCTTCAGCCAGTCGACGCCGGTGCCGAGCGCCACGACGACGCCCGCCGCCTCGCCGCCTGGGATCAGCGGAAAGCCGCCTGGCGGCGGATAAAGCCCGGAACGGTGGTAGACGTCGATGAAGTTGAGGCCGATCGCGGTGTGCCGGATCAGGATCTGGCCTTCTCCGGGCCGGCCGGGGTCGGCATCCTCGTAAGTCAGGACCTCAGGGCCGCCGTGGGCGTGAATGCGGATTGCCTTGGACATCGCTCAACTCTCTGGAGGGTACGGACAGGATCTGGGGCATGATCCCGAAAGGGAGAACCGATTTCGGAAAAGATCACGCTCCGATAGACAGCTAGGTCAGCATGACGATGCAATCAAAAATTATCCTGATCCAGGGTCAGGACTTCTTGGCGCCAAGATTGGGAAACATCTGCATGACGCCCCCGATGCAGGCGAGATAGAGCCCGGTGATCGTGATGCCGATCTTGGTAAAGTCGCCGACCTGCTCGCCGAGCACGCCGATCTTGTCATAGAAGGCAGCAAGCGCCGCCTGCGCCAGGGCCAGCGCGCCGAAGGCGCACCACAAAAGCGTCATGCCGAGATTGAGCGGCCTGAGCCGAACCACGCGCACCGGATGGATGAAGTTGATCGGCAGGAAGGTCAAGATGCCGGCAACCACCACCACGGCAAAGGAAACCCATTGCCCCGGCTCGATGACGAAGAGCGTGAAAACCACCATGTTCCAGACGACCGGGAATCCTTTGAAAAAGTTCTCCTTCGTCTTCATGCCGGTGTCGGCATAGTAGATCGCGCTGGAGACGACGATGATGGCCGCCGACAGGAAGGACAGGTTCTCGCCCATGAAGCCGCGCTGATACAGCGCGAAGGCGGGAATGAGCACGTAAGTGACGTAGTCGATGATGTTGTCGAGGAGTTCGCCCGACCATGTCGGCAGGATCTCCTTGACCTCGAGCTTCCTGGCGATCGGGCCGTCGATGCCGTCGACGAACAGGGCCAGTCCCAGCCACCAGAACATCGCCGTCCAGCGCTCTTCGCTCGCCGCCACCAGCGACAGGAACGCGAGGAACGATCCTGACGCGGTAAGCAAATGCACGGAGAACGCGCGCGCCTGCGGCCACGTCACCTTCTTTTTCGGCAGCGGGAGCCGCTCCGCGAACTTCTTCGCCGCCTTCCTGGCCCCTGTGTTCTTGCTCACGGTCCCCGCCAGTCCAGCTTGCAGATTTCGGCCGAGCGGCCGGCAAAATTCCAGTTGCGGCCGAAGGCGCGCATCTTGCTCTTGTCGGACTTCGCCACGATGATTTCCGGCGCGATCCAATATTCGGAATTGGTGATCACCGTTTCCTTCTCGCGGTCCTTGCCTTGTATAGGCGTCACCGCGCCATCGATGATCTTCGGTATCTGGAAAACGCGCGTCTTGTCACGCGTCTCGTAGGTGATTGGCACCTGCTCGACGCCGAGGAATTTGCCGACCAGGATCGAAAGCAGCGACGTGGTGCCGCCGGCCTTGCCGGTGAATATCTTCGTCAACGCCTTCACCGCGTACACCGAGGCGCGCTTGTCGATGAACAGGCCGGCGCTCCAGTTGCCGCGGCTCATATAGCCGGGGATTTCCATCACCAGCCCGAGATTGAGGCCCGAAAGGTCGACCTCGCCGAAATGCCCCGCGTCGATGCGGAATCCCGCCCAGGTCTGGCAGTAGCCTTCGGTCGGCGGATGGCTGCCGAGCGACAGCACACAGGGACAGAAAACCGTGCAATTGCAGGAGAGTACCAGCTCCCCTTTCATTGCCCAGCTTTGGTCGGTCATCGAATTCTCCCCTTACGCCGAAACTAATAGCAGGGCAGCCGCCCACACAAGCAGTATCGCACCGGCAACCCGGCTGGCCACCCTGCCGGTGGTCTGTTTTTCGATCAGGGTGAAGAGGCCGATCAACGCCATCCAGAAGACGTTCATCGCGCCGACGGCAAACATCACCAGCATCAGCGCCCAGCAGCAACCGAGGCACCACACGCCCTGCTCCACGCCCAAACGGAAGATGCGGCCCGGTTTGGCGCTCCAGTTGGCGAACAGGATCGAGAACGGGTTGCGGCACTTGTCCAGGCATGCCTGTTTCAGGCCGCTGAATTGATAGAAGCCGGCAACGATGAGCGTGGCAGCGCCGGCGAAGCCGACGGCAGGATCGAGCATCCGGCCGGAATTGGCAAAGGCGTAGACCGCGAGTGTCAACACTGCGAAAGCCACGGATGCGCCAAGCCAGGTGGTGAGGTATCCGCAAACAAGCACCAGCGGATGAACGCTCGGCTCGCCCTTGATTCTGGCCGTGTCGGCGATTTCGCAATAGGTGCGGATCAGCGGCGCCGCCGAAGGCAACATCGTCGCCACGGCCATCAGGAACCACAGCAGCACAAGTGCTGGCGCTTGCATGCCGGTCGGGCCGGCAAGCGGCGACGGCGCAAGGCAAAGCGCGAAGAACCGGTCCAGAAAATCCGGCAACGGCAGACTCGGCAGATTTTTCAGCAGCGTGTCGCCCGGTGCCCCGACAAGGCGACTTTCAGCGCCGCGGATCGCCATCGCGCCGAGAAGAAACCAGGCGAAGGCGATGCCGATGCCGATTGTAAGCATGACCGCGAAGCGTGGGTTGCGCGCCACGCCCGCCGTCGCGCGGCCGGCGCGGTCGAGATGGCTGAAATCATGCTCCTGGCTGCTCATTGCAATCGAATGGGCTGAATCGCCACGTTGATCAAGCCGGCTGATCTGACCTATATCCGCGATATAGGCTCGACGGGTGGTCTCTCCCGACGGGTCTGCCTCTTATCGTGGAAGCCCGGCGTGGAGCACAACGACAAAGCCCGCATCCTGGTTGCCGGCAGCGGTCCGGCCGGCCTGATCGCGGCGCTCGGCTTCGCCGGAGCCGGCTTCGACGTGGCGCTGGTCGGCCCGGATGCCAACAGCGCCGATGGCCGCACCACGGCCCTCATGAATCCGGCGCTGAAAGTCCTCGACCGGCTGGGCGTTCTCGCCGAACTGGCGCCGCAGGCCGCACCGCTCAAAGTGATGCGAATCGTCGACGCCACCCGGCGGCTGATCCGAAGTCCAACCGTGACATTTCGCGCCAGCGAGATCGGCGAGGAGCAGTTCGGGCTCAATCTCCCAAACAAAGTTCTTATCCCCATCCTCGCCAGGGCCGTCTCAGCTCATGGCGGCGTCAAATGGCTGAAATCCATCGTTGAATCATGGCGCCTCGACGCCGATCGGGCCCATGCCCGGTTGGCCGACGGCAGCGAAGTCTCCGCGTCGCTGGCGGTCGCAGCCGACGGTCGCCTGTCTCCGGCTCGGGAAGCCGCCGGTATCCGCGCCTCCGCGCGGCCCTATCCGCAGTCGGCGCTCGTCCTCAATTTCGGCCATCGCAGTGAGCACGGCTTCGTTTCGACCGAATTCCACACCGAGATGGGGCCGTTCACGCAGGTGCCGCTGCCGGGCAGGCGCTCGAGCCTCGTCTGGGTGGTGAAACCGGAGACGGCACAGGAACTTGCGGCACTCGACGACGCAACCTTGTCCGGACGTATCGAGGAGCAGATGCAGTCGATGCTTGGCCGGGTTTCGGTGGAGCCTGGTCGCCAAGTCTATCCCTTGTCGGCGGCTTCGCCCGGCCGCTTCGCGCAAAACCGTGTGGCGCTGGTCGGAGAGGCTGCGCATGTGTTTCCGCCAATCGGTGCCCAAGGCCTCAACCTTGGCATCAGGGATATCGACGATCTGATTGGAATCGCCAGCGAAAACCGCGACGACCCCGGCTCGCGCAGGGCTCTCGCCGCCTATGATATCAGGCGCCGTCCCGACATTTGGGCGCGCAGCGGCGCGGTGAACCTGCTCAACATGTCGCTGCTGTCCGACATGCTGCCGGCGCAACTGGCGCGCAGCGCCGGTCTCAATGCGCTGGGCTCCTTCGCGCCGCTGCGCGCCTTCTTCATGCGCGAGGGATTGCGGCCCGGCAGCGGCTTTCGCGCGATCGCCGGCGGTTGGCGCAGACAGGCCGGGCATTAGAGCAGAAGCCGAAACGTGTGAAACGGTTGGCTCGGCGCCTTCGCGGCGTTGAATTGAGGCAGCGCCCGTGCAAATAGGCAACACCCAAAAGTCGGAGTCGATTTTTGGCGGCAGAGCGCGTAATTTCAAGATGTTAGGGGGCTTTTTGCGTCGAGCAAGGGCGCCCGATGGTGAGCGATATGAAAACGGCCAAATTCGCAATCGGACAAGTGGTTCGCCACAGGCTGTTTCCGTTCCGCGGCGTGATCTTCGACGTCGATCCCGAATTCGCCAACACCGAGGAATGGTACGAAGCCATTCCCGCCGACGTGCGTCCGCGCAAGGACCAACCATTCTACCATCTTCTGGCGGAGAATTCGGAGACCGAATACATCGCCTATGTGTCCGAGCAGAACCTGCTCGAGGACCGGTCCGGCGAGCCGGTGCGGCACCCGCAGATCGGCGAGATGTTCGACAAGTTGCCGGACGGCCGCTACGAGCCCAAGCGTCAGTCGAAGCACTGAAGCTCTGAAACATTGCCGGTGTGAACGGCTTTCCGTTCGCGTCGAGACATCGGACGTGGCGGCGACAATAAAAAAGCGGGGCGACCTGCCCCGCTTTTTCTTTCCCGGAAGGCGCTCGGCGATCAGTTCGCGGTCTTGGCCTTGTTCTGCTCGTCCTTGAGCTTCTTGGCGAAATCCTGATTGTTCTTGGCAACGAAGTCCTGCAGCTTCTTCTGCCGGTCCTCGATGTCCGATTGCTGCAGCGGCGGGCCGTCATAGGCGCCGCTGAAGCCGCTGAGCGCGATCTTGATCGGATTTGGCTGGTTCTGGAAGTTGATCGACGTCAACGTGATCCCCTGCCCCTTCTTGAAGGACGCGATGAGCTGGTCGCTCAGCGGCACTTCCGCAACGCAACGATCCGGGAAGCAGATCACATAGTCGAGCTTCTGCGCCTTGCCGGCATCGATCTGCAGGGCGATGCCGGGGGGAACGAGACGGCCGGTCGGAACCGTGACCTGGAAGACCTTGCGGTTCACCTTGCCCTTGAGCTCGATTAGGCTGACGCCGGTGACGAGCTGGCCGTTGCCGGCGGTGACGATGTTCTGCACATTGCAGATGTCGACGTCTTCCTGCTTGGTGCAGGCCTTGAACCAACCCTGGGGGATCTGTGGCTGCTGCTGAGCCGAGGCGGTGAAAAGCCCGGCGCCCAGAACGCCGACCACGCCTGCGGCCAGCACCGAAAGGCGGTACGCGTTGATCGTCATATGGTGCACTTTCCTCTCAAATGATCCCGGGGACCGGCTTCTTCGTGCCGTGTGGTCCAGCTACCTGTTGCCCAAATGAGGCAACAGGATGACTTCGGAGCGCGTGTTACACTGCCGGCGGCCCCGAATCCAGCCCGGTTTCCGCGATTTCTTCGTGGTTTCATACCCCGACGGCGAGCGTCACCGGCCGAACCCGATTCGCTTTGGCCGCCGATTCAATCGGGTAACGAAATGCTCTAGGGTGCATGGCGAATCACAAAGCCGCCCGGCAAGGAGATGGTCATGGACCGCGTTCTCGTTCGGCTGATCGCCGCGACCTCGTTTCTGGCTCTTTCGCTCCTTCCGGCACAGTCGGAGCCGAAGCACGGCATCGCCATGCAAGGCGAGCCGGCGCTGCCGCCCGACTACCAGCATTTCGACTACGTCAATCCGGACGCCCCGAAAGGCGGAAACGTCACCTATTGCGTCGTCGGCTCTTTCGACAACCTCAACCCATTCATCCTGAAAAGCCTGCGCACCACGGCGCGCGGCATGATCGACACCGTTTACGGCAATCTCGTCTTCGAGCCGCTGATGCAGCGCAACTATGACGAGCCTTTCAGTCTCTACGGACTGCTTGCCGACAGCGCCGACATGGATCCGGAGCGCAAGAGCATCGAGTTCCACCTCAACCCCAGCGCAAAGTGGTCGGACGGCCAGCCGGTGACGCCGGAGGACGTGCTGTTCACCTATGACGTTTTCAAAGACAAGGGCCGCCCGCCCTACAGCGACCGCATGAGCATGGTCGCCAAGCTGGAGAAGACCGGCGACCACAGCGTGAAATTCACCTTCAACGACAAGGCCAATCGCGAATTCCCGCTGATCATCGCGCTAACGCCGATCGTCCCGAAGCATGCCTTCGACAAGGACACGTTCGACAAGACGACGCTAAAACCACTGATCGGCAGCGGGCCCTATGTCGTCGACAAGATGCAGCCAGGCCAGCGCATCGTCTTCAAGCGCAATCCTGACTACTGGGGCAAGGACGTGCCGTCGAAGCGCGGCTTCGACAATTTCGACCGGATCACCATAGAGTACTTTCTCAACGCCAATGCCAAGACGGAGGCATTCAAGAAAGGAATCTGCGCCCTCGATGACGAGACCGATCCCGTCAAGCGCGAGCGCGACATCGACTTTCCGGCCTTCCGAAGGGGCGATGTGAAGGAAGAATATTTCAATACCGGCATTCCCCCTGTCGTCACCGGCTTCCTCTTCAACACCAGGCTGCCGAAGTTTTCCAATCCGGTCGTGCGGCGCGCGCTCGGCATGCTCTACGACTTCGAATGGGCGAACAAGAACCTGTTCGGCGGCAAGTTCAACCGCACCATGAGCTATTGGCAGAACTCCGAGCTGTCCGCGCTCGGCCATCCGGCGGACGAACGGGAGAAGGCGCTGCTTGCCCCCTACCCCGGCCGCGTGCCGCCGGACGTGATGGATGGAACCTGGCGTCCGCCCGTGACGGATGGTTCGGGCCAGGATCGCAAGGTGCTCAAAACCGCCTTCGAATTGCTGAAGAGCGCGGGCTTCCACGTGCAGGACGGCAAGCTGCTCGACCCGCAGGGCGACCCTTTCGGCTTCGAGATCCTGACCTCATCGCAGGATGAGGAGCGGCTGGCCGCCATCTACCAGCGCACGCTGGAAAAGATCGGCATCGATGTCGGCATCCGCACGCTCGACGGCGACCAGATCCAGTCGCGCAAGCAGCGCTACGACTTCGAGGTGCTGATCGGCACCAGCGGCTTCAGCAATTCGTTGTCGCCCGGCAGCGAGCAGGTCGGCCGCTGGGGATCGGTCGCCGCGAAGACGGAAGGATCGTTCAATCTCGCAGGGGTCGCCGATCCGGCGATCGACGCGTCGATCGACGCGATGCTGAACGCCCGCACCAAGCAAGACTATGTCGCTGCGGTGCGCGTCCTCGACCGGCTGCTGATCTCGGGCAACTATATCGTGCCGATGCAATACAACACCCAGCAATGGCTCGCTTACTGGAGCTATCTGGAACATCCGCAAAAGACCCCCATATTCGGCTATCAGCTGCCGACCTGGTGGCGAAAGCCCAACTGACGCAAGCTCAACCCAACCGCGACCAAACAGGAGACGAGCATGAGCGCCGAGAACTCCATCACCGTCGATGTGGTGTCCGATGTCGTCTGCCCCTGGTGCTTCATCGGCCAGAAGCGGCTGGACAAGGCCATTGCCGCCGCGAGCGACGTTGAAGTGCATGTCCGCTGGCGCCCATTCCAGCTCGATGCGACCATCCCGCCCGGCGGCATGGATCGCCGCCAATATATGCTCGGCAAATTCGGCAGCGAGGAACGCGTCCGCCAGATCCATGCCCGCATCGAGCCGCTTGGCGAGGCTGAAGGCATCAGCTTCGCCTTTGGCGCCATCAAGGTCGCGCCAAATACCCTCGACGCGCATCGGGTCATCCGCTGGGCGGGCGCTGCCGGCGAGGGCGTGCAGAACCGGCTGGTGCGTCGCCTCTTCCAGCTGAATTTCGAGGAAGGCGCCAATCTCGGCGACCATGCGGTGCTCGCCCAAGCCGCCGGCGCGGCCGGCATGGATGCATCGGTGGTCGAGACGCTGCTGCCGACCGATGCCGATGTCGAGGCCGTGCGCAACGAGATCGCCACCGCCTCGCGCATGGGCATCACCGGCGTGCCCTGCTTCTTGCTTGAAGGCAAATATGCCGTGATGGGCGCGCAGGATGCCGACACGCTCGCCGACGCCATTCGCCAGGTCGCCCAAGCCAAGGCGCGCGGCGAACTGGAAACCGCCGCGGGCTGAGTGTTATCGCGCCATTCAGAGTCGCCGCTCGCTTTCCTGTCAATGCGCCGCCGCCCTCGGGGCCCCATTGTCATTGTAGCGCCTGTCCGCCGAGGGCGGCGTCTTTCACCCTGGCACAGACGATGCAAATGGCCGGCAAGCGGATTTTGAACCTGTCGGGAACCGAACAGGGCTCGCCGACCCTGACTTTCAATTCGATGCTGGCGCTGAAGGCCCGAACGACTTTGCCGGCAGCTATCAGCTCAAGACCGGGTCCAAGGCGAACAGCGCCAATTTCAACCTCGATTCCGGTGCCATGGTGGGCCATGTCCGCTTCAGCGGCGGCGAGGTTGTCATCGACAAATACGACGCGACGACCAAGACAATCTCAGGCCATTTCGCCGCCTCCGGGATAGTCGAATCGGGCAAGCCTGAAGAGCTGACGGCCGGTAAATTTTCGGGCATTCGGTAACGGCGCAGTAGTCATTGAGGCCGACCAGCACCTCTTTTTCGTTCACAAACCCGTGTTTTTCCCTTCCCTAAGGGAAGCTTGCCGCTGGTTGGCTCAATCGCCTTTAACGCGCTGGAATAAAAGCCGAAATCAGCGTGACAGGCGCGCCGCTCGGCACCGACTTCTGTGGCCTTCATGCCACGGCGGGTAACCCTGTTCACATTCACCGGCAGAAAATTAATGGAAAATGATCAATTGGTGTTACCCTGTGTAACAAAACTAAGAAAGGTTTGGGCGGGATCGTGACTGGGGTCGGTAGACCGCGACGTACAGTACCGGAGCAAACAACCAACGAGGCAAAGACCTCGTCCCTGACGCCGGTATCGTCGATGCGTACATTCTGGGGGCTGATGCGAGCCTACTGGTTCTCCAACCGGTGGAAGGAAGCCTGGACGCTCACCCTCGTCATCGCGCTGTTGACGGCACTTTCCAGCAAGGCCGGCGTCTGGTTCGCAGTGGCGTTGGGCGAGCTGGGCAATTCGATCGCCTTCCTCCACGATGCGGCCAACACCCACCCGTTGCAGACAATCCTGACCAATGCCGGCATACTGGTGCTGCTGGTTGTGCTGAAGGATGCCGGTTTCACCGGCGTGCGCAATCTCGTTTCAACGACCTTGCACCGGAAATGGCGCGGCTGGCTGAACAACCAATTCAACCAGGCCCTGCTCGACGGCAACCATACCCATTTCCATGCCCAGCATGGTTCGGCCGCGGGCGGCATCGTCGCACCCGATAACATCGACCAGCGCATCCAGGAATCCATCAAGGACATGACCGGCGGCGCTATCGGTCTCGCCATGGGCGTGCTGGGCGTGGCGACGTCGCTCTACTTTATCGGCGAAAACCTGATCGGGTCCTCGGTCGAGGTCAAAGGGCTGGAATTCCTGGGCAGCTACGGCACCGCGGTGCTGGCTTTCCTTGCCGTCGCCACTTACGTGCCGCTGAACACCTGGATCGCGGTCAAGCTCGGGCGTCTGCTCGAGCGGCTCAATGTCCGCATGCAGCAGGCGGAGGGCAGCTACCGCAGCGAACTGACGACATTCCTGCGCCGCAGCTTCCACGTCGCAGCCTCGCATGGCGAGGGCGTGCAAAAGTCGATGCATGACAGGCTCTATGTCGATATCGACAAAACTTGGGGGCGGCTCAATATCGTCAACACCAGCTACACGTCGTTCGAGCTGATCTACAATTTCGTCGGTGCCCGTATTGTCGCCTACGGACCGGGGCTCGTGTCGTTCATCCACAACCGCTTCGACTACAAAGGTTATATCACCGGCTCCGAAATGGTCGCTCAGCTCATCAGCCAGTGCTCGTGGTTCATCCATGTGATGCCGGCGATTGCGACGCTGCGGGCCAACAGCCAGCGCGTGACCGAACTCGCCAACGCCATCGAGAACGTCCAGCGCCCACGCGAATTCTATCAGCAGACCGGCCGCTCCGACTTCAGCTACGCCACCCAAAACCCTGTCTTCGGCCTGACCATCCAGAAGCTCGAACTGGCGCATCAGGGCGAGGACGCAACGCCTTTCCTCAGCGCCGCGAACCTGCGCTTCCGCCGCGGCGAATGGACCTTCCTCAAGGGCGAATCCGGCTGCGGCAAGACCTCTTTGATCAAAGCGATCAATGGCCTGTGGCCTTACGGCCGCGGCACCATCGTATTCCCCGAAGGCGTGACGAGCTTCTATGCCGCGCAGGAGGTCAAGCTGCAGCAGGTCTCGCTGAAGCAGCTCGTCTGCCTGCCGGGTTCCGAAAGCGATCACAGCGACACGCTTGTGGCGGCGGCGTTGCACAAAGCCGGCCTCGGCGACTTCATCGAACACCTGGCCGACGAGAGCCGCGAAGGCAAGATCTGGGATCAGGTGCTTTCGGGTGGCCAGAAGCAGAAGCTCGTGGTTGCGCGCATCATCCTGCAGCAGCCGGGGCTGCTCTTCCTCGATGAAGCGACCGGCGCGCTCGATCCCGAAGGCAAGATCGCCTTCCACCAGGCGATCAAGGACAATTGCCCGCACGTCACCGTGATCAGCGTGATGCACGAAGCGGTGCCGCCACGCTCGCTGTCCGGCGAGGAATTCTACCACAGCGTGGTCTCGATCGCCGATGCGGTCGCGACCAAGAAGCCGCTCGCCCCCAGCCTGCCGCGCGAGCTCACGACCATCCTCACCCAGCCGCCTCGCCCAGCCGAGGACAAGTGGCTGCGCTTCCGCCGGCTGAAGCAGAAATAGCAATCAGGCCAAGCCCTTGGGCGGAGTTGCGACTCTGCGTCCGGCGCTCTTGATCACAGTATCGCGATCCCCCCGCGCTGCGCCCGTTTTGGCGCTCTTTGCGATTGACTCGGCGGAAACCGCTCCTATGTTGCGCTCGCTCGCAGAATTCCCAAACCGAAACCCGCGAGCAGAAAGGTCAACCCGCCATGCCTGGCGACAGTCACAGTCGAACGCAACCGCCGTCCGCCCTGACGTGACCTGACGGCTCACGTCCTGCCGGACGGCAAGGAGTGAGCCATGAACGAATTCGCCCCCGTATTGGACGACGAAGCTGTCGCCGTCGCCCGTGTACTCGCCAACGACCACGTCGCCGACGTCGTCGAGGCCCTCAACCACGAACCTCGCGAGACGGCCATCGAGCTGCTCTGCGCGGTGCCATTCGAGCGGCTGGTCGAGATTTTCGACCAGCCGGAACTCGAAGCCGCGCCGGAGCTCGCGGAAGCCCTGCCGCGTCCGAAGGCGAGCAAGCTTTTGACCGCCATGTCGGTCGACCGCGCCGCCGACATTCTGCGCGAGCTGGACGAGCCGGCCCGCTCGGAGCTGCTCGGCGCTCTGGCCCCGCCGCTGCGCACGACGCTGCTTTCCATCCTGGGATATCCACAAGGCAGTGCCGCCTCGATCATGACGACGGAATTCGTCAGCGTGCCTTCGGATTGGACCGTCGGGCGCACGCTCGACTACATCCGCAAGGTCGAGCGCACGCGCGAAACCATCTACGCCATCTACATCGTCGATCCGGAGACGCAGCTTCTGCTGCGCTCCACCGGATTGCGCCGGCTGATCACCGGCAACGCCGAGGATTCGATCCTGTCGGTGGCGCCCGATCGCATGCCGGTGACGGTGACGCCGCTGACCGATCGCGAGAACCTGGCCCAGACCATCTCCAAATACGACCTGCTCGCCCTGCCGGTGGTCGACCACGGCAAGATCCTCGGCATCGTCACCATCGACGACATCATCGACACGATGATCGAGGAGACGACCGAGGACGTGCATCGTTTCGGCGGCATGGAAGCGCTCGACGAACCCTATATGAAGATGGGTTTCCTCGCCATGATCCAGAAGCGCGCGGGATGGCTCTGCGCGCTGTTCCTCAGCGAGATGCTGACGGCCAACGCCATGCAGAGCTACGAAGGCGAATTGGAGAAGGCGATCGTGCTGACGCTGTTCATCCCGCTGATCATGAGCTCCGGCGGCAATTCCGGCTCGCAGGCGACGTCGCTCGTCATCCGCGCGCTGGCGTTGCGCGAGATCGGCCTTGGCGACTGGTGGCGGGTGGCGTTGCGCGAGTTGCCGACCGGCCTTGTGCTCGGCTCGATCCTCGGCGTCGTCGGCATCTGTCGCATCACGCTCTGGCAGTATTTCGGCTTCTACGACTACGGTCCGCACTGGCTGCTGATCGCCGCAACGGTGGGCGCGGCGCTGATCGGCATCGTCACCTTCGGCTCGCTGTCCGGATCCATGTTGCCCTTCGCGCTGAAGCGCATCGGCTTCGACCCGGCGAGCGCCTCGGCGCCATTCGTCGCCACGCTGGTCGATGTCACCGGGCTGGTGATCTACTTCTCGGTGGCGCTGGTGATCCTCCGCGGCACGCTGCTTTAGCCTGAATTCGAACCGTCGCCGGCATACCCGCGGCGGTTCGCTCATCGTTCTAGACGCCGTAAATCGCGTCGCGCACCGCATCCGGAAACGCACCGGCCATGCCGGCGATCGCGGTGTTGGTAAGCAAGACCACGGTCAGGTCGCGCGTCGGATCGACGAACCAGGAATGACCATAGACACCGCCCCATCGCCATGTGCCGCGGGCCTGCGGCGTCTGCGCGGCGGCCGGGTCGCGCAGGACAGCGAAGCCCAGCCCCCAACCCCAGCCGGCTCTTGTCGTCTCGATGCCGGCGATAGCGTCGGCCGTCATTGCCCTGGTGGTTTCCGGGCGAACGACGGCCCCTCCGCCGGTTCGAATCGTTTCGAGGAATGTCAGCACATCGGCCGCGGTGCCATTCATGCCGGCGCCGCCCGAAGCAAACGACGCCGGGTCGAAGGTACGTGCCGGAGCCAGGGAGATCAGGCCGTCGCCAAAAGGCACAAGATGATGTTCGCCCATCCTGACAGGTCCGGACGGATCGTCCGCGTAAGGGGTCGCCAAACGATTCTCGTCGCGCACGCCAAAGCCGCTGTCGCTCATGCCGAGCGGTTCGACGACCAGGCGATCGACGAGATCCGGCAGCGAGACCCCGGCTGCCCTGGCCATGATCTCACCCAGCACGTCTATCGCCACTGAATAGGCCCAGCGCGTGCCCGGCGCATAGGCGAGCGGCACTGAAGCGATGCGCGCGAGGTTGTCGGCCATGGACAGTCCAGGCTGGTCCAGGCCGTCCGAGACGCGGGCGCGCTCATAGGCGTTTCCGGTCGGCTGGGCGAAGCCATAAGCGAGGCCAGCCGTGTGTGTGAGCAATTGCCGAACCGTGATCACCTTCTCTTCGCCGTTCGGCATTCTGGGGCGAAATTCGGGGACGAATTTGGCGACCGGATCGTGAAGAGCGAGCCGGCCGGCCTCGACCAACGCCAGCGCCGCCACGGCGACAATCGGCTTGGTCACGGATGACAGCCGGAAGATGGTGCCCTCGGTCATCGGCTTGCCCTGCTCGCGGTCGGCGAGGCCGAAGCCGCGGCGATAGAGCGTGTCGCCGCGCTGGGCGACCAGGATCACACCGCCAACGACGCGCTGCTCTTCGATGGCCGCGTCGATGACGCAGTCGATGCGCCGGCCGAAATCGCGGTCGAGCGGGGCGGCAGACATGGTCGACGACTCCGAAGTATGCTCCTACACGCGTTCGCCGTTCTTCACGCGGTAGGTCGGCTTGTAAATCGTCACCAGTTCCTCGGCCGCGGTCGGATGCACGGCCATCGTGCGGTCGAAATCGTCCTTGGTCAGCCCCGCCTTCAACGGGATGCCGAGAAGTTGCGCCATCTCGCCGGCATCCGGCCCCAGGATGTGGGCGCCCAACACCTTGCGTGTCGAGCCATCGACCACCAGTTTCATCAGCATCTTCTCGTCACGGCCGGAGAGCGTGTGCCGCATCGGACGGAAGGAGGCGCGATAGATCTCGACGTCCGAATAGCGCCTGATCGCGTCGTCTTCCGACAGGCCGACAGTGCCGATCTCCGGCTGCGAGAACACCGCCGTCGCAATCGTCTCGTGATCCGGCGCGGTCGGGTTGTTCTTGAAGGCGGTCTCGATGAAGCACATCGCTTCGTGGATGGCGACAGGCGTCAGTTGCACGCGATGGGTGACGTCGCCGATCGCCCAGACATTGTCGAGATTGGTGCGCGAATATTGGTCGACCATAATTGCGCCCGTCTTGCTGAGTTCGATGCCGATACCTTCCAGGCCCATATTCTCGGTGTTGGGGATTCGCCCGATTGCCAGCATCACCTGATCGACCGCCAGCGTCTGCCCAGTGCTGAGCAGCACGTCCAACCTGCCCTGCGGTGTCTTGCGCACCGATTCCGAAACCGCGTGGCAGAGGATCTTGATGCCCTTCTTCTCCATGGTTTCGTGCAGCGAGCGGCGCAGGTCCATGTCGAAACGGCTCAGGATCTCCTGGCCGCGATAAACCAGCGTGGTGTCGACGCCCAGGCCGTGGAAGATATTGGCGAATTCGACGGCGATGTAGCCGCCGCCTTCTATCATGATCGCTTTCGGCAATTGCTTGAGGTCGAAGGCCTCGTTGGAGAAGATGCAATATTCGTGGCCGGAAAGCGCCGGGTGCGGCGCCGGGCGCCCGCCGGTGGCAATCAGGATCTTGTCGGCGCTGACGGTGCGGTCCTCGGCGGTCAGATATATGGCATGCTGATCCACCAGCACGGCGCGCGAGTGAAAGGTCTCGCCGCCCACGCCTTCGACATTCTCCTTGTAGATCGCTTCGAGCCGCGCGATCTCCTTGTCCTTGTTGGCAACCAGCGTCGGCCAGTCGAAGCTCGCCTCGGGCACGGTCCAGCCGTAGCCGGCGGCGTCGGCGAAGTGTTCGGGAAATTGCGAGGCGTAGACATAGAGCTTCTTCGGCACGCAGCCGCGGATGACGCAGGTGCCGCCGAAGCGATATTCTTCCGCGATGGCGACGCGCTTGCCCAGCGCCGCCGCCATCCGGGCAGCCCTCACCCCGCCGGAGCCGCCGCCGATGACGAACAGATCATAGTCATAGCCGGCCATCGTGATGGGCTCCTGCGGATGAGAAAGACGGGGCACAGGTAGGCTGCAAAACGACAAAAGAAAAGCCCGGGCAAACCCGGGCTTTGTGGTCCAGTGGCAGCCGGCAGGTCTGAAGCCGGTCAGTTCGCGGAATTGTCGGCCGGCGCCGATCCGTCAGCCGGGGCCGAATTGTCGGCCGGCGCGGAACCATCGGCGGGAGCGTTGGCATCCGGAGCCGGCGCTGCCGGCGCCGCCGCCTTGGCGGCGGCCGCGAGCGTCTCGCCAACCTGCTGGGCGAGATCGCGGGCAACACCGTTCTGCCAGATGTCGGCCGCCTTCACCAGGTCACGCGTCACCTTCGGACCGCTGTCCAGCAACTTCTTGCCGGCGTCCGAATTGTAGAACGCGGCGATGTCGTTGAGGTCCTTCTCGGAGAACACCTTGGCGTATGCGAGCGCCGCTTCCTTCTCGAGGTCGGCGCGGCGCGAGGCCAGAGCGAGCGCCTTCTCGGTCACGGTCTTGCCGATCAGCTCCTGCATGTCGGGGTTCTTCTGGATAAGCTGCGACTCCAGAGCGGCGGCAGCCTGCGGCAGGATGTTGTCGAACGAATCCGTGGCATGGATCGCCGCGACAGCCGCGCGCGCGGCCTTCAGGTGCGATTCGCTGACGTCCTGAGCAAACACCGGCGAGGACAGCGCAAGCACTGCCGAGGCCGCCAGAAGCATCGAAAGGCGGCGAACCCGTTTATGCAACATCATGGTCGATAGAACTCCCTGGTTTTCGGGCGGCATGGACGGTTTGGATGCCGTCGCCGCCGGCGATGATGGCCGTTGACGCCAGCCCGATGAAAAGACCGTGCTCGACAACGCCTGGAATGGCGAAGAGAGCTTTCGAAAGCGCTCTTGTATCCGGAATGCGGCCAAAAGATGCATCGAGGATAAAGTGGCCGCCGTCTGTAACAAATGGCTGGCTTCCCGTCATCCTCAATGTCACCGGGCCGGAAAGGCGGAGCTTCGCCGCGGCGGCGCCGATCGCGATCTCCGTGGCGCGCAGGCCGAATTTGTTGACCTCGATCGGCAGCGGGAACCGGCCGAGGGTCTCGACCATCTTGGACTTGTCGGCGATGACGATCATGCGGTCGGACGCCGCCGCGACGATCTTTTCGCGCAGCAGCGCGCCGCCGCCACCCTTGATCAGGGTCAGATCCGGATCGACCTCGTCGGCGCCGTCGACGGTGAGGTCGAGCTCGGGCGTCTCTTCGAGCGTCGACAACGGCACGCCGAGCTCGCGGCAGAGTGCCGCGGTGCGCTCCGAGGTCGGCACGCCCACCACCTCAAGGCCGGTCGCGATCTTCTCGGCCAGCAGCCGCACGAACTCTTCCGCTGTGGTGCCGGTGCCGATGCCGAGCCGCATGCCGCTGCCGACATGGGCAAGCGCTGCCCTCGCGGCCTCGACTTTCAACTGCCTTGCGTCCATCCGGAGCCTCGATTTTGCGGGTTTCGCGCGCCTCCTAGCATTTTTGCCTGTCCCGTCAAAGGCCATCAAAGGCGCCGCTGTGGACCGATCGAGGCTTCTTGCTTGAACCCGGTCCAACCTGTATCGGCTGCGGCAACCCAACTGCCGCAGGACCGCCCATGACCCGCCCGATCATCGTGTTCGACCTCGACGGAACCCTGGTCGATACGGCGCCGGACCTGCTCGACAGCCTCAATCACAGCCTGGCGGCAAGCGATCTGGCCGCTGTCGACGAGGCCGGCTTCAGGCGCTTCGTCGGCCATGGCGGCCGCGTCATGATCGAACGCGCCCATGCCGCGCAAAACAAGGCGCTGGTGGCCAAAGAGCACGACCGGCTGCTGAAGCTGTTCCTCGACCATTACACGCTGAACATTCCCGGCAAGTCTCGCCCCTACTCCGGCGTCATTGCCGCGCTCGACCATCTTCAGGCCGCCGGCTACTTGATGGCGATCTGCACCAACAAATATGAAGCCAATTCCGTGGCGCTGATCGGCGCGCTTGGCATGTCGAAATACTTTGCCGCGATCTGCGGCCAGGACACGTTCGCCTTCCGCAAGCCCGACCCGCGCCATCTCACCGAGACGATCAGACTGGCCGGCGGCGATCCGCACAACGCCTTGATGGTCGGCGATTCGCAGACCGACATCGACACCGCCAAGGCCGCCGGCATTCCCGTCGTCGCAGTAGATTTCGGCTACACCGACCGCCATGTGCGCGAATTCGAACCGACGCTGGTGATCTCGCATTTCGACACGCTGACGCCGGAAACGGCGCAACGGCTGATCATGGCGGCGCGGTGAGTGGCGGTTCGGGTTGGGCCGTAAGAAATCCGCAAACCGACCCGCGCGATAAGGTTGCCGCATCGCCTTGACTTCGCGCACCCGCCTCCCTTATATCGCGGCTCGCTTTGGCCTTCGGGCTACGGGCGGGCGATTAGCTCAGCGGGAGAGCACACCCTTCACACGGGTGGGGTCGCAGGTTCAATCCCTGCATCGCCCACCATCCAACTTTACCAAATAAATCAAGTACTTGATGGCACTAGCCAAGAGGGCCAAAACCGGGGTAGCTTTCGCTAATGTCGGCACCGGGTCGCCACTAGTTTTCCCCACCGCGACAGCCTGCCGCACCCTCAGATAAGTTAGCATCGACTAAGCCCGCCTCCATGACGTGGAGAAGTCGAGCGTTCGGATCAGCTCAAAGCTGTCAATCCAGCGAAGGCCGAGACCGTTGCAAACATCAGGGATTTTTCGGTTTGCTCGTTGAGCGGCTGGTTTCGAGACCTCTACCGTCACGACAAGCCGCCCAACGAACAGGCTCACTTTAATGGCTGCGATCAGGCGCATACCAGTTATTCGTGATCGTCGAGTTTTGACCCAAAGTAGCCTTCGGCAGCACCGCGGACCACAAACCACGCCATGTGAGGAATGGCCAAAGGGACGTGGTAAGTTGACCGCTGCCGGCGCCGGCACTGCACGCTCGCATTCGAGGTAGGACTGGAATACGCTCGCCGCCCGGAGCTTCGACCTATGGGAGAGGCAGGACACGAGCATGGAGCGACGCCTCACC
This sequence comes from Mesorhizobium sp. NFR06, assembly GCF_900115245.1. GTDB lineage: Bacteria > Pseudomonadota > Alphaproteobacteria > Rhizobiales > Rhizobiaceae > Mesorhizobium. Next base: position 121,735 of record NZ_FOVT01000014.1, read on the forward strand.
GCAATCCTTGCTGCCGACGTCGTCGGCTACAGCCGCCTCATGGGAGCCGACGAGGTTGGCACGCTTGCACGGCTGAAGAGGCTTCGCGCCGAAGTGATCGAGCCCAAGATCACAGAGTCGCACGGACGCATCGTCGGTTCCGCTGGCGACAGCCTTCTTGTCGAATTCGCCAGCGCAGTCCACGCGGTGCAGTGTGCGGTCGAAGCCCAGGAGGGATTGGCCGCTCACAATGCAAGTTTGCCCGAAGGCAAGCGCATGACTTTCCGCATGGGCGTGAATTTGGGCGACGTGATTGCAGAGGACGATACGATCTACGGTGATGGCGTAAACATCGCCGCGCGGCTCGAGAAGCTTGCAGAACCTGGCGGCGTCTGCGTCGCGAGCAACGTTTACGAGCAGGTCAAAGGCAAACTGGATTATGCCTACACCGACCTCGGTAGCCAGCAGGTCCACAACATCGTGGACGCGGTGCGCGCCTATCGGGTCAGTCGAGCAAAACCCACTTCGGAATTCTCGAAAAGGGATACGCTGGCGCTTCCCGAAAAACCGTCCATCGCGGTCTTGCCATTCGACAACCTAAGTGGCGACCCCGAGCAGGGCTACTTCGCTGACGGCATGGTGGAGGAGATCATCACCGCGCTGTCCCGGACGCGCTGGTTGTTCGTCATCGCGCGCAACTCGAGCTTTACCTACAAGGGCCGGGCAGTGGACATTAAGCAGGTCGGACGCGAGCTTGGCGTGCGCTACGTGCTTGAAGGGAGCGTGCGAAAGGCGGCAAGCAGGGTTCGCATCACCGGGCAGCTTATCGACGCGACAACGGGAGTACATCTATGGGCCGACCGTTTCGATGGCGGGCTGGAGGACGTTTTTGACCTGCAGGAGGAAGTGACCCGCAGCGTCGTCGGAGCGATCGGTCCGAAGCTGGAACAGGCAGAGATCGAGCGGGCCAAGCGCAAGCCGACCGAGCACCTTGACGCTTACGACTACTATCTGCGCGGCATAGCAAGTCTTCATCAGTTGACCAGGGAATCCAACGCAGACGCCCTTCAGTTGTTTTACAAAGCCATCGAACTCGACCCTGAATTCGCCTCGGCATACGGCATGGCCGCGTTGTGTGCCGTCATGCGCAAGGCGAACGGCTGGGTGGCCGATCGTGAGCAGGAAACCGTCGAGACAGAACGCCTGGCTCTGAAGGCAGTGGATTTGGGCAGGGATGACGCGATCGCGCTCTCACTCGGCGGGGAAGCGCTCGCGTTTGTCGTGGGCAACTACAATAGCGGGGCAGCGTTCATTGATCGCGCGCTTGGGCTCAATCCGAACCTGGCTACTGCGTGGCTATTCAGCGGCTGGGTAAGAGCCGACCTCGGCGATACGGAAACCGCCCTCCAGCACCTGGCCACTGCGATACGCATGAGCCCAGTCGACCCGTTCATGTTCGATATGCTTAATGCGGTTGCAGTGGCTCATCTGTTAGCTGGTCGATTTGAGGAGGCATCATCTTGGGCGGAAAGGTCGTTGCGGGAAAAGCCGGACTTTTTGGCGTCGTTGCGCTTTGCGGCTGCAAGCTATGCTCACGCTGGCCGAACCGAGGATGCGCAAAAGGTGGTGAGCCGAATTCTCGCCCTCGATCCTAGCCAACGAATTTCCAATCTTGCCGACGTCGTTTCAATCAGGCGTGCGGCCGATATGGCTCTGCTTTCAGAAGGTTTGCGAAAGGCTGGCCTGCCGGAATAGCGCTGCCAGGCTGGCGCATCGATCGCGAGTTGGGAAACGCACCGAGATCGCAAAGACCGCACCGTGGGTGGCCTCGGCCCTCGCACGCTAACGATGTGCACAAATCGCCATAGGGGGCGCTGATGGGTTTTTGGTGTCGCGCGCCAGCTTGAGCATAACATCGAGTTCAGCAACCAGATCGTCGACCGTGATCTCCGAGCGCCTCGCAGCCGCAGCCTGCAACTCGCCGATCCGCGATTGAACCTGAACATTTCTGAACAAGCGTGCGGCTGCAGCCTCGGCCACGTTTCCGCGCGAAGCATAGCCAGCCTCGATGTAAGCGCGAGATTTTGGGAGGCCCTCGGCGAGGGCAAGACAGAAGCGCTCTTGTCTGATGTTCAGGTTGCTCTTGCTCATAATACCGCAGGTGGCGAATGGCCGGGGATCTTGCGCTGGATGATCGACGGCTACCTTGACTGGCAACCTAACGGCCTTGTACAGCCCGCCAGCGTCGTCAATCCCTGCATCGCCCACCATCCAACTTGCTGAATATGTTGGATGATCCAGCCCACGAAACTCACAAGCATCGCTGCCGGCGCGGTTGGGCATGGATTGCCGTGCCTAGATCAGCCCTCTCCTCACATTCATTCGCGTCACCGCCGTCACCAGAATGGCGCCGGTCATGAAATAGAGCGTGGCGACGATGTGGCCCTGATGGAAATGCAGCCCGGCGAACAGCAGGGCCATGACCACGGCAAGGAAGGCGATGACGCGGGAGAATGCATCGGGCATGGGGCGACCTATCAAGCAAAGTGGATGGCCGCCCTCATTCAGCCGATCGCTCCATAGATCGATTTTCGATTTTTCGCAATCGTCCGGTGCCCGCCACGCTCAGACCAGATCCACTTCGACCCAAAGTCCACCCGGCCCCCGGGCAGGATCGCGCGGAACACTGCGCACCGCCTGGATCGAACCGGACGGCGCGGCAAAAGCCGGCTTCCCGTTGTTGTCCGCCAGCCAGGCATCGTCGGCGCGGATGACGCGCCCCTTGGTCTTTGTCTCGAGCGCGGTCAGGATGCCGTCATAAGGCATCTCGCCCCAATGCACTTTCACCGCGTCGATCTTGCTGGTGGGGATGAAGGCCGACAGGTCGGCGCTTGTCAGCAGGTCAAAACCCTGTTTCTGCGGCGTGGCGTTCTGGCTGCCGTGATGGGCGACCTTGAGATAGACGGTGCGCGCCAGAAGATCGGCTGACGTGACGGTGCCCTGCTCCACCGGCCATTTCAGGTCCTTCCAGCTCAGCCAGTTGCCGATCTGGGCGTCGCCCGGGAACAGCAGCACCCGGCCCGTATCGATGAATTCGAAGGCAAGCACCAGGCTGGTGTTGTTGACGCCGCGGTCGAGTTGCAAGGCAAGGTCGGCGGCAATCCCCATCCAGTCGGCGTCGATGCGCCGCCAGGACTGGTCGCGGTCTTCCATGGGGGCCGCGGCCGAAACCGGCCCGGAATAATGCTTGCGGACATAAATGCCGATATCGATGGCGGGGTCGCTGCCCTTGTCGCCGTTCAGGGCCGCGGAAAGCGGCGTGCCGACATTGCGTTCGAACGGACTGAGTTCGTCGACACAGCCGGTGTCGGCCGCCTCGTTGATCTTGAGGGCGCTCATCAGGGCCCGCGCGAACGGGCCGCCGTCGGCAAGGGGAAACATCTCGCTCGCCTTCTCCTCCAGCCGAAGTGCTGCCTTGTCGCGCGGCGGGCCGAGCACGTAGATGCGAAGGTTGGGCAATCCGTCGACCGACAGCGGCGGCCCGCCGGGCTCGAAATAGGTTGGCGACCGCTTTTGCGAAAGCCTGGCCGCCGCGTCGCGGGCCGAGCGCACCCGCTCGCCGGCGGCGCCGAACTGGAAGCCGAGCACGGATTGCAGGCCGTCGCGGACGCCGGCCATGTAAGGGCTGAGCTGCTGCATGCCGTCGAGCTTCTGACCCACGCCTTGCAGCGCGGAGAGCGCCTGGCCCTTGAACTTGTCGAGTTCCGCGGCTTCGGCGTCTGCGGGATTTTCGGTCCACGCCATCCAGACATCGCCGACGACGAAATCCTCGAAAAGGTCCTTCGCGGTCAGGAACCCGGAAACATGGTCCCAGTGTTCGTGGGTGACGACGAGAATGTCGATCTTGCCGCCGGTCTCTTTCCTGAGATCGGCGACGATGTCGCCGACCAGCGTCGGGCCGCCGGTGATCGAAACATGGATGCCGCAATCGATGAGCATGCGGAATGGCGTTCCGTCCGCCTTTTTGAAGGTGAGCAGATGGCAATCGCCGATGCCCTGGCAGTAGTGCCGAACGGTGACACCCGATGCCTGTGCCGCCGCGGGAGCCGTTTTTGCCGGCCTGGTCCTCGTCACTGCCCGTTTAGACATGGTCCTCATCTCCGTCGCTGGCATGCAGCAGGGCAAAGGGCTCCGACACTTCGCCGCCGAAATAGAGGGCCCTCAGCGGTGACAGATAATTGGCCGCCATCGTCCCGGCCTGACGTTTCTGCCGGTCCGCGCTGCCGGTATTCTTGATGACCGAGTAGCGGATTTCCTCGAAGCCCTCGCGCGGATCGATGATGATCGTGGCGCCGCCGCGGAACCAGAAGAAGCCGTCGCCGTTCGTCATGCCTTGCGGCATCGGCGTACCGTCGAGCGAGACCGGAATGCGCTGCTGGATGACGGTCACGACCTCGACGCGGAACGAGCCGTCCGGCTCGACGCGGCGCGTCGGGCGCACGCTGTAGATGTCGAAGGTCGTCTCGCCTTTCTTCGGCGGGTGCATGACGGTGCCGTCCTCGTTGTAGCGCGGCAGATCGGGCAGCAGGCCGAATTGCTTGTAGAGGTCCGGATTGGTGGCGAAGGCCTTGTGCATCGCCTTCCACAGTGTGTAGCGGTTCTTGTCGTTGAGCGCGAAGATCTCGGCCCGCTTCAGTTTCTGGTTCCAGCCGAGGTCGATCTTGCTGAGCAACCCTTTCAGCCAGACCGGCGACGGATCCTCGGGGGCGCTCCAGGCGAGCGTCTCCTCCGAGATGGTGCGAACGTCGCGCGGCAAGAGCTTCCATTTGCGGAACGATTCCAGGAAAGCCAGGCGGTAGTGCAGCGAATCGTCGGGATAGGCGTCGCGGTCGGCGGTGATCAGCGCGCGCAGATATTCGCCGAAGGTGATATCGACGGCCGGGCAATAGTCGAGCGCGCGGATGCACATGGTCAGCATCTGCTTCGCGGTCTTGGCGACCTCGTCGGTCAGGCGCTCGACCAGGCTCGGATGCAGGGTTCCCGCCGGCAGGATGCCGGAGCCGCCTGTGGCAAGCTGGATCAGGTCGTCGGTCCGCCGATCGGCGATCGCGAGGAAGGCCTGGTAGACGGCGAAGACCAGGATCGAGCCGCGGTCATGAGCTTCGAAAGTCTTGTCGTAGTCGAGATCGGCCATGCCGGCGCCGCCATATTCGCGCAACGGCCCGGCCCGGCCGCTGCCTTCCCCGAACTGCTTGGCGATACCCGAAAGCAGCGACGCTGCCGACAATTCGCCCCTTGCCTTGCCGATTTCGAAGCTGACCAGTTCCTTCAGGGTGAAATGCTGGAACAGCGCGACGATATCGGCGAAGGCCTCGTGGAAGGCCGGCACATCGGGGTTGGATGCTTCCTGGAAGCGGCGATGCAGCCCGTCGAGCAGCGCGTGCGACATCTCATGCGCGACGATGTCGCTGGACAGGCAGGAAAAGACCGTCGTTCCGGGCGTGGTGACGTCGCCCTGGTTGCTGGTCGCCGGGAAATAGCCGAACAGCAGCGCCTTCTTTTCCGGGCTGTAATAGGCATTCTCGGCGCGCAGCGCATGCGGATAGATGCGCAGGCGCGGCACATAATGCGCCTTCACCGTCATGTCGCCGCCGCGGCCGCGCGCCTCGGCGTAGTGCGGCGCCCACAACGCCCGTCGGCCAAGCGCGCGTTCGAAATGGCCGATCGTGGTCATGGCGACAGCGTAGACCATCTGCTGGTGAAATTGCGGATTGCCCTCCGAAGGCGGCAGGCCGTCCTGCGCCAAGAGCATTTTGCCGTTGAGGTCGACCGGGTCGTAGACGCGGTCCGACGCGGGATCGACATCGACCACCTCGAGATATTCGCCGATCGGGCCGGGCAGCAACGGCCTGTCGGTCGCCGGCTCGTCGTCCCACGGCACGGAAAGCGTCGCCTGGTAGACGGAAACCGAATCCAGCCGCTTGGCGACCGATGGATCGAGCGCGTAAATGCGCAGGCGGCGTTGCGGCGGCGGCAGCGGTCGCGGCTTGCGCTTGATGGCCGGCGCAGGGCTGATGACCGGCGCCGGAACGGCCGCGCCGGCGCCCGGCCGGCCGAGCCACCCTTCCAGAAAGGCCTTGAGCGGCTTTGACGGGTTGCCCTGGTCGAGCGCCGCTTCGAGATAGCGGTTGCGCGCCGCGGCCGGGATCTTGTCCGGATCGCCGTCCGGATCGGCAATCGCTTGTTCGATTGCCGCCGTGCCTTGCGCCATCTGCGTCAGTTCCAGCGCAAACATCATTCGCTGCCGTTGCGTCGCCGGCGGTGGCGGCGCCAACGAGTTCCCTCCGGTCAGCAAGTCCAGCCAGCTCCACGTGTAGGTGGCGGGCGCGAGCTTCGCGAGGTTTGCCGCCGCCGGCGGCTGAAAGTCCAGCGCATCGAGAGCCCGCAACACCCCCTGCCCGATCTTCTGCCTTGTCTCCGCCGCATTCATTTTGGCCGTCGATTTCAGGGCGTTGGCGAACAATGCCTTGCGTACCGCCTCGATACGCATCCAAGGCTGGGGATAATTCTTCACCACCTCCCAATGCTCGGCCAGCCAAAGCGCGGCAGCGGCAGCGACCTGCGGGGTCGCTGCCGAAGTGCCGCTGCCGTCCATGTCGACCACCTTGCGACAATCGATCTCGGCCCAGGGCACGTTTGGCGTGTAGGCTCCCAGCGCCGTGTCCATCTTGGAGGGCGGCCCGTAATTGCCCTGCATTGTGCCGATGCCGAGGCCGGTGTAGGCGCGGCCGTCGCCCATCACGCCGCATACCGCGAGCACGCGGTTGTAGCGCGCGGGATAAACGATGCTGCGCGGTGTGATGGCAAAATTGTTGCCGGCCGCCGTGACCATGACCAGGCCGTGGTCATAGGCAAGGTTGACGGCGTCGACGAGAGCCTGCGAGGCAAGACCGCCCATGCTCATCGACAGCACATGCGCGCCCTGCTGGCGCGCATAGTCGATGCCTTGCACCATGGTGCCGGTGGTCAGCCGCACCACCCAGTCGGCGATGCGCACCGGCAGGACTTTCGCCAGCGGCGCGCCGCCGATGAAATCGGTGAAGCCCGGCCAGTGCGGCGACGTGCCGTCGAGCTTGTTGCCGGCAAGCAGGCTGAGCGTTCCGGTGCCGTGGCCGCGGTTGCTGGTCAGCGTGCCGGCCGGAGCATGGTCGGCGGCATTGTTCGGACCGGTTCCGTCATCGACGAAATTGCGCTGCTGCGCCGCGAGAAGCCCGGCCGGAATGGTTTGGTGCCCCGGATCGAAACCTGTATCGAGATGGGCGATGGTGATGTTGGCCTGCTTGGCGCCCACCCTGTTGCGCGCCGCCATCAACTGGCTGAAGTCCGGCGCGGCATTCCAGGCGACCCTGCCCGCGACCGTCGCCTGGTCCCCGCTCGGATCCTGATCGTCGAAAATGCATGCCGGAGCCGCGCTTGCCGCCATGCCACGGTCGCCGCCGCTGTCCTTGTAATCCCATTGCTGCAGGATATCGGGCTCAACCGCGAGCACTTCCGCGCCCGCGGCTGCCAGCACCGGGTTCTGGGCGATGAAGTCGTGGGCGTGGTCCCAAGGATTGTCGGTATCGGCGGCCTGCGTGGCCAACCGCAGCCAGGTGGCGCCGCGGCCCGCGGCCGCGGCCTGATTTGCGCCGCCGGCGCCAGGCGGGAGGGAGAGGATCGGTTCGGCGTCGATCCCGCCGATCCGGGGCGGCCCGCCTCGCACCGACAGCCCCGCATCATCGCCAAGAACCTTTACAAGGAGTCCCTTCACGGCTGCCATGGCGTGCCCCCTCCCCTAAGGAAACCATGGCGCCGACCGGCCGTTATAGTCAAGCCAAGGGTTCCTGCCATACTTCGTTTGATCTCTTTGCCAACTAGGCAATCATGGCGATTGTCTTTCAACGCAAAGACTGTCGCTACGTGAACTACACGTCTCTAAAATAACAATCCCTCCGCCCGACACGCATATCTGTGAGCATCTTCACAGACGCCGACCGGTTTTTCGCGCGCAGATGCCCTCACGGCGGTGGCGACGGCCTCTGTTGCCGGACTCCAGCCGATGCGGATTTTTTGAGAGGGATTTTCGATCACCTAGCCATTTTCAGATTTGCTGTCCGCGCGCCGGGTACCTCCCGCCCAGGCGCGTGGACGGCGTTTCCAAGGATCGGCCCGCAACCGCCAGTGCGCCCGGTCTCCTTACAGTTTGCCGGCTGATCTAATTTTCGGCGAGCCGGGACATCGGAAATGCTGTCCCCCGCCCGCCGAATTCGGCCAGCCACCATAGAAGGAGACGACGCTTTGATCGAGCACGCACTTATCCTACAATTTCCGCTTAACGAGAGGCGGAATCGTATCATGGCTACAAACGGCGCGGACGATAGCAACCTGCCGCGCCTGGCGCGCATCGACCCGCGCCAGTTCGATCTGCTGTTCGCGGGCTGCAAGCTGGAGCGCTATGCCGCCGGCCAGCATTTGTTCGTCCAGGAGGACGCGTCCGACCGCATCTATGGCGTCATGAGCGGGACTGTCGAGATTTCGATCTATTCGCCGGGCGGGCAGAAGCTGGTGGCCAATATCGAGCTGTCGCGCAGCCTTATCGGGGAGATCGGGGCGCTGGACGGACGTCCGCGCACGGCAACCGCCATCTGCCTCACGGCATGCGAGCTGGTTTCGCTGAGCCGAACACAACTCTTTGATCGCATTGAGAAAAACCCACCACTGGCGCGCGCCATGATCGAGCTTCTGTGCACGCGGTTGCGCTGGGTCAGCGGCGAGCTTGGCGATCAGGCCTTCTTCGGCATCGAGGCCAGGCTGGCGAAGCGGCTGGTGTTCCTGAGCGGCGTCATGGCCGACTCCGCCGGCTGGATTCCGATTTCGCAATCAGAGCTCGGCGAATTCCTCGGCGCGACCCGCGAATCGGTCAACAAGACGCTCAACGACTGGCGCAGCCGGCAGATGATCGCCATCAAGCGCGGCGGGCTGCGCATCACCAATGCCGCCGCGCTCGCCCAGATCGCCGAATCGCAGGACGACGACTGAGCGATTTCAGGATGGTTCGTCGATTCCACGAAACCACGGACCGCTTTGAGCGCCCCTCGATCAGAGCCGCGAGATCAGATAGCGCAGCGCCGAGCGGCTCGGCATGAAGAAATAGCCCCCGCCCTTCGTGGTAACGAACTGCGGCACATCCTTGAGCACGGTGACCTTTTCCCAGGACGGGATCGAGAACCGCCCGCCGCCGCCGCGCGCGCCGATCGTCGGGTCCGTCTCGCCCACCAGGCCCTGGAACGAGTTCGACGAGACCCATGTCTGCTGGATGAACTCGTATTGGCGCTCGATGTCGGCGTTGAGACACATGAACAGCAGGCCCCTCTCGATCTTTCCGCCTTTTTCCTTCTTCTGATAGGTGCGGCCGACGCGCAGGATGCGGTGGCGCTTGCCGATCCTGATCTGCGTCTCGCGATCCTCGCCGAGCGAATCGCGCGGGTTGGAACGGCGAATGTGGGAGCCGAGCGGACAAGCATGCCCTTGCGGATCCTCGGCGCCGAGCGCGAAATCATTGTCGACGCCGCGTCCCGGGCGTCCATTCGGATTGCGCACCAGCGAGCTCCCGTCCTGCCAGCGGCCGAGCATCTTTGCCGCCACCCAATGCGGTGTGACGGCCGCGTCGCCGGTTTCGTCGCCGACCTGAACGGCGGCCTTCCTGCAATAATCGTCAAACAATTCGACATGCTGTTCGAACTGGCGCATGACGAGGAAAGTGCCGTTGCGGCCGAAATCGCGCGGCGGAGGCGGTTGCCCCGGTATCTGACGGTTGCGACGCACCTGCGACAGGATGCCGGTGCGGTCCAGCACCGCCTTCACGGAGGGCGAAGCCGGGTAGAAGCCATGCTCGTCGCGATAGCCGAACAGGAACTCGCCGGGTGCCAGCAGATGCATTGGCGCGGCTCCTTTGGCGGCGCGCTGCGTGCCGCGAACGATCGGCTGCGAGACGCCGTCGACGAAGCCGAAATGCTCGACCGCCCGCTTGCCGTCGCGCCGCACCATCAGCGGCAGCTCGGCAGCCACGGACATCCCGGCGCCTATCGTCTGTCGCTTCATGGCCGCGACCTCGGCTTTCAACGCAGCCGGCGTCTCGGCGTAGCAGACGATGACCACGTCGACGGGCTTGTCGGGCGAGCCCCACTGCCATTTGTCGGGGGCGTCAGGGCCGGTGTCGTTGAGGATGCGGCTGCGCTCGGGCGTGCCCATGCCTTGGCGGAAGGCAACCGGGAACGTGTCCAACGGTTGGTCGTCGACACCACCTTCCAGTCCGAGCCGCCGCAAGCCGTTGGGGCCGAACGCCACGGTCATCGCGCGGCCGGCGGGCACGCCGTCGCCAAAGCTGGTTTTGTCGATGACGACGTCTAGCCAGGCCTTGCGCTTCGTTGCCGGCAAACCTTCCGGCACCTGGATCGCAAGCATATGCGCATGGCCGAGCGCGCCGAACGGTCCGAAGAAGATGGATTGGATTTCTCCGGATTCCAGTTCCTCGAGGGCCGAAGACGGAGGTTCAGGCAGGCTGGTCGCGTCCGCCGGCCGCGCTTGCGGGCGCGGCAGGGAACCGAACAGGCTCAGCCAGTCGCGCGCCTCGTTGCCGGTGGCCGAAGCGATGCCGCGCCTGATCCTCGAGTTGATGCGGATGCGCGTTGTGTTGAGGTGCGGATAGGCGGTGTACCAGAACAGCGTCGGCACTTGCTGGCGCCGCGCCCAGCGCTTGAAGCGATCGCCGTCGCGCGCGCCGTCCAGAAACAGCCAGCGCGTGCGCGGATAGCCTTCGGTGTTGCTCCACACGCCGGTCAGGCCAGCCGAGGCCTTGGCAATGAAATCCTCGAGATAGCTTTCCCAACTGCCTCCGTAATTGGAGAAGAACACCAGCCGGTCGGTGCCGGGCAGCAGCACCCAGCGGGCGAAATGAATAGTGTTGATGGTGGCGAGAAAGCCGGGCTTGAACACCTTCTGCGCCGATATCGAGATCAGGTAGAAGGAGAGCCTCAGCGCCAGCCTTCGTAAGATGCCCGGCTTCATCGTCGAGATCGCCGTCAGGTTGTTCTGCGCGGTGTGATCCTCGTTGGCGAGGATCTTCTCGAGCGCGCGAATGTCGACCGGCGTGCTTGCCGGTTGGTCCTTGTCCTCGAGCCGCCGCAACGCCAGGAAGCAAAGGCCCACGACCAGCGCGAGAATGGCCAGCAGGCCGAGCACCGAAAGCAGAAGCGCGGTGCCGGCGATCGCGATGTTGGTGAAGGTGACGCCATGCGGATTTCCGAACACCAGCACATAGGTCATGCGCCAGCAGGCCAGGACGACGATCGCGACGGTGGCGAACATCGCAGGCGTCAGCAGCGTTGTCGTCAGCGCCCGCGACCAGTGACCGGGTGGCCTTTCCAGCAGGCTTTCGGCGGGCTCGAACGCCCAGCCGAACTGCCCGAGGCACCGGACATGCCGGCGCGCCTCGGCAAGCACATCCATCGCATTGCCGCTGCCCGTGCGCGGCTTTTCGACGATCTCACGCACGCTGTCGGCGAGCCTAGCTTCAGCAAGGATGCGGCGCACCGAATGCCCCGGCGTGCCGGAAAAAACCAGCCCGGCGGCGCTGCCGAAGGACGGCGATATCTCGATATGGTGCCTCTTGAGAAAGTCCTCCAGCGAGCCGCCGTCCGCCAGGCCGCACGCATCCCTGAAAATCGGCCACAACCGGTGGCCGATGGTTTGCGCGATGGCGGCAATGACATCGTCGGAGCTGCCGTCGCCGGAGATTTCGAACACCAGCGCGCCGGTTTTGAGCCCCGATTTTTGATCCTTGCCTGTCGGAGCGACGGCCAGGCTGGTGAAATGAATGGTGCCGACCTTGTCGAGCGCGCCGCGCAACTCGCCGATCGCCGGATTGCCGAGGCCGGCGACCTTGTCGCGCACGGCATCAAGCGGCATCGAACGGTCGATCGGGCAGACCACGGTCACCATCGACTGGTCGGCGGTGCGGCAAAGCTGCGAGCGTTCGAAATCGACCTTGAGGCTTGCCGGGTAGGCGCCGACATTGACCGTCTTGCCGGCCCTGCCCCGCGCGCGGGCCAGCTTCGGCTTGCTGAACAGGGCGCGAACGCATTCGCCGATCTGGATGCGGGCGATTTCGGCGCCGATGCACAGGTGGATGCCATGGCCGAAGACCATGTAGTCGCGGTGCGGGCGCGATGTATCGAATTCGTTCGGGCGCTGCACGATTTCGGGATCGAACATCGCTGAAAGCGTCGCCGGCATCACCACCGTTCCGGCCTTCACCAGACGCTCGCGGCGCGTGCCCTTGCCGATGACCGCGTCACGCCTGGTATAGCGCCAGGGCCCGATCCAGATCGGTTTGAAACGCATGGCTTCCATGATCGCCCGGTCGAGCTTGCCGGTATCGCCGGCGGCGATAGCCTCATCCACGGCCTGCCGCGCATCGGTTCGCGACAGGATCACATCCAGGCAATTGCCGCCTGCCAGCACATTGGTCGGCACGAAGCCGGCGACCATGCCGAGCATGATGGAATGAATGTCGGGCAGCGACAGGCGGCCCTGGTCCATCAGCGCGACAAGGCGTGCCAGCGGCCGGTCGTCCTCGCCTGCCTTTTCCCTGACCGCGGCGATCGAGCGGTCGATGACTTTGATCAGCCGGTCGCCGGCCACCACGGCAAGCTGGCGCGTGGTGGGGTTTGCCGTCGGATCGGAAAAGAACAGCGCGCTGAGCGCGATCGACCAGTCGGCGAACTCGATTTCATCGTCGATCGCCAAGCCGAAATAATCGCGGCAGATGCGCACCGGCACGATCTTCATCAATCCGGCGATGGCATCGAAGCCGGGGCTGGCGCGGGTCATGATGTCGCGCGAATGGCGCTCGGCGATCGGCCTGACGGCGGCTTCGACTTCGGCCGGCGGAAAAGCGCTCAGCACCGCCGATTTCATCTGCCGGTACGCGGCGCCGTCCTGCATGCCAAGAATGAAATTCGAGCCTCGGGCCAGCTCGGCCATTTCCGGCCCGTAGGGCGTCTCGAACTCGTCCCCGCGCTCCAATATGTCGCGAACATCCGCGCCCTTGGTGACGAGCAGGAAGTTGCCAAAGCCTAGATTCGGCCAGAAACGGCGCAGCAGCGCCAGCAACCAGCGCGGATCGCCGAGAAGAAGGCCGGCGATGCGGGAAGCAATTCCGTCCTTGGAGCGCAATCGATCGATGTCGAACGGCGGCATCTCGGCGACCGGGCGCTGGCTCTTCTGGGCGGCCCGGACGGCGTCGAAATACTTCATGGTGATCATGCGCGCTCAAGCCCCCCGGCTGTCCACGTCGATGCAATGCCGGCATCTGTCTGGCCTAGGTTTGCATCGGTCCGACGTATGTGAATTCGGTCACAGTCATCTGTTGTCGGCCCCGGCGATCATGCGTAGGACTTGGCCCGATCGAAATTGGCGATCAGGAAATTGTTCCTTGCCGGGTCGACGAACGGTATCCAGCGTATCCTCTGCTCGGAAAAATCGGGATGCCTGGTCATGAAAATGGCGAGCTCCCGCGCCGCCTCGTCGCGACGGCCGCTTCTCATCAGGGCGCCTATCTTCAGGAATCTGGCGTAAAAATAGCCTGGCGACAGGTTGAGCGAGCGCTCGGCGGTGGCGATCGCGGCCGGCCAGTCCTCGACGAAGCAATAGGCGGCGGCCAGTTCCCCCAGATTGTGGAACCGATAGAGGTCGAACGGGCTCAACCGCTCCGTATCGAGGAAAAAAGGGATGGCGCCGGTCGCGTCGCCAAGCAAAAGGCGCGCGCTGCCCATGGCCGAGCGGGCGAAGGCGAAGCTCGGATTGATGTGGATCGCCTCAGTGAGGTGTTCGGCCGCCAGCGCCGGAAGGCCACGCATAATGTCGGCCGCGCCGAGATACGCATGCGGGCGCGCATCGAGGCTGTCCATCAGAAGCGCCTTGCGCGCCAGCGTCTCGACTTTCTCCAGGTCGTCGCTGTCGCCGAAGCGCAGCCAGGCCCGCCAGAAATACCACCATGCGAGTTCGTTCAGCACGGCGCTCGAATTCGGGTCCTCCCGATAGGCTTTTTCGAAGAATTCGAGCGCGAGATCGGTGTCGCTTCGGGTGCGCCGGTTCATGTGCCAGCGGCCGCGCCTTACCAACTGCCAGGTTTCCAGGCTTTCCCACGGCACCTGGAAGGTGCGGGCCTGCTCGGCGCGATCGACCTCCTTGTCGAGGATCGAGACGATCTCGCTGCCGATCTGGTCGCGCAGGCTGAAGATATCGACAAGATCGCGGTCGAAGCGTTGCGACCAGACAAGGCGCCCGTTCGAGGTATCGGTGAGCGATGCGTTGAGGCGGATCTGCCTGTCCTGGTGCGCCAACGTGCCGCCGACGATGTAGCGAGCGCCGAGCGCGTTGCCGATGAGCTTTGTGCCCAGGCTGTCGTCGCGAAACTGAAAGCTGGAACCCTTGGCGATGACCGAAAGCCAACGCGTGTTGGAAAGACCGTAAATGATGTCCTCGGCGATACCGTCCGCCATGTAGCCGACGTCGGGTTCGCTGCCGTTGCCCTGGAACGGCAGCACCGCGATCGCCGGAGGCCCGATGGGACCGGGCTTATAGTGACCGGGCGCGCTGGGGATGGAAACGAAGGAAGCCGCCGCGACAGGCCCATTGCCGCCGCGACCGGCTATCAGGACCCGCACCGGCAGGGCGATGTTCTTCAGGCTGAACTCGCCGAGATCGGTGAAGACCGCCGCGGTCTTGTCCTTCACGTGGTGCCATGTCGTCGCCGAGATGGCGACGCCGTCATGCGGCGCGAATTCCTGAAGCCGGGCGGCAATGTTGACGTCGTCGCCGTAGAGACGGCCCTCGCGGACAATGACATCGCCGGTGTTGATCCCGGCGCGAAACGGCATGCGCATTTCCTCGGCGACCGTGGAATTCAGCGCCATGATCCGGGCCTGAAAATCGAAAGCCGCCCGCAAGGCTTCGATCGGGTTGCCGAATTCGGCCATGATGCTGTCGCCGGCATCGCCGAACGTTCGTCCGCCAAATGCGCCGCAACTGCCGGCGATGATGTCGCGCCTCTCCTCGAAGGCGGCGACAGCCAACTCGTCGTCGATGCCCATCAGCCGCGAGAACCCTACGGCATCGATCGAAATGATTGTCGCAAGCTGACGGGTATAGTTCCGTTCAGCCATGATTGAGCCCCCAGTCCCCGCTTCCAGTCCAGAGCAGGCGACCTGTGCTCAAAAAACACACTCGCCGCCCGCCGACGGATGTCCCCCGGCAGGCCGGCGCTAAGTTGCCACCCTGTTATGCTCGGAATTCTATCAGGGTCTTGCGGAAAGCTCTACCACGAACAGCTAATGTGGCGAATCCGCGATCCGGCGCATGGTTAGTCATTCCTTCCGTCGACTGGCGCATTCGCGCCACGCTGCTACTTCTTGAAATTACGCATTCTTTCGCATCTGAAAATACTGAATCGGTTTCTGCCCGGCGAAGTTCGGCCGCATCGAGGCCGGCGCTTTGCGGGGCGTTTTTCTACGCTGCGGAACCAATCCTCCCGCATGCGAGTTTCTCAGCGCATCCATGCCAACGAGATTTGAGGGCTCTCATGCGCACTGTTGTTTTGGCAACCGGTATCGCGGTTCTCCTTGCCGACGGGCCGGCCCTCGCGGCGGATGACCAGCCAGTGCCGCCGCAAAACGCCAAGAAACTCTCGGACATCATCGCCAAGGTCGAGCATCGTAACGACTTTCGCTACGTGAAGGAGGTCGGTTGGGATAGCGACGGTTATACCGTCACCTACTACACGACGGACAAGGCCAAGGTCCAAATCACCTACGATCCGATCACCGGCGAGTCCAAGTAGCAGGTCTTGCGGTCGTCATGGCATTCCGAAGGGCCGGTATTCCGCGTCTCTGCGGCGGGCCTGAGTCGACGCCGCCGTGACACCGGCCTCCCGCACTTGCATCGCCAAGACTTTGGTGGCTGACTGCGCGCGGTGATTGCGGGCACGGTGCACGGCAATGATCGGCCACGTCCTGAAGCGCATCCTGATGGTGCTCGCCGGCTATCTGGTCGCGGTGCTGGTCGGGTTGATCCGCAGACGCTGGTCTTCGCCTTGATAGCCGAGTTCTTTTCGTTGCGAGGCTTTTGGCTGCACATGCTGTTCGGCGCTGCCGCGGCGGCTGCCGGTTTCATGCTGATCTTGCCAGACGCCGCCGATGATCCCGAACGCTGGGGCGACATGGGCATCATCGCCGGCGCCGGCCTCGTGGCCGGCCTGATCTACTGGCTGATCGCCGGGCGAGACGCCGGCTTCCGCCGGCCACTCGTTTAAGCGTCAGGCTCGGCGGCTTCGCCGTAGCCTGCCGTCCGCAATTGCATGAACAACAGCGCTCAGCTTGACGGCGTGCGCACCGCTTCGGTCGCGTCGAGCGCCTGCATCAACTTGGCGTCGCGGCCATAGACGTCGTCGAAATACTCGACCTTGCCGGACATATCCGGCCATGCGGTGAAATAGGCGACATAGACCGGGATGACGCGCGTGACATTCTCTGTCGAATGCCCGTGCTTCAGCTTCTCGGCAATATCGTCGACGGAGGTGCCGAGCACCGCAGCGGCCATGCCGCGCGGATCCTGCAGACGGACGCAGCCATGGCTGAGCGCGCGCATATCGCGCGCGAAGAACGACTTTTGCGGCGTGTCGTGCATGTAGATGGCGTGCTTGTTGGGGAAGAGGATCTTCAATTCGCCCAGCGCGTTGGCCTCGCTCGGCTGCTGGCGCACGCTGAACGGGATGTTGGCGCCGTAGGCGCCCCAATCGACCGCCGAGGACGGGATGCGCTTGCCACGCGAATCCGTCACCTCGTAGCCGGCGCGGTCGAGATAGCCGGGATCGCTGCGCAGCCTCGGCAACATCTCGTTGACGATGATCGACTGCGGCACGCCCCAATAAGGATGGAAGTCGACCTGCTTGATCTGGTTGTAGAAGAAGGCGGTCTGGTTGGTGACCCGGCCAATGACTGCACGGGTCTTCAACTTCTCCTCGCCATTGTCGATATAGCTGGCGGTGAAAGCGGGCTGGTTGATGAAGACGCGCGGACTGCCGAGGTCCGACGGCAACCAGCGCAGTTCTTCGAGCGCCACCTTGACCTTCGCGATCTTGTCGGCCTTTGACGTGCCGGCCAGCGAAGCCACCGTGCGCGGGCCGATGACGCCGTCGCCCTTCATGCCGGCCCGCTGCTGCACTGCCTTGATCACCGGCACCAGATCGGGTTCGTAGACTTCGCTCTTGCCCAGCCTGGCAAGGACCTCGCCATAGTTGCCGCCCATCGCGTCGTCGAGATTGCGGGCAATCAGCGTCAGCAACTTAGGCAGTTCAGGGCTGCTCTCACCGGGCTTGAGCAGCAGCTTGGGATCGACGACGATCTCGTTTTCCTCGCTGGCCTCGAGCGCTTCCAGTTCGACGCGCAGCGCTTGATACTCGGCGTTCTGCGGGTGCCGCGATTCCAGATAGGTGCGAACCTCCTGGGTATGCGCCAGCGTCTTCAGCACGCCCTCGAAATCGAGCGGCTTGGCCGGAAAATCATAATAGCCGGTCATCCGGTTGGGGTCGACGCGACCGCTCTGCGCGTCATGGGCATAGCGCAGCACGCGCGCCGACAGCGCCATCTCGAAGTGGACCAGTTCCTTGGTGCGCTCTGCCGGCGTGGCGGACGTCGCGGCAGTTGGAACATCGACGGAGTAGTCGGCCGGCGACAGGCCATAGCTTGCCGCCTCGCCCAGGACGCGCACCGCATCCTGCGCCCTGCTGTTGGCGGCATTGTCGCTCACCCAGATGAAATCGGGATTGGCTGAATAATAGGCAATCAGAGCCTTGGCGATGTCGGGCTCGGCAAACAATTCGTAGTCGCTCAAGCCGACCACGGCATCGTGGAAGCCATTGCTCGTCACCGAGGACACAAAGGCGGCGTCTTGCGCGGTCGCGGGTTGCGGTGCCGGCAGCAGCGCCTTGAAGTCGACGCGCACAAGCCTGTCGGCCCTGTAGGTGCTGTAGGTCGGGCTGCTGATTCTGGCGCCGCCGTCACCTCCTTCATCGCCGGGTCGAATCTTGCGCGGCTTCGGCGGCGGCGGAAATTCGCCCTGCGGATCGTGCCGGATGCCGCCACCGAACAGCAAGTCGAAAAGCCCTTGCGCGCTTGCCTGCTGCTGCCCGAAGGCAAGCGTCGCCGCGATCGCAATCGGCGCGAGGGCCTTTTTGTTCCCGAGGATTTTCATGCTTCACCCGCACCGGTTGAAACCGGTTCCCGTTCCGCGCCGCTGGACGGTCCCGCCCTCCGCATGGCGGATGTATGACGTGACTATACCGATTCATACTGATTTCGTTAAGCTTCCATAAATTTGCGAGGCCGTGTTGCAGAACGGTTTCACATCATCGTGAGACCCGAAGCAGCGCCGGGTTTCGCAAGCTCGCCAAAGCATCGAGGACAATCAGGCGTTGGCACCGCCGTCTATGGTCAACGAGGCTCCGGTGACGAAGCGGCCTTCAGGGCTCGCCAGCCAGGCCACCATTCCCGCGATCTCCTCCGCCTCACCGAATCGCGGCACCGCCATTTTCCGGCGCTGGTGCTCCGCATGCGGCCCATCGGCGGGGTTCATGTCGGTGTCGGTCGAGCCCGGATGGACGATGTTGGCGGTGATGCCGCGCGGACCGAGATCGCGTGCCAGGGCCTTCGTCAATCCGATCAGCGCCGCCTTGCTGGTCGAATAGGCGCTGAGACCTGGATCCGTCACGCGCTCGGCCAGGTTGCTGCCGATCGAGATGATCCGGCCGCCATCCGCCATATGCCGCGCGGCGGCCTTGGAGGCGACGAAGGGGGCCCTGAGATTGACCTCCATGCTTTCATCGAAATCGGCGAGCGACAGCGTGCCGATCGGTGCAGCGCGCCAGATGCCGGCGCTGTTGACCAGGATGTCGAGCCGCCCAAACGCATCCATCGCCTGGTCGATGGCGCGCTCGATCGCCTGGGCATCGCGACCATCGGCCCGGATTGCCATGGCGCGCCCGCCAGCCGCCTCGATCTCGTCGACGACGGCGCGCGCCTGCGCCTCGCCGTTCACATAGGTCAGCGCGACGCTCGCGCCGTCACGCGCGAGTCTTTTCGCGACCGCCGCGCCGATACCACGGCTGCCGCCGGTCACGAATGCGGCCTTGCCGCGCAACTGGTTGGATGACATCCGATTCTCCTATTCTGTAACGATCGATACATAATTATCTGCCAAGCTTGCCCGGTACCGTCAAGTAATTTATGTATCGATCAACACAGAAATGAAGCGAACCAGAAGGACAGCATGTCGGAAAGAGGCCGCCCGCGAAGCTTTGACCGAGCCTCCGCCTTGCGCCGGGCGATGGTGGTTTTCTGGGCCAAGGGCTATGAGGGCTCCTCGCTCAGCGATCTGACCGCGGCGATGGGCATCAATTCGCCCAGCCTCTACGCCGCCTTCGGCAGCAAGGAGGCGCTCTTCCTCGAAGCAATCGACCTCTATACGCGCAGCGAGGGTTCCGACATCTGGTCGACGCTCGAAGAAGCCCCGACCGCGCGGCTTGCGATCGAGGGATTTTTGACCCAGACGGCCAAGGCCTATTCACAGACCGACCGCCCGCAAGGCTGCCTGATCGCGCTTGGCGCCCTGCATCAGGACTCAAGCCAGGGGCTGATCTGCCAGGATCTGCGCCGCCGTCGCGCCGAAAACCACACCGCGCTCGAAAGGCGCCTGCAGCGGGCCGTGGCGGAGGGAGAGTTGGCCGAGAATTTTGATTGCAAGAGCGCGGCTACCTTTTTCGCCACCGTTCAGCATGGCATGTCGATCCAGGCGCGCGACGGCGCAACGCATTCGGCGCTCATGGCAACCGTCAACGGCGCCATGGCGGCATGGACAGCGATGGCCGGCCCTCACGCTTGACCCCGTGACAAACGGAAGGCTTTGTGATCGAAATTTCGGCGGTCGCGAGGACCGTGGCCAGGAGGGTTTGCCGTGAAGAAAGGTTATCGCCAGCTTCTCGACGAGGCGAATGCCGAGATCGAAGTCGTCTCGCCGGAGGAAGCGGCGGGGCTGCTTGAAGACGACGATACGATCTTCGTCGATCTGCGCGATCCTCGCGAGGTCGAGCGCGACGGCAGGATTCCCGGCGCCAGGCATGTGACGCGCGGCATGCTGGAATTCTGGATCGATCCCGAAAGCCCCTATCACAAGCCGTTCTTCGCCTCGGGCAAGACCTTCGTCTTCTTCTGCGCCGGCGGCTGGCGCTCGGCTTTAGCCACCAAGACGGCGCAGGACATGGGCCTGACGCCAGTCAAGCACATCCTCGGCGGCTACACCGCCTGGAAGGCGGCCGGCCTCCCGGTCGAGCCTGGGCAGAAGAAAAAGGCCGACTGATCTCGGTTTTCCGCAACGCCTGGAAACGATCGACGCCAATGGTTTTCTGGATAGCGAGTGCGGTTGGCCTAGCGGTCGCTTACCTCCTCGGCGCCACGCCCTCCGGCTATCTGGCCGGCAAATTGCTCAAGGGCATCGACATAAGGGAGCATGGTTCCAAGTCCACCGGCGCGACCAACGTGCTCAGAACGTTGGGTAAATGGCCCGCGCTGGCGGTGCTGCTCATCGATGTGCTGAAGGGCGCGGCCGCCATCGTCCTTGCCCACTGGTTTTATCCCTTCGTAATATCGTCCGCCACGTCCCCGACGGCGCTTGACCCGCGGATGCCCTGGGCTGTTTGCCTAGCCGGGCTTGCCGTGTTGCTGGGGCATGGCCGGTCGATCTGGCTGAATTTCACAGGCGGAAAATCCGCCGCGACGGGCCTGGGCGTGTTGCTGGCGATGTCCTGGCCGGTAGGATTGGGCGCCGCGACGGCATTTGCCGTCACGCTCGCACTCTTCCGAATTGTGTCCCTCAGCTCGATGCTGGCGGCACTTACGGCGGTCGTGCTTGTCTGCACGCTGGAACAACCCCTGCCCTATCGGCTGCTGGTGGTCGCGGGCAGCCTCTACGTGATCGCACGCCATCGCGCCAATATCCAGCGGCTGCTGGCCGGGACAGAGCCGCGCCTTGGCCGCAGCCTGGGATAGGCGCACCTCGCACCTAATTTAGTGCAGGGTCGCTTCCCGCTGCCCGCTCACGAAATCGACCGCACGCGCGACGACATCCCTGTCGGCGAGGATGCGGCGGTGGCCCAGTCCATCGGCCCAGTGCAGGTGGACATGCTCGCCCGCGCCCGCATAACGCCTCGCATGGTCGGCATGGACCTCGCGATCGTCCGGCGCGTGGATGATCAGCGTCGGCACCGGCGCCTCGGCAAGCTGGCGATCGCCGGTGAATTCGCTGAGCGGCCGACCCGACAGATGCTTCACCCGATCGGCCATGGCGATGCGCGAGCGTGGCCCGACATTAAGCTTGTGGCTGAAATCGTCGAAGATCGCGGGGAGCGAGCTCGGCGCAGCGATCAGCACCAGCTTTTGCGCCGCCAGCGGCGGCACGCCCTTGACCGATGCCGCCACGGCATTGGCGGCAATCGCGCCGCCGAAGGAATGGCCGACGACAGCGGCAAAGGGGCCGAACCACTCGCCGGCCACTCGCGCTGCATCGACCGCTGTCACCATGTTGAGATGGCGGCCGAGCGAATGGCCGTGCCCGGGCAGGTCGAGCGAGACGACCTTGTAGCCTGCGCGACGGAACCCTTCGATCAGGGCGCGCATATATTCGGTGCGCGAGCGCCAGCCGTGGATGACAAGCACGGTCCCGCGGGATTCCCTGCCCGGCTCCGGCCGGAATTCATGCACGGCGACGCAATCCGTCCTGGTCTTCAGCCGGTGATGACGCGCTTCTGCCATGAAGGATGAGGCACGCTCCACGGCGCGGCGTTCGCCTTCGCTCAGCGCCCTGACATTGGGAGTGCGGCAAAACAATTCGAACGCGGCGCGCCCGCCGAGACGCGGCGCGACATGCTCGGCCGCACCAAAAACGCCCCGGATGACCTTCATTCCAAATGATGCCATATTGGCAGTCCATCCATTCGTTCAAGCATGAACATAATAGTTCAAACATGAACATTAAGCAAGAGCTGCCCTGGGACAACCCGCGTTTTCGCAACTGGGTCGCGGTGGCGCGCGCCTGCCATGTGCTGGAGCGAACGCTGGCGATAAAGCTCGCCCCGCTCGACCTCAAGCCGGCGCAGCTCGACGTGCTGATGAACCTCTACCGCCATCCCGGCATGTCGCAGCACGATCTTGCCCGCAAGCTCTTGGTCGGCCGCTCCAACATCACCATGCTGTTGCCGCAGCTTGAATCACGCGGCCTGCTGCTCCGCGAGGGCGACGAGAAAGACAAGCGGGTGCTGCGGCTGAACCTGACCGAAGCCGGCGAAGCGCTGCTGATGAAGGCGCTGAAGGTTCACATGGCGCTGATCGAGAAGGCGATGAGCCAGTCGACGCCGGAACAATGCGACATGATCGGCGAGCAGATGCGCAAGATCGCCGACGTTCTGAAGGAAGCCTGACGCGGGCGTCCGCCGCCTGATTCGAATATCAATGCACTTACCACATCGTCTTTTTCGCCCGCTCCGGCCATTCCCTGTCGTAGGTCTCGCCGTCGATGTTCTTGCGGCTGGTAACCTCGAGGATCTGGCCTGGCGTCGGCAGCGACTTCTGGTCGACGTGCTTGGCCGGATTCCACAGCTCGGAGCGCACGATGGCGCGGGCGCATTGGAAATAGACCGTGTCGACGTCGATGACCGTGACCGAGCGGGCCGGTTTGCCGTCGACCATGAAGGAAGCGCAAAGCTCGGCATCGGTCGTGATGCGGGCGCGGCCGTTGACACGCAGCGTGGTGCCCGAGCCGGGCACCAGAAAGAGCAACCCGACGCGTGGATCGCGAATGATGTTCTTCAGCGAATCGGCGCGGTTGTTGCCGCGCCTGTCGGGCATCATCAGCGTCTTTTCATCTACAAGCCGCACGAAGCCGGCAAGGTCGCCGCGCGGCGAGCAGTCGAGCCCCTCCGGCCCGCTGGTCGCCAGCGCCACGAAGGGCGACGCTTCGATGAAG
Source organism: Mesorhizobium sp. NFR06 (assembly GCF_900115245.1). GTDB lineage: Bacteria > Pseudomonadota > Alphaproteobacteria > Rhizobiales > Rhizobiaceae > Mesorhizobium. Next base: position 144,886 of record NZ_FOVT01000014.1, read on the forward strand.
GCGGCATATTCGGGGATCACGTGGTCGAGTTCCTTGACGACCGAGGCTTCACCTGGCAGCCCGTAAAGGGCCTCGAGTTGTTCGACCGACGTGATGAGCGACATCTTTCGCCTCCTGACTCTTTTGCCGGCGCTGCTCTATGTCCATGACGCTTTGACGACAGCCGGATCGCCGCAATTGGACTTCCACACGCCAGGCTAGCGATCGCGGCTGAGCCCCTTTTCGGTCAGCTCGGCGAGATAGGCGTTCCAGCGTTCCTCCTTCTCGTGGCCGAGCGTGTGAAGATAGTTCCAGGTGAAGATGCCGGTGTCGTGGAAATCATCGAAGGTGATGCGCACCGCGTAGTTGCCGACCGGCTCGATCTTTAGGATCGCGACGTTGCGCTTGCCGGGCACGGTCACCCGCTGCTCCGGCGAATGGCCCTGCACTTCCGCCGATGGCGAGACCACGCGCAGGAACTCGGCCGGCAGCTCGAATGCCTGGTGACCCGGAAAGGTCACGGTCAACAGCTTGCGGTCCTTCGAGACCCTGAGTTCCTTCGGCGCCGTCATGTTTTTTCCTGCACAAGATTGCGCCCTTCCCTACGCCGCTTCGCGCGCCACGGGAAGGTGATGGATGACAGCCGACACGCGATGTCGGTCGGGGAATGTTACCAAAGATCAAGACCTTCTATCTTGAATGCGGGACTGGATCGTATCACATAGCCATATATAACGAAGCTGCTCAGGCCACGGGAAACGCTTGCAAATGGACATGATCGACCCCTTCGGTCGCACGATCAGCTATCTGCGCGTGTCGGTTACCGATCGCTGCGATTTCCGCTGCACCTATTGCATGGCCGAGGACATGACCTTCCTGCCCAAGAAGGATCTCCTGTCGCTCGAGGAGCTTGACCGGCTCTGCACCGTTTTCATCGAAAAGGGCGTGAGAAAGCTCAGGCTGACCGGCGGCGAGCCGCTGGTGCGCAAGAACATCATGCATCTGGTGCGCCAGCTGTCGCGCCATCTCGATAGCGGCGCGCTGGAAGAGCTGACGCTCACCACCAACGGCTCGCAACTGTCGCGCTTTGCCGCTGAGCTCGCCGATTGCGGCGTGAAGCGCATCAATGTCTCGCTCGACACGCTGGACACCGAGAAATTCCACCAGATCACGCGCTGGGGCAATCTCGGCAAGGTGATGGAGGGCATCGACGCCGCGCAAAAGGCCGGGCTCAAGGTCAAGCTCAACGCCGTGGCGCTGCGCGACTTCAACGACGCCGAGATCCCCGAAATGTTGCGCTGGGCGCATGGTCGCGGCATGGACCTCACCCTCATCGAGACCATGCCGATGGGCGAGATCGACGCCGACCGCACCGACCAGTACCTGCCGCTGTCGCTGCTGCGCGCCTCGCTGGAGCGCCAGTTCACCCTTTCCGATATCCCCTACAAGACGGGCGGCCCCGCCCGCTATGTCCATGTCGCCGAGACCGGCGGCCGGCTCGGCTTCATCACGCCGATGACGCATAATTTCTGCGAAAGCTGCAACCGCGTGCGCCTGACCTGCACCGGCACGCTCTATATGTGCCTTGGCCAGGAGGACGCCGCCGACCTGAGAGCCCCGTTGCGTGCCTCCGAAGGCAACGAGCTGCTCGATGCGGCAATCGACGAGGCCATCGGCCGCAAGCCCAAGGGTCATGATTTCATCATCGACCGCCGCACCAGCCGTCCCTCGGTATCGCGCCACATGAGTGTCACCGGCGGCTGATTTTTCCTCTGCGATGGTGCATGATCGCCTCCGGTCATCGGCCAAGAGGGATTATGCAACGTCTTCAGCGCATCGGCTGGTCGTCACTGGTGGCTATTGTGTCCCTGTCGACAGTCATGACGATAGCGGCAACCGCCAAGCCGTTCACTTACGTGAATGCGCGGTTCGGCCAGTCATGTACACTTCCGGAAGAAATCTTCGACAACGCGATGCCCGAGCCGGAAAATGGCGACGGGCAACAATGGCTTAGCGCCGATGGCGCAAGCTTGACCTGTTCCGGCATCTACAATGTCGACAACGACACCCCGCAGGGTTTCGTCGATGAGGAGAAAGCCAGCACCGAACCGGGCTACAGGATCGCCTACAGCAAGACCGGCAAGAACTGGGCGGTGCTTTCAGGCACCAAGGATGGCAGGGTCTTCTACGAGCGGCGCCTGTTCGGAAAGGACGACGTCATCCGCACCGTCTGGATCGAATACCCGGCCTCGCTCAGGACAAAATACGATCCACTGGTCGACGCCATCGCCAAGAGCCTGCGCGGCCCTTGAGGCAGCCGGGGTCACACTGCAAATAAAGCCCTCCCGCAGGCTGCCGCCCGATTTACCGCACGCTGGTTCCGGCCTAGCCTCCAAGCGCATTTTTCGCTCTTAGGGGGAGTACATATGCGCGCCTTGGTGCTTTCACTTGCAATGCTTGGAGTTGCTTCCATGCCGGCCGCGGCTCAGTCGATCGGCGGCACCTATACCGTCATCGGCACCAATTTCGACGGCTCGAAATATGGTGGCGAGGCGACGATCACGCTGACCAGCGACACGACCTGCACGATCCACTGGGAAACCGGCGGCTCTACCTCGGACGGTATCTGCATGCGCAACGACAATGCGTTTTCCGCCGGCTATGCCATGGGCAAGGAAATCGGTCTCGTCGTCTACAAGATCGAGAAGGACGGGTCCCTGCATGGGCTGTGGACCATCGCCGGCCAGAACGGCAACGGAACCGAAGTGCTAACGCCCAAATAAGCCTCGGGATCTCGGCAGATCGATCGTTTCAGGCCGCGCAGAACTTCGTGGCCCATGTCTTTGCCGTTGCTGTTTTCCGGTCGCCTGCTAGACGCTTGAGCCAAAATAAAATCCGGAAACGCCTTTGCCCCTCTCGCCAAATCTGCGCGGCGCGCTGTTCATGGTCGTTGCCATGGTCGGCTTCACCTTGAACGACGCGATCACCAAATTCTCTTCCGAATCGATGAACATGGCGCAGGTCATGCTGGTGCGCGGCGCCTTCGCGTCGCTCTTCGTCGGCCTGCTTGCCTGGCGGCGCGGCGCGCTGGCCAATCCGGCCGCCATGCTGCAGCCCATGGTGGCGATGCGCGTGGCGGGCGAAGCCGGCGCGACGGTGTCGTTTCTGATCGCACTTGCGCATTTGCCGATCGCCAATGTCTCGGCCGTGTTGCAAGCGCTGCCACTGGCGGTGACCATGGGCGCGGCGTTGGTGTTCAGCGAAGGTGTCGGCTGGCGACGCTGGATTGCCATTGCCGTCGGCTTCGCCGGCGTGCTGATCATCGTGCGGCCCGGTTTCGAAGGGTTTAGCGTCTACTCGCTGCTGGCATTGACCAGCGTTGCCTGTTGCGCGGTGCGCGACCTTGCCACCAAACGCATCCCGCAGGCGATTCCGACCATGCTGGTGTCTGCCGCGGCCGCGCTTGCCATGACCATGCTGGGCGCGCTGCTGTTGTCGCCGATGGGCGGCTGGACGCCGATGAGCGGCCGGGCGACCGCGCTGCTGGCGCTGGCTGCGGTGCTGGTGCTGATCGGCTATCAGTTCATCATCATGGCGATGCGCTCGGGCGACATCTCCTTCATCGCGCCGTTCCGCTACACCGCGCTGTTGTGGTCGATCCTGCTCGGCCTCGTCATTTTCAGTGACATGCCCGACCCGCCGATGATCGTCGGCGCCGCCATCATCATCGGCTCCGGCCTCTATGCGCTCTACCGTGAGCGCATCGTTGGTCGCAGGCAGCCTGCGGCGGAAAGCGCTGGACCCGACATGGCGCCGGACGGCATATAGGCCTGATGGACCGAAGTGTCGCAGGGATCATTCTGGCGGGAGGCAAGTCGCGTCGAATGGGCGGCGGCGACAAACCGTTGCTTTCGTTGGGCAAAACCAGTCTTATCGACCATGTCGCAGCGCGATTGAGGCCACAGGTCGCGACCCTGGCGCTCAACGCGAACGGCGATCCGGCGCGATTTGCCGGCATGCAGCTGCCGGTGATCGAAGATACGGTGCAGGGCTACGCCGGGCCGCTGGCAGGCATTCTCGCCGGTCTGGAATGGGCTGCCGGACAAGCAGGCTGCCAGCGGCTGGTGGCTGCCGCCGGCGACACCCCCTTTTTCCCAGGCGATCTCGTCGACCGGCTCGCCGCGGCAGTACAGCGGCAACCGCACGCGATCGCCGTCGCCAGTTCGGGCGGCAGACCACACCCCACCTTTGCGCTCTGGCCTCTCGGCCTGCGCGACGCCTTGCGGCATTTCCTGGTCGACGAGGACAACCGACGGGTTTCGGCCTTCATGGAGAGCCACGGCCATGTCGAGGTGGAATTCCCCATGATCGAGGCCGGCGGCCAAAAGATCGACCCGTTCTTCAACATCAACACGCCGGACGACCTTGCGACGGCGAAAACTCTGTTGCAAAGCCTCCGGCCATGACACGCGTGTTCGGCATTACCGGCTGGAAGAATTCCGGCAAGACGACTTTGACGGAAAAGCTGGTCACCGAACTGGTGGGGCGTGGCTGGACGGTGTCGACGGTGAAGCACGCTCATCATGACTTCGATATCGACAAGCCGGGTGCCGACAGTTTTCGCCATCGCCAGGCTGGCGCGACGGAGGTCGCCATCGTGTCCGACCGGCGCTGGGCGCTGATGCACGAATTGCGCAACGAAGACGAGCCGACGCTGGACGATATCCTCGCCCGGTTGGCGCCAGCCGACATCGTTCTCGTCGAAGGCTACAAGCGCGAGGCGCATAAGAAGATCGAGGCAAGGCGGATGGAGGCCAAGGACCGGACGCCGCTTTCAGCCAACGATCCCAACATTGTCGCGATCGCCGCCGACTTTGGCGTCGAAGGCGAAAAGCTGCCGGTCTTCGATCTCGACGACACGAAATCGATTGCCGACTTTGTCGAGCGCAGCACAGGCCTGGTGGCTCGAACCAAGTAACGCTGCGGCAGACGGCGATTGTCGTTTGCCGTTGATTTGCTGTTGCTTTTTTCTCGCAAAGAGTGGGAGTATCCGCTGCAGCGGGGCGGTCAAGAAACCGCCGCCCACAAGAGCCGCACGGGACAGCGGCCATGACACTATGAGAGGATTATCATGCGTATTGCACTGCGTATCGCGCTCGCCGCTTCGGCCGCGCTGCTGACACTTGGCGTCGCCCAGGCTCAGGAAAAGACCCTGAGGATCGGCACCGAAGGCGCGTACCCGCCCTTCAACAACCTGACTTCGGACGGCCAGCTGGTCGGCTTCGACATCGATATCGCCAAGGCCCTTTGTGACGAAATGAAGGTGAAATGCACCTTCGTCGCGCAGGATTGGGACGGCATCATCCCGGCGCTGCAGGCCGGCAAGTTCGACGCCATCGTCGCCTCGATGTCGATCACGCCCGAGCGCCAGGAAAAGGTCGACTTCACCCACAAATACTACAACACCCCGTCGGCCATCGCCGTGCCGAAGGATTCGCCGCTCAAGGGCGTGACGAAGGAAGACCTCGCCGGCAAGAATATCGGCGTCGCCACCACGACCACGCACTACAACTATGCCTCCAAGACCTACACGGACAGCACCATCAAGGGCTATCCGAGCAGCCCCGAGGAACAGGCCGACCTCGCCAATGGCCGTCTCGACGCCATCGAGGACGATATCGTCGTGCTGCAGCAGTGGCTGGATACGCCGGACGGCGCCTGCTGCAAGATCCTCGGCCAGCCCTCGCCGCAGCCGGTGGAGATTTTCGGACCGGGCGCCGGCATTGCCGTGCGCAAGGGCGAGACCGATCTGGTCAACAAGCTGAATGCTGCCATCGACGCCATCCGAAAGAACGGAAAGTACAAGGAAATCAACGACAAGTACTTCAAGTTCGACGTCTACGGCGCCGAATCCTGATCGATAAGCCAAGGGCGGCGAGAAACCCTCGCCGCCCTTAAATCCTTCCGGGATCGCCACGGAGACACCACCCGTCAATGCCGGCCCAAAGCATTTGGACACTTCTCAGCTGGGGACCGGATGGCTGGAGTGACGACATTGCGTCTGGCGTTCTGGTCACCATTGCGCTGGCGCTTGCCACGTTGCCGATTGGCCTGGTGATCGGCTTTTTCGTCGCCTTCGCCAAGCAGCATGAAGAGCCGTCGCTGCGCTTGGCCGGCAACATCTACACCACGGTTTTTCGCGGACTGCCCGAACTGGTGACGCTGTTCCTGTTCTTCTTCGGCATGCCGCTTCTGCTGCAACATGTCGTGCGCCTGTTCAATCCGGAGGCGACGATCGACGTCAACAGCTTCGTCGCCGGCATGATCGTGCTGTCGCTGATCTTTTCCTCCTACGCCAGCGAGGTCTTTCTCTCCGCGTTTCGTGCCATTCCAAAAGGCCAATATGAGGGCGGCTATGCCATTGGCCTGTCGAAATGGCAGACGATGCGGCTGGTGGTCCTGCCGCAGTTGATACGCATCGCTTTCCCCGGCCTGGAAAATTGCTGGCTGAGCTTGCTCAAGGACACGTCTCTGGTCTCGGTGGTCAATCTCGCGGAGACCTTGCGGCAATCGGGCGTCGCGGCGCGCGTCACCAAGCATTCCTTCCTCTTCTACAGCGTTGCGGCGCTGATCTTCCTGGCGCTGGCCGTCCTGTCGTCGATCGCCACGGGCTACATATTGCGCTACCTCGGGCGGAGGGAAGCGCGATGAGCGTCACCCAGGCCATCGCCATCGACAAGCCGCCTCCGCCGGCGCGCGGCTGGCCGCGCGCCCGTATCCTCGGCTACGCACTGGTCGGTTTCTGGGTTCTTTTCGGCGCCGGCATCGTGGCCTATCTGGTCTATGCGTGGAACGCCGAGTTCTTCGCCAGATACACTCCAGCCTATCTGCAGGGCCTTGGAACCACCCTGTCTCTGGTGGCCATATCGATGGTCCTAGGCGCAGCCCTGTCGCTTGCGGTCGCCTATGGCCGCATGTCGAAGAACCGGATCCTGTCCGGGCTCGCCTACTGCTATGTCTATTTCTTCCGCGGCACGCCGCTGCTCGTGCAGACCTACCTGGTCTATTACGGCGTCGGCTCGTTCCGGCCCGAGCTCGAAACCGTCGGGCTGTGGTGGTTCTTCCGCGAAGCCTTCTATTGCGCTGTCTTTGCCTTCTCGCTCAACACCGCTGCCTATCAGGCCGAAATCCTGCGCGGCGCCATAGAAAGCGTGCCGCGCGGCCAATGGGAAGGGGCTGCCTCGCTTGGCCTGCACAAATTGCAGACGCTGCGCAAAGTGGTCCTGCCGCAGGCGATCATCGTCGCCCTCAGGCCCTACGGCAACGAACTCATCCTGATGATCAAGGCATCGGCGATCGTCGCCATCATCACGGTCTATGACCTGATGGGCAACGCCAAGCTCGCCTACGCAAAGTCCTTCGACATCCAGGCCTATATCTGGGTGGCGATGGTCTATCTGGTGATGGTCGAGATCCTGCGCCACGGCGTCGAATGGATCGAGCGCCGGATCACCATCCACCTGCATCGCTAAGCAATTCCAGGAAAAGTGTGACACGGTTTTCCGTCCGGAATTGCGTCAAAACAAGGAGATAGAGCGGATTTCCGTTTCCGTGAAACGGTAGAACGCTCTGGTGCTGTGCATCGGCCTGCACCAGTCGATACGGCTCTCCGCGCCTTGACGAATTTTTCGCATGGCCTAGACCTTGCGCCACTGAAATCTCTGATTGTTGGAAGGCAGGTTTATGGCATCGGTTGCATTTCTCGGTCTTGGCGTCATGGGCTATCCGATGGCCGGGCACCTCAGGAACAAGGGCGGTCACGACGTCACGGTCTACAACCGCACCAAGGCAAAGGCCGAGCAATGGGCGGCCCAGCACGGCGGCAAAGTGGCGCTGACGCCGGCCGAGGCGGCCGAGGGCAAGGACTTCGTCTTCTCCTGCGTCGGCAATGACGACGATTTGCGCTCGGTGACGACAGGTCCGAACGGCGCCTTCGCCGCAATGAAGAACGGCGCCGTCTTCATCGACAACACCACCGCGTCGGCCGAGGTCGCGCGCGAATTGGCCGAAGCCGCCGAAAAGGCCGGCTTCTCCTTCCTCGACGCGCCGGTGTCAGGCGGCCAGGCCGGCGCCGAGAACGGGGTGCTGACCGTCATGGTCGGCGGCTCACAGGCCGCCTTCGACAGGGCCAGGCCGGTCATCGACGCTTATGCCCGCATGGTCGGCCTGATGGGCTCAGCCGGCGCCGGCCAGTTGACGAAAATGATCAACCAGATCGCCATCGCCGGTCTCGTCCAGGGGCTGGCCGAAGGCATCCATTTCGGCAAGAAGGCCGGGCTCGACATCGAGAAAGTGATCGAGGTGATCTCCAAGGGCGCCGCCGGCTCGTGGCAGATGGAAAACCGCCACAAGACGATGAATGCCGGAAAATACGATTTCGGCTTTGCCGTCGACTGGATGCGCAAGGATCTCGGTATCTGCCTGGCGGAGGCCAACCGCAACGGCGCCAAGCTGCCGGTGACGGCACTTGTCGACCAGTTCTACAAGGATGTGCAGGACATGGGCGGCAAGCGCTGGGACACGTCCTCGCTGCTTGCGCGCCTGGAAAAATAGACGACGATGGCCCTGCCCGACCCGAGCTGGAGCGCCGACGACGTCGTCGCGCATTTGCGCTCGATCGGCACCGAGAAGAACCGAGCGGGCATGGCGCGCTTTGGCATCAACACCGCAAATGCGCTCGGCGTCGGCAATTCCGACCTGCGGCCGCTGGCGCGCAGACTGAAGAAGAACCACGAGCGATCGCTGCTGCTGTGGAATAGCGGCGTTCGGGAAGCGCGGCTGATGGCGGCCTTCACCGGCGAGCCGAAGAAAGTCGACATCGGTCAATGCCGGCGCTGGGCCGCCGATTTCGACAGCTGGGAGATCGTCGACACCGTCGCCGACCTGTTTGCCGAAACGCCGTTCTGGCGCCAACTGATTGACGAGTTTGCCGAGGACGAACGTGAATTCGTGCGGCGTACCGCCTTTGCCATGCTGGCCTGGAGCGCGGTGCATTTGAAGAAAGAGCCGGACGCTACCTTCCTCGCCTATTTGCCGCTGATCGAGAAACATGCCGGCGATCCGCGCAATTTCGTCCGCAAGGCGCTGAACTGGGCGCTGCGGCAGATCGGCAAGCGCTCGATGAGCTTGCACGCCCCTGCTCTTGCGCTGGCCGGAAAGCTGGCGGCATCGTCGGACAAGACGACGCGCTGGATCGGCAAGGATGCGGTGAAGGAACTGACGGATGCCAAACAACTCGCAAGGCTCGCAGCCGCAAAAGCCTGACCTTGCCGGAATCCGCTTTGTCGAGGTGACGCAAACGACACGAGGCCGTTTTGAGGACCTGTTCGAGCAGCCCGGTGCGCCGAAATATTGCTGGTGCATGGCCTGGCGCCACTCCGGCCGCGAGCATATCCAGAACGATGAGAAGAAGCGCATGATGATGGCGCTGATCGAAGCCGGTACTCCGGTCGGCATCGTCGCTGAGCTCGATGGCAGAACAGCCGGCTGGTGTTCGGTCGCGCCGCGCGAGACCTATCGCAGGCTTTCGAAACGGCAGGACGACAGCGAGACCGGCATCTGGTCGATCGTCTGCTTCTATGTGCCGAGGGCACTGCGCGGCGGGGGGCTGGCCTCCGCGCTGCTCGATGCGGCGATCGACCATGCTTTCGCCAAGGGCGCGCGCATCGTCGAGGCCTATCCCGTCGACGAGGCCGCGCCGAGCTATCGCTTCATGGGTTTTCGCGACATGTTCGCCGCCCGTGGGTTTCAAGAGATCGGCCCGGCCGGCACACGACGGCATGTGGTGCGGCTGAGCCGATGATGCTGGCCACGACGCTTTTACTCGATTCGGCATAGGGACTGGCGGAGGATGGAGGACCATGAACAAGCGTTTCAGATCCTGTGCAACGCTGATGGCCATGCTCGTCTTTGCTGCCACCGGAGCCGATGCCGCGGGCGATGTCGCGCACATCTTCTGGAAGGATCTGCGCCCCGCGACGCAGGCCGTCGCCGAGGACGCGAACCTGCCGATGATCGCGGCAAAACTGCCCGACCACGGCGAGACGCTGTCGCTCAATCTGCAGGACAAGACCATTCAGATAGCCGGCTATGCATTGCCGGTCGATCGCGACGGCGATCTCGTCTACCAGTTCCTGCTGGTGCCATGGATCGGCGCCTGCAGCCACATGCCGACGCCGCCGCCGAACCAGATCGTGCTGGTCACGCCGGCGCATCCCTACAAGATGGCGAAAGCATACGAGCCGGTTTCAGTCACCGGCGTGCTGCAGCCCGGCCTAGAGAAGAGCCAGCTTTTCATCCTCGATGGCGTCTCGATCGTCCAGTCCGGCTACACGGTGCGCAAGGCTGAGGTGGCAGGTGTCGACACCGTGCCGGACACCGTCACGTTGCCGGTCAACTCGCCGTGGAATTTCCTCAACAAAAAGAAGAACTAAACTCGCCGCATCACACAGTTGCGCGAAGCGATCACGCGGCGTTTGCGCCCGATTCCTTGTCGAGCACCATGTAGTCGAGCGGGATTTCCGTCGTGTATTTGATCTGCTCCATGGCGAAGGAGGACGACACGTCGCGGATCTCGATCTTGGCGATCAGCCGCTTGTAGAAGGCGTCGTAGGCGGCGATGTCCGGCACCACCACGCGCAGCAGATAGTCGACGTCGCCGCTCATACGGTAGAACTCGACCACCTCCGGAAACTCCTGGATGACCTCGGAGAAGCGCCGCAGCCATTCGTGGCTGTGCGAATTGGTGCGGATCGACACGAAGACGGTGACCCGCACATTGACCTTCTCATGGTCGAGGATGGCGACGCGCCGCTTGATGACGCCCTCTTCCTCGAGCTTCTGGATGCGCCGCCAGCACGGCGTGGTCGAGAGGCCGACTTTCTTGGCAACATCGGCGACCGCGAGCGTCGCGTCCTCCTGCAGGAGGCGGAGAATTTTTCTGTCGAGGCGATCCATGGGAAGCTCCAGGGGAATAGTTTGGCTATAGTCCCTTTTATCGGAGCCTTTCACAAGAAAGAAATTCTGCCAGTGGCGGCAAAAGCGAGTGATTTCTTGCAGGATGCCTATTCGATGCGATAGCGGATTTCCGACCTCAGGAAGGGCAGCAAATCCATTTCGAACCAGGGATTCTTCTTCAACCATCCGGTATTTCGCCACGACGGATGCGGCAGCGGCAGCACTTTCGGGCCACCGCCCTGCGCATCCCAAACGTTGCGCCAGTTCCTGACCGTTTCCGTCAATGACGCGCCGCGCGCGGCGGCCATATGCCAGGATTGCGCATAGCCGCCGATGGTCAAGATCAGGTCGATCTGCGGCATCAGCGCCATCAGCTGCGCACGCCAGGCCGGCGCGCACTCGCGGCGTGGCGGCAGGTCACCACCCTTGGCGTCCTGGCCCGGAAAGCAAAAACCCATCGGGACGATGGCGAAGTTTTCGGTGTCGTAGAACTCCTGCGCGCTGACCCCGAGCCAACTCCTCAGCCGATCTCCCGAGGCATCGGTGAACGGCATGCCGGAGAGATGAACCTTGGTGCCTGGCGCCTGACCGGCCAACAGGATGCGCGCGGTCGAGGACGGCAGCAACACCGGTCGTGGCTCATGCGGCAAAGGGCTCCCGATCGGCTGCTCGGCGCAGATCCGGCAGGCCCGCACCCTTGTGGTGAGAGTCTCCAGCGCTTCGCGCGTGTCAGGCAACCTGTCCAACTCTGTCGCTCAGGCCGTTGCGCTTGGCCGGCTGGTCAGCGCGCCATACCAGCGCAGCACATTGGTGCAGTCCTCCGGCACCTTGATGCGCGCCGGTTTCATGAAATCGATGGCGATCATGCCGGTGATATCGGCGACCGAATAGGCATCGCCGGCGGCGAATTCCCGCGCCGCCAACTCATTGTCGAGCAGGTGCAGGAATTCGATTGCCTTCGGCTTGTTGGCTTCGCCCCATTCCGGAATTTGCGGCACCTCCCATTCCTTCATCGCCGGATGGATATGCCGGAACGCGGCGGTGACGCTGGACATCAGGTTCAGCTCCATGCGTCTTTGCCACATCTCGACCATGGCTTTGCCGAGCCCGCCCTTGCCGAACAGCGCGGGCTCGGGGTGCAACTCCTCGAAATAGCGGCAAATGGCGATCGATTCGGTGATGATGGTGCCGTCATCGAGCTCGAGCACAGGCAGGCGTCGTAGCGGATTGCGCCGTGCCACCTGTTCGCCGCGATGCTCCAGCGCGCCCATGTCGACAGGCACCAGCGGAACCGTAAGCCCCTTCTCCGCGAGGAAGACGCGCACGCGCCTGGGATTTGGCGCGCGACCACCGTCGAACAGCTTCATTCCATCCTCCAGGTTCTTCGCCGATCATAGAGCGCGGGGCCATCCATCACCAGAAGTGAAAAATTTCGCGCAACGCATCGCCGAACGAGGCCAGCATGCCGTGCTTTCGCTCGACCGGCGCATCGTGATGGCTGTCGCGCCAGTCCTGGGGCACCGCGAAGATGCCTGCCCAGATGCCGGCCTTGGCCGCTCTGGCCGCCGCTTCCTCGGTCTCGAAGTCGCCGAAGGCAACCGCCCACCCGGCCTGCACCTGGGCGCGGTTGAGGTCGGTGTCACCAGCCCTGCAGTCGCCGAGCAGGCGGCCGTAGCGGTCGCGCTGCCAGCCGCTGCAGGAAACGGGCCGGCCCGCGATCAGCCGCACCAGCGACTGCCGGGCCAGCTTGCCGCAGGGATAGTCGGCGCCGGCCTTTTGGCAAGTCTGCTGATATTCCGGAGCGTCGATGCCGCGCATGCGGATGCGCTCGGCCGCGAGCGTCATCGAATCGCCGTCATTGACGATCGCCGTACCTTGCTCCTTGCGCGTCTCGAAGCGGTCGAGGCGTGCCGCCACCAGGATCAGCAGTCCGAGCACAAGGACGGCCAGTCCGTAGTCCAGCAGCCTGCGCCATAGGCTTCGCGGCGGGCTTGCCGCATAGCGCCGGCGCAGTCCGCGCGGCCCGAAACGGCTCATATGGCAAACAGTCTCTTAATCATTCGAACGTAGCTTAACGAACTGAAAATCGCTGCGCGCAGAAATTGAACTTGGCATGCCTTTGCTACGCTCGAACACAGCGGATAAATTCATTGTGGACCGTCGCAAACCGCACCGCAACAGCGATGTGGCGCGCGCGGTGCGCAAGACGCGCGACCGACTTTCGCAGCAGGCAGGCAGCCTGGACTTCGACCGTGAACTGCTGAAACTGCATGCGCGCGCCATGGTGGTCAGCGCGGTCGCGATGCCGCTGCTCGTGCTTGCCGTTGCGGCCATCGGCCGGCTGGCGGGCCTGGACGACCAGATCACCATCTGGGCCTTGTCGACGCTGCTTTGCTACGCGATCGTCGCTTTCATGGCGCGCCGCGTGGAGCGAACCGAAGCAGCCGAACTCGAGCCGGCGCAAACGCGCCGCGACTTCCTGATCGGCCATTTTCTGTGCGGCCTCGGCTGGGCATGGTTCGCCTGGATCGGCTGCGACACATGCCAGATCGACCAGTTCCACGTGGCCAAGGCGATGGTGCTCCTGATCGCCATGACGACGACCGCCGTGATGGCCTCCTCGCTTGGCGGCGCCCTGTTCGCGACCTTCGCCATTCCCGTTGCCGTTTACGTCTACACCATCGCGCGCCAGTGGACGCCGATCGAAGCCACGATGGCGGCGCTCCTCATCGCGGCACTTCCTTTCTTCGGCTATGTCGCGCGCCATCTCAATCAGGCCTCGTTGATGGTGCTCTCATTCCGCTCGGAGAAAGACGCGCTGATTGCCGAGGTGGAGACGGCGAAATCGATGTCTGACGAGGCAAGGCGGCGCGCCGAGGACGCCAATCTGGCCAAATCGCGCTTTCTCGCCTCGATGAGCCACGAACTCAGGACGCCGCTCAACGCTATTCTTGGCTTCTCCGAGGTGATGGCCAATGAAGTGCTGGGGCCGATGAACAATCCGACCTACCGCGACTATGCCCATGACGTGCATGAGTCCGGCCAGCATCTGCTCGACCTGATCAACGAGATCCTCGACCTCTCGCGCATCGAGGCCGGCCGCTACCAGCTCAACGAGGAGCCGGTGATCCTGCTGACGATTGTCGAGGATTGCTGCCACATGATGGAGCTGCGCGCCCGCAACAAGGACATCCGCGTCATTCAGGAATTCGAGGAGACGCTGCCGCGCCTGTTCGCCGACGAGCGCGCCGTCAGGCAGATCACGCTCAACCTTCTGTCCAACGCGATCAAGTTCACCCCGTCAGGCGGCGAGGTGCGCGTGCGCGTCGGCTGGACGGCTGGCGGCGGCCAGTACATTTCGGTCAGGGACAACGGCCCGGGCATACCGGAAGAGGAGATCCCGGTCGTGCTCTCCGCCTTCGGCCAGGGTTCGATCGCCATCAAGAGCGCCGAACAGGGAACCGGCCTCGGCCTGCCGATCGTGCAGGGCCTGCTTGCCATGCATGGCGGCGAGTTCGAGCTCCACTCCAAACTGCGCGAGGGCACCGAGGCGATCGCCATCTTCCCGCTGAGCCGGGTGATGGAGGAACTGCCGGCGTTGCCGACCAAAGCTGTCGTCACGCGCGGGCGCCGCTGATCCGCCGGCTCTAGAGCAATTCCAGGAAAAGTGTGATACGGTTTTCCGTCAGGAATTGCGTCAAAACAAAGAGATGGAGCGTTTCGCCGTTTCCGTGAAACGGTAAAATGCTCTAACGCCGGACAGCCACCGCCATGCCGGAACTGGTCAGCGCCGCGGCCTTGACGATACCGGCGGCGAGCGCAGCCCCTACCCCTTCGCCATGACCGATCCCGAAATCGAGCAGCGGCCGCAGTCCGAGCTTCACGGCCGCCTTGGCGTGTCCGGGCTCGGGCGACAGGCTCGCAAGCAGACAATGATCGAGCGCGCCGGGATTGGCCGCATGCAGGACGGCGGCGGCGGCGGTCGCCGCGAAACCGTCGAGCAGGACGGGGATCTTCTCCATGCGGGCGGCGAGAATGGCGCCGCAGATCGCCGCGAACTCGCGTCCGCCCACCCGTCGCAAGGCCTCGAGCGGATCGCCGAGACCGGAACCATGAAACGCCAGCGCCCGGTCCACGACCTCGGCCTTGCGCGCCATCATCGCCGCATCGGCGCCCGATCCGGGACCAACCCAGTCGACGCCATTGCCGCCGAACAGGGCGGCGCAAAGCGTGGCGGCGATGGTTGAATTACCGACCCCTAGATCGCCGAGACACAGAAAGTCGGCGCCGCCGGCGACCGCCTCCATGCCGAAGGCCATGGTCGCCGCGCAACCGCGCTCGTCGAGCGCGGCCTCCTCGGCAATGTCGCCCGTGGCAATATCCAGTGCCAGGTCGAAGACTTTCAGGCCGAGATCGTTGGCGATGCAGACCTGGTTGATCGCGGCCCCGCCAGCGGCGCATAGCTCGACTTCATTGGCGGTCGCCGCGACGGGCCGCGGCGAAATGCCGTGCCTGACGGCGCCGTGATTGCCGGCGAAGATCGCCACCAGCGGCCGGTTGATCGCCGGCGGCGCGCGCCCGCTCCAGGCGGCAACCCAGGCCGCGATGTCCTCGATGCGGCCGAGCGATTCTTTCGGCTTCTCCGATTTGGCAAACAGCGTGCGGACACGGGAATCCGCCGTGTCATCGGCGGGCGGCAGCGCCGCCAGAAGGCTTCGGAAATCGTCGAAAGGCGTTGCGGTCATTTATGTCGGTCGCAGGTTCGTTGCGGAAGTCGCAAGCGGCATAGCCGCCTTCTCCGGCCGGCACAACCGCTTGCCGATGCCGCGAAAGCGTTGCCTTGCGGCGCAATGCGAAGGGCTTGCATTGGTGTTGCGGTTGCACCATGTGGAATAAAGGCAAGAGAACAGCATGACCGCCATCGAATCCCCCTGCATCCTGGTCTGCTCGATCGACATGAAAACCGGCTTCTGCTTCGGTTGCGGCCGCACGCGCGACGAGATTTCCGGCTGGCTCACGATGACCCCCGACATGCGCCGGACGGTGATGGCCGACCTGCCGGCACGGCTGGAAACGGTCGAGCGGCGGCCGCGCCGCGAAACCCGGCGTACCCGCATGGCGCGCGAGCGCGGCGTTTTGTGAGAAAGAACCGATGAACCGGCTGTTCTGGATCGTGATGGCGGTGCTCGGCGTCGGGCTGGTGCTGCTCATGCTCAACAATTCCGCCGGCCGCACTTTCGGCATCGACAACAATGATTTCGGCCGGCTGATCTGGGTCGGCGTGCTGGTCATGGTGATCGGCGCGAGCCTGCTCCGCTCCGGCCGGCCGATGGGCGACATGGCGCGCAATCTGGGCGTCTGGGCCGCGTTCGTGCTCGTGCTCATCGCCGGCTACCAGTATCGCTACGAGCTGCAGGACGTCGCCAGCCGCGTGACCGCCGGCCTTGTCCCGGGCAGCCCGCTGGCCCTGGGCGTGGAGAATGGCCGCCCGACCGTCACGCTCGATAAAGCCGGCAATGGCCATTTCGAGGCCCGCATCCTGGTCAACGGCACGCCGGTGCGGGCCGTGGTCGACACCGGTGCGACCAGCACCGTGCTGATGGCCGAAGATGCGCAAGCGGCGGGTTTCAACCCGGCGGCGCTCAGCTACAGCGTGGACGTCGCCACCGCCAACGGCATGGCGCGCGCGGCGACGGTCAAGACCGACGAGGTGGCGATCGGCGGCATCGTGCGCAAGGATATGCTGGTGATGGTCGCCGCGCCCGGCATGCTCGAGCAAAGCCTGCTCGGCATGAACTTCATCGGTTCGTTGTCGGGCTTCGACGTGCGCGGCGATCGCATGATCCTGCGGGACTGATGCTACAACGAGCAACGGCTTTGGGGTGCCATGCATCAAAGCAAAGACATGGAACATGAAGCGCGCCGCCCGACGCTGTTTCAGCGCGACGCGCTTCGACGGAAACTCAGGCCGCTTCGGCTTCCACCGCCGCGAAATCGATCGCCGACAGCGCGGTCTTCAACACTTCCGCCCCGGCGCCTGGCTTGTTGGCGTCGGTGGAGAGTATCTGCCGGAAGCGGCGCGCGCCGGGCAAGCCGTGGAACAGTCCGACCATATGGCGGGTGATGTGACCGAGCCGCCCACCCTGTTCGATGTGGCGCGTCGCATAGCCGGCCATGGCGTCGATCAGCGCTGAATAGTCGAACGCTTCAGCCGCCTCTCCGTAAAAAGCGGCATCAACGCCGGTAAGGATGCCGGGCGTATGATAGGCGGCGCGGCCGAGCATCGCGCCGTCGACATGCCCGAGATGCGCCGACGCCTCACTGAGCGATTGAATGCCGCCGTTGATGCCGATGAATTCGTTCGGCTTTCTGGCCTTCAACCGGTAAACCCGCGGATAGTCGAGCGGTGGAATTTCGCGGTTTTCTTTGGGGCTCAGCCCCTCCAGCCAGGCCTTGCGGGCATGCACCCAGAGCGCGTCGGCGCCCGCTGCGAGAACGCCATCGGCGAGACTGTCGAGAGCAGCCTCCGGGTCCTGATCGTCGACGCCGATGCGGCATTTGACCGTGACGGGGATTTTCACCGAAGCCTTCATCGCCGCGACGCACTCGGCGACCAGAACCGGCGTCTGCATCAGGCAGGCGCCGAACGTTCCCGACTGGACGCGGTCGGACGGGCAGCCGACATTGAGGTTGATCTCGTCATAGCCGAAGGCTTCGCCGATCCGCGCTGCCTCTGCAAGCTTTGCGGGGTCCGATCCGCCGAGCTGCAGCGCGACCGGATGCTCGACATCGTCGAAACCGAGCAGTCGTTCGCGCGCGCCATGGATGACGGCGTCGGCCACAACCATCTCGGTGTAGAGCAGCGCCCGACGCGTCAACTGGCGGTGGAAGAACCGGCAATGCCGATCTGTCCAGTCCATCATGGGCGCCACGGCCAGTCTATGGTCTTGATTTTTCAGCATTTTTTCTTTAACATCAAATCGTTAGAACCTGCCGAGTGCACACGAATTTACGCCAAAATACGACCCTTTTCGCCACGTTTCGATCTCTCAGTGCACACGGAGCGCACACGAAAAAATGGCCACCTACACAAAGCTTTCGTCCGGTTCCTGGCGCGTCCAAGTCCGTCGCAAAGGTCGCTACGTCAGCGAGACCTTCCTGCGCCGAGACGACGCACGGCGCTGGGCAACCGAAACCGAGCGCCAAGTCGATCGCGGTGAGACGCCGACCAAGTCCCGTATAGCGCGCCTGAAAACTTTCGGCGAACTCATCGACCTTCATATCGACGACATGTGCGATGTAGGCAAGTCCCCTCGCCGCTCCAAGGCCGCAGCCCTCAATATGCTCCAGAGACATCTGGGGAAGTGCAACATCGCAGCCCTTGATCGCGAACGGCTCATTCGTTTTGGTCGCGATCGGGCCGCCCAAGGTGCCGGACCGATGACTCTCGGTATCGACATCGGCTTTGTAAAACTCATTCTGGCTCATGCCGCTGCGGTTCACGGCCTGCCCGTCAAGGTCGAACCGGTGGATCTCGCGCGTATCGCCCTGAAGAGGCTTGGCCTGGTTGGGAAGGGCCATCAGCGCGATAGGCGGCCGACGCAGGATGAACTCGACAGGCTAATCGGTCACTTCGATGCGAACGCTCGGCAAATTGCACCGGTTAGCCAAATCATACGTTTCGCCGTCGCAACCGCGATGCGCCAGGAGGAAATCTGCAAGGTGCGTTGGTCCGACTTGGACGCCCGCACGCGGATGCTTCTCATCCGTGACCGGAAAGACCCGCGAAACAAAAACGGGAACAATCAACGCATACCCTTGTTCGCGGCAACTGGGTACGATGCATGGGCCATTGTCGAGGAACGACTGGCCAAGCGAAGCAATGACGACGATCGAATTTTCCCGTTCAACCATCGGTCAGTCGGCACCGCCTTTCGCCGAGGGTGCGCTGACCTGGACATCCACGACCTTCATTTTCACGACTTGCGGCACGAAGGAACGAGCCGCCTGTTCGAAGCTGGGTTCACAATCGAACAGGTAGCGTTGGTTACAGGGCACAAAGATTGGAAGATGCTGAGACGCTACACACATCTAAAGCCCGAGACGCTTCACGCTATCCACGCGGCGAATGCTGCATAGTTGAGGTGAGCCGGCGTCGGCTGGGTCGAGCGCTATGATCGTGCAACTAAGGGAGAAAGCTTCGAAGGTGCTGCGGTTTTGTAAACCGAAGGTCGGCGGTTCGATTCCGTCCGGGGGCACCAGCCTATCAGGTGTAAGTCGTTATTTTTCCTGAATAATTTGGCATGCCGAAAAATACCGGCAACTGCCAATGAGCGCTCGATCGCACATTTGTGTAAGGGTTTGTGTAACGGATGCTGGCCTTCTTCGCCAGAATCTTGGATGCCGGTAGCTGTGATAATGTCCTCTCTCAAAGAACGAGAGGGCGTTGCATGGCTATCCCACACAGACTGGCCGCAGAATATCCAAGCCGGTATCTCCAGCTGATCAATGCCGTTGAGGGATTTGCGCGGGAGCAGCGCTTGGTCGGATCATTCTCCCTGTTGGCGGCTGCGGCCGTCCTGACTATTCCGTTCGAGCGCGCCCAAGCGCGTCATTTCCTGCATCGGGAGCGGGACGATCAGATGATGGCCGCGATAGGCCAACTCAGCAAGGTAAAGTTTGTCGAGGCACCTTTCTGGCAAGGGGAAAGCCCGGGCGACTGGCGGCAGTCGCATATCGTCAAGAGCGCAGACTCCGTCGAACACTGGGTTGCGCGGGATGGCAAACACCCACTGGCAAAGGATGCCGAAGATTTTCTGCCGAGAAAGAGGGCCGATGAGGTGTTGCGGGCAATCCGGAATGCACTGGCGCATAGGAACATCGTCTATCTCAACAAGGATGGTGAGGAACGCGAGGGGGATCAGGTGCATTACCTCGCTTTTCTTTCACGCTATGAGGAAGGCGCCGATCAGCAGGCCAAAGCTGAAACCTACCGGGTGGTCGTGACGACAGAGGACGAGTTCCTGCGTTTCATTAGGCTCTGGGCGGCGTGGATCAGCGGCCCCGCGATTAACGACCGCGAAATGCAGGCGGCATGAACCTCCATTGATCTTATGATGACTCTCTGCTGGTCGGAGCAGGCGCTTATTAGAAATTGCCGAAGACCCAGGCTTAGCGACGCGCATGGAGAGACCGAGAACCGGCCCGACTGTCAGGGCGGCATGCCGTGCTGGCGGTCAATCTTGCTGGGGCAATGGCTACTTTTCTGGTTCACACTTGGAGGGAGCGGCGTCCGTAGCTTGCTCGAGTTGCCTCTGCGCGGTATCGCTCTCCGAAGGGCTCGACGCAGAAGCGTTATTTGCTTCGATCAGGTTATGTCGAGCCAATATCTCGTCCAGTTCGTCCCTACTGATCGAGAGTTTGTCGGCCAGCTTTCTCGAAATGTCTTCGATTGCGGCTTGCGATTCCTTTCGCAAGACGATGTCTTCGTCTTTTGCGTGCAGTGGGCCATATAGCCGGCGTCTTCTCAGGGCTGAAACGGAACCCTAATTTCAACTTGGCGATCTCGTCATCATCGTGCCGATGCGTGTCCACCAAGGGGCTATAAAGCGCGGCCAGTTTCTTCCAGTGCTGTGCTTCAGCGATCTGCCCGGCCAAAAGGACGATGACAGCATTCTCGACGATGTGCCGATCGGCCGTGACGTTGAAATCCAGCGACACCGCAGGTTCTTGCTCAAATTGCGTTTCACCGCTTAGTCCGTTTGGCAGACGAAGCATCGCTCCGGTCACTCTCCTCCCGAAGAGGATCGCTACCAGGGCGTGCCCTGCCTCGTGAACGGCGGCGGCTTTTCGTCTAATCTCTATAGGGATTTCATGGGCGGGAGTGAAAGCCATTGCAGAAGTTCTTTTTCGTGGGGGCCGATTTTTGGAACCAGGACCCCCTATGTCACAATTCAAAGCCCACGCGCTACCGCCCTACTCCTTCAAAAGATCGTCGACCTGTTCCGGCGTTGCCTTAAGCCCATCAAAATGCTCTCGCCTTTGAAATTGGTTTCCGACCAGCCAATAAACAGAGGTGATCGAACGCTCCCCGCCGTACCCGCGGTCGTGCCGCCCACCATGGACGCTCTTTTCTCCGTTGATGACTCAAACCGCGGCAAGCCCTTCTCGCCTCAAGAAGGCGAGGAATGCATCATGGTCAACCAGTGCAGCACTGGGACCAGGCTCCTTTGTCGAAGGGTCGAAAAACCGAACGATGCCTTCGGCGTCGGAATAGGTTAGTTCGTTGCCGTTGGACAGATGGAGATTGAGGCCGGTGATCAAGCCAGGGCTCGGCAGGTCGAAATTGAAAGTCTCCTCGATCGAGTAGTCGTGACCGCTGCGCTCCGCAAGGTAGTTCGTCACCAGCGCCTGGGCCGCCACAGGCAATCCATTCCATCCCCCAGCGGGCATCCAAGAAACGATATCAGAATAGACGGGATGCCAAGGAAACTCGCCGAGATAACCCCGGAAAGGCATTTCGATCTTCGGTAGATCTCGTTGGTTCAGCGACTTGCCCGAAAAACTGTCGACAAGAGCGTTGAGGTCAGCGTCCTTCGTTAGAATGCATTGTAAATGAAACCACGTTTTGCGTTCGAGGCGCCTATCCCCTTGCCGCACACCATATTGGGTCCAGAGTGCGAATTCCTCAATCACGAACCATTTTCGCCCGGTTTTTGGGTCCAGCGCTCTGATGAGAGCTTCGCTACTTACCAGATCGTCGGGGCTGTCGAGCCAAAGCAGCCGTGCCGCCGGCTCCATTGGTCGGAGTTTAACGACCGCCGGCATCCACCAAGTTCGATCCCACTGCCGCCATTGGTCCCCATGCGAATTCGTCGCAAGGAGAGACGGGTCCATTTCGCGGCTGAGGGCCTGCCATGGGCCCTCGAAGATGCCGATCGGGTCATCAAAATGTTCCTTGAAGGCTAGATGGTCGGCCAACTGCGCAACGATCTGGTGAAGCGCGATCCACTGGTATTTCTTGCCAATTCTCTCGACTCGGTGATCGTGCCTGTCGCCACCAAGATTGCGATCAACCTTGCCGAAGCGCTCCGGCGTCCAGCCAAGATCGTGGGCTCTTTTGCATATCAAACGCCGCATAGCTCCCCTGTTAGGGCGAGGCGGCCATTCATATAGACGCCGGCGCCAAGGCATGTCGGCGTGCACATGAGCCTGGCCGAGAAGCTGATAGTCATGCCACTCGGCATCGCTCATGACCGAATGCAGCTTCTGCTCCGCGCGATCTAGCCTTTTTTCAAGCTTGGTCAATTCGGGCGAGAGTTTATCCTTGCTCTTTCGCGCCCTCTTTCCTGTCTCAACAAGCTCGAAGCTGAATATCGGCGGCCCAAGCCGCTCATAGGCTTGTCGCAACGCTTCGGCAGCCGCGAGCAAATCGTCAAGCAGCTTGCCGCTCCCTGAGTGCTTGGACAGGAACCCATCCCGCCACCTCGCGAAGATTTGTTCCCGAGTATATCCCGCCCATTCAATGCCTAGCGCAGTCCAGTTGCCAACGGCGTGGTCAGAAACATAGCGGGCAAAATCACCGTCGTTGACGGTGGAACTGACGATGCTGTCCGTGTAACGGCCACTCGGATACTCGTCTGTGTAGGTCTCGATTTGTGCCTCGGAAACGTCTTCAAGCGGCCATTCGCTTTGGTACGGAGGCCTTACCTTTGCTAGATCCACGCCGGCAGGAAGAGCATTGAGCGCAATCGCCAGTTCGATGATGCCGCGCGCATAATCGCGCGTAAGAACATGTACCGGAGGCCGACCGTCCTCGAATATGGACTCGTATGTCGCGCGGGCCAGTTCGGCCAGGCCCGAACTATGAACTCCTTGTAGCGCTCCTCCATAGGCAGAAGCAAGTACCCGATCCAACACGTAAGGGTCATCGACGTGACGAAACCTGCGGATCAGGTTTGCAGCGATTTTGAGTCTGGGCGCAAGCAACGCCGATAGCGATTTGGTTGCGCGGTCGCGAACAGCCCGATGGCTGGTAGAAAACATCCAACTCAGAGCAATTGCCGCCAACTCGGCACGACTATCTTCGATGGCATTTAGCCCGTTGCGCAGCGACCACGCGATAAGGGTTTCCACTGGGCTGCCGTCCCCCTCGCCCTCGTCGACAAGGAATAGCGACCAGATGCTGTCGCGCGCCGGCATTTTCAATTTCATGAGCCGCTTGTGGAGAAACAGCACATTGAACTGATTGTCCGGCTCGGTCGAAATCGCCACCAACGTCCGCAATACCTGGTGCTGATCGCGTTGCGAATTGCGTTCAAGCAGTTGGAGCGTGCGTCGGGTGAAGCATTTTTGATCGCGCCAGAGAACACTCTTCTCAAACGCATCGTGCACGAGCCAGCCATTGAAAGCGGGAGCTCGTACCAGATCGGGCAGTTCTTGACCGCAACGCTCGGGCAGTTGAACCGCAAGCGCTTCCACCACCTCCCGCGCGCTCATATGCTCTTTCGCCAAGAATGCACTCGTACAAGACCGAACCAGGCTCGAACGAGTTCGGTGGGTTCTCTGTGTCAAGGTGAGTGTCCAGCAGAAGGGTTGCGATCCTGTGATCGCTGAATCGCTCGAAGGTAAATCGCACAACCTCTGTGACCGACCCGTCCTCGTCGGTAGTCGGCTCAATCGCTAACACCCCTTCGCTTTCGAGCTGCGTCAAAAGGCTTCGATCGACCGTCCCATCTGGCGGAAGTAGCTTGTCGAGCATCGCGTTGGCCGTCGAAACGTCGGTATAGCCCCGATAGCCTTCATCAAATGCACTGGCGAGCTTTTGGAGCGCCTGAGATACGATGCGTCGGGTGCGATCGAGTTTCAAACGCCCTTCGATGGTTCTCGCGATCGCCTGGCTATAGAACTCGAAAATCGAAGTAACACCGGTGAGGCCGCGGGGTAGCTCACGCTGCCCTTCCCGCTCGAGGAAATCACAGCAGGTTTTCAGAAAGAGCGGATTGTAAAACTCTGGGATGAGGTTCGGGGCGGCCACCCGGATGATGCCGCGCCGATCGAGATATTCGTTGGCCGCATTTGGGTTGCCGGCAAAACCCACGTGTTCGACACGCGAGAGGCCGCTGATAGGTCGATCATCTGGAATGATGTACCGCAAATAGGTCGATCTGCACGAGAGAGCGGTGGCAACATGCGGAAACGCCTCTATCGACTTAAGGAACAATGGCAGCCGAGCGGCCCAGAGATCGATCCCGTGCCGCTCATTTATCGCGTCAACGAAAATGACAGTGCGCGTACCCGCTGCCTGCCCAGCCGCGTCAAGTGCTCCAAGGAGCGTTTCGGTAGAAATACCCTGAAGATGGAGGGCCGCAATGATCTGGGACCAGGGATCGCCTTCAACTAATGTCCCGCTCAGTATGAGGACAGCCGGCCATTCTCGAGCGACCTGATGCTCAACAACATCCCCAAAGAGATGGGACTTGCCAACCCCGGCCTCCCCATTGACGAGCAAGCGGCGACTGTTTGCAATCTGCCAACGATCGCTCTTCAAGGCTTCAGCAATGTCCTCAAGCACATCGGACAGGCGGCGTAGGCTGCTTGCTGCGTATTGAACGTTGTCGCGCCCCTTCGCATTGGAACGCTCATGGTCCCACAGCACGTGCTCACAGTTCGCACTTTCCTTCCGCATTGCCCTTGCGGCGCCCAGAATTTCCGCGATGGGAAAGATGTAGTCGGGATCCGCTGACGTTCCTGCCAGAATACGAAGGAAGTCGCGCATCGTCGCGGCAAGCTGATCGGTCGCGATGGGCTGCAAGCCCTTCTCATCGAGCCGCTTGAGTGCCTCTACGGATCGATATCCAAATTCGTTGACCTTGCCAGACCAGGCTTCCAGTTCTTCCACCATCGCAGGGTCGCGGCAAAAGCCCTGCATGGTCCGACGAATGGGCAGCTCGATGTTGGTCTCTGGGACGTAACGAGCTCCGAGGCCTTCTCTGGCTTCGGCAAATCTCTCTCTGAACCAATCCGGCGTGAGAACCGTCGCATCGAACCAGAACGCCAATCGGCCCGCGTACTGAGGCGCTCTGCGGCTCAACCGTTCGGTCAGGGAGTTGGCTGCCCAAAGTTCAATTTCAAGCGATCGGGA
Source organism: Mesorhizobium sp. NFR06 (assembly GCF_900115245.1). Lineage (GTDB taxonomy): Bacteria > Pseudomonadota > Alphaproteobacteria > Rhizobiales > Rhizobiaceae > Mesorhizobium. The sequence goes on from NZ_FOVT01000014.1 coordinate 170,024, forward strand.
TGCCTGTTTCGCTTCGCGTTTCCAGCGCTGCACCCACCTTTCCCATCGTTGCAGTTCCGTTTGCTGGCTGGCAATTCGGGAGTCCCTGAGGTCGAATGGAAGCCCCACGATGAAACGGTTCAGCTTCGGATGCTTTTCCAACGCCTGCTTGATAGACTTATTGAGCTGTCCGAGTTGCGAACTACCCAACTCAAAAAAGTACTTCGCCTGCCAGCCTGTCTCAGTGCCGTCGCTGTTGCGCAAGAAGCATTCTACGCCCCCATCGGCTCCGATTCCTTTGCGATAAAAGATGGCCCCCGGCTCACGTGGCTCAAGGGATGCCAGCTGACAAAGCAGCTCTTCAAATCCTTTGTCTTGACCACCGCCATGGGAGCGAATCTGTCTAAAATCTATTTGGTTCCGCATCTTCGGAGCTTAACTTATTGTTACAAAATGAACTACAAATGGATGACAAACAGGTAATGGCAGGGCTGGGAGAATACGGATCGGGGCGTCCATCGTCGACCGTACTGAGTGCTAATCAGAGAACCGGCGTAAGTTCCTTTTCACGGTTCGTCCCCGATTCATCGTCCCATACAAGCTTAATGTGAGCCCGATTGGGCGACTGCATATGCCTCGAAACGATTAATTCGACCGACTGATGCTGTTCAAGAATCGGCACCGGAAATTTCCGGCCGATGTCGCTGCTCATAAACAACTCTTCGCCATCCAGGATTTCAATACGGACATTGCGCGCCGTACCTCGGCCGCGATTGAATACCTTCAATCGTTCGCCTTTGCCGATGGCTATGAAATTTGCCGAGATATCCGCCTTCCGCAATGACTCGTTCTCAAGCGACTCCTTTTCGATGAGCAACTGGTTGAGCCGTTCATTCGTCTCAATGAACTCATTTTGACGTTTGTTGAAATCGAAAGTCTTTTTCATCGACCAGGCCGATAAGCCTAGCGCCAACAAGGCAACGATATCGCCGAGGTCGATCTGGAGGCCCATCAGCGAACCTTGATGAACTTCGAACCTTGGAACGCCTTTTTGAGGCCGGCCTTAAAGTCCTTCGTAATATCGTTGATAATTTCTCTCGACATTTCATCAACACTAGCCGAGACCACCTCACCATTCTCGTGGATCAGCTCCTCCTTCGTGAAAGTACGATCACACGAGGGGCAACGGATCGAGTTGACGTTGTGGTCTGAGCCTTCGAACTCAAACTGGGTGTTGCCGCACGTAGGGCACAGCAGGGTAACCGAGCGCGCATATTTGTCTGGACTGATCATGATCATCTCCTTGATTCAGGGTACTTTAACATCGAATCGAGGTGTTCGTCCCGCTCCTGAACGCCCGAAAATTCGCAGCAGCGGGTCCTGGCGAGCGCCCTGGTTACACGAATGTTACATGACCGCTGTTTTTACCGCGATCCAATCGTGTAAACCACTGAAATTCATGGTGCTGTTGAGAAGGATTGAACTTCCGACCTCGTCATTACCAAGGCGATCTGGCTAATATTCTCATAATAGTAAAATATATAATCATTTGTTATTGCGTCATTTTTTTGACGTTACGCATCACTCTATATTGTACTTCTCATGTAACATTTGCTATAAAACGGTTACATGGAAGTGACATGAAATGCCCAAGATATTTTTGACTGACGATGTTGTTTTCGATGCGATTTGCCCGGCTGACAAGGACCAGGAACTCTATTGGGACTACGCGGTAGCCGCCAAGGGCCAAATCCGCAATGGCTCCATTGCCGGCCTTGGGCTGCGCGTCACGGCGCCGGGCCACAAATCCTTCGTTCAGTTGAACGGCAAGCGCTGCCGCAAGGTTCTCGGCTCAACCGTAGTCCTCAGCGTGGCGTCCGCCCGTCTGGCGGTGATCCAGCGCGAGCAGGAGCTCAGCCTCGGTAAGGACCCCGACATCGACCGCGTCGATCCCTCCATCGAAGTGCTCCCAGAAGTCGACCACCTGGAGGGCTTTGCCAAGCGCGATATGGCGCTGACCAAGGCGCGGTTGGTGACGGCCAACGACCAAATGCTGGAACTCTGCAATTTCAGGGGGATCCTGTTCCTGACGATGGCCCGGCCAAGCGACCTGGCAAAAGCCGAATTTGAACATTTCGAACTAGAGACGCTCGTCTGGCATAAGCACAACACCAAGGGCATCAAGCTTTCGCGATCACTTTACGAGTACGCCTACCGCTCAGTGCCGATCCACTCCCGGGTTGCCGCGATGGTGCGGGCCCAGCGCCAACGCTGGCCTGACAGCAAATTGCTGTTCCCCTCCCATACCGACCAGAGCCAGCCCCGCGACAACTTCCGAAAGAGCCTGGACCGATTCAAGGCCCTCCCCGGCGTGCCGAAGCATTTCCAGCTGTACGACCTCAAACGGATCGCGATCTCGCTGATGCTCACCGGCCAAGGCGTCTCGCACGAGGCCATATCCCACTACGTCGATCACAAAGGAAACCTTGAAACCACGATGATCTACGATCTTGGTTTGGTTGACCCGTTACGCCCAGTTACCGAGCGACTTGGTGCCCTGCTCGGCATTTAACCGGCGCTTCAATACACTAGCCACTTTGACGCACAATGAAGTAAACTGAATATCTTTGAAATATTTGGAAATACGGCCCATGGCACCTAAAGAAAACGATGCAGTACGAGGCGATCGCCCCTTGGGCGAAGGCGACCAGGATAAACTTGGCTACCGCGAAGTAGCAAAGCGCATCGCCACATCCTTGGTCGACCGGACATCAGAGGACGGATTGGTAGTCGGGCTTGAAGGAGAATGGGGGTCTGGAAAGTCGAGTTTGCTGTTTTTGGTCGGGGACGAACTCAGCAAACTACCTCCCGCGGCGAAGCCGACGGTCATCCACTTCCGGCCTTGGCTGATTGGCAAAAGAGACGCCCTTATTACCAGCCTTTTTGCCGAGCTCTCCAACCAGTTGGATCAGGTCACCCTTGCGGCCGGGGACGCGACGCGGATTTCAGTCACAAAGGCTAGAAAAGCTGGCAAAGCATTACGAAGCTTTATGTCCGCGTTGAGCAAAACGGGGGGAATAGTTGAATTGGCAGGGGATGTCGCCGGGGTCGGCGCGGTCAAATTGGCCGGAAAGGGCCTGAAAGCCGCCGGCGAAATGGCCACAGGAACCCAAGCGTCCCCCCAGTTGGCGGATCTCAAGGATCAGCTTGTCAAATCGTTGCGCGAGCTCGGCCACCGTTTCGTAGTCACCATCGACGACGTGGATCGACTGGAGCCAGGCGAAATTCTGGAAATCCTTCGCCTAGTGAGGTCGGTCGTCGATCTCCCAAACGTAATCTATCTACTCTGCTACGACAGTGAGGTGTTGGCGCATAGCATTAAGGCAGCCGCTAGCGTCCAGAATGGTCGGGCTTTCCTTGAGAAGATCATTCAGCTCACGGTAATGGTGCCCAGGCCGGAAGCTTTCCAATTGCGCCAGTGGTTTGCTGAGGCATTGCAGGAAATTGGCACGGCAAAGAATGAGGACGAGCGCGAGCGGCTTCGCCAGGTCATCGATCAGGAGGGCGGCCGGCGATTGCGAACCCCCAGGTCTGTAGTTCGGGCACTGGATTCAATTCGCTTCTTTTGGCCGCCTCTCCTGGAAATTGACGCCGATTTGGCGGACCTGGTCTGGCTGCAGCTGATCAAAGACGGCAACACGGCGCTGTATCGATGGATCGAAGAATACTGTGGCACGGCGGCGGCTCTGTCATTGGGAACAGCTCGGGTGGAGGAGGCGGAGAAAAGCCAGCAACTGGCTGCACTTGACGCTGCAGCCGGCGAACACATATTCGACGACCATCTCTACCGGCATTCTTTCTCGGCACAACTTGCTGGGGTTACGCCGAACTTCTCGCAAAGCGGACCTGCATTCCAGCTTTTCGAGAGGGTCGATGAACGAACGAGAGATGAGGCAATCCAAAGCCGGCGTCTGGCGAGCCCCGACCACTACAGGCTGTACTTTGCGATGGCCGCCCCCTCGCACGCCCTGACGCAGAGCGATTTCGACACCCTGCGGGACGCGCTGGCAGCTGGGCCGGATCAAACGGCGGCCGTGCTCTTAACGCTCCTGCGCCAAAATGCGGTCGGTACACTTACAAAAGCTGACTTGATGATCGAGCGGTTAAAAGGCGGCGCCTACGAATTGCTCGACGGGAAGCAGTGTCGAAACCTCTTGAGGGCTTTGTCAAACAGTATGGACGACGCCTTCCGTCTTCGCCCCTTCGACGGGTTTGTTTTCAGTTCCCTTTGGGACAGGACGCTGCCACTCGTAAGCTTGCTTTTGGCGCGGCTAAGACCGGCTCAACGCGATATCGCAACCCGCGACGTGTTCGCAAAGGGGGCTGCAATCGGGTGGCTTACGTTTGTGTTTCGACATGAGATCTTTGCCCATGGCCGGTTCGGAGACCGGGGTCGTCACAACAGCGATTGGGTGCTGGCCACTGAGGCGCAGCTGGACGATGTGATCCGCATCATGGTCTCGCGCTATAAGGCAATGACCCTAAAAGAAATTCAGCAATCCCCTCGCCCGTTAAGCCTTCTCTTCGCATGGCAACAAGCCGGCGATGAGGATGGCCCCCGGCGGTTGTTGGGTGATCACAGCAAATTGGATGAGGGGCTTCTAGAAACCTTAGAGGAGCTCACGTCGCAGATCAACACGAGCAATAGAGGTATCGTCACCGTTCTGGCTCGACAAAATATCGAGCCGTTTCTTGATTACGACGAGGCAGAAAAGCGCGTAAAGGAGCTGGCGAAGAAACCTAAATTCAAGGGGAAAGCTACTAGGATCATGAAGCTTATCGACGAGGGGAAGCAATTCTGAAACGCCTTTTGGTTGAAGCCCTTTGTCAGATCAGTGCTTGACGTCATTTTTCGGCCGTGACGCAATGAACCGGCGCCGACCTCTCGGCCCCCTCCCGTCAAAGAAAGTCAGGTCTATGGAAGCCCTTCAGGCGATCGTGCTGTCGAGCGCGCAACTGCGCGATATGTTGACCGAGGCCGCAAGGCTAGGCGCAGCGCCGGCCGTCCGGGAACTCCGTGCGGACCTCCACCAGGCACCGGAAGAAGCCACATTACAGAAGCTTCGTAGCTACCTGGCCGACCCTGCTTCCCGTCCCAACCCGCATGAGCATTGGGCGGACAGCGGAGTCATTCGCCGGATACAGACCACAAGCTCGGGCAAGCGAAAGTCCACGGCTTGGTTCATGAAATTCCAAAGGGAAACTGGATTGACCGGATGCGCCACCCGCCAAAGTCCTGCCTACGGCCGGCGACGGGAATGGACGTTTGCGGACATCAAGCTGGCATGGGATGCTTACTACCGAAGACGCTAGGGGGGTGGTAGACGTGGCGATTGGGGAAGACAAGTATCCGGGCGAGTTGGCATCGCCCCAGCAAATTCACGAGCTTGCAGAAGAATATCGAAAGGCTGCACATCACCTTCTAGAACTCGGCCGACCCGGCAAACCCCTTAGCCGAGCGCCGTTCAGGCTGTCAGCAATTCACGCGATCGAACTCTATCTAACCGCGCTGCTGCTCCATCGCGGTCACAATCCCAACCAAATCCGCAAACTGCAGCACGATCTGTCGGCGCGGACAGAACAGGCCTTGGAGGCAGGCCTTCGTCTTCGCGCAAAAACGGCAAGCCATCTTCGGTCCCTCAGTCAAAACCGAGAATATCTCGTAACCCGCTACGGCCCCGAGCTCGTCGAAAACGTCTCGCAGGTCAACCGCCTCACCGCCACCCTTGATCAGGTGGCGGCAAAGGTCTCGGTATTGATCGCACAGTCGCCCAAGCGGCTGGTAAAACCAGCTGCAGCCGGAGAGGTTCAAGGTCGAGACTTAGCTGCCTCTTCGTCTGCGGCGCCCGCCAGTTGAGCGACATGTGGCATGAGAATTACATCAACGAGGTACGCGGCGTAGTCCAGTGAGATCGGCAGCATGGATGCGGTGATTTCGTTGTCGACATAACTCTCGGCATCCCAATAGCTTCGAGTCAGCTCCTCATTGGCAGGCTCCATCCGGCCAATAATCCTTTCGAACGCTGCATTGGCGGCATTGATCAGCACAGTACGGTCGGTCCCAGTGACTGGCAGGGACGCAATAACGGCATGGGAATCCATGAGAGGATCATCCTGCTTGGAGTGGCGTTCGTGACATCAGCCTGTCGGTCGCCATCCGACGGTGGTTCTTATTGTGGTGGCCTATCAAGGCGCCAGGCGCCACCTTATGCTCACATGCGCACAGGCAGAATACGCGGGATTTTCGCGGATGCAATTCAAAGCAGCAGGATTGCACCGGTATGCGAGCTCACACGCGCCTCTCAGCCACCTCCAACGGACGACGAGGCGATAGTGGCAGCCATGGAAAAACACGGCAAGGACGCTACCGTACCTCGGTCGCCTATTGTGCCCTGGAAGTGTCTGGCAATGGCGAAAATCCCGAATACCGGCTCTGGTTCGATCTGTTTCTGAGGCTCTCCAAAAAGGATCATGTCGGATGGGCTTAGCTCAACCAGCGAAAATGGCCTCCCAGCAGTTCTATGACCTGGCGGAAGAGCACCGCAAGGTGGCAACCCTGCTCCTCAACTCGACTGACCAGGCAGCGTGCTCAAGCGGTTGGCCTGGCGTCGCCATGATCATGGCCCCACTCCCATGAAGACTGAACATCCCGACGCCGGCGCTCTTTTTGAAGCCGATTAGCTGCCGTCGCTGAGTCTCTCTCTTGACGTTACCAGGGCGCAATTTTCCGACATGCTGCCGCGCTTCGAGGCGAAACGATTCAGGGATTTTCACTTCACGTAGAGGAAAAGGAGAGAGGCAACAGATGGCCGGTGCGAAGCTGGGGCATGGGAACTGCCCTGCTTTGAATACCCGCTGACGAACCCGCGTCTTGCTACGAAACCGCCGCAGGCGTCTAACAACCAGTCTGGCGGGCAGCAGACGTGGGTTCGTCGCTCGCCTTGGTGTTCGTTTCCGCATCGAGAGTTGCCAATTCCTCCCCCAATGCGGCGATTACAGCCGCTACGCGAGCACGCACCCGTGGAGGAAGCTGCATCAGCCCCTCGATCAGGCGCCGGCCTTCAGCACTGGCGATAAATTCGATGCGCTGGTCGACCGGCAGAGGCAGAACCACGCGGGTGGTCTCGTTGCCAGGTAAGCCTTCGAAGAAGCGACTGACTGGGACGCCAAGCGACGTAGCGATCTCGTAGAGCATGGATGCGCTCACCCGGTTCCTGCCGTTCTCATATTTCTGAAGCTGTTGGAAGCTGATGCCTACGGATCGGGCAAGCTGGGCTTGCGATGCGTCCGACTGGACGCGAACCATCGCGATTTGCCTGCCGACGTGCTGATCTGCGGGATGCGGGCTACACTCGGTTTCGGGCTTTGGCCATGCCTGAATGACGCGAGGGCGTGTTGACGCCACCAATGCTTTTCGCAATTGCATCACTCCCTTACAGAAGAAATTGGTCGCGGCAGGCTCCCCCTCGCGAGACTCGCCAAACCTTTGGAATTGATACGGGAGCTGCCAAGTGCTTGAAACGGACTTGTGTATTCACCTTAGCTTTGTCTGACCACCGATCCGACCAATATCCTCCAGGACCAATCGGATTTGAGCCCAAGGAAACTCCGCATCGTCCTTCGACGGTTGCCCCTCCCTGAGTATGGCATCAAGTTTCGCTGCCACCCCGGCAAGGGAGATAGCCGGCGTTTCTGACAATGCTTCAAGGAACGCCTCCGCCCGATCAGCGGCCTGACTCTCAGCGCGCAACGTGGCGGAATACCCAATCGTCCGGTCAGAGGCGTCCCAGCGCGCCTGATGAGCCGCCAAATCGGCCTCTGCCTTCGCTCCGACCGCCACGTCTACAGAACCGACGCAGATCACATCGCGAACCGCCTCAAGGGAGTGTAGCGTAACGGTCCTACCCTCGGACAATTTGATCATCACGTTAGGAAAACCGACTGTCTCTACCAGCTTCCGTTCCAAACGCTGCTGCTCACGGCTTAAACGTTCAGTCTCTTCCTGAGCAGCTTGCCATTCGCGCCAGGCTGCTACCGCAGGGTCAGCAGGTTGGTCTCTTTCTAGATCGTTACGGGCAAGGGCTTCCGCCTGCGATCCAACCATTTGAGCCGTTGGTGCGCGAAATAGTTCGCTGCGGGTGACGAAAGACAAAGGCGTGCTATTGTCGGAATCAGCCATGATCCGAGCTCTCAACAGCTTGGGTGTGGTCAGGTCGATCAGAGTGTTCGCGCACTCCGGTCGACCGCTGCACGTGCCCCGCAATTGCATTGCACGTGCTTTCTTATGCATCTTTTTGGAACCAAGTGCAAGCCGCATGGCGAAAACGACGAAGAAGCCTTTCACGACGCGTTTGGATCCGTCTGTGCTAGCGATGGCTGAGCACCTTGCAGCGGTCGAACGTCGCTCGGTGACGTCTGTCATAGAGCTCGCATTAATCGAGTATGCCGACCGTCGCGGTCTAAAGCCGGAAGATGTCGATAACGCTCAGTAGGAGGGGCAAGCCCTGCTGATCGATAGCTTTTCCAACACGATCGGCTTCGAGCCGCAGTGTAGGTATAGCCAATGCTCCACGCTGCGAAATTCTTCCGGAGCGCCTTTGCTACGCACCCTAGCCACCGCGTTGAACGCCTTACGTTGCGCTTTTTGAGTAAGCGGTGTTTCGGGGCCACCTTTCGGGAGTGATCGCGATCTGTGAGGTTGCCGATCCTGTATTGGGATCGGAGATAGGCTTGTGTCTGGACTTGACCTTACGCTTGACCCGGAGCGGCAACCCCGGCGTTTCGAGGTGATCAACGGCGCTGGCGGCCGGCGTCGCTGGTCGATGGATGACAAGGCGCGGATCGTCGCGGAGACGCTGGAACCGAACGCAATCATTTCCGAAGTCGCGCGGCGTTACGGTCTAAGGCCACAGCAGGTGTTCGCCTGGCGGCGCGAAGCGCGCAAACAGGCCGCTTCGGCGCAGCAGGAATCCCCGACCTTCGTGCCGGCGGTGGTGACGCCTCCGGAGCCCGCGCCGCCGCGTCGAGCAGGGCCGCGGCGGCGGAAGATAGCCCCCGACGCTGGCGTGATCGAGATCGAGATCGACGGCATCACAATGCGGGTTGGCCGCGGCGCCGACGCCAAGACGGTTGCGGCGGTGATCCGTGCGCTGAAGGCAACGTCGTGATCGGACCGACAGGCACCGTCAAGGTCATGGTGGCGACGAAGCCGGTCGACTTCCGCAAGGGAGCGGAGGGGTTGGCTGCGTTGGTGCGCGAGACGATGGGCGCGGACCCGTTCAGCGGCGCAGTCTATGTCTTCCGCGCGAAACGAACGGATCGGATCAAGCTGATCTTCTGGGACGGCACCGGCGTCTGCCTCTATGCGAAGCGTCTGGAGGATGGCGAGTTCCGCTGGCCGAAAGTGCAGGATGGCGTGATGCGGCTGACGGCCGCTCAGTTGTCGGCGCTGCTTGAAGGGCTTGATTGGCGGCGTGTTCATGAAGCCCGCCGGACGCTCGCTCCGGCGCAGGCGGGTTGATCCGCGACCAAGTGAATCAGCCTCGATTCCGCTGTCGCCTGGTACCCGACGAATATGGTCTCATTCGGTCATGGCGATGACGGCGGACCAGCTTCCCGACGATCCGGATGTGCTGAAGGCGATGGTCCTGGCGCGCGATGTCGAGAATGCTCGCCTGACCCAGATCATTAAGGAATTGCAGCGTCATCGCTTCGGCCGCCGCGCCGAGAGCCTGCCCGAAGATCAACTGCTCCTTGGCCTCGAGGAGGCCGAGCAGATCGAGGCGGCCGGCGAGGAAGAGGCCGAACGCGCCGATCCGGCCACGCACAGGGAGCGCACCGCTAAGCGGCGGGCGAACCGGGGCGCGCTGCCGCCGCATCTGCCGCGCATCGAGATGGTCGTCGACATCGAGGACCATGCCTGCCCATGCTGCCGCAACGGACTTCATCGGGTCGGCGAAGACGTCAGCGAACGGCTCGACATCGTGCCGGCGCAGTTGCACGTGATTGTCGTGCGCCGGCCCAAATATGCCTGTCGTGCCTGCGAGGACGTGGTCGTGCAGGCTCCGGCGCCCGCCCGGCTGATCGAAGGTGGTCTGCCGACCGAGGCGACGGTGGCCCAGGTTCTGGTCTCCAAATATGCCGATCACCTGCCGCTCTATCGCCAGGCGCAGATCTACACCCGGCAGGGCATCAATCTGGACCGCTCCACGCTCGCCGACTGGGTCGGCCGCGCCGCCTGGCATCTGCGTCCAGTCCACGAGCGGCTGCTGGAGAAGCTGAAAGCCTCACCAAAACTCTTTGCCGACGAGACCACAGCGCCGGTGCTCGACCCCGGCCGCGGCAAGACCAAAACCGGGCAGCTCTGGGCTTACGCCCGCGACGACCGGCCGTGGGGCGGGAACGACCCACCGGGCGTCGCCTATGTCTATGCGCCGGACCGAAAGGCCGAGCGGCCGATTGCCCATCTGGCGGGCTTTGCCGGAATCCTGCAGGTAGACGGCTATGGCGGCTATCGCGTGCTCGCCGAGAAGAACGGCGCAACGCTCGCCTTCTGCTGGGCACACGTTCGCAGGCGCTTCTACGAACTCGCCGCGGCCGGCCCAGCGCCGATCGCCAGCGAGGCGCTCCGGCGCATCGCCGAACTCTATCGCGTCGAAGACGAAATCCGCGGCCAGACTGCGGATGCACGCCATGCCGTGCGCCAAGAAAGAAGCCAGCCGATCCTGGCCGAGCTCGAGCCGTGGATGCGCCAGAAGCTCGGCCTGATCAGTCAGAAGACCAAGCTCGCCGAGGCGATCCGCTATACGCTGTCACGCTGGGAGGGGCTCACGCGCTTCATCGACGACGGCCGCATCGAGATCGACAGCAATACCGTCGAGCGTTCGATCCGCCCCATTGCCCTCAACCGCAAGAACGCACTCTTCGCAGGCTCCGACGGCGGAGCCGAGCATTGGGCCGTCATCGCTTCTCTGATCGAAACCTGCAAGCTGAACGACGTCGAACCGCTCGGCTACCTCGCCGATGTGCTCACCAGGATCGTCAACGGCCACTCCAACAGCCAGATCGACGATCTCCTGCCTTGGGCCTACATCCGCGCTCCTGAGTTCAAGGCCGTGGCCTGAGAACACCGCTTACCTTTTTGAGACTGAACATACGATCAGTAGTCCATGTTGGCATGCCGTTGCCTTCGAACTCCCAACAACGAATGAATAGCCCCAAACCTTCCTCACCAGCGGCCATCGCCGGAGCGTAGCTCTTGAGCGAACGCGCATCGAACGACGGATCGATGCCGGCATCCATTATCCGATGGCGAAAAGGAGACAGAGCCGACCGGTCCAGAGCGACTTACCAAGGTATTGCAGCGATGTGCACCGAATTTGGATCCGAGGTCGAGCCTGCGCTCGGCCGCCTTCCTACGGCCGACGCTGGCGACGTCGGCTTTCAGGGCCGCGGAGAAGACCGCTGCGGCAGCCATGCCGACCGTCGATCGCTAGTCGCCGCAAGTCAGGTCGACGAGATCCTTAACGTTGAATATCCACCAGTTCAGATGCCTGCCGACCAGAGGTCCCCAGGGACACGCGTCCTCTTCAGAGAACTGGGTTTTCTGTCGAGCATCTCGCTGTCGTTTCTGACCATACCCCTTCCCGGCCCCCGCCTCCTCAGCTGCCGGGCCTAAACCGGCGCACGTTGCATTAAGTCACGGATATAGCTAAGAAATCACTGTTGAAGCAACGTGCCGTGAACATTCACACGTTGCAAAATCACCTCCTAACTTATTGAAAAACAACTGCCCAACCGCAGCGCAATGTGCGCCCTTTTATCCTGCCATCTTAATCGGTTGTGTTTGCGGTGATCTTTTCGACATCGTCGTTCCTCTCCTTTGGTGCGGTAATATACGAATTTATTCTCTTCGCTGCGACGCCGCGTTCTGACGTCAAGTTCCGATGCGCCGTGCAGTCTTCCGCACTCTGCGACGGGGTCTACCGGCTGCATGAAAGCAGCACTGGAACCGTCGTGGTGCATTTTTTCATCGGACTGACAGAGCATCGTCACGGCAATCCGGCGCGGTCCGGCCGTTTCGCGATCAGCGCGGCCGCAGGCAGTGTCTGGCCCGCCCCGTCTGCAAGCGGAATGTTTTGAGTGGAACAACCGGTCTGCACCAATGTATCCGGCCTCGACGCTTCAGGCGTCCTGCCAAGATGGAGATTCGCGCGCCCGGCTCCTAACAAGATACACGACCTCGAAAGGGCCGCTGCCTGCCGACAGGTTTGCCGAACGCCGATCAACCGTTGGGCCATCTCTAGATACATCCTCCCGCAGACTTCATGCGGCCGAGCAGTTGCCGGCACGCGCCCGCTCGACAGACTCGTTACCCTCTGGAGGCCATCACGGCTTCGTAGGGGCGCTGGTTTGACATCACGGCCCAGGCGATCCGCGCCAGCGCGAGGCAAACTCACGAGCGAGGTGATGAGCGCTGCAGCACGCCTCCATGCCAATGATGCAGCGCGGTTGCTTTTCGACGAATGCAGCAAGGGATGGCCGGAGCATCCGACGAGGCAGCACTACCGCTCCTTCGCGGTCGAGGCCGACTAGGCTGCAGAGCGTCTTTCCAAGATCGATTCCGAGAACGGCGATATTCATCTTCCTTACTCCTTTTGACATGGACTGACAGTCTGTCCGGAACCGGAGGGGCGGCCATCTCATAAGATAACGTGCGCTCCGTCGTCCCTGCTCTGCATCGGTCCGCATCCGCCGGAGCGGATTACGCTTGTATCAGATGGCGCCCGTCAGGGCGCAGGCGCCGTGCGTTTAACTGTCGGCCTTCTGCTCATTGATACGCTCCCAAAAGCTTGCGGGCCTTGTAGTACGCGCGCCGGCCGGCGCCCGCCTTGGCTTGCCGCCGGATCGCCGACGCAAGATGTGCCGTCGCTCCAGAGCGCGTGCATGATCACCGCCAGCTTGCGCGCCACCGTCACGCAGGCCATGCGGTCACAGGAGCGCTTGGCGATCGTCTGGCCCCAGCTCTTGACCTTGTCGGAGCCCTTGAAGCGCGTCATCAGCCCCGACGCCGCCTCGTAGCGCGCGCACCGCACGTCGGCGTCGCCGGCCTTCGAGATGCGGCCCTGGACATTGATTGAGGTGCCGGACTGCCAGCGCCGCGCGACCAGAGCTGATCCTCCTCCGGTCCGGTGGAAAAGATCGAGAGCGCATAGCCATTCTCGGAGGCCGCAAGCGTCATCCCCTCGATAAGCGGG
>NZ_FOVT01000015.1:0-165000 GCF_900115245.1 Mesorhizobium sp. NFR06
CGCCGTGGTGTCGATGGTGTCGTGCACCGTCACCGTCGCCTTGTCGGTGGTGTCGAGCGCCTCGAAGTTGCCGCCGCTGGTGCCGCTGACGCCGACCTGGTAGCTCTGGCTGTCGACATAGGGATCGTCGCCCTGCACCGCGAAGGCGGTCGAGACGCCGCTGGTGGCGCCGACCGCGATGGTGACGCTGGCGCCATTGTCGAGGTTGATCACCAGAGGCGTGCCGGTGACGGCATTGGCGACATGGGCGGTGATCGTCGCCGTGCCGGCGCCTTCGTTGACGCTGACGTCGTCCAGCGTGATCGCCGTGGTGTCGATGGTGTCGTGCACCGCGACGCTGGCGGTGGCGGTCGTAACGAGGGCCTCGTAATTGCCACCGGTTGTCGAATTGATGCCGAGGTTCAGCGTGCTGGCGTCCTTATAGACGTCCTCGCCCAGCGCCGCGAAGGTCACCTGGCCGCTGGTCTGCCCGCTCAGGATGGTGATGGTCTGGCCGTTCGACAGCGTGATGGTGAGGTCGCCCTGCGGCGCATGGTCGACATTGGCCGTGACCGTGATCGAACCGCCCTCGTCGACCGCAGCCGGGGCGCTCAGCGTGATGGTGGTGGCGTCCTTGTCATCGGTGATTGTGCCGACGCCGGTGCCGTCGGCAACGCCCAGGTTGATGTTCGATCCGAGGACGGTCGTCGTCGCGCTGCTGAGCGTGACGTTGAACGTCTCGTTCGCCTCCTCGTAGTAGTCGTCGAGGGTCTGCACATAGACCGTGGCAGTGGTCTGGCCGGCCGGAATGATCACATAGCCACTGGTGCCCGTGTAGTCGGAACCGGCGGTTGCCGTGCCGTCGCCGGTGCCATAAAAGACCTTGATGTCATAGGCGTAGGCATTACTCAGGCTGATGGTGAACTGGGCATTGCCGCCCTCCGTGACGGAAGTGTCGCCGATCGCGACGGTGGGCGCCGTGTAGGTGTGGTCCGCGCTGGTGTCGACGCCCTTGATGCTGTCGCCGCCGTTCACGCTCGTCGCGCGGATGCCAAGCGTGCTGACCTCGGCCAGGCTCACATTGGCAATATAGGTCAGCGTCTCGCCCTGCGTGATGAATGTGGACTTGGCCTCGCCGAGCTTTCCCAGGCCCGCGCTCGAAAGGTAATCATAGCCATCCCACACGATGCCGGTGCCGTTCATGTTGAGCGAACTGTCCGACTTCGAAAGCGTGACGCTGCCGTCGACCGTGGAATCGCCGTCGGACCACCAGATCGCGTTCAGGTCTCCCTGGCCCTGAATCGACTTGATGACGAACTCCGTCTGACCACCGCCCACATCGACGGCCTGGACCGACAGCACGAAGCCGTTCTGACTGATAGTAAAGACTTTGATATCGCCGACAGACATGAATACACCCCCCTTTGCGAGCGCTCGCGCGCTCGCTCCCCAACATTCCTGGCTGGCATGCCCCCCCTTGTCGCCGCGACCTTGGGACAAACCTATCTATAGGCGTTTATATTAGCTTTTTATGGTTTGGAAACCATAATGGCATATAAACTAGTGGTTAATGTTAACGACTTATTAGATGTTTAACGAATCGGTGTTGGTCGATTGGCGGCGTAGAGTTGACGTCGCGCCGTAGCTTGGTCGCAGGCATTGTCATATCTGGATATGGTTCGTCTCAACGACTCATAAGTGCATATCGCTCAGGAGTGTGCAGCGGTTCTGGGACAGCGACATGCATCAAAACAAAGACCTGAAGTGCGTCGTCTGAATCCCGTTTCAGCGCGAGGTGCTTTAGCGACAAAGCGGCAGCCCACCGATCAATGGCGCAAAATTCGCCGGGTCAGTCGCGCATCTCGGTGGTCGCCCGTCACGCCGCTGAGCTGTCTTGCTCCACGCCGTTCGGATCGCCCGGCGCCGTTGCCCAGGCGAGTTCGACCAGCGTCACAGTGCGCCGGCCGGCGCCGTCGACCTGGCAGACGATGAGACCTTGCTCCTCGATATAGTCGAGCAGCCGGCGCGCGCGGCGCAGCGAATGCGATCCGTAGGCTCGCGCGATGGCCGCGTCGCTGGGACAGGGCCAGCCTTCCTTGGCCGCCCTGGCGATCATCATGAACACGCCCTGCATATCCTCCGGCAGCAGCGAGGCGCGCACCGAGACGTCCCGCCACGCATCGTCCTCGGCCATGTCGGAGCCGACGCCGGCGCGGGCTCGCGTCAGCATGCGGCGAAACTCCAAAAGGTCGGGCACCGCGGATGCGAGCCCTTCGATGCGGCAGCGGACGACGAACTCCTGATAGAGCACGCCGATGACGCGGAACCCGGCATCCGGCTCGGCCAGGATGGCGCGCAGGATGCGGTCCATCCGCTCGCGCCGCTCGGCGAGGTCCTCGGCGCTGGGCTGCGGCTCCGCCGGCTCGGGGCGAATGTCCAGCGGCGCGGCCTTGGCCGCCATCAGCTGGTCGAGCAGGTCGGGCGAAGGCCGGCGTTGCGGACGCACCGTCTCCGGCGGCGGCGCGGCAAGAATGATCGCGCGCGCATCTTCAAGCGCGGCTCCCGGCATCGGCATCAGCCGCGGCGTGCCGTTGCGCGGGCTGGTTTCGGTCTGGCCGATGCGCACGCCGAGCGGGCGGCGCGACAAGGCGGGACCGAGCGCCATGAAATGCCCGCGCTCCAGGTCGCGAAACGCCTCGGCCTGCCGCCGCTCCATGCCGAGCAGGTCGGCGGCGCGCGCCATGTCGATGTCGAGGAATGTGCGGCCCATCAAGAAATTGGAGGCTTCCGCCGCAACGTTCTTGGCGAGCTTGGCCAGCCGCTGGGTGGCGATGATGCCGGCCAGCCCACGCTTACGGCCGCGGCACATCAGATTGGTCATGGCGCCCAGCGAAAGCTTGCGCGCCTCATCCGAAACCTCGCCGGCGGCGGCCGGCGCGAAGAGCTGCGCCTCGTCGACCACCACCAGCATCGGATACCAGTGGTCGCGCGCGACCTCGAACAGGCCGCCGAGAAAAGCCGCGGCGCGCCGCATCTGGTTCTCGGCATCGAGGCCCTCGAGGTTCAGCACCGTCGAGACACGGTGGATACGCGCCCGCTCGCCCGCCGCCTGCAGGCCGCGCTCGGTATGGTCCTCGGCGTCGATCACCAGATGTCCAAAGCGTTCGCCCAACGACACGAAGTCGCCTTCCGGGTCGATGATGGTCTGCTGGACCCAGGGCGCGCTCTGCTCGAGCAGCCGGCGCAGGAGATGCGACTTGCCGGAGCCCGAATTGCCCTGCACCAGCAGGCGGGTCGCCAGCAATTCCTCAAGGTCGAGGGCCGCCGGCGCGCCCGCCGACGTCTGCCCCATCTCGATCGCAACGGTCATGTCTCGACTCAAAAGGTCTCCCTGCGCGCGACGGGCTTACCAACCTGAGCGCGGCGCGTCGAGCATACGATCGCTGGCCGCCCGGCATTCTGCACAAGAGTGCGGGGCTATCTTCGGTATGTTGCGGCCTATCCCGCGAGATCGACGTGATGTGCGCCATGCGGCAGCGGGATTCGGCCGATCCGTTCGAGGGCGGGCCGATCGCCCTTGACGACACGGAACATTTCAAGCCCCGCGCCGGCTTCCGGTCCCGCGCCGTCATGGCCCTGAAACACGGTGGCGAGGAAATGATCCCCCGTTCGGTCGAAGGTGCCGCCTTCCGGCAACGAGCCCTCGAAAGGGTAGTCGGCAATCTTGGCGATGCCACCGGTCGCCGGATCGAGCCTCATCAGGCTGATGGAGGCCTCGCGCTGAAAGCGGGCGGACTGTGGTGGGAGAGCGGTGCCGCGCATGTTGACGGTCGCCACCAGCCGGCCATCGGGGCTCACCGCGATTCCCTCGGCCGACAGGTCGCTCTCGATGGCGGCGACAACCTCATGGCGGTCCGTCGATGCCGCAGGATCGGCAAGACGCACGACGCTGATGGTCGAAGGCGTCTCGGGGATGCGGCCTTCAAGGTTGGCGGCGGCAAGGTCGCGTCCTCAGTTGGAGGTCAGGTAATGGCGGCCGTCCGGCGTGAAACGGCCGACGAAAGGATCGGCGCCCACATTCACAATATTGCCCCACGGGCGCAGGCGGGGCGCACCATTCTCCTCGCCGACAGCGAAGAAGGCGACGCGGTTCTGCGTGTTGATGTTCACGGCGATGAACCGGCCGCCTGGATGCCAATGGACGTTGGTCGCTGTGACACCGCCGCGAGGTGTGGCAGCTGACCCCGATATCCCGAGATCGGCGAGATCGAACCGGGCGACGGGGCCGAAGCGACCGTCGGCATAGCCGATGATCTGGACGAGACTTGCCTCCGGCGTGTTCGATACCACGGCGACGCGGCGTCCATCAGGGCTGACCGACAGAGCTTCGGGAAAGGCGGCGATCTCGGCCGTGTCCGCCAGGCGAGGCGTGGCGCCGTCCGACAGGTCGACCGCGAACAGGTGTCGCCCTGGCGGGAGGTCTTTGACCGTGTCGCCCGCCGCCTCTCGCTCCCCCAGCCTTTCGGTGACGAATGCGGTTTGCCCGTCCTTGGTCAGTTGCAGGATTTCCGGCGCCGCGGTGACGGAATTCGAGACCGCAATCGTGCCTTTCACCACCTTACCGTCGGCGATGGACAGCACCGTCAACATGTCGCGAAAACCCGATTCGCGCGGCGAAAGCCGTCCCGTCGCGTAGGTCTGGGCGCTGAAATCGCCGTCGGAGATCACTGCGATCCGGGAGGCTGAAATGCGCCCGGCAAGGTCGAGCGGCTGTGCCGCAGTGACCGACGGCGCGGCCGCGGACAGTGCAATGGAGAGGGCGGTGAAACTGAGGACAGGTCTGATCATGATCGGTTCCCTTCGGTCAGTTGACGGCCAAACTGCTTGCGCCTCCCGAAGATAGCGGCAAGGGTTGATTGCGATCCAATTGGAATGCTGCCGTCTGTGATAGGCAATTCGCATCAGGAGAAGCCATGGACATTCGCACGCTTGCCTGCTTCGTCACCCTGGCGGAGGACTTGCATTTTCGCCGCGCGGCCGAGCGAATGAACCTGACCCAGCCATCGCTCAGTCAGCGCATCCGTGCCTTGGAAACCGAGGTTGGCGCCCGGCTGTTCGAACGGGATCGCCGCGGTGTCGCGCTCACGTCGGCTGGAGTTGCCTTTCTCGGCCCCGCCCGAAAGGCGGTCGAGCACGCCAATGCCGCCACGACCCAGGCGCTCAGGGCCGTTCGCGGCGAAGTCGGCCGCCTGCGGCTCGGCTTCACCGTCATCGCCTTCTACGGCGTGCTGCCGGAAGCGGTGCGAAGCTTTCGAAGCCGCCATCCTGATGTCGATGTGGACCTGATCGAAATGAATTCGCCGCTGCTGGAGTCAGCGCTTGCAGCGGGAGAGATCGATCTCGGTGTGCTGCACCCGCCGTTATCGACGCCGGATCTTGTCGTTCACGCTTTACCTGACGAACCGTTGGTGCTGGCACTCCCTTCAGCACACCGCCTTGCCGGACAGGCGACGATCCGCGTGACGGATCTCGACAATGAGCCTTTCCTGCTGGCGCCCCGCGCCATAGGTCCAAGCATCTATGACCGTGTGATCGCCCTGTTCCAGGCTGAATGCCTCAGCCCGCGCGTCGTCCAGGAAGTAACGCCGATGACGACGCTGGTGGGTCTGGTCGCGGCAGGCGCAGGCGTGGGATTCGTCACTGCCGGCATCGCCCGGGCGGCGCGCCCGGGCGTGGTCTATCGCCAGGTCGTCCCGCGCCCGCCAGCCTTGCCGATGGCGGCCGCCTGGCGCGAGCCGTCGTTGTCGGCCAGCGGCAGGCGTTTCCTTGAATTGGTCGAGACGCTGATCGAAGCCTCCAGGGCATGATGCCGAAAAGTGTGAAGCGGTTTTCGGGCCACATCATGCCCTATTTCTTTGATTTAGGGACGGATTCTGATTGCAGGGTCGACTCGCGCTGAAATCGTCCGGCTCCAGCCCTTGAACACTCCGCTGGAGACCTGCGTTCGAGCACTGGTCGGACCACCATTTCGCTGGCACTATCCAACCATTGGCGTATCATCTTTTGAGGGAGGGTTCATGGCAGGAGGAGGCCGATGAACGTCGCTGCGGAAATGCCCGTCCCGGACCCGACGGTGCAAAACCTTGTTTCGTCTGCTCTTTCGAAATTTCGCGCTGGCGATACCGTATCCACGCGCGCCATGCTCGATGCCGTACGTCATGCCGACCCATCCTGCGAGGACAGCGACGACCACTTGGTCGAGCTGATCGTGATGGCGGCCGTTGGTAAGACCATGGGGGTCGTGTTCGACCACCGCTCCCCGGACGAACGGTTGCCACATCTCCGTTAGAAGGTTTGCGTCGCGTTCTAGCTTCCGAGTGGGTGGGGCATATAGCCGACGAAGCCGGTGATCTTCCAGCGGCCGCCGACCTTGCGACAGAAGTAGAGCGTCTGCCATTTGAGCCGGTCCGTGCCGCCATCCGCCTTGGCGACAGAGCCATCGAACTTCTTGTGCAGCACCGCGCGGTCGCCGTTGACATCGATGTCGCGCATGTTGGTGACGCGGAACAGCGCCTCGCGCAGCGGTTCGGCGAATTTCGTCGCGGCGGTTTCCTTGGCCTGCCGCAACCATTCGTCGCGATAGACCTCCAGCCTCGGGAACTGCAGCCGCCAGGCATCGGCGTTGCCGAGGAAATGCGCATGCATGCCGAAGAAGCTTTCCGCGATGAAATCGTCCTCGACCATCGACCAGTCCTGTCCGAGGAAGGCGTCGATGTCGCGCCGCACCAGCATTTCCCAAAGCGCGTGGCGGTCGGCATCGCCTTCCGGAAACGGATTCTTGTCGAAGGTCATGCCGGATCTCCCCTCATGCATGCGCAGCCGGGTCGGAAGCGGCGCCGAGCGCAACATGCTCAGGCTTCTGTAATAAAGCAACATGGATTTCGAAAAAATGTTGCTTTCCGACATTGCCTCTAGGAGGATCATGCCGACAGGCGTAGACGGCTATGTGATCCGGTTCCCATCGGCCGATAAAGGAGGCTCATTTGCCCAAGCAGTGCTTTGGAAAATCGCATGTTCCGCTGTCGCCCGCTGTCCGCGCCGGCGATTTCGTCTATGTCTCGGGTCAGGTGCCGGTGGGCAGCGATGGGCTCGTGGTGAGGGGCGGCATCGCCGAGCAGGCCGAGCAGGTGCTGCAGAACGTCAAGGCGGCGCTGGCGCTCGCCGATTGCACCATGGACGATGTGGTGAAGACCACTGTCTGGCTGGAGGACGCGCGCGATTTCGGGACCTTCAACACCGTCTATGCAAAGCATTTTCCGAAAGACCCGCCAGCGCGCACCACCGTCGAGTCGCGCCTGATGATCGACATCAAGATCGAAGTCGAGGCGGTCGCCTACCGGCCGGTCTGACCGCGACCAAGCAAGCAAGGAAGGAACGATGCAGTTCGATCTCCTGATCAAGGGCGGGCGCGTCATCGATCCCGCGTCGGGCCTCGACGCGCAACGCGACGTTGCCATAGCCGATGGTCGCGTCGCTGCAATCGACGCCGCCATCGATGCCGAGGCGGCGGGTCAAGTCGTCGACGCCAGGGACTGCATCGTCACGCCCGGCCTCGTCGACCTGCACAGCCACGTCTATTGGGGCGGCACCTCGCTCGGTGTCGATGCCGAACGCCTCGCAGCCAAGAGCGGCACCACCACCTTTATCGATGCCGGCAGCGCCGGCGCCGGCAACTTTTTGGGCTTCCGGTGCCACGTCATCGAACGCTCGAAGGTTCGCATCCTCGCTTACGTCAACATCTCCTTCGCCGGCATATTCGGCTTCTCCAACACCGTATCCGTCGGCGAATGCAGCGATCTCAGGCTTTGCGAGCCGCGTGAGACGGTGGCGGCGGTGCGCGAGCACGCCGATGTCGTCGTCGGCGTCAAAGTCCGCTCCGGCAAGCATGCCGGCGGCACCAGCGGCATCGCGCCGGTCGACCTTGCGCTCGACGCCGCCGACAAGGTCGGCCTGCCGTTGATGGCGCATATCGACGAACCGCCGCCGGGCCGCTCGGAAGTGCTGCCACGGCTGCGCCGTGGCGATATCCTCACGCACTGCTTCCGCCCGTTCCCCAACGCGCCGGTCTTCGCCTCCGGCGCGGTGCGGCCGGACATGCGGCTGGCGCGCGAGCGCGGCGTCATCTTCGACATCGGCCATGGGATGGGCTCCTTCGACTTCGAGGTGGCGAGGGCGATGCTGGCCGAAGGGCTGGCGCCCGACGTCATCTCGAGCGACGTGCATCTCTACTGCGTCGACGGTCCGGCCTTCGACATCCTGGTCTGCATGTCGAAGCTGATCGCCCTCGGCATGCCGCTGGTCGAGGTGCTGCGCGCCGCCACGCAAGCGCCGGCCAAGGCGATCGCCAGGCCCGAGCTCGGCGTGTTGAAGGTAGGCGGCATCGGCGACGTCGCGGTATTGCGGCAGCAGCCGGGTCGCTTCACTTTCGTCGATGCGGTTGGAGCCTCATTGGTGTCGGATCAGCGATTGGTCTCCAACGGTATCGTCATCGGCGGCAAATGGTGGCCGAACGACGCGCCCGATCATAACGAGACTGAGCGCTTCGAGGCGCATGCGCATCACACGCATGTGGATGTCGCGGCCAGGCATTTTGGGCGGGGGTGATCTCCCCCCTCGAGGGAGAGCTGTCGCCGAAGGCGACAGAGGGGGTCGCCGCGCGTGAAGCGCCAACGCCGTCCGCGACAGACAAGAGAGGAATTCGGCGTTCTGCGTGAGACGACCCCCTCTGGCCTGCCGGCCATCTCCCCCTCGAGGGGGGAGATTACCCACTTCACCGCCCCGCGTTACTCGGCTCGCCATAGACCGGCGTGGCAATCCCCTCCATCCGCGCCTTGAGCTGCAGCGCCACGAACTTCGAATAGAAGCGCGACAGCGCCAGGTTGCCGCCATGGAACCACAGCGCCTCCTGCGCCGTCGGCTTCCACATATTGCGCAACTCGCCCTGCCACGGACCCGGGTCGCCCTTCACGCCGGAGCCGAGACCCCAGCACG
This sequence comes from Mesorhizobium sp. NFR06, assembly GCF_900115245.1. Lineage (GTDB taxonomy): Bacteria > Pseudomonadota > Alphaproteobacteria > Rhizobiales > Rhizobiaceae > Mesorhizobium. The sequence continues at coordinate 9,031 of NZ_FOVT01000015.1, forward strand.
GGCCGACCTTGTCGGCGACCTCGCGCGAGACGATCTCCGCCACGGTCTCGCTCATCGACTGGTACCCGGTGCAGCAGACGATCGCGTCGACGGCGAGTTCATCGCCGTCCTCGAACAGGATGCCGGTCGGCGTCAGCGACTTGATGCCGGCACCGCTCTTGACCTTGATCTCGCCGTTCAGGATCAGCTCGCAGGCACCGACATCGATGTAGTAGCCGGAGCCGGTGCGGTAGGCCTTCATCAATAGCCCGGTTTCGTCCTCGCCGAAGTCGATGGCGAAGCCCGTGGCGCTCAGGCGCTTGTAGAAATCCGCGTCGCGCGCGCGGATGACGTCGTAGAGCGCGCGCTGGCCCTTCGGCACAAGGGCGAACGGTGTCGAGGCGACGATGATGTCGGCCTTGTCGGTGGTGATGCCGCGCGCCAGCGCCTTCTCGGAGAAGATTTCGAAGCCGACATCCATCAGCGTGTCTGATTTCACCACGGTCGTCGGCGAGCGCTGGACCATGGTGACCTTCGCGCCCGCTTCCCACAGATCGACGCTGACATCGTGTCCCGAACTTGCCGCGCCGATCACCGCGACGCGCTTGCCGCGGAATTTCTCGCCGGTGGAATACTGGCTGGAGTGCGAAAGCTCGCCCTTGAAGATATCCGCGCCCGGCAACTCGATCTGCCGCGGCGGCCCGTAGGCACCGGTGGCAAAGACGATGTGCCTGGGCTTCAGCGTGATGCGCTGGCCGACGCGGTCGACCGCCACCGTCCAGACCTTTTCGGCCTCGTCATAGGCGGCGCTGATGCATTTGGTGGCGACCCAATAGTTCAGCTCCATGACGCGGGTATACATTTCCAACCAGTCGCCCATCTTGTCCTTGGGCGTGAAGACCGGCCAGTTTTCCGGAAATGGAATGTAGGGCAGATGGTCGTACCAGACCGGGTCGTGCAACACGAGCGAGCGGTAGCGGTTGCGCCAGGAATCGCCCGCGCGCGCATTCTTCTCGATGACCAGTGTCGGAACGCCGAGCTGCCGCAGACGGGCGCCCAGCATGATGCCGCCCTGGCCTCCGCCGATCACCAGGCAATAGGGCTGCTCGTGCGCGCCGAGATCGCGCGCCTCGCGTGCCCTGGCCTCCGCCCAGGTCTCGCGCTCGGGGTCGGCCTTGTGGCGGATGCCGAGCGGCCGGGCCGGGCCTTTCCGCTCCTCGAAACCCTTGAGCTCGCTCATTGCCGTGAACAGCGTGCGGCAGCGGCCGTCCTTGAGCCGCAGGATCCCTTCGCCGCACGCGACCGCCGTCTCGAACGTGAACCAGGCTTCGATGATGCCGTCGTCGACGCTCGCCTCCCCGGACAGCCGCCAGTGCGACGGCTGCACCAGGTGGAGTGTCGCCTTCAGCATTTCGCGGATCGCAGCCTGCCCCTCCATGGTCTTGATGTTCCATGTGAAGGTCAGCAGATCGCGCCAATAGCAATCCTCCACGAACAGGCCGGTCGCGGCCTCGATGTCGCCGGCCTCGAGCGCGCGGCCGAGAGCGCCGAGCCAGGTCGCCGCCTGTTGCGATGGTGCGATGTCGAGCATTTATCCTTCCTCTTTCGGTCGCCGAAGGCGGCGTCGAATGCCTTTATCGAGGCTGGCGTCACCTCATCGACCTTCTCCCCGTCACTATACAGGGAGAAATGCCCGGTAGGGCAAGGAGGGACGGCGCCGACGTGTGACATTTGACAATCTAAGCCGTGACACGGCTACGCAGCGGAATTCTCTTCGATCAATCCCAGCTGCCTGGCACAACGCATGAGCCTGCCCACCTGCCCCCGTCGGATCGAGCGGTGCCCATTCGCGTAAAGTTCGACGATCCAATCTTCGTCGTCCTCGTTCAGGTCCAATCGCGATTCATAACAATTGCGCACCAACCGGCTGACGTTACAACCACGGTGTTCAGCAACCAGGACAAGGCTGTCTCGCACCTCGAGCAGTTTTTCGACCTGCCGCGTGGTCAGTTCGTCGTCGACGTAGCCAATTATGCTTTCGACGAACCCCGTTTCCCATTCGGTCAGCGCTTCACGTTCGGATGCTAGCAACGATCTCGCAATTGATCGCGCAGCGGCAGCGTCTTTGCGGATACGCTCAATCTCACTCCAAGATGCCATCTCCGACAATTCGGCTGCGGCACAACAAGGACAAACTGTGGATAATTGCGGGGATAATACTTAGTTGAGTCGTCGTTCTCAGGAAAGAGCAGCGGCAGCTGACTCATTCTTTGGAAACACCTGCACGACCGAGATATCGCCCAAAACCACTATAAAATTCCTATATCTTTCCTATCCGCCCCGTCTCGAACCTTTATGGCGATCGGGTCCATATTTCCATTCGAAAACGCTTTTGATCGCCGTTGCCGCCAAGGTGACATGCGTTCGCGTGCAGTTTCGACCTCGCCAATGCGAGCCGAAAACACGAGTGAAAAACAAGGAACGCCTACAATGGACCTCATAGTACTTGGGATCTGGATTTTGTTCTTTGTCCTATCCTTGGCATACGTCAGAGCCTGCGACGGAATTTGAGCGGAGGGCCGGATCATGCTTTTCGATTATATCCTCGGCGGCGCGGTGACCTTGTTCCTGCTTGCCTATCTCACTTACGCCCTCATCCGCCCAGAACGCTTCTGACCGGCGCACGGAAGGTCACACCATGACAATCAACGGCTGGATACAGATCCTGCTCTATTGCGGGATCCTGCTTTTGCTCGTGATGCCGCTTGGCGGCTACATGTACCGCGTCTTCAACGGTAAGCGCACCTGGCTCTCGCCGGTGCTGGTCCCCTTCGAGCGGGGCCTCTATCGCCTTGCCGGAACAAGCGATCGGGAGGAACAGCATTGGGCTGCCTACGCGGTTGCCTTGCTGCTTTTCAACCTCGCCGGCTTCCTGGTTCTTTACGCACTGCAGCGGCTGCAGGGCGCGCTGCCCTACAATCCCGCCGGCATGCCGGCGGTCGAGCCCGGGCTTGCCTTCAACACCGCGGCCAGCTTCGTCACCAACACCAACTGGCAGAACTACGGCGGCGAAAGCACGATGTCCTATCTCGTGCAGATGGCCGGCCTCACCGTCCAGAACTTCGTCTCGGCAGCCACCGGCATTGCTATCGCGATCGCGTTGATCCGCGGCTTCGCGCGTGCTTCGGGCAGATCGATCGGCAATTTCTGGGTCGATCTGACCCGCTGCACCCTCTATGTGCTCCTGCCGCTCTGCATCGTGCTGACGCTGGTCTATGTCTGGCTCGGCATCCCGCAGACGCTTGGCCCCTATGTCGACGCAACGACGCTGGAAGGCGCCAAGCAGACCATCGCGCTTGGCCCTGTCGCGTCGCAGGTCGCCATCAAGATGCTCGGCACCAATGGCGGCGGCTTCTTCAACGCCAACGCCGCGCATCCGTTCGAGAATCCCGACGCGATCTCCAACTTCATCCAGATGCTGACCATCTTCGCGCTCGGCGCCGGCCTCACCAACGTCTTCGGCCGCATGGTCGGCAACCAGCGCCAGGGCTGGGCGATCCTCGCCGCGATGGGCGTGCTGTTCGTCGCCGGCGTCGTCGTCTGCTACTGGGCCGAGGCCGCGGGCAATCCGCTCGTCCATGCACTCGGCATCGATGGCGGCAACATGGAAGGCAAGGAAACCCGCTTCGGCATCGCAGCGTCCGCGCTGTTCGCCGTCGTCACCACCGCGGCCTCCTGCGGCGCCGTCAACGCCATGCATGATAGCTTCACCGCGCTCGGCGGTATGATCCCGCTCATCAACATGCAACTCGGCGAGGTCATTGTCGGCGGCGTCGGCGCCGGCTTCTACGGCATCCTGATGTTCATCGTGATTGCCGTCTTCGTCGCCGGTCTGATGGTCGGCCGCACGCCCGAATATCTCGGCAAGAAGATCGAGGCCAAGGAGGTCAAGATGGCGATGCTGGCGATCCTGTGCCTGCCGCTGGCCATGCTGATCTTCACGGCTATCGCCGTGGTCCTGCCGAGCGCCGTGGCCTCGATCGCCAATGACGGCCCGCACGGCTTCTCCGAGATGCTTTATGCCTACACCTCCGCGGCGGCCAACAACGGCTCGGCCTTCGCCGGTCTCTCCGGCAACACGCCCTGGTACAACATAACCATCGGCATCTGCATGCTGATGGGCCGTTTCCTGGTGATCGTCCCGGCTTTGGCCATCGCCGGCTCGCTCGCCGCCAAGAAGACGGTGCCCGCCTCGGCCGGAACCTTCGCGACCGACAGCACGCTGTTCGTCGGCCTGCTCGTCGGCGTCATCATCATCGTCGGAGGCCTCACTTTCTTCCCGGCGCTCGCCGTCGGGCCGATCGTCGAGCACCAGGCGATGATCGATGGACAGACCTTCTGAGATGACCATGCCACGCTTCAACGACATACGCCGGCACGATCGCCACCAGCCTGGTGGCGGGACCCCGGACGACGAAGGGGACGAAAAACCTCGTCCTTTCCCGACGCTTTCAACCTTTCTCGGCATGGCTGCCGTGCTGCTCGTGCTGTGGCTGCTGGCCTCCGCCCTTCCGCGCCTGTTCCCGAAGACCGAGCACCCGGCGCCATCCAACCTAACCGATACCGGAGCCCAAAAATGAGCCAGTCCAAATCCGCTGTTATTATGGACGCCCGTATCCTGATGCCCGCCATTGGCGGCGCTTTGCGCAAGCTTGATCCGCGTACGCTGGTCAAGAATCCGGTGATGTTCGTCGTCGCGGTCGTCTCGGCGCTCACCACCGTTCTGTTCGTCAAGGACCTGATCACCGGCGGCGGCGATCTCGGCTTCACCCTGCAGATCATCATCTGGCTGTGGTTCACCGTTTTGTTCGCGAACTTCGCCGAGGCCGTGGCCGAGGGCCGCGGCAAGGCGCAGGCCGACTCGCTGCGCAAGGCACGCACCGAGACCCAGGCCAAGTTGCTCACCAACGGCGAGGATCGCACCAAGTTCAAGCTGGTCCCCGGCACCAGCCTGAAGGTCGGCGATGTCGTGCTGGTCGAGGCCGGCGACATCATCCCCTCGGACGGCGAGGTGATCGAAGGCGTGGCCTCCGTCAACGAAGCCGCGATCACCGGCGAATCCGCGCCCGTCATCCGCGAATCCGGCGGCGACCGCTCGGCCGTGACCGGCGGCACGCAGGTGCTGTCCGACTGGATCCGCGTGCGTATCAGCGCCGCCTCCGGCCACACCTTCCTCGATCGCATGATCTCGCTGGTCGAGGGCGCGGAACGCCAGAAGACCCCAAATGAGATCGCGCTCAACATCCTGCTGGTCGGCATGACGCTGATCTTCGTGCTGGCGACCGCAACCATCCCGAGCTTCGCCTCCTACTCCGGCGGCTATATCCCGGTGACGATCCTCGTCGCGCTGTTCGTGACGCTGATCCCGACCACGATCGGCGCGCTGCTTTCGGCCATCGGCATCGCCGGCATGGACCGCCTGGTGCGCTTCAATGTGCTTGCCATGTCCGGCCGCGCCGTCGAGGCCGCCGGCGACGTCGACACGCTTCTGCTCGACAAGACCGGCACCATCACCCTCGGCAATCGCCAAGCGACCGAGTTCCGCCCCGTCAAAGGCGTAGCCGAGCAGGAACTGGCAGACGCGGCTCAGCTCGCTTCACTGGCCGACGAGACGCCGGAAGGCCGCTCGATTGTCGTGCTCGCCAAGGAGAAATACGGCATCCGCGCCCGCGACATGGCAACGCTGCACGCTACCTTCGTGCCCTTCACCGCGCAAACCCGCATGAGCGGCGTCGACATCGACGGCTCGTCGGTGCGCAAGGGCGCTGTCGATGCGGTGCTCGCCCATGTCAACCAGGCGACGACCGCCGCTCATGGCGCGCGCCCGGCCAGCGAGACGATCCGGGACCTGCAAGCCATAGCCGACGAGATCGCCAAGGCCGGTGGCACGCCGCTCGCGGTCGAGCGCGACGGCCGCCTGCTCGGCATCGTCCACCTCAAGGACATCGTCAAGGGCGGCATCAGCGAGCGTTTCGCCGAGCTGCGCAAGATGGGCATCCGCACGGTGATGATCACCGGCGACAATCCGCTGACGGCGGCTGCCATCGCGGCGGAAGCCGGCGTCGACGATTTCCTCGCGCAGGCGACGCCCGAGAACAAGCTGTCGCTGATCCGCGAGGAGCAGGCGAAGGGCAAGCTCGTCGCCATGTGCGGCGACGGCACCAACGACGCCCCGGCGCTCGCCCAGGCCGATGTCGGCGTCGCCATGAACACCGGCACGGTGGCCGCGCGCGAGGCCGGCAACATGGTCGACCTCGACAGCGACCCGACCAAGCTGATCGAAATCGTCGAGATCGGCAAGGCGCTTCTGATGACGCGCGGCTCGCTGACGACCTTCTCGATCGCCAACGACGTGGCCAAGTACTTCGCCATCATCCCAGCGATGTTCGCGGTCTTTTATGTTGCGCCCGGTCAGTCCACCGGTCCGCTGCAGGCGCTCAACGTCATGCACCTGGCGACGCCGCAAAGCGCCATCCTGTCGGCCATCATCTTCAACGCGCTGATCATCATCGCGCTGATCCCGTTGTCGCTGAAAGGCGTCAAATACCGGGCCATCGGCGCCGGCGCGCTGCTCAGCCGCAATCTTCTCGTCTACGGGCTCGGCGGCATCATCGTCCCGTTCGCCGGCATCAAGGCGATCGACCTGATCGTCACCACCCTCGGCCTCGCATAAGGAACCACTCCGTTGCTCAAGCAAATGCGACCCGCTTTTGTCATGATCGTCTTCTTCACGGTGCTGACCGGCCTCATCTATCCGATCGGTATGACCGGCATTGCCCAGGTGCTGTTTCCCAACCAGGCCAATGGCAGCCTGGTCACCAAGGACGGCAAGGTCATCGGCTCCGAGCTGATCGGCCAGGCCTTTGCCGGTGACGGTTACTTCCACGGCCGCCCCTCGGCCGCCGGCAACGGCTATGACGCGAGCTCCTCAGGCGGCTCGAATCTCGGGCCCACCAATGCGAAGTTGATCGACCGTATCAAGGGCGATGCCGAAAAGCTGAAGGCGCAAAACCCCGGACAGCCGGTGCCGATGAACCTGGTCACCACGTCCGGCAGCGGCCTCGACCCCGACATCAGCCCCGAGGCTGCCTATTTCCAGGTGCCGAGGGTGGCAAACGCCCGCGGCCTGGACGAAGCCAAGGTAAAGGCGCTGGTCGACAGCCATGTCGAAGACCGCGAGCTCGGTGTCCTCGGCGAGCCGGTGGTCAACCTGTTGGCGCTCAACCTTGCGCTGGACGGCCTGAAATAACCACGTAGCGCGCCGGGGATCGACACGATCCCCGGCGCAATTCATGATTGGACCTGATGCCCGACGACAGGATCGACCCCGAAAACCGACCATCCCCCGACGCGCTTCTCGAGCATGCCGAGCGTCAGGGGCGCGGCCGCCTGCGCATATTTCTCGGCGCGGCGCCCGGCGTTGGCAAGACCTACGAGATGCTGATGGCGGGCCGCGTCCGCCGCGCCGACGGCATCGATGTCGTGATCGGCGTGATCGAGACGCACGGCCGCAAGGAAACCCAGGCCCTGGTCGACGGCTATGAGGTGATCCCGCGCCGCCTTGTCGAGTATCGCGGCCAGACCCTCGACGAGATGGACATCGACGCCATCCTGAAACGGCGTCCGGCCCTCGTACTGGTCGACGAGCTCGCCCACACCAACGCGCCAGGCAGCCGGCATCCCAAGCGCTATCTCGATGTCCAGGAGATCCTGGCCCAGGGCATCGACGTCTACACCACGCTCAACATCCAGCATGTCGAAAGCCTGAACGACGTCGTCGCCCAGATCACGCGCGTCAGAGTGCGTGAGACGGTTCCCGATTCCATCATCGACGAGGCCGACGATATCGAGATCATCGACCTCACGCCCGACGATCTCATCAAACGGCTGCGGGACGGCAAGGTCTATTTCCCCAACACCGCGCAGCGCGCCATGGAGAATTATTTTTCGCCGGGCAATCTGACGGCGCTCCGCGAGCTGGCCTTGAGGCGCACCGCCCAGCGCGTCGACGAACAGCTGCTCAACCACATGCAGTCGCATGCCATTCAGGGTCCGTGGGCGGCGGGCGAGCGGGTTCTCGTGTGCGTCGACTCGCAGCCTGGCGGGGCGGCCCGCATTCGCTACGCGCGCCGGCTTGCCGACCGGCTGCGCGCCCCCTGGACGGCGCTGCATGTCGACACGCCTCGCCTGGCCGGCCTGTCCGAGGAGGACAAGGACCGCCTGGCCAGGAACCTGCGCCTGGCCGAACAGCTCGGCGCCGAGATCACCACCATTCCCGGCCAGAACGTCGCCCAGGACATCGTGCGCCACGCGACGGCAAACAACTTCACCCATATCGTCATCGGCAGGCCGACCCGTTCACGCTGGCGCGAGCTGATCGAGGGCTCGCTTACTTACGATCTGATCCGCAATGCCGGCGACATCAGCGTGCACGTCATTTCGGCCGCCGAGCGCGATGCCGACGCGCCGTCGGCACGGGTGAAGGCCGCGCCCGAGCAAAAGCCTTTCCAGATCTGGCCCTATCTGTTCTCGACGGCCTACGTCGCCGGCGCGCTGGCCGTCGGCTCGATCCTCGATCAGTTCCTCGATGTCCGAAATCTCGCGATCGTGCTGCTGCTGTCGGTATTGACAGCGGCGGTGACGTTCGGTCTCTGGCCGGCGCTCTATGCCTGTTTCCTCAGCGCCCTTGCCTTCAACTTCTTCTTCCTCGAGCCGCGCTACACGCTGACGATCAGGGACCCGGAAAGCATCGTTGCCTTCGCGGTCTTCCTCGTCGTCGCAGTCATCGCCAGCAATCTGACGGCGCGCGTGCAGCGTCAGGCCGTCGCCGCGCGCTCGCGGGCGCGCGCGACCGAGGACATCTATTCGTTCTCCAAGAAGCTCGCCGGTGCCGGCACGCTCGACGACGTGCTGTGGGCCACCGCCTTCCAGATCGCGTCGATGCTGAAAGTGCGCGTGGTGCTGCTGCTGCCTGAAAACGGCACCATCACCGTCAAGGCCGGCTATCCGCCGGACGATACCCTGGCCGAGGCCGACATCGCGGCCGCTGGCTGGGCCTGGGAGCACAACCGCGCCGCTGGCCGCGGCGCCGACACCTTGCCTGGCGCAAAACGTCTCTATCTGCCCTTGCGCACAGGGCGAACCGCGATCGGCGTCGTCGGCCTCGACAACGACAAGCAGGGGCCGCTATTGACACCCGAGCAGCAACGCCTGCTCGACGCATTGGCCGACCAGGCGGCGGTCGCCATCGAGCGCGTCCAGCTCGTCGCCGATGTCGACCGTGCCCGTCTGGCGGCCGAGGCGGACCGGTTGCGCTCGGCGCTGCTCACCTCCATCTCGCATGATCTCAAGACACCGCTTGCCGCGATCATGGGCGCGGCCGGCACGCTGAAGGAATTCGCGCCGGCGCTGCCGGAGCAGGATCGCACGGAGCTTCTGTCGACGGTCGTCGGCGAGTCGGAGCGGCTCAACCGCTTCATCGCCAATCTCCTCGACATGACCAGGATCGAGTCCGGCGCGATGGAACCGAACCACGCATTCCACTATCTCGGCGACGTTGTCGGCTCGGCGCTGAACCGGGCCCAGAAGATCACTGCCGAGCACAGGATAGAGACCGACATTCCGGCCGACCTACCGATGCTGCGGCTCGACCCGGTGCTGTTCGAGCAGGCCTTGTTCAACCTCCTCGACAACGCCGCCAAATATGCTTCGCCCGGCTCGACAATCCGGCTGCAGGCCTGGGTCGACAACGGCGCCGTCATCCTGCAGGTGATGGATGAGGGGCCCGGCATCCCGCCCGATGATCTGGAGCGGATCTTCGACACCTTCTACCGCGTGCGCAAACGCGACCAGGTACGTGCCGGCACCGGTCTCGGCCTGTCGATCAGCCGCGGCTTCATCGAGGCGATGGGCGGGACGATCTCCGCCGCCAACCGCAGCGACCGGCCTGGCGCGATCTTCACCATCCGCATGCCGGTGCCGGCAGAGTTGCCTGCGCTGGGCACACCGCTTACGGACGATGCGGCATGACAAACCAGACCGTCTCCATCCTCGTGGTCGACGACGAACCGCCGATCCGCAAATTGCTGCGCGTCGGCCTCGGCAGCCAGGGCTACGCGGTCTCCGAGGCGCCGAACGCCAAGGCGGCGATCGAACTCATGCAGACCCAGCGACCCGACCTGATCCTGCTCGATCTCGGCCTGCCCGGCATGACCGGCCTCGAGCTGCTCGGCAAATGGCGGGCCGACGGCTTAGACGTTCCGGTCGTCATCCTTTCCAGCCGTACCGACGAGGGCGGCATCGTCGCGGCGCTCGAGCTCGGCGCCGACGATTATGTGACAAAGCCCTTCGGCATGAACGAGCTCGTCGCCCGCATCCGCGTGGCGCTGCGCCACAAATTCCAGCAGCAGGGCGAGAAGCCGGTGTTCCATACCGGCGATCTCTCCGTCGACCTGGTGAAGCGCATCGTCAAGGTCGAGGACACGGAGGTAAAACTGTCGCCCAAGGAATACGACATCCTGCGCATGCTGGTGCAGCATGCCGGCAAGGTGCTCACCCACCAGTTCCTGATGAAGCACATTTGGAACGACTCGACCGACGTCCAGTATCTCCGGGTCTACGTGCGCCAGCTGAGGCAGAAGATCGAAAAGACCCCGGACCAGCCGCGCTATATCATCACCGAGACGGGCGTCGGTTACCGTTTGCGCGAGGTCGATTAACCAACGCAAACCATAGCGATTGGCCGAGGCATCTCAAGGTCGTCATCCACGGGCGGAGCGGGAGCGAAGCGGACGCGTAGACCCGAGGATCATGCCGTTACGCCGGCCAAGGAGCGCTGCGGAGCAGAACCTGCACCGTTACAGCGCTTCGAGGTCACGGCATGGATCCTATGGTCTGCGCGCGTCGCTTCGCTCCTTGCTCCGCCATAGGATGACGATCGCGATGGGCGTTTGAGTGAAATCCCTGCATGCGCGCACGCTCGCACACCAGCGATCCCGACGAACTTAATCCGCCGACAAATCCGCCGTCCGGGTCAGCGCGCTGCCGAAGCCGTTGAGCGAGATGGTGAAGGAGATCGGCTGGATCGTGTCCGCCGCCGTCGCGTTGATCTTCAGCGTGGTGCCGTTCTGCAGGAGCGGCGTAATATCGGCATCGAACGTCACCGGCACCAGGCAACCGACCGCCTGGCAGGTGTTGAATTGCAGCGTGCCATCCAGCTTCTTGTCGTCGATCTCGAGCGAGATGCCGTTCGCCAGGGCCAACCCGAAGGGCAGCGCCAGCGTGCCCCCGGCGTCCTGGCCGGTCTTCGTCGTCAGTTCGATCGCCAAAAGCCGCTGGCCGCTCTGCTTGTTGAACTGCTGATGCGACAGGCTGCAGACCTTGTTGGTGCCGGTGACCTGGCAGTTAACCGTCCAGTCGCCATGCGTTTCCGACAGCGCCGAGGCGCCGCCCGGCAGTTGCGGCTTGGCTGCCGCGCCGGCGGGCTGAGCGGCAACCTTGTTCTGCGCGGCAAGTCCCGTCGCCGGCACACCGGTAATGCAGGCGGCCGCCAGCATCGCCGCGAAATACGCGTACTTTGTCCTCATGATATTCCTTCTCGCCGTCGCCCCGCGTCAGCTGGAAGCTGAGCTTCAGGGACGCGCTGACCGCATTCTGCTTGACCGTTTCGCCGAAGACGCCGTTGTACCTGATCGCCAGGTCGCCGCCGTTGACGCCATCGAGCTCGAGCCCGGCGCCGGCCCGATAGAGCGGCGAATCGATGGCTTCCGTCAAGTGCAATGCCGGGTTGCCGGGCAGATTCTCGGCAGCGGCGAAGCGCCGTTCGATCTCCCGGTAGAGAACTCGACGCCGGCCCTCCCGTGAATGCGGAAACTGGCGATGTCGCTGACCGGAACTGCCGGCGCCGACCTCGGGCGCCGGAGCCGCGGTAGATAAACATGCTGCTTCCGTGACCAGCATCACGTTTCGCCATGGCGCCATTCGCCGGCTGCACTATATTTGGCGGATGGTTTTTCGCACGCGAGCCAACCGGATGCTTCGTCTGACCGTTCTTGCAGGTGCCTTGCTGGCGGCCACGATTTCCGGGCTTGAGCCGTCTTCCGCGCAGGTCGTCGTCCCGACGAACCGCAATGCATTGGTGCAGCAAAATCAGCTGCTGCAGTTGCAGAACAGGTTGCAGCGGCAGCAATATCAGCAGCAGCAGCAATTGTATCGCGAGCTCGACCGGCAGACCGCGCCCAAGCCCCAGCCAAATGTGCCAGTCTATGACCAGACATGCCGAATGGAAGCTGTCGGCAACACGATTTCGCGGGTTTGCCGCTGACATTTTGTTTTTTTCGGTTTATTAGCCGACTTACTTGCTGGCAAAATGCCGGATTGCAAGGGCGGTGGTTTTAGGGTTTGCAAGGGACAGGGTTTTGCCTGCGCGTGGACAGCGTACGGCAGGGATGCTGCCCTCGCCGGAATTTGGGATGCCAACAACCAAGAAGAAAACAGTTCGCAAAGCCAAGAAGGGGCAACGGATCCGTCAGGTGGCGGCCATTCCGTTTCGGTTGCGCGAGGACGGCCGGCTCGACGTGTTGCTGGTCACCTCGCGCACCACGCGGCGCTTCATCGTGCCCAAGGGCTGGCCGATGAAGGGCAAAAGCGGACGCAAGGCCGCAACGATCGAAGCGCAGGAAGAAGCTGGTGTCCGGGGCAACGCGCTGAAGCAGCCTGCCGGCACCTATTCCTATTGGAAACGCATAACCGACGGCTTCGTTCGCGTCGACGTGGTGGTCTATCTGCTTGAGGTCACCGAGGAACTTGCCGATTGGCAGGAAGCCGCGAGCCGGCAGCGCGCATGGCTCCCCGCGGCGGACGCGGCGTTGTTGATCGATGAGCCGGAGCTTTCGACGCTGCTTAGGGATTTGACCATTTCCGTGGCCGACCCGGCGTAAGCAATCAGCTATTTCGTGTCTTCCGGGAAGGGTCGTACCGGTGTGCCGCCATAGGCCCACAGCCATTCCCTCGGCAGCGGCGAAACCGGCGGCGCCAGCCGCGGCCGTACCCGTCAAAAATCGGCGTCTGTTCAGCATGGGATTCCTCCACGCGCGCGTTCGGCGAAGATGCATTCATGCTGAACGCGGCTAGTCTCGACGCGGACGAGTCCTAGCAAGTCCTTGCCGTTCCGGCCGGACGTAATTTTCTCCGCTTGACTCACATATATCTCGGTGGTTATACGTTAATCAATAGCCAATGGGTTATTGATCCCGATGTCGAACCTGCATGATATGATCTTCCGGACGCTTGCCGATCCGACAAGGCGCGCCATTTTTGAGCGTCTGTGCCGCCAAGGCGAGCAGACGGTCGGCGCGCTTACGGCTGAGGCTGGTGTCTCGCAGCCGGCGGTGTCGAAGCATCTCGGCCTGCTCAAGGACGCCGGGCTGGTGCGCGACCGCCACGAGGGCCGCCAGACCCACTACAGCGCGCAGCTGGGCGCGCTGGCGCCGCTGATGGACTGGACGCGCGAAATGGCGGGGTTTTGGGAAAGCCGGTTCGACGATTTGGAAGATCTGCTCAAAAGGATGGATCAATGAATGAAGTGTCGGCCGGAACGCGCTCCGTTGTCGTCGAGCGCGAGATTCCCTATCCGCCGGAAAAGATCTGGCGCGCCCTCACGCAACCGCATCTCATCGAGGAGTGGCTGATGAAGAACAACTTCAAGCCTGTAGTCGATCATCGCTTCACTATGAGCGCGGATTGGGGCGGCGTCGACTGCCAGGTGCAGACGGTCGAGCCCTACAGGACCCTGTCCTACACGTGGGACACCAAGGACCTCGAGAGCGTCGTCACCTGGACGCTCACCGCGACGAACACGGGCACGCATCTGCGCATGGAGCAAGTCGGCTTCCGCGCGGACCAGGAGCCGTATTACCGCGGCGCCACGGTGGGCTGGAAGCGCAACTTCACGGCCCTGGAGCAGTTGCTGTCGCGGATCGATTGAAGTCCGCCGAAGCGTCACAAGACAGGCACGGTTCTGGCGGGGCGGCAAACCGCCGGCGCAAGCAATGGAGACACCAAAATGAAGATCAAGCTGACCAGCATCTATGTCGACGACCAGGACAAGGCTCTCGGTTTCTATACCGACGTCTTGGGCTTCACCAAGAAGGCCGACTTCACCAATGGACCGTTTCGCTGGCTGACCGTTACCTCGCCCGACGATCCGGATGGCACCGAGCTGCAATTGGCGCTCAATGACAATCCGGCGGCAAGGACCTATCAACAGGCCGTCTTCAAACAGGGCCAGCCGGCGCTGATGCTGTTCACCGACGACATCGAGAGCGACCATGAGCGCATCAAGGCCAATGGCGGCAACTTTGCCATGGCGCCGACCGCGGTGACCGGCTCTACCATCGCGCAGCTCAACGACACCTGCGGCAATCTCATTCGGATCACCCAATTGGCGCGCTGGCAGGGCTGATCTTTCATTCGGTTTCAAAAGAGGAGGTACCATTGGACTGGAGCAAATGGATAAGGCAGTTTCACCGCTGGCTGTCGATCATCTTCACCGTCACCGTCATCGCCAATTTCGCCGCCATGGCATGGGGCCAACCGCCCGCCTGGATCGTCTATTCGCCGTTGATCCCGCTCTTCCTGCTGCTGTTCAGCGGGCTCTACATGTTCGTGCTGCCCCATGCCGCCAGGTGGCGCGGCGAGCCGGCGGGCGAGCGCACAGGATCGGCCTGATGGCGAGGGCGAAATCGAAGGCTGCCGTATCCGCGGACGCGAAACCTGTCCTGCTTTCAGGCGGCAACCCGCAGATTGCCAAGGGCTACGGCGACGCTCCCGTGCAGGCCTATATCGCGGCGCTGCCGGGCTGGAAGAGCGAGGTCGGACGCCGGCTCGACCAACTCATCATTGAGGCCGTTCCCAACGCACAAAAGGCCGTCAAATGGAACTCTCCATTCTACGGGATGGAGGGCGAGGGCTGGTTTCTCGGCATCCATTGCTTTGCCAAATACATCAAGGTGGCGTTCTTCCGTGGTCTGTCGCTGAAGCCCGTGCCTCCCGTCGAATCCAAGAGCAGGGACACGCGCTATTTCCACATCCATGAGGACGACCGGCTCGATGAAGAGCAGTTCGTTTCCTGGGTCAAGCAGGCGAGCCAACTGCCTGGCGAGCGAATGTAAGCGCAGGAATGATCCAACACCGTTTCCCTGAAAGGGCCGCGGTGGCAATCTCTTATCCAGCCTCGAAGGAGAACCGGGCATGCAAACAGGCGGCGCGCAGGACGGCAAGTCTCCGTCCGAGCTGATCGACGGAAGGATCAAGGAACTGGGCGACTGGCGCGGCGAGACGCTTGCCCGGCTCCGCGCTGTTATCAAGGAGGCCGCGCCGGACGTCATCGAGACCTGGAAATGGCGCGGCGTGCCGGTTTGGGAGGATGCCGGCATGATCTGCACCGGCGAGACCTACAAGGCCGTCGTCAAGCTGACCTTCGCCAAGGGCGCGGCGCTGCCCGATCCGGCGAAGCTCTTCAACTCCAGCCTCGAAGGCAACACCAGGCGCGCCATCGACTTTCGCGAGGGCGAGGAGATCGACGAAGAGGCGCTGAAGGGGCTCGTTCGCGCCGCAGTGGCGCTGAACAAGCTCAAAGCCAAACGCTGATCAACCGAGACTGCCTCCGGCCCGCCTTTCCAGAAGGATCGTCGGTTTGTCGTGATAGGTGGTGCGCAAGATTTCGCGATAGCCGTTCTTTTCGGCCACCTTGAGCGAAGCATCGTTTTCCGGATCGATGATGCAGACGGTCCTCTGCCCCCCGAACACGTCGTCGCCCCAGGTGACGACCCGTCCGACGACCTCGCTGGCAAGCCCCCGGCCATGCGCAATCGAGGCCAGTGCCCAGCCCGCCTCCGGGACACCCTCGATCGAGGGTTCGATCTCGCGCTTCAGGTCATGGAATCCGGCCTCGCCGATGAAGCGACCTGTCGTTTTGTCCTCGATCGCCCAGAAGCCGTAGCCAAGCAGCGACCAGAGCCCGGCATGACGCAGGAACCGCATCCAGCTCTCCTCACGCGTGCGCGGCTTGCCGCCGATGAAACGGGTGACCGCGGGCTCTGCCCACATGGCGGCGTAGGTTTCGAAATCGTCCAGCCGGTGCGGCCGCAATATGGTGCGCGCCGTCTCCAGGATCGGTACGCCGGCTTCCGTTTCGATGCTCATAGGTCTCGCCTCTGGTTGACCCGGCAGCCCTTAGCAAATGCACCCGCCCAGGCAAGGGCCAGCACGGCAAGGAGGACCCTCCAACTGCGAACGATCGTCACCCGGCACCGGGACAGCGCGGATGGCCGGCGACGGCATGGGATTTTCGTCCGACGATGCTACTCTACCGCGAACCCGTGATTCAGATACGCGGTTCAACTGCGGGAGAACCCATGGATACCACCGACCTTCTGCTGGCGATCGCCCATCACCTGCTGGTGTTTTCGCTGGCCGGCATCATCGGCGCCGAGTTCGTGCTGGTGCGCGGCGATTTGGGGGCGGCGACGCTGAAGCGCCTTGTCGGCATCGATCGCCATTACGGCATCATCGCCGCGCTGATCGTCATCGTCGGCATCTGCCGGGTGTACTTCGGCCTGAAGGGCTGGGAATTCTACGTCTACAACTGGGTGTTCTGGGCAAAGATGGTGGCCTTCATCATCGTCGGCCTGCTGTCGATCATCCCGACTGTTCGTTTCATCGCATGGAGCAGGCAGGCGAGCGGCAGTCCCTCTTTCACGGTGCCGGCGGCGGAATTGGCTTCGGTGAAGAACTATGTCCGCGCCGAGGGCTTCATCTTCCTGCTCATTCCGGTTTTTGCCGCGGCCATGGCGCGCGGCTACGGTTATTAGAGCAATTCCAGGAAAAGTGCGTTGCGGCTTTCCGTCCGGAATCGCGCAAAAAAGACCTAGGCCTCGACCGGAACCATCTCATCAAGCGGCGCGATCGGCACCAACGGCGCTGGTATGTCGGTGGTCTTTTCCTTCGACTTGCAGATATCGGCGATGACGCAGGCCGGACAATCGGGCTTGCGCGCCTTGCAGACATAGCGGCCATGCAGGATCAGCCAATGATGCGCATGGCGCATATATTCGGCCGGAATGACCTTGAGCAGCCCTTGTTCGACCTGTTCCGGCGTCTTGCCTGGAGCGAGCCCGATCCGGTTGCCGATGCGCAAGATATGCGTGTCGACCGCCATGGTGTGCTGGCCGAAGGCGACGTTGAGCACCACATTGGCGGTCTTGCGCCCGACGCCCGGCAGCTTCACCAGTTCGTCTCGGTCCTCCGGCACCTTGCCGCCATAGTCGTCGATCAGCGCCTTCGACAAAGCGATCACGTTCTTGGCCTTGTTGCGCCAGAGCCCGACGATGCGGATGTAATCGCCGACCTTGGCCTCGCCCAGCGCCAGCATCTTCTGCGGCGTGTCGGCCACCGAAAACAACGCCTTCGTCGCCTTGTTGACGCCGGCGTCGGTCGCTTGCGCCGACAGCACCACCGCAACCAGCAGGGTGAAGGCATTGATGTAGTCGAGCTCGCCTTTCGGCTCCGGCCGCTGCACTGAAAAGCGCCGGAATATCTCATGCACCTCGGCAGGGGTGTAGAGCGAGCGCGAAGCTGCTTTTCGCGGCCGTCCACCCGCCGGCGGGCCGCCACCCGCAATGGCGGACTGAGGCTTTTTGACTGCTGCCGATTTTTTGGACTTGGGAGGCGCCATTTCCCTCCTATAATATTCCCCCATGAGCGACACAAACGCCTCGTTCCAGGCCGACGAGCCATTCTTCCAGGCTCTGCTCACTCCGCATCGTTCGCTAGGCCGCACCGGCTTCCTGATCCTGATGGGAGCGCTTCTGTTCGGCTGGGCCGTCACCGGCGCGTTCTTCCTGGCGCACGGCGCCTGGCCGGTGTTCGGCTTCTTCGGCCTCGATGTGATCGCCGTCTACATCGCCTTCCGCGCCAATTACCGGGCCGCGCGCGCCCGCGAGGAAATCTCGGTCTCGCGAACCAGCCTCGACATCCGCAAGACCGCGCCATCCGGCCGTTCGGAAGCGCATCATTTCAATCCGTTCTGGACCAGGTTTTCGATCGCCCGCCACAGTGAAATCGGCATCACCAAAATGGCGGTGGAGGCGCAAGGCAAGAGCGTGGCGATCGGCGGCTTCCTCAATCCCGATGACCGCGAAAGTTTTGCCACCGCCTTTTCGCGCGCGCTGGCGACCGCCAAGACACGTTGAGCACGATCCCAACCGAGGTCTGCGTCGGCGAAAAATGGGGGCCGGTCTTTGCTTTCGCCGCGCCGCGGTTCGGACAAGATCAGGCTCGAGGCAAAACCAGGCGCCTCAGAACCGGTAGCGCAGCAGCCTGCCGACCTTGCGCATCGCAGGGATAAGCCTCCACAGACCGATGAACAGGCGCGCCGACCAGCCGAGACGCGCCCCCTGCTCCGGCATGTAAGACGGGATCTCGCCGATGAAGCGAAGTTTCGGCACGGCCAGTTCCAATTCGCGCGGATCCTCGATGGCCCAATGGACTTCGGAGCCGGTTGCCTTGATGGCCGGGTTGAGGCGCATCAGCCTCAGGCCGAAACGGCTATAGGCGTCGAACGTCAACTCGCCGCCGGCAAGATGCGAGACAAGCCGCGCAAACAGTCGCGGCCCCTCGTCGGCCGCGAGATACGGCGTCAGCCCCTCGGCCACCACCATCGCGGGGCGATTGCGGGGCACTTCGACCAGCCAGTCCGGTTCGGTCACCGACGAAGCGATCAGATGGTAACGATCCCTGGACGGATAGAGCCTGCGCCTTAGCTCGATGACATCCGGATAGTCGACATCGAACCAGTCGACGCCTTGCGGCGGGTCGACGCGAAAGATCCGCGAGTCGAGCCCGCACCCCAGATGCAGAGCGATCGCGTCCGGATATCTTGCAAGGAAATCCGCAACGCAAACGTCCAGTGTTTTCGCCCGGATAGCAAACCCCAGTCCAAGATTGCCGTCGACCTTGAGCCTCGAGAAATCATAGTCGATCTTGCGCACCGCCTCGTCGGCGAAGCGGTCCTGGAGCAGCGAATGCGGCCGCCGGCTCTCCAACGCCTTGCCGTAAAGCGTCATCAGCAAGGTTTCCTTTGCCCCGCTCAGATCAACCTTTTCACCGGCCATGATTGTCCTTTTCAGCACGAAGCTGATTCTATCTGGGTGCAGCTGGCGGGAAGGCAAGTTTCGGGTGGTGGCAAGGCTCTGGAAGACCGATATTCGCGGTCAAGGAGATATTGCCATGAACGCTCAGATGACCATGAATACGCGGATGAGACCGACCGCGATCCTTCACAACGACGTCACCCCCGAAGGCAGCGACTATGAAGTCGTGCGCCGCGCCATCGAGAAGATCAGCCTCGACTACCGCGACCAGCCCTCGCTCGAGGTCCTGGCCGAGGAAGTCGGCGAGACGCCGACCGGCCTGCAGAAACTCTTCACCCGCTGGGCCGGCCTGTCGCCCAAAGCCTTCCTGCAGGCCGTGACGCTCGACCATGCGCGCAGGCTGCTCGATTCCGGCATGCCGCTCCTGGAGACCTCGTTGGAGCTCGGCATGTCCGGTCCCGGCCGGCTGCACGACCTGTTCGTCACCCACGAGGCGATGTCGCCCGGCGACTACAAGACCCGCGGCGCCGGCCTGACCATGCGCTATGGCTACCACATCTCGCCTTTCGGCATTGCGCTCATCATGGTCACCGACCGGGGTCTCGCCGGCTTGGCCTTCTGTGACGCCGGCGGCGAGCGGGCTGCCTTCGCCGACATGTCCGGCCGCTGGCCGAACGCGACTTATGTCGAGGACATGGCTGCCACCCAGCCTTATGCCGCGCGGGTCTTCGACCCGTCAAAATGGCGCGCCGACCAGCCGCTGCGCGTGGTCATGATCGGCACCGATTTCCAGCTTCGCGTCTGGGAAGCATTGCTGCGCATCCCGATGGGCAGGGCCTGCACCTATTCCTCGATCGCGGCAAGCATCGGCGCCCCCAGCGCCAGCAGAGCCGTGGGTGCGGCGGTAGGCGCCAACCCGATGTCGTTCGTGGTGCCCTGCCATCGCGCGCTCGGCAAGTCGGGCGCCCTCACCGGCTACCACTGGGGGCTGACGCGCAAGCGCGCCATCCTCGGCTGGGAGGCGGGACAGGTGGCGTCCTGAAGTCGCGCGGCTGCAGAGCTATCGCGTGCGACGACGGGCCGCGATTCCTGCCATGGCTGCTGGTCTGCCGACCTCGTCCGCGTATGCCTCGATCGGGTGAGGTCGTCCGATCAGATATCCCTGCAGTGCGTGGCAGCCCTCCTCGCTGAGAAAGGTCAACTGCTCAAGTGTCTCGACGCCCTCAGCGATGATATCCATCGACAAGCCCCGGCCTAGTCCGACGATGGCGCGGATTATAGCAACCGTTTGCGGATTCTTCTGAATCATTCCGACAAAGGACTTGTCGATCTTGATCTTGTCGAAAGGAAAGGACTGAAGATAGGAAAGCGACGAATAGCCAGTCCCGAAATCGTCCAGAGCGATCTTCACCCCGAGCGATTTCAGCCGCCTAAGGATCGAGCTTGCCCGCGAAAGGTCGTCGAACAGCACGCTCTCCGTTATTTCAAGTTCGAGCCGGTTCGGATTGAGCCCAGTTTCAAGCAGGATCTGGTGCACCAGACTCGGGAGATCGCCCTGGCGAAACTGGACGGGAGACAGATTGACGCCGATCTGAACCGACTTGGCCCACGAAGCTGCCTCGCGGCATGCCTGCCGCAGCACCCATTCTCCCAAGGATACGATCAGTCCGCTTTCTTCGGCCACCGGAATGAATTCGGCGGGCGGAATTGTTCCTCGTTCCTTGTGGCACCAGCGGATCAAAGCTTCGAAGCCGACAATCTCGCCGGATACGTTCACCTGCGGCTGGTAATGCAGGCGCAACTCGCCGCTTGCCAGCGCCGAGCGCAAGTCCTGCTCGAGGGCGCGGCGTTCGCGGAGCTTGCGATCCATGTTGGCCTCAAACATCCGGAAAACGCCGCGGCCGTCGGCTCTTGCTCGATCGAGCGCGGCACGTGCGTTGCTCAAGAGGGCCGCAACGTCTGTCGCATCATCGGGGAAGAAGGTGATGCCGATGCTGAGCCCAACCCTCAGCGCACGGCCCTCGACATCGAAAGCATCGGCAATTGTCGCGAGCAGGCGGTCGGCCAATTCCACGGCTGTCGCAGGATGCGGCCCCTCGCTGACGATTATTGTGAATCCACCGCCGCCCGTCCGTGCGAGGAAGTGCTTGTCGGCAGCTTCAGCAAGGCGCTTCGCTGCCTTGCCAAGCAGACTATCCGCAACTCCCGGGCCGTAGACGTCGTTGACCTCCTTGAAGCCGTCGATGTCGATGCGCATGACAGCGAAGGACTCCCGTCGCCCGCTCAAGCGTGAATTCGAGGCGCTCGACAAGCATCGTTCGGTTGGGAAGATCGGTCAACGCATCGTGCGTGGCCATATAAGCGATCCGCGCGGCATCTCGCTTGCGCTCTGTGATGTCCTCGGCAACTGCGAGCACGTATTTCGATTTGCCGTCATGGCTGTCTACGGCTAGGCGTCGGGTTACGAGATCGCGGACCCCCTTGTACCGCGTGGGGATCTTCTCCTCCGCAGCGATCTGCACGGTATCGGAACCCAAGGCCTCCTGATCACGAATGAGAAAGGACTCCGCTTCTTCTGGCGGAAACAGGTCGGAGTCGGTCCTTCCGATCAGTTCCTCCCGCGGGATGCCGAGCAGTTCCTCGCCCGCTCGGTTCATCAAAACGTAGCGGTGCTGCCCGGCCTCCTTTGCGAAGAGCATGACCGGAATGTTCTCGATTACTGTGTCCAGGAATTCCCTCGCGCGGCGCATGCCGTCTTCCGCGAGCTTCCGCTCCGTCACGTCTATGATGGCAACCATAAAGGCCGCACGGCCATCATATTCGATCGGCTTGGAGTAGGCGACGATGTGGATCACGCTGCCGTCCGCCTTGATGTGGCGCCAGGTGCGTCCGCATCTGTCCGAGCCTTGGCCGTCAGCCACGATCTCGCGCATCGCCTCGACGTCTTCCGGAGGCCTGATGTCGAGTATCGATTTCGCAAGGAACTGTTCGCGCGAATAGCCGTAACATTCGACGGCGGCATGATTGACGGCCAGAAAGCGCAGGCTGCCCCGGTCGAACACCCACATCGGAACCGGGTTCTCCTCGAACAGCATCCGAAGCGAGGCCTCGTGCTGCTTGAGCGTCGTGATGTCCGAAATG
This sequence comes from Mesorhizobium sp. NFR06, assembly GCF_900115245.1. Lineage (GTDB taxonomy): Bacteria > Pseudomonadota > Alphaproteobacteria > Rhizobiales > Rhizobiaceae > Mesorhizobium. The sequence goes on from NZ_FOVT01000015.1 coordinate 31,362, forward strand.
CAACCAACCACGAAGCGAGCGCCGTTCGGCAGCAATGCCCGGGCCTTGCGTGTCATCAACGTGCGGACCTCGCCGTCGGGGCCCTGAATGATCTCCTCATTCTCGTTGACTTCGCCGGTGTCCAGCACCAGCTGGTCGATCCGCCGGAACACGTCCGCATGTTCCTTGGGGACGAAATCGTAATCGGTGCGGCCGGCCAGTTCCTCGAAGGACCGACCCATGAAATCGCACATGCTTCGGTTCACCACGAGGAAGCGTGATTGGCTGTCCTTCACGAATATGGGGTGCGGGACCGCATCCAGCACCAGCCGCACGGCGTCGGCATCGTCGGAGGAAAATGACTTTGCGAGCTGGTCGACCGGATACCCTGAGCTCGACATTCTTGTCTCGCATTGTTGCCAGAAACCCAGCGGAAACGTTTACATCCACAACTCTTACCTATCAGTAACGATCAAATCACAAGTCGTAACTGAAATTGAGACCTCGTACGGACCGTCATCCGAACTCTGGTAACCGCGCGCCTTCCGGGGTAGCTTCCCGCGCATCAGCAGGAGGCCCTTCTTGATTATCGTTGTCGGTTCGATCAACCTCGACCTCATCGCCAATGTCGACCGCTTGCCGGAACCCGGCGAGACGGTGCGCGGCTCCAGCTTCGCCACAGCGCCCGGCGGCAAGGGCGCCAACCAGGCCCTGGCAGCCGCGCGGGCAGGAGCCCAGGTGCGCATGGTGGGCGCGGTCGGCAAGGATGGTTTTGCCGCCGAAGCGCTCGCCCTGCTCAAGACCGGCAATGTCGATCTCTCGGGTGTCGGCCAAAGCTACGCCTCGACCGGCACGGCCGTGATCCTGGTCGGCGCCGACGGCGAGAACGTCATCGCCGTCGTGCCGGGCGCCAATGATTCGGTGGTGCCGGGCGATGTTGCCAAGGCCTTCCTCAAAAAGGGCGACGTCGTGCTCTTGCAGCACGAGATCCCGCTGCAGACGGTCGAGGCCTCGCTCGACGCGGCGCGCGCGGCGGGTGCCGCCAGCGTGCTCAACACCGCCCCATTCCGGGCTGAAGCCGCCGGATTCCTCGGCAAGGCCGACTATGCCGTCGCCAACGAAACCGAATTTGATCTCTATGGCGAGGCGCTCGCGCTTTCCGGACGCGACCGCCCTGCCCGCATGCGCGACTATGCCGGCAAGACGGGCCGCGCCATCGTCGTCACGCTCGGCGGCGACGGCGTGCTGGCGGCCACGCCAGATGGTTTCCTGACCGTTCCTGCGCTGAAGATCACGCCGGTCGACACCGTCGGCGCCGGCGACACCTTCTGCGGCTATTTCGGCGCCGGCCTGTCGTCCGGCCTGTCGCTTCAGGAAGCGCTCACGCGCGCCGCCGCGGCCGGCTCGCTCGCCTGCTTGAAGCCCGGCGCGCAGCCGGCAATTCCGCTCGCAAAGGACGTCGACGCCGCCTTGGCGGAGGCGCGGTAACGGGTCATGCGTCCAGTCACGAAGCATCCCGCGCCGCCAGCCGGCGATATCTGCCGCCTGTCCGCCGTCGAGCTCGCCGACAAGATCAGGCAGCGCCATTTGTCGGTGCGCGAGGTGGTCGGCGCCTTTCTGGACCGCATCGAGGCCGTGAATCCGCTGGTCAATGCCATCGTATCGCTGCGCGATCGTGCCGATGTCCTGGCCGAGGCCGACACGGCCGACGAACATCTGGCGCGAGGCGGCGAGACCGGATCGCTGTTCGGCCTGCCGATCGCCATCAAGGATCTCGCCCTGACCAAGGGGCTCCGGACAACCTTCGGCTCGCCGATCTTCGCCGATTTCGTCCCGCAGGAGGATGACTTCTTCGTCGAGCGCCTCCGCAAGGCCGGCGCCATCGTCATCGGCAAGACCAATGTTCCGGAATTCGGGCTGGGCTCCAACACCTACAACCCGGTCTTCGGGCCGACGCTCAACGCCTTCGACCCGGCGCTGACCGCCGGCGGCTCCAGCGGCGGCGCCGCGGTGGCGCTGGCGCTCGACATGGTGCCGGTCGCCGACGGCAGCGACTTCGGCGGCTCGCTGCGCAATCCGGCGGCCTACAACAACGTCTATGGCTTCCGCCCCTCGCAGGGGCTCGTGCCGGCCGGCCCCGACATCGATGTCTTCCACGCCCAGATGGGCGTCGAAGGGCCGATGGGCCGCAGCGTGCGCGATGTCGCGCTGTTGCTCGACGAGCAGGCCGGCTACCACCCGCAAGCGCCGCTGTCGCATGCCAAGGAGGGCCCGTTCCTCGACGGCCTGCGGGCGATGGCGTCCGGCGGCCGCATCGCCTGGCTGGGCGACCTCGGTGGCCATCTGCCGACGGAACCGGGCGTGCTCGACCTTTGCGAAGCCGCCCTTGCACGCTTCGCCGATGCGTCGTTCGACAGCGAAGCGCTGGTGCCGGATATCGACTTCGAGGCGCTTTGGCACGCCTTTGTCACCTTGCGCCAGGCGAGCAGCGGCTGCGGGCTGAAGGCGCACTACGACGACCCGGCAAAACGCCGGCTTCTGAAACCGGAGGCAGTTTGGGAGGTGGAGCAGGCGATGCGCCTCACCGCCCCGCAGGTCCATGCGGCGACCGTCCGGCGCACCGCGTGGTATCGGACGCTGCTCACGCTGTTCGAACGCTTCGACCTCATTGCCCTGCCCAGCGCGCAGGTCTTTCCCTTCGACGTCTCGATCCATTGGCCGCGCGAGGTCGCGGGCCGCGCCATGGACAGCTATCATCGCTGGATGCAGGTTTCGGCCTTTGCCACGCTTGGCGGCTGCCCGGCGCTCAACGTGCCGGCCGGGTTCGACGAGAAGGGCCGGCCGATGGGCATGCAGTTGATCGGCCCCCCGCGCGGCGACCTGGGCGTGCTCAAGGCCGGCGCCGCCTACGAGGCGACGCTGCCGTGGCAGCCAGGCGCGGCCTGAGCGATCTGAGCCAGGTGGTTGGCAAGGCGGAACGCTTGCCCAGGCAGCGGGTGCCGTGCATTGATCGGCAGCCACCGCCGCACCACCGCTGTCCCGTTCGAGGAAGATCATGTCGCTGGAACTCTACGCAACCTATGTCGTCGCCTGCATCGTCATTATCCTGGTGCCTGGGCCGACGGTGACGCTGATCATCGCCAACAGCATCCGCCATGGCTCGCGCGCCGGGCTTGCCAATGTTGCCGGCACGCAGGCCGGCCTGGCCATCATGATCGCCATCGTCGGCATCGGCCTCAACACGCTGATCGCGGGCATGGGCCATTGGTTCGAATGGGTCAGGCTGATCGGCGCCGCCTATCTGATCTGGATGGGCGTGCAGATGTTCCGCGCCAAGGGCACGCTCAACCCCGACGGGTCGGCGAGAAAGCCGCGCGGCGGCTTCTTCCTGCAGGGCTTCCTGGTAGCGATCAGCAACCCGAAGACGCTGGTCTTCTTCGGCGCCTTCTTTCCTCAGTTCATCGCTCCGCAGGGCAACTACACGCTGCAGATCGCCGTCATGGGCCTCACCGCCATGATCTTCGCCGCCATGTCGGACTCGACCTATGCCCTTGCCGCGGGCCGCGCCGGACGCCTGCTGTCGGCCAGCCGCGTCAGGCTGATGTCCCGGATCAGCGGCAGCTTCCTTGTCGGCGGCGGGCTGTGGCTGGCCTTCTCGAAGGCGAAGTGAAACAACGCATAGACCTTTACAACAACACTTCTGCTCCCCACATCACTGCTGCTGGGGGTCAAGTAGGTGTTCAACAGCTATACCGAATTGCGTAAGAATGCGCTCGCCATTCTGCTGGTGGGCGCCGTATTTGTGCTTGGTGGATATGTCTTTGTTCGGAACCTTACCAATGATGTCAGCCCGATCCAGGCCGTCGACATGATAAATGCGACGATCAAGAGTGTTCAGTGGGGTGGCAGGAACTCTCCGACCACCTATGTGCTATTCCTTGATGGCGGCGCAACGGTTCTCGTCAACGACGATCGGCCGCACCTAATCGGGTCCCGTGCAAGCGTCGAGCGCGTTACCCGTGACACCGGCTTCGTTTCCTACCGGTTTGCGCAATGAGTCTATTCGGCCAAGCGGGCAGATGCGCCTGTTGAAGACGCGCCTGCCATAGAAGTCAGTTCAACCGCCCGAGCCGCTCCACCAAGAGCGCGAAGAAGCCGTCATGGTCGATGTCGCGCATCACCATGGCGTTCTTTTCCCGCTTGGTGACACCCCACCAGTCGATCACCGTCATGCCCATGGTCAGCTCCGACGAAGTCTCGACGCTGACGTTGCAGCGGCGACCCTCGAACAGCTCCGGCTTGATGAGATAGGCGATCACGCACGGATCGTGCAGCGGCCCGCCGTCGGTGCCGTATTTCTCCTCGTCGTACCGCTCGAAGAACTCCAGCATTTCGGCGGTGGCGGTGCCGACCTTGGTGCCGAGCTGACGGAAGGCCTGGATGCGCTTGGCCGTGGTCAGCGCCTTGTGGGTGACGTCGAGCGGCATCATCACGATCGGAATGCCGGACTTGAACACCACGTCGGCGGCCTGCGGGTCGACATAGATATTGAATTCGGCCGTTGGCGTGACATTGCCACCTTCGAAGAAGCCGCCGCCCATCAAAACGATTTCCTTGATGCGTGGCGCGATACTGGGCTCGCGGATCAGCGCCAGCGCGATGTTGGTGAGCGGCCCAAGCGGGCAGAGCGTGACCGTGCCGGCTTCCTCGCGCATTAGCGTCTCGACGATGAAATCGACGGCATATTGCTCTTGAAGCGGCATGGTGGGCTCAGGCAGTTGCGGGCCGTTCAGGCCGGTCTTGCCGTGCACTTCCTCGGCGGTGACGAGTTGGCGCGCCAGCGGCCGGATGGCGCCGGCATAGACCCTGATGTCCGGCCTGCCGGCCAGCTCGCAGATCTTGCGGGCATTCTTCTGGGTCAGCTTCAGCGGCACGTTGCCGGCAACAGCGGTTATGCCGACGATTTCCAGCTCGGAACTGCCGAGCGCCAGCAATATGGCGACGGCGTCGTCCTGGCCGGGATCCGTGTCGATGATGATCTTTCTGGGTTGGGGCATTTCAATTCCTTTTGGGAGTCTTTTTGGGCGGGGTTTTGGTGGCTTGAACTTGATCGCGCGGCGGACCATATCAACACCATCGGGAAAAATGCCATCCGGGTTTTTCCAGTTTGTGTCGCTCTTCAGAGGACAGTGTAACAATGAGTCGAATGACGCCCTTCTCCAGCCCGCTGCTTCTGGGCTTCGATGCCATGGAAAAGACGCTCGAGCGTCTGGCGAAGTCGGGCGACGGCTATCCCCCGTACAACATCGAGCGCCTCAGCCCCACCGACGGTAAGGCCGAGCGGCTGCGCATCACATTGGCCGTTGCCGGCTTTGCCGAGAGCGACCTCGATGTCACCACGGAGGAAAATCAGCTGATCGTGCGCGGCCGCCAGACCGACGACACCGAGCGCGAATTCCTCCACCGCGGCATCGCCGCGCGCCAGTTCCAGCGCTGTTTCGTGCTGGCCGACGGCATGCGGGTAATAGCGGCGGAACTGAAGAATGGCCTGCTGTCGATCGATCTCGACCGGCCGGAGGCCGAGCGGCTGGTACGGAAAATAAACATATCGGTGAAAGACTGATCTTCGCCGATGGCTCTATGCGAGGCGGCCAATCCTGGCGTCCTCGCGCCAAGGAGGCTTGAAATGACCAGAACTGACGAAACGATCACCATGACCAGCGGCGAATTCGCCCATCTCGGCGAAGGCTCGGTCGCTTACCTCAGGAAAGTGTCGAGCGACGACCTGCGCGGCCGCTTCCCCGGCCTTCAGGAAATCGCGCCCGGCCTGGAACTGTGGGCGCTGTTTGCCGCCAACGGTCAGCCGATCCTGCTTTCGGATGCCCGGGACCGGGCGCTGGCCGGTGCGATGGAGAACGATCTGACCACGGTCGCGATCCACTAGGCTCGAAAAGCGGAACCTGTTTTCGGGCAGGATCATGGTCGCGACGTCTGGAATGGAAAGGGCCGCCCGCGGCGGCCCTTGGAAGATTTAATCCAAAACGGTTTTCCGTCCGGAATTGCGCTTAAAGAGACTCAGGCTGCGTGCGAGGCCTGCGTATCGGACAGCAACGCGTGGATCGCCACCGCGTCCCGCGTACCCCTGATCTTGGCCACCGTATCGGCATCGCGCAGCACGCGCGCGATGCGCGACAGCGCCTTGAGATGGTCGGCGCCGGCGCCTTCGGGTGCAAGCAGCAAAAAAACCAGGTCGACCGGCTGATCGTCCAGCGCCTCGAAATCGACCGGTGTTTCCAGCCGGGCGAAGACGCCCGCGATCCGCTTCACGCCGGCAAGCTTGCCGTGCGGGATGGCGATGCCGTTGCCGACGCCGGTCGAGCCCAGCCGTTCGCGCTGCAGGATGGTGTCGAACACCTCCCGTTCCGGAATCCCCGAAATCGCCGCTGCCCTCTCCGACAGCAATTGCAGAAGCTGCTTTTTGGAGTTCGCCTTCAACGCCGGCATGATCGCCGGGACGCTGATGAGATCACTGAGATCCATGCTTGAAAAATCCCTTGCTCGCCTGCCGCGCCAGTCGTCGCCCCCTCGCGCGGCTGGCTTTTTATCCCTGCGCGACTTTGGTCGTCGACGGATCGATCCAGCCGATATTGCCGTCCGGCCGGCGGTAGACGATGTTGAGATGGTCGTTTCCGGCATTGCGGAAGACGAAAACCGGGCTGTCGCTGGTATCAAGCTCTATGACAGCCGAGGCCACCGACATGGTCCGCAGCGTCATGCTTGATTCGGCGACGATGACCGGAGCGAAGTCTTCCGGCATGTCTTCCTCATCGTCGGTGAGAGGAGCCATCACGGTATAGGCGATGTCGGTCGGCTCTTCGCCGTTGCCGTTGCCAACGTTGCGCGACTTCAGCCGGCGCTTGTAGCGCCGCAGCCGTGTTTCCAGGCGATCGGCTGCCGCCTCGAAGGCAAGCGTCGGATCCTGGGCGTCGCCGGTCGCCTGCAGCGAAGCGCCGGAATCGAGCCGGACCATGCAGTCGGCGGAGAAACGCGACCCCGATTTGATGACCGTGACATGTCCTGAAAAACCCCGATCGAAATATTTCTCGATCGCCTCGCCGACCCGGTCGTTGATGCGCGTGCGGAACGCATCGCCGATGTCCATGTGTTTTCCCGATATGCGCAGATTCATCTGAAAACTGACCTTCCTTGCTCAGGCTTCAAACTGTTCCCGAGTTTATACCCGTGGTGCGCGCGCACAAGCTTTGCAGCGGCATGCGCGCCGATTTTAGACCCGAACTTTCTGGTTGATCACAAGTCGCCTTCTTGGCCGTCCGTGGCCTTGTCTGACGGACCCATTCGCGAGCCGGCATTACCGCCCTGCTCATGCGGGCGGGCTTCTAGACACTTCATTGCGGCTTGTCAATGAAGCTCGGAAATTGTGGAAAATCCGCATGTTCTCGCGCCAGCCAAGGCCTGCGGGGATTCGGACCAAGCGTTGTCGAGAATGGCCTAGCGGCCGGCATTGGCAAGCGCCCGCTTCTCCCGCCGACGCTGCACCGACGACGGAATGTTCATGCCTTCCCGGTATTTGGCGACGGTGCGACGGGCGATATCGACCCCGCTTTCCTTCAGCATATCGACGATGGCATCGTCGGAAAGCACGTCGGCAGGCTTTTCCTCGTCGATCATCTGCTTGATACGGTCGCGCACGGCTTCCGATGAATGCGCTTCGCCACCCGCCGCCGAGGCGATGGAGGCGGTGAAGAAATAGCGCAATTCGAAGACGCCGCGCGGCGTCAGCATGTATTTGTTGGCGGTGACGCGGCTGACGGTCGATTCATGCATGCCGATGGCATCGGCCACCGTGCGCAGGTTGAGCGGCTTGAGGTGCCGCACGCCATGGACGAGGAAGGCGTCCTGCTGACGCACGATTTCCGAGGCCACCTTGAGAATGGTCTTGGCCCGCTGGTCGAGGCTGCGCGTCAGCCAGTTGGCGTTCTGCAGGCATTCGGCGAGAAAGTCCTTTTCCGCCTGATCCTTGGTGTGGCTGGAAATGCGGGCAAAATAAACATTGTCCACCAGCACGCGCGGCAGCGTCTCGGCGTTGAGCTCCACCGCCCAGCTGCCGTCGTTGGCGGCGCGGACCTCGACATCGGCGACAATCGCGTCGCTTGCGCCGCCCGAAAACGCCAGGCCGGGTCGCGGATCGAGCGCGCGGATCTCGGCCAGCATGTCCAGCAGGTCCTCCTCGTCGACGCCGCAGATGCGTTTCAGCGTCTGGAAGTCCCGCCGCGCCAAAAGCTCGAGGTTGGCCACCAGCGCTTTCATCGCCGGATCGAGCCGATCACGCATCGCCAGCTGCAGCGACAGGCATTCGGCAAGATCGCGCGCGAAAAGTCCTGTCGGCTCGAAGGTCTGGCAGGCGCCGAGCACACGCGCCACCGCCGCACGATCCGTGCCGAGCCGGGTCGCGATCTCACCGAGGTCGGTGCGCAAATAGCCGGCTTCGTCGAGCCCATCGGCGAGCTCCCGCGCGATCAGGCGTTCGCCCGGGCTCAGGAAAGCAAGCGCGATCTGCTCGCCGACATGTTCGCGCAGCGTGATCATGGCCGCGGCCATGTCGCCCACATCGAACCCTTCGGATGACGCTCCGCCGGCGCCGCCGGCAGCCGACTTCCATTGCGCCGTGAGATCCGGCCCAAGCCTCTCGCTGGTGCCGGGATCGTCGGGAAACAGGTTCTCCAGGGATGAATCGAGCTTTTGCGAAATCGCTTCCGCGCTCCATTCGGTCTCGCCCTCGAACCAGTCGCCCTCGCCATCCCGCTCTGGCGCCGCCTCGCTTTTCTGGGATTGATCGCCGGCAGCGTCGTCTTGCGGTTCGGCCCGCTCCAACAGCGGGTTGCGCTCGATCTCGTCGTCGATGAAACGCTCGAGCTCGATATGGGTCAGCTGCAGCAGCCGGATCGACTGCATCAGCTGCGGCGTCATCACCAGCGACTGGGATTGTCTGAGCTGCAGTTTGGCTGCCAGCGCCATGGTGTGATTCAAACGCCTCGTCTACGCGTCGGACTGTGCCGAAGCAAATTTTCCGGCCAGGCATAGAAACTGGCCCGGCTTTTGCTTGTCAAGGAAAACGCTAGCAGTTGCGGCTTACCGGAGCGTTATCGAGCGGTGAAACGGCCGAAAGTCGTGACGCGCCCATCGAAAACCGCGCCACGAGCCGCGAAAACCCGAGGTCAGAGCGTAAAGCCCTCGCCGAGATAGAGACGCCGCACATCGGCGTTGGCGACGATTTCGTCGGCCCGGCCGTGCGTCAGCACCTGGCCGGCATGGATGATGTAGGCGCGGTCGATCAGGCCAAGCGTCTCGCGCACATTGTGGTCGGTGATCAAAACGCCGATGCCGCGCGCCGTGAGGTGGCGCACCAGCTGCTGGATGTCGGCGACGGCGATCGGGTCGATGCCGGCGAAGGGCTCGTCGAGCAGCATATAGGCCGGCCGCGTCGCCAGCGCCCGCGCGATTTCGAGGCGCCGCCGTTCGCCGCCCGACAGCGACATCGACGGCGCCTTGCGCAGATGGCTGATGTGAAACTCCTCGAGCAGCTCGTCGAGCGTGCGTTCGCGTTCCTTGCGGCTCTTTTCCACCACCTCCAGGACCGCGCGAATGTTCTGCTCGACGTTCAGGCCGCGGAAGATCGACGCTTCCTGCGGCAGATAGCCGATACCGAGGCGGGCACGCCGGTACATCGGCATCGAGGTGACGTCGAAGCCGTCGATCTCGATCGAGCCTTCATCGACGGGCACGAGGCCGGTGACCATGTAAAAACAGGTGGTCTTGCCGGCACCGTTGGGGCCAAGCAGGCCGACGGCCTCGCCGGCGCGCACGCCGAGCGTTACCCCGCTCACCACCTTGCGGCCCTTGTAGCTTTTGGTCAGGCCCTTGGCGATCAGGGTGCCTTTGAACTTCGCCTTGTCGGTGCCGACCATCGCCGGCGCAGCCGGCGCTGCGGCCGCCCGTCCGGGAAGACGGGCAAGCAGCGAGGATACGCCGGCCATCAGTTGCTCGACGCTCCCTGCTGCTGCGTGCCCTGTTTCTGCGGTGTGAACGACATGATGACGCGAGGACAGCCTTCGACATTGCCGAGGCCGCTCTTCATCTGCACTGTGAGCTTGCAACCCTTGAGCACATTGTCGCCCTGCGACAGCACCACTTCCTTGCCCTCGAGCACCAGCACCTGCGTCTTCATGTCGAACTTGCCGGTGTCGCCGGTGGCGATCTGGTCGTTCGATTTGATGTAGACTTTGTTCTCGACCAAGAGGTGGTCGATATTGGCCGCGCCCGTCATCGCCGACGCGCCGGCCGCGGCACTTTTGCCGGCATTGGCGTCCTTGACATAGTAGACCGTCATCTTGCCGGCCTTGAGCAGGGTCGGCCCCTGATTGACGGTCACGTTGCCGCTGAACACGGCCATGCTGTCGGCCTGGCGGACCTCCAGCTTGTCGCTTTCGATCTGGATCGGCTGGTCACCCGACAGTTTCAGCCCCGGGATCTGGCTGGTCGCGCTCGATTGCGCCAACGAATGCGCCGTTCCCAGCAACAGCAGTGCGAAAGCAGCGCCCGGAAGCCATGCGGATTTACTGCGACGCATTCTGTTCTCCACTGTTTACCCCTGCCGCCTTCAGGCCGGCCGGATCGATGTTGACGCGAACCCGGTTCTCGAAGACCACGAGCCTGCCATTGTCCTCGACCGACATCGAGTCCGCGGTGATGCGCGACCCGCCACGGCTGACGTCGACCGGATTGCTCGTCTTCATAGAGCCTTTGCCCATGTCTAGGAAGATCGATTTGAAAGTCGCCACAAGGCCGTCTGTCGTCGTCACGCTGACGTCGCTGGTTAGGTCCATCGTGTTGGCGTCGCGGTTGTAGATGCCGTGCGCGGCATCGACCGATACGACATTGTCGGTGGCGACGGGCAGTTTGGCGTTGATGCCTTCGAGGTCGATGACGGCCTGCTGGCCGACATCCTGCGTTGCCCTGATCGCCGTCAGCGAATATGGCAGCTTCTGCTTGGTGAAGCCGTTGAGCTTCGGATTGGCCATCACCAGCTTGCCGTTCGAAAACGCCGTGCCGTCGGCCTGCACGGAGATGGACACCGGCGCTTTGAGATAGGAATAGACCGGAAAGGCGACGGCTATCGCGACCGCGAGCAGCGGCACCGCGAATTTCAGCACGCGCACGCGCCGCGAATGCCGCTGCGCGCGGTTGAAAGCATCGCCACGCGTGCCGCCGTGGGTCACGGGAGCCGATGCCGCAGCGGCATCGCTCGTTTCGTCAGATCGCGCCAACATGACTTTTCTAATGGACCTTTGCCCGCCCAAACACCGCCTATAGGTGGTATGCCGGCACCTACAAGCAAGCACAAGCGGAGGAAAACTGCAAAAATGTGACGCCTGCCGCCCGCAAAATCGAGGGCAATTCGGCGGCGCAGCCCGTACTTCATAGCAGATACGGACTGGTTGCGTTAATTTTTCGTGAGGTCTACGCCAAGGTGCAAGCTCGAACCCCGCTTCTCAGGAAACGGTAGCCGTCTGCCGAGGCTTGCTTTAAAAGCGTGCTTTCCCACCGACCCATGAGGCTGACAATGGCAACGAGAGCCGACGACCTGATCGACCGCCGCCGCTTGCGCCGCAAGCTGACGTTCTGGCGCGTGGCTGCGTTTCTGGTTCTGGCGGCAGCCATCATTGCTTTCTCGGTCTGGGTCTATGACGAAGATTTTACCGGCCGCGCGCTCCCCCACATCGCCAAGGTCAAGATTGAAGGCACCATCACCGAGGACGAGGAACTGCTCAAGAGGCTTGAGGCGATCCGCAAGTCGCCGGAGGTAAAGGGCGTCATCCTGTCGATCGATTCGCCCGGAGGCACCACGGTCGGTGGCGAATCCACCTTCGAGGCGGTGCGCAAGCTCGCCGGCGACAAGCCGGTGGTGGCGGAAGTCGGCACGCTGGCAGCATCGGCCGGCTATATGATCGCAAGCGCGGCCGACCATATCGTCGCCCGCAAGACTTCGATCGTCGGCTCGATCGGCGTGCTGATCCAGTATCCTGATGTCAGCGGCCTCATGGACAAGCTGGGAATCAAGCTGGAAGAAGTGAAATCATCGCCGCTCAAGGCTTCGCCCTCGCCCTTCAAGCCAACCAATGACGACGAGCGGGCCATGGTGCGAAAGCTGATCCTCGACAGCTATGACTGGTTCGTCGGCATCGTCGCCGACCGCCGCAAGATGACGCATGACCAGGCGCAGGCGCTGGCCGACGGTTCGATCTTCACCGGCCGACAGGCTTTAGCCAATCATCTGGTCGATGCCGTCGGCGGTGAGCAGGAGGCGATCGACTGGCTGGCGACCAAGGGCGTGGACGGCAAGCTCAAGGTCGTCGAGTGGAAGGACAAGGACGGGCGCGGCCGTTTCTTCTTCTCGCAGTCGATGGCAAAAGTGGCGGCCAAGGCGCTCGGCCTGCCGGATGCCGGCGGCGACGTCATTCATGAATTGGGCGCCGACCGCTTGTTTCTTGACGGTCTCGTTTCGGTCTGGCACCCTTAAGATGTCGTTGGGACGAGCCAAAAAAGCAATAAAATCATCCTGATATCGACCGCAGTGGTTTTACGGGGAACGTTCTATGATCAAATCCGAACTTGTGCAGATCATTGCTGCACGCAACCCGCACCTTTTCCTGCGCGATGTCGAAAACATCGTCGGCGCGATCTTTGACGAGATTACCGATGCGCTGGCCGAGGGCAATCGGGTCGAGTTGCGCGGTTTCGGCGCCTTTTCGGTGAAGAATCGCCCTGCCCGCACCGGCCGCAATCCGCGCACCGGCGAATCCGTCGAGGTCGAGGAAAAGTGGGTGCCGTTCTTCAAGACCGGCAAGGAGTTGCGCGAAAGGCTGAACGGCGGCAAATAGCCGCCGCGCCGGCGGGGCTGAAACGGCATCTTGGCGCTTAAAGCATGTCTTCCGAAAATGGAGACCGGTTTCGGGCCAAGACATGCGCGCTTCGAGAAGCCTCTCCATGGAGATCTGATGTTCAATCGCTTCATTCTCGTCGTGGTCTTCGTGCCGCTGGCCGTCGTCCTGATCGCGCTCGCCGTCGCCAACCGCGGCTCCGTCGCCTTCACGCTCGATCCATTCCATCCCGGCAATCCCGCATTGACGCTGAACCTGCCGCTTTTCATCTTCCTTTTCCTGGCTTTGGCCATCGGCATGGTCGTCGGCAGCATGGCGACCTGGGTGAAGCAGGGCCGCTATCGCAAGCTCGCGCGCCAGCGCGGTCTCGAGGCGGAAAACCTGCGCCAGGCGGTGGGCCGCGCACCGGCTGCGCCGAAGGGACCGGCGCTGCCCAAACCGACGAACTAAAAGCAATTCCGGGAGAAATGTGTCGCGGTTTCGATTCGCAACTGCGTAAAAGATCATCGAGCGTCAGTTCGATAGTACGGAGCTTGCAATGCTGACCATTTCGGCCGCCGAGGTCGACAGTGCGCTGACCTTTCCCGGCCTCGTCGAAACGCTGCGCACCGCCTTCCGCGATGGCGCGGTGCAGCCGGTTCGTCACCATCACGGCGTGGAGCGGCCGGATGGTGCCGCCTCGACCCTGCTCTTGATGCCGGCCTGGACCGACTTCAACGCGGCGGGGACTTCTGCGGGAGGCCATATCGGCGTCAAGATCGTCACCGTGTCGCCGGACAATAACGCCATCGGCAAGCCGGCGGTGATGGGCCTCTATCTTCTGCTCGACGGCGTCACCGGCGAGCCGGAAGCATTGATCGACGGCCAGCGGCTGACGCAGTGGCGCACGGCTTGCGCCTCCGCGCTCGCTGCCTCTTATCTAGCCCGCCAGGACGCTTCGAGCCTTTTGGTGATCGGCGCCGGCGCGCTATCACCGTTCCTTGCCAAGGCGCATTCGGCGGTTCGGCCGATCAAGTCCATCCGCATCTGGAACCGCACGCAAGCCAATGCCGAGAAGGTGGCGGCCGCATTGCGCGCCGAAGGCTTGCCGGCGAATGTCGCCGGCGATCTCGACGCAGAACTTGGCGAGGCCGACATCGTCGCCTCGGCGACGATCTCGAACACGCCGCTGGTCAAGGGCGCGCTGCTGAAACCGGGCGCCCATGTCGATCTGGTCGGCGGCTTCACGCCGGCGATGCGCGAAAGCGATGACGACGCCATTTCCCGCGCCCGCGTCTTTGTCGATACCCGCGCCGGCGCCACCAAGGAGGCCGGCGACATCGTCCAGCCCCTGGCGTCGGGCATATTGAAGCCCGAAGCAATCATTGCCGACCTGCACGAACTGGCGCGCGGCGAGAAGCAAGGCCGCCAGAGCGACGGCGAGATCACGCTGTTCAAGTCGGTTGGTGCAGCACTTGAAGATCTCGCCGCCGGCATCGCCGTCTACAAGGCGCTCAGGTAGCGAGCTCCGGCAGCGTGGCGCCCATTGCCGCGCCAATAAGGTGAAAGTCGCGTTGGCTGATCTCAAACAGGCCGAAGCGCAGCTGGTAGCCCCAGTTCGGCCGGTTTGCGGCAAAGTCGAGCCTGTCCAGCAGCGGCTTGATCGGCGCTTCCTTGGCGTCGCACCAGTCGACGTCGCGCCGCGCGGGCGTGAAACCGCCGCCCATGACGCCCTCATACACCTCGCCTTGCCGCACCGTGCCGACGGCCGTGAAGGATTGCAGTCCGTCCTTCTCGCCGAACACGGTGCTTGGCGAATAGTAGACGATGCCGTCGCCCGGCTTGATACGGCGCAAGGGCGCCGCCTTGCCGTGGTTGACCTGCATGAATCCGCTTTTGCGGCCGATCCTCACATGTTCGGCCGATGCGACGGCGACCCAGAAGGCGCTCATCCTTGCGCCCCCTCGAAAGGCCAGTAGACGCGCAGGCGATGATTGTCGGGATCGAGCGCGACGAAGGTGCGGCCGAAATCCATGTCGGTCGGCGTCTGCAGGATGTTCAGGCCGCGACGCGCCCAATCGACATGCGTGGCGTCGACCGCCGCCGCGTTTTCGACGGCAAGCACGATCTCGCCGCCACCGCCTGCCGCCGCGGCCGCCGGCTGCACCGTGTGACGCGACCAAAGGCCAAGCTTGAAGCCCTTGTCGAGCACGAACATGACGAAGGTCGGCGAGGATTCGACCGGCTTGTGTCCAAGCAGCGAGGCGTAGAACGCACCGCTCCGCTCGGGGCTGTCGACATAGAGGATAACGAAATTCGGCGTGGCCATGTCTGGTCTCCAAGCTGTTTGAACCGTGAAGAGCGTACGCGATACCACTGTCAGATTCTGGCAGCAGCAATCAGCCGGCGGGGTCCCTCCGGACATCCCGGCGGGGCTTATCGAGCGTCGCTCGCCACTCTTTCAGCATGGCCTGGCGGCGGCGCGGGTAGCGGATTTCCGTGGCTGCGAGATTTGACATCCGGTCGGCGCGGAAATGGCGGAAATCCTGGCGCATTTCGCACCACGCCGCCATCACGCGCACCTTGTCGAAGAAGCCGAGCGCGAATGGCCAGACCAGCCGTTCGGATGCCGCTCCTTCGGCGTCGCGATACAGGAAGGCGAGCTTGCGCTCTTCGCGGATCGCCTGCCGCACGACGCCAAGGTCAATGGCCTCGGCATTTTGCGCGCGCGGCCCGACGAGCAGCGTCGTCGCGTCGAGATCCTCGCGCAGATCATCCGGCAGCACCGCCGCGATCTTGGCCAGCGCATCCGTCGCGGCCGCCGCCAGCCGCTTGTCCGGCTGCTTCGCCACCCAGCGCGAGCCAAGCACGATGGCCTCGATTTCCTCGTCGCTGAACATCAGCGGCGGCAGCATGAAGCCGGGCTTCAGCACGTAGCCGAGCCCTGCCTCGCCCTCGATCGGCGCGCCCTGTCCCTGCAGCGTCGCGATGTCGCGGTAGAGCGTGCGGATCGAGACGCCGACCTCGTCCGCAAGCGTGTGGCCGCTCACCGGCCGGCGATGACGGCGCAGGATTTGGATCAGGTCGAGCAGGCGTTCGGAACGGGACATCGATTTTCTGTTTGTAGGCCATGGACGATAGGACTGCGGTGTGCATCACGGCAAGCAACTCAACAATGTGGAACACTCGCCGGGCTCGTTGTCTCCGCAATGGAGATGCGCGGATTCCTGCTGTTCCGGTCGGTACTGACCACCACAATCGCGGCACTCACCCTCGGACCGTCCTTTGCCCATGTGCTGGAATCGCTGCCCAGGCTGACGAAATGGTCGCAGGCGCTCTGGGGCGACGCGACGGTCTTCAACACCCAATTCCAGCTTTTTGCCGTGATCGGAGCACCGCTCGACATCGCAGCGATCCTCTGTCCAGCGCTGTTGGCCCGGATGCTGCGCCGGAACCCTCTGCCTTCCGGTTCGTGCTCGCTGCCACCTTGCTCTATGCTGTCTCGCTGGCGCTTTGGTTCGGGCTTGTCAAACCGGCCAACGACATTCTTGCGACCTGGGGGCGAGGACCGATCCCGGATAATTTTCGAGGCCGTCCGGTTGCGCTGGGAAACCGGCCACATGGCGGTGACCGCAGCCAAGGCGCTCGGCTTCATTTCGCTTTGTTTTGGCCTGCTCAGGGTCCGGTCCGGATGATGGCCTCGCCATTGAATGAGCCACGGTTTGTTGCGCCGGTGGGCCGAGCTGTGGCAGAAGCGGGCCGAACCGCCGGAGATGATCCTTCTTGAAATCTTTTCGCGACAAACGCCGCGATGGCCGCCCGCACCCCACGAGGTCGGAACAGGCCCGCCCGCGTGATGCGTTTGCGGCTGGACGGCAGCAGGCAGCGCCTGCCGAGCGCCGCGAAGCCAAGCCGATGGATCGGCAGGAAGCCAAACCGGCGCCGCGCGCGCTTGCGCGTCGCGAGGGCGCGTTGCCCGCCGAGCGCCTGCCGCTCATCCTCGAAGTCGCGCCCAATGCCGATTACACGTTGCTGGACAGCGGCGCCGGCGAGAAGCTCGAGCAGTACGGCCCCTACAGGATCGTGCGCCCCGAGGGCCAGGCGATCTGGCAGCGGGCGCTGCCGGCAAGGGAATGGGAGCGCGCCGACGCCATCTTCACCGGCGACACCGACGAGGAAGGCATCGGCCGCTGGCGCTTTCCGAAGGCGCCGCTTGGCGAAACCTGGCCGATGAAGCATGACGGCATCGACTATCTCGGCCGCTTCACCTCGTTCCGCCATGTCGGCGTCTTTCCGGAGCAGGCTTCGCATTGGGATCATATGGCGGGGCTGATCGCGTCGGCGAAGCGCCCGGTGAAAGTGCTGAACCTGTTCGGCTATACTGGGTTGGCCTCGCTGGTGGCGGCCCGCGCGGGCGCCGAGGTCACCCATGTCGATGCCTCGAAGAAGGCGATTGGCTGGGCGCGCGAGAACCAGGAGATGGCCGGCCTTGCCGACAAGCCGATTCGCTGGATCGTCGAGGACGCGGTGAAGTTCGCCGAGCGCGAGGAACGGCGAGGCAGCCGCTACGACATCGTGCTGTTCGACCCGCCGGCCTATGGCCGCGGCCCCAAAGGCGAGGTCTGGCAATTGTTCGAAGACCTGCCGGGCCTCACCGACCTTTGCCGCTCGATCCTGACGCCGAAACCGCTGGCCGTCGTCCTCACCGCCTATTCGATCCGCGCGTCCTTCTTCGCCATCCATGCGCTGATGCGCGATACCTTCGCCGGCATGGGCGGCACGGTCGAATCGGGCGAACTGATCATTCGCGAGAAATCCGCCGGCCGCGCGCTGTCGACCTCGCTGTTCTCGCGCTGGGTGGCTTGAATGACTGTACATGATGGCGCTCGCCCTGTCGGGCAGGTCAAGGAGGTCACCAGCCTTGCCAATCCGCTGGTCAAGGACATCAAGGCACTCGCCTTGAAGAAGTTCCGCGACCAGCAGAACGCCTTCATGGCCGAAGGCCTGAAGCTGGTCATCGATGCCCTCGACCTCGGCTGGTCGATCCGGACTCTGGTCTTCGCCAAGGCGGGACGCGGCAATGCGGCCGTCGAAAAGGTCGCGGCGCGGACTGTTGCCACCGGCGGCACGGTTTTGGAGGTCTCCGAAAAAGTGCTTGCGGCCATCACCCGCCGTGAAAATCCTCAGATGGTGGTCGGCGTCTTTGCACAGCAGACCGTGCCGTTGAAGGACATCCGCGCCAGGGATGGCGATGTCTGGGTCGCGCTCGACCGGGTGCGCGATCCAGGCAACCTCGGTACCGTCATCCGCACCGTCGACGCCGTCGGCGCCAAGGGCGTCATCCTGGTCGGGGACACCACCGACCCGTTTTCGCTGGAAACGGTCCGCGCCTCGATGGGCTCGATCTTCGCTGTGCCGGTCGCCAAGGCGACTGAGCAGGCCTTCCTCGGCTGGCGGCGCGATTTTTCAGGTCTTGTCGCTGGAACGCATCTCAAGGGCGCGGTCGACTATCGTTCGGTCGATTTCTCCAGGGGCCCGGTTTTGCTGCTGATGGGCAACGAACAGAAGGGCCTGCCCGACAGCCTCGCCGACAGCTGCGACCGGCTGCTGAGAATCCCCCAGGCAGGTCGTGCCGACTCGCTCAATCTGGCCGTCGCCACCGGCGTGATGCTGTTTGAAATCCGGCGCGGCGCGTTGAAGCTCGAGTCCGCCAACGACACGCGATGAGGACGCCGATGAGGGCTGTTGAGTGAAATCCTGGTCCCCTTACGCCGTGCTGGTCGTCGTTGCCATCGGGCTCGACCAGTGGATCAAGCAGCTGGTCGAGAACGGTCTCGCCTTTCAGGAGAAAGTCGATCTCCTGCCGTTCCTGGCGCTGTTTCGCACCTACAACACCGGCGTCGCCTTTTCGATGTTCCAGTCCTTCGGCGACACCGGCCTAGTGATCATTGCCGTGCTCGTCGTCGCCTTTGTCCTCTATCTCGCCGCGCGCACGCCGGTCGCCCATGTCATCGCGCGCATCGGCTTTGCCCTGATCATCGGCGGCGCGCTGGGCAACCTCATTGACCGCGCCGTCTACGGCCACGTCATCGACTATATCCTGTTCCACACGCCCGTCTGGTCCTTCGCGGTGTTCAATCTCGCCGACGCCTTCATTTCGGTCGGCGCGGCGCTCGTCGTCTTCGACGAGCTGATCGGCTGGCGGCGCGAAGCCAAGCCCCAGGATCCAGGCAATTGACCGCGGCCGGCGACCGCCGCAAACTCTTTTGTGAAGCAATTCCGGGAAGAGTGTGCCGCGGTTTTCTGTCCGGAGTTGCGTGAAAACAAATCGTCATCGCGAGGAGAAAACCATGCCCGATACCTTCAAAGCCATCCTCGTTTCGCGCGATGCGGAGAAGAAGCAGTCGGTCGATGTCGTCGACCTGACCGAGGCCGACCTGATGGAAGGCGATGTCACCGTCGCCGTGGAGGCGACGACGGTGAACTACAAGGATGGGCTCGCCATCACCGGCAAGGCGCCGGTCGTCCGCCGCTGGCCGCTGGTTCCGGGCATCGATTTTGCCGGCACGGTGATCTCCTCCGCGCATCCCGATTGGCGCAAGGGCGATCATGTCATCCTCAACGGCTGGGGTGTCGGCGAGACGCACCATGGCGCCTATGCCGGACGCGCCCGCGTCAAGGGCGACTGGCTGGTGCCGTTGCCTGAGGGCATGAGCGCGCACGATGCCATGGCCGTCGGCACTGCGGGCTATACGGCAATGCTCTCCGTCATGGCGCTGGAGCGGCATGGCATCGTGCCCGACCGCGGCCCGGTTGTAGTGACGGGCGCCGCCGGCGGCGTCGGCTCGGTCGCCATCTCGATCCTCTCCAGCCTCGGCTACCATGTCATCGCCTCGACCGGCCGCAACGCCGAAAGCCCCTATCTGATCGACCTCGGCGCGGCCGAAGTCATCTCGCGCGAGGAGCTCAGCCAGCCGGCAAAGCCGCTCGCCAAGGAGCGCTGGGCAGGCGGCGTCGACTCGGTCGGCAGCCATACCTTGGCCAATGTGCTGTCGATGACCTCCTATGGTGGCGCGATCGCCGCTTGCGGCCTGGCCGGCGGCATGGACCTGCCGTCGAGCGTCGCGCCTTTCATCTTGCGCGGCGTCTCGCTGCTCGGCATCGATTCCGTGATGGCGCCGAAGCAAGTCCGCCTGGAGGCATGGCGCCGTGTTAGCGCCGATCTCGATCTCGAGAAACTGTCGACCCTGTCGCGCACGATCGGTTTCGACGGCATCATCGATGCCGCGCACGACATCGTCGAAGGCAGGATCAGGGGCCGCGTCGTCGTCGATATGTAGCTGGAAGCATGTCGGAAAACACCGGTTTGTCCGTGAACGCGGGCAACCGCAATCGGCGCAATCGCTAAAATTCGAACGATCCGCCCCAGTCTTCCATAATCTCTGTCTGGCATGGTTTGCGCATGGTCGCGGATTCCGACATCAGGCAGGACGGCAAGACCGCTGGCGCTGACGGGCTCGTCCTCGACGCGCCGAAGCGGCAGGTGCTTGTCGCGCCGCCGCTGGCGCCGGAATTGCCCACTCGCAGCCGCGAAGGCCTGCCGTTCCTGACGATCGTCGCCATCGCCGTTCTGGCCGGACTGGCGCATCTCACCGGGGCGCCGCTCATCGTCACCGTCGGCCTCGCCGCCGCGGCCTTTGCCGGTCTTGCCATGCATCTGCGCAACCGCCGCGACGAGCGGCGCACTGCCGTGCTGCTCGACGAGACAGCCGCCCGCAGCCGCGCCGAGATCGAGACTCTCGCCGACCGCATGTGGGAGATGCAGGAGAGCGAGGAGCGCTTCCGCGGCCTGATCGACGCCCTGGGCGACCTCGTCGTCCATCGCGATCGCGACGGCCATATCGTTTATGCCAACAGCGTCTTTGCCTCGCTTGTCGAGATCGACCCGCGCTATCTTGCCGGCAAGACCTTGTCCGAGCTTGGCATCGATGTCGGCATCGTTCCCGACGCCGCCTTCTCAGACCATGAATGCCTGAGCTCCACCGATGTCGCGATCCGCACGCCGAACGGAGCGCGCTGGTTCTCCTGGATCGAACTGTCGGTGCGCGACAAGGACACCGGCGCGGTCTCGCACCGGGCGATCGCCCGCGACATCACCGCCCGCAAGCGCGCCGAATCCTCGCTGATCACCGCGCGCGAGCGCGCCGAATATGCCAGCCAGGCCAAGTCGCGCTTCCTCGCCACCGTCAGCCATGAGATCCGCACGCCGATGAATGGCATCATGGGCATGGCGAAGCTGCTTGCCGATACCGACCTCTCACCCGAACAGCGCACCTATGTCGGCGCTGTTTCCACCTCGGCCAGCGCACTCCTCGCGCTCATCGAAGATCTGCTCGACTATTCCAAGATCG
Organism: Mesorhizobium sp. NFR06; assembly: GCF_900115245.1. Taxonomy (GTDB): domain Bacteria; phylum Pseudomonadota; class Alphaproteobacteria; order Rhizobiales; family Rhizobiaceae; genus Mesorhizobium. The sequence goes on from NZ_FOVT01000015.1 coordinate 52,690, forward strand.
AGGCCGGCCGCTTCGAGCCCGAGCCGCAGCCGACGTCGCTGCGTGAAATCGCCGACAACATCATCGAGCTTCTCGCTGCAAAGGCCTTCGCCAAGAACATCGGCCTCGGCTGCCACGTCGAGCCCGACGTGCCGCAGATGATCACCGCTGATCCAGGCCGCGTGCGCCAGGTGCTGCTCAACCTCATCGGCAATGCGGTGAAATTCACCGATACCGGCGGCGTTCTGCTGACCGTGGCGCGCGCCCGCACCGAAACCACCGACCGTATCTGCTTCACTGTCGCCGACACCGGCCCGGGACTGCGTGAAGAGGACATGGAGCGCATCTTCGAGGAGTTCGAGCAGTCCGACGGCACCTCGACCAGGGTGCATGGCGGCGCCGGCCTGGGTCTTGCCATCTCGAAGCGGCTGGTGGCGGCCATGGGCGGCACGATCTCGGTTTCCAGCCGGCTCGGCGAAGGGTCCGAATTCGTCCTCGAGATCCCGGCGGTCGCGCCAACCGAACCGCCGCCGCACCGCCACAACATCCTCGCCGACCGACGGGCGACGATCGTGTCGAAAAACGCCATCGAGGCCGACGCCATCGCCCGCGCGATCAGAGCCCATGGCGGGACTGTAGAGATTGCGGCGACACCTGCCCAGGCCGCTCCGTTCGCCGCCGGCTGCAACGTGCTCCTGATCGACGCCGCGCTCGAAAACGGCGACGGCAGGCTGCTCAAGCGGTTGCGCGACTCAGGCTTTGCGGATTGCGAAGCAATTACCCTGATTGCGCCGACGGACCGCGGCATGCTCGGCGAATTCCGCGCCAGCGGCTATGCCACCTTCCTCGCCAGGCCGGTGCGCGGCGAGACCCTCTTGCGGGTGCTGTTGACCAGCCATGGCTCCGCGCTCGCCCAGCCGCGGCCGCAGCCACGCGGCGCCTCCATGGCGCGCAGGCGCGATCAGGGCCTGTCGGTGCTGATAGCCGAGGACAACGACATCAACGCCATGCTCGCCCGCGCCACGCTGCTCAAGGCGGGGCATCGCGTCAAGATCGTCGGCAACGGCAAGGCCGCCGTCGATGCCGTTACCGAAGCCGGCCTCAAATTCCGCTTCGACGTCGTGCTGATGGATCTGCACATGCCTGTCATGGATGGGCTGGATGCGATCGCCGCCATCCGTCGCCATGAAGAGTCCTTGGCCATGCCGCCGATCCCGATCATGGTGCTTTCGGCCGACAGCCAGGAAAAGACCCGTCATGCCGTGCTTGCCCACGGCGCCAGCGGCTTCGTCACCAAGCCGCTCGACCCCGATGCGCTCGTCCAGGCAGTCGAGGGCCAGGTTGCCGCCTGAGGAAATTTTTAACCCTTGCGAGCCTTGGAGCGCTTGGCTTTCGCGGCCACAAGATAGCCGGTTGAGGGTATTGCCCAGCCGACAAAGTATTGCCCGCCACGCCGTATCACGGTACTGTCACAATCCTGTTGCACCTACACCGTATCCCCGTGCCAAGAGGGATGGCTCGAAGGAGAATCACTCGTGCATACAGTCATGCCTGAATGTGACACTCGGCCGAATGCCGGCGGCGCCCTGCTCGCTGCCCGTACCGCCGACGCCGTCGCAAGCGGTGCTCCGCTGGGCCGTATCGGCAACCTTGAGGTGCGGCTGGCTCGCAACGAGGCCGAGATCGCCGCCGCCCAGGAAGTCCGCTATCGGGTATTCTATGACGAGCTTGGCGCGCGAAAGGACCTGTTCCAGGCGCAGGACCGGCGTGACGCCGATCGTTTCGATCCGCTCTGCGATCACCTTCTTGTGTTCGACACTTCCCTTCCCGGTCCCGAGCATCGCCGCATCGTCGGCACCTACCGCTTGCTGCGGCAGGAGATCGCCACGGCTGCCGGCGGCTTCTATTCCGAAGGCGAGTTCGAGCTCACCAAGCTGATCGCGCGGCATCCCGGCCAGCGCTTCCTGGAACTCGGCCGCTCCTGCGTTTTGCCGGAATACCGCTCCAAGCGGACCATCGAAGCGCTCTGGCAGGGCATCTGGGCCTATATCAACCACTACGGCATCGGCGTGATGACGGGCTGCGCCTCTTTCCACGGCATCGTGCCGGCCGCACATGCCGAGGCGCTGACCTATCTCGCCTATCATTGCCGCACCAACTCCGCCTGGGACGTTCGCGCCGTCCCGGGGCGCTATTGCTCCATGGACCTGATGCCGATCGAGGCGGTGAACACCAAGGCGGCGATCGCCGCCATGCCGCCCCTGGTCAAGGGTTATCTGCGAGTCGGCGCCCGCATCGGCGACGGCTGCGTCATCGACCACGAATTCTCGACGGTCGACGTCTTCGTCGTCATGCCGGTCAAGGAGATCGGCGCCCGCTACGTCAATTACTATGGCGGCGAAGGTCAGCGCTTCGCGGCGTAATGCTGGTGAATGGTAAATAGTGAATATAGCATGCGACCAGTGCCGCCACGCCGCTGCTGATCATTCACTTTCTTCACCATTTACCACTGCTCACGGAATATCCTCCGGCCGCCGTCCCGGCCGGCTCTTATAGGCTGGAAACGACCAGCCGAATTTCAGCGCCCCGCCCCGCACGAGGAATGCGGCCGCGAAGCCGAGCAGGCTCGACGCCAACGCCGGCAGGCCGGCAAGGTCGCCGAGGGTGAAGATGGTGGCGCCGGCAAGGGCGGCCGTGACGTAGATTTCTGGCCGCAAAAGCACCGAGGGTTCGCCGGCAAGCAGATCGCGCAAAATGCCGCCGAAGGTCGCCGTCAGCACACCCATGATGACCGACACGACGGGCGAGCCGGTGATTGTCAGCCCCTTGGCCGCGCCCATCACCGCGAAGGCGGCAAGCCCTATGGCGTCGAGCCACAGCAATAATTTGTAGCGGGATTCGACGCGGTGGGCACTGAAGAAGACCAGCACCGCGACCACGGCGCAGATCAGCACGTAACCGCCGTTAGCGACCCAGAACACCGGCAGATTGAGGATGACGTCGCGCAGCGTTCCGCCGCCGATACCGGTGACGCTGGCCAGGAACAGAAAACCGATGATGTCGAGTTGCTTGCGCGATGCGGCAAGCGCGCCCGTCGCCGCGAAGACGGCGACGCCGGCATAGTCGAGCAGCGCGATGGGATTCATGAGTTCAGCGAGTAGTGAGTAGCGAATAGTGAGTGGTAGTGAATACCACGAAGCGGTCCGGTTGGTACCGACTTCCCTACTCGCTATTCCCTACTCGCTACTCACTCTTCCTACGCATCCTTCTCGGCCTGCTCGTTCACCGGGCCTGGTTCGACCTTCGCCTCGGCAGCCGCCTTCGGACCACCCTTGGCGACGCCGACCATCGCCGGCCGCAGCACGCGCTCGCCGATCGAATAGCCCGGCTGCACCACCTGGACGACGGTGCCGGCCGGAACCTCCGGGTTGGGCACCTCGAACATCGCCTGGTGGAAGTTCGGATCGAATTTCTCGCCTTCGGGCACGAGTTTCTTCACGCCGTGGCGTTCCAGCGCCGCAAGCATGGCGCGCTCGGTAAGGTCGACACCTTCGATCAGCGCCTTGAAGCCTGCGTCGCCGCCAGCCTTCGCCTCGGCGGGGATCGCGTCAAGCGCGCGGCGCAGATTGTCGGACACAGACAGCATGTCGCGCGCGAAATTGGCCACCGCGTAAGTGCGCGCATCATGTACGTCGCGAGCGGTGCGCCGCCGCAAATTCTCCATCTCGGCCGCGGCGCGCAACGCGCGGTCCTTCAGTTCCTCGTTTTCCTTCAGCAGCCGCACGAGGGCTTCGTAGTCGCCGTCGACGCCACCTTCCGCACGCTCGCCGGAAGCCTGGGTGGCTTCCATGTCTTCGGGCGTGCGTTCGTCTTTTGCCTGGTCGCTCATCGCGTTTCCCGTCATTCGGATTGGTCTGGATTTGCGCCCGATATCGAGGTTTGGAGGCCAAAAATCAAGGGGTAACCGCTGACGGCGGATGCCAGGGGTATCGATACGAATTAATTCAAATTTTACCCTATCCAGCGGCTTTGCTTGCTCATGAGCGCGGCTGCGGGAACCATAGGCGGGTTGCAGGAGTTTCGAACCCGACACAGGATTTTGGGACGATGAAAGGCAACAACGGCAACAGGCGAGCCGAACTGGCCCGCGATATCAGGCGGCAGGCGGGCAGCGAAGCGACGAAGCGCTTTCTGCGCACATTGCCGTCCTTTCGCCTGGAAAAGGAGGTGCCCCAGCGGCTGAGCGACCTGCTCGACCGGCTTGAGGGTGCCGAGGCGAAGAAGGCCGGTAACGCGCGGCATCAACAGCCGCACGTCCCGATCAGGGCCATTCCCGGAAAAGCGTAAAACGCGTTTCCGTCCGGAAATTGCGTCGAACAAGTCAAACAAGCAGATAGAGCGGGCAAGCAGATAGAGCGGATCGTCGCATTCGCGAACGATGGACCGCTCCAGCGCCTACGCCGCCTTCCTGTCGTCGCGCATCAGCGCTTCGCCATGGCGGATCTCAGTGCCAAGCACCTTCAGGCATTCCCGCATGAAAGCGGCAAGGCCCGGCCAGCCCTTGGCTGAAACCAGATTGCCGTGGACATGGGCGCCGGTCGGGGCGACATCGATATAGGTTCCGCCGGCAAGCGTCACTTCCGGCTCGCAATAATGCAATGCCGCGACTTCCCTGCCCCGCACCACGCCATCGACCGCGATCAGGATCTGGACGCCGTGGCAGATGGTGAAGATCGGCTTGCCGGTCTCGTGGAAATGCCTGACCAGCGCCTGCACGCGCTTGTCGATGCGGATGTATTCCGGCCCGCGCCCGCCCGCCGCGTAGACGGCATCGTATTCGGCCGGGTTCACCTCGGCGAAGGTCTTGTTGAGGATGTAGTCGTGACCGAGCTTTTCCGTGTAGGTCTGATGGCCCTCGAAGTCATGCAACGAGGTCTTCAGCACATCCCCTGCCCTCTTGTCGGGGCAGACGACATGGACGGTGTGACCAACCGCGTGCATGGCCTGTTCAAAGACGAAAATCTCGTATTCCTCGCTGAACTCGCCAACGAGCATCAATATCTTCTTGCCTGCCATGCTGCACCTCCCTTTGCTGGCTATTTATTTCGTGGCGCGAAATAATAGCCCTATCCTAAGGGCAAGTCGGCGGAAGGGGAAGTGCAAATCGCACAAGTGGTCTGACCAGATGGATTGGCACGCCTCGACCGATGCTCAGCGGCGGCGCCGGCGCAGAAAAATCGAACAAGCTGGTCCGACCAAGAAGCAGGATCAGGCGACAGCACGGATCATGTCCGCGGCCTTCTCGGCGATCATGATGGTGGGCGCGTTGGTGTTGCCGCCGATCAAGGTCGGCATCACCGAGGCATCGATCACGCGCAACCCCTCCAACCCGCGAACCTTGAGTCTCGGATCGACCACGGCCATGTCGTCGATGCCCATCTTGCAGGTGCCGGCGGGGTGGTAGATCGTGTCGGCCCGCGCCCTGATATGCGCCATCAGCTCGGCATCGCTTGAAGCGCCGGCGGTGTAGATTTCCTTGGCGCGATACTTCGCCAGCGCCGGCGCCTCCAGTATGGCGCGCATCATTCGCACGCCCTTGAGCAGAAGGTCGGCGTCGCGTTCGTCCTGGAGGAAACGCGGATCGATACGTGGCGGCGCCTGCGGATCCCTGCCGGACAACCCGACCTCGCCACGCCCGTTCGTTGAGAGAAGACCTGCCCGCGAGCGTTGTAAAGATGACGCTGCGTTACTCGGCGCGCTTGCGCCGCCAGGAATATTTCGGGCCCTTGGGCTCGGGCTCGATGGCGGGCTGGTAATAGACCGGCAGGCCGCCGGTGCGACCTTCCTCGAGCCGCTTCAACAACACCGGATTGGAGACCTCGAACTCATCGAAGCCGAGCCGCAGCATATGCGGCAGCTGGTCGACCAGCACCTGGCCGGTGGCGCGCACCGCGCCCTTGAAATGATGCCGGCCGCGCAGCAATTCGCCCTTGGAAAAGGAGCGGCCATCATTGAAAGCCGGGAACGCCAGCGCCACCAGCGACAGCTGGTCCAACAGGCCGGTTATCTTGTCGAGTTCGTCGCCGGGCTGCAGCAGCACACCGATGCGCTCGCTTGCCGACTTACGGGTCTCGTCGTCAAGGCCGAGAAAGACCTGCAGCGGCAGGATGAAACGGCCATTGCCGGCGAGCGCCTCGGCGCTTTCGACATGGGTCCACTCGTCCTCGCGAAAACCGTCCGGGGTCCAAAGGCGGGTCCTCGCTGTCGTCGATCCAGTCATCAAAAATCCCAAAGTCCAAAAATCCGAGCTATGTCGAGGGTCAGGTCGGGCCGGCCTGCGATGGGTAGCCTTCCGAGAACCGGAGCGGAGCGTACTTGAAGTACGTGAGCACCGGCCCGCGCCAGCCGTAGCCTAAACTCCTTCGTCACTATCATGAATGCTTCGGCCGGCGAAGGCCGGAAGCACAGGAAGCCGCCATTCGCGGGCGGGCCCCGCCTGACTATCGGCATACGCTAAAGTGAAGCGTCGGTCAGCGACTTCTCCAGGCCCGACAGGTGAATGCCGCACTCGGTCTTGGCGTGACCTGCCCAGCGGCCGCTGCGTGCATCCTCGCCCGGCTGCACCGGCTGCGTGCAAGGGAAGCAGCCGATCGAGAGATAACCGTAGGCGACCAGCGGATTTTCGCGCAGCGCATGCGCGCGCATATAGTCGGCCTGGTCCGATGTCGTCCAATGTGCCAGCGGATTGATGCGGATGCGCGAGCCGACCGCCTCGAACACCGGAAGTGCCGCCCGCGTCGAAGCCTGGAAGCGCTTGCGCCCGGTGAACCAGGCCCGAAATGGCTCGACGCCGCGCGCCAGTGGCTCGACCTTGCGCACATTGCAGCAGGCATCGGTGTCGGTCTCGTGGAGCCTGCCGGTCGGATCGACGTGTTCGAGCGCCGCCTCGTCCGGCTGGATCACCCTGATATCGGTCAGGCCGAAATCGGCGACCAGCGCGTCGCGATAACCCAGCGTCTCCTCGAAATGCTTGCCGGTGTCGAGGAAAATGACCGGCAGCGATCTGTCGACTTCGGCGATCATGTGCAAAAGCACGGCCGAATCCGCGCCGAAAGACGACACGGCGGCGATTGCGCCACGGAATTCGCGCGCCGAACGCTCGATAATCTCGATCGGCTTCAGATGGCCATGCAGCGCGTCGAGCCCCGCCGCTTCGGCGGCGATGCCGGCCTCGACGCCGCCGATACGGTCAAGCGGCCTTGGTTTCGCCAGCATAGAGCGCCTCCTTGAACGGCGCGGGACCGACACGGCGGTAGGCGTCGATAAAACGTTCATCGGGATTGAGCCGAAGGCCGAGATAGGTGTCGACGATCTGCTCGATGGCATCGGTGATCTCTTCCGAGGAGAAGCCTCGACCGATGATCTCACCGACCGAGGTGTTCTCGTCGGCAGAGCCGCCGAGGGTGACCTGGTAGAGCTCGGAGCCCTTCTTCTCGACGCCGAGAATGCCGATATGGCCGACATGGTGGTGGCCGCAGGCATTGATGCAGCCGGAGATCTTCAGCTTCAACTCGCCGATCTCTCGTTGCCGCTCCAGCGAGGCGAAACGGCGCGATATCTCCTGCGCCACGGGAATGGAGCGTGCCGTGGCCAGCGCGCAATAATCGAGGCCGGGGCAGGAGATGATGTCGCTGATCAGATTGGAATTCGCCGTCGCGAGACCAATCTCGACCAGCGCGTCATACACCGCCTTGAGGTCGGCGCGCGCCACATGCGGCAGGATCAGGTTCTGCTCGTGGCTGACGCGCAATTCGTCGAAGGCGTATTTCTCGGCGATGTCGGCGACCGCTTCCATCTGGCTGTCGGTGGCGTCGCCGGGCACCTCGCCGATGCCCTTGAGCGAGATCGTCACCGCAGCGTAGTCGGGGTAGCGATGGGTCACGACATTTTGGTCGAGCCATTGCGAGAAACTCTTGGAATCGAGCCGCGCCTGCTTCACCGCGTCGTCGCCTTCCGGCCGGTCGACCAGCGCCGGCGGCGCGAAATAAGCGTTGATCGCCTGGATGTCGGCTTCAGGCAACTTGAGGTCCGCGTCCCTCAGCTCCTGCCATTCGGCCTCGATCTGGCGCGTGATCTCCTCCACGCCAGTCTCGTGGACCAGGATCTTGATACGCGCCTTGTACTTGTTGTCGCGGCGCCCATACAGGTTGTAAACGCGCAGGATCGCCGTGCAGTATGACAAGAGATCGGCTTCCGGCAGGAAGTCCCGGATCTTCTTCGCCACCATCGGCGTGCGGCCCTGGCCGCCGCCGACATAGACGGCAAAGCCAAGCTCGCCCGCAGCGTTCTTCTTCAGATGCAGGCCGATGTCGTGCGTCTGGATGGCGGCGCGGTCGCGCTCGGCGCCGGTCACTGCGATCTTGAACTTGCGCGGCAGGAACGAGAATTCCGGATGCACCGACGACCATTGGCGCAGGATCTCCGCATAGGGACGCGGATCGGCGACCTCGTCGGCGGCGGCGCCGGCGAAATGATCGGCGGTGACGTTGCGGATGCAGTTGCCGCTGGTCTGGATGGCATGCATCTCGACACTGGCGAGGTCGGCGAGGATAGCCGGAATGTCCGACAGCGCCGGCCAGTTGAACTGGATGTTCTGGCGCGTGGTGAAATGGCCGTAGCCCTTGTCGTATTTGCGGGCGATATGCCCCAGCATGCGCAACTGCCTGCTGTTCAGCGTGCCGTAGGGCACCGCGATGCGCAGCATATAGGCATGCAGCTGCAGATAGACGCCGTTCATCAGCCTCAGCGGGCGGAACTGGTCCTCGGTGATCTCGCCGGCAAGCCGGCGCTGCACCTGATCGCTGAACTCGGCGACACGGGCCTGAACGAAATCGTGGTCGAACTCGTCGTAACGGTACATGCTTCGTCTTTCCGGGCTCGTCCGCCCGCTCTTCCATTTCTTTGTTGGAACATGATCTTCTCCGAAAACCGGTTCCCACTTTTCGGGATCATGCTCAAAACCTATGCCGCCCGGACGGTTTCCGGGCTCGCCTGCTTGCCGAGATCGGTGCGGATGGTCGGACCGGCAGCGCGGATTTTTTCGCGCAGCCGCACCGGTTCGACCAAACCGTCGACCATGATGACGTCGATGATGTTGACGTCGACCACCTCATTGTTGGCGGCGGCCGCGGCGCCGATCGCTTCCAGCCGATCCTCCGCTGCCTTGTCGTGCGCGATATCGGCATGGCCGACAGTCTCCGCCCAGCCGCCATCGGCATACCAGACGGCGATACCGTCGGAGAGCCTGTTCGCGGTCAGAACTTTCATTTCTCAACTCCTTCGGCCGCCACGCTGGCCGCTTGTTCATGCTTACGTGTCGCAAGCGGCTCGGAATGTTCGAAATTGGCGCCGGCAACCGCGTCGCCGATGATCGTCATGACCGGGCCGGTAAGATCCGCGCGCGTTTCCAGCGACGGCAGGTCGGCCAGCGTGCCGTGGAAGCGGCGGCGGTTGCCGAGGCTGGCATTCTCGACGACGGCGACCGCCGTGTCGGGCGACAGACCGGCCTCTATCAAGCGGCCGGCGACCTCGGCCGCTACCGAGCGGCCCATATAGACGGCGACGGTGGCGCCGGAGATGGCGAGCTTGGCCCAGTCGGGCAGCGAGTTGCCCTTGAGGTCGTGGCCGGTGGTGAAGACCATCGATGACGAAACGCCGCGCAGCGTCAGCGGCAGTTCGAAATCGGCGGCGGCGGCGAAAGCGGCGGTGACGCCAGGAACCACCTCATAGCCAACGCCGGCCTCGCGCAGTGCCGCCATTTCCTCGCCGGCACGGCCGAACACCAGCGGATCGCCGGACTTCAGCCGCACCACGCGCTTCCCGGCGCGGCCGAGTTCGATGAGCAGCGCATTGATCTCTTCCTGGCTCTTGGTATGGCAGCCCTTGCGCTTGCCGACCGGCAGGCGCTCGGCATCGCGCCGGCCCATGGCGACGATCGCCTCCGGCACCAGCGCGTCGTAGACGATCGCGTCGGCTTCCATCAGCAGGCGGTGCGCGCGCAGCGTCAGCAAATCCTCGGCGCCCGGACCGGCGCCGACCAGCGCGATGTACCCCTCGGCCGGCGTATTCTGAGCCAAGAGGTCAAGCGCCGCACTATGCGCCTCGGCGAGTTCCCCGGCTTCGATTGCCTTGGCCGGCGCGCCGGCGAAGAAATCGCTCCAGAACCGCCGGCGGCGATTGCCCTTCGGCAGCGTCTCAGCTGCGGCGCGGAATGAGGCGGCAAGCGCTGCCAGCCGGCCGAACGACGGCGACAGCATCCGGTCGATGCGCCCGCGCAGCATCTGCGCCAGAACCGGTCCGGCGCCTTCGGTGCCGATAGCGATGGCGACCGGTGCGCGGTTGACCAGCGCAGGCGTAAAGAAATCGCAGAGCTCGGGCCGGTCCACCGCGTTGACCGCGATGCCCAGCCGGCGCGCGTCGTCGACCACGCGGCGATCGAGCGCCTCGTCGCCACTGGCTGCAAACACCAAGGCTGCGCCACGAAGATGAGCAACTTCGTAGGCTGCATTGAGATGAACGGAACCGGATGCGGCTATGAAGGCAAGCAGCTCCGCATTGGCGTTGTCGGCAACGATGCGCAGCACCGCGCTCGATTGCGAAAGCAGCCGCGCCTTGGCAAGCGCTTCCTCGCCATTGCCGACGATGGCTACGGCTTCGCCGTCGACCCGCATGAAGACGGGAAAGGCATTGAGCTTGGCATTGGCTGGCTGCATGGCAATGAGCAATACTGGAACAGTTTGGCAGTTTTACGCGGGTGCGCCAAAAATCAGAAGGCAATCACTCGCGCGCCGCCGAACGGCAGGCAATCGCTTTTTCGCAACCGCGAAAGGCAGGAGAAAAAAATTCTACTTTCAGGATAGAGCGATCAGGGCGGCATGACAAACCGCAATGATCCGTCGTATTTTTAGCGCTGCAACTGGAAAGCGGCAAAACAGTTTTTTCTAAATTCTACTAAGTTGGTAGATTAAAGCCGACCTTTCCGTGCCTGCTCCGCTTCGCCCGCCCGAAGTGACCGAGGCGTCACCGCCCGACCGGGAACAATCATGCTTCGCGGCTCGTTTGCCTAGCGATTCATTCTGTCGACCCTGAGCTCGGATCGGCAAGCACGCCAGCAAGGAGGAACGCCATGAGCATCAAGCTGAAGCACGGACTTTGGGTCATCGTGGCCGACGGCGAAAAGGCGCTTTTCCTTCGCAACGAAGGCGATACCAAATATCCGAACCTCCGGGTCGTGCAGGAGTTGGAGCAGGAGAACCCCGCCACCCGCGAGCAGGGCAGCGACAGGCCGGGCCGCTACAGTGACGGACCTACAGCTCACCGCAGCGCGGTTGAAGACACCGATTGGCACCGCCTCGGCAAGGAGCGCTTTGCCGACACTATCGCGGAGCGGCTCTACAAGCTCGCGCATAGGGGTGACTTCCACGAGGTCGTGCTGATAGCCCCGCCGCAGGTGCTCGGCGAGATACGCCAGAAGCTGCACAAGGAGGTCGCCGACAAGGTGCAGGCCGAGATCCCGAAGACGCTGACCAACCACACGATCTTCGATATCGAGACCCTGCTGCAGGCGGCATAAACGGCGAAAAGCCAGCGACTTCGCGGCTGGATCGGGACTCGGAGCACAATCCGGCTCCGCGAAGTGCTGAATTTGTCGAATCTGCGCGCGGTTGGCCGGATTTCTGCGCGGCGGCGGTTGCATCATTGTTACCGCCTCCACCATATTGCCGAAGGCGACGGCCTCGGCGGGCGCCCATCCGACATTGCGATTTTCGAAAGGCGCTCCATAGACAATGCCGCATGACACGCCCCTTATCGCCACCATCGTCGCCGGTCTGGGGCTTGCTTTCGTCTTCGGGGCCTTAGCCAACCGTTTCCGCATCCCGCCGCTTGTCGGCTATCTTGTCGCCGGCGTCCTTGTCGGACCGAACACGCCCGGCTTCGTCGCCGACGCCGGCCTTGCCAATGAGCTCGCCGAGATCGGCGTCATCCTGCTGATGTTTGGCGTGGGCCTGCATTTTTCGCTGAAGGATCTTCTGTCCGTCCGCGCCATCGCCGTGCCGGGCGCCATCGTGCAGATCGGCTTTGCCACCCTGCTCGGCGTGGGTCTTGCCTGGCTGCTCGGCTGGTCGCTGGGCGCCGGCCTGGTCTTCGGCCTGGCGCTGTCCGTCGCCTCGACCGTGGTGCTTTTGCGCGCCTTGCAGGAGCGGCGGCTGATCGAGACCGAACGCGGCCGCATCGCCGTCGGCTGGCTGATCGTCGAGGATCTGGCCATGGTGCTGGCGCTGGTGCTTTTGCCCGCGCTCGCCGGCGTGCTTGGCGGCCAGCAGCCGGTCGACGACCATGCGAGCCTGCTTTCGCTGCCCGCCAGCTACGGCATATGGGGCGTCGTCGGTGTCACGCTCGCCAAGGTCGCCGCCTTCGTCGTCGTCATGTTGGTGGTCGGCCGCAGGGTCATCCCCTGGATCCTGCACTACGTCGCCCATACCGGCTCGCGGGAACTGTTCCGGCTGTCGGTGCTTGCCATCGCGCTCGGCGTCGCCTTCGGCGCGGCAAAGCTGTTCGGCGTCTCGCTGGCGCTCGGCGCCTTCTTCGCCGGCATGATCATGAGCGAATCCGAGCTCAGCCATCGCGCGGCGGAAGAATCGCTGCCGCTGCGCGATGCCTTCTCGGTGCTGTTCTTCGTCTCGGTCGGCATGCTTTTCGACCCGTTCAGCCTGATCAGCAACGGCCTGCCGATCCTCGCTACTTTGGCCATCATCGTCGTCGGCAAGTCGCTCGCCGCCTTCGTCATCGTCATCGCCTTCCGCTATCCGATCGCGACGGCGCTGATGATTTCGGCGAGCCTTGCCCAGATCGGCGAGTTCTCCTTCATCCTGGCCGAGCTTGGCGTCGGCCTGAAACTGTTGCCCGAGCAGGGCCGTGACCTGATCCTCGCCGGCGCGATCCTGTCGATTTTGCTCAATCCGCTGATGTTCCTGATCGTCGACTGGATGAAGCCGTGGCTCGAAAAACGCGCCGGCAAGGCTGCGCCCGTCGAAGAGTCAAGACCGATCGGCCCGGCCACCGAGCCCGGGCAGGTGGCTTCGGTCTTGGCAGCTCGGGGAGAGGAAGATGGCCCTCCGCCGAAAACGGCGCTCGCCGGCCATTCCATTCTGATCGGCTACGGACGCGTCGGCAGCCTGGTGGGCGCCGCGCTGAAGGAAGCCGCCCTGCCTTTCCTGGTCATCGAGGATGCCGACAAGATGCTGGCGAAGCTGCGCGATGACGGCGTGGAAACCGTCGCCGGCAATGCCGCCAATGCGGACGTCTTCTCAGCCGCCAATCCGGAAGGCGCCAAGCGGCTGATCCTCGCCATCCCGAACGCCTTCGAGGCCGGGCAGATCGTGCTTCGCGCGCGCGCCGCCAATCCGGCGATCAATGTCATTGCCCGCGCTCATTCCGATGCCGAGGTCGAACATTTGAAAGGCCTCGGCGCCGACACCGTGATCATGGGCGAGCGAGAGATCGCGCGAGGGATCGTCGAGGTGGTGGCCGGCAAAGCCACGGTTCCGATCGAACCCGCCATCGAGGTCAAACCGCAACCTGCTTGATCGATGTCAGGTCGAGAATGCGGAACCGCCGTTTTGCGCGATATCGCTGAGATATCTTGCCGGCGGCTTGCCCAGCACCTTCTTGAACATGGTGATGAAGGCGGTGACGGATTCATAGCCGAGATCGCCGGACACCTGCTGCACGCTGGCGCCGGCGGACAATTCCCTGAGAGCCACGATCAGATGAAGCTGCTGGCGCCAGCGCCCGAAACTCAGGCCTGTCTCCTTCACCACAAGCCGCGCCAGGCTGCTCTCGCTGAGCGCGACGCGGTTTGCCCATTCGGCCAGCGTGCTGCGGTTCGCGGGATCATCCGCCAAGCTTTCGGCGATCCGCCTTAGCCGCGGCTCGGCCGAGATCGGCAGATGCAATTGCTGAACGGGCATAAGCGGCAGCTCGGCGAGCAGGACACTTCCTAGGAAGCCGCACCTCGCATCGTGCGGCGCGCAGTCCGACAATTCTATGATCAGCTCGCGCAGCAGCGGCGAGATCGAAAGCGTGCAGCACCTATCCGGCAGGTCGGCGGCGCCCGGTTCGATATAGACGAAGAAAATCCGGGCATTGGCCGTCGCGATGTTGCTGTGTTGCATGCCGCCGGGGATCCACACACCGCAATGCGGCGGCACCATCCACAGGCCGCCGGGAACGCGGCAGGTGACCCCGCCGCCGAGCGCAAAGACGAGTTGTCCCTTGCGATGCCAGTGCTCGGCCACCTCAGCCCTGGTCTCGGTGACGTCGACGCGAACGGCGATCGCCGGCGCGAGCACGTCATCGACGTCGAAATCGGGCCAGGGCCAGCGTAGCGGTTGTCTCATCATTGACGGCTTTTAGCGATAAGAAGCCATGATATCTAAATTCTTCGAGCGAGGAAGTCGATAGGCTCCGGTTTGCTCATGGCAGGCGACGGCTGATCGCTTAGACGCTGCGCAACCCCGCAAGAAGGTACGACCCCATGTTCGCCCTGGTCACGTCTCCCGACACCGCCACCGGCCTGAGGCTCGCCGAGTTCGAGGAACCTCAACCCTTGGCCAACGAGGCGCTTGTGTCGGTTCATGCAACCTCGTTGAACCGCGGCGAGCTGCGCCTGCTTGCCATCAGGCCGGACGGCTTCATACCCGGCCAAGACGTCGTTGGGATCGTCGACCGTGCAGCGACCGATGGTTCCGGCCCGGCCGCGGGCACCCGCGTTGCGGCCTTGGTCGACCAGGCCGGCTGGGCCGAACGTGTCGCCGTTCCGACCGACCGTCTCGCCGTCCTGCCGGACGAGGTCAGCTGCGCCTCCGCGGCCACGCTTCCGGTGGCAGGCACGACGGCGCTGCGGACCTTGCGCCATGGCGGCGACCTTGCTGGCCAGCAGGTCCTGATCACTGGCGCAAGCGGCGCGGTCGGTCGTCTCCAGATCCAAATCGCCCGCGAGCAAGGCGGCTTCGTCACTGCGGTCGCAGCCGTCCGGCATGCCGACGATCTCCGCACCTTGGGCGCCGGGCAGGTCGTCGAGTCGATCGAGCTCGCCGAGGGACCGTTTTCGCTGATCACCGAGTCGGTCGGCGGTAAAAGCCTTGCACACGCGATCGAGCGCGTCGCCCCTGGCGGGACCATCGTCATGTTCGGTTCGAGCAGCGGCGAGCTCACGCCCATCGGCTTTCGTCAGTTCGTGCCGGGCCACGAGGGGGCGAGGCTTCAGACGTTCGCCTATTACGCGTCCGGCTCAGCCATTGGTGCGGACATCGCCTCGTTGCTTGGCCTGGTCGCGGCCGGCCGGCTGGAGACCCGCGTGGCCATGACCCTGCCATGGACGGACATCGGCCAAGCCCTGGACGCCCTGCGGCAGCGCAGCATCAGCGGCAAGGCCGTTCTCACAATGGCCTGAAGCTAATGCATGTCGCCCAAAAGTGCGCAGCGGTTTTGGGACAACGACATGCATAAACAAAGAGCTAAAGCGCGTCGCCCTGAACCCCCTTCAGCGCAACGCGTTTTAGCCCGCTCACACGTGCTGGCCGCCATTGATGTGGATTTCCGAGCCGGTCACATAGGACGCCTGGCCGGAACACAGGAAGAAGATGATGTCGGCGACTTCCGAGGTGGCGCCGAGCCTTCTCAGCGGGATCGTCTCGACGATCTTGTCGGTGCCGGGCGAAAGGATCGCGGTGTCGATCTCGCCCGGCGCGATCGCGTTGACGCGGATGCCGTGCGGGCCGAAATCATGCGCCATCTCGCGCGTCAGCGAGCCGAGCGCAGCCTTCGAGGTTGCATAGGCCGTGCCGGCGAAAGGATGCACGCGCGTGCCGGCGATCGAGGTGACGTTGACGATCGAGCCCTTGGCGGCGGCCAGTTCCTTGAACAGGCCCCTCGCCAGCATGATCGGCGCGAAGAAATTGACCTGGAACACGTCGCGCCAGACATGCATCGGCGTCTCGATTGAGTTCATCCGGCCGCCGTCCTTGAGCTTCGGCGAGATGCCGGCATTGTTGACCAGCGCATGCAATTGCCCGCCATGCGCTTCCAGCCGATGCCGGATTTCCGAGACGGCGATGCCGACATCCTCCTGGTCGGCGAGATCGACCTTGATGTGGTCCTCCGGGCCGGCCGGCCAAGGGCAGTCCTCGGCGAAGGCCTGGCGCGAGCAGGTGATGACGCGCCAGCCCTCGCGTGAAAAACGTTTCACCGTCGCATGGCCGATGCCGCGGCTGGCGCCGGTGAGCACGATGGTTTTTCTGCTGTCGATTTCGGCCATGGCTTGATCTCCGGCCGGACATGTAGCCGAAGGCGCCAGCCATTGCGAGAGGCGATGTTGCCGCCGCAACCGTGATCCCGGAAAGTGGGTTCCGGATTCCGGAAAAGATCATGGTCAAAAAAGAAGCTGAAGCCCGTTCCGATCCAGCGGAATGGGCTTTCAGCCGCCGCCGAGGATGTCGAGGATCGAGGTCTGCCGCTTTTTCGTCGGGCCGCCGACATTGCCAGGCGGCACCGGATGCTTGATCAAGGCGGTCTCGCCGCCGTCGCTTGGCATGTCGAAGCCGCCGGCATCGACGGTCTCGGCCGGTTGTGTGGTCCGCATCTGGCGCGCGGGCGCCGGCGCCTGTGCAACAGGCTGTGACCGGCCGACCGCGGCCGGCGGCGCGGGTGTCGGCTGCGAGGCGTCCGCGGATGGAATCTCGTCCGGCACGATGGTGTCGGACGGGGTCGATTTCCAGGTGCCGAGCAACGGCCGCACAGGCACGCCTTCATGCGCCGCCACCATGAACTCGTGCCAGGCCTGCGCCGGCAAGGCACCGCCGGTGACCTTCTTCATCGGGCTGCCGTCGTCATTGCCGAACCACACGCCCGTGGTGAGATTGGCGGTGTAGCCGACAAACCAGGCGTCGCGCGAATTCTGGCTGGTGCCGGTCTTGCCGGCCGAAGGCCAGTTGAAGGCCGCCTTCTTGGCGGTGCCGATCTCGACGGTGCCGGTCATCATCGAATTCATCATACCGACGATGTCGGACTTGATGACGCGCGGCGCGCTGCCGCCGCTGTTTTCGTAAAGCACCTTGCCGTCGCCGGTGGTGATGCGGCGGATGAAATGGATGTCCGGCTTGTAGCCGCCATTGGCGAACGGCACATAGGCCGAGGTCAACTCCAGCGGCGTCACTTCCGAGGTGCCGAGCGCGATCGAGGTGTTCGATTGAAGCTCGGACTGGATGCCCATGCGATGCGCCGCCTCGACGACCGCGTCGGGCCCGACTTCCATGGTGAGCTGCGCCGCCACCGAGTTCAGCGACTTGGCGAGCGCAGTGGCAAGCGTCACCTTGCCATAGTATTTGCCGCCGTAATTGTCGGGCGTCCATTTGCCTATTCTGATCGGGGCGTCGTTGCGCACGCTGTCCGGCGTGCGGCCGGCTTCCAGCGCCGCCATGTAGACGAAAGGCTTGAAGGCCGAGCCCGGCTGGCGCCGCGCTTCGGAGGCGCGATCGAACTGGCTGGTCGAATAATCGTAGCCGCCGACCATGGCGCGCACGGCGCCGGAATCGTCGATCGAGACCAGCACCCCTTGCGTGACGTTGAGCTTCTTGCCGCTCTCGTCGATCAGCCGGCGGATCGACTGCTCGGCAAGCTTTTGCAGGGTCAAGTCGACGGTGGTGTCGATGACGATGTCGCCGCGCACGTCGCCAATCAGGTCCGGGAGTTCTTCCATGACCGTGTCGGCGACATAGTTCTCCGAGCCGGTCCAGTAGGACGGCGCGCGTGTCGCCGGCGCGCTCAGCGCGACCTTGTATTCCTTGTCGCTGATCTTGCCTTCCTGGCGCATGGCGGCGAGCACGAGCTGCGCGCGCTCCTCCGCCGCCTTCGGGTCGCGCGCCGGCGAAAGCCGCGACGGCGCCTTGAGCAGGCCGGCGAGCAGCGCCGCCTCCGAAAGCGTCACATCGCGCGCGCTCTTGCCGAAATAGCGCCGCGAGGCCGCTTCCACGCCATAGGCGCCCGAGCCGAAATAAACCCTGTTGAGGTACATTTCGAGGATCTGGTCCTTGCTGTGCTTGTGCTCCAGCCACAGCGCAAGCAGCACTTCCTGCACCTTGCGCTCCAGCGTGCGGTCCGGTGTCAGGAACAGGTTCTTCGCCAGCTGCTGCGTCAGCGTCGAGCCGCCCTGCGAGAAATGGCCGCCGATGAGGTTGGTGACCATGGCGCGCGACAGGCCGATCGGGTCGATGCCGAAATGCGAATAGAAGCGGCGGTCCTCGATAGCGACGACCGCCTCGGGGATATAGGGCGACATTTCATGCAGGCCGACGGCCTCGCCGCCCGACATGCCGCGGTTGGCGATCAGCCCGCCGTCGACGGAGACGATCTTGATGTTGGGCGCGCGGTCCGGGATCGACCACGTCGTCGCAGCCGGCATCTTGGCGCCGTAATAGACGACGATGCCGGCCACCGCGATGCCGCCCCAGATGCAAAGCACGAAGCACCAATAGACCAGGCGGGTGGCAATGCCGAACAGCCCGCGCCGGCTTCCGCTCCGGCCACGGTTGCGAGATTTTGCCTTGGCGGATTTGCCTTTTGCAGTGGATTTACGGGCACGCGGCACGACGCGATCCTCCTCGCTCACCGAAAAGCCTTCGGAGGACTTCGCGCGCGGCGATCCCTCGAAGCTCGGTTCGATGCGACTGTCCCTGCGGTTCGCCATGCGCTGTGCTTGTCTGTCCCCGGTGCCGATGGCGCTCGAGTTGCAGAGTAGATGCGGCGGTTTAAAGGCGCGTTAAGCGGAACTTCGGCCAAGCCTTTGAATTCCGTTAGGAATTTGTTAATCTTGTTCTACTCCGTCACCGTCAGTCTTCGCGACCGGGGACTGCCGCCGTAAGCGATCCGCAGCTTCTCATGCCGCTTGGTGGTTGCAGGCGATTGCGCGGTTTAAACTCCATTTCGACGGGCCAGTTTGTACGAAGAAGAGCCGGCGCGTTCTCAACCGGGACGGCACGACTGAATCGATAACCTTGCGCTAGGGTGACGCCCTTGGCGGACAACAGTTCGGCTTGCTTGCTCGTTTCCACGCCTTCGGCAGTCATCGACAGGTCGAGGTGTCGGCAAAGGTCAATGATCATGTCGACGATGACTGTGGGCTCATGCCGCTGGCCATAGCCGGCGACAAAAGACCCGTCGATCTTCAGCCGAGTGAAGGGAAATCTGCTCAAGAGCGACAGGGACGAATATCCAGTACCGAAATCATCGATTGCAATCGAAATCCCCAGCCGTCTCAAGGTCGTAAGTCGCTGTGCGGCCACCTCGGGATCGTTTGCCAGGGCATTCTCGGTGATCTCGAGCTCCAGTCGGCTGGGGGACAATCCGCTTTCCGCAAGAACACGTGCAACGACGGCCGGGAAAACGGGGTCATCGAGCTGAATGGGTGAGACATTGACGGCTACGAACGGCGCCGGTTCCGAGCCTGCATGCCACTGTGCAGCGGCATGGCATGCCTGCTTGAGGATATCTTCCCCGATTTCCGATATGAGACCGAATTCCTCGGCGGCGCCGATGAACTGATCCGGAGGTACAAGACCCTCATCTCTTCTACGCCAGCGCGCCAGTGCCTCAAACCCAGCTGTCTGGCCTGTCGCGAGATCGACAATTGGCTGAAAATGACACTCGATTTCGCCATTGGCCACGGCATTCGCGAGATTCCGGAGACGATCGTTTCGCTTCCTCGATTCGGTATCCAGTCCTTCGGTAAACCAGCGAATGCCGGCGTCGGCGGTACGGTCGGCCTTGCCGAGGGCAAGGCCGCTATTGCGCAGAAGAATGTGCGCATTATCGCCGTCCTGCGGAAAGAGTGCACCTCCCATCTGAAATCGAAGTCGCACGCATCTGTCATCTACCTGCAGCGGCTTCGAGAAGACGCTCAGGACCTGCCTCATCGAGTTCTGGACCGCTTCAGGCGTCTTCAGCGCAGGCGTGGCGATCGCGAAAATATCCGTTGAAACTCGAGAGGCCGTGAGGCCGGCTTCCGCCAGCGCCTGCAGACGATCGCCGACGATCCGAACGATCATTGCGTCCTCCAAGGTCTCCGAGTCGCTGATGAATCTGTCCAGGTCGAGCAGCTTCACCTGCACAATTCCAAGCATGCCGCCGGAACTCATCCTGGTAAGCGCGTCGTCAATATCCGAAAGGAATTTCTGCTGTTTCGCCAAGCCGGTCAGGGGGTCATAGCGCAGAAGTTGTCGGACCCGCTCTTGGGCTTCCATCTGCTCGGTGATGTCCAGGGAGACGCCGACCATCCGTAGGGCTATTTCGTCCTTGTGGGAGACGATGTTTCCGCGCGAATGCACCCAGCGATAGGATCCATCATTTGCTCGCACCCTATAGCGATCCTCGTAGGAACGCGTGCCGCCAGACTTGATGAAATCCTCGAAAGTATGGTCGACCCGTTCGACGTCATCAGGATGCCTTCTGCGCAGCAACTCGTCCATGGTAAGCCGCTGGGTGGGCGTAAGTCCCAGTCGAGCGGTGAGTTGCGGTGAGACAAAAGCAATCGTTTCCTGACCTTCAGCCAGGTTTAGTTCCCAGACGCCGCCATCCGCGCTGGCCAGCGCCAGTTCAAGACGGCGCTCGCTTTCAAGCGCGGTTTCATAGGCGGCGAGGATGGCCTTCCACGCGCTTTGGAGGAACAGAAACATTACCAGCGCCGAAACAGAAACGAAGAGCCATCCCTTATACGTCTGGAGGTGCTGATACTGGCTGTAGCCCCCGACCAGGCTGACCAGCGCCCTATCGCTGAACGCAATCCATACCGCGCTGACCAGCGCATAAAGACCGGCAACGATATGAGGCACCTTCGAGAAAAGAAAATCTGATCGGCCAAGAAAGACATTCTCTCGCCAACGATGATAGCGCATTCTGAACCAGCCAGACGGTTGCTTAGCATACCAGCTAATCAATCCTATCAAGCAATTAGTAATGTCTTAAGAGCGCCCATCGCGCTCGATGGTGACGCGTTTTTCGGCCTGCAAAGCATGTCTTTGGGCTAAGTTCTCGCGATATCGTTCGGAGTCAGGTCGACTGCCCTGCAGGACGCTGCCGGCCAGATATGGAAGATCACCACAAAGGCCACGGCGAGCCCGCGCAACCCCTGTTATCTCCGGCCTGAATCCTCCCGGCGCCATATTGGCTCGCAATGTCAGTCTACCCCCCACGGCGCCCAGCCTGTCCGGGCTGGCCACTGTGCTCAATTCTGCTGGATCGAAATGCCCTTGTCGTCGATCTTGAGCTCGACGCCTTTCGGCCTGGTCTGCTCGCGATAAATATAGATGCCGAGCGCGACGACGACCACGATCAGCGCTCCGATGATGAGATAGAGCGTGTTCTGCCTCATTGCGTCCCCCCGTTGCCTCAGCGATCGCTCACCGGTCGTCGTCATCATCGGATGCCGGACGCCAGCTCGTCGGATCGACCTTCTTTTGCGTGTCGCTGTCGGTGTAGACCCACCAGCCGCCGTCGCGATACTGACCGATGGATTCATTGACGACGCCGTCGCCATCCTTCCACATAATCGAGACCTTCGAGCCGTCCTTGGGCGCGCTCGCTATCGGTTTGCGCTCTGCCATCTCACTGCCTCCATGAACCGATCCTTCCATGAACCGGCCCTTTCATGAATCGGCAAGAACGTCCTCCGACGCGCCGGGTTCCGTCAGCTATGCGCGAAGATGTCTTCCTCCGCCCAGCCCATCAGGTCGAGCTTGGCGCGCGTCGGCAGGAAGCGGAAGCAGGCGTCGGCCTCCTTGTTGCGGTTCTCGCGCGCCAGCCGCGCCGCCAGCACCTCGCGCAGCCGGTGCAGGTAAAGCACGTCGGAGGCGGCATATTCGAGTTGTTCGGGCGAGAGCGTTTCCGCCGCCCAGTCCGAGGACTGCTGCGCCTTGGACAGACCGATGCCGAGCAGCTCGCTGCAGAGGTCCTTCAGCCCGTGGCGGTCGGTGTAGGTGCGGGTGAGCCGCGAGGCGATCTTGGTGCAGAACACCGGCTCCGCCATCACCCCGAAGGCGTTGTAGAGCACGGCGATGTCGAAGCGGCCGTAATGGAACAGCTTGGTGATCGCGCGGTTCTGCAGCAGGCTGACGAGGTTCGGCGCCTTCTTCTGGCCGGGCGCAATCTGGATGACGTCGGCGCTGCCGTCGCCCGGAGAAATCTGCACCACGCAGAGCCGGTCGCGATGCGGGTTCAAGCCCAGCGTCTCAGTGTCGATGGCGACTGACTCGACATTGTAGCGGGACAGGTCCGGCAGATCGTTCTTGTGGAAACGGATGTCGGTCATTCTCTTCTCCGGGTCGCGTCCGCAACGCCGCGCGTCCTCTGGGATGCGCGAGCTTGCCGCGGCGCGTTTCGCTGGTATTCCGTCCTTGCCGCGATCGGCGGAAAAAGCAACAAAAACTTGTCTTTCCGCTGCCTCAGCGGGTCAGCGCATCGAGAATGCGCGCCCAGGAGCGCTGCCCTTTGTGGAAGGAGGAAAGCTCGTATTTCTCGTTGGGCGAATGGATGCGGTCGTCGTCGAGGCCGAAGCCAACCAAGAGCGATTCCATGCCGAGATAGGTCTGGAAATCGCCGACCACGGGAATGGAGCCGCCGCCGCCGGTGGTAACCGCCTGGTTTTCCCATTCGTCGGACAGCGCGTCCTTTGCCTTGGCCAGGAATGGCGAATCGTAGGAAAGCTGGATCGCTGGCGAGCCGCCATGCGGATGGAATTCGACCGAGCAGTCCCCGGGGATGCGTTCGCGCACGAAGGCCTGGAAGGCGGCGCGGATCTTCTTCGGATCCTGCTTGTGGACGAGCCGGAACGACACTTTCGCCGAGGCTTGCGCCGCGATCACCGTCTTGAAACCCTTGCCGGTATAGCCGCCGATGATGCCGTTGAATTCCGCGGTTGGCCGCGCCCAGGTGAGCTCGAGCACCGAGCGCCCCTTTTCGCCGGCCGGAATGGAAAGCCCGACCGGGCCGAGGAAGGTCTCGGCGGTCTCGCCCAGCCCCTCCCACGACTTCAGCACCTGCGAGGGCGTCTCCTCGACCCCGTCATAGAAGCCCGGAATGGTGACATGGCCGTCCTTGTCGTGAATGTCGGCGAGAACCTTGGCCAGGATGCGGATCGGATTGGCGGCAGGACCGCCATAGGCGCCCGAATGCAGGTCGCGGTTGGCCGCCTTGACGGTGACCTCCTCGCCGACCATGCCGCGCAGCGACACGCAGATCGAGGGCGTCTCGCGGTTCCACATGCTGGTATCGCAGACCAGCGCGAAATCCGCCTTCAGCTCGTCGGCGTTCGCCTCCAGGAAAGGTTTCAGCGACGGCGAGCCTGACTCCTCCTCGCCTTCGAACAGGATGGTGACGCGGCACGGCAGATTGCCATGCACCTGCTTCCAAGCCCGGCATGCCTCGACGAAGGTCATCAACTGTCCCTTGTCGTCGGCCGAGCCGCGGCCGGCGATCACCTTGCGGCCAGGCTCGATCTCCTTGATCGACGGCGCGAACGGGTCGGCTTCCCACAGCTCGATCGGATCGACCGGCTGCACGTCGTAATGGCCGTAGAACAGCACATGCGGCGCGTCTGCCGGTCCCTCGTGATGCGCAACCACCATCGGGTGTCCGGGCGTGTCGCGGATGCTGGCGTCGAAGCCGATCAGCTTGAGCTCGGCGACCAGCCATTCGGCTCCCTTGCGGCAGTCGGCCGCGAAGGCGGGATCGGTGGAGATCGACTTGATGGCGAGCAGGCCGAAAAGCCGCTCCAGGCTCTGGTCGAGATTCTGATCGAGGCGATCGAGGACAGGGGAAATTCTGGACATGCCTTTGCCTTTCGGTTTTTGGGCAGACCCTAAAGGGCAACGCCGAAAACGAAAAGCCGCGATCGTTGGACCAAGCCGGGATACTGCCCGATGCATGCCGCCCGGAGTGTTTGGCCATTTTGGGAAGACGACATACATCCCAAAGCCAGATCTGCAGGCAAAAAAGAACCGCCGTGGTGGAGGGGGAACCACGGCGGTCTTTACTCGAAACGTTGCGGCAGCCCGGAGAGGGGGGATAGGCTGCCGCAGTTGCCCGGGATAGGCGGGGGACGGGCCTTACTCCGGACTTCGGCGAAAATTGCCGATAGGTTCTATTTGGGACCGCGAACGTGGCGATTCAAGGGCACGAAAATTACAACTTTGTAACATGCCCGTGAGCGGCCGGAATCCGCCGCTCGGCTTCTGTCAGGGTGTTGCCGGAACAGGCGGTTTGTTCAGCCTTTGGCATGGACCGCGAAGGCTGGCCGCGCTATCCCTGCCGGCATGAAAAAAGGCGATCACCTCTTCCTCGTCGACGGCTCCGGCTATATTTTCCGCGCCTATCACGCGCTGCCGCCGCTCAACCGCAAATCCGACGGCCTGCCGACCAGTGCGGTGCTCGGCTTCTGCAACATGGTGTGGAAGCTGATGCAGGACGCGCGTAACACCGATGTCGGCATTGTGCCGACGCATTTCGCCGTCATCTTCGACTATTCCTCGAAAACCTTCCGCAGCGATCTCTACCCCGAATACAAGGCCAACCGCTCCGCGCCTCCGGAGGACCTCATCCCGCAATTCGGCCTGATCCGCCAGGCGACCGCGGCTTTCAATGTTCCCTGCATTGAGACGGAGGGTTTCGAAGCCGACGATATCATCGCAACCTACTGCAGATTGGCTTGCGAAGCCGGCGCCGACACCACCATCATCTCTTCCGATAAAGACCTGATGCAGCTGGTCGGTCCGACCGTCGGCATGTACGACCCCATGAAGGACCGCCAGATCGGCATCCCCGAAGTCATCGAGAAATGGGGCGTGCCGCCGGAAAAGATGATCGACATGCAGGCGCTCACCGGCGACTCGGTCGACAATGTTCCGGGCGTACCCGGCATCGGTCCGAAGACCGCGGCCCAGCTTCTGGAGCAGTTCGGCGACCTCGATGGGCTGCTCGCGCGCGCCTCGGAGATCAAGCAGGACAAGCGCCGCGAGACCATCATCGCCAACGCCGACAAGGCGCGTATCTCGCGCGAACTGGTGACCTTGAAGAACGACGTGCCGCTGAAAGACGGGCTGGACGACCTTGTCCTGCATGCCCCGGACGGGCCCAAGCTGATCGGCTTCCTCAAAACGATGGAGTTCACCACGCTGACCCGCCGCGTCGCCGAAGCGACCGGAACCGACATTGGCGACGTCCAGGCGACCGCCGTCACCATCGAGCGCGCCGATACCGCGCATGGCCCCGACGTCGGCGCCGGCGCGCCACCCGCGCCGAGAACGACTGCGACATTGAACGGCGCCCCAAAGCCGGCTGCGCCGGTCAGGGGCGAGGACGCGCCGCCGCAGGGCGACACCCCTTCCCTGCTCTCGGCGCTGCGGCTCGAGCAGGCGACGGCGCGCAAGATCGATCCCTCGGCCTATACCGCGATCCGCGATGCAGCGGCGCTCAAGACCTGGATCGCTGAGGCTCGCGAAGCCGGCATCCTTGCCTTCGACGCCGAGACCACCTCGTCCGATCCGATGCAGGCCGACCTGATCGGCCTGTCGATGGCGATCGCGCCGGGCCGCGCCGTCTATCTGCCGCTCGCCCACAAGAGCGGCAATGGCGACCTGCTTGGTGGCGGCGTGCTGGAACACCAGGTGCCCATCCGCGAGGTGCTGGCGCTGCTGAAGCCGCTGCTCGAGGACAGGTCGGTTCTGAAGATCGTCCAGGACATGAAATACGACAATGTCGTGATGAGCCGGCACGGCATCGAGATGGGCCCCTTCGACGACACGATGTTGATCTCTTACGTGCTCGACGCCGGCACCTCCGGCGGCCACGACCTCGCCTCGCTGGCGGAGAAATGGCTCGGCCACGCGCCAGCATCGAAAAAGGAGCTTGCCGGCTCCGGAAAGAACGCTCTCGGCTTCGACCAGGTCGATATCGAGCGGGCGACCGCCTATGCCGGCGAGCAGGCCGATCTGGCACTGCGGCTATGGCAGTTGCTGAAACCCAGGCTTGCCGCCAAGGGCCTGGTTTCCGTCTACGAACGGCTGGAGCGGCCGCTGGTGCCGGTGCTTGCGCGCATGGAGCAGCGCGGCATCTCCGTCGATCGCCAGATCCTGTCGAGGCTGTCGGGCGAACTGGCGCAGGGGGCGGCCCGCGTCGAGGAAGAGATTTACGGGATCGTCGGCGAGCGCATCAACATCGGCTCCCCAAAACAGCTCGGCGACATCCTGTTCGGCAAGATGGGCCTGCCCGGTGGTTCGAAGACCAGGACCGGGCAGTGGTCGACCTCGGCGCAACTGCTCGAGGACCTTGCGGCGGAAGGCCATGAGCTGCCGCGCAAGATCGTCGACTGGCGCCAGCTCACCAAGCTGAAATCGACCTATACCGACGCGCTGCCCGGCTTCATCAACCCTGGCACCAACCGCGTGCACACCTCCTACGCGCTGGCCGCGACGACGACCGGACGGCTGTCGTCCTCCGATCCCAACTTGCAGAACATCCCAGTGCGCACGGCCGAAGGCCGCAAGATCAGGACCGCCTTCATCGCCGAAAAGGGCCACAAGCTGGTCTCGGCCGACTACAGCCAGATCGAGCTGCGCGTGCTTGCCCATGTCGCCGAGATCCCGCAGCTCAAGCAGGCCTTCGCCGACGGCGCCGACATCCACGCCATCACCGCGTCGGAGATGTTCAACGTGCCGGTCGAAGGCATGCCTTCGGAGGTGCGCCGGCGCGCCAAGGCGATCAATTTCGGCATCATCTACGGCATCTCGGCCTTCGGCCTCGCCAATCACCTGTCGATCCCGCGCGACGAGGCGGGCGCCTATATCAAGCGCTATTTCGAGCGTTTTCCGGGCATTCGCGACTATATCGAGGAAACCAAGGCCTACGCGCGTGAGAACGGCTTCGTCGAGACGATCTTCGGCCGCCGCATCCACTATCCGGAGATAAGGTCGTCCAACCCGTCGGTCCGCGCCTTCAACGAGCGCGCCTCGATCAATGCCAGGCTGCAGGGCACCGCCGCCGACATCATCCGCCGCGCCATGGTGCATATGGAAGAGGCGCTGGACAAGGCAAAGCTGTCGGCCCGCATGCTGTTGCAGGTGCATGACGAACTGATCTTCGAGACGGTTGAAGCCGAGGTCGAGGCGACGATCCCGGTCGTGCGCCGCGTGATGGAAAACGCGCCGATGCCGGCGGTCTCGATGTCGGTGCCGCTGCATGTCGACGCGCGGGCGGCGAACAACTGGGACGAGGCGCATTAGCGCCTCACCTCGTTCGTCATGCTAGGGTCTTCGCGACGGAGCTTCGCTCCTGCTTCGCCCTAGTATGACGAAGGAAGATTTTTACGCAGCCTCGGCCCGGCACTTGGCGCATACACCCCGAAACTCGATCACCGCCTTCTTTGCGGCGAATCCCGTCGAGCGCACCCAGGCGTCCAGCCGATGGTCGACATCGTGGTCGGACATCTCGGTCACCTGGCCGCAGTTGTCGCAAATGGCGAAGGCCGTCATGGAATGGCTGTGGTCGTGCGGCTCGGCGCAGGCGACAAAGGAGTTGAGGCTTTCGAGCCGATGCACGAAGCCGGACTTCACCAGCGTGTCGAGGGCGCGATAGACTTGCAACGGCGCGCGGAAGCCACGCTCGCGCAACTGGTCGAGCAGCGTATAGGCGCTGAGCGGCCCGCTGGACGCCTCGAGCTTCTCGAGCACGCAGAGCTGGTTCTTAGTCAGCGCATCCCTTGCCGTCATCGATCCCGTTCCGGTGTGGCGCCGTTCGCGTCGCGATTGTTGACGCGAACGATATCTATCGCATGAGATAGCGACGAACGGAGGTTTTTGCCACTGTTTCCACAGCGATCGCCCCTCGGCGATACGCGGCAGGCCACAGATCGTTGGCTACTTGCGCGGCGGTCCCTTGCGCTCGGCGGAGGCGGCCCACAGGTTGATGTCGGACTCGCGCGCGTAGCTGTCGATCTCGGCAAGCTCGGCATCGCTGAAATCGAGCGCCTTGAGCGCACCGACGCAATCCTCGATCTGTTCCGGCCGGCTGGCGCCGATCAGCGCCGTCGTCACCCGGCCCTTGCGCAGCACCCAGGCCAGCGCCATCTGCGCCAGCGTCTGACCGCGGCGGCCGGCAATGGCGTTGAGCGCCTTGATGTTGGCGATCGACTTGTCGTTGATGAAGGCCGGCCTCAGCGACTTGCCCTGGCTGGCTCGGCTGCCTTCGGGGATGCCGCCGAGATATTTGTCGGTCAGCATGCCTTGTGCCAGCGGCGAGAACACGATCGAGCCAATGCCCAGCCCCTCCAGCGTGTCGAGCAGCCCGTCCTCCTCGACCCAGCGGTTGAGCATCGAATAGCTCGGCTGGTGGATAAGGCAGGGTGTGCCGAGGCGCTTAAGGATGTCGGCCGCCTCGCGCGTGCGCTGCGAATTGTAGGACGAGATGCCGGCATAGAGCGCCTTGCCGGAGCGCACGGCGTGGTCGAGCGCGCCCATCGTCTCTTCCAGCGGCGTCTCGGGATCGAAGCGATGCGAATAGAAGATGTCGACATAGTCGAGACCCATCCGCTTCAAGCTCTGGTCGAGGCTGGCCAGCACATATTTGCGGCTGCCCCATTCGCCGTAAGGGCCGGCCCACATCTCGTAGCCGGCCTTGGTCGAGATGATCAGCTCGTCCCGATAGGCGGCGAAATCGGTGCGCAGGATCTCGCCGAAGGCGGTTTCGGCCGAGCCGGGCGGCGGGCCGTAATTGTTGGCGAGATCGAAATGGGTGATGCCGAGGTCGAAGGCCTTGCGCACGATCGCCTGCTTGGTCCTGTGCGGCGTGTCGTTGCCGAAATTGTGCCACAGCCCAAGCGAGATCGCCGGCAGCTTCAGGCCGGACCGCCCGCAGCGGTTATAGATCATCTTCTCGTAGCGGTTCTCGGCGGCGACATAGGGCATGGGAAATCCTTGGGACCGGAGCGGCGCGGCCATTGCCGCTAGAGCATGATGCCGAAAAGTGTGGAGCGGTTTTCGGTCGACATCATGCTCTGCTCTCGTGTGAAATTGAATCGATGCTTGCCCCTCATCCTTACCCTCTCCCCGCCGAAACGGGGAGAGGGGGTTGCCACCTAGTTTTTCTTGGCCAGCAGCGCCTTGGCGTCCTTGACGCCGAGCGCGGCCGGCCGCTCGCAGGTCGTCTGCATGGCGACATATTTGCCGCTTTCGCCGGAGCGCAGGATGCCGGTCATGACGTCGACCGCATGCAACGCCAGTTCCATCGAGCAGCGATGCGGTCGCCCTTCGGCGATGGCGATCGCCATGTCGGCAAGCCCGGCTGTACGGTAGTTCGCCATCATCCCCTGGCCATGCATCTCGTTCGGCACGCCGAAGGGATGGTTCCATTTCGGCAGCTTCTTCACTGGTTTGGCGCTGTCGGTGAAGCGTACCTCGCCGCCGAAGAAATTCGGATCCGGCACGAAGACGGTGCCCAATTCGCCGTAGAGTTCCATCGGCGCGTGGCCATGGCTCCAGACGTCCCAACTCGTGTTGAGCGTGATCACCGCGCCGTTGGCGAATTCCAGCAACGCATGGATGGTGGTTGGCGTGTTGACCGGTATTTTTTCGCCCGCGCGCGGTTTGGACGAGATCGTCCGCTCCTTGGCCGGCATCGTTGCGAACGCAGCCACCCGGCTGACCGGACCGATCAGCTGGATCAGGTTGGTGACGTAGTAAGGCCCGATGTCGAGCACCGGACCGGCGCCCGGCTGGAAGAAGAAATCGGGATTGGGATGCCAGTGCTCCATGCCGTGGCCCATCACATGGCAAGTGCCGCTGGTGATCTTGCCGAGCTTGCCGCTGTCGATCAGATCGCGCACCAGCTGGTGCGCCCCGCCGAGGAAGGTGTCCGGCGCCGAGCCGATGCGCAGCCCTTTCTTCTCGGCCCGCTTCTTCAGGTCGAGCCCTTCCTCGATCGACAGCACGAACGGCTTTTCCGAATAGACATGCTTGCCCGCCTCGAGCACCGCCTTCGAGACTTCATAGTGCACCGCCGGAACCGTGAGATTGACGACGATATCGATCTCGTCGTCCTTGAGCAGCTCCTCGACCGTCTCGGCGCGGAGTTTGAACTCCTTTGCCCGTGCTTTCGCGGCATCGATGTTGATGTCCGCGCAGGCGCGCATCTTGATGCCCCGAAACAGCGGCGCCAACGAGAAATATGCCTTCGAGATGTTGCCGCAGCCGATGACGCCGACGCCAAGCTTGTTTGCCATTTTCTATTACTCCTGCCAGCTCTTGGCCGCCGCGATCGAGCGTCGGGCGTAGCGCTCGATGTCGTTGGGGTTGTCCTGCTCCATGATGAAATACTGCGCCGCGCTCTTGGCGCGCAAAGTCTTGAACAGACCCACCCAGTCGATCGTGCCGTGGCCGACATCGGACCAGCCGTCCTCATCCAGCCCCTCGCCCGGCTTCGCCATGTCCTTGACGTGGACGGCGCTGATGCGCTTGCCGTGCTTTTCGATCCAGGGCAACGGATCGGCACCGCCGCGCACCACCCAGGCGACGTCCATTTCCCAGCCGATATCAGGTGCGGCAGTCAGGATGTGGTCCTGCGGCAGCGAGCCGTCGGCAAGCGCCTTGAATTCGAAGTCATGGTTATGCCAGGCAAAGCCATAGCCGGCCTTCCCCGCGGTCTCGCCGACCTTGGCCAGGCGCTCGCCAAAGCCGCGCCAGCCGGCGGCGTTGGACGGCCGCGCTTCCGCGACAAGATAAGGGCAGATCAAGAGCTTGATGCCGAGCGCGTCGGCGATTTTGCGCACGCCATCGAAATCGTTTTCAAGCGCATCGATCGAGAAATGCCCGGTCGGCATGGCAAGCCCGTTCTTGTCGAGCTCGGCGCGGAACGCTTTCGGGTCGTCATAGACGCCGCCAAAGCCTTCGACCTGGGTGTAGCCGAGTTCGCCGAGCATTTTCACCACGCCGTCCCATGGCTGGAAATTGCGGGCGCTGTAGAGTTGGAATGACCAGTTCATCTGTCCTGTCCG
The DNA here is from genome assembly GCF_900115245.1 of Mesorhizobium sp. NFR06. Lineage (GTDB taxonomy): Bacteria > Pseudomonadota > Alphaproteobacteria > Rhizobiales > Rhizobiaceae > Mesorhizobium. The sequence continues at coordinate 83,819 of NZ_FOVT01000015.1, forward strand.
TTCGGTTGGTCCTGGGAGTTAAAGGCGGTTTCCGGTTTGATCATCGAACAGCGAGGCGCGCGCCGGATCCAAGCCGATACGAATCGCATCGCCGTTGCGCAGCGTCTTGTCCGCTTCGACGCGGAAGGAGAGGATCTGGCCGCCGAGCTTCGTCCACACCAGCGTGTCGGAACCCATCGGATCGACGATCTCGACCGTCGACTCAGCGGTGAAGGGCATGGAACTGGCGGCTTCGCCGAAAGCGATGTGCTCGGGCCTGATGCCGAACACGCAGGGCTTGGCTGTATGCCCGTTGTCGCCTTCGAACTGATAGCGGCCAAGCGGCACCGACACACCGTCGGCCTTGAACATGGGAGCATCGCCCGCTTCCAACTGCCCCTTGAGGAAATTCATTGCCGGCGAGCCGAGGAAGCCGGCGACGAAGCGGTTGACGGGGCGGTTGTAGATCGTCTGCGGCGCATCGAGCTGCTGGATCACGCCGCCCTTCATCACCGCGATGCGATCGGCCAGCGTCATCGCCTCGATCTGGTCGTGGGTGACGTAGATCATCGTGTTCTGCAGCTTGCGGTGCAGCAGCTTGATCTCGACGCGCAGCTCCGCTCGCAGCTTGGCGTCGAGGTTGGAAAGCGGCTCGTCGAACAGGAAGACGTCGACGTCGCGCACCAGCGCGCGTCCGATCGCCACGCGCTGGCGCTGACCGCCGGACAGCGCCGACGGCTTCCTCTGCAACAGAGGCTCGATCTGCAGGATCTCGGCCGCGCGCGCGATGCGTTTGGCGATCTCGCCTTTGGGCAGGCCGGCGACGCGCAGGCCGAAGGAAAGGTTCCTCTCCACCGTCATCTGCGGATAGAGCGCATAGGACTGGAACACCATGCCGATGCCGCGATCCTTCGGCTCTTCCCAGGTGACGTTCTTGCCCTTGATGAAGATGCGGCCCTCCGAAATGTCGAGCAGGCCGGCGATGCAATTCAGCAAGGTCGACTTGCCGCAGCCGGATGGTCCGAGCAGGACAATGAACTCGCCTTCGGCGACGTCGAGATTGAGCGTCTGCAACACCGAGACGGCGCCGAAATTCAGCGACAGATCCTGGATTGAAACGCTGGGATTGGCGATTTCAGCTGCCATCGTCATCCTTTCACCGCGCCGGCGGCGATGCCGCGCACGAAGAGCTTGCCGGAAATGAAGTAGACGATGAGCGGAACGAGGCCGGTGAGAATGGTTGCAGCCATGTTGACGTTGTATTCCTTCACGCCCTGGACGGAGTTGACGATGTTGTTGAGCTGCACCGTCATCGGATAGGTGTCGGGGCGCGTGTAGACGACGCCGAACAGGAAATCGTTCCAGATGCCGGTCACCTGCAGGATGATGGCGACGACGAAGATCGGCAGCGACATCGGCAGCATGATGCGCAGATAGATGCCCCAGAAGCCGGCGCCGTCGACGCGCGCGGCGCGGAACAGCTCCTCCGGCATCGAGGTGAAATAATTGCGGAAGAGCAGCGTCAGGATCGGCATGCCGAAGATCGAGTGAACGATCACCAGTCCCGTCAGCGTGCCGTAGATGCCGATTTCGCGCAGGATGATGACGATCGGATAGATCATCACCTGATAAGGGATGAAGGCGCCGACAATCAGTATGATGAAGAAGCTGTCGGCGCCCTTGAAGCGCCAGTTGGCCAGGGCATAGCCGTTCACCGAGGCGATGGCGATCGACAGGATCACCGACGGCACGGTGATGCGCACCGAATTCCAGAAGCCGCGCGAGAGCCCGTCGCAATTGAGCCCGGTGCAAGCGGTCGCCCAGGCTTTCACCCACGGCTCGAAAGTTATCTCCATCGGCGGCGAGAAGATGTTGCCGAGGCGGATTTCCGGCATGCCCTTCAACGACGTGACGATCATCACGTAGAGCGGCAACAGATAATACAGCGCCACCACGACAAGCGTGCCGTAGAGAAAGATGTTGCGGCGCGACAGCACATGCCGCGGCTTCGGGCCGCTCGGGCCGGCTCCGTCGCGCCGCAGCGCTTCCGGGCTGGTGGACAGGGAGGCGATGTCAACCACGCTTGCGGCCTCCGAATTCGAGATAGGCCCACGGCACGATGACGATCACCACCGACAGCAGCATCATGGTCGAAGCGGCGAAACCCTGGCCCAGATTCTGGGCGAAAAACATGTAGTCGTAGACATATTTCGCCGGCACTTCGGAGGCGATGCCGGGACCGCCGCTGGTCTGCGCCACGACCAGGTCATAGACCTTGACGATGCCGGCGGCGATGATCACCAGCGTGGTGATGAAAACCGGCCGCATCATCGGGATGACGATGAACAGGTAGGTCTTCCACATAGGGATGCCGTCGACCCGCGCCGCCTTCCAGATGTCTTCGTCGATGCCGCGCAGCCCGGCGAGCATCAGGCACATGACCAGCCCCGTGCCTTGCCACAGCGCTGCGATCGAAATGCCGTAGATGACGATGCTCGAATTGTAGAGAGGATCGAAGCTGAAGCTCGTCCAGCCGAGGTCGCGCACCACGCGCTGAATGCCGAAATCCGGATTGAGCAGCCATTGCCAGACCAGCCCGGTGACGATGAAAGAGAGCGCGAACGGATAGAGGAAGATGGTGCGGAACGTGTCCTCGAAACGGATCTTCTGGTCGAGTAGTGCCGCTAGGATGAAGCCGATGACCAGCGAGAACACCAGCGAGATCACGCCGTAGATCAAAAGGTTCTCGATCGAGACCAGCCAGCGCGGCGTCGCCCACAGCCGGTGATACTGGTCGAGCCCGACGAAGGTCAGCCGCGGCAACAGCTTCGAATTGGTGAAGGAATAGAGCACCGTCCACGCCGTGCCGCCGACGAAAACCACCAGCGCGGTCAGGATCATCGGGATCGATGCGACTTTGGCGTTGAGGTTGCGGAATAGCTGGTTCGGGCGTTGGCTGCTGCTCATCTAGACCGGCCGGGCAATGAGGACATCGAGCCCCCGACCCCCGATGTGCTGGGGCCGGGAGCCGGCGGGGGCGCCGGTTGTCAGTCCGCCGAGCCGATGATCCCGGCGAAGCGCTTTTGCGCCTCTTCGAGGCTCATGTCGGGCTTGGCGAAGAATTCGGAGAACAGGTCTTCCTTCTGCTTCTGGGTGTCCTGCGAAAGCAGTTGGTCCGTCCACGGCATGACCGCGCCCTTGGCGAGGATGGCGAGACCCTTCTTCATGCAGTCGTTCGCCGTGTTGAGGTCGACGTCGCCGCGCACCGGCAGGGAACCCTTCTTGAGATTGAAGGCGACCTGGGTTTTGGGATCAAGCAAGGTCTCGGCGAGCACCACCTGCGCCTTGGCCTTTTCCTCGTCCTTGAGCAGCGGGAAATAGAAGGCATCGCCGCCCGTGGCGATGACCTCGTTCAGGCCAAGGCCAGGCAGGCAGGTATAGTCCTTGCCGGCAGTCTTGCCGGCGACCTGGAACTCGCCTTGCGCCCAGTCGCCCATGATCTGCCCGGCGGCCTTGCCGGTGATGACCAGATTGGTCGCCTGGTTCCAGTCCTGCACATTGGTGTTCTTGGCCATCTTGCGGGCATCGTCCGCTGCCTTGAATACCTTGGCGATCTCCGGACCGGCCGCGAAGGTGGCGTCCTTGTCCTTGTAAACCTTGAGGAAGGTGTCGGTGCCGCCGATCGCGGCCATCAGCACGTCGAAGGCGCCGGAAGCCTGCCAAGGCTGTCCGCCGACCGCGAGCGGGATGATGCCGGCCTTTTCCAGCGCCGGCGCGTCCGCCACGAATTCATTCCAGTCCTTCGGCACCGGCAGGCCGGCCTTCTGGAAGGCCTCGTTGGACAGCCACAGCCACTGCCAGGAATGGATATTGACCGGCACGCAATAAATCTTGCCGTCGATAGTGCACGAGTCGAGCAGGCTCTTCGGCCGCACCACCTCCGTCCACTTGTCCTTGGTGGCGATATCGGTGAGGTCGCGCATCAGCCCGGCCTGCACCAGTTCCTCCGCCTGACGGCCGTGGTTGAACTGGGTGGCGCCCATCGGATCGCCGCCGGTGATGCGGCTGATCATGATCGGCCGCGCCGTGCCGCCGGAACCGGCGATGGCGCCGTCGACCCAGTGATTGCCTGTCGCGTCGAAGGCTTTGGCAAGCTCGGCCACCGCCGCCGCCTCGCCGCCGGAAGTCCACCAGTGTGTGACTTCCAGGTCGGTCGCAGCCGCCGGTCCGGCGAAATTCAGCGCGACCGTCGCGGCAAACGCGGCAGTCAGGTATTTGTATCGCATTTCGGTTCCTCCCAGAATCTGAAACGTTACAGATTTTCGATACGGCAAATGACCGGCATAGGCAACCCCTGGCCGCAACGCCGATTGATATTTTTTCGGGGCACGAACAAAATCCTTGTTTCGAAGCGGCAATACTGCCAGTGGAACCGTCGATTGGTGGCGAGATCGGGCGTGAGCCGATATTTCTTTGTGATTCCAGCGACTTTCGGCCCATCGCCATCCCGGAATGCGACCGTCGCGACCTCACCGCCCAATCACGAAGATTGGCAATCTGTAACGTTTCAGTATATTGCACCGTGCCGCATGCTTTGGGCCGCGCAAATGTCGACATCGCAATTGCGGGCCAGCCGCGCGGCTGCTATGCGCCTGAGGGGCGGGACGAATGGATAGACGGGTAACGAAGAAGGACGACGAGACGTCGGCCAAGGAAAGGCCGACGCTGAAGACGCTCGCCTTCATGACCGGGCTCGGCGTCACGACCGTCTCGCGCGCGCTCAAGGATGCGCCCGAAATCGGCGCCGAGACCAGGCGCCGCGTCCAGCTTGTGGCCAAGCAGATCGGCTACCGTCCGAACCGCGCCGGCGTCAGGCTGAGGACGGGCAAGACCAATGTCATCAGCCTGGTGCTCAACACCGAGCACGAGATCATGAGCTTCGTTTCGGACATCATCTACGGCGTCACCGAAGTGATCGCCGACACGCCCTACCACCTGATCGTCACGCCCTATTCGCGCTCGCAAGATCCGCTCGATCCGGTGCGCTACCTGGTGGAGACGGGCTCGGCGGATGGGGTCATCATCTCGCGCACCCAGCCCAACGATCCGCGGGCGCGTTACATGCTGGAGCGCGGCATCCCCTTTGCCACGCACGGCCGCACCGATATGGGACTGGTGCATCCCTATCACGACTTCGACAATTACGCCTTTGCCGGCGAAGCCGTCCGCTATCTCGCCGGCAGGAGCCGCAGCCGGCTGGCGCTTGTCACCCCGCCGGTTGGCCTCACCTATTACGGCCATACGGTGAACGGCTTTGCCGATGCGCTGAGCGAGGTGGGCGCCAGCGAGGTGCCGTTCAACACCGTCTCCATCGATCAGTCGATCGACCAGATCAGGATGCGGACCGCACAGCTGATGCGGCGCAAGGACCGGCCCGACGGCTTCGTCAGCAGCGCCGCCGCCGCGACGCTCGCCGTCGTCGCCGGCATCGAGGACGCCGGGCTGAAGCTCGGCCGCGACGTCGACGTGGTCTCGAAGCAGTCCTCGGAACTGCTGCATCTGTTCCGGCGGGAACTGCTGGTCGTCAACGAGAATTTTAGGCTCGCCGGTTCCGAGCTTGCCCGCGCGGTGCTCGGCTGGATCGGCGGCGCCGATCCAGGATCGTTGCAGTCGCTCAGCACCCCGAGCGAGGTTCTGCCCTATCGGGGTTAGCCTCTGGTTTCCCGAGAAAAAGATTGTTGTCGATCCCGGAGATTGGCCGAAGCCCCTCAGCTTCGTCATCCTCGGGTCTACGCCGCGTCGCTTCGCTCCTTGCTCCGCCCGTGGACGACGACGGGAGAAGCGCCGCGTACCCAGCGGCTGCCAAGCCTAGGCAGCCCCGCTGCCCCACGGCCCATGGAACGCGCCCTGCTCGCCGATGCGCTCGAAACCATGCGCGCCGAAGAAGTCGCGCTGCGCCTGGATCAGGTTCGACGTGCCGCGGCCCTGCCTGTAGCTGTCGAAATAGGCGAGCGCCGAGGCTAGCGCCGGCACCGGCGAGCCGGCTTCGGAGGCCCGCGCCACGATGCGCCTGAGCGACTGATGCGCCTCCTTCATCATGGCGATGAAGGCTGGCGCCATCAAAAGGTTGGTGGAAGCGCTGCCTGAGCCGAAAGCCTCGGCCATCGTGTCCAGCATCTGCGAGCGGATGATGCAGCCGGCGCGCCAGATCTTGGCGATGGTCGGCATCGGCAGGTTCCAGCTGAATTCCTTGGAGGCACCGCTCATCACCGCGAACCCCTGAGCATAGGCGGCGATCTTGCCTGCAAACAGCGCCAGTTCGAGATCCTTCAGCAGCGTGCCCTTGTCGCCGGTGATCTTAGTGACACCGATATTGCCATAGGCCTTTTCCGCCGCCTGCCGCTCGTCCTTGATCGAGGACAGAACGCGCGCCGCGACCGCCGCCTCGATGGCCGTCGCCGGAATGCCGAGCTGTTGCGCTTCGATGACCGACCATTTGCCGGTGCCCTTCTGTCCGGCGCGATCGAGGATGATGTCGACCACCGGCTTGCCGGTCTTGGCATCGTCGGCGGCCAGAACCTTGGCGGTGATCTCGATCAGGTAGGAGTTGAGCCGCCCCTTGTTCCAGTTTTCGAATACGGCGCCGATCTCCTTCGGCGCCATGCCGAGACCGTCGCGCAGGATGCCGTAGATCTCGGCGATCATCTGCATGTCGGCATATTCAATGCCGTTGTGGATGGTTTTCACGAAATGCCCGGCGCCGTCGGTGCCGAGCCAGGCCGCACACGGTTCGTCCTTGAACTTGGCGGAGATCGCGGTCAGCACGCTTTCGACGCGTTTCCATGACTCTTCGGTGCCGCCGACCATGATCGAAGGCCCGTGGCGCGCACCCTCCTCGCCGCCGGACACTCCCATGCCGATGAAGGTCAGCCCCGAGCCCGAGAGCTCGGAGAAGCGCCGCATCGTGTCGCGGAAATTGGCGTTGCCGGCATCGATGACGATGTCGTTGTCTGAGAGCACACCCCGCAATGCCGCGATCTGCTCGTCGACCGGCTTGCCTGCAAGCACCATGATGATGATCGGCCGTGGCGGCCGGATCGCCGCGGCGAGTTCCTCCAGGCTGTAGCAGGGAACGACCATGTCCTTCAGCGGACCCGCGCTCTCGACAAAGGCGTCGGTGCGCGCCGGCGTGCGGTTGAAGACGGCGATGCGGTGCCCGTGCTCGGCGATGTTGAGCGCCAGGTTGGAGCCCATCGTGCCAAGGCCGATCAGGCCGATTTCGGCTTTTTCCATCGTTTCTTCCCTGCTTTTGGATGCTTGTTGTGGCCGCTGTTTGCAAGATGAATGACGGGCCTTGGCGGCGACGTCAACCGCCTCGCAGGCCGGCCTCACCTGAATATCACTCGCCGCGAATGTCGATCGGCGCCTCGATCTTTACCATCTCGAAGTCCGAAACGAGGATGTCGAGCCGGGCGTTCCAGCGGCCGGGCAGCGGAATGACGAGATTGTCGACACGCCAGGTGCCGTCGCCGGGTTTCGTCGCCGGCCGCTTGATCGGCTCGATGCCGGAATCCGGCTTGGACAGCACCAGCGTCACCCCCTTGGCGTCGAGCGGTCCAAAGTCGCCGCTCATGATCACCATTGAAGCGGCAACCTCGCCGGCATGCCCAGGCGTGATGCTGAGATCGGCCATCGCCTTCACCGTGTGGATGTGGATCGATACCGGCTGCGCGGCGGCGATTGCCAGCGCACGCGGTGGCGGGGTGAAGCGCCAGCCGGCGGCGACGCTGAAGATGGCGAGCACGATCACGGTCTCGATGCGAATGGAGCGCGCCAGCCGACGCTGCACCTCGGTGTCGCCGGCTTCGGCGGGCGCCGTCAGCGTCGAGCGGTTGACCGCGGCAAGGGTGAACAGGAAGAGCAGCAGAGCCAGCTTGAGCAGCAGCAGGCGGCCATAGGCCGTGTGGACCAGCGCTGCCGGTGCCTGCACCTGGATGATTGCCAGCACGATGCCGCTCGCGGCAAGCACGGCGACGACGGGCAGGATCGCGCGCGAAAACCGGCTGAGGAACGCGCGAGCTTCGGCCGGCCACCACCGCAACGCAAGGCCGAGCGGCGCCAGCGCGCCGCCCCAGAAGGCGATTGCCGTGCCGTGCAGAAATACCAGCGGCCGCGTCAGCCATTGCGGTTCGGCGGCGCTGGCATGACCACTCGCGGCAAGGGCGGCGCCGACACCGAGTAGTGCAGCGCTTGCCGCCGGCTTGCGAAGACCCGATGGCCCGGCAAGCGACAACAGGGCAAGACCAAGCGCGATCAACCCGACCAGCACCGTCCAGACGAAGCTCGTCTCCAGCGCGGTCTTCCACACCGTCGGCGACGCAAACCGGGCGAGCGGCGCGCCAAGCCCGTCCAACCCCTGCAGGCCGAGCGACAGCGGCGCCCCGACGAGGCCGAAAAGCAGCGCCGCGGCAACAAAGCGTTGGCCGCAGCGCCGGTTCTCGGCCAGCCAGGCGAGCGCGAAGGCACCGCCAACGCCGAGAAAGAAGCCGACATAGAGAAACAGCCTGGCTGCCCAGATGGCCGTACGCAGCGTCCAGTCGACAGCTTCGCCGGCGATCGGCGCGGCACTTGGCGCGCCTATGGAAAACAGCGCCGAACCGCCGACCGGATGACCGTCGACCGACACGACCCGCCAGCTCAGCACATGCGTGCCGGATTTGAGCGTTTCGGGATTGTCGATCTCGAGCGTCTGGTCCTCGAGGCGGAAGGATGTCAGCGCAAGCTGCGAGCCGTCGGGCCGCACGAGCGTCAGGACCAGTGGTGAGACAGGCTCGCTGAAGGTGAGCGAAAATCGCGCCGGACTTTGCGACAGCACCGCGCCGTCGGCGGGGTCGGTCGCGACCAGCGCCGCATGCGCGAAAGCGCGGCAGGGCACGGCCAGTACCGCAAGCACCATGAACGCGGCGACCAGGCTCCTCATGAGAGGCCGGATGCGAGCGCCGCGCAGGCGAACCGTCGCTGGGAAGGATACTGCGTTCATTCCGTTCTTGTGCGAGGAGGTGGCGCGCCCTCGGCGAGCGCGCCACCAAAGGATCATTTCTTCGGCAGCAATTTGATGCCTGGCGCTGGAGTTTCCAAGGCGTCTTCGTCCTGGCCCGCCGCCGGGATCTCGATCCAGCGATCGGCGGCGTCGCCGCATTCCTGCACCACCGGGAAATACAGGGTCTGGCCGGCTGGCAGGTCGGCCGCCAGCGAAGCGCGGAACACGAACTCGTCGTAGAATTCGTCGGGCAGGCTGCCGCCGCTCCAATCCACTTCCTTCACGCCAGTGGTCAGCGTCTCGCCATAGAGCTGGTAGGATTTCTCGTACTTGCCCTTCTTGGTCTGCAGCGTCCAGCCGGGCTTCGGCATCGGCTTCACCGCAATGACGCCTTCGGGGATCTGCACGCGCAAGGCGGTGGTTGCCTTGCCTTCGCAACCATGCGGCACGCGAAGTACCGCCTTGTAGGTGGAGCCGACAGCCGCTTCCTGCGTCTCGAGCGTGATGTGGGCGAGCGCAGCGCTGGTCCCGAGCGCGCAAAGCGCGCCGGCCGCCAAAAGATACGTCTTCATGGATTGTCCCTCTGATTTCGAATTGGCGGATTATTCGGCGTGATCCATGTCCATGTCGCCGGTCTCGCCCATGCCTTCGACGAGGAACTCGACTTTGACGCTGCCCGCCTTCTCGAAGGTCAGCGTCGCGGGGAATTTCTCGCCCTGCTTCGGCTGCCGCTTCAGGCCGGTGAACATCAGGTGATACGCGCCCGGCTTCAGCGCGACCTTGCCGCCGGCCGGGATCTCCAGCCCGCCGCTGACCGGCCGCATGGTCATGACGCCGTCCTTGACGCCCATCTCATGCAGTTCGGCCTTGTCCGAGATATCCGACGAGATCGACAGCAGCCGGTCCGGCGTGCCGCCCTTGTTGATCACGGTGAAGTAGCCGCCGGCCACCTTGGCGCCGGGCGGCGTCGCCCGTGACCAGGGATGTTCGATCTCGATATCGCCGACCTTGAATTCATGCGCGAGGGCGGCAGGAATGCAGGCAAGCAGGAGAAGAAGAACGAACAGGGGGGAGCCAAGACGTTGCAGGCCGAGCGGCGGCGCGCCGCGAAGGGCATGGGCCCGCGCTCTTGGAGGAAGATTGGACATGATTGCTCCATGAATATGAGGACCGCGCCGCTCTGCGGCCGCGATCGGTCTGATCTTTGGATGAATGCGGCCGCGAAAAGTTTCCGCGGGTCAGGCCATTGCCGGCGGCGCGCGCGGATTCGCGGGAGAACGGTCGCGGGCGAAGTCTTGATGCCGGAAGGCCGGGAACTGGAAGGCGACGGCCTCAAGGGCCTGGCTTCTAGTGAGCGCGCCGGCAGCCGGCGGCGGCAGATGCGCCGGCGAAACCATGTTGCAGCCGAGCGAGCAGCAAGCCGGCAAATGCTGCTGGTGTGGATCGCCGCCGGGGAGCTTCACAACCCCTTCATGCGTGCAGATGACGTTGCCGAAGGCGTCGAGTTGCGAAGGCGAGCCGAAGGCGAACGCACCGAGAGAGGACGGAAGCAATAGAAGCAGCGCCGCGACGAACGCGGCCGGCATGCTCCATCGTCTCAGCCGGATATCCAACCCAAAGCTTCTCCCAGAAACGCCGCGACCGTAACACGGACGATGCGGCCGGAAAATCGGCAAAACCGCGCTGCGGCAACGCGGCGCGATACGTCCGTCAGATGCGCCTACCAAATGTCCCCTGCAAATGGGCCCTGCAAATGCGCTTGTCAGGCGAGCTGCGCCTGCCGTCCTTCGGGAATGGAGCTCAACAGCGTTTGGCGCGCCGACTTCAGGTGCTTGCGGCAGGCGATGTCGACCTTGGCGGGATCGCGCGATTTCAGCGCCGCGATATAGGCGAGATGCTCCTGGACCGCGACCTCGTTGCGCTGGCGCTCCTGCGCCTTGTTCCATTGATAGTGGTAGTGGAAGATCATCGCGATCACATCATAGAAATCGACGATGAAACGGTTGTGCGAGGCGCGGTGGATCAGCCGGTGGAAGCGCTCGTCGAGTTCGGAGAATTCATTGAAGCGCGTGGCGATTTCGTTGGCGAGCCGGCGGTGCTCGACCTCCAGCCGGTCGAGGTCGACCCACACCGCGCTATCCTGCGGCAGCGCGGCGAAGGCTGCGGCCGAACGCAGCTCGAACATTTCGCGGATCTCGGTCAGTTCCAGCGCGAAGGCGCGGGTAAAACCCTTCAGCACCCAGTGGCTGTTGCGCCGCTTCTCGATCAGACCGAAGCGCGAGAAACGGATCAGGAACTCGCGTACGCTGGTGGTGCCGACGCCGATTTCCCGCGCCAGCTCCAGCTCGTTGATCTGCATGCCGGCCTCGGCGCCCTCGGCAAGCAACCGGCGCATGAAGGAACGCTCGATAATCTCGGCCAGCGAGTCGGTTTCCTCCTCGGGGAAGAAATCCTCCGACCGCGGCGCCCGCAGTACCGTCTTGTTGCGCTTGTTCCAGGCGATCAGCCCGGTCTCTTCCATGCGCGAAAGGATGCTGCGCACCGTGGTGCGGCTGACGCCGAGCAGCATCCCGAGCTCAGGCTCCGATGGCAGGCTTCGGGATTCGTCGAGCAGCCTGAGGCAGCGGTTGAAGGCGTCCTTGTAGACATTGTTGCTCTTCGACATGCCCCGTATCCCCCAACGCTTGCGGCGGCCCGCCGGAAGCGCGATATGATCGGTGTTCCGTAGCGCAAGCCTCCGAAAAGCAGAACGCCTTTCGCCGGCTTGCCAAAAGGGCAATCGCGCGCGTCGACCGACGAACATTGCCCACGCGAAAAAACAATTGACGCAAAAATGTTTTTTCACGATAAAAGACATTACCTTTAAACGGGCGCAAGTCAATCCGCTCGCCCTCCCAGGATCACCCAGGACAGCCGCCCGTGAACGCTGCAAACACCATCCTCCTTTCCCCCGCCGACAATGTCGCCGTCGCCAATGGCCGTATCGAGATCGGCGCAGCCTTGCCGGCCGGCGCTGTCGCGGTGGCGGTGATCGAACCTGGACACAAAGTGGCGATCAGGCCGATCGCGGCGGGCGAAGCGGTGGTGAAATACGCGCAGGCGATCGGCCGCGCCACTCAAGCCATCGCGCCCGGCGAGCACGTCCACTCGCACAATCTGGTCTTCGAGAGCGGCCGCCTGCCGGTGGTGCCGCCGAGCGAGGCCGTGCACGCCAGCGAAGCCGACCGCAAGCGCACCTTCATGGGCTATCGCCGCGCCGACGGCCGCGCCGGCACCCGCAACTTCATCGGCATCATCGCCAGCGTCAATTGCTCGTCGACCGTGTGCCATGCCATTGCCGGCGAGGCCAACCGCACGCTCCTGCCGAAATATCCAGGCATCGACGGTTTCGTGCCGATCGTGCACGGCCAGGGCTGCGGCATGAGCGCCACCGGCGACGGCATGATGGTTCTGCACCGCACGCTCGCCGGCTACGCGCGCCATCCGAATTTCGGTGGCGTGCTGATGGTCGGCCTGGGCTGCGAGGTCAACCAGCTCACGCTTTACGGCCAGAAGGGCGTCGCCGCGGGAAAACGGCATTTCAACATCCAGGAAGCCGGCGGCTCGCGCAAATCCGTCGAGCGAGCGATGGGCGTGCTGGCCGAGATCGCCGAGGAGGTCGGCCAATTGCAGCGTGAGCCGATCCCGGTCAGCGAGATCGTCGTCGGCCTGCAATGCGGCGGCTCGGACGGCATGTCCGGCATCACCGCCAATCCGGCGTTGGGCGCGGCCGTCGACATCCTGGCCGGCTGCGGCGGCATCGGCATCCTGTCGGAGACCACCGAGATCTACGGCGCCGAGCATCTGCTTGCCTATCGCGCGGCCTCGCCCGAGATCGCCGCCAAGCTCGACGGCTATGTGAAGTGGTGGGAGGATCATACCGCCAAGCACGGCGCCTCGATCGACAACAACCCCTCGCCCGGCAACAAGCGCGGCGGCCTGACCACGATCCTCGAGAAATCGCTCGGCGCCGTCGCCAAGGGCGGCCAGACGCCGCTCAACGGCGTCTTCGGCTATGCCGAGAAGGTCTCAGGCAGCGGCCTGGTATTCATGGACACGCCCGGCTACGACCCGGTCTCGGCCACCGGCCAGGTCGCCGGCGGCGCCAACGTCATCGTCTTCACCACCGGCCGCGGTTCGTGCTTTGGCTGCCGGCCGACGCCTTCGATCAAGGTAGCCACCAATTCGACCATGTATCACCAGATGGAAGAGGACATGGACGTCAATTGCGGCGTCATCGCCTCGGGCGAGAAGACCATTGCCGGCATGGGCCGCGAGATCTTCGAGTTGATCATCGAGACGGCGTCCGGCCGCAAGACCAAGAGCGAGGCGTTCGGCTACGGCGACAACGAATTCGTGCCCTGGCATCTCGGCGCGACGCTTTAGTCCCAGGCCACGATGCAGCCGAAGCGCTGCCGACGGCAAGGAACCGACCTTTCGCAGCCATCCCGCTTCACGAGGGAATGAATATTCCATATTGACAGAACAGTGGAATTATTGTTCCATGTCGATAAGGAGGAACGGAAGCAGCCCATGTGCTGCCAGGGAGGGAGGAGCCGAGCAAACCTCGTACGGCATCACGTAAACGGCACCAGACACCGCTTGCATCGACCACGCTGATGCACTATCAAAAAACGGCATCTGTTTTTTATTGATAAAGTTCTGTTTGGCCCACGCCTGTCCAGATGGAGCTTCCGTAACCTTCACCAGGCGATCTTAGGGAGGAACCTAATGAAATTCGTGACCAGCCTTCTCAACCGCCGCGCCTTCGTGGCCTTGGCCGCCGCATCGATGCTCGCCGGCGCGCTGCATTCCGCACCCGCCTCGGCGGCCGACGTGACCATTCCGATCATCGTCAAGGACACCACCTCCTTCTACTGGCAGATCGTTCTGGCCGGCGCCCGCAAGGCGGGCAAGGATCTCGGCGTCAACGTGCCGGAACTGGGCGCGCAGGCCGAGACCGACGTCAACGGCCAGATCTCGATCCTCGAAAACGCCGTCGCCGGCAATCCGGCCGCCGTCGTCATCGCGCCGACCGAGGCCAAGGCGCTCGGCAAGCCGATCGACGAGGCCGCATCCAAGGTCAAGGTCATCGGCATCGACTCCGGCGCCGACTCGAAGGCCTTCACCTCCTTCCTCACCACCGACAACGTCCAGGGCGGTCGTGTCGCGGCTGACGGTCTGGCCGCCGCGATCGGCGCCGCCAATGGCGGCAAGGTCGAGGGCAAGGTTGCCCTGATCACCGCGCTCCCGGGCGCCGGCTCGCTCGAGCAGCGCGCCCAGGGCTTCAAGGAACAGCTCAAGGCCAAGTATCCGGGTCTCCAGCTCGTTGCCGACAAATACGCCGACGGTCAGGCCACCACCGGTCTCAACATCGCGACCGACCTGATCACCGCCAATCCGGACCTCAAGGGCATCTTCGCCTCCAACCTGATCATGGCGCAAGGCGTCGGCCAGGCGATCGCCGAGAATAATCTTGCCGGCAAGGTCGGCCTGATCGGCTTCGACAGCGACGAGAAGCTGATCAAGTTCCTCAATGACGGCGTCATCTCCGGCCTCGTCGTCCAGGACCCGTACCGCATGGGCTATGACGGCATCAAGACCGCGCTCGCCGCCTCGAAGGGCGAAAAGGTCGAGGCCAATGTCGACACCGGTGCCAACCTGGTCACCAAGGACAACATGAAGGATCCGAAGATCGACGCGCTGCTCAACCCGAAGCTCAACTGAGATCTTCACCACAGTCGTTTCCGGGGCCCTGGCGCCCCGGAAACATCCGCCGCGGCGGTTTGGAAATTCGACGCCTTGCGTTAGCTTGTCTTCAAGGTGCGCGATCAAGACGCATCGGCGCGGACCCAACGGTTGAGACCAATCTGGGAGGATTGTCATGACGTCGACGGCGCAGGAACTGCATCCGCACCCCACGCTGGAGCCTGGCAGGACGATCCTCGAACTAAACGGGCTGGAAAAGCGCTACCCCGGCACGCATGCGCTGAAGCCTGTGCACCTCGCCTTCAAGGCAGCCGAGATCCACGCCATCGTCGGCGAGAACGGCGCCGGCAAATCGACGCTGATCAAGCTCCTGACCGGCGTCATGCCTCGCACCTCGGGCGAAGTCATCTGGGAAGGCAAGCCGGCGGCACTGGCCACCCCGCATGAGGCGATGGCGCTCGGCATCAATGCCGTGCACCAGGAGGTCGTGCTGTGCCGCCACCTCACCGTCGCCGCCAATATGTTCCTCGGCGAGGAGGAATCCCGCTTCGGCATCCTGCAGCAGCGCGCCATGGTCAAGGACGCGCAGAAGATCATCGACGATCTCGGCTTCGACCTGCCGGCGCATGTCGTGCTCGGCGACCTCACCATCGGCCAGCAGCAGTTGATCGCCGCCGCCCGCGCCACCGTGCGCGGCACCAAATTCCTGATCTTCGACGAACCCACCGCCTACCTCACCCGCAAGGAGGCCGACCAGCTGTTCACGCTGATCCGCCGGCTGAAGGGCGAAGGCGTCACCATCATCTATATCAGCCACCGCATGGAGGAAGTGTTCGAGCTTGCCGACCGCGTCTCCGTTCTGCGTGACGGCACGCTGGTCGGCACCCGCAACATCGCCGAGACCAACGAGCCCGAGTTGGTCAAGCTGATGATCAACCGTTCGATCGAGCAGATCTACCACAAGGAGCATTTCACGCCTGGTGCCGCGATCGTCGAAACCAAGAACCTCTCGGGCAAAGGCTTCGAGAACGTCTCGGTGACCGTCCGTGCGGGCGAGATCGTCGGCCTCTACGGCCTGATCGGCGCCGGCCGCAGCGAGTTCGTCACGACGCTTTATGGTCGCCACAGGAAATCGGCCGGCCAGATCCTTTGGCAAGGCAAAGAGGTCCAGGTCAACTCCGAGCACGACGCCATTCGCCTCGGCATGGCGTTGGCGCCCGAAAGCCGCCGCGATCAGGGCCTGTGCCTCAACCTGCCGGTCGGCATGAATCTCAACCTGCCGATCTACAAGCGCATTTCGAGCAACCTTCTGATCTCCGGCGCCAAGGAGAAGGCCGAGGCCGACCGCCAGATCGCCGACCTGCGCATCAAGACACCGACGCGCCATGCGCTGGCCTCAAGCCTGTCGGGTGGCAACCAGCAGAAGATCGTCATCGGCAAATGGCTGGCGCATGGCGCCAAGCTGTTCATCTTCGACGAACCGACAGTGGGCGTCGACGTCGGCACCAAAGCCGAGATCTACCGGCTGTTCAGCGTGCTTTTGTCGAAAGGCGCCGGCATCATCCTGATCTCGTCCTATCTGCCGGAAGTCTATGAGCTCGCCGACACGCTGCACGTATTCCGGCGCGGCAAGCTGGTCGCCACGCATGGCTTCCGCACTGCCGATCACGAGGAAATTCTCACGCAGGCGCTCGCCGAGAAACAAGAAAAACAGGGAGGTCAGACATGAGCACCGAGGTCATCGCCGCCGAAAAACCCAAGCGCAACTACAACGCCCTGTTCGGGCTGACGCTGCTGGCGCTGCTGGTCCTGCTGTGGGTCATCCTTTCGGTGGCGACGACCAGCTTCGCCTCGGCCAACAACATCTCGAACCTGTTGCGCCAGGGTTCGATGATCGCCATTCTCGCGGTCGGCCAGACCTTCGTCATCATCACCGGCGGCATCGATCTTTCCGTCGGCGCGGTGGTCGGCTTCTCTACCGTCATCGCCGCAATGCTGATCAATGCCGGCGTGCCGGTGTTCGCCGCCATCCTGATCACGCTTCTGGTCGGCGTCGCCATCGGCCTGTTCCACGGTTTCGGCATCGTCAAGATGGGCCTTCCGCCCTTCATCATAACGCTGGCGACGCTGACATCGCTGCGCGGCATCGGCCTGTTGATGACCAACGGCAATTCCATCTCGATCAACAACGACGCCTTCCAGGAGTTCTCGCGCAATTCCTTCGTCGGCGTCCCCAATCTGTTCTGGATGGTGATCCTGGTCGGCATCCCGGCCTATGTCTTTCTGCATCACAGCCGCTGGGGCCGTTATCTGTTTTCGGTCGGCTCCAATGCCGAGGCGTCGCGCCTGTCCGGCGTCAACGTGCAGCGCACCATCTACATGGCCTATACGCTGTCCGGCCTGTGCGCGGCTTTCGTCGGCGTGCTGTTGGCGTCCCGCATCGGCATCGGCAATCCGACCCAGGCCGAAGGTTGGGAGTTGCAGGCGATCGCCTCGTCGGTGATCGGCGGCACCTCGCTCTTCGGCGCGATCGGGTCGGTGCACGGGCCGCTGCTCGGCGCCTTCATCCTCGCCACCATCAACAACGGCGCCAACCTGCTCAACGTCAACGCCTTCTGGCAGCGCATCATCACCGGCGTGCTGATCATCGTCATTGTTTACTTCGACGGTCTGCGCCGTCGCGGCAAATGAATCCTCCCTGAAACTCCGCGCCGGCCCGGTTCGACCGAGGCCGGCGCTCTTTTTTGGATTGCCCATGAAAGCCGTCGTCTGCCGCTCGCCCGGCGATCTTGTCATCGAGGACCGCGCCACACCCGGAATGCCACCGCCCGGCTGGGCACGCGTCGCGGTCAGCCATGTCGGCATCTGCGGCACCGATTACCATATCTTCGAAGGCAAGCACCCGTTCCTGGCCTATCCGCGTGTCATGGGCCACGAAGTTTCCGGCACGATCGTCGAGAGAGGTGAAGGCATCGATCTTTCCGTTGGCGAGGCGGTGATCATCAACCCCTATCTCGCCTGCGGCAAATGCATTGCCTGCCGGCACGGCAAACCGAATTGCTGCGTGAAGATCGAAGTGCTGGGCGTGCATCGCGACGGCGCCATGTGCGACGAGATCCTGGTGCCGGCTCAGAACCTTTATCCGGCAAATGGCCTGTCGCTGGCCGACGCCGCGGCGGTCGAATTCCTGGCCATCGGCGCGCACGCCGTGCGACGCTCGCTTGGCGCGCCGGGCCAGCGCACGCTGGTCATCGGCGCCGGACCGATCGGGCTCGGCACGGCGATCTTCGCGCGCATCGCCGGGCTCGACGTCAGCCTGCTCGACATGAGCGCCGAGCGGCTTGGCTTCGCCGAAACGGAACTCGGCTTTGCTTCGCTCGACGGCTCGAAGGCATCAGCCTCCGACCTTGTCCGGCAGGCAACCGCCGGCGAAGGCTTCGACCTCGTGTTCGACGCCACCGGCAACACGCGGTCGGTGCAATCGGCTTTCGCCCATGTCGCGCATGGCGGCACTCTGGTGCTGGTCAGCGTCGTCAAGGACGACATCTCTTTCTCAGACCCCGAATTCCACAAGCGCGAGATGACGCTGGTCGGCAGCCGCAATGCGCTCCGCGCCGATTTCGACCATGTCGCGGCCTCCATCCGCAACGGCGCCGTGCCGTTGAACAAGCTCGTCACCCATCGCACGACGCTCGCCGGAACGCCGCGCGATCTTGCGCGCTGGGCGCATGAGAAGTCGGGGCTGATCAAGGCGGTTATCGAGGTCGGGTGAGAGGCCGGTCCGACACGAGCATTCGGTGGGTGACAGTGCGGGATTTGGCAGAGCGCATGCTTTGCGATTTTGTCGCCTCGTCATTCACGGGCGGAGCAAGGAGCGTAGCGACGCAGCGCAGACCCGAGGATCCATTCCGTGACGTCGACGCGTTGCAACGATCCAGAATTCTGCTCCGCGGCGCTTTACGATCAAGGTTACGGCATGGATCCTCGGGTCTACGCTTCGCTTCGCCCGTGGATGACGACCTCGGGGGTTATCGTCCGGATGTCACGACGTCGAAGGTTACTCGTTCGCCGAAAGCCTCAGTTCCACCCGCTCCGCCGGAAAGCGCGCCTCCGCGAACTGGATCGGCTGGCCGTCGAGCGTGACGTTGACGGCAACGGTGACAAGCACGATGGCGCCGGGCTGCAAATCGAGCGCGGCGAGATCGTCGGCATCGGCGTGACGCGCCGACAGCACCGTCGACTGCCTGAGATAATCGTTGATGCCGAAGCGCTCGAGTGAAGCCGTGATCGATCCCGTTTCGGCCATCGCGTCTTCGATGCCCGCGAAGCGCCTGGCATCGAACCAGGTCGTAGCGCGCGACACGGGGTGCCCGTCGGCCTCGCCGCGCGTCTCCAAGCGGATGACGGCTGCGCCCTTCGCTATAGCCAGCGCCTCGGCGACGCGCCGGATGGCCGGCTCCGTCGATGACGACAGCAGCGCGATATGCCGTTCGGTCGTCTGCCCCTGCAACCCGGTCGAGAACCTCGTGCGCGCGCCGATCGGATAGGACAGCCGCTTGCGCGACAAGACGAACGTGCCGCGCCCCTGCTCGGCCTTCAGCACGCCTTCCTGTACCAGCGCGGCAATGGCGCTGCGCACCGTGTGGCGGTTGACGCCGTAACGCTCGGCCAGCACGACTTCGGGCGGCAGCGCAGCGTTCTCCAGGAAATCCCCGCTGGCGATCGCCTGCAATATCCTGTCGGCGATCTGCCGCCACAGCGAGACGCCGTTGCGTCTTTCGATACTGCCCGCCAGTCCGATCACTCACCACCCCCAAGCAATTTCTGGCGCCTGTCATCCACCCGTCATGGACTCTCGTTACGAGATAAGTATAATTTGTATAGTTGTCTATATCAATAGACAAATTCCCCTGAACGAGGAGCGAGGCCATGCGAGGACAGGAAGCGCGCGAGCAGGCCGGGCGGAAGGCCTTGATGGCGACGCTGGCGCATGCCGCGGCCGATGAGATCGCCAGTCTGTGGAACGAGTCGGGCCTGCCTTCCGAGGCGGAGATTTTACGCGGTCCCGAAACGGGACTGGTGACGGTGCGCGGACGGATCGGGGGCGGCGGCGCGCCGTTCAATGTCGGCGAAGCGACGGTCACCCGCGCCACGGTGCGGCTGCCTTCGGGGCGGGTCGGCCATTCCTATGCGCTCGGCCGTGACAAGGACAAGGCCAAGCTGGCAGCCATTGCCGACGCGCTCTGGCAGGACCCGGCGCACCGCGAGACGGTCGAGTCGAAGCTTATCGCGCCCCTGCGCGCGGCGCTCGATGCGGCGCGCGAGACGCGGCGCGTCGAGACGGCGGCGACGAAAGTCGATTTTTTCACCATGGTGCGCGGAGAGGACTGATGGATATCGCCACGCAATCGATCGACGGCGGCTTCGCCGATCCGGTTTTCAACGCCCAGGCGGTATTCCGTTCCATCATGGACGCGATGGCGCGGCCCGGCACGGTCCAGATCCTGCCTTCGCTCGCCCATCCGCCGGCGCCGCTCTCGGCGACGGCCGGCGCGGTAGCTCTCGCCCTCTGCGACAACGACACGCCGGTCTGGCTCGACTTGCCGCTGCAGGCCGAAGCTGCGGTCAAGGCCTGGCTCGGCTTTCACACCGGCGCGCCCTTGGCCAACACGCCGGCCGACGCGCATTTCGCGCTGATCGCCAATCCGAAGGAAATGGCGGCGATCGACGGTTTTTCGCAAGGCACACAGGAATATCCAGACCGCTCGACGACGCTGATTCTTTTGGTCGACGATCTCGCTTCTGGCCCCTCGCTGCTGCTCGAGGGACCCGGCATCGAAAAGACCTCGATGATCGCGCCGCCCGGCATGCCGCGCCATTTCGTCGAACAGTGGAAGCAGAACAACCAGCGCTTTCCCCGCGGCGTCGACATCATCCTGGCGGCGCCCGGCAGCCTCGCCTGCCTGCCGCGCACCACCCGCATCAAGACGATGGAGGCATGACATGTATGTCGCGGTGAAAGGCGGCGAGGCCGCTATTGCCAATGCGCACCGCCTGCTTGCCGATCGCCGCCGCGGCGACCGCTCGGTGCCGGCGCTGCGCCTCGACCAGATCGTCGAGCAGCTGGCGCTCGGTGTCGACCGGGTGATGAGCGAAGGCTCGCTCTATGATCGCGAGCTCGCGGCTTTGGCCGTC
The DNA here is from genome assembly GCF_900115245.1 of Mesorhizobium sp. NFR06. Classification (GTDB taxonomy): domain Bacteria; phylum Pseudomonadota; class Alphaproteobacteria; order Rhizobiales; family Rhizobiaceae; genus Mesorhizobium. The sequence continues at coordinate 104,781 of NZ_FOVT01000015.1, forward strand.
GTCCAGGCGCGCGGCGACATGATCGAGGCGATCTTCCTGGTGCGCGCTTACCGCACCACGCTGCCGCGCTTCGGCTACACCAACCCGGTCGATACCGGCGCCATGCAGGTCGAGCGGCGCGTGTCGGCCACCTACAAGGATCTGCCTGGTGGCCAGGTGCTCGGCCCGACCTTCGACTACACCCACCGGCTGCTCGATCCCGAGCTTGCCGCCGGCGCCGGGGTCGAAACGCCGGCGCAACGCCCGGTCGAGGCCGAAGCGATGCCGCGCGTCTCCGCGATCCTCGCCCGTGAAGGCCTGATCGAAGCCGATGGCGACATGCCGTTGGACCATGTGCCCGGCGACATCACCCGCGAGCCGCTGCAATTCCCGATGGCGCGCGACATCCGCCTGCAGGCGCTGTCGCGCGGCGACGAAGGTTTTCTGCTGGCGCTCGGCTATTCGACGCAGCGCGGCTATGCCCGCAATCATCCTTTCGTCGGCGAGATCCGCATCGGCGAGGTCGAGCTCGAGCTCGACGTGCCGGAACTGCCCTTCGCGGTGCCGCTGGGCTCCATCCGCGTCACCGAATGCCAGATGGTCAATCAGTTCAAGGGCTCGGCCAAGGCGCCGCCGCAATTCACGCGCGGCTACGGCCTGGTCTTCGGCCAGAGCGAGCGCAAGGTGATGGCCATGGCGCTCTGCGACCGGGCGCTGCGCGCGGGCGAACTTGGCGAAGACGTCGTCGCCGCCGCGCAGGACGAGGAGTTCGTCATCTCGCATTCCGACAATGTCCAGGCGACCGGCTTCGTCGAGCATCTGAAGCTGCCGCACTATGTCGACTTCCAGGCCGAGCTCGGCCTGGTTCGCCGTATGCGTGCCGAATACGAGGCGCGGGAAAACGAGGACAAGGCCGCCGAGGAAAAGCGGGAGGCGGCGGAATGATCCTAACGCCCGCCGCCACCGAACCACAGGCCGATAAAGCCACGCGCGCCGGCAACGGTCTCGCCACGTGGAGGCGCCTTTGGCGCGGGCAGGACCATCTTCCACAGCACAAAGGCCACGATGCCGGCAAACACCAGCAGCAGCACGCCAAGATGCAACCAACCGGTGGAGTCCATGTGGGCATGCTCCCGCGTCTTGAGCACCAAATTCTTAGCACAGAGCGGACGTGATCGCCATGACCGACATCGCCACCTACAACTTCGCCTATCTCGACGAGCAGACCAAAAGGATGATCCGACGCGCCATCCTGAAGGGTATCGCCATTCCCGGCTACCAGGTGCCTTTCGCCTCGCGCGAAATGCCGATGCCTTACGGCTGGGGCACCGGCGGCGTCCAGGTCACCGCCTCGATCATCGGCCCGGATGACGTGCTGAAAGTCATCGACCAGGGCGCCGACGACACCACCAACGCTGTTTCGATCCGCGCCTTTTTCAAGAAGGTCGCGAAGGTCGCGGTAACCACTGAGACGGCGAAGGCCACGATCATCCAGACCCGCCACCGCATCCCGGAGCAGCCCCTGACAGCCGGCCAGGTGCTGGTCTTCCAGGTGCCGATCCCCGAGCCGCTGCGCTTCCTCGAGCCGCGCGAGACCGAGACGCGCAAGATGCATGCTCTCGAGGAATACGGCCTGATGCATGTGAAGCTCTATGAGGATATCGCCAGGCACGGCCGCATCGCCACCACCTATGCCTATCCGGTCAAGGTCGAGGGCCGCTATGTGATGGACCCCTCGCCGACGCCGAAATTCGACAATCCGAAGATGCACCGCTCGCCGGCGCTGCAGCTGTTCGGCGCCGGCCGCGAGAAGCGCATCTACGCGGTGCCGCCCTTCACCGGCGTCGTCAGCCTCGATTTCGAGGATCATCCCTTCGAGGTGCAGACCTTCGACCAGCCCTGCGCGCTCTGCGGCGCCGAGAATGTCTATCTTGACGAGGTCATCCTCGACGATCATGGCGGCCACATGTTCGTCTGCTCCGACACCGACCACTGCGAGAAGCGGCGCGGCGACCCTACCTCCTCCTCGTGGGGAGATCGCGCCGAAGGCGCGGGTGGGGCAGACGGTCAATCTTCTCCTTCTTCAACCCCCATCCCGGCGCTGCGCGCCGACCCTCCCCACAATGGGGAGGGTAAGGAGGCCGAATGACCGACGAACCGCTGCTGCGCGTCTCGGCGCTGTCCAAATTCTACGGCTCGCGGGTCGGCTGCGAGAACGTCACTTTCGATCTCTGGCCGGGTGAGGTTCTGGCCGTCGTCGGCGAATCCGGCTCCGGCAAGACGACGCTGCTCAACTGCCTGTCGACCAGGCTGCTGCCATCATCCGGCACCGCCAGCTACCGCATGCGCGACGGCCAGTGGCGCGAGCTCTATCGGATGAGCGAGGCCGAGCGCCGCTTCCTGATGCGCACCGACTGGGGCTTTGTCCACCAGAACCCGGCGGACGGCTTGCGCATGACGGTGTCTGCCGGCGCCAATGTAGGCGAAAGGCTGATGGCTGTGGGCGACCGCCACTACGGCAGGATCCGCGCCACCGCGGTCGACTGGCTGTCGCGCGTCGAGATCGACGAGGACCGCATCGACGACGAGCCCCGCGCTTTCTCCGGCGGCATGCGTCAGCGCCTGCAGATCGCCCGCAATTTGGTGACAGGCCCGCGTCTGGTGTTCATGGACGAGCCGACCGGCGGCCTCGACGTTTCGGTGCAGGCGCGCCTGCTCGACCTGTTGCGCCGGCTGGTCACCGACCTCGGCCTCGCCGCGATCGTCGTCACCCACGACCTCGCCGTGGCGCGGCTTCTGTCGCAGCGCATGATGGTGATGAAGGACGGCCGCGTCGTCGAAAGCGGCCTCACCGATCGGGTGCTCGACGACCCGCGCGCGCCTTACACGCAATTGCTCGTTTCTTCCATCCTGCAGGTGTGATCATGGCCACCCCGCTTGTCGTTTCCGATGTCGCAAAGAGCTTCACCATGCATCTGCGCGACGGCGTCACGCTGCCGGTGGTGGCGGGCGTCTCCTTCTCGATCCGCACCGGCGAATGCGCCGTGCTCGGCGGCCCGTCCGGCGCGGGAAAGAGCTCGATCCTGAAGATGCTCTACGGCAACTATGCCGTCGACGAAGGCCAGATCATTGTTCAGCACGGGAACGGGTTGATCGATCTCGCCAGCGCCACGCCACGCACCGTGCTTGCCATTCGCCGGCAAACGATCGGCTATGTCAGTCAGTTCCTGCGCACCGTGCCGCGCGTTTCGGCGCTCGATGTCGTCGCCGAACCGCTGGTCGAGCGCGGTGAGGACAGGGAGGCCGCGCGGGCGAAGGCGCGTTCGCTGTTGGCGCAGCTCAACCTGCCGGAAAAACTCTGGGCCTTGCCGCCCGCGACCTTCTCGGGCGGCGAGCAGCAGCGCGTCAACATCGCACGCGGCTTCATCACCGAGCATCCGATCCTTCTGCTCGACGAACCGACCGCGTCGCTCGACGCGAAGAACCGCGATGTCGTGGTCGAGCTGATCGCCGCCAAGAAGGCGGCGGGCGTTGCCCTTCTCGGCATCTTCCACGATCTCGATGTCCGTGACGCCGTGGCCGATCGCGTCATCGACGTCACCGCTTTCGCAACAGGCAAGGTCGCCGCATGAAGAAGCTTTCGGAGGCACCGCTGATTCATCCGACGGCGCAGGTCGAAAACTCGACACTCGGCCGCTGGACCGAGATCGCCGAGCGCAGCCGCGTCGCCGAATGCGAGCTCGGCGACTATTCCTACATGATGCAGGATTGCGCCGTCTGGTGCGCCACCATCGGCAAGTTCTCCAACATCGCGGCAAGCGTGCGCATCAACGCCACCAATCATCCGACCTGGCGGCCGACGCTGCACCACTTCACCTACCGCGCCTCCGACTATTGGGACGATGCCGAGCATGAGAGCGAATTTTTCGCAGAGCGCCGCGCCAGGCGCGTCACCATCGGTCACGACACCTGGCTCGGGCATGGCTCGACCATCCTGCCCGGCGTAACCGTCGGCGACGGCGCCGCGGTCGGCGCCGGCGCGGTGGTGTCGAAGGATGTCGCGCCCTACACCATCGTCGGCGGCGTGCCGGCAAAGCCGATCCGCGAGCGCTTCGACCGCCGCACCGCCGAGCGCTACCAGGCGCTCGCCTGGTGGGATTGGGACCATGCCCGGCTGCGCTCGGCGCTCGACGATTTTCGTGAGCTGTCGGCCGAGGCTTTCCTGGAGAAATATGGCGGCTAGCCCCAACCGTTGCGCGGTTTGCCGATGTTCAGGAAAATGCGCTGATGCTAAAATAAGAGATGCTTGAGGGTTTCATGCAGCCCTTGCGAAGAGACATTCCCGCACCTCCGGCCTCTGGCGTGAAGCCCGGAATCGTGACAGCCTTTGTCGTTCTGATCTTTTTCGGCATCTTTGCCGCGATCTGGCTTTAGTCCATCCCAAGCGGGTTCTTGACCGTGCCGACCATTCGTCCCGCCACACCGGCCGACGCAGATGCGATCTGGTCCATTCTCGAACCAGTCCTGCGGGCCGGCGAAACTTATGCGCTGCCTCGCGACTGGAATCGAGACCAAGCGCTGGGCTACTGGTTTTCCGATGGGCACGAGGTGTTCGTGGCGGAAGAAGCCGGCGATCTGATTGGCTGCTATTATCTTCATGCCAACCAGCGCGGCGGCGGCGCGCATGTCGCCAATTGCGGCTACGTCACGTCGGCGGCTTCGAGCGGTCGAGGCGTGGCTACTGCGATGTGCCGGCATTCGTTGCAGCTGGCTGCCGAGCGCGGCTTCCGCGCCATGCAGTTCAACTTCGTTATCAGCAGCAACGAGCGCGCGGTGCAGTTGTGGCGTCGGCTCGGCTTCGACATTGTCGGCACCATTCCACAATCGTTCGACCATCCGCGGTTGGGCTATGTCGACGCTTTCGTGATGCACCGCATGCTGTAGAGGCGGGCAGGTTTCACACCCTTGACACATGACTCGGACAGGACGCCTTCTCACGAAGGAGATCGCCCATGCCCGCCACAGTCAGACCCTCGCTCGCCTCCTTCTTCGAAGGCACCAATCCGACGACGCCCGTTCATCTCGGCACCCGCTACGACACATCGGGCAACTTCCTTCTCGAGCCCGGCAACACGGTGGTCAGCCACCTCGTCCAGGGCTCGCCATCGGAAGCAGCGGTCATCGAGGTGCGCGAGCGCATCTGCGCCATGCCCGACGCCGATCGCCTCGCCTTCACGCCGATCTCCAGTCTGCACATGACGCTGTTCCAGGGCATCATCGAATACCGCCGCCGCCATCCCTACTGGCCAGCCGGTATACCGCTCGACACCAGCATCGACGACATGACTCGTCTCTATCTCGATCGCCTGCAGGGCTTCGAGGGCAAGGGCGCCTTCAGCGTAACGACCATCGGCGTCACGCCGAACGGCCTGACAGTTGCCGGCGCCACGGACGAGGACCGGCTTATCCTCAAAGCATGGCGCGATGCGCTGTCGGTGCCGTTCGGCTATCGCCATCCGGACCACGACGTGTATGTCTTTCATATCACTTTCGCCTACCAGGTCCGCCGCCTCGCCGACGAACGCGCAGCCGCCTGGCAGGATCTGTTCGATGATTGCCTGTCGTTCCTCGAACGCGAGGCTCCGGTGATCGAATTGCGCCCGCCGGCCTTCTGCAGCTTCAGCGACATGAAGCATTTCGAGGAATTGCTGGTGCTTGGCTGACGCCAATTGGCGTCACAGCCCAGCATTCCCCGCCATGCCTGTGGGACGTAACAAAACTGACATCAATCCGACACCCCAGCTTCATCGGCCTGCGCTAGCGAAGGTTAACAGACCTGCACAAGCGCGACGGACTGGAGTTTTGGTATGTCAGCATCATCGGCCACGCTCGAAATCCGCGGCGTAACCCGACGATTTGGCAAAAACACCGCCGTCAGCGACATCACTATCTCGATCCCGCGCGGCCAGATGGTCGGCATCATCGGCCGCTCCGGCGCCGGCAAGTCGACATTGTTGCGCATGATCAATCGTCTCATCGATCCCAGCCAGGGGTCGATTTTTTTTGACGGCGCCGAGGTCTCCCGCCTGCAGGGATCGCCGCTGCGCCGCTGGCAGCGTGACTGCGCCATGATCTTCCAGCAGTTCAACCTGGTGCCGCGCCTCGACGTTTTGACCAACGTGCTGCTCGGCCGCCTGAACCATCGCTCCACGGTTTCCAACCTGCTCGGCATGTTCACGCGCACCGAATGCGCCGAGGCGGTCGCCGCGCTCGAGCGCCTCGACATCGCCCGCACCGCACTGCAGCCGGCCGGTACGCTGTCCGGCGGCCAGCAGCAGCGCGTCGCGATCGCCCGCGCCATGATGCAGCAGCCGAAGGTGCTGCTGGCCGACGAGCCGATCGCCTCCCTCGACCCGCTCAACGCCAAGGTGGTGATGGACTCGCTGCGCGAAATCAATTCGCGCGAAGGCATCACCGTCGTCACCAACCTGCACACGCTGGACACCGCCCGCGCCTATTGCACCCGCATCATCGGCATGGCCGCCGGCAGGGTCGTCTTCGACGGTGGACCGGACGATCTCGACCGCGACGCCGTTCGCACCGTCTACGGCGCCGATGCCAGCGGCGCCGAAATCTCCGAGGCCATCACGTCGACCAGCGTGACCATCAAGCCGAAGATCACCGCATCCGCCGGACCGCTCGAACCAGCCTTTCCTGGCTACTGAGCCCACTGCCCCGGGCCCTTGGCGGTCCGGGCAAATCGTGGATTTCAGCAGAGCAACCCGGATCGCCCGCCAGCGTCAAAGGCAAGACTTGAAAAATCAGAACGCCGCCGGCGCGCAGCCGGAACAACAGGAGAGAGAGCAAAATGTTCAGGAAGATGGTTTTTGGAGCGGTTTCGCTGCTCGCCATGGCGGCCAGCGCCGCGCACGCCGCCGACATCAAAGAGTTCCGCGTCGGCATCCTCGGCGGCGAGAACGAGACCGATCGTCTGCGCAACTACCAGTGCCTCGCCGACCACCTGAAGTCGGAATTCGGCTTCGAGAAGGTGTCGTTGTTCCCGGCCGCCGACTATGACGGCGTCATCCAGGGCCTGCTCGGCGGCACGCTCGATTTTGCCGAACTCGGCGCGTCCGGCTACGCCAGCGTCTATCTCAAGGATCCGAAGGCCGTCACCCCGATCCTCACCACCAAGCAGACCGACGGCTCCACCGGCTATTATTCGATCGGCCTGGCGCTCAAGACTTCCGGCATCACCGACATCAAGTCGGCCAAGGGCAAGAAGCTCGGCTACGCCGATCCGGATTCGACCTCGGGCTACCTGATCCCGCTGACCCAGATCCCGAAGGATACCGGCGCTTCCAACGAAACCTACTTCGCCTCGACCCAGTTCAATGGCGGCCACGAGAACAACGTGCTGGCCGTGCGCGACGGCAAGGTCGACGTGGCGGTGGATGATTCCTCGGGCATCGGCGACTTCAAGAACGGCTACACCTCCGGCACCTTCCACAAGGAAGTCGCCAAGGGCGCCGTCGACCCGAACGACTTCGTCGAGGTCTGGCGCTCGGGCCTGATCCCGAACGGTCCGCTGGTCGTGCGCACCGCGCTCGGCGACGAGATGACCGCCAAGTTGACCGCCTTCTTCACCGCCCTGCCGACCAAGGACAAGGCCTGCTTCGAAGGCGTCGAAGGTGGCGATTTCACCGGCTATGTTCCGGTGAAGCCGGACTTCTACAGCGTCATCGTCGAAGCCCGCAAAGCCGCTATCGGCGGCTGACGGCATCAAAAGAAGGGCGGCATTATCCAGCGCCGCCCTTTTTGCATGTTCCGATCATGACATCAGCGACAATCCATTCCGAAGCCACCCGGCAGCAAGCTGACGCCTGGCGGCGCCAGACCGCGCTGCGCCGCTTCTACACCGCGCTCGGCGTCGGCCTGCTGCTCATCGCCATGTGCGCGACCATGTGGTTCGCCGACGAAGCCAATGCCGGGCATTTTTTCGACCGGCTGCCGCATATCCTCGATTTCCTGAGCTGGCTGGTCCCTAAGGACTGGAGCGATGTCTGGCGGGCGCTGTTCGATATCGCCTCGCCGAACGACAAGGGCACGCAGGAATTCAACTTCCCGCTCGGCCGCGTCTACATCTGGAGCGGTTTCTATATCCCTGAATATTTCGAGCTGATGCTGACCACGGTGAACGTGGCGCTGGTCTCGACCTTCATCGGCTTCGTCTTCGCCGTGCCCTTCTCCTTCATCGCCGCGCGCAACCTGACGCCGAGCCCGGTCTTGCGGCTGGTGGTCAAGCGCTTCATGGAATTGCTGCGCGCCTTCCCCGAGATCGTCATCGCCGGCCTGTTCGCGGCCATCGTCTCGATCGGCCCGGTCGCCGCCATCATCGCCATCGGCCTGCATTCGATCGGCGCGCTGGGCAAGCTGTTCTACGAGATCAACGAGAACATCGACATGCGCCCGGAAGAGGGCCTGCGCGCGGTCGGCGCCAACTGGTTCGAGCGCGTGCGCTTCGCCGATCTGCCGCAGGTGCTGCCCAATTTCATGTCCTATACGCTGCTCAGGATCGAGATCAACGTGCGCATCTCGACCATCATGGGCGCGGTCGGCGGCGGCGGCATCGGCGAGGAGCTGAAGCTTGCCATCTCGCGCGGCTTCGGCGCCAAGACGCTGGCGCTGGTGCTTCTGCTCTTCATCACCATCTTCCTCGTCGACCAGTTCTCCGCCTGGCTGCGCCGCAAGCTCGTCGGCGAGCAGGCCTTCATGATGAGCGCCTGAAATGGCAATGACCGTAGAAGAAATCGCTGCGATCGAGGAACGCCATCCGCAGGTATTCCATCGCCCGGCCTACAAGCGTTTCTGGCCGTTGCTGCTGATCGCGGGCACGGTGCTCTATCTTGCCTATGCCTTGTGGTTCTTCAGCCTGCCGCAGGTGCTGCGCGAGTCGCACTGGGAACGCCTGCCGCTCTTCCTGTCGCAATGGATCAGCTACGACCTGCAGCCGGAATTCCGTCTCGATCAGCCGCAGATCACGCCGAAATATCCGCGCTTCTCCGCGCTCGGTGAAAACCCCAACCCCGATTGGGTTGTCAGGAATCCTGACGGCACTTTCACGGTTCGGATCGACGGCGACGCAAAATCCGTCACTTTCGACAAGACCAGGGCGACGATCATCGCCAATGGCGTGACCGTGCCGATATCGCTGACCGGCGGCAAGCCGGTCGTGACTGGCCCGGTACCCGACTGGGTGACCGTCCATGACGACGAGATCGTCGCCAAGATGGGCTTCGTCGGCGAGGTGCGCGTCACCGTCGACCGCGTCAAGGTGCGCAAGCGCTTCCTCGGCTGGGCGAATATCGTCTTCGACACGCGCTCGCCCTTCTTCGGTAAATCGGCCGGCGAGGTGATCTCGCTGATCGTCTCCGGGCCTGAGCTTCAACCCGGCACCTCGAACCTCGCCCTCGCCGCCGACAACATCTGGAACAACGCCCAGTGGCAGCATGGCGATGTCTGGACGAAGCTCCTGCAGACCATCGTCATGGCCTTCCTCGGCACGCTGCTCGGCGGCATCGTCGCCTTCCCGCTCGCCTTCTTCGCCGCCCGCAACATCACACCGAGCGGCCTGCTCAGCCAGGTGCTCAAGCGCTTCTTCGACTTCATGCGCTCGGTCGACATGCTGATCTGGGCGCTGTTCTTCACCCGAGCCTTCGGCCCCGGCCCGCTGGCCGGCAGCGCGGCGATCTTCTTCACCGAGATCGGCACGCTCGGCAAAACCTATTCCGAGGCGCTGGAAAATATCGACGACAAGCCGCGCGAAGGCGTGCTGTCGACCGGCGCCAACGGTTTGCTGGTGCAACGCTACGGCGTCCTGCCGGAAGTGGTACCGGTCTTCATCAGCCAGACGCTCTACCAGTGGGAATCGAATACGCGCGGCGCGACCATCATCGGTGCCGTCGGCGCCGGCGGCATCGGCCTGAAGCTGTGGGAGGCGATGCGCACCAACTCGAACTGGGCCAACGTCTTCTACATGGTGCTGCTGACGCTGGCAGTGGTGTTCGTCTTCGACAACATCTCGAATTTTTTGCGCCGAAGGCTCAGCCGCACGCTGCATGACTACAACAGATTGCAGGCTGCGCAGGGCTGACCTTGCTGCGCTGAACCGGCGAGAGGCAGGCGGGACAGCGCCCCCTCTGTCCTGCCGGACATCTCCCCCACTTGGGGGGAGATCATCCGTCACCACAACCTTCGCCAGTCTTCAACGCTGCAGAATTGAGCGAAGCGCCGAAGCTGCCAATCTCCCCCCTCGTGGGGGAGATGTCCGGCAGGACAGAGGGGGGCGCGGAGAATCGCCGGCGCTTGTTGAACGACGCGCTTACGCCGCCTTCCTCCACCCATTCTTGATATGCTTATACCCTTCGCGATAAACCACCTCCGGGCTCTCCGCGAAATCCCGCCACACCTTGGTCGCCGCCGCCAGATCCTTCAGCGAACGGCCGAAGGACTCGATGGTCAGCCAGTCGTCATAGCCGCTCTTGCGGATGGCGGAGAAAGTCTCCTTCCAGGGGATGTTGCCCCGCCCCGGCACGCCGCGGTCGTTCTCCGAAATATGGATGTGGACGACGTTCCTGCGATTGCGCGTATAGGCGCCGATCGGGTCGGCCTCCTCGATATTGGCGTGAAAAGTGTCATACATCGCCTTGATGTGCGGGCGGTCGATCGCGTCGATATGCTCCGACAGGTCGGCCATGGTGTTGAGCAGATAGCATTCGAAGCGGTTGAGCGCTTCCAGCCCGATGGTCACGCCCTTGTTGCCGGCATGGTCGCCGATGGCGCGCTGCGAGGCGATGGAGCGCTTCTTCTCAGCCGCCGTTGGTCCGCTACCGGAAAAGGCTCCGAGCGTCGAATGCAGCGGGCCGCTCAGCCTGTCCGCACCGAGGGCGGCGCTGCAGTCGATAGCCCACTTCATATAGTCGACGCCGGCCTTGCGGGTCGCGGCATCCGGCGAGATCAGGTTCATTGCCGGATCGCCCATGGCTGAAACCGCGGTTCGCTCCAGGCCGATGCGGTCGAGCATTTCGCCGAGTTTCTTGTAGTCGTCGGGCACCCCGACAAACACCGGAATCTCGACGCCATCGAAACCGGTCGCCTTGATATCTTTCAACAGCGCCTCGTGCTTCTTCGAGACGCTGGTCGTCCACAAGAACATGCACATGCCGATTTTCATCGACGCCCCTCCCCCGTTCTTGCGCTGGCGGGTCACACTCCCCCTCATCCGGCCGCTTCGCGGCCACCTTCTCCCCGGTGGGCAGAAGAGGTTGGCGTCGGCGCCTGCCACCTCCTCTCCCCTCAGGGAGAGGTCGGATTGCCCCGAATCGCGCTTGCAATTCGGCTGGCAATCCTGCTGAGGGCGGTCGGCGCCAAGCCCACCCCTAAAGCTTCGTCCACGCCCCGTTTTTCTTCGACGACTTCACGCAAGCCTCGATGAAGGCCATTCCCTCGACGCCGTCCGCGATCGTCGGGAACACCACATCCTTAGCCGGCTTGCCACCCTTTCGGCGCGCTGCCCGAATCGCCCGCGCGGCCTCCTGGTAGATGTTGGCGAAACCTTCCAGATAACCTTCCGGATGACCCGGCGGAACGCGCGTCACCCGTCCCGCCGCCGGCGTGGCGCCAGCCCCGCCACGGGTAAGAAGCTGCTTCGGCTGGCCGAACGGGGTGTACCAGAGATAGTTCGGGTCGGCCTGGACCCATTCCAGCCCGCCCTTCGAGCCGTAGATGCGCAGCTTGAGCCCGTTCTCATGGCCGGGCGCCACCTGGCTGGCCCAGATCATGCCCTTGGCCGGATGCGCCTTGCCGACCGGCTTGAAGCGCAGCATCACGTTGACATTGTCGTCGAGTTGGCGGCCCGCCACGAAGGCGTCGAGATCGGCCGAGAGCGTATCGAGCTCAAGTCCCGAGACGAAGCGGGCAAGGTTGTAGGCATGGGTGCCGATATCGCCGAGCGCACCGCCGGCGCCGGCCTGCTTGGGATCTGAGCGCCACGCCGCCTGCTTTTGTCCGGTGGCGGCGAGATCCTCGGTCAGCCAGTCCTGCGGATATTCCGACTGCACGATGCGGATGTCGCCTAGCTGGCCCTTGGCCACCATCTCGCGCGCCTGGCGGATCATCGGGTAGGCGGTGTAATTGTGGGTGAGCACGAACACCTTGCCGGTTTTTTCAACAAGGGCGGCAAGTTTCCTGGCTTCGGCCAGCGAGGTCGCCAGCGGCTTGTCGCAGATGACATGGATGCCTGCTTCGAGGAAGGCCTTGGCCGCCGGCACATGCACGTTGTTCGGCGTGACGATCGCCACTGCCTCGATGCCGTCCGGGCGCTTGGCCTCGGCCTTGGCCATCTCGGCATAGGAGCCGTAGCTGCGCGCGGGATCGAGTCCGAGCTCGGCCGCCGACGCCTTGGCCCGTTCGGGGTTCGACGACAGCGCGCCGGCCACCAGCACGAAGTCATTGTCCATTCGCGCCGCGATCCGGTGCACCGCGCCGATGAAGGCGCCCTGCCCGCCGCCGACCATGCCATAGCGGATCGGGCCGCCTCCCGTTTCCGACTTCGATGCGCCGACCATTTTCCTGCTCCTACTGTCTGAGATATCCCTCGCCCTCCAGGGAGGAGGCCCGACGCGCCGGTTGGGGTCGGCTCACGCCGAGTTCCACGCCCGGCGTCCCTCCCCGATCCACTTTGCGGATCGACCCCTCCCCCCGAGGGGAGGGCAAGTCTGCTAGATTCCCATCATGGCGCGCAACAGCTTCTTGTCGCTGGTGCCGCCGGCAAAATCGTCGAAGGCCCTCTCCGTCACCCGGATGATGTGGTGCTGGATGAACGGTGCGCCTTCGGCGGCGCCGTCCTCGGGATGCTTGAGGCAGCATTCCCATTCCAGCACTGCCCAGGAATCGTAATTGTACTGGGTCAGCTTGGAGAAGATGCCGCTGAAATCAACCTGCCCGTCGCCGAGCGAACGGAAGCGGCCTGCCCTGTTCACCCAGCCCTGGTAGCCGGAATAGACGCCCTGCCGCCCGGTCGGGTTGAACTCCGCATCCTTGACGTGGAAGGCCTTGATCCGCTCGTGGTAGATGTCGATGAACTCGAGATAGTCGAGCTGCTGCAGCAGGAAATGCGACGGGTCGTAGTTGATGTTGCAGCGCGTGTGGCCGCCGACCGCGTCGAGGAACATCTCGAAGGTCGCGCCGTCGAACACGTCCTCGCCGGGGTGGATCTCGTAGCCGACATCGACACCGTTTTCGTCATAGACGTCGAGGATCGGCTTCCAGCGCTTGCCGAGTTCGGCAAACGCTTCCTCGATCAGGCCCGGCGGCCGTTGCGGCCACGGATAGAGGTAAGGGAAGGCGAGCGCCCCGCTGAAGCTCACCGAGGCCTTGAGGCCGAGATTCTTCGACGCCTTGGCGCCGAATTCCATCTGCTCGACCGCCCACTTCTGCCGGGCCTTCGGATTGTTGTGCACCGCGGCGGGGGCAAAGCCGTCGAATTGGGCGTCATAGGCTGGGTGGACCGCCACCAGCTGGCCCTGCAGATGCGTCGACAATTCCGTGATCTCGACGCCGGCATCGGCGCAAATGCCTTTCACCTCGTCGCAATAGGCCTTCGACGACGCCGCCTTCTTGAGGTCGAACAGGCGCCCGTCCCAGGTTGGGATCTGCACGCCCTTGTAGCCCAGGCCGGCCGCCCATTTGGTGATCGAAGCCAGCGAATTGAACGGCGCCGCGTCGCCCGCGAACTGCGCCAGAAACAGGCCGGGACCCTTCATCGTCGTCGGCATCGGCATCCTCCCTCTCTCGTTTTCGCGACCAAGCATAGCGCCGATTGATGTGAGGGCCAGTCTGTTTGGTCATTCCCACAGGCATCTATGCGTTATGCCATTCTGGTATTACCAAATCCCGACGTTCGGTCAAGCGACGGAAAACCTCGGAGAGGGCACCGGCTTCCGGCCAAGTTGGCGGAAATACCTCATAAAATCATAGTATTGCTCAGCCGGCAGAGCGTCTCCGGTCCACTTCTTGCCGTGTATGAAAATTTGCTGTAGAGGTCATGGAGGACCCAATTGGTCGAACCAGTTTGGAAGAAAAATGCTGGCAACGCCATGGGGAGGAAATCGTGCGGCCGGCTCGACCGGAGGCGCCGCAGGGTGAATATGACTGGCGAATTCTGGGAAGGATAGACCATGCATCTTTCGACGCACAACTGGATGCGGGCGGAACCGCTGGAGGTGACGCTCAAGCGCATCAAGAAATTCGGCTACGAATCGATCGAAATTTCCGGCGAGCCCGAGCAGTACAAGACCAAGGAGACGCTTGCGCTCCTGAAGGAGCACGGCATTCGCTGCTGGGGTTCGGTGACGCTGATGCTGGGCGAGCGCAACCTCGCCGCCAAGGATCAGGGCCAGCGCGAGCGGTCGGTAAAGTACGTCAAGGACGTGCTCACCATGGTAAGCGAGCTCGACGGCGAGATCATCACGCTGGTGCCCGCGACCGTCGGCAAGGTCGTGCCGGACGGCACCGAGGCGGAGGAATGGGGCTGGGTGGTCGACGCCACGCGTGAGTGCTTCACGCATGCCAAGAAGGTCGGCGTCAGGATCGCGGTCGAGCCGCTCAACCGCTTCGAGACTTACCTCTTCAACCGCGGCGCCCAGGCACTGGCGCTCGCTGACGCGGTGAGCCCCGAATGCGGCGTCTGCCTCGACGCCTACCATATCCACATGGAGGAATTTAACGTCTATGACGCGATCCGTCAGGTCGGAAAGCGTCTGTACGACTTCCATGTCGCCGACAACAACCGCTTCGCCGCGGGCCTTGGCCAGATCGACTGGCCGAAGATCGTGCGCACGCTGAAGGAAGTCGGCTATGACGGCGCGCTGACCAACGAGTTCGTGGCACCTGTCGATCGCACCCCGGCCGCGCCCTATCCGGATATGGTCGAGCGCAACCCGGTCGACATCTCGCCCGAGCAGCTGAAATTCATCCAGGACCACGGCTCCAGCGTGCTCACGGAAAAATTCTACACCGACCAGATGCGCATCACCGCTGAAACGCTGCTGCCGCTGATCAAGTAGACCTCCGATCGAAGCTTTCCCTTCCGCTCACCGGCGCGGAGGGGCCGAAGGGAACACATGCGCGTCAAAAGCGTCCAGGCCTGGTGGGTTCGTATCCCGATCGAAGTCGCAAAGCAGCATCGCAGCGACTTCGGCCAGGTGACGACATTCGATGCCGCCATTCTGCGCATCGAGACCGATGACGGCCTGGTCGGCTGGGGCGAAGGCAAGAACGCCGCCGGCAGCGCCGGCAGCTACGCTGCGCTCGTTCATATGCTCAACCGCGAGATCGGCCCGCAGCTGATCGGCCGCGATCCGGCCGACATCGGCGTCATCTGGGAGATGCTCTACAATGGCGTGAGGCATGAGGCGGCGGCGCATGCCGGCCATGCCATGCCGCAGCTGGCGCGGCGCGGCGTGAGCGTGGCGGCGATCAGCGCCGTCGACATCGCGCTGTGGGACATTCTCGGCAAATCGCTCGGACAGCCGGTGTGGCGACTGCTCGGTGGCCGCAAGGTCGAGCGCATGCAGGCCTATGCCTCGGGCGGCTGGGCTGCCGCCGGCGCCATTGGCGAGCAGCTGAAATCCTATGTCGCCAGAGGCGGCTTCAAGGCGCTGAAGATGCGCGTCGGCGCGATGGACGGCGCCCCGCATGTCTCTGCGGCGCGCGTGCGTGCCGCGAGGCAGGCGATCGGGCCGGACGTCGAACTGATGGTCGATGCCCACGGCACCTACACCGTCGCCGAGGCCAAGCGCTTCATCAATCTCACCGCCGATCTCGACCTCGCCTGGTTCGAGGAACCGGTGATCGCCGACGACAAGCCGGGCATGGCCGAAGTGCGCGCCTCGGGCTCGACGCCGATCGCCACCGGCGAAAGCGAGGCGACGCGATATTCCTTTCGCGATCTGGCGGTCCTGAAGTCGGCCGACATCTTCCAGCCGGATCCCGCCTTCTGCGGCGGCATCAGCGAAGCGATGAAGATCGGCACCATCGCCAGCGCCTTCAACCTGCGCTTCTCGCCGCATCTATGGGCCGGCGCGCCCTGCTTCTTTGCCGGGCTGCATGTCTGTGCCGCCTCGCCTGCCAGCTTCATCATCGAATATTCGCTCGGCGCCAATCCGATGATCCACGACCTGGTCGAGGAGACTGTCGAAGCAAAGGACGGTATGATAGCGATCCCTGAAAAGCCTGGATTGGGATTCACCATCTCCGAGCGGTTCCTGGAGGCGCACGCGCAACGCAGCTGACGATGAAAGAAAAGAACCTTCTCGCGGAACTCGCCGCCTATCTTTTCTCCAACTCCGACAAGGAGTCCGGCCGCACGCCGTCCGAGCGCGAGCTGGCGGAGCATTTCGGCGTCAGCCGCGGTCAGATTCGCGAGGCTCTCGCCATCCTCGAGGCCATGCGCATCGTCGAGCGGCGCGCCAAATCCGGCATCTATATCGACACCAAGCAGGCGAGCGTGGAAGCGTTGGCGCTTTTCGCCCGCGCGGGTCTGCCGCTCGATCCGGTGCAGATCTACGAGACGGTCGAGTTGCGCAAGATCCACGAGATCAAGGCGGCCGAGCTGGCCTGCTCGCGCGCCACGGAAGAGAATTTCGAACGGCTGCGCGAGATCCTCAAGGCTTCCGAGGAACGCATTGCCGCCGGCGAAGGCCTCGCCAAGGAGGACCGCGAGTTCCATCTCGAGATCGTGCGCGCAACCAAGAACAGCGTCTTTCACAACATCTGCAGCGTCTATTACCTGATGGGCGAGCAGCGCCTGCCGATCTATTTCAACGATCCCGAGCGCAGCGTGCGCTCGCATGCCGAGCACATCCAGATCTACGAGGCGCTGCTGCGCCGCGACGGCAACCTCGCCCAGGCGCTGATGAGCGCGCATCTGCAGGGCGCCGAGAGCTACTGGAAGGGCATCATCGAAGGCCGCGGAACGGAGTCGCAAAGCGCGGCGCTCGAAAAGGCCTAGCGCAGGTCCAGGAAATGAGCAGGTCCAGGAGAAGCGTGAAACGGTCCTCCGTCCGGAATTGCGTCAAAACAAAGAGATGAAGCGGTTCGCCATTTCGGTGAAACGGTGAGACGCTGCAGGGCATTTTGCAGCCAAGCCCTATCGCTTGGCGTCTCGGAAATGCGGCCGAAAAGGAACCTTTATGCGCAAGATCCTGTCCACGCACCCGCTGCATTCTCGCGCCACCGCCATGCTGGCCGGCGCCGGCAGGCTTGCAATCGCGTCCGCGCTCGATGCCAAAACCTTGACCGCGGAAGCCCGGGACGCCGACATCGTCATCGTGCGCGCGCCGCTGCCGCCGGAGCTGTTCGCGGGCGCGGCGAACCTGCGCGCCGCGATCCGCCATGGAGCGGGGCTGGACATGATCCCGGTCGAGGCGGCGAGCGCCGCCGGCGTGCTGGTCGCGAACGTGCCTGCAGTCAATGCCCGTTCGGTTGCCGAGCATGTGATGTTGACCGTGCTCGCGCTGCTGCGGCGCTTCCGCGTGATGGACCGCGACCTGCGCGCCAGGGGCTGGCTTGCCGGGCGCGAGCACGCCAATTCGACCAGCGAACTGGCTGGCAAGACCATCGGCATCGTCGGCTTCGGCGCGGTCGGCCAGGCCGTCGGCCATATCTGCGCCCACGGCTTCGGCCTCAATGTCGTGGCGACGACACGCAGTATGAAGCCGGCGCCCGAGCGCGTCGGCTTCCTGTCGATCGACGCGCTGGTCGAGCAGAGCGATATCATCGTGCTCTGCTGCCCGCTGACGGAGGAAACGCGCGGCCTGATCGGTCGCGAGCGCATCGCGTGCATGAAACCCGGTGCGCTGCTGATCAATGTCTCGCGCGGTCCGGTGGTCGACGACGAGGCGCTGATCGAAGCCCTGCAAAAAGGCCGCATTGGCGGCGCCGCGCTGGACGTCTTTTCCACGCAGCCGTTGCCGCCCAATCATCCCTATTTCGGCTTCGACAATGTCATTGTCACCCCGCATATGGCCGGCATCACCGAGGAATCGATGATGCGCATGGGCGTCGGCGCCGCCGGCGAGGCGCTGCTGGTGCTCGCCGGCAAACTGCCTGTCAATCTGCGCAACCCGGAAGTTATCGAGCACTATCGGCGGCGCTTTCCGGCTGGCGGTTAATTTCCCCGACGAGTACCGCGCCGGTGCAGACATGAGATGTCGGCGGGACAGCGCCCCCCTCTGTCCTGCCGGACATCTCCCCCACGAGGGGGGAGATTGGCTGCTTCAGCGCTTCGTTCGTTTCTGCAACGTCGGAGATTGGCGAAGGCCTGCGCGACGTTCAATCTCCCCCCCGAGTGGGGGAGATGGCCGGCAGGCCAGAGGGGGGCGCGAAGGAACGCAACGCCAATTTCCCTGATGTCTATTTTGCGTTGTTTCGCGGCATCCACGTCAACGGCCAAGCAAAGCCTCTACCGCTGCGGCGATGCCGAGAAGGCGACGATCATCCCCGTGCTTGCCCACCAGCATCAATCCAGCCGGCAGCTTCATGCCGAGCATCGGCAGCGAGATGGCGCAGAGGTCGAACTGGTTGGCGACTTGCGTGTTGCGCAGCAGCAGCCCTTCCGTCTTGTCGCGCAGCGCTTCGTCGCCGGCCATCGCGGCAATGGACGGCGCGACCATAGGGACTGTCGGCAATGCCAGCAGATCGAACGTCTCCAGCCGTTCCGCCATAGCCGCCACGAGCTCGCCGCGACGGCGGATCGTGCGGATATAGGCGGAAGCGGGAACAGCCAGCGCGCGCGACAATGGTCCGGTGACGTGCGGATCGACCGGCACGGACGCGCCGGTCTCCAGCCAGTCGGCATGCACCTCGGCGCCTTCCATCGACGCGATCGTCCCGTGCCTGGTTGCCAGGCGCATCTCGGCAATGAGATCGTCGATGGACAAATCGGTGGCGTGGGCCCCGGCCTGCCCGATCTTGTCGATGCAGCTCTCGAAAGCTCCGGCGACCTCGGCTTGCGTCTCGCCGAACAGCGTGCCACGTGGAATGCCGATGCGCAGGCCGGCAAGCGAGACCGGCTGAAGTGGGACCGGCTCTTCTCCCGCCATGATCGCATCGGCGATCGCGCAATCGGCGACGCTGCGGGCAAGCGGGCCGATCGAATCGAGTGTCATCGACAGTGGAAACGCGCCGGTCAAAGGCACGCGCCCTGCCGTCGGCTTGAAGCCGACGACACCGTTGAGCGAGGCCGGAATGCGAACCGAGCCGCCGGTGTCTGAGCCGACCGAGATGTCGCTCGTGCCCTCGCCGACCGCGACGCCGGCGCCGGACGACGAGCCGCCCGGGATCAGGCTCGCATCGGCGGCATTGCCCGGCGTGCCGTAATGCGGATTGTCGCCGATGGCGGTAAAGGCGAATTCGGTCATGTTGGTCTTGCCGAGGATGACGGCGCCCGCCTGCCGCAGCCGTCGCACGATCGCCGCATCCCGCGTCGCCGGCGCGGCACCAGCGCGGATCAGCGATCCGGCCGCCGTCGGCTCGCCGGGGACATCGAACAGGTCCTTGATCGAGACGATGCGCCCATCGAGCGGTCCGAAGCTCACGCCCGCCTTGCGGCGGGCATCAGACGCGTCGGCGGCCGCCCGCGCGGCCTCGGCATAGAGCTTCGTGTAGACCTTCTCGCCGGCCGCGCGATTGGCAAGACTTGACAGGATGATTTCGAGACGGTCGCGGATGGATTGCATGTCGATGTCGGACTCCGCAAGTTGGCAACGTCTTTTTAGGGCAGTAGCCGATCGGCTGGCGGAAGGGATAACCCGGCAAGCGCGCCTTTGCACCTGCCAGTGGGAGGAAGATGCTGATGCTGTACAAAGGCAGTTGCCATTGCGGCAAGGTGGCGTTCGAGGTCGAAGGCGAACTGGGCGGCGCCGTGCGCTGCAACTGTTCGATCTGCCAGCGCAAGGGTGCGCTGTTGTGGGCCGTGCCGCATCCAAGCATGCGGCTGGTCGCCTGGGGCGATGATCTCGGCCGCTACATTTTCGGCAAGGGCGTGATCGCGCACCGCTTCTGCCGCACCTGCGGCATCCATCCGTTCGCCGAGGATGTCAGCCAAAGCGGTGAGCGGACGGCCTATATCAACGTCAACTGCCTCGACGACGTCGACCTCACCGCCGTCGAAGTGTTCGAGTTCGACGGCCGCTCGGCCTGAAGCTGCGTGCAGCCGGTCGCGTGAGCCATCACGACATCGGCCCGGCGCTCCTGAGAGCCGCCGGGCCGATGCTTGAGAGTGCGAGCGGGGACTACTCGGCGGCTTGCTCGGGTCCCCTCAGGAAGGCCACCAGCGCTGCGAGCAACGTCGCCACGCCGCCATAGGCGAAGGCGGTGGCGACACCGGCATGATCGACCAGGAGGCCGCCGACGATGGCGCCCAGAGCGATCGCCACCTGGAAGGTGGCGACCATCAGGCCGCCGGCGCTCTCGGCCTGGTCTGGCGCGGCGCGCACCAGCCAGGTCTGCAGGCCGACCGGCACGGCGCCGAAGGCAAAGCCCCAAGCGGTGACGGCGATCGCCGCCGTTATCGGTGAGGCGCCGAACACCAGCAGCGCCGCCGCCGACAGGGCGATCAGCAGCGGCGCCAGGCCGACGGCCATCTTCAGGTTGCGCTCGGCCAGGAAGGCGCCGGCGAAATTGCCGAAGAAGCCGCCAATGCCGTAGGCGAGCAGCACCAGCGAGATCGTCTCGATCGGCATCACCGGCACCGTCTCCAGGAACGGCCGCACATAGGTGAAGCCGGCAAACTGTCCGGACGCGACCAGCAGCACGACGAGCAGCGCGATGCGGATCATCGGCCGCTTCAGCACCTCGGCCAGGGTACGGAAGCTCGCCACGGCGTCGGCGGCAGGCTGGGCAGGGTGGCGAGCTGGGTCAGAAGCGCCAGCCCGCCGACGATCGCGGCGATCATGAAGGCGGTGCGCCAGCCCCAGATGTCGCCGACATAGGCGCCGACCGGAGCCGCCGTCACGGTGGCGACCGAGACGCCGGTCAGGATGATCGACATGGCGCGCGGCATCAGCCGCATCGGCACCAGCCGCATCGCCATGGCGGCCGACATCGACCAGAAGCCGCCGAGCGCGACGCCTAGCACAACGCGGGCGAGAAGCAACATGGCGAGCGAGGACGCGAAGGCGGCAAGCAGGTTGGAGACGATCAGCAGGACGGAGAGAAGCCACATGACCAGCCGGCGGTCGAGCCGCTTGGTGACGATCGCCATGGTCGGCGCGGCAATTGCCCCGACGACGGCCGTCGCCGTCACCGCCTGGCCGGCGGCGCCTTCACTGACGCCAAGATCCTGCGCCAGTCGCGTCAACAGGCTGGCAGGCAGGAATTCGGCGGTCACCAAGCCGAAAACGCCAAGCGCCAGAGAGACCACCGCGCCCCATGCCGGCTCTGTTCGTTCCTCAGGTTCGGTTCTGTCGAGAACGGCGGCATCGACGACGCCCGAGGCCGGTTCGGTCATGGCAAAATCTCCGATCTGTCTGCGGCGCCGCTGGCCAGTTTGGGCCCCCGTTACAGGTCGGCCGGCTTGGTCAGTCCGATTTGGTTGCGGCGCAACATTTGGCTGCAGCGCAACATAGGGAGTAACTGGCTGGAGTTTCCATGCTAAAAACGCCGAAATGAATTACAATTCGTCCAAAACCGTTCTTCAGACGTCAGGCGATCCGCTAACCGACATGTTGCGCGGGCTGCGGCTCGATGGTGTCGACTACGGTCGCTGCGTGCTGGGCGCCCCCTGGGCGGTGTCGTTTCCCGCCCAGAAGGCGGCGCGGTTCCATTTCATCGGTCAGCAGGGCTGCTGGCTGTTCTCCCCCGCCAAGGAATGGATCGAGCTCTCGGTGGGCGATGCGCTGCTGATCCCGCGCGGGGCCGAGCATGTGCTGGCGAGCGCACCCGGCGTGCCTGCCGTGCCGATCGGCCGCTACACCATCGAGCCGGTGTGCGAAAACATCTACGACGTCTCCAATGGCTGCGACGGGTGCAAGACCTTGCTGTTTTGCGGCAGCATGCATTTCAACCTCGACGGCTCGCATCCGCTGCTGGAGATGATGCCCGACCTGATGCAAGCGCATAAGCTGATGGCGAACGCGCCCGGCATCCAGCATTTGCTCGATGCCATGGCCGGCGAGGTGACGATGGACCGAGTCGGCTCCGGCGGCATTCTCGCGCGCCTGGCCGACGTGCTAGCCGCCACCATCATCCGCTCCTGGGTGGAAAATGGCTGCGGCGACGCCACCGGATGGATCGCCGCAGTTCGCAATCCCGATGTCGGCAAGGTGCTCGCCGCCATTCACCTGCAGCCGGAGCACGACTGGACGGTCGAGGCGCTGGCCAGCATGATGGGCGCCTCGCGCTCCGCCTTTGCGCAGCGCTTCGCCAGCGTCGTCGGCGAGACGCCGGCTAAGTACGTGCTGCGCGTGCGCATGCACCAGGCGCGGCAATGGCTTATGCGCGACGGCATGAGGGTTTCGGTGGCGGCATCAAGGCTGGGCTACGATTCGGAGGCCTCCTTCAGCCGTGCCTTCAAGCGGGTGATGGGCGTGGCGCCGAGCCATTTCCGCAACACGGCCGGCAAAGAGGACGGCGCCGCCGCCGCCTGAGACGTTCGCTCCCGTCTGGAGGAAACGCCAAGTTTTCCGGACGGCAGGTCATTCCTTATCCGCGGAGGCGACTTAATCTGGCCCGGTGGAGGATCCGAAAATGGCCAATCGCCTTGCATTGTACCTGCTAGCAGCGCTCGCCGCGCTGCCGCAACGCGCTTTCGCGCTCGAAGACAGCTACCTTCCCGCCGACAAGATCCCTTATGCCGTCGAGGCGCCGGACCAGCCGCAGCGCCTTGGCCCGCTATGGGGCGAGCGGGCAAAGGGTCCGGCCGGCACGTTGCTGAAAGTGCCGGGCAACTGGCGCGCGCCCGTCCACGCGCACACCGCCGACTACCGCGCCGTGGTCATCAAGGGGCTCTGGGCGCACTGGCAGATGCAAGGCGGCGAGGCCACCAAGGTCGAGCTGCCGCCAGGCTCCTACTGGACCCAGAAGGCCAACGAAATGCATGACGATGCCTGCCTGTCGGACAGCGAATGCGTGATCCTTCTGATCAACGACACGCCTTACCAGACCTACCTGCCGAAGTGACCGAGCGAAGCTCGGCTGAGCCGCGGGAGTTGGATAGCGTCAGCCGGCGTGCCGCAGGCTGATCCCGCTGCCCTTGTCGAACAGCACCACCTTGTCGGGGTTCCAGGCAAAGCGCACCGGCTGTTCGATCGTCACATCGGTCCTTGCCGGCACGGTGGCCCGCAGCATCGTCTCGCCGACCCTGAGCGTCACGATCTTCTCGACGCCATGGTTCTCTACGTCGTGGACCTGTGCCTCGATCGGCGCGCCGCTTTCCAGGTAGACATCCTCGGGACGGATGCCGAAGACGAGCGGACGACCGTCGGTCGCACCACTCGTCCTGGCTCCCCCCGCAAGCGGCAGTTCGAAATTGATCGGCGCCATCACCGCGCGGTCATTGACCAGTCTGCCGTCGATGAGATTCATCGGCGGCGAGCCGACGAAGCTGGCGACATAGGTGTCGCGCGGATTGTTGTAGATCTCATGCGGCGTGCCGGTCTGGATAATGCGGCCATGGTTGAGCACGCCGACCTTGTCGCCCATCGACATCGCCTCGATCTGGTCGTGGGTGACGAACAGGAATGTGGCACCCAGCTGCATCTGCAGGTTCTTCAGTTCCGTGCGCAGCGCCTCGCGCAGCTTGGCGTCGAGCGCCGACAGTGGCTCGTCCATCAGGAACACGCGCGGCTTGCGCACGATCGCGCGGCCGATCGAGACCCGCTGCATCTCGCCGCCGGAAAGCCGGTCGGTCTTGCGGTCGAGCAGATGCTCGATCCTGAGCGTGCGCGCGGCGCGCGCGACGCGATCCTTGATCTCGGCATCCGGCAGCCGGCGGATCTTCGGCTTCAGCGGAAATTCGAGGTTCTGCCGCACCGTGTAGCGCGGGTACAGCGAATACTGCTGCAGCACCAATGCCACGTCGCGTTCTGCAGCGCCCCAGTCGGCGACGTCGACGCCATCGATGAAGACCTGGCCCTCGGTCGGCTTGTCGAGCCCGGCGATCAGCCGCAACGTCGTCGTCTTGCCGGCGCCGGTCTCTCCAAGCAGCACGAAGAACTCGCCGTCCGCGATGTCGAGATTGAGGCCCGTCAACGCGGTGTGGCCGCCGAACTTCTTGGTGATATTTTTCAGTTCGATATGGGCCATTACAGCCTTACTCCGAGTGACTTGCCGCTTGCCGTGTCGAAGAAATGCGCCTGCTCGGGGTCGATGCGGGCGTGGACCTTCTCGCCGGGACCCGAGACGTAACCGGCCTTGGTGCGGGCGCGCAGCATCTTGGAGCCGACCTTGAGGTCGACAATATCGAAAGACCCGAGCGGCTCGATGATCTGCGCCTCGACCGGCATGTAGCCGGGCGCGGCATCATGCCGGACGAGCACGCCCTCCGGACGGATGCCGAGTGTCAGGCCGTCATTGGCGGCGTGGCCGTTGAGTTTGGACAAAAGTTCGCGCGGAAACTCGAACCCCGTCGCGGCACCGCCAACGGCGACACGCGCGGCACCGGCTTCGTCCGCCACGCGAGCCTCGGCGATGTTCATCACCGGACTGCCGACGAACTGCGCCACGAACAGGTTTGCCGGATGCGAATAGACGTCGTCCGGCGTGCCGACCTGCTGGATGAATCCCTCATGCATGATGACGATGCGGTCGGCCAGGCTCATCGCCTCGATCTGGTCGTGCGTGACGTAGATCGTGGTCGAGCCCTGCTTGACATGCAGGCGCTTGATCTCGGCACGCATTTCCTCGCGCAGCTTGGCGTCGAGCGCGCCGATCGGCTCGTCCATCAGCATCGCCTTCGGGCGCCGCACCAGCGCACGGCCGATCGCCACACGCTGCATGTCACCGCCCGAGAGCGCCGACGGCCTCTTGTCGAGCAGGTCGGTGATGCGCAGCACCCGTGCGACCTCGCGCACCGATTTGTCGACTTCGCCACTGCTCATGCGCGTGGCGCGCAACGGAAAGGCGATGTTTTCGAACACCGTCATGTGCGGATAGAGCGAGAACGACTGGAACACCATGGCGATGTCGCGGTCGGCGGCCTTGAGGTGCTGCACGGCCTTGCCGTCGATCAGGATGTCGCCCTTGTCGATCGTCTCCAGCCCCGCGATCGCGCGCAGCGTCGTCGTCTTGCCGCAGCCGGATTGGCCAAGCAGCACGATGAACTCGTTGTCGGCGATGGCGAGGTTCAAATTGTGGATGACCTGGACGGCACCGAAGAATTTCTCGATGCCGCGAAGTTCGATCTGCGTCACTGCCGGGCTCCCTCATGCATCGCTGCGCCGGTTTCCTCGCTGCGCTCCGGCGCAATCTTGGACGTGATGTTGAAGCCGATCAGCCCGGCCAGGATGATCGTCACGCCATAGGAGTGCAGGCTGAGGCTCCATGGCTGGCAGAGCGCGACGATGCCCAGCACCATGAGGATCTGCGATGCCGGCAAAAGGTACCTCTCGTTGACCGTGCGAAAACTCATTTGCGGATCGCTCCGAACGTCACGCCGCGAAGCAGGTGGTTGCGCAGCAGGAAGGTGAAGATCGCGACCGGCAGAAGGAACAGGAAGGTGCCGGCGGCGATCGTCGTCCAGTCCGGCAGGCCCGACCCAATCTGGCTGGGGATGAAAGGCGGCGCCGTCTGGGCGCGCCGGTTGGTCATGATCAGCGCGAAAGCATATTCGTTCCAGGCCGTGATGAAGCAGAACACGGCTGTGGCGGCGATGCCGGTCGCAGCCTCGGGCAGCACGATCTTGAAGAAGGCCTGCATGCGGGTGTAGCCGTCGACGAGCGCCGCCTCCTCATACTCCTTCGGGATCTCGTCCATGAAGCCTTTCATCAGCCAGACCGAGAAGGACAGGTTGAAGGCGACATAGAGGATGATCAGGCCGATATGCGAGTCGTTGAGGCCGACGGCCCGGTACATCAGGAACATCGGGATCGCGACCACCACCGGCGGCAGCATGCGCGTCGACAGGATGAAGAAGAGCAGGTCCGCCTCCCCCGCGATCTTGAACCGCGAGAAGCCGTAAGCGGTGAAGGTGCCCATGCCGACGGCAAGCACTGTGCTGATCACCGCCACGATCAGGCTGTTCATGAAACGGTCGGGATATTGCGAAAGCTGCACGTCCTTGCCAACCTTGAGCACGCGCTCGCCGCCGTCATAGATACGCTTTTCCCACCATGGCGCGGCGTCGTAGACTTGCGGATCGACGGTCTTCTGCATCTGCACGCGCTTTGTGAAGAGCCGCACGAACGGCGTTACCTCCGGCTCGAACAGCACGGTTGGCGGTACGCTGACCGCCAGTTCCTTCGGCTTGAAGGCCGTGGAGGCGATCCAGTAGATCGGCGCCAGGAACACCAGCGTCGCCACCAGCACCGCGGCGATGGCGACGCGGTTGAGCGCGACCTCGGAAGAAGTGCGGACGGCAGCCATCTGTCAGCGCTCCTTCACCTTGTTGAGGTACTTCACGTAGAGGTTGGTGATGGCCAGAACCATGATCAGCACGATGTAGGCCAGCGCGCAGGACTTGCCGGTGTCCCACTGCTGGAAGGCTTGCTTGTAGAGCCGGATCGCGATCAGCTCGGCGGTCGGCTGCGTGGTCATCGTGTAGGCGATGTCGAAGGTCTTGAAGGCTTCCATGGTGCGAAAGATCAGCGCGATCAAAAGGATCGGCGAGACCAGCGGCAAGGTGATGCGGGTGAAGGTGTACCACCAGCCGGCGCGGTCGATGGCCGCCGCCTCGTAAAGATGCTGCGGCACGGCCGAGAGACCCGCGAGCGACAGCAGCATGACGAAGGGCGACCACATCCAGATGTCGGTGATCGCGACCGCGTAGAGCGCGCTGTCCGGATTGGAAAGCCAGGCGAAGTCGCCCAGGCCGAAGACATAGTTGATCGGTCCCCAGGACGGGCTGTAGAGCAACTGCCAGAACAGGCCGACGACCGCCGCCGACATCATCATCGGCAGCAGCAACAGCGTGGTGATCAGGCCCTTCATCGGAAAGCTGCGGTTCAGCAGAAGCGCGAGACCGAAGCCGACGATCATTTGGCCGGCCACCGAAACGATGACGTATTTCGCCGTGATGACGAAGTTGGACCAGATGTGGTCGTCGGTGAGCAGCTCGCGATAGTTCTGCAAGCCGACGAACTGCCAGGGCTCTGTGCGGTTCGCGGCGAAATTGGTGAAGGAATAGCCGAGCGAATAGATCAGCGGGAAAATGTTGAAAACGATCAGGAAAACCAGCGTCGGGATGATGAACATGTTGCGGATGGTCAGATCCGACCAGCCGCGCGCGGCGGCCCTGGAGGCCGGGTCAAGATTGGTGAGGGCTACCGAAGCCAACGAACGTCTCCCTGAAAACAGGAATGCCGGAGGGGAAACCCTCCTCCGGCATTCTGGCTGCGATGCTTACTTGTAGCGGTTGTACTTGGTGAACGTCGCCTTCCAGTCGGCGGCGGTCTTGTCGAGCGCTTCCTGGGCGGAGCCCTTTCCGCCGACCACGAACGGATAGATGTTCTGGTTCAGCTGATCGAGAACTTCGGCGTATTCGGGCGTTGCCCAGAAGTCCTTGACCATGAACATCGTGTCGTAGAACGCCTTGTTGTAAGGCGTGGCGTTCTGGAAGGCCTCTGACTTCAGGACGGCCTGGCTGCAGGTATAGCCGCCGAGATCGGCCCACTTCTTCTGGGTCTCGTCCTTGATGAACCATTCGAGGAACTTCATCGCCTCGTCCTTGTTCTTCGAGTACGAGACGACGGAGATGCCCTGTCCGCCGAGAGCGGCGAAGCGCTTGCCGTCCGGGCCGGCCGGGTTGGCGAAGAAGCCGGTGACGTCGGCGTAGGGGTTGGTGGCCTTGTTCACCAGCGGCGGGAAGAAGGCGAAGAAGTTCATGCTCATCGCCGCGAGGCCGCCGGTGATCGCCTGGTTGTCTTCCACGAAGAAGGTCTTGCCCCAGCCCGGAGGCGTGAACTTGTAGAGTTCCTTGTACATGTCGAGGCCGGCAACGGCCTCTTTCGAATTTATGACGCCGTCGACCTTGTAGGTCGCGTAGTCGCCGAGATCGCCGCCATAGCTGAAGATGGCGCTTTCGACACCCATCGCCATCGCGTCATAGGAATTGTCGGTATAGATGGCGACGCCATACCGCTTCTGGTCCGGGCGATGGAAGAACTCGGCGATGTCGCGCAGCTGCGCATAGGTCTTCGGGATGTCGAGGTCGTAGCCGTACTTCGCCTTGAAGGCTTCCTTCTCCTTCGGGTCCTCGAACCAGTCCTTGCGATAGGACCAACCGATCGCATCGCCTTCCAGGGGGATCGCCCAGTATTTGCCGGAGCCGCCGGGATACTCGGCATAATATTTGATGGTCGCGGGCGCCATCACATCGCCAAGCTTGTGCTGGTTGAAGAAGTCGGTCAGGTCGACATAGTGGCCCTGCGTCGAACCGGCGCCCAGCCACTGCGAGTCACCGACCACCATGTCGTAGGCATCACCATGCGCGTTGAATTCGGTAAAAGCCTTGGTCTGGAAGTCCGGCCACGGCGTGGTCTGCACCGTAACCTTCACACCGGTTTCGGCGGTGTAATCGTTGACGAGTTCCTGCAGATAGTTCGCCGGATCCCATTCCGCCCAGAAGATGGTAAGTTCCTTGTCCTGCGCGCGGACGGATGTCCCGCAGGCAAGCGCCAGCCCGATACCAGCGATCACGCTGGTCACTATCTTGCGCATAGTTTTCCTCCCTTGTGCGCATTCTACCTTGTCATGCGAGCCGGCAGCATGGTCGGCCCTGGTAGTTCCTCCGCAATGGCACTTTCCGGCCTTGGGCGGTCTCGCCCTGGCCGAAAAAACGGATCGCTGTCCTCACTTCCGATCCGCTTTATGCGTACTGATCTGGTATTACCAATTCAAGAGGGCCGTCAAGCTCTTTCTTGAACGCCGAAGAATGGCTCAACAAGTCATTCGAAACGGTATCTACCTGTTTTCTCTTATTTTTCCTACTCCTTGATACGAAAGGCCCTTGTTTCTCCTGATACACTACAATCTCTATTGGTAGCTGGCTCCTCAGTCTGGTCCAACCAGATTGGATCATTGCCGTCCCGGCTGCTGCTCAAGCCCGCTCGCTTTCGTTCATGATTCCGCCACCGCCGCGCGCACCAGCGCGCCCGCCGCCCATTCCGCGACGGACATCATCTCACGGCTGTCCAGTCCCCATATGTCCTTCAGCACGATCAACACCTCGACGCCGAACATCATCGACAATGCCTGGGCAAGACGCTTGAACTGGCGCGGCTTGAGCTGCCCCTTGAGCGGCGCGATCGCATCCTTCAACAGATCGACACGATGGCCGCGCTTGAAGGCCGGTTCCGATCCAAGCGTGCCTGCCTGCTGGCGCGCCCACTGCTCAAGCGAAAGCTTGAGCGCCGCCTTGAACGTCGCCTCGAACGCCTCGATGCGCGGCATCGCCGTGGCGAACAGCTCGGCCACGCGCCGCTCCGGATCGTCGGATGCCGATTTCCAGGTCAGGATGGGACCAAGCCCTTCATCGACCACCGCCTGCACCAGCACCGCCTGGCTCGGAAAATAGCGATAAGCAGTGGCGCGCGAAACCTCCGCGGCCTCGGCAACCTCGCTGACCGAAGGCGTCACGCCTGACTGCATCAGCCTGGTCGCCGTGTCCAGCATCAGCCGCTTGGTGCGGGCACGCGGCCCCCTCTCGGCGGCGGGCATCTGCTCGGCATCTTCACCGGTCGCGGCTGGTTGACGTGAGACATTCATATCAATACGATACGCGCGTCTCAAAAAATTGCAATGGTGCGATGCAAGGCAATAAACGGCGGGCGGCATTGCCGGGCATGTCGGTGACGGGGAAACGCGGATGAAGCGCATCTATGTGGTCGGCACCGCCGACACCAAAGGTGAGGAACTCGCCTTCCTGGCCGATGCCGTCGTCAAGGCCGGCGGCGCCGTCGCTCGCGTCGATATCGGCACGCGCGGCGCGACTGTCCCGGTCGATATCTCGGCAAGCGAGGTGGCAGCGCATCATCCGAAGGGAGCCGGCGCCGTGCTCGGCATCGATGACCGCGGGGCCGCCGTTGCCGGCATGGGCGCCGCCTTCGCCAATTTCATCCGCTCGCACAACGACATCGCTGGCGTGATCGGCATCGGCGGCGGTGGCGGCACCTCGATCGTCACCGCCGGCATGCGCGCGCTGCCGCTCGGCCTGCCGAAGATCATGGTCTCGACGCTGGCCTCCGGTGACACCGCGCCTTATGTCGACGTCTCCGACATCGTCATGATGCCCTCGGTGACCGACATGGCTGGGCTCAACCGGCTGTCGCGCGTCGTGTTGCACAATGCCGCGCAGGCGATTGCCGGCATGGCGGCGAAGCCGGCCCCGGCCGTCGCCGGCAAGCCGGCGCTCGGATTGACCATGTTCGGCGTGACCACGCCTTGCGTGACGGCGATCGCCGAGCAGTTGCGCGCCGACTATGACTGCATGGTCTTCCACGCCACCGGCACCGGTGGCCGCTCGATGGAGAAGCTCGCCGATTCCGGCCTGCTTGCCGGCGTCCTCGACATCACCACGACCGAGGTCTGCGACTTCCTGTTCGGCGGCGTGCTGCCGGCGACGGAGGACCGGTTCGGCGCGATTGCCCGTACCAGGGTGCCTTACGTCGGCTCGGTCGGCGCGCTCGACATGGTCAACTTCTGGGCGCCGCCCACGATCCCCGAACGCTATCGCGGCCGTCTCTTCTACGAGCACAATCCCAATGTCACGCTGATGCGCACCACCGCCGACGAATGCCGCCAGATCGGCGAATGGATCGGCGGGCGGCTCGCCCGATGCGATGGCCCGGTCCGCTTCCTGATCCCGGAAAGGGGCGTCTCAGCGCTGGATGTCGAAGGCGGCGCCTTCTTCGACCTGGAAGCCGACGCAGTGCTGTTCGAAGCCATCGAACGCACGATCAAGCCGGCCGGGAACCGCACCGTGACGCGCCTGCCGCTGCACATCAACGACCCTGCATTCGCCAAGGCCGCGGCCGAGGCTTTCCTCGACATCGCCAGGAAGTGAGACACGACAAGCATGGCCGCCATCCCGCGCAAGGAAATCCTGGGAAAATTCCGCAAGATGATCGCCGATGGCGTGCCGATCGTCGGCGGCGGCGCCGGCACCGGCCTGTCGGCCAAAGCCGAGGAAGCCGGCGGCATCGACTTGATCATCATCTATAATTCCGGCCGCTACCGCATGGCTGGGCGCGGCTCGGCCGCGGGCCTGCTCGCCTATGGCAACGCCAACGAGATCGTCAAGGAAATGGCCTATGAGGTGCTGCCGGTGGTGAAGAAGACGCCGGTGCTTGCCGGCGTCAACGGCACTGATCCCTTCGTCATCATGCCGCTGCTGCTCGCCGAGCTGAAGACGATGGGCTTTTCCGGCGTGCAGAACTTTCCGACCGTCGGCCTGTTCGACGGCACCATGCGGCAGAGTTTCGAGGAGACAGGCATGGGCTTCGGCCTCGAGGTCGACATGATCGCCGAGGCACACAAGCTCGACCTCTTGAGCACGCCCTACGTTTTCAACCCGGACGAGGCGCGCGCCATGGCACGAGCCGGCGCCGACATCGTCGTCGCCCACATGGGCGTCACGACCGGCGGCTCGATCGGCGCCACGTCGGCGAAGTCGCTCGATGCCTGCGTCAAGGAGATCGACGCCATTGCCGACGCGGCGCGTTCGGTTAGCAAGGACATTATCCTGCTTTGCCACGGCGGGCCGATCTCGATGCCCGACGATGCGCGCTACATCCTGGAGCGCTGTGAGGGCCTGCACGGCTTCTATGGCGCAAGCTCGATGGAGCGGCTGCCGGCCGAAGCGGCGATCGCCAGGCAGACGGCGGATTTCAAGGCGGTCGCGGTCACGAAAAGGAAGGGATGAGACAATGGCCGACAGCAGCAAGGTGTTCGTCTACCCGAAGGACGTCAGCGCCTTCGGCTTCGACTGGGGCAAGCTGGCGCTGACAGTCGCGCCGGAAGTGAATGGCGCGGAACGCTTCTCCGGCGGTGTCGTCGACCTGCCGCCCGGCAAGGGCCACACCCGCCACAACCACCCCGGCGCCGAAGAGATCATCTTCGTCATCTCCGGCCATGGCGAGCAGATGGTCGAGGACGAGATAGGCAATCCCGTGGTGGCGAAGGTCGGGCCCGGCTGCACCATCTATGTGCCGGAAAGCCGGTTCCACTCGACGCTCAACACCGGCGACCAGCCGATGCAGCTTTTCGTCGTCTATTCGCCAGCCGGCCCGGAACTCGCGTTGCGCGACCTGCCGGATTTCAGGCTGCTGCCTGTAGGCAAGTAAGACTGTCGCCATTCCGTCCCGGCGTCATACGCCGGGACATCGGGCTCGAACTCAGAGCCCACCCCGGTTCCACCCACGCCCCCGATCGCCAAACATCACATAGCCCGCATCGGTCACCGCGACCGTATCTTCCAGCTTGATGAAGCCGCGTGTCGGGTGGAGCATGGTCGTCTCGACCGAAAGCACCATGTTCTTTTCCAGCGGCTTTGCCGCGTAGGTCCCTTCATAGGCGACCGGATGATTGGTCATCAGGAACGGCGCCTCATGGGTGATCAACCCCATGCCGTGGGCGAAGAAATCCGTGTATGCGGCGACCTTCGAAGCCTTCAGCACGCTCTCCGCATGGGCGATCATGTCGCCGCCCAGCGTGCCGGCCTTGACCTTGGAAAAGGCCGCCTGCTGCACGGCCTCGACCTCGGCCAGCAGGTCCTCCAGTTCGGCATCCGGCTCGCCGAGCACGCCCATGCGGCAAAGGTCGCCGATATAGCCGTGATAATTGCCGCCGGAATCGATCGACATCACCTCGCCTTTCTTCCAGGTCTGGCTCGAGGCGGCACGATTGTGGCTGGAGCCCAGCGTCAGCAGGCAGTACTCGAAATGCGCGCCGCGATTGGTCTCCTCGCGCCTGAGCCGCTCGATGATGTCGGTCTTGCTCGTGCCTTCCCTCGCCCAGGCGATGGTCGCCAACATGGAATCGGTGATCAGTTCGGAGGCGATGCGCAGCTGTTCCAGCTCGCTCTCGGTCTTGATGGCGCGCATGCGCTCCAGCATGTCGGTCGCGTCGATCAGCTTCGCATCCGGCAAAGCCTTGCGGATCAGCGTATAGGCATCGGACGGCAGGAAGCCCGGCTCGATGCCGATGCGAGCCGCGCTCTTGCCGATCTTGCGCAGATGCTCCACCGCGAGATTGGCGGCATCGAGCGTGCCCCAGGAGGCCGCATGCAAGGTCGGCGTCCAGAACGGATGGTTCTGGTGTTCGCCGCCTTCCATCTTGTTGCCGATATAGGCGGCATGTTCCGGCCCGCCCTTCTCATAAAGGACGATCGGCAGGTAGCGGCTGTGGCCGATCGCATCCATGGCCGCGAAGAAGATGAACTTGTAGCCGCCGAGCAGATATTGCGTGTTGTGCTTGGAAGTGGCGAACAGCACGTCAATGCCGGCCTCGTCCATCAGCCGGTCGATCCGCGCCTGATCGAACGGAATGCTGACCTCGGTTTTGCCCGGAGCGATGTTCATCTGCCTCTCCCTGGAACTGTCGGCCTTCTCAAGCGGCCAGTCTCGATGTTAGCCAAATCTGCATCATTTTGGCCTCTCTGGTCCAGCCAGAATTGATACAAACTCGACAATGGCTACGTCGCGGCGTCTCCATCTACGTCAGTTTGGTTTATCTGGTCCTACCAGATTGGTGATTTGCGTTTCCCGGACATAACTGGTCCAGCGGACGAAAATTTCAAAGCCAAGCCATGATGCGCCAAATCCGTCTCTGGCGAAACCTTTGGCAAGGGCGATAATCACCGCATTGCCGCGCCTGCCGACGCGCGAAGAGGGGAGTCTGATCGATGTCCGAATTGACGATTTCACGCCGCGGCCTGCTGGCCGGCTCGGCGCTGCTTCTAGCTTCGACCGCGCTCCCGACCATCGGCCGGACCCAGGCGCCGAAGAGGGGCGGAAGGCTGATCGTCGCCGCCGACTCCGAGCCGCGCAACCTCAACCCGGCGATCGTCGCCTCCAACGGTGTCTTCTTCATCTCCAGCAAGATCGTCGAGACGCTGGCCGAGGCCTCCTTCGACGGCAAGGACGGGCTTGAGCCGCGCCTGGCGCTTTCCTGGCAAGGCGCCACCGACGGCCTGTCGGTGACCTTCAAATTGCGTGACGGCGTGAAGTGGCATGACGGCAAGCCTTTCACGTCCGCTGACGTCGCCTTTTCCGCGTTGAGTATCTGGAAGCCGCTGCAGAATCTCGGCCGCACCGTGTTCAAGGACCTCGAGGCCGTCGACACGCCGGACGAATTGACGGCGGTCTTCAAATTCGCCAAGCCGACGCCGTTCCAGCTAATCCGCAACGCGCTGCCAGCGCTGTCGAGCGTCGTGCCGAAGCATGTCTACGAGGTGGGCAAGATCGAGGAGAACCCGGCCAACAACGCGCCGGTCGGCACCGGCCCGTTCAAATTCGCCGAATACAAGGCCGGCCAATATTACCGCCTGTCGAAGAACGATGCCTATTGGGGCAAGGACGAGCCCTATCTCGACGAGATCGTCTACCAGGTGCTACCGGACCGCACCTCGGCCGCCGCCGGGCTTGAAGCCGAAGAGATCCAGCTCGCCGCCTTTTCCGCCGTGCCGCTCGCCGACCTCGGCCGCATTGCCAAAGTGCCCGGCCTGAAGGTCATCACCAAAGGCTATGAGGGTCTGACCTACCAGCTCGTCGTCGAGATCAACCACCGCCGCAAGGAACTGGCCGACCTCAAGGTGCGGCAGGCGATCGCGCATGCCATCGACAAGGATTTCGTCGTCAAGACGATCTTCCTCGGCTACGCGGCGACCGCCACGGGGCCGGTGCCGAAGAACGATCCGCAATTCTACACCGCCGACGTGCCGACCTATCCCTTCGACGTCGCCAAGGCCAACGCGCTGCTAGACGAAGCCGGCTATAAGCGCGCCGACGACGGCAAGCGGTTTGCGCTGAAACTGCTGCCCGCGCCCTACTTCAACGAAACGAAGCAGTTCGGCGACTATCTGCGCCAGGCGCTCGCCGCCATCGGCATCGACGCCGAGATCGTCAACAACGATTCCGCCGCGCATATCAAGGCGGTCTACACCGACCACGCCTTCGACCTCGCCGTCGGCCCCCCGGTGTTCCGCGGCGACCCGGCCATCTCGACCACTATCCTTGTGCAGAGCGGCATCCCGGACGGCGTGCCTTTTTCCAACCAGGGCGGCTACAAGAACCCCGACCTCGACGCGCTGATCGCCAAGGCATCCGAGACGCTCGACACCACCGCCCGCACCGAACTCTATAAGCAATTCCAGAAGAAGGTGGCCGCCGACCTGCCGCTGATCAACGTCGCCGAATGGAGCTTCATTTCCGTCGCCCGCGACACCGTCGGCAACATCGCCAACAACCCGCGCTGGGCGGTGTCGAACTGGGCGGACACCTATTTGGAATCGTGACACACTTGCGCGGATGAGCGTTCGCGGCGAACTCATCGTAGACTTCGAGCTCTACGATACCCCCCTCTGTCCTGCCGGACATCTCCCCCTCAAGGGGGGAGATCAGCGGCTTGTCTGTCCCGCCGGTCCTGCAACGTTCGGGATTGGCGAAGCCAGTGGTGAAGGTCAATCTCCCCCCTTGAGGGGGAGATGTCCGGCAGGACAGAGGGGGGTGGCTTGGCGCAATAATAGCCAGCAAATCGCCAAGTCTCCGAGGCGCGCATGACCCGCGCCATAACCCTCCTGCGCCGCCGCCTCGTCGGCAGTTTTTTCGTGCTCCTGATCGTCGTCATCGGCAGCTTCCTGCTTCTCGAAGCTGCCCCCGGCGATGCCGTCGACGCCTACATCGTCTCGACCGGCGGCGATGCCGGTATGATCGAGTTGCTGCGCCACCGCTGGGGCCTCGACCAGTCTGAACTCACCCGCCTTGCCAACTATCTCTGGGCGCTGTTGCGCCTCGACCTCGGCCAGTCCGTCACCTTCTCGCGACCGATCCGCGAAGTCATTCTCGAACGCCTGCCGACCACGCTGATGCTGATGGGCAGTGCCACCGCGCTCTCCTTCGGCCTCGGTTCGGCGCTCGGCATCTATGCCGGCGCACGGCCCGGCAGCTTTCGCGATCGCTTCCTCTCGATCAGCTCGCTGGCGCTTTACGCCGTACCGGGCTTCTGGCTAGGCCTGGTGCTCATCGTCGTCTTCGCCGTCGACCTGCGCTGGCTGCCGATCGGCGGCATCGAGACCATCGCTTCCGGCAAGACCGGGTTGGCGCGCGCTGCCGACATCGCCACCCATCTCGTGCTGCCGGTATCGGCGCTCGGCTTCATCTATCTGGCGCTCTATCTGCGCATGATGCGCGCCGGCATGGCCGAGGCCTGGCGGCAGGATTTCGTGCTCGCCGCCCGCGCCAGGGGCCTGCCGCGCCGGCGCATCGTGCTTGCCCATGTCGCCCGCAACGCGCTCTCGCCGCTGGTCACCATGCTTGGCCTGCAATCAGCGCAGATGCTGGGCGGCAGCGTCGTCATCGAAAGCGTCTTTGCCGTACCGGGGCTTGGCCGGCTGGCGCAGGAGGCCGTCGCCGGACGCGACACGCCGCTGCTGCTCGGCATCATCCTGGTCAGCGCCGTCCTGGTCATCGTCATCAACCTTCTGGTCGATCTCGCCTATGCCTTCCTCGATCCGCGCGTCGGCGCCGGCGAGGCCGGCGCATGAACCGGCTGCGTCGCTTCTTTCGCACGCCGGAAGCAATCGCCGGCGCAAACACCCTAGCCTTGCTCATTGTGATGGCATTGGCGGCTCCGCTGCTGTTTCCCGGCGACCCGCAGGCAATCGCCGGCCCGGCTCTGTTGCCGCCGTTCCAGGACTGGTCGCTGCCCCTCGGCACCGACCGGCTCGGTCGCGACGTGCTCGCCGAGCTTTTCCACGGCGCCCGCACCTCGCTGGCAGTCGGGCTGGCGGCGGCCGCCGCGGCGCTGCTGATCGGCGCGGTGGTCGGCACTTTAGCCGGCTTCGCAGGCGGCCTGATCGACGAAGCGTTGATGCGCATCACGGATGCCTTTCAGACCGTTCCGAGCTTCCTGCTCGCGCTTGCCTTCGTTAGTATCGTCGGGCCATCGCTGGGCGTCGTCGTGGCGGCGATCGCGCTCGGCGCCTGGACCGGGCCGGCGCGCGTCGCCCGCGCGGAGGTGCTGTCGATCCGCGAACGCGACTACGTCGCCGGCGCTCGCGTCATCGGCATGCAGCCGATGGAGATCGCCTT
This sequence comes from Mesorhizobium sp. NFR06, assembly GCF_900115245.1. GTDB lineage: Bacteria > Pseudomonadota > Alphaproteobacteria > Rhizobiales > Rhizobiaceae > Mesorhizobium. Next base: position 142,283 of record NZ_FOVT01000015.1, read on the forward strand.
CCGCGAGGTGCTGCCCAACGCCCTGCCTCCGGTGCTGGCGCTGTCTTCGGTGATCGTGGCGGCGGCGATCCTGACCGAGGCGGCGCTTTCGTTCCTCGGACTCGGCGATCCCAACCGCGTCACATGGGGCGGCATGATCGCCGAGGGCCGCGCCGTTTTGCGCACCGCGCCTTTTCTGTCGATCGTTCCGGGTATCGCGCTCGTGCTGACGGTGCTCGGCGTCTACCTCGCCGGCGAAGGCGTGGTGGAAAGCAGCGCGGTGCGCAGGAGCCTGTCGTGACCACGCTGCTCTCGATCCGCGACCTTGCCGTGCGCTACCGTGGCGATGGCTTGGCGGCGCTCAAGGGCATCAGCCTGGACGTCGAGGCCGGTGAGCGCCTGGCGATCATCGGCGAAAGTGGCTCGGGCAAAAGCACGCTGGCTCTGGTGATTGCTGGGTTGTTGGCGTGGGGTGCCAAGATCGATGGGTGCATCGACTGGTTCTTGCCGACAGACGCTGACGCCAGGGGATCGAAGGATCGCCAAGCAAGCGCGATTAACTCGAGCACGCCCCGCCTCGGCCGCGACATCGGTTTCATCTTCCAAGACCCCTCCTCCAGCCTCGACCCGGTCATGCCGGTCGGCAGGCAAATCGCCGAAGTCGCCCGCGCTCATCTCGGCATCGGCTGGCAAGACGCCTTTGCGATAGCCAAATCCCTCCTTGAGCGCGTGCGCCTCCCCGATCCTGATGCCATCCTCCGCGCCTATCCGCACCAACTCTCCGGCGGCCAGAGGCAGCGCGTGGCGATCGCCGCGGCCATCGCCGCCGGACCAAAGCTCTTGATCGCCGACGAGGCGACCAGCGCGCTCGACACCATCGTGCAGGCCGAGATTGTCGCCCTGATCCGCAGGCTGGTAGCCGAGGACGGCATGACGCTGCTTTTCATCAGCCACGACATCGCGCTCGCAGCCACACTTGCCGATCGCATCGCGGTGCTGCGCCATGGCGAACTGATTGACCTCGGCGAGACCAATCAGATCCTGGACGCACCACGCCACGTCTACACCCGGGCCCTGCTCGACGCCCATCTCGGCCTTGACGCAGCGCCTTTGCTTGATCGGCGAGGCGCTCAGTCATGACCGTGCTTGCCGTCTCCGATCTCACCAAGCGCTATCGTCGCGGTGGCAAGCCTTTCGCCGCGGTCGAGGCCGTTTCCTTCGAGATCGGGCAGGCGCAGACGCTGGCGCTCGCCGGCCCGTCCGGAAGCGGCAAATCGACGATCGCAAGGCTGGTGCTGCGGCTTTTGGAACCTGATGCCGGCCGCATCGAGTTCGAGGGTGCGGACTTTCTTGCATTGTCAGGAGCAGCTCTGCGCGCCAGACGGGCTAAGCTCCAGATGGTCTTCCAGGACCCTCTCGCCGCGTTCAATCCGCGCGCCACCGTGGCGCGCGTGCTGGACGATCCCTTGCGCATCCACGGCATCGCCTCGCACACCGAGCGCCCGCACCGTATCGCGGCACTGCTGGAGCGCGTCGGCCTCGACGCCGGCCTTGCCCAGCGCGCCATCCACGAGATTTCCGGCGGTCAGCGCCAGCGGGTGGCGATCGCCCGCGCCATCGCCACGCGGCCGTCGCTGATCGTGCTCGACGAAGCCGTGTCGGCGCTCGACGTATCGGTGCGCGGACGGATCCTGGAATTGCTCCTCGACCTGCAAAGCCAGGAACGGATCGCCTATCTGTTCATTTCCCATGACCTCGGCGTCATCCGAGCTGTCGCGCATCGCGTCGTCATCCTCGATGCCGGCCGGATCGTCGAGAGCGGCGATGCCCGCGCCGTCATCGCCGATCCGCAATCGGCGATCGGCAAGGCGCTGGTGGCGGCGACACCCAGACTGAACAGGAACCGACCATGATCCCGCAAAGTGGGAACCGGTTCGCGGACAAGATCATGGCCAAACACCATCATCAGGACGTGCCTATGAACGATTCCGAAGCCGCCAGAGCCGAAAAACTGTCACGCGAACTCGACTCCGCCTTCCGCAACCGCGCCGACCTCTACCGCCTGTTGCTCGACGAGCTGACGGCCGAGATCGGCCCCGAGCAGGCCGAAGCGGTGATGATCCGAACCATCGAGAAACGGGGCCGGGAAGTCGCGGCTGCCGCCTTCGCCGGCTTCGGCCCCAACGACGCGCCGGCGATCGGCGAGGCGTTTCTGGCCGTCAGTCCGGACGGTGGCCGCATGTATCCCACCGATGTCGAGCGTGGCCCCGACCATATCGCTTTCAGGGTGAGGCGCTGCCCGCTGAAGGACGCCTGGATCGAGGCCGGCGTCGGCGAGGAAAAACTGGCCACACTGTGCCGTATCGCCGGCGCCTTCGACCGCGGCCTGTTCGAGGCCACGGGCGTGCGCTTCGCCAATGTCACCTGGACGCCGGGCCATGGCCCCGGCTGCTGCCATATCGCGCTGACCAACCGCGACGCTTAGCCGGAGAACTGTTCAGCCTTCGGCAAAGACGTGCAGCTCGCCGCCTGCTTCCTCGATCGCAGCGCGCAGCTCCCCCGCCGGCTCGCTGTCGGTAACGACGTCGGAAATATCGCTCAACGCGCAAACGCGTTCGAGGCTGCCGCGGCCGAACTTGTCGTTGGTGACGACCAGCATCGTCGACAGCGACCGCGCCATCATCGCGCGTTTCACCGCCGCGGCACCGGAGACCATGTCGCTCGGTCCCTCGGCGTTCAGCGCCGAGGCCCCGATGATGGCGACGTCGGCATTGTAGCGGCGCACGAATTCGACCGTGTCCTCGCCGAGCACGGCGGCCTCGCGGCTGTCATAGGTGCCGGGGCAAAGGATGACGCGGAAACTGGGATTGGCGCCGGCCACTGAGGCGACGCCGACGGAGTTGGTGATGATCGTCAGATCCCGGCCGAACTGCGAGAGGCTGCGCGCGACCTCGTAGGTGGTCGACCCGCCATCGATCATCACGATGCGGCCCTTCTCGATCAAGCCGGCGGCACCACGCCCGACGCGGGCCCGTTCCTCGACCATGGTGAGGCCACGTTCGGCGATCACGGGTTCCGACGTCACCAGCGAAATGGTCGCGCCGCCATAGGTGCGGTTGATCAGCCCCGCCTCGCCAAGCTCGATGAGGTCGCGGCGGATGGTCTCGCCGGCGACGCCGATACGCCGGGCGAGCTTCGAGATGCGGATCGACGCCGAGCGCCGGACCTCCGACAGGATCAGCTCATGTCGCTCTTTCTTCGTCAGTCGGCCCGGTTCGATGTTCATCGCTCTTTCCTTCGCTGCGGCGATTGCCAAATGACTAAAGCCGGCGCCGGAGATACGTCCCCGGCGTCAAGACCTTAGCCATGCCGACAACGCCGGGAAAGCCGGCGCTTCAATGCCTCAGCCGATCGCGCATGGCGTACCACAGCATGCCAAGCACATAGAGCGGGCCGCGCAGCGCCGTGCCTCCGGGGAACGGCAGCGGCGTCAGCGTCGAGAACAGGTCGAGCCGCGAGGCGTCGCCGGTAATCGCTTCCGCCAGCAGCTTGCCCGACAGCGTCGACAGGATGACGCCCTTGCCGGAATAGCCATGCGCGAAATAGACCTCGCCGTAATGCCCGACATGCGGCAGGCGCGACGTGGTGACGGACACCAGTCCGCCCCAGGCGTGGTCGATGCGGCAGCCGCGCAATTGCGGAAAAGTCCTTTCCATATGCGGCCGCACGAAGCCGGCGATGTCGGCCGGCGGCGACGGCGTGTAGCGCTCGCCGCCGCCGAACAGCAGGCGGCCATCCGCCGACATGCGGTAGTAGTTGACGACGAAGAGCGTGTCTGAGACCGCGACATTCGCCGGGATGACATTGCGTTCGCCCAAAGGCTCGGTGGCGACGATATAGTTGCCGACCGGCATGATGCGGCTGTTGACGCGTGGTTCGAGCCCCTTGAGCAGCGCGTCGCCGGCCAGCACGACATGCCTGGCGCGGACCGAGCCCTTGTCGGTGAACACCCGGATGGAAGGCTCGCGCTCCAAGCGAACCGCTACCGAGTTCTCGTGGATGATGACGCCGGCGCTGACCGCCGCGCGGGCGAGCCCCAGCGTGTAGTTGAGCGGATGCATGTGGCCGCCGAGCCTCTCGAAGACCGCGCCTTGATAAGGCGTGTCCACCATCTGCCGCGCCTGCGCCGCCGACAGGATCTCGACATCCGTAAACTTCATCACCTTGGCGAGGCACTCGGCTTCTGCCTCGAAGTCACGCATGTCGGACCCGTTGACGGCGCCGACGAGATGGCCGGTCTGGCGCAGGTCGCACGCGATGCCGTGGCGCTCGATGATGTCGAGCACCAGTCCGTGAGCCTCGAAAGCCAGATCGAACAGCGCCTTTGCCCGTTCCGCCCCGAAGGCTTTGACCAGGCCCCTGGCGCCCTTGCGCAGGCCTGGGATCATCTGGCCGCCATTGCGGCCCGAAGCGCCCCAGCCGATCCTGCCGCCTTCGAGCAGCACCACCTTCAGGCCGCGCTCGGCCGCATGCAGCGCCGCCGACAGCCCGGTGCAGCCACCGCCGACCACCACCAGATCTGCCTCGACATCGCCGGCTAAAGCCGGATGGTCGGGCGCTGGATTGGCGGTGGCGACATAGTAGGATTTGCCGATATCGAGACCGGAATTGAAACCTGTTGAACGGGCCATGGTCACACCTTGAGCAACAGATGGTCGCGCTCCCACGACGTCACGACGCTCTGGAACAGGTCGAGCTCGACGCTCTTCACGCGCAGATAGGTCTGGAAGAAATCCTCGCCGAGCAGTGCCCGCACCGGGCCGCAGGCCGAGAAACGCTCCAGCGCTTCCTCCATGGTTTTCGGCAGCGTGCTCCGGCTGCGATAGGCATTGCCGAAGGCTTCCGGCGAGCGCGCAAGCCTCTCCACGATGCCGAGATAGCCGGCGATCAGCGAGCCGGCCATGGCGAGATAGGGATTGGCATCGGCGCCGGGCAGCCGGTTCTCGATCCGCCGTGCGGCGCGCCCACCCATCGGCACGCGCAGGCCGCAGGAGCGATTGTCATGCGACCATTCGACGTTGGCCGGCGCGCTGTGGTTTGGCCGGATGCGCCGGTAGGAGTTAACGTTGGGCGCAAACAGCGGCATGATTTCGGGGACATACTTCTGCAGACCGCCGATGAAATGCGCGAACATCCCCGTGTCCTCGCCGTCCTTGCTTGCAAACAAGGGCTCGCCCCTCTCGTCGACGATCGACATGTGCAGATGCATCGAGCTGCCGGCCTGCGCAGCGATCGGCTTGGCCATGAAGGTGGCGTGCATGCCGCTCGCCTGAGCTGCCTGGCGTGCCAGGCGCTTGAACAAGAGCACCTTGTCGGCGAGCGCCAGCGGATCGCCGTGCAGGAAGTTGATTTCAAGCTGTGCCGTGCCGGATTCATGGATCAGCGTGTCGAGCGGCAGACCGGCGGTCGCGGCATGTTCGTAAAGACGCCGCGTCACCGCCTCGAATTCCTCCAACGCCTGCATGTCGTAAGGATGCTGCACGCTTTCCGGCCGGCCGTTGCGCCCGACCGGCGCGGTCAGCGGCCGGTCCGGATCGGGGTTGGGCGCGGTCAGATAGAATTCCAGTTCCGGCGCCATCACCGCGCGCCAGCCGCGTTGGCGGTAGAGGTCGAGCACCGCTCTCAGGACATGGCGCGGCGACGCCATCCAGGGCCGGTCGTCCATATGGAAGGTGTCGGCAATGACATAGGCCCTGCCGGCGCTGCCTGGCGCAACGCACAGCGTCGAAAGGTCGGGCACCATGCGCGTGTCGGGATCCTGGTAGGCAAAACCCTCGTCGATGGAGCCGGAATAGCGGCCGTCGATGGCGACCAGGAAGGCGCTGCTCGGCAGATAGAGCGCCCGGTCCCCGAGCGATTTGAGGAATTTGGCCGCCGGCAAGGCTTTGCCGCGCAGCACGCCATTGACGTCGGGCACGAGGCACTCGACCTCGTTGATCGCATGCGTTTTCAGCCAGCTCTGCGTGTCCGCGCCGGCGAGTGAAGAGTCATGATTGTCAGGCATTGGTCATGTCCGTACGAAGGAGAAATCGCTTCGGCGGGCATGTCCGTTCTGGTAGGGCGTTATCTAAGCTGCGTTATCCGAGAACGGACGCCCGCCTGTTGACCGGCCGAAGGCCGGGTCCAGCGCGCCTTGCACCCCTTCGGTCCAACCGTCGCGGACGACATGCGAACCGACCTTGGTCTCCTCCGCGCGCTGCAGGTTCTCGTGGCGGCAGCAGCGCATGATCAGCGATACCCCGCGCGCGCAAAAGAAATACCGCAGGCAAAGACGGAATGCCTGGCGCGGTATCGCTGTTCTGCAGCTTGCATGACGGGTCTCATCGAGGAACGGGACTTGGAGGTTTGACCGATCATCGGTTCCGGCGCAAGGCCGTTTGCCAAAGACGCCTCAGCCGATGCTCTCGCCGCCATCCACGACCAGGGCTTGTCCGGTCATGAAGGACGAACGGTCGGAGACAAGGAACAGGATGGCTTCGGCGATCTCCTCCGCGCTCGCCCACCGCCCCATCGGGATCTTGGTGCGGACGTAGTTTTCGATCGCGTCGCGCCCGCCCATCTGGGCGATGAACGGTTCGTTGAACGGCGTGTCGACCCAACCCGGGCAGAGCGCGTTGATGCGCACATTGTGTTTGGCGTAGTCGAGCGACATCTGCCTGGTCATCGCCACCACGGCGTGCTTGGAGGTGGCATAGGCGATCATCTCGCGATCGTAGAAGACGCCGGAATTGGACGCCGTGTTGAGGATGACGCCGCCGCCCTGCGCGATCATCGAAGGCATGACCGTTTTTGCCGCCAGGAACTGGGCCCGCACGTTGATGCGCCACGAGGCATCCATCCCGTCCGTGCCAACTTCGGTCAGCGTGCCGCCGACCTGGATGCCGGCGTGGCTGTGCAGGATATCGATCCGGCCATGCTTGCCGAGCGTTCCCTCGATGAGGCCCTCGACGGCCGTGTCATTGCCGACATCGGTGGCGACCGCCTCGGCGCGACCCCCGGCTTCGCGGATGTCGGAGGCCGTGGCTTCGCCCGCCGCCGGATCACGGTCGGCGATCACCACGACCGCACCTTCCCTGGCCATGATAAGCGCGCCGGCACGCCCGATGCCCGATCCAGCGCCCGTCACCACGGCGATGCGGTCTTTCAAAATCATGGGTTTGTCTTTCAAGGCGATGGTTTTCGTCGGCCGAGCTGCCATTGGGCAAGCAGCACGAGCAGGACCGAGGCGGCGAGCACGATCGTCGCGATGGCATTGATTTCCGGCGTCACGCCGCGCCGGATCGAGGCGAAGACATAGATCGGCAGTGTCGTCTGCGCGCCGGCGACGAAGAAGGCGATGATGAAATCGTCGAAGGAAAAGGTGAAAGCGAGCAGAAAGCCGGCGATCACCGCCGGCATGATCTGCGGCAGCACGATCGAGCGGAACGTCGTCAGCGGCGTGGCGTAGAGATCGCTCGATGCCTCGACCAGGTTGCGGTCGAGGCTGGCGAGCCGCGTGCCGACGATCATCGTCACCAGCGCCATCGAAAACAGGCCGTGCGCGGCGATGATCGAGCCGTAGCCGAGCGCAAGACGCGGCGGCTGACCGGTCGGCCACAAAGACGCGAGGAACGGATTGACGACGGCGAACAACTGCACCAGCGCGACCAGCGTCGAGATGCCGATGACGACGCCCGGAACGACGATCGCCGCGCCCAGCAAGGCGTCGAACGCCGCCCTTGTCCGGGCGCCGACGCGCTGCAGCCCGAGCGCTGCGGCGGTGCCGCAGAACGCGGCAAGCACCGCGCTGGTGGTGGCGATGAACAGGCTGTTCTTCAGCGCCTCGACCAGGAACGGGTTGGACAGCGCCTTGCCGTACCACTGGGCGGAGAAGCCGGTGAACTCGCTGGCATGATGGCCGGCGTTGAAGGAGAACAGCACGACCAGCGCGATCGGCAGATAGAGGAAAGCGAAGACGGCGACGACGAAGGCACGCATCAGATCAGGTCCACCCGGCGTGCGCCCGAAAGCCGGGTCGAGATGCGGTTGGCGACGATCAGCACCACCACCGAGACCAGCACCAGCGTGATGGCGATGGCTGAACCGAACGGCCAGTTGCGCGACTGCAGGAACAGGTCGACCAGCGCGTTGCCGATGAAGAACACCTTGCCGCCGCCGAGCAGCGTCGGGATCAGATATTCGCCGAGCAGCAGGATCATCACCAAAGAGAAGCCGGTCATGACGCCGGGCAGCGACAGCCTGAGCGTCACGCCGAGGAAAGTCGACAGCGGCGTGGCGCCCAGATCGGCAGAGGCTTCCAGCAGCCGGCGGTCGAGCCGCTCCAGGCTGACATAGATCGGCAGGATCATCAGCGGTAGGTAGCCGTAGACGATGCCGAGCAGCACGGCGCCCGGCGTATTGATCAGTCGCAAATCCTCGATGCCGACATAGGCAAGCAAGGCCGGGATGCCCCGCCCGCCAAGAATGTACATCCAGGCATAGGTGCGCATCAGCAGGCTGGTCCAGAACGGAATGACGATCAGCGCGAGCAGGATCAGCCGCCAGCGTTGCGGTGCGCGCAGCGCGAGGTAATAGGCGACCGGATAGGCAACCAGCAGGCAGCCGAGCGCGCCGACCGGCGCCAGCACCATTGTGTTCCAGAAGGCGGTCGCACGCGCCGGCAGGTTGGCGTATTGCGCCAACGTCAAGGCAGCCTGGTAGCCGCCCTCCGGCGCCCGCTCGCCGACGCTGAAAATGGCGATGGCGACGAAGGGCAGTACCAGGAACACGACCAGCCACGCCGCCGCCGGAGCAAGCAGCAGCGCCGTCACGAGATTCTTGCGAAAGAGACTGCCGCGCATCGAGAAAACCGTTTGGGCACCGGCGGACCTTCGTCCGCCGGTCGCATTTTATGGTTCGGGTTTGTTGCCGGGCGCGCTCAAGCCGACTTGAAGCGCGCCATCAGCTCGGCGCGGCCCGGATCGGTCAGCGTCGCGGCGGCGCCGAACTCGAGCGGCTTCAGGAGATCTGCTGCCGGATAGAGGATCGGGTTGTCGAGCACCTCCTTCGGCAGCAGCGCGTTGACGCGCGCATCGATCGAGGGTGCGCCGTTGGCCAGATGCTCTTTCACCGCCACCTTCGGGTTCATCAGATAGTTGAGCAGCGCATAGCCGGCGGGCTTGTTCGGCGCATCCTTCGGGATGGCGTAGAAATCGGTCCAGATTTCGCCGCCTTCCTTGCCGAGCACATAGGCGATCTCGGGAATGTCGCGATGGAGCTGCGCGCCGTCATTGGTCCAGCACATGGTCATCCAGGCGTCGCCGGCGCGCATTCCGGGCTGATAGTCGCTCGACACCGCGAAGAGATGCGGCTTGACCTTGAGCAGCAGTTCCTCGGCCTTGGCGAGCTCGTCCTGCTTCAGCGAGTTGAATGAGTAGCCGTAATACTTCAACGCATTGCCGATCGTGGTCAGCTGATAGTCATGCACCATGGTGCGGCCGTCGCCTTCAGCCATGGCCGTGTCCCAGAACTCCTTCCAGCTCGACATCGGCTTGGTCAGCTTCTTGGTGTTGACGGCAAAGCCGGTCGTGCCCCAGTTCTTCGGCACCGCGTAGGTCGTGGCGTCGATCGTGCCTTCCGCCGTGAAGCGCGCATCCTCCGACTTGCCGTCGAAATTGCCGAGCTTTGCCATGTCCAGCGGCTCGATGATGCCGAGCTTCTTGTAAGTCGAGATGGTGTAGTTGGTCGGCACGAACAGGCTCCAGCCCGAGCCGCCGGCCTGCAGCTTGGCCAGCATCTCCTCGTTCGATCCGAAGACGTTGACCTCGACGGCCACGCCCGTCTCGGCCTTGAAGTTCTCGAAGGTCTGCGGGTCATGATAGTTCGGCCAGGTGGCGATCGACATGCGGTCGCCGAGGCTTTCGGCGGCGAAGGCCGGCGTCGGCATGATGCCGAGCTCGCGCGCCATGACCGCGGTCGCGACGCCAAGGCCGGTGAGGCCGAGGAAGTCGCGCCGGCTGATCGAGCCGCGCTTCAGGCGCATCAACTGGTCGACGAATTTATCGGGGCTTATCGGCAGTCCGTCACGATGGGATTTCGGCATTTTGGTCTTCCCTCTGGTTGGTCCCGTTGTTCTTGGGGTGCGGAAACGCCAGCGGCGCTCCGGCGGCAAAGCCGATGGCGACGGGTTCGCCCGGCTTGAAGAGATTGCCCTTGCCGATCACGTGATCGGCCTTGGCGAGCAGTGATCCGATGCCCTGGACCTCGATTGCGTACTCGGCTGTCGAGCCCAGGAAAATCCGGTTGCGGACGATGCCCTTCAAGGCGCCGCCTCCGGGCGCCGAGAGGCTGAGCGCTTCCGGCCGCAGGCTGACGGACACGGCCTCGCCGCGGCTGAGCGGCAGCCGCTTGCGCGCCGAAATCACGGTGCCGTCGGCAAGCGCGACTTCGACGAGGTCGCCCGAGAGTGCGGCCACCTTGCCGCTGACGAGATTGGTCTTGCCGACGAAGTCAGCCACGAACAGGTCCGCCGGCTCGTCATAGATCTCGCTCGGCTGCCCGAGTTGGACGACGCGGCCGCCATTCATGACGCAGACGAAGTCGCTCATCGACAGCGCCTCCTCCTGGTCGTGGGTGACCAGCACGAAGGTGATGCCGATCTCGCGCTGCAAATTCTGCAGCTCGATCTGCATGTCGGTGCGCAGCTTCTTGTCGAGCGCCGCCAGCGGCTCGTCCAGCAGCAGCACCGCCGGCTTGTTGACCAGCGCCCGGGCGAGCGCGACGCGCTGCTGCTGGCCGCCGGAGAGCTCGTGGATCTTGCGGCGGCCGTAGCCGGCGAGCTGCACCATGGAAAGCGCCTCGCCGGCCCTTGAGGAGATCTCGCGCGACGACAGCCGCGGCCTCGCCTGGCGCAGGCCGTAGGAAATGTTCTCCTCGACATCGAGATGCGGGAACAGCGCATATTGCTGGAACACCATGTTGACCGGGCGCCGGTAGGGCGGCGTTCCGGCCATGTTGTTGCCGCGGATCAGCACCTGGCCCTCGCTAGGTTGCTCGAAGCCGCCGATCATGCGCAGGCACGTCGTCTTGCCGCAACCGGAGGGGCCGAGCAGCGCCACGAAGGCCGAAGGCGGGATGGCAAGGTCTATGCCGCCGACCGCGGTGACGGCGCCGTAGCGCTTGGTGACAGCGCGAAATTCGATATCGGGCACTGCAGTCAAGCCACGGGCTCCAGCGATAGCGTGAGGCAATGTTGTGACGCTAGCAGAGCCAATGGCGCCTAGTATATACCTCGTAGGTGGTATATTTAGCCGATTTTATCGTTTTGAGGGGTATGAATTGGCCGCCTCCCGCAGTGATGACTATAACGCTTTAGCCGCCGTGATCGCCGCCACGCGCGAGACCGGCGGCGACCATTTCGGCAAGGCGATCGTCGGCTGGCTGCGCGGCCATGTCCGCTTCGACCACTGCGTGATCTTCGGCTATCGCGGCGCTGCGCGGCCGCCGCTTTTGTTCGAGACCTTCTCGCCGACGGAGAGCCATATATTTGTCGCCCTCTACCAGGAGGGACCCTATCTGCTGGACCCGTTCCACCACGCCGCGGTCGAGCGCAAGGAAGGCTTCTGGCGCATGCGCGAGCTCGCCCCGGACCGCTTCTATGCCAGCGAATACTATCGTTCCTATTACAGCCAGACCCGGCTCGCCGAGGAAGTCGGCTTCTTCGTGCCGCTGGCCGGCAAGGACGCGCTCGTGCTGTCGCTGATGCGGCTGCGCGCCACCGGGCCGTTCGGAACCGCCGACGCCAGGCTGTTGCGCGACATGGCGCCGGCGGTGATCGGCTTCTGTAAGCAGCGCTGGCCGTCCTTGCCCGCCGACGAGGTTGTGCTGCCTCCCTCCGGCGAAACCATCGCAATGGCCAACGAGCTCGATCGCGCGCATATCTGGAAGAGCCTGTCGCTGACGTCGCGCGAAAAACAGGTCGTCGACCTCGTGCTTCAGGGCCACTCCACGGAATCGATCGCCAGGGCGCTGCGCATCGTGCCCGGCACCGTCAAGGTCCACCGCCGCAACATCTACCGCAAGCTCAAGATCAAGTCGCAGGCCGGTCTCTTCGCACGCTTCGTCGAGATCATCGAGGCGCGGCTCGGATAGCGCGGCTGAACCGCGACAAGCGCCCAGGCAACCCCTCTTGGGCAAGCGCCGGCGCGAGGCTTGCAGCGGCGCGCGTTAACCGTCTATCGTGCAGCGCCAAGAACAGCCGGGCAGGCATCGCGGCGGCGACTTAAACGACGGAACAATTTTCAGGACGAATGAAGTAACGCTTAGCCAATGGCCGACAAATCGCAATTCGGACTGATCGCTGTCGATACCGTTCCGCTGCACGAGAAAGTCTATCTGGAGCTCGTGCGGGCCCTTATGTCGGGCCAGTTGCAGCCCGGCCAGAAGCTGACCTCGCGCAAGCTCGCCAAGGAGCTCGGCACCAGCGATATGCCGGTGCGCAGCGCCTTCACGCGGCTGCAGGCGCTCAAGGCGCTGAGCCCGATGCCGAACGGCAGCGTCGAGGTGCCGATGATCTCCGCCGACCGCTTCCAGCAACTGACCGCGGTGCGCACGATCCTCGAGGGCACGGCAACCGAGTTCGCGACAAAACGCATCAACGGCAACAATCTGCGCGCCATCCGCCGTCACTGCACCGAACTCACCCAGGCCGCGCGCAGCGGCGACATCGAAAACTATCTGCTTAAGAACCACGACTTCAAATTCTCGATCTATCGCCATTGCGGCAACGAGCAGATGATCTTCCTGATCGAGACGGTGTGGATGCAGGTCGGTCCTTTCCTGCGAAATCTGCGCATCGGCTTCGAGGACGATCTCGCCGGCATTCTGGGCATCGACTACCACGAGGAAGTCGTCGCGGCGATCGAGGCCGGTGACGGCGAAAGGGCGCGTGCGGCGATCGTGCGCGACATTGACGAAGGCGCCACCCACATACTTAGCCAGGTCAAGTTCCCGGAGCTGCGCCAGTAGGGACTTGAGGGCGGAGCGCTCGTCTATTCATCTCGGCGGAGCAAAGAGCGAAGCGACGCGGCTGAGACCGAAGGATGAAGAAGTTGCGCGGAATCGGCCAATCCCTAAGGAATGCGACCCATCGGCGGGCTTCAAATCAACCGATCAAATGCCCTTGGCTTTCCCTCACCCGCCAGCTATGTTGCGATCGCAGATCGCAGAGATTGGACCCGAAATGCCGCCCGATATCCCAGCTAGTGACTTGAAAAAATGAAGAAAAATCATTCGGCTCCAGCCGGATAGGTCTTCATGAACTCACAAGCTGAAAAATGGATATCGTAGCCGACAGGGGCTACAGCACCTTCGAAAAGGGCTGGAAATTGAGCGACGCAATTGCTGACGTTTTGAACTGGCTTGAAAGTAGGAAGGACATCCAGAGCCTGCGGGCAGCGGTATGCGACCTGAACGGCATCATGCGCGGCAAGCGCATTCCGGTCGAGCAGGCGCGCAAGGCGCTCGAGGGCAAGCTGCGCATGCCCTACTCGGCCATCGGCCTCGACATCTGGGGCGAGGACATCGAAGGCAACGCCCAGGTGTTCTCGACCGGCGACGCCGACGGGCTTTGCCACTGGACGGGACGCGGCATACTGCCCGTCAACTGGACGGCGCATCCCACGGCGCTGTTGCCGGTCTGGCTGGCGGACGACAGCGGCGCGCCCTATCTCGGCGACCCGCGCCGGGCGCTGGCCCGCATCCTCGACCGCTATGCCGCGCTTGGCCTGACGCCCGTCACCGCGACCGAGCTCGAATTCTACCTCGTCGATCCGACATCGCAACGTCCGGTCGGCCCCGTCTCGCCGGTCACCGGGCGGCGCCTGGATTCCGACGCCGCGCTTTCGATCGATGAGGTCGACGATTTCGAGGCTTTCATCCACGACATCTACGAAGCCTGCCGCATGCAGGACATTCCGGTCGACACCGCGATCGCCGAGAACGGCGTCGGCCAGTTTGAGATCAACCTCAACCATGTGCCGGACGCGTTGCGCGCGGCGGACGACGCGGTGCTGTTCAAGCGCACTGTCAAGGGGATCGCGCGCAAGCACGGTTTCGCCGCCTGCTTCATGGCCAAGCCCTATGGCGAGCGCGCCGGCAACGGCTTCCACGTTCATTTCAGCGTCCTCGACAAGGATGGCCGCAACGTCTTCGACGACGGCTCCGATCAGGGCTCCGACACCATGCGCCACGCGGTTGGCGGCTTGCTCGCCGCGATGGCGCAAAGCACGCTGGTGTTCGCGCCGCATTTCAATTCCTACCGCCGGCTGCGGCCACGATCCTATGCCCCGACCGCGGTCGCCTGGGGCTACGAAAACCGTATGGTGGCGATTCGCATTCCGGGCGGCCCGTCGGCCGCGCGCCGCATCGAGCACCGCGTCTCCGGCGCCGATGCCAATCCCTATCTGGTGCTGGCGGCGATCCTGGGCGCGGCGTTGATCGGCATCGAGCGCCAGCTCTCGCCCGGCGAGCCGACCGGCGGTGAGGGCCAGGGACTGCCGCTCGCCAAGCTGCCGCCGGATTGGGCTTCGGCGATCGCCGCTTTCGAGGCCGGGCCGCGTGTTGCGGAAATCTTCCCGACCGTGTTGCGTGACGCCTTCATCGCCTGCAAGCGCCAGGAGTTGAACACGTTCGCGCTCAACGTCAGCGACTTCGAGATCGAGACCTATCTCGAGAGTGTTTGAGAACGGCCGCCGTTGCAGGCTGCCGCTCTGTTCGCGTCCTGATGGCGTCAAGCCAGCCCGAACCGCTCCACGGCGCGCATGATGCCGCGCAGCTCGGCGAGGCCCTTCAGCCGGCCGATCAGCGAGTAGCCGGGATTGATCTTTTTCTTGCCGATGTCGTCGGCGAGGAGATGGCCGTGGTCCGGCCGCATCGGAATGCGCCAGTCGGCGCGACCTTCCTTGCGACGGCGCGCCTCCTCCTGCATCAAAGCGAGGATGACATGCGCCATGTCGGTGCCGCCCTCGAGATGCTCGGCTTCATGGAACGAGCCGTCCTCTTCGATGGTGATGTTGCGCAGATGGACGAAGTGGATGCGGTCGGCGAATTCCCTGACCATCGCGACAATGTCGTTGTCGGCGCGCGTGCCGTAGGAGCCGGTGCAGAAGGTCAACCCATTGGCCGGGCTGTCGACGGCATTGAGGATGAAACGCGCGTCGTCGGCGGTCGAAACGATGCGCGGCAGGCCGTAGAGCGAGAAGGGCGGATCGTCCGGATGGATGCACATGCGCGCACCTTCCTCTTCGGCCACCGGAACGATCTCGCGCAGGAACCAGGCGAGGTTGTCGCGCAGTTCTTTCGGTCCGATCGCGTCGTATTCGGCCAGCGCCTCGCGAAAACTGTCCCTGTCGTAGCTGCGCTCGGTTGCCGGCAGGCCGGCGATCAGGTTGCGCTCGATCCGCTCTATCTGATCCGACGTCAGCGACTTCAGTCGCGTCCCGGCTTCGGCAATGCGCGCCGGCGTATAGCTGGCGGCGCCATTCTTGCGTTGCAGCACGAAAAGATCATAGGCGGCAAAGTCGATGGCATCGAAGCGCAGCGCATAGCCGGTCGTCGGCAGGCGATACATGAGGTCGGTGCGCGTCCAGTCGACCACCGGCATGAAATTGTAGCAGATCGTCTTGATGCCGGCCCTGGCGAGCGTGCGGATGCTGTCGCGGTAATAACCGGCATAGCGCTCGCGTTCCGGGGCGCCGATCTTGAAGGAATTGTGGACCGGGATGCTCTCGACGACCGACCATGTCAGGCCGGCGGCCTCGATGATCCGCTTGCGCTCGAGCACGTCGGCTTCGGGCCATGCCCTGCCGTCGTAGATGTGGTGAAGCGCCGAAACCACGCCTGTGGCGCCGGCCTGTTTGACATGCTCAAGCGTCACCGGATCATCCGGACCATACCAGCGCCAGCACTGTTCCATGAAGCCTCCTCGATGTCAGGTAGGCGACAATATTGTTGGACCACAAGCCTGTCAATAAGCGAGAACGCTCTTCGCATCAGTTGCGATGACCCGCTTTTGTCCGCTGATGATTGATTTCCTATTCGATTGGCTCTAGGTTTGGTCCAACAAATAGAGGAGGCAACGTCTTGGATCAAGAAGCGGCGGAAGACGCCGGGATCAGCAGTTCCGCCGTCGACCATACGGTGCGGCAGATCCTCGACCTCATTCGCAATCGCGCCATGTCCGTGGGCGACGTCCTGCCCACCGAACGGGAACTTGGCGAACTGTTCGGCGCCAGCCGCAACACGATACGCGAGGCGCTGCGCACCATCCGCACCTATGGCCTGATCGATCCCAAGCCGCGGGTCGGGGCGGTGCTGGCCGACCGCCAGAATGTCGCGATCCAGAATTTCTTTGCCGCCCAGATGGATATTTCGAGGACCTCCTTTCACGACATACAGGGGTTTCGCCGCATCATCGAGGTAAGCATCGGCGAGCACATCATCCTCAATGCCGGCGCCGCCGAACTCGACGCCCTGGACAAAGTCAACGGCCTGATCGAAGCCAGCAAGGACGTCCAGGAAGCAGCGCAGCGCGATTTCGATTTCCACCTGGCGCTGATGAAGCTCGCCGGCAACCGCATGCTCGTGCAGACTTACCAGTTCCTGTCGCCGGTTATTCTGCACATCATGACCGTCGGCAAATCCATCCGGCCGGTGCTGAGCGAAACACGCTGCGCCCATGGCGAGATCATCGCCGCTTTGCGCGCACGCGACCGTATCGCCTACAGCTACCTGATGAGCCGGCATCTCGATTTCGGCCTGCGCTTCGTTCCCGACGACCTCGAAAACGCACGCACCTCGCCGGCAATGCAGGCAGAGCCGGACCCGACATCTTCCAAGGATTTGCATCATGTCTGAATTTGAGAACAAGGTTGCGCTGATCACTGGCACGACCGGCATCGCGCTCGCCACCGCGAGACGGCTGGCGCAAGGGGGTGCCGCGATCGTCGCCTGCGGCATCGACCGGGCGGCAAACGCCGCGATGCAGGAAAGCTTCGTCAAGGCCAGGGCGAATGCGCTCGTGCAAACGGTTGACGTCTCCGTCGCCGATGAGGTTCGCGACGTAGTGGCAGCCGGTGTCAAACGTTTCGGCGGTATCGACATCATCGTCAATTCCGCAGCGATCCATCCCTATGGAACGGCGACGACGACCGACTGGGAAACCTGGAACAAGGCGATGACGGTCAATGTCGGCTCGATCTACCTGACGGCTCATTTCGGCATACCGGAAATGATCAAGCGCGGCGGCGGCGCCATCGTCAACGTCGCTTCGGTGCAGGGCTTCGCCTGCCAGCAGAATGTGGCCGCCTACGCCACGACCAAGGGCGCCATTCACACGCTGACGCGCTCGCTGGCGCTCGACTATGCGGCGGCCGGCATCCGGGTGAATTCGGTCAGCCCGGGCTCGATCCGCACTCCTATTCTCGAGAAGGCCGCGCGTGGCGACAATGGCAGCGATGCCGATGTCGAGGAGGCCTACAGGCGCTTTGGCGCGGCCCATCCGCTTGGCCGCATCGGCGAGCCGGAGGAGGTGGCGGAACTCATCGCCTTCCTGTGCTCGTCCAAGGCCGGTTTCTGCACCGGCGCGGACTACAGAATAGATGGCGGCCTGACCGCCGGCATCGGCGTGAAATGACCATGAAGATCGGTCTTGGCCTTTACCGGTAATCGCTGACTCAAGACAATTTCCGCTTCGCCCGGCAGGCAGGCGCCACCCACATCGTTGCCCACCTCACCAGCTATTTTCGCGGCCGCGACCCTTCGCTGTCGGCCGGCGGCGAGACCGAGGGCTGGGGCGACCGCTCCGGCGACGAGCTCTGGGGCTATGAGGATTTCGCCGGCCTGGTGAAGACCGTGCGCGACAAGTCTGGAGATCGCCGCTATCGAGAATTTCTCACCCCGCTTCTGGTCCGATGTTTTGCTCGACGGCCTCGAAAGGGCGAAGCAGATCGACGAAGCGGCTGGTCCGCGATGCCGAACGCGCCGGTATTCCCTGCATCGGCTACAATTTCTCCATCGCCGGCGTCTGGGGCTGGTCGCGCGGGCCCTTCGCGCGCGGCGAGGCCATATCGGTGGGGCTCGATCTCTCCGCCATTAACCCCGATCTGCCTCTTCCCGACGGCGTTGTCTGGAACATGCGCTACCGCGCCGGACGGCCGGACGCCGAACCGGTTCAGGTCAGCAGTGAGGAACTTTGGCAGCGTTTCGAAATATTCCTGCGCGAGACCGTGCCGGTGGCCGAAGAGGCCGGCGTCTGCTGGCGACGCATCCCGACGATCCGCCCGCCGAGGTGCCGCGTGGTGCCGCGCGGCTCGTCAACCGGCCGGAAAAATACGACCGGCTGATAGACATCGTCGACTCGCCGGTCAACGGGCTGGAGCTGTGCCTCGGTTCCCTCCAGGAGATGCCGGACAGCGACGGCATCTACGGACATGTCAGGCGCTTCGCCCAACGCCGCCGCATCGGCTACATCCACTTCCGCAACGTGCGCGGCAAGGTTCCGACCTATCACGAGACCTTCGTCGACGACGGCGACATCGACATGGCCGAGATCGTGCGCATCCTGCGCGACGAGAACTATGACGGCGTAATGATCCCCGACCATACGCCTGAAATGTCCTGCGACGCGCCCTGGCACGTCTGCAAGGACTTTGCGTTGGGTTATATGCGCGCCCTGGTGCAGAACGCGGCGGCGCTGGGGCCGGCTCGCACCACCCAACCAGCCCGCATTCGGATGCAAGTCTTATGACGAAATCAACGCGCCTCTACGCCGACGACGCCGAAATGTATCGGCTGTTCGAGAAGGAGCTCTTCGTCGCTGACGTCGGCGACGTGATGGACTCGCTCTGGCTGGACGTCGTTCAGCGTGCCGCCCACACAAGCCCGCGGCGCAGAATGGTGCGCATTTCAGGCACCTCGAATTCCTTGGCGACATGGCCGAGCGACGAATAAAACACCCGTCCCCCGCCGTGCCGGCGCTTCCACACCACCGGCATGACCACGCCGTCGATCCATGGCGCGTGCTCGCCCGAGAAGGTGGTCGTCGCCAGCACTTCGTTCGAGGGATCGACATGCATGTAATACTGCTCTGAACGGTAAGGGAAGTCCTCGATCCCATCCATGATCGGATCGTCGCGCCGCACGATGTTCACCCGGTAATCGATGATGTCGCCGGGATGCGCGACCCACTGGCCGCCGCACATGAACTGGTAGCCCGTCGATTCGCGAAATGCGTCGCCCATGCCGCCATGATAGCCGCCGAGGCCGACGCCGTTCTCGACCGCCCTGGTCAGGTTGGCTTCTTCCGACTTGCTCAGTTTGGACATTGTGTAGATCGGCACGATCAGGCTGAGTTCGGCGATCGCCGGATCCGCGAAAGCTTCGGTCGTGTTTTCGACACGCACGGTAAAGCCTTCTTCCTCGAGCATGGCCTTGACGGCATGCGCTCCTGCTTCGGGTTCGTGCCCTTCCCAACCGCCCCACACGATCAGCGCCTGCCGCATCTTCTGCTCCTCATGCCGTTAGAGCAATTCCCGGAAAAGTGTGACACGGTTTTCCGTCAGGAATTGCGTCAAAACAAAGAGATAGAGCGTGTCGCCGTTTCCGTGAAACGGTGAGACGCTCCAGACCAGCGCCCCGGCCGAACGTGGCGGCAGAGCGCAGAGCGACCATCGCTGCAAAGCCCCGCCGAGTCGAGTTTGAAAGAAACCTAGGGCTCAAAACAAAACGGCCCGCGGGAGGCGGGCCGTTTTTTTGGTTGCGGGGACAGGATTTGAACCTGTGACCTTCAGGTTATGAGCCTGACGAGCTACCGGGCTGCTCCACCCCGCGTCAACGATAGAGGTAAGCTCCAGCTTACCAAAATCAAGTGTCCGGCAAACGAAAGGGCCGCTTGCGCGGCCCAGGATCCCGTTTGGCGGGCCTTTATCGTAAGGAGAAGATTTGTCTCCATCCGGCCCCTTTGATCCGGATGTGAGATGAACATGCGCTTGGCAGACCTGGCAGCGACCTACTCTCCCGCGTCTTGAGACGAAGTACCATCAGCGCTGGAGCGTTTCACGGCCGAGTTCGGAATGGGATCGGGTGCAGCCGCTCCGCCATAACCACCAGGTCGGCAAAACGCACGTTCAAATCGAGAAGCTGTTCAAGCGCGATCCAAAGGATCGTCGCAGCGCGATCCAAGGATCGTCGCCTTTGTGCCTTTGACGTTCTTTCAGCCTGGCGCCCTTCGAAGCGAAGCTTCGCAAGGTCGACCGACCGTCGGCGCTGATGCGCCGCACCCACGTAGCGCCGCCCGCGGGGCGGAACAAGCGTGAGCGAGAACAAGATGGATATTAGGAATGAGAACGATCAAGCCGATCGAACTATTAGTACCGGTAAGCTTCAAGCGTTGCCGCTCTTCCACACCCGGCCTATCAACGTGGTCGTCTTCCACGGTTCTCAGGGAATACTCGTTTCAAGGTGGGTTTCCCGCTTAGATGCCTTCAGCGGTTATCCCGTCCGGATATAGCTACCCTGCAATGCGGCTGGCGCCACAACAGGTCCACCAGAGATCCGTCCATCCCGGTCCTCTCGTACTAGGGACAGATCCTTTCAATATTCCTACACCCACGGCAGATAGGGACCGAACTGTCTCACGACGTTCTGAACCCAACTCACGTACCGCTTTAAATGGCGAACAGCCATACCCTTGGGACCTGCTCCAGCCCCAGGATGCGATGAGTCGACATCGAGGTGCCAAACAACCCCGTCGATATGGACTCTTGGGGGTCATCAGCCTGTTATCCCCGGCGTACCTTTTATCCGTTGAGCGATGGCCCTTCCACGCGGGACCACCGGATCACTATGACCGACTTTCGTCTCTGCTCGACTTGTCAGTCTCGCAGTCAGGCAGGCTTATGCCATTGCACTCAGCGAACGATTTCCGACCGTTCTGAGCCCACCATCGCGCGCCTCCGTTACTCTTTAGGAGGCGACCGCCCCAGTCAAACTACCCACCATACATTGTCCCGGACCCGGATAACGGGCCGCGGTTAGACATCCATAGTAATAAGGGTGGTATTTCAAGGGTGGCTCCACCTGAGCTGGCGCCCAGGTTTCAAAGCCTACCACCTATCCTACACATGCCACTACGAATGCCAATGTAAAGCTATAGTAAAGGTGCACGGGGTCTTTCCGTCTAACCGCAGGAACCCCGCATCTTCACGGGGAATTCAATTTCACTGAGTCTATGCTGGAGACAGCGGGGAAGTCGTTACGCCATTCGTGCAGGTCGGAACTTACCCGACAAGGAATTTCGCTACCTTAGGACCGTTATAGTTACGGCCGCCGTTTACTGGGGCTTCGATTCAGAGCTTGCACCCCTCCTCTTAACCTTCCAGCACCGGGCAGGCGTCAGACCCTATACGTCGCCTTGCGGCTTCGCAGAGCCCTGTGTTTTTGATAAACAGTCGCTACCCCCTGGTCTGTGCCACCCTCCTCTGCTTGCGCAGAAAAGGGTCACGCTTCTTCCGAAGTTACGCGTGCAATTTGCCGAGTTCCTTCAGCATAGTTCTCTCAAGCGCCTTGGTATACTCTACCTGACCACCAGTGTCGGTTTCGGGTACGGTCTATAAGGAGGAGCTATTTCCTGGAACCACTCCGCTGCCCTTTCAATCCGATAAGATTGGACAACTTGTGTGATCCGTCACTACCTCCAGGCCCACGAATATTAACGTGGTTCCCATCGACTACGCGTTTCCGCCTCGTCTTAGGGGCCGGCTAACCCTGCTCAGATTAACTTTAAGCAGGAACCCTTGGTCTTTCGGCGGGGGAGTCTCTCACTCCCCTTACGTTACTCATGTCAGCATTCGCACTTCTGATACCTCCACCGCCCCTCACGGGTACGGCTTCATCAGCTTACAGAACGCTCCGCTACCGCTCGTGATTGCTCACGAACCCTAAGCTTCGGTGTATGGCTTTAGCCCCGTTACATTTTCGGCGCAAAGACCCTTATTTAGACCAGTGAGCTGTTACGCTTTCTTTAAATGATGGCTGCTTCTAAGCCAACATCCTGGTTGTTTTGGGATCCTCACATCCTTTCCCACTTAGCCATAACTTGGGGACCTTAGCTGTAGGTCAGGGTTGTTTCCCTTTTCACGACGGACGTTAGCACCCGCCGTGTGTCTGCCGACTAGTACTCCCAGGTATTCGGAGTTTGGTTAGGTTTGGTAATCCGGTGAGGACCCCTAGCCCATCCAGTGCTCTACCCCCTGGGGTATTCGGTCGACGCTCTACCTAAATAGATTTCGCGGAGAACCAGCTATTTCCGAGTTTGATTGGCCTTTCACCCCTAGCCACAAGTCATCCCGAACTATTGCAACAGTTATGGGTTCGGTCCTCCAGTAAGTGTTACCTTACCTTCAACCTGCTCATGGCTAGATCACTCGGTTTCGGGTCTAATGCGACGAACTGAACGCCCTGTTCAGACTCGCTTTCGCTGCGCCTACACCTATCGGTTTAAGCTTGCTCGTCACACTAAGTCGCTGACCCATTATACAAAAGGTACGTGGTCACCCTTGCGGGCTCCCACTGTTTGTAGGCAATCGGTTTCAGGTACTCTTTCACTCCCCTTGTCGGGGTGCTTTTCACCTTTCCCTCACGGT
>NZ_FOVT01000016.1 GCF_900115245.1 Mesorhizobium sp. NFR06
CTGTTGTCGCGCCTCCCCACCAGAATGAGGAACTCGGCGTGGTTAGGGTGAATCTTCTGAGGCGTCATTGAAAACGCGATGACGGATTGGCGCGCCACGTTGTCGAGGCCCTCGTAGCGAAACGTCACTCTTGACTCGCCGACCACCGCATCATGCGCGCGACCGCGCCGGCTGCGCGTAGTGCCGCGCACCTCGAACATGTCACGGAAATCGGCGTCGAAGTCGAACCGAACCGGCAGCAGCACCTCGCGCGCCGAGTAGTTCGTGAAGATGACGCGCTCGAACATCCGGTCCCGCCAGATGAACCGGGTCCGATCGATGTGCACGACGCCCGGCAGCGTTTCACTGCCGTTTGGCCCGATGGTGGCCAGATTTGTAAGATTGGCGGTAAACAGGATGTTATCCTGCGACAGCGAGGCGCCAAGCAGTGACGGCATGCGGCCGCCGATGAACAGGCGGAAGCGCGACAGAACGCGCGTGTCGTCACGGAAAAGGCCGTCGCCGGTGCCGCGTATGTCGCCGTAGCTGTCCGCGACGATGAAGCAGTCCTCATGCTTGAGGGCAAATTGCCTGTGCGGCTCGCGCGGCGCCGATTCGTCGAGCGCCGGGAGAGCCACAGCCGGATCAAGCTTGCGTTCTTCGACTTCAGTTGTCATGTCGGCCCTCCAGTTCGAACGACACCTGGGCGGTGGAGAGTTGAGCGGTGCAGGCGCACACGCTTCCGCATCAAGGCCGGCGCCGAACCATCCTCGTCAACAGCGTCTCGCATCAATCCCGCACCCGGCGTGCGATCGCGCAGAGCGTCGTTCGAATTCTTGGCGAATGATTGGCGAATTCTGCAGCCACAGTGCGATCAAAAGCGGCTCGCAGTCGATTGGTTCTAGGCCGCCGGTTCGGTCAAACAGGCCTGGCCAACTGCATTGTCAGCGCGGTAAATTCGGGAGCCAATTGCAAATCGCTTGTCTCCGCGAAGGCCGCGGCATGGGTCAAGCCCGAGGACGACGAAGAACCCCGTTACGCCGCAGCGACATGCGCCGAGTTCGATCCGATATAATTGCGAATCGTCTCGATGATGCGGTCCTGGTCGGCTTCGCTGAGATAGGCGTGCATCGGCAGGCACAGGATCTGCTTCGGCAGTTCTTCCGAGACGGCAAGGCCGGTCGGCGTGCGCGGATAGTCCTTGTAAGCGACCTGCTCGTGCAGCGGCTTCACATAGTAGATGACCGAAGGAATGCCCTTTTCGCCGAGATGCGCCTTCAGCCCGTCGCGCTTCGGCGTCTCGATGGCATATTGCGCCCAGGCCGAGCGACCGTGGCCAAGATTGCGCGACGCCTTGACGATGTCGCCGAGGCCCCTGGCATAGCGGTCGGCGACAACTTGGCGCGCAACCATCTCGTCCTCGAGAATGGCGAGCTTTTCGATCAGGATCGCCGCCTGCAGCGTGTCGAGGCGCGAGTTGATGCCGACGCGGACATTGTCGTACTGCGTCTCGCCCTTGCCGTGGAAGGCGAAGGAACGGAGCTTGTCGGCCAGCGCATCGTCATTGGTGAACATCGCGCCGCCATCGCCATAGCAGCCGAGCGGCTTGGCCGGATAGAAGCTGGTCGAGCCGACATGACCGAAGGCGCCGCACATCTTGGCGTCGGCCGAGCCGCCCATCGACTGGGCGGCGTCCTCGATCACCAGCAGGTTCTCGCGCCTGGCGATGGCCATGATCGCCTCATAATCGGCGGCAAGCCCGAACAGGTCGACCGGAATGATCGCCTTCGGCTTCAGCCTTCCTTCCTGCTTGATCATTGCGATTGCCGCCTCGAGGCTGGCGATGTCGATGTTGTAGGTATCGCGATCGACGTCGACGAAGACCGGCTCGCCTTTGGCCAGCGCCACCACTTCGGCCGTCGCGGCAAAGGTGAAGCTCGGCACGAACACCGCGTCGCCCGGACCGATGCCGGCGGCAAACAGCGGCAGCAGCAGCGCGTCGGTGCCGTTGGCGCAGGCGACGACATGCTTGACGCCGACATAGGCCGCAAGCTTGTTTTCGAATTCGGTGACCTGCGGCCCGAGGATGTAGCGGCCGTCCTCGACGACGTGGTCGATCGCGGCCTTCAGCCGGTCGCGGATACGTTCGCGCTGGGCGCCAAGATCGATGAATTGCATGTCGGCCTCGAATGAGTTCACAAAGTCTTGGAGCGTACCTCTGTGCGTCCGCACGGACGCACGTCGCTCCAACAAAACCGGCCCGCTGGTAACAGACTTGGCGCGGCTGAGAAAGTCGGCCGAGTGCCAGGCAAATTGCTTATGTGTCGCAGCCTGTTACCGATTTTGCCGGCGCAATGCCTAGAAACCCCGGAAATCCTGGCTTTGCAGGGCGTTTTCCGGCTCCTTTATCGCATCGTTCCGACGTCGGGAAACATAAAGTGATCGGTTAGGCAGAGCGGTTTCAGCCTGCCTCCGGAAGCGTATCAGGCGATTTCGTGCCGCCAGGGCGGGTTGGCGCCGGCCCGCGAAACCGTCACCGCCGCCGCCTTGGCACCGAGTTCCAGCGCCTTGCGAATCGCGTCCTCGTCAAGGTCGCCGATCGCCGCCTTGGTCAGCAGTCCCTGCTCGTGCAGCGAGGCCAGGATGCCGGCATTGAAGGTGTCGCCGGCGCCGACCGTGTCGACGACCTTGACCCTCTGCGGCACGACCGTGACCTTGTGCGCCTTGCTGTAGCCGACGGCGCCTTCGCTGCCATGGGTGACGACGATCAGCTTCGGTCCCCGGTCCAGCCAGTTGCGCACGACGTCCTCGTGCGAGCCGGCCTCGTCGAACCATTCGAGGTCCTCATCCGAGAGTTTCACGATATCGGCCATCGCCATCATCTCGCGAATGCGTCTCAAATGCTTGGCCTTGTCCGGGATGAAGTTGGGCCGGATGTTGGGGTCGAGCATCATCACCCGGGTCTCGTGCTCGCGCCGCATGAATTCCTCATAAGCCGATCCCGCTGGTTCCGAGATCAGGCTGATGGCGCCGAACAGCATCGCCTCGATCTCGGACCCGAGCTTCGGCAGGTCCTCGATGGTCAGCATGCGCCCGGCGGTGTTCTCGTCGTAGAAGGTGTAGGTCGCCTGGCCGTTGGTGAGCCGCACGAAGGCGAGCGTCGTCGGACGCGACGAGGTGTGCGCATAGGTGGAGCTCACCTTGGCTGCGCCCAGCGCCTCGCGGAACTGGCCGCCGAACAGGTCGGAGGAGAGGCCGGAGAAGAAGCCTGTCGGAGCGCCGAGCCGTCCGAGCGCGATCGCCGAATTGAACACCGCGCCGCCGACATAGGGCGCGAAGGCGGCTTCGCCTTCCGTCGTAATGCGCGGCAGCATGTCGATCAGGGCTTCGCCACAGCAAAGGATCATGTCGTCTTGGTCTCCGGCGGATGGATCACGCCCTTGCGGATGATGATGTTGGCATAGAGCCTGGGTTCGCTGGTCGCAACGATCGCGTGCGCGGCCTTGACGCGCGCATAGAAGTCGGATCCCGCCAGCGCAACCACCTTATGGCCCGGCGCGTGTCTGGCGCAAACCGCTTCCATCTCGCGATGCACAGGGTCGGCCAGCGCCGGATCACCCTTCACCGAGGCACGGAACAGCGCCTCCGGCACCGCCTCGTCCACCGGCAGCACGCTAAGCACCGCGTCGAGGACGGCAATGACGTGGTGGCCATCGGCGCGGATCAGCCGTCGCGCCTGTTCCTCGGCCGGATAATTGCCGTCGACGATGGCGATCTCGTCACCATGGCCCATTGCCCTGAGCGTCGCCAGGAATTGGGGCCCGAGCAGCGACGGGATGCCGATCAGCATGGTCAGGCGCCCCCGGACGTGTTCGGTCCGATCAGGAAGCGTTCGGAGAGCGGCAGGCTGGCGCCGCCGAGCGCCCGCGCGTGGATACCGACAGTTCCCTCACGTATGAAGGGCAGCTTCAGCCCCTCGGCGTCGATACCGCCGATGGCTTGCCTGATAGCCTCGACAAGCCGGCGCCGCACATCGAGCGGCATCCAGCCGTCGATCACCGCCGCCTCGAAATCGATGACCGAGGAAGCGGCGACGATGGCATAGGCGAGCGCCCGCGAGGCGCTGGCGATCCACTCGTCAAGCTCGGCGCCGATCTCGCCCCATTCCTGCGGCGAGGTCCACAGATAGGAGCCGTCGATGCCCTTGGCGGAAAGCGCCTTCTCCAGCATCGCGATCGAGGCGACGTCGATGAGCTGCGTCGGCTTGCCGTCCGGACCCGGCACCGGCATCGAGCCCAGCGCGCCGGCATTGCCTTTTGGCCCGCTGTAGAGGCGGCCGTTGAGCACGATGCCGCCGCCGGCAAAGGCGCCGATGTAGAAATAGACGAAATCGCGCGCCCCGCCCGCCAGGCCGAAGACGAGCTCGGCGCCGCACGCCGACGTCGCGTCGTTCTGCAGATAGACGGGGAATTCGCACTGCGACTGGATGTCGGCGCGGATGTCGCGATGGCGCCATTCGTCCATGATTTCGCGCGGCGCGCCGGCCGTGTCGGCCCAGTTCCACAATTCGAACGGCATGGCGATGCCGAGCCCGGCAATGCGCTTGTCCTGCGACGGCGTCAGCTCGCTGCGCATCGTCTTGATGCCGTTTGTGACGAACTCGACGGTCTCGCGCGGTGCGGGATAACGGTAGGAATGCTGCAGCATCGCGCGCACATTGCCGAGGAAGTCGATCAGCACGAGCTCGGCGCTGCGCCGGCCGATCTTGAGGCCGATGAAAAAGGCGCCCTCCGGGTTGAGCGCCATCGGGATCGAAGGCTGGCCGATCTTGCCGCGCAGCGGCGCCTGGCGCACCAGCAGCTTGTCTTCCTCGAGCTCGCGCATGATGACCGACACCGTCTGCGCCGACAGCCCGGTCATCCGCGCAATGTCGGATTTGGCCAGGCTGCCATGCTGGCGAACCAGGGACAGCACGAGCCGCTCATTGTGGTCGCGCATGCCGCTCTGGTTGGTGCCGCGATGCAGCCGGCTCTCTAGAGCCTCGGGCGAACCGTGCCTCGCAATGCCGGTCTCCACCCTGATCCTCCCATCGGTTTCCCCTCGAAGCTTTTCGTTCAGAATGAGTGAACAGCGCAAGAGTGTCAATAATAAATAAGAGTGATTTAATTATTGACAGACGCTGCGGACTGGTATCTTTTGACATCGCGCTCACGCTGGGAGAACTTCGGTGGGCGCTCCGCGGCGCCGGTTGGCCGGCGCCGAAGGTTCACTGGGAGGAAATCATGGGTAAATGGACTATCTTGAAGGCGGCTGTTGCCGGCCTTGCCTTTTACGGCGCGATGGCCACGGCCTCGCACGCGGCCGACATCGTCGGCCTGATCACCAAGACCGAGGGCAACCCGTTCTTCGTCAAGATGCGCGAAGGCGCGCAGGCCAAGGCCCAGGAACTCGGCCTCACGCTGCAAACCTTTGCCGGCAAATTCGACGGCGACAATGACAGCCAGGTCGCCGCCATCGAGAACCTGATCTCGGCCGGCGCCAAGGGCTTCGCCATCGTGCCGAGCGATTCCAGCGCCATCGTGCCGACTATCAAGAAGGCGCGCGACGCCGGCCTTCTGGTCATCGTCCTCGACACGCCGCTCGATCCGATCGATGCGGCGGATGCCACTTTCGCCACTGACAATTTCAAGGCCGGCGAGCTCATCGGCCAGTGGGCCAAGGGCACGCTGGGCGACAAAGCCTCGAGCGCCAAGATCGCCTTCCTCGACCTCGCCACCAACCAGCCGACGGTCGACTATCTGCGCGACCAGGGCTTCATGAAGGGCTTCGGCATCGACGTTAAGGATCCGAAGAAATACGGCGACGAGGACGATGCGCGCATTTGCGGTCACGAAATGACCGGCGGCGCCGAGGATGGCGGCCGCACCGCCATGGAAACGTTACTGCAGAAGTGCCCGGACGTGAGCGTCATGTACACCATCAACGAGCCGGCGGCGGCCGGCGGCTACCAAGCGCTCAAGGCGGCCGGCAAGGATGACGGCTCGGTGCTGGTGGTCTCGATCGACGGCGGCTGCCCGGGCGTCAAGAACGTCGCGGCCGGCGTCATCGGCGCGACCTCGCAGCAATATCCGCTGAAAATGGCGGCGATGGCCATGGAGGCGATCGAGAAGTTCGCCAAGACCGGCGAGAAGCCGAAGCCGACACCCGGCAAGGAGTTCTTCGACACGGGCGCCACGCTGATCACCGACAAGCCCGTCAATGGCGTCGAATCGATCGACAGCAAGAAGGGCGCGGAACTTTGCTGGGGCTGATGCCTTCCTAATACCCGCAATAACGGACTAAACTCGCCGAAAGGGCGGCTCCGGCCGCCCTTTCCCGAAACACGGGATCCTTTGGGAGGGGATAAAGATGAGCGATGACGCAACCGGCTCGGTCTCGGCCGAGCGCGGCCTTCACGGCAGCGACCAGTCCGTGGCGAGCTTCGACGAAGACCGGGGCTCGGCCCTGAAGAGCGTCCAGCGCTTCCTGCATGAATATCCAACGGCAATCCCGTTCATTGTCCTGGTCATCGGCGTTTTGATTTTCTCGGTTGCTGCGGGTGGACGGTTCTTTGCGCCGTTCAATCTTTCGCTCGTGCTGCAACAGGTCACCATCATCGCCTTTCTGGGCATTGCCCAGACACTGGTCATCCTGACCGCGGGCATCGACCTTTCGGTCGGCGCGATCATGGTGCTGTCGTCCATTGTCATGGGCAGGCTGACGGTCACCTACGGCGTACCGGTCGAATTGAGTTTTGTGCTTGGCCTGCTCACGGGTCTTGTCTGCGGCCTGATCAACGGCGTTCTGGTGGCGGTGATCAAGCTGCCGCCCTTCATCGTCACGCTGGGTTCCTGGAGCGTCTACGGCGCGATGGTCATCTACGTCTCGCATTCCGAGACAGTGCGTGCCCAGGACATCGAGGCGGCGGGACCGCTGCTGCAATGGCTGGGCCATACGATAAGGCTTGGCGGGGGAGCCGTGCTGACCTACGGCGCCATCGCCATGATCCTGACGGCTCTGATCATCTGGTATGTGCTGAACCGTACCGCCTTCGGCCGCCATGTCTACGCCACCGGCGACGACGACGAAGCCGCTCGCCTCGCCGGCATCAACACGCGCGGCGTGTTCATTGCGGTCTACACGCTCGCCGGCTTCATCTGCGCCATCGCCGCCTGGGCGCTCATCGGCCGCATCGGCGCGGCGAGCCCGCTCGGCAATCAGACCGCCAATCTCGATGCCATCACCGCGGTGGTGATCGGCGGCACATCGCTGTTCGGCGGCCGCGGTTCGATCGTCGGCACGCTGTTCGGGGCGCTGATCGTCGGCGTCTTCCGCAATGGCCTGGCGCTCGCCGGCGTCGACTCGCTCTGGCAGGAGTTCACCGTCGGCATCCTCATCATCCTCGCCGTCACCATCGACCAGTGGATCAGGAAGATTTCGGCATGAGCACGCAGCCCATTCTTCAAGCGCCCATCCTTCAAGCTAAGGGTCTCAACAAGCGCTACGGCAGGGTGGTCGCGCTCGACAATGCCGATTTCGACCTGATGCCGGGTGAAATCCTTGCCATCATCGGCGACAACGGCGCCGGCAAGTCGACGCTGGTCAAGGCACTGTGCGGCGCGGTCATTCCGGACTCCGGCACGATCGAGCTCAACGGCAGCCCGGTGCATTTCCGCTCGCCGATCGAGGCGCGCTTGGCCGGCATCGAGACCGTCTACCAGAACCTGGCTCTGTCGCCGGCGCTGTCGATCGCCGACAACATGTTCCTCGGCCGCGAGCTGCGCAAACCGGGCTTTGCCGGGCAATGGCTGCGCCGGCTCGACCGCTCGGCCATGGCGCGCATCGCCCGCGAGAAATTGTCCGAGCTAGGGCTGATGACCATCCAGAACATCAACCAGTCGGTCGAAACCCTGTCCGGCGGTCAGCGCCAGGGCGTCGCGGTGGCGCGCGCCGCGGCGTTCGGCAGCCGGGTGGTCATTATGGACGAGCCGACCGCGGCGCTTGGCGTCAAGGAAAGCCGCCGCGTGCTGGAGCTGATGCTCGACGTCAAGAGGCGCGGCCTGCCGATCGTGCTGATCTCGCACAACATGCCGCATGTCTTCGAGGTGGCCGATCGCATCCATATCCACCGGCTTGGCCGTCGCCTCGCGGTCATCGACCCAAAGCAATATACGATGTCCGACGCCGTCGCCTTCATGACCGGCGCCAAGGCGCCGCCGGAGGTCCTGGCGGCGTAATGGCGCTGCTGCCACGACAGCTGCGGACCGGTCGGCCATCTAAATCGATTGAGAATATGCTGCAATGCAGTAGGATAGGCTGGGAGGAACGGTGAAAGCCGGTATGATTCAGGCCAACCGAACGAGAGGCGATATGACATCCGCCATGACGACCGAAGCTCCCGCTCTCGACAATCCCGATCCCAAGACCCTCGCCGAAGAGGTCTTGATGTCGCTCAAATACCGGGTCGGCAAGGGCAGCACCGTCGCCACGCCCTATGACTGGCTGACCGCCTCGATCAAGGTGGTGCGCGACCGTGTCGTCGACCACTGGATGCAGGCAACCAAGGAAGCCTACGACCAGCAGGAAAAGCGGGTCTATTATCTCTCGCTCGAATTCCTGATCGGGCGCCTGATGCGCGACGCATTCTCCAATCTCGGCCTGATGGATAACATGCGCGAGGCGCTGTCCTCGCTCGGCGTCGACCTCGACGTGATCGCGGCGCTGGAGCCGGACGCGGCCCTCGGCAATGGCGGCCTCGGCCGTCTCGCCGCCTGCTTCATGGAAAGCATGGCGACCGTCGACATCCCCGCCCATGGCTACGGCATCCGCTACGCCAACGGCATGTTCCGCCAGGAAATCCAAGGAGGCTGGCAGGTCGAGCTGCCGGAGACCTGGCTCGACCACGGCAATCCATGGGAGTTCGAGCGGCGCGAGCGCTCCTTCGAGGTCGGCTTCGGCGGCTCGGTGGAATCGATCACCTCCAAGGACGGCCGGCTCGAACGCCATGTCTGGAAGCCGACCGAGCATGTGCTTGCCGTCGCCTACGATACGCCGGTTGCCGGCTGGCGCGCCAGGCGCGTCAACACGCTGCGGCTGTGGTCCGGCATGCCGATCGACCCGATCCTGCTCGACAAGTTCAACGCCGGCGACCACATCGGCGCGCTCGCCGAAAGCAACAAGGCCGACGCGCTGTCGCGCGTGCTTTATCCGGCCGATTCCCACGTGGCCGGGCAGGAACTCAGGCTGAGGCAGGAATTTTTCTTCTCGACCGCTTCCCTGCAGGACATCGTCCAGCGTCATCTGAGCCAGTATGGCGACCTGGAGTCGCTGCCCGACAAGGCGGCGATCCATTTGAACGACACCCACCCCGCGGTCGCCGTGCCGGAACTGATGAGGCTCCTGATGGATGTCCACGGCATGGATTTCGACCAGGCCTGGGACATCACCAAGCGCACCTTCGGCTACACCAACCACACGCTGCTTCCCGAGGCGCTGGAAAGCTGGCCAGTGCCGCTCTTCGAGCGCTTGCTGCCGCGCCACATGCAGATCGTCTACGCCATCAATGCGCAGGTGCTGCTCGAGGCTCGCGCCACCAACCAGTTCTCGGACGAGCAGATCGCCCGCATCTCGTTGATCCAGGAAAATGGCGACCGCCGCGTGCGCATGGGCAACCTGGCCTTTGTCGGCTCGCATTCGATCAACGGCGTCTCGGCATTGCATACCGAATTGATGAAGGAGACGGTGTTCGCCGATCTCCACAAGCTGTATCCCGACCGCATCAACAACAAGACCAACGGCATCACGCCCAGGCGTTGGCTGATCCAGTGCAATCCCGGCCTGACCGCGCTCGTCCGCGAGGCGATCGGCGACCGTTTCATGGACGATATCGAGGCGATCAAGGAGATCGATCCTCTCGCCGACGATGCCGCCTTCCGCGAGAAATTCGCCGGCGTGAAACGGCAGAACAAAGCAAGGCTTGCCAATCTCGTCGCGGACCGGCTGGGCATCAGGCTCGACCCGTCGGCGCTGTTCGACATCCAGGTCAAGCGCATCCACGAATACAAGCGCCAGCTGCTCAACATCCTGGAGGCGATCGCGCTCTACGACCAGATCCGCTCGCATCCCGAGCGCGACTGGATGCCGCGCGTGAAGTTCTTCGGCGGCAAGGCGGCGCCCAGCTACCACAACGCCAAGCTGATCATCAAACTCGCCAATGACGTCGCAAAAGTCATCAACGGCGATCCTTCGGTGCACGGCCTGCTCAAGGTGGTCTTCGTGCCGAACTACAATGTCAGCCTGGCCGAAGTGCTGATGCCGGCGGCCGACCTGTCCGAGCAGATCTCGACTGCCGGCATGGAGGCGTCGGGCACCGGCAACATGAAGTTCGCGATGAATGGGGCGCTGACCATCGGCACGCTCGACGGCGCCAATGTCGAGATGAAAGAACATGTCGGCGACGACAACATCTTCATTTTCGGCCTCACGACGGCGCAAGTCGCCGAGCGGCGCAACAATGGCTACGACCCGCGTGGCGTGATCGAAGCCTCGCCGGAACTCGCGCAGGCCATAGCAGCGATCTCGTCCGGCGTTTTCTCGCCCGATGACCCGAACCGCTACCGCGACCTGATGAACGGGCTCTACCAAGGCGACTGGTTCATGGTGGCCGCCGATTTCGATTCGTACGCCGCTTGCCAGCGCCAGGTCGATGACGTCTGGCGCGACAGCCCCGATTGGAACGCGCGCGCCATCAGAAACGTTGCCCGGATGGGCTGGTTCTCGTCCGATCGCACGATCCGCCAATATGCGAAAGAAATCTGGAACGTACCTGTGTGATGTGATTGCATGAGACCACGAACGGCGTGGTCTCGTGCGTGTCGCCCAAAAGTGCGCAGCGGTTTTGGGCGACATGCACAAAAACAAAATTGGTTCCCGGGGAGGGACGCTGCCTGATGAGGAAACCGCGCGTGACCGCTGCGACAAGCGGGCCGGACGGACAGGCGCCAGCCGGCGACGTCGCGGCGATTGTCGCCGGAACGCATGGCGATCCTTTCGCGGTCCTGGGCGTGCACGAAGCCGGCAAGGGCTTCATCACCCGCTGCTTCGTGCCCAACGCCGAATTCGTCACCGCCTATACGCTTACCGGCAAGGAAGCCGGCCAGCTTTCCCGCCGCGACGACGCCGGCTTCTTCGAGGGCAAGCTGTCGATCCGCAAGCGCCAGCCATTGCGCTATCATGCCAGGAATGCCGGCGGCGACTGGTGGCTGACCGATCCCTACTCCTTCGGCCCGGTGCTCGGTCCGCTGGACGATTACTATATCGCCGAGGGCTCGCATCTGAGGCTCTTCGACAAGCTCGGCGCCCATATTCTCGACCACGAGGGCGCGACCGGCGTGCATTTCGCGGTCTGGGCGCCCAACGCCAGGCGCGTTTCGGTGGTCGGCGCCTTCAACGACTGGGACGGTCGCCGCCACACCATGCGCGACCGCAAGGACACCGGCATCTGGGAGCTGTTCATTCCCGATCTCGGCGCCGGCCGGCCCTACAAATTCGAGATCATCGGGCCCGACGGCGTGCGTTTGCCGCTCAAGGCCGACCCGTTCGCCTTCGAATCCGAGCTGCGTCCGGCGACCGCTTCGGTGACGGCGCCGCCGCTGGCGCATCGATGGGGCGACGAGGCGCATCGCGGCTTCTGGCAAAAGGCCGATCCGCGGCGCGAGGCGATCTCGATCTACGAGGTTCACGCCGGCTCGTGGCAGCTTCGCGACGACGGCACGTTTCTTTCCTGGGA
This sequence comes from Mesorhizobium sp. NFR06, assembly GCF_900115245.1. Classification (GTDB taxonomy): domain Bacteria; phylum Pseudomonadota; class Alphaproteobacteria; order Rhizobiales; family Rhizobiaceae; genus Mesorhizobium. The sequence continues at coordinate 11,807 of NZ_FOVT01000016.1, forward strand.
CGAGCTCGCCGCGCGGCTGATCCCATATGTGGTGGACACCGGCTTCACCCATATCGAGTTCCTGCCGATCTCGGAACACCCCTACGACCCGTCCTGGGGCTACCAGACCACCGGTCTCTATGCGCCGACCGCCCGTTTTGGCGATCCCGACGGCTTTGCCCGCTTCATCGACGGCGCGCATCGCGCCGGTGTCGGCGTGATCCTCGACTGGGTGCCGGCGCATTTCCCGGTTGACGAGCACGGGCTGGTGAAGTTCGACGGCACCGCGCTCTACGAGCATGCCGACCCGCGCCAGGGTTTCCATCCCGACTGGAACACGGCCATCTACAATTTCGGCCGCCGCGAGGTGGTGTCGTTCCTCGTCAACAATGCGCTGTTCTGGGCCGAAAAATACCATGTCGACGGCCTGCGCGTCGACGCGGTCGCCTCCATGCTCTACCTCGATTATTCGCGCAAGGCGGGCGAGTGGATCCCCAACGAGAAGGGCGGGCGCGAGAACCTGCAGGCAGTCAGCTTCCTGCAGAAGATGAACAAGGAACTCTACGGCCACCATCCGGGCGTGATGACGATCGCCGAGGAATCGACCTCGTGGCCGAAAGTGTCGCGTCCGGTGCATGAGGGCGGGCTCGGCTTCGGCTTCAAGTGGAACATGGGCTTCATGCACGACACGCTTGAGTACCTCTCCAAGGAGCCGATCTTCCGCAAGCACCACCACAACGACATCACCTTCGGCCTGACCTACGCCTTCTCGGAAAATTTCGTGCTGCCGCTTTCGCATGACGAGGTCGTGCACGGCAAAGGCACGCTGCTCAATAAGATGGCCGGCGACGACTGGCAGAAATTCGCAACGCTGCGCGCCTATTACGCTTTCATGTGGGGTTATCCCGGCAAGAAGCTCCTGTTCATGGGGCAGGAATTCGCCCAGCGGCGCGAATGGAGCGAGGCGCGCGCGCTCGACTGGAACCTGCTCGAATTCGCGCCGCATCGCGGCGTCTGGCAGACGGTGCGGGACCTGAACTATCTCTACCGATCGCGCCCGGCCCTGCATGCGCGCGATTGCGAGCCGGAAGGTTTTTCCTGGCTGATCGTCGACGACCGCGACAACTCGGTCTTCGCCTGGGTGCGCAATGCGCCCGGCGGCAGTCCGATCGCCGTCATCTCCAATTTCACGCCGGTGCCGCGCGAGAACTATCGCGTGCCGCTGCCGAGGGCGGGAAAGTGGCGCGAAGTCATCAATACCGATGCCGCCGACTATGGCGGCTCCGGCATGGGCAATGGCGGCGCGGTCGAGGCGAGCGGGGAAGGGGGCGGCGTATCGGCGACGATGCTGTTGCCGCCGCTGTCGACGATCATGCTCGAATTCGTCGTGGACTGAAGCAGATGATATCTCACCTGGCTAAAGTTTTGGTCCGGGCAGCCTACTTGGGAGGGTAACAAAATGGCAGAGATCAAAAGAACCCAGCCGCTGGCACGCGATGCGATGGCCTATGTGCTGGCCGGCGGCCGCGGCAGCCGCCTCAAGGAGCTGACCGACCGGCGCGCCAAGCCAGCCGTCTATTTCGGCGGTAAGACGCGCATCATCGATTTCGCGCTCTCCAACGCGCTCAACTCCGGCATCCGCCGCCTTGGCGTCGCCACCCAGTACAAGGCGCATTCGCTGATCCGCCACCTGCAGCGCGGCTGGAACTTCCTGCGGCCCGAGCGCAACGAAAGCTTCGACATCCTGCCCGCCTCGCAGCGCGTGTCGGAAACGCAGTGGTATGAAGGCACGGCCGACGCGGTCTACCAGAACATCGACATCATCGAGGCCTATGGGCCCGAATACATGGTCATCCTCGCCGGCGACCACATCTACAAGATGGACTACGAGCTGATGCTGCGCCAGCACGTCGACGCCGGCGCCGACGTCACCGTCGGCTGCCTCGAAGTGCCGCGCATGGAGGCGACCGGCTTCGGCGTCATGCATGTCGACGCCAAGGACAACATCATCGCCTTCGTCGAAAAGCCCGCCGATCCGCCCGGCATTCCCGACAAGCCGGAGTTCGCCCTGGCATCTATGGGCATCTATGTCTTCAAGACCAAGTTCCTGATGGAGCAGCTGCGCCGCGACGCCGCCGAGCCTGGCTCCAGCCGCGATTTCGGCAAGGACATCATCCCCTACATCGTCGAGCATGGTAAGGCGATCGCCCACCGTTTCGCCAAGTCCTGCGTGCGCTCCTCGCATGAGTCCGAGCCCTATTGGCGCGACGTCGGAACGGTGGACGCCTATTGGGAAGCCAACATCGACCTGACCGACATCACGCCCGAGCTCGATCTCTACGACCGCGACTGGCCGATCTGGACCTATGCCGAATTGAAGCCGCCGGCAAAATTCGTCCATGACGAGGACGGCCGCCGCGGCGAGGCGATCTCGTCGCTGGTGTCGGGCGACTGCATCGTCTCCGGCGCATCGCTGCGCCGCAGCCTGATCTTCACCGGCGCGCGCATCAATTCCTATTCGAAACTCGAGGAAGTGGTGATGCTGCCTGACGTGCAGGTCGGCCGCAACGCCCGCCTCAAGCGCGTCGTCATCGACCACGGCGTCCACATCCCCGAAGGGCTGGTGGTGGGCGAGGATCCGGCGCTCGACGCCAAGCGCTTCCGCGTCTCGGAAAAGGGCATCTGCCTGATCACGCAGGAGATGATCAACAAGCTGTCGACCTGATCAGCAAGCTGTCAGGTTGATCAGCAAGCTGTCAGTTTGATCAGCAAGTCGTCAGCCTGATAGGATCCGATCAACAAGCCGTCACTCTCATCACCAGATCGTCACGTTAGCAGTGGATCGTTAGGCGCATGCAGGTTCTCTCGGTCACGCCTGAAATCTTTCCGTTGGTCAAGACCGGCGGCCTGGCCGATGTGACCGGCGCCTTGCCGATAGCGCTCTCCGGCAAGGGCGTCGCGATGCGCACGCTGATTCCCGGCTATCCTGTCGTGATGGCGGCCTTCGCCAAGAAGAAAGCCGTCTATCAGTATCCGCTCTTGCAGGGCGGCAAGGCTTCGGTCCATGCCGTCAAGATCGGCGACCTCGATCTCTTCGTGCTCGACGCACCGCATCTCTTCGATCGCCAGGGCGGCCCTTACGGCACCGCTTCTGGCGCCGACTGGCCGGACAATTGGCGCCGCTTCGCGGCCCTCAGCCAGGTCGGTGGTGACATCGCCGGCGGCGCGATCTCCGGCTATCAGCCCGACATCGTGCACGCCCATGACTGGCAGTCGGCGATGGCGCTGGCCTACATGCGCTACGGCAAGGCGGTCGGGGTGCCGTCGCTGATCACCGTGCACAACCTCGCCTTCCAGGGTCAGTTCGGCGCCGGCATTTTCGGCGAGCTCGGCCTGCCGGCCGTGGCCATGCAGCTCGACGGCGTCGAATATTACGGCGGCGTCGGCTATCTGAAGGCCGGCCTCCAGGCCGCGTGGGCGATCACAACGGTGAGCCCGACCTATGCGCAGGAGATCCGCTCGCCGGAGTTCGGCATGGGCCTCGACGGCCTGATCAACATGCGCGCCACCGACCTTTACGGCATCGTCAACGGCATCGACGTCGACATCTGGAATCCCGAGACGGACAAGCATCTGGTTGCCAATTATTCCGCCGATACGCTGGAGGCGCGCCACCTCAACCGCAAGGCGGTCGAGGATCGGTTCAGCCTCGAGGTCGACGACAGTCCGATCGTCTGCGTCGTCAGCCGGCTGACTTGGCAGAAGGGCATGGACATCCTGGCCGCGGTCGTCGACGGCATCGTCGCCGCCGGCGCGCGCCTCGCGATCCTGGGCTCCGGCGACGCCGGCCTCGAAGGCAGGTTGCTTGCGGCCGCCGCCCGCCATCGCGGCCGCGTCGGCGTCGTCGTCGGTTACGACGAAGGACTTTCGCACGTCATGCAGGGCGGCTGCGATGCCATCGTCATCCCCTCGCGCTTCGAGCCCTGCGGACTGACCCAGCTCTATGGCCTGCGTTATGGCTGCGTGCCGGTCGTCGCCCGCACCGGCGGTCTCGCCGACACCATCATCGATGCCAATGAGGCGGCGTTGTCGGCAGGCGTCGCCACCGGCTTCCAGTTCGCACCCAACAATGGCGGCGCGCTCGTCCATGCGATCCAGCGGCTGGTCGAGCAGCATGCACGCCCGGCGACCTGGGCCTCGATCCAGCGCCAGGGCATGAAGGCCGATGTCTCCTGGGACAAGAGCGCCGAAAAATATGTCGAACTCTATCGCTTGCTGCTTTCGAAAAGGGCTGCCTGAGGCATGATCAGAACCGTCCCCACCAAACCCTATACCGACCAGAAGCCAGGCACGTCGGGCCTGCGCAAGAAGGTGCCCGTGTTCCAGCAGGAGCACTATGCCGAGAACTTCATCCAGTCGATCTTCGATGCGCTGGACGGTTTTCAGGGCAAGACGCTGGTGATCGGCGGCGACGGCCGCTTCTACAACCGCGAGGTCATCCAGAAGGCCATCGCCATGGCCGCCGCCAACGGCTTCGGCAAGGTGATGGTCGGACAGGGCGGCATCCTGTCGACGCCGGCCGCCTCCAACATCATCCGCAAATACAAGACCTTCGGCGGCATCATCCTGTCGGCCAGCCACAATCCAGGCGGCCCGCATGAGGATTTCGGCATCAAGTATAATGCCGGCAATGGCGGCCCGGCGCCGGAGAAGATCACCGACGCGATCTTCGAAAAGACCAAGCAGATATCGAGCTTCAAGATCGCTGACATCGACGCCATCGACATCGACGCCATCGGCACGGTCAAGGCGGGCGGCATGACGGTCGAGGTCTTCGACCCGGTCATGGACTATGCCGAATTGATGGAAAGCCTGTTCGACTTCGACGCGCTGAAGAAGCTCTTCAGATCGGGCTTCCGCATGCGCTTCGACGCCATGCATGCCGTGACCGGCCCCTACGCCAAGGAGATCTTCGAGCATCGGCTCGGCGCGCCGAACGGCACATGCCGCAACTTCAAGCCGCTGCCGGATTTCGGCGGCCACCACCCGGACCCGAACCTGGTGCACGCCAAACATCTCTATGACGAGATGATGGGACCCGACGCGCCGGACTTCGGCGCTGCCTCCGACGGCGATGGCGACCGCAATCTGATCATCGGCAGAGGCATCTTCGTCACGCCGTCGGACTCGGTGGCGATGCTTGCCGCCAATGCCCGCCTGGCGCCGGGCTACAAGGACGGCCTGAAGGGCATCGCCCGCTCGATGCCGACCAGCGGCGCGGCCGACCGCGTCGCCGAGAAACTCGGCATCGGCATCTACGAGACGCCGACCGGCTGGAAGTTCTTCGGCAATCTGCTCGACGCCGGCATGGCGACGATCTGCGGCGAGGAAAGCGCCGGCACCGGCTCCAACCATGTGCGCGAGAAGGACGGACTGTGGGCCGTGCTTTTGTGGCTCAACATCCTCGCCGCGCGCGGCGAGAGCTGCAAGGACGTCGTTACCAAGCACTGGGAGACCTATGGCCGCAACTACTATTCGCGTCACGACTATGAAGAGGTCGAGAGCGATCGCGCCAACGCGCTTGTCGACGGACTGCGAGCCAAGCTCGGCTCGCTGCCCGGCACCAGCGTGCGCGGCATGAAGATCGCCAGTGCCGACGACTTCGCCTATCACGATCCGGTCGACGGCTCGGTAAGCAAGAACCAGGGCATCCGGATCCTGTTCGAGGGTGGCTCGCGCGTCGTCTTGCGACTCTCCGGCACCGGCACTTCCGGGGCGACGCTGCGCCTCTACATCGAGCGCTACGAGTCGGACAAGGCGAGGCACGATCTCGACACGCAGGAAGCGCTCGCCGACCTCATCGCCGCCGCCGACGACATCGCGGGCATCAAGAGCCACACCGGCCGCAACAAGCCGAGCGTGATTACTTGAGAGGGGTGTCGCGCGCCTTTCCTTCCCCCCTTGTGGGGGAAGGTGGTTCGGCGCGCAGCGCCGAGACGGATGAGGGATGTTGGACGGATCGCCGGCGGCGCCAAGCTGGAGCACCCCTCATCCGTCGCCTTCGGCGACACCTTCTCCCACAAGGGGAAAAGGGGGAGTTCGCATGACCCTCGGCGCCACCATCACCCCCGAAGGCATCCGTTTCGCCGTCTGGTCCTCATCGGCGAGACGCCTCTGGGTCTCGCTCTTCGACGAGACCGGCGCGCGCGAGACCGACCGGCTGGAGCTGAGACCGGAAGGCGAGGGCGTGCATGCGCTCTTCGTCTCCGGCCTTGGCGAAGGCACCCGTTACGGCTTTCGCGCCGACGGCGACTATGCGCCGGAACACGGCCTATGGTTCGACCCGAACAAGCTGCTCACCGATCCGTACGCCGTCGAGATCGACCGGCCATACCAGTACCACTGGCGACTTGCCGCTAAACGCAGTGAAGGCGCCGACACGTCCCCGCTGATGCCGAAAACGGTTGCGCGTGCCGCGCCGCAGCCGCTGCCAGGCAAGCCGCCCCTCTTCCAGCCGGGCGGTTTGATCTACGAACTCAATGTCCGCTCCTTCACCAAACTGCATCCGGATGTACCGGCAGCGCAGCGCGGCACCATCGCGGCGCTTGCCCATCCGGCTGTCGTCGACCACCTGAAGCGCCTCGGCGTCTGCGCCGTCGAGCTGATGCCGGTCACGGCTTCGATCGACGAGCGCCACCTGCCGCCGCTGGGCCTCAGCAACGCCTGGGGCTACAACCCCGTCACCTTCATGGCGCTCGACCCGCGGCTGGCGCCCGGCGGCCTCCGGGAATTGTGCGGCACCGTCGCGGTGTTGCGCGAGGCCGGCATCGGCACCATCCTCGACCTCGTCTTCAATCACACAGGCGAAAGCGACCGGCTGGGCCCGACGCTGTCGCTGCGGGGCCTCGATGCGCTGGCCTACTACCGGCACCTGCCGGACGGCCGGCTGGCCAACGACACCGGCACCGGCAACACCGTCGCCTGCGATCATCCGGTGGCGCGCGAGATGGTGCTCGACACGCTCCGTCATTTCGCGCTTTACGCCGGTGTCGACGGCTTCCGTTTCGATCTGGCGCCGGTTCTCGGACGCGTCGACGGTGCCTTCGATCCGGACGCGCCGCTGCTTAAGGCCATCGTAGACGATCCGCTGCTTGCCGACCGCGTGCTGATCGCCGAGCCTTGGGACATCGGTCCGAACGGCTACCAGCTCGGCAATTTCCGCCCGCCATATCGGGAATGGAACGACCGCTATCGCGACGATGTCAGGCGCTTCTGGCGCGGCGACGCGGGCGTGATCGGCGCCTTGGCCACGCGGCTAGCCGGTTCCTCAGACCTCTTCGGCGGGGCAGGACGGCCGACGAGCCGCACCGTCAATTTCATTGCCGCGCATGACGGCATGACGCTGGCCGACATCGTTGCCTATGAGCGCAAGCACAATGACGCCAATGGTGAGCACAATCGCGACGGCCACAACGACAACCTGTCCTGGAACAATGGCGCCGAGGGCGAAACGGACGACGCGGCGATCGGCAAAGCCCGCTTCGACGACCAATGCGCGCTGCTTGCGACGCTTTTTGCCTCGCGCGGTATCATCATGCTGACCGCAGGCGACGAGTTCCGCCGCACGCAGAAAGGCAACAACAACGCCTACGCCCAGGACAATGCCATCACCTGGCTCGATTGGGCCGGCCGCGACCGGGCGCTGGAGCAATACACCTCATCGCTCGCCACGCTGCGCCGCGCCTTTCCGGCGCTGGCGGACATACGCTTCCTGACCGGCGAGCCCGCCGACGGATCGGAAATCCCCGACGTAGCCTGGCTGACCGAGACCGGCGCCCCGCTCGGCGAGGCCGACTGGAACGATGCCGGCCGCCATCGCCTCGTCATGCTGCTCGGCGATGCCGAAGGCAGCCGCCTGGCGGTCCTGATCAATGGCGACCGCCGTCAATGTGTCTTCAGCCTGCCGGCGCGAGCGGGTTTTGAGTGGCGCCCGGCAATCGATGCGCAGCAGGTCGACCTGGAACGGCCGCTGCCTGGCCGCAGCGTCAATTTCATGATCGAGAGCCGGATAACGGAAGCGCGCATGAGGAAAGGGTCGTGATGGCTGGCGATAATCCCGGACACGGAGCCGAATGGTGGCGCGGCTGCGTCATCTACCAGGTCTATCCGCGTTCCTTTCAGGATACGAGCGGCGACGGCAGCGGCGACTTGAAGGGCATCACCGCACGGCTCGCCCATATAGCGTCTCTCGGCGCCGACGCCGTCTGGCTCTCGCCCTTCTTCAAGTCGCCTATGGCCGACATGGGCTACGATGTGTCGGACTACCGCGACGTCGATCCGATGTTCGGGACGCTGGAGGATTTCGACGCGCTGGTCGCCGAGGCGCACCGGCTCGGCCTGAAGCTGATCATCGACCAGGTAATCTCGCACTCATCGGACAAGCATGAATGGTTCGCCGAAAGCCGCGCCAGCCGCGACAATGCCAAGGCCGACTGGTATGTCTGGGCCGACGCCAGGCCGGACGGCAGTGCGCCCAACAACTGGCAATCGCTGTTCGGTGGCCCGGCCTGGGAGTGGGATGCCACACGCCGGCAATATTACATGCACAATTTCCTCGCCGCGCAGCCGGATTTGAACTTCCACAACATCGAGGTACAGGACGCGCTGCTGGACACGGTGCGCTTTTGGTTGGAGCGCGGCGTCGACGGCTTCCGGCTGGACACGGTCAACTACTATGTCCACGACCGCTGGCTGCGCGACAACCCGCCCTTGGCGGCAAGCGTCGCCGGCACCAACGGTTCGACCAGCACCTATGGCTTCCAGGAGCATCTCTTCGACAAGACGCGTCCCGAGAACCTTGATTTCCTGAAGCGTTTCCGCGCCCTGCTCGACGGGTACCCGGACCGCGCCGCGGTCGGCGAGGTGGGTGATGAGGAGCGTTCCTTGCAGACGCTCGCCGCCTATGTGTCCGGCGGCGACAAATTGCAGATGTGCTACACGTTCGACTTGCTCGGCCCGCAATTTTCCGCCGCCCATGTGCGCGGCTGCGTGGAGGCGTTCGAGACGACCGCCCCGGACGGCTGGGTCTGCTGGGCCTTCTCCAACCATGACGTCGTGCGCCATGTCAGCCGCTGGACACGGCCCGGCGGAAATTCGGACGCAGTGGCGAAGTTCTCGATCGCGCTGCTCGCCTGCCTGCGCGGCTCGATCTGCCTCTACCAGGGCGAGGAGCTCGGCCTCGAGGAGGCTGAACTCGCCTATGAGGATCTGCGTGATCCCGTCGGCATCCGCTTCTGGCCGGGCGTGAAGGGCAGGGATGGCTGCCGCACGCCGATGGTTTGGCAGGCGGAGGCGGAAAATGCCGGTTTCTCCACCGGCAGGCCATGGCTCCCGGTGCCGCAAGCGCATCGTGCGCGTGCCGCTGACGTTCAGGATGGCAAGGATGGTTCCGTGCTTTCCGCCTATCGCTCCATTCTGGCGCTGCGCAAGCGCCATCCGGCGCTGGTCGGCGGCTCGATCCGCTTTCTGGACGCCGAAGGCGATGTGCTGGCATTTGTCCGCGAGGGTGGTGGAGAGAAACTGCTTTGCGTCTTCAACTTCGCCGGCGAACCGGCAAGCTGGACGCTGCCGGCGGAGTTCGGGCAGCTCGAAGCGCTCGACCTTGCGGTCGATGCGTCGGGTTCTCATGAGGAAGGAACGCTCGCGTTGCCGCTGCTCGGTTGCTTCCTGGCGCGGATTGTCTGATCGCGGCTTACTGCACCAGCACCGAGCGCCCGCAGGTCGCGCCGGTCACGCGCACATCGGCTTCCCCGACATGGACGCCAAGCGCCGCAAGCACGTTGTAGACCAGGCTGTCGACCGGCACGGTCACGCCGTTGAGCAGCGTCGTCACCGCCGGCTTCACCGTGCCGAGCAGGGCGGTCACGTCGAGGCCGAGCCCCAGCGTGCTGACCGACAGCGACAGATTGTTGACCAGCGACGTGGTGAGCGACTGCGTCAGGTTCTTCGTCGATACCGTCTTGGTCGCCTTGTTGGCGATGTCGGAGGCGCTGAAGGTCAGGTTGGTCGGCGCCATGTTGGTGATCGAGAAGGCCGACTGGCCGTTGATCTGCAGCAGGTTGAGGTTGATCAAAAGCAGCTTGAGGCTGACGTCCGCGATTTCGGCGTCGCTAAATGATTGCGGTTTGGTGAAGTCCGCGAAACCGTTGGCGCTGCTGTTGGCAAGATGTGCTGCCACCACACCCGGCTGCGCGGCAATCGAAACCTTGATGCTGGAGGGGCCGGTCGGACAGGTGATATCGGTCAGCTTGGCTTCGGCATAAGCGACCTCGACATTGAGCGGCAGGTTGACCGCAAGCAGATTGATGCCGCCGCCGAGATTGGGATTGCCGAGGGTGACGCTGGCATTGAGCTTGATACGCGTCTGCGCCGTGCGCACGACGGTGCCTGCTTCCCCCACCGCCAGCCATGGCGAGTTCTGCATGGGCTCGCCGATGGCAATGGAAAGCGTAGTCGATGTCAGCCCCGGTATGGTGGCGCCGAGATTGACCGCGACCTGGTTCGTGCCGTTGGCCAGGGCGGCGGCCGCCGTCAGCAGGCTGAGGGCGCTGGCGTCGAGCGACAGCCCTGCGGGTTGCTGTCCGAGGCCCAGATTACCCACCGAGCCAAGGTCGACGAGATTGCTGAGCGGAATCTTGACCGTGTTGGTGGCGCTGGAGGCCATGGTCTGCAGCGCGATTTTGGCCGTACGGTCGAGCCCCGGCACGTTGGCCATGGCGGTGGCGATCTGTCCGATCGTCGCCTTCGAGGCGAGCACGTCCGAATAGGAAACGCCGGTCAGCTTCAACTGCACGGCAAGTTGGTCGACGAAGGAGAGCACGTCGACATCGGCCGAGATCAGCGAATTGTAGTCCATCACGCTGAGCGAGATGTTGCTGCCGAGAAGCGCGCCGATAAGCGCGTTGAGAATACCGCCATTGAGGCTGGCGAGCCGCGACCCGATCGAAAAAGCCGCCTGCGGTTGCGCGCTGGCGATGGCGGTCGTGCCGATGGTGGGCGGCGACATGACCGAGCCGGCGAAATAGAGCGTGCCCTGCTTCTTCAGCGACACCTGCACGGCATTGTAAGGGAGCTTGCCCGCCTCGAACCGGCTGTCGGCTGCGACGGCGCTGACGCCGGTATAACGCCCCGGCACGACCTGGATGACGGCCTTGGTGGCGGTTGGCGCCACGGTTGCGCCCTGCTGCTGCACGGCGACCGAGGTTATGCCGTTGTCGCTGAGCGTGGTCAGCACCGCCTGCTGGGCATTGGTGATGTTCGAGGCAGCGCTGATGGCGGCGAGGTCGACGATCGACTGAGCGGCGCGGCGCTCGTTGTAAAGCGCGCCTTCATCGACCGCGAAGGCGGTCAGCGCCAGCGCCACCGGCGTGCATAGCGCCGTCATGACGGCGAAATTGGCGCTGCGGTCGGCGAGCAGCCGTCGCGTTGCCGCCATGAAACCAATTGCGGGAGAAGTGCGAACCGGTCTTCCGGCCGGGTTCGCGTCACGGCAAAAAGATAGAGCGGTCTTGCATTTCCGGGAAACGATGAACCGCCCTGAGCCCCCCTTCATAGGCATCATATGCCTCCAACGCGGATCGTCGATCGGCTCTGGATCGTCGTGCCCGGCAGCGGCAGCTTCTGGAAAAGGTTCCAGATCGGCAGGTTGCGCGCATCGTAACTGACCGAGACGACGAACTGGCTGCCGTCGGCGGCGCTGTCCTGCGCATTGATGGTCAGCTTGCTGGGGTCGACGAACGGATAGTCCGAGACGTCGTGAGCAATAAAATCGGTGACCAGCGCCTGCCGCTCGGTTTGGTTCAGGCCGGCGATCGCCGTTCGCGCCGCGTCGGCGGCAATCTGCTGCACCGAATGGCTCGCGCCAAAATAAATTCCGTATGCAACCATGCCGAGCAGGAGCAGGATGAAAATCGGCGCCAGCATGGCGAATTCGATCGCTGACGTACCTGTGGCGTCGACCCGGAACCGAGACCAAGAAACGGGGAGTTTTCGGTTTTTTAGCATGGTGCGGACAATGCCAAGACCGGCCTGCAAAAACAGACAATGCATCGAGCAACCGGCAGGTGTGCCAAGTTGAAAGCAAGCTGTAAGCTTTAGGCTTCGCTGTTTTAGCGTGATGACGCTCACTTAGCGTCAAGCAGGCAATGGTTGAAATAAGATTTCGCTCTGTCTAGTGTCCTGTCACCAGCCGCCGGAAGGGACCGGTGGCACGCCTGAAACGGGGCCGTTTCAACGGTTCCGGGGCGTCAACACTTAAAGTAGGCGTGGCTGAGGGGCTGCGCCGACAGGGAGAGACTTCATGCTGAAAAACATGCTGAAGGCGACGGTGTTCGCCACCACCATGGCTCTGGCGACCGGGGCGTTCTACACGCCCGCGTTCGCCGAAGTGGTCTACAACCGCGGAGCCGCCGCCGAGGCGGAGACGGTCGATCCGCACAAGACGTCGACGGTCTACGAAGCCGATATCATACGCGACCTGTTCCAGGGCCTCGTCATGCATGACCAGAAGACGAACCTCATTCCGGGCGCCGCCGAAAGCTGGACCGTGTCCGACGACGGCACTGTCTACACCTTCAAGCTGCGCAAGGACGGCCTCTGGTCGGATGGCAGCCCGGTGACTGCGGACGACTTCGTCTATTCGTTCCGTCGGCTGGAAGATCCGGCCACCGCTGCCGAATATGCATCCATGCTCTATCCGGTGAAGGGCGCTGAGGACTTCAACACCAAGAAAGGCAAGGCCGAGGACATGGGCGTTAAGGCGGTCGACGCCAACACGCTGCAAGTCACGCTCAAGGCGCCGACGCCTTATTTCCTGGAGATGTTGACCCACCAGGCGACCTATCCGGTCAGCAAGGCCTCCATGGACAAGCTCGGCGCCGACTGGATCAAGCCGGGCAAGCTGGTTTCCAACGGCGCCTATACGCTGGCGGAATGGGTGCCCAACGACCATCTCAAGCTGGTCAAGAATCCGAAATTCTGGGATGCCGCCAGCGTCAAGATCGACACCGTCAACTACATCCCCACCGAGGATCGCTCGTCGGCCATGAAGCGCTTCGAGGCCGGCGAACTCGACAGTTATGGTGACCTGCCGACCGAACAGCTCGCCGATCTCAAAGCCAAATTCGGTGACCAGGTCCGTGTCGGGCCATATCTCGGCACTTATTATTATGCGGTCAAGACCGACAAGGCGCCGTGGGACAATGTCGAGCTGCGCAACGCCATCTCGATGGCGATCGATCGCGACTTCCTAGCCGAGAAGGTCTGGCAGAATTCGATGCTGCCCGGCTATTCGATGGTGCCTCCGGGCATCGAGGGCTACACGCCGGCACTGGCCAAATATGCCGACATGCCGCAGATCGACCGCGAGGACGCGGCCAAGAAGATCCTGGAAAAGCTCGGCTACACGCCCGAGCATCCGCTGAAGATGGAGATCCGCTACAACACCTCGGAGAACCATAAGAACACGGCGGTCGCCATCCAGGAACAGCTGAAGCCGCTCGGCGTCGAGGTGACGCTGCTCAACACCGACACCAAGACCCACTACAGCTTCCTCGAGCAGAAGGGCAATTACGACGTTGCCCGCGCCGCCTGGATCGCCGATTACAAGGATCCCGAGACCTTCCTCGGCATCTCGCGCAAGGCGAGCGGCAACAACTACTCGAATTATAACAGCCCGGCCTATGAGGCCGCGATGGACAAGGCAGCCGCCGCCGGCGGCAAGCCTGAGGAGCGCATGAAGGACCTCGCCGAGGCCGAGCGCATCCTCGTCGACGACGTCGGCGAGATCCCGCTTCTCTACTACAGCTACCACGACATCGTTTCCTCGAAGCTGCATGGCTTCGACGACAATGTGATGGACATCCATCCGTCCCGCTTCATCTCCAAGGACTGAACCATTCACCTTGGCCGCGCCGCCGCTCCCCTCATGGGCAGCGGCGGTGCGGTCTGTCATCGTACCGGGCCGAAAGTCGGATTTGATTTCGTCAGGCCAGGTGCGAAGATCAGAGATGCCGGCGCGTCACGGATCTTCGACTGGAGAGCCTGACGCCCTGGCTGAAGCGGAGCGCCGATGCTGCGTTATGTCTTCCGGCGGCTGTTGACCGCCATCCCGACGCTATTCGTCATCGTGACGGTGGCGTTCTTCCTGATCCGTGTCGCGCCTGGCGGCCCGTTCAACCAGGAAAGGGGCCTGAGCCCCGAGATAAGGGCCAATCTCGAAGCCCAGTTCGGCCTCAACGATCCGCTCTGGCTGCAATATGTCCACTATCTCGGCAATCTTTTGCGCGGCAATTTCGGCCCGAGCTACAATTTGCCTGACTTCACCGTCACGGAACTCTTCGCCAAGGGCCTGCCGATCTCGGTGCAGATCGGTTCGTCGGCACTGGTGCTGGCTCTGCTGCTCGGCTCGATCCTCGGCACGATCGCGGCGCTCAACCAGAACAAACTGGCCGATTATTCGGTGATTGCTTTGGCCACGGCCGGCAGCACCATCCCGACCTTTGTCATCGCGCCGGTGATCCAGCTCCTCTTCGGGCTGTCCTGGAAGCTGTTGCCGATCGGCGGCTGGGGCGAGGGCGCCTTCATCAACAAGGTCGGGCCCGTGCTGACGCTCGCCTTGCCGCAGATCGCCATCGTCGCCCGCCTGATGCGCGGCTCGATGATCGAGAGCCTGCGCTCGCACCATATCCGCACCGCCCGCGCGCTCGGTCTCTCCGATTGGTCGGTGGTGGTCAAACACGCGCTGCGCGGCGCCGTCCTGCCGATCGTCTCCTTCACCGGTCCGGCGGCGGCGGCGCTGCTGACCGGCTCGATCATCGTCGAGACCATCTTTTCCATCCCGGGCGTCGGCCGCTATTTCGTCGATGCCGCGCTCAACCGCGACTACACGCTGGTCATGGGAACAGTGGTGGTGATCGCGCTCTTCACCATCGTCTTCAACCTGATCGTCGATCTTCTCTATGCGGTGGTCGACCCGAGGGTGCGCTATGACTGACCTTGCCGTCGCCGTACCCGAGCCCATCGTCGGCCGCTCGCTCTGGGGCAATGCCTGGGCGCGGCTGAAGCGCAACCGCGCGGCCATGTTCAGCCTCTACTACCTGGCGCTGATCGCCGTTGTCAGCGTGTTCGGTCCGTGGGTCGTGCCGCATCAATACACGGCCATCTATGGCGACTATGTGCGCATGCCGCCGAGCCTTTCGGCCTATCCGAAGCCCGACATGATCCAAGGCGCGCTGACCGACGCCATCAAGCGCATGCGCGTCGACATCAAGGAGTGGCACCAGGACGGCAGCCGCGTGATTGTGACCGTCACATCCAAGAAGCCGGTCGACGACCGCAACATCCGCTATCTCGACCGTTCCGACGCTTTCGACGACACCAGGATCGAAAGCAAGTCGCCCGACGGACTCGAAATGACGATGAGTTCCGCCATCAAGCAGCAATATTTCCTGTTCGGCACGGACAACACCGGGCGCGACCTGCTCTCGCGCACGCTGATGGCCGGGCGCATATCCTTAGCCATCGGGCTGCTTGCCGGCGTCGTCGCCGGCGTCATCGGCGTCATCTACGGCGCGACGGCGGGTTTTGCCGGCGGCAAGGTCGACGAGGTGATGATGCGCATCGTCGACGTGCTCTATTCTTTGCCCTTCATCTTCTTCGTCATCATGCTGGTGGTGTTCTTCGGCCGCAACTTCGTGCTGATGTTTCTGGCGGTGGGCGCGGTGCTGTGGCTCGACATGGCGCGCATCGTGCGCGGCCAGGCGCTGTCGATCCGCAGGCAGGAATACGTCCAGGCGGCGGAGGCCATGGGCGTCGGCCAGCGCGGCATCCTGTTGCGCCACGTCATCCCCAACCTGCTCGGCCCGGTCGTCATCTACATGACGCTGCTGGTGCCGCAGGTGATCATCCTGGAGAGTTTTCTTTCCTTCCTTGGCCTTGGCGTGCAGGAGCCGATGACCAGTTGGGGCGTGCTGATCTCGGTCGGCGCCAAGAACATCGGCTATGCCAACTGGCTGCTGCTGTTCCCGGCCTTCTTCCTCGTCTCGACGCTGTTTGCGCTGAACTTCGTCGGCGACGGTCTGCGCGACGCGCTCGACCCAAAAGATCGATAAGGATGGGGATCGCTGACATGGCTTCCGAAACGATCCTCAGCGTCAAGGACCTGCGCGTCCGCTTCCACACCCTCGACGGCACGGTCGAGGCGGTCAAAGGCATCAACATCAAGGTCAATGCCGGCGAGACCGTCGCCGTCGTCGGCGAATCCGGTTCCGGCAAGAGCCAGACGATGATGGCGGCGATGAGCCTGCTTTCTTCCAACGGCGAGGCGAGCGGCCAGGTCGACTATCGCGGCCGCAATCTCCTGGAGATGACCAAGAGCGAGATCAACAAGGTCAGAGGCCGCAAGATCAGCATGATCTTCCAGGAGCCGATGACCTCGCTCGACCCGCTCTACTCGATCGGCAACCAGCTGATGGAGCCGATCCGCCGTCACCGCGGGGTCTCCGCGGCCGCCGCGCGCGAGGAAGCGCTGAAGCTTTTGAGGCTGGTGCGCATCCCCGATCCCGAGCGGCGCATGAAATCCTATCCGCACGAGATGTCGGGCGGCCAGCGCCAGCGCGTCATGATCGCCATGGCGCTCGCCAACGATCCCGACATCCTTATCGCCGACGAGCCGACGACGGCGCTCGACGTCACCATCCAGGCGCAGATCCTGATGCTGCTTGCCGAACTGCAGCGCAAGCTCGGCATGGCCATCGTCTTCATCACCCACGATCTCGGCATCGTGCGCCGCTTCGCCGACCGCGTCTATGTCATGCGCCAGGGCGAGGTGGTGGAGGAGGGTGACGCCGAAGCGCTCTTCGCCAATCCGCAGCATGCCTACACCAAGATGCTGCTTGCGGCCGAACCGACCGGCACCAAGGCGCCGCCGCCCGCCAATTCGCCTGTGCTGCTCGAAGGCCGCAATGTAGAGGTCGTCTTCAGGATCGGCGGCGGCTTCCTCGGCGGCGAGCCGCTGATGCTGCGCGCGGTGGACAAGATCTCGATCCGGCTGAAGCGCAACCAGACCATCGGCATCGTCGGCGAGTCCGGCTCCGGCAAGTCGACGCTTGGCCGCGCGCTGCTCAGGCTTCTGCCCAGCGACGGCGTCATCCGCTTCGGCGATCGCGACATCTCCGAGACCGACCGGCGGGCGATGCGGCCGCTGCGGCGTGAATTGCAGCTGGTCTTTCAGGATCCGTTCGGCTCGCTGTCGCCGCGCATGACGGTTGGCCAGGTCATTACCGAAGGGCTTCTGGTGCACGAACCTTCGCTGACGGGCAAGCAGCGCGACCAGCGTGCCGTGGAGGCGCTGCGCGAGGTCGGCCTCGACCCCAATGCGCGCAACCGCTATCCGCACGAATTCTCTGGCGGCCAGCGCCAGCGCATCGCGATTGCGCGCGCCATGATCCTGAAGCCGAAAGTGGTGGTGCTGGACGAGCCGACTTCGGCGCTTGATCGTTCGGTGCAGAAGCAGATCGTCGAGTTGTTGCGCAAGCTGCAGGCCGACCACGAGCTGTCCTATCTCTTCATCAGCCACGATCTCGCGGTCGTGCGCGCCATGGCCGACTACATCATCGTCATGAAGCAGGGCAAGATCGTCGAGGAAGGGCCGACAGAACAAATCTTCGGCGATCCGCGCGAAGCCTACACGCAGACCCTGATGAACGCGGCAATCGATTCGACAAGGTTCCGCATCAGCGCCTGAACCTGGGCAAGCCCCAGCCGGGCGCGGTTCACCGTGCCGGGGCGCACCTTTGCTTCCGCGTCGCGACGATCGCTTGCTGCTGTTGCTGCAGCCGTTCGATCTTGGCCGTTTCGCGATTGGCGACCGCCCTCTTCACGCGCTCGCCGCCCAGCAGCCAGCCCGGCACACTGGTGTTGGCGACCTTGCCGCGAGCGATTGCAGTGCGCGAAATGTCGGTGGCGGTGTCGCCAAGTTCGCTGTTGAGCTCAGCGCAGCTCATCGTGTCGTATTTCGCCGGGCTGATCGATGCGACGGTCGATGAGCAGCCTGCTGCAAGAAGCAGCACCGCGATCGAGATGGCCGTCAACAACAACTTCATTCGTCTATCTGGTCTCGCCGTTCCGATGATCCCGGACTCCGCCGAACGAGGACAGGGTGCCATTAGAGCAATTCCAGGAAAAGTGTGACACGGTTTTCCGTCAGCGATTGCGCCAAAACAAAGAGATAGAGCGTTTCGCCGGTTCCGTGAAATGGTGAAATGCTCTAGGTCAAAATAGCAGCCGCCTGTCGATGGGCAGTGGCGGTCGCTCGCCGCGGCCGCTGTGCCCCACGCCATCGCGCACAAACCGCCGGCCCCGCATTGTCCTCAGCCGACATGATCGGGACGATGTAGGGCAGAGGCAGACAATCTGTGGTTTGCTTCGCCGAGTCTGGATTGCCGGCAGGTATCGTCAAGCCAGGCCGGTGCATCGCGAAACGGGGGCGGCCCAGCGGCTCTTGGAGAAGGGACCTCGGGGACGCCGCTGAGCCTGGCCGGCAAACCGGGGTAGGGTTTGCCGACCGACACGGCATTATAGTCAATTTTATTAGTATTTGCTAATTGATTGATCTTGCGGAGGGGAGAACCGAAGTGAGAACGGGAGCGCTTGACCTGACTTCCTATCGCCTGCTGGACCGCTCCGGTCTTTCCGTATCGCCACTGGCCTAGTCCCGCTTGCTTCGCCGGTCGGTTCCCTCGGGCCCAATTGGCGTCATCCGATAACTATCCGACGCTGAACCTGTGGCGCGCGACATTGTACAGCTGCAGGCTACGCTGAGCAGCCCGGATGCTTTTCAATTTTTTCTGTCGGGAGGTGGTGGGTAGGCAAGCTCCAGATTGCCTAACCCCTTGTTTTTCTGGTCGGAGTGGCAGGATTTGAACCTGCGACCCCATCGTCCCGAACGATGTGCGCTACCAGACTGCGCTACACTCCGTGACCAGACCGCGGGCTTATAGCCGCCGCTTTCCGATCCTGCAAGCGGCAATGGTTGCACTTGTGTCGCATTTCGTCGCTTTCGCCGCAGTGCCCTGCAAGGCCCGAGATTTCACTCCGGTCAAATGGCACAGATGGGGAAGCGGACCGGCGAGGAAAACCGCCGACCCGCTTCCTACCGCGCGTTGCGCCGAAAGGGATTCGGGCGACACGCTTTTAAGTCTTGATTGATGCATGTCGTCGTCCCGGAACCGCTGCACACGTCCGAGCGACATGCATTAAGTTCATGCACCGCGATGCTTGCACGAAGTCAGGTGGTCGGAGATGCCCGGTCAAGAACGCTCCAGTCGAATTTCCGCGCCCAGTCGGCAAAGCTTTGCCAGCCGACGTCCGGAAATTCCTCACGCAAGGCGGCGAGATCGACATCGTAGCCGACGCGGTCGAACCATTCGAACATGAGCGCCGCATCCTCGCTTTGCTGGCGCGCCACGGCGATCGGGATTTCCCGATAGCTGACCGGGCGGCGGATGGCCTGCGACAGGATTTTCGCCTGGTCCTCGCCCGACAATTCGTCGCCGGCGAAGTCGAAGCGCTTGCCGAACACACGCTCGCGGCGCTCGACCAGCGCGGCGACGAACGCGCCGATGTCCGAAAGCGCCACCAGCTGTAGCGCTCGCTTGGGAGGCATCGCGAAGGCCTGCGTTCCTTGGCTGAGCGCGCCGAGCGACCAGGGCGCGACGACGTTCTCCATGAAGGCGACGGGTGCGCTGATCGTGTAGGGGATGCCAAGCCGCTGGACATGCTGCTCGACGAGATACTTGCTTTCGAAATGCGGAATGCCGGTCTTCTTGTCGGCGTCGGCAACGGACGAATAGATGAGGTGCCCGACCCCGGCGGCCTTTGCCGCGTCCGCTGCCATGATTCCCTGGCGAGTTTCCTCCTCGAGGCCGGCTTCGTAGCTGTTGCCCATCAAGAACATGGTGTCGGTGCCCTTTGCTGCCTGCACAACGGAGGCCGCGTCAGCGAGATCGCCGATCACGACTTCGGCGCCCGCCGACGTCAATTGTCGCGCGGCATCGCTGGCTGGCCGGCGTGTCAGCGCCTTGACCCGATATCCCTTCGACAGCAGCGCGCGCAGCACCGCGCCGCCTTGCTGGCCGGTGGCGCCGGTCACCAGAACGTTCAACTTGGTCATTGCTTTGCTCCTTTTGCTTCGGTGGAGCGAAATTAGGTGCTTCCAGATTGATGCATAATTACCTATAATTGCAAAACTTTGTTCCAAGAATTAATACAATGATCGACCTCAACGATATCGTCGTCTTCACCCGTGTCGTCGAGACAGGCAGCTTCACCGCCGCCGCGCGGCTGCTCGCCACGCCCAAGACGACCGTCAGCCGCCGTGTCGCCGCGCTCGAGCGCGAGGTCGGCGTCCGCTTGCTGCAGCGCACGACCCGCAGCCTCAGCCTGACGGATGCCGGGCGTTCATATTACGAGCAGACCAGCCAGGCCCTGCGGTCGCTTGAGGAAGCAAATTTGCGCCTGTCGGAGGCTCGGTCGGAACCATTGGGCACGATCCGAATTTCGGCGCCGGTCGGCTTCGGGGCCTACTTCCTCAATGCCACCGTTGTCGATTTTCTGGCTATGTACCCGAAAACCAAGGTAGAGCTTCGGCTCACCGATGAAAGGCTCAATCTCGTCGAGGACGGAATTGATCTCGCCTTCCGCACCGGGGTGCTCGAGGATTCGACGCTGATCGCCCGCAAGCTTGGCGCGACTCACCGGCTGTTCTGCGCCAGCCCGGGCTATCTTGCACGCCGCGGAGCGCCGAAACTGCCGGCCGACCTTGCTCGGCACGATTGCGTCATAGCTGGCTCTTCGGTTGCCTCCATCAACTGGGTGCTCGATGGTCCAAACGGTCATGAAACGGTCACGGTTGCCGGGCGTTTTGCCGCCAATGAAATGCAGTCTGTGGTTGCCGCCACGCTTGCAGGTTTCGGCATCGCCCAATTGCCCCACGGTGTGGCCAAGGCCCTCATCGATGAGGGGAAGTTGCGCCGGGTTCTCCAGAACTACACGACCCCGGTCGGCGGCCTCTATGTCCTCTATCCAAGCAACCGCCACCTCTCGCCCCTGGTCAAGGCCTTCATCGATTTGGCGGCCGGGCAGATTTCCAATCGCGCAAACACCGCTTAAGGCATGTCTGCGGACCCAGTTCAGTTCCAACTCCAGAGCGAGACCCGTATGACCGAGCGCATCGTCAGTTTCGTTATGAGCGGCGGCGTCGGCTCGCGGCTGTGGCCGCTGTCGCGCGAGGACAATCCCAAGCAGTTCCACGATTTCTCCGGCGACGGCTCGATGCTGGCAAAGACGTTGCGCCGGCTGGCGGCGCGGCCGGAAGGCGACACGCCGATCTTCCTTATCGCCTCCGAGCGCCATGCCGAGCGCGTCCATGCCGACCTTGCCGGTCTCGATCTTGGCGGCGGCGGTCCGTTGTTCGAGCCCACGGGGCGCAACACGGCCGCCGCCGTGGCGCTGGCCAGCCTGCGCACGCTTGCCGAGTTCGGCGACCAGCTGGTGCTGGTGGTGCCGTCCGATCACGAGATCTCGACACCCGGTCAGTTCTGGCAAAGCATCGAGGCGGGCGCGACGGTGGCGAATGCAGGCCGTCTGGTGGTGTTCGGCATCAAGCCGACCCAGCCCGAGACCGGCTACGGCTATATCGAGGTGGCCACGGCCACGGATGGCGTGTTCGACGTCTCCCGCTTTGTCGAGAAACCCGATCTGGCCACGGCGCAAGCCTATCTCGAGGCTGGAACATTCTACTGGAACACCGGCATCTTCCTGTTTCGCGCCGGCGCCATGCGCGATGCCTTCGCGGCTTTCCAGCCCGATGTCTGGCACGCCACCGAAGCCGCCTACCAGGCCGCGACCAGCGATCTGTCCGGCCTCTATATGCCGCTGGAGCTTTACGCGGCGATCCCGTCCATCTCGATCGACTATGCCGTCATGGAACGCGCGAAAGACATCGCCATGGTGCCGGCCGGCTTCCGCTGGAACGATCTCGGTTCCTGGCAATCCCTGCTCGATGTCGGCCCCTCCGACGGGCAGGGCAACGTCATCGTCGGCGACGTCGTCGCCATCGATTGCGAGAACTCTTATATCCGCAGCGAGGGCCGCCTACTGTCGGCGATCGGCATGAAGGATGTCGCCATCGTCTCCACGGCCGATGCCACTTTCGTCGCCCCGGTCAGCCACAGCCAGCATGTCAAGAAGATCGTCGAGCAGCTGGAGAAATCCGGCCGGCTGGAAACCAGGTTCACCCCGGCGCCCGACCGCGTCATCGAGAGCGGCGCCTGGCGGCGGCGCGTGCATCACTGGCTGTTCGAGGAGACGCTGCCGCTGTGGTCGACGTCGGGCGTCGACGAGCACTATGGCGGCTTCCACGAGGCGCTCGGCTTCGATGCCTCCGCGCTGATGAAACCCAAGCGCATGCGAACGCAGGCGCGCCAGGTCTATGCCTTCGCCGTCGCCAAGGAGCGCGGCTGGGACGGGCCGGCGGACAGGCTGATCGCCCACGGCATCGACTTCATTGCCGGTCGGGGCCGCACCGACCGTGGCGGCTGGGTGCGCACGCTCAACATCGACGGCTCGGTCGCCGATCCGGTCGAGGACGCCTACGATCATTCCTGCGTGCTTCTGGCGCTGGCGCACGCCCATATGTCGGGCAATCCCGACGCCTCGCGGCTCGGCGAGGAAACCTTCGCCTTCCTCGATGCCCATCTCGAAGACAGCCGCATGACCGGCTTCCTCGAAACCTCGGACGGCGCCGACGAACGGCGTTCCAACCCGCATATGCATCTGCTCGAAGCTTTCCTCGCCTGGCACAAGGCGACCGGCGAGCGCGCCTATTTACGCCGGGCCGCGCGCATCATCGACCTCTTCCGCAGCCATTTCTTCGATGCCGAGAACTGGACGCTGGGCGAATATTTCGACGCGGGCTGGAAGCCGGCTGTGGGCGAGAAGGGGGCCTGGACCGAGCCTGGCCATCATTTCGAATGGGCCTCGCTGCTGGTCGATTTCGCCGCCCGCAGCGGCCAGAGCGAACTCACCGCCTTCGCCCGCAAGCTCTATGCCTCGGCCATTGCCAACGGCCTCAACCGCGCCACAGGCCTCGCCTATGGCGCGGTCTCGCGCCAAGGCCTGCCGCTCGACACGGTCTCGCGCGGCTGGCCGCAGGCCGAGGCGATCAAGGCGGCGATCGCGCTCGATGGTTCGGGCGGGCCGGACCTCAAGCCCGAGATCGAAGCGCGCGTCGGCCGGCTGTTCCGCTGGCACATCGATCCGGCGCCGCTCGGCCTCTGGATCGACCGCATCGACGAACGCGGCCGCTCGCTGGCGACCGAGGTGCCCGCCAGCATCTTCTACCATCTGGTCTGCGCGCTGACGCAGTATCTGGATGGGACGGCGGAGAAGGGGTGAGGGGATCGCGGGCGACGCTGAAGCTGCCAATCTCCCCCGTAAGGAGGGAGATCAGACTTCACGACCGCTTTCGTCAATCGCCGACGCTCAATACGGGCTCGCCACATCCCCCGTCTCGACATAGACCGCCTTCAGCTGCGAATAATGCGCCAGCGCGGCAAGCGAATTCTCGCGCCCGATGCCGGACTGCTTGACGCCGCCGAAGGGCATTTCCACCGGCGTCAGATTATAGGCGTTGATCCAGCAGGTGCCGGCCTGCAGCTCGGCGATCACCCGATGTGCGCGCGGCAGGTCGCGCGTGAACACGCCAGCCGCGAGCCCGAATTCGGTGTCGTTTGCGCGCTCGATCACCTCGTCCTCGCCGTCGAATTTCAAGACGCTCATCACCGGCCCGAAAATTTCTTCGCGTGCGATGCGCATGCCGTCGGTGACATTGGTGAACACGGTCGGCTCGATGAAGAAGCCGCCCTCGAAACCTTGCAGCGATGGCACGTTGCCGCCGCAGGCGAGGGTCGCCCCGTCCTCTATTCCGGCTTCGATGTAGGAGGCGACCTTTTCCTGCTGCGCCTTGTTCACCAGCGGCCCCATCTGCGTTTCCGGATCGAGCGGATCGCCGATGCGGATCTTCTTGGTGCGCTCGACCAGCCGGTCGACGAAACGGTCATGGATGCCCTTTTGCACGAACACACGCGTGCCGTTGGAGCAGATCTGGCCGCTGGAGTAAAAGTTGCCGAGCATGGCGCCGCCGATGGCGTTCTCGAGATCGGCGTCGTCGAAGACGATGAGCGGCGACTTGCCACCGAGTTCCATCGTCGCGTGCTTCATCTTCGAGCCGGCGAGCGACAGCACCTTGCGGCCGGTCGGCACCGAGCCGGTCACCGAGACCTTTGCCACGACGTCATGGCCGACGAGGCCGGCGCCGACATCGCCATAGCCCTGCACGACGTTGAACAGGCCGTCGGGCAGACCCGCTTCTGAATAGATCTCAGCCAGCGCCAGCGCCGACAGCGGTGTATTCTCCGATGGCTTGAACACCATGGCGTTGCCCATGGCCAGAGCCGGCGCCGACTTCCAGCCGGCGATCTGGATCGGATAGTTCCAGGCGCCTATGCCGACGCAGACACCGAGCGGCTCCCGCCGCGTATAGGCGAAAGGCCCGCCGAGATCGATCATCTCGCCATTGAAGGCGGCGACCGCGCCGGCGAAATATTCGAGGCAGTCGGCCGCCGATGGCGCGTCCGCCACCAGCGTCTCCTGGATCGCCTTGCCGGTGTCCAGCGTCTCGATCCGCGCCAGGTCGGCATTGCGTGCCCGCAAAATGTCAGCGGCGCGGCGCAGGATGCGACCACGCTCGACCGGTTTCAGCCGCGCCCAGGCTGGTTGTGCCGCCCGCGCGGCTTCGATGGCCAACTCCAGCACGTTCGAAGTCGCCGAATGCAGTGTCGCGATCGTCTCGCCCGTCGCCGGATAGATCACCGGCAGCGGCGCGCCGCCTTCATCCTCGATGTAACGGCCGTTGACGTAATGCGATGCCGTTGGCTGGGCGCGCATGGCTTTCTCCATTCATGATCGCTGGGCGGGGAGGGCGCCCGCTGGATGATGGCCTATCTGTCGGCCACCTGCCAGCGCGGATTGATCCAGGGTTCCTGGTTGGATGGCGCCAGCGGCGTGCGACCGAGGATGTGGTCGGAAGCTTTCTCGCCGGTCATGATCGAGGGCGCGTTGAGGTTGCCGTTGGTCACCCGCGGGAAAATCGAGGAGTCGGCGACGCGCAGGCCCTCGACGCCGATCACTCGGCATTCCGGATCGACGACGCTCGTCAAATCGTCGACGCGGCCCATCCTGCACGTGCCGCAAGGATGGTAGGCGCTCTCGGCATGGTCGCGGATGAAGGCGTCGAGTTCGTCATCCGACTGCACATGGCTGCCCGGCGAGATCTCCTTGCCGCGGAAGCCGTCGAAAGCCTTCTGGCCGAAGATTTCGCGTGTCAGCCTGATGCAGTGGCGGAACTCGCTCCAGTCGTCCGGATGCGACATGTAGTTGAAGCGGATCACCGGCTTGGCGCGGGCGTCGGGCGAGCGCAGCATCACCGAGCCGCGCGACTTCGAGCGCATCGGCCCGACATGCGCCTGGAAGCCATGCGACTTCGCCGCCGCCTTGCCGTCATAGCGCACGGCCGCCGGAATGAAGTGATACTGGATATCGGGATAGTCGACGCCGGCCCGCGAGCGCACGAAGGCCGCCGCCTCGAAATGGTTGGTGGCGCCAAGCCCGGTCTTGAAGAACAGCCACTGCGCGCCGATCAGAGCCTTGGAGAAAGGATTGAGCGCCGAATTCAGCGTGATCGGCTTGGTCGCTTCCTGCTGGATGTAAAGCTCGAGATGGTCCTGCAGATTGGCGCCGACGCCCGGCCGGTCGACGACCACCTTTATGCCATTCTCCTGCAGATGCGCGCCCGGACCGATACCGGACAGCATCAGGATCTTCGGCGAGTTGATCGACGACGCCGCGACGATTACCTCACGCCTCGCCTTAACGACCTGAATCTGTTTGTCAGCCTCGATTTCGACGCCGATCGCGCGTTGATTCTCGATCACCACGCGGCGGGCGAAACCCTTGAGCAGGTTAACATTTCCGCGCCTGAGAGCGGGCTTCAGATAGGCGTTCGCCGCAGACCAGCGGCGGCCGCCCAAAATGGTCTGCTCCATCGGCCCGAAGCCTTCCTGCTTCGAGCCGTTATAGTCGTCGGTGAGCTCGAAACCCGCCTGCCGGCCAGCCTCGACGAAGGCGCCGTAAAGCGGATTTTTCCGTGTGCCGCGCTGCACGTGCAGCGGCCCGCCGTGACCCCGCCAGCCGTCCTCGCCGCCGTCGCAATCCTCCATGCGTTTGAAGTAGGGGAGCACGTCGGCGAAGCCCCAGCCGGCGGCGCCCTGTTCGGCCCAGTGGTCGAAGTCGCGCGCATGTCCCCGCACATAGACCATGCCGTTGATCGAGGACGAGCCGCCAATCACCTTGCCGCGCGGCGTGGCGAGCACGCGGCCGCCGAGATGCGGCTCCGGTTCGCTGGCGAAGCCCCAGTCATAGAGGCTCATGTTGAGTGGGATCGACAGCGCCGACGGCATCTGGATCAGCGGCCCGATATCGGTGCCGCCGAACTCGATGACGATCACCGAATGCTTGCCGTCCTCCGACAGCCGATAGGCCATGGCCGAGCCGGCGGAGCCGGAGCCGATGATGACGAAATCCGCTTCAAGCATTGTTCATATGCGCCCATCGTTCATATGCGTAATGAAATCGGCGAGCGAGACATTGCCGCCGGTTGCAACCACAAGGACGGTCTTGTCCTTCACATCCACCTTGCCGCCCAGCAGTGCCGCCAGCGATGCAGCGCCGGACGGCTCCAGCACCAGCTTCATCCGCTCGAAGGCGATCTTCATAGCCCGCCGCACCGAGGCATCGTCGACGGTGACACCGCGAACGCCGGCCTCGCTCACCGCCGCGAAGGGCGCGTCGCCGGGTTTGCGCGCCATCAGTCCATCGCAGATCGACCGCGGTCCGATCGGCATGGTTTCAATGGCGCCATGCGCCAGCGACGAGCCCATGCCGTTGAAGCCCTCGGGCTCGACGGCGATGATCTCGGTCTTCGGCGACAGATAGTGGAACGCCAGCGACACCCCGCCGATCAGCCCTCCGCCGCCGACCGAGCAGAAAACGAGGTCGGCGTGAGCCTTTTTCGTCGCCAACTGGTCAAGGGCTTCCAGCCCGGCGCCGGCCTGGCCGGCGACGATTTCGGGATCATCGAAGGGATGCAGCAAAGTGAGGTGCTCGGTCTCGGCGATCTCGCGCGCCTCCGCGGCGGCGACTTCCTCGCGGGCGCGGTCTCCATGATCGGTCAGCACCACTCGTCCGCCATAGCCGGCCGTGGCGTCGCGCTTGGCGGCGGGCGCATCGATCGGCATGACGATGGTGACGGGAATGCCGAGCGCCTGGCCGGCGGCCGCAAGCCCTTGCGCGAAATTGCCGGAGGAGTAGGCAACGACGCCGTTTCTCGCCTCATCCGGCGATAGCCGCTTCAGTCGCCAATAGGCGCCGCGCACCTTGAAGGAGCCCGCCCATTGCAGCGACTCCGGCTTGACGAAGACGCGCGCGGCGCCGGTCTCCCTGGCGAGTGCTGCCGACTCCAGTAGTGGCGTCACCTGCGTGGCCGTCGAGGTGACGGCATAGGCCTGTTTCAGATGATCAAGCGTAGGGACGAGAACGTCTGCCATCATTCGCCTCTCGGATACCGTTTGCTCTCTTCGAGATTGTCGAGGTTCATGTGATTGCGCATGTAGCGCTCCGAGGCCTTCTGCAGCGGCTGGAAGTCCCACGGGTAGTAGGCGCCGTTGCGCAGCGCCGGGTAGACGACCCAACGGCGCGCCTGGCTCTCGCGCACTGCGGCATCGAAGCCGGCCATGTCCCAGCGCGCCCGGACCTTTTCCATGAATGCCGCCACCAGGGCAGCGTTGGCCGGATCCTCGGTGAGGTTGTCGCGCTCGAGCGGATCGGCCTCGAGATCGAACAGTTGCGGCGCGTCGAGCTCGCAATGGGCAAACTTGTATTTGCCTTCGCGGATGGCGACCAGCGGCGCGTAGGAGCCTTCGGCGGCATACTCGATCAGCACAGGCGCCGTGCGCGCCTTGCCGGCGAGCAGCGGCAGCAGCGACTGCCCGTCGGTCCACGGCGCGATCGCCGCGATGTCGATGCCGGCGAGGTCACACAGCGTCGGCGTCACGTCGAGATTGGAAACCGGCGCCTCGATGAGGCCGGTCGGCACGCCCTTGCCCGCCATCATCAGCGGCACCCGCGCCGATCCCTCGAAGAAGCTCATCTTGAACCACAGGCCCCGTTCGCCCAGCATGTCGCCGTGGTCCGAGCAGAACAGGATGATGGTGTCGTCGAGCATTCGCGTCCGCTTGAGAACGTCCAGAAGCTCGCCGAGCTTGTCGTCGACATAGGAAATGTTGGCGAAATAGCCGCGCCGCGAGCGCCGCACCTGCTCGGGCGTGATCTCGAAGGCCTGATAGTCGCTGGCGCGGTAGAGCCGCTGCGAATGAGCGTCCTGATTGTCATGCGGAATAAACGGCATTTCGGGGTCGAGCGCCTGGCAGTTCTCGTAGAGATCCCAGTACCGCTTGCGCGCGACATAGGGATCGTGCGGGTGAGACAGCGAAACGGTAAGGCACCACGGGCGGCGGCCCGCATCGTCCTGTTCTCGCGAAAGCTGGTAGAGCTTCTGCGTGGCCAGGAAGGTGACCTCGTCGTCATATTCCATCTGGTTGGTGATCTCGGCGACGCCGGCACCGGTGACCGAACCCAGATTGTGGTACCACCAGTCGATGCGCTCGCCGGGCTTGCGGTAGTCCGGCGTCCAGCCGAAATCGGCGGGATAAATGTCGGTGGTGAGCCGCTCCTCGAAGCCGTGCAACTGGTCGGGGCCGACGAAATGCATCTTGCCGGACAGGCAGGTGTAGTAGCCGGCGCCGCGCAGATGATGGGCGAAGGTCGGGATCGAGGAACAGAACTCGGCGGCGTTGTCGTAGACCCCGGTGCGCGACGGCAGCTGGCCGCTCATGAACGAGGCGCGGCCAGGCGCGCACAGCGGCGAGGCGGTGTAGTTGTTGGCAAAGCGCGCCGCGCGCGCCGCCAGTGCCTTCAGATGCGGCACATGCAGGAAATCCGCCGGACCGTCCGGGAAGAGCGTGCCGTTGAGCTGATCGACCATGACGATCAGGAAATTGGGTCGCCGGGTCGTCAAGGCAGGCTCCGTCCGTTGAGCTTGGTTTCGAGATAGTCCTCGACGAGCGCGATCGCCGTCTGCGCGTCTGGCACGCCGTCCTTCAGCGCCCGCCGGATGTAGAGCCCGTCGATCAGCGCCGCGGTCGCTTCCGCCACGCGGTCGGCCTCTTGCTTCGGCAGGATCCCGGTCAGGCCGCTCATCAGGTTGGAATGCAGCCGCCGCGCATAAATGCGCAGCAGCCGCCGCAGGTCGGGCGATTTCTGCGCCTCGACATAGAAGGCGAGCCAGGCGGCAATGATCTGAGGCTGGAACTGGTCGTCGGAAAAACTGACCGCAACGATGGCCGAGACGCGTTGTCGCGGCGTGACGGTGTGGCCGAACGCGCGCCGTGTGTCGGTGTTGAGCTCGGCAAGGATGTGCCGCATCGTCGCGAACAGCAGCTCGTCCTTGGCGCCGAAATAGTGATGCGCCAGTGCCGACGACACGCCGGCGCGGCCGGCGATCTCCGACATCGTCACGTCCAGCGATCCGCGCTCGCCGATCGCCGAAATCGTCGCATCGATCAGCGCCCTGCGGCGCACTGGCTCCATTCCGATTTTCGGCATTTTGGGATCCGGTTCGAGAGAAGATTATTTTTTATTGACGGATCAATCAATAAAAAATCGACACCCGGATCAAGCGATCGTGTGGCTCTGGCCCATGCCATGGGCTGGAAAACGGTTCACTATTGAACAATATTGAATCTCATGCCGCGGTAGAACGTGCTAGGCTGCGCGGTAAATGGAGGCTGCCATGACCGCATGCATCGTCGGCTGGGCGCATTCGCGTTTCGGCAAGCTCGAAGGCGAGACGCTGGAGGGCCTGATCACCAAGGTCGCCGCGGAAGCGCTCGACCATGCCGGCATCGGTCCGGATGATGTCGACGAGATCGTGCTCGGCCATTTCAACGCTGGCTTCTCGCCGCAGGATTTCACCGCCAGCCTCGTGCTGCAGGCCGACGACCGGCTACGCTTCAAGCCGGCGACGCGCGTCGAGAATGCCTGCGCCACCGGTTCCGCGGCGGTGAGGCAAGGCATCCGCGCCATTGATGCCAATGCCGCCCGCATCGTGCTGGTGGTCGGTGCCGAGCAGATGACGACCACGCCTGGTCCGGAAATCGGCAAGAACCTGCTCAAGGCCTCTTACCTGCCGGAAGATGGCGACACGCCGGCCGGCTTCGCCGGCGTCTTCGGCAAGATCGCGCAGGCTTATTTCCAGCGCTACGGCGACCAGTCGGACGCGCTTGCCATGATCGCCGCCAAGAACCACAAAAACGGCGTCGACAATCCCTACGCCCAGATGCGCAAGGATTTCGGCTACGAATTCTGCCGCCAGGAAAGCGAGAAGAACCCGTTCGTGGCCGGTCCGCTGAAGCGCACCGACTGCTCGCTGGTCTCTGACGGCGCGGCCGCGCTCGTTCTCACCGACACCGCGACGGCGCTTAAGATGCGCCGCGCCGTCGCCTTCCGCGCCAACGAGCATGTGCAGGATTTCCTGCCGATGTCGAAGCGCGACATCCTTTCCTTCGAGGGCTGCGAGCGCGCCTGGGAGCAGGCGCTGAACAAGGCCGGCGTGACGCTCGACGACCTTTCCTTCGTCGAGACGCATGACTGCTTCACCATCGCCGAATTGATCGAATATGAGGCGATGGGTCTGGCCAAGCCCGGCGAGGGCGCCAGGCTGGCGCTGGACGGCACGACGGCGAAGGACGGCCGCCTGCCGGTCAATCCGTCCGGTGGCCTGAAAGCCAAGGGCCATCCGATCGGCGCCACCGGCGTCTCGATGCATGTGCTGACCGCCATGCAGTTGACCGGCGAGGCCGGCGGCATCCAGGTGCCCGGCGCAAAACTCGGCGGCATTTTCAACATGGGTGGCGCTGCGGTGGCCAATTACGTTTCCATTCTCGACCGGATCAGGTAGAGGCCCGCATCAAGGCGGCGCCCTTGGGCGCGCGCATGCGGGAGGCAACATGGCAAATCCGGTTCTGGTCGAAGTGACACGCGGCGCGGTGGTCGAAAGCGCGCACCGCGGCGCGGTTGCCGTCTTCGCCGCCGATGGCAAGCCTGTCTTGGAAATAGGCGATACGGAACGCCCGGTGTTCCCGCGCTCCGCGGTGAAGGCAATCCAGGCACTGCCGCTGGTCGAATCGGGCGCAGCCGACGCCTATGGCTTCGGGAACCGCGAACTGGCGCTCGCCTGCGCCTCGCATTCGGGCGAGCCGGTGCATGTCGAACTGGCAAAGGCGATGCTCGCCAAGGCAGGCCTCGACAGGAACGCGCTTGAATGCGGCGCGCATTGGCCGTCGAGCCATGACGCCACCATCGCGCTCGCCCGCGCCGGCGGCGTGCCGAACGCTTTGCACAACAACTGCTCCGGCAAGCATTCCGGCTTCCTTTGTACCTGCGTGCACGCCGGCATCGCCCATGGCGGGTACGTCAAGGCCGGTCACGCCCTGCAGGAGATGGTGCGTGACGCCATGCAATCGGTGACTGGGGCGGCGCACGACGTCGACCATTGCGGCACCGACGGTTGCTCGATTCCCACTTACGCCGTGCCGTTGAAGAGCTTCGCGCAGGGTTTTGCCCGCATGGCGACGGGCAGAGGCTTTGCGCCCGAACGCTCCAGGGCGGCGAAGCGGTTGCTCTCGGCATGCATGGCTGAACCGTTCCTCGTCGCCGGCACGGGCAAGGCCGATGTCGCGCTGATGCAGGCCGCACCCGGCCGCATCTTCGTCAAGACCGGCGCCGAAGGCGTCTATTGCGCGGCACTGCCCGAACTAGGCCTCGGCATCGCCTTGAAATGCGATGACGGCGCCGGCAGGGGGGCGGAGGTGATGATCGCCGCGGTGCTGGCAAAGCTGCTGCGCGGCGATGAAGCGCTTGAGGCAAGGCTCACCCAACTCGCCCATCCCTCAGTCGAGAGCCGCATCGGCGCCAAGGTCGGCTTTCTGCGGCCGACGGCGGCGTTGAAGTAGCAAGGACGCCGCTCAGGCGAGAACCCACCAGACAGACAAATATGTGCTAGCCTCGCCAGCCATCGAACGAACGGCGGGGAAGCCATGCTGGAAGCGGACAAGGTGTTTGCCGGGTCGATCCCGGAAAATTACGACCGCCATATGGTGCCGTTGATTTTCGAGCCATATGCCGCGGACCTCTCAGCGCGGGCGGCGGCGTTCTCGCCTGGCGCCGTCTTGGAAACCGCCGCGGGCACAGGCGTCGTCACCCGCGCCTTGGCGTCGAAGCTGTCTTCGGATGCGCGCTACGTCGTGACCGACCTCAACCAGCCGATGCTCGACTTTGCCGCGTCGCGCCAGGGCCCCGACAGCCGTATCACGTGGCGTCAGGCGGATGCCCTGAAGCTGCCATTCGACGATGGGGCCTTCGATCTCGTCTGCTGCCAGTTCGGCGCGATGTTCTTTCCCGACCGCCCCGCTGCCTATCGGGAGGCAAAGCGGGTTCTGAAGCCCGGCGGGCATTTCCTGTTCAGTGTCTGGGATCGCATCGAGGAGAATATCCTCGCCGACGACGTGACGAATGCTCTTGCCAGGATCTATCCGCACGATCCGCCGCGCTTCCTGGCGCGCACGCCGCACGGCTATCACGACAAAGCGCTGATCCACCGCGATCTGGAGGTCGCCGGGTTCTCCGATGTGACGATCGATACCAGGGCCGAGCAGAGCCGCGCGTCATCACCGCGCATTCCGGCCGTGGCGTACTGTCAGGGAACCGTCCTTCGCAGCGAAATCGAGGCAAGGGATCCGGGAGGACTTGAAGCCGCGACCGACTATGCCGCCGCTGCGATCGCCGAAAGGCATGGTCATGGCGCGGTCGCGGCCAAGATCCAGGCGCATATTATCGTGGCGATAGCCTAGCTCACCTTGTTGCGCTCGACAGTCAGATGCGCGTATCCGGTGTCGGTCGACTGGGACAGGTCGCCAGTCACTGGATCGGCCCAGCGCTGGCCGACAATGGCGCCGTTCTGCGCGCCGTCGATGACGTTGTCCGAAATGACGGCGCTGCCGGCGCCTTCGACCACAGAGACGACGATGCCGGTGCCGGCCTTGCGGATGATGTTGCCCGTTGCCACGACATTGCGCAGATAAGGTCCCCATCCCAACTGCATGCCGTAGAGCGGCGCATTCTCCACGACATTGCCCGAAACCGTGGTGTCGGCCTCGGCGCTGATGCCGACGCCGAAGCCGGGCGGGTCGGCGACGTAGGGGCCGGTGGTCGAGAGGTTGCGCACGATGTTGTTCGAGCAGACCGCCATACGGCCGCCCTCGTTGAAATTGACGATCGAGATGCCGTTGGCGGCGCCGTCCACCAGATTGCTGCTGAGGATCGCGCCTTCGAAGGAAAACTCCGAATAGATCCCCGTCTCGCCCGAGCGCGAGCAGGTGTTGCCGGTGATCTGCAGGTTGCTGGCGCTGTTGGCGCGGATCGCGCTAAAGGCGCAGTCGGCGACGATGTTGCCGCTGATGATGACATTGCCGGCGCGGAAGGCGTTGATGCCGTTGCCGTTCTGACCCGTGCCGCCGCTGCGTGCGCCGATACGCTGGACGCGGTTGCCGCTGACGATGGTGCCGTCCTCCGCCGCTTGCCAGCGATGCACCAGAATGCCGCCATTGGCGCAATCCGACACGGTGTTGCCGGAAATCTCAAGCCCGCCGGCCTCGACCGAATAGATGCCGGCATCCGCGGCCCCCGAAATGTCGGAACGGCCGACACGACCGACGGCATGCTCGAGCGCCAGCCCGTTCTTGCCACTGCCGGTCACCTGGCAATTGTCGATGACGAGATGGGCGACGCGACGCAGGTCGAGCAGCCCTTGCGTGTAGTCGGCCAGCCACCGGTTGGCGCCGTCGAGCACCAGCCCGCTAAGCTCGATATGCTCGGCCTGTTCGGCCATCATCAGATGGCCGTTGCCGCCATAGACGATGCGCGTCGCGCCGGGCACGCCGGAGAGGCGCACGCGGGCGGGCAGCTTGAGGTTTGAGACGAGATAGGTGCCGGGCGGCAGGAAGACCGGCTGGTCGCGGTCGCTGGCATCGCCAAGCATCTTGGCGAAAGCCTTGCTCTGGTCGTCGACCGCGCCCGGCTGCACGCCGATCTCGGTGGCGTTGATCGAGCCGCGCATAGCGGCCATCTCGATACCCGGCAGCGACTTCGCCGATGCCTTGCCGGCGAAGACGCCGGCGACGGCAAGGCCGGCGGTCCGGGCAAGCAGCGTTCGTCTGTTCAACATCGGCACAGGTCCTGGCGTTCGCCCTGTACGTCGCAGGAATCATGCCAAGGCAGGCGCGCCGGCAAATCGCTTGTGCAGTTGCCTCGCCAAGCCTAAGTTCATCGTATGAGCAGAGCTTTTACCCGCGAAGAAGACAGCGAAAACGCCATTGCGGGCGTCGGCGAACGTCCGATCAGCACGCACCGCAACCTGGTGACGGAGCGCGGCCTGGCGATGATCGAGGACAACCTCGCCGAGCTGCGCGACATGCTGGCCAGGGCCGAAAGGAAAGGCGACCGCGAGCGCATCGCGGTGGTTTCGCGCGACCTGCGCTATTGGACCGCGCGGCGCGAGAACGCCGAGCTTTCAGTGCCGGAGCCGGGCAGCGACGTGGTGCGCTTCGGCATGGGCGTCACGCTGGAAGGCGATGACGGCAAGAAGGTGCATTGGAAGATCGTCGGCGAGGACGAGGCCGACCCGTCAAAAGGCAGCATTTCCCATGTCTCGCCGATGGCCGTCGCCCTGTTCGGCAAGAAGGTCGGCGAGGTCGTCAAGGTCAACGGCAAGGAATGGGAGATCGTCAAGCTTTCGGACAGGGCCGAGAATTAATCCTCAAGCTTGACGGCGTGGTCGCGGAAGAAGGCTGCGGCGCCTGCTTCGTCGATTTCGCCGGCTGCGACACCCATGACAAATTCGTAGATCGTGCCATTGTCCGCGGTAAGGTCGTAGCCGTTGAAGACCAGGAACGCACCGGCCGCAACAATGGCCGTACGTTTGTTGCCGTCAACAAAGGCGTGGTTCCTGGCAATACCGAAGACGTAAGCTGCTGCCAGATCCTCGACCGACGGATCGCCATAGTTGGCCTTGTTTTCAGCACGGGCTAGCGCGGACTCGAGGGCGTTCTCATCTCTCAAGCCCTGTGCGCCGCCATGTCGGCGCAACTGCTCGGCATGCATCGCCTCCACGGCGCGACGCGACAGAAACTGCCAGCTCATTCGGCAAGCTTCTGAAGCGCTACCTTGTATTTGTCCATGATCTTGCGGGCAGCTTCCATCTGCCGCTCGAAACTGTCGTCCACCGGCTCAAGGGCGATGCCCTTGTCGGTCTCGACGATTTGAAGCTGGTCACCCGCCTTCAAGTTCAGGCGGTCGAGAAGATCCTTAGGCAGGATCACGCCTTCAGAATTGCCGATCTTGCGAATGGTGGTGTTCATGGCGGAATATCCTGTTGCAACGCTAATTATAACGTCGAGCGTTAAGTGTTGCAACGGAAATTATAACAGCGCTTACCCCGCCGCCAGCAACCGATCCATCAGCCGGTTCGCCGCTTCGGGGATCACTGTCCCCGGCGGGAAGATTTCGGCAGCTCCCGCCTTCAGCACCGCGTCATAGTCCTGCGGCGGGATGACGCCGCCGGCGACGATCAGCATGTCGCCGTGGCCAAGCTTCTTCAGCGCTTCCTTGAGCTCGGGGATCAGCGTCAGATGGCCGGCGGCTAAAGAGGAGGCGCCGATGATGTCGACATCGTGCCGCACCGCCAGCTTGGCGATCTCATCCGGTGTCTGGAACATCGGCCCGACGGTGACGTCGAAGCCGAGGTCGGCGAAGGCGCTGGCGATCACCTTCTGGCCGCGGTCGTGGCCATCCTGGCCCATCTTGGCGACCAGGATGCGCGGCTTGCGGCCGGATTTCTTCTCGAATGCGTCGATCTTTTCCTTGAGCCGATCGACCGCAGGATTGTCGCCGAGCGCATCGCGATAGACGCCGGAGATGGTCTGCACAGCCGCCGTGTGGCGGCCGAACACTTTTTCCAGCGCCAGCGAAATCTCACCGACGGTGGCGTTGGCGCGCGCCGCGCGGATCGCGAATTCGAGCAGGTTCCCGCCGCTTTCGGCCGCGCGGGTCAGCGCCGCCAGCGCGTCTTCCAGGGCCGCGATCTCGCGCGTGCCCTTGAGCCGCTGCAGCTTCGCCAATTGCCTGGCCTTTACCTCGGCATTGTCGATCTTCAGCACATCGACTTCGATATCCGCTTGCGGACGATGCGCGTTGACGCCGACCAGAATTTGCTCGCCGGAATCGATGCGCGCCTGGGTGCGCGCGGCCGCTTCCTCGATGCGCAGCTTAGGAATGCCTTTCTCGATCGCCGCCGCCATGCCGCCGAGGCTTTCCACCTCCTCGATATGGGCGAGCGCGCGCGCCGCCAGATCATGCGTCAGCCGCTCGACATAGGCCGAGCCGCCCCATGGATCGATCATGCGCGTGGTGCCGGATTCCTTCTGCAGGATGAGCTGCGTGTTGCGGGCGATTCGGGCCGAATGGTCGGTTGGCAGCGCCATCGCCTCGTCGAAGGAATTGGTGTGCAGCGACTGCGTGTGCCCCTGCGTCGCCGCCATCGCCTCGATCATCGTGCGGGTGATGTTGTTGTAGGGATCCTGCGCCGTCAGCGACCAGCCCGAGGTCTGGCAATGGGTGCGCAGCGACAGCGAGCGTTCGTCCTTCGGCGCAAAATTCTTCTTCATCAGGCTCGACCACAGCAGCCGCGCCGCGCGCAGCTTGGCGACCTCCATGAAGAAGTTCATGCCGATTGCCCAGAAGAAGGAGAGGCGTGGCGCGAAGCGGTCGATGTCAAGGCCGGCGGCAACGCCGGCGCGCGCATATTCGATGCCGTCGGCAATGGTGTAGGCAAGCTCCAGGTCGGCGGTCGCGCCGGCTTCCTGCATGTGATAGCCGGAGATCGAGATCGAGTTGAATTTCGGCATGTGCCGCGAGGTGTAGGCGAAGATGTCCGACACGATCCGCATCGACGGTTTTGGCGGATAGATATAGGTGTTGCGGACCATGAATTCCTTCAGAATGTCGTTCTGAATGGTTCCGGCCAGGTCCTTCTGCGCGACGCCCTGTTCCTCGGCCGCCACGATGTACAAAGCCAGGATCGGCAGCACGGCGCCGTTCATGGTCATGGATACGGTCATCTCGTCCAGCGGGATGCCGTCGAACAGCTGGCGCATGTCGAGGATGGAATCGATCGCCACCCCGGCCATGCCGACATCGCCGGCGACGCGCGGATGGTCGCTGTCATAGCCGCGATGCGTGGCGAGGTCGAAGGCGACCGACAGGCCTTTCTGGCCCGCGGCGAGGTTGCGCCGGTAAAACGCGTTGGATTCCTCCGCCGTCGAGTAGCCTGCATATTGCCGGATCGTCCAGGGCTGCTGGACATACATGGTCGGGTAGGGGCCGCGCACGAAGGGCGGCAGGCCCGGACAGGTGTCGAGATTGGTGAGCCCTTCGAGGTCGCCCTGGCCGTAAAGGTGCTTTACGGCGATGCCTTCCGGCGTCATCCGCTGGCCCTTGAGCTCGACCGGCGCGCGGCGCGGCGCCGACCAGCCGATCCGGCTGAAATCCGGGATCATGATCCGGCTCCGATCGACTGATCGATGCGCACCGGGAACAGCGGTTCGCAGGTCGCCACGCCCTCGGTCAGCGCCGGGCGCCGTTCCGCCGAAAGGGTCTCGACCGGCCGCTCGTTCGGTGCGCGATAGAGCGTCGTGCCGACAATGCCGCGTTCGCCCGACCGATAAGCGGCGTTGCGCCTGGCGGCGGCCGTCTGCACGCGGTTCTGGATATAGCCCTGCTGCAGGCTGGCGAGCACGCCGCCCTCGGCCTCGATGCGCTGGAACTCCTCCCAGGCCGCCGCGCAAAGATCGTCGGTCAGCGCCTCGACCGCGCCCGAGCCGCTGGCGGGGTCGGCGACATGGCCGATATGGCTCTCCTCGGCCATGATCAGCTGGGCGTTGCGGGCGACGCGGCGGGCAAAGCCGGCCGGCAGCCCATGCGCGATCGTGTGCGGGAGGATCGAGATTGAATCGGCACCGCCGGTTGCCGCCGCGAAGGCCGCGATCGCGGTGCGCAAGATATTGGTCTCCGGGTCGGCCATCGTCATCATGCGATAGGAGGTCTCGGCATGGATGCTGGCGGTGGAGGCTGGGATCGAGCAGGTCTCCTGGATACGTGCCCAGAGTTTGCGCAGCGCGCGCACCTTGGCCATCGACAGGAACTGGTCCTGGTCGACGCTGAGCGCGAAGCCGATATAGGGCGCCGCGTAAATGAGCGGTTGGCGCGCCTTCTCGAACATCCGGAGATAGGAGACGGCCGAGGCCATCATCGTGCCGAGCTCCTGCGCCTCGGTCGCGCCGGCATTGTGGAAGACGCGGCCGTCGGCCTCGAGCAGCACGCCAGGCACGCCCATCGAGAAGAAATGCGCCAGCGACTGCGGCATCGATTCCTGCAGTGCCTCGATCGAGGTGCGCAGCCGTCCGGTTCCGGCGAAGATCGCCGCCGGGTCGATGCCGAAGGAAAGGTTCAGCTTGGTCGGGTCGGAGCGTCGGCGGCTCAGGAAAGCCAGCAGCCAGTCGGCGACGGCGCGGCTCCAGGGATGCGCGTCGATTCGCACCTGCATGCGGTTGAGCGGCACGCCGTCGAGCACCGCCTCGAGCGCTTCCGCGGTGCGCGGCAGGCCGTAACCGAAGGCGTTCGGCGCCCCCTCGAAGACGAGCGACAGACCCGTCGCCCCCTGGGCGATGTCTTCCAGAACTTGCGCGCTGGCGCGCCCGATGTCCGGGTCGTCGACGCGCTGGCTGACGATCCACGACGCGGTCGGATTGGTGCGCGGCAGCGGCTCGGCGGTCGTCGAGCGCTCGCTGAGCGGTTCGATGCGGATGCCGTCATCGGTGCGGGAAACGAGCTTGTCCTCGAAGGAGCCGCCGGCAAGTGCCTTCTCCGCCAGCGTCCGCCAGCGCTTGGCGTCTGGGTTCGTAAGGTCGACATCCCTGGTCAAGGCGCCGGCGCCCATCGCACTCCTCGCTTCTTAGCCGCATCAGCCGGGTGCAACCAATCTAGGGTCAGGAACCCGATATCACAATGCGTCATCCGGCCGGGTTCTCTCGCGGCCAGCTAACCGATTGCCAAACATGCGCAAAATCCGCAAGCGCCAAAGCCCAAATTCGATGCCGGTCCCAAACTCGATACTGGCCATTGCCGCCTGCCGCTTGCGTTACTATACGTCGGAGGCGTTGGAGCGGAACAGATTGCGGAGACCGGACATGGCTGACGAGACCAGCATCTTCATCGGCGCCAGCCGCAAGCCCGACGATTCCTACCAGCGCGCGGAGGAGCTGCTGCTGCGCTACGGCAACCGCCATGGCCTGATCACCGGCGCCACCGGCACCGGCAAGACCGTCAGTCTGCAGGTTCTCGCCGAGGGCTTTTCCAATGCCGGCGTGCCGGTCTTCTGCGCCGACATCAAGGGCGACCTTTCCGGAATCTCCATGATGGGCGAGGCCAAGGACTTCCTGGTCAAGCGCGCCGAGCAGGTGAAGCTCGACCCTTACCAGTTCCAGGAATTCCCGGTCATCTTCTGGGACCTGTTCGGCGAACAGGGCCATCCGATCCGCGCCACCATTTCGGAAATGGGCCCACTGCTCTTGTCACGGCTGATGAATCTCACGGAAGCGCAGGAAGGCGTCATGAACATCGCCTTCCGCATCGCCGACGAGGAGGGCCTGCTGCTGCTCGACCTCAAGGACCTGCAGGCGCTGCTCGCCAACATGGCCGAGCGCGCCGACGATCTCAGCGCCCGCTTCGGCAATGTCACCAGGCCGTCCGTCGGCGCCATCCAGCGCACGCTGCTGGTGCTGGAGAGCCAAGGCGCGGCAAACTTCTTCGGCGAGCCGGCGCTGCGCATCGCCGATCTGATGCGCACCACGCGCGACGGCCGCGGCGCGGTCAGCGTTCTGGCCGCCGACAAGCTGATGATGAATCCCAGGCTCTACGCCACCTTCCTGCTCTGGCTGATGTCGGAGCTGTTCGAGGAACTGCCCGAGGTCGGCGATCTCGAGCGCCCGAAACTGGTCTTCTTCTTCGACGAGGCGCACCTCCTGTTCGAGGACGCGCCGAAGGTGCTGGTCGACCGCGTCGAGCAGGTGGTGCGGCTGATCCGCTCCAAGGGCGTCGGCGTCTATTTCGTCACCCAGAACCCGCTCGATATCCCGGAAAAGGTGCTGGCCCAGCTCGGCAACCGCGTCCAGCACGCGCTGCGCGCCTATACGCCGCGCGAGCAGCAGGCGGTGCGCACCGCCGCCGAGACCTTCCGGCCCAATCCCGATTTCGACTGCGCCACCGCGATCACCCAGCTCGCCACCGGCGAGGCACTGGTTTCCATGCTGGAGGACAAGGGCGTGCCGGCCATGGTCCAGCGCACGCTGATCCGCCCGCCGTCGTCGCGGCTCGGGCCGATCACCCCGGACGAGCGCCGCAAGATCATCGCCGGGAGCCCTGTCGCCGGCCAGTACGACCAGCTCGTCGACCGCGAATCGGCTTTCGAGATCCTGCAGAAGAAGACCAGGGAGGCGCAGGACGCCGAGGCACAGGCGCAAAACAGCGGCGGCTCGCGCTGGACCATTCCCGGCTTCGACGATGTTTTGGGGACGGGCAACCGGCGCTCTTCCAACCGCCAGACCGTTGTCGAAGCCGCCATCAAGTCGGTGGTGCGCTCGGTCGGCTCGTCCGTCGGCCGCGCCATCGTGCGTGGCATACTCGGTAGCCTGTCGAGGGGGCGCTAGAGCAATTCCAGGAAACGTGTGACACGGTTTTCCGTCAGGAATTGCGCCAAAACAAAGAGATGGAGCGTTTCGCCGTTTCCGTGAAACGGCGAAATACTCTGGCGGCGCCCCGCGACGACCGACCGCCCCCGAATCGAGCGCGCCGCCCGCGCGGAACTTCCGGCGGGGAAAGCCGCACCCGTGGCGACGGGCGCATATTTGTGTCACTCGTTGTTACCCTTCGACGACCGAATCTTACCTCGCGACGATCGCTGAACGTCAGCATCATCTAAACTTTTCGCGAGGGAACTTTTTCCCTGCGGAATCGCAATTTCATGAAATACCCAGCGCGCCAAATCATGGCCTTTACGTGCAGAAGCTGGGGGGCAAACTCGATAACCGACACCGCATGCGATCACGAATTATTGTGGCTAGGGAACCGAAAGCACCATCTAAGGTTGAGCCAAGGCCGCGGGGTGTTGGACGTCAGGAGTCCGAATTGCCGCGTGACCACGATCTGCCAGCCTGGTTCTTGGAGATCCCGGCGGAGAGACGTCCGCAGCTGAGCGCCAAGGGCGGGCTTTCGATCCGCGCCACCCGTCAAATCCTGCAGTTCCTGAACGAGAATTTTTCGCGAAAGCTTTCGCTCGCAGAGATGGCGGCCGTATGCGAGCTGTCACCCTACCATTTCGTCCGCGCCTTCTCGAAGACGTTCGGCGCTTCGCCGCATCAGTATGTCCTCGTTCTTCGCCTGGATTTTGCCGAAGAGCTGCTCGCCGACAAGCGCCTGTCGATCACCGACATCGCCGATTTGAGCGGGTTTTCCAGCCAGAGCCACTTCACCACCACTATGAAGAAATATCGCCACGTTACGCCCTTGCAGGTGCGGGAGCGGCGGCTTCGCGGCCAGGCGAATAAGTAAGATAGCGCTAATTTAGTGGCAGCGTTATTTTGTGGGTCGGCTTATAGAAGGTATATCTAAAGTAATTTTGTGTTAACCTCCGGCCGATCAACTGGATGTTTTTGGACAAACAGCAATTTGCTGAAATACGAGACTACGAAAATCTGTCTTTCTGCGGCAAATCCGGTACTCGGATTCTCAGCTGGCTGCGGGGGCATATGCGCGACGATACGGCCATCGGTCGAAGCCTTTCCGAGGAGATCGGCTACTGGCTGGAGTCGGCATCCCGGACGCTTGAGAAACATTACGGAAGCGGCGTGCCGCTCGCCAAGCAGGATCTCCTGCTCGCCCATTACCTCTATGGCCTCACCGCCGTTGTTCACGCCGGCGACGAGCCAGCCGTCCATCTGGCGGCCGTGCGAACCTATCTCGAGCGGCTGATCCCCAAGGAGCGGGCCGCGACTGCGCTCACGGCCGTGCCCGAGGAGGGCGACGCCTGGCTCGAAAACACGCTCGATCGCGTCGAGGCGATCGGTGAAAAACAAGGCCATGCGCTGCTGGCGCGCGGCGCAGACGTCGTCATCCCATTTTCGAGCAGAAACGCCTCGGCGGCAGGGTCGGCGGAACCTGTCGCCATCGAGCGCGACCCACCAAAGGAGGCATTCTCGCAATGAACGTCAGGCAAGGACGAACCATCCGGCGCCGATCGGGCACCTTCACTGGAAACTGGGTTTCCGGCGGCGCCGAGACCCGCTCGCTCCGTCGTCGCCTCATGGCGGCGCTGCGCAAGGCGTATCGCGTGCTCGGCATGCGCCGCAAGGGGCTGGGGCTCGGCGCGCTGGGCAGCGGCAGAATGCTGGCGGCGGCGCTAGGTGCGACTGCATTGGCGGGCATCGGCACGCCGGCATCAGCACAGTTTGTCGGCGGTGGCGGCACGGCGAACGGGGTGCGCGGTATCGCGATCGGATCTGGAGCCGTGCAAAACGGAGCCGATTCCATTGCCGAGGGCACCAATGCCAACGCCGGTAGCCAGAATGCCGTCGCGATCGGCTTCCAGTCGCTCGCGACCCAGATCAACTCCATCTATCTTGGTTCTCGGACCGCCGCAGGAACGGGAGCGCTTGCCCAGAGCGCGATCGGCATCGGTACGGATGTGACGGCATCCCAGGTCGACGCCATTGCAATGGGACGTGCGTCCGTTTCGTCGGCACAATATGCGGTTGCCATCGGCCTGAACGCGAGCGCCACCGGCGCCGGCGGCGCGATGGCGTTGGGCCAAGGCACTGTTTCAAGCGGAGTCAATTCGGTAGCGCTCGGCGTTCAGGCCAGTGCAACCGGGGCCGGCGCCAATGCCTTGGGCACTTTCTCCGTTGCTTCGGGAGGCAACTCCACCGCCCTAGGCACCAGCTCCACGGCTAGCAACAACTACGCGACAGCCGCAGGCTGGGCGTCCGTCGCCAGCGGCGCCAATTCCACTGCCGTAGGACGTCAGGCCGTTGCCAGCGGCACAAACGCCTCCTCCTTCGGGACTGGTTCGAGTGCGATAGGAGACAATTCCCTCGCTGCCGGCGTTAGCGCCAGCTCGGCCGGCGCGCAGTCCGTGGCGCTCGGCAACCAGGCTAGTGCGCAATCAGGGGCGGCAGTAGCGATCGGCGCCGGGGCGACTGCCTCCGGCGGCGTCCCTGGTGCCGGGGCCATCGCCATGGGCATTGGCGCCAAGGCCATCGCCACCGGCAGCGGTTCCCCGATCGCCATCGGCGCGAACGCCAATGCGAGCGGCGCTTCGGGCACGGCGCTTCCCGGCGGCTTCACATCGTTCGAAGCGACCGCGATCGGCAACAGCGCGGTCGCCACGGGG
This sequence comes from Mesorhizobium sp. NFR06, assembly GCF_900115245.1. GTDB lineage: Bacteria > Pseudomonadota > Alphaproteobacteria > Rhizobiales > Rhizobiaceae > Mesorhizobium. The sequence goes on from NZ_FOVT01000016.1 coordinate 55,695, forward strand.
CAGGGCGGCACGGCTGTCGGCATCGCCAGTAACGCAACGGGCACCTGGTCAACCTCCCTCGGCTTGAGCACCACGGCGTCGGGCGATCACGCGACCGCAGTCGGTGTCCTCGCCAGCGCGACGGGAGCGGAGTCTACGTCGGTTGGTTCTCAAGCCAAGGCCACCGGTGCCCTTTCGTTCGCTGGTGGCCGTTTGTCCACTGCCAGCGGCGACGCTTCCGTCGCCGTTGGCAGGTCAGCCGTGGCGTTGGGGGCAGCCTCGACAGCACTCGGCTCGGGCGCGGTGGCATTCGACGTCAATGGGATCGCCATCGGCACCAGCGCAGGCGCGTTCACCGCCGATTCCGTCGCCATCGGCACGGGTGCGATCTCCGATGGCGGCCAGTCCGTCGCCATCGGCTTCGGCAATATGGCTTACGGCGACGGCGCGGTCGCCATCGGCGATCCGAGCTATGCCAGCGGCACCGGCGCCTTCACCGGCGGCGCCAACAACATCGCCAACAGCGACGGCACGGCGAGCGCCACCGCCACCAACCAGGCCGCAGGCGCGGTTGCGATCGGCAACAACAATAAGGCGATCGGGCAGGGCTCGGTGGCGCTGGGCAACGGTTCCACCGCAGGTGCTTCCGGTTTCGTCGGCAATGTTGCGCTGGGTAATGGCGCGACGGCGGCGGCAAGCTCCGGCGATGTCGCGCTGGGCTCTGGCTCGGTGACCGCGACTGCGGTCGGCACCAGCGGCACGATCATTGGGACCACAGCCTACAGCTTCGCCGGCACGAACCCGACGAGCACCGTCAGCGTCGGCGCGCCTGGCGCGGAGCGGACCATCACCAATGTTGCCGCGGGCCGGCTCAGCAACGCCTCGACCGACGCCATCAATGGCTCGCAGCTCTTCGCCACCAACCAGCAGGTGACGCAGAACACCACCGACATCAGCAATCTCAGCTCGTCGCTCACCAACATCAACACCGGCGCGGGCATCAAATATTTCCACGCCAATTCGACCTTGGCCGATTCCCAGGCGCTCGGCACGGATTCTGTCGCGATCGGTCCGAACGCGATCGCCAACAACGCCGGTGACGTGGCGATCGGCCTCAACTCGGTGTCCGGCACCACGACCGTGGTCGGCGGCACGACGATCGGCGGCGTGAACTACACGTTTGCCGGCGGAACGCCGGCCGGCGCGTTCTCGGTCGGCTCGGTGGGCGCGGAGCGCCAGATCCAGAACGTCGCGGCCGGGAGGTTGAGCAATGCCTCGACCGATGCCGTCAACGGCTCGCAGCTCTTCGCCACAAACCAGCAGGTGACGCAGAACACGACCGATATCGCCACCAACACCGCCGACATCACCACTCTCGGCAACACGATCAACAATTTTGCCGGCGACACCTCGACGGCCTACACCGACGCCAATGGCGACGGCATCCGCTATGTGCGCACCAATGACAGCACCCTACCGGTCACCGACGCCTTCGCTCAAGGGGTAGGCTCCTCCGCCCTCGGCTACCAGGCGACCGCTTCCGCCGGCGACGCGTTGGCGCTCGGCCGCGGCACCCAGGCCACCGTCCTTGGCGGCGTGGCGCTTGGCGCTGGCTCGATCTCGGATCGGGCGGTCGCGCCCGTATCGGGATCGATCCTCTCCGGCACCGGCCTCATTCCCTACAACACCGCGGATATGAGCCTGCTCGGCGCCGTCTCGGTCGGCACGTCCACCTCCTATCGCCAGATCATCAACGTCGCCGACGGCACCGAGGACCAGGACGCGGTGACGCTGCGCCAGTTGAAGGGGGCGCTGAGCTCCTTCGCGGTGACGGGAACCATGTACTTCCACGCCAATTCGACCGCCTCCGACTCCCTTGCGGTCGGGGTCGACTCGGTTGCGATCGGTCCGCGCACCACGGTCAATGGCGACAACGGCATCGGCATGGGCAACGGCGCCATCGTGCAGCAGACGGCGCCGGGCGGCATCGCCATCGGCCAGACGGCGACCGTCAACCAGGCCGACAGCATCGCGCTCGGCACCAACTCGACCGCCAACGGCGCCCAGTCGATGGCGCTCGGCGCCGGCGCCACGGCCAACGAGCCGGGTAGCGTCGCTCTCGGCGCGGGCTCGACCACGGCGGCGGCGGTTGCCACCACCGGGACTACGATCAACGGCGTCAACTACACGTTTGCCGGAACAGCTCCGACGAGCACCGTCAGCGTCGGCACCGTCGGTAACGAGCGCACCGTCACCAATGTCGCGGCGGGCCGGATCAGTGCCTCCTCGACGGACGCCATCAACGGCAGCCAGCTCTACGCGACCAACCAGGCAGTCGAAGCCATGCAGGGAAGTGTCGGCGATCTCAACGAGTTCGCGGTCCAGTACGACAAGAACGGGGACGGCAGCAAATCCAACTCGCTGACGCTGGTCGGCGGCGACGTGAATGCGCCCGTCGTCATCCACAATGTCGGCGCCGGCACCGCCAACACCGATGCGGTCAACGTGCAGCAACTCAATCTTGGGCTCGCGACCACGTTCGACAACTCCAAGGCCTATACCAACCAGGTGGCGGCCACCACGCTCCAGCAGGCCAATGCCTATACCGACTCCAAGCTCAGCCAGCTCAACATGGACATGGACGAGGCTCGCGGCGAGGCGCGCCAGGCGGCCGCGATCGGCCTGGCCGCCGCGTCGCTGCGCTATGACGACCGCCCGGGCAAGCTGAGCGTTGCGGCTGGCGGCGGCTATTGGCGCGGCGAGGGGGCCGCCGCGTTCGGCGCTGGCTACACCAGCGAGGACGGCCGTGCCCGGGCCAATGTGTCCGGCACGACGGCGGGCGGACACTGGGGCGTTGGCGCAGGCGTCAGCTTTACCCTCAACTGAGTCACTCCATGACCAGGCCAGTAGTCTCTGCCGTTTCGATATGCATGACTTGCCTGCTCCTGTCCGGCCCGGTCGCGGTCGCACAGGAGGCAGCGCCGTCCGCCTATCGGATAAAGGCTTCGGACGTCGCGGTGCCGCCCGACGTGAAGCTTGGCGAATATCAGCGGACCACGCGTCCATTCGAGAACTGGACGCTGATCTGCGACGAGAACCTGCAGGCCAGGAAGAAGGTCTGCAACATCAGCCAGTCCTTCATCGACCAGGGCCAGGCGCTGGTCTTCAGCTGGTCGCTCGCGGCTGACGAGAAAGGCAAGCCCTTCATGATATTGCGAACTCCGAGCGCGGCAGGCGCGGGAAGCAAGCTTTCGCTGAAGCTTGCCGGGCGCAAACAGCCGGTGGATGTTCAGCTGCAGGGCTGCGATGCGTCGGTCTGCGTCGGCTACGTCCCCGTGGGTCCCATGCTTCGCGAGCAGATCGGCAAGGAGACCACGGTCCAGGTCTCCTATTCCCTGCCGTCGGGAGCGACGGTCAGCCTCGACGCCCCCTTCAAGGGGCTCAAGACCGCCCTGTCGGCCATCAACTAGAAAGACTTGAGAAGATGACACGCCAATCGATCGAGGACAGAATCCTGACACGCTCCCAGCCCGTGCCGCTACCGGAGCCGCCGGCAAACCTGCCGCCGAAGCGCTCGTCCATCCGGCGGCTGGCACGAAACACGGCGCTGTTCGGCTCGTTTGCCGTGCTGGTCGCGGCGGCGGTCGTTCTGTCGTTTCGCCTCTCACCCGCGCTGGGGACCTTCGTCGCCGGCACGGCCTCGGCGCAATCGCAGGCGCCCGCCCAGGGCAAGCCGGCGGAAGCCACGCCCGCGCCGGCAAATGCTTCCGCTAACAAGAATCCGTTCCAGGCGCATGCGGCCCAGGCAGGCGTCCATACCTGCGCCAATCTCTTCGTCACGCTTGGACAGGCTCTAACAGCCGGATCGACCTATGCGGTCCAGACGCAATGGGACAACAGCTCGCCCGATACCCACGCCGTGCAGGCTGTCGCCGGCATGAGCTACAACCTGCCGGACTACAAGACGCAAGCCGCCGGCGTCGTCTATGCCTCGCCCGCCGGCCAGACTTGCGAGGGCGGCTTCGTGCGCGTGGCGCCGTTCCAGCGCTCTTGCCAGGAAGTCGCCACGACGCTCCCGGAGGGCAGCCTGCGGGCGGACAATCTTTCGAACACGATGCTGTTCAACCTGGCCAACAATGGCGGCCAGGCCCTGCTGGTCCCGACCGGCAACACCTGCATCGTCGTCTCGGTCGCGCGCATGGGCGGCTAGAGTGCCGGGCATGACGGTCGATTGCTGAGCAGTTGCAACCTGGAGCACGAAAATGCTGATCAATCCCCGCCTTTCGATCCCGCTGCTCGCGGTGCTCGCCGGGCTTACGATTGCGAGCAACGCCGCGGATCTGGTCGCCCCATCGCCGCCCCCGGCGCCGGCGAACGAGGAGAAAGGCATCTGGGGCGCGATCGCCTATTCGCCGGGTGACGGCCGTCACGGCTTCTTCTGGGGCGCCGACAAGCGGCAGGAAGCCGAGGACATCGCGCTCAAGCATTGCGAGAATGCGGACGGCAAGGGTTGCAGGGTGGTCGAGGTGTTCCGCAACCATCGCCATTGGGACGATGACGACGGCACTGGCTTTCCCTACGAGCATTGCGCGGCGCTTTCGGTCGGCAAGAGCCGTGGCGCGGCAACCCCGTTCTGGGGTGCCGCGTCGGCCACGACCCGCCGCGAGGCAGAGGACAAGGCTACGGCGCAGTGCGGCGGCGGGAAGAAGGAATGCAAGATCCGCGAATGGGTCTGCACCTGACGGGGTGAAGTCCGGTCGACTTGTCCGCCGGCCGCGCATTCGTGCGTGGAATGCCTGGTAGCTCAGCCCGCCGATCAGAGGGCAGGGCGCCTGGCTATGGCAAGGCCGATCCCAAGCGCGATCATCGCGCCGCCGGACGCTTCTCGCAGGCGTCGTATCACCCCCGAACGCCCGGCCGCGCCCTCCCTGATGCGGCTGGCCGCAAATGCGACCATGACATCGGCAAGCGTGTTCAGCGTTACCGATACGAAGCCCAGGGCCATGAACTGCAAGGCGACGTGTCCGGCGCCGAGGTTCACGAATTGTGGAATGAAGGCCAGGAAGAAGGCTGCCGTCTTCGGGTTCAACGCCTCGACCAGCACGCCTTCGCGGAATGCACGCCGGACGCCGACCGCAGGCGCCGGCGCGCCGCCGTCCAGCATTGTCTTTGCCTCGCGGCGGGCGGACTGGAAGGTGCGGACGCCGAGCCAGACGAGGTAGACGGCGCCGATCACTTTCAGCGCCGTGAACAATTCCGCGCTTGCCAGCACGATTGCCGAAACGCCCAAGCTGCCGGCAAGCACATGGACCATGCCGCCCAGGCCCGTTCCGAAACTGGAGGCGATACCTTCCGCGCGTCCTCCGGCGAGCGTGCGCGCGGCGACGTAGAAGATGCCCGGTCCGGGCGTGATGGCAAGCAGCAGCGCCGCGGCGAAGTAAAGGGCGAACTGGGTCAGGTCCGGCATGATGAGTTCGGTCACGACGGAATGAGCAGCGCGACCTTGCGGTCGGAAGGCCGGTCGCTCGCCGCGAGACCGGACACCACACCGGCGCGATCGGCCGCGTTGCGGTTCTGGCTCATCTTGCGCTTGCCTTCGAGCCTCGCGATCGGCATGCGCAGCCCGACAATGCCTCTCAGTTGCGCTTGGATGAAATCCGGCGGCGCGTCCGATACGGCCCAGGGCGAGGCGCGCCCGGCTTCGTGGAGTTTGGTAAGGCGCGTGACGATTTCGAGCAGCCTGTCGGCGTCCTCGAAGAATTCGATCGGTCCGTAGGCGTGGACGGCGACATAGTTCCAGGTCGGGACGACCTTGCCGGTCTCCTGCTTGGTCTGATACCAGGTCGGCGTCACATAGGCGTCCGGCCCCATGAAGATCGCCAGGCCGTCGCCCAGCGGCGGGACCCGCCATTGCGGGTTTGCCTTTGCGACATGGCCGTAGATCACGCCATGCTCGCCCTCGTTCTCGTCGAGAAGAAGCGGCAATGGCGTCGCGAGCGGCCCCTCCGCCGTGGCGGTGACCAGCGTCGCCAGCCGCGCGGCGCGGATCGCTGCGCTGAGGCTCTCATGGTCGTCATCGCGGAAGGCGGGCGGGATGTACATGGCGAAACTCCTTGCGTCGCAGGAAAAGATGCCGGAAAGCTGGCTTGCTTGGAACATCCAGTTTTGAAGGTTTTCGGTGGTCCAGTTGGAACAGGATGGCGTCGCGCGCCGGATCATCGCGGCAATCAAGGCGCAGATTCACGGCGGCGCCTACCGGCCCGGCGACCGCCTGCCGTCGACGCGGGCCTTCGCAGCCGAATGGGGCGCGTCGCGAACCACCGTGACGGCGGCCTACAACCAGCTCGACGCCGAAGGCTACCTGATCATCCGGCAGGGGGCGCGTGCGATCGTTGCCCCAGGACTGGAGAGGGCATCGGGGGAGGCGCCGGTCGCGGCTGCTTCGCCGCGCAACCTCTCGGCATTCGCGCGCCGACTGCTGGCCCTGCCTCCGCCGACTGAACAGCAGCCGGCCAAGATCGCGGATTTCCGCTATGGCGACCTGTCCGGCGCCGACTTCCCGGTGCTGGCCTGGCGGAGGGCCTCGAACAAGGCCATCCTGCGGCGCCCCGCGCGGCTGCGCTATGGCGATCCTCAGGGATCGTCCGTTCTGCGCAACGCGCTCCAGGCCTATATCTGGCGCGCCCGCGGCATCAGTTGCGCGCCGGACCAGATCGTCATCGTCAACGGCTCGCAGCAGGGGCTCGATCTTTGCGCACGGCTGCTGCTCGACCACGGCGATCCCTTTGTGATCGAAAATCCGGGCTATCCGCTCGCCCGCCACGCCTTCGCGGCGGTGGGCGGTGTTGCTGTACCCGTCGCTGTCGACGCGGAGGGGCTGAGGACGGACGCATTGCCGCCGGCCCGTCTGGCTTATGTGACGCCTTCGCACCAGTTTCCGCTCGGCGGCGTGCTTTCTGCGACGCGGCGGCGTTCCCTCCTGGGCTGGGCCACGGCATCGGGCGCCTATGTTGTCGAAGATGATTATGACGGCGAATACCGCCACGACATTACCCCCATCCCACCCCTGCAGGCCCTCGACGCGGACGCCGTCATCTATGTAGGCACGCTGTCCAAGACGCTCTCACCCACCTTGCGGCTCGGTTATCTCGTTGTCCCCGCCGGCCTGTGCCGGGGTTTCAGTGAGGCCAAGCGCCTGACCGACCGGCATGCTCCGATGCTGGAGCAGGACGCATTGGCGGATCTGCTGGCAAGCGGCGCTTACGAGCGTCACGTCCGCAGCATCCGCAGACGGAACGCCGAGCGCAGGGAAGTCCTGCTGCAGGCGCTGGCCGATCATTTCGGCCCGAGGATCGTCGTCGAAGGCGCCGACACGGGACTGCATGTCGTTGTCTGGATGAAGGACGTGGCCGCCGAACACGAGGAGGCTCTCATCACAGCGGCGCGCGCCGCTGGAATCGGCCTCTATCCCGTGTCGCCGCTTTATGATCCAAGCAGGCCCCGGCCGGAGACGGCCGGCTTCGTCGTGGGCTACGCCGGGCTTGATGCGGAAGCATTGCGACGTGGCGTTGCGGCGCTGGCCACGCTAATGGCCGAGCATCGCTAGTTCCCCGACACAGGGATTTTGAAAGGTTGCCGTTTGTCTTGGTGCAAGATTTTCCGTTGATTTCCGTGAAATCAGCGCAAACGCCCGGGATTGGTTGAAGCCGCCCCCCAACGTCGTCATTCTATGGCGGAGCAAGGAGCGAAGCGACGCGCGCAGACCCTAGAATGACGATCGCGATGGGCGTTTCGGCCAATCTCCAAGGCATGCGACCTGCCAACGCAAACAGAGCCGACCGGCCAAAATCCCTGTGCAGTGCCTAGAGCAACTTCAGGAAAGTGCGATGCGGTTTCCCGTCCGGAATTGCCTAAAGACAAACAGTTAGGGCAGTTCAGCGAAACGCTGAGCTGCCCTAACCTATCGACGCCTTAGAAGATCTCGTTGGTCAGCCGCTTCACCGGACCGAGCAGGATGGAACCGGTCGGCACACCGTTGTCGATCGGGATGGCCCGACGCTCGGGCATATCCGCTACCGGCTCGCCGATATCCGCCGTCACGACGACCGGTGTCTTGTTCGGCACTCGATCATAAAGGTCGATGATGTCCTGGTTGATCAGGCGCACGCAGCCCGACGAAACCGACTTTCCGATCGACCACCATTCCGGCGAGCCGTGCAAGCGATAGAGCGTGTCCTGGCTGCCCTGGAAGAGGTAGAGCGCGCGGGCGCCGAGCGGGTTCTTCAAGCCGCCCGGCATGCCGCCATTCTTGGCGCTGAATTGCGTCAGTTCCGGCTGGCGCGCGACCATCTCGTCCGGCGGCGTCCATTTCGGCCATTTCTGCTTCCACTGCACGACCGCGTCGCCCGACCATTCGAAGCCGGCGCGGCCGAGGCCGACGCCGTAGCGGATCGCCTGGCCGCCCTCGCGCACCAGATAGAGGAAGTGGTTGGTGGTATCGACGACGATCGTGCCCGGGCGCTGTCCGGTCGGATCAGGAACGATCTGGCGCAGGTATCTGTGATCGATCTTGTTGACCGGGATGGCCGGCAGGTCGAAGCCGTTGTCGGACATCGGCCCGTATATCGTCGCGTAGTCGCCGAGCGGCGGCTCGACATAGGCCGGCGGTGGCGGCTGGACAGGTTCGGGACCTGGACCGGTGGTGGTGCAGGCGGAAGCCGCAACGGAAGCCGCGCCAAGCGCAGTGAAATTGAGGAAGCCACGGCGGCTGATGCGGAAGGAGGCGTCTGACATGATTGCCTTTTCTAGGTCTTGATTCGCAAGAAAGCATGAACCCGCAGGCTGGCCGCCGGCAGCTCCAATAACAGTCGGCGGTGATAGGCGGTTCCAATTCTGGCCTGACGGTGGACAAACAAAGGCGAAGCTGTGACCGCGACACATCTGTTGCGCTGCAGCAACAGCAAGGTCAGGCGCCTGCCAAAAGGCCTTCGAGCGAAGGCAGGATCAGCCCCGGCGGAAAGTCGCGGTACTCATCGGGCTGGTTGGTGCGGTTGATCCAGACGGTGCGGAAGCCGAACTTGGCGGCGCCCGCGATGTCCCAGCGGTTGGAGGATTGGAACGACACCGCCTCCGGATAGAGCCGCCGGCCGGTGACCACCATGTCGTAGACCGAGGGATCGGTCTTGAAGCGCTTGATCTCGTCGACCGAGAAGACGTCGTCGAGGATCTGGTCGAGCGCCGCGGATTTCACCGCGGCCCGCAACATTTCCGGCGAGCCGTTGGAGAGGATCGCAAGCTTGGCGCCCGAGGCTTTCAGCGCTTTCAGCACCGCCGGCACTTCCGGATAGCAGTCGAGCCGCCAATAGGCTTCGAGCAGCCTAGCCCTCAACGCCGGATCGGCCGACGGCACCTTGCGAAGCGCGAAGTCGAGCGCCTGCTCGGTCAGTTGCCAGAAATCGGCATAGGCGCCCATCAGCGTCCTGACCCAGGAATATTCGAGCTGCTTGGCGCGCCAGATCTCGGAAAGCAGCTGGCCGTCGGGTCCGATTTCGCCGGCATGGCGGCGCACGGCCGCATGCACGTCGAACAACGTGCCATAGGCGTCGAAGACATAGGCCGCATGGTGCATGGCAGAGTTTTGCGGCGCGCCGGCCCGCCGCGCAAGCGCTGATTGCGGTCAAGTGCCTCTGGCCTCAACGATTTTTGCCCATGTCGGTTGACGCCGGCCGCCAAAGCGTCGTCCTATGCCGGCCTGCAATCATCGATCTGGACGGCGAACATGACATTGGCGGCGGCGGCGCAAACCGCGACTTGGACCTATGTGGACGGCGACTGGTACGAGGGCAACGTCGCGATACTCGGCCCGCGCAGCCATGCCATGTGGCTCGGCACCAGCGTCTTCGACGGCGGCCGCTGGTTCGAGGGGGTGGCGCCCGACCTCGATCGTCATTCCGCCCGCGTCAATGCCTCGGCGGCCGCGCTTGGCCTGAACCCTTCCATGACCGCCGAAGAGATCGTCGGGCTGACCTGGGATGGCTTGAAGAAATTCGACGGCAAGACCGCGGTCTATATCCGGCCGATGTATTGGGCCGAGCATGGCGGCTATATGGGCGTGCCGGCCGATCCGGCCTCGACCCGCTTCTGTCTCTGTCTCTATGAATCGCCGATGATCCCGCCTTCCGGCTTTTCGATCGGAGTCTCGCCGTTCCGGCGCCCGACCATCGAGACCATGCCGACGAACGCCAAGGCCGGCTGCCTCTACCCCAACAATGGCCGCGCCATCCTGGAGGCCAAGAACCGCGGCTTCGACAACGCGCTGGTGCTCGACATGCTGGGCAACGTCGCCGAAACCGGAACCTCCAACATTTTCCTTGTCAAGGACGGCCATGTGATGACGCCGGCCGCGAACGGCACGTTCCTTTCCGGCATCACACGCTCGCGCACCATCAACCTGCTGGCGGACTACGGCTTCAAGACCACAGAGAAGACGCTGTCGGTCCATGATTTCCTCGAAGCCGACGAGATCTTCTCGACCGGCAATCATTCGAAGGTCGTGCCGATCACGCGCATCGAGAACCGCGACCTGCAGCCCGGACCCGTGGCCAAGAAGGCGCGCGAGCTCTATTGGGAATGGGCCCATTCGCCTTCCCCCGCGTGAGCCGCTGCAGCGTTTCACCGTTTCACGGAACGGCGAACCGCGCTGCCCATTTGTTTTACGCAATTCCAGACGGAAAACCGTTTCACACTTTTCCCGGAATTGCTCTAAAAAGTCGCCCGGCGCTCCATTCCGGAGTTGCCCAGGCCCGTTCCAGACCTATCTTAGCCCGGTAGCATCACCGGACTTTTTCCTCGAGGGAGTACCATCCATGGCTTTTGAGTTGCCCGCTTTGCCTTACGACTACGAGGCCCTGCAGCCTTACATGTCGAAGGAGACGCTGGAATATCACCACGACAAGCACCACAAGGCCTATGTCGACAACGGCAACAAGCTGGCCGCCGAGGCTGGAATGGGCGACCTGTCGGTCGAGGAGGTCGTGAAGCAGTCCTTCGGCAAGAATGCCGGGCTCTTCAACAATGCCGCCCAGCACTACAACCACATCCATTTCTGGAAATGGATGAAGAAGGGTGGCGGCGGCAACAAGCTGCCGGGCGCGCTGCAGAAGGCCTTCGATAGCGACCTTGGCGGCTACGACAAGTTCAAGGCCGATTTCATCGCCGCCGGCACCACGCAGTTCGGCTCAGGCTGGGCCTGGGTGTCGGTCAAGAACGGCAAGCTCGAAATTTCCAAGACGCCGAACGGCGAGAACCCGCTGGTCCATGGCGGCTCGCCGATCCTCGGCGTCGATGTCTGGGAGCACTCCTATTACATCGACTACCGCAATGCGCGGCCCAAATACCTCGAAGCCTTCGTCGACAGCCTGATCAACTGGGACCATGTCCTGGAGCTTTATGAGAAGGCGAAAGGCTGACTATTTTGAAGAAAAGCCCCGGCCTGCCGGGGCTTTTCTTTTTCAGCCACACTGGAGTTTGATCACCATCGGGAAAATCGTGACGGAACGGGGGGAATATTCCCGCCGTCAGGTCCGTTAACGTCCAATTCGCGAACTTCATCACCATGGAGCCAATTGAATGAGAAAGCTTGTCCTCGCCGTCTCTATGATCGCTGTTGCCGGTTCGGCTGCCTTTGCCGATCCGATCCAGGATCGCCAGGCCTTGATGAAGGAGCGCGGCAAGCTTGCCGGCCAACTGTCCAAGGTGGTCAAGGGCGAGGAGGATTTCGACGCGACCGCCGTGCTTTCGACGCTGAAGGCCCTGCAGGCCAATGCCGAGAAGTTCGATGCCGAAAAACTGTTTCCGCCCGGTAGCGACAAGGGCGACACCACGGCCGCGCCGAAGATCTGGGAAGATATGGCCGGCTTCAAGGCCGCCGCGGACAAGTTCTTGGCCAACACCAAGGAAGCGGTCGCGTCGCCGCCGGGTGATGTCGATGGCCTGAAGGCGCAGCTCAACACCCTCGGTGGTGATTGCGGCGCCTGCCATCAGAACTACAGGATCAAGAAGGGCTGACCGCCTGAAATGGCCTGGCTGAAGAAGTTCGTCGGCGCCGTCATCGTGCTTGGCGCCACCGCCGCTGCCGCCGGCTGGGTCCTGTCGGCGCCGGTCAGGCTTGATGCCGCGAGCGTCGCGCAGCTCGGCCCTGGCGACGCCGCCAAAGGCAAGCGCATCTTCTATGCCGGGGGCTGCACCTCCTGCCACGCAAGGCCTGGCGCCAAGGGCGACGCCCGCCTCGAGCTCGTCGGCGGTCTGGAACTGAAAACGCCGTTCGGCATCTTTGTGCCGCCCAACATCTCGCAGGATCAAAAGGACGGCATCGGCGCCTGGAGCGAAGAGGACTTTGCCAACGCCATGCTGAACGGCGTCTCGCCGTTGGGCGAAAACTTCTATCCGGCCTTTCCGTACACGTCCTACGCGCGCATGAAGCCGGCCGACATCGCCGATCTCTATGCCTTCATGAAGACGCTGCCGGCGGTCGCTGGCAAGGCGCCGGATCACAAGCTCTTGTTTCCCTTCAACATCCGCCGCGGCATCGGCCTTTGGAAGCGGCTCTATCTCAGCCCCGAACCGGTGATCGCGCTGCCCGACGGCGCGCCGGACAAGGTTCTGGCCGGCCGCTACCTGGTCGAGGGGCCGGGCCATTGCGGCGAATGCCACACGCCGCGCGATTTCGCCGGCGGCGTCAAGAAGGCCGAATGGCTGGCGGGCGCCGTGGCGGCGGAAGGCAAGGGCGTCGTGCCCAACATCAGCCCCGGCGGGAACAGCATCAAAAGCTGGTCTGAATCCGATATCGCCAACTATCTTGAAACCGGCTTCACGCCCGATTTCGATTCCGTCGGCGGCGCCATGGTCGAAGTGCAGCAGAACATGGCTCAGCTGACGGCAGACGACCGCGCCGCGATCGCCGCCTATCTCAAGGCCGTCCCGCCGCATCCCAACGGCTATCCGGCGCGCAAGCCGGCGAGCTGAGAACGCGCTCAGCGATGCTGACGGCGCCGGTCCGTTTCCTCAGGCCGTCCGGCGTTCATCAGGTCGAGGATCTTTGCCAGCCGGACGACGACGTCGCCGGTTTCCAGGAGTTGCTGCTCCTGTTCCAGGCCGATGGATAGCAATTGCGCGACCGTGTCGGCCAACAGACCGGGATTGTCCGCGGAAGGAAGGCCGAAGCGTGCCCTCTGCTGCAGCGGAAGCGAAGATAGGTCGACGTTGGCGTAGATCCGATACGCATCGAGAACAGCATGTGAAAGCGCGGCGGCCTCTTCCGACTGGCCGCGCTGCTCTTCAATCGGCGCAATCTCCCCCGCCAGGAATTCACCGTTGATCAGGCCGGTGATGGCGGCTCGTTCAAGCCCGGAGACGGAGACCTTGAGAACCCCGTCCACTTGTGTCTGACAATTTATCACACTCGCCGTGACGCCCACCGGATGGAGGCATTCGCGGGCGCCGGGATCATTGTCGGCGCCGTCTTTCTGGGCGACAACGAGGACGCGACGGTCGCCTGTCACAGCGTGTTGTACGGCGCGCCGCGTCTTGTCCCGCGCCACGAAGATCGCGGTGACCATTTGCGGGAACAGCACGAGATCCCGCATCGGGAAAATCGGCAGAGTCGCCTGATCAGAGGGAGCGGCAATCTGTACTGGCGCTCCGGACAGATTGGCGCGCTGGCTTGCCTGAATTCTTGCGGCCAGAACGTTCCAGTCGCGAGCGCCAAGCACTTTGGCGATCAGTTCCAGGCTTTCGCTGTGTGAGAGGGAAACGGATTTGGCGGCCAACGCTTCGCTCAGCGTTTGCGCCATAGCCTTTGCATCGCGGAAATCGCGCATCAGATGATCCTTTGCAAAAACGAACGGAAAACGTCAGGGCTTGCGTTGCTGACCCGTTCGTTCGGGCAAAGGGGAGCCTGAAGTGGCTCGATACATTCACCGTACCCCGGAGGGCGCAAGCAGCAGGCTGTATCCACCTGCTGCAAGGTGCGCCGAGGCTGCGCTGTTTGTCAATCCTGGCCGCGATGGCCGTGTTCCGTTACGGGTGGCGGTCGCCGAGGAAGTCGAAGCCGTTCTCGAAAAAGTGGTTGTAGTCGCACGTCAGTTCCTCGCCGGGCGCGATGTCGCGCAACGCATAGGTTTCGTCAGGCGAGGACACGTCGCAGTTCGGATCGTCGGCATGGTTCATGTAGCGTGCGTCATCCGCCTCGAAAACGATGAAATTGGGATCGCGCCGGTCCGGGTAGGAGTAGCGGTCGAGATAGGATTTTACCGGGCCGCTCTCGCCCTCATAGGTCTCGACGGGAATGCGCCGGTCGAACCTTGGATCGAGCTTCCAGATCAGTGTGCCGCGCCGAATGTGGTGTTTGGCGAAGACGCCGATTCCCTGGATGGGCGATTTGTCGAGATAGACGTCGACGAGCAGCATGACGAACCCTGCGAATGGACAACCCGGCGGCCTGAAAGGGCCGCGCTTCAACAACGGCGCATAACGCGCAGACTTGGCAATTGCGAGTGGAAAATCAGGCCTTGCCGGTCACTTTCAGGGCATAGGCGTAAATATAGGCGATCTCCTCCAGCCGCGAGAAACGGCCGGATGCGCCGGCATGGCCGGAATCCATGTTGATCTTGAACAGCACCGGGTTGCCGCCCGCCTTGCGCTCGCGCAGCTTCGCCACCCACTTGGCCGGCTCCCAATAGGTGACGCGCGGGTCGGTGAGGCCAGCCAGCGCCAGGATCGGCGGGTAGTCGAGCGCCGCGACATTGTCGTAGGGTGAATAGGCTGCGATCGTCTTGTAGTCGTCGGCGGACGCGATCGGGTTGCCCCATTCCGGCCATTCCGGCGGCGTCAGCGGCAGGCTGGCGTCGAGCATGGTGGTGAGCACGTCGACGAACGGCACCTCGGCGACGATGCCGCCGAAGCTTTCGGGCGCCATGTTGGCGATCGCCCCCATCAGCATGCCGCCGGCGGAGCCGCCTTGCGCCACGACGCGGTCATGCAGCGTGTAGCGCTCGGCCACGAGATGGCGGGCGCAGGCGATGAAGTCGGTGAAGGTGTTCATCTTCTTCGCCCGCTTGCCGTCGTCGTACCAGCCGTAGCCCTTGTCCTTGCCGCCACGCACATGCGCGATGGCGTAGACGAAGCCGCGGTCGACCAGCGACAGGCAATTGGTGTTGAAGGCGGAAGGAACGGTGATGCCGTAGGAGCCGTAGCCGTAAAGCAGGCTGGGAGCGGAACCATCCAGCGGCGTATCGCGATGGTATAGCAGCGAGATCGGCACCAGTTCGCCATCGGCGGCGGGCGCCATCAGGCGGCGGGTGACATAATTCTCCGGATCGTGGCCGGAGGGCACTTCCTGCGTCTTCAAAAGCACCCGCTCGCGCCTGCGCATATTGTAGTCAAATACCTGCGCCGGCGTGGTCATCGACGAATAGGTGAAGCGCATCACTTCGGTGTCGTATTCGTAGGAGCCGGAGAGGCCGAGCGAGAACGCCTCTTCGTCGAAGGAGATGAAATGCTCCTCGCCGCTGGCGCGTTCGCGCACGACGATGCGCGGCAGGCCGTCCTTGCGCTCCAGCCGGACCATATGGTGCCTGAAGCCGAGCACCGACAGGATCAGCCGTCCCGGCTCATGCGCCACCAGCTCCTGCCAGTTGGCGCGTATGGGGTTTTCGACCGGCGCCGTCATGATCTTGAAGTCCTTGGCGCCGTCGGCATTGGTGAGGATGAAGAAGACGTCGCCGCCTTCTTCGAGATCGTATTGCAGCCCGGTTTCGCGAACCGCCACCAGCTTCGGCTCGGCCGATGGGTCATTGGCCGGCAACAGGCGATATTCCGAAGTTTCGTGGTCGTTGATGCCGATCATGATCCAGTCATTGGCGCGCGTGCCGCTGACGTCCATAAAGAAGCCCGGGTCAGTTTCCTCATAGATCAGCCGATCGTCTTCCGCCTTGTCGCCAAGCGCGTGGAAGAACGCCTTTGACGGACGATGGTTGTCGTCGAGGCGGGTATAGAAGAAGCCGTCATCGCCGGCATTCCAAACTCCGCCGCCGCCCGTATCGGCGATCTGATCGGCAAGTTCCTTGCCGCTGGCAAGATCGCGCACACGCAGGGTGAAAAATTCGGACCCCTTGTCGTCGAAGGCCCAGAGCAGCTTCCCGTGATCGGCGGAGTGGTCGACACCGCCAAGCCGGAAATAGGGCTTGCCCTCGGCTTCCGCGTCGCCGTCGAGCAGGATCTCGTCGGCGCCGCCATCGCGCGGCGTTCGGAAATAGCGCGGATGCTCGCCACCTTGCCGGAAGGACGAACCGTAGGCATAGGGGCCGTCCTTCATCGGCACGGTCGAATCGTCCTCCTTGATGCGCTCCTTCATCTCGGCAAACAGCTTGCCACGCAGGTCCGCCGTGCCGGCCATCAGCACGGCCTGATAGGCGTTTTCAGCCTCCAGATGAGTCCGGATCCGGCCGTCGAGCAGGGCAGGATTCCGGAACACGGCCTGCCAGTTGTCAGCCCGCATCCAGGCATAGTCGTCGCTGCGGGTGATGCCGTGATGCATGTCGAAAACCGGATGTTTCTCAGGCGTCGGCGGGTTGGCGGTCGGGAAGGCGGAAGTTTTGGTCATTACGTCTCGCTGCGGAATTTGCTTGAATGACGAATGAACACGCTGCTCAGCGGCGGTTCAAGGGGCGCGGTTCAAGGTGGCCTGGAAGCTAAGTCGAAGGGGGAAAGATGAAATCCTGTGTTTTGACCGCCATGGCTGTTGCCGTCGCCGCGGCCGTTCCGACTTTTTCCAGCCAGTCTCATGCAACCGTCTTTGCCGCCTGGCAAGTGGCGGGCGTGCCTTTCGGCGACACGCTCAACGCCCGGAAGTATCCCTCCAACGCATCGCAAAAGCAGGCCGCTTATCCGAACGGCACCGTGCTGCAGATGACCGGCCGCTGCACGGGCGGCATAAACCTGCTCGATATCGCCCGGCAGTCGCAGTGGAACCAGCGCCAGGCGATCCGCTATCGCTGGTGCGAGATTTGGCACGACCCGGCGCAGAATGGCCATTTCGCCACCGGCTGGGTCTACGGCAAATATATCGCGCCCTATTGAGCGGATCCGTCACCGAGCCTTGCCGATCCGGCCGGCCGGGCAACGCCCCTTGCTCCGTTGCGCTGCAGGATTCATCGCGCCGGCGCCATAGCTTCCAAGCATTGGCCAAGCATTGGGTGCCTCGTCGCATCGCGATCGGATGTCTAACATAAGGCTGACGCCACGTCAGGGCATGCTGGTCTGACCAGAAAAATCTCGCGAAGTTACACGGCGCACGAATTTTTGAAGCTGAATCAGCAATATTTGATGAATATCGGCGAAACTAAGTCAATATGCGAATTGACTTACTTGCAATGCGGCGTCATTAAGATGACCCGACGCGAATCGCAGGGATTTCCTGCATGAAACTCGCGCGGCGCCCGATCCCAGAAAAAGGGCACAGTCTTAGAAACAACTCTCGTTGGGGCTTTGGAACTATGGAAATCGTCGAAACACCTGCGAAAAACGGTGATGCGCTGATCGAGCTGACCGCCGATGTCGTCGCCGCCTATGTCAGCAACAATCCCGTGCCAGTTGGGGAACTGCCGAACCTTATTGCCGACGTCCATGCCGCGTTGGGCCGTGTCGGTGGTTCGCCGGAGCAGCCGTCGGCCGAGAAGCAGAAGCCGGCCGTCAACCCGAAGCGTTCCGTGCATGACGACTACATCGTCTGTCTCGAGGACGGCAAGAAGTTCAAGTCGTTGAAGCGCCACCTCATGACCCATTACAATCTCACGCCCGAAGAATACCGTGAGAAGTGGGGCCTGGACGCCAATTACCCGATGGTCGCCCCGAATTATGCCGCCGCTCGCTCGCAACTGGCCAAGAAGATGGGCCTGGGTCGCAAGCGCAAGGGTCGCTGATAGCACTCGGCTCCTCAAGCAATTCGACGGCGCCCATGCGGCGCCGTTTTGCTTTCCAACGCATGTCGCTCGCAAGTGTGCAGCGGTTCTGAGGCTACGACATGCATCAAAACAAAGGTTGAAAGCGCTTCGCCGTTTTCAGCGCGACGCGCATTGGGGCGCGCAATCGGCCAATCAGGCCATCTGCCTCAACGCCGCTTCCGCGTCGCGCTTGATGCGCTTGACCATCGAACGCAGGCCATTGGCGCGTTGCGGCGACAGATGTTCGTCGAGGCCAAGCTCCTTCAGCGTCGCTTCGGCGTCCGTGCCCTGGATTTCGCTTGCCCGCCGGTCCGAAAACAGCGCCAGCATGATGGCGACGAGGCCACGCACGATATGCGCGTCCGAATCGCCCTGGAAGCTGATAACCGGATCGGCGCCTGCTCCGTGCTGCGTGGTGAGCCACACCTGGCTGACGCAACCGGGCACCTTGTTCGCGGCCGTGCGCTCCGCCTCGGGGAAAGGCGGCAGGCCCTCACCGAGCTCGATGACGTAGCGATAGCGGTCCTCCCACTCATCGAGCAGGGAAAAGTCGTCGCGGATCGTCTGGATCGGGGTAGTCATTGCACGGATATAGTGATCCGGCGCCGCCGCGTCACGGAAAAAGAAAGACGCCGCGGGCGTCGAGAGGTCGCACGGGCCCGCGGCGTTAGAGCAATTCCAGGAAAGTGTGAACGGTCAGGCTCGGCGATTTCGCCGTAGCTAGGTTCGGCGACTTCGCCGTAGCCAGGCTCGGTCCCCGCCGTAGCCTTCCGTCCGGAATTGCGCCAAAACTCCAAAAACCAAAGAGCCGCGCGAACGGCTGAAAAAGATCTCAGTTCTTCGCCGTCAACATCACCGGAATGTTGACCTTGGCGGGCAGCACGATGTCGCCGGCGACGCTGCCGGTGGTCGTGACGCCGTCCGCGACCTTCGTCTCGACCGCGCCGGCCTGCCCGGACTGCTGGTCGCCGATCATGGCCGCGGCGATCTTGGCTGTTTCCTGGGCGCGGACTGTGATGGTGTACATGGCCGATTTGCCGGTTTCGCAAACGTCGGGCTTGCGTTCGCACAGCCCGGCAATGTCGCCGACCGCCTCGCGCGCCGCAAACAGCGCCTGGATCGGCCCGACGCTCTGCCGGCCATCTTCGCCCGGGCCGACGCCGAGCGGCAGTGCCAGCAGCACCAGCGAAAACCAGAAAGCCATCCTGATCAGAAAGCCCATCTTACTTGCCTCTCATGCGTGGTGGATCATGCGTCCATCGGCATGACCTCTTTTATGGGCACGATAGTGGCACGGTCGCGCAAAGGGCGGCTTGCGCAGAAGCCGCGAATTTTCCTCAAATTTTAGACAAATTCGAAAGGATTGGATTTGCTGCCGCCTTTGTCTCAAACCTCATCGACCGCATTAACTTCACGATAACTATATATCCTATTGTTATCAAACGACTTTATTCATGCTGGTGGTTAGCCGGGTCAAGGTTCGGCCCGTTTTGGCACACGCCTCGCGGCTAACCCGCCGTTTACCATGGCCGCAACTCGACGTGCTTTGCGGGGCCGGCACTACAATATTTGCCTTGGGCGGGTCGCCGGCTGTGCCAGCCTTATCCATTCCTTAAACGCTGGATGCGAGTTTCAAGCCAATTATTGAGTCACCTGCCAGGCAGGGCTTTTTGCGACCGGGTCCGCGTGCGTTGAGTTCGATTTCAGCCAGATACGTTCAATTGCCTCGCGCGGTGGCCGCCGGCTGCGAACGCATGGTTCACCCGACGGTCACGGGTGAGGCAGAGCGTCTGCGCCAGCGTCGCTTCATTGGCGTCATGCTCGCCGCGCCCTTCCTTGCTGCAGGTGCCGCGGTCACGTTGGTGACCTCGAGCCTGGGCGCGGCCGTCACCATAGCCGCGATCTTTGCCGCCTTCGGCCTGTGCTGGTTCGCGGCGCTTCTGGTGGCAGCCACCGGCCATATGGCGCTCGCCGGCCGCATGGCGGTCGTGTTGGGCGGCCTTGCGCTTGCCGGCGCCGTGGCGGCGGCAGGCGGATTGGCCTCGCCGGTCGCGCTGTTGGCCATCGCATTGCCGGTCGAAAGCTGGTGGGTCTCAGGGTCGCGGCGCGCCGCCTTGTCGGGCGCGCTGGCGGCGCTTGCCGCCATCGTGCTGCAGCCCTTTGCCGGCCAGATCCTGCCGTTCGGCGAAATCGCCGCCTGGCATTGGCTGTTGCCGTCGGCCTGGGGTTTGACGCTGTTGCCGCGTGCAGCCGCCTTCGCCAATCCGGCGGGCTTGCGGCCGGTGGAGCATTCCGGCGATCGACTTGAGGACGTCATCGACGCCGTCGTGCTGCGCGTCGGGCGCCAGGGCGAAGTGCTCGACGCGTCCGCCAAGGCGCGTTCGATCCTCAAATTGGCGCCGGAGCTGCTGCTCGGCACCGGCCTGTTCGACCGTGTCCATCTTTCGGACCGCGTCGCCTATCTCACCGCTCTGGCCGAGTTGCGCGAGGGCGCGCCGAAGCGCCGGCTCGAGCTGCGTGTCCGCTTGCCGCGCGAGGGGTCCGGCGCGACCGACAATTTCCGCCCGTTCAGCCTCGAGTTGGCGCGTGGCGAAGCCGAGCGCGACCTCTTCACCCTGGTCCTGCGCGAGAATGACGGCGTTGCCGCGTTGCGCGAGGAGCTTGCCGAAGCCAGGGAGGCCACTGCGGCAGCCGAAGTCGCCAAGGGGCGTTTCCTCGCCGTGGTCAGCCATGAGCTGCGCACGCCGCTCAACGCCATCATCGGTTTCTCCGACATGCTGCTGCATGAGATGTTCGGCGGCTTCAAGGATCCGCGGCAGAAGGAATATGTCGGCCTGGTCAGGGAGTCCGGCCAGCATCTTCTGTCCGTGGTCACTTCGATCCTCGATGTCTCGCGCATCGAGGCTGGCGCCTACGCGACCGATCTGGAGCCGTTCCGCTTCGTCGAGGCCGTCGACATGTGCCGCTCGATGATGCGGCCCCTGGCCGACGCCAAGAGCATAGTTCTTGCCACGCAGATCGCGCCGGATGCGGGCGAGATCAACGCCGACCGTCGCGCGGTGCAGCAGATCCTGATCAATCTGGTTTCGAACGCCGTCAAATTCACGCCCGACGGCGGCAGCGTGGTGATCGGCGCCAAGCGCGTCGGCTCGCATCTGCATTTCTGGGTGGGCGACACCGGCATCGGCATCGCCGAGGAGCATATGGCCAATCTCGGCAAGCCGTTCATGCAGATCCAGAACGACTACACGCGCCGTTTCGAGGGAACCGGGCTCGGCCTGTCGCTGGTCAAGGGCCTGGTGGCGCTGCACGACGGCACGATGTCGATCGAGAGCGCCCCGGGTGAGGGCACGACCGTGACGATCGGCCTGCCGGTGAACGGGCCGAAGCGGCATGCCGGCGCGCCGTCCGGCGTGCTGGCCATGCCGGCCGCCAAGCCGAAGGGGGATGCAGATGGGGAGAGGAATGGCTCGCTCCGCAAGACGGCCTAAGGTGGTCGAACCCGAGCGCGGCGTCTTTGCCGAGGGCGCGGTTGCCTTAGGTCAGTTGATCGCAAGCAATCCGGTTCTGGTCGGCGGCTCCACCGCTTTCCTGGTGACGCTGTTTTATGTGTCCGCCAATGCGCTCTGGTATCAGCCTTTCCCGCATACAAGCGCCTTCTTCGCTACCCGAAGCATCGAGAATTTCCCGCGTACCGTCTCCGACGAGGCGGAGACCACCATCAACATCGTGCGCCAGCCGCCGGCGCAGCCGATCGTCAAGCCGGATCCGGTTGTCCAGCAGGTGCAGGGCATTTTGAAGGACCTCAGCTTCTACGATGGCACGGTCGATGGTCTCACCGGACCGGCGACGCGCAAGGCCATCCAGGCCTATCAGCTGAAAGTCGGGCTGCCCGGTTCGGGCGAGATTGACGGAGCACTGCTCGACCAGCTTGGCGCGCGCCAGACGACGGCGGCCATTCCCCACCCGATGCCGCGGCCGGCCGATAGCGCAGCCGCTCAGGCAGCCAAACCGCCGGTGATCCCGGTCTCGGCCCCAGCCGATGGCGCCACGCAATTGCCCGACGCCCGCATCGTCAAGATCCAGGCCGGCCTCAAGGCCTTTGGCAACGGCGACATGCAGCTCGACGGCAAGGTCGGCGCCCGCACCAAGGCGGCGATCAAGGAATTCCAGGCATTGTTCGGCCTGCCGGAGACCGGCGAGCCGGACGAAGCGGTCTACGTCAAGATGCGCGAGATCGGCCTCACCAACTGACCGGCGGCAACCAGCATAGCTCTGCTCGAAATGGTCTGAGTTCCAATATCTGACATCTACGGCGAGCTTTTCAGCGAAGGCGCATTGACGGGCTGACGCCGTTCCTGTTGCCGGCTCGATGCTGTAAGGAAGCCGCCCATGCAATCCGGAACTTTCCCATGCGCGTGACCACCGATCTCTGGGTTTCGGTCCTTGTGCGCCGCGTCTTCGGCGCTGGTGGCTTTGCCGCCGTGGTCAAGCGCGGCGCGACCGAGGCGGGCGCCGTTTTCGTGCTGTCGCGCCGGCGGATGGGGGAGGTGGCTCTCTATGGGCCGGCGCCGCAGACGAGCTACGATTCAGCCAAGCCCGACGAGCGTTTCTTCACCTTGCTCGGTGCCGGCGACGATGCCGCGGCATTCGATGCGCGGCTGGAGCGGGAAAAGAAATTCGATCCCGACATCTGGGTGGTCGAAATCGAAGCGGGAGCCGTTCCGGTCGAAGAGCTCCTTTCGGTGAAGGCGGAGTAGGGCCGGCCCGAGCAATTCCACGAGGTGTGAAACGGTTCTCCGTCCCAATTGCGTTGAAACGAAGAGCGCTAGGAGGCCTTGAGGCTGGAGACCGCCTCGTCGCTGTTCGAGGCGTCGCGTCGCTCGATGCCGGTTCGGTCGGGCGCCTTGCCGCGGATGGCCCGCGACGAGGTCTCGTCCTTCCAGGCGCGTACCTTGTCGATCGCCGCCTCGCGGTGCAGCAGCCGGCAGCGGTCGAGGAACTGGCGGATCGCCTGCGGATGTGGGAACTCGCCCGGATAGACCGCGACCGCGATCAGGAAGGCCCTGTCTTCGCTGAGGTCGAGGGCCCGCAGCGCCGCAAGCAATGCGGTATAGCTCGACTGTTCGGTCATGGAGCGGGCCGTCGCGAAATCGATCTCCAGCGCATCGGCAAGCGCGGTCTGGAAGAAGGCGGCATTGCCGGTCAACGCCGTCTCGCGCAACCTCGCATAGGCTGGCTGGCCTAGGAAGGCGTTGACGTCGGCGCTGTCGTCGGCGGGGCGCATCATCGAACGCAGGCGGAGCCGCGCGTTCTCCGCTGCTTCGCCCGCTGCGGGACCGGCGACGTCCGCCTTGGCCGCCGGCGCTGGTTTCGGCGCTAGCTTGGTGACTGTCTCCGGCGGCCGCGTCCTGACCAGGGTCGGTCTTTCCAGCGCGCGGATCAGGTCGGCGATCGTCGGGTTGAGCGCCTTGCGGCGCGCAATGGCGCGCGCATGCGGCAGCCCATGCCGGCCGATCAGCGCGATCAGGTCGATGTCGCGCAGCGCGTTGGAGCGGGTGAGCAATGGGGCGGCGATCTCGACGGGCTCTTCGGCCAGCCGCCGCACCAGCGCGCTCGGCGCATATTCGCATTCCGAAAGGGCAGCGGCGACATAGCGGCGCGACTCGACCGAGACCTCGTCGAACAGCGGCAGCGTCAGTTCCTCGAGTTGGGCGATCTCGCGGCGCGAGGGGCGCGTCAACGAGCAGAACGCCGACACGCAGGCGCGGAACAGCCTTTCGGCCTTTCCCGCTTCGGTGCGGATAGCGATTTGCCTGAAATCCGAAGATGACACGGAGGGTACGCCCGACACTCGACACAATCCCGAACCGCGCAATCCAGCCAGGCTGGTTTCGCAACTTCAGGAGAAACAAACATCAAATTAGCCGCGATCCGTTAGCGCTACGTTAACCCTCTACGCCTCTTAATCAACTTTGGAGGCGTTGCGTTGTGCTCCGGTCAAACCGAGAGGAATGCGCGAACCATGGGCATGGTCCTGTCTTTTGTGCCGCGAGCGGCACCTGTAAATCGAGCAAGTCACGACACCACCACGGCGGCGGCGGTCATCATTTTCCCCGGCGTCCGCTATGAGCAGCAGCCGCGGGTTGGCGAGGCGTTGCAGGGCGGCAATGGTTCCGACGAATCGGGTTCGCCGCGCCCCACTGTTCCGCACCACTGACTGGCCTCAGTAGTCCTGCAACTCACAGGCGCTCTGCTCTAGGAAGCGCGACACGATCGGCTTCCAGCTCTCGTCCGGCACGAAGGCGCGGACGACGAAAATGCCTTCCTCGATCGGCGCTTCGACGAAGATCGCGCCCTGCAAATCCTCTGGAAGGTCGCGCCGCACATCGATCATCTGCGCCGGTGTCAGCACCACGGCATCGAGCTTTTCGCCATTGGCGTTGTGGTCGTTGAAGGAATAGATGTTGTGGCCGCTGCGGTCGTAGACCGAGGCCGACCAGAACGGCACGTCGCCCGGCGCCTTTATCCGCACCAGCCCGTCGGCGAGGTCGAAGCGGCAGGCCGCCGCATAAAACAGCGGATCGACCGATTTCACCACCGGGGCGCCGCCGGCCTCGGCGTCGAGCCGCGTCATCCTGTAAAAGTCCGAAGCCATCGCCAGCCGCGACCAGGCATCGCGCTCGGAAAATTCCGGCACCAGGAACAGCACCACGATATGGACGATGCCGGCGCCCAGCAGGCCGAGGATCAGGGCATGCAGCAGCCTACGCATTGCAGCCCGCCTTCAGGATGCGCGGCAGCGTCACATCGGAGAGGCCGGTGCTCGAGGCGATCGGCGTGTCGTAAAAGGTGAGCACGAAATACATCCTGCCGGAGCCGCCGGTGAGCAGCCAGTTGCCGGGGGCCGGGCGGTTGCCGACCGAGATGACGACGGAATTGTCCGGCTGGCGCAGCACTTCGTAGGATTGCAGCGCCGACTGCCTCGGCTTGCCGGTGTCGATCACGCCAAGCGACTGGTCGGCAGCGTAGAGCGTCCAGAATCGGGCGGTCGGATAGCTGCCCTGGATCGTATAGGCGCATTCGCGTTTCAGCGGCTCGCCGGCGTCGTCGCGCTCGGCGACGAAGGCAAGCCCCTCGGCCCGGCCAAGTGCCAGCACGCCCTCGCGCGCCACGCGGGCTTTGGAGTAGGGGTCGGCGGTCAGCGTTCCGACCTCCGGAAAGGCCGTCCATTGCCCGATGCGGATCGCACCGACGCCGTCCTGCGCGTTGAGCGCGTACCACACGCTGTAGCCGCCAAGCCCGATGGCCATGGCAAGCGAAAGCAGCGTCAGGATGGCGTTCTTGAGCATGAGAGCCGCAAACAGAGGAGGTTGCCCGGGATATCGCGGCGCGGGGTGCTGTGGCAAGCCAGCTTCACGCGAGGGCGATCCTAAAGCGCTGAAAGCGTCTCCGGCACCGTGGGGGCGCCCAGCACCGGCGCGGCCTGGAACGCCTTGGTCATTTCCCTCAGCGTCTGGGTGGTGCGGCCCGAAAGCACCGGTGGCCTTTCGGCCTCGGCCTGCGCGGCTGTCGCTTCGGCCTCCTTTTTCGCCGCCTCCTCGGCCTTTGCCGCGACCTCTGGATCGACCCACGGATGATCAAGACCGGGGATCGGCTTCAGGTCGATATTCTGGTGCGCATAGACCATCAGCCGCTGCCACACCATTGCCGGCAGCGTGCCGCCGGTCATCTTGTTGGTTGCCGTGAAGTCGTCATTGCCGAGCCAGACGGCGGCCGTGTAGTTGCCGGTGAAGCCGACGAACCAGGCGTCGCGGTAGGACTGCGTGGTGCCGGTCTTGCCGGCGACGACGATATTTGGAAGCTGGGCGCGCCGGGCGGTGCCGATCACGGGCACCGCCGCCAGCATGGTGTTCATATATTTCAGCGCCTTTTCCGACAGAACGCGGTGCGGCGGCGGCGCGTCCTTGGCCCAGTCATAGACCACCTCGCCGGTGCGGGTGACGAGCTGGGTAATGCCGTGGCGTGAGCCGACGAAGCCGTTCTGCGCGAACACGCTGTAACCGGTCGCCTGGTCCATCACCGTCATGCCGGACGTGCCGAGCACCATGGTCTTGTGCCCTTCCAGCGGCGATTCCACGCCCATGGATTCCGCCATCGCCTTGATCGGACCGATGCCCAGGTGATCCTTGGCCAGCCGTACCGGCACCGTGTTGATCGACTTGGCGATCGCGGTGAGCAGCGTGACATTGCCGGCCGATCCGCCGCTGTAGTTGTGCGGCGACCAGCTGCCCCAACTGACCGGGCCGCCGGAAACGACCGAATCCGGCGTGAAGCCATGCTCCATCGCCGTGGCATAGACATAGGGCTTGAAGGAGGAACCGGTCTGGCGCAGCGCCTTGGTGGCGCGGTTGAACTGGCTGGCGCCATAGTCGCGGCCGCCGACGATGGCGCGCACCGCGCCATTGGTCTCGATCACCACCACCGCGCCTTCGGTGACGTTGTATTCCTTGCCGAACTGGCGAAGATGGAATTCGACCGACTCCTCGGCCGCCTTCTGGATGTTGGCATCGAAAGTGGTGTGGGCGACCAGCGAATGCTGGCCGGGCTTGGCGATCTTCTTCACCTCGTCGAAGGCCCAGTCGAGGAAATAGTCCGGGCTCTTCTGTTCGCCGCGGTCGACGACGTCGGCCGGATGCAGCCGTGCCTGCAGCACCTGGCCCTCGGTCATGAAGCCGGAATCGACCAGGTTGGACAGCACCACGTTGGCGCGGGCGCGGGCAGCCGGCAGGTTGATGTGCGGGGCGTACTTGGTCGGCGCCTTGAACAGGCCGGCCAGCATCGCCGCCTCGGCAAGGCTCAAATCCTTGACGCTCTTGCCGAAATAGAAATCGGCGGCGGCCTCGATGCCGAAGGTTCCGCCGCCCATATAGGCGCGGTCGAGATAGAGCTGCAGGATCTCCTTCTTGGAAAGATTGGCTTCAAGCCAAAGCGACAGGAAGGCTTCCTTGATCTTGCGCTCCAGGGTGCGCTCGTTGGACAGGAACAGGTTCTTGGCGAGCTGCTGGGTGATGCTGGAGCCGCCTTGCACGACCGAATTGGCGCGCACATTCTCGAATATGGCGCGCGACAGGCCGAGCACGTCGATGCCGTAATGGTCGAAGAAGCGGCGGTCCTCGGTCGCCAGCACCGCCTTGATGACGATGTCCGGCATCTCGTCGACCGGCACGGAGTCACGCTGGATGATGCCGCGCTGGCCGATCTCGTTGCCGTAGCGGTCGAGGAAGGTGACGGCGAAATCGCCTTGGTTGCGCCAGTCGCCGGTGGTGATGTCGAAGGCCGGCATGGCGAGCGCAAGCAGCACCACGAAGCCGCCGGCGCCCATGGTGAAACCCTCGCTCAGCACCTCGATGATGGCGCGGCGCCAGCCATGCACGCGGAAACGGCGGGAAAAGATGGTCGCCGCTTCCCAGAATTCGCGGGCCTTGAAGCCGATTTCGTAGAGCGAGGAATCGAGCCACGCGTCGACGGCGAGCAGTGCCGAAGCGATTCGGCCTCTTCTCCTGCGTGGTTTCGAGGGACTTGCCATTTCGGAATTCCACCCTGGCGACACGTCACCTGAGACCGCCTGGGTAGACGTTAGGGCGGCGCGCCGGGAAGACTATTCTTCCATTCTATCACTGCCCACAAGGGCGGCGAAGCCACAGTACAAGCTTTGTTGAATAACAAGGTCGTGCGCACCTTCGCGGGCACCTTGCGTGCCGGCTCCTAGGGCACCGCAGCCACAAGGCGGACCGTGGTGGTTGACGTATGTGGGCGGTATGCTATAGAACCAATCAGTTCCAGAACTAGATGGTTCCAAATGGCCGTCTCCCTCGATCACACTTTTGCCGCGCTCGCCGATCCGACACGCCGGGCGATCCTGACACGTCTCCTCGACGGTGAAGCTTCCGTCGCCGAACTGGCGCAGCCCTTTGCACTCACCGTGCGAGCAGTTTCCAAGCACGTCGGTGTGCTGGAGCAGGCGGGTTTGGTTACCCGTAGCCGGGCGGCGCAGAAACGCCTCAGCCGGATCGAGATCAAGCCGCTGCGGGACATAGACCGCTGGCTCGCTGACTACCGCAGGCTCTGGGAAGAGCGGTTCGATCGCATCGAGGATCTTCTGAGGCGCGAACAGGCAAAGGGCGAGAGCAAATGAGTTCGCGCCAGCCGATTGCCTCGCAGGCCGAACGCAGCTTCACCATCGAGCGGACCTTCGGCGCGCCGGTCGAGCGTGTCTTCAGGCTCTGGACCGACCCGCTGCTGGTCGCGCAATGGTGGGGTATCAAGGGCTGCACCATCCCCCATTGCGTGCTCGATCCTCGGATTGGAGGGCGATGGCGCATCGACATGCGCAGCGCCAGCGGCGCGCTCTATCGCAACCAGGGCCGCTATGTCGAAGTGATTGCGAACCGGCGGCTGAGCTACACGGACGAGCCGGATCCCGAATTGCGGGAATGGGCCGGCAGTCCGCCCGGACAGAGCTTGCATACGGTCACTTTTGCGGCCGACGGCGGCGGAACTCATGTCAGCTTCGAGGTGACGTTGGCAAGTGCGGCGGACCGAGAAAGGCTGCTGGCGCTGGGCATGCGCCGGGGCTGGACCGAAAGCTTCGACAGGTTAGAGCAGCTGATCGCCGGGCCGGCCGCCAGGTGACACAGCAAGCAAATGTGGAGAGCCCGATGCAACAGCCCACGCAAACACTGCAAAACGGTAAAACGTCCGCAGCCGGTCGCACGCTATCAAGCAATGCGGCAACAGTGGGGAAGCTCATGTCGAGCGACGGCACTCCAATCGCTTATGAGCGCCGGGGAACCGGCTACCCGCTCATCCTCGTCGACGGCGCTCTTTGTTCCCGCGCCATGGGTCCCAGTCGGTCGCTGGCCCAGGCCCTGGCCCCTCATTTTGCTGTCTTCAGTTACGACCGCCGCGGCCGTGGCGAAAGTGGAGACAGCCCGCCTTACGCGACCGAGCGCGAGGTGGACGACATCGCAGCCCTGCTCGATATAGCCGGCGGAGAGGCCTTCGTCTGGGGAACTTCGTCCGGCGCTGTGCTGGCCTTGTTGGCGGCGGCGTGTCTGCCCGGCATCAAGAGGCTTGCCCTCTACGAGGCGCCGCTGATCGTCGATGACAGCCGTCCGACCACCGAGGCTGACTGGGAAGGCATCCGGACAGCTATCGCCACCGGGCGACGCGGCAACGCGGTGCGCATTTTCCTCAAGTCAGTCGGCATGCCTCGCCCGCTTGTCTTTCTCATGCGCCTGACGCCTATCTGGTCGAAGCTCAAGGCAGTGGCGCATACGCTGCCTTACGATGGCGCCATTGTCGCCGATGATCAGCTTGGCAGGCCGCTGGTTCCCGGCCGATGGGGCGCAGTGGAGGCGCCCGTGCTGGTGACCGATGGCGGAGGCAGCCCAGCCTGGATGCGCCACGGCAACCAGGCTCTGGCCGATGCCCTGCCGAATGCCCTCTATCTGACGCTGGCTGGACAGAACCATATGCTGAAAGCCGCGGTGCACGCGCCCGTGCTGGTGGATTTCTTCAACCGGCCGGGCAGTGACGTCGGCTCAGGGGGCGCTTCGTTCACCGCGCCGCGATGAAGCGCATGAAGTGCGCCACATCCGCCTCGCTCGGCTCCAGGCCGGTGAAGGAGCGCAGATAGGCGGCGAGATGGCTGACGCGCGCCTCGACCGGTTCCTTGAGGTCGAGCACGTAATAGCCGATCTGCATGTAGTAGAGCACGCGTGCCCGGATGAAGGCGTCCTCGTCGTCGTAGCCGTGCCGCCGGTACATATCGCGGATGGCGGTCAGGCGCTCGTCGTCGGCCTGGTCGATCATGCGCCGGACGTCGTCGGCGCGGCGCGCCCATTCGCGGACGGCGAAATCGAGCCGCGGGTCGAACAGACGCTCGTCGGCCCAGCATTCGAACACGTTCAGCACGCCCATGATGATGGTTTCGGCAGGCCGCCGAGCCCGCTCGACGATCGCCTTGGTGTTGGTCTCGTGCCAATGCGCGAGCAACTGGTCGAGCAGGTCCTGCCGGCTTTCGAAATACCAGTAGAAGCTGGAGCGCGACACGCCGAGCTTCTGGCCGAGCGTCAGCACGCGCACGCTCTCGATGCCCTCGGAAATCAGCGTTTCAAGCGCGAGATCGATCCAGTCCCGACGTGTCACCTTGATGTTGCCGGGCGCCGGTTCGTCCTGGGGAGCAGTCATGATCATGCCTCCACAATAGGCATGGCGCGCAGCGCTGCGCAAGCTCTGGACAGAAGTGTCTAGACACACATGTACAGTCTATGTATCGTAAGAGCCTCCAGCGAGAGGGAGAGGCTCGTGAAGTCGCATTATCGCGCGGTCGTCATCGGGGGAGGCGTGGTTGGCGCCTCGGTGCTCTATCACCTGGCTCGCTTCGGCTGGAGCGATGTGGCGCTGATCGAGCGCGCCGAATTGACGGCCGGCTCGACCTG
This sequence comes from Mesorhizobium sp. NFR06, assembly GCF_900115245.1. Lineage (GTDB taxonomy): Bacteria > Pseudomonadota > Alphaproteobacteria > Rhizobiales > Rhizobiaceae > Mesorhizobium. The sequence goes on from NZ_FOVT01000016.1 coordinate 86,179, forward strand.
GCACGCGGCCGCCGGCTTCCATGCGCTCAACGCCGATCCCAACGTCGCGGCGCTGCAGGACTATACGATCAAGCTCTATCGCGAGATCGAGGCCGAGTCGGGCCAGGACGCCGGCCTGCACATGACCGGCGGCGTCAACATGGCGAGCGATCCGCAGCGCTGGGAATGGCTGAAAACGGCCTGGGCGGTGTTCCAGTCGGTCGGCATCGAGACGGCACGGCTGGTGACACCGGAAGAGATCAAGCAGATCTGCCCGATCGTAGATGTCGGCGGCGTGCTCGGCGGCCTTTATGATTCCAACGAAGGCCATCTCGACCCTTACGGCACGACGCATGCCTATGCCGGCGCCGCCAGGAAGCGTGGCGCCGACGTCATTCTGCGCAACCGCGTCGTAGAGTTGAGGGCGCGAGCCGATGGCGGCTGGGATGTCGTCACCGAGAAGGGCGCCATCGTTGCCGAGCATGTCGTCAATGCCGGCGGCCTGTGGGCCAAGCAGGTCGGCCTGATCGCCGGCGTCGACCTGCCGGTGACGCCGATGGAGCACCATTATTTCGTCACCGAGGACATTCCGGAAGTCGCGGCTCTCGACAAGGAGCTCGGCCTCGCCGTCGATCTCGACGGCTTCTCCTATCTGCGGCAGGAGCGCAAGGGCGTGCTGCTCGGCGTCTACGAGCAGAACCCGAAACACTGGAACATGGACGGCGCGCCCTGGGATTACGGCATCGAGCTGATCCCCGAGGATATCGATCGCATCAGCCCCGAACTCTCCAAGGCCTATGAGCGCTTCCCATGCCTGGCCAACGCCGGCATCCGCAAATGGGTCAACGGCGCCTTTACCTTCACGCCGGACGGCAACCCACTGGTCGGTCCGGTCAGGGGCCTCAGCAATTACTGGGTCGCCTGCGGCGTCATGGCCGGCTTCAGCCAGGGTGGCGGCGTCGGCAAGTCGCTGGCAGAATGGATGATTTACGGCGAGCCGCAGGCCGACATCTTCGGCATGGACATCGCCCGCTACGGCGCTTTCGCATCCAATCGCGAATATCTCAAGCAAACCACGCGCCAGTTCTATGCGCGCCGCTTCGTCATGACCTTTCCCAACGAGCGGCTGCCGGCAGGCCGACCCCTCAAGCGCCCCGGCGCCTATGACGGCATGAGCGCCGCCGGCGCCGAGTGGACGGCATCGTGGGGGCTGGAAATCCCGGCCTATTTCGCGCCGATGGGTTTTCGCGAGGAGACGACGCTGAAACGCTCCAACGCCTTCGACATCGTCGGCGACGAGGCGCTGCAGGTCCGCCGCGCCGCCGGCCTTGTCGATACCACGGCCTTTTCGCGCTACGCCGTGTCAGGTCCGGGCGCCGAAGCCTGGCTCGACCGGCTGCTCGCCTGCAAGCTGCCAAAGCCGGGCCACGCCAGGCTGGCGCCGATGCTTGGGCCTGACGGTAGGCTGAAGGGCGATCTCACCCTGCTCAACTGGGGCAATGGCGAATACTGGATCATGGGCTCCTATTACCTGCGCGAATTTCATATGCGCTGGTTCGAGGCGCACCTGACGGAAGGCGTCACTGTCACCGACATTTCCGATGCCATGTCCGGTTTCCTGGTCACGGGTCCGAATGCCAGGAAGATCGTCGAGCGCACGACGCATCAGGACATCTCCGGCAAGGCTTTGCCGCTCATGGCCTGCGGCGCGTTCGATATCGGCATGGTGCGCGCCCGCGTCGCCCGCCTCTCGATCGCCGGCGAGCTCGGCTTCGAGATCAACTGCCCGGCGACCTTGCATTCCATGTTGCGCGAAACCCTGCTTGCCGCCGGCGAAGACCTCGGCCTCGCCGAGATCGGCTATTACGCGCTGAATTCGCTGCGGCTGGAAAAGAGCTTTGGCATCTGGTCGCGTGAATTCACGCAAGGCTATACGCCCGGCCAGACCGGGCTCGATCGCTTCATCGCTTTCGGCAAGGGCGACTTCATCGGCCGCGAAGCGGCGCTCAAGGAGCGCGGGGCGGGTGTTTCGCGACGGATCGTGACGCTTGAGGTCGACGCTGTCGATGCCGACGCCAGCGGTTTTGAGCCGGTCTGGCACAAGGGACGGCGCGTCGGCTTCGTCACCTCGGGCGGCTTTGGCTACACCGTCGGCAAGAGCGTCGCCCTGGCGTTGGTCGACGACGAATTCGCCGGGGAGGGGACAAAGCTTTCCGTGCACATTGTCGGCGTCGAACGGCCGGCGCGCATCATTGCCGCCTCGCCTTACGACGCTGAAGGCAAGGCGATGCGGCAATGAGGAGGAACTGCCATGATTGACGAGGCCGCACGCGATCTCAGGCGCGAACGCCGGCGGGGACGCACCGGCGAGGCAGGCAGCGAGTCGAGCCGTCATCCCAACTATCGGTCGCTGAAGAACCCGTTCCTGCCGCAGCCGATCTTTTCCGACGACCAGGTTGCGGCCATCCACGATACCGCGTTGCGCGTGCTGGAAGAACTCGGCATCAAGGTGCTGCTGCCCGAGGCGCGTGCCATCTATGCCAGGGCCGGCGCGCTCGTCGACGAAGGCAGCCAAATGGTGAGGATCGGCCGCGACGTGGTCGATGCAGCGCTCGCCTCGGCGCCGCGCTCGATTGCAGCTCTTGGCGGCGACCGCTCCCGCGACCTCGCGCTCGAACTCGGCTCGATGGCGTTCCTCGCCGGCTCCGGCGCCCCCAACGTCACCGATCTCGAGCGCGGCCGCCGGCCGGGAACGCTCGCCGCCTTCGAGGAATTCATCAAGCTGGTCCAGCATTTCGACGTGCTGCACATGCTTGGGCCCTGCGTCGAGCCGCAGGACGTCGACAACCGCCTGCGCCACTATGCCGTCAACCGGGCGCAACTGACGCTGTCGGACAAGGTCCCGTTCGTCTTCGCGCGCGGCACGCCGCAGGTCGAGGACGGTTTCGAGATGATCCGCCTGGCGCGCGGTTTATCCGAGGATCAATTCCGCGCCGGCGCCTATTGCTACACTGTCATCAACACCAACTCGCCGCGCCAACTGGACATCCCGATGGCGCAAGGCATCATCGACTTCGCAAGGGCCGGTCAGGTCCTGGTCATCACGCCCTTCTGCCTGGCCGGCGCGATGGCGCCGATCACGGTCGCCGGCGCGTTGACCCTGCAGCATGCCGAGGCGCTCGCCGGCCTGACGCTCGCCCAGATCGTGCGGCCCGGCGCGCCGGTGGTCTACGGCTCCTTCTCGTCCAATGTCGACATGAAATCCGGCGCTCCGGCCTTCGGCACGCCCGAACACATCAAGGCGACGCTGGGCGCTGGCCAACTCGCCCGCTATACCGGGCTGCCGTGGCGGTCCGGCGGCGGCAGCGCGGCCAACATCTCCGACGCGCAGGCCGCGCATGAGACGCAATTCGCGCTGTGGGGCTCGGTGCTGGCCGGCGCCACCATCTGCATCCACGCCGCCGGCTGGCTGGAAGGCGGCTTGAGCGTTTCCTTCGAGAAGCTGATCACCGACGTCGAGGCGCTGCAGACGGTCGCGGAGCTTTGCGCGAAGACTCCGGGCGACGCCGACGCCATCGGCTTCGAGGCTATCGCCGAGGTGCAGCCTGGCGGCCATTTCTTCTCGGCCGGCCACACAATGTCGCGCTATCGCACCGCCTTCTATGAGCCGCTGGTGGCCGACTGGTCGAATTTCGGCAACTGGACGCAGTCCGGCTCGAAGACGGCGACGGAACGCGCGACCGGTATCTGGAAGCGGATTCTCGCCGACTTCCAGCCGCCGCCGACTGCTGCCGCCGGCGCGGGCGTGCTCGACGAATTCATCGCAAAGCGCACCGAGGAAGGCGGCGCGGCGCCGGTCTCATAATTTGTGAAAACGTAGCAAATTCCAGACGTTCCTCGTTCACGCTACAGTCGAGACGATTCGCGATCTGGCATTGGATTGCCAGCGCGGCTACGTTGCCGGAGATTTGGCGGCGGCGTGGAGATTTGAATTGGCGATGGACGATAGATGACGGCGCCCGGCGACTTGATGCAGGCCTTGTTCCTGAGGCTGAAGACCGATGCGTCCCTGTCGGCGCTGCTCGGCGGTGCCGGGCTGCTCGAACAGGCCAGCGACAAGGCAGCCTTTCCACACGTGACCTACGGCCGCACCAGTGCTTTCGATCTGGACACCGGCGCCGACAACGATGCCGACCAGCTCATCACCTTGCATGTCTGGTCGAAGGCGCAAGGGGAGGCCGAGACTCGCCTTATCATGGACAGCATCAGGACGCGCCTCGATGGCGCGGCGTTTTCCATCGGCTCGCGCGGCCAGACGCGCCTGTCGCTGGAATTCGCCGAGGCGCGCTATGACGAGGATTTGGCGGTCCATCACGGGCTGCTGCGCTTTCGCGCACTAACGCAGGAAAGTGCCTGAGCCCAACCCTAAAGCTGAGCCTGGATTGCGGCTTTGTCGATGACCGACCAGACCTCGCGAATCCGTCCGTCCCGGAATTCGTAAAAGACGTTCTCGGCGAAGGAGACGCGCTTGCCGTTCACCGGCAGTCCGAACAGCACGCCCTTGGGCCGGCAGTCGAAATGCAGGCGGGCCGCCACGCGCGGCGGTTCCGAGATCAGCAGCTCGATGTTGAAACGCAGGTCGGGGATCGCCTGGAAATCGCCTTCCAGCATGCGGCGATAGCCCGAGAGCCCGATCGTCTCGCCATTATACTGCACCTCCTCGCCGACGAACCGGCCGAGATTGTCCCAGTCCTGATCGTTCAGGCAGGCGATGTAGCCTCGGTAGAGATCGGCAAGATCCGCGCGCTTCATCCTGTGCTCCCATGGTCGGCGGGCCGTTCTACACCAGCTAGCGCAGGGCGCGGAAACCGCATCCGAAAAGCGTAGCGGATCGACTGATTTTCCGGCTATGAATTTGCGCCGGGGCTTGAGGGAGCCCCTGGACGACAGGACGCGCCTGAAGGGGGAATGGCGGGCATGGATTTTCGGTCGTTCACCGTTCATTTCACGTTCAGCCCATATGCGTTAGAACCGTGATCATGAAAAACCTTGGCTTCCATCTCCGCGCAGTTGTGCTGGCGTTTGCCGCAGCCGGGCTCTTTGCGTCGCAGGCGATCGCCCTGCCGGTCATTGAGCCGACGGTGGATCGGCCCGCCGTGCTCGCCGCCAGTGATTGCTACGCCATCGGCCAGCAGGTCGCCGCACAGAATGGCGGCACGCTGGCCAAGGCGACGCAGGCGACGCGGGGCGGCCAGCAGGTCTGCGTCATTGTCGTGCTCGTTCCCGGCAAGGACGGCCAGCGACCGCGTCGTTCGGAAATCGTCGTCCCGGCGGGCTGACGCCCTCGTTCCCAGGCCGGCGGAATCGGCCTATAGCTCTATCCCCAACAGGCTCAGAAAAAATGCGCGTGCTCGTCGTCGAGGATGACAAGGATCTCAACCGGCAGTTGGCCGATGCTCTGGTCGACGCCGGCTATGTCGTCGACCGCGCCTATGATGGCGAGGAGGGGCACTTCCTCGGCGACACCGAGCCTTACGATGCCGTGGTCCTCGATATCGGCCTGCCGCAGATGGACGGCATCAGCGTCGTCGAGCGCTGGCGCCGCGGCGACCGCAAGATGCCGGTGCTGATCCTGACCGCGCGCGACCGCTGGAGCGACAAGGTGGCCGGCATCGACGCCGGCGCCGACGACTATGTGACCAAACCCTTCCACATCGAGGAGGTGCTGGCGCGGGTGCGGGCGCTGATCCGCCGCGCCGCCGGCCATGCATCGTCTGAGCTCACTTGCGGGCCGCTACGCCTGGACACCAAGGCGTCCAAGGCCGATGTGAACGGCGTGCCGCTCAAACTCACCTCGCATGAGTTCCGGCTGCTCGCCTATCTGATGCATCATATGAACGAGGTGGTATCGCGCACGGAGCTGGTCGAGCATCTCTACGATCAGGATTTCGACCGCGATTCCAACACCATAGAGGTGTTTGTCGGGCGGCTTCGCAAGAAGATGGGCATCGACATGATCGAAACCGTGCGTGGCATGGGGTATCGCATGCGTGAGCCGGAGGCGTGACGCGGAACCGCTGAAGCCAACCATGAGCACGCGGCTTTCGAGGCTGCGGCGCTGGCCGCGCTCGCTGACCTTTCGCGTCATCGGCTTTTCGACCATCTGGGCGATCCTGACGCTTGTGGTCATCTTCACCCTCATCACCACGCTCTACCGCCAGGCCAGTGAGCGCGGTTTCGACAGCCTGCTGTCGGCGCATCTGTTCAACCTGATCGGCTCCGTCGGCATCTCCGACAACGGCGCGCTGACCGGCTCGCCCGACCTCGGCGACCTGCGCTTTTCCCAGCCCAATTCCGGCTGGTACTGGTCTGTCGAGCCTGCCTCCGAAGGCGTGCATGGCGAACTCCATTCCTCTTCGATGACCACCTCGATTCTGTCGCCGAGCGTCGTGGAAGTGCCCTTCAACGCCAACTTCCAGCGCAGCTACTCGATGGAAGGCATCAAGGGCGAGCAGCTCCAGGTTTTCGAGAGCGAGTTCGTTCTGGACGCCAAGAATCGAGCTGCCCGGTTCCGGGTCATGGGCAACCACAGCGAGCTGGAGCAGGAGATCGCAAGCTTCCAGCGCCGCCTGCTCACCTATCTCTCGCTGTTCGGCGCCGGCATGATCGCCATCAACGCCATCGCCATCCTCTTGGGTCTCCAGCCCTTGCGCAGGGTCCGCAATGCGCTCGCCATGGTGCGCGAAGGCACCGCGCAGCGGCTCGACGGCAGCTTCCCGGCCGAGATCGAGCCTCTGGCCAGCGAAACCAATGCGCTTATCGAGAACAACAGACGCATCGTCGAGCGTTCGCGCACCCAGGTCGGCAACCTGGCTCACTCGCTGAAGACGCCGCTTGCCGTGCTGATGAATGAGGGCCGCGCGCTTGGCGGCGTCAAGGGCCAGTTGATCGCCGACCAGGCCGCCTCAATGCAGAAGCAGGTCGACCACTATCTGCAGCGTGCCCGCGTCGCCGCGCAGCGCGACAGCGTCGTCTTCCGTACCCCGGTTTCGCCGCTGGTCGAGCGCCTGGTGCGCGTGCTGCGGAAACTCAACCCGCAAACGAGGCTGACGCTGTCGCTGCCATCGGCGGAGATCGTCTTTGCCGGCGAGCGCGAGGACCTGGAGGAACTGCTCGGCAATCTGCTCGACAATGCGATGAAGTGGGCCAAGAGCGCCGTTGCCGTTTCGGTCGCGCTCTCGCCGGGAATGAGCAACCAGTTCGAAATCGTTATAGAAGATGATGGCCCGGGCATTCCCGAGGACAGCGCGCGAGACGTGCTGAAGCGTGGCAAGAGGCTCGACGAGACGAAGCCGGGAACAGGGCTCGGACTGGCCATTGTCGCCGACCTCGTCAACGAGTATGGAGGCTCGCTGGCGCTGGAGCGGTCCGGCATGGGCGGCTTGAGGGCGCTGGTGAGACTGCGGAGCCTTCAATGATGTTTCTTATGGATTTGCGTGTGGCGGCTGACGGCCAAATTTCCGACAAATATCAACCCTATGGGCTCACCGTCCTCCCCGACAGCGCGGTTCCCAATCCATCTCATTCAAGACGTGCATTCGCTCAAGAAGCTCATTCCGCTCAAGAGAACCGGTTGTTGGCATGAAGATCCGCGTCGCGCTCGTCTCCGCCCTGCTCGCCGTTTCCGGCTGCACGACGCTGAGCAGGGGCGGTCCGACCTCTCCGGTCACGCCTGTGTCCACGCCGCCCGCCGGCGGCAAGGTGTCGACCAGCATCGTATCGGCCATGAATGGCGGGCTTATCGGCGGATCGATCGGCTCGGGCCTGAGCGACGCCGAAAAGCGCAAGGGACTCGAGGCGGAATACAAGGCGCTGGAATACAACACCAGCGGCCAGAAGGTGACGTGGAAGAGCGACAACTCCTCGCATTATGGCGAAGTCGTCGCCGCCCAGCCTTACCGGGTCGGCTCGCAGGATTGCCGCCAGTACACCCACACCGTCTACGCCGGCGGCGCGGGCGTTACCGCGCGTGGCACCGCCTGCCGCAATGCCGACGGCAGCTGGACGCCGCTGACCTGATAAATCGGCCCGATTGATATCGATCAAGGCCGGGCGGCGCGTCCGCCGTCAAAGCGTCGCAGTACGTCCGTGTTGGCAGGGCAAGGCTCTGCCTTTATTGGAAGAACCATGCTGTTCTGGGTCATAGCCGCTATTCTCACGCTGGGCGCCAGCCTGGCGGTGCTGTTGCCGCTTACCGGCAGCATGAAGGGCGCGTCGGCGGCTGGCGATCACGACCTTGAGGTCTATCGCGACCAGCTTTCCGAGCTCGACCGCGACATGGCGCGCGGCCTCATCCAGCCGGGCGAGGCCGAAGAGGCGCGCGCCGAGATCGGCCGCCGCATCCTGCGTCTCGGCGCCGCTGAGCGACAGGACTCCGCCATTTCCGGCCCCTCGCGCGGAGCCAGATTGGTCGCCAGCGTGGCGGTGCTCGCTGTGCCGCTCCTGAGCTGGGGGCTTTACGGCGTGCTCGGCTCTCCCGATCTGCCCTCGCAGCCGCTGGCCGAGCGTCTCGCCAAGAGCCCTGCCGATTCCTCGGTCGATGAACTGGTCGCCCGCGCCGAAGCGCACCTTGCCGCCAATCCGTCGGACGGCAAGGGCTGGGACGTGCTGGCGCCGATCTATCTTCGCCTGCAGCGCTTTCCTGACGCGGTGACCGCCTATCGCAACGCCATCCGCCTCGACGGCGACAGCGCGGTGCGCCAGGCAGGCTTGGGCGAGGCGATTGCCAGCGCCGCCGGCGGGATCGTTTCGGCCGACGCCCAAAATGCCTTCGAGGCGGCTCTGAAACTCGATCCGGACAACGCCAAGGCGAATTTCTACCTGGCGGTCGGCCTCGCCCAGGAAGGCAGGAAGGCCGAGGCCGTCGCCGCCTGGCAAAACATGCTCGGCCAGCTCGCGCCGGATTCGCCCTGGCGCAACGCCGTCCAGCAGGCGCTCGCCGAGGCGGGCGAGCCGGCCGTCGCGACCGGCGCGCCGGCCAATGGTCCGGACGCGCAACAGATGGAAGCGGCACAGCAAATGTCGCCGCAGGACCGGCAGGCGATGATCGAGACCATGGTCGCTGGCCTGGACGATCGCCTGAAGCAGAATCCCCGCGACGAGGAAGGATGGATGCGCCTCATTCGTTCCTATATCGTGCTCGGCAAGGCAGACCAGGCGCGCGAAGCGCTCGGCCGCGCTGTCGCCGCCTTTGGGGCGGACAGCGAACAAGCGAAGAAATTCACTGCCTTCGCCGCCTCGCTCGGCGTGACGGCGACGGAGTAAAGGCAATGACGCGCAAGCAGAAGCGATTGTCGGTGATCCTGGCAGGGTTGGCTTTCCTCGCCGCCGCAGCCGGCCTCACCTTCTATGCGCTTGGTCAGAAGGCGTCCTATTTCTATATGCCGGCCGATCTCGCTGCCGCCAGCGTTCCGCCCGGACAGCGCATCCGCCTCGGCGGTCTAGTCGAGAAGGGCACCATCGTGCGCGGCCAGGGCGCCACTGTCGCCTTCTCGGTCACCGACAAGCAGAAATCGGTCAAGGTCACCTATACCGGCATCCTGCCCGATCTGTTCCGCGAGGAACAGGGCGTCATCACCGAGGGCGCTTTCGGTCCCGACGGCGTGTTCGTCGCCGACAGCGTTTTGGCCAAGCATGACGAGCGCTATATGCCCAAGGAAGTCGCCGACGGCCTGAAGGCCAAGGGCGTCTGGCAGGAAAGCACGAACTGATGAGCAGGTTCCGCAAAAGTGCCAAGCGGTTTTGCGACAAGAACCTGCGGGAACAGGTGACTTTTGGTTGAGACCGGACATTTCGCGCTCGTGCTGGCCTTCGCACTGTCGCTGGTGCAGATGCTGGTGCCGCTCGTCGGCGCCCGCACCGGCAATCAGCGGCTGATGGCGGTCGGCGGCCCGGTCACGGTCACCGGCTTCGCGCTCACCGCGCTGTCCTTCGCCGCGCTTGCAAGCGCCTATGCCGGCTCCGACTTCTCAGTGGCGAGCGTCTGGGAGAACTCCCATTCGCTGCAGCCGATGATCTACAAGATCACCGGCACCTGGGGCAACCACGAAGGCTCGATGCTGCTCTGGGTGCTGATCCTGACCTTCTTCGGCGCGCTCATCGCCGTCTTCGGCAACAATTTGCCGGCGACGCTCAAGGCCAATGTGCTGGCCGTGCAGGGCATGATCGGCGCCGCCTTCTTCCTGTTCATCCTGGCGACCTCCAATCCGTTCACCCGACTGAACCCGGCGCCGATCGAGGGCCGCGACCTCAACCCGATCCTGCAGGACCTCGGCCTCGCCGTCCATCCGCCGATGCTCTATCTCGGCTATGTCGGCTTCTCGATCTGCTTCTCGTTCTCGGTCGCGGCGCTGATCGAGGGCCGCATCGACGCCTCCTGGGCGCGCTGGGTGCGGCCATGGACGCTGGTCGCCTGGATGTTTTTGACCGGCGGCATCGCCATGGGTTCCTACTGGGCCTATTACGAGCTCGGCTGGGGCGGCTTCTGGTTCTGGGACCCGGTCGAAAATGCCTCCTTCATGCCCTGGCTCGCCGGCACCGCGCTGCTCCATTCGGCGATCGTCATGGAGAAGCGCTCGGCGCTGAAGATCTGGACGCTGCTGCTCGCCATCCTCACCTTCTCGCTGTCGCTGCTCGGAACTTTCTTGGTGCGCTCCGGCGTGCTGACCTCGGTGCATGCCTTCGCCACCGATCCGGCGCGCGGCGTCTTCATCCTGTGCATTTTGACATTGTTCATCGGCGGCTCGCTGGCGCTGTTTGCGCTGCGCGCCTCGCGGCTGACCGCCGGCGGCCTGTTCCACCCGATCTCGCGCGAGGGCGCGCTGGTGCTGAACAATCTGTTCCTAACCACGGCGACCGCGACGGTGCTTGTCGGCACGCTCTACCCGCTGGCGCTCGAAGCGCTGACCGGCGGCAAGATCTCGGTCGGCGCGCCCTTCTTCGACCTGACCTTCGGCCCGCTGATGCTGCCGCTCTTGGCGATCGTACCGTTCGGGCCGTTGCTTTCCTGGAAACGCGGCGACGTCATCGCCGCCTCGCAGCGCCTGATGGCGGCCTTCGCCCTGGCGATAGCCGCCATACTCGTCACCGGCCTGTTCATCGATGGAGCCTCGGTGTTCGCAGCACTTGGCGTCGGCCTCGCTGTCTGGCTGGTCGCCGGCGCGCTGACCGATCTTGCCGCCAAATCCGGTTTCGGCGCGGTGGCGCCGGCCATCGTGCTGAGGCGCTTTGCCGGGCTGCCGCGCTCGGTCTTCGGCACCGCGCTCGCCCATCTCGGGCTCGGGCTGACCTTGCTCGGCATCGTCGGCACGCTTTGCTTCGGCACTGAAAAAATCCTCACCATGCGGCCCGGCGAGACGGTGGAGTTGTCCGGCCACACGCTGCGCTTCGAAGGGCTTTCCCCGAGCAAAGGTCCGAACTTCACCGAGGATCGCGGCCGCTTCCTGCTGATCTCGGACGGCAACGAAGATGGCGAGATCACCTCGGCCAAGCGCTTCTATCCGGTCCGCCAGACGGTCACGACCGAGTCCGGCATCAGGACGCTGGGCTTGAGCCAGCTTTATCTGTCGCTCGGCGACGAGAACAAAGATGGCTCCGTCGTCGTGCGCCTGTGGTGGAAGCCGCTGGTGACGCTGATCTGGGGCGGCGGCCTTGTGATGATGGCGGGCGCGGCCATGTCGCTGCTCGACCGCCGCCTGCGCGTCGGCGCGCCGGCAAAGCGGCGCAAGCCGGCCGCCGCGTTGGCGAGCCCGACATGAGGGCGAGATTTTCACTAGCCTCGCTGGTTCTGCTGCTGGCTCTGGTCTTTGCCGGCGCGGCACAGGCGGTGAAGCCCGACGAGGTGTTGCGGGATCCGGCATTGGAGGCGAGGGCGCGTGCGCTTTCGGAAGGCCTGCGCTGCATGGTCTGCCAGAACCAGTCGATCGACGAATCCGATGCCGACCTTGCCCGAGACCTGCGCATCCTGGTGCGCCAGCGCCTCGTTGCCGGCGAGACCGACCAGCAGGTGATGGACTACATCGTCTCGCGCTATGGCGAGTTCGTGCTGCTCAAGCCGCGCTTCAGCCTGCGCAACGCGCTTCTGTGGGGCACGCCGGTGTTGCTGCTGCTGGCCGGCGGCATCTTCATCGTGCTCAGCGCCCGTTCGCGCCGCCCGGTATCGACCACGCTTTCAGCCGAGGAACAGGCCGCGCTGGACAAGATGCTTAGCGATTAGCGCATCGCCGAACTTGATGATTGGCTGCGACCGCTTTCGGATCGTCATTCTATGGTCTGCGCGTGTCGCTTCGCTCCTGCTTCGCCCTGGAATGACGAAGTCGGGTGCTTCTGCCAAGCCTTCGAGCGCGGCCTGCCTATAGCCATCGTCGTCGATCCCCAACATTACAAAATTTTCATGTGCCGGAAATGGCGCCGTAATGTGCGGCTCTCTAATCCTCTTGCCCGAGGATGCTTCGCCTGAGCGCATCCACGTCGATAGAGGATAAGAAACTCCATGAATAACGCCCGCCATTCATTTTCCAGCACCCGAAAGCGCCTGATGGCGGCCGTCGCTTCGCTGGCTGTTATCGGTGCGGTTGGCGCCGGCGCGCTCGCAACCGGCACCGCCCCCGTGCTGGCCGATGCCGTGCGCGTGGATGCCCCGCAGATGCCGAGCTTCGCCGATGTCGTCGAGCATGTTTCGCCGGCGGTCGTCAGCGTCAAGGTCAAGGCCAAGGTCCAGCCGACGGCCGACGACGGCTCCGACGATCAGGACGGCTTCGACAACCTGCCCGACAATCCGCAGCTGCGCCGCTTCTTCAAGGAATTCCGCGGCTTCGGCGACCAGGGCCAGGGCGGCCAGTTCCGCATGCGCCGCTTCAACCACCGCGACCATGGCAATGGCGAGCCGCGCCCAGTCGCGCAGGGCTCGGGCTTCTTCATCTCCGAGGACGGCTACCTCGTCACCAACAACCACGTGGTTTCGGAAGGCTCGAACTTCACGGTCGTCACCAATGACGGCAAGGAGCTCGACGCCAAGCTGATCGGCACCGATTCGCGCACCGATCTCGCCGTGCTCAAGGTCGATGGCGGCGCCAACAAGTTCACCTATGTCGACTTCGCCGACGATTCCAAGGTCCGCATCGGCGACTGGGTAGTGGCCGTCGGCAATCCGTTCGGCCTCGGCGGCACCGTCACGGCCGGCATCGTCTCGGCTCGCGGCCGCGACATCGGCGCCGGCCCCTATGACGACTTCATCCAGATCGACGCTTCGGTCAACCGCGGCAATTCGGGCGGCCCGACCTTCAACCTCAACGGCCAGGTGATCGGCATCAACACCGCCATCTTCTCGCCGTCGGGCGGCAGCGTCGGCATTGCCTTCGACATCCCGGCCTCGACCGCCAAGCAGGTCGTCCAGGACCTGATGAAGAGCGGCTCGGTCCAGCGCGGCTGGCTCGGCGTCGAGATCCAGCCGGTCACCTCCGACATCGCCGAGTCGCTCGGCCTGAAGTCGGACAAGGGCGCGCTGGTCTCGAGCGCCCAGGACGCCGGTCCGGGCAAGAAGGCCGGCATCGTCGCCGGCGACGTCATCACCCAGGTCGACGGCAAGGATGTCGCCTCGCCGAAGGAACTCGCCCGCATGATCGGTGCATTTGCGCCGGGCAAATCGGTCGATGTCACCGTCTGGCGCAACGGCAAGGACGAGACGGTCAAGGTCGATCTCGGCACGCTGCCCGCAAGCGACAAGCAGGCCTCTAACGACGACAACAAGCAGTCGGCGCCCGCGGCCAAGGCCGACACGCTTGCCGATCTCGGCCTGACGGTCACCAAGTCGGAAAACGGCAAGGGCCTCGTGGTCACCGACGTCGATCCCGACAGCGACGCGGCCGACCGCGGCATCCAGCCGGGCGACGTCATCACCTCGATCAACTCGAATGACGTGAACACCACCGACGACGTCTCAAAGGCGATGACGGATGCGGCCAAGGCCGGCCGCAAGGCGGTCCTGATGCAGATCACCCGCGACGACAGCAATCGCTTTGTCGCGCTGCCGGTCGGCAAGGGCTGATTGCGCATGCCCCCGAAAACCGCATGGTTTTCGGAAAGGATCATGCGTCACTAAAGACTTTCGACTTTTCCCTGTGGCGGTATCAACACCCCCGAGCCGCCACCGGGAAAACATGGGGCCGAGCACGCAAGTCAGTCACCGTGTTTCGCTCCTGGCGGCAGCGGGTTTCCCATCACCCGCTGCCGCTTTAACATGAAGGCAGGAGCCATGGCTGCCCCTCAAACTTCCAGTGAAATCGCGTATAACGGCTCCATGAAGATTCTCGTCATGGAAGACGATCGCGAGGCAGCGGACTACTTGCAGAAAGCCTTTGCCGAGGCCGGCCACACCGCCCATGTCGCCGGCGACGGCGAGACCGGCTTCGCGCTTGCCGATGCCGGCGACTATGACGTGATGGTGGTCGACCGCCTCATGCCGCGCCGCGACGGCCTGTCGGTGATCGCAGCCCTTCGCTCGCGTGGCAACACCACGCCGGTGCTGATCCTTTCCGCTCTGGGCGAGGTCGACGACCGCGTCACCGGGCTGCGCGCCGGCGGCGACGATTATCTCACCAAGCCCTACGCCTTTTCCGAATTGCTCGCCCGCGTCGAGGTGCTGAACCGCCGCGCCGGCGCGCGCGAGTCCGAGACCGTCTACCGGGTCGGCGACCTGGAGCTCGACCGGCTGTCGCATTCGGTCAAGCGCGCCGGGCGCGAGATCACGCTGCAGCCGCGCGAGTTCCGCCTGCTCGAATATCTGATGCGCCACGCCGGCCAGGTGGTGACGCGCACCATGCTTCTGGAAAATGTCTGGGACTATCATTTCGATCCGCAGACCAACGTCATCGACGTCCATGTCTCGCGCCTGCGCGGCAAGATCGAGAAAGGCTTCGACAAGCCGATCCTGCACACGATCCGCGGCGCCGGCTACATGCTGAAGGGCGGGTAGAGCATGATCCCGAACCGAAGGTCAGCGAACGCAAAAAGTGGGAACCGGTTTTCGGAGAAGATCATGCTGCAACAAGGGATCTAGGAGCAAATGGCTCTGTCCCTGCCGGCCATCATGAAGACGACGGCGGCCCGGCTTTCGGCGCTTTATCTTCTGCTTTTCGCGCTCTGCGCGGTGCTGCTGGTCTTCTACATGACCTCGCTGTCGGCGCGCATGCTGACCGCTCAGACGCAGGAGACCATCAATGACGAGGTGCTGGGCCTGGCTCGCGCCTACCAGCGCGGCGGCCTGCCGGTTCTGGTGCGCGTCGTCGAGGCCCGTTCGCGCCAGCCAGGCGCCAATCTCTATCTGATCGCCGACGCCAACGGCCAGATCCTGACCGGCAACGTGCAGAGCCTGGAGCCTGGGGTCATCGAGACCGAGGGCTGGACGACGCAGCCGTTTTCCTACCAGCGCTTCGGCGAGGGCGAGCTTGATCGCCTGCGCTCCGGCAACACGGACCAGCCCGCGCCTCCGGCCAATGACGGCAACTCTCCCCAGTCCCAGGGGGAAAAGGGCCACAACGCGATCGCGCTGGTGCTGAGGCTGCCCAACCAGATGATCATGCTGGTTGGCCGCGACCTCGGCGAGCCCGAGCGCTTCCGCGCCGTCATCAGCCGCGCGCTGACGCTGGCGCTGGGCATGATGGGGCTCGGCGGGCTCCTGATCTGGTTCTTTGTCGGGCGCGCCGCGCTGAAGCGCATCGACAGCGTCTCGGATGCAAGCCGTCGCATCATGGGCGGCGATTTGTCCGGACGGCTGCCGGTCACCGGCGCCGGCGACGAATTCGACCGCCTGTCGGCAAACCTCAACTCGATGCTGGCCAGGATCGCCATGTTGAACGAGGGCCTGAAGCAGGTCTCCGACAACATCGCCCATGACCTGAAGACGCCGCTCACCAGGCTGCGCAACCGCGCCGAGGCGACGCTCGCCGGCAAGCACAAGACCGAAGACTACCGCCAGGCGCTGGAAGGCACGATCGCGGAGTCCGACCAGCTTATCAAGACATTCAACGCCATCCTGATGATCTCGCGCCTGGAGGCAGGCTATTCCTCGGAACAGACCGGTCCCGTCGATCTCGCCGCCACGGTGAGCGACGTCGTCGAGCTCTACGAGCCGGTGGCGGAGGAAGCCGGCGTCGTGCTGGAAGCGACCGTGCCCGAGGCCTTCACCATCAACGGCAACCGCGAGCTGATCGGCCAGGCACTGTCCAACATCGTCGATAACGCAATCAAATACTCGACCGACGCCGCCGAGACGCCGAAAGTGCGGGTGGCTCTGGAGCGCGTGAGAAGCGAGATCAAGCTTGCCGTCACCGACAATGGCCACGGCATTCCGGACGACGCCGATCGCGCCCGGGCCACCGAGCGTTTCGTTCGTCTGGAAAAGAGCCGCTCGCAACCAGGCTCGGGCCTGGGCCTCAGCCTCGCCAAGGCAATCATGACTTTCCACAACGGCAGGCTTGATCTTTTGCCCGCCAATCCCGGATTGTCCGTGGTCATGAGTTTCCCGTTACGGGAGACGCATTGACGGCGAGGCCAATGGCGAAGAGACAAGTCGAATCCGAATGGCGGCTTAGCCCGGCACTGGCGCTCCATCCCCTGGACCCGGACCGTGCCCGGCGCGAACTCTCGGAAATCGCCGATGCGGCCGAGGAGGAAGGGCTTTCGCGTCTTGCCGCATTCCTGGCAAGCGAGGGACCGCCGCAGGACCTGCTGGCCGCCGTCTTCGACCTCTCGCCCTTTCTGCGCGATGTGGCGCGCCGCCGGCCGGCAATTCTCGACACGCTGCTCGACGAGCCGATCGAAGCGCGGCTCGGCGCCATCGGCGAGGCGATCAGCGGTGCGGCCACGGCCGACGATGCATCGGAATCGAGCCTGATGATGGCGCTGCGGCAATGGAAGACCGAAGCGCATTTCCTGATCGCGCTGGCAGATCTCTCCGGCGAGGCGAAGACCTCGGCGACGGTGCGCCGCCTCAGCGATCTCGCGGATGCCTGCACATGCGCCGCCGTGGATTTCCTGCTGCTCGACGCGCACCGGCAAGGCAAGCTCAGGCTGCCGAATCCGGTTGAGCCGGCCAGGGATTCGGGCTGGATCCTGCTCGGCATGGGCAAGCTCGGCGCGCATGAGCTGAATTTCTCCTCCGACATCGACCTCGTCGTCTTCTGCGATCCTGAGGCGCCGGCCGTCATCGATCCGCTCGACGCGACGGACCTGTTCTCCAGGCTCACCCGTCGTCTCGTGCGCATCCTGCAGGACCGCACCGAGCACGGCTATGTCTTCCGCACCGATCTGAGGCTGCGTCCCGATCCCGGCTCGACGCCTTTGGCGATCCCGGTCGAGGCGGCGCTTCGCTACTACGAGGCGCGCGGCCAGAATTGGGAGCGGGCCGCCATGATCAAGGCGCGGCCGGTTGCCGGCGACCTTGCCGCGGGCGCAGCCTTTCTCAAGGAATTGCAGCCCTATGTCTGGCGCAAATACATGGACTATGCGGCGATTGCCGACGTCCATTCGATCAAGCGCCAGATCCATGCCCACAAGGGCCATGGCGAGATCGCGGTGAAGGGCCACAACGTCAAGCTCGGCCGTGGCGGCATCCGCGAGATCGAGTTCTTCGTCCAGACCCAGCAGCTCATCGCCGGCGGCCGCTTCCCGGAACTGCGCGGCCGCGAGACGGTACCGATGCTTGGCGCGCTCGCCGCGCGCGGCTGGATCACCGCCGATGCCCGCGATGCGCTCACGCGGCAATACTGGTTCCTGCGCCGTGTCGAGCACGCCATCCAGATGGTAGCGGACGAGCAGACGCACATCCTGCCGGAGAGCGACGAGGAACTGAAACGCATCGCGCTGATGCTGGGCTTTGCCGGCGAGGCGGAATTCACCGAGGCTTTTCGCGCGTCGCTGCAGCAGGTCGAGCGCCACTACGCGGCGCTGTTCGAGACGGCGCCCGAACTATCGGCCGGCGTCGGCAATCTGGTCTTCACCGGCGACGTCGACGATCCCGACACGCTGCAGACCTTGCATCGGCTGGGCTTCCAGCGGCCGAGCGACATCTGCCGCGTCATCCGCGGCTGGCATTTCGGCCGCTACCGCGTCACCCAGTCGGCGGAGGCCCGCGAGAGGCTGACCGAACTCACCCCGGCGCTGCTCAAAGCCTTCGGCCAGACGCGGCGCGCCGACGAGGCGCTGATGCGCTTCGACGAGTTCCTCGCCGGTCTGCCGGCGGGCATCCAGCTTTTCTCGCTGCTGCAATCGAACCCGGCGCTGCTCAAGCTGATGGCGACCATCATGGGGGCCGCGCCGCGGCTGGCGGCCATCATCACGCGGCGGCCGCATGTCTTCGACGGCCTGCTCGATCCGGCGCTGCTCACCGAACTGCCCGATCGCGCCTATCTCTCGGCGCGGCTTGCCGCCTTCATCGACGGCGAACGCGCCTATGAGGATGTGCTCGACCGCCTGCGCATCTTCGCCTCGGAGCAGAAATTCCTGATCGGCGTGCGCCTGCTTGCCGGCTCGATCGATCCCGCGCGCGCCGGCCGCGCCTTTTCCGATCTCGCCGACCTCACCATCGAGGCGGCGCTGAACGCCGTGATCGCCGAATTCGCGCTGCGCCACGGCAGGATCGCAGGCGGCAGGGTGGCCTTGCTCGGCATGGGCAAACTCGGCAGCCGCGAGCTCACCGCGGGTTCGGATGTCGATCTCATCCTGCTCTACGACAATGACGCGGATGCCGAGGAGTCCGACGGCGACAAGCCGCTGGCGCCTTCGCATTACTATACGCGCATGACGCAGCGTCTGATCGCCGCCGTCTCGGCGCCGACGGCCGAGGGCGTGCTTTATGAGCTGGACCTTCGCCTGCGCCCCTCCGGCAACAAGGGACCGGTCGCCACCCATATCGATGCGTTCAAGAAATATCAGCGTCAGGACGCCTGGACCTGGGAGCACATGGCGCTGGCGAGGGCGCGCGCGATCGGCGGCGACGGCGAACTCTGCGCCGAGCTCGATGACGATGTGGCGGCGGTGCTGGCGCAGCCGCGCGACAGCGCCAAGGTGAAGGCGGATGCCTCCGAGATGCGAGGCTTGATCGACAAGGAGAAGCCGCCGCGCGATCTCTGGGACATCAAGCTGATCCCCGGCGGGCTTATCGATCTGGAATTCATCGCCCAGGTCGCCGTCATCACCGGCGCGATTGAACCGGGGAGGCGGGCAACGGCGACGGCGGACCTGCTGGCGCGGCTGGCCCCCGGTTTCGCGGCCGCCGATGTGCGGCAAGAGCTTTGCGATGCCTATCGGCTCTATCAGGCGCTGACCCAGATGATCAGGCTTTGCCTCACCGGCGAGTTCCAGCGCGACGATGTTCCGCCAGGGCTTTCGGATCTGCTTCTGGCTGTCACCGACCTGCCGGATTTCGGCGTGCTGGAAGCGCATCTCAAGGAGACGTCACGGAAGGCTAGGAGGGACTTCGACCTACTGCTTCGCGCTGGCATGCCGAAACACGGTTAAACTGCGTCTCATTCCTTGGCGCCCCCCTCTGTCCTGCCGGACATCTCCCCCACGAGGGGGGAGATTGGCAGCTTCGGCGCCTCGCTCATTCGTTGGAAATTGGCGAAAGCCGGCGTGACATCCGATCTCCCCCCAAGTGGGGGAGATGTCCGGCAGGACAGAGGGGGGCGCTGTCCCGCCAACGTTGCAGATTTTTCAACGAAATTCAGGCCGCCGCCTTCACCGAAGCCGGCGCCTTCTTCAATGGAATGCGCACCGACACGATGGTGCCGACACCTTCGGTCGAGCGGATCTTCAGCGCGCCGCCCTGCAGCTCTGCCAGCGAGCGCGAGATGGCGAGCCCAAGGCCCGAGCCGGTGTGGTTCTTGGAGAACTGGTTCTGCACCTGCTCGAAGGGCCGGCCGAGCTTGCTCAGCGCCGGCTTGGGAATGCCGCAGCCATTGTCCTCGATGGTGAGCAGCAGCGCTCCTGAAGTGTTGCGTGCCCTGACCGTGATCTTGCCGCCCTGTCCGGTGAACTTCACCGCGTTGGAGAGCAGGTTGATGGCGATCTGCTTGATCGCGCGCCGGTCGGCATAGACCCGCATCGAGTCGGCGATGCGCGTCTCGACATTGATCGACTTCTCCGCCGCCTGCAGCGAGATCACCCGCACCGTTTCCTTGATCAGCGGGCAGAGGTCGATCTCCTCGCGGTCGAGCGAGAACTGGCCGGCTTCGATCTTCGACATGTCGAGTATGTCGTTGATGACGCCGAGCAGGTATTTGCCGCTGCCGTTGATGTCGGTTGCATATTCCTCGTAGCGCTCGGAGCCGAGCGGCCCGAACAGGCCCTGCTGCATCAATTCGGAGAAGCCGATGATGGCGTTGAGCGGCGTGCGCAACTCATGCGACATGTTGGCGAGGAATTCGGACTTCGCCCGGTTGGCGGCCTCGGCGCGCTCGGTTTCCTTCATGTATTTGCGGTTGAGCTCGACCAGCTCGCTGGCGCGTTCCTCCTCGGCGCGGCGGGCGAGGCTGAGATCGTGGATCGTCGCCATCAGCCGGCGTTCGCTGTCGACCAGCTTTTCCTGATGCAGCTTGATCTGGGTGATGTCGGAGCCGACCGAGACGATACCGCCGTCGCGGGTCCTGAGCTCGTTGACCTGCAGCCAGCGGCCGTCGGCGAGCTGGCGCTCGAAGCTGACACCGCCCTGCGGCCCATTGGCATTGGCGAGCCTGCGCTCCGAGGCGAAGGCGAGCATTCGTTCCTCCAACGCCTCGCGAAGAACGCCGGGCACGACATCGCGGTCGGATAGCCCGTTGTCCTTCTGGAACTTCGAATTGCACATGATCAGCCGCTCGGCGGCATCCCATAGCACGAAGGATTCGTTGATGTTCTCGATCGCGGTCCTGAGCCGCATGTCGGCCGCTTCCGAGCGCAGCGCCAGATGCCGCTGCTCGGTGACGTCGACTGCGATGCCGATCAATTGGATCTCGGGCGCTTCCGGGTCGATCACCTGGGCCCGGGCCCGCATCCATACCCATTGTCCGTCGGCATGGCGCATGCGGAAAACCTGGTCGATATGGTCGATCTCGCGTTCGACGATGCGGTTGGCGAGCTCGAACAGGTCGCCGTCGTCGGGATGGATGATCTCATCGACCTCGCCGAAGGAGAGCATCGCCTCGCAGGGCTCGTAGCCCAGCATGTCGTACATCGAGCGCGACCAGTACATCTTGCCGCGCACCATGTCCCAGTCCCACAGCCCGCAGCGGCCGCGCACCAGCGCCATGTCGATGCGCTGATGCGCCTCGAGGTAGATGCGGTCCGCCGCCTGCGCCCGCGCGGCCTGGCCGAAATAGGCGTAGAGGATGACGATCAGCACGCCCGCCGTCAGCACGAACAGCGTGACGTTGAGCGACATCGACTTGCGCCAGCTGTCGAACACCGCCTCCTGCGGCACCAGCACGGCCGCCGCGTGTCTGCGGTCGCCGGTCAGGCTGACGGCGGCAAACCAGTCCTGTCCGCCGATGCTGACATCCATCACGCCTGCGTGGTCGCCGAACATGAACAGCGGCTGGCCGCCCAGGACGAGACCGTCGAGCATCCGGCCCTGCCAGCCCGTCGACAATGGCGAGACGGCGATGACCTTGAAGGCAGCGTCGGTGATGGCGAGCACGTGGGCACGGCTCATGGCGCCCTGGCGGCTCGTGTTTTCCAGGAGGTCGACGGCGTTGGCGCCGGCCGCGTTGGGGTCCGCGGTGATCGCCTGCGCCATCTGTCCCGCGGCAAGCGCCAGCACCGCCTTGGCGTCGCGCTCGATCTCGTCATGCTCGTTCATCAGCGACACGAAGCGCACCGCCGCGATGACGATGAGGAAAATGACGATGAGCGCCGGGATCGACCTGCGCAGCAGCGGTTCGGCAGCAAGCAGCCGCTGATAGGTGGGTTCGGCGATCAGGCGCGTGTTGCCGGCAAGTCCATCGCTCCTTGCCTTGCGACGTGCAAACGCCTTCCCTCCGGGCGCGCCCCACGCGTCCGCCTTGGCCATAAATGGCACTCCCCGATTTGCCGCATACTTGGATGATCCGGCTACGCCGCACGCCCGAATCGCCATTAAAGAATCAAAGGCGATTCGCCTTGTCCAGAGGCGCGGGCGAAAAAGATTAAAAATTGATTGAAATTCGTCGAAACTGCCGATCTCCCCCCTCGTGGGGGAGATGGCCGGCAGGCCAGAGGGGGGCGCCGTCCCGCCGGCATATCAACTGTCCAATTGCCTGGCGCTTGTCGGATTTGTGCTCCGGGCCAGAAGGAAAAGCCGCGATCCTTCGCGCCCCCCTCTGCCCTGCCGGGCATCTCCCCCACAAGGGGGGAGATCGCTAATCACGCCAGCGTTCGTTCCACGATATCCCGCAAATCCGCCGACAGGTTCTCAACCTTTGCCATGTCGAGCAGCGCCTGCCTCGCCTTGGCCTGCCGGCCGGGCTCCAGCGAGCGCCAGGACCTGAGCGCCGTCGCCAGCCGTGCCGCCACCTGCGGGTTGCGCTTCTCCACCTCCAGCACCGTCTCGACGAAGAAGCGGTAGCCTTCGCCGTCGGCGCGGTGGAATCCGGTCTGGTTGGCGCTGGAAAAGGTGCCGATCAGCGAACGCACCCGGTTCGGATTGGCGATCGAGAAAGCCGGATGACGCGTGAGCTCGCGCACTTTTTCGACGGTCTTCGCACCGGGCACGCCGGCCTGGATCTGGAACCACTTGTCCAGCACCAGCGCGTCGCCGCGATAGCGTGCCTCGAAGGCGGTCAGCGCATCGTCGGCCTCGGCCGTGCCTGAATGGCGGTGCGCCAGCACGGCGAGCGCCGCGGCACGATCGGTCATGTTGGTGGCGCAAGTGAAGTGCCGCGCGGCGAGGGCGGCACCGCCAGGCAGCAGCGAAAGATAGTCGAGCAGGATGTTGCGCAGCGCCCTGCGCCCCGCGCTCGCCGCGTCCGGGCTGAACGGACCCTTGTCGGCAAGGCCGTCATAGAGCGCCAGGAAGGCCTCGCGGTTTGCCTCGGCGATCGCCCGCGCCAACGCCTCGCGCGCGGCGAAGATGGCGTCGGGGTCGATGCCCTTGCCGATGTCGCGGGCGATGTCTGCCTCGCCGGGCAGCGCCAGCGCCAGCGCCCGGTAGGCCGGCTCCAGCGCCTCGTCGCCGGCGATGCTGCCGGCAAGCTCGGCGAGCCGAGCCGCAAAGACCGGCTGCTTGCCGCCGAGGATCTGGCGGAAGGCCGCGATCAGCGCGTCGGTCAGCAGCGTGTTGAACGCCTGCCAGCGCGAGAAGGCGTCGCTGTCATGCGCCGCGAGGAAGAACTGGTCGTCGGCCTTCTGCTGCACCGAAATCGTGATCGGCGCCGAGAAGCCGCGGTTGAGTGACACCGAAGGCCGCTCCGAAACGCCGGAGAAGCGGACCGTGTGCCGGCGCTTGCGGATATGGATGAGGCCGTCATCCACCGCAGCGCCCTCTACGGCCGTCCACGCGACCGGGCTGCCGTCGGCGCCGACAAGGCCGAAGGCCAGTGGAATATGCATCAGCCGCTTGCGGCTTTCCGACGGCGTCGGCGGCACCGACTGCTCGATCTCCAGCGAGAACTCCTTGGCCGCGGCGTTGTGCGTGGACCTGACCGTCAGGTTCGGCGTGCCGGCCTGATGATACCAGAGCGCGAATTGCGCGAGGTCTCTGCCGGAGACATCCTCGAACACTTTCAGGAAATCCTCGATCGTCGCGGCCTCGCCGTCATGCCGCTCGAAATAGAGGTCCATCCCGGCGCGGAAGGTTTCTGGCCCCAGCATGGTCCGGATCATCCGCACCACTTCCGAGCCCTTCTCGTAGACGGTCGCCGTGTAGAAGTTGTTGATCTCGCGGTAGCGGCGCGGCCTGACCGGATGCGCCAGCGGCCCCTGGTCTTCCGGGAACTGGTGCGCGCGCAGCGTGCGCACCTCGGCGATGCGCTTGACCGCCCGCGAGCGCTGATCGGCGGAGAACTCGTGGTCGCGGTAGACCGTCAGCCCTTCCTTCAGGCAGAGCTGGAACCAGTCGCGGCAAGTGATTCTGTTGCCAGTCCAATTGTGGAAATATTCATGCGCGATGATCGCCTCGATGTTGGCGAAGTCGGCGTCGGTCGCCGTCTCCTCGTCGGCCAGCACATATTTGTCGTTGAAGACGTTGAGGCCCTTGTTCTCCATCGCGCCCATGTTGAAGTCCGACACGGCGACGATGTTGAAGACGTCGAGGTCGTATTCGCGGCCGAAGGCTTCTTCGTCCCATTTCATCGAGCGTTTCAGCGCGTCCATCGCATAGCCGGCAAGCCGTTTCTTGCCGGGCTCGACATAGATGCCGAGCTCGACGTGTCGGCCGGACATGGTGGTGAAGCTGTCCGCCAGCTTGCCGAGCGCGCCCGCCACCAGCGCGAACAGATAGCAGGGCTTCGGAAAGGGATCGTGCCAGACGGCATAGTGCCAACCGTCGGCGAGCGTGCCGCTTTCGACCGGATTGCCGTTGGAAAGCAGCAGCGGCGCCTCGTTGTGGGGGGCTTCGATGCGCACGGTGTAAACCGACAGGATGTCGGGGCGGTCGAGGAAATAGGTGATGCGGCGAAAGCCCTCGGCCTCGCACTGCGTGCAATAGACGTTGTTGGAGCGATAGAGACCCATCAGCGCCTCGTTGCGCGCCGGCGCGACCTCGGTCTCGAGGCGAAGCTCGAAGCGCTGCCCCGCCGGCGGCTTCAGGATCGTCAGCCGGTCCGGCGTCGCCTCGTAGTCGCTGGCCGGAAGCGTGTGCCCGTCGACGGCAACGCCAAGCAGCGTCAGCCCGTCGCCATCGAGCACCAGCGGCGCCGCGGCGGCGACGCCCTCGCGCCGCTCGATCGTGAGCAGCGCGGTGACATGGGTCGCGTCCGGCGACAGGCGGAAGCCGAGGCTGGTCCTCGGGATGAGATAGTCGCTGGGGCGATAGTCTTCGAGCTTGAAGACATGGCCGGTATCCGTGCGCATTCCTTGTGCTTTTCCTGTCGATTTAGGTCGACCAGCAGGCTTGGCTGGTCCAAGAATATTGAGGTGCGCGCTCTTTACACGAAACGGCCACTCGACAAAACTGCGCGAAGGCCTATTTCGCGGCTTCGTTTCGACCATCCTCACGAGGCAAGATGACCGTCGATCATGCCGTCGGCCACAACACGCTGCGCGGCATTACGCTGAAGATCGTCTCGGTGACGGTCTTCGTTGGCATGCAGACCTGCATCAAGGCGGCCGGCGACGTGCCCGCCGGGCAGATCGTCTTCTTCCGCTCATTCTTCGCCATCTTCCCGATCGTCGCCTTCCTGGCCTTCAAGGGAGAGCTGGCCACCGCATTCACGACCAGGCGACCGTTCAACCACATCGCGCGCGGCGTGGTCGGCGTCGGCGCGATGGGGCTCGGCTTCTTCGCGCTGACCAGGCTGCCGCTGCCGGAGGCTATCACGCTGAACTACGCCCAGCCGCTGCTGGTCGTGGTGTTCTCATCGATCTTCCTCGGCGAGACGATCCGCGTCTATCGCTGGAGCGCTGTCGCCGTCGGTCTCGTCGGCGTGTTGATCATCTCCTGGCCGGAACTGACGCTCTTGAATTCCGGCGAAGGCCTCGACGACCAGGAGCTGCTTGGCGTCATGGCCGCGCTTATCGCCGCGGCGATCTCCGCCGTCGCCATGCTTCTGGTGCGCAATCTCGTTCAGACCGAGAGGACCGCGACCATCGTGCTGTGGTTCTCCTCGACGGCCTCGGTGCTGTCGCTCTTCACGCTGCCCTTCGGCTGGCAGTCGCTGACGCCGATGCAGGCCGCGCTGCTTGTCGTGGCCGGTTTCTGCGGTGGGCTCGGCCAGATCCTGATGACGGCGGCCTACCGACATGCCGAGGCCTCGGTCGTGGCGCCCTTCGAATACACCTCGATGATACTCGGCGTCGTTGTCGGCTATCTTGCCTTCGGCGATGTGACCTCGCTCAACACGCTTGTCGGCGGCGTTATCGTCGTTGCTGCCGGCATCTTCATCATCTGGCGCGAGCGGCAACTGGGCTTGGAACGCACGCGCACACGCAGGGCCGCACCGCCGCAGGGGTAGGCTACGAAGCCGCCGCCCGCTCCTTCGCCAGCCGCACCAGCACTGCCCGCGTCTGCTCGTCGACCGGGAAGAACGATTCGATCGCCAGCTCCGACAGCGTGACGTCGAGCGGCGTTCCGAACACGGTGATCGTGCTGATGAAGGACAGCACCTGATCGCCATGCGCGAGCCGCAGCGGATGCACGATGCCGCTCGGCTCGACCGGCGCCGGCCGGCTGCTCTTCAGGCCGGACGGATAGCTGCGCAACTCGCGCTCCAGCTCGATCAGCACTGGGTCGCCGGTCGCGTCGTTCTGGTGCTTCAGGCGTTCGAGAAGATGTGCCCGCCACTCCGCCAGATTGACGATGCGCGGCGCCACGCCGCCCGGATGGAGGCTCAGTCGCAGCACATTGACCGGCTGCGCGAGCAGGGACGGTTCGGAAATATCGGCAAGGAACGGGGCGATCGCGGCATTGGCCATGACGAGGCTCCAGTGCCGGTCCACCGCCAGCGCCGGGAACGGCTCGTGGCCCTTGAGCACGGTCTCGACAGCGGCCATCGCCGGCGCAAGGGTTGCGTCGGTGAGCGGCCTTTCGCTGAAGCTTGGCGCGAAGCCCGCGGCAAGCAGCAGCTGGTTGCGCTGGCGCAGCGGGATCGAAAGCCGTTCGGCCAGATGCAGCACCATCTCGCGCGACGGCTGGGCGCGGCCGCTTTCGACGAAGGAAAGATGCCGCTGCGAGATGTCGGCCTCCATGGCGAGGTCGAGCTGGCTCATGCGCCGCCGCGTGCGCCATTCGCGGATGAGGCTGCCGGCTGAGATGTCGGATGTGGTCATGGGGCAGAACTAGGCCGGCGAAGGGGGCAATTCAATTACCTTGGAAGTCATCGGACGGCTTCGAAAGGTGGCGAAGCCGGCAGTGACAGCCAATCTCCCCCCTTGTGGAGGAGATGTCCGGCAGGACAGAGAGGGGGGCGCGAAGGAACGCCGAACCTGAAATCCTTGTTATTCCTCGCTGGGCGTAGCACCCCAAAGCTGACAGATTGGCGGGACAGCGCCCCCTTGCCTTGCCAGGCATCTCGCCCACAAGGGGGGAGATTAGCTAATCGCCTTCAGCTTCGCCTTCACCTCGAGAAAATCGCGCCACGCCAGCTTCTTGTGCGCCGGCGTCCGCAATAGATAGGCCGGATGCAGCGTCGGCATCGCCGGAATGGCTATGCCCGAGGCGGTCGTATGCACACGCCAGTTGCCGCGCAGGCGCAAGATGCCCTCGCTCGAGTTGAGCAGGGTCTTCGCCGAAGGCCCGCCGAGATTGACCAGCACCTTGGGATTGACCAGCTCGATCTGCCTTTCGATGAAGGGCCGGCAGATTTCGGTCTCATGCGGCGTCGGCGTGCGGTTGCCCGGCGGCCGCCACGGGATGACATTGGCGATATAGGCCGAGTTGCGGTCGAGGCCGATCGCCGCCAGCATTCGGTCGAGCAGCCGGCCGGAGCGGCCGACAAAGGGCAGGCCTTCAAGGTCCTCGTCACGGCCCGGCGCCTCGCCGACCAGCATCAGGTCGGCATTGGGGTTGCCGTCGGCGAAGACCAGGTTCTTGGCGGTGAATTTGAGATTGCAGCCGTCGAAGGCGGCCATGTGCCGGCGCAGTTCGTCGAGCGTCGCAGCACTTGCCGCCAGTTGCCGCGCAAGCAGCGCCTGTGCCTCGTCGGGAACGGCCGCCGCCGGCACCCGCACGGGCGCGTCCGGAATATTGCGCGCGTCGAGGCCGGATAAGGGCGCTGGCGGGTTCTCAGCTTGTTCCGGTGCCTGCTCGGATGTCGTTCGGCTCTCGGGCCTGGATTCGCGAGGCAGTGCGGCGGGCGCCCGCTCGGCGGGCCGGCGTTCGGCCGACTTCGTCGCCACTTCGGCAAATCGGCTGATCGGCGTGTCCTCAAGCGCGTCGTCGACGCCGGCGCTGGCGTAGAAGGCGAGCAGTTCGGCGATCTCTGCAGGTGTGCGGGGGGAGGCGGCAGTCATGGCGCCACCATTGTCCGCGCGGTGCAGATTTGCAAGACTGGCGCTGTAACGGGCGGCAGGTAGAGTTGGCGCGTCACGCGCCATGACCCTTTCTGGCCTGCCGGCCATCTCCCCCCTCGAGGGTCCCTCGAGGGGGGAGACCACCGCTTCATGCCTTTCGCCAATCGCCTTCCGTTTGCTTCAGCCCGTCGGAATGCGCGGATCCTGCACGATGTAAAACGTCCAGCGCGGCGTGTAGTCGGTGATCAGGAAATCGAAGGTCGCCGCCTTCAGCGGATCGACCTTGCCGTTCCTGAACAGCAACTGGTCATATGGTTCGAACTTGCGCTCGAAATCGGCGAAGTTGCTCGACCAGATGTTGTCGGGCGTCTTGTTGCGCTGGTCGAAGGACAGGCCGTCGCCGAACACGCTTGGCTGGTCGAGGATCTCCTGCAGCTCGAACTGGAACTCCACCCAGGGCAGGGCGCTGTTGTTGAGCACATCGATGCGCATATACATCACGCCGTTGGCGACCGCGCCGGCCTTGCCGAAGGGCTCGATCGGTTTGGTCGCGCGGATGGTCAGCGTCACCGGCGTCGCCGTGTTCAGCTCCTCCTTGATGATCAACGGGTCGTCCTTGGTGCCGATGCCGGAAGCGCCGGTGATGCGGAAGCCGCCAAGTTCGTCGGAGAAGGAATAGGCCCCGGTCGCCCAGACCTTCACCGGATCGGCGTGCGCCGGCACGGCCAAAAAGAGGAGCGGAAGAACCGCGCGCCAGGCCGCGCCAGGCGTGAAGAGTAAGCGCTTCAAGGGAAAGCCGGACGGCTCTGGATTGCGCATGGCGTGAAGTATTGCCGATAACCAAGCCGTCGAACAATTAAAAACATGCGGACGCGGCCTGGCCCGCCAAACAACTGGCCCTGGCCTATGCTTGGCCGCGGCCTGCCGACGACCATTTCGTAGGGAAAACCGCGACTTTTTGTCGAAATCGGCGTTGTTACGTCAGCGCCGGTTTCGCGTCGCGAATTGATGCGCTATGCAGCGCTTGAGCCAGCAAAATGCGAGAACATGGCGAGCCAGTGAGGGGCCGATGAGCGAAATCGAACGCGAGAGCATGGAATTCGACGTGGTGATCGTCGGCGCCGGTCCCGCCGGCCTTGCCGCCGCGATCCGTCTCAAACAGCTCAACCCGGACCTTTCCGTCGTCGTGCTCGAAAAAGGCGGCGAGGTCGGGGCCCACATCCTGTCCGGCGCCGTCGTCGACCCGATCGGCATCGACCGCCTGCTGCCCGGCTGGCGCGAGGAGGAAGGCCATCCGTTCAAGACGCCGGTGACGGACGATCATTTCCTGGTGCTTGGGCCGGCCGGCTCGTTCCGCCTGCCCAACTTCCTGATGCCGCCGCTGATGAACAATCACGGCAACTACATCGTCTCGCTCGGCAATGTCTGCCGCTGGCTGGCGACCAAGGCCGAGGCGCTCGGCGTCGAGATCTATCCGGGCTTTGCCGCGACAAGCCTCGTCTACAACGACGCCGGCGCCGTCACCGGCGTGATCACCGGTGACATGGGCGTGGAGAAGGACGGCACGCACGGTCCGGCCTACGCGCCCGGCATGGCGCTGATGGGCAAATATGTGCTGATCGGCGAGGGCGCGCGCGGCTCCTTGGCCAAGCAGCTGATCGCGAAGTACAAGCTGGCCGACGGCCGCGAGCCGGCCAAGTTCGGCATCGGCCTCAAGGAGCTCTGGCAGGTCAAGCCGGAGCACCACAAGCCGGGGCTGGTGCAGCATTCCTTCGGCTGGCCGCTTGATCTGAAGACCGGCGGCGGCTCCTTCCTTTATCACCTCGAAGACAACCAGGTGGCGGTCGGCTTCGTCCTGCATCTCAACTACAAGAACCCGTATCTGTCGCCTTTCGAGGAATTCCAGCGTTTCAAGACACATCCGGCGATCGCGGCCACGTTCCAGGGCGCCAAGCGCATCGGCTACGGCGCGCGCGCCATCACCGAAGGCGGCTGGCAGTCGGTACCGAAACTGTCCTTCCCGGGCGGCGTGCTGATGGGCTGCTCGGCCGGCTTCGTCAACGTGCCGCGCATCAAGGGCTCGCACAACGCGGTGCTGTCCGGCATCTTGGCGGCCGAGCATGTGGCCGAGGCGGTTGCCGCCGGCCGCGCCAATGACGAACTCGCTTCCTACGAGCAAGCCTGGCGCGGCAGCGACATCGGCAAGGACCTGAAGAAGGTGCGCAACGTCAAGCCGCTGTGGTCGCGCTTCGGCACCGTCCTCGGCATCGGCCTCGGCGGCCTCGACATGTGGATGAACACGCTTTTCGGCTTCTCGCCGTTCGGCACCATGAAGCACGGCAAGGCCGACTACGCGACGCTCGAGCCGGCATCCAGGCATCAGAAGATCGCCTATCCGAAGCCGGATGGCGTGCTGACCTTCGACCGGCTCTCCTCGGTGTTCCTGTCCAACACCAACCACGAGGAAAATGAGCCGGTGCATCTGATCGTCGGCGACATGGCGCTGCAGCAGCGTTCGGAGCACGATGTCTTCGCCGGTCCCTCGACACGTTATTGCCCGGCTGGCGTCTACGAATGGGTGGACAAGGACGGCAATGCCGCTGCCGATCCCTCGGCCAAGGATGTGCGCTTCGTCATCAACGCGCAGAACTGCGTCCACTGCAAGACCTGCGACATCAAGGATCCGAACCAGAACATCAACTGGGTGCCGCCACAAGGCGGTGAAGGCCCGGTTTACCAGGGCATGTGATAGCCCGGACAGGGCCGTCCCGACCGCCTTTCAAACCGAGCCGGCCGGGCCGTTCTGCCGGGCATGTGAACCACGCTCATCGGCCAAGGCCGTTGAAGCCGCGCGCCGATTATGGTCTGCTCGGCCTCCGGACAAGGAGGCGGAAATGCGGCGGATCAGCCTGGCGATATTAGCTGCCGGCGTGCTTTGTTGCGGGGCGGCTTCCGCCGGCACCAAGCTGACCGTGCATGTGCGCACCTATGACGTCGCCGGCAAGACCGGCGCGGAACTGGTCGAGGCGATGGATGGCCTGGGGCCGAAGCACGGCCATGCCACGCGCGCCATCGCCGAGACCGGCTACACCGTGCATTGGGACCTCGATTTCGCGCGTGACAACGGCATCTGCCGGCTGCGCCGGGCCGACGGCATTATCGACCTGACCTACACGTTTCCGCGCCGCCTGTCGCCGGCGAGCCCGGCCCTGAACAGGCGCTGGGAGCGTTTCCTGGCAGGCGTGCGCCGGCATGAGTACACCCATGGCGGCATTGCGAAGCAGATGATGCGGGCCACCGACACGGCGCTTGCCGGGCTCGAGCAAGCTGACAATTGGTTCTGCACCGGCCTGCGCTGGGAAGCCAGGCGCCGTATCAACGCGATCTATGCCGACTACGAGGCGAGGCAGAACGCCTTCGACGCGCGCGAGCACCGCGCCGGCGGCCATGTCGAGCAGTTGGTCGGTGCCTTGATGGGGAAGAACTGAAACTTCCGCTCGTTCGCTTTGCGAAGCGGGCGTCAGCCTCGCGGCTGCTTCGGCGCATCGTTCGCCGCCAGCGCCGACCTATGCTCGTCCCTGGGCGCGTTGCTGTCGGCCCGCAGCGTGAATTCGACCAGCACCGGTAGATGGTCGGAGCCGGTATCCTCGAGCCGGGCCGACGACAGGATCGTCACCCCGCCCTTGCTGAACACCTGGTCGATCGGCAGGCCCGCATAGCGGCGCAGGAAGTCGGGCAGCATCCGGTGGATCCAGGTCGGGCCGGCCGACGGCATCGGCGTCATGCCGCTGAGCCGCGCCACCCGCCGCACCGCGGCGCTCCACGGCACGGCGTTGCAATCGCCGGCCATGATGGCGGTTTCGCCAAGCGCGGCCAGCGGCTCCGCCAGTTCGCCGATCTGCCAGGATTGCTCCATCGGCCACGGCCAGCTCAGATGGATCGCGGCCACATTGACCGGAACGCCGCCGAAATCGATCGTGGCGGTCGCCATCGCGCCGCGCGGCTCGCAACGCGGCGCGGTGCCGGCGGCAAATGGCCGGCGCGACAGCAGCGCGACGCCGAATATGCCGTTGGGATAGTCGCAAAGGATGCGATAGGGGTAGGAGCTGGCGATATAACCAAGTTCGGTCCCCCACATCCCGGATACTTCGTCGAGCGTGATGACATCCGGATTGGTCCGTCCGATCAGCGACAGCACCTTCTTCGGCGTCGGGTTGTTGAAGCGCAGGTTCATCTGCAGCAGGCTGTAGACGATCCGGTCGGCCGGCCTTGCGACCGCTTGTTGCGGCGACAGTCTGGGCAACGCGCTCGTGGTGGTGGCAAGGCAGCCAACGGCGAAGATGAGTATCGCGACCGCTTGCAGCCGGTAGGAGCTGGCAAGCAACAACAGCGCGAGCAGCGCGGTCAGCATGCTCAGATGCATACGGAAATGCGAAAAGGAATCGAAAGCCGGATGCAGCGTGCCGAAGAACCCGGCCAGCAGCGCAGCCGAGAATGCCATCATCGCCAGGAATGTCAGCTGAGCCATCATGCTCAAGCGCGCACCGCCCGTTGTCATTTGCTCCGACCGCCCAGGACACCGTTTCACGGAAACGGCGAAATGCCCTGTCTCCTTGTTCTGGCACAATTTCGGACGGAAAACCGCATCGCTCTTCCTGAAATTGCTCGTGGACTATCCGTTCGGATCGCTTATCGGCCAAATTGCGGCCCAAGCAAGACGACGGATTGCCTCGCCGCGTCGCTATAGGTCTTGCAGTCTACTGGAACGCCGTTTCGGAGAAACTTCTGAGCTTGCGCGAATGCAGCCGCTCCATCGGCATTTCAGCCAGCTTCTCCATCGCCCTGATGCCGATGGTGAGATGCTGCGCCACCTGCCGCTTGTAGAACTCGGTCGCCATGCCGGGCAGCTTCAGTTCGCCATGCAGCGGCTTGTCGGAGACGCACAGCAGCGTCCCGTAAGGCACGCGGAAGCGGAAGCCGTTGGCGGCGATAGTGGCCGATTCCATGTCGAGCGCGATGGCCCGCGACTGCGACAGGCGCTGCACCGGTCCGCGCTGGTCGCGCAGTTCCCAGTTGCGGTTGTCGATGGTGGCGACGGTGCCGGTGCGCATGATGCGCTTCAGGTCATAGCCGGACAGGCCGGTTACTTCTGCGACCGCCTCTTGCAGCGCCACCTGGATCTCGGCCAGCGGCGGGATCGGCACCCACACCGGCAGGTCGTCGTCCAGCACATGGTCTTCGCGCACATAGGCGTGCGCCAGCACATAGTCGCCCAGCGCCTGCGTGTTGCGCAGGCCCGCGCAATGGCCGAGCATCACCCAGGCGTGCGGCCTCAGCACCGCGATATGGTCGGTGATCGTCTTGGCGTTGGACGGGCCGACGCCGATATTGACCATGGTGATGCCGCCATGGCCGGGCTTCTTCAAATGATAGGCCGGCATTTGCGGCAGGCGCGGCGGTGGCGTGCCCTCGCTTGCCGTGCTGGCTCCGGCTTTGGTGACGACGTTGCCGGGCTCGACAAATTCGCTATAGCCGCCACCGCCCTTTTCCATCAGGTCGCGGGCGCGGGTGACGAATTCGTCGATGTAGAACTGGTAGTTGGTGAACAGCACGAAGTTCTGGAAATGCTGCGGGCTGGTCGCCGTGTAATGCGTCATGCGGTGCAGCGAATAGTCGATGCGCTGCGCGGTGAACGGTGCCAGCGGCCGCGGCTCGCCGAATGCCACCTCGAAGGTGCCGTTGGCGATCTGGTCGTCGGTGCCGTCGAGATCCGGCACGTCGAACAGATCGCGGATCGGCCGCTTGATGCGCTCGGCAGCCGCGCCGTCGACATAGGTGCCTTCCAGGAAGGCGAAATGCAGCGGGATCGGCGTCGTCGATTCCGACACCGTCACCGTCACGCCGTGATTGCGCATGATGAGGCGAAGCTGTTCGATGAGGTAGTTCTCGAACAGTTGCGGCTGCGTGATGGTGGTGGCGAAATGCCCGGGCGTCGGCATATGGCCGTAGGCCTGGCGCGAGTCGATCTGGCTGAACGAGGTCGTGGTGACGCCGATCTGCGGATAGAAGGCCCGGTAGCGCTTGCTCTCGTCGACGCCCGCGGCAAGTGCCGTGAAGGAATCGCGCAGGAATTTGGTGTTGCGGTCGTACAGCGTCTGCAGCGCCGCGACGGCCTTTCTGGCGTCGTGGAAGCTCTGCTTGCCGAAGGGCTCCGGCATGACGACCGATTCGATGGCTTGGGGGTAGATTCGCTTTTCCATGCCTCAATATAGAGATTTGGAAGAGCGCTTGGGAGGGGGCGGCAGGCGTCGAGCGGCCCGAAGCGTTGTTTTTCTTCGGCCGTGTTACCCGCGCTGCAGGCTGATAAGCAGGACGAAGCCGACGCTGGTGTTCTTGTGCGGCGGCGCCTCGATCCTGTGGCCGGTGTCGGCGCGCATCATCGGCACCGCCAGCACCGGGACGGCGAGCAGCATCAGGATGAGCGCCGCCCGCGGCAGCAGCCTCAGGATCTTCGTTGCACTGTTGGCGATGCGGTCCATGTTGGTGTGTCCCCGTTCTTCAGGTTGGTCGCTTCAGCGCTTGAATTGGTTCATGGAGCCGAGAACGCAGCCACCGGCCGTTGCCACGAGCGGTCCGGGTGTCCGGCCTCAGCCACCAGGATGGCGAAGAGCATGCCGAACAGGCTCATCAGCAGGCAGACGATTGTGAAGCGACGAGCAAGCATTTCTCTCTCCTTCAATGCGAGAGAAAATGCCTGACGGCCTCTGAACCGGTTCTGAGACCGGTATTCATCTGCGGTTCAAAATGATTGACGGGTTTTGAGCCGGTGGCGCGGCGTCGGCCCGGCGGAGCGCTGACGCTCCAAAAGAAAACGGGGCCGTCCGGGCCCCGTTTCGTGCGGTCTGGAGTTGTCTATCAGAGCTTGTGCCAGGTCTGGCTCTTACAGATGAGGCCGCCG
Source organism: Mesorhizobium sp. NFR06 (assembly GCF_900115245.1). Lineage (GTDB taxonomy): Bacteria > Pseudomonadota > Alphaproteobacteria > Rhizobiales > Rhizobiaceae > Mesorhizobium. The sequence continues at coordinate 121,292 of NZ_FOVT01000016.1, forward strand.
AGCACGCATCCGCTCATCTTGAGCGAGGCGCCGGAGAGCGTCGCCTTGCCGGAGTAGGTCTTGTCGTTCGCCGGATCGGTGATGCTGCCCGTGTATTTGTTGTCGCCGGCTGGTTTCAGCGAGCCGATGGTCTTGCCGGCATATTTGCCGCTCTTGAGCGTGATGGAGAAAGAGCCGCTGCCGCCGATCGCCGCGGTGTCGCCGGCCTGCGTCTTCCAATTCCCTTCGATCGGGTCGGCCCACGCGGCGCCTGCCATGATCAATGTGGCCGCCAGGGCCAGGCTCATCTTTCGAAACATCTTGTCCTCCTCCCAATAGGGTCGCAGCGGGCCCCGTCCGCCTTCCAGCCCCTTACGCAAAGGTAAAGCTAATCCAGCTGCCACCAAAACAAAAGCAGTGCCGCGGCGGAAGCTTGCAAGGATTTTTGCCGCGCGGATCGTCGAAACTGAACGGGTTGCGAAAGACGCTTCGGTTTCCGTGGTTAGCAAAGCCTTGATTCCGCTCGCGGCAATTTTCATCGAATTCAACGCAAAACGGCGCAAAAGCTGGATTCCCATGCTTAACGAATTTTCGCGTTTACCTCTTGTTTTAGCTTTGTTTTCTTCAAATTAAGCAAGCCATTTAACGACAGATTCAAGGCCAGGCGTCATCCTCGAAAGCATCGAAAGAGCGGCCCGCCCAAGGGACACCAAGGGAAAAAGGAAGCAGCTCTCGGGAGCCAGACAGGGGATTGAAATGGCACGTTTTGAAATGCTTGAAGACGGCTTCGGCGCCATGGGGGCAACTGCCCAGGCCGACATTCTTTTCGAACTGGGCATGATGTATGCGACCGGCCGCGATTGCGAGACCGACGTCGTTGCCGCCCACAAATGGTTCAATATCGCCGCGATCAAGGGATCGCTGCGCGCCGCCGAGCTGCGCTCGGAATTGTCGGCCGCCATGTCGAAGGTCGAGATCGCCAAGGCGCTGCGCGAAGCCCGCGAATGGATGACCATGCACTGATCCCGCGAGCACGGCGCTCGAACGGTTCACGGGGACAAGGCCGCGACAAGACGGCCGGTCGGGAAGAACAGAACGCGGCAGGTTGGGACAGCCGAAGCCGCGCAAAAACAGGGAAGCGAGCGGGGTTCAGGTGCGGGGGCGCCGCGGAAGCTCGATTGCAAAAAGCCGCGACCGGCCGGAACAAGGCCGGCGCGGCTTTTCGCATTTTACTCCTGGCAGTGATACTGTCGTTCCAGGGCAACGGCGCGGGCGCGTGGCCCAAGAAGTCCTCGCCGGAATGAACCAAAACCAGGCGCATTGTCCTCTCGACAGTTCCGGCGAAGGGTGAAATTGTCCCGGCTCTGTGGAACGAGCGTGGCCCATGCCGCCGCGCACAAGTGGAGGAGTTCTATTGTCATGAAAAAATTGGGTATTTTGAGCGCGGCCGCGTTGGGCTTGATGATGAGCGCGTCGGTCGCCTTCGCCGACGACATCACCATTTCGGTGGTCGGCCCAATGACCGGCCAACTCGCCACCATCGGCGACCAGTTCAAGCATGGCGCGCAGGCCGCGGCCGACGCCATCAACGCCGCCGGAGGCGTCAACGGCTCCCAGATCAAGCTCGACATCGAGGACGACCAGTGCGACCCGAAGCAGGCGGTCTCGGTAGCGAACCGCGTCGTGGCCAATGGCGTCAAGTTCGTCGACGGCCATGCCTGCTCGGGCTCGAGCATTCCGGCCTCGGCCGTTTATGCCGAGGCCGGCACGCTGATGATGAGCCCGGCCTCTTCCAACCCGGTGCTGACCGACGCCGCGGCAAAGTCCGGCTGGCCGACGATCATGCGCCTCTACACGCGTGACGATGCGCAAGGCGCCTTCATCGGCCCCTGGGTCGCCAAGAAATACGCCGGCAAGAACGTCGTCATCCTGCACGACAAGAGCGCTTACGGTCAGGGCGTTGCCGATGCGGTCAAGGCGACGATGAACGCCGGCGGCCTGAAGGAGGTCGACTACGAAGGCATCAATGCCGGCGAGAAAGATTACTCGGCGCTCGTCACCAAGCTGAAGGAGCTCAAGGCCGACGTCGTCTATTTCGGCGGCTACCACCCGGAGGCCGGCCTCATCCTGCGCCAGGCGGCCGAGCAGAACGTCAAGTTCCAGCTGATCATGCCGGATTCGATCGCAACGCCGGAATTCTGGCAGGTCGCCGGCCCGGCCGGTGAAGGCACGCTTTTCGTCTTCCCGTCGGACCCGCAGTCGAAGCCGGAAGCCAAGGATGCCGTGGCCAAAATCAAGGCCGGCGGCTTCACCCCGGAAGGCTTCACGCTGTTCTCCTATGCCGTGATCCAGGCTGTGGCCGAAGGTGTCAAGCGCGCCGGCACCGACGATCCGGGCAAGGTCGCCGCGGCGCTCAAGGACGGCAAGCCGATCAGCACCGTCGTTGGCGACGTCATCTTCGACGAGAAGGGCGACCTGAAGAACGCCAGCTACGACATCAACCAGTGGCACGACGGCAAATACGCGCCGATCAAGCCGTAATTGCCACCATTCGTGGTTGGAAATGGCCGGGCTTGCCCGGCCATTTTCGTTTTGGCCGGCGCTTTACGGCGCCCCCCTCTGTCCTGCCGGGCATCTCCCCCACAAGGGTGGAGATTGGCAGCTTCAGCGGCTGCGCACTTCCTGCAACGTTGGCGATTAGCGAAAGTCGACGCGACATCTGATCTCCGCCCAAGTGGGGGGATGTCCGGAAGGACAGAGGGGGGGCGCTGTCCCGCCGACATAGCTATTTCAGTCATCCCGGCAACTAGGCATTCAGCCCTGGCCGTCCTCCGAGAACCGCACCAGCACCGTGCCGTCGCTGACTTGCGCACCTTCGGCCGCGATCTCGGCGACCACCCCGTCATGCGGGGCGGCGATGGTGTGCTCCATCTTCATTGCCTCGAGGATCAAAAGCGGCTGGCCTTTGATCACGGCATCGCCCGCCGTCGCGCGCACCAGCTTGACCAGTCCCGGCATCGGCGCGCGCAGGCTTCCCGTGGCAGCGGCCGCCTCATCCGCCTTGGCGAGCGGATCCGGCGCCGCGAAAGTATGGCCGACAGCGCCTTCGAACACGGTGACATGGCCAGGCCAGCGAGCGGTGCGCGGCAAGGTCCTGAGGTCGTGCGCGTTGATCGCGTCATGCGGCGCCTCCAGCGCCACCTGGAAGCGGCCGTCCGGCCGCGCCGAGACGCGGGCCAGGATGTCCTCCTCACCGTAACGCAGCCGGATGCGGCGAGCCAGCATATGGAAATGCGCGTAGCCGACAAGAGAGGACCATGGATCGGCGGCCGGCCCCGGTGCCCCCGCGTCGGTCGCCGCCAGCGCCGCCGCGGCGATTGCTTCATCGCTTGGCGCGGGGATGGCGACGAGAGCGTCCTGATGCCGGCCGATCAGGCCGGTGTCGACATCGCCCGCCGCGAAATCGGCGTCGGCGACGAGTGCCGCAAGGAAGGCGGTGTTGACCGTCGAGCCGGCAATCTCCGTCCTCACCAGCGCCTCGCGCAATGCGGCAAGGCCGGCGTTCCTGCCCATGGCGTGCACCACCAGCTTGGCGATCATCGGATCATAGAAGGGCGAGATCATATCGCCCGAACGCACGCCGGTCTCGATGCGTATCGCAGCACCTTCCGCCGCCGCGTCGGGGAATTTGAGATGATGCAGCGTGCCGGTCGCCGGCAGGAACCCTTTCGCGGCGTCCTCGGCATAGAGGCGCGCCTCGAAGGCGTGGCCGGCAAGCTTGATCTCGTCTTGCGTTTTCGGCAGTTTTTCACCGGCAGCGACGCGGAGCTGCCATTCGACGAGATCGACGCCGGTGACCATCTCGGTGACGGGGTGCTCGACCTGCAGCCGCGTGTTCATCTCCATGAACCAGAAGCGGTCGGCTTTCAGGCCCTCGGAAGCATCGACTATGAACTCGATCGTGCCGGCGCCCGAATAGTCGATCGCCTTGGCGGCCTTCACCGCTGCTTCCGTCATCGCCTCGCGCAATTCAGGCGTCATGCCTGGGGCAGGGGCTTCCTCGATCACCTTCTGGTGGCGGCGCTGCGCGGAGCAGTCGCGTTCGTAGAGATGCACCGCATTGCCGAAATTGTCGCCGAACACCTGGCACTCGATGTGGCGCGGCTTATCGACATATTTTTCCACCAGCACGCGGTCGTCGCCGAAAGCGGCCTTGGCCTCGCGCCGCGCTCCGGAAAGCGCTTCGGAAAAATCGTCGGGGTGGTCGACGCGCCGCATGCCCTTGCCGCCGCCGCCGGCGCGCGCCTTGATCAGCACCGGATAGCCGATCTCGCGCGCCTTGGAGGCAAGCAGCACGATTTCCTGCGCCACGCCATGATAGCCGGGCACCACCGGCACGCCGGCCTGTTCCATCAGCCGCTTGGCGGCGTCCTTCAGTCCCATGGCGCGGATCGAGGCGGCGGAGGGGCCGATAAAGACGAGCGAGGCCGCCGTCACCTGGTCGACGAAGTCCGGGTTTTCCGACAGGAATCCGTAGCCGGGATGGATCGCCTCGGCACCGGTAGCGAGCGCCGCGGCAATGATCCTGTCGCCGCGCAGATAGCTCTCGCCGACAGGCGAGGCGCCGATATGTACCGCTTCGTCGGCCATCTCGACATGCAGGGCGCGGGCGTCGGCATCCGAATAGACGGCGACGGTGCGCACGCCGAGCCTGCGGGCGGTGCGAATGACGCGACAGGCGATCTCGCCGCGATTGGCGATCAGGATCTTGCCGAACATGGAACCTCCCGGTTTTGCGACAGGCGACGTCGGCATTCCTTCGCGCCCCCCTCTGTCCTGCCAATTTCTCCAGGCAGACGCTCGCCCACCATCATGGACCTTCCCCTTGGTAAGGGAGTGCTCTGCCGAGGTCACCTCTCCACATTTTTTCGATCCATAAGGTTAGCCTTCCCCGATGGCGGCAACGGCCCGCCGGTATCGCTCCGCCATCGGCTCATCGAAGCAGCAGAAGGTAACCGCGTCAGGCACCGCACTCTGTTGCACGAAGTCGCTTACGATGCCCACGGCAATGTCCGTCGCTTCGTCTTTCGGATAGCCATAAACGCCGGTCGAGATCGCCGGAAAGGCGACCGTCCGGCAGTCTTGCTCGCGCGCGATTTCGAGCGAGCGCCGGTAGCAGGAGGCGAGCAGTTCGGCCTCGCCCTTGCCCCCGCCCTGCCAGACCGGCCCGACCGTGTGGATGACGTAGCGCGCCGGCAGGCGATAGCCCTTGGTCAGCTTGGCATCGCCGGTCTTGCAGCCATGGAGCGTGCGGCACTCGGCCAACAGCTCCGGCCCCGCCGCACGGTGGATGGCGCCATCGACGCCGCCGCCACCGAGCAGCGAGGAGTTGGCGGCATTGACGACGGCGTCGACCGAAAGCTTGGTGATGTCGCCGGTGTGGATGCGGATCCTGTCGCCGAGAGCGCCCATCGTCACATCCTGAACACGCCGAACTTCGTTGCCTCGATGCCGGCATTGAGCGCCGCCGAGAGGCTCAGCGCCAGCACCTCGCGCGTTCTGGCCGGATCGATGATGCCGTCGTCCCAGAGCCTCGCCGAGGAATAGAGCGGGTGGCCCTCATGCTCGTATTTCATCAGGATAGGCTTCCTGAATTTTGCTTCCTCCTCGGCGCTCCACGCGCCGCCCTTGCGCTCGATGCCTTCGCGCTTGACCATGGCCAGCACCGTCGCCGCCTGCTCGCCGCCCATCACCGAGATCCGCGCGTTCGGCCACATCCACAGGAAGCGGGGCGAAAAGGCGCGGCCGCACATGCCGTAATTGCCGGCGCCGAACGAACCGCCGATGATGACCGTGAGCTTCGGCACTTTTGCGGTCGCCACGGCCATCACCAGCTTGGCGCCGTCCTTGGCGATGCCTCCAGCCTCGTATTTTCGCCCGACCATGAAGCCGGTGATGTTCTGCAGGAAGATCAGCGGAATGCCGCGCTGGCAGCAAAGCTCGATGAAATGCGTGCCCTTCAGCGCGCTTTCCGAAAACAAAACGCCGTTGTTGCCGAGGATTCCGACCGGCATGCCGTGCAGATGCGCAAAACCGGTGACCAGCGTGGTGCCATAGTTCTGCTTGAACTCGTCGAATTCCGACCCGTCGACAAGGCGGGCGATCACCTCGCGCACGTCGTAGGGCTGGCGCAAATCCTTCGGCACGATGCCGTAGAGTTCGTCGGCCGGATGAAGCGGCGGTACAGGTTCCCGCAGGTTGAGGCTTACGGCCTTGGTCCGGTTGAGGTTCCGGACAATGCGCCGGCAAATGGCCAATGCGTGCTCGTCGTCCATGGCATAGTGGTCGGCAACGCCCGAAAGCCTTGTGTGCACATCGGCGCCGCCGAGTTCCTCGGCGCTGACATCCTCGCCGGTCGCCGCCTTCACCAGCGGCGGGCCGCCGAGGAAGATGGTCGCCTGGTCGCGCACCATGATCGTCTCGTCCGACATCGCCGGCACATAGGCGCCGCCGGCCGTACAGGAGCCCATGACGCAGGCGATCTGCGGGATGCCGGCCGCCGACATGTTGGCCTGGTTGTAGAAGATGCGGCCGAAATGCTCGCGGTCGGGAAACACCTCGTCCTGGTTCGGCAGGTTGGCGCCGCCGCTGTCGACCAGGTAGATGCAGGGCAGGTTGTTCTGCAGCGCGATCTCCTGCGCGCGCAGATGCTTCTTCACCGTCAGCGGGTAATAGGTGCCGCCCTTCACCGTGGCGTCGTTGACGACGACCATCACCTCCTTGCCTTCGACACGGCCGATGCCGGTGATGATGCCGGCGGCAGGAATGTCCTCGCCATACATCGACCAGGCCGCGAACTGGCCGACCTCGAGGAAAGGCGAGCCGGTGTCGAGCAGTTGCGCCAGCCGCTCGCGCGGCAACAGCTTGCCGCGGCCCTGGTGGCGTTCGCGCGCCTCGTCAGAGCCGCCGCGCTCGATACCGGCCGCCTTCTCGGCGATATCTGCGACCAGCGCGCGCATGCGCTCGGCATTGGCGCGGAAGGTATCGGTGTAGGGGGAGATCTGGGTTTGCAGTGTCGCCACGTTCTTCCTCACACCTCTTGATGCCGTAACGGAACCAGTGTAACAGCCCGCGCCCGGATGCTGCGTGCCAAGCGTGGCGTCTTTTGTACAAGCGACACCCTCAGGAGGCGACGATGAAAGGCATGCCCATGCGTTTCACCAGATGTCTCCCTTCGGCCATGGCCTGACGCCGCCGAAGGGCGGCTTTCCACATCCCGAATTTGAGCAAGAGGAACACGGCGCCTGCAAGCGCCGTGAGTGTCGTCATGTATGTGCGGTTTGTAACGCCGCTGATCCATCCGAAGAGCCGGGTGGAGACCGGCTTTTTCCATGCGTCCGGGTATCTGCACCGGAACGGATGCCCTGACTGGATTCATGGCGAGCTTGAGGATCAGTTCGACTGGTTCAACAAGCATCTGCCATTTCCTGGTCGGGTTGGCCGGCATTTCAAGCGACGGAATTCGATCTGGGGTATCTGCTGGTTCCACCCGGACGCCAAGGAAGCGATCAGCCGTGCGCGCTATTGCGCCTGGCTGATCGAGGAGGGCGGCTTGCCCGTGCGCTCGATCAAGTCGGCGCGCCAGCGTGAGGTGCTCTGGCGAGATGCGCACCAGATCGTTGCCAAACCAACCGTTGACCTGCCCAAGGCGTTCGGCTGAGGAGGCGGAGGGAAACATCAAACCCCCTCCGCCATGATCTCGCGCCCGATCAGCCAGCGGCGGATCTCGCTGGTGCCGGCGCCGATCTCGTAAAGCTTGGCGTCGCGCAGCAGCCGGCCGGTCGGGTAATCGTTGATATAACCGTTGCCGCCGAGCAGCTGGATGGCGTCGAGCGCCATCTGCGTCGCTTTCTCGGCGGCGAACAGCACGCAGCCGGCGGCATCCTTGCGGCTCGTCTCGCCGCGGTCGCAGGCCGCGGCGACCGCATAGACATAGGCCCGCGCGGCGTTCAACGTCGTGTACATGTCGGCGAGCTTGCCCTGCACCAGCTGGAACGTACCGATCGGCTGGCCGAACTGCTTGCGCTCATGCACGTAAGGCACAGCCACGTCGAGGCAGGCAGCCATCAACCCGATCGGGCCGCCGGAAAGCACTGCGCGCTCATAGTCGAGGCCCGACATCAGCACCTCGACGCCGCGCCCTTCTTCATGCAGCACGTTCTCGAACGGCACTTCGACATTTTCGAACACCAACTCGCCCGTATTGGAGCCGCGCATGCCGAGCTTGTCGAGTTTTTGCGCCACCGAAAAGCCGGCCATTTCCTTCTCGACGATGAAAGCGGTGATGCCGCGCGAATTGCGTTCCGGATCGGTCTTGGCATAGACGACCAGTGTCCCAGCGTCGGGACCGTTGGTGATCCACATTTTCGAGCCGTTGAGGACGTAGCGGTCGTTGCGCTTCTCGGCGCGCAGCCGCAGCGACACCACGTCGGAGCCGGAACCCGATTCCGACATCGCCAGCGCGCCGACCGTTTCGCCCGAGCAAAGGGAAGGCAAGTATTTCTCCTTCTGCGCCGGCGTTGCCCAGCGGTTGATCTGGTTGACGCAGAGATTGGAATGCGCCCCGTAGGAGAGGCCGACCGAGGCCGATGCGCGCGAGATCTCCTCGACGGCCACGACATGCGCCAGATAGCCCATGCCGGTTCCGCCGAAGTCCGGATCGGCGGTGATGCCGAGCAGGCCGAGCGCGCCGAGCTCGGTCCAAAGATGCGCCGGGAATTCGTTGGAACGATCGATCTCGGCCGCGATCGGCGCGATGCTGTCCTGGGCGAAGCGCCTTACCGTGTCGCGCAGCGCCTCGATGTCGGGATCAAGTCCGAAGCTGAGCGTATTGGTGTACATGCCGTTCCTCCCTGCGCACGCCCCGGTCTTCGCGGAGATCATGCCCGTATCAGAGTGCCACGGCGTCCCTGGCGCGCCCGGAGGGACGCGCGGTGCCATGGCTGATTGTCGCGCCGACCAGGCGCATTGTCATCGAAAGATATGATGCCGTGACTTCAGCGATCGACAGCCGCTCGCCGGGCCGGAACCAGACGATAACGCCCGTCATCATCTGGATCAGCGCCATGGCGGTGAGCCCGGTGTCGTCGATCTGAAAGACCCCGGCCTCGGCGCCGTCGCGCAGGATCGCGCGCAACTCCTTCTCATAGGCCGTGCGCATCTTGAGGATTTGCGTCAGCCGCTCATGCGAGAGACTGCGCAATTCCATGTTGGAGACATGGGTGGCGTGGCGCCGCTCGATGTGGAAAGCGATGTGGTTTTCGACAAAGGCGGCCAGCCGGGTCACCGGGTCAGCCGTGGCCGGCCGGACCGCGCTCCACGCCTCGAGCAGGCCTTCCATATGCTCGCGCATCAGCGTGAACAGAAGATCTTCCTTGGTCGGGAAATAGCGATAGAGCGCGGCCGCCTGCACGCCGACCTCCGCCGCCAGCTGCCGCATCGACATCGCCTCGTAGCCGAGGCGCGCGATCAGGCCGACTGCAACCTGGCGGACGGCCGCTTCCGTCCTTTCCCCGTCTGAACCCGTGGTGCGTGCCATGGTCGCCTCAATCCAAGGTGATAATAAAACGAACGTTCAATTAATTCAAGGCGCTCAGAATACGTTGTTCCTCCGCTCCCCCTGAAGTGGTGGCGAGGGATGGGCTAGGCGATGATCCTGAAGTCTGCGGGCGCGTCGTCCGTCGCGTCCTCAAACTCGACCTTCGAGACCAGCGCGCCCCTAGGCCCTTGCCATAAGCGTTCGATCATCGCCGTGACCGCGGTGTCGGAGCCTGCGATCAGCGCGGTGACCGAGCCGTCACGCTCGTTGCGCACCCAACCGGTCAGCCCAAGACGCACGGCTTCGCCGCGCGTCCAGACGCGGTAGCTCACGCCTTGCACCATGCCGGAAACGCGCGCCCGAACGGTTCTTTGCTGACCTTGCATGGTCCGCTCCAGAATCTTTCCCAATCAATCTGGAGCAGCACAGGTCGAATGCAACGGGCCTTGCGAGACAAGGCGGCAGCAGCGCCGACTAGATAATTGACTCAGTCAACTAATGTGGGAATTATCCAAGTGCGATGTCTCTGAGAGGAGGTCGGCATGCCGCACGAAGCCCTGGTGTATGAGATTCGTCGCTTCAACCGGTTCTATACCGGCCTGGTCGGGCTGCTCGATGAGACCTTGATGCAGAGCCCTCACACGCTTGCCGAAGCCCGCGTGCTGTTCGAGCTTGACCGCCGTCGCCGAACCGCCGGCAGGAAGGCTGGCTTCCTGGCGCGTATGTTTGATCTCGATCTCGCGCCGGTGGCGTCCGAACTGGCTGGCGAACTGCATCTCGCCCCCGCCTATCTTCTGAGGGTCCTTCGAAAAATCACCGCCATTGGGCTGGCTGAAATGCGCGATGGTCCGCAGAACGGGCCGCCCGTTCTTTCGCTGACGGCGCGGGGCAAAGCCGCGCTGCTCGATCTTGAGGCGGCGACGAACCGCGACCTTGCCCGCCTGACCGCCAAACTCGAGGACCACGAAGCCGCGGAGCTTTCCGATGCGCTGAATCGCGTGACGCGCCTGCTGGCAACCGCAACAATGTGAAATTGCCGGTTCGTTGAGGCAGGGATTTGGCTGATCAGATAGTGCTCGAATTGGCAAATTCGCACAGTATGGAGACTAGCCGAAGCGCCTGTCGGTTCGTCATCCTGGGGCGAAGCAAGGAGCGAAGCGACGCGGCGCAGACCCCAGATCCATGCCATGACTTCGAAGTGTTGCGACGGTGCAAAATTCTGCACCGCTGCATTCCGCGGCCGAGGTAACGGCATGGATCCTGGGGTCTGCGCTCCGCTTCGCGTCGCTACGCCCAAGGATGACGACGTTGGCGAGGCTTCGGCCCAGGGCCAAGGCATGCGGTTACACTATCCGACCGGTCAGCCACCGCAGAAGGCTGGCAGGGTCAGTTGCCCCGCGCCGCCGCCAGCGCGCCGGGCAATTCCTCGGCGAAGATGTCGAGTTCGTGGTCGAGTCCGACGCTGACCCTGATGCAGCGATCGAGCCGTGGTGCCATCGGCTTGCGGATGAAGACGTCGCGCGACAACAGCGCCTGCATCACTTTCAGTGCAAAAGCCCCGTCGCGGCCGCAGTCTATGGTGACGAAATTGGTCGCCGAAGGCAGCGGCTTCAGCCCGTTCTGTTCGGCGATCGCCGAAATGCGGCGCCGCCCCGCGGCCACGCGCGCCACCACCGAGTTCAGATAATCCTGGTCGGCAAGCGCCTCGAGGCCGGCGATCTGCGCCATGCGGCTGACGCCGTAATGGTTGCGGATCTTCTCGAAGTCGCGGATCACCTCGGCCTCGGCCACCGCATAGCCGCAGCGTATGCCGGCCAGTCCATAGGCCTTGGAGAAGGTGCGCATACGGATGACGTTCGGCCGCGCAACATCGATCGGCGGCAGCGCCGAGGCCGGTCCCAGCTCGCCATAGGCCTCGTCGAGTACCAGCATGGTGGTTTCCGGCAGCGCCTCGATGAAGCGGATGACGTCCGCCGCCTCCCACCAGCTTCCCATCGGGTTGTCGGGATTGGAGAGATAGACCAGCGGCGCCTTTTCGCTCGCGACCTTGCCGAGAAGCCCGTCGAGGTCTTCCTTGTCATTGGCATAGGGAACCGACACCAGGCGGCCGCCGACGCCGGCGATGTGGAAGTTGAAGGTAGGGTAGGCGCCGAGCGAGGTCACCACCGCATCGCCCGGTCCGACATACATGCGCGCCACCAGCCCGAGCAGCCCGTCGATGCCTTCGCCGACCACCACGTTTTCGACGGCGACGTTGTGATGCGCGGCCGCCGCCACCTTCAGCTCGTAATTGTCGGGGTCGCAATACATCCACTGGTCGCGCGCGACGCTCTCCATGCGGGCGATGACGCGCGGCGAGGGCCCGAAACTGCTTTCATTGGCGCCGATGCGGGCGCGAAAAGGCCGCCCGCGCTCGCGCTCCTGCGCCTCCGGACCGACGAACGGCACCGTGGTGGGAAGTGCGCCGACGATCGGCGTGAGGGAGGGGCGCTGGCGCATGGCAAATGGCTCGCTTGAAAGGAGGCTCCTTGCTAGCGCGGGCAAGGGGTGGGGTGCAAGGCTGGCCACATGTCGACCGTGCATTGTCGTCCGGACTGGATTCTCCCGGTCGCCTTTGCTAGCGAGACAGAATGAGCAACCGATTGCCGCCCGCCTGGGCCAAGCACCTGAAAACTCAACCCTCGGCCAAGGCAGCACCGCCGAAGGCTACGCTGCCGAAAGCCAAGACGCAGGCCGGTCCATCGCGAGCGCAGGCCGACGACATGCTGTTGCGGCAGGCGCTCGAGTTTCAGAAAGCTGGGCAACTGCCTGAGGCGGAGGAACTCTGCCTTCGTGTCCTGGCGCGTACGCCAAACCATCCGCTGGCTTTTTATACCCTGGGAACGCTCGGACTCGGATTCGACGACGAGAAGGCTTTGCGGTACTTCGCCAGGGCGGTCGGGGAGGAGCCACGAAACCCCTACTACCACCTTAGCCTCGGTGAGACCTACCTGAAGCTCAGCGAATTTACGCCGGCAATCAGGCACTTTCAGCAGGCCTTGGCCTTGAAGGCGGATCTGGTGGAAGCGCTTTGCGCCCTGGGCGATGCTTACAAGGCGTTTGACAAAGGAGAACTGGCGCTGCCGCTGTATGAGAAGGCGCTCAAGATCGACCGGGATCATCCTGTGGCTCGCTTGGGGCTGCCTCGTGCGCTCGCAAGCCTCGGTCGCATGGACGAAGCAGCAGCCTATTTCAAAGAGGCAATAGATCAGCACATCGCGGTGCCGGCTGCTTACAATGCACTTGTGCACACTCGCAAATTCACGGAAGAGCCGCCAGAACTTGCGGCAATCCTGACCGAGCTTAGAGACCCGGGCCATGGGGCGGAGGGAGCGGCATCGCTCCATCACGCGGCCGGGAAGCTGCTCAACGACCTCCGTCGTTACAAGGAGGCGATGGATCACTTCAAGAAAGGGAATCAAGCCGGGGGCCAAAAATTCGATCTGGAAATCTACCGTCGTTCGGTCGATGCCCTGATCGAAACCTTCACGCCGGAACTGGTGGCGTCAATGGCCGCTTATGGCGATCCGTCTGAGGTGCCTGTTTTCGTTGTCGGCATGCCGCGCTCGGGTACGACGCTGACCGAGCAGATCTGTGGCAGCCATCCCAATGTTCATGGCGCCGGCGAGCTCAGCAAGCTCAGACGAATAGCCAATGGGATCGGCCTCAAGGGCAGCTCCAAGACAGATCTCGGCAGATCGATCGCGACGATTACTCCCAAACTGGCCAAGACGCTGGCAGCAGGGCATCTTGCCTATCTCCGTGAGCGAGCGCCTAACGCGCTTCGAATCGTCGACAAGATGCCCAGCAATTTCGAGTTGATCGGACTGATCGGCATTCTCTTTCCCAACGCGCGGATTATTCATTGTCGCCGCGATGCCATCGACAATTGCATCTCCTGTTTCGTCCTGCAATTCAGTGGAGCTCACAGCTACAGTTGCGATCTTCAGACTCTCGGGCTCTACTACAGGGAATATGATCGCCTGATGCGACACTGGAACAATGTCCTTCCGGGTCGCATCCTCGAAAATCGCTATGAGACATTGATTGAAAATCAGGAGGAGCAGTCGCGCCGCTTGATAGATTACCTCGGGCTGCCTTGGGACGATGCCTGCCTGCGCTTTTTCGATAGAGATGGCTCGGTAAATACTTACAGCCGTTGGCAGGTTCGCCAGCCGATCTACAAGTCGTCCGTCAAGCGATGGAAGAATTATGAGAGCGAGATCCAACCTTTGATCGAAGCGTTGGGAGATCTAGCCGACACCTGACCTTATCGGCAGTTTGCTTTCCAGCGGATGATAGCCCGTCAGGTATTCAGTGCTGTCGTAGCAGCTTGATCATTCCATTTACAAAAAACCCGGCGGTCGCCCGCCGGGTTTCAATTTCAATCGTGCAAAGCCTATTAGAACGAGCGCTGGAAGCGGAGCAAACCGCCGACTGCGTCCTTCTTGGGGAATGCGGACCTGTCGGTCCAGTTGATGCCTTCTTCACCCCAATGCGACCAGTCGACTTCGGCCGTGACCGTGAAGCCGGGAACGATGTCGTAAGCGACGTTCGCCGCCACGCTATAGTTCTTCTCATCGTCACCCGAGGCCTGGAGGTTGAACGAGGTCTTCTCGTTGAACTTGTAGGTGCCGCCGCCCCACACCGCCCAGTTGCCGCCCCACTGCTTGTAGAAGCCGCGGCCGCCAGCCGGAGTTGCCCAGGTCGGGTCGCTCAGGTTGTCGTCGGTGCCGTAGCCAGCCATGATCCACAGCGACAGCGCGTCGTTGACGTTCACGTCCAGGCGAACCTTGCCGGCAACTTCTTCATAGTTGCTGTCATAGGCGACGACGCCGCTGATGGCGCCCCAGCCCTGCGTCCACTTCAAGCCGCCGACGACATGCGGAACGTAGCTGTCGATGGTGCCGATGACGCCCGAACCTTCTTCGAGCGAGACCACGGCCGAGAAGCCATTGCCGGCATCGAAGTAATACTGGACGACGTTGGTGTCGAAGTCGCCGTAGGGAACCAGCGTATCCTGAATGACGTTGCCGGCGTAGCCGGTGAACGTATTGAAGGCCGATTCGTCCTTACCGACGCGCAGGCCGCCGAGCTGGATCCAGGCGAAGTTCAGCGAAACGCC
>NZ_FOVT01000017.1:0-46258 GCF_900115245.1 Mesorhizobium sp. NFR06
CCCAGATGCCGCAGCGCCCGCCCGACCTGCGTCAGTCGGCTCTTGTCGACCGCCTCGCCGGCCTTGAGCGTCACGAAATAGTGGCTGCCGCGATCGGTGTAGAGGCTCGATGGCAATCCCTTGGCGACGAAGGTCTCCAGAAGTCCCTGAAAGCTCGACGCCGTGCCTTCCTCGGCAGTCAGGAAGGCCGAATAGAGCGTGCTCGTGGCGTCGTCCATCGTCACGATCAGGTCCAGCATCGGTTGGCCCACCAGCCATTCGTGCCGGCTGCCGTCCTGGTGCAGCATCATTCCTTCGCACGGCTTTCTCTCGCGCTTGCGCCGGTGCGCCCCGCGCCGCTTGGCCCGCTCGACAAGCCCGGCCGCGTGCAACTGCGTCTTGATGAAGGTGTAGCCCCAGCTGAAATGATGATCGCGTAGCAGGTGCTCGTGGAAATGCTTCACATTCCAGCCAAGGTAGCGATGACGATAAAGCTCAAGCATCTCCTCGATCGCTTCCGCAGGCACCCGACGCGTCGAAATCTTGCCCAAACGCCGGTCGAGCAACCCTGCTTCCCCAGCCTCTTCGTAACGGTCACGGTAGCGGCGAAATTGCCGCTCCGACATGCCCAGCAACTCGCCTGCCTCCATCATCGAAAGATCGCCGCCATTCCAGCGGCTAAGTACGTCCCGAAACTTCTGCATTCTCCGGCCCTGTAGCCATGCTGTCCGTCTCATCCCCAGCCTCCATGGGCTGGCAATAAAACCGGACAACTCACGTGCTACCTAATCCGGACAACTCATCTGCTTACGACAGTTTTCCGGCGCCCCGCTTGCGTTTATGAGACTTCCCCTCTATATGCGCGCTCATTCCACACACGGACTTTGGTGTCTGCCCGGGAGAAATCCGGCTGAAACCTCCGGTGGCATCAGGACATTCCGTCCGAAATGCCTGTGTCCGTGGAGGCCAACCGGAAAGGAACTAAAGAATGGCTCTGCCTGATTACAGCATGCGCCAGCTTTTGGAAGCTGGTGTTCACTTCGGCCACCAGACCCACCGCTGGAACCCGAAAATGGCGCCCTACATCTATGGCGCCCGCAACAACATCCACATCATCGACCTGTCGCAGACGGTGCCGTTGCTGCACCAGGCGCTGAAGCAGGTGTCCGACACCGTCGCCAAGGGCGGCCGCGTGCTGTTCGTCGGCACCAAGCGCCAGGCGTCCGACATCGTCGCCGACGCCGCACAGCGCTCGGCCCAGTACTACGTCAATTCGCGTTGGCTCGGCGGCATGCTGACCAACTGGAAGACGATCTCGAATTCGATCCAGCGCCTGCGCAAGCTCGACGAGACGCTCGCCGGCGAGGCGCAGGGCCTGACCAAGAAGGAGCGCCTCAACCTCGATCGCGAGCGCGAGAAGCTCAACAAGGCGCTGGGCGGTATCAAGGACATGGGCTCGACGCCGGACCTGATGTTCGTCATCGACACCAACAAGGAAGCGATCGCGATCCTCGAGGCCAAGCGCCTCGGCATTCCGGTCGTGGCCATCATCGATTCGAACTGCGACCCGGACAAGATCGACTTCCCGATCCCCGGCAATGATGACGCGGCCCGCGCCATCCAGCTCTATTGCGATCTGATCGCCAAGGCGGCAATCGACGGCATCGCCCGCCAGCAGGGCGCGCTCGGCGTCGATATCGGCGCTTCGGCCGAGGCTCCGGTCGAGCCGGCGCTCGACACTCCGGCCGCGCAGACCCCGGAAGCTTGATAAGCGAAGGCCGGTTCCGGCCTTCATCATTCCAATAAATTGGCGCGCTACAGCGCTTCTGCCGGGCGCATCATCGAGCACCGATGGTGCGTCGGCGCATTTGAACCAAAGAGGCGACAATGAGCATTTCGGCTGCACAGGTCAAAGAACTCCGCGACTTGACCGGCGCGGGCATGATGGACTGCAAGGCGGCGTTGAACGAGACCAACGGCGACATGGAGGCGGCCGTCGACTGGCTGCGCAAGAAGGGCATTTCCAAGGCCGACAAGAAGGCCGGGCGCACTGCCGCCGAAGGCCTGATCGGTGTCGATGCCGGCGTGCGTGAGGCCGCCATTGTCGAAGTCAACTCCGAGACCGATTTCGTCGCCCGCAACGAGCAGTTCCAGGAACTGGTCCGCAACGTCGCGAAGGTCGCGCTTGCCTATGGCGCGACGGAAGCGGTCGCTGCCGCCAAGTATCCGGGCTCCGACAAGTCGGTTACCGAGACCATCAAGGACGCGGTCGGCACCATCGGTGAGAACATCAATTTCCGCCGTTCGGCCAAGCTTGCCGTGCCGCATGGCGCGGTGGCGACCTATGTCCACAATGCCGTTGCCGATGGCCTCGGCAAGCTCGGCGTGCTGGTTGCGATCGAGACCACCGGCAACGAGCATGCCGCCAACGCCTTTGCCCGCCAGGTTGCGATGCATGTCGCGGCCAGCAACCCGGTCGCGCTGACCGCCGAGGAGGTGGATCCGGCGCTGGTCGAACGCGAGAAGGCGATCTTCTCCGATCAGGCGCGCCAGTCCGGCAAGCCGGAAGCGATCATCGAGAAGATGGTCGAGGGCCGCCTGCGCAAGTTCTATGAAGAGGTCGTGCTTTTGAAGCAGGCTTTCGTGCTCAATCCCGACGTCACCGTCGAGAAGGCGCTGAAGGATGCCGAGAAGGAGATCGGCGCTCCGGCCAAGATCACCGCTTACCTGCGCTTCGCGCTCGGCGAAGGTATCGAGAAGGAAACGACCGACTTCGCGGCGGAAGTCGCGGCCGCGGTCAAGAAATAGCTCTGATCCAAGGGAACGCGCCGCGTTCCCTGAAATGAGAGCATAAGAGCTCAGGCGACTCGGTCGGGTGTCCGCATGGATGCCCGGCCGATTTCTTGTGCGCTATCGATGAAGGCGCGGAGCTTCGGCGCCATCGACGCGCGGCGCGGGAAATAAAGGAAGAGGCCGGGCTCCTCGATCGCCGTCTGCGGCAGGACTTGGGTGAGGCGGCCGGCGGCCAGGTCGGAGCGCACCAGCGGCTCGAACACATAGGCGAGGCCGACGCCGGCCAGCGCAAGATCAATGGCAGCGAGCGAATCCGTAACGATAGCCGTGCCGCGCGTCTCGACGAAGACGTCCTTGCCATTCTCGGTCAGGTCCCAGCGATACAAAGCGCCGGAACGAACCAGCCGGTAGCCGATACAGTTGTGGTTGGCGAGATCGGCCACGTCGCGCGGACGGCCGCGCTTTCCGATATAGGCGGGCGAGGCGACGATCACGGCCTTGAACGGCGGCGTCAGCCGCACCGTTATCATGTCCTGCGCGATCATTTCGCCGAGCCTGACCCCGGCGTCAAAACCTTCGCCGACGATATCGATAAGTCCCTGGTCGGCAACGATCTCGACCGTCACATCGGGATAGCGTTCGGCCATGGCCGCGACCACTGGCGTCACCGCCAGGGGGATCGCTATGTTGGAGGCGTTGATCCTGAGCAGGCCGGCCGGCCTTCCCTTCACACCGCGGATGCGGTCCATCCGCTCGGCGATGTCCTGCAGGGCTGGGGCCGCCGTGTCCACCAGCGCCTTGCCGGCTTCCGTTAGGGAAACGCTGCGCGTCGTGCGGGCGAAGAGGGGCTGGCCGATGCGCTCTTCCACCAGCCGCACCGCATGGCTGACCGCCGACGGGCTCATGCCGAGCTCCGCCGCGGCGAGCGCGAAGCCGCCGCGCCGCGCCACGGCGACGATGACGGGCAGATGAGTGAGCAGATCGCGATCCATTCATGAGCCATATCGCATAGTCTTTTCAAACAATGCAATCTTATCGATGTTCGCACACATGCTCATATCTGTCCTCAACACATCGGCGGCGGGCTGATGCTCGAGGAGAAGCGATATGAACGCGTTGAGACATGCAACTCTTGCCGCAGGCGTGGCGCTGGCGCCGATCGATGCCGGCGGTGCCGAACCGGCCGGCTGGCAGGCCCTTGCCGACGAGCGCGCCGTCATCCGAATCGCCGACGCCATCGACCGCGCGGTGGACGCGCAGGACTGGAAGCTGGCGCGCAGCTATTTCGCCGACCGCGTCACTGCCGATTTCAGCAGCCTGTCCGGGCAGCCCGCGGCCAACATTGCTTCCGACGATCTGATCGGCGCCTGGGCGGGCAACCTCAAGGGCAGCAAGACCAGCCTGCATCTGCGCACCAACCATCAGGTCGAACTCCAGGCCGACGCCGCGACCGTTCGTTCCAACGGCTATGCCTGGAACCGGATGGAAGGCAATGGCGATCCGCTCTGGGAGGTCTGGGGAACCTATGAGCATCACCTGACGCGCTCCGGCGCGGGATGGAAGGTCGACGGCTTCACTTTCCGCATGACGCACGAGCGCGGCAATCCCTGGGTCAAGGCGACCCCCGGGCAGTAAATGGCAACAATCGGATCGGAAAGGACAATATCATGACCATGAGCTATTACACGCTTGGCAACAGCGGTCTGCGCGTCAGCCGGCTGGCGCTCGGTACCATGACTTTCGGCACCGAATGGGGCTGGGGCGCGAACAGGGACACCGCCCGTGCGATGTTCGACGCCTATGTCGAAGCGGGCGGCAACTTCTTCGACACCGCGGACCTCTACACCGGCGGCACCGCCGAGACCTGGCTGGGCGAGTTCGTCGCCGAGCGCGGCCTGCGCGACAAGGCGGTGATCGCCACCAAATTCACCTTCAACTCAGAGGCTGGCAATCCGAATGCCGGCGGCAATGGTCGCAAGAACATCATGCGTGCGGTGGACGCCTCGCTGAAGCGGCTCGGCACCGACTATATCGACCTTTACCTGCTACACGTCTGGGACCGGATCACCCCGGCCGAGGAGGTGCTGCGCACGTTGGACGACCTCGTTCGCGCCGGCAAGGTGCGCCATATCGGCCTTTCCGACGTGCCGGCCTGGTATGCCAGCCGCGCCCAGGCGATTGCCGAACTGCGCGGCTATGAGCCGGTCTCGGCGCTGCAACTTGAATATTCGCTTGCGGAGCGCGCCATCGAGCATGAATACGTGCCGTTCGCCACGCGTCATGGCGCCGGCATCATGGTGTGGAGCCCGTTGGCCAGCGGCCTGCTGAGCGGCAAATACAAGCCGACGCAGGCAGGAAACGCCGGGAGGCTTGACGGTTTCCGCAACACCACGCATCCCGGTTTCCAGAAGTTCAGCGACCGTAATTGGGCGATCGTGGCGGAACTCGAGAAGGTGGCCGCCGAGCTCGGCCGCAGCATGGCTCAGATCGCGCTCAACTGGGTGGCGACGCAGCCCGGCGTCGCTTCCGTAATCCTTGGAGCGACGAAGCTCGCGCAGTTGCAGGATAATCTCGCCGCGCTTGACTTTTCGATCCCCGGCGAGCTTCGCAAGCGCCTGGAAAAGGTCAGCGCCACGCCGGCGCCGTTCCCGCATTCCTATTTCGGCTCCGAGATCCAAGTCCGGGTAACCGGCGGCGCCGTGACCGGCGACAAGCCGGCTGGTTATTCGCCTCCGGTCATGATCGAAGGCGAGGCGGTGAGCATCTCAAGCAACTGATGAAAAAGGCGGCAACTGACCGAAAAAGCCTGGAATTTTGCACGAGGGCGCGGCGTGACATCGCCGCGCCCTTCGTGTATCGGGTCAACCCGTCATGACAGCATCGCCGGGTGAAGCGGGGGCGGTTTTGCCTCCAAAATTGCCGCGCCGAGATATTCGAGGATCCAGATGACGGAAAAGCCCCTCTATCGACGTGTCGTGCTGAAGGCTTCCGGCGAAGCGTTGATGGGCGAGCAGCATTTCGGCATCGATGTCTCGGTGGTCGACCGCATTGCCGCCGACATCGCCGAGGCGCGCGCGCTGGGTGTCGAAGTCGGCGTCGTCATCGGCGGCGGCAATATTTTTCGTGGCGTGGCGGTGGCTTCGAAGGGCGGCGACCGCGTCACCGGCGATCACATGGGCATGCTTGCCACCGTCATCAACTCGCTGGCGCTGCGCACCTCGCTGAACAAGATCGGGGTCGACGCCGTCGTGCTTTCCGCGATTGCCATGCCGGAACTCTGCGAGAGCTTCTCCCAGCGCCAGGCGACCGCCTATATGAACCAGGGCAAGGTGGTCATCTTCGCGGGCGGCACCGGCAATCCGTTCTTCACCACCGATTCGGCCGCCGCCCTTCGCGCCGCCGAGATCGGCGCCGACGCGCTGTTCAAGGGCACGCAGGTCGACGGGGTCTATTCAGCCGATCCCAAGAAGGACCCGAACGCGGTCCGCTTCGACCGTATCAGCCACGCGGAAGTCATCAAACGCGGGCTTGCGATCATGGATACGGCCGCGATTGCACTTGCGCGCGAAAACAACATTCCGATAATCGTCTATTCGATCCACGAGAAAGGTGGTTTCGGCGACATTCTGAGGGGCGGCGGCCATTGCACGGTCGTCGCCGACAAATGATCGGGGCCGCGATCCGTTA
Organism: Mesorhizobium sp. NFR06; assembly: GCF_900115245.1. Classification (GTDB taxonomy): domain Bacteria; phylum Pseudomonadota; class Alphaproteobacteria; order Rhizobiales; family Rhizobiaceae; genus Mesorhizobium. The sequence continues at coordinate 6,460 of NZ_FOVT01000017.1, forward strand.
AACGACTGCGGAACCTCGGATGCGACCAAGACAAGCAGTGAACCCGGCGAACGGGTCGAGGAGATGATCATGAGTGGCGAGTACGAAGACCTGAAGCGACGCATGGACGGGGCGATCGCCGCCTTCAAGCACGATCTGGCTTCGCTGCGCACCGGCCGGGCCTCCAGCAACCTGCTCGACGCCGTCCAGGTGCAGGCTTACGGCACGGCGATGCCGATCAACCAGGTGGCCAATGTGACGGTGCCGGAGCCGCGCATGATTTCGGTCTCGGTCTGGGACAAGTCGATGGTCAGCGCCGTCGACCGCGCCATCCGCGAAGCCAATCTCGGCTTCAATCCGATCGTCGACGGCACCAATTTGAGGATTCCGCTGCCCGAACTCAACGAGCAGCGGCGCAAGGAACTGGTCAAGATCTCGCATGGTTATGCCGAGAACGCCCGCGTCGCGGTGCGCCATGTCCGCCGCGACGGCATGGATTTCCTCAAGAAGGCCGAGAAAGACGGCACCATCAGCGAGGACGATCAGCGCAAGCGGTCCGACCAGGTTCAAAAGCTGACCGACGAGATGATCAGCACCATCGACCACCTGCTTTCCGATAAGGAAGCTGAAATCATGCAGGTTTAGGGTCGGGTGTTCCGGCCCGAAAGCGAGACAATGGCAACGCCCGCGCATGTCGCGATCATCATGGACGGAAACGGACGCTGGGCCAAGGCGAGGGGCCTGCCGCGCCTTGCCGGCCACCGCGCCGGCGTCGAGGCCTTGCGCAAGACCGTGCGTGCGGCGCCTGAACTCGGCATCTCCTATCTGACGGTCTACGCCTTCTCCTCAGAGAACTGGTCGCGGCCGAAATCCGAGGTCAGCGACCTTATGGGTCTGTTGAAGCTGTTCATCCGCCGCGATCTTGCCGAACTGCATCAGAACGGCGTGCGGGTGAGGGTGATCGGCGACAAGCAGGGGTTGCAGTCTGACATCAGGGGCCTGCTGCAGGAGGCCGAATCGCTGACCGCCGGCAACGAAGCGCTGACGCTGGTCATCGCCTTCAACTATGGCGGCCGTGACGAGATCGTGCGCACCGCGCGCAAGCTGGCGGATGCCGTTGCGCGCGGCGACATGGCCAGCGACGCGATCACGGCGGAAAGCTTTGCCGCTTCGCTCGATACCCATGGTATTCCCGATCCCGAACTGGTGATCCGGACCAGCGGCGAGCTCAGGCTGTCGAACTTCCTTCTCTGGCAAGCCGCCTATAGCGAGCTTGTCTTCCTGCCTTGCTATTGGCCGGACTTCAGCCGCGAGCATCTGGCCGATGCCTTGCGCGACTTTGCCGGCCGGGAACGACGCTTCGGCGGGCTTGCCGCCCGCGACGTCGCGCTCTAGGCGCCGCCGCGAATGAGCAATCTCCAGCAGCGCGTCATCTCGGCAATCGTGATGGCGGCGCTGACCCTTACGCTCACCTGGCTCGGAGGGCTGCCGTTCCGGCTGTTCGGCGCGGGAATAGCGGCGCTGATCTTCTATGAATGGACGCGCATGTCGCGCCCTGTTAACGGCGCGGCGCTCGGCTTCCTGCCGGAAGCGCTGATGCTGATCTTCATCGTCGCGCTGATTGCCGGCCTGCCGGCTCTGTGGCTGCTGCTTGTTGCCGCGATCCTCGTGGCGGTCGCTGCCATCGGTGCTCGCATCAGGGGGGCTGCGTTGTGGGAAGCCTCCGGGCTGGGCTACGCAACCCTTTCCGGCTTTTCGCTCGCTTATCTGCGCGACGACAGCCGATCCGGGCTGATTGCGATTCTGTTCCTGTTCGCCGTGGTTTGGGCAACCGACATAGCGGCCTATTTCGTCGGCCGTACGGTCGGCGGCCCGAAGCTTGCTCCATCGATCTCACCCGGCAAGACACAGAGCGGCGCGCTGGGCGGCGGCGCCGGCGGCGTCGTCGCCGGACTTTTGCTCGCAATCGCGGCCGGCGCGGGCAATCTCGTCCAGCTTGGCCTCGTCGCACTGGCGCTCTCGATCGTCTCGCAGATCGGCGACCTGTTCGAATCCTGGGTCAAGCGCCGGCAAGGTGCCAAGGATTCCAGCAATCTCATTCCCGGCCATGGCGGAGTCATGGATAGAGTGGACGGGCTTGTCGCGGCCGCGTTCGCGCTGTACGTCATCGGCTGGATCGCGGCGGGCGCCGAGCATCCGGCACTGGGGCTATTTCCGAACTGAACGACGTTGCGGTAAGGCGAAAAACGGCACGAGCCACGGATTCGCCCGGATTGATGCCACAGTCGCGGCGGAGTGTCGCGCCTGCCGGCGAATTTGAGGTCATGACTTGAACGACATCTTTCATTCGGTCTTCAGTACACAGGGCTTCGTCCTTGGCACGCTCGTGCCGTTTCTGTTCGTGCTGACCGTGGTCGTGTTCGTCCACGAGATGGGCCACTATCTCATCGGTCGCTGGTGCGGGATCGGCGTGAAGGCCTTTTCCATCGGTTTCGGCCCCGAGCTGTTCGGCTTTAACGATCGTCGCGGCACGCGCTGGAAGCTTTGCGCCATTCCACTTGGCGGTTACGTCAAATTCGTCGGCGACATGAATGCGAGGTCGAGCCCGCCGGGTACCGAAGAGATCGAATCGCTCACCGAAGCCGAACGCGAGGTCGCCTTTCACACGCAGCCGATCTGGAAGCGCGCCGCGACGGTCGTTGCGGGACCGCTGTTCAATTTCCTGCTGACGATTGCCGTGTTTGCGGTGCTGTTTTCCCTCTACGGGCGTCCGGTCCTGGAGCCGACGGTGGCTCAGGTCACCGCAGGCAGCCCGGCCGAAAAAGCCGGAATCCAGCCGGGCGACCGATTCGTCAAAGTCGACGGCAGCAAAGTGGAGACTTTCGCCGACGTGCAGCGGCTGGTTTCAGGCCGGGCAGGCGACGCCATCACCTTCACCATGCTGCGCGACGGCAAGGAGATCGATGTTACGGCGACGCCGGAGCCAATGGAGCAGCAGGATGCGCTGGGCAACAAGGTCAAGGTCGCGGTTATCGGCGTCGTCAACAACGCCGAACTCGGCCAACCACGCCTGATCTCCTATACGCCGGCCGGCGCGGTGGCGGCGGCGGTCGAGGAAACCGGGCACGTGATCCAGCGCACGGGCCAATTCCTGCAGCGCTTTGCGCTCGGACGCGAGGACAAATGCGCGCTGGGCGGCCCGATCAAGATCGCCAAAATGTCGGGTCAGGCAGCGAAGCTCGGCTTCGAGTGGCTGGTGCAGCTTGTTGCATTTCTGTCAGTCGGAATAGGATTTCTCAATCTCCTGCCGATTCCCCCCCTCGACGGCGGCCACCTGTTGTTCTACGGCGTGGAGGCCATCATAAGGCGGCCCGTTTCGGAGCGGACGATGGAGATGGCCTATCGGACCGGATTGTTCCTGGTGCTCGCCTTCATGGCTTTCGTTTTTTGGAATGATCTGTTTGGGTGCTGAAATCATGAAGAAATTTGGCTTCAGCCCCGGTCGCATTGAGATGCCGTTTACCATGCGTGGGGATATGCGTGACGCGAAAGCCACGCGGTACGGTTAAGTAAATACAAATTAACCGGGAGCCTTGCGTGTAGGGAAAATCCGGTTAATACGGTACGGGAAATACCGCACGTCCGGTTTTCTCGCCGTGGGGACTACGAGAAAAAGGTACAAAAGCCCGATGAAGGCAGCATCCAAGTTTCTGAGCGCCGCTTCCGCGGCGGCTTTGTCCGCCGCTCTGGTCGTGCCAGGCGCGCTCGCAGTGCAGTTAGCTGCCACGTCCGTGGCCGAGGCCGCGGTGATTTCCCGCGTCGAGGTCAGCGGCAACCAGCGCGTCGATGCCGAGACCATCCGCAATTACATCTCGATCAAGCCGGGCAAGCCCTTCTCCAGCTCCGATGTCGACGATGCCGTCAAGGCGCTGTTCGGCACCGGGCTGTTCTCCGACGTCCAGATCAACCAGGTCGGTTCGACCCTGGTGGTCAAGGTTTCCGAATACAAGGTCGTCAACCAGGTCCTGTTTCAGGGCAACAAGAAGATCAAGGACAATGCGCTTCAGGCCGGGATCCAGCTGAAGCCGCGCGCGACATTCTCGCAGCAGGCGCTGGACGCCGATGTCGAGGCGATCAAGACGGCCTACAAGCGCATCGGCCGCGACGACGCCGCCGTGACCACCCAGATCATGGACCTGGGCGACAACCGCGTGAATGTCGTCTTCAACATCAACGAAGGCGGCCGCACCCAGATCGCAGCGATCAATTTCGTCGGCAACCACGCCTATTCCAGCCGCCGCCTGTCGGACGTCATCAACACCAAGCGCTCGTCGTGGCTGTCCTTCGTGCTGCGCGACGACGTCTATGACGAGGACAAGCTGCGCGCCGACCAGGAGCTGCTGCGCCGCTTCTACTACAATCACGGCTATGCCGATTTTCAGGTCGTGTCGGCAGTCGGCGAGCTCGACGACACCACCAACAAATACACGGTCACCATCACCGTGCAGGAAGGCGACCGCTACACGTTCGGCGACGTCAGTGTGGAAAGCACCATCGCGGAAGTCGACTCGAAGTCGCTGGAATCGGTGGTCGAAACCCACAAGGGCGATGTCTACAACGCCAAGGACGTTGAGGATTCGATCATCGCCTTGACCGAGAAGGTCGCTGGCTCGGGCTATGCTTTCGCCCAGGTGACGCCGCGTGGCGACCGTAATTTCGAGAACCACACCATTTCGGTCGTCTACACCATCGACCAGGGCACCAAGGCCTATATCGAGCGCATCGAAATCCGCGGCAACGACCGCACGCGCGACTATGTCATCCGGCGTGAATTCGATGTCAGCGAAGGTGATGCCTTCAACCAGGTCCTCATCCAGCGCGCGAAGAAGCGGCTGGAAAACCTTGATTACTTTCAGTCGGTCGACATCTCGACGGTGCCGGGCTCGGCCCCTGACCAGGTCGTGCTCGTGGTCACCGTGGTCGAGAAGTCGACCGGCGAGTTCTCGATCGGCGCCGGCTATTCGACCGGCGGCGACACGCCCGGCCCCTCCGTCGAGGGTTCCGTCACCGAACGCAACTTCCTCGGCCGTGGCCAGTACATCAAGCTATCGGCCGGCGGCGGCAAGAATTCGCGCGATTACAGCGTCTCCTTCACCGAGCCGTATTTCCTTGGCCGGCGCATCGCGGCAGGCTTCGACATCTACAAGTCGACCCGCGAATATACCCACTATGACAGCGACGTCACCGGCGCGACCGTTCGCTTCGGCCTGCCGATCACCGACAGCATTTCGACGCAACTTGCGTACAACATCTCGCAAGAGAAATATTCGATCGCGGACGGGTGCGTGGATGCCGGTGGCGCCTACGATCCGTCAAAGTGCACCATTTCTACTGCGATATTGAATGGCATTGCCGAGAGTCCGTGGGTCAAGTCTTCGGTCAGCCTCGGGCTGGTTTACAATACGATCGACGACATGAAGAACCCGCATGAGGGTCTCTACATTACCGGCACGACGGAGTTTGCCGGTCTCGGCGGCGATGCCAAATGGGTGAAGGTGACCGGGCGTGCGAGCGTGTATCAGACCCTATCTGAGCAGCTCGATCTGGTCGGACTTGTTTCTGGCGGTGCCGGCTATTTGGCGGGCTACGGCAGCAGCGATCTGCGTATTTTCGACTATTTCCAGAGCAACAATCGCATGATCCGCGGTTTCGAATATGGCGGCATCGGCCCGATCGCCAACGACGCTAGCGGCGACCACCTTGGCGGCACCACTTACTTCAACGCCTCTGCCGAGGCCCAATTCCCCTTGCCGGTCATTCCGGAAAGCTTCGGGTTGCGCGGCGCGGTGTTTGCTGATGCGGCGACGCTCTATGGCAACAAGCTTGCCGACGTCAATCCAGACTCTACCGGCATGAAGCTGCGCGCTTCGGTCGGTGTCGGCCTGATGTGGGCTTCGCCTTTCGGCCCGATCCGCATCGATTACGCGATTCCGGTCAAGAAAGAGTCGACCGACGACGTGCAGGAATTCAACTTCGGTATAGCGACCCGATTCTAATTTTGTGGTTGCGATGGTTCCGGGCCGCTGATGGCCCGGACTAGACTGATCCGACCCAGCTGGATATTGCTTCTGGAATGACCGATCCGGTGTTCTTCGCGCCTTCACGCCGGTATACGGCTGGCGAGGTCGCGAATCTGACCGGCGCCAGCCTGCTCGATGCCGCCCAGGCCGAGATTGCCATCGAGGCGCTGGCTCCCGCCAGCGAAGGCGGCGATGGCGCGCTGGTCTTTGTCGACGGCAAGCGCAATTTCGCTCTGATGCCGTCGCTGAGGGCGGCCGCGGTGCTGTGCCCCGCCGATTTCGCCGGCAAGGCGCCGCCGGGCATCGCGGTGCTCATGCATCCACGTCCGCAACAAGCGTTCGCGATGGTCGGCCGCCTATTGTTTCCGCAGGCTGCAACGCCTGGACCGATGACCGGCGAAACCGGCATCTCGGCGCATGCGTTTGTCGATCCGACCGCGCATGTCGAGGAAGGGGCGATCATCGAGGCGGGTGCCGTGATCGGTCCCGGCGTATCCATTGGCAGCGGCACGGTCATTGCGCCTCACGCCGTCATTGGCCGTTCCTGCCAGGTCGGACGCGAAGGCTTCATAGGTCCCGGCGCCAGCATCCAGTATGCGCTTGTCGGCAATCGCGTCATCATCCATGGCGGCGCAAGGATCGGCCAGGACGGTTTCGGCTTCGTAGGCGGCGCCAAGGGACCCGAACGCGTGCCGCAGATCGGCCGCGTCATCATCCAGGACGATGTCGAGATCGGTTCCAATTCAACTGTCGACCGCGGCGCGATGTCCGATACCATCATCGGCCAAGGCACCAAGATCGACAATCTGGTGCAGATCGCCCACAATGTTCGCATCGGCCGCAATTGCATTATAGCCGGACTTTCGGGTATTTCCGGTTCCGTCGTCGTCGGCGACAACGTCACCATGGGCGGCGGTGTCGGCCTTGCCGACCATTTGACCATCGGGCCGGGCGCCAAGCTAGCTGCGAGAAGTGGATTCATGAATAACGTGCCGGCAGGCGAGATCTGGGGAGGCTATCCGGCACAGCCCATGGCGGAAGCCATGCGTGAGATAGCGATGCTTCGCAAGATGGCCAGGACGCGCAAGCAAGGCGACGGGAATGGCTGACATGGTGGCAACGACACTCGATGCGGTCGACATCATGGGGCTGATGAAGCTCCTGCCGCACCGCTATCCGTTCCTGCTGATCGATCGGATCGTCGACATCGACGGCGACGAATCCGCTGTCGGCATCAAGAATGTGACCATCAACGAGCCCCATTTCCAGGGCCATTTTCCGCAGCAGCCGGTCATGCCTGGCGTGCTCATCATCGAGGCCATGGCTCAGACTGCCGGCGCGATCTGCATTCGCTGCCTCAACACGGAAAAGCCGTCGCTGGTGTATTTCATGACCATCGACAACGCGAAATTCCGCAAACCGGTGGTTCCTGGCGACCAGCTCAGGATCCATGTCAAAAAGATCAAGAAGCGCGGCAACCTGCTGAAATTCGCCTGTGAGGCGATGGTTGACGGCGCGAAGGCCGCCGAAGCCGAGGTTTCGGCCATGATGGTCACCGGCTGACGGTTCGAAATGCTCATGAAATTAGAGACATCCATCCATCCTTCCTCGGTCGTCGAAGAAGGAGCCAGGCTCGGGCAAGGCGTCCGCATCGGACCCTTCTGCCATATCAGCGCCGACGCGATCATCGGCGACCGCGTCGAGTTGGTCAGCCATGTGGCGGTGATGGGCGCAACGACGATCGGGGCCGGGACCAAGGTCTATCCGATGGCGACGCTTGGCGCGCCGCCGCAGAATACTAAGCACAAGGGCGGGCGCACCACCCTGGTCATCGGCGAGAACTGCACCCTGCGCGAAGGCGTAACCATGCATGTCGGCACGGATTCCAGCCGTGGTGAGACGACTGTCGGCGACAACGGCAATTTCCTCGCCTACGCCCACATCGCCCATGATTGCGTCGTCGGCAAAAACGCCACCTTCGCCAACGGCGCGACGCTCGGCGGCCATTGTGAGATAGGCGACAATGTCTATATCGGCGGCCTGACCGCCGTTCATCAATTCGTGCGCGTGGGCGACAACGCCTTCGTCGGCGGCTGCTCGGCGGTCGTTGGCGATGTCATTCCCTACGCCATTGCCGCCGGCAATCGTGCCAAGCTGCGCGGCCTCAACATCGTTGGTCTCAAGCGCTCCGGTTTGCCGCGTGCCGAAATCTACCTGCTGCGCAAGGTTTACCGGGCGATTTTTGACCGTTCTCGCACGGTGGGCGAGAATGTCGAACTTGCGAAGGCCGAGTTCTCCTCGTCGCCGGCCGCTATGAAGATGATCGATTTCATATCGGGTCGCGGCAAGCGGCACTATGCGGTCCCGCCGCTGAAGGGCGGCGGCGCCGATGACAGCAGCGATGACGAGGTCTGAGCGCGCCGCATCAGGGTTCCAACTCGCGCCGGGCTCGAAGGTCGGCATTGTCGCCGGTGGCGGCAGCTTGCCCGTCGAGGTCGCCGAGGGCCTGGTCAAGCATGGTTTTGTGCCCTTCATCATCATCGCTGCGGGTGAGGTCGACCGCGAGGCTGACTTCGCGGCCTACGATCGGCAGAAACTCGCGCTGGAAGATATCGGCCTGCTGCTTCCATTGCTGAGGCGCCAGGGCATCACGCATCTGGTCCTGGCCGGCGAGATCAAGCGCAGGCCGCGGCTAAGCAAGATAAGGCCCACCCTTGGCCTGCTGGCGATACTTCCCTCGGTGGTCAGAGCATTGCGACGCGGTGACGATGGCCTGCTGAAGGTGTTGACGCGGGGCCTCGAATCGCGGGGCATCAAGGTCGTCGGCGCGCACGAAATCGTTCCGGAACTGACAGCCGGCGAAGGTCCTCTGACGGCGACCCGGCCAAATCAATCCGACTGGCGCGACATCCAGGCCGCCCGCACGGCGGCCAGGGCCATCGGCGCGCTCGATATCGGCCAGGCAGCGGTTGCGATCGGAGGCCGGGCCGTCGCGCTTGAGGGCATCGAAGGCACAGCCGGCCTGCTCGACAGAACGCGGGAATTGCGTGGCCACGGCAGGCTGGCTGGCAAAGCGCGCGGCGTGCTGGTCAAATGCGCCAAGCCGGGCCAAGAACTACGGGCCGACTTGCCCTCCATTGGCCCGCAAACGATCGAGGCCGCGCATGCGGCAGGCTTGGCCGGAATAGCCGTCGAGGCGGGCCGTTCACTGATCCTCGAGGGTCCGGCCACGATTGCGCGCGCGAACGCGCTTGGCCTGTTCATCGTCGGCCTGCCCTCAGCCGAGCCGGCCAATGGGGGAGCCGGCTAATGGCCGCGGACAAGCCGCTCAAGCTTGCGATCGTCGCCGGCGAGGAATCCGGCGATCTGCTCGGCGCCGACATCGTGCGGGCGCTCGAGCGCTCGACGGGCCGCAAGGTTCAGCTCGTCGGCATCGGTGGCCGGCACCTGCAGCAGCTGGGGCTGACGCCGCTCTTCGATGGCAGCGAGATCGCACTGATGGGCTTCAGCGCGGTGCTGCGCGACCTGCCGCGGCTGATGCGTCGTATCAGCCAGACGGCGGCGACGATCGCGGCCGAGCGGCCCGATTGTCTCATTACCATCGACAGCCCCGACTTCTCGCTGCGTGTAGCGAAAAAGGTTCGTGCCGCAGCCCCGTCCATCCCTATCGTTCACTATGTCTGCCCGAGCGTGTGGGCATGGCGGCCGGGCAGGGCGGTGGCGATGAAGCCTTATATCGACCACATCCTGTGCATCCTGCCGTTCGAGGTGAAGGCGCTTGCTCGTCTTGGCGGACCGCCCGGCACTTATGTCGGCCACCGGCTGACGCAGGATCCGGGCGTGCTTGCCGCCGCCAAGACGCAGAGCCAGCCGCGCGACCTCACCGATGATCGTGTCAAGACCCTGCTTGTGCTGCCGGGCTCGCGCCGTGGCGAGGTGAGCCGGCTTGTCGTTCCGTTCGGCGAGACGGTGTCGGCCCTGCGCGCGCGTGGACACCGCTTGCGCCTGCTTTTGCCGACCGTGCCGCTTGTCGCCGAACTGGTCAGAACCTCGGTTGCACGCTGGGATGAAAAGCCGGAGATCATCCTCGATGCCGAGCGCAAATGGCAGGCCTTCGGCAAGGCCGATGCGGCGCTGATCGCATCGGGAACCGTGTCGCTCGAGCTTGCGCTTTCGGGCGTGCCAATGATCTCGTGCTACAAATTCGATCCGATCATGCTGATGGTCCAGCGTCTGATCACGGTGTGGAGCGCCGCCTTGCCCAATCTCATCGCCGATCGGCCCGTCGTGCCGGAAAGCTACAACCAGTATGTGCGGCCGCACTATCTGGCGCGGCAGCTGGAGGCGCTGTTTGCCGACACCGCCTATCGCGCCTGGCAAAAGGACGGATTTGCCGAAGTGGCGCGGCGCATGGCCACCGAAAGGCCTTCAGGCGAGATCGCCGCGGAGGTGGTGATGGGGTGCATGAGGAAGGCAGTAGGCAGTAGGCAGTAGGCGGTAGGCAGTAGGCAGTAGGCAGTAGGCAGTAGGCAGTAGGCAGTAGGGCTCTTATTCCCTACTGCCCATTCCCTAATCCTACCTTTTCGCAATCGGCACGTAGTCGCGTTCCGTGGCGCCGGTGTAGAGCTGGCGCGGACGGCCGATCTTCTGGTGCGGGTCCTCGATCATCTCCTTCCACTGCGCGATCCAGCCGACTGTGCGGGCAACCGCGAAGAGCACGGTGAACATCGTGGTGGGGAAGCCAAGCGCCTTCAGCGTGATGCCGGAATAGAAGTCGACGTTCGGGTAGAGCTTCTTTTCGATGAAGTACTCGTCGGTCAGCGCGATCTTTTCCAGTTCCATCGCGATGTCGAGCAACGGGTCGTCCTTGATGCCGAGTTCGCCCAGCACCTCGTGCGCGGTCTTCTGCATGATCTTGGCGCGCGGGTCGTAGTTCTTGTAGACGCGGTGGCCGAAGCCCATCAGGCGGAACGGATCGTTCTTGTCCTTGGCTCGGGCGATGAACTCCGGAATGTGATCGACATGGCCGATCTCGCCCAGCATGTTGAGCGCTGCTTCGTTGGCTCCGCCATGCGCCGGACCCCACAGGCAAGCGATGCCGGCGGCGATACAGGCGAACGGGTTGGCGCCCGACGAGCCCGCGAGGCGAACGGTCGAGGTCGAGGCGTTCTGCTCATGGTCGGCGTGCAGGATGAAGATGCGGTCCATGGCGCGCGCCAGCACCGGATTGATCTTGTACTCCTCGCACGGCACGGCAAAGCACATATGCAGGAAGTTGGCTGCGAAGCCGAGATCGTTCTTGGGGTAAATGAAGGGCTGGCCGATATGGTACTTGTAGGCCATCGCCGCGATCGTCGGCATCTTGGCGATCAGGCGCATCGAGGCGACCATGCGCTGGTAGGGGTCCGAGATGTCGGTCGAGTCGTGGTAAAAGGCCGACAGCGCGCCGACCACGCCGCACATGACCGCCATCGGGTGCGCGTCGCGGCGGAAGCCGGTGAAGAAGCGCGACATCTGCTCATGCACCATGGTGTGGCGGGTCACGCGATAATCGAAATCGTCCTTCTGCGCCTTGGTCGGCAACTCGCCGTAGAGCAGGAGATAGCAGACCTCGAGGAAGTCGCCGTGCTCGGCGAGCTGATCGATCGGGAAGCCACGATGCAAGAGGATGCCGGCATCGCCGTCGATGAAGGTGATGCCCGACTCGCAGCTTGCGGTCGAGGTGAAGCCCGGATCATAAGTGAAGGCGCCGGTGGTGCTGTAGAGCGAACCGATGTCGATGACGTCGGGCCCGACCGTACCGCTTCGCACCTTGAGTTCGTGCGTCTTGCCGGCGAGTTCCAGCCTGGCGGTCGACTCGTGCGTTTTGCTGCCCGGGTGCTGTTTTGTCGCAGCTTCGCTCATTCTCAAACTCCTTTTGTATCCTCATGCCGGCAAGGCAATTCCTGCAAACGACACGTCGAAGTCACCGGAATGCGCGAACTCGCCACCGCATTTTAGGAGGTGCGTGCCTGATTGGGCCAAGGTCCAATGTTGCACTGCGAAACGCACCTTTCAATGCCAATCTTCTTGGGCCAGTTCGCTCCTAATCGATTTGATCCCCAATCCGTGCCAGGCTTTCCTGGCGCCCCAGCACGGCGAGCACGTCGAACACGCCGGGCGAGGTGCTGCGGCCGGTCAGCGCGGCTCTCAGCGGTTGGGCCACGGCGCCGAGCTTGTGCCCACCGGCCTGCGCGAATACGCGGATCGACGCCTCCGCCGAGGCGGCGTTCCAGTCGCCCTCGATGGAAGACAAGGCGCCATGCGCGCCGCGCAAAATCGCGCGCGCATCGGCGTTGAGCAAGCCGGCGGCCTTCTCGTCCAGCGGCAATGGCCGCTCGGCGAACAGGAAAGCCGCGCCGTCGACCAGCTCAACCAGGGTCTTGGCCCGCTCCTTGAGACCGGGCATCGCAGCGAGCAGCTGCGCCTTGCGCTTGTCATCGAGTTTTGCCGCGAGCGCCGGACCGCCTTCGAGATGGGGCAAGGTGTCGACGAAGATGTCGAACAGCGCCTTGTCGTCCATCTTGCGCATATGGACGCCGTTCAGCGCCTCGAGCTTGGCGAAGTCGAAGCGGGCCGCGCCCTTGTTGACGTCGCCGATGTCGAACCAGGCGACCATGTCCTTGATCGACATCACCTCGTCGTCGCCATGGCTCCAGCCGAGCCTGGCCAGGTAGTTCAGCAGGGCCTCCGGCAGATAGCCCATGGCGCGATAAGCCTCGACGCCGAGCGCGCCGTGACGCTTCGACAGCTTGGCGCCGTCGGCGCCGTGGATCAGCGGGATGTGCGACATCGAAGGCACCTCCCAGCCCATGGCGTTGTAGATCACCGTCTGGCGCGCGGCGTTGGTCAGGTGATCGTCGCCGCGGATGATGTGGGTGACGCCCATGTCATGGTCGTCGACCACGACGGCATGCATATAGGTCGGGTTGCCGTCCGAGCGCAGGATGATGAAATCGTCGAGGTCCTTGTTGGGGAAGCGCACCTCGCCCTGGACGCGGTCATGCACGATTGTCTCGCCCTGGGTCGGCGCCTTGATGCGGATCGCGCCCTTGACGCCCGCCGGCGCCTCGGAGGGATCGCGGTCGCGCCACTGGCCGTTGTAGCGCGGCGGCAGACCCTTGGCGCGCGCCGCCTCGCGCATCGCCTCGAGCTCCGCCGGCGTCTCGTAGCTGTAGTAGGCCTTGCCCATACGCACGAGGTCCTCGGCCACCTGGCGATGGCGCGGCGCGCGCTCGAACTGCGACACGGCTTCGCCGTCCCAGGAAAGGCCGAGCCAGGTCAGTCCGTCGAGAATGGCAGCCGTGGCAGCCTCGGTGGAGCGCTCGCGATCGGTGTCCTCGATGCGCAGCAGCATCGTGCCGCCGGCGTGCCTGGCATAAAGCCAGTTGAACAGCGCCGTGCGCGCGCCGCCAATATGCAGGTAGCCTGTGGGCGAGGGGGCAAAACGGGTGACGACCTTGTCGGACATGGAACTCTCAGGCTTGCACAGAAAACAGGCATGTTTTGCGCGGACTTTCGCGCTTTGCGCGTTCATGTAGCATAGGCCGTCTGGGGCGCAAGGGGCAGACCCGATGGCTGGACGAAGCCGGGGTGCGAACGAGGGCGAGGGAACGACAGCTGGCGTCAGCGAGCGCCTGATGTTTGCCTATGGCACGCCCGCCGAAGCCGCGCCGATTTCGCTTCCAGAACCGCGCCCGGCCGCCCCGGAGACGTTGCCGCCGGGCGACGCGTCCGGCGCTGTTTCGGCGTCCTCGGGCCGGCTTCGCAAGCCGCTCAGTCGCATCAGCCTTCCCGCCTTTCGTCAAAGCATCGGCGCCGCCGCCGCAGCCGAGCTCGACCGCGGCATCGGCTTCCTGCTGGTGCCGGTGTTCCTGGCCGCCGGCGTCACCTATTACTTCTCGCTGACCACCGAGCCCGACCTCTACAGGCCGCTTGCGGCGGTGGCGCTGATGGGCGCCTGCGCGGCGGCGTCGCGTGCCCGGCCGAGAACGCACCTTATCTTCGTGGCGGCGCTTTTCTGCGCCCTGGGCTTTCTGGCTGCCAAGGTGGAAACCTGGCGGGCGGCAACCCCGATGCTCGGATCCGAAATCCAAACGCGACTGACGGGCCGCCTTGTCACCGCCGAGGCGATGGCCAACGGCCGTGTTCGGCTGACCATCGATCTCATTTCCACGGAGCATCCGACACTGCGCTACGCGCCGGAGCGCGTCAGGCTTTCGGCACGGAGGATTCCGCCCGACATGACGGCCGGGTCGACGCTGACCGGCTATGCCAAGCTGCTGCCGCCGACCGGCCCGGTTCGGCCCGACAGCTACGATTTTTCCTTCGACAGCTATTTTTCCGGTATCGGCGGCAGCGGCTTCTTCCTGGGCGACCCGAAGCTGATCGCGCCGGCTGAGGCGCCATTCGGCGCGCGCATGGCATCGGCCATAGAAAATGCCCGCGAAGGGATTGCAGACCACATCAGGAACACCATCGGCGGCTCCGAAGGCGAGATCGCGGCGGCGCTGATCGTCGGCGTGCGCGCCGGCATTCCGGAAGAAATCAACGAGTCGATGCGACGCACCGGCATTTATCACATCATCTCGATCTCCGGCCTGCACATGGCGCTGGTCGCCGGCACGGTCATGTTCCTGCTGCGCGGTGCCTTCGCGCTGTTTCCGGATTTCTCGTCGCGCCGGCCGGTGAAGAAATATGCCGCGGCCATCGCGCTGACGTCGATCGCCGCTTATCTCGTGATCTCGGGTATCGTGGTGGCGGCCGAGCGAAGTTTCATCATGCTCGCCGTGATGCTGGTCGCAGTGCTCTTCGACCGCGCGGCGCTGACGATGCGCAATCTGGCGATTTCGGCGATCGCCGTCATCCTGGTCTCGCCGCATGAAGTGGTCGGCCCGAGCTTCCAGATGTCGTTCGCGGCCACCGCTGCCCTGGTCGGCGCCTATGCCGGCTGGGCCGATTATCGCGCCGGCAAAACGACCGCGCCGCCGGCAAAGCGTTCGTTTCTCGGGTTCGCATCGCGAAGACTGGCGGTTGGAGTGGGCGGCGCTGCCATCACGTCGCTCATCGCAGGCAGCGCGACATTGCTGTTTGCCATCTGGCACTTCCAGCGCGTGTCGCCGCTCAGCCTGCTGGCCAATCTGGCAGTGATGCCTATCGTCTCGCTGATAGTCATGCCGTTCGCCGTGTTGAGCGCGCTGGCGATGCCGTTCGGCTTCGACGGCCCATTCCTCTATGTGATGGGCAAGGGCCTGACGGCGATGATCGCCATTTCGGCATGGATTTCCGAGCGCTCACCGGTCGATGCCGTCGGGCTGATCTCTATCCAGTCGGTGCTGCTGGCGACGATTGCGCTGGTCATCGCGACCATGGCCACCACCTGGCTAAGGCTTGCCGCCATACCCTTCGCGCTCGCCGCGCTGCTGGCCATCCCGCATGTCCGCACGCCGGACGTGCTCATCTCCGAGGACGCGCACCTGGTGGCGATGCCGATCGGCGGTGGCGAACTCGCCATCAACCGCGTACGCTCCAACGAGTTCACCACCGATAACTGGAAACGAGCGTTGAAGGCCGAGGAAGTCGTGCCGCCGGAGACATTCGCCAACGGCGCACTCGGCGTCGCCGATCCCGTCGACCTGCCGCCTGGCTCGCCCTTCTATTGCACCGGAGACCTCTGCATCGGCCGGCATCCTTCCGGCGCGATCGTCGCGCTTGCCGAAAATCGCGACAGCGCGCGGCCGGCCTGCGGCTTTGCCGACCTCATCGTCATCAACGACGCCACGGCCTACAATCCCTGCCGCGATCCGCGCATCCTTGTCGTCACCAAACGGCAGCTGGCGCGCGACGGGAGTGCCGCCGTCTTCTTCGACACGCAATCGGCTACGGCGCAGCCAACCGTTCGCTACGCCGTCGAAAAGCCCTACCGGCCCTGGCATGAGCAGCGCAAATACGCCCGCGAGGCGAGGGGATTGCCGCCTTACAAAAAGCCAGAGAGGACGGGTCCGAAGCCAGCGCAACAAACTCAGTAGCGGCGGATCAGACCGACCAGCTTGCCCTGCACCTTCACACGGTCCGGCCCGAAGATGCGGGTCTCATAAGCCGGATTGGCGGCTTCCAGCGCGATCGACGCGCCCTTGCGGCGGAAGCGCTTGAGCGTCGCCTCCTCGTCGTCGACCAGCGCCACCACAATCTCGCCCGGGCTTGCCGTGTTGGCATTGCGGATGATGACGGTGTCGCCGTCGAAGATGCCGGCCTCGATCATCGAGTCGCCCTTGACTTCCAGCGCATAGTGCTCGCCGCCCGAAATCATATCCGGCGGCACGGTGATCGAATGCGTCTGGTGCTGGATGGCGTCGATCGGCACACCGGCGGCGATGCGGCCCATCACCGGAATGGACACGGCCGAAGCGGCTTCGTCATTGCTGGGGGTCGGCGTGCGCAAGGGGGCTGCCGGCTTGATCTGCCGGCCAAGGGCGCCTTGGCCGCCCTGGATGACGCTTGGCGAAAATTTCTTCGCGGCATTCAGGCCAGGCGCAATCGAATCCGGCAGCCGCAGCACTTCGAGCGCGCGCGCCCGGTTCGGCAGCCGACGAATGAAACCGCGCTCCTCCAGTGCCGTGATCAGCCGATGGATACCCGACTTCGAGGCAAGGTCGAGCGCCTCCTTCATCTCGTCGAAGGATGGAGGAATCCCGCTCTCTTTCAGGCGTTCATGGATGAACATCAGGAGTTCATGTTGTTTGCGCGTCAGCATCGGCGGCCCCCGTTGGGTTCTCAAACCAGAATCAGAAAAACAAACCCAGAACAAACACTATCTGTTCCAGTTGTGTTCCGCAACCGTTTAAAGTTTAATGAATCTGTTAAGGCTGCCGAAACAATGTTGCGTCCGATGATGCCCTGGCCCCCGCCGGTGGGCCTGAGGCCTTGATTCCGTTCTATTTTGCGGCCGGTCCTCAAGCTGAAATGGGTGGCGACGCCGTCGCGAAGGCGCTGGGGTGTCCCTTCGGCTCCTCGGTGTGCGTGGCGCAACGTGAACGAAACGAAGCCAAAACGCCAACCTGGCGGCGACTTCGGCTCACGGTTCATGCCGTCAATGGACCAGCCAACAAAGGACAAAAGGTTCTTGCCGTCCCACGGACGACGGTGAGACAACCGCCCATCGCCGCCCGACGAGATTGCGCGCGCGGCGTTCGGTCGAAATGGGAGGCGGTTGCATAATGTGGGGAATTCCTGATCTCGCTGACGTCGAGGCGATGGACGCAGCGGATCCGCTACGCGCCTTGCGCGATCGCTTCGTCCTGCCCGAAGGCGTGATATACCTCGACGGCAATTCGCTGGGCGCTGCTTCGATCGGAGTCTTCAACGAGATCGAGACCGCCGCCAGGCAGGAATGGGCACAGGATCTCATCCGTGCGTGGAACACCGCCGGCTGGTTCGACATGCCGGTCGAGCTCGGCGATAGGCTCGGGCGTCTGATCGGCGCCGGACCGGGTCAGACCGTGGTGTGCGACACGACCTCTATCAACATCTACAAGGTCCTGCACGCGGCGCTCGCGATGCGGCCCGAGCGCTCGGCGATCGTTGCCGAGGGCGACAGCTTTCCGACCGACCTCTACATGGCGGAAGGGGTGGCATCGACGCGGCACGGCACGGTACTGCGGCTCGAAGGTGTCGATGCCCCGACGATCGAAGAGCTGATCGACGAGGACGTCGCGGTCATCCTGGTCAACCACGTGAACTACAAGTCCGGCCGGCTGCGCGACATAGCAGCGCTGACGCGCAAGGCCCATCTGGCCGGCGCGCTGATCGTCTGGGACCTCTGCCACACGGCAGGCGCCCTGCCGGTCGATCTCGACGGCTCGAATGCCGATTTCGCCATCGGCTGCACGTACAAGTATCTCAATGGCGGGCCGGGCGCGCCGGCCTTCATCTATGCCGCCAGCCGCCACCACGGCGACGTTCACCAGCCGCTCAGCGGCTGGTGGGGCCACGCCAGGCCGTTCGCGTTCGAACAGGGCTATGCCGCCGGCACGGGCATCCGGCGGTTCCTGTGCGGAACGCAGCCAGTGCTGTCGATGCGAGCGCTGAAAGGAGCGCTGGACCTGTGGGACGAAGTCGACATGAAGGCCGTGCGCGAAAAGAGCGTTGCGTTGACGGACCTGTTCATCCGGCTCGTCGAAGCCAAGTGCGGCGGCTTCGGTCTCGAACTGGAAAGCCCGCGCGACGGCGCCGAGCGCGGCAGCCAGGTGTCGTTCGCCCACCCGCATGGCTACCAACTTATGCGCGCCTTGATCGAGCGCGGCGTGATCGGCGATTTCCGCGCGCCGTCGACGGTTCGTTTCGGCTTCACGCCGCTCTATGTCGGCTACCGGGATGTCTGGGACGCCGTCGGCGTGCTGGAAGACATCCTGCGCACAAGCGCATGGCGGGATGCCCGCTTTGCGGTCAAGGCTGCCGTCACCTGAAACGGCTTCGCTCGCTCAATGGGATTTTTCGGCGCGCAGGCGGAATCGCTGTATCTTGCCTGTCGGCGTCTTGGGCAGGGCCGCGATGAACTTGACCGAGCGCGGATATTTGTAAGGCGCGATCGTCGCCTTGACGTGATCCTGGAGGCGCTTGACGGTCGCGGCGTCCGCTATCGCTCCGGGCGCCAGCACGACATGCGCCTCGACGATCTGGCCGCGTTCGGCGTCCTCCGCGCCGATGACAGCGCATTCCGCGACATCCGGATGCGACAGCAGCGCGGCCTCCACCTCCGGTCCGGCGATGTTGTAGCCGGCGCTGACGATCATGTCGTCGGAGCGCGCGGCGAAATGGAAAAAGTCGTCCTCGTCCTGCACAAAGGTGTCGCCAGTCAGGTTCCAGCCGTCGCGGACATATTCCTTTTGGCGGCCGTCGGCCACGTAGCGGCAGCCTGTCGGCCCGCGCACCGCCAGCCGCCCTGCCACGCCGCGCGGCAACACACGCATCTCGGCGTCGACGATGCGCGCCTCGTAGCCGCCCACCGGCTTGCCGGTCGAGCCGGGCTTCATGTCGTCGAAGCGGTTGGAGATGAAGATGTGCAACATCTCGGTTGCCCCGATGCCGTCCAGTATCGGCTTGCCGGTCTTTCGCACCCACTCCTCGAAGACAGGGGCGGGCAAAGTCTCGCCGGCCGAAACGGCAACGCGCAGCGAGGAGAGGTCGGCACCTTCGTCCATGGCCTTCAGCATGGCCCTGTAGGCCGTGGGCGCCGTGAAGGAGATGGTCGCCCTGTAGGTCTCGATGATGTCGATCATATTGGGCGGCGTCGCCTGCTCCAGCAGCGTTGCCGATGCGCCGAAGCGTAAGGGAAAGATGGCGAGCCCGCCGAGGCCGAAGGTGAAGGCGAGCGGCGGGGAGCCGACAAATATGTCGTCGGGCGTCACCTGCAGGATCTCGCGCGGGTAGGCGTCGGCGATGATCATCAGGTCGCGGTGAAAATGCATGGTCGCCTTCGGCACGCCGGTCGTTCCCGAGGTGAAGCCGAGCAGCGCGACATCGTCGCGACCGGTGTCGACAGCCGTGAAAGTGACGGGCTTGTCGAGTGCGGCGCGGTCCAGTTCGGCGTCATGATTGGCGGTACCGTCGAAGCCGACGACCTGTTTGAGGAACGCGCTCTCCTTGGCGCATGCAGTCATTTCGTCAATCAGCCTGGTGTCGCAGAGCGCGATGCTGATTTCCGCCTTGTCGACGATCTTGGCGAGCTCGCCGGCGCGCAGCATCGGCATGGTGTTGACGACGACGGCGCCGGCCTTCGTGGCGGCAAGCCAGCAGGCGACCATGGCCGGATTGTTCGCCGAGCGGATGAGCACCCGGTTGCCGGGCTTCAGACCATAGTTTTCGACCAACGCATGGGCCAGCCTGTTCGTCCAGTCCGACAATTCCTTGTAGGTGCGGCGGCGACCGTTGCCGATCAGCGCGGTGCGATCGCCAAAGCCTTTCTCGACCAGCCTGTCGGTCAATTCGACGCCGGCGTTGAGGCGTTCGGGATAGTCGAAGCCGTGCAGAAGGAAGTCCGGCCATTGCTCCGGCGGCGGCAGGTTATCGCGCGTGAAGGTGTCGGTGTGTGCTGAAGCCCCAAGCATGTTGCGGCTATCCCTTCCTGCTCTCCGGCCGCACCTGTCCGACGACGCCACCTGGGGAGGCGAAGGAATGCAGGTTTCGGCTGTTCCGACAGACCTCCCATTGTCGGCTGTCGTCAGGCAGGATCGCACCGGGTGAGATTTGTTTCAAGCCTAAAATGTTTTGCTCCGGCGCATTGACCTTGTGTCCGCTGCCGGCCATTGCTGATTGAAAGCTACGCGTCTTGGGAGGGTACTGTTGGTGGAACATCGCATCGCGAATTGGGACAATGCCTACGCCAACGGCGCGAACATCGCGGGCGGCGAGCGTTGGCCGGCGGCCTGGGATGGCCCGGCGCAGGCGTTTCGCGAAAAGTTGCTGGCACAGGGCAGGGCGCGGCTCGATATCGTGTACGGCAAAGCGCCCCGCAACCGGTTCGATCTCTTTCTTCCACCTGCCGCGCCAAGGGGGCTCGTGGTGTTCATCCACGGCGGCTACTGGATGGAGTCGGACAAGACCAGCTGGTCGCATCTGGCGGGTGGCGCGGTCAGCCGCGGCTATGCCGTCGCCATGCCTTCCTACACACTTTGCCCCGAGATCAGGATCGGCGGCATTGCCGGCGAAGTCGCGTCGGCGATCGGCAAGGCGGCGGCCATGGTCGATGGTCCGCTGATGCTGACCGGGCACTCGGCCGGCGGACATCTCGCCAGCCGGATGGTGAGCGCAGCCTCGCCGCTGGCATCCGACGTGGCGCGGCGCATACGCCAGGTGGTTTCGATCTCGGGCCTGCACGACCTTCGACCGCTCATGTTCACCGGACTGAACCAGACCCTGAACATCGACGAGCGGGAAGCCTTATGCGAGAGCCCGGCGTTGCTGCGGCCACAGCCGGGAGCCCGCATCACCTGTTGGGCCGGCGGCGGCGAGCGTTCGGAATTCCTGCGCCAGAGCGCGTTGCTCGCCAACATCTGGACCGGGCTCGGCGCCGCCACCGATTCAGTGGTCGAGCCGGATCGGCATCATTTCAATGTTGTCGATGGTCTCGCCGACCCGGATCATCCGCTGACCCGCAGGCTGGTCGACGAATAAGGACTACGATCGGCTGCGCCGACGTTTGAACGATCGGCTGCGCCGACGTTTGTTCAGCGCAGCATCAGCACCCTGCATTCGGCGCCGGCCTGCGCGGCCGGTGCAAAGGGTTCACGCACGATCAGCCCGTTGGCGTCGGCGAGCATCCGCAGCATCGAGGAGTCCTGGATGCCGAAGGGGGTGGCGACCAGCGCGCCGGCTTCCTCGCGCACGACGGCGCGCACATAATCCTGCCTGACGTCGTTGGCTTGCATCGGAGTGCCCAGCCGGGCCGTTCGCACGTCCTGCTTGTGGTCGCGGCCGCCGAGCCGCGCCAGCAGCGGCTTCAAGAACAATTGCGAGCAGACGAGGCTCGCCACCGGATTGCCGGGCAGGCCGATGCAGCGGACATCGCCAAGCCGGCCAAACATCAGCGGCTTGCCGGGCCGCATGGCGATCTTCCAGAAGTCGAGCTGCATGCCCTGGCTGGTGAGCACGTCGTGGATCAGGTCGTGATCGCCGACGGAGGCGCCGCCGAGCGTGACGATGACATCGGCGCGCGCTTCGACCGCTTTCCCGACCAGCGCGGCGATCGCCTTGTGGCAGTCGGCGGCGATGCCGAGGTCGATCGCGCGCGCGCCAACCGACTGGGCGACGGCAGAGACGCCATAGGCATTGGAGGAAATGATCTGGTCGGGGCCGAGTTCACTTCCCGGCGGCAGCAGTTCGTCGCCAGTGGCGATGATGGCAACCAGCGGCCGACGCACCACATTGAGGCTCGGATGGTTGGCGGACGCCGCCAGCGACAGTGCCGCCGGATCGAGCAGGCGGCCTTTTTGGAGCAGTACGTCGCCGCGCAAGAAGTCGAGACCCGCTCGGCGGATGTTACGTCCCGCGGCAGTCGGCTCGGTCACCTCGATCTGACCACCGCCAAGGTCGCGAACGTTTTCCTGGATAACGATGGTGTCTGCGCCTTCAGGCAGTGGCGCGCCTGTGAAGATGCGCACGGTCTCGCCCTTGCCGACAAGGCCGATGAAGCCGCGCCCGGCGGGCGCGATGCCGATCACGGAGAGCCGCGCCGGCACCGAGGCCACGTCCGCAAAGCGTGCGGCATAGCCGTCCATGGCCGAAGCGTTGAACGGCGGCTGGGTGCGCAGCGCGACCACCGGTTCGGCCAGCACCCGGCCGGCCGCTTCGGCCAGCGGCACGCTTTCGCCCGGCAGCGCGGTCGCGCCGTCCAGCAGGCGCTCGAGCGCCTCGGCGACTGGGACCAGCGCCATCGTTAAGAACCCGCCTTGTAGTCACCCGACTTGCCACCGGTCTTCTCGACCAGCCTGATGCCGGAGATAACCATGGCGCGGTCCGCTGCCTTGGCCATGTCGTAGATGGTGAGGCAGGCGACCGAGGCGGCGGTCAGGGCTTCCATCTCCACGCCCGTCTTGCCGGTGACGCGGGCGAGCGCCGTGACCTTAAGGCCAGGCAGCGTGTGGTCCGGCTCGATCTCGACGGCGACCTTGCTGAGAAGCAGCGGATGGCAAAGCGGGATCAGCTCGTGCGTCTTCTTCGCGGCCATGATGCCGGCGATGCGGGCAGTTCCCAATACGTCGCCTTTCTTGGCGTCGCCGGCGAGAATCATCTCCAGTGTTTCGGGCCGCATCGAGACGAAGCCTTCGGCGATTGCCGTGCGGGTCGTCTCGGCCTTGTCGCCGACATCGACCATGTTGGCTTCGCCCCTGGCGCCGAGATGGGTGAGGGCAGGCATGCTCAAACCGCCTCGGCTGGCGCCTTGCCCGTCAGCAGGAGCTCGGTGGCCGCGGCTACGTCCGCCTGCCGCATCAGGCTCTCGCCGACGAGGAAGGTGCCGATGCCGGTTTTCTGCATCCTGAGGCAATCGTCGTGGGTAAAGATGCCGCTTTCGCTGACCAGCAGGTAACCGCCCGGCACCATCGGCGCGAGCCGCTCAGAAGTCTCAAGGCTGGTCTCGAATGTCCGCAGATTGCGGTTGTTGATACCGATCAGCCGCGACGACAGCTTTAACGCGCGTTCCGTTTCGGCCTCGTCATGCACCTCGATCAGGGCGTCCATGCCGAGCTCGAAGGCGATAGCTTCCAATTCGCTCGCCAGGGCATCATCCGCGCTCGCCATAATGATCAGGATGGCGTCTGCGCCCCAGGCTCGTGCTTCGTAGACTTGGTAGGGGTCGAACAGGAAATCCTTGCGCAATGCGGGCAGGGACACTGCCTTGCGCGCGTTGGTGAGAAATTCCGGAGCACCATGGAAAGAGGGGGCGTCTGTAAGCACCGAAAGGCAAGCGGCGCCACCTTTCTGATAGGCCTGCGCCAATGACGGCGGATCGAAATCGGCTCGAATCAAACCCTTCGAAGGGCTCGCTTTTTTGATTTCGGCGATCAGGCCGAAGCTCCCCGCTCTGCGCTTTGCCTCAAGCGCCGCCAAAAAACCGCGCGTCGCATCGGCATCCTTCGCCCGCGCCTTGATCTCGGCTAGCGGTATTTTCGCCTTCGCCGCCGCGATCTCATCGCGCTTATAGGCTTCGATCTTGCGCAGGATATCCGACAAGGCCTTATCCGTTCGAAATCTCGACAAGCTTGTCCAGCACGCCAAGCGCGCGGCCGCTGTCGATCGCTTGCGCCGCCGCCGCGATACCATCGGCAAGTGTCGTCGCCTTGCCGGCCACGACCAGCCCGGCGCCGGCATTCATCAGCACCGTGTCGCGGTAGGCGCCGGCGGCACCGCCCAGCATATCGCGGAGTTCCTTGGCGTTGTAGGCCGCGTCGCCGCCGCGCAGCTCTTCCTTGGCGTGCCGCTTCAATCCAACGGCTTCCGGCGTCAAGGTGAAGCTGCGGATTTCCCCGCCGACGAGCTCCGCAACCTGGGTCTCGCCCGTGGTGGTGATCTCGTCATAGCCATCGCCATGGACGACCCAGGCATGGTCGGCGCCCAGCGCCTTCAGCGTCTCGGCCACCGGCATGATCCACTCCGGCAGGAAGACACCGACCATCTGGCGGCTGACGCCGGCGGGGTTGGACAATGGTCCGAGCAGGTTGAAGATGGTGCGCGTGCCGAGCTCGACGCGGGTCGGCCCGACATGCTTCATCGCCGGATGATGCGCCGGCGCGAACATGAAGCCGACGCCGGCCTCATGGATGCAGCGGCCGATCGTTTCCGGCGAGATGTCGATCCTGACGCCGAGCGCCGTCAGCACGTCGGCCGAGCCGGTCAGCGAGGACAGGCCGCGATTGCCGTGCTTGGCGACCGGCACGCCGGCGGCGGCGATGACGAAGGCCGAAGCGGTCGAGATGTTGACCGAATGCGAATTGTCGCCGCCGGTGCCGACGATGTCGATGGCACCCTGCGGCGCCTCGACGCGCAGCATCTTGGCGCGCATCGTGGCGACCGCGCCGGATATCTCGCCCACCGTCTCGCCGCGCACGCGCAGCGCCATCAGGAAGCCGCCGATCTGGCCGGGCGTCGCGTCGCCCGACATGATAATGTCGAAGGCCTCGCGCGCTTCCTCGAAGGAAAGCGCAGTGCCGGTGGCAACCTTGGCTATATGTGTCTTGAGCGCGCTCATCGTGCCTGTGCTTGCGAAACGGCGTTCGGATCGATGCGAACGTCATATTGCGACTGCAACTGCGCCACCAGCTGGTCGAGCAAGTCGTCGGACATGCCGGCGCCGAAGGATTTCTGCGCATCGTCCGGCACCGCGCTGCCGTCGGCGCCCGCCGGCTCGAAAACCTCGGCGACCTTGAACAGGATCTGGCCGTCGCCGGTGGGCGAGGGGATCAAGCCGGTGCCGCCTTCGCCGACGCCGAACATCGCCGCGGCGCCTTCCTTGCCGAAATCGGCATCGTCAGCCTCGCGCTTCAGGCCGCGCTTGGTCTGCTTCTCGAGCTTGAGCTCGCCGGCGATGACGTCGAGCGTGGTGCCGGCCTTGAGGCGCTTCTCCAGCTCCTGAGCCTTCGCGTCGAGCCGCTTGTCGGTCTCGGCCTCCGTCCAGTCGGCAACGACCTTCTTGCGCACTTCATCCAGCGTGCGGTCGCGCGCCGGCGTGACCGACTGCACCTCGTAGAAGACAAAGCCATTGTCCGTGGTGGTCAGGCCTTCGTTCTCGGTATTGGGCTCGGCCGCGAACACCGACTTGATGAGTTCGGCCGATTCCGGCAGGTCGTTGACGATCGTGCCGTCCGAGCGCTGGCCGGTGCGGTCGATGGCGTCGATGGTGACGACCTTGAGCTTCAGCTTGTCGGCAGCCTGGGCGAGCGAGGCGCCCGAGGCGCGGGTGTCTTCATAGCTGTCATGCACGTCGAGCAGGATGCGGCTCGCTTCGCCCAGCGCCAGATCCTTGCGGATCTGACCGGACACTTCCGAAAGCGGTTTCACGACCTGCGGCTTGATCTCGGTAACGCGCAAGAGCACGGGACCGAAGGCGCCCTGGACGACCGGGCTCACCTCGTTGGCATTGAGCGAGAAGGCCGCGTCGGCCACCGCCTTGTCGGCGATCTTGTCCTTGGCCAGCGTGCCGAGCAGCGTGTCGGCCTGCGTCTTGCCTTCAGCGGTGACGAGCTTGTCGAAAGTGGCGCCTGCCTTCAGCGAATCGTAGGCGGCCTTGGCCGCGTCCGGCGTCTTGAACACCAGCTGCTCGATGGTGCGCATCTCGGGCGTGGTGTAGCGCGCGATATTCTTGTTGTAGTCGTCGCTGATCTGCTGGTCGGTCACCGAGGACGGATCCATGATGTCCTGCGGCTCCAGCCGGACATAGGAGAACTTGCGGTATTCCGGCGCCGCGTAGCTCTTCTTGTTGGCGTCGAAATAGGCGTTGAGGGCGCTGTCGGACGGGACCTCGACCGGCTGCACCAGTGTCTTGGGCAGCACGAGATAGTCGATCGTGCGATCCTCGCCGCGATAGAGCGCGACCGCCTTCAGGAAGGTCTGGGGCACCTTGAGCCCGTCGGAGATCGCCTCGACGATCTGCTGGCGCACTGCCACCTGCGATCGGTTCTTGAGATAGTCCTCGGGCCGCATGCCGAGCTGGCGCAGGAGATACTCGAAGGTCCGGCGATCGAACTGGCCGCCGGGGCCCTTGAAGGCCGGATCCTCGCGCGTCAGTTCGGCCAGGCGATCCTTGGAAAGGCCGAGCCCGAGCTTGCGCGCCTGTTCGTCGAGCACGGCGCCCGACACGAGCTGCGACAGCACCTGGTTGTCGACACCGAGCAGCTTGGCCTGCTCCTGGGTGACGCGCTGGCCGTATTGCTGCGACAGAAGGCTGAGCTGGCGATCATAGGCGAGGCGGTACTCGTTGATCGAGACCTCCGTGCCGCCGGCGGTGATCACCGGATGATGGCCACCCAAAACACCGCCCACCATGCGCGTGGTGGCACCCCAGGCGAGGAAGCTCACCACCAGCAAGGACAGCAACGCCTTCGCGACCCAGGTACCCGCCGCGCTTCTCAATATACCAAGCATGCATACTTCCGATTTTTGCGCATTTTCGCGTGCGCCGAGTCTGAAACAAGCGCAATAGCGCCCTTCCGGTCCACTGTCGATTGCTTTGTGACCTGATTTTGGTAGTGAGGGCGCTGCTTAATGTCGCTCGGAGAATGCGTCCCATGACCCCTGGAATCCGCCCCCTTGTTGCCGGCAACTGGAAAATGAACGGCACCAGCGCCTCCCTCAATGAGCTGCGGTCGATCGGCAACGGGTTCATGAGCGGGCTCGATGCGGAGACCGAGGCGTTGGTGTGCGTGCCGGCGACTTTGCTCCAGCGCGCCGCCGAGATCCTGTCGCGGACGCCGGTGAAGGCAGGCGGCGAGGATTGCCATCCCAAGGAGAGCGGCGCCTTCACGGGCGAGATTTCGGCCGAGATGCTGAAGGATGCCGGTGCAAGCCACGTCATTGTCGGCCATTCCGAGCGCCGCGAACTGTTTGGCGACGACGACGCGATGGTTCACGCCAAGGCATCGGCCGCCTGGCGGGCAGGGCTGGTGGCCATCATCTGCATCGGCGAGACGCGCGCCGAGCGGGAGGCGGGCGCCACGCTCGATGTCCTGTCGCGCCAGCTTGACGGTTCCGTGCCGGCGAGCGCCACCGCCGCCAACACCATAATCGCCTACGAGCCGGTCTGGGCCATCGGCACCGGCCTGACCCCGACCGCAGCCGACGTCGCTGACGCGCATGCGCATATCCGTGGCAAACTGACCGCGCTGCTCGGCGATGCCGCGGCGAGGATGCGCATTCTTTATGGCGGCTCGGTCAAGCCTTCCAACGCGGTGGAACTGCTCGGCGTCCAGAATGTCGACGGCGCGCTGGTCGGCGGCGCCAGCCTGAAGGCGGCCGACTTCCTGGCCATCGCCGAGGCCTACATGAACATCTCATAGGCTCGCGCGGTATAAATCGTTGTAATGGCGGCATTGCTTCCCATATTCCCGGCCACGGGCTTGGAAATGCCGCCAAAGCATTGTAAGGAGCCGCCTCCAAAACACCGGTCGTATGCGCGGTCGCGCAAGACCTCGCCAGGATAAATTATGGAAACCGTACTGATCGTCATCCACCTCATGGTCGTACTCGCCCTTGTCGGCGTGGTGCTGCTGCAGCGCTCCGAAGGCGGCGGCCTGGGCATCGGCGGCGGTTCCGGCTTCATGACGGCGCGGGGTGCCGCCAACGCGCTGACCCGCGCCACCGCAATCCTGGCGGCGGCCTTCTTCGTGACCTCGCTGGCGCTGTCGATCATTGCCCGCTACGGCGAGAAGCCGATCGACATTCTCGACCGGCCGGCCACGTCGAGCCCGGGCAAGGGCGTGCTCAACCAGCTGCCGGGTTCCAATGGTCCGGTGGGCAGCTCGCAGCCCGCGGCTCCGGCCGGCGGCACGACCACCACCACCACGCCGCTTGCCAATGGCACCGCCGCTCCGGCTGCGCCTGCCCCGGCAGCTCCGGCGCCGGCGAATCCGACCACGCCGCCGGCAGCCAACGGCGTCATCTTGCCGGTCACTCCGCAGGTTCCGAACCAGTAGCTGGCCAAGCACCGGCAGTGATCTGTTGTTCTTTGAACACAGTCGCGGCAAATGCGCGCCCGATCACGAAGATTCAACCGGGCGTAGCGCCTGCCTCAGCTTGAGGCGATGACGGCTAATCGACTATAGATTGCGCGCGGCACTTATCGGCGTCCTTGGGGGGCGCCGGGCGACGCCGTGGGCAACTTGCTTTGAACAATCGGATCTTCGCCATGCAGCTTCGCAGCTTCATCCTCTTGGGATTCTGTGCCGTCCTCGGCATGGGTTCCGCGGCCATTGCCGGACCGGCAAACATGGTCTCTTCTCCGTCGGTCGAGAAGACCAACGCAATTCCCGTCGCCGCCAAGAGCGACGCATCGCAGCTGAAGCTTCTCAAGAAGAAGAAAAACCCGACCTCGGACGATCTCGCGCAGATCAGCAAGCTCGAGGCCAAGATCGCGGCCGACAAGGAAGCCGCCAAGGAAAAGGCGCTCGAGGCTCGCAAGGTGGCGATGCGCGAGGCGGCCAAGGCCAAGGCGGATGCCTCGCGCCAGGAGTGGCTCGCCAAAAAGAGCAGCGGGGCGGCCGGCTCGACTGAAGTCGCGGACAACAAGCCGGCCAAGAAGATGGTCAACCTGATCGAGCCGCTGACACCGATCGCTCCGATCGAGACCGCGGAGCCGATCCCCGCCGAAGTTATGAGCATAGCGGCAACGGGCAATAACGGCGAATTGCGCAGCGAACACCCCGGCCAAAAGCAGACGAGCACCGGCGGGCTGTTTGCGGGCCTGTTCGGCGGCGCTCAGTCGGCGACTTCGATCAACTACCTGCCGGAAACCCGCGCGCTCGATTCGGCGCTCGCCAAGAAGGACGCCAGGCGGCCCTTCAAGGTGAAGCCGGAATTCGTGCCGCAGGACGTTTCCTTCTCGGGCTACGAGCCTGGCACCATCGTCATCGATACCAGCGCGCGCCGCCTCTATCTCGTCGAGAGCTATTCGACGGCGCGCCGCTATGCCATCGCGGTCGGCCGCGAAGGCCTGCAGTTCAAGGGCACGGTGGCTGTCGGCGACAAGCAAGAATGGCCGCGCTGGATCCCGACGCTGGACATGCAAAAGCGCGAGCCCAAGCACTACGGCCAGTACAAGGACGGCATGCCCGGCGGCGGCGAAAATCCGCTCGGCGCGCGCGCCATCTACCTCTATGACGGCAAGAAGGATACGCATCTGCGCATCCACGGCACCATCGCGCCGCAGTCGATCGGCACCAGCGCTTCAAATGGCTGCTTCCGGATGATCAACGAGCACGTCATGGACCTCTACAGCCGCGTCAGGATCGGCACCAAGGTAGTCATCATCTAGCGGCCGGGTCGTAACCTCCAACGACCCAGAACGTCAGCATCTGACGCTTGCCATCAAACTGCCGAAGGGCCGGCACCGCCGGCCCTTTCGTTTTGAATGCACCAAAGCCCCTCCACGGGCACCGGCGCCATTTGGGAAAAAGCCTTCGCGGCGGTTTTTTCTCTGGCGGAATCAATCAGGCCGCGTTAAGCGATGACTCCCATGGCGCGATATGTATTCATCACAGGCGGCGTGGTTTCCTCACTCGGAAAAGGCATCGCCGCAGCAGCTCTTGGGGCTCTTCTGCAGGCGCGAGGCTATCGCGCGCGGATCAAGAAGCTCGATCCCTATCTCAATGTCGACCCCGGAACGATGTCGCCATACCAGCATGGCGAAGTGTTCGTGACCGATGACGGCGCCGAGACCGACCTCGATCTCGGCCATTACGAGCGCTTCACGGGGCGCTCGGCCAACCAGCAGGACAACATCACCACCGGCCGCATCTATAAGAACATCATCGAGCGCGAACGGCGCGGCGACTATCTCGGCGCGACCGTGCAGGTGATCCCGCACGTCACCGACGAGATCAAGCATTTCGTGCTGGACGGCAATGACGACTACGACTTCGTGCTGTGCGAAATCGGCGGCACGGTCGGCGACATCGAGGCGATGCCGTTCCTGGAGGCGATTCGTCAGCTCGGCAACGACCTGCCGCGCAACAACGCGGTCTATGTGCATCTGACGCTGATGCCCTATATCCCGACGGCCGGCGAGCTGAAGACCAAGCCGACGCAACATTCGGTCAAGGAATTGCGCGGCATCGGCATCGCGCCCGACATCCTGCTGGTGCGCGCCGACCGGCCGATCCCGAAGGAGGAGCGCCGGAAGCTGTCGCTGTTCTGCAACGTGCGCGAAAGCGCCGTCATCCAGGCGCTCGACGTGCCGCACATCTACGACGTGCCGATGGCTTATCATCAGGAAGGGCTGGATTCGGAGGTGCTTGCCGCCTTCGGCATCGACCCGGCGCCGAAGCCGCGCATGGAGCCCTGGCAGGCATTGTCCAACCGCATCCACAATCCGGAAGGCGAGGTGACGATCGCCGTCGTCGGCAAATATACCGGCCTGAAGGACGCTTACAAATCGCTGATCGAGGCGCTCTCGCATGGCGGCCTCGCCAACCGCGTCAAGGTCAAGCTCGACTGGATCGAAAGCGAGATCTTCGAGAAGGAAGATCCGACGCCGTGGCTGGAGAAGGTGCATGGCATCCTCGTCCCCGGCGGCTTTGGCGAGCGTGGCTCGGAGGGCAAGATCCTGGCGGCGAAGTTCGCGCGCGAACGCAAGGTGCCTTACTTCGGCATCTGCTTCGGCATGCAGATGGCCTGCATCGAGGCGGCCCGTTCGCTGGCCGGCGTCGACCATGCGTCGTCGACCGAGTTCGGTCCGACCGATGAGCCGGTCGTCGGCCTGATGACCGAGTGGCTGAAGGGCAACATGCTGGAAAAGCGCAGGGCCACCGGCGATCTCGGTGGCACGATGCGGCTCGGCGCCTATCAGGCTGAGCTCGCCAAGGGTTCGAAGATCGCCGAAATCTACGGCGACACGCAGATTTCCGAACGTCATCGCCATCGCTACGAGGTCAATGTCGACTACAAGGAGCGGTTGGAGGATTGCGGCCTGGTCTTTGCCGGCATGTCGCCTGACGGCGTGCTGCCGGAGACGGTCGAATATCCCGATCATCCCTGGTTCATCGGCGTGCAGTACCACCCGGAACTGAAGAGCCGGCCGCTCGATCCGCACCCGCTGTTCGCGAGCTTCATCTCGGCGGCTGTGGACCAGTCGCGGCTGGTCTGAGCTATCGGCTGGCGGACAGCCGATGCAGACCTATGTTGCATTGCTCTACAGCATTGGTCTCGGCGAAGGCCGACGCCTCGTCATGTCGGACTTCAAGGCGATGGCCGAAGGCCTCGGCTTCAGCAATGTCCGCACGCTGGTTTCGACCGGCAACCTCGTCTTCGAGGCGCGCACAACCAAAATTTCCGCTCTCGAACAGCGGCTGGAGAGGGCGTTCGAAAGGAGCTTCGGCCGCCATGTCGACATCATCGTGCGCGGCGCCGAGGATTGGTTGAAACTTGCGGCGTCCAATCCGTTCCCTGCCGAATCGGCGGAGGCCGGCGACCAGGTCGCGGTTCGGGTGATGCGCCAACCCGTCGCCGACGAAGCCCTGTCGGGACTTCAGGCCCGTGCCGCCGACGATGAGAGGGTGCTTCTGGTCGGCGGCGACATCTGGCTCGTCTTTTCGCGCAAGCGGTCGAGTTCGCGGCTGCTTGGCGCCGCCAATCACAAGCGGCTGGGCGTCGGTACGTCGCGCAACTGGAACACGGTGCGCCGCTTGGCGGAGATGGTGGGCAGTAGGCAGTAGGCAGTAGGCAGTAGGCAGTAGGCAGTAGGCAGTAGGCAGTAGGCAGTAGGTGGCATTCTCTATTGCCTGATCCCTACTGCCTACTGCCTCGTTTCAAGCCTTCGCCACCTTCGCTCCGGCGCCCAATGCCATGGTGCGCAGCACGTAGTAGACGGCGCCGGCGATCGCCACGCCGAAGAACCAGCCATAGACGCCCCACCAGGACGGCAGCCAGTGGGTGAAGTTGGGCAGGATCGAGGAGAAGATCGCGCCGATGCCGGCGGCGATGAAGGCGTTGACGTGCCAGCCGCTCTGGAAGCGGAATTCGCCGTGCTCGCGGTAGAGCGCCTCGACATCGACCTCGCTTTTGCGGATCAGATAATAGTCCACCATCATGACGCCGAAGATCGGCCCCATCGTCGCGCCGATGACGTTGACGAAGGAAGCAGCACTGCCTTCCCACGGCGCGAAGGGATAGAGCACCAGCGCAATCAGCGCCGCGATGTAGCCGCCTTTCTTGAAGTCGATCTGGCGCGGGAAGACGTTGGAGAAATCGAACGCCGGCGACACGAAATTTGCCACGACATTGATGCCCAGCGTCGCCACCGCGAAGGTCAATGCGGCGAGGGCGGCCAGGAACCAGCTGTCGAACTTGGCCGAGATCTGGTCGGGATGGAGCAGCACTTCGTGATAGACGTCGTACGCGGCAATCGTGGTGACGCCGGCCACAAGCGAGAACAGGATGAGGTTGACCGGCAGGCCCCAGATGTTGCCCTTGCGCAACGCCGCGTTGTCCGGCGCGTAGCGGGCGAAATCGCAGAAGTTGAGGTAGAGCGCGGAGAAATAGGTCACCCAGATCGCCGCCACCGCAAACAGCGCTGTCCAGGAACCGGGCTCGCCCGGAACGCCGGCGTCCTTGGTCTTGTCCAGCAGCACATCCATCGGAATGTCGCTGGTAAAGGCGAACGTGCCCGACTTCACGCAAAGATAGATGGCCAGGATCAGCATCATCACCCACACGGCCGGGCCGGCCCAGTCCTGGAAACGGCGCACGGTCTCCATGCCCTTCTGGATGATCAGCAACTGCAGCGCCCAGATGATGACGAAGCAGATCACCTCCAGGGTCGAATGTCCCAGAAGATGCGAGCTCTTGTTGAATTCATCGAACCATTGCAGGCGTGTCAGCAGCGCAACGATGGCGCCTGAAGCCGCGGCCGTCTGCGCGCCGTACCAGAAGCAGGCGACGACGGCGCGCACCAGCGCCGGGACGTTGGCACCCCAGATGCCGAAGGAGGCGCGGGCAAGCACGGGGTAGGGCACGCCGGTTTTGACACCGGCATAGCCGACCAAGTTCATCAGCGCGTAGATTATCAGCGAGCCGATGCCGATGGCGATGATGAAGTTGACGAAGCCGCCGCAGAACAGAAACAGGCTGGCCGCCAGATAGTAGCCCCAGAGGCTGTGGACATCCGAGGTCCAGACGTTGAAGATCGAAAACGGCCCCCAGTTCCTGACCGTTGCCGGAGCCAGGTCCTCATTATAGAGGCCAGGCGATGCGCCTTGAATGGTCATTGCAAGTGTTCCCCTCTTTTGCAAAACGCGCCCTCACGCGTTGACCGCAGAGGTTAAGCCTGACGCAGGGGAACCGGCAAGCAACCCATTTGCCGGCTTTCACCTTAAAGACATTCAATGAGAATCGCCATTATCGCAGGCGCCAAACCTGGATCGGAATTGAGTCGCCGCGCCTTTCGTGCATATCGTGGCCAACCGGCCGGGTTCCAAAGTTTTTCCAGCGGCAACCAAATTTGTTTGGAACCGAACCGCGAGACATGCGTTCTATAAGGTTCGACTGCGCTGCGGTCGAACCGGGAGGATAACGATGGATCGCTTGCATTTCTTTACCCCAGTGCGAATTGCGCGTGGGCAGGGGCACCCTGTGGAGGAAGTCGATAGCGTCTCCGAGGCGATGGTGTTCCTGCGGAAGTGGCCAACGGGAAGGCGCGGCCCGGTTTATCAATGCGCCCTGAACTGCTGCGCGGCGG
Organism: Mesorhizobium sp. NFR06; assembly: GCF_900115245.1. Classification (GTDB taxonomy): domain Bacteria; phylum Pseudomonadota; class Alphaproteobacteria; order Rhizobiales; family Rhizobiaceae; genus Mesorhizobium. The sequence goes on from NZ_FOVT01000017.1 coordinate 40,495, forward strand.
CAATGTCGGGCAAGATGACGGCCGAGGAAGCGAGAAAGGCCTTTGTCGGCTTTGCCCGCATCACCCGGCTGCTCGACGACGACATGGCGCTGCCCTTGGGCGGCCCGTCCATGGACAACGTCTACGACTTGAGGCGTTAGCTGGCTCGGATCCTCTGGCTGCTCCTGACGGAGGCCGGACCCTTGAGTTGATGGAGCGCCGGCCCCAGCGGCCGACGCCGGGTGGCAGTGCGCGTGAGCGCTGCCGCGTTTCTAATTTTCCCTGAAGGTACGCGTGAGGGAAGCCTCGACCGGTTCGCATTAGCTTCGTGACTCAGGGTTCGCGGATGCTTTCGTCGAGACCACGCAGGAGCGGATAGAGGAAATATGACAAGATCGTGCGGTTGCCCGCCTTGATCTCCGCGGATACCGCCATGCCGGGGATCAAGCGAAAACTGCTCGGCACATCACGCAGGTCGGTCGCGGTCAACTCCACCCGTGCCTTGTAGTACGGACGCTGCTGCCCACCATTCTTCGGATCCGGCGTGAAGGTATCGTCCGAGACGGTTCGAACCTTACCCGACAGAGTACCGTGCTTCTGGAAGGGCCACGCCTCGAGTTTCAGGCGAACTTCACTGCCGGGCTCGACATGGCCGACATCGAGCCCCCCGACAGAGACTTCTGCCTCCAACGGAGAGCCCAGAGGAACGAGGGTGTAGAGCGGCTCTGCTTCCTTCAAGACCGAGCCAACAGTGCGCTGCGCCACTTCGAGCACGATCGCATCGGCGGGTGCGGTTAGCACCGTAACAGCCTTCCGCCGCACCGCCTTGTCGAGTTCTCTGGCCGCGGCATCGTGTTCGCGGCGCGCTTGGACCAGCTCCTCAGCGGTCTTCTGGCGGAACTCTGCGAGGTAAGCCGCTTCCTCGGCCTTCAAGTGCTCCACATTCTCCTCGAGCTCAGCCATGTTATTGCCCGCAAGCAGCATTTCCTGCTCGACCTGCAGCCGCTGACCTTTGGCAGAGAGATAGTCGATCTTCGAGCCGACCTCCCTCTTCACCAGAGCGTCCCGTATCGTCTCGAGATCCTTTGCCACGCCAAGGCGAACCTCCAATGCCTCGCGATCGGCGCTCTTGGTTGCCATCTGGGCTTGAACATTACGGATCTGCCGATCGTAAGAAGCCAGCTTTGCCTTGTTCTCCTCGATCCTCCGGATCCATATCGTCGACTGCAGGCGCGTTTCGTCATCCAGGTTTTGGGGCTTGTACGGCCGGTCGTCGAGCTCGGACTCGAGCCGCCCGATTTGCGCGGCGAGGCTCGCGACCTTTCCCCGCAATTGGTCGGCATCAGCTTCACTGAAAGTCGCGTCGAGGGTCGCCAATGCGTCGCCTTTCCGCACGATGTCGCCCACCTTGGCGTCGATGCTGCGCACGGTCGAGATCTCAAGCGGCTGCACCACAATCATCGAGGCCGTCGTCACCAGCTTGCCCGGTGCGACCACGATCTGGTCGACCTTGGCCACCGACGCCCAAACGCCTGCGACCATGATGACCGCGACAAGTACGTACAGCGTGGCCCCCACGACCCAGGGCGGACGCCGCTCGTCGATCTTGCGGGCATCGCTTTGAAAGTCTCTCACCGCTGGAAGGAGCGTGCTCATCGGGCAAGATGCCTGTTCTGCTGGTTCCATAGCTGTCGGTAAGTCATGCAGCGGGACAGAAGTTCGCCATGTTTCCCGTGATCGACGATCCGGCCGCGATCGAGCACGACGATGGCGTCCGCTGCGACGAGCGAGGACAGACGGTGCGAAACCATGACCACGGTTCGCCCCTCGGCAATGCGGGCAAGGTTTGCCTGGACGATCGCCTCGCTCTCGGGATCAAGCGCGGAGGTCGCCTCGTCCAGGATGAGGATGCGCGGTTGGCGCAGCAAGGCACGGGCGATCGACAGGCGCTGCTGCTGGCCGCCCGACAGGTTGGTGCCGCCCTCCTCGAGCAAGGTGTCGTAGCCCTGCGGCAGAAGCTTGATGAACTCGTCGGCGCCCGCCATCGTCGCGGCGTGGACGATCTCCTCCAGGGTCGCATCTGGCCTGGTCGCCCCGATGTTCTCGCGCACGGTGCCGCGGAACAGAAAGCACTGCTGCATCACGACGCCGACGTTGCTGCGCAGATGCGGGAGGTCGAGCTCGCGAATTTCATGACCGTCGATCCGCACCGAGCCGTGCTGGATCGGGTACGTGCCGCGCATCAGCCGCGTCAATGTCGACTTGCCCGAGCCGCTGCGGCCGACGATGCCGAAAACCGAACCGACCGGGATGGTCAGCGACACGTCGTTCAGGGCCGGCGGAGCGCTTTCGCTGTAGCGGAAGATCACATGCTCGAACTCGACCGTGCCCGCGATCGGCGGGCGCAGGCCGCGCACATTCGGTGGCCGTTCCGGACTGCGGTTCATGATGTTGCCGAGCATTCGCACCGAGAGCCCGGCCTCCTGGTAGCCTTGCACCAGACCGACGATCTGTGAGAGCGGCGTGGTGACCCGGCCCGACAGCATGTTGAACGCGATCAGCGCGCCCACCGTCATCTGGTTGTCGAAGACCAGCAGGGCACCAACGCCGACGACCGCAACCGTCAGCAGCTTTTCGAGGAGCCCGATCACCGCCTGCGCCGAGGTCGAAATCCGCCCGACGTCGAACCGCGACTCGGCGGCCTGGGCGCAGAGCGCGTCCCAGTCGCGCTGGCGCAAGGGCTCGGTCGCCAACCCCTTGACCGTTTCCATGCCGTGGATGGTCTCGACGAGATAGGCCTGACGCTGCCCTTCGGCCTCGTAAAGGACGCGCAACTTGCGGCGGTAGAGCGGGATCAGCCCGCCGATCACACAAGCGGTGAGGGCGGAAAAGCCGAGCACCATTATGGCGAGGCGGCCGCTGTAGAGGAACAGCAGCGGCACGATCACCAGCAGCGAGGTGGCGTCGAGCAACGTCAGGAAGAGGCGGCCGGTCAGAAACTCCCGGATCTTCTCGACCTGCTGCATGTGCTTGGTGATGACACCGGCCGAGGCGCGCTCGAAGAAATCGATCGGCAACGACAGCAGACGCGCGAAGGTGCGGATCGAGGTGCGCACATCGATTCGCGCCGAGGCGTAGACCAGCAAGATGCGTCGCAGATAGTTGAAAATTGCCTCGAACATGACCGCGGCGCTGACCCCGATGGCGAGCACAGCGAGCGTCGTATAGGCCTGGTGCACGAGCACCTTGTCGACCGTGATCTGGATGAAGATCGGCAGAGCAAGCGCCAGCACCTGCAACGCGACCGCCGCCACCGCGATGTCGCGAAACATCGCCCCGTTGCGGACGACTTCCGGGAGGAACCAGGTAAAGCCGAAGGGCCGGCTTTCATCCGTCAGCGCGAATGAGCGGCGCAGCAGCAGGAGCTCGCCGGTCCACTTCCTGCAGAACGTCGTCTGGTCGAGGGGCAATACCGCGAGGCGGTCGGCGAGGGGGTCAAGGACCCGGACCTTGTTCTCGTTGAATCCGAGCAGGATGACGCTGTTGCCGTTTGACAGCCGGGCCATCACCGGATAGGCGTCGCCGAGGCGTTGCAGGTCCTTCCACCCGGCCTTCAATTTGCGGCTGCGCATGCCGCTGCTGCGGGCGATCTTCGGAAGCAGCCGGGTGATGTCGTCGTCGGGCCGCAGCGCAAAGTCGTGCTTGATGCGCTCGGGGGAAAGATCGATGCCGTAGTGCCGCCCGATGGCGACAAGGCACTGCAGTGCGGTTTCGACTGGAGATCCTTCCATGTTGCCGTGCAGATAGCTCGCAGTGTCACCCTTGACGGCGCGGAGGGTGGAGGAGCGCGTTCGGGCCATCCAGGTCAGGACGAGCCATACGAACACCGTACACAGCAGGAACTGAACCGGGGGGCTCGGCCTGTGGGGCCACTCGGCGACCAGCCCGTGCCCGGCGGCGACGAGTGTGGCGAGCGCATCGGACAACCAGCGATTCAGTTCGCCGTAGAGATCGTTCATGGCTCTGGCTCCGCGGCGTGCTGGCTGGTCGGCGCGTGGACGGGCGCCGTGACGCTAACGGGCCTCGGCGTGCTCCCGCTTCCGCTGCGCCATGAAGGGCGGCGAGGGGCTCTGTTCGGCATGAGGCACTGACGCATTTCGGTTATTGCTCGTCGCTGAAATTCGGCGATTTCGGCAGCCGCAGCGCCGTTGCCGCGGGTGTTGCCGCCGCAGGCCATGCCGGCTGCGGCATCAGCTGCACCACCGTCGCTCCAGCTCCTCCCGTTTCCTCTCCGAGCGGCGGGGGAGACGTGGGCTGGGAGCCCGGCTCGGCTCCCGGCGACGGCTGCTGCGACCGGATCACGCCCGCCTTCTCGAGCTGTTCGCGCATGCCGTTCTGCGTCTGCAGCATTTGAGAGAAGGCCTTCAGGCTGGTGATCAGCCGCTGCGTCACGCGCGGCTCGGAGCCCGACAGCGAGACCAGCTCGATACGGATCATGCCGTGCTTGAGCGAGATCTCGCCAAACGCGTCGACAAAGGTTTCGGGTACCGTGTCCATTGCCCAACCCCCAGTTCTACGAGAAGGGCGGCCGGGCGAGTGCCCGGCCGCGAAGAGTGCACCGTCAGGCGAGAGCGATTGAGAACTGGCTCTGCTTGGTGTCGTTATCCCCGTCGGTGAGAGTCGCCGTCAGGTTCATGTTGAGTGGTTCAGGCAAGAACGACTGCTGGATGCTGAACTGGATCACCGGGATCTTGATCGTGCCATTCGCCATCGTCAGCTGGACAGCGTCGATCTGAGGGCCGCCCGCGACGTCCGAGATCTCAAACGACTTGCCGCCGTTGGCGACTCCCGATGTAACAGGGGTAAGATCGGTGTCCTTGACTTTCGCATACGCACTGACTGTCCCGTCGCTATAGTAGACGCGGTATTCGAGGTCCTCCGTGCCCGGGTTGTAACCACCCACCGAGTTGTCGATGAACACTTTAACCTTGTCCACCAGCTGCGAGGGATTGACGACAAAGCTTTCGTCGGTGGATTGGATATTGGCCCCCGACCCATCCAGGTTGTTGTTGTTGATCCCGATACCCGAGGTCGACACGTTCATCTGTGTCGAGCTGTTGATCAAGGCGGCCGGGATCTGATTGGGCGGCCCGAGCAAGGCATCGATCTGAGCCTTGGTCAGGTCCTGCTGCCCGAGTTTCACCAGGTCCAGGAAGTCTTGTGGAGGAGTGTGGGTGCCATCATTTTGACTCCCGTTGGTCGCAGGCCCGGTCGGCACAGCGCCAAAGAACACTACTCTCTCTCCGGTCGCGGGTCCGCTCGAGAAGTTCAGTTGCTGCACTGGATCGGGGCCCCCAGGCGCCAGCGAACCCTGCGAAGTGTCGAAGTTGACGATCGACGGGGGCGGGGTCGTCACGGAGATCGTGTAGGTGTCAGCCACCGGCTTGAATGCCAGCGTGAACGCCACTGAATCCGAGATGCCGTCACCATTGAAATCGGCATTGATCGTCCCGTTGAAGACGTAGTTGCCGTTTACGTCGGTTGTCGTGGCGGTCCCAAGCGAGGTGTTGACGGTCACGGTAGAATGGGCGTCAATCGTGTAGTTGTTCAGGGTTATGTTCAGTGACTTGAACCCGTCGGCGCCAGGACCTTCGGGCCAGGTGCTGCCGCCGCCTGCTGCGTAGGTCCCGTTGGTGATGTTATGGACCGTGATCGATGGGCCGTCATCCTTGAAGGCGAGCAGCGGGGTGAGGTCGAGCGGCGCAGAGGCATGGTCGCCGTCTCC
>NZ_FOVT01000017.1:46873-117147 GCF_900115245.1 Mesorhizobium sp. NFR06
CGAGGATCTGACCGCCGACGAGCGACAGAACCACCGACTCGCCGGTCGCCGTGTCGGTCAGGCCCGAGGCCCCGCCAGGGGTCGAAAGCGCGTAGCTGACCGGCGTGGCGCCTTGCCCATCCGCTCCAAAAGTCGGCGTGAACTGGGCGGCAAAGCTCCCCGTCGCGTCGGTCGCCAGCGTGGTCTCGTCGACGGTTAAGGTCGGCGCATTAGTCGCACTTGCCGTGATCGTCGGCCCGTCATCGTCGAACTGGATCTGCGTGCCGGCAAACGCGCTCGCGGCCTGGCTGCTCAAGATCGTGAACCCGCCGATGTCGAGGGTGATGTTCGAACCCGCTCCCTTCACGGGTTGGACGTTTTCGATCAGCACCCGAGTGTGCGCGCTGGTGGTGGTGTAGCTGACAACATCCCCGTTCTTGACACCCGAGATGACCGCCGTATCGCCGTTGAGGTCTGCATTATTGACTACAACGCCATTGATCTTGACCTCTGTGATGTTGACCGGAGCGTCATCACCAAATCCGTCGACGAAACCTGTACCTGTTTCACCCGTAGCGCCGTCTGGATCATTGAAGGCGGAAATCTTGACTGTGACGACGTTACCGGTCGGATTGACTTGGGCGACCGTGAACGAGGCCGAGGTGACACCTGTGGTATAGCCGGTGAACTGGATATTGCCTTCGTGGTCGGCCTCCGTTGCGCTGAGACCTTCGGGCAAGTGCGGATCGGGGTTTGGGGCTACCGTGAAATCTTCAGCCGGATTATCCACGAAAGTGAAATTCATGCCATTGCCCGGCGCGAGATGCTGGCCGTTCACGCCAATCGTCGCGTGGGGGCCGGCCTGGCTGCTGCTGACCGTGTCGCCTGAATGGTCACTGTCCTCGGTGTTCGGGTCGGGGGAGCGCCCGGTCACCACGATGCCGCTGGTGCTGACGCCCGCGGGGTTGTTGCCGAACATCATGAACTCGTTGGCGCCCGATGGCGCATTGTCGAAGGAGAAGGTCGTTGACTGGATCGCCGCGACCTTGAGGTGGTTGTCGAGATTGACAGTGAAATCGTAAAGGTTGGCGTCCGTGTGCTTCAGCGGCTCGAAGAGCACGGTCCAGAACTTGCCGCCGGTGATCAATGAATTGGTCGTGGTCTCTTCGAGATAGACCGCAAACACTATGGCGCCGCTCGGATCCGCCAGCCCCCCGACGGTGCCCTCCCTGCCGAGGACGACGTTGTCGTTATTGGGGTCGGCGTAGAGGAAGATCTGCCTGCCCTCGAGGGTGAGAAGCCCGCTGGCATCCCCGTCGAGCGCACCGTTGGTCTCGTCGACGAAGCCGAGGCCATTGACGGTGAAACCCGAGTCAGGCGTGACGGTGAGATCATCGGTCCCGCCGCCTGCGATTTGAATTGCGCTCGCGAGGTTGACTCCCGCGTTGCTGAACGCGGTCGAGACATTCGACGGCACGTCGGCCAGCGCAACGTCATTATCCTGCAAGCCAGTCGTTTCGTCGATTTTCGTGCTTCCGAAAACATTGATGGTCAGTGCCATTGCCTGTTCCTCTCAAAGGTGCGACAGGCGCGTAATCAGCCCCAACGCTGGCAGCCGGTCGCATGGGCGCGCATGCACTGGACGAGCCAGCGCTGAGCGCCATCGTTAAAGGAAACTGGAGTGATGCTTTGGCTTTAGGGGGTAGAGGGTGTTGAGAGGGCCGCCGCGCCCCCGCTCCATGCCCCGTCAGGCATTTCTGGGGGGATGCGTCCTAAGCGCATCGGTGACGCACCAACGGCGGGCACCAAGGATCAATGATGAGGGCATACTCAACCCCGCCCCTCTTCCAACAGGCATTGACTGCCTGTACGCCTCCCGCTCACAACATGAGCACGAAAAGTTTACGCTTATTTGTGGAAAGTTCAAATCGGACTTTGCTTTTTAACATAAAGTGTAGATCGGAAATGGTCCCTCTAAGGTTGGGACTTTTGTCCCCTCGCCATTCGAACTGCTTGAAAATAAAAGAAAATAATATAGATCGTGCCAGTGGATTTGGGCCGTGAGACCTGCGGCAATGAATGAATAGGCCTATGCAGACGACGATTGCCATAGCACCAATGATGGATGGGACAGATAGATGAGTATTATCAGATAGTTGCCGGATGTGGTGTGCAAAAATCGCACACGAAAGTTCTGCTTCCCTTCTTTTTTCGTTCCCACGACAGAGCCGCCGACAGTCCTATTTGGACGCTCTTTTGCCGACGATATTGGTCGCTTCATCGCGGACGTTCGCTGCAATATCCGTGGGACGTAATGTCTGATGCGGCCTCCAATTCCCCTGGGGTTCCTGGAAGCTTTTCGAACTTTCTGGGTCGCGCCTCAGCCCGAATTGCGTGTGCTTATAGCGCAAATTGGGACACTAGAGTCGGCTTTGGGAGGAATTTGAGGAGACTTCAACCTTCTGGCGCCCGCGCTCACCCGGTCGTGAACGTCAGCGCAAACGTCCGATAGTTCACGTGCTAAACGACCGCTATGCGCCTCAATCCGGTCACGAAGGCAAGCTCTGGTTTCACCCGAAACCGCCCGAGTTCACCGACCGGTTTGCTGTTCAACGAGCTTCTCGTTCTTCATCTGCAAACGCAGAGTGCTCAGATTATGCTCCGTGCCCGGGGCTCTAGATTCCCAGAGCGATCCCATCTTTCCTCGGCTCCGACGCGCCGGTCAGAGTGCCGTTCTCCCAGTCGATGCGGATCGCTTGAGCGCCGCCGATCGGCTCTTCCGCCGGAGTAAAGGTGAAGCCTCGCCGTTCGAGCTCGGCCTTGGTCGAGCCGTCGATCGTGTGCTCTGCCTCGACTCTCGTCTCGTTGGATGTCGGCATTACACGCGGGAGATCGATCGCTTCCTGGAGGTCCATTCCGTAGTCGAGGACCTTGGAGATCAAATGGGCATGACCGAGCGCCAGATAGTAGCCGCCCATCACGTCACGAACTGGACCGAGCCGAAGAACAACATATAGATGATGAGCAGTTCCGGCACGCTGCGAACCAGCGTCGTGTAGCCGTCCACGAAATAGGTCAGCGGACGCACCCGCCCCACTTGACGAGGCCGCAAATCACGCCGACGACGAAGCCGGCGACGTGAAACCGCAAACTGCCTTCTTCGACGCTAGCGTCGGGCCAGACATAAGCCGGCAGGTCCTTCTTGCTGACGATCTCGTTGGGACGCGCGGCCAAGGCTGCCAGATATCGAAAGAGCGTGTGCCGAGACCAACAGGCGGCCTTGTCGCAGCAGGAGCCTCTCGCCCGTCACGAGCGTAAAGGGGCCAAACGATATCCTGTCGCTCGTCTCCGCGGCTGGCGAAATCACGGCGTCAGTCTTCATCGCATCCTGTCTGATGGCTGGGACAGACATTGGTTCGAAATCCAAGGTCTATGTCGCTGAGAGTTCGATTTCGTCGTTCCGAGCGACGACCTTGAGGCAGGATGTGATAGCGGCCCGTTTCCAAGATGTGCGGCTGCTGGCGAGCGCTAACACCCCATCATAGTGCATAACGGGCACTCCAGGCGACCCTCCTCTATGTTTCGAAGCAGCAAGAACTTCTGCTGACGCTCGGGGAGAATGATCATGCCTGCATTGTCATCATCGCTCATGCGGTGAAGCCTGCTTGGCCACAGGCCTTTCAGCCAGCTTGCGCCCCGCCGACAGCGACGCCGCGCCCGATTTTCCCGGTATCTTTTGCAAGGAACACAGCCCGCATGACCCAATCTACAAAACTACTGTACACAGCCAAGGTCCGCACCACGGGCGGCAGGGACGGCGCGTCGCGCAGTTCCGACGGTCGACTTGACATCAGGCTTTCGACGCCTGGCGGCCCCGGCGGCGGCACCAATCCGGAACAGCTGTTCGCAGCCGGCTGGTCGGCCTGTTTCGAAGGTGCGATCGCAATCGCCGCCCGCAAGATGAACATCATGTTGCCGGCCGGTCCCGCCATCGATGCGGAAGTGGATCTGAACGTTGCCGACGGCGGGTTCTTCCTCAGCGCACGCCTCAATGTCAGCCTCCCCGGGCTCGAGCGCGACGTTGCTCGGACCCTTGTGGACGCAGCGCATCAGACCTGCCCCTACTCGAAGGCTGCGCGCGGCAACATCGAAGTCGCAATCAACCTGGTCTAGCCAGCCGATCGCATTGATCAATCAAGCGGGACCACTCCCGGCAGAATGTCATTTACAAAAAAGGCGGTGCACCAATGAACGCAGTGAGAATCCCAGAAAGAATCGACCATCAGCGTCGTCACCTCTTCGGCGTCGCTGCCGCGACGGTCGCGGCAGCGCAGTTCGGCGCGATCGGAATCGCGAGAGCGCAGGGCGGCGGGGCGGAAAGGACCGCTTCCCGCACGCTGAAGTCACACGTCTCGTTCTCCTCGATGAAGCAGACCGACGCGGGTCCGCTGAGCGTCGGATATGCCGAGAGCGGTCCTGCGGACGGCCCCCCGGTCGTCCTCCTGCACGGATGGCCCTACGACATCTACAGCTACGTCGGTGTCGCGCCGCTGCTGGCAGACGCAGGATACAGGGTCATCGTGCCATATCTGCGCGGTTACGGCTCGACGCGGTTCTTGTCGGACGCAACGCCCAGGAATGGTCAGCAGGCGGCGCTCGCGTGTGACATCGTTGACCTGATGGATGCGCTGAAGATCCAGAAAGCGGTCATCGCGGGCTATGACTGGGGCGCGAGGACGGCCAACATCATCGCCGCGCTCTGGCCTCAGCGCTGCAAGGCCATGGTGTCCGTCAGCGGCTATCTCATCGGCAGTCAGGCGGCGAACCGGGCGCCGCTGCCGCCGAAGGCCGAATTGCAATGGTGGTATCAATATTACTTCGCCACCGAGCGGGGACGAGCCGGCTACGAGAAATACACCCGGGATTTCGCCCGCCTCATCTGGGAGCTTGCCTCCCCGAAATGGGCTTTCGACGACGCCACCTTCGAACGCTCCGCTGCCGCGTTCGGCAACCCCGACCACGTCGCTATCTCGATCCACAACTATCGCTGGCGGCTCGGTCTGGCATCGGGCGAGGCAAAATATGATGACTTGGAAAAGAAGCTGGCGACATTTCCGGAGATCGGTGTGCCGACGATTACGATGGAAGGCGACGCAAACGGCGCGCCGCATCCCGATCCGGCGACCTACGCCAAGAAATTCTCCGGCAAATACGAACACAGGCTGATCTCGGGCGGCATTGGCCACAACCTGCCGCAGGAGGCCCCGCAGGCCTTTGCGCGGGCGGTCATCGACGTCGACAAGTTGTGACGTCCTGTCAGCGGAGTTCTCCGATGAAACTTACCTACCTTCTATCGTGCGCGGGTGCGGTCCTTGCGTTGTCAGGCCTAGCAGCGGTGGCCGTGGCAAACGACGATGCCAAGCCGAAGGCGGCATCGCCGATCTATGGCGTAACGATCCCCGATGGATATCGGCAATGGGAACTGGTCGCTCCGGCCCAGGAAGCAGAGCCCCTGAACGAGCTTAGAGCGGTCCTCGGCAACGACGTGGCGATGAAGGCATACCGCGACGCAACGTTGCCGTTCCCTGACGGGACTATCCTCGCAAAGCTTGCCTGGAAACATATCCAATCGCCCGAGTTCGAATCCGCCTCCATTCCCGGCGCCGCCACGACCGTACAGATCATGGTCAAGGATTCGAAGAAATACGCCACCACCGGCGGATGGGGATTCGGCAGATTCGTCGACGGCATACCGGCTGACGAAGCCCAGCATGAAACCTGCTTCGCCTGTCATCAGGCGCGCGTCCAGGGACATGACTACGTCTTCACGCGGTATGCGCCCTAGCGGCCGATCTCGGGAAGCTGGAAGAACTCGAGAGATGCCGCGGGCTAAGCATTCATCGGCCCGCCGCAGGTTCAGCCAAGTAACCACTGAAATATCTCCGTTTTTAGCCTTTCTCCCATCGCAATGAGACAGCACCGATCAAATCGAAAGGAAACACGAGATGAAAAAACTGCTGGCAGGATTTACAATCGCCATGGCCGCATTCGGCAGCGCTTACGCGCAGCCGGCAAAGACCGCCGCCGTTATGCCCGTTATCGTTCTGGTTCACGGCGCGTTCGCCGACGCTTCGAGCTGGAACGGCGTCGTCAAAATCCTCGAGAAGGATGGCTATCCCGTTGTGGCTGCTGCCAATCCCTTGCGGGGTGTCGCCAGTGACGCGCAATACGTGGCCGATATTGTCTCCGGCATTGCATCGCCTGTCGTCCTGGTCGGCCATTCCTATGGCGGCTCGGTCATCAGCGAAACCGCTGACCGCCACGCCAACGTCAAGGCGTTAGTCTATGTTGCTGCGTTTGCACCGGACGTCGGCGAGACGGCCGCCGGGCTTTCAGGCAAGTTTCCAGGCAGCACGCTTGCACCCACTCTTGCTCCGCCAGTTCCGCTTTCAGGCGGAGGGAAGGATCTCTACATCCAGCAGGAGAAGTTCCACGACCAGTTCGCGGCAGACGTTTCCGGCGCCGAGGCAAAGCTGATGGCCGCCACGCAGCGACCCATCACGGAAGCGGCCCTGAACGAAGCCCAGACCGCGGCGGCTTGGAAGAAGATTCCGAGCTGGTTCATCTATGGCGGCAGGGACAAGAACATCCCGCCGGAAGCTTCGGCCTTCATGGCCGAGCGGGCTCACTCGCGGGAAACCGTTGTAATCAAGGGCGCCTCACATGTGGTGATGGTGTCGAATCCTGAACCTGTCGCGCGGCTGATCGAAAAGGCCGCTACGGAGGCATTGCGATGAAAGGTGCCGTGATGAACCGATGGCGGACCGGACGTCATCGAGTCCAAGGATGCGTTCGAGCCAATGCCAAGTCCGGGAGACGCTCTGGTTGAAGTGGCATCGGCTGGGGTGAACTTCATGGCCACGGGCGTGAATGATCCCCCGTGGCTCGGGCTACTTTCGTGCCGATTCCATTGCCAGCTAAACTCTATGTCAGCCGAACTGGGCGCTCTCACATAGCAGATCAGGAGTTGTTGAAGTGCCGAAGACCACGATTGCCGATCTTTTTGCGGATACGCTTCATCTTGCCGGCGTGGAACGCATCTATGGGGTCGTCGGCGACAGCCTCAACGGCATCACCGACAGCCTGCGCCGTCGCGGGCAGATCGAATGGGTCCATGTCCGCGATGAGGAGGCGGCGGCCTTCGCCGCCGGCGCCGAGGCGCAGCTTACCGGCAGGCTCGCGGCCTGTGCCGGATCGTGCGGACCCGGCAACATGCATCTGATCAACGGGCTCTACGACTGCAACCGCACCCGCGTGCCTGTGTTGGCGATCGCGGCGCAGGTGCCAAGCGGCGAGATCGGTTCCAACTATTTCCAGGAGACCCGGCCCGAGGCGCTGTTCCGGGAATGCAGCGTTTACTGCGAGACGATCAGCAACGCGGACCAGATGCCACGAACGCTGGACACGGCGATCCGCGCGGCAGTCGGGCATAGAGGCGTGTCAGTCGTCGCCATTTCCGGCGACGTGGCGCTGCGTACGGCGACAGGACTGCGTGCGCGCTCGGTCGGAGCTCTTCTTCCGTCGGCGACGTCGGTCGAACCGGATGTCGAGAGTCTGGCACAACTTGCGACCTTGCTGAACGACGCCGGCCGCGTGACGACCCTGGCCGGCCGGGTGCAAAACCGCCCATCCCCAGTTGCTGAAGATCGCAGAAGCGCTAAAGGCGCCGATCGTCCACGCGCTCGGCGGCAAGGAGTTTGTCGAATATGACAATCCCTATGACGTCGGAATGACCGGCCTCATCGGTTTCTCCTCGGGCTACGACGCGATGATGGGATGCGACACGCTGCTCCTGCTCGGCACGGACTTTCCCTATCGCCAGTTTTTTCCGACGAACGCGAAAGTCGCGCAGATCGATCTGCGCCCAGAAAATCTCGGTCGCCGTACCGGGATCGATCTCGGTCTCGTCGGTGACGTCGGCGCCACCATCGAGGCTTTGCTGCCGCTTCTGAAGCCCGCTCAAGATGGCAAGTTCCTGAAGACCGCGCTGGAGGACTATGCCAATGCGCAAGGGGCTGGATGAGCTGGCGCAGGGGAAAGCCGGTAGCGGCGTGATCCATCCCCAGCATGTCGCCCGGGTCATCAGCGAGCTTGCGAGCGACGACGCCGTTTTCACCTGGGACGTCGGTACGCCGACCGCCTGGGCGGTACGCTATCTCAAGATGAATGGTCGCCGACGCCTGCTTGGCTCGTTCAATCATGGATCGATGGCGAACGCGCTGCCGCAAGCGATCGGCGCGCAGGCTGCCTACCCGCTGCGTCAGGCCGTGACACTGTCGGGCGATGGTGGCCTGGCTATGTTGATGGGCGAATTGCTGTCGCTGCGGCAACTGAAACTACCGGTCAAGATTGTCGTGTTCAACAATGGAACGCTCGGATTCGTGGAGTTGGAGATGAAGGCCGCTGGCCTTATCGAAACTGGCGTGGCACTCGACAACCCCGACTTCGCCGCAATGGCGAGGGCGATCGGTCTTATATGGGGTTCGCGTCACCGATCCCCGGGATGTGGAGGCTGGAATGCGCGAAGTGCTCGCCCATCCAGGGCCGGCTCTGCTGGACGCCGTGACCGCTCGGACCGAACTCTCCATGCCGCCGAAACTCACGCTCGAGCAGATGAAGGGGTTCAGCCTCTACATGGCCAAAGCCATTATCAGCGGGCGCGGAGACGAAGTGATAGAACTAGGCAAGACCAATGCCGGACTGCTGCGGCAGCTATTCCAGACCTGACCGCCCCTCAGGCGCCGATGACCCGGCCCGGTCTGAGCGACTTCTTATCTCCTTTGATTGAGGCGTGGCCGACGACCTTTCACCCCACGACGCGACGAGGCATGCACCACTGGACCAAGGGCAAACGCCCAGGTGTGAGGGCGTAATCGACCCTGGGTGGACTACCGCAAAGACTGTAGGAGATATCAGCCCGTCGGCCTCCAGCTCATCAGGCTGGTTGGTCAGCATGTTCTGAGTAATGCATTTGGGTCCTGCCTGCGTTCGCCGAAACGACGGGACGCGTAGGTTCCTACTTGATGGACCGCATATCAGATGGCATCTCTCGTTACAGCACGACAAAACCGGAGCGAATGACAACCCACTCTTGGCCTGACCCGGCGAACCTGCCAGCCCTCGGTACCGCAAGGTCCCGGCATGAAATTGATCCTTCCTTCGGACAATCCGACCGGGCAGGCGAGGGGAGTTGAAGTTCAAGGCTCCGCGATCAGCAACGGCTAGATGCAATGGAACGGGCGTCTACACTTTCGGCGATCGCGTCAACCATCTGCTCACCGGCAAAGTCACCATGGCCGAAGCACAGGATGCAGGTCCTCGCTGAAGCATGCGGCCATGGAGTGTGTTCCCTATGAAGCGGCTGCTCGATCAGCGCAACGATCGGAAAGCCGCCCGGACTTCCCGGGTGAAGATTTCCGGCTGCTCCCATGCCGCGAAATGTCCGCCGTTTTCGGCTTTGCTGAAGTAGACGAGGTTGTGATAACAGCGCTCGGCCCAACTGCGCGGCGCGCAATAGATCTCGCCGGGGAAGACGGTCACCGCCACGGGCATCTTCGCGATGTCGACGGCATTGAAATTGTTGGAATGGTCCTCCCAATAAATCTGCGCGGCGGAGGTTCCGGACGCCGTGAGCCAATAGAGCGAAATGTCATCGAGCATCTCGTCCCTCGTCAAGACCCGCTCCGGTTTGCCGCCGCTATAGGTCCATTGAGCGAACTTCTCGTAGATCCATGCGGCGAGGCCGACAGGAGAATCCACCAGCGAATAGCCGATGGTCTGCGGTCGCGTGACCATCATGCTAGCGTAGGCGGAGCTATCCTTGTAGAAGGTGTCGAGTGCGTCGAAGGCCGCACTTTCGTCTTCGGACAGGTCGCTCGGGGCTGGTCCACCGGCGGCGAGGATGGACGCAATTTCCTTCGGAACGGTCGCCGGCATATTGACGTGGATACCAATCAGTCCGGGCACATTTTGAAGCGCCATGCGCTGAGAGATCACCGAACCGCAGTCTCCGCCCTGCGACACGTATCGGTCGTATCCCAGCCGCTGCATCAGCACGGCCCAGGCCCGGCCGATCTGGTTGGAGCCCCAGCCCGTCTTCGACGGTTTCCCGGAAAACCCGAAGCCGGGGATCGAGGGCACGACGACATGGAAGGCGTCCTCGGCAACCCCGCCATGTGCGGTTGGATTCGGCGAGTGGGCCGATGACCTTCATGAATTCCAGGATCGAGCCGGGCCAGCCGTGCGTCATGATCATCGGCATTGCGTTGTCGTGAGGCGAACGAATGTGGATGAATTGGATGTCGAGGCCATCGATCTCGGTGACGAACATAGGCAGATCGTTCAGCCGCGTCTCGACCTTTCGCCAGTCGTAATCGGTCATCCAGTAGCGAACGAGTTCCTGCAGCTTTGCCAGCTGCACGCCTTGGGATTGATCCGCGACCGTCTCCCGATGCGGCCAACGGGTTGCGGCCAGGCGCCGGCGAAGATCGACGATTACCTCTTGCGGGATGTTGACCGGAACGGCCGGACCGCTTGTGCCGCAGCAGTCTCAGCCAGGGCAGATGAGAGGGTGATCGGGCTCCCTATCGCCGAGGCGGCGAACAGCACAGAGGCTGAATTGGCAAGAAACGCACGTCGGTTGGTTTCACAGTTACGTCCTGACATGAGGCATCCTATTGAATTTGTTAAATAATCGAGGGGGAATAGTTGTCCCCCCCCCTTCGGAGAGAAGGGGGGAGGGTGCGAATGTTCGATACGTGATGAACGGGCGATCCTGGCACCGTTAATCCGATCATCCGCTTGTCAGGACGCTTACATTCCCCAGATGCCCTGGCCGTAGCTGTCCGCAGGGTTATAGGGCGAGCTCTCCGGCGTTTTCTGGATCGCGTTCTTCGCGGTCCGCTTGATGGAAGCCGGGTACGACCTGTCTATCGAGCCGACGGTAGGCTGCCAGTAGCTCGAGCCATAGTGATCGCTTCCCGCGAAAGCGTTGCCGGTAACAACGATGAATGCCACTGCGGCAAATGCGATGGTCTTCATTTCAGTTCTCCTGTTCCAGATAGGGTCCGTCAGGCGACGTGCTTGGGAGGATACGTCGTTCGGACAGTTGCGATTTGGGAAGCCCGTGCGGCCATTTCCAGAGACAGAAACAATGTCTAACGCCCACTAACATCGATAAATGTCGATCGTTATTGAGATGATGAAAAGGTGGTATGCCGAGTTAGAACTATTGATTAATGGTATTGCGTCGGTATAATCTTACACGATCTCGCATCGTGCTCTTGGATCATCACGACGACACTATCGTCTGGCAAGCAAAGCGTGCGCCTCTATATGACCAGTACGATCAGGCGGAGTCGTTTGGCGCCAGGCAGGAAGTGCGTCATGAACATCGCGCGTGCCTGTCTCATATCATGGTGGCTAACGCCGCCTAACTGGCGGTGAACGCTGGACCTGTCACTCTCGGGTGAATCAAGGAACTGGGTGGCCGCTGATGATCAGCGTGATCCACCACAATGACTTGCGGTAAAGCTCGGTGAGATCAGAGACGCGTCATGAACAAGAATGAACTGCTGCCTTCGGAAGCGCTGTGCGTAAAAAGGGTGCGTGCTGCCGAGAACGCCCGCAACACCGGCGATCTCGATGCGGTGGTGTTGAGCAACACCTTTGATTGCCAATGGCGAAACCGAGTTGATTTCATCTGGGGCCGCGAACAGATTCGGACATTTCTCAGCCGGAAATGGCGGCGCGAAATCGAGCACCGGGTGATCAACGAACTCTGGGCGTGGAGCAGCCGGCGTGTTGCGATCCGCTTCTCATGCGAGTTTCGCGACGACAGCGGGACATGGTTTCGTGTCTACGGAAATGAAAACTGGGAGTACGACGACACTGGTTTGGTGAGCCGACGCTTCACGGGCGCCAACGAACATCCTATCCATGAACACGAGCGCGCGCTTCGGTGGCCGCTTGGCGCTCGGCCGGCCGACTATCCCTCGCTGGCTGAGTTGGGCCTTTGAAGCCTCTCTCTCGGAAGGGGGAACCTGTTTCGGAAAATCAAGAACCCGGAGCGCGCGGAGCGAATTTGGAAGATCGCGACGCGCTTTGGGTGGATTCCGATTGCTGATCGGTTCACGATGTCACTTCGGACATGCTCGTTAAATCCTGCCCACGCGTCTCAGGCAGGAAGATCGTCACCAACAGGACAAGGCCATATGCGTAGGTTGCGTATATTCCTATCGCGTGGCCGACGCTGATACTGGCGGCACTGCTACCGATCAGCAAAGGTGTCGCGCCGGCCATGGCTCGTCCAAAATTGTAGCAAAAACCCAATCCGGACCCCCGGATTTCAGTCGGATAAAGTTCTGTCAGGACCGGGCCGATCGCGCTGAACATTCCCAACGCGAAAAATCCGAGAGGGAAGCTCAAAAGCAGCAATCCGAAATTTGACGGGTGAAGTTCGGTGCAGGCAAGTACCGCAAGCGTGCCGCCCAGCGCGAAACTAGCCAATGTCGCCTTTCGCCCCATGCGGTCGCCAAGCCAGGCGCTGGACACATATCCAAAGAACGAAGCGATTGCGACGGTCGCCAGATATGCACTGGTCGCTGTCGTCGAAAGTCCGTACTCGGAACGAAGCATCACTGGCCACCAAGTCGCGATCGCCCAATAGCCGCTATGCATCCCTGTCGCGAGAAGGCTTCCCTTGATGGTCGCCGCTGCCATCGATCGCGAGAAAATCGCGTGCCAGGACGATCGCGGTCCTGCTTTCAAGAAAGCTTCCGATTCCTTGAGCCTGGTTCGGTAGACATAGACGAGTATTGCCGGCACGAACCCGACAATAAATGTGATCCGCCATCCGAAATCGGGTGGGGCGAGGGCAAGCACGACGGCCGATGTTGCCGCAGCCATGCCCCATCCCACCGCCCAGGCGCTCTGGACCATTCCCACCGCTCTGCCCCGAATCTGCGGGGCAACGACCTCCGCAACGAACACGACGCTGGCGGCCCACTCCCCTCCGAAGCCGAGCCCCTGAAGCAAGCGTGCGACCAGCAGTTGACCGAAGTTGTCGGCAAGGCCGCAAAGGCATGTTGAGATCGCGAGCCAAAGGATTGTAATTTTCAGTATGCGGATACGGCCAATCTTGTCCGCAAGCAGCCCGGTGATCCATCCGCCTGCCGCGGAAGAGACCAGGGTTGCGGAGGCAAGGAGTCCGGCTTCGGTATGGCTAAGACCCCATGCTGTCAGGAGCACGGGCAACACGAACGCGTAGAGCTGAACATCCATCGCATCCAGACTGAAGCCCGCGAACGAAGTCCAAAATGCTCGCCGAGCATTCCCGTCCAACATCTGGTACCATTGCGCCTTCATGTCGTGTTGGCTCCGTCGCCCGATCTCCATCGCTCGACCGGCATGCCCGCGATGGCCTCTCAAACCGAATTTTCTGGAGGCGCCGCTGGCGCCGGGTCAACGCTTGGCGAGTTCGAGCGAGAGCTTCCGTCGGAGCTGTTCTCGATACCTGCCTGATCTGAATCAAGCAGCGCCTTCAGAAGCAAATCTGACGCGCGCAAGTCAGCGGTATCGAAACCTTCGGAAAAGGCCTCGCGTAGGGGCGTCAGCAGAGCAAGCGCCTCGGCCCGGCGATGATCCATCCACAGGCGTGCCAGGTCGATGGCGCTTCTCAATTCCCAGGAACGGGCTCCCTGGCGCCGGCCCCATGCAAGCGAGTCGAGAAGCAATGTCTCGATTTCGCTCGTGCTGTTCCCGGCAGCGGACTGCAAGACTTTCGCCTTGATCCGGAGCAGTTCGGGCATCGCCAACAGCTCGCCATTTCTGTTGCAACGGTCGATTGTTGCGTTCACCAGTTCAAGCGCTTCCCCAAATCGGCCTTCCAGCATAAGACCTTGCGTCAGCGCGGTCGAAAAGCTTGTCGTCAACAGCTCGTATCGGGCGGAGCGCAACCGAGCAATGCTTTCCTCGATCCAGCCCAATGCTTCCTGCGGCCTTTCCTGCTGAACGGCCAGTTCTCCCCTGAATCCGCCGGATGCGGCGATATAGGGCCCAAGTGCATTCACTTCGGCAGAACCGGCAAACGCCCTGAGGCTTGCTTCCGCCTTCTCGTGGTCGCCGGTCCAGATGTAGACCGAAAGCGTCCAGATAAGCGCAATGCAATGGGTGACGGGATGCTCCAGGCTGGCAGCCTCTTGCACTGTCTGCCCGGCAATGCGCCGCGCCTGATCTGCATATCCTTGCAGCCACAGCGTGCGGGCGAGCGCAATGCCGGATCGGTTTCGGTGATCGAATCCGTAGTAGATCGTGCGGCCGCGATCGGAAGGGGTGCTCTGTTGCAACGACAGCTCCAGTTCGCTGCGGGCAAGCGGTTGATCTCCTGCCAATTGGTGAGAAATGCCAGCGAGCGAGGCAGCGACCGCGATTGCCTCCGGTTCGCCGATCTCATTGGCAATCTTCACAGCCATCTCGGCCCAGTCGAGGGCGGTCTTGAAGTCGCCGATTCGCTCATGAAAAATATGCAGGCGGCCGAGCAGCCTCAGTTGGCTCCACCGATCGGCCAAGGCAATCGCAATGTCGAGGCCGCGACGCAGCGCGGCTTCGGCTGCTTCACTGTTCCCCCGCGCGAACATAAGCGAAAGACCGAGGGCGGCCTGCAATTCAAGCTCGACAGAGGCACCCTGATAACGATCCTGATCCGCAAGATGCGCAATCGCCCGCGCGCACCAGGTCCTGCACTCAACGAGAAGCGAGAGGGTCAGAAATACCGGCGCGCTAGCGGCAGCCAGAGGCACTCCGATGGAAAGATCGCCGCCGGTGCCAAAACTCCAGTCCAGGGCGCTGCGGATGTTCGCCAATTGTTGGGAGAACCTCGCTGCGCCATCGTGAAATTTTTGTTCCGAGCGTCCCGCCTCGTCGAGCTCTTTAAGAAAGAACGTCGCATGCCGCCGCGCTACGGTGCTGAACTCCTCCCCGCCTCGGGCGAGAAGTTTCTCTCTGGCATAGGCCCGCGTCATCTCCAGCAGTCGATAGGAGCTTGCGCCTCCCGAACGGTTTGGTGAAATCAGGGATTTGGCTGTAAGTTCATCCAGCGCTGCGACAGCCGCATCGGCGTTGACGGTCTCGTCGGCAACGACATCCAACGCAGCGTCGATCGAGAACGATCCCAGAAAAATCGAGAGCCGTTCGAGCGTCCGGCGCTCGGCGTCAGGAAGAAGATCATAGCTCCAGTCAAGTGTCGCCTGTAGCGTTTGCTGACGTGGCAGCGCGGTGCGGCGCCCTGTCCAGCCAAGACTGAACCGTTCTCCCAATAGTCTTGCTGTCGCATCCAGTCCGTGGGCGGCCACCCTGACCGCCGTCAGCTCGATTGGCAGCGCCATTCCGTCCAGCCGGCGGCACACATCTGCGATCAATCGGGCGGTATCGGCATCTATCACAAGCGCACTGTTGCCCGCAGCCGCGCGTTCGACAAACAACTTCACCGCCGGATACGCAAGAAGCTGATCCAGGGAGAGGCCAGCCGTCTCAGCTGGGTAATCCAGAGAACCCAGCCAGTGCACATGCTCTCCGCGAACGCGGAGCGGTTCCCGGCTGGTCGCAAGGATATTAACGTTCGGGGCGGCTTCGCTTATACGTTCGACAATGGCCGATACCGCATTGATCAGATGCTCGCAATTGTCCAGGATGAGCAGCAGTTTTTGCGCGCGGATATGACCCAGGATCACTGTCATCGCGTCCTCAGCCTGCACAAGAATTTCGAGCGCTCCGGCTAGCGCCGAAGATACGAGTGCTGGATCTTCAATCGTCCCCAGGTCGACGAAGCTCACCTTGTTCGCATAGCGGGGTAACAGGGCATGTCCGATCTCCACCGCAAGCGTTGTCTTTCCCACCCCCGCAGCGCCGACAATTGTGAACAGCTTTGCATCTGCTATCCGATCCGTCAGCAACTGGACGTCACGTTCGCGTCCGATCACGCGCGAGAGCCGCGGCGGAAGCTTTCCGATAGGACCAGGCTCATATCCTGGACGGTATTCCGTCGAGCCGTCGCGCGGCGCGAATGATAACGATCCATTGAGCGGTTGCGGCTGAACCGGCGCGACGAAGGCGTAACCCACTCCGACCTGGGTGGCGATGTAGCGGGCGCCGTCCTCACCGTCGCCCAGGATCTTGCGCAGACCCGCCATATGAAAGCGCAGGCTCCCGTCCTCTACGACAACATCTGGCCATATGCGTTTGAGCAGCTCACGTTTGGACACGACCCGACCAGGCTGCTCCGCAAGTGCGATGAGGAGGTCGAGTGAGCGCCCGCCGATATCGACCGGAATCCCCTCCTTGGTCAGCAAGCGTTCGCCGGGCGTGAGGCAAAACGGGCCGAACGCTATGCGGCCGACCCACGTGGCGGAGGGAGTGTCATCCATGGCCCGTCGCCTTTCTTGAGCTCGATCGATCCAAGCCGCTCGATTGCCTGAGCTTTAAGGGTTGTGCCGAATATCCCGACTTTTCAAAATAGATGGCGGCTGAAAAGGTGTTCATCGGCGAGGTGATGTCGCTGCGTATCCTTGCGCATATGTCAGCGATCAGCCGACATCCGGTTTCTTCCGTCTGCTTTGTTCGAAAGCCGGCTCCCGAAGAAGACCAGCGCTGATGATAGAGTGGCCGCCACCGTGACGAAGGCCGTGTCGCGCCGAACATCGCCAGAAACGCTATTGTCGCAAGGCGCCCGATCTCATAGGCATATACTGCCAAGGTTGCGCGTAAGCCGCAGCGACTGCTCGAGCATGATCCAATTCCTTAGGTTGGCAGTACGGCGTTGCTGCTTGAACTCATAGCCAGACATCGCGCGGTAAGCCCGTTATGCGTTATGATGGATTATTAGGGCTCATAGGTGTTTGCAAGTCCTGACCTGGCCATCAATCGGTCCGCCTTGCCCGTCTGCCGCGATGCCCGGCGCGGCTTTTGCGGCTGATTGTCGATCCAGCAGGCAGCATTCGCATTCACCAGCCTGCGCAACGACGTTCAATCGATGCCGATCGGAAAAATGGGCCCTGAACAACGATCCCGTTGGGCGGTCGTTATTGGCTTGCGAGGGATAACGCCGCCTCACACCGCCGAACTCGATCTTCCCATCACCAACAGTCACAGTGGCGCAACCAACCGCACTTTGCGGGCTCGATCGTCGCGCCGACGATCCAACACGCAGACATCTCGGAGGCAACATGAAACCGATATCCGACACGGCCACCAACAACGAAGAACCAGTCAGACTTTTGGCTCTGGGACTTTTTGGGCAGGAGGCCCGATTCGACGTTGGTGCCGTTGTCGGGATCGCGGCAAGCGCCATCCACATGCTTCAGGACGATCTAGCTAGACCTTGCAGCAGCTATAAGCCCGCTGACCCGAATGGTCGACCGTCAAGGCACCTTGCGGGCAAAGGCGCAGCCATCCTCGATGGCTTTGCACAACCTGATATCTCCACATCGAGGGTCATCAACGTTGCTGCGATATTGACGTCGACCGAACGCATTTCACGTTGGGGGCGCGATATTCCGTTCGAGCTGGAGATCGGGAAAGACCTGTCCGCAGCCGTTTACGGAAGAAATGAATTCAAATCGGCGTTCCTGGCCCTTGTCGCCAATGTGCAGGTTGCATTGGCGCAAGGCGGGCGGTTCATGGTGAATGTCGAAAGAAATGATGATTGCTGTCGGGAGCTCCATCAGGAGATCACCCGGGATTTTCGCCGCGCAGGAAATGGCGATAGGCGTGCTTGCCTGGACGCGAGGCGGGCCTTCGCCGAACTGCTCTCACTGATGGACGTAGCGCGCGACGGCGGACCTGGGATCGCTGTCGCGCTCGATTTCGTGCTTTGCCGCCACCGTGTGATCGAGAGCGAAGCACTCGGCGCAACACAGTGTGTCGTGATGCGACTCCAACGGATCCAGTTGATGCATGAGAGCACGGCAGGAAGTCCCTGTCGCCAATTGAACGCGTTGCCGTCTCGTGAATCCGTTTCTGTAATCTGATTGCGGCTCTGATCGCATCGCGCAAACCTCGCACCGCAACTGCCCTTCAACGCCCGGACACGGACGGTTTCCCGCGATCATCAGCGATCTACCCCGGAATTGTGCTCATCACCCGCTGTCTTGCCTGCAGGGCGCCGAATGCTGCGGCAGCACACCGAAAACTCGCTCCGACGTCTCAAGAGGGCGGCTCGAATTGAAAAATGTTCCAGATTCACAAGGCGACGAAACTTCCGTCATCATCCCCGCAACGTATGGTCTCAGTTCTACTTTCGTCCTGGCGGCGGGAACGTTCGCGGTTGGCACTGACGCATTCATCGTGTCAGCCTTCCTTCCCGCAATGGCGGATGGCCTCTCCGTCGCACCGGCTGTGGCCAGCCAGTCGGTCACAGCATTTGCGCTTGCCTATGCATTGCTCGCCCCCGTTGTCACGAGCCTCACCGCGATCATGCCGCGCAGAAAGCTCCTGGTTTTGGCACTGAGTTTCCTGAGCCTTGCGAACATCGCATCAGCCCTGGCTCCGACGCTTGGAATCCTTATAGCGACCCGGATCGCGGCGGCGGCGTCAGCCGCCGCCTATACGCCAAGCGCCGGCGCTGTCGCAGCGGCGATCGTGCGTCCGCATCTTCGCGCCCGAGCGCTTGCAATTATCATCGGGGGGCTCGCGTCGGCTACCGCGCTCGGCGTTCCGCTCGGGCGCATCGCAAGCACCGCGATGAACTGGCGCGCGTCGCTCGCACTCGTCGGTGTCGTGTCTTTTATCGCCGCGCTTGGCGTCCTTGCCGTCATGCCGAAGCTTCCCGGCAACGCGCCAGTGACGTTGCGCCGGCGCCTTGCCGTACTCGCACGTCCCGGCGTAATGGTCGTTCTACCGCTGACCGTGATCGGCATGGCGGCGTGTTACTTGCCCTATGCCTTCACCGTCCAAATACTCGATTCGCTGCTGATCCCACCCACTTCGATAATGCTGATGCTTCTGTGCTACGGTTCTGGCGCAGTGGTGGGCAGTTATGCCTCCGGCTGGGCGGCAGACCGTCTCGGCCCAATTGCAGTGCTCATCACGGTCTATTTCCTGATGGCGGGCACACTCGGCGGGCTGGCGTGGCTCAGCGACGTTCCCTCCGTAGGCATGTACACTGGCGTGGCGGTACTCATGGCATGCTGGGGCGCAAGCAGCTGGTCACAGACACCGGCGCAACAGCACCGTTTGATTGCAAGTGCCCCACAGGATGCAGCGCTCGTTGTCGCGTTCAATTCGTCGGGGATCTACCTCGGCATTTCGATCGGCACCGCCATCGGCAGCCATGCAATCGGCATCGGCACCGCGACGACCCTGTGGTACGGATGCACGCTCGCACTCGGCGCACTCTTCTACGTGTTTGTTACAACGGTGCCCCGCAGCGCCACCAGCCGCTCCGCGGAAGACAGTCGCAAACTGACACGATCTCCTTAAGGCATGATCCGCAGCGCGCCATTCGCTTAGAATTCGGCGGATCTCGAGGCCAGCAGCCTATCGTCTATCCTCGAGAAGGACTCTGCCGTTTCCGACCCGCGTCTGGTGCCACTCATCCTGCGGGCTAGATATTCTTCTCGGCTTTCTCCCAGCAGAATGGAGATTCCTCCTCGGCGCAAGAGCGCGTGGCAATGGGCACGGCTGGCAACATGCCACGCTCTCGCCGGCGACGCCACGAGGGCTCTGTTCCGCGTCAGGGAAGGCCGCGCACTAGAGCCTAGCCTCACTGTCGATGAAATCGTCGGCGACACGCGCATGGGGCGCGCTCAAGATCGTGAGCGAGAACTCGCCGGCTGGGACACGACCCCATAAGCCAGCGCGTTCCAGTCGAGGTTGCGCCAATTCGACGCCTCATTTTGCGTTCCGGCTCTCACTCCGTCGTTCAATTAGCGTCAATGTCAGCATGGACGAACTGCCGGAAGTTACTGCGGTGCGTAAATCTGAAGGCCCACGGAAGGGACCAATTCGGCGACTTTGGGCCTCGTCTCGGCCGTACGGTCGACGATATCTCGCTCCCAAAAGTGAAGACGGGTTTCGGAAACCTGTCGGTATTCCCTACGTGTAAGAAGGTCGTGATGCTGTTCGAACCGACCAGCATCACCTTCAGCCAGCACCTGATGTGATGGAAGATTGCGCTGAGCCGGCGCGTCCTGCTTGCCCAGGATAGCAGCCCGATAGATACAAGGTCGTGGAAGCGCTGCGCACGAGGCCGCGACGCGATGACGTGTTCTCAATGAATCGCGAAGAATACGGCAGTTCTTCGCGTATTCTGCCGAAAGCAGACCTTCCGCTCCCGGCCCCAAAGCGGTTATTGAACGGTTCTACAATGTGAGATCGACTGGGGTTCTTGGAAGCTTTTCGAACTTTCTGGGTCGAGCCTCAGCCCCAATTGCGGTTGCTTATGGACAAAGTGGGACATTAGATTGGGTTTTTGGATAGCTTCGAAGGCATCGACTTCTGTCACGTGCGCCAGATAGCGCGTCAGCATGAACTTACTTTTGAACGGCAGCTTTGCGCCCGCAAGTGGACGTTAACCGTCAGAAACAAGTTGTCCAATAGCGGTCATTCGAACAGATGGAATCTTGCTTTCGTCCAAGGGCGCATGGCGCCCAGTGATCTACCGCTTCGTCAGGCTCCAATGCAGAAGCGATCAATCCTGAAATCGTCCAGCGGTGTTTCGGAACGGCCGGTCGTAATGAGTTGGGCCATCGCGTCGCCCACACCCGGACCAAGCTGGAAACCATGTCCACTAAACCCGAAGGCATGGAACAGGCCTGGCGTTGTCGCCGAGCGCCCCATCACCGGCAGCATGTCCCGAACATAGCCTTCGCAGCCTGACCATGTACGGATGACCGCGACCTTTGCGATCGCCGGCAGCAGTCGCGCCACGGCGCGTAATTGCATCGGCAGCCGCATCGGATCGGCACACGCGTGGCCGGGCTCGAGGTCCACGGTCACTCTTTCGGCCGCGCCTCCGAAGACGATGTTGCCGCGCTCGACCTGTCGCAGGTAGGCGCCATAATCCTTGTCCCGCGTCCAGATGCCGACCACCGGCAGAACCCGATGCGGCAGCGGTTCAGTCACGCCCATTTGCGGGCCGCGGGCCTCGAGTGGCACCTCTTCGCCGAACGCGGCGGCGATGCGCGCGCCCCAGGCGCCGGCAGTGTTAAGCAGGCATTCGGCAGCCAACACGCCTTTCGAACTGGCGACAAGGAAACCAGATCCTGTGCGGGCGACCTTCTCGACCCGGGCTTCCTCGATGATCTCCGCGCCCAGTTTGCGGGCAGCCTCGGCGAATGCCGGCGCGATCAGACGCGGATTTCCGCTGCCGTCATGCGGCGAGAACGACGCCGCGATCGCGTCGGGACCGAGGCCGGGAAAACGAGCGCGTATCTCGCGCGGGCCGAGTTCCTCCAGAGCGAGGCCCCAAGGCCGCGCGGCTTGAGCATAAGCTTGCATGTCGCAGAGACTGCCTGCATCGAAGATCAGCCGGATGTGACCGGTGGCGCGGAATTCCACGTCGCGGCCAAGCATCTTCTCGGCCTCGCCCCACAGCCTGAGTGACCGGTGAGCCAGTGGAAGCTGAGACTGGTGGCGCCCCGTGCGCCGGATGTTGCCGAAGGAGGCGACCGTCGCCCCGGTGCCGACCCGGTTGCGCTCGATCAGCGTTACGCGAGCGCCGCGCCTGGCAAGGAAATAGGCCGAAGCCGTTCCCATTAGTCCGCCGCCTAGCACGATCACATCCATAGTCGTTCCTTCGCGCAGAGCGGCTGACCCTTTTCGCGCCCATCTTGTTCGCGCCGCGGCATTGCGTCAAAGATGGGTTTGGACGAAAACCATAAGCGCGGCCTATGGAGTTGCTATGCGTGCCCGGCAGCTTGAAGTGTTCATCGCCGTGATGCGCGCCGGCACTGTGACCGCCGCGGCACGCATGCTGAGCATCTCCCAGCCTGCGCTCAGCCAGATCCTGCTCCATACCGAGGACGAACTCGGCTTCCCGCTTTTCGAACGTGTGAAGGGCAGACTGCGGCCGACCCCGGACGCGCTCGAGATCTTCCCCGATGCCGAGAGGTTGTCGGCGGGGCTCGACGGCCTGCGCCGCAAGACCACGGACCTGCGCCTGGGGCGCGCCGGGCTGGTGCGAGTTGCTGCGTCTCCGCCACCGGCGATGGCGATCCTGCCGCGCGCGTTTACCAGGTTTCGGGCGCAACATCCCAGGATATTGCTACGTTCCCATAGCGCCCCGATCGCCGCGATCGTCGATATGCTGCGCGCGGGCGACGCTAGCCTCGGCGTCGCCATGGATGATCGTCTGCCTCCCGATATAGAGGCCGAAGTGATCGGCAATGTCGGCTTTTCATGCCTGCTGCCCACCGGCCATGCGTTGGCCAGGAAAACCGAGCTGACGCTCAGCGACCTCACCGGCGAGGAGTTGATATCCTATCGTGGAAACACCCGTCCCGCCGACGAACTGGCCAACGCGGCCCGCGCGCAGGGTGTACCGTTTTCGCCGGCGATCGAGATCGATGCATCGATCTCCGCAGTCGGCTTCGTCCAGGCCGGTCTCGGAATTGCCCTCGTCGATGCGCTGCTGCCATGGCAGCAATTTGCCGGGCTTGTCGTCAAGTCGCTCGCGGCGGGACCGGCTTTTCCGATCGCGCTGCTGACTTCGCGCGCCCGAGCCCTTTCGCGCGCCGATGAGATGATGCGCGACGAGATCCGCGAGGCCTGTTCCACCGTCCTGGGGGACGACAACGCAAGGGCATAAGCAAAACTTATATCCTTGCTCATCATACGTCTTGGACCGGGACTCCCAGCCATGCCAGCTTTTGGGCCGCAGACAAGAAGGGATGTGTCATGGACGGTGCCATCGCTTGCGCGGAGGATGTGCAGAATGAAGCCGATTGGAAGGTCGGAGTCGATATCGGCGGGACATTCATCGATTTCTGCGCGCTTGAAGCCCGCTCCGGCCGCGTCGCCTCGCTGAAAGTGCTGACGACGCCGGAAGATCCGGGTGCCGAGCTGATGACTGGCCTCACCCTCTTGTCGGAACGCGAAGGTTTTGACGCTGCGCATATGACCCGCTTCGTGCACGGCACGACGGTCGGCATCAACACCATCATCCAGCGCAAAGGCGCGCCGCTCGCGCTGTTCACGAATGCCGGCTTCGAGGACGTGATCGAACTTGCGCGACTGCGGATGCCGGACATGTATTCGCTGTTCTGCTCGCGGCCGGACCCGCTGATCTCGCGCGATATGGTGTTCGGCATCCCGGTCCGCATGCGTGCCGATGGAAGCGAATCCCAGGCTCCGGACATGGCGGCGGTGGTGAGCGCGGTGGCAGCGGCGAAGGCGAACGGGGCGCAGGGGATCATCGTGTCCTTCCTTCATTCCTGGCGCAACGCCGGGCAGGAAGCCGCCGTCAAGGCGACGATCGGGCGTCTTGCTCCCGACCTCTTCGTCTTCTCCTCGGCCGAGGTGTGGCCGGTCATCCGCGAATACGAGCGCAGCTCGACCGCCATCCTCAATGGGTATGTCCATCCGCGCGTCTCGTCCTATCTGACGGCTCTTGAAGAGCGGCTGAAGGACCGCGGCGTGCCCGCCCGCCCCATGCTGACGAAATCGAACGGCGGGCTGATGAACGCAGCCGAAGGCAAGCGCGCCTGCGTCAACATGCTTTTGTCGGGAACCGCTTCCGGCGTCATCGGTGCCTCGTGGCTGGCGCGTCAGGCAGGCGAAGACAAGGTTCTTACCCTCGACATCGGCGGGACCTCGGCCGACTTCGCGCTCATCATCGACTGCGAGGCGCAGTTCGGCACCGGCGAGCTGATCGGCGAATTTCCGCTGCATATTCCTTCCGTGTCGGTGAGCTCGATCGGCGTCGGCGGCGGCTCGATCGCCAGCGTCGACGCTCAAGGGGTGCTGCGGGTCGGGCCGGAGTCGGCCGGCTCGACGCCGGGACCCGCCTGCTACGGCCACGGCGGCGAGCGGGCGACGGTGACGGATGCCATGGTCGTGTGCGGATGGCTCGGCCACAGCGAGATGGCCTATGGCCAGCTCAGGATCGATACCGGGCTGGCCCATCGCGTGGTCGGCGACCTTGCCGCCCGACTCGGCCGCCCGGTGGAGCAGACCGCGCAGGCGATCCTCGACATCGCGGTGTCGGAGATGTTCGTCGAGGTCGAGAAACTCGCCTCGCGCGCCGGCGTCGACCTGCGCGATTTCACGCTGATGCCTTTCGGCGGCGGCGGCCCGATGCTCGGCGCTTTCCTTGCCCGCGAACTCGGGATGAAGCGTGTCATAGCGCCCCGCCGGCCGGGCGTCGTGTCGGCGCTGGGCGGGCTGGTGGCGGATCTGCGCGGCGACTTCATCCGCACGATCTTCAGCCCGCTGTCGGGCATGTCGCTTGCCGGAATTCGCGAGGCCTTCGAGGCCCTGGCGGGTGAGGGCCGTGACTGGCTTGCGGCACAAGGACATGACGGGGAGGCGGAGCTCAGCTTCTCCTGCGACATGCGCTATGTCGGGCAGAGTTATGAGATCGAGGTCATCCTTCAACCGGAATGGCTGACGGACGGTAATGCGGCCGCCATCGCGCAGGCCTTCCACCTCACCCATGAGCAGCTCTACGATTTCCACGACCCGGACGGCGAGATCGAACTTGTCAATGTCCGACTATCCGCCGTAGGCGCGGGGCCGAAACTCTCCTTCCCGGAGGTCGACGAGATCGAAGTCCCGGCCAGCCCGGCACGCCGGCTGCCGGTCTACACGGGCGTCGGCGTCGAGACCATCGACCTCCACGACCGGCAAGTCCTCGTGCCGGGCAGCACGTTCCTCGGGCCCGCCGTGGTGGTGCAGGAAGACACGACCTTCGCGATCCCCGCCGGCACGCAGGCACGCGTCGATCGCCATCTCAACCTTCTTCTGACCTTCGCGGAGTAACGCCATTGTTCGACCGCACCAACCTCCAGGTTCTGGCGAATCATGCCCGCGCGGCGGCCGAGAACATGGCACACACGCTGCACCGCACCGCGCACTCGGCCTTCGTCAAGGAGACGCAGGACTTCACGGTGATGCTGATGGACCGTTCAGGCGAGACCTTCGCCGTGCCGAAGGAACTCGGCGCGACCTGGTATCCGGGGCTTTCCTATAACCGCGCGATCGTGATGGTCGACGACTACCGGCCCGGCGACGTCGCCTTCACCAACGATCCTTATTCCGGTCATGTCGCCACGCATGCCCCCGACACGCATCTGTGGAAGCCGGTCTTCGTCGACGGCGAGATCGTTGCCTGGACCGGTGGCCATATCCACAACACCGACATGGGCGGCGCAGTGCCGGCTTCACTCAGCCGGGCGCTGACCGAAATCCATCAGGAAGGCATTCGCTTTCCTCCGATGAAGCTGGTCAACAAGGGTGTCTTCGATGAGACCATCCTGCGGATCATGAGCACCAATGTGCGTAAGCCCGACCTCAACATCGGCGACATCAAGGCGCTGGTCGGCGCGCTCAACACCGGCGAGCGCAAGATCCAGGCGATGGTGAAGAAGTTCGGCAAGGCCGGATTCATCGAAGGCGTTGCCGCGCTTCTCGACCATGCGGAGGCGCAGGCGCGCGACGTGCTGCGCTCGATGCCCGACGGAACATGGGAGTTCGCTGACTATGCCGACGAGGATTCGGTCGAGGCCAATCCCTGCCGGCTGAAGCTGACATTGACGATCAAGGGCGATGAGGCGGTGCTCGACTTCACCGGTTCCGATCCGCAGCTCGGCTCCTCGCTCAACGTGCCTTCAGGCGGCGATCCGCGACACACCATGCTGCTGGTGGGCGTCTATTACGTGCTCTACACGCTCAACCCGAAGATCCTGCTCAACACGGGCCTCACCAGGCCCTTCACCTGCATCACGCCAAGGGGCTCGGTGCTCAACCCAGTCCACCCCGCCGCGGTGGGTATGCGCTCGCTCACCTGCGCCCGGCTGCGGTCGGTCATCTTCGGCGCCTTCTCGCAAGCCGTTCCCGAGCGCCTGCCTGCGGCGCCGGCCGGTAACAATTGCATCGTCAACGTCATGACAACCGACGAGCGAACCAGCCGGACCGTCATCGCCGCGGTGAACCCGGTGGTGGGCGGCGGCGGCGCGATGCCGCATCGCGATGGGACCAATGGGTCGGGCGCCGATGCCGCCTATCTCAAGAACACGCCGATCGAAATCACCGAGACCGAGACCCCGGTCGAGTTCGTGAAATACGGTCTCGCCAGGGACAGTGGCGGCGCGGGCCGTTGGCGCGGCGGGCTGGCGACCGAGATGGCCTTCCGCGTCTTCGCCCCCGATTCCAGGATCACGGCGCGCAACCGGGATCGCAGTTTCTTTCGTCCCTGGGGTGTGCTGGGCGGCAAGGCGGCCGGCCTGTCGGGTATGGTCGTCAATCCAGGGACCGAGCACGAGCGGCGGCTGGGCAACATCGACACGACGATACTGCAGCCCGGTGACGTGCTCGACATCCGTTCCGCCGGAGGCGGCGGGCGCGGCGATCCGCATCAACGCGAGCCCTGGCGAGTCGAGCAGGATGTGCGGCGCGGCTATGTTTCGGCGATAGCGGCTGAGCACGACTATGGCGTCGTCATCCGCGACGGCGAGGTCGACGAGCAGGCAACGGAAAGCCTGCGGGCAGGGCAGGGGTCGGCCGCCGGCCATTTTCACTTCGGTCCGGAGCGCGAAGGCTTCGAGGCGCAGTGGACGCCGGCCGCCTATGACCGGCTTACGGCCGTACTGAGGGACTTGCCGATCCACTGGCGGTTCTTCGCCAAGACGGAGATCTTCCGTCGCATGAAAGGGCGCTCGGGGCCGGAAGGCGTCCAGGCGGCTTTCGATGCGGTCTGCGAGCGATTTCCCGAACTGCCCCGTCCTCACTCGGCCCGAGAGGCCGCGGAATGATCACGGCCGGCCGCATCGTTCGGTTGGCCGAGCGCGACCGGTCGGTCGTGCATTTCTTCATCGATGGGGAGATGCGCGGCGCGCTCGCGGGCGACACCGTGCTGACCGCCATGTTGGCGTCGGGGCAGGCATTGCGAAAGTCCGAATTCGGACCCGAGCCGCGCGCCGGATTCTGCCTGATGGGCGCCTGCCAGGATTGCTGGGTGTGGCAGGACGAGGGCCCGCGCCTGCGGGCGTGCTCGACCCTTGTCACGGAAGGTATACGGTTGCGCACGACGCCGCCGGAGAGCTGGCCGTGAGCGAGACCGCGCCGCCTCGCGTCGTGATCGTGGGCGCCGGCCCGGCCGGCATAAGGGCGGCGGCTACTTTGGTCGAGGCCGGGCTCCATCCTGTGGTGATCGACGAAGGGCAGCGCGCGGGCGGGCAGATATATCGGCGCCCGCCGGCAGGGTTCACCCGCACCGCGAAGCAACTCTATGGGTCGGAGGCCGCGAAGGCATGCACGTTGCATGCGCTGTTCGACCGGCTGGCCAAAGACGGGCGGCTCTCCCATTGCGCGGCGAGCTCGGTAATTGCCGCTCAGGACGGACGACTGCACGTGCTGGGGGAAGACGGCATGCAGGTGGTCTTCTATGACCGCTTGATCCTTGCCACAGGCGCATCCGATCGCGTCGCTCCGGTTCCCGGCTGGCAGTGCGCCGGCGTCTACAGCCTTGGCGCGGCGCAGATCGCGCTGAAGGCGCAGGGCGTGGCCCTCGGGCGGCGGATTGTCCTGATCGGATCAGGGCCTTTGCTGACGCTGGTCGGCGCGCAGCTCGTCAAGGGTGGAGCGGATGTGGCGGCGGTGTTGGACACCTCGCCTTGGCGCCAACAGTTGCGGGGGCTCTGGGGACTTGCAGCTCGGCCAATGGTCGCGCTGCGCGGCCTGGTCCTGCGGGCGAGGCTCGGCAGCCGCTACCATGCCGGCGTGACGCTCGAGCGCATCGAGGCCGACGGGAGGGGTGCCACGGCGATGCGCTGGCGCGACGCCGGCGGCCGGTATCGCCTCACTCTTTGCGACATGATCGGCATGGGCTGGCACTTGCTGGCGGAGACGCATCTGGCCGACCTGACCGGATGCGCCTTCGATTATGACGAGCAGTGGCGGCAATGGCTGCCGAAGATCGACGAGATGGGTAGGGCCGGCAACGGCATCTACCTTGCAGGCGATGGGGCTCGTCTCCTCGGCGCTGACGGCGCGGAGATCGCGGGGCGGCTTGCGGCGGTGGCATGCCTTTCCGATTTGGGACTTCCGACGCCCTCGTTGAGGGCCGGTCTGCGCAAGCTTGCACGGCTCGAGCGCTTTTCCCGCGGCCTGGCTTGCGCCTTTCCCTGGCCGGCCGAGACGGTGCGGGCACTCCCCGACGACGCGATCGTCTGCCGCTGCGAAAACGTGATCGCCGGAGCCGTGCGCGAGAGTGTGGAACGCGGCGGCGGCGAGGCCAACAGGGTGAAATCGCTGTCGCGCGTGGGCATGGGGCGATGCCAGGCGCGCTACTGCCAGTTGGCTGCCGTCGAGCTCGTCGCGGCGCAAGCTGGCTGCACGCCCGACGCCGTCGGCCGGTTTCGCGGGCAGGCGCCTGTGCGGCCAGCGCCTATCGGCGCTTTGCTCGGGGAGGGCTGATGCGATCGCTTGGTCCGCGCCCGGATGAAGGCATAGCGCACATCCTAGAAGTCGGCGACCTTTCCCCAGGCCGAAGTATCGAAGCGCCGCGGGTCGTAGGATGTCGCATCGACGATGGGCTCCGCTCCGGTCACCAGATCGGCGACGAGGTGACCGGCGCCAGGTCCGATGCCGAAGCCATGCCCCGAAAACCCGGCGGCAAGGAAAAAGCCTGGAACGGAATGGATCTCGCCGATGGCCGGCACGCCATCCGGCGTGCTGTCGATATAGCCGGCCCAGGCCGCGCTTATCCTGGTCTTTCTGAGGTCGGGCAGGAGTTCGAGCGCGCGGGCATGCGTCAGCCGGATCGTTGCCTGGTCCGGGGCCGGATCGAGGATGCGCATCCGCTCCATCGGCGTCGGCTGGTCGAGCCGCCAGCGTCTAAGCGTTTCGTGGCCCGAGCGCACGCCCTGCAGACCGCCGGGCGCGAGGCTGCGCCAGCGCTTCAGAAACATCGGGACGAATTGCGAGGAGAAACGCAGCTGCTGCGGCGTCACGTCCACGCGGCCGCGTCCGCTTATGGCGAGCGTGTAGCCGCCGTCGCCGCGACGTGTGGCCGAGATCCGTGCGGTGTGCAGCGCATCCGGCAGGCCTTCGGCGCCAGGCGAGACCGACAGGATCGAGGAGCGGATCGACGCCTGCGGAAAGCGGAAGCCGAACTGCCGGCAAAAGGAGGAGGCCCAGGCGCCGCCGGCCAGGACCGCCAGCTTTGTCCTGATCGTTCCGCTTTCGGTGACCACGCCGCTCAGGCGGCCGGCTTCGGTTTCGATACCACGCGCAGCGCAATCCTGGTGTACAGAGCCGCCGAGCCTCAGGATGGCGCGGGCGACCGCGGGCGCGGCCCGCGACGGGTCGGCGGTGCCGTCGGTCGGCGAGAAGACGCCGCCCTTCCAGCTCCGTCCTGTGGCGCGGCCTCTTTCCCCGGCCTCGGCACTGTCGAGCATATGCGTGATGACGCCGGCCGTTCTGGCAAAGTCGCGCCAGCGCGCCCAGCCGGCCAGTTCCGCTTCGTCATTGCTGAGATAGAGCAGGCCGCAGCGGCGAAAGCCGGTGTCCTCGCCGCTTTCGGCCGCAAAGCGCTCCCACAGATCGAGGCTTCGCGTCGCCATCGGCAGCTCGCGGGCGTCGCGGTTCTGCTGGCGGCACCATCCCCAGTTCCTGGAGGATTGTTCGGCGCCGATGCGTCCCTTTTCGACAAGCGCGATCTTCATCCCGCGCCTGGCAAGATAATAGGCCGCGAAGACACCGACGATGCCGCCACCGATCACCACCGCGTCCGCGGATTGCGGCAGTTCGCCAGATGTGTCGATTTGCTGCAACGGTGCGCGCATGGTCTCTCTGCCTTGACGGGCCAATCTAACGCGTTGCGCAGGCAGCCGCTGCTGCAGTTGAGGCCGAAGCAGAATTTTATTTCGAAAGCGCGGTTGAAATCGGAAGCGCCGGTGTTTCAACGCGGATCCATTCGGATGGACAGGTCGGCAGGCTGTGGTAGTGTCGATGGAAATAGTACGGCAGCATTTTGTGCTGTGGCATCCGTTCTTCGGAGACGGTCATGAAACTGGATCGGATCGACATCAAGATTCTCTACGAATTGCAGAAGAACGGCCGCATCACCAATGTGGAACTTGCCGATCTGGTGCATCTGTCGCCAAGCCCATGCCTGATGCGGGTCAAGAAGCTCCAGTCGGAAGGCTACATCGAAGGCTATTCCGCGCAGGTCAACATCGGCAAGCTTGGCCAGACGCTGACCGTATTCACCGAGATCACCTTGAAGAACCATCGTCAGGTGGACTTCGCCCGCTTTCTCGCCGTGGTGGAGAAGATTGACCAGGTCATCGAATGCCACCTCGTGTCGGGCGGCTACGACTATTTGATGAAATTCGTCACCGCTGGCATCGGCGAGTACCAGACCATTATGGAGCGGCTGACCGACATGGACATCGGCATTGACAAGTATTTCAGCTTCGTGGTGCTGAAGTCCCCTATCGTCAAGGCGCACATGCCGCTGCCCAGCCTGTTTCCGATGTAGGACTCCGCGCTTCGTCGTGCTGTAGATCCGTTCAAAACAATTCCTGAGCGAAAAGCGCCACTGGCCTTTCCTGGAGCTGCTCTTAGCGGTGGCCGTACTGGTTGACGAGCTCGGGGTCGCGGACGAGGCCGTCGAGCCAGGTCGGGTCGAGCTTCGGCACTGATGAGAACAGTAGCTTGGAATAGGGGTGGGTTGGCGCCGTCAGCTTGTCGGGCGTGATCTGCTCCACCCGTTCCCCGTTGTACATGACCATGATCTCGTCGCAGATGGCCTCGACGACGGAGAGGTCGTGGCTGATGAAGATGTAGGAAAGTCCCAGTTCGCGCTGCAGCTCCTTGAGCAACTCGATCACGGCCGCCGCCACCACCGTGTCGAGGGCCGAGGTGATTTCGTCGCAGATGATCAGCTTGGGGTTGGCCGCCAGCGCGCGTGCAAAGTTCACCCGCTGCTTCTGGCCGCCCGAAAGCTCCGACGGGTGCCGGTAGCGCAAGCCTCTCGGCAGGCGCACCATATCGAGCAGTTCGTCGACGCGCTTCGAGCGCGCCTGCCTGTCGAGCCGGTGATAGAAGGCCAGCGGACGGGAGATGATGTCCTCCACCGGCTTGGCCGGATTGAGCGCGGTGTCGGCGTACTGGAACACGATCTGCATCTCGCGCAGCTGGTCATGGCTGCGTTTCCTGGCGGCGCGCTGCAGCTCCTTGCCGTCGAAGACGATGGCGCCGGCGGCCGCCGGATGGATGCCGGCGATGACGCGCGCCAGCGTCGATTTTCCGCAGCCCGATTCGCCGATGATGCCGAGATTACGCCCCTTCTCCACGACCAGGCTAACGGAATCGACTGCGCGGATGAGCGGTAGTCCATCCCGCACCGCGCCGTAGCCGGCCGTTACATTGTCGATACGCAACAGCTGCTTCGTCCCGGCATCCGCATCCGCATGCGCTTGCCGAGGCTTCGGTTCGAAGGCGGCAAGCAGCTCACGCGTGTAGGGATGGTGGGCAGCCGAAAGGATTGCCGCTGTGGAGCCGGTCTCCTGCACCTCGCCGGCCTTCAGCACCACGATGCGGTCGGCGATCTGCGCGACGACCGCAAGGTCATGGGAGACATAGACACCTGCTATCCCGCCCGCCCGCATGGCCGATTTGAATGCCTTCAGCACGTCGATCTGGGTCGTCACGTCGAGTGCGGTCGTCGGCTCGTCGAAGATCACCAGCTTGGGATCGCCAATCAGCGCCATGGCCGCCGACAGACGCTGCAATTGCCCGCCCGAAACCTGGTGCGGATAGCGCGCGCCGATCCCTTCTGGATCCGGCAGCGACAAGGCCCTGAACAGCTCGACCGCGCGCTGGCGCGCTTGTTCGGGCGACATTAGCTTGTGAATGCGCGTGACCTCGATGACCTGCTCCATGATGGTGGACGAGGGGTTGAAGGAGGCGGCGGCACTTTGCGGAACATAGGCAATGTCGGTGCCGCGCAGCCTGGCGCGTTCCTTTTCGGAAAGGGCGGCCATGTTCTTGCCGTTGACGTTGATCTCGCCGCCGGTAATCCGGCAGCCGGGCCGCGCATAGCCCATCAGTGAGAGCGCCACCGTCGTCTTGCCGGAGCCGCTTTCGCC
Organism: Mesorhizobium sp. NFR06; assembly: GCF_900115245.1. Lineage (GTDB taxonomy): Bacteria > Pseudomonadota > Alphaproteobacteria > Rhizobiales > Rhizobiaceae > Mesorhizobium. The sequence continues at coordinate 79,219 of NZ_FOVT01000017.1, forward strand.
GATCAGCGCGACGATCTCGCCGTCGGCAATGTCAAGGCTGACGCCCTTGATGATTTCGACAAGCCGTCCGGCGTCGGTCTTGGCCTCTATCCGTAGGTTCCGGACCTCGACGAGATTGCTCATGCGTCGCGGTCCCTGATCTTCTGCGGCAGGTTGTCGATCAGCAGGTTGACGCTGATGGTGAGGCATGCGATCGCCAGCGACGGCACGATGACGGCGGGGGCCACGAAGGGCAGGCCGCCGATGTTCTCACGTACCAGCGCGCCCCAGTCGGCGAGCGGCGGCTGCAGGCCGAGCCCGAGGAAAGACAGGCCGGAGAGCAAAAGCACGATGAAGACGAAGCGCAGGCCGAAGTCGGCCAGCACCGGGCGGATGATGTTGGGCAGAATCTCGGACCCGATGAGGTAGGCGGTGCTCTCGCCACGGACACGGGCGACGGTGATGAAGTCCATGGTGTTGATGTTGACGGCGAGCGCGCGCGCGAAGCGGTAGGCGCCGGGGATGTAGATGACGGCCAGCGTCAGGATCAGCACCGGGATCGACGAGCCGACCGCGGCGACGACCACGAGCCCGAACAGCTTGCTGGGGATGGAGTTCATCGCGTCCAGGAAACGGCTGAGGCAGGTGTCGAGCCAGCCGCCGGTGACCGCCGCGATCATCCCCAGCACGACACCTGAAAAGCAGGCGATGGAGACGGCGGCGAGCGATATGCCGACGGTGTAGCGTGCGCCCATCAGTACCCGCGAGAGCATATCGCGCCCCAGATAATCCGAGCCGAGCCACAACCCCTGGCGCATCGGGCCGAAATAGTCGTCGTCGACGATGTCGCCGATCGAATGGGGAATGAGGTAGGGCGCGAGGATCGCGACGAGCGTCCACGCCAGGATGACCAGCGCGGCCACGACGCCTACGACGCTGTAGCTGTGGCCCAGGAAGGATCGTCGGGAGGTTGTCGCGTGCGCTATCGTCATCTGAGCCTCGGATTGGACATGATAGCGACGACGTCGGCGGCGGTGATGAGGAAGAGATAGCCGAGGCAGAAGATCATCGCGCAGCTCTGGATCAGCGGCAGGTCGCGTGTCGCGACCGCATCGACCATCAGTTTGGCAATGCCAGGATAGTTGAAGATGGTCTCGACGATGATGACGCCGCCAACCAGATAGGACAGCGAGAGCGCGACCGCATTGACGATCGGCCCGAGCGCATTGGGGAGCGCGTGCCTCAGGACCATGCGGCCGCGCGAAGCGCCTTTCAGAAGCGCCATCTCGACATAAGGCGTGGAGAGCGTCTCGATCACCGCGGCGCGGGTCATGCGGATCATCTGCGCGGAGATGACGAAAGTGAGCGTGATAACCGGCATCGCATAGATGCGTACGAGGTCGGTCAGCGAATGCGCCTCGTTAACCGAGGACAGCGCCGGCAGCCATTTGAGATAAACGGCGAAGAGCAGGACCGCCAGCGTCGCGACCATGAATTCCGGCACGGAAATGATGCCGATCGAAAGAATGGTGACGGTGCGGTCATAGACAGAGCCGCGCAGCATGGCGGCGGTGATGCCGAGCGTCAGCGCCAGTGGCACCGAGAGCAGCGTGGTGATGCCGGCGAGCTTCATGGTGTTGACCAGGCGCCCGCCGATCAACGCCGCGACCGGCATCTCGTTGGCATAGGATGTGCCGAGGTCGCCGTGGACCAGGCCGACCAGCCAGAGCAGAAAGCGCAGGATCGCCGGGTCGTTGAGATGCATGGCCTCGCGCAGGCCGGCGACGGCCTCGGGAGTCGCCGCCTGGCCGAGCAGGATCGATGCGGTGTCGCCGGGCAGCATGCTGGTGGCGAAGAACACGGCGAACAGCACGATCAAAAGCGTAACGGCCGCGATCCCCAGCCGTTTCAGCACGAGGTTGAGAACCCCAGACTTCATGGAAGCGCTCCCTGCGGTTGTTCGGCCACGCGACCTTGCGCAATGAAGTGCCGGAGGCCGACTGACCGGCCGCCGGCTGGCTTCCCTCAGGCTTCGAGCCAGAGATATTCCGCCATTGCGTAGCCCATCATGCCACCGAGCGGGTTCGCCTCCAAACCCTTCACCTTGCTGGAGAGGGCATCCACGTTGGAAATGTAGGCCGGGATGATAGTGCCGGCCTCCTCGGAGACCATAGCCTGCATCTGGCCATAGATCTCCTTGCGCTTGGCCAGGTCGAGCAGGCCGCGCGCCTCGATGAGCATCTTGTCGAACTTCTCGGACTTGTACTGGCTTTCGTTCCACGGCGCGTTGGAAGCGTAGAGGAGCGAGAACAGGATGTCCGGCGTCGGGCGCGGATTGATGTTGCCGAAATGGATTGGCGCCTTGAGCCAGTAATTGTCCCAGTAGCCGTCGGATGGGACACGCTGGACGTCCAGCTTCATGCCGATATCCGCGCCGGCGGCCTGGATGATCACCGCCATGTCGATCGACGAGGTTGCGGCGTCGGAAGCGATCACCGGGATGGACTGGCCGAGGAGGCCTGCCTTCTGGAAATGGAACTTCGCCTTGTCCGGGTCGAAAGCCTTCGGCTTGACGTCGGGATTGTGGAAGATATTGGCCGGCGAGACGGGCTGGTCGTTGCCGATCTCGCCGAGGCCGCGCAATGCCGATTTGACGATCTGCTCGCGGTTGACGAGATATTTCATGCCGGCAACGAAGTCGGCCTTGCTGCCTGGATCCATGTCGAGCCGGATGTTGAGGTCGGTGTAGTTGCCCGAAGTCGTCTTCGACAATTCGAAGCCCTGCTGGCCGCTGATGAGCTTCATTGCGCGCGGATTGATCGCGGCCGCAAAATTAATGTCGCCGGAAAGCAGGGCGTTGACGCGGGCGCTGTCGTCGCTGATGGCTATGAACTCGAAGGAGTCCAGATAGGGCTTGCCCGACTTCCAATAGTTCTTGTTCTTGGTGACGACCGACCGCACCCCCGGTTCGAACGTCTGGAGCACGAAGGCACCGGTGCCATTGCCCTTGGAGAAGTCGGTGGTGCCGTCTTGGACGATCATGAAATGGTGCAGCGCCAGGATGGTCGGCAGGTCGGCATTCGGGTCGGCGAGTTTGATTTCCACGGTCGACTTGTCGACCGCCTCGAAGCCGGTCATCTGCGCGGCGATCTTGGCGACCTTGGAGCCGACCGATTTGTCGAGATGGCGCTTCAGCGAGAACACGACGTCGTCGGCAGTGAGGTCCTTGCCGTCGTGGAAGGTGACGCCCTTGCGCAGCTTCACGGTCCAGGTCTTGGCGTCCTTGCTGTCGAAGCTCTCGGCCAACTCCATCTGCGTGACGCCATCCTTGTCGAGGAACGTCAGGCGGTTGTAGAGCGAGCAGCAGCGGACATAGTCGGTGGAGAGCGACGCCTTTGCCGGATCGAGCGTATCGGCGGTCGAGGACGACCAGCCGGCCGCCTTGAAATTTCCTCCGGAAACTGGCGTGGCAGCAACGGCCTCGCTGGCGCGGCCAAGCACCACGCTGCCGGCCGCAACCGCGGCGCCGCCGGCCAACAGCATCTTGAGAAGTTCGCGGCGGCTCGCGCCCCGCCGAATGGCGTTTTCGACCATGGCATCGTCTGCGCTGGTCCAGTTCGTGATCTTGTCGGTCATGTTATTCCCCTTTCTGTTTGTTTGGTCGGGATGCTCGTCTTGTTGCGGCTTTCCGGCTTGGGCTCAGGTTCGTTCCTTCAGGCTTTCCCGCACGGCCGCCGCCAATGCGGCCATCGAGGTGAAGTGGTAGTCCGGCGCGGTGAAGCGCTCCGGCTCGATCGTGCCGCCATAGCCCTTCTGGGCGTGCCGGCGTTCGATCCAGCAGTTGGTCAGGCCAAGTGTGCGGGATATGCCGATGTCGTGATACTGGCTTTGGGCGACGTGCAGGATGTCGTCCTTGCTGTCACCCCGGGAGGCGACGAAATCGAAGACCTTCTGGAAGAAGGCGGGGTCCGGCTTTTCCGTTCCCGTATCGTCGGCGGTGAAGGTGGCGAAGAAGGGCGATCCCAACTGCTTCTCGAAATAATTGAGCGCCCAGCGCCGGGCATTGGTCATGGCAATCAGCTTGTGGGATTTCGCAAGCTCGGCCAACGCCGCCGCGCTGTCGGGAAAGCCTTGCCAGGTGCTGGCGGAGTCCCGCAGCCGGACGCCGTATTTCTCCTCGGCCGGTAGGCCGAGTTGCGGCGCGATGACCATGTAGACGCGCACGAGGTCGTCGGGAAACAGGCCAGCATCGGGCATGTAGCGGGCCTGCCGGTACAGGGCCAGCGCGGCTTCGCCATCGACGGAAACGCCAGCGTCGGCGGCAATCCCGGCCAGGCAGGTCGTGATGCCTCCCTCGAAGTCGATCAGCGTGCCGACAACATCGAAGGTTATGTATTTGAACTCGCTAAAGCCCCTGGCCAAGACTGGCTCTCCTCTGCGCGCGGCCGAATTGCATGCTGCTGAACAGAACAAAATTCCGTGGGCGTCGACCTTTCAAAAGTTCGAAAATTCGCGTCTTCTGGCCTTGTCGTAGGAGCAGTCTGGCACTTCCCCCGCGCTGGATTTGCCGAAAAGGCGCAAGGCTGCGGCACAAAATTGCGAAATCGTCTGCCCCGGCGCTATTTCGAAAATGCAAGGTATTCGTCGCGCCCTCACGCGAGGGCCTGGCGTACATCAGGATCGTCCAGCGTCTGGTCGAGCGTTCGGCGCGTGCGTTCGATGATTGCATCGACGTCGCTGTCCGTGCAGCAGAGCGGGGGCGCATAACCCAGAACCCCGTGCGCAAAAGCGCGGATGATGAGGCCGTTGTCCCAGGCCCTGTCGAAGACGCGCCGCGCCGGCATGGCCGACGCCGGGAGCGGTGTCTTCTTCTCCTTGTCGACCACCAGCTCGATCGCGGCTAGCATGCCGCGACCACGCACATCGCCGACGAGCGGGTGGTCCCTCAGGCTTGCCAGTCCTGCCATCAGACGGGCACCGGCCTTGATGCCATTCTCCAGCAAGCCGTCTTCATAGAGCTTCAACACCTCGAGCGCGACGGCGGCGCTGACCGGATGGGCGGAATAAGTGTAGCCGTGGCCGACCGCCGAGGCGCCAGCGCCATCGGCGATGACATTGTAGACATGATCGGCCATGAACACGGCGCCCATTGGAACATAGCCCGAGGTCAGCCCCTTCGCGGTCGTCATGAAGTCGGGAACGATGTCCTCCTCCGTGCAGGCGAACAGGGGGCCCGTGCGACCGAAGCCGGTGATGACCTCGTCGGCAATGAACAGGATCTCGTATTCCCGGCAGAGCTCGCGGATCGCCTTGATCCACCCTTTCGGCGGCACGATGACCCCGCCCGAGCCCTGGATCGGTTCGGCATAGAAGGCAGCGACCCGCTCTGGCCCGATCGCCTCGATCTTGGCTTTCAACGCAGCAAGCGATGCAGCGATGATCGCGTTGTCGTCCTCGCCCACCGGGTTGCGATAGGGATATGGCGAGGGGATCTTGTGCTGCCATTCGAAGGGAATGCCGAAACCGGCGTGAAAGGCGGGTAGGGCGGTCAGGCCCGCGCCGACCACCGACGATCCGTGATAACCCTGCTCGATGGAGATGAACTGGTCGCGCTTCGGCTCGCCCCTGGCATTCCAATAGTAGCGGACGAAACGGATCGTGCTGTCGACGGCGTCAGACCCGCCCAGCGTGAAATAGACGTGATTGAGATCGCCGGGCGCACGCTCGGCCAGTTCCGAGGCGAGGCGGATGGCCGGCTCCGAGCCGAGGTCGAAATAGGCGGTGGCGTAGGGAAGCTCGCGCATCTGCCGGGCTGCCGCCTCGACGATGCTGTCGTGGCCGTAGCCGGCATTGACGCACCACAGCCCTGCGAAACCGTCGATAAGCTGCCGGCCGGACGCATCGGTCACGGTCGCTCCCTTCGCCGATTTCAGCACGCGCACGCCGAGCGCCTCATGGCCGCGATAGGATGAGACCGGATGGATGAGGTGAGCGCGGTCGAGTTCGATCAGCGAATTGGCGAGCATTGTTATCCTCCGGACTAGCCGAGCGCCTGGTTGGCGAGGGCGTAAACTTTTGGCCTGGCCTGTTCGGCGCCGTTCTTGGCTGGACGGTCCATGGCCACGCCGCCACCGACATGGGTGAGGCCGATTTCCGCGAGCCAGCCGGCTATGCCCGTCCTGCTGTCGGTATCCACGCGCAGGAAGGCCCCGGGACGCGACGCGGCGAAGAAGCCGATCAAGGCCTTGGCGTCGCCGGCGCTTCCCGCGATGACCGGACCGATCACCTCGCCGCGTCCGAACGGGCGGATGGCGGCATAGGCTTCGATGGCGCCGTTGCGGCGGATGACCGCGAATTCGCCGCGCTCGGTCAGCGCATCGATCAGAGCTTCACGGTCGGCGCCGTAAGCGTCGCGATCCAGCGCCTTGATGTCCGCCAGATCGTCGGCGCTCGCGGCTTCCACGCCTTCGGGCAAGCCGAACGCTGCAACCTTGCCCTGATGCTGCAGGATCGCGCCAGAGGCTACAAAGCCCAGTTTCTGATAGAGAGGCATCCCGTCCGCCGTCGCGACGAGCCGCAGCGGACGCTGCCCGGCAAGGGCGAACGCTTGTTCCATGAGCCGACGCCCGAGCCCCTTGCCTCGCACGTTCCTGTCAACGATCACCATGTTGATCATGGCGCAATCCGCGCCATAGGGCGTCACCAGGATGGTTCCGGTAACACGGCCTTGGTCGTCCAGCGCGACCGCGCCGCTCGAGAGCTGCAGCGCCATCTGCCAGTCCTGCGGGCGATGCGGCCAATTCTCCTGGCGAGAAAGCGCCACCGCTCCCTCGATATGGTCCTGCCCGAAGTCCTGAATTTCGATATCGCCTTGCTGCATGGGGCATCCTTCCGTCTGCCCTCAAGTCTCGACCATTGGCGCGTCGCTAATCGTCTGAAGGCTTCGGCTTCGGCGGTATCTTTCGCCGTAGCGCCAGGGGTGTGCCGCATCTTGTGCTGGCACCCTCCGCGACGGAGGCACGTCACGCCGTGCGCGGCGGCGCCATCGACCGGCAAGATGCTACAGCGTGCCAAACCGGATGGCGGATACGGAACTTTCTGCTTTCGGGAGAGCGATTTCGGTCAGGTGGGTCGCCTCCTGCCGTCCTATGATGGAATACATCCCAACGCGGATGTGCTTCCACCGGAGATCGACGGACATGGCTTCTTTCAGGCTCAAATACATCACCTTCGACTGCTATGGCACGTTGACTTTTTTCCAGATGGCGGAAGCAGCGCGCGACCTCTATGGCAGCCGGCTTGACGAGCCACGCATGCAGGAGTTCATCAAGAACTTCGCCGCCTATCGGCTGGACGAGATCCTAGGTGACTGGAAGCCCTATGCCGAGGTCATCCATAACGCGCTCGAGCGCGCCTGCAAGCGCAACGGCGTCGCCTTCAATGCCGACGACGCCAGGATGGTCTATGAGCGTGTCCCGAGCTGGGGGCCTCACGCGGACGTCCCGGCGGGCCTCGCCAAGGTCGCCAAGGAAATCCCGCTGGTTATCCTCTCCAACGCCATGAACGCGCAGATCATGTCCAATGTCGAAAAGCTCGGCGCGCCGTTCCATGCCGTCTACACGGCAGAGCAGGCGCAGGCCTACAAGCCCCGCTTCCAGGCCTTCGAATACATGTTCGACATGCTGGGCTGCGGCCCGGAGGACATTCTTCACTGTTCGTCGTCGTTCCGCTACGACCTGATGTCGGCCCACGATCTCGGCGTCAAGAACAAGGTTTGGGTCAATCGCGGCCACGAACCGGCCAACCCGTACTACGGCTATGTCGAGATCGCCGACATTTCGGGTCTTCCTGGCGTGGTCGGTCTCTGAATAGGCGGGTGGCCGATGAAGTTCGTCTCCTACTGGCATGACACAGCTCCCGTCTTTACCGCCGGGGCGCAAGGCCCGGTCGAGGGGCACTACGATGCCGCAGTCATTGGCGGCGGTTTCACTGGCCTTGCTGCCGCGCGCCAACTGGCGAAGGCTGGCGCCAAGGTGGCCGTGCTTGAGGCGCAGCGAGTGGGCTGGGGCGCGTCCGGGCGCAATGGCGGGCACCTGAACAACGGCCTTGCCCATAGCTACCTCTCGGCCAAGGCGGAGCTTGGCAAGGAAAGGGCAATCGCGCTCTACCGGGCGCTTGACGACTCGGTCGACGCCATCGAGGCGCTGGTCGCGGAGGAAGGCATCGACTGCAATTTCCGCCGCGCCGGCAAGCTGAAGCTCGCCTCCAAGCCGCAGCATTTCGAAGCGATCGCTCGCAACTTCGAAGCCGTTCACGCTGAAGTGGATCCGGACACGGCGCTGCTGTCTGCAGCCGACCTCAAGTCCGAGATCGGCTCGCCCTTCCACGGCGCGATGCTGTCGAAGAAGAGCGCCATGATGCATATGGGCCGCTATGTGGCGGGTCTTGCCACGGCGGCCGCTCGCCAGGGCGCAGTGATCCACGAGAACGCGGCGGTGACCGATCGCAAGCAGGCTGGCAACAGGCATGAACTGACCACCTCGCGCGGCCGGATCAGCGCCGACAATGTGTTGGTGGCGACCGGCGCCTACACGACGCCGAATTTCAGTTACTTCCGCCGCAGGATCATTTCCGTCGGCAGCTTCATCATCGCCACGCGCCCGTTGAGCGACGCCGAGATCGCCGCGACCATGCCCGGCAATCGGACATGCGTGACCTCGATGAACATCGGCAACTACTTCCGGCTTTCGCCGGACAGGCGCCTGATCTTTGGCGGTCGTGCGCGCTTCTCGGCAACCTCGGACCAGCGCTCCGATGCCAGGAGCGGACAGATATTGCGGGCGAGCCTGGCCGCAATCTTCCCGCAACTCGCCAAGGTCGAGATCGACTATTGCTGGGGCGGGCTGGTCGACATGACCAAGGACCGTTTTCCCCGGGCCGGCTACCATGACGGGGTCTGGTATGCGATGGGCTATTCAGGCCACGGCGCGCAACTCTCCACCCATCTCGGCACGATCCTGGCCGACGCCATGCTCGGCCGTGAGGATCGCAATCCGCTGAAGGGCCTCGAGTGGCCTGCCATTCCAGGCTATTCGGGAAAACCGTGGTTCTTGCCGATGGTCGGCCTCTACTACAAGGCGCTCGACCGCATTCAGTGATCCCCGATTCGGTGGCCTGGTTTAGCCCAGCCCGCCCATATGAAAACTCTTCATCTCGAGATACTCCTCGATGCCGGCCTGCGCGCCTTCGCGCCCGAGGCCGGACTGCTTGACGCCGCCGAAGGGGGCCACTTCCATCGAGACCGAACCGGTGTTCAAGCCCACCATGCCGAACTCCAGTGCCTCGCCGACGCGCCAGGCGCGTTTTAGATTCTCGGTGTAGAAATAGGAGGCAAGTCCGCAGGGCGTGCTGTTTGCCAGCGTGATAGCTTCCTCTTCGGTATCGAAACGGAAAAGCGGTGCGACCGGGCCAAACGTTTCCTCGCTGGCGAGTTGCATGTCTTTCGTGGCGCCGGTCAGAACCAGCGGCGCAACGTATTGAGGACCATCGGGCAAGGCGGACCCGTCGGTGATGATCGCAGCGCCTTTGGCGAGCGCGTCCTCGACGTGGCGGTTTATCTTCTCGACCGCCGCCTTATTGATCATCGGCCCGATGGCGACGCCGGGCTGCGTGCCGGGCCCGACGGTCATGGCGTTGACGCGGGCGCTGAGCTTCGCGGCGAAGGCATCATAGACCCCGGCCTGGACGAGGATGCGGTTGGCGCACACGCATGTCTGCCCGCCGTTGCGGAACTTCGAGACAAGTGCGCCCTCGACGGCGAGATCGAGATCGGCGTCATCGAAGACGATGAAGGGCGCGTTGCCGCCCAACTCGAGGCTGAGCCGCTTTACACTATCGGCCGCGCCGCGCATCAGCAGCGAGCCGACCCGGGTCGAGCCGGTGAAGGAGATCTTGCGCACTGTCTCGTTCGCCATGATCTCGTTGCCGATCTCGGCCGGCATGCCGGTGACGATGTTGATGACGCCGGCAGGGATGCCAGCACGTTCCGCCAGCACGCCGAGCGCCAGCGCCGAATAGGGCGTGAACTCGGACGGCTTGATGACCACCGTGCAGCCGGCGGCCAGCGCCGGCGCGACCTTGCGGGTGATCATCGCGTTGGGAAAATTCCACGGCGTGATGATGCCGCACACGCCGACCGGCTCCCTCAGCACGATGATGCGGCGATCTGTGGTGGGCGAGGGGATGGTGTGGCCGTTGATGCGGCGCGCCTCCTCCGCGAACCATTTGACGAAGGAAGCGCCGTAACGGATCTCGCCCTTGGCCTCGTCCAGCGGCTTGCCCTGTTCCGTGGTCAGGATCAGCGCGAGGTCGTCCTGATGCGTGAGGATCAGACCATGCCAGGCCTCCAGCAGGGCTGCGCGTTCGGCGTTGGTCTTCTTCTTCCAACCCTGAGAGGCGGAAGCCGCGGCGTCTATGGCCGCGCGGGTCTCCGGACCGGCCATGTCGGGCGCCGTGCCGATCGCGACTTGTGTCGCGGGATCGATAACATCGACCGTCTTGCCGGAACCGGCCGCGACCCATTTGCCGTCGATCAAGCCGGCTTCACGGAAGAGAGTCTGGTCTTTCAAGCTTTTCATCGAAAACGACCTTGCAATCAGTTGAGCGCCGCGTCGACGGCGGCGGTGATGGCGTCCGTGCTGTCCTTGCCAGTGATGGTTCCAATGCCTCGAGCGGTCGTCGCGTCGAGGGCCTTCATGACGCGCTCGGCCGCAGCCTTTTCGCCGAGATGATCGAGCATCATGGCGCCGGACCAGATGGTGGCGATCGGATTGGCGATGCCGAGATGGGCGATGTCGGGCGCGGAGCCGTGCACAGGCTCGAACATCGACGGAGCCGAGCGGTCGGGATTGATGTTGGCGGAGGCGGCATAGCCGAGCCCGCCCTGGATCGCCGCGCCGATGTCGGTCAGGATGTCGCCGAACAGGTTGGAGGCGACGACTACGTCAAGGCTCTCCGGCGCCATGATCATTCGCGCGGCGAGCGCGTCGACGTGATAGCTGGTCACCGCGACATCCGGATAATCCGCCGCCAGCTTTCGTGTGATCTCGTCCCAGAAGACCATCGAGTATTTCTGCGCGTTGGACTTTGTGACGGAGGCTAGCTTGCCACGCCGCGCTCGCGCCTGCTCGAAGCCGAAACGCAGGATGCGCTCCACCCCGGCGCGGGTGAAGATCGAGGTCTCCACCGCGACCTCGTCCGCAGTGCCTTGATGCACACGCCCGCCGGCGCCGGAATATTCGCCTTCAGTGTTCTCACGGATGCACAGGATGTCGAAATTCTCGGCCCGCAGCGGGCCGGTCACGCCCGGCAGCAGGCGATGCGGCCGGATATTGGCGTATTGCACGAATGCCTTGCGGATGGGCAGCAACAAGCCGTGAAGCGAGACGAAATCCGGCACCTCCGCCGGCCAGCCCACGGCGCCGAGAAGGATGGCGTCGAAGCTGCGCAAGGTCTCGATGCCGTCCTCGGGCATCATGCGGCCGGTTTCCTTGAAGAAGCGGCAAGACCAGGGGAATTCGGTTCCCGTCAGGGCAAAGCCCGCGTGTTTGGCGGCGGTCTGCAGCACAGACCAGGCGGCGGCGGTCACGTCGCGGCCGATGCCGTCACCGGGGATCAGGGCGATCGAGTAGGACTTCATCGGCACCTCTTCACAGGCTGATCAGGACGCTCTTGGTCCTGCGGTTGGCGAGATAGGCCTCACGGCCCAGGTCCTTGCCGATGCCGGAGTGCTTATAGCCGCCGGTCGGCAGGATATGGTCACGCGAGCGGCTGTAGCGATTGACCCAGACAGTGCCTGCTTCGAGCTTGCGCGCGAAACGGATCGTGCGGGACAGGTCGGAAGTGAACAGGCCGGAAGCCAGTCCGTAGGTCGGATGGCTGGACAAGGCCAGCGCCTCTTCCTCGGTTTCGAAGGTCTGGACGGTCAGGACCGGCCCGAATATCTCCTCGACGATCGCCGGATTGGCCTGGTCGACATTGGCGACCAGCGTCGGTTCGTAGAAATAGCCGGGGTTGTCCATGACGCCGCTGCCGGTAAGGCATTCGCCGCCGGCTTCGAGGGCGGCCCGCACGATGCCGTCGACACGCGTCCGCTGCCGTTCCGAGATGATCGGCGAATACTGCGTCGCCTCGTCCCAGGTCGGACCGGGCCGCACCGCCTTCATCTTCGCCACGATGGCGGCGGTCAGTCTGTCGGCCACGCTCCTCTCGACGATCAGCCGCGTGCCGGCCACGCAGGCCTGGCCGGCGTTGAAGGTGACGCTGCCGGCAATCGCCGCTGCCGCCTTGTCGAGATCTGCGTCGGAAAAGACGATCTGCGGACTCTTGCCGCCGAGTTCCAGCGTCATCGGCTTGACGCCGGTGCGGGCGACGTTCTCCATGATCGCCGAACCGGCGCGGGTCGAGCCGGTGAAGCTGACCTTGGCGATCTCGGGATGGCCGGTCAGCGCCGTGCCGGTCGTCGGGCCGTCGCCGAGCACCACGTTGATCAAACCGGACGGCAGGCCAGCCCTGACGGCGAGCTGCGCCATATGGATGGCCGAGAAGGGCGTCATTTCCGACGGCTTCAACACCACGGCATTGCCCGCGGCCAGTGCCGGACCGAGCTTCCAGCCGGCCATCGAAATAGGAAAATTCCAGGGCGTGATGGCGCCGACCACGCCATAGGGCTCGCTCATGACCATGCCGAGGCTGGCGTCGTCGGTCGGCACCAATTCGGTGCCTTCCTTATCGGCGAATTCGGCAAAGAAACGGATCTGCTCGGCTGTCACGGCGATATCGCCGGCGACGAGCTGACCGACGGGCCGGGTGGAGGACAGCGCTTCGATCCTGGCCAGCGTTGCCGCTTCGGCCTCGATCAAATCGGCCCAGGCCTGGAGCACCCTGGTGCGCTCGCGCGGCCGGACGCCGCCCCAGTTGCTGGCCTTCAGCGCTGCCCTAGCGGTTTCCACCGCGCGGTCGACTATGTCGATGCCAGCCACCGGACAGGCTGCGTATGCCTTGCCGTCCGATGGGCGGCGCATCTCGATCGCACCCTCGGCCGCGATGAGCTTCCCGCCGATAAAGTGGCCGACGGGAGGGGAGACGTTATCCGGGTCAAAGCTCAGGCCCATGGGCGCCCACTCTCAGCTGTTCTGGAGGAACCTAGCGCGAGCAGCAGCGCAGCATGCACCGTTCGGCAATCAGTCGCGGATGATTGTTGCGCGCTGGCGATGAGGGACGGCAAAATCTGTTGCGGAGGCGCCGGCCCGCGCAGACTCCACTACCCTACGGTCACGTAAACCTTGCGCACCGTCTCGATGGTCTTCCAGACACCTGTGAAGCCGGGCTTCATCACGAAGCTGTCGCCGGCGCGGTAGGTCACCGTCTCGCCGGCGTCGGGCGTGATCTCGATCACGCCCGAAAGGATGTGGCAAAACTCGAAAGTCTCTCCCTTGACCGAGCGCGTCTCTCCGGGCGTCGCTTCCCATACACCGGTATGCACCAGGTCATCCTTGGCCGCATCCTGCGCCCAGGTCTTGAAGGCGGGGTCGCCGGCAATGAGCCGTCCGGGCAGCGCCTTGGATTCGCGTGGCGAGAAGGCAGGGCTGGTGTCGACGGTCTTGAGCAGGGACAAGGGATAGCCTTTCAGGTTGGACTTCAATAGCCGCGCGACCGGTCGACGAGCCCGATGGGATCGAGCCCGGCGCGGTGGCGTCGGATGTTTTCGATGACGGCGCGTGCCGCGGTTGCGGGCTGCGTGATGCTCGCGACATGCGGAGTCAGGATGATCTTCGGATGCGACCAGAACGGATGGGCCGCTGGCAACGGTTCGGGATCGGTGACGTCGATCATCGCCGCGCAAAGGTGGCCGCTGTCCAGCGCGGCGATGAGCGCCTCATGGTCGAGCTGCGGCCCCCGGCCGGTATGGACGAGCGACGCGCCTTCGGGCAGTTTCGCGAAAAGCTCGGCATTGAGGAAACCGCGCGTTTCCTCGGTCAGCGGCAGCAGGCAGACCAGTATGTCGCTGGTCACAAGCATCTTCTTCAATCCGGGCTTGCCATGATAACAGGTCACGCCCTCGATCCGTCGCGGCGAGCGGCTCCAGCCCGCGAGCGGGAAGCCGAAAGGCTCCAGCCGCTCAAGGACGGCCTGACCGAGCGTCCCGAGGCCGAGCACGCCGATCCGGCGTGACCCGGCCTGGAACTGCGGTATGTCGCGCCATTCGCCGGCACGCTGCTGCGCCAGATAGGCGGGCAGGTTGCGGTGGAGCGCGAGCACGGCCAGCGCGACATACTCCTGCATCATACGCATGATGCCTTCCTCGACCATGCGCACAACCTTCACCGCCGCGGGCACCGCGTCGAAGTGGAACTGGTCGACACCGGCACCGATGGAAAACAGGACCTCCAGATTCCTGTAGCATGCGAGGTTTTCCGGCACTGTCCAGGTGATGAGATAGCGCACTGCGTCCGGATGGACCGTCGCGGCATCCATGGCGAAGGGGAGGTCGGGCAACTCTTTCGCGAAGGCTTCGGCGAAAATCGCGCCGCGCCGGGCATCGGAGTTGAACAAGAACGTCATTCCGGTTGCTCCTTCAGGCCGCGCAACGTGCGCCCAGCACCTCGATCATCCGCTGGCAGGCGGCGAGCTCGTCAGCGAGGATGTATTCGTCCGGCTTGTGGGCGCGGCCGATATCGCCCGGTCCGCAAATGATCGCATCGATCCCGGCTGCTTGATAAAGTCCGGCCTCGGTGCCGTAGCTGACGGCGGCAAGCGGTGCTTCGCCGGTCAATTCGCAGAGCAGTGCTGCCAGTGCTGCGTCTCGTGGCAGTGACAGTGCCGGATAGGCGCTGATCGGCGTCCACCCCACAACGTAGCCCTGGGGTACAAGGGCCTCGGCCCTCGCCTTTACGGGCGCAAGGAGGCTGGCCGGGTCGACACCCGGTATCGCGCGCGCCTCCAGATCTAGCGTGCAGATATCGGGGATGATGTTGACCGACTGCCCGCCGGCGATCACGCCGGCCTGCAGCGAGGAATAGGCTGGTTCGAAGATCGGGTCGAACGGACCCTGCGCCAGCTGCTCCGCTTCGCTCACCGCCGCGCTCAGCGCACTGGCCATGGCGTGGATGGCGTTGAGGCCGAGATCGGGCCGCGAGGAATGACCAGGGCGCCCGTGGATCGTCAGGCGAGCGGCCGCCTTGCCCTTGTGGCCACGCACGGCGCGCATGCCGCTCGGCTCACCGACGATGACGCCGAGCGGCTTGGCGCAAAGTTCGGGAAGGCGGGCGATCAGGTGCGGTACGCCTCGGCATCCCACCTCCTCGTCATAGGAGAAGGCAAGGTGGATTGGCCTGGCAAGGCGTAGTTTCGTCAGCGCAGGCACTGCCGCGAGCGCAGCGGCCAGAAATCCCTTCATATCCGTGGTGCCGCGTCCGTATAGCCGCTCGTCCTGCCGGCGCAGCGTGAAAGGATCCGAGGTCCATTGCGGCTCGCCGGCGGGAACGACGTCCATGTGGCCGGACAGGATGTAGCCGGGGACATCAGCCGGACCGATCGTGGCGAAAAGATTGGAACGGTCGCCTTCCGGCCCGGGCAGCAGGATGACCTTTGCTCCACGTTCTTTGAGGTAGCTCGCAATCCAGCCGGCAATGTCGCCGTTCGGCTCGCCGGCGACCGACGCAAAGGCGACGAGACGGTCCAGAATGTCGAAGACGTCCATTCGAGCCCTCATGGCATTTTCAGGGTTGCCGGTGTGGCGCCGCCGGCCATAACCGCACAATTGCGACAGAACATCTGCGCATTCCATCGCGATTGCGTGCCGAAAGCGGAAGTGTTTCAGTTGAATCTTGCGTTGGCATCCGGCATTCGAGCAAATCGTATCGGCCCGGTTGTATAGCGTTGGCAGGGCAGGGGCGTTGTATGTCACCCGTTACGTAATCTTTCAGAGGCAAGGAATTGAAGCCGTCCGAAAGCTTGAAAATCGATGCCTTCTCAATGCAGATCGCCGACGTCCAAAATGTCGACCTGGACCGATTGCACGCGCTCTCGTTGTCGGTGGGATGGCCGCATCGGGCCGAGGACTGGCAATTCCTGCGTGAATCGGGGCAAGGCTTCGTGGCGCTCGATGAGATCGGCCGGGTTCTGGGCTCGGCCATGTGGTTTCCGCATGGCGCCGATTTCGCGACGGTCGGAATGGTCATCACCTCGCCCCGACTACAGACCCTGGGGACAGGGCAATGGCTGATGAAGAGGATCTTCGACAGGATCCCCGGGCGCGATCTGCGTCTCAACGCCACCCGCGCAGCGCGGCGGCTCTACCTCTCGCTCGATTTCCAGCCGGAGAAGACCGTCTACCAATGCCAGGGCGTCGCCCGCGTGCCGACGAGGGACGTGCCGGC
Source organism: Mesorhizobium sp. NFR06 (assembly GCF_900115245.1). GTDB lineage: Bacteria > Pseudomonadota > Alphaproteobacteria > Rhizobiales > Rhizobiaceae > Mesorhizobium. The sequence continues at coordinate 95,637 of NZ_FOVT01000017.1, forward strand.
GGGGAGCCGCGGCGATATCCGGACTTTGGAAACAGGCGATGTTGCGGCAGTGATCGCGCTCGACGCGGCGGGGTTTGGCGTGAGACGGACGGCGCTCATTGAAAAGCTGTTCGCGCATTCGGCCGGCTACGGCCTCTTCGACGGGAAAAAGCTGACCGCTTTCGCGTTGTGCCGGCCGTTCGGCCGTGGCCATGTCGTGGGGCCGGTCGTAGCCCACGGCGACACTGACGCCGTGGCGATCGTCCGGCCGCACATAGCCAACCACTCGGGGTCTTTCCTCAGGGTCGACACCCATATCGAAAATGGCGAGTTCGCGGCCTTCCTGTCGCACGCCGGGATGCCGGTCTTCGACACGGTGCTTACCATGTCGCTAGGCAAACGCCTCGCCGATTTTTCCGACGACCGCTCGGCTAGGCCGAAGACCTTTGCCCTGGCAAGCCAAACCCTCGGGTAGTTGCCTTGGCATTGCTTGCCGAAACCCTTCTCCCCCGAAGCCGGTCGGCACACAAGGCGATCCCCGCGTTTAGGTCTGCCCTTTTTGCTTTCATCTGGAAGGAAGTACTTCGGCTACGCCAATGGAGCTTCTTGGTGTGCACTATCTTCTCCACAGCCGTACTTGCGATTACTGACTAGGTCGAGTCAGACAACAAAGCGGCAGCCCATCCTTTGTGTGGGCGGTTGTCGCTGCGCGGCGCACGGGTCTGTTATCCGACCCGGTCATCTGCGAAGCGACACACTGCTTGCGGCCCCGAAACGGTCGATAGATTTGTTCTACAATTCGCGATCGACTGCGGTTCCTGGAAGCTTTTCGCACTTTCTGGGTCGCGCCTCAGCCCGAATTGCGTTTGCTTTTGGCGCAAATTGGGACACTAGAGTCGGCTTTGGGAAGAATTTGAGGGTACTTCAACTTTCTGGCGCGCGCGCTCACCCGGTCGTGAACGTCAGCGCAAACGTCCGATAGTTCACGTGCTAAACGACCGCTATGCGCCCCATGTCGGCCGTTGAAGTCAGGCTTGCCACCGCGCTATAGCGGACATTACCGGCGACCACGCTGGAGGTTGCGGTCGGGCCAGGAGCCGGTTCCGGCCGTTTCCCCGAAGCGGACACTTTGCGTAATGGCCAGCGTCGATTCCTAACCAACCGCGGTCGCAATACCCGAGTTCGTGCCTTGGTGGCGATCCGGAAGTGACAGTATACTGGATCAGTTATCGAGGCGGGACCAACCGTGCAGTGCCCGCAATGCCAAGCCGCCATGCAGGACGGCAAGATTTTCTGTGACGTGTGCGGCACGCCGCTGCCGCAGCGGTGTCCGGCATGCGGGGCCGAGAGCCAAGCGGGCAAGAAGTTCTGCGGCGATTGCGGTTCCCACCTGACCAGCCCGGGCTCACACGAGGTAAGCAGAGCAGCGCGAGCCGAATATCCTTCCCTTCCATCGTCGCCCGACACTATCTCTTCCGGAGCGGAGCGCCGCCAGATCACCGTCATGTTGTGCGACCTGGTGGGCTCGACAACGCTTTCGGCGCGTCTCGATCCTGAGGATCTTCGCGGCGTGATTGGCGCTTATCACGCCCGCGTAGCGGACGTTGTAGGACAGCACGAGGGCTTCGTGGCACATTACATGGGCGATGGTGTGCTCGCCTACTTCGGCTACCCTGAGGCGCACGAGGATGACGCCGAGCGAGCCGTAAGCACCGGCCTTGATCTTGTTGACGCAGTCGGGCAGCTCCCAGCCCCGGAACCGTTGCAGGTGCGCGTCGGAATCGCCACAGGCGTGGTCGTCGTCGGCGACCTCGTTGGTTCAGGGGGCGCTCACGAGCGCGATATCGTTGGCGAGACGCCGAATCTGGCCGCGCGCCTCCAGACACTCGCTGAACCCGACAGCGTTATGATCTGTCCAACAACACGCCGTCTCCTTGGGAACCTCTTCGAGTACAAGGACTTCGGTAAGATTGCTATCCGGGGCTTTGTCGGGCACGTAGGGGTAGCGCAGGTCTTGCGACCAAGCGCTATCGAGAGCCGTTTCGAAGCTTTCCACGCGTCAGTGTTGACGCCTCTCGTCGGGCGTGAAGAGGAAATTGCGCTGCTCCTGCAGCGATGGGCGCAAGCGAAGGACGGCGAGGGCCAGGTAGTAGTGCTCTCGGGCGAGCCGGGGATCGGCAAGTCGCGCACAATCACCGCTCTGCTGGAACAGCTCCGCGGTGAACGGCACGCACGGCTGCGGCATTTCTGCTCACCACACCACCAAGACAGCCCACTCTATCCGATTATCCGTCAACTCGAACGAGCAGCGGGGTTCGAGCGCGACGACACCCCGGTAGCAAAGCTCGACAAGCTGGCGACCCTGTTTAAGCCTACGGCAGCGACTGAGACGGACCTCGCGCTCTTGGCCGAATTGCTGTCCGTGTCCTCACCGGAAGCGAATGCGGCTCAGCTCGAGCTCGCGCCGCAAAAGAAGAAGGAGTGGATCTTTGCCGCTCTCAGGCATCAGCTTGAGGTCCTGGCAGGAAATGCGCCTGTGCTCATGGTCTTCGAAGATGCTCACTGGGCTGACCCGACCTCGCGCGAGCTCCTCGACGACATCGTCATCCATGCAGCGCGTTTGCCCCTGCTGGCGGTGATAACTTGCCGGCCTGAGTTCCAGCCACCCTGGGTGAGTTGTCCGCACGTCACGCCCCGTCCTCTGAACCGGCTCGGTCCGAGCGAGGCGGCTGCCCTCGTTCGGCGCATTGTACAGAGCACGAGATCGTCGCTCGCTAACCAGCTGGTCGATGAGATTGTTGATCGTACAGACGGCATTCCTCTGTTCCTGGAGGAGCTGACGAAGGCCGTGCTGGAAGCCGGCGCAGTTGACACGTCAACAAATATGGGGCGTCCAATATCGGCCCTGTCCGGGATCCCTGCGACCTTGCACGCATCTCTGATGGCGCGCCTTGACCGGCTGGGTGCGGCGGCAAAAGAGGCTGCGCAGGTCGGCGCGGCACTCGGTCGGGATTTCTCATATGAGTTCATCCGCGCCGTCGCAAAGATGAGCGACGAAGTACTGGACGAACAGCTAAGCCGGCTCGTTGCCGCTGAACTGGTGTTCGAACGTGGCACGCGGCCGGACACGATCTACACCTTCAAACATGCCTTGGTTCAGGAAGCGGCTTATACCACGCTCCTGCGGGCTGATCGGCAGCGGTTGCACGCCCGCATCGCCGAGGCCGTGGAGCTGCGCTTTCCCGACCGGTGCAAGCGCGAGCCGGAGCTGTTGGCCCATCACTTCGCCGAGGCCCGCCAGATTGAACGTGCCCTCGACTACATACTGCAGGCTGGCGCGCGGGCGGTCGAGCGTTCAGCCAATGTCGAGGCAATCCGGCACTTGACGCGCGGGCTGGAGGCGCTTCAGACACTCCCCGAAAGCGTCGAGCGAGATAGGCGGGAACTGGCGTTTCAAGTCGCGATCGGCACGCCCTTGACCGCAGTCTACGGTTATTCCGCTCCGCAAACAGGCGCTGCGTACAGCCGCGCCCGGATACTTTGCGAACGGCTGGGCGAGCCGGAGCCGCTCGTCGCGACGCTCAGTGGGGAATTTGCCTTTCACTTGCTACGTGGCGACCATCCTATGATGCAACGGCTGGTGCAGGAGGCGCGGCAGATCTCTGAGCGCTCGCCGAACCCGTTGGTTCGGCTCGCCAGTTATCGTCTCGCCGGGATTACCGCCACGCACGATGGTGCCTTTGCTGACGCTCGCTTGGAGTTCGAAGCAATCCTCGCGCTGTTCGACCCCAGCCAGCATCGAGGACAGCCGGTCCACTATGTGCACGACCCCATGGTCTACGCTCTCACCTATCTTACACTGGTGCTCTGGATCCTGGGCTTTCCCGACCAGGCACGCCGCTTCAGCAACGCGGCGTTCGCCTGCGCTGCGGAGTTGAACCAGGCGAACCTCACAGCCTATGTCCACAATTACGCGGGCGCAGGACTCGATGAACTCCTCGGCAATGTCGCCGGTGTCCGTGCGCATGCCGAGGCCATAGTTGAGCTGGCCGAGCGCCACAGCCTGCATTATTGGCGGTTAAACGCCCTGATCCTTCAGGGCTGGGCGAGGGTGCAAGAGGGTGCCGCAGAAGCCGGGATTGCGCTTATGCGCCAAAGCATTGCCGACCGCGCAGCTTTTGGGGTGAACTGGTATCAGGCCCGCTATCTCTGCATGCTGGCGGCAGCCCATGCACAGCTAGGACAGGCTGAAGAAGGATTGCATGTCATTGCCCGAGCGCATGACCTGATCGCACAAAACAGCGAACACATGTGGGCCGCAGAACTTCAGCGGCTTGAGGGGGAGTTACGGAGGCTACAAGGTGCCTCGCCGGCTGAAACCGAGGCATGTTTCGAGCGAACTCTTTCAATTGCACGCAGCCAGAGCGCCAAGTCCTTCGAACTACGAGCGGCAAGCAGCCTAGCCCGCTTCTGGCTGGAGCAGGGTCGCTGCCATGCAGCCCGGGATCTCTTGGCGCCGGTCTACCACTGGTTCAGCGAAGGTTTCGAAACGCCCGATCTGATGGAGGCGAAACTGCTTTTGGAGGATTTGGAGAAGGCCGGCTGCCCATCTTGAAGCAGTCGTTATGCTGCCCATGAAGGGCGGCTCAGGCGGGTGATTTACGATTGCTTGGATCGGTCTGGGTCAAAAAGGTCTTGCAGCGAAGGTCCGCATTTCGAGCAACGAAATCGGCCTAGCAGGGTGCGCTTCTGGTCACGTCACGACGATGCCCACGCCCAACCTGAATGTCCGCTCCTGAAGATTCGCAGACCGAAGCTGCCGGTCTGTTCTCGTGCCGCTTATCGGCCGAAAAGGTCAGCGTTCCCTTGCCCGAAACCAGACATTACCGGCGACCACGCTGGAGGTCGCGGTCGCGCCCGCAAAAGAGGGCAGCGCAACCGCTTATTCGGATACCGCCATGGCGAAGCCGACCCGGATGCGTTCGGCATCAGCGGGATCCCGGAATGGTAGCCGCCCGACATGCTCCGAGATGCGATAGTTCGGATTTATCTCTTTCAGTTCCGCCCAAACACGCCGCGCCTCGTCGACTTCGCCGAGGTGACCAAGGGCGGCAATGAGAAACCCGCGCGACAGGTCGGTCTTGGGCGAGAGGCGAATCCGCTCACGGAAGGCCTCGACTGCCTTCTGGTATTGGCCGGCGATGAGATAGGCGGAGCCGATGAACTGCCAGGTCAAGTGCCCCACCAGCGGATCGAGGCGCAGCGCGTGCTCCAGATCCGGAATCGCCTCGAGCGGCGCGCCGTTGTAGATGTTGCCCACCCCGCGCATGCGGAGGGCCAACGCGAAGTTGGGGTTGAGCGCCAGCGCCTTCTCCACTTCTTCGCGATGTCCGGCCAGATCCTTCTCCCAGAACTTCACGATCGCGGCTACAGAGTGCGCATAGGGCAGGGTGGGGTCCTTCTCGAGCGCCAGCCTGCTGTAGTGGCCCGATAGTTGTTGGCTGTCGGTGCGCCCGCTCCAGTGGTTCTGGAAGTCGTGGTTGTAAGCGTGGGCCAGACCAACATATGGTTCGGCATAGTCGGGGTCGAGCTCGATCGCCTGGGTGAACAGCGCGACTTCGCGCTCGAAAGACTCCTTTGTCTTTTCAGGACCGAACAACGCCTCCCGCCCGCGCAGGAAGAGATCGTGCGCCTCGATGTTTCTCGTTGGCGTACGCGAGATACGCGCCGACTCCGCTGGCGTAAGCGTGACTTTCAGCGCCTCGACGATCTGGCGCGTTACCTCGTCCTGAACCATGAAGATGTCGGTGAGGTCACGGTCGTAGCGGTCCGCCCAAAGGTGTGTACCGGCCGTGGCGTCGATGAGCTGCGCGGTGATCCGCACCCGGTTGCCGGCTCGCCGGATCGAGCCTTCCAGCACCGAGGTCACGCCGAGCTCGCGCCCCACGATGCGGATATCGATGCTCTTGCCCTTGTAAGTGAAGCTCGAATTGCGGGCGATGACGAGCAGCCCGGCGACCTTCGACAGATCCGTGATGATGTCCTCGCTGATGCCGTCGGCAAAGTACTCCTGCTCAGCATCGCCGCTGATATTGACGAACGGAAGAACCGCAATCGACGGAGTTCTGGGCGGCTTGGAAGATGCCGCTTCGCCCCGTTGGGCAGCCTTGGCGAGCCGGTCGTCGACCACGACACAGAACACCTGGATGGGGCGCGCAATGTTCTTGACCGCGAAGTCGCCGCGGTCCTCGATATTGATTGGCACCTTATCGCGCACCTGGTCCGCAGCGGTGCGGGAGATGAACACACCGCCGGGCTCGGCTAACGCTTCCAGCCGGGCGGCGATGTTGACGCCGTCGCCATAGATGTCGTCACCCTCGACAATGATGTCGCCGACATTGATGCCGATGCGGAACCAGATCGCGTTGTCTCCAGCGTCGGCGTTGTGCTCGCGCATCTTGTTCTGGATTTCGACCGCGCTGGTCACCGCCTCGACCGCGCTGGCGAACTCGACGAGGGCGCCGTCGCCCATCAGCTTGACGATCCGGCCTGAATGCGAGGCGATAGAGGGGTCAATGATGTTCTGGCGCAGCGTCTTCAGCCGCGCGAGCGTTCCTGCCTCGTCGGTCTCCATGAGGCGCGAATAGCCGACCACGTCCGCCGCGAGGATAGCGGCGAGGCGACGATGTGCACGGCCTTCGGCCATTCAACTTCCTTTCGAGTCACGATCAGCAATTCGTCAACTCGTACATTCCATCTAGCCCGTCTGGCAGCGGGACGCCAGATTCGCTGGCCCGCGGAGGTCACGGCAATCAAAGACGTTGCTTACTGTTCACTGTTCGGGCTTCATGCAACCGGTAGCCAACCTTCGCCTTTGTCATCGGAAACTTGCCCAGAAGGCGCCTGCTCGAGCCGATGGAGAGTGCCGCACCGAATGACCGGCTAAGGTCACGTCAGGACGCTGCCCACGCCTAGCCCTGAATGTCCGCTCCTGAAGATTCGCAAACCGAAGCTACCGGTCTGCTCTCAGCCCATTTTGGTCATTCCACGAGCCTGCGGCGCGCGCTCGAGACGGCAGTGCTAGATAAGTCTCTGAACCGATGATCGCTTCACTCATTGTCTTTAGGTTCGCCAGACCATACGAGATCATACGAAGGATATGGGTTTGGCGAACCAGCAACTAACGCATTGATTTTCTGTGCTAAAATCTGTCCCTCGACGACTAACATAATCCTTATTCGCCAATAGGTTACGAAGCAGTTCGCCGAAGTCGATTCGAGAAGCCGATCCAGCCACTCGTCCATCCCTTTTGTCTTCTGCGGAATGGCAGTTTTGCGCCGCCGTCGGCTGTTGAAGTCAGCTTGTGCACCACTTAAAGTTGGCTTTCGCAGCGCGGCCACCTTCGGCCCGATGATCAATCGCGCTTCGAAGACCTGAACACGATAAGTCCACATTCCTTCAGATGCGGAGAGCGTGCGGTCGCGCCGCACTCGGCGACGAAAGTGTCGCCCCCGCATGACGAAGAAGGTTCTCTTGCTCCGTCTCGGCGAACATGTGGCCGCGGGTCGGTGCGAGGCAAACCGATCTCGACCATGAGATCGCGCTCAAGGGGCAGCCGGTCGCTCATACGGCCAGTTGCGCAAAAGTGAGCAGATTTTTCCGCAACCAATTTGATCTGCCTTGACACCGGTTGCAATACCAATTTCATATTGGTTTTAGCAACGCAGAGATTGGTTGCGCGTAATTGCTGGAGGCAGCGAGCCAATGAGTGTGACTGACAGCAAGGGATATAGAATCGTTTCGAGGAGATGCGTTGCGGACGGCGGCGTCACCGACGGCAGCGGCAGCGATAGTCACATCCGCCAAGCAGCAATTAACGAACTCGCGCAAACGTCGGACAACAGGGCCCAGCCCGGCGTTGAGAAGATGCAAGCTGAATGGGACCGAGCACGCCATGACACGCCCCCGGTTCTCGAGGTCCATGAACTCAGCAAGGCTTTCGGCGCAGTCAGGATCCTCAACGACGTCACTTTCCAGATGGCGGAGGGCGAGGTCGTCTCCCTTGTTGGCGCGTCCGGCTCGGGAAAGAGCACGCTCTTGCGCTGCATAAACTTTCTGGAGACACCGACCTCAGGGAGGATCGAGGTGATGGGCGACGCGATCTCCATCACCTCCAATCGACCGGGCAAGAGCGAAATCACCAACGCCGCGAAGATCCCTCTCTTTCGCAAGCGAACTGGCATGGTGTTCCAGAACTTCAATCTCTGGCCGCACCGCACTGTGATCGGCAACGTGACGGAGGCGCTCGCCTACGTGCTCGGGAAGGCAAAGCGGGAGGCCGAAGATATGGCGCTTTTGGCGCTTTCCAAGGTGGGGATGGCCGAGTTTCGCGATCGCTATCCCAGTCAGCTTTCAGGCGGTCAACAGCAGCGCGTGGCGATCGCGCGGGTGCTGGCGATGCGACCAAAGATCATGCTTTTTGACGAGCCCACCTCCGCGCTCGATCCGGAACTCGTAGGCGAGGTGCTGAAGGTGATCCGCACGCTTGCTGAGGAGGGTGCGACCATCCTTCTCGTCACCCATGAAATGCGGTTTGCGCGCGACGTGTCGAACCGAATGATATTCCTGCGCGAAGGTATCCTTGAGCAGGACGATGCGCCGGAAGAGTTGTTTCGCAACCCCGCCTCGGAGGCGGTGAAACGGTTTCTCTCCAGTGTCATGCCAGCCGCCGCGTGAACGCGGTTATCTTCACTAGAACAAAGAAAAAAGGGGTAACACTCGTGCTTTCAGTTCAAATGTTTCGTTCGATTCTCGTATCAGGTTTCATGCTCGCCGCCGCAGCCGGTGCCGTGCGCGCCGAGGAAGGCGTCCTACGCGTCGGCACGGAAGGCGACGCGCCGTTGTTCAGCATGGCCGACGCAAACGGAAACGTCACCGGCTTCGATGCCGACGTCGCCAACGGCATCTGCACCGAACTCAAGATGAATTGCAAATTCGTGGTGCAGGCTTTCAGCTCGCTGGTTCCCTCCATGGATAGCGACCGCTTCGACGTGATCATTTCCGGCCTTGGCATCACTGCCGAGCGCCAGAAGAAGATCGACTACTCCATCCCGTACGCAACCACGCCACTCTATTTCGTGGTCCCCAAAGACTCTCCTCTTGCCGGGCTCAAGAGTCTCGAGGAGATCGAAAAGGCGCTCGCCGGAAAGAGTGTCGGCGTCGTGACAGGCACGACCTATGCCAAATTCATCGGCAAGCGGGCGGCCAGCGCCGACCTCAAGACTTATGATGCCACCACTCAGCAGACCGCTGACCTTGCGGCTGGCCGCCTGGATGCCGCTTTCGGCGACTCCCCGACCTGGATGGATTTCCTCGCTACGCCGGACGGCGTCAACTTCACGAAGATCGATGTCAAGATTACTGCGATGAACGATCCTGAAACTCTCGGCCACGGCATGGGCGTCGGTTTGCGCAAGGGCAATGCCGAACTCAAGGCCAAGGTAGATGCCGCGCTCTGCAACATGATCAATGGAGGCAAGATCAAGGAGTCTTCCCTCAAGTGGTTCAAGGACGACTACACCATTCCTTGCAAGAAGTGATCCTCTCGCAACAACCGGCCGTCGCAGTCGGCGACGGCCCGACGGATGTCGTCCATGTTTGAAACTCTCTGGTCGCTGATTGTGGAGCAGGGCTGGGGGCTCGCTTTGCTGCGTGGCGCCCTCGTCACGATCTGCATCGGTCTGGTCGGCATGGTGATCGGGTTGATCGCAGCCGTCCCGTTTGCCATCGCGCGCTGGCAGCGAATCCCGGTGCTGTCCCAGATGGTCGATGTCTACAGCATCGTCGTCCGCGGCGTGCCGGGCCTTCTTGTGATCTATCTCCTGTTCTTCGGCTCTGTCGACTGGGTGCAGAAGGTCGCCGTCGTCTTCGGCTACCGAGACATAGCTGAAACTGCCTACCCGTCCATCATCGGCATCCTCGCCATCGCGACCATTTCCTGCGCCTATTCGATCGAGGTGATGCGCGGCGCTTTGGAAACCGTTCCCAAAGGCCTTCTTGAAGCCGCGAAATCTCTGGCGTTGCCTCCATCGGTCGCCTTTCTCAGAATCACGTTGCCACTCGCGTTGAGACTTGCTCTCGGCGGGATCAACAATGTCTGGCAGATGACGATCAAGGATACTTCGCTCGTTTCCATCGTCGGCATGCAGGAACTCATGCGTATGGCGGCTATCGCCGCCGGCATCACGCGCTCGCCACTTCTCTTTTACTGCATCGCAGCTTCTCTGTTCTTCGCCATGACGGCAGTCAGCCAGACCCTGTTCGGCCTGGCTGAGCGCCATACCAATCGCGGCTTCAGCGGAGGTTAGAATGGATTTCACCATTGTTGCCTATGCGATCCCGTTCCTTCTCACCGGCGCAAAGACCACGCTCCTGATCTCGGTGTTCGGCGTGGGCTTAGGACTGCCATTCGGCATCCTGCTGGCGCTCGCCCGCACATCGCCCAATCGCTTGGTTTGCAAGGCGGCCGACGCCTATTGCTCTGTCTTTCGCGGCACGCCCATGCTGGTGCAGATATTCGTGATTTACTACGGACTGGGGCAGGTCGGGTTCCTTCGCTCCAACCCGGTGATTTGGTGGCTTATCGGCGACGGCTTGCACGCAGCCATTCTCGCGGTCTTGTTGAACACCGGCGCCTACACAGCCGAAATCTTTCGCACGGCCTTCCTCTCCCTGCCGCGCGGGCTAGTCGAGGCGGCGGAAGCCTGCGGCATGTCGCCTTGGATTATCTTGCGCCGGATCAAGTTCCCGTTGGCCTTGCGACAAGCGCTGCCGTCCTACAGCAGTGAGGTTGCCATTATCGTCAAGGAATCCAGCCTCGCCTCAACCATCGCTGTGCTCGAAATCACCGGTTGGGCCAAACGCCTGATGAGCGAAACCTTCGCCATTATGGACATTTTCATCATCACTTCCGTCTTCTACCTCACCCTCAATGTCGTCGGACTGACCGCCTTGAAGCTTTTGGAACGGCAACTTTGGTTCGAACGGCGTCCAACCCGCAGAAAGGCCGCATCCCCATGTCCAAGTTGACGTTCATCGACCAGAATGTTCTTCCGCGCCCACGCAAAGGGCAGCCTCTGCCCGACCGCCTTGTGGAGGGCGATCCACGTTTTCTGAGCTGGAATATCGCCCAGACCGCAGACGGCGCCGTGAAGGCAGGGGTCTGGGAGGTCACGCCCGGCGCCTATCGTTCGATCAAGGGCGAGACTTTCGAGTTCTGCTACATCCTTTCAGGTGTCTCCGAACTCATTGAGGATGGCTGCGAGCCGCGCCGCATCGCGGCTGGCGATGCTTTCGTCATGCATCCGGGCTTCACCGGCATATGGCGCGCCATCGAAACCACGCGCAAACTCTGGGTCTCACGTGATTGACCGATAGTGCTTGCCCGCGCTTGTCCGACCAAAAGCTGTAGGTTCCCATGACCGCCGTTTCCGCTGGCGCCTTCAAATCCACGCCCTATTGGTGGGACGATTGCACCTTCTCTCCTCTCACAGTCCACCCCGTCGTCCCCAAATGCGACGTGGCGGTCGTTGGGGGAGGCTATGCAGGACTTTCGGCGGCCATCGAGCTTGCTCGTGCCGGTCGCAGTGTCCAGCTTTTTGATCGCCAGGCGCTGGGGCAGGCGGCTTCCAGTCGTAACGGCGGCATGGCGAGCGGGAGCATTCGACCTGGGCGCAAGGAGTTGATCAGAAGATTCGGCGAGGCCCGCGCCACCGAGATCCTGATGGAGGGAAAGGCCGCGCGGGAAGACCTATGGACCTTTCTGAAGGAGGAGAAGGTGGACTGTGACTTCCATCTCTCCGGCCTCTTCGTCGGTGCGATCAACGCGGATGAATGCGACGAACTCAGCCGCTCCGCCGATCTACTGCGGCGCTTCTTAGGCATCGAGGCTCATCCTGTCGCCCGATTGGACGTGCCGACCTATATCGTGACGGATTTCTACACGGGTGGATTCGTGCGGATGGATACCGGTGGCCTGCATCCGGCCAAGCTGCTTGCGGGTATTCTAAGGGTGGCGACGGCAACCGGGGCGGTGATCCATGAGAACACAGCCGTTACGGCGACGATCGCCGAGGCCGGCGGGGTCCGTGTGAGAACGTCGCGTGGCGACGTTTTCGCCAGGAAGGTGCTGATCTGCACGGATGCCTACACGGACGGCTTCGATCCTTGGCTGCGCCGTCGTATTGTGCCGGTACGCAGCCGCATCATCGCTACTGAGCCATTGGCCGAAGGGGCGATGGATCGGTTGATGCCGAAGCGCATGATGTATGGCGACATGCGCCAGCTCAGCTATTACTATCGCCCCTCGGCGGACGGATCGCGCATCCTCTTTGGCGGCAGGGATGGCACCACGGCGGGAGGCGCGCTGGCGCCGACCACCCATCTGCGCAGCGAACTTGGCAGGATTTTCCCCGAACTGGTGGGCATTGGCCTGACGCATAGTTGGTTTGGCCAGGTCGCGATGCATCGCGACATGGTGCCACGGATTTTCACCTCGGGCGATACGGTTTACGCCACCGGGTTCTGCGGCTCCGGAGTGGTCTGGGCCCGCTGGCTGGGCAAGAAGGCTGCCTTCAAGATCCTCGGCGAAGCCGAAAAGGCGCAGTCCGCCTTCGATTTCGACCCCGCGCCGAAGGCCGTACCGTTTTACCGAGGCAAGCCGTGGTTCATCCCGCTTGTCTATTCCCTTTACGAATGGCGGGATAAGCGCGCGATGCGGCGCCGACGGACCGAGTGAAAGCACCGATGACCTTGATCTTCTTTTGGTCTGCGGCGGGCTCAGTATTGTTGGCGATGCCCACTTAGCCCATTGTCTCTGATCCGAGAATGTTGGCCCTCGCGGTCAAGATATGGTTATGCATTCTTTGTTCGGCCTGCCCACCATCCCGGTCAGTGATCGCCTGTAAGATCGCGCGATGATGAGCCGTATACTCCTGCATACGCTGTTTCGTCAGAGACTGCTCTTTCATGCGCCCCCAAAGCCGCCCCGCCCGAAGCGAGTGAATACCTTCGTAGAGCGAGGCCAGCAATCCGTTGCGGGCCGCCGACACTACTAATTGATGGAATGCAGCGTCCCAACGCTCGAACTCCGCCAGCGTCGCGGCGGTACTGCCATGCTGGATGACCTTCTGCATCTCTTCGGTTTCATAGGGCGTCGCCCGCAACGCCGCGAGCGCAGCCACCTTCGGCTCGATGATTAATCGTGCTTCGAAGACCTCAGCGGGATAAGTCCACAATTCCTTCCGGGAGGCATTCTGTGCGCGATACGGAGCGCTTGCGGTTGCGCCCCGCTCGGCGACGAAAGTGCCACGCCCCACATGACGAAGAAGGCGCCCCTCTTGCTCCAACTCGGTCAGCATGCGCCGCAGGGCCGTGCGGGGCAAACCGAGCTTGACTGCTAGATCGCGCTCAGGTGGCAGCCGGTCGCCTGGCTGCAATCCTTCCGCCTCAATGAAATCCCTCAAAACAACGGTCATGCGACCACTCCAGAACGCGGCAGATTTCTCCACAACCAATTTGATCTATCTTGACACCGGTTGCAATACCAATTTCATAATGGTTCCAGCAGTCCACAGATTGGTTGCATATGTTTCTAAAGCCGCGAGAGGATCAGTGTGACTCAGACAGCAAGGGATATCGAATGCGCGGATGTTGCGGCTATCGTTGCAAGCGCTCCTGTAGAGCTGCTGGTGGGTGGCAAATGGACAGGTGCAACCGGCAGCAATCGGTTTGATGTCGCCGATCCATCCAATGGGCGCACGATCGCATCTGTCGCAGACGGCGCAGTCACCGACGGAATCCGGGCGATCGATGCTGCGGAGGCCTCTGCGACGATGTGGAGGCAAACAGCCTCACGCCGGCGATCGGACATCCTGATGCGCTGCCACCAGCTCATGCTCGATCGTGCCGAATGGCTGGCGCAACTGATATCTCTGGAGAACGGCAAGGCACTCCCGGACGCTCGCGGCGAGGTAACCTATGCCGCAGAGTTTTTCCGTTGGTACGCTGAGGAAGGGGTGCGCACTCTCGGCGACATAGGCTACGCGCCGGGCGGTGCAAATCGAATCCTGGTTCAATACCAGCCGATTGGCATTGCCGTTCTCGTCACGCCCTGGAATTTCCCCGCTGCCATGGCGACCCGCAAGATCGCCCCGGCGCTTGCGGCGGGTTGCACGTGCGTACTAAAGCCGGCGGCTGAGACCCCGCTGACCGCGTTGGCGATCGGCGCGATCCTCATGGAAGCTGGTCTGCCCGAAGGTGTCGTCAACATCGTGACGACCACGGCCGCGGGGCCTGTGGTGAGCGCGATGCTGCGCGACAGTCGGGTGCGTAAACTATCTTTCACGGGTTCGACCGCCGTTGGGCGCATCCTCCTGCGCGAGGCCGCCAACCGGGTCATCAGTTGTTCGATGGAACTCGGTGGCAACGCTCCTTTCATCGTGTTCGATGATGCGGATCTCGAGGATGCCGTCGCCGGCGCCATGGTCGCCAAGATGCGCAACGGCGGAGAAGCCTGCACTGCGGCGAATCGCTTCTATGTGCAGCGCGGCATCTACGACGGTTTTGTCCGCCGGCTTACCGAGCAAATGTCGTCACTTTCAGTGGGGCCGGGTCTCCAAGCGACGACCCAGCTCGGGCCGCTTATTACAGCAACCGCGGTGGAGAAGGTCGATCGCCTACTGAAGGATGCCGTTGCCCGTGGGGCGCGGATCGAAACGGGCGGTAAACCGGGGTCTGGCGAGGGCTTCTTCTATCCTCCCACAGTCCTAGCTGACGTATCTCCCGAGTCCGATATTGCGAAGGAAGAGATCTTTGGGCCGGTCGCAGCGGTCACGCCCTTCGATACGGAAGACGAGGCTGTACGGCTAGCGAACGACACAGAGTATGGACTCATATCGTACGTCTTCAGTGGTGATCTCAGGCGCGCCCTGAGCGTTGCCGAACGCATCGAAAGTGGGATGGTCGGCATCAATCGTGGCGTAGTCTCGGATCCGGCAGCGCCGTTTGGCGGGATGAAGCAGAGCGGGCTCGGCCGGGAGGGAGGGCAACACGGCCTGCTTGAATATCTCCAGCCCAAATACATCGCGACCAACTGGTAACGACATGACCAGACCCCGCAACCGGGATCGAAAACAGCCGGCACTGCGCTCACATATGGCAAAATTTGCGAGCAAAAAAGGCCCAAAAATTCCGCCCGATGACAGAAAAACTGCAAGGGGGAGAAAATTGTCCAGGCGACGGCTCAGACATGGGAACTGCCAAGTCGGGAACTATATATGGGATTTGGCGAACGAGCGATCGAGCTAGGTCTTTCACGATCGGCGTGTCGGGCCGGAGTCCGTGTACGTCAAATCGATCTCGTATGCATGAAGCGAGTGTAATTCTAGCTGCTCACGAGATTGGCCGGTGAGGAGAGTCGTCTTGATTTGAAACCGGCTTCGACACTAAGCGAACAGGCGCTGCCCATGACGAAATAAACGAACGTGCCACCGGTTTTCCAATCGGACTGTCGGTGGGAATGTAGTCGGAAACGTCTTCACTGCCATGACAAGCAAGGGAGGATTTGCAAAATGGCTCCAATCAACCGTTCTTTCTCGCGCCGCCGGTTCCTGGGCAGCAGCGCCATGGCCATCACGGCCGGTGCACTGGGCATGCCGTTCGTGCGAACGGCGCGCGCCCAAGCCGCGACCTTCAAGGCGGGCGTGATCACCTCGCTCTCGGGCGAAAACATTCTTGGCGGCAACCTGACCAAACAGGGCTATGACCTTTGGGCGGATGTGATCAACGCCAAGGGCGGCGTAGAGGTAGCTGGTGACCGCTTCAAGGTCGAGATGTTCTACGGCGACGACCAGAGCAGCCCGGCGACCGGTGCAGACGCCGCCGAGCGGCTGATCGTGCAAAACGGGGTCGACGTGCTGTTCGGTCCCTACACCAGCGGCTCGACTATCGCCGTACAGCCGATCTGTCAGAAGTATCAGGTCCCGATGATCTCCGGTTCGGCCGAATCGCCCAATGTCTGGAAGGCTAAGCCTGAGTTCAATTTCGGCATCATTCCGGCGGTGGACACGACTTCGGGCCTGTCGTTAGGGGTGCTGGCGAAGCTTTCTAATCCCGCCGCCAAGACCGTGGCTGTGGTCAGCGTCAACGAGCCGTTCTCGAAGGAAACGGGCGAAGGTTTTCGCGACGGCGCCAAGGCCGCTGGCCTTGAACTGGCCACCTACGAACTGGTGCCGCCGGAAGGGGACCTCACGCCGGTCATCTCCAAGATCGCCGCGCTTGATCCGGACATCGTCGCGGTCGGCGGCCATGAGGAGGTACTGATCAACGTGGTCAAGACCTCGAAGTCTCTGAACTACCGGCCGAAGGCGCTGATCATGCACTACGGCATCACCAATCCCGCCTTCGCCCAGGCGCTCGGGGCCGATGCCGACGGCACGACGGGTGTGGTGGTATGGCTGCCCACCGTGTCCTACAAGGACGACCTATTCGGCACGGCCAAGGACTTCGCCCAGATGGCGCAGAAGAAACTGGGAGGCGAGCCGGACTATACGGCGGCGGCTTGCGCGGCCAGCGGTCTGGTACTGGGCGATGCGCTGAAGCGCTTGGGCAAGAAGCCCGCGCTGACGCAGGAGGACCGGGTGGCGTTGAAGGATGCCATCGCCGAAACAGACATCCAGACTTTCTACGGGCCAATCAAGTTCGAGAAGGACGGCCCGCATTACCACGACAACATCCAGCCTGTGCCGGTCCTGGTCCAGATCCAGGGTGGAAAGACCGTCGCGGTCGGCCCGAAGGAGGCTGCAGCGGCCGACTACATCTACCCACTGCCGGCTTGGAAATAGGCGTGCCTGGCAGCTGCGGGCGGTTTCGTCGCCCGCATCTGCCGGTGGCTGAGGCACCGATCGCGCATAGCTGTGAAACGATGGACCGTTCCGCTTCGCCCGTCGGGGCTTGCCAGAATATCCGCCTTCCCGTTCCTTGACGAAAAACGGATGCCGCCTTGGATCTTTTTCTCCAGACCTTGCTGAATGGCCTTCTGATCGGAGGTGTCATCGCCACATTTACCGTCGCCTTCCAGCTCGCCTTCGGCGTGTTGCACGTCATCGACTTCGCGGTCGGCGGCTGGGTAGTGTTGGGCGGCTACCTCGGCTACTATATCACCGCCTGGCTCGGGCTCGACGGCTTTCTCGCGATCCCGCTGGCTTTCGTCCTTTTCGGCGCCCTCGGCTATCTGATCGGCCCGGTCCTTTACAACGTTCGCAACAGCCGCACAGCGCGACCGGAGTTGATGGCGCTGGCGCTCAGCTTCGGCTTGTTCACGTTATTGCGCGGCGGCATGCTGACCGCATGGGGCTTCAACACCCGCAATGTCACTACCGCGCTGAGCGGCGAAAGCCTGGCGATCGGCCCGGTCACGGTTCCGTTGATCCGGGTTGTGGCAGCAGTATTCGCCGCGGCAATCGCCGGCGGGCTCTTCCTGTTTCTCTATCGTACGCGCTACGGACTGGCGATCCGTGCGACTGCCGAGAACCGGCACAATGCCGCGCTGATGGGCGTCAACATCGGACGGCTGAGCGCCAATGTCTATGGGCTCTACGCCGGCATCACCGCCATGGCCGGTGTCCTGATGGGGGCGATCTATTCGGTCAACCCGGAGGTCGGTTTGCGCTACACGCTGTTTGCCTTCTTCGTAGCGGTGCTTGCCGGTCTAGGTTCAGTCGAGGGGGCGCTGGTGGCGGCGCTTCTGCTAGGCGTTGTCGAAGCTTTTGTCTCGACCTATGTCGGTGCCAGCTATTCGCTGCTGGCGATCTTCACCACGCTGTTTTTAGTTCTTTTGATATCCCCGCGTGGGATCCTGCGGCGGGGGCTCTGATATGGCGCTGCTACCGGCCAACCCGCAATGGCGAAGCCTCGTTCTCCTCGCCATCATCATCGTCGTGCTAGGCGTCCTGCCCTGGACGGTTAACAATTACTGGCTGCGCATTGCGACCGGCGCACTCATGTGGGCGGGGCTCGCTTGCTCATGGAATATGCTGGGCGGATATGCCGGCTACATCAATTTCGGCCAGTCGGCCTTTTTCGGGCTCGGCGCCTATGTGACCGCGTTCCTGATGAGCGATCCCTTCGGGCTGGCTTTCCCGGTTACTATTCCCGCCGGCATGGTGGTGACCGCATTGTGCGCGGTCATCATCGGCGCACCGACACTGAGGCTGCGCGGCGCCTACTTCGCCATCGCCACCTGGGCCTTTGCCGAGGTGCTGATCCAGTTCTCTTCGGCGATGGACTTCACGGGCGGCATCGGTGGTATCGGACTGCCCCCGTATCTCAACGAACGCTTCTTCTATTTCGCCATGTTCGGTGCCGCCGCACTGACGTACCTCCTCACCTGGGCGCTATTCGAGCGTTCTCGCTTTGGGCTGAAGGTGAAGGCGCTCCGCGACCACGAGCCAGCGGCAGAGGCGATGGGCATCAACACGGCCCTGGTCAAGCTGCAGACATTCGTGCTCAGCGCTGTCACTGCATCCGTCTTCGGCGCCATCTTCGCTTACTGGGTCACCTTCATCAATCCGAAGTCCGTTTTCGGCGGCGACATCACTGACCAGATGGTGGTGATGGTGCTGTTGGGCGGCCTCGGCACACTGTGGGGACCGGCCATCGGTGGTGTCGCGCTATTCGGGGTGAACCGGCTTATTTGGATGTATTGGGGCGACACCGCCTTCTACATCGCTATCCTCGGCACCGCTATCGTCCTGGTGGTGCTTTTTCTGCCGAACGGCATCGCCGGCCTGTTCGAAAGGCGTAAGCAAAACGCGCTGGACAAGGTCCTGGACAAGCTGGTCGGCAGCGGTGAGGGAGGGCACCCATGAGCGGCGGGATGCAGCCGGCAGCCGATCCGATCCTAAGCGTGCGCGGGCTGTTCAAGCATTTCGGCGGCATCAAGGCCGCCAACGGCGTCGAGCTGGCGGTCGGGCGGCACGAGATCGCCGGACTCATCGGCCCCAATGGCTGCGGAAAATCGACGCTGTTCAGCCTCGTCTCCGGCGCGGTGATGCCGGACAAGGGCGAGATCTGCTTCGACGGCCGTGCCGTCGGCGGAATGAGCGCGCATAGAATCGCCCGGCTGGGCCTCGCCCGTACCTTCCAGATCCCGGCGCTGTTCGACAATATGACAGTGACAGAGAACCTTCTTGCAGCGGCGGCGGAAGGTCACTGGCGGGGCGCAAGCGAGCGCGCGGCCGAGACGCTTTCCCTCCTTAAGCTCGAACATGTCGCCGACAACCGCGCCTCGGACCTGTCCGGCGGTCAGCAGAAGCTGCTGGAATTTGGCCGCGCCGTCGTGCGGCAGGCATCGCTGATCCTGCTCGACGAGGTAACGGCAGGAGTCCACCCCAACATCCGCAAGATCATCCTGGAAGCCATTGCCCGGCTACGCGAACAGGGCGTGTCCTTCCTCGTCATTGAACATGACATGGAGATGGTTCGCAACGTCTGCGACCGGATCATCGTCATGGATTCGGGGCGGGTGGTAACCAGCGGCGCCTTCGAGGACATCGTGCGCAATTCTGAAGTCATGCAGACCTATCTGGGGCACCCGCAATGAGCACGCTGGCCTCCGAGAACATCGTCACCGGCTACGGCAAACAGGAGATCGTCCATGGCATCTCGCTGATTGCCGAGCTCGGGAAGATCACTTGCATTTTCGGCCCGAACGGCTGCGGCAAATCCACCTTGCTAAAGGCCATCGCCGGGGCGCTGCCGGTGTGGAGCGGAGCCGCCCGCCTTGGCGAGACCGTGCTATCCAATCTGCCCGTGCACGAGGTGGTACGGCAGGGGCTGGTGCTGATGCCGCAGGGGGGCGGCGTGTTCCCGCGCCTGACGGTGATGGAGAATCTGCGCATGGGTGGTTACGCTATCGCCGATAAGCGGCTGGTGGAAACGCGCATTGAGACTTTGATCGACCAGTATCCGTCGCTGGCCCGGCGGCGCAAAACGGCGGCCGGCGCGTTGTCGGGCGGCGAGCAGGCGATGCTGTCGCTGGCTCGCGCGCTTGTTTCGGAGCCGCGCTTTATCCTGCTCGACGAGCCTTCCGCCGGCCTGTCGCCGGCCATGGTGATCGAGACGCTGGAGCGCATCACGACGCTGACGAAGCAAGGCATCGGCATATTGATGGTCGAGCAGAACATCCGCGAAGCCATGCCGATCGCAGACAAACTCTACATCTTGGCCGCCGGCTCTAAACGCTTTGAGGGCAGCCCGCAAGACGTGCGCGACGACCGGCAAATCATGGACATCTACATGGGCGGAGCCTGAAGTCTCGAAGCTGACGTCTTCTTTCCAGTCGTCTACGAACGCGCGTCGGACGATCATCGCAGCGCCTTTCAAAACAAACGGCGAGGTGTAGTCGCGAGACGGTGTAATCGAACGCGTCGAGATGCCGAACGGTGAGAAGTTTGCCCGGAATTTCTCTCCTCAGTTCAGCCCCTATATCGTCCAGGTGTCGCCCGCGTCGTCCTCGCCGACGCTGACCGCGCTCGGCCGCGACGGCAAGACCAACGGCATCTTCTTCCGCACCATCACCTCCGATGCGCTGCAAGGCGTGGCCGCCGCCAAATACGCCATCGACAAGGGCTTTAAGAAGCTCTCGATCATCCACGTCAACAACGACTTCGGCGTCAACATGGTGGCCGAGTTCTCGCGCGCCTATAAGGCGCTCGGCGGCACTATCGTCTCCGATACGCCCTACAACGAGAAGCAGTCGAGCTATGCCTCGGAAGTCACGGCGGCGATGGCGGGCGAACCGGACGGGCTCTATCTCGTCAGCACGCCGGTCGACGGCGCCACGGTTGCCCGCACTTGGATATCGCAGGGCGGCGTGCAGAAGTTCCTGCTCAATGACGGCATGAACAGCCCCGATTTCATCGACTCCGTCGGCGCCGACTATCTCAAGGATGCCTACGGCACCTCTTCCGGCACCAGCCCGACCGCTTCGACCGACTATTTCAACAAGAACTACAAGGAATTCTCCGGCATCGAGCCGTCGAACCCGGCCGCCGATCGTTCCTATGACGCTGGCGCCATCGTCGGGCTGGCGATCGCCATCGCCGGCTCCGGAGATCCGGCCAAGATCAAGGACGCCATGTACAAGGCGGTCGATCCGGCAGGCACGCCGATCTATGCGGGCAAGCAGGAATTCGCCAAGGCGCTCGGCCTGATTAAGGACGGCAAGCCGATCCGCTATGAAGGCGTCATCGGTCCGGTCTCCTTCGACAAGTTTGGCGACATCACCGGCCCGTTCCGTCTGTGGAAGATCGTCGACGGCAAGGTGACGACGGACGGCGAGATGACCACCGACGACGTCAACGCATTGCAAGCGAAGTTGAACAAATGAAGGGTGGACACGCGGATGGACCCGGATTGCTGATCCGCGGTCCATCCGCCCGGGATAAGTTGAGGGGACCGCTTAGCGCCCCAT
>NZ_FOVT01000018.1 GCF_900115245.1 Mesorhizobium sp. NFR06
CGCCATGAACGGCAACGTGTTCCTGGCCTATGTCGAGCAGGTGCTGGTCCCGACATTGTCGGATGGCGACGTAGTCGTCATGGACAACCTGCCCGCCCATAAGGCCGCCGGCGTGCGCGACGCGATTGAGGCCGCAGGCGCGAGCCTGCTCTACCTGCCGCCCTACAGTCCCGACTTCAATCCGATTGAGAACGCCTTCGCCAAACTCAAGGCGCTGTTGCGAGCAAAGGCCGAGAGAACCATCAAGGCTCTGTGGGACGCGGTCGGCGCGGTCGTCGACCTCTTCACCCCAGTCGAATGTGCCAACTACTTCAAAGCCGCAGGATATGAACCGGATTAAACAGGACGTGCTCTAGCCTGCCGCAGAGCATGGCCATGGTCTCGAAGTCTTCGGCGCTGCGCGCCGGCAAAACTGAAATCATCACTCGCCCCCGCGCGGAAACGCACCACCATACCACACGCGGGGCCTTGGGCGCGAACGCCCCAGAGAGCGCGTTTGCTCCGGGTCGGGCGTTACGCCGCCTGCGCCATCCGCTCCGCACTCATCCGGTAGGAAATCGCTTCGGCGAGATGGATGCGGCCGACCGTCTCGCTGGCGTCGAGGTCGGCCAGCGTGCGCGCCACTTTCAGCACGCGGTGATAGGCCCGCGCCGAAAAGCCGAGTTTTTCGCTGGCGTCCTTGAGCAGCGTCAGGCCGGCCGTATCGGGCTTGGCGATCGCCTCGATGATCGACGGCGGGCAATGTGCGTTGGTGGTGGCGCCGGCGCCCAGCTTTTCCAGCCGCTCGCGCTGCATGGCGCGGGCGCGGGCCACGCGCTGCGCCACCGAAGCACTCGTCTCGGCCTTGTCCGGCCGGATAAGATCGTTCGCCGAGACCGCCGGCACTTCGATCCTGAGGTCGATGCGGTCGAGCAACGGGCCGGAAATGCGCGCCTGATAATCGGTGCGGCAGCGGTCGCCGCGCAGGCAGCGATAGCCAGGTTCCCCCGACATGCCGCAGCGGCACGGGTTCATCGCCGCCACCAGCTGGATGCGCGCCGGATAGGTGACGCGGTGATTGGCGCGCGCGATCATGCAGTCGCCGGTCTCCAGCGGCTGGCGCAGCGCATCCAGCGTCTGCGGCGCGAATTCCGGCAATTCGTCGAGGAACAAAACGCCGTGATGGGCAAGCGAGACCTCGCCCGGCCGCGCGCGTATGCCGCCGCCGACCATCGCCGCCATCGAGGCGGAGTGGTGCGGGGCGCGGAACGGCCGCCGGTCGGTCAGCTTGCCTTCGCCAAGCTCGCCGGCAACGGAAGCGATCATCGACACTTCGAGCAGCTCCTTCGGCGCCAGCGGCGGCAGGATCGAGGGCAGGCGCTGCGCCAGCATCGACTTGCCCGAGCCTGGCGGGCCGGCCATCAGCAGGTTATGGCCGCCGGCGGCGGCCACTTCGAGAGCCCGCTTGGCGCTCTCCTGGCCCTTGATGTCGGCGAGGTCCGGCAGGTCGCGCGCCGCGAGCTGGATGCCGGCTTCGGGCCGCGACAGCACCTGCGTGCCGCGAAAATGGTTGGCGACGGCGATGAGGCTGCGCGGCGCCAGTATGTCGAAATCCTTGCCGGCCCAGGCAGCCTCTGGGCCGCAGGCGAAGGGGCAGATCAGGCCCTTGCCTTCGGCATTGGCGCCGATCGCCGCCGGCAGCGCGCCGGCCACGCCGGCGATGGTGCCGTCGAGCGACAACTCGCCCAGCACCACATAGCCGGTGAGCATGTCGCCCGGAATGGCGCCGAGCGCCGCCATCAGCCCGAGTGCGATCGGCAGGTCGTAATGGCTGCCTTCCTTGGGAAGATCCGCCGGCGCTAGGTTCACCGTGACCTTCTTCGACGGCATCGACAGGCCCGAGGCATGCAGCGCCGCCTGCACGCGCTCACGGCTCTCGGCCACCGCCTTGTCCGGAAGGCCGACGATCTGCATGCCGACCTTGCCAGGCCCGACCATCACCTGGACATCGACCGGCACGGCCTCGATGCCCTGGAAAGCCACCGTGCGAACCCGCGCCACCATTTGTCTCAAGCCCCCGATACCGGCTCGCCGCGGCCTGCGATCAGGCCGCGAGCGAAGTCAGGTAAGACAACCACAGATTTGTGGCTTAGGCAAGAACATTACGGGAACATAGGTAATTGCGAGTCTCGTTACGGCGCGGCAGTCGAACCTTGCCCGGGCAGCGGCGCCTTCGACAGCATCCTGTCCAAGCTTCGTAGGTGCGGCTTTGTAAATCGCCGGCGGTAGTAGTAAATTGCCAGGGCGGAAGACCAGTATTTTCTTCTCAGCCCTAGAAGACCGAGTATCATCTTCCGCCTGCGGGCGGATTTTAAGACCAAAGTCCCCCCAGGAATATTCAATCCCGACATGATTCTGTAGAAATTGAAAATATCTGCAAAAGGCACGCGCTTGTAGCGCCAGGGCTTGGCCGATCCCGCATAGTGGATCACCTTGGGAGGCCGCCGTTCGATCTGCATATACCGCTCTGAAAAGAAATTCCATTCCCTGTCCAGGAAGAGAACTCGTCCGCGCACCACCGTATTCAAGGCCGTCTGGTCGAGGTATCGCGAATTGGCGGTTTGCCGAACTTTTGCAAAGATCCTGTCCGCAATGCCGTCCCTGCGCCAGGCGGCGAGGTTCATCGTAAGAACGCCGGAATTGATGTATTCATTCCGGGACATTCCGACGTCATCGAGTTCCTCCTGCTCGACGAAGCCGTCAATCACGCCGGCGACCAAGTTGTCGCCCAAGTCCGCCGACCAGAGGCCGCTGAGATCGGACACCACCAGCGTATCTGCATCCATGTAGATGGCCTTGTCGCAATCAGGCAACATCTCCGGAATGAGTATCCGGGCATATGCGGCAGTCGTCAGCAGTTTGCCTCTTGTCGGCAGATCGGAAATCCGCTTGCCGTCTGCTTGGACAAGCTGACAATCAATTCCGTTTTGTTCACAAAAACGGCGAAGCTGTATCGCGGCGGCAGGCTCTATTCCTGCGTCTATAACGAAGAATGTCGCGTCGCGATTATGAATCCAGGCAGAAAAAATAAATAAAAAAAGGCCGGGTACAAAGTTATTGTCACTTGCAGTAACAATTATCATGAAATTCCGGGCCCCGGGAAAGCGGGTAGCTAAACCCGGCTGTGGTGGATGGATCGCGAGCACGCTCGCGGTCAAGGTAACACGTTAAAGTGTCCTCTAATGTATCATGCCCCGTCGATCCCTGGAAATGAAAATGGGCAGCGAAGTCGAACGCGCTCGCCGCCGACTGTCGCCATCATATGAATGACAACGATGGTTCCGCCGCGATCGCGCGCTACCCCCGCTTGCCTTCCACGCAGTCCCAGAACAGGCTGGCGATGTCGGCGCCGCCGAAGCGCTGCACCTCGCGCACGCCGGTCGGCGAGGTGACGTTGATCTCGGTCATGTAGTCGCCAATGACGTCGATGCCGACGAGGATGAAGCCGCGTTCCCTGAGTGCCGGCCCGTCGATCAGGATGATGCGCTTGTCGCCCTTGCGCACGTCCTTGAGATAACGCTGCACGATATAGGGCTCGCGGAACAGCTGGCCGAACATTTCGAGGAGCGAGGCGAGGTTGCGGTCGGCCTCGTGCAGGTGGAAGATGCCGGCACCGCCATTGCCGTAGAGCGGCTTGACGATGATGTCGCCGAACTCCTTGCGGAAGGCGGCCACCTCCATCGGGTCCTTGGTGATCAGCGTCTCCGGCATCAGGTCCGGGAATTCCGTGACGAAGATCTTTTCCGGGCTGTTGCGCACCCAGGCCGGGTCGTTGACCACCAGCGTCTTCGGATGGATGCGCTCCAATATGTGCGTGGTGGTGATGTAGTTCATGTCGAAGGGCGGGTCTTGCCTCAGCAGCACCACGTCCATCTCGGAGAGGTCGGTGCGCCCCAATTGGAACGTCACAGAAGGGTCAATCCTTCCGGTTTCGCGAACGCGAAGGTCGCGCCATATCCGGACCTTGCAGTGATGCAGTGAATGTTAAGGCCCGATGCGGACGTTGCGCCCGAGTTCGAAGACTGACCGCGACTGTTCCGCTACCTTCGCATCGATAGCGCCAATGAGCGGCGTCTCACGTCCTACTCCTTGCCTCCATCGGGAGGGATCGTTGTGGACCAGGCCCTGCTTACCCGGGCTTGTGACAGACCCGATCCAGCGCGTCTCGAAGCGCGGTGGCGGCATCGCCACGCTCGTCAGGGGACATCAGCTCCGGTTCAAGTTCCAGCCTGAGGTGCGGCAGCTCGGTTCGAACAGCACGACGAGCGGCCGCCAGATTGGCCTTCAGATCGATGACGCGGTAGGTGGCGACGGGATAGGCGATCCCCTTGACCTGGACGTGCCCCAGCTCCTCACAGTCGATTGAGTCCTTCACTTGCGCAAACGTCTCGTAGGAAATGAGGATGGCCCCCGGCGGCGCCTCCTGCTCCAGGCGCGAGGCGAGATTCACGGCGCCGCCGATTATCGTGTAGTCCATCCGGTCCTCGCTGCCGAAGTTGCCGACGGTGCAGTAGTCGGTATGGATGCCGATGCGACAGCGCAGTGGTGCCTCAATTCCGATGTCGCGCCAGATTTCGGCAAGTTCGCTCATCCGCTTCTGCATGGTTAGAGCCATCTGCACGCAAGCCAGCGCGTCCTCCTTGACGCCGCGAGTCTCGGGATCGCCAAAAAACATCAGGATCGCGTCGCCGACATATTTGTCGATCGTCGCGCCGTGATCCGAAGCAATTCTCGACATTTCCGTCAGATAGTGATTGAGGAGTTGGGTGAGATCCTCGGATTCCATCTTGTCAGTGGTCTCGGTAAAGCCGGCGATATCGGAGAAGCATATTGTCAGTTTCTTCCGCTGGCTGGCGATCCTGACCTCCTGGCGGCCGGTGAATATCGAGCGGTACACTTGGGGCGCCAGATACTTCGCCAGCTTGCTGGAAAGCGCCTCCAGAACCACGGATTTCTCGGCGAGGTTCTCCTCCCTTTGCTTCAGCTCGGTGATGTCCGAATAGACGGCGACCGTGCCGCCGGCGCTGATCCGCCGCTCGCTGATCATGACCCATCGCCCGTCGCCTCGCCGCTGCACCCAAGGTTCGCCAGGGTTGCGGTGCCGCGAGAGGCGCTCGGCGACCCACTCCTCGACCCGCCCCTCGGCGTCCCTGATGTAGCCGCGCTCGGCGGATCGGCGAATGATTTGCTCGAATGTCGTGCCGGGCGTCAGTTCGGTCTCCAGACCGGTGTAGAGCAATTCGCGGTAGCGGCTGTTGCTGAGGACGAGCCGGTCCTCCCAGTCGTACAGAGCGAATCCTTCGGAGATGCTTTCGATGGCATCGATGAGCCGCTGACGAGCTTCCGCAACGTCGCGCAGGTTCTTTTCCTCGACCTCGACAGCAGTATCCCGGAACAGTCTCAGCGCTTCGGCCATGCGCCCGATTTCGTCGCTGCCCGCGGCTGGCAGCGGCGCACGAAGGTTGCCCCCCGCAATCTCGAGCATGCCCTGGCTCACGGCCCCCAGTCGGGCGAGGAGGCTGCGGTCGACATAGAGCCAGACAACCAGAACCGAACTCAGGAGGCTGAGGAAGGCGGAGCCGAGCACAACCGCGGTGCCGTAGCGCTGGACGAGCGCGGCTTCGCGACCGGACGCAGCGATCTCCTGGTCTGCCGTGGCGACCAGGCGATCGACGCCAGCGGTGAGGTTGCGCGACAGTCGATTGTTCTCGGCCAGAAGCCTTTCGCCCTGTGCCAGGACAGCAAACTCGTCCCCCCGCGCCTTGGGGATGCTATCCTCGCCGTCGGTCAAACCTTTGAACTCGTCGACACGCTGCCGGAAGCGGGTCCGCAACTTTTCGTCGATCTCCATGGAAACCTTTTCAAGAGCAGTGAGCGAACGGCGTAGCGGAAAAAGCATCAGCGCCAGGTCGCCCGGCGTCGGCGCGTTCGCGATCTTCACCAGCGCGTCGTTGACCGCCGAGATCTCCAGCTGCGCCTTCTGCTGAGGGATGTAGGCCGCAATCGCCTGGACCAGGTCGGCCATCGCCGCTGCGCGTCGATCGGGCGACAGCGACGTGTCGGCCGCGACCGCCTGCCATTGCGGGAGCCTGGAATCCATCACCAGGATGCCGGTGGCGACAAGGCGCTGGCTTCCGGTCGTCGTCGCGGCGAGGCGGTTCAGGAGCTCCTCCTTGCGGGCGACCACGTCGAGCCGGGCGACAACAAGGGAGTCGAGCTCCTTCAGGTTGCGCCTCAGAACGATCGCGGCTTCCTCGATCTCGGCCAAAGGCACCGTGCCCAAGGTGGCATCCCGGAGGTCCGTGCGCAGGGCCTCGAGGCGGGACATCTCGAGCGCGACGGCAGCCGAGACCTCGCTGTGCTGAGCCCTGCTTGTCGCTGCCAGCACCGATGGCGCGGCAGCAGCGACCCGTTCGGCCTGGCGCGACAGCTGGAGGGAAGCGAGCGCCGACGGCACGCGATCCGTGGTAATTCGGTCGACGACATCGCCAACCTGGAGGAAGGCATAAAGCGCAGCAGCGGTCGCTAGCAACGCAAGGGCGCTGATCCCGAAAAAGGCGAGCAGCAGCCGGCCGCGTATGCCGAGGCGTTCAAGCATCTCGGCGAGTCGGGACAGTCCGGCCACACTGGTCTGCATCAGACTAGACATCTCAGCCGGCGATCAGCGAACCCTATTCAACCGGCACGTACTCTCCGCCGCGCCAGACGTACCAAACCCAGCTCTGCTTCGTGAGGTCGCCCTTGTCGTCGAAATCGACCCGGCCGATGACGGTGTCGAATTCCTGTTCGTGCAGTGCCGCAATGACGGCCTTCGGCTCCAGCGAACCTGCCTTCGAGACTGCTTGGGCCCAGGCCTGGACGGCGCCGTAGCTCAACAGCGTGTAGCCCGCGGGCTCGAAGTTCTCGGCACGGAACTGTTCAACGACCGCGGCCGCTTCGGGGCTTCGCCTCGGGTCCGCCGGGAACGTGAAGAGGGTCCCCTCCGCCGCGGGGCCGGCGATCAGGGCAAATTCCTCGGTCGCCAAAGCATCTCCGGATATGAGCTGAACCTTGTAGCCCCTGTCGTGTGCGGCGCGAGCAATCAGCGCAACCTCGGCATGATACCCACCTACATACAAGGCGGAGACGCCGGCGGTCTGCAACGCAGCGACCTCGGCTGAATAGTCATCCTTCCCGGGCGTGTAGGCGTCGTAAACGGCCTCAGTCACGCCCCGCTTGTTCAGCTGCTTCCTGGTCTCGTCGGCGAGACCCTTCCCATAGGTCGAGTTGTCGTGGAGGATCGCAATCTTCTTGCTGCCCCAATGATCGGCAAGGTAGTTGCCGGCGATGAAACCTTGCGCGTCATCGCGGCCAATGGTGCGAAAGACATTGGCACGGCCCTGTTCGGTCAGCTGCGGATTGGTCGAGCCTGGGGATATCTCGACGACGCCCGCCTCCTCGTACACTTTTGATGCGGGGATCGAGGCCCCGGAGCAATAATGCCCGACGACGAGCACGACCCCGTCAGCCACCAGCTTCTTGGCGGCCGCTACAGCTTGCTCGGGATCGCAGAAGTCGTCGACCGAGATGAGCCTCACCTTCTGGCCAAGCACGCCGCCCGCCGTGTTGACGTCGGCCACGGCCATCTCCGCGCCGCGCTGTCCCTGCTCGCCGATCCAGGCGAGGCGTCCCGTCATCGCAGCCGAGACGCCGATCAGCACCTCCGCCCGCGCGGCGCTGAACATGGCCGCGAGAACTAAGATCGCTATGGCGATGATGCGGTGCATGGGTGCATCCCTGTCGGTAGCTTACGCCAAACCCGTCAGAGCCGACAGCCCCTTGAGCAAGCGCGAGCACCCCGGCTGTGACCACAGTGCAATTGGCTAAGCGATCCTTCGCTTGAATGGCGCGGCATAACTTCGTTCGCTGGGGTCGGATTCGCGCGCCGAATCCAGACATTCCACTGGCCGGAGGGGAAGGTGCCGTTGGCTGCAGTCGACTGCGAACGGCTTGGAAATGACCGCCATAGGATCCAATACGCGCCTTTGCGACTAACTCGTTGTGCTGCGGCATAGCCGGTTAGGTCACCAGCCACGGGCGTTTGGCGACATCAACTTGGACAATCGCTAACGTCGCCTTCGACGGGAAGGAAGAAGCGAAGCCGTTCGCATGCGGTCAGTTCGCGTGGCACAGTTTGCTTCGCGAAATCGATGAGATCTTGGGGTGTCTGAAAAACCCGTATGACGCGAACGTCTTCTTCATAGGACACGATCACGATCCTCGTTCCATCTGAATTGAAGGCCGCGCGTGTCGGTGCCGGCCGCTTGTTCTCCTCCTTCGGACTGGCAAGCACTGCCATCTCGCGCCCCGCCCGCGCGGTCCAGAGCCGGGCCGTTCCGTCCTGAGTCGAGGCTGTCAGGACATAGAGACCGTTAGGACTGAATTGCGCGCTGGTCACTGCGCCGGTGTGCCCCCTGAGAACGACCCTTTCCGTTCCGTCTGGGACGCTCCAGATTCTTACGGTGCCGTCGCGTGAGGCAGTCAGGAGTGACTGACCGTCCGGGCTGAACGCGACTTCGGTGAGCTGATCGCCATGACCTCTTAGGATCGCGACGGTGCTTCCGTCCTTGACCGACCAGATCCGCGCGGTGTGGTCGAGTGAGGCTGTAGCGACCAGTTTGCCGTCCGGACTGAATGCCGCCCCGGTGACTCGGCCCTCATGCCCGACCAGTTCCTTCAGTTCGGTCCCGTTCGTTTCCAACAGGTGCGCGGCGTTGTCGCTGGTCGCGGCGAGGACGAGATCGCCGTCCGGGTTGAAAACAACCTGCCTCCCACTTGTCTGGATAGTGGCGACTTCGGCGCCAGTTGCTGTGTTCCACAACCGTGCCGTGCCGTCAGTCGAACTCGACGCCAGGATATCTCCTTTCGGACTGAACTGAACTTGAAGGAGCCCGAGAGGATATTGGAGGCGCGCGATCTCGCGTCTGCCCGCAACGTCCCAGATGAGAACTCGGCCCGAAAGGGATGCGGTTGCAACGCGACTTCCGTCAGGGCTGAACGTCGCACCGTTGACAATCTCGCCTGTGTCGAACTCGGCTATTTCATGGCCGGCTAAATCCCACAGGTGCCCTTTGGCGTCCCCGCCTCCGGTCAGAAGATGCACATTGTCAGGACTGAACACCGCAAAGGTCGGCGGATACTCGTTCATCAGATCGGTCGTGAGAACCCCGTCGACGTCCCAAAGGCGGGCGGTGCCATCGTGTGAAGCCGTGAGAAGAATATTGCTGTCGACTGGATTGAACTCGAGGTGCTCGATCAAGGCACGATGGCCGGTGATGGTGGTGAACAGCGACGCTCGACCGACGTCCCAGATGCGTATTGGACCGTTCATGGAAGCGGTGGCCAAAAGGCGATCGTTGGGGCTGAACGCGCTGTTCATTTCGACATCACGGTCGTCCCGATCGATGTCTTTCAGTTTCAAGTTGGGGGACTCTTGACCGAGAACGTCAAGCAAGAATCCCGACTTTCCGTCCCAGATTCGTGCGCTGCCATCGAGCGAGACCGTTGCAATCCGGCGGCCGTCGTGACTGAACGTTGCGCCGTGTAATTGGGTGTCGCTCTTGTGGCCAAGGAGCCTTGCGATTTCGGTTCCGTTCGATGGGTCCCAAAGCGCAGGGAAGTTGCCGTATGAAATATCCCCCCACGAGCCTACCAACAGCCGACTTCCGTCCGGGCTGAATGTGAGTGTGGATGCGTAAGTGTTAACGCGGCATTCACGGATCAGCGCGCCATCCGCGGCATTCCAGACGAAGACCTTCCGTTCTTGTGAGGTCACAAAGCTGCGACCATCCGGATTGAAGCCAGCCAATCCGTCTCCAGTGCTGGCTACGCTCAGGAGTTTCGTTCCCGTCCGGGCATCCCAGAGTGAGGCGTGACTGTTCTGCCCCGCCGTCAACACCCGGTCGCCGTTCGAATCGAACACAGCCGTTGGATAATCGCCGACCGGCGCAAGCACAGCACGCTGCGCTCCAGAGTCGGCATCCCAGATGCGCGCGGTGCCGTCCCTTGCGGCCGTAATGACCCGGCGTCCGTCCGGACTGAATCCGGCTCTCTCCACGGGTCCCTGGTGGCCCTTCAAGTTTGCAATCTCGCTACCCTTCGCGACGTCCCAAATGCGTGCGGTCTTATCGTAGGACGCGGTGACAATGCGATCACCCGTCTGATTGAAGGCTGCCTGAGTCACCCCGGCGTCGTGTTTGAAGACCGCTGTTTGGTGGTGCACCAGCAGAGCGTTGAAAAGTGCGGCCTCGGCTTCAAAGAGATATGGCCGCGCGGGCCCCGATCCACCCTTCGGCAGCGCTTCCAGCGCCAACAGGATCGCGGCCTCCGTATCACCGCTCGCCGCGGTCTGCTGCGAAAGAAACGAAATCGAAAGAGACTGATTGCGGAGCGCCTGATCGCGCGCCTCGAGGGCCTCCTTTTCGGCCGACCTCGCCTTGTCTGCGCTCTGCTCCGCCAACTCCGCTTGCCGCGTTGCTTCCTGTTGTGCTCTGAACCCGAAGAACGCGCCTGCGCCGGCCATGAGAGCCAACGCCGTCGCAACGAGGGCCGCATAGCGCGTGCGCTGCGCGAGCCGGCTCGCCGCCGCGGCCGCAAGACTGCGGCGTTCGGCCTCACGCTCGAGGCGCTCGCGTCTTGCAGCTTCGGCCGCCTCGATCCATGCCCGCTCCGCTTGTCGGTCCTTCTCCTCCCTCTGTTTCTGGGCACGAGAAGACTCTTCGATGTATTCGATGACATGATCGTCGACTTCTTCCCGTCTCGACTGCAGCAGTTCCTCGCCTTCGGCGAGACGCTTGCCGGATGGTAAGAGAAGTTCCTGGTTCCTGTTATCCGAATGCCAGCGATCGGCGTCAGCCATGAGCCGAGCCCGGGTCTCGAGGAAGCTTCTGTTTGAATTGACAATGTCGCTAGCGCGCGGCCAGCGGCCCAACAAAGCTTCGTGTGCCACGCGAACGAAGACGTGGCCTGCGGCATCCTCATCACTGACGAGGAGGCGAGCGGCGACCAACGCCTCAACGAGAGCCAATCGTTGAGGCGTGCCCGTGACTTCGGCGCGCAAGGCCGGACGTGCCGCAACAGTTTCATCGCCTGGGCGCACCGTGGTTAGGGCACGCAACACTATCGGCAGCTCCTCCTGGATGTCCGGCGGGAGAGCGTCTACGACTTCGTCGGCGCGGCGCGCGATCGCCCCATCGAGGCCGCCAAGTGCCTGATATGCAGCAAAGGTGAGGATCCGGCGCTCCCGTCCGGTCTCGTACAGAGCGTCGAGCACAAATTCGAGAAGCGGCAAAGATCTGGGATCAGCAGCTGCCGCATCCTGCAGCACATCGTCGAGCCGTCCTCGATCAGGACTCTCCTCGAAGCGGAGCCCCGCGGCGCGGGGCGGCTCGCGGATAATCTGGGCGATCTCAGGGCCGGATGGCGGCAAGAGTTCGTAGCTGGCGAGCCCATCCTTCAGCCCCGAGAAGCCGGGGACTTCGCCGCAACGGTGAAAGAAATCCGATCGGATCGTCGCAATCACCCAAGCCAGTCCACTGCCGGCGAGTGCCGCGAGGAGCCGTACCAGCACTTCGCGCGATGCCGGCTTCTCCTCCGTCGTGAACAACTCCTCCATCTGATCGACGGCAACTATCAGTCGCAGTTGCGTAGGGACCGAACCTGCGGACGCCGCGGCTTTGGCGTGGGCTTGCCGTATCAGCGCCAGAGCTCGATCGGGTGAACTCCAACAGAGTTGAGCCAGCGCTGCCGGTTCGCAAGCCAGCTCAGGGAGGGCGCCTTGGTGAAGCAGCCCCGCGGCCAGTGATGTGACCGGATCAGGACCCTCCGATGGGCGGACCAGACAGCGGCGCCAAAAATTGATGCCAGCCACTGCGCCAGGCCGAGTGATGGAAGGCAGCAGCCCTGCTCGCAGGAGAGAGGACTTGCCCGAGCCGCTCATACCATAGATGAGCAGGAATGCCTTGCCATTGGCAGCTTGCTGCTCCAGGCGTTCTATGCAGGCAGCAGTCGCCCGAGCTCGTCCGAAGAAGAGTTCAGCGTCTTCGAACTCGAAGGGGTTGAGACCTCGAAAAGGTGACGTGACCTGCTCCTCCGAAGGGAGAGGCACGCGGTAAGCGTGCACAGGCCGGGCGATGTTCTTCACCCTGTGCTCGCCAAGATCGACGAATTCGAGCGAGAGCCGATCGCGGGCCTGTGCGTAGACCGCTTCCGAAATGCACATTCCACCCGGATGTGACAGCGCTTCCAGACGGGCGGCGACGTTCACACCGTCGCCCATGAGATTGTCACCCTCGACGACAACATCGCCGAGATTGATGCCGATGCGAAAGCGTAGCCGGCTCGCCTCGGAGAGTTCGGCATTTTGTTTGTCGACTTCGAATTGGATTTCGGTGGCGCACCGAACCGCTTCGACTGGGCTCGCGAACTCGGCGACGACGCTGTCCCCAGCGCTGCCGAACACTCGGCCCTCATGTTGCTCGATCACCCGGTCAATGACCTGACGATGCGCCCGAAGTGTCGCAATCGCCCCTTCCTCGCCTCTGCCAGTCAGACGGCTGTAGCCAACTGCGTCGGCGGCGAGGACAGTGGCCAATCTGCGGTGAACGCGATCCAAGGCGCTACCCTCCCGCGATTGCGGAACATAGTAAAGGAAATGGCGCCTAGTGGGGAGAGGCACCGAATTGACCGCAAGGGGTCCGCTTCTGGTGTGCAACCCGACATTCCGCTTGTGTGGCGGCAATGACCGAGTTGGGTTGGACTATACCGTTTGAGCCGGCGACCGGAATGGACAGCTAGCGCCAGCTCCCGACATTGCCGGCCAGCCTCGCAAGTGTCGCGATACGATCCGTTGACGACCCTGGTCGCCGCAGACTTCAGCGTCAAAACAAGCTTCGGAACCTGACCTTCAGCACAGCAATTCGGGAGTGCTACCGAGTGAAATTCATTCGCCACATTGGCTCCGGTCACATCGAAGCTGCCCAAGTTTCAAGACGTTGGGCACCGTTAGAACGCGCATCTGAAAGATCCTGTCGGTCTCGCCCCTGTGGTCGTCCCATGGCACGGATGAGGACGACCACTGTTTGCCGCGGCGCCCGAGACGGCTCGCGATACGCGTGAGCCGCAGATGCTTTTCCGTGCTATGATGGGCTTGCAATCTTGACCTCGGCAATATGGCAGAGGCCGAACGCTGTTTGCTCTGGCGCGGGAGTTGCGCCCAGCACGGGCCCAACCCGGAATGTGGTGT
This sequence comes from Mesorhizobium sp. NFR06, assembly GCF_900115245.1. Lineage (GTDB taxonomy): Bacteria > Pseudomonadota > Alphaproteobacteria > Rhizobiales > Rhizobiaceae > Mesorhizobium. The sequence continues at coordinate 13,322 of NZ_FOVT01000018.1, forward strand.
TGCTGCCTTTTGCCGACTGAGCTTGGGCGAGGAGTTTGTCCATGTCCATGTGTAGTGTTGACCGCCAACTGCAGCCGGGCGACCCAGCGCCCAATATAGTGCTCGATGCTATCTCGCGCGAAGGCAAGATTGCGCTCGATGATTTTCGAGGCCGTAGCCCGTTGTTGATCGGTTTGTTTCGCGGTCTGCACTGTCCGTTCTGCCGCCGTCACGTCGCGACCATGGCGCAACTCAATCCGGCTCTGCATGAGAAAGGCGTCGAATGCCTGGCAGTGGTCAATACGCCGGTCGAACGGGCAAGGCTCTATTTCCGCTACCACCCGATGCCCCACCTTCTCGCCGCGTCCGACCCGGAGCGGACCTCGCATCGTGCTTTCGGCTTGCGCGAGGTCGGGATGGACACGGTCACGGCGATACGGATTGACCTTCCGGGCGAGTTGCCAGAGCCTATGGACGTGATGGCAATGAACGAGTTTCTCAACAAGAAGGAAGGATATGAGATTACGGAAGCCGATCAGCAGATGATGGCTTCCGGCCAGGGGCAGCTTGTCGGTCAGTTCCTAATCGACCGGGAGGGCATCGTGCGCTGGAGCTTCACTGAAGTTCTGGAGGTTGGTCTCCAAACGTTCAGGGCGCCGAAACCCGAGGAACTGATATCGGTAGCGTCCCAGGTCGCACATCAATAGGCTGCCGAGAAATTCGCTCGACGACCGCGCCCTGTAACGACCTGGTCCAGAACGTATTGGAACGAATCCGTCACGAAGCCGATTTCGACGCCATTCGTGCGGCTTCTTCGTTCGCTTGGCTTGTGACGCACAGCTGCCCCGGACGGGCGCCGATCTGCATCAGAATCTGAAGGTCCTGCGAAGCAGACGGGGAGTTGATTACCCTCGCTTGCCTTCCACGCAGTCCCAGAACAGGCTGGCGATGTTGGCGCCGCCGAAGCGCTGCACCTCGCGCACGCCGGTCGGCGAGGTGACATTGATCTCGGTCATGTAGTCGCCAATGACGTCGATGCCGACGAGGATGAAGCCGCGTTCCCTCAGCGCCGGCCCGATGCGGGCGCAGATCTCGCGTTCGCGCTCGGTCAGCTCGGTCTTCTCGGCGCGGCCGCCGACATGCATGTTGGAGCGGGAATCGTGCTCGGCCGGCACGCGGTTGATGGCGCCCACCGGCTCGCCGTCGATCAGGATGATGCGCTTGTCGCCCTTGCGCACGTCCTTGAGATAACGCTGCACGATATAGGGCTCGCGGAACAGCTGGCCGAACATTTCGAGCAGCGAGGCGAGGTTGCGGTCGGCCTCGTGCAGGTGGAAGATGCCGGCACCGCCATTGCCGTAGAGCGGCTTGACGATGATGTCGCCGAACTCCTTGCGGAAGGTGGCCACTTCCATCGGGTCCTTGGTGATCAGCGTCTCCGGCATCAGGTCCGGGAATTCCGTAACGAAGATCTTCTCGGGGCTGTTGCGCACCCAGGCCGGGTCGTTGACCACCAGTGTCTTCGGATGGATGCGCTCCAATATGTGGGTGGTGGTGATGTAGTTCATGTCGAAGGGCGGGTCTTGCCTGAGCAGCACTACGTCCATCTCGGAGAGGTCGGTGCGCACCTTCTCGCCCAGCCAATAGTGGTTGCCCTTCTCGTCGCGCACCTGCATCTCCTCGACGCGCGCGAACACCTTGCCGTCACGCATCGACAGCCGGTCGGGCGTGTAGTGAAAAAGCTTGTGGCCGCGCCGCTGCGCCTCCAGCGACAGCGCGAAGCTCGTGTCGCCGGCGATCGACACGGTGGAGACATGGTCCATCTGGACAGCGATATTCAACGGCATTTTGCGCTCCGGCGATCTTGGTCGCCCGATATAAGGAAATCGGCGGCGTCTGCCAATCGTGCTTGCTTGGTGCAGAAGCTTAGCGGTCGAAGACTAGGCGCGAATAGCCGAAGAACGAGAGCGTCATGGCGATGATCGAGGCCAAGGCGAGCGCCGCCAGCGGCGGCAAGGCCGGCAATGCGAAGAGCAGGGCGCAGTAGACCATGTAGTTGACGATGCTGGTGGCGACGCCGACGCCGCCATAGCGCGCGCCTTCCTGCGCGATGCCCCGGCTCGACGGCGAGAAGGTCATACGGCGGTTGACCTGCCAGGTGACGCAGAGTGCGAAGCCGATCGACAGCGCGCGCGCGCCCAGGGGCCCGAGCGGCGTGGCGGAAAGCAGCAGCCAGAGCGCCGCCGCGTCGGCGACGAAGCCGATGCCGCCGGCGAGGGCGAAGCGGACGAGGCGGCCCATCATGCCGCCCGCGGGGCCTTGCCCGGCTCGCTCTTCGGCAAGGCCTGCCCGGATACAACGCGCTCGGCGCGGCCGGAGGAAATCGACAGATAGAAGATGCGCTTCTGCTCGGCCCGGCCGCGCGAGACGGAATCAAGGATCAGCCCCGTCATCATCGACAGCATCGCCAACAGCAGCATACCGATCGACAGCACCCAGGTCGGCATGCGCGGCACCAGCCCGGTCTCGGCAAATTCGACCAGCACCGGGATCATCAGTCCGATGCTGGCCGCCAGGAAGAACAGCGCGAAGGTGCCGAAGAAGCGCAGCGGCTGCGTCTCCTTCACCAGCATGGCGAACATCCACAGGATCCTGGCGCCGTCGCGGAAGGTCGACAGTTTCGACGACGAGCCTTCCGGGCGGCGGCCGTAATCGAGCGCCATCTCGCTCACCGGCAGCTTGAGCTGCGAGGCATGCACCGACATCTCCGTCTCGATCTCGAAGCCCCCGGATACGGCCGGGAAGCTCTTGACGAAGCGGCGGGAAAAGACCCGGTAACCGGAGAAGATATCGGTGAAATCGGTCCCGAACAGGCCCTTGTAGAGCCGGTTGAAGACGCGGTTGCCGAAGGCATGGCCGTTGCGGCCGGCATCGTCGGTCACGCCGCGCCTTGTGCCCACCACCATGTCGGAGCGTTCGGTTTGCAGAACGTTGATCAGCTGCGGCGCATCTTCGGGCGCATAGGTGCCGTCGCCGTCGGCCATCACATAGATGTCCGCGTCGATGTCGGCGAACATGCGGCGCACCACATTGCCCTTGCCCTGGCGCGGCTCGCGCACGACGATGGCGCCGGCGGCGCGGGCTTTCAGCGCCGTCAGGTCCTTGGAATTGTTGTCGTAGACATAGATCGCGGCCGAAGGCAGGGTCTCGCGAAACCGTCGCACGACCTCGCCGATCGTCAGTTCCTCGTTGTAGCAAGGCAGGAGCACGGCGATGACCGGCTCGTGGCGGACTGCATGCGGCATGTCTGTCTCCGGGCGCGCGACCAGCCTCCGGCAGTCGCTGCGCCGGCCCGTCGGGCTGCTTTACTATTTATTGAAGCCGTTAAGGCTAGGTTTAAACCGATCCTCTCCCTTCAAAGGCTACGGCAATGGGCAAAGCTGAAAGCGGCGCCGCCACCTGGAAGTCCGATCTCATGCTGGCGCTGCTGGCTGCCTCGCTCGCGTTCGCGCTCGATGCGTGGGCCGGCTTCGGCCAACTGACCGATGCAGGCGGCGACAGCGACAATCTGCTGCGCCTCGTCGAGGTCCGCGACCTGCTCGCCGGCCAGGGCTGGTTCGACCTGCACCAGTACCGGATGGGGCTGGAAGGCGGCTTCGTCATGCACTGGTCGAGGCTGGTCGACGCGCCGATCGCCGCCATCGTCCTTGCCGCCTCCGCGCTCACCGGCAGCAGGCCGCTTGCCGAGGATGTGGCGCAGGTGCTGTGGCCGGCGCTGCTGCTCTGGTCGACCTTGTTCTTCACGGCCCGCGCCGCGCGCTCTTTCGGCGGCGGCGCCGCGGTGCTGCCTGCCATCCTGATCGGTGGCGCCGGCTATTATTTCGTCGGCATCTACGATCCCGGCGCGCTCGATCACCATAACGTCCAGCTGATGCTCACCATGGCGAGCCTCGCTTTGCTGCTCGAGGCGCCGGCGCCGCGCGGGGCAGCGCTGTTTTCCGGCCTCTGCGCCGCGCTGACGCTCGCCGTCGGTATGGAAACCGTGCCCTACGTCGCCACCATCGGCGTGTGCGTGTCGCTGCTGTTCGTTGTCGATGCGGGCAGCGAGCGGGCGATCGCCCGCGATTTCGGCCTCGGCTTCGCCGGCATCGCGGCGCTTGTCTTCGTCACCACCATCCCGCCTTCCGCCTGGGGCGTGGCGCAATGCGATGCCTTTTCGGTGGCGCAGTTCGCAGTCGCGGCAATTGCCGGCACCGGCCTGGCGGCGATCGCCTCGATCGAGCCCGCCGCCCGCCGCTGGCAGCGCAGGCTGGCGTCGCTCGCCGCGCTCGGCGTCGCTCTCGCCGTCGTCGTGGTGGCGCTGTTCCCGCAATGCCTCGCCGCGCCTTATGCCAATCTCGACCCGCGCCTCAAGGAATTGTGGCTCGACCATATCGACGAGGCCCAGTCGCTGTTCACGCTGCTTGTCCGCGATCCGGCGCGCGTCGCGGCGCGCTACGCGACGCCGCTGGTCGCGATCATCCTGATGGCGCAGCACTTCCGTCGCGGCGGCTGGCGCCGGCAGGACAGCCTCGTCGCCGCGCTGCTCGTCGTCGCCTTCCTGGTCGGCGCCTGGCAGGTGCGCGGCACCACCTTCTCGATCGCTTTCGCGGTCATTCCGCTGTCGGCATGGATCGCCAAATGGCGGGCGCGGGCCGAAACCAGCTCTTCGCCCGGCGTGGCGCTGCGGCTGGCGGCCGTCTGGCTGGTTTCGATCAACCCGGTCTGGACCGGTGTTGCCGCCGCCGCCTCGGTGGCGTTTGAAAAGGGCACGGCCGTCGGCGACGGCGGTGCCACGGACAAGACATGCGAGAAAAAGGCCACCTTTGCGCCGCTTGCCGGCATGACCGGCACCACCGTGCTGGCGATCTCCAATCTCGGCGCGCCGGTCCTCGCCTATAGCGGCCACCGCGTCTTCGCCGGTCCTTATCACCGTAATGTCGCCGGCAATCTCCTGGCCCTCGACGCCTTTCTCGGCTCGGCCGATGACGCGCGCGCAATCGTCGAGTCGCATCGTGTCGGCCTCGTCGCCATCTGCCCCGGCAACGGCGAGAACCGGATCCTGACTCAGAAGGCGCCGCAGGGCTTCCTTGCCGGCTTGCTGCGCGGCAGCGTCCCGGACTGGCTCGAGCCGGTCAGCGGGAAGGGCAGCCCGATCGAGCTCTACCGCGTCAGGCAAGCCGGCTAAAAGCAGCGGCCCCCGGTCCGGAGTTGCTTGAAGACAGAAGCCGGACTCCCAGGAAAGAAAGTATTCGGCATTTAAATTAGAGATTTCGCATAAACGAATATTCGAGGCGGGTCCGCGTTCCTTGCCGAAAGCTGAACCCCTTCCGCGACGAGGCAGCTTTTGGGCGATGGAAAATCGATTTTCCGATACTCTTCCTAAACGCTTTGCTGCCAGTCTGGCCGACAATACCGACATAAGAACAGAGGCATGATGCAAACGACCTTTGGCACCGGTCAGCCAGGCAAGGAAAACACGGATCTGGCCTTCACCGATCCGTTGACCGGGCTTGGCAATCATCGTCGCTTCTTTGACAAGGTCGATCGCCTGATCAGCGACCGCGCCGACGATCCCGCGCCCTTCACGGTCGGCATCCTCGACCTCGACGGCTTCAAGCCGATCAACGACCTGTTCGGCCACAAGGCCGGCGACGACATCCTGATCCAGGTGGCGATGCGGCTGCGCGCCTCGATGGACGGCCATTCCGCCGTCTGCCGCATCGGCGCCGACGAGTTTGCCTATCTTTATCCAATGGTGTTCAGCGAGGAGCAGGCGGCCGAGAAATCGCGCATGCTGATCGAGATCCTGTCGGCGCCTTATGACGTCGGCGAGCGCACCGCCAGGCTCTCGGCCTCGGTCGGCTGCTCGCTGTTCTATTCCGGTGACGAGACCACCGAGATCCTGATCAACAAGGCCGAGACCGCGCTCTATCACGCCAAGCGTTCGGGCCGCGGCCGCGTCGTCGTCTACACCCGCGAGATGGAGGAGGCGGCCAAGCGCGTCACCCGCATCGAGCAGGCGCTGCGCCGCGCCGTCTCGGCCGGCGAGGTCGAGCCGCATTTCCAGCCCATCGTCGACTTGAGCAGCCGCCGCACCATCGGCTTCGAGACGCTGGCGCGCTGGACCGATCGCGATCTCGGCGTCGTGCCGCCCAGCGTCTTCATCCCGATCGCCGAGGAGCGCGGCATCATCGGTCCGCTGTCGCAGCTGGTGCTGCGCAAGGCGGCCGAAGCGGCGCGCAGCTGGCCGAAGGAGCTGTTCCTCTCCTTCAACCTGTCGCCCTCCCAGCTCGTCGACCAGAACACCGGCTTGCACATCCTGGCCATCCTCGACCGCACCGGCTTCGATCCGCGCCGGCTGGAGATCGAGATCACCGAAACCGGCCTGATGAACGATCCGGCCTCCGCCGAGAAGATCGTCGAGGACCTGCGCCGCGTCGGCATCCGCGTCTCGCTCGACGATTTCGGCACCGGCCAATCGTCGCTTGGCCGCCTGCGCGAGTTCCATTTCGACAAGCTCAAGATCGACCGCGCCTTCGTCTCCTCCATCCTCGACGACCGGCCATCGGAACACATCATCCGTGCCATCCTCGCCATGTGCGAAGGGCTTGGCATGGATGTCGTGGCCGAGGGTATCGAGGACGAGGCGCAGGCCGACCGTCTCGTCCAGTTCGGTTGCGCCGGCGGGCAGGGTTATCTGTTCGGCAAGCCGGTCGATGCCGACGCCACGCTAGGCTACCTGCGCGATTCCTATCGCGGCGCGTTGCACGCCAAGGCGATCTGACGGCTATCTCCCAACTGGCGTCGATCGGAGCGCCCTCGCTCGGGCGCGAGGGCGTTTTGTCCGACATAAGGTTCGGAATCCGCGCTTTGGCCCTTGCCCCAAGGGCCGGCATGGCTAGGATGCGCGCCGGCCAAATGGGAGAAAAGATGATGATGCCATCGGCGCGGTTCGCCGACCTCGACGGCGCCTCGGTGCTGATCACCGGCGGCGGCTCCGGCATCGGCGCGGCGCTGACCGAAGGCTTTATGCGGCAGGGCGCCCGGGTTGCTTTCATCGACATAGCCGACAAGTCCAGCGCGGCGCTTGCCGACCGGCTGGAAAAGGAGCTTGGCCGCCGCCCGCTCTATATCAAGGCCGACCTGCGTGACGTCGAGGCGCTGCGCGCTGCCGCGGCAAAGGCAGCCGAAGCGCATGGCGATGTCACCGTGCTCGTCAACAACGCCGCGCTCGACGACCGTCATGCGGTGGAAGACGTCACGGTCGAGTTCTGGGACAACAACCTCGCCATCAATCTGCGGCCGCATTTCTTCACCGCGCAGGCGGTGGCGCCCGGCATGAAGCGCGCCGGCGGCGGTTCGATCGTCAACTTCACCTCCACCTCCTACCTCATCAACCACCCTGACATGCCGGCCTATACCGCGGCCAAGGCGGGTATACTCGGCCTCACCAAGGGCCTCGCCGGCAAGCTCGGCGCCGACCGTATCCGCGTCAACGCGGTGGCGCCCGGCTGGGTCATCACCGAGCGCCAGCGCGAGCTCTGGGTCACGGATGAGGGGCTCGCCGCCCATGTCGCCAAGCAGTGCATCAAGGAGGTCATGCAGCCCGACGACATGGTGGGCACGGTGCTTTTCCTGGCCTCGGACGCCTCGCGCATGCTGACCGCCCAGATGCTGATCGTCGACGGAGGCTTCCTGTGAGCCCGGCGCCCGCGGTTGCCGCGCTCGACTGGGGCACGACGCGGCTCAGGGCCTGGTTGCTCGACGGCGCGGGCAAGGTGCTTGCTGAGCGCCGCGGCGACGACGGGCTGATCACCGCGCGCGAAAAAGGTTTTGCCAAGGTGCTGGAAGGTCACCTTGCCGCCTTGGGTGCGCCGCAGACGCTGCCCGTCATCATCTGCGGCATGGCCGGCTCGCGCCAGGGCTGGATCGAAGCGCCTTACGTCACGGTCCCGGCGCCGATCGGCGCCATTTTGCGCGGCGCCGCCCGCGTCGAAGGCTCGAGCCGCGACATCCGCATCGTGCCCGGCCTCGCCCAGCGTCTGGCCGACGCGCCGGATGTGATGCGCGGCGAGGAAACCCAGCTTGCCGGCGCCGGTTTGCCGGCAAAAGGACGCCATCTCGTCTGCATGCCGGGCACGCATTCGAAATGGGTCGCGGTCGGGGACGGCGCGGTCGAGGGCTTCGGCACCTGGCCGACCGGCGAGCTCTATTCGGTGCTCTCCGCGCATTCGATCCTCAAACATTCGCTGGGCGAGCATCCGGCGCCGGTTGCGGCAGACAGCCCGTTCTTCGCCCAATGGTGCCAGCGCGCGCTTGGCGAGGGCGGCGACATCACTTCGAAGCTGTTTGCCATTCGCGCCGCCGGCCTTCTGCAGCATCTGCAGGCCGACGATGCCGCGGCATGCCTGTCCGGACTTTTGATCGGCGGCGAGATCGCCTCGGCGAGGCGACGCTACGGCGCAAGCGAGGCGCCGGTGGCGCTGATCGCCTCCGGCGCGCTGGCCACGCTTTATGGGGCGGCGCTCGACCTTGCCGGCCTTGCCTTTCGCACGGTGGACGCCGATGAAGCGGTGCGCGCCGGCCTTGTCGAGGCCGCGCGCGAGAACGGCATGATTGGAGACGCCCAGTGACCCAGACCCAGACCGCAGCTTTCCCGAAATTGAGGCGCGGCCTTGTCGCCATCCTGCGCGGTTTGAAGCCCTCCGAAGCGGTGGCGATCGGCCGGGCGATCCATGACGCCGGCATCGAGGCGATCGAAGTGCCGCTCAATTCGCCGGAGCCGTTCGCCTCCATCGCCAGCCTCGTCGAGGCGCTTCCGCAAACGGCGCTGATCGGCGCCGGCACGGTGCTGAGCGCCGCCGATGTCGACGCCTTGCACGAGGCCGGCGGGCGCCTGCTGGTCAGCCCCAACATCGATGCCGAGGTCATGGGCCGCGCCATGCATCACGGCATGGTGACGATGCCCGGCGTGTTCACGCCCACCGAAGCCTTCCAGGCGATCCGGCTCGGCGCCTCGGCGCTGAAATTCTTTCCAGCGAGCGTGCTGGGATCGAGCGGCATCGCTGCGATCCGCGCGGTTTTGCCACCGACCACCTTGATCGGCGCCGTCGGCGGCGTTTCCGACAAGGATTTTGCCGGCTACAAGCCGGTTGGCGTCAGCGTCTTCGGCTTGGGCTCGAGCCTCTACAAACCGGGGGCGACGGTCGCCGACGTGAGCCAGCGCGCCCGCGCCGCGGTCGCCGCCTGGGACGAAGCCTTCGGAGGATGAACATGGATGGCGTTTCGGTTTTTTCCGACCATATCTGCGAGCTCGGCGAGGGACCGAGCTACGATCCGGGCACCGACACGCTGTTCTGGTTCGACATCGTCAACGGCAAGCTGCTCGAAAAACCGCTCGCCGGGGCGCTGAAAGTCCATGATCTCGGCGTCATGGCCAGCGCCATCGCCGTCATCGACGACGATAGGCAACTCATCGCCACCGAGATCGGCTTGCAGGTCAGGGACGTCAAGACGGGCAAGCTGACCTTGCACACGCCGATCGAGGCCGACAATCCGGCGACGCGTTCCAACGATTCCCGCGTCCATCCTTGCGGCGCCTTCTGGACCGGCACGATGGGCAAAGGCGAGGAGAAGGGCGCCGGCTCGATCTACTGGTTCTTCAAGGGCGAGCTGCGCCGGCTGTTTTCCGACATCACCGTGTCGAACTCGATCTGCTTTTCCGAAGATGGCGCGACCGCCTATTACACCGACACCGCGACCGGGCTGCTGATGCGCGTTGTCTGTGATCCGGCGACCGGCCTGCCCGCGGGCGAACCGAAGGTCTTCGTCGATCATCGCTCCTCGAAGGGTTATGTCGACGGTTCCGTCGTCGACCGCGACGGTGTGCTGTGGAACGCGGTCTGGGGCGGCAAGGCGGTGAAGGCCTATTCGCCGGACGGCGCGCTGCTGCGCGAGATCGCGATGCCGGTGACGCAGGCCTCTTGCCCGGCTTTCATTGGCCAGAAGGCCGACCGCCTGGCGGTGACCTCGGCCTGGAAAGGCAAGGACGAAAAGCAGCGCGCCCTCGATCCGCAGGCTGGCATGACCTTCCTGCTCGACATTCCGGTCAGGGGCCGCCTCGAGCCGCGCGTGCTGATCGCCTGATCTATCACGCAACCGCCCGGCCCGGTCGGTTTCCCGCAAGCCGATCGCAACGGCTATGCGATGGTAGCGCCTGATGCGCTGGGGACTTCCATGCCGCTTGACGGGCCGACGCTGATCCTCGTCCATGAGCCGGAAAAGGCCTGTTTCGACCGGCTTGTCGCCGATGGCTACCCGGCGGAGCGCGCCACCGAGATTTCGTCCTATCTGGCCCAGTCGACCGATCTGGCTCCGGAATTTGGCTTGCTTGCAACGGCCTGCGAAGAGCGCGGCCTCGCTTTCATGGCGGTCGAGCTCGACGACGCGGCGCCGGTGCTGGCAAAGGCCGATCCGGCCTCGACGCTGGTCTGGACACTGACCGACGGCATCACCTATTTCCGTGGCGGCGCGGCGCCCGCTTTGGCGCGGCTGCACGGATTGCGCACCGTGGGCGCCGACGATTCGCTGTTCGCGCTCTGCCAGGACAAGTTCCGTTCCGGCGCGGTGCTCGGCGCCCTCGGCCTGCCGGCGCCGGCGGCCGGCATGGCGCGCAACGGCGAATGGCTGGTCGAGCCGCCGCCATCGGCCGACGGTTGGTTCGTCAAGCCGAACCGGCTCGGCGCCAAGATCGGCATCTGGCCGGATTCACGCATCAGCGATCTCGGCCATGCGCTGGAGCTTAGCCGGCGCGTGTTTTCCCATTATCGCGACGATGTCGTCGTCCAGCCCTATGTCGCCGGCCGCAACGTGCGCGCCAGCTTCCTGGGGTTGAAGCAACAAACCGGCGTCGAGGCGCTCGGCGTCGTCTTTGTCGATTCCGGCGGCGACTTTCAGACCATGGCCGACTCGATGGCGCTCTATGGCGACACCGGCCACGCCGCAAGGGCTGCGGGAACCTATGTCGAGCCGGAGCTCGAGCCTGTCGGCTCGAGCCAGCCGGCCGCCGACCGCAAAATCCGCGCCATCGCGCAAAAACTGATCAGGGGCCTCGGCCTGAAAGATGTTTTTTCCATCGATTTCAGGGTCGAGGCCGACGATACCGTCCATCTCATCGAGTTCGAAGTCTGCCCCGGCCTGCCCTGCTTCGATTTTCGCGACTATTGCCGCAAGCAATGGGGCATGGGCCTTGCCGACGCGATGGCCGAGACGGCCGCCAACAGGGTCTTTGGCTAGAGCATTTCACCGGTTCACGGAAACGGCGAAACGCTCCATCTCTTTGTTTTGACGCAATTCCTGACGGAAAACCGTGTCACAATTTTCCTGGAATTGCTCTAAATTCCCTCGACCAGCACGATCTCGCCGTCGGCCACTTTCTGGCGGATGGCGGCGGCGCGCTGGTATTCCGGCGAATGGTAGCAGTCATGCGCCGCCGCCAGCGATTCGAACTCGATGATCACGTTGCGGGCGCGGCCCGGTCCCTCGGCCTTCTCATGCTCGCCGCCGCGCGCCAGGAACTTCGCGCCGAAGCGGTCGAATGCGAGCTTTGCAGCGGCGACATAGTCCTTGTAGCCCTCGGCGTCGCGCACATCGACACGGGCGATCCAATATCCTTTTGGCATTCTTTCTTCTCCGGTTCGAAAGATCAGGCGGACCGCATTTCGGCGAGTATCGCCTCGGCCGCGGCGCGACGGTCTGGGGCCGCCACGACCGGCCGGCCGACGACGAGGTGGCTGGAGCCGTTGCGAATTGCCTGCGCCGGCGTCACCACGCGTTTCTGGTCGCCATGGTCGCTGCCTGCCGGCCGGATGCCCGGCGTCACCACCGCCATGTCCGGTCCGACGATACGGCGCACCGCCTCAGCCTCCTCCGCCGAGCAGACGATGCCGCCCATGCCGGCATGCAGCGCCTGTTCCGAGCGCCTGAGCACAAGCGTGTGCGGGTCGTATTCGTAGCCGGCGTCGATCATGTCCTGCTCGTCCATCGAGGTCAGCACCGTCACTCCGAGCAGGCAGAGCTCGCTGCCCTTGGCCGCCTCGACCGCCGCTTTCATGGTTTTGGGGTAGGCATGCAGCGTCAGCATCGTCACACCCATTCTGACGATGTTCTCGACGCCCTTGGCCACCGTGTTGTCGATGTCGAGCAGCTTCATGTCGAGGAACACCTTGATGCCGCCGCTGGCCAACTCGCGCGCGAAATCGAGCCCGCCGGCGAAGGCGAGCTGATAGCCGATCTTGTAGAAGGAAACGGCGCCTTCGAGCTCGCGCACAGCCTTCTCGGCTTCCTTCAGCGTCGGCACGTCGAGGCCGACGATCAGCCGCTCTTGCATGGATTTGGCGCGCATCGTATCGGCCTCGGCGAATTGCATCACGTCTCTATCCGGGTCGACAGCATGCGCGAGGTTTCGATCAGTGTACGGCATAGGCGCTCCATCGATTGGTGTAGTCTGTCGTCCCTGAATTGTCCGTCCTCGGCGAAGGCATCGCCGGCCTCGGAGACCGAGCATTCCGGCGTGATCACCTCCATCTGGCAGCGCACCAGCACCGCGCGCAGATGGTTGATGCAGCGTATGCCGGCGAACTTCCCCCCGGAGGATGAGCAGAGCCCGACCGGCTTGCCGGCAAGCGGCCTGAACGTCCGGCTGCCGGCGCGCCGTATCCGGCTCACCCAGTCGACCGAGTTCTTGAGCAGTGGCGGGATCGAGCCGTTATACTCGGGCGTCGCGATCAACAGCCCGTCATGCGCCGCGATCTGACGGCCGAGCCTGACGGCGTTCTCGGGAACGCCTGTTTCCTTTTCCAGGTCCTCGTCCATGATCGGCAACGGATAGTCGCCGAGCGAGATGCGCGTCACCTCAGCGCCCTGCATGGCGAGTTCCTTCTGCGCGACATCCGCCGTCCGGCCGCTGAAGGCGCCGGCGCGGACCGAGCCGGCGAAGACGAGGATTCTTGGGATTACTGCCATCGGCCACCCTTGTTCCGGGACAGGTACAGCCAAGGGACGCGCAAATCAACGACTGGATAGGGAAACAGGAGTAGGCAGTAGCCAGTAGGCAGTAGAGGAATGGGCGGCTCAATTTCCAGACGTTTCCCTACTCCCTATTGCCTACTGCCTATTCCCTTATCTCTAATGCGCCTCACGCCGGTAGATCCACAGCTGCGTCGGCGGAATGTTGCGGATGATGAAGTCGAAATGCTTGACCGTGTAGTCGCCGCGGCCGGGCGGGATCGGCGATAGCGGGCCGTAGGTCAGCTGCACGATCGGCCGGCCGGCGGGGATGCGGTCGAGCAGGCTTTCGATATAGGCGATGCGCCGGGCGACCGGGAAATTGAGCAGCGGCACGCCCGAGACGACGGAATCGAAAACCATGTCGCGCTTGTCGCCGAGCGTGGCGTCAAGATTGAAGGCGTCGCCCTCGATGACGTTGACGCGCGGATAGAGCCGGCGCAGGTGGCGCACGAAATCGGTCGAATATTCGATCGCGTAGAGGTTTTCCGGCTTCACGCCCTGGGCGAGGATGGCGCGGGTGATGACGCCGGTGCCGGGGCCGACCTCGAGCACCGGCAGGCCCGATCTCGGATTGACGATCGAGGCCATCTTGCGCGCGGTGATGGAACTGGTGGGAACGATCGAGCCGACCGCTTTCGGCTTGTCGATCCAGCCTTTGAAGAACTTCAGCTCGTCGTCGAATTTTTCCGCCAGCGCTTTGCGCAATCCGGGACCACGTGCCATGCGAGCTCTCCTCAATGCTCACCCCCCGACCCGCTACTTAGCAGTTGGGTGGGACAAGGCAAGGCGTCAATCTGGCATAAGATGTTGACGACGCTCGCGAAGCGCCCGCATCTCGAATACCGGTGCGAAATGCGGGGCACGCCGATCAGCCTTCGCCGAACGACTCGAAGAAGTCCTTCATGCGGGCGAAGAAGCCGCTCGACTGCGGCGAGTTGTCCTTCGAGGAGAGCTGCTCGAACTCCTCCAGCAATTCGCGCTGGCGGCGCGACAGGTTCTGCGGCGTCTCGACCGCCGTCTGGATATAGAGGTCGCCGACATTGGGCTGGCGCAACACCGGCATGCCCTTGCCCTTGAGCCGGAACTGGCGGCCGTTCTGCGTGCCTTCCGGCACTTTCACCTTGGTCTGCGTGCCGTCGAGCGTGGTGACCTCGAACGAACCGCCAAGCGCCGCCGTCGTCATCGAAATCGGCACTTTGCAATAGAGATCGGCACCGTCGCGCTGGAAGAATTCATGCGGCTTCACCGCCAGGAAGATGTAGAGGTCGCCGGACGGCCCGCCGCGCAGGCCGGCCTCGCCCTCATTGGCAAGCCGGATGCGAGTGCCGTCCTCGATGCCGGCCGGGATGTTGACCGACAGCGAGCGCTCCTCGGTGACGCGGCCCTGTCCAGCGCATTTCGGGCAGGGGTCCTTGATCGTCTGGCCGCGGCCCTGGCATTGCGGGCAGGTGCGCTCGATCGAGAAGAAGCCTTGCGTGGCGCGCACCTTGCCGTGGCCGTGGCACATCGAGCAGGTCACCGGCTGCGTGCCGGGCTTGGCGCCGCTGCCGGAGCATTCCGTGCATGAGATCGAGGCCGGCACGCGGATTTGCGCCGTCTTGCCGGAAAAGGCCTCTTCGAGCGTGATTTCCATGTTGTAGCGCAGGTCGGCGCCGCGTTCGCGGCCGCCGGAAGAACGGCGCTGGCGGCCGCCCATCATGTCGCCGAAGATGTCCTCGAAGATGTCGGCGAAGCCGCCGGCGCCAAAGCCGTGCGCGGCGCCGTTCATGCCGCCCTGCTCGAAGGCGGCGTGGCCGAAGCGGTCATAGGCGGCGCGCTTCTGCGGGTCCTTCAGCGTCTCGTAGGCTTCGTTGATTTCCTTGAATTTGTGCTCGCAGGCATGGTCGCCGGGATTGCGGTCGGGATGGAACTGCATGGCGAGCTTGCGGAAAGCGCTCTTGAGTTCCTTTTCGTCGGCGCCTTTTTGCACGCCCAGCGTTTCGTAGAAATCAGCTTTCATTTTTTCCCGCTGTCCGGATGCTCAATGTCTTCAAGCATTGTTGGCGACGTTTGCCGGCACGTTCTTGGATTTAGGAGCGATGTTTCCCGGATGCTAGTACCAGGCCATGCGCGATCCGGGTTTTCCGTCACTTTTTCAGGCAGGGTTGCAAAAAAGCCCGGCTTTGCGCCGGGCTCTTCGCATATTCTGCCGTCGACCGGCTCAGGCCGACTTCTTTTTCTCGTCGTCCTCGTCGATCTCCTCGAAGTCGGCGTCGACCACGTCCGAATCCTTGGCGGCATCCGCCTTGGCGTCGGCTTCGGCCGCTTCCTTCTGCGAGGCCTCGTACATGGCCTGGCCGAGCTTCATCGAAACTTCGGCGAGCGACTGCGACTTGGCCTCGATATCGGCCGGGTCGTCGCCTTCGGCAGCGCTCTTCAACGCGGCGATCGCGTTGGAGATCGCGGTGCGGTCGGCCTCCGAGACCTTATCGCCATAATCCTTGAGCGACTTCTCGGACGAATGCACCAGCGCTTCGGCCTGGTTGCGGGCCTCCACGAGGGCGCGGCGCTTCTTGTCGGCCTCGGCATTGGCCTCGGCGTCCTTCACCATCTTCTCGATGTCGGCATCGGACAGGCCGCCCGAAGCCTGGATGCGGATCTGGTGCTCCTTGCCGGTGCCCTTGTCCTTGGCCGAGACGTTGACGATGCCGTTGGCGTCGATATCGAAGGTGACCTCGATCTGCGGCACGCCACGCGGAGCCGGCGGGATGCCGACCAGGTCGAACTGGCCGAGCAGCTTGTTGTCAGCTGCCATTTCGCGCTCGCCCTGGAAGACGCGGATCGTCACCGCCGACTGCGAGTCCTCGGCGGTCGAGAAGGTCTGGCTCTTCTTGGTCGGGATCGTCGTGTTGCGCTCGATCAGCCTGGTGAACACGCCACCCAGCGTCTCGATGCCCAGCGACAGCGGCGTCACGTCGAGCAAGAGCACGTCCTTGACGTCGCCCTGTAGCACGCCGGCCTGGATCGCAGCGCCAAGCGCCACGACCTCATCGGGGTTGACGCCCTTGTGCGGCTCCTTGCCGAAGAACTGCTTCACGATTTCCTGGATCTTGGGCATGCGGGTCATGCCGCCGACCAGGACCACCTCGTCGATCTCGCCCGCCTTCAGCCCGGCATCCTTGAGCGCCGCCTTGCAGGGGTCGATCGTGCGCTGCACGAGGTCCTCCACCAGGCTTTCGAACTTCGCCCGGGTGAGCTTCATCGTCAGGTGCTTCGGGCCGCTCGCGTCGGCGGTGATGAAGGGCAGGTTGATCTCGGTCTGCGTCGTCGACGACAGCTCGATCTTGGCCTTCTCGGCCGCTTCCTTCAGGCGCTGCAGCGCGAGCTTGTCGGCCTTGAGGTCGATGCCCTGTTCCTTCTTGAATTCGGCCGCCAGGTACTCGACGAGCCGCATGTCGAAGTCCTCGCCGCCGAGGAAGGTGTCGCCATTGGTCGACTTCACCTCGAACACGCCGTCGCCGATCTCGAGCACCGAAATATCGAAGGTGCCGCCGCCGAGGTCATAGACGGCGATGGTCTTGCCGTCCTTCTTTTCCAGGCCATAGGCGAGCGCCGCGGCCGTCGGCTCGTTGATGATGCGCAGCACCTCGAGGCCGGCGATCCTGCCGGCATCCTTGGTCGCCTGGCGCTGGGCGTCGTTGAAATAGGCCGGAACGGTGATGACCGCCTTCTCGACCTTCTCGCCGAGATAGGCCTCCGCCGTCTCCTTCATCTTCTGCAGGATCATGGCCGAGATCTGGCTGGGCGACTGCTTCTTGCCGCCGGCCTCGACCCACGCGTCGCCATTGTCGCCCTTGACGATCTTGTAAGGGACAAGCTTCTTGTCCTTCTCCGTCACCGGGTCGTCATAGCGGCGGCCGATCAGGCGCTTGACCGCGAAGATGGTGTTTTCCGGATTGGTGACCGCCTGGCGCTTGGCCGGCTGGCCGACGAGACGTTCGCCGTCATTCGAGATGGCGACGATGGAAGGCGTGGTGCGCGCGCCTTCAGCGTTCTCGATCACCTTTGGGTCCTTGCCATCCATGATGGCGATACAGGAATTGGTCGTGCCGAGATCGATACCGATAACTTTTGCCATTGTTCTAGTCTCTCCTCAAAGCAGGCTCTCAGGACCCTTCAAAAGGCGTTCCGACGAAAGCCCCTGTTCACAAGAAATCCCATCGCGGTCCCCGCTTTTCAGGGCCGGACGGCTGGCGCGTATATAAGAACAGGCGAGACGGGGCGCAAGCATTCTGCGCAAGCTGTCCAATGTCTCGACAAGGACCGGAGCGCGAGGTGCCGCGATTCGCAACGGGATCGGCGTGCCATCGTTCTATCCAGTTGTTCCGCCTTGAGTTTTTGGAATTGATGCCGCTGGCTGCGCTCAAATTCGCGATCCGGCAAGGGCCGGGCTTGCCCCGGCAGGCGTGACTTTCGGTCGCGAAAGAGCGGAAATTCAGCCTTGCCGCCAGGCGTTTGGCATCTGGCGGCAAGCTGTGGAGAGCGCCTGGCGCTCCGGCAATCCCTGCCGGACGAGGTCGCCCGGCAGGGATTGTGAGCTTAAAGCCCGTTGTCCTTGAGGATCTTGGCCGCGTTCTCCTTGGTGATCCTTTCCGTCGGCAGGGTGATGGTCTTTTCGACCTTCTCGCCATTCAGGAACTTGATCGCCTGGCGCAGGCCCTCGGCGCCCGGAGTGACATAGGTGAAGGTCGCCGTCAGCTCGCCCTTGTTCACCATTTGCACACCTTCGTTGGGCAGGCCGTCGATGCCGATGAACTTGATGTCCTTTTCGCGCCCGACGTCCTTGGCCGCGAGATAGGCGCCATAGGCCATCGGATCGTTGTGGCCGTAGACGAGGTCGATCTTCTCGTTGGTCTTCAGCGCGTTGGCCATGATGTTGTAGGCCTGGTCCTGCTTCCAGTCGCCCGACTGCTGGTCGAGCAGGTACTTGATGCCCGGCTCCTTGTCGGTGAACTCGTGGAAGCCGTCATGGCGGTCATGCGCCGGCTGCGTGCCCATGCCGCCCCAGATCTCGACGACGTTGCCGGCCGCCTTGCCCTTGCCGCCCAGGAGCTCGACGGCATATTCGCCGGCCGCGCGGCCGATCAGCTTATTGTCGCCGCCGACGAACTGCGTGTAGTCCTTGGTGTCGACATTGCGGTCGAGCACGAAGACCGGGATCTTGGCATCGATCGCCTGCTGCACCACGCCGGTGAGGCCGGCCGATTCCTTCGGCGACACCAGCAGCGCGTCGACCTCCTGGCGGATCAGGTTCTCGACGTCGGCGACCTGCTTTTCGGTCTTGTCCTCGCCGTCGGTGATGATCAGCTCGACGTCAGGATGCTTGGCGGCTTCGGCGATGATGTCCTTGTTGAACTGGGCGCGCCACGGTTCGATGGTCGTCACCTGCGAGAAGCCGATCTTCCACTTCTTGTCCTGGGCAAAGGCATGGCTGCCGGAAAAGAGCGCGGTGGTCGTCGCAAGCGCCGCCGCGAAGGTGGCGAGCTTCAGCATGTCACGTCGTTTCATGTCCTGTTTCCTCCGGGATTATAGAGACGAGGTCTCCTGTGACGGCCGCTTGGCTGCGGCCGTTTCCTTTTGCGCCGTCCGTCGGCCGGGCAGGCGCAGATAGCTTAGAAGATCGCCGGCATTGCGCTCCTGCACGAGCACGGTGCCGATGATGATCGCGCCCTTCAGCACCAGCTGAAGGTTCGAATTGATGTTGTGCAGCTGCAGGATGTTGGACAGCAGCCCGAAAATCAGCACGCCGCAGAAGGTGCCCATCAGGCTGCCACGCCCGCCCATCAGGCTGGTGCCGCCGATCACCACCGCGGCGATGGCATCGAGCTCCAGCCCGGCGCCGGCATCGGGCTTGCCTTGCCGGTATTGCGCCACGTAAAGCACCGCCGCGATGCCGGCGAGCAGGCCCGACACGGCATAGGTGACGATCTTGACGCGCCCGGCCGCGATGCCGGAAAGCCGCGCCGCCTCCTCGTTGCCGCCGATGGCGTAGACGTAACGCCCAAAGGGCGTGAAGCGCAGCACCGCGCCGTAGATCACGATCGCGCCGAGGAAGAACAGGCCGGGCATCGGCACGATGCCGAACACCAGCGAGCGCAGGATCTCGAATTCGGCGGTGGCGTTGGAGCCGGTATAGACCGGCAGCACGGCGTTGTTCTGGCCGGCCGTCAGCCTGGCGATGCCAAGCGCCGTCACCATCATCGCAAGCGTGACGATGAAAGGCTGCAGGCGGCCGGCAACGATGATGAAGCCGTTGATGGTGCCGAACAGAAGGCCGACGCAAGGCGCGACCAGAAGCACGCCCAGCACGCCGAACTTGGTCTCGACCTGCGGCAGCAGGTACCATAGCGAAAGGCAGCACAGGATCACGCCGACCACACCCGGAATGACCAGCCCGCGCGCCTTGTCCAGCCGCACGTCGCGGCCGGCTTCCGCGCCGGCGCGGGATTTCTCGATGTTGAGCAGGATGAAACGCGTGGCCAGCGCGCCGAGGCAGAGAGCGACCAGCGCGGTTGTCGGCACGCCGAGTGCCGCCGACGGCGTGACGCCCGGCACGGTCAACAACATGGCGCAGACCACCGAGCAGATCGCCATCAGCGAGCCGACGGAAAGATCGATGCCGCCAGTCAGGATCACCGCGGTCATGCCGGTGGCGATGAGCCCGGTGGTCGACACCTGGCGCAGCACGTCGAGCAGGTTGCCGTAGGACAGGAAGATATTGTTGCCCTTGGAGCTGATCGGGGAGCCGAACACGCCGATCAGGAAGATGGCGATCAGCCCCCAATAAAGCTTGGTGCGGGAGAGCAGGCTGATGAGGTTCATGCGGCGGGCCTCGCAGTCCGTCGTGGCGCGGCAAGCCGCATGATCGCTTCCTCGCTGGCTTCCGCGCGGGACAGGATTCCGCGCTGGCGGCCTTCCGCCATGACCAGGATGCGGTCGGCGAGATGCAGGAGCTCGGGCAGTTCGGAGCTGATTACGGCAATTGCCAGCCCGTCGCCGGCCAGCTTGAAGATGAGGTCGTAGATTTCGCGCTTGGCGCCGACGTCGATGCCGCGTGTCGGCTCGTCGAGCAGAAGCACCCGCGGCCGCGTCGCCAGCCACTTGCCGATGACCACCTTCTGCTGGTTGCCGCCGGACAGCGTGCCGGCGGCCTGCTCGATGCTTTCGCAGCGGATGCCGAGGGTGCTCACCGCGTCGCGGGCCAGGCCTTGCTCGCCCGAGCGCGAGCGCAGCCCGAAGCGAGCCAGTGCGCCGACCAGCGGCAAGGCGACATTGTCGGTGATCGAGGCCTTGAGATGCAGGCCCTGCGTCTTGCGGTCCTCGGTCACCAAGGCGATGCCGAGCCGGCGGGCCTCGCGCGGCGAACCGATCTCGACAGGCGCGCCGTCGAGCCGGATCTCGCCGCCGGTGTGGCCGTCGCTGGAGCCGAAGATCGCCTCCAGGATTTCGCTGCGGCCCGAGCCGAGCAGCCCGCCGATGCCGAGGATTTCGCCGGCGCAGAGGTCGAAGCCGACGTCGTCG
Organism: Mesorhizobium sp. NFR06; assembly: GCF_900115245.1. GTDB lineage: Bacteria > Pseudomonadota > Alphaproteobacteria > Rhizobiales > Rhizobiaceae > Mesorhizobium. The sequence continues at coordinate 33,971 of NZ_FOVT01000018.1, forward strand.
ATCACCATGCCCCGGCCATGCCGGTCGGGCTTCGAAAGCGACAGGTCCCTGACCGAGAGCACGACCTTGCCGCCGGGGCCGCGTTCGTGGCCGGAGGAGGCGAGAAGGTCGCGCCCGACCATGGCTGAGATGATGGCGTCTTCGTCCAGTCCTGCCATGCCCTGCGTCAGCACATGGCGTCCGTCGCGCAGCACGGTCACCCGGCTTGCCAGATGCATGACCTCGTCGATGCGATGCGAGATGTAGACGATCGCCACGCCACCTGCGGCGAGCTGGCCGATGATTCGGAACAATCTCTGGCACTCGGCCGGCGACAGCGCCGAGGTCGGCTCGTCCATGATCAGGATGCGCGCCGACTTCGACAGCGCCTTGGCGATCTCCACCAGCTGCTGCTCGCCGACCCGCAGCGAGCGAACCCGCGCTTCCGGATCGAGCTCGATGCCCAGCCGCTGCAGCAGCGCGCTTGCCGCGCGGCTGCTCGCCTTGCGGTCGACGATGAGCCCGGCGATCAGCTTTTCGCTGCCGAGGAAGATATTGTCGGCGACGCTGAGCTCGGGGACGAGGTTGAGCTCCTGGTGGATGATGGCGATGCCGGCGTCCTCGGCGTCGCGGACACCGGTGAAATGGACCGTCTGTCCGTCGATGGCCACCGTGCCTCCGTAGTCGGTGTAGACGCCCGCAAGGATTTTCATCAGCGTCGACTTGCCGGCGCCGTTCTCGCCCATCAGCGCATGCACCTCGCCGCGCCGCAGCTCCAGGCCGACATCGGACAGCGCCGTGATGCCGCCGAATCGCTTGGAGATACCGGTCGCGCTCAGGACGACGGCCGCACCGTCGGCCGCCACATTCCCCGTCGTGATGGACCCTGTCGTGATGGAGTCGGCGCGCTGCATGACAAAGGACGGCCTCCCTCCGTCGTCTTCGGCTGCCTCGAACGCTAATCGAAACGTTTCGAATGTGTCAAGCGCATATCTGGTCACCGAGGATTGATCCAATTCAATTCTTGCGAAAAATGCCGAGTTTACGTAGGTTTAGCCAAACAAGGGTGGCGAAACGTTTCGAAAATGACAGTGTCAGGGCGGAAAAAACAGCGGAAATCCACGGCGCCGACGATGCTGCACGTGGCCGAGGCGGCGCGTGTGTCCGTGGCCACCGTGTCGGCATTGCTCAACGGCACCGCCACCGTCAGTCCCGAGCTTACGCAGCGCATCGAGCAGGCGATCCGCGACATCGGCTACAAGCGCAACGCCATTGCCCGCAGCCTCAAGATGGGCACCACGCGGACCATCGGGCTCACCGTGCCGCACATCACCAACCCGTTCTTCACCGATGTCGTCTCGGTCATCCAGCAGGCGTTCGACCGTGCCGGCTATGCCGTCATGCTGTGTTGCACGGACGAGGACCTGAACACGCAGGACGAGCAGATCCGCCTGCTGCTCGACCGCATGGTCGACGGGCTGATCGTGGCGCGCGTCGGCGATGGCGGCATCTTGAAGGGCATCGTCGAGGACGCGAACGTGCCGGTGGTACTGCTCGATCGCCTTTGCGAAGGCGTCGACACCGACGCGGTGGTGCTGGACAATCAGCGCGCCGTGTTCGACGCCGTCACCTATCTTATCCACCTTGGCCATCGCCGCATCGGCTACATCACCGGCACCTCCGACATATCCCCCATGCATGACCGCATGATCGGCTACCGCGAGGCGCTGCAGGCCGCCGGTCTGCCCGTGGCGGAGGAGCTGGTGCGCTCGGGCAACTTCCACGAGATCGACGGCTACAACGCCACCATGCAGCTGCTGTCGCTGCACGACCGGCCAAGCGCGATCTTCTCGGCCAACAACCCGATGGTGATCGGCACCATGAAGGCGATCCGCGACATCGGCCTCAACTGCCCCGAGGACATTTCGGTCGCCTGTTTCGACGATTTTCCGTGGTCGGACGTGTTCGCGCCGCAACTGACCACGGTGGCGCAGCCGGTACAGGCGATCGGCGAGCAGGCGGCGAGCCTGCTGCTCGACCGGCTGGCCGGTAACCGCGACGCGCCGCCGCGCAAGCTCGTCCTCAAGGGCCGGCTGATGATCCGCAATTCCTGCAGGCCGCTGGGCGCGGTCGCGCAGACCGTCAGCGCGTAAGTCCGAAAGCGGTCTCGCAGAGCAGTTGCAGCCTCGGAAAAATGTGCTTGCCGCCGGTGATCACTTGCGTGCCCTTGCCGAGCACCGTCTTCGGATCCGCCTTCAGCACTGTGCCGCCCGCCTCTTCGACCAGCAGCATGCCGGCAAGGCAATCCCAGGCATTCATGTGCTCCTCGACATAGCCGAGCAACCGGCCTGCGGCGGTGTAGGCGAGCATCAGCGCGCCCGAGGCATTGCGGTAGAAGACCCCACCCTCGGCCATTATCAGACTGACGAGGATGACTACATTCTTGGTCGAGGCGCGGTTGGAAAGCCCGGTGCCGATGGCGCCTTCGGAAAGCGATGCCGCATGACTGGCCTTGATCGGCTTGCCGTTGACGAAGGCGCCGCCGCCGCGGCGGCCGTAAAACGTCTCGTCGGTCGAAGGCTCGTGGATGACGCCGACCATCGTCTGGCCATCCCTGGCGCAGGCGATCACCACGCACCAGGCGGGAATGCCGCGCACGAAGTTGGCGGTGCCGTTGATCGGATCGATCACCCAGACATGACCGGTCGTTCCGCCCACGGCCGCGTGCTCCTCGCCGACGATGCCGTCCTGCGGATAGGCCTCGGCAATCAACGCGCGGATGAACAGCTCGACCTCCCGGTCGCCTTCGGAAACAAGGTCCTGATGGCCCTTGCTCTCGACGGTCAGGTTGTCGAGGTCGCGAAAATATTTCAGTCCAAGATCGCCGGCGCGCCGCGCCAGGTCGATGGCAAAATGCATGCGGTCGTCGAGATCGTCGGTCATGAATACGCTCGCGCCTGGGGCAGGGAAGCCTGCCCTTAGCAGACGAGCATGTCAGGCAAAAGCGGCTATGCGATCAGGCCGCCTTCGACATCGATTTATGCACGTCGGCGAGGATCTCGAAGGAGCGCACGCGCGCCGCGTGGTCGAAGCACTGCGCCGTCACCATCAATTCGTCGGCGCCGGTGCGGCTTATGAAGGCGTCGATGCCCTGGCGCACCGTTTCCGGCGAGCCGACTACGGCGCAGGACAGCGCCTGGGCGAGCATGGTTTTGGCGGCGGGATCGAGATCGCGATCGTAATGTTCGACCGGCGGCGGCAATTGCCCGGGCCGGCCGCTGCGCAGGTTGACGAAGGCCTGCTGCAGCGAGCTGAACAGCAGCTTGGCCTCGGCATCCGTCGGCGCGGCAAAGACATTGAGGCCGAGCATCACATAGGGCTTGTCGAGCTGCGCCGAGGGCTGGAAGCGCGTGCGGTAGACCTCAAGCGCATGGTCCAGCTCGGCCGGCGCGAAATGCGAGGCGAAAGCGTAAGGCAGGCCAAGCAATGCGGCGAGCTGCGCGCCGTAGAGGCTGGAGCCGAGGATCCAGACCGGCACGTCCTGGCCTTCGCCGGGCACGGCGCGGATGCGCTGGCCCTCCTCGGCCGGCTGGAAGTAGCCCATCAGCTCGACCACGTCCTGCGGGAAGTTGTCGGCGCTTTCGAGATTGCGGCGCAAGGCCCTTGCGGTGAGCATGTCGGTGCCCGGGGCGCGGCCGAGGCCGAGGTCGATGCGGCCGGGAAAAAGCGCGGCCAGCGTGCCGAATTGCTCTGCGATCACCAGCGGCGCATGGTTGGGCAGCATGATGCCGCCGGCGCCGACGCGGATGGTCCTGGTGCCGCCGGCGACATGAGCGATCGCGACGGAAGTCGCCGCGCTGGCGATGCCCGGCATGTTGTGGTGCTCGGCCAGCCAGTAGCGCGTATAGCCCAGCCGCTCGGCATGGCGGGCAAGGTCGAGCGAATTGGCAAGCGACTGCGAAGCGTTGCTGCCTTGCGTGATCGGCGACAGGTCGAGAACCGAAAGGGCCGTCATGGGTCAGGTCTCCACGATGCGTTTTTGCCGCAGCCTTGCCTCGAACGCGGCGCGGTCGGGAATGACGATGGCGAGCTGGTTCTCCAGCACGTCGGCGAGTTCGGCCGCCGTCGCGATCTCGCGCTGCTCGCTGCGGCCGCCGGCATGATGCGTCGACAGCCGGTTGTTGCGCAGCGCGTAGCGGCGGTCGGGCAGGGCGAGCGCGGCGACCAGGGTCGACAGGAAATGCGAGCTCGGATGCGTCGACAGGAAATGGCTGCTGACCAGATAATCGACCTCGTAGGCCTGCTGCATGTCGAAGCGGTAGAGCGTGCGCCAATCACCGCCGATATTGGCCTGCAGCCGGAATTGGTCACCTGTTGCAATCAGGCGGAAGGTTTCATGCGGCGTCTGCTGCTCAAGTCTGGGCTCCAGCAGCAGCGGCGCCGTCAGCGTCAGGCCGCCGAAACCGACATCGGCGATGTAGGTGCGGCCGCCAAGCTCGATGCGCAGCAGCATGTGGCTGCGCGCGGTAATGGCGTCATCCGGCTGGCCCCACAGCACGCGGGCGGCAAGCCCGCTGACCGTGAAGCCAAGCGTCTTCAGCGCATGCATGAAGATGAGGTTGTGCTCGAAGCAATAGCCGCCGCGGCCCCGGCTTAAGATCTTGTCCTGCAGCGAAGCCAGGTCGAGCCCGACCGAAACGCCCATCAAGGCATCGATATTCTCGAACGGGATCGCCCGCGGGTGGGTGGCATGCAGCGCCTGCAGCGTGGCGAGCGAAGGGTCGGTCGGTCCGGCGTGACCGATGCGGGCGAAATAGCCATCGAGATCTAAGCTCATGCGGGCAGGGTCCGGCTTGACCGGTCCGATATAGGCACTCGCCATCGGCACCGCAAACAAGGGGCGGGGTTCGAGATTGGGCCAGGCGTCAAGGCGCGGATTGGTGGTTATTCTCGACCGGCTCGTCGTCAACGACGGCGGTATGTTGCGCCGCGAGGAAGTTGCCGACCGGGGTCAGACTTTCGAAATGGTCGCAGAAGACCTTGATCACCACCAGCAGCGGCACCGCCATCAGCGCGCCGACGAAGCCCCACAGCCATGACCAGAAGGCGATGGCGATGAAGATCGCCACCGCGTTGATCTCGAGGCGGCGCCCGACAATCGTCGGCGTCACGAACTGGCCTTCGACGATGTCGCACAACACCACGAAAGCCGGCGCCAGCAGCGCGTAGGAGATTGAATCGAAGCTGATCAGCGCAATGGCTGCGACCAAGAGGACGGTCATCAGCGCGCCGACATAGGGCAGGAAATTGAGCAACGCCGCCGTCGCCCCCCAGACCAGCGGATTGGGCATGCCCAGCCCCCACAAACCCAGCCCGATCACCGTGCCGAGGCCGGCGTTGATGACGGAAACCGTGAGCAGGTAGTGCGAGATTTCGCGCTCGACGTCATAGACGACGCGCAACGCCCGCTTCTTCTTGGTGAGGCTGGTGAAGGACTGGACGATCTTCTCATAGAACAGCGTGCCCGAGGCGAGCAGGAACAGCGACAGCACGAAGACGATGGTGATCGAGGTGCCGGCTTCGATGATGTTGCTGGCGGCCGTGGACAGCATGCCGGAAGGCGCCACCGAGACCCGCTGCACGCCCGGCTCCTGCGATGTCTCGGTCAGCGCTTCCAATTGATGCGAGAGATCCATCACCCGCTCGAGCGGTCGCTTGAACGGCGCCAGCCGCTCGGTGAGCTGCTGGCCGATCGAGTAACTGTTGTTGATGAGATCGATGACCGGGCCGCTGAGCAGGTAGCCGGCGCTGACAAAGACGAAGATGGAAAACAGCACCAGGAGCGTCGCCGAAACCACCTCCGGAATGCCGCGCTTGCGCAGGAAGCGCACGATCGGCGTCAGCATCAGCGCCAGCAGGAAGGCAAGCACCACCGGCATGAAGAAGGCGCGGGCCAAATAAAGCGCGGCGGTCGTCATTAGAATGAACATGCCGATCACCAGCGACCGCATCAGGTGCATGTCCGCCCAGGCATCGGCGCGCGGATCAGGGCTTTCGGCAACGCTCGCGCCCGAAGCGATCGGTTCGGCCTTCATCGGTTCCCCTCAAGGGCACCGCAACCGGTGCAATCGTCGGGAGAACGTACTCGCCGCGCCAAGGTTCCGTTAGCCGGTGATCACGCAAGCTCCGTGCCTCAACCGGCCGGCACCGCCGCTGCGGCTACAGCCTTCGCTACCTCCTTGCGCACGATCGGCGCCACCTTGGTGCCGTAGAGCTCGATCGCCTTCATGATCTTGGCATGCGGCATGGTGCCGATCGCCATCTGCAGCAGGAAGCGGTCGTTGCCGAAGATCCTGTGCTGGGCGACGATCTTTTCCGCCACCTGCTCGGGATTGCCGACGAACAAGGCGCCGCTGGGGCCCCGCGCGTGGTCGAAATGCGCCCGCGAGGTCGGGCCCCAGCCGCGCTCGCGGCCGATGCGGTTCATCACCTCGGCCTGCGGTCCGTAGAAATCGTCAGCCGCCTGCTCGGTCGTCTCGGCAATGAAGCCGTGCACGTTGAGGCTGGTGGCGAGGCTGGCCGGGTCGTTGCCGCCGCGGCGCGCCGCCTCGCGATAGATCTCGAACAGTGGCGCGAAACGCGCCGGCTCGCCGCCGATGATGGCCAGCGCCAGCGGCAGGCCGAGCACGCCGGCGCGGGCGGCGGATTGCGGCGTTCCGCCGATGGCGATCCAGATCGGCAATTTTTCCTGGAGCGGGCGCGGATAGACGCCGCGACCGTTGATCGGTGCGCGCAGCTTGCCCTGCCACGTCACGTTCACCTGATCGCGGATCGCGAGCAACAGGTCGAGCTTTTCGGCGAAGAGCTCGTCATAGTCCTCGAGATTGTAGCCGAACAGCGGGAAGGATTCGATGAAGGAACCGCGTCCGGCCATGATCTCGGCGCGACCGTTGGATAAGAGGTCGAGTGTCGCGAATTGCTGGAAGACGCGCACCGGATCGTCGGAGGAGAGCACGGTGACCGCGCTGGTGAGGCGGATGCGATTCGTGCGCTCGGCCGCAGCCGCCAGCGCCACGACCGGCGCCGAGGCGGCGTAGTCGGGGCGGTGATGTTCGCCGAGGCCGAACACGTCGAGGCCGACCTGGTCGGCCAGCTCTATTTCCTCGATGAGGTTGTGCAGCCGCTCATGCGGGCCGATCGCGCCGGGACCCGGCTCCGGGCTGACATCGGCGAAAGTGTAAAGACCGAGTTCCATCTGGTTGCATCCTGAAGGTGTTCATGTGGGTGTCGCTTGTCGGCGCTAGAGGTAACCATATGCCTTGCCGCCTGCCAGAGGTGCGATCTGTGAACAGTGCATCACGCGTTGCCGCAGCGTATCCCTGCGGCAACAAGCCCGTTTTTTTCATGGCTGGCATACCGTTTTGGCGCTTGAATTCGCCGCTTTCGCGCGTATGTAAGCGTCGCGAATAGACTGCAGGGAAGTGGACTTGGCTATCTACAGGGAAAAAGACATTTTCGAGCGGCGCAATGCCGCGAACGAGGCAAAGAAGGCGCTGCTCGAGCGCTTCAAGGCGAAGCCGGCGGCGGATGATCCGGCCGTGCAGGCCCGCCAGGCCGAACGCAAGGCGATCCTTGAGGCCCGCGCCATCCGCGAGGCCGAAAAGGCAAGAGTGAAGCAGGAGAAGCTGGCGCGTGAAGCGGCCGAAAAGGCCGAGCGCGACGCGCTTGCTGCGGCGGCGCGTCGTGCTGCTGAAGCAGCGGCGGCCGAAGAGGCCAAGCGCCGCGAAGCCGAGGAAGCCGAGCGCATTGCGGTCGAGCTTGCCAATGAGGCTGCGCGCAAGGCCAAGCGTGACGCACGCTACGCCGCGCGCAAGTCGCGCGTCGGCAGGACCCCTCCGGGCTTCTCCGCCCGCTAATGTATGTCGCCCAGAAGCGCGCAGCGGTTCTGGGACAACGACATGCATCGAGACAACGGCTTAAGGCGCGTCGCCTGACTCCGTGTCAGGCGCGATGCGCTCAAGTTCGGGTTCGTTGGAGAATTGTTCAGGGTCGCCGAAAGCGGCCCTGAACGTGTTTGCGCTTGCGGACAGTTAGTGGACAGCATTTCACCGCCTCATGGCAACGGCGAAACGCTTCATCTCTTTGTTCTGACGCAAGTCCTGACGGGCGACACGCGTTAGGCGACCAGTTTCAGGCCGACGATGCCGCAGACGATCAGGCCGATGCAGGCGAGCCTGACAACGGTCGCGGGTTCGCCGAGCAGCCAGATGCCAAGCAGCGCCGTGCCGACAGTGCCGATGCCGGTCCACACCGCATAGGCCGTGCCGACGGGCAGTGCCTTCAGCGCCAGGCCGAGCAGGCCGAGACTGACGATCATCGAGGCAATCGTGAGAAGGGTCGCTAGCGGCTTGGAGAAGCCGTCGGTATATTTGAGGCCGATCGCCCAGCCGATCTCGAACAGGCCGGCGAAGAAAAGAAAGATCCAGGACATCAAATACACTCCGTCATTCCGGCATCGGTTGCGATGCTCGGTGTGGCGGGTCGTCCCGGCCGGTTGTTTCGGGGAAGCGAGGTCGTCCTCGGCGCTTTGACATAGGAAGCCCTGCTCGCCGATCAACAAAACACCGGCAGCATTGGCCATGCCGCCGGTTCAGAGCCTGCATTGAGCCGGATCGACCGAATTCGGTCGCCTACTTTTCCTTGATTCGCATCGCCTTGACCGGCGGCGCCTTCGGAGCCGGGGCCGCGGCGGGCTTCTTGGCGTCCTTCTTCGGCTTGCGGGCTTCCTTGCCCGCCTTCATCGCACCTTTAGCCATGATTCGTTCCTCCGATTTTGGGCATGTAAATGAAACAAGAGAAACGGCGGACCGCAAGAGCCGTTCGCCGCTTCGAGAGCCGGCTAGCCGGATGTCAACCGATTTCCCGTCGACATGCCCGTGCGAAAGTCGCTGACGTCGCTTGAACTTCGCGCCGGCCGCGCAATGTCTGTGGAGCTTCGGCCGGCGGGTCGCTAAGCTCGGGGCGTATCGGGCATGGCCGGGAGATCGGATGGCAGGGCATTCCGGGTCGAGACGAGTGATCTACGCCGCGCTTGCCGGCAACCTGGCGATCGCGCTGACCAAATTCGCGGCGGCAGCCTTTACCGGTTCGTCCGCCATGCTGTCGGAAGGCGTGCATTCGCTGGTCGACACCGGCAACGGCGCGCTGCTGCTCTATGGCATGCACCGCGCCGCGCGGCCGCCCGATCGCGCGCATCCGCTCGGTCACGGGCGCGAGCTCTATTTCTGGAGTTTTATCGTCGCGCTTCTGGTGTTCGCGCTCGGCGCCGGCGTGTCCTTCTATGAAGGCGTCATCCACATCATGGCGCCTGAGCCGGTCGTCGACGCCAAGATCAACTACATCGTGCTTGGTTTCTCCTTCCTGTTCGAGGGCAGCTCCTGGCTGGTGGCGCTGAAAGAGTTTCGTCAGCAGAAAGGCAAGCAGGGGTGGCTGCAGGCCGTGCAATCGAGCAAGGATCCGAGCGTCTACACGGTGTTGTTCGAGGATAGCGCCGCACTGCTTGGCCTGGTCGTTGCGTTCGCTGGCATCCTCGCATCCGAGCTGCTGGAAATTCCCGAGCTCGACGGCGTGGGCTCGATCGGCATCGCAATCATTCTTGGCGCCACCGCTATCTTTCTCGCGCGCGAGAGCAAGGGGCTGCTTATGGGCGAGCCCGCCTCTCCTGAAGTGCAGCGCAAGGTTCTGGCGATCGCCGAGCAGGATCCCGCGGTGCAGCGGGCGAACGGCATATTGAGCGTTCACATCGGTCCGGAGGAAATCGTGGCGGGCCTCAGCATCGAGTTCGAGGACCATCTGACTGCGCCGGAGATCGAGGCCTGCGTCGAGCGCCTGGAGGCGCGGTTGAAACAGGAGATGCCGGAGATCGCCAGGCTGTTCGTCAAGCCGCAGGCCACTGGTACATGGGAGCTGCGGCGAAAGGCCATCGCAGAGGCATCGGAAGAGGGCTAGGCTTAACGCCGCGAACCCGTAAGGAGAAAAACTCATGAAGATCGACGGCGGGTGCCATTGCGGCGCCATCACCTATGAGGCGGAGGTCGATCCCGAAAAGACCTCGATCTGCCATTGCACGGATTGCCAGAAACTCACCGGCACCGCGTTCCGGGTGACTGTTCCTGCATCGGAAAGCGACTACAGGATCACCAGCGGCACGCCCAAGGTCTACATCAAGACTGGATCGAGCGGCGCCAAACGCGCGCAAGCCTTCTGCGGCGACTGCGGATCGCATCTCTATGCCACGTCCGTGGGAGACGGACCGAAAATCTACGGCATCAGGGTCGGTACGGCGCGTCAGCGCCAGCAACTCGTCCCGAAAAAGCAGGTTTGGCACCGCTCGGCATTGCATTGGTTGCCAGAATTCGAAGGCATGACCACCGTTGAGGGTCAGTAGCTACTTGCGGCAGCTCAATCGTCGCCCTCGACGACGCGCAGCCTAAGCTGGCCCGTCTTGGAATCGGCCACGCGCGCGCCAGCCTCCACCTTGGCCGGCGGCGCCGCGGCTTCGCCTTCCGCGAATTCCAGCGCCTCGATCTTCTGGCTGCGCTTGGTGACCTTCGAAGTCGAAACCAGGATGTCGTCGATATCCTTGGCCGCCTGGCCGAAATGCGTCTGCAGGCGGCGCACGCGCTCGTCGACGCGCCCGACATCCTCCATCAGCCGTATGACCTCGCCCTGGATCAGATGCGCCTGCTCGCGCATGCGGGCGTCCTTCAGGATCGCCTGGATGACCTGGATCGACAGCATCAGCAGCGAGGGCGAGACGATGACGACGCGGGCGCGATGCGCCTTTTGCACCACCGCCTCGAAATTCTCGTGGATCTCGGCGAACACCGATTCCGACGGCACGAACATGAAAGCGGTGTCCTGGGTCTCGCCCTGGATCAGGTATTTTTCCGCGATATCGCGGATATGCACCTCGATGTCGCGGCGGAAGACCTGCGCCGCCACTTTCTGCATATCGGCGCCCTCGGCGGCGCGGATGGCATTCCAGGCTTCGAGCGGGAACTTGGCGTCGATGGCAAGCATCGGCGCGCCGTTCGGCATCCGCACCAGGCAGTCGGGCCGGCTGCCGTTGGAAAGGCTTGCCTGGAACTCGTAGGCGCCGTGCGGCAACCCATCGGCGACGATCGCCTCCATGCGCGACTGGCCGAAGGCGCCGCGCGTCTGCTTGTTGGACAGGATTGCCTGCAGCTGCACGACCTGGCCGGCTAAAGACTGGATGTTGCCCTGCGCCGTGTCGATCACCGCCAGCCGCTCCTGTAGCTTGGCCAGGCTTTCATGCGTCGACTTGGTCTGCTCGGTCATCGTTTGGCCGAGGCGGCCGGTCATGGCGTCCAGTCGCTGCCCGAGCGACTGGGTGAGCTCGGCCTGCCTTGCTCCGAACACTTCGGCGATCGCGCCCATGCGGCCCTGCATCTCTGCCTGCGCCTGCATGATGTCGGCCATCCTCGCCTCGGCATCGCGGGCATGGTCGGCGGCTTCGGCGGCTGCCGCCGCGCGCGCCCCGGCGGCGCTCCACAAGGCGACGACGAGCGCCACGAACAGCACAAGCAGGAGGATCGCACCGAAAGCCAACGCCTGGCCAAGCGTGATCGTGGTGGCGCCGAGCCGCGCGACAGGCTCGGAAAGGATGGTGGTCATGGTGTCGTTCATGCCGGCAGCATAACCGATTCGGCCTGCCGGCACAGATCAAAACGTGAACGGCGTGCGCATGCCCCCGTTGACGCTTTTCTAACGACGTCTTAGGTGAGACGCCATGTCGATCAAGCCGCTCATCATCCTTCCCGATCCCATCCTGCGCCAGGTTTCCAAGCCGGTGGAGCGCGTCGACGACGACCTGCGCAAGCTCGCCGACGACATGCTGGAGACCATGTATGACGCGCCGGGCATCGGCCTCGCGGCTATCCAGGTCGGCGAGCCGCGGCGGCTGTTGGTCATCGATCTTGCCAAGGAAGGCGAGCCGCCGGAGCCGCACGTCTTCATCAATCCGGAAATCCTCGAAAGCGCCGACCAGCGTTCGGTCTATGAGGAAGGCTGCCTCTCGATCCCCGATTATTACGCCGAGGTCGAGCGCCCGGCTTCGGTGCGGGTGAAATATCTCGACCGCGACGGCAAATTGCAGGAGATACAGGCAGAAGGGCTGATGGCCACCTGCCTGCAGCACGAGATCGACCATCTCAACGGCGTGCTGTTCATCGACCACATCTCGAAGCTGAAGCGCGACATGGTGGTGAGGAAGTTCAAGAAGCTCGCCAAGGACAAGGCGCCGGGCAAGATGGTGGGCTAAGCCTTATTCGAGTAATCCGCGCAGAACCCAATCTTTCCCCAGTTCGATGGCTTTGGAACCCAATTCCAACGCAAGTGCGCGGGATTCTGGCGAGAATATTAGAATCGCGACTACGGCAAGTGCGAACAGCGGCGTGAGATAGATAGCGAATGCTCGCTCACTCCTTTTGGACAACTCGCCTTTCGTAAACTCCTCCTCAAGCGATCTGAACTCAGCGATTGGCGCACGGCGTGTCCCAAATGTCTTTTTGCGGGCTTTCATATGAATGGCTCCGAGGAGGCAAGCGGCCGAATCATATGAAGGAAGGTATTTGAACTTAGTTAACGATCAGTCCTCAGCGCAGCGAAAGCCCTTATTAAGCCCGGTTGAGTAGAGCATCTTGTCGTGATATCATGATATCAAATCGGAGGCTGGCCGTGAGTGATATGCTAATCCGAAATGTTCCCGAGCCGCTAAAACGCGAAATTGAGCAGGCTGCCCGAAAGGTTGGCCAGAGCTTGTCGGGCAAAGCCATCGACCTTTTATGGAAGGGCATGATTGCGGAGAAGGAGGCGAGGCTGGAACCTAACCTATCCGCATGGGACAGTATTCGTTCTGCATTTGCAAACGAAAGCGCAATTGACAACGAATTTGCCGATATAATGGCCGAAATCGAAGCCGAGAGGAAACAAGACTTCGGGCGCCGGATCGAGGATTTCGAGTGATAATCCTTGATACAAATGTGGTTTCTGAAGCAAGCAGAACGACACCTGACCCGAAGGTGATCGAATGGTTTGGCAAACAAGAACTCCTCGATCTCTATCTTTGCGGCCCAGTCGTAATGGAGCAATCCTTTGGTGCCGAGAGGTTTCTGAACAAAACAGGATCCGAACGCCATATTCGCGCGCTAGACCGTCTGATCTCGGAGCAGTTCGCGGGCCGGATCGTTGAATTTTCTGGTCCCATCCCTCGTCTCGCTGGCAAGCTTCGGGCAAAGCGGGAAAAGATTGGTCGCCCTATCAGTCTTTCCGATGCGATGATTGCCGCGATCTGTTTGGTCCATGACGCGACGCTCGCGACCCGCAATGTGCGAGACTTCGACGAGCTTGACTTGAAGCTCGTGAATCCGTTCGAAGCGGACGCCTGAGGATCGCCACAATGCCGCTTCGCGTCATCTTTATGGGCACGCCGGATTTTTCCGTGCCGACCTTACGCGCCATCGCCGGGGCCGGCCACGAAATCGCGGCCGTCTACACGCAGCCGCCGCGCGCCGCCGGTCGGCGCGGGCTGGAACTGACGCCTTCGCCGGTGCAGCGCGAGGCCGAAAGGCTGGGCGTCGAGGTGCGCACGCCGGGATCTTTGAAGGCGGAGGCCGAGCAGCGGGCCTTCGCGGCCTTGCAGGCCGATGTCGCCGCGGTCGTCGCCTATGGTTTGCTGCTGCCGAAGCCGGTTCTGGAAGCGCCCAGACTCGGCTGCCTCAACGGCCATGCCTCACTTCTGCCGCGCTGGCGTGGTGCCGCTCCCATCCAGCGCGCCATCATGGCCGGCGATACCGAGACCGGCATGATGGTCATGAAGATGGAAGAGGGCCTGGACACCGGGCCGGTGGCAATGGTTGAAAAATGCGCCATCGCACCCGATATGACGGCCGGCGAATTGCACGACCGCCTGATGCTTCAAGGCGCTTCGCTAATGGTACGGGCGCTCGCGCAGTTGGGGATAAATTGTCTGACATTTACCCAACAGGCAACGGCAGGGGTGACCTACGCCCGAAAGATCGATAAATCGGAGACACGCGTGGATTGGACGCGGCCTTCTGGCGAAGTCCACAATCACATTCGCGGCCTCTCGCCCTTTCCGGGCGCGTGGTGCGAGGTCGACATTGGCGGCCGCATGGAGCGGCTGAAACTGCTTCGCTCGACGCTATCGGATGGCGTCGGCGAGTCGGGAGGAATTCTCGATGACCGCCTCACGGTCGCCTGCGGGGCAGGCGCGGTCAGGCTGGTCGAAGTTCAACGGGCTGGCGGAAGGCCAGCCACCGCGCAGGAGTTTTTGCGCGGAGCCAAGATCGAAAAAGGAATGAAACTCAAATGAGCATGATGTCGATACGTGCGGCGACGCCGCGGGATCGCGAGGCGATCCGCCTCGTCGAAGAACATGCCTTTGGCCAGCAGGCGGAAGCCGGCCTGGTCGACGCGCTTGTCACCGGCGGCGATGCCGTCGTCGAGTTGGTTGCCGAGGAAGACGGCCAGGTCGTCGGCCACATCCTGTTTTCCAGGCTTTACGTGCAGAATGGCGGCAAGCGTTTCGCGGCCGTGGCGCTGGCGCCGCTGGCGGTCGAGCCGTCTTTCCACGGCACCGGCATCGGCGGCGCGCTGATCCGCGAGGCGCATGTGCGCCTCAAGGAAGCCGGCGAGACGCTGGCCGTGGTTCTCGGCGATCCGGTCTATTACGGCCGCTTCGGCTACTCCCATGCCCGCGCCGGAAAGTTCGAAAGCGAATACCAGGGCGAGGCGCTGCAGGCTCTGGCCTGGGGCGACGCGCCTGACACCGGCAAGCTGGTCTACGCTTCGGCCTTCACCGCGCTGGCCGCCTAGGCGGCCAGCGCTCATCGCTTATGCCGCGTTTTCGGCTCGACATTGAATATGACGGCAGCCAGTTCGCCGGCTGGCAGCATCAGGCCGACCAGCCCTCGGTGCAGCAGGCGATCGAGCAGGCGATAGAGAAGTTCTGCGGCGAAGCGGTAAGGTTGCGAGCCGCCGGCCGCACCGATGCCGGCGTGCACGCCACCGCCCAGGTGGCGCATGTCGATCTGGCCAGGGACTGGCCGGGCGACAAGGTGCGCGATGCCGTGAACGCCCATCTGCAGGCGGCCGGCGCGCGCGTCGCCATCCTCGAGGCGCGCGTCGTCGCCGACGGCTTCGACGCGCGCTTTTCCGCCACCGGCCGCCATTATCTCTACCGCATCCTCAACCGGCGCGCGCCATCGGCGCTGGAAAAGGGCAAGGTCTGGTGGGTGCCGAAACGGCTCGATGCCGAGGCCATGCAGGAGGCGACCAAAGTGCTGCTCGGCCGGCATGACTTCACCACCTTCCGCTCCACCCAATGCCAGGCCGAGAGCCCGGTGCGAACGCTTGGCCGTCTCGACGTCACCCGTTCGGGCGATCTCATCGAGGTGCGGACCTCGGCGCGCTCCTTCCTGCACAATCAGGTGCGCTCGATGGTCGGCTCGCTGCGGCGCGTCGGCGACGGCTCCTGGGGCGCGTCGGATCTCAAGGCGGCGCTCGAAGCGCGCGACCGCGCGGCCTGCGGCCAGGTTGCGCCACCGGACGGGCTGTTTCTGGTGGGTGTCGATTACCCGGAAGGCAGCTGACCGCTGCATAGAGCATCAGCGCCGTAACCGGCAAACGCCTAGGTTCCAATCGGTGCCAAAGACGGCCAGTGTCGGCGCTCCGCGATCGACATAACTCCGGGCCACGGTCAGCCCGTCGTGGCGTCCGGTATGTCGATGCCGAGCAGCGCCTGCAGGCCGAACAGGACGAGCAGCGAGGCAATGAACATGCCGACAAAGACGGCGGTGCCCACGGTGGCGCCCCTGCCGATCGAAGCGTTGGTCATGCGCCAGGTCAGCACCATCGACAGGGCGAACAAAAGCAGCGACACCAGCCCGCTGACCTCGTTGGTCGAAGGCAGGAAGAGCCTCAGCAGCGCCGACGGCAGCATGAGCCAGGCGATGATCGCCGACGTCCAGTTGGAAGCGACGACATAGTGGACGAAGCGGCTGCCGATGCCGGCACGCGGCGCGACCAGCGCGAGCGCCACCAGCGGCAGTACCCAGGAGCCGATATCGACGGTGGCCAGCCGGATCAGCATGCCGAGGCGCCCGGCGAAGGCTTCGGGATCGCCGAGCTCATTGGCGATTCCGACCCAGCCGACGATCAGCGCCGGCGCCGCCACGATAATGGCGAAGAACGAATTCCAGAAACCGTCGGCCGAAAGGTCGAGCAGGCGCAGGCCGTCGGCCTTGCCGAACATCAGCCGCCAGGCGCCGGCCAGCGAAGCGTAGGTTTCGTCCGCCGAAAGCATGGTCACGAAAGGCCTTGTCCGAACCAGTCTTCGATGAAGCGTTCGTAGATTTGCGTCAGCGTCTCGAGGTCGGCAAGCGCGACGCGCTCATCCACCATATGCATGGTCTTGCCGACCAAGCCGAACTCGACCACCGGGCAATAATCCTTGATGAAGCGCGCGTCCGAGGTGCCGCCGGAGGTGGAGAGCGCCGGGGTCTTGCCGACCACCGCCTTGACCGACTTGCCCAGCGTCTCGATCAGCTTGTCGTCGCGGGTGAGGAAGACATGGCTCGGCCGGTCGCGCCAGACGAGCTCATAGTCGACCGGCGTCGTCTTGCCCGGCCGGTATTTCTTGCGCCCCGCCGCCTTGTCGAGCCGGTTGTGGATCTCGGCCTGGACCGCTTCGGCATCCCATGTGTCGTTGAAGCGGATGTTGAAAATGGCCGTCGCCTTCGCCGGAATGACGTTGGTCGCCGGGTTGCCGACATCGATCGACGTCACTTCGAGATTGGTCGGCTGGAAATCCCTCGTTCCCTTGTCGAACACCGGATGGAGCAGCGCGTCGACCAGGCTGATGAGCCCGCGCACCGGGTTGTCGGCAAGCTGCGGATAGGCGGCATGGCCCTGGCGTCCATTGACCGTCACGCTGCCCGACAGCGAGCCGCGCCGGCCGATCTTGATCATGTCGCCGAGCGCATTGGGATTGGTCGGCTCGCCGACGATCGAGGCATCCCACTTCTCGCCCCTGGCCGCCGCCCAGTCGAGCAACTTGGTGGTGCCGTTGATCGACGGACCTTCCTCGTCGCCGGTGATCAGCAGGGAGACCGAGCCCTTCGGGCCGCCATTCTTCTCGACATGGCGCGCCACCGCGGCGATGAAGCAGGCGATGCCACCCTTCATGTCGACGGCGCCGCGGCCGTACATCTCGCCATTGGCGATTTCGGCGGCGAAGGGCGGATGCGTCCAGGCCGCCTCGTCGCCCACCGGCACGACGTCGGTATGGCCGGCAAACATCAGGTGCGGGCCGTTGCCCGAACGTCGGGCATAGAGGTTTTCGATGTCCGGCGTGCCGTCTTCCGAGAACACGGGCCGTTCGACCGAGAAGCCCAGCGGCTTCAGCATGTCTCCCAGCGCCGCGAGCGCGCCGCCTTCGGCGGGCGTGACGGAAGGGCAGCGGATCAGGGCGGCGAGATTCGCGGCGGGGTCGGTCGGCAATGTCATGGGCAAGCGATAATCGAAAGCGTTTGTCGTGTCACGGTGGCAGATGATCGCCGGTCATCCCGCCGACAATATGGTTTTCGTCGCGTATAGTTGCGGGCCAAGCGAGAACGAATGCATGGCCAGTGAAGCAAGCACCATCGCGATTGCCGGCGCTGGCAGCATCGGCTGCTATGTCGGCGGTTGCCTGGCGCTCGCCGGACGCAAGGTTGTTTTGCTTGGCCGCGGCCGCGTCGTCGAGACCATGCGCCAGGGCGGACTCCGCGTCAGCGATCTCGACGGCCGCGATCGCCGCGTCGAAGCGCAGGCGATTTCAGCCACCGACGATCCGGCGACCGCGCTGCGTGACGCGGACATCATCCTGGTGACGGTGAAGAGCGGCGGGACCGCGGAGATGGCCAAGCTTATCGCCGCCCACGGGCGCCCGGATGCCGTCGTGGCCAGCCTGCAGAACGGCGTCGACAACGCGGACAGGTTGCGCGCCGGGCTCCCCGGCCGGCAAGTGCTGGCCGGCATGGTGATGTTCAACGTCGTCCAGTCGCCGGACGGCGAGGTGCCGTTCCGCGTTCATCGCGCCAGCCAGGGCGAGGTGATGATCGACGGCGGCATCGATGGCCTTGCCGATCGGCTCGACGTCGATGGGCTTGCCGTGGAAGCGCGCGCCGACATGAAGGCGGTGCAGTGGGGCAAGCTCTTGATGAACCTCAACAATGCGCTGGTGGCGCTCTCCGACCTGCCGCTGGCAAGGCAACTGGCCGACCGCCGCTGGCGCGTCATCCTGGCCGGCCAGATCGACGAGGCGCTCGCCGCGATGAAGGCTGCGGCTGTGGCGCCGGCGCGCATCACAGGCCTGCCGCCGTCGCTGCTGCCGAAGGTGTTGCGGCTTCCCGACTGGCTTTTCGGGCTCCTGGCGCGCCGCATGCTGGCGATCGACGCGCAGGCGCGCTCCTCGATGTGGGACGACCTGAAGCGCGGTCGTCCGACCGAGATCGACGAATTGCAGGGCGCGGTCATTCGCCTGGCCAGGCAGACGGGCACCCCGACGCCGATCAACGAACGCGTCATGGCGCTGGTGCGTCAGGCGGAAGCGGGCAAGCGTGGTCCGCCCGGGCTGACGCCCGATGCCGTCAACCCCGGTCCTCGATCAGCGTGATCTTTTGCCAGATTTTACGCGACAGGTTGGAGGCCAGGTTCTCGATGTCGTTGACGGCGTGGATGACGACTTCGTCATTGACCGACTGCGCGAACAGCGCCGCGATCTTGCCGGTGATCGACAGCATCTCCGAGCAATAGTCGAGATAGCGCGCAAGGTCGCCGGCGTTGGTGATGCGTTGCGGCGAATGCGCGGTCGGCTTGAAGTCGGCCGACAGCGCCGCCGGATCCTTGGTCAGCTGGTGCATGTCGATGACATGGATCAGCGAGCGCAGCCCGTGCAGTTGCCGGAACACTCTCTTGCGCTTGATCCGCTCCTCGGCACGGACCAGTGCCAGCAGCCCGAGCACCGCCAGGATCACCGTGTTGATCGTCGCCTCGATGCCTTGCATCGACTGCACGGCATCGTCGGTGCCCGAAATACGGTCGAGCGGCAGGATTGTGCCGACGAACAAAAACATCGCCACGCCGGCGACGAAAGCGGCGACGATCGCGATGCGCAACCACCAGATCGGCGCCTCCAACTCCCTGGCGGCCTTGGCGAGGTCCCGCGACAGCGACACCAGTTCGCCGGCGACGCCGCGCAGGCCGGTTTCCGGGAAACGGTCGCCGATCCGCCCTTCCAGCCTTTCGGCTGTCTCGATGATCAGTTGCGGGTCGAGCGCGCGGTAGCGCATGACGGTCTCAGGAATCGGCCGGCGCGTTGGTGCGCCTGCCGTAGCGGTTCGGTCCGGGATCGCTGCGGAAACAGGCGAGGATGATAAGCAGGATGGGACCGATGATAAGCGAGATCAGCGCAAAATAGGTCGGCTTGCCGAAATCATGGAAGCGCTTTGCCGTCACCGCGAACGTGGCCCAGGCCGAGATCAGCAGCACGCCCCAGCATATCATGGCCCAGTTCTGGCTGGCGGAGGAGCCGAGCTCCACCCGGGCGAACTGGTAGAACGGAAAAAACTGGACAAGGATCAGCAAAATCCCGGCCAGCGCATAGGCGACCGGGCTCAGCCGCCCCGAAAGGCTGAAGAACAGCCAGAGGAATTGCGATCTGTCAGACAATGGCGTCCGCTCCGTTGTGGAGGATCAATCGCGCAGCAATTCGTTGATCGAGGTCTTGGAACGGGTCTTGGCGTCTACCCGCTTGACGATGACGGCGCAGTAGAGGCTCGGGCCCGGCTCGCCATTGGGTAGCGGCTTGCCCGGCAGCGATCCGGCGACGACCACCGAGTTCGCCGGCACCTCGCCGTAAAACACCTCGCCGGTGGCGCGGTCGACGATCTTGGTCGACTGGCCGATGAACACGCCCATGCCGAGAACGGAACCTTCGCGCACGATGCAGCCTTCGACCACTTCCGAGCGCGCGCCGATGAAGCAATTGTCCTCGATGATGGTCGGGCCGGCCTGCATGGGCTCCAGCACGCCGCCGATGCCGACGCCGCCGGAAAGATGGACGTTCTTGCCGATCTGGGCGCAGGAACCGACCGAGGCCCAGGTGTCGACCATGGTGCCGGTATCGACATAGGCGCCGACATTGACGAAGGACGGCATCAGCACCGCGCCCGGCGCGACATAGGCCGAGCGGCGCACGATCGAGGACGGCACGGCGCGGAAGCCGGCCTTCTCGAAATCGACGGCGCTCCAGCCGTCGAACTTAGACGGCACCTTGTCCCACCACACGGCCTGGCCGGGACCGCCCTTGATGATCTCCATCGGGTTCAGCCTGAAGGAGAGCAGCACTGCCTTCTTCAGCCACTGGTTGACGTGCCATTTGCCGTCATCGTGCCGTTCGGCGACGCGGGCCACGCCACGATCGAGCAGGTCGAGCGCGGCCTGGATGGCCTCGCGTGCTTCGCCGCGCGTCGCGGTCGAAATCGCGTCGCGCTCCTCGAAGGCCTTCTCGATGGTCTTCTCGAGACTCGCCAGATCGGGCTTCGACATGATTTCGCTCCATTACCAAGCTGTTAAGGGGCTGCGCCTTAACCTGTTTAAAAGTCGCGCGGACCCTATGTTAAGGCTCAATGGGGGTCAATCGCGCCTGCGTCACGGGACGGCGCAAGTAAGGGAATTGGACGGGTGGATTCGATGACTCCCATGGAAAAGGCAGGGTGGACGCCGCTGCCGCATTCGGACGAGGACCTGGAACGCTCGAAAAGCGTGCCGGATACTCCGCAAACGCGGGCCGAAACCTACCGGCTGGCCTGGAACGATCCCGGCTTCATGACGCGGCGAGAATTGCGCGCCGTGCGGCTGCAGCTCGAGCTCCTGAAGCCCGAAATGATCCTGGCCGAACGCGGCATCCGCTCGACCGTGATCCTGTTCGGCGGCGCGCGCCTGCCCGAACCCGGCGGCGAGGCCTGGGCGGCCAAGAACGAGACGCAGAGGAAGAACCTCGAGGCAAACAGCAAATATTATGAGGAAGCGCGCAAATTCGCTCGCCTCTGCTCGCTGCAGTCCGCCACCTCCTATTATCGTGAGTACGTCGTCGTCACCGGCGGCGGGCCTGGTGTCATGGAGGCGGGAAATCGCGGCGCCGACGATGTCGGCGCACCGTCGATCGGCTTGAACATCGTGCTGCCGCACGAGCAGGCGCCCAACGCTTATGTCACGCCGGAGCTCTGCTTCAACTTTCACTACTTCGCCATCCGCAAGATGCATTTCGTCATGCGCGCCAAGGCGGTCGCGGTGTTTCCGGGCGGCTTCGGCACGATGGACGAATTCTTCGAGACGCTGACCCTCATCCAGACCGGGCGCATGGAGCGCGTGCCGGTGATCCTGTTCGGCAAGGCATTCTGGCAACGGGCGATCGATCTCGATTTCCTTGCCGAGCAGGGCACGATCTCGCCCGGCGATCAGGACATCATCGATTTCGTCGACACGGCCGACGAGGCCTGGGACATCATCCGCCGCTTCTACAAGCTGTGAGGCGGTGCCGCTCGTCATTGCAGCTCGAGCAGCCAGCCGTTCGACTGCGCGAAACGGACGATTGCCGCGCGGCAGTGAAGCTCCGGCTTGTCCGTCGCCCTGGTCCGGTAGGTCTCGATGGTTTTTATGCCGAGGTTGAGCCGCGAGGAGATTTCCTCCGTACATGATGCCGAAAAGCGTGAAGCAGTTTTCGGAGGAGATCGTGCTTCTATCTCTTTGATCTAGGCCCGGTTCGCTGGTTCGCGGAAACCGAATCATCCGCGCCACCGGAGGGCGTTGCGCCCCACGGCGCGTGGCAATCTGGAGTTGGCTCAGGCCATGACGTCGACGATCGCGGTCAGGAAACCGGCGAGATCGTCGGTGACGAAATCGACGTCGTCCTCATTTGCCGGGTCGCGTTCCCAGATCTCCGAGAAGGTCGGTTCGAAATTGCGCGGCACCACCAGCACCGTCGTCATGCCAAGTGTTTTCGGCACGGCCAGATTGCGCGCCAGATCCTCGAACATCACCGCATTGTGTCCCGTCACGGAGTGCAATTCGGCAAAGCGCTCATAGGTCTGACGCTCCGGCTTTGGATTGAGCCCCGCCGCGACGATGTCGAAGATGGCGTCGAAATGCTCCAGTATGCCGAGCTGGCGCGCGGTGCGCTCGGCATGCCTGCGGTCGCCATTGGTGAAGATGAATTTGCGCCCGGGAAGCTGGCGGATCGCCGCGCCCAGCACCGGATCCGGCACCAGCCTCGAATAGTCGATGTCGTGCACCTTCTCGAGAAAATCGTCGGGATCGATGCCGTGCCGCTTCATCAGCCCGTTCAGCGTCGTGCCGTATTCGAGGTAGAGCTCCTTTTGCAGCTTGCGCGCGTCATCGCGCGAAAGCGTCAGCAGCTCGCCGACATAGGCAGTCATCTTGACGTCGATCTGCGCGAACAGGTTCGAGTGATGCGGATAGAGCGTGTTGTCGAGGTCGAACACCCAATCCGTGACATGGGCGAAGCGGGCGGGATCGGGTGTCGTTGTCATAGGTCGCTTATGGCATGCCGACGCCGACTTTATCCACAACTTATGCGCGTCACGTATCGTGAAAATGGCGTCTCACTTCAAATTTTAAAAGTCCCGGAAAGGTCGCCTTTAATGCTTGCTGGCACAGAGGCTATCCGATGGGAGCAAGTGATGAGTCGCATATTTCTGAAGGCCGCTGCCGTGGCGTTCGCCTCGGTCGCTGCCTCGCTGTTGTTGACGCTGATTGTGGTTCCGGCGATGGGCTTTGCCATGAGCCGCACCGTGTGGCTGGCATCGACTGTTTGCCCGCTGGTGCTCGCCTGGGCTGCCAGCGCCAGCACCTTCTGGCGGAGCGACCGGTTGCAGAATGCCCATCGCGAGCTTGCCCGCGCCCACGCGCAGCTCGCCGCCGCGCACAGGCGTCTGTCGGACAAGGCAAGCCGCGACGACATGACCGGCATGCTCAACCGCGAAACCTTCTTTGCCATGCTAGACGGTTCGCGGCGCAAGAGCGATCGCGGCGCGCTGCTCATCATCGACGCCGATCATTTCAAGAAGATCAATGACAGCTACGGTCATTTGACGGGAGACGAAGCGCTGCTTTTGATCGCCAGCGCCATCGAGCGCGGCGTTCGCAGCGGCGACGTGCTTGGCCGCATCGGCGGCGAGGAGTTCGGGGCCTTCCTGGTTGGCGCCAGCGAGCCGGAGGCCAAGCATGTCGCCGAACGCATCCGACGCGAGGTCGAGCTGATCCGCTTCCGGCCAGTTGATGAGCGCACCGTGCCGCTCACCGTCTCGATCGGAGGCATAACCTGCGGCGAGAGCGCGACCGTCTCCGATTTGATGCGTGCTGCGGATCGCAGGCTTTACGAGGCGAAGAACCGCGGCCGCAATCTTTCGATCCTCGACCGAGAACTTTCCGAAGCCGCATGAAGCTTCGCCGCAGGTGTCAGGAAAGCCCTAACCATGCCCATGCTCAATCTCGCTGAAACTTCCTGGTGTAACGCGGTTTTCATTTAGGTTTGGCACGGAATTGGCCTCCTCGGCGGCATGTGTGCCGATCAGGCACGGATCGACGCCCTCTTTCGAGAGAGATGTCATGAGCAATTTCATCAGAAAGATGTCGCGCCGCGCGATCGTGCAGGCGCTGATCGCGCTGCCCGCGCTGTCGCTGTTTCGAAGCCAGCCGGCGGTGGCCGACCCCGATGAAGTCGTCGAGATCAATGGCTGGATCCTGCGGCGGAGCGACCTCGCGTGATCTTCGATAGCTACGAGGCCTACAGGCAGGCCGGCTTCAAGCCCAAGGCCTGCATTCTCGGCTCCGGCCCGGCCGGCACGACGATCGCCAGGAAGCTCGGCGCCGCCGGCATTCCGGTCGTCGTCCTGGAGGCGGGCTCGCGCGAATTCAGCGACGAGTCGCAGGATTTCTACCGCGGCAAGACGGTCGGCGATTTCTATTTCGACCTCGACATCACCAGGCTGCGCTTCATGGGCGGTTCGTCCAACCACTGGGCCGGCTGGTGCCGCGTGCTCGACAGCCAAGATTTCGAGCCCAAGGCATGGGCGCCCGATACCGGCTGGCCGATCAGCCGCGCCGACATCGAGCCATATCTTGGCGAAGTCCACGATATCCTCGAGCTGCCCGATTTCCGCCCCGACGTGCCGGTTTCGGACGACATCCGCTGGGTGCAATTGATCAAGAGCCCCGCCGTGCGCTTCGGCGAAAAATTCGCCGACGAACTCGACAAGAGCAAGAACATCGCCGTCGTGCTCAACACCTACGCCACCGAGCTTGCCGGCGACGGCAAGCGCGTCACCGGCGCGAAACTCTGGTCGAACGGGCAGGACGCCGGCACCTTCACCGCCGACTATTTTGTCACCTGCACCGGCGGCCTGGAAAACTCGCGGCTGCTGTTGTGGTCGAACCAGCGTTCGAACGGCGGTGTGGTGCCGAACGCGACCGCGCTTGGTCGCTATTGGATGGAGCATCCGACCTTCCAGGGCGGCAATGCGATCCTGGCCAACTACAACGAGTTCGAGGTCGACGCCTCGAAGGAGGCCTTCTTCTCGCCGACGCTGGCGGCCATGCAGCGCCTGCAGATCATGAATTTCGGCATCCGCCTGATCGAGTCGCCCTATCCCAATGTCAAGCGGCTGATCGCCGATCTCGCCTGCACCGCGCCCGACATGGCGGAGTGGATGTCCTCCCAGCTCGACCAGAGGCTGCATTGCGCGGCCCAGCTTTACGTCGCCTGGGAGCAGGCGCCGCTTGCTTCCAACCAGATCGAGCTGTCGAAGGCCGATGTCGACCGCGCCGGCGTGCCGCGCATCGAATTGCACTGGAAGAAGTCGCCGCTCGAGCGTCGCACGCTTCTGGAAGGCCTGAGGCTTTTCGGCGCCACGATGGCGCGAAAGAATCTCGGCCGCGTCCGCATCGACGACTGGATCAGCAATGGCGACGATTACCCGACCAATGAGGAGACGGCCGGCCACCACCATATGGGCGGCACCCGCATGGGCAGCGATGTCTTGAAGAGCGTCGTCGATGCCAATTGCAAGGTGCATGGCATGGACAATCTTTATGTCGGCGGCTCCTCGGTGTTCTGCACCTCCGGCCAGTGCAACCCGACCACCACCATCACCGCGCTTGCCTGCCGGCTGGGCGAGCATCTCGGCAAGGTGATCGGGGTCTGACGCAATTGCGGGAAGGTGGTTGGCGGGTTCGTCCGGAATTGCGAGGAACAAAAGATAAAAGTGAGGCGACGCCGGCGCCTGGATGCAACCGGCGCCGCCTTGCCGCGCGTTTTGGCGAAGTTCGTTCGAGCTTACAGCCCGTAAACGGCGACGCGCACCAGCACGGCCGCAGCCGCCAACGAGACCAGCAGGATGCCGAGCCCGATGGGCGAGCCCCAGCCATACCATTCCATCGCCAGCTTGGCGTATTTGTACTCTTCAGCCGGGGTCATCGGCGCGCGGGTGGAGGTCTCGAACATTGCATTCTCCGTGTTGGCGGCCGCGTTTGCCTCTTGCCTTTGCGGGAGTCGCGGTCGCATATTGCTACTCTCGTCTTAATGTTAGACAGATTGATAATTAGATGATCGAAGTAAATTCGTCAAGCACGAAGCGTGATGCAATGGCAAAGGCCGTCGGCCTCGCCGTCATGCGCTGGCAGGACGCGACGCAGGCCTATGATGAGGCGGTGGGCGCGCGGCTCGGGCTGATCGCGGCCGAACGCCATTGCCTGGGGCTGCTCTATGCCGGACCGCAATCGGCGGGCGCGGTGGCGGCGGCGACGGGGCTGACCCCGGCCGCGGTGACGGCCCTGATCGACCGGTTGGAGGCGCGCGGATACGTCACCCGCACCCGCAGCCTGGAGGACAGGCGCAAGGTGGTGATCGAGGCGACCGCGCTGACCAGGGAGTTGTCGGAGCGCTACTACGGCACGATAGCGCGGGAGGGCGAGAAGGTGGTGGCGAGCTTCAGCGATACCGAGCTTGCGACCGTGCTGCGCTTCATCAACGCCGCGCTCGATCTGCAGCGCGAACAGTTGGCCAGGATCAAGGCCGGGCCCGACAAGGCGTGATGATCCGCAAAAAACGCGGAGCGGCCCAGCCGCCTGGTGGCAGCTGAACCGCCCTGAACGTCGGTTGGGCGAAAACCGACCTCAGACCGTCGCCGGGTCGAGCGCCGGCTGAGCCTTGAACCGCGCCACGATTCCGGCAAGGTCGGCGCCGCCGAAGGCGTCGCGCAGCACGTCGAAGGACGGCAGCACGAAATAGGCGCGCTGGAACTTGTCGATCTCATAGCCGGTGCGCATCACCGTCTCGAGGTCGAACGGCACATGGTGGGCGTCCTTGCTCTCCACCGCGAATTGCAGCTCGGTGAAGGACGACATCAGCCCGGCGCCGAAGGCTTTCAGCGGCTGGCCGGGCTCCTGGATGAGACCGTATTCGGCGCTGTACCAGTAGAGCCTGGTGATCATCTCGTCGCCGCCAAGCGCAATCATGTCTTCGGCCTTCTCGCCATACATCTGCATGAAATCGGCGAACACCGGCTGGGTCAGGATCGGCACATGGCCGAAGAAGTCGTGGAACATGTCCGGCTCGACGATGTAGTCGAGCTCCTCGCGTTTCCGCAGCCAGTTGGTGACCGGAAAGCGACGGTTGGCGAGATGATCGAAGAACGGGCCGGCCGGGATCAGGCCCGGCACCGCGACGATCTGCCAACCGGTCAGCTTGGCGAGCTTCTGGCTCACTTGTTTGAAATCGGGAATCCGGTCGAGCAGCCCGAGCGCCGCGACGCCATCCAGGTAGGAACGGTGCGCCAGCTTTTGCGTCAGCTTCGTCTGGCGGTCGCACAGCGTGCGCCACACCGCCTGTTCCTCGGCTGAATAGTCATAACCCTGCGCCACGGTGAAATCGCTGCGGCACACCGAATAGTCGCCGCGAAGGCCCTGCGCCGCGCATTCGGCCGCGTAATCGGCAACGCTGATCGTCATCATATCCTCCTCCGTGATCCGCGGATCTTGAAATGAAGTATAGCAGTGGCCGACGAGGCAAATCAGCCTTGTTTATGGTTGGGTGGCCGATTTTGAGGTAAAAGAACTCTGTTCAACAGGGAATCGAGAAGACATGCCTCAGTTCGACGATTTCGAGATAAGGATGCTCGACATCCTGCAGCGTGATGGCCGCAAGCCCGTTTCGGAGCTGGCGCAGGAGATCGGCCTGTCGACCACGCCCTGCGCGCGCCGTTTCGACGCCTTGCGCGAGACCGGCGTCATCAAGGGCTTTGCCGCGGTGCTCAGCCGCCGCGCCATCGGCCTGACGGTCGAGGTGTTCATCCAGGTGCGGCTGGTGAGCCACAGCGACGGGTCGCCCGAAAGCTTCATTGCCGCCGTGCAGCGCATGGACGAGGTCTCGTCCTGCTGGACGATGACCGGCGACCACGATTTCCTGCTGCATGTCATGGTGCCGTCGGTCGACGACCTGAACGCCTTCGTCATGCACCGGCTGATGCGGCTGCCCGGCGTCCGCGACGTCCACACGCAACTCGTGCTGCAAAACATCAAGGGCCCGGGTCACGTGCCGCTGGCGCATCTCAGGCGCTGACGCAATTCCAAGGAAAAGTCCGAAGCAGTTGGGCTCGGCGACTTCCGCGTAGTTGGGCTAGGCGGCTTCGCCGTAGCGGATTGCCTCCGCACAAAAGACTGCGGACTTCTCCGACAAAGCTGCTTGGAAACTGCTGAACCGCGCCAAGGCGGCTTCGACATCGGCGACTAGCACAAGCGGACCACAGCAATGGAGGTCCGCCTTGAACATCGTGCTGATCAATCCGCCGCACACCGCCATCGGCAGCCGCGTGCCCGACGATCACCTGCCGCCGCTCGGCCTTTTGGCGATCGGCGGTCCGCTCATCGATTCCGGCCACCTGGTGCGGCTGGTCGACGCCGAGTTCGGGCCGATGCCGCTTACGGTGCTAATCGACGATGCCCTCGGCGGCGACCCGGACTTCGTTCTGATCGGCCATTCCGGCTCGACCTCGGCGCATCCGACCGCTTTGCGCATCGCCGAACTGATCAAGGCGCGCGCCCCGCACGTCATCATCATCTATGGCGGCGTCTTCCCGACCTATCACTGGCGCGACATCCTGGCCGCAAACGACGTCTTCGACTTCATCGTGCGCGGCGAGGGCGAGGCGACCGCGACCGCGCTGGTCGAGGCCATCGAAATGCGCCAGCCGGTGGCGAGCGTCGCCGGCATCGCCTATCGCGACGACCTCGGCCGCCCCGTCGCCACGCAGCCGGCGATGACCATTGCCGATCTCGATGCTTGGCGCGTCGGCTGGGAGCTGATCGACCATCGCCGTTATAGCTATTGGGGCGGCAAGCGGGCGGTCGTCATGCAGTTCTCGCGCGGCTGCCCGCATCTGTGCAACTATTGCGGCCAGCGCGGCTTCTGGACCCGCTGGCGCCACCGCGACCCTGTCAAATTCGCCCGGGAGATCGCCTGGCTGCATCGCGAGCACGGCGTCGAGCTGATCAACCTGGCCGACGAGAACCCGACCTCATCGAAGAAGTCCTGGCGCGCTTTTCTCGATGCCATGATCGCCGAGAACGTCCCGGTGCTGATCGTCGGTTCGACCCGCGCCGACGACATCGTGCGCGATGCCGATATCCTTGATCTCTACCGCAAGGCCGGCATCATCCGCTGGCTGCTCGGCATGGAGAACACCGACGAGGAGACGCTGTCGCTGATCCGCAAGGGCGGCAGCACCAAGTCCGACCGCGAGGCGATCCGGCTGCTGCGCCGGCACGGCATCCTGTCGATGGCGACCTGGGTCGCCGGTTTCGAGGACGAAACTCTGCGCGATCTATGGCGCGGCTTTCGCCAGCTCATCGCCTATGATCCGGACCAGATCCAGGCGCTCTATGTCACGCCGCACCGCTGGACGCCGTTCTTCCGCATCGCCTGCGACCGCAAGGTGATCCAGAGGGACGTCCGCCTCTGGGACTACAAGCATCAGGTGCTGGCGATGACGCGGCTGAAGCCCTGGATGCTGTTCTTCACCGTCAAGCTGATCGAAGTCGCTGTGCAGTCGCGGCCGAAGGCGCTGGCGCGCATCCTGTTCCATCCCGATCCCGAGCAGCGCCATTCGATGCGCTGGTACACCAAGATGGGCCGCCGCGTCTGGTTCCGCGAGGTCTGGGGCTTTCTCGCCCGCGACCGTCGCGAGACGGACGGGCCGACGCTCGCCGAATTCTGGGGCGCGCCGCAGGACGCCGAGGAGGAATCGATGATCGCCCGGCGCCCGCCACGCAAGCCGGCCGACGCCACCGGAGCGATTTCGTAGGGCGCCGACAGCTCTCGGCCTAACAATATACGCACCGTATGCGTATTGACATACGCGACGTATGCACCACATCAAACATACGGAGCGTATGTCAGTGCCCCGAACACTGGAGTGTGGCGACCGAAAACCCTGACGCTCCTTGTCGGCTCTCGACCTGGTCGGTGAATCCAATTCGTGGATGCCGGGGAGCCGGCTTGCCTTGTCTGAAATGGAGTGAAAATGACCAAACGCGACGCGATTTTCCCTGCCGGCCGGCAGGCTCTCTATGAAATCAATCGCTATTCGGCGGCGATCCGCTCGGGTGACTTGCTGTTCATCTCGGGACAAGTGGGCAGTCGCGAGGACGGATCGCCCGAGCCTCGCTTCGAAAAGCAGGTCCAGCTTGCCTTCGACAATCTGGCGGCGGTGCTGAAGGCCGCCGGCTGCACGTTCGATGACATTGTCGACGTGACCACGTTCCACACCGATCCGGCAGCGCAGTGGGAAGCGATAACCGCCGTTCGGCTGAAAGCGTTCGGTGAGGCACCCTACCCGAATTGGACCGCGGTGGGCGTCAACTGGCTGGCAGGCTTCGACTTCGAGATAAAGGTCATCGCGCGCCTTCCACGGCCTGCTTGATCGGCTGAGCCGCGAGCGGTCATGGCCCTCAGGGAACGATCAGCGTGCCGGCGCCGTGCTCGGTGAACAATTCGAGCAGCACCGAATGCGGCGTCTTGCCGTTGAGGATGACGACGCCCTCGACGCCGCGCTCGATCGCCTCGATGCAGGTTTCGACCTTCGGGATCATGCCGCCCGACACGGTGCCGTCCTTGATCAGCGCCCTGGCTTCGGCCACCGTCAATTCGTCGATCAGCTTCTTGCTCTTGTCGAGCACGCCGGGCACGTCGGTGAGGAACAAGAGGCGCGAGGCGCGGCACGCGCCGGCGATCGCGCCTGCAAAAGTATCGGCGTTGATGTTGTAGGTATGGCCGTCGCGGCCCGGCGCGACAGGCGCCAGAACCGGGATCATCTCGGAACGCGCCAGAAGATCGAGCAGCGTGCGGTCGACCTCGACCGGCTCGCCGACGAAGCCGAGGTCGAGCACGCGCTCGATGTTGGAATCCGGGTCGACCATGGTCTTGCGCGCCTTTTCGGCGAACACCATGTTGCCGTCCTTGCCGCAGAGCCCGATCGCCCACTCGCCCTCGGCGTTGATCAGCGCCACGATCTCCTTGTTGATCGAGCCGGCCAGCACCATCTCGACGATCTCGACCGTCTTCTGGTCGGTGACGCGCAGCCCGCCCTCGAACTTGGATTCGATGCCCATCTTGGTCAGCATCGCGCCGATTTGCGGCCCACCGCCATGCACGACGATCGGGTTGACGCCGGACTGTTTCAGCAGCGCGATGTCGCGGGCGAAGGCTTTGCCGAGCTCATGGTCGCCCATGGCATGGCCACCATATTTCACCACGACCGTCTTGTTCTCGTAGCGCTGCATGTAAGGCAGCGCGCGCGAGAGCAGCGCGGCCTGCATTTCGGCGGTGGCGGCGATGTCCGTCATCGGAGGGGTTCCCGGCTTCTAGGAAAGGACGGCGGCGTCTTAGCGGGAATTGCCGCAGGCCGCAAACGGCTTTGCTGTCACAATGATGAAATCTGCGACGGAAGCATCCTAGCCAGGCGCCTTGAGCGGCGCGCGCCGCTTTAGCCATCCCGAAAGCTTCTCCATCTGCGCGGCGAAGGACAAAAGCGTCTCCTCGTCGCCGGGCCGGCCGGCCGCCTGGATGCCGAGCGGCAGGCCGTCCGCCGTGACATGCATCGGCAGCGCGATCGAGGGCTGGCCGCTGACATTCTGGATCGCCGGCCAGGGGGTGAACCACAGGCTCTTGTCCATCAGCTGGCCGAACAGCGCCTTGACCTTGAGCAGGCGGGTGAGATGCAATTTGTCGAGCAGGTTCTCGAGGAACTCGTCGGCGCCCTTCGGGTCCATCGAGCCGCAGGCCAGAGGCGGATGCGCGATGATCGGCATCAGCACGGCGTCGTAGCGGGCGGTCTCTTCGATCAGTCGCCGCGCCGTGGCGTTGAGCCGCTGCACGCCGTCATAGACCTCGCCGGCGGACAACATTTCACCCAGCCGGCTGAGCACGCGCGTCGCGCGCTCGACGTCGCCGGTCACCGAGCGGCCGACGCGCTTCGCCTCGGCCCGCATCGTGCCGGCAACGGCGGAAGCGACCGTCTTGCAGAAATCGGCAACGAAGTCGCGGCCGATGAAGGGCAGGTCGACCTCCTCCACCGTGTGTCCACCTTCGCGCGCCAGCGCCACCGCGCCGTCGAGCGCCGCATTCGTCTCCGCCGAGATCGGCAGGCCGAGCGGCGATTTGCGGTAGACGGCGAGGCTGAGCTTGCCGGGATCGCGCGCCGCGGCGACCGCGAAGAAACCTTTCGGCGCCCGCGCCGCATAGGGCGACAGCCGATCGGCGCCATGGGTGAGGTCGAGCAGCAGTGCGGTATCGCGCACCGAGCGGCTGACGGCGTGGTCGACGACCATGCCGTACCAGCTTTCGCTGACGAGCGGCGTCAGCGGCACGCGGCCGCGCGAGGTCTTCAGGCCCACCAGCCCGCTGCACGCGGAAGGCACCCGGATCGAGCCGCCGCCGTCGGAAGCGTGCGCGGCCGGCATCACGCCCGCCGCCACCAGCGCTGCGGAGCCACCAGACGATCCGCCGGTGGTGTGGCCGGTGTTCCAGGGGTTGCGGGTGATGCCGAAGCGAGCGGACTCCGTCATCAGCCGCAGCCCGTGCTCGGGCGAGGTGCTGGTGACGATCGGGATCAGGCCCGCGGCCAGATAGCGCTCGACCATCACCGAGTTGAAATCGGCCGTGAAAGGCGGAATGCGGCTGCCGCCATGGATCGGCACGCCTTTGATGCCGATGCCTAGATCCTTGAGCGCGAACGGCACGCCGGCCAGCGCCAGCGTGCGGTCTATCGTTTTCGCCCGCTGCCGCGCCGTCTCATAGAGCGGCGTGGCTATGGCGTTGATGTCCGGCCGCGTCGCCTCGGCCCGCGCGATCGCCGCGTCGACCAGTTCCTGCGGCGAAACCTCGCCCCGATGCACGAATTCGGCAAGGCCGGTCGCATCCTGTTCCCAAAGCAAGCGCTCAACCGACATCCGCATCCCCGATTTTGGGCGAGGCTAGCGGTGCCCGGTTTGCTTGGCAACGACGCAGTTGCCGATTGCGCCGGATCGGCTCGCAACCTCTTGGTGGACGACGTTGGCGCCGCTCGTTGCAAATAAATCGCAATCTTCTAATTTGCCTGCATGGCGCCGCAGGACATCAGCAAGCTGATCGTCCGGACTTCGATGAAGGACCGGGCTGCGTTCGATCTGCTCTACAAGCAGACCAGCGCGAAACTTTTCGGCGTCTGCCTCCGTGTATTGAAAGACAGGGGAGATGCGGAAGAAGCGCTGCAGGAGGTCTTCGTCAAAATCTGGACGAAGGCGGATCGCTTCGCGGTATCCGATCTGAGTCCGATTTCATGGCTGGTGGCCATTGCGCGCAACCATGCGATCGATCGCATCCGGGCGCGGCGCGGTCCTTCCGCCAACATCGACACAGCCCTCGACGTCGCTGATCCGACGCCGGGACCCGAGGCCATGGCTGTGGCGGGCGGCGAGACCGAACGCATCTACCATTGCCTCGACGAATTGGAAAAAGACCGGGCGGCGGCCGTCCGGGGCGCCTATCTGAGCGGCGAAAGTTATGCCGAGCTGGCGGAGCGCTTCAAGGTTCCGCTGAACACCATGCGGACTTGGCTGCGCCGAAGCCTGCTCAAGCTGAGGGAATGTCTGGAAAGATGACGCTGGCGGAAGACAATGGACCGGAACGTGGAGGCGACGACCTGCTCGCCGCCGAATACGTTCTCGGCGTCCTGGCCGCCGACGAACGCCAGATCGCATCCCGCCGCATCGATGCGGACACGGCATTCGCCCGACTGGTCGATGCCTGGGAGGTCAACTTTGCGCCGATGGCTGTCGCCTATGCCGCGGTCGAGCCGCCGGCTTCGGTCAAGGCGGCGATCGACCGCCGCCTGTTCGCATCGTCCGCATCGACGTCCACGGCGCGCGGCGGCGGCCTGTGGGTGAGCCTTGCCTTCTGGCGCGGTCTTGCCGCGGCCGCGATTGCCGCGTTGGCCGTGTACGTCGCCCTGCCCTACGTCAATCCACCGGCGCCGCAGCCCGAGACCAGGCTGGTCGCCTCGCTCGGCGCCGACAACAGCAACGTCAAATACCTCGCCGTCTATGATGCGGCCCGCCACGAGGTCGGCCTGTCGCTGGTTTCCGGCGATCATGGCGCCGGCAAGGACTTCGAGCTGTGGATGATCGAAGGCAAGAACGCGCCGGTCTCGATGGGTGTCATCCCCGCCGGCCAGACCGCCCGCATGGCGGTTACGCCGGCCCTCCAGGGGAAGCTCGCGCAGGGCGCCGTGCTCGCCGTCAGCCTCGAGCCGGCCGGCGGGTCGCCGACCGGCCAGCCGACCGGTCCGGTCGTCGCCGCGGGTGACCTGAAGGGTATCTGATTGCATCCAGCGAGTTTTTCTCGAAGATTGATCGAAGTCTATCTGCTACCCTTGGCTAGCGGGAGAGGTCTGGCGTCGCTATATACGGCGGAGGAAAAAATAAAGCGAGAACACAAAAAACTCGCGACGCCCGTGAAACTAACTTTTCCTCGCCACGTATCTCCTGGCGTTCCCAAAGACGGGAAAAACAACCCAAGGAGATTGACACCCATGCGTAAATTCGCCACCCTTTTGCTTGCCGCCTCGATCGGCCTTTCCGCGCTTGGCGCCGTTGCCTATGCTGCCAATCCGATGGTCGGCGGCGCGCCGATGTATGCCAAGAAGAACATCATCGAGAATGCCGTCAATTCGAAGGACCACACCACGCTTGTCGCTGCGGTCAAGGCCGCCGGCCTGGTCGATACTTTGCAGGGCGCCGGTCCGTTCACCGTCTTCGCGCCGACCAACGAAGCCTTCGCCGCGCTGCCGGCCGGCACGGTCGACACGCTGCTCAAGCCTGAGAACAAGGACAAGCTGACCAAGATCCTCACCTGCCATGTCATCGCCGCCAAGGCGCTGGCCGCCGACGTCGCCAAGATGGCCAAGGCCGATGGCGGCGCCCACCAGGTCAAGACGGTAGGCGGCTGCGAACTGACGCTGAAGGCGGAGAAGGGCAAGGTCACCGTCACCGACGAGAACGGCAATGTCGCGCACGTCACCATCGCCGACGTCCGCCAGTCGAACGGCGTCATCCACGTCATCGACAAGGTTCTCTTGCCGAAGATGTAACAAAGCGGGCCTGGCCGGCGAAGACATGGCTGAGCCGGCCGCATGATCCAAGATCCGCAACCGGCAAGCGTGTGCTCCGCGTTGTCCCGAAAAGGCGATGCGGAGCCGCATCTTGAAAAGGCGTCACCGGCTTTTGATTTTCTGCTGGCGCCGCCAGCTGGCACAAATGCGCAGGAGGAAAAGATCATGAACCGACGCGACTTTCTCTGGACCGGCGCCGCCGCCAGCGCCTTGCTCGTCGGAACGGCGGCGTCGTTGCGCATTGACGCGAAGCCGGCGCTCGCGGCCGAGACCTTCGAGGTCGTCAAGACCGATGCCGAATGGCACGCCATCCTTTCCGACGCCGCCTTCGACGTGCTGCGCAGGGAAGGCACCGAATATCCGGGCACCAGCCCGCTGCTCAACGAGCACCGCAAGGGCATCTTCGCCTGCGCCGGCTGCGACCTGCCGGTCTATCCGTCGGAGACGAAGTTCGATTCCGGCACCGGCTGGCCGAGTTTCTGGCAAGAGATTCCCAACTCCATTGGCAAGACCGTGGACCGGTCGCTCGGTATGGTGCGCACCGAAGTCCACTGCCGCCGTTGCGGCGGCCATCTCGGCCATGTCTTCGACGACGGGCCGCCGCCGACCGGCCTACGCCATTGCATCAACGGCGTGGCGCTGAGCTTCAAGCCGGCCGCCGCCTGAGACAGCACCCAGTCTTTTTTTGAAAAGAATGACCCCGGGAATCGTCGCCGATTCCCGGGGTCACGCGTTGAGGAAGCCAGGCGGGGGTTCCGGCTCCTCAATGACCTCCGCCGCCACCGCCGCCCTGCTGGGCCGGCTTGTTGATGAACAGCACGAAGAACCCAAGCGAGGCGAACAGCACCGTCAGCATCATGAACACGTCCATGAAGGACAGCAGCGCCGCCTGCTGGTGGACCATGCCGGACAGTTTCGAGATCGCGGCGCTGGCGGCGTCGAGCCCCGCGGTCTGCTCGAAATTCTGCGTCATGTTCTGCACCTTGATCTGCGCCGCCTCGCTGCCCCACTGCACATGCTCGGAGAGCCGCGCATAGTGGAAGGCGTTGCGGTCGATCAGCACCGTGTTGATGATCGCCAGGCCGACGGCGCCGCCGAGGTTGCGGGTCAGGTTGAACAGGCCGGATGCATTCTTCAGCCGTTCCGGCGGCAAGGTGCCGAGCGCGATGTTGTTGATCGGCACCATGCACAGCATCATCGAGCAGCCGCGCAGGATCTGCGGGATCAAGAGTTCATAGAAATCCCAGTCGGCGGTCAGATGCGTCATCCACCAGGTACCGGTGGCGAAGCCGAAGAAGCCGATCATCATCATCAGGCGCAAATCGATCTTGTTCGACAGGATGCCGGCAACGGGCGCCGTGAAGAACATCGCCAGGCCGCTGACGAACAGCGCCTCGCCGATCATCATCGAATCGTAGCCGCGGATGCGCCCCAGGAATACGGGGTAGAGATAGGTGAGCCCGTAAAGGCCGATGCCGACGACGAAGGAAAACAGCGAGCCGAACGCGAAGTTGACATTGCTGAACGCCCTGAGGTCGACGATCGGCTCCTCGGCGGTGAAGACGCGCCAGAAGAAGATGACGCCGCCGATGGTCATGATCACGGCGCAGATGAACACCGCCTGTTCCTGCAGCCAGTCATGGTTCGGGCCTTCCTCCAGCACATATTCCATGCAGCCGAGGAAGGCGGCCATACCGATCAGGCCCCACCAGTCGAACTTTGAGAACAGTTTCAGGTTCGGCTTGTCGAAATCGATCAGCGACCAGGCCGCCGTCGCCACGAGTATGCCCGGCACGACGTTGATCAGGAACAGCCAGTGCCACGACATGGCGTGGCTTATATAGCCGCCGACGGTCGGGCCGATGGTCGGCGCCAGCGTCGCCACCAGGCCGATCATCGGCGAGACGACGGCCCGCCGCGACGGCGGAAAGATCGTGAAGGCCGCCGCGAAGACGCTGGGGATCATGCCGCCGCCGATGAAACCCTGGATGGCGCGGTAGATGATCATCTGGTCGATGTTGGTGGCCGTCGCCGCAAGCGCGCTGGCCGCGGTGAAGCCGGCCGCCGAAATCGTGAACAGCACGCGCGTCGACAGCATGCGGCTGAGGAAGCCCGACAGCGGGATCATCACCACTTCGGCGATCAGATAGGCCGTCTGCACCCACGGGATCTCGTCCGAGCTGGCGCTGAGGCCCGCCTGGATCTCGGCCAGCGAGGCCGAGACGATCTGGATATCCAGGATCGCCATGAACATGCCGAACACCATCGCCAGGAAGGCGATGACGCGACGCACCGGCATATGGTCGGCGGGCAGGGCCGGCGCGGCAGCAGCTGCCGGACGTCCCGGCGCTGATCCTGCGGTGATGGTTGCGGTTGCCATGTCATGGCCTCCCTAAGCAATTTTCAGGACAAGCGCGTGGCGGTCCCGAATTGCGTCGAAACGGATAAGGCAGGCTGGGCGGCCCGGCGCTCACGTGGCCACCGAGCCGCCCCCCAATTTCCTAGTTGATCGTCGCAGCGGGCGCGGTGCGGCTGTCGACCGCGACCACGACGCTCAGGCCGGCGCGCAGCTTGCCGGTCTTCAGCACGTCGGCCGGCACGTCGATGCGCACGGGCACGCGCTGCACCACCTTGGTGAAGTTGCCGGTGGCGTTTTCCGGCGGCAGCAGCGAGAACACCGCGCCGGAAGCCGGCGCCAGCGAAGACACCGTGCCTTCGAAGCTCTGGTCGTCGATGGCGTCGACCGTGATGCGGACCTTCTCGCCGGGCACCATCCGGCCGAGCTGCGTCTCCTTGAAGTTGCCGACGATGTAGAGCTTGTCCATCGGCACGACGACGGCGAGCTTCTGGCCGGGGCTGACGAGGTCGCCCTGTTCGACCGAGCGGTTGCCGACGACGCCGTCATAGGGCGCCTTGAGCACGGTGAAGGACAGGTCGCGCTGGGCCTTGTCGCGGGTCAGCTGCAGCGAGGCGAGCGTCGATGCCGATTCCGTCCGCTGGGCTTCCAGCACGCCGATATTGGCCTGCGCGGCTGCAATCTGCGCGTCCGCGCCGACGAGAGCGGCCTTGGCCTGGTCGAGCGCCGTCTGCGCGTCGTCGAGCTGCGCCTGCGTGCCGACATGGGTCTTGACCAGCTGTGCGGCACGCACCTGGGCGCGGCCGGCATTGTCGGCGGCGGCCTGATCGGCAACCTTCTGCGCTTGCGCCTGCTGCAGCGAAGCCTGGGCAGCCTTGGTCTGCGCGTCGATGCGGTCGAGCGTCTTGTTCAACGTGGCGATCTGCGCCTCGGCCTGGGCGACGGCGATCTTGTAGTCGCCGTTGTCGATGACGAACAGCGGATCGCCGGCTTTGACCTGCTGGTTCTCGCTCACCAGGACCTTGTCGATGTAACCGGATATTTTCGGCGACACGAACGACATGTCGGCCTGGACATAAGCATCGTCAGTGGAGATCATGAAGCGGCCGTCGGCCCAGTAGTTGTAGCCATACCAGGAGCCGGCGCCGAGGAGGGCCAGGCCAATGATCGGCAACAGCAGCGAGCGCACCGAGCGCTTCTTCCTGGCCGGTGCTTCGGCCGCGGGCGGCGCGACCGGGGTGGCGGGCTGGACAGGAACTTCCGGGGCTTCGGTCGAGGGCTGGACCTTGGCGTTTGGAAACGTACGGACTTCGGCGGTGGCGGGCGCATTCGAGGACATGATGATCTCTCTGGATTGTCAGTCAGACTGAACCGTTCGGTTCGAATTGAAGATTGACATAGCGCGGAAAGAGGCCCATATCAAGAGGAAATCGAACCGAGTGGTTCGAAATATTTTCTAGGGAATGACGTCCATGGTCGACACGACAGCCGATAGCGATCTGCTCGACTTACGCAAAGGCCGTCCGGCGGCCGGGCAGGATCCTGTCAAACGGGCCCAGATCATCGAGGGCGCCCGCCGCGTCTTTATTGACAAGGGGTTCGAAGCAGCCTCGATGAACGACATCACCCGCGAGGCCGGCGTCTCCAAGGGCACGATCTACGTCTATTTCCAAAACAAGGAAGAGCTCTTCGAGGCGCTGATCGAGGAAGAGCGCGGCACCATCTTCAAGAACATGTATGAGGTGCTCGACCACTTCGAGGACCTGCGCAAGACGCTGGTGAAGTTCGGCACCGTGCTCTCGGCCAAGATCACCTCCGTCAAGGTCATCCAGGCGCAGCGCACCGTGGTCGGCGCCTCCGACCGGATTCCCGAACTTGGCGCGCGCTTCTACGAGCGCGGTCCGAAGCGCGGTCATGACAAGGTCATGGCATTCCTCAATGAAGCCGTCGAGCGTGGCCTGCTTCAGATCGACGACGTCGATCTCGCCGCCTATCAGTTCACGGAACTTTGTCTGGCCGGCCTGTTCCGCCAGTGTATCTTTTCCTATCGCACCAAGGCGCCGAGCCTGGCCGAGATCGAGCACATCGTGACATCCGGCGTCGATGTGTTTCTCAAGGCCTACGGGACGGAGAAGTTCTTCGCCGAGGACAACGCTTTGAAATCGGCCTGATCGCCTGAGCACGCGGAGCGTATGGGGCGAGCCTGAAAGGCCGCGACGCGTCTCCTTCTCCTTACCCTGACGCAATTTCCGGACGCGTGGCTCTACGGCGAAGTCACCGAACTCAACCGCTCGCGCGTTTCTGGGATTGCTCAAGAGCTCCGTCGGCGCGGTCGACGTCGCGAAGCCGTTTGCCGGCGGCCCCACTCAAAACGCCGATCGGCACCATCCGGCAGGCGCTGTCGGAAGGACCTGTTAACCATCGGTTCCTATGTCTCGGGAGACGTTCAATCGGCGAGTCTCGAGAATGACATCCATGCGTTTTCCCCGTGCCAATCCTTCCGGCGTTTCCGCCTACGACGACGACCACGGTCGCGCGGAGGACGCCGGGCGCCGTGGCGCGGTCCCGCAACCGCAGGCGCAAGCGGGGCGCGTCGTCTCGCTGCGCGCTGCGTCGGAGAGCGAATCGAATGCCGCTCGCGCCGCATCGGTCGATTCGCCCGATGGCGGCGAATTCGGCCGCCCGGCCTGGCAGGATTATTTCTTCCTGGCGCCCAATGTGCGTTTCACCCGCACGCCGGACACCGATCTCGCCAGGCGCACGGCTGCGCATACGGAAGATGCCGCGCCGACTGTTCCGGGGAGAAATGAGGCCACGGCACCCGCCCGCGAGCCAGCCCGGGCCGTGCCGACGGTCCCGGCGGCAGCCAATCCAGTGCGGCCGGTCCGGGCAATTCCCGCCGTCTCCGCCGCCCCCGCCGCGCCGCCGGCGCAAACCAAACCGGTCCGCGCAGCTTCCGCTGTTGCTCCCGCTGCTCCCACCGTCCCGTCGCCGGCCGTCGGCGCTCCGGCGCCCAAG
Organism: Mesorhizobium sp. NFR06; assembly: GCF_900115245.1. Classification (GTDB taxonomy): domain Bacteria; phylum Pseudomonadota; class Alphaproteobacteria; order Rhizobiales; family Rhizobiaceae; genus Mesorhizobium. The sequence goes on from NZ_FOVT01000018.1 coordinate 74,192, forward strand.
CCGCGTCCGACCGGATTGCGCTGGTCCTATCTTTCCGATCATGCCTTTTTCGAATTCGGCATGCCTTTCCTCGCCGAGCGTCTGGCGCGGGCGCGCCTGAACGAAGCCGCGCAGCCGTCAGCTATCCCGCAGCCAGCCGTGATGCCGCCGGCGCATGTTCCGATGGCGGCGCCGACCGAGCCGCGCCCGGTCTCGCAAGGCGAGGCAATGTCATTTTATCGCGTCATTGAATGGCGCGCTGGCGTGGCAAGCACAAACGCCGCGTCAGCGACCTTGGCGGCGCCGGCTTCCCCGGCCGGTCGATCCATGGAAACCACGCCAGCCTCCAATGCAGCCCGTAGCCGGGCCGTCAAAGCGGCGCCCTCCTTGCCCGTCGCCGGCAAGGTCGTGCCCCTACCCGCTTCGACAGGCTACCAGCTTCCCTCCGAGGAGCTTTTGCAGACGCCGCCCGAAGGCCAGGGTTTCTACATGTCGCAGGAGCGGATGGAGCAGAACGCCGACCTGCTCGAAAGCGTGCTGGAGGATTTCGGCGTCAAGGGCGAGATCATCCATGTCCGGCCGGGTCCGGTCGTCACCCTCTACGAGTTCGAGCCGGCGCCGGGCGTGAAATCCAGCCGCGTCATCGGCCTGGCCGACGATATCGCCCGTTCCATGTCGGCAATCTCGGCGCGCGTCGCCGTGGTGCCGGGCCGCAATGTCATCGGCATCGAGCTGCCCAACGAAACGCGCGAGACCGTTTATTTCCGCGAGCTGATCGGGTCGGCCGGCTTCCGCAACACGTCCTGCAAGCTGGCGCTCGGGCTGGGCAAGACGATCGGCGGCGAGCCGGTGATCGCGGAGCTCGCCAAGATGCCTCACCTGCTGGTGGCGGGCACCACCGGTTCCGGCAAGTCGGTCGCCATCAACACCATGATATTGTCGTTGCTCTACCGGATGAAGCCGGAGGAATGCCGCCTCATCATGGTCGATCCCAAGATGCTGGAGCTGTCGGTCTATGACGGCATCCCGCATCTTCTGACGCCGGTCGTCACCGATCCGAAGAAGGCCGTCACAGCGCTGAAATGGGCGGTGCGCGAGATGGAGGACCGCTACCGCAAGATGGCGCGTCTCGGCGTGCGCAACATCGACGGCTACAACCAGCGCGCGGCAGGCGCCCGCGACAAGGGCGAGGTCGTGACCATGCAGGTGCAGGCCGGCTTCGAGAAAGGCACCGGCGAGCCGCTGTTCGAGGAGCGCGAAATCGACCTCGCGCCGATGCCCTATATCGTCATCATCGTCGACGAGATGGCCGACCTGATGATGGTTGCCGGCAAGGAGATCGAAGGCGCTATCCAGCGCCTGGCGCAGATGGCGCGCGCCGCCGGCATCCATTTGATCATGGCCACGCAACGCCCGTCCGTCGACGTCATCACCGGCACCATCAAGGCCAATTTCCCGACCCGCATCTCGTTCCAGGTGACATCCAAGATCGACAGCCGCACGATCCTGGGCGAACAGGGCGCCGAGCAACTGCTCGGCCAGGGCGACATGTTGCACATGGCCGGCGGCGGGCGCATTTCGCGCGTGCATGGCCCCTTCGTTTCCGACGTCGAGGTCGAGCACGTCGTGGCGCATCTGAAAGCGCAAGGCCGCCCCGAATATCTCGACACCGTCACCGCTGACGAGGAAGAGGAACAGGAAGCGGCCGATGCCGGGCCGGTCTTCGACAAGGGCGCGATGGCCGAAGAGGACGGCGACGCCCTCTATGAGGAAGCCGTCAAGGTGGTCAAGCGCGACAAGAAATGCTCGACCTCCTATATCCAGCGCCGCCTTGGCGTCGGCTATAACCGCGCCGCCTCGCTGGTCGAGCGCATGGAGAAGGAAGGCCTGGTCGGCGTCCCCAACCATGTCGGCAAGCGCGAGATCCTCACCGGCCGTCGCGACCGCGAGCCTGAACGCGACGGGATGGATTGATTTCAGATGGATCGGTCCCCGGCGGGCGACGTCAGCCGCCGTTCGCCACCAGGGCGATGGCGGCTCGCAATTCGTCGAGACCCGCGGCTTTCTCCGATGATGTCGCCAGGACCACGGGGAACGCCGCCGGGCGCTTCTTGATCTTGGCCAGTGTCTCCTCGATCAGTCTCGGCACGCCGGCCGCCTTGATCTTGTCGGTCTTGGTCAGGACCACCTGGTAGGAGACCGCCGCCTTGTCGAGCAGGGTCAGCACTTCCTCGTCCTTGGCCTTGATGCCGTGGCGGGCGTCGATCAACACATAGACGCGCTTCAGCGTCACGCGCCCCTGCAGGTATTCGTAGATCAGCTTGGTCCATTCATCGACCTTGTCCTTCGGCGCGCTGGCATAGCCGTAGCCCGGCATGTCGACCAGCGCCATCGGCGGCAGGTCGGCGCCTTCGCCGGAAAACCCGTCCGGCACGAAATAATTGAGCTCCTGCGTGCGTCCAGGCGTGTTGGACGTACGCGCCAGGCCCTTGTGCCCGACCAGCGCGTTGATCAGCGACGACTTGCCGACATTGGAGCGCCCGGCGAAGGCGATCTCCGGCGGGCCTTCCGGCGGCAGGAACTTCATCGACGGCACGCCACGGATGAAGATCCACGCGCGGGTGAACAGCTCCGGAATGATTGCAGTTTCGCTCATGGGTTTGTCGGGCGCGTTCAAGCCGCTGCCTCCAGCCTGGAAATATCGGCGCCGCGAATGGCATTGAGGTTGCGGCTGATCTTGTCGACCGGCCAGTCCCACCAGGCCGCCTTGAGCAGCCGCCGCACCGTGAATTCGTCGAAGCGCATCTTCACTATCCTCGCCGGATTGCCGGCCACGATCGCATAAGGCGGCACGTCGTGCGTTACAACCGATTTCGCTGCCACGATGGCGCCGTGGCCGATGTTGACGCCCGGCATGATCGCCGCGTCCATGCCGATCCACACATCATTTCCGATCGTCGTGTCGCCGCGGATCTCCTTCGACCAGGTCTCGGGGTCGAACCCTTCCTCCCAGCCATGGCCGAAGATGTTGAACGGATAGGTCGAGAAGCCTGACATGGCATGGTTGGCGCCGTTCATGATGAAGCGTGCGCCCTCCGCGATGGCGCAGAATTTGCCGATGATCAGCCTGTCGCCGATGAAGGGATAGTGATGCAGCACGCATTTCTCGGCGAATTTGTCGGGACCGTCGGGGTCGTCGTAGTAGGTGAAGTCGCCGATCTCGATGTTGGGCGCGTTTACCAGCCCCTTCAGGAAGCCGACGCGCGGATGCATCGCGATGGGATGCTTGATGTTGGGATTGGGTCCGCTCATCGCCGTCCCTCCATGGTTTGCAGGCATGTTCGGCCGGCGATGCCCGCGCGATCAAACTAACGTGATCCTTCCACAGCACCAACCGCTCAGTGGTTGCCGCCGGCCGCGCCACGCTCGGCGGCCTGGTCAAGCTGCAGGCGACGATCATCAGCTGTGTCGACGACTTCAAGCTGATGATGATCCTGTCTTTGGCCGCCATCCCGCCGGTGCTCTTGCTGCGCAAGCCCGGCACACCGGCCAAGGTCGATCACAGCGCAGTCATGGAGTGAAGGCGTCGCCCGGCTCGGCCATCCGGCCATCGATCCCGGCTCAATCGTCGACACGCTGCCGCGGGCGCTTCTGTCGCCGACGTTGGAGATTGGCCGACACCGCCGCGACGTCGTCATACTCGGGCTTGACCCGAGTATCCACGCCGTGACCCTTGCCGTAGGGTGCAACGGCGCAGAATTCTGTAACCCTTGCGACGTCTTAGCATCACGGCATGGATTCTAGGGTCTGCGCGCGTCGCTGCGCTCCTTGCTCCGCCCTAGAATGACGACCGGACTGACACGCCTCGGTCAATCGCGGAGGTTGGCGCTGTGGCTGAAATTGGCGGTGGGTTGAGCGGCCGCCCCCGGCGCGGGCCAACGCGATTAGCCGAGACCCTCATGACGTCGTCATACTCGGGCTTGACCCGAGTATCCATGCCGTGACCTCTGCCGCAGAGTGCAACGGCGCAGAATTCTGTAACCGTTGCAACGCCTTAGCGTCACGGCATGGATTCTAGGGTCTGCGCGCGTCGCTTCGCTCCTTGCTCCGCCCTAGAATGACGACCGGGAAGAGGGACATGGCCAATCTCGAAGGTTGGCGACCGCACATTGGGCCTGATCAACAAAACCCCGGCCAAACAATGCCGGGGCTTTTTCGTTTTAGAAGTTCAGGAGCCTTCTATTCCGCCGGCGATGGTTTCTTGCGGAACAGCGCCGCCAGATTGTCCCACAATTCGATCTTGGCGCCCTGGCGCTTCATGATCACGCCCTGCTGCAGGATCGACAGCGTGTTGTTCCAGGCCCAGTAGATGACGAGGCCGGCCGGGAAGCTGCCCATCATGAAGGTGAAGATCACCGGCATCCAGGTGAAGATCGCCGCCTGCGTCGGATCCGGCGGCGCCGGGTTCATCCGCATCTGCAGGAACATGGTGATGCCCATGACCACCGCCCAGGCGCCCATATGCGGCAGGAAGGCGGGCGCCGCGAACGGCAGCAGGCCGAACAGGTTGAAGATCGACGTCGGATCGGGCGCCGCGAGGTCGTGGATCCAGCCGAAGAACGGCGCATGCCGCATCTCGATGGTGATGTAGAGCACCTTGTAGAGGGAGAAGAAGACCGGGATCTGCAGCGCCACCGGCCAGCAGCCGGCCAGCGGATTGATCTTCTCGGTCTTGTAGAGCTCCATCATCGCCTGCTGCTGCTTCATCTTGTCGTCCGCGTATTTCTCGCGGATCTCGACCATCTTCGGCTGCACCTTCTTCATGTTCGCCATCGAGGCGTAGGACTTGTTGGCGAGCGGGAAGAAGATGGCCTTGACGATGACGGTGGTGGCGAGGATCGCCAGGCCGAAATTGCCGAAGAACTTGTAGAGCGTGTCGATGAGCCAGAACATCGGCTTGGTGATGAAATAGAACCATCCCCAGTCGATCATCAGGCTGAACTGGCGGATATGACGGTCGGCTTCGTAGGCATTGATCGTCGAGACTTCCTTCGCGCCGGCGAATATCTCCGACTCGATCGTTGTCGATTGGCCGGGCGCAACGCTGATCGCGTCGGACAGGAAATCGGACTGGTAGCTGTGGCTGTGCGGTCCGTCCTTGAACTCGAAATAGGAGAACTTCGGCTGGAAGGGCTGCTTCTCCGTCGGGATAAGCGTCACGGCCCAGTACTTGTCGGTGATGCCCAGCCAGCCATTGGTCGACTTGCCGGGCGTGTATTCCTTGTCCTTCTCGATCTTGGCGTATTTGTACTCCTGCAGCCCTTCGCTGCCGGTCACGCCGATCAGGCCCTCATGCAGCACATAGGTGCTGGCGACGGCCGGCTTGTCGAAGCGGGTGACGCGCCCGTAATTGTAGAGCGAGACGGCGGCCGTTCCGGAATTCTGCACCGTGTCGGAAACGGTGAACATGTAGTTGTTGTCGATCGAGATGGTGCGCTTGAACGTCAGGCCCTTGTCGTTGGTGAAGGTCAGCGTCACCGGCGTCGATGGCGTCAGCGTCGGATTGCCGTCGACGCTCCACACCGTATCCGCGCCCGGTACCTTGCCTGTCGCGTCGTTGCCGACGAAGCCGATTTCGGCGAAATAGCCGTTGGGCAGCGAGGAGGGGTTGAGCAGTTCGATCTCGGGCGAGTTCTTGTCGACCGTCTCGGTGTAGTGCTTGAGCTTCAGGTCGTCGAGGCGCGCGCCGGTCAGGTTGATCGAGCCCTCGAGGCTCGGCGTGTCGATCTTGACGCGCTTGGTCGCGGCAACGGCCTGATCGCGGCTGGCCGCCGTCACGGTATCGCCGCCGGGCGCGGTCGGGATGGCGCCGGGCGCCGGGGCCGGCGTTCCGGCCGCGCCTGGATTGGTTCCCTGCGCTTCCTTCTTCTGCGCCTCGACGCGTTGCTGCTCGATGCGGGCCTGCTCGCGCTGCTGCTCCATGCGCGGGTTCATGTAGAACACCTGCCAGAGCGTCAGGATCAGCACCGACAGCGCGATGGTGATGAAGAAATTGCGGTTGTTTTCCATCGAAAGCCTATCGTGTTCCGCGCAGCCGGCGGGAAAGCTCGGCCTTCAACTGGCCGAACGGAATGGCGAGCACGTCTTCACGCCCGACGATGACATAGTCACTACCGGGCGTCATGTCATCGGCAGCATGAACGCGCACGGCTTCCCTCAGCCGCCGCCGGACGCGGTTGCGTACCACGGCGTTGCCGACCTTCTTGGTCACGGTGTAGCCGACGCGCGGCGCAAGGTCGTCGCCACGGTCGAGAACTTCAACGAGAAAAAGCCGTCCGCGGCGTTTCTCGCCGCCGCGCACAGCCAGGAAGTCCGCGCGTTTCAGAAGCCGCCCGGGAGCTTTCCCCTTTGGCTTGCCGGTTGCGGGCAACGATCTCGTCTTTCGTTCAGGCGCTGAGCCGCTTGCGGCCGCGATTGCGGCGTGCGGCAACGACGCCGCGGCCACCCTTGGTGGCCATGCGGGCACGGAAACCATGCCGGCGCTTGCGGACGAGCTTGGACGGTTGGTAGGTACGCTTCATTTGTTTTAATACCGCGGCGTGCGGCCCTTCTTGATTCTGTCACTCTGTAACAGGAGCTTTGCCGGGCCGGCTTAGGCGCGATCGAAACCGCGCCGGGACGAATGGCCCGAGCGTGAGCGGGCTTATAGAAAGAAGGTTTTTGGAAGTCAATCCGCCCCGCCGCGAGGCAATTTTTTGGCAGGGCGACGATGAAATTGGCAAAAAAGCCGCAAATCGCATAATCTTGGCCGATCAAGCCTTTGTGAATGCGCGTCAATGACGAGTGAAACTCTGTCCACGAACGAGAACGCAACCCCTGTGGCGGCGAATTCCTCGCGCCGGGTGCCGCTGTCGCGCGGCCTGTCGACAAAGCTTCTCTTGCTCACCATCGCCTTCGTGCTCTTGGCTGAAATCCTGATCTTCCTACCCTGGATCGCCAGCTACCGTGTCAATTGGCTGAAGGAGCGGTTGAGCACCGCCGCCGCCGTGTCGATCGTGCTGTTGCAGGGCGAGCCCAACTCGCTGTCGCACAACGCCCAGAACGACGTTCTGATGGCGATCGGCGCCAAGGCGATCGCCGTGCGCGACGGTGGGGTTTCGCGGCTGCTCGTCGTTTCGGACATGCCGCCCCAGGTCGACGAGCATATCGACATCACCAATGTCGGCCTGATCAACGGCATGACCGGCGCGCTCGACACCCTATTCTTCGGCGGCAAGCGCATGCTGCGCGTCTTCGGCCCGGTCGGCGACAGCGACAAGGAATTCGAGCTGATCATGCCGGATTACCGTCTGCGCGACGCCATGCTCAGATATTCGCGCAACGTCGCCGTCGTCTCGCTGCTCATCTCGCTGTTCACCGCCATGCTGGTCTATGCGGCGATCGACCTGATCATGATCGGGCCGATCCGCACCATGACGCGCTCGATCCTGTCCTTCTCCGAGGCGCCCGACGACCCCGGCCGCGTCATCCGTCCCGCCGACCGCGCCGACGAGATCGGGGTGGCCGAGCGCGAGCTGTCGCAGATGCAGGACCGGCTGCAGAAGATGCTATCGGAACAAAAGCATCTCGCCGACCTTGGCCTGGCCGTCTCCAAGATCAATCACGACATGCGCAACATCCTGGCGTCCGCCCAGCTGATGTCGGATCGCCTGCGCCAGGTGAAGGATCCGACCGTGCAGTCCTTCGCGCCGAAGCTCCTGCGCGCGCTCGACCGCGCCGTCGCCTATTCGGAAGGCGTGCTCGCCTATGGCCGCACGCAGGAGCCGGCGCCGTCGCGCCGGCGCGTGCGGTTGCGCCAGCTGGTCGACGACGTGCACGGCCTGCTCGACATCGAGGACGGCATCGAGTTCATCAACACCGTCGAGCTCGCCTTCGAGGTCGACGCCGATTCCGACCAGCTGTTCCGCGTTCTCACCAATCTCTGCCGCAACTCCGTGCAGGCCATGGCCGCCGACACCGAAAGCGCGGTGGTGCGCCGTCTCGTCGTGTCGGCCGAGCGCTTGGGCAGCGTCAGCCGCATCACCGTCACCGACACCGGCCCCGGTCTGCCGCCCAAGGCGCGCGAGAACCTGTTCGCCGCCTTCCGCGGCTCGGCGCGCAGCGGCGGCACCGGCCTCGGCCTGGCGATCGCGCACGAATTGATCCGCGCCCATGGCGGCACGGTCGAGCTCGTCGAATCGATCGGCGGCCGCACCGTCTTCGCCGTCACCATTCCCGACCAGCCGGTGCGGCTCGACCAGGCGCGCGGAAGTTTGCGCAGGCCGGCTTAAGGTGCTCCCGTTTCGGGCTAAGCTCCGACCCAGGTCGGAAGCACCGCGACGTCGGTAAAACCACCTGCGACAAAACTTTTGCCGGATCGGCTTGCTTTTCGCAAATTCAGTCGTTAGGGAACACTCCACATCGCGGCCGGCCGTCTCGACCGGATCGCGGGGCCTGTGTCACGCAAGGCCTGTTGCGCGCCCGTAGCTCAGCTGGATAGAGCACCAGACTACGAATCTGGGGGTCAGGAGTTCGAATCTCTTCGGGCGCGCCATTTAACCCCTTGAAAGGACCGGATGAAATCGAACCGCCCCAGCGCGACGGACGAGGCATCCTGGACCGTTTTCGCCGTCTGAACCAAGCTTGAATCCGTTGGCGATCCCACCTCGGCACCGCGATTCCGCTGTGGGCGTGCAGTGCTCAATAGTGGCAATTTGTGCGGACCAGCATCGTGAACGGGTCCAGTTTGAAGTCTGCTTCCAGGCTTCCGCCGAAAAGCTGCAGCCAGTGCTCCTGCGCTTCATAAGCCATCTTCTCACGCTCCTCGGGGCATGCGAACTTCAGGCCGCCCACATTCTGGAGGTGGTGCACCATTTCGTGCACCAGCACCGAGAGTTCGGCGGCGGTTCCTCCTGTCCATCCCTCAGGCAGAAAGATTGTCCTCGCATCGTCATCATAGACCGCTAGAATCTCGGATTTGTCGTTCGACCATTGGTCTGAAGCCACATCCCGGAACCGCAGGCTGGCCATTCGGCTTGCAGGCGCAAATGCAACGGTGGCCTGTGTTGGTATCTTGGAAAGGCCAAATTCCAACGCGAGCCAGTCGCCGATCGCGTTCTGCAAATCTGTGAGGGACCGTTCCCGACCGGGCCCTGCGAACGACGCGGGCGCAACGACATGGTTGGTTCCCGGCAACAGCACTCCCGGAACGGCTGATCCAGATCCCGCAACCTGCTGCGCAAGGGTGCAATGGATGGTAGTCGCGAATGCAGCGGTGAGCACGATAATGCTAGCTGTCAGGCGCATGCGTTCCTCCGATCGTTCCGCAAAGACCAATTTTCAACTTGGCTCGCACCGCTTCGTTGGCTGACGGTCACCTGGGAAAACGGCATGGGCGGCTAGAACCCAGCCAGACAGTTGTCTCATCTGGCACTGGCCATTGTGGCGACCGCTCCGACTTTGTCTTGGACTCGAACGAAATCCTCATATGCCGCTGACGAACTGGCGATCTGCGGGCATTGGAAGCGTGGCAGTTGAACGGTATTTTCATGCGCACTAATATCTTGCCGTCGCCGACGACGGCCCGGGGTAGCCAGGATGGAAGGTGGGGATCAGAATTTTTCTTCCTTGCATTTCTCCACGCGCGAGCTTGCCCCGGCAAAGCGTCTGCCCGCATTGCGCGAACTGTTCGACCGCGCTGTCCGCCTCAACATCGACACTGATCCCGGGCGTCCGGTCGAAATGATGATGCACGTTGCACCGGGTTTGCGCAGGGCAACGATGGTGTCTCCGCTGACGGCGCAGGTGACGCGCCCGGCGTCAATGCTTGCGGATGGCGAGGACACGGTCTGCCTGATGATGAAGACCAGTGGCCACATGGCCCTGGCTCAGGGTCGGCGGGAAAGCGTGCCACAGGTCGGGGATGGCGTCCTGCTTGTCTACCGCCAGCCGGTCCTCCTCCAGTTCGTGGATGCCACCTACCTTTCCGTGCGCGTGCCCTTTGGCGCGCTTGCGGGGATGGCCGATGTCGAGGCCTCCGCCGCGCGGCTCGTGCCGCGAGCGACCGAAGCGCTGTCACTACTGCGGAGCTACGTGACGAATCTGCCCGATCGCTTTGCCGCCCCCCAACTCGCCCGGCTTTGCGCCACTCACGTGTACGACCTTGTCGCGCTTTCCATCGGGACGACCAAGGAGGGGCGGGAGATCGCGCTCCGACGTGGTGTCCGGGCCGCCAGGCTTGAGGCGATCAAGGCCAGCCTCGCCCAGGACGCGTCGCTCCACATCGATCAGGTAGCCGCCCGACAGTGCGTTTCACCGCGCTATATCCAGATGCTGTTCGAGGAGGCGGGTACCACTTTCTCGCTGTTCGTGCTTGAACAACGGCTGGCTGCTGCTCGCCACATGCTGACAAGTCCGCGCTACGCAACCTGGTCGATCACTGAAATTGCGCTTGAGGCAGGCTTCGGCGATATCTCGCATTTCAACCGGACGTTCAAACGGCGTTATCTCAAGACCCCGACAGACATGCGAGGGGATGGCAGACATGACGCAATACCGAACGCAGACCTCGATCGCTGAGATGGCGCGGCAAATGACCCGCCAAGCTTGAACCAACTTCCTCGAAGGGGCGGAGCGCTAATGCTCCTCACTCTGCCGGCTCGACCTTCAGCATTTTCAAGCTTCCGTCAGCCTGGACGACAGGAATTCGATGAAGCGCGGGGTCTTGGCTGGAATAAGGCGAGTTTCGGTGACGGCGTAGATCGATCGAGCGCGCCGCTGACCTCCTGCGCTATCCGCTGATCCATTTCGACTGGATGAACCGGGACCCCGATGCCCCCATGTGGCGCCGGTGGCTGGCAACGGCCCGTTCCATCGATCCGGACCTGATCCCGGACAAAGCCTGGGATTTGAGCTTCCGCGAGGAACTGCACGCGATCGATGCGGTCGTCGCCGGGCAAGGCATTGCGATCTTGAGCGACGTCGTGGTCGGCCGTGAATTGGAAAACGGCTCGCTCGTCAAAGCGCATCCATTGTCCTTGCCGGGCTACAGCTTTTATGTCGTTTGGATGCGCCACAGTCCGCGATCGGCGGTGATAGAGTCCTTCCTGGCGTGGATAAGAAGCGTCATGTGAGACTGTCGAAGCTGCAGCGCCGGGGTTCTCTCTTGAGAGGCCGAAACCGTGACAGCGAAGACGGCCAAACGATTTTTTAGGTCGCCGTAACCCACCCGCAATTCGACCCCCGGCTCAGCAGCTTGATGGCCCGTCGGTTGCTCCGCCAAGCAGTCTGACGTTGAGCCGGCCGCCGTCTCACTGCTGCTGCACCGGGCGACAGCCGGGAGCCGACAATTCATCGCAAGGAGGTGACGGATTGGTAGTGCCGCCAAATCGTTTTGCCATCTCGGCAAAGGCTAGTGCAAATGCTGAGACGAGTATCAGAACGATAATCAGGCGCACTGTCATTCTGCTGGTTTCGCGGCGTCGGCGAAAGTCCCTTGCAACTTGCGCAACCTCTGAATCGGGCAAGGACTGCGCGTGCTGCCAGCGCTTACATTCTCAGGGGTGCTGAAGGGCCATGGACGTTATCACGGACATGGAGGATCGGACACGATCTCAGGGTTGCCGAGTCGGTCAAGCGGTCTTGTCAGGCGTGTGAGGTTTCGTGACCGTCGCACTTTTTCCGCGGGCTCATCGGCAACATCATTCCAGACGGTCCAGGTTCCAGACGGCTCAGGACGACAGCGGAATCTAGGTTGGCGGTCTTCCATGACCCAAAACGGCCAACCTCCATTGAGTTCGGCTCAAAATGCGAAGGTGGTTATTCGCGGCGACGCGCCCCTTTCAAGCGCTTTGCTTATGTGGCCTCGAATCTGACCGGGCGGCCCACCTAATCTGCTCTCACGCAACGGACGCCGATTGCACGCGTTCTATTGATTGGGAAAACTGTGGCCGATTCGATGGCCAGCCTCATGTGCTGACACAATCGGAGGCGATTAGGATGTCTAGATTCAAAGACGCCCTTGAACGCGGCAAGGAAGCTCATCGTCGGCAAGAGGAGCGCACTAAGAAGGCGGATGCCCCAATGGCCGACTTCGGTGCTCAAGCCACGGCCTGGTTAAACGATGTCGTGATCGCATCGTTGGAAGCGGCCAAGACAGAGGTGGCGGGCGAGATGAACATCGACATAGATGCCACGCCGCGCCGCGAAGTCAAAGCGTTAACACCCACTCTCCGGTTCCAGATCTACAGGAAAGGATTGGAAAAGACGGCCAGAAGGACATTCACGGTGAGGATTCAGCTGAGTGGGGAGGCCTCAGTTTCTTCGCTCGGGATGGTAGCAGAGGACGTCGGAAATATAGGGGATAGGTCTGGCGAGAGGTTTCGCAACTTGATCGTCAAGCTGATCGAGGACGCTGCTAAGGCCCCCTAGCAGGCACGCAAAGCATTATTACGGGTTATCGTAACGACAGTGTTCCAACGAACCAGCCTAAGCACCCCGGCGCAATCGGTGCCGGGTAACGGGCATGCAGGTGATACCGACGTCAGGAAAGCAGGAAGGCGTTTCCCGTCACCCGTTCGATGCCCCCGCGTTCGCGCCCTCGAGCAGGGCGATCAATCCGTTGAGGATTTCGATCGGCGGCGGCGGGCACCCTGGAATATGCAGGTCGACGGGCACCACGTCCGACACGCCGCCGACGACCGCGTAGCTGCCGGCAAAGCAGCCGCCGTCCTTGGCGCAGCCGCCGAGCGCGACCACCCATTTCGGGTTGGGCGTCGCGTCAAATGTCCGCTTCAGCGCCTCGCGCATGTTCTTGGTGACCGGCCCGGTGACCAAAAGGACGTCGGCATGGCGCGGCGAGGCGACGAAGCGGAAGCCGAAGCGCTCGATATCGTAGAAGGCATTGTTGAGCGCGTGCATTTCGAGCTCGCAGCCATTGCAGGAGCCGGCGTCGACCGCGCGGATCGACAGGCTGCGGCCGAGCCTTCTGCGGGCGACGCCGTCGAGGGCGCGCGCCAGCTCGTCGACAGCCGCATCGCTGACTTGCGGTTGGCGCTCGGTCAAGGGCGGGCGGATCAGGCTTTCGAAGAGCAGTTTGCGCATGACGGCGGGCCCTTAGAGATCATGGCCGGAATAGGAGCAGTTGAACGATTTGTTGCAGAGCGGGAAGTCGGCGACGATGTTGCCTTCGATCGCTGCTTCCAGGAGCGGCCACTGGAACCATGAGGGATCGCGCAGGTGGCAGCGCTCGATGGTTTTATCATCGCTTATGCGTAGCCAGGCCAGGATGTCGCCGCGAAAACCTTCGACCAGTGCCATCCCCTCGCGCGGCCCGTCCGCGGCATTGCCCGCCGTGGCGACGTCGGCACTGATCGGGCCGGCAGGCAGGCGCGCAAGGATCTGCTCGATCAGCGACAGGCTCTGCTCGACTTCGCGGACGCGGATCCAAACGCGCGCGTTGACGTCGCCCTCCTGAAGCACCGGCACATCGAAGGCGAGCTGGTCGTAGGGCGCGTAGCCGGGCGTGCGCCTTGCATCGAAATCGCGGCCCGAAGCCCGCCCGACATAACCGCCGGCGGCATATTGCCGGGCAAGCTCGACCTTGAGCCAACCGGTCGCCACCGTGCGGTCCTGCAGTGAGGCCGTGTTGTCGTAGAGCTCGACCAGATGTGGAAAGCGCTGCCTGATCTCCGCGACCAGCGACCGGACGGTATTCGCCCCGGCCTCGGTGAGATCGTTTGTCACGCTCCCGGGCATGATGCGGTCACGCATCAGGCGATGGCCGAAGGCCGCATCGGCGGCGCGCAGCACGCGTTCGCGCAGCACCCCGCAATGCGCGTGCATCAGCGCGAAGGCGGCGTCGTTGCAGATGGCGCCGATGTCGCCGAGGTGATTGGCAAGGCGCTCGAGTTCGGCCATCAGCGCGCGCAGCCATACCGCGCGCGCCGGCGCTTCGACGCCGAGCGCGGCCTCCACCGCGCGGGCAAAGGCCAGCGAATAGGCGACCGTGCTGTCGCCGGAGGTCCGGCCCGCCAGCCTCGCGGCGCGATCGATCGATGCGCCCCGCATCAACCCTTCGATGCCCTTGTGCACATAGCCCAGCCGCTCCTCCAGCCGCACCACCGTTTCGCCGCCAGCCGTGAAGCGGAAATGTCCCGGCTCGATGATGCCGGCATGCACCGGCCCGACGGGGATCTGGTGAAGGCTCTCGCCCTCCGCCGCGAGGAAACGGTAGGCGGACGCGGCCGCCGATCCGCCGGGCGACGCCGCCAGCGGATGACTGATGCCCCATTGGCCGTGGTCCAGCCAGCGGCGGGTGTCGGGCAGGCCCTGCGGCGCCAGCCCGAAGAGGTCCGCCGCGGCGCGTTCCAGCCGCAAGGCCGGCGGATGGTGCTGGCCGACCGAGGGGTAGCGGCCGCCGCGACAATCCAGGCTGATCACGCCGATGTTCAGCGCCTCGTCGAGAAGCGCCATGTGCACCTTGTCCGGCTCCCCCCACAGGCCGAGCAGGCCCCACCGGCCATCGGCGAGCTGCCTGGCGGCAAGGCTCCAGGCCTTTGGGGTGACCACGGCGCGGGACCAGGGGGCGTGGCGCTCGATCCGGCGGCCTGCCTCGATGAGCTCGGCGAGCGCGGGCGTGTTTTTCCTGCTCATTGCCTCACCCCAGGATACCGGCGACATGCTGGAACCACGCCACCAGCGGTGCCGGCAGGTAGATGCCGGCGGCGAACACCAGTGCCAGGTGCGAATACATCGGCACGTAGGACGCCTGGACGGGCGCCATGCCGCCGCGCGGCTCGCCGAAGGCGAGGCCGGTCAGCCGCAGCAACAGCGCGCCGAAAGCGATGAGCAGCCCGAACACCAGCGGGATCGCCAGCCACGGATGCCTGGCGAAAGTCGAGCTGACGACCAGGAATTCGCTCATGAAGATGCCAAGCGGCGGCAGCCCGGCTATGGCCACGACGCCGATGACGAGCGCCCAGCCAAGTCCCGGATGGCTTTCGGTCAGCCCCCTGATCTCGGAGATCTTCTGCGTGCCCTTGACCTGCGCGATATGGCCGACGGCGAAGAAGATCGCCGACTTGGTCAGGCTGTGCATCACCATGTGCTGCAGGCCGGCGAAATTGGCGAGCGGGCCGCCCATGCCGAAGGCGAAGACGATGATGCCCATGTGCTCGATCGAGGAATAGGCGAACAGGCGTTTGATGTCGCGGCGGCGGTAGAGCATGAAGGCCGCGAAGAGCAGTGAGGTCAGTCCCATGGTCACCATCAGCGGTCCCGGCCCAATCGCCTGCGGATTCGCTGCGAGCAAGAGCTTGAAGCGCAGCACGGCGTAGAGCGCGACGTTGAGCAGCAGGCCCGACAGCACCGCCGAGATCGGCGTCGGGCCCTCGGCATGCGCATCCGGCAGCCAGGCATGCAAGGGGGCGAGACCGACCTTGGTGCCGTAGCCGAGCAACAGGAAGATGAACGCGACGCTGAGCAGGGCCGGGTCGAAACGCGCCGCCTTGTCGATCAGCACCGACCAGATCATGGCGTTGTTGCCCGCGCCGACGACCGGCTGCGCGGCCATGTAGACGAGGATGGTGCCGAACAGCGCCAGCGCGATGCCGACACTGCCGAGGATGAAATACTTCCAGGCCGCCTCCAGCGCCTCATGGGTGCGGTAGATGCCGACCATGAGCACGGTGGTCAGCGTTGCCAGCTCCACCGCGACCCACATCAGTCCGATATTGTTCGACACGAAGGCCAGGTTCATGCCGAACATCATGATCTGGTACATCGCGTGGTAGAACCGCAGGTTCGGCGCGGTCAGCCGGCCGGTCTCCAGCTCGTGGGCGATGTAAGAGGCGCTGAACACGCTGGTGGTGAAGCCGACGAATGTGTTGAGCACGATGAAGACGATGTTGAGGTCGTCGACGAGGAGATATTGGCCGGGCGCAGGCCGCGCCGTGACGAACAACGACAGCGCCGCGAGCAAGGTGAGCAGGCTCGCTATGACGTTGACGACCGCCGTCATCCGATAGTTCGGCAATGCCACCAGAATGGCCGCGGCGCCCGCCGGAATAAAGAGGATCGCGGCCACGGCGTCGAAGGAAACCGCGCTCACCTACGCTCTCCCCGGTAATCGTCGAGCGCGCCGACATCGACCGAATCGAACCGCTCGCGGATGCGGAACAGGAACACGCCGATGACGATGAAGGCGATCAGGATCGAGAAGGCGACACTGATCTCGACGACCAGCGGCATGCCCTTGGCGCCGGTGGCGGCCAGCACCAGGCCGTTCTCCAGCGACATGAAGCCGACGACCTGGCTGACGGCGTTGCGCCTTGTGACCATCACCAGGAGTCCCAGCAAGATGATCGACAGCGCGAAGGCGAGGTCCTCGCGGGCCAGCGGGTCGGCCTCGGGCGTCACCCTGAGCATCAGCACCATGGACAGCGTCACCAGCCCGATGCCGGCAAGCATGGTCGGGCCGATGCCGACGGCGGTCTCGATGTCGCGGTGGATGCCGAGCCGCTGGATGATGCGATGCAGCCCGACGGGGATGATGATCGCCTTGAAGACCAGCGCGATGGCGGCGGTGATGTAGAGATGGTGCGCGTCCTGGATATAGGCCTGCCAGGCCACCGAGAGCGCCAGCACGACCGCATGCAGCGCAAAGACGTTGATCAGCGCGAACAGGCGGTCCTGGTAGAGCATCATGAAGGAGATCAGCACCAGGCTGCCGGCGAGCAGATGGGCGATATCGAAGGTGAGACCGTTCATCACAGGCTCCGCGAGACGAACAGCAACAGCGTGCCGAGCAGCGCCAGCATGAGCGCCGCGCCAAGGAAGTCCGGCACGCGGAAGACGCGCATCTTGGCGACCGCCGTCTCGAACACGGCAAGCAGGATGGCAAGCACGGCAAGCTTGATCAGATAGGCGGCGGCGCCGATGGCCAGCGCTTTCGGCCCCGCCCCGGCGCCCGCCAGCCCCCAGGGCAGGAAGACGCAGGAGATCAGCGACACGTACAGCACCAGCTTGAGGAAGCTGGCGAGTTCGATCATCGCCAGATGGCGGCCGGAATACTCCAGGATCATCGCCTCATGCACCATGGTGAGTTCCAGATGCGTCGCCGGATTGTCGACCGGTACGCGGGCATTCTCGGCGATCGCCACCATCACCAGGGCGATCAGCGACATGCCGAGCGACACCCGCAGTCCGACCTGCGGCGATCCCATGAAGGCGGCGACCGTCGAAAGCTGCGTGGCGCCGGCCACCAGCGCCAGGCTGAACACGATGAGCAGCATCGCGGGTTCGGCCAGCGAGGCGATCATGACCTCGCGGCTGGCGCCGATGCCGCCGAAACTGGTGCCGACATCCATGCCGGCCAGCGCCTGGAAGAAGCGCGCGCTGCCGAGCAGCGCCACGATGACGATGAGATCGGCGGCCCAGCTGAACTCGAGGCCGGTGGCGAACGTCGGAACGAGCGCCGCCGCGACCCATGTGGCGGCAAAGATCAGGTAGGGCGTCACGCGGAACAGCCAGGACGCATTGTCCGCCAGCACCACCTCCTTGCGCATCAGCCTGATCAGGTCGCGATAGGGCTGGATCAGCGCAGGTCCTTGCCGCCTGACCAGCCTCGCCTTCACCTTGCGCACGAAGCCGATCAGAAGCGGCGCCAGCAGAAGCACCGAAAGCATCTGCGCGCCCTGCACGGCCAGCTCGAAAATCACGGCCATAGCGCCAGCACCAGAAGCAGGATGACGAGGTAGAGGAAGACCAGCGTCAGATAGCGTCGGATGGTCAGGAACTGCAGGTGATTCAGCCGCTCGGTGGCGAAATCGATCGCGCCGGTGATCGGCTGGTAGAAAATCTCCCAGGCGACATCGTGCATATCCACCTTGAGGCGCGCCGGTTCGAGGGAGCCCGGCGCCGGCATTTCCACCGTCTCGCGGGCGCGGAACGCGAAGCCGCCGAAGACGCGGCGAATCGGCTGCGCGAAGCTGACGGCCGTATATTGCGCGGCGGGCACCGCGTCGGCGAAGCCGCACCCCCATGCCGGACCGCGGCGCAGCGCGTGCGAGGCGAAGCGGTGGATGACGAAGGCCGCGAGCGAGGCCGAGATGGTGATGAAGACGAACACCAGCAGGCCGTTGTAGGAGCTGCGGCTCTCGGCGATCGGCACGATCGACAGCCAGGGCTGCGCCGTCTGCACCGGCATGCGGTCGCCGATCAGCGAAAGCGTCACCGGCGACAAGCCGTCGATGACGAAGCCGGGCAGAATGCCGGCGAGCAGACAGAAGGCGGCAAGCACGGCCATCGCCGCCAGCGACCAGCGGTCGACCTCATGCGCCCGTTCCACCACCGGCGATCGCACCCGGCCCAGGAAGGTGATGCCGAACGCCTTGACGAAGCAGGCCACGGCCAGCGCCGCGGCCAGCGCCAGCATGCCGCCGACCGCGGGCACGATGACCTTCAACCCCCAGTGCGGCAGCTCGGGGCTCTGCAATATCGCCTGGAAGGCAAGCCATTCGGAGGCGAAGCCGTTGAACGGCGGCAGCGCCGAGATCGAGACGCAGCCGAGGAGGAAGACGAAGCTGGTCACCGGCAGGCGATGGATGAGGCCGCCCAGCTTCTCCATATCGCGCTCGCCGGTCGCCGTCAGCACGGCGCCTGCGCCGAAAAACAGCAGGCTCTTGAAGAAGGAATGGTTCAGCACGTGGAAGAGCGCCGCGGTGAAGGCCAGCGCCGCCACCGACGGCATGGCGTTCGCCTTGAACGCCAGCGCCAGGCCGAGGCTGGCGAAGATGACGCCGATGTTCTCGATGGTCGAATAGGCCAGCAGCCGCTTGAGGTCTTTTTCCATCAGCGCGTGCAGGATGCCGAGGACCGCCGTCACGCCGCCGATGAGAAGCACGGCTATGCCCGACCACCATGCCGGCTCGCCAAGCAGGTCGAAGACCACGCGGATGAAACCATAGACGGCGACCTTCGTCATGATGCCGCTCATCAGCGCCGAGACGTGGCTGGGTGCTGCCGGATGGGCAAGCGGCAGCCAGGCATGC
Organism: Mesorhizobium sp. NFR06; assembly: GCF_900115245.1. Classification (GTDB taxonomy): domain Bacteria; phylum Pseudomonadota; class Alphaproteobacteria; order Rhizobiales; family Rhizobiaceae; genus Mesorhizobium. The sequence goes on from NZ_FOVT01000018.1 coordinate 93,259, forward strand.
AGCGGCACGAGGCCGGCCTTGGAGCCGGCGCCGAGCAGCATGAGGCCGAGCACCGCGCCGGCGGCGAACCGCCCGGGATGCGCCACCCGCATTGTGTCGAATGCATAGCTTCCGGTCGGCCCAGCCAGCAGGCCGAAGGCAAGCAGCAGCGCCAGCGTGCCGAAGCTGGCCATCACCAGGTAGATGGTGCCGGCCCGTCTGTTGGCCGCGTCGCTGTGATGCGCCATGACCAGCGCCCAGGAGGCGAGCGACATGAACTCCCACGACAACAGGAAGCTGAAGGCGTCGTCGGCCAGCACGACCAGGTTCATGCCGGCGAGGAATGCCGGATAGAACGGCAGCACACGGTGCGGCGCGGATTCGTGCCGGCCGTAGCCAAGTGCGTAGAGGCTGGTGACGGCGCCGCCCAGATTGACGACGACGAGAAAGAACGCCGACAGGCCGTCGAGACGAAACCGGGCGCCGGTCCAGGGCAGGCCGAGCGGCAAGGTGATGGCGGACACCTCGCCGGGGCTGCCGGCGAGATGGCCCGCTATGGTGACGAGCAGCGCGGCAGAGATGACAAGCGCCGCGCCATAGATCAGACGCGTCGCATAGACGAGCCGGCTGGCGGCCACGGCCAGGATGGCTGTTCCTAGAAGCGCGGCGGGACCGCACAGCAGAAGGGCCACGGTCGAATTCACGCCAGGCTCCCGCCCGGTTCAGCTTCGTTGCCGCCGGCTTCGGACGACTTGGCCGGATCGAACCCGGCCTTCAGCCGCACGCCGCGGCCGCCGCCCTGGCTGACCGCGCCTTCGCCGATCAGCTCGATGCCGGCCACATCGAGCGCCGCGATCAGCTTCATCAGCGAATCGACGTTGCCCCGGATGATCGAGCCGCTGGCTTCCATGCGCTGGATCGTCGGCACCGACAGGCCGGACAATTCGGCGAGCCGCCGTTGATCGATGCCGAGCAGCGATCTGGCGGCGCGCAATTGCGGTGCGGTTATCACCGGCGACTCTCTGGTTCACTTCTGAAATATGAGGTCTCGGTGCTGTAGCCTACATTAAAATGTCCTACAGTCAATGATTGATGTTTTAAACATCGATACTGATGGCATGTCGCCGCGGCCCGGGGCGCAAGACCTCGTGATTGCCATCAGCCCGGATTCCGCGCCCGGGTGCTGCGGCCGCAGATACACGCCCGGACGGCAGCAACGGATCACCAATCAGGCCAGGAACGGCAGCGCACTCACGCTTAGGCGGTGTAAGCCAGCGCCAGGATTCGTGGGGAAGTGGTGAAGCGCACCGTCAGTCGCCGGCCTGAGCAAGTGACGGCTTCGCCGGATTCGAAATCGATGGCGATGTCCTCAAAACCGAGCACCCGGCCGTCGAGCGGAAACGACGCTTTGTAGGCCGCCTCCTTGACCGCGAACAGAATGCGGCCGCCCAGCTTTGCATCGAGATCGCCCAGGCGGTCTTGCGGCGCCGCTACCATGGCTCGAAGCTCGTCAGGCAATGGCGAGGCAGGCTCGATATCGACGCCGACGCTTCGGACCGCCTCCGATCGCGCGGCGACCGCCACGGCGATCTCGTCGTCATGCGCAATCGAACCGACAATGCCAGCCGGCCACACAGGCTCTCCCAGTTCGCCGCGCAATACCGCGAGATCCTTGCACCCCAGGCGCCGCAGCAACTCGTGCGCGACCCGGCGGCCCGCCCCGGTAGCGGCGCGCGTCCTGCGGTCGCGTGTCGCGATGGAAGCGCGTTCCCCGGGCAGGATGTGCTGTTCGTCTCCGGCTTGGATTTGACGGCAACCGATGCCGAGGCCGGGCGGCGCGAGGCGGGTCAACGCCTGCTCAATGGCGCGTTCGATGCTTGCGGACGAGCCCTTGGGCCGGATGTCCAATGCTTTATCCGCCCAGTTCCAGGTCGGCGATCATCTCGCCGTCTTCGTCCAGTCCTCGCTCGACGAAACCGAAGCCGGCATATAGCCGGCGCGCCGCCTCGTTTTCCGGCTCATAGCAGATCGAAACACGGCGGATACGGCCGAGCCGCGCAATCTCTTCCAGCAGCTTGGCGACTGCGGCGCTGCCAAGACCTTTGCCCTGCTCGCGACGGTCGATCATCAAGCGATAGATGATCGCTTCGTCGTCGTCCTCGGGCGCGCTGTACATCAGAAATCCGACGACACGACCGGCGGCGACCACGGCCCGGGCGATCGCCTCGTCGTCCTGCCGGGCCTCCGCAAGCGATTCGGCGTTGGAGGCGACGAAGCCTTGCTGCTGCGGCAACAGTTCGAGCGCCAGTATCGCCGCCCGGTTGCCCTTGCCGACGGGCTCCAGGGCAACCGGGTATTCGCGCATGCCGGCGCGGCTGGTCACGAGGCGTGTCCGATTTCCATGGCCCGGGCATCGATCGGTGTCACGACGCCGTAAAGCTTCGCCGGGTTGCCGCGCCAGACCGTGTTCGGCTCGAGGACCTCGCCCTTCATGACGAAGCAGTCGACGTCCGCCACGGATCCCTCGCCCATCACCACAGCGTAGTGAACGAAGGCGGACGGCGCCAGCGTGCAGCCGTTGCCGATGCGGATGTAATCGGACTTGAACGCGCCTTCCTCAAGCGAGTGAGCCTGGATGACGCAGCCCTCGTTGAGGGTCACGTCGTCGCCGATCTCCACCAGCGACCGCTCGGTTATGATGCTGCCGCCGTCATAGAGGCGCAACCCGACCTTCACACCCAGCATGCGCAGGATGAGCGGCCGGAACGGCGTGCCGGTGAACAGGCCCATGATCGGTGAATCGGACAGCTTCCAGTGACGTTCATGCCGCCAGAAAACGGGGTCGTAGATCGTCGCCATTCTCGGCTTCAGCCGGCGGAAGCCGAGGCTGGCGCGTTCGAGGAAGATGTAAAACGGGATGCCGATCGCCGTGGTCAGCGTCACCGCCACGAACAGCGCCGTCTGCGCCCATTCGCTGTAGTAGTTGAGCGCGCGGTCCCAGATGGCGAGCGTCAGGAACAGGATCAGCCACTGCGCCGCCACGAACATCATAGCGGTGACCAGATTGTGCAGGTTCTTCAGCGGCAGGCGGCGGTTCCGCTCCTTGTCGGAGATCAATCCGAGAAGTTCCTTGTCGCGATTGACCATGCGCGGAATTTCGAAGGGTGGCGAGCCCAACAGCCCGACATTCTCGCGCATCGGGCCGTCGACCGGAACGTGGACCTTGGTCCCGAGCAGGCAATTGTCGCCGGCGCGCGAATCCGGTGAATAGATGATGTTGTTGCCGAAGAAGTTGCGTTCGCCGACGCGCGTATGCTCGAGGCGGAAGGAGTTGGCCGACTTCTGCATGTTGACCATGAACAGACCGTCGGACACCATCGTATGCGAGCCGATCTCGCTCAACTGCGGGTTTTCGTGCCGCTGGTTGGTGCCGAAATTCGAGCCGGTCTGATCCACCTTGTTCAGCCGCCACCCGATGGCGCGCAGGTAGTAGATGATGGCGGAGCTGTCGCCGAACAGCACGTTCAGCAGCCGCACGTTGCTGATCAGCTCCAGCATCGTTTGCAGCCAGTAGTGGAACCCGTAGAGCGAATAGTTCCGGCCTGGCTTCAGCAGCAGGTTGAACAGCCGCGGCACGATGGCCGCCAGCAGCACCCCGCCGACGATGAAGCCCGCCACCGTGACCGTGGTGCCGATCGCCACGACGCCGATGGTTTCCTCATAGTCGTCGCCGACATTTTCCCAATAGGCGTGGAACAGCAGCGGGAATGGCGTGACGATCGCGAAAAGGATGAAGAGCTGGATCGCCTCGTAGATGAAGCGGCGAGCCCTCGACAGCGGGACATTGGGAACGGTGCAGTAATCGGCCTCGGTCGGGATCGCCGGCGATCCGTGCCAACGCTCGCCGGCCGGGATGGCCTGTCCGCGATGCAGCGAGGAGGCATGGCCGAGCTGGGCGCCGTCACCCATGCGGGTGCCGATGTCCAGGGCCGAGCCAACGCCGACGAAGGCATTGTTGCCGATGCTTACAGGCCCGGTATGGATGTAGCCCGCCTGGGCGCGGAAACCGAGGATCGTTGAATCCTTGCGCAGGATGGAATTGTCGCCGATGCTGATCAGGTCGGTGCAGACCGGAACGGCTCTGCACTCGATGACCGTGCGGTGGCCGAGCCGCGCGCCGAGCAGGCGCAAATAGAGGCTGTAGAGCGGACTGCCGCGGAACAGCACGACCGGCGCGCTGCGGACCAGCGTCTTGACGACCCAGAAGCGATAGTAGCGCCAGCCCCAGATCGGGAAGGTTTCGGCCTTCCAGCGGCCGACCAGCAGCCATTTGGCGACGATGGCGAAGCCGCTCAACCCGAAGAACACGCCGGCGGACAGAAGCACGCAGCGCAGATAGAGAGCCGCCGGGTCGTCCAGAGCGTCATAGACCCAGTTGAGCCCGTCATTGATCGCCCACAGCGCGAGATAGCTGTAGGCGGCGTAGAACAGCAATTGGCCGAATCCCGTTGCCCAGATGGCAAAATTGGAGGCGCGGTGCGTCAGCATGGGTTCGCTTGCGGCGACTGCGGCCATCTGCGGCGCCCGCAGATGCTCGGCGAGCTTCGCTACCGTAGGGTGCAGGTAAATGTCTCGCATGGACGTCGTCGACCAGGCCTTGCGCGAGCGGATGCGCGCGCAGAACCGGGCCATCAACAAGGAGTTCGCGCCGAGATCGTCGAAGAAGTGATCCTCGATCGAGATGTCCTCGAACTTCAGCACGTCGGCCAGCGTGTCGACGAGGAACTTCTCGTCCTCGTTGCGCGGGTCGATCATCGCATGGCCGGCGGCGACGCGGGCGCTGGTCGGCTTAGGCAGTTTCCTCAAATCGACCTTGTTGGAAACGGTCATCGGGATCGCCGGCAGCTGCTCCAGATAGGCTGGCACCATGTAATCGGGCAGCCGTCGTTTGAGCTCCTGCACCAGTGCCGTGCGGTCCACGCCGTCGCCGCCGCTCTTGGGAGCATAATAGGCGACCAGCTCCGTGCGCTCGGGCTCGATCTCCCACGTCGTGACCGCGGCCTGCGCGATGCCCGGCTGATCCAGGAGCACGGCCTCGATCTCGCCTAGTTCGATGCGGTAACCGCGGATTTTCACCTGTGTGTCGATGCGGCCGTGATATTCGATATCGCCCTTGTCGTTGATGCGGCCAAGGTCGCCCGTACGATAGATGCGGCCGCTGGGGTTGTTGGGCAGGCCGATGAAATCGTTGATGAATCGCTGTTCGGTGAGCTCCGGCCGATTGAGATAGCCGACCGCCACGCCCATGCCGCCGATGCAGATCTCGCCTAGCTGGTCGCCGCTCAGCACCCGCGGCTTTTCAGGGTCGAGAATAGCGATCGAATAGGTGGGCAGCGGCTTGCCGATGGTTACCGGCTCGTCCGGGGTCAGCAGGGCCATCGTCGCGGTGACCGTCGCTTCGGTCGGCCCATAGGTGTTGAGGATCCGGCGACCGGGCTTGGCCCAGCGCATGACGAGCTTCTGCGAGCAGGCCTCGCCGCCGACCAGGATCGCGCGCAGGCTTGGCGCGTCGCTCTCGATAGACGACAACAGCGTCGGGCTGCAGGCCATGCAGGTGATGTTATGCTCACGCAGGAAGCTGGCCAGTTCCTCGCCCACCAGCGGCTGTTGGCCGGGCGCCGGCACGACGGTGGCGCCGGCGGCAAACGGCACCCAGATCTCCTCCGAGGAGAAATCGAAGGCGATGGTCATGCCTTGGTACACGCGATCGCCCGGCTGGTAGCCGTAGGACGCCGCGGCGACGCGGATGAAGTTGCAGAAGCTTTGGTGTGTGATCACCACGCCCTTGGGCTTGCCCGTCGTGCCCGAAGTGTAAAGGATGTAGCAGGTTGGATCCCAGGTGCCGCCCGGCAAGGGCGCCGTTTCCGGCTGCAGCGCGATTTCGGACTCCGCGGAATCGATTGAGATATGCGGAACGGGCAGGCGCGCCACGCGCGCCGCGTAGCCGGAGACGCTGATCACCATCGTGACGCCGGCATCCTCGATGATCATCACCATGCGATCTTCGGGAAATGCCGTTGCCAGCGGAACGAATGCCGCGCCGGCCTTCATCACCGCAAGTATGGCGATATAGGTTTCGGCGGAGCGGTCCAGCAAAAGGCCTATCCGGTCGCCGGCCTTCACGCCGCGCTCGATCAAAAGATGCGCGAACTGGTTGGCGCGGTTGTTCAGCTCGCGATACGACCAGGGCCGGCCGCCGGAAATGACCGCCGGCGCGGCGTCGAAGCGGCTCGCCAAGTCGCCGAAGAACTGGTCGAGCCTCTCATGAGGCTCGCCCTTCTGGATGAAATCGGGGCCGATGAGGACCGGATCGCGGGCCGGCGCTCCGGCCGCTGCCTTAGGCTGGCGAGAATTCCGCTTGGCGGGCTTGGTGGCTTCATTGAGAGACATTGGGGACCTCGCGGGCTATCCGCCCGCACGACATGATTGGTGAAAAGACATAAACTAACGACGTCTTGAACTAACGACGCCTTGCCAGGGTGCCCTCTTCGCGGCCGGTCAAGGATCGTACCGGGCGTATCAGGCTGGAACGGGCTGACGTCGAGCAGGCCTATGCTGTTGCTCCGATGGCCGATCCGTGACGATCGCGCGACTTCACGATGATTTGATAAGGCCATGCCCCAAGGCCGCGATCATGAGCACGGCGAAACCGCCGTCCGAAAGCGCGTTCAGCCTTTCGAGGCCTGATGAAGGACGCATGTGCAATCCTGCCGCCGATGCCGTCGGCCCACATACAGCCTTGCCCGGCCGAATCGCTATGCCGGATGCGGTATTGGCGGCCTCGGAACTGCGCAAGAACAAAGAGATAGACGCGTTCGCGGCGCGAGCAAACTCGGCCCGGACCCCGTCATGCCGGCTCGCCAGGGACGAACAGGATGTCGGCCTCCGCGACGCAATAAGACACGTGGCGGAAATCGCGTATGCGAACCACCTCTTCGCTGCGCCAGTCGACCAGCATGAAGCCGCGCACGGCATTGTCCGCCTGCGGGTTGCGGATCAGGATCGCCGGCCGGCCCTCCACGAAACCGAGCGCCAGCGCCCAGTCGTTCATACGGTCGTAATTGCCGAAATAGGTCGAGGCTTCCTTCTTGCCGCGCAGGCGGGTGCGGTTGACGACGTCGACCTGGACGTCCTCGGCGATCAGCGCCCTGACCCCGTCGAAATCGCGGGCATTGAAGAGATCGATATAGCGGCGCAGCCGGCGTTCGTCTCCAGGATCGAGCTTCGGGATGGTCGCTTCATCGGGCGCCATCGCCAATGCCTTCAACTCCGCGCGGCCGCGATGCAGCGACGCCTTGACCGCGGCAAGCGTGGCGCCCGTCACCTCGCAGGTTTCCTGCAGGCTGAGGCCGAGCACGTCGACCAGGATGACCGCGCTGCGCTGCGCCGGCGTCAACCGCATGAAGCTGCGCAGGCTCGTTGCCGCCGCCAGTCTCGCCTCCGCGCTGGCGGAAAGGTCCTCAACCGTTGTCATGTCGGCCTCGGTGATGCGGGAACGCTCGCGCTGGCGACGGCGCAGATGGTCCTGCGCCGCGTTGTGGGCGATACGGAACAGCCACTGCTCGGGCCGTTCGACGAGAGCACCGCCATCATGCGCGGCGAGCGCCTTCACCACCGCCTCCTGCACGATGTCCTCGCCCTCTATCGCCGAGCCGGCCATGCGCGCCGCGTAGCGGTGCAGTTTCGGGCGCAGGCCGACGACCATGGCTTCAAGTTCCGCGCGGCCGAATCTTGCTGGGCTCATCGTCCTCGTTCTCTTGACCGCCGGCTCGTCAGCCATACCCCGCCCGGATCAGGCCGGCACGGCTTCGTCGGCCTTCGCCAGCATACGATAATTACCGACGATCTTCGCCGGCGACCTGGCAAGCGGCGTCGAACGCCGTTCGGCATGATCGGCGCCGAAGGTCTTGAAAGCGTCGAGTTCGGTGAGCGCCGAGCTGTCCTTGTCGTAGCCGACAAGGTGGACGAATTCACCATTGTCCAGTTCGAGCACCAGATAGCGCACGGATTGAGGCTGCGTTTCATCCAGCGCCTCGAACACGTTTGCCACCAGCGCCCGGTTCTCGGCGATGCTGGCGTCCTTCACGCCGTAACGGATGAGGTTGTAGGTCATGATCGTTTCCTGTTTTGGGGTTGCACAGGAAAGACGTTCGGTATGGTCAAAAGGATTCTCGCAAGCGCAAAAAACTTCCGGCTAGGAGCGAAAGCTGCGACGTCGCTGTTCCGCCAGCATCTCAGTTATGGCGTCGACTCTTCTCAGCCGACGGCCTTCGCCGCCGCCCGTCCCGCGCTGCGCCCCGAAAAGATGCAGCCGCCAAGAAACGTGCCTTCGAGCGCCGCATAGCCGTGCACGCCGCCGCCGCCGAAGCCGGCGACCTCGCCGACCGCGTAGAGCCCCTGCACCGGTTGGCCCCCGGCGTCGAGCACGCGGCTGTCGAGGTCGGTCTGCAGGCCGCCCAGCGTCTTGCGGGTCAGGATGTTGAGCCTAACGGCGATCAGCGGGCCGTTCGCCGGGTCGAGCATCTTGTGCGGCCTGGCGGTGCGGATCAGCCGGTCGCCGAGATAGGCCCGCGCGCCGCGCAGCGCGGTGATCTGCGCATCCTTGGAGAACAGATTGTCGAGCTGCATGTCGCGGGCGCGGATCTCGCGCTCGACCTGCGCCACCTCGAGCAGCGGCTCGCCGCCGGCCAGCGCGTTCATGCGCGCCACCAGCTTCGAAAGGTCGGTCTCGACGATAAAGTCCTCGCCCTTCTCCATGAAGGCCTTCACCGGGCCGGGAATGCCTGACGTCGCGCGGCCCAGCACCTGCCGCCAGCTCTTGCCTGTCAAATCCGGGTTCTGCTCGGAGCCCGACAGCGCGAACTCCTTCTGGATGATCTTCTTGGTCAGGATGAACCAGGAATAGTCGAAGCCGGTGCCCATGATATGGCTGAGCGTGGCCAGCGTGTCGAAACCCGGATAGAGCGGCACCGGCAGCCGTTTGCCGCGTGCGTCCAGCCAGAGCGACGACGGCCCGGGCAGGATACGGATCGCATGCTCGGTCCAGATAGGCGCCCAGTTCCTGATGCCTTCGACATAATGCCACATGCGGTCGCGGTTGATGACCTTGCCGCCGGCCGCTTCCGTGATCGCCAGCATGCGGCCGTCGACGTGGTCCGGCACGCCGGTGATCATGCGCTTCGGCGGCGCCCCCAGACGCTCAGGCCAGTTCCTGCGCACCAGCTCGTGATTGCCGCCGATGCCGCCGGAAGCCACGATCACCGCTTGCGCATGGAGCTCGAAGTCTCCTGTCACGTGACGAGAGCTCTTGCGGCCGCGCCCGACGTTGCTCGGTTCCAGCACGTCGCCGCGCACGCCGGTGACGGTATTGCCGGTGCGGATGATCTCGTTGACCCGGTGGCGGAACTTGAACTCAACCAGCCCGCGCTTTTGCGCCTCGCGCACGCGCAGCACGAAAGGTTCGAGCACGCCGGGGCCGGTGCCCCAGGTGATGTGGAAGCGCGGCACCGAATTGCCGTGGCCGCAAGCATTGCCGCCGCCGCGTTCGGCCCAGCCGACGACGGGAAAGAATTTCATCCCGCGCTCGATCAGCCAGGCACGCTTCTCGCCGGCGGCGAAGCCGACATAGGCCTCCGCCCATTTGCGCGGCCAGAAATCCTCCGGGCGGTCGAAGGCGGCGGTGCCCAGCCAGTCCTCGAGCGCCAGGCCGTGCGAATCGCGGATGCGCATGCGCCGTTGTTCGGGCGAATCGACCAGAAACAACCCGCCGAACGACCAGAAGGCCTGGCCGCCCAGCGACTGCTCCGGTTCCTGGTCGACGATAACGACCTTCTTGCCGGCCTCGGTCAGCTCGGCCGTGGCAACGAGGCCCGCCAGCCCCGCGCCGACAATGATCACGTCCGCGTCGTCAGCCATGATTGCCCTCCCCTGAAGTGGCTGTTGGCGACGGTCAGACGGGCTCCCACCCGTCCCTGTTGCCGGCGCGGAAGATGGCGTCGATGACCTTCTGGTTGAGCACCGATTCCTCGAGCGTGAAGACGCGCTCCTTGCCGCCCTGCGCCGCCCTGGCGAAGGTCTCGACCTCAAGCCGGTATTGCTGGGTGCCGGGGAAGCGGAACACCTGCGCCTCGCTGTGGTTCTGGTTGTGCAGTTCGACGCGGTGGTGGTCGTAAAGACCGGCATTGAACGGGGCAAGGACCTCGATGAAACCCTTCTCGCCGTGGAACACCATCACCTGCCGCGACGCCATCTGCGTCGACAGGTAGAACGACAGTTCGAAGTCGCCGAAATCGGCGCGGATCGAGGAATAGATGTCGGTGCCGAAGGTCTTGTCGCGCTCGATCGTCGCCTGCACGCGGGTCGGCTCCTTGCCGGTCGAAAACCGCGTCGACACCGTCGGGTAGACACCGATGTCGGGCAGCGCGCCGCCGCCGAGATCGAGCTGGTTGCGCATGTTCTTGGGGTCGACATTGTAATAGGAGAAGGCGCCCTGCACATGGCGCAGCCGGCCGATGGCGCCGCTGGCGATGAGGTCGCGCACCTTGATCCATTGCGGATGGTAGACGACCATGAAGGCCTCGCAGACCAGCACTTTCTTCTGGTCGCGCAGCTTGATCAGCGGCGGGATGTCCTTGGCGTCGAGCGCCAGCGGCTTCTCGACCAGCACATGCTTGCCCGCCTCGATGGCTTTGGCCGTCCATTCGACATGCTGCGAGGTCGGCAGCGGGATGTAGACGCCGTCGACCTCCTTCGAGGCAAGCAGCTCCTCATAGGAGCCGAAGGCATGACGGGCGCCGAAACGCTCGCCCAGGGCCTTGGCTTTCGACAAGTCGCGGCTGGCGATCGCCGACAGAACGCCGGTCTCCGAATCCACGATTGCCGGCAAAAGCTGCTCGCGGCCGATCTTTGCCGTCGACAGAACACCCCATCGGAACATCACGCTTCTCCATGTCGGTTTACAGGCGACGAGGTTTGCCCGAAATCGGCGGAAAAGCCAATGCGGGACGCGGGTCACAAAGCACCTTCGTCATCCTCGGGCAGACCTCAGGATCCATGCCGTGGCCTAGGCTGTATCATGGGGGCGGTGTAGAATTCTGTAATTGTTGCAACGCCTTAGCGTCACGGCATGATCCTAGGGTCTGCGCGCGTCGCTTCGCTGCTTGCTCCGCCCTAGGATGACGAACCCGAGGATGCGCGACTAGAGCTAGCCCCTCCTGCCCGTCAACGTCATGTCGAAGTCGACGACGTTGGAATAGAGCGGCGTGCCGACATCCATGCCGTAGCGGGACCTCAGCACCTTGCCGGTGACGTGGAACTTGATGGTCCCGCCCTTCAATCCGCCGAGCTCCGCCGTGAATTTTTCCGGAAACGTCTTGCCGCGCGCCGTCAGCTGGCCGGTCACCAGTGCCGTCGTGTCGCCGGTGCGGGTCACGCTGGTCGAGCGGAACTGGATCTCTGGACTGTTGGCGGCGTCGAACACCGCGTCGGAGCGCAGGAAGGCGTCGATGCGGCCCTGGCCGGTGCCGACGCTTTCGGGATAGATGATGAGGTCGACCCTGGAGCGGCCCACGTCGCGATTGTCGATGCGGATCGTGCCCTTGAAGCGGCTGAAGGCGCCATCGAAGCCACCGCCGCCGGCCTTGCCGATGCTGAAGCGGATCGAGGAGCCGGCCGGGCTGATCGTGTAGCTGCCGGCGGCTTCGCTCAGCGCCACCGCCGCGTAGACAGGCATGACGAGGCAAGCGGCAAAAGCCGCCAATCCGAGGATACGCGCTTTCATGGTTTCTTCCTTCCGCAGATACGCTTTGTCTGCGTTCTTGCCCACCAACGAATGATGGAGCGGTTCTATTCCCCGCCTGACGAAGGCGTGATCATGCGCGTCAGCACATTGTCGCGCAGCAGGAAATGATGGCGCAGCGCCGCCCCTATATGCAGCGCCACCAGCGCGATGCCGGCATAGGCGAGATACCAATGCGCCGCCGACCAGAAGCTTTCGGCGGCATCGGATTCGGCCAGCGGCAAATTGGGCATCACGAACTGGTTGAACGGCATCGTAGGGATTTCCAGCGTCGAGACCGAAACCAGCGCCCAGCCGGAGAGCGGCAGCGCGACCTGGAAGGCATAGAGCGCGAAATGCGCCAGCGGCGCCGTCCGGCGCTCCAGCGTTCCGACCGAAGCCGGCAGTGCCGGCGCCGCGTTGCCGAGCCGCCAGGCGATGCGCAGGATGATCAGTCCGAGCAGCAGGAAGCCGAAGGATTTGTGCAGCTGGATCAGTTCGAAGGACGTTCGCTGGCTCTCGATCCGCACCATGACGAAGCCGAGCGCGAACTGGCCGATGAAGATGATGCCGATCAGCCAGTGGAGGATGATCATGGCCCAGCCGTAACGGGTGGAGGTGTTGGCGATGGATGGTTGCATGGTGAGAAAACGCCTGCGGCGACGGCTTTCTTCCACAGTGTGCCTTACCCTCCCCCTTGTGGGGAGGTTGATCCGCAAAGCGGATCGGGGTGGGGGCTTTCGTAGGGGCGCTACCCCAGCCCTGTCTCGCAGTCTCCGCTTCGCTCCGCTGCACGGACCTACCCTCCCCGCAAGGGGGAGGTTAGGCTAAGCGCTCATCTTGAAGAAATCCACGAAAGCCCTGAGCGCCGGCCGCATTTGTCTGCGGCTCGGATAATAGACGAAGAAACCGTCGAAGGGCGGACACCAGTCCTCCAATACGCACACCAGCCTGCCGTCGGTGAGTGGCGCCTTCACATAATCCTCGAAGACGAAGGCAAGCCCTGCCCCGTCGATCGCCGCCTGGGCGATCAAATGGTCCTCGTCGAGGATCAGCGGCCCTTGCGCGGCGATCTCGATCTCTTCGCCGCCCTTCTCGAACTCCCAGCGATAAAGGATGCCGCTCGAAAAACGGAATCGGATGCAGCGATGGTCGGCCAGCTCGCGCGGATGGCGCGGTTTCGGCATGGTCGCGAAATAGGAGGGCGCCCCGACGACCGCGCCGCGGATATTCGGGCCGATGCGCACCGCGATCATGTCTCGCTGCAGGCTTTCGCCGAGCCGCACGCCGGCGTCGAAGCCGCCCTCGACCACATCGGTGAAACGGTCCTCGATGACGATCTCCAGCACGATGTCCGGATAGGCAGCGGTGAAGGCGCCGAGGCGCGGCGTCAGCACCAGATGCGCGGCGGTGCGCGGCACGCTGAGCCGCAGAATGCCGGCCGGCCGGTCGCGCGCCTCGACCGCCGTCTCCAGCGCGAGGTCGATTTCGGACAATGCCGGTCGCAGCCGTTCCAAAAGCTGCGCGCCTTCCTCGGTGGGCGCGACGCTGCGCGTGCTGCGGGCCAGAAGCCGCACGCCGAGCCGTGCTTCCAGGCTCGACACCGCATGGCTGACCGCCGACGGCGCGATGCCGAGCTCGCGGGCGGCGCCGCGGAAGCTGGCGCATTGGGCCACGGTGGCAAGCACAGCGAGCTGCGAGAGGTTGGCGCGGTTCATTGTACTATTTTATAGATCAAGCCGTGCAAAAGGGAACCGATTATCGAACGAAGCGCAAGGCGTTATCTCCCTCCCATCGCAACAAGGAGATGCGCCATGCAAACCCGCAAACTTGGAACTGAACTCGAAGTCTTCCCCGTCGGCTTGGGCTGCATGGGCATGAGCTTCGCCTATGGCGGCCAGCCGGAGGCCGAAGCGGTCGCCACGCTGCGCCGCGCCGTCGAGATCGGCGTGACCTTCTTCGACACGGCCGAAGTCTATGGCCCGTTCGAGAACGAGATCCTGCTTGGCAAGGCGCTGAAGCCAGTGCGCGACAAGGTGACGATCGCCACCAAGTTCGGCTTCAAGATTTCCGAACATGGCTCGGGCATCGACCGCATGATCGGCGTCGACAGTCGCCCCGAGCACGTCAAGGCGGTGGCCGAAGCCTCGCTGAAGCGGCTTAACACCGACGTCATCGACCTCTACTACCAGCATCGCGTCGACCCGAACGTGCCGATCGAGGACACGGTCGGCGCCATGGCCGAACTGGTGCGCGAGGGCAAGGTGCGTGCGCTCGGCCTGTCGGAAGTGAGCGGCGCGACGTTGCGCCGGGCGCATGCCGTGCACCCGATCGCCGCCGTGCAGAGCGAATACTCGCTGTGGAGCCGCGATCCCGAGGACGAGGTGTTTGCCGTCTGCCGCGAGCTCGGCATCGGCTTCGTGCCCTATAGCCCGCTCGGCCGTGGCCTGCTCACCGGCGCGATCAGCAAGCCCGACGCGCTCGGCGCCGGCGACTGGCGCCTCGGCCTGCCGCGCTTCCAAGCCGAGGCCATGGCAGCCAACAACGCCGTCATCGCGGTGCTGGAAAAGCTGGCCGGGGAGAAGGGCGTGACGCCGGCGCAACTGGCGCTCGCCTGGGTGCTGCACCAGGGCGATTTCATCGTGCCGATCCCCGGCGCGCGAAAGATCCGCCACCTCGAGCAGAACACGGCGGCGGCTGACATCAAGCTGAATGCTGCCGAGGTTGCCGCGATCGGCGAGGCGCTGTCGCCCGACAAGGTCGTCGGCAAGCGTTATACGGAGGAAGCGATGGCGCTGGTGAATGGGTGAGCACAAAACGTGCCGACATGTAAAGGGGCGCTTCGGCGCCCCTTTACATGTGGCGGCGATGCAAAGTGCTGTGAGACATCGGCGCGAGGCACCCCCCTCTGCCCTGCCGGGCATCTCCCCCTCAAGGGGGGAGATCAGATGTCACACAGCTTTTCGCCAATCACCAACGTTGAAAGGAAGATGCCGTCGACGGAACAGCCAATCTCCCCCCTTGAGGGGGAGATGTCCGGCAGGACAGGGGGGGGTGCCGCGCGCCGGCGTCTCCAACTCCTTCACCAAGGCACCACGCTAATCTCCGGCCAGCACTCCCGCGCCCGCTCGCCTTTCACCTCATGCGTCCGCCGGTTGTCCATCACCCGGTTCGGCGTGATGCGGAACGAGAAGAGGTCATCGAGCCCGAACGGCGCCACCAATTCGAGATGTCCACCCGCGTCGTAGCGAACACCGACCGCGTGGGTCTTCGACGCGAAATAGCTGATGGACTCGCTGGCGCTCGCATAGCGCGGGCATTCCTGCCCGAATTTGACCGGATACCACAGATGCACCCGCGCCTGGTTGCGCACCTCGACCGGCAACGGCAACCCTTCGAAATGCCTCGCGGCCCGGCAAATGACGGCATCCTCGGCCTCGTAGGAGAGGTCGGCGTCGTCGAAATAGAACAGGTCGACATCCTTGATGCCGTAGCCCGGCGGCTTGCCGGTCAGGTGATTCCAGACGCTGTTGTAGAGCGCGCCGGAAACCACCAGCCAATCAGGCAAGGCAAGCGCGCGCACCCGCGCCAGGGTCTCGCCCAGCAGCGGGTCGGCCACGACAATGGCGAGGAAGGCCGTGCGCTGCACTTCGAAGCCAAGCCCGGAATAGCGGAGATGGTGCATCGCCCTTTGAACGGCGATTCGCCGCCTGCCGGCAATCCTCACAAGCAATTCCAGGAAAAGTGCGTAGCGGTTAGGCTCGGCGACTTCGCCGTAGCTTTCCGTCCGGAATTGCGTAAAAACAGATGCTTAGAGCGGCGTTGAGCCGCTCTAAGCCCTCAGCACGCCGCCGGTCTGCTTGTTGACGTTCTCGACGATGCGTTTGGCCAGCGCCTCGAAATCCTCGTCGGTCAAAGTCTTCTGGACCGGCTGAATCGAGACTTCGATGGCGATCGATTTCTTGGCTGTACCCAGCGCGGCGCCTTCGAACACGTCGAACACCGAAACGCCGGTGACCAGCTTCTTGTCGGCGGCTAAAGCCGCCCGCACCAGCGTGCCGGCCTCCACCGCTTTGTCGACGACGAAGGCGAAGTCGCGCTTCACCGCCTGGTAGGGCGATAGCTCCAGCTTCGGCTTGGTGCGCGTCGGCTTGGCCTTCGGCTCCGGCACGGTGTCGACAAAAACCTCGAAGCCGCAGATCGGACCGGAGACGTCGAGCGTTTCGAGCGTCTTCGGATGGAATTCGCCAAAAGTGCCGAGCACCGTCTTCGGGCCGAGCTTGATCGTGCCGCAGCGTCCGGGGTGATACCAGGCCGGGCCGCCCGGTTCGATCTGCAGCCGGTCTACCGGTGCCCCGCAGGCTTCGAGCGCCGCGATCGCGTCCGCCTTAGCGTCAAACACGCCGACCGGTCCTGAATTGCCGGCCCAGCTGCGGCCCGAGCCGTCGAGCTTGGCCGTGCCGCGCCGCACGCCGGCGGCCACGCGCCGCTGCTGCTCGGCCGCGTCGCCTTCATAGGTGCCGGAGACTTCGAACAGCGCTACGTCGCCGATGCCGCGGTCGGCATTGCGCTGCGCGGCGGCGATCAGCCCCGGCAGCAGCGAGGGCCGCATGTCCGACATGTCGGCGGCGATCGGGTTGGCGAGCTTGAGCGCCGTCTGGCCGCCGCCGAACAGCTCGGCGTGCCTGGCCGGGATGAACGACCAGGTGACGGCCTCCATCATGCCGCGCACGGCAAGCGCGCGCTTGGCCGCGCGCGTGCGCACCTGCAGTGTGGTCAGGATCCTGCCGTTGACGGCGTCATGCGAAGTCAGCGGCTGCGGCGCGATATTGTCGACGCCGTGAATGCGCATCACCTCCTCGACCAGGTCGGCCTTGCCGTCGACGTCCGGCCGCCAGGACGGCACCTTGACCTTGACGACGTCGCCCGACCCCTGCGGCTCGAAGCCAAGACGGGTCAGGATGCCGAGAGCTTCCACTCTCGGCACCTCGATGCCGGTCAGCCGCTTCACTTCCGACAGCGGGAAGGAGACGATCTTCGGCTTGTGGCCGGCATAGCCGGCAACCTCGATCTCCGACGGCGTGCCGCCGCAGAAATCGAGCACCAGCTTGGTTGCCAGCTCGACGCCCGGCACCATGAACTCAGGGTCGACGCCGCGCTCGAAGCGGTAGCGCGCGTCGCTGATGATGCCGAGAGCGCGGCCGGTGCGCGCCGTGGTGATCGGATCCCAGAGCGCCGATTCGATCAGCACGTCGGTGGTGTTCTCGTCGCAGCCTGAGTGCTCGCCGCCCATGATGCCGGCGATCGATTCGACGCTGTCCTCGTCGGCAATGACGCACATTTCGGGCGTCAGCGTGTATTCGCGGCCGTCGAGCGCCAGCACCTTTTCGCCGTCCCTCGCGCGGCGCACCGTGAGGTTGCCGTTGACCTTCTTGGCGTCGAAGACATGCAGCGGCCGGCCGCGGTCGAAGGTGACGAAGTTGGTGATGTCGACCAGCGCGCTGATGGGCCTCAGCCCTATGGCGATCAGCCGCTGCTGCAGCCATTTCGGCGACGGACCGTTGTTGGCGCCTTTCACCAGCGTCAGCGCAAAGCCGGGGCAGAGGTCCGGCGCCTCGATCTTGACCTTGATCGGACACATGCCATTGCCGGCATGCGGCATGATCGCGCCGCCGGTGAGGCGGCCGAGCCCGCTTGCCGCGAGGTCGCGCGCGATGCCGTAGACGCTGGTCGCGTCGGGGCGGTTCGGCGTCAGGTTGATCTCGATGACCGGGTCGTCGAGATGTGCGTAAGCCGCGAAGCTGGTGCCGATCGGCGCGTCCTCGGGCAGGTCGATGATGCCGTTGTGCTCGTCGGAGATCTCCAGCTCGCGCTCAGAGCACATCATGCCGTGGCTCTCGACGCCGCGGATCTTGCCGACCGAGAGCGTCACGTCGATGCCGGGGACATAGGTGCCGGGTGCCGCGAAGGCGCCGATCAGGCCGGCGCGGGCGTTGGGCGCGCCGCACACAACCTGCACCGGCGGCTTGCCGTCGCCGGTATCGACGGTGAGCACCCGCAGCCGGTCGGCGTCTGGATGCTGCACCGCCGTCAGCACCTTGGCGATGACGAAGGGCTTCAGGCCGGCCTTATCGTCGACATGTTCGACTTCGAGGCCGATCGCGGTCAGCCGCTCGACGATCTCGGCAAGCGAGGCGTCGGTCTCGAGATGGTCCTTGAGCCAGGAGAGGGTGAATTTCATCGTCTCACACTTTCGCGTTCAGCGAATACGTCGACCAGTCGGAAGCGTTCGCAAACCAGTTTCATGTCAGGTCATCCGCATAGGAATCGGCAATTCCGCTCACGGGCTCAAGCCCCCGAACAGCGTCGGCAGGTCGAGCGGACGGAAGCCGTAATGCGCGAGCCAGCGCACGTCGGCGTCGAAGAAGGCGCGTAGGTCCGGCATGCCGTATTTCAGCATGGCGATGCGGTCGATGCCCATGCCCCAGGCAAAGCCCTGGTATTCGTCGGGGTCGAGACCGCCGGCGCGCAGCACGTTGGGATGCACCATGCCGCAGCCGAGGATCTCCATCCAATCCGCGCCTTCGCCGAAGCGCACTTCGCCCGGACGCGAGCGGTCGCACTGGATGTCGACCTCGAGGCTGGGTTCGGTGAACGGGAAGAAGGACGGGCGGAAGCGCATCTTGACGCTCGGCACCTCGAAGAAGGCCTTGCAGAACTCCTCCAGCACCCACTTCATGTTGGCGACATTGGCCGACTTGTCGACCACCAGCCCCTCGACCTGATGGAACATCGGCGAGTGGGTGGCGTCTGAATCCTGCCGGTAGGTCTTGCCGGGGATGACGATGCGGATCGGCGGCTTCTGCCGCTCCATGGTGCGGATCTGCACCGGCGAGGTATGCGTGCGCAAAAGCTTGCGCTCGCCCTTCTCGTCCGGCTGGAAGAAGAAGGTGTCGTGCATCTCGCGCGCCGGATGGCCCTCGGGGAAGTTGAGCGCGGTGAAATTGTAATAGTCGGTCTCGATATCCGGACCCTCGGCTATCGAGAAGCCGAGATCGCCGAAGATCGCCGCGATCTCGTCGATCACCTGGCTGATCGGGTGGATGCGGCCGCGCTCGGCCGGCGACTGGCGCACCGGCAGCGTGACGTCGACCTTCTCGGCGGCAAGCCGGGCGGCGATCGCCACGTCCTTCAGCTCCGCCTTGCGCGCGGTCAGCGCTTCGGTGACGCGGTTCTTCAGGCCGTTGATCGCCGGGCCCTTCACCTGCCGCTCCTCGGCGCTCATGGCGCCGAGCGTCTTCAGCATTTCGGAGACCGAGCCTTTCTTGCCCAGCGCCGAGACGCGCACCGCCTCGATCGTCTGCTCGTCGGCGGCCGCGGCGATCTCCGCAAGCAGCGAAGTTTCAAGGGTTTCCAGGTTTCCAGCAGTGGCGTTCACGGCGAAACTCTCTTCCTTCGGGCGAACGCACCGCGCGGTGCGTCACCATTTCGGTTACGTCAGGCATAAGAAAAACCCGCGCCAGCCGTGCCAGCGCGGGTTCCCCAAATCAGTACTAAAAATGCTTGGGAAGCGCTGGCTTAGGCGACAGCGCTCTCAAAAGCATTCGGCGTGGTGTTCTTCAGATATTCAAGCGCGACCTTGGCCTTGGCCACGAGCGCGGCGAATGCCTGCGGCTCGTGGATGGCCATGTCCGAAAGGATCTTGCGGTCGATCTCGATGCCGGCCTTGTTGAGGCCGTCGATGAAGCGGCCATAGGTCAGGCCGTGCTCGTGGGTCGCCGCATTGATGCGCTGGATCCACAGCGCGCGGAACGAGCGCTTGCGGTTCTTGCGGTCGCGGTAGGCGTACTGCAGCGACTTCTCCACCGCCTGCTTGGCGATGCGGATGGTGTTCTTGCGGCGGCCGTAGAAACCCTTGGCGGCTTTCAGGACCTTCTTGTGCTTGGCGTGGGCGGTGACGCCTCTCTTTACGCGTGCCATGTCATGATCTCCTTAAACACTGTCCAGACCGAATGCTTTAGAGGCCGTTCGGCAGAAAATTCTTGATGACCTTCTTGCCGTCCGGTTCAGCCAGAACCATCGTGCCGCGGGCATCGCGAATGAACTTGTTGGAACGCTTGATCATGCCGTGGCGCTTGCCGGCGGCAGCCGACAGCACCTTGCCGGTGGCAGTAATCTTGAACCGCTTCTTGGCGGCCGATTTGGTCTTCATCTTGGGCATTTTGCTACTCCGTATTGTGGCGCACCATCGCGCTTCTTTTCTCGCTTCGGGCCGACCAAAGCCCGAAAAGCAAATGAAACCGCCACGGCATGCCCTGCCGGGCGGTTTTCTTGGAACGGCGGTCCTATAGATCAAAGATGGCCGGTGCGCAACACCTCAAGCCGTGCCTGTCGTAAGCAGATGAGTTGTCCGGATTAGGTAGCACGTGAGTTGTCCGGTTTTATTGCCAGCCCATGGAGGCTGGGGATGAGACGGACAGCATGGCTACAGGGCCGGAGAATGCAGAAGTTTCGGGACGTACTTAGCCGCTGGAATGGCGGCGATCTTTCGATGATGGAGGCAGGCGAGTTGCTGGGCATGTCGGAGCGGCAATTTCGCCGCTACCGTGACCGTTACGAAGAGGCTGGGGAAGCAGGGTTGCTCGACCGGCGTTTGGGCAAGATTTCGACGCGTCGGGTGCCTGCGGAAGCGATCGAGGAGATGCTTGAGCTTTATCGTCATCGCTACCTTGGC
>NZ_FOVT01000019.1:0-30612 GCF_900115245.1 Mesorhizobium sp. NFR06
CTAGGCCCGTCGCATCACCCGCCGGGATGTACAACGGGCCTAGCTATCCGGTTCCATTTCAGGGTTGGTGACACCATGAATCGAACCGGAGCCGCAAGTGCACCCGCCGATCGATCAGCTGTTCGAAGGAGTGATCGAAACCACGACCACCGCTGTCACACTCGACAGGCGGCGCCTGAACACGACCGGCTTTTCATAGACACGCTTCAGGGAATCCCCTTTGCTGAACGCCGGCGTGAGTGTCGTCCGAGCAGAAAAGCATGGCCATCAAAAATGTTGATCGTCGTCTGGGAATGTTTAGCCTGAGTGACCCTGCGCTCTCTCGTTGGTGACAACAGCCCTTACATAGAAAAGGCCCGACCCGCTGGCCGCGCTGCGATAGCTGCGCCAGGGCACACACGGATCGGGCCACACCCACGCGCCCGCCAACGGTAGGTGGCCGAGAAGTCTCCACCGGCTCGCCCGGCGCTTCATTATCATTGGTTAATGGGAGATCATTTAACGTCTAGGCTGTGGCAAATGTGCATCTCGGACCTAGCCGCGAGACCCGCCGTGGCCCGCTGCCGGTCACTGGCGGCGGGCCGACAACGGGCCATGCGACGACAGGCCATCGCGCACTCCGCGCGTGGGCGCGCGGAGCAATGGATGCTCGCCCGGCCCGTAGCAAACCGCCACAACATTCCTCGCGAAAATCCTGCAGCGATGCGCGCGACATGGATGATGTTCGCCGGCATCGATATCTGGGAAGCGGCCGGCCCCGTCGGCATGTCGGCCAAGACGCCCGACAAAGTGTAGGGCCATCACCACGTCGATTTCCAGAAAAACGCGGCCGAGGTCTAGGCCTATTCCGTGGTCCCTTTTTCAAGACGCTTAATCAGTCTGAAGCTAGGAATGCGCGGACCATTCCATCTCGCCATCTCGTTGTCGCAGACGACGCAGTTGAAACTGTCGCGGTCTCGAGCGGGCAATTCGATCTCGGTTCGCTCGTAGAGCGCGCCGCATGTGGGGCAGGCAACTACCGACTTAGCCATGGGTTTCTGTGCCGTACCTGTGCCAATCAGACCAAGGGCTTGGCTAAGTTATGAAAGGATGGAGGGCATGACAAGGCTACCTCGACAATGGTGCCGATCGCCGGGCCGATGCTCGACCTAGCCCAGACACTGCGGCGGCGGGCCTTGATTCTCTGCTTTCCGGTCAACCGTATTAATCAGATGCAGGACACGGTCGACGAAAGGCTTCATTGCTGGCGGCGCACATGGCGCGGCACGCGCGGCCGGCACGAAGGCCGTGGAGCGGGTGATTGACGCGCTTAGCAACGGCGGCAACGAAAAAGCGATATCGGCTATGACGGGCGGACCACAGCAAAGTGCCGTGCTCGAGGCGCGCTTGAGGGTTGGCGGCGGGTCGAAGATCCAGCCGAAGCAAGTGGAAGGGATAGCGCGAGCGCTCCTTTTGGGCTCTGCCAATCAGGTGGTACGCTAAAGTGGCGGCCAGGTAGACGAGGACGAACAACCACAGCGAGGCCTGAGCGAGCCAGCCGATGCGAAGATGGCGCTTATAGTGGTGCCAAAAACCGCCATCCTGAGAATTCCTATGGGGACGGGTTGCCGCGATCACGCCGGCAATGGTGCAGGCAAAGACGTGTACGGACGGACTTCTGCCTACGCCGTCGTCAAACCAGAAATACACGCAGAGGGCGGCCACTGGGAGCGACAGCCAAAACAGCTACGCTACAAATTGTTCGGGCCAAGCGGCAGATCGCGTTTATACAGCCGATAAGCGACCAAAAACCAGCCAAAGCTCACCACGAAGGCGAGCGCAATAGCGGGTATAAGCTGCGCGGTCACGGCGCGGAGCATGGGTCCTAATTCGGGGCAAGGAGAAGGGCTCGCCAGAACCAGCAAAGGAACATTATGCCAGTTCCCCGGTTTGTAAGGCGCCAGGTTGGCCCTGGTCATTGAGCATCTCTCTCCACCTCACCCGCTGGTTTCGGCCGGCGGGTTTTTCGTAACAAGCCGAGAGAAAGGACGACCGTCGAACCGGCGGGGTGGGGGCGGGGCGTTCGACGGCCGCCGGAGCACGGGAGGCCATTAAGTCAGCAAACTGTGTTGCGCGAGGCCCTGATCTATCTATGCCATGATTCAGGGCAGTCGAATTCGCAAATCCGGCGTTTTCAACAGGCGCTACCGTTGCAGGCGACTGACAAACGGCCACTTAAACACATTTGTAGACCGACCGGCCTTGCTCATCGGTCACGCGGACCCAGAACTTTTCCTCTCGCCGACCTTGGACTTCCTTGCCAGTTACGTTCGTGGCTGCCTCCCAGGGTGTGTCGGCATTGGCGACGTGCCGGCTCACCGCCACCTCACGAGCCATTTCCTCAACCCTGTAGGTCTTCATGCCGTGGAACTCCGTCGCACTTCAACAACAGTCGCGCGCGTTTGTTCCTGTCGTTGCCCATGCGCAGCGGAATCTTCACCGGGATAGGCCTTTGCTTAGCCATCCAATTCTAAATTCTCATGCGCCGGCTGCTCGTGCCACCGCAGGTCAGGCCGGTCCACCGCCTGGCCGCACACCGGGCACCGGTGGAAGTGATCGCGCTCGTCGTCGGGCTGCTTCCCACGCAGCCGGCCGATGATCGGCGGTCCTAGATCAGACAGTTTGGTCATGTCGCCTTATCCACCAGCGGCGCCTTCCGTTTCGGTGGCGCATAGGCGGTCAACAGCCGTACTATGCTGACGTCGACAGTCACGGGAATGCCCAGGTTCACAGTGACTTTTTCCGGCATCGTCGTCGACATAGGTGACGTTGCCGATAAGCTCCATCGGCTTGATCGAATGCGGGGAGCCGTAAGACGGGATCGAGACGCTAATGCGGCTCTCGGTGACGCGTCGGCGCACAGTCGCCACGATGGCGACCTCGTCGCCGACGTTGAGGTTGCCCTTCGCCATGGCTAACGAATCTGGGGCGAGTGCGGTTTAGTCAAGCAGTCGCTAATGGAACAATATGCGAGTGACGCAGTTTGAGATGCTGCGGCGCTCCTAGAACGGGCTAATGGGGCACCGCGCCGGGACCCATGCTACCCTGGCGAGAGCCCGTCGCAGTTGCTGGCTGGATGGGCTCTCAATTACATCCCGGGTTCCTTGCCTCTGGCGGAACATTCTCCAGACATCCGTGTTTTCGGCCGCATGCAAGGGGATGCTAATATTTCTGTCCTGGACCTCGATGCTTTGCGCGAAGCCTTCAGGGCGTCGGCGCGGGAGCATCACATAAGCGACTCCGAGTGGTCAGCCTATGCCGAACTGTTCCTGAAGCAAGCATGGTCGTGGGAGCGCCGCCAAAAGCTGGCCGGCGCAGCTCCGCGGCTAACTTTCCGCGACGCCGATTAACATTTTTGATGGCCATGCTTTTCTGCTCGGACGACACTCACGCCGGCGTTCAGCAAAGGCGCCGCCTGTCGATTGTGACAGCGGTGGTCGTGGTTTCGATCACTCCTTCGAACAGCTGATCGATCGGCGGGTGCACTTGCGGCTCCGGTTCGATTCATGGTGTCACCAACCCTGAAATGGAACCGGATAGCTAGGCCCGTTGTACATCCCGGCGGGTGATGCGACGGGCCTAGTTCTACCATTGCGCCTCTCTTGCCAACAGGCGGCGCCGGAGGAACATAATCCTTCCTGGTGCGGTGACCCATTTCACGAGGATCGCCATTGACGATGAAATTTCCCTTCGCGGAAGACACCCTTGGCCAAAAGCTCGAAGCGGGCACTGGCCTGTCGGTCTATTGCCTCACCTGCAAAAGCACGGCTGTTCTAGACCTCGCGGAGATGGTCAAGCGGTTTGGCCGGGATCAGCCCTGCATGCATTGGGATCTGATCAAAATCATCTATTGCCATGAGTGCCGCGCCGCCGGCCGCGACGATCGGAACCTGCAGTTTACCAATCATGCACTGGCGCCTGAGAAGCGGAGGCGAGATGGCTGAAAGGCGAATGGAAATAGTGGCCGGCGTATGCTAACGGGAGGCGCGCAGTATCTTCGCCTCGCGAATGAGCGACGCCCAATTCATGCCAATGAGAAGGATGAGCTCTGCCGCCTGCTGCTTGGTGACGCCGGTCTCCCGGACCAGACGCTCGACAGCGTTGGCTAAATCTGCGGCCTTATCATCACGCTCGGGCATGAGAGAAGTCCCACCTCTCCGCCCGCAAACGCCCGACTGCACTGATGGTTCCGCTGATAAATTTTTGTTATTGAAAATCGCTTCTATCGCACCCTATAAAATCGACGTTCCCGTTGCCAGGGAGGCTGCGATGGATAGCGAACCCACCACGAACCATCTTTCGGCTTTCGATCTCGACATATTGCGAGAAGCCTTTCGCAAGTCGGTCCGCGAACAGAACATTCCAACGTCTCGGTGGGTGGAACACGCCAGGCTATTCATTAAGGAGATGTCCGACGATGAACCTGGCGAAGAGCTTATTCGGATCATCATTCAGCCGTAGCGCTTCCCAGCCGTAGGGGACAAAGGCTGTCCGGGCTGCTCGACTGGCAGCCTATGTCTGCCAGCTATTGAAATGATGCCGAGCAGGCATTGTTGCGGTGGCCCGAAGCCGCAGGAAAGCGGCAGGACGCGCGGGAGCTTCGGTGTAGGCAGCGGCCACCAGCACGAGCACGACTGGGGGGCTCCCCGGCGGCGGTTCCATCAAACTCTAACGATCGGGAAAGCACACTAGAAAGCACGTGTGGTAACCCTTGATTCAACCATTGCTGGTATATAAGAGAAGGTGGCGGCTCCGACAGTGCGGCAGGGGTACTGGGTGCCGAAGCCGCCTGCGCAGTCAGGGGTAGGTAGGTAGTTGACCGCGCTGTTTCAGAATAGGACAGCGCGGTCTACGATTCATTAATCGAAATTCAATTTAGCTAAATGGGATCGGCGCCCGCTTGTCATTCGAAATACTCCGAGATAATCACGTAGCCAGCCGGAACTGGCAGCCTTACCTCGTCCATATGTTCACGGTTGATGACTTCGCGCTCCGGCTGCCAAATCACGTTCAGCACGCGACCACCGTTGTCGGCGATTTCTGATAGCTTAAGGTGGAGTATCGACGCGTCATCGGGACACGTCTCGACACCGTAGCGCAATGGCATTTCGCCGCTCCCTCTGGCCATCTAGGCAATTCCGTCGACAGCGGTTTCCTCGTCCAGCGCATGCGGCACCGGCAGGTAAGCGTTAGCAACAAGCCAATCACCGACAAGCGTTTCCATCAGGTCCGGCTTAGCCGTGCCCATCTCGGCGGCGAGGCCGGTCAGTGCCTCGTCGGTGCGCGGATCGACACTGAAACCGCCGACGTTTCTGAGCAGCAAGGCAGCGCGTCGCAGCAGCACTTGCAAATCAGCTCGGGAGGCGTGGTCTGCGGTGCTTTCCAGTTCCTGCATGAATTGATGGCGGGACATCGGCCTGTTCCTATAGGAATTTCTCACCTTCGCCGCGGTGCTCAAAATAGAACCAGTGCGGCGCCTGCTTCCGTCTGGCAAAGCCCCACCCCGCGTCCCTGCCGCAACCGTCGTGCTCGCAAACATGGTGCTGGACACCGGCGGGGCCGAGCGTAGGGCTCTTCTGCGAGTACTTCGGTTGCGTACATTTCTCGATAGAGCCTATCGCCCAGCGAATCTGTACCTCAGCTATGCGGCGCTTTACCGCCAGACCTATGGCGAGTCCGAAACCGTGGCTGAACTGATCCCCTTATGCTGTCGGAGTTCCTCGAAAGTGACCGGGCATTTGCCAAGGCGCGAAAGGAAGGTCTGCCGGGCGCCGGCGTGACTGAGAACGTAGAATGGTGTCGTCCTCCTGAGCCTTGCCCGCCGAACGCGGGATATTGGTGCGGCCGCCCCGAGCGGCGACCGAATGTGAGGTTGATCAGGCTCGGATAACCGAACCGGCATCATGAACCTGTGCTCAGACCCTGGATCCGATAACGAACGGAAGTTGCCAAATGGGACCGTGACCTACCTACTTGACTCAAAAGCTCCTCATGTGAGGCCTCTTGGATGACGGCCGTCAGCGCCTTCTCAGCCATGCGGCGCGGCTCCAGGAAGCTGGGGAAGTAGGAGCCCTTCCTGAGCTTAGGGATGCGCAGCTCAACCGTTCCGGCCCGCGTCTCCCAGTCCCTGTCGCGGTAGCCATTGCGCTGGGCGGTCCGCAGCGCGCTCTTTTCGCCATAGCCGGCGCCCGTCGCGGCACCCACCTCCAGCTCCATCAGCCGCTCGGCGGCAAAGCCCCGATCATCTCGCGCAGGAGATCGGCATCGGGGGTCTTCTCCACGAGCGCGCGCAGGTTCATCATGTCGTCGGTACCTCAATCAAAAGCAGTGTGAGCGACCTCATCACTTTGCAGACCGATGGAAGTCCGATTACCGCAACATTTCATCGTTCCTCACGACGGCCTATGGCAATGAATCAGGCGACAAACAAATTCAAGCTTCGCTAAAGTCGCGCGTGTCGAAGCTATGCCCATTCCTTGAATCCGCAATGGCTGCACAACGGCAGCTATCTGGCCAGCGGCAGCCAAGATCTGACCGTCCGGTCCCGGAGTTTCGGGCGCCGGCAGGCGTACGAAAGTCCCCGAGGAAGGAACCCGCGGGCCACAGGCGATGGCTATGGGGATTTCGGATTTCGGCAGATGTCGGCGATGGCGCGACCGCCGTCGGGGAGCTCTGGGGTGAATGCGGACAGACCGCTTCGTTGCGCCTCCGCGCGGTGTTGTCGGGACGGCGGGCGGCTGAGCGCGGCTCTGTCGGAGCCGATAATGACCATAGACGTGCGTCGATCCGTTGCCGGGGGCTGAGTGCCTGCAGCTGAAGGCTCGACCATTCCATGCCGGGTCCTGGCGTGTTGCTCCCGGTTGACGGGGAACCGTGTGGCGGTCCGCGGGCTCCATGAAGCGCTGACAGCCGCTAGGCGGAGTGCAGCCTCACCATAGTGAGCCTCATTCGCGCCAGCCGCCGCGCGGAACTGTGGAATGCGTGGCGCTCGGTTTCGAGCAGGAACACCAGCGTCATCAGATCAACCAGAAACTCGTCAATCGCTCCGGCGAGCGCCTGCGACTTCCCCTCGAACTGAGCGAGCAGCATCCGGGCCTCGGCAACGGCCTCGGAGCCGCCGGCGTCGATCAGCGCCTCGAGCTTTTTGAAGCAGTCCAATCCGCTCCTACCAATCACCGGGCCGCTTAACCAGGGCCGGGCACGAAAAGTTCCAACCGAAAAGAAGATAGCATGGTCGCATCCCGCGAACAGGACTCGCTTGCCCGCGTGCTGGCGCACCCCCCGATCGCATGAGCAAGGGCCTGGCCACGCAGCCCGTGAGGTCCATCACCAGCCAGAAGCGGTTCGAAATCTACGACCGGCAGTATTGGGACCAGGTTAAGGGCGATCATCTTCCCGCCGGCGTCGACTATGTCGTCTTCGACGGTGCTGTGAAATCCGGCCCGAAGCAGTCGGTCATCTGGCTGCAGCGCGCCCTCGGTTCGCTCTACGAGGGCCGCATCGATGGCGTCATGGGGTTGCGCACCATTGCGGCCGCTGTTCAATCCCGTAACAACGACGACGCGCTGATCGACAGGATCTGCGACCAGCGGCTCGCCTTCCTTCCCCATCTCAAGACCTGGTCGACCTCCGGCAGGGGCTGGGGCGCGCGTGTCGCGGAGGTCCGCTCGATCGGACAGGCCTGGTCGACCCGCGAGACGCCGCAGGCCGCGAACTTCATCGCGGGCGGCCAGGCCAAGGCCTTCATTGAAGACGCCCGGAGCGTGCCCGCTGCCGCTCTCGGCGATGCGGCAGCGTGCTGGCGGGCTCGGCATATCCGGCTACCTGTATGACTGCAGAGCCAGCATTCGCCCTTCTCCTACGCGAGCGAGCTGATCGGCAAAGTCGTCGTCATCCTGGCAATCGCAAGCGCGTTGCTCGCGATCGGCGGCGTCGGCTGGCGCTGGTACGCCAAGCTGAGGGCGTCTGGCGGCGGCTCTGGGAGCGTGATGGAGAACCTTCCCTCCGTCGTTGCCGTGCTCATCGATCGCGCTCTTGGCGTCGTCGGCGCCGTCAGTCTGGCCGTCATCGCGGGCTTTCTTGCCTGGTGGCTGCTACGAGCTTGCTCGTTACCTTCATTGCACGTTGCCAAACCTATATTACCAAGGCCGGCTTACGTGAATTCCGCGACGAAGTGATTGCGTGCGCGACCTGAAAAGCAGTGTATCGACGCTCCACGAACGAATGGATCGCTTCATCGAGACCGACAATCGGAAGCGAACACAACCGTGCGCTAGCTTTCGACGGTGGGCAACAGGTTCGCAAACCAATCGCAGTAACCCCGCTTCCTGAAGTGGCATTCGACCTTAGAACCAGCCTTTGGCTAAAACATTTATAGCCAGAAACTGTCCGAAAGCGTACAAAGCATGATCGTTGGCTATGACGGGCGCCGACGCTTGGGAGCGACGACCGCACTCCTGCCCCAGATGGAGCTGGGACGGTGACGCAGCAATCAGGACATCATTGCTGCTCTGGCACGTGAATCCGGAGCTTCAGAACAGCAAATCAAAGAAATTGTTTCGTTGCTCGGTTTTGATCGCGCGTCCATCAAGGGAGGCGCGCTTGGTGGCCCACAAACCCAAGGAAGCATGATCTGAGATCAACCACTAGAGCTTTGTCGGTTTCGTTCGAAACAAAATCAATGGTTGGAACTCGGCTATCTTTCAAAGCACCCTTCGCAGTGATTCAGGGCGTGGATAGTTGAGAGAATCCCTATGCTCTTGCCCCTTCGGAAATGAGAGACATGGATCATCCAATTGTCAGGAACAAGAACGGCCTTCTGCGCCGCATGAGTGACGTCGACTTCGCCTTGCTCGTGCCAAATTTGCGGCTCCGATCCCTTGATATCAGGCAACAATTGGAAACGGCTGGCCAGCCGATCGGATCAGTCTATTTCTTCGAAAGTGGCATCGCCTCAGTGGTGGCTAGAAATCATCCGGGGCTCGACACCGAGGTGGGCGTGATTGGTAGCGAAGGCATGTCGGCCACTGCTCTATTGATGGGCGCTGACTGGTCTACGCACGATTGCTATGTCCAGATGATCGGTGCGGCACTCTGCATCGATGCAGAGCCATTCCGGGCCGCACTCGATAGAAGCGAAACGCTTCGCCTGTTGCTGCTTCGCTATGTCTACTATCTTCAGAGTCAAACAAGATCCACTGCATTGAGCAATGCGCGCGGCAAGCTGGAAGATCGTATGGCGAGATGGCTTCTGATGTGCGACGACAGGAGTGTTTCGGACGTCATCAACGTAACGCATGAATTTCTCTCCGTCATGCTTGGCGTCAGGCGGCCCGGGGTCACCATCTGCCTACAGATACTAGAGGGTCGCGGCCTGATCTGGTCGAAACGCGGCGAGATAACCCTGCGCGACCGCGAAGGCCTCATCCGTCTAGCGGATGGTTATTACGGCCAGGCTGAAGCCGACTATCTGCGTCTTCTCGGCGTGTGAGATTGATTTGCCCCCCAGAAGGCGCTGAAGAGGTGCGCGGCCCTCAGTTGAGGTGTCGGGTCATTATTCCATGCAGCCAGTCGGAGAGGTTGATGTCCGGCGGCCAATCTGCCACTTCCGAAATCGCAATGCTCAAAGTCAACCAATTCGTCCCCGGCCTCAATCGAGCCTCCTCGAATAAGCCGCCTGCCTCCGCAGAAACCCCAGGAGATCCACGACGATCAGGTCAGCGGGAATTGTCATCAATTTAGCCTACCGTCGAACGGCAGTTAGGGTGGGCAGCCGCCAAGGCAAATCTCGGTTCGAATCGGTACCGGATTGATATTGAAGATGTTCAAGCGGTAGTGGGTTGTCGGCGTCACCGATCTCTGGATTGGTCGCGGGAACCGCTTTCAACTGCGCGGCCCTTAGATCGAGAGACGGGCTGCGTCGGGCGTGAACTCGGCGTCGTCAAGGTCATCCCTGGCGAATAACAGAAGATGCTGGCGCCGGCCGTCGTCATCCAGCCCGCGGGCTAGTTAATCAAGAAATTGGATACGGCCCGTCAGCTGCGGCTGGCGGGCTCTTTCCATTGGCTTGCTGCGGTCCGCCGGTTTAGATCCTGGCAAGCACATGGTTTCTGAGGAATAAGGCGCCGGCGTGCTCCGTCACCCATATGCCCATTGCCAGTTTGCGCACCAGGGCTACTCCAGATCTGCCCGTCAGCTTCGGCTGGCGGCTTCGTCAAGTAATATGATCGCCTTTTGGCGACCGGGCGCAGCGCGGAACCTTAACCATAGAAAAGCATTGCCTTTCCTATGTTCAGTGACCGTGAAACTATGATCGTCGAAGTCTGCCTGCTGGTGGCCGTTCAAGTGTCGATCTGCTTTGTCGTGCTCTCCATGATCTTCTCCCAATGAGCAGGCAAATTGGCGGACTGACTGGGGCTCGCTATATCGCCAGCATGGACAACGGCTGGATGCTGCAGGGACTGATCGACGGGCGCATGACGATCAGCACCGGTTGCCTTGACTGTGGTCGTAGCCGTGAGCTCGACCTGGCAGCGCTCCGCGATCGCTATGCCCAGACGCTCCCGCGATGGAATGGGATCTTCGTCCAAAGCTGAAATGCGCCATCTGTGGCGGCAAGCGCGTTACGCACATCTAATGGCGCCAGACATCGCCCCGCAAAACCTCGCCTGAGATGCGGAAAGGATTTGACAGCCCGGCGCGATGACTTGGTACGAAACCGCACACTCAAATCCTTTGGGCTCCTCTTTGAAATGAGGTAAACAGTTCCTTTCGAAGGCCACGAGGATGGTAGCTGAATCCCAATTGAATGCCGCGAAGGCGGCTGTCGATAAGACGTTGATGCTGCGACACATATCCTTGGCTCACGACAGCCAATTCCAACGCGACATAGAACATTCACGGCAGGCAATCGCCGCATCCAGGGAGCTTCTACAACGCCGCCAGCGACAAAATGATGCCCGAGCATTAGCAAACTCAAACCGGGCTGCCGTCACCGTCTCCGCCTTCGATGCCGACATTATCCGAGAAGCGCTCCGGAAGTTAGTAGCAGAGACCAACGCGCCAGAATGTCATTGGCGCGATCTGGCCAGGAACCTGATTTCTGAATTTGTCGATTGCGAAGCCATCCAGCCTGGATTGGTGAATTGGATCATCCGCAAATAGAAACGCTGCGGCTACCCGCCGCCACAGGACGGCCGACGCATACTGCGCGAGGTTACATGAAAGCGTCGGCCGCTGCCATTGGGCGGGGGGCGTCAGGCAGGTTAGGCGGTTTGCGGGCGCCTAAAATCACGATGCCCTGATATGGTGAACAGCTGGTTACTATTCTCAGGCTCACTTGAATGCGTACTTGAACACCGCCCGGTTGTTCTCGTCGGCAACCCGGACCCATGAACGTTCATCGCGGCGCGCCTGGACGTCCCTACCGGTCACCTTTCTGACCGCCTCCAACGGCGTCTCAGCCTTCACGGCGCGGTGAGAGACCACCATGTCCCCCGCCATCTCTTCCACCCTGTAGGTTTTCATGCGGTCTGCCCTCAGTTTGAGAACAGAACGAACTTTGGCTGCTGGAACTTGTTCCGTCGAGAGGGCATCGTGCTTTACGAGCTTGACGACGAGCCGCTGGCCGAGCCGAGCTCTTTCGCCGAAAGACGCCTACGAGACGGCTAGAAACACTCTCAGCAACAGGCTACTTGGCACGAAGCGGTGGCTCGAGACTTTCCTATTTCAGCTTTCAAAATCTGCGGCCGATAGCGAATGGCGGAAAGACGCAGCTTTCACCCTCCACCAAGCCATCGAGCAAGCCTACGCGACCCTGTTGCTCGTCCTAACCAACTACAGCCCGCCCTCACACAAGCTGACTTTCTTGCGAGCTTTGGCTGAAGAACAGGACCGGCAGCTCGCTGAAGCTTGGCCGCGCGACCAGCAACGGTATCGAGCCTGGTTCAACACGCTGAACGAAGCCTACGTCAAAGCCCGCTACTCCAAGCACTATGCCATCAGCGAGGAAGCCCTGGAATGGCTCGGCGAGCGCACTGCCGAACTGAACAGGCTTGTTGAGAAGATCTGCCAAACTCATCTTGCACGGTTGAAGCAAACAGACCACTGACGCATGTTTCAAAGGTCGTTCAGCGCCTCGCTTTGGAAGATATGTGGTCCACGGACCTAAGGTCGGCGGCCCTATGCTCTGGCTAGAACTAACTTTGAGAGGGGCAGCTTTGCGCCGGCATGTCGGCTGTTCAACGAATTTTCAACCATCCTAAAAGCTGACGTTGAACCTGTAAGGAGTTCGGTCGGTCGTTGATCCAACAGGCCGGCGATTTCATTCTGCACCGAACACGAACGCAACCTTTCGGATTTGGACGAGATACATAGTAATCACCGCCATGCTGCGATCTCAGGGGCTACTTCCGAGGAGAGTGACCTACGACTAGTTCGATGAGGCAAAAGGAAACGGGCGACGCTCGCCCGTTTTTGTCACGGTTAGCGACGTCAGCTCCAATATATCGTCCTTCATGTGCTTGGACCTTTTCCGTCGCTGCCTTTTCAGCTTCCTGAGGCGTCTCTTACTCCCTCGCATGAGTTAAGATGCGGAATACCGGCCAATGCGCTATCGCTTCGCGCAATTTGCTGAAAACCTTGCCTTCCGTGTAGATGGCAGACCGGACTTGAACCGCAGCCCATCCGGCTCTCATCGTCCCGCCGACATGACAATGGCAAACGATAGCGTGCAACTGCCAATCCGTTAGCTCGAAGAAACGCTTGGCTTCGCCATACGTATCGTTCTTCAATCCTTGCGCGCACAACATTGAATCGGCGAAGGCGATGCTGAGCGCAGAGCCCAGGGAATGGGCTTTGTCGCGCACGTCCAAGGTCATATATTCCGTCCCGGGGAAGGCGGCGAGACACCGCTCGGGATCTCGTTCGAGTAGCATGGCCCAATGTTCCAAACGCTGACGCCGCGTCATGGTCGGAAAGGATGCTTCGACTTCCGCGACCTCATGCAGTTCTTCAAGTGTCTGATGTTTCATGGCCGTCTCCTGTTGGCGAGGCGCTTGCCTGCAGATTGCACAGGCCGGAATGGGCCTCAGTCGTCCCTATGCAGGCGAACCTGCAATCGGTCGGGAAGTTCCATTGCCGAGAAAATTTGACAGCCTGCCTTGATTTCCGCTGTCTCGGTGGGATCGTGTCTCGGAAGCGGTGTAGCTGACGGCGTTGGTCGCCGTGCTCTCCGGCCGCTCGGCGGCAAAGCCGATCATCTCGCGCAGGAGATCGGCATCGGCGGTCTTCTCCACGAGCGCGCGCAGGTTCATCATGTCGTCGGTCATCGGTGCTTCCTTCGAATCAGGTTGGTGTCAGCAACCCGACCCTAACGGAAGAACATCGATGACCACCGCTGCGCCCCTCGCTCGCTACGGCGCTATCGAGGGCGCGCTCGCGAGCGGCTTCGCCACCGCCGAGCTACACCACCTCGCGGGACACGACCCTCGGTGGCCTGGAATGAGCTACTGCGATGCTTGGACTAGTCGTTGGAGCAAAGGGTAATCCTTCAGATCTTTGTAAGGCGTGAGATCTAAATCGCCTGGTACGCAGCGAAGTTGTTCCTCATCGATCGCTTTTTCATGGCCCTTGATCACGCTTTGATAGTGTCGCCAAGTCAGGCCTGCCCCTCTGACCGCGTCTCTTTCGACGCGGGAGGCGATTTGATGGGCGTGCAGATAATGAAGTCGCAACTCGTCCAAAAGAGTCTTTTCAACAATTTCGTGGCACACCAGAAACGGTTCGAGCCGCACGTTCTTGCCTCTCCACCTCATGGTGCGCGGCAGATGTCGGTCGATATAAATCGTCGTTGCATCCCCGCTGTACCCAGCAATGTAGGGAATGTCGAATTCGTGGCTAACCCTAACTCGTCGATGAAGCGCGGAAACCACATCAGACAGGACGAGGTCGCTGATATCTTCAGAGCTATGACGGACCTCGTCAACTAATTTCAAACCCGGCTCCTGCCTAGTCAGTCGAAGCGCCGGCCACACAGGCGAGCGCTTCGCGATGATTTTTTACTTGTTGACGATGATGCGCTGCTTGTCCCGGTTTTGGGCGTAGGTGGCCTTGTCGTAGGAAGTTTGCGCCTTCAACTGATCCTTGGTGAAGTTCGTATAGAGGTAACGGTTGCCGTTCTTGTCGGTCATGAACTTGAGGTTCTCCATACCGACGGCGACCTTCTTTTCGCCAATGCCCAGAAAGCCGCCTACATCAACGATTATCGAGTCGACCTTCTTGTCACCGGTCAGGATTACGTCGCCAATCTCGCCGACCTTCGCATCATCAGCGCCATAGACTTTGGTTCCGATCAGATTAGCCGCACTGATTTTGTCTGAGGGCATTTCGGTCAAGGTCGACTTGTCGATCGAGGCCGTCAAAGTTGTGTCGGTTTTGCTCGTAGCCGCTTGGCTGCCGGTGCTAGTCGGCTGGGCCGTGGAGGCGGCCGCGGTGTCGTAAGCCTTAGTATCGAAATTGGGCTGAGCTTTAAGCTCATCCTTGGTCGTCTTTGCGACTAACCAGCGATCACCCTTCTTGTTGATCCATTCAAGCTTGTTGAAATCGTATGCGATATTCTTTTCGCCCACGCCTAGGAAACCGCCGACGCCAATTACGACGAGTTGAGCTTTCCCATCCTTGTCCAGGACGATGTCATTAACATCGCCGATTTTCGTCGCGTCATCGGCGGAGCTGTCATAGACCGCGGCTCCCATGATCTTGGAGACAAGTTTGCCATCAGTGACCGGAGCAACAACCTCCGTCTGGGTAGCGAGCTTGCCGGTGTTTGCGGCGTGTGCACCACCGATGCAGAGCGCCGTCGACATGAGAGCAGCCGTCGCCACCGTAGCCAGGATTTTGCGGACCATTGTGAAATTCCTCCTGTTGCCTAGTTGATTGACCGTCGGTATCTGCCAACGTCATTCGACCAACGAAAACAACGGACCTACGTTCCGGGAGTGGGTCCATGGTCGCAACTGGCGCAAGACCAAAGGCTCACGTAGAACCTGATGCTAGATTGGCGATAGCTTCGGGCGGCATTTCTAGGGAGGGAGCCATCCCATGGCCCGGCCGGCGGCATAACGTCCTAGAGGGTTTTCATGCAGTGCCCGTTCCGCAAGATGGCGGTCGTGTCCCGCGAGGTGGTGTAGCTCGGCGGTGGCGAAGCCGCTCGCGAGCGCGCCCTCGATAGCGCCGTAGCGAGCGAGGAGCGCAGCGGTGGTCATCGATGTTCTTCCGTTAGGGTCGGGTTGCTGACACCAACCTGATTCGAAGGAAGCACCGATGACCGACGACATGATGAACCTGCGCGCGCTGGGAGGCCGACCATGAACATTTTAATGGATGCCGGGGCGCCACGCCCGAGGAAAGCAGCGCCGGATCGAAGCAGCATCGGCAGTACTAAAGCAGTCTGGAATAGCGGGCGAAGATGCAGCCGAAGGCGCTTCCGCAGTGGAGCGCTGGGACGACATGGGCTTCCCGCCCGATGAGGAACCGTCGGAAGAGGAATACGTTGCCGCGGAAGCGTGGTGGGCGGGCCGGCAAGGCTGCGGTGGACGCCTTATTCCGGCCGACGCCTACTATGAATGGACCAAGAGCCCGGCCGATGGCGATAAGGACCCGTGGCACATCTTCAGCCAAGTCACGCACCATTTTCGTTCAGGCTTGTGGGCCTACAACTCCAATCTCGACGCAACGAGCTGCACCATCATCACCGAACCGTCGGCGGCGCCGGTCAACCAGATCCACGATCGGCAACCGCTCATGCTCGACCCAGCCTATCACGACACCTGGCTTGGTCCAAAGACGCCAGCCAGAGATCTGAAGGACATCCTCAGCCACGACATCGACCGGCATTTGCAGTTCTATCGCGTTTGGCGCGAGGTGAGCGCCGCGGCTATCAACAAACAGCTCAACGACCATGCTAGCCTGGTCGAACCGAGCCCCTAAACCGGGATACGCCACCGGGATACGCCACGCCGCCCGGCGTCCAGCATCAGTTTGCGAGCGCACACTTCCAGCGCGATCCGTGGCGCCTAAGAAGCCCGCCGCCGGGAGGATATAGCGACGGGCTGTCTTGTAACGGACACAGAAAGCGGAACATGATCGCTAGCTAACTAGCTAATAAGTGGAAGACCCAAGCATTGGTTCCTTGGAATAGAGGAAGCCGCAGCGCACTAGTTCTCCCAAAAATCTCGCAACGAGGCGTGGCGCAGCTTTTCCTCGCCTTCCAAGCACTTGACCCGGTCGACCAGACCGGGCCTTAACCATTCGGCCTTTGTCCTTCGCTAGCCCCTTCGGCGGCACCGCCCCCACTTTGCGCTGCACGCGGTCCCATAGCGCCTGCCGCTTGTCGGTTTTGAACGTAACGAAGGCGCCGCCCATGTAGCGGCCCTTATCGGCCATCAGAACCATCGCCAGCTTTCCCGTCTCCCGCTTCACGCCGATGATGTCCATGACCTTCTGGTCGAAGCATTTGATCTTGCGCCAGATCGTCGTCGGGCCGCTGCGATAGACGCTTTCCAGCCGTTTCGAGACGACGCCTTCGAGGTTCGCTTCGCAGGCGAGATGGTAGACCGCATAGCCGGCGCCCGGCAGCGCTTCGGAGAACTGGATGCGCCCCCGGCCCGGATCATCGCCTGCAGGATCTCGCGCCGGTCCTTTAGCGGCGTGTCGCGAAGGTCATGGCCGTTGAGGTAGAGCAGATCGAACACCACCAGGTAGAGATCCTGCGGCCGACGCGTGATCGCCGAGCACAGCGCATGGAAGTCCGAAAGGCCCTTTTCATTGAGCACTATCGTCTCGCCGTCGAGGATGAAACTTTCTCCTTTCAGCGCCTCGGCTTGCGCGGCGAGAGGACGGTACTTGGCCGTCCAGTCGATGCCGCCCTTGGTGTAGAGGCGGATGCCGTCTTCGTGAAATGTAAGCGTTCCGTTAGCAATTGCTGAAAGAGCAATGACTCTTCCTCCTGGAGAGAAAGAACAGCGACAGGGGCGTCACTTCACATCGCAAATGCCAAGACCGGCAAGCTTTTTCGTGAGGCGCTGCTGGCGATGCTAACGCACAAAGCTCTCCACTATATCGACCTCGCCGATGCAGCCGCCGAGAAGGCAGAGAAGGCCGCGGCCGAAATGCTCGAGACCACACGTCGCCCTGCCCCCTGATGCAAGGGGCAAGCGTTTCAGTTCCGTTAGCCGGCCGTAGTTTTTCTTCCCTTGGCGGAACTTCAAACGAGACCTTCCGTTCATTGTCTGCGCCACAATCGGCGCTCAAGAGAGGATGTCATGGGCAGTACAAGCGATAAGGCCAAAGGGCACGCAAATCAGGCAGTGGGGAAAGCGAAACGGGGCGTCGGCAAGGCGGTCGGAAACGATAGACTACAAGCCGAAGGCGGTGCGCAAGAAGCGAAGGGCAAGGTTCAAAAAGCTGTCGGCGATGTAAAATCAGCGGCCAAGGATGCCACCAACAAGGCGGCCGCAGCAATCAACAAAAAGCTTTAAGATCGAAAAACTCCGGACCCTGGTCTACGGCGCGGTTCCCCCCAGGGAGGCCGACAGAATGGTCGAGGTCGATGACCCGATGAAGGCGACCGAGCGAGTGATCGTCCCGAAACAGCACCGGATCAAGCCCGAACAGTTCTGCTGAGGCATCGCTTCCGGCCATGCCCTAGCGCCGGGGCGTGCCGCGGTTCAGCAACCTAGCTTCCCGAACGAGCGATGACCAATTGGTCTCGCCTAAGACGCCGACAAGATCGCGAGCCTGTTGTTCCGTGATTCCTGTTTCCCGGACTAGGCGCTGAATGACCGCATCGCTCATTGACTGTGATTTCTCGGTCTTGTTGCTCATTTCCGGATTGCTCCATCGGGCACCAACGTAGCCCTAAGGAACTGGTTCCGGGTGCGGATCAGTTGCTATGTTTCTCCAAATCATTGCGCAAGAGGCGCAATAAGGCCCGCTGCCGAGGGGTAGCAGCGGGCCACAGACCAGCCGGACACAGGGACTTTGGGATAGGCATCCGGCTAGGGCAGAAAAACGGAGTTGGTCGAAATTTGTTCCAGCGTGAAAGTCAGGCTGGTGACCGCCTATGTCCCGCCGGCGCGAAAGAGACCGCTGGTCGACAAACCGACATGATAACAGACCCCGGCGCCCCAGTACAAATCATCGTTCCTGCGCCCTGGGCGCTCAAATCACGGCAGGATGATTGCTGAGCTAATACCGCACCACGCCGAGCAGCAGCAGAACGGCCAGGACGACGATAAGGACGATGCTGGTCAGATACGGCGGCAAGCGGTTGCCAACGATGCCGCCCGGAAAGCCGAAGACCGCAAGCAGAATCAGGATGATCAGAAGGATGTCGAATCGTGTGAGCATATCGAGTTTTCCTTTCGATACTTGAGGCTCCCCGCAGTGGCGTCATAGTTTGCCACTCATCGCCTGATGCGGGCGTTGGCCTTGTCGAGATGCCTTTCGCTCGGCCTTCAGAATCGAGAGGCTTCATCACCAAGATTAATCGCGGCATGCGGTTCCCATGACCGGTAATCGTCTGGCAGCGATGCCTTGGTCCGCAGATCAGTTGCGCGCTAGTTCTGCAGATTGAGGGTGTCAAATCAGCGATGCGCGATCGATCTCGAAATAGTTGGCGATCAGTTCCGCCTGGCTCTCGGTGGTCGGCGCATCCGTAGCAACCGATGGTCGGGCCGTGCCCCCTTGGTTCTTGGTTGCATGGCGACGGCCACACTCCTGCGTCCTGAAAACGGGGTGCAGCCGCGCTAAATTGAAGTCGATTAACGAATCGTAGACCGCGCTGTCCTATTCTGAGACAGCGCGGTCTGCGTACCCCAGGCTGCGCAGCCGGCTCCGGCAACCCAGCCATCGCAATGTCGGAGCCCCACACTCGCATCAATATACCAGCAGCGGTTGAATCAATGGTTACCACACGTGGTTTCTACTGCGTTCCCGATCGCAGAGTTTGAGACGCCCGCCAGGGTTCTCGGTGCTGACAAAATGGCGCTCGGTTCAAAAAAGCCCCCCGAGCCGCAAGGCCGGGGGGAACGTTTGGCTAGAGATTAACTACGCAGAGGGGGTTTATGCGCAGTGACAAGTCTGAGAACTATCATCTATGACAAGCGTTCCGTACCTCTTTCGGCTGACAAGGTGGAATCTCGGTCGGCCTAGCTTCCGATTGATCCCAGGATATCAGAACGGACTTAATCGAACCTTGGTGCCCCTAATCAAAATTTAAAAAAGGTGCCATCTTTGCAAGTTCGATAAATACTGCAGGCGGCCAGTTCTCCGGCCAGCCATTTTTGAAAGGAATGGCCTCGGACGACCTCGCCAAGGAGCTAAGTTCCGCTCAAGCGAGCAAGCTGGTTCCGGCGTTGGCCATCAGCTCGACTTGAACCGGCGTCCGGTCTTTTGCTGCGCACCTGCGGTCGAATTTCTGGGCCGAAGACCAAGTTGCCGGCGCGAAGGAAGCTCGGGCTTCCCTTTCGGTCATTCGACAATCGTTAACTCGATGTGACAGACTTACTCGGCTGCGTTTTGCGTTCGTTCCGCGATGGCGAACGCCTGCAGATTCTTTGCCTTGCCGCGGTCTTGATCGGCGTTGGCGATAATCGAAAAGAACGCCGCCCGAGCGATGTCCCTCTTCGACGCGTCCGGGTGCTCTTTCCGTGCCGCCTTGATAATTGCTTGGGCGTCATGTCCGGCGTCACGACCCGCATCAGAGTGTCGCTGATCGCCTGCAATTCGGTTGCATCCATTCGCACACTCCCGTCCTTGGCTCCCACTACCAAGCCTAGCAGAGCACCTTTCTCAGCTGAACCTAAATTCACACTGCATTTGAGCAGCGCGCAAGGGTGCTGACCAGCCAAGCCAAGGAGGCCGAGAGACGGACCAGACCCGCCGGGAATTTCAGTCTTCCTTCAGATCTTCTGCTTCGTCTTTTAACTTGGTCCAGTCGGCACCATGCTTACGCAACAAAGCGCGCGCCTGTTTTGGCGAAACGTCGGCGATTTCCGTCAGGTGCTCCACCTCCAGTTCCTGCCCCTTCACCACGCGGCTCGGCTTCTTCTTTTCTTTGGTAGCCATCGCTTGTGTCCTTCTCTTGTGTCATCGGAGGAACGAGGACTGAGAAGTGTTGGTTCCGGCTTGCGATAGCCGTTCGCCGGCTTGAGCTCCGGCCA
Source organism: Mesorhizobium sp. NFR06 (assembly GCF_900115245.1). Lineage (GTDB taxonomy): Bacteria > Pseudomonadota > Alphaproteobacteria > Rhizobiales > Rhizobiaceae > Mesorhizobium. Next base: position 20,262 of record NZ_FOVT01000019.1, read on the forward strand.
TTTTGAGGTGGTTGTTTGTGACAGTCTCATGACGCACCATAGGGGCGGAGCCTCCGATTACCATGATGCGACGCTGCGCGAGGGCATCATCATGCAGGAAACGGAACTGAAGCTTGAGCTTTGGCGGTCGGGTACGGGGTCGCTCCTGAAGAAAAATCCGTTCGGGTCCTCGCCCACCATCCTTCAGCAGAGATCCATCTATTACGACACTCCCGAACGGGACCTGTCCAAGCGTGGCCTGTCGCTTCGCATTCGGCAATCGGGAAATGAACGGATACAAACCGTCAAGGCCGGCGATGACGCGGCGGCCGGATCGTTCAAACGCGAGGAATGGGAGCGACCGGTCGCTGGCGACACACCGATGCTCGACGATCCGCAGATCCGCGACGTGCTTGCTGGGACTGGCCCAAAGCTCGCGCCCTTGTTCGAGGTTCATGTCAAACGGCATCGTTGGAACGTGGTGGATGGCGACGCCACGGTCGAAGTCGCTTTGGATATTGGCAAGGTGGTTGCAGCCGATCGCGAGGCGCCGCTCTGCGAGATCGAGTTAGAAAGGAAGGCGGGCTCGCCGAGAGCGCTGTTTGGGCTCGCCCGCAAAGTCGACCTGATAACGCCGGCGCATCTCGGGGTGCTGAGCAAAGCGGAACGGGGCTATCGCCTGCTTGGCCCGGCGCCCGGTGCTGTGAAAGCGGCTTCTACCCCGCTCTCGTCCGAGATGACCGCGGCAACGGCTATTGCGCGCATCGCAGCGGCCTGTCTCAGGCAGTTTCGCCTCAATGAAGCGGCGCTGGGCTGGTCCCGCGATGCCGAGGCCCTGCACCAGGCTCGGGTGTCGCTGCGACGGTTGCGCTCCCTGTTCTCGATCTCGAAGTCCCTGTTCGATGACAGCCGTTTCGATCACCTGCGGGAAGAATTCAAATGGCTTACCTCGGAACTTGGCGATGCGCGCAATATCGACGTGATGATCGACCGTGCTTCGAGCGAAGCACTTTCGAGCCGTCTTCGTGAAGCACGCGACGAGGCCTATGCGGGACGTCGGCCCTCGCGATGCCGAGTTTTTTGCCTTGCCGACTGCGCCAGCCATCATTCAGTTCCGCAAACTGGTCTGGATCCAGACTGCGCTCGCGAAGTGTCAACCCCCTGCCCAAGCTCTCCAGCGCGCGTTCAGAGGGTGTCCAGATAGATACTTCTGAGTGGTTTCGTTCTGGGGCAAAGGTGCCAGCGCCTAGGCAAGGCTGATTTCGAGCGAGAAGAGCGTGAGGGCGGCGCAGAAGCAGTCGGGCAGGCGGAACCGCCCGACCGCGAGTTTCCTGTAAGCTTTGGTTTCGGGTTGCCTTGGCAATCAGGCGGCCTTGCGTCCCTTCAAAGCCTTCTCGAAAGCATCCTTGATCGGCTTGGTCATATCTTCGGTGGCTCTCAAAATCAAAGCCTGCATGAGCTTGGCCTGCTCGGCGGATTTTTCGATCTGTTCGCGCACGAAAGCTGTCTGCAATTCGAAGAATTCCGACGGCGACTTCGCGGCAACAAGGGCTTCGAGGTGCGTGAAGCCGGCTTCGGCATTGGCGCGCAAGGCGGCTATCGTCTCCAGAGACACCTCGTTGCTGGTGGTTTTGGCTATTTCAAGGGTCGAGTCGAGAGCCTTTTGAGCCGTGTCAACGTCCGAGCTCACTTTGGAAAAGACTTCCATCGACTGCTCAACGTTTTGATCGGCGACGGTGCGGATTTGCTCGGCAGCCTTCGACGGGTCGAAAGACGGGCTTTCGATATTTTCGATCGTTTCGGTCTTGCCGGTGATTTTGGCCATTCTTCCATCCTTTTTTCAGGGGGCGGCGGCACAACAAAGCCGTCTCCTTCATGTACGAAATCGTCGCAACGAATTTATGAAGCTGACATGAATCTGCGCGCGAGCCGCCCGACCGGCGCTGTGCAAATTGAGGTCAGCAGCGTCACCGCCAAGCCGGAATTCCTTGGCGCCCGCGCGCACAATTCGAGAACATTGCCTCTACCATCGCGGGTCGTCGATCGTCCTCTCCCGCCGGCTATAGCAGGTTGAGCGTGCAACCCCCGCAGGCGACATCCTTCGGTAATGAAGAGGGCATACAATCAGGTTTGAGCGATCCAGGCGATCCAACTCCTCGGCTGAGCAATCTCCCGCCTTCGAACCTGCAAGCATGCGTTACCTCAACGCATCAATAGCGAAGGCGACCAGTTCCTGAGCTGAAATCTCGCAGTGACGCGAAGGCAGTGCCCCGACGAGCCTGGGGTCCCATAAGACGACGAGTGAGGCGCAAAAGCAGGAAGCGGCCGCGTCCACGTCAGGCGATGCGAAATCCGTCGTTTCAACTCCGGCCCGAATGAGGCCTCCCACCAGACCGTGAATCTGCTTCCGATAGCGCCTGAATGAGGGCCAATCACTGCCCGCGGCAACGACAATAAGGTTGAACATTTGAGAGTCGCCATGGAGTGCCCGTAGCAGCAGCCATGTAGTCCAAGTACAGTGTCTTTTAGGCGATCCTCTGCACTCACCATTTCGTTTCCGGCTGTCTGTACCGCCAGAAGAGCGGCAGCATCATCTACATGGGCTCCGTGCACTCCAAGGAGGCCTCGCCCCTCAAGGCGCCCTAGACCGGCATCAAGTTCGCGGCAAACCGCGGAACACCTCGTCGAATAGCCGGTTGACATTCGAACGACCGACATCAGGCAGAGGAACGTGAAATGACGTCCGACAGCACAAACGAAAGAGCCGCATCATGGGAGGCTGAATGAACCCTTTGCAATTCACAGGAGGTAACAAATGACCAGTCTGGCTTTCCTTGCCCCCGTGCAGGTTAAGACCAGTGACGTGGCACACGACATCAACACGGTGCGGGAGGCGCTCGTATTCTTGAATCAGTGGCCGAAGGCCCGTCGGGGACCGGTATAGCTGCGCGGTGAGAAGCTGCAACGCCGCGATCGCCGGGCAGATGCCAACCGAACAGGCGCGACAGGCATTTGTCAGCTTTGCCAGGATAGCTGGGGTACTGGCCAAATCCGAGTTTTCGCCTCTGGCCGGGGCCGATCAAAAGCTGTCCGTTTCTGGGCGTAGTAGCTGACTTTCAGTTTAGGACTCTATAGGGCGCGTATAGGCCAGTGAAATTGGACTGGACGAGGTCCATAGCGGAACCACGGAACGATACGGGAAGATCTGATTTTGGCCCAAAAAGCCAATAAAATCAAAGATCTTAATATGTCCTCCAGGCTCACCAGAATACTGCTTATTGAAATTATTTGATTTTTCCGAGCTTGCCCAAAATGTGGACTCGAACCCCCTCTGGTGGCGCGCGCATCGGCATCACCGCCGTGCTCCACACATGGGGCTCGTCGATGACCCACCATCCTCATGTCCACATGATCGTGCCGGGCGGAGGCATCGCGCTCGACAGGACGCACTCTCCTCGCGTCCGGGGCTTTCTCCTGCCGGTGCGCGTGCTCGGCAAGCTGTTCCGCCGCCTGTTCCTGACCCGGCTGATCGCACTGCACGAGGCCGGACGGCTTGCGTTCTTCGGCGCCCTTGCTCATCTCATCGAGCGGCGGGCCTTCCTGCGCCACCTCGCTCCCATCCGAAAGAAGCGATCGGTGGTCTACGCCAAGGCGCCCTTCGCTGGACCCCAAGCGGTGCTCGCCTATCTGTCGCGCTATACGCACCGGGTCGCCATCTCGAACCGGCGCCCCATCCGTTTCGACGAGGACGGCGTCACCTTCCGCTGAATGATGCGGCTTGCCAGCACACCCGCCTGTTCGTTGCCGTCGAACAGGGGACCGGAGGATGACAAACTCGTCGCCGCCCACTCTAGACTAGCCACCATGGCGGTTTCGCCTGCCTGCTGCTTCAGGCGTTTGGCCACAGCGCCGAGAAGCTCGTCTCCAACCGGTTGGCCGAGCGTGTCGTTCACTGGCTTGAAGCGGTCGAGATCGACGCAGTGGACGGCCAATTTTTCGCCGTCTCCCAGACTCCTCAAGGCCTCGTAGGGGAAAAACCTGCGAAATCCGGCGAAACGGCCATTTCAGCGTGAAAAAGCAAAGTTGGCGTGCTTGCACATGCAGGCCTCAACCCGATGGGAACTCGGCGAGTTCGTCGGCCGCTTCATTGATACCGTGCGCAGCCGCTCGCTCGAGCCAAAGGCGACCGGCCACGGGGTCGCGCTCCCCGGCGAGACCTTTGGAGAGATAGCGCCCGAGCATGAGTTGGGCCTGGCCATGGCCACGTCCGGCGGCGGCGGCGAACCATTTCTGCGCCGCCGTCTGGTCCACCGGCAGGCTTTGTCCAGTGCCGTGTAATGCGCCAAGCGCAAACATCGCGCCGGCGTGGCCGTCGTCGGCGGCCTGCTGGAACAGCTGCACCGCGGTCTCTGGCGCGCGTGCGCCGCCGCGCCCGTTGAGCAGCATCTCGGCAAGCGCCACCTTCGCGTCGAGCACGCCGGCATTGGCCGCCCGGGCAAACCAGACGCGGGCCTGCATTGGGTCGGCCGCCACGCCGCGTCCATCCTGGAGGAGGCGGGCGTACATGTATTGCGCCTCGGCGACGCCTTCGGCCGCGCGCCTCAGCCATTGCGCCGCTTGCCCCTGGTCCTGGCGGACGCCTACCCCATTGGCGAAGCAGAGCCCAAGATTGAATGCCGCAATCAAGTCGCCGGACGACGCGGCCGCCTCGAACCATCCGGCAACGCTTGCACGGTCGTCCGGCTCGCCGGCTCCGCCGAGGACGAGATTGGCCAGGTCGATCTGTGCTTCCTGATTGCCGCCAATCGCGGAGGCGCGCAGCCAGCGTGTCCCCTCTTCGGCGTCTTCGGCCACGCCGTTCCCCGTCAGATAGAGAGAGGCCAAGGCACGGGCTGCGGCCTGGTGACCTGCTTCGGCCGCCCGCCGATACCAGTTTGCGGCTTCTGCAAAATCCGGCGGCTGCGTCTTCACATAGCGATCGCCGAGGAGATAGGCCGCCTCGATATTGCCGGCCAAGGCGGCGCGCCGCATCCACGCCTCGCCGGCAACTGGATCATGGTCGAAGAGCCCACCATCAATCAGTGCCAATCCCAAGCGAAACTGAGCGGAGGGAAGGCCCTTTTCCGCGGCAGCCTGATACAGTTGAGCGGCTGCAGCGAGGTCGCGCACCACGCCGAGCCCGTGCTCGGTAAGTACTGCGAGAAGATAGGTTGCGGTCGGCAGGCCGGCATTGGCCGCGCGTCTTACCTCGTCTGCAATCCTGACCCGATTTTCGCGCCTGCCGCGCCGGGCCAATGACAGGGCAAGGCCGAGACATCCTTCGGCGCAGCCGGCGGAAGCCGACTTCTCGTACCAGTGGTGCGCCGCATCGAGGTTACGCATCGCTTTGGGGCCGCTGGTGAGGATATAACCGAGGATCGCCTGTCCCGTTGCCGAGCCCGCCTCGGCCGCCTTGGTGGCAAGGTCGAACGCGGCCGTGAAATCCGGTTTGCCCGACGAATCCCGTTTGAACAATTGCTCCGACAAAGTGCCCTTGCCATCGGCTTCCGGTGTCACCAGCCCGGTCACGTAGAGGGCGGCGAGCAGCGCCTGCGCATCTGCGCTGCCGTGGTTGGCTGCCCGCAACAGCCAGCGCGCGCCTTCCATGCGGCTCGGCGGCACGCCGGAGCCTTCGAGATAGCAACGCGCGACCCGGTACTCGGCATCGACGATCCCCGCGCGCGCCGCTACCGCCATAAGCGGAAAGGCCTCAGCGGGCTTGCCGCTGTCAGACAGCTGGGTCGCCCGGCGCAACGCTGCCGCCGGGGAGGCGAAACCAGTCAGCCGATCCAGGATTGTCATCGATCCGAGCCCATGATTCCCCCGGTGCTCTACGGCTCCCGCATCGCTTCCTGGCTGATCGGGAGCATCACACCGAGAATGTACTTGAGCACTGTGCGCCGGCCGACCTTTACGTCGGCGGTCACCGGCATGCCGGGGCTGACGGTGAAACCGGCAGGCACACCGTGGAGGGCGACCTGGTCGATGGAAATCCGCGTGCGGTAGAACGGCTCTGCGTCCGAAGGCAGCATTGCCAGCGAGCTGTTCGGATCGCGCGCTTGATCCTGCGCGGAGAAGGAATCCGGGCTGAGCGTCCGCACGGTGCCATGCGCGAGGCCGTATTGCGAATAGGGAAAAGTGTCGAACTTGATGATCACCTGGTCGCCAACATGCACAAAGCCGCTGCTCCGGCCAACGATGTTTGTCTCGATCTCAAGCGGCGCGTTAGCTGGCACAAGCGTGATCAAGCGCTCGCCGGACTGCAGCACCGAACCGACCGAGACCTTGGCCACCGATTGAACGATGGCGTCTGCTTCGCTCTTCAACTCGACCAACTGCTTGCGCAGCTTTGCCTTGTTGAGAAGTTCGCGGGCGTCGGATATCCGCGAACTCGCCTCCGAAAGGCTCTGCGAAACATCAGCTCGCCAACCCTGGATGTAGCCGTCGCGCTCGGCGGCCACCGCCGCCTGCTGGATCTTTGCGGCTTGTGCAGTCTGCTCGGCATTGCCGAGCGCCCGGGACATTTCGGCGCGATTATCCTCAGCAAGCAGTGTGTTGAGGCGGCTGCCCACCTGCCTTACTTCAAGCTGCTTGCGCATATCTTCAATAGAGGCCGCGACGGCGAGCCGTTGGCGGTAGCCATCGGCATCCGATTGCGAGCGCGAGATAACGGAACTGAGCTCGTCGCGCTGGCGGTCGAAATTCTCAACCTTGGCGTCGTAGACCGCCTTGCGGCGCTCAAAGATCGACGCCTGCAGGGTCCAGCTCGGATCCAGACCATCATAGTTGAAGACCTTGCCGTCCTGTTCCGCCTTCAACCGCGCCACTTCGGCTTCAAGCGTAGAAACCTGCATCGCAAGCGCCGCCAGGTCGGCTGAAGCAAAGGTAGCATCGAGGCGGGCAAGCACTTGACCGGCCTGCACGTGCTGTCCTTCACGAACGTCGATCGAGCGCACGATCGCGGTGTCCAGCGGCTGCACGACGATGTTGGGCGATTTTGACACGACCAGCCCTCGGGTCGTTACAACCTGATCGACCGGTATCAGTCCTGCCAGGGCGATCAGCGCGATGACCAGGCTCGAAATGATCCAGACAATGCCGCGCGCCGCCTGCGGAATAGGCGCATTGGCGACAGCCGTCGACGGCCACTGGAACTCGAGTATGGCGGGCGTCGTTGGATCCCGCGTTTCCATCCGCTGCTGCCGAGCGGGGAGGGTGGTGAGAGCGGTGCTACTCATGGGTTACCGGACCTGAAGCGCATATCGTCAAACCAACCTCGGCGGGATGGCGACCGGGCGGCCGTGGCGGCCGTCGAGGTGCCGGTTCTGCTGCGACCACAGCTGGCGATAAAGCGCGCATCGTTCGAGCAGTGCCGCGTGCGGCGCGACGTCGAGGACCTTACCCTGATCCATGACCAGGATATTGTCGCATTCGGTCAGCGAGGCGAGCCGGTGCGAAACGATGATCATGGTGCGCCCACTGGCGATACGCATGAGGTTGGCGCTGACCACCGCCTCGCTCTCCGGGTCGAGGGCGCTGGTCGCTTCGTCGAGGATGAGGATGGTCGGATCGTGGATCAGCGCGCGCGCGATCGCCAGCCGCTGCTTTTGACCGCCCGACAAATTGGGCGAGCCTTCCTCGATGTAGGTGTCATAGCCATTCGGCATCCGCTCGATGAACTCCTGGGCGCCGGCGAGGTGCGCGGCACGCATGGCATCGGAAAGCGTCAGGCCCGAGCGCCCGGCGATGATGTTATCGCGGATCGACCCGCGGAACAGAAAGTTGTCCTGGAGAACCACGCCGAGCCCTTGGCGAAGATGGCGCAGGTTGATTTCCTTGAGGTCGACGCCGTCAAGCTTGAGGAAACCGCTGTAGTCGCGGTTGATGCCCTGCAGGAGGCGCGCGATCGTCGATTTTCCCGACCCGCTGCGCCCAACGATGCCGAACATGCTGCCAGATGGGATGTGGAAGCTGACCCTGTCGAGCGCCGGTGTCTTGGTGCCCATATAGCTGAACGTCAGGTCGCTGAACGCGACCTCGCCGACGAGCCTGGGTCTGAGGCCAGTGGAATTCGAACTGCTCTCCAGCGGCCGGTTGAGGACCGACGCGGCCTCGCCGATCGCCGCACCGACCTCCTCGTAATCTTCAACCAGCCGCGCCAGGCCGACCAGCGGCTGCGCCACGCGCTGCGAGATCATCATGAACGCGAACAGGCTACCGACCATATAGCCGGAGCGGTCGTTCATCGCGAGATAGGCGCCGATCAGTATGGTGCCGAGCACCATCACGCGTTCGATCGGTGTGACCAGGGTCTGGGGCCAGCTGGCGAGCTGTCCGAAGGCAAGACGCGCCTTTCCCGCTTCCGCCACCCGCTCGTCCCACAGCGCCTTGCGCTGCGGCTCGAGGCCGAGCGCCTTCACCGTTTTGATGCCGACGACAGTCTCGCCGAGCGCCGCCGACTTCCAGGTCTCGGCCTCGACCACCCGCTGGTATCTCCGGCGCAGCGGTTTGAGATAGGCAAGGATGATCAACATGATCACGACCGCGCAGGCCACCACGATCCAGGCGAGCGAGGCGTTGATGTAGAACATAACCGGTACCAGCACGCACAGCGTGATCAAATCCAGGAACGTGCTAAGCAGCTTTCCGGTCAGGAATTCGCGGATACGATAGACCTGGGCCAGGTGATACATCGTCTCGCCGGCCGGATGACGCTCGAAATAGTCGAGCGGCAGGCGCAGCAGCCGGCTGAAGACATGCAGGTGCAGCTTGGTGTCCAGACGGGCGCCGACGACGTTGATGATCAGCCGCCGCGCGTGGCCGAGCAGCGTCTCGTAGACGAAGACCACGGCGATGATCGCCGACAACAGCACAAGCGTCGAGACACTGTTGAACTGCAGCACCTTGTTGACCAGTGTCATGACGATGAGCGGCGGCAGGATGGTAAGGACACTTAGAGTGAACGAGGCGATAGCGATGTCGCGCAGCGGCCGGCTTTCCAGCCGCACCAGCTCGGCGAGCCAGTGAAGGGTGAAAGGCGCATCCGCCGCCACATGCGACCGTGTCGCGCGCAGCAGCACGGCCTCACCCGTCCACACCTGCGACAGCCGCAGCTCGTCGATGGCGGTGGCCTCGCCGTCCTCCGGCGCGTCGGGACTTTTGAGGAAGACGATGTTGCGCTCGGCACTCGCGCCGGTGAGGAGGCCCGCGCCGCCATCGCTGAACAACAGGACGACCGGTCCGGTGTCCTGAAAGCGCAAAAGGTGCGCCCAGCGGATGCGCACGGCGCGCGACCACATGCCGGCGTTCTGCGTCCACTCGGAGAGATCGGCGGCAGTCGGAACCGCGCTCGCCGTCCTGAATTCGCTGGGATCGAGCTCGACGCCGTGATAGCGGGCGGCCCGCAGCACGGCCTTGAGGCGCGGCCCGAACTGGTCGAGCTCGGCGGGACCGCCGGGAGCCCGCGCGGTTGCATTCTGGCCGCCCGACTGATCCGCCGCGGGAGCCTCGACTTCGGTTCCGGCGCGGATAGAGAGCGGCTGGTCTTCGGCGTTTACGGGGACGTTCACCATGGACTTCTCATCCGGTACGCAGGGCGAGGGTTCCGCAATGCCCGGGCCGAGGCGTTGCTGCCGAGATTTCCGACGATCTTCCTTATACTCCCAGCCGATCGGCCGCGCGACCCTTCTTTCGAAAACGCGCGGACCCAGCTTTCCAGCAAAGCCCGCGCGCCCGATATTTCAGCCTTGAACCGGTTTCCGGTCAACGTTCCTGCTCACTCATGCGGCTTCAGAAAATCCTTCAGAACCTTCTTCACCGTGTCGTCGATATTGGCATAGCCGCCACCCTGCTTGGTCTGGTCCGAGGTCGGATCGGTGCTCGCACCCGACGGCTTGTCGTGGTTCTGACCGAAGCCCCTGATCGTGTTCAGGACATTCAGGAGGTCGGTCGTCGCCGAGCCGGCCGCCAGGCCGATCAGGTAGCGGAACGACTGATGGCTGGTGGTATTGCCGCTGTTGCCGGCCGAACCTGACTTCAGGAATTGCGAAGTGTCCGTCAGACCCAGCGAGTCCGATGTGACCGCGGCAGTCTTCTGGCTTGTAGCGGTGGTCGCCAGGGTCGTGGTCGACGGAGCAATCGAGTCGTGGTGACCACTCGAGGGTCCGGTCGGACCGGTTGCGCCGGTCGGACCCGTCGGGCCCTTCGGTCCGGTATCGCCCTTCGGTCCCGTCGAGCCGGTGGCACCGGTTGCGCCAGTCGCACCAGTAGCACCAGTACCGCCAGTCGCGCCCTTCGGGCCGGTATCGCCCTTGGGTCCGGTCGAGCCGGTAGC
>NZ_FOVT01000019.1:33225-37330 GCF_900115245.1 Mesorhizobium sp. NFR06
GTGTCGCCGGTCGCTCCGGTCGAACCCGTTGCACCCGTGTCGCCAGTTGCGCCGGTCGCACCTGTGGCTCCAGTTGCGCCGGTGTCACCGGTCGCGCCCGTTGAGCCAGTCGCGCCGGTATCACCAGTTGCGCCAGTCGCACCTGTGGCGCCTGTGGCGCCAGTCGCACCGGTATCGCCAGTGGCGCCGGTCGAGCCCGTGGCTCCGGTATCACCAGTCGCGCCAGTCGAACCTGTGGCGCCCGTATCACCGGTTGCGCCTGTGGCTCCCGTTGCGCCGGTATCGCCAGTTGCTCCGGTCGAGCCCGTTGCGCCGGTATCACCGGTCGCGCCTGCGGCGCCCGTTGCACCGGTATCGCCGGTAGCGCCAGTGGCGCCAGTTGCTCCAGTCGAACCCGTGGCGCCCGTATCGCCGGTCGCACCTGTGGCGCCGGTTGTGCCGGTCGAACCCGTTGCGCCGGTCGAACCTGTGGCGCCGGTCGAGCCCGTGGCTCCAGTTGAACCTGTTGCGCCGGTCGAGCCAGTTGCACCAGTAGAGCCGGTGGCGCCCGTGGATCCCGTTGCACCCGTGGCTCCGGTTGCGCCGGTCGAGCCAGTCGCACCTGTTGAGCCCGTAGCGCCCGTCGCACCTGTGGCTCCGGTTGAACCTGTGGCGCCAGTTGAACCTGTAGCGCCCGTCGCACCCGTCGCACCTGTAGCGCCGGTTGAACCCGTGGCGCCGGTCGCACCCGTGGCGCCCGTTGAACCTGTGGCGCCGGTCGAACCCGTAGCGCCAGTCGCACCTGTGGCGCCGGTCGAGCCTGTGGCCCCGGTCGAGCCTGTGGCGCCGGTTGCACCCGTGGCGCCTATGTTGGATGCTGAGGAGACGGCCGTTATGGCGAAGACGCCATTACCGGCGCTGGCATCAGCCCCACTAACAGTACCAGCACCCGACGCCGCGACCGTAATCGTTCCAGCAGGTACTACAGCATATCCTAACTGATTGTCGTTTGAGTTAATCGGAACAATCGCAGTTATAGTGTAGGTTCCGCTAGATGGAACATTAGTTATGATAAGAACAGATGTGAAAGGACTTACGTTTTCAGATGGAAGTGAAAAGCTTGCAACAATTACCCCACCCGGTGAAGTTGTTATGTAATATTCAACGGGAAATCCAGTTCCGGCCACGTTGGCGGCAAGATCTAGCGAGCCGGTGATCGTGACTTCGAGGCTCAGTATGCCGGCATAACTTGCTGAACCTATTTCGGTCAGTGGCGGCGCTACCGACACAGCTGCGGCCAAGTCCCAGCGTCCACCTAACGCAACGGCGCCCACCAACGTCGTCGCCGCCGCCACGTCGGCGCCCGCCACCAATTCCAGCATTTCGACAAATACCCGGCCCGCTTCTCCGCGCCCTACGTCGCAACTCCACAGCCTCAGGTCACCATCTTCGCCCAGCGCCCTGCCGATCGCCGCGAGGTCGTCCGCCGCATCCTCGAGCGTGTCGGTCGACCAGGCGCCCGCGCTGAAATGCACCCGTCCCGGCGAGCCGTGGGCGATGATATGCACCGCCTGTAGGCCCCTCCAGCCCTCCAGCACCTCCGCAATCTGGCGCGAGGCCGGGCGGCGGTCATCCAGCACGACGGCGTGGACCTGCGGCCGCAGGTTTCCAAGAATGGTGGCTAGATCGGGGGCGTGGCGGTCGACGAAGAGGATTTCGGAGATGCGGGCCATGGCGAGGTCTTTCTTGGCTCGAATTCGGCTCATGTAAACGGCGAAAGCCGGCTTGGCCGGCTGGGCGAATTGGGAGATGGCGAGGGGCCGGGGCGTCATGTTGCCGGCCCCACGGCTCCGGTCGGCCTGGCGAGCGCGGCCACGGTGAGAACTGTCGAGGGCTGGAAGGCGCCGCTGTCGTCGAATATCCCGATGGCCAGCTGTGCCGCCGCATCGGGAACCTTGACGGTCATCGACACCGGCGTGGGCTGCGGCAGGGCGTTTGGCAGAACCACCTGGCCGACAATCGACTTCTTGGCGGGGTCGACGATGAAATAGGTGACAGGTCTGGGGTCGCTGCCGGCGGGCAAAGTGCCGACGACGCTGACTTCGGCAGCAAGAACTCCTGCATAGATTCCCATACCTACCTCCGTCAGCGGTAGCCGCTCCGCGGCCTTCCTTGTCCGCACGTTCAGTTTCCAGTCGCCGCCGAGCGCCGACGACCCGACCAGGTAGTCGGCAGCCGCCACCGGCGCTCCCGTCTCGCGCGCCAGTGCGTCGACAAAATTCGTTCCGGCAGCGCCGGCGCCGGTGTTGCAGCTCCATAGAAGCAGCTCGCCGGAGCCGCCCAGCGCCTGACCGATCGAAGCGAGATCGTCCCCCTCGTCCTCCAGCGTCCGCGCCGACCATTCGCCCGCAGCAAAACTCACGCGCCCGGGCGCGCCGTGCGCGATGACGTGCACGGCGTCGAGGCCGTCGCGACCTTCAAGCGCTCGCGCCATCTGACGCGCGGCGGGGCGTTCGGCGTCGAGCACGATGGCCTCGACCTCCGGTCTCAAGTTTCGAAGGATGGTGCCGAGATCGGACACCGAGGGATCGACGAAGACGAGTTCGGAGGCGCGGGCCATGGCGAGATCCTGTCGGTTCCGATTGGGTTCAGGCTGAAAGCATCCGCCGGCGACGCAGGGCTTGGCCGGGTCGAGTGCGCTCAGCGCGGTGCCGATGACGTCGTGATTTTCAGGGAGAACAGAGCAGGGACGACCCAGCGGCCGGTCGCCGGCTGCGGCAACCCGTGGCTGCTGACAGGCTGGTGGCCTATCGATGCCGGAATTCGTCTCGGGCTGCCCCGCACGCGATATCGCTCGACCCACTACACACCCCCACCACCGGTGACGCCGACACTGCGGCGTCAACACGCGAGGGAACTCGGGGACGGGAAACCTGCCCGCCTCCACGGCGGGCAAAACGCGATCGTCGAGACCTGCCTCAAGGGCACGCCTTCTAAATCGTCCGCGAAATGGCCTTGCTAACCCCAGCCCCTTTGCCCAACTCTCACTCTCTCGCAAACCTTCCGGCCATCCGACCGTAAGACCTGTGGGCCCCCTCTACGCCGAAAATTAGTAAATGTGAAAATTAGGAATTTGTAAACGATTAAGTACGGAACTGGTAAATGGCCAAGAACAAGGCAGCATGCCTTGGCCAATATCGCGGGGCCGAAGCTGGGCGGTTTCTTTTCGAAAACCGCAGACTTGGCGCTTCACTTCGGTTCCTGGCAATCCTGCGAAATGTCGTTCGCACTCAGCCAGCTCGCCGCCTTTGCCGGAGCGACGGCCGGGCTGGACGACGGATTTTGGTCGAGAACGTCAGGACGATGCTGCGCGATCCCATGGAAGGAAAGGATGCGCGCGGATCCCGCCTTCCTGCGAAACCCGCGCGCTCGTTTTCTCAATTTTGGACCAGAGTCCCTGGTCTATTCAACGTTCCTGCTCACTCATGCGGCTTCAAGAGATCCTTGAGGGTCGTCTTGACGCTGTGGTCGTTGTTGGCGAAGCCGGCGCCAGGCTTTGTCTGGTCGGAGATGAGATCCGTGCTCGCCCCCGACGGCTTGTTCTGGTTCTGACCAAATCCGCTGATCGTCTTGAGGACATTTAGCAGGTCTGTCGACACCGATGTGGCCGCCAGGCCGATCAGGTTGCGGAACGACGCATGGCCCTGATCACCGCCGTTGCCGGTCGAGCTCGACTGCAGGAATTGCGTCGTGTCCTTGAGCCCGAGCGAGCTGGCCGTGACGTTGGCTTTGTGACCAGGGCCGTTTTCGCCATTGTTATGGTTCCCGGAACCACCAGGTGCATCCTGATCTCCATTGCCAAAGCCGTTATTGCCATGGTCGTGGTCATGATCACCGGTGTCACCACCTGGGCCGGTCGGTCCGGTCGACCCCGTCGGACCAGCCGAGCCAGTAGCACCGGTCGAGCCAGTTGCTCCGGTCGAACCTGTCGCTCCGGTGGAGCCCGTCGCACCAGTCGAGCCGGTGGCGCCGGTCGAGCCAGTAGCTCCGGTCGAGCCTGTCGCACCAGTCGCACCAGTAGCTCCGGTCGAGCCAGTTGCGCCGGTGGAGCCGGTTGCACCAGTCG
>NZ_FOVT01000019.1:39315-110665 GCF_900115245.1 Mesorhizobium sp. NFR06
ACCAGTTGCACCAGTAGAGCCAGTGCCTCCGGTATCGCCGGTCGCGCCAGTAGAGCCGGTAGCTCCGGTCGAACCTGTGGCGCCGGTATCGCCGGCCGCACCAGTAGAGCCCGTCGCTCCAGTGTCACCAGTTGCACCGGTTGCTCCGGTTGCACCTGTCGAGCCAGTTGCACCGGCGGATCCAGTCGCACCGGTATCGCCGGTTGCCCCGGTCGAACCCGTCGCACCGGTCGACCCTGTCGCACCAGTCGAACCAGTATCGCCAGTCGCACCTGTGGCTCCGGTTGCACCTGTGGCACCGGTTGCTCCGGTCGAACCAGTCGCTCCCGTTGCACCAGTTGCTCCGGTTCCACCAGTAGAGCCAGTCGCTCCGGTATCGCCGGTCGCACCAGTAGAGCCGGTAGCACCGGTAGAGCCAGTTGCACCACTCGCTCCGGTCGCTCCGGTCGAACCTGTGGCGCCAGACGAACCTGTGGCACCCGTGGCGCCGGTCGCACCTGTGGCTCCGGTTGCACCAGTCGAGCCAGTCGCGCCAGTTGCGCCCGTTGCACCAGTGGCGCCCGTCGCTCCTGTGGCACCGGTTCCACCTGAAGCACCCGTGGCTCCAGTCGCGCCAGTCGCGCCTGTAGCGCCCGTCGGTCCAGTCGGGCCGGGGCTGCCGGCAGCCGCGACAGTTATGGTGCCACCAGCAAAGTGATTGCCATCATTGCCCGGCCCGAATTCGTTGATAGGCGTGGTGTCGAAAGAATAAGTCGGGGGGTCGGTCGGCTGGACGCCCGGAGTAATGAGGTCGGCGTCGACAGGAGTAAGTGTACCGTATAGGTGGAAGCCGGAGTCGTAAATGAGATAAGTATGAGTGACGTCTGGAACTGTAACAGTTACCGAAAAGTTTGGAGCCTTGGCGTTGGCTGCGGATGGAAGTTGAAAGCTACCGACGACTGTGTCGTCAGTAGTAACGCCTGTGCCATTTGTGTCGACAAGATAGTACGTGTTAATATTGTTTCCGCTACCAGAAGCTGTAAGTCCAGCAAGTGTCAGATCGCCCGATGTTGCGAGCACCCCGGTGTAACTTGCCACACCATGCGAAGTCAGCGGCGGCAAAGGCGCGGAGGCTCCAGCCAGTGGGGGCAGTTCCCAGGTGCCGCCCAAAGCCGCTGCACCAACCAGCGAGCTCGATGCGCAGACGTCCGCGCCGACGGCCTGTTCCAGCGTCGCCACGAAGGCCTCGCCAGTATTCCCCAATGCCGTCTCGCAGCTCCACAGCACCAACTCGCCGTCCGCCCCGAGCGCCTTGCCGATTGCCCCAAGATCCCCAGCGTCTTCCTTCAGTGTGGCGGCCGACCATTCTCCTGCGGTGAAGCTAACCCGGCCAGGCGCGCCGTGCGCGAAGACGTGCACCGCGTCGAGCCCTTCCTGTCCAGACAATGCGGCGGCGATCTGTTGCGCTACCGGTCGGCGGCCGTCGAGCACGACAGTGCGGACTTCGGGTCGCACATTGCCGAGAACCGTCTGGAGGTCGGAGACTGAAGGATCGACAAAAAGAATTTCAGAGGCGCGGGCCATGACTGGCTCCTGTTGGCTTCGAATTCAGTTCAAACGGAAACCGCCCACCGGCCTGGCCGGCGAGCGCTGGGGACGAGGGGCTTGAGAGGCGTCATGTGCCGGACGGCCCGACAGCACCGTGGGGACGTTCTACGGCTGGGGTCTCCACGCGCAGGAAGCTGGCAGCCTGGAAATTCCCGGCATCGTCAAACGTCCCAATCGCGAGAGAACCGGCGGTGCTTGGGACCTTGACGGTGAGCGCGACAGCCATGCTTCGCTTGACGGCCCTGGGCAGATTGACCTGCCCGACGATCGCGCTCCTGGCGGTGTCCAGAATAAAATACGCTGCATTTTCGGTCGTGTCGCCGATGGGCAAGACGCCCCGAACGGTGACTTCCATGACCGCAAAACCTGCTGTGAAGCTCATCATGTCCTCCTCGGTCCGCAGCGGCTGCGCCGCTGCTTCTCTTGTTTCGTATCCTTAGGTTTCAATCGCTGGCGATCGACCGCGCTCGCCAAAGCCGGTAGCAGCCGGCACTCGAGCCGCGCGAGCGTAGGATCTTGAACTGAACTGCCTGTAGCCCCGTGAGCCAACCCGCGATGGGCAGGGCGACGAGGCGCGTGCGCAAGGCTTGACGACCTCTTCGCGCCGCTCGATCGAACGGTGCCCGCAGGCCTTCACCAAGGTGCGTGTGGAGTCGGAAAGCGCCGGCGATCGGCAAGAACCCGAGGAATACCCATCAATCGCTGGGCAATCCGTGCTGGCGGCCATGTGCGGATAATTGAGGAGTTGATCGAAGCGCAAGCCTGCGTCGCGGCTGCATCGTTTCGTAAGCGGTATCACGCCAACCACAGCCAACTCCCGCCACACGTGTCGCGATTTTCTCGACGACGACTTGGGAGGGAACCGACTGCTTGCGAGGGAATATCAGTTACGGAAAACGCTTGCCTTGAGTTCAAGGCGGTACGGCGTCTTCTCTGCACGCCTCTCCGCGCCCTCACGCACGAAGTGGCTTGCTCCAGATACTCTCCTGGCTTCGCAGACTACGCAGACATGCTTTCTGCCCGGTCCCCGGACCCCTCACACACACACAAGACATTAGTAAATTATAAAATTGGCAGATTGTAAATAACCTAGTTAACAATTTGTTAATTGCTGGCCATCAGCAACTATTTTTTTGGCGAACATTGAGATGGCAAGCAGCCGCCAAACGCATTGAAAAATCCGAAGCTTAATGGCGCTCTCTGCTTTCGCGCCGTTCCCCTGACATCACGGCGAAGTGAGCGATTGAGCCGACGGGAACGCTTGTTCGCAACCTTTGGTCAAGGCGACCGCGAGACCCTTGCCGCAGGGGGATGTGCTGGCTAACAATGAACAAGGGTGAGGTCGTGTCTGTAAAGCGGGGTGCGAGCGAGCCTTTGCTACGGAGGTCATGCAAATGGCCGAGGCGGGAGGTAATATGCATGGGGAATGAGGGTCGGATAATTCCGCGTCGAAGCGGATCGCTGTCCCGGATGGCAAAGCGGCACAAATATAGCCGCTTCAGTCCGCAGGCATGCAGGGAGCCGACAGTCAGCCTATGACAAGCGGCAAGCGCCTCTGCCTCAACATGATCGTCAAGAACGAGACGGCGAACCTGCAGCGCTGTCTCGGAGCGGTCGCCAACCACATCGACTGCTGGGTCATCGGCGATACGGGATCGACTGATGGGACACAGGATTTCGTCAAATCGTTCTTCGCCGCCCGTAATCTGCCAGGCGAACTGCACGAGTTCCCGTTCCTGAATTTCGAGCAGGCTCGCAACGCCGCGCTCGATCATGCCTACGCCTCGCCGCTCGCTTACGACTATCTGCTGTTCGACGACGCCGACATGGAGCTGATGGTCGAGGATCCGGGCTTCCGCGAGAGGCTCGACGGCCCGGGCTACCGGCTGCTCCAGCGCTCAGATTCAGGCCTCGCCTATTGGAACACGCGTCTTGTCCGGCGCGACGCCGGCGCACGCTACCATGGCGTGACCCACGAATATCTGGACGTGCCCGGTGGCGTGCAGGAACTGAGGGGTGCCTGGTACAAGGACCACGCCAGCGGCTCGAACCGGGTCGACAAGTTCGACCGTGATGCCAGGCTTCTGCTGGAGGCCCTCGAGAAGGATCCGGAAAATCAGCGCTACTGGTTCTACCTGGCGCAATCCTATCGCGACGCCGGGCGGGCGGCGGAGGCGGCGGTGGCCTACGCCAAACGCGCCGCCATGGGCGGCTGGGACGAGGAGGCGTGGAACGCCCGCCTGCAGGAGGCGCGCTGCCTGCGCAAACTCGGTGACGAGCCTGGCTTTGTCGGCCAGGCGCTTGCCGCTTTCAATCAACGCCCGCAACGCGCCGAGCCGCTTTACGACCTGGCTCGGTTCTACCGCGACAAGGGGATGAACGACGCCAGCGTGGTGTTTTCGGAAGCGGGGCTGGCGATCAAGCGACCCGAGCAGGACATCCTGTTTATCGAGGACGACGTCTACACGACGGGCCTGCTGGAAGAGTTTGCGATCGCCGCGAACTACGCCCGCGATCCCGTGCGCAAGGACCGCGGCTTCGCTGCGTGCAACTGGC
Source organism: Mesorhizobium sp. NFR06 (assembly GCF_900115245.1). Taxonomy (GTDB): domain Bacteria; phylum Pseudomonadota; class Alphaproteobacteria; order Rhizobiales; family Rhizobiaceae; genus Mesorhizobium. The sequence continues at coordinate 43,459 of NZ_FOVT01000019.1, forward strand.
TGGCGTTGAACCGGGCCATCGGCGATGGCCCCAGGGAACTGGCGTGGTCCAACCTGTTCTTCTATGTCCAGCCCGCCAAGACCATGATGCCATCCTTCAGTGCGCATCCGGTCGGCTTCGAGGCGCCCGATGGCTACCGGTCGTCAAACCCGTCAGTGGCTCGATTGGGCGGCCAGATCGTGCTCTTGCAGCGGACGGTGAACTATACTCTGGCCGAAAACAACCTCCAATACGACACGCCGGATGGAGCGCCTGTTCACACGCGCAACTTCCTGCTCCGGCTGAGCGATGATCTCGGCATCCAGTCCGCAAGCGAGATTTTGCCGCCGGTCGATATGCCGGAACCTGTTTACAAAGGTGTGCTTGGCTTCGAGGATCTGCGTCTATTTGCATGGAATGGCGATCTCTGGGGATCGGCGTGTGTCCGCGAATTTACTCCGGAAGCGTGGTGTGAGCAGGTGCTCGCACGGATCGACGAGAGCAGATCCTGCCGGTTGACCGACTGGCGCGTGCTCCGCCCGGCAGGTCCTCGGGTGCACGAGAAGAACTGGATGCCACAGGTCAAGCCTGCCACGGCGGAGGCAGGCGCTGAGACCCTGCAGTTCATCTATCTCTGCGATCCCACCCGGATCGTGGACGAGCGAGGCGCGACTCTCGCCGAAACACATCCCGCGATTGCCGCCCAACGGTTCAGGGGTGGAACCCAGCTGATATCATTTACCGGCGGGTGGCTCGCATTGATTCATGAAGTGCAATGGCGGGCTGCGGAGAAGCGGCGTTACTATCTGCATCGGTTTGTCTGGTTCGACGAAGCGAACATCCTGCGAAAGGTGAGCCGACCATTCTTCTTCAACAAAAAGGGCGTTGAATTCTCTGCCGGGCTGGCATGGCACCCGGACGAACGGCGTCTGCTGATTTCCTACAGCGTCACCGACAGCGAGTCCTGGATCGCGACCGTCGACGAGGCCGAAGTGAGGTCGCTTCTGGAGGATGTGGATAACCTGCCATCGGGTGCGGCTGATACAGCGTCTAGGCTGACGCCGTCCTCGCCGTCCGCGCGCGACCAATCGGATTGTTCTGGCCATGGCGCTCCGCCAACGAAAGCAGGGATCAAGCCTGACCCTACTGACGAGGGAGCCATCGGTGACGCAAGCCAGACGCCGCCGGAAGGCAAGGACCTTGGCGCCGGCGGCATGAAGTCGACAGACGAAATCTTTCATGAGCTTGCGCCGTTTCTGCGCGACGTCGACTCGCCGCTGGATCGACGGGAACGATCGCGCCAGTTCGACGAGCGGATTGTTCCCCGGCTTGGCGGCGACGATACCGCGCTCCCGCAAATCAACTGCTTCTACCAGGTGATGTCTGACAAGGCCGAGCATCGTACGTTGATCGCAGCCACAACGTCGATGCGAGCGGCAGGCCATCCGGTGCGGGTATGGAGCTACGAGCCCGAGAAGCTCGCTTTCCTCGTGCCCCACGGGATCGAAGTCCGCAATGCCGACGACGTCATGCCGCGGGTCTTGTTCGAGCGTATCGTCGCCGGCTCCGAGATCAGGTATTTCAGCGATATCTTCCGCTACGCCCTGCTCTACGAGCATGGCGGGCTATGGATGGATTCCGACGTCATCCTGTTGCGAGCCTTCCCGTTCCGCGGCGAATACTTCTTCAATCTGCAGTGGCGCGGATCTCACAAAGGTCATTTTGTTTGCGGCAACGTCATCTATGCCCGGCCCTACAGCCGGCATCTCAGGGCCCTGTACGAAATTTCGATCGAACGCTTCCATGATGGCGGCGGCAGGGAGTTTGGAGATATCGGCCCCAAGCTGCTGTCCGACTACATAGGCTCCGATGCGGGGGCCGAGCTGCGAGAATCGGTGTTCAGCCCGATGTTCTTCAACGCGATCGATTGGAATGAGATCGATCGGTTCGAGAAGCCGATAGCGGAATTGAGCGACTATCTGAACGACGAGCGCGTAGTCGGGATCCATTTGTGGACGGCGCGCAACGACGCCCGGCCGGGCGGCGAAGGGGCGGCGCTGATCTCGCTATTGGTCAATCCGCTTGAGAGCTTTCCCACACTCACAAATCTCGCCGACCGCTTCAACACTGATAAGAACCGGCACACTGGGAACAGACACGCCTATGCCCGGATCTACGATCGCCTGCTGTCGAGCCGACGGCTGGCCATGCGGCGGTTAATGGAAATCGGGCTTTGCCGCAGGTTGGCGGACAACCAGAGCGAAACGCCTTCGGTCGCGCTGTGGCAGAGCTATTTCCCGTTTTGCCAGGTGGTCGGCGTCGACCTGACGGATTTTTCGCGGCTCAACAATGAACGGTTCAAATCGTTTGTCGGTGACCAATCCAAGTTGGACGATTTGCGTGGGGTCGCTGCAAACCTCGAGCCGCAGTCGTTCGATGTGATCATCGACGACGGCAGCCACGCCTCGTTCGACGAACAGTTGACCCTCCGCGAGTTCTTCCCGCTGCTCGCAGAGGGCGGATGGTATTTCCTGGAAGACCTCGACTGGCAGCCTCCCGGCGAGGACCTCGGCAAGATCACGCTGACCAAGACCCTCCTGCGGGAGATCCAGCAGCACGGCAGCGCGCGCTCGGTCGATCCGCTGGGAGTGAGCGCGCTTGTCGATCAGTTCGCCGAGATCCTGTTCTTCGACAGCCACTACGAGTTGAACCGGGCAAAGCTGATGGGCGGCCTGGTAGCTATCCGCAAGCGCGCGTCGGGCATGTCCGTCAGGCCAGGTCTTGCCCCCACCCCGTGAGCGAGCAGAGAACAGTGAAAGTCGCCGTCTACACCATAGCCTTGAACGAAGCCGCAAACGCTGAGCGCTGGGCCAATTCGGCTGTCGACGCCGACTATCGCATTGTCGCCGACACTGGCAGCACCGACGACACGGTGGAGCGGCTTACCGTGGCGGGCGTTACGGTGCACAAGATAGCGATCCGCCCATGGCGTTTCGACGACGCACGCAACGCCGCCATGGCACTTCTCCCCGCCGACGTCGATGTATGCTGCACGATGGACATGGACCGGTTTCTCGAGCCAGGTTGGCGGGCGAAGCTCGAGGCCGCCTGGACCTCCGAGACGACTGCCCTCTACTGCCAGACGGTTTACAAAGCGAGTGTCGATGACCCGACGCCCCTGCGCAGCTGGCCGGCGAAGAATTTTCACCATCGATGGGGCTATCGGTTCAAGCGACCTGTCCATGAGGCCCTGGTCTTCACGGGAGAAAGGGAAGTCACCGCGAACAGCAGCGACATCGTCATGTTCGAGGTGCAGGACCTCGCCAAACCAACAAGGAGCAGCTACTTGCCGCTGATGGAGGTGGCGCACAGGGAAGATCCCGACGACGCGCAGATCTGCTTCTGGCTTGGGCGTGATTTGATGTGGGCAAACCAACACGAGCGGGCGGTTCCGCTGCTTGAACGGTACCTTGCATTGCCGACAAGCAAATGGGCGGAGGAGCGCTCCGAGGCGATGCGCTACCTCGCGCGCATACTGCCGGAGCAGAGATTGTCCTGGCTGGATAAGGCTCGGACGGAAGCTCCGCACCGGCGTGAAATCTGGCTCGACCTGGCCGAGGAGTTCCACGGCAAGGCCGACTGGCTGAACCTCTTTTGGGCCTGCACCAACGGGATTGAGAAGACTCACCGCACCGGGAGCTATCTGGACGACGCCAACTGCTGGGGTTTTCGGCTATTCGACCTAGGCGCAATTGCGTCCTGGCACCTCAACGCAATGGATCGCGCTGTCGAATGGGGACAAAACGCGCTCGACCTCGACCCGCGCAATGAGAGGCTAAACAACAACCTCAGCTTCTTCAGGAATCTGCGCGCTGAGCTTGCTGGGCAGTTGACAGCCCCAGGCCCGCTCCGCGAGGTCGGGCCAAATGGCGTCACGGTTTCGACTACAATAGATGGAAAGGAAATAAAGTTCTTCGTAACAAACAAAGATGATGAAATAATGCAATTTCATTACAATGGAGAATTCTATGAAAAAGAGGATCTCGAAATTATTAAAAGATACTTTGACAATAACAGTAAAGCATTTGTTGATATTGGTGCAAACGTAGGTAATCACACGATATTTGCATCAAAGATTTTGGAAGCGAAGCGCGTAATTCCGATAGAGCCAAATATCGTCGCTTTTGAAATCCTCAAAAGGAATGTTATTATTAATAGGTGTAGCAATGTAGACACATCATTCTTAGGTATTGCATTGTCCGATGAGGTGTCGCGCCTCAGAAAATCAACGCCTCATTCTAACAATATTGGACATACTATATATTCGGTGGACGCTTCTGGAGAGACTTCGGCAGCCATTGGAGATGAATTGCTTTCTGGGGAATCAGTCGGATTTATCAAGCTCGATGTAGAAGGCATGGAAATTAATATACTGTCGGGGCTGCGATTGACCATAGAGAATTGCCGCCCAGTAATTTTTGTCGAAATTTGGGATCGTAGACTACATGATTTTATCGAATGGTGCGAGAAAGCTTCATACCTGGTCGTAGAGGAATACAAACGATACACTGTTATCAAAAATTACCTGGTCAGGCCAATTGAAAAAATCGCGGCCGAGGCGAAGGCGGGTTCACTTGAGCATGAGTTTTGTTCGTTGCTCGAAGGTAAAGTGTCCGGAGACGCAGCCTCTTGGCGCCAATTAGCGCAGCGATATCGCGATAGTGGCCGGGGACTTCAAGCGGCAGTGATGTTTTGCCGATGGGCGCGAATGACGACCTCGGATGAAGAGAGGTGGTACGCCCGTTGGCAAATGGCAAACTGCCTTCACGTTGACGATGAGGATCAGTTCGTGAAGAGAACGCTGGAGGCGTTTCGCGCCCGGCCTTACCGTGCGGAGCCACTTTACACTTTGGCGCGCCACTATCTACGCCAGTCACGAGGAGACATCGCCGTCGAGTACGCGGAAGCAGGTCTTTGTCTCGGGATCCCCGAGTCCGACAGTGTTGGCGTTGAGGCTGAAATCTATTTAACTGGTTTGAAAGAAACGTTTACAATTGCTGCTACATACTCAAACGACCCTGCTCAGAAAGAGCGTGGAAGGCGGGTCTGCAATTGGCTCTCAATGGATCCAGCGATTCCCGCTTCAGTAAGAAATCTTTCCCGATTTAATTACAAGTGGTACACGGAACGTGCAGATAGATACTTCCCTTCTATTTTCTTCCATGAGTTGCTTGTTATCGCTCCAGAAGGTTACAAACCGGGAAATGTTTCTGTGGCGCGCGACGGCGCCGGATTTGTGATTTTGGTTCGTGCGGTTAACTATGACCATTTAGAGAGCGGCTATTTTGATCGCCACGGGGACACTTCGTTCCGACAACGCACTTTGTTGTTGCGTCTTGATGAGCGGTTCAATGTCACTTCCTCAAGTGAAGTGCTTGCTCCCGAGGATATGCCTCAACCGCTTCATCTCGATTCGCTCGGCTTCGAGGATCCGCGGCCTGTTGTCTGGCGTAACCAGCTCTGGTGCCTCTCGTCGGTACGCCAGCTTAACACGGAGGGGAGAGCGGAGATGGTGCTTGCGCGCATAGACGCGACGTCCGCAAGCGAATATGTGCTGTCAGACTGGCAGGTGCTACCATCGGGAACGTCCCCGCAGTGGGAGAAGAATTGGATGCCGCAGGTGCTCGGTGACGATCTGCGGTTCATCTACTCCGTGGACCCAACTCGGATCATAACCGAAAGGGGCGAAACGGTATTTGAAGAGAAGGCCGCGATTGCAGCTGAGAATTTCAGAGGAGGAACTCAAACAATCCCCTTCGATGACGGCTGGCTGATGCTGATCCACGAATGGGAACTTTCAGGATCGCGACGAAACTATTTCCATCGGTTTATTTGGCTAGACGCAAACCACCGCCTTGCCCGACTAACCCTCCGCTTTTTTCTCAAGAGAGTGGCTAGCGAGTTCGCCGCCGGCTTAGCATGGAACGTCGCAGGTACACATTTGATCATCAGCTTCGGTACCGACGATCGTGAGCCTGCGCTCGCTATCGTAAGCGCTGACGAAGTGCGTAGTGCGTTACTTGAGGTTGAATCGCATAGGTGCGCCAGTGACCAAGTCTGCGAAGCAAGTCGATCTAAGTGGAAGGCAATCGTGCAGAACGGTTGAATGGTCTCATTAGTCATGCGTAAGTCTTGTTTTTCAACGAAAGAGCGAGACGGTTTCAGTCTGTGTCTTATGTATTGACGCGCACAGAGTCTTCAGGTCTGTCGTCAGTAATTGCCAGGGGTGGCAGGCAAGTATACGCTTTGAGTGACGGCATCAATCCGTTTGTAATACAGTCAATGCCTGTGTTGTTGAGCCTCAACCCAAAGCCCGTAAAATCTATGAGCATCGGCCTTATAGGAAGACACCAGTCAAGCAGCGCCCGCGCCCCCTTTGGCGAAATCGAATAGCACTGAAGACCCAGGAGATGGCGCGCTCGAAGCAGAGCGGGCTCGGTTTCTGCACCTTGAAACTCATCAATATGAGTCATGACTTCGCCTGTGAAGAACTGGAGTCTGGCACCGGTTCCACCTGGAAGCGCATCCAGCCAAGCGTAACAGGGTAGGCTTGCGCTCCATAGGATAAAGTCCCAATCGGTTCGAACATTTGATAACAACGAGCGCATGTGCGACTCAAAGTGATGAGAGAAGATCGCATCGTCTTCGGCCACGGTCATACACTCATTCCGGTCGGCGGCTTCCTTCCAAAGCGCGACGTGCGAGAGTGCACAACCCAAGCTGCCCGCTGTGTAATCAAGGTCCGGCGCAATAATATTTTCCTCGATAAGTCGATCGCGATTTAGCGTTCGACCGTCTATTCCCGGATATCTGTGAACATTTTTGAGATGGGCGTTGCGCTGTCGGAATATCTCCAGCCGCTCTACGCTACGATCGAGATTAATGACGTGAATTTCTGTCATCACTACGAGAGACCTTCTCTTTCACCTACCGTATGGCTCGCACTTACATGCTGGGAACTGACGCTGCGAAATCAGAATTTGTTCTACTGAACGCGTAGGCATACCTGTCAAAAGTATGAATCAAGTCCCAACACGTCGGTAATTCTAGCAAACTTACGCTTGGCTGGTTCGGAAAAAGCGCTAACGCTATTGCGTCTCTTCGTAAAGAGAGCGTCAAACTCGACAGCGTCGCCATCGAAATTCGGTGTCTTGCTGATCTGTCGCAAAGAAAATCCAAAATACCTAAGTATATCTATAACATCACAGAGTAGCTTCTGGTTTTTATATATTGGAACCACGTGTGTCTCCAACTCAATTGCCATGCAATTTTCAAGAAGATGCCCAAACCCCAGAAGAACTTCATATTCAAAACCTTGAACATCGATCTTAATCACGTCCGGCAATGGAGCGGTCTGCATTCTGAACAAATCGTCATATCGAACGCAGTCGGTTTCTTGTGTGCCAACCACAGAAAAAATTGGTGCTATGGAATACTGTTGCAACACTTCAAAATTTGGTTCTCGCAATGAGGAGCAGCTCGTGTCCGCTGTAATATAGAGCTTTTGAACGCCAGCTGTATGCGCCAATGCTTTTTCTATTACCTGAGAGCCAGGAATTCGGCCGAGGGTTTGCCTTATCGCTGCCGCCTCCGACGGTATGGGTTCGAAAACCACCGGCTTAATCTGATCGGCTCTTAGCATCCACTTGAGTTGCAGGCCCCCTTGGCCTCCGACATCGACCAGCGTAATGCGCTCCTCCGCTGGCGTGCGAGACAATTCAGTATATGCATCAAACGTCTCAACCAGCACGCTTATGAGGACAAATTGCTCGTGTCCGCTGCCAGAATAGACAGGCTGGCGGTTATTTGAGCAGCCAATTGACAGTGTTGGATGGCGGCACAGATACGTCACCTCGACATCGAACAGGCCGTCGGAGATTTTGTTGACAGAGACGTTATTACTAATACCGTCGTCGACTATGGTGCCGTCTGCGGAGATTTCTGCTACGTCCAGAGAACCATAGTGATGGATGTAGAAATTAGCGGTAGCTGTCCTGCAGAATTTGAGACGGCATTTCATTCTAACAATTCTGAAGAGAACGGCTGAATCGTATAGGCGCAAGAGATGCCAGCTGTGCCGTTCGGTATCTGAGACAACAAGAGCTCCGTCTTCAAGGCGAATGGACATCTCGTGCGCCACCTGCCAGCTTGAAAAATCATCGCCGCTGTAGGTTTGCGAAAAGATGGCCTCGCCCATTCCGATAACCTCATCCATTTTCAGAGCCTTCGGCCGTGCACATTAGCATGTTATTTTGTTTCCGGATGGCGGACATCAGGAATCGAAAGTGCGACGGCGAAATTTCGTTATGCTATTTGTTGGTTCAGCCATCGGCAGCTTGATTCCGGCTGCATTGACCGGCCGGGGCGCTTCGAGAAAGAGCTACGCTGCCACGATGCCACCGACCACTCCGCCGCAAACCGTTCTCTCCGTGCCGATCGAACTTGCCGGCGACTGGGGTCACATGCTTCCGCGCGCGGCCGATCAGGTCGTCGAGCGCATGCGGCACGCTTGCCTGGATGGCGTGCGCCTGGTCTCCGATCGCCAGCCGACGCGGCTGCGCGTCGACGAGCATACCTCCGGTTCGCCAGCTGTTTGGCTACACCCTGACGGCAGCAGCATGGCGTGGATCATTGTCGACATAGGCGAGCGCGACTGGTCGAAGCTCGCCTACCAGTTCGGGCACGAGCTCGGCCACGTGATGGCAAACAGCTGGCAGGCCGACGCCAAGCCGGCGCCGCCCTGCCAATGGCTCGAGGAAGCGATGGTCGAGGCCTTCTCTCTGCGTGGCCTGGGCCGCCTGGCCAAGGGTTGGAAAGAGAATCCGCCCTTCGCCGGCGACAATGCTTTCGGCGATGCCATTGCCGAATATCGTAACGCTATCATCACAGGCTATACCGCGCTCGGCGACAGCCAGGGGTTCACCCGCGACGCCGCAGCGTGGTTCATCGATCATCGCCGCGAGATCGAAATACCGGGCCTCAATCCATTCGCCCAGGCAATGTCGGTAACCATCCTTGCCGAATACGACCGCGCACCGGACTCCGTCGAGGCGCTGGGTGCGCTTAACCGTTGGCCAGGCCGCAGCGGCATCCCGATCGCCGAGTATCTGAAGCGATGGGAAGAGAGCTGTGCCGAACTGCAAGCCTCGCCCCGACTGCCGGTGCGTCTGCGCGAGCTTTTGCGGATCGCCTGACCATTTGCAAGCGAGCGGATCGTCCGGAATCACCAAGTGTAGTGGAAGGCAAAGCCGCCGCAGCGCTGGCACTAGCATACTTGCGTAAGCCACCCATCTTATCCGTCTTTCGAGCATGAGCACTGAGGTTTAGGTCGACGCTCTGTTTCTGGCTGTATCGAAGAAGCGGACAGCCTGCCAACTGTACGGCACGATCCGGGACGATTTGCCATACTTCTGCCGAACCGGAGATCATGACCTGAGCGGCCCTTGTCGATCCATTTCTCTGCCCGACAGCCGACATTCACCGCTACCAGCGCTGCTGACTCGAGAACGACGTTCGCGGTTCCACTGCCAGACGTCTGCTTCGCGCCCTCATCTCGGCCGTAGAGATCAGCTTCTCCGCGTCCTGAAAGCAGACAACGCAAGCGAGGACTCCGGACGTCGCGGTTGCGCCCTCAAGCCCCGTCTGGTCGACCAGATAGAAGATCGCATTGGCCTCGCCGCCCCCATCGTCTCGCTGAACTGGATGCGGCTGTTGGCTAGACCACACCGAGCGGAGTCTTCGCCGCACCTCGTCGCCGAGGTCGCGCAGATCGTGGCCGTTGCAGCGCCGCGGCGATTTTCTGGAGTGACAAGCGGCGCCCCACGCGGCGAATTCGTAACCCTACTCGGCGGCCGTCTCCGATGGCACCTCTGTCGGCCCCGAAGGCTCGGCCTCGGCACGGGGCTTGCGCCGTGAAAACAGCGACCTGAGCGTGACGTAGAACACCGGCGTCAGGAACAGGCCGACGAAGGTGACGCCGAGCATGCCGGAGAACACCGCTGTGCCGAGCGACTGGCGCATTTCTGCCCCCGGGCCCGTTGCGATCATCAGCGGCACGACGCCGAGGATGAACGAGAAGGCGGTCATCAGGATCGGCCGCAGCCTGAGCCGGCAGGCTTCGACGGCAGCCTCGGCGGCCGACAGGCCGCGTTCCTGCGCCTGCCGCGCGAATTCGACGATCAGAATCGCGTTCTTGGCGGCAAGCCCGATCAGCACGATGAGGCCGATCTGCACTAGGATGTTGTTGTCCAGCCCTCGCAAAGACACGCCGAGCAACGCCGCGAGCACGCCGAGCGGCACCACCAACACAATGGCGAACGGCAGCACCCAGCTTTCGTATTGCGCCGCCAGCGCCAGGAATACGAACAGCACCGACAGTCCGAAGATATAGACAGCGGCATTGCCGGTGTTGCGCTCCTGATAGGCGAGCTCGGTCCATTCATAGGAGGTACCGGCCGGCAGCGTCTTTGCTGTGATCCCTTCCATCAATGCCAGCGCGTCGCCCGTGGAAACGCCGGGCGCGGCGTTGCCCTGCAGCGGCACCGAGACGTACATGTTATAGCGCTGGACCAGCGCCGGGCCGGTGACGTCGCGGATCTCGATCAACGTGCCGAGCGGAACCAGCGCGCCGGTCGCCGAGCGCACCTTCAGTTTCAGGATGTCGGCGCGATCGAGGCGGAACGCCTGGTCGGCCTGCGCCCGCACCTGGTAGACGCGCCCGAAAGCGTTGAAGTCGTTGACGTAGGCGGTGCCCAAATTGATCGACAGCGTCTCGAAGATGTTGGGGATCGGCACGTTCAGGATGCGCGCCTTGTCGCGATCGATCGCCAGGAAGAATTGCGGGCTCGACGCGGAGAACGTGGTGAACACGCCCGTCAGTCCCGACGTCTTGTTGGCCTTGCCGGCGATTTCGTAGGCAAGCGCCAGGATCTGCCGCATGTCGGCGCTGTTGCGCTCCTGGATCTGCAGCTTGAAGCCGCCTGCATTGCCGACGCCGCGGATCGGCGGCGGCGGCAGTGCGATAATGAAGGCTTCCTTGATGCTTTGCAGGCTGCCGAATAGATTGCCGATGACCTGGGTCGCCGACTGGCCGGCTTTCAGTCGCTCGTCAAACGGCTTGAACCTGGCGAAGATCACGCCCTGGTTGCTGGCGTTGGTGAAGGTCGCGCCGGAGAAGCCAGCGAAGGCGACTGCATAGTCGACGCCTGGCGTTTTCTGTATGATCTGCGACGCCTGCTGGACGACCGCATCGGTCCTCGACAGCGAGGCGCCGTCCGGCAACTGGACAACGACGATCGCATAGCCCTGGTCAAGCGACGGAATGAAACCGCGTGGCACCGCCTGCACCATGTAGACCGTGGCGTAGATAAGGGCCGCGAAAACGGCCAGCAGGGCTGCGATCGTTATCCACGAGCCGACCAGCAGGCGCACGATGCTCGAATACCAGTGGGCGACCCTGTCGAAGCCGCGATTGAAGCCGTCGGCGAGCACCCGTCCGAACCGCGCCAGGAAAAAGCGCGGCGGCGCCGCCGCGGCGTGGTGCGGCTTGAACAGCAGTGCGGCCAGCGCGGGCGAAAGCGTCAGCGAGTTGAATGCCGAGATCGCCGTCGACACCGCGATGGTGATAGCAAACTGCAGGTAGAACTGCCCAGAAATGCCTGGGACGAAGGCTGTCGGTACGAACACGGCTATCAGCACCAGCGAGATCGCGATGATGGCCGTCCCGACTTCGTTCATGGTCAGGTGCGACGCCGGATTGGGCGCCAGCCCACTGGCGATATTGCGCTCGACGTTTTCGACCACGACGATCGCATCGTCGACGACGATGCCGATTGCCAGAACGAGGCCGAACAGCGTCAGCATGTTGAGCGAAAACCCGGCGGCGTAAAGCACCGCCAGCGTGCCGATCAGCGACACGGGTATCGCCACGATCGGCACGATCGCCATGCGCCAAGATTGCAGGAAGACGATGATGACGATGATGACCAGCACCATCGCCTCGAGGATCGTCTTGTAGACCTCCTGGATCGACTCGGCGACGAACTCGGTCGGATTGTAGACGATGTCGTAGCTCAACCCCTTCGGGAAGTCGCCTGAAAGCTCCTTCATCTTGTCCTGGATCTCCGCAGCCGCGGCGAGTGCATTGGTGCCCGGCCGCTGGAAGATGGCGAGCGCCACCGCCGGTTTGCCGTTGAGATAGGAGTTGGTGACGTAATCCTTGGCGCCGAGCTCGATGCGCGCCACGTCCTGCAGTGAGATCAGGCGGCCGTCGTCGGTCGATTTGACGATCACGTATCGGAAGTCGCGTGCGTCGTTGAAGCGGCCTTGCGTGGTGACCGTGTACTGGAACGCCGTGCCGGTGCTGGTCGGCGGCGCGCCGATCGAGCCGCCCGACACCTGGACGTTCTGGTCGCGCAGCGCCTGCACCACATCGCCCGAGGTCATCCCCAGGGCGGACAGCTTTTCCGGATCGAGCCAGATGCGCAGCGAATATTCGCGTTCGCCGAAGATGATGAGGTCGCCGACGCCGTCTAACCTGAGCAGTATGTCGCGCACCCGCGAGCGGGCGTAGTTCGAGACGTAGAGCTGGTCGTAGGTGTTGTCGGGCGACAGCATGTGCACGACCATCATCAGGTCGGGCGAGCTCTTGATGGTGGTGATGCCGAGACGGCGGACTTCTTCGGGCAGGCGCGGCTCGGCGACCGACACGCGGTTCTGCACCAGCACCTGCGCCTGGTCGAGATCGGTGCCCAGCTTGAAGGTGATGGTCAGCGCCATCGCCCCGTCGCCCGATGAATAGGACGACATGTAGAGCATGCCCTCGACGCCGTTGATCTCCTGCTCGATCGGCGTGGCCACCGTCGCTGCGACCGTCTCGGCGTCGGCGCCCGGATACTGCGCGCGAACGACGATGGTCGGCGGCGCGATCTCGGGATATTGTGCGACCGGGAGCTGGGTATAAGCAATCCCGCCGAGGATCAGCAGGACGATCGAAACGACCGATGCGAAGATCGGACGGTCGACGAAGAAATGTGCGAACCTCATTGCTGCAACCCGGCGGTTTCGGCCTTGGGCGGCAACGTCACCATCTCGACCTTCACCTTGGTGCCGGGCCTGGCGTGCATCAGCCCGTTGACGATTATCGTCTCGTCGCCGGTCAGGCCCGCGCGGATTACCCGGTAGCCGTCGAGAAGCGGGCCGGTGCGCACGGGCTTCGCCGACACCATCCCGGCCTCATCCACCAGGAACACGATGCGGCGATCCTGATCGGCGCCGATCGCCTCGTCGGGCACCAGCACGCCGCTATGCGGTAGCGACCCCGGCACGTTGATGCGCCCGAACATGCCCGGCTGGAGAACGCCGTCGGCGTTAGGAAACGTTGCACGCACCCGTATGGTGCCGGTTGCGTTGTCGATCCGGTTCTCGGCAAAATCGAGCTTGCCTTTGAATACCGCCTCCGCGCGGTCGGCCACGTGAACCACCACCTCGAGCCCGCCGGCGCCTTCCTGCATGCTGCCGCCGCGCGCCTTCGCGTCGCGGGCGTAGCTGAAATACAGGCGCTCATCGACGTCGAAATAGAAGTCGATCGGATCGCGCGTAACGATGGTCGTCAGCAGGGTGGAATCCGGCTGCACGAGGTTGCCGACCGACACCAGCCGGCGGTCGATGCGGCCGGACAAGGGCGCCTTGATCTCGGTGAATTCCATGTTCAGGCTGGCCGTCGTCAGCGCAGCCGTCGCGCCCTGCATCTGCGCCTGCGCCGAAAGGTATTCCCGCCGGCGGTCGTCGACGGTCGCGGGTGAGATATTGCCGGTCTTGGCGAGTTCGTTGGCGCGATCCAGCTGCATCTTGGAGAATTCGAGCAGACTCTTGGCGACGTCCACTTGCGATTTGGCGGCATCATAGGCCGCCTGGTACGGGCGCTGGTCGATGGTGAAGAGCAGGTCGCCCTTGTTGACCAGTGCGCCATCCTGGAAGCTGACTTTGTCCAGATAGCCGCTGACGCGCGAACGAATGGCGACCTGGTCGACGGCTTCGAAGCGCCCGACGAACTCGTCGTCTTCGACGATTTCACGGACCACCGGCCTGGCCGCCGTCACCACGGGTAGCTGCTGGTCTTGCGCAAACGCAGTGCTGAAAGCCATGCCGAGCAGGAATGCAGCCGATACGGCGGCGCGGGCAAGCCAGCCGGCCGATCGGCGGGGTCGCCCGCCTGCGTCGCGATGCAATTGCCCATTCCCTGGGGCGTCCATTTGCGTCCTCGCTCGCTGGACCCGGAGGTCGGTTGATCCGCTTCTACGCTCAGGCATCTCGTTAAGATCAGAGCACTGCAGTGTTGTGGATGGCAACATGATCATTTTCCATGTTGGCTGAAATGTCCACCGTGTGGCTGCCCCGCCATCCGTCCTCCTCCTGACCGACCTGAGGTCTCCGGAGCGCCCGGACGCACTGCGCTTGCGCGCTGCATTTGACTTGACACCAGCCGAGGCCAGGCTGGCCGCGCGCCTTATGGCATCAATGCGGCGGCAATTGTACTCGGCGTCAGCCGCGAAGCAGCGCGCACCAGCTCAAAGCGACATTCGCCAAAACCAACGCACACAAGCGGAACTCGCCACGCTCGTCACCCGCCTTCTGCCATACGCATGATGACCGATTGGTAGGAGAGTATCACGGCCGGAAGCGTCAAGAGGCAGGTGCTGGCGCAAGGCGGCCAACGCGGCGGCGCAGCTGTTTTCAGGCAACGGCAAGCAATGTCGTTGCGGCCAAGATGGGGCACCAGCGGAATGGCACCTTCTGGCTAGGTCGGCCCAGAACCGGACCCCTAGCGGCCCCGTGGTGCCGGGCTGTTAATGCGCCGCACTTCAGTCGAAGTGATCACGTCTGTGAATCCTGAAAGCAGTCACTGTCGGGGCAGCCAATCCTTGCCGTCTTACATTGGCGGACATGCGGACGGGCGACCATTCCGGCGCCGCCGCCGACGGACCCTAGCGCTTTTTACGCAGGGGATTCCGCGTTCTGGCGCGGAGGGTTGATTGCATCACGCCGTTGGCGAGCTCCAGTAGCACAAGTCCCATGAGCTTTACGATACGATCGCCGTTCATCTTTCCGATCGGCTCTTCTCTCGCCTATGTAGCTCTTTCCACTGCTGTCCTCGTAGCATCGGCCTTTCAACATAAATGCGGCGACGGCCGACTCCGTTTTTTTACATCCTCTCCATGATAATTTTTCCTGAACACCCGCTGCCAGCTCCGGTCCCTTTGAATTTACCCGTTCCGTTGTCACCCCTTATGACGCCGGTCAGGGTGTTCCCGCCTGTTCTTCCTTTATAAACAAAGGTCATTTTCATATTGACAGCGCCGCTGTCAGAAATACTTCCCGTAAAACCGGAGTCAGATGATACTCTGCCTTCACTTATGACGACGGACGATGAGAGTTCTCGCCAATCGCCGCAGTTCGTTGTGGCTCGTCTGACCAATCTCCATGTGCCATTAAAGGCGCTTAGCCCGCTCGGCCGAGGCACGCAATGATCGCGTTCCACCACCATTCCGTGTTCACAGGTAAGCGGGCAGATACGTGCTCCAATCGCCCTTAGTCTTTCCAGAAGTGCCGCTGTCGGTTCCAGCGATGCAAGCTTGACACCTTGCCGATCAGCAAAGTCCTGAAGCGCTTTGCGGCTGCCGGCCCCCCATTTCCCGTCAGCCTGGCCTTCAAGGCATCCTATGCGGGAAAGTTCCGTTTGAGTGGCGTGGGCAAGTTCGCTCGGGTCTATGATAGGTGCCGATAACTGCGTCAGCGGATCGGGGTGTTCGAGGCTCGCGACATCCGTCCCCTTGGCATCGTCGGTTGCACTAGTGGCGCGCTCCGTCTCAGGCAGGTGCGCCTGCCGTTCCGCTCCCATGCGCTTGTCGATCGCGTCGATCTTCAATCTCGCAAGGGGTGCAAAAGCGCCGCCGGGAAATTGCTGCAAGTACGCCTCGAAAAAGCTCTTGTCGGTCGAGTCCTTGATAGTCGCCCAATACGCAAGTTCGACCGCATTGTCCGGCGACGTCGACTGCTGAGCGGGGGCAGGCACCGCCTTCGGTTCCGTTGCGAGAGGCTTCAACACGACCTCGCCCGTGAGCGAAGAGTTCTCCCACGGCACTTGCCCGCCATCTGTCGCAGCCAGCACATCGCGGCGCACATCGATGAGGTCGCGCATGATGTCCTGCCCCGGCGTGCCTAGGTGAGCGACCAGTGCAGTCGTGAATGGAGAATTCCTCCCCGCTCCGTCCATGGCGACATTGCCCGGTTGCGTTGCGAACGCTATGAGCGAGCCGACTCCGCTGCCGAGCCTGGCCAGCCCCCGACTCACGGTACCGGAGCGCGTGCCCATCGAGCGGGAAAGCTTCTCGGTGAACGGATTGTCCCGACAGGCATCGAGGAAGATGAGGTTGACTTTGGTGCTGCGCTCCATCGCTGAAAGTACGAGGTCCATCGGAAGGGCCTCAAAGTCGAGGTCATTATAGCTGGATAACTTGGCATCGACCGGCACCATGTAGTTGTTGCCGTTCACCTGCAGTCCATGCCCGGCATAGAAGAACAGCGCCATGTCGGCGCCGTCGAGCTTGTCCAGGAACTGGCGCACCGTACGACGCATTCCCGCGAGGTCGAGATCCTGGCCGCTGACGACCTCGAAGCCAAGGCTTTGAAGCTTGGCATTCATGTCGGCCGAATCGTTCTCCGGATTGGCGAGTTGGACGGCATGTTGGTAGGCCGAATTGCCAATTACCAGCGCCACCCGTTTCTCGGCGGCTGCCTGTCCTGCAACAGCAACAAACAATAAAACCAACAGGATGAAAGCGCTGCGCATGGCAGAGACGGCTCCCCAATTGAAATGTAGCAGAGGCTAATGCAACCGAAAAGAGCTATGCCCCCGGGCTGCGGACGAATGGCCTGCGCCGCGAGGTGGCTTTCGGCGGACACCGTCGGTGCCAAGCGGTGCATTCCCACGCAAATGGGTGACAATTTGCCTGACAAGGCCGAACGGGTATGCTGGCGGCAGGTAGGCCTTCCACTGGCTTAGGGGGCTATTTCGGAGTGCGAATACCTAGAGGGATCGTCAGCCTCCGGCGAGGTGGCATCGCCGCTTCGCTCGCCTATCTGGTTCTGCTGTGCATCTCGACCGCTCTCGTGTCACCGCCGTTGGAGAATGTTCTGCGCGATGTAATGATGGTCTCGATCTCGCCATTCACTCGCGCTCCGCCCAACATCGTCGTGGTCGCAATAACAGAACAAACCCTGGCGAAATATCCATACCGCTCACCGCTGGACCGCGGCTTCCTGGCCGACATCGTGGCCCGGATCGAGTCGGCCCACCCTCTTGTCATCGGTATCGACCTTTTGTTCGACCAGCCGACAGAGCCGCAAAAGGATGCCCGGCTCGAAACTGTTATCGAAACCGCCAGTGTGCCTGTGGTGATCGCCTCGGCGTCGCACACTGACGGCCTCACCCCGAGGCAGTTCGACTATCTCAACGCGTTCGCTCCGTCGGCAAGGCGAGGGCTTGCGGCATTGTCGCATGACAGTCTCGACGGCGTGGTCCGTGGAGCCTTTCCCGGTCGAGAAGCGGAAGCGGGATGGACGCCAAGCTTTGCTGCTGCGATCGCAGCAGCAACCGGCATTCGTCGCGGCCACTGGCCCGAGGAAATGGTCTACTACCGCACGGCAAACGGCTTGCCGTTTACCTTTCCGACCTACCCGGCGCAGGCCGTTCCGCTGGCACCCCTTAACTGGTTCGAGGGGAAATATGTTCTTATTGGAGTAGACCTACAGCAGACAGACCATCATCAGACGCCGTTCGCACTATGGAGCGGCGCGGAAAACGGTGTTCTCCCTGGCGTTGCCATCCAGGCCCACTCGCTAGCCAGGCTCTTGTCCGGAGACAGAATAACGATCCCTTGGGCTGCGGTGGGTTACGCGCCGATGCTTCTTGTTGGGCTATTCTGCTTGTGGATCGCTTCGCGGCCGATCCCGGTGGTCTTCAAACCTGTCGCTGTCGGCGGTGCGGTGCTCTTGGTGTGGATAGGTGAGGCGTGGGCCTTCGACAGGTTCGCTATCCTCTTTCCGATGGTCGCCCCTGCAATGCTTGTGCTGGGTCTGTCGGCATTCGCTGGCTTCCTGGCTTGGAGACGGGACGCGAACGCTCGCCACTTCATTCAAAACGCGTTCTCGAAATATGTCAGTCCGGCCGTCGTTGCAGCGATCGTCGTGGATCCCGACGCTCTCCATCTCGGTGGCGAGAGGCGTGAGGTCACCTGTGTATTCACGGATGTCGAGGGATTCACCTCACTCAGCGAGAAACTCGAGCCTGAGGTGCTCGCTGACGTATTGAACGAATATCTGGACGCGCTCTGCGAGTTGTTCATCGAGCATGGTGCCACCATCGACAAGGTCGTCGGCGATGCGGTGGTCGGCTTCTTCGGGGCTCCGGCGGTGCAAGATGACCAGGCCGAGCGGGCCGTATCTCTGGCACTGGCTGTGCAGGACCTCGGGCAGCGGCTGCGAGAAAGATCGGCGGGAGGAGGCTATTCGTTCGCCAGCACCCGCATAGGTATTCATAGCGGGCCGGCAATCGTCGGCAATTTCGGGGGAAATCGATTCTTCAACTACACCGCCATTGGAGACACGGTAAACACCGCGGCCAGACTGGAGGGCGCAAACAAGTACATCGGGACAAAAAATTGTATAAGCTCGGAAGTCGCGAAACAAGCAGCGCGCTTCTTGCTGCGCCCTGTGGGAGTTCTGTACCTTAAGGGCAAGAACCAAGGCATCGAGGCTTTCGAGGCAATGAGCCGTACGTCGGAAAACACGATACTTTGCCAGGAATATGCGAAGGCGTACGCCCTGCTTGCCGCCGACGATCGGCTCGCAAAAGCGGCATTTGAGACCTTGGTCACAAACTACCCGCAAGACGCCCTGATCGCCTTTCACCATAGCCGTCTTGCAAGCGGGTGCTTCCGAGCAGACATTCATCTGGCCGACAAATAGGGCCATCATGACATGAGCCTAATGCGTCCGATTTCGCAAATCGCCTCTCTGACTCTGGTCGCGGCCATACTTGTGACGGCGCAACGCGCGGTGGCCGGCACACAGTACGTGGTCCTGTCATCTGAGCCAGTGGTGGATGAATTGCCGCCAGGCAAGCTCTTTACGCCAAGCGACATCATCAACGTTCCAGCCGGTACGGTCGTTACCCTGCTCGGCGAGGACGGAAGCGTGAATCCCATTTCAGGTCCTGCAGCCTTCGTGGTCACTGAGGATGCCCTGATGCCTGACAGTTCACAGCGGGCCGCCGACAAACAGGCAGGACCTTCAAACCTAGCCCTGATAGCGAGCTTTTTGGCAAACGAGCGTCAGAGAACCGAGTCCATCGGCAGCGCACGCACCATCATTGACCGGTCCAAATCGAGTGGACTTGACGATCCCTGGGCGATTTCCATCGACGAATCCGCTCCTGGCTGCATCCGCAATGGCGAAGTGGTTCTGGCGCGTCAGGGGATGGGTGAGAGTGCGGTGTTCTCGGTTCGCCTCGGCGATGGAGAGCCGCTGAACGGCTTGGTCTGGAGCGCCGGCAAGCCCACCTACTCTCTTCCGGGCCTTATTCCCACCAACGTAAAATCTTTAGTCGTCGAGACCAACAAGACATCGACGTTGATCGAAATCAAAGTGTTTCCGAAGAACGCCGTTCTCGAAAATCCTTTGGAGGTTCTTGGATGGATGGTGAGCAGCGGCTGCAAACGCCAAGCGTTGGCCTTAGTCCGTCAGCTTGTAACAAAACAGCAATAGCTGTCAGCCAGGAGCCGCGCCGCGAATGATGGAGCGACTGACTAACGGCATAGTGGCGCCATCCTCAGAGTCGCCATACCGGGTATTAGGTAAACTGGAAGGACTGGGGTTTGGGCGCGTCTGTTCAGCGGGCTTGATTGCCTGGCCGACACCTCGCTGATAGCCTTGCTTGTCAGTATTGGGGGAGGGGAGCATGAAACTCCTGTTTGTGACGTTGGTAGGGGCGCTTCTTTCAAGTTCCGCGCTGGCCGACCAGTTCCCTGCCGGATTTAAGAACAATGGCCTGAACGGGCCATTGAGGCCGGCGACGAAGGGCGGCGTCACCACATTCCAGATAATCGATCGGAAATGCAGCAGCGTGGACTACGGCGACGGCCGTGGCGAGAACGACTGCCACAATGGCAACGTACGCGCCACATTGATAGGCCCGGACGGCAGGATAGGCGAAAGCATGGAGTATCGCTTCGACCTGTGGATCGATCCATCGTTCAACTACCCCGGCTTCTACAACGACCATGCTATAGGCTTCCTGCCGGGCGCATTGGACAGCCGCCTTCGTATCGCCAGTTGGGAGGGGCCGTTTATTCACAACTTTCTTTATATGCTGAAAGTTGACGCAACCAAAGGTGTTACCTTCCTCGGCAAAGAATGCCAGGCGCCGGCGCGCTTCGGTTCTTGGGTGGCCTTTTCCATGAAGGTCCGATGGGCGGCCGACAAGACGGGCTGGATCAGGATCGCCTGCGACGACAAGTTGATCTATACCGCCAGCAATCTCGCCACCAACCAGGCACCACATTGCTACATCACCAATCAGTGCGAGCCTGGCGTCGTCAAGAATCCAAAGCGGTTTACCTTTTGCCTCGGCCCGGTGATGGCGGGCTTCGGGCCCGAGTGGGAGAAGTACGGGCTCGCCTCACAGTTCACTGCGATCCAGCCTGAGGGCATCACTATCAAGATGCGCAACATCTTGGTAAAGAAAGGAGCCAAGCCGTAACCAGGTTTCGGTTGGCGATTATGTGCCCGGTGATTTGGAATGAGCGCCCCGACGCCCCCTCCTTCAGTGTCGCGCAGATCGCCGCGCGAACCCGCAATTGGCCCGATGCCCAACTTACCTTCCGGCCCGCTGCCGTCCTTTTCGTCGCTTGGTGTGGGCCGTTCGCTTTCCTCGATCAGGGGATGGCCGGCAACTAGGCGTGATCCTTCGCCTAGCCCACTACCTAAGTACCGCCTCGCCTTCCAATTCGTGACGCTGCCGTCATCAGCTCCTGAGTGTCGGGGCGCCGAATAGGCCGCCATTGACTACCTCGTTGGAAGTCCAGCGAAAGACGCCATCGCGGTCCAGCAAGAACTGACCGACGAGCTGCCCAATGCCGGTGGCCATCATCTGTTGATCCGCTTCCGTGATATCGTAGCTGTCCTTCTTGTTCAGATATTCGAGCGCCGCAAACGGGTCCATCGGTTCCGGCATCTCGCCCGGCAAGTCGACCCGCATCGACTTCACATCGCTCATCGAAACCTTTTGCGGCCATGCGCTCTCGTCTTCGGTGATCTGCATATTCGGCAATCCAAAGGCGCGGTGTGAAGTCCGCTCCGGATCGGATGCCGCGAGCAGGCCGAGCATCGGATGGTACGCAGGTACTCGGCGCCGTCATCTGTGAGGCCGGCATGGCGTATCCTTCGACCATCGCAACGAGCTCGGCCTGCCTAGCTCAGAGGAGCGTGCGGTGGTCGGCTGCAAGGAAACAAGGCGACTGGTGAATGACGTACGATATGATGAATGGCGCCGGCATGGGCTGGATGATGGGCACGGCGCTGATCTGGGTCCTGACGCTCCTAGCGCTCGTTCTCGGGCGCTGATCAAATATCTGAGCGTGGATAGCAGTTCGAAAATAGATTGTGGCACGGAAGGAGACAGGAGCGCATCCTGCCGCATCTCATCAATCTGGCGATGCGCAATCGCGAACTCGTACCTTATCGCGAGCGCGTCCTCTCTGCCGCCGAAGGCCGCGTGCTGGAGATAGGCATCGGTTCCGGCTTCAATCTGCCATTCTATTCCTCTCACGCGAGCGAAGTCCTCGGCCTCGATCCATCACCGCGGCTGATAGACATGGCCCGACGCGCCGCAGGCGGTTCTTCGGTACCAGTGACGTTCACAGAAGGGTCTGCTGAGGCGATCCCGCTCGACGATGGCAGCATCGATACGGTGGTGACGACGTGGACGCTCTGCTCCATACCGGGAGCCGTCCAGGCACTCGAGGAGATGCGCCGGGTGCTCAAGCCTGCCGGGCAGTTGCTGTTCGTGGAGCATGGTCTGTCGCCCGAAACAAACGTCCGCAAGTGGCAGGACCGGTTGACGCCGATCTGGAAGCGCATCGGCGGCGGCTGTCATCTCAACCGGCCCATCAAGTCACTGATTGAAATCGCCGGGTTTAGCATAGACCGGATCGACACGGGCTATGCGAGGGGCCTGAAGCCAATGACCTTCATGTTTGAGGGCCGCGCCCGTCCGTGAGGCCGCGGCTCGCCGTCGCGCCTTCCATCGCTTGCAGGCGCCAAGTGCGACGTACGGATTGTCGTTCGGCCTACGCTCGCGTTATGGTCGAACCTGCCACAGATTTTTACCTGCTTGTAGGTCTGGCCCCAATCGACTAATTGGCGGCTGACGACCCGCGCCTGCAAAACTGACTGAAATCAAAGCCGGCATAGGAATCTGGCACCCTACCGGCATGTGCCTACAGATCGTCGGTGCGCCGTATTCCCGTTTGCCAGAACTGGCGGTTCCTGACGGTGAGGGCGCGCACTCGCTCATAGTTCCCTGTGAGCGGACCGAAGAAGATGTCCACCCGGCCCACTGGCGAGTTTGGACTGAGCAACAGCGATCACAGATGGTTCAAAACGGCGGCGAGAATTGGAACGCCGCCGTCGAAACCTGGATTGCTGCCATTGAGGGCAAGCTCCCACCCAAAGACGTTCGCTGTTGGCAAAGCCCCCGACAGAAGGCGCACCGTTGCCGCGGCCGGTGCAACTGCATGGCCCCTAACCGCACTTGCACGCCATAGGTGGCCATGTACATCGATATCTCCTTGGCGACAGTTGAAGTTGATCGCCTGGAAACCATGCCGGGACGCACCGAGCCGTGCCATCGTGCGAGGGGGCTGCAGCCTCACTCGGGACGTCTAGGTGGCATCTTCCGCAAGGCTAGGTGAGCCGCAGCTCATGGATTTCCATGAGATGCGGCTCACGCGTGGCCCGGTTAGGATGGAAGACCAATTCGGCAGCCCAGATGTTCAAGGATGAGTGTTAAACAAGGCGCTGACAGTCTCCGGCTTTCATTGTCCGGTAGGAGAAGGCAATGACGACAGCGCTCAACTCACTTGGCGAACCCGATGCAGAAGCATTGCGAGCGGCTCTGATCATCGAGAGCGTAGTCGGCAATGCGTGGGCGACAGACGCTGCCGGACGGTTCAGCTACATTACTCCCACCACGTTGTCGGATCTCGGCACGACACTGGAGGAACTCAACACTCCGTCGGAAGACGGCTCCGCGGGTTGGAAGCGGCTAATTCATCCAGACGACTATGACCGGGCTGTCGCCGTGTGGCGTCGCTGCCTTGAGACAGGTGAGCACTACAATGTGGAGCACCGCATGTTGCGCGCGAGCGGTGCTTACGGTTGGAGCCGAAGCTCCAGACAGCCGCTGCGCGATAGTGCAGGTCGTATCGTTGCATGGTACGGCACGGTGATTGACGGCGATGCGCCGTCCGGGGCCAGAGAGCGGTTCGCTGACGTCATCAGTGCAGCGCTCGAAAGGAAGGCCGCTCCCGACGCTCCGCATTCACTGAGCCTGGTCCACCCTAATGACCGGACGGCGGCGGCTCACGCAGCCGCCCGCGCCTTCTGGACGGGTGTCCCCCAGGTCACGAGACACAGGCAACTCCAGACCGATGGAAGTTATCGCTGGAACGAGACCCGGTCGGAGCCCGGCTACAGTGTCAGTGTGGACATCGATGATCTGGTAACCGACAGGGAGGCGCTCGCCAAGGCAGGGCTGGACCCCCTGGTTGAAAACGACGCCGAACCCATTCGATCGGCGAAGGTCGTTGAAAGCATATTCGGCAACGGGTGGGCGTTCGACGCGGCCGGCAGATGGATTTACCTGCATCCGTTTGCACTGAACTCCCTCGGGGTGACGCTGGAAGACCTGAACGCTCCCTTGAGAGACGGGCATACCGCCTGGAAGCGTTTGCTGCACCCGGACGACTATGAGCAGATCGCAGCCACCTGGCGCCACTGCCTGACGACTGGCGATCACTTCAATGTCGAGTTCCGCTTCCGGCGCGCGAACGGCGTCTACGTATGGGCCCGAACCTCTGCGCGGCCAGCACGCGACAGCCAGGGTCGTATCATAGGATGGTACGGCATCGCACTCGACAACGACGTCTACAAGAAAACCGTGGCGGCGCTGCGCGGTCGGGAGCGGGAACTTTCTCAGCTCGTCGACATGGTCCCAGTCCAGATCCGGCGTTTGACGCCTGAGGGCGAGCCGACCTTCTTCAATAAACGCTTGCTTGACTTCTTCGGTTTGGACGGCGTGGCGGATTTGGACAAACCGGCGATGAGCCGGCTGACGGCGGCGATACAGTCTCTCGTCCATCCCGAAGATGCGGCGCGCCTCCTGGAGACCGTCCGCCACTCCCTGGCTACCGGCGAGCCATATTCCATGAAGTATCGCATGCGCCGGGCGGACGGCGCGTACCGCTGGGTGGATGGGCGCGGTGAGCCGCTGCGTGATCACAGCGGCGCGATCGTGCAGTGGTATGCAATCTCCATCGACATCGACGACGAGATGCGCGCGCAGGAAGCGTTGCGCGACCGGGAGCGGGAGCTCTCGCAACTTGTCGACATGGTGCCGAGCTTCCTCTGGCGCCTGTCTGCGTCGGGCGAGCCGGTCTTCTTCAGCAAGCGAATGGTCGAGTTTCTCGGTCTCGACGTAGGAGAATACGAGAGTGCGGGAGGAAACGGTCTGACAGCCGCCATAGCGGCGGTCGCCCATCCCGACGACGCGGCCAAGCTGGAAGCTGCGCTCAATCACTCCATCGTCACCGGCGAGAGCTTCTCCCTGAACTACCGGCTGCGTCGCGCTGACGGTGTCTTTCGCTGGATGTCGGGTCGTGCTGAACCGATGCGAAACGAGGATGGAGCCGTCGTCCAATGGTACGGTCTTTCGCACGACATCGATGACCAGGTGAAGGCCGAGGAAGCGCTGCGGAAGAGCAAGCGGCAGCTTGAGCAAATGATTGACGCCGTGCCGGTGAATATCCTGAGCTTCGCCCCTTCGGGCAGGATCACCTACGCCAGCAAGCGATACCTTGACAAGGTTGGTTCACCGCCGACGCACATCGAGGACTTCGATGCCCTGGCCCGGGACCTGGCCCACCCTGAAGACTTTCCGACAATGTTCCGAAGGGCATCGAATGGCTTTGCGACCGGCGAGCCTTTCGTGAATCGGTTTCGTCGGCGCGAGAAGGATGGCGTCTACCGCTGGATCGAAGCGCGAGCGCAACCGTTACGGGATGCCGATGGCGCGATCGTGCAATGGTATATGGCTTCAATCGACATCGAAGACGAGATGCGAGCGCAAGAGGCATTGCGCGAAAGAGAGCGCGAGCTTCAGCAGCTTGTCGATGCCTTGCCGGTCCACATCTGGAGCTGGACGCCCGATGGCAAGCTTGCTTACGTCAACAAGCGGTCTTTGGAGGATCTCGGCATCTCCGGGGCGAACTTCGAAGATTTCACCAGGGTGGCGCAAGAGCTGATCCATCCCGAAGATGCTCCCGAGGTGCTCCATAGGTCAGCCAATTGTCTCAAAACAGGCGACTCCTTCATCATGCGCTATCGCCGGCGTTGGAAAGACGGCAATTATCGCTGGATAGAGGGGCGTTGCGAGCCTCTGCGCGATCGGGACGGAACGATCGTGCACTGGTACCAGGTTTCCATCGACATCGACGATGAGATGCGCGCACAGGTGGCGCTGCGCGAGAGAGAACGTTCGCTGTGGCAGCTGGTTGAAACGCTGCCGGTGATGATCGATTGCGCCGCGCCGAATGGCGAGCCGATATATCGCAGCCGTCAGCTCCGCGAATTCCTCGGATATGAGCTGGAATCATTGGACGGTAAGGGAAAATCCCGCCTGTCCAGGACACTCGACGAAGGTGTTCATCCTGACGATCTGGCGGGCGTCAAAGCGAACTATGCTCATTCGTTGGCCACTGGCGAACCATATGCGCGGAGGCACCGTCTGCGGCGCTTCGATGGCGCATATTGCTGGGTCGATACGCGCGCAGCACCGATGCGCAATGCCGAAGGGGCGATTGTTCAGTGGAACGTCGTCTGCCTGGACATCGATGGTGAAGTTCGAGCGCAAGAAGAGCTGCGTCTGGCGCAAGAGAGACTTGCGCGTGCGAGCCAGGCGGCGAGCCTTGCCGAGCTTTCGGCCTCTATTGCGCATGAGGTGAACCAGCCTCTGGCGGCTGTTGTCGCCAATTCGCACGCCTGCCAGCGCTGGCTCATGGCCGAACCGCCAAATATCGATCGAGCGCAGAAGACGGTGGAGCGCATTATCCGGGATGCCAATTCGGCGGCGGATGTCGTCAGCCGCATCCGCGCCTTGTTCAAGCAGTCTGCAGACGCTATGGCCTACACAACGCTCGGCAGCGTCGTCGCGGAGGCGCGCGACCTCATTGCCGAAGAGGCGGTGCGGCGTCGTGTTCGTATGGACGTCGATGTTGAAGGCGACCTTCCTTTTGTCGCGCTCGATCGGGTGCAGATCCAGCAGGTTCTGGTGAACCTCATCCGCAATGGCATGGATGCGATGGACTCTGTTGCGGGCGACAGGGTTCTTGGACTTCGCGTGCGCCGGATAGGAGATGCGATCCAGATCGAAATCAGCGATCGCGGCCCGGGCATCGAGCTTCCTGACCGGATATTCGAGCCGTTCTTCACCACGAAAGAGCACGGCATGGGCATGGGGCTGGCGATCTGTCGCTCGATTGTCGAGTCGCACGGCGGACGGTTATGGGCGGAGAAGAACGAGCCGCGTGGAGCAACGTTCGTCTTCACACTGCCGGTTGAGGCGAAAGCAGACCATGACGACGGATGATCATGTTGTCTTCATCGTCGATGACGATGCGCGAATCCGGGAGGCGCTTGATGAGCTGCTGGCGTCACACGGCATGCGCGCCATCGCCTTTGGATCGGCGGGCGATTACATCAGCGCGAACAAGCCTGATGTCTGTGCCTGCCTCATCCTCGATGTCGAGTTGCCGGACATCAACGGTTTGGATCTGCAGAGGCAGATCGCTGAAGGCGATCATCCGCCGATCGTTTTCATAACGGGGCATGGCGACATCCCGTCATCCGTCCGCGCGATCAAGCATGGCGCCGTGGACTTCCTGACCAAACCTTTCAGCGATGCGGATCTCATGGCCGCAATCCAGGCAGCGATCGTTCAAGATCGGGAGAAGCGATCAGAACGCGCCGAGCTCGGCGTGTTGAGGCAGCGCTACCTCGAATTGACGCCACGCGAGCGCGACGTGCTGCCGCTCGTGGTGAGCGGTCTTCTCAACAAACAGGCCGCAGCTGAGTTGGGGATCAGCGAAGTTACGCTGCAAATCCACAGAAGGAATGTGATGCAGAAAATGATGGCGGCGTCGCTCGCCGATCTCGTGCGCATGGCGGAACGATTGGAGATACCGATCACCCACTCGCGACGAACGGGAGGGAACTGAGCGTGAGCAAGGCAAAACCCGTCGTGGCGGTAGTCGACGACGATCCAAGAGTCCTTGAATCGCTGGAGGACCTGCTGGAATCCGCGGGCTATGTCGCTTGCAGCTTCCCGTCGGCGGGATCGCTGCTCGCATCCGGGCTGTTGGACGTGGACGTGCTCATCACTGACATCGGGATGCCTGGCACGAGCGGCCTTGAACTTCGCGACCTCGTGAAGAAGGCCCGCCCCGAATTGCCGGTGTTCCTTATCACCGGCCGCCACGAGATAGCCGATCAGGTCCGCGCCCAAGGCATCAGCGGTTTCTTCCGCAAGCCCTTCGACGGTCAAGCCCTGCTGGCTGCCGTCGCCAACGCCTTAAACGGTCGAGAAATGGAGGGTAATGATGAGAGTTGACCAGCCACTCCAACAGAGATCGGCACCGTCATCGCACAGAAGCGAAGCGGAACAGCCGGTCGTGATCATTGTCGATGACGATGCAGCGGTTCGGGAGGCACTGTCGGAACTGATCCTGTCGGCGGGTTTCCAGCCGATCTGCTTTGCCTCGACGCGCGAATTGCTCCACGCCGACGTATTGCACAAACCCGGCTGCCTGATCCTCGACGTGCGCATGCCGGGGGCGAGCGGTCTCGATCTGCAGTATCATCTGGCGCAGAATGGCAACCCGAAGCCAATCATCTTTCTCACTGGTCATGGCGATATACCGATGACGGTCCAGGCGATGAAGGCTGGTGCAGTGGATTTTCTTACCAAACCGGTACGAGACCAAACATTGCTCGATGCTGTAATCGCGGCCATAGCGATGGACGCCTCGCGGCGGGCGAAAGCAGAGGTGGTCAAGCGAAATGTCGAACGACTTCGGACATTGACGCCACGTGAGCGTGAGGTCCTGCATCACGTGGCGCGCGGCCGCCTCAACAAGCAGATTGCCTTCGACTTCGGCATCAGCGAAGTGACGGTGAAGCTGCATCGCGGCAACGTCATGCGCAAGATGGAGGTGGCCTCCATCGGCGAACTGATCCGGGCCTGGGAGACACTGCCCATGCCCCTGCGTGAGACCTCGGCCTGATGGGGTAGCAGCCGTCAACGGGATTTCAGCGCGCCGGGATTGCAACGTTGACGACTAACGGCGACTGGCTGAAAGGCGAACTCGTCAGGCGATAAAATCAAGCGACCTGTTTTGCTTGCCGCCTATTCGTCGAAGGACGCACGCTCTACGAAATCGACGGAAGAGGAAGCTCGGTATCCGGGGATATAGCGTTCACCGAAATCGCGGACGAATGTCATAGGTCGTTTCGGGCCTTGTCTCGGCGATGTGGCAGAAGCACCGTGTCATGCGCCGCTTCATGTCGAGCCGCAGGAACTCCCTGACGATACTTGCGATCTCCGCAGCTGGAATGATCTCATATTGCAGGCCCACGACATCCAGGCAGATCCCGGTAGTGCAGAGCGCCACCTGCGCTTCCTTGTAGAGACCGATCGATGGTGTCGAGTTGAGAGCGACGCTGTCCCAGATCAACTGGGCGCGGCGCTCGTCGACACCGCCTTGCCTCGCGAAGGCCCGAGCCAGATCGGCGCTTTCAATTTCGAACCGGCGCGGACCGTTGAAGCGCTGATTGAGCGTAAGGTCGTGCAACAGCGCACCGACGGCGACGACTTCCGCGTCATGATCGATGTTGCGAAGCTGTCCGATCTGTGCAGCAAACAACCAGGAACGGACGACGTGATTGAAAAGATAGGGCTCGCTTTCCCGGAGGGCACGATAGAGAGCCTGCTGTACGAGCGGCGTATCGGGAACCAAAACTCCTGCAAGTATCCGACTGCCGGTGCCGTTCATCGCCCCGATCTCCTCAATGAGTTTCGAGTAGTTGTTTCAGGAGTGCGGGGCTCATTATCCGTCCAGCGACCCCCTAACAATCGTTGAAGAATGTGAAACAAGCGGTCATGTGAGGCCCAGGCCTCCGTCGACGGCGATCACCTGCCCGGTCACCCACTCGGACGCCGGATCGGCCAGTTGGACGATCCATCTGGCGACGTCGTCCGGCGTGCCGCGTCGTTTGAGCGGTATCTGCTCGCGCTCCGCTTCCTCGATGACCGCAGCATGCTCGGGCGAGAGTCCCATCATGCCCGTCAGCGCTCCCGATTCGGTCGGCCCGGCAGCGAGGGCGTTGACGCGCACGCCCAGAGGCGCGAGCTCGAGCGCCCAGCAGCGGGTCAGATGCTCCAGCGCCGCCTTGCTGGCGGCGTAGTGCGAGAGACCAGCCCCGGGCTTGTGACCGAACGTGCTCGACACGTTGATGATCGCTCCCTTCGCCGCTGTCAGATGCGGAAGCGCTGCCGCTGCCAGCAGGCTTGGGCCGAAGACATTCACGGCAAAGATGTTCATTATCTTCTCAGCAGTAACATCGCCTATAGGCATGAGAGCGCCAGCGCCGGCGTTGTTGACGAGAACATCGAGGCGGCCCCATGTGCCGATTGCCTGCGCAACGGTGCGCGCGGCATCTTCGGGCATCGCAGCGTCGGCGACGAGGCTGACGACGTTTGGGTGCGCAGCGGTTGTTTGCTCCAGCGGTGCCAAGCGGCGTCCTGTGATGATGACTTTCGCGCCTTGCCTGGCAAGGCCGAGCGCGGCTGCGCGGCCGATACCGGAGCTTCCCCCGGTGACGATGACGACTTTGTTATCCAATGCGGACATGATCTTGCTCCTGGTCAGCTTCTTCGCTGGATAGATTTTCTGGTTGATGGGCTTTCGGCGAACGTTCAGGAACAAACGCGGCGACCGGATCGCTCGCCGGGAAGGTCAGTTGCGGCAACTAGGACACGCGGACTCATTATCGCAATGAGTCCGCGCCCTGGTTCCGCGATGAACCCAAAAGCGGTCAGTAATCCCAGAAGGCCGGCACCCAACGAAAGACGTCGCCGTCGACCGCCACCCGGCCGACGGACGGGAACGGCAGATGAGTGGCCACAAGCTGTTCGCCGGTCGCCGCCAGCTCCGTAAGAAGGCGGACACGAACGCGAGCTGCCTCTTCGGGGTCGTGCTCGAAGCCGTTGTACCAGTCGGGGTGATCGAACCCGACCGCGAACACGGCGTCGCCGGCGAATGTCAGGCGATCGCCGCCTGACGCCAGACGGACGACGCTGTGCCCCGGAGTGTGGCCGCCGGTGCGACGGACGACCACTCCTGGTGCCACTTCGTATTGCTCATCGAACTGCCGCAGATGGCTCCGGTACTCTTCCATGAAACGCTTTGCGGTTGCCTTAAGCGCGTCCGGGAAGCCCTGCGGCATGTGGACGTGGGTGAAGTCGGGCGACTCCCAAAATTTGACCTCGGCGGCCGACACGTGGATCTGCAGGTCCGGCCGCAGCCGGTCTTTCACACCGTCGACGAGGAGACCGCCGATGTGGTCCATGTGCAAGTGGGTAAGCACCACGTCGGTCACCGACGCAAGATCGATGCCGGCTGAGTCCAGTCGCTTGACCAGCTGTCCGGCCCGCGGCAAGTTCAAATTCGGGTCCAGCCCCAGCCCAGCGTCGATCAGTATCGTCCGATCGCCGCTGCGTACCAGGACGACATTCAGCGACCAATCGAAAGCATCCGCTGGCAAGAACATGTCGCCCAGCCAGGCGGCCCGAGCGGCTGGGTCGGCGTTGTGTCCCAGCATTTCAGTTGGGAGTGGCAGCACTCCGTCGCTGACCACCAGCACGTCAATCTCGCCGATCCGCACCGCGTAGCGCGATGGAACCAACTCTTCGAGCCCCGCCTTACCGGGGTGTGAGGTGTTATGTAGGCCCATATTCGTCTCCTGCTGATCCGCCGCCTTACACACGGCATCGACGACGCTACTTTGAGGCGTGTTTGCGGTCGATTGGGTCGAGGGAGAGGGCGAGCCATACCACGGTATAGGTCCCGTCATTCAGGTTGCGGAGAGTCGAATAGCCGACGAACTCGTCATGACCCAGCTCGCCGAGCGGTAGCCGCTTCTCAAGCCATCGAAGCGCCGGATGTCGTGGCTGGGATGGTGCCGGCTCTGTTGCTGCCTGCACCATCGCGCGATTGCAAAGTTCTACTCGATCACCTCGTCGGTGCGGCCGAGTAGCGGAAGATGGATCTGCGCATCAGGGCGGACACCGGTGGCGCTGACGACGTCGGACTGGTGAGGTGGCGCCCGAGATTGCAGCGGACACCTTCCGCGCCTCCGCTGGCATTACACATTACGACGAGGGCCGATGCCAGGCCCTAGACAGCGAAAGGGCTGCCGCTCGCACGGTGGCATTGAAGTCGATCACGGCAAGACGTGACGACGTCAAAGGATGCAGTCTGTCGATCAGCATTGCGGCGCCCTCGTCTAATCGATCATGCCGCCGAGCCTTTCGAATGCTCCGGCGGCACGGCTCTGTCCCTGTTCAAACCCGATTCAGAAGTCCTCGACTTCATTTGTCGTAGGGCGTCGTCAGTTCCGTCTCGTCGGTGTCGACGACGAACACGGCGAGGAGCTTGGCAGGTTCGGTTGCGCTGGCATTTTCGCTGACGCCATGACGGTCGCCGGGAAGTTCGGTAAAGCCTTGGCCGGCGTGATAGGTCGTCACCGGCCCATCGTTGACCTTGCTGCGGATCGCGCCTTCGAGGACCGACGCATAGATGAAGGCCGAACTGGGGTGCGTATGTGCCGAGGATGTGCCGCCGGGCTCATACTCGACAAGCACGGCACGCATGCTTTTGCCCGGCACGTTGGGAAGAGGATGGTCGTAGACCAGAGTGACTTTGTCACCATGCGAATCGCCGGCGAACGCACCGGTCGCAACGATACCGGTGAGAACGGCGGCGCGTAGAATGGACCTGATCATTATCTTGCTCCAGTTTGCGGGTTGATGATGGATGGGGTGATCGCCGGCCGAAGCGGGAGGGCGGCCGGCGATCGGGCTCTTGCCTGGGGGATGCAGCTCGAGCCTATGATCTGATGAATGCGAGCAGGTCGGTGTTCACCAATTCGGCATGCGTGGTGCACATGCCGTGCGGCAGGTTCTCATAAGTCTTGAGCAGGCCGTTCTTTAGTAGTTTTGCCGACAGCGGCGCGGAATCCGCAAACGGCACGATCTGATCATCGGTGCCGTGCATGACGAGAGTCGGCACGTCGATCATCTTGAGGTCTTCGGTAAAATCGGTTTCCGAGAATGCCTTGATGCCCTCGTAATGTGCCTTGACGCTGCCCGTCATTCCCTGCCTCCACCAATTCTGGATAACGCCAGGTATGGGTTTTGCGCCCGGCCGGTTGAATCCGTAGAAAGGACCCGAAGGGAAATCGATGTAAAACTGAGCACGATTGCCGGCGAGTGACGTACGCAGTCCATCGAAGACCTCGATCGGAAGTCCGCCGGGAATGCCAGGCGTCTTTACCATGATCGGCGGCACCGCTCCGATAAGAACCAGCTTCGCAGCGCGTCCTTTGCCATGGCGAGCGACGTAGCGGGCAGCTTCTCCTCCTCCCGTGGAGTGTCCGACATGGATGCTGTCCCTGAGCCCGAGATGTTCGACCACCGCGGCCGCGTCGGCGGCGTAGTGGTCCATGTCGTGACCATCGCTCACCTGCGCGGAACGGCCGTGGCCACGCCGGTCATGAGCTATGGTGCGGTAGCCCTTGTTGACGAAGAAGAGCATCTGCGCGTCCCAATCGTCGGCGCTCAGCGGCCATCCATGATGGAAGACGATCGGTTGAGCATCCCTAGGACCCCAGTCCTTGTAGAAGATTTCGGTGCCGTCCTTGGTTGTGATCGTGCTCATGGTCTTTGGTCCTTTGCCTGGTCCGGTAGGGGGAAGGTTTTTCGACCGCTCCGCTTGCGCGGGCACGGCTGTGGACAGGCCGGTCGCAACGGTGGCGACCAGCGCGCCCAGCAAGACGTCTCGGCGCGATGCGCCTGCGGAGGAAGGTAAGTCGTCTTTCATCGGTTCGCTCTTTCGCATTTGAGCGCTGTGGCCGCGCTTCATCGACGATACGCGGCCGCGGCGGATCAGTGTTGCGGGCGCGAGGCGTGGCTGAACCAGTCCTCGAAGCGGATGGCACCGATGCGCGGATGGTCACCGGGGACAAGCGACCGGTCGTCCAATTCCGTGCCGAAGTAGCGAGCGTGAGGGTCCCCGATCACCTTGCGGGGATCGTTCGTCGCCTTCAGGAACCGGGCGACAAGATCGCTCATGCGGACCGGCTCCGGCCCGGCGATCTCGATGACGCCGTTGACCGGGGCGGAGAGCGCCACGTCGGTCATGATGTCGGCGACGTCGTCCGATGCGATCGGCTGAAAATAGGCGGACGGCAAGGTCACGGTATCCCCGACCGTCGCTGATTGTGCGATGCCACCCAGGAATTCGAAGAATTGCGTCGAGTGAACGATGGTGTAGGCAATTCCGGATTCCCGGATCAGCCTCTCCTGCGCCATCTTGGCGCGCAGGTAGCCGCTATCGGGCAGGCGCTCGGCACCTACGATCGAGAGCGCGATATGATGTTTCACTCCGGCCGCCTTTCCGGCGGCGAGGAGGTTGCGACCTGAGGTTTCGAAGAACTCGAGAACGGCCTTGTCTTCAAACGACGGCGAATTTGCCAGGTCGATGACTACCTGAGCTCCGGCCAGAGCATCGGTCAGCCCTTCACCCGTAATGGTGTTGACACCGCTGTTCGGTGAAGCCGGGAGCACTTCATGACCCTTGTTGCGCAGCCGCTCCACTGTCTTCGAGCCGATAAGGCCGGTGCCGCCTATGACGACAATCTTCATCTCCAATCTCCTGTCTTGTGCTGAATTGCGTTGCTGGACGGA
The DNA here is from genome assembly GCF_900115245.1 of Mesorhizobium sp. NFR06. Classification (GTDB taxonomy): domain Bacteria; phylum Pseudomonadota; class Alphaproteobacteria; order Rhizobiales; family Rhizobiaceae; genus Mesorhizobium. The sequence goes on from NZ_FOVT01000019.1 coordinate 77,915, forward strand.
ACGCCGGCTGCTCAGGGCAGCCGGCTCTTCACCGGACCGAGGCGGCGTCTTCGATGAGCGCGGTGACCTCATGGGGATGCGAAACCATCAGGGCGTGGGACGCACCCTTAATGACCACGGTCTTCGCGGCATGCGCGCGTTCAGCCATGAATTTCATGACCGCCGGCGGGATATTTCGATCGGCCGAGCCATAGATCGCGTAGGACGGAATTGCCTTCCAGGAGGCGGTGCCGGACGGCTCAGCCAGTGCGGCTTTCGCCACCGGGCGCTGGGTCGCCGCCATCAGGTTCGCGTCTGCCGCCGGCACGTCGGCCGCGAACTGCTCGTGAAACTTTTCCGACCGGATGTAGAGATCCTGTCCTCCGTTAGGCTGAGCCACAGGCAGAAGAGCGTTGCCCAGCGTGCTGCCCGGGAACTTGCCCGAAAGCGAGAGGCTGGATTCGCCGGTATCCGGCGCGAAGCCGGCCACATAGACCAGCGCCTTCACGTTCGAATTGCCGCTGGCAGCCTCAGTGATGACCGGCCCGCCATAGGAATGGCCGACCAGCACGACCGGCCCTGAGATCGACCGGACGACGGCCGAAACCGCCGCAGCATCGCCGGAAACGCTGCGAAGCGGATTGGCAGCTGCGATGGCCGTGTAGCCGTCCTTGTTGAGGTCGGCGATGACCGCGTTCCAGCTCGACGACTCTGCGAAGGCGCCATGTACCAGGACGATAATCGGCTTGACCTGCTGTCTCGCGGGCTGCGCCATGGCGTTGCCCGGTACGGCAATCGCCGCAGAGAGCATCAGAATTCTCGTAATCCGTTGCACTTGCCTTCTCCTCTGCAATGGGATGTGACCAGTTGCGGCAGAGGATGCCCCGGGCCGGCGCGCCGAACTATTCTACGGGGGCATCGGTCATCTGATGCGAAGGTCTAGGTCGGATGCATCCGGAGGCCGGGAACTCGCCAGCAAGGATCCGCGCGCCAAGCATCGATCGGTCGGACGATGAGGATAAAATCAAAGGCGCCGGCGCATGACCAAATTGCGAAGCGCCAAGTGGATGGCAAAGACTATTCCGGCTGGTATGGTCGGCCCTCGCTCTCGATCCAATCGATAGCAAATGCCTCTCGATATAACGTCCTTAGAGACAAGGGCCGCTGCCGAACAGACGAGGTTAAAAATGCTGCGAGCGGAGACGAAAGCTGATTCCGCGAGCGAGTCCGCTCGTGACTCATATGCCGAAGCAACCCGCTACGGCCGCCCGACGGAGCGGCCGGCAGCCGGCATCGTCCACGACCTGGCAATCTCATCCAGATCGCGTCCGCGTCGAACCGCATCGCACGGGACCCTGCCGTTTCGGGGGCTCCGGCGATCGAGCCCGTGATCGCCAGCGCCAGGACGGCCCTGCAGCGAGCCGGCGTGCTTGTCCGAGAGACTATCGGCAGAGTTCGTGAACTGCGTCACGAAATTGGGCCTACCGACGTGGGCACCTGCCTGGCTGAAGTCGCGACACTCGTTCGATGCGCATGCGAGCCGCACATCCGGCTGCAGGTCCGCCTCGAACCCAGCCTGCCTCCCGCGAAATGCGATCATATGAGCCTGCAGAATACCGTCTTGAATCTCGTGTTCAACGCGCGCGATGCAATGCCGGATGGCGGTTTGATCTCGATAGGTGCCGCCGCCGCAGTTCAAAGCCATGCCGCTCTTATCGAGTTCCGCGTTGAAGACAGCGGTATCGGAATGACGCAGGAGACGGTGGCCCGTGCCTTCGAGCCATTTTTCACCACGAAAGGCAAAGGCCTGGGCGGTGTCGGCTTGCCAATGGTAAAGCATTTCGCCGAGGCACATGGCGGGCATGTCGAGATTGAAAGCACGCTGGGGTCGGGTACGATCGTGATCTTGCGGTTGCCGGCAGCACCGTCGGGAATCGATGCCGGGCAAAACGATCAACCTGCCCCATCGCCGACCCCGGTCAAGACCGGGTCGCCGCCGTCCCGATGCTCCTTGGTAAGCGACAGACCTTTGACGGGCCATGTCTGGTAGCCCGTCATCGAGGGATCGGTCCGGAACTGCGTCGCAAGATCGGTCATCCGGCTCCAGGACGTATTTTCGGGAAACCAAGCCAGACGGCACCTGCGGAATAGTGGCGCCGGGGTCGCGGAACCATACGGAACGATGCGGGAAGATTTCTGATTCAAGCCCACGAAATAATCAATGAATTCAATAACTTGAACGCATCCTCCGGGCCCACCATTGGCTCCTGCCGCCATTGATTTAACTGCGTTTTCTGGCCTTTTCGTCCCACCTCCTTCCACCCTGTCAAAGAGTGGGACATTTGGTTCTCGTTTGGCCGCGCTTTTGCTCCACCGAGGGCACAATCCCAATCAGATCCGCAAACTGCAGCACGACCTGTCGAGACGTCATCATCTCGCGGCCGGGCGACCACCAGAAATTCACCAGGCTTCTCGGCTTCGGCTTGCAATTCCCTTCCTAGGTAACCTCGGAGCGTTCGAGGAAGAAATCTGCAGCGCGCTTGTCGCTCGCGGAGGCACGCGCTGAAACCAGATTGCGGTCCTCCCGAATCCGTGAGATTCTTCGAAAGCCGCACGGAAATAGCGTGCGAAGAACAAGGCGCCCCGACGATTTCGGCGGGCATCCAAGCGCATCACAGGTCTGCCCCTGATTGTCGGACGGGTTGCTCAATCCCCCAGGGAGGAAGACATGACTGTAAGGCCAGATCCGACTTTTCACGCGACTGCAAAACTCGCAATGCAGGCGCCTGTCGAAAGCTTTGCCTACACTTTGATGTTGAGTGGTGACTTCTCTCAGCCTGATGGACTAGCCATCGTCGACGTAAACCCGAAGTCGAAGGACTACGGCAAGATCGTCCATAGCGTGATCATGCCGAACAAGGGCGACGAGTTTCACCATTTCGGCTGGAACGCCTGCTCTTCGGCGCTTTCGCCGCTGAACGGCCACCCGTTTCTCGAGCGCCGCTTCCTGATCATTCCCGGCATGCGATCTTCGCGCATCTACGTCATTGACACCAAGGGCGGACCGACCAAGGCCAAGATCCACAAGATCATCGAGCCGGAGGAGGTGTTCGCCAAGACGGGCTATTCCAGGCCGCATACGATCCACTGCGGTCCGGAAGGTATCTATGTCTCGACGCTCGGAGGCGGCGGCCCTGACGGCACCGACGGACCTCCCGGCATCTTTGTCATGGATTGCCAGACGTTCGATGTCATCGGGCGCTACGAGATCGATCGCGGGCCGCAGGATAAGCAGTATGATTTCTGGTGGAACCTGCCGCGCGACTACATGGTGTCGAGCGAGTGGGCCCTTCCGCCCCAGTTCGAGCAGGGCATCGTGCCTGAAGACCTCCTGTCGAACAAATACGGACACCGGGTGCATTTCTGGAATTTGCGCGAACGCAGGAACGTGCAGACCATCGATCTGGGCGCCAACCACCAGATGGCGCTGGAAGTCCGCCCCGCCCATGACCCGGTCAAGGAATACGGTTTCATCGGAGTGGTCGTCGACACGACAAACCTCGAGGGATCGATCTGGACATGGTGGCGCGAGGGCGGCAAATTCCATTGCGAAAAGACGGCGACCATCCCGCCCGAGGCAGCCGCCAAGGATGACCTGCCGCCGCTGCTGCAGGGCTTCGAGGCAGTCCCGCCGCTGGTAACCGACATCGACCTGTCGCTCGATGACCGCTTCCTCTACGTGTCCTGCTGGGGCACTGGCGAGATGCGCCAATATGATGTGAGCGATCCGATGAGGCCCAGGCTTGCAGGGTCCGTCCATATTGGCGGCATCACGCGCAAGACCAGGCATCCGGGTGGCGACTACAGGGGCGGACCGCAGATGGTCGAGATCAGCCGCGACGGCAAGCGCGTCTACTGGACCAACTCGCTCTATTCGACCTGGGACGGCCAGTTCTATCCCGATGGCATCCCGGCAGCCATGGTCAAGGCCGATGTCGGCGAGAACGGCGGGATCACGCTGGACAAGGACTTCTATGTCGAGTTCCCCAAGGGCTATCGCTCGCACCAGATTCGTCTGGAGGGTGGCGATTGCTCGACGGATTCATTCTGCTACCCGTCGGTGTAGTCGACTGCCCGGGCCGATGAAGCGATGAACGAGTGGACGACGGCCGGCCTCTGGCTGGCCGTCATTGCCAGTGGCATTTATCACGGTGTCAGTCCCGGCATGGGCTGGCCGTTGGCCGTCTCGGCCGGGCTGTTTGCCAGACGTGCCGGCGACTTGTTCCGGGCGCTCGGCCTTCTGGCGACGGGACACTTTGTAGCAATGATCGCTGTCCTGCTGCCCTTCGGCGCGATGCTGACGCTGATGGTCTGGCAACGACAGATCCGCATCGCCGCGGGGTTGATCGTGATCGCCGCCGGGATCTATCTCCTGGTCAACCGGCGCCACCCGCGTGTTCTTGCCCGGATCCCGCCGGCGCAACTGGCCTTGTGGTCCTTCGCGGCCGCCACAGCGCATGGCGCCGGGCTGATGCTGGTGCCGATTTATCTGGGCCTGTGTCAGGCAGGCGACCTCGATGTTGGACACCAGGCGGCTGCCGCGCTCGTGACCGGCAACCTGATCACCGCAACCGCCGTCTCCGTCGTCCATACGGCGGCCATGATTGTCAGCGGTGGCGTTATCGCCATTGCCGTCTATCGATGGCTCGGGCCCAAGTTCATCTCACAAAGCTGGTTCAATCTCGACATTGTGTGGGCGCTAAGCCTGGTCCTGGTCGGCGGAATCGGGATCGCGAGTACCGGATACGACCCGTGAGATGTGCCCATTCGGCAATGCAACTCTCGCTTTCCGCGAATGCCTGGTAAGGGCCGCTCGCTGGGTAAGCGCCGGGTGCAGTTTTCACGGCTTTTCTCGCTGCACATCGCCTCGGGGCCATACTTCGCTTTGGTGGCCAATTAGCTGAAAAACCAGCGCTACCCCCGAGGGGCATTGCGTTCTGCCAATCCTGCGAATATGCTTGTTGTACGATCGTTCAACAAGCATATTCGCGAAGTCCAAATGCGCTGCAATCCACGTTACGAAATCCTATTTGAACCGGTCAGGATCGGCCCTGTCACCGCGCCGAACCGGTTCTATCAGACGCCACATGCCACCGGCATGGGCCATCAGAAGCCCCAGAGCGGTGCCGCCTTGCGCGGCATCAAGGCCGAGGGCGGCTGGGGCGTGGTTTCGACCGAGTATTGCTCGATTCATCCTAGTTCAGACGATTCGCCGTTCGGCTTCCTGACGTTGTGGGACGAGGACGATGTCCGCGATCTGGCGCGCACCGCCGACGCCATCCACGCGCATGGCAGCCTGGCGGCGGTCGAACTGTGGCATGGCGGCGCCCATACCAATAACCGGCTGACGCGAGAGCAGTTGCTCGCGCCTTCGGCGCAGCCTGCGAAATTCGTCCAGCCCGGTGGCGCCCGCGCCATGGACCGACAGGACATCAACGATTTCCGCCGCTGGCAGCGCCAAGCGGCTATCCGCGCGCGCCGGGCCGGATTCGACATCGTCTATTGCTATGCCGGACACGACTACCTGCCGTTCCAGTTCCTGTCGCGGCGCACCAATCGCCGCACCGACGAGTATGGAGGCACACTCGAAAACCGCGTGCGACTATTGCGTGAGATGATCGAGGACACCAAAGAGGCCGTCGGGGACTCATGCGCAGTGGCGGTGCGACTGGCGGTCGACGAACTGCACGGGCCGCACGGCATCACCCATGAAGGCGAAGGCCGAGATGTCGTCGAAATGCTGGCCGAAGTACCCGACCTCTGGGACGTCAATATTGCCGGTTCGCTCGGCAATGATTCAAAATCGTCGCGCTTCAGCTCGGAAGGTTTTCAAGAAGATTATGTCGGCTTCGTCAAGCGGCTGACGACCAAACCGGTGGTCAGCGTGGGCCGCTTCACTTCGCCGGACACGATGGCCGACCAGATCCGGCGCGGCGTCCAGGATTTTATTGGCGCCGCTAGGCCGTCGATCGCCGACCCCTTCCTGCCGAAGAAGGTGTTCGAGGGACGTGAGGACGAAATCCGCGAATGCATCGGCTGCAACATCTGCCGCGCGGCCAACAATGAAAGTGTCCCACTGCGCTGCACCCAGAACCCGACGGTCGGCGAGGAGTGGCGGCGCGGCTGGCATCCCGAACAGGTCGATGCCAAGCGCTCGGAAGCGCGCGTGCTGGTGGTCGGTGCTGGCCCGGCCGGGCTCGAATGCGCCTTGACGCTCGGGCGGCGCGGTTATGGGGTGATGCTCGCCGAAGCGGCCAACACGCTCGGCGGTCGCGTCTCGCGGGAAGCAACACTACCCGGGCTGGGGGCGTGGGCACGGGTGCGCGACCATCGCCTGCATATGCTCACCAAGCAAGCGCGGGTCGAGATATATCCGGGCAGCCGGCTTGGCGCCGAAGATGTGTTGTCACTCGGCGTGGACCATGTCGTCTTGGCGACCGGCAGTTCGTGGCGCCGTGACGGCGTCGGCGCGAGCATCGAGATGCCAGTCGATTTTCCAGCGTCCCCGTCGATCCTGACGCCCGACGACATTTTCGCCGGCGCCGCGGTCATCGGCCCGGTACTTGTCTATGACGACGAGCATTATTTCATGGGCGGAGCGCTTGCGGAAAAGCTTCGTCTTGCCGGCCACAAAGTGACCATCGTGACACCGCTGCCGGTGGTGTCGAGCTGGACACAGATGACCGACGAGCAGTTTTTTGTGCAGAAGCAGCTGATGGAGGTCGGCATCGATCTGCTTTTGTCGCACAGCCTGACCTCGGCCACTGACGGCATCGCCGAATTTGCCTGCGCCTACACCGGCCGCGTCACGTGGCGCGAGTTCGGCACGCTTGTGCTGGTGACCGGGCGTATCGCCGATCAGGCACTGTTCGACGCGCTTTGCGCAACGACGGGCTCGGGAGAAAGCTTCCCCTCGATCACGCGCATCGGCGACTGCCTCGCTCCGTCCTCGATCGCCGACGCAGTGCATTCCGGCCACAAATTCGCGCGGTGTCTCGATCAGCCGACAGAGGCAACGATGCCGCTGCGCGAGCGACCGTTCTATTCGACAGGAGCCAAACCATGGAACGCATTGCAGCACGTCGCAGACCCGGTCGTCCCCAGCGCGAAATCGGCGGCATCGCGCAGCGCCCTTGGCAACAGTTGACGCGGCCCTACGCGCCGATCGAGATCCTCTCGGCCGACCAGGTGCAGTCGATCCACGAAATGGGCCTCACCATCCTCGAGGAGATCGGCATGCGGGTGCTGCAGCCGCGGGCGCGCCAGCTCTATCGCGCCGCCGGCGCCGAGGTCGATGAGAGCGAGATGCGGGTGCGCTTCGACCGCGCCATGGTGATGGAGCGAGTCGCCATGGCGCCGTCATCATTCGAACTGCGCGCCCGAAACCCCGAGAAGAACGTCAAGGTCGGCGGGCGGCACTGCATCCTGTCGTCGGTCGGCGGGCCGGCCTATGTCATGGACAATGATCGCGGCCGCCGCCCCGGCACCTATGCCGAGATGTGCGACTACCTGAAGCTCATCCAGTCGTTCAACGTGCTGCATCAGGAAGGCGGCGGGCCATTCGAGCCGCTCGACCTGCACCAGAACACCCGCCACCTCGACCTCTACTATGCCGAGATCACTCTGCTCGACAAAAACTGGCAGCCGCAGGCGCTCGGTCATGGACGCGCCATCGACGCGATGGAGATGGTGGCGATTTCGCTCGGCACGACGCGCGAAAATCTGGCGCGGGAGACGCCGGTGTTCACCGGCATCATCAACACCAATTCACCGCTGCAGCTCGACGAGCCGATGGTCGAAGGGCTGATCGCGCTGGCCGAGCACGGCCAGGTTAATGTCATCACACCCTTTACGCTCGCTGGCGCGATGAGCCCGGTTACACTTGCCGGCGCGTTGTCGCAGCAGCACGCCGAGGCGCTGGCCGGCATCGTGCTGACGCAGATCGTTCGTCCCGGCGTGCCGGTGATGTATGGCGGCTTCACCTCCAATGTCGACATGAAGACCGGCGCGCCGGCCTTCGGCACGCCCGAATACACGCAGGCCGCGCAGATCACCGGCCAGCTCTGCCGGCTGATCGGCGTGCCGTTCCGCTCCAGCAACGTCACCGCCGCCAATTCCGTCGATGCGCAGGCCGCCTATGAGAGCGCCATGTCCTTGTGGGGTTGCCTGATGGGCGGCGCCAATCTGGTGCTGCACGCGGCCGGCTGGCTCGGCGGCGGGCTGACCGCATCGTTCGAGAAATTGGTCATCGACGCCGAGATGCTGCAGATGATGTCGGCCTATTTCGACCCGCCGGTCGTCGACATCGACACGCTGGCGCTGGAGGCGGTGCGCGAGGTCGGCCCGGCCGGGCATTTCTTCGGTGCGGCACACACCATGCAGCGTTACGAACGCGCCTTCTATTCGCCGCTGGTGTCGAATTGGGACAACTACGACACCTGGATCGAGCGCGGCCAGGTCACCGCGCGCGAACGCGCCAATGTGATCTGGAAGCGCATGGTCGCCGAATATGAGCAGCCGCCGATCGATCCCGGCATCGACGAGGCGCTGCGCGACTATATGGAACGGCGGAAACGCGAAGGCGGTTGCCCGTTGAACTGAGGGGGCAACCTTCGAAGAACAAGCGGGCGGGACTGGCCGGGGGCAATCCCCTGGAAAATATCCCAGCCTCGTCGCCAGTCGCTACATGCCCGACCGCTCGGCGGCGGCCGCGTATCCGACATCGCAATGCGCATGCCGGGCCTGACGACGGCGGGATCGTGGCTCTTGCGGGCGAACACTTCCCGCACCAGCGGCGCGAAGAAGTTCAGTGGCCGTGTCGGATAATCCGGATCGAAGCTCGACTGGTCCCATTTCTCGCAGAACTCGGCGCAGTCGTCGAAATAGGCGTTGTCCCTGAACGCATCCCGCTTGTGCGGGTTCGCACCGACATGCTCGCCATAGTAGATCAGCTGGAAATCGCCATGCTTTTCCACCACCCAGGCGCATTGCTCGCGCACGAAGGGACGCAGGATGGCGGCCGCGTATTCGTCGTGATTGTAGGGCGCGTAGATGTCGCCGATGTCATGCAGCAGCGCCGACACCACCCAGTCGATGTCGGCACCGGCATTCCAGGCGCGCGTGGCGGCCTGCAGCGAATGGCCGAGCCGCGTCACCTTGTAGCCCGATAGCGATTTGTCGAGTTCGATCATCGCCGCCAGCAGCCGGTCGGCCGTGCCGGCCGCATATTCGGTCTCATGTTCGGTCAGGAAGGCATAGTCCTCGCGGTCGCCATCCTTCATCTGGGTGAACTTCACGGTTTCCATTGTCGAAACTCCAAAATCGGTCAGCGGCGCATTTCGAGATAGATGTCGTCGCCGTCGACATGAACGGGAAAGGTGCGCGCCCTGAGCTTCTCGTCGACAAGGCATTTGCCGGACCGGATGTCGAACTCCCATCCGTGCCAGGCGCAGCGAATGAGCTCTCCGGCGCGCTCATAGACGAATTCTGTCTTGTCCGTTTGGCGATTGGTGCCCGACACCGGCCCCTCGCATAGATGGCCTGCCCGATGTGGGCAGATGTTGAGCAGCGCGGCATAGCCATCCTCAAGCTGGAATATGCCGACGCGGATGCGGCCGATGGTGACGATCCTGGGCTTGCCGACAGCGACCTCCGCGGCCTTGCAGGCAAAGGTCAGCGCCGGAGCGGTTGCGGCGGCGCTCATCAGGCGACCCTCGCGGCCGCCGCCGGAGCCTCGATGCGCTTGTAGACCTCCAGCGCATTCAGCCCCATCACCTTGTCGCGCCATGCCGGTGGGATGTGCAGGTTAGTCGGCGCGTCGAAGTCCCAGTGCGGATAGTCGGAGGCGAAAAGCAGCGTGTTCTGGCCGTCCATGTGCTCCAGCGTTTCCCACAGATGCCTGACGTTCTGGGGTTGCTCCAACGGCTGGGTGCTGAAGCGGATGTTGCGGCGGCAATATTCCGACGGCAGCATCTTCAGCCACGGCGTCTCCTTGCGCAGCGCCTTGAAGTTGGCATCGAGCCGCCACATCAGCGAAGGCACCCACGACACGCCGCACTCGATGACGACGAAATAGAGGTCGGGATATTTTTCGAACACGCCGTTGGAGATCATGCTGACCACATGGGTCATCGCCGGCTGGCTGAGCAAGGCGTGCGTCTCCCAATAGTAGGCGGTCGGGCCGCTGGCGACCGCGTTGTGGTTGACGCCGCCCTGGCCGCCGAAATGGATGGCGAAGGGCAGTCCGACGTCGGCGCAGGCTTCGTGGATCGGATTGTAGAACGGATCGCCATAGGGGCGCTGCGAGCCGTGGCTCGCCAGAACCTGGACGATGTCCTTGTGGCTGCCGAGGCGCCGGATCTCGGCCGCGGCGCCATGGGGATCGGTCGGCGAAATGATGATCGATCCCTTGAAGCGGCTATCCTTCGGCAGCCACCAGTCGATCATGTAGTCGTTGTAGGCTTTCACCAGCGCGTTGGCGTAGTGGTAGTTGGCCAGCGTCGAGGCTTCCAACGGCTCGTCCGCGGTGAGGATCGCCACATCGATGTCATAGAGATCGAGGTGCTTCTCCTTCATGATCAGGTAATTGTCGTCCTCGCTCTCCGGGCGGATGTCGTGCCGCGAGAACCCTTCCGGGTGCAGCCACGGACGGTGACCATGCGGGAAGCTTCCCCTCGGCCCGGGCTTCTCGCCGCGCACCAGGAAATCGCGCCAGTAGGGTTCGAGATAGGGCAGCAGCACCTCGGCGCTGGACCAGTAATTGTGAACGTCGGTGTCGACGATGAACATGGATGTCTTGCCTGCCATTGGGTGGGATGAAAGTTACGGCAAACGTGCGCTTCCAAGGCAGGGCCGGCAACGCAGCCAGCGGCGGGACGTTAATCGAAGAATCCGATTACCCGTTGTCGGACCGGCCCGAGAAGCGTTAACCATGAGAGAATTGCTGGCGCTGGATGGCCGACATGCAGATCGAACTCTTGGACACGTTCCTGGACCTGATCGAAACCCGCAACTTCAACAGGACGGCGGAGCGCCTTGGCATCACCCAGTCAACCGTTTCGAGCCGCATCCGCACGCTCGAGACACTGCTGGACAAGCAGCTCTTCATCCGCGGCAAGAGCGGCACGGAGCCGACCGTCGCCGGCCTGAGGTTCGAGGAGCATGCGCGCGCGGTCAGGCTGCGCTGGCTCGACGCTCGCCGCGAAATCCAGGCGGTCGGCCAGTTCGACCGGCTGATCCGCATCGGCATCCAGTTCGAGCTTTACGAACGCGTGCTGGAAGGATGGCTGGAATGGGTGCGGGCGACGATGCCCAAACTGGCGATCTACGTCGAGATCGACTACTCCAACCAGATGATCCTCGATCTCACCACCGGCAGTCTCGATCTGGCGGTGCTCTATTCGCCGCAGCACCTGCCGGACATGCATTACGAGCAGATCGCCGAGGAGAATTTCGTCATGGTATCGACGCGCGGCCTTAGCTTCGGCGCGGTCACGCCGGCCGACTATATCCGGGCCAACTACTCGGCCTTCTTCAACCGGGCCCACAGGCAGATGCTGCCGGAGCTTGAGAACACCCCGGTCTCGACCGGAAATGGCGGCGCTGTCGCCTATCTGCTGCGGAGCCGGGGCGGGACCGCTTTCGTCACCGAGACGGTGGCGACCAGATTGCGGCAGGAGGGTGTGGCGGAGTTCGTCGCCGATGCGCCGAAGATTTCACATCCCATCTATTCGGCCGTTCATGTCAGGCACCATCATTCCCACACCCATGTTCGCCTGCTCAAGGCGCTCAAGCAGATGACCGCATAGCCGCTGTCCAAGAAGCAAGAAAGGCAGCCTTACTCGGCAAGGTGCGAAGCAGCGCTGCCCTCGCATTCAACTGTCCCGCAGCGGTCCGACCTGCGCTTCGAGCATCTCGAACCCCGCCGCCTCCGCCGCCTGCGGCGTCACCACGCTTTCATCGAGGCACCATTCGAGCCACAGCCCGTCGACCAGGGCGATGAAATTGCGCGCCAGCGCGGGAGCGTCGACCTGCTTGTCGCGCTGCACGGCAACCGCCGCGATATCCTCGGCAAGTTCCGCGCGGTAGGCGTCGTAGAGCTCGCGATGCGCCTCCTTGAGCCGCGGGTTGACAGCGATCTCACCCCACAAGGACAGCCAGATCAGCAGGTTCTCGCGGCTGAAGTACTCCGGCGCGAAGTTGGACTGCACCAGGGCAGCCAGCGCGGCCTCAGGGGGCCAGTCGGATGTCTCGGCGCGGCGGCGTTTGGCTTCGGCGATCTGGTTGTTGACGCTGGCGTAGAGCGAGGATTTGTAGACCTCGACCAGCAATCCATCGAGGCTTTCGAAGTGATGGTTGATGAGGCCGCGCGAGACGCCGGCCTCCTTGCAGATTCTGTCGATGGTGAAGGCGCCGATGCCGCCGACCGATAGGCAGCGCGCCGCAGCCTCGATCAGCATGGAGCGGCGTACGTCCGCCTGTTCGCGGCTGAAGCGCGGCGGAGCCTTCTTTGCACCGCCTTTTCTTTTTGCGCCTTCCGGCTGGGCTTCCGTCATGGAGCCCAGCTAATCGATTGTGCCCTTGCTGTCCACGGCAGCGTTCAGGCCTTCTTCCTGAACAGCACCGGATTGGGATGGCCGTCGGGATAGATGACCGGCTCGAAGTCAGCCTTGTGGATGGCCACCAGCGGCTGGTGGCAAATGAAGACGAATCCGCCGGACTGCTCCATCAGGTCCTCCATGCGGTTGGACAAGGCGATACGCTTGGCCTCGTCGCTTTCCGCCACCAGTTGCTGGTAGCTCGTCTCGAATTCGGGACTGTCGAAGCCGGACCAGTTGTAGGCGCCGATCTGCTCGGGACGGAACCAGACCAGGTTCTCTGATGGATCGATGCCGCCGGCGAAGTCCATCAGCGCCAGGTCGATGTTCTTGTAGCCATCGCCTTGCGTCTTGTCGCCGACACCCCAGAAGGCGGCTTCATCGTAGGGCTGGATCTCGACCTTGATGCCGGCCTGCGCAAGACTGGCCTGGATGATCTGAGCTGTCGCGCTGCGGATGGAGTCGTTCATCACAGTCAGGGTCAGCGACAGGTCGCTGACGCCGGCGTCGGCAAGCAGCGCGGCCGATTTCTCATAGTCGGGTGCCGCGATCAGATTGCTGGCGCGCGCGAATTTGGTGCCGGGCTGGACGACGCCGGTGGAGCGCTTAGTGAGATCGTCGTAGACGCCGGTCAGGATCTGGCCGACGTCAACGCCATACTGCACGGCCTGGCGGACTTTCAGGTCCTTGAGGCGCGGGCTCAGCATGTTGATGGTCAGCCAGACGTAACGGGTCGACTGGGCTTCGATCAGGTTTGTGCCCGCGGGCGGCTTCGCCTTGACGGCCTTGGTCGCCGATATGGCGATCTTGGTGTAGTCGAAGGCGTCCGCTTCGTAAGCGAGCTGGGCCGCCTGGTCGTCGGTGACGACATAGATTTCGACCTTGCCGAAATCCGGCTTTGGTCCCCGCCAGTCCGGGTTGGCGATCAGCGTCACCTTCTGCTTCTGCTGCCAGTCACTGAAGAGATAGGGCCCGCATGTCGCCGGCGGCTGGGTGGTGAACTTACCGCCCGCTTTCTCGGTGCCGGCGCGGCTGATGATGTGGCCGCCGTAATAGGGCAAGCTGGTGACGAAGATCGGCTGGAAGGGTTCCTTCAGGTGGATGATGCCGGACCTGGCATCGACAACCTCGACACGATCGAGCTTCTCGAACTGGTAGGCCCACGGAGATGAAAGGCTCTTGTCGGCGATGCGCTCGAACGAGAACTTGACGTCGTCCGCGGTGACCGGGCCGAAGCCGCCGGACCATTTCAGCCCGTCGATCAAGGTGAAAGAAATGGTCTTGGCGTCCTTCTGCTCGAGCTTTTCCGCGCCCCACAACTGCCAGGGCGACCCTTGCCTGATATCGCCGAAATGGTTCAGCGAGACATAGATGCCGCGCATCATGACATCCTCAATGCCACCGTTCATGAAGGCGGGGTCGAGGCACTGAAGGTCGCCTTCCATGCGGATGCGCAGCATGTCGCCGGCGGCCGACCAGGCAAAGCCTGGCGTCATCGCAAGGCCGGCTCCCAGAACCCCGGCCGTTTTCAGGAATGCGCGTCTGTCCATGGTCCATTGCGTCATGTCAGTTTCCCCTTTGGTTTGCGGAAACGCGTGAGAAGGCTTCCCGCTCTTGCCCGCCTGATGTCAGCGGGAAATGGCAGCGCACCATCCGGCCGGCGCCCATCGGCTTATAGGCCGGTCGCTCGATCCTGCAGCGACCCTGCGCGACTGGGCAGCGCGTGTGGAACTCGCAGCCCGAGGGCCGGCGAAATACGCTCGGAATCTCGCCGCTGACGGCCGGGTTCTGGCTGCGTCGGCGCGGATCGGGTATCGGCTCGGACTGGATCAGTGTCGCGGTGTAGGGATGCATCGGCGCGGAAAACACAGCTTGCGTCGGCCCGGTCTCGACCAGCCGGCCGAGATACATGATGGCGAGCCGGTCGCTGACGTGGCGGATCATTGCCAGATTGTGGGTGACGATCATGGCAGCGAAGCCGAGCTCGCGCTTGAGCTCGCCGATGAGGTTCAGCACGTCGCCCTGTACAGACACATCGAGCCCGGCGGTCGGTTCGTCGGCAAGCAGGAGATGCGGCTTCATCGCGAGGGCACGCGCAACGCCGACGCGGCGTGCCTGTCCGCCCGACAGCTCATGCGGAAAGCGGTCGACGAAGGACGAGGGCAGACCGACCTGTGCCAGCAGTGTCCGGGCTGCTGCGCGGCGGTCCGACATCGGCAGCCCTTGAATGATTAGCGGTTCGGTGAGCAGCGTGCCGACGCGCAGACGCGGGCTAAGCGACGCCACGGGATCCTGGAACACCATCGCCGAGCGCCGGCGCATGGCGCGGAAATCGGCCGCCGTTGCGATATCGCTGCCTTCGAAGACGATACGGCCGGCAGCCGCGCGCATCAGTCCGAGGATGGTTCGAGCCAGCGTCGTCTTGCCGGAACCGGATTCGCCCACCAGCCCGAGCGTCTCCCCTGGCATCAGCGACAGCGTCACGCCGTCTATGATGTTGACGCTCGGCAGAGGAAACGGATTGATCAAGCGGTCGAGCAAGCCGCCGCGAACGAAGCTGACCGACAGATCTTCGACGGCAAGCAGCGGACTCATGGCATCACCGCATGGCAGCGCGCGACGTGGGCGGTCGCGAGTTTCACCAGCGGCGGCGCGATCGTCGTGCATGGCGCGAAGGCGCGGTCGCAGCGCGGGGCATAAACACATCCCTGCGGCGGCTGGGTCAGGCTCGGCAGCGAGCCAGGAATGGTCGGCAGCCTGTCCAGCCTTTCATGGAAGCGGGCGGGATCGCAGGCGAGCAGCGCTTGGGTATAGGGATGGCGCGCATCGTGGAAGATCGCGTCGACTTCGCCGCCCTCGACCACCTCGCCGGCATACATGACATAGACCCGGTCGCAGAGCTCCGCGATGACGCCGAGATGGTGAGAGATGACTATGATGATGCCGCTGTATTCGCGTCGGAGTTCGCGCAGCAGATGGATGATCTGCGCCTCCGTGGTGACATCGAGCGCCGTCGTCGGTTCGTCGGCGATGAGCAGGCCCGGATCGGTCAGCAAGGCGGCTGCGATGGCGACGCGCTGGCGCATACCGCCGGACAGTTCATGCGGGTAGCTCTGCATCCGCCGTTCGGCATCGGCGATGCCGACGCGGCCAAGCATGGCGGCAATGCGCGCCCGCTTCTGCGCCCGGCCAAGATCCTTGCGGTGGTGCTGGAAGTCGACGAGCTGGTCGCCGATGGTCAGCACCGGGTTGAACGCCGTCATCGGGTCCTGGCCGACCAACGCGATCTCGTCGCCGCGCAGCAGGCGCTGGCAGTGGGCGTCGAGCTTCGCCAGATCGACCCCGTCGTAGCGGATCGATCCGTCGATGCGGGCGTTGGCCGGTAGAAGATTGGCCAGTGCGGTGACGAGCGTGGACTTGCCACAGCCGCTCTCGCCGACAATGCCGATCACCTCGCCGGGATGCGCCTCGATGTCGACATGGCGCAGGGCGTGCACGGTGCCATGCGGCGTCTCATAGCGGACGCTGAGATCGCTGGCCGCTAGCGAACCTGTCATGCCGGCCTCCGCAGTTGCAGGCGCGGATCGAGATAGTCGCGCAGACCCTCGCCAAGGAAGGTGAAGCCGAGCGTGGCCAGCACCAGCGGCAGGCCACCGAAGATGACCATAAAGGGCGCGGAGCGGATCGAGGTGTAGCCGTCATAGAGTATCGAACCCCAGGACGGCGTCGGCGGACGCACGCCAAAGCCAAGGAAACTCAGGCCAGCCTCGACCATGATGACGACCGGGATGTCCATCGACAAAAGGATGATCAGCGGGCCGACGACGTTGGGCAGAAGATGGATGAAGATGATGCGCGAAGCACTCGCGTCGAGCAGGCGCTCGGCAAGGATGTAGTCGCTGTTCTTCAGCGCCAGCGTCTGGGCCCGGATCAGCCTGGCATAGCTCGGAAAGGAGGTCGCCGCGATGACGATGATCAGCGTGCCGGTTCCGGCGCCGAGCACGGTGATGATGGCGAGCGCGAACATGATCATCGGCAGCGAGTTGAGGCTGTCGAAGCTCAGCACCAGAATGGCGTCGAGCCAGCGCGGACCGTAGCCGGCGATCAGCCCGAGCAACAACCCGATGACGCCGGCGATGGCCACCGACACCATGGCGATGGTGAGCGCCGTGCGCGCGCCGTAGATGACGCGCGACAGAAGATCGCGGCCGAGATGATCGGTGCCGAACCAGTGGTCTGCCGATGGCGGCTGCAGCTTGTGCAGCACGTCGATCTTGACCGGCGAATAGGGTGCCAGCAACGGCGCGAAGATCGCGGTGACGAGGAAGCCAGCGACCAGGATCAGCGCCACGCGGGTGAACGGATCAGCAAGCAGCGCACGCAGCAGGACAAGCCGTTGTCGATCATGCGTGGGTAAAGACGCCTCAGCCACGGAAGACATCGCGCACCCTTGGATCAAGCCGCGCGATCAACAGATCGGCGGCTATGGTGATGGAGACGTAGATGGCGGTCATGATCAGCACCGTGCCCATGACCACCGGATAGTTGCGCGTGTTGACGGCGTCGGTGATCAGCTTGCCGATGCCGGGTCGAGCAAACACCGCCTCGACGAAGACGGCGCTGGACAGGATGCTGCCCAGGCCGACGGCGACCAGCGAGATGGTCGGGATGATGGCGATGCGCAGGGCGTATTTGGAGACG
The DNA here is from genome assembly GCF_900115245.1 of Mesorhizobium sp. NFR06. GTDB lineage: Bacteria > Pseudomonadota > Alphaproteobacteria > Rhizobiales > Rhizobiaceae > Mesorhizobium. The sequence goes on from NZ_FOVT01000019.1 coordinate 95,251, forward strand.
ATCTTCCACTCCGGCAGGCCGAAGGAGCGCGCGGTGCGGATGTGCGGCTCGCCCATCACCTCCATCATCGAGGCGCGCACCATGCGGGCGATGTAGCCGATCCAGCCGAGCGCGATCGCCGCGGCCGGCATGACCAGCGCCTTGACCTGGCTGATGAAGTCGCCCGCCTCGCCGGCTCCGATGGCCGGCAGCCAGCGCAGCGTGACGGCAAAGACCAGCAGCGAATAGATGGCGACGACGAAGGACGGCACGGCGATGACACCGACCGAGAGCACGCCGATGACGGCATCGGCCGCCGTGCCGCGCCGCATCACCGACAGGCAGCCGAGCGGCACGCCGATCAGGAGCGCGACGGCAAGCGCGGTCAGGCCGAGGATGAGCGTGTTCGGCAGCGCCTCCAGGACCAAAGTGGAAACGGGCCGGTTCGACCAGACGTCGTAACCGAGATTGCCGGTCAGAGCATTGCGGAAGAATTCGACGATCTGCCACCAGACTGGCTGGTCGAGCCCCATGCGCTCGATCAGCAGCCGCTTCAGTTCCGGCGTGGCGCGCGGACCGAGTGCCACGGTCGCCGGATCGCCCGGAACCAGGAAGACGGCCGCATACATGGCGACCATGACGAGGATGAGGATCAGGAGGCCGAGACCGATGCGCTTCACCGCATATGCAAGCATTGGTCTGCCTCTCTCCTCAGGCGAAATCGCGCCTGATGCGCCGGGTTGCCGAGGCGCTGTGGACAAGCGTGCCCCGTTCCCGGGCCTCCAGACGCCAACTCAGATTGAAATGGGTTTCATCCGATGTCAGTTCGGTCACCGCCGTCGCTTCGGTGTCGGCATCGCCACTGGCAATCGCCCAGCGATATTCGGTGACGAGTTTCGCCGACAGCGGGTCGGCGGCGTGAATGCTCATCGTGTCGCTGTTGGCCGAGGAGACGGTGATGGCGCGATCGTCATAGTGCCGGCTTCCATGGTCGGAGGTCAGCGCGATGGTCTGCGCGCCTGAGCCGACGTCGTCGGTGACGATGCGGCTGTCGAAGCCCTCGTTCAAGATCGTGGTGGGGATCGGCGGCGCGGTTTCGGCGGGCCCGAAGCGGACGTCGCGGTCGCGCGGCGAAGAAGGGCGAACCGGAAGCATTACCGTGCTGTCGCCGCTCGCGACCGATAGCGTCGACAGTTTCGGCTGCGGCCACAGGATCGGCCAGTGCTGGTTGGCCAGCGCCAGCCGGATGCGGTGTCCCTTGGGTACAGTGCGGGCGAAATCGTTAAGCCTCAGCCGTACATGGAAAGGCGTTCCGACCGGACACGGCGTGGGATGTTCATGACTGTCGCGGTGGCTGAGATTGAGCACGCCATAGGTCATCAGGGCCGAAGTGCCATCCGAATAAACATCGCAGAGCCGTGCGGCGAGATTGACATGCGGCTGGTCGACGGTGACGAGCAGATCGAGCTCTGGTGCGCCAAGGAAGGCCAGGTCATCGTCGAGTGGCAAAGTGTCGAAGCACAGCGCCATGCCGTCCTCGCGGCGCTGGTCGATGGGCATATCGGGACAGGAGCCGCCATAGCCGCCCCAGCGGCCGCAGTCGCGGCCGGCGGTGGCGGGGGAGCATACCGAAAGCAGGGCGCCCGGTTCCGGCTCGTTGCCCAGCCCGGCGGCGTTCAGATACAGAGCGCGGCGCTCGATGCGGGGCGACGGCCACTGATCCTCGGCGGCCCAGCTGCCGGCATGATCAGGCAGATAGAAAGGCTGCGGCCGCTCCTCGCCGGTGAGCCAGACGCGGTATAAGGGTTCGTCCATAATGCCGGTGTCTTCGCCGCGGAGCCAGTGACGCCACCAGCGCAGAGCTTCCTGCAGATAGCCGATCAGCGGCCCGGGCGCGCCGCGGCAGGGATAGGTGTGCGACCACGGCCCGACGATACCGAGCTTTGGCCCCGGCAAATGCTCAAGCAGTCGCGGCACGAAATTCGAATAGCTGTCCTCCCAGCCACAGACGGCCATGACAGCGCATTCGATCGCGGAAAAATCCTCGCAAACAGAGCCCTGCCGCCAATAGTCGTCACGGCGCTGATGCGCGAGCCATACTTCCGAAAGTGAGCTCGTCGCCGCGAGCCGGCTCATCCACATATCGCGCCAGGCGTCGCCGACGATCTGCGGGTCGGGCGCCATCGCCTTCTTCACCAGCATGAAGTTCGACCACATTTCCTGCTCGGTCAGCAGCGCGCCGCCCATATAGTGGATGTCGTCGGCATAGCGGTCGTCGGTGGCGCAGTTGGCGATGATGGCCTTCAAGGCCGGCGGCCGCCGCGCCGCGACCTGCAGCGCGTTGAAGCCGCCCCAGGAGATGCCGGTCATGCCGACATTGCCGTTGCACCACGATTGCGCCGCCAGATGGGCGATGATCTCGCAGCCGTCTTCCTGCTCGCGCGGCAGATATTCGTCTGCGAGATCGCCGCCCGAATCGCCGCTGCCGCGAATATCGATACGGGCGCAAGCTATGCCATGCCCGGCGAGCCAAGGGTTGATATCGATATCACGCGCAACGGTGCCGTCACGGCGTCGGTAAGGCACCATCTCGACGACGACAGGCACCTTGGCGTCGGTCCGCGGGCGCCAAAGCGTTACGGCGATACGGGTGCCGTCGGCCAGCTTGATCCAGAGCGGATCGACTGTCTCCACGGGAAAGGGAAATTCGGTTCGCACCACGGCAGGGATCTACAAAATTCTCTTGTTGAACGACCGTACAACAAGAGAATCTGCGACGCAATCCTGTTTGTGCACTATTGTCGCTTGGGCATGGATTTCGCGGTGCCCGTGGGGCACGTCATGATCCCGCCAACGGCGCGAACTTCATCATGCTCAGGAACCAGAAGATGCACGGCATGGCGCAGGCCGTCGCCTGCTGCGGGCTGCGTCTGCAGATGAGTTCGACATAAGTTGCTCGCGCGCATTCAGACCAGCAGAACTTTGCCTTCGCCAGCAGACTTTGCCGCGTGTTCGATTGCGGCGCCGAACTGTTCCAGCCCGTAGCGGGCGACGATGGGCAGCTTGCCTGGATGTTCGGCAAGCAGCGCCCAACATTCCCGTGTCGCCTTCGCGAGGGTCTCCCTGCCACCGTTGCGCTGCCATGCGCTGATCGCGAAACCCTGCCACCGCAGCGACTTGTAGAGCAGGGTGGAGGCCTTAACTTCAACCGGCCGGTCGTCCAGAACGCCGTACGAGAACAGCGTTCCTCCCTGAGCAATCCGTTCGATGAGCGCGAGTGTGTCGGGGCCGCCGACCGAATCGAGCACCAGGTGATAGGGCTCCACCTCGCTCAGGGCTTCCGCAATGCTGGCGCCGAGCCCGATAGCTCTATCGTCAGCATCAAGAAGACGGTAGCCCGCACCCTCGCGCACGAGGCGTTCGACAGTCATCCCTCGCGTGCGTGCCAAATGATCGGCGACGGCGGCAACCGCGGAGCGCGCCGCGGTGAGCAGAACACGATGGCCGGGCACCGCCGGAGCCTGGTCCAGCATGCCCCAGGCGGTTAGCGGATTGAGCGGAAACTGACACACCATTTCGTCAGCCAGACGGCCGGAGAGTTCAGTGGGTACAGCATGCACGTGTTCGACCGCAACGGCAGCATATTCGGCCCATGCACCGGGGCTGCGAAATGCCACACGACACCCAATCTCGATCTCGCGGACTTCGGCACCGACTTGTTCGACGATGCCGGCACCGTCGTATCCGGCAACCTGCGGATAGACGGGCTTCGTGCCGTATTTGCCGGCGATGAAGAGCCAGTCGGCCGGCTGGATCACACGGGCGGTAACGCGCAGCAGGACCTGCCGAGGGCCGCACGCGGGTTTCGGCACCTCCCTGTAGTGAAGAACATCTTCGGCCGCGCCGGCCTGATCGAACACAATCGCCTTCACAAGGGCCTCCCTTTGGCAAATTCCGCGACAACCTAGGCGCGGCATGCTATACTGAAAAGGACTTTGTTAATATAAGTTAAGATCAAGGGGGTATGGGATGGATCTGCGTCATTTGAGATATTTCGTCGCGGTTGCGGAGAACGAGCTTGTGACAAGGGCTGCGCAGCGCCTGCGCGTGTCGCAACCGCCGCTGAGCAGGGCCATTCGGGAATTCGAAAGCGAGTTGGGCGTCGACCTGTTCCGGAGACAGAAGCAGCGCTTGACTTTGACGGCCGTCGGCGCGGTGCTGTTGGATGACGCGAAGGCTATCCTCAGTCGGGTCAACGGCTTCAAGCAGCGGGCCCAGTCGCTGTCATCCGGAGAGCAGGGCCGCATCCGGGTCGGATACGTCGATGGAGCTATGCAAGGAGGCCTCCTGTCGAAGCACCTGCGGGAACTGCGCGCGCGCTGCCCGTCGCTCGCCGTAGATCTCGTACCGCTCAATAGCGAGCTGCAGCTAAAGGCGCTCGCGGATGGAGTGATCGATGCCGGGATCGTCTACACGCCACGCTCTGAAAGCGATGATGTTGTGGTTCACAAGCTGCTGGCGGATCGCCAGCTACTAGCACTGCCGGTGGACGACAGGCTGGCGGGGAAGCGGCGGATCCGGCCGCCTGATCTGGACGGGGCGGCATGGGTCGTGGTGCCTCGGGAAGAGGACCCCAACTGGCAGGCCCGGTTTGCCCAACGATGTGCCAGCGCCGGCTTTCGGCCCGAAGTCCGTTACGAAGTGTCTCAGCTTTCGGCGATGCTTGGGCTGGTCGAGGCCGGTGTGGGCCGAGGCTTCGTTCCTGCGAGCGCCACGCGGGCGGAAGTACCCGGCGTCAAATTCCGATCCTTGTCGTGGTGGACCCATACCGTCGATTTCTGGCTCGCTTGGCGGAAGCAGACTCCCCCTCCAGCCGTTCGACAGCTATTGCTCGCCAATGGAATCTCGGCGGATTGAATGATTTTCCAAGCGCGCCTTGTTGTCCGCAACGCAGTGGTTTTATTTTGCATCGCGAATATCGTAGCGCTTCAAATCGGCCACCCATTCTTTGCAATTTGGATTGGACCATACCCATTCCCTATGAGTTTGGTGGTATTCTGCTTTTTATGCCATGATACTGATTTATATTAAAATGAAGTTTGGACTATTTTTCCCCGGGCCACCAAAGGCATAGTTATCGTTCATTCGGCCCAGGTCGTTAGCAAAAATTGGCCTACTGACCCACTACCCCTGGAGCAGGGGAACTTGCTTCCTGCGGTGAAATACGGGAACAAAGATGATCGACTGAGGGATTGATTCGGGAGCTTGTGAATGCGCGGGGTGCAAGAGGCTTTGGCTGCACTGATCCTGACCGGTTCCATCACTTCCGCCCTCGCCGACAACAGTTCTCCCTTCATCTATTTTGCAACCGAAGATCCTTTCGCTGCCGGTCAACCGGCGAAGAACGACGTCTATTTTTTTGGCGGCGTTTTTGCGACAGGGTCATTTGGGAACACGATCAACGTCTTCGACGCCGACTATACGAACAACTACATGGTCGGAGCTGCTTACGGCCGCGACTTTGCCGATATTGGCGCTGGTTTCGTTCTTGGCGGCGTGACCGGAGCCGCCATAAGGTTTGGCGAGGACGACGACACGTCAGGAGAGGTTTGGGCCGGGGTTAGGGTTCGTCACCAGGGCCTTGTCATCGGCGATCTGGCGATTGCGCCAGCACTGACGGCCGGTTTGAGTGCCGTTACCGGCACCACCGAGATCGAACGCGAACGCGAAATCTATTACGATGGCGACGCATCTTTCCTTGGTTTCATCGGGGCGGAGCTTTCTTTCAGGCTAAGGCAAGCTCCCAACGTCGAGCTCGTCTATCAACTCCACCACAGATCCGGCGCCGGTGGTACATTTGGAAATATGGGAGAGGGCTCCAACGCGAATACTGTTGGGGTTCGTTATCGCTTCTAGCTGACGCCTGAGCGCCGCGACACTCTGAACCGACGCACCTTCACAGCCGTCAACCCAATCCATTGTGGCTTAGTGGCGTGCAAGCGCTCGACGGCAAATGCGATCGCGTCTCGCACCCTCCAGCAAGCCATCCAACAGCGACCTGGCTTACGGTGGCTCGCGATCGGCTGTCGGCACATCTGCTTGGGCGGTCGTCGTTGCTACTCGGGGAGAGTCGACGCTCGAACCGACCATGCTCCAACAACGCGCGGTGTCAGTCCGCCTCGACAGATCATGCCGTCACTTCGCTGTTTGATCCAACACCAACCTCAACGCGTCCATTCCAGCCTGTCGCGCAGAATGCCCCATGCGAGCAAGACGTTCGGCGCATAGCGGACCACGTTATGGAACGACATCGGCGATGGTGGCGCGAAGGGAAGCGGCAGGTCGACGGCGTCTGTCCCGTTCGCCCACTCGCCTAATGCTTTGCCCGTCGCCGTGGTCATGGCGATGCCTCTGCCGTTGCAGGCAAAGCCCGCGAGCAGTCCGGGGCCGACATTGATGAGGCGCGGCAGGAAGTCGGGTTCCACGGCCGCGATCCCGGACCAGGCATATTCCAGCGGTGGGATGTCGGGCAACTCGAGATGGGTGGCGAGCCGCCGCCAGATTGCCTTCGGGACCCGCGTGTCGGCGCCTGCACCGACGACGTGCATGCCGCCGCTGATCAGCCTGTTTTCGCGGTCGAATCGGAAGGTCAAGAGGTTGCGTCTGGTGTCGCCCACGCCTTGTCCGCCTGGCAGCAGGCGGCTGCGTATCCCGAGTGGCAGCGGCGCCGTGGCGATCTGGAAGATCCTGAGCGGGAAATAGGTCCTGTCGAGGACAGGATTGAGTCCGGCGCCATAGGCGTTTGTGGCGATCAATACCTTTCCTGCCCGCATCGATCCCGATGGCGTCTTCAACACCCAGCCTTGCGTGGCCTGCTCTATCGCGGTGACGCGGCTGTGCTCGAAGATGCGGGCCCCGCACTTTTCGGCGGCGTCCGCAAGGCCGCGCGCATAGGCGACAGGATCGAGCACGCCGCCGGAGCGGTCCATCCAGCCACCGACATAGCCGCGGATGCCGGTGAGCTCTTGGACGGAAACGCTGTCCAACGTGACGGCCGGCCTGCCGCGGTCGGCCCATTGGCCGGCGCGTGACTTCACCTTTTCGAAGGCGGCGGCCGAATGCGCCGGCTGGATCCAGCCGTTCTGCACCGCGTCGCAATCGATCCGATGTCGCTCGATGAGATCGAAAACCAGGTCGGCGCTGGCGGCGGCGAAGTCGATCAGGCGCTCGCCGCGCTCCGGCCCGAGGTGCGCGAGGATGGTGGACGGGTCCATCTTGGCGAAGTTCGGCACGACGAAGCCGGCATTGCGGCCGGTCGCGCCCCAAGCGATGATCTCGGCTTCGAGGATGGCGACGGAGATGCCTTTCTCGGCCGCGTGGAGCGCTGTCGAAAGGCCGGTGAAGCCAGCGCCGACGATCGCGAGGTCGACGTCGAGACGGCCTTCGAGCGGCGGTCGGTCGCGCCGGCTGCGAGCGACGGCGTGCCAGAGAGAAAGGCTCTGCGCTTCCGGCAAGTTGGCTCGGCTCATGGGCCGCGGCTCTCGGGTGCCGCGGAGGGGGCGGCCTTGGCGGCGCGCAGGCGGCGCGGCCTGTCGCCGAACAGGCCACTCGGCCTGACCAGCAGGATGACGCACAGCATCACGCCGATGGCGACGATCTGCAGGGCGGCGGCGCGCGCCTGCTGCTCGGGCGAGAACAGCATGCTGGTCAGCGCTCCGGAGCCCGCCCAGATCGCCCAGACCAGCACGCTGCCGGCGACCGCACCGATGTTGCTTCCGGAACCGCCGACGATCAGCATGACCCAGACTTGGAAAGTCAGGATCGGCAGATAGTTGTCAGGCGCGATGAAGCCGATGAAGTGCGCCTGCAGCGCTCCGGCAAGCGCCATGATGGCACCGCCCACCGCGAAGGCCTGCACGCGGTAGAAGCGCGCGCTCTTGCCCAGCGAGACCGCCGCGCGTTCGTCCTCGCGCAGCGCCTTCAGCACCCGGCCCCATGGGCTGCGCGAGAGATGTTCCAGCGCAAGGTATGCGGCTAGCGTCACAGCCAGGACGATCGCGAGATTCGACAGATTGAAGAGCAGCGGTGTTTCGGCAAGGCCGCCGAACGGGCGTGGAATGAAGCCGATGCCGAAAGGTCCGCCAGTCAGCGGCTGCGCATTGAGCGCAACCAGTTGCACCACCACCGCGACGCCAAAGGTGGTGATGGCCAGGTAATCCGACCTTAGGCGCAGCGTGGCGTAGCCGGTAAGGGCCGCAGCCAGGCCACCGACCACCATCGCGCCCAGCCAGCCGATCAGGATCGGCAGGCCGAAGCCGCCGAGCCGCGCGGGATCGTCGGGCGTGGTCAACAGCGCGGATGTGTAGGCGCCGATGGCCACGAATCCGGCAAGCCCGACATTGAACAGTCCGGTCAGGCCCCATTGCAGGTTCAGCCCCAGCGTGATCAGCGAAAAGATCAGCGCGGCGGTCAGAAAGAAGGCGGCGTAGCCGATCAGGTCCATCATCTTTCCCTCACGCCGAAGAGCCCGATCGGCCGCACGAACAGCACCGCCATCAGGATGATGAAGGAAACCGCAGCGCGCCATTCGGCGCCGACCAATTGCACCGCGCCGGCCTCGGCGAGACCAATGATCAAGCCGCCAAGCACGGCGCCCGGGATGCTGCCGATGCCGCCAAGGATGGCGGCGGCGAACATCGGCAGCAAGATGTCGAATCCCATGAAGGGGCGGATCTGGACGAGGATGCCGATCATCACGCCGGCGACGCAGGCGAGCGCCGCGCCGACGATCCAGGTGACACGCACGACGCTGGCGACGTCGATGCCGACGACACGGGCAAGGGCCGGGTTCTGGCTCATGGCCTGCATGGAGCGACCGGTCTGGGTACGTGTCGTCAAAAGATGCACCCCAAGCACCAGCACGGCGGTCAGCAGCAACAACGCGATTTGATCCGGGGTGATGCGGATGCCGAGGCCGACCGGCATGGCGATCTGGATGGCGCGGCTGAAATAGGTTGGGCGCGAGGTGAAGATGAATTCGAGCAGGCTTCTGAGTGCCATCGAGGCGCCGAAGCTGCCCATCACCACAATGATCGCCTGCTCCTGCCTGCGCAGCCGTGCGAAGAGCACCTTGTCGAGCAGCAGCGCCAGCAGAGCGGTGAAAGCCATGCCGATCACCAGCGCGACGATGAGCGGCCAGCCGAAGGATAGCGGCGCGATCGGCGCCACCTTGCCAAACAGCGCGCCGATAGCGCTGACGGCAGCCAATGTCGCATAGGTGCCCCAGGCCATGAAATCGCCATGGGCGAAGTTCGAAAAGCGCAGAATGGAATAGGTCAGCGTCACGCCGATGGCGCCGAGGCCGATCATCGAGCCGGTTAGCAGGCCGTCGACGACGAATTGCAGGCTCATGCCGCGCCTCCCGCTTCCCGCTTGAGCGGCCGCTGGCCGAGATAAAGCTCGGCGACGACCGGATCGTCCCACAGCGTCGAGGCCACGCCCTCATGCCGATCCTTGCCTTCGACCAGCACATAGGCGCGGTCGCCGATGGCAAGCGCTGCCTTGGCGTTCTGCTCGACCAGCAGGATGGTGACGCCGGATTTGCGGATAGCGGAAAGCATCTCGAACACCATCGACACGAATTTCGGCGACAGCCCGGCCGACGGCTCATCGAGCACAAGCACCTTGGGGTGGACGATCAGCGCCCGCGCCACGGCCAGCATCTGGCGCTGGCCGCCGGAGAGGTTGCCGGCGGCGCTCCGCTTCTGGCGCGCGAGGTCCGGAAACATCGCATACATCTCCTCGATGCGAGCGGGCGCCTGGCGCCGTTCGAGGATGCCGCCCGCGACCTTCAGATTGTCCTCCACCGACATCAGCGGAAAGACGTTCTCGGTCTGCGGCACGAAAGCGAGGCCGAGGTGAACCATTGTGTGGGCGGGCGCCGCGGTGACGTCCTTGCCATCGAGCAGCACCTTGCCCCGGCTGATCGGGACAAGGCCGGCGATGGCCTTGATCAGGCTCGACTTGCCGGCGCCATTCGGCCCGAGGACGACGACGATCTCGCCCTTGTTGACGATGATCGAGGCGCCGCGCACGATCGGCACGCCCGGCTCATAGCCGGCTTCGAGATCGCGGACGTCAAGCACGGCTTCGTTCATGCCGTACCCCCGAGATAGGCCTCGATGACGCGCGGGTCGCGCGCCACCTCGTCAGCGGTGCCCTCGCAGATGAGCTCGCCGCTCGCCATCACCAGAACGCGGTGGCAAAGCCGCGTCACCATGTCGATGTTGTGCTCGATCAAAAGGAAGGTGATACCGCTTTTGTTGATGTCGCGGATACGGTCGATGATGACCTCGAGCAGCGTGGCATTGACGCCGGCCGCTGGCTCGTCGAGCAGGATGATCGCCGGATCGGCCATCATCACGCGGGCGAGCTCGAGCAGCTTGCGCTGCCCGCCGGAAAGCACCCGCGCAGGCTGATGCGCCAGTCGTGACAACGAGACGAGCTCCAGCAACTCGACGGCTTTCTTCGCTGCGGCTTTCTCCTCGCCGGCGACCCGCCACGGCGTGATGAAATTGGCAAGCAGCCGCTCGCCGGTCTGCCCTTGCGCGGCAAGCATGACGTTCTCGATCAGCGTGAGGTTAGGGAGCGGCCGGGGGATCTGGAAAGTGCGCCCGAGGCCGCGTCCGATGCGCAGATGCGCGGCCTCGCCCGACACCAGCGTGCCGTTGAGACGGATCTCGCCGCTGGTCGGCAGAATGCTGCCAGCCAGAAGGTCGAACATGGTCGTCTTGCCGGCGCCGTTAGGGCCGATCAGGCCGAGGATCTCGCCCGGCCTAACCTCGAACGACACATTGTTGACCGCTACGAGGCCGCCGAAGCGCCTGGTGACGTTGGTTGCTGTCAGAACCGCAGCATGGGTCTCCGCCCCATGCTGTCTCGCCGTCTCGTTCATCAGTCCCTCTGGCGGAAAGCGATCAATGCCGCTTCCCATTTATTTTGATATGTGATCACACTTGCTTTGATCACGCTATTCGGCTTTACTTTCTTCTGCAAGGCCGAAAAACGGCCCGACCCACCCCCAAAGGGTCGAGATTGGGAACGCCATGCAGAAGGCCGCTATCGAGCGCAGCAACAACGAGGTGATCGCCGCGCAGCTCGCGCCGGTCGGCCGCGAGACCGTGCAGGATCGTGTCTATTCCGAATTGCGCCGCGCTCTGATCGGCGGCCTGTTCGAGCCAAGCCAGGTGCTGACCATTCGCGGCCTCGCCGACGCGCTGGTCACTTCGACCATGCCGGTGCGCGAGGCGCTCGGACGGCTGATCACGGAAAAGGCGCTTGAGGCGCTGCCCAACCGCTCGGTGCGCGTGCCGCCGATCACGCTCGAGCGCATCGACGACCTGCTGCGTGCCCGCATCCTGATCGAGGGTGAGGCGATTTCGCTCGCGGCCTCGCGCATGGGGTCGCGCCAGATTGCGACGGTCGAAGGTCTGTTGCGCGAATGGGACGAGATCCGGGCGCTGAAGCACAAGAAGGACGTCGACCGCGAGGTGACGCTCAACCAGAGCTTCCATTTCGAGATTTATCGCGCCTGCGGGTCGGCGGTGTTGATCCCGATGATCGAAAGCCTCTGGCTACAATCGGGGCCATGCATCCGTGTCGCCATCTACGCATTTTCGGAAGCCGGCGAGGTCGACACCGCACACTATCACCGAAGCATCGTCGCAGCGCTCGCGGTGCAGGACGCCCGGGCAGCGCGCGAGGCGCTGGTCGCCGACATCAGCCGACCCTTTGCCTTCCTGCGCGACAAGCTGAAATCCGCTGCCGGGACGCAGGCGACATGACGAGACGCGCCATAAAAATCAGCGAGCCGCGTTCCGGCCTGTCCGCGACCGCGCTGCTGCTGACGGAAAAGGCGCCCGAGAACGCCGCCTTCCTGTGGGCTTACCTGGCAGAGCCGCGTATCGTCGCCGGCATCCACGCGATGTGGACAGGTCCGGAGATTTCCTGCCCTGTGCCGCCGGCGCATCTCGATGGACAGAGCTACGCCGGGCCGCTTCCGGCCGAGAATGCGACCCTGACGCCGCAGCCCGGCGACGTGGTGCTCTCCTACGTGCCGCCGTTTATGTGGGGCGGCAATCCGAACGCGATTTTCGACATCGGACTGTTTTACGGACAGGGCGCGCGCCTCTTCTTTCCGATCGGCTGGCTGGCCGGAAGCGTGGTCGCGCAGGTGCCGCCCGAGCAGCGCGAGCCGCTTGCGGCCGCCTGCGGCATCGTTCGACGCAACGGCGCATGCGACGTCACCTTCACCCGGGCGGAGATCTGAGATGCCGGAACGAGACGACAGTTTCGAGCTCTTCGACCTCCGCGTCGAGGCGGTCATTCCCGAGGGCAAGCCGATCTATTGCGGCGCCAGGGCCGGCGACTATTTCGAGCTCAAGGGCGAGATGCTGTCGTTGCCGGCGGGGCAGGGATTCTCGATCTATTCGATCGCGGCCGTGCTGCCGCTGCTGGCGGCCAAGCAGCGCCCGACGCACAAGAACGACTGGATGACGTCGGACGCCGAAATCGCCTGTCCCGACCCGAACTGCGCCAGCCGGCTCAGAATCGTCAGGGTGGCCAAGCGGCGATTCAGCCATGGCGAAACGACGGCGGTGCCGCTGCCGGAGGAGACGGAGCGCAAATGACCGGCAAGACCTTCGACCTCACCTCTGGCTATACCATCTCGCGCGTCATTCGCGGCGGCTGGCAGCTGGCCGGTGGCCACGGCGCAATCGACCGCGAACAGGCGGTCATCGACCTGATCGCCACCTTTGACGCCGGCATCTTCACCTATGACTGCGCCGATATCTACACGGGCGTCGAGGAACTGTTTGGCGCCGCGCGCCTGCGGCTGGCCGGCGAACGCGGTCTTGATGTCGCCGCCAGAATGAAGGTTCACACCAAGCTGGTGCCCGACCTCGAACGTCTGGCCACCGTCAGCCGCGACTACATAAGGGGCATCGTAGACCAGTCGCTGCTCAGGCTGAAGACCGAGCGCATCAACCTCGTCCAGTTCCACTGGTGGGACTATGCGCAGCCTCGGTATGTTGAGGCCATGGCCTGGCTGGACGAACTGCGCCGCGAGGGCAAGGTGCACAATCTCGGCACCACCAATTTCGACACGCCGCGGCTTGCCGAGATCCTGGCGGCAGGCATTCCGCTCGTCAGTCAGCAGCTGCAATATTCTGTACTCGACCAGCGCCCGGCCCGAGGCCTTGCCTCGCTGGCGAAACAGCATGGCATGCATTTCCTTTGCTACGGTACCGTCGCCGGCGGCTTCCTCAGCGATCGATGGCTCGGCGCTGCCGAACCGGCGACGCCGCTCGAAAACCGCTCGCTGATCAAGTACAAGCTGATCATCGACGATTTCGGTGGCTGGGAGCTGTTCCAGCAATTGCTGCGTGCATTGAAGACGGTCGGCGACCGACACGGCGTCGACATCGCCACCATCGCCAGCGCCTGGGTGCTGGAACAGCCGCGGGTCGCAGCCGTCATCGTCGGCGCCCGCAACCAGGCGCATGCGCTTGCCAATGCCAGAATCATGGACGTCGCGCTGTCGGCCGAGGATCGCGCGGCGATCGGCGCTGTGATCGCTGAAAGCCCGGGCCTCGAAGGCGACGTCTACACGCTGGAGCGCGACCGCCACGGCCGCCACGGCTCGATCATGCACTACAATTTGAACGCAGGCCGGGTATGAGCGGCATGGATCCATCATTGGTTTCCCGCGCCAGCGCCGAGGTGGTCGACCTGCACCGCTTCTTCGTCGACTGGTTCGACAAAAGGCTTTGCGACACGGCTGATTTCGGTCGCTTCGAACGCGTCCTCGGGGAGGGCTTCTCCATGGTCGTGCCGAGCGGCCAGATGCTCGATCGCGCCGCGGTGCTCGGCCATGTGAAGGCAAGCCGCGGAACGTTCGACGGCGACTTCGCCATTTCGATCGAGGACATCCGGCCGGGATGGCAGTCCGGCGACGTCATCGTCCTCACCTATGTCGAGGCGCAGCAGCGCGCCGGCCAGGCGAGCCGGCGACGGTCCAGCGCCGTCTTCACCCCCAATTCATCGGCGCCCAGAGGCGTCGAATGGCGGCATCTGCATGAGACCTGGCTGCAGGTGCCGGAGGCTGAACAGGCAAGAACGAAAACAAGAGTCGAGTAACCAAAGGGGAACAGCAATGCGCAAAACGATATTCCAGATCACCACCGCGCTCGGCCTGCTTATGGCGGCCGGCGCGGCGCATGCAGCCGACTGCAAGATCACCGTCGGCCTGGTCATGGAGCTGACCGGTCCGGCCGGCGAATATGGCCAGGCGGGCGCCAAATCGGTCGAGATGGCATTCCGCGACATCAATGCCGCGGGCGGCGTGGGCGGCTGCGATCTCGCGACCGACACGCGCGACAGCCAGAGCCAGGGCAACGTGGCGGTCGACGCCGCGACCCAGCTCGTGCAGGTCAAGAAGGTGCCGGTGATCATCGGCGGCATCATCTCGTCGGTGTCGATCCCGATCCTGACTTCGGTCACCGCCCCGGCCAAGATCGTCCAGGTGTCGCCCGCGTCGTCCTCGCCGACTCTGACCGCGCTCGGCCGCGACGGCAAGACCAACGGCATCTTCTTCCGCACCATCACCTCCGATGCGCTGCAAGGTGTGGCCGCCGCCAAATACGCTATCGACAAGGGCTTCAAGAAGCTCTCGATCATCCATGTCAACAACGACTTCGGCGTCAACATGGTGGCCGAGTTCTCGCGCGCCTATAAGGCGCTCGGCGGCACCATCGTCTCCGATACGCCCTACAACGAGAAGCAGTCGAGCTATGCCTCGGAAGTCACGGCGGCGATGGCGGGCGAACCGGACGGGCTCTATCTCGTCAGCACGCCGGTCGACGGCGCCACGGTTGCCCGCACTTGGATATCGCAGGGCGGCGTGCAGAAGTTCCTGCTCAATGACGGCATGAACAGCCCCGATTTCATCGACTCCGTCGGCGCCGACTATCTCAGGGATGCCTACGGCACCTCTTCCGGCACCAGCCCGACCGCGTCGACCGACTATTTCAACAAGAACTACAAGGAATTCTCCGGCATCGAGCCGTCGAACCCGGCCGCCGATCGTTCCTATGACGCTGGCGCCATCGTCGGGCTGGCGATCGCCATCGCCGGCTCCGGAGATCCGGCCAAGATCAAGGACGCCATGTACAAGGCGGTCGATCCGGCAGGCACGCCGATCTATGCGGGCAAGCAGGAATTCGCCAAGGCGCTCGGCCTGATTAAGGACGGCAAGCCGATCCGCTATGAAGGCGTCATCGGTCCGGTCTCCTTCGACAAGTTTGGCGACATCACCGGCCCGTTCCGTCTGTGGAAGATCGTCGACGGCAAGGTGACGACGGACGGCGAGATGACC
>NZ_FOVT01000020.1 GCF_900115245.1 Mesorhizobium sp. NFR06
GGCGTTTCGCTGAACTTCGCCTGGATCCAGCTCGGCGGCCTGCGCGTCGGTAAGGACGAATCGGCCTTCAATACGTTCACCGGCTACGCCGGCAACGTCATCAACGATACGCTGGTTCCCTACGGCGACTTCGACACCAACGTCGTCCAGTATTACTTCGATGCCGGCAATGGCTTCTCGGCCGTGGTCTCGCTCGAAGAAGGTTCGGGCGTCATCGGCACCATCGACAGCTACGTTCCGCATGTCGTCGGCGGCTTGAAGTGGACGCAGGGCTGGGGCGCCATCAGCGGCGTCGTCGCCTATGACAGCAACTATGAAGAAGTTGCCGGCAAGGTTCGCCTGGACGTGAACGTCAACGACGCGCTGTCGCTGTGGATCATGGCTGGCTACGGCACCGACGACAACCTGAGCGACCCGACCTGGGCAACTCCGGCTGGCGGCCGCGGCTTCTACAAGCAGTGGGGCGGCAACTGGGCGGTGTGGGGCGGCGGCACCTACAAGTTCAACGAGAAGACCTCGTTCAACCTCCAGGCCTCGGGTGACGATGAGAAGAACTATAGCGTGGCGGCGAACGTCGCTTACGACATCGTTCCCGGCTTCACGGTCACGGCCGAAGTCGACTGGTCGCATTGGGGTGAAGAAGGCATCAACTGGACCGACAGGTCCGCATTCCCCAAGAAGGATGCAGTCGGCGGTATGCTCCGCTTCCAGCGCTCGTTCTAAGGGCTGGAACTACACAGGCGAAATCCAGCCCGGGCGCATCAACGCCCGGGCTGTTTGTTTTCGTGACTGGCAAGGGCGAGCGAAAAAGGAAAAGGGGGACTGGTAGCTGAAGTCTGCGAACGGTTTCGTGGGATCCGCCGATGGCGGATGAAATCGTTTTGTCAGACATAAACTCTTGAAAGGACGCTTCCGAGCAGATAGGTGTGCTCTATCCACTCGGGGGTGTGGTCAAATCAATGACAAACGAAGCGATTCAAGAGGGGGACCCCTCTGGTCATTTTGCGGTATTTTCTTCTCAAAATTCGAAGTTTAAGTATACCTATAACAAGATTAGAGAAGTAAAATCGCACAGGATCGGGGAGCTTTTCGCAGCATACCGGGACATACTTTGGGACGATGGGCGGCATAAGTACAATGTCAGCTCTTTCATTGGTGAAATAGACGAGATCCTTCTGGGAGAGCGTTTCAGCACCTTTGACCAGAACACCCTGGACAATCTTATCGGTACTTTGCGCCAGCGCGGCAACAGCAACGCAACCATCAATCGCAAGATGGCTGCCCTTAGCAAACTGCTGCGCAAGGCTCACAAGATGGGGGATATCCACAGCTTGCCCGAGTTCCGCCGCCAGAAGGAGCGGGCGGGGCGGATTCGTTTCCTCGAAAGGGACGAAGAGGCAAGGCTGTTCGCCGCCATCAAGAGCCGCTGCGAGGATGCTTACCGGCTCTCCGTCTTCCTGGTCGATAGCGGCTGCCGTCTCGGCGAGGCGCTCGGCCTGATCTGGAACGACATCCAGGAGCACCGCGTCTCGTTCTGGATCACCAAGTCCGGCCGCAGCCGCACCATTCCGATGACCGAACGCGTCAAGGACGTGATCAAGCTGCCGCCGAACACGGAAGGACGCCGGCCGAAAGGCCCGTTTACCAAGCTCAGCCAGGCGCAGTACCGCGCCATCTGGAACGAGGCCAAGACCGAGGTCGGCCTTGGCGCCGACGAGCAGGTGGTGCCGCATATCCTGCGCCACACCTGCGCCTCGCGTCTCGTCCAGGGCGGCATCGATATCAGGCGCGTACAGATGTGGCTCGGTCACCAGACGCTGTCGATGACCATGCGTTATGCGCATCTCGCCACCAACGATCTCGACGGCTGCGTCGTCGTGCTCGAGAAGCCGCGTGGCGACGAGGCATCGCGCTCAGTGGAAGGCTCCGTCTTTGCCTCTCCTTTGACCACGCCGTCACCCGCCAAAGCCGCCCGCAAGGAGAGCGGATCGGATCCGGCGAAGGCGCGCCGCAAGAGCTCGAAGGTCAAATAGGCGCACGCCGAACCCCGGCTCGCAGGGGCGAATCTATATTGTATAAGGAAAGCCTGAGGCTGAGTTAGTCTCTGGCTTTACTTTATCTTGATTTGCTGTCGGCTCGATCGAGGAATGCGGCAATGGTGTGCGGCAGAGTGCCGGTTTCCAGGAACGGCGCATGACCTTGGCCTTCGACCATGATCGCCTCCATGCCGGGATGGCGCTTTCCCATCTCATCGAGCGTCGCTGCGGACAGCAGCTTCGAATTGCTGCCGCGTATGGCAAGCAGCGGCACGGCGGCAAGCGCCTCGAATTGTGGCCAGAGATCCGGCAGCGGCTTGCTGAAGTCGGCGCCGGCGAGCGTGTCGACCAGGGCCGGATCGAAATCCGGCGCCCAGCCGGTTTCCGTCTCGCGGAAGATCGCAGCCACCATGCGTGCCCAGTGGGCATCGGCGAGGCTCGGGAAATCGGCGCCATGCGCGCGCCGTTGCGCCGCCACCGCCTCGGCAAATGTCCTCGGCTTCGGCGCACGCTCGAGGTAGGAGCGGATATGGGCAAGACCTTCAGCCTCGATCACCGGGCCGATGTCGTTGAGCACGATGGCGTTCAATGCGGTCGGCTTCAGCGCGCCGAGCACGTGAATGATCAGGCCGCCGCGCGAGGTGCCGATGAAGGCCGCCTGGTCGATGCCGAGCGCGGACAGCCCGGCAAGCACGTCGCCGGCTTCGACGCCGACATTATAGTGGCCGATATCGGGATCGTGGTCGGATAGTCCGCGGCCGCGATAGTCGAAGGCGATGACCTTGCGTGGGTGCTCTGCCTTGCTGGAAAGGTAGAGCGCGAGCTCATGGAAGTCACGGGCATTGCGGGTGAGACCGGGCAGGCAGACGACCGGCCAGTGGCCTGCGTTCGCCTCGCCGTAGATCCGGGCGTGGAGCTTCAGCCCGTCAGGTGCGGCATAGAAGAAATCGGAGAAACCTTGGTCGCTCGCCACTGGAATGCCTCACTCAGCTTGGGGGTGACCGACAGCTACAGGCGAGGGCAGGAGTCGTCAAATGGGGAGTTCTTCCCTTCTCCCCTTGTGGGAGAAGGTGGCGCCGAAGGCGACGGATGAGGGGTGCTCCAGGCAACGCCAACGTCTCACTTTGCTGGAACGCCCCTCATCCGTCTCGGCGCTGCGCGCCGATCCACCTTCTCCACAAGGGGAGAAGGAAGACAGCCCTCAGCTCCGCCCGTTCACCAGATCCCCCACGATGTCGTATTTGCCTGAAATACGCATCCTGTAGACCTCGTAATTCTCCATCACGCGTTGCACGTAACTTCTTGTTTCCGTGTAGGGAATCCGCTCGATCCAGTCGACGACGGCGTCCACGTCCTTGCCGCGCGGGTCGCCGTATTTGGCCACCCACTGGGCGGCGCGGTTGGGGCCGGCATTGTAGCCGGCGAAGGTCAGCACATAGGAGCCGCCGAAGCGGTCGAGCTGCTCGCCGAGAAAGGCCGAGCCCAGCGTCGCGTTGTAGCCGGCATCGCTGGTCAGCCGCGCCTGCGAGAAGATCATGCCGGCCTTTTTCGCCAGCTGCTTGGCGGTGCCCGGCATCAACTGCAGCAGGCCGCGCGCGCCGGCGCTGGAAACGGCGCCGACATTGAACTCGCTTTCCTGGCGGGCAATGGCATAGGCGAGCGCCTTGCCGGATCCGGATATGTTGGCCGAATCGGGAATGACGCCGAGCGGATGCGACAGCGCGCCGACATCGATGCCGCGCTGGGCGGCGATCTTGCCGACCTTCAGCGCCATGAAGTGGTTGCCCTGCTTTTCGGCCAGCACCGCAAGCAGCGCCAGCTCGCCCGGGCTGGTCAATTGCCCTGCAAGGTCGCGGTAGAGCGTCTCGGCATAGCGGTCGTAACCCGCTTCCTGCAGCCGCTTGATCGCGCTGACCGCCTCGCGGCCGTCGAAGCTCTGGCGGTCGGCCGCACTCGGTTTCGGATAGACGATGTTGAGGGTCCTCAAGCCGACGCGCTCGCCGGCGAGCTGGCCGTAGAAGGTCGTGCCATAGCTGGCCGCGCGCGTGAAATAATCCCTGGCGCTCCCCGGACCGCCGACTTCGGCTGCGCGGCCGAGCCAGTAATAGGCGCGCGACAGCGAGACCGGTCCCTGGGCCAGCTCGGTAATGCGCGTGAAATGCCTGGCGGCGGTCGCCGGGTCGTTGAGACCGCGCAGCGCATACCAGCCGGCGTGGAATTCGGCTTCGGCGGCGTTCTGCGGGCTCTCGGCGGCGTGCATGGCAACGATCTTGTAGGCGGTCTTCACGTCGCCCTGGTCGACCAGCTCGCGCGAGAGCACGCGACGCTCGACCCACCAGGCATCAGGGTCGACCAGTGAATTGCGATCGGTCGGCGCATTCATCACCACGGAAGCGGCCTCAGCGAATTTCTGCTGCTTGCGCAGATATTCCGCCTCGGCGAAGAAATAGCCGGCCGAGCGCTGCGCCGCCGGCACCGCCTTCAACAGCCTGGCGGCGTTCTTGTCGCCCTTGTCCACCGCCGCCCAGGCGTCCGCCAGGGGCTGTGCGCCCGCGAGACCCGCGACGCGCAGTGCCGAGGACGGCCGGTCGGCATAGAACATCCGCTCCATGCGGTAGCGATGGTCCGCGGCCGGGATCAGCGCGCCGAACTCCTTGATGACGGTCGCCTCGTCCTTTACCTCCAGCTTTTCCGTGCGCCAGAACGGCACCAGCACCGACCGCGCCGCGGCCTGGTTGCCGAGCGCCACTTGCGAGCGGGCAAGGATGATCACGCCCTCCGGCGTCAGCGGTTGGCTGCGGCCGAAGGCCTGCACCACCACTTGCGGCGGCGGATTCTCGCGATAGAGCGCGCGCTCGCTGTTTTTGCGCAGCGCGATCGTGCCCGGCCATCCCGGCAGCATCTTGGCCGCATCGGCGATCTCGCCGCTCGGCACCTTGTCGCCGCCGTAAAGCGCGATCGCCCAGGCGAGGATATGCCGGTCGAGCGAAATGGCGGGCAGCCTGTCGCGCGCGTTGCGCGCGCCGGCGATGTTGTTGGCGGCCAGCGCATCGAGCCCGCTCTTCAGTTGCGCTATGTCGGAGGACGGGGCGGTCGACGTCTGCCCGGGGGCCTGCGGTGCGTCGGGCATGGGAATGGAAGCGGTCGGGCGCGCATCGACACTCCCGCCGATCGCCACGGTAGGCGTCGCCGCGACGATCGCGCCGAGAAGCGCGAAGATATGAGGCCGCTTCGTCGGCATTGTTGCAATCCTAGCACATCGTCAGCAGGCGCGGGGACTTAAGAGCCGGAATAAGAGCCTAAACTTAGGTCGTGAAGGGCTCGTAAACAAAAGGTTATCGAGG
The DNA here is from genome assembly GCF_900115245.1 of Mesorhizobium sp. NFR06. Taxonomy (GTDB): domain Bacteria; phylum Pseudomonadota; class Alphaproteobacteria; order Rhizobiales; family Rhizobiaceae; genus Mesorhizobium. Next base: position 5,381 of record NZ_FOVT01000020.1, read on the forward strand.
CTGTTCGAATTGCCCTTGCTGGCTCCATGGCGATCCTTGCCGCTGAAGCGTGTCGAGACTATGGTGCGCGGCTTCGCTTTCGGTTAGAAGGCGCGCAAATAAAATACCGACGCATGTCGCCCGAGGGCGGGAAAACGACATGCAGTGCCAACAAGGTTCCAAGGAGTTTGGACGACATGCTGAGAGGCTCGCTGACCGCGCTCGTCACACCGTTCGAAAAGAGCGGGCGTTTCGACGAGAAAGCCTTTCGGTCGTTTGTCGAATGGCAGATCGCCGAAGGCACCAAGGGTCTGGTTCCCGTCGGCACCACCGGCGAGTCGCCGACGCTGTCGCATGAGGAGCACCGTCAGGTCGTCAAGGTTTGCATCGAGGTCGCCAAGGGCCGGGTTCCGGTCGTCGCCGGGGCCGGCTCCAACAACACCGAGGAAGCGGTCGGGCTGGTGCAATATGCCGAGAAGGCCGGCGCCGACGCCGCCCTTGTCGTCACGCCCTACTACAACAAGCCCACGCAGCGCGGCCTTTATGAACATTTCGCCGCCGTCGCCAGGGCGACCACGCTGCCGATCATCATCTACAACATCCCGCCGCGCTCGGTGATCGACATGAGCCCGGAGACGATGGGCAGGCTGCGCCACGACTTCAAGAACATCGCCGGCGTCAAGGACGCGACCGGCAAGGTCGAGCGCGTCTCCGAGCAGCGCATGACCTGCGGCAAGGATTTCATCCAGCTCTCCGGCGAGGATGCATCCGCGCTCGGCTTCAACGCGCATGGCGGCGTCGGCTGCATTTCGGTCACGTCGAATGTCGCGCCGCGCCTTTGCGCCGAATTCCAGGAAGCGACGCTGTCCGGCGACAGCGCCAAGGCGCTCGAGCTGCAGGACCGTCTGTTGCCGCTGCACAAGGCGATCTTCATGGAACCCGGCGTCTCCGGCGCCAAATACGCGCTGTCGAAGCTGGGCAAGGTCGAGAACGTGGTGCGCTCGCCGCTGGTGACCGTCGAGGCCTCGACCGCCGAGAAGCTCGACGCGGCGCTGAAGCATGCCGGCTTGATAAATTAGCGAGCCCGTTTGGAAACTCTACACCTGCGGCCATCTGAAGGCGCCACCTGCGCTTCCGGTGCTCACGTACTATATGTACGCTCCGCTCCGGTTCTCGGTGGCACCTTCACCTGACTCGCAGGAGCGAGTTTCGAAACGGACTCTGGACGTCATGAATCAAATCAAGAAAGCCGATCCAAACAACAGGACGGTCGCCGAAAACCGCAAGGCGCGCTTTTCCTACGAGGTGCTCGACACGATCGAGACCGGCTTGGTGCTGACCGGCACCGAGGTCAAGTCGCTGCGCCAGGGCCAGGCCAACATCCAGGAGAGCTATGCGTCGGCCGAGGGCGGCGAGATCTGGCTGATCAATTCCTATCTGCCGGAATATTTGCAGGCCAATCGCTTCAACCACGAGCCGCGCCGGCGCCGCAAATTGCTGGTCTCGAAGCGCGAGATGGCCAAGCTTGCGCAAAGCGTCGAGCGCGAGGGCATGACGCTGGTGCCGCTGAAAATCTATTTCAATGATCGCGGCCGCGCCAAGCTGCTGCTCGCCATTGCCCGTGGCAAGAAACTGCACGACAAGCGCGAGACCGAAAAACAGCGCGACTGGTCGCGTGAGAAGGGCCGGCTGCTGAAGGAACGCGGCTAGAGCAATTCCAGGAAAAGTGTGCAGCGGTTTTCCGTCCGGAATTGCGTGTACACAGATCGGCTATATCGAGGCAAAGCGGGCAGGGAGCCAAGGCTTGAGGAACCGCTTCATTGTCCTGGCCCTGGCTTTCGTTTTTCTGGCGGTTGCCATCTGGGCGGAAAGCCTTCTTCGACCTCGCGCTTTCCCACCGGATCGTGGCGAATTCCCCATGAGGGGCATCGACGTTTCGCACCACCAGGGCAAGATCGACTGGCAGCGCGTTGCGGCCAATGATGTCGCCTTCGCCATCATCAAGGCCACCGAAGGCGGCGACCACGTCGACGATACTTTCGCCGAAAATCTGCGCGGCGCGCGCGCTGCGGGCCTGGCGGTCGGCGCCTACCATTTCTTCACCTTCTGCCGCCCGGGCGCTGACCAGGCGAAGAACTTCATCTCGGTGGTGCCGCGCGGCGAGCCGCTTTTGCCGCCGGTCGTCGACATCGAATTTCACGGCAATTGTCCGCATCGGCCTTCGCCCGCCGAGCTGAACGCGGAACTGCTTGCCTTCCTGGGTCCGGTCGAGGCGGCCTATGGCAAGCCAGCCATCGTCTACATCACCGATGAGGCGGCGCCGGCCTATGCCGCTCATATTCCGGTTCGCCCGCGCTGGCTGCGCTCGATTGCGATGCCGCCGGGAGAGGGAGGGTGGGTCTATTGGCAATATCTCGATACCGGCCGTGTCGACGGCATCGACGGCGACGTCGACCTGAATGTGCTGAAGGGCGGGCCGGCGCGGCTATCGGAACTCTTTGCCTCGGCGCCTGACTCTAGTTCTTCAGGAACGCCGCGATCTCCCTGAACACATCGACGAACATCTGTTCCGTCAGCACGCCCGTGTTGGTGTTGTAGCGCGAGCAGTGATAGCTGGAAAACAGCGCGATGCCGCCGGCCTGCTGCCGGCCGCCATGGCGGAACGGAAAGGCAGCGACGCGCTCGCCCAGCGCTCGCACCGTCGACTGGTGCGCGATCGAACCAAGCGTCAGGATAGCGCGGAGATTGGGAAAGCGCGAGATGGTCGGCTTCAGAAAGGTGCGGCAGGTGGCAATCTCGGCGCCGACCGGTTTGTTGTCCGGCGGTACGCAGCGCACCGCATTGGTGACGGCGGTGCCGACAAGCTCGAGTCCGTCATCCGGCCTTGCCTTGAATTCGCCCCGCGCCAAGCCATGCGCGATCATCGTGCCGTAGAGCAGGTCGCCGGCATAATCGCCGGTGAAGGGGCGCCCGGTGCGGTTGGCGCCGCGCAGGCCGGGCGCCAGGCCGACGATCAGCAGGCGGACCGAGTCTTCGCCCTCCGGCGGCAGAAAGGTCGGCACCGGCGCGTTGAACCAGCCGGGCTCGCGCTCGCGCCAGGCGGCGATGAAATCATGCAGCCGCGGGCAAAGCGGGCAGTCGCGGCTGGGTTCGGGGGAGGGGGCGGCGGTCAAGGCCGCCGCTCTCAATAATCGTCCTCGTCGACTTCGGCAGGTTCCGGCCGGCGCACGGGCCGCTCGGACGGGTCGCGGCCGACTTCGTTCTTCAGCGTCATCAGGTCGATGAAGTGGTCGGCCTGGCGGCGCAGATCGTCCGAAATCATCGGCGGCTGCGACGCCATGGTCGAGATGATCGACACCTTGCGGCCGCGTCGCTGCAGCGCCTCCACCAGCGTGCGGAAGTCGCCGTCGCCGGAGAAGATCACGTAGTGGTCGACGACATCGGCGAGCTCGAGCGCATCGACGGTCAGCTCGATGTCCATGTTGCCCTTGATCTTGCGGCGGCCGGTCGAGTCGGTGAATTCCTTGGCGGGCTTGGTCACCACCTTGAAGCCGTTATAGTCGAGCCAGTCGATCAGCGGCCGGATCGAGGAATACTCCTGATCCTCGACCAGCGCGGTGTAGTAATAAGCGCGCAGCAGGTAGCCGCGCTTCTGGAAGCTCGACAGAAGCTTGCGATAGTCGATGTCGAAGCCCAACGCGCGGGAGGTGGCATAGAGATTGGCGCCGTCGATGAAAAGAGCGATCTTTTCACGGGGATCGAACATTGAAAAACATCCCTTTCGAAAAATTTTTGTCGTCTAAAAGCGTTTGACGAAAAGGTCCGACAAATGGGCCTCGGTGCCGTCACTTCGGAGATAACGCGCAATTTATGGATATCCAAGGGCAAGGCCCGCATTGCAAGCAATTGTGATCGCGACTATGTGACTTGCATCATGGCGCGGCATCCGATGTTGAGCCGGCGGAGCCCGACGAAGCCGACGCCGACGCCATAAAGCTTGTATTTCGGCCGCGCCCGCGTTATGGAGCGCGCCAGCTTTCCATCAAATCCATCGCATGAAAGGGGCAGTCCATGGCCCGCGTAACCGTTGAAGATTGCATCGACAAGGTCGACAACCGTTTTGAACTCGTGCTGCTCGCCGGCCACCGCGCCCGCCAGATCAGCCAGGGCGCGCAGATCACCGTTCCGCGCGACAATGACAAGAACCCGGTCATCGCGCTGCGCGAGATCGCCGACGAGACGCTGTCGCCCGACGACCTCAAGGAAGATCTGATCCACTCGCTGCAGAAGCATGTCGAGGTCGACGAGCCGGAGGCCGAGGGCGAGGCGATCACCGACCAGACCAGCGCGACCGCCGTGGCGGCAGACACGGACGACGCCGAGGAGAACATCACTTTCGACCGCATGAGCGAGGAAGATCTGCTCGCCGGCATCGAAGGTCTGGTGCCGCCGGAAAAGAGTGACGACTACTAAGACTCTCGGAACTTGCCTGGATCAAGCATCCGGCACTTCCGTCGCTTAGGTTTCGTGGCTATCTATGGGATGCGTCGCACGTTGGTGCGGCGCATCAATCATTTCCGCACCGCGAGATCCCGCCCATGATGCGTCAGTATGAGCTTGTCGAGCGCGTCCAGCGCTACAAGCCTGACGTCAACGAGGCGCTGCTCAACAAGGCTTACGTCTACGCCATGCAGAAGCATGGCCACCAGAAGCGCGCCTCGGGCGACCCCTATTTCTCGCATCCGCTCGAAGTCGCCGCCATCCTTACCGACATGCACATGGACGAGGCGACGATCGCCGTTGCCCTGCTGCATGACACGATCGAGGACACGACCGCGACCAGGGCCGAGATCGACGAATTGTTCGGTCCCGAAATGGGCAAGTTGGTCGAGGGCCTCACCAAGCTGAAGAAGCTCGATCTGGTCTCGAAGAAGGCCGAGCAGGCGGAAAACCTGCGCAAGCTTCTGCTCGCGATCTCCGAGGACGTCCGCGTTCTGCTCGTCAAGCTCGCCGACCGCCTGCATAACATGCGCACCCTCGACCATATGCCGGAAGCCAAGCGCCTGCGCATCGCCGAGGAGACGATGGACATCTATGCGCCGCTTGCCGGGCGCATGGGCATGCAGGGCATGCGCGAGGAACTTGAAGAGATCGCCTTCCGCTACATCAATCCGGAGGCTTATCGCGCCGTTACCGCAAGGCTTGCCGAGATTTTCGAGCGCAACAAGGGCGTCCTGCAGGAGATCGAGACGGCGCTGTCGGGCCTGTTCGAAAAACACGCCATCAAGGCGAGCGTGAAGAGCCGGCAGAAGAAGCCGTGGTCGGTGTTCCGCAAGATGGAGGCCAAGGCGCTGTCCTTCGAGCAGCTCTCCGACATTTTCGGCTTCCGCGTCGTCGTCGATTCGGTCGACGACTGCTACCGCGCGCTTGGTGCCATCCACACCACGTGGTCGATGGTGCCCGGCCGCTTCAAGGACTACATCTCGACGCCGAAGCAGAACGACTACCGTTCCATCCACACCACCATCGTCGGCCCGTCGCGCCAGCGCGTCGAATTGCAGATCCGCACCAAGGAGATGAACAAAATAGCCGAATACGGCGTCGCCGCGCATTCGATCTACAAGGACACGGGCGGCAAGATGAACGGCGCCGGCCACACGATCTCCAAGGAGACCAATGCCTATGCCTGGCTGCGGCGCACCATTGAGCAGCTGGCCGAAGGTGACAATCCGGAGGACTTCCTCGAAAACACCAAGCTCGAGCTGTTCCAGGACCAGGTGTTCTGCTTCACGCCAAAGGGCATGCTGATCGCGCTGCCGCGCGGCGCCACCCCGATCGATTTCGCCTATGCGGTCCACACCGATGTCGGCGACACCTGCGTCGGCGCCAAGGTCAACGGCCGCATCATGCCGCTGATGACGGAACTGAAGAACGGCGACGAGGTCGAGATCATCCGCTCCAAGGCGCAGGTCCCGCCCGCCGCCTGGGAATCGGTCGTGGTCACCGGCAAGGCGCGCGCCGCCATCCGCCGCGCCACCAAGAATGCCATCCGCAAGCAATATTCCGGCCTCGGCGCCCGCATCCTCGAACGTGCTTTCGAGCGCGCCGGCAAGACCTTCACCAAGGAGAGCCTGAAGCCGGTGCTGCACCGGCTGGCGCGCAAGGACATCGAGGACGTGCTGGCCTCGGTCGGGCGCGGCGAGCTGAGCTCCACCGACGTCATGAAAGCGGTCTTCCCCGACTATAAGGACGAGCGCGTCACGGTCGCTGCGCCAAAGCAGCGCGAAGAGGGCTGGTCGAAGATCCGCAACGCCGCCGGCATGCTGTTCCAGATGCCCGGCAGCCGGGCCGCGCGCAAGGACAAGGACCAGCCGCGCGACGGTGCCGTGCCGATCCGCGGCGTGCGCGGCGACCTGCCGGTGCGCTTCGCGCCGGAGGGCGCGGTGCCCGGCGACCGCATCGTCGGCATCATCCAGCCGGGAACCGGCATCACCATTTATCCGATCCAGTCGCCGGCGCTGCAGGCCTTCGATGACCAGCCCGAGCGCTGGATCGACGTGCGCTGGGACATCGACGAACGGACCAAGGAACGGTTTCCGGCGCGCATCTCGGTCACCGCCATCAATGCGCCGGGTTCGTTAGCCGATATCGCCCAGGTCGTCGCTTCGAACGACGCCAACATCCACACGCTGTCGATGATACGCACCGCGCCTGATTTCACCGAGATGCTGATCGACCTCGAGGTCTGGGATTTGAAGCATCTCAACCGGCTGCTGTCGCAGCTCAAGGACAATTCGAGCGTCAGCGATGCGCGGCGCGTCAATGGGTGAATGGTGAATAGCGAATGGTGGATGGTGAAAGATGGCGCTCTCACCTCCACCACCATTCACCATTCGCCATGGACATGGAGCGAACAATGAACACCGACGAAGTGCTGGGCATTTTCCGCGAGGCCGGCGCCGTTCTTGAAGGTCATTTCATCCTGACGTCCGGCCTGCGCAGCCCTATCTTCCTGCAGAAGGCGCGGGTCTTCATGCATGCCGACAAGACCGAGCGCCTGTGCAAGGCGCTGGCCGAGAAGATCCGAGACAGCGTGCCCGGCAGGATCGACTATGTCGTCGGCCCGGCCATCGGCGGCCTGATCCCGGCCTACGAGACCTCGCGCCATCTCGGCGCCCCGGCGATCTGGGTCGAGCGGGAAGGGGGCGAATTCCGGCTGCGCCGCTTCGAGATCGCCGAAGGCTCGCGCGTCGTCATCGTCGAGGACATCGTCACCACGGGCCTGTCGATCCGCGAGACCATCGATTGCCTGCGCGAGATCGGCGCCGAAGTGGTGGCGGCCGCCTGCATCATCGACCGCTCGGCCGGCAAGACCGACGTCGGCGTGCCGCTGATCGCGCTGGCCGAATATGAGGTGCCGGCCTATCCGCCCGACCGCCTGCCGCCGGAACTCGCCGCGATTCCGGCCGTGAAGCCGGGAAGCCGCAACATCTGAACTGCATCGGTATGCTCTGACGCCTTATGTCGAGGATCACTCGGGGAGCGCGGATTTAGATAGCCTTCGGCGATCGACCTCATGCGCTCCTGGGACATCGGATTGCCATGCCCTCCATAGGCCACGTCCACCTCAAGGGTAAGAAGCCGCTCCATCGTTTTGCGGTATTCGGCCTTATCGCAACCGGGCAAATCATCGACAAGCAAACCATCGTAAATGGCGTCTCCGCTAAACAGGACGCCGTTCTGCTCGTCGAGCAATCCGATCGAGCCCGGAGAATGACCCGGCAGGTGAAGAACGCGGTATGACGCATCCCCTGTTTCGATGCGGCCGTTCTCGATCAGCGCATCCGTGAGAGGCGCCGGCGCAATGACGTAGCCCTCGGGAGACCACGCAGGATGGGGGGCCTGGGAAACCGGCTCCGGCTGATCTCGAAAGAACCCGGCCAAGGTGCACTCGTCCGCCATCGCCGCGAACCCGTCTTCTTCCGCCGCGTGGCCCAGACGGTGCTCGAATTCATGAAACGAGCCTACGTGGTCGACATGAACATGGGTCGCGACAGCCAATACCGGCTTGCCGCCTCTGAGGCGCAGGAACCGGCGAAGGGACTGCAACCCCATGCCGAAGTCGATGATGAGATCGGCATCCCTTCCCGTCACGTGAAAGAGGTTGGCCCGGAAGAAGGGATGCACATATGGCTCCCAGATCCGAAGGATCTTATCGGAAACCCGTTCAGCCGCGAACCAGTCCGGTAGATAGCCCACGTCACACCCGCTCAATGAAGGAGATTGCTCAGAAAACGCTTGGTGCGTTCGTGTGCGGGAGTCGAGAAAAGCCTCTCGGGCGTATTGCTCTCGATGACCTTGCCGCCCTCCATGAAGGCGACCTGGCTCGCGACCTGCCTGGCAAATCCCATCTCGTGTGTGACGCAAATCATCGTCATGCCGTCTTCCGCCAGCCTGACCATGGTATCGAGCACTTCCTTGACCATCTCCGGGTCAAGCGCGGAGGTGGGCTCGTCGAACAGCATGATGCTTGGGTTCATGCACAGGGCCCGGGCGATGGCGACCCGCTGCTGTTGTCCGCCCGAAAGTTCTGCTGGATAGCTGCTCGCTTTTTCGGGGATGCGCACCCGTTCCAAAAGCGCCATGGCGATGTCTGACGCTTCCCTGTGCGAGCGTCTCCTCACCCAGCGTTGGGCCAGGGTGCAGTTCTGGAGAACGGTGAGATGCGGGAACAAATTGAAGTGCTGGAACACCATGCCGACGTCTCGTCTGATGCGGTCGATCCTGACGATCTGGTCGGTCAGTTCTGCCCCGTTGACGGTGATTGCGCCCGCGTCATGGATTTCGAGCCGGTTGATACACCTGATCAGCGTCGATTTGCCCGAGCCGGACGGCCCGCAGATGACCATTCGCGATCCTCGCTCCACGGTCATCGACACGCCTTGCAGAGCCTTGAAGCTGCCGTAGGACTTGGCGACGTCGACGAGCTGAATGGCTGGCGTTCCAGGTGCGACGCCGGCTGCACCCGTTAGTTGTTCTGAAGTCATTTGTTTCGTCTCGTGTGAAATGCGCGACCGTTATCGATGCCCCTTCGAAAGCAGGCGTTCGATGCGCGTCTGGAAGACTGTCAGCACGGAGACCATCAGCATGTAGTAAACCAATGCGGCGCCGTACCATTCGAGAAACCGGAAACTGGTCGCAATGGCGAACTGGGTGAGCGTCATGAGCTCCTTGAGCGAAATCACGGTTGCCAGCGACGTGGCCTTCAACAACGAGATGAACTCGTTGATCAGCGCAGGCACCGCGACTCTCAACGCCTGCGGCATGGTAATCAGGATGAAAATCTGCCACCGATGCAGCCCGAGAGCCGCGGCGCCTTCGCGTTGGCCTTTTCCGACCGCCGCAAAGGCACCGCGAAGGATCTCCGTCAGATAGGCGACCTCAATCAGCGTCAGCGCCAGGAAGGCCGCGAAGAAAGGCGTGAACCAGGCCTGCCTGAACACCGGCGACAGTTGCGGAAGTCCGTTCCATACGAACAGCAGGATCAACAGCGCCGGAGCGCCACGGAAAAGCCAGACATAGCCGCCGACCGACCAACGCAACGCCTTCCTCTGGGATCCGGCAACCGATCCGAACAGTGTTGCCACGATCAAGGAGCAAGTCATTACCGATATGGACAACACCATCGTCAGCAGAGCCCCTTTTGCAAGGGGCCAGCCAAAGACAGCCGAAAGGAACAGATGGTAGTCAAACATTCCGCCCGCCTCGTCAGTCGTGCGGGACGTCGGTAGAAGTCGCCGGCAGACTCCACTTTGCCAGGAGATCCTTCATCTCGCCGCTCTTCTGAAGGGCCTCGATCGCATCCTTGACCATTGCGCGATCTGCCGGGTTCTTGCGCATGTAGATGCCATAGGTTTCGCTGTCCGCGTAGGTGTAGGCGACCTTCAACCGGTTGGGCATCTGCATCATGCGAAAAGCCGCGGTGGTGTCCTGCGTGATCGTGGAGGCGGCGCGCCCGACCAGTATCTGTTCGATGACGCCGGATGCCGACGGGTAGGTCTGGACCTGGATGGGTGCCTTGCCGCCGGCTGCCAGCTTCGCGTTCAGGTCCGCGATCACCTTTTCGTAGGTCGTTCCGGCCTCGATCGCCATCACCTTGCCGCTCATGTCCTCCGGGGCTTTGCTGTCCGCATCCGAACCGGGCACCAGCAGCACGACATGGGATCCGAAATACGGAACGCCGTCGTATTTCTCCAGTCTCGCGGGGGTGATCATGATGCCGCTCGCGACCAGGTCGCATCTTTGCGAGTCGAGCGACGGCAGAAGCCCCTTGAAGTCGCCGACTACGAATTCTGCCTTCGCGTCCCAGCGTTTTGCGATTGCATCGATGACGTCGATCTCGAAGCCGACGAGGTTGGCATCGCCCGGGTTCTTGTAATACTGCATGGGCGGAAAGTCGCCCGCCGTGCAAACCTTCAGCGTGCCTTCGGTAGCGAATTTCGGCTTGTCCGCGGCAGCCGGAGCATGCACGCTAATTCCCATTGCTATACCGGCAGCGAGCGGGAGCATCGCCGCCCTTTTTGAATGAATGTTCATTGTTTTGTTTCCCTCTGGCCGTCGCCCTAGCCGGGCCGGCTAACAGCTACCGTGTCGCTAAATGCAGACAAGCTAAAATTTATGTGCGAAGGAATCGCAGGAAAACTAAACGGTCACGACAAGCCGGGAGGAGTGAATGCGATTGCCGCCGCTGAATGCGCTTAGAGTCTTCGAAAGCGTCGCCAGGCTGGGTCACATGGGCGCCGCTGCCGCCGAACTGCACGTCACCCCAGGGGCAGTCAGTCAGCAGATACGCTCCCTTCAGCTCTCTCTGGGTATCGAACTGTTCGAGAAGCGCGGTCGCCAGCTCGCATTGACCGAGGAGGGCGCTACCCTTCAACGTTCCGTACGAAAGGCACTCGATACGCTGATGGTGGGCGTTCGCGATGTCGCGGCGCGCAAGGCCGCATCCATCACCAAAAGCGTGCTGACGATATCGATGCCCCAGGTTCACGGTGTCGCGTGGCTTGCAACGCGCCTGTTCGACTTCATGGCGGAGAACCGGAATTTCACGCTCAATGTCGTCACCGCGGCCCGTTTCAACCAGGTGGACTGGCGCAAGGCCGACATCTCCGTGGTTTATGGTGTTCCACCTTGGCCTGGTTTTTGGTGGCAATTGCTTCACGGGATACGCATGACCCCAGTATGCAGTCCGCAACTGCTACGCGGCCCAAACGCGATCAGGCAGATTGGCGACTTGGCGTCGCACCGCTTGCTTCATGAGGATGACGGTTCGCAATGGCGCCGGTACCAAGCCGCGGCGGGCGGCGTATACACCGGCTCATCGGACGTCTTTTTCGATGACTTCGGCATCGTCCTGCAAGCCGCACGGGACGGCTATGGCGTGGCATTGAGCGACGAAATCATCTCCGCACGGGACCTGGATGAGGGCAGGCTGGTGCAACCATTGCCTCTCGCCGTACCCGCCATTCACAACTATTATTGCCTGTGCGCCGAAGCCAAGCGCCAGCGTGAGGACGTTAGCTATTTTATCGACTGGCTCGTCGCCGAAGCGTCGAAAATCGAGGCGACTGGCCGCCGTCAAAGGATTTCCGGCTGATCCAGGCATGAGCTTAGCTGTGATAGGTGCCATCGACCATTTCGTGCTGACGGTCCGTTCGGTCGAAGCGACCTGCGATTTCTACCGGCGGGTGCTCGGCATGCGGCGCCTGGACGAGCCGAACCGGCCGACCGCGCTGCTGTTCGGCACGCAGAAGATCAACCTGCACGAAGTTGGCCGCACCTTCGAGCCGAAGGCAAAGACGCCGACGCCGGGTTCCGGCGATTTCTGCCTCGTGGCAGCGGTGCCGCTTGCCGAAGTCCTGGCCAGTCTCGAGGCCAATGGCGTGTCGATCGAAGTCGGACCGGTCGAACGCACCGGCGCGCGCGGCACCATGATGTCGGTCTATTTTCGCGATCCGGACGACAACCTGATCGAGGTCAGCGAGTATCCTCTCGACTGAGATCGAGCTGCATCGCGCAACGCTGGTCCAAAGGCATGCCATGCTCGGCTTCGTCGCCGAGCAGGCTTGCGAGCCGTTCGTCGATCCCGGGATCCTCGAGGACGCGAAATCCGAACTTGCGATAGAAGGGCGCGTTCCAGGCGACGGCGCGGAACGTCGTCAGCGTCACCGCGGCCAGGCCGCGTCGCCTGGCGTCCCCGGTCGCCCGTTCAAGTAGCGCTCGACCGATGCCTGATCCTTGCCGGTCAAGGCGCACGTCAAGCTCCCAGATGTGCAGCGTATCGCCCTCGATCCCGGCACTCAGGAAGCCGACCGGCCGATCCTGGCCGTCGGCGGCAACCCAGCATGCGCCTTCGGCGATCAGCTGCCGGTGTCGCTCGACGCTCACATTGTCCCCCTCGGCCAGCCAGGCCAGGTCGGCAATGGCGCGGAACGCTTCCCCGGCCGACTGCTCGATGGCGGGCAGTGCCTCTGCATCGTCGAAACGAGCCGCTCGAATGATGATCATGAACTGTACAGGTCTTCTCCTCAGTTTCGCCAGAATGGTGGCCTTGTTACCGTCTGCGGCAGACCATCGCGGCGGCGTCTCATTGTTGCGCGGCCAGGCTATCGCTATATCAAAGTCGTTGTTGCCTTTCTGCGCTCTGGAAGCGCAAGATATGTATCTTAGGCCGGCCCGAGTGGCAGGCCGGCGGGTGTTGGACCGGGAACTGGAACAGAGTGCTTTTTCGACGCCGAGAGCCTGATGGCCTCATTGAGCGGGTGCGTACTTATCTTTGGCCGCGCCGCTCGTTCTCACGTTCCGTGCAGTATTTTTCCAAACGCATCCTGCGGCTGAAGTCGACGCCGCATTCCGTAGCCGCCGGTGTCGCCGCGGGCGTTTTTGCCTCCTTCTTCCCGCTTGGCTTCCACTTCATCGTCGCCGCAGTGCTGTGCTGGATCATCGCCGGCAATCTGGTCGCGGCGGCGCTGGGCGCGGTGTTCTTCGGCAATCCGCTGACTTTCCCGCTGCTGTGGGGCGCATCCTGGGAAACCGGCAAGTTGCTCCTGCATGAGCGCCTGCCGAAGCACGGCCCGCCCGAGCATCTCGGCGAAATGATGCACAAGCTCTCCTTCGCCAAGCTCTGGCACCCCGTGCTGGAGCCGATGCTGATCGGCGCGGTGCCGCTCGGCATCGTCTTCGGGCTCTTGTTCTATGGCATCACGCGCTGGGGCATGACCGTGTTTCGCGAGCAGCGCAAGAAGCGCATGGCAGAGCGTGCCGAGAAGAAGTCGCGGCAGGGCGGGCGGGAAGTGCCCGCGGAATGATCATCGGCATTGGCAGCGACCTGATCGACATCAGACGCATCGAGAAATCGCTGGAGCGGCATGGTCAGCGCTTCGTCCAGCGCATCTATACCGAGGTCGAGCAGGCCAAGTCGGAAAAGCGCGCTGCTCGCGCGGCTTCCTACGCCAAGCGCTTCGCCGCCAAGGAAGCCTGCGCAAAGGCGCTGGGCACCGGCATGGCCGAGGGTGTGTTCTGGCGCGACATGGGCGTGGTCAACTTGCCCAGCGGCGCGCCGACCATGGCGCTGACCGGCGGCGCCGCCGCCAGGCTGGAGAAAATCCTGCCAAGAGGCCATCGCGCCTTGATCCATCTCACCATCACCGATGATTTCCCGCTTGCTCAAGCCTTTGTGATCATCGAGGCGGTGCCCGCCGAACAAGCGCCACATTGATTCCATCTGACCACGAGCGGCATGACGTTGCCCAGCGCGCGCCGAGACTCTATACCAACATCGCACAATCGAGGACGACATGAGCGTGGCTGAAAAATCGCAGAAGAAATCCGGCGGGCTTGGTGAAACCTTCTCCGTCATCATCCAGGCTCTGCTGCTCGCGCTCGTCATCCGCACGCTGTTCTTCCAGCCTTTCTCCATTCCGTCCGGCTCGATGCGCCCGACACTGCTCGAAGGCGACTATCTCTTCGTCACCAAATGGGCTTATGGCTATTCGCGCTATTCGCTGCCGTTCGGTCCCGATCTCTTCTCGGGCCGCATCTGGAGCTCCGAGCCCAAGCGCGGCGACGTGGCGGTGTTCAAGTTCCCGCCGGATCCCTCGGTCGACTACATCAAGCGCGTCGTCGGCCTGCCCGGCGACAAGATCCAGGTGAAGAACGGCCAGCTTTTCATCAACGACGTCGGCGTGCCGCGCGTAAAGACCGGCCAGATCGACAACCCCGACGTCACCGAGGAAAATCGGCCGATCGACGTCTATCGTGAAACGCTGCCGAACGGCGTCAGCTACGACACGCTCGACATCAATTCCGATTCGATCGGCGACAACACGCGCGAGTTCGTCGTGCCGGCCGGGCACTATTTCATGATGGGCGACAACCGCGACAATTCCTCAGACAGCCGTTTCGCCGTCGGCTTCGTGCCGGCTGAAAACCTCGTCGGCCGCGCCAACCTCATCTTCTTCTCGATCGCCGGCAAGGCGAGCCCGCTCGAAATCTGGAAGTGGCCGTCGCTGATGCGCCCCGCGCGCCTGTTCCATTTCGTCCACTAGGTTATGGCGGCCAGCAAGCGTTTGACCGCCGATGCCCTCGCCGAAGCGCTTGTCGAGCGCACCGGCCACGTCTTCGTTGACCGCCAGCGCCTGCAGCGGGCGCTGACCCATGCCAGCGCTCGTTCGAGCCATGCCGGCATCGACTATGAGCGCTTCGAGTTCCTCGGCGACCGCGTTCTCGGCCTTGTCATTGCCGATATGCTGCTCGCTGCGTTTCCCGACGCCGCCGAGGGCGAGCTTTCGCTGCGTTACAATGCGCTGGTCAATGCCGAGGCGCTCTCCGGGATCTCCGAGGAGATCGGCCTGCCCGAGCTGATCCGCGCCGGCTCCGATGTACGCAATCTCGAAGGGCGCAAGCGCACCAATCTGCGCGCCGATGCGCTGGAATCGCTGATTGCCGTGCTTTACCTGGATGGTGGCCTTGAGGCTGCCCGCGCGTTCATCCACCGCTACTGGCAGCCGCGCTCGCTAGCCATTGGTGCCGCCCGCCGCGACGCCAAGACCGAATTGCAGGAATGGGCGCACCAGGCGGCCGCCGGCGCCGTGCCGGTCTATCGGGTCGACGGCCGCGAGGGACCTGATCACGATCCCCTGTTCACCGTCAGCGTCAAGGTAGGCGCTTTTGCTCCGGCGACCGGCAGCGGCCGTTCCAAGCGCGAGGCCGAGCAAGCGGCGGCCTCTGCCCTTTTGCTGCGCGAAGGCGTATGGAGCGCGGCATGACCGAAATGGAAACTCCTCAGGCTCCCGCCACTCGCTCCGGTTTCGTCGCGCTGATCGGTGCGCCCAATGCCGGCAAATCGACACTCGTCAACCAGCTGGTCGGCGCCAAGGTGTCGATCGTCACCCACAAGGTGCAGACTACCCGCGCCATCGTGCGCGGCATCGCCACGCACGACAACGCCCAGATCGTCTTTGTCGACACGCCAGGCATCTTCAAGCCGAAGCGGCGGCTGGACACCGCTATGGTGACCACCGCCTGGGGCGGCGCCAAGGACGCCGACGTCGTGGTGCTTCTGATCGATGCCGAGCGCGGCATCAGGGGCGATGCCGATGCCATCCTCGACCGGCTGAAGGACGTCCGGCAGCCGATGCTTCTGGTTCTCAACAAGGTCGATCGCGTCAAGCCGGAGACGCTTCTGGCCTTGTCCGCGGCAGCAAACGAAAGAGTGCCGTTCAAGCGCACCTTCATGGTCTCCGCGCTCACCGGCTCCGGCTGCAAGGACCTGCTCGACTATCTCGCCGAGACGCTTCCCTTGGGCCCCTGGTACTATCCGGAGGACCAGATCTCCGACCTGCCGATGCGCCAGCTCGCGGCCGAGATCACGCGCGAGAAGCTGTATCTGCGGCTGCATCAGGAGCTTCCCTATTCCTCGCATATCGAGACCGAGAAATGGGAAGAGAAGAAGGACGGCTCGGTGCGCATCGAGCAGGTCATCTATGTCGAGCGCGACAGCCAGAAGAAGATCGTGCTTGGCCACAAGGGCGAAACCATCCGCGCCATCGGCCAGGCCGCTCGCGTCGAGATCGCCGGGATCCTCGAGCAGAAGGTGCACCTCTTCCTGTTCGTCAAGGTGCGCGAGAACTGGGGCGACGACCCCGAGCGCTATCGCGAGATGGGGCTGGAATTTCCCTCCTGATTATCGTCGTCCAACTGCGTCGCGCTGAAACGGATTCAGGCGACGCGCTTTTAAGTCTTTGTTTTGATGCATGTCGTTGTCTCAGGACCGCTGCACACTTCCGAGCGACATACATTGGAAGGCCGCCCGGCGATTTGAGACGACGACATGCAGGAACCAACCATCGATACCGATCTCGTGCGGCGGCTGGTCGACGCGCAGTTTCCGAAATGGCGGGACCTGCCGGTGGGGCCTGTCGCGTTTAGCGGCTGGGATAATCGGACCTTCCATCTGGGCGACGCGATGACGGTGCGCCTGCCGAGCGCCGCGCCCTATTCGCTGCAGGTCGAGAAAGAACAGCGTTGGCTGCCGAAACTCGCGCCGCTCCTGCCGCTGCCCATTCCTACGCCGCTGGCTATGGGCGAGCCGGCCGAAGGCTACCCCTGGCATTGGTCGGTCTATCGCTGGATCGAAGGCGATACGGCGAAGACTGGACGCATCGACGATCTCGACGCCTTCGCGGTCTCGCTCGCCGATTTCCTCGTTGCATTGAGAGGCATCGATCCAACAGGCGGGCCGGGACCCGGCCAGCATAATTTTCACCGCGGCGGACCGCTGACCGTCTATGACAGCGAGGCGCGGCAAGCCATCGCCGCGCTCGAAGGCCGGATCGACACGCAAGCCGCTGCCGCCGTCTGGGAAGCAGCTCTTGCCGCCACCTGGCATGGTTCGCCGGTCTGGTTCCATGGCGATGTCGCCTCGGGCAACCTTCTGGTTAAGGACGGCGACTTGAGCGCCGTCATCGATTTCGGCACGTCCGGCGTCGGCGATCCCTCCTGCGATCTCGCGATCACCTGGACTTTTTTCGAGGGCGCCAGCCGCGAAGCGTTCCGCGCCCGCATTGCCGTCGATGCCACCGCCTGGGCGCGCGGCCGCGGCTGGGCGCTGTGGAAGGCGCTGATCACCGTTGCCGGGCACGACGCCAATCAGGCCGAGGCCGAAAGGCAGCGTCATGTGATCGACGAAGTGCTTGCCGATCATCGGCGCCGGGCGTAAGGGGAAAATGCGGCTTGCGCAGGTGGAGACGCCAAGGGGGCTGGCTGCCGGTGAGAGGTAGCAGCCAACTCCACATCTCGAAGCCTTGCACCCGTTTACCGGAGACGGCGCCGCCGCCGTCACTGAGCCTTAGAGGCTTCGCCACCCAGGGCTGCTTTGCCGCGACGTTCCATTTCGGCCAGCGATAGGTCTTCCTTCCATGTCAGCAGCACCCAGACATGGCCGAACGGGTCGCGCACGCCGGCCGAGTTCGCGCCGTAAAACATGTCGGTTGGCGGCTGAACCTGCTCGCAACCTGCCGCTACCGCACGAGCCAGGACCGCTGCGTTGTCGGCCACCATCAGATGCAGCCCCGCGGTACATGCTCCGAGCTGCCGCGGCTCATCGTAGAACTGACTGGTCGGATCGCCCAACATCACCGTTGCATCGCAAATAACAAGCTCGCTGTGGACGATCAGGCCGTCCGGCGCCGTTATGCGCAACACCTCTTCGGCGCCGAACGCATCGACGTAGAAGGCCACGGCTTTGGCCGCGTCTCGGACATAGATGTGCGGAACGACAGCGTATCGGTAGCGGAGAGGTCGCAGTGTCATCGCCGGGCTCGCCGATGTTCTTGTCGCCCAATCGCTCGGTTTGCCGCGCAGCTACCCTTTGCCGGTTGCCGCGATGGAGGCACGATTAGGCATAAACATGGGTGGGTCTCTCCGGTTCCCGATTCCCAGATGCTGCTGCACGGCGGGCATTCGCGTGGGGTCGAAAATTGGCGTACGGCTCCGTCGGATCAGCCGGTCATGAGCCTCGTCTACAGCAAGCCCTTTGCCCTGAGGTCGGCGGCAAAGGTCGCCAGCGGCATCACTAGGGTAAGAGGTTTTTCCGACAGCGGCTCGGCGCCATATTCGCGGTACCAGTTCGCGGCCCCCTCGCTCTTGGCATCGATGATGAGCAAAAGGCCACCTCCTTCAGCCGCGACACGCAGGCAGCGCAAGGCTGCTGCGGCGAGCAGCTGACCACCAAGGCCTTGGCCTGCCACTGTCAGATCGGTAGCCAACCGCGCAAGCTTGAACGCGGGCACTTCGTGCCGGGCTAGCCCTTTTGTCATGGCTGTGGGCACCTGCTCGTGCGCTAGGGCGGAGGGCGCGATCGTATAGAAACCAAGGATGCGGTTGCGGGCAGGAGAATCAACCGCGCAAAATGTTTTCGACGCATTCTGCTCATGGCTCTGCCTGGCGAAACGCCGCAGAAAATCATTCATCTGCTCGTCGCCGCAATCGAAGGACGCGCGATCATGCGATTTCGCGATCGGCTCCTCTTGCCATGCGGGCAACGTCATATCGTGTGAGGGAGAGCCGCGATGGCAGCGCGCAATTTCGCATTGGGCTTAGGCGGATGCTCGAGTAGATCGAGAATGCGCTTGAAGTCGCGTTCCGAGACCTCGGTCTGCTCGGTCGCCTTGATCACGGCTTCAGCCTCGGGCAGCATTTTGTCGAGAATGAAGTCGGTCATGTCCTTGTTCGACAGCGCCGCCGCACGGGCTATCATCGCCTTTTGCGTCGGCCGCAGGCGGATGTTGAAGCGCTCGGATCTTTCATTTGCTGGTTTGGACATGGAAAATATCCTTCCTGCCAAAACATAACGTACGTACATCATACGTACAACTGGCTTCTCTTGATTTCACCACCCAACAGGTGAAAAGCTCAACCCCATGGAATGGCACGACGAGGGAATCGTTCTCGGCACCCGCAAGCATGGCGAAACCAGCGCCATCCTCGAGGTGATGACGCGCGCCCATGGCCGCCATCTGGGCCTGGTGCGGGGAGGGCGCTCGCGCAAGCAGCAGCCGGTGCTGCAGGCCGGCAACCGCGTCGACCTTCTGTGGCGGGCGCGCCTCGACGAACATCTCGGCATCTTCCAGGCCGAGGCGATCGAGATGAATGCCGCCCGGCTGATGGACAGCGCGGTCGCCGTCTACGGCCTGCAGACCATGGCCGCGCATCTGAGGCTGCTGCCGGAGCGCGACGCCCATGGCGGGCTCTATGAGGCGCTGGCCGTGATGATTTCCCATCTCGACGATGCCGACGCGGCGGGCGAGCTTGTGGCGCGCTTCGAGTTGCTCATCCTGGACGAGCTCGGCTTCGGCCTCGACCTCAGCCAATGCGCGGCAACCGGCTCCAGGCAGGACCTCGCCTATGTCTCGCCGAAATCCGGACGCGCGGTCTCGCGCGCGGCCGGGGCTCCGTGGCACGAC
Organism: Mesorhizobium sp. NFR06; assembly: GCF_900115245.1. Taxonomy (GTDB): domain Bacteria; phylum Pseudomonadota; class Alphaproteobacteria; order Rhizobiales; family Rhizobiaceae; genus Mesorhizobium. The sequence goes on from NZ_FOVT01000020.1 coordinate 24,883, forward strand.
AAGATGCTGGCGCTGCCGGCCTTCTTGCAGCGTGGCTCGGGCTTGCGCGCCGACGCGGCGGCGCTCGAGGACGCCTTCCGGTTGACCGGCTTCTTCTTCACCCGCCATGTCTACGAACCGCGCGGCCTCGAGCCGCCCGACGCGCGCACCGGCTTCCTCTCCGCGCTGCGCCGGCATCATGCGGCGACGAAGGCGATTGCTGGCGAAGCAGGATAGCAGGGCAGCGTCTTATGCCCACAAGTCTGGGGCGGTTCTGGCGCCGCGACATGCATCAAAACAAAGACTTGCGCGCGTCAGCTGAATCAATCTCAGCGCGACGCGCTTTTAATGCATGTCGCCCAGAAGTACGCAGCGTTTCTGGGACAACGACCTGCATCAAAACAAAGACTCAAAGCGCGTTGCCTGCATCCGTTCAGCGCGACGCGCTCCAGTCTTTTCCGCGCCGCTCCAGAAAATCGTCGAGCATGGCGCGCTGGCCTTTCAGGATCTTGAGGCCGGCTTCGGGCAATGAGAACCAGCCGGCTCGATCCACTTCGGGAAACGCCTTCATGGCTCCCGATTTCGGCGGCCATTCCATCGTGAACATGTTGCTTTTGATGGCAGTTGCGTCGACATCGGCTTCGACGCTCCAGGCGACGACGATCTTGCCGCCCGGCTGCTTGTAGCTGCCGAGGGGCTGGAAGTCGCCGTCGATGGCGATGCCGAGCTCTTCTTCAGCCTCGCGCTTGGCGGCTTTGAGCTCATCTTCATTGTCGCCGATCAGTCCCTTCGGGATAGACCACGCACCCTCATCCTTCCGTGCCCAGAACGGTCCGCCAGGGTGGACGAGCAGAAATTCGAACACACCGGCGGCGCACCTGTGGATCAGCAGGCCCGCACTTCGCTGCGGCATCGGCCACCTCACGGCTTTTTCTTCGATCCCGCGAGAATAGCACGAGTATTTTTCGACGCGCGCCACGCAATCTCGCCGGCGGCGTCGACACTCCGGCACTGGATAAACCGGCAAGTTGCTGGCAATCGGCGACGAAACATGCTCGATCTTGTTGGCCGGCAAGACGCTGATTTGGACCAGCCGTTTCATTGCCGTATTTTTTGGCCACGACTGGTCTGGTTTTGAGGGAAAACCGCCATGTTTTTCAGCCTGATCGCCATTGCCGCCGTCATAGCCCTTTTTGTCATCGTTTCACGACAGCAGAACCGCCTGGCGCTGGTCGAGCGTGAACTCGCCGCCCTGCGCAGCCTGATGCAGTCGGGCGCCTCGCTGCCCGCACCCAAAGCGGCCGATGTCGCGCAGGAGGCCGTTGCCGAACATGCCAGGGTTGCCGCGACGCCTGCCGCGCCATTGGCTGACGACACGGCCGCGGCCGAAGCGAACATGGCAAAGTCCGAGCCTGCCGAAGGCGAGGCCGTGGCCAGACCATGGACGAAGGCCAAGGCGAGCCCGGCGCAACCCGCTGGGCCGGCCGAAGCGGCGCAGGCTGCGTCCGTGGCCGAAGCGCCCGTGGCGGGGCCGGGCGCGGCCGCAAAGGCGGCACGCCGGACCGATGTCGAAACGGCGCTGGGCACGCGCTGGGCGGTCTGGGTCGGCGGCATCGCGCTCGCGCTCGGAGGCCTGTTCCTGATCCGCTACACCATCGAGGCCGGCATTTTTGGTCCCGGCGTGCGCCTGACGATGGCCGGCATCCTCGGCCTGGCGCTGGTTGGCGGCGCGGAACTCATCCGCCGCACCGGCTTCAAGGTGCCGGTGCAGGGTGCTGCCGGCGCCTATATTCCGGCGATCCTCACGGCGGCCGGCGCCTTCATCCTGTTCGGCACCGTCTACGCGGCACATGGCATCTACGGCTTCATCGGTCCGGCGCCGGCCTTCGCGTTGCTCGGCGTCATCGGCGTCGCGACCATAGGCGCTTCGCTCGTGCATGGCCTCGCGCTGGCCGGCATCGGCCTCGTCGGCGCCATGGTCACGCCGGCGCTGGTTTCCGCGCAAGCGCCGAACCCCTGGGCACTGTTCGTCTATCTGGCGATCGTGCTTGCCGCGACCGCGGCAATCGCACGCATCCGGGACTGGAAGACGCTGGTCGCCGCTGCCTTCGCCGGCACCGGTATCTGGACCATTCTTTACATGACCGACGCGCCGGACGTGAACCTCGCCGCCGTGCTGTTTATCAGCCTGGCCACGCTCGCCGTGCTCGGCTTCGTCTGGCTTGCCGGCCGCGACGGGGCCGAACGCGGCTTCGACTGGCCGTCGATCGTGCCCGGCTTCTTCATCGCCGTGAGCGCGATGGGCCTGTCCGTCGATCCGGCTTTTGCCAGCGCCGGCGATGCCTTGCACGGCGCGGTCCTGTTGGTCGCGCTGGTCGCGGTGGCCCTCTACCGGCCGCGCGCGCTTCCGCTGGTCTTTGCCGCCGGCATCGCGACGGTGCTGATCTATCTCGGCATCATCCCGCCCGCCACCATCGGCGCCGATGCGCTCGATATCGGGCTGGACGCCCAGCCCTTGGCGACGTCCGATGCGCTGACATTCCGCATCGGCATCGCGCTTGGTGTGGTCTTCCTCGCCGCCGGCCTTTGGACCGCGCGCCGCTTCGCCATCGCCGCGCCAGTGCGCGCGGCTTGCTGGGCGGCCTGGGGTGTCATTGCCCCGCTGGTCGTGCTCCTGGCGTTGTGGCTGACCTTCGGCGACATCGACCGCGACCTCGGCTATGCGCTGCCGGCGCTGTTGCTGGTGCTGGCCTTCGCCGCCGGCGGCGAATGGATCGCGCGCGCCGAGGCGCCGCCGCTGGCCGGCGGCCCGGCCGTGTCGTTCGCGCTCGCCGGCGCCGGCGTTGCCGGCTTGCTGATGCTGCACATGGCCTTCGGCTCGGGCTGGACGACCGTGCTGCTGGGCGCCGCCGCGATCGTTCCGGCGCTGGCGGCGCGCTGGCGCTCTTACCCTGTGCTGGGTTGGATCGCCGTGGGCGCGGCCGTCGCCGTGCTCGGCCGTGTCGCCTTCGATCCGACCATCGTCGGCGCGGCGTCTCTTTCCAGGACGCCGGTCTTCAACTGGCTGCTGCCGGGCTATGGCGTGCCGGCGCTCTTCTTCGGCGTCGCCGCCTGGCAGCTCGCCCGCACCACTAGCGGCCGGCCGCGCCTTGCCATGGAGGCGGCCTCGGCGCTGTTTGGCCTGCTCACCATCGCGATGCTGGTGCGCCACGCCATGCATGGCGGCGTCATCGACACCGGCACCGTGACCCTCGCCGAACAGGCGATCTACACGCTGATCGCGCTCGGCGCCGGCGCCATACTGGTCGCCATCGACATGCGCTCGCCAAGCTCGGTTCTGCGCTTTGGCTCGATGGCCGCCGGCGTGGTCTCGGCCGGCTTGATCGCCGCTCAGCATTTCGTGGTGCTGAACCCGCTGCTGACGGACGAGTCGACCGGAACGGTCCCGGTCTTCAACCTTTTGTTCCTCGCCTATCTGCTGCCGGCTATCGCCGCCGGTGCGCTGGCGCTCTATGTCCGCGACAAGCGTCCGAGATGGTATGCGGCGATGCTGGCGCTGATCGCCTCGCTGCTTGCCTTCGCCTATGCGACGCTCTCGGTGCGCCGCCTGTTCAAAGGCGAGTTCATCGCCCTTTGGAGCGGGCTCGGCCAGCTCGAGACCTACACCTACTCCGCGCTCTGGCTGGTCATCGGCGTGGCGCTGCTCACCGCCGGCGTCTGGCTGAAATCGCAGGTGCTGCGCATCGCCTCCGCGGTGCTGATCGCGGTCGCGGTGGTGAAGGTCTTCCTCTTCGACATGTCGGAGCTCGAAGGCGTGCTGCGCGCGCTTTCCTTCATCGGCCTCGGCGCCGTGCTGATCGGCATCGGGCTGTTTTACCAGCGGCTGCTGACAAGGGCGGCCAGGGAAACGTGACGCGCCGGCTTGTTTGGATATTCAAAACAGAATATATGAATATCCAGTAGGAGATATTCATGCCGCTCTACATACGTGACGATGAAGTGGATGCTCTGGCCACCAAATTGCAGCGCGAGACGAACGCGCCAAGCAAGACCGAGGCCGTGCGGACAGCCCTTATGCACGAACTGGAACGCGCTCGTGCCAAGGTGCCGCTGCGCGATCGGATCGTTAAGCTTCAGGCGGAGGCGAAGAAGATCGGTCTGCCCAACCCCGATTTCGATATGAAAAAATTCACTGATGAGATGTGGGAAGACTGATGTTTGTCGACGCGTCGGTGGTCGTCGCCATTCTCAACCAGGAAGCGGGCTGGGAGGAATTGTCCAAACAGCTCTCCGGGCCTGCCGACTTCTACGTCTCTGCGATGGTCCGTTTTGAAGCGACACAGGCCCTGGCGCGCGCCGGTGCAGGTTCCCGCAAGCCGACCGCTGAAGCGCTCCTTAAAGCCCGCGATCTGGTAGATCAGCTCATTGTGGAAATTGGCGGAGAAAATGTGCCGATCGGCGAAGAGATCGGTGCGCGCGCCATCGATGCCAGCGCTCGCTATGGCAAGGCTGTTGGCCATCAAGCTGATCTGAACCTGGGTGATTGTTTTGCCCACGCCTGTGCGAAAGCTCTCGCTATTCCGCTGCTCTATAAAGGCAATGATTTCCTGCTGACGGATTTGAGATAATTCGGCTTCTCATTGATTGACGGGAATAAATCGCCCTGCGCCGGCGTTATCCACTTGCTTGGGTAACCGCAGCGGTTGGGCCGCTTCGCGCTGACTGCTTGCATCGCGCCGCGAACGCGCGTTCTATCGGAATGGAAAGCGACCTCGAAACCAGCGGTCATGGACGACAAGAAGGCAGCGATCCTGAGCGAAATACCGCGGTTGCGGCGCTATGCGCGCTCGCTGCTGCGCGACCGCGATTCCGCCGACGATCTCGTCCAGGATTGCCTGGAGCGGGCGCTTGTGCGGCTCGACAACTGGCAAACTGGAGAGAGCCCCCGGAGGTGGCTGTTTACGATCATGCATCACTTGTTCATCGACCAGATGCGCAAGGTCAACCGGCGCGGCGAGGCGGCGATGCTGCCTATCGAGGCCGGTGAAGCCCAGGCCGCGCCCGCCGATCAGGTCGAAACCATCGCCTCGCGCGAGATCATGAATGCCTTGCAGGCGATCAGCCCCGATCGCCGCGCGGCCCTGGTCATGGTCGCCATCGAAGGTTTTTCCTATGCCGAAGCCGCCAACATCCTCGGCGTGCCGGCCGGCACGCTAATGTCGCGCATCGCCCGCGGCCGCGAGGAATTGCGTGACCTGCTTGACGACACCTCGCGCCGCCGTTCGATAAGGATCGTCGAGAGATGACCCGGCGCGATTTTTCCGAACGCGATATCCATATGGCCCTCGATGGCGAGTTGCCGGGCGAGGAGCGCATGGCCTATGACGCCTGGCTCGAGGCCAATCCCGAGATGAAGGCAAGATCCGCGCGCTACATTGCCGACCGCGCCGCCATGCGCGCCGCCTTCGCGGGCGTGGTGGACGAGCCGGTGCCGGCAAGGCTGCGGCAGGTGGTCCTCGGCGACGCGCCTGCAAAGTCGCCGACATGGCGCTCGCGCTGGTGGCTTTCGGCTGCTGCGGCCGTGGTGCTCGCCGTTGGCGGGTTCGGCGGCTATATAGCCGGCATCGACAGCATCAGCCGCGGCGGCGACGGCGACGACCAGCTTGCCGAGCAGGCGATCGCCGCCCATGTTCTCTATGCCGCCGAGAAGCGCCATGCCGTCGAGGTTCCGGCCAGCGACAAGGACCATCTCCAGACCTGGCTGTCGAACCGCGTCGGGCTGAAGCTGGTTGCGCCCGACCTGACGGCCGAGGGCTTCGCACTGGTCGGCGGCCGGCTGCTGCCGGCCGGCAGCCAGGGCAAGGCGGCGATGCTGCTCTACGAGGATGCCAAGGGCGAGCGAATTTCGCTCTTTGTCACCGCCGAATCGTCCGAGGCGTCCAAGGGCACCTACACGGCGGAGAACGGCGGGCCGGAGGCTGTCTACTGGCTCGACAAGGGCTACGCCTGCGCCGTCGTCGGCTCATTGCCGCCGCAGCGGCTGTCGGATGTCGCAAAGAACGCCTATGGCCAGCTTCTGGCCGGCATATCGAGCTGAACCGGCTGCGTTTTTCGGCAGCCGGCGGTCCTTTGAACGGCAATCCTGTTCAAACATTTCGCCCTTTCCTGCCGTGCCGGAAACTGTCACAATTCGGCCCTATTCAAGGAGCGATAGCGCTTGCTGAATGCCGGCGCTTCGGCCGGTGTTTGCGACGCATCCACCGGGGCCGTTTCCACAACGCAATCGAGGTTCTCCCAAGCCCGCATGCCTGCCGAGATCCGCAAGGCCCGCGCGTCAGACGTCGATGACCTCGCCGCCATCGAGAAGGCTGTCTTTCCGGGCGACCGGCTCTCGCGCCGTTCCTTTCGCCAGTTCATCGAACGCGAAACCGCCGAGATGCTGGTCGCTGAGAACGGAGGCCGTGTCGCCGGCTACGCGGTGGTGCTGTTTCGCAAGGGCAGCGGCGTGGCGCGGCTTTATTCCATCGCCATCGGTCCGTTCTTCGGCCGGCTCGGCATCGGCCGGCTCCTGCTTGCGGCCGCCGAGGAAGCAGCCTTCGAGCACGACCGGCTGTTGCTGCGCCTCGAGGTGCGCGAGGACAATGATCGTGCCATCCGCATCTACGAGCAGGCCGGCTATCGAAAGTTGGGCCGCGAGCCCGACTATTACGAGGATGGCGCCTCGGCGCTGCGCTACGAGAAGACGCTGCGCGGCGATACCCCGACGGCGACCAAAGTGCCGTTCTACCAGCAGACATGCGAGTTCACCTGCGGCCCGTGCTGCCTGATGATGGCGATGGCCAATTTCGACGGTGGCTTCGTGCCCGACCCGGTCATGGAAATCCGCCTGTGGCGCGAGGCCACCACGGTCTTCATGATGTCGGGCCCGGGCGGCTGCGAGCCTTTCGGCCTGGCGGTCGCCGGCTACGAGAGCGGGCTCGCCGCCGAGATATTCGTCTCCTTCTACGGCGCGCTGTTCCTGCAGTCGGTGCGCAGCGAGGAGAAGCGCCGGGTGATGGAACTAGCCCAGGTCGATTTCCGCCGCCGTGCCGAACTTTACGGCATCCCCGTCAACTACCGTCCGTTCGGCATCGAGGACATTCGCTCGGCGCTCGCCGACGGCAGGCTGGTGCTGGTGCTGATCAGCGGCTTCCTGATGTTCGGCAAGAAGGTGCCGCATTGGGTGCTGGCCATCGGCGACGATGGCGATCATATCCTGATCCACGACCCCTGGGTCGAGGATGAGCGGCAGGAGACGATTCTCGATGCCGCCAACATTCCGGTGCCCTACGACATCTTCATGAATATGGCGCAGTTCGGCCGCGACGGTTTGCGCGCCGCCATCACTCTGGGAAAACGCTGAGAAACAATGACCTGGGTTATCCTGACAGGCAGGCAGAACGATCTCGATCAGGTGGCCACACCCCACAAGATCATCACCAACCGCGACTATCTCGCCCATCCGGCGCTGTTCCGCGGCCAGCGGCCGAAGGTGATCAACCTGTCGAACAACTACGGCTATCAGAGCCGCGGCTACTACGCCTCGCTGCTTGCCGGATCGCGCGGCCACAGGGTGATTCCGACGGTCGAGACCATGATCGACCTCTCGGAGCGCAAGCTCTACGAGCACGCGCTGCCGGAACTCGAACTCGCTTTGAACAAATGCCGCAAGGACCTCGGCGGGGCTTACCCGGCGAAGGTCGCGATCTTCTTCGGTATCGGCCCCTCCAAAGTATGGGACCGTTTCGCCAAGCTGCTGTTCGACTGGTTCCGCGCGCCGGCGCTCGAGGTCCATATCAAGGACAGCGCCCAATGGGCCTCCATCCGCAAGATCGGTTTCCTGCCGCTCGCCCGCATGACCGAGAGCGAGGACGAATTCTTCCTGCAATGCCTGGACACCTACACCAATCGCGAATGGCGCGACACCAAGGGCCGCACGCCGGCGCGCTACACGTTCGCGACGCTGGTCGACCCGCATGAGGAATTGCCGCCGTCGGAGATTTCCTCGCTGCGCTATTGGGCGAGGATCGCCGAGAAGATGGGCGTCGAGGTCGAGCCGATCACCAGGAAGGACCTCGCCAAGCTCGCCAATTACGACGCGCTGTTCATCCGCGAGACCACGTCGATCTCCAACCACACCTATCGCTTCGCGCGCCGCGCCCAGCAGGAAGGCATGCCGGTGATCGACGATCCGCTGTCGATGATCCGCTGCACCAACAAGGTCTATCTCAACGAACTGATGACCTACAACAAGGTGCCGGTGCCGCCGACGGTGATGATCGCCGGCACGTCCGATTTCGAGTTGGCTGCGCAGACGCTTGGCTTCCCGCTGGTGCTGAAGATTCCGGATTCGTCGTTCTCGCGCGGCGTCAAGAAGTGCGAGAACATGATCGAGCTCACCAAGCTCGCTACCGAATGGCTGGATGATTCCGATCTGCTGATCGCGCAGAAATTCATCCCGACCGAGTATGACTGGCGCGTCGGCGTGCTCGGCGGTCAGCCGCTGTTTGCCGTGCACTACCTGATGGCGAAAAAACATTGGCAGATCGTCAACCACAAGGCCAACGGCAAGCCCGACCAGGGCGGCATCAAGACGTTCACGCTGAAGCAGACGCCGCCGCATGTCGTCGAGACGGCGGTCAAGGCGGCAAAATGCATCGGCGACGGGCTCTATGGCGTCGACCTCAAGGAGACCAAAGACGGCGTCTTCGTCATCGAGGTCAACGACAACCCCAATCTCGACCATGGCTGGGAGGATTCGGGCGAGAAGGACGAGCTCTGGGTGCGGTTGACGCAGTGGTTCCTGGAGCGCCTGGAGCGGCCGGATAAGTAGCGGCCGGAGAAGTAACTGCCTGATTTGAGGGGCAAAATGCTGTTTTTCGTGATCGAGGATTTCCACGGCGCGGACCGCAAGGAGATCTATCGCCGCTTCCGCGACAAGGGCCGGCTGAAGCCCGACGAGCTCGTCGTGCATCACAGCTGGATCGCGGGCGACATGAGCCGCTGCTTCATGCTGGTGGAAGCCGATGATGTGACGACGCTGCAGCGCTGGGTCGTCGAATGGGCGGATCTGGTCGAGTTCGAGATCGTTCCTGTGGCCAGCAGCAAGGACATGGTCGCGGCACTAGCCGGGCATCTTTGAGCCTGTTTGCTCACTCGGCCAGCGCCGGCGATTTGACGGCGCTCACACATTCCCCGATCAACCACGCGCGGAACGCCGCCACGATATCGCGCCTTGCGCTGCGTTCCGGGATCGTCAGGCAATAGGGCTGGCGCAGCTTCAGCGATCGGGCCACAGGCCGGACCAGCCGGCCGTCCTCCAGCGCCTGGGCGCAATAGACGCCTTGCGCCAGCGCCACGCCCAGTCCTGAAATGGCGAGATCGAGCGCCGCCCGCGACGAGTTGGCCGAAAGGCCGCGCTGTGCCGCCCGGCCCAGTTCGCTTCCCGCCGCCTCGAACCAGTTGCGCCAGGATGGAAAGGACGCCCCGGTCGGGCCCCAATCGGTGTGAATAAGCGGCAGGCCGGCAAGGCTGTCGGATTTGATCGCGGCGGCGAGCGTCGGAGCGCAGACGGGATAGACGGCGTCCCTGACGATTTCCTCGGTCGGATGCTCCCGATAGTGAGGACCGTAAGAGAGGCGGATGTCGATCAGTTCATGGTCGAACGGCACCGGATCGTCGTCGCCCCTGAGCGAAATATCGGCGGCGCCGTGACCCGCGACAAAACCAAAGAGGCGCTCCGAGAGCCAGCCCATCGCCATAGAAGGCGGCACCGAGACGACCAGCCTTGGCCGGAACGCATCGCCACCGACATCGCGTGCGACACTGCCGATTTCCCGGAAGGCCATGCTGAGCCTTGGCAGCATCTCGACCCCGGCCTCGGTAAGCACGACGCGGCGATTGACGCGGTGGAAGAGCTTGCGGCCCATCTGTTCCTCGACGGTGCGGATCAGCTGGCTGACGGCCGCGGCCGAAACCGACAGTTCCTCGGCGGCGGCGGCAAAGCTGCCTGTCCGCGCTGCCGCTTCGAAAGCCTGAAGTCCGCGCAATGAGGGAAGGGTGACCATGGAAACCAGAAAGATAAGGTGACCTTATCTATTTCGCAGAAATCCTCGTTTTTCGAAAGGTTTCTTTCTGGGTATCGTCATCCCATGAATGCAATCGACCACGCCGGCGTCGACCATCGCCAAGTGATCGCCTCGCTGACGAATGAGGAGCGCGGCCGGCTGACCGGCAAATCGGATGGACCGGGACTTGTCCAGTTTACGCTCCATCTCGGCGCGATCGTCGTTGTTGGCGCGCTGATTGCCGCCAAGGTGCCGTTCTGGCCCGCCCTGATGCTGCCGCAGGGCATCCTGATCGTGTTCCTGTTCACCCTGCTGCACGAAACTGTACACAGGACGGCGTTCGCAACGCAATGGCTGAACGATATGATCGCGCGTTTCTGCAGCCTGGCGCTTGCGCTGCCCGCCGACTGGTTTCGCTATTTCCATTTCGCCCATCACCGCTTCACCCAGGATCCGCAAAACGATCCGGAGCTTGCGTTCCCAAAACCCGAGACGATGCGGCAATACATCGTCCACATCTCCGGCCTGCCGGTGTGGTGGGGCCATTTCAAGACGCTCTACACCAATGCGACCGGCGCCTGCCGCGACAGTTTCGTGCCGCCGAAGGGCCTGCCGAAGGTGAAGGCCGAGGCGCGGGCGATGATCGCCTTCTACGTCGTCCTGCTGGCGCTTGCCGTCTGGTTCAAGGCATCGGTCGTGCTCTATGTCTGGATCGTGCCGGCGCTGCTGGGCCAGCCGTTCCTGCGGCTTTATCTGTTGGCCGAGCATGGCCGCTGTCCGTTTGTCGCCAATATGCTGGAAAACAGCCGCACGACGCTGACCAACTGGTTCGTGCGCAAGCTCGCCTGGAACATGCCTTATCATGCGGAGCACCACGCTTATCCCGGCGTGCCGTTCCACCAGCTGCCGCAATTCCACCGGCTGATCGAGCGCCATCTCAAGGTGGTCGAGCCCGGCTATGTGAGCTTCCACGAGAAATACATCGAGACGCTGCGTTGATAGCCGGGCTCGACGTCAGCCTGACTGGCGCAGCAGCGCCTGCGAACGCAGCAGTCGGGTGATTTCGGTGGCCTTGGCCGGCACGCCGACCAGATAGCCTTGCGCCTCGCCGCAGCCGGCCTTGCGCAGCATATCGAGCTGCGCTTCGGTTTCGACGCCCTCGGCCGTGACTGTGATGCCGAGTTCAGCGCCAAGGCCGATGACCGTGCGCACGATCGCCGCCGTATCGCGTCTGTCGAGATCGCCGGTGAACGAGCGGTCGATCTTGATTTTGTCGACCGGGAAGCGGCGCAGATAGCCGAGCGAGGAATAGCCGGTGCCGAAATCGTCGAGTGCGATGCGCACGCCGAGGCCGCGCAGCTGGCTGAGCGTCTTCAGCACCGCGTCGCTTTCGTCCATCATCACCGTTTCGGTGATTTCGAGCTCAAGGCGGTTGGCCGCCAGGCCGGAAAAGGCAAGCGCCGAGACCACGCTGCGGGCGAAGCCGCCGCTCTTGATCTGCGCGCCCGAGACATTGACGGCCATGCGCATGTCCTGCGGCCAGTTCGCCGCCACGTTGCAAGCCTTGCGCAGTGCCCAGTCGCCGAGCTGCACGATCAATCCGGTCTCTTCGGCGGCGGCGATGAAGTTTTCCGGCGACACCAGGCCGCGCGCCGGCGAGCGCCAGCGCATCAGGGCCTCCGCGCCAACGATTCTACCGGAGCCGATGTTGAGGATCGGCTGAAAATCGAGCTCGAATTCGCGCTTGCCAAGTGCTGCTTCGAGGTCGACTTCAAGCGCCCGGCGCTCCCGCATCAGGGCATCCATGCCCGGCTCGAAGAAGCGATATACATTGCGCCCTTCGCTCTTGCCCCGGTAGAGCGCCATGTCGGCGTTGCTCAGCAGCGTGTCGGCATCGTTCCCGTCGCCGGGATAGAGCGCGATGCCGAGGCTCGCGCCCACATGTATTTCGCGCCCCTTGTCGCGATAGGGCTTGCCGACGATCTCGACGATGCGCTTGGCCAGCTTTTCGGCATCGGCGGCGCTCCTGATGCCGAATTGGATGATGGCGAACTCGTCGCCGCCGAAGCGCGCCACCACGTCCTTGCTGCTGCGCACGGAGTGCTGCAGCCGCTTGGCCACGCATTTCAGCAGCCAGTCTCCGGCCGGGTGGCCGAATGTATCGTTGACCGCCTTGAAGCGGTCGAGGTCGACCGAGAGGATCGCCAGGGGTTTTGTTTTGGCCTCGCCAAGCGCCTGGTCCAGCCGTTCGCGAAACATCGAGCGGTTGGGCAGGTTGGTCAGCGTGTCGTGATGCGCGAGATGTGTCATGCGTTCTTCGGCGCGCCTGCGCTCGGTGACATCCTCGAAGGTCGCCACCCATCCGCCGCCGGCGAGCGGCCGCCGCAAGACGAAGAGCGTTCGTCCGTCGACCAATTCGCGATAGCTCGAGCGCGACTGGCCGGCCTCCAGGCTGGCCCTCGTTTTTCCGACTTCGGCGTCGATTTCGAGAGGCGCGAAGATGCGGAGACGAATGAGTTTGGCCAGCATCTGGCGATGCGTCATGCCAAGCGCGAAATCCGAGGCCTTGGCGTTGCACAGATCCAGAAAACGCTGGTTGCGCACGATGAGCCGACCCTTGGCGCTGTACATCAGCAGGCCTTGCGACATGTTCGCGAGCGCGGCGTCGAAACGGCGGTGCTGCTCTTTCAACTCCGCTTCGGCGCGCCATTGTTCGGTCACGTCCTCGTAGATCGATACCCAGCCGCCGACGGCGATCGGCCGATGAGAAATGACGATGATGCGCCCGTCCGACAGGACTTCCTCATAGGTCGAAGGCTTGGCGCGCTCGATGTAAGGCTTACGGATGGCATAGAGCTCGCTGGCGCTCTGAGAGGCGATACCGATATCGACGCTGTGCTGCAGGATGTCGAAGAAGCGAATGCCGGGCGTCACCACCTTGGCGTCGAGCCGGAATATGTCGATGTAGTTGCGGTTGCAGATGATCATCCGCTCGTCGGCGTCGAACATGCACAGCCCATGCGACATGTTCTCGACAGCGGCCGCGAAGCGTTCGTTCTGGGCGCGTAATTCTTCCGCCATTCGCCGAACCGGGTCGATGCGGGCAGCTCTCCGCTTGCCGGCGACCGAACCAGTCTTGACTTGTGGGCCAGGCATGAGCACGCCTTCGGACCGTGACCGAACGCAATACTGTCCCGGTCGCAGGTTAATTTAGCGTTCTTTTATGTGGATGAATTCACGGCGAGCGACAACCGGCGCTCGGCCTCCAACGTGTTGAAACGCCCGAGAAAAGCCGCTTGCGCCCAGGTCACGGATTTTGGCGTGAAGTCGAAGCGCTCGGCGGAGAAGCCGCGCGGCCGGCCAAAGAACTCGGTCGCTTCCGCTGTCGAAAAGCCCGCCAGCAGCGTCGCCTCGAAATAGGCTGCGATCTGGTCGGCGCGCTTGATGTCCCTGCGCAAGGTCGCAGCGAGCTCCGCCGGCAGCGCGAAACGCAAATGGATGGCGCGCTGCAGGCGCAGCTCACAATCCTTGTAGGAGCCGCCCATCACCGATTTGAACGGCGAGATCATGTCGCCGATGACGTATTCAGGCGCATCGTGCAGCAGGGCTGCGAGCCTCGCCTCGGCCGTAGCCTCCGGCGCCAGTTCGCCATAGAGCGCCTCGACCAGCAGCGAGTGCTGCGCGACGGAGAAAGCATGCTCGCCGCTGGTCTGGCCGTTCCAGCGGGCGACGCGAGCAAGGCCGTGCGCGATGTCGGCGATCTCGATGTCGAGCGGCGAGGGGTCGAGCAGGTCGAGCCGCCGCCCGGAAAGCATGCGTTGCCAGGCGCGCGGCGGCGCGCCGGCCCGGTCGGCCGCCATCAGGCCTCCTCCGCGCTGACCGCACCTTCAGGGAAGGAGAACTTCGCCCATACGGGGATCGAGAGCGTTATCGGAACCTCGCCCGCCATGATCGCCTCGCCGGCATCGACCGCCGCCTTGACGCGGTCGATGCGGGCGATGGCGAGGCCGCGCCCGTCGTTTGACGAGCCCAGCGTGCCGATCGGCCGGCCATTGACAGTCACCTCCGTGCCGGCCGGGGGCAGCGGTCCGGCTGCGATGGCGAGCAGCACCCGGCGCCGCGCTGTGCCGCGATGCTGCATGCGCGAGACCACTTCCTGGCCGATATAGCAGCCTTTCTTGAAGCCGACGCCGCCCGTCTCGTCGAGCAGCACGTCATGCGGGAATGCATCGCCGAGCTGGTAGTCGCTGCCGCTTTCGGCGATGCCATGGGCGACGCGAATGGCCTGCCAGCTATTTGGGTCGCCGCCGTCCTTTGCCTCGCCGCCATAAGCGCGGCCGATCGCAATGTCGCCAAAACGTGTGTCGGCGAACGCTGTTGAATCGGAAGGTGAGGCGGTTGAATCATCATGCCATGCGACGGTGACAAGCACCTGATCCTGCTTGGCAATCTCGGCCTTCGCCCTTAGCCGGTACAGCATCAGCCGGCGCACGAAGTCATCGGCGATGTCGGCCCGGCATTCCAGTTGGAAGCCGCCGTCGCCGGTGCGCGAGATCAGGAAATCGAACAGGATCTTGCCCTGCGGCGAAAGCAGCGCCCCGGGTTTGGCCTGGCCGGGTCCCAGCGTGTCGAGGTCGGTGGTGAGGATGTTCTGCAGAAAATGCTCGGCGTCGGGGCCTGAAACGGAAATGAGCGTCCGGTCTTTAAGCTGGGCAAAGGGCATGGGCGTAAAATCGGCCTGATCTTGCAAAACGTTCGGTCATTACGTAAGCCGGCCGCACTCCCCCCGCAAGAGATTGGACCTGCCCATGGCAACCACCTTCGACCTCATCCTGACAGGCGGCACGGTGGTCAATCATGGCGGCGAGGGCCGGCGCGACATCGGCGTGAAGGCCGGTCTCATCGCGCGCATCGGCGATCTCGGCCAGGCTTCGGCCGGCGAAACCATAGACTGCGCGGGGCTGCACATCCTGCCGGGCGTCGTCGACAGCCAGGTGCATTTCCGCGAACCGGGGCTGGAGCACAAGGAGGATCTCGAGACCGGCTCACGCGCCGCGGTGCTCGGCGGCGTCACCGCCGTGTTCGAGATGCCCAACACCAATCCGCTGACCACAAGCGAGGCGGCGCTCGCCGACAAGGTGCGCCGTGCCACCGGCCGCATGCATTGCGACTTCGCCTTCTGGGTCGGCGGCACGCGCGACAATGCCGGCGATGTCGGCGAACTGGAACGGCTGCCGGGCGCTGCCGGCATAAAGGTGTTCATGGGCTCGTCCACGGGCGACCTTCTGGTCGAGGACGATGAAGGCGTCGCCTCGATCCTGCGCAACACCCGCCGCCGCTCCGCCTTCCACTCGGAGGACGAGTTTCGTCTGCGCGAACGGCTCGGCGAGCGCATCGAGGGCGACCCGTCGTCCCATCCCGTCTGGCGCGACGAGATCGCGGCGCTGCGCTGCACGCAGCGCCTGGTGCGCATCGCCAGGCAGACGCGCGCGCGCATCCACGTGCTGCATATCTCGACGGCCGAGGAGATCGTGTTCCTCGAGCAGCACAAGGATGTCGCGACCTGCGAGGCGACGCCGCATCACTTGACGCTGACGGCGGACGACTACGCGCGGTTGGGCACGCTGATCCAGATGAACCCGCCGGTGCGGGCCGCACGCCACCGCGACGGCCTCTGGCACGGCATTTCGCAAGGCATCGTCGACGTTCTGGGGTCGGATCACGCGCCGCACACGCTGGCCGAAAAAGCGAAGCCTTACCCGGCTTCGCCGTCCGGCATGACCGGCGTGCAGACGCTGGTACCGATCATGCTCGACCACGTCAACGCCGGCCGGCTCACCTTGCAGCGCTTCGTCGACCTTTCCAGCCACGGCCCGCAGCGCATTTTCGGCATGGCGCGGAAGGGCCGGATCGCCGCCGGCTACGATGCGGACTTCACCATTGTCGATATGAAACGGCGCGAGACCATCACCAACGCCCAGGCCGGCTCCAAGGCCGGCTGGACGCCCTATGACGGCAGGCAGGTCACCGGCTGGCCGGTCGGCACCATCGTGCGCGGCATGCGTGTCATGTGGGAAGGCGAGATCGTCGCGCCCGGACAGGGCAGGGCGGTGGAGTTTTCCGAGGCGCTGCCGGCCTAATCCCCGGCTACAAAAAACAGCCACTGTCCCGTCGGCGTGATGCCGACGCGGTAGAAAATGTAGGCGCCGAACTGTTTCATGTCGTCATAGTCGCTTGCCGTGACCAGCTTGAACAGTTCGACACGCTGCCTGGGATCGAGCTTGTCGAGCGGCAGCGCGAAGAAATACGGCCAGACATAGAGTTCCTGCGGCGTGCCGGCGTCGACATGGACGTAACCGGCCGACAGCACTTCTTCCAGGATGGCGAGGATTTCCTGGCCGTCGCCGTCGCCCGAGAGGCTCTTGAGGAAAGTGACCGGGTCGCCGTCAATGTCGCCCAGCGACAATTGCGTCATCGCTTCGCCCTTGCCGATCAGCGGCCTCAGCTTCTCGATGTCGCCGCTCCTGCACGCCTCGATGATCAGCCCATGCATGCGCTTGACCGGTTCGGGAAGCGTGTCGAGGTCGTAGACGACCGCTGGCGGCGGAGCATCGGGATCGGCGCGCGGGCTGGTGATGCCGCCATTGGCGGGCGGCGTTTTCGGCTCCGACTTGTCCGTGTCGTCGGCCGGCTGGCCGCTGTCCGAGGGCTTGCCGCCGGGCGCCTCCGGCATCGGCACGGTGGCACCGGGCGCGGCGTTATTGCCGTTGGCTGGCGGCGGAGCGACCGGGGAAGGCAGGTCCTCGCGTTGGATCTCGCTCAACGCGTAAGAAGGCGTGCTGGTGAGGCACACAGGCAGCGCCAGGCAGGAAACGGCGATCAGGATGCAGAGGGCCGGCCCGCGTGGCCGGCCTGACATCGGAAATCTCACCGCTTGCCTCTCCATTGTTACCCGGCCTGGTCCGAGCGGGGCTCTGAATGACAAGGCATGTGGGCATGATGCCCAAACGGCGCGTCGCCGTCAAAAGTCGCTGTCGAAACAGGCGGCTAGTGCTTGAGGCGTTCCGGCTCGAACGCGCCGGCGATCACCTTCTCGCGCATGCGGTCGAGGAGCGCCAGCGCCGAGGTCTCGCCATTGGCGCGCAGCATCTCGCCGAAAGCGGTTTCCAGCGCTGCCTCGGCGATGATTTCCGGTTCGATACCAGCCGACAGGCCCTCCGCCCAGGCTTCGCTGTGGCTCTCCACGGCGGTCAGGCGCTTTTCCTCCCTGACCAACGCGTCGATGTCGCTGACACCATGTTCCATTGCGATGTCCACCTTCTGCAAGCGGCGATCCGATGATCGATCCCGGCTTGGGGCTGTCAGTTCGTCCGCAGCCTCAACTAAGTCTTTGTAAATACGACATTTTTAGGGTCGAAATCTACGTCGCGAGCGAAACTGCGCTCAATTGGTGTCGAGCTTAGCCGATTAGACCGTCTTGCGGCATCAAAACCTTCAGTTTGAGTTAATTCCACAATCGCGCGCTAACGTTTCATTAATGCTGTTGCACAAGTGCAACATATGATTGCCTCAGACTGGGACAATAAGGCACGTGGCGTTAGCGCCGATTGTTGCAAAAACTGCGCGAAACACGCTGCAGCGGCCCGCCCGGCCTCAATTCCCGTAACGCGAAGCAATGTCGCGCGACAACGTCTCGCCTTCCTTCATATAGCGGGCGATGGCTTCGGTCGCCGAAGACGTGCACTGGGTGTAGGTGCCGCTGAAGGAGCGGTAGCCGCGATTGAACGAGGCGATGAAACGGGCGCGCCGGTCAGGGTCTGGATTCTCCGACTCGAGCAGCTTTTCCATTTCAAGCCGCCATTGATCGCCCTTCTCGCCGCACAGGTTGCGCAGGAAATGCAGCGACCCCAGCACTTCCGCCAGCCGCATCAGCCCGGGCTCGAACGGCGACTCGGCCGCGAACGCCGGCCGCGCCGCGACAGCCATGCTGATGGCAAGGCACGCGGCGAGGAGAGGGGAAGCGCGGGTCATCAAAGCCTTGCGATCAAAGGGCAGGGCTTTTGTGGCGAATCATTTTACTCCCTGCAAGGCGATTTTTAACGCCTATCGCCGGGCGTTTTGCAACGGTCCAAGCAACTCTTCAGCGACCGACAACACGTCACCGGCGAGCGGCATTTCCGCCATTTCCGCCAGCGTGTAGAAGGCGGCCGTTTCGGCATCGTCGCTGGCTACGGGCTCGCCGCCGGCATAGGCGGCGCCGAATACCGTCAGCAGATAATCGACCGGATGGTTGTCGGCACGGCCGTCGATATGGATGTCGCGCAACGCGCGATAGTCCTTCGCATCGAGGCCGGTCTCTTCCCGCAACTCGCGCGCCGCGGCTTGCGCAAGCGTTTCCCCGGATTCGACCTTGCCGCCGGGATAGGCGTAGAGCCCTTGCGATGGCGCTCGCGCGCGCTTGACCAGAAGCGCCGTCTCGCCGCGTATGACGGCGACGGAAACGGCTGGTATGATCTTGCGCTGTTCCATGAGGTCGCCGAGTCTTTCCGCAGCCTGTGTTGTGGACCGGTTGATCCGACCGGGTTTTAACCGTTGCAGCGCGGCGGTTCCATCGCCACTTTGATGGCACATCAATCAAGAGCGCAGATGCATGTGCGGACGTTTTGCCCTGACCGCGACGCCGGACCGGACCGCCGCCTTCCTCGGCTTGGCCGAACTGGAGGCATTCCCGGCGCGCTACAACATCGCGCCGACGCAGCCGGTGCTGATGGCGCTCGCCGGGCCGCAACGGTCGCCCGGTTCCAACCTGCCGGACCGTCAGGCGATGCTGGTGCGCTGGGGCCTGATTCCGACCTGGGTCGAGGACACCAAGGCTTTTCCGCTGCTCTTCAACGCCCGCTCGGAAGGCGTGCTGGAAAAGGCCTCGTTCAAGACCGCCATGCGCCATCGCCGCGCCCTGGTTCCGGCTTCCGGCTTCTATGAATGGCAGCAATCGGGCGGCAAAGGGGGCCAACCCTACTGGATCCGGCCGAAGCAGGGCGGGGTCGTCGCCTTCGCCGGGTTGATCGAGACCTATGCCGAACCGGGCGGCTCGGAGATGGACACCGGGGCGATTCTGACGATTGAGGCCAATGCCGGCATCGCGCACATACACAACCGCATGCCGGTTGTAATCGACGAGCGTGACTTCGCCCGCTGGCTCGATTGCCGCACGCAGGAGCCGCGCGACGTGCTCGATCTGCTGAAGCCCGCCGAGCCCGATTTCTTCGAGGCAATTCCGGTTTCCGACCTGGTCAATAAGGTCGCCAAAACCGGGCCGGAGATTCAGGAGCGCGGCGTCGTCGGGCCGCAAGCCGAAAAAGTCAGTCGCCGGAAGCCCGGCGCGGACGAGAACCAGATGAGCTTGTTTTAAGCAATTCCAGGAAAAGTGTGGAGCGGTTTTCCGTCGGCAATTGCGTCAAACCAGCGAAGGCTGCTGGCCTCGAGAGGCTGCTTGCAGGGCCTTCATCTCCAGGGCGCTCGTTCGCGCCCTCATCGCCGGCGTCCAGGATCGGAGACTGCGCCGGTCGTGCCTTTTCAGGCAGCGCGCGGCGAGACGATCTTCTGCGCCGGCTTCTTCTTCTTCGCGGTGTGGAGGAGGGCTGCGACGATGGCAGCCGGGCCGATTGCGCGATAGTGGCTGGCCAAGGCCGGTTGCGCCGTTCGGGTCTGTTCCTGCTTGTTGCGAGCCATTGTTCTCTTCCCTGGTAACAGTTTCGTGTTCAGCGTTTGGCGGCCGATTCCGACCAAATCGTGACATCTGGCGGGTCTAGCCGGCGAATGTTTCATCACTGTGCCGACATGTTTAATAAAATGTTTCGGCCGGTCTTTACCTGTGATCCAACGACATTTTTCCTAAGTTGAGCGACTTGACGGCAACACCCGCCAGCGCGATAAAGCCGCCCATGAAAACGTCTTTCGCCATTTGTGGCATTTGCATTATTGGCTAGCCTCGCGCTGGTCCGGACGTTTTCGCCTCATCTTTCCCTAGATTGGACAAACGCCCCGGCCAGCAGGCTGGAACCCGATTTGCGCCTTGGCGCAAGGAGGTTCCATCCAAGTCCAGGGAATCGGAGCACGCATGTCTGACGCATCGAAGGGCCTCAGTCTCTACAACACGCTAACGCGGACGAAGGAACGATTCATCCCGATCGATCCGCAGAATGTGCGCATGTATGTCTGCGGCCCGACCGTCTACGACTTTGCCCATGTCGGCAATGCGCGCCCGGCGATCGTCTTCGACGTTCTCTTCCGTCTGTTGCGCCATCTCTACGGCGAGGACCACGTCACGTATGTGCGCAACATCACGGACGTGGACGACAAGATCAACACACGCGCGCTTCGCGATTTCGGCGCAGAGATCGCGGCCGGAAGGCTTTCGCTCAACGACGCCATCCGCAAGGTCACCGAAAAGACCGCTGACCAGTACCACCGGGATGTTGCCGCGCTCGGCTGCCTGCAGCCGACCTACGAGCCGCGCGCGACCGAATTCGTCGCGCCCCGCGCCGACGGCAAGGTCGACATGCTGTCGCTGATCCGGCAATTGATCGAGCGCGGCCACGCCTATGTCGCCGGCGGCGAGGTGCTGTTCGACACCGCCTCGATGCCGGACTATGGCGAATTGTCGAAGCGCAACCTCGACGAGCAGCAAGCGGGCGCTCGCATCGCGGTCGACGCGCACAAGAAGAACCCCGGCGACTTCGTGCTGTGGAAATTGTCGACCCCGGAGGAGCCCGGCTGGGAAAGCCCATGGGGCAGGGGCCGGCCGGGCTGGCATATCGAGTGCTCGGCCATGTCTGCCGCCTATCTTGGCGAGGTCTTCGACATCCATGGCGGCGGGCTCGACCTGATCTTCCCGCACCACGAGAACGAGATCGCCCAGTCGCGCTGCGCCCACGGCACCAAGGTCATGGCCAATGTGTGGATGCACAACGGCTTCCTGCAGGTCGAAGGCCAGAAGATGTCGAAGAGCCTGGGCAATTTCTATTCGATCCACGAACTGCTGGAGACCGAGACTTTCGGCGGCCGCAAATGGCCGGGCGAAGTGCTGCGGCTGGCGATGCTGATGACGCACTACCGCGAGCCGATCGACTTTTCCGTGCGCAAGCTGGAGGAAGCGGAAAACACGCTGCGCAAATGGAAGCGTGCCGCGGACTTCGCGCCCGCGGCCGCGGAGGACCTGCCGGCCGAGGTGGTGGAAGCGCTCTCCGACGACCTCGCCACCTACGCCGCCTTCCAGCGGCTGACGCAGCTTGCCGGCGAGGCGATCGATGCCGGCCCCGCCGGCGAGAAAGCCGCTGCTTCCTTGAAGGCGGCGCTGGCCTTCCTCGGCTTCGATATCGGGGCGGCGAAGGTGGACGAGGCCGCGGTCGCCAAGGCGATCGCCGACCGGCTTGCGCTGATTGCCGCCAAGAACTGGGCCGAAGCCGACCGCATGCGCGAGGAACTCCTGGCGCAGGGCGTGCAGCTCAAGGACGGCAAGGATCCGGTTACCGGTGAGCGCGTGACGACGTGGGAGATCAAGCGGTGAGGGTACTTTGGCGATTGGCGAAAGCGCTCGTGACAGCTGATCTCCCCCCTTGCGGGGGAGATGTCCGGCAGGACAGAGGGGGGTGTGAAGGAACGCCAGCGTTTCGGCTTGCCCGCTTCTACACTCGCCGCCACTCCCAGAGAAAGCAGCTCTTTCCAACTGCCACGTTGGCGGGACAGCACCCCCCTCTGTCCTGCCGGACATCTCCCCCGCAAGGGGGGAGATTAGCTCTCGCCTGCGGTTTCGCTAATCTTCAACGTGGGGTCGTGTAGCCATGGGCCACGACCTCGTTCCATCCCGTCAGCGCAAAAACGCCAAATCGATGCGGCGCGCAATGACCGATGCCGAGCTGAAGCTTTGGAACGAGTTACGCGCCCATCGGCTGATGGGCATGAGCTTTCGGCGGCAGGTGCCGATAGGGCCTTACATTGTTGACTTCGCCTGCTCGACACATCGCCTGATAGTCGAGGTCGATGGCAGCCAGCACGCGGATGCAGAGCACTCACGATACGATGAAGCAAGAAGCGCCTATCTAGCCGCCAGCGGCTGGACCATCCTGCGCTTCTGGAACGACGACGTGATCCGCGATATCGACAATGTCTGCCAGCACATCGTCATCGTGGCCGGCGTGGCCGATGTGCCCGCGCCACCAACGCAGGAGCTCGTTCCATGATCGACCATCTCGGGATCACCGTCTCCGATTTCGACAGGTCCAAAACCTTCTACGACAAGGCGATGGCGCCGCTGGGCGCTTCGCTGCTCTATATGGTGCCGGAGGAATATACCGGCGGCGCCAAGGTCGGCGGTTACGGCCGCGACCGGCCGGTGTTCTGGTTGAGCGGTGGAACCGACAAACCCAGGACCGCCCAGCATGTCGCCTTCACCGCGCGCAGCCGCGCCGAGGTCGACGCGTCCCATGCGGCCGCCCTTGCCGCCGGCGGCAGGGACAATTGCGCGCCCGGCCTGCGGGCGCACTACCACCCCAATTATTACGGCGCCTTCGTCTTCGATCCCGACGGCAACAATGTCGAGGCGGTCTGCTATGGCCCGGAGTGAACCGATGACCCGGAGTGTATCATGAGCCTCGACAACCGGCCGGTCTATACAGGCGGCTGTCAGTGCGGCGCCGTGCGCTTCCGCGTTGAGGGGACATTGGGCGACGCCTCGGTCTGCCATTGCCGCATGTGCCAGAAGGCGAGCGGCAACTTCTATCTGCCGCTGGTTTCGGTGCGCGGCGCGAAGCTCGACTGGACGCGCGGCGAGCCGAAGCGCTTCCGTTCATCCAATGCCGTCTGGCGCGGCTTCTGCGCCGAATGCGGCACGCCGCTGACCTTCGAGGCGCCGGACGGCATGGCGCTGGCAATCGCCGCCTTCGACGATCCGTCCGGCATTGTCCCGACCGTCCAATGGGGCATCGAGGCGAAGCTCCCTTACGTCGATGGAATTCCCCAATTGCCGGGCGAAGACACGATGGCCGATATCGCCTCGGCGCCTTATCTCGCCGAGCTCGTCTCCTATCAGCATCCCGATCACGACACCGACCAATGGCCGCCGGAGGAAACACCATGACCGATCAAGTTCGAACCGGCGGTTGCCAGTGCGGCGCCGTACGCTTCCGCATCAAGGGCAAGCTCGGGCGTGCGTCCATCTGCCATTGCCGCATGTGCCAGAAACAATTCGGCAATTTCTTCGGCGCGCTGGTGACGGTGCCGAAGGACGGCGTCGAATGGACCCACGAGGAGCCGAGCTACTTCCAGTCGTCGGTCAACATCGATCGCGGCTTCTGCGCGCGCTGCGGCACGCCGCTGACCTATCGTCAGCCGGGCGCGCTGGAGATCGCCATCGGCGCCTTCGACGACCGCTCCGATCTCGCGCCGCAGATCCAGGTCAACTACGCGGTTCGCCTGCCCTGGGTGGAGAAGATCTTCGAGGCGCCGGTCCTCGACGACCCCGACTTCTATCGGCGGCAGGAGCAGATCATCTCCTTCCAGCATCCCGACCACGAGACGGCCAACTGGCCGCAGCATGGCTTGAAACTATGACGATCCACGGCAGTTCCTTGCGTACGCTCTATCCCGAGATCGAGCCGTTCGAGTCGGGTATGCTCGATGTCGGCGACGGCCACACCATCTATTGGGAACGCTGCGGCACCAGGGGCGCCAAGCCCGCCGTGTTCCTGCATGGCGGCCCGGGCGGCACCATCTCGCCAAAGCACCGGCGGCTGTTCGATCCAAAGCTCTACGACGTCATCCTGTTCGACCAGCGCGGCTGCGGGAAATCGACGCCCAACGCTTCGCTGGAGGCCAACACCACCTGGCATCTCGTCGCCGACATCGAGCGGCTGCGTGAGATGGCGGGCTTCGGCAAATGGCTTGTGTTTGGCGGCTCCTGGGGTTCGACGCTGGCGCTCGCCTATGCCGAGACGCATCCGGAACGTGTCAGCGAGCTCGTCGTGCGCGGCATCTACACGCTGACCCGCGCCGAGCTCGAGTGGTATTATCAGTTCGGCGTCTCCGAAATGTTCCCCGACAAATGGGAGCGTTTTGTAGCACCCATCCCCGAGGTCGAGCGCGGCGACATGATGGCCGCCTACCGCAAGCGGCTTGTCGGCTCCGACCGCAAGGCTCAAGTTCAGGCCGCGCTTGCCTGGAGCCTGTGGGAAGGCGAGACGATCACGCTGCTGCCCGAGCCCGAGACCAGCACGCCGTTCGGCCAGGACGACTATGCGTTGGCCTTCGCCCGTATCGAGAACCATTATTTCGTCCATGCCGGCTGGCTGGAGGAAGGTCAGTTGCTGCGCGATGCGTGGAAGCTGAAGGACATCCCCGGCACCATCGTCCATGGCCGCTACGACATGCCGTGCCCGGCGAAATACGCCTGGGCGCTGCACAAGGCCTGGCCGAAGGCGGATTTCCACCTCATCGAGGGCGCCGGCCATGCTTATTCGGAGCCGGGGATACAGGATCGGCTGATCCGCGCGACGGATGGGTTTGCGGGGAAATAACCATGCAGGTTCGTGCTCTACGGCGGCCTTTCGAGTTACTGTCATGACAAAACAACGCCTTTATCTCTTCGACACCACCCTCCGCGACGGCCAGCAGACGCCGGGCATCGACTTTTCCGTCGAGGACAAGATCGCCATCGCCAAGCTGCTCGACGATTTCGGCGTCGACTATGTCGAGGGCGGCTATCCGGGCGCCAATCCGACCGATACCGCCTTCTTCCAGAAAAAGCGGACGGCAAATGCCAGCTTCGTCGCCTTCGGCATGACCAAGCGGGCAGGGGTCTCGGCTTCCAACGATCCGGGGCTGGCGGCGCTGGTACAGTCGAAGTCCGACGCCATCTGCTTCGTCGCCAAGAGCTGGGACTATCATGTGCGCGTCGCGCTCGGTTGCACCAACGAGGAGAACCTGGAATCGATCAAGGCCTCGGTCGAGACGGCGGTGGGCGCGGGCAAGGAAGCCATGGTCGACTGCGAGCATTTCTTCGACGGCTTCAAAGCCAATCCCGATTACGCGCTGGCCTGCGCCAAAACCGCCTATGACGCCGGCGCGCGCTGGGTGGTGCTTTGCGACACCAATGGCGGCACGCAGCCTTCGGAAGTGCGCGAAATCGTCGGCAAAGTCATCGCCGGCGGCATTCCCGGCGACCATCTCGGCATCCATGCCCATGACGACACCGGCCAGGCGGTGGCGAATTCGCTCGCCGCGGTCGAGGCGGGCGTGCGCCAGATCCAGGGCACGCTGAACGGCATCGGCGAGCGCTGCGGCAACGCCAATCTGATCTCGATCGTGCCGACGCTGGCGCTGAAGCCGGCCTTCGCCGATCGCTTCGAGACCGGCATTTCGGCCGAGGCGCTGACCGGCATTTCGCGGCTCTCCCGCGCCTTCGACGAGTTGCTCAATCGCGCGCCGGAAGCGCAGGCGCCCTATGTCGGCTCGTCCGCTTTTGCGACCAAGGCGGGCATCCATGCCTCGGCGCTCGCCAAGGAGCCGGCGACCTATGAGCACGTGCCGCCTGAGGCGGTCGGCAACCGTCGCCGCGTCATGGTCTCCGACCAGGGCGGCAAGGCCAATTTCCTCGCCGAATTGAAGCGGCGCGGCATCGATGTGCCGAAGGACGACCACCGGCTCGACGCGCTGATCTCGGTCGTCAAGGAGCGCGAGGCCGAAGGCTATGCCTATGAGGGCGCCGACGCTTCGTTCGAGCTGCTCGCCCGCAAGATGCTGCACGGCCTGCCGGAGTTCTTCAACGTCACCTCCTTCCGCTGCATGGTCGAGCGCCGCTTCGACGCCAACGGCAATCTCAAGACCGTCTCCGAGGCGATCGTGAAGGTCGAGGTCGATGGCGAAGAAAAAATGTCGGTGGCCGAGGGTCATGGCCCGGTCAACGCGCTCGACATCGCGCTGCGCAAGGATCTCGGCAAGTACCAGAGCGAGATCGTCGATCTCGAGCTTGCCGACTTCAAGGTGCGTATCCTCAACGGCGGCACCGAGGCCATCACCCGCGTCCTGGTCGAATCGCATGATTCCACCGGCGCCCGCTGGTGGACGGTGGGCGTCTCGGAAAACATCATCGACGCGTCCTTCCAGGCGCTGATGGATTCGATCGTCTACAAGCTGATGAAGAACCGCGAGATGGCCGGGCTGGTGGCGGCGGAGTAGCACCGCCTCCTGTCCTCGCCCCGCGGAGCGGGGAGAGGGGCCTGCGAAAGCCGCTTGAACCATCACAAAAAGTCCATTGATCCATCATAATTTTGTGATGGTCTTGAACAGCCCGCTGGGCCATAGCGTTGGGCCATGGTGACCGCAACAGCCGATCTCGATCAAGACGCCAAGGCCCGCCGCGGCTTTCTTTTGGCGCTTGGCGCTTATTTCCTCTGGGGGCTGCTGCCCTTCTACATGAAGGCGGTGGCGCATCTGCCGCTTGCGGAGGTGATCGCCAACCGGGTCGTCTGGTCGGTGCCGATCGCAGCGGCGGTGCTGATCTGGGCCGGCCGCACCGCCGACTTCAAGGCGGCGATCCGCTCGCCGAAGAGCCTTGCGATGGCGGCGCTGACGGCAGTGCTGATCTCAATCAACTGGGGCATCTATGTCTGGGCAATCGCGGTCGACCGCACCGTTGAGACAGCGCTCGGCTATTACATCAACCCGCTAGTCAGCGTCGTCGTCGGAGCGGTGCTGCTCGGCGAGCGGCTCGACCGGCTGCAGATCGCAGCCGTTGCGCTGGCCGCGATCGCGGTGACGGTGCTCACCATCGAGGGTGGCAAGCTGCCCTGGGTGTCGCTGGCACTTGCCTTTTCCTTCGCCGCCTACGGCTTCTTCCGCAAGACACTGCCGATCGGCCCGAGCCAGGGTTTCCTGCTCGAAGTGCTGCTGCTCTCCGTGCCGGCGCTCGGCTACATCGCCTACCTGATCGCCACTGGCCAGGATCATTTCATTTCCAGCGCCGGTGCCGACACCGCGCTGCTGATCGGCTGCGGTCCGATCACCGCGGTGCCGCTGCTGCTCTTTGCCTTCGGCGCCAGGCTGCTGCGCCTGTCCACCATCGGCATCATGCAATACATCGCGCCGACCATGGTGTTCCTGATCGCCGTGCTGATCTTCGATGAGCCGTTCGGCACGACCCAGGCCATCGCCTTCGCGCTGATCTGGGCGGCGCTGGCGATGTACAGCTGGTCGATGTTCAGGGGCCGCGAGGTTCGCCAACCGGCCTCCGCGACACGATAGACAAGAGGGCGCCCGATGTACGTTCTGCATATCGCCAACAAGAACTATTCGTCCTGGTCGCTGCGGCCTTGGCTGCTGATGCGTGTCCTCGATATTCCCTTCGAGGAGCGGCTGACGCCGTTCCCGACCGGACCGAGCTTCAGCCTCTTTCGGTCGTTCTCGCCCAATGGCCGCGTGCCGTGCCTGGTCGATGACGGCTGGGCGGTCTGGGATTCGCTGTCGATCGTCGAATATCTTGCCGAACGCCATCAAGGCGTCTGGCCGGCGGACGCCAAGGCGCGCGCCTGGGCGCGTTCGGCCGCCGCCGAGATGCATTCCAGCTTCACCGCCCTGCGCAATGACTGCCCGATGAGCTGCGGCGTGCGCGTTGAGCTGGCACCGATGTCCGATGCGCTGAAGCACGACATCTTCCGCATGGGAGACTTGTGGAACGATGGCCTTGCGCGCTTTGGCGGGCCGTTCCTGACCGGCGCCCGCTTCAGCGCGATCGACGCCTTCTTCGCCCCCGTTGCGTTCAGGGCGCAGTCCTATGGCCTGGCTTTCGAGGGTGCGGCCGCTGCCTATCCGAAGCGGCTGCTCGACCTGCCGGCCATGCGCGAATGGTACGCGGCCGGGCTTGCCGAGACGTGGCGTGAGCCGGGCCACGAGGCGGAAGTCAGTGCGGTCGGCACCATCGTCGAGGATTTGCGAGCAAGAGCGTAGCGCTACACCCGCCCGAGCCGCCGCACGAACATATAGACGATGCCGGCGATGACGACCGAAATCGCCGTCACCACCCAAAAACCCATCGGCGTGTCGACCAGCGGCAGCCCGCCGACATTCATGCCGAACAGGCCCGAGATGATGGTCATCGGCAGCAGCACCGCCGTCATGACGGAGAGGACGTAGAGCAGCTGGTTCGACCGCTCGGTCAGCTTGGCCATCAGCTCGTCCTGCAACAGGCGCGTGCGCGCCTGCAATTGCTCGCCGTCGTGATGCAGCGTGTGCGCCCGGTGCGAAAGCCGTGCGGCCATCTCGTTGATCGGGTCCGGCAGCTCGTCGCGATGCGAGTGGTCGAGATGGCGGAAGAGGTTGGTGAGCGTCGCCATCTGCCGGTGGATGATCACCAACTGCCGGCGTGCGTCGACCAGCGCCTGCCGCTCGCTATGCCATGCGTCTACGACGATGCGGTCCTCGATGCCGTCGAGCGTGTCGCCCATCTTGTCGAGCTCGACCGCCATGCCGTCGAGCGATTGGCCCATCACCGCCTCGATCAGCTCGGCCGGCGTGCGGAATTTGCGCGCGCCGCTCTCCACCTGCTTGCGGATCTTGTCGACCGATTCCAGCGGCTGCTTGCGGGCGCCGACCAGCATCTTGTCGTTGAAGGCGAAGCGGAAATGGGTGAGCCCGCGCGCCTCCGCGAAATCGTGCCTGAGGTCGGGCAGGTCGCCATAGAGGAAGTCGTCCTCGAAATCTATCTGGCAGCCGTGGCTGGGCGACAGGAAGGCGTCGCGCACCGACGCCGGCAGGGCCTGCTCGGCGCCGATCTCCTGGCGTGCGCGCAGGTCGGTGATTTGGTAGCTTCGCCAGGTCCAGTGCGCCTCGGCAGGATCCTTGGTGCGGGAACCATCGGCCTTGAAATGGTAGATGAAGAACAGCCCGTGCTCGTCCGGCAGGTAGGGCGAGAGGTCGGTCCCTTCGGCGGGGAGGGAGATGTTCATGGCGGCTTCGCCGGCTCTTGATGCAGTCGGGGTCGCGGGGGGCGGCCAGGCAGCGTTTCTAGCATGCGCGACCCGTTTGCGTGCGACACTTCGATGACGGCCGGCGCCCGGGCGGTCCATATCCTGATTTCGTGAATCCCAAAATTCTTCCGCGCTCCGGGAATAAAGCCCGGGCCGTCCGGGTCTTGCTGTGTAGCGAGGCCATCCTCCAAGGCACGCAGCAACCAACCCGGAAGGAACACCCACATGAACATGATCGTCTTCGCCGCGGCCGCCATCCTCGTCGCCACCGGCGGCGCCTTCGCCGGCAGCGACCACTTCACCGCGACGAATGCCG
This sequence comes from Mesorhizobium sp. NFR06, assembly GCF_900115245.1. Classification (GTDB taxonomy): domain Bacteria; phylum Pseudomonadota; class Alphaproteobacteria; order Rhizobiales; family Rhizobiaceae; genus Mesorhizobium. The sequence continues at coordinate 54,303 of NZ_FOVT01000020.1, forward strand.
GCCAGCAGGCCGCCGCCGCCACCACCGCTTCGATCGCCAAGCCCGAAACGGCCCGCCGCGACGCGGCGGCCAAGTCTGCTGCGGAAGAGCCCGGCCAGGGCATCTGGGGTCGCTGACCATGGGTCAGAACCGCAGGTCCTGATCCCGGTGGGACTCAAGGTCCTCCCCAGGAGTCAGGACAGAGGTCCTGATCCCAATGAGGGCCGGCTCCGGTTTCCGCAGCCGTCGGAGGCCCTCCGCCATATCCGCGCATGTCACCCTGCGCAGCGGTTTCGGGGCAACGACATGCGGCAAACCAATGAACTGCCGCCTGAAACCTGCAGCAACCCGCAAGCCATTAGAGGAGATTTCTGATGTTCAATATGACGCGTCGCATGGTGCTCGGATCCGCCGCCGCGGCGGCCGCCTTCGGCATTGCCGGCAAGCTCGAATTCGCGCCGGCCGCTCACGCCGAGACCCCGGTCGAGCCGCTGGTCGGCTTCTACAAATACAAGGTCGGCTCGCTCGAGGTCACCGCCGTCTATGACGGCATCTGGCGCAAGCCGCACGATCCGGCCTTCATCAAGGACGTGTCGGTCGACGACACCAAGGCAGCGCTCGCCAAGGCGGGGCTGACCACCGAATTCATGCCGATCCCGCTCACCGTCGTCGTTCTCAAGATGAACGGCCGTACCATCATGATGGATGCCGGCTCGGGCGTCGGCCAGTGGCAGGCCAACGCCACGCATCTGCCGGCCAACATGAAGGCCGCCGGCATCGACTACAAGTCGATCGACGCCATCATGATCTCGCACTTCCACCCGGACCACGTCTGGGGCCTGATAGAGAAGGGCACCAACGACCCGGTGTTCCCCAATGCCGAGCTGATCGTCAACGCCACCGAATACAATTGGTGGACCGATCCGAGCCGGCTCGCCAAGCTGCCCGAGGGCCGCAAGCCGGCGGGCAAGCGCATCGCCGAAAACTTCCCGAAATGGAAGAACTGGAAGCTGGTCGATGACGGCACCGAAGCTGTGCCCGGCATCCGCCTCATGGCGGCGCCCGGCCACACGCCCGGCCATTCCGTCTACCATGTCGACGCCGGCTCCGAGCAGTTCCTCGTCTCGGCCGACACCATGTACGTGCCGGCGCTGCTTGCTCCGCATCCCGAATGGCAGGGCAGCTACGACCAGGACGGACCGATGGCGATCACGACGCGCCACAAGATCATCGACCAGGTGATTGCCGACAATGTCCGCATCTGCGGCTCGCACTTCCCGTTCCCGGGCACAGGCAGCTTCGTCAAGGACGGCAACGCCTACGCCTTCACCCCAACCGAGATCTGACCGGAAAATCCGATCTGAATCAGATCCTGACGAGAAAGCGACAACTCCAATGAAACACGCACTTTTCGCGGTGCTCGGCGCCATTGCGGTCTTGACCGCGGCCCCGATCGCCATTGCCGTTCCGGCCTATGCCGTGGACGACATCGAGGGCGCCGACGCGCCCGACCTGACCGCCGTCAAGGCCAAGATCGAAGCCAAGGACTACAAGGGCGCGCTGGCCGACCTGCGCGACCTCGCGCAGGACACTCAGCAGGCCGATGTCTACAATCTGCTCGGCTTCACGCTGCGCAAGACCGGCGACTACCAGACCTCGCTGACCTACTACACCAAGGCGCTGGAGCTTAAGCCCGACCATAAGGCGGCGCATGAATATCTGGGCGAGCTCTATGTCGAGACCGGCGACATGGCCAAGGCCAATGACCAGCTCGCCTCGCTGCAAAAGCTTTGCCCGGCGGGCTGCGAGGAGCTTTCCGACCTCAAGCAGGCGATTGACACCAAGGTGACGAAGTAGGCGGCCCGTTTCCTCGCCCCCACAAAGTGGGGGAGAGGTGGACGCGAAGCGGCCGGAGAGGGGGACCTGGCGCCGACCTTGCCCCCATGAGCACTGAATTTTTGGGCGCCACGGCGGCAGCGCCCGAAAACCGGAGCCGGCGTTCCTCTCCCTCGCGCCGGCTCCGACCTATTCAACCTCAACGCGCGTCCATCGGGGCGCGACGCTGCCTGTTTCCAGCAAATGGAGCGGACCCATGACACCGACCGAACTCGCCGGGAAGCTGCGCGCCAGGGACGTGGCCTTGCTTGCCGGCCGGCTGCTTTTGTCCCTGATCTTCGTGCATGAGGGGCTGGAGCTGGCGACCCATTTCGAGGGCGCCCAGAAGGCGATGGCAGCACTCGGCGTCGGCACGCCGCTGCTTGTCGCCACCATTGCACTGCAGCTTGGCGCCGGCCTGTCGGTGGCGCTCGGCATACTGGCGCGGCTGGGCGCGATCGGGCTCGGCTTGTTCTGCCTGATGACGGCCGGCCTCTTCCACACCAATTTTGCCAGCCAGAACGAACTGCTGCATTTCGAGAAGGACCTCGCCATCGCCGGCGGCATGTTCATCCTGGCGCTGAGCGGGGCGGGCAGGCTGGCGGTGGATCGGGTGTTGGCCGGATTCGCCAGGGGTCCCAAGATTGATCCGCCCGTCGAGCAGCATCTGTCGGTGGGGGAGGCGAACCTGCCCCTTTGACGGGCGTCGCCACTCCTCTCACAATACACTCGTGATCCCGCCATCCACGAGCAGCGTCTGCCCCGTCACGAAGCTCGCGGCGTCCGACGCCAGGAACACCGCGGCGCCCGCAAGTTCCTCCACGTCGCCCCAACGCCGCATCGGCGTGCGGCCGGTGAGCCAGGTCGAGAATGTCTCGTCGGCGACCAGGGCGGCGTTGAGCTCGGTCTTGAAATAACCCGGCGCGATGGCGTTGACACGCACGCCGTACTGGCCCCATTCGCCGGCCATCGACTTGGTCAGCATGGTGATGGCGCCCTTGCTCGCCGCGTAAGGCGCGATCGAGGGGCGGGCGAGCGCGCTCTGCACCGAGGAGACGTTGATGATGACGCCCTTGCGGCGCGCGATCATGCCCTTCACGGCAGCGCGGCTCACCTTGAACACGCCGTCGAGATTGGTCGCCATCAGCGCGTCCCAGTCGGCGTCGCTGAACGTTTCCAGCGGCGCGCGGCGCTGGATGCCGGCATTGTTGACCAGGATGTCGATGGGCCCGATGCCGGCTTCCGCAGCCGCGATTGCCTGCTCGACCGACTGCGTATCGGTCACGTCGATCACCGATTCCGCGATGGTGTGGCCCTCGGCGCGCAAGCGATCGCCGGCCGCCTTCAACTCCTGCGCCTTGCGGCCGCCGATGGTGACGCGTGCGCCGGCGCCGGCCAGCGCTTCGGCGAAGGCGAGGCCCAGGCCGCGGCTGGCGCCGGTGATGAAGGCATGCCTGCCTTCGAGGCCGAACAGGCGGCCGAGATAATCAGTCGAATGCAATTTGCACCTTCATCGATTTGTCGCTCGCCGGCTCGAAGACTTTTCGAGCCGCGGCGATCGGCGGCCTGTCGCCGGGCAGCGGGGCAACATCGATCCGTGCCGGCCGATCAGGTCGACGGCCAGGGGTGAATTGCGTGTCGAAGCGGAAGCTGCCCTTCAATTGGATTTCCTTGCTGACGATCATCGAGGCCGAAAGCCCGCCGTCGCGCCTTGTCGGAAATTTTCTCGCCCACAGCTAGCAGGAAAGTCGTGGCCATGCACGACATGCTGAGCGAAGTGCCCGCCCGCGTGCGCACGGCTGTCGAACGACGGGCTCGGTCCTTGAGCGCGCGCCGTTGGCGATCTGGATTGGTCTCCTAAGGCCTTGTGGCCATTTTGTCTAAAGACGATGTTCCTGCGATTGGCGCCGGCTTGCGATCACTCGCCCGCGATGCGCTTGTGCACGCGCCCCAGGCTCTCGGCAAAGGCATCGAACGTGCCGCGCTCGCTCAACTCGCGCAGCACCTGCTCGTTGATGCCGCCGCGCGTCGCATAGTCCTGCGAAAGATGCATGAAATCTTCGTCCGGCGCCGTGTCCGGCGCGTTGGCCAACGCCTTGTAGATGCTGGCGATGTAGGCGCGTGCCTTGTCGCTCGAAACACCTTGGCTCCGCACCCACGCGTGGATCGTGTCGAGATATTTGAAATAGCTGGCATAGGTGGCGGTGACGACGCTGAGCGCGTCGAACTCGTCCTGATCCTCGACCTCGATCACGCCGCCCAGCCTACCGAAGAAGGCCGTCACGATCGGGTCCGGCGGACAGATGATCGTCGCGCCCTGCAAGCGGGCGATCATCGGCATGGGCAGGGCTTTCGTCACCTGTGTCGCCGGCGCGACAAGCGCGGCGATCTCCCCGCGCGATATCGTGGCGATCAGGCTGACGACATGATGGTCCGGCCGGAACCGCAATTCCCGCAGCACTTCGCGCGCGATCTGCGGCCGCACCGCGAGCATGACGGTGTCGGATTGGTCGAGCACCGCCTGGTTGTCGGCGGCAATGCGCACATCCGGGAAGCGCGCGGCGAGGTCGGCCGCGATCGCCTCGTTGCGCGGCGAGATCACCACTGGCGTCGTCTCGCCCGGCAGCGATTTCAACCCGGTGACGATCGCCGAGCTCAACGCGCCCGTGCCGACAAAGCCAAGTTTCATAGATGCTCTCGTCCCTGTATTTCGGATCGGCGCGACAATAACGACGGTTCCGTTACCGGCAAGGGGAACGATTGGCGCGATCACGGCTCCGAGGTGGTGAGGCTGCAGCACAAGGCGACAGCCTCTCCCTGATGCCCAGTTAGCGCTTCGGTCCGAACCCCGGATAAGGGTTGAGCGGCACGATCGACGCGATGTCCATCATGCCGGCCTCGATCAGCGGCAAGGTGGCGAGATGGCCGCGCACTTCGTTTTCGTCGGCCGCCTCGAACATCATGCCGCTGCCGGGGACGTCGCCGCGATTCCAGATCTGGCGCACCGCGCCTTGCGCATAAAGCGTCTTGCGCTGTTCGGACTCGGGTGGCAGCAGCGGCGCAAAATCGGCGTCGCTGAACTTCTGGGTGTTGCGGGTGAGTAGGGCAAAGAACTGCATGGCGATCTCCTTGTGGCCGGTTTCTGAGGGAGATATCGCGCCGCCTGACCAGACTGTCCAAGACTGATTAGGCTATAGTTGAGACCTTCAGAGTCTTGATCCGTGGAGGCGAAAGATGCTCGACCTGCGCCAGATAAGATATTTCATCGCCGTCGCCGAGGCCGGCAATGTCGGCCGCGCCGCCGAGCAATTGCACATTTCGCAATCGCCCTTGAGCCGGCAGATCATGCAGCTCGAGGAACAGCTCGGCGTCACATTGTTCGAGCGGGCGAAGCAGCGCGTCCATCTCAATGCCGAGGGCAGGGCTTTCCTTGCCGAAGCCCGCGCGTTGCTTGCCAATGCGGCGCGGCTGGAAGAGCTCGGCCGCAACCTCGCCAGCGGCGCCACAGGCAGTCTGGCCATCGGCTATGTTGAGGGCGCGGTGCATGCCGGGCTGGTCGCGACCATGCTGAAGGATTTCCGCCGCGCGCGGCCGGATTTCCATCTGCAGCTGCGCAGCCGTCGCACGGCGGCGCAGTTCGAGGATCTGAGGCAGCGCGTGCTCGACCTCGGTTTCGTCTATGCGCCGGCGCCGGAGGGCGATCCGGATCTTGAGAGCGAGCTGGTGCGGCGCGAGCCGCTGGTTCTGGCAATCCCCGAGGGCGATCCGCTGGTCGATGTAGCCGACATCGCGCCGGGCCAGCTCGACGGGCGCGTCTGGATCACCGTCGTGCGCCAGCCCGGCGACACCAACCGAGCGCAGTTCCTGGCGGCCTGCGCCGAATCCGGCTTCGTTCCTGATATCGTTTACGAGACGGCCGATCCCTTGACCTCGCTCGGCTTGGTCAGCGCCGGCCTCGGCCTGGCGACGGTGCAGGAAAGCCTGCGAAGCGCGGCACCCCCCGGCGTGATCTTCCGCGACCTGCCGTGGTTCAAGCGCAGCGTGTCGATCCATCTCGCCTGGCGGAAGAATGACCGGCGGGCAGTGATTGGGGATTTGAGGAGGGCAGCAGGCAGTAGGCAGTAGGCAGTAGGTGCTCTTTCCTATTTGCCTACTGCCCGATCCCTACTGCCTACATCTTGTCTATCACCGCCCGCACCCCCTCGGTCGGCGCGTCGACCGACGAGCCGGCCACCATGATGGCGGCGACGATTGCCGCGGGGTCGTTGACCACTAGCGGCTTCACCCGGTGCGCGGTGTGGATGAAGCCTTCCCCCGACATGTGCTCGAGGAGCGCCATCATCGGGTCCCAGAATCCCTTTACATTGGCAAAGACGATCGGCTTGCGATGATGGCCGAGCTGCGCCCAGGTCATGATCTCGACGATTTCCTCCACCGTGCCGATGCCGCCGGGCAGCGCCACAAAGGCGTCGGATTTTTCGAACATGCTGTGCTTGCGCTCGTGCATGTTGTCGGTGATCAAAAGCTCGTCGAGCTTGTCGAGGGCAGTCTCGGTCGCCTCCTTGTTGATCAGGAAGCGCGGGATGATGCCGGTGACCTTGCCGCCGGCCTTGAGCGCGCCGTCGGCGACAGCGCCCATGATACCCTTGGTGCCGCCGCCATAGATCAGGCGCAACCCGGATTTGGCAAGCGAGCGGCCGAGTATGTGGCCGGCCTTGATATAGGCCTCGTCGCGGCCCGGAGACGAGCCGCAATAGACGCAGACGGATCGAATCGTGTTCATGACGATGATTGGTGATGGGGACGGTTGGCCGGGTCAAGCCCGCGGACGGGCTTTTTCTTGTGAGCTTGGAGAAAACACGCTAGACCGAGCGTTAGGTGGCTAAGGGGGCAATACAGAGTTATGGCTATCAATCCTTCTAGGGCGTTTTTGTTCGCGACGGGCGGCATCGTCGTCGTTGCGGCGGTCGCCTATGGGTCGGGTGCGCTCGATCCTTATGTCGGTCAGAAACCGGCGCAGGTCGCGGCACTTCCGCAGACCGATGCGAAACCGGCCGAATCCTCGGGCACGACCACCGAGGGGCGCGTGCCCCAGGCTCCTGCTACGATGGCGCCGGCCAACACGATGGCACCCGCCGACGGCGCGACGGCACCGGCCGCCGCCGGTCCGACGCTGCCGACCTTCGATGTGGTGCGCGTCGAAGGCAACGGCTCGATCGTCGTCGCTGGCAGCGCCGCGCCCAACGCCAAGGTCGAGATCCTGAATGGCGCAACGGTGCTCGGCTCGACCGATTCCGGCCCTGACGGCGCCTTCGCCATCGTGCTCGACGATCCGCTGAAGCCGGGCGACTATACGATCACGCTGCGCCAGACGGTCGGCGGCGCTGCCGTCGCCTCGGCCCAGACCGCTGTCGTCTCCGTGCCGCAGAGCCCGACGGGCCAGGTCTTGGCGATGGTCGAGGAACCGGGCAAGGCCGCGCAACTGATCACCGTTCCTGAAGCCGGAACCAAGCCGGCCGCGCCAGCAGCCTCCAAGCAGGCGGCGGCTCCGGGAACGACCGCCACCGGCGACCAGGCGTCCGCGCCGGCGACCGGTGAACCAAAGATCGTTGTCGAAGCGGTCGAGATCGACGGCAGCAAGATCTTCGTCGCAGGCACGGCCGATCCCGGCCGCAAGGTGCGCGCCTATGCCGATGCCATCCTGCTCGGCGATGCGCAGACCTCGCGCGACGGTCATTTCCTGATCGAGGCGAAGCGCGACATTCCGGTCGGCAACTACACCATCCATGTCGATGGCCTCGACAATGACGGCGTCAAGGTCGTCGCCCGCGCCGCCGTGCCGTTCGAGCGCGAGCCCGGCGAATCGATCGCCGCCGTCGCGCCAGGTGAGACCAAGACGGGCGAGACCAAGCCGGCGACCGCCGATGCCGAGGCGCCCGCGGCTTCGGCCACTGCGGGGACCAAGCCCGCCGAGGCGCCCGCCAAGGTCGCCGAGGCAACACCGTCGACCGGCGTGTCGGAGACCGTCGCGCCGAAGCTCGAGCATGCCGACGGCACCGTCATCATCCGCCGCAACGACACCCTCTGGCGCATCTCGCGCCGCGTCTACGGCCACGGCACGCGCTTCTCGACCATCTACCTCGCCAACCAGGACCAGATCCGCGATCCCGACCGCATCTGGCCCGGCCAGGTCTTCAAGGTGCCCGGCAAGTCGAAGGAAGGCGAACCGGCCGACATGAAGGCCATCGGCGACCAGGTGACCACGCCGAAGACGGAGTAGGGGGTGATTGGCCGATCTCCCACCTTGTGGGGAGATTGCCCTTGCTACCCATCCGCCTAGCTTGCCCTGTCACCCTTCATCGTCTATCGCCGATGGACGATGACCGAATCCCTCGAAAGCCGCTGCGCCGACAGCCGCGCCATGGCGCTGCGCCTCGCCGCGCTCTCGCATCCGGCGCGCATCGAGATCCTGAAGCATCTTTCGGCCAGCCGTTGCTGCTCTTGCCGCGAGGTGGTCGACCATCTCGATCTCGCCCAGTCGACGGTTTCGCAACATCTGAAAATCCTGGTCGAGGCCGGGCTCGTCAGCTTCGAGGCCGATCGCCAGCGCTCGCGCTACGCGGTTGATCATGCCGCACTGGCGGGCGTCTCCGCCTCGCTCCGTGAACTCGTCAATTCCTGCTGCGCCAGCCGCTGACCCTCCCACCCAAAAGGCAAGAATAGTGGCCGACAAGACAGTCTCCGCCGAATCCGGCACCCTCACCACACTGCGCAACCTGTGGCCCTATATGTGGCCCGCCGACCGGGCCGACCTCAGGGCGCGCGTCACCTGGGCGACCCTGCTCCTGGTCGTCGCCAAGGTCACGCTGGTCGCCGGTCCCTATTTCTTCAAATGGGCGACCGATGCGCTGGCCCACGGCTCGAAGACGCCGCCGCCGCTGCCTGCCTTCATGCTCGCGCCGGTGATGCTGGTCATCGCCTATAATGTGCTCAGGCTGGTGCAGCTCGGCTTCAACCAGCTGCGCGATGCGCTATTTGCCCGCGTCGGCCAGTATGCGGTGCGCCAACTCGCCTTCCGCACCTTCGTGCATATGCACCAGCTGTCGCTGCGCTTCCATCTCGAGCGCCGCACCGGCGGGCTGTCGCGCATCATCGAACGCGGCACCAAGGGCATCGAGACGATCGTGCGCTTCGTCATGCTGAACACGGCGCCGACCATCCTCGAATTCGCCCTGACCGCCGGCATCTTCGCCTACACCTATGGTTGGAAATATGTGGCCGTGGTGGCGGTCACCGTGTGGATCTATGTCTGGTTCACGGTCAAGGCGAGCGACTGGCGCATCTCGATACGCCGCGACATGAACGACAGCGACACCGACGCCAACACCAAGGCGATCGACTCCCTGCTCAACTTCGAGACGGTCAAATATTTTACCAACGAGCGCATGGAGGCCGAGCGCTTCGACCGCTCGATGGCGCGCTACGAGATCGCGGCCACAAAGACCTGGACGTCGCTCGGCTGGCTGAACTTCGGCCAAGGCTTCATCTTCGGTCTCGGTACCGTCGTCGTCATGTGCATGTCGGCGCTGGAAGTGCAGGCTGGCACGCAGTCGGTCGGAGATTTCGTCTTCATCAACGCCATGCTGATGCAGCTCTCGGTGCCGCTCAACTTCATCGGCTTTATCTATCGCGAAATCCGGCAAGGGTTGACCGATATCGAGCACATGTTCGACCTGCTCGACGTGCCGCAGGAGATCGTCGACAAACCGGGCGCCAGGCCGCTGAAGGTCGGCTCCGGCAAGGTCGAGTTCCGCGACGTGCACTTCTCCTACGATCCGAACCGCAAGATCCTGAAGGGCGTCTCCTTCGAGGTGCCGGCCGGCAAGACGGTGGCAATCGTCGGCCCCTCCGGCGCCGGCAAATCGACGATCTCGAGGCTCTTGTTCCGCTTCTATGACGTGCAGTCCGGCCAGGTGCTGATCGACGGCCAGGACATCCGCGATGTGACGCAGGCGAGCCTGCGTGCCGTGCTCGGCATGGTGCCGCAGGACACGGTGCTCTTCAACGACACCATCGCCTACAACATCCGCTACGGCCGCGTCGGCGCCAGCGAGGAGGAGGTGCGCAAGGCGGCCGAGCTTGCCCAGATCGGACCGTTCATCGCCAAGCTGCCCGAAGGCTACCGCTCGATGGTCGGCGAGCGCGGCCTGAAGCTCTCAGGCGGCGAGAAGCAGCGCGTCGCGATAGCCCGCACCATCCTCAAGGCGCCGCCGATTCTGATGCTCGACGAGGCGACCTCGGCCCTGGACACCCAGACCGAACAGGAGATCCAGGCCGCGCTCGACCTGGTCAGCAAGGGCCGCACCACCATCGTGATCGCTCATCGGTTGTCGACGGTGATCTCGGCCGACGAGATCATAGTGTTGAAAGACGGCCAGATCGCCGAGCGCGGCACCCATGCCGCGCTGCTCGCCAGGCACGGCCTCTACGCCTCGATGTGGGACCGCCAGCGCGAGGCGACCGAAGCCGAGGAGCGGCTGCGCCTTGCCCGCGAGGGCGACGAGCTGGGAGTTATTGTGAGGAGAAGGACGTCGGAGGTGAGCTGAGACGATGGAGCGCTAATCTCCCCCCTTGTGGGGGAGATGCCCGGCAGGGCAGAGGGGGGCGCTGTTCCGCCGACCCTGTCGACGCTTTCCAGATCCACAAACATCTGCCGGCTCGCGGTTCGTCCTCGCTGAAATCAGAAAGGCCCCGTTCCTTCGCGCCCCCCTCTGTCCTGCCGGACATCTCCCCCACAAGGGGGGAGATCAGCAGCTTCGGCGCCGCGCCTCCTGACAGTCGAAAATTCCCCTTGACCTGAACCTACCTTGAGCTTGCAAACCGTCTCCGAGCCACCTGCCAGGCAAACGGAGATGGACAAAAAATGAACACCAATAACCACCGCACCGGCAGCGTGTTCCGGGTCGATAAGTTCGTCGTGCCGGCGCAAGCGCGCGAGGAAATCCTCGCCAAGGCCAGGATGACCCACGAACTGTTGCGCCGGCAGGAGGGCTTCGTGCAGGATTTCCTGCTCGAGCAATTCTCCGGCCCCGGTGAATTCAACCTCGTGACCATGGTCGAATGGGAAAGCCAGGCCGCGGTCGACAAGGTGGTGCCGATCGTCAAGGCGGCGCATGAGCGCATCGCCTTCAGCGCCCAGGAAACGATCCAGCGCCTCGGCGTCAAGGCCGACATCGCCAACTATCGGCGCGTGCCGGAATTGTAAGAAGGCCATCCGGCTCCCGGCGCGGATACGGCGATGCTCAGCACCTGACCGGTGCGGGCATCGCTCACCATGTTCTCGAAACCGCGCCATTCGGCGGCGAGGATGAACAGTGTCCTGCCGTCGGCTCCGCCCAGCATGCAGGCAAAGCAGCCTCGATCGGCCTCGACGCGGTCGATTTTGGCGCCGCCTTCGCGGACCCTGATACAGTGCCGGTTGGGCACGTCGGCATACCATACGCAGCCTTCGGCATCGATGCAGATGCCATCGGGATAGTCGTCGCCGAGATCCGCCCAGACGCGCCTGTTGGCTAGGCTCCCGTCTTCGCCGATATCGAATGCAGTCAGCCGCCTGGCGTGGGATTCGGCGACGATCAGCGTCCAGTTGTCCGGCGTCACCGCCATGCCGTTGGCGAAGGCAATGTTGTCGGCCACTTGCCGCACCGCGCCGTCCGGCGTGACCAGCACGATGGTGCCCGGTCCGAAATGGTCGCCCGGCGCCGCTGTCGGCCCGCCGCCATTGACGTAGATGTTGCCGCGCCCATCGACGACGATTTCGTTCCAGGGGTTTTTAGACAACCCCCGCAGATCGGCATGGGTGACCAGCGTTCCGTCCGCTTCCTGCCGCAGCAGAAGGCCTTCCCGGCCGGACACGACAAGCAATCGTCCATCTGGCAGCCAGTCGATCGAATAGGGCAGGACCGCCGGCACCGTGAGCATGACCTCGCCCTTGCCGTTTTCCACGGCGACAATCTCGCCTGTGCCCCAGTTGCAGAGCCAGAGCCGGCCGTCATGCCAGCGCGGCGACTCGCCAAAGGCGAGCCCTTCGGTGATGAGATTGGCTTTCCTGGCGCTGTTTGATGACGACATTGGCTGGCTCCTGGGCGCGTTGTCCAGCCTAGGACGGATGAGATGGCCAGGTTCCTACAGTAGGCGCTGAAAGTCATGACTATTAGCGACGACGCCCGCCACCCCCATTGTTGCGTTGCGGGGAGGGGACCTTTCCGCTATTGAGGCGCAACCTGAAACAGGGACCGCCCAAGCCCTATGACGCTTCTCGACTCGGTCAAGAATACGTTCGTCCCGATCCATCGCGAAGGCTATCCCTTCATCGCGGCTTTTGGCGCGGCGACGCTGTTTCTCGGCTATTTCTCCTCGGTCCTGTTCTGGATCGGGCTGATCCTGACCGCCTGGTGCATCTATTTCTATCGCGATCCCGAGCGCGTCACGCCGGTCGACGACCGGCTGGTGGTGAGCCCGGCCGACGGCGTGATTTCGGCGGTCGGTCCTGCTGTGCCGCCGGCCGAGCTCGGGCTCGGATCGGGCGAGATGACCCGCATTTCGGTGTTCATGAACGTGTTTTCCTGCCACATCAATCGCGCGCCGGTGCGCGGCCGGATCACGCGCATCGAGCATAAGCCGGGCAAATTCCTCAACGCCGAGCTCGACAAGGCAAGCGCCGAGAATGAGCGCAACGGGCTGGTCATCGACAGCCCCAATGGCACCATCGCCGCCGTCCAGATCGCCGGGTTGGTGGCGCGCCGCATCGTCTGCTGGGCCGAAACGGGCGGCTCGATCGCCATCGGCGAGCGCTTCGGGCTGATCCGCTTCGGCTCGCGCGTCGATGTCTTCCTGCCGACGAACGCCGTGCCGCGCGTCGCCGTCGGCCAGACGGCGGTGGGCGGCGAGACCGTGCTGGCCGAATTCGGCGGCGCCGCGGTCACCCCTTTGGTCAGGGTTTCCTGAACGGTGGGCGCGCCGTTCAAGAAATTCGAGGCCCATGCCAGCGGCGGCCCGCGCATCCGCGAGATCCCGATGCGCATGGTGCTGCCCAATCTGGTCACCGTGCTTGCCATCTGCGCCGGCCTTTCCGGCATCCGCTTCGCCTTCGAGAACCGCTTCGAGATTGCGGTGGTGATGGTGCTGCTTGCCGCCTTCCTCGACGGCATCGACGGGCGGCTCGCGCGCATGCTGAAGGCGACCTCGAAATTCGGCGCGCAGATGGATTCGCTGGCCGATATTGTCAATTTCGGCGTGGCGCCGGCCCTGGTGCTCTATGCCTTCCTGCTCGACCGCGCCGGCTCGCCGGGCTGGATCGCAGCACTTCTGTTCACCATCGCCTGCGGCATGCGGCTTGCCCGCTTCAACGTGCTGGCCGAAGACCACGATCAGCCGGCCTGGCAGACCGAATATTTCGTCGGCGTGCCGGCCCCGGCGGGAGCCGTGCTGGTCATGCTGCCGCTCTATCTCTACTTCCTGCGGCTTGGGCTGGAGCCCACCCGGCCGGCCGCCTTCGTCGCCACCGGCTTCACGGTATTGATCGCGTTTCTGCTGGTCAGCCGGCTGCCGGTCTATTCGGGCAAGAGCGTCAAGGTGCCGGGCGACAGGGTGCTGCCGGTCATCCTGGGCGTCGTGCTCTACATCCTGCTTCTGATGGCCTATCCCTGGTACACGCTGACCGCCTCGGTCGCCGGCTATCTGCTCTTCCTGCCGTTTTCGGTGCGCGCCTATTCGAAGCGTGCTATGCGCGAAGGCGAGAAGGTGCCGCCTTCGGATATTGGCTGAATCTGTTGGAGACGCGCGACTTCGAGTCGCCGAGTTCCTGCGCGCGCCGACGACCACCACGAACGAATTCTGATACCGCCAGAGGGGGGGCGCTGCCCCGCCAGCGCTCGGAATACTGTCTCTCCCACGTCCCAGCTACGCCGCCACGTCCAGTCCCAGCCGGTCGATCGCCAGCTTGCGCGCCGAGACATAATCCGTCTTGCCGGAGCCCAGCACCGGGATCTCGTCCACCTTGATGATGTCGTTGGGCACCATCAATTCGGCCGCGCCCGCCTTCTTGCCGAACTGGCGCAGCTCTTCCGGATTGGCGTCACCGGCGGTGGTGACCAGGACGATGCGCTCGCCGCGCCGTTTGTCGGGCACCGCCACCGCCGCGTGGCGTTCTTCCGGCCACAGCGACTGCACCAGCATCTCGACGGCGCCGAGCGAGACCATCTCGCCGGCGATCTTGGCGAAGCGTTTGGCTCGCCCGCGAATGGTGATGAAACCGTCGCGGTCGATCGAGACGATGTCGCCGGTGTCGTGCCAGCCTTCGAGCGGCTGCAGTTCTCCGGGGCGGTCGGCGGTCATGTAGCCCATCATCATGTTCGGCCCGTCGAGCCACAGCCGGCCGCCCTCGGCGATGCCCTCGACCGGCTCCAGCTTCATGCGGATGGCCGGCAGCAGCCGCCCGACCGTGCCGTCACGGCTGTGGATGGCGGTGTTGACCGCCACCACCGGCGCGGCCTCGGTCAGCCCGAAGCCTTCGACGATCGACGCCTGGAAGCGCTCGCGGTAGGTGCGCCGCGTCTCCGGCTTGACGGCTTCCGCGCCCGCCACGACGAAGCGCAGGCTGGAGAAGTCGCCGTCCTTTGCGGTACGGGCGTAGTTGGCGAGGAAGGTGTCGGTGCCGAACATCACGGTCGGCTTCACCTTGCGGGCGATCTCGGGGATGATCTTGTAGTGCAGCGGCGAAGGATAGAGGAACAGCTTTATCCCGAGCACCAGCGGCAGGATGGTGCCGCCGGTTAGGCCGAAGGAATGAAACACCGGCAGCACGTTGAGCAGGATGTCGGCCGGCGAGACGGAGACGCGCGCCTCCGCTTGCATGACGTTGGCAAGCAGGTTGCGGTCCGACAGGACAACTGCCTTCGGCGTGCCTTCCGAGCCGGAGGTGAACAGGATCACCGCCGGTTTGCCCGCCTGCTGCCGCTGCAGCGGGAAGCGCCACAGAAGCGCGGCGGCGACCTTGTCCAGGACGGTGACGCCGGCGCGCACATCCTCCAGCCACAGCATTTTCGCGCCACCCGCCTCGACCGCTGCGACGATGTCGTCGATGCCCGCCTTCTCGATGAACGCGCGGGAGGAAACGACCGTCCTGATGACGGCGGTGCGGATCGCCGCGGTCACGCTTGCCGGGCCGGCCGTGTAGTTGATCATTGCCGCCACGCGGGTCGCCGAGATCAGGCCGACGAAGGACAGCACCACGCCATTGGCGTTGGGCAAGAGCACGCCGACCGCTTCGCCGGGCGCCGTCACGGTTTCGAAATGGCGGCCGAGCACGCGCGCGCCGATGAACAGCTTGCGATAGCTGAGCGAGCCCGAAATCACATCCTCGATGATCGGCTGCGAAGGGCCGATGCGGTCGGCGGCGTCGCGCATGGCGAGGAACAGCCCACGATCGAGATTGGTGCCGTAGAGCCGCGCCTCGGCAAAGCGGTCGAACAGCGCGTTGGTGTTGGAGGCCATGTCGGGGTTGCGCGCCACCAGCTCGGCGATGGTCATCGGCTCCAGCACGCTCACGGACAGGCGCGGGAACCAGTGCCGGGGCGCCTTGTCGGCCGGCGTCATCGATAGCGGTAGGTCGCGCGTGCCGGCGACGAAGATCGGCACGATGCGCGCGTCGGCCTGCATGGCGATGCGGGTGATGGCGCGAAACAGCCGGAAGGATTTGACGTCTGGCTCGACGTTGTCGGGCAGATAGACCGCGAGCCGTCCCTTGCCCTTCAGCACGCGCACCAGCCGGCGGCTGACGAAGACGTGCTCGGCATTGAAGGCGATCGTACGGGCAAGCTCGCGCCACGGCTCCAGCCAGGGCGAGCGCGCCGAAGCCTCGTCCAGTATGTGCAGCGTGTCGTCGGGAAGCAGCGACAGCATCAGCGCCGGCTCGATGCGCGACTGGTGCGAGACCACATAGATCACCGGTGTCTTCGCGCTGCGGGCGATGCGGATGCGGTTGTCGGCGATGCGATAGGCGAGCTTGAACGGCACGTAGAGCAGCGCCTGGGTGAAACGCAGGTCGAGCCGGAACCTTTCGATCACCGCGATCAGCAGCCAGGCAAAGACAAGGCCCGCCAGCAGCGCCAAGGTCAGGATCATGCCGCTTCTCCCAGTCTCCTCCAGCGCGGCTCTTGAGCGACCGCTTCGGCGGTAGAGGGTAGCGGAATGGGGGGTAACGTCAATGTTGGGGGCGCGACGCCCTCTTCTCCCCCTGTGGGAGAAGGTGGATCGGCGCGATAGCGCCGAGACGGATGAGGAGTGTTGGAAGAAATGAGGCGCTGGAAAATCAAGCACTTTGAGGCGCTTAGCTTGCGATGCGGCACTCCGTCCAACACCCCCTCATCCGACCGAGCTTCGCTCGGCCACCTTCTCCCACAAGGGGAGAAGAGGAAGACGGCGCTACGCCGCCTTCAGCCTGCCGCTGATGAAACGGAACTCCTGGCTCTTGCCGCCAAAGCCATAGGCGGCGGCCGGCACCTCATGCACCAAGGCGTAGCTTTCCTCATGCACGCCGCCCAGCAGCCCGTCGAAAGCCTCGAAGATCGCCTTGAGATAGGCTTCGAGCTCGAGCTTGGTGTTGGTGCCGTCGACGACCTTGATGTCGAGCCAGAACGTGTTGGTTCCGTGTTCGGCCAACGACTTGCCGCCGGCGAACCAGTGCTGCGGATCGATGTAATTGACAGCGACCGCCGTAATGGTCGGATCCTTGCGCAGCAGCTTTGCGGTGGTCTCGGTGACCTCCTTGGCAATCGCTGCGGACAGTTTGGCGTCCGGCTTGCCGGTGGCGCTGACATTGATGATCGGCATCTTTCTCTCCTTCGTGGTGGGCGCCTTGCGCCTTCGATGGGAGGATCATGTCACTGTCTTTACATCAATAAAATCGAATTGTTTTTGATAAATGATTCGATATCATCGAAGTATGGAAGCGCTCGATCCCGATCTCCTGAAAACCTTCCTCGCCTTCGTCGACGCGGGCTCGCTCGCGAAGGCCGCATCCGCAGTCGGCCGCACACCGTCGGCGGTGACCGCGCAGATGCAGCGGCTGGAAGAGATCGTCGGCGAGCCGTTGTTGGTTCCACAGGGCAGGGGTCGCGGGCTGACGCCGGCGGGCGAGGATCTTGTCGGCCATGCGCGGCGCATCCTTGCCGTCCACACCGAGGCCTGGCTGGCGCTGAAAGGCGCGCGCGCCGGCGGCCGCATCGCCATCGGCACGACGCAGGATTTTGCCGATCAGGGCCTGCCGGACCTGCTCAGGGCCTTCGCCGCCAGCCACCCGCGCGTCAGGATCGAGCTGCGCGTCGGCCGCTCCCTGGAGCTTGGGTCGGCCTTGCAGGCAGGCCAGTTGGACCTTGCGATCACCATGCGCCATGCCCCATCGCCGGATGAAACGGCCCTCATCAGCGAGCCGATGCTGTGGCTCTGCTCGGAAAAAGGATTGGCAACGCGGCAGGAAGCGGTGCCGCTGGCGCTGCTCGACCCCTATTGCGGCTTCCGGGAGGCCGCGCTCAATGCGCTCGACGCCGCCGGCCGCCGCTATCGCATCGCCGCCGGCAGCGCCAGCCTTGCCGGGCTGCGGACCGCGGTCAACGCCGGCATCGCGCTGACGCCGCGCACCCGGCGTTTCGCCCATTCCGGCATCGTGGAGGCGTCTGCCGATCTCGACCTCCCGTCATTGCCGGTGACCGACTTTGCCATCCGGCTCGGCCGCGAGGCCAGCCGTCCGGCGCGGGATCTGGCGGAGCTTCTTGGCGGCGGCCTGGCCTTGCCGTCCTGAACGCAAACTGCAGCACGTCAGCCCAGCAATCGCCCAAAGAAAAAGCCGACCTTTTTGCGGGTCGGCTTCTAGTCGGACGGGTCGAGGGGTTTGGGGGGACTTGGGGGGTGACCCGTCGATGCGATAATGCCTCACGCCAATGATGGTTCCGTGACTTGCAAAATAATTTTACGAACGCGCCGATTTCGCTCTCAGCCAATCGCGTCCGGCATGGGCGAATACCGCGCAAAGCACGATGGCGCCACCGAGAACGCTGGCCATCGGCGGAACTTCGCCGAGGAACAGCATGGCAAACAGGATGGCGAACGGCACCTCGGCCGAGCCGAGCAGGCCGGCTTCGGCGGACGGTATCAGCCGCGAACCCTCCGTCCACAGGATCGAGGCAAGCGCGAAGGAGCAGCCGAAGGCGGCAAGCAGCAGCACGTCGCGGGTTGAGACGGCCAGCGGATCGGTGACGAACCAGCCGAGCACGAAAAGCAGGAAGGCAGAGACGGCGCCGGCCCAGACGACGGGTGAATCGCGAAAGGCGCGCACCATGATCATGTAGAGCGCGCTGCCGGCCGTCATCAAAAGCGCCAGTCCGTCGCCGAACAGATGCCCGCTGCCGAGACCGGCGCCCACCATGATGGCGACGCCGCAGAGCGACACCGCGGCGGCAACCATCGTCTGCAGCCGGATTTTCTCCCGCACCAAAAGGAAGGCGAGCAGTGCCGCGATGAAGGGCGAGGTCGCGTAGATGACCGCGACGTTGGCGACATAGGTGAATTTGAAGGCCGAGATGAAGGCGATGCTGGCGGCGGCGCCCTCGACCGCCAGCAGCCAGCCGCGCCAGCCGAGCCGCAGGCTCTCGCGCCCGCCCGAGCGGCGCCGGCGCCACAGCACGTAGAGCGTGATCAGGATCGAGCCGAAGAAACCGCGCCAGCAGGTGATGGTCAGCGGATCGGCATGGATCGACTTGGTCAGCACGCCGGTGAGCGCGAAAGCGACAGCCGAAGCCGAGACCAGCACGATGCCGAGCGTGCGTTCGGCGGCTATGCTGGCCGCGCCATGCATAAATGTGTCGGGCTTGTCGAGAGAGTCCGTCATTGTCGCCAGACTACGCTTTCTGTCCTGACACCCTTCTGTCAGCAGGGGATCATCATCCCACGGCCAACCGGCATGCCGCTGCGCCAGCTTCGGCCTTGCGTTGGGGCAGGGGCCGGCGAGCCTACTTTCGCCTGATGCTTACGCTTGCACGAACAAAGCCACTTGGCAGTGGTCGCTGAGGAGGCGGCCGCGCATGTGCGGCGCCTTGCAATGCTGGACGGTCACAGCCCAATCAGGTAGTTTTGAGGCTTGATCGGCGCGGACCACGGAGAGGGCGCGCTAGTGCGTGCGCTGCATAAGTCCCGGAGTTTCGATGACTGAGGTGATCGATCGACTGGTGACGGCGATGAATGCGCATCATCTCGACGCCGTCACCGCTCTCATCCACGAGAACTATCGAAGCGTACAGCCGGCGCACCCAGGCAGAGCCTTCGTCGGCCGCGACCGGATGCGCGCCAACTGGGAGGCCATGTTCACCGGAATACCTGACTTCCACGCGGCGGTCACGCGCTCGGTCCAAGACGGTGACACGACCTGGATCGAATGGCATTGGTCAGGTACTCGCTCCGACGGGCAACCCTTCGAGGTGCGTGGGGTCACGCTGTTCGAGATCATTGACGGTCAGATTGTGGCCGGGCGACTGTATCTGGAGGACGTCGAGCGGCAGATTGTCGGCATCGAAGACGCGGTTGAAACCCTTTCCGGGCGCCGTCCCTCAACGGCCGGCAGTGGAACCGGTTCGTGACCTCACCACCGCATCGCGGCGGAGATCGCCAGTGGCTTGGCCTGGGCTATGCGCTCAAAGCTCGCGAAATCTGGCACAGAGTCGTTTCCGAATGCCGCCATTGGTCTATCGCGATGATGACTCGCGCGCTCCTCCGATAGGGGAACGCCGCGATCTCACTGCGTCGCCTGATAGAGCTCCGATGCGGCCTCCTTCAGCGCGCGCCGCCCGTCCGGCCTCAGATACATCATGTGGCCGCCATCGACGACGTCGAGGCGGATCGGCTTGGCGTCGGACAGCGAAGGAAGCTGGTTCACCAGGTAGCGCGAGGCGAGATAGGGCGTGACGAGGTCGGTATAGCCGTTGACGATGACGACACCAAGGGCAGGGTTGAGCGAGCGCGCCCGCTGCAGGTCGTCCATGACGCCGGCATAGCCTTGCCCCGAACCGCCGTAGTCCCAGTTGCGGCTGATCTCGCCATTGAGCAGCCGGTAGCTGACGTCGGTGCGGTAGTTCAATTCATCGCGAGCATAGGCGACGAAGGCCGAGGTGAGCGCCGGAACGCTGCGGTCAAGCACCGGATCGGGGCCGGCGTCACGCGCGCTTTGCGGCGCGATGTCGGCGGTGCCGATGGTGGCGTCATAGGGGCTGAGCACCTTGCCCGTGGCGCGCTGGAATTCCTTGACGAAAAGGCCGGTGGGGATGCGGGCGAAATTGCGCTCGACAAGGTCGAGCGGCAGGCCTGTGATCTCCGAAACGCGCCCGCTGGCCAGCTTGCCGCCTTGCTCCAGCCCACTGTTCAGCGCCGTCAGGTAATCGCCGAGCGCGTAGTGCTCGACCTCGGCCAGCCGGTCGCGCAGCGCGTCGCCGGTCAGGCCATCGCCCTTCAGGCGGGTCGCCGCCAGCGAGGGAAGCTCCAGCGCCCAGTGCAACTGGTCGAACTGATCGGGGCGCACCAGCATGAACTCCAACGCCGGCGAGATCAGAACGATGCCGCTGGGGCTCAAGCCCACATCCTCCTGCAGCGTGCGGGCAAGCAGCGCCGCGCGAAACCCGCCATAGCTCTCGCCGGCGAGGAACAGCGGCGATCCCGTGCGGCCGTTCTGCGCCAGATAGAGCCGGATGAAGGCGCCGAGCGAACTGGCGTCCGAGTCCACGCTCCAGAATTCCTTCGGCTCATGTCCCGGCGCCTCGCGACTGTAGCCCGTGCCGACCGGATCGACGAAGACGAGGTCGCTCATGTCGAGCCAGCTGTCGGGATTGTCGATGAGCTTTTGCGGCGGCCGCAGGAACTCGCCGTCGGCGGCCGTCTCGACGATGCGCGGCCCGATCGCGCCGAGATGCAAGTAAGCCGACGCCGCGCCCGGTCCGCCGTTGAAGACGAAGGTGATCGGCCGATCCTTCGCCGGGGTGGGCGACTGCTGCGTGTAGGCGACGTAGAAGATCTCGGCCGTGACCTCGCCCTTGCCGGATAAGAGCGACAGCGTGCCGGCCTTGGCCTGGTAATCGAGCTTCCGGCCGGCGAGGGTGAGCGAATGCTCGGTCACCTGCGGCGGTGGCAACAGCGACAGCACGCCGCCGGTCGGCGCCGGCCGTTCCGCGGTTTCAGCCAGGGCCGGCGGCGCGAAGGCGGCGAGCATCAGTAGAACGAGGGGGACAAGTTTTAGAGTAAGCCGCATGACGCCTCCGCAGGAACGACTCCTGCAAAGTATGGTCAGGGCGATCGAAGTCAAAGGCAATGACGGATGGTCGGCGGTTCGGCGTCGCCAAGTCGAGTTCCGCGCAGCAACTCTACCGCCACCGCACCGCTTGGCCTTGCTGGCATTCGGCCAGGTTGAACTTGCGGCGGCACGCGCTACGCTAGGTGTGAATGCTCTCGAATTTCTCTCTCGACCAGTTTGGGCGCTGGAGCGGTGGTGTCGCTGCCGCGGCTGGCGCCGCGACGCCCGAAGAACTGTCGGCCCGCTTCACCGCGGCGGCCGGCGTGCTGTTCGATTCCGATCGCGTCTATGTCGGCTTCTATCGCCGCGACATCACGTCCCTGACAATCGACGACGCCGGCCCCGATCGCTGGAACCGCGACTATGATGCCCGCGTCTATCGACTGGATCCCTTCTTCCAGCGCTTCGCCAGCACCCGTCAGGATTTCCTGTTGCCGCTATCGGCTCTCCGCAAGGGCGATTTCCAGCTCACGCCTTACTATCGCGAATTCTACGGCCCTTCCGACAGCTTCGACGAGATAACCGGCGTGTTCAATCTCGACAGGCTGACAGCTGGCTATGTCACCTTTCTGCGCCGCAACGGGGCGCCGCCCTTCGGCGAGCGGGATCTGGCGCTCGCCTGCGCCGCGAGCAGTGCGACCAAGCTCATCCTGGAAAAGTTGTTTTACTTGTGCCGCCTCCGGGACAAGGGCGCGGCAATCGAGGTCGCGCGATCGCGGCTGAGCCCGCGCGAGAGCGAGATCGCGCGGCACCTGATCGACGGCGGCAACGCCAAGACCATTGCGCGAAGCCTCTCCATTTCATCGGGCACGGCCCGCAACCACATCAAACAGGTCTACCGCAAGCTCGGCGTGCACTCCCAGGTGGAGTTGCTGGCGGCCGTTCGTGACGCCGCGCGAGACTGACGTCCGTACGGGCCTACTGACCCGTCACGACGCGCGTCCACATGCGGTTTTGCGACCGCAGCAGCTTTGCGTCGCTGATGGTGACCACGAACAGCTTGGCCTTCACGTCATCGGGAGGAAAGACGCCCGGATCACTGGCGATCGCCTTGTCCATCAACGGCAGGGAGTCAGGGATCGCGTTGGCGTAGGAGACATAGCTGGAGTTGGCCGCGGCGATATCGGGCCGCAGGTTGAAGTTGATCCAGGCCATGGCGTTGTCGGGATGCGGCGCATCCTTCGGCACTGCCATCGTATCGTAGTTGATGAGCGTGCCTTCTTTCGGAATGGAATAGGCGATCTCCAGCTTCTTGGCGGATTCGGCGGCACGGGTTCTTGCCTGAAGGATGTCGCCTGACCAGCCCAGCACGACGCAGATGTCGCCGTTCGCCAGGTCGTTGATGTATTTCGACGAATGGAAATAGCGGATGTAAGGCCGCACCTTGCCCATCAATTCCTCGACCTTGGCGAGGTCGTCGGGATTGGTCGATCTTGGGTCGATATGCAGATAGTTGAGCGCCATGGGGATGACTTCGGCCGGCGCATCGATCATCGCCACCCCGCAATCGGAGAGCTTCTTGACGACGTCGACGTCGAAGACCATGGCGAAGGAATTCGTCGGCGCGTCGGGCAGCCGTTGCTTGACTGCGGTGACGTTGTAACCGATGCCGTCGGTGACGGCCATGTATGGCACGGCATGCTTGTTTTGCGGGTCGGCGCCCCCGATCAGCGAAAGCGCTTGCGGATCGATCTTCGCGTGATTTGCGAGCTTCGATTTGTCGAGTTCGAGAAAAGCGCCCGCCTTCACCTGGTTCTTCAGGAACGGATAGGCCGAAGGATAGACCACGTCATATCCGGAGCCGCCGGTGAGCAGCTTTGTCTCGAGGACCTCGTTGCCGTCATAGACATCGTAGCGGACCTTGATGCCCGTCTCCTTCTCGAACTTTTCGGCTGTGTCCGGCGCGATATAATCCGACCAGTTGTAGACATTGACGACTTTTTCCTCGTCCGCCGAGGCCGTGCTGGCGATGCCGCAGGCAAGCCCGGCGAGCAGCGTTGACAGGATTAGGGCGCGCATGAGTGTCCTCCTTCTCGCTTCAGGCTGGCATGGGTTGATTGCGCAGCCTCCATTCCGCTTTTCGCTGCCGGTCTGGCCGGCGGCTTCCTCTCTCACCGCCGTTGCGGCGCATAGACCGGCAGGGTGATGCAGGCGACATTGCCGCCGCCAAGCAGGATCTCGCGCGAGTTCTCGATGCCGACTATTTTGTGGTCGGGGAACAGTTCGGCCAGCTTTGCCTTCGCCTTAAGGTCGAGATCGGAACCGAACTCCGGCACGACCACGACGCTGTTGCCCGGATAGTAGTTGATGTAGCTCGCCGCGATCCGGTTGCCGGCCGGCCGCGCCCAGGTCGAATCGAGCTGATCGACGCTTTCGCTTTCTTCCGGCGTCATCTCGATCGGCAAGGGATGCGGCAGGCGATGCACCTCGAGGGCGCGGCCACGCGCGTCACGGGCTGAGCGCAATGTCTCCTCGGCCTCGCGCACGATTTCATATTGTGGGTCTTCCCGGTAGTCGGTCCAGCTCAACGCGACCACACCCGGCCGCACGAAGCAGCAGACATCGTCGATATGGCCGTCCGTCTCGTCGAAGGCGAAGCCGCGCGGCAGCCAGATGATGGCGTCGACGCCGAGATAGTCGCCCAGTTGCCGTTCCACTTCGGCCTTGCCGAGATGGGCGTTGCGATTTCGATTGAGAAGGCATTGCTCCGTCGTGATGAGCGTGCCTTGGCCGTCGCACTGCAGCCCCCCGCCTTCGGCAATCAGCGGCGCGCGATAGCGATCCATCCGCTCGATTTCGAGCACTTTTCGCGCCGCCAGGTCGTCCAGGTCCCATGGCGAGTAGAGCCCGCCGTCGAAACCGCCATAGGCGTTGAAGGTCCAATCGACGCCGCGCACGGCGCCTTGATCGTTGATGACGAAATTCGGACCGCTGTCACGCAGCCAGGAATCGTTGGTGGACATCTCGATCACGCGCACGTGGTCGGGCAACCGGGCCCTGGCGTTCTGCCACTGCCGGCTGGAAGCCGCCACCGTCACCGGCTCGCTTTGTGCGATCGCCGCGGCGACGTTGGCGAACAGCTTCTGCGCCGGTTTGGCGCCGAGACGCCAGGTGTCGGGCCGCTCCGGCCAGATCAGCCAGCAGCCCGATTTGGGTTCGAACTCGCCGGGCGCGCGAAACCCATCCTGTTTCGGCTTCGTCGAAAGGGTACGTGGCATTGCGGGATCACCGGAAATGGAAGACGACATTCGCCTGGATGAGACGTTTTCGGGGCATCGTCCGTCAATGTCCCATTTGGGATATGGGCGCGCCGCCGGGAAAAGCAGTTCATGGAGAATCTGGAACGTTCACGGCCCGGAAAATCGCGCCGAAACAAAGAGATGCAGCGCTTGACCGTCTTCTTGAAAAGATCAAGCGCAACAGGTCTGAACAGCAACGGGATAAATGCGATTGCCTTCCAGGCCGATCGAGGCAAATCTCGGCCGGACGGTGGATGCCGATACAGGAAGCAGTCGACGAAAAGGACAGGCAATGGACGCGACCGCACTCAAGGCCATGCAGGCGCCGCTGAAGGATGCCTATCGCGAGGACGCCGCAAGGGCGCTGATCACGTTGAGAGCTCGCGGCACGCTCGATGATCAGTCGATCGCCTGCAAGGTGGAGACGGGCAGGGCACTGGCCATTGCGGGGCTGCATCCGGCCACCGGCGGTTCGGGCCTCGAGCTGTGCTCGGGCGACATGTTGCTCGAAGCGCTGGTCGCCTGCGCCGGCGTGACGCTGAAAGCGGTGGCGACGGCGCTGGAATTCAAGCTCGGCAACGCCACCGTCGAGGCCGAGGGCGACCTCGATTTTCGCGGCACGCTCGGCGTCGCCAGGGACGCGCCGGTCGGCTTCCGCGAAATAAGGCTGAAATTCGGTCTCGACACCGACGAGCCACAGGAGCGCATCGATTCGCTCATAAAGCTCACCGAGCGCTACTGCGTGGTGCTCCAGACGATCAACAGCAAGCCGGCATTGAAAGTGAGTGCTGAACGCTAAAGCCCGACGCCCCCTCATCCGGCCGCCACGCGGCCACCTTCTCCCCGGTGGGGAGAAGAGGTTGGCGCCAGCGTTGGCAAACTCCTCTCCCCGCCGGGGAGAGGTCTGCCGAGCGAGGCGGAGGTCGGGTTAGGGCAGCCCTACTGCGCCGAGGGCTCTTCGGCATCCCCTTCATCGGTAAACGGCGAGGCGCTCGGCACGCATTGCACTGCCCAGCCCTGCGGCGTCGGCTGCTTCTGATATTCGGCGACGGCGTTGGTGCACTGTTCGCGGGTGTCGAAGGTGCTGGGCAGCACCACCATGCCGCCTTGCGGGCCGGCGATCACCAGATACCAGACCAACGCTACGCTGGGGGTGGCAGCCATGGAAATTCCTCGCTTTGCTCGAATGTCGGAGTCGGACCGATCCTACCAACTCCACGGGGATGGCGAAAGCGGGGCGGCGGCACACGCTTCCACCGCCCCGTTCACAGACCCGTGAAGAAGAGCAATCAGGCCCCCGGGCTCACTCCACGGCGAAGCAGTAGAACAGGCCGTCGCCGCCGGTACCCTTGAGCGCCTCCTGGCTGCAGCCGCCGCGCGGGCATGCGAGGAATTCCAGGATTTCGCCGCCGCCGAATCGTCGAGCCCGGTGCGATCGTGATGGCCCATCATCGCAGCACCCTCGCCGCCGCTCATGGTCCAGTCGCCGCAGGTCTGGTCGGCGATCCTGGTGCCGTCGGGCTTGGAGCCGGTCAGCATGTCGTGACGGTTCGGTGTGTCGACGCGGCCGTTGACCACTTCGCCCTTCTCGTCGAGCGCCGTCTTCTTGGTGATGCCGTTGGCGCTGCCGTGCAGCGAGGCGACATCGTCGGCGATCTTCTCGCCCTTGGCGTTGAACCATGGGCCCTTGCCGATGCGGTCGCGCGCATCCTGCGTGCTGGAGGAGAGATAGGCATGCCAGGTCTTGCCGGTGACGCCGGCCGCTTCAGCCAGCGAGGCGCAATGCGCGTCGGCGCCCTTCAGCCCACCGAGATCGGCGCCCTTGCCGGAGCCGACGCTGGTGACGAAGAAGCTCATCTTTGCGTCTTGCGAGAACGCGGCGCCCGCCGTGGCGGCAAGAGCTACGGCTGTCGCGATGGCCGCAACGAGAAGAAGTCTGCGCATATCGGTCCTCCGGTTTTCGAATGTTCTACGTTCGAAGAACGTAGCCGAAGGCCTATTTCATCCGTCCCGGGTCGCGTCTTATTCCGGCTGCCTGTAGGCGACGAAGCGGTTGTGCCTGGCCTGGAAGATCAGCCCGGTTTCCTTCAGCTCCGGGCTTGCCAGGGGCACGATGCGGCGGGCGATCTCGGAAGGATGCGGCAGCGTCTCCGGATCTTCGCCGGGCATGGCCTGCGCGCGCATCGCCGTGCGGGTGGCGCCCGGGTCGGCGGCGTTGACCCTCAGGGGCAGGGTCTCGGTCTCATGCGCCCAGGAACGCATCATCGTTTCGACCGCCGCCTTCGAGGCAGCATACGGCGCCCAGAAGGCGCGCGCCGAGTGCGCCGCGTTGGAGGACATGATGATGGCGCGGCCGGCATCGGAGAGCCTGAGCAGCGGGTCGACCGAACGGATCAGCCGCCAGGTCGAGGTGACGTTGATGGTCATCACCTTCTCGAAGGTCTTGGCCTCGACATGGCCGATCGGCGAGATCACGCCGAGCACGGCGGCGTTAGCGACCAGGATGTCGAGCTTGCCCCAGCGTTCATGGATTGCTCCGCCCAGCCGGTCGATTCCGGCCATGTCGGAAAGATCGAGCGGCACCAGCGTCGCCTGGCCGCGGCCATCGGCCTTGATCTGGTCGTCCAGCTCTTCCAGTCCGCCGACGGTGCGGGCAACCGCGATCACATGCGCGCCGGCCGCCGCCAGCTCCCTGGCGATGAAGTAGCCGATGCCGCGCGAGGCGCCGGTAACGACCGCCACGCGGCCGGAAAGGTCGAGGGTCATATGCAAGCCTTCGTAAGGTGGGCGCGCGCAGGCAAATTCAGTCCGGCAACCCTACGCCCCGCTGTTCGCCAGCAGCGACAGCGTGCGCACATTGTCGTGGCCTTCGAAGTCGAGCAGGCGGGTGGGGTACTGGCCGGTGAAGCAGGCGTCGCAGAATTGCGGCTGCTCGTTGTCGCGCCCGGCCTCGCCGACGGCGCGATAGAGCCCGTCGATCGACAGGAAGCCGAGCGAATCGACGCGGATGAACTCGGCCATCTCCTCGACCGACATGCGCGAGGCAAGCAGCTTCGACTTCTCCGGCGTGTCGACGCCGTAGAAGCAAGACGCGCTAGTCGGCGGCGAGGCGATGCGCATATGCACTTCCTTGGCGCCGGCGTCGCGCACCATCTGCACGATCTTCTGGCTGGTGGTGCCGCGCACGATGGAATCGTCGACCAGCACCACGCGCTTGCCCTCGATCATGTGGCGGTTGGCGTTGTGCTTGAGCTTGACGCCCATGTGGCGGATCGAATCGCCCGGCTGGATGAAGGTTCGCCCGACATAATGGTTGCGGATGATGCCGAGCTCGAAGGGAATGCCCGCAGCCTGGCTGAAGCCGATCGCGGCCGGCGTGCCGGAATCCGGCACCGGCACCACGATGTCGGCCTCGACCGGGTTTTCCTGCGCGAGCTCGGCGCCGATGCGCTTGCGCACCTCGTACACGTTGCGGCCCTCGACGGAGGAATCCGGCCGGGCGAAATAGACATATTCGAAGATGCAGAAGCGGGTCTTCTGCGGCTCGAACGGGAACAGGCTCTCGATCCCCTTGGACGTGATCACCACCATCTCGCCGGGCTTGATGTCGCGCACGAAGCGGGCACCGATGATGTCGAGCGCGCAGGTCTCGGAGGCGAGGATCCAGGCGCCGTCAAGGTCGCCAAGCACCAGCGGGCGGATGCCGAGCGGGTCGCGGCAGCCGATCATCTTCTTGGCCGTCATCGCGACAAGCGAGAACGCGCCCTCGACCTGGCGCATCGCGTCGATGAAGCGCGAGTTCAAGTCGCGCTCCTTGCTGGTCGCGACCAGATGCAGCAGCGTTTCGGTATCGGAGGTCGATGAGAAGATCGAGCCCTGCTTCTGCAACGCGCGCTGCACGGTGAGCGCATTGGTGAGGTTGCCGTTGTGGGCGACCGCAAGGCCGCCTTCGGCCAGCTCGGCGAAGAAAGGTTGGACGTTGCGCAGGCCGGCGCCGCCGGTGGTGGCGTAGCGGGTATGGCCGATGGCGCGGTTGCCCTGCAGGCTGTCGATGACGCGTTGCTTGGTGAAGGTATCGCCGATCAGGCCGACATGGCGCTCGACGTGGAATTGAGTCCCGTCATAGGAAACGATGCCGGCCGCCTCCTGGCCGCGGTGCTGCAAGGCGTGCAGGCCGAGCGTGACGATGGCCGCCGCGTCCTGGCGGCCGAAGATGCCGAACACGCCGCATTCGTCGTGGAAATGATCGTCGGCCTCGGCGGAAAGGACTTTGCCTGCGTCTGCCGCTGAGTCTGCCATCTGGTGCTCAAGCTCCGCTAAAGCCGCCATATAGGGCGATCTCTCGCAGAACGCAACGCAAGTCCTAAACCATTCACAAAATGCCCCGGGCCAGCGCTGCGGCCGGCCCGATTTCAGTTAGCCGGCGCCGGAGCGGGAGCCGGGGCCGGAGCGGGAGCCGGGGCTGGCGCCGGCTCGTTGTCGGCCGGGGCCTCGCCCTCGCTGTCGTCGGGCGCGGTGGCGTTGTCGTCGCCGGTAGCCGGCGGCTCGGCAGCGGGCTGGTCGGTCGTCGCCGGCGCGCCGGCCTGCGGCGTGCCCTTATGCGTGTATTTGTTGACCAGTTCCTCGGTGTTTTCCGGCAGCACGCTTTCGAGCTTTGCGCCGATCGCCTCGAGCAGTGGCCGCGACTTGGCGTTGGCGATCCAGGCAGGCGCCTTGGCGCCGGCCAGCCAGTTGAAGAACAGCAGCGCCACCGCAACCACCAGGATGCCGCGCGCCGCGCCGTATAGGAAGCCCAGCGTGCGGTCGAGCGCGCCGATGCGCGAATCGATGATCCAGTCGGCGAGCTTCATGGTGATGACCGAGACGACGATCAGCGCGATGACGAAGACGATGCCCGCGGAAGCCGCCATCGCGATCTTGTCGTTGTCGATATAGGGCTGAACATAGGGCAGGACGGGCTTGTAGAAGAAGAACGCCGCCGCCGCCGCCGCCGCCCAGGAAATCACCGACAGCACCTCGCGCGAGAAGCCGCGCACCATGGCCAGCATCGCCGAGACCAGGGTGAAGCCGACGAGGATTCCGTCAAGCAGCGTAATCGGCATGTCTTTGGCCCCACTCCGATCTCTTGTTCACGGCCCGACGAGCCGTATCACTCCCCCTCATCGGCGCGGCCGCGCCGTGAGCCGGCTATGCGCGCCACAAGGTCGGCAAGCTCGGTGGGCTGGAACGCGCCGGCCCCGATCCCCCCGGCAACTTCCTCGCTGCCAAGCGGCAGCACCGCGCTTCCAAAACCCAGCTTTTCGGCTTCTTTGAGGCGCTGTTGCGCATGCGCAACCGGCCTCACCGCGCCCGATAGGCTGATTTCGCCGAAATAGACGCAATCGGCGGGAAGGGCAAGACCGGTGAGCGACGAAACCAATGCGGCGGCGACCGCGAGATCGGCCGCCGGCTCCGAGATCCGGTAGCCGCCGGCGACATTGAGATAGACGTCGTGCTGGCCGAAGCGGACGCCGCAATGCGCCTCGAGCACGGCAAGCACCATCGACAGCCGCGCGCCGTCCCAGCCGACGACGGCGCGGCGCGGCGTGCCGAGCGAGGATTGCGCGACCAGCGCCTGGATCTCGACCAGCACCGGCCTGGTGCCTTCCATGCCGGCGAAAACCGCGGCGCCCGGCGATTTCGCGTGGCGTTCGCCGAGGAACAGCTCGGAAGGATTGGAGACTTCGCGCAGGCCCTTGTCCGACATTTCGAACACGCCGATCTCGTCGGTCGGCCCGAAACGGTTTTTCACCGTGCGCAGGATGCGGAAGTGGTGGTTGCCTTCGCCTTCGAAATAGAGCACGCCGTCGACCATGTGCTCGACGACGCGCGGTCCGGCGATCTGGCCTTCCTTGGTGACGTGGCCGACCAGCACGATCGCGGCACCCGTGGATTTGGCGTAGCGGATCATCGCCTGGGCGGCGGCACGCACCTGGGTGACGGTGCCTGGCGCCGAATCGGCAAGGTCGGTCCACAGCGTTTGGATGGAATCGAGGATGACGAGGTCCGGCCGCTTGCCGTCGGCGATGGTCGCCAGGATGTCCTCGACGTTGGTCTCGGCGGCAAGCTCCACCGGTGTGTTCGCGACGCCGAGGCGTTGCGCCCTGAGCCTTATCTGCGCCACCGCTTCCTCGCCCGAGACATAGACGATGCGATGGCCCTTCGAGGCGAGCGCGGCGGCTGCCTGCGTCAGCAGCGTCGACTTGCCGATGCCGGGATCGCCGCCGACCAGCAGCGCCGAGCCGCGCACGAAGCCGCCGCCGGTGGCGCGGTCGAGCTCGCCGATGCCCGACACGATGCGCGGCGCATCCTCGATGTCGCCCGACAGGCTGGTGAGCACGACGGCGCGGCCCTTGCGGGCGTTACGCGTGTTCGCCGGCCCCGAGCCGATGCCGCCGGACGTGCCTTCCTCGACGAGCGTGTTCCACTCGCCGCAGGCATCGCATTTGCCTGCCCAGCGCTGATGCACCGAGCCGCAATTCTGGCAGATGAACTGAACGCGCGATTTGGCCACTCTGCTACCTTCTCCCTGAGCGACGCGCGCCCTAGAGCGCCGACGCCCGTCATTCTTGTAGCAGTCGCTACCAAGCGCCTACTCGAACCTCTCCGGCAGATGATGCTCTTCCGCCAGGTCCGAGAACCGGGTGAACTCGCCGTGGAAGGCGAGGCTGACCGAGCCGGTCGGTCCGTGGCGCTGCTTGGCGACGATCACCTCGGCCTTGCCGCGCGCCTCGTTCATCTCGTTTTCCCACTTGATGTATTCGTCGGTGCCGAGCTTCGGCTCGCGGTTCTTGAGGTAGTATTCCTCGCGATAGACGAACAGCACCACGTCGGCGTCCTGCTCGATGGAGCCGGATTCGCGCAAGTCGGAGAGCTGGGGGCGCTTGTCGTCGCGGCTTTCGACCTGACGCGACAGCTGCGACAGCGCGATGATCGGGACCGCGAGCTCCTTGGCCAAAGCCTTCAGGCCCGTGGTGATCTCGGTGATTTCCTGCACGCGGTTCTGCGAGGCGCGCGCGCTCGATCCCTGCATCAGCTGGATATAGTCGATGACGATGAGGTCGAGGCCGCGCTGGCGCTTCAGCCGCCGCGCGCGGGCCGAGAGCTGCGCGATCGAGATGCCGCCGGTCTGGTCAATGAACAGCGGGATCTTCTGCATCGTTTGCGAGCAGGCGACCAGCTTCTCGAAATCCATCTCGGTGATCTCGCCGCGGCGGATCTTGGATGACGAAATTTCGGTCTGCTCGGAGATGATGCGGGTGGCGAGCTGCTCCGACGACATTTCGAGCGAGAAGAAGCCGACGACGCCGCCATTGGCCGCCTTGAAGCTGCCGTCGGCCTGCTGCGCCGGTTGATACGCCTCGGCGATGTTGAAGGCGATGTTGGTGGCCAAGGAGGTTTTGCCCATGCCGGGGCGGCCGGCAAGCACGATCAGGTCGGATGGCTGCAGGCCGCCCATGCGGCGATCGAGGTCGCGCAGACCGGTGGCGATGCCCGACAGGTGGCCGTCGCGCATGAAGGCGGCGTTGGCCATGTCGACGGCGGTCTTGACCGCGTCGTTGAAGCTTTCGAAACCGCCATCGTAGCGGCCGGTTTCGGCCAGCTCGAACAGCCGCCGCTCGGCGTCCTCGATCTGCTCGGAAGGCGCCATGTCGACGGGCGCGTCATAGGCGATGTTGACCATGTCCTCGCCGACGGTGATCAGCGCGCGGCGCGTGGCAAGGTCGTAGATTGCGCGCCCATAGTCGGTGGCGTTGACGATGGTGACGGCCTCGACCGCAAGCCGCACGACATATTGCGCCACAGTCATGTCGCCGACCTTCTCGTCTGCCGGCAGGAAGGTCTTCAGCGTGATCGGCGTCGCGATCTTGCCCATGCGGATCAGCTCGGCCGCGACCTCGAAGATCCTGCGGTGCAGCGGCTCGTAGAAATGCGCCGGCTTCAAAAAATCCGAGACGCGGTAGAAGGCGTCGTTGTTGACAAGGATGGCGCCGAGCAACGCCTGCTCGGCCTCGATGTTGTTCGGTGCCTCGCGATAAAGCGGTGTTTCCGCCACGCCGAATTTTCGTGCCGCCTCTGCCATGATGTCCCCGATTTCGATCCCGCCTTCCTCGATATCAGAGCGGGAAGATTCGGTGCTGACCTTTCTGCAACACTGCGCGTCGATGAGGGCTGGATTCCCGTTGTTCACAGGAGCCGTGCATCGTCCACAGGACAGAATTCCGGTGGCTCGATTCCGGTTGACTCGGCAAGTTGCGATTCTTAGTTGCAAATACAGAACGAAGCAAGAACAATTTGGTTGAGCGGGTGCTGTTGGGAGGTCTCGCCGTCCGACCTTCGTCATCCACGGGCGGAGCGGGAGCGAAGCGGACGCGCAGACCCGAGGATCCATGCCGTGACATCCCGCGACGAGTAAAGGCGGTGCAGAACAGAGGTCGTTCTGCGCCCCTGCGAAGCTCATAGGTAACGGCATGGATCCTCGGGTCTACGCCGCGTCGCTTCGCTCCTTGCTCCGCCGTGGATGACGACTTGACGGGCGTTTCGGCCAATCTCGAAGGTTGGCGACGACACGGGCGCGTCGGCCAATCTTCAAAGCCAGCTGTCGACGCATCGACGCCGCGATCCTTTTCGATGCTGACGTCGTCGTCATGGGCGGCGGCCTAGGCCAGCGAATCGCCCCAGTCCGTCCGCCGCGCTACCTTGAAGGCATCGCCGTCGCGCTTGCTGAACAGCTGCTCGCCGGCGCTGCCGTCCGGCCGGCACAGTTTCAGCACCACCTTGCCGGAGCCGCCCTTTGGCGGCGCGATCACCCGCGCCGGGCGCGCCGGGGCCGGCTGGCGCGAAGCGGCGAGGTGGATGAACTTCTCGTCCTCCCACGGCACGTCGGCTTCCTTGACCAGGCGATGCAGGCGCGAACGGGCGACACGGCGCGCGAAATGGCACCAGTCGGGCGGCGCGAGCGGGCAGGGCGAACCGTGCGGACAAGGCGCAAGCACATGCGCGCCGGCCGCGATCAGTTGCTGCCGGGCGGCGAGGATGCGCTGCCAGCCGGCAGGCGTGCCGGGCTCGACGATGAGAAGCGTGTCGGCCGCGAGCCGCCAGAGGCGGTCGATGAGCTTCGGCAGCGATGCGGGAGCGATCTCGTCCAGCACATAGGCGGCGCTGACCAGGTCGGCGGGCTCGATGCCGTCGAGATCGATCGTAGCGTCGCCGGCGATCCAGTCGGTGCGGGTCGCGATTGCGCCCTCGGCAAGCGACTGCCCGGCCTTGCGCACAGCCGCGCTTGCCTCGACCAGAACCGCCCGTTCGAGCGCGGGCCAGGCGTCTGTCGTGGCCCAAAGCATGGTGCCAGGTCCGGCGCCGATGTCGAGCAGGCTCGCCGGCCGGAAATCGGGGCGGGCCCCGGTCAGCGCCTCGAGGCTGGCGCGCACGGCGGCATAGGTGGCGGGCAACCGCGTCGCCAGATAGGCCTTGACCGCCATGTCCTCGCCCATGTGCAGGCGGCCGTCGCGCAACTCGGCGCGGTAGCGCTCCGAAAGCGTGCGTGCCGCCTGCTTCAGCGCCGGCATCGGCACCTTCTCCAGCATGCTGTCGACGCCTTGCCGCAATTGTGCGGGGAGTTCCATTGGCCAAGGCTCCTTAAATGATTTCAGGTCGAATCGACCTGAGATCATCCAATTCTAAGTGAAAGAGATAGAGCATGTTGTCGTCCGAAAGCCGCTTCACACGTTTCGGCATCATGCTCTGGGCCCGAGCAGGATGACGGAGGCGCCGACGACGCAGAGCGCCGCCCCCGCCAGGTCCCAGCGGTCGGGGCGCAGGCTCTCGACCAGCCATAGCCAGCCGAGCGAGGCGGCAATGTAGATGCCGCCATAGGCGGCGTAGGCGCGGCCTGCCGCATTGGTGTCGACCAGCGACAGCAGGAAGGCGAACAGCGCCAGCGAGACGAGACCGGGGAAAAGCCAGAGCGGCGACTTCTCCAGCCGCCACCAGGCCCAGAACGAGAAGCAGCCGGCGATCTCGGCGAGGGCGGCTGCGGTGTAGATGAGGTAGGTCATGAAAAAGGTCTCGCGAACGAGACCTTTGTCATGGCGTCAAGCCGCGATGGCAAGCGGCAAATGCGCGTCTATTCCACCGCCTTGCGGCGGCGGGTCGGCTTGGCGCGGGTTGGCGGCGCCGGCTCCTGGTGGCCGATGTCGCGCAGTTCCAGCGCCTTCTCGCATTTGGCCATGTAGTCGCGCGTCACCGGCAGCGAGTCGTTCGTCTTGGCGATCTGGAACTGGAAGATCACCAGGTCCTGCCAGCGGAAGGCGGCTTCCGACGCGGCGAGGTAGAATTCCCACATTCTGCAGAAGCGCTCGTCATAGATCGCTTTGGCCTTGTCGCGGTTGACGGCAAAGCGCTGGCCCCAATGCTTGAGCGTGTCGGCGTAGTGCAGGCGCAGGATCTCGACGTCGGTGACGACAAGACCGGATTTCTCGATCGCCGGCAGGACTTCCGACATCGCCGGGACGTAGCCGCCGGGGAAAATATACTTGCGTACGAAGGCGCTGGTCGCCCACGGCACGCCGGAACGGCCGATCGTGTGGAGCAGCATAACGCCGTCCGGCTTCAGAAGCGTCGCCGCCTTGTCGAAGAAGGTTCGGTAATGGTTGACGCCGACATGCTCGAACATGCCGACCGAGACGATGCGGTCGAAGCGCTCGTTGAGGGCGCGGTAATCCTTGAGCTCGAAATGCACGCGGTCCTGCAGGCCTTGCGCATGCGCGCGGTCGGTGGCGACGCCATGCTGCTCGGTCGACAGCGTCACGCCCTGCACGTCGACGTCGAAGGCCTTGGCGAGATAGAGACCGAGGCCGCCCCAGCCGGAGCCGATGTCGAGCACCGTCTGGCCGGCCTTGAGCCGGAGCTTGGCCGCGATGTGGCGCTTCTTGGCCAGCTGCGCTTCGTCGAGCGTCATGTCGGGCTGTTCGAAATAGGCGCAGGAATACTGCATGTCCTCGTCGAGGAAGAGCTTGTAGAGCTCGCCCGACAGGTCGTAGTGGCGCTGCACATTGCGGCGCGAACGGGCGGCGGTATTGATCTGCTGCAGCCGGCGGAAGGCATGGCGCAGACCCTCGATCGCCTTCGACCAGGACACGTCGATGCCGCTCGAGCCCATGTTCTGGAACGCGATGCGCATCAGCCCGAGAACGCCACCCTCGAGCACATCCAGCTCGCCGTCCATATAGGCTTCGGGCACCGCCAGCATCGGGTCGAAGCTGATGGCGCGCTCGGCATGCATGGTCTTGATGTGGATATGCACCGGCTCGCCGCTGCCGTCGCCGAACTTGTGCGTCGTGCCCTTCGGTCCGGTCACCTTCAGGTCGCCGGCCCGCACCAGGCGCTCGAGAACGTGTTTCAACAGGATATTCATGACCAAATGTCCCCTCAGTCGGATCACCCGGTAATCGGACTGGAATGCCAGAACGAAAGTGCCACAGCGCGTCGCCCGCGTCCAATCGACGCGCCACGCTGTAATGTGCACAAGATATAGGGTGTCGGAAAGTTCCGTTTGGCACAAAAAAGCCCGGGTCGAAGACCCGGGCGTTAGTCCAGAAAATTCTGGAGGCTTGGCGAACCGAAGCGATGCTTCGGAAGACGTGCCGATCAGGCGTTCTCTTCGCCGCCTTCGAACTCGGCGTTCGGGTCGAAGAAATTCTCCGGCCGGGCGTTGTCGTTGATGTCGTCGCCATAGATGGCTTCGGCGGTGGTGAGCGTCTCGCCCTTGGCCTGGCGCTCCGCCTCGTCGGCCGAGCGGGCGACGTTGAGCGTCACGGTGACCTCGACTTCCGGATGCAGCGCGATCGCCACATTGGAAAGGCCGATGGTCTTGATCGGCTGGTTGAGCTCGACCTGGTTGCGGTTGACCGTGAAGCCTTCGGCGGTCAAGAGGTCGGCGATGTCGCGGGTCGACACCGAGCCGTAGAGCTGGCCGGTCTCGCCGGCCGAGCGAACGACGATGAAGCTCTTGCCGTCGAGCTTCTCGGCGATCTGCGCGGCTTCCGACTTGCGCTCGAGGTTGCGGGCTTCGAGCTGGGCGCGCTGGCCCTCGAACTTCTTCTTGTTGGCTTCATTGGCGCG
Source organism: Mesorhizobium sp. NFR06 (assembly GCF_900115245.1). Classification (GTDB taxonomy): domain Bacteria; phylum Pseudomonadota; class Alphaproteobacteria; order Rhizobiales; family Rhizobiaceae; genus Mesorhizobium. The sequence continues at coordinate 90,948 of NZ_FOVT01000020.1, forward strand.
CAACGCCTTGCCCTGCGGCAAAAGGAAATTGCGGGCGAACCCGTCCTTGACCTTGACGGTCTCGCCCATCTGGCCGAGGCGGGAAATACGCTCGAGGAGAATGACTTCCATGGTTTTGTTCCTTCGTCTGTGCGCCGACCGTTCGATCGAGGCTGAATGAATTGGAACAGGTCAGGAAGCTTGGCGCGGCGTCGCCGCTTTTGTCGCTGTCCTGCCTGTCTGTAGGCAGTTAGAGGCAATTGGCCCCAACTCGGGATTTGCTATCTGCTCGACGCACCCGAAGCGTCGGAAAGAGCGGGCGGCAAGCCGCCCGCTCGAAATATCAGCGAACCACGTAGGGCAGCAGGCCGAGGAAGCGCGCACGCTTGATCGCCTTGGCGAGCTCGCGCTGCTTCTTCTGGCTGACGGCGGTGATGCGCGAAGGCACGATCTTGCCGCGCTCGGAAATGTAGCGCTGCAAAAGACGCACGTCCTTGTAGTCGATCTTCGGTGCGTTGGCGCCGGAGAACGGGCAGGTCTTGCGGCGGCGATGGAACGGGCGCCGGGTCGGGATCTGATTGATGTCGACCATTATTCTGCACCCCCTTCAAAGCCTTCGCGCGGACGGCGCGAGCCACGGTCGCCGCCTTCGCGGTCGCCGAACGAACGCGGTCCACGGTCGCCGCGGTCGCGGTCGCCGAAGGAGCGCGGGCCACGATCGCGGTCGCCGAAGCCGCCGCGCTCGGAACGCTCTTCGCGCTTCTGCATCATCGCCGAGGCGCCTTCCTCATGCGCCTCAACCTTGATGGTGAGGAAGCGAAGGACGTCTTCCGACAGACCCATCTGGCGCTCCATTTCGTTGAGCGCGGCCGGCGGGCAGGTGATGTCCATCAGCGTGTAGTAAGCCTTCCGGTTCTTCTTGACCCGGTAGGTGAGGGACTTCAGTCCCCAGTTCTCGATCCGGCCGACCGAGCCGCCATTCGCGGTGATGACGCCCTTGTACTGTTCGACAAGCGCGTCAACCTGCTGCTGCGACAGGTCCTGCCGGGCAAGAAACACATGTTCGTAAAGAGCCATTATGTTTAAGTGCCTTTCTTCGTTTCTCTCCCGGTTCCCGGCGGCAAAAGCCTCTGCAACTTCTCTGACCCGGAAAATCGGGGAAGAAAGGAGCATGACGAGACGGTCGAGAGCGGAGACACGGGAGGCGGAAGCACTTCTGGCTTCACACGAAGGTTAAAAACCTCCGGCCCTCCGTTCAGCCCCCAGCTGGGACCGGCAGATTGGCGGCGTTCATACAGCAATTCGCTGATAAGGCAAGGGCAAGTGGCGTTCTTGATGCCGCAGGGGCGGAAAAGCAAGCGGCAGCGCCAGCAGAGCGCGGCGATTTTCCGGAAACCGGCCCTTAACCACAATGTCAGGCTGCATGGGATTGAGCCCCGCCGTCAACGGTCATTTCATCATGGAAGGCGCAAATGCCGAGCAAGCAGGCGCACCACAAACGGCCAGCTTTTCCGGGGGTAAGATGCTTCTCAACAAATTCTGGCGCTCGAAGAGCGGCAACTTGGCGCTTCTGACGGGCTTGGGCCTGCCTGCCATCCTGTCTGCCGTGGCCTTCGCGGCCGACGTCTCCACCGTCATGCGAGCCAAGAGCAACCTGCAGAACGCGCTCGACGCCGCAAATCTGGCCTCCTCGCATCTCGGCGATCTCGACATTACCCGCACCGACGCCTTTGACCGCTATTTTCAGGCCAACATCGTCGGGCATGGCGAACTTGCGAACGCCCAGGCGACGTTGACCGTCGAGAAGGGCGTTAACTTCATCAAGACCAAGGCGGTTGCCTCGGCGGACGTCAATCTGAATTTCGCCTTCCTGTTTGGCCAAAACAAGCACATCGTCGTCGATGCCTCGGCTGTCGAATCGAACAATCAACTGGAGGTCGTTCTGGTGCTGGACAATACCGGCTCGATGGCCGGAGCGCGCATGACGGCGTTGAGAACGGCGACGAACTCCTTGCTCGACACCCTCGAAGCGACGAAATCGCCGACGCGCCAGGTGCGTGCCTCGCTGGTTCCCTTCGTGACCGCGGTCAACGTCAACGGCGACGAATTCGATCCGTCCTGGATCGACATGGACGGCAAGTCCTCCACCAACGGCATCAACTTCCCCGTCATTGAGGGCAAACGTCCCAATCACATGGCGCTTTTCAAGCAGCTCAAGAAGACCGGATGGACCGACGCTGGATGGAACGGCACCGGATGGAAAGGTTGCGTCGAGGCGCGGCCGGGCGCCTACAACATTTCCGACGTCGCGCCCGACCCGGCCAGGCCAGACACGCTGTTTGTTCCGTATTTTGCACCGGACGATCCGGGAGATGCCCAGAGGCCGTCCAATTCCTACGGCAATTCGCCTAGATACTACAACAATTCCTATCTCGATGACATCAGCGACAAGACCAAGCTCTCCAAGCAGGACAGCAATATTCTCGGCATCGATCTCAGTGGGACCGCCGGCGATGCCAACAAGGAAAAGGTCGCCAAATATGTCGCGCCCGCCAAGGAGCTCATCACCGAGACGGGCTCCACCATTACTGTCGGCCCGAACCGCGCTTGCCCTACACCCATCGTTCCCCTCACGGACGATTTCGACAAGCTGCGCAAGGCGGCAAGTGCGATGACCGAGTGGAACGGTTCGGGCACCAATGTCTCCGAAGGCCTGTCATGGGGCATGCGGGTGCTGTCGCCCAGCCCGCCCTACACCGATGCTGCACCGTGGAAGACGCGCGGCGTCAGCAAGATCGTGCTGTTGCTCACCGACGGTGAAAATGTCGTCTATGGCGCCAGCGAACAGGCGACCAAGTCCGACTACACGCCCTATGGCTATCTGGCGGATGGCCGCTTCGGGTCGGACAACCAGACGGCGGCGGCCCGCAATGTCGATGGATGGACCAAAAGCGTTTGTACGCAATTGAAGAACGGCGGCGTGCAGATCTACACGTTGGTGCTGCAGGCCGACACCGCCGCCAACCGCACGCTCTATAGCGCGTGCGCTTCGGATCCGAGCGACTACTATGCCGTCAACGATCCCGCCAAACTGCCGAACGTGTTCCTGCAGATCGCCAACAAGTTCTCCAGGCTGCAGCTGACGAACTGACGAGGGTTGCGCCCGGATGAGGGCGGTCGTGGCGGAATGGTCCGCCAGCTTTTCAACTTCTGTTTCGCTTCAATGATCGGCCATCAGCTGGGCCGATCCGGCCCACCTGCTCAACTCGTATGCGCGACGAGCTTGGCCACTGTCTCGGGGAAGAAGTCGGGCGCGGTGTGACGCTTGCCGAACATCATGTCGTACTGGATGAGGCGGAAGTCGTTGATCTTAGGATCGATCTGCTTTTGCCTGCCCCAGTCCGCCGTCGCCTCGCCCGAGGGCGACAACAGCAGATTGCGGTCGACCACGCGGTAGTGTTCGCGCAGCGCGCCGAGGAAGCCGGTGTAGTAGGGGTGCGTGATGCCGGCCGTGGTCAGGATGTGGTAGGGCAGGAAGGCCGGGCTCACGGCGCCGAGATTTTCCACCGGGCCGGAACGGTTCGACCAAATGATCAAAGGCGTGTTGTGGTGCTCGAGCGCGGCGTCGGCGCTCGGCTCCTTACGGGGCGCGACATTGTCCTTGAGGAAGCCGGTCTCGACATAGACGGGTCCCAGCGGCGGCAGATGGTCGCCGAAGAAGGCAATGACGGTCGGGCGCTGGCGCGCCTTCGCCCAGTCGATCAGCCGCTGCAGGCCGTGGTCTGCGTCCGCCGAGCCCTCGGCATAGGAAAGCAGCGATTCCCGTGCCCACGAACTGATCGCCGCGTCGACCGAATGCGTCGGGTTATAGTAGCGATAGGGCTCGTAGGGACCGTGGTTCTGCAGGCTGACTGCGAACAGGAACACCGGATCGTCGCTGGCGTCGGCTTCGCGCATGATCTCGTCGGTCATGGCCGCGTCGGAGGCGAGCGGGCCGCGCTTCTCCATCGGCGGCAGCGTCTCCTCCGAACGGAAGTCGTTGAAGCCGAAATCGGCATAGACGGCGCCCCGGTTCCAGAACCAGTTGGTGCCCGGGTGGATGGCGCGCGCCCGGTAGCCTTCGCTCTTCAGGAAGGTCGCCAGCGACGGCGTCGGCGTGCGCACATATTGCTGGTAGGGGATCGAGCCTGCCGGCAGGAAGGCGTTGGAAAAGCCGGTCAGCGCCTCGAACTCGATATTGGCGGTCATGCCGCCGAATTCGGGCGAAAACATCGACCCGGAGCGCAGCGCGCGCACCGTCGGGATCGGGTCCGGCTTGATGGTGACGCCGGGCAGCTTGGTCGGATCCCAGAAGGATTCGCTCATCACCACGATAATGTCGGGCTTCTCGTCCGGGACCGAGGCGACGACGTCCGGGCGCATGATCGCGTCCATGGTCTTTTGCGAATAGCCGGGCGGCGCCGAGACATGCGCCATCGGCACGTTGAGTGCGAAAGCGAGCGCAAAGCCGTTGGAGGCGTAGTTTTCCTTCTGGTCCCACATGATCGGGATGATCTGCAGCCGGTCGCGCGTCCACGAGAAGGTGGCGTAGTCCATGATCGAGACGAAGAAGGCGAGTAGCGGCACCGCAAGCGCCAGCCGCGCCAGGCGACCCTTGCGGCTGAGGATCGGCACCCGCCGGCGCCAGAGCCGCCAGCCATAGACGAGCAGCGTCAGGCCGCCGACGATGCCGGAAGCCAGCATGACGGCGGTCCAGGGGCGCTCGCGCACCAGAAGCGGCATCAGCGCCATGATCTGGCGGGCAAACAGGAAATCCGTCGGATAGAGCGGATCGCCGAGATAACGCGATTTCTGGTGGCCGACAAAGGCCAGCGCCAAGGTCAGCGGCGCCACGATCATCAGGCTCTGATGGCTGCGGCCGAGTATGGCGTCCAGCCCGACCATGACCAGCGCGAAGACCGCGATGGTGGTCCAGCCGGGCTTGAAGGGCTGCAGGAAGAAATCGACCGTGCCGAAGAAATCGCCGCGCACGATCCATTCGATCGCGAATACAAGCAGGGCTGAGGCAAGAAGTGTCGCCAGGCCGTAGCGTACGGTCGGCCAGGTTCGCCCCGGCAGATAGCCGGTGGACGGATCGTCTTCCAAAAATTGCGGCACGGGCTTGGCCGCGCCTTTTCTGATCCTTGCCACTCTGGTTCCCCCGGCCCACGCAACACGCCTTCCGCTCGCGTCACGGTTGTGTCATTGAATTGTCACGCAAAGCTAGCGCCTGTGGCGGAAATAAGAAGAGCCAGCAAACGATTCGTGAGCGGTTTTCATCAGGTGTGATCGTCAAAAAGCCTTTTGGAACAGGCAACCGGCGCGGTTTTGCGGCTGAAATGCGGGCCGAATAGCCGCCCGCGGGCTTGACTTGGCCGTCCGCCTTGCGCCAGAGGCAGGGACACCAGCCTCTTGGAGAGACTTCAAAATGGCCGTCGCATTCACCTTTCCGGGCCAGGGCAGCCAGGCCGTGGGCATGGGCAAGGACCTCGCCGACGCATTCCCCGAAGCGCGCCGCGTCTTCGAGGAAGTGGACGAAGCACTAGGCGAAAAACTGTCGAAGCTGATCTGGGAAGGACCGGAAGAAACGCTGACGCTGACCGCCAACGCCCAGCCGGCGCTGATGGCGGTGTCGCTGGCCGCGATGCGGGCGCTCGAAGCGCGGGGTTTCTCGCTGAAGGATAAGGTCGCCTACGTGGCCGGCCACTCGCTGGGCGAATATTCCGCGCTTGCCGCGGCCGGCTTCGTTTCGGTGGGCGACGCGGCGCGGCTGCTCAGGACCCGCGGCAACGCCATGCAGGCGGCGGTGCCGGCGGGCGAGGGCGCCATGGCCGCCATTATCGGGCTGGAACAGGCCGACGTCGAAGCCGCTTGCGCGGAAGCCGCCAAAGGCTCGGTCTGCCAGGTCGCCAACGACAATGGCGGCGGCCAGCTGGTGATTTCGGGCGCCAGGGCCGCGGTCGAGCTGGCGGCCAAGCTGTGCACCGAAAAGGGCGCCAAGCGGGCGCTGATGCTGCAGGTTTCCGCACCCTTCCACTCGGCGCTGATGGCCCCGGCCGCCGACATCATGCGCGAGGCGCTGGCAGGCGTGGCGAAGCAGGCGCCGCTCGCCCCGGTCGTCTCCAACGTCACCGTGACCCCGACCAGCGATCCGGACGAGATCGCCCGCCGCCTGGTCGCTCAGGTGACCGGCCGCGTGCGCTGGCGCGAGACGGTGGAATGGTTCGGCGCCAATGGCGTCACGACGCTTTACGAGGTTGGCGCCGGCAAGGTGCTGTCGGGCCTGGCGCGGCGCATCAACCGCGATATCGCCACCGGCGCCGTCGGCACGGCCGCGGATGTCGAGGCGGCGCTGGCTGCTTTGGGCTGACACGCTGGCGATTTGACCGCATCCGTGCGAAGGGTGCTCTCTGAAATCGGGAGATAAAAATGTTCGAATTGACCGGCCGCAAGGCGCTCGTCACCGGCGCATCGGGAGGCATCGGCGAGGCGATCGCCAGGGTGCTGCACGGCCAGGGCGCGATCGTCGGCCTGCACGGCACCCGCGTCGAGAAGCTTGAGGCGCTGGCGGGCGAACTCGGCGACCGCGTAAAACTGTTTCCGGCGGACCTGACGAACCGTGACGAGGTCAAGGCGCTCGGCCAGAAGGCGGAAGCCGACCTCGAGGGCGTCGACATCCTGGTCAACAATGCCGGCATCACCAAGGACGGCCTGTTCGTGCGCATGTCGGACGCCGACTGGGATTCGGTGATCGAGGTCAACCTCACCGCCGTGTTCCGGCTCACCCGCGAGCTGACCCATCCGATGATGCGTCGCCGCCATGGCCGCATCATCAACATCACATCCGTGGTCGGTGTCACCGGCAATCCCGGCCAGACCAATTACTGCGCCTCCAAGGCCGGCATGATCGGCTTCTCCAAGTCGCTGGCGCAGGAGATCGCCACCCGCAACATCACCGTCAACTGCGTCGCCCCGGGCTTCATCGAATCGGCCATGACCGACAAGCTCAACGACAAGCAGAAAGAGACGATCATGGCCGCCATCCCGACCCGGCGCATGGGCACCAGCGCAGAGGTGGCTTCCGCCGTCGCCTACCTCGCCTCCAACGAGGCGGCATACGTCACCGGCCAGACCATTCACGTCAATGGCGGCATGGCGATGATCTGATTGGGCGACGGGCCGAGCACCTGTGAAAACCGCCATTTCGGCTTGGACGCCCGTCATTTTTCGTGTAATGCGGCCCGCAACCCGGCGGTTCGGGCAAAAACCGGTCCTGTGGCGTTGCGTTACCCGCAAGACCATCTTTCAGCTTGATTAGCGGCATTCCGCCCGCTAACGAAGATAGACAACCTAAGACGAGGATTGCCCCAAATGAGTGACACCGCAGAGCGCGTCAAGAAGATCGTCATCGAGCATCTGGGCGTCGATGCCGACAAGGTGACGGAGCAGGCGAGCTTCATCGACGATCTGGGCGCGGACAGCCTCGACACGGTTGAACTCGTCATGGCGTTCGAAGAAGAGTTTGGCGTCGAGATTCCGGATGATGCGGCCGAGACCATCCTGACCGTCGGCGACGCCGTGAAGTATATCGACAAGGCCTCGGCCTGAGTTATTTCGCAGGCATTATCGGGGAGGACCTGCGATGAGGCGTGTCGTCGTCACGGGCCTTGGCCTGCTTTCGCCTTTCGGCATGGGCGTCGAGCACAGCTGGCGCGAACTGCTCTCCGGCCGCAGCGCCGCCCGCCGCGTCACCGAATTCGAGGTGGACGATCTTGCCTGCAAGATCGCCCACATCATCCCGCGCGGCGACGGCTCCAACGGCACTTTCAATCCGGAGGCCGTGCTCGAGCCGAAGGAACTGCGCAAGATCGGCGATTTCATCCTCTACGGCATCGCCGCCGCCGACGAGGCGCTGGCCGATTCCGGCTGGAAGCCAGAGACGCATGCGGACCAGTGCGCCACCGGCGTGCTGATCGGCTCCGGCATCGGCGGCATCGACGGCATCGCCGAAAATGCGATGATCCTCAAGGAACGCGGTCCGCGCCGCATCAGCCCCTTCTTCATCCCCGGGCAGATCATCAACCTGGTCTCGGGCCAGGTCTCCATCCGCCACGGCCTGAAAGGCCCGAACCATGCGGTCGTCACCGCCTGCTCGACCGGCGCGCACGCCATCGGCGACGCGGCACGGCTGATCATGTGGGGCGATGCCGATGTCATGGTGGCGGGCGGCGCCGAGGCGCCGATCACCCGGTTGTCGATTGCGGGCTTTGCCGCCTGCCGCGCGCTCTCCACCGAGCGCAACGACAGTCCCCAAACAGCGTCACGGCCCTATGACCGCGACCGCGACGGCTTCGTCATGGGCGAAGGCGCCGGCGTCGTGGTCCTGGAAGAGCTCGAGCATGCCAGGGCGCGCGGCGCCAAGATCTACGCCGAGGTCACCGGCTACGGGCTGACCGGCGACGCCTATCACATCACCGCTCCTGCCGAGGATGGCGATGGCGCCTTCCGCTGCATGACCGCGGCGTTGAACCGGGCGAAGCTTTCGCCGGCCGACATCGACTACATCAATGCCCACGGCACGTCGACCATGGCCGACACGATCGAGCTCGGCGCGGTCGAGCGGCTGGTCGGCAATGCCGCCTCCAAGATTTCGATGTCGTCGACGAAGTCGTCGGTCGGCCATCTGCTGGGCGCCGCGGGCGCCGCGGAGGCGATCTTCTCGATCCTTGCCATCCGCGACAACGTCGCGCCCGCCACCATCAATCTCGACAATCCGGAACGCGAGACGGCGATCGATCTCGTGCCGAACAAGCCGCGCCAGCGCCAGATCGATATCGCGCTGTCGAATTCCTTCGGCTTCGGCGGCACCAACGCCTCGCTCGTGTTCCAGCGTTACAATGGCTGACGGGCCAGCCGGAGCAATCCAGGCAAGCGCCTTTGCGCCCGGGATTGCCCGGAAACAGACAACCAGCCGGCAGTCCCGCCACCTGCCGTCATTTTTGCCAAATTCTCCCCTAGCTTGTGGCCAGGGGATTCGTTGCAAGATCAGACGGTAGGGCGCCATGAGGACAAATCCGGGGAGCACAAATCCGGGCGGCGGCGGGGATATCGGACGGCAAGGCACAAATGGCCCGATCGTGCCCAAGACGGCGGCCGAGGCGTTGCGCCCGGAAGCCGGCACGCCGCCGCCGTCGAAGCGTTCGCGCGCCTCGCGCAGCCAGGTCGTCGTGTTCCTGAATTTCTTCCTTTCCGTGGCGATCCTGGTCGTGCTCGCCTCGGGCGCCGCGCTTTATTTCGGCATGCAGGCTTTCGTCGAGCCCGGACCTTCCGCCAATGGCGACACCTTCTTGATCAAGCCGAACACCGGCGTGCAGGAAATCGCCGATCAGCTGGAACGTCGCAACCTGATCAGCGATGCCCGCATCTTCCGGCTCGGCGTGCGCGCCACCGGCAATGAAACGGCGCTGAAGGCCGGCGAATACGCCGTCAAGCCACGCGCCTCGATGCGCGACATCATGGAACTGTTCAAGAGCGGCAAGTCGGTAATGTACTCGCTCACCATCCCCGAAGGGCTGACGGTCGAGCAGGCGCTGCAGCGCGTGGCCGATCAGGAGGCGCTGACCGGCGACATGCCGGCGACCCTGCCGCCGGAGGGCAGCATCGCCACCGACACGCTGCGCTTCACCCGCGGCGCCACCAGGCAGCAGATGGTCGAAAAGCTGGTCGCCGACCAGAAGAAGCTGGTCGACGACGTCTGGTCGCATCGCGCGCCCGACCTGCCGATCGCCAATATCGATGATTTCGTCACGCTCGCCTCGATCGTCGAGAAGGAAACCGGCCGCAGCGACGAGCGCTCGCGTGTCGCCGCCGTCTTCCTCAACCGGCTGGCCAAGGGCATGCGGTTGCAGTCCGATCCGACCATCATCTACGGTCTCTTCGGCGGCAAGGGAAAGCCTGCCGACCGGCCGATCTACCAGTCGGACCTCGACAAGCAGACACCTTACAACACCTACATGATCAAGGGCCTACCGCCGACGCCAATCGCCAATCCGGGCCGTGCCGCGCTCGAGGCCGTGGCCAATCCGTCGAAGACCGACGATCTCTATTTCGTCGCCGACGGCAATGGCGGCCATGTCTTTGCCGCGACGCTGGAAGAGCACAATCAAAACGTCGCCCGCTATCGGACGCTGCAGAAAAAGCAGTCGGATGCGGCCGCCAAGGCTTCCGGCCAGACGACGGCGCCGGCGGCGCATGACGACAATGCCGGCGATGGCGATGCCGGCGCGGGCTCCGGCGGCGACGGCGACGAGAACGGCGACGCCGCGCAGTAGGCTCGATCCATGTCGCCCAGGTTCCGTGGCGGTTTTGGGAAGACGACAGGCATCAAAACAAAAGCGCGTCGCCTGAATCCGTTTCGGCGCGATGCGCTTTCAAGCCTGCCGCACGCGTCCTTTGACGCGAAGCCGTATTCATGTTTTGAGGGAGCGCCGGCCGATCGTCCGGCGATTATTGGGGTGCTTAGCGCCGGGCCTTGCACGCCCTGGCCGGCGAAAGGGGAACGACAGCGGCAATGAACCTGCAAAGCATGACCGGCTTCGCGCGGTGCGCCGCCGAAAGCGAGGGCACTTCCATCGCCTGGGAAGTGAAATCGGTGAACGGCAAGAGCGCCGAGGTGAGGCTCAGGCTGCCGCAGGGTTTCGACCGGCTGGAGACCGCCGTCCGGCAGACCGTTCAGAAGCGTTTCGCGCGCGGCAACTTCCAGGCGACGTTGACCGTTGCACGCGCCGCCGCCAGGCAAACTCTGCCGGTGGTCAATGAGGCCTTCCTCGAGGACCTGGCAGGGCTGGCGAAGCGCCTGCAGGAGCAGTTCGGCGCCGAGCCCGCCACCGCCGACGGCCTGTTGTCGCTGCGCGGCGTGCTCGACATTCCCGAAGCCGTCGAGACCGACGAGGAGCGTGCCGCGCTTGACGCCGCGATCCTGTCGGCGCTCGAGGCAGCGCTTGCCGGGCTGGAGCACGCGCGCCGTAGCGAGGGCGCGGCGCTGGGCGCCCTGCTTGGCGGCCATATCGACGCCATCGAGGTGCTGACGCTGAAGGCGGAGGCCGATCCGTCGCGGGAGCCAGCTGCAATCCGCGAGCGCATCGCCGAGCAACTGCGTTTGTTGATGGATGCCTCGGCCAACCTCGACGCGGTCCGACTGCATCAGGAGGCGGCCTTCCTCGCCACCAAGGCCGATATCCGCGAGGAGATCGATCGGCTGAAGACGCATGTCGCTTCCGCGCGGGTGCTCCTCGGCAGCGGCGGCGCCGTCGGCCGCAAGCTCGATTTTCTGGCGCAGGAATTCAATCGCGAATCGAATACCTTGTGCTCCAAGTCGAACGCCGCCGCGGTCACCGCGATCGGACTGGAGCTCAAGGCGGTGGTCGATCAGTTTCGCGAACAGGTTCAGAATCTGGAGTGACGGGATGGTTGCCAAGGAACCGACGGCCGCCAGGGATCTGGGATCGCGCATCCGCCGCCGCGGATTGATGCTGGTGCTGTCGTCGCCGTCGGGCGCCGGCAAGTCGACGATCGCGCGCAATCTTCTGGAAAGCGATCCCAGCCTCGAGCTTTCGGTGTCCGTCACCACGAGGCCGCGCCGCGGCTCGGAGATCGAAGGCGTCCACTATCATTTCCGCACCATGCGCGAGTTCGAGCGGCTGCGCGATTCCGATGCGCTGCTCGAATGGGCCGAAGTGCACGGCAATTACTACGCGACGCCGCGCGAGCCGGCCGAGGTGGCGTTGGCCGAAGGCCGCGACATGCTGTTCGATATCGACTGGCAGGGCGCCCAGCAGCTCAAGGAGAAGATGCGCGCCGACATCGTCTCGATCTTCATCCTGCCGCCGTCGATGAAGGAATTGAAGGCGCGCCTGAAGCGTCGCGCCGAGGACCAGGAATCCGTCATCGAGACCAGGCTGAAGAATGCTCGCCTCGAGATCGAACATTGGAAGGAATACGATTTCGTCATCGTCAATGACGACCTCGACCGCGCCTTCGCCGAGGTTCGAGCCATCGTCGCCGCCGAGCGCCTGCGCCGCGACAGGCGGCCGGGCCTGTTCGATTTCGTCTCTGGCTTGCTGGACGAGAAGACGCAGTAGGCAGCCGCGTTTCCGCTATTCGGTCATACGGCCGCATCAGCTGTCTGGCAGGTCGTCCGGCCAACGCTGTGCTCCGTGAAGCACGCGCAGAATTCGAACGCTATTTTCGGTCAGCTGATAGGCTGCGACATACGGCGTCCCGACGATGACAAGCTCTCGGGTTTGTGCAACCCTGCCGAGCCTGCCACTCTCGGGAAAGTCTTGAAGGCGGCCGATAGCGGCGACGATCCGCTCGTCGATTGCGATCGCGGCCGTGGGGCTGTCAGCCTCAATATGCGTGAATATCCCGTCGCGATCCGAAAGCGCGAGGACCGACCAGACGATTTTCAAGATTTAAAGCATGTCGCGTTTAATTGGCCTCATATCCGGCAGCTTTGAAGAAGTTTCTGCACTGTATCGGATCGAACAGGTCGCATATGTCCTTGAGAGCGCAGCATAAAGCGTCGAAAGATCGCGCGGCCTTCTTTCTGAGCAGCGCCTTGAGTTTCGAGAAGGCCATTTCGATTGGATTGAGATCGGGCGAGTAGGCCGGCAGCGGCAGCAGCCAAGCACCGCGTTGGCGCACCAGTTCGGCCGCCCGCTCGCTCTTGTGGAAGGCGACGTTGTCGAGGATGACGACGTCGCCCGGTTTGAGCTCGGGTGCAAGCTGGGTCTCGACATAGAGTTCGAAACGCGCCT
>NZ_FOVT01000021.1 GCF_900115245.1 Mesorhizobium sp. NFR06
CCAGCCAAGGTAGCGATGACGATAAAGCTCAAGCATCTCCTCGATCGCTTCCGCAGGCACCCGACGCGTCGAAATCTTGCCCAAACGCCGGTCGAGCAACCCTGCTTCCCCAGCCTCTTCGTAACGGTCACGGTAGCGGCGAAATTGCCGCTCCGACATGCCCAGCAACTCGCCTGCCTCCATCATCGAAAGATCGCCGCCATTCCAGCGGCTAAGTACGTCCCGAAACTTCTGCATTCTCCGGCCCTGTAGCCATGCTGTCCGTCTCATCCCCAGCCTCCATGGGCTGGCAATAAAACCGGACAACTCACGTGCTACCTAATCCGGACAACTCATCTGCTTACGACAGTTGGAGCCTCGCGGGCTTGACTTTCCGGGCGCGTTCTTTATGTGTCGCGGCAAGTTTCCCGCGTCCGGGCGTTTTCCCCGTGCTCCAGCGGCCAAAACTCCACGAACATTAACGGACGAAAATCATGGCTAAAGCCGCAAACATCAAGATCAAGCTTCTGTCGACCGCCGACACCGGGTTCTTCTACGTTACGAGCAAGAACAGCCGTACCAAGACGGACAAGCTCTCGTTCCGCAAGTACGATCCGGTCGCCAAGAAGCACGTCGAGTTCAAGGAAACCAAGATCAAGTAATCTGGTTTATCCCGAGAAATCAAAACGCCGCCCCCTGGGCGGCGTTTTTGTTTTCAGGGACCGTACGACGGAAACCCCGCGCCGCCGTTGAGCGCAAGGTCCGATGTTGGTTTTTAAAAAAAGGGGGCCGGTCGGCGTTTGGCAGCGGTACGAGGAGGCCACTATGTGCCAGCGCCGGCCGGCCGACCCCACGGACCCAGGAGATGCGGCGGACCTGAGCATCATGGGGTGTTTGGAGCGAGCCGGCTAGTCTACCCTCGTGCCGGTCTCGTCTTCTGTCCATGTGGTCGCAGATTTGCGCAAGACCTTATAAAAATCAACCATTTCTTAACCACCGCTCGCAAATCGCTTGGGTTAAGGTAAATTTGTAACCTTGTTGGGACGGCCGGGAATCAGCGCCGTTTGCAAAAGCCTGCCTCCCCTAAAGTGGGAACCGGTTTCGGGCCAGGCACGCGCAGATCAAAATCCAAAGCGCACGGAGATCGCGACGCGCTTCAGGCAGCTTTTGCCACCACCCGGTTGCGGCCGCCGCTTTTGGCTTCATAGAGCGCAAGGTCGGCTCGCTTCATCAGCGCGGCGACGCTGTCGGGCCCTTTCAGGAGCGAGGACACACCGACGCTGACCGTGACCTCGATGGCCTTGCCATCGGCGCCGATGGCAAAAGGCGCTTGCGCGATCTCGGCGCGGATGCGCTCGGCCACCTTCTCGGCGACCGCGCCCTCGGTGTCTGGCATCACCACGACAAACTCCTCGCCACCGAAGCGGCAGGCGAGATCGATGCCGCGCACATTCTTGCGCAGGCGCCTGGCGAACTCGCGCAGCACGTCGTCGCCGCCGTCATGGCCATGGGCGTCGTTGATCGACTTGAAGCGATCGAGATCGGTGATCATCACCGACAGCGGCCGCCGCCGCGCCACGGCGCGATCGAACAGCGTCTGCAGATGGCTGTCGAGGTAGCGCCGGTTGTGCAGCGCGGTCAGGCCGTCGATCACCGCCATCTCGATGGTCAGGGCGACGCTGGCGCGCAATTGGTCGTTGTAGCGCTTGCGCCGCACCTGCGTGCGCAGGCGCGCCGTCAGCTCGTGCTGGTCGATCGGCCGGATCAGGTAATCATTGATGCCGAGCTCCAGGCCGCGCAGGATGCGGCCTTCCTCGCCCTCGTCGGCGAGCAGCATGATCGGCAGGAAGCGGGTGCGGTCGAGCGAACGCAGCTGCGAGCAGAGTCTGAGCGCATCGAAGTCGGAGAAGGCGGTCGAGATCAGCACGCATTCGTACGCGGTCTCGGCCGCCTGGAAGAACCCGGCATTCGGATCGGTCGCGACATCGAGCTCTGCGCTGTTGCGCAGCATCTTCTGGATGCGCTCGACGGAAGATTTGCGCTCGTCGACGAGCAGCACCCTTGGCCTGGTGTCTTCGCTCGCGAAATCGCGGCTCAGAAGTTCTTCGATGCCGATGTTGCGCGTGGTCGAGGCGCGCAGCCGCAACTCATCGGTCAGCGACTTCAGCCTGACAAGGCTCTTCACACGCGTCATCAGCTGCAGGTCGTTGACCGGCTTGGTCAGGAAATCGTCCGCGCCGGCCTCGAGACCGCGCACCCGGTCCGAGACCTGGTCGAGCGCGGTGATCATGACGACGGGGATATGCGAGGTCGCCGGATCGCTCTTCAGGCGCTTGCAGACCTCGAACCCGTCCATTTCCGGCATCATCACGTCGAGCAGCACGACGTCGACCTTGCCGTTCTCACAGGTCTCGATCGCATCCGGGCCGTTGTTGGCCGTCAGCACCTCGAAATACTCGGCAAGCAACCGAACCTCCAGCAGCCGCACATTGGCGGGGATGTCGTCGACGACGAGGATCCGCGCGGTCATCTCACAAGGCTCCGGTTCTGCTGGTCTCAGGCATCAGGCATCGCCCAGATAGGATTTGATCGTCTCGATGAAGCGGGGCACCGAGATCGGCTTGGAAATATAGGCCTCGCAGCCACCCTGGCGGATGCGCTCCTCATCGCCTTTCATGGCGAAGGCGGTGACGGCGATGACTGGAATCGAATGCAGTTCGTCGTCCTCCTTCAGCCATTTGGTCACTTCCAGGCCTGACACTTCGGGCAACTGGATGTCCATCAGGATGAGGTCCGGCCGGTGCTGGCGCGCGAGATCCAGCGCCTCCAGCCCATTGCGGGTGCGAACCGTGTCGTAACCGCTGGCTTCGATGAGGTCCCGAAAGAGCTTCATATTGAGCTCATTGTCCTCGACGATCATGACCTTCTTAGCCATCTATTTCCCGTTCCGACCGCCCTCGAAGCCGAAGGCCGTCGCAATGCGTCCCCGCGGACCGCACCCAACCCTTTTCCACTCTAGCCCAATATGATTGACGAAACGGAAACCGGAGGTTGGAAAGCTGCATCAATTCCACCTTCGGACGTGGTACGGGAGAGAGCGGAGGCTTGCCGCAAGCGACGCTTGCCGTTACTGCGGAGAGAGACTCAAAAAAATCCACTGTTCCAAAGGTAATGATGGCGAACGCAGCGTCAATGCGCGAGGAAGCGGAAACCATTGCCGTCAGGGCGCTGGGCTTCGTCGCCGCCGACCCCGAACTCCTGCCCCGCTTCCTGGCGATCACCGGCATCGACGCGCAGTCGATCCGTAAGGCCGCCGCGGAGCCCGGCTTCCTTGCCGGCGTTCTGCAATTCATCCTCGCCCACGAGCCGACGCTTCTGCGCTTCGCCGAGGAGACCGGCACCCCGCCGGCCGCCATCGGCAAGGCGCTGCGCGCGCTGCCGCTCGGCAATGACGATCACGAGCGCTCGACGTGAGCGACGATCCCGAGACCGCGCGGCAGATCGAAGAGCTTGCCGCCGACGACCGGCCCCTGCTGGTGCTCGACGTCGACGATGTCGTGCTCGAATTCGTCCGGCCCTTCCCGCATTTCCTGAAAACACGCGGCTTCGGGCTGACGCTGGCCTCCTTTCGCCTCACCGGCAACATCGCCGAGACGGCGACCGGCCGGCTGATCGAACAGCCGGAAGTGACGGCGCTTCTCGGCGAGTTCTTCGACACCCAGGCCGATTGGCAAAGCATTACCGACGGTGCCGCGGACGCGCTGGCGATGCTCAGCCAAGGCGCCGAGATCGTCATGCTGACCGCCATGCCGCACAAGCATCGGGCCGTACGCCGCGCACATCTCGATGCGCTGGGGCTCAATTACCCGCTGTTGACGACGGAGATGGCCAAGGGTCCGGCGATCGCGAAATTGCGCGGCGCAAACGGCCGACCGGTCGCCTTCGTCGACGACCAGCCCTCCAACCTTGTCTCGGCGCGCAATTCCGTTACGGACGCGCACCTCTTCCATCTGATGGCCGACAACTCTCTGCGCGCCTTCCTGCCGCCGACGCCCGAGGACATCATCTCGGTCGAGGACTGGCGCGAGGCGGCGCCGAAGATCGCTGGCGCCCTCGGGCTTTAGCGCAAGCGCTCAGGGCTGCAGCTTCGCGCCCGCCCCGCCATTGTCCCCACCGTCCGAATCGTCGCCGCCGGTGGAATTGTCGGTTCCGTTCGCGCCGTCATCACCGCTCGAACCATCCTGGCCCGCGCCGTCGTTCTGGACTTCATCCGGTCCCTTCAGCATGGCGCCGTTGACCGTGACGGACCCATCGGCCTTGGTGTTGATCATCCACTCCAGCCGGCCGTCCGGCAGCGTCTTGCCAAAGCCTTTGACGGCCAATGCAAATGGGAAGGCCTGCGCCATCTGCACATCGCTCTTGGCTCCTTCCTTCAGGGCATCGACGATCTTGTCATAGCCGGCGACGTCGATAGTGACGGTCGCATCGGGTTTTTCGCCGGGAAACGTCATCTCGCCTTCCATCGCGACTTCGATGCCGGCGTTCTTCACCGTGCTGTGCCCGATCACGACCTTTGGATTCTTGGCCGTGAAATCAGCGACCAAAGCCTTGCCGAACTCGTCCGACAGCGGCGGATTCTTATTGAGATCAAAGGCTTCGATCGCTTTTTTCGCCATAGTGTTGAGATCGATATTGGCGCCGCCAAAGTTCAGGTCAATGTCCGTCGGCAACAGCGGGACCGTCCATTCGGGCAGGGTCTGATGCGGGATGGTCAGGCCGCTAGCCTTGATCGCGTAATCGACTTTGCCGTTCTGGGAGACACCGTCCATGCCGAACGCGGTGCTGAATTGCGCGGCTCCGAACTTGCCGACAGGGCTCTCCACTTCGAAATCCTTGAAGCCGTAATTGCCGTCGATCCTTTCCCAAATCGGCAGTGCGGCGAGCATGAGCGATTTGAGTTCAGCCTGGTTCGCCTTGAGTTTGGCTTCGTCCTCATTGGCCACGGCAAAGGCGAGCAGATCGAGCAACGGCTTCGTCCGCACGCCTTTGCCCTTCGCGTCAACGGAAAGTTCCGGCGTTTTCAAGGTCAGCGGAAAATTCATGCCGCTGTCGGCGTCCTCGATCTTGATCGTTTCGACGAAGCTCGACACCTTTTGCGTGGCGGTGAAGTCGACGCCGCCATTGGCGGACTTGGTCGCCGTGAGCGTAGCGGTGCCGGCGCCCGTCGAGACATCGGCCTGTTGCTTGGCTTCCCGGGACGCCATCGTCATCCCGCCCAACGAACTGGTCGCGCTGGTGAAGGCCGCGAGAGCCGGATCGTAGACGCCAGTTGCCTTGCCGTCCTTGATCGTGAACTCCATGCTCTGATGGCCTTCCGGCCCATCGAACTCGAAGGATGCGCCCTGCGAAAAATTCGACGAGACATCCCATGATTGGTCGCTGCGCGGCTTCACCATCAATGCGTATGGCGCCATGTCGAATTTCAGAAGCTTTTGCTCCGGCAGCGCACTGACGAGCGCTTTGACGTCCAGCGCGATCTTGTAGGCGTCGCCCTCGACCGAAACCTTGAGCACGCCCTTGTCGAAAGCCTGTTTGCCGAAATAGCGCGCCAGATTGTCGGAAAGCTGCTTGGCGCCTTGATTGTCTACGGTCTGGGCAAAAGCGGGCGCGCTGAGCGCAAGGGCAACAACAAGTGGCAAAATACGCTTCACGTTGGTTCTCCGTGGTCTCGGAAGACGAGATGATTTGCGCTTCTGGTAGGTATGAAGCGTTACAGCCGCAAGACGATCACCCTATGCTAAAACACCGCCCGGCTAAAGCACCAGCCGCATCAGTGGCCGGCCGGGCTTGCGCTCCACGAGTCGCTCGAAGCCAGCCTTCTCAAAAACCCTCGATGAGCCGACGAAAAGCCCGATCGAACGCGAATCGCGCGACAGGTCGATCGGGCACGCCTCCAGCAACCTGGCGCCGTTCTCGCGGGCGAAGGCGATGCCGCCCTCGACGAGACGATGCGAGATGCCCCGGCCCCGCGCCTTGACGCGGATGAAGAAGCACGAAATCGCCCAGACATGCGGGTCGCCGGCATCGGCGGGATCGATCGGCGCCGAGCCCCTGCCCTGGTTGTTCCACTCCGGCACGTCGGCGCGCGGACCGACCTGCATCCAGCCGACGGCCTTGCCGTCCTCGAACGCCAAAAGCCCCAGCGGCGGGCCTGCCTCGATTCGCGCTTTGATGAGATCCTTGTTGCGCTCCTTGTCGCTGGCGCGTCGTTCCGTCGGCGCCAGCCGGAAATGCGTGCACCAGCAGCCGTAGCAAGCGCCTTGCTTGCCAAACAGATCCTCGAAGTCGGGCCAGCGCTCAGGGGTCAGCGGTGCTATGGTCGTGCTCATGCGTTCTCCCCAGGCCAAGCTTGTTGCCAGCCCTGCGCTGTCGTACCATTGCATTTGTTCTCTTTATGTTCGCAGCGATGGCGGCTCCTGTCAACAATCCCGAACACGGTTTTTGCCGTGACTGCCTGGCATTCCAGCGCAGCGAGGCGCGTCGCTGCGATCGCTGCGGCAGCCCACGCCTTGTCCGCCATGCCGAGCTCTATCGGCTCAGGATCGCCCATATCGATTGCGACGCCTTCTACGCCGCGATCGAAAAGCGCGACAATCCGGCGCTGAAGGACAGGCCGGTCATCGTCGGCGGCGGCCGGCGAGGCGTCGTTTCCACTGCCTGCTATATCGCCCGCATCCAGGGCGTTCGCTCGGCCATGCCGATGTTCAAGGCGCTCGAACTGTGCCCGGAGGCGGCGGTGATCCCGCCCAACATGGAAAAATGTGTCGGTGTCGGGCGCGAAGTCCGCGCGTTGATGCAGGCGCTGACGCCGCAGGTCGAGCCGCTGTCGATCGACGAAGCCTTTCTCGACCTCGCCGGCACCGAGCGGCTGCACGGCATGCCGCCGGCGCTGGTGCTGGCCCGCTTCGCGCAGACGGTGGAAAAGGAACTCGGCATCACCGTTTCGGCCGGCCTCTCCTACTGCAAGTTCCTCGCCAAGATCGCTTCGGATTTCCGCAAGCCGCGCGGTTTTTCGGTGATCGGCGAGGCCGAGGCGCCAAGTTTCCTCGCCGCCCAGCCGGTGACGCTGATCTGGGGCGTCGGCAAGGCGCTGGCCGCGACGCTGGAGCGCGATGGCATCCGCATGATCGCCCAGTTGCAGCGGATGGAACGCGGCGAGCTGATGCGCCGCTATGGCGTCATGGGCGACCGGCTCTATCGGCTTTCGCGTGGCGAGGACGACCGCCCGGTCGATCCCGGCGGGGATGCCAAAAGCGTCTCGGCCGAAACCACCTTCGACACCGACATCGCCGCCCTGGCGGAACTGGTGCCCGTGCTGCGCGGCCTGTCGGAAAAAGTCTCGGCGCGGTTGAAGAAATCCGGCATCGCCGGACGCACCGTGGTGCTGAAGTTGAAGACTCAGGATTTCAGGACCCGCACCCGCAACCGACAGCTTGGCAATCCAACCCAGCTGGCCGACCGCATTTTCCAGACCGGTCTCGACCTGTTGCGCCGCGAGGCCGACGGCACCAGGTTTCGCCTGCTCGGCATCGGCGTCAGCGACCTCTCGGACGATGAAAAGGCCGATCCGCCCGATCTGGTCGACGTCCAGTCGCGCAAGCGCGCGCTGGCCGAAGGCGCGATGGACACGTTGCGCGACAAGTTTGGCCGGAATGCCGTCGAGACCGGCTACACATTCGGCAAAGGCCGAAGCGCCAACCCGCCCGAGCCGCTCGAGGATTGAGGATCGGACCAGTCAGGATCGCGTCAGATCGATGCGGCTCGTCACCACCATCTTGCCGGTCGCCGGATCCATATCGGTCACTGTCATGCGCATGTTGTCCGGCCCGATCTTTTCAACGGTCAGCTCCGCGTCGCGGTCGCCATTGACGATTTTCGCCCAATGGATGTCGAGGTTGATGGCGTCGCCCTTGCGGCTTCCGCTGAGGCCGGCAGGTCCGCTGCGTGAGCCGATATAGGTGCCAGTGTAGTTCGCGCCGCTGACCGTCAGGTCTGCGCGGATTTCCCGCCTCATGACCAACAGGGCACGGCAGGTGCCGTCAAGCGACAGCGAGTTCGCCGTCGCACCCGAGGTGAAGGTACAGTTGACGTTCATCGCCAGCGTGTTCGTCCTGATCCTGACCGTTCCCTTGCCGGAGAACTTTCCTTGCAGCGAGCTCAGGAAAGCCGCCTCATCGGCATGCGCGCCCGTCGAGCAAATAAGGCAAGCAGCGGCCAGCAAAGCGGCGGTCGATCTCGTCAAGACATCCCCTCTCGCGATTATCGGAGCGATTCCAGGAAGTGAACACGGTTTTCCGTCCGGAATTGCGTCAAGACAAAGAGAAAGAGCGATTCGCCGTTTCCGTGAAACGGTGAACTGATCTAGGCGCGCCCTCCGACGGAAGGCCGAAGCGTGTCAACGGGTGCCCGGCGCAAGGTTCCGCCGCGCGATGACGGTTTTTTGACACCCGTATTCGCTTGCCCAGTGGAATGACGCCATTAACGGTTGCGACCCAAGCACGGGCTTGCGACATAGAGCCCCAAATGGCACCTGCTCCCTCGATCCCAAAAGCCGCACTCTGGATGGCGTTGTCAATCGCCTCGTTCCTGGGGATGTCGATTGCCGGCCGGGAGACGACCGCCGAGCTCAACGTCTTCCAGGTGCTGGAGTTGCGCTCGGTGATCGGCTTCTTCATCCTGTTGCCGCTGGTGATGATGAATGGCGGTTTCTCGGCAATGCGCACGCAGCGTCCGCTCGCCCATCTCGCCCGCAACGTCATCCACTATACCGGCCAGGCCGCCTGGCTCTACGCGCTGACACTTATCCCACTGGCCGTGCTGATCTCGATCGAATTCACGACGCCGATCTGGACCGCGATCCTGGCGGTCAGCTTTCTCGGCGAAAGACTGTCGCGATCGAAGCTGACGGCGATCGTGCTTGGCCTGATCGGCGTGGTCGTCATCGTGCGCCCCAATACGGGGTCGATGGATCCCGGTCACCTCGTCGTTCTGGGCGCCGCGGTCTGCTTCGGCATCTCGATGGTGCTGGTGAAGTCGATGACCAAGACCGAGAGCGTGGTGCGCATCATCTTCTGGATGCTGATCATCCAGTCGGCGCTGGGCCTGATCCCGGCGCTCTATCACTGGCACAACCCCTCGCCCGGGCTCTGGCCGTGGATCTTCCTGATCGCCTTCACCGGCATGTCGTCGCATTTCTGCCTGGCGCGCGCGCTCGCCTATGCCGATGCCACGATCATCTCGCCGATGGATTTCCTGCGCGTGCCGCTGTCGGCGCTTGTCGGCTGGCTTCTCTACCACGAGCAGATCGACGTCTTCACCGCCGGCGGCGCGGCCCTGATCCTCGCCGGCAACCTGCTCAACTTGCAGCGCAAGACGCCGCGGGCTGCAGAGGTCACCGCGTCATAGCGCGGCCTTGCTACACAGGCCTTGCCTCGATGACGCTGATGCGCGGCCCGGCCTCGACGATGCCAATCACCTCGAAATTCGCCTGCGCCATGACAGCCCTGAACTCTTCTTCCGTTCGCTCCTGCCCGTCAGGCGCAACCAGCATATTGAGGTCGGCGAATTTCGCATCGGCGCCCTGGTTCGGCGGCGCCAGCACGGCCTCGAACACCAGAAGCCTGCCGCCTGCGCGGATTGCCCGCCGGCAATTCCTCAAGATTGCCAGGCAATTCTCATCGTCCCAGTCGTGCAGGATCCATTTTAGAAGAATGGCGTCGGCGCCTTCCGGGAGCCCAGCGAAGAAATCGCCGCCGACGGCATCGCAACGGTCGGCGACACCGGCCGCCTCCAGCACCGCAGCCGCGCCTGCCACGACGTGCGGCTGATCGAAAAGAATGCCACGGGCGCCAGGATAGGCGGCGAGAATCTGGGCCAGCAGCGAGCCGCTGCCGCCACCGACATCCATGATCGTCTGGAACGGCGAAAAGTCGCAGCTCACCAGCAACGCCGCCGCCACATTCCTCGAATTCGCTGCCATCGCGCGATCGAAGATCAGGGACTCCTCTGGATTTTCGGCCCTGTATTCCCACACGCCTTTCCCATGCGCATGGCGGAACGCGTTGCTGCCGGTCTGGATGCTGTAGAGCAGTTCGCTCCACGCCTGCCGGTAATAGGGCCGCCCGGCAAAGGCCGCCCAGGGCGCGGCCGAATGCTCCGCATCGAAACGCAAGCCGCCACCAAGCGAAGTCAGCGAAAAATGCCCATCCTCTTCCTCGTGGAATATACCGACGGCAGCCAGCGCGCGCAGGAGACGATAGAGCGCGCGCGGATGCGTGTCGGTCAGGCGGGCGAGGTCGGCGGCCGAGCGCTTACCATCCTTGATGTGGTCGGCGATACGAAGCGTCGCCGCGACTGAGATCGCCTGCGAGACGCGATACTCATTGACCATCCGGATCAGTTCGACAGCGGCAGTTCGCGAATCCATGGCATTCCCCCTTCGCCGGCGCGGGCGCGCCGCGCGAAGATGTTCAGCCGCGACGCTGCTTAGAGCAATTCCAGGAAAAGTCTGAGCTGTTTTCCGCTTGGAATTGCGTCAAAACAAAAAGATAGAGCGGTTCGCCATTTCCGTGAGCGGTGAAACACTCTAGACAAGCTCCACTTCCACCACACCCGGCACCGCGCGCATTGCCGACGCCACTTGCGGCGAGATGCGGTAGCGGTTGGGCAATTCGATCTCGACCTCGCCCTGTCCTGCTTCCTTGATGAGCACGAAGCTTACCTGCCCTTCGCCCTTCACGGCAAGCTGGCCGGCAAGCGTGTTGATCGGCGCGGCATCGCGCACGAAAATGCGCAGCGCCTTCTGGATGCGGCTGGCCTCGTCCTCAAGCGACTGCACAGTCTGGATGCGCAGATTGATGCCTTCCGGCCGGTCTTCGGCCGAAACGGTGATCACCACCGATCGTCCAGGCTCCAGCATGTCGCGGTACTGCGCCAGCCCTTCCGAGAACAGCACCGCCTCGTACTGGCCCGTCGTGTCGGAAAACTGCACAACGCCCATCTTGTTGCCGGTGCGGGTCTTGCGCTCCTGCTTGGTGGTGACGGTGCCGGCAAGCCGGCCGGCGGCGGCACCCCGCTTCACCGCGGCTGAGAATTCCGCCCAGTTTTGCACTCGCATCTTCTGCAGCGCCGCCTTGTATTCGTCGAGCGGATGCGCCGAGAGGTAGAAGCCGACCACCTGGAATTCGCGGTGCAGCCTGTCCGCCGCAAGCCACGGATCAGTCGCCGGCAGGTTGAGCGCCTGCGACTGGCTCCCAAGCGAAGCGCCGAAAATATCGGCCTGGCCGGAGATTGCGTTCTGCTGCGCCAGCGAGGCCAGCCCCATCATCCGCTCGACGCCGGCCATCATCTGGGCGCGGTCATGCCCGAAGCAGTCCAACGCACCCGCCATGATCAGGCTTTCGAAGACGCGCTTGCCGACGATCTTCGGATCGACCCTTTCGCAGAAATCGGCAAGGTTTTTGAACGGCTTCTCGCCGCGTTTCTCGACGATGTGCTCGACCGCCGCGTCGCCGACGCCCTTGAGCGCCGCCAGCGAATAGAAGATCTTGTTTTCGCCGACCTCGAAGGGACGGAAGCTCGACATCACCGACGGCGCCACCACCTCGATGCCGAGGCGCATCGCGTCCTGGCGGAAATCGGCGAGTTTGTCGGTATTGCTCATGTCGAGCGTCATCGACGCCGCCAGGAACTCGACCGGGTAGTGCGCCTTCAGATAGGCGGTCTGGTAGGAAACGACCGCGTAGGCCGCCGCGTGCGACTTGTTGAAGCCGTAGTCGGCGAACTTGGCCAGAAGGTCGAAGATGAAATCGGCCTGCGGCTTGCTGACGCCGCGCTCGACCGCGCCGGAAACGAAGCGCTCGCGCTGCTTGTCCATCTCGGCGCGGATTTTCTTGCCCATGGCGCGCCGCAACAGGTCGGCTTCGCCGAGCGAATAGCCGGAAAGCTCCTGCGCGATCTGCATCACCTGTTCCTGGTAGACGATGACGCCTTGGGTCTCTTTCACCAGGTGGTCGATCTTGGGATGGATCGAGGCCATCTCCTCTTCGCCGTGTTTTCTGGCGT
This sequence comes from Mesorhizobium sp. NFR06, assembly GCF_900115245.1. Taxonomy (GTDB): domain Bacteria; phylum Pseudomonadota; class Alphaproteobacteria; order Rhizobiales; family Rhizobiaceae; genus Mesorhizobium. The sequence goes on from NZ_FOVT01000021.1 coordinate 12,103, forward strand.
TGTAGGTCGGGATGTTCTCCATCGGGCCGGGCCGGTAGAGCGCCACCAGCGCGATGATGTCCTCGATGCAGTCGGGCCGCATGCCGATCAGCGCCTTGCGCATGCCGGCGCTTTCAACCTGGAACACGCCGACCACCTCGCCGCGCGACAGCATGGCGTAAGTGTCCGGATCGTCGAGCGGGATCGTTGCCAGGTCGATGTCGACGCCGCGCCGGCGGATCAGCTTCACCGCCGTTTCCAGCACCGTCAGCGTCTTCAGGCCGAGGAAGTCGAACTTTACCAGCCCCGCCTGCTCGACATATTTCATGTTGAACTGGGTGACCGGCATGTCGGAGCGCGGATCGCGGTACATCGGCACCAGCTCGGATAGCGGCCGGTCGCCGATGACGATGCCGGCGGCATGCGTCGAGGCATGGCGGTAGAGGCCTTCGAGCTTCTGCGCCGTGTCGAGCAGCGTCTGCACGATCGGCTCCTTCTCCGCCTCCTCGGCGAAGCGCGGCTCGTTGGCGATGGCGTCGGCCAGCTTGACCGGATTGGCCGGGTTCTGCGGCACCATCTTGGAGAGCTTGTCGACCTGGCCGTAAGGCATCTGCAGCACGCGGCCGACGTCGCGCAGCACCGCTCGTGCCTGCAGCGTACCGAAGGTGATGATCTGCCCGACCTGATCGCGCCCGTATTTCTGCTGGACGTAGCGGATGACCTCCTCGCGACGGTCCTGGCAGAAGTCGATGTCGAAGTCCGGCATCGAGACGCGGTCGGGGTTGAGGAAGCGCTCGAACAGCAGCGAGAAACGCAGCGGGTCGATGTCGGTGATGGTGGTGGAATAGGCGACCAGAGAGCCGGCGCCCGAACCGCGCCCCGGCCCGACCGGAATGCCTTGCGCCTTCGCCCATTTGATGAAGTCGGCGACGATCAGGAAGTAGCCCGGGAACTTCATCTTCTCGATGATGCCGAGCTCGAATTCGAGCCGTTCGCGATATTGCTCGACCGTGTAGCCTGGCGTCGGCCCGTGCGCGGCAAGCCGCGCCTCCAATCCCTCTCGCGCCTGCCGCGCAAGCTCGGCGGCCTCGGCCTTCTCGGCCGCATCCTTGTCGGCCGCGTCGGCGCCGGTGAAGCGCGGCAGGATCGGGCTGCGGTTCTTGGGGTAGTAGGAGCAGCGCATCGCGATCTCGACCGTGTTGTCGATCGCTTCCGGCAGGTCTGAGAAGAGCCTTGCCATTTCGGCCTGGCCGCGCAGGAAATTGTCAGGCGACAGCCGCCGGCGATTGTCGGCCGCCACGACCGAGCCTTCGGCGATCGCAATCAGCGCGTCATGCGCTTCGTAGTCGTCGCGCTTGGAGAAGAAAGCCTCGTTGGTGGCGACGAGCGGCAGTTGGTGCGTATAGGCCAGGTCGACCGTCGATTTTTCGACCATGCGGTCATAGCCGGCAACGCGTTCCAATTCGACGTAGAGTCGATCGCCGAACAGGCCTTTGAGGAACAGCAGCCGCTGTTCGGCCAGGTCGCGGCGATCGGCCTTCAGCGCGGCGCCGATCGGACCGCGCGGGCCACCAGTCAGACAGATCAGCCCGTTGCTTTGTCCCTCCAGCGTGGCGCTGGTCAGATGCACCGGCTCGCCGGACGGCGTCTCCAGATAGACCTTGCTGATCAGCCGCACGAGGTTGCTGTAGCCGTCCTCGCTGGCGGCGATAAGCACGATCGGCGACATCTCCGGCCCATGGCGGCGGCGGTCGCGCTGGCCATCGCTCGCCTCACCGGAAAAGGTGAGATCGACCTGACAGCCGATGATCGGCTGGATGCCGTCCTTGACGGCCTTCTGGGCGAATTCGAGCGCGCCGAACAGGTTGTTGGTGTCGGTCACCGCGATCGCCGGGGCCTCGTCCTTGACCGCGTGGCCGACGATCGCGCCAAGCTGCAGCGCGCCCTCCAGCAGCGAATAGGCCGAGTGCACGCGCAGATGTATGAAGGCGCGCGCCGGCGCTTCGGGCCGGCTAGCCCTCACCGCAGCTTCGCGCTGCAACGGGTCGCGTGGGAGTTCATCCGCCATGGGGCTCTTGTCGCTCGAAAGGACTCAACATCGGTGCAGATGTATTGTCCGCAAGAGCGTCATGCGAGTCCAGCGACGACCTGTGCACAGCTAAGCCCGTCAGGCGAATTCCATGATCACCGCATCGACCGCCAGGCTGTCGCCCGGCTTTGCGTTGAGCTTGGCGATCGTGAGGTCGCGTTCGGCGCGCAGCACGTTTTCCATCTTCATCGCCTCGACCACGGCCAGCGTCTCGCCGGCCTTGACCTCCTGCCCTTCCGCGACGGCGATCGAGACGACGAGGCCAGGCATCGGGCAGAGCAGCATTTTCGAGGTGTCCGGCGGCAGCTTTTCCGGCATCAGCCGTTCGAGCTCGGCCGTGCGCGGCAGCATCGCACGCGCGGTCACGGACATGCCTTTCCAGGCGATGCGCAAACCGTTCAGCATCGGGCGGATCTGCGCCGCAATCGTGTTGGCGCCAACCGTGCCCTGCCAGATCGCGTCGCCCGGCCGCCAGTCGGAGACAACCGTCAGCGGCCTGCCGCCATCGATCGACAGATCGACCTCCATCGGGATCGAAACCATGCCGTCAACGATCCCGACCGAAAGATAATCCGTGCCGATCTTCACCACCCAGTCCTGCTTGAGATGGCCGGAATGCGGCGCCAGCCTGCCGCTGAGGCGGTCGAGCCGGTCGCGGCGCAGCAACTCGGTCGCCGTTGCGACCGCGGCAAACACCGCCCTCTCCTCGCCGTCCGGCTCGACGGGCGCGAAGCCGTCCGGATATTCCTCGGCGATAAAGCCGGTCGACAGCCGCCCCTCGCGCCAGCGCGGATGCTGCATCAGCGCCGCCAGGAACGGAATGTTGTGCTCGATGCCGTCGACGACGAAGCTGTCGAGCGCCTTCGACATCGCATCGATCGCCTGGAGCCTTGTCGGCGCCCAGGTGCAGAGCTTCGCCACCATCGGATCGTAGAACATCGAGATTTCGGACCCTTCGGTTACGCCGGTATCGTTGCGGATCACGATGTCGCCGAATGCCCCCTCCGCCGGCGGCCGGTAGCGCGTCAGCCGGCCGATCGAAGGCAGGAAATTGCGGTAGGGGTCCTCCGCATAGAGGCGGCTCTCGACAGCCCAGCCATTCAGCTTCACGTCGCTCTGCCTGATGCCGAGCTTTTCGCCCGCCGCGACACGGATCATCTGCTCGACCAGATCGATGCCGGTGACGAGCTCGGTCACCGGATGCTCGACCTGCAATCTTGTATTCATTTCAAGGAAATAGAAGTTCTTGTCCTTGTCGACGATGAACTCGACGGTGCCGGCGCTCTGGTAGTCGACGGCCTTCGCCAGCGCCACCGCCTGTTCGCCCATCGCCTTTCTGGTCTTGGCGTCGAGGAATGGCGACGGCGCCTCCTCGACCACTTTCTGGTTGCGGCGCTGGATCGAGCATTCGCGTTCGCCGAGATAAAGTGCTGAGCCATGTGCGTCGGCCAGCACCTGGATCTCGATGTGGCGCGGATCGACGACGAATTTCTCGATGAAGACGCGGTCGTCGCCGAACGAGCTTTTCGCTTCCGAACGCGCCCGCTGAAAACCGTCGCGCACCTCCGATTTGCTCCAGGCGATGCGCATCCCCTTGCCGCCGCCGCCGGCCGAAGCCTTGATCATCACCGGATAGCCGATCTCGCCGGCGATCTTTTCAGCATGGTCGGCGTCCTCGATGACGCCCAGCCAGCCAGGCACGGTCGAGACCTTGGCCGCGCTGGCGAACTTCTTCGATTCGATCTTGTCGCCCATCGCTTTGATGGCCTTGGGCTTCGGACCGATAAAGACGATGCCTTCCTTTTCCAGCGCCTCGCAGAAGGAGGCGCGCTCGGACAGGAAGCCGTAGCCGGGATGCACGGCCTCGGCGCCGGTCTCCTTGCAGGCAGCGATGATCTTGTCGGCGACCAGGTAGCTCTGCGCGGCCGGCGAAGGCCCGATATGCACTGCTTCGTCAGCCATTTCGACATGCATCGCATCGCGATCGGCATCGGAATAGACCGCGACGGTGGCAATCCCCATCTTGCGCGCCGTCTTGATCACGCGGCAGGCGATCTCGCCGCGATTGGCGATCAGGATCTTTTTGAACATTCGGATGTCGTTCCTCCGGCGAAGCGGTCCAGTTCTATGGATAATTCCAGCGCGCCTCAAGTGTCGGCAGGCTGGCTCGCGCGGCCGGTGACGATTGCTGGAACCGCGCCGAAAAACGTCGCAAGAGACGTTGGCCGCCAGTGTGGAACTCGCTAAGGTTACCCCATAATGCCGAACGGATGGCAGGCTGGCACTCGCTGCGGGCAGCTTGCCGTCAGCTAAAACTTACACATCGCTTGGGAGGAAGTGCCTCATGAAAACGCGTGCCGCCGTTGCTGTTGCCGCCGGAAAGCCGCTCGAGATCATGGAAGTCGACCTCGAGGGGCCGCGCGAGGGCGAGGTGCTGGTCGAGGTCAAGGCCACCGGCATCTGCCACACCGACGAGTTCACGCTGTCGGGCGCCGATCCGGAAGGTCTGTTCCCGGCGATCCTCGGCCATGAGGGCGCCGGCATCGTCGTCGATGTCGGCAAGGGCGTCACCTCGGTCAGGAAGGGCGACCATGTCATCCCGCTCTACACGCCTGAGTGCCGGCAGTGCCCGTCGTGTCTGTCGCGCAAGACCAACCTCTGCACCGCCATCCGCGCCACGCAGGGGCAAGGCCTGATGCCGGACGGCACCTCGCGCTTCTCGGTCGGCGGCGAGAAGCTGTTCCACTATATGGGCTGCTCGACCTTCTCCAACTTCACCGTGCTGCCGGAGATCGCGGTGGCCAAGGTCAATCCCGACGCCCCCTTCGACAAGATCTGCTACATCGGCTGCGGCGTGACCACCGGCATCGGCGCGGTCATCAACACGGCCAAGGTCGAGCAGGGTGCGACCGCCGTGGTCTTCGGCCTCGGTGGCATTGGCCTCAACGTCATCCAGGGCCTTCGCCTTGCCGGCGCCGACATGATCATCGGCGTCGATTTGAACAACGACAAGAAGACATGGGGCGAGAAATTCGGCATGACGCATTTCGTCAATCCGAAGGAGATCGACGGCGACATCGTGCCCTACCTGGTCAACATGACCAAGCGCGGCGCCGACCAGATCGGCGGCGCCGACTACACTTTCGACTGCACCGGCAACACCAAGGTGATGCGTCAGGCGCTGGAAGCTTCGCATCGCGGCTGGGGCAAGTCTGTTATCATCGGTGTCGCCGGCGCCGGCCAGGAGATTTCGACCAGGCCGTTCCAGCTGGTCACCGGCCGCACCTGGATGGGCACCGCCTTCGGCGGCGCGCGCGGCCGCACCGACGTGCCGAGGATCGTCGACTGGTACATGGACAAAAAGATCCAGATCGACCCGATGATCACCCATACGCTGAAGCTGGAAGACATCAACAAGGGCTTCGACCTCATGCATGAGGGCAAGTCGATCAGGAGTGTGGTGGTTTATTGAGGAAGGCCACACGTCGCCGGCCAACCGGCCAGCGACCGCTGTGGCGAAACATGGGAGGAATGGAATGGCGGAAAAACTGCATCCGAAGATCGACAATGGCTTGCCGAAGGAGAGCGCGAGCTTTTCCGGCGGGACACTGGTCTGCCTTTGCGCCAGCAAGCCGGTGAAGGTAAAGGTCAAGGGCCAGATCGCCCATAACCACGCCTGCGGCTGCACCAAATGCTGGAAGCCTGACGGCGCGATTTTCTCGGTCGTGGCCGTCGCCGGCACAGGCGACGTCACCGTCACCGAAAATGGCGACAAGCTGAAGGTGGTCGATCCCTCGGCCCTCATCCAGCGCCACGCCTGCACCGGCTGCGGCGTCCATATGTATGGCCCGGTCGAGCGCGATCATCCGTTCAAGGGCCTGTCCTTTATTCATCCCGAGCGCTTCGAGGAGGACGGCTGGTCGCCGCCGGGCTTCACTGCCTTCGTCTCCTCGATCATCGAATCCGGTGTCGACCCGAAGCGCATGGACGGCATCCGCGCGCAGCTGAAGTCGATCGGCCTCGAACCCTATGACTGCCTCAACCCCGGCCTGATGGACTATATCGCCACCTGGACCGCCAAGAGGTCCGGCGCGCTACCGGCCTGACAATTGCGAAGTTTCATGAAAAGGGCCGGTCAGCGCCGGCCCTTTTGCACATTTGGAGCCCAAATTGCCTGCACCCGTCGTCTACGTCGACGCCGACGCCTGCCCGGTCAAGGCCGAGGTCGAGAAGGTCGCCGAGCGCCATGGCGTCGTCGTCACCTATGTCTCCAATGGCGGCCTGCGCCCGTCGCGCGATCCGATGATCCGCAACGTCGTCGTCTCCAAGGGCGCGGATGCCGCAGACGACTGGATCGTCGAGAACGCCAGGCCCAACGACGTCGTGGTGACCGCCGATATCCCGCTGGCCGCGCGCACGGTGGCGCTCGGCGCGCACGTGCTCGGCCCCACCGGCCGCCCGTTCACGCCGGAGACCATCGGCATGGCGATGGCGATGCGCGACCTCAAGCAGCATCTGCGCGAGACCGGCGAAAGCCGGGGCCTCAACGCCAGCTTCACGCCGAAGGACAGGTCGCAGTTTCTCGGCGAGCTCGACCGCATCTTGCGGCGTGCCTTGAAATCCGTCACACCGGACTGATCCGAACGCCTTTCAGGAGGCCGGCCCATGGGTGACGACACATCCGCCAGGACGCCGACGCATCGGCACATGCAGTTCGCTCTGGCCGCTGCCATTGGCATCGTCGCATTGCTTGTCGCCCTGCTTCTGCGGGCACCACTCCCCTACTCCATCGGCGCCAACGTTTTTTTCGTTGTCTATATCGCCTTGGTGTTGGCCCTGATGCCGAGGCTTACCGGCCGCTACCTCAGTAAGAATGCGCGCGCCACCGACCTGCCGGTGCTGCTGATTTTTGGCGTGACCCTCTTCGTCGTGGTTATCGCTATCGGCTCGCTGTTCCAACTCATCAACCAGATGGATGCCGCGCGTCCGCTGGAGATTGTGTTCGCAATGCTGTCGATCCCGCTCGGCTGGTTCACCATCCACGCCATGGCGGCGCTCCACTATGCGCATGTCTACTGGATGGACGGCGTCGAGATCGACGAGAACACAAAAAAGAAAATGCCGGTGGGCGGCCTTGACTTTCCCGGCGGTAAAAGGCCGGAAGGCTGGGATTTCCTCTATTTCGCGACAGTCATCGGCATGACCGCGCAGACGGCTGATACCGGGATCACCACCTCGCAAATGCGCCTGGTCGTCCTCGTCCACTCGATCCTGACCTTTTTCTTCAACACGGTGATCGTCGCCGCGGCGGTCAATCTCGCGGTCAGCCTGGGCGCTCCGTAATAAATCCGTGATCGCATGAAACATTGCCTTGTGCGGCGACGTATTGAGAGGGAGACAATGACCTGAGAAAGCCGCTTCCACGAGGCGGCCGGAGGCAAGATGGACACAGCTGCCAGCAACCAATCCACCGCCGAGGCGGACGGAAAGGACACGACCCTCATCTATCGGCAGTCGCGCTGGACTCGGCTGACCCATTGGCTGTGGGCCTTCTCGCTGTTCTTCATGCTGCTTTCCGGCCTGCAGATCTTCAACGCGCGGCCGCAGCTCTACATCGGCAAACAGTCCGGCTTCGGGTTCAACAACACCATCCTTCAGATCGGGGCCGAAAACACCGACAACGGCCCGCGCGGCTTCACCGAAATCTTGGGTCATCGCTTCGACACCACCGGCGTGCTCGGCTGGTCGGGTCCGCCGGGACAAGAGACGCCGCGCGCCTTTCCGGCCTGGGCAACGATCCCCTCCTATTACGACCTCGGCACCGCCCGCGTCGTGCATTTCTTCTTCGCCTGGGTGCTCAGCGCAACGCTGCTCGTCTGGCTGATCTCAAGCCTCGTCAACGGCCATATCCGCCGCGACCTGGCGCCTCGGCTGGAGGACCTGCGCAAGCTGCCGAAAGACATCGTCGATCATGCAAAGCTGAAATTCCATCACACGCGCGAATACAACACGCTGCAAAAGATGGCCTATGGCGGCGTGCTCTTCGTGCTTCTGCCGCTGATGATCCTCACCGGCCTCGCGATGTCGCCGAGCATGGATTCGGTGCTGCCCTGGCTCAACGAAATCCTCGGCGGCAGGCAGACGGCGCGCACCATCCACTTCACCGTCATGGTGCTGCTCGTCCTTTTCTTCGTCATTCACATCCTGATGATCCTCGCTGCCGGCCCGATCAACGAGCTGCGCTCGATCATCACCGGCTGGTACCGCACCGACCCGCCCGCGAAGCACGACCAGCCGACCGAGAGGAGCGCCTGACATGCCAAACTTCCAGATCAGCCGCCGGAAGTTCCTCACCTCCGCCAGCCTCGGCCTGTCCGGCATAGCGCTGTCAGGCTGCGACACCTTCGACAGCGGCCTTGGCATCGGTGGCGGCCTGCGCAGCTTCCTCGAAAACGCCAACGGCCTGACATACCGCGCGCAACGCCTGCTTGCCGGCCGCGACGCGCTGGCGCCGGAATTCACCGAGGCCGACATCCGCCAGCCGCAGCGGCCGAATGGCGTCACCGCGCCCGACGACGACACCTACAAGGGCTTGCTCGCCGACAATTTCGCCGACTGGCGCCTGGAAGTTACCGGCCTTGTCGAGAAGCCGCTGGCGCTGACCCGCGAGCAGCTCCAGAACATGCCGAGCCGCACGCAGATCACCCGCCATGACTGCGTCGAAGGCTGGAGCTGCATCGCCAAATGGACCGGCACGCCGCTGTCGCTGGTGCTCGACCAGGCGGTGGTGAAGCCGCAGGCCCGCTATGTCATGTTCCACTGCCTCGACACGATCGAGCAAAGCCTGTCCGGCGGCATCAAATATTACGGCACCATCGACCTGATCGATGCCCGCCACCCTCAGACCATCCTGGCCTATGGCTTGAACGGCAAGCCGCTGCCGGTGGAGAACGGTGCTCCGCTGCGGGTGCGGGTCGAGCGCCAGCTCGGCTACAAGATGCCGAAATACGTCCACAGAATAGAGCTGGTCGACAGCTTCGCCAATGTCGGCGGCGGCCGCGGCGGCTATTGGGAGGACAACGGCTACGACTGGTATGGTGGGATTTGATGGCCCCTCGCCTGCGGGCCGAACATGACCTCCTCCCAGTCGAGCTTAGCGCCATCGAGGAGCAGCTTAACAGCGACAACCGGCGGCTGACGGGACGCAATGACGACCACAGCCTCGTCTATGTGCTGCGAGACGAGGCGGGGCGCGCGATCGGCATCGCCGCGGGTTATTCCTGGGCCGGCATCGCCGAGCTCGAGCTGATGTGGGTTGACGAGGCCTGTCGAGGCCGTGGCCACGGCAGGAAGCTGCTGGATGCCTTTGTCGCCGAGGCTGCCATGCGCGGCGCGCGCCGAATATGGGTTTCGACCCACGATTTCCAGGCGCCCGACCTTTATGAGAAGGCTGGGTTCGAGCGAACGGCCGAACTCGCGGGATGGCCCGAAGGCCATTCCAACATCATTTTTTGCAAGGCGATTGAACCCCAGTAGGTGACGGCCGAATGGCGCTTGCCGTCCCGGACCTTAATTGTCGCTGTCGCCCGGATAATAGTCGTCGCCACCGCTGCGCAGCGAAGGGTTCAAATCCGGATTGTCGTCAGGGGTGACCAGCTTGCCCAGGCCGTGCGGTCCCTGATAGTTGCCGTGGGGTCGAAATTGGGGTTGCCCTGATTGTCGAACTGCGGCGTCGGGTCGATCCACTGATCGTCGTGGCGCGGCTTCGGCCTGGGATAATAATTGTCCGAATGGTGACCGTGCCTGTCGTTATTGCCGAGGATGGCGCCGACAATTCCGCCGACAATGATCGCGGCCGCCGCGTCGCCCGGGGACGGCCTGCGGCCGGAACCAGCGACCAGGAATTCCGCCGAGCAGCCCCTGTCCATCCAGATGCCGCCGCCGTCATAGCCCCAGCTTGTACCGAACTGGCAACGCGACTTCGACAGCCGGTTTGTCAATTGCACGCCGCCGCGCGTGTCGACACCGCAATAGGAGTAGACGGCGCCCGGCTACAAGATGGCCGTGCTGTCCAATTCCACCGACGAAGCGGCCGCCAAGGAGGCCTTCCCGAAAGCGAACATCCTTTCCTTCGACAACACCGCCGACGTCTTTGCCGCGCTCATCGGCGGCAATGCACAGGCCATGGTGGCCATGTCGCCGACGCCGCAGATGGCGGCCAGGCTCTATGACGCGAAATTCAAGCTGGTGGACGGACCGTTGCTACGCATGCCGGAACCCTTCGCCCTGCGCCCGGACGACACCCGCCTCGTCCAATACGTCAACAACTGGATCGGTGCGCGCACCGCCGACGGCACCATCGCGGGTGTACGCCGTTACTGGTTCGGCGGCTTCAAATGGATGTCGCGCTTCGACACCGGCGCCAAGCCGGAACAGGCCAAGCCGAAACAATAGGCCTGCCGAATAGGCTGCCATGGCTTGCGTGCAGACGAAGTGGCCCTTACGCCACTTTGTCGAGCAGCGGCTTCAGCGCTGGATGGATTTCCGGCGAAGCGTGCTTGATCAGCGTCAACAGCGCGCGTTCGTTGTCGCGCAACGGCCGCCGGCCATCGCCGACGCGCTCGGCCAGCCATTTGGCTTCGTCCGCGTCGATGGTCTCGGCGCGGCGGGCAAGCGCCTCGGTGGCCCTGTTCCGGGCTTCCCATTCGGCCTCGATGTCGCCAGGCGAATGATAGGCTTCGAGGATCGCGGCGAACCCGCCCGAGACCATACGGCCGAAGAAACCGCCGAGCGTCGGCGCGGCCTCATCGAGGAAGTTTTCATGGCGCAGCGCCGCCTCGCGCGTCGGCGGCTCGTAGCCGGCCGAGCACATGACATAGTTGGCGATCGCCTTGACGTAGAGGTCGTTCCAGGACGGGTCGTTGTCGGCGGCCGCGGTGCGGTCGTTGATCATGAACAGGATTTCGGCTTCCGCCTTGGTGACGGCGATGTTGCCGTCGCCGCCATAGGCATAGAGGATACGGCGCAGGAGATCGACCTCGGCCTTGGCGATATGGCCTGGAACCAGGTTGCCGCCGTGCATCAGCGGACCCTTGCCGTCGATCACCGCATGCGCGACCTGCTCCAGCGCATAAGCCGAAAGCTGGCCGGGCGAGGATTTCGCTTCCTCCAGCACCTGCACCAGCAATTCAAGCTCGGTACGGCTGTCGACCATGCCGTCACGCGAAACGGTGCGCACCAGCCAGTCGCCATTCTCCTCGGAGATATAGCCTTCCGGCTTTTCCTGGTGGACGATGTAGTCGCTCACCGCCTCGACGAAGAACGGCGCCCATTCGCCGCATTTGTCGCGCGCCGTCTGGTCGAGCGCGAACAGCGCCTCCGCCTCGCCGCGGCTCACCACGCCGTCCGCGAAAACCTCGCGCCGCAGCATCGTCACGTCCTCGGCCGTGATCCGGTTCGTCGAGGCCAGCTCCGCCACCGGAGCGCTCATGATCAATTCGCCCATCTGCCGTCCCTGCCTGTCGCCTTTTGCCGGCGTTATCCCGTCAGGTCTATCAGCGTTGTCTTGAGAAACCGGCAAATGATGTGGTTAGCGAAGCCTTGCAGCACGAGCGCCTCAAGGTGCGTCGAGATTCAGGTCAGGCCGAGTCGAAAATGGCGGGTTCCGAGAACCGGAGCGGAGCGTACTTAAAGTACGTGAGCACCGGAAGCGCAGGAAGCCGGCATTTGCAGACCGGCCTCACCTGAATATCGGCGCAGCTTTGATGTCGCTGGGAGGTGACAAGGTGTCGCCGACGGGCTATGGATGGCGCGTCGAGGATTCAGGCAACTGAGTCCTACCTGTTTGCGGGAGAGAGCAGCGAAAGCTGTCGCCGAAGGGGAAATCGCCCGAAATCTCTCAGGCAAAAGAACCGTGGACGGGAAAGACAACTCTGGAAAGTCGGGAATCTTCCCGCGCCGAAGGTGTAAGCGCTGCCGACAGAGTTACGGGGCGCGAGTCTCTCAGGCTTCAGACAGAGGGGCACGACTAGGCCGCAAGTTGGCGGTCGATTGCGTGCGACTCTGGAGAAGACATGACAGGCCAAGACACCAGACATCTACCCCTTGAGGATTTGCACCAGGCCGCCGGCGCGCGTTTTGGCGCCTTCGCCGGCTGGTCGATGCCACTGACCTATCCGGCCGGCGTGATGAAGGAGCACCTTCACACGCGCGAGCATGCCGGCTTGTTCGACATCTCGCATATGAAGCTTTTTGCGGTCGGGGGTCCGGGCGCCGCGGCACTGCTCAACCGCGCCTGCCCGCTTGATGTTGGCGCAATGGAAATCTCGCAGTCCAAATACACCTTCTTCCTCAACGAGGCGGCAGGCATCATCGACGACCTGATCGTTACGCGGCTTGGCGACGACCGCTTCATGGTGGTGGCTAACGCTGGCAACGCCGTCGAGGACGAGAAGCATCTTCTGGCGCTGGCCGCCGCTTTCGACGCCAGCGTGCAACCGCTCGACCGGGTTTTCCTGGCGATCCAGGGTCCAGATGCCTGGGCAGCGCTTGCCAGGGCCGGCATCGAGACCGGCTCGCTGCTTTTCATGCACGGCATCGAGCCTCGGCAAAACTGGTTCATGAGCCGATCCGGCTATACCGGCGAGGACGGTTTCGAGATCGGCCTGCCGGAAGCGGACGCCCGCGATCTCCTCGCCAAACTCCTGGAAGACGAGCGCGTGCAGTGGATCGGCCTTGCCGCCCGCGACAGCCTGCGCCTCGAGGCCGGCCTTTGCCTGCACGGTCAGGACCTGACGCCCGAGATCGATCCGGCTAGCGCCGGACTGATGTGGGCAATCCCCAAGGAGGTCCGCGCCGCCGGCCAATTCATCGGCGCCGACGCGTTGCGCTCTATCCTCGATCGCGGGTCCTCGCAGAAGCGCGTTGGCCTGAAACCGGAAGGGCGCCAACCGGTGCGCGCCGGCGCGGCGCTCATCGATGCTGACGGCCATCCGGCCGGCCACGTAACCTCGGGCGGTTTCGGCCCCTCGACCGGTCACCCGGTCGCCATGGGCTACGTCGACGCCGCGCTTGCCAAGTCCGGAACCAAACTCTTCGCCGATGTCCGCGGGACGAAAATCCCGGTCGACATCAAGCCCGTGCCCTTCACCCCACATCGCTACCGCAAAGGATGATTTCCAGATGCCCAAGACCTATTTCACCGAAGACCATGAATGGCTCCGCGTCGAAGGCGGCGTCGCCACTGTCGGCATCACCGACTATGCGCAGGAGCAACTCGGCGATCTCGTCTTCGTCGAGCTGCCGGAAATCGGCCGCAAGCTCGCCAAGGGCGATACCGCCGTCGTCGTCGAGTCCGTCAAGGCGGCATCGGACGTATACGCGCCGGTCGACGGCGAGATCACCGAGGCCAACGGCACATTGTCGGCCGACCCCTCGCTGGTCAATTCGGCGGCGACCGGCGACGGCTGGCTTTGGAAGATGAAGCTGGCCAACGAAAGCCAGCTCGACAGCCTCATGGACGAGGCCGCCTACAAAGCCCATATCGGCTGATATCAGGATTTTTGGAAATGACCGCAGCACCTATTCCTTTCTCGGCCCGCCATATCGGCCCCGGCGTCAGCGATGTCAGGGCAATGCTCGCCACTATTGGCGTCCCATCCGTCGAAACGCTGATCAGCCAGGCCGTGCCGAGATCGATCCGCCTCGACCAGCCGCTCAACCTGCCCGCTCCGGCGAGCGAAGCCGAAGCACTGGCCGAGTTGTCGGCGATCATGGCCAAGAACACGGTGCTGAAGAGCTTCATCGGCGCCGGCTATCACGGCGTCTTCGTGCCGCCGGTCATCCAGCGCAACCTGTTCGAGAATCCGGCCTGGTACACGGCCTATACGCCATACCAGGCCGAGATCAGCCAGGGCCGGCTTGAGATGCTGTTCAACTTCCAGACTTTGGTCGCCGAGCTCACCGGCCTGCCCGTGGCGTCGGCCTCGCTGCTCGATGAAGCCACAGCCGTAGCGGAGGCCGTCGGCATTGCGCTGCGCCACCACCGCGACAAGCGCACCAAGGTAGCGCTTGCCGGCACGCCGCATCCGCAGACGCTGGACGTGGTGCGCACCCGCGCCGAACCGCTCGGCATCGAGGTCGACGGCGAGACCATCGACGACAACACCGCCGCCCTGCTCGTCTCCTGGCCGGACACTTTCGGCGTCTACGGCGACCACAAGGCGGCGATCGAGAAGGCTCGCGCCACCGGCGCGCTGGTCGTCTTCATCGCCGACCCGCTGGGGCTGACCCTGACGGACGCGCCCGCAAAGCTTGGCGCCGACATCGCCGTCGGCCCGATGCAGCGCTTCGGCGTACCGATGGGTTTTGGCGGTCCGCACGCCGCCTATTGCGCCGTGTCCGACCAGCTGACCCGTCTGATGCCCGGCCGCCTCGTCGGCCAGTCGACCGATACCAGGGGCCGCCCCGGCTATCGGCTGGCGCTGCAGACGCGCGAGCAGCACATCCGCCGCGACAAGGCCACCTCCAACATCTGCACGGCGCAGGCGCTGCTTGCCAACATGGCGACCGCCTATGCGATCTGGCATGGCCCCGCCGGCCTGCAGGCGATTGCCGGCCATATCCACGGCCTCGCCGGCCGCCTCGCGTCCGGTCTCGAGGCCGCCGGCGTTTCCGTGCTTGGCGCGAGCCGCTTCGATACGGTGACAGCCGAGGTGAAGGGCAAGGCCGCTTCGATCGCGCAGGCTGCCGAAAAGACCGGCCGGCTGCTGCGCGTCATCGATGCCGACCGCGTCAGCATCGCCTTCGACGAGACGTCCACGCAAGCCGATCTCGAAGCGATCGCCGGCCTCTTCGGCGCCAAGCCGGGCGCCGAAGCCGGTTCGATGCCCGGCAAACCGCGCGGCAAGGAATTCTTGACCCAGCCGGTCTTCCACGAGAACCGTTCCGAGACCGAGATGATGCGCTTCCTGCGCCGCTTGGCCGACAAGGACCTGGCGCTCGACCGCACCATGATCCCGCTCGGATCCTGCACCATGAAGCTCAATGCCGCCGCCGAGATGATGCCGGTGAGCTGGCCGAGCGTCGGCAACATGCATCCCTTCGCGCCGGCCGGCCATTCGCAGGGCTACCGCAAGATGGCCGGTGACCTGGAGGCCTGGCTGGCGGAAATCACCGGGTTCGACGCCGTCAGCTTGCAGCCCAACGCCGGCAGCCAGGGCGAATATGCCGGCCTGCTCGCGATCCGCGCCTATCACCGCGCCCGCGGCGAAGGCCATCGCACCGTTTGTCTGATCCCTTCCTCCGCGCATGGCACCAATCCCGCGAGTGCCGCGATGGCCGGCATGAGCGTCGTCGTCGTGCGCTGCCTGGACGACGGCAATATCGACATGGACGATCTGCGCGCCAAGGCCAACGAGCATTCCAAGAACCTCGCGGCGTTGATGTTCACCTATCCCTCGACGCATGGCGTCTATGAGGAAGGCGCGCGCCATCTGTGCGCGCTGATCCACGAGCATGGCGGCCAGGTCTATTTCGACGGCGCCAACCTCAACGCGCTGGTCGGCCTCGCCCGTCCCGGTGATATCGGCGCCGACGTCTGCCACATGAACCTGCACAAGACGTTCTGCATCCCTCATGGCGGCGGCGGTCCGGGCGTCGGCCCGATCGGCGTCAGGGCGCACCTGAAGCCCTACCTGCCGGGTCACGTCACGGAAGGCTCGGTGCATGCCGTGTCGGCCGCACCTTTCGGCAGCGCTTCCATCCTGCCGATCACCTGGATGTATATCCGAATGATGGGCGGCTCCGGCCTGAAGCAGGCGACCGAGACGGCAATCGTTTCGGCCAACTATGTGGCGACGCGGCTCGCGCCGCATTTCCCGCTCCTCTACAAGGGCAGGAGCGACCGTATCGCCCATGAATGCATCCTCGACACCCGCGTGCTCAAGGAAAGCGCCGGCATCAGCGTCGACGATATCGCCAAGCGCCTGATCGACTACGGCTTCCATGCGCCGACCATGTCGTTCCCCGTGGCCGGCACGCTGATGGTCGAGCCGACCGAATCCGAGCCCAAGCGCGAGCTCGACCGCTTCTGCGAGGCAATGATCGCCATCGCCGGCGAGGCGGCGAAAGTGGCGAAGGGCGAATGGCCGTCAAACGACAACCCGCTGGTCAACGCCCCGCACACCGCGGCCGAAACGCTGGCAGGCGCATGGACCCATCCGTATTCGCGGCTGGAGGCGGCCTATCCGGCGGGCGATGCCGATCTGGCGGCAAAATACTGGCCGCCGGTCTCGCGCATCGACAATGTCGCGGGCGACCGCAACCTGGTCTGCTCGTGCCCGCCGCTGTCGGCATATCTCGGCGCCGCAGAATAGAAGCCGAGAGCTCGTTCAGGCGGATTTCAGGGTCGGCCCGGCATCGGGCTGGCCGGTCCTGTCATGCGCGATGACGCGGTTGCGTCCCGCGCGCTTGGCCGCGTAAAGTGCCGCGTCTGCTTGCGCCAGCACCTCGTCGAGGGGGCGGCCCGCGGCCGAGCCGAACCCCATGCCGCCGCTGACGCTGCTGCGCAGCGGGCCACGATGGGTCGGAACGACCTCGGTACCAAAAGCGACGCCGATCCGGCTTGCCATGTCATGCGCCTTTTCCGGCGTCACGCGCGACATGACGAGGGCGAATTCCTCGCCGCCGAGCCGGAACGCGTCGACACCCGTCCTGCCGTACTTCTTGATCACCGCCGCGAAGCGGCAAAGAACCCGATCGCCGACCGGATGGCCGAAGACGTCGTTGGTCATTTTGAAATGATCGAGATCGAACATCGCTATCGCCATGAACGGACCGAAGCTGCGGGCGCCGTACAGCTCGTTGAGCGCTCTGCGGTTCATCAGGCCGGTCAACGGATCGGTCATCGTCTCGGCCTTGAGCTCGATCTGTGCCTGCAGATGATGCAGCGAAAGCGTCAGCGCGCCGAGACCGGTCATGCAGGCGACCGCGACGACGGAGTTCACCCGTTCCGCCCAGTTGTCGGGCGCGGCGCCAAGCACCCATTGCCCCTCGACGAGCAGCACCAGGCCACATAGCGCGAAGGACAGACCGCAGGCACCGCTGAGGAACGAAACGACGAGCAGGATCCGGCGGTCGTGATCGCCTTTTATCCAGAACATCGTTCCGATCGCCGAGAGCAGCGCCGTCACCGTCGCGTAGGTGATCTGGAAGCCGATGCCGTCGAAGCCGAGATAGGTGACGATCGCACAGGCAGCCATCGCCGCCAGTGTCGGCAGGATGGCGCGGCGGTAGTCGCGAAAACCGAGATACTGCATCGCCGACAGGCAGATGACCAGGAAACCCACGGTGAGCAGCGCAAGCACGACCTGGCAAAGCCCTGGGCTGGCATCCCTGGAATAACGCCAGAATGCGACGACGTGGGCGACGAGCACCAGGATGCCGCAGGCGACGGTCAGCACGAAACGTGCCCGGGGCGCAGTGAGCCAGATCGCAAACATCGAGATGCTGAGGCATGTGCCCGACAGCGCGGCAGCGAGCAGGAGCGAACTGAAATCCAACATCCGTGAAGAACTGCCTTAACGAGTGCCCGTCACCCCTCAATGTAGGCTGGCGGCGGCCGGCGCAAACCGTTTTCGGCGGGTGCCCGGAGCTACCTCGACACAGGGTTTACAAAGCGTCGACATGTGAGGCGAAATGTCATGATTATACACGGAATACGGGAACACAGGAAAGGATCAGCCCTTGTCGAGCAGCGCCAGATTGGCGTCGACCACCGTCTGATCGGCCATGCCGGCCTTGGCCTCGAGCAGCAGTGCGCGTGCCTTCTTCTTGTTGCCGCGCAGAAGCTGCGAATAGCCCATGTTGTTGACAATCTGCGGCTTGCGCCCGGCGACTTTCAGCAGCTGCGCATAGGCGCGGTCGGCGAAGTCGAAACGGCCGAGCTCGTCATAGGATGCAGCAAGCCCCATCCAGGCTTCGGCATTGTCGGATTTGAGTTCGACCGCCTTGCGAAAATGCTGTTCGGCAAGGCCGAAATTCGCCTCGCGAAACTGCGCCTTGCCCTCGACGAGGTCGTTGGCGCTGACATCCTTGGCGACGGGCTGGATCGCGGTGGTCTTGGTCGTGTCGACGTTTGCGTTCGTCGTGCAGCCGGTGATCATCAAGGCTGCCGCCAACGCCGCCGCTGCCCTGGGAAGTCTCTGACGCATGCCCCTGCCCCATCGCCCGATTTGCCGGGTCGTTCTTCAGGAAAAGACTATACAGCGGAGCGATTAAGCTTCGGTGCTGAAATGCAGCTAAATTTTGGTTGCGCGCCAACAATGCGTTAACCAGTGCGGACGTCAGGGGTGAGCGGTCAGCTTCACGATGATCGGAATGATGGCGATCATCAGCACCACCGGCAGGATGCAGACCGTCACCGGAACCGACATCTTGGCCGGCAGGGCATGCGCCTTCTCTTCGGCCAGCGACATGCGCTTGTGGCGCATTTCGTCGGAGAAGACGCGCAGCGAGCCCGACAGGCTGGTGCCGAGTTCCTTGGATTGTTGCAGGAGCGTCGCGAAAGAACGTACTTCATCGAGACTGAGGCGGTCGGCGAGCGCCTTCAGCGCATCGTCGAGGCTGCGGCCGGCGCGCAGTTCCAGGGAGACCAGCATGAGGTTCTGGCTGAGCGACGGATAGGTCCGCGCAAGCTCCTTGGAAACGCGCTCGATGCCGGCCTCCATGCTCATGCCGGCATCGGAGCAGACGATCATCAGGTCCATGAAATCGGGAAAGCCGTTGCGGTATTCGCGCATCTTTTCCCGCACCTTCTGCGTCAGCACCAGGCCGGGCAGAAAATAGCCGCCGGCGCCCGACAGAATGATGAAGGTCCAGCGGCTGGTCATGGTCGACTCGGCGCTGGCCGCCCAATGATTGACCAGGAACGCGGCAATTGCCGCGCCGATCAGCGCGCAAAAACGGATCAGGAAGAACGTGCCGACGGCGCGCGGCTCCATATAGCCGGCCTGGATGAGTTTCATGCGCAGCCGGGCGACATTTTCGGGATCGCTCTTGGCGTAGAACTCCTGCGCCCGTCGCACCGCCTTCTCGCGCACGGCATTCGTATTCTTTTTCGGCGCGGGCTCCGCCTGTTCGACCGGCTGCACCGCCTCGACCTTCAGCCGGCGCTTGACGTCGTTGCGATCGCCCTTGGCAAGCACCAGCGGCCAGGCCATCGCGCCGCCGCCCAGCGCCAGCAGCAACACGGCCACCGGCATCAGCGAAGTCGGCGCGAACGAGGCGAGGAAGCGGACGACGTCTTCCATCTCAGAACCTGAAATTCGACATCTTGAACATGATGGCGTTGCCGAGCAGCAGCCAGATGATGGAGCCGCCCAGCATGTACCAGGTCTTCGGCACGCCCCAGACATCTTGGTAAAACTGCGGCATCAGCACCATGATGGCTGTGAAAAGCAGCGCCGGCACCGCGGTCAGGATGTAAGCCGACATGCGCCCTTCCGTCGAAATGGCGCGTATCTTGCGGCGCAGCTTGCCGCGATCGCGGATGGTCGCGGACAGACCGTCGAGGATCTCGCGCAGATTGCCGCCCGAACTGCTCTGGATCGACACCGCCGTGACGAACAGCGGCAGGTCCTCATGTCCCACCCGGTCGAACAGGTTGTTCAGCGCCGAGACCAGGTCCGAGCCGTAGGTTACCTCGTCGGCGACGACCCCGAACTCGGTGCCGATCGGATCGGCCATTTCGCGCGCCACCATGGCGACCGCCACCGGCACCGGATGGCCGGCCTTCAGGCCGCGCGTGATCAGCTCCAGTGCCTCGGGCAGTTGCATCCCGAACCGTTTGTGCCGGCGCTTGCGCATCGAGCGCATTGCCATCACCGGCAGCACTGGCAACAACACGAGAAGCAGGATGAGCCCGAACAACAGTGGCAAGCCCTTCCAGGTCGCCACAAGCGCCAGTGCAGCGGCAGCACCCGATGTGATCATCAGGAACTTCGGCAGCGGGGTGGTCATGCCGGACTGCGTGCGCAGGGCGCGGAAGCGGTCGAGGGAAAAGATGGAGCTGCCGCCGTCGATCCCGCGCTCCTTGCGCAACTGGATCAGCACCTGCTCCTGGCTGATCTTGTTCTCCGCGAGCTTCATGCGGCGGTTGATCGCCGTGCGCTTGTCGCTGCGCCCGGCATAGAGCAGGTAGCAACCCTCGGCGATCATGATGCCGGTGAGCGCCGCCGCCGCATACACCGCGTAGATCGGGCCGAAACCGTCCAGCACCGGCCTACTCCTGCGGCCGGCCGGGTTCGAAGTATTTTCCCGGGAATTCGATGCCCATGTTGCGCAGGTCCTCCAGGAAGCGCGGGCGGATGCCGGTCGCCTCGAAGTGACCGAGGATCCTGCCGTCCGCCTCCATGCCGGTGCGCACGAAGCGGAAGATCTCCTGCATCTGGATGACGTCGCCTTCCATGCCGGTCACCTCGGCGACGCTGGTCACCTTGCGCTTGCCGTCGGAAAGGCGCGTCAGCTGGACGATGATGTCGATGGCGCTCGAGATTTGGCTGCGGATCGACTGCACGGTCATCGGCATGCCGGTCATGCCGAGCATCTGTTCCAGACGCGAGATGGCGTCGCGCGGCGTGTTGGCGTGAATGGTCGCCATCGAGCCTTCATGGCCGGTGTTCATCGCCTGCAGCATGTCGAAGGCTTCCTCGCCGCGGCACTCGCCAAGGATGACGCGGTCGGGACGCATGCGAAGCGCGTTCTTGACCAGGTCGCGCTGTTTCAATTCGCCGTGGCCTTCGATGTTGGCCGGACGCGTTTCCATGCGCGCGACATGCGGCTGCTGCAATTGCAGCTCGGCCGCGTCCTCGATGGTGATCAGGCGTTCGTCTTCGGGAATGAAAGCCGACAAGGCGTTGAGCATCGTCGTCTTGCCGGTGCCGGTGCCGCCGGAGATGATCGTGGTCTTGCGGGCATGCACCGCCGCCGCCAGCACCTCGGCCATGTTCTGGGTGATGGCGCCGAATTCGACCAGCTTGTGCAGGCCGAGCTTGTTCTTGGAGAATTTGCGGATCGACACCAGCGGCCCGTCGACACCGACTGGGCGGATGGCGGCGTTGAAGCGCGAACCATCGAGCATGCGGGCATCGACCATCGGCTGCGATTCATCGACGCGCCGCCCGACCGCCGCGACGATTTTGTTAATGATTCGAAGAAGATGCGCCTCATCCTTGAAGGGGATATGGACTTGCTGCAGCTTGCCGCGCCTTTCGACGAAGCAGTTCTGGTGGCCGTTGATCAGGATATCGTTGATCTCGGGGTCCTTGAGCAGCGGCTCCAGCGGGCCCAGGCCGACCATTTCGTCGACGATGTCGTCGACCAGCGCGTCGAGCTCGGCGATGTTGATCGCCATCCGCTCCTCGCGCGTCTTTTCCGAGACGAATTCATACACCTGCCGGCGCATCTCGTCCTTCGGCAGCCGCTCCAGGGCCACGAGGTTTATCTCCTCGATCAGCATGCGATGGATACGCACGCGCGCATCCAGCACCTTGTTGGCGCTTTTTGCGGGCGCGGCTTCGGACTTCGGCGGCGCAGGCTTGCGGATCGTCGGGATGACCACCGCATTGTGTGCGACGGGTGCGGGTTCCGACGCCCGCTGTGGCCGCACATCGCGGCTCTGCAGATTGGAAAAGCGGCTGGTCATCCTGCCTTCCTCTTAAGCAACCCCTTGCCCAGGCCGAACAGCGACTTCGACTTGGCCATGGTCTGGACGGCCTCCTCCGGCAGGATGATCTTCTTCAGGTCGTTGACGACATTGGCGTTGGGGTCGATGGCGTGAAGCGGCACGCCGCGGTCGACGGCCTCGCGCACCAGCCGGTAGTTGTTGGAGATGCCGCCGACGAAATGCTCGCCGAGTATGTCCTGGACGTCGGCCTGCTTGATGCCGTTGTCGAACATCTTCTGCTCGAAGCGGTTGACGATGACGTTGGGCTTCACTTCCTTGCCGGCTGTCTCGTAGACGGCCTGGATGAGACGCTGCGTGTGGCGCAGGCAGGGCACCGTCATCTCGGCCACGATGTAGAGCTTGTTGGAACCCAGCAGCACCGTCTCGGTCCAGGGGAACCAGGTGCGCGGCAAATCGATGACGACATTGTCGAAATAGGCCGCCACGAGGTCGAGCATGCGCACCACGACGTCGGTCTTGAACGAGCGCATGTCCGAGGGGCGTGTCGGCGCGGCAAGCACGCACAGCCCGCTCGCATGCTTGGACAGCATCACATCGAGCAGTTGCCGATCCAGGCGCTCCGGCTGGTTCTCGATTTCGGTGATGTCGAAGCGCGGTTCCAGGTCGAGATATTCGGCGCAGGCGCCCTGCTGGAAGTTGAGGTCGACGACGCAGGTCGAGGCGCCGCGCGTCACCGAATGATGCAGCTGGAAGGCGGTCTGCAGGGCGAGCGTAGTGGTGCCGACGCCGCCGGCGGCCGGCATGAAGGTATAGATGTGCGATTCGGTGTTCTCTTCCCGCCCCGGCCCTTGCAGCGCGCGGATGACGGACCGCACGAGGTCGGCGGTGGTGATCGGCTTGACCAGGAAGTCGGCGACTTTCAGCTGCACCAGGATGCGCACTGCCGCCGCGTTGAATTCCTGGGTGACGACGACCACCGGAATGCTGCCTTCCAGCCGGCGCATGACGCGCTGCAGCGATTCGATCTCCTCGAGCTTCGCTGCATCCATGTCGACGATGACGGTGCCGAAATCCGCTTCGAGGACCTCGCCGCGCAGCTCGTTGACGCTCTTTTCCACCGTCAACAGCTCGATGACCTCGGAAGCCGCGAAAGCCGTCCGCGTGTCCTGCAAAAACGTCCTGTCCGTCGAAACCAACAGGATCTTCTTGGTCTTGGTGCCAGATGCCATCGTCGTCAGCCCATCAGTCCGATGTCGTTGATGATGATGTCGGCGCCGGCCCGGAGCCGGCCTTCGCACCGACGACAGTGCTCTCGGAACCGGGACGTTGAGCCGGCACCAGCAGCCTGGTGTTCTGGACGCCGTACTTCCAGGGATCGACCATCTGCATGGCCGTGTTGGACGCCTGGGCGTTCCCGGCCCCCAGCGTCACCCCTTCAACGCGCAGATAGTCATCACTGGTGCAACCGCTGACGAAACCGGCCAGGAGCAGAGCAATGCAAAGGCGGATGCGCATGGCTTTAGTCCTTTGGCAGGTCGAGGAAGTGGCCGGACGTGGTGGCGGCCAGCGGGCGGGCGGCGCTGCCGTCGGCCAGCGCCAGCGGACGCTTCGACGCCGAGGCGGCCACTTCGTCGGTGTTGTTTAGAAAAAAGTCGGCGGGACTTGCGGGCCGGGTGCCGTCGGTCGGTTCGATCATCTTCTTGGAAGGATCGACCGGCTTGACCAGGTAAGGCGTGACAATGATCACCAAATCGGTTTCGCGCCGCTGATAGGATTTGGAGGAAAACAGCGGACCGAGCACCGGCAACCTGCCTATCCCCGGCACCCGCGATGTGGTGATGTCGTTCTGCGACTGCAGAAGGCCGGCGATCATGAAGCTCTGGCCGTTCTTAAGGTCGACCGACGTCCTGGCGCGGCGCACGATGAACGCGGGAATGGAAATGCCGCTGCTGACCTGGATGGAAGCAGACGGGTCGATCGAGGACACTTCCGGCGCGATGTCGAGGCTCACCAGCCCGTCCTTGAGCACCGTAGGCGTGAAATCCAGGCCGACGCCGTACTTCTTGTAGGTGACGCTGATCTTGCCATTGTCTTCGGAAACCGGAATCGGGAACTCGCCGCCGGCAAGGAAGCTCGCCGTCTGGCCCGAACGTGCGATCAGGTTCGGCTCCGCGAGCCGCCGTGCCAGGCCGCGCTCTTCCAGCGCTTTGATGGCAATGTCGATTGAAAGACCGTTCGACAGCAGGCTGCCGATAATCTCACCTGTTCCGGCAGCCGGAACGTCTCCCCCCTCCGGGTTCAACACGACCTCGCGGTTGCCGATGCCATAGGCGAAATTGGCGCTGTATTTGGCGCCGAGATCCTGACCAGCCTGACGGTTGATCTCGACGAAGCGGACGTTGAGCTGCACCTGCTGCGATGACGAGATGTTGACCGAGTTGATGACTTCCTCGTTGCCGGAAAAGCGCGACGCGATCTTGCTGGCCTTGTCGGCAGCGACCGCATCGTCGGCCTCGCCCGAGAGCACGACGCGACCGTTGGCCGAACCGACCTTGATCTTGGCGTCGGGCACGCTGGCGCGAATCGTGCTTGCCAGTTGGTCGGTGTCCAGCGTCACCTCGATGTCGATGGTGCCGACGAGCTGCTTGTTCTGGTCGAACAGGGCGATGCCGGTCGTGCCCAGGTTGTTGCCGAGCACATAGAAGGACTTGTCGGTCAGCGGGTTGACGTTGGCGATCTCCGGATCGCCGATGACGATCTGGTAGAAGGCGGCGCTCGTCACGATCGTCCTCGGCTTGCCCTTGGCCACCTTGATCGAGGCGTTCTTGTTCGCCGAGACATAGACGACGTCATTGCCCGCCCTTGCCGGTGCCGTGACGCCGAGCATGGCCAGCGGCACCGCCAGCGTGATCGCGCCAACCAGGCGCCACGCCCCGGTCATTCGAAATGCATCAAACCTAAACATGTTGCCCGTCCCCGCCGGTCCCCACCGGCTATTGCTGCAGTTCCGGCGGCGGTTCCCGCGAAGGAACCTTGTATTCCTCGACCTTCTCGCCACGCGTCACGATCACCGTCTTGAATTTCGGCTCGTCCTGGTCCTTCGTCACGGCGTTGACGAGCGAGGCAGCGCTCGCCTGCGCGTTTGCGGCAATCGACCCCCCGAAGGACGAGATGGTGGTAAGCCCGCCATTGCTGGTGCTGGCGTCGGCCGCCGAACGCAAGGACAGCGACAAGGAGCCGACGGTGCGGGCAAGCGCGACTTTCTGCGCCCCTTCGTTGGTCACCTCGATGGTCACTGAATTGGCGATCTGCGGCTCGGTCTTGCGCTCGTCGGCGCCTTGCCCGACCGAAAGCACCTTGGCGTCGGAGACCACGATCTCGGAGGTGACGGTCGAGCCCGCCGCGCCCTGCGCGTTCTTCGCCACTTCCTGGATATCGCCGGCATCGCGCGTCAGAACGACGTCGACCCGGTCTCCCGGCGTGATGAAGCCGCCGACGCCGGCGATCTCATCGGTGCGGATGGTGACGGCCCGCATTCCGGCCGACAGCATGTTGGAAAGCGTGGCGCGACCGTTCGGTCCCGACAGCTTGGTCAGCAGCACCGGTTCGTTGACCTCGATCGGCGACAGCACGACCCGGCTGCCGTCGGCAAGAAGCTTGTCGATTGTGGGGAATGCACCTTGCGGCAGGGAATCCTGCGGCCATGGAATCTCGGCGAGTTGCGGCCGCGCAAGCTCCATGCCGTAACGCAGCGGCGCCTGAGCCACCACGATGGTCTTGAACTCGATCTTGGGTTGCGGCGCCACGACGGAGACGACCTCGGGCTGGGCCTTTGCCTGGCTCTTGACCCAGAAGTCCGCCGCAAAGATCGAGATCGCGCCGAAGACGGCGGCGATGCCGATCATGGTTATGGCCCTGCCCCTCACAACGAAACCCCTGACGCCCGCGGTCTTTTGTTAGTTGGGCTTCACGCTAGGCATCATTGTTAAAGAATCAGGAATCCCGGGTCGCTCCAACCGCCCTATTTCGGCCGGCTTGGTTATCGAATGGTTTTGGAATAAGAGACAGTTTGATCCCTGAACGGAACAGGAACTCGTTCGCCCGCCAAAAGCGTGGCAGTATCGACGAGTGATTCGCATTACCGGACGTTAGGCCCAGCATGGACGATAGCAACGACCTTTTCGGCAAGATGGAAAAGCCGGCACAGCCGGTGCGCACGCCCTCGCGCCCGGCCGATCCGCTCGTGCAGGCCGCGAAGCGTCCGGCCGCCGCCCGCGATGGCAGCGAAGGCTACAGCGCTGCCGATATCGAGGTGCTGGAAGGGCTCGAGCCGGTGCGACGCCGTCCAGGTATGTATATCGGCGGCACCGACGACAAGGCGATGCATCACTTGTTCGCCGAGGTCATCGACAATTCCATGGACGAGGCGGTCGCCGGCCACGCCACCTTCATCGATGTCGAGCTTTCGGCCGACGGTTTCCTGACCGTGACCGACAACGGCCGCGGCATTCCGGTCGATCCGCATCCGAAATTCAAGAAACCGGCGCTTGAAGTCATTATGACGACGCTGCATTCGGGCGGCAAATTCGACTCCAAGGTCTATGAGACCTCCGGCGGCCTGCACGGCGTCGGCGTCTCCGTCGTCAACGCGCTGTCCGACCACCTCGAGGTCGAAGTCGCGCGCGGCCGCCA
This sequence comes from Mesorhizobium sp. NFR06, assembly GCF_900115245.1. GTDB lineage: Bacteria > Pseudomonadota > Alphaproteobacteria > Rhizobiales > Rhizobiaceae > Mesorhizobium. Next base: position 38,547 of record NZ_FOVT01000021.1, read on the forward strand.
GCTTTACCGCCAGCGTTTTTCGCGCGGCATCCCGGTCAGCGGTCTCGAGCATCTCGGCGAGGTTCACAATCGCCGCGGCACCAAGACACGCTTCCACCCCGACGAGCAGATTTTCGGCAAGGGCGCCGCGTTCGAACCGGCGCGGCTCTACCGCATGACGCGCTCGAAGGCCTACCTGTTCGGCGGCGTCGAGATCCGCTGGACTTGCGATCCGTCGCTGATCAAGGAAAAGGACCAGACACCGGCCAAGGCCGAGTTCCATTTCCCCGGCGGTCTCAAAGACTATCTCAAGGCCACGCTCGGCGACGAATTCCAGGTCACGCGCGAGATGTTCGCCGGAAAAAGCGACAAGCAGGGTGGCCACGGCTCGCTCGAATGGGCGGTGACCTGGTTCGGCGGCGACGGGTTTCTCAATTCCTACTGCAACACCATCCCGACAGCCGAAGGCGGCACGCACGAGGCCGGCTTTCGCAACGTCCTGACGCGCGGGCTGCGCGCCTATGCCGACCTGATCGGCAACAAGCGCGCCTCCGTCATCACCACCGAGGACGTCATGATCTCGGCCGCCGGCATGCTGTCGGTGTTCATCCGCGAGCCTGAATTCGTCGGCCAGACCAAGGACAGGCTGGCGACCATCGAGGCGATGCGCATCGTCGAAAACGCCATCCGTGACCCGTTCGATCACTGGCTGGCCGACAACCCGCAGGAAGCCTCGAAGCTTCTGGAGTGGGTCATCGCGCGCGCCGACGAACGCGTGCGCCGTCGCCAGGAGAAAGAAGTCTCTCGCAAGACCGCGGTGCGCAAGCTGCGCCTTCCGGGCAAGCTCGCCGACTGCACGCAGAATGCCGCCGCCGGCGCCGAGATCTTCATCGTCGAGGGCGACTCGGCCGGAGGCTCCGCCAAGCAGGCCCGCGACCGCGCCAGCCAGGCGGTGCTGCCGCTGCGCGGCAAGATCCTCAACGTCGCCAGCGCCGGCAACGACAAGCTCGCCGCCAACCAGCAGATTTCCGACCTTATCCAGGCGCTCGGCTGCGGCACGCGCTCGAAATATCGCGACGAGGACCTGCGCTACGATCGCGTGATCATCATGACCGACGCCGACGTCGATGGCGCGCACATTGCTTCGCTTTTGATCACCTTCTTCTACCAGGAAATGCCGAACCTGATCCGCGGCGGCCACCTCTACATGGCCGTGCCGCCGCTCTATTCGATCAGGCAGGGCGGCAAGGTCGGCTATGCCCGCGATGATGCGCATAAGGACGAACTGCTGCGCACCGAGTTCACCGGGCGCGGCAAGGTCGAGATCGGCCGCTTCAAGGGGCTGGGCGAGATGATGGCCTCGCAGCTCAAGGAGACCACGATGGATCCGAGGAAGCGCACGCTTCTGAGGGTCGATGTGATCGACGCCGAGCAGGCGACCAAGGATGCCGTCGACGCGCTGATGGGCACCAAGCCCGAGGCCCGCTTCCGCTTCATCCAGGAGCGCGCCGAATTCGCCGAGGCGGACGTTCTGGATATCTGAACGCCGACTGGTCCATAACAATCTCCGGAACGGAGAACCTATGTGACCTGGACGCGGCTGAAAGAGCTTGTCGAGACACCGTTAAGTGGTCTGACGCAGCCGACCCGTTCGGATTGGATTTTTGCTCTGCGCACGGTCTCGGCGGGTCTGATTGCGCTTCTTGGCGCCTACACGCTGACGCTCGACCATCCGCAATGGGCGATGATGACGGTATTCATCGTCGCGCAGCCCGTGGCCGGCATGGTGCTGGCGAAGGGCTTCTACCGGCTGCTCGGCACACTGGCGGGCGGCCTCGCGGCGGTCGGCATCACCTCCCTGTTCGGCGCCAATCCCTGGTTGCTGGTGACCGTGCTGGCGCTCTGGATCGGTGTCTGCACGCTCGTCTCGTCATTGCTGCGCAATCCGGAAGCGTATGGCGCCGCCCTTGCCGGCTATACAGCGATGATCATCAGCCTGCCGGCCTTCGGGCAGCCGCACGTCGTTGTCGATTTGGCGATCGCGCGCTGCGCCGAGATCGTGCTTGGCATCGTCTGCGCCGGCGTCACCAGCCGGCTGATCCTGCCGAAGCTCGCGGCCGACGCCATCATCTCCAGGCTCAAGCGCAGCATCCTCGACCTCGCCGAATATGCCGGCGGCGCCTTTTCCGGCGGCGATCCGGTCAGCCTTGCGGCGCTCCAGCGCAAGCTGATCACCGACGCCCAGACGCTCGCCGAAATGCGCACCTATGCGCGGCTGGAAGCGCCGAGCTTCGCCACGCGCGCCCACCCGGTGCGGCGCACCATCGGCCAGCTTCTGTGGGCGCTTTCGGCGGCGCGCGCCCTGCACAGCCATCGCGCGCCGAAGAATGCCGCGCTCATCCCGATGCGCCGCGACTTGAAAGCCTTCGTCGGCGAACTGGCGGCGACGCCAGGCGCGCTCGAAGACACGGCCCCCTGGCTGGCCCGTCTCGATGCGATCGCGAGCAAGGCCAGGGAGATGCCGGCGCTGCCCGACCATACCGGCGGCTCCAAGGATGCTGGCCCCAAGGATGCCGGCGAAGACAAGGTCGGCACCATCACCCGCCTCACCATTGCCGGCGATTTTGCCGAGGCGCTGAAGCAGGTGATGCGCGGCCTTGACGCGCTTCGCTCGCCCGTCTCGCGCAAATCGAATGAGCGAGGCCAGCCGGCATTGGTTGTGCATCGCGACTACCAGGCCGCGTGGCGCAACGCCGTGCGCGCCGCTCTCGCCACCTTCCTCGTGGCGATATTCTGGTTGACAACCAAATGGTCGGAAGCAGCCGGCACCGTCATCCTCGTCGCCGTCGTCTCCAGCCTCTTCGCGGCGCGCCCCGATCCGGTGCAGTCCGCCTGGGGTTTCTTCACCGGCACGCTGATCGCGCTGCCCTTTGCCTTTCTCGTCGGCCAGGTCGCGCTGCCGGCGCTGCCGGGCTTCGGCTGGTTCACGCTCTTCGTCGTGCCGATCCTGGTGCCTGCGGCGCTCGGCATGGCCAATCCGCGCCATGTCGGCGTCGCCACAGCCTTCGCCATCAACTTCCTCGCCTTCCTCAGTCCGCATCAGCAGATGATCTACGATCCCGGGCCGTTCTTCGCCGGATCCGCCTCGATCGTGGTCGGCATCCTGATTGCCATCGGCGTCTTCATCGTCGTGCTGCCTGCCGATCCCTGGGTCACCGTGGAACGTATCTCGCAAGCCATGCGCGAGGATCTGGCGCGGCTTTGCCTGCATGAGCGAATACCCCGGCGTTCGGCCTTCGAAAGCCTTGCCTATGACCGGATCAACCAGTTGATGCCGCAGGTGCAGCAGACGGGGCGCAAAGGCGACCCCATTCTTGGCGGCAGCATCGCCGCCGTCACCGTCGGGCTGGAGGTGCTGCGGCTGCGCCACGCGCAGCTGAACACCGCCATCCCCCACGAAACAGTCGAGTCGATCGGCAATTTCCTGCGCGGCCTGGCGCGCGAACTGCTGTTCCGGCGACCGGGCGAGCCGCAGACGGCGACCGTCGCGGTGGCGAGGCAATATGCGGCCAGCATTGCCGAGCGCAGCGATCGGTTCGAAATGCTGCAGGTCGCCGCCTCGCTACGCATCATTGCCGCGGCGATGGAAGACTATCCCGATTTCTTTGCGAGGGGCCGAGGCTGAGGCCTCAAGCTGCCGCGATGGCCAGTGCGTGCCCGCGCGCGTTTTCGCGCAATGCCTCGAGATGGATCGACTTCACCAACCCGGCGAGATCGCCCTCGGCCGACTGGCCGCCGAGTTCCTTCAACATCAGCCAGCTCACTTCCTGCACGCCGGCGACACGCCGGCCATTGGCGACCTCGCGCCAGATCTTGAGGGCGCGCAGGATGATGGCATGCGTCGCCGGCGCGAGCCCGGCACTGCGGAACAGCGCCTGCAGCGCCACGTCATGCCCGCCGGCGAGGAGAGCCGTCACCCGCTGCTCGGACTGTTGGGCGAGCGCGACCAGCGTCGAGCCGAAGAAGTCGACCTTGCCATGCGCGATGGTGCGGATGATGAAGCTGGCGGTGAGGTCGCCGCGCAGTCTCAGATGCTCGATCAGCGCGGCGTGCTCTTCGATGCGCGTTCCCTCGATCAGCGTCACCGAGGCTTTCACGCAGGCGTCGCGCATCACGCGATCGGCGCGCGCGGCACCCATCATCGCCAGCACCAGCGGTGAACCTTTCAGCGTCTCGCCGAGCTTGACCAGAAGCATGTGCCGGCAGTCGGCGGGCAGGCGTCGATCGGCGATCAGCGCCTCGCGCACCAGCGGCAGATGGCCATGCCGCTCGGCGATGCGGCGGAAGCTGAGCGAGGCAATGTCGGCGCCGCTGTTGCCGACCAGCGCGGCACAGGCTTCCGGCTCGCCGATCTCGGCGATTGCCGCCGCTAGCGACATCGAGACGACCGGACGATTGGCGATCAGCTTCTGCGTCGCCTTCTGGCCGCAGGCGACGCGCTCGACCAGATCGGCATCGGTAAGCAGCGGCGAACGCGCCAGCACCAGCGTCGCCACTTCCGGCTGATCGGCGGCCAAGGCGCTGATCACCTGCGGCGGCGCGTGATGGCTCATCGACAGCGCCTCGGCAAGCGCCAGGCGCACCTTGGAGGAAGCGTCATCCAAAAGCAGCGTGAGCGCCGCCTCGGCGGCGCAGCGATCCTCGAACGGCAGATCGGAATTGATATAGGCGCGCGCCAGCGCGCTCGCGGCGGCGGCGCGCTCGGAAACCCTCGCCGTATCGATCCACTTCAGAAAATGCGAAACAACCATGCCGACCAGCTACGCCCCTTGCCGGAAGGTCCGGCCCCGCTGGAAACGGTAGGCCGGAAATGGTTTACGAACGGTTCACCATGTTTCTTAACCGGCTTGATGGCGCCGCAACCAACGCCTATCAAGCAGGGAATTGAGGAGATCGACCATGGCCGGGCTATTTCTGGAAGAGTTTGTCGTCGGCCATGTCTTCCATCACACGCTGCGCAAGACGGTGACCGAAAGCGACAACATGCTGTTTTCGGTGATGACGCTGAACCCGCAGCCCTTGCACATCGATTTCGACTTCGCCGCGAAAACAGAATGGGGCAAGCCGCTGGTCAATTCGCTGTTCACGCTCGGCCTGATGATCGGCATTTCCGTGAACGACATCACTGTCGGCACGACGGTCGCCAATCTCGGCATGAAGGAAACGGTGTTCCCGCACCCCGTCTTCCACGGCGATACCATCCGGGTCGAGACGACGGTCGTCTCCGTGCGCGAATCCAAGTCGAAACCCGATCGCGGCATCGTCGAGTTCGAGCACCGCGCCTACAATCAGAGTGACGTTCTCGTTGCCAAGTGCACCAGGCAGGCGATGATGCTGAAGAAGGCTGCCTGATGCGCTCACTGCTCTTCGTGCCCGGCGATTCCGAACGCAAGCTGGAAAAAGGGTTCGGGGCCGGCGCCGACGTGGTCATCGTCGATCTTGAGGATTCCGTTGCCGCCGCCAACAAGGTGGCGGCGCGCGCGACCGCGGCGGATTTCATCTCTAGCCAACGACGCCAGACGGGTTCCGCCATCTATGTGCGGGTCAACGACCTTTCGACCGGCCTAACCGACGCAGACCTCGCGGTCCTCGTCCCGGTGAAGCCCGACGGCATCATGCTGCCCAAGTCGAACAGCGGTCAGGACGTCCAGCAACTGGCGGCGAAGCTTCGCGTCCACGAAGCCGAAAACGGGCTGCAGGACGGCGGTATAAGGGTCTTGCCGATCATCACCGAAACCGCGGCAGGCGTGCTGGCGGCGGCAAGCTATGCCGGGACGAGTGCGCGACTGGCCGGTCTGACCTGGGGCGCGGAGGACCTGTCGGCGGCAATCGGCGCGCGCTCGGCCCGCGGCGGAAACGGCCGCTACACCGACGTGTTTCGCCTGGCGCGCACCATGACCATTCTGGGAGCGGCAGCGGCCGAGGTCGCGGCAATCGATACCGTGTTCCCGGATTTTCGCGACATGGCCGGTCTCGAGGCCGAGTGCAGGGAGGCCGAGCGTGACGGCTTCACCGGCAAGATGGCGATCCATCCGGCACAGGTGCCGGTCATCAACGCGGCTTTCACGCCGTCCGCCGAGGCGGTCGAGCGATCGCAGGCGATCGTCGACGCCTTCGCGGCGGCGGGAAACCCGGGCGTCGTCGGCATCGACGGCAAGATGTATGACCGGCCGCACCTGCGGCTGGCCGAGCGGCTGCTCGCGCGTGCCAGGGCGGCTGGCATTTCCGCCTGATCCGCTACTAGACCATCGGGATCAGCCGGTAGCGAACGTTCGCCGCATAGTCGTCATAGCCGCGCAGGCCGGTGCGCAGCGTCTTTTCTTCGATGAAGGTGCGGATGGCGAGCAGCACGATGAAGGCGAGGACCGATACCAATCCCCACCACGAGCCGAGCAGCAGCGCCGTGCCGGCAAAATAAAGTATGGCGCCCGCATACATCGGGTGACGGACGTAGCTGTACGGACCGGTGGTGATCACCTTCTGGCCGCGCTCGTCCTGGATCTTCACGACCGGCGCCGCGAAGCTGTTTTCCAGCATCGTCAGATAGCAGATCCAGATGCCGACGAGCAGGACGAGCGCGCCGGCGACCTGCGCCCACAGGGGAAGCGCCGACCAGCCGAAACGGGCATCGAGCCCCATCAGCGCCAGCCAGGCGAAGATGCCGAGCAGCAATATGCTCAGCAAAAGCTTGTCGGCAGCGGTCTGGGTCTTCTGGATCGGAGGGCGGAGGCGCTCGTTCATCAGGCCTGGATCGCGCTTGGCGAGGGCGACGCCCATGGTAAGGCTCAGCCCGACCATCACGACCGTGTACACCCAGGCTCCGGTCCAGTGCAGCGTGCCTGCCGACAAAAAAAGCAGCGCACCCATGACGCCGAACCACACGAATGTCTGGACAACCAATCTCGAGATCATGACCAACCTTCCGTGACATACCCAGCCGCTCTTGGCCGGTAGACCAGCGGTCTATTATACCGACCAGCAGTCTATTCTCAAGCCCACTCGACCTTCAGGCATCTGGACGGGAACGGCCACCGCGTGCACAAGGTTTCGTTATGCCCCGCATCATCAAGCATCCGGAACTCAGGCGCGAAGAATTGCTGGACCGTGCCCAGGCCCTGTTCCTGACGCATGGCTACGACAGAGCGAGCCTCAACGACGTCATCGCCGCCGCCGGCATCTCGAAGGGCGCCTTCTATCACTACTTTGCTTCCAAGGAGGCTCTCCTGGAGGCGCTCGCCAAGCGTTTCGCGAAACAGGCGCTTGCCGGCGTGCAGGGAGTGCTCGACGATCCGGACCTCGACCCGCTCGGCCGTCTGAATGCGCTGATGGCCACGTCACGTCAGGCCAAGATCGATACCGCAGCCGACGCTTGGGCTTTGTTCGAGACGCTTTTTCGCCCGGAAAACTTGGTGCTCTTCCATCGCATCAACCAAGCGGCCAGTTCGTCCTTTTCACCTGTTCTGGTCGAGATCATCAGGCAGGGTGTCCAAGACGGAACGTTCCGCACCTTCGATCCGGAAGGCGTCGCAGACATCGTCATGCAGTTCGGCATGGCCACGCACGATGTGATCGCCAAGGCATTCGCCAGTGGCAGCGACGCCGATATGGACATCGCGATCGAAGCCCTGGAGAGACGCGTCCGGCTCTACGAGATCGCGCTCGACCGCATCCTGGGGCTTCCCGACGGCAGCATCCGGATCGGCGAGCCGGGCTATGTGCGTGCGGTCATGACCGCGCGCCGCTCCAATCCTTCCATCCCGCGGCCTTCAAAGGATCGTGAGCCACGCCGCGCCCCTTCGCGGCCGTAGGCCGCTCATCCCGCCCACTGCCCCGTGTAATCGGCATAAAGCTTCGCCGGGTCAGGCCGTGGCCGTTCCGGCGCCGGCCCCTGATAGGAGCCGATATGGACGAAGCCGATGACCCGCTCCTGCGGGGAAAGCCCCAGGATCGCCCTGCCCTCCGGGACGTCGGAATACCAGTTGCTGATCATGTTGGTGCCATAGCCCAGCGCGTTGGCCGCGATCATCAGGTTCATCGCGGCCATGCCGCCCGACAGGAACATCTCCCATTGCGGGATCTTCGGACTGTCCTTTGGAACCGAGACGACGCCGATCACCAGCGGCGCGCGCGAGAAACGCGCCAGTTCCTGGTTGCGTCGTCCCTCCGGCAGCGGCCCCTCGCGCTGCTCGGCAAGTGCTGCCAGCTTCTTGCCGATCGCGACGCGCGCCTCACCGCGGTAAAGGATGAAGCGCCAGGGCTCGAGCCGACCGTGGTCGGGAACGCGCGAGGCCGCCGCGATCATCGTCGCGATCTCGGCATCGCTAGGCGCCGGCTCCTTGAGGTCGGGGATCGGCGCGGAATTGCGGGTGAGCAGGAAGTCGATGATCGGCGACGCCATGGGCGCAAGTCTCCTGGAAGGCATTCGATTTTGAGCTGAAGCACGCCATCGGGAGGTCGGGCGGCTCGGGCGATGGCGTTTTGCGCCGGATAAGAAGCGCTGGGGAAAAGCAACGCACTCCTAGGCCTTGAAATTGCCACCGCCTTGGGCTTCAACGCAAGGCATGTTTGAGGGGATCCTGCGCCTTTTCGTGATGGCACTCGTCGCTGCGTTGTTCGCGGTGCCGGTTTCCTTCGCGCTGGCCCAGAACGCCAACGATATCGGCGACATCAAGCTTCCAGGCATTTCGAGCTACGCGACGCCGAAGACCGAAGGTCCGCTGGCGCTCGGCAATGGCGGCGCCATCACGCTTTCGGCGCAACTGACCGACAAGGGCGCGGACATCACCCGCGGCATCGTCTGGCGGGTCTTCAAGCCGGGGCCGGCCAGCGACGGCAAGTTGCCGATGGTCGCATCCGCGCATGGCGGCACGGCCGTGTTCCAGCTCGACCCCGGCAGCTACCTCGTCCATGCCTCTTATGGACGGGCCGGCGCCACCAAGCGCATCACCGTCGGCAAGGAGGCCAGGCGCGAAAGCCTCGTGCTCGACGCCGGCGGCCTGAAGCTCGACGCAGTGACGTCGGGCGGCGCGCCCATCCCGTCGAAGAAACTGCGCTTCTCGATCTATGAGGGCCAGGCCGCGGCCAATGGCGACCGCGCGCTGATCGCCCCCGACGTCGCGCCCAACACCGTGGTGCGGCTGAATGCCGGCACCTACCACGTCGTTTCGACCTATGGCGCGGTCAATGCGGTGATCCGCTCCGACATCCGCGTCGAGGCCGGCAAGCTGACGGAGGCGACCGTCGAGCACCGCGCGGCCGAGATGACGATGAAGCTGGTGCGCGAGCCCGGCGGCGAGGCCATCGCCGACACGTCCTGGTCGCTGCTCAACGAGAGCGGCGATCCGATCAAGGAAGCGGTCGGCGCCTTCGCCTCGATGGTGCTGGCCGAGGGCCAGTACACCATCATCGCCAAGAACCGCGACCGCATCTACCAGAAGGATTTCACGGTCGTTGCCGGCCAGAACCAGGAAATCGAGGTCGTGGCCAATGAATCGTCGGCCATCGACCCCGAGGAAGGCGCGGACTAGTCGTCTTAACTCAAGCCGCCTTGCGCGTCCGCCTTGGCAGGAACGGCACAAGGCGGCCCCGCTGCCCGGCAGGCGTCGCCAGGTCGAAGACCGAGCGGTAGAGGCGATCGAGCAGCGCCTTGCGGTCGCGCAAGGGTTCGAGGTCGCTCCATCTCAGCACGTCGCCGATGCGCACCTCGATGGCCTTGCCCGACAGGCGGGCGAACTCGCGGATGAGCAAAGAGGTGCGCAGCGTCAGCGATGCCTTGCCGATGAACTTCGCCAGGCGGTTGTCACGCTCGGCCATGTTCATCGGACCGCTGACGAGATGGAACAGGCGGCCGTTCTGGCCGGAGAAATGCATCGGGATGACCGAGGCCTTGGCGTCCTGGATGAGCTTGGCCGGAAACATCTTCCACGGCAGGTCGATAGCGCGGCCGAAACCCTTCGGCGCCGTGGCGACGCCGCCGGCCGGGAAGACGACGATGGTGACGCCTTCCTTCAACAGCCGCACCGCCTCGTGGCGCACCGCCAAATTGTTCTTCAGCGCTTCCTTGGTCTCGGAAAAATCGATCGGCAGCGAATAGGGCTCCATCTCGCGGATCCGGAGCAGATCCTTGTGGATCATCACCCGGAACGGCCGGCCGAGCTGCTCGGCGAGCGACAGCACCGCAATGCCATCGCCGATGCCAAAGGGGTGGTTTGCGACGATGACCAGCGGCGTGTCCGGCAACGTTGCCGGCGGCCACTGAACGGTGTTGCGCACCTTGACGTCGATCAGTTCCAGCATGCGGCTGAACACGCGGTCGCCGGTCGGCACCACCTGGCGGCGCCAGAAGTCATAAAGCACGGCAAAGCGGTCGCGACCCGACAGGCCCTCGACGGAATGGATGAACCAGCGCGTCAGCACGGGTTGATGCGCGTTGGCGTAGGAGAGCTCGGGAAACCGTCTTTCCCGCAGTTTCAACTTGAGCATGTGGGGTCGTTACAGCGTTGGCGTGACAGGCGTATGAAAATGGCGGTGGACGCACCACCGCCATCTTAGGGGAGTGCCGGTATATCAGGCGGCGCGACGCTTGCGGTCCGGCGAGACCGCCTCGTCGGCCAGGGCCGTCACCGCATCGTCGAGCTTCTGCGATTCCTGGTCGCGGGAACCCAGCCGACGGACATTGACGGTTTCCTCTTCGGCCTCGCGCTTGCCGCAGACGAGGATGACCGGCACCTTTGCCAGGGAATGCTCGCGCACCTTGTAGTTGATCTTCTCGTTGCGCAAATCGGCTTCGGCGAGCAACCCCGCGGCCTTCAGCCGATCGACGACTTTCACGGCGTACTCGTCCGCATCCGAGGTGATCGTCGCCACCACCACCTGCAGCGGCGCGAACCACAGCGGGAAATGGCCGGAATAGTTCTCGATCAGGATGCCGAGAAACCGCTCCATCGAGCCGCATACCGCGCGATGCACCATGACCGGCTGCTTCTTCTCCGAATCCGAGCCGATATAGAAGGCGCCGAAACGTTCCGGCAGGTTGAAATCGACCTGCGTGGTGCCGCACTGCCATTCGCGGCCGATGGCGTCCTTCAGCACATATTCGAATTTCGGCCCGTAGAAGGCGCCCTCGCCGGGATTGATCGAGGTCTTGATGCGGTTGCCGGAGCGCGTGCGGATCGTCTCCAGCACATTGCTCATGATCGCCTCGGCATGGTCCCAGGCTTCATCGGTGCCGACGCGTTTGTCCGGCCGCGTCGACAGCTTCACGCTGACCTCGTCGAAGCCGAAATCGGCATAGGTCGACAGGATCAGGTCGTTGATGCGCAGGCATTCTGCCGCCAGCTGCTCCTCGGTGCAGAAGATATGCGCGTCGTCCTGCGTGAAACCGCGCACGCGCATCAGCCCGTGCAGCGCGCCCGACGGCTCGTAGCGGTGCACATTGCCGAACTCCGCAAGCTTGACGGGCAGTTCGCGGTAAGATTTCAACCCATGCTTGAAGATCTGAACGTGGCCAGGACAGTTCATCGGCTTCAGCGCGAAGATGCGGTCGTCGTCGGTGTCGTCACCGGCGACCGTGACCTTGAACATCGCGTCGCGATACCAGCCCCAGTGCCCCGACGTCTCCCACAGGCTCTTGTCCAGCACCTGCGGCGCATTGACTTCCTGGTAGCCGTGCTCGTCGAGGCGGCGGCGCATGTAATTGATCAGGTTCTGCACCATCTTCCAGCCCTTGGCGTGCCAGAAGACGACGCCCGGTCCCTCTTCCTGGAAATGGAACAGGTCCATCTCGCGGCCGAGCTTGCGGTGGTCGCGCTTTTCGGCCTCTTCGAGCAATCTCTGATAGGCTTCGAGCTGTGCCTGGTCGGCAAAGGCGGTGCCGTAGATGCGCGTCAGCATCGGGTTGTTGGAATCGCCGCGCCAGTAGGCGCCCGCCACCTTCATCAGCTTGAAGGCGTTGCCGATCTGTCCGGTCGAGGCCATATGCGGACCGCGGCAGAGATCGAACCAGTCGCCCTGCGCATAGATCTTCAGATCCTGATCCTCGGGAATGGCATCGATCAGCTCGAGCTTGTAGCGTTCGCCCTTGTCGGCGAAGACTTTCTTCGCCTTCTCGCGCGACCAGACTTCCTTGGTGAACGGCTTGTTGCGCGCAATGATCTCGCGCATCTTCTTCTCGATCACCGGGAAATCGTCCGGCGTGAACGGTTCGTTGCGCGCGAAGTCGTAATAGAATCCGTTCTCGATCACCGGTCCGATGGTCACCTGCGTTCCCGGCCACAATTCCTGCACGGCCTCCGCCAGCACATGCGCCGCATCGTGGCGGATGAGTTCCAGCGCGCGCGGATCCTCGCGGGTAATGATCTCGACCTTGCCCGACTTGCCGAGCGGATCGGAAAGATCGCAAAGGGTGCCGTCGAGGCTGTAGGCGACAGCCTTCTTGGCGAGCGACTTGGAGATCGATTCGGCAAGGCCGGCGCCGGTCATCCCCGCGTCGTACTCGCGGACCGAACCATCGGGAAACGTCAGGGAAACGGAATTCAGCATCAAACTTCTCCTATCCAGTCCCGCAAACGAGCGCGGGTGGTTAAATGCATGTCGCAGGAATGCGCTGGAGCATGCAGAGGGTTAGCCGGAGGCGCCGTTTATATGGACGATGCCGGCGCGCGCGGTTTTAGAGGCAGCGTGGCGTCAGGTAAAGAGCAGCCCGTCAGGAAATGTCGCCAGCGACGTCGCAAGCCGGTCGCCAAGGCTTGCGAAGAATGGCGGGACAGATTTGGATTGTGCGATGGAAGATGCATCACCCAGCCGAACCGCCCTGCGCGTCGCGCGCTTGCGCGCGTTGCACCAGTTTTCGCCACAAGCCGCTCTGTTTCGCGATCCCTATGCGAGCGCAATTCTGGGCGATGCCGCGCCCGGCGTGCAGGAACTCCAGCAGGAAGACGAGCATAGCCGTCGCATGCGCCTGTTCGTGGCCGCGCGCGCCCGCCTCGCCGAGGACTGGCTGGCTGCGGCGGTGCGGCGTGGCATCCGCCAGGTCGGGGTGCTCGGCGCCGGCCTCGACACGTTTTCGCTGTGCAATCGATATCCCGGCGTCACGGTGTTCGAGGTCGATCATCCGGCGACACAGGCCTGGAAACGCCAGCGCATGGCCGAGGCCGGTCTGGCCGAACCGCCCGGCACAATCTTCGTGCCGGTCAATTTCGAGAGGCAGCGCTTGGCCGAAGAACTGGCCGCCGCGGGCCTGAAAGCGACCGAATCGGGTTTCTTCATGTGGCTGGGCGTCGTGCCTTATCTGACGCAGGATGCGATCTTCGCCACGCTGTCCTATATTGCCGGCATTCCGGGCTCCGAGGTGGTGTTCGACTACAGCGAACCGGCCGAGAACCGCGACGGCGTGGGACAGGCCGCGCTTGCCTTCTATGCGGCGCGCGTCGCAGCCATCGGCGAGCCCTGGATCAGCTTCTTCGTTCCCGATGAATTGGCGAAGTCGCTCACCAACCTCGGCTTCGACGAAATCGAGGATCTCGAAAGTGGCGAGATCGCCCCCCGCTTTGCCAGGTCCCCCGGCACCCGAAGCAATTCCGGCGGCCACGTCCTGCGCGCCCGCCGCAGCGCCTGAGAGAAGTTACTTCACCAGTTGCGGCAGGTCCTTCAGGAACCCCGCCCGCGTTGCGAGGCCCTTCGGCCTGTCGGTACGCTTGGCATCCATGATCAGCCGGGCAAAGACGATGCGGCGGCCATTCTTCTCGGCCCAGCCGACGAACCAGCCGAGCGAGCGCTTGCCGTCGGCGCCGAGCCTGGTGCTGCCCGTCTTGCCTTGTACCGTCCAATCCCCTGCCGCGAAGGTCGGAAGGATCGTCTTGGTCATCTCATGCGCCTTCGCCGAGACAGGCATCTTCCCGGCAAGCAGTTCACGCAGGAAGGCGGTCTGCTCGACCGGCGATATCGCAAGCGATGAATTTATCCAGGACTGCGTCAGCCCATTGTCCTTGCCGGCATCGCCCGAGACATCCTTGTTGCCATAACCGAATTTCGAGACATAGCCGGCAAACTTTTCAGTGCCGAGTCGCCGCGTGATCTCCCGCGAGTACCAGACGATGGAATCGCGTTCCCATATCGTCGGATCGACGGTCTTCCGGTCGCGCTTTGCCGCGTTGAATTCCGGCTTGTAGTCCCAGCTTGGCGTGTGCTGGTCGCTCAGGATGCCGGCATCGTAGCCGATCAGCGCCAGGGGCACCTTGAACGTCGAGGCCGGGCTGACACGCTTGTCGCAGACGCCGTCCTGGAAAAGCGTGGCGCCACTGACCTGATCCTGGATCAGCGTGCAGTGGATGTCCTCGAGCGGCGCCGATTGCGCCCGCACCGGCAGGCCCAGCATCCAGGCCAGAAGGAAAAGGACGACGGCAAAAATGAAGGGATAGCGGTCGAACTGGCGCATGGCGAAGTCACTCCTGAACGGGATTACAGGCAGCGGCTTAGCGAGGCGACTTGTCTCGATTTTGTCTCAAATTCGCAGTGTTTATGCAGCTTCGCGTTAACCCTAACGGATCGTAAAAATTCGATCGTGATCGCGCGGCGATCAGATCTCGGATTGGCCGTTCTTCTTGCCGATCCGCCAGTAGCGCCAGGGCGTGAACCAGACATAGCGTGCGGCAAGCGTCTCCGGCACGCGGTCGATACCATGCGTTCCGAACGGACCGCAGCGCGAGACCCGGAACAGCGCCATCCAGCCGCCGGCCCACAGGCCATGCCGGGCGATCGCCTCATGCGCATATTCGGAACAGGTCGGCAGGTGCCGGCAACTGTTGCCGATGAAGCCGGAGAGCGTCAGTTGATAAAGGCGCACCAGCGACGTGCCGAGCACGCGGCCCGGCGTTTTGCGCCAAGGCCCCGGCCAGTTGCGTCCGCGCTGGACCGGACGGACGCCATGTGTATGCCCAGAACGGTCGCCCATCTGTCTCCACAGCCTGTTTCACTGCGCGATAGATGTGGGCTTCCGGTGCCGAACGCAATGCTTTTTACCCTCAGGGCCTGGAGCGCCGAATGGGATGTCTGTCGGTAAGCGGGACATGGTGGCAGGAAGCATCTCGATGCCCATGGCAACCACCGCCTTTCGAGGCCCCGCCGTGCCACTGAAAGGTGGCGATCCGCATGACGTCGTTCAAAATGGCCAGGAACTGGTTCATGGCAGTGCTCCTTTGAGCACCGATTACACTGCCGCTGGCCTTCGTCTTCAAACGAGTATAAATTCCACTTCGGATAACTTGAGGTTATGCGAATGAAGCGAGGACGGCTGCCGCTCACGGCGCTCAGGAGCTTCGAGACGGCCGGCCGGCATTTGAGCTTCAGCCGGGCGGCAGAGGAGCTTTATGTCTCCCAGGCCGCGATCAGCCGCCAGATCCGCGAGCTCGAGACCTTCTTGCGCCGGCCGCTGTTTCTGCGCCTCCACCGGCGCGTCGAACTGACGGATGCGGGGCATCGGCTCCTCGACCGATTGGTCAGAAGCTTCGACGACATCGACCGGGTGCTTTCGGAGCTTACGACCTCGCCGGCGCAATCGGTGGTCCGCGTGAGCGTCGAACCATCGCTTGCCGCGGTATGGCTGGTTCCGCGGCTCAATCGCTTTCGTCAGTTGCGACCCGACATCGACGTGTCGCTCGAGGTCGATCCGCGGCCGATCGAGTTCCGCAGCGATCAGCCCGAGATCGCCTTGCGTTTCAGCGCGCGCGCCACGTCGTGGCCTCGCAGCGAGGCCGAGCGCTTGGCCTCGACTGTCGATTCTCCGGTTCTGTCGCCGGCGCTGCTGGCATCGGGCCCTCCCTTGGAAAAGCCGATCGACCTTCGCCATTACACCCTGCTGCATGAGGAAAACCGCCAAGGCTGGGCGCGCTGGTTCCAGGCCGCAGGCGTGCCCGCCGACGCGATACCCCCGCGGGGCCCGATGCTGGCCGACATCTCGCTTTCGAAGCAGGCCGCGCTGCTCGGCCACGGCGTAGCGCTCGGCGATCTCTTGCAGGTCGGCGAAGAACTCGCGTCGGGCACCTTGATCAAGCCGTTCGATATCGATGTCGCTTCCGGCGCCTATTGGCTCGTGGCCCGTAGCTTGCGGGATCTGCCGGAACCCTCCAGGGCGTTCGCCGACTGGGTCCGAAGCGAATTCGCCTTGACCAGGGGAGCGGCCTAACCGCTATCCCTAAGCCGCCTGTCCGGCGCGCTTCTTCTCGATCTGGCCGATCGCATCGACCACGGCGTCGAAGGTCAGCATGGTCGAGGCATGGCGCGCCTTGTAGTCGCGCACCGGCTCCAGATATTTCAAATCGGCGAAACGACCTTCCGGCGGCGCGCCGTTCTCCTTGAGCATCTTCAGCATGGTCTCGCGCACGGCGCGCAACTCGTCGGCGCGGGCACCGACCACATGCTGGGCCATGATTGACGACGAGGCCTGGCCGAGCGCGCAGGCCTTCACGTCGTGGGCGAAATCGGTCACCACGTCGCCGTCCATCTTGAGGTCGACGATCACCGTCGAGCCGCACAATTTGGAATGCGCCCTGGCCGTCGCGTCGGCATCGTGGAGCCGGCCGATCCGCCCTATATTTCCCGCGAAACCGAGAATTTTCGCATTGTAGACATCGTCGATCATATTTTTCCAATCTGTCGCCGCCCAGCGAACAGGCTTTGCCGCTCTCGCGTCTTCCTTTCGCTCTGCTCAACCATATATAATGGTGGCAGTCGGGCATCGACAAGGCAATCACATGCCGCCGTGCGAGCCCATATGTTCACGCCGCTTGCGGGATGGAAATGGGCGATTTTCACCCAAAAGGTCGTGGTCCGTTCAACTCGTCCCACCTTTGAGTGGGGCTACGGGAGACGCCTTTATGGATGCCGTCATCAAGAAAATCATGCCCCCGTCCGAGTATTTGGAAAAGCCGGTCACCGACCGGCCGAGCGAAGCCGAGGTCGAGGCCGCCGTGCGCACGCTTTTACGCTGGACAGGCGATAATCCGGACCGCGAAGGCCTGATCGACACGCCAAAGCGTGTCACCAAAGCCTTCCGCGAAATGTTCAACGGCTATGACATGTGCCCGGCCGACGAGCTTGGCCGCACCTTCGAGGAGGTGGCCGGCTATGACGACCTCGTCATCGTCAAGGACATCAAATTCCATTCGCATTGCGAGCACCACATGGTGCCGATCATCGGCAGGGCGCATGTCGGCTATCTGCCGGACGGCAAGGTCGTCGGCCTGTCGAAGATCGCGCGTGTCGTCGACATCTTCGCCCACCGCCTGCAGACGCAGGAAGCGATGACTGCGCAGATCGCCGGCGTCATCCAGGACGTGCTTAATCCGCGCGGTGTCGCCGTCATGCTCGAAGCCGAGCATATGTGCATGGCCATGCGCGGTATTCGCAAGCAGGACTCGACGACGCTGACCTCGACCTTCACCGGCGTCTTCAAGGATACCCCCGAAGAGCAGGTTCGCTTCGTCACCATGGTGCGCGCCGGCGGCTGATTTGCCGGCCGTCGCCGGCCCAGACACATAAGGACCGGCGATGTCGGCGATGAAATTCCCCGAAGCCCTGTCAGACAAGAAAGCGCTGGAGGAAGGCACCGTTCTTTCTCCGCGCTTCGACGCCGCGGGCCTCGTCACCGTCGTCGTCACCGATGCCGGCGACGGCATGCTGTTGATGGTCGCGCATATGAATGCCGAGGCGCTGGCGCTAACGCTGGAGACCGGCATTGCCCACTATTGGTCGCGCTCGCGCAACGCGCTGTGGAAGAAGGGCGAGACCTCGGGCAATTTCCAACACGTCGTCGAGATGCGCACGGATTGTGACCAGGACGCGATATGGTTGCGCGTCAAAGTATTGGGCCACGACGCAACTTGTCACACGGGACGGCGTTCCTGTTTTTATCGGACGGTGGGACTGAACGACGGCAAGGCGACGCTTGCCGACGACGGCAGCAAGCCGCTGTTCGATACGCAAGAGACGTATCGGAAGCCGGTGTGAACCATTCAATATTCACAAAACACCCACATTCACCATTCTCAAATATCCTTGCGATAGAAGGGATATGGGACAAGGGAGATCATGATGCTCGAATGGGCGTCATTGCGCAGCAGACCTGATGTTCGGGAGGCCAACGGCCCAGCATCCTCCGGCGGCTCGTCAGACCCGAACCCCGGCGGCAGAGCCGGGATCTCACTGGCGCTAGGCGGCGGTTGCGCCAGGGGCTGGGCCCATATCGGCGTGCTGCGCGCTCTGGACGAGGCCGGCATCGAAGTGTCTATGATCGCCGGCACCTCGATCGGCGCGCTGGTCGGCGGCTGCTATCTTGCCGGCAAGCTCGACGAACTGGAGGACTTCGCCAGAAGCCTGACCAAGCGGCGCATCTTCGGCCTTCTCGATCTCAATCTACGCGGCAGCGGCCTGTTCGGCGGCATGAGGCTCGATCAGCGCCTGCGCGAGCACCTCGACGGCGCCCGCTTCGAAGACCTGTCGAAACCCTTCGTCGCCGTCGCTTCCGAAATCCGCACCGGCCACGAAATCTGGCTGTCGAGCGGCTCTCTCGTCACCGCCATGCGCGCCTCCTACGCGCTGCCGGGCGTCTTCGAGCCGGTGGCCTGCAATGGCCGCGTGCTCGTCGACGGCGCGCTGGTCAATCCGGTGCCGGTCTCGGTCTGCCGTGCCTACGAGCAGCCGCTCGTCGTGGCGGTCAACCTGCATTACGACCTGTTCGGACGCGCTGCCGTCATCAAGCACAGCGCCGGCGAACTGGTTGTCGAGAACGACGCACCGCGCCCCGGCCACCCCAATCCGCAGTCGCACCAGACGCGCCTCGGCATCACCGGCGTGATGGTGGAGGCCTTCAACATCATCCAGGACCGGATTTCACGCGCCAGGCTCGCCGGCGATCCGCCGGATATGTCGCTGCAGCCGAAACTCAGTCATATCGGCCTGACGGAATTCCACCGCGCCGACGAGGCGATCAGCATCGGCTACCAGGCGACGATGTCGCAGATCGGCGAATTGACCCGGCTGCAGTCCGTTCTCGTGTGAACTTCCCGGATCGCCATTAGAGCGATTGCAGGAAAAGTGCGCAGCGCGCCTTTCCGTCCGGAATCGCGTAAAAACAAATAGTTAGAGCAGTTCGGCGATTCAGTGAACCACTGACCTGCTCTAGGCCAGCGCGGCATCGCTGATGCGGAACTGCACCGTGCGGTTGCCGTTCCAGTAATTGCCCGACAGCGAGCCGGCGATATGCACGGTCTTGCCCCTGTTCCTGAACAGGAATTCGCCAAGCGCCGTGTCGACGGCACGGAACGCGATGGCCTGGATATTGCCGCCGCTTTGCGATTGCAGGTCCACTCGAATGTGATTGGTGCCGATCGCACGCGCGTCGGTCAGCCGGTGGCGCGGCAGCACGAACACCGGCGCGATGTGCCCGGCGCCGAACGGCCCGGCTTTCTCCAGCGCATCGAGCAGCGAGATCGTGGCACCTTCGGCGGCAAGCGCGCCGTCGATCGCCAGGCTTTCCTCATTGTGCAGCCGGGACACGTCTGCCGCGGCGCGCTCCTCGAAAAAGGCGCGCAATTCGCCGAGCCTGGCGCGCTCGACGGTGATGCCCGCGGCCATCGCGTGGCCGCCGCCCTTGACGATCAGCCCGGCATCGGCCGCCTCGCGCACCAGCCGGCCGAGATCGAACCCGGTTACCGAGCGCCCGGAGCCCGTGCCGATGCCGGTCGAATTGAAGGCGATGGCAAAGGCCGGCCGGCGGGCATGGTCCTTGAGCCGCGAAGCGATCAGCCCGACGATGCCCGGATGCCAGGTGTTGCTGGCGGTGACGATGACGGCGGGACCATTGCCGCCGGCAAGCTCCGCATCGGCCTCGGCGCGCGCCTGCGCGAGCATCTCCTGCTCCATCTGCTGCCGTTCCTGGTTCAGCCGGTCGAGCGTCTCGGCAATGCTTGCCGCCTCGACGGGATCGTCGGTGGCTAAAAGCCGGCTGCCGAGCGCGGCATCGCCGATGCGCCCGCCGGCATTGATGCGCGGGCCGATCAGGAAGGAGAGATGGAAGGTGTTGATCGGCTCGCCGATGCGCGAGACCCGCGCCAACGCCGCCAGCCCCTCATTCTTCTGCTGGCGCGTCACCTGCAGCCCCTTGACCACGAAGGCGCGGTTGACGCCGGTCAGCGGTACCACGTCGCAGACAGTCGCCAGCGCGACGAGATCGAGTAGCGAAAGCAGGTCTGGCGGCGCGGCATTCGGTAGTCGTTCGCGCAGCACCTTCGCCGTCTGCACCAGGCAGAGGAACACGACGCCGGCGGCGCACAGATGCCCCTGCCCCGACAGGTCATCCTCGCGATTGGGATTGACCACCGCGTCGGCCGCCGGCAGCGCTCCGCCGACCTGGTGATGGTCGAGCACCACGACATCGGCGCCGGCTTGCTTGGCCGCCTCGATCGAGGTCGCGCTGTTGGTGCCACAGTCCACGGTCACGATCAGCTTCGCGCCGCGCGCAATCAACTCCCGCATCGCTTCCGGATTGGGTCCGTAGCCTTCGAAAATGCGGTCCGGAATGTAGATTTCGCACGGCACCGAAAAATGCGTGAGAAAGCGCTTGATGAGCGCCGAGGAGGCCGCGCCGTCGACGTCGTAATCGCCGAAGATCGCCACCTTTTCCTGGGCGACGATCGCATCGCTGAGCCTCGCCGCCGCCTTCTCCATATCGGTCAGCGATGCCGGATTTGGCAAAAGCTCGCGAATGGTCGGGTCGAGGAAGCGCTCGGTCTGTTCCACGCCGACGCCGCGCCCGGCAAGCACGCGCGCCACGATATCGGGTACGCCGTGGCCCTGCGCTATGGCCAAAGCGGCCATGTCCTGCCGCTCGGTCAGCCGGTGTTCCCAGGAAACACCGGTCGCCGACTGCCTGACATCGAGGAAGAACCGTTTCTCGCCCGTCATGCGACGCGCCGTCTGCACATCATCCTTGCGCAGATATCAACATGCGAGGTCCAGGGCAATTCCAGGAAAAGGCCGAAACGGGCCAAACGGGGCGAAATCAGAACTTATCCAGATCCTGGTGGCGCGCCTTGATCTCGCGCACCGTGCGCGAGGACGAACGCAGCACGATCGTGTGGGTGGTGACGAAGGTGCGGCCGAACCTCACCCCGTCGAGCAGATTGCCGTCGGTGACGCCGGTTGCGGCAAACAGCACGTCGCCGCGCGCCATGTCCTGTGCGCGATAGACCCGCTTCGGATCGGAAATGCCCATCTTTTCGGCCCGCGCCGCCTTCTCGGGCGTGTCGAGGATCAGCCGGCCCTGCATCTGTCCGCCGGTACAGCGAAGTGCAGCCGCCGCCAGCACGCCTTCCGGCGCGCCGCCGGTGCCGAGATAGATGTCGATGCCGGTCTCGTCCGGATCGGTGGTGTGGATTACGCCGGCGACATCGCCGTCGCCGATCAGCCGGATGGCGGCGCCCGTGGTGCGCACGGCGTCGATCAGCTTGGCGTGACGCGGCCGGTCGAGGATGCAGGCGGTGATGTCGGAAACGGCCACGCCCTTGGCCTTGGCGAGATTGGCAAGGTTCTCGGCCGGCGAAGCGTCGATGTCGATCAGGCCTTCCGGATAACCCGGGCCGATGGCGATCTTGTCCATGTAGACGTCGGGCGCGAACAGCAGGCTGCCCTTTTCCGCGATCGCGATGACGGCAAGCGCATTGGGCAGGTTCTTGGCGCAGATCGTCGTGCCCTCGAGCGGATCGAGCGCGATGTCGACGGCCGGGCCTTTGCCGGTGCCGACCTCCTCGCCGATATAGAGCATCGGCGCCTCGTCGCGCTCGCCCTCGCCGATCACCACGGTGCCCTTGATGGCCAGCCGGTTGAGTTCCTGGCGCATCGCGTCGACCGCCACCTGGTCGGCGGCTTTCTCGTCGCCGCGCCCGCGCAGTCTTGCCGCCGCGACGGCCGCCCGCTCGGTCACGCGCACGACTTCCATGGTAAGGATCCGGTCGAGGCCGGCGGCGATGTTCTGGGCCATGTTCATGGATAGGCTTTCCTCGTTGACTGTTTGCTGCGAGCAATTCCCGGAAAACTGTTTAACGGTTTTCGTCCGGAATTGATCCGCCTCCCGCCAGAGGCGCGTTTCTTCTGGCAAAGCTCCGTGACAACGGCAAGACTTGCCCCGTCAATTTTTGAAATCGCAGCAAAATCAATCGATTGAAGACGGAATCGGTATCGCTTATTCCGCCCGCTCGATGCGGATCACCTGCGGCTTGTCGGTCAGGTGACCGTCCTTGGTGATGCCTTCGACAGCCTTGCGCACCGCCGCTTCCGTCGTCTCATGGGTGACGAGGATCACTGTCTTCTGCGCCTGTGTTTCGGCGCCGGCCGCCTGCTGCACGATCGATTCCAGAGAGATGTCGTTGTCGGCCATGCGCTTGGCGATGGCGGCGAAGACACCGGTGCGGTCATGCACGGTAAGACGGATGAAGTAGCCGCCGGCATGGCTGCGCATCCGCGCCTTCTTGTAAGGCCTCAGTTCCTTTGCCGGCCAGCCGAACACCGGAGCGTGCTGGAACCCAGGCCGGCTCTTGGCGATGTCGGCAATGTCGCCGATCACCGCCGACGCGGTGGCGTTGCCGCCGGCGCCCGGGCCGGAAAGCAGAAGCTCGCCCAGAATGTCGGTCTCAATCGCCACCGCGTTGATGACGCCATGCACCTGCGCGATGACCGAAGCCGTCGGCACCATCGTCGGATGGACGCGCTGCTCAATGCCGCTGTCGGTGCGCTGCGCGACGCCGAGCAGCTTGATGCGGTAGCCGAGATCGCCGGCCGCGCGGATGTCGGCCTGGGTGATGTTGGAGATGCCTTCCATGTAGATGTCGTTGGCGGCGATCCTGGTGCCGAAGGCAAGGCTGGTCAGGATCGACAATTTGTGCGCCGTGTCGTGGCCCTCGATGTCGAAGGTCGGATCAGCTTCGGCATAGCCGAGCCGCTGCGCGTCCTTCAGGCAGGCGTCAAAGGAGATGCCTTCGGCTTCCATCCGGGTCAGGATGTAGTTGCAGGTACCGTTGAGGATGCCGAAGACACGCGTCACCGCGTTGCCCGCCATCGCCTCGCGCATCGTCTTGATGACCGGGATGCCGCCGGCCACCGCCGCCTCGTAGTTGAGCAGCACGCCCTTCTTCTCGGCGATCTCGGCCAGCTGCACGCCGTGCTTGGCAAGCAGCGCCTTGTTGGCGGTGACGACATGGCGCCCGGCCTCGAGCCCCGCCTTCACCGACAGCCGCGCCGGCCCCTCGTCGCCGCCGATCAGCTCGACGAAGACATCGATGTCGGCCTTTTCAGCCATCTTGACCGGATCGTCGAACCATTTCGCGGCGCTCAGATCGATGCCGCGGTCGCGCTTCGGGTCGCGGGCCGAGACGGCCGTTACGACGATGTCGCGGCCGCATTGGCGGGTAAGCTCGGCCGCCTTGTCGCGCAGCACGCGCGCCACCGAGGCGCCAACGGTGCCGAGGCCGGCAATTCCAACACGCAACGCTTCAGCCATGTCCGGCGACGCCCCTCAACTAGCGAAAAATGTCAGGTGTAAAATGTCAGGCAGACTCAACGGCGAGCGGCGAGTGGCACCACATTGTTGGGTTGCTTGGCGGTCGAGGCCAGGAAGCGCTTGATGTTGCGCGCCGCCTGGCGGATCCGGTGCTCGTTCTCGACCAGCGCCAAGCGCACATAGTCGTCGCCATGCTCGCCGAAACCGACGCCCGGCGCCACCGCGACATCCGCATGCTCGATCAGCAGCTTGGAGAATTCGAGCGAGCCGAGATGGCGGAACTGCTCCGGGATGGGCGCCCAGGCGAACATCGAAGCCGCAGGTGCGGGGATCGTCCAGCCGGCGCGGCCGAAGGAATCGACCATCACGTCGCGCCGCTTGTGGTAGACCTCGCGCACCTCCTCGATGTCGGCGCCGTCCCCGTTCAGCGCATGCGCCGCCGCAACCTGGATCGGCGTGAAGGCCCCATAGTCGAGGTAGGACTTCACCCGCGTCAGCGCCGAAATCAGCCGCTCGTTGCCGACCGCGAAGCCCATGCGCCAGCCGGGCATGGAAAAGGTCTTCGACATCGAGGTGAATTCGACGCAGACATCGATTGCGCCCGGCACCTGCAGCACCGAAGGCGGCGGATTGCCGTCGAAATAGATCTCGGAATAGGCAAGATCCGACAGGATGATGATGTCGTTCTTCTTCGCGAAGGCGACCACATCCTTGTAGAAGTCGAGCGAGGCGACAAGCGCCGTCGGGTTCGACGGATAGTTGAGGATCAGCGCCAGCGGCTTCGGGATCGAGTGGCGGATGCCGCGCTCGACCGCCGGAATGAAGCGGTCATCGGGCTCGACCTGCAGCGAGCGGATGACGCCGCCCGACATGATGAAGCCGAAGGCATGGATCGGATAGGTTGGATTGGGGCACAGGATCACGTCGCCGGGCGCCGTAATTGCCTGCGCCATGTTAGCGAAGCCTTCTTTCGAGCCCAGGGTCGCGACCACCTGGGTGTCGGGGTTGAGCTTCACGCCGAAACGGCGCTGGTAATAGTTCGCCTGGGCGCGGCGCAGGCCCGGAATGCCGCGCGAGGACGAATAGCGATGGGTGCGCGGATCGCGCACCACTTCGCACAATTTGTCGACAATGGCCTTCGGCGTCGGCAGGTCTGGATTGCCCATGCCAAGGTCGATGATGTCGGCGCCGCGCGAGCGGGCGCTGGCCTTCAGCCGGTTGACCTGCTCGAACACGTAAGGCGGAAGCCGGCGGACCTTGTGAAATTCTTCCATTTCAGTTCCAGACCATCAGGGTTAGGCGCGCGATATAGACCTAATTGCAGTTAGGGTCGAGGGTCGGGTCGCATTTGCCCTCGATCTGCTTGAGCGTATCGCCGCCATGCGTCCTGGCGAGCGTGTTGAGCGCCGCCGAATTCGCCGGTGCTTTGGCGCCGCCGCCCTTGGCAAGCTGCGCCTGTTGCTCGGCCTTGAGCTGGGCGAGGTTAGCCGCGGTCTCCTCCTTGGTGAGCTGCTTGGCGGCCACCTGCGGCGGGACGTTGAGGTTCGGATAGGAGCCGGTGTCCTTCGGACCCTCGGTCAAGGCCGTCGGCGCCGCGCTGTTCGTGCCGGTGCTGGTGCAGCCGCCGGCGGATAGCAGCGCGCCGGCCAGCCCCGCCACGACCGCCATGCGGCAAATCCAACCCGCGCCTAGAAAAAAAGTCCCGCCGACATTAATCGTCATATTGTTTTCCTGGCAGCCGGGTTAGAGCGAATTGGACCCGGTCAGATGTCCCATGGTAATATGTCAAGAAAACGCTCCGGGAGGAACCCCGCGAACCATGTCCAAACCTGACGATTCGGACAAAGCGGAAAATGGCGGACCTTCGGCCATCGAGCAATATCTCGTGAAGGATCCCGAGCGCTTCGCCTTGAACATGGCGCGCATGGTCGAGCAGGCCGGCAAGGCGGCTTCCGCCTGGGCCGAGCCGCGCGAGAAAGGTGAAGTGCGCGATCATGTCGCCGAACCGGTCGTCGACATGGTCAAGACCTTCTCCAAGCTCTCAGAATACTGGCTGGGCGATCCGCAGCGCGCCCTGGAAGCGCAGACGCGACTCTTCGCCGGCTATATGACGGTCTGGGCGAACGCCATCCAGAAGGTCACGCCCAACGCCGAAAAGCCCGACGATGCGGTCCAGCCGGAGCGTGGCGACAAGCGCTTCCAGGATCCCGAATGGGGCCGCAACGCCTTTTTTGACTTCCTGAAGCAGGCCTATCTCGTCACCTCGCGCTGGGCAAACGAGCTTGTGGAGCACGCCGAGGGCCTCGACGAGCACACCCGCCACAAGGCGAGCTTCTACGTCAAGCAGGTGTCCAACGCGATCGCGCCGTCGAACTTCATCCTGACCAATCCGGAACTGTTCCGCGAGACCGTGGCCTCCAATGGCGAGAATCTGGTGCGCGGCATGAAGATGCTGGCCGAGGACATCGCCGCCGGCCGCGGCGACCTGAAGCTGCGCCAGGCGGACTACTCGCCCTTCGAAATCGGCAAGAACATCGCGACGACGCCAGGCAAGGTCATCGGCCGCAGCGATGTCGCCGAGATCATCCAATACGATCCGGCGACGGAGACGGTGCTGAAGCGGCCACTGCTGATCTGCCCGCCATGGATCAACAAGTTTTATATCCTCGACCTCAACCCGCAAAAATCCTTTATCCGCTGGGCGATCGAGCAGGGCCATACCGTCTTCGTCATCTCCTGGATCAACCCGGACGAACGCCACGGCGCCAAGGGTTGGGAGGCTTATATCCGCGAAGGCCTGCAGTACGGTCTCGACATGGTGGAGAAGGCGACCGATGAAAAGGAGGTCAACGCCATCGGCTACTGCGTCGGCGGCACGCTGCTCGGCGCGGCGCTCGCGTTGTTGGCGCAGGAGGGCGACCATCGCATCAAATCGGCCACCTTCTTCACCACGCAGGTCGACTTCACCCATGCCGGCGATCTCAAGGTGTTCGTCGACGAAGACCAGGTCGCCGCCGTCGAACGCTCGATGAACGAGAAAGGCTATCTCGACGGCACCAAGATGGCGACCGCCTTCAACATGCTGCGCTCGGGCGACCTGATCTGGCCTTATGTCGTCAACAACTACATGCGCGGCAAGGAGCCCCTGCCCTTCGACCTGCTCTACTGGAATTCCGATTCCACGCGCATGGCGGCGGCCAATCACTCCTTCTATCTGCGCAATTGCTATCTCGAGAACAATCTCTCGCGCGGCGTGATGGAGCTCGCCGGGCGCGTCGTCTCGCTGGCCGACATCACCATCCCTGTCTACAACCTGGCCACGAAAGAGGACCACATCGCGCCGGCGCTCTCGGTGTTCCTGGGATCGCAGTTTTTCGGCGGCGATGTCGAATATGTGATGGCGGGATCCGGCCATATCGCCGGCGTCGTCAATCCGCCAGCCGCCAAGAAATATCAGTACTGGACCGGCGGCAAGCCGGTGGGCGACTTCAACGCCTGGCTTGCCAATGCGCACGAGCACCCAGGCTCCTGGTGGACGCACTGGCAGCACTGGATCGAGAACCAGGACAACATCCGCGTACCCGCCCGCAAACCTGGCAAGCATATGAAAACTTTGGGAGATGCGCCGGGCACCTATGTCAAGGTGCGTGTGTAACGGATTGTAATGTCTGGTGAGTTGACGGGCCGCCAAAACAGGGCGAAATGGTTGCGTCAATCGTTTCACGGCCTCAAATCACCTGCCGAAGCAGAATAATTCCGAGGCTTGCAGATTCGACACATGTCCCGTTTCCGGTTGGGAACAGGAGGGTTATCGCGGCGCGGTTCTGGAGTGGCGCAGCGGTGACGAACCGACCGGATATCGAGGGGGAATTTATTTTGAAATCAGCAGGTTGGCGTCTTGCACGAGGGGAAAGTCGCAGCATTGCGGCAGCACTTTTCTCCGTGCTTCTGGCCTCCTGCACGTCGACCGGGGACCCGACCATGTCGGTCGTCTCCCCCGCCTACAATTCAACCGCCAGCGAAATGAGCGCGACATCCAGCGCCAAGACCGCAACTGTGGCCGATTCGACGATTCAGGCAGCATCAGCCACCCCGGAGTCGGCATCGACCGTGATGAGCGAAGGCGACGCGCCTTTGCCTGAAAAGGTCGCCTACCTGCCGGAGACGCGGCCGCAAGCCGCCTTCCCTGCCGTGGCCGTGCCCGCTGGCGCCGCCACCATTGCCAGCAACACACCGCAACCGCTGGTTCAGCCGACGCAGACAGCGGAACAGACGCAGGCCGTCGCTCAGCAAGCCGCTGCCGGCGATGCCGCCGCGGTCGCGTCAAAGGCTCAGGCGACCATGCAAGCCATGAGCAGCGGCGTCTACGTAACGGCGGCCGAGCCGGCGCAGCCGCAGATCGCCGCGCCGAAGAAGGGCCTGTTCGCCTCGCTGTTCAGCACCACGCCGGCTTCCGCCGCGCCCGCCCCGCTGGTCAACAACGCGCGCTCCGACAACCAGCCCGCCGTGCAGGCCAGGACCACGCCGCCGCCAGCCAAGCCGATCGTGACGCTGGCTTCGGCGACACCGGCTGAAAAGCCGGTGCAACTGGCCTCGATCGACGATCCGAGCAATCACATCACCGGCGCCGACGCCCTGCCCGGCGTGCGCCAGACTGCCCTCTTCGAGATCAAGCGCAAGTCCGGCATCGACGACGAGAGCGACGTCGACCTCAACGAGGATGAGGGCGGCGGTTCCTATCAGGTGGCATCGGCCGCCGGCATGGCCAGGCTCGCGCCGAACGGCCTTTTGAAACAGAACGAAAGCGTCGACGTCGCCTGCCTCAAGCCGTCGCTGGTGCGGGTGCTGAAGACGATCGAGGGCCATTTCGGCCGCAAGATGATTGTCACCTCCGGCTACCGCGATCCGTCCCGCAACCGGCGCGCCAACGGCGCCAAGAATTCGCTGCACATGTACTGCGCCGCCGCCGACATCCAGGTGCCCGGCGTGTCGAAGTGGGAACTGGCGAACTACGTCCGCACAATGCCCGGTCGCGGCGGCGTCGGCACCTACTGCCATACCGAATCCGTCCATGTCGATGTCGGCCCCGAGCGCGACTGGAACTGGCGCTGCCGCCGGCGCAGCGGCGGCGGTGAGGACGGCTGATACGTTCGGCTTGGTCTCGTGGGCATCGCAGGTTTGACCGGCTGAAAGCCGATCACCGCCGACTCCGACATTAGTTTCAATACGCCATCACAGACGTTGGCGATTGGCCGAAGCCGTCCGAACTTCGTCATCCACGGGCGGAGCGGGAGCGAAGCGGACGCGTAGACCCAAGGATCCATTCCGTGACCTTGACCGTGGAGTGCAGCGGCGCAGGTTCTGCACCGTTGCGGAACGTCAGCATCACGGAATGGATTCTATGGTCTGTGCGCGCCGCTGCGCTCCTTGCTCCGCCATAATGACGACCGCGCGATTCCAGCCAACCTCCAAGGATACGCGGTCAGACGTGACCCGGAGGCAGCGTCCGCCGCTCGCCGAAAGTGCGGCTTTTGCCGCCTTTGAAAAAAGTTGTCGCATCTGGCGCTGGATGGGTTGCCGGTTACCGACAACGCAATTATAAGCCGCTTCGTCTGAGCGCGCCCATCGTCTAGCGGTTAGGACACCGCCCTTTCACGGCGGTAACAGGGGTTCGATTCCCCTTGGGCGTACCAGACTTTTCAAGTACTTAGCTCGTTTTCTGGCCTATACGTCGAATATGCGGCGAATAAACGTTAGCGGACGTAGGCAAATGAAAAAGCCCGCCACCGAAGCAGCGGGCCAAAACGCCACCACGCTTGCGCGCCTCCAGGAGACGCTGATCGCGGCCGGCGTCGAGTTCATCCCCGAGAACGGCGGCGGTGCTGGGGTGAGGCTTCGGAAGAAGTGACGCTGCAGATCGCGGAAGCCGCCGATCCCGATAGCGCTGGCAAGACCGTCTCTCACTGGACTCTCACTCGCAATGGAAGCATTCTCCCTTCGGGGAGAGAGGGGCGCGTGGGCAAAGACCAGGGACTTCAACGCGGCAACCAAGCTGCTCGCTGGCGAAGACAACAGCGAGCTTTGGCCGCCCCGCGCGTGGCAGTTCCGGTTTACACGCCTAAGGACTATCCTCTTATCCGAGAGCTTCCTGGCGCCGACGATATGCCCGCGACCTGGAAAGAGTGGGCCGTGCTTTTCGAGGCAACACAGAAAAAGCGAATGAATGTGCGTCCGTATGTCTTCGACAACGTTCGCATCAGACCTGACCTACTCAAAGCATGGCTGGACGCCAATTCGCTTTCAGCATCGGAGCGTTCGAGACAACTCTACGCTCAGGAACTCCACGATGCGCGAAAAGCTCGACGAAAAGCGTTGGAACAGGAGAGGCTTGCCCGAGAAGCATCTGAGCGAATGGCAGCGAATAGACCGCCACCCCCAGACCCACCAGACTATCCGCCATGGGTGGACAAAGTGGTAGACTTCATGCGTTCCTTGATCAGCTTTCGAAGGTAGCCCCCGTCCAATCGGCATGACTTCAAGAGCCTTCGCCAGCGCGCGTTTCCGCTGGGCCGCCCTCCTACACCGCCGAAACGTCCGGCGCGCGCCTGCGCTTGCCTGTGCGCTCAATGGCGGCAAGCGTTCTGCTTTGGGCGGCAATGCGGATTCGGTCCAGCGCTTCCTGCCGCCCACGCTCCCGCTCGAGGCGGTAAACCTCCGGCAGCGGTTGCCAATCGGCAGGCTTCGCCTTCATGCACCACTTCTCGCCGCGGAAGCCCCAAAGGATGATTCCGACCAGCTCGGATCCCGAAAATGCACAGGAGCAATTGAGCTTCGCAAAGTGAAGCACCCGCGCATCCCACCAAATCTTGTCGATTTCGAATTCGCCGCCAGTGCCTCGTTCCCACTTCGTCCAGCCGCGGCCAGGCCGTTTGATAAGCTCGTGATCCTGCAAAGGGCACCTCATCGCTGAAAAGGTAGTCGCGGATTTTGCATAAGTCACGGCTTATGGGCAAGGGCAGTGTCCTGGCGCGGTCCCTACAAGAAGTGCGCCGCGTAAGCTGGAACTTGGTGCATACGGCGGCGTTCCCCCTCAACAGGGATGGAAGCCTGCAAATGACCGACGATCCCGATAAGAAAGAGAGAGACGCAGCCGTCGAGCGACTGAGAGCGGAAACCGGCATCACAGAGCAACAGGCTCTCGACCTAGTTACGCTACTTGGTACAAGTAATTGGCCTTCTCTCGTTCGCGAGGCGCAGGCTATGAAAAGCCGGCCTCAAGATTCAAACTGAGACACTCCGATTGCTGACGACATTCACCGCGAAACCGGTGGAACGTAATGAACCGTGATATTCATGCGGCCTCGCTAATGTAACCTTCGCTCCAGCCGACTCTCCGCACCGAGTCGGTTAGGCCCGGCGGTTCAACCCCTACGCCCCCCAACGCGGAACTGTCGGGCCGCCTACGGGCAAGGCGTCCAGCGCTTGCGCTTCTCTGGTGTCAGAGCGTGATTGGTGAACTGCAGGTTCCGATCGTCGCGGCCGGCGGCGCGACACTCATGGCAATAGATGATCTTGAGCAAATCCCAATGCATGCAGGGCTGATCCGGGCCGAACCGGCGCGCCAACTCGGCAATGTCCAGTGTCGCCCTCCGCTTACACGTGAGGCAGTAGACTGAAAGGCCTGTGCCGGCTTCGAGCTTCTTGCCGAGCGTGTTTTCGGTAAAGGGATATTTGTTCGACATTGGCGATCCTCGTGATGGGGTCGCCGCACCGGGGAGGATTATATTCCTTATCTCCAAGCCGCTGGCAATTGCTAAAATTGAAGCCCGCTGCCAGGCGTAGCAGCGGGCCCCTGAAAAGCCGGACACAAGGATTTTGGGATGATCGATCCGGCCGGTACTTTTAACGAGAGACTCGATTTTTTTGTTCCCGCGCCGTTTGCATATATTAGCATCCGCTTGACGATGCCTTTCGCCGCCCCAGAGTCACCGATATGGCGAAGGGCAGCATCAAGATCGGCGACGAGGTCGCCATCACCGCGACCGTGCGACGGCGCGTCACCGAAGACAGGATCAGCATCTCGATCCCGTCCTATGGCTTCCCTCATTCGATCATCGACAAAATCTCGAAGGTGAAGCGAGGCCAGCCGATCGAGATCATCGGCGACGTCACCCGGATCGACGAGGCCAAGGTGACAATCAATCTGGGCGTTCCTGTCACGGTTGATAAGGACAAGGTCCGGCTGGTGACGCCCTACGTCCCGCCGAAGCGCAAGGGGCCGCTGGTGGACAAAGCAACATGACCAAGCTGTCTGATCTCGGCCCGCCCATCGTTGGCAAAAGGCACGGCAATGAGCCATCTGATGAACGCGACCATTTCCACAAATGCGGCGCCTGCGGGCAGATGATCGACTTGCGTGACCTTCGCCAAGTCATCTGGCACGAGAAGCCTGGCCACGAGCCCCTCGAATTGGACGCCTAACTGTCTCGTTTCGAGACCCGAACCCTGGCACCGGTGTCGATTGTCCATCCCCGGCATCGGCAGCGAGCTATCGAGCTAGGCTCCGCCATCTCTACCCTCTGGACGCCGGTCTGCGGTTAGTGTCACCGGCAAAGCCCAGACCGGACGGCTGGAGGTCAAGATGGAACATTAGGAGAGGCTAATTGTTTATTCTCTCCAAACGGGAGGAGTTTCAATGCACGGTCTCTGGAGACAAGTCGCAGATCATCGGGCAGAACCTGATGTTGCCGGTCGCAAAGCGAACGATCGCACCGACCAAAAGCCTTACCCCAAGGTGAGCGACCTGCTCGCGGCTCGCATTATCATTAGGGAGTTCGAGGCCGACTGGTATGGGCGGAGAGAAGACGCCTTATCGACAGGGGTCCTATAGCCCGCGTACCATTTATCATTCATTCATAATAACAGCAGATTCTCATGAGCTGGCATGCTCATGCCCTGAACGCAACATCAGTCTATGGGCATGCTGCCAATTAGGGCGGCGGCGAAACACACTCAGGTGGGGGAGGAGGACTGACCAAAATGTCGAATAGAGAAATCGGAACATCCCGTTCGCTCGGGATGCGTGTCGCCGATCTAAGAGCCAAGATGCAGGACGCCAAGATTACCGAGCATGAGATTAAGATCTTCCAGAGGGTCGCGGCCATCATGGGGCGCGGCGAAGGCGCCTTGCGCATCGACGCTGATGATCTGATCGCCGCGTCCTTTCTCACCGAGATGATGGGCGAACCGACGCCGAATTGATAGCGCGTTCCGCCGCGCATGACAAACGCGGGCGGCAGCATTGAAAGAGCCCGCCTGCCAAGGTGCCAAACGGGCTCTTTATCGAGCGTGGGCCTCGGTGACGTCTGGGCCTTGAGGCTTTCGGCGCGCGGCCCTTTGATCTTCTGCGGGAAGAAATAGGCGATCGCCAGATTGATGCCGATGCCGACGGCCGTGGTGACGATGGAGCCGAGCAGACCGCCGCCAACGGCGGCACCGGCGAGAGGCGCTATGAAGGCCATCTATGCCGTCCGTGCTGCTGCACTGTACTCGGCGGCCGTCTTTTGCTTTTGCTGGAGGCGGAGCAATTCCTCGAGACGATGCGCCTTGTCGATCGAGGCGTTGATCTGGTTATTCAACGAAATGACCAGGCCGACGTCCTTGGCGCGCATCGCGGCGCGCATCAGCCGGCGCATTCCGGTGATCCTGCCCCGAATGTCGACAAGGTCGCCGAGCCGATGCAGTTCGACGTCCGTCGCGAAGCCTTTCCAGCCGTTTTCGAGCGCCAAAAGAGCGGAATATTCGCGTTTTTGAGTGGTATTCATCCACGTTGGGGCGGCAGGAATGGCGGATTTCCGGGCTTTTGCGGGCGATTTGGTCATCTACCGGCCCTCAAATTCGCCTGCCGGAAGAAAAAACGCGCGAATGAGAGCCCCAGCGGTCAGAGAGGTAGAACGCAACCCAAAAGTGCAACCCCCGCCCCGGTTGTGGTTGCATGTTGGCGACGGCCACCGCAAGCGTCCTGAACGCGCCGCAGCCGTCGCCGTATCGGATGACCGGCGCTTCATCCAATCTCATTGTGGGTTCCATGTCGGCGCGTCCGGTTCGCTAAACCGACGATATAACACGCTGCGGATAAGCCCCATTTCACGCTCGTTGGGCAGTCTTCCCATAAAATCGAACAGTTCGAGCAGGATCTGATCGACAGCTTCTTGGATTTGCTCCATCTGCTCAGGCGTGACGTATTGTTCGTCGTCGATCCGGCGGCTATTCATCGGTCTTCACCTTCGGCTTTTTGCCGCTGAGCTTCTCTTGACTCGCCTTGTACCGTTCAAATTTCTTGGCGCCATAGATTGCCTTGACCAATGCGTCGCGCTCGGTGGGCGTTTGCGGGCTACGGTGAAAGACCGTCGGTTTCTTCGGGGTCATTCTTCAACCTGCTCTTTTTCGAACTCGACAACTCGGCCCTGCGCATCGTGTTTGGTGACGACGGTTCGTTCGATCTTTCTGGGCTTCCTCGGTTCGTTGCCGGTAATCCGCTTGCCGGCCGTGTCGCGCTGCGGCAATGGCACGCCATCTGCTTTTGCACACAGGGTGAAAACCCTGTTCCCATCGCCAGGCTCCACGCCGGTGGTATCCAGGTTCGCATGCCACAGGCACCCTTTGTGGGTGACGAGCGAGCCGCTCGAATAGCGGACCTGCTTTTGAAAAACGCCGAGATACTTGACGCCGACAACGACGCCGCTTTCGAGATCGGCGATGCGCCTATCGAGAAGCTTGGCGATCGTTTGCAGTTGCCTCAAGGTGGACATCGTGGAAGCGTCGGAAACCGCAGCTTCTTGGTGCGAAAACAGGCTGTTCGGCCCGACATCGATTTCGCTCATCGTCCGCGCGATGGTATCCATGTAAAAATCGAGCAGGTGACTGTGCGAGGCGAGCACCTGGTTGACGTCGGTGAGACTGTCCATGTCAGGCTCGGGGAGATTTTTGACCTGCCACGCCGGCGCCGCATGCTTCTGTTGAGCAACAGCAGCAGCCGGTGTGGGTGTGAGGTCGAT
Organism: Mesorhizobium sp. NFR06; assembly: GCF_900115245.1. Classification (GTDB taxonomy): domain Bacteria; phylum Pseudomonadota; class Alphaproteobacteria; order Rhizobiales; family Rhizobiaceae; genus Mesorhizobium. Next base: position 73,191 of record NZ_FOVT01000021.1, read on the forward strand.
ACCGGTCTCGACCGCGATCTGCTTGGCGACTAGCTCAGCGCGCTCTGCATCTACCTTCTGAATCTGCAGGTCCATGGCGTCGCGTACAGCGCCGATATGCGACCATTTCTTGTCGACAAACTTTTTGTGAAGCCGGTCCAGGTCGTGCAGCCGGTCGCGGATCTGCTTGAGATCGAAAGCCCGGATTTCATCTGGCGTCATCCACCGCGGTTGCGGCATCGGCTCTACCAAGGCAACCTCGCTCACGGGATGCTCGCGATCGGCTGCAAGGATCGTGGCGTGGGGATTGTTGTTCATGCCGCGCGGCGCAACGGATATTTCGGTCAGTTCCCAGCGTCGGGCGAGGTACGTCCCATCCGCAAGTTGTTCGATCTGATCCATGCCCTTGCTTCCGACCGATGCCGTCGTCAGCTCGTTTCGCTGGATGCGCGCGAACGTCTCGGCATCGTCGACCCTGGCACGAAAATGAAGCTTGTTGCCTTTTTTCCAAACGTCCAGAATCTCGCCAATCTGGCGTGTCCTGTCGTGTTCGAGATAGAGCGGTAGGCGCTTATCCTGCGACCACCACACGCCGGCCGGATCGAGCCTATCAGTGTCGCCGTCGAGAGGCCGCGCATCGCTGGACGCAATGCCCTCGATAATCGACTCAGCGTCGTGCAAAATCTTGAGCGTCTTCCGTGCCAAGGCGGCGTGTTCCTTCAGGTTGATTTGGGTAGAGTACCGGAAGCAAAAAGCGCGCGGCGTTGCGCCGCAACATTTTCGTAGGCGGCCGGCCTGGTCTCATCCGCGATCCAGCGCTGAAGCGCCGCCGGGATGGCTTCGCGATCGTTGGCGTCTTTCAGGTAGCCGGCAACGACAAGGAACGCCGGCACCTCGACATCGTGGATATCGATCATTACCGGCATGAGTCCCTTGTGACGCCGCTCGCGTGTCCGGCGCATTCGCTCGGCCGGGCTCATTCGCGCGGCTCCCAAGGCTTCTCCAGGCCACTTGCCAGGGCCTGGCGCGCGGTCGCCGCTCGCTCTGGCCGATAGCGTGACTGCGAGGTCAGACGCAGTGCCCTGGCCGTCGCCAGAGCACCCCGAACCTCTCGATCACGAATCGCGGTCAGCTTTGCGAGCCGATCAATCCCGCCGTCGACCTTTAGCCAGTCGAAGGTAAATCGATCGATCTCACGGGAGATAAACCGCCCGGTTGCGACGTGCCGGCAGTGCGCGGCGAGCACATCGTGCATTTCGCGCGGCACGAAGTCCGCCGGCAGGGTTGCGACGATGGTCCGCCATATCTCGGCGGCTTCGTCGGACAGGTCATAGGGTGCGTCAGGCGCCGGTGCCGCCATGGTCGCGATGGCGATCGATGCCAGTTCGCTTGAAGATTTCCGGCCGCGCTTCATTTGCCCGACCTCAAAAATTGTCCTCGTTTTGCCAAAGAACGGAGCCCAGCGGTCGGCGCCGGCGTTGTTGCGTCGATTGCTGACCTCGCCCCCTTGGTCATGGAAAGGATCCAGTGACAAGCGGCCGCACCATCGGAACGAATTGTGTAAGTGACGATTTTCTAATGGAAGGGGCAAACCGAAAGGATGCCGAACAATGATTGAGCTTACGGACTTGGAGATGGCCGCCGCCAGGCAGCGCGCGAAGCGTGCCGAACGCTCCCTCAAGCAGGCAACAGCCCTGCTCGACGATAACCACGGTCTGGCGATCAGCCTTGCACTTTGCAGCCGGATACGAGCCGGCCAAGCGAGAGCGAAGGCCGCCAAGCGGCGGCTGCTGAAGATTGTACCGCCGACAACCTCTCACTGAAGGGCCAGCACCATGAGGATGCTGTTCGAACCGCTTAACTCTGACGGGCACTTGCGCAGCCTGGTTTACCACGACGCCCGCCTGCAAATGCTGCATGACCGAGTGATCAAGCGTTTCGACAAGGTCGAGGATGCGGCCGAACGGGTTCAAGCCGCCGCGGAACTGTTGGTCGAAGCCTATGTGAGAACGGTGCCGTTGCCTTCATTCGGCGCGACCTTCGGGCCAGCGCTTCCAGTATTCGCGCTCGAGCACCGCGGCCACGGCGTCAACTGATGCCGAGCGCGGCGCGTTATGCGCGGCCTGGTGCTCCTGCAGGAACTGCGCCTCGTCCATACGCTCCACGGCCTCGGCAAGGCAGGCTAGGGCCTGATCGATCCATGTGGCGGCGGAGCGGTAGGCTGGCGTCATGCGGCATCCCCGCCGGGCCGGTGCGCGGCGTGCCATTCATCCCAAGTGAGACGCTGGAGCTCGCCATGCACGTCCAAAGCAAACTGGTCGATCTCCGCCTGCATCTCGGCGCCGACGATGCCCTTGCGGGTCAGTTCTGACTGCAGAAAGCGCATCCTCTCCCGCCACAGCCGATCGGCTGCCCGACCTTGTACATGCTGAAGTTCGCGCGCTGTCCGGCGGATAAGCGCCTGCAACGGGTTGCCCGGGAACACGATTACGATGGAAATCTGTTCGCCCTTCATGCTGCCGCTCCGATATCTTTGTCGCTCCTCCCAAGAGGCGCCGCCCCTTGGCACCCCGTTGGGGACTCAGTCCCCAAACCCCCGCGCCCGGCCTTGCCGGTCGATGGTCGCTTTGAGGCAATGACGGGGACGGGTGGAATCTGTGAGACAGGTGTGTCGCTACTTGGAAGAATACCTTCTATTCGCGACGGACTTGTCTCACGCAGCCGATACCATTTGGCTCGGCTCATGTTTTCAGCCTCCCACGGCTTCAGGCGAGACAGCGAATGCGAAGCCAGATAGGAGGCGCGATCCACCTTGCCGGCCGCCCGCCGCTTCTCCTCGATCCGGGCCCGGTCGCGATCGTTCTTCCGCTGCTTCGTTAACCGCTTTCGATCCTCCAAGGTCAAATCGCAGGCGCCGATGGTCTTCAGCTTCAGGCGCGTCCGTTCGGTCATGGTGACCATCAGCATCCCGGCAACGCCGTTTGCGCTCATCATGTGTCGCCGCTTGGCCGCCGCGGCGGAGATACGGGCGATGAGTTCAGCCGGTGCCCATGGTGCCCACCGCTTGCACCAAGCCCTCATGTCCTGGCCGGTGCGCGAGAACGCCGCGGCGCGGATGTAGACGTCGGCGTCGTCCGTTTCCGGCACCATTCCGCCATGCCTGGCTTTGATAAGCTTCTCGACCTCTCGGAGGCGAATCAGCGCCGGCGAGGTCTTCCAATCGGCCCGCCGCGCGCGCTTTCGGACAGGCTTCTCCTTCAAGATCACACCCCCGAGCATCACCTGCTCGGAGCCATCCTTGTTAACCTGCCGACGAGCGTTGTTCATTCGTGGTGAAACCCGGCACCTCGAAACGCTTCATCGGCTCTGAGGATTTCAGCCGCAATGTCCAGGCCCCTGGCCATTGTCAGGATAGGGCACCCCGGAAATCGGTGGTCAATCGAGGCTTCCAAAGAGTCGGGTATTTGTTCAGCAGGGAAGCCCAGAAGCCGCCATGCCCGCAAATGCTCCTCCACAACGAAACGTGCGATGTCTGAGGGTGTGGCTGTCATGCGGCCCTCCCCTCTGGCAATGCGTCACGCCACGCAGCCGCATCCTTAGCAAGGATGATGGTGCGGCGGCCGACCTTCCTGCACTTCAAACGGCCGGACGCAATTTCCTCATAGACCAGCGACCGACCAATACCATGGTCGGCGCCGAATTCCGGGATCGTGTAGGCGGCTTTCTCTCCGCCTGCTGCACTTCCAACCACCTCGCTCATCTTCGCTCCTTTCCGAACTTCGAGGCATAAAAAAAGACCGCGCCGAACCCCACGCTGAGTGGGAATCCGGCACGGTCTTTCGGATTAGTTTCGACTGGGTAAGGCTGCTTTCCCGGCCTCTCTCGGCCCCTAGGAAATGCGCGCTGTTTCAGGTTCCGTGCGAACCCTTTGGCTGTCAATATTCCAGTCGTATCTTGTGATAGACAGGTTCGTCGGGCGACACACAGGAGCCAATAGACTCCCCTCAAGCGCGACTAGCTGCGATCTCTGACAACAGAATCTACTCTGTTTTCCTTCGTTCGCAAGAGTCCGCACGCCTCCGTCAATGGCTTTCGCACAGACTATGCGGTCTTCAGCACGGTCACGTTGCTGCCTTCCTGCGGCACCAACGGCACCACGGCTGCGGCGGCAAGGTCTTCCAGGCCATCGGCTATCCATCGCCCATAGTGCCTTTCGATCATTGGCACCGACGTGTCGTGCAAAGCCGCCACGAGGCGAATGGGAAGGTTTGCACGGATGCCCCGGATGATCGAACTGTGCCGCAACGCATAGGGGATCAGCGACGGGAGTTTCGCTCGGGCTCGGATGTCATGCCATGGCCGTTGCAACTCGGCAGCGACCTGCCAAGGGCCTCGCCCGGCGCGCTCCCATCCGCCGCCTGGAATTTGCTTGCTGCGCCACCGCTCCAAGAGGGTTTCTTCATTGCCGCGGCCGGTCGTCGCCGGCAGAAGTGCGTCCATAACATCCTTGCCCACTGGCACCGGCACGCTGGCAATCTTGCCGCCCCTGCCCTTCCGAGAGCTTGGAACCATCAGGCGGCTTTGCGCGCGCTGCACGTCCCCGACCTTCATGCGGGCGATCTGAGAGAAGCGCGCACCGGTTGCGGCTAACAAGACAACGAACCGGAACAGGTCGCCATCCCAATTCAGATCGGCATCGACGACGCGCGCGGCGGCGAGGATGGCGCCGACTTGCGGGGCGGAAAGGATCTGATTGTCTCGGGCGAGCGGTGCGGCCTCGTCGGTGTCCATCTTTTCGGCCTTGAGGCCATGCTTGATGATCGCCGGCAGCGTCGGTTCCAGTCGTTCGCGATGCACGGCATAGGCACCGTTGAGAGCGGCCTTAAGGTCGTTGATGAGGCGCTGCTCCGTCGTGCTCTTCAACTCGGCTGGCAGGCCCTTACGCCATTCCAGCAGGTCGCTTTCCTTCAAGGCATATAGCCCGATCGATGCCAGCGCCGACGCAGGGACAGCCTCTTGCTTGCCGCGCTTGTCTTGCCCGAGAACATACCGCCGGAGGCGCTGGCTCGCGTCTGAGTGCACCGCGCGACCTTTCCTGCGGCTATCCCGTGCATCTCGATCAGCAATGTAGGTTTCGACGGCGAGGCGCACTGTCAGCACTGGACCGGCAGCGGCGGCCTTTGCTTCTTGTCTGGCCCTAGCGACGATCTGGCGTCCCTGTGCCTCTGCCTGGGCAAATGTCAGCAAGCCATCGGCCGGCTTGTCGTTGACATCGTTGGCGGAACCAACAGGTGCCTGCAGGTAGTTGGCGCCCTCGCCGTGGTTGCGCCACCTTGCGAACCAGACACCGCCGCGCTTCCCCTTGCGATACCAAATCGCGGCATCGGCATCGAGCCGGCGAGCGTACTCCCCGGCCGCCAGTTTCGAGCGAGCGCTTGCCGTCGTGATCGCGGCTTCCTTGAGGGTCTTGGCCATGGTGTTTCCGCCTTCGAGAATTGGAAGATGTCGAATATACGTCGAATATACGTCCGTGTACACTGGCGGACGCTAGAACACACAACCCTTGCAAAATATGGATTTATGCGGACAGTGGCGGACGCAACTTTCTCGAAAAGTCAGCCCTTTCACGGCGGTAACAGGGGTTCGATTCCCCTTGGGCGTACCAGGCAAATCAAGCACCTAACTCGCATCGCACCAGACCTGTCCAATTTTTGGCCAATATCGGTGCCGAATCGACGCTGGGCCGATCGGGGGCGGGTACGGTGACAAAGGCGGTTGTCGAGCTTATCTCGGCGCCTTGGCTGGCAGCCTACCAACGCTATTTCTCTTTTGGCGGCGCCGTCCTCGGCTCGGGTTTGAATGCGGCCAGCCGAGCAACTAGGCCAGATCCGTCACCCTGACCTTTCAGTTTATCGTCGATCGCGTCTCACCGGCCAGCCGACCTGCTCCCTGCCTCCGGAACGTGTCAGCAGAGATGGGCCTTCATCGCCTCGCCGGTCATGATGAACTTCGCCACACAGACGCGTTCTTGGCCGCCATCGTAACCCCGTTGGTTGGTATAGTAAGACACGCGGAACAGGTTCGCCGCAATCTCTCGACGCGCGCCACACCCTGCCCAAACGTATCGAGAATCACGACAGGCTCTACCATGTCGCTCATGAAGATGCCTCGCCGTTGGCAAGATAGGAAGCGATCAAGGCCGCGCGGGTCGTCGTCTTATGGCAATGTGCCAAGTCATAGCGGCGAAGCAACTCGGCTAGCGAAACCGTGCCAGCCCGCACATGGCTCCGCCGCCAAGTCGGTATCAGCAGGTTTGTCATGTTTTCATCCTCAACTGATGCGTTGGCCGCAACTCGCGTTGAAATCGCTCTCCAGCGTCAGAGCGGAAACTTTCCGGCCGCGATACTCAGACGTGATGCGAAGCCATCGCTCGCCGTTTCGATCATGCTCAGGCGCATGCTCTACGAAAACTTTTTCCTCGTGCACGCCGCTGTGTAGCGCGCGATACCAGCCGTCACCCTCGAACTTTGTTGTGATCGTGAAAGCGCCGATCATTAACCCGCAGGGCAAATCGACAGTGGACTTGATCGTCCAATCATAGATATTCGGATCAAGGGCTTCTGCTGCGGCTTTCAATTTGGCCAAAGCGGCCTGTGAGCGGTCGTTCGGCGATGCCGCAGCAGGCGCCGGCAGAGCCGCTGCTGCGTTCCCCACGGGCGGAATAGCGCCAATCGCACCAACCAGCATGGAGCGGCTGGAAAGCCGCCCGGCGTTCTGGATTTCCTCGGCAGTGGCCAAAGCTTCGCCATCCACCGGAATCGATGATTTCGGCATTTCACTTTCCTCATTGCCTGAGGTTGATTTGGCGGCATCTCCGACTTCGCCACGGCGCCCAGGTCCCGCCAATGGAGATCTTCCGCTCACCAGGGAATCCGGGCAAATCAAAATGTCAGGTCATGCCCGATATCCACACAATTGCCCAGATGCGCTGCCTGGTGCAACGTCATGCAAATTGCATGGCATTGTCGGCCAAACGGTCCTTGCCACTACCGCGCTGGCGAGCGTCGCGGCACCTCACAGAGCGTTGTTCAACGTATTGGAAATCGATATGAACTGGGCATTCAGCGCGCCGCCCAATGAGGTCGCGCCCACCATGATCCCCAGCGCAATGAGCGCCGCGATCAAACCATATTCGATTGCCGTCGCGCCGGATTCGTCGTGCAGAAATTTCGAAATGAGCGACATTTGCAAGCTCCGCTGCTGCTGCCTGCAAAGCATTAGCTCTCCCTAATTTCTTTCGAGTAAACGAACAGCGTTGGCTTTTAACTGACCCTTTGCCCGCGGCCGGCCCGGCCCGGCAGTCCATAGCGGCTGTCGGGCCGCTATGGACAACGCGTCCAGCCCTTCCGCTGCTCTGGCGTCAGCGTAGGGAAGGTTCCGGTCAGTTACATTAGCATCATCTTGACGAAGGCTTTCACCGCGCCAGACTCGTTGCCTATGGCGAAAGGCAGCATCAATGTCGGCGACGAGGTCGCCATCACCGCGACTGTGCTCCGGCGGGTCACCGAAGACCGCGTCAGCGTCTCAATTCCGTCGTATGGGTTTCCGCATTCGATCATCGATCGAACATCGAAGGTGAAGAAAGGCCAGCCGATGGAACTCGTCGGCAACGTCACTCACGTCGATGGTGATTTGGTGACGGTCAACTTTGGCGTTCCGGTGACGGTGAACATGGACACCTTGCGGCTGGTGACAGCCTATGTGCCGAAGCGGAAGACGCCGCAAGTGGATAAGCCGTCATGACGAGGCTCAGCGATTTGGATCCGCAGACCTTGACGGCTAGCCGGAGGCATCGCTCACGGCGCCGATCTTTTTCATGGTTGCTAATTTAACCAATCGTTGACCGCGCTGTCCTATTCTGAGACAGCGCGGTCGTAGTTAAGGCAACATCTGGCTGCGCAGGCGGCTCCGGCACCCCAGCACCCCTGCCGCACTGTCGGAGCCGCCACTCTCTCTTATTTACCAGCAATGGTTGAATCAACGGTTACCACACGTGCTTTCTATTGCGCTTCACCCGATCGTCAGACTTTAACGGATTAGCCTGTCTACAGACTGTTCCATCTCGATACGGTGACAACACGGGAGAGAGCCAGACCTTGAGGGCGGGGTCCTGGCTCTCGGGCCGGCCCTAAGCCAACCCCGGCGCTATGCCCCGTCGGGGGCTTTGCGCCGTCCACTCACCCAACTTCAGCAAACGCTAATTTGTTCCTTGACGTTGTTCCCGGAACCGCTCGAAAATCGCCAGCTTCTCCCCGTAGCCCAGCCGCAAGTTTTGCTGGCACCTGTCGCAGGTGAACCACGTGATACTCTTGATCCAAGAGCCCTTTCGCACCAATGTCGCCTGGCAGTGCGGGCACTTGAACGTCAGATCCTTATCGAGCAACCGTTTGGATAATCCCATCCATCTCTCCCAAAGATGGATTGGCCACGCAAGTTCGTTGCCAGCTCTTTTGTCCTGAAACGAGATGGCAAGCGGCGGTCTTCAACCGGTTGCGCCACTTGTCGAAGCAACACCCACCACATCGCAGGAAGTGGCATCAACAACCTGGGCGGGTGGAAACCTGCTGTTAACGCCATTCACGGCTGACGGTATGCCGGCCTCGGCCCGAAAGTGTAAGTTCCACCTGCTTCAGCCGCGGAGGCAGGGATGAACTTGCTTCGGATAGCGCTCTTGTGCTCGGCCATGACCGGTCTGGCAGGCGTACAGGCCGTTCACGCGGATGATCAGCCTGCCCAGGCGAACGGCCAAGCAACGACGAAACAGCCGCCGGCAATTCATTGCGAAGGGCAAAATTGCTTGCCGCCGGCCGAGGATCCTGTGCTTGACTGCAAAGGCCCGGACTGCACACCGGCTCCGGCGACCGACCAGACGCCGGCTCCGCAGGTTCAGAAGGTCAAGTGAGTGCCCGCTGCCGGTTCCGCAAGCAGGAGTCCGCGGCCTCTGCCAGGCGGGGTTGCGTGGCCGATTGATGCATGTCGCTCCGAAGTGTGCAGCGGTTTTGGGACAACGACCTGCATCAAAACAAAGACTGGCCTCGGTCAATTCGGAACCATTGACGACGGCTGCTCGCACCGATAAACCATGCATCGACCGTCACTGACCGGGACATAGTCGACCATCGGCACGTAGGGTGCATCGCAGTCATTGCCGAATTGGCGGACATAGCGATCGTAGGTGTTCGGTCCGGTGCTGAGCACCACCGCATGCCGGCTCTGGATCAGCGACCGGGTCTGCTCGCACGTCATCTTGCGCGTGTCGGGACGGGCGTCGGCGAAGTTTGTAGCAGCAATGATCATCGCTGCCGCGCAAAACATAGTCTTGCGTATGGGCATGTGGCATCCTCGCAAAAACATCCTCGCCAAAATCGCATCTTGTGGCGCCGTTCCGCAATGGTCGCGATGCAGCGAGCTGTGTCGACCCCAAAAGCCGCGTCCCTTCCGGGCGATGAATTAGGCGGTTGCAAACACCACCGTCTGCAGCAATCCCCCTCTCGGCCTGTTCTCCAGCGTGATCGTTCCTCCGTAGCGCTCGATGATCTCCTTGGCGATGGCAAGGCCAAGGCCGGCCCCTGGAATGAATTGCGTGCGCGCCGGATCGACACGGAAAAAAGGCTCGAACGCCTTGTTGAGAAGATCCGCCGGAATGCCGGGCCCGCGGTCGGCGATGGTGAGAACCGCCCGGCCGCGCTGCGTGGCGAGCGAAACGATGCAGCCCTTGCCGTGCGTCGCCGCATTCACGATCAGGTTGCGCAGCGCGCGCCGCATGCCGAGCGCGCCGGCTTTCACCGAGACCTCGTCCAGATGGTCGATCGATACGGCATGGCCGAGCGACACCATCTCGACCTCGATATCGCGGACCAGCCGGTCCAACTCCAGCGGCTCGACCGCATCCTGGTTGACCTCCTCGCGCACCAGGCGAATGGCGCTGTCGGCGATGCGGTCGAGCTCGTCGAGGTCGCTCAGCCATTTCTCGCGATCCTCGTCGAGGAATTCCGCCCTGAGCCGCATCCTGGTCATCGGCGTCCGCAAATCATGGCCGGCGGCCGCTACCAGGCGCATGCGGCTTTCCATGGCCGTCTGCAACCGTGACGAAAGCTGGTTCAGCGCATGTGCCGTCGCCTTGACCTCGGCCGAGCCCACTTCCGGCACCGCCGCCAGCATGCCGTCCGAACCGATCTTGGACACCGCCGCCTCCAGCATCTCGAGCGGCCGGATCAGCACGGCGGTGAAATAGACCGAGACGGCCGTTGCCCCAGCCACGATCAGTGAGATCCAGCCGGCGAGCACCAGCCATTCGCGCCTTGGCGGCCTGACGTGGGGAACCTCCACGATGGCCCATCGATTGTCGGGCAGGCGCACCGATGCCAGCTGGCCCGGTTCGCCCACTCTTTCATTGACGACCGCCGAAACGTCGAACCCCCTGCGGCGCAACAGGTCGTTGAGCATCGCCGTTTGCGGGCGATCGATCGGGCCGGCGGCCGGCTGGTCGCTGAATTCGACCCGCAGGACGTCCGGAAGCACGCCGGCCGGCAGCCGCAGCACCAGTTCCATCTGCTGGGCAACCCAGGGCACAGTCAGTTCCGGCGGCGGGCCTCCGCCTCGAACACTAAGGACCGCGGCCGTCGCCAGGCCGACGACGCCGACAATCGATGCGACCAGCAGGACGATCAGCCGCCGGCGCAGCGACGTCATGGGTCGATATCCGTCGTCTCGACACGCGCGGTGAGCTGATAGCCGCCATTGCGCACGGTCTTGAACAGGGAAGCCTCGCCCGCCTCGGCGAATTTCCGCCGCAGCCGGCTCATCAGCACGTCGACGGAACGCTCCAGCGGGTCGCGCTCGCGCCCTTGCGTCAGGTCGAGCAGCTGGTCGCGCGACAGCAGCCTGCCCGGCCGGTCGAGGAAGACCTGCAGCAGGTCGAATTCGGCGCCGGTGAGTTCGATCGCGGCACCCTCGACATCCATCACCTTGCGCGTGTCCGGTTCCAGCCGATATCCGGCGAAACGATAGACCCGCACCTTGGCCGGCGCCGCCTCTTCCGGCGCCGAGCGCCTCAGCACCGCGCGGATGCGGGCAGAAAGCTCGCGCGGGTTGAACGGCTTGCCGAGATAGTCGTCGGCGCCAAGCTCCAGCCCGATGATACGGTCCACGTCTTCCTTCAGCGCGGTGAGCAGGATGACCGGGATGTGCGGCTTGCGATCGCGCAGCGAGCGGCAGATGTCGAGCCCCGACCCGTCGGGCAGCATGACGTCGAGCACGATGAGGTCGAACTGCCCGGAGCCAAGCCTCTGCTCGCACTCGCGCCGGTCCGCCGCCACCGACACGCGAAATCCCTGCCCGTCGAGATAGCGCCCGAGTAGCGTCCTGATCTCGCGATCGTCGTCGACGACGAGGATGTGGGTTTGTGCCTGCATTCTTCGCCCGCTTGCCCTTTCATCCGCGATTATAGGGAGCGACGCCGCCGAGCGGCATGGAAAATTGCAACGGAACGTTTCCGCATGGCGGGCGGAAACATTCGGAAACAAATTTCCTTTTTCCGGAAACCTTCGGCAACGCGCCGAAGCGAAGCGGCAAAAGACGCTTCCTATCCTCCCGCCATCCGAAGCACGCAGGAAAGGATCACGTCATGCGAAGCAGACTTTTGGCGCTCGGCCTGTTCTCGGTCGCAGCCATCCATCCGGTGTTCGCCGCGCAGCCGGAGCCCGGCGCCGCGCCCGGGGAGGAGCCCCCGGCAATCGGCCGGCAGGACGACGCGGGCCCAGGTCCGATGCCGTGGCACGGCCCGCGCTGGGCGATGCGGCATGGACCCCAGGACTTCGGCCCTCGCCGCATGGGCCCGCCTCCAGAATTTCTTGCTGCCCGGCTCGCCGCGCTCGAAACCCGGATCGGCATCCGTTCCGAGCAGCTCGACGCATGGCGTGACTATACCAGCGCGCTGCAAGCGGTACTGGCGCCGCCGCCGCGGCCCGATTTCGGCCCGCCCGGCCGGGCGCCCGACGATGCGGATGCCGGCGGCAAGTCCGATCAGGCAAAGCGTGACCCCTTCGCCTTCCAGGAGAGGCTCGCCGACGAGGTCACCAAACGCGCTGCCTCCGCCGCCAAGCTCAAGGACGCCATCGCGGTGCTGCGCACCAGACTGACGCCCGAACAGCTCGAGATTCTTGCTTCGGCGGATCGGCCGCACGGCCCGCCCCCCGGTCCATGGGGTGATCCGCCGGATTCAGTCGACCCCGGAGGTCTGCCGGATCACGGCGGACAGCTCCCTCCACCCCTACCCCGGAGTGGCGAGCAACTCTGACCGACTGCACCGGCCGGCCCCCTGACCCACCCGTTCAAGGGCCGGCCGGTTCTTGATGCAATGGCAGCGCCTCGCGTGGCGGCGGTTTCGCAAGGCGAATGGAGAGCACCATGTGGGAAGCTCTGATGATGCTGCGCCTGATCGTAGCCGCGGCCCCGGGCCTCACGATCGGACGCCGCGTTCCAACCTTTGCGCCGCCCGCATTCAAAGACGCGACCCGGCTGAGTTTCGCCGGCTATCGCCTCTCACTCCCGACCCTGCCGGCAAACCTCGAGAACCATGATCAGAAGATCGCATAAGTCCGGTTTCTCAGGCAGAAACCCGCCTCGCAATCGTCGCTGTGTGCCGGCGGCCGGCGAAGCAATTGGCTTATTGTGGTGGATCGGCATACTGATGCCCGTGGGCACCGGGGCCGTGCATTCGATCTCTTCGTCGAGTGGACATCCGGCCGCGAAGAAGGAGCGAGATATGAGCCGCTTCGACGCATTGCTCGACGCCCGCACCCCATGCCCCGTTGCCGTTGCCGCGATCGACGGCGGTTTTCCTCGCCCTTGCGGGCTTGTGCGATGCCTGTCCGACCGGCGCGCTGCGCCAGATGGCGCGGCAGTGCGCCGCCGTCGGCCATCAGGCCGCCACAGCAACTCCAGCGAAAGATGATCCGGGCGATGCGCATTCCATTCACCTCCCAGCCTTTCCTGCCGACACGCCGTCAAGCGACCTTAGCGGTGTTGGGCGCTGCAATTTTCGTGGCCGCCTGTTCGCAGGAAAAGAGCCAGGTTCCGCCCGGCATGGGTGGCGTCGGCAGGCCGCAGGTCGGCGTCGTCACGCTGCATCCGCAATCGGTAGCGATCACCGCCGAGCTGCCCGGCCGCACGGCCGCCTCGCTCATCGCCGAGGTGCGCCCGCAGGTCGACGGCATCATCCGGCAGCGCCTGTTTCAGGAGGGCGCCGAGGTCGTGGCGGGACAGCCGCTCTATCTCATCGATCCGGCGAGCTATCAGGCCGCCTACGACAGCGCCGTCGCGACGCAGCAGAAGGCGGAAGCCGCGGTGCCGACCGCGCAAGCGAAGTTCGACCGCCATTCCGGGCTGCTGAAGCAGAACGTCGTCTCGAAACAGGATTACGACGATGCCGCCGCGACCCTGGCGCAGGCCCAGGCCGATGTCGCGGCGGCCAAGGCCAGTGTCGAGACCGCCCGCATCAGCCTCAACCGCACCTCGATCACCGCGCCGATCGCCGGCCGGATCGACAAATCGACCTTGACGCCCGGCGCGCTGGTCACCGCCAACCAGGAAACGGTGCTGACCACAATTCGCTCGCTCGACCCGATCAATGTCGACGTCACGCAGTCGAGCACCAACCTGCTCAACCTGCGCCAGGCGATCAACGAAGGCCGCCTGAAGTTCAGCGGGACCAATGTCAGCGTCAAGCTGAAGCTCGACAACGGCACAATCTATGCGCAGAACGGTAAGCTGGAATTCGCCGGCGCCAATGTCGACCAGTCGACCGGCACCTTTGCGCTCCGAGCCCAGTTCCCCAATCCCGACCGGCTGCTGCTGCCCGGCATGTATGTGCGCGCCATTGTCGAAGAGGGTGTCGCCCAGAACAGCTTCCTGGTGCCGCAGCGTGGCGTCACCCGCGACCCCAAGGGCCAGGCAACGGCCATGGTGGTCAATGCGCAGGGCAAGGTCGAGCAGCGGACCCTCAGCGTGCGCAACAGCGTCGGCAACAACTGGCTGGTGGATTCCGGCGTCAGCGACGGCGACCGCGTCATCGTCGAGGGCCTGCAGCTGGTGCGCGCCGGCGGCGACGCGACGGCGGTCGAAGTGACGATCGACGAAACGACCGGCGAGATCAAGGACCGCGAGCAGAGCTCTGCCTCGGCAGCACCCGCCGGTGGCAATGCCGCCGGCGCCGCGAAGCAACCAGCCTTTGGCGCAACCGGGAACTGAAACGATGTCGGCTTTCTTCATCAACCGGCCGATCTTCGCCTGGGTGATCGCCATCGTGATCATGCTGGGCGGCCTGCTGGCGCTGCGGTCGCTGCCGATCTCGCAATACCCGCAGATCGCGCCCACCACCGTCAACATCAGCGCCACCTATCCGGGCGCCGATGCCCAGACGGTCGAGAACTCGGTGACCAAGGTCATCGAGCAAGGCATGACCGGCATCGACAATCTCGACTACATGACGGCGACCTCGACCTCGACCGGCCAGGCCTCGATCACGCTGACCTTCACCAGCGCCGCCAATCCCGACACCGCCCAGGTGCAGACACAGAACAAGCTGCAGCTCGTGCAGTCGCAGCTGCCGCAGGTCGTCCAGAGCAACGGCATCACCGTCTCCAAATCCTCGACCGGCTTCCTGATGGTCATCGGCTTCGTCTCCAGCGACGGGAAGATGAACTCGACCGACCTCGCCGACTATGTCGACAGCACCATCAACGACACGCTGAAGCGAGTCGAAGGCGTCGGCTCAACGCAGCTCTTCGGCTCCGGCTATGCGATGCGCATCTGGCTCGACCCCGACAAGCTTGCGCAATACGCGCTGATGCCGAGCGATGTGGCGACGGCGATCGAGGCTCAGAATACGCAGGTTTCGGCCGGCCAGCTCGGCGGGCTTCCAGCGCGCAAGGGCCAGCAGCTCAACGCCACGGTGACGGCGAAGAGCCGGCTGCAGACCGCCGAGCAGTTCCGCAACATCATCCTCAAAAGCAACACCGACGGCTCGCTGGTGCGGCTGAATGACGTCGCCAAGGTCGAGATCGGCGCCGAAAGCTACACCACACAAGCGCACTACAACGGCAAGCCTGCCGCCGGCGTCGCCATCAACCTGGCCACTGGCGCCAACGCCATCAGCACTGCCGAGGCGGTGCGCGCGACCATCAATCGGTTGAGCTCGACCTTCCCGCAAGGCGTCGAGGTGGTCTACCCGTATGACACCTCGCCTTTCGTGCGGCTGTCGATCGAGGAAGTGGTGAAGACGCTGGCCGAAGCGATCGTGCTGGTGTTCCTCGTGATGCTGCTTTTCCTACAAAACCTGCGCGCCACCATCATCCCGACGATCGCGGTGCCGGTGGTGCTGCTCGGCACGTTCGGCGTGCTCTCCTTCTTCGGCTACTCGATCAACACGCTCACCATGTTCGCCATGGTGCTCGCCATCGGCCTGCTCGTCGACGACGCCATCGTCGTGGTCGAGAATGTCGAGCGCGTGATGCAGGAGGAAGGCCTGCCGCCGAAAGAGGCGACGCGCAAATCGATGAACGAGATCACCGGCGCGCTGATCGGCATCGCCACCGTGCTGTCGGCCGTGTTCGTGCCGATGGCCTTCTTCGGCGGTTCCACCGGCATCATCTACCGGCAGTTCTCGGTCACCATCGTCTCCGCGATGGTGCTCTCGGTGCTGGTCGCGCTGGTGCTGACGCCGGCGCTTTGCGCCACGATCCTGCGCCCGGCCAAGGACCATGCGACGCAGAAGGGTCCGTTCGGCTGGTTCAATCGCCTCTTCGATCGCGGCACGATCGCCTATCGCGACGGCTCGCACGCGATCATCAACCGGTCCTGGCGCTTCCTTGCCGTATTCCTGGCCATCGTCATCGCCATGGGCTGGATGTTTGCCCGCCTGCCGAGCTCCTTCCTGCCCGACGAGGACCAGGGCATCCTGATCACCAGCGCATCGCTGCCCGTCGGCGCAACGCAGGATCGTACCGAGCGCGTGCTCGCCCAGGTGACCGACCATTATCTCAACGAAGAGAAGGACGCGGTCGAAGGGGTGTTCACCGCTTCCGGCTTCGGCTTTGGCGGCGCCGGACAGAATGTCGGCATCGCCTTCGTGCGGATGAAGGATTTCGACCAGCGCAAAACGCCGGCCCTGGCTGCGTCGGCGGTCGCGGGCCGCGCCATGGGCGCCTTCGCCAAGATCAGGGACGCGCAGGTCTTCGCGCTCGCCCCGCCCGCCATCCAGGGTTTCGGCAACACCAATGGCTTCGACTTCTACCTGCAGGACGTCAATGGCGCGGGCCATGAGGCACTGATCCAGACGCGCAACCAGTTGCTCGGCCTTGCCGCGAAGAGCAAGCTGCTCGCCAACACGCGGCCCAACGGTCAGGAGGACCAGCCGCAATTTTCGGTCGACATCGACCAGGAAAAGGCGAGCGCGCTGGGCATCAGCCTCGCCGACATCAACAACACGCTTTCGACCGCCTGGGGCAGCGACTACGTCAACGACTTCATCGATCGCGGCCGGGTGAAGCCGGTCTATCTGCAATCGGCCCCGGACTTCCGCATGCAGCCGGAAGATCTCGACAAGTGGCAGGTCCGCAACTCCGGCGGCGCAATGGTGCCGTTCTCGGCCTTCGCCTCCAGCCACTGGACCTACGGCTCGCCCCGGCTCGAACGCTACAATGGCTCTGCAGCGGTCGAGATCCAGGGAGCGGCTGCCGCCGGCCAAAGCTCGGGTGCAGCCATGGACGAGATCGACAGGCTGGTCGCGCAACTGCCCGCCGGGTATTCGCATGAATGGACCGGGCTGTCGCACCAGGAGAGGCTGTCCGGCAATCAGGCGATGTCGCTCTACGCGATTTCGGCGCTGGTCGTCTTCCTCTGCCTTGCCGCGCTCTATGAGAGCTGGTCGATCCCGTTCGCGGTGATGTTGTCGGTGCCGATCGGCATCTTCGGCGCGCTGGCGGCGGCGAGCCTGTTCGGGCAGACCAACGACGTCTATTTCAAGGTCGGGCTGCTGACCACGATCGGTCTCGCAGCCAAGAACGCCATCCTCATCGTCGAGTTCGCGATCGAACGGCAGGCGGCAGGAATGGGATTGGTCGAGGCGACGCTCGAAGCGGCACGACAACGCCTGCGGCCGATCCTGATGACGTCGCTGGCCTTCATCCTCGGTGTCACGCCGCTGGCAATTGCCAACGGAGCGGGCTCGGGCGCGCAGAACTCCGTCGGCATCGGCGTCATGGGCGGCATGATCGCGGCGACCGTGATCGGCGTCTTCCTGGTACCGCTCTTGTTCGTCACGGTGCGCCGCATCTTCAGGGGTAAGGCAGCCAAGCAGCATTCCGGGCAGGATACGGGCGGGAAGTCAGCCACAGCCACTCAGCAATAAGGGTTCCTCATATGACAGGTTTCGGACGCGGTCTGCGGACCGCGAAGAGGCTGCTTTTGCCCGTTTTTGCCGCCGCTCTGCTCGCCGGATGCGTCGTCGGTCCCGACTATCGGACGCCCTTGTTGGCTGTGCCGGCGACCTGGAGCGGCCAGAACGTGACGAAATCGGCGAAGCCGGCGCAGTTGTCGAAATGGTGGCTGAAGCTGCGTGATCCCGAGCTCAACGCGCTCATCGAGGAGGCCGTTGCCGGCAATCTGGATGTGGCGACGGCCAAGGCCAAGATCCGCGAGGCGCGTGCGAGCTATCGCCAATCGGTGGGCACATTGCTCCCATCCGCCGAGGGTTCGGCCTCGGCCACCCGCAACAGGGCCGCGGCTACCAGCTCGGGCACGGCAAACAGCACAACCTATGACCAGTATCAGGCAGGCTTCGATGCCAGCTGGGAACTCGACCTCTTCGGCGCCAACCGCCGGAGCGTCGAGGCCGCAAGCTACGGCTTGGACGCGTCCGAGGAAAACCTGCGCTCGATACTGCTCACCCTGGTCGGCGACGTCGGCTCCAACTACGTCCAGGCGCGCGGCTACCAGACCCGCATGGCGCTTGCCCGGCGCTCGGCCGCGTCGCAAAGGCAGACCGCAGAGCTGACCCGAACGATGGCTCTGGCCGGCACCGCGACGGCGGCGGACGTCGCCAAGGCGATGGGACAGGCAAGCAGCACGGAAGCGGAGATTCCGACGCTGGAGGCGAGCTACGCCGAAGCCGTGCACCGGCTTTCGGTGCTGACGGGCCGGCCGCCGGCCGCCCTTGCCGAGCGGTTGAAGCGCGCGACGCCGATCCCGAGGCCGCGCTTGCCTATTCCGACCGGCATTCCGGCCGACATCCTGTTCGCTCGCCCGGACGTACGCATGGCCGAGCGGCAATATGCTCAGTACACCGCCAGGATCGGCCAGGCCGAGGCGGCGCGCTATCCCAGCGTCAGCCTGACCGGCGACATCAGCACGACGGCTCTCAAGCTCGGCGATCTCGGCAGGAACTCCACCATCGGCTGGTCGTTTGGGCCGTCGCTCAGCGTGCCGTTGTTCAACGCCGAGCGCTTGGAGGCGGCCGTCGATGTCGCCCGCGCCCAGCGGGATCAGTATTTCATTGCCTACAAGGCTTCCGTCCTGACCGCGCTGGAAGATGTCGAGAACGCGCTCGTATCGCTGGCGCAGGAGCGGATAAGGAACCGCAAGCTTGCATCCTCCACGAAGTCCTACGCGGACGCGGCGCAACTGGAGCGCACCCTCTACAAGGCCGGCGAGGCAAGTCTCCTCGACGTGCTGGATGCCGAGCGTTCGGCCTATTCGGCCGAGGACTCGCTGCTGCAAAGCCGGGTGTTGATCACGACGGACTATATAGCCCTCAACAAGGCGCTCGGCGGCGGCTGGGATGGCGCGATGGACACCGCCCGGCTCGAAATCATCGATGTCCGAACCGGTCCGCGCCTGGCGTCGAAGACCCAGTGAGACCCGAGGCCCGATGTCTATTGTCAACCGGTCGAACAAATCTCCGTGAGGGATGTCCGCAAGCAATATCCCACTATATAACAGCGTCGTCGAGGTAATGAGATGTCAAGCGCCTACGATCTTGGAACCGGTCTGGTCCGCCGTATCTACGAACGGCGCATAGATGCACCGGCGATTCTTGATGCCGGCACGCATTTTCCCAATGCGGTGAAGTTCACCGCCGCCTGGCAGGACATCCGCGACGAAGCCCTCGCGGTAAAGCTGAACAAGGTGCCGCGTTTCCACGACATCATGCCCGAGCAAGCCGAAATCTCGGCCAATGACGGTCTCGATTGGCGCATGTTCGTGCTCAAGGCCTATGACATGACGATCCCGGAAAACCTCGCGCGCATGCCCGTGCTGAGCCGGTTGCTCGCCGACTGCCCCGAGGTCAAATCGGCGGCCGTGTCATTCCTGGCCCCGCGCAAGCATATCCCTGCCCACCGAGGACCGTTTCGCGCCATCATGCGGTTCCATCTCGGCCTGGTCATTCCGAAACAGCCCGACGGCCGTCCGGCAACGATCATGATGATCGATCACGAGGAAAGGCGCATCGCCGACGGCGAATGCATGCTGTGGGACGACACTTTCGAGCACGAAGTCATGAACAACTCGGATCAGCCGCGCGTCGCTCTCCTCCTCGACGTCTGGCGTCCTAAGATGCCGCTGGACATG
The DNA here is from genome assembly GCF_900115245.1 of Mesorhizobium sp. NFR06. GTDB lineage: Bacteria > Pseudomonadota > Alphaproteobacteria > Rhizobiales > Rhizobiaceae > Mesorhizobium. The sequence goes on from NZ_FOVT01000021.1 coordinate 92,859, forward strand.
GAAATCCTGTCCCGCGTGATCGTGCGCGGCGTGCAGGTGGGAATGCGCTATCGCGGCGTGTCGTTCGGTGGCTGAACCAGTCGCGATCGACGACCAAATGCATGTCGCCCCAAAGTGCGCACTGGTTTCGGGAGGACGACATGCACGAAAACAAAGACTTGAAGCGCGTCGCGCTTCAAGCTCGCGCCTCGCGATACGACCCTGGCCCCCGGCCACGCTTGGTGGGAAACATCGCGTCCCTCGCCAACAATCCGCTGACGCGACAGAAGGCCACGAACGCGCGGCAGGCCTCCTCGGTGCTGGCCACGTCGACCGTGGCTCCGAAGCAGGCATTGAAGGCTGCGTCATAGATCTTGCCCTGTCGGCGCTTCGGCCAATCCTGCAGGAAATCGAGCGCCTGCTCGACGCTATAGATTTCCTCGACCGGCAGGCCGGGCGCGGGCGTGATGCGCACCGGCACCTCGAATTGCAGTCTGTCCATTCCCTGTCTCCCCAACTGGCGCAGCCCCTAGCAACGCCGCTCGTTGTGAAAAGTTGCTTTGGCGGCGTTCTGCCTCGGGAATGTGACCTCAGTGCGGTAAACGGACATCCCGCCGGTGCGGCGGATCGGCGCCCGCCGCGACCATACCTGTTCTTGGTCGCAGCTGAGGCAAGTCCGGCAAGCGCCGGGGCTGGAAACCTGACTAAGGCCGCCGGATAACCATTGTGTGACAGGGCGACGCAACCCGCGTCGCCCTGTCCCATGCCCCTGTTCCATATCCTTGCCGCTACTGGTTGGCCGGGTCAGTCTCGGCATCATAGGCCATGCGGGTAACCACCATCAGCACATAGGCGGACGGCAGCGCGAAGATGGCGCCGAGCACGATCGCCGCCGTGCCTTCCATCCGAAGGGTGGCGGCAACGGCCCAGTAGACGGTGCCGATGCAGATGACCGCCTGAACCGCCAGAAAGGAGGCCGCGGGGACCACACGCGTGAGTGTCTTGAACGTCTTGATGCGTTGCATTGAACGGAATCCGAACTGACGCGCAGGCGACCGGTGGACGGCCGGCGGCCGTCGCCGGATCGCGACGCGAAGGACTGTTTTTGATTGAAAAATGCCGCGCTTTGCGGCCCGGCTTTACGCGGCGGGCGGCGCGCGCGGTTGGTTGGTGCGCGAAGGTGTTGCGCTTCCCGATACGGGTGTGACACCCATCTCGGCCGGCAACGCCTGGCCGATAACCAGAAAATCGGGTGCATGCGCGAGCGCGCCTGGATTACCGCTGACGATCTTTTTGGGGAGCGGCCGGCCGGCCCGGACTTCAAGCGCCTGCGTCTTGCCGGTGGTCCTGAGCAACGCGATCGTGTCGCCTGGGCGGGCGGCGCTGATGCTGAAACCGCCCGGGAGCGATACGGCCGACGCCGACATTCCGGCCTGAGCGAAGCTCAGCAGCGCGAACATCAGCAACGCCATCAGGCCCGCGCAGGCGGTCCTGGCCGGCAGCAGCATCGATCTTTCGCGTTCAGGTGCCGTCAAGGCGATCTCCGGATATGAGGACCCGCCCTAACGCATGGAATGGCCAAAGGAAAGCCGCAATGGACGCCGCAACCGCACTTCGTCCTTGAACCTTGCGGCTTCCGGTGCCAAATCTGGAGCGGATTTTCGCTTCCGGCTCCCATCGGAGCCACCGCCGGCAAACGGACAAAAATGGTTACCTATCTCGACGCCTCAACGGCCCCCTTAAGAAATACCGGCCAGATCCGCCTCTATGGCGAGGAAGGCTTTGCCGGCATGCGCAAGGCCTGCGATCTCACCGCGCGCTGCCTCGACGAACTTGTGCCGATGGTGAAGCCGGGGGTGACGACGGAAACGATCGACCGCTTCGTCTTCGAATTCGGCATGGACCAAGGCGCGCTGCCAGCGACGCTCAACTATCGCGGCTACACCAAGTCGTCCTGCACCTCGATCAACCACGTCGTCTGCCATGGCATTCCCGACAACAAGCCGCTGAAGGAAGGCGATATCGTCAACATCGACGTCACCTATATCCTCGATGGCTGGCACGGCGATTCCTCGCGCATGTATCCGGTGGGCACGATCAAGCGCGCCGCCGAGCGCCTGCTCGAAGTGACTTATGAATGCCTGATGCGCGGCATCGCTGCCATCAAGCCCGGCGCCCGCACCGGCGCCATCGGTGCCGCGATCCAGACCTATGCCGAGGCCGAACGCTGCTCTGTGGTGCGCGACTTCTGCGGCCACGGCGTCGGCCAGCTTTTCCACGACGCACCCAACATCCTGCACTACGGCACGGCCAATGAGGGCGTCGAGATGCGGCCCGGCATGATCTTCACCGTCGAGCCGATGATCAATCTCGGCCGGCCGCATGTGAAAGTGCTGTCGGACGGCTGGACGGCGGTCACGCGCGACCGTTCACTGTCGGCGCAGTACGAGCACACGATCGGCGTTACCGACGCCGGCTGCGAGATCTTCACGCTGTCGCCGAAAAAGCTCGACCGGCCCGGCCTCGCAGCTTAGGCTTTGCCGGAAGCCTGAAGGGGGTGGGCAGGCAATGGGGAAAGTCGAGGACGAACGGGTATTCTTTTCCGAGGCCTGGATCGAAGCACCGCAAAGGTCTCGGAAAAAAGCCGCGGCGGCCGAGCAGCCGCACTATCACGGCCATCGCGACCGCTTGCGCGAACGTTTTGTCGCCGGCGGACCCGACGCCCTGCCCGACTATGAACTGTTGGAACTCCTGCTTTTCCGGCTGATCCCACGCGTCGACACCAAGCCCATCGCTAAGGCGCTTATTGCCCGCTTCGGCTCGCTGGCCGAAGTGCTCGGCGCGCCGGCGTCGCTGCTTGAGGAAGTCAAAGGCATCGGGCCGGCCGTGGCGGCCGATCTCAAAGTCGTCGCCGCCACTGCCCAGCGCATGGCGCGCGGCGAGGTGCGCGGCCGCGAGGTCCTGTCCAACTGGACGCAGCTGCTCGACTATTGCCGTTCGGCCATGGCTTTCGAGAGCCGCGAGCAGTTCCGCATCCTGTTCCTCGACAAGAAGAACGGACTGATCGCCGACGAAGTGCAGCAGACCGGCACCGTCGACCATACGCCGGTCTATCCGCGCGAGGTGGTGAAACGGGCGCTCGAACTCTCCGCCAGCGCCGTCATCCTGGTGCACAATCATCCCACTCGCCCCTTTTCGATCACGCACGATCACGCTATAGCACATTGATACATATACATTTTTCGACTTGTCGCAGAGTCGAATATTGTGGCATATTGGGGTCGGTTTTAGGGGGATCAAAGCCCGTTTTGAGCCCAACCACAGACCCCTACTACCCGTCAGCCGATCCCACTCGAAAGCCTACGGGAGACCCCAGTGCCAAGCCTTACCGATGGAGAGATTCGCCGCGCTTTGAAGCAGGTCGAGGAGACCGGAAAGCAGCAGAACCTTGTCGATGGCGAGGGCCACGGAACAGGCCGCCTCGTTCTCGTGATAAAGCCAATGCCGACCCGCGTAACGGCGGACTGGATGGCCCAGCAATGGCGAGACCAAAAGCGTCTCAAGAAAAAGCTCGGCTCGTATCCGTCAATGGGCCTCAGCCAGGCCCGCGAGATTTTCAGACGCGACTTCGCCGACATGATCCAGAAGGGACGCAGCATCAAGATTGCGGGCGACACGCGACCCGGCACGGTCGCCGATCTGTTCGAGGCTTACGTCGCGTCGCTCAAGGCAGATGGAAAACCGTCCTGGAAGGAGGCCGAAAAGGGCCTGAACAAGATCGCCGATTCGCTCGGTCGCAACCGTCCTGCCCGCGACATCGAGCCTGATGAGATCAGGGACATCATTCGCCCGATTTATCAGCGAGGCAAACGGTCCATGGCCGATCATGTTCGTAGCTATATTCGATCGGCCTACAGTTGGGGGCTGAAATCCGAGCACGACTACCGCTCGACCTCGGTCCGTCGCTTTCGTCTCATCTACAATCCGGCGGCTGGTATTCCGACTGAACCAAAGATCGTTGGAACGCGTTGGTTGGACGAGGAGGAATTTGTCCGTCTCTATCGCTGGCTCGAATCTCCGGATGCGCCGGTCCACCCGCCTTACACGCGTGCCGTAAGAATTCTCATGCTGACCGGCCAGCGCGTCGAGGAGATCGCTCGGCTACACGTCGATCAATGGGATGCGGCCGAGCGCATCATCGATTGGTCCAAGACCAAGAATGGAAAGCCTCACGCCATCCCCGTGCCCAAGATCGCAGCCGAGCTTATCGGGTCGATCAAGCCGAATGAATTTGGCTGGTTTTTTCCATCCGCAACCGACCCGTCCAAGCCGGTCAGCCATGGCACGCTCTATTCGTTCATGTGGCGCCAACGCGATCGCGAGGTCATCCCCGTCGTGACAAACCGCGATCTCCGGCGAACCTGGAAGACGCTTACCGGAAAGGCAGGTCTCTCGAAAGAGATCCGAGACAGATTGCAAAACCACACTCTGCAGGACGTCAGTTCCAAGAGCTACGATCGCTGGAACTATATGCCGGAAAAGCGCGCTGCCATGGCGCGGTGGGACAAGTTTGTCCGCGAGCTCCTCACGAAGAGAAAGCGTAAAGCCGCGCTCAAGGAAGCTGCATGACCTAACGATTGCGTCCTCGACGGCATCCATCAGTGATCGCCGGCGGAGGCAAAGGTCCACCTTGGGTGCAGACTACGAATCTGGGGGTCAGGAGTTCGAATCTCTTCGGGCGCGCCATTCCATCCTATTGAAATTGCTTGTCTTTTAGACCTCGCCAACGCGAGCGAACCGGCTCGGTATCCGGAATTCAGCCGGTTTTTCAGCCGGTTTTGGACGGTCGGCGCCCCCCGGCGGCAAAGTCGCACCATAGGTGGGGTCCCCTGTGGCAACGGCGATTATTTCAGCGTGGCGACAGCAGATTCGCTTGCGTGACTACCTGTCGGCCTAAGCCGTCTTGCGCGCGTCCAGCGCGGGTTCTGCGATCGTCGCGCTGCCCCGGTCCGTATCGAGGACCGCCAGTTCTCCTCCCAAGGCGGCGATCAAGGCCGCCAGCCGGCCGCGTACGCGCGGATTAAGGTTCATCAAGCCCTCAACGAGACGCCGGCCTTCTGCACTGGCGATGAAGTCTATGCGCTCATCTACCGGCAGAGGTCGAATTTCCCGGGTGGTCTCGTTGCCCGGTAGGCCTTCGAAGAAGCGGCTAACGGGAACGCCAAGTGACGTGGCGATCTCGTAGAGCATGGAGGCGCTCACGCGGTTCCTCGCGTTCTCGTATTTCTGGAGTTGCTGAAAGCTGATGCCTATGGATCGGGCAAGCTGGGCTTGCGATACGTCCGACTGGACGCGAACGATCGCAATCTGCCTGCCGACATGCTGATCAGCAGGGTGAGGGCTCGTAAGCTTAGGCTTTATCCATACCGCAACAGGAGCAGGCCGTTTCGATTCCGACGAGGCTTCTCGCTTTTGCATCTGTCACTCCGCGGAATGTGAGTCTGTCGCGGTGCGCTGACAGGAACTCAGCAAATTTCCGAATGCTTGGGGAGTTACCGACTTGCGCGAAAGGGCATAGACGCCTTCAACCCGTCTCTCTCTGCCGGCTAATCCGGGCGATATCCTCGATGACCGAGCGGATTTGGGGCCAGGGAAACTCGGCTTCGTCTTCGGACGGCTGACCTTCCTTAAGGACGGCATCAAGCTTGGCTGCCACACCGACAAGGGTAGTGGCAGGCGTTTCAGACAATTCTTCGAGCAAGGCCTCCGCTCGGTTGGCCGCCTCGTGCTCAGCAAGCATCGCAGCGGAGTATCGTATTTCCGTGTCGGCAGCATCCCAGCGCGCCTGATGGGCCGCGAACTCGGCTTCGGCGTTCGCGCGAACAACTGCGTCGACGGAGTCGACGCCCAATGATCCACGGATTTCCTTCAGTGAATGCAGTGTCACACTCTCACCATTCGAGAGTATCATTGCACTCGGAAAACCGATGGTTTCGGCGAGCTTTCGCTCTAAGCGCTGTTGCTCACGGCACAGCCGCTCGGCCAATTTGAAGGCGTCCTGCCATTCGCGCCGCCGCGCCTGCGGCGAGCGCGGCGAGGCAAGCGAGGGGTTAGTGCTTCTGGAGCAGGCGTTCGAGGCGCTCGCCAAGTCCGACTCCAATTATCAGCTGCCAGAATTGTTGAGCGCCAAAGGAGAGCTGCTCTCGCTGCTGGACCCGCGAGACGATGCCGTCGAAGGCTTATTTCGCCAATCTCTGGCCGCCGCCCGCGAACAAGGTGCGAAACTGGCCGAACTGAGATCCGCGCTTCGCCTCGCCCGACTTTGGTCCGTTCGCGGGCGCGGGAGCGAGGCGCGAGACCTGCTCGCACCCGCCTACGCGGCATTCAACGAGGCTTTAGACACGCCTGACCTAGCGGAAGCAAGAGGCCTGCTGCAACGGCTGTCGCATGCAGCGGCAGCGCCGTAGCCAAGGTGCTTTCGGGAGGAGCGCCATGTTCAAGCAACTGTGGATCGGCCTGCTCGCGGGCCTAGCGCTGCTGCCAGCGTGTGGGCCGGCCGCAGCGACCGAGCTCACCATCCTGTGGGCGGAATGGGACCCGGCCAACTATCTGCAAGAACTCGCTAACGAGTACGAGAACGAGACCGGAGTCAAAGTCACGGTCGAGACCGTGAACTGGCCCGGCTTCCAAGACAAGGCATTCATGGAATTCAACGCCCATGGGGACTCCTACGACATGGTCGTCGGCGATTCGCAGTGGCTGGGAGCCGGCGCGACGGAGGGCCACTATTCCGAGCTGACCGATCTCGTGCGGCAGTTGGACCTCATCAAGGTCATGACGCCCGCCTCAATGGCCTACTACTCGGAATACCCGAAGGGCAGCGGCCGTTACTGGGCGGTCCCGCTCGAAGCCGACGCGATCGGCTGGGCCTATCGCAAGGACTGGTTCGAGGATCCCACCGAGATGAAGGCCTTCAAGGAGAAATACGGCTATGACCTCGCCCCGCCGAAGACCTGGATGCAACTGCGCGACATCGCCGAGTTCTTCTACCGACCACAGGCCAATCCGCCGCGTTACGGCGTCGCTATCTATACGGAGCAGCACGGCGACGGGCTGATCTTGGGCTTCATGTCCGAATTGTTCAGCTACGGGGGTGAACTCGGCGACTATGCCACCTGCGCGGTTGACGGCATCGTCAACTCGCCGCAGGCTGTTCGGGCATTGAAGGCTTACAAGGAACTCTATTCCTTCACGCCGCCGGACTGGGCCAATACCACCAATCGAGAGGAAGACCTGGCCATCACCGGAAATCTCGCGGCAATGAGCATGAACTTCTTTGCCTTCTTCCCAGCGCTGGTAAATCCGTCGATCAATCCGAACGCTTCCGTCACCGGATTCTTCGCCAGCCCGGCCGGCCCGGGTGGCGACCGTTTCACGGCGCTCGGCGGCCAGGGCATCTCGATCGTGTCCTATTCGCACAAGCAGAAGGAAGCCAGGAAGTTCCTTGAATGGCTCGCTCGTGATGACACGCAGCAGAAATGGGCCGATCTCGGCGGCTATACTGCCGATGCGCGGATTTTGGAATCGCCAAGATTCCGCAACGCTACTCCCTATAATGACGCTTTCTACCAGAGCCTGTTTGTCGTGAAAGATTTCTGGGCGGAGCCCTATTACGCCAAACTCATCGACCAGATGAACGCACGTCTCGGACCTTACATCCTAAAGGATGGCGGCTCGGCAAAGGACACCCTCGACGGAATAGCGGCGGACTGGAAGGCGACCATCGCCGAGCATGGCTGCAAATAGCCGTCGCTGGATTGAAATGGCTTTTTGCGAGGCGCACG
>NZ_FOVT01000022.1 GCF_900115245.1 Mesorhizobium sp. NFR06
ATCGGGCGGATGGCCGGGCAACGGCTGGGGGGACAAGAACCACATTCACATCGGCCCTCCCGGCCAAACCGGAAAATAGTGGTTTTGTTCGACAGCATTTGAAATGCTCGGGCCGCTCGCTCGAGCAGAGGCAACGAAGTCCCCGGCCGTATCCATCTCGGCACTTCCCGACTATGACCCCGCTACCGCCGACATCAGCCGCAACCCGAAATCCCCATAGCCATAGTCCGTGGTCCGCGGGTTCCTGCATGAGAGGCTTCCTACGCCTGCCGACACCCGAAACCCTTCGCCATCGCGGACAATCAACAATCAGCCCGCAGGTTCTGGAAGCTGCTGTTCGCGAGACTTCCGATATTAAAATGCGTTCTGCTCAAGCGGCGGCCACTTCGACCGACACCTTTGACACGTTGTAGAGCGCGTCGTTTGGGATCTGGCCGAGGTCGAGGTCTGGTTGCTTGCTCGCAGGGTGGTACCTATCAGGCGCGCCAAGCTCCCGATGTAAGTTTGCGAAAGACCGGTCCTGTCAAAGCGCTGGATCGGGCTCAAAGGCCGTCATCGTCGGGGGCATAAGCACGATAGAGCGTTTTCTCCCCTCGACCCAAGCTTCGACCACGTCCGACCACTCCCGCATCATGTGGCGGCGCTGGATTTCGCATTCCGCTTATTTTCAGCTGGTTATGCTGAAAAAAGTACCGTCACTAGCCCTATGGATAGTGACGGTACTGTCGAAAATTCCCGTTGGCAATATGTCGGAGGGCCGGCAAGCGGTCCGGCAAAGCCAAACCATGCATGCCGATAGCCACCGAAGGTTGGCGGCAAAAAATATTTTTGATTTCAGTATCTTAGATCGAGCTACGGCGTGAATTCGGCGGCGTTCGGATAGGCCGGAATCATTCCCACTCGATCGTGCCGGGCGGCTTCGACGTTACGTCGTAGACCACCCGGTTGATGCCTTTGACCTCGTTGATGATGCGGGTCGCGGCGGCGCCGAGGAAGGCCATGTCGTAGTGGTAGAAATCGGCGGTCATGCCGTCGACCGAGGTGACGGCGCGCAGCGCGCAGACGAATTCATAGGTGCGGCCGTCGCCCATCACGCCGACCGTCTGCACCGGCAGCAGCACGGCGAAGGCCTGCCAGATGGCGTCGTAGAGGCCGGCCTTGCGGATCTCGTCGAGATAGATGGCGTCGGCCTCGCGCAGGATCTCCAGTTTTTCGCGGGTGATGCCGCCCGGACAACGTATGGCCAGGCCGGGGCCGGGGAAGGGATGGCGGCCGATGAAGCTGTCGGGCAGGCCGAGCTCCTTGCCGAGCGCCCTCACCTCGTCCTTGAACAATTCGCGCAGCGGCTCGACCAGCTTCATGTTCATGCGGTCGGGCAGGCCACCGACATTGTGGTGAGACTTGATCGTCACCGACGGGCCGCCGGAGAAGGAGACGCTTTCGATGACGTCGGGATAGAGCGTGCCCTGCGCCAGGAAATCGGCGCCGCCGAGTTTTTTCGCCTCTTCCTCGAACACTTCGATGAACAGGCGGCCGATGGTCTTGCGTTTCTTTTCGGGATCGGCCTCGCCTTCCAGCGCCGAGATGAAGCGGTCGGAGGCATCAACCAGGATCAGCGGCAGGTTGTAATGCTGGCGGAACATCTCCACGACGCTTTGCGCCTCGTCCTTGCGCATCAGGCCATGGTCGACGAGGATGCAGGTCAATTGGTCGCCGACCGCTTCGTGGATCAGCAGCGCGGCGACAGAGGAGTCGACGCCGCCCGAGAGCGCGCAGATGACCTTGCCCTTGCCCACCTGCTTGCGGATCGATTCCACGGCGTGCTCGCGATAGGCGCGCATCGTCCAGTCGCCCTCGATGCCGGCGATGTTGTGGACGAAGTTCCTGAGCAGCCTGGCGCCATCCGGCGTGTGCACCACCTCGGGATGGAACATGATGCCGTACATGCGGCGCTCGACATCGCCGAAGATGGCGAAGGGCGAGCTCTCGGACTTGCCGAGCACCTTGAAGCCGGGCGGCAATTCGATGACGCGGTCGCCATGGCTCATCCACACCTGGTGGCGCTGGCCGGGCGCCCACAGGCCTTCGAACAGCGGGCTCTCCTTCTCGATCTCGACGAAGGCACGACCGAATTCGCGATGGTTGGAGCTTTCGGCGACGCCGCCCATCTGCACGCAGAGCGCCATCTGGCCGTAGCAGATGCCGAGCACCGGCACGCCGGCATCGAAGACGATCTGCGGCGCGCGCGGGCTGCCGATGTCGGTGGTGGAGGCCGGGCCGCCCGACAGGATCACCGCTTTGGGATTGATGCGCTTGAAGGCCGCTTCGGCCGATTGGAACGGGACGATCTCGGAAAAGACGCCGGCCTCACGGATGCGGCGGGCGATGAGCTGTGTGAACTGGCTGCCGAAATCGATGATGAGAACGGTTTCGGGCAGTACGGTGTCGGAATGTCTGGCTGTCGTCGTCATGGCGAGCCTTTAGAGAAAGAAACGAGTCGGCGCAATGGGTTGCGCGATCGCGCCGTTCACTTCGTTTCCGGTGCTTCTTGCGATCCGTCGGCCGGCCCGGCGTCAAGCGAGCGCAAGGCGTCCATCAGCGCGGCGAACCTGTGCCGGCCAATGCGGCTAACGTAGTCGTGTTCGATCTGAAGCTTGACGCGGTCGCCGTCGCGCAAGGCATCCAGACCCTTGCGCGTATAGCGAACGAGCTTGCCGCGCCCGTCCCGCGGATCGGGTAGCCGCTCCAGCACGCCTTCCGCCTCCAACCCGTCGAGCAGTTGCTGAACCGCTTGCTTCGAGGTCGCCGAGCGCTCGATCAGTGCCGACTGCCGCGTGCCGCCGCGGGGGATATGCCCGAGCAGCCCGGCTCGCGCCTCGGTGAACCAGGCATGGCCGGCAGCACGCATGGCGGCGCCGAATTCCGCCTGCCAGGCGCGGCTTGCCTGCCATAGCCGCCAGCCGACATGATCGGGCAGCGCTTCGTTTTTTTCGTCAAGCTCCTTGACCACTTGATCCGAACTCCATATAGTCAAGATACTTGACGATAGTCACGCCGTCGAGACATTTTCAAAACGTTGGAGCGGTTCAGCTTTTCACAGAATCGCCGATCCGCTCCAAGTATTTGTTTTCACGCAATCCCGGACGGAAAACCGTTAGGCACGTTTTCTCGAATCGCTCTGACCCGTGGACAGGAACAATGACGATACTGAACAAGGACATGCTGGCCATTATCATGATCGGCACCACGCATGTCATCGACATGGGCGGCAAGTACGCCTTCATCCACTACGAAACCGATGATCGAGCGCACTTGCTCTTACCGGACGGCACGCGCTTCCACGGGCTTTGGGCGCTGCTCGAGGATGGCTACAAAGTCGAATGGAAAGATGGCCCCACCGGCTCCTGGAAGCTCAATCACACGCCGGGAGCAATCGACTATGTCGATGCGACCGGCGCCACCCGCGGACGCATTTCGCGCATCGAGTTCGGCGATTTCGGCGATCCGCAGCGCCTGGCTGCCTGACCGGGGAGGCGATCAGGCACCAAGCAAGCCGTCGCCGATCGCCCGTTCCAGCAAGCCGACCGCAGCGGCCAGCTTCTCGTCGATGACATGCAGATATTCGGTCCAGTCGTTGACGTGCCTGAGATCGGCGGCGCCGTCGGAAATGCCGCGCAGGCCGATCAGCGGCACGCCGAACAACTGGCAGGCGCGCAGGCAGGCGAAGGTCTCCATATCGACCATGTCGGCGTCGATGGCGTCATAGGCGGCGCCGGAAATGATCGCGCCGCCGGTCGAGAGCGTGGCGGTCTTGACGCCTGGAATGACGAAGGGCAGCGGCACCGTCACCGGCAGGTCGAGGAAAGGCGTCGCGCCCTTCTCGAAACCGAGCGGCGAAGCGTCGATGTCGCGATAGCCCACGGACACGGCCTGGTAGATTTCGGTCTGTTCCAGCTTGCGGCTGCCGGCCGAGCCCAGCGAAACGACCAAGTCCGGGAGCGATGCCTCGGCCTTCAAGGCCGCGAGCTCGGCGGCCAACCTGACGCCGGCCTCGACCGGACCGACGCCGGTCATCAACGGCGTGAACAGGTTTTTGAGGTGGGGGCCATATTCGGCCTCCGCCGCCATGACGAAGAGAACGGATTTCTCGCCTATCCGCGCAGCCGTCGCCATGGCTTACTCCTCGATCCCGTCGCGCCCCATCACCGTCATCATTGTGCCGGTCATGGTGGCGATCAGCTTGGCCTCGCCGTCGGCGGCGAAGGCGTATGCCTGGCCGTCGGCGACGATGATGGTGCGGCCGGGCTTTGTCACCGAGCCGCGGAACAGGAAGCGTTCACCCCTGCCCGGCGCCAGCAGGTTGACCTTGAACTCGATGGTCAGCACGCTGGAATTCTGCGGCAACAGCGAAAAGGCCGCGTAGCCGCAGGCCGAGTCCAGCGCGGTCGAGATGACGCCGGCATGCAGGAACCCATGCTGCTGGGTGAGCTCTGGCGCATAAGGCATCTCGATCTCGATGATGCCGGGCGTCACCAGCGTCAGTTCGGCGCCGATCGTCGCCATTGCCTTCTGCCGCGCAAAGGAGCCCCTGACGCGTTCCTCGAAATCGGGAGCGGGTACGATCTTGGCTGCTGCCATGGCGCTTCGCCTCACATTTGCTGGCGAAGCTTATTGCAGAGCCAGGCAGGACAGGCAATCTTTTATGTTGCAGTGCAGCAAAGGGCCGGCCGTCCTCAAGCAGTCCTGCGCAAGGCGTGGAAATAGAAACCGTCGGTGCCGCTGAGCGCCGGCGACAGCGAGATGCCGCCGGTGCCGGCAATACGCGCGGCACCTTCATGGCCGGGGAAGCGACCGTGCCAGAGCTGGCGATGGTCGACCGGCGCAAAGCCGCCATGGCGCTCGCGGAAAGCCGCGACCTGCTCCCCGTTTTCGGCATCGAACACCGAGCAGGTGACGTAGACCAGCAAGCCACCCGGTTTGACGAAGGCCTGGGCCGTGTCGAGGATCGCCTGCTGCTCAGCCCTGCGGGCTTCGAGCTGCCTGTCCGTCAACCGCCATTTGGCGTCGGGCCGCCGCCGCCAGGTGCCGCTGCCGGTGCAGGGCGCGTCGATCAGCACGATGTCCATATGCGCGGTGAGCGGCGCCAGCTCCGTCGGCTTGCTGAGAACCTGGACGTTGCGGTTGTGCGAGCGGCGGATACGCTCGAAGATCGGCGCCAGGCGCACCTTCTCCGCGTCATGGGCAAAGAGCTGGCCTGTGTTGCCCATCTCGGCCGACAGCGCCAGCGTCTTGCCGCCGGCGCCGGCGCAATAGTCGAGCACCTGCATGCCAGGCTCAGCGCCGGCGAGCGCGGCGGCAAGCTGCGAGCCCTCGTCCTGCACTTCGAACCAGCCTTTCTGGAAGGCCGGCTCGGCCTGCACGTTCGGGTGCCGGCCGTCGCCGTCGATCGGCGGGATGCGGATGCCGTGCGGCGCGATTGCCGCGGGCGCGGCACCCGTGCCCAGCAGCTCGGCCAGCACCTTGGCGCGATCGGCCTGGAGCGTGTTGACCCTGAGATCGAGCGGCGGCCGCCGCGCCAGAGCAGCACCTTCCTCGACCCAGGCGTCGCCATAGGTCTGTTCGAGCAGCGGCGCGCACCAGTCCGGGACATCCGCCCGCACGGCGTCGGGCGCATCGTCAAGCCTGCGTCCGGCCGCCGCATTCAGCTCGGCTGCGCTGAGCAGCGGCGGCGCGAATTTGTCGCCATCGAGCGCCTCATTCAGCGACCGCGCCGTCTGCCCCCATTCGAGCAGCAGCGCGCCGAAGCCGATGGCGCGCGGCGTGTCCTCGCCGAACAGCCAGCCGGCCGAGCGTTTGCGGCGCAGCGCATCATAGACGATGTTGCCGATGGCGGCACGGTCGCCGCCGCCGGCGAAGCGGTGCGACAGGCCCCAATCGCGCAAGGCGTCGGCCACCGGCCGGTGACGCCGGCCAATGTCTTCCAGAACCTCGATGGCCGCCGCTAACCTTCCGCCCAGTCGCATCCCGTTTTCCGATTGCTCTACAAAATTGGCTCCAGCCCGCTCTTAAAGCGTTTCAGGCCCGGATTGAAAGGGTTCTGTTCGCATTGCCCGTCAAACCCCGTTTCATACCGGGCGATGTCCCCGAAAGGTTTTTCAAAGCAGGCGACACCGCTTAAAAAAGAGCAAACCGGCCAGAACATGAAAGGTTTCTAATGTTTTGACTGGCGCGTACAAGCAAGCCCGTTGGCTTAAGCTCTCAGCTTTCCAAGTTTTGCCGGCGGGAATACTCTTCCGGCAGTGATTCGCGGCGCGGGAAACGCGGTTTGGCGGATCCTTACGAGGAGAGGGCAATGAAAACCTATCTGGCAGAAGTTCTCGGCACGTTTTTGTTGGTGTTCATCGGCACCGCCTCCGTGGTCACGGGCGGGTTCGGCGGCGCGCTGCCGCTCGGGCAGGAAGGCATCGGCCTGGCGTTCGGCATCGGCCTGATCGCCGCGGCCTATGCGATCGGCCCGATCTCGGGCGCGCATCTCAATCCGGCGGTGACGTTTGGCGTGTTCCTGGCGGGGCGGATGCCGGCCAAGGATGTCGTCCCTTACTGGATCGCGCAGATCATCGGCGCCATCATCGCTTCGCTGGCGCTGTGGATCATCGTCTCCGGCCAGGCCGGCGGCCATACCGGCGGCTTCGGCGCCAATGGCTGGGACGAAACGAAGTGGGGCATGAGCTCGGCTTTCCTGTGGGAGCTGATCGGCACCTTCACCTTCGTCACCGTGATCCTCGGCGTCACCAACGCCAAGCACACCACCGCCTTCGCCGGCCTGGTCATCGGCCTGACGCTTGCCGGGATTCACTTCGCCATGATCCCGGTGACCGGCACATCGGTCAATCCGGCGCGCTCGATCGGCCCGGCGCTGTTTTCGGGCGGCGCGGCGCTCGGCCAGCTCTGGCTGTTCATCGTCGCGCCGCTGATCGGCGGCGCGATCGCCGGCGTCGTCGCCAAGGCGGGCGTGTTCGAAAAGGACTGATCGGTCCCGCAGGATTGAACCAGAAAAGGCGCGAGGCAAAGCCCCGCGCCTTTTTAGTGGGAGGATAAGACCTTACCTCGCGGCGATGTCGAAGCGGTCGAGATTCATCACTTTGGTCCACGCCTTGACGAAATCCCCGACGAACTTCGCCTTGGCGTCGCTCGAGCCATAGACTTCGGAGAGCGCGCGCAATTGTGCGTGCGAGCCGAAGATCAGGTCGGCGCGGGTGCCGGTCCACTTCACTTGCTTGGTCTTGCGGTCGCGCGCCTCGTACACCTCGTCGGAGCCCGGCTCGGAACCGGCCGCCGGGTCCCAGACGGTCGCCATCGAGAGCAGGTTGACGAAGAAGTCGTTGGTCAATGTGCCCGGTCTATCGGTAAAGACGCCGTGCTTCGAGCCGCCGACATTTGCGCCGAGCACGCGCAGGCCGCCGACCAGCACCGTCATCTCCGGCGCCGTCAGCGTCAGAAGCTGGGCGCGGTCGACCAGCATTGCTTCGACCGACATCGGCAGCTTGCCTCCGCTGTAGTTGCGGAAGCCGTCGGCGACCGGCTCGAGCGGCGCGAAGGAGTGGACATCCGTCTGTTCCTGTGAAGCGTCCATACGGCCAGGCGTGAAGGGCACCTTCACCTCATTGCCGCCATCCTTGGCGGCCTTCTCGACAGCAGCGACGCCGCCGAGCACGATGAGATCGGCGAGCGAGACCTTCTTGCCGCCGGTCTGCGCCGCGTTGAACTCCTTCTGGATGGCTTCCAGCTTTGCCAGCACCTTCGAGAGCTGAGCCGGCTGGTTGACCTCCCAGTCCTTCTGGGGGCTAAGCCGGATGCGGCCGCCATTGGCGCCGCCGCGCTTGTCCGAGCCGCGGAAGGTCGAAGCCGAGGCCCAGGCGGTCGAGACAAGCTCCGACACCGACAGGCCGGCGGCCAGGATCTTCGCCTTGAGCGAGGCGATGTCCTGCTCGCTGACCAGCTCATGGTCGGTGGCCGGGATCGGGTCCTGCCAGATCAGCTCTTCCTTCGGCACGAGCGGGCCGAGATAGCGCACGACCGGTCCCATGTCGCGGTGGGTGAGCTTGAACCAGGCGCGGGCGAAGGCGTCGGCGAACTGCTCGGGGTGCTGATGGAAGCGGCGCGCGATCTTCTCGTAGGCCGGATCGAAGCGCAGCGCGAGGTCGGTGGTGAGCATGGCCGGCGCGTGGCGCTTCGAAGGGTTGTGCGCGTCCGGAACCGTGCCGGCGCCGGCGCCGCCCTTCGGCGTCCACTGATGGGCGCCGGCCGGGCTCTTGGTCAGCTCCCATTCATAGTTGAACAAATTGTCGAAGAAGTTGCTGCTCCATTTGGTCGGCGTGGTCGTCCAGGTGACCTCGAGGCCGGAGGTGATCGCGTCGCCGGCGATGCCGGAAGCATATTTGCTCGACCAGCCGAGGCCCTGAGCCTCGATGCCGGCGCCTTCCGGTTCGGCGCCCACCAGCGAGGCGTCGCCGGCGCCGTGGGTCTTGCCGAAGGTGTGGCCGCCGGCGATCAGCGCGACGGTTTCTTCGTCGTTCATCGCCATGCGGCCGAAGGTCTCGCGGATGTCGCGCGCCGCGGCGATCGGGTCCGGCTTGCCGTTCGGACCTTCGGGGTTGACGTAGATGAGGCCCATCTGCACGGCGCCGAGATGGCCTTGCAGCTCGCGATCGCCGGAATAGCGCTGATCGTCCAGCCACTTGGTCTCGGAGCCCCAGTCCACGTCCTGCTCCGGCTCCCACACGTCGGCGCGGCCGCCGGCGAAGCCGAAGGTCTTGAAGCCCATCGATTCCAACGCGACGTTGCCGGTGAGGATCAGAAGGTCGGCCCAGGAAATCTTGCGGCCGTATTTCTGCTTGACCGGCCACAGCAGCCGGCGCGCCTTGTCGAGATTGGCATTGTCCGGCCAGCTGTTGAGCGGCGCAAAACGCTGCTGGCCGGCGCCGGCGCCGCCGCGGCCATCGCCGATGCGATAGGTGCCGGCGCTGTGCCAGGCCATGCGGATGAAGAGCGGCCCGTAATGGCCGAAGTCGGCCGGCCACCAGTCCTGCGAATCCGTCATGACCTTGTGCAGGTCCTTGATCACCGCATCTAGGTCGAGGCTCTGGAATTCCTTGGCGTAGTCGAAATCTTCGCCCATCGGGTCCGAGAGGTTCGACTGCTGATGCAGCACGGCAAGGTCGAGCTGGTTCGGCCACCAGTCACGGTTGGTCCTTGCCGAGGATCCATGCGCGACAGGGCATTTGCCAGCGCTGTTGTCGTCGGTTTTCGCGTCCATCTTAGTCTCTCCGATTTGCCGAGGTTGAATTTCGCCGAGGTCGATTTTCCCGAGATGTGCGGGGGCGGCCATGGGCCGCGCCAACCTGGAACGATTCCAGACTAGGCCGGCCAGCCGATAAAGACAAATTGCCTTTCCTGTTTGTTTTGATAGCCTTTGCTTATGATTGGTCTCACCGTTCGTCAGATGCTTTATTTCGACGCGCTGGCGCAGACGCTGCATTTCGGTCGCGCCGCCAAGCTTGCCGGCGTCAGCCAGCCGGCACTGTCATTGCAGATCGCCGAGTTGGAAGAACGACTGAACTGTCGTCTGTTCGAACGCGGCGGCAAGACGGTGCGGATGACCGATGAGGCGCATGCCTTGCAGCCGCGCATCGAGCGCATCCTCGCCGATATCCGTGACGTCGAAACGACGGCTCGACGCGGTCGCCCCGCCATGGAGGGCCGCTTCCGGCTGGGCATCATTCCGACGGTGGCGCCGTACCTGCTGCCGCACGTGCTGCCGGAGTTGAAGAAGAAATACCCTGCCCTGCAGCTCGAGCTGCGCGAGGCGGTGACCGCATCATTGGTCGATGGCACGGCCTCCGGCCGGCTCGACGCTTTTATCGCCGCGCTGCCGCTCGACCATCCCGGCCTCGTCACCGAAGAGCTCTTCCCCGATCGGTTCTTCCTGGCCGTGCCGTCGGGCGACCCGGCCTTCGCCTCGCCGCCCGTGCCGCCCGAAAGCCCGGCACTGGAGCGGCTGATGCTTTTGGAGGAAGGCCATTGCCTGCGCGAGCAGGCGCTGGCCGTCTGCGGCAATGTGCGGCCAGTGGCGATGGCAAGCTACGGCGCGACCAGCCTGACGACGCTCTTGCAGATGGTGGCGCATGGGCTCGGCGTCACACTGGTGCCGGAAATGGCGGCCAGCGCCGCCGGCGTCATGCCGGACCTCAAGATCGTGCCGTTCCAGGAACCGATGCCGCAGCGCCTGATCTGCATGGCCTGGCGCCGCAACAGGGCGCGGCAGGACGAATGCGCGGAGCTGGCGAGGATCATACGGGGGCTGGATCGGGCTGTGCTTGCGGCGTGAACAGCTTTCCACGCCCACTCCATCCCCGCGCCCAATGGCCGGCCGCAACCGCGTTTCACGGCACAAATATCAGAAACACATAGGCGAGAAACACCACGACATGAACCATGCCGGTCAGGAACGTCGTTCTTTCCGTGCTGAAGCTCACGCTGCAAATGAAAAGCGCCAGCACCAGAAGCACCGCATCGGTCGCCGGCAGCCCCAGGGTCAACCCTCTGCCCGTCAGCAGGCTGGCGGCCGCGACCGCCGGTATTGTCAGACCGATCGTGGCGCAGGCCGAACCCATCGCAACGTTCAAGCTGCGCTGCAGCTCATTGTTGAGTGAGGCGCGAACCGCCGAAATCGCCTCCGGCATCAAAACCAGCCCGGCGATCAACGCCCCCACGATGCTGTCGGCCTGGGTCACCTGGTAGGCAGCCAGCGTATCTTCGACACCCGCGGCGACCTGCTCGGCGAGCATGACAATTCCGATCAGCCCGCATAACAGCAGCAAGGCGCTGACAGATACGCTTTCGGGAGGAACGGTTCGCGTTGAAACGTCGTGTCCGTGTTCCTGGACGAAGTCCTCCCGGTGCCGGACGGTCTGGGCGAACACGAAACTTGCATAGAGCAGCACTGAAAGGGCGCTTACAAAACCAAGCTGAGCTGCCGAAAACGTGCCGGGATCCGTGGCTTGGGTGTAGGTCGGAAGGATAAGCGTCATCACGGCCAGCGCGATCAGAACCGCCAGGTAAGCGCTGGTCCCTTGCCGAACGATCGCCTGCTTGCGATGAAGCCAGCCGCCAAGCGTGAGACAGGTGCCGACAACGCCGGTGGAGGTAATCATTACCGTCGAGAAAACGGACTCGCGGGCCAGTGTCGGGTTGTTTTCTCCATGCAGCATCATGGAGACGATGATCGACACTTCAATCGCCGTCACCGCAAAAGTCAGCACCAAAGTTCCGTAGGGCTCCCCCACGCGCCGGGCGAGTGCCTCGGCGTGGTCGAGCACCACGAATATGGTGGTGAACATGATGGCGCCCGACAGCGCTCCGACAGGTATCCTGACGTTCAGCGATCCTTCGTCGACCGAAACGCCGCTGGCCCTGACCGCGAGAGCCATCGCCAGCGCGGCCAACGGCATCGTGTAGGAAGTCACCGACCGCCCGTAACCAGTCATTCAAGTCCCCCACGCATTTGCGCTAACTTAGCGGAAAAGCGCGTGGGGAGCACCTCTCACGGGCATCTTTGCTGCCAAGCGCGCCGTTCAAAACATGATTGAGGACTGGGCACCATTTTTGGCGTCGAATGTCTCGATGGCCTTGCGAACCGCCATGCAGAATTTTTCCAGAAGTTCGGGCTCGTTCCCCAGCCGGCGGCGCAGCGAGAAGGGCACTTCCAGTTGCGCTCCTTTCCCCGTCAGCCCCCGGTTGACGATGTTCGAATCCTGGATACCCGGAAACGGATGGTTATCGTTATTTGTCTGGAAGCCGGCCTCCTGCAAACGCCAGACTATTTCTGAAATCAGCATCACGTCCTTGCCGCCCATGTAGACTGTCGAAGGATCGTCTCGATCCTGACGGCCGTGGATAGCGACGACCGTGGCCTTCGTCCGCAACAATTCCAGCGCGGATTCCTCGTCAAAGTTCCTGGATGTTATGTGCAGCTCTCGGTTGCTTTGCGGCATGAGCCCTTCAAAGCAATACATATCGAGATCGCGTCCTGCTATCGTTTCGGCGATCAGCGAGGTGCGGGGTTCGATTTTCCCGCCATGCGGAGCCATGACGATCGCATTGCCGGTTCGCGCTCCACGCCGGACGACTATGCGATAATCTATGTTTTCGGCTTTGGCGGTCTTCAGCGCCGCGAAGTTTGGAAACTCGTTATCCATGACCTATCCAGAAATGCACGAAGAGCGCTGCCCCCTCTGGCGCATTTCAAAACCGTGAATATTTCGGGTCGATCCCGCTTTACGCCGTCTTCTGCGCCACCAGCCCTAGTTCTTCCACCATCGCCTCGCGCATCAGGAATTTCTGCGGCTTGCCGGTCACCGTCATCGGCAGTTCGGCGCGGAAACGGATGTAGCGCGGCACCTTGTAATGCGCGATCTGGCCGGCGCAGAAAGCCTTGATCTCCTCGGCGGTGGCGATCTCGCCGGGCCGGAGGACGATCCAGGCGCAGAGCTCCTCGCCATATTTGTCGTCGGGAATGCCGAAGACCTGCACTTCCTTGATTTTTGGATGGCGGTAGAGGAATTCCTCGACCTCGCGCGGGTAGACGTTCTCACCGCCGCGGATGACCATGTCCTTGACCCGACCGACGATGTTGCAATAGCCCTCGGCGTCGATGGTGGCGAGGTCGCCGGTGTGCATCCAGCCGTCGGCGTCGATCGCCTCGCGGGTCTTTTCGGCGTCGTCCCAATAGCCCTTCATCACCGAATAGCCGCGTGTGCAGAGCTCGCCCGGCGCGCCGACCGCGACGGTGGCGCCGTCCGCCCCGATCGCCTTCACCTCGACATGCGGGTGGACGCGACCGACGGTGGAGACGCGCTTTTCCAGCGGATCGTCGACGCTGCTCTGGAACGAGACCGGGCTGGTTTCGGTCATGCCGTAGGCAATGGTCACCTGGCCCATATGCATGAGCGACACCACCTTCTTCATCACCTCGATCGGGCATGGCGAGCCGGCCATGATGCCGGTGCGCAGGCTGGAAAGGTCGAAGGTGGAGAAATCGGCATGGTCGAGCATGGCGACGAACATGGTCGGCACGCCGTAGAGGCCGGTGCAGCGTTCCTGCGCGACAGCCTTTAGCGTCGCGCCGGCGTCAAAGCCTTCGCCTGGAAAGACCATCGTGGCGCCCTTGGAGACGCAGCCCATCGTGCCCATCGACATGCCGAAGCAGTGATAGAGCGGCACCGGGATGCAGAGCCGGTCGTCGACGGTGAGCCGGATCGCCGAGGTGACGAAATTGCCGTTGTTGACGATGTTGGAATGCGTCAGCGTCGCGCCCTTCGGCGCGCCCGTCGTTCCGCTGGTGAACTGGATGTTGATGGCATCGCCGGGCTTCAGGTTCTCCGAGATGCGGTCGAGGCTGTCATGCTCGTCGCGGCCGGCCATGGCCAACACATCGCCGAAATTGAACATGCCCGGCGAATTGTCGTCGCCCATCCGGATGACGATCTTCAGCGTCGGCAGCTTCTTGGCCTTGAGCTTGCCGGGTTCGGCGGTAGCGATTTCCGGCGCCAGCGTCTCGATCATGCCGAGATAGTCCGAGGTCTTGAAGTCGACGGCGGTGACCAGTGCCTTGCAACCTACCTTGTTCAGCGCATATTCCAGCTCGGTCAGCCTGTAGGCCGGGTTGATGTTGACCAGGATCAGCCCGATGCGCGCGGTGGCGAACTGCGTCACCAGCCACTCCCAGCGGTTGGGCGACCAGATGCCGACGCGATCGCCCTTTTCCAGCCCAAGCGCCAGGAAGCCGGCGGCCAAAGCGTCGACCGTGTCGGAAAGCTCGCTCCAGGTGAAGCGCTTGTCCTGGCCGACGAAAACCGCGGCATCGAGCGTGGCGTATTTGCTCACCGTGTCGGAAAACAGTGCCGGAATGGTCTTGTCGAGCAAAGGCACCGAGCGGTCGCCCGACACATGCGCCTTGCCGCCCACCGGAGCAATGAAGCTGTTGCGCGGCTTGCGCAGATTGGTGGCGTTCATGAGCTCATCGAGTTTGATCGCCATCGCCGTCTCCTCCCGGGATCAAGCCAGCCTATCAGCCCGCCGTGATGGTGGAAACCCGCCGATAGTATGGTGGCTAACCGGCCAGCGCAGCCATTTTCGTGGCGATGTCGCGCAATTGCGCCTCATCCGCTCCATCGCGCTGCTTTTTCGAAGCAACCAGACAGGCCTGCGACTTCAGGATCGTGCCGTCGCCCAGCACCTTGAGATGGTTGGCGCGCAGCGTCGAACCGGTGGTGGTGATGTCGACGATGACGTCGGCCAGGCCCGCGGCCGGGGCGCCTTCGGTGGCGCCGAGGCTCTCGACGATGCGGTAGACCTGGATGCCGTGCTTGAGCGAAAAGAATTGCTGCGTCAGCCGCCAATATTTGGTGGCGATGCGCAAGCGCCGGCCATGGCGCTGGCGGAAGTCGGCGGCGACGTCGTCGAGGTCGGCCATATTATCGACGTCGAGCCAGATGTCCGGCACCGCCACCACGACATCGGCATGGCCGAAGCCGAGGCGGGCGACGATTTCTGCCCGCGCTTCCCAGTCGGCAAGGTTCTCGCGCAGCAAATCCTCGCCGGTAATGCCGAGATCGACCGCCCCTTGGCCGATCTCGCCGGCAATCTCGGACGCGGAGAGGAAGGCCACCTCGACGTTGTCGAGGCCGTCGATGCGGGCGCGGTATTTGCGGTCATCCTGCGGCAGGGCGACAGTCAAGCCGGCCTTGGCCAGCACGTCCAGAGACTGCTCCTTGAGCCGGCCTTTCGACGGGATCGCCAGCGTGATCATCGCGTCCCCTCCCGCAAGGCCTCGATGCGGTCGAGCCAGACCGAGAAGCCGACGCCGGGGATCGGCTTCCTTGCACCGAGCAGCGTCAGCAGCCTGTCGTAGCGGCCGCCGCCGGCCAGCGGGCGATCGCCATCACCTGCGGCAATCTCGAAGACGAGACCGGTATAATAGTCGAGCGGACGGCCGAAGGCGGCGTCGTAGCGGATTTGCGCCGACGGCAGGCCGTGCGCCTCGATCGCCCTGGCGCGAGCAGCGAAATTCTCCAGCGCCGGCCCCAGCGACAGGCCGGCATCGGCGGCAAATTTTTCGAGCGCCGCCGTTGCGCCATCCAGCGCGACGTCGATCGTCAGAAAATCTTTCAGCGCCGAGAAGGCTTCGTTCGAGAGCCGCACGCTGCGCAGCTGCGCTTTCTCGATCAGCCTGCGCGCGATGTCGGCCGGGGCGCGGCCGGTCGATGCCGACAGCCCGGCCTCCTCCATGCCGGCCGAGATATGCGCGGCAAGAGCTTCCGCATCGCCGTCGAGCACCAACGTGGCGACGCGACCGGTGAGCTGGCTGTTGCGCGGCGGGTTGGCGAGATCGGCAAGGGCTGCTTCCAGCATTGGCGCCGAGCCGAAGGCACGCGCAAGCCGCATGCGCCAGCCGCGCGGCAGGCCAAGCGCCGCCAGCACCGCCTCGAACAGCGTCTGGTCGCCAAGCGTGACGGCGAGCGCCGGTCCCGGCAGCACCAGCGAAAGCAGGGCGTGCGCGTCGGCGAGCGAGCGCGCGTCGGCCGCGGCCGTGTCGCTGTCGCCGAGATCCTCGATGCCGGCCTGGAAGAACTCGTTGCCGCCTTCGCGGCGCTGGCGGAACACTTCGCCGAGATAGGAATAGCGGCGCGGCGTGCCGGCCTGGCTGGCGATGTGATCGAGACAGACCGGAATGGTGAATTCGGGCCGCAGGCACAGCGTCTTGCCGGTCTCGCTCTCGGTGAGGAAGATGCGGCGGCGCAGGTCCTCACCCGCCATGTCGAGGAACGGGTCGGCCGGCTGCAGCACAGCGACCTCGACCGCGTGAGTGTCGCGCGTGGCGAAGAGTTTTGCGATGTCGGCGGCGATCGCGGGGCGGGAGGTCATCGGGCTTGCCCTCCCCTTCTCCCCTTGTGGGAGAAGGTGGATTGGCGCGAAGCGCCAAGACGGATGAGGGGCGCTGGAAGGAATGAGACGTCGGCGTTTCCTGGAACACCCCTCATCCGACCGAGCTTCGCTGGGCCACCTTCTCCCACAAGGGGAGAAGGAGAGGTCGGCGCTCTACTTTCCACGTGCCCGCTCCTCGGCCTGCGCCGCCAGGATCTTCTTCACCTCTCCAACCAGCTCGCCCTCCGCCACAGTCACCTGGGCCGGCCTTGCGGCGCGCCATTCGGCGTTGTCGGCGATTTCGGCCGACATGCGCGCGCCTTCGATCAGGTCCTTGATCTGCAGCTCGCCCTTGGCGCGCTCGTCGCCGCCCTGGATGATGGCGACCGGGCTGCCGCGGCGGTCGGCATATTTCAGTTGTGCCTTCATGCCGGCGCCGCCGAGATACATTTCGGAGCGGATGCCGGCGGCGCGCAGGTCGGCGACCATCTTCTGGTAGCGGCCGAGGCTTTCCGTGTCCCTGTCCATCACCAGCACGACGACCGGAGCGACGACTTCCGACGTATCCAGCTTGCCGAGGTTCTTCAGCGCGGTCATCAGCCGGGAGACGCCAATGGAAAAGCCGGTCGCCGGCACCGGCTCGCCGCGGAAGCGCGAGACCAGCCCGTCATAGCGCCCGCCGCCGCCGACCGAGCCGAAGCGCACAATCTGGCCGTCCTCATTGGGAATCTCGGCCAGCAGCTCGGCCTCGAAGACCGGGCCGGTATAATATTCGAGGCCGCGCACGACGGAACGGTCCATGGCAACACGGTCTTCGCCGTAACCTGCTGCCCTGACTAGGGCTTCAATCGTTGCCAGTTCGCCGACGCCTTCCTGATAGACGGCGTTGGCACTGACGCCGGAATCCTGGCCGGCCTGTCCGTTCCTTGCCGTTGCGAGAAGAACCGCTTCGGCCTGTGCGCCATTCAGCCCGGCGCCTTTGGCGAAATCGCCTTCGCCTTCCTTGCCGCCATCCCACCGTCCCGGGCCAAGCAGCAGCCTCACGCCTTCCGGCCCCAGCTTGTCCAGTTTGTCGATGGCGCGCAGCACCGTCAGCCGGCGGCCAGCATTTTCCTCGCCACCAAGCCCGATCGCATCGAGCACGCCGTCCAGCACCTTGCGGTTGTTGACGCGGATGACGTAGTCGCCGCGCTTGATGCCGAGCGCTTCCATCACGTCGGCCATCATCATCGCCATCTCGGCGTCCGCCGCCACGCCCGGTGTGCCGATGGTGTCGGCGTCGAACTGCATGAACTGGCGGAAGCGCCCCGGGCCAGGCTTCTCGTTGCGGAACACCCAGCCGGAGCGATAGCTGCGATAGGGCTTCGGCAGCTTGTCGAAATTCTCGGCGACGAAACGCGCCGTCGGCGCGGTCAGGTCATAGCGCAGCGACAGCCACTGGTCGTCATCGTCCTGGAAGGAGAAGACGCCTTCGTTCGGCCGGTCCTGGTCGGGCAGGAATTTGCCCAGCGCATCGGTGTATTCGATCATCGGCTGGTCGACCGGCTCGAAGCCGTAAAGCTCATAAACCGAGCGGATGGTCGCCATCATCTTCTCGACGGCGCGGATGTCTTCGGCGCTGCGGTCGGCAAAACCGCGCGGCAGCCGCGCTTTCGTCTTTTCGGATTTGTCGGCCATGGAATGGTTACTCGGTGTTTCGTGGCGCGCCATGGGCAGGAAATTTCCTATTTCCAAGGCGCGCGTGTCCTAACCGATGCTGCTTGGTGCGGCAAGGGTTTGCCGCCTGGCGCGTGGAGAGGTCGAGAACTGTTCGATAATTTGCGGCCAAGCGAGCGACGAACGACGTCAGACTTCGTTTCGAAGAGTGCGAGATTCCAGCCGCCGTCGAAACAAAACACACCGAAAACGAAACAACTCCGCCGCCAGCGCGGCATGCTGCAGACACAATCGACGACCATAAAGCGGGCCGAAACAAGGGGCTCGGGGCCATGACGGCGGCAAAAGACGTCTTCGAGTGCGGCACGCCTGCCAGGTTGCGGGCTGCCGGCAATGCCTCGATCAAACCGGCGCGGCAGCCGGCCGGACCGTTCGAGGTCGCAACCCGTCGGCCGACGATGCGCGACGCGCTGGCCGCCGGGCTGCTGGTCATCTACCCGGCCTTCGCCGCGCTTGCAGCCATTGTCGCCGGGCTGTTTTTGACGGGCGCCGGCAGCGTCTGATTTCGTTTGATCGGGGGATCATCATGCAGTTGCAATTTGCGTGCGCACTTGCCGGCGCGCTGGTCGTTGGCGCAACGGGCGCGGCCAACGCGTGCCAGCCGGGCGATGCCCGTCTTGCCGGCCATTATTACCTGAACGGCGTCATGGAGGTCGGCTCGGAACTGTTGCTGAAGAAAGATGGCAGCTTCGAGTTCGCGCTCGCCTACGGCGCCAACGATCAGTACGGCAAGGGCTGCTGGGTGAGGACGGGCTCGACGGTCGAGGTCATCCCGGCCGGCCGCAGTTCGGCCTCCACGCATCACACGCCGGACGACAGCGGTTTCAGCGGACTGGTGCTGACGGTGTCGGGTTCCAGCCTGGTCTGGGACATCAACGGCAGCGGCCATAAGGGACGGTTCGAGAAGTGAGGCGCCTCACTTCGGCCGCTTGAACTTCTTGCGTTCCTTCTCCACCTCTGCCCTGCAGTAGCAGCCTTCGAGATGATCGTTGACCAGGCCCATCGCCTGCATGAAGGCATAGACGGTGGTGGGGCCGACAAAATTCCAGCCGCGCTTCTTCAATTCCTTCGATATCCTGACCGAGACCGCCGTCGTCGGATTGGCGCGCAGATGCGCGAGGTCGACGACCGATGGCCGTTCCTCCGGACCCGGCTCGAACTTCCAGAACCAGGCGGCCAGAGAGCCGAATTCATCGACCATCTCGCGGGCGCGCTTGGCGTTGTTGACGGTAGAGACGATCTTGCCGCGATGGCGGATGATGCCGGCATTGCCGAGCAGGCGCTCGACATCCTTATCGGTGAACGCCGCCACCTTGTCGAAGTCGAAATTTGCAAAGGCCTCGCGGAAATTCTCGCGCTTGCGCAGGATGGTCAGCCACGACAGGCCCGACTGGAACCCTTCCAGGCAGATCTTTTCGAACAGCCGGCGATCATCCGTTACCGGCCGACCCCATTCATGGTCGTGATAGTGCAGATAGTCCGGCAGATTGCCGTGCCAGAAACAGCGCGCCTTGCCGTCGGGGCCTTCGAGAACGCCGGAAGTTTCTTGTGCCATCACCGCAAATCCATTCGTTAATGCGCTTCAGCGCCGCTTTTACCGTGGCTTTACCAGATTCCTGAACCCGCCGGTAACCACACCAAAAGCTTTACTGACAAAGCAGCATTTTACGCATTCCGATTCATGTTTTGCTTGCCGCTCCACGCCAAGGATCGCGAAACCGAGGGCGCCTCCCCGCCCTGGATGAGTTCGACGATCAAGGTGCGTTCCGATGAAGACAGCGTTTTGTTCCCTGCTTGGCGCGGTGGCCGTTCTCGCCGCCTGCGTCACGACCTCCCTTGCCAACGACCGTTATGCCGACATGCCGCCGGTGATGGTGAGCCCCGACCTTTCGGCGCCCTGGGTGCTGCAGCTTGGCCGCGCGCCGGGCATCGTGCGCCCCGCGCGGCAGACGGCGCAGCAGCCGCAGCGGCGACTGTTCCGGGCACAGCCCGATCAGCAGCGCACGGCGGCCGTGCAGCAGCCGGCCAAGCGGATCGCGATGCGACCGCAGATCGACCCGATCTATCTGCCGCAGGAGGTCGCCTATGACGGGCCGGCCAAGCCGGGCACCATCGTCATAGATACCCATGAGAATTTCCTCTATCTGGTGGAGAAGAACGGCAAGGCGCGCCGCTACGGCGTCGGCACCGGCAAGCCGGGCTTCGAGTGGTCCGGCACGCACAAGATCACCGACAAGAAGGTTTGGCCGGACTGGCGCCCACCGGCGCAGATGATCAAGCGCGAGGCGGCCAAGGGCCGCTACCTGCCGACCTATCTGGCCGGCGGCATCGAAAACCCGCTCGGCGCGCGCGCGCTCTATCTCGGCACCACCGAATACCGCATCCATGGCACCAACCAGCCCTGGACGATCGGCGGCGCGGTATCTTCCGGCTGTATCCGCATGCGCAACGAAGACGTCGTCGACCTTTACGAGCGCGTGAATGTCGGAACCACGGTCGAGGTGATATAAGTGATCGCAAATCAGCCGGTCAGGCTGCGCTAACTGTTCTTTTTGGCTTGCTGTTGCCCTCATGCCATAGCGCGCTTTCGCAAGAGATGCTTAGACTGGCAGCGAGTTAACGGGGGACGGGCCGTGTGGGGATACGGCCGGTCACGAAAAGGCAGCGCGGGCAACCGCGCTGCCTTTTTCCGTTTCCGGGTACTTGTTGGATGCATGTTCCAAACCGCTGAGTATGGAGCGGCAGGTCGCCCTGAACGCAGGGCGTTTCGTTTTCCGGGGCTGATTTCCTGAAGCGCCTCTGCTATTGCAGTGCACAAATCTCAGTTGCTACGCAATTCCGGGCTGAGAGCCGCTTGCGCGCATTTCCCCGAATTGCTCCAGAAGGCAAAGGTGCCAGCCATGACCCGGACCGACGACAGCCGCTACCTTAAAGGCGGCCCGGTCGCCCAGCGCATCATCGCTTCCGTGAGCGAAGACGCGGCGATCGCCACCGCCGAAGGCTTTCCGCCAAAACTGGTTTCGATCACCGTCGGCGATACCGACGCGGTCGATGTCTATGTGCGCAACCAGCGCGCCAAGGCAGCGCTTGCCGGCATCGGCTTCGAGGAACGGCGTTTTGCCGCCGATATCACCGCCGGTGAGTTGGAAGCGGCGATCCACGGCCTCAATGCCGATCCGCGCGTGACCGGCATCATCATCCAGCGGCCGGTGCCGGCGCATATCCCGATCAAGACGCTGCAGGCGGCGGTGCATCCGTTGAAGGATGTCGAGGGCATGCATCCGGCCTCGATCGGCAACATCGTCTACAACCAGCTCGACCTGGCGCCCTGCACGGCGGCGGCCTCGGTCGAACTGCTGAAGGAGACCGGCCTCGATCTCAAGGGGCTCGAAGTGGTCGTCGTCGGCCATTCCGAGATCGTCGGCAAGCCGATCGCCTTCCTTTTGATGAGCGAAGGCGCGACGGTGACGGTCTGCCATCACATGACGCGCTCGGTGACGGCGCACGCACGCCGTGCCGACGCGCTGTTCGTTGCCGTCGGCAAGCCCAGGCTGATCAAGGCGGACATGGTGAAGCCCGGCGCTTGTGTCATCGACATCGGCATCAATTCGGAAATCGGACCGGACGGCGAAAGCCGCATCGTCGGCGACGTCGACACCGAGAGCGTCAAGGAAGTGGCGTCCTGGATCACGCCGGTGCCCGGCGGCGTCGGCCCACTCACAGTGGCCATCCTCTTGCGCAACACCATGGTGGCGCTCAACCGCCAGCGCGCGCTTTACCGCGCGACCTACGGCGTCGCCGACCAGCTCGCGGCGGAATAGCGCTGTCTATTCGGCGGCGACCGGCTTCGCGTCGGAAACGCCTTCCGGCTTTGGGCCGCCATAGGCCCAGTCGAGCAGCTTGATCGTATGCACCACCGGCAGCTTCGCCGCCCACGCGATCTGGGTGATGCAGCCGATGTTGCCGGTGGCGACGATTTCGGCGCCGGTCGCCTCGATGTTCCGGATCTTGCGGTCGCGCAGCTTGGCCGAGATGTCGGGCTGCAGGATGTTGTAGGTGCCGGCCGAGCCGCAGCACAGATGACCTTCGCGCGGGTCGCGCACGACGAAGCCGGCTTTCGCCAGAAGCTCCTTCGGCTGGCGCGTTATTTTTTGGCCGTGCTGCATCGAACAAGCGGAATGATAGGCGACGACCGTGCCCGGCTTGCGCACGGGCTCAGGCAGGTCGAGACCGGCGAGATATTCGGTGACGTCCTTGGCCAGCACCGAGACGCGCGCAGCCTTTTCGGCATAGGCCGGATCGAGCCGCAGCATGAAGCCATAATCCTTGATCGTGGTGCCGCAGCCGGATGCGGTGATGACGATGGCGTCGAGCCCGCCTTGTTCGATGGCGCGCGTCCAGGCATCGACATTGCGCCTTGCCGAGGCAAGGGTTGCTTCCTCACGGCCCATATGGTGCACGAGCGCGCCGCAGCAGCCCTCGCCTTCGGGCACCACGACCTCGACGCCCAGCCTTGTCAGCAGGGAGATGGTCGTTTCGTTGATGGCGGGGTCGAGCACGGACTGCGCGCAACCGGTGAGGATGGCGACGCGGCCACGCTTTGCGCCCTGCCCGGCATGCGTGCCGGGCGAAGCCATCGGCGAGGCCGGCGGGATCGACGAGGGCGCGAGCTTGAGCATCGCCGCGACAGGCTTCAGCGCCGGCAGTTTTTCGAACAAGCCGATGAACGGCCGGCCGAGCCCAGCCAGTTTCAGCGCGGCGCGAAATCGCCCCGGATAAGGCAGCACGAAAGCCAGCATGGCGCGCGTCAGCCGGTCGAGCGGCGGTCGTCTATAGGTCTTCTCGATATGGGCGCGGGCATGGTCGACCAGATGCATGTAGTTCACGCCCGACGGGCATGTCGTCATGCAGGCGAGGCAGGACAGGCAGCGATCGATATGGGTGACGATTTCCTTGTCGGCCGGCCGGCCGTTCTCCAGCATATCCTTGATGAGGTAGATGCGGCCGCGCGGCGAATCGAGCTCATTGCCCAAAGTCACATAGGTCGGGCAGGTGGCGGTGCAGAAGCCGCAATGCACGCATTTGCGCAGGATCTTTTCCGATTCCGCGACATGCGGATCGGCAAGCTGCGCGGCTGAGAAATTGGTCTGCATATATCAGTCCTAGGCCATGCGGCCGGGGTTGAGAATCTGCTTCGGATCGAACTCGGCCTTGAGCCGCGCCGAGAGCGCCGCCAGATGCGGCGGCTGCGGCTCGAACACCGGCAGCGCCGCGCGATGCGGGGCGGAGGCGCGCACTAGCGTGGCATGGCCGCCGCCATGCTTGCGTATCAGCCCGCGCAGCAGCTCGGCTTCGGCATCGTCCTCGCGCATCGACAGCCACACCAGACCGCCCTGCCAGTCATAGAAGGCATCGACCGCCGCCTGCATGCGCAGCGCCATCACCATGTGATGCGCCTGCGACGGCGCCATCGACACGCGCCACACCGGCCGCGCGCCGCCATCGGCGAAAGGCGCGCAATCGCGGATGTCGCGCCAGATGGCTTTCGATGCCTCGCCGGCAATCTCCTCCAGCGGACCGGCCTTGCCGAGCAGCCTTTTGAGCGCTTCGATACGATAGACGACCGACGGACCAAATCCTTCGACGCGCAGCAGTGTCGCGGCATCGCTGCCCAGACGGCCGGCCGCAACCTTCGCGGCGATCCGCTCCGGCAGATGCGCCGCGCTCGAGACTTCAGCGCTGGAGCCTAGCGCCAGCGCCATGGCGGCGACCGCGGCATCGTCAAGCAGGCCACGGATGGCCAGCGTCACCTCCACCTCGGCTGCCGGCAGCACCTTGAAGGTGACGTCGGTCAGCACGGCCAGCGTGCCCCAGCTCCCCGCCATCAGCTTGGAGAGATCGTAGCCGGTGACGTTCTTGACGACGCGCCCGCCCGACTTGAAAGCCTCGCCCCGCCCCGAGACGGCGGCAATGCCGAGGATATGGTCGCGCGCGGCGCCCGCTTTGAGACGACGCGGGCCTGACAGGTTTGAGGCAAGCACGCCGCCGATCGTGCCCTTGCCCGACTCGCTGCCGAGCAGCGGGCCGTAATCCATCGGCTCGAAGGCAAATTGCTGGCCGTTCTCGGCGAGGAGCTCTTCAAGTTCGGCGAGCGGCGTGCCCGCCTTTGCCGACAACACCAGCTCGGCCGGCTCGTAGAGCGTGACGCCGGTGAGTTTTGAGAGGTCGAGCGT
Source organism: Mesorhizobium sp. NFR06 (assembly GCF_900115245.1). GTDB lineage: Bacteria > Pseudomonadota > Alphaproteobacteria > Rhizobiales > Rhizobiaceae > Mesorhizobium. The sequence continues at coordinate 23,934 of NZ_FOVT01000022.1, forward strand.
GTGCTCGGTCTGCAAAGGACGGCCGATGCCGCGCTTGGAGCCGTGGCCTTGGATTTCGAGCGGTGTATCTTCGGCGGCCGCCCATTGGACGGTTGAGAGGACTTCGGCTGGTGAGGGTGGGGTGAAAGTGGACATCAGCAGGAGGCACCCTCGAAAGCGGAGATGCCACGTTCCTTCGCGCCCCCCTCTGTCCTGCCGGACATCTCCCCCACTTGGGGGGAGATTGGCAGTTTCGGCAACCGCGCCTTTCTTGCAACGTCGGAGATTGGCGAAGGCCGCGATGATGGCTGATCTCCCCCCTTGTGGGGGAGATGTCCGGCAGGACAGAGGGGGGCGCGAAGGATCGCCGTCATGCGAAGATTGGCCCCCATCAAAACCTCGGAATATCGGGAAACGCCACTTGGCCGCGGTGCACATGCATGCGCCCGAGTTCCGCGCAGCGGCGCAGCTGCGGGAAGACCTTGCCGGGGTTGAGCAGATGGTTGGGGTCGAAAGCGCATTTGACCCGCATCTGCTGGTCGAGGTCGATCTGGTTGAACATTTCCGGCATCAGGTCGCGCTTCTCGACGCCGACGCCATGCTCGCCGGTCAGCACGCCGCCGACCTCGACGCAGAGCCGCAGGATGTCGGCGCCGAAGCTTTCCGCCTTGTCGAGCTCGCCCGGCACGTTGGCATCGTAGAGGATCAGCGGGTGCAAATTGCCGTCGCCGGCATGGAAGACGTTGGCGACGCCCAATCCGTATTTCTCCGACAGGTCGCGCATGCCGGCGAGCACGCGCGGCAATTCCTTGCGCGGGATGGTGCCGTCCATGCAGTAGTAGTCGGGCGAGATGCGGCCCACCGCCGGGAACGCCGCCTTGCGCCCGGCCCAGAAACTCAGCCGCTCCTGTTCCGACTGCGAGATGCGGCAGGTGGTCGAGCCGTTGCGATGGGCGATCGCCTCGACGAGGCCGATCAGGTGATCGACCTCGACGCTCGGACCGTCGAGCTCGACGATCAGCAGCGCCTCGACGTCGAGCGGATAGCCGGCATGGACGAAATCCTCGGCGGCGTGGATCGCCGGGCGATCCATCATCTCCATGCCGCCCGGGATGATGCCGGCGCCGATGATGTCGGCGACGCACTGGCCGCCCTCTTCGCTGGTCGGAAAACCGATCAGCAGCGCGCGCGCCGTCTCCGGCATCTTGAGGATGCGCACCGTCACCTCGGTGACGACGCCGAGCAGGCCCTCGGAGCCGGTCATGACGCCGAGCAGGTCATAACCTTCCTGGTCGAGATGGCTGCCGCCGAGGCGCACCACCTCGCCGTTCATCAGCACCATCTCGATGCCCAGCACATTGTTGGCGGTGAGCCCGTATTTCAGGCAGTGCACGCCGCCGGAATTCTCCGCGACGTTGCCGCCGATCGAGCAGGCGATCTGGGAGGATGGATCGGGGGCGTAGTAAAAGCCCTCCTGCTCGACGGCGGCGGTGATGCCGAGATTGGTGACGCCCGGCTGGGCGACGACGACACGATTGGGATAGTCGATTTGAAGAATGCGATTGAAGCGGCTCATCACCAGCAGCACCGCATCTTCCAGCGGCAGCGCGCCGCCGGAAAGCGAGGTGCCGGAACCGCGCGGCACGACGCGGATGTTGCGCGTGTTACAGTATTTCAAGACGCGCGAGACCTGGGCGGCGGTCTCGGGAAGCACAACGACCAGCGGCAGCTGCCGATAGGCGGTGAGGCCATCGCTCTCGAAGGCGCGCATTTCGTTGGCGGCGTCGACGACCCCCTCGCCCGGCACGATGATGCGCATGTCGGCGACGATCTCGGCGCGACGGCGCATGGTCTCGGCGTCTGGCTTGGGCATCGCTAGGCCGGACATCGGGCGGGCCTCATCTCGCTTGACTGGTCAAAATCTTTTACCAGCTAGACAGTTTTGTTGCAAACGTTGCTTTGGTCACACGCGGCGGCGAGCGTAATACCAAGCTTCCGCAGCGGCAATCTGCCGCTACGCTCGGATCTCCCCCCTTGAGGAGGAGATGGCCGCGAAGCGGTCAGAGGGGGTCGTCTCACGTAAATCGCCGACGTCTTCCGTCTTCGAGGAAGGCGCTGGCGCTCCTCGCGCAGCGACCCCCTCTGTCGCCTTCGGCGACATCTCCCCTCAAGGGGGAGATTACTCTCCCGGATGCCTGGCCGGTTCGGAGTGCATCCTGCGCACGCGGCGCACGCCCCACCAGACGAGCAGGATGGCGACCGGCACGGATGCCGCGGTGACGACTTCGGGCGCGAAAGCGTGACCGAAGATCGAGGCGCCCTTGGCGACATAGCCGATCAGGCCGACTACATAGTAGGAGACGGCAGCGACTGAAAGGCCTTCGACCGTCTGCTGCAGACGCAGTTGCAGCCGCGCGCGGTTGTTCATCGAGGCCAGCAGGTCGCGGTTCTGCTTCTCGACCTCGACATCGACCCAGGTGCGTAAGAGCGTGGTGGCGCGGGTGAGTTTTCGCGACAGATTGGCCTGGCGCTCCTCGACCGAGCGGCAGGTGCGCATGGCCGGCGCCATGCGCCGCAGCAGGAAGCCCGCCCAGGTGTCGTAGCCTTGCACCGGTTCCTCATCGAGCGCCTCCAGCCGTTCGGTGACGATGCCGTCATAGGCGCGGCTGGCGCCGAAGCGGTAGAGGCTGGATGCGGCATCGGCCTCCAGCTCGGCCGCAAGCTCGGTAAGGTCGGAGAGCAGCGTCTGGTTATCGCGGGTCTCGACCGCCTTCATTTCCAGCGTGGTCTGCGCCAGCCGGTCCTCGATGCGACGGGCGCGGCCGGACAGCGTCAACGCCAGCGGCAGGCCGAGCATAGCAAGCGTCCGGTAGGTTTCGATGTCGATCAGCCGCTGCGACAGGGCGCCGGTGCTGGCCGGCGTCAGGCCGCGATCGAGCACCAGCATGCGGGTCAGCCCGTCGCCGTCCTGGCGGAAATCGGTGATGATGGCTGCGGCGCCGCGCTCGACCAGCGAATGGCACAGGCTGGTCGGGTCGAAGCCGGCAATCAGCTTCTCGCTCGCTTGCGTCCATTTGCGGATCTCGAGCCGTATGCCGGAAATCACCGTTCCCGGCGGCGAGAAGCCATTGCCGAAGGGTGAATCCTCCTGGCCCCGGCCGTTCTCCGCCAGCGGCCCTTCCCAGAGATAGGTCGAGAATTCCGTGTGTCGCTCCCAGCGCAGCGTGCCTTTGCCCCATTTCATGGCGTGGTGGCGGGCATGGCGCTCGGGCACGGCGATGCCGAGGCGCCGCGACAGTTCGGAAAGCACGGCATGGTCGACGCCGGCCCCGCCGTCGGTCATGAAGGAAAGCTGGATGAGGACACGCGGCTTTTCGACCAGCGGGTGCGGTCGCGCGTGGACTTCGCCGAGCGCGCCGGGGCGCCCCTCATGCGCCGGAAAGCCCATCACGCTGCCCTGGGAGCGCGGCTGGAATTCGAGACTGGATATCTCGTCAGACACGGCTGGTCCCCCTTTTTCGACCCTTCGTGCAACCCGGTCGTCTTGCGGCAATCGGCGAGACTCGTAAACAGCAAATGTTGGCAGCCGGAGGAGGCGGCGCTTGGCCCGCGACGCAACCGGCTTGGACGAATTGGATAAATAATTTGACCAGTTCGCGACAGAGGCTTTAATCTGGCGGTGTCCGTCCCATTCGCCAGGCGCCTCCTTTGAGCGACATTTTCTCCAGGATCGAGCATTCGCGCACCGCCGACGAGGTCGTGCAGCAGATCGAGAGCCTTATCCTCGAAGGCGTGCTGCGCACCGGCGACCGGTTGCCGGGCGAGCGCGAGCTGGCGCGGCAGTTCGACGTGTCGCGGCCGATCCTGCGCGATGCGCTGAAGGCACTCGAGGCGCGCGGGCTGCTGACCACGCGGCCGGGCGGCGGCACGCATGTCGCCGACGTCATCGGCCAGCTCTTCACCAAGCCGGTGACGGACCTCATCTCCACGCACCGCAAGGCGGTGACCGACTATCTGGAATACCGGCGCGAGATCGAAGCGGTGGCGGCCGAATACGCGGCGCGCCGGGCAACGCCCGAGGATCTGGCGCTGCTGGACCGCATCATGGCGCGCATGGACGAGGCGCACCGGACCGGCGACTTCGACGACGAAGCGGAAGTCGACGTCGAATTCCACCACGCGGTGTGCGAGTGCGCGCACAACATGATCCTGCTGCACACGCTGCGCTCCTGCTACCGGCTGCTTTCCGAAGGCGTGTTCCAGAACAGGCTGTTGGTGTTCAGCGTTCCCGGCGCGCGCGAAGCGCTGCTCCAACAACACCGCGCGATCCACGCCGCGATCAAGGCCGGCGACCCGATCGCCGCGCGCAAGGCGGCGATGGATCACATCACCTATGTCGAGCGCTCGATGGCGGAAGCCGAGCGCAGCGGCGACTGGCAGCGCGTCTCACGGCTGAGGCTGCGACAGCGCTCCGAAGCCGGCGACATCGAACCCACACGCAAACGCTCCTAAGCATACATCAAGCGGGGACCACCATGAGCGACATCCTGACCATCGCCGACCTCAAGGAGCTGGCGCGCCGCAAGGTGCCGAAGATGTTCTTCGACTATGCCGATTCCGGCGCCTGGACGGAGAGCACCTACCGGGCGAACGAAGAGGATTTCGGCAAGATCAAGTTCCGCCAGCGCGTGCTGGTCGATATGAGCAACCGCTCGCTGGAATCCACCATGATCGGCGAGAAGGTGGCGATGCCGGTGGCGCTGGCCCCGACCGGGCTGACCGGCATGCAGCATGCCGACGGCGAGATGCTGGCGGCGAAAGCGGCGGAAGAGTTCGGCGTACCGTTCACGCTCTCGACGATGAGCATCTGCTCGATCGAGGACGTCGCCTCGGTGACCACGAAGCCGTTCTGGTTCCAGCTCTATGTGCTGCGCGACAAGGATTTCGTGCTCAACCTCATCGACCGCGCCAAGGCGGCGAAGTGCTCGGCGCTGGTGCTGACACTCGATTTGCAGATCCTCGGGCAGCGCCACAAGGATATCCGCAACGGGCTATCGGCGCCGCCCAAGATGACACTGGCCAATATCGTCGACCTAGCGATGAAGCCGCGCTGGTGCCTGGGCATTGCCGGCACCAAGCGCCGCACCTTCCGCAACATCGTCGGCCACGCCAAGGGCGTAGGCGACGTCTCTTCGCTGTCGTCATGGACGACGGAACAGTTCGATCCGCATTTGTCGTGGAAGGACGTCGCCTGGATCAAGGAACGCTGGGGCGGCAAGCTGATCCTGAAAGGCATTCTCGACAAGGAAGACGCGCTGATGGCGGCCGAAACCGGCGCCGACGCGATCGTGGTCTCCAATCATGGCGGACGGCAGTTGGACGGCGCCGCCTCCTCGATCTCGGTGCTGGAGGAGATCGCCGATGCTGTCGGCGACAGGATCGAGGTGCATATGGATGGCGGCATCCGCTCGGGCCAGGACGTGCTCAAGGCGCTCTGCCTCGGCGCCAAGGGAACCTATATCGGCCGGCCTTTCCTTTACGGCCTCGGCGCGATGGGCAAGGAGGGCGTTACCAAGGCGCTCGAGATCATCCGCAAGGAAATGGACATCACGCTGGCGCTGTGCGGCAAGCGCCTCGTCACCGACATGGGCAAGGATCAGCTCCGTCGCTGAACAGCGCCTTCGGAAGAATTGGGCGGCATGCGCTAGGGCCTCGTTCACCGATCCGCACTAGGTTCGGCCAAAGCCTCCTATCGGGAAACGCGCGCCTTGACCGAAACCGGCATCCACTATCTCGACGCAAGCGGGCCGGACGGCATGCGCCTCTACGCCATCGGCGACGTGCATGGCCGCCATGACCTGCTAAGCGCCATGCACCGGCGCATCGCGAGCGAACTGGAGCATGCGCCCGCGTCCGACTGGCGCATCATCCATCTCGGCGACTATGTCGACCGCGGGCCGGATTCGAAAGGCGTGATCGATTTCCTGATCGAGGCGCAGAAACGTGATCCGCGCAACATCACGCTCGCCGGCAACCACGATATCGGCATGCTCGAATTTCTTGCCGACGCCGAGCCAGACGGCCTGTTCATGAACTATGGCGGCGTGCAGACGGCGCAATCCTATGGCGTGGATCTTGCGCGCGATGCGCATTGGTTCGGCAAGGCGGAAGCGGTGCGGCGGGGACACGCGGCCCTGGTGAAAGCGGTGCCGCGCAGCCATGTCGACTTCCTGCGCTCGCTGGCATTTTCGGCGACCTTCGGCGACTTCTTCTTCTGCCATGCAGGGATAAGACCGGGCGTGCCGCTCGACCACCAGAACCAGCAAGACCTGATCTGGATCCGCGACACCTTCCACGACCATCAAGGGCTTTTTTCAAAGGTGATCGTGCACGGGCACACGCCCGTCCCGGAAGCCGAGGTCAGGGCCAACCGCGTCAATGTCGACACGCTTGCCTGGAAATCGGGAACGCTGAGCGCGCTTGCCGTCAATGGTGGCGACAAGCGCATCATCACCGCCGAAGGGAAAGCGTTCTAGACGCGATCCCAGCTCCGGCTCCGATTTTGTCGAGGCTTAGTTCAGCGAGGCAGTGACGCCGTAGCCGTCAACGGCCCGGTGGTTGGTCGCTGCGTCGGCGGCATAGATACCCAGGCCGCAGAGCACGATGGCAGACAGCATGACAAAAGACAGGAGAGCTGCTTTCACGGACGTCATCTCTGGTTAAGCTTTCAGCATCTGGGCACGAGGCGGTTACCAATGCGTTGAAACGATAAAATGCGTCTCAATGTTTCGACGATTTCGCGCTTCTAAGCAGATTCTGTATCGCCGGTGTGTCGGCTGGATCACACAAAAGGTTCATGGCCGTTGCGCCGACGATACAAAGCGCGCCCTCTTAGGCGAGCGGCCGGACACAAACCAAGGAAGAAGAACTTTATCCCCAAGCGGAAGCGCGCAGGCGTGCCAATTATGCAACGCCGCCCCGTGCGGGATTAGATGAGTCAGATGGTCGCCACCCAGGCGCGGGCAATGGCCAGGCCGGCGGCATCTGCATCGGGGCCATTGCGGGCCATCTCGTCGTCGAGCTGATCGTTCCAGTCGGGATGGCGGTCGGCAATCAACGACGCGAAGGACGTGCTCCAATCGCGCACCATCGGGGTATCGGCCTCGAAGTGGAACTGGAAGCCATAGATGGCGCGGCCGAGGCGGAAGGCCTGGTTCTCGGCCACCGGACTGCCGGCCAGGCGCACAGCGTTTTGCGGCAGGCCGAACGTGTCGTCATGCCACTCGAAAATGGGAAAGGTCTCCGGCAGCGTTGCCAGCACCGGATCCGATTTCGCCGCCGGCGTGAGCGACACTTTGTGCCAGCCGAACTCGGTGGCGCCGCCGATCTGGTTCTTGCCGCCGAAGGCGCGCGCCAGAAGCTGGCTGCCGAGGCAGATGCCGAGCACCGGGCGATCCTTGTCGGCGAAGTCGCGCGCCAGGTCGATCAATGCAGAGAAGTATGGGCAGATCTCGTCGTCGAGCGCGTTCTGGGCGCCACCAAGCACCACTATGGCATCGTGCTCGGTGCTGTCCTCGGGCAAGGTCTCGCCGCGATAGGGCTTGCGCAAGTCGATATCGGCGCCGGCTTCCACAAGCGCCGCGCCGATCTGGCCAAGGCCCTCATTATCGAAATTCTGGACGACCAAAACCCGCATCGAAAACCTGCTGACATGAAAACGCTGGGCTGAGCGATATCATGCGGCCCGTATTTCAGCCAAGACGCGTGCCGGAGAGAAAGCTATGCCACTGCAGAATCGGGTCGACCCCTTCGGCGCCATCCATGCCGTGGCGGAGCGCGGCCTGTTCACCGGCAATCGCGGTATCATCCATGACCCCGAAACCAGGACGCTGTTGAAGAAGCGCTGGGCCTTGCCAGCCTGGATCATCTGCGCGTGCCAGTTCGGCAACGTGCGCCGCGAGCCGATGGGCCGCAACAGGCCAGGTGGCAAGGCCGGCTGGACCGAGCTGTTCTTCCTCGACGAGGTGACGGCACTGGCGGCCGGCCACCGGCCCTGTTTCTTTTGCCGGCGCGAACGGGCGACCGATTTCGTCGGCCGCTTCGGCGAGGCCTTCGGCATTGATGAGCCGCGCGCGCCGATGGTCGACAAGCGGCTGCACAAGGAAAGGCTCGCTTCGGGCGGACGGCCTCCTGCCGTGAGCGTGCCGGAACTTGACGGCTTGCCCGATGGAGCGATGATCGCGAACGGCGACACCGCCTATGCGCTGCGTGCCGGCAAGGCACTCAAATGGTCTTTCTCGGGCTATGCCGAGCGGGTTGCGCTCGACCGCCTCGCCGGTTCCTCGCTGCGCCTGCTGACGCCGGCGACCACCATTGCGGTGCTGCGGCAAGGTTTTGCCCCGGTCTGGCATCCGAGCGCCGATACTTGACGGCAAACCCGCGCCTCGCCCATTGCCAAGCAAATATTCGTGGGATGTCCCACGAATATCTGCTTAGATTCCCTTGTTTTTCGCAGGTTCTGATCGCAAAACCGCGAGACACTTTTGCGGAACCTGCTTGGGCCATGCGCGCCAACTACAAAATGCAGCGGCTGTTCGTGCCCGACGATCTTGGACCGGGTCGCGAGTTCGATGCCGGCCAACAGCAAAGCCACTATCTCGCGCATGTGCTGCGGCTCGGCGAAGGCACCGAGGTTCTTCTGTTCAACGGCCGCGACGGCGAATGGTCGGCTTCGATCGCCGCCAGGTCCAAGAAGGCGGTTCGGCTGAGGGTGACGGAACTGCAGCGTCCGCAGCCGCCGTTGCCCGATCTCGTCTATTGCTTCGCGCCCTTGAAGCAGGGCCGACTCGATTACCTTGTGCAAAAGGCGGTCGAGATGGGCGCCGGCATGCTGCAGCCCGTGGTCACCCAGCACACGCAGGTGGCAAAACCCGGCATCGAGCGGTTGCGCGCCAATGTCGTCGAAGCGGCCGAGCAGTGCGGCATCCTGGCGGTGCCGGAGGTGCGCGAGGCGGAAAAGCTCGAGCGGCTGCTCGGTAACTGGGACAAGGAGCGGCGGCTGATCTTCTGCGACGAGGACGCCTCGACCAACAATCCGGTGCCGGCCTTGCAGGCGATCAAGGAGAAAAAACTTGCGCTGCTGGTTGGGCCGGAAGGCGGATTTTCCGACGACGAGCGCAAGATGCTCAGAGCGCTGCCTTTCGTCACCGCCATTCCGCTCGGGCCGCGCATCCTGCGCGCCGATACTGCGGCGGTGGCTGCTCTGGCCGTGATCCAGGCGACGGTCGGCGACTGGTGATCAAATCCTGTTGAGGCGTGGCTCAGGATTTTTTGCTTGATCGGCTCCTGACATTTCGTCCATCTAGCGCCGGCGGCCGTCCGGCCCCTGCAGCGCCACGCCGCCTTTTTGGTGTGCTAAGAACGCTGTAACACTAAGATCTTGCGCAGGATGCCCGGCGGAAATCGAGGTTGATTTCCGGGCAATGCGCTTGGAGGGGCTCATGGCGCGCGACACAACCGATATCCAGCCCATCGAAGGCATCGACGAACTCGTTGGTTACCTGGCCGCGGGCAACAAGCCGCGCGACAAGTGGCGCATCGGCACCGAGCACGAGAAATTCCCGTTCTATGTCGACGGCAACGCGCCGGTGCCTTACGGCGGCGAGCGCGGCATCCGCGCCATACTCGAAGGCATGCAGGAAAAGCTCGGCTGGGATCCGATCGTGGACGCCGGCCGCATCATCGGGCTGGTCGAGCCGACCGGCCAGGGCGCCATCTCGCTCGAGCCGGGCGGCCAGTTCGAGCTCTCCGGCGCGCCGCTGGAATCGATCCACCAGACCTGCCGCGAAGGCAACGCGCATTTGGCGCAGGTGCGCGAGATCGCCGAGCCGCTCGGCATCCGCTTCCTCGGCCTCGGCGGCAGCCCGAAATGGTCGCTCGCCGACACGCCGAAAATGCCCAAGTCGCGCTATGAGATCATGACGCGCTACATGCCGAAGGTCGGCACCAAGGGCCTCGACATGATGTACCGCACCTGCACCATCCAGGTGAACCTCGACTTCGAGAGCGAGACCGACATGCGCCGCAAGATGCAGGTGTCGCTGAAGCTGCAGCCGCTGTCGACGGCGCTGTTTGCCAACTCGCCCTTCACCGAGAGCCGGCCGAACGGCTTGCAGAGCTGGCGCGGCGACATCTGGCGCGACACCGACAACCAGCGCTCCGGCATGCTCGAATTCTGCTTCTCGCCCGATTTCGGTTTTGCCGACTATGTCGAATGGGCGCTCGACGTGCCGATGTATTTCGTCATCCGCGACGGCAACTATCACGACATGACGCGCTACACCTTCCGCCAGTTCATGGCAGGCGCCGCCCGCAACGAGGTGCCCGACGGCCTGCCGACGATGGGCGACTGGGCAAACCATCTCTCGACTTTGTTCCCGGATGTGCGCCTGAAGCGCTTCCTTGAAATGCGCGGCGCCGACGGCGGGCCATGGCGGCGCATCTGCGCCCTGCCAGCCTTCTGGGTCGGGCTGCTTTATGACGAGCAGGCGCTTGACGCCGCCGAGGCGCTGACCGCGAACTGGACCTACGCGGAAGCGCTGGCGATGCGCAATGCCGTTCCGGAGCAAGGGATTGCCGCGCCGTTCCGCAACGCCACCTTGCGCGACGTCGCCCGCGACGTGCTCGCCGTCTCGCGCATGGGCCTGAAGAATCGGGCTAAGAAGAACCGCGACGGCTATGACGAGACGTCGTTCCTCAACACGCTCGACGAGGTCGTGGCGCGCGGCACCACCAGCGCCGAGGAGATGCTTTCGGCCTATCACACGCGCTGGGGCGGCTCGATCGAGCCGGTGTTCATGGAATACGCCTATTGACCCTCCGGCGTCCTCTGGCGGTGGCGCGGCGAAAGCCGCTTCAATCAGGAATGGAAACGAACTAGGTTTCTTCCACGAGGATGTTCTCGGAGGAGATGCCAATGCCTTCCCTGTTCGACATTTTTGCCCAGGCCCAGAACGGCGCCGGCATGCAGGCGCTGGCCCAGCAATACGGGCTTTCGATGCAGCAGACGCAGGCGGCGGTCCAGGCGCTGCTACCCGCCTTCTCGCAAGGACTGCAGCGCAATACCGCCGATCCCTACGGTCTCGGCGCCTTCATGACGGCGATGGCGAGCGGCCAGCACGCCAAATATTTCGAGGACGCTACCAGAGCCTTTTCGCCGCAAGGCATCAATGAAGGCAACGGCATCCTCGGCCATCTGTTCGGCTCAAAGGACCTGTCGCGCGCCGTGGCAAGCCAGGCCGCCCAGGCGACGGGACTGAGCCAACAGGTGCTGCAGCAGATGCTGCCCGCCATGGCCTCGATGATGATGGGCGGGCTGTTCAAGCAGACCAACAACCAGATGCAGGCCGCCGGCTTAGGCGGCAGCGGCAATCCGCTCGGCGAGATCATCGAGCAGATGATGCGGCAAAGCAGCGTCGCACCGACGCCGCAGCCACGCCAGGCACCGGAACCAGCGCCCAATCCCTATAGCGAGAACCCGCTCGGCAAAGTGCTGCAGGACATATTCGGCGGCGGAGCGGCACAGCCGCAAAGCCAGCCCCAGCAGGCACCCAATCCTTACGGCGACAACCCGCTCGGCAAGGTGCTGCAGGACATGTTCGGCGGCGCCGCGCCGCAGCAGACGCAGCCGCAACAGACGCAAAGCCCCTATGGCGACAACCCGCTCGGCAAGATCTTCGAAGAGATGCTGCGCCAGGGCGGCGGTTTCGGCCTGCCCGGCGGACAGCCGGCGCCGCAGCCGCAACAGCGCCAACCGCAGCAGGGCGCGCCGCAGCAGCCGCAGACCAACCCGAGCGGCCGGCCGCGCAACCCGTTCGACGACATCTTCGGCAAGATGTTCGAGACCGGCGCGCAGCAGCGCGACGAATATGAAAAGAGCGTCGGAACGATCTTCGACCAGTTCAAGCGCGACATGGATCGGCGGTAGGGGCCTCACGCCTACCGGCGCGATCGTCATCCTAGGGCGGAGCAAGCAGCGAAGCGACGCGCGCAGACCCTAGGATCCATGCCGTGACGCTAAGGCGTTGGAACGGCTAACAATTCTGCTCCGCCGCGCGCCTTGGCCGGGGTCACGGCATGGATCCTCGGGTCTTCGCTTCGCTACGCCCGAGGATGACGAAGTCGAAAAAATGCCCGGTAGTCCTGGAGGAGAACCGGGCAATGTGCAGGCAGGCCGGCGGGGAACCGGCAGGGAGTGTGGGAGCCTGCATGAAGCTTGGTCGCGCCGAGCCTTGGAAAGGTTCAACGCGACCGGAAATCCAGGCAACGGGGCCGTTCAGGCTACCCGACGAGCAATATCCTCGATCGTGTCGACGCGCTCGCTGGCAATGGCGCGCAGCTTCGCCGTCGGATCGCAGCCGAAGGGAATATCGATCGCGACATGCAGGTCGGCGCGGGTCAGGCCGATATCGGCAAGCTCGGCGTCCGACATTTCGCCGAGGCGATAGAAGGCGCGGCGATTTTTCCAGGCGCGGTAGGCGTTGGCGAGCGCATTGACCACAAGCGTCGCAACGGCCGGACGCGTGGTGATGCGCGAGGTCTCGGAGGCGAGTTCAATCGTGGTCATGTCAGTCTCCTTCAGGAGTCGAGCGGACGAAACCAGTCAATCGGCGCCTTGGGAGAAGCGCCGTTGCGGTTTCCATTCACATGCCTTCATGTGGACAATGCCAATTTGCCACCGTGCGATTGATTAATCCAACGAATGTTTTTAATCTGTAGCATCAACATCAATGATAGGTTGGACCGATGAAAGCGCCGCTTGACCTCGATCAGTTGCAGACCTTCATCTCGATCGCCGACACCGGCAGCTTCACCCGCGCGGCCGAAGAGGTGCACCGCACACAGTCGGCGGTGTCGATGCAGATGCGCCGCCTCGAGGAGCGGATCGGCAAGCCCTTGTTCGAAAAGGACGGCCGCACCAACAAGCTGACCGAGGAGGGCGACAGGCTGCTTTCCTATGCGCGGCGGCTGATCTTTCTCAACCGCGAGACTTTGGCCGCCTTCGACGACCAGCGGCTGGAAGGCACCATTCGCATCGGCACGCCGGACGACTATGCCGACCGCTTCCTGCCCGAGATCATGGCGCGCTTCTCGCGCTCCAACCCGCGCGTGGAGCTGACCGTCGTCTGCGAGCCGACGCCGGGGCTGGTCGAACACATCAAGCGCGGCAATCTCGACCTGGCGCTGGTGACGCATAACGACACGCGCGGCCAGTCGGAGGTGGTGCGGCGCGAACCGCTGCTGTGGGTGACCTCGGCCAACCACGCCACGCATGAACAGGAAATCCTGCCCATGGCCTTCGGCCGGCCGAACTGCATCTGGCGGCGTGCCGCGGTCGACGTGCTCGACCGGCAGAACCGCGAGTACCGGGTGCTGTTCTCCAGCTTCTCGGCGACGGTGATCACCGCCGCGGTGCTTTCCGGCCTGGCGGTCTCTGTGCTGCCGGAATGCGCGCTCAGGCCCGGTATGCGGGTGCTCGGCGAGGCCGACGGCTTCGGCCAACTGCCGGACTGCCGCATCGGCATCATGCGCGGCCAGACCTCGCAGCCGGAGATCGTCGATGCGCTCGCCCGCCACATTGCCGAGAGCCTGGACAACATTTCCGTGCCGGTCAGCGAAGAGGCGGGAAGTTTCGATTTCGCCGCACTCGCCTTCGCCAAGATGAAGCGGGTCAAGGCAAACCAAATCATGCCTGGCTGGTAGGGGCAGGCACGGGCGGCAGCCCGCCCACGGCCGAGGCGATCCAGGCCGCCGCGGTTCAAGCAGTAGGCCCGCGTACAACATGGCGAGGCCTCTCGGCGCTTGACGCGAGCCGATAAGCGTTCCCCAATCGCGCGATGAGTGAAATAGCAACCGAATCACGCAGCAACGCCACCGAATACACGGTGAGCGAGATTTCCGGCGCGCTGAAGCGCACTGTCGAGGACGCCTTCGGCAATGTGAGGGTGCGCGGCGAGATTTCCGGCTATCGCGGGCCGCATTCGTCCGGCCACGCTTACTTCGCGTTGAAGGACGACCGCGCGCGGCTCGATGCCGTGGTCTGGAAGACCACCATGGCGCGGCTGAAATTCCGCCCCGAGGAAGGCATGGAGGTGATCGCAACCGGCCGCCTGACGACCTATCCTGGAAAATCCAACTACCAGATCGTCATCGACAATCTGGAGCCGGCAGGCGCCGGCGCGCTGATGGCGCTGCTGGAAGAACGCAAGCGCCGGCTGCAGGCCGAGGGCCTGTTCGATACCGGCCGCAAGCGACGGCTGCCGTTCATGCCTAAAGTCATCGGCGTCGTCACCTCGCCGACCGGCTCGGTGATCCGCGACATCATCCATCGCATAAAGGACCGGTTTCCGCTCCATGTGCTGGTCTGGCCGGTCAGGGTCCAGGGCGACACGACCGCCAAGGAAGTGACCGCCGCCGTCAACGGCTTCAATGCGCTGACCCGGGACGGCGCCATCCGCCAGCCCGATCTTTTGATCGTGGCGCGCGGCGGCGGCAGCCTTGAGGATCTGTGGGGCTTCAACGACGAAGGGCTGGCGCGCGCCGTCGCGGCCTCGGGCATCCCGGTGATCTCCGCCGTCGGCCACGAGACCGACTGGACGCTGATCGACTTCGTTGCCGACATGCGCGCGCCGACGCCAACGGGCGCTGCCGAGATCGCCGTACCGGTCAGGGCGGACCTCGAGGCCACCTTGGCCAGCCTCGGCGCGCGGCTCAACGCCTGCGCCTCGCGGCATCTGGAGCGCAAGCGCCAGGCGGTTCGCGCCGCGGCGCGCGCGCTCCCCTCGCCCGACCAGTTGCTGGCCCTGCCGCGCCGCCGTTTCGACGATGCGACCAGCCGCCTCGGCCGCGGACTGACGGTGAATATCGAACGCAAGCGGGCGACGCTGGAACGGCAAAGGCTGACGCCGGCCACGCTGTCGCGGCGCCTCAACGAAGCGCGCACGCTGACTGGCCGCGACATTGCGCGCGCGCGCGCCGCATTCTTCGCAATCGTGCGCGAACGCCGCGCGCGCTTCAGACGCGCGGCGGCAAGATTGTCGCCGGCGCCGATCGTCCGGCGCCAGAAGCAACAGGCCGACACGCTGGCCAGGCTGACGCACCGCCAGGACCAGGCGACGGCGCGGCGGCTGGACCGGCTGCGCGCCGCCCTCACCCAGGCGGACCGGCTGCTTTCGACGCTGTCGCATAGAGCCGTGCTGGCGCGCGGCTTCGCGCTGGTCAAGGATGCCGATGGCGCCGTCATCAAGCGGGTTGCGGAACTGGCGCCGGGCGCGGCACTGCAATTGGAATTCGCCGACGGCAATGCCGAGGCCATCGCCACCAGCGGCGGCGCACGGCCGAAACTGGCCGCCAAGCCCGCCGCGAAGGCCCGGGAGCCAGGCAATCAGGGCTCGTTGTTCTGAGGATCGCATGAGCGACGACGGCCCGCATCTTCGCACGCCTTCGGGCAAGCCGCGCCTGCGCGCCTTCGGCATCGCGCTCGACGGCACGCCAGGCCGCCTCAACGCCATCACCGACGTACCGGGCGTGTCGGTCGGCTACACGACGCTGATTTCTGGCGACGGTCCGCTGCAAGTCGGCAACGGCCCGGTGCGCACCGGCGTCACCGCGATCCTGCCGAGGCCGATCGCAGATCTCGCGACGCCGGTATTCGCTGGCGTGTTCAGCCAGAACGGCAATGGTGAACTGACGGGCACCCATATCATCGAGGAAACCGGCGCCTTCAACTTGCCCATCACCATCACCAACACGCACTCCTGCGGCGTGACCCGCGACGGCACGCTGCGCTGGATGAACAAGGTGTCGCCTGCCGCGCTCGACAGCGGCTGGGGCCTGCCGGTTGCGGCCGAGACCTATGACGGCTTCCTCAACGACATCAACGGCCATCATGTCGGCTTCGACCATGTCGCTGCCGCACTCGACAGCGCCAGCGGCGGGGCCATCGAGGAAGGCAGTGTCGGCGGCGGTACCGGCATGATAACCTTCGGCTTCAAGGCCGGATCCGGGACCGCCTCGCGCCTCGTCGGATGGCAGGACAGAAGCTACGCGCTCGGCGTGTTCGTGCAGGCCAATTTCGGCAAAAGGCACAATTTCACGCTTCGCGGCCGGCGGGTCGGTCCTGAATTGGTCGAGCCGGCCATTCGCGAGGGCACGCCGCGCGCCGAGAAGGGCTCGATCATCGCCATCATTGCCACCGACGCGCCGCTCCTGCCGCATCAGATGAAGCGACTCGCCCGGCGGGTGCCGCTCGGCATCGCCATGACCGGCGGCTATGGCTACCACAGTTCGGGCGATATCTTTCTGGCGTTCTCGACCGCCAACCCGGAGGCGGCGCTTGCGGCTTCGGGTGATCTCGCACACGCGGAGTTCATTCCGGACGTCGACATCGATCCGTTATTCGACGCGGTCGTGCAAGGTGTCGAGGAAGCGATCCTCAATGCATTGGTCGCCAATGAGGATATGACGGGCCGCGACGACAATTTCGTGCCGGCGCTGCCGAAGGCATGGCTGAAGGAGACGTTCGGCTAAGAATACCTGCCGGCCCGTGCTGGAGCCGGCATTTTCACTCTGCCGGCTTGTCCGGCTTCGTTTCGCTGGTGCCCTCTTCGGCGGCTTCCTCGAGGCGCGATGCGATCAGTTCCTGGATATCGCCGACCTCTTCCTGGATGTCCTCCAGGAGGATGCCCGCCTCGGCGGCCTTGGCGCAGCACTCCCTGGCGAGGGTCTCGGCCTGCTTGTCGATCTTGACCGGCGAATGCTGGCACTGGACTTTCTCGCCAATCCATCCGCGCAAGAACTCGATCGCATGTTCACTCATACTGCTTTTTCCCTAGCGGCCAAGCCGATTGGTAGCCATGAACGTCCGCACCCCCGCAAAGGATGCATGCCCCATTCGAGCCGAGTCGGCCTCGACCGGCAAGTCACCTTGCCCGTGGGACAAGACATCTTGCCCATGGTCCGCGAAGCCGAAGGATTGGAAGGGTTCAAGGTGCACGTTCAGATCATTGCGAATGATGGTACCGTTGGCTGGGATCGAACCAGCGACCTCCGGATCCACAATCCGGCGCTCTAACCAGCTGAGCTACAACGGCATGCCTGCCTGAGCTAGATCGAGGTGAAAGCTTCATTCTCCGTGATCCGCTCTGTCGTTCGGCGATGCGTCAAATACGGGCTATCGGATTCTAATTCAAGGGCCTTGATAAGGTAAAGGATTGGTTTCCTCGTCCGCCTTTCGTCAAGGCAAAAGAAAAGGCCGGCGGGAGGAGGTGCCGGCCTTTTCCTGTTACGAGCCAGCGGGAGGAGGTGCTGGCTGGTCACCCCGGAAACGGAGGGAGGAGGTTCCATTTCCGGGTATCTGGTTGCTCAACTCTATCGCACGACTATTTGTCTGACGAAATGCGACGTTTTGATGCATCGCAAGGTTGTGCGCGGAAATCAGGCAGCCTTGGCGTCGTTGATCGCCTTCTCGAAGGCGATCTTGACCGGCTTGGAGACATCCTCGACCGCCTTGGTGGCAACAGTCTGGAACTCCTTGGCCTGCTCGACGACCATTTCGACGCGCTTGCGCAGGAAAGCGGTCTGCAGCTCGACGACTTCCGAAAGGGTCTTGGCGGCGACCAGGGCTTCGAGGTGCGAGAAGCTGGCCTCGGCATTGGCGCGCAGCGCGGCGATCGCCTTGAGCGAAACGTCGCTGGAAACGGTCTTGGCGGTCTCGTAGGTCGACTCCAGAACCTTCTGGGTCTCCTCGGCGCCGGTCTTCAGCTTGGCATAGGCTTCTTTCGACTGCTCGACACCCTTCTCGGCGAAGGCGCGGATCTGGTCGGTGGCCTTGGAAGCATCGAAGCTCGGGAATTCAACGTTTTCGATGGTCTTGGCGGTGGTCTTGGACATTTTCCAACCTTTCGGGTAGCGGCTTTGGCAGAAAGCCGTCTCGTTCATGTATGATGGCAATATACAGGATTTTTTGTGCATTGCAATATCTTTGTTGCACCGCACCATAAAAATCTTCCCCCACGTCAGCCATTTGGCCGTTAACCAAGAGCCCAGAGATTTCGACCGTTGCAAGCCAGGCTTGTGGACCTTCGGGCCGCGGGCTTTTATTAACAAAGCGTTAACTGAAATGCCCGCTCCGGAGGGTTGGCCAGCGCATGCCGCCTGAAAACTACTCCTTCCTCGATGTCGCCGTCCTCGACGCGGTGCGCCAGCGCTTTGCCGCCGGCGACGCTTTGGCGATTTTGTCGGCCGATCTTGAACAGGTGATCTGGGCGAACGGTCCGGGAGCATCGGTGTTCGGCTATCCGGATATCGAAGCCATTATCGGAGCCTCGGCGCGGCTGCCGCTGGTTGCCCGGCGGCAGATCATGGCGACCAGCGGTTTTCCGAACATCGGCAGCGACCGCGCCGTCACGGTGAGGCTGGCCACCGGCGTCGTGAGCCGCGCCGTCGGTTTCCTGGCAAGCGCCGTGACGATGCCGGACGGCGAGAAGGCTATCATGCTGGTGGTGCCGGCTGCGCAGACCAGCTCGCGCGGCGCCGCCGAGATCGCCGACCGCGCCATAGGCGGTTTCACCGAAGCCGGGCATTTCATCGCTTTCGTCGACGCGCGAGGCGACGTCGAAGCGGCCTCGGACGGCTTTGCGGCGCTCGGCATCGAGCCGGCGACGCTGGCTGCCCTGGTTGCGGATGTGACGGCCAGCGGCGACCGCCTCGTCAAGCGCCTTGTGCCGGGCGCCAGAACCTCCTACCCGGCCGGTTTTGCACGCCTCACCGAAACGCGCCATCTGCTCGTGGTGATCGATGAGAACCAACTCGGCGACTCGGACGGCGGCCAAGGCAAACAGCCAGGCCTCGACCAGGGCGATCAGCCCGGCGATCAACAGATTGCGGCGCCGAAGGCGGCGACGGCGGCACCCTCGGGTGAAGGCCCGGTCGTCGAGCCCGAGCCTATCCAGGACAACAGTCCGGTGCAGGCCGTGGCGCCCGGCGCAGAGCCAAGCCGACAGGCAGCGGATGCCGGCGCCGGCCAGCACGACCATTGGTACTTCAACGCTGGCGACGACAGGCAACCGGCGACACCGGCAAAGGATGGACCGACCGTGGGGGCCGCAAACGAAAGCGGGCGGCAGGACGGCGGCGACACCGCCGCGCCTGAAACCGTCGCCCAGGCGCGGCCGGCGCCGCCCCGCGACATCGATCGCTCCGCGCCACCGCTGCGCTTCGTCTGGCGCACCGACGCCGAAGGCAAGTTCAGCGCGCTGTCACCCGAATTCGCCGATATCGTCGGCCAGCCTGCCGCCGATGTGATCGGCCGCCGCTTCAAGGACGTCGCCACCACTTTTGGCCTCGACGCCTCGGGCGAGATCGCCGGCCTGCTCGAGCGGCGCGACACCTGGTCCGGCCGCTCGGTGTTGTGGCCGGTGGCCGGCACCGGTCTGAAGATCCCGGTCGATCTGGCGGCGCTGCCCGTCTATGGCCGCAGCCGCGCCTTCGAGGGTTTTCGCGGATTCGGCGTGGCGCGCAGCGCCGACGCCGTCGTCGATCCGGAAGCGCTCGGCATGGCTCTGGTGCCCAATGCCCAACCTGCCGGGGCCGAGCCGGCCGGGCAGCCAGCCGCGGAGCAGACGTCACCCGAACCGGCAAAACCTGAAGATCCGTTCCAGGGCGAAGTGCCGGCGCTGGCCATCGTGCCGAAGCCCGAGCGACGCTTCGCCGACAAGGTGATCCGGCTGGCTGAGCATCGCCAGCCGGCCAACGACAAGGAGCCGGGAAGCGACCGGGGGCTGTCGATCCTCGAACGCAGCGCCTTCCGTGAGATCGGCGAGCGGCTGCGCAAAGACAGTTCCGCCCCTGTCGAGCCGAGCGCGTCCGAAACCGACGCGCAGTCCGCTGCGGCTGTTGCCGGCAAGGAGGAGACAACGGCGCGGAAGCCGGCCAGCGAAGCGCCCGAAGCAAACCAGCCGCCTTCACTCGACGTGCCGGAACACGAAGGTTCGGCGCAAGAGGCGACCCCGCCGGAAGCCTCGGAAACCGCCGACGCGAAGGCCGAGGCCGAGGAAGCGCAGACCGAGGCGGAAGACCAGCAAGACCTGGCGCGGCTCGACGGCATCGATCACGCCGCCGAGACGGGCGACAGCGGGCAAGCCGGGACGCCAGCCGTTTCCGGCTCGCTGCTCAACTATGCCGATGGCGAGAAATCCACGAAAGAAGCCGACGCCGCGCCTGTTTCCGAGACCGGGCAACCAACGGACGCCCAGCATGCGGCCGTACACGCCGGCGCGGCGGCGCCGGAAGAACCAGAAGTAGCAGCAGCGTCGGTTCGGCCGCGCCTCGATGTGCCGCCGCTCAAGCTCGCAGGTTTCATGCCGTCCGCTTTTTCGACCGGAGAAGAAGCCGGCGCGCCCGACACATCCATCCTCGCCAGGCTGCCGGTGCCGCTGCTCATCCATTCGGGCGACGTGCTGCATTATGCCAATGCAGCCTTCCTCGAGCTCACCGGCTACGATGCGCTGGACGACCTCGCGGACGCGGGGGGCCTGGGCGCGCTCTTTGCCGATCCTTACGGCGACGATACCGCTGCTGACGAAAGCGACCGCTCGCTGAAGCTCAAGACCCGCCAGGGCCAGGAATTTCCGATCGACGCGCTGCTGCGCTCCGTGCCGTGGCGCGGCGGCAAGGCGCTGATGCTGGTGGTGCGACGCTCCGGCGAGGAGGACGCGGCGCATTTCGCCGCGGCGAATGACGAGCCGGCGCTGCAGCCGGACGTGCCTGAACTGAAGTCGCGCATTGCGGAGATGCGCACCATCATCGACACCGCCACCGACGGCGTCGTGCTGATCGGCCGCGACGGCAACATCCGCTCGATCAGCCGGCCGGCAGAAGCGCTGTTCGGTTTCGACAGCGACGACGTCGCCGGCAAGCCCTTTGCCTCGCTGTTCGCCATCGAAAGCCAGCGCGCGGCGCGCGACTATCTTGCAGGCCTTTCGGAGCCGGGCGTGGCGAGCGTGCTCAATGACGGCCGCGAGGTCATCGGCCGTGAGGCGCAAGGGCGTTTCATCCCGCTGTTCATGACCATCGGCCGGCTGCCGAACGACAGCGGCTTCTGCGCCGTGGTGCGCGACATCACGCAATGGAAGCGGGCAGAGGAAGACCTGACGCAGGCACGCGCCGTGGCCGAACGCGCCTCCTCGCAAAAGACGGATTTCCTGGCCCGCATCAGCCATGAGATCCGCACCCCGCTCAACGCCATCATCGGTTTTTCCGAGCTGATGGTGGACGAGAAGTTCGGCCCGATCGCCAACGACCGCTATCGTGACTATCTGCGCGACATCAACCGGTCGGGCAACCATGTGCTCGACCTCGTCAACGACCTGCTCGACATCTCGAAGATCGAGGCCGGCCAGCAGGAGATGGATTACGAGGCGGTGTCGCTCAACGACACGCTGGCCGAGACGGTGGCGATGATGCAGCCGCAAGCCAATCGCGAGCGCGTCATCATCCGCTCCAGCTTCGCCTCGCGGCTGCCGGAAGTGGTGGCCGACTTGAGGAGCGTGCGCCAGATCGCCCTCAACATCCTGTCCAACGCCATCCGCTACACCCAGGCCGGCGGCCAGGTGATCGTCTCGACCGCCTACGAAGCCTCGGGCGACGTCGTCATGCGCGTGCGCGACACCGGCATCGGCATGACGCAGGCTGAGATCGAGCAGGCGCTGAAGCCGTTCAAGCAGATCAATGCGCTCAAGCGCGGGCGTGGCGACGGCACCGGCCTCGGACTGCCGCTCACCAAGGCCATGGTGGAGGCAAACCGCGCCCGTTTCGCCATTACCTCAACGCCGGGCGAAGGAACCCTGGTCGAGGTCGGCTTCCCCTCGACGCGCGTGCTCGCCGAGTAAACATCATGCGGGACAGGTTCGGCCAAAGAAAAAGGCGTCCGACTGGACGCCTTGAGAAATGGGATGCTGTTACAACGGGGGCTTGAGCTGAACCTCAGGGGACGAGGAACGGGATTTCTCCCTCAAGTTACACGCGACTATCGGGGGTGGTCCCTTAACAACTCCTTACCGGGCCGCCAAAAAATTTACGAATGTGTACCACCCGTGAAATCTAGGTAAATTCGCCGTACATATGTTGTTTACCAAGCCGGGCTCAGTTTCGGCATTGACGGCGGCGCAGGGATTCAAAGTTAGCCGAGACATACCTCCCGTCGTCATCCACGGGCGAAGCAAGAAGCGAAGCGACGCGGCGCAGACCCGAGGATCCATGCCGTGCCGTCAAAGCATTGCAACGGTGCAGAATTCTGCTCCGCTGCGATCTGCGATCAACGTAACGGCATGGATCCCAGGGTCTCCGCGACGGAGCTTTCGCTCCTGCTTCGCCCTGGGATGACGAAGTTGAGAAGCCTCGGCTAATCTGGAACTAATCCGCCAATTGCGGCAGGTCGCGGAACAGTTCCAGCGCCTCAGGATTGGCGAGCGCTTCCTTGTTCTTGACGGCGCGCCCATGGACCACGTCGCGCACGGCCAGTTCGGTTATCTTGCCGGACTTGGTGCGCGGGATGTCGGTGACGGCGACGATCCTGGCCGGCACGTGACGGGGGCTGGCGCCGGTACGGATCTTGGCGCGGATACGCTTTTCCAGATCCTCGTCCAGGCTGACGCCATCGGCGAGCCGCACGAACAACACAACGCGCACGTCATTGTCGAAATCCTGGCCTATGCAGAGCGCCTCGAGGATTTCCGGCATCTGCTCGACCTGATTGTAGATCTCGGCCGTGCCGATTCGCACCCCGCCTGGATTGAGCGTGGCGTCCGAGCGGCCGTGAATGATCATGCCGCCATGTTCCGTCCATTCGGCGAAATCGCCGTGACACCAGATGTTGTCGAAGCGCTCGAAATAGGCGGCGCTGTATTTCTTGCCTTCCGGGTCGTTCCAGAAGCCGATCGGCATCGACGGGAAGGCTTTCGTGCAGACAAGCTCGCCCTTCTCCTGACGGACCGGCTTGCCATCGTCGTCCCAGACATCGACGGCCATGCCGAGGCCTGGCCCCTGGATCTCGCCGCTCCAGACCGGCTCGGTCGGCACGCCGAGCACGAAGCAGGACACGATGTCGGTTCCGCCCGAGATCGAGGCCAGATGCACGTCCTTCTTGATGCCGTCATAGACGAAGCGGAAATCCTCCGGAGACAGCGGCGAGCCGGTCGAGGAGAGGGTGCGCACGGTCGACAGGTCGTGGCTCGCGATCGGCCTCAGCCCGGCCTTGCGAACCGAATCGATGAATTTGGCCGAGGTGCCGAAATAGGTCATCTTCTCGGCGTCGGCGAAATCGAACAGCGCATTGCCGTCGGGGTAGAAAGGCGATCCGTCATAGAGCAAGAGCGTCGCGCCCGAGGCGAGACCGGAGACCAGCCAGTTCCACATCATCCAGCCGCAGGTGGTGAAATAGAACAGGCGATCACCTTCGAGCAGGCCGGCATGCAACCGGTGCTCCTTGACGTGCTGGATCAGCGTGCCGCCAGCCGAATGCACGATGCATTTCGGGATGCCGGTCGTGCCCGAGGAAAACAGGATGTAGAGCGGATGGGCGAATGGCAACCGCTCGAAGCTGACTGTCCTGGCGGCAAAGGGCGAGAGCGCTTCTTCGAGCGCGGTTGCCTTGTCGACAGTGGCGGCGACATCCGTCGAGGTGCCGAGATAGTCGACGATCAGCACCTCGCGCAGGCTGGCGAGCTTCATCGCAATCGCGCGGACCTTGTCGGCCACCTCGATCGCCTTGCCGTTATACCAATAGCCGTCCGGCGCGATGAAGACGACCGGCTCGATCTGGCCGAAACGGTCGAGCACGCCCTGCTCGCCGAAATCGGGAGAGCACGACGACCAGACCGCGCCGATCGAGGCGGCGGCCAGCATAGCGGCAACGGTTTCGGGCATATTCGGCATCATGGCGGCGATGCGGTCGCCGGCCTTGACGCCGAGCGACAGGAAGAGCTGCTGCAGCCGCGAGGTCAGCGCATGGAGCTCGTTCCACGACAGCCGGCGCTCGACCTTGTCCTCGCCGCGAAAGACGATTGCCGCGCCGCCGCCGGTCTTCCGCAAAAGGTTCTCGGCGAAATTGAGCCTGGCATCGGGAAAGAAGCTGGCGCCGGGCATCCGCTCGCCGTCGACCAGCTGCCGCTCACCCTTTTCGCCGACAAGGCCACAAAAATCCCAGACCAGGCTCCAGAAGGCTTCGCGATCATCGATCGACCAGCGGTGAAGCCCGGCATAGCTGGAGACAGCCACTCCCGCCTTTGCCTCGGCGGCCTTGATGAACGCGGTAATCGGGGCCGCGTCGATCCGCTCCTTGGTCGGGGTCCACAAAGGTGTCTCGGCGGCCATGATCGCTCCTCCCAAAGCGCGTCGCGTTCGAGCCAGTAAAGCTCAGCATCGCATATGCCATCGTCCCAAAAACGGCGCGCAACCGCGGACCGGGATCGTTCAGACCGCTTATGCATATTGCAGCGCAGCAGAGCAAGATTTTGTTCGGACGGCCGATGGCGAGCGCGGCGAGAATGCCATCGCAAGGCCATAAAGACTTGAAAAGCGTCGGCGCTCGGTTACACCCGTCGGGCGATTTGTCGGCAATGAAAGCATACGGGGCGAAATGCCATCATCTTTGATCCGGCGCGGGGTGTGGGCGATCGGCGTTGCCGTGCTCGTCATCGCGCTCGCGGTCGCGGCGCTGCCGCTGATTGCCTCGACCCGCATCGTGCGCGACCGCATCGCCTGGGAATTGAGTGCCTGGAGCGGCTTCAGAGTCACGATCGACGGCTCGCCGCGCATCGAGGTTTGGCCGAAGTTCCGGGCCATCCTCAGCGACGTGACGCTGTCGCAATGGACCGAGACCGATGCGCCGCCGGTGGTCGAAGCCGATCGCATGGAGGTCGATCTCTCGGCCATGGCCGCCTTGCAGGGCAATGTCGCCTTTTCGACGGCAAGGCTGGTGCGTCCGACGATCAGGGTGCAGCGGACGGAGAGCGGCTTGTATCTGCCGCCGTTTCCGACCGGAGGCCGCATCACGCGCTCGATCGATACCGCCCGCGGCGTGGTAACAGCCAATCCGCAGAAGCCCGATCTGGGCAGATTGCCTTCCGACCCGTTCGGCACCGTCGAATTCCGCGACGGCCGCGTCGTCACTTCGGCCGACGGCAAGGACGTCGAAATCCTGAGCAGCCTCAGCGGCCAGGTGAGCTGGGAAGCGATGAACAGCGAAGCATCGCTGACCGCGACCGGCATCTGGCGCGGCGAAAGCGTGCAGCTCGATTTCTCCTCGACGAGGCCGCTGCTGCTGTTTGCCGGGGGATCAGCACCCGTCGCCCTCTCCTTCAAGGCGGCACCTGCGACATTCTCCTTCGACGGCACGGCCTCGATGTCGGACAATGCCTATCTGGACGGCCAGGCAAAGTTCGCCGCGCCGTCGCTGCGGCGCGTGCTGGAGTGGTCGCAGGCCGGCATCGCGCCCGGCGCGGCGATCGGCGCGGTCTCGGTCTCCAGCAAGGTGAACGCCTCGGCGGGGCGCGCGAAGTTCGAGAGCACCACCGTCACGCTGAACAACAATCCGGGCATGGGCGCGCTGGATTTTTCCTTCGCCGAAGGACGCCCGGTGATTGCCGGCACGCTCGCCTTCGACACGCTCGACCTCAGATCATTCCTGTCGGCTTTCACGCCTGTCGCGCCGACCAGCGAGACCGGCCCGGGCGACATCGACACCAGCTTCGCCGACCGCATAAACCTCGATCTCAGGCTGTCGGCGGCGCACGCCATGGCGGGCCCGGTGCAGCTTGCCGACGTCGCGGCGACCGCGCAGGTCAAGAACGGTCTTGCCGTCTTCGACGTATCCGACGCGTCGGCCTTCAACGGCAATATCCAAAGCAGCCTGCGTTTCGACCGCAAGCCGGAGGGCACGCAGGTGGAGATGCGGCTCCTGGCATCGGATGTGGATACGGGGGCCTTTGCCACGGCGGCGGGAATGACGCGGCTGGTGCCGGCCGGCACCGGGACGGTGTCGATCATCCTCAAGGGGCCGGGCAAAGCCTGGAACTCGATCTTCGAGAATGCCGACGGATCGTTCTCGGCGACCTTCGGGCCGGGCACGCTCAACGGGCTCGACCTGGCCGCCTTTCTCAAGCGCAACCAGCAAGGTGGCTTCTTCGCGCTGGACGATGTCGCCAATGGTTCGCTGCCGATCGACGGCGCCGAGATCAAGGCAAGCATCTCGAAGGGCGTGGCGCGCCTCGACAAGGCCGAGATCAATTCGCAGAAATATAATATCTGGCTGTCCGGCATCGCCTCCTATGTCGGACGCGGGCTGGCGCTTTCGGGCGGCGTCGTGCCGAAGGGACAGCCGGCGCAGCAGCCCCAACAGGCCAACGGTCAGGCGGCCAGTCCGGCCCCCGCGCCGCCGAGCCAGTCGCTGTTCTTCGTCGGCGGCAACTGGAGCGCACCGTTCATATCGCCGATCGCTCCCGGCGTTTCAGGCCAGTAAATGCGGGGCCGCTAAGCCCCGCCCCTCGTTCAACCGCGCTGCGCGGCCTGCTCGTCGAGCTGGCGCTGGACTTCTCGGCGTTTGTTGGCGATCGAGGCGATGATGACGCCGACCGCCACCACCGCAATCAGGATGGTGCAGGCGGCGTTGATTTCCGGCGTCACGCCAAGGCGCACCTGGCTGTAGATCTTCATCGGCAGGGTGGTGGCGCCGGGACCCGAGGTGAAGCTCGCGATGACCAGATCGTCCAGTGAGAGCGTGAAGGCCAGCATCCAGCCCGAAATGATCGCCGGCAGGATCACCGGCAAGGTGATCTGGAAAAAGGTTTTCACCGGCGGCGCGCCGAGATCCATGGCCGCCTCTTCCAAGGAGCGGTCGAAAGAAACCAGGCGCGACTGCACGACGACGGCGACGAAGCACATGGTGAAGGTGATGTGCGCGAGCGTCACGGTCAGGAAGCCGCGGTCGAGCCCGACGGCGACGAAGAGCAGCAGCAGCGAAAGGCCGGTGATGACTTCCGGCATGACCAGCGGCGCGAAGACCATGCCGGAGAACAGGACACGCCCCCTGAAGCGCGTGTAGCGCGTGAGTGTGATGGCGGCGAGCGTGCCGAGCACGGTCGCCACCGTGGCCGAGATGACGCCGACGCGGGCCGTGACCCAGGTTGCGTCCATCAGGCCCTGGTTGTGGAACAGCGAGACGTACCATTTGGTCGAGAAGCCGCCCCAGACGGTGACGAGCTTCGATTCGTTGAAGGAAAAGACGATCAAAAGCACGATCGGCAGGTAGAGAAACGCAAAGCCCAGCACGATCGAGGTGATGTTGAAGCGGCTCCAGGTCGAGTTCATTTGCCCTGCTCCTGCGCGCGTGCCTGGGCCTGCTGGAAGAACATGATCGGAACGGTCAGCACCAGGAGCAGGATGACTGCCACCGCCGACGAGACCGGCCAGTCACGGTTGGAGAAGAACTCGTTCCAGAGCGTCTTGCCGATCATCAGCGTCTGCGACCCGCCAAGGAGGTCGGGAATGACGAACTCGCCGACGGCCGGAATGAACACCAGAAGGCAGCCGGCGACGACGCCGGGCAGCGACAGCGGGAAAGTGATCTTCCAGAAGGCGCCGGTCGGCGGACAGCCGAGGTCCTGCGCCGCCTCGACCAGCGAATAGTCCATCTTCTCAAGCGAAGAATAGAGCGGCAGCACCATGAACGGCAGGTAGGAATAGACGATGCCGATGAAGATCGCGGTGTAGGTGTTGAGGATGACCAGCGGCTGGCTGATCAGGCCCGTGGCGAGCAGAAGCTGATTGAGCAGCCCCTCGGGTTTCAGGATGCCGATCCAGGCATAGACGCGGATCAGGAACGAGGTCCAGAACGGCAGGATCACCAGCATCAGCAAGGTCGGGCGGATCGTGGCCGGCGCACGCGCCATGCCATAGGCGATCGGATAGCCGACGATCAGCGTAAGGATCGTCGAGATCCCCGCGATGATCAGGCTCGTCACATAGGCATTGAAATACAGCGCATCCTGGGTCAGCCAGGTGTAGTTGTCGAAATTGAGCTCGCGGACGCCGGCAAAGAATCCCGAGACGCCGTCCCTGAAGTCGAGCACGGGCGTGTAAGGCGGCATCGAGATCGCCGTCTGCGACAGCGAAATCTTGAAAACGATGATGAAGGGAATGAGGAAGAAGAACAGCAGCCAGAGATAGGGAACGATGATGACGAGGCGGTCGACGAAGCGCTTCGCCAGCCGTGTCGGCAGCGCGGCGGCGGCAGCGGGCGATGGAGCGGCTGTAGCTGCGATATTTGTCATCTCCGCCCCCTACCTTGTCAGCACAACGCCGGCATCTGGCCGGAAGGAGACCCAGGCGCGGTCGTTCCATGTGAGCGGATCCTCGGTGACGCGCGAGGCGTTCATCGCGCTCGCCCTTACCATCTGTCCGTCGTCAAGCTTGATATGATAGACGGTCATGTCGCCGAGATAGGCGACGTCATACACCTCGCCTTCCAGCGCATTGACCGCATCCGCGGGCTTTTTCGAGGAGACCTTGATCTTCTCGGGCCGGATCGCGAAAACGATGTCGGAACCGGCGGTGGCGGCGCCACCATTGTCGACGACGATCTGGGCGCCGGTCGCGCCGGTGATGCGCGTCGTGTCCGCCGTGCGCTCGGCAACCCTGCCCTCGAACATGTTCACATTGCCGACGAAATGCGCCACGAAACGCGAGGTCGGCGCCTCGTAGATCTCGGCAGGCGTGGCAACCTGCATCACCTCGCCCTTGTCCATGATGGCGATGCGGTCGGCCATGGTCATGGCTTCTTCCTGGTCGTGGGTGACGACGACGAAGGTGAGGCCGAGTTCCTGCTGCAGGTCCATCAATTCGAACTGCGTCTCCTCACGCAGCTTCTTGTCCAAAGCGCCGAGCGGCTCGTCGAGCAGCAGAACCTTGGGACGCTTGGCGACGGAGCGGGCAAGCGCGACACGCTGGCGCTGGCCGCCCGAGAGCTGATGCGGCTTGCGCTTGGCGAACTGCTCGAGCTTGACCAGCTTCAGCATCTCGGCGACGCGCTTGTCGATGTCGGATCCCGGCATGCCTTCCTGCTTGAGGCCGAAGGCGATGTTCTTCTCCACCGTCATATGCGGGAACAGCGCGTAGGACTGGAACATCATATTGACCGGCCGCTTGTAGGGCGGGATGCCGCGCAGGTCCTGCCCGTCGAGCAGGATGCGGCCCGCCGACGGCTCCTCGAAGCCGGCGAGCATCCTGAGCAAGGTCGACTTTCCGCAACCCGAAGCGCCGAGCAGGGCGAAGAATTCGCGCTCGAAGATGGTCAGCGACAGGTTGTTGACGGCGGTGAAGTCACCGAACTTCTTGGTGACCTTGTCGAACTGGATGTACGGCTTGGCGCTCGGGTCGTTCCATGGCGCGAAATCCCTGCGGATGCTGCCAAGCGATTTCATGGTCCCCACTCCGTTACCTTTCAAATTCCCTAAAACAAAGCAACCCCGGCAGTTGGCTGCCGGGGTCGCGTCGAAATGCTTACTGGCCGGTGACGATCTTGGTCCAGGTGCGCGTGATGACGCGCTGTGTCTTGGGATCGTATGGCGCAACCGTATACAGCTTCTTGGTCGTCTCTTCGTCCGGATAGACCGCAGGATCTTCCAGGATCGCCTTGTCGATGAACTGCTGCGACGCCTTGTTGCCATTGGCGTAGAGCACGTAGTTCGACGATTTGGCGATGACTTCAGGCGTCATCATGTAGTTGATGAACTCGAGCGCGTCGGCGGCATGCGGCGCGTCCGCGGGGATCGCCATCTGATCGAACCACATCTGGGCGCCTTCCTTCGGCACCGAATAGCCGATCTCGACGCCCTGCTTGGCTTCCACCGCACGGTTGCGCGCCTGGAACACGTCGCCCGACCAGCCGATCGCCAGGCAGATGTCGCCGTTGGCCAAAGCGTTGATGTATTCGGACGAATGGAACTTGCGGATATAGGGTCTGACCTTCAGCAACGCCTCCTCGGCCTTGGATATGTCGTCCGGCGAGGTGCTGTTGGGATCGAGACCGAGATATTTCAGCGCCGCCGGAATGATGTCGGCCGGAGAATCCAGCACATAGACGCCGCAATCCTTAAGCTTGGCCAGCTTGTCCGGATTGAAGAACACGTCCCAGCTGTCGATCTTGTCGGTGCCGAGCGCGGCCTGCACCTTCTTGACGTTATAACCGAGGCCGACCGTGCCCCACATGTAGTTGACCGAATATTCGTTGCCCGGATCGTATTTGGCGGTGCGCTCGGAAATGACGTCCCACATGTTGGAGAGATTCGGCAGCTTCGACTTGTCGAGCTTCTGGAA
This sequence comes from Mesorhizobium sp. NFR06, assembly GCF_900115245.1. Lineage (GTDB taxonomy): Bacteria > Pseudomonadota > Alphaproteobacteria > Rhizobiales > Rhizobiaceae > Mesorhizobium. The sequence continues at coordinate 54,342 of NZ_FOVT01000022.1, forward strand.
CACGCCTGCCTGGATCTGGCGCGCCAGGAAGTTGGCGCTCGGCACGACGACGTCATAGCCGCTGCCGCCGGCGAGCAGCTTCGTCTCCAGGATTTCGTTGGAATCGAAGGTGTCGTAGACGACCTTGATGCCGGTCTTCTTGGTGAAGTCGTCGATGATCGAGCTGTCGATATAGTCGGACCAGTTGTAGACGTTGACGACACGATCTTCGGCATGACCGCTCATAGTAAAAAGCGTCAGCAATGCCGACGTCGCCGAAAGCAAGAGCGCTTTGCGGATCATAATGTTCTCCTTTGGTGAGTGTTCCCGTGCCGGCTCGTCGCGGCATGGGCGCGAGACGGCGTTTGGTTCAGATTATTGAGCTTTCGCGGGAGCGACGAGCGCGCACGTCCGGTGGTGCGCCTGACCCTTGAGTGGCGGTTGTGGTCCCCGCATCCCTTCCAGGAAGCTGTCCGGGCGGCGTCAGCGGCGTTCGCCGCGGAGTAAGCAGAAATATGACGATGCGGTCCGGCCCCGATGAGGCCGGCGGTGACACTTGGCAAGATACGCCTGTCTTGTTGTTGCCGTAATCGCAGCCTGCCCGGGCAGCAGCGGGGTTGTCAATGGCAAACGCTTGCGCGGCGTCAATTAGGCGACGGCAGGCCGGTGACACCCGGCCGCTCGGGGCGCGCCTGCCGCTTGAACTCGAACCCGATATGGACGAGCAGCGCGGTGACGACGACCGCGCCGCCGATGATGGTGCGCACCGACGGCACTTCGGCATGAACCAGCCAGACCCAGATCGGGCCCAGGATCGGCTCGAACGTGCCGAGCAGCGCGGCGACGGCGGCCGGCACCAGCCGCGCTCCCATGGCGAAGAAAGCAAGGCCGACGCCAAGATTGATGACACCGAAGGCGAAGAGGAAGCTCATGTCGCGCGCCGAAACGGCGAATTGCATGGCCTGGGAGGCGGCGAACACCCCGGCAAGCAGCGCGCCGAGACAGGTGGCCGGCACCATGCGTACATGCGCAAAGCGCCGGGTGATGACTGTCGCGAAGGAAAACATCACCGCGATCAGCAGCGCAAGGCCATCCCCGATCGGCGAGACGGACCCGCCCAGGGATTCGGAGACCATGATGGCGACGCCGGTGATGACGGCGGCGATGGCGATCCAGGTGCCTTGACTCACGCGTTCTCGAAACAGCAGCCAGGCGAGCAGGGCAGCCAGGAGCGGCACGCCAGCCTGCATCAAAAGGATGTTGGCGACCGTCGTATAAGCCAGCGCAACGATAAAGCTGGTCGAGGCGGTGGCAAAGCAGAAGGCGACGCCAAGGCCGGGCAGGCCCATATCGCGGAAGAGCCTCAAAGTGCCGCGCCAGCCGTCGCGCCAGACCATGAAGGCGACAAGGAAGGCCACGGCCCACAGCGAACGCCAGAACACCACGGTCCAGCTGTCGCCGACGTGGATGAAACGGGCGATGGTGCCGCCGAAGCTCCACATCAGCGCCGACAGGAAGATCAGCAGCATGCCGATCCGCTCCTCGCGCGGCGAGACGGCAGGCAAGGCAACGCGAGGCGAAGCGGTATCGGTCATGGACGGAAACTGTCAGCGATTTGCGAGCGGCACGATTCACCACGGACGACCAGACTATATCCCATTCGCGTAGCGCAAAGGCGGTCGCCAGGCGTGATCCAGCATCCGCCGAAATATGGGACAAAGCCAGCTCACGCTTCCTCGAGGCCGGGACAGAATCCGGCGGCAGGCGTTATCCCTGGAAATCGAAGGCGCTGAGACCCGTGACCATCTCGTCGAGGCCGAGCGGGCGCGTCACCGGCGGCTCGGCGCGCGCCAGGCAGCCGACGCGCTCGCAAAGCCTGCAGGCGGGGCCGACCGGTGTGGCGAAGCCTTGCCCGGACTTGCCGGCGGCTGACCCCGGCAGCGCGGCGCCATAGACGATCTCGTCGCGGAAGCCGATATCGCAGCCGAGCAAGAGCGCCGTGCGCCGCGGCCGCTCGGAGAAGGCGCCCTGCGGTCCTTCGAGCGTGCGGGCGATGCAGAGGAATTCGGCGCCATCGGGCATCTCCACCGCCTCGACCAGGATCTGGCCCGGCTGGGAAAAGGCCGCATGGACGGGGAGCTTGGGGCAGCCGCCGCCGAAGCGGCTTTGCGGATAGCCCTGACTGCCGGCCTTGCGGAAGCGGTTGCCGGCGTTGTCGACTTCCAGCATGAAGAAGGGCACGCCCGACGCTCCCGGCCGCTGCATCATGGTCAAGCGGTTCGCGGCCTGCTCGAAGGAGACGCCGAAGCGCGAGCGCAAGACGTCGATGTCGTAGCGGGCGCGGACCGCGGCGGCGTGAAAGCCCTGATAGGGCATCATCAGCGCGTGGGCGGCGTAGCGGCCGAGCTCGAAACGGGCGAGCCGGCGCGCCTCGTCGGTGGCGAGCTTCAGCGCCTGGATCTCGCCGGCCACGGCAACCGTCATGCGGATCAGGCTCGCCTCCATGGCGACCTCGCGCAGCTGGTCGAAAGGCGACAGCCGCTCGGACAGGAACAGGCGTTGCGAATGGCGGTCGTAGCGGCGGCGCCAGTTGGGCATGGTGGCGACCGGCAGCACCTTGACGACGATGCCATGCTCGCGCTTCAGCCAGGCCTTCAGCGCGCCGAACAGATCATCGCCGGGATCGAGGACCGATGTGAAGGCCTCCGCCTCCTCTTCCAGCGAAGCAAAGTGGTTTGGCCGGCGCTCGAACACTTCGTGGACTTCATCGGCGGGCAGGCGCGTGCCCGACAGCGCGGTTGCCCTGCCCTCCTTCGCCAGAAGCTGGTTGAGGTCGGACAGGCGCTCGGCCTGCTCGCGATAGGCGCGAAAGAGTTTTACCAACGCCGCCGCGGCATTCGGCGCTGCCTCGGCGAGGTCGATCAGTTCCTGGTCGCCGGGCAGTTCGCCGGCAAGAAGCGGATCGCTGAACGCTTCGCGCAAAGCCGCGATCGAGCCTTTGGTCTCTCCCTGCAGTTCATGCGGATCGACCTTGTAGACGGAGGCCAGCTTGAGGATCAGCTGCACCGTCAGCGGCCGCTGATTGCGCTCGATGAGATTGAGATAGGAGGGCGAGATGCCCAGTCCCTCGGCCATCGCCGTCTGGGTCAGGCCCCTGGCGTTGCGCAGCCGGCGCAACCGAGGCCCGGCGAAGATCTTCTGGTCGGCCATCCCCTGCCATCCTTGACAAGAATTTACATGAACGTGGTGTCCAGCGTCCGCTATGGCGCTTTTACAATCGTGACAAATTTACAGAGATGACCTGTCAATGACAACACAGCTTTTCCTTTATTTTTGGCGCCAATCAACAGTTTTCCTAGGCGCCCTTTCGCGCTGCACTGTAAATGATCTCATACATCGACAGCCCAAAGTGTGCCTTGGCGATGTAGCGACGAAGCAGTTTCCAAACGATCTGGAGTGACCAATGACCGATTTTTACAACCTCGTCCCGTCCGCGCCGGAAGGCCGTTTCGACGGCATCGAACGGCCCTACGCGCCGGAGGATGTGAAGCGGCTGCGCGGCTCCGTGCAAATTCGCCTGACATTGGCCGAGATGGGCGCCAACCGGCTGTGGAAGCTCATCCACGAGGAGGACTTCGTCAACGCGCTCGGTGCGATGTCCGGCAATCAGGCCATGCAGCAGGTTCGGGCGGGGCTGAAGGCGATTTATCTGTCGGGCTGGCAGGTGGCCGCCGACGCCAACACCGCGTCGGCCATGTATCCGGACCAATCGCTTTACCCGGCCAATGCGGCGCCGGAGCTGGTCAAGCGCATCAATCGCACCTTGCAGCGCGCCGACCAGATCGAGACTTCGGAAGGCAACGGGCTTTCGGTCGAGACCTGGTTCGCGCCGATCGTCGCCGACGCCGAAGCCGGCTTCGGCGGACCGCTCAATGCTTTCGAGATCATGAAGGCCTTCATCGAGGCGGGCGCCGCCGGCGTCCACTATGAGGACCAGTTGGCGTCGGAAAAGAAATGCGGCCATCTCGGCGGCAAGGTGCTGATCCCGACCGCGGCGCACATCCGCAACCTCAACGCGGCCCGCCTTGCGGCCGACGTGATGGGCACGCCGACGCTGGTCGTGGCGCGCACGGACGCGGAAGCCGCGAAGCTTTTGACCTCCGACATCGACGAGCGGGACCGGCCTTTCGTCGACTATGACGCCTGCCGCACGGTCGAGGGCTTCTACAATGTCAGGAACGGCATAGAGCCTTGCATCGCGCGCGCCGTGGCCTATGCGCCGCATGCCGACCTGATCTGGTGCGAGACCTCGAAGCCGGATCTGGCGCAGGCCAAGAGGTTCGCCGAGGGCGTGCACAAGCATCATCCGGGCAAGCTGCTTGCCTACAATTGCTCGCCGTCCTTCAACTGGAAGAAGAACCTCGACGACGCGACGATCGCGAAGTTCCAGAGGGAGCTCGGCGCGATGGGCTACAAGTTCCAGTTCATCACGCTCGCCGGCTTCCATCAGCTGAACTTCGGCATGTTCGAGCTGGCGAGGGGCTACAAGGATCGCCAGATGGCCGCCTATTCGGAACTGCAGGAGGCCGAGTTCGCGGCGGAAGCCCACGGCTATACCGCGACCAAGCACCAGCGCGAGGTCGGCACCGGCTATTTCGACGCCGTGTCGATGGCCATCACCGGCGGCCAGTCTTCGACCACCGCCATGCATGAATCGACCGAGCACGCCCAGTTCAGGCCTGCGGCCGAGTAACGGATAACAACCAGAGGAAACGCCCGCAGGGCATTTGCATCGAGGAGAAGACCAATGGCATCGATAAGCCGCGTCAAGGAAAGGGCAGAAGAGCAATCGAGCGCGATGAGCGTCGACCAGCAGGCGACGATCCGCATGCTCGCCAACGATCTGCACAGGCTCAACCAGTCGGTCATGAAGGCAGTCGAGGCGGGAGTCTCGGTGGAACTGGTTCGCTCGGCCAGGCACCATGGCGGCGACGGCAATTGGGGTGACCTTTTGATCCCGGTGATCGTTACCCATCAGAGTCATACTTGACGTAACGTCAACAGTCTCGGCGATTGTCTCCCGCGCGTTATACGTTCGGGAGACTATCGCTTTTTTTCGATCTGCCTTCGTCGCCGAGGATACGACTTGCGCTGAATTCAGCAATTTCTTGCTATATTTTCGACCAAAGCCATTTCAGCTTGACACTGGCCGCGATCTCACTCAATTGTGCCTCAGGTTTCAACCCTGCATTGAACCAGAGTGCCTGCCCGCCGATGTGTCCCGCCGACCGTGACGACCACTCCGAAAAAAATCTGAGACCGGCGGCCCGCGCCAGCGCGATGGCGGACTTTTCCAAGGTGCTCGTCGTGGGAAAATCATCGATCAACCGGGTCGTGGTGTCGAAGATCGTCGAGAAATCCGGACTGAAGCCGATCTCGGAATCGCCCGAGACCGCCGAGAAGGCTCTGAGCGGCCATCGTCCGGGCGCCGTCATCCTGGATGGCGGTCCCGACAACAAGGACTGCGACCGGCTGATGTCTTCCATCGATGCGCTGCGGCGCGGCTCCGGCAAGGCGCTGCCCGCGGTGATCCTGCTCTCAACCAGCAATGGCACGCCGCAAAGCCTTGGCCTGTCGAGCGTGGTCGATGCGGTGGTTGCCAAGCCGATCACGCCCGAGAGACTGCAACCGGTGGTCGATCGTCTGGTCGGGCGCGGCTAGCGCGGTTCACTGTTCCACGAAGCGGCGAAACCGCTCTGTCTTTTCGTTTTGGGGCAATTCCGGCGAAGGCTACGGCGAAGTCGCCGAGCCTAACCGTTTCACACTTTCCGGGGATCGCTCTAATCGGGAATGCGGATCCCCGTAGCGTCGTCAGCCCGTCGTGGCGATGCTTTCGAGCAGCGCCGGCAGTTCGCTCAAGTCGGCGATCTGCCGAAAACGCGGCGCCGCGACCGGCGCTTCGGCATGCTCGGCCGCCCAGGTCAATTCATGCGGGACATAGATGCCCCAGCCGCCGGCGTCGATGGCCGGGACGACGTCGGATTTGAGCGAGTTGCCGACCATCATGCTCTTTTGCGGGCCGTCGCCATGGCGGCTGAAGATGCGAGCATAGGTGGCGGCGCTCTTGTCGCTGACGATCTCGACGGCGTCGAATAACTCGCCCAGTCCTGATTGGGCCAGCTTGCGCTCCTGGTCCATGAGGTCACCCTTGGTGATCAGCACCAGGCGATAGGTGCCGGCGAGCTTCTCGACCGTCTCGCGCGCATGCGGCAGTGGCTCGATCGGGTGGCTGAGCATGTCGCGGCCGGCAGCCAGGATTTCCGCTATCGTCGAGGCTGGAACACGACCTTCCGTGACCTCGATCGCGGTCTCGATCATCGACAGCGTGAAGCTTTTTATGCCGAAGCCATAGAGGCCGAGATTGCGCTTTGCCGCTTCAAGCAGGTTTGCCGAAACGTGGCTTGCCTCACCGTGTTCGGCAAGCATGGCGATGAAGCGCTGCTCGGTCATGCGGAAGAACCGCTCGTTCTGCCACAGGGTGTCGTCGGCATCGAAGCCGATTGTGGTAAGAGCCGACATTGCCACGTCATCCTCCTCATAGACTCATGTATAGATGCTTCACCCGGCCGGCTTCGCCGGCGATAGGTGGGATATAGGCCAGTCCTGGTCCCTGACGAAGTCACAAAGGGGGTGGCGCAAATTCTATGCGGCTCTGTTGCGGCGGCTCGACACAAACCGACCGGCAAAAACCGTAGGTGCGAAGAAAGCGATCTCCGTGTAAGGGCGTGGCGCCTCCCCTTCCCTTCCCCCGTGGCACCCAGCTATAGTTCGAAATCCGCAACACAATCTGGTGAATGATGCCGCCTGAAAAAAAGGAAGTCCGTCCGTCGAGTCGGGGGGGACGCGCCCGCACGCCTGCTTTCCTGAAAAACCAACGCGGTGTGAGGAACTGGAAGGAAGCCAGCGCCTGGCTGGAATGGCGCGGCATCGAGGACATCGAATGCATCACGCCGGACCAGGCAGGCGTTGCCCGCGGCAAGATGATGCCGTCGAAGAAATTCACCTCCAACACCTCGCTGGCGCTGCCTTCGGCCGTGTTCATGACGACGATCTCCGGCGGCTATCCCGAGGACGGCAACGGTTTCCACTATCCCGAGGATGACGGCGACTTGAAGCTGTTGCCAGATCTGTCGACGCTGACCGTCGTGCCGTGGGAAGAAGACCCGACTGCGGCGGTGATCTGCGATCTCGTTCACCAGGATGGCCGCTCGGTCGAGTTCACGCCGCGCAACGTGCTCAAGCGCGTGCTTGCGGCCTATGACGAACGCGGCTTGAAACCAGTGGTGGCGCCCGAGATCGAATTCTATCTGGTGCGCAAGAACCCCGATCCGGACTATCCGCTGACGCCGCCCGTCGGACGCTCTGGCCGGCCGATCGGCGGCGGCGCCGGCTATTCGATCGCCGGCGTCAACGAGTTCGACGAGCTGATCGACGACATCTACCATTTCTCGGAACGGCAGGGCCTGGAGATCGATACGCTGATCCATGAGGAAGGCGCCGGCCAGCTCGAGATCAATTTGCGCCACGGCAACCCGATCGAGCTCGCCGACCAGGTCTTCATGTTCAAGCGCACCATCCGCGAGGCTGCGCTGAAGCACGAGATCTACGCCACCTTCATGGCCAAGCCCATCCAGGGCCAGCCGGGCTCGGCCATGCACATCCACCAGTCGGTGGTGGACAAGAAGAGCGGCAAAAACATCTTCTCGGCCGAGGACGGCTCCGAGACCGATGCGTTCTTCCACTTCATCGGCGGCATGCAGAAGCATGTGCCGAACGCGCTGGTGATGTTCGCTCCTTATGTCAATTCCTACCGTCGGCTGACGCAACAGGCGTCGGCGCCGGTCAACAACAAATGGGGTTATGACAACCGCACCACCGCCTTCCGCGTGCCGCGCTCGGACCCGGCGGCGCGGCGCGTCGAAAACCGCATCCCATCCTCGGACGCCAATCCTTACCTGGCGCTCGCGGCGTCGCTTGCCTGCGGGCTGATCGGCATGACCGGGAAGGCCAAGGCCGAGCCGCCGGTGCTGACCACGGCCAACGCCGACGAGATCGACCTGCCTCGCAGCTTGCTGGAAGCGGTCGACCTGTTCGAGGCCGACAAGGAGCTCTGCACTCTCCTCGGCAAATCCTTTGCCGCCACATACGCGGCGATCAAGCGGGCCGAATTCGAGACCTTCATGGAAGTGATCAGCCCCTGGGAGCGGGAGTATCTGCTGCTGAATGTGTGAGCGGCGACTTCGTCGCTTGAATGGTGAATGGTGAGTAGTTTCATACTGGACGGGTGAACGCAGCCAGCGCGCTTTCGCGAAGCCATTCACTATTTACCATTAACCATTGACTGGCGTTCCCATGCCCTACCAATCTCCCATCTCGCCCGGCCGTTCCTGGTATGAGGATACGGCCGGACCGCGTCCCGAATACCCGACGCTCGACGGCGACCGCCAATGCGACGTCGTTGTCGTAGGCGGCGGCTTCACCGGCTTGTCGGCGGCGGCGCATCTCGCCAAGGCCGGGACAAATGTCGTGCTGATCGATGCGCACCGTTTTGGCGACGGCGCGTCGGGGCGCAATGGCGGCCAACTCGGCACCGGCCAGCGCGCCTGGGCGGAAGAATTGGAGGCCGAATATGGCCTCTCGCGCGCCAAGGCATTGTTCGACCTGGCGGAAGAGGCGAAGGCGCATCTGCTTGAATTCGCCGCCGCCAACGCGATCGATATCGACTATATGCCAGGTCAGCTGTCGGTGGCGCACAAGAAGCGTTACCTCGACGATTACAAACGCCACGCCGAGATCATGGCGCGCCGCTTCGGCTATCCCCATGTCAGCTTCATGGACGCGGCCGAGACGGCGGAGCGGCTGGGCTCGACACGCTATTTCGGCGGCACGCGCGACACCGGCACAGGACACATCCACCCGCTGAAGCTGGTGATAGGCACGGCGAAAGCGGCGGCGGTGGCCGGCGCGCATCTCTTCGAACAGACGCCGTCCACCGGGATCATTTCCAACGGCGGCAAGGTGAAGGTCTCGACGCCCACGGGCACCATCACCGCCGACAAATGCCTTATCGCGGTCAACGCCTATGGCGGCAATCTGGAACCGGTGAGCGCGGCGCACATCATGCCGATCGGCTCCTTCATCGGCGCGACGGTGCCGCTCGGCGCCACCTCAAAAGTGCTGCCCGGCGGCGAGTCGGTGGATGATTCCCGCTTCGTGGTGCGCTATTTCCGCAAGTCGAAGGACGGCCGCCTCCTGTTCGGTGGGCGCGAGGTCTATGCCGTCAACGATCCGAAGGACATCCATATTCACATCCGCAGGCAGATCACCGAACTCTATCCGGACCTGAAGGATGTCGAGATCACGCATGGCTGGGGCGGCTATGTCGGCATCACGGTGCCGAGAAAGCCGTTCGTGCGCGAAGTGATGCCGAAGGTGATTTCGATGGGCGGCTATTCCGGCCACGGCGTCATGCTGTCGAACTTCTTCGGCAAGCTCTATGCCGAAACCGTCGCCGGCAATCGCGACCGCCTGAAGCTGATCGAGGATCTGAAGATCCCCGCCTTTCCCGGCGGCCGCCGTTTGCGCGCGCCGCTCCTGTTTCTCGCGCTCAGCTGGTTTGCGCTGCGCGATAGAATCTGAAGCCGGCCGCTCAGCCGAGGCGATCGATTCGACCCGGCGGCTTCCACGCCGCAGGTTGTGGAAGTCTTAACGGACGGGCAGAATTTCGCGAATTGGCTCACTCATGCCATAATCAGCGGCGAAGGATGCCATCCTGGGCGATAATCCGGGGACTTCGCGGACCTGTCCGCAAACGATTACGGGACCGATGCCGATCGAGGCCAGCATGACGGCCATGATCGAAAGAACGTCGGCCCGCTTGTTGGAGGTGGTTTGAGTGAACGAGCCCTTCAGTTTCGGCGTGCCGGAACGGCAGCGCTTTACAATGCAGTTCGGCTATAACGTACAGCCATCCTTGTGGCAGAGGGTGCAATCGAACGCGCATCTGGTCATTGCGGCGGTCGGCACCGCCGCGCTCCTCGGCGTGGCCGCGGTGGCGCTATGGCTATGCTTTCCGAGCAATGACCGGCAAGTGGCCGCAGCGAGTGCCGAGCAGGCCGTTCCGACAATTCCGGTGAAGACAACGCAGATCGCTCCAGCTGTTGCGGCTGTCACCGTGGCGGCAGCACCGCAGGCCGCGCGCAAGGCGGATGCGGTTTCGCGGGCAACGGCGGCGCGCGAAGCCAGTATTCCTGCGTTGGCGCCGAACAGCCCCCGCTGGACGGCTTCGGACTCCACGACGCCGCCGGCCCAAGTCGCGGATCAACCGGTTCCACCCAAGCAGGCCGCCGAGCCGAGCGCCGCGCAAGCAACCGATACAGCCTTTGCCGAGCCCGCCGCCGAGAACGACGCTTCGAACGCGCTGTCGCAGGTTGCCGCTCCCGCGAGCGATACGCCGACGGCCGCTAAGAAGCCGGACGACAAGATGGACGTCCAGACCGCCGCGATTCCCGAAGCCAAGGCGCAGGTTGCCGATGCCGAGCCGGCAGCGGCCGACAGCGCGGCCGAGGCAAAGCCGAAATCTCAAAAAGTCAGCGCTGCGGCAAACGGCCGCGTCTTGAGGGCTGTCACCATGCGCTCTGGACCGAAAAAGGGCGCCGCCGCGATTGTCACCATACCCGCCAAATCGTCGGTTCAGGTGATGGGCTGCAAGCAATGGTGCGAGATCGTCTATAACGGCCAGCGCGGCTGGGTCTACAAAAGCTACGTCAAGACCGGCGCGTAAGGCTCAGCCCGCCAAGCAGCCATCCGAAGCGACGTCTTCTGCGCTCAAACCTGCGCTTTGCGAGGAAGGACCCGTGCTCCTCGAAGGGCACCTCATACAGGCCGCAACCCTGGCAGGTTTCTTTCTTGCCGCATACCGGAATCCAGCATCTGACGTCGTGCGTCCAGGCGAGCGCGATCCTCTCCAGATGAAGATTGCCGGAGTTCTTAAGGAGGATCAGTTCTCCAGGGACGGCCGTCCGCTTGATATGATCCGAGACTTCCTTCGGGGTGCGAAGCTCGACGAAGCGGCCGCTGACACGGTCGGCCTGGCCCGCGCGTGAACGATGGGCGTTGTCGCCCGTGCAGATGACCTCGTCTGCAATATCGCGCGCGGCGGCATAGGCAGTGCCGTATTTCCTCGACGACCCGGCATAGTCGGAAATCTGGCCGAGGACGATGCGCTTGCGGACAACCTTGGCTTTCGCCATCATCTCCAAGGCGCGCCGCATATCCCGAATTGCTGCGATTTTCGTAAATATCGGTGAACCCGGTAGTCAGCGTTCTCGGCCTGGCCGAAGGTCGCAGTCCGCCATTTCGCGCCCGACGCCATGGCGAGCACCAGCGGGTCGTCGCAATTGAGCACCGCTATTCCGTCGGGCTTCAGCGCATCGACCAGCGCCCGTTTCTCCTGCGCTACGGCTTCCAGCGTCTTGAACTTGCCGACATGCTCCAGTCGGACCATCGTCACGAGCGCCAGGTCCGGCTTCAGCATCCGCGCCACGGTTTCGATCGTACCGAAGTCGGAGGCGCCGGCTTCGAAAACGACATAGTCGACTTTGCCGGCCCGGCGCAAACGCTTGTAGAGCGTGCGAACCAGCGCCGCGATGGTGTTGGCCTGCACCTGCAAATGCACGTTGCCGTGCGCCCCCATGATATGCCCCAGCAGGCTGGCCGAGGTCGACTTGCCGGAACTGCCGGTGATACCGATAAACGTCGCCTTGCTTCGCGCGCGCACCCAACGTGCCCGATAGCGTCGCAGTCCCCACCCGAAGTCCTTGCGAATTTTGCGCAATCGCAGCTTCATAGCCCGCCGGTATCTAACCCCGGTCCAATATGCCCTGTGGCAAATTCTCAAGTCAAACAGGCGTCGCAGGTCAAGAGTATTTCACCGTTTCACGGAAATGGGGAAACGCTCTATCTCTTTGTTTTGACGCAATTCCTGACGGAAAACCGGGTCACACTTTTCAGGGAATTGCTCTAGATGCAGCGGCCGCCGTCGACCTCCAGCGCCACCCCGGTGATGAAAGCGGCTTCATCCGAGGCCAGCCACAGCGCCGCATTGGCGATGTCGAGCGGGGTCGAGAGCCGACCGAGCGGGATCGAGGCGCGGAATTTTTCGCGGATCTCCGGCGTGTCGGCGCCCATGAATTTCTCCAGCATGCGGGTCTCGCCGGCGACCGGGCAGAGGCAGTTGACACGGATGTTCTTTGGCGCCAGTTCGACGGCCATCGATTTCGTGGCGGTGATCGCCCAGCCCTTGGAGGCGTTGTACCAGGTCAGGCCCGGCCGCGGCCGAAGCCCCGCCGTCGAGGCCGTGGTCAGGATGACGCCGCCTCCCTGCCGGTCCATGATCGGCACGACGGCGAGGGCCGCGTGGTAGATCGCTTTCATGTTCACGGCGGTGATCAGGTCGAAGGTTTCCTCATCGACGCCGAGCATATCGCCGTTGCGGTGGGTAAAGCCCGCATTGTTGACCATGATGTCGACGCGGCCGAAGGCGCTCTTGGCGGCATAGATCATCTCGTCGAATTCGGAGCGCAGGGAGACGTCGGTCTGGGTCCAGATCGCGCTGGAGCCGATCGCTTCGGCCACGCGCTCGGCGCCCTTGGCATTGAGGTCGGCGACAACAACGCGCGCGCCTTCTTCGGCAAAGCGCTTTGCCATGCCTTCGCCGAAGCCCGACGCGGCACCGGTGATGATGGCGACCTTGTTTTCCAGACGCATGGTTTTCCCGCTCATTGGATTGTCTCGTGGTTTCATATGCTGCCGACATTTCGTTTGCCTAGGCCGCCAGGATTGCGACAAGGCCGACTGCCGGCAGTATCTGCCTGAAGCGCGTCCCGCTGAAACGGATTCAGGCGACGCGCGCTTTACGTCTCTGTTTTGATGCATGTCGTTGTCCCAGAAACCGCTGCGCGCTTCCGGGCGACATGCATTAGCTTTCGTCACATTCGCGTTCTATGGTGCAGGTGCGAACGCCTCCGGAAGCCATGGCTTGCCGACAAGCTTGCCGGTGGCGCGAGTGTCGGGGAAACAGGTGGACCGACGCAATAGCAAGCGATTGGTCCTCACATGTGACACCATGGCACTGGAAAATTTAAATCGATTAGAATATACCAACCATGCTGCCGGCGCCCGGCATCAAATCGGACTGACCATGACCAGCCAGATCATCCCTGTCGATCCTTTCGACTTCATCATCTTTGGCGGCACCGGCGACTTGTCGGAACGCAAGCTCCTGCCGTCGCTCTATCATCGCCAGCGCGATCATCAGTTTTGCGAACCGACGCGCATCATCGGCACCTCGCGTTCGAAGATGAGCGACGCCGAGTTCCAGGCCTTCGCCAGGCAGGCAATAGCCGACCATGTGAAGCCGGCCGATATCGACCAGAAGGAGCTGGAAACCTTCCTGGCGCGACTGTCCTACATTCCCGCCGACGGAACGACCGGCGCCGGCTTTGACGAGCTCAAAAAGGCGATCGGCGACAGCGACCGCGTCCGGGCCTTCTATCTCGCGGTGGCGCCGGCGCTGTTCGGCGATATCTCGCACCAGCTCAAGCAGCATAAGCTGATCACGCCGAACTCGCGCATCGTGCTGGAAAAGCCGATCGGCCGCGACCTTACCTCGGCGCGCGCGCTCAACGACGCGGTGGGCGACGATTTCAACGAGGGCCAGATCTTCCGCATCGACCACTATCTCGGCAAGGAAACGGTGCAGAACCTGATGGCGCTGCGCTTTGCGAACGCGCTCTATGAGCCGCTGTGGAATTCGGCGCATATCGACCATGTGCAGATCACGGTCGCCGAGACCGTCGGCCTGGAAGACCGCGTCACCTACTACGACAAGGCCGGCGCGCTTCGCGACATGGTGCAGAATCACATGCTGCAGTTGCTTTGCCTCGTCGCCATGGAAACGCCGTCCTCGATGGACGCCGACGCCGTTCGCGACGAGAAGCTGAAGGTGCTGCGGGCGCTGAAGCGCATCAACGGCAATGAGGCGCCCAAGCATACCGTGCGCGGCCAGTATCGCGCCGGCGCCTCGGCGGGCGGTCCGGTCAAGGGCTATGTCGACGAACTCGGCAAGGGCAGCGACACCGAGACCTTCGTCGCCATCAAGGCCGAGATCGGCAACTGGCGCTGGGCCGGCGTTCCCTTCTACCTCAGGACCGGCAAGCGGCTCGCCACCCGCGTCTCGGAAATCGTCATCGAGTTCAAGCCGATCCCCTATTCGATCTTCGGCGAGAGCGCCGGACCGATCTTCGCCAACCAGCTGGTGATCCGGCTGCAGCCCGACGAAGGCGTCAAGCAATACATCATGATCAAGGATCCGGGACCGGGCGGCATGCGGCTGCGCCAGATCTCGCTCGACATGAGCTTCGCGCAGTCCTTCGACGGCCGTGCGCCGGACGCCTATGAGCGGCTGATCATGGATGTTGTGCGGGGCAACCAGACGCTGTTCATGCGCCGCGACGAAGTCGAAGCCGCCTGGAAATGGATCGACCCGATCCAGAACGCCTGGGAGAGCGCCAGGCAAGAAGCACAGGGCTATACCGCCGGAACCTGGGGACCGTCGGCCTCCATCGCGCTAATCGAACGTGACGGACGGACATGGCACGAGAGCAATTGAGCGAGGCCCACTACAACTGGAACGGCTTTGCCGATCGGCAGGACCTGGCGGCGGCGCTCGCCGGTGATATTGCCGGCCGGCTGACCGGCGCCATCGCGGAACGCGGCATGGCGCTGCTCGCGGTGTCCGGCGGCACCACGCCGGCCAAGCTGTTCGCCGCGCTGTCGACCACGCCGATCGCCTGGGACAAGGTCACCGTGACGCTGGTCGACGAGCGCTTCGTGCCGCCGTCTTCGCCGCGCTCGAATGCCGGGCTGGTGGCGGCGAACCTGCTTCAGAACGAGGCCGCGACAGCGCGCTTCGTGCCGCTTTACCACGAGGCGGCAAGCATCGAGGATGCTGCGGCAGCGGACAGCGACGCGCTGCGGTCGCTGCCGTGGCCGCTCGACGTGGTGATCCTCGGCATGGGCGGCGACGGCCACACGGCCTCGTTCTTTCCCGATGCCGGCGACCTCGACGAATTGCTCGATCCCGCCTCGCAGCGGATCGTTCTGCCGGTGCACGCGGCGAGTGGCGGCGAGCCGCGGCTCACGCTGTCGATGGCGCGCATCATCGCCGCCGGCTGCATCGCACTCCATATCGAAGGCGAGGACAAACGCGCCGCCTTCAACGACGCGATGGGTGCCGGCGCGAAAAAGCCCATCCGCAGAGTGCTCGAGGCAGCGCCGAGACCTATAGAGGTGTTTTGGGCACCCTGATTTCACTGAGGACAGCCCGGTGACAGAGGGAGGCCGTTGCCGGGCTCGAAAGGACGGACCATGACAGCCAGAAGAGAAATCGAAGCCATCACGGAACGCATCCGCCAACGCTCGCAAGCCGGCCGCGAAGCCTATCTCGGCCGCATCGCGGAGGCTTCCAGCCGCACGGCCAACCGCGCAGTGCTGGGTTGCGGCAACCTCGCCCACGGCTTTGCCGTGTGCAGTCCCTCCGAAAAGATCGCGCTTGGCGGCGATCGCGTGCCGAACCTCGGCATCATCACTTCCTACAATGACATGCTGTCGGCGCATCAGCCCTTCGAGACGTTCCCGGCGCTGATCAAGGAAGCGGCGCGCGAGGCCGGCGGCATCGCGCAAGTCGCCGGCGGCGTGCCGGCGATGTGCGACGGTGTCACCCAAGGCCAGCCCGGCATGGAGCTGTCGCTGTTCTCGCGCGACGTGATCGCCATGGCGGCGGCGATCGGCCTGTCGCACAATATGTTCGACGCGGCCGTCTTCCTCGGCGTCTGCGACAAGATCGTTCCGGGCCTGGTGATTGGAGCGCTTACCTTCGGGCACCTGCCGGCGGTCTTCATCCCGGCCGGACCGATGACGACCGGTCTGCCGAACGACGAGAAGGCCAAGATCCGCCAGCTCTATGCCGAGGGCAAGGTGGGTCGTGCCGAGCTGCTCGAGGCGGAATCCAAATCCTATCACGGGCCGGGCACCTGCACTTTCTACGGCACCGCCAATTCCAACCAGATGCTGATGGAAATCATGGGCCTGCACACGCCCGGCGCCTCCTTCGTCAACCCGGGCACGCCGCTGCGCGACGCGCTGACCAGGGAAGCGGCCAAGCGCGCGCTGGCGATCACCGCGCTCGGCAACGCCTATACGCCGGTCGGGCGCATGATCGACGAGCGCTCGATCGTCAACGGCGTCGTCGGCCTGCACGCCACCGGCGGCTCCACCAACCACACCATCCACCTGATCGCGATGGCCGCGGCCGCCGGCATCGCGCTGACCTGGCAGGATATTTCCGACCTGTCGGAGGCCGTGCCGCTGCTCGCGCGCGTCTATCCGAACGGGCTTGCCGACGTGAACCATTTCCATGCCGCCGGCGGGCTCGGCTTCCTGATCCGCGAGTTGCTCGATGAAGGTCTGCTGCACGAGGACGTGCAGACCGTGTGGGGCGAAGGCCTGCGGCCCTATGCTGTCGAGGCGAGGCTCGGTGAGGACGGCGGCGTGGTGCGCGAAGCGGCGCCTCTGCAGAGCGGCGACGAGAAGGTGCTGGCGCCGGTCAGCAAGGCGTTCCAGGCGACGGGCGGCCTGAAGATGCTTGGCGGCAATCTCGGCCACGCCGTCATCAAGACCTCTGCCGTCAAACCGGAACGCCGCGTCATCGAGGCGCCGGCCAAAGTGTTCGACAGCCAGCAGGCGCTGAACGATGCCTTCAAAGCCGGCACGCTGACCGGCGATTTCATCGCGGTTGTCCGGTTCCAGGGGCCAAAGGCCAACGGCATGCCGGAGCTGCACAAGCTGACCACCGTGCTCGGCATCCTGCAGGATCGCGGCCAGCGCGTGGCGCTGGTGACCGACGGGCGCATGTCGGGCGCTTCCGGCAAGGTGCCGGCGGCGATCCACGTGACGCCGGAAGCGGTCGAGGACGGACCGATCGCCAGGATCCATGACGGCGACGTGATCCGCCTCGACGCCGAGGCCGGCACGCTCGAAGTTCTGGTGCCGGGGACGGAATTCGCGTTGCGCCGTACCGCCGACGCCGACCTCATCGGCAACGAGTTCGGCTTCGGCCGCGAGCTGTTCGCCGGCTTCCGGCAGCTGGTCGGCCGCGCCGACCACGGCGCGGCGGCGTTCGGAAACGCGTGATCTCGTCTCCGGGACCATCTGCAAAAGAGCGGCCCTGAGCCGCTCTTACTTTTCGCCTTGTCCGGCCAGGCCCTACTGGACGGTGAGTTCGTTCCGCTCGCCGGCCTTGACCGTGAAGGGCGTTTCCTTGTCGGCCTTGTCGGTGGTGAAGTTGGTCACCAGCATATAGTCGCCCGCGGCAAGCGTCGTCTGCATCTTCTCGCCATAGGCGTAGGTCACCTGCTTGCGCTCGCCCTGGATGTTCTTCTTGGCCTCATAGATCTTGAAGCCGTCCGCGCCTGGCGCGTCGACCGCCACCACACCGGCATTCAGCGTCACGTTGACATCGGTCATTTGCCCGACGGTCACGCTGAAAGGCTGTTCGGTGGACACGGCTTGCACGTCGACACCCATCACATAGTCGCCGGGCGGCAGGTCGAACTGACTGTCGGCACCATAGGCATAGGTAACCTGATCGCGGGTGCCGTCGAGCTTCTTGGCGGCCTTGTACACTTTCCAATCCACGTCGGCTTCGGCCTTCTCGCCGCCCTGGATGTAGAAGGCGTTGGCCTTTGCCTTGCCGACGCCGACGACCATGTCCTTGTCGACGACCTGGCCGGCGAGAAGTTGCATCGTCTCGCTCGCCTCGCCGGCTCCCAGTCTCACCGTGATCTTGGTCTCGCCGGACGGGACGACGTACGTGACCTCGCCATAGTTGCTGTCCGATGTGCCGCCGGGATAGGCGATGCTGATCTGCGCCGCACGGTCGATGTCGGCGCCTGGCGCCGGCCGCGCGTGGATGGAAATCTCGGCGGCGTTCAGGTTGAGCGCCGGCTCGGTGGCTTTGTCGGCCGTCAGCGAGACCTTCTGCTCGGCCCTGGTCGCACCGCTGGTGGCGACGACGATATAGTTGCCGGCGGCAAGGTGGAATTTGACGGTGTTATAGCCGTAGTCGACGTGCTCGCCGCCGGTTCCCTTGGCGTCGTCCTTGAAGATCTCGAAGTAGACGTCGGACTTCGGCGCCTCGCCGCCCTCTTTCAAGAACGCTTTCGGGATCAGATTGTAGTCGACCTCGGCAGCTCTCGGCGCGGGAGCCGGCGCCGGTACGGGAGCTGGCGCGGGGGCCGGCGCAGGAGCCGCGACGGTTTCCACCAGCGCCTGCTGCAGCGCCTTCTCGTCGGAGGCCTGGATGTATTTGCCGCCGGTGTTTTCGGCGAGGCAGGCGATCTGCTTGCCTTCGTCGGCGGTCAGGCCGAAGCCGACGACATCGGCGGTGAAGTCGACGCCGCTTTCCTTGAGCTCCTTGCCAAGCGCGCAAGGATCGCCGCCGCAGGTTTCAAGCCCATCGGTGATGAGAACCACGGTGGCCTTGTCCTCGGTGTATTTCAGCGCCTCGGCGGCCTGCTTGACGGCAGTCGTCAGCGGCGTCTTGCCCAGGAATTTCATGCTGTCGGCCGCTGCCGCAATAGCGCTGGCGGAGCCGGCTTGCGGCGGCACGATCAGCTCGATGTCGTCGCAACTGCCCTTGGTGCGATGGCCATAGGCCATGAAGCCGATCTCGTCGTCGGCCGGAACGGACTGCAGCACGGTGCGCAGCGATTCGCGTGCGATCTCGAGCTTCGGCTTGCCGTCGATCTGGGCCCACATGGAGCCCGATGCATCGAGGATGATGATGACCTTGTTGGCGGCAAAGCCGAATGTGGTCATCGACAAAAGGAGGATCGCCACAGCGACGCTCCGTGCCAGTCCCGCCATGAAAATCTCCTGAGTGACCCCCCGTCCGCGTCTGGAAAGCTATTTGACGCGGCCTCGGGATACAAGCCTGCGGGCGGTGCTTGCTGCTCGGGCACTCGCTCGCAGAGGCTCAATATCAGTAGGTGGTGCGCCGCTCCTCCGAGGGCGGGCGGCCGAACTGCAACCGGTAGCTCTGCGCGAAATAGGAGTGCGAGGTGAAGCCGGTGGCGATCGCCACGTCGAGGATCGGCATGTTGGTCTGGCGCAGCAATTCGCGCGCGCGTTCCAGCCTCAGCCGCATGTAATAGCGGCCCGGGGTGACGCTGAGGTGGCGCAGGAAAAGCCGCTCGACCTGGCGCACCGAAAGGCCGGCCGATTTGGCGAGTTGCACCGCAGACAGCGGCTCGTCGAGATGGTCGGCCATCAGTTCGACGATGCGCCGCAGCTTCTCCGACTTGCCGGTGAGATCCCGCTCCGGCCCGACGCGCTGGCGGTCGCCGGCCGAGCGGATGCGCTCGTGCTGGAACTGGTTGGCGACGCCGTTGGCGAGGTTGGAGCCGAAATCGCCGCGCACGATCTCCAGCATCAGGTCGATCGAGGTGGTGCCGCCGGCGCAGGTGTAGCGCTTGCGGTCGATCTCGAAGACGTTGCCGGTACAGTTGATGTCCGGAAACCGCTCCATGAAGCCGGCGCGATTTTCCCAATGGATGGTGCAACGATAGCCGTCGAGCTGCCCGGCTTCTGCCAGAAGATAAGAACCAACCGACAGCGCGCCGAGCGCATTGCCGCGCCGGCCCCAGCTGCGCAAAGCCGCAAGCACCTTGCTCTTGCCGGGAAACTCGATGGAGAGGCCGACCGACACGAACAGGATGTCGACCGGCGGCATGTCGGCGACGGAATAGTCGATCTTGAGCGGCAGGCCGTTCGAGGCCATGACCGCGTCGCCATCGGCCGAAATCGTCGTCCAGCCATAGAAATCGCGTCCGAGCAAGCGATTGGCCGAGCGAAAGCAGTCGATCGCCGCGGCAAGCGAGAACATCGAGAACTTGTCGACCAGCAGGAAGCCGAACTGACGGCCGCCCTGAACGGGATCGTTCGTGATCGGCCGTTCGACGGGAGCGGTCAGGTTCGGCAATGCAAAGGCTTTCTCAAATTCAGAAGGACGGCCGCGGCAGCCCGGCCGCGAGGTAGGCGGAAGCTACAGTGTTCGCCATCAGCATGGCAATGGTCATCGGGCCGACGCCGCCTGGGACCGGCGTGATGGCGCCCGCGGCCTTGGCCGCTTCGGCATAGGCGACGTCGCCGACCAGCCGGCTCTTGCCTTCGCCCTTCTCGGGCGCGGGGATGCGGTTGATGCCGACGTCGATCACGGTCGCGCCGGGCTTCACCCAATCGCCCTTGACCATCTCCGGGCGGCCGACGGCGGCGACCAGGATGTCGGCGGTGCGGGCAAGCGCCGGCAGGTCCCGGGTGCGGCTGTGGGCAATGGTGACCGTGCAGTTGGCGGCGAGCAGCAGATTGGCCATCGGCTTGCCGACGATGTTGGAGCGGCCGACGACGACGGCGTTGAGGCCGGACAGATCCTTGCCGCGGATCCGCTCGATCAAAAGCATGGAGCCGGCCGGCGTGCAGGGCACGAAAGCCGTCTCGAGCTCGCCGGTGCCGAGCTTGCCGACATTGATGAAGTGAAAGCCGTCGACATCCTTTTCCGGCGCGATCGTCTGGATCACCTTGCCGGCGTCGATATGGCCGGGAAGCGGAAGCTGCACGAGAATACCGTGAATCGAGGCATCGGCGTTGAGGTCGCCGATGATCTTCAGCAATTGTTCCTCGGTGGTATCGGCCGGCAACGTATGCTGCAGCGAATGGAAGCCGCATTCCTTGGCGGTGCGCGATTTCGAGGCGACATAGACCTGGCTCGCGGGATCCTCACCGACGATGACCACCGCGAGGCCTGGCCTGGTGGCGCCCTTGGCCGAAAGCTCCGACGTCAGCGCCTTGACCTTCGAAACCACATCCTCGGCGACACGCTTTCCGTCGATCACTTCGGTCATCACGAATTCTCCGTTTTGAGGCCGCATCGATGCATGCCCCATGCCTCAATCAGGCATCTCGATCCGCCAACGCAGGGCGCAGGCGGCAGAAATGCCGCGCGGCATTGTCACGAAAATACGACAAGGCAATCCCGCCAAAGCGTCGTCGGATGCCGTAAACCCGAAACCGGCCGCTTTTATCGAACACCCGATGGTTTCGAAATACGGGCGCTTCAGAAATAGCGGCGCGCGCGGCTTTCGGTCAGCTCGCGCACGGCCTCGCGGAATTCGCGCAGGCTGGCGCGGATCTCGTCGATCTGATCCTGCTGGTCGGCGGGCGACTGGCGGGCCTCGCCGGCGGTTGGCGACTGCGGACGATAGGATGCCGGTGATGCCGAATATCGATCCTCATCGGGATCGGTCCGCATCTGGTCCGGACGGGAGGAATAGAAATCGCCCTGGTCGTATGGCGGCTGGAAGTTTTCCCGCGCCGCCGCCTCACCCCGGGTATAGCGCTCTTCCCGAGTAGGCGCGCGCCAGGCGCTTTCGGGCGGCACAGCGTCGATATCGACCGTTTCGGCCGGCGCGCGCCGGACGAGATAGCGAAGCGCCGAAACCAGCGAGCCGAAGAGCCCCGGCCGGCCGGCATCGTCGGCCGCTGGCGGCGGTGGCGTGACGGATGGAGCCGGAGTCATCACAGCCGCCGATACCGGCGGCTCCCGAAGTGGGGCGGGCGGCGGCGTGAAAGACGAAGCCGGCGGTGGCACGATGGGCGGAGTCGCCGGCGGCGTAACGAGTGGCGGAGCCGGCCGCGGAGCGATCGGGTTGGAATTGTTGTCCAACGTGGGAGCAGGCTCATCGACCCCGCGGCGCGAGCGGACGTCGGCGGTCGCGCGCAGGCTGGCATAAATGCCCCGCAGCGCGCCGAGGCCGATGCCGGCGAACAGGCCGGCGAGCAGGCCTGCCAAAGCTATCACGACGCGCGACGGGCCTTTGGCCTCAAGCGGCGGCTGGGCAGGCGAAAGCACGTTGATGTTCGCGGAATTGACGTTCTTCTGCTCGCTGGTCTCCTTGGCGCGCAGAAGATATTGCTCGTAGACGGAACGCTTGGCGGCGGCTTCGCGCTCCAGCTCGCGCAGCGAAACAAGACTGTTGTTGACGTCGCCGCTCTGGACCTTGGCCTGCGCCAGGCGCGACGACAAATCCTGCTCGAGCTGGACGGAGCGTTTCAGATCGACCTGCAGCGAAGCGGCAATGCGCTGCAATTCGGCGCTGATGCGCTCGCGCGCGCCGGCAATTTGGGCGTTGAGCGCCTGCAGTTCCGGATGGCGCGGTCCGAACTTGATCGCGGCACGGTCCGCCTCCTGCTTCAAAGCCGCGTATTGCGAGCGCAGCTCGCTCATCATGTTGGAGTTGATCTCTTCCGGCAATGTGCCGTTGAGGATCGAGTTGACGTCCAGCGAGCGCGCCGACGCGGCGCGCGCATTCAGCTCCAGTGTGCGAGCGCGCGCCACGGAAAGCTGCTCGTTGAGCTTAAGCATCTGGTCGTCGCTGATCAGGCGACCCTGCGCGTCGACGAGGTCGTGCGTGGCCCTGAAGTCCTCGACGTTGCGCTCCGCCGCCTCGACGCCCTTGCGCAACTCATCGAGCTTGGACGTTAGCGCGCTCGTCGCACGACCGGCCATGTCGGACTGGTATTGGCCGATCTCCCGCTGGAAGACGTCTCTCGTCGTGTTGGCGATCAGAGCAGACTTCTCGCCATCCTGCGTGGTGGCGCTGATGGAGATGACAAAGGTTTTGCCGGTGCGATCGACCGACAGGCTGTCGGCCAGATTGCCGACGGCCAGCGCCTGGCGGCGGACCTCGCCAGTCCCGGCCTGCTCGTCACGTCGCGACAGTATCGAGCGCATGAATGACATGACGCCCAGGCCGCCGGAACCCTGCCCGTTGAACTCCGGATCGTTGACGAGATTGAGTTCCTTGACGACCTCGCCGAGAACCTTGCCGGACGTGACCATCTTGATCCGGGTTTCGACGACGGCCAACGCGGCATCGGGCTCTCCCACCGACTGGGTGAGATCGCGATCGGCAAGCTTCAGGTCGCCGGGTTCGATGGTCAACTCAGTAGTTGCCCCGTATATTTTCGGCGTCGACAGCGCGATGGCGATGCCAAGGGCGGCGCCCAGGATCGTTGTGGATAAGATCAGCGCCTTGGAGCGAGCAATGCCACCGATGACCTGGACCGGGTCGATCAGGGGTTTCCATTCCTGGGGATCGGGATTCTCCGCTGCAAGC
Source organism: Mesorhizobium sp. NFR06 (assembly GCF_900115245.1). Taxonomy (GTDB): domain Bacteria; phylum Pseudomonadota; class Alphaproteobacteria; order Rhizobiales; family Rhizobiaceae; genus Mesorhizobium. The sequence continues at coordinate 77,675 of NZ_FOVT01000022.1, forward strand.
ACGCGCCTTGGCCGGCGAGGCTCAAAGGCGGCTGGCGGCCCGTCGTTCGAAACGCGGCTGTCGCCCTGCCCGGTTGCAGCATGGCGATCCTTTGCGTCCAAATCATCCGAGGCTTCGATCGGATGCAAAGCCGGATCGGATCGTGCCTGGTCAAACGCGCCACTGTCCCCGGGCTGCGGATGCAACCGCCTTTCGCGCTCTGAGCGCGCGGCGCGATGGCGCTCGGCGGCATCCTCGCGCCACGACGAGTTGGCGCGTTCGCCAATCGAAACCGTGTTGTCCTCGCCGCGCATGGCCTGGCCGAGCGCGAGCAGGGAACGCTCGCGCCTCCAGTCATCACGGTTATCCCTGTCGACCATTGTGCTGGAACTTACTCTTTGGCGGCTTGGGCGCGGCGGATCGGCCAATCGTTAAGCCACGCTAAACAGGCATAGGAAACAAAAGGTTAATTTTGCGCCTCGACGGACATAGTTTCTCGCCTCGTTTGCGGCATCTCGGCGCCGCCGAGGTGGCTGCCAAACGCCGCGTTAAACTTTCAAGCCTATCTATCGCCGCGGACATGACCCAGGCCAGCGACATACCGCAAAGGCGGACCTTCGCGCGGATCGGCCGCTTGGCGGCCACCCGCCGGAGACTGGTGCTCGACTATTTTTCGGCGATCAGCGGCGCCGGCGGCCGGCTGGTGTTTTCGCTGGCCTATTTCGTGGCTTTGGCCAACACGCTTTCGATCGCCGAGTTCGGCATGTTCGCCACCGCCTCGGCCGCCGGCATCATGCTGTCGCGCATCCTCGCCTTCGGCTTCATCTCGGCACTCTACCGCACCGCAACGATCCGCCCCAATCTGATCGGCACCTTCACCGCCGGCTTCCTGCTTCTCGGCGTGTTGTCGCTGCCGTTCCTCGCCGCCGCGTCCTACGTCGTCTACCTGGCCTTCTTTTCCCGCACCGTGCCGCTGTCGGCCTTCGCCGCGGTCGTCTTCGCCGAGGCGCTTTTGTGGCGACCGGTCGAAGTCGTGCTGATCGTCAACAACGGGCTGGGCAAGTTCGGGCGGGCGGCGGTGCTTGCCATCCTGGCGACGGCGCTCCGGGCAGTCGGCGCGATGCTGTTCATGCTTGCCGCGCAGCACACCATCGGCGTCTGGTCGCTGTTCTACATCGGCGCCAATGCCGCCTCGCTCGTCGTTGCCTTTGCCTTCTTCTACCCGCGCCAGCGGCTGAGGCTGCGCGCCGAACTCTATTTCAGGCGGCTCGCCGATTCCGTCTACGTCGCCGGCTCCGAAGTGCTGTTCTACCTGCAGATGGAGTTCGACAAGCTCCTTGTGCTGTCGATCGGCGGACCGCATCTGGCCGGCATCTACGCCATCATCATGCGGCTGGTCGATCTGACCGCGATCCCGATCCGCACCTTCTCGATGATGCTGGTGCAGCGCATGATGCGGGCGCCGGAGCTTCTATCGCGGCTGGCGGTCAAGAGCGGCATCGAAGGCGGCGTGTTCCTGGTCTCGACCCTGGCGCTGGTGTCGCTCGGCATCGTGCTGCACTTCTTCCCGAATGCGCTCGGCAAGAATGTCGCCGAGGCAGCGCCGCTGGTCGCGCTCGCGTTCTGCGTGCCGGGCCTGCGCAATCTCATCGAATACCAGGCCGAGCTTCTGTTCGCGCGCGGGCAGACGGCGGTGCGGGCGATCAATCTCGGCCTGCTCGCCGCCTTGAAGGGGGTGCTCCTGACCTATGTGCTGACGACCATCCCGGACACAGCCAAACTGGTGCTGTCGCTCAACATCGTCTTCCTGCTGCTTTATCTGGCCTCGATGCTGCTGACCTATTCGGCCATGCGCCGGCCGGCGAAAGCGATCTGATTCAGGTGAGGCCGGCCTGCAATGGCGGCCTGACCTGAATCTCAGCGCGGTCTATTCAAGCCCGATCAGGCGGCGGATGCGGCCGATGTCGGTGCCGATGAAGGACTGCATGCCGATCGCCACCTGCTCCGGCGCCATTGCGTCGACAAAGCGGCGGAATTGTTCGTCCGTCAACGCTTCACCGTTCCAGTGGACGTGGCAGAATTCCTCCGAACCGTGGAAATGGCCGGCGCCCGCAAGCACTTCGTCGACATAGCGGCCATAGATCATGCATTCGGAGAATTGGCGCGCCGAGCCGACGACGCCGACCCAGTCTCGGCTATGCACCTTCTCGATGCGGTCGCACATCGCGTTGACCGTCTCGCGGCGCCAGGCGATCAGCGTCGAGATGTAATCATCGTTGGAAATGTTGCCCGGCTCGATGCCAAGCGCCGCACCCGCATTGCGCGACCAGACACGATGCTCGTCATGGCCTTCATTGGCAAGCGCGCCTTCGCGCCGGAACAGCCGCACCTTGCCGTCGCGCCAGAAGGCGTTCGCATCGAACGGTTTCAGGAAGGCGACGTCGGAATCGCAGAAGACCAGCACGTCCTCCCTCGCGTGACCGCCGATGGCGATGCGGCGCAATTGCTGCACATGCCATCCGCGCAGCGGCTGCGTTTTCAGGCTAAGCCAGACGCGGCGGCGGAACCCGCTCAGCGGATCATCGAAAACGCGCAGCCAGCGCGGCAGCAGGTCCCGCTCGTCGACGATGATGCGGCGGCTGCCCTCCAACTGGCGAAACAGCGCGACGTCGCGATGCTCGGTGAGGATGTAATGATGCGCAATACCGGTGACGTGGCGGTCGATGGTTTCGCACAGCAGCCGGCAGCGTTCGAAATCGGGCGCATAGCTTGCGGTGACGATCGCGGCCGAAGGTTTGCGCGGCAGCGGTTCGGTGGCGGTGGCGGCGTCCGGCATGAAGTGGCTGTTCACCGGCGCGCCTCCGCGGGCCGCGGTGCGTGCGACAGCTTCTGCTTGACGACGCGCCACAGGAACAACGGATTGCCGACGATGTAGCGGCGCCACAGCCGGCCGGGTTCGATCCACAGGCGGAACAGCCATTCGAGGCGCAGCCGCCGCAGCCACAGCGGCGCGCGCGGCACCGAGCCGCTCATGAAATCGAGCAGCGCACCGACGGCGACCGGCAGCGTGCAATGGCCACTGTCGATGTGGCGCTCGATCCACAACTCCTGGCGCGGAACGCCCATGGCGACGAGCAATATATCCGGCCGCAGCCTGGCGATGCGATCGAGGATCGCCGGCTCCTCGGCGGCCGAGAAGAAGCCGTCATGGATGACGACGAATTTGTGCTGCACGGCAAGCGTCGAAAGCTTCGCGCATGCCGCTTCGGCATTGACGCGCGTGGTGCCGAGCAGCGCCACCGTCAGGGGATGGGACGCCGCCTGCAGGAAGGCCGGAATAAAATCGGTGCCGTTGAGATTGCTGGGGAAAGGCGCGCCGTAGAGCAGCTTTGCCGCCACGTCGACGCCAACGCCGTCAGGCAGGATGAGGAAGTCTTCCAGCGCCTCGGCAAACACCGGATCGGTGCAGGCAAGGTTGGCATTGTGGGCATTGAGAAAGCTCACCTTGGTGAAGCGACGCTCGTCGATCAGTCTTGTGAGCAAGGCGATGGCTTCGTCCCAGCGTATGGCCAACACCGGAATGCCCAAGATGGTCTTCAGCGTGTCGAAGCCGAAGGCGGCGCGCGCGGTGTGCATATTCATGCGGCGACCTCCCGCCTGACGTTGCCGAGCTTCTCCAGCGCAAGTCCGATCGCAGTGTCGAGCGCCTGCAACTGGCGGCGATGGAAGGCGCCGCCATCCACGTCGCGGACATCGGTCGCCGCCTGGAGGGCGGCCGCGAACGCGATCGGATCGTCGGTCACCACGCAGTTGTCGGGGCGATAGCCGATGCCCCGCAGCGAGCGGCTGGTTGCGACCGACGGCAATCCGAGCTCGAAGGTCTCGATGGTTTTCAGCTGCACGCCGCTGCCGGCGGTGCTGATCAAGGGAATGACGGCGGCGCCGCGCACGAAGGCCTGCGCATCCGGAACCCTGCCGACGAAAGCGACGCCCGGATGCGCCGAGGTCACGCCCGAAGGCATATTGCCCGCGATCCTGATACGGAAATCCGGTCTCAGATGGGGAACCACCTTGGTCAGGAACCAGTCGAGCCCGATGCGGTTCGGCTGCCAGGTCCAGGTGCCGATCAGCGCGGCGTCGCAGTCGATGTGGCGCGGCACCTTCCTGGCCGGCGCCTGCGCGCGGGTTACCAACGGCAGCACCGCCGAGCGGCCGTTCGAGGCGATGCCGAGTGCGGCACGGTCTTCTTCCGCCAGCGTGAAGACAAAACGCGCGGCGCCGCAGAGGCGCTCTTCCATGACCTTGAGCAGCCTGGCCTCGCGGCGGAACATCCAGCGCTGAAGCGCGCTGCCGGCCGCAGCGGCATTTTCCTCGGCCGAACGATGCTCGACATTGTGCGCGACGAAGACGAATGGACGGTCGGCGAGCACTTTCTCAAAAGCACCGGCGAACTGCACCGAATTCAGCACATAGCCGTCGAAAGGACCGGCGCGTTCGATCGCGGCGCGGACTTCGGCGTCATGAACGACGCGCAGCTTGACCGAGGAAAAGGTCAGGCCGGCAAGCACCGCCTTGCCCAGCCAGGCAAGCTTGCGCAGCGGCGAAGCGCTTTCGGTGCGGACGTCGACGGCGTCGAGCACGATGGTGTTTTGCGGATCTGACGGGGTTTTTCCTGGCCAGATGAAGCCGATAACCGTCACGCGCATACCAGCGCGCCGCAGCGCATCGATGATCGCGGCGTTGGCAATCTCGTAACCCGACGCGAGAGCGCCATCGGGCACGATCGATGTGGCGAACAGCAGACGCATCTCACCTATCCTTGGCTGCAGCCGGTAGCAAAACGCGGTGAAGCCTTGATTAAATGGCATTTTCAAAGGCAGAAGACCCGGCTTTTCCGGGGCCCGGGCGAGAAGGTGATTAACGAAACGTTATCACCGCGATGCTATCGAGGGCTCGAACCCACGCTGCTGGAAACGGATGATCCCTTTGCCGTCCGACGCTTCTATATCGATCGCGGGGCAGTCGCCGGGGCTTGCCGCCGAGACCGTCGAGGCGGTCGTGACGCTGCCGACTTTCAAGCGGCCGCGGCAGGTGCTGGAAGCCCTGGCTTCGCTCAAGGCGCAGCGGACGGACCGGCGTTTCGCAGTCATCGTCATGGAGAATGAGGCCGGGGCGCGCGAGGGTGCGAGGGCGGTGCTGCCGCTGTTCGAAAGCGGCGAGATCCCCGGCATGGTGATCATCGCGCATGAGCGCGGCAATTGCAGCGCCTACAATGCCGGCTGGCAGACGGCGATCCTGCGGTTTCCCAATTTCAAGCACCTATTGGTCATCGACGACGACGAAGTGGCGGAGCCGGATTGGCTGGAGCGCATGTGCAAGGCAGCCGAGACCCTTCACGCCGATATCGTCGGCGGACCGCAAGTGCCCGTCTTTGCCGACCCGGCGCATGCCAGATGGGCCGAGCACCCGGTCTTTGCACCGCCCTATCGTGAAACGGGCCGCGTGCCGGCGCTCTATTCGTCCGGCAATCTGCTGGTGGGGCGCAACGTGCTGACGGCCATGGGACCGCCCTTCCTCGACCTAAAATTCAATTTCATGGGCGGCGGCGATTCCGACTTCCTCAGCCGTTCGGCGCAGAAAGGCTTCGTGCTCGCCTGGTGCGCCGAGGCAAAAGTCAACGAGACCGTGCCGGCCCGGCGCGTCGAGGCTGACTGGATCCGTGCACGCAGCCTGCGCAACGGCGTGATCTCGACGCTGGTCGAAAAGAAGAAGCGGGCCGGCACGCCGCTCGCCGGCCTCAAAGTTTTCCTGAAAAGCCTGGCGCTGCTTGCCGCCTCGCCGCTGCGCGGCGCCATCCGGCTGGCGCGAACCGGCTCGCCGACGACGGGCCTCTATCCGGTCTATGTCGCGCTCGGCCGGGTGCTTGCCGAATTCGGATATGCCAATGAGCAGTACCGACAGCCTGAGAAGAATTGAACGCGCGCCGCTCAGCGCCGCTTTCACCCGCGACGGCGTCGCCACGACGATCGCCGCGCTGTTGTTCACCGTCATCATCGTCTCGTTCCGGCCCTTCCAGCCGGCAGGCGCGGAACTGACCGGCGATGGCGGCGACATCGTCAACCAGCTTGGCTTCGGCTCGCTTGGCGCCGTCTCGATCTTCGCGCTGCTTGCCTTCGCCGATCCGCGCGTGGTGCGCTCGCTGGTCAGCCCCTCCTGGGCGCTGATGCTGGGCTTCTTCTTCCTGTCGGTGGTGCTGGCGACCGATCCGCCGGCTGCAATGCGCGCCGCCTCCTTCACCATGATCGGCATCATCACCATGGCGACGATCCTGGTCTTGCCGCGCGACGCCGACTCCTTCGCCAGGGTCGTGATCTTCACCGCGGTCGTCGTGATCGGCCTCTCCTATATCGGCCTGATCGTCTTCCCGCATGAGGCGCTGCATACCGCCGACTCGCAGGAACCCGAGCATGCGGGCCTGTGGCGCGGCGTCTTCACCCACAAGAACATCGCCGGCCCGGTGATGGCCTGTTTCAGCTTCGCAGGGCTCTATCTCTTCCGGCGCGGCCAGCGCTGGTGGGGCGCCGGCATCTTCTGCGCGGCGATGGTGTTCATGCTGCACACCGGCTCCAAGACGACGGCCGGACTGATCCCGTTCTCGATCATGATCGTCGTGCTGCCCAGCCTCATCGGCATGCGGCTCGGCACGCCGATCCTGTTCCTCGCGGCCATCATCGCGACGGCCGTCGGGACGCTTGGCATCGTCTTCATCGCGCCGGTGAAACACCTGGCCGCGATCTATTTCCCGGACCTGACATATACGGGGCGCACGACGCTTTGGGAGTTCGCCGGCGGGATGCTGGCGAAGAAGCCATGGACGGGTTACGGCTACGAAAGCTTCTGGGGAACGCCGCTGCTGCTCAACCAGGACCAGCCCTTCGACCGGCCCTGGGATATCCGCACCATCGTGCACGGCCATGACGGCTATCTCGACATCGCCGTGCTGATGGGCATCCCGGCGCTCTGCGTCGCCGTCTACACCTTCCTGATCGCGCCGTTGCGCGACTACATGCGCATACCGGCGCGCAAGGAAAATATCTTCCTGGGCGATTTCTTCATGATGGTGGTGCTGTTCACGGCGCTGAACGCTTTCCTCGAAAGCTTCTTCTTCCACCGCGGCGATCCAGTCTGGCTGTTCTTCTTGCTCGGCGTGCTTGGCCTCAGACAAGTCTCGCTGCGGCCGATCCCGGTTCGCCGCCGCGGCTGATCCTGGACAGTCGATCTCCTGCGACTGGACTTTTCCCGCGCACCGCAAACGTCTAAGGAAAACCTTCTTGCGGAGGCTTTCATGACGATCAGGCTCGTTCTCGCCGGTTGCGGCAATATGGGATACGCCATGCTGTCGGGCTGGCTGAAATCGGCAAAGCTCGAGCCGTCGGCGGTGTTCGTGGTCGAGCCCAACGCCGAACTGCGCCAGCGCGCCGAACATCTCGGCTGCCGCGCCGCCGCCGATGCCGCAGCTATTCCGGCCGACGCGGCGCCCGATCTCGTCGTCCTTGCGGTAAAGCCGCAGGTGATCCGCGAGGTGACGGCGCACTACAAGCGCTTCGGCGACGGCAGGACCAGCTTTCTCAGCATTGCCGCCGGCACCCCGGTGGCGACCTTCGAGGAAATCCTGGGTGAGCTCGCGCCGGTCATCCGCTGCATGCCGAACACGCCGGCCGCGATCGGCAAGGGCATGTTGGTGGTGTTTTCCAACCCGCTGGTCTCCGACGACGTCCGCCGCTTCGTCGCCGAACTGCTTTCGGCAAGCGGTGTCGTGACGACGATCGACGACGAGGGCCTCATGGACGCCGTGACGGCCGTCTCCGGCTCCGGCCCGGCCTATGTCTTCCATTTCATCGAGGCGCTGACGGTTGCGGCCGAGAAAGCCGGCCTGCCGGCCGAGACCGCCAAGCTGCTTGCCATGCAGACCGTTTTCGGCGCCGCCTCGCTCGCCGCCGAAAGCGACGAGGAGCCGGGCGTGCTGCGCCAGCAGGTGACCAGCCCCAACGGCACGACCGCGGCGGCGCTTGCGGTGCTGATGGGCGGAGACCGGCTGACGGAACTCGTCACCGAAGCGGTCGAGGCCGCACGGCTCAGGTCGATAGAGCTGGGGAAGTAATCGCCGCGCTGTAAAGCATCTCGTCCTGGAGCTTGCGCAAAGCATACAGCCGAGTCGTCCGGTCGGGCGATGCATTGTCTTGCGTCAGCAGTTCGCCCTTCCTGACCGGCTTCAGCACCTTGCCGCCTTCGAGCAGCCCGACCGGCACGGCGCGGCTTGCGCGAGCGTCAGCGACCGTCATCGTCCAGGAACGATAACAGGTTTCACCGATCGCATCGAACGTCTCGCCGGCGGCAAGGTCGCGCTTGGCGAGCGCGCAGACTTCCGCCACCGGCTTCGGCAGCGGCACCATGTCGGACTTGCCATGGAGCATGATGCGGGCGGCGGTCAGCGGCACCTCCAGCGAGGTCAGGTGATAGGGGCGGAACAGGCCGTAATAAGGACCCTTGCCGACATGGAGATCGTCCATGCGCTCGACGATGCGCGGATGCATCGCCTCGACGATGACGAAGACGCCGGGCGCCACGCCTTTCCCGATCGTGTAGTCGACGACACCTTTCCTCGACAGGAGGCCGCCATCCTCCTTCGGGATCAGCACCTTGGCGAGCTGATCGCGATCGGCCTTGGGTCCGTGCATGCCGGGAACATCCGGCACCAGGCCGGTGGCGTTGGCGATGGCACACATTTCGACCATGGTTTTCGAGCCGTCGACGAACTCGACCAGCATGCGCGGGTTCATGTTGCGGCGGGCCGCCTCTTCCCGGTAGTCGTCCGGAACGGCGTCGTGGTTGAGCGGATTGTTCTTGCCCTTGCCGGCCGAGACGATGGTGTAGCCGAGCGCCGACGCGAACTCGATCAGTTCCATGCAGCTCGACGGCTCGTCGCCGGCTCCGACCGAGTAGACGACGCCCAGCCGGTCGGCCTGCTGCTTCAAATAGCAGCCGATGGTGACGTCAGCCTCGACATTCATCATCACCAAATGCTTGCCATGCTCCATGGCCATCAGGTCGAAATCGGCAGCAACTCCAGGTTTTCCGGTGGCATCGATGACGACGTCGACCAGCGGGTTGGTGACCAGCATCTCGTTCGAGGTGATGGCGATCCTGCCGCCCTCGATCGCCTGCGTGACCCTGGAATCCGTATCCGCCTCCACGGCCATCGCCTCGTCGCCATAGGCGATGCGGACCGCCTCACGGGCGGTATGCGGGCGGCGCGTGGAAATGGCGGCGATCGAAATGCCCTGCATCAGCATGCCCTGCGTCACCAGATCGGTGCCCATTTCGCCGGAGCCGATGACGCCGATGCGCACCGGCTTGCCGGCGGCGGCGCGTCGGGCGAGATCGCGGGCAAGCCCGGTCAGGGCGACATTGGTCATGCAACAAGATCCACGCTTTTTGACTGCGGCTCGCAATACAGCGAACGAACCGCGTTGCCAACCAAATCGACGCGGACAAGCTCGCCTAGCCCATCGACAACACGCGCAGTATTGCACGACGCGAGCCAGGTTTTTGGCGGATCTATCGTGTCGAAAAAACCGTGACTGCCCGACCTTGCGACGGAATGTGAGGCGACGATCTTGATGCAGGCTGCAGAACAGGCCCGACACCGGTTCGATGATCTTGCGACTGCCCGGACACTACCCATTCGACACGGTCGGATTGTGCCACGGCGTCGAACTATGCTTGGACATGGCGACTGCACGATTCGCCATTGTTACAGACCATTAACCATCGCGGCCCGTTTAAGACTTGAAGCCACCGGCCCTTCCGGGCCCGGTTTCTGTGCCATTTTTGTTACAGGCTGAACCACTAATGGTGGGAATCGTCGTTTTGAGGGGTGTCTAATCCATTATATGCTCACACCCTCGAAAAATCTGATAGATACTCGTGCGAAAGCTCTGGTGGCAGGCTTGGGCAAATAAGCGTCAATAAAAACCAAATGGCGCGGGGATAGTCACGGGGTAGATATGAACAGGACGGGTAAAGTGACCGTCGGCTGGCGAATTGCGCTTGCCGTTACGGTGTCGATGCTGGCTTGTGGTAGCGCCAGCGCACTCACGCTCAAAGAAGCTGTTGCGGTCGCTGTGGAATCCAATCCAGAGATTGGACAGGCGATCGAAAACCGCGAAGCGATCGAATTCGAGCTGCGTCAGGCAAAAGGCCTTTATCTTCCCAGCGTCGACCTGGAAGCGTCGACCGGCGTTCGCCGGCTGGACAACGACACGCGGCGTGCGCTGGACCAGGATCATGACGCCCTTTATCCGAATGAGGCCGACCTCACGGTCTCGCAGACGCTTTATGACAGCGGCGCAAGGCGGGCCGAACTGAACCGCCAGGCCTCGCGGGTCGACGGGGCTTCCTTCCGGGTTCTCGAGCGGTCCGAATTCATCGGGCTTGCGGTCGTCCAGGATTATCTGGAGTACATGCTGCAGGCTTCGATCGTGGCCGAGGCCAAGAAGAACCTCGGCTTCCATCAGTCCATTCTCAGCGACATCAAGCAAGGCATCGCGGGCGGCGCGCTCAACGACGCCGACCGGCAGCAGGCCGAGGAACGTCTCTTTGCCGCCAAGGCGCGGATGCAGGAGGCGACGGAAGAACTCGAGGCGGCCAAGATCCGCTTCTTCAAGAATGTCGGCAAGCCGCTGACCGGCGCGTCGCGACCGGCCGACGTGTCGGCCGCCCTGCCACGCTCGCTGGACGATGCGATCGGGCTCGCCAGGCAGAACAATCCGCGCGTCCATATGGCCAACAGCGATATCGACGCCGCGGCTTCGCTGGTCGATGCGGCACGGGCGAAATACGGCCCGACGATTACCGCCGAGGGCGTGGCCCGGGGCGGATATGATATCGACGGCGACAATGGCGACGCAAGCGACCTGCAGGCTCGGGTGGTGCTGCGCTGGAATCTCTATCGCGGCGGCATCGACAAGGCCAATGAACAGGAACAGATCCGCCGCACCAGTGAGCAGCGTCTTGCGCTGCACCAGGTGCTGCGCGAGATCGAGGAAGCCGTCCGGACCTCATGGGACCGCCGCTTCCGCCAGGCGGAACTGGCAAAGACGCTGCGGCAGCAGGCGGCCACCAATGAAAAGCTCGTCGCTTCCTACCGCGAGCAGTTCAAGGTCGGGCAGCGCTCGCTGCTCGATGTGCTCGATGCTCAGAACACGCGCTTCAACACCGCAACCCTGGCCGACACGTCGTCTTACGCGTCGCTGTTTGCCGAATACCGGCTGCTCGCCGCAACCGGGGAATTGCTGAAGACGCTCAACATCCAACCGGCCAAGCAGGCCACGGCCTATGCGCGCACCGAGTTCGGCGCGCCCGCAACGGCCGATACCGAAACTTATGCGCGGACCCCGTCGGAGCAGAAGAACGATCTGCCGTTCGACATCCTCGCGCCGGTCAGGAAGAAGTAGCCGATGTAAACGTCGATCTTAAGTCCTTCGGGGCGGATCGTGAACCAGCAACCTAACATTCTATCGCCCAAAGAGGCCTTCAAAGCCTGCTTCTGCGCCGTTGCGGCCTATCTCGGCAGGCCGAGCGCGGAAACCGTGTTGTTCGCCGGGGTGCCGATTTCGGAGACTCGCATCGAGCCGGACGAAATCCGCCACCTCGCCGAGCGCATCGGCCTCGAGGTGCAGGATTTCAGCCATCGCGATTTCCTGCGCGGCCGCTTCGATCTTCCGGCCATCGTCTTCCGCGTCAGCCAGTTGCCGGTCGCCCTCCTGGCGGAAATCGAAGGCGGGCAATATCTGACTGCGCCGCAGGAAAACGGCCGCACCGCGATCGACAGGTCGGAACTCGCCGAAAGCCATATCAGCGGCGGCACGTCCTTTTCGATCACCTATGCAAACGCGGCCGAAGAGATGACGGTCGGCACCGCCGCGCGGATCGAAAGGCGGCACTGGCTGACCGGCACCATGGGCGCGTTCTGGCGCACCTACTCCAAAGTGGTGCTGTCGGCGGTCTTCATCAATCTGCTGGCGATCGCCTCGCCGATCTTCACCATGAACGTCTACGACCGCATCCTGCCGAACAAGGCGATAGCCACGCTGTGGGTGCTGGCGCTCGGCATCGGCGCGGCCATCCTGTTCGACCTGCTCCTCAAGACGGCCAGGGCGTCACTGATCGACTATGCCGGACGCAGGGCGGATCTGCGGATTTCCTATCTGCTGTTCGAAAAAGTGTTGAATTCGTCGCTTTCGGCCCGGCCAGGGTCGACGGGCGAATATGCAAATCGTGTTACGCAATACGAATTCGTGCGCGAGTTCTTCACCTCGAACACCATCAGCGTCTTCATCGATACCATCTTCGTCTTCGTCTTCCTGCTGGTCATCTACGCCATCGGCGGCTGGCTGGTGATCATACCGGCGCTGGCCTTCGTCATCTCCGTCATTGTCGGGCTGATCACGCAGCGGCGGATCGGCAAGCGGGTCGCCGCCTCGATGAACGAGGCGTCGCAGCGCCAGGCGCTGCTGGTCGAGTCCATTTCCACGCTGGAGACGATCAAATCGCTGCGCGCCGAAGCGTACCTGCTGCGCAAATGGGGCGAGCACTCGAAGAACGCGGCCAATACGTCCGAGAAGATCAAGGAGCTCTCGGCGGCGGCGGGCAACATCACCGGCGCCATCCAGCAATTGGTGACGGTCGCCCTGGTCGTTGCCGGCGCATATGCGTTCTCGGAAGGCCAGGTTTCGACAGGCGCCATCATCGGCACCGTCATGCTGGCCGGACGGGCCGTGGCGCCGCTCAGTCAGATCGCCATCACGCTTGCCCGGTTTCGGCAGGCGATGCTGTCGCTCAAGATCGTCAACACGATCATGTCGCAGCCGGAGGACCGACCCGATACGGTCGGTTTCGTCAACCGGCCGATCCGCAGCGGCGCGCTTGTCTTCAAGAATGTCGGATTCGCCTATCCGGGCACGGAGAACGAGGTCCTGAGCGGGCTCAACATCGCGGTCAAGCCCGGCGAGCGCGTCGGCATCATCGGCCGCATCGGCTCCGGCAAGACCACGATGGGCCGGCTGATCGGCCGGCTTTTCCTGCCGACATCGGGAGAGCTGCTGCTCGACGGCATCGACATCCGCCAATACCACCCGTCGGAGGTCCGCGCCGCGGTCGGCATCGTCGCGCAGGCCGGCGACCTGTTTTCGGGCACCATCAAGGAAAACCTTTTGATGGCAGCGCCTGAAGCGACCGACGAGGAGATCATCGACGCGGCGAAAGCCGCCGGCGTCGATGACTTCGTCTCGCGGCATCCGCGCGGCTACGACATGAATGTCGGCGAGCGAGGCACCAATCTCTCGGGCGGACAACGGCAGGCGGTGGCAATCGCGCGGCTGCTTTTGACCAAACCGAAGATCGTTTTCCTGGACGAGCCGTCGGGTTCGATGGACCTCGCTTCCGAACGGCAATTGATCAAGCAGCTCAAGATGGCGTTCGACCGCGATACGACGCTGATCGTGTCGACCCATCGCTACAGCATGCTCGAACTTGCCGACCGCCTCATCGTCATCGAGCAAGGCCGCATTGTCGCCGACGGACCAAAGGAACGAGTCATCCAGGCATTGCAGAAGGGCAATGCCTGAGCGGAACGCAAAGACATGCTTGCAAGGGAAGATCGCCCACCACTTTTCGCCTCGGCGTCCATCTACATCATCGGGGCGCTGTTCGTGTGTTTCACGGCCTGGGCATCGTTTGCCGAGGTCGATGAGATCGCGCGCGGCGAAGGCAAGGTGATACCGGCCTCGAAGACGCAGATCATTCAGGCCAGCGAGCCCGGCGTCGTGCAGGAGATTGCCGTCAAGATCGGCCAGACCATCAAGAAGAACGACCTCATCATCCGTCTCGACAACTCGGGCAATACGTCGAGCCTCGGCGAGGAGAAGGCCAAGGCGCGCGCGCTGCAGGCGCGCATCGCGCGGCTGCAGTTCGAGCAGAGCGGCAATGTCGAGGGATCGTTTCCCTGCCCTGCGGAGATCCAGAAGGCCGCGCCCGAAATCTGCGACAATGAGCAAAAGCTGCTTGTGGCGCGCCGCGACAATTTCGAAGTGAAGCTCTCGGTGCTCAAGTCGCGGCTCGACCAGCGCGAGAAGGAACTGGACGAGGCCACCGCCAATTCCGACCGCCTGTCCAAGAGCCTGGACGTCACCGACCGGGAAGCGGCGCTGGTCGAGCCCATGGTCAAGAAGGGCCTGATGGCCAGGACCGAACAGCTTCGTGTCGAGCGCGAACAAACCGACCTTCACGGACAGCTGAGCCTCGCCGCCGAGACGATCAAGAAGAGCCAGTCGGCAATCACCGAGGCGCAGCTTCAGGTAAACGAGCTCGGCCTGCAGTTGCAGCAGGAAGCGTTGAGCGATCTGACCCAGGCGCTCGCGGATCTTTCCGTGGTCGACGAAACCATCCGCGGCGCCACCGACAAGGTGGCGCGCACCGACATCCGCTCGCCGGTCGACGGTATCGTCAACACGCTGGACGTCAACACGCTCGGCGCCTTCGTACAGCCCGGCGCAGTGGTGGCCGGCATCGTGCCGACCTCCGAGACGCTGCTTGTCGAAGCACGGGTTTCGCCGCGCGATGTCGCCTTCATCCAGCCGGACCAGGACGCGCTCATCAAGGTCACGGCCTATGATTTCTCGATCTTCGGCGGCATCGAGGGCAAGGTCTCCACCATCACCGCCGACAGCCTCGTCGACCAGAAGACCGGCGAGCCCTACTACCAGGTGCGGGTCGCGACCGAGAAGTCGACGTTGACCAGGAACGGCAAGGCCTATTCGATCATCCCCGGGATGATCTGTTCGGTCGACATCAAGACCGGGCGCAAGACGATCCTCAACTATCTTTTGAAGCCCATCAACAAAGCGCGTCAGGAGGCGATGAGTGAGCGATAGCGTCATCCACCCAGACACTTCGCGCGAACGGCTGCTGCCGGCGCTCGCGGCCGAGGATTTCGGTCCGGAGTTCCGGGTCGTGGCGCGCGGCGGGGTGCGCCGCGGCATCCGGCTTGAGCACGCCTTTTGGGTGTCGCTGAAGCAGATGGCGGAAAGCCGCAAATGCACGATCGGCATGCTGGTCGAGGAGATCGCCGAACACCATCCCGACCAGGGCAATCTCACCTCGGCGATCCGAGTCGCCTGCATGCGCGGCCTCGCCGAGGAGAGCATGGAACTGCGCAAGCTCGCCTCGATCCGCACGATCAACGCGATCCTGATCGCCTGCCCGTCGCCCGCCTTCGCGCTGTCGTCGTCGAAGAAGATCCTGGCCTTCAACACCCCGTTCCAGCAACTGGTCAGGCGTCAATTGCCGAGCGCCCCCGGCGAGGATGGACGGCAAGACCTGAAGCTGGCCTTGGACCTCAACGTTCCCGATATCTTCGCCCGGCTCGACGCCAATGGCGACACGCCCATCAGCACCGGCTTCGTCATCGGCTCCGGTGAGCGGCGCTACCGTGGGCAGCTCAGCGCCGTGCGCGCGCCCGTCACCGAGCCGGAATTGTTGATGGCCTTCGTCTTCAACGGCTAGTTTCGACGGGCTGGACAGTGCCTGCGCCGGCAGACGGAGCGCGTTGATGCTGTGCAGAATTCCGCGCCGCTGCACGCCTCGGCCGAGGTAACGGCAGGGATCCTCGGGGTCTCTTCGCACCGCTTCGCGGCGCTACGTCCAAAGATGACGACTTTGGGGAGGCCTTCGACGCCACGGCCCTCACGGCCGGCTCGGCGATCCTTCGCCGGGCGCCACCGTCGTGAAGCCACCGGCGATGTCGGCGATCTGCGCGCCGGACTTCGATCCATGGATCCAGGCGCGATCCGTGCTAAAGGAATAGAGCGGAACATAATCGGGCAACTCGCTGTCGCGCAGGATGGCGTTGCCGAGGCTATCGAGGATGAAGGTGCCGCTTGCCGTGCTTACCGACAGAACGGCGTGGAAGAACTTGCGGCGACGATCCTGAAGCACCACGAGCGACATGCTCTGTGCCGGGATCCCGGCACGCAACAGCGCCGCCATCTTGAGTATGGCGAAATCCTCGCAATCGCCGGCGCGATGCTCGAGGACCTCCGAGGGCTTTGCCCAGTAGTCGAGCTTGCCGTAGACGACGCTGTCCCTGCGATAGGCGATCAGCCGGTTGATGCTGCTGTTGACGAAGGTGAGCTTGTCGCGAAAGCCCTTGTTCGCAGCTATATTGACGATCTCGGCGAAAACCGGGCTCTCGCGATCGCAGGCGCTGCCCGCGGTGCAATCGACGATGGCGCGATAGACCGGAGCCCAGCGCGCCGCGACGGGAAAGTTGCGCATCGACAAGGCGACGGAGCCGAAAACGCCCGGGATGATCGCGGCCGTCTTGATCGGGTCGATGCCTGCGGCGGGCGTGGCGGTCGAAAGCGCCTCAACCCCATAAGGCGTTGCCGGCGCATAGCCGGCCGAAACGTCGGCGATCCGGTATGCGGCGCTCGGCTGCCAAGGCTGCGGCCGGGTCAGCGAAACGCCGCCCAGGCTCGCCGGCGCCGGCACCCTTTGCAGGGCGCGATCCGCGCCGGAATTCGGGCTGGCGTACGACCCGCCTGCAAGACCGGCAAGGCCGATCGCCAGCAAGAGTACCTTGATCCCCGTCGTCCCCGGGGCTGCTTTTTGTATTTTCATAACGCCCACCTTTGACTGTGGACGCTACCAATCTTGTCTCAAATTATCGGAAAGGAAGGTGGGTAAGTTTCCGCGAATCACTCTATTCTATTTTCAATCAAATTTTATTCAAATTTATACTTTAATTTACCAAAACGGCGGCATTGGCCGCAGCCAATCCGGCGTTCTTCAATAGAACGCATAGCCAGATATATCATGTCGATTTACCAAGTGTAAAAAATGCGATTCTCTACATATTCCAATATATGAAATAGATTGAAGGTCTGTTGCAAAGCCCGAGCCCGGCATGTCTCTTTCCGGGAAACGCCGGAGGGGCTTGAGCTATGACGAACAATATCGAATTCGACGCCGTTTCAAATTCCTGGGACGAGCATTCGACCGCTGGGGAAAATCCGATCTCGACTGGCATCCAGGTGGCGCAGGCCGCCAGCGGCCAGCCGGCGAGCGAGCCGGTGCCGGTCGATGTCGGCAGCGGCGCGCCGGCCCAGGGCGCGGCCAACGCACCGGCCACAAACCAGCCGGCGGCCGATGCGAATGCGCCGGCCTCCAACGCCCCGGCTTCCAATGCCAACGCAAACGCGCCGACCGGAAACGCGCCGGCGGCGAATGCCGCGGCCTCGAACGTTCCGCATGAATATCACGCCGAAGCCGGCAATGTCGTGAAGCTTCCGGCCAATGTCTCGATCGACAACATCAAGGTCGACGGGCACAACCTGGTGCTGGTGCAGCCCGACGGGTCCGAGATCGTCATCAAGGACGGCGCGCTGAACGTGCCGACCTTCATCCTCGGCGACGTCGAGGTGCCACGCGTCGCCCTGATCGCCGCGCTCGAGGCAAGCCATGTCGATGTCGCCTTCGGCGCCGACGGCTCGATCTCTGCGGGCGGCAATGGCGCACCGGGCAGCGCGGGCGGAAATTTCGAACAGCCCCCCGGCGGCATCGGCGACGGCTTCGGCCTCACCGCCCTGCTGCCGCCGACGGACCTCGCGTTCGGCCAGCCGGAGCATCGCGAGCTGTTCCCGGGCCTGCTGCCTGACTCCACGCCGACGATCCTCGACCTGACGCCTTCCGTCGAAGGCGGCGACACCATCGTCGACGAAAAGGGCCTGCCGGTGAGCTCCGGTTCGGAAGGATCGGGCGAAGCGCAGAATCCCGCGCCCAACTCCGATCAGTCCGAGATCAACAGCGGCACCTTCACCGTCAATTCACCCGACGGCATCGGCTCGCTGAACATCAACGGCCAGGTGATCTCGGCCGCCGCGCTCGCCAACAGCGGATCGACGCCGATCGAAATCACCACGCCGCTCGGCAACACGCTGACCATCAATGGCTATGACGCCGCGACCGGCCAGGTGAGCTACACCTACACGCTGCTGCACAGCGAGCCCCATCCCGGCGCGGGAACCGATTCCATCTTCGACAATATGACGGTGACGGTCACCGACAGCGACGGCGACGTCTCGCTTCCCGGTACGCTCTCTGTCCAGATCGTTGACGATGTGCCGACGGCCAATGCCGATACGGACGCTGTGCCTTCGGGCTCACACGCGCCGATCGACGGAAATGTCATCACCGGTGCTGGCAGCGACGGCAATGCTGGCGGGGCGGATATCCAGGGCGCTGACGGCGCAAGCGTGACCTCGGCCTATGGCAAGGACGGCGCGGGCTCGGCGCAGACAGTGACGGGCGCCGGAGTGTCGATCGCGGGCGAGTATGGCACGCTGCTGCTGCACTCCGACGGCACCTACACTTACACCCGCGCGGCGGAGACGAAGGGCGGCGTGGACGACGTGTTCCACTACACGCTGACGGACGGCGACGGCGACCAGTCGTCGACGACGCTGACCATCTCGATCGGCAACACGCCGCCGACCATCGACGGCCTCACTCCGGAAGCCAATGGCGGCGACGTCACCGTCAATGAAGCGGCGCTCAATGCGGGCACGCCGGGCGGACCCGGATCCGACCCGGCAAGCACCGCCGAGACCGGCACAGGGACCTTCACCATAGCCTCGCCCGACGGCATCGCATCGCTGACGATCGACGGCCATGCCTTCATCACCAACGGCGTGTTCACCGCCGACTCCTTCACCACCGCGCTTGGCAACACGCTCAACGTGACCGGCTACAATGCCGCCACCGGCGAGGTGAGCTACACCTATACCTTGCTCGACAATGAGGCGCACGATCCCGTTCAGGGCACCAACAACCTTTTCGAGAATTTCACCGTCTCGCTCACCGACCAGGACGGCCAGAACGCCTCCAGCACGCTCTCTGTCGACATCCTCGATGACGTGCCGACGGCGAAGGCAGATACGGACGCGGCGCAATCCGGCGAGAAGGTGACGGGCAATGTCGAGACCGGCGCGAGCACCCATGGCACCGGCGCGGCGGACACGGCGGGAGCGGACGGAATAGCCTCGATCGCCTGGACGGGCTCGGTTACCAGCAACGGCGTGACGACGGTGACGGGCGCGCATGGCGTGCTGACGGTCTTCGCCAATGGCGATTACAGCTATCAGGCCACCCCGAACGCGCCGACCGGCACCGACGTGTTCAACTACACGATCACCGACGGCGACGGCGACACCTCGTCGGCAACGTTGACGATCGACGTGACCGGCAGCCAGCCGCGTGTGGTGGCGGAGGTCGCCGCGGTCAACGAGGCGGGTATCGACACGACGCCGCCGGCCGGCGACCTCGGCCCCGGCACGGTGGACGGCTCGCATGCAGGCGACGGCTCGGAAACCACGACGGGCACGCTGACGTTCGCGGACCCCGACGGGGCGACGGTGACCGGTGTTGCATCGGGCAATATCGGCAGCGACGTGAGCGGCAATGTCGGCACGAACATCAATGGCACGTACGGCATCCTGCACGTCAACGCGGACGGCACCTACACCTATACGTTGACGTCGCCGGAAGCGAATGTTCCGGCGGGCAACGACGGCGCCAACGTGCAGCCCGGGCAGGATGTGTTCACGTTCACGGTAACCGATGGCCTTGGCAATACGTCGACATCGACGATCTCGATCAATATCACCGACGATGTTCCTACGATCACCAATGCGGTGGTCGGCAGCTCGGTGACGCTGGACGAGACCAACAACGGTCCGACGACGGACGGCGTGCTGAACCCGGCGATCATGACGGCGACGAGCGCTGCGGCGATCGTGACGCTGACCTCCAACTACGGCGCCGACGGCGCCGGCACCACGGCCTATGCGCTGTCGGTGACGAACCCGGCCTCGGGGCTGGCGACGGCGCAGGGCGACCATGCCATCACGCTGGTGCAGGTCGGCGCCACGGTGCAGGGCCAGTACACCGATGCCGGCGGCACCCACACCGCCTTCACGGTGTCGGTCGCTTCCGACGGCAAGATGACGGTGGTGCAGAACGTCGCG
>NZ_FOVT01000023.1 GCF_900115245.1 Mesorhizobium sp. NFR06
CATTCAGGGCTGCGTCAAACCGATCCGACAGGCAGCGTTGTTAACGTCCGTTGCCGGGCGCCGCGGCGATCTGAAACGCCAACGGTTTTCTAACTGCCGCGCAGTCACTTCGTGCAGCCCATCCGGGTCCGAAAGCAAAATGTCTTTGAGGGCGGCGCTGGCGGTCTTACTTTCAGTCTTGGTCATGGTGGCGTTCCTTCCAGGGAATCGGTGACGTTTGAGCATCGCCAGCCTGCCGTGCGCCCCCCTCTCAGCGAATTTGCAGAACTCTCAGCACACTACCGTCTTACTCGATTGTTTTTTACGCTCTGCAGCGATGATCACTGCGACTTTGACAATCTATAAACTCATGCCAACAAATGCCTGTTCCAGGAACTGCTTCACCAGCGGAAGTTTCTCCTGTCTTGCCACCGCCGTGCATATGACGATTTGGAGTGGGTAAGGACAAAATCTGTCCAAAGCTCGCCAACATCGCCACTTCCTCGACATTTGTTCCGGCGGAATCCGGAGCGGCACTGGGAACGGCGTCTTCTTAAGTCAGAATTAAGGCGTCAGGGACAATACTACAGAAAAGCACCTCTAACATCTTTACGGAATTGGCGCTTGCGGACAGGATTGGTCTCGTAAGATCGGCGTTCATATGAAGCGACTGAAGGATATCAGTGTCAGAACAAAGCTCTCGCTGGGCTTTGGCCTCGCGTTGCTGTGCATCGTTGCATTAGGGGTGTTTGGTGTCGCGCAACTTCGATCACTCAACGAGGTCACCAGCGAGATCACCGGCGTTTGGTTGCCGCAGGTTCAGATCGTTGGCGAGATGAAGCGAAATCTCGCGGGGCATCAGCTCAACGCGACACTGCGCATGCGCGGTACCGACGCCCGGCAGGCAGTCGGCATCGACAAGGAGATGGCGAGGGAAAGCGAAGAGATGCTCCAAGGCCGGCGCGCCTATCGCCGAAGCGCCGGATCGCCCGCCGAGCAGCAGCTATTCGATCAATTCGTCAACCTCTGGACGGCCTACCAGGACTCCCTCGCATCGATATTTCCGCTCCTCGACAATGGAGAGCGGGCGACGGCCGCGAAAGAATTCGAGACAGTTTCGCTCCCAACGGTTGCCGCGGCCGCACAGCGACTGAATGGCCTGCTGGAGCTCACCAACCAGCGCAGCACGGCTGCCGCGGCCATGGCCGATCGCACCTACACCGTCGCGCAGCGATTGACCTGGGCAGCGATTGTCTTTGCTGCCCTGTGCCTTGGCCTGCTTGTCATCTGGATAAGCCGCAACGTCAGCAAGCCGATCCTTGCCGTGAGCGAGGCGATGCATCGGTTGACGCTGGGCGAGCGCGGCTCGACCCTGGCTGCGCTTACAAGGGATCGGCGGGACGAGGTTGGGGTGTTGTTCTCGGCCTTTGCCGGTTACCGAGCCAGTCTGGAGCGCAGTGACGCCTTAGCCCGCGAGGCCGAGCTGGAACGGCAGCATCTGGCCGCCGCGGCCGCGAACATGCCCGTGGGCTTGTGCATGTTCGATGCCGAGCGGCGACTGGTTTTCTGCAACCAGGCCTATGCCGACCTCTATCACCTGCCGGAGACCCTGACCCGACCGGGGTCGCAGTGGGTCGATCTGATGCGGTTCCGGATCGCCGCGGGGCTTTATGTAGGCCAGGACCCGGACAGGTATCTGGAAGAGCTCTCGGCGACCATTGACCGCGCCGAGCGTATCGTGAGCCTGGTGGAACTCAGGGACGGGCGCACCATCGACCTCATTCATCAGCCCCTGCCGGGCGGCGGGTGGCTTGCCACGCATCACGACGTGACCGACTTGCGGCGCAGTGAGGCCCGCATCTCCCACATGGCGCGCCACGATGCGCTTACCGATCTTCCGAACCGCATATTGTTCCGCGAACGCGCCGAGGAGACTTTGGTCGAGATGGAACGCATGGGTGGCAAGGTCGCCTTCCTTTGCCTCGATCTCGATCATTTCAAGACGGTCAACGACACGCTAGGGCATCCGGTTGGCGACGCCTTGCTGAAGGAGGTCGCTGCCAGGCTGACGCAGGTCGTCGGTGAAGGCGACACAGTGGCCAGGCTCAGCGGCGACGAGTTCGTGATCATTCAAAGGGAGGCGGCTCAGCCGGTCGAGGCCACGGCCCTCGCGCAACGGGTCATCGATGCGCTGAGCGCGCCCTATGTCGTCGATGGTCATGGGGTTGTGATCAGCGCCAGCGTCGGCATCTCGATTGCGCCGAACGATGGCAGGAACGCCGACCAGCTGCTCAAGAACGGCGACATGGCGCTCTATCGGGCAAAGGCCGAGGGGCGCAGGACGTATAGGTTCTTCGAGCCGGAAATGGATGCCCGCATGCAGGCGCGGCGGTTTCTCGAACTCGATCTGCGCGAAGCGCTGGAACGAGGGCAATTCGAGATCTACTACCAGCCGCTCCTCAATCTCGGCCGCGGCGAGGTCAGCTGCTTCGAGGCGCTGCTGCGCTGGCATCACCCGACGCGCGGCATTGTCTCCCCGGCCGAGTTCATTCCCCTGGCCGAGGAGATCGGCCTGATCGTCCCGATCGGCGAATGGGTGATCAAGCAAGCCTGTCTCGACGCGGCACGCTGGCCCGATGGCATCAAGGTCGCCGTCAATCTGTCGCCGACGCAGTTTCGCAACGCGCGCTTGCTCTCGGCGATCGTCGAGGCACTGGATGTCTCGGGATTGCCCCCGAGCCAGCTCGAGCTTGAAATCACCGAGACTGTGCTGCTGGCCAACACCCAGGCGACGCTCGCGATGCTGCAACAAATCCACATGCTGGGCGTGCACATCGCGATGGACGATTTCGGAACCGGATACTCGAGCTTGAGCTATCTGCGCTCGTTCCCGTTCGACAAGATCAAGATCGACCAGTCCTTCATCAAGGACGCCAATGACGTCGACAGCTCCGTAGCCATCATCCGGGCAGTCACGAGCCTTGGCAGCAGCCTTGGAATGCAGACCACAGCCGAAGGGATCGAGACGGCCGAGCAGCTCGAGCGGGTACGAAGGGAAGGCTGCACCGAGGCGCAGGGCTTCCTGCTCAGCCGGCCGCTGCCTGCCCGGGACATTCCCGAAATGCTGGGGCGGGTGCGCGCGGTCGTAGTTGGCGACATAACCGAGCCCGCACCTGAAATGACGGGGGAGCGGAACAGAACGCAGGTCTCCACCGGTCGACGTCGCATCAGCGCGCCTGCCTCGTCTAACCGGGGCTGACGCGAAGACCACCTCTGCCTGCGACGCACCGGATTCGGACGCCGAGATGATGCAGCAACAGTCCCGGTTGCGCCTTGAGCTCAGCGGCCGGGCCCTCATGGACGATATGGCCGTTGTTGATGATGTAGACCCGGCTCGCCAGCGCGAGCGTCGCGGCGAGGTTCTGCTCCACCAGCACGATCGTCTGGGGCGAGATCGACGGCGCTGCCATAGCCGGTCTCTTGAGGGCGGCCCCGTCAAGGCGCCTTGACAGTCAATTGGTCTTCAGCGGGCCGGCTTTATTCTCGGCAATCCATCGAGCGGCGAGCACCAGCGCGCCCATGCTGAAATCCTTGCCGTGCTTGGCCACCATCTCTTCCGATAATTTGGCGAGCCGTTCGAAAAAGTCGTCCTTGCTCTTTTCCTCGGCTGTGAGTTCGGCTTGCATTCCATTCTCCTGTTTCGTGAGGTTCGCCGCCGTTATTTTAGAAGCAGCGCTGGGAGCGTAATGATCGCAGCAGTGCCATCCACCATGCCCGCAGCCAGATGCTGCCCGTCGCCGGACCAGGCCAGCGCGGTGATCGCACTGCCACCAGGTTTCACGACAAGTTCGTCGCGCGATCCGATCTGGGCGACAGTGATACGGCCATTGGCGTAGCCGGCGGCAATGTTTTTCCTCTGCGGGTGCGCTGTCACCGTCTCGACGGGAATCACCCCGGAGCGACCTGTCACCAGCGCACCGGAACTTGGGTCATGAAGCGGCGGGGCTGCCATCGACCAGCCGGCGATACGGAACGCGCCCGATGCAAACAGAGCGTTCTGCGGCTGGCTCCAGCACACCGTCCGGACCGGCGAGGGAAATCCACCGACAATGCCCGATCGGCCGTCAATCAGACTGACCAGGACAAAGCCTCCGGTCTCGAGTCCGCATGCCAGCCATGAGCCGTCACCGCTCCAGCGGAGCGACGTCGAGCCTGCCGGCGTGGAAAAATTGCGTATCGGCAGCGGATCGCCGTCGACGGTCCAGATCAACACTCCATCGCCGGAATCGAAGGCAAGCTGTTTCCCGTCCGGCGAGAAGGCAATTGCGTTTGTCGACGAGGACGCTGCTTGCGGCAGCTTCATCACGTCGGCGTGGGCGCGTGACAGGAAGACGTCATGTCCATTGCTGAGTGCAGTCGTGTCCATCTCAGCGTTATGATCGATGGCGACGATAGGTCCCTCGATATTGATAGGTGTCTCCATCACTTCCCCGTCCGCCGCCAGGTGGACTGCCTGGCCGGTCGTCGTACCAACGAGGAAGCCGGAACGCAGATAGCTCGTGATCGGCACGTCACCATCTCCCAACGCTGATGTGGCGATCAGCGGAACCGGGGGCTTCTGGCGCGGTCGGATCGTCGTTTGTCCGAGGTCGCCGCTTACCCTGATCCTAGCTTCCGGCGGCTCCTGATCAGCCACCGGCCCGAGGGCGACGGTTCCGTCCACGGACGTGAATGCGACCGTAGAACCGTCGGCGCTGAAACACACATCGGCAACCGCTCCCGGGCGCCGCCAGCTTCGTGCCAGCAGGTCGAATGGTGTCAGGTTTTGCATTGCTCGTTGGTTCACGGCTTGTCTCCACCACTGCCGCTCGTTGCCTGCGCAAGCGCGCAGTCGACATCTGCGATCTCGCCCTCGATTGCCACGATTCGGTCCTCGCTCTTCAGGCATGCCTGCCTAGCTGCCGCGGCACTCTCTTCAGCGTCATGCAAATCCTGCACCAGTTGCGCGCTGCCGCCGTGTCTCCCGATTTCGAGCTGCAGGCGCAGCACCTCCATCTCGGTGCCGGACAGCTTTTGATGGAACCGCAAGGCTTCGGCGGTGAGCGCCGAGACGTCGGCGACAAGAGCCAACCGGCGAGTGACCAGCGCGGCCAGTCCGGCATCCCTTCTGTTCCAGGAGTCGCCGCCCATCACTTTCCCTCCGCCGGCTTTTCGAAAGCCGAGAGCAATCCCGGCAGACCGCCGACTTGTGACTGGAACTGCCTTTCGGCGGTCTCGATATGGTTCTTCAGTTGGTCCCAGATGTCGACGCGGATCATGGATGTCGTGTCGCCGGTAAGGCGCTCGATTTCGGCGATCCGAAACTGACGCGATAGCGAAACGCCGGAAAACACGAAGTCGCGCAACAGGATCGCATGGCTCTCGATGAACAGGTGGATCATCGGATGCGTCTGCGTGGTCACGCCGCTGGCGGCAAGCTCGGCCCTTATGAAATCCTGGAAATGGCTTTGCAGCCGGTGCTGACTCTCGCCCAGGAAGCGCATGACGAAGACGAGATCGCGCGGCATGAGCCGGACGAGTTCGGCCGTCACGTCGTCCGACTGTTTGGACTGGGAAAAACCCGGGCTGTCATCATTGCTCGGCATCATCTCTCTCGTCGTTGGGCTCTCGCTCGAGATCAGCCATCAAATAATGTACGAAATAATCGAAATGAATAGGTGTCGGTTAATTTATTTGTACACCGCTCGCCGAGAGAATATATTGCGTTGCACAATGAATGTGTAAATATTACATATGTAATATACAACTGTAAAATATCGTTACAGTTATCCGGACGTTCGCTGGACAGACCCACGGGCATCTTCGGCCGAGCGTTGATCGCAGGCTCCAATTTCAAACTGGCACGACGCTTGCTTTACCTATTTGCATAAGAAGCCCATCGCGTTCCGACGCGGTGCCAAAAGAACGAAGGACCGGAGGAAGCAGCAGCATACGCGCTTCGATACGCCCATCGCAAAGAGCGACTGGCGTGTCGCAGCTCCCGCAGCCTCCCGGAAAACCTTTGCCGAGATCCACTTGAATGGCTTGGCCCCGTGTCGCGCCTGAGGGCGCAACCCTTTGTCGTGCCATTCGCAAACTCACTGGCGGCGTTGTGTGCCGTCTCATGCCCTGGATCGAGGGATCCATGGCTCAACCTGGTGGAGGCTTATGACGATGTCGTCGTTGACACTTAACAAGATTACCTCGCAGCGCGGTATTTCCGTGGGCGAGGCGACCAAGAAGATTTCCGACCTCGGTTGGAACCCGACCTATGTCCAGGAAGCGATGACGTTTCCAACCGACTACAAGATCGCCAAGGCGCCGCGCGATCCGATGAAGCAGGTGCTGCGCTCCTATTTCCCCATGCAGGAGGAGAAGGACAACCGCGTCTACGGCGCCCTCGACGCAGCGCTGCGCGGCGACATGTTCCGCAATGTCGAGCCGCGCTGGGTGGAATGGATGAAGCTCTTTCTCGCCATCATTCCCTTCCCGGAGATCTCGGCCGCCCGCTCGATGGCGATGGTGGCACGGCTTGCGCCGGGCGAGGACCTCAGGACCGGCTTCACCATGCAGATGGTCGATGAGTTCCGCCACTCCACCATCCAGATGAATCTGAAGAAGTGGTACATGGAGAACTACATCGACCCGGCGGGCTTCGACATCACCGAGGAAGCCTTCGGCAAGTGCTACGCGACCACCATCGGCCGCCAGTTCGGCGAAGGCTTCATCACCGGCGACACGATGACGGCCGCTTGCATGTACCTGACCGTCGTTGCCGAGACGGCGTTCACCAATACGCTCTTCGTCGCCATGCCCTCGGAGGCCGCGCGCAACGGCGACTACGCGCTGCCGACCGTCTTCCTGTCGGTGCAATCCGACGAGAGCCGGCATATCGGCAATGGTCACTCGCTGCTGATGGCGGCGCTGAAGGAGCCTGAGAACCATCTGCTGCTTGAGCGCGATCTGCGCTACGCCTTCTGGCAGAACCACGCCATCGTCGATGCCGCCATCGGCACCTTCATCGAATACGGCACCACCAACCGCGACAAGAACAAGGAATCCTACGCGGAAATGTGGCACCGCTGGATCTACGAGGACTACTACCGCACCTACATGCTGCCGCTCGAGAAATACGGCATCAAGGTCCATCACGACGATGTCCAGGCAGCCTGGGAACGCATCACCAAGAAGAATTACGTCCACAAGGTCGGCCAGTTCTTCGCAGTCGGTTGGCCGGTCAACTTCTGGCGCATCGAAGCCCAGACCGACAAGGACTTCGAGTGGTTCGAGCACAAATATCCGGGCTGGTACGCCGAGTTCGGTGACTTCTGGAAATGGTACGCCAAGCTCAGCCACAAGGGTGAGAAGGTGCTGCTGTTCAACAGCGATGTCGGCTACGTCTATCCGCACCGCTGCTGGTCCTGCCTGGTGCCTTGCCTGATCCGCGAGGACATGGTGGTCGATGAGATCGACGGGCAGCTGCACACCTTCGCCCACGAGCTCGACCGCTGGACCGCCGTCGAAGCCTTTGCCGACGAGTATCAGGGCCGTCCGACGCCCGCGATGGGCCGCTTCAGCGGCAAGCGCGAGTGGGAAACGCTCTATGACGGCTGGGATCTCGCCGATGCGATCAAGGATCTCAACTTCGTCCGCTCCGACGGCAAGACGCTGATCCCGCAGCCGCACCTGCGCTTCGGCGCCGACGAACAGTGGACGCTCGACGACGTGCGCGGCAACATTCTCGGATCGCCGCTCAAGGCGCTTCGCAGCATGTCGCCGGCGGATCGCGAGAAGCACCTGGCCGAGTATCGGGCGGGCTTCACCATCACACCCTTCAACTGATCATCCGTGCGCGGGGGCCGGGTTCCGACCCCCGCGACATTCCGGACGAAGGCCACTTCCCGCCCATAGGGGCGGGGAACGGAGAGGAATTGGGAGGTTATCGATGACTGGTGCTCACACGGTGCGGCTGGAGCCGGTCGGCGTCGAGTTCGAGGTCGAGCACGGCGAAACGGTCCTGAACGCGGCATTCCGCCAGGGCATTGCGCTGCCGCATGGCTGCAAGGAAGGGCAATGCTCGGCCTGCAAATGCGTGCTGCTCGAAGGCGAAGTCGACATGCTGAAATACTCGACCTTCGCGCTCAACGACATGGAGAAGGAGAGCGGCCACGTCCTGTTGTGCCGGTCGATCGCCTATTCCGACATGCAGGTCGAGCTCCTCAACTACGACGAAGAGGTTCTGGCGAAATCGATCGCGGTGAAGACGTTCAAGGGCCGGATCTCGAAGTTCGAGCATCTGACCCACGATATCCGCGGCATCGAGATCGAACTCGGCTCGCCGATAAAATTCTGGGCTGGGCAATATGTCGACATCACAGTCACCACGCAAAAAGGGGAGACGATTACGCGCTCGTTCTCCATGGCAAATACGCCGGACCAAACCCAAAGGCTCTCCTTCATCATCAAGAAATATCCCGAAGGAAAGTTCTCCGGAGAGCTCGATTCCGGCGGCATCCGTGTCGGAGCCGAGGTTACCGTCGTCGGGCCCTACGGAACCTGTTTCCGGCGGGAGCAGCGGCAAGGTCCCCTGATCCTGGTCGGCGCCGGATCCGGCATGTCGCCGGTCTGGTCGATCCTCAACGACCACCTGAAGAGCGGCGAGAAGCGGGACGTCTATTTCTTCTATGGCGCGCGCACGCCCAGCGACCTGTTCTATCTCGACAGCATCGCCGAGCTCGCCGGTCGACACCCGGAGCTGAACTTCATCCCGGTTCTGTCGCACGTCAACTGCGAGGCCTGGGACGGCGAACGCGGCTTCGTGCACCAGAGCGTCGATGCCAAGCTCAAGCAGCTCGCGGTCGACGGGCAGGGAGACGTCTACGCATGCGGTCCGCCACCAATGATCGATGCGCTGCAGCCCGTCCTGTTCATGAACGGCTTCGAGACCGAACGCATCTTCTTCGACCGGTTCACCACATCGTCCAACGCCACCCCGGCCCATTGAGGCGGGCCGGAGCCGACGACTTCAGAGCAACTGCAACAAGGGAGTGAAGACAATGGTAGCAACGTCGAGTTCAGTAGGATCGGGAGCCGCGGGAGCTGCGGTGTTCGCCGATTCGGACAGCCGCAAGTATCGGTACTTCGATCCGAAAGGTCAGCGCGCCACCCATTACGAGGATGTCACGGTCGACGTGCAGCCCGACCCCGAGCGCTACCTGATCCAGGACTGGATCATTTCCTTCTCGAACGGCAAGGGCGCCTACATCAAGGACAACACGGCTGCCAAGAGCTCGAACTGGCATGCGTTCCGGGCCCCCGACCAGGAATGGGAGCGCACGCATTATCAGCGCCAGTCGAAGATCGAGACGATGGTGCAGAGCGTCATCACCAATGCCCGCCGGGCCGGCGCGCCGAAGACGTTCGACAAGGTCTGGGCCAAGCTCCTGCAGGCGCATCTCGGGGCATGGAAGCATGCCGAGTTCGGCCTCGGCACGTCGCTCATGCAGGCGCAGCGCTACGGCTACACGCAGATGATCAACAATGCAACGCTGACCAACTCCTCCTACAAGCTGAGGCTCGCCCAGGACATCACCCTCTATCTGGCCGAGATCGGCATGGACATCGCCGGCTGGGACGACGAGCTCGGCAAGAAGCACTGGCTCGAGGACGGCGTCTGGCAGGGCACCCGCGAAGCGGTCGAGACCATCATGGGCACGACCGACTATCTCGAGCAGTACTTCGCCATCAACATCGTGTTCGAGCCGCTGGTCGGCGAATTGTTCCGCTCCGGCTTTCTCATGCAGGCGGCGGCGGCCAACCACGACTTCATCACGCCGCCGGTGATTTCGGCGGCTGAAGCCGACTACGAGCGCAACCTCGCCAACACCATCGACCTGATCTACCTGCTCGCCAACGACGACAAGCACGGCGCGGCGAACAGGAAGCTCTTCCAGGGCTGGGTGAACAAGCACGAGGCGCTCGCCGACAAGGCAGCCACCGGCCTCCAGCCGATCTGGTCGATGCCGCATTCCAAGCCGGTTTCCTTCACCGACGTTCGCGCCCAATCCGAGGAACGGATCGGCAAGATACTCGGCGAACTCGGCCTCAAGCGCTGAACAGGGAGAAGACTATCATGTCAGTAGCAGCACGCGACGCCTCGCAGTCCAACATCTTCAAGTCGATGAAGGACATCACCTTCGAGCAGACGATCTCGCACCAGTGCGGCGTCACCATGAACGACTCGGTCGAGGCCCGCGCCATCGCCGAATTCATGGGCAAGAAGCCGGGGGTCATCGTCACATACCAGCCGGCCATGATCCGCATCGACGGCAACGGCAAGCTGATCTTCAAGATGGACGAGATCAGCGAGTATCTCGGCCGCGAAATGACCGCCGAGATCTTCGAGGTCAACACCTCCACCCACTACGGCCGCATGGCGCGCATCGACGACAACACCGTGATCCTGTTCGGGAACATGGACGAGGTCTTCGAATATATCTGAGGAAGCCCCCGGCGCGCTGCCTGGGTGCGGCGCGCCGGCTCCATCAACGCGACGCCCCATCAACATGACGACTGCGGAGGCAAGAAATGTACAGGACACCTGAAGGCAAGGACATCTTCGTGGTCGACGGCCACACCCACTTCTGGGATGGCAGTCCGGAAAACCAGAAGAACATCCACGGCAAGCAGTTCATCGACTGCTTCTATGCTTATCACACGGGCCTGAGCCCGAAGGAACAGCTCTGGGAGAAGGGCAAGTTCGAGAAATACAGCGCCGACGATCTCTACCGCGACCTGTTTATTGATGGTCCGGACGACGTGGCGATCGTCCAGTCGACCTATCTAAGGGATTTCTACAAGAACGGCTTCAACACGATCGAGCGCAATGCCGAGGTCGCCAAGCGCTATCCCGAGCGCTTCATCGTCAACGGCGCCTTCGATCCGCGCGATGGCGAGAAGGCGCTCGAATACATCCACTTCATGAAGGAGACCTACGACATCAAGGGCGTGAAGATGTACACGGCCGAATGGAATGGCGCCTCCAAGGGCTGGAAGCTCACCGATCCCGACGCCTACAGGTGCTTCGAGCTTTGCGACAAGCTGGGCATCAGGAACATCCATGTCCATAAGGGCCCGACGATCATCCCGCTCAGCAAGGATGCCTTCGACGTGCACGACGTCGACCATGCGGCGACGGACTTCCAGGGCCTCAACTGGATCGTCGAGCATTGCGGGCTGCCGCGCCTCGACGATTTCTGCTGGATCGCGACGCAGGAAACCAACGTCTATGGCGGCCTGGCAGTGGCGCTTCCCTTCATCCACTCGCGCCCACGCTACTTTGCCGAGGTCATCGCCGAGCTGCTGTTCTGGATCGGGCCGGAAAAGATCCTTTTCGGCTCCGACTACGCGATCTGGACGCCGCGCTGGCTGGTCGAGCGGCTGTGGGCCTTCGAACTGCCGGAAGACATCAGGAAGGAGCGGGGAGTCGATCTCACACCCGAGACCAAGGAGAAGATCCTCGGTCTCAATGCCGCGCGCCTCTACAACATCGACATCGAAGCCAAGAAGAAGGCGCTGGCAAGCTCGCCCTTCAGCATCGCTGCGGAGTAGGCCCATGGCAACCGCCAGCGTTTCCGGTAGCCGCGAGAAGGAGCTCTGGCGGCGCCTCGGCGAGGTCAGCGACCCGGAACTCGACGAACCGGTCACCGAGATGGGCTTCGTCGAGCGGGCCGAGATCACGGGCGACGGCAGCGTTGAGGTCGACTTCCGCCTGCCGACCTACTGGTGCTCACCCAACTTCGCCTTCCTGATGCTCGACGGCGTGCGCAAGGCGCTCGACCAGCTCTCCTGGTCGCCCGCCTATCGCGTCAAGCTGCACGACCACATGTTCGCGGAAGAGGTCAATCGCGGCATCGAAGCGGGCAAGAATTTCGGCGACATATTCGCCGGGCTTGCCGGAGATGAGGATATCGGCGCGTTGCGCGAAACCTTCAGCATGAAGGCCTTCAAGCGGCGCCAGGAAGCGGTGCTGCTTGGCCTCAGGAGGCAAGGGCTGACGGATCGCGAGATCCTCGGCATGGACCTGGGCGCCTATGACGCCGCCCGTCTCGGGTCCGGCGAGATGACCAGCCAGAAGGCGAGATACCGGGCAGCGCTTGTCGAGCGCTTTCCGTCACGCAGGCGGGGCGATCCTGTCTTCGCGACCTGGGAGGGGCGGCAAATCCCACCCGCGGCCCTCGACGCCTATCTCGCCGAGCTGCGCTCCGTGCGCATCAACATGGAGTTCAACGGCGCGCTTTGCCGTGGGCTCAAGCAGGCAAGATACAAGGAACTGGACGTGATCGACGGCGAGCCGACGCTGGTCGATTTCATCCTGGACCGCGTGCCGGAGCGAAGCGCCCCGGTCACCTAAGCGAACCGAAAGCAACGGCCTCCTTCGCACGAGGCCCCCAACCAACAAACCGCCCGTAAGGCGGAAGGAGGAGTCATGCCAAAAATTATGCTTCACAATTCCGAGGCCCGTCGTGCTCTTGCCCGTGGCGTCTTTCGGCTGGCGACGGCCGTCGAGCCGACGCTAGGACCCAAAGGCATGAACGCCATGATCGACCGGCCGATCGGGACACCGATGGTGACGCGCGACGGCGTCAGCATCGCTTCCGAGATCGAACTCCATAACCGCTTCGAGAACATGGGAGCGCAGGTCGTCCGCGAAGTGTCGATGCAGACCAACGAGGTCGCCGGCGATGGCACGACGACCGCCATCGTGCTCGCCAACGCGCTCATCCAGGGCGGCGTCGAGGCGAATGAGCGCGGCGCGAAATCCGTCGATCTGTGCAAGGGCATCGAGCTTGCCGTGGGCGCGGTGGTCTCGGCCCTCAAGGCATCTGCCAAGCCTGCCAAGGGCAACGGCATCCTCGCTTCGGTAGCCAACATCGCCGCGACCGACGCCAGGCTTGGGGCGCTGGTGGCGGAGGCGCATGAGCGCGTCGGGGCCGATGGCGTCATCACCACCGACTTCAGCGTAACCACCGAGACCACGCTCGACGTGGTCGAGGGCATGTCTTTCGACCGCGGCT
This sequence comes from Mesorhizobium sp. NFR06, assembly GCF_900115245.1. GTDB lineage: Bacteria > Pseudomonadota > Alphaproteobacteria > Rhizobiales > Rhizobiaceae > Mesorhizobium. The sequence goes on from NZ_FOVT01000023.1 coordinate 13,095, forward strand.
ACCTCTCGCATCACATGGTCACCGATCAGGAGAAGATGGAGGCCGTGCTGGAACGGCCCTTCATCCTGATGACCGATCTCAAGATCAAGGAGCCCAGCGCCCTCGATACCGTGCGTCGCATCGCCGAAGAGGCCGGGCGGCCGCTGCTGATCGTGTCCGAGGAAGTTTCGCCGGAGGTCGTGGTGACGCTGCTCGGCAAGCAGGGGCCGGGCAAATACCTCATCGTCCATCCGCCGGAATACGGCCATTGGCGCAAGGCGATGATGGAAGATCTGGCGATCATCACCGGCGGCAGGGTGATTGCTCGCGACCTCGGCGGCCGGCTGGAGGACATCACGATCGACGATCTCGGGACCGCAGACCGGGTGAAGACCAGTTCCTCCTACACCTCGATCATTCGCGGCGGCGGCGACCCTGCCGCGATCCAGTCCCGCCGGGCCCAGGTGCAGCGGCAGTATGAGGCCGCGCCGCCGAACATCGAGCAGGACAAGCTGCGCGAGCGCCTCGCCAAGCTCTCCGGCGGCACCGCCATCCTCTATGCCGGCGGCGTCACGCCGGTCGAGCAGAAGCGGACCATCCAACTGATCGAGGATTCGCTGAATGCGGTGCGCGCCGCTTGCGAGGAGGGCGTGGTCGCCGGCGGCGGTTCCGCGCTTGCCCAGATCGCGCCTCTGCTCGACAAAGTGGCTGCCGGCGTCAATGGCGACGTCGCGGAGGGCGTGCGCCTGGTCCGCTCGGTGCTGACACGTCCGCTATGGCGCATCGCTGCCAATGCCGGCGCCGATCCCGAGGCTGTGGTGGCCGAGGTGACGCGCATCAACGGCGGCTATGGCTACAACGCATCCGCCGGCAGCTACCAGAACATGTTCGAAGCCGGGATCATCGACCCCGTCCGCGTCACCTATACGGCTCTCGCCAACGCGGCGTCCGTGGCGACGCTGATCCTGACCACCGAAACCTTGATCGGCGACCTTGCCGAGGACGAGGACCCGACCGCCGGGCCGGCGCTCGGCGGGGGCGCGGAAAAGCTTGGCCGCGCCTGACGCGGCATTCACCGAACGATTTCGACGTTGAAAGGACACGACGATGAAAGCTGCCAGACTCTACGAATACGACCCGAAAATGAACGTGAAGCTGAAGATCGAGGAGGTAGCCGCCCCGACGATCACCGCGCCGGATGAGGTGATCGTGCGCGTCGGCGCCGCCGGCTTGTGCCGCACCGACCTTCATATCATCGAAGGGGTGTGGAAGCCGACCATGGACCCCGACGGCAGTCTTTTGCCCTACATCATGGGTCACGAAAATGCCGGCTGGGTCGAGGAGGTCGGCAGCGGCGTCAGGTCGGTCAAGCGTGGCGATGCCGTGATCTGCCATCCGTTCCGCTCCTGCGGCATCTGCCTCAACTGCCGTCATGGCGAGGACATGTACTGCGACAATGGCCAGTTCCCCGGCCTTGGCATGAATGGCGGCTTCGCCGAATACTTCATCACCAGCGAGCGCTCGCTGATCAAGCTCAACGCCAACGTCACGCCGATTGAGGTGGCGCCGTTGGCCGACGCCGGCATCACCGCCTACCGCGCCGCCAAGCGGGCCGCAAAACTCCTGCGACCCGGCAGCTATTGCGTCCTGCTCGGCATCGGCGGGCTTGGTCATATCGCGCTGCAATCACTGCATGCGATTTCGGGCTGCCGGATCATCGCAGTGGATCGCGAGCCGGCGGCGCGTGTGCTGGCCAAGGATCTCGGCGCCGACTTCGTGCTCGATGGCGGCCCGAATGTCGTCGAGGAGGTCAAGGCGATCACCGGCGGCGGCGCGCATGTGGTCATCGACTTCGTCGGCGAGCTCGGTGTCGAGAACATCTGCTGGAAGATGGTGCGCAAGGGCGGACAGTTGTTCGTCGTCGGCTATGGCGGCGCGGTCAACGTGCCGACCGCCCATCTGGTCATCGAGGAGATCAACATCGGCGGCAGCCTGGTCGGTAATTTCACCGAGCTTGTCGAGCTGATGGAGCTGAACGCCGACGGCAAGGTGAAGATGCACTACACCGAGTACAACCTCGCCAGCATCAACACCGCGCTCGACGACTTCAAGAACCGGCGCTTCACCGGCCGCGGCGTCATCGTTCCCTGAACAACTCTGGGCTGAACGCCGTGCGAAAGCGGCGTCCGGTCCCAGCCAACACAAATCTGGAGAGGAAGAAGTGAACAAGTACATCTGCGAATTCGTCGGAACCTTCGCGCTGGTCTTCTTCGGCTGCGCGACGGTACTCTTCATGCGCTCCGAGGTCGGACTGCTCGGCGTGGCAATGGCATTCGGCCTGTCGGTAATTGCGATGGCCTATTCGATCGGGCCAATTTCAGGAGCCCACCTCAACCCCGCCGTCAGCCTCGGCTTCTTCGTCTCCGGCCGGATGAAGCCGAACGACCTGGTCGGCTACGTCGTCGCGCAATGCGTGGGTGCGATCATCGCGTCGGCCGTGCTCTACGTGATCGCGCAGGGCAAGGGCGGCGGCTATGACGTGGCGGCGAACGGGTTTGCCCAGAACGGCTGGTCGGCCTATTCGGCGACCTCGGCGTTCCTGTTCGAGGCGGTCGCCACATTCCTGTTCCTGGTCGTCATCCTTCGTGCGACCGCCGAAGGCGGCGCCGGTCCCCTCGCGGGCCTCGCGATCGGGTTGACGCTCGTCATGATTCACCTGGCCGGTATTGCGGTGTCCGGATCTTCGGTCAATCCCGCCCGCTCGCTCGGCCCGGCGCTGTTTGCCGGCGGGACGGCGCTATCGCAGCTCTGGCTCTATATTGTTGCGCCGTGCCTGGGTGCTGCCGCCGCGGGCCTCGCATTACGCGCAGGCATGGTCGGCGCGGGCGAACCGGCGCCTCAGGCCGCCTGATCAACGGCCCTTGCGGCCGGCTCGATCTGCAGGTCAGCAGTCCCCAAACCCATGGCGCAGATGCCATGGGTTTTCTCTTTGCCAAGATGTCAGACGAAGCCGCGTCGTATGCCGTATTGGCCAAGCTTGCGGTAGAGCGTCGGCCGCGAGATGCCCAGTCTCTGGGCGACCCTGCTGAGATTCCCGCCCTCAGCGGCAAGCGCGTTCCTGATCGCTTGGCGTTCGGCATCCTCGAATGTGCAGACCGGCGCCTCGAGCATGGCCGCGGGATGATCGCTGTGTGCGGTCGCGTCGTCTCGATTGCCGGCGGTGATTTCCCACGGGAGGTCATGGAGGTCGATGGTGCTGTTGCGCGCCAGGATATGCAGGCGCTCCATCAGGTTTTTTAGCTCGCGCACATTGCCCGGCCAGCGATAGGCAAGCAGCGCGTCGAGCGCGTGGCCTGAAAATTCCAGTGGATCGTTGCCGGCCTTCGCGGCGATCTGGCGGTTGAAATGCTCGACCAGCAACAAGACATCCTCGCCACGCTCGCGCAGGGCGGGGACACGGATCGAGACGGCGCCGATACGGTAATAGAGATCGCTGCGGAAGCGCCCGGCCGCGACTTCCTGCTTGAGATCGCGATTGGTCGAGGCGACCAGGCGCACGTCCACCGGCCGCCCTCTGCTGTCGCCGATGCGGTGGACGACACGCTCTTCCAGCACGCGCAACAGGAATGGCTGGATCTCAAGCGGCAACTCGCCGATCTCGTCGAGGCTGAGCACGCCGCCATTGGCCTGCTCGAACACGCCCGCCTTGCCTTCACGCGAGGCGCCGGTAAAGGCGCCGGCCACGTGACCGAACAACTCGCTGCCGAACAGCTCCTTGGTGATGGCGCCGCAATTCATGGCGATGAACGGGTCATTGTCCGTGCGCCGGCTGCCGGCATGGACAAGCCGTGCAAACAGCTCCTTGCCGACGCCAGTTTCGCCTTCTATCAGCAGCGACGTGACGCCGCTCGACCGCGCCACGCGGCAGGCGACATCGATGGCGGCCCGCAGCTTTTCGCTTTCGCCGACGATCATCGACGTCGCTGCCTGCAACTGTTTGTCCGCCTCCCGGTTGATCACCGCCGCGCCGGAAACGACCGGCGCGGCCGGGAACACCAGAGCCGCGCCGCTGAGATTGCCGTCCAGCTTCAGTGGCGTGATGTGGCAGGACCGCAGATGCGCCGGAAGCGCCTTGGCGAGATCGCCGTCCGAGCCTGATGCCGGCAGGTTCATGAGCCAGCGACCGCGGCCTGGCTCGATCGGGCCGTCCGTCATTTCGGTGATCTCGCCATTGGGCACGTTGTTGCAGAAGATCGCCCGGCCACGGTGATCGACGATCACCAAGCCGTCTTTCCCGCGGTAGCCGGGTGCCGAGGAAATGAAGGCCTCGAGCAGCCGGGTGCGCTGTTCCTGCTGCTGCTCCGCCAAGGCCTTTTCAATCTGCCTGGCAGTGGCGGCGACAAGTGCGGTGTTGTGGGGGCGGAAGATCGGCGAATAGCCTGACAGATCGACGACACCGATGATCTTTCCATCCAAGGGGTCGCGGATCGGCGCGCCGGCGCAGGTCCAGCCTTTGATACCAGCGCAAAAATGTTCGGCCGCGTGGACAAAGATCGGCTCGCCGGTCCAAAGCGCGGTGCCGATGCCGTTGGTCCCGACAGCGCCCTCATTCCATTTGCCGCCGATGGCGAGATGGATGTCCATGCCGTCATGCAAGGTCTTCTTGTCGCCGATGGCTTCGATCAGCACACCGTCGCTGTCGGCGAGCACCAGCATCGCTCCCGTCCCTTCCAGCAGCGGGCCAAGAGAGGCGAACGGCCGCCGCGCCGCCGAAAGCAGCTCGGCGTTGGCGCGGGTCAGATATTCGATCTCGTCGCGATTGCTGTTGAGGGGGGCCTCGACGCCCTGCGCGTTGATGCCGCCAGTGGCGCTGCGGTACCAGGAATCGTGGATCAGCGAGCGGACCTGGACCGGATCGCGAGCGCATTTTGGCGCGTCGGATAGAAAGTTTTCCCAAGCGCGCATGGTGGCGCGCTCGTCATAGTCGACGGTGTCCAACACCAGTTGTCCGGTGGCCATCGGCGCACGCGCCGCAAGAGCACCTGTCTTCATCTGGTTGGTGTCTATCCCGCGTTTCATTCAGTCATCACAGAACCTTTGGGGGGCATGCTATTTCTGTATGCTGTCGGACTGCGCTCGAATGGTCGTTCGCAAGATAGGCTAGGCGATGCCGAGTTTCACTCCGATGTCGGCGGCAAGCTGTTCTTCGGTGTAGGTGGCCGTGAGCCGGCACCCGTCCAGGTCGGCAAGGGCCTGTGCGACAGTTTCATCGACTGGCGAGAAGAAGCCATTCTGTTTCGATGCCAGGACAAAGACCTGTTCGCCGCCTCGGTTCCGGATGTCGCCGATATGGTGGAGTTGGCGGCCTGTATTGCGGTCCACCGAGATCACCCGGCCATTGATGCTGACGCGGATGGATGGATCTGCCTCGGCGGCGACTGGTGAACCGCCGCCGCCATGGATGATCAGCCCTTCCGCTTTCGGCTTCTGGCGCGGTTTCCTGGATGACGAATAGCTGCCGCCGCTGATCTGGTCGGCAAGGCGTACAATGGTCGAGCGGTTCTGTTCGATCAGCCGCTTGACCTGAACATCCTCACGCCGCGGGCCATCCCGCTTAGAGATGATTTCGACCATGAATCCTCCCAGATTCACCCGGCGCTTCATGCCAGGGTCCCATATCTTTTCTGACGCTACACGACTTCGGCGAGGTCCGCTATTCGTTCGTTGGCTAGCACGAAAAATTGCAGGGCTGGTAGCAGGGGGCTGCTACAGGCTTGGCTAACTGTTTGGATGTGTCAGTTGCGGTTCATGAGGCGTCAGATCGAAGCGAGAGCGAAAACTTGGGCTTTGGGTCGTCCGCGCCCCATGGCTTGCCAAGCACCACTACTATCCTGCTCCCGGTAGGCGCGGGATCAAAGGATCGAGTTCTTCCTGCTCCAGGTGTTTTGCGCCGGGTCTTGAAAGGTACGCGATCAACTCAAAGAGAGCCGATCCATCGGCCCAGCCATTCTCCCTGTCATTTGAGCCGGCGGACTACCGTGTGCTTCGGCTAATTCGATGCTCATAAGGTGCGGGAACAGCCGGCGGCCGAACGCTCTTTCGACCGTGAGAAAAATCCAGACGCCATCTGGATCGATGTCGGACCAGTGGTAAAAAGGGAACCTCGAGACGCCCCAAAGATTTGCCGGCCTAGTCGGCGCTCCTTCTCGACCAGTGCGTTGTCGCGGTGCAGCATGAAGGGTCGGTGTCGGCACCGAGTTCTGCGACGATGAACAACACGCTGGGCCATCAAGTCGGCAATAAACCCGATGTCGCGCGAGAGGCGATCGAGCTTGGCCACGAGGACCGGATATTACTGCCGGCGAGCGGTGGCCGGTCGAGGTCTTCGATCGAGAGCATAGGCGAAGCCCGACGGATATCGACTATCCGCCGGGCGAGCCGCCCTTCAGTGGTGGTGGGCGGAAACGCTCTTGACGTATTCGGACACAAGTTCCCTCGGCGCCGACTGACCGACGTCGCCGACGCTGAGGATGCCGACCATCCGCATACTCTTGTTGATAACCGGCAACCTGCGGATTTTCAGTTCCTCCATGTGCCGCATGGCCTTGGCCAGATCGTCGTCTTCGCGGCAGCAGTGAATGCCGGCCGTCATGACATCGCGCGCCGTCGCGGTGCGGCTGTCGAAACCGTCCTTCGCCAGTCCTTTGCAGACAATGTCGCGGTCGGTCACCATTCCGATCAGCCGGTCGTTCTCTCCGATGGGAATCGAACCGATGTCCTCGGCTCGCATCAATTTCGCCAGTTCGGTGACGGGGGTTTCGGGGCTGACCCAGTCGACACCCTTGTGCATTGCGTCTTTGACTTTCATGGCGGACCTCCCTTTCTGAGGTTGGTGCATGTCCCTCTGTCTCATGTTACCGCGGACTGGGTTTTCTGGAAACATGATGAGAAGGCGCGCCGGCACAGAACTGGTGGAGCAGCGACGAGTACGTTGAGTGCGTACTGATCGCCTTTCTCTTCGGACAGCCCAGCCGCTAATTTCTTCGGCACATGGCTCGGGTTAGAAAAGTTCCTCACATTCGACACCTGCCAACGACCGGCCCGAGCGGTGCGGACGCGGGGTTGGTTCAGCGCCATGGCGATGCTTCGAAGGCTTATGATGCCGGATCGCCGGATAACCGGCCGAATGGCTTAGGCGAAGCGGCAGGTTCACGGATGGAGACGGTGCCCCCACGTGCAGCCGCGTTGTCTACGCACAGTCTGGCGCACAAGGTGTAAGATGGCCCGTAGTTAAGTCATTCTCCGAACGACCCAGAGTGACCGGCGCGCATGAGCGATCCCGGACAACAATCGAAGGCGAGGATCATCTTTGAGCCGCTCAGCCTCGACCACATCAAGAAGCAGGACCTGCTGATCGGTCTCGTTGGCGTTCGGCGTAATCCACCAGCGCCGATCCTCGCAGCAAAGCCCGGCCTCCGGATGTTCCTGGAGGTATTCAATCGCATATTCGGCATCCACCTTTCTCGGTGCCGCATCCACGGACATTTGCTCTCTCCTCCGCCGTCGGCGATCGCTTAGGGACTATACCTGATGATGGAGTCCGGCGGACAGATTTATCGGGCGCGCTATCAGCTGATGCCCCGCCGCCAAGCTTCAATTTCCCGCCATCATGGCAGCCGGCCACAATGAAAACGCTCGACCTGTTCCGGCGTTTGCTGGCGGAACGGAACGCGCATTAGGAATTTGTCAGAATGCCTTTTCGCATGTTCCAATCGCCGGTCCTGATGCAATTGTGTTGGCTCTAACACATTCAAGTTGTTTGAGTTTTCGCGCTGCGCAGCGATGGTGGCGTAGGCAAACCAACAAATCGGACGAGATCGACCCCAATCTGTACGAGGCAGCCCAGATGGTAGATAGTGGTCAGTAGCCGTGCCATTCACGTGACCTGAACCGCCGGGTTGAGACGGATGACATGAGCCGACAAAGTCCGAGCCATGGCTGCCATGAACCATCGCGTCGTCACCGTGTTCGGTGGAACCGGGTTTCTCGGCCGCCGCATTGTTCGGCATCTTCGCGAAGCTGGGTCTTTCGTTCGGATTGCATCAAGACATCCGGAGCGGGCCAAGAAGTTGTTTGGTTCTGATGATCCGCAATTTCAATCGGTCGAAGCCAATATCCACGATGAGCGGGCGATCGCCGATGCACTTGCCGGTGCTTACGGTGTTGTAAATGCGGTCAGTCTTTATGTCGAACACGGACAGGAGACCTTTCATTCCGTGCATGTCGAGTCGGCCCGGCGGGTTGCAGCTCAAGCACGCCGGGCTGGCGTAAAACGGCTTGTTCACGTTTCAGGAATCGGCTCCGATGTTGCCTCGCCCTCGCTCTACATCCGCAAGCGTGGCGAAGGCGAACTGGTGGTGCGCGCCGCGTTTGCAGACGCCACTATCATCCGCCCGGCGGTGATGTTCGGACCGGACGACGCATTTCTCACCATTATCCTCAAACTTCTCCGACGGCTTCCAATCTATCCGATGTTCGGTCGCGGCCTGACGAGATTGCAGCCGGCCTATGTGGGCGATGTGGCAGAGGCGACCGCAAGAGCGCTGCAGGGGACGCATGCGATGACATATGAGTGCGGCGGTCCTCGTATTTACTCTTACGAGGAATTTCTCAGAGCCGTTGCACACCAAGCCGGCCTTATACCCATACTGGTCCCTGTGCCATTTGCCGCTTGGCACGCGCTCGCATGGGCCGCAGAAATGCTTGCGAGTCCGCCTGTCACCCGGAATCAAGTGGAACTGATGCAGGTCGACAACGTGTCATCGCCGCAGGTGCCCGGATTTGAAGAACTTGGTATTTCGCCGCACCCGGTCGAGGAAATACTCCGGGAGATGTTGCGCGATCACTGATCAACGAGCCTCTTTGGTAGCGCTCTGAGGCACCACGATAGATTGTCCGGAAATCGCGCTTACCGGCCAATCATGACTGCGAACTTTTGGACCGTTCCGGTCGTGGGGTGCCGAGTGCCTCTCTACGAACCGGCGAGCAGGTTGATCTTCGCGGCCATGATGAAGTCGTTCTCGTGCAATCCCTTGATCTTGTGAGTCTGCAGCGAGACTTCTGCATAACCCCAGCCGAAACAGATGTCGGGATGATGCCCTTCTTCTTCCGCCAGTCGGGCAACTTTGTCGACGAAGCTGAGCGATTGACGGAAGTCGGCAAATTTAAAGTTGCGGCGCAGCAGGTGCGCCTCCTCCTTCAGTTCCCAGCCAGGGGTCTGGGACAGATAGCCCTCGGCTGCCTCCTGCGTTAGCGGCGCAACGCCGCCGCGGCAGGGCGTGCAGGTTTTCTGAGCGATACCGTCGGTCATGACAACCTCCCTTCATGCTCGTTCCTGGTGCAGCGATCGCGTTTTTCACCTCGCCCGGTATTTGCTCGCATAGTGCTTGGCAAGAACCTTGCGGATCTGCTCGGCAAGGCGCTTGTTGCCGGTCTTCGCCCGCGCTTTGTCATCGCCTTTTCGCAGCTTCGGCAGATCGGCGCCCGGGCCTCGTTTTGTTGATTTGCGCATCGCAATAGATCAACGCCGTGACGGACAACCGGTTTCGTTCAAAGGACGATCTCCACCGGACTGCCGATCACGAGGCCGAGTTCGCCGTCCGCGCGCCCTTGGTTGACAGCAATCTCGACAAGTCCGTTAGAGTTCTCATACCAAAGGCCGTGCCTGGCGGCCGGCTGCTGAAGGTCGTCGCGCCCTCCAGGACGCGATCCGCTGCGGCGAGCCTTGCGCCTGCCGGCAGCCTGGCCGCCCTCAGGCCGGTCATGGCATTGCCGAAATGGTCGATATAGACGATCTCGGCGAGGTCCTCCGGCCAGTCTCTACGGCGATCTGCTTCATCCAGGCGCGGCCTGCCGGGCGGCCGCTCACCGCGTGCCAGCATGGCCGCGACCGGCGCAAACAGGTCACGCCCGTGAAAGCTGGCAGACAGGTGCTCCGGCTTCCAGTCGATATCCCAACTGAGCGTCTCAGCCGCGCGACGCTGGATCAGCTCGAACAGGCCGTTGCCGGGGCCGACATACCAGCGACCGTCGGCCTCGACGATGACGGATGGCCGCGTCCCTCCGACGCCTGGATCGACGACACAGAGAAAGACGGTTCCCGCAGGAAACCACTCCGCGTAGACCGCCAGCAGGTAGGCCGACGCCTTGGGATTGCCGACCGGCGCGTCGGAGAAGAGGTCGATCGCGGGGATGCCCGGCGCCATCTGATGCAACACGGCCTTCATCTGACCCGTGTAGGGGCCGTGCAATCCGAAATCCGTGAACAAGACAATCATGGACGGGCGCCGACTGCGCTGCGATGGACATACAAATAGTCGGCCGGAAGGCGCATCCTCCGGCAGGCCTGAACGGCCGGGTTGGTTTCCAAAACGAGGCGATCCGCCAAAACCCCTGCCTGCCGGACTACCTGGGCGTCCCAAGCGTGTAAATCGTGCCCGGTGAGCCTCAACTGCGCCTGCATCCAACAAGGCACCAGATCGACGGCAGCCGCTACCAGCAGGCGCTGAGCCGGCTTCAGCGGCAGCGGCAGGATAGGCGCCGAACGCATGATGGCGAGAAATTCATGCACAATCGCCGAGTGCTCCAGCCGTGCGGCTGTCGCGTGGAACAGTGCTTCAAGCTCGGCTTCCGATTCCGGTGCGCCTGTGGCGCCGAAAAGGCGCGCGGCGGGAACGCTCTCGGCATAACAGCGGTCGCGCTCCGATGCAGAGAGCTGCTGCACATAGGTGTGATAAGCTTGGACAAAGCCGTACACCGCCGTGCCTTGGACCCAGTCCAGAAGATCGGGGTCGTTGGCGCAATACGTCTCGCCTGACGATGTCACGCCGGCGACCCGGTCGTGTATCCGCCGAACGCGGGCGATCATGGCCTCAGCCGTGGTGCGGGAACCGTAGATCGTCACCATGGCAGCGAGCCCCGTGCTGTGGAGCCGCCGAATTGGATTGAGACGGAAAGACGTATGTTCCCATACGCCAGTGCGCACGCGTGGCTCGGCAAGCTCCATGATCACGGCTGTGACACCGCCGATGAACAGCGAAAGCGGGTTCTTGAACACGCGCCACGACACGGAATCCGGCGATACCAGTCCGGCCTCGCCGATCGGCCGCGAGAAATCGATGTGAGGCTGATCGCTAGGTTGCAGCACCGCCCGCGTCGCCGCCTCCAAGAGGCTTTGCAACGGCCAGGGCAGGACGATCGGCGTGGTCATGGCAACGAGCGCCATTCACAAGAAACGCGTGCTCCCGAGCAGCGAAGCAGGGCCGCCGGACGCACCTGGCGAAACCACGGCCACTTTCGCGGTGCTCGATCGCTCATCGTAGCTCAATTGGATGACCGTGCCCACCGCCAGCTCACATTGTCGGCCAGGACAGCGCAAGCCTCCCGCCTGGCGCAGTCCCAACGCGCGTACCAAACGGCCGACTTTCCCGGTCCAGGGTCTGCTGCAACCAGGCAACGTCCCTGTTCGCCGCCTGGATGAGTTGGAAACGGCGGATCTGGAGGGGCACCAGTTCGAGCGCGGCCAGATTGCTTCCAGGACCAAGGTCAGCGATATACATCAGGGCGAGGTCGGACCGGAATTCCCTGTGGCCTTTGATGCCTTCATAGTCATTCAGGAAGTCACCGCAGCCATAGAGAATAAGGCGGTTCTTGTACACTTCGATGGATTTGGCATGATGCGATGAATGGCCGTGAACGATGGATATATCGGCCCTGTTGATCAATTCGTGGGCGAACCATCGTTGCTCCTCCGGGATGTCGTAGCCCCAGTTTGGTCCCCAATGAAGGGAGACCACGACCACATCATTCTCTCGTCGGACATCGGCCACCAGGTCGGTGATCGCAGCGACGGTCGCATCGGAAAGCGCAGGTAGAAAATTTACTCCGGCTCGATCATGCGTCGCCGCCCAGTTTCGGGGGACGCCGCTGGTCTGCGAGGCGAACGAAAAAACAAGTGTGCGCCCCGCATTGGTTTCTGCCAAAATCGCCGGGGCGCTCGCTTGGGCGGCGTTGCGCCCCGCTCCGGCGGTCTTGATTCGCAGACGCTCGAGCGTCGCCAGGGTTTCCAGCAGCCCAGCGCGCCCCCAATCAAGAACGTGATTGTTAGCCAGTACGCAGCAGTCGACCCGCGCGGCGACGAGGCAGGCGGCGTTCTCGGGACTCATCCTGTAGTTGATGCCTTTGGCGACATAGGCGTCGCAGCGCGTAATGCTGGTTTCGAGATTTATGATGCTGGCATCCGGGCGCGCCCGCTTCAATTCTTGCAGCGCTGCGCCCCAGATGTAGTGCAAGTCGACGGGCGTCGGTATCGGCTGGTTCGCCATCCGGACATAGTCGATGGCCGATTTCACATAGCGCTCATGAAGACGAGGGTCACACGGATGTGGAAGCGCCTGGTCTATGCCTCGCCCCGTCATCACGTCGCCACAGAGAAAGATCCGCATGACGCGTATCGGCCGGGGCCATTGCGATCAGTGATGTCGCTGATGACCCGCAGGCCTTCCTCAACTTGCCTGAGTTCATACGAGCGAAGACCATCATCGCTCATACACTCCGACGAGAACCGCTTCGGCCAGGAGATGCTTGCGCGCTTCTCGTTCGACCCCCTGACACGATGGGTCGTTGCCGAATGGCAGGTGATCGATCGACAGCGCAAGCAGCCGGAAGTGGTAGCGGTGTGGGCCGTGGCGATGTGGTGGGCAGGGACCACCGTAACCCGGTCGTCGGAAATCATTGGTTGCCTGCTTGAACCCTTGCTTGCCGGCGTGCTCGCCAGCGCCTTCGGCCAACCCTACACAATCGGCCGCAATGTCATAGGCCGCCCAGTGATGCCAGACCCCCGCCGGAGCGTCCGGATCATCGCAGAGAAGGACAAAGCTGCGGGTTCCGGTCGGAGCGCCGGTCCAACTGAGGGGAGGGGAACGATCCTCACCGTCGCAAGTGAAACGCCGCGGGATCGTCGTACCGTTCGCGAAGCTGCTTGAACTGAGCTGCATGGGTCGCCCCTACGTGCTGCCGCGCCGCGCAACACTCAATCCCAAAACGCTAGGTGCCAGGCAGAACTGGTAGGAAGCGCGGGCGTCGCCTTGATGCTGCGTTCCGACACGAACTTCACGGTTGATCGGACGCAAGGATAAGCGCTCTATCGAAAATGTACGAGACAATATTGAATGGCAGTTCGTTTCGCGCTGCCGCCCCGCCTAAGCGCCGCGCCGCACACATCGTCGCGCAATGGATCTTCGAGACCTGCGAGCGCGCGGTGCCGGCGCGGCGCTTTCGCGATTTTCCGGCAGGCGGGCTCGATGTTTTCCGGCCCTGGCCCGAACTCCACGCCTATCTCGTCTGGCGCTTCGAGCCGGTCACCAGCCTCGCGCGAGGTGGCGCATCCGGCGACGAAAATCCTCATCATCGACCTCAAGGACGGCTGGATCGGCGGCTACGATCTCGCGGCGCTCGGCATGGTCTGTGATGGGGCGATCCTGTGCGCCTACAGCAACAGGGGGCTCAAGTAAATCCCGGCCAGGAGCAGCCTTGTCTTGGCGACAGATGACCCGACAGTGGCGATCGCTACGCGGCTGGTGTCCTTCAGGGGTGACGACCATCAAGCCGCCCAGCGGGCTTATAAGCGGCAGATGCTGTTCCGTCCGCGAGCGCCGCGTAGGCCGCCTGCCGAATTGCCCTTTCTAGCGCCGTTCTGCGCTATGCGCCGCATGTTCAGACAAGAACGGTTACACCCTCGAAATGGAGAAGAACCTGATTTCCGGAGTGCGACCGGAAGATTTTGTCAGCGACCTGCTACAAGGGAACGGCAACGCGGGAAATTCCGCGCTGAAGTTCGTCTTCCGCTTTAGCCGTAAACATCCACGCCTGCTTTGCGAAACCCCTCGAACCACAATTCACGGTCTTCGGCCAGCGCGCACATGCCTGCACAATTGCGGGCGAATGCCGGAATATCGAAACCTGTCGGTGCCTCGCCTAGAATTGCTTTTGCCTCATCGATCCTCCCCAGTTGGGAAAGGCACATCGACTGAAGCAATCTTACATAGAAAGGTGCGCCGTTAACTGTTTTGTAGGTCTTAAGGGCTCCTTCAAAGTCACGCATTAGATACTGTACGTCTGCCAAGATAACCGTCCATCCCGGCGGCACGCGTGGCTCAGCCCGATATACACGTTCAATTATTTCCCGTGCGCGATTGTGTTCGCCTATGAAGGCGAGAACTAGTGCGCGTGTGGCGGCCGTGGAGATGTCACGCGGATTGAGCAAACTTGCACTATCAGAGTATCGTCTTGCATTGTCTCCATCACCGAGCATTAGGTACGCAGCTGCTACCTGTTCAAGCACGTAGGCGTCTGTCTTGTCGGCAGCGATAGCTCTTTCAGCGTATCCGCGAGATAGTTCGGCGATTTTCATATGAGTGTCACGTGCGGATCCGGTGAATCGTCTATAGCCATACAGGCCACTCAACATGGCCAACGCTCTCGCATATTGAGGATCAACTTTGATCGCCTGATTCAGGCAGCTTATAGCATCCTCCTCATCGCCATTTCTCGAAGCCTGCCTGCCGCGCAACCACAAACTATAGGCGGTGGTGCTTGTCGTCGGATTTCGCTGACGAGCTTTGCTTGCTGCTTCATCTAGATTGTAGAAAAGCCGACCAAGAATAGCATCAACGATCTCGTCCTGAACTTGAAATATGTCTTCAATTTTCCGATCGAAGTTTTCTGCGAACGCATGAGTCCCAGTTTGAACGTCAATGAGTTGAACTGTAGCACGAACCCTGTTGCCGGCTTGCCGAATGCTTCCCTCGATCACAAAATCAGCCCGAAGCTTGCGGCCTATCTCCGCCACGTTTATGGACCGATCCTTAAACAGAGCTGTCGTGTTACGTGCAATCACTGACAGATGTTGATAGTGGGAAAGCTCCGTGATTATGTCCTCGGTTATTCCATCCGAGAAATAGTCTTGTGCTGGGTCGCCAGACATATTTGCGAACGGCAATACCGCCACCGTCGTACGCTCGTTGCCCCTTAAAAATTGGGCTTCTTGGTCTCCTTCTGCGTCGCTGGGCCTGATGCGATAGGCGCGAATTGTCCGGGATATATTCTTGAGGGAGCTTTCCCCAATATCCTCGATTGAAATCTCGAGCTTTCCTTGAATCGCGTCGTACATTTGGCCCGAAATGCAAATACCTCCCGGCTCGGACAGGGTTTCAAGCCGAGCGGCGATGTTAACACCGTCACCGTAGACATCCGACTCGTCCTCTATGATGTCGCCTAGGTTAATGCCTATCCGCAATCTGATCCGGTTAGCATCTGCTAGCGTTTCATTTGCCTTGGCCATGCGGAGCTGAAGTTCAAGTGCACAACTCACCGCATTTACTGCGCTAGCAAATTCGGCCAGGATTCCGTCGCCCATGAACTTGACAATTCGACCTGCGTGCTCTCGAACGGCCGGCACCACGATCTCCCTTCGCCGTTCCTTGATCACATCAAAAGTGCCGAGCTCATCCGCCTCCATGAGGCGGGAGTAACCAACCACGTCGGCCACTAGGATGGCAGCCAAACGGCGCCGCGCAGCATTTCCAACCACTGCCGACCAACCTCTTCGTTCCCATCGCCCCTAACCAGTCTACAACACGGCGCAAATGTCTGCCAGAAACTTGCCTCAAGACGGTCGAGCAGGTTTTTGGCGCGCGTGGTTCGCCCTGGACGCCGGAGACTGCGACCCTGGCGTGCGATCAGCTAACAATTGCTGTTTGTCGCCCCGACAAACGCCCGACAGCGTCGTTTTGTCCGTGGCCGGTGTTTGCGAGCCGCCATGCTCCCCACGCCGCGACATGGCCCTGCCTCGTACTTGCTGGCAGCAGCGGTTCCGCGCCATCGATTGATGGCACCCGTCGCGATGAACCACAGAGTTGACTGAACCAACGGGTTAGATATTTTTGGTGCGTGCTTTGAGAAGAAGCGGCGCCGGGCATTTTCTGAGCCGCATGATAACCGACGACGGTCTGACCTCACGTCGAAGATAAAAAGAAACAGCACCAGCTCAGGCTGGCCGCGCCGCCCGCGCGCTCGACAGCCTCAGTACGAGTGAAATGACAGGGTAGCTACCCAGAGACAGCAGCTTCTGCTTCCCATCGAACCGATAGGCGAGGCGCTATAGCTTTGTTCCAGATGGCTGGATCCATAGCTGCAGCGCACCGCCGTCGGACAGTTTGTGGAGCTTGGACGCGGGCCGAATGTTGCGGCATTTCACGTCGGAGAGAGCCATTTTGTGGGACCTCCTATTGGTGCTTCGATACCAACAGGTTCTCAGATACCAACAAATACCAACACCTCGCCGTTGGACGAAATTTGCCAAACCGCGACGAAACTCGCTCTAGCACCTCTTTCGCGCCGAAAAACGAAGCAAATTCAGCCATTTGCGGAGACTGAAGCGTAGACGCTTCGGCGAAAAGGGATATCGGGAGAGGAGGGGATGGTGCCCAGAGGCGGATTCGAACCACCGACACGCGGATTTTCAGTCCGCTGCTCTACCAACTGAGCTATCTGGGCCTGTGCCGGCTAACGGGATTCGCCTGCCGGATTTCGCAAGGGCACGCAGCGGCGCCCCTTGAAAGCGCGTGGGTTATAGCACGGCAATCCTGCCTGTCCAGAGCAATTCCAGGAAAAGTGCCCAGCGGTTTTCCGTTCCGGAATTGCGTGAAATAATCGCAATTCCAGGAAAAGTGCCCACCGGTTTTCCGTTCCGGAATTGCGTGAAAATATTCGCAATTCCAGGAAAAGTGCCCAGCGGTTTTCCGTTCCGGAATTGCGTGAAATCAATCGCTTGGCCGTTGATTTCGTCAGGACGGAAAAATCGTTGCGAAACGGCGGCTTGGCGCCTCACTCCTCGTCCGTGGGGCCAGGCTTCGGGCTATCGTCTTCTTCCTCCTCGCCGTCGCGGCCGGGAATGACATAGGCGCCCTTCAGCCAGCGATTGAGGTCGATGTCCTTGCAGCGCGCCGAGCAGAACGGATAGTGCTCGCGCGACGAAGGTTTGCCGCATTCGGGGCAGGGTCGCTTCGGCCGCAGCGGCGTTATCTTGTCGTCCAGGCTCATGAGCGCGCGGCATGCCATTTCTGGTGCGCTTTGAAACCTTCGCCTGAAAGCAGCGCGACACTTTCATAAAGCGGCAGGCCGACTACGTTGGTGTAGGAGCCGACCAGCTTGACGACGAAGGAGCCAGCCAAGCCTTGCACGGCATAGCCGCCGGCCTTGCCGCGCCACTCGCCGGAGGCGACATAGGCGTCGATCTCCTCGCGCGGCAGCCGCTTGAAGCGGACCCTGGTCTCCACCAGCCGCTGGCGCAGCTTGCCGCCCGGCGTGATCAGGCAGATGCCCGAATAGACCCGATGCGAGCGGCCGGATAGCAGGCCGAGGCAATTGATGGCGTCGTCGATCGTCTCAGCCTTGGGCAGGATGCGCCGCCCGACCGCCACGACCGTGTCGGCGGCAAGGATGAAGGCGGGCCCATAGTCGTGCTCGCTCTTCAGCGAATCCAGCGCCTTCTCGGCCTTGTCCTTGGAGAGCCGCTTGGCCAGCGAGCGCGGATGCTCGGCCCGCTGCGGCGTTTCGTCGACATCGGCGGGCAGCACCCGATCCGGCTCGATGCCGGCCTGCTGCAGCAATTCGATGCGGCGCGGAGAACCCGAGGCAAGCACGAGCTTCTGCAGGGTGCTCATCGCGGTTCTGGCCGGATTGTTACTTGAAACGGTAGGTGATGCGGCCCTTGGTCAGGTCATAAGGCGTCATCTCGACCAGGACCTTGTCGCCGGTCAGCACGCGGATGCGGTTCTTGCGCATGCGGCCGGCCGTGTGGGCGATGATTTCGTGTTCGTTTTCGAGCTTCACACGGAACATCGCATTGGGCAGCAGTTCGGTGACCACACCTGGAAACTCGAGGACTTCTTCCTTCGGCATTCGATACCTTTGCTTGGATGGCTGTTCCGGCGGCCGGCCGGAATTTGCGCGGAACCTATATGATAATCGACCGCTTGTGAACATGCTTAATCGGCGGCGCTTTTCGGGTCGGGAACGGCAAAACGCCTGCTGATGCGGGCCTTCAGCCGCTCGCGCACGTCGCGATAGGCGGCCATGATGTGCTCGCGCGTGCCGCCGGTGTCGGTCGGGTCGGGCATCGGCCAATATTCGACCTCGACGGCGAGCGAACGCGTGAGCTCCAGCGCGGCGTGATGGGCCTCCGGCGCCAGCGTGACGATCAGGTCGAAATAATCGTCTTCCAGATCCTCCAGCGTTCTCGGCTGCCGCTCGCCGAGCGTCAGACCCTCCTCGGCAAGCACGGCATCGACGAAAGGGTCGCGCTCGCCGCTGCGCACGCCGGCCGAGGCGACGAAAGTGGTGGCCGGCAGCAGCCGTCGCGCCAGCTGTTCCGCCATCGGCGAGCGCACGGCGTTCATGCCGCATAAAAAAAGGATCGAATGCGGCAAGGCGGCCAGCATTAGAGCATGATCCCGAACCGGAGGTCAGCGCACGCAATAATTGGGAACCGGTTTTCGGAGAAGATCATGCTCCAACAAAGAGTTAGGTCAGCATGGCGATTCAAGGAAACGTCATCCTGATCTAGCCTCGCCAGTGCAGCACGCAGACCAGCGTGAACAGCCGGCGCGCCGTGTCGAAGTCGATCTCGATCTTGCCGGCGAGCCGATTCATCAGCGTCTGCGAGCCTTCATTGTGCAGGCCGCGGCGGCCCATGTCGATCGCCTCGATATGGCTGGGCGTCGAGGAGCGGATGGCCTCGTAATAGCTTTCGCAGATCAGGTAATAGTCCTTGACGATGCGCCGCAGGGGCGTCAGCGACAGGATATGGGTGACCACGTCGGCGCCGTTCTGGCGGCTGACGGCGAGCACCAGGCGCTGCTCGGCCAGCGACAGCTTCAGCCTGTATGGGCCGGCACCATCGTCATTGACCGGCCGGAAACTGTTTTCCTCGATGAGGTCGAAGATCGCCACCGCCCGCTCGTGCTCGACGTCGGGTGTCGAACGTCCGATCGTTTCGTCGAGCTCGACGTCGATCAGCCTGTTGCGGGTTTCGTCGCGGCCGGACATCGCTACATGTTCAACCTGATCGCGACGGAGCGGGCATGGGCATCCAGGCCTTCCGCCTTTGCAAGCGCGATCGCGGCGGGCGCCAGCACCTTGAGCTGCTCCGGCCCGAGCTTCAGGATCGAGGTGCGCTTGACGAAATCGAGCACGGATAAACCCGAGGAGAAACGCGCCGAGCGCGCCGTCGGCAGCACGTGGTTGGAGCCGCCCACGTAATCGCCGATGACTTCCGGCGTATGCCGGCCAATAAAGACGGCGCCGGCGTTGCGCATCCTCGAAAGAAAATCCTCGGCTTCGTCGAAGGCAAGCTCGACATGCTCGGCCGCGATTCTGTCGACCAGCGGCAGCGAGGCTTCGAGCGCCGGCACCAGGATCACCGCGCCAAAGTCGCGCCAGCTTGCCGCCGCCGTCTCGGCGCGCGGCAGAACCTTCAACTGGCGTTCGACCGCCTGCTCGACCGCCTTGCCGAATTCGGCATTGTCGGTGATCAGGATCGACTGCGCCGAAGCGTCGTGCTCGGCCTGTGCAAGCAGATCGGCCGCGATCCAGTCCGGATCGTTGTCGGCGTCGGCCACGACCAGCACTTCCGACGGCCCGGCGATCATGTCGATGCCGACCGTTCCGAACACCTGGCGCTTGGCCGCCGCCACATAGGCATTGCCGGGGCCGACGATCTTGGCGACCGGCGTGATCGTCTGCGTGCCATAGGCGAGCGCCGCGACCGCCTGCGCGCCGCCGATGCGGTAAATCTCGGAGACGCCGGCGAGGTCGGCCGCCACCAGCACCAGCGGATTGATGACGCCGCCGGAGGCCGGCACGACAATGACGACACGTTCGACGCCGGCGACCCGGGCCGGCACAGCGTTCATCAGCACCGAGCTCGGATAGCTCGCCGTGCCGCCCGGCACGTAGAGGCCGACGGCTTCGATCGCCGTCCAGCGCGAGCCGAGCTCGACGCCGGCGGCGTCCGTATAGCGGTCGTCCTTCGGCTTCTGCCGCTCGTGGTGCGAGCGGATGCGGTCGCGCGCGAACTTGAGCGCTTCGACGGTGGCCGGATCGGCCGCTTCATAGGCCGTGGCGATGTCGTCCTTCGAGACGGCGATGCCGAGCTCGCCGAGGTCGGCCCTGTCGAACTTCAGCGTATAGTCGATCAGCGCCTTGTCGCCTTCGGCACGCACGCGGCCGATGATGTCGCGCACGACGGCGTCGACATCGGCCGACACCTCGCGCTTGGTGGTGAGGAAGCTCGAAAAGCGTTGCTCGAAGTCGGCGTCCTGCTGGCGGAGCGTTATAGCCATGGCGCGTCAGCCCCTATGCATGGGTCGCGAAGTGGCTTCCCAGGATCCGCCGATATCGGCAAGCCGCGCCTCGATGCATTCGACGTCGAGCATGATGGTGCCGCCACCCGAAAAGACCAGCTCAACGATGCCGGCCGGCTTGCTGATGGCGATGAAGCTGATCGCCAGCAGCGACAGCACCTCGGCGGGCTTGTCGCGGGCAATGCCGCTGGTCTTGGCGCCAAGCACCCGGTCGAAATGCAGAACGCTCTGCCGCCGTTCATTGTGCTGTCGGAACAAGCCGGATTTCGCTTCCCAGACGAAGCGGTTCATGGTCAGCACGAAGCGCTTGGCCGCCGGCAGGTATTCGAGGTCGGAGACCTTCATCACGGCGTCCTGGACATGCGCCGAGACGATGCTGAGATCCTGGTCGTCGAGCGCGATGAGCTTGAGGGCTGCCATGCGGGATTTTTCGCACCTAAGGTTGATTTCAGCCTTCTGTTAGGCGGTCTTTCCGGTCCGTGCAACCTCGGCACGGATGCAACCAAAGGCAATCGCTTGCGGTTCGCGCTGCCCTCGTCGCCCAGCCGGCATCTTCTCCCCATATAGTGACGGGGAGACGGCACGCTTTCGCCCGGAATTTCGCTAGTTGTGAAGGAGAAATCTTCCTTCCCCCGCGGTGCCCGCCTTGCGAAGCGTCAGCCCGAAATCCGCTCGATCACCGCGCCGCAGCCGGAAAGCTTTTCTTCCAGCCGCTCGAAGCCGCGGTCCAGGTGGTAGACGCGGTTCACCGTGGTCTCGCCTTCGGCGGCAAGCCCGGCGATCACCAGCGACACCGAGGCGCGCAGGTCGGTCGCCATCACCGGCGCGCCCTTCAGCTTGGCGACGCCGTCGACGATCGCCGTCTGGCCGGAAAGCGTGATGTGGGCGCCGAGCCGGGCGAGCTCCTGCACATGCATGAAGCGGTTCTCGAAGATCGTCTCGGTAATGCGCGACTTGCCCTTGGCCATCGTCATCAGGCCCATGAACTGCGCCTGCAGGTCGGTCGGGAAGGCGGGGAAGGGGGCGGTGGTGACGTCGACCGGCGCAATGCCGGCGCCGTTGCGCTTGACGCGGATGCCCTCATTGGTCGGCGTGATCTCGGCGCCGGTCTCGACGAGCACGTCGAGCGCGGTCTGCAACAGGTCCGGCCGGGCGCCGGCAAGCATCACGTCGCCGCCGGTCATGGCAACGGCCATGGCATAGGTGCCGGTCTCGATGCGGTCGGGGATGACACGCACCCGGGCGCCGGAAAGCGCCTCGACGCCATGGATGGTGACGGTCGAGGTGCCGGCGCCATGGATCTTGGCGCCCATGGCGATGAGACACTCGGCGAGATTGACGATTTCCGGTTCGCAAGCCGCATTTTCCAGCACCGTCTCGCCTTTGGCGAGCGAGGCCGCCATCATCAGCACATGTGTGGCGCCGACCGAGACTTTCGGGAAGACGTAGCGGTTGCCGATCAGGCGGCCGTTCCTGGTTTTGGCGATGACATAGCCATTGTCGACGTCCAGTTGCGCGCCGAGAACCTGCAGGCCTTCCAGGAACAGGTCGACCGGACGTGTGCCGATGGCGCAGCCACCGGGCAGCGACACCTTGGCTTCGCCCATGCGGGCAAGCAGCGGCCCGATCACCCAGAAGGAAGCGCGCATCTTCGAGACCAGCTCATAGGGTGCCGTTGTGTCGACGATGTTGCGGGCGGAAAAATTGATGGTGCGCGAATAGCCTTCCTGCTGCTTTTCGCGGCGGCCGTTGACCGAATAGTCGACGCCATGATTGCCGAGGATGCGGATCAGCTGCTCGACATCGGCCAGATGCGGCACGTTTTCGAGCGTCAGCGAGTCGTCGGTGAGCAGTGAGGCGATCATCAGCGGCAACGCCGCGTTCTTGGCGCCCGAGATCGGAATGGTGCCGGCAAGCTGCTTGCCGCCGACAATTCTGATGCGATCCATGAGAAAACGTCCCCTCAGCCTGAACAGGCCGCTTCAATCGGTTGAGTGCGCCCGGCTTAGACCATTGGCCGGCTTGGTTCAAGAAATAGGATTTCCCCGATTCCTTACCAAAGGTCCGAACCACTCTGGCCGGCCAGTATGGCTGATTTGGTCAGCCTTTGTGCATTTTTCCAGCAGCCGGCAACCCTTCCGGCCTTTCGTCTGCTCTGCCGGTGCGCCGCGAACGCGCCTGCGCCTTGCGCTTCTGCAGATTGGCGCGCAACGCCTCCGCCAGCCGGTCCTTGCGTTCGCCGCCGCCCTTTTTCGCTGGATTTGCCTTGTCGTTCATCGTCCAATCCCTGACCGGTGGCCCGCCGGCCGCGAGTCTGCAATGGCCCCGACCAATTCCGGGAAAGTGTGAGACGGTTTTCCGTCCCGAATTGCGCCCAAACAAAAGATAGGGCGGTTCGCCGTTTCCATGAAACGGTGAAACGCTCTACCATTTTAGCACGGCCATGTCATGACAGCAGGCCGTCCGGCGGGTTTCACACTGTGGATCAGCCATGCATGCCGTTCCAAACCGCATAATGGCGGCTCAGAATCACATGCGACGCTTTGGGTTTTTCTTGGCCTTGCGCTTGCCGGTTCGATATGGCAGAAGCGCCGCCATCGCAGGCTGCGGTAGCTCAGTGGTAGAGCACTCCCTTGGTAAGGGAGAGGTCGAGAGTTCAATCCTCTCTCGCAGCACCAGATTTTTCTGTTGGAAATCAGAAAGATAGGCGTTATCAGGGACTTGGAGCGACCTCGGTTCTACACAGAGGTGCTACACATGGTCCTACCTATGCCCAGCCCACAAAAAAGCAAATCAGGCGTCTACTACTTCCGACAGCGCGTCCCCGCCGACTTGAGGCGCAAGGTGGGGAAGGCTGAACTTCTCTACTCGCTCCACACCAAGGACCCCGCCGAAGCGAAAGCCCTGTTCGCGCAAGAGGCCGCAAAGGTCGCTCTGCGGTGGAAGGCGCTAAGAGCGGTCCCTGAACCGCTCCCCCATATCCAACTCGTGGCACTCGTAGGGGAACTCTACCGGCGACAGATGGCGCTGCTCCGGGTCGAGCCGGGGGAGCCTGAAGTGTGGGAGGAGGTTCTGAAGCTGTTGAGCCGGCTGGACGGCGACAGCGGCGCTCTCGAAAGATGGTATGGTCCTACAGCCGATCAGCTTTTGCTGGACCACGGCCTCGCCACGGACGCGGCCAGCCGGATGCGCCTAATTCAGGAAGCTCACGCCGCCTACCGGCAAGCGGCAGAGCAACTACTGCGGCAGGCGAGGGGTGACTACCGCCCTGACCCCAACGCGGATCGGTTCCCGGAGCTGACAGCGCCCAGCCAAAGCGCCGCGAAGGGTATCACCATCGGTGACCTGTTCGACCTTTGGGAACGCGATCACCTTGCGGACGGGAAGTCAAAGCGGACCCCGCGCGATCATCGGCAGAAGATTGATGATTTCATTGCCTACCTCGGCCACGAGGACGCCACCCGTGTGACCTCCAAGGACGTGGCGGACTGGGCTCAAGGTTTGAGGCATGAGCGTGGGCTTGCGGCGAAGACCGTGAGCGACAAGTACCTTTCTGCCTTACGCGCGGTGTTCGGTGCTGGGGTGTCCAAGTTCAAGATTGAGAGAAACCCGGTTTCGCCCGTCCGCGTCAAGGTTCCCAAGCGGGTTCGTGAGCGGTCCTCGGGGTATACGGACGACGAGGCCGTAAAGGTTCTGAAGGCGGCTCTGGAGGCCCCGGACGCACCCGGCAACACGTCTCCAGTGAACAGGCTCGTTTATCGCTGGCTCCCTTGGATTTGTGCTTACACCGGGGCGAGGGCTGGGGAGATAGCGCAGTTGCGGAAAGAGGACTTCACAGTCGAGCATGGTATCCATTGCATTCGCATCACCCCGGAGGCCGGGTCGGTGAAGTCGGGTGAGTATCGCATTGTCCCCCTTCACCCCCACCTTGTGGAACAGGGGTTGCTGAAGATGGTCGAGGGGGCGAAGGGCGGGCCCCTGTTCTATGCTGAAAGTAAGCGCCAGCGTAAGGCAGGGTCATCAAGGGCCGGCTATGCCCGAGGCAAGGTGAGTGAGTGGGTGCGCGATACCGTCGGGATCACAGACCCGCGTGTGCAGCCAAATCATGCTTGGCGGCACCGCTTCAAGACCATTGCCCGCGACGTGGGGATTGAGCAGCGATACATGGACGCCATCCAAGGCCACGCGGACGGAAGCGCGTCGGCAGAATATGGCGAGAACACGATGAAGGCGCTGTCCCGCGAGATACAGAAGCTCCCCCGCTACAACGTAGGGGCCGCCAGCAAATGCCGATAGGTCCTGCGCTATGTCCCGCGGCGCCGTTTGAGAGGCTTCGCGGGTCGGGGCGGTACAAACTACCGGCCAAACCTAAACGCCTCTAATTCGCCCCCACCGGACACGGATCAAGTGCGGTCAGGCGCAACGCGATCGCCCTTCTGCCGAAGCCGCAGCGACAGGCTGATCTCTGACAGCGTGCCGAGAGCAAGAGAAAGAAGTATGGCGTAGACGCCCCGATCCAAAACACGGGCGGGTGAGGCGCGTCCTGCATATCGTGCCAGCTCATCGGGGTTATCTGCGAGCAAGAAAAACAGCACGAGCTGGAGGACACCAAGCACCAAGGCGAGCACGGCTACGATCCGCGCCGAGTAAGTGAACAGCATTTTGAAAAAGCTCCCCGACAAAACGTGTGGGAGAAGATAGACGGGTGCCGCCGGTGAGGGAAGGCCCGAGCCGCTCTACTCGTCCCGCCAGATGACCCGCTTTTCCCACCTGATTTCCACGAGACGCCTGTATCGTATGGTGTGCGCCTGCTCTCCGGTCGGATGAAAGAGTTGGGCGCTCATCCACTCCCTGCTCTTGCATTCCTGGCAGCGCACCTTGTCTCGCACCTCGTCAATCGTGACGTTCCCGATCACCTCCCGAAGCTCTGCCGGCTTGTAGTAGCGCGTGACCCTACAGCGGGCGCAGCGGATACCCGCCACTTGCCCCGCGTCATGGGCATGGGTCAGGGTCCATGCGGCACCTCTAGGCCACTTCTCGGGTTGCTCGGGCATGACCTGAAATGAGGAACGGCGGCGGCGCCGGTCAAGAGGCGCTTGACAGATTTGTTCTCATTTTGTTCACTGTTGTATATGAGCGACGAAATCCGAGTGCCAAGACCTGAATATGCCACTCCGCCCGGTGTCCAGCACCACGTCTGCGAGCACGAAGGCTGCGCAAAGGATGCCGGCTGGGGCTTTGCCCAGCCGAAGCAAGCGCCGCACTGGTTCTGCTTCGAGCACCGGGCCGAGGGCGAGCATTACCTATAGCTGGAGGGCCGACCATGAACCGTCATGACATCGCCGCCGATCTGGAAAGCGCGGCCAATCACATCGCCGAGGTCTCCCGCGCGGACCTTCAGGTGATGCTCCGACGAGCGGCGCTGATGCTGCGAAACGTGACCGGGCTGGTACTCGATCCGAGCGTACAAGAGCCCCTGTCGGCCGTGGCTGAAGAAATGGGGCTCACGAGGGCCGACCTCATACGAACCATCGTGAGCGACTGGCTTGTGGCAAATGCCTATCTGCCAGTTCCGTATGCGTTGGACGAGGACAGCACAGTGGAAGGCAACGCATGATCAGCGCACCACGATATGAGCGCGGTTACCTAGACCGCGAGGTTGACTGTCAGGAGGCGAGGCCGAACTGGCGATTGCACGGGCGATGATCCGCGCGGGCAAGGCATCATAAACACCGAGCAACTTCGCCTTAAGGATGCCTTCTGATCACATTAGCAATAGCGTATATTCTTTGTCAGCCGGTGCCCTATAGCACATTGTCCCCGTAGCTATCCCCGGTTAGGCCCGGTGGCCTTGATCCCCAAAACGAACAAGACTACTGGGCCGCTCCAGCGTTCTCGTCTATAGAGCAAGCGACGAAGGCGGCCGCGCAGTGATGTCGCTGAGCTTCTCGCGCTTGGCCAGGACAGGCTTTTCATAGGTCTTCTTCAAGATAGTCCCCCACTCCAACGCTTTTGCCGGTGGTCCGCCTTGGGTCCGGCAAGCGAGGCGTGACCATACAACCGGCCGACGCAAGGCGCTGTAGCATACAAGCAACAGTTAATGCTCCTCGCGAAAGTCCTTCAGCGACGCGTGGCGTAGCTTTTCCTCTCCCTTGAGGAATTTCACCCGCCCCACCAAGCCCGGCTTGAGCCATTCAGCCTTCTCTTTGGCGAGCCCTTTCGGCGGCGGTGCGCCGGCTTTGCCTTGGACGCGATCCCATAGCGCCTGCCGCTTGTCGGCTTTGAAGGTGACGAACGCGCCGCCCATGTAGCGGCCCTTGTCAGCCATGAGAACCATGGCCGGCTTTCCGGTCTCCCGCTTCACGCCGATGATCTCCATCTCCTTCTCGACGTAGCACTTGATCTTGCGCCAGTTCATGGTCGAGCCGCTGCGGTAGAGGCTGTCAAGGCGCTTCGACACAATGCCCTCAAGGCCGGCCTCGCAGGCGAGATGGTAGACTGCCTCACCAGTGCCAGGCAGCGCCTCGCTGAACTGGATGCGGCCGCCGGCTGGGATCACCGCTTGCAAGATTTCGCGCCTGTCCCTGAACGGCATGTCGCGCAGATCGTGGCTGTTGAGGTGCAGAAGGTCGAAAGCCACGAGGTAGAGGTCTCGGGGGCGCTTGGTGATGGCGGAGCGCAGCGCGTGGAAGTCCGACAGTCCCGCCTCATTGGTGACGATTGTCTCGCCCTCAATGATGAAGCTCTCCGCGTCTATCGCCTTCGCCTCGTCGGCAAGCGGCTTGTACTTGGCCGTCCAGTCAAAGCCGTTCTTGGTGTAGAAGCGGATGCCGTCAGCGTCCTTGATCACTTGGGTCCGGTAGCCGTCGAACTTTACCTCATGGCCCCATTCGCCACCCTTCGGCGGCTGTTCGACCAGCTCGGGCTCCATAGGGCGGATGAACGATAGCCGAAGGGGGCCGGCAGGCTTACGCATAGGCACTCCACGCGACACTCGAATTTTATTCAATATCGCACAGCCGTAAGCGTTCCGTTAGCTGGCGCTTATGGAACAATCGAGCTCGGGCGCTGTTCTCTTTTCCCAAGGAGGAACGAGCATGGCAGACGACAAGAGCAAGCGCGGGGGCCGCGACCGGGACAGGGTGTCGGCGGAAGAGGACTACGAAGTCCGGCACTTCGCCAACAAGGTGGGCCTGACCGTTCAACAGGTCCGCGACTTGATCAAGCAGCATGGCAACGACCGCAAGACGCTGGAACGCGAAGCCGACAAGCTTAGAGGATGACCAAGCTTTCGGATCTTGGGCCGCCCATCGAAGGCAGGCGGCATGGTGGCGAGACGTCGAAGGAAGATGACCACTTCTACGCCTGTCCCGCGTGCGGCCAGACGGTCGACAAGCGCGATCTGCGGCAAGTGATCTGGCATGAACGGCCGGGACACAAGCAGCTCGAAATGGATGCGTGAGGATGCCGAGAGGCACCATACAGGCCCTAGTCTGTGTCCGGTCGGGGTAATTTAGCGGCTTCGTGTGATTTTTCGAGGGGGCGGGAGGCAGAAAGAACCGCCAGACATCAAGCGCCACCTCGATTGCCCCGACCGGACAGGATCATGCACTTAGGTCGGGATAGCTGCCACGGACTTCAGCAGCGTGTTTCTCTGCCGGGGTCATCGGGGCCGCCGTTGGTGCTTGTGCATCCCTTGGAGGTGCATCGTGCACACCCTCGGCGTCGGCCCCCGTGGCGGCACCCGGGTTAAACAGACGGTGGGTGGCGAAGTGAAGGCGCTCGCTTGTGCCCGGTCGGGTCACGATCCAGCCCCCTTTCCCATCGCTGGCGACACGGTAGAGGTGGGCCGTGCGGGAGCGCAGGACATATGCCTGCCACTCCCGGAGCGAAGCGTGTTGACGCGGTGTCATCGCTTCTCGGTGGAAGCCACCATGGCGGCATACGCGGCGGCCTCTCGTGCGCGTGTTTCCGCGTGTTCGGCCTGCCGTTCCCTCTTGCTGGTCGAGGGGGCGAGCATGTGGACGGCGCTCGCGATGTTGGCAGCGGCCGTGATCTTGTGTTCTGTGGTCATGGGTGATCCTTGGTGTTGTGAGCTTGGCATTAGCTGACGCGGACGATGCCGGCGCGGATAGCGGAGCCGAAGGACATGGCCTGTCGGCCCGGAACCTTCACCATCCACTCCCTACGCTCCTCGTTGAAGGACAGAGCCTTGCGCTCGGCTGCGGGCATGTCAGCGATGAGAGCCTCGAAGCCCTGCGGGTTCTGGTAGGGCATCGTTTCCATGCGACCGAGAGCGGTCCTGCCGAGGTGGGCGAGCTTCTCTCGGTCATTGTAAATCGTCGCCATGCGAGCCTCTCGAAGCTCGTTCTCGTTCAGGGTCTCGGTGAGCATGTCCACCGACGCGACCCCGGCGGGGAGACTGCGGAGGACGGCATTGGCTTGGGCGGTGAAGCCCTTGACAATCGCGGACACGGCGTCGTTTGTCACGCCCTGCGGGGTGCTGCCCTCGAAGTCGCCGCTCTCGGCCGCCTGCCAAATGCCGGTCTCTACAGCGTCAGCGCCCAACGCTCCCGCAAGCGTGTCCATCACCATTGCGGCGAGGTCCGTTGCGGCGTCACCTTCAGCGGCACCTTCGGCGGCCTTCTGGTCACCTTCAGCGCCCTTTGCGTCGTCTGCGGCGTTAGCGGAAGTGGCCTGTGCGGTGCCGGCCGGGGTGGCCTTGTTCCCGACAGGCCCATCAAAACCCGGCGGGAGAAGTCCTGCGGCTCGGGCGGCTTCGATGGTGGTCTCAACGCCTCCGATCAGGACGTTGCCGGGGCGGACTTGCCGCTGGGTCTCTACGCTGCGGGAGCCGAGGTCTTTCGTGACAATCCGGCCATCGCCGTGAGTGTCCACCTGGACCTTGCGATTGGTCTGGACTGTGGGAGCGGCGGCTGTTGTGCTGCGGGACTGTGCAGCGGCGGCTTGTGCCTCAAGGGCGGTGTCTGCGGTGATCTGGAAGTCGGCATAGTTTGCCATGGTGGTGTGTCTCTCTTTCTGCTGATTTGGGGTGGTTGAAAAACGGGGTCGTGGAGAGGCGTTCAGTCGAGGACGGTGCATTCCTCGTCCAAGGTGGTCGAAGCCTCTGAAAGGCCGCTACCAGACATGAACGGGACGTATGTCTTGCGCCTTGCCACGCTCGTTTGCGTGTCGACCCAATCCTCCCCCGCCCATGCGGACAGCTTTCGGTCTCGCTTGAAGACTGGAACGCCGTCGCGGACGACATGCATTCGGGTCTCGGGGTGGAAGCCCTCGCGGATAAGAAGGCGGGCAAGTGGGCCTAACGGGTCCTTGGGGGATTTGCGGATGTTGAGGTCTACGACGTGGCTCTTGTGTCGTGCTCCGTATGAACCGAACAGTTCAACGGCGATGGTCGCGGCGTTTCCGCCGTGGGTATGCGTGGAGATACCTTTGCTCCTTTCGAGCTTTGTGATGGATGAGAGTTACGGCCTCGGAAAGATGTCGTGGGCCGTCTTGTAGGAAACTGGGGCCGCAACCCGTGGCCGGTTGTGGACTGTTAGGTGGTCGTAGGTGGGCTCGGGAGAGAACCGCTCGGGGAGATGCGCCAGTGCGGCGTCAAGCACCTCTTGCGTGATCCCTTGGTCTTTGACGTATCCCGAATGCATGAGCGGGATGGCACGTGAGGAGAGGACCTCACGGTGCATGATGAATGAAGCGACCGCGAACCAGCGCCCATGTCCAGCCCGCCGCGCTCGGCGCTGCTGTAGGTTCCAGCCGAAGGCCCTGCGGTCCACTATGACGCGGAAACGAGGGCCTATGGTGGCGACGACGGCGCGGTAGTCGTCCGACCACTCGCATGTTTCCAAGATGCTCATTTCGAGGGCTCCTTATTCTCGACCAAGGCGAGGTCGTGTCGCTTGGTGTGTTTGCCGGTGCCGCCGGTCTCGAGCCGGAGGTTGGTCGTGCGGAGGTCAAGGCGATTGCCGTTGATGTTGCGGACGTACTCTCCCGCCTTCGCGTTCATGATGACCCGGGGAATGGTGACGAGGCTTCCGGCGGCCATCGCCCGCACTGACACTTGCATGTCATCGGTGGCGGTGCCGTCTCTGACCACGACCCAGCAAGCGCCTCTTACACGCTCGGGGAGACGGTCAAACGATCGCTGCTCTATCTTCGCGAACAGCGTTCGGCCGCGCTTACGGTCATTGATCGGGACCAGCACAATCTCGCTGGATACGCCCCACGCACGGTGGTCGTTCGGGGCCTTTCGGTATGTCTCGGGCCGCCCTGGAGTAGGGCCGTGAGTGCTCGGCACGAATGCCTCGTCACCCGTGGTGGTGATGGTCATTGTTACGGGGTCCAAAAAATTGAGTGGAGGGTGAGAGAGCCGTGGAGGCTCGGGGCGGCCGGATGGGGGCCTAGAGGGGTGTTACGGGGGCCGGAAAATAGATACAGACAGACACACTCTCACTTCGCTGCAAAAAGAGACGCAGGACGCCGAACACCTTTCGGCGGGAACAGCATGAGCCTACGCCGTCTCGGGCGGTCTATAGAGACGGAGCCACCGGAGAGGGCGTGAGGTTTGGATGAAGGACGTTGCTGGCGTCCTGCGTCGAGGGAGGCAGAGGAGAGAGAACGAAGGAGGAGCCCCGTTACGGGGAAGAAAACGATAGATGTCGGGCCAGCGTCGGGACGCTCGACCGAACCCTGTCACATCGAACGCTTACAACGTTCAGAGCAACCGGGGAGCATTCCTGAGCGACCTAACACGTTCAGCACACCGTACGGATGACCGTTCCTAATTGGAGGGGTAATTGGCAGGCAGGCTCCAGCCACACTTCAGAACAATGCGAAGGGAGGGCATTCCTGAGTTAGGGGGTAATCGCCGGCGGTGCCATCAAACACGTTCATAACCACGTGAGGGGGGCGAGCATTCCTGAGTGGAGTTGTAATTGGACCGGGCCACCATTCCTAAGTTACGTCGTAATTGGTTTGCCCTCCCTCAAACACGTTCATAGCACGTGAGGGAGACGGGCATTCCTGAAGGAAGGGGTAATTGAACCGGAGCCTCATTCCTAAGGCGGTCCCTAATCGCGAACACGTTCATAGCCACGTCAGGGGGGGGCGGGCATTCCTGAGGTACGTCGTAATTGAACCGGAGGCCCATTCCTAGCGCGGGCCCTAATCACGTAGGACCCCCGCAATCGGAGCCGCCATTCCTAAGGGGAGTTGTAATCGAACCGGGCCGCCATTCCTGAGGGAGCACCTAATCACGTAAGACCCGCGACCGGGTGCGCCATTCCTAGAGAGGGTTGTAATTGAAACGGGGCCGCCATTCCTAAAGGAGCGGGTAATTGGTTTCGTGTCCCGTCAGCCCCAAAAACGGCCGTCAGGGTCGGGACGGTACATTCTACCTCCCGAACCCTCGAAGCCACTGAAACGCCCTAACGGGACACGAAAGAGAGCCTATCGGAGCCGAACCGGCATCGCCTCCCGGCCCCACGTGTCCCGGATGGCCCCTTTGTACTCCTCCTCCGGGATCATGCGGACGAACTGGGTGAGGTAGCTGTCAGCCATGAGGGCGTAGCGGAGAACCTCCGGCGTTCCTTCCCCAGCCACAAGGCTCTCCAATGCCTGCGATATGGCCTCGGCGACTAGGGCGAGAGGTGAGACCGCCGTTAGGTCGTCGCTGTCCTCGACCGCTCCTGCGTCCCGCGATGCCTCCGAGAGCCGCTCAAATTCTGTCAGTGCCTCGTCGGTCCACCCGAGAGGCTCCAGCGTGAATGGGGCGGTGAGGTCCCTGCCGGACCCTACGGCGCGGATGGTGGTCGTAAGGCCGCCCATGGCCCGCGCAAGGTGGACGATTGCTTGCCTGTGGTGGCCATGCCCAGAGGAATTTCCGCTGGGAAGGGAAGGTGCGGTGCTGTTCTGGTCGGTCATGCTGTGGTCCTAGTTGGATGAGACGGTCACGGGATGCCGCACGGCCGGCGATCAATCAATAAGAATAAAATGCCCGCAACCGCGCCAATAATTGAGTTGTCCCGCATACGGGCAAAACAAACTCACCCAGCAATCCAAAGGAGCGTCGGGTGCTTGGTAGAGTGTCCCGCATCCGGGCTGAATTGATACATGGTTATTCTGCGGTCTGGCCCAACGTGTGCTTAGTTCGACAGCACCTTCTGTACCGCCGAGGGCGAGCAGCCTGCCTCTTTGGCAATCTGCCGTACGGAGCGACCCTCGGCCTTCAGGCTGCGAATGAGGTCATGGTCCAGCGTCACGGGCCGCCCGCCAAGAGTACGCCCCTCGGCCTTCGCCTTGGCGATACCTTCCATCTGGCGCTCCTTACGCAGGGCCGTCTCAAACTCTGCAATGCTTGCGAGGATGCCGAAGACCAGCTTCCCGGTGCGGGACGTTGTGTCGAGGGACTGGTCATCCAGCACCTTGAAGCCCACTCCCTTGGCGTTCAGGCCCTCCACGATCTCGTGAAGGTGCGCCGCAGAGCGGGCCAGACGATCAAGCTTGGTGACCAAGAGCGTGTCGCCCTCGTCCCGCAGGTAGTTTAGGCATTCTCTCAACTTCGGTCGGCCCTTGTCGGTGCCGGATTGCTTTTCCTCAAATATCTTGGTGGCCCCGGCGGCCTTCAGCTTCTCAATCTGTGTGGCGAGGTCCTGCCCTGTCGAGCTGACCCGCGCATATCCGACTACCGCCATTGCCGTGCCCTTTCCTCTAAGACCATTAATGCACACCAATTAGTGGACGCATAGTGCACACGTCAAGCGGAATGTGCACCAACGTAAACCTTTGTGGACACTCCCGGGGCCGCGAACTAGCCAGTCGCGGTTGCATGGTCCGGAGCCGATGGCTACTGGTAATAGCACTGGAATCGGAGGGCGAAATGTTCAAGCAGTACATGGAAACGATGGCCGGGTTCGCCCTAATCACAGTGTTCTTAGCGATCGTCGTCGCGCTGTGGAATTATCATCCGCTCGCGGCCGGGGCCCTCGTCGCCGCACTGCTCGTGGGCGGCATGATCTTCGAACGGCGATACGAGAGACGATGGCAGGCCAAGCATGGCCGGGATCGGCCTTGAAACGAACGGTGCGTGCCGCCTAGACCCGGTAGCAACGGGACCCAGCGACGAGCCTAATGTCAACGTTCGTTGTGCCTGACAAATGGCCTCGATGACCCTTGTGCAGGGACCGTGGCTGGAGCGTGGTTGCGGTCGGGACGATGCATTCCACCTCCCACACCCTCGAAGCCACTCCAGCCGCACTAGGAGACACGAATGGGAGGCGTTCCGGTGGCCTAGCCTGGTTCGAAGGTGGCATGAGCGCCGACGGAGGGTGAGGCGCAGGCGGCCGGCGGGGGGTATCGCGCTGCATGAACTGTCGAGTTCGACCCCTCGGATTTTTCTGCTGATTAGGGGGCCGAAATATCGCCCACGACATCGACCAGTTGCTGGCAGACGTCCCTTAGCCGATCAATATTGGCGTCGGTGCGTTCAAGGGCCTGCTCGGCCTCAATCACTTCTTTCTCAAAGCCGGGACTTGGCCGCCCATTGTTGAACTCAAGTGCGCGGTGCATCGCCTTAATGAGCTCCTCCACATGCGCGAGGTCGTCAATAAGCGCATTTGTGAAGTAGGCGTGCTTCCCTTGAGCGAGTTTGAACGACGTAGTCTCCGAGGAAGCCTCGTGCAAGCCAGACACGTCGAATGCCCTACTCGTCCTTTTGAACAACTCTAAAGCAGCTTGGATCGCCAACAAACGACGGTTCAGCCCGTCCTGAAGTACGTCTACCGCCTTCTGTGCCTTTGACCGGAACAGGCGAGAAAAGAGTGCCATCTAGTAGGACCTATGAAAGAAGCCGTGCAATGGGAGCTACGCAAAAGAAGGCGATGACAGGGCTTTCGGGCAGAAACAAATGATCTGTTAACACTATATTTAGTGTTTCCCCACAGGTTAACAACTAGTTAATATGGGATTGCAGCGGGCGGGAGTTTTGCCGACAGCGCCCGCTGCAAATGAAGGAGTTCAACGAAGGAGGCAGATATGCAACCGCCTTAGTCCGACCGCTTCCCGGAGAAACCCGAGTGCAACGGGCCAATCCGGCAGGGGACGCTAGGTCCCCACGGGACCGGGGAATGATCAACCCGGTTCCACCTCGATTTCCGACCATATCATGCGTGAAAATCGAGGGTCAAATGTCAGAGCCAAATCATCTGTTTACAAGCCCTTCGCCGGGGGGAGCCGCGATCCGGTCCTTTAGGATGTTCGAGCGAGAGGGCGTATGATTGACCTACGTAGAGGGCTAGCGGACGCCGCCGGGTCTCGACAAGGTGACGCGCATCTAACGCGACCCAGCAGCGCCAAACCACCGGATGAACGGGGCTTCCCTTCCCGACAACTGGGCTTGAAAAAAGGGCCGTCCCTGCGCACTTTCATAGCGGTTGAAACGGGGGGATACGACTGTGGCGGTCAACAAGCGGGGCACTGCCGCTTCGCGAACCAAGAAAGAGGAGCCTCCACGCGGGCTTTGGGCACAACTCCCGTCGTGGTTTCAAAAGACTGTAGCTCTGTCTGGCTGGACTGCTGCTGCGCTCATTTGGGTTCTGCAAGCGCCTGCAAGTGTGAACTCGTTCTTCACTGAAGCCCCAAGGCTGTGGAGAACGTGTCCACTTGGTGGAACCTCGACAAGAAGTTCACTGGAACTTGGTCCAACGAAGGGAATGTCGATGTCTCGCCAGACGACGTGAGGCTAATGGGGCTCGACGGTGCGCCAATAGCTATTGAACTCCGGGTCTATGGTGGCTCGGTTGATGGGTATGTCATCACCGGCGGGCTCGGGAAGCACTGGCTTCGCAATCAGGCATTGGTTGCGGGCGAGGTGATGGACGGAAAGATCAAAGGCTATGTGTACGATTTCCGAGACGGCCAGCGTGAGAAGATGGCGCTGATCGAGATATCGTATTCTACCGGCACCAACCAAGGTGAGTTTCTCTCCATCAAGACCCTCGACCAGCCGGTCCATTTTCTCCCCGAGGAAGGTCGCGTCTATAGGGTAGAGGAGAAATACATGCCTGCCGTCGAACTGAATATGGACCTCTTCAAAAGGGTAGAGGAGGAAGCAAACAAGGTGACCGAAGAACCCTCCAAGCCAGCGACGATCGCGCCCCAATGACCGGGCCGCATATCCACAGGGGTTCTACACAGAGATTGACGAGCAGGCAAAAAAGTACAATAAAAACAGTCGCGTAAGGTTCAACCGGCCGAGTTCAATCCTCTCTCGCAGCACCAGCCTATCTGTTCGCACTCTTGGACCACTGGCACCATCCGACGGGTATGGTAGTCTGCCGAGCCGCGGCAGTATCTGCCTGTCGAAAGGTCGGCACCTCCAGTGATAGCGATCTCGGCCGGGAGGAGGCGCCTGTGCAAGACTTGCAGATCACGCTGAGCGACGGACGCGTGCTTGCCTACACCGATATCGGCGAGCCGGGCTGGTCGACTGTTCTGTTTTTCCACGGCGCGCCGATGAGCCGCCTGCACCTCGCCTACCTCGAAGAGCAGTTCACCGCGAAAAAGGTTCGGGCCGTCTCGCCCGACCGCCCCGGCTATGGCAGATCGTCATCGTTCCCAGGCCGCTCGCTGACCGACTGGCCCGCCGACGTCGCGGCGCTGGCCGATGCGCTGTCCATCGACCGCTTCATGGTTGCCGGCCATTCCTCGGGTGGCCCCTATGCCGTCGTCTGTACGGCTCTTCTCCCGCGGCGCGTTTCGGCTTTGGCGGTCTTCGGCGGCGTTACCGACATGGGCTGGAGCGATGCCTGGGTCGGCTTCAGCGAAGTCGAAGGCGAGGCGATGCGTCAGGCCGACGAGGCTGCGGCGATCGCATGGTGCACGGAGAAATTTGGCGCGGATGGAAGTCGGTTCGAAGCGGTGTCTGATTTTGTCTTCGCTGAGCCCGATGCTGACCTCTTCGCAGACGAACGTGCCGGCCCGGCGATAGGGGCGGCCGCGGGCGAGGCGTTCCGGCAGGGGGTGATTGGCTACGCGCAGGACACTCTGGTGCAAGGACGGCCCTGGGCCTTCGACATCGGCGCCATCGTTGCGCCGGCCCGGATCATCCATGGCGCCTTGGATACGGCGTTGCCGATAGCCCACAGCGAGCACACCGCTCAGCTGATCCCCGGATCAATGCTCGCGGTGTTGCCAGGGCACGGGCACATGACGACGATCGCCGATCTCCCGACGATTGCGGCGCTCGGCGCCTGACCCGCGACCCACGCCTCGTGCACCTCCTTCACCGCCGTGAAGCGCAGGTCACAGAGGTCACCCAGCTACGCGGCGCTCCGCATAGTGGACCTATCCCAATCGATGCGGTTGTGAAAAGTTCGGAACTCGCGAACATGCCTTCCGCCTGACCCTGGCTTCATGAGCGCGACGAAATCGGGAACTCGTGTGCTCAGACGCGCGACGTTGCGGCGATCTGATACCGGGTTGAAAGCCATGGCGTAGAGGTCGGAGACGACCACCTCGTGTCCAGCCGCAGCCAAGGCCTCTTGAGCCGCGCGGGTCAGGGCACCATTAAAGCTGTCGGGCTCGGGGTGGGCATGGACGATGAAGATGCGCATCGTGCTTCCCCCACCCGAGCGCGACATTTATTTTCCGGATGCCGAACGGGTTCGGTCAGCAACGTAGTCGAGCGAGAAAATGCCAGCGCCGCGTGTGAGCACGAGGAGCAGCAACGAGGCCCACAACAGGTGCTCCGCCCAGTTTTCCGGATAAACGAAGAT
Organism: Mesorhizobium sp. NFR06; assembly: GCF_900115245.1. Classification (GTDB taxonomy): domain Bacteria; phylum Pseudomonadota; class Alphaproteobacteria; order Rhizobiales; family Rhizobiaceae; genus Mesorhizobium. Next base: position 50,350 of record NZ_FOVT01000023.1, read on the forward strand.
CTGGATGACGGAGACGACGCCGAGCAGCATCAGGGCTGCAAGGCGCGACAATAGTCCAAAGAAGAGCAGCACCGAGCCGGTGATTTCGGCAGTCGTCGCCAGTGGCGCCGCGATCGACGGATCGATGAACGGCAGGTTGTATTCGTTGGCGAACAGCTGCAGCGTCACCGGCCAGGACGCCAGCTTGCTCTGGGCCGATTGCCAGAAGACATGCGCCACCGCGACACGTGCGGCGAGTTGGACCAGCGAAAACGGAATGTATTCGGGCAGCTTGATGATACGCTTGTAGAGGCCGACAAAGCCGGCCGGGTTGGACGAGGATTGCTCCGATATTGCGGTCATGACTGTCTCCGTCAGTTTGAGGGGGAGTTCGCGGCGACCCGCACGTTGGTGACGAGCCTGTCGCGGAACAGACGCACAAGGGCCGAAACCAGGTCGAAAGCCGGGTCTAGCGCCAAGGCACGGCCAGTGGCATGCTCGAGGCCGAAACCGTGCTTCAGCGAATGCCAAAAGGCGAAGCTCGCGCGGTCGAGCAAAAAAAGCCGCACGTAGTTCCCCGATCGCCACAACGCCACGCGTTCGGGGCGCCTTGTCCAGGTGATGTTTTCGCCGACCGCCGTCTTCTGTTGATGCGCCATCCATACCGACAGGATCGACCAGTGCGATATGATCAGCCGCAGTGAGGGCTGGAGCAGGATATCCGGCGAGAGTCCAAGGTCGGTGCCGTCGAATTCTGTGAGGGTGCGGGGCGGCAGCGAGGCTGTATCGAGCGCCTCCGCAATGGCCCATTCGAGCCGCGCCGTTTCGGCGACGATCGGCATGTCGGACAGCGTGTCGATCGTCTTGAGGAAGCGCGGGAAGCCGGCTCCATAGTGCGAAAGACGCGATTCAACCGGCGCGTCGAATGAACTCGCTTGCCACGTAACGGAAGAACCGTTCATCCACCAGGCGAACGGTAACAGGGAAGACCGCCATCAGCACCGCTGTAAGGGAGCTGCGCGTGTTGTTCTGGTAGATGCGCAGGCGGGCTAGTGGATCGGCCTTGCCGGCGGTCAGCATTTTCGCGGAGACCGTTGGTTCGATGGCAAGCACCGAGCGCGCCATGGTCGTCTGCAGGTATTCAAGCGGCAACATCATATCCTCCTTCCATTTGCGTCAACGCCGCCGGTGTGACCAATCCGGCCTTGGCGGCAGCGAATGCTGCCAGCACTGGCATGCCGGTCCTCACGCTTTCGAAGGGGGTGAGGGGCATGGGCCGGGGCTTGGCTGCCTCGGCTTGTCTCGCAGCCTGCTTGCGGTTGAACATGATCGAAGCGGTAAGCATGTCGGCCCACATGGCTTCGCCAAGGAGCACATCGAGAACCGGAACGTCGGTATCCCATTCGATCAGGGTGGGACGCGGTCCTAGCCGGCCTATGGCGTGTTGATAGAGCGCCCAGACGACCGGCGGAACCCGTGAACCATGGTCGTCGATAAGCACAGTGTCGGCCCCGACCTGGTTGGTCGCATGACCTGCAAGATGGATCTCGCCGATCGCGCCCGCAGGCAGCGCATCGATGAAGGCCTTTGCATCGTATTGCAGGTTGTGCGCCGAGACTTGAACGTTGTTGACGTCCAGCAGCAGTCCGCAGCCGGTCTGCAGCACGAGCTCGGCCAGGAACTCAGCCTCGTTCATCGAGGAGTCCGCAAACGCGACATAGGCAGACAGATTTTCGATCAGCACCTGCCGCTTCAACGTTTCCTGGACGGTATCGACGTTGCGCGCCACGATCGCCAGCGCCCCTTCGTCATAGCGCAGCGGCAACAGATCGTTGAGGTAGGCGCCGTCGGCGACGCTCCAGGCAAGGTGCTCGGAAACGAGATCGGGCTGGAAGCGCTCACAGACCCCGCGCAGTCGCGCCAGATGATCGCGATCCAAACCTCGCGCGCTGCCCAGCGACAAGCCGACGCCATGCACTGAAAGCGGGTAAATCTCGCGGAGTCTTTCCAGCGCCTCGACGCCGGCGCCGTCTCCCATGTAGTTCTCCGCATGGATCTCGAGCCAGCCGGCGGAGGGCCGTCGCGTCAGCATTTCGCTGATGTGAGGCGAGCGAAGACCGATGCCCGCTGATGCGGGGATCGCGAGGGGCGGAAACGCACGGGACATCGGTCTGCTCCTTTGTAGGGGGTTGGCTCCAAGTCTGGATCGTTCAGGCTTTCGGCTTGTCGCTGCCACCGGCGAACTTCGCGCAGCTGCCGGCGGGCACGTAGACCCAGGAATCCGGCTGGTTGTCGGCGGTGGCGGTGCCGGCGCAGGAATGGGTCGCAGTCTGGCAGTCGTTCTGGCCGGCCTTGACGACGCCGTAGCACTTCTCGAAGGCGAAGCTGGGCTTGGCGGCGGGGCCGCTATAGGCGGCCGTTGCGGCGAGCGACGTGGCGGCCGCGAGGGCCGATCCGATCAGGGTCTTGGTGTTGATCACGGTCGTGTCTCCTGGTTGTGTTTCGAGAGGAAAGACCGGCCTTGCGGCCTGTCTGCTAGCAGTGTCCCCGATCGGGAGGCCGAGCTGAAATGCTGTCTCGGCATGGATTTGATACGCGGTCACTATGTTGAAGAACCTCGCGCAAAAAAGCCCTCCGACGGCGAGGCCGGAGGGCTTGGCGCCTGCATTCGGGAGTATGCGAAGCAGGCGCGGCTAGGCGGGAGGGAAGGCGCCTAGATGTATCGTCTTTCGCAGTCGATGGCTGGGCGGTCTTTCACGTCGAGGAGGCCGGCCAGAAGCCAGTCCCCCGCTCTTTGCCGTCCCCGGTCACGCATGTCGGTCAGTTCGCCCCAGTCGATCCAGGGCCTCAGCAGCAGCGATGCGCCGGCTCGACGCTGAACGTCATAGATGGTGTGAACCTGCGTGCACGTCATCGCGCAATCGGTGCCGGGTTGGCGGTCGGCGCATGATGCCTGGCGCGTCGGCGGTTGGCCGGCGATAATCAGCCGGTGGCAGGCTTCGGCAGACGGCGCCGGGGTCAATGCCGAAACATCACCGTCGCCCCAGTAGGAATCTCCGTCTATCTCTACGCCCGGAAACAGGAACGGGACGGCGGCCGCCGCCACGATCGCACTGATCGACAACTGGTCACCCGTGAAAGTCTTCAAAGCGTCGGTGCGGGCGTTGACAGCCAGGATGCAGAGTTTCACCGGGCAGCGTCCGTTGCGGATCTGCTCGATGTCGATCGACTGTTCCAGTATCGATCGAAGCAGGTCGGTTCTGTCGGCCGCGAGCATCGAGGCGTGGCTGATGCGCCGCCAGAAATTGGCGACCGCCGTCCGCGCGCCGCGCCTGCCGCCCAGGCCGAGGCCGTAGACAAGGACCGCCGCTTCCACCCCCACGAAACCGGACGCCGTAATGGTGCCGAATGCAAAGCCCGGCTCATCCAGCAGGCGATCGAGCACGCCCCAGGCGAACGCGCCGTGCACGTCGCTTGCCAGGACGACGTCGACAGGCTGGCGTTCTTCCAGCCCGGGGCTCGCGCCGGAAATGACGGCTTGCTGGGTTCTGACCCTGGTGGCCTGGACATGCATGGCTTGGTCTCCATCCCAAAATCGCCGGCAGGGGCGATTGACGGAGAGACTGCCGCACCTTTCTCAGCGGGCGAAATGCCAAGGTGGCATGAAGTCCATAGGCAGATGGCATTGGCGGCCGTTCCTCGCGCGCAGCAAGCTTGGTGCGATCGGCCGGAGCGACGCGGCGTTGCTTCGCCGCGGCGGCCGCGACGGCGTCCGGTCACCATTGAGAGGAGCGTGTCGTGAGAATGCGAACTGTCTGCCTGGGCGCCCTTGCCGTTGGTCTTCTTGCAGGGGTGGCTTCCGCCGACCCCTTCAGCGACCTGGCGGCGTTGCCGACATTCTATACGGACGCCGGCATGAAGACGATGAAGACGATGGCCGGGTTCAAGAGGGCCTGGCATGCCATTCCGAAACACGATCGCACCAAGATGACCAAGGCGTGCAACGACCCGGCAATGAGCAAGCCTCATGCCGCATTCTGCGCCAACGTGCTGGCCTTGGGCGGCGCCAATTAGCTGCTGCCGCCAATGCATCTATGGGGATGCAGAGCCGGCATGAATTCCAATCGCAGAGGGCATTGGCGGATGGGCCGTCGGATAAAGCAAAGTCCATCTCGGCGGGCAGGAACAACAGAGTTCCAAAATGCTGCCGATCATCAGAGCGATCGTAAATGGGACGATTGCACAATTCCAGAGAAGGACCCCATCATGATTATCAAAACTATCTGCGTCGGCGCCTTTGCACTTTCCATGCTCGGCGGCGTCGCATTCGCCGGCGCGCTCGACGAACCGTCCAACATGCAGCCCTTCTTCACCGATTCCGGCATGAAGACCATGAAGTCGAGCGCGGATTTCGAGACCGCGTGGAAAGCCATGCCGAAGACGACCCAGGATGCGATGATGAAGGAATGCAACGACGCAGCCATGAGCAAGCCGCATGCTCAGTTCTGTGCCCAGCTCTTCGCGCTCGGCCATCACAGCTGACACTTCCGGACGCAGACCAACAGCCGGACGCTTCGATGGCGGGCCCCCGGCCCGCCATCTGTGCCATGACGAAACGCTATCGACTTAATAGCCCCCCTGCATTGGCGTGATGGAATACTTTGCGGCACGGTTCGAACCAGACGGCATCTCTGCAACTGAGGGACGACCCGCATGGACATTCATCACATCCGCTATTTCCTGGCCGTCTGCGAGACACGCAATTTCACGCGCGCCGCTGAAAAGTGCAACGTCACCCAGCCGGCGCTGTCGCGCGCCATCCAGCAGTTGGAAGATGAGGTCGGCGGCCTTTTGTTTCGCCGCGAACGAAACCTGACCCACCTTACCGATCTGGGCGTGCTGCTGCGCCCCCGTTTCCAGCAGATCCTGGACGAGCTGACCGGAGTGCGGCAGGAGGCATCGAGGTTCTTGTGCTTGGAAAACGCCAACCTCAAGGTTGGCGTCATGTGCACCATCGGCCCGCGCCGCTTCACCGGCCTGCTGGCCGATTTCAACCGGCGCCAGCAGGGCATCCAGTTGCAGTTGGTGGAAGGTGTTCCGGCTTCGCTATCGCAACTGCTCGAAGCGGGTGAGATCGACGTCGCCATCATGGCGTCCAGCAACGCTTTTCCGGAACGCTTCGACGTCACTCCGCTCTATCGCGAGCGTTTCGTTCTGGCCTTCCCGAACGGCCATCGCCTCGCCCGCAACGACAATGTCGCCATTTCCGAGCTCGACGGCGAGAACTATCTCAGGCGGCTGAATTGCGAGTATCGCGATCACCTCGCCGGGCTTTGCAACGATCGTGGCGTGAAGCTCAGGATCTCCTACGCCAGCGAGCGCGAAGACTGGATCCAGAACATGGTTTCCGGCGGACTTGGCATTTGCTTCATCCCGGAATTCAGCGCCGTTATCCCGGGGCTGCAAATCAGGCCCGTCATCGAGCCCGAAGTATGGCGGGAGGTCTCGCTGGTCGTCGTGGCGGGCCGCCGGTTCTCGCCGGCGACGTCGACATTCGTGAACAGCGTCAAGGCACACAGCTGGCCGGAAAGCGGCATCGAGCTGCCGGCCAGGCGAACGGCTGCATAGCAAACCGAAGTGAAAGCCAAACGCCACGATCAATTTCGTGGCGGGTAGAGCTGTGCTGGTGCCATGATCTACCATAGTTTTCAGGTATCGATTTCAAAGCGAGTCAGCATTTCTCTTTCCTCGAGGTTCCCGTCACTCTCCTTTCATGCCCCGCCACCGCGATTGGGCACCGACAAAGGAGAAATAGACATGGCTTCCAAGACTATTGCATTGCGGGTGCCGCTGAAGCTGGCGCTGACGCTCGGACTTCTTACAGCGACCGCTGCGTTTTCCGTGGCCCCGGTTTTCGCCGGTGAATGCCCTGCTGGCCAGGCCGCCACCACCGACATCCAGGAGCATCCCAGCAAGCCGGTCGGCGTTACCGACACGGTCCTCGCGGCGATCGATCTGAGCAGTAAAGGCGAAGCCTGGAAAGGCAACATGCTGCGCCTGCGCAAGCTCGTCGTTCAGCCCGGCGGCGTCGTGCCGTGGCACGAGCACAATGTCCGCCCGGCCAACATCATCGTCGTTGAAGGCTCGATTACTGAATATGCCAGCACCTGCAAGGTGGGCATCGAACATCCGGCCGGCGACGTGACGGCCGAGTTCGGCCAGCTCGCCCACTGGTGGAAGAACAACGGCAAGGTTCCGGCGGTGCTTTATTCCGCCGACGTTCTGCCGCCCGCGATGCATGACGATCACATGATGTGAACCGCTCGTCGCGGTGAGCGGATCCCAGCATCGGCAACCAAAAAGCACGTCCTCGGGCGATCGCCTGGGGACGTGCCCTAACGGAGCTTGTGATGACCACCAGTGAACATACCGAACCGACGCGGCTCCGCATGGTGGCCGCGGACGGCTGGCGCTTCGGTCTGATCGCCCTGATCGCCTTTCTGACGCTCGTCGATCTGTTCGCCACCCAGGCCATCCTGCCTTCGCTGGTGAGAAAATTCGGCGTCAGCCGCGCGACCATGGGCTTCGCCGTCAATGCCAGCACGTTCGGCATGGCGGTGGCTGGCATCGCCGTCGCGCTGTTCGGGCGCGGCATCGATCGCCGCAACGGCATCTGGATCAGCCTGGCCATCCTGGCGATCCCGACGACACTGCTTTCGCAGACCGACAACATTGTGGTCTTCGCCCTGCTGCGCGTGGCGCAAGGTCTATGCATGTCGACCGCCTTCACGCTGACGATGGCCTATCTGGCCGAGCATTTTTCCGCGCGGCAGACCACCAGCGCGCTTGCGGCTTATGTGACGGGCAATGTCGCCAGCAACTTTTTCGGCCGGCTGATGTCGGCCGCTGTCGCCGACACGTTCGGCATCTCGACCAACTTCCTTACCTTCGCCGCCCTCAATCTGCTAGGCGCAGCTCTTGTTTGGTTCACGCTGCAGAAGACCTCTTCGATGATGCGCGCCGACGCGACGGCCGGGCCTGCCCGCGCGGCCTGGAAGGCTCCGCTGCAAAATGTCGAGCTGCGCGCTTGTTTCTCGATCGGCTTCCTGATCCTTTTCGTCTTCATAGGCACCTTCACCTATGTGAATTTCCAGCTCGTCGCCGCACCGCTGTCGCTGACGCCGATGGCCCTGGGCGCGGTCTATTTCGTTTTCCTGCCCTCGATGCTGACGACCCCACTGGCCGGGCGTGTCGCGGCAGGTCTCGGTCTGAGACGAGGGATCGGAACGACCCTCGGGCTGGCGATCGTCGGACTCCTTCTGCTGCTCGCCGCCAGCCTTCCCGTTGTTCTCGTCGGGATGGCCTTGGTCGCTATCGGCACCTTCCTGGCGCAGGCAATAGCCACCGGCCACGTGAGCCGGACCGCCTCGCGCGATCGTGCCGCCGCAAGCGGCATCTACCTTGCGTCCTATTATGCAGGCGGGCTCGCCGGCAGCTTTGTCATAGGACAGCTCTACGACCGCATCGGGTGGTCCGCATGCGTGGGTGTGCTGGTCGCGGTTCTCGCCGGCGCCATCGCGATCGCTCGCGTGCTGCAAACGCCGAAGACCTGAGACTTCAAACCGAGAATTTTGCTATCCAACAAAGGAGACTGACATGGCCATCTATTTGAAGACCTTGATCGCCGGCGCCGCCATGCTGATGGCGCTTGCCCTTCCGGCTGCCGCCTCGGACGGCGTCGTCACGGTGAAGAGCGACTATTCCGTCGCCGAGACCGTCGCCCGCATCAAGAAGGACGTCCTGAAGAAGGGCATCAAGTTCTTCGGCGTCATCGACCAGGCGCAGCTTGGCAAGAATGCCGGCAACGACGTCAGGCCGTCCCGGCTGGTGATGTTCGGCAATCCCGCGCTTGGCACGACCTTCATCACGTCCAATCCGGAAGCCGGGCTCGACTGGCCGGTGCGGGTGCTGGTCTACCAGACCTCGGACGGCTCGGTTTACGCCGCCTACAGCGATTTCGACTGGATCGCCAAACGGCATGGCATCACCGACCGCACGGCGCAGTTCAAGATGGCGACCGAAGTCATCCAATCCGTGACCTCGACGGTCAAAAAGAACTGAGCGCGCGCATGTGCCGGAGATCCGCCGCCAGCGTGACGGCCTGCTCCGGCCAGTGAAGCTACTCGGCGGCGGCCGCGGACAACGCCTTCGCCCGTTCGCCGAACCATTTCTTCTGCGTTGCCTCGCGCACCAGTGCGCCGACCGCCGGCGAATGCCTGCGGCCGCGCACGGTGACGAGATTGACCTCGCGCCAGAATTCCGGCTCGGTGATCGGCAAGGCCACCACGCCAGGATGCTTGGCGGTATGCGCGGGCATGAAGCCGAAACCGAGACCGGCAGCGATCATCGCCAATGTCCAGTCGTCACGATCGCTCCAGTAAACCGGGCTGACCGTGACCCCTTGTTCGGCGAGGATCGCATCCGCGTAACCCGCGAACTCGCAATTGTTGCGGTGAATGTAGCTTTCGTTGCTCATATCCTTCACCCGCACCACGCGCTGGTTGGCGAGGCGATGGGCCATGTGGACCGCCATTACCATCTGCTCGCGAAACAGTGGCAAGGAGTGCACCTCCTCGTCGGGCATGTCAGAGGGCAAGGCATAGATGGCGGCCTCCAGATCGCCTTCGAGCAGCCTTCGCCTCAGGCTGACTGCATCGGCGTCGCAAAGGTGCAGTTCCACGCCCGGGTGATGCGCGCGCACGGCCACGATGAGCTCGATGATCTCATCCGGAGCGATCGTGCTCATGATGCCGACCTTGAGTGGCATCTTTTTCAGATTCACATACTGTTCGGCAATCTGCTTTGCCTGGCGGGAGTTCTCGAAAACGCCCTCGAGATAGGTCTCGACCATGCGGCCGAGTTCGGTCAGATGGGTGAAGCGGCGCTCACGGTGAAAAAGCGCGCCGCCGAATTCCTCTTCCAGCAGCTTGATCGCGCGTGAAAGCGCCGGCTGCGTGACGTTGCACTGCTCGGCTGCCCTGGTGAAATTCAGCTCCTTGGCGACTGCCAAGAAGTATCTGACCTGGCTGATCTCCACTGCACGCTCCCTCACCGGACGCGCATACGGCACGACCCGCGCTACCGCGCGATCTTACTAGCTGCCCCTACGTCAAACAACCCGATCGGCCGATCGACATCGCGGGCGTGGGGCAACGATCTGACCGTCGGCTATCGAATCCATGTCTCAACGGCATTTCCGCAGCTTCCAGCGGCCCGCCATACTGATCCCGAGATCCAAAGCCGGGCGCAGCAGCCCGTCGATCGCTGCCGCCGGTCAATTGCGCCGACGGCTCCAACACAGGGAAACGACGATGCTCCGTGGAAAGACAGCACTCATCACCGGTTCGACCAGCGGCATCGGCCAAGGCATCGCCGAAGCCTTCGCGGCCAAGGGCTGCAACATCGTTCTGAACGGCTTCGGCGATGCCGGCGAGATCGAGTTGCTGCGGGCGAAGCTCGCCGCCGATCATGGTGTCAGCGTGCGCTACGACAATGCGGACATGAGCAAGGGCGGTGCGATCACCGCCATGATGGACAAGGCCATCGCCGAGTTCGGCGCCGTCGACATCCTGGTCAACAATGCCGGTATCCAGCATGTCGCGCCGATCGACGACTTCCCGATCGACAAATGGGAGGCCGTCGTGGCGATCGATCTCATGTCGTCGTTCTACACTATCCGGCGCGCCCTGCAGGCGATGAAGGAGCGCAAATGGGGCCGCATCATCAACGTTGCCTCGGCGCACGCCCTGGTCGCTTCGCCGTATAAATCCGCATATGTCGCCGCCAAGCACGGGGTCGCCGGCCTGACGAAGACCGTCGCGCTGGAAGTCGCCGAACAGGGCATCACCGTCAATGCCGTGTGCCCCGGCTACGTGCTCACCCCGCTGGTCGAAAAGCAGATACCGGACACGGCCAAGGCCCGCGGGATCACCGAACAGCAGGTGATCAAGGATGTGCTTTTGGCGGCACAGCCGACCAAGCAGTTCGTGACGGTCGAGCAGGTAGCGGCGCTCTGCCTGTTCCTGGCCTCGGACGAAGCGGCCTCGATCACCGGCGCCGTCATGCCGATCGAAGGCGGCTGGACCGCTCACTAGGTCCGGCACGAGGAGCGAAAGCCATGAACAGGATCACGCGAAATCCGCCCGTCTCCGAAGTAGAGCCGCAGATCAGCCATCAGAGCGAGCCCAGACGCCAGACCGTCCTTGTCCTTCAAGGTGGTGGTGCGCTCGGAGCCTATCAGGCCGGCGTCTACCAGGCGCTCGTCGAAGGCGGCATCGAACCGGATTGGGTCATCGGCACGTCGATCGGCGCCATCAACGCCGCGCTGATTGCCGGAAACAAGCCCGGGGATCGCCTGCCGAGGCTCCAGGAGTTCTGGGACGGCGTCAGCCGGAGCAGCCCGCTCGACGAGTTCTTCCGGATGATGGTTCCGAGCAACATCTTCGCCAACATGGGCACGGTGATGCGCGGCATTCCGGGGTTCTTCGAACCGAACCCAAGCGCCATGTTCGGGGTCAATCGCGAAGTCGGTGTCGAGAATGCATCCTATTACACCACCGATCCGCTCAAAAGGACGCTGGGCAACCTGATCGACTTCGACTATCTCAACGGCCGCCATACGCGGCTGACGGTCGGCGCGGTCAACGTCAACACCAGCGAACTCAAATATTTCGACACGCGCGAGATGGCGCTCTCGGTGGCGCACATCATGGCGTCGGGCGCCTTGCCGCCCGCCTTTCCGGCCGTCTGCATCGACGGCGAGCCCTATTGGGACGGCGGCATCTATTCGAACACACCGATCGAGGTCGTGCTGGACGAGCGTCCGCGGCGCGACGCGCTGATCTTCGCGGTCAACATGTGGCAGCCCCGCGCGACGGAGCCGAAATCGATCTGGCAGGTCATGGGACGTCAGAAGGATCTCCAATACGCCAGCCGCGGCCGCAGCCACGTGGCGCGGCAGGAGCAACTGCATCGGCTGCGTCACGTCGTGCGCGAAATGGGCAGGCTCGTGCCAGAGGAGCGTCGCGAGGATCCGATGTTCAAGGAGCTGGCGTCCTACGGCTGCCCGTCGGTCATGCATCTCGTGCGGCTGCTTTCGCCGCGCCTCGATGGCGAGGACCACACCAAGGACATCGACTTCACCCGCTCGGGCATCCGCACCCGCTGGCAGGCGGGATACGAGCACGGGCGGCGCGTTCTCGCGGAAAGGCCGTGGGAGTGCGACGTCGACATGCTGCAAGGCATCGTCATCCACGAGTCCCAAGAGTGAACGCTGCCAAAATGAGCGGAGAATTCCGATGCAGATCATGACGCCGGGCACGCGGCTCATTCCGGAAGCGGTGCTTGCCAACAACGCTGCCCTTTTCCGCACGATCCCCGAGACTCCCTCCCATGCGGACAAGTCGCTGCATCGCGTGGTCATTGTCGGCGGCGGCGCGGGCGGGCTGGAACTGGCAACGCGCCTCGGCCGCAAGTTCGGTAAGCGCCGGCTTTCCGTGACGCTCGTCGACCGCAACCGCACCCACATCTGGAAGCCGCTGCTGCATGAAGTGGCATCCGGTGCGCTGAACGCGTCGCATGATGCTGTCGAATACATCGCCCATGCCAGCCGCCACGGCTACCGCTACCGCATCGGCGAGGTGGTCGGCATCGACCGTGCCAAACGCCAGGTCTTTGTCGCGCCGAGCTTCGACGATGACGGTCGGCAGGTCATCCCACCGCGTGTGCTGGGCTACGACACGCTGGTCATGGCCGTCGGCAGTGTCAGCAACGATTTCGGCACGCCTGGCGCTGCGCGTTACGCCATTTCGCTCGATACGGCCGAGCAGGCCGCCCGTTTCAACAAGCGCATGATAGACGCGTGTCTGCGCGCCAACGCGCAATACGAGCAGCTTTCGCCCGGTCAGCTCCATTGCGTCATCGTCGGCGCCGGAGCCACGGGCGTCGAACTGGCGGCCGAGCTGCACAAGTCGTTGCGGGAGATTGCTTCGCACAATCTCGACAACATCGATTTCGAAAGGCTGATCCGCATCACCATCGTCGAGGCCGGACCGCGCATTCTGCCCGCCCTTCCGGAGCACATGGCGCGCGCCTCGGCACGCCTGCTGATCAAGCTGGGCGTGCAGATTCGATGCGGGATCAAAGTCACCGAAGTGACGGAAGATGGTATCCGGCTCGGCGAAAAACTGTTCGTGCCGGCCGAGCTCGTCGTCTGGGCCGCCGGGATCAAGGCGCCGGATTTCCTGAAGAGCCTCGATGGTCTCGAGACAGACCGCATCGACCGCCTGATCGTGGATGAGACCTTGCGTGCGGTCGGAGACGAGCATGTGTTCGCGATCGGAGACTGCGCGAACTGCGTCCTGCCGGGCGAAGACAATGCTTTGCCACCTCGGGCCCAGACAGCTCATCAACAGGCTGACCATCTGGTGAAGGTGGTTGCCGCGCGCCTCGCGGGGCGGGCCGCGCCAGCATTCCGCTACCGCGACTACGGCTCCCTCGTCTCGCTCGCCGACTACGGCGCGTTCGGCAACCTGATTGGCGGGCTGAAGATTGAAGGCCTGCTTGCGAGGCTTGTCTATCGTTCCCTGCACAAGATGCATCTCAAAGCGGTGCACGGCCTCGCGAACACGGCGCTGGCTTCTATCGGTGAGATGGTGGCCAGACGTGCCAGGCCGCGGATCAAGCTTCACTAAGCGCCTGAGGTGCTGCGATGGAAACGTATGACGTGGTGATCCTTGGCGGCGGCAATGCCGGAATGGGCGTGACGGTCGCGACGCGTGCCGCCGGGCTGTCGGTTGCCATGATAGAGCCGCGCGACCTCGGCGGCACCTGTCCCAATCGCGGTTGCACGCCGAAGAAGGTGCTGGTCGCGGCGGCCCATGCCCTCGACGAGATCGAGAGAGCCGATCGCCATGCGATCACGGTCGACCGGCCGCGGCTCGACTGGAGGGCTTTGATCGAACGGGAAAAGGAACTGATCCGAGACATTCCCTCCCGGTTGTGGGGATTGATGGCCAGGCGTGGTGTCGACGTCATCTCCGGTGAGGCCGTTTTCATCGGCGCCAATGCCATCCGCGTGAACGGCCGCGAGATTGAGGCCAGGAACATCGTCATCGCCACCGGCTCCAAGCCACGCCCGCTGCCGATACCGGGCGCCGAGCATCTCACTAATTCCGACGATGTCCTGAACGATCCAGAGCTACCCCGCGCAGTAGTCTTTGTTGGCGGCGGCGTCATCGCGTTCGAGCTGGGCCACGTTTACGCGCGCGCCGGCGTCGATGTGACGATCCTGGAAGCGCTGCCGCAATTGCTCGGAGCTTTCGATGCGGATGCCGTCGCTCGGATCCGTGGCGAGAGCGAACGCCTCGGCATAGGCATCCGCACGCTGGCCTGGGTCAAAAGGATCGACAAGGCTGGCGAACGACTGCGCGTCACCTTCGTGGCGGACGGCGTCGAGTGCGCAGTGGATGCGGATCGGGTCGTCAACTGCGCCGGGCGCGTGGCCAATGTCGAGGGCCTCGATCTTGGCGCCGGCGTCATCGTGCACCGCGAAGGCCGGATCGAGATCGACGATCATCTGCGCTCGCGCTCCAACCCTGACATCTATGTCTGTGGCGACGCGGTCTGGAATTCTCCGCAGCTTTCGCCGGTGGCGACCTACGAGGGCGGCATCGTCGGTCGCAACATCGTCGACGGGCCGAAACACCGTCCAAATTACGCTCACATACCAGCCTCCCTCTACACAATCCCGGCCTTGGCCAGCGTTGGGCTGACCGAAGCGAAGGCGAGAGAGCAAGGGCTTCGCGTCAAGGCCCACGTCAATGACATGCAAGACTGGCTGTCCGCGAGGACCTATACCGAGACCGTTGCGTGGTCGAAGATCATTGTCGAGGAAACCACGGATCAAATCGTCGGCGCCCACATCGTGGGACATGCCGGCGAGGAACTGATCCATATCTTCGCGCTCGCCATGAAGCACGGCATTACGGCACCGCAGCTGGCTGAAATGGTCTACTGCTTCCCGACTTTTTCGGCAGACATCAGGAACATGATGTAACGCATCGAGGTGGGCCGCGAACAGGATAGGGCGTGTTCCACGTGTCGATGCACGCCGGGCATCGAAATCATGCAAGAAAAACATCGCCGTGGCCGGGGGGCTTCGATGATAGGCTGGAGGAAACCGACGAAAGTGCAGACATGGCCGCCGACCAGGCAATGACATTCGAAGAATCCGTTCAGGCTGCCATAGAACTCGATGCACCCTTGAACGAACGGCTGGCGGTGATTGCCGCGGCGGTGCGCCGCCTCGACGCCGAATTTGCGGACGCGGTGGACCGTCTGGTGGATCGCCTCGAGAAACAGGAGGCGGGAGCCATGGCGCCGGCTCGCGGCGATGCCATGCCGGGCTTCCTGCTGCCCGACGACGAGGGCAAACTTGTCGGCCTGGCCGACATCCTTGCCAAGGGGCCAGCCGTCATCACCTTTCAGCGCGGGCACTGGTGTCCTTATTGCCGCTTGAACGCGATCGGAATTGTCGAGGCGCAGCAGGAAATTGCGTCGCTGGGCGGGCAGGTCGCCGTGATCATGCCCGAGCGGCGCAAGTTTGCGAAGGCGATGAAGGCGGCCGTTGGCGCCGAATTTCCATTCCTGACCGACATGGACAATGGCTATGCCCTCTCACTCAACCTTGCGATCTGGATCGGGGCCGAGATGGAGCGGCTGATGGGCGTCGCGTATGATCTGCCGAACTACCAGGGCAACGCCAGCTGGTTCCTGCCGATCCCGGCCACCTTCATCGTCGGAACGGATGGCGTCATATCGGATCGCTTCGTTGATCCGGACTACCGCCGGCGCATGGACATTGACGACCTGATCGCGGCGCTTAAGCGGGCTCGCTGACGCCGAAGGAAGACCAGTCGGTCGACCGTAGCAGGTTGAGCAGGGTCGTGGCGACCGGGGATCTATGCCGGCCGGCAACCGCATAGATGGAAACGATCCGTGAGACATCGAGGTCGCGAAGCTTGAGCCGGCGGGTGTTCGGCGATCGAGGGGCAGTCGGCGAAACGAAGCCAACGCCGGCGTTTGCCTCCAGTAGCGCAAGCAGGTCCTGGTCGGTCTCGACTTCATGTGCGGTTCGAGGCGTGAGGCCTTTAGCCGAAAGGCAGCGCGACAACTCCTCGCTCGTTTCCCAATCGATCCGGCTGAGCACAGGTTCCGCGGCCAGCTGGCTCAGGGCGACATCGGCCTCGTTGCGGCGGGCAAGCGGATGATCGGAATTCACGGCAAGCTCTATAAGCTCCTGGAAGAGCGGCCAGGTATCGAGCCGATCCCAGGCCTGCCCCAGAGGACCGGCGACGGCCAGCTCGATCTCACCGTTCTTGAGGGCATCGACGACAGCGGTCGGCGAACCTCGGTTGATCTTGAGATGAACTCCGGGGTAGGCGCGGAAAAGCTCCGTGAAAGGCGAAACCAGCAGCGCGATGTTGACGCTGTTGGAGATGGTGACGTTGAGTGGCGCCACGTCGCTGCTCTGCACCGCCTTGGCCAGGGACTTTGCGGACGTGGCGGCATCGTAGCATTGCTGCAGCAAAGGCAGCATGCGCCGGCCAAGTTCGGTCAGGTGCGAGTGCTGGCGCTCACGGCGAAGGAGTTCTCCGCCCAACTCCTCCTCGAGCGTCTTGATCGCGCGCGTCAACGCAGGCTGCGTGACGTTGCACTCTTCGGCTGCCCTGGTGAAATTAAGCGTATTGGACAGGGCCAGAAAATAGCGGACCTGCTGCATCTCCATGAATTTTCGCCCCCTCAGCGAAATCCGATTCGTCAGGCTTAGCTAATTTGCGCCTATGCTAACGCAACAGGAGGCCAAGGCAAAGGCGTGGGCCAGTTTCCCCAGAGATTGGCCGTCTTCGACCGCAAGGAGCGGTCATTTTTCCGGACGTCACAATGTTACAAATTATGGGGCTGTGTGCCTGGTGATCACACCGGCTCAGTTGTTGACATGCGAAAGCCGCAGGCCGGCTTCGTCCGGGGCCCCGGCCATGCCTTCCTCCGCGAAGCGGAACATATCCTCGAAATCCAATTCATGTTCGAAGACGACGCCGCCGACGCTGATCGCAAGCACGTCCCTGTCGCCTTTCGGCGCGAAATAGATCTCGCCGACCGCGCCGCGAATGCGCTCGCCGATGTCCTTGGCGTCCTGCTCGCTCGCGCTCGGAAGGAAGACGCCGAACATCGAGGTTCCGATCCGGCCGATCAGATCGTCCTTGCGCACCGAGGATCGGACGGCCGACGCGATCAGCCGCAACGCCTCGTCGCCCCATTCGAGACCGAAGCGCAGGTTTATCGATGCCAGGTGCTGCGGATGGACGACCAGAAAGGCGCCGGAGCGCGGACCGACCGGTCTCGCTGCCCTTCTGTCGACCATCGAGGTGAACACTTTGCCGTTCAGGCAGCCGGTCAGTTGGTCATACGTTCCGGACCTGGTGAGCTCATACCGGTAGCGGCGGATCTCGATCTGTTGCCAGCCGAGCAGGACAAGCAGCGGCAGACTGACGACGATCGGCACGATGATTGCCGTGACGGCGCCGCGGGCGAACGGCGTCAGGCTGTCGCTGAACATCAGCAGGTAGTTCAGCCCGAGCGAAAGAGCGACGCAGGCGGCGGTGCCAAGCACGGCCAGCCAGATAACCTTCGTCCATGTCTGAAGCGGCGCCTTCGGCATTTTCGTGGTCACGGGGCAATCTCCTGTTCGAGGCATCGGCTTACAGGAGGTCCGTTACGATTTCGGTCTCAGGGAAGCTTACAATTTGATGCAAGTTGGCATCTTCTCCGTGGGAGCGCCGGATCCGCCTGGCGGCTCGGCTCCGCGTCTGATGATCTGCCCGCATGTTGGAGCAGTCCATGGTTCTTAGAATCGCTGGACCGCTCTGACCATTCTGTTTTCACGCAGGGTCGGGGGGACCGGCCACGCGCTCGACGCTATTGCGGCGGACCGAAGATGCCCATCCCGGCGTCCTTCGCCACCGCTTGCGCCTTGCCGTAAACGCCGGTGGGAGCGGCCATCGCCCAGCCGTTGGAAACCAGCCAGGCGCCGACATCCTGCTTGCCGAGCGTGCAGGGCGCGGCGATGGCGAAGCGGTCGACGTCCGGCGGCAGCAGGCATTTGAGCGCCCGGCCGCGCAGAAAGGCGTTGAAGGCGGCGCGGGCGCGCTGGCCGCAGGGCCAGGTGTTGTCGTCAGACGAACAGGTCCCGTCGGGAGCTATGCCGACCGTCCCGCTGATGGCGACCGTGCGTCCCATCGCTTCGAAGACCGCCGAGGAGGTGGCGACCGGACGAAAAAGCAGCGTCTCGCGCCAATCTTGCGGCATCGGCGTCTGCTGCGGCGGCGCAAGCCCGAGCTCGCCAAGGGGAGGGCGCGGCTCGATGCGCTCGATCCCGGACGGGTCGAGCGGCGGCGGCGCGATGAGATCCTCGGCGATCCTGCGCGCCGGCTGGCCAGGCCGCGTGTCGTGAGGCGGGGCATGCGCGGCTGGCTTCAGGTCGCGAGCGCCCTGAACCGCCGTGATCGAAGGCTGGTCGGGCGGCAGCCAGCGCCTGCCCTCGGCGATCAGCACGATGCCGGCGAGCAGTCCGAGACCGCCGAGCGTCGGCGCCAGCAGCGGTCGGCCGGGCGGTTTCGCCGGGCTCACCCCCGATGCCTCGCGGGGTGGTGCCGACCGTCGGTGATGCCGCTCGAGACCAACGCGCTGGATCTTGTCAAAACGGCACCGCCCTCGACCGCTGAACCGGATCTTACACTAATGCATGTCGCCCAGAAGTGCGCGGCGGTTCTGGGACGACGACCTGCATCAAAACAAGATGCATGTCGCCCAGAAGTGCGCAGCGGTTCTGGAACGACGACTTGCACCGAAACGAAGACTTGAAAGCGCGTTGCCTGAACTCGTTTCAGCGCGACGCGCTTTAGGCATGCCTGACATTCCTTGAAAAGCAAGGCGTTGCGTTAAGCCTCGCGCAACGATTGCGGCTTAGAATCCGGGCATCGGATGTCGAGGGGATGACATGATGCGCAAGCCGGTACTGCTTTTTGCCTTTCCCGCCCTGATGCTGCTTCTGCTGGCGGCGGAGCGAATGGCGGCACTGCTTCTCGGCTTCTATCCGGCGAGCCCGGCCATGTGGCATGCCTGGCTCGAGCTGCGCCCGTTCTCGACCATGTTCTGGCAGCAGGTGGACGTCTATTTCGGCGGGTCTATGGCCGGCGACGCCGCCATCCTCGTCTTCGCGACGGGCGCCTGCTGGATGATTTGCCAGGCGAAAAGGTCTGCCGGCTTCTTCCTCGCCAATCATGCCGCGCTGATCTTTGCGGGCAAGATGATGGCGCTGAGCAGCCATGCGGAAACCGCGAGCACCATTGCCGCCTTCACCATCCCGAACGGCTTGCACTTTTCGCTCATGCTCGACTTCAGCATGAAGAACAGCCTGGTGCTGTGCCTCGGTCTCGCGGCCTGCGCTTACTGCCACGTCGCTTTCCTGCGCGAGGCAAAGCTGCGCGCCGAAGCCCGCGCGATTCCCTTGCTGGCGCTGCAGCGCGATCTTTGACCTGCCGGTCCTGATGGAAGCCGCGGCGCGCGTGCTCAGTTGATCTTCTTGTAATAAACCTTGCCGTCAGGCTGCTGGATGCGCTGGTAGGACGGGTTGGAGCCCGGCGGCGCGACCTTCCTCCTGAACGGGTGCTGGGCGTCGACGGGGTCGGCGCTTTCGTCGGCAACGGATGCCTCCGCCACCGTGGTGCCGGCCAGAGCCGGCTCCGGCGCGCCTGGCGCCGGCTCGCCGGCCGCAACCGGCTGGCCTTGCTCAAGCTTGGCGAGGTTGCCGTTGATCTGGCCGAAATTCGCCTGCAACTGCCGGTCCAGCGTCTCGAACCGGCTCTGGAAACCGTTGTTGACGGTGTCGATGCGGGCGCCGATCCGCTGCTCGAACTGGCCAAGCTGCTCCAGCTTCGCCTCGATCGTCCTGAGCTCGCTGACGCCGCGATAGAGATAGACCGCGGCCGTCACATTGACGAAGGTGACGAGCGCGGCGCCCGCCGCGACGACGCCGATCGTTCTGGCCCGGCTGGGCTTTCCCGGAGCGGCTTCCTTTTGACCGAGTTCGATTGCCGGAGCGTCCGGCTCGCTGATCATCGTCATTCAACCACCACCTTTGCGCCCACCGCGACGCGTTTGAAGAGATCGATCACATCTGTGTTCGTCAGCCGGAAACATCCCGACGTGCCGTCGAAGCCGACGCCCTTGGGATCGTTGGTGCCATGGATGCGATAGAGCGTGTCGCGCCCGTCGCGCGCGAGATAGAGCGCCCTGGCGCCGAGCGGATTATAGGGGCCGGCCGGCACCATCGCCGGCAGTTCGGGCTGGCGCGCGCGCATTTCCTCGGGCGGGCGCCATTCCGGCCATTCGGTCTTGGAGGCAACCTTGACCGTTCCGGTCCAGCCGAAGCCGTCGCGGCCGACGCTGATCTGGTAGCGCAGCGCCTGGCCCTGGCCCGTCACCAGGTAGAGCGCCTTCTCTTGCTTGCGGATGATGATCGTGCCGGGCTGCTCGCTGGTCTGGAAGGCGACCGCCTTGCGCAGGCTGGGGCCCATGGCCGGCAGCGGCGGCAGGCTCGATGCGGCCGCGGCGAGCCCGCAGGCCGACGCCAGCGCGATGCCGATCAGCCCGGCCGCAAGCTGCGTGGCGTAGCGGCGCCTCTGCCTTGACGCAAATCCGCTGCGCACTTTTCCCGGAATTGCTCTAGCGCTGGGCATTGTCCAGCCGCTCCTTGAGCATGCGTTTGAGGTCCTTGTTGAAGCGTGCGCGCCCGTCCACCTCGGACGGCAGGATGGCGCGGTTCAGCGCGTCGGCCAGAAGCGCGTTGTCGAGCGACAGCGACTTGATGTGCGGCGCCTTGAAGATCTTCTCCAGCTCGCTGCGCGAGAAGTGGTTGCCGAACCATTTGCGCTTGTGCTTGTTGGCGACAAGCGTGATGCTGACCTTGTTGCCGCGCAATTCGCGGATCTTCTTGTAGAGCCGCTTGCCTTGTCGCAGCGAAGCGACGTTGAGCTCGAAGACGATGAAGATTTCGTCGCTCGTGCGCAGAACCGATTCGTGCCACGGCGTCTCGATATTGGGCAGGTCGATGACAATGTCGTCGAAGCGGTAGGCGACGAGATCGAGCAGCCGGAAGACGAAATCGGCGCCATGCGGCTCGAACGGCAGTTGCGGCCGCTCGAAGGAATAGAGCGTGAGGCCGGACGGCCGCGACAATTTGATGACGTCCATCAGCTCGACGTCGAGCCGGTCCGGCTGGCCGATGATGCCGGTCAGGTCGAACTGGTTGAACTGGTTGAGATAGGCGCCGCAATTGGCGCTCTGGAAGTCGAGGTCGACGAGGCAGGTCGAGGCCGCCCGCTCGGCCGACTTTGACGCAAGATACTCGGCCGCCGAGATCGCGAGCGTGGTGGCGCCGGCGCCGCCGCTGGCGGCAATGAAGGTGACGATGCGGCTCTTGGTGCCCTGGCTGCCGGTATCGTGGAACGTGACGGCGTTGAGCAGCTCCTTGGCGTCGAGCGGCTTGTGCAGCCAGTCCGACGCGTTCATGCGCACCAGGACGCGCGTCTGCTCGGAGGTGAGCTCGTCGGAAATCGCGATCAGCGGCACCGAGGCCCAGGCCGCGCGCGCCTCGACGATCCCCGGATTGCCGAGCAGGTCGCCATTGGCGAGGTCGAGGATGATGATGCCCGGGCGGCTGTCGGCAGGCGGCCCCTTCAGGAACTCCGCCGCTTCCGAGATCTTGACGTCATAGATCGCCAGCGCGTCGAGCCGCGTGGTGACGTCGCGCTTGAAATTCGCATCGGAAGAAAACAGCGCGACCTGCTTGCGCTTGGTCGGGAGGACTCTGGTGTCGATGGCGTTCATGGCCATGTGCTCTTCAAATCTTCGCCCGTCACGGTGCTCAGCATGGAGGGCATGGTGATATTGTTGAACCCGAGCAGTCCGCCCAGGAAGAAGAACTGGAATTGATGATTGACGATGCTGACCGTGATTGTTGGGACAGGCCCATCAGGGCGGGTCCAGTAGCCAAGGCCGGAGGCCTGATATTGTATCTGAACTTGCGACCTCGTCAGCATCGGTAGGAATGAATGCATCCCGGCCCGGCTGCTGCTGCCGCTGAAAATAAAGTCAAAGGCGGCCTGACTTGCAGTTAGATTCTGGCATGTCGCACCCGTTCCGCATGTGCACGAAACTGTACCCGCGGCATTGGCCGTGCAGATATAGTTGTACGTATTGGCTGGAACCGCTTTGCCGACATCCAGCGAGTTGCTGGGCGTTTTTGCCTCAAGTAAAAGCCCGCTTGCGACGGGGCTGGAAATCTGCGCCAGTCTTGCTCCGGCTTGCACGGCTTTGTTGGCGGCGTTCCATTGGTAGAAGGCATACCCGAAGTCGACGAAACCGAGCAGAAGGGTCAGCAGCAGCGGCATGGCTATGGCTGCTTCGACCATCGCCGCGCCAGTTTCGGCTGCCGAAAACCTGCGGTGCAGCATCACCATCCGAGGACGCGCTCCTGATGGAATACGGTCAAGTTGAGTTGGCCGAAGCCGAGATAGGACCACAGCCCGAGATTTGCGTACGGAAATGTCGTGCTGACCTCCACGACATCGACGTTGCTGGTGGCGCTGAGGTAGAGTTCAGTACCGGCGGGATCGATCGCCTGGAGGGATTTTGACTTACGGATGGTGACCTGGCCGGTGGTCCACCCTGGAACTCTCGCACTGCCGCCGGTTATGACTCCCTTCACGGCAAGATTTGTTGCGTATCCGGAGCAAGTGTTCCAATCGCTGCTGCACCGCGCCATATAGCGGGCCGCGTCCCTCACGCCTGCGTCGAGGAGCATGCGCGTGTTGAGGATGTTCGAAAATTCAAAGACCCCGGCCGACAGCAGCAGCACGAATGGCGTCACAAGGGTCATCTCGACCAGGACAGCCCCATTGTCGTCGCGCTTGAAACGCCGGATGATTTGTCTGATCGCGGTCAGCATGGCTTTACCGGTACAACTGCGCCTCGTTCCTGAACGCCTTGTCCACCAGGGTGTTGTTGGCAAAGGCACCGTCGACATCAACGATCTCAAGGCTGATGGGCTTCTCCCCAGCTGTCGGGTCCTCTGGATCCTTGGTGTTGTCCTGCTTTTGCACCGGCGTGTTGACGAACACGCTGACATAACCATCCGGCCGAAGCTGGACGTGACCGTTGATCTTGCCCTGGTTGGCGATGCAGTTGACGATCGCCATGTTGAGCCGCCGACGATCGGGGTCCGGCGTCGGCGTGTCACCCTTATAGCAGGACGGGTTGCCAGTTTCTTTGGTCGGCGCCATCGATTTGTCGCCGACGAGGTTGTTGGCAATCTCGTATTTATAGACATCGTATCTCGACGCCGGGGCGGTCTTGTTCCCGGTCGGGTTGGTGGCGCTCGGGATGTTCGGATAGGTCGTTCCGTGGTTGACCGACCAATAGCTGTTCCAGAAGCTTTGCGACGTAATCGGGTCCGACATGCCTTTGGAATCGACGTAGTTGGTGCCCGGAGGCAAGGGAAGTGCCGTTCCATCCGTGACGGGGTCGTATTTGCTGCATCCGGTTTTCTGGCCTTTGCGCACATTGCTCGCTGGCCGATAGTTGAAATCCTTGTTGTTCTTGTTCAGCGAGCCGCTGTAGAGATCGAAGCGGACGTTGAGGCCGGTGTTGACTTGGCCGAGGGTGACGCCGGTCTTGGTGGTGAGCGCATTGCGATTGTAGCAGGTGCCGGAGGTGCCGATGGCGATGGCATCGCGCAACGAACTGAGGTTGTTGTCGATCAGGCCAAAATTGCCGGGGCCTGGGTTGCTATCAACCTTGAGGATGCGGAACTCGCGGCCATAGGTGGCGCCGGAGGCAAAGGCCTGCTGGATCGTCTGGCTCGTTGCCGGTGTCGTCGTCTCGAACGGGTTGCACATGAACAGCGGCACGGTCTCACAGATCGACTGGACGAAGCCGGCAACGGCCTGCGGCTGGATTGCCATTGTGTCGTTGCCGCCGAGAAAACTGGCGGGGAAGATCGTGTCGAAAGCGCCGGCACCCGACGCGTTCACCGTCACCTCGGCGAATGAAACGGCTGTCGGATCGGTGCTTGCCCAATTGGTGCCATTGGCATCGACGCCGGCAGCGCTCAAAGCCGTGTCGTCGCTTGCGGGAATGCCGGTCAGGTAAGTCACGGTGAAGTCCGCCGGGACAATCGTGTGTGAGCCTGCGGTGGAGAACAGCGTGCCGTTGTCGATCAGTGTAGTGACGGCCGTGTTTGCCCGGACGATCGAATCCGACCGACCGTCCAGTTCCGAAGCGGCGGCGATGGCAAGCGCGTCGACGCCCTTCTGCAGATCGCTGTGCAGTCCGTTGGCGCGGCTCATGTCGATCGCGAGCAGTGCAAAACCAACCAGAAGCGGCAGCATGACGGAAACAAGGATCATCGCTATGCCGCGTTGATCGTGCCAGAATTTACGAATGGTCCTCAACATGATCTTACTCTCTGTTCCATTCGTGCCAGGCGTCCTCGCTCGCCTGACGCACCGCATCCTTCTCTCTAGTTCGCTCCAGTGGCTGCACTCGACGGCCCGACATTGACCGTCATGTTCGTCGCCGGCGTCGGCCCGCCTGGGGGAAGCTTGTATTTCTGCACGACGCCGACAGACCGTGCGCCATTGCCTTCGATCTTCGTGTTGTTGGAAGCCGGGTTGTACGGATCGACCGTCTGCAGCAGCTGATTGGCTTTCTGCGAGTCGCCCGATGCCAGCGTCATCGTGTCGTAATTGTGCAGATAGTCGGCCGCGCAGCCCGAAAGCAGGCTGGCGCCGAGAAGAACGAACAGGAGCTTATTTCTTGACATAGACCAGCTTGTCCTTCGATTTCACATCCAGCATGTGGCCGTAGGGCCCGGTGACGCCTTCGCCATGCTCGTACATGCGGATCATGTCCTTGTTGACTTCGAGCTGGCCGAGCAGCATCAGTTCCGGATCGTTGGCCGGCTTGGTCTTGTCGAAAGGCGTTGCCAACTGTTCCCCCGGCTTCACCGGCCGCACCAGATGCGGCGTGACGATGACGACGAGCTCCGTCTCTTCCTTCTGCGTGCTCGAATTGTGGAACAGTGCCCCGATGATCGGCACTTGGCCGAGCCATGGCACCTGGTCCTGCAGCCTGGTGTTCTTGCTGGAAAGCAGGCCGCCCACGGCGAAGCTCTGGCCGTCGCGCAGGTCGACCACGGTCGATAGCTTGCGGTTGGTGAAGATCGGGTCGCCGGCAGTGGTGAAGCCGGTGAGGTCGCTCACCTCGGGCGCCAGCTTCATGTGGATCTTGCCGTCGTCCAGCACCACCGGCGTGAAGTTCAAATTGACGCCGAACTGCTTGAACACGATTTCGACTTCGCCCTGGGCGTTGACGCTGCGGATTGGCACCTCGCCACCGGCGTTGAAGCTGGCGGTTTCGCCGGAAACCGTGGTGAGGTTCGGTTCGGCCAGCAGGCGCACGACGCCTTTGGACTCCAGCGCCTCGATTATCAGGTCGACCTTGATATTGTTGTCGATGACGCGGGTAATCAGTGCTCCGAACGGACTTGCAGTGGACAGTAGGTCGCTCACGAGAGCGCCCGGACCCAGCACGACATTGTCCTTGTCCACGGCCGCGACGCCCGTGCCTGTCCGTGTCGTGCCGCGGCTATTTGTGCTCCTGATGGAGACGCCGAGATCGCGGCCGGCATTGCGCTTGGCTTCCAGGATTCTTACGGAAAGATTGACCTGCTCGCTGTCGTCGATGGTAACGGCATTGATGATGGCATCCGGGCCATATTGCTGCGTGACTTCCACGATGGACGCCAGCGTCGCGGCATCCTTGACATGGCCGCTCAGTCGAACCTTGCCGTTGATCGAGCCGATCTCGATGCGCGCCTTTGGCGCGACCTGGCGGATCGCGGCCGCCATGTCGCTGACGTCCTGGCCGACCTCGATCTGGATGGTGCCCAGCGAGCGTTTGTCCTCGGAAAACAGATTGACGGTGGTGGTGCCGACGGCTTTGCCGATGATATAGAGCGTCTTGTCGGTCATCGGCTGCGCGTCGGCGATCTTCTCGTCGCCGACGACGATGTCGCCCAAAGTAGCGTTCACCTGGATCGTCGCGGATTGGGAAACCGGCACGAACACGCGGTGTAGCGACGGGCTCGATACGTCGATGAAGCGGTCAGCGGCATGAACCGCAGGGCTCAACGGCAACACAATACAGGACCAGGCCAGAGCGGCGGCGGCCAGTGATCCTCGAAAAATTCGCATCTAGATCGTCCCCCTTGCGGATCCACCCGGATCCCCTAATCCGAATGCACCGTTGGCTACCTCTGTCGCGGCACGTCGTATGTTTCGAGCTTCACGCCGCGAAATACGCCAATTGTAGCCCGGGCGGGCGGCTCCGGCTGCACATATTTTACCACTTCCTTTACAACTTCTTGCGGTTGTGGTGCGGGTGCCACAGTTGGCTTCACCTTGCTCATCTGATCGATCTGACTGCCGACCCTTTCCACCGCCTTGGCGAGGCCGTCGATCTTCTCATCGGCTTGCTTGCGTGCGGCTTCCTCGGCGGCCTGCCTGTCAAGCTCAGCCTGGCGCTTGGCGACATCGTCCGGCGTGTCGCCGGTCAGATCCGCCAGCGTGACCCTTTCGTTCATTTCGCCCTTGCTGCCGGCGGCCTGGCGCAATGCCAGTGACAATTGCCCGGCGCCTGCCGCGAGCGTCAGCTTCTGGGCGTCTTTGGTGCTGACTTCGACCGTGACTGCCTTCACGACTTGCGGATTCTCCTTGCTTTCATCTGCGACCTGGTCGACGGCAAGCACTTTCACGCTCTGCAGCAGCACGTCGACGAAGCTTTTGTCGCTCCCTTGGTCGTCGCGAACCGTGCGGGTCAGCAGCACGTCGACGCGATCACCAGGGAAGACGAAACCGGCAACACCGAGCACGTCGTTCACGCGGATGGAAACCGCTTTCATGCCCTCGCCAAGCACCGCCGACAGCGTGGCGCGCTGCCCGGCGCCGGTAATCTTGGTGGCCAGGATTGGCTCGTTGGCACTGATTGTCTGAAGCGCCTGCCGCGCGCCGTCGCCAGCCATCGCTTCTTTGACCGTCTTGAAGGCGCCTGTCGGCACCGCTCCCGCCGGCCATGCAATTTCACGCAATTTGTCGGCGCTCAGCGCATCGCCGAATTTCAAGGGCACCGCCGCGACCACCACCGTGCTGGCTTGCACGCCATTGGCCAGGGCGTTGCGCTGCCCCGCCAGCCAGATGTTGACAAGCACGACTGCCAAAACGCCGAATACGCCGGCGAGTACGATCATGATGAGTGTATTGGCGCGCATTTACCCCAAGCCCCATTTCAAGCAACCACACCGCAACTCGGCAAATCGCACCCAGCCCGCGATTGCCTCTGTTATGTCGGCACGGCCAGGCCCGAGAGACGCCTCCGGGCCCGGCCGTTTCTAGTTCAGCAGTTCATGCCAACGCCGTTCACGGCATCGGTGCTAAGGTTGGTGCACAGCGTGCTCCACGCATTAGTCACATAGACACCGACGGCGATAATGAACGTGATCACCGCAGCGGTGATAATGCCGATCAGAATCGAATATTCGACCATAGCAGCGCCGTTTTCATCGTCGCGGAACTGCCGGGCCATCGTCATGAGCTTCTTCATGCCAATTTCTCCCTTTGGAGGTTTGAACCCGACGAGACAGAGCCAAGGATGAACCCCATACCCAAGCATCCCCCGTCGAATTCAATCCTAGGTCCCGCAAAAAAGCAGTGTCAAACGGATTAACGGAACCTTAACCTTTCAATACTCGATCTGAAGCTCTCTCAATTTCGACCAAGGGATTGATTCGCCTCATTTTTCAAGTCATTTTAACCATTCATTCACAATTCCGCCACGGTCAGGCCCCGTTGTCATCGTATTAGAAATTATGCATAATTCATTATATCTAATAGCTTACAGGACTAAATGCCCTATCGTCCGGCAAAGGTCTTAGGACTTTGGTCTGTGCGCGTGAGAGATGGCAAAATAAAACGATTTCCCAGATCGCAACTTCTTAACTATGTCGCAAGTAATAAGTCCAGTGTGTCTTCCGGGCCGCTTGTGCCCCTCGTGGTTAACGCTTAGTTTCGACGTCGGGGAAATCAACAGGGGTTCCGCGACATGTTGGGTCGCTTCATAAAAGGCCAGGGTGAGCAACGGGCGTCGCAGCAGGTAGCTGTCGTCGCGGCTGCGAACGGAACAGCCGCAGCGCCTGTGGGGGATGCCGAACCGCAAGGTCTCGACTTCCTGACACTGAAGGTCGAGCTGCATCGCCACCTCATCGATCGTTTCAATCTGACGGCGCTGGAAAGCGCATCGAAGGATGAAATCCTGAACGAGATCCGGCCGATCGTGCGCGAGTTTGTACGCAGCCGGAATGTGCCCTTGAATGCCCGCGAGTTGGATCAACTGACCAGCGACACCGCCGACGAGATGCTGGGCTTGGGTCCGATCGAGCCTTTGCTCAAGGACGACTCGATCACCGATATCATGATCAACACGCATGAGCGCGTGTTCATAGAGCGTCGCGGCATGATCGAGGAAACCTCGATCCGCTTTCGCGATGAGGCGCATCTGCTGCGCATCATCAACAAGATCGTCTCGGCCATCGGTCGTCGTGTCGATGAATCGGCGCCGATGGCGGATGCGCGCCTGGCCGACGGCTCGCGCGTCAACATCGCGGTGCGGCCCGTTTCGATCGACGGCCCGCTGGTGTCGATCCGCAAATTCTCGAAGAATCCTTATTCGCTGGAACGCCTGATGGCGTTCAATTCGATCCGCCAGCCGATGATCGACATGCTCAGGATCGCGGTGCAGGCGCGCAAGTCGATCCTGGTTTCGGGCGGCACCGGCAGTGGCAAGACGACGCTGCTCAACGCACTGTCGAGTTACATCCCCTCAAAGGAGCGCCTGGTCACCATCGAGGACGCCGCGGAACTGCAACTGCAGCAGCCGCATGTCGGCCGCCTGGAAACGCGCCCGCCCAATGTCGAGGGCAAAGGCGAGATACGTCAGCGCGAACTGGTGAAGAACGCACTGCGCATGCGGCCGGATCGCATCATCGTTGGCGAGGTGCGCGGCGAGGAAGCCTTCGACATGCTGCAGGCCATGAACACCGGTCACGAAGGTTCCATGACCACCATCCACGCCAACACGCCGCGCGACGCCATATCGCGCCTGGAGCAGATGGTCGGCATGGCCGGAATGCCTATGTCGCACGACTCTATCCGCGCGCAGATCGCCTCCGCCATCGACATCATTGTGCAGACGCAGCGACTTTCCGACGGCGGCCGTCGCGTGATCTCGATTTCGGAGATCACCGGCATGGAAGGCAATGTCGTCCAGCTTCAGGAAATTTATCAATATGTCAGGCGCGACGTTGCCGTCGACGGCACGATTGTCGGTGATTTTCGCGCCACGGGCGTGCGTCCGCGCTTCGCCTCGGAGGCCGCTACGCTCGGCCTTCACTTCGCTAAGGATGCCTTCAATCCGCAGGTAGCCCTGTAATGCTTACAGGACAAACGCTAGTCTACTTCATCTACGTGGTCGCGGCCGCCTCCGTCATTCTCGCTGGCGAGGCCTTTTATCTTTCCCTTACCCGCCAGCGCTCGCATCGTGCCTCGGTCAATCATCGGCTTCGCCGCCTTGCCGATGAGGCGCCTGCGGAGCAGACCCTGCAAAGCCTGCTCCGCGAGCGTGGCCTGACCGATTCAGGAGACTTCGTCTCCAGCTTTGTCTGGTTGAACCGGCTGTATACCCGATCCGGCATAACCGGAAACCCGATGACTTTCGCGATATCGTTCCTTCTCGCCGGTTTGGCGCTGGCGCTGATTCTCTGGTCGCTGATCGGTATTTCGATGCCTGCGGCTTTCCTCATCTTTCTGGGAGTGGGGTTCGCATTGCCGATACTTATCCTGCGCTGGGCTTGCAAAAAGCGGATCCTGAAGTTCTCCCGGCAATTGCCCGACGCGCTCGACATGATCGTGCGTTCACTTCGCGCCGGACACCCGGCTTCGGTCGCAATCGGCCTCGTCGCGCGCGAAATGCCTGACCCGCTCGGCACGGAATTCGGCATCGTCGCCGACGAGATCACCTTCGGGCTTAGCATGGAGCAGGCGGTGCGGAAACTGTCGGAGCGGGTCGGCTTCGAGGGTCTGCACCTGCTGTCGGTGTCGCTCTCGATCCAGGCCAAGACAGGCGGCAACCTTACCGAGATCCTGGCCAACCTTTCATCCGTGCTGCGCGAAAGGCGGAAACTTGCATTGAAGATCAGGGCGCTCTCGTCCGAGGGCCGCGTGTCGGCATGGATCATCTCGCTATTTCCTGTCTTTATGTTTCTGATCCTGATGCTCGTGGCGCCTTCCTATTATGGTAAGATATGGGGCAACCCGTTGATCTTTCCGGTGTTCACGATATTCGGGGCTTGGGCCTTGCTCGGCGTCTACATCATGTATCGCATGGTCACTTTCGACTTCTAGGAGCGACCATGAGCCTGTTTTCGAACACGAACGACCTGACCTTTCTGGTTTCACTCGCCGTATTCGTGGCGGCGGTGGCCCTGTTTCTGTTCGCGGCGTTGACGTTCCTGCCCGCGGTCCAGACGCGCCGGCTGGTGACGCACAGTCTCGTCGGCGATAGGCATGTGGATCGCCGCTCGATCCTGGGACAGGATCATCTCGTTAGGGTTGCGGCGCAAAAGCCGGTCGAAGCTTATTTCAAGTCGATGGAGAAGGAGCGCAATGAGCCCGACGCCCTCGAAGCCAAGCTCTTTCGCGCCGGTTTCTATCAATCGAGCGCGTCGCTCATCTATACGCTTTGCCGACTGGCCGCCGTCGCCATAGGCTTTCTGCTTATGTACGCCCTGCTGTCAAAAATCTTGCCGGCACGGATACCCGGCTTCTTTGCTTTTATTGGCGCGAGCTTGATTGGTCTCGGCTGCATCGTCATCCCGAGTATCATGCTCGATCGCTTTGAGAACGCGCAGAAGCAGATTTACCGCCGTGCCTTTCCCGATTTTATGGACATGATGATCACCTGCGCCGATGCCGGCATGAGCCTGGAGGCGGCGGTCGAACGGGTGAGCCAGGAAATGGCGGGAACGCACAAATGGCTGGGCATCCAGCTGACGATCATGAACCTGCAATTGCGGGCGGGTAAGCCGTTGCGCGAGGCATTGCGTGAGCTCGCCGATCGCATCGGCTTGGAGGAAGCGAAGGCATTGGCGGTTCTGTTCCGGCAATCGGAGGAGTTGGGCACCAGTCTCACCGACGCCCTGCGCGTTTACAGCGCCGAGATGCGCGACCAGCGCATTCTGCAGGCGGAGGAGCGCGCCAATTCTTTGCCGGTCAAGATGACGATTCCGCTTGGCCTCTGTATTTTTCCGGTGGTGCTGATGATCATCATGCTGCCGGTAATCATTCGCATGAAGGGCATTTTCTTCTAGCCGATCATATGATTACCCTCTAAAACTGAGTCGGGGACTCGTGGGACACACAATGATACGGCCAAAGCGCATCGCATTCGCGACCAGCCTGCTGCTCATCTTCCTTGCGGGCTGCCAGACAAAAGACATCGCCGACGGCGTCGTGCGCACCAATGAGCCCGCCAAAGGCGACTACACCGCCTTTGGCGATACCTTCGACGGGCTGAAAACCATCAGCGATGTCGATTATTACGCCTCGGACCAGGCGGTCACCGAGGCCAAGACCCAGTTCCGTTCGGAAAATTACGGCAATGCCGGCGCCTTGTTCTACAAAGCGACGAGGCTGGCGCCGAACGACGGTGTCGCGTGGCTTGGCCTCGCCGCGTCCTGCGACCGGATCAGGCGCTTCGATCTGGCCGACATGGCCTATGGCCGGGCCTATCGGCTGCTCGGCGCAACGCCGGAGTATTATAACAATCTCGGTTATTCCTATCTGTTGCGCGGCAAGCTGCAGGACGCGCGCACCAACTTCCTCAAGGCCTATGAGCTGGCGCCCAACGATCCGACCGTGGCCAACAATCTGAAGCTTCTGTCATCCAGCGTCCGGAACATAGAGCGGTCATGACCGTGTTGCTGACCGCTTCGCTCGTGTTCAAGGGGTTGGCCATCTTGCTGCTCGGGCGTATCGCCTGGACCGATTTTTCCACGCAGCGCATATCGAACCGTGACGTGCTGCTGTTGCTCTGCCTCGGCCTTGGAGCTTTGCAATTCCAAGCATTGCAAACTCACTCATGGCTGGAGATGGGGATCAGCGCCTTTGGTGGTGTTGCGCTGTTCCTTGCGCTCTTCCCATTCTGGCTGTTGCGCAAGATTGGCGCCGGCGACGTCAAGCTGATGAGCGTAACTCCGTTTCTGGTGGGCGGAAGCAATCTTGCGGTTTTTTCCGTATTCCTTCTGGTCTTCGCGATTGCCACGGCTGCTTTGGTCAAAAATCCCTTCCTGCTGCCGGCTGGGATGTTTCGCCATTATGTGCAGCATATGGATCGCAATGGTGTCGTGCCGTTCGGCGTGCCAATATCGATGGCGGCGATCTGTGCAATAGTGTTGCAGATGTATCACGCTCTGGTGGTTGCAACCAGTTCCGGAATACTTGAGCAACTCAACTGACAAAGCTGAGGCGTGGCGGTGCGCAGTAGCGAGTTCAGACTGGCTGCAACGATAGCAACTGTCGCGCTAGCCTTCTTTGTTGCGGACTTCTTCTATTTCCGACACTCCAGCGTCATTCTCGATCTGGACAATTGGTTCGAATTGGCCAAAGTTATGATGGTGCTCGCGGCAATCTTTGTCGTCATGCGGCTCGTGGAATGGCGTATCGAAAAAGACAAGTCATGGATTGGGCGATTGATCGCGAGCAGCGCTGCCGCCGTCCGTTTGATGGCCGCAAACGCCTCTCTGTTTGTTCCACTCAGCTTCGCATCCGTCTGGTTCATGTATCTGGCTTCGGCGACCAATAGGCCGCTGATGGACCAAACATTGGCAGCGCTGGACGCAGCGATCGGATTCGACTGGCGAGCCTTTCTCGATTTCACGAACAGGCAGCCTCTGGTCGCCGACACGCTCGTTTTCGCTTATCACGCGCTTGGGCGGCAGCTTCCTTTGCTGTTCATTTTGCTGGGTTTCGCAAAGCGACCCCGCCTGACCGAGTTCATCGCTTTGCTGGCGGTTTCGTCCGCGTTGACCGGCGCCTTAATGTGGTTGGTTCCGGCCGCCGGGGCCTATGCTTACTTCCAGCCGCAACCGGTTGACTTCAGCAATTTCACGGCACGAGCGGGGATGTGGCACTTCACCGAGCTGATGAGGATTCGTTCAGGAGAGCCATTCGATCTATTCGTGACGAGGGCCGAAGGTCTCGTCACTTTCCCGTCTTATCACACCGCGCTCGGCATCATGATAGTCTACGCGCTGCGAGACTATCGCTGGTTGCTCTGGTCTGTCGGGTGCCTGAACGCCGTAATGATTATCAGCACACTTCCAGAAGGCGGACATCACCTGATCGATGTGGTCGCCGGTGCGATGGTCGCCGCAGTCTCTATTCTTGCAGTAAGATTTGTCGTCGGGGACGAGCCAAGCGCGGCTATTGCAAGTGCAGGGTCCACGTTAAACCCCGCTCACCTCAAAACCCCGACATCGACTTCTCCACCAGCTTCAGCTGGCCCTTTTCCACCTTGAAGAAGGGCACGACCTTTGGCTCGAACAGGACGCGCTCGAGCCGGCGGTCGGTGCCGATTATTTCCTGGACGTTGTTGGCGGAGCCATAGCCGTCGCCTCGATCAGCTTAGTCGTTGGGTCGGCAGAGAAGCTGGCACTTTGAGAGAACTCAACTGGAAGGCTCCGCCGTCCAACTAAATCACGCGCCATCTGCGTTGTGGCGCCGGCTTCTTCTGCGGTGGTTCACTCGACACGGCCGGCTCTGGCGAGACAAGCACCAACCGTTCGATGCCGGCCACCGCACCTGCCACTGCCGCGGCAATTGCAGCTATAACGAGAAGCTTTTTTAGAGAATCCAACGAGCCCCCCAAAGCCCAGAAGCTAAAACCCCGAAGTCGACTTCTCCACCAGCTTCAGCTGGCCCTTCTCCACCCTGAAGAACGGCATCGACCTTTGGCTCGAGCCGTCGGCGCGGAAGCGGAACAGGCCGGTCGAGCCGCGGAAGCCGCTGGCGTTTTCAAGCACCTGCTTGCTGAAGCCGTCGGGGCCGGCTGAGCTGGCGATCCCCGCGGTCAGCGCCACCATGTCGTAGGCGTAGGCCACGTTGACGTCCGGCTGGTAGTTGTAGGTCGCCTTGAAGCGGTCGGCGATCGGCCCGGTCTCGCCCTGGTCGAGCGTCGCGATATAGGCGCCCTCGTAGAGCGGATCCATGGGATGCTCGAGCCAGCGATCGGTGCCGATCAGCGTCACGGCCTTGCCGGGAATGCCTTTCGCCTTGAGTGCCGCCAGCACCGCGGTCGGGCTGCCGTCGCCGCTGACGACGATGACGGCGTCCGGCGCGTCGACCAGCGAGCCCATGTCGGACACCACCTTGGCGCCGCCGTCGGTCGCCGAATAGGGCAGCGTCACCGCAAGCGTGGCGCCGGAGATGCTGAGCGCGTTGGCGACGCGCGATTCGGCGGCGCTGGCATCGGTGCCGGCCGGCACCATCAGCACGAATTTCCTGGCGCCCTTGGCGGCTATTGCCGCCGCGCCCGCCGCCGCGCTGTCGGCCTCGCCGAGCCGCACGGAATAGACGCCGGCGCCGCCGGCGAAATTGTCGGCCAGCGCCAGCACCGGCGGCCGCTTCGAGCCGGAGAGCTTGGCAAGGTGCTGCGCGGCCGTAAGCTCGGACGGTCCGATGACGACCTTGACCGCGCCCGACGTGATCGCCTTCAGCGCCAGGTCCTTGGCATAGCCGCTGTCGCCGCGCGTGTCCTGGATCGTCAGCGTCAGCAGCTTGTCGCCGAGATCGGCCATCGCCAGGCGCGCGCCGTCATACATTTTCCTGCCGTTCTCGCCCGTGCTGCCGGGGGCCGAAAGCGGCAGCAGCATGGCCACCTTGGCCGCTCCCGTGCCGAGTGTCATGGCCTTCGCGGCGGCGGCCGAAGTCGGGCCGGCCAGGGTAGTACTGCCTGCCTGCTGGGCCGGCGCCGCCGCGCTGGTCGCCTGGCCGGCGGGTGCCGCAATCGCCGAAGGATCGAGCACGTCCGACGCGGCGCTCTTGGACTGGCATCCCGACAGCGTCGCGACCAGCCCGAGAGCGATCGCCCAGAAAAGCGGATCGTGCCGCTGGCGTTTCGTCATGCGTCCACCCAATATTTCCGCCGGGTATTTGTCCCGGTCTGTCTTCGATTGATCTTACCGTCTTGATCGTCCCGCCGTCTCGCAATTCTTGAGCTGTGGCCTGGAGCTTTGCACCGTTTTCCGGAAACGGCGAACCGCTTTGACGCAATTACTGACGGAAAACCGTGTCACGCCTTTCCTGGAATTGCTTTACCCGTCGAAGAGCCGCGCCCTCAGCGCCTGTATCGCCCTTGCCTGCTCCGGGCTTCGATATTGCGCGCATTTCATGTATCGCGGCCCGGGCACGAACACGCGGCGCACGCAGATGCGTTTCCCCTGGCTGGCGACGGCGCCGTCCGCCGAAGGGTCGGAAAAGCCGACTGTCGAGACGTCGGAGAATCCGATCGTCGCCACCGGCAACGGCCCGCTCACGTCGAGGCCTTCCCGCTCCAGGATCGCGCGGGCGCGCTGGCAGTAATCGACCGAGCGCACCGAGAAGCGGGTTTCGCCATGCCCGGCCCGGTATTTCATCACGGTGGTGCAAAGATCGCCCGCGGCGAGCCTGTTGCCTGCGCCAGATATTTCACGCACAGCGCGATGTTGGTCGCCGGCTCGCCAAGCTCGTCAAGCGAGCCGCGAAAGCCGAGCAGCCGCGCCGTTGCCGGCATGACCTGCATCAGGCCGACTTCGCCGTCGGCGCCGCGCACGCCCGGATCGAAGCCGCTTTCGATCTCCATCACCGCATGCGCCAGCACCGGCTCGAGGCCGTAGAGCGACGCCTGGCAGGTCGCGAATGCCTTGAATGTCTCGCGGGTTCGTTCCGCCGCCGCGCCGCAGTGGGCGGGCCGCGCCAGCCGCGATTGCGGCCGTTCCAGCCAGTTGGCATGGACAGGGGACTCGCCCAGGCCCAGCAAGGCGACCGCGACGGCGATCGCCTTCGGCAGCCTTCCGATGGCCACCATCGCGGCCAGCCGGCGCGCGCTGGCCCGTCAGCTCAGTGCATATACTCGACCATGCGGTCGTGGAAGCACTCGCATTTGTTGAGCGTGTCCTCGTCCTTGTAGTTCGTCTTGAGATAGCCATAGGCCATGCCGCAGGCGACCTTGGCTTCCGAAGCCCAGACGAAGGCGGGGCGCGACGAGTTGATCCATTCCGGGCTGTTGGCGACGGCTACCGATTCGTCCATCAGCTTCACCACATGGTCCTTGAGCTCGACCATGTTGTCCGTCAGCACCAGGTCCGAAGTGCCGACGGTGCGGCAATAATTCACCGCCGGCTCGCCGATGATGTCGGCGGCGAAGCCCGTCGATCCGGCGAGCAGCAGCGCCGCGGCCGAAGCCAGAAGTCTTGCGGAATGCCTCATGTAAGTCCCTCTCCAAACTGCGAATTCACGGTTCGCTAATGCATAGCACGGGAATGTGGCCGCGCATAAGTACTAAATGGTGACAGTGTGCTGCACGTGGTTGGTGTCGTCATAGAGGATGTTGATGGTGCCGGTAGTGGCCGGGCCATTCTGTAGCACGGCGACATCCACGAAGTTTGCGCCACCGGTCGAGCCATTGGCGTCGACACTCAACGCCTTCGTGCTGGTGTCATAGTGAACGTAGTCGGCGATATTGCCTCCCACTGGCGTATCGAACAGAGCGGTCAGATCGATCTTGTCGCCCTCGCCACCAGGGCCGGCACCGTGATAGTCGGTGATCAGATCCTTGATGTTGAGGTCGAGATGATCAAGCTTGAACGTGTCGGCGCCCGTGCCACCGGTCATCTTATCCGCTCCTGCGCCACCGATCAGGATGTCGTTTCCATCGCCGCCGATGAGCGTATCGTTGCCTGAGCCGCCAGCGATGACGACGCCGTCATTGCCGTCGACCGGGGCAAATGCAGAGCTATGCGCGTCGAGCGTCAGCGCGGAGGTTGTGGCGATCGTCAGCGGATCGGTGAGCGTCGAGACGTCTCCATCGCCGTCGGTTGCCGACAGGCCGAAATTCATCGTGAGATCGTGGATCGTCGTCACCTCGCCATAGGTGATGTTGTTGAAAGCAAAGGTCGCGTTGCCGCTGACCTGGTGGTCATAGGTGACGTTGATGTTGTCGTAGGTGTGATTGACGTACAGCGTATAGGTGCTGGTCGCGGCATTGAACGCCACGCCGCCGTTGGTGGTCAAAAGCGTGTTGTCCGAGGTGTCCACGATTTTGATCGTGATGTCGGTCGCGGGCTTTGTGATCTGAAGATCGAAGTCCCTGACGGAGCCGCCATTGTCGAGAACATGGAACTGGACGTCGGCGACACCGTTCCCGCCCCATTTGTTGAGAACGAAGCTGACTGTCGTCTGATCCTGCGTGAAGTTGAGGTGCAGCGTCTCGTGCGGGTCCATCTGCTGCCCCGTGCTGCCGACCGCGATACCCACGGCGGAAGCCTTGACCTGTGCCCCAGCGCCGTTGAGATCGCCGGTGATGACGAGCTGGCCGTCCGGCGAGGTGAGCGAATTTTGACTGCCACCGGAGGATGAGAACGCGGAATCACCGGTCACCGTCGTCGTGGTGATCACCGACGGCGAGTTCAGGGTGTAATCGTAGGTGCCGTCCGCATTGAGATCGAGCGTGAAGAAGGCGCTGCCTGCCGGATCGCCCGAGTTGGAATAGGCATGCATCAGCACGCCGCCATCGGCCTGTGGGGTCTCGGTATAGAAGAATGTGAAGATCACAGCGTGCGTGGTTGCGTCTTGCACCTGAACGGTCGTGACGCCCGAGCTGGTGCTCTGGGCAAAGGTGACCGCGCTTCCGCTATACGTGCCACTCGCTTGAAGCGCGAGCGACAGGTGATCGAGCCCGTCGGCGCCGTAAGCCGCGTTGTAAAGTCCGGTGAAGCTGGTACCGGCCTGATTGGCCACGATCGCGTCCATCACCGAGTTGAAGACCGGACCGTCGTCATGGAAGCTGATCTGGCTGCCGACATTGACCGCCTGCGAGGAGGCCGTGTCGCCATCGCCGTCCGTCACCGTGGCGATCACCGACAGCGAACCGTTGGTTAGGCTCGTCGTCTCGTCATAGCTCGACCCGGGGGTCGGGTTGTGCAGCGATAGATACTGCTCGACCGTCACCACGCCGGTGCTGCCGTCCATCGAGATGGCGAAGGCGACCGTAGTCGGCTGGTTGTGCACCACGCCCAGCACCAGGGTCGGAGACACCTGCACCAGGTCGACTACAGTGCCGTCCGTCAGCGTCACGCCGGACGAGCCGGCAACCGCCGACAGCGCATAGCTGACGCCGCCGCCCGCCGCCGGGCCATCGGCGCCGAAGGAAGAGGTGATCGTCAACAGCGCGCTGCCGCTCGACGCCGTCGAGATGTAGCCCGTCCCGGGCACATTCGCGTCGTCGCCCGCCGTGAAGCCGGCAGGCAGCACGATCGCCGCCGCATGGCTCACCGGCGGCGAACCCGCATTGGTGTTGCCTTCGTCCAACGTCACCGAGCTGCCGACCACCGCATTGGTGATCGAGGGGCCGTCGTCGAGGAAGGTGACCGCGCCGCCGACGTCGATGGCGCCGGTGCTGGCGGTGTCGCCGTCGGCATCCGTCACCGTCGCCGTCACGGCGATCTTGCCGGCCAGGTTCAGCGCGTCGTTGTAGGCGGCAGCCGTCGAGCCGTCGACCAGGTGTTCAAGCGCGACGTTCTGCACCACCGTCATCTTGCCGTCGGAAGCGACCGACACCGTGAAGGCGGTGTGGGTGCCGCCGGCATCGGTGTACTGGCCCTGCACCGTGGCGCCGACCTGCACCAGCGTGATGGCATGGTCGCCCTGCGCCGTCGCCAGCCCCGAGGCCG
>NZ_FOVT01000024.1 GCF_900115245.1 Mesorhizobium sp. NFR06
TAACGCCGCGCCCGTCCAGTTCCACACACAGTTCGTCGAGCGTCAGATCGCCATTCTCGGCCATCCGCTGGCGCACGAAGTCGGCGTGAGCGGCCAACTTGCCGCCGCCAGTGCCATGGCCTTGCCGGCGCGGCTCAAGCGAGCCCCGCTCGGCGCGCAGCTTCATCAGATCGTTCACGAACTTCGGCGAAACCCGGAAATGACGCGACGCCTCACGGTTGCTGTTGCCCTCATCCACAAACGCCGCAACACGCTTACGCAACGCCATCGGTAACGGCTTGCCCATCACGGTTCTCCCTTCCACCGCAATGAATCATCAAACCGTCATTCAGGGAATCCCGAATTTAAAGGGCGACGTGCTTTAGATCGCCGCCTGCCTGCCCCGAATGTCCAGCGATATAGCCTTGGCACCCTAGCGCTTCCGCTCTCCGTTGCCTCGAGCCTTGGGGTCCAGCGTCTCATGCGCCTCACGCATTATCCGCAGTGCCTCGTCCGGGGTGAGGCCGCATCTGCGGGCAAAATAAGCCGCCTCTGAGGCGGCGACGCGCGCGGCCGCTTCTATAGTGGACAAAGTCAGCTTTGATTTCTTCTTGGCCATCGGTTCATCGTGCTATGATTGTTTAGTCAGCTAATAACTCCGCTCTTTGTTCGGGCATCAAAGATCGCAATTTGCCGCGGTCAGGCTGCGGCTATCCAGAAGGCGCTACCAGCCTTGGCGGGCATACCACTCATCGATGTCGCGGCGGACGCGGTCCTTCTCGATGCCGTAGCGTTCCTGGATCATGCCTTCGAGCTGGTCCCGCTTGCCAGCAATCCGGTCAAGGTCGTCGTCAGTGAGCTTGCCCCACTGTTCCTTGACCTTGCCTTTGACCTGCTTCCAGTTCCCTTCGACGCGGTTCCAATCCATGGTGTTGTCTCCTTCGTTTGTTTGAGAACTAACGGCGGCGCTGCCCCGAGGTTCCTGACTGCCGGGTTGAGACCGATGAAGGCGCAATAATCGATCGTGTCGAGACCCTGTCCAGACCAGCGCGTTACCTCTTTACCCAAAGTTGGCACTAGCGAGCGGATCCACGCTTCGATCGCTTCGAACAGGGATCGCCAGTGTCCCAGAAGAGCACGTCTGGAAGAAGCCATGAGGCAGCGTGAAGGCCATCGCGTAGGTTCGATATGGCGACGTCTTGGTGTGCAAGCGAAAACGATTGTTGATCGGGGAATTGGTGGCAACGACGGCGTGTGATGCCGCGATGATCCGCCGTTCCCGGTGCTTGAGCGTCACCACGGTGCTGTTGGCAAAGATGAGACCGCCCCTTTCGCGGATAGCCGCGACAAGTCCACGAAGGTACCGCAGCGGGTGGAAAGTCGCCTGGTTCGGGTAACGAATGACTGGCGCCTTTTCGAACCCCTTGAGCGGCACACCGGTCACGAGTTTGGCAGCCGCACCGATCGTTCTCGCGGCATCGAACTCCTCCTGGCGTTGATCGCGGGCGGCTTTCGGCCGAATACCCAGCCGGCGAAAATTACAATCGATGCCGAGTTCGCCAACGATTTCCTCAAGACGGGCGACTGCCGCTTCCTGGCTCTGGTGGAACAGCCGAGCCATTTCTTCACCGCGAATATTGATTAGTGCACCGAGCCCATCGTCGCAAATCGGCGCGAGATGGGCTGTCGTTCGCGACGTCATGCCGGCGGCTATGGGGCCGCGATCAACCACGACAACGGTCTCACCAACGGCGGTTGTTCGTAGGCCACGGACAGTCCGGCAATCCCGGATCCGATGATTACCGTATCGCAATTGAACGTCCCCGAGAAACGCGGAGCGGCGGGATCGACTTCCACCTTCATCCAGAGAGACCGGGTTTGTTCGCCCTTCGGATTCATGCCTAACTCTCGGTCCACTGGCGTTTAACGAGCAGCTTTCTGATTGACTTTTCGCTCGGCGATCGTGGTCAGCTTATTGTCGGCCGCTTTTTCCTCAGTGAGAGTTGTGATCAAAAGTTTTGCAACTGCGTCCTTGCCGGTCTGTTCCGCCCAGGCGATGAGCGTTCCATATCGGGTGATCTCGTAGTGCTCGACGGCTTGTGCTGCGGTGATGAGCGCGGCATCGAGCACCTTCTTATCGGCAACTTCTCCCACGATCTCGTCGGCCTCCTTGATAATGCCGTCGATCGCTGGGGCGAACGCATCCTTTTCGCACGCGCTGAATTGGTGTCGCACTGGCGACAAGCGTTTTTTGCCGTTGCCGAACTGTTGCGGAACAATGCCGCCGGGTTTCAGTTTTCGCCTAGC
This sequence comes from Mesorhizobium sp. NFR06, assembly GCF_900115245.1. GTDB lineage: Bacteria > Pseudomonadota > Alphaproteobacteria > Rhizobiales > Rhizobiaceae > Mesorhizobium. Next base: position 2,287 of record NZ_FOVT01000024.1, read on the forward strand.
TATTTAGCGCACGCGTGCCAATCTGCCTTCGGCGAATTTGCTCAGAATGACAAGGCGACAACAATGGCGAAGAGGCGGAAACCAGAGACACGGCCGACCACTTCTGATCGGCGGCGACATATGTTCTGGTGGACGGCGTGGGCAACAGCGGGTGTCGCTGTTCTTCTAATCGCCGGCACGACAGGGGCTATCCGCAGCAACACTTCGCGTGAAGCCGCCGTCTCGCAGCAAGTCGGCGGCGATGTCGAGCGCGCTGTTCCGGTAATGATCCGCAATGGCTGCGGAGGATGTCATGAAATTCCTGGTGTGCCCGGCGCTCATGGGAGCGTCGGCCCATCCCTGCGCGGTGTCGCAGAGCGGGCCTATATTGGCGGCCGCGGCGGCCGGACCTCTTCAGATGCGATGATGCGCTGGATCAGCAGATCACGGGACGTCGATCCGAAAACGGCCATGCCGAACATCAACCTGTCGCCCCAGGAGGCGCGCGACATCACTGCGTATCTCTTTGCGCGGACGTGAAATCGGAAAGACGAGATGCAAGGCGAGAACGCCTTGCCAGGAGTAGGAGCAAGCCGAACGATAAACCAGCACTGGTCATCACCAGTGCCTGGCCCGCGAGCAGGGTGACCGTCTGTTGTGTCGTCGAGCCTGCCCGCATCTGGCGCACGTCGGCTGCCGTCACGCTGAGTTTCGGATTTCCGAAACGGGTACTTACATAGTTGGCGAGGCTCGCCACTTGGCCATCATCCAGCCAATCTGAGAATGCAGCCATCGACTTGCGACCTGCTACGTCGCCCGCCTTGACGCCGGTAAGAATTGTCATGACGAGATTCTCAGGAGTGGCCGCGCCCAGGGTACTGTTGTGGGTCAGTGAGGCATTCGAAGAGTCAGGCGATCCGCTTCCATCTAATCCATGGCAGCCCGAACACAGAGACCCGTAAAGGTCGCTAGCCGTGCTGGTGCTGCCTTGCGCCACGTTGCTGGGGTCGGCAGCAGTGGCCGTAGTCGCCCCGCTCCATGAGAAACGGGGCTGCTGCTCGTCTCCGGATTGGGAAGGAACCTCCCTGAGATAGGCGACTATGGCGCCAATGTCGTCATCGGAAAGATGTTGCAAGCTGCTCATCACCGTTTCCGCCATCGGACCACTGGCATAAGCCTTTCCAGGCGCGGCGCCGGTTTTGAGAAAGCGAAACAGCTCCTCATCGCTCCAGCCTCCAATTCCCGTCGTCTTGTCGCCGGTGATGTTGAAGGCCTGCCAGATGCCCGCGGCACCACCGGCGAACTTGCGATCCTCATCCTCGCCGAATGTCACATTCCTCGGTGTGTGGCAGGCACCGCAGTGGCCGAGCACATCCACCAGATAGGCGCCCCGGTTCCAGGCCTGGGTTCGACTTCGATCCAGCGTGAAGCTGCCGGGACGATAGTTCGCGAGTTTCCACAGCCCGAGGGCCCAGCGCTGATTGAATGGAAACGGCAGGGTGTTTTGCGGTCGGGGCTGAATGATCGGTGTTTGCACAAGGAGATAGGACCTGATCGCGAGCACGTCCTCGCGGCTCATCCTGGCGAAGCTGTCGTACGGCATGGCCGGATAAAGATCGGTCCCGTCGCGCCCTACGCCTTCCCGGACGGCTCGCACGAACTCATCCTCGGAATAGCGGCCGATGCCTGTCTCCTGGTCCGGTGTGATGTTGGTAGAGTAGACATCGCCGAAGGGCGTCGGCACGGGATATCCGCCGGCAAACAGTCGACTTGGGTTGGAGGTATGACACCCGACGCAATCGGCGGCTCGCGCAAGATATTCACCCTTCTGGATTTCATCTGCCGCCAATTGGATGCAACAGGCCGCCAGCGCCAAGGCGGCCACGATGGACCGCGCGATGATGGCGGCGAAGGCCTGAAGCATGGCAGGACCCAGCCGCAGGAGTCGGCCTCCCAGCGTGAGCGCGCGGCGGTTTTGGCCGGAGCCCGAGGCCTGTCGCCCTTGTACGGGCCAATGCGTCTGCCATTGGCAGGAGGCCGGCGGCCGCCGGTAACTTGGCATACTCATAATTCGCAACCGCTGAAGATCAGCCCAGCCGCGATTTGCACCAGCATGGCCAGCGCAAACAGCGCTCCGATGCCGACCGAAGTGCCGGCCAGAAAGCGCCGCGTGCGCGCGTGCAGCGGCGGGCTTATGCCGAAGCCAACGTCCCGTAGGGCGCGCCAGGACAAGGCAATACCTGCCAATGCGGCGCCGGTAGCCAGCAGCGAAAACAGCGCCGTTGGACGAAACCCGGAATGGCACTGCAAGTCGGCAATCGCATAGTCGACCTGTAGCGACACTGCCCAAGCGATTGGCCCGCTAGCAAAGCCGGCCCAGGAAACGCCATTGCTGATCGCCCGCATTTCACATCCTCGGCGCCCAATACATGACGAGATAGAGCACAGCCCAGGAGGCGACTACGAAGTCCCAGTAGAACGCATTGTCCGAAACATCGCTGAGCCGGCGGCCTACCTTTCCCTTTTGCGTGAACATCAAAACAGCGAGCACGATTGTGTCTCCGACGTCGGTTAGAAGATGCGATGTGTGCAGTGCAAGCAGGAACCAGACGATTGAACCGTAGGCGTTCTGGTCCCATGAGATGCGAAGCGCGGGAAATTCCCAGATACGCACGATCAGGGGCAGGATCCCGACGATCGTCATGAATACCATGCCGGCGCGGACCTTATGGAAATCCTGCTGTTTGGCCCAGCGGTCGACCAAGTGATTGGGAACAAGGCTGGCGAGCAGAATGATCAGTATTGCCGTACCTGGCGCCAGATCGGGTGCGGGCGCCGCAATTGGCCAGTGTGGGGCCAGGACAGCCAGGTAGAAATAGGTGCCGATCGCCAGAGCGAAACCGGTGGCTTCAAGGGCGATGAAGGCGAGTGTTCCCCACCACATTGGGCTCGCTGCGCCGAAACCATATGTGGGGAGATGGCTGACATCGACGACGGGGCGTTGTTTCATTCCTCGTCCTCCGGTTCACCCTTTGGCCAGAACCAGCAGATGAAGCCGATTGAGATCGGTATCGCGCCCCAAACCACGGCCCATGGCGTGTAGATCGAGGCGAAGAATGTACCGCCTACGGCGGTCGCTGAGAGCAGTGGCCAGATCGAATTGTCAGCCGATGGCAGGCGCAGTTGCGGCACAGCGTCCGCAACCATGCCGCCGAGCACCTCGCGCGCATCAACGCGCAGACCCTCGATGACTGCGAGTGTATCGGGCTCAGCCCAAAGTGGCTCGCGATGAGTCACCACCGGCAAGCGCGGAAAATTATAGGACGGCGGTGGCGAAGTCGTAGCCCATTCGAGCGTGCTCGCACCCCACGGATTGTCGCCGGCGGGGAGGCCGTTCCGAAAGCTGAGCAGCATGTTTAAGAAGAAGAGTGCGAAGCCGACGAATAGAACTAGTGATGAAAGACTGATGAAGAGGTTAGCGCTGCCCCAGCCGCTTTCCAGCGGATAAGTGTAGACGCGGCGCGGCATGCCCTGCAACCCGAGAATGTGCATCGGAAAGAAGGTGAGGTTGAACCCGAGGAATACAAACCAGAAATTTAAGTGGCCGAGCCGCTCGGAAAGCATGCGGCCGGTGGCTTTAGGAAACCAGTAGTAGACGGCACCGAGCAAGGGGAAGACCGCGCCGCCGACGAGCACGTAATGGAAATGCGCGACCACAAAATAGGTGTCGTGCACCTGCAGGTCTATCGGCACTGAGGCGACCATGACCCCCGTCAGGCCGCCAATGACGAAGGTGAAGATGAAGCCGAGCACGAAAAGCAGCGGTGTGGCAAAGATCGGCCTGCCACCCCAGATCGTCGCAATCCAGCAGAATACCTGAATGCCGCTCGGGATGGCGATCATCATCGAGGAGGCGGTGAAGAAGCTTTCGCCAAGCTGCGGCAGACCCGTGGCGAACATGTGATGCACCCACAGTCCAAAAGACAGGAAGCCGATCGCAATCAGCGACAACACGATTCCGAGATAGCCGAAGACGGGACGGCGTACGAAGGTGGGCAGAATAGCCGAGACAAAGCCGGTCGCTGGAATGAATATGATATAGACTTCGGGATGACCGAAGAACCAGAACAGATGCTGCCACAGCAGCGCATCGCCCCCCGCCGCTTGATCGAAGAACTTGGTGCCGACGAGCCGGTCGAGGATCAGCATTGTGCTCGAGACCATCACGGCCGGCATGGCGAACAGTATGACAAAGGCCGTGATCAACACCGACCAGACATAGAGCGGGATGCGGTCGAGTGTCATGCCGGGGGCGCGCTGTTTTAAGACCGTCGCAATGATCTCGACCGCAACCGCCAGAGCCGATACTTCTGTGTAGGTCACCATCTGCGCCCAAAAGTCCGGGCGTTTGCCAATGCCATAGAACTGTCCGGCGAGGGGAACGTAGGAAAACCACCCTGCATCAGCGCCTGTATTGAAGGCAAATGCGATCCAAATCATTATTCCGCCTGAAACGTAGATCCAGTAGCTAAAGGCATTGAGGCGAGGGAAGGCCACGTTGCGCGTGCCAATCATCAGCGGTACCAAGTAGACCGCGAACGCCTCCATAACCGGCACGGCGAACAGAAACATCATGGTCGTGCCATGCATGGTGAAGAGCTGATCATAGAAGTCTGGGCTTATACGCCCAGCCTCGGGCGCGGCGAGCTGAAACCGCATGACGAGTGCCGACAGACCTGCAAGAATGAGAAATAGGAAAGCCGTCACGACATAGCGCCGGCCGATCACCTTATGATCGACCGTGGCCAGCCAGCCATAAAGCCCTTTTGGTGTCTGCCAGGCATGGGCGAGAAAAGCGACCAACCTTGCCTCGTCGAGGCCGGTGTCGCGAACGCCTTTCAGTTCCTCTATTCGATCGGCGTTCTTTTGCCGAATGCTGCTCATTCGAGGCTTCCAAGATAGGTAATAACCGCATTGAGGTCGTCGGCGCTGAGGGCGATGCGCGGCATTTTCGCGCCAGGTTTTACCGATTGGGGATCGGCAACCCATGCAGCAAGCGCGCCCGGCGTCATGGCAAGAGCATCGGCAGCCAATGAACGGCGGCCAGCGACATGGGTCAAGTCAGGTCCGACCGTTCCGCTGGCAGGCGTGCCCCTGATCGCATGGCAGAGCGCACATCCGGTCCCGAGAAAAGCCGCCTGGCCGCGTCGTTCTTCGTCGCCGGAGGGGGTTACGGCATTGGCGTCTTGCCTGGATCGCCAGGCGTCAAACGCTTCGCGGCTTTCGGCGACAACAGTGATCGCCATATGGGCATGCTGGTAACCGCAGAACTCGGCGCACTGACCGCGATAGACGCCGGGTTTGTCGGCGATGAGGGTCAGTTCGCTCGGCCGACCCGGGATAAGGTCTCTTTTGCCTGCAAGGCTTGGTACCCAGAAGCTGTGAATGACATCGAGCGAATCGAGTTTGACCTTCACGGACTCGCCGACCGGAACATGGAGCTCATTCGCCGTGACGATTGCCTGCAACGAACCGATTTTGGGATAGCGTATCTCCCACCACCATTGATGACCGGTGACACGGACGGTGACCGTCTCGCTTCCACTCATCGAAGCGATCGATTTGCCGGCGAAAAAGCTTCCTGTCGTCAGCGCAATGAGAACCACCACCGTCAAAGCCGTGGCGCTTCCGACAGCACAGTTCAGTCGACGTTCCTGATCGGGATCGATCTGCAGCGGTGATCGCGCCTCAGGCGGGCGGCTTCGGAAAAGCGCCATTGCCAAGACCAGTACGGTAAGAAGCCACGTCGTTGCGGCAACTGCGCCGAAGGTCCAGATGAGGTCGAATATCTTTCGGGCATTGTCGCCATGCGCATGGAGCGCCGATTGCCAGTCGCTGCATGCCGTCAGAAACAAGGTCGACACGAGAGCTGCCCCTCTCAGGCTCTGTCTTAGGCCCGCCGGTTTTCCTGAAAGGGTGGCGGCAAAACTACCGGATGAGATCCGTGGTCGATGGGCAAAGTCGAGCAGGATTGGCGATCGTTTCCGCTTCCTACGGCAGATCAACGAACTCGTGCACCTTGCCATGACGAATGTACCATCAATGCCAAGGCCATAACGCGGCCGGTTATAAAAGGATGCTCAGCACCGTCGGTTCTGGTTCGAAATCGGTGCGAAGTGCTTCGGCAACACATGTCACTGAGGACATGCTTGAAGACCGAGCTAATCGGAGCCTCCGGAGGGTAAATGAATTCCGACGAGGGTAGGGGGAAACGACCCAGCAGCACCTGCTGGAGGAAATGTGCGCTGCGGCAGCTCAAATCCCAGCGTACGCTAATATTTCAGCCGCCTTCGGCAAGGCCGCCAGGAGAATCGGAACGAGATCTATACTTCAAAGGAGGCCACTACGGTCCGCTGTCTCGGGGCACAACTCTGACTGGTACCGATTTCCCAGCTGGAACATGAGCCTTCTTTGCCCGATGCCAGAGAGGGACCAATGGATTGAGTTCCGGATAGTAGCCGGCACAGTTGCCCTCGGGAATTGAATAGGGTGTGACCCGCAAACCGCGCACCCGCCGCTCCACACCGTCATCGGCATGGGTTTCGAGATCGATTTCCTGCCCGGCGCTTAACCCGAAACGCTGGATGTCCGCCTCGTTCATGAGCAGCACCATTCGGGTTCCGTAGACGCCGCGAAGCCTGTCGTCATAGCCGTAGACGGTGGTATTGAACTGGTCATTGGAGCGAACTGTGATCAGCGTCAGCACATTGTCACCGGAAAGATCGATATCGGGATTTGCCTCCAGCATCGACGGCAGCTTGAAATTAGCTTTCTTGTTCGGTGTCTCCCACGCGCGTTTCGATGCCTTGATATCGCGATGAAATCCGCCGGGCTTGAGAAACCGCGTGTTGAAATCGCGGAAGTGTTGAGGATAGCACCGTTCGATCTCGTTGCGGATTAGCGAATAATCAGCAACCCATTGGTCCCATGCGATGGAACTTTTGTTCGCCACCGTAGCCTTGGCAAGTTCGGCGACGATTTTAGGCTCCGACAGGAGGTTTGGCGACGCGGGAGGGCGCGATCCAAAGGAGCCGTGGATGCATGCGGTCGAATCTTCCATTGAGACGGTCTGGTCGCCGCTTCCCTGGTGATCCCTTTCCAGCCGGGACAGGCAAGGGAGAAGATAGGTGACGGCTCCCGGGATGAGATGGCTGCGGTTGAGCTTGGTTGCGATCTCGACATGGATGCTTAATCCGCGCCAAGCCTTCTCGACCAGACCGGTTTCCGGCACTGCGCGAACGAAATTGCCTCCCAATCCGATGAAGCCATTGACCCATCCCCCGATGACGCCTTCGCAGGTCTCGACCGTATCGAGGCCTTTCTCGCGCGGTGGCTCGAATGCGTAGTACTTGGCGAACTTGTCCAAGGGAGCGAGTTCAGGTTTTTCAGTTATGCCGACGGTGCGCTGGCCCTGAACATTGGAATGGCCACGCAGCGGCGAAATGCCGGCGCCGGGTTTGCCCATATTGCCGCGCATCAGCAGCAGATTGCACAGCATCTGGACATTCTCGGTGCCATGCCGGTGCTGGGTCAGGCCCATGCCGTAGTTGCCGATTACCGCGTTGGAACGACTGTAGATTTCCGCGACATGCTCCAGATCGGCCTGGGCGATACCGGAGCGTCGAACAATATCGTTCCAGCTGGCATCGCGCAGATATAATTCGAATTCGGCAAAGCCGTGCGTGTGCTCCGCGATGAAATCGACGTCCAGGACCCGCTGATTGGCTTGTTCACGCGCAGCATCGTCGAGCGCAAGCACAGCCTTGGCGATACCCGTCATGGCTGCGATGTCGCCGCCGCAACGAACCTGAAAGAAGTCGCTGGACATCTTGGTTCCAGGCCCCGGCGACAACATGTCGGCGGGGCTTTGCGGATTCTTGAACCGCTGCAGCCCTCGCTCGGGCAATGGATTGAAAGTGAACACCGGCACCTTTCGTTGACGCGCCTCCTGCAATGGATGCAGCAGCCGGGGCGCCGTGACGCCGGTGTTATGGCCGAAGAAGAACATCATGTCAGTTTTCGAGAAGTCCTCGAGTTGAACGGTCCCCACCGGGGAGCCAATCGACTCGGGCAGGCCGACCGAGGTCGATTCGTGACACATGTTCGACGAATCCGGCAGGTTGGATGAACCGTAGATGCGCGCGAAAAGCTGATACATGAAGGAGGCCTCTAACGAGGCTCGGCCGGAGGTGTAGAAGACGACCGATTTCGGATTGAGCCGCTGGAGCTCGACGGCGATCTCGCGGAATGCAATTTCCCAAGCAACCGGTTCATACTGGTCGGTGACCGGATTATAGCGCAAGGGATCCGTCAGCCTGCCCTGTTTTTCCAAGTCCCGGTCTGGCCAATCGAGCAATTCCGCGACCTTGTGCTGTGCGAAGAACTCCGGCCCACAGCGCAGTTTCGTCTGATCCCACATCGTGGCCTTAGCGCCGTTTTCACAGAACTCGAAAGGCCTAGGTTGGGCCGGTTTCGCCCATGAGCAGGACACACACATATAGCCGTCTGCCTTGTTCTGCTTGAGCAGCGTGCTCCATATTCCGGACAGCAACAGGCCCTCGCTACGCGCGTGACGCGCCAGGGAACGGAGCGAGCCCCAGCCTCCGGTTGGGTGTTCGTATTTCTTTATTTCTATGTGATCGGTCACGGCGGGTTTCATGGCGAGCCATCCCTTGCTAGAGACATGAACCCCGCCCGCGACCGATTGTTCCCGTCGTGGCCGGCCAAGCCACCGAACACTCCTTCGCCACATACAGCGTTGCGGAACATTTTCCTCAGTCATCGATTGAACCACGAGCCGGAGAATTCGGCCGGGGAGTGGATCGCGTATCCAGTCTGATTCGACAAAACGCCGGTACGATCGCGAGATTCAATTATCGCGTGGTAAGAAGATGAGATTGTTCTCTATCAGCAAGAGCAATCATGGAGTCAGCAACTCGACAATTCGTAGTGGAAACACCACAAAGTTCGCCTGTCATATACTTAGTTTCCTGTGCTTTGTCCTGATATCGGCTGTTTTATCGGCGTGCTCTTCATCGAGGGACCAGATTGACGGCCAATTGAGAACCGCGGCTTCCGCGGCGGAAACGGCATCGATGGCCCTGGACGCTTGGCTCGCCGGGGCGACTCCTCAAAATTATACGTCACGTACGCTGCAATCGGTCGGCCGGAAGCTCTCCGATGCCGAAACCCAAATCCAATCAGCCGATTCACCTGAGGTCCCCGACCGAGCCGGACTGATCACGGCCATCAGCCGCCTGGCGGCCGCGGTAGCGAACGCGGAGGCGGGATTGCAGGACAACGACCCTGCGAAAGTGGAGCGGGCGCAGCGGGATGTGCGAAACGCTATTGCCGCCCTGGCCGCCGCCTATACCAAATCCTTTAGCCCGCACCCATGAAAAAGGTATTGGAAATATCGTTGGGTGTTGTCACCAGCGTTGGCGGTTTTCTCGAAGTCGGTTCACTGACGACAGCCGTTCAAGCCGGTGCGGCATTCCATTTCCAGCTGATCTGGGCGATCGTTCTGGGGACGATCTGCATCGTCTTCCTCGTCGAGATGGCAGGTCGCTTCGCTGCCGTTAGCCATCACACCATCGCCGATGGGATTCGGGAACGATTTGGCTTTAACGCCTTCCTCTGGCCGCTGCTGGCGGTCCTTCTGGTCAATCTGCTGGTCATGTCGGCTGAGATCGGCGGCGTTGCCATTGCGCTCGAACTTGCCACCGGAATCGGCTTCCATTGGTGGGCGCTGCTGGTGGCATTGCTGGCCTGGGTTTTTCTCTGGAAAGGCACGTTCGGCTTTATCGAAAAAGGCGTTTCGATGCTCGGGCTGGTCACACTGTGTTTTGTGGTCGGCGCGGTGATGCTTAAGCCCGGTTGGGGTCAGGTCGCGGCGGGCGCTATTCTCACTGTGCCAGACCATGACGCGACCAATTACTGGTTCATGGCCGTCAGCATTCTTGGGGCGTCAATTTCACCTTATCTGTTCATGTTTTACTCGTCGGGGGCGATCGAGGATCGCTGGGACGAAAGCTATCTCGGGGCCAATCGCGCCATTGCGGCGATGGGTATGAGCTTTGGCGGCACGATTTCCGTAAGCGTGCTGATTGTCGCCGCGCTTGTGCTTGCCCCGCACCGCATAGACCAGGTGTACGACTACCATCAGTTGCCGCTGATCCTGTTCCCGATATTCGGCTTCTGGGGCTTTGTCCTGTTCATTGCTTCGCTCGGTATAGCTTGCTTCGGTGCCGTGCTCGAAGTTGGGCTGCAGCAGGCCTATCTCGTGGCCCAAGGTTTCGGATGGACCTGGGGCGAGGACCAGAAACCGCGGGACAATCCTGGCTTTAGTACGGTCTACACGGTGGCGTTGTTTCTCAGCGCCCTACCGATTGCGGCCGGCGTTGACCCGCTGAAGCTCACGATCTTCTCGATGGCGCTGACGGCTGCCAGCCTGCCTCTCAGTGTGATTCCCTTCCTGTTCCTGATGAACGACAAGCGTTATGTCGGCAAGCACCGCAATGGGATGATCTCGAATGCCGCGGTCATCTTTGTTATCGCGCTTGGCTTCGTGCTGGCGATCGTGACGATCCCTTTGCAAATATTCGGAGGCACGTGATGGATCTGGTCCGCGACGTTCTGGACAAGCAAGTGATCGACCGCGAGCAGGTCAAGATCGGCAAGGTCGATGGCTTGGTGGCGGAACTGAGGCCAGGCAAGCCACCAAGGATCGTTGCAATCGAACTAGGATCGATTGCGCTGGCGCGCCGACTTGGTGCACGGCCCGGACGCTGGATGGCGGGACTGTCGGCAAGGCTGGGCGGCAAACGCCACAGCGAGCCGCATCGGATCGCCTGGAACAAGGTGCGCGACATCGGCATCGATATCGAGGTCGACATCGATGTCCGCGAGACGGCGATCTTCTGTTGGCAAAACTGGCTGCGCGACCACGTCGTCAGCCGCATCCCGGGGGCGGGCTGATGGCCGCGACCATCAATCTCGAGCGCCTGGTTGGCCGACGCGTGTTATCGCCGCGCGGGAAAAGCATCGGCTACATCGAGGAGATTCGCGCCGAAAAGGACGGGCACGATCTTGTCATTACCGAATTCCACGTAGGCATCTACGCCGCATTCGAGCGACTTTCCGCTTCGGCGATAGGCGCGGCGGTGCTCGATGCATTGCGGCTACGCCGTGACGGTGGCTTTTATCGCATTCCTTGGGACAAGATCGATATTTCCGACCCCATGCAGCCGAGGCTTTTGTGTCCGATGGAGGATCTTGCCCGCATGAAAGGAGACCCCGGACAGTCGCAAGATCAAAAGAAACGCAAAAGCGGGGCAAACCGTTAGCGCACGAGGCGCGCCATAACGAAAATCGCGGCTGCAAGAGCACCTGAAGTCCACCAACATGAAATGCCGGAACATGGCTTTGTCGGGGGCGTTGAATTGTCATCGAAATGACCCTCGAGGGGCCGCTACTGAAAGATCAGCCGAATGTATCCCTTTGCTTCCTACATAATCTGACCGCTTGTAGAGGCGACGGCCTTCGCCCAGAGCTTGTCCGAATGCTGAACATACGCGCTGCATCGTCAGATGTGCTGCAGCTTCATGCCACACGCGCGAACGGTTTCGAACAAGTGGGGCCAAATCCCGTTGGAAATATCGAAGGCACGCTTCCGGATCGGATTTTGCGTTATCCTGCCGAGGTCAAGGCGAAACATCCATCGAATCGCCGACGCCGATCTCGATAACACGAAGCGGTGTCTGCCCCCGCCCACTTGCGCGAATCCAAAGACTGACCAGGAACAGTGCCACTCCGCCATAGATCAGGCCGGCGGGGATCCACATCACAAGCCCTGCAAGCTGCTGGTCTTCGAGCGGCGCGAGACCCCAAAAGGTTGAGCCGATAGCATTTTCCGGATACCAGAGTCTCGGCGAGACGACGAGCAACGCCCCGAGCAAGCCAGTATGCAACGAGGTCAAAAAAAGATGCATTACCGCGTTGCCGCACGCGTATACTCGGCCCGGGCGAGGCAGCAGTGCCCACCAGAACAAAAGACCCGTGCCGACAAAGCTGGCGTGCTGCGCATAATGCCAGAGACCTTGGTGCAACGCAGCCCCGAAAAGCGGCGGGACATGCCACGCCCATATCGCAACGCCATGCAGGATGGTGGCGACCATAGGGCGGCTCGCGCACGCCCAGATTCCCCCAAGCATGCGCAGGTGGCTGGCTACGCGGAGCGCCCGGCGTAATCGCTTGGGTAGCGCCCGTATCATTGGGGCTCCCGGATATGAAGCAACTATCAGGGGCGCCGCTACCGCCATCAGCAATTCGTGTTCAATCATGTGAGCGGTGAACAACCGCTCGCCCAATGCATGAAGCGGGCTCACCAAGGCTGCCATCAATGCGACCCAGCCCGCAGCGAACAATAGGGCTTGCCGAAAACGCAAAGGGCGCGAGCGCCCGCTCCTTTGCCAAAGCCGGGCGGAGCCTACGACATAGAGCGATGCGGTTGCCGCCAATGGAAATATGATGGGAAGCGTCAACGTCCAGCCGGTATCAGGGCCGCTTGCGCCATAACAGAGCGAAGTTGAGAAGAAAGAATCGAAGCTCATCGCCTGCAACCGCTAACCGTGAGCGCGGCGGCCGCCACGATATTTTTGCCGCAATCCGCAATGGCCTGGCACCTTGCGGCGGCTTGCTGCTCGAGGCGGCCAAATCCTGAAGGAAATCCATGGCTTGGTGGACCAATTCACAGGAGCGTTCCCGGTTTCAATTCTAATAAGTAAGTTTCAAAGTTTCAAACGAGACAGGCCGCGTCGGATGCTGAGATCGGAGCGTCTGGGAGATCCGAAAAGCAAACAATGGTCGAGCCGCTACCGCAACCTCGATTTTTCCCTCGTACGAGCGAAAAAGCGAAACGCTGGCCAACCTGCGATCGTTTCCCGCAGGTTGCTGAAAAGCTTTCCATCTTCGTTGGCGGCGGCCCGAACCTGCACGGCAACCCAGCCAGCTTTCATCGTGGCGCCGACATGGCAATGACAAACGATGGCGTGCAGCTGCCAATCAGATAGCTCAAAGAAACGCCTCGCCTCGCCATAGGTGCCGTTCTTCAGCCCCTGCGCACGCAATATTGGGTCGGCGAACGCAATGCTCAGCGGTGAATCGATGCATTGCGCTTTATCTCGCACATCCAGCCTCATGTATTCGGTGCCGGGCAATGCTCCGAGGCACCGTTCGGGATCGCGCTCGAGAAGCGCGGCCCAGTGTTCCAGTCGCTGGTTCCGCGTCATCGCCGGACAGGCTGCATTGATGTCCGCGACCGCATTCAGTTCTTCGCGTGTCTGGTGTTTCATGGTCGTCTCCTGTTCGCTAGCCACACTGCCTGCTGCCGAGCGCGCGCCAAGTCGGAGTAGCCAGTTCGTCCCTATGGCGCTCGAACCTCCATTTCATCGGAAAGTTCCATCGCCACAAAAATTGTTCGAGGGAAGCCTTGCGATGCCATTTCATTGCTGGCAACCGGGGCCGCGGGTCGTGTCCCGCCAGGTGGTGTAGCTCGGCGGTAGCGAAGCCGCTCGCGAGCGCGCCCTCAACAGCGCGGTAGCGAGCGAGCGGCGCAGCGGTGGTCATCGATGCTCTTCCGTTAGGGTCGGGTTGCTGACACCAACCTGATTCGAAGGAAGCACCGATGACCGACGACATGATGAACCTGCGCGCGCTCGTGGAGAAGACCCCCCGATGCCGATCTCCTGCGCGAGATGATCGGCTTTGCCGCCGAGCGGCTGATGGAGTTGGAGGTGGGTGCCGCGACGGGCGCCGGCTAGGCGAAAAGAGCGCGCTGCGGACCGCCCAGCGCAATGGCTACCGCGACAGGGACTGAGAGACCCGGGCCGGAACGGTTGAGCTGCGCATCCCCAAGCTGAGGAAGGGCTCCTACTTCCCCAGCTTCCTGGAGCCGCGCCGCATGGCTGAGAAGGCGCTGACGGCCGTCATCCAAGGTATCTCGACCCGCTCGGTCGACGACCTGGTTAAAGCGATGGGCATGAGCGGCATCTCCAAGAGCCAGGTGTCGTGGCTGTGCGAGGAGATCGACGGCAAAGTGAAGGCCTTCCTCGAACGGCCGATCGAAGGTGACTGGCCATACCTATGGATTGATGCCACCTACCTGAAGGTTCGCCGCGGCGGCCGCATCGTCTCGGTCGCCGTCATCATCGCCGTGGGCGTCAACAGTGACGGTCGGCGCGAGGTACTGGGCATGGAGATCGGCACTTCGGAGGCCGAGCCGATCTGGACGGAGTTCCTGCGCAAGCTGACCCGGCGCGGCCTGCGCGGGGTCAAGCTTGTCGTCTCCGATGCCCATGAGGGCCTCAAGGCCGCCGTGACCAAGGTGCTGTGCGCCACCTGGCAACGCTGCCGGGTCGACTTCATGAGGAACGTGCTGGCGCACGCCGGCAAGAACGGCCGCCGGGTCGTCTCGGCCTTCATCGCTACCGCTTTCGCGCAGGAGACGCCCGAAGCCGCCAGTGCCCAGTGGCGCGCCGTCGCCGACCAGATCAGGCCGAAGGTGCCGAAGCTGGCCGCCATCCTCGACAACGCCGAACCTGACGTGCTGGCCTACATGACCTTCCCGAAGGAACACCGGGCCAAGCTTCACAGCACGAACCCGATCGAGCGTCTCAACGGCGAGATCAAGCGCCGAACCGACGTGGTCGGCATCTTCCCGAACGACAATGCCATCGTCCGCCTCGTCGGCGCGCTGCTGCTGGAGCAAAATGACGAATGGGCCGTGCAGCGGGCCCGCTACATGACACTGGAAACCATCAGCCAGATGAGCGATGATCCGCTCATCAGCCTGCCGGCCGTGGCGCGCTGATCAGCCCGGCTTCCTGCCGGAGAGCGCGGCGACCAACGCCGTGAGCTACACCACTTCCTGAGACACGATCGGGCCGCGTGACTCACGTGCAAGTGAAGGGCAATGTCTTCGCCTGGACGGGTCGCGCGGAACCTTCGCATATCCGCCTTGTCGAGGCTTCAGCCCTCCGTCCTGGTGCTGGATTCGGTTGTGCCGTCTACTCCTCGATGCGGCGTCTTCGACTCCAGCGGCCGCCCTGATTCCCGCCTCGCGAGCTGTGCTTCGGCTGGAACCTCGCGGCAGCGCCGCCGTTAGCCCCAGCCTCAACAGGAGATGTCCAAACAGGAGGTACGGCAATGGATTGGAACCGCTTCGAAGGCAATTGGAAGCAAATGAAGGGCAAGGTCAAGGAGCAGTGGGGCAAGCTCACCGATGCCAGGGCCTCGCTGACGAAGGCAATGAAATCCTTCAAGCGAAAATTCCCTCGCTGAACGGACGCCCGATGCCTGTCCTGCGCCCGATACCCGCAAACGCCGTGCATATCTGTGTGGACATGCAGCTTATGTTCATGCCTCCCGGTCCCTGGGCGGTCGAGTGGTTCCCGCAGACCCTGCCCAAGGTTATCCAGCTGACGCAGAGGAGCCCCGCGCGAACCATCTTCACGCGCTTCATTCCGGCTATGCGTCCGGGAGAGGGTCGCGGCCAATGGCGCAGTTACTACGAACACTGGGCGGAAATGACACTGGAAAATGCCGGAGCGGACATCATCGAACTGGCGCCGGAACTGAAGAGCTTCGTTCCGCCGGCACGACAATTCGACAAGCCGGTCTACTCGCCCTGGTTCGACGGCTCGTTGGCCAGCGCGCTCGCAACGGAGCGTGCGCAAACCATTATCGTCAGTGGCGGCGAGGCCGATATGTGTGTTCTGGCGACACTGCTCGGAGCCATCGATTTCGGCTTTCGCACGGTGCTGGCCGAAGATGCGATCTGCAGCACGTCCGACGAAGCCTATGACAGCATCGTGCGCCTATTCACCAAAAGATACTCGCATCACGTGGAAGTCGCCCCGGTGGACGAAATCGTGGATTTCTGGGTCTAAGCTGGCGCGAACCGGAGCCAGCCAAACAAATGTGGATGAGGATCACGGTCGCCGATGCAAAGGTGGCGGTGGCGTGGAACCGACCTACATATCCCCATTACCAATGTTAGTTATCGCTAAAATAACACGAAACAGCCTTCTCAACGTTGGCATGAAACTCGTGCCGATTGTCGCCCACGTCTCGACAGCCCGCGGCTTTCGCCGACGAACAGGCAGGGACGGCAGCTATGACTGAGGCCGGTTCGCAAATCGATCAAAGCGGAATCGTGGTCAAGGGTCCGTTCCGACGGTTCCTTCGCACGATCGGGCCAGGGTTCATCACCGGCGCATCCGATGACGATCCGTCCGGCATCGGGACTTACAGTCAGGCCGGTGCCCAACTCGGTTTCAACATCGGCTGGACCATGCTGTTCACCTTTCCGCTGATGGCGGCGATTCAGGAGATCGCCGCTCGCATCGGCCGCACCACAGGCAAGGGTATTTCCGGCAACCTCAGCCGACATTATCCGGCCCCGCTGCTTTACCTCGTGGTGACGCTGCTGTTTGTCGCCAACGTCATCAACATCGGCGCCGATCTCAGCGCCATGGCGGAAGCTTTGACACTGCTGATTGGCGGGCCGAGTCCAGTCTATGTCCTCGTGTTCGCAATCGTGTGCATCTGCGCGATCGTCTTCCTCGACTACGCCCGCTATGTGAAAGTCCTCAAATGGACCACCTTGAGCCTGTTCGCCTACGTCGTTGCGATGTTCGCGGCGAATGTGCCCTGGGCTGATGCGGTCCGGGGCTTGCTCATCCCGCATATCGAATGGAGCGGCACCTTCTTCACTACGCTGCTCGCAATCCTTGGCACGACGATCTCGCCCTACCTGTTCTTCTGGCAAGCCTCGCAGGAGGTGGAAGAGGAGGAACTCAAGGCAACCGCCGAGCCGCTGCGCTGGGCGCCCTGGCAGGCCTCGAGGGCATTGGGGCGGATACGCGCCGACACGCTGACGGGGATGGCTTTTTCGAATCTGATCGCGCTGGCGATCATCTTCACCACGGCTGCGACGCTTCACAAGGCAGGAGCGACGGATATTGCTTCGTCCACCGATGCGGCAAAGGCACTGGAGCCGGTGGCCGGAGAGTTCGCCTTCATCATCTTCTCGATGGGAATTGTCGGCACCGGACTCCTGGCGGTGCCGGTACTGGCTGGCTCGGCGGCTTTCGCCGCCGGCGAAGCGCTAGGCTGGCCGGTCGGCCTGCAGCGCCAGCCCAAGGATGCGATGGCATTCTACGCAACTCTTGCCGCCGCCACGATGCTTGGCACCGGGATCATGTTTACTCCCATCGACCCAATCAAGGCGCTTTATTGGAGCGCGGTGATCAACGGCGTGTGCGCCGTCCCCGTCATGGTCGTCATGATGCACATGGCTGCGCGCCAGGACGTTATGGGAGAGTTTCCGGTCCAAGGCTGGCTACGCGCGCTGGGCTGGCTTTCGACACTGGCGATGGGGATGTCGTCGATCGGGCTCATCCTGCGATGGTTGGCCTGAGACGATCGGGATGAAGGCTGCTGACAGCGGCTTTCGCGGGCGACCCGGCTTGGGCTGACGACCTGATCTTGCTTAGCGGCCGACCTTGAAAGGGCGGGATCACGGTCGCCACGGGATCCCCGCCGCACGGGCAGCGACCGGTGAATCGGCGAGCCAATAACAATTGATGTTCTCCGCCGGGGTCGCGGCTGAAATTCGTTTCGGAACAGTCTCCTCGGATGGGGTTGGTGATGGTTCCACCCAACAGGAGATGCATAGATGGCAACGACGAAAGCGGCCTCGAAGAAGGCGTCGCACCGGCCGGTGTCGCCGACATTGCCGCGAATTTTGCAATGACAAACAATCGATCTATATTTAGCTGACTAAGTGATTCATGGCGCGGTGAACCGATGGCCAGGAAGAAGAATAGGCAGTCCGACTCCGGCGTTGCGGCGGCCACCCCCGCCGAGATCCACGAGGCGGCTTATTTTGCCCGCAAATGCGGGCTCACCCGCGACGAGGCCTTGCAGATGATCCGCGAGGCCAACAGGTCGGCGACCGTCAAGCCTGCCGAGAGTGGGAAGCGTAAACACTGACCTTTATCGAGCACGCGGCGGCTAATTCATTGCCCCGTCTGCGGTGGTACCTGACCCGGCTTGATCACCGGCATCTCGCTGCCTGTCGGTGGCGGCGTCCTGGCGTTCTCGTCGCCGGTCGGCGGCGGCTTCAGCACGCGAATGGCTCGGATGGTGAAGACCGATGAGCCGCTTTTTGCCGCTTACCATCGCTTCGCCAGCGGCGGCACGATGGTGATTACAACGAGCAGGCGGCTCTCAGCAAATAGCCGGCGCAGAGTCCGGCATTGAAAGAAGCGCTTTGGGACAGCGATGTTGGTACTGACGACAAAGTTTTGTTACACCAATCCTTCCACAAATCCGAAAAATGCCAAATAATGCTTTGTAAGCAATGAGATGTGAAAAGGGTATTCGGTCTCCAAAACCGCAGGCCCTGTTCCCATCGAAGCCATCGAAGTCTGTTTCACAACTGCGATCTCATCCCCGCAATTGCGGACGCGTCTCACCGCGGTCGACTTGGCGCTCGGTTTCCATTGCCCAGCGCCGTGCGTCGTCTCGGCGCAGGAAGGTCTCGCTGACGTAGCGACCTTTGCGACGGACTTGGACACGCCAGGAACGGACGGGAGCTTTGTGTAGGTGGCCATTTTTTCGTGTGCGCTCCGTGTGCACTGAGAGATCGAAACGTGGCGAAAAGGATAGTATCCTGGCGTAAATTCGTGTGCACTCGGCAGGTTCTAACGAGTTGATGTTAAAGAAAAAATGCTGAAAAATCAAGACCATAGGGTGGTCGTGGCGCCCATGAGACACATCGGCCACGGTGGTCGCCTCTCAAGGCAGCGATTGCGCCGATAGAACTCTCTCAAGCAAGCAAAGACGATGCTTGATGACAGGATTGGGCTCGCCGTTAGCCTTGCCCTTTGCAGCCGAATAAGAACTGAGCAGGCAAGTGCGAAAGCAGCCAGAAGGCGGCTGCTGAATATCACACCGCCAAGCGCTGAGGAGACCGGGCGATGATGCTGCTGAGGCTGTGCGGCCTGGCCCCGGAAGCACTGAGACGCTCGGGATGTGAAGGCTGGTAGACTCTGCTCCATCAGCGTTTCGCGTGGCGCCCTGAACCTCGCAGACCAAACCACCCTTGAGCAGTCCGAAAGATCGCGTCCGGTCTCTTCGATGAGCCACGGTTTGGGGTGCCGCAGTCGCGGACATCCCGTCAGCCACCGCGCCTAATCCGTTGCCTCCTCGATCTTGTCGAGGACCGCATCAGGCGCAACGTCCCGCTTCAGCTCCTTCAACTCGGCGTCCGCTTCGGTGTGTACGTCCAGACGTTTGGCGATCTCCTCAACCAGTTTGATGAGCTTGGTCGTTTCATGCTCGTTGAGTAGGCTCACCTGCAGATCGAGATCTGCCCTGGCATCATCCTCGGCCGCCATGCGGTTTTGGTTGATCAGTACGAAGGTCGAGAGAAAGATCGCCTCGACCGAAGCAAACATGGCCAGAATGACCAGGGATGGATCCCAGGGCTTGATAAGGTTCACGACTGGGACATTGAGAACGATCCAGGCGCCAAAGAAGACGACGTGGATGTAGACGAACATCATGCTGCCGGCGAAGCTGCTGATTGCTGCCGCTGCCCGTTCCTCCAAGGATGCCGCTTGCTTATCGCGCTTTCGCCTCTCCACAAGGGCCTCTATGTTACGGGCTAAGGCAGGGGCGAGGCCTTGCGCCGCCGGCGCGGTTGGAGTGGCGTAGCTCTTGTCCTTTGGGGTAGCCGTCGGATGCATTGTGTATCTCCGGTGTAGGCAGCCTAACTCACTGTCCGACAATTCGATCCATTCCGACTCGAGACGGCCGACTTACGCCGGACTTGCATCATCAGACCATCCGCTTGCGCGGAGCCATCGTTGAGGCGCCTCGAGAGCTTGGCTATTCGGTAGGACATGCGTGACCCGCGCGAAGCGTTTTAGGCAATAGAAGGTGGGAACAACCCATCGCTCGTCTCTACCGATGTCGTGATGCCAGAAATGTCCGGACACGAACTTGGTCGACAAGGTGAAGCTGGTCCCGCCTTGGCCAAAGGTCCTTGTACCGCCGGGTGTACGCGTACTCGATTGTTCACAATTGCACTTGGGATTTCGGCACGAAACGTCTGACCAAGCCATATACAATTGATAAACTCGCCGCAAAAAATTCGCGACAAGATAGACGCTTGAAGGTCCTAGTCCTTCCTCTTCGTCGATGATGGCGATTGAATTCATTTGGATCGTGCTGAGCGAGACGGGCCGTTCTGCTGAGGATTTTGCTCGCGATCCGATCATCGCTGGTGCTGGTAACGCCTCTCCATCGACCTGAACAAGCGACAAGCTGGCGGCCAGCTCACCTTATGGACGCAGTGGCAAGCAGCAAGATCGCAGGAACGAAAATAGAACCGGCGCATAAGCAACATTCACAATGGAGATCACACATGGGCAGTACCGCAGACAAGGTAAAGGGCACCGTTAACGAGGCTGCCGGCAGCGCGAGGCAGGCGGCGGGACGGGCTGTCGGAAATCACGAAGAGCAGGCCAAGGGTGTCGTCCAAAAGACAAAAGGCGAGGCGCAGGGGAGTGGGTCGCGAATATCGGAAGGTGCGACGCGTATACCCGCATGGCTCACATTCTGTGCGAGCTCATCGTCCGCCTCCGCTCCGCCGGCCATATCGAGGACCATGTGGCGGAGCTGCCAATAACGCAGGCAGCACTTGGCGATGCCTTGGGACTATCACTGTGCACCTGAATCGGTGTGCTTCAGGAACTTCGACGGAACGGCTTGATATCCACCGTGGCAGGACGACGTGCCGACTTCCCGCATTGTGGAGATTCTGAAGCGATCGACCGGGCAAGGATGACAGCGTGATTTCTGCTTCGCGCTAGCCGTGCGATGATCACGCCAACCCCCGAGATCCACCTCCGCAGCCATCACTTCGAAGACGACGATCTTGTCCGCATTTGACTCAGCACCTTCCGCCATAAGCCGTCCGCAGGCGCCCGGAGGAAAGCGCTAAAGCCATCGAAACAGCTCGCAAGTTCCTAGAGGAAATGGTGGCAATGAGCCGGGAGCATTTGGCAAGGCTTCGCGGGCACTGATGCGAAAAGCCCGTCGCAGCTAATGAGCGTGAGCGATGGGCTTCGTGCGATTTCGAAAACGCCTATATCCCGGAGGGATCGACCGCTTGCATCTAAATTCGCATGGTTCCGTACGGTTCTACTCCGTTTCAAGACAATTGCGTCGAGTGGCGGGCGTTAGACTAGGTGCCAATTGATGCGTCGGGAGAGCGCCCCATCAGGGCGACCGCAGTTCTGGGCTACCGGGCTGTGATGGCATGGAAAACGCAGGGAAATTGACCAGAAAAACTCATCCGGGAAAAATGACTGTCGTCAGTACCGCCAAGCCGACCGAAACCGGCACCGCAACAAGCAAACAGATTTCGACGATTATAGTTTCTCGGTCACTGAACATAGAAAGGCAACGAATTTCAACGGTTTAGGTTCCGAGGTGGCCCTACTTGAGCACATGTCGGTCGCTTTAGGCGCATGGTTGCAGACGATTTATGGACATTAAAACTGGCTTGCCTATCCAGACTCGTTGATATGCAGAAGCGGCAGCATCTACATCGGCCATGAGGTCGCCATCACCGCAACTGTACGGCGATGCGCCCAAGAAGATCGCGTTAGCCTCTCAACTCCGCTTTATTGGCAGCCTTATTCGATCTTGCAGACGACCAAGGTGACGACGGCCCGGTGATCGAACTGGTTGGCGCCGTCCCATGTCGACGATGAGCGACATTACCGGCCACGATGACCGGCTAAGTGCGCCAGATGGCGCTCCTGGCCCGAAGACAACATCAGTCAAGCACTTTGATGATCGTACGGGTCGCCGGATCGACCACCACCGTGCGGTTGTCGATTACTGTGTATTCATATTTTACGTTCGGAACTTTGTGCAGTTCGACTTTCTCCGGTACTGAGGAACCGACTTTCAACTCGACCCCAGGTAACTTGATGGACGCAAGGGGTTCCTTCTTCACGTACTCGCGGATCGTAGTTTCCTGTTCGGGTGCCAGGACGACGGTGTCCGCAATTGCCACGCTGGCGCCTGTCAGAAGCATCAGGCCCGCCACAGAATTGATGACTAACGACTTCATTCTCCACTCCATCAGATACGTCCCATCCCTGAATGCTGGCAGGCACAGCCAACAGAGCCGCCGATAAGGGACTGTCCTCAGCGATCCCGTAAAACAATGGCGTTCTGGTGGGAAATGTTTCAGTGAAAATTGGATTTGGGCCCTATTCGCTCGAGAGCCGGGACTTTGGTCTCAACCCCCCTGAGACCTACCAACACTGCTGCGTGCCGTGTTGTCGACCCTGCCGATTGGCACCGACCAGCCTGTCGAAAAAGCCGGATCCGCGAATTCGCCTGCCCGAGTCGTGACATAAATGGACCGGTGGCAACAGACCGGACCTCGCGCAACACAGTTTGCTGACTTCATAGCCTTTGGGCTCCGGCGGCCCTCGAACTTGCCGATTCGACGGTCGTCCTTCTCTCGAGAAACCCGCCGGGCGGGAGCCGGCGTGTGAGGAGGAGGGTCTTGAAACCAGGGCCACCCGACCCCTTACAATAGCGGAACAGGCGGAATGTTCTGGATACATCCCGCTCTTTTTCGGGCTCCTGTTTCGGCTCGTATTCAAAGTTGCTGCACTTCAAACATCGCGCCGCTCGGAACGCGAGGTAATCATTGCCGGAGATGATGTTCACCATGACGATCTGCCCGGCGAACGGCTTGTCCATAGGAATGCCGATACTATCGGTCAACAAAGATGCCGTCGCGGAAACGGACCTTGCCAACTTCCTGTCCTACTTTACGGGCGGATGCAGGCAGACGCAGGATGTAAGGGTTGGCTGCGAAACATAAGCGGCGTGGTTAGTGCCTAGCTTTTGAAATTTGTTACGGCCGATTTCCTTGCCGGTTCCATTGCCCACGCTATGTTGTGTTTAGCGGTGGGAGAGCACGTGTGCTATGGATCCGTTTAACATCGATAAGCGGGCGAAGCTAACTGATACACGGGAAGTCATTGCCGATTTGTCTTATACGATGGCACACTCTCGCCGAATCGCAGAGTCGCGCGCTCTACTGGAGCGCAGTATAAGTCAGAGGCGTCCCCTCGGCGTGATCGACGAGGCGCCCCATGCGGCGAGTAATTCATCGAGTAATTCACATTGAGACATCGCCAAGGCTTCGGCGAGCAACAGCAAAGCCGCGTTTCAACCGACCTGAGACGCACACTATTTGCAATCGGCGTCTGGTCTAGCAGGTGATCGCGGGAGGAGTACGCGGTTGAAATTCCCTGAGATTTTCAGGATCTGATCCTGCAGTGCTGGGACAGCGGGCATGGAATGCGCTAGCGCCTCACCTTAGACGACGTAGATTGCGACGGCATACGCCGTCGAAATATGATCTCCTCGGCGTCGAGCGCGAGCCCGGCCAGCCGGCGTTCGCACTCATGGCCGAGCGGGGCACTGGGCGCTACGTCGGTAGCTCCTTCATCGTCTTGAACCGGGAGACGCGCGAACGGCTCTGGCAACGCGTCCAGGAGGCGCCGAAGGGCATGAAGCGGCCCGCAATCCAAATGGGTCAGGCCGGGGCTGATCGGTCGCGTGAGGCACCTGCGCGGCGAGGAAGACCTTCGCCATGCATCGTTGCAGGATTCCGAGAGGAATAAACGTTTGTTGCGGTGGTTTGCTACGGCCGGGGCGAGCATCCATCGCCCCGCACGCACGTGCGGAGCGATGGACGGCCCGTCGTCGGCCTGCCGGGCAGCGGGCCACGGGCGACGTTATTCTGCTTCTTCGTGGCAGCCGTGATGCTTCACCCAGACTGGAATGAGATAGCATCCGGTGCCATGCCCCGCTTGCCGCAGCACGATGCGGCGAAATACTGGTTCATGGCCGTCAGTATTCTCGGAGCGTCGATATCGCCTTACCTTTCCATGTTCTATTCCTCGCGATCGAGGATCAGTGGGACAAGAGCTATCTGGGCACCAATCGGGCGATTGCCGGGCTCGGCATGAGTTTCGGTGGGACGAATTTCGGTCGGCGTTCTGATCGTGGCAGCGCTGGTGCTCGGCGCCCATGGCGTGACCGAGGTGGGCGACTACGACCAACTACCGCTGATGCTGATCCCGATATTCGGATTCTGGGGTTTCATCCTTTCGTTGCATCGCTGACCATTGCCTGCTTCGGCGCCGCGCTGGAGGTGGCGTTGCAGCAGGCCTATCTCGTCGCCCAGAGCTTCGGCTGGACCTGGGGTGAGGATCTCAGGTCGCGCGACGATCCCGGCTTCAGCCTGGTCTACACGCTGACGCTCATTCTTGCCGCCGTCCCGATAACGCTCGGTCTCGATCCGTTGAGGCTCACCATCTTCTCGATGGCGTTGACCGCGGCCAGCCTGCCGTTGACGGTCGTGCCCCTCCTTTTCTTGCTGAATGACGACCGCTATGTCGGCGAGCACCGCAACGGTCTCGTTTCGAACGCGGCGGTGATCTTCGTCATCGCGCTCGGTTTCGTGCTCGCGGTGATGACCAATCCGCTGCAGACCTTCGGAGGCACCTGATGCAGCTCCTGCGCGATAAACAAACAGGTCGTCGACCGTGAGCAGGTCAAGATCGGCAAGGTGGACGGCGTGGTCGCCGAACTAAGGCCGGGCAAGCCGCCCAAGGTCATTGCCGTCGAACTCGGCTCGATCGCGCTGGCGCGCCGGCTTGGCGCCCGGCCCGGGCGGTGGGTAGCCGCGGCTCGCGGCAAGGCTGAGCGACAAGCCCCAGGCGCGGCCGCATCGGATAGCGTGGAACAAGGTGCGCGACATCGGAGCGGAGACCGAAGTCGACATCGACGTGCGCCGGACCAAAATCTTTGCCTGGGAGGTCTGGCTGCGCGAACGCGTCGTCGGCACGATCCCGGGAGCGTGAGCGTGGCGACAGTAAATCTCGATCATCTGGCCGGCAGGCGCGTGTTCTCCGAACGCGGCAGGAGCATCGGCCATATCGAGGAGATCATCGCCGAGCGGGACGGCGACGACCTCGTCGTCGTCGAATTCCATGTTGGTATCTTCGCCGCCTTTGAGCGCTTGTCCGCTTCCACTGTTGGCACCGCGTTGCTCGACTTTTCAGGGCTGCGTCGCGAGCTCTCTATCGTATTCCCTGGGACAAGATCGACGTTTCCGATCCGACGCGCCCGCGGCTGCCATGTCCAGACGGGGAGCTTGCCGTATCGAAGGCGCAGCCGGAAGTCATATGACAATTTGCTAAAAAAGCTGCTCGGCCGGGGAACATCGCAGGCGGCGCGAAGTTCGGATTGGTATCGAGGAGGCTGCGCCATGAACAGTGTCATCTATCTCATCGGTCTGATCGTCGTCGTGCTCGCGGTGCTTTCCTTCCTCGGCTTTCACTAGGAGGCACCATGCAGCGCGACAACCATCTGGGCCGGCAGACTGCCGACTTCGCCAAGGCGAAGGATGAAATTTCTGACCGAATTCAGCAAGAAACCCGAAGCGCCGGCGAAGCGCTGCACGATGCCCGCGAGGAGGTCGCCCGCAGAGCTGGGGAGTATGCCGCCGAAGCCCAGCAGGCGGTCGCCGAAAAAGCCGGGCAGACGCAGCGCGATATCGCATCGAGCCTATCCGCATTTGGCGGCGCCCTGCGCGCCGCGAGCGATCACCTGGCCAGCAGCGACCAGAGCGCAGCCTCGAAATTCATGCAGGAAGCCGCGAGTGGACTGGAACGGCTGTCCTCCTCGTTGAAAGAGCAGCCGTTCGGACACGTGCTTGAAGAAGTTCAGTCCTTCGGCCGCCAGAACCCTGGAACGCTTCTTGCCGGCTCGGTTCTGGCCGGATTGGCCCTCGGACGATTCATAAAGGCTTCTCCACCTGGTATGCGCCGACCAACGCACGGTCCAGCCGGGCTAAGGCAAGCCAGTGCGGAAACCAGCGGGTTGTCAAATGATGCGGCACCCACCTCCAAAGGCGGTGTTCCCAAGAAGGCAGCGGAGCTCAAGGAATGAACACTCAGGACAACGCAAGTCTCGGCACCTTAGTCGCCGATCTGGTGCAGCAGGTGAGTACGCTCGTGCAAACCGAGGCCAGGCTCCTAAGAGCGGAAATCTCGGAGAACGCAACCAAGGCTGGCGCAGGCGCCGTCGAGGTGCTGGGCGGCGCGATATGCCTGCTCGCGGCGCTGCTGGTTTTGCTGCAGGCGCTTGTGATTGCCCTGGCGCGACTTGGGCTTGGCGCTGGTTGGTCCGCCTTGCTCGTTGGCGTGGTCGTTGCGGCGCTGGGCGTGTTCCTGTTGCGGACGGGCATGGCAAGCATGGCACCTTCCGAACTCGCGCCGGACCGCACACAGGAACAGCTCAAGCGTGACGTGAAAGTCATCAAGGAACAAGCCAGATGAGCGAGAAATCCGCAGCCGAACTCGAACGCGAGGCCGAGGCCACGCGCGCAAGGGTGGTGGCTACCGCCGACTCCATTCGCGACAAGATGACCCCCGGCCAGCTCTTCGACGAGTTCGCTGGGCTTTTCAGGGGGGGTGTAGGCTCCGATATACTCCACAATCTGAAGGTCCAAGTGCGGGACAATCCGTTGCCGCTGACCGTAATTGGCGTCGGCCTAGCCTGGCTGATGCTTGGCAGCGGCGCTCCCGCCCCTACAGCAGGTACGGGTGCTGCGGCGCATCGGGGCCGTGGCATGGAGCACGGAGCATTCGAGGCCGGGATCGGTTCGACGGCTTCCGGGGCGGCGTCCT
The DNA here is from genome assembly GCF_900115245.1 of Mesorhizobium sp. NFR06. Classification (GTDB taxonomy): domain Bacteria; phylum Pseudomonadota; class Alphaproteobacteria; order Rhizobiales; family Rhizobiaceae; genus Mesorhizobium. The sequence goes on from NZ_FOVT01000024.1 coordinate 29,190, forward strand.
CTTTTAGCGAATCGGCCACCCGGGCAGCCGGGACTGTCTCGGGAATGGCAAGCGAAGCGGCACGAACCGTATCAGGCATGGCAAGCGGCGCAGCGGACGTGCTTACGGACTCGGCGGCAGCTACGGCCGATATAGCAACGAGCGCCAGCCGCTCCGCGCAGGAGCTTTTGCACAATCAACCTCTGGCGGTAGCTGCTGTAGGGCTCGCGCTCGGAGCCGCGATCGGGGCCATGCTGCCTCACACGCAAGTCGAGGACGAGCAGCTGGGCGGCTATCGCGAAAAGCTTCGGGAAAATGCCGAGGCCACGCTTGAAAAAGGCCTCGATGCTGCAAAGCAAGTCGCGGCCGAAGCCTATGAGACGGCGAGTGACGAAGCCGGGCGGCAGGCCACGCGCGAAGGCACGCTGGCTGAGAAGGCCAGCGGGGTCGTGAAGGCGGCGGCCGACAAGACCGACGAATCCACTCGCGAGAAGCTTTCCGATGCCGAACCCTCGCCTGCCAAGACGTCCTGATTGCATTTCGGAAGGCACGTTCAAGAAACAGTCCACGCCGCCGAGGAGTGGGGCGCGCCAGACTGAAGGAGACCGATGAAATGCCAGAATCGCGCGAATGGCTTATCCAATGGCTGAGAGACGCTCACGCAATGGAGGAACAGGCAGAGACGATGCTATCAGGCCAACTGAGCCGGATAGAGAGCTACCCTGAACTGGGCGAGCGAATTCGCAGCCATCTGGAAGAGACCAAAGAGCAGGCGATGCGGCTAAAGACCTGCCTGGATGCCCTTGGTGAAGGATCGTCCATGTTGAAGGACGCACTCGGCAAGCTCACCGCCACGGCACAGTCGCTCAGCGGCGTGTTTGCCGGCGACGAGGTCATGAAAGGCTCTTTGGCGAGCTACACGTTCGAACATATGGAAATTGCGTCCTATTCGATCCTCATCGCCGCGGCAAATGCCGCGGGCGAGGCGGAGATCGCTCGCCTGTGCGAACAGAATTTGCGCGAAGAGGAGGCCATGGCGGAGTGGCTGAAGAACAATCTGCCGCAGGTTACGATGCAGTTCCTGACACGGGCAGACGTCGACAGCGACAGTGCGAAACGCTGACTTAGGACAGACCGGGGTCAGGAAAACAATCGGAAGGCCCACCGGTTGGGGTCGCGCTCGATCCTCCTCTGCCTCTGCCAGCATGTGGTTTCGGCTTGGGTTACTCGCGCCGCCGGACCCCGACATTGATTGCAGGCCCCCTTGGAACAATTTGCTGAACCAGGCGTTGGCTGCGGCCAAGGGGATCTCGCCCATCTATGGAACAACGAGCTTTGTCATCCGGCATTTCTGGTGCCGAAATCGTATCTGATGAAAAGCCCCGGGAAGTAGACCTTCCGGCTCTCTATGTTGGCGGCGAGTATGAAGATTTTTTCGAGAATGCGGCCGTCGCTCTGCACCTGTTGGCGAACGATGGCACCATTCTGCGGGCCAATCGTGCGGAACTGGACCTGCTCGGCTATGCCGCGCGGGAATATATCGGCCGCAATATCCGGGAATTTCACGCCGATCCCGCAGTCAGCGACGACATTTTGAACCGCCTATCTCGGCACGAACCTCTGCAAAATTACCGAGCCCGGTTGCGCGCCAAGGATGGCTCCAGCCGATGGGTCGAGATCACATCCAATGTGCGTTCGCTTGGCGGGCAATTCCTCAATACGCGCTGCATCACGATCGACGTGAATGAAAAGGTCAAAGCCGAGGAGCTGTTGCGTGAACAGGAGCAGAGACTTGCCCTCACTTATCATAGCGCGGGTGTCGGAATCGTTGAGGCTGATGCCGAAGGCCGGCTGCTGCGGGTGAATGGGCATCTTTGCAGCCTTTTGGGCTTCACCCAGGAGGAGCTTGTCGGCCGGTCGGTTTTTGATCTGACCTTTCCTCCCGATGCGGACGCCGATCGCGCGCAGTATCGGCAGCAGGTCGCCGGCAAGCTCGACAGCTACACGATCGAGAAGCGGTTCGTTCGCAAGGACGGAACGCTTTTCTGGGCCATCGTGGCTTCTTCCAGCGTTCGCGACAGCCGCGGACAGTTTCGCTACGCGGTGCGGGTGCAGCACGATATCAGCGAGCGAAAGGAGATCGAGGCGTTACTCGGCCAAAGGGCCGAGGAGCAGGCTGCGCTGCATCGCTTCACGGAAGATCTGCAGCACTCCCACACGCAGGAAGACGTCTACGAGCCCGCGCTCGACGCCATCCGGCGAGCGCTATCATGCCAGCGTGCCTCTATCCTGCTCTTGGAGGGCGGGATCATGAAGTTTGTCGCCTGGCAGGGCTTGTCCAAGTCTTATCGCGACGCGGTCGAAGGTCATTCGCCCTGGTCTGCCACGGACCACGATCCGCAGCCGATTTGCCTTAGTGATGTCGAACATGCCGAGCTCCCCCACATTTTGAAACAGGCGATCCGGGCGGAGGGGATCGGCGCGGTCTGTTTCATTCCGATAACGGAGGGCGGGCGGCTGCTGGGCAAGTTCATGGCCTACTTCGACGAGCCGCACGATTGCTCGGCAGGGCAGATTGAAGTGGCTCGGACAATCGCCCGCCAGCTGGGCTTCGGGATCGAGCGCGTCAGGGCACAAAACGCCGCCCAGCATCTGGCGGCGATCGTGGAATCTTCACACGACGCGATCGTCAGCAAGGGTCTAAACGGGATTGTATCGACTTGGAATCAAGGCGCCGAGCGGCTGTTCGGCTATTCGGCCGCGGAAATGGTCGGGACGCCTATCACCACGATCATTCCAGAAGATCGGCTGGACGAGGAACCCCTGATATTGGGCCGAATTCGCAACGGCGAACTTGTGGACCATTTCGAAACCGTTCGCCGTCGCAAAGACGGAACACTTGTGGATATTTCCCTGACAATATCGCCGGTGCGGGATGCGTCGGGGCGCGTGGTCGGAGCTTCCAAAATTGCCCGCGACATAACCGACAGAAAGGTAGCCGAAGAGAAGATCCGGGACAGCGAGCGCCACCTCCAGGACCTGCTCGCCGCCATCCCGGCCGCGATCTACACGACCGATCAGGCGGGCAAAATCACGTACTTCAACGAAGCGGCCGTGCAACTCGCCGGTCGAACACCCGTGATCGGCAGTGACGAATGGTGCGTGACATGGAAGCTTTACTGGCCCGACGGAACTCCGCTTCCGCACGACCAATGTCCAATGGCCATCTCGCTGCGCGAGGGGCGACCCGTCCGGGGATACGAGGCAGTGGCAGAGCGGCCGGACGGCACCCGGGTTCCATTCATCCCCTATCCGACACCGATGCGAGATGCCGCCGGAAAGCTCATCGGCGGCATAAACATGCTGGTCGATGTGAGCGAGCGCAAGCAGGCGGAAACCCAGCAACGGATTCTGCTGGATGAGCTCAATCATCGTGTGAAGAACAACATGATGATGCTGAAGTCACTGCTATCGATGGCGGCAAGGAACAGTCACAGTTCAGAGGCTCGAATTGTTCTGGACGAAGCCAGCAAACGGGTAGCGACCATGGCTGCCGCCCAGCGCGTTCTCTACGACACGCCCGACGCGCGCAACTTCAGTGCCCAGCCTTTCCTGGGTGCTGTTTGCGAGACCGCAAAACAGATGTTCCCCACCGCGGTACATCTGATCTGCGAGGCAGATCCAATCCAACTGCCGAATGACATCGCTATGCCGTTAGCTCTCATCGTCAACGAACTTTTGATCAACGCCGTAAAATATGGTTCGCAGGGTAAGGCGCAGGCAACGATCCGCGTCTTCCTGCGAAAAGACGGTCAAGGCAACAGACTGGAGGTCGAGGATGAGGGGCCAGGGTTCGACCTGAGTTCCGTCCGTCCGTCATCCTCGGGCCTACGGCTCGTCGAAGGCCTGGCGCGACAAATTGGTGGGACATTCGACGTTCGGCGAAATCCGTGTCGGTGCACCGTAAGTTTTTCTCAGACGCCCGAGGAGGTTGCCTTTGCGACCAAAAGCATCCTCACCTGAATCAAGCCTGGCGGGCGACATTACGCCTTCATTCAAGCCGCAGCTGGTTTTCTCTCGTGAAGACACAAGCGGAGGCCTGTCCGCATTAGCGGGTGATCGTGCGATCTTGATTGTCGAGGACGATTTCTTGATCGCGCTCGACATAGAAGCCGGCCTGAGTGCTGCGGGTTTTTCCCTCGTGGGGCCAGCCACAAGCGCCGATGAGGCCATAAGCGTGGCGCTTGCGATCAGGCCGGCGCTTGTCCTCATGGATATCCGCTTGCTTGGAAAACGCGACGGGATCGATGCGGCCCTGGAGTTATACCGCGACCTCGGCATACGGTGCATCTTCACGACAGCGCATGGTGATCAGGACGTAAGGCTTAAAGCTGAGCCGGCTAGGCCCCTCGGATGGCTACAGAAGCCCTATTCAATACCCACGCTAATACAAGCCGTTCGAAGCGCTTTCCAAGAATTGGACAAGGAGGGCTAACTTCGAGGCTCTCGCTCTCATGGGCAGCCCGGGCCCGTTGAGCGCATCACGTCTGTATTTGGGATTCGGATCGCGTCGTATGGTGGCTCTTTGGGTCGGGTGGCCGTCTTCCACACATCGCTTTGATTGTCGGCTTATGATGGGTCATTGACGTCCATGAGACAAAAGCGAAAACCACGCGGCGCTAAGCGCGATTGACGCATTTCACCTGTTGGAGAAATTATCTCGCCTCTGCTACCGGGCTGCTGATGCTTGCGTTCGGCGGCATCACCGAAATCTGATGCCACTCTTCGCCATAGGAGCCTTCCTCACTTTCACGCTGTCGCAGGCCGCAGTGAGATTCACTGGGTGAGGGCGCTACGTGCACCCAAAGACGCAGATCGAGCCGGCAATCTCACGCATCTGGCGATCGACGCGCTTGGCGCTATAGTCAGCGCTGGCGTTCATCGTGCTCGTCGTGGGCAAGTTCAGCCGAAGGGTCTGGACTTCGGTGATCGTCATGCCGCTCGTGGTCGTTCTGCAGCGGCTGGTGCGGCGCTATTACGATCAGCTCGAAGCGAGCTTGCACAAGCCCGGGAAATCAGTCTCGGCAGCGCCGAGCCGCCTGTCGTTCTCGTGGTGACGCAGCAATTGAACAGGATGGCGAACAAGGCGCTGGGCTTTGCCTTTCGCTTGTCCCGCGACGTCATCGCCGCCCAGATGGCAAACTTGACCGGCGAAGAGAGCCATGTGGAACGCGAGATCCGCAACCGGTGGGCGAAGGATGGGGAAGCGCCGGCGGAAGCTTCCGGCCTGCGTCCGCCGCACTTGCTTCTTCCAAGCCCCGACTACCGGCTGATGTACGGGCCGCTGCTCAAGGAGATCAGGGCGCAACGCGGCGAGTTCGACGCGCACCATTGCGGTACTCCTACCGAAGGTCGTGCCGCGCAATTGGTGGCAATATATGCTGCATACGCATCGCGCTCGCCGGCTGCACGCTAAGCTGCTCGAGTTCGGCGGTTCGAATATCGTGATAATTTCCATGCCCTGGTACCTCGAAGAACCGAAAATCGAAGAGGTCCATTGAAGGTTCCGCTCTCTTCGTTGACCCGCTTCGCCGAAACTTTCGGCTCAGCGATCGAAAGTAGGAACGTTCCTTTTTCTCGATCATTCTCTCTAGTCTGCACCTCATTCACTCCTACTTGCTGGGGGCCGGAACATTGTCATCCAAAGAGCAGAATTTGCCGAACCCAGGCGCCGATGAGATCTCGATCGTCGATCTCATTCCTGCCTTGCGAGCTTTTGCGAGAACATTCTGTCGCGTGCCGGACGATGCCGACGATCTGGTCCAGGAGACATTGACTAAAGGGCTCGCCAACCTGGACAAATTCGAGCCGGGCACGCGGCTGAAGTCCTGGCTCTTCACCATCATGCGCAATACCCACTATACGCGCATCAAAGCGGCGGCCCGGGAAGCACCCGGACTGCTCGACTGCGCCTCTGGCAGGCCGATTTCGGAACCATCGCAAGATTGGTCCGTGCAAAGCAGGGAAGTGCATCAGGCGGTCCAGAAACTACCGTCGCATCAGCGCGAGGTCTTGATGCTGATCGGGGTGTTGGGCGTAAGCTACGAAGAAACTGCGGAGATATGCGGCTGCGCTGTCGGCACGGTCAAAAGCCGCCTCAATCGCGCGCGTGCCGGTGTTTTGGAGTATCTCGGGGAGAGATCGCCGCAGACCCTGATCGAGCGGCGCAATCAACTTTCGGACGGGCACTGGGATGCGGAAAGCGGAAGGCGCTAGGCAGGCGCATGGCGGCTTCGTCTCTCAGTGCGTAGAGACAATTTTGGTAGGTTCAGCGGTTCACTGCCGCTCTATCCGTCGCATCGCTTCTGCGTTTCTCTATCAGCGCGTTCTGCAGTTCGAGTGCAAGCTTTGTGAGCCGGTCAGGGACCTTCTCCCGCTCGATGGCGATCAATAGGGATGCGATCTCCTGATCCAAGCCCAGGCTCGCCTGGGCGCAAAGATCGAGCTTGCTCGTGCGAGACATCGCATTCTCTTAACAATTGAGGCCCCCCTCGAATTTCAAAGACATATCTGGTTCGCCTTGGCAAGGCGCTTGCCCGCAAACTTTGAAGTTTTCGGTTCGTTGTCACCGGATTCCGTGGCAACGACCTGGTTTGCGAACAAGAGCTCAGTTCTTGGGAAGGCGGTTTGCCGCGTGGTCCCGATACTGATCAGATTTGATCCGGTTGCCATCCAGTCCGCGTTGCTCCGAGTGCTGTTTCTTGTCCCTGTTCGACAGCACGTCGTTCTCACCGATCATGCCCTTTGCGAGCTTTGTCCTCGCTCCCGTTCCGGAGCCCTTGCCCTGGCTGCCGCGGCCGATGTGCTTCCTACCGCCGGATGCCATTCTCCTTGTCCCTGACCTGTTTGCGTGGAACTGTCTGGCGACCGAACTGCCGCCAATGCGTTATGTTCCGCCCGCGCGGCGGACAAGGAAGGCCCTGCCGTCCCAGCTGCTGAACGGCTTCTCGCCATCGACCACGACGGCCATGCCGAATGCACGGGCGAGACGGTTGATGTCGCAAGAATCGGCATCCGGCGATGTCCTGTAGGAATAGTTGAGGACTGCTGCCATTCCTCCCGGTCGCAAAACGCGCGCGATTTCGCCGAAGTGCCGCTCGGCAACGCCAGCAAGCATCAGGTAGGGGAAACTGTCCACGGCTAGCGCGCCGTCAAAGCTTGCCTCGGCAACGTCTGTGAGATCGACACCTGAGGTCAGGCGAAATGCCACCGTGGCAAGGCCGGCGCATCGCCGGCGCGCGATGGCAATCATCTTTGACGAGATATCTATGCCGACGATGTGTCCCATCTTGGGGGCAAGCGCATGTTCGAGGCGGCCTATGCCGCAGCCGATGTCCAGTATGTGCTTGTGCGCGCCGAGGAAGCCCTGCCGTTCCAACCAAGAGGCAATCTCGGCGGTCGTTGCCGCGAGCCTGTCCTCGTCGCCAAGCGACGACAGTTGCACACTGGCTGCCGGAGAGATTGCTGCCGCCCGATCGAAGCCGCGGGCCAGTCGTTCCACGGTCATGGTGGCCGTTTCGCCGTCGGGGCGGTCGTGCGACACGCAAGCAGCCGTCCTGCGGACGTCGTCGAAAGCGCCGGCCTTGCTGGAAAGCGTCGTGGCGACTTCCTCCAGCCAGCGGCGCCGGGGTGCGTGGCTCACCCGCAAATCCAGTGCGATACCCGCCAGCTGGGCCGCGCCAATGCTTTCATCCGCGAAAACGGCCAGTCTGGCCAGCGCACTGTCGACAGCCGCGCCGTCCGCCATACAGTCCTCGATCAGGCGCCTGGCAATTGAGGTCATTTCCCTCGCAGGGTTCACAGTGGTGCGCTCCGGGTCCACACCGTTCGCGCCGTCCACCGATCGTTGGCGCCCCAGCCATATTTGTAACCCTCGCCGCCACGCAAGAAATCGAACTCCCGCGCTCCTTCCTCGGCAGCCGCGGTGATGGCATGGCCGATCAGAATTGCGCCGGGACTTTCGTCGGCATAAGCCGGGTCAAAGCCACCAAGATAAGCATAGGCGCGGTCGCGGTGGTGAAATCCGTAATAGGCGCCGACGACGACATTGCCGATCTCAATCGTCAGGCATCGCGCCAAGCCGCTTCCGGCAAGGCGGGGTAGGGCCCTGCGATGAAATTCCACGGCCATATTGGATAGCACGCCGCCACCCTTGTCGGCCCAGCGCGCCTCGTGCAGCCGTACCAGCCTATCTAAAAATGTCTGGGGATCGGATTCGACGTGCCTGACAACGACAGGTCCTCTACGTCGGGCTGCTCTCGCGGCGCGACGCAGCTGGCGCCTTCGGCGTGCCGGAACCGAGTAGGCAAGAGTCTGATCGCCTTTGAGCAACAGCACGGGACAGGTGGCGTGCGCCGTCGATCGGCGCTCTTCGGCACTCGGCAAGACAAGGCTGAGCGACACGGCATCGGCCGCAAGATCGGGCAGGATCCATTGCGACCATTCCAGCGAGAGTGCCGCGTCGGCAATCGCAGCAGTTGCCTCGGCTTCAAGTTGCGGCGCGCATAAGATGTCGAGATAATCACTCAGCGAAATCCCGATCGGCAGCAGGCGCGGACCGCAATCATGCCTTTCGAGGTAGAGCGGTGCAAGGCCGGCGAGGTCATCGCCATTCCACACGGCAATAGCAGCAAGGTCGCCCGGCGCGAATGTCTGCCACCAGGGGATGAGCCAGGCGGGAGACTGAAAAGGCGTCGCCGAGGCGCTTTGCGACCAGAGCCGCCACCAGGGCGCCTCCAGCTTTTCGAACATGCCGGGATCTTGAATGATCTCTGCGCGCAAGCGGCTCATCACCCGGTTCTCGCAAAAGCACGACGGGCACCGAATTTCGCCAAGGCTTCGTAGGCTTCCATGTAGGATGAGACCATGCGTTCAAGCGAGAAGCGGCGTTGCGCCTCGGCCCGGCATGTCTCGTGGTCCAACGCTCCGGCGTCGACGATGGCTTTCGCCATCTCATCGACATCATTGACCAGGAATCCGGTCCTGCCATGCTGGACGACTTCGGGAAGGGCACCATTCGGGAAGGCGATGACCGGTGTGCCGCAGGCGAGCGCCTCCATGGCGACGAGCGAGCTTGTTTCGGCGGCAAGGCTTGGAATGACCAGGCAGCGGGCGGCGTTGAGCAGCCGCCGCTTGGCAAGAAAACCAAGTGGCCCGAGAAAGCGCCGCCGACGATCGAGGCGGGGGCGGACCTCGTCGGCGAAATAACGGACATGGGCCTGGTAGGAATAGATCTGGCCGCCGATCGCGAGAGTCGCGCCGGCGCGCTTGGCTGCCTCGAGCGCCAGATGGATGCCCTTTTCCGGACAGATGCGGCTGAGCACCAGCGCGAAATTGCGCCGTGACCGGGGCTCGCGCAACGCATCGATATCGACGCCGTTCAGGATCGGATTGGTAAGTTTCGATCCTACTGGCGCGGTCCTGTGCTGCGCCTCCGACACCGCATGCAGCCACAGGTTCGCACGTGACGGCGCGAGCACCTCGGGCCGGTACCAGCCGAGCGGCAGGTGCAAGGTCACCAAGGTTGCGCCGTCTTCAGGAAGGTAGGCGTCGAAATCGATGCCATGGAGGTGAACGACGTCGATGGACCAGCGCGCCCGCGCGGACGCAATCGCGTCGCGATGCGCTTGATGGGCCCGGCTCTTCGCTGCCTCGTCAAGCACACCCGTTTCGGCGGGTGTCTCCACCAGGGTTCCGGCAGCGCGCGACCCTTGGCAAGCGACGACAATCGAACGATGGCCTTCCCACACCAATGCCCGGTCCAGCGCCGAGAGGACTTGCTCGGCGCCGCCGACTGCGTCTGGCCCGACAGGGGCGAGGGGGTAGGCGACGTTGAGCACAGTCAGTGTCATCGTTTGTCGGGCCGGAAATCACCAGGCAACCGAAGCGTGCATTGGTATTGCGTCTGTGCCCACGGCAGGCGCATAGCGGCGGATCATGGCGGCGCAAAACTCGGCAAATTCCTCCGGGATCTGCGGCGGGCTTGTATGATGCGGCTGCAGGCCGCGATGTTCGGGCGTGAAGCAGAACGTTACCGTCACTTCGAAGTCGGCGAGCGCTTCCATCTGGCGATCGAACCAGTCCAGCGCATTCGGCCGAAAGCTATCGGCCCAGGACAGCCCGGTGCGCAGATGGCTGACGCCCAGGCGGTGCATCCAGGCAACCGCGTCGTGCAGCCGATGGTCCTGATAGTGGAACCACTGCACCAGGCCCATTTGCGGAGTGTGGCGCACGAACTCCTCCAGGGCCGGCTTGGGCGTGCCGTCCTCGCGCAGCAGGCCCATGTAGAAATGCCTATAGTAGGATGATCCTTCCGCTTCGCGATGACGTGTTGTCGCCTCCCAGGAACGCGGCAGATCGTAAAGGCTGTACCACTGCACGCGTGGCGCGCTACCGAGCAACAGCTCGGCCGTGCGGCGCAAACCCCAGAGCTGGATCTCCTCGGCGCCGAAGGTCGACACCCCGACTTCGCTCACCCAAATCGGCAAATCCGTGACAGCCGCGATTTCGCCGAGCTTCTGCGGCCATTCGTCAATTTGCCAGAGATTCCAGTCGAGCGGGAAACCATGCACGGCGACCGCGTCGACGTGTTGGAGCACGCCGTACTCCTTCATTCGCGTCATGAAACCGGCGTCAATTGGCGAAATGCCACCGAGGACCTTTGTGATTGCCGGATTTTCCTCATTGATCGCATCGGCCGCCAGGATCGCCATAGCGGCAAAACGGCCCCAGTCCGGATCAAGCTCCGGGTCCCAATGGGATTTGTTGTTGGGCTCGTTCCAGATCATGGCGGCTTCAATCATCGGGCGCTCCTTTCGCAGGATAGACGGCAGCGCCGCCAGTCGGCTCGCCGGATGCGCGGCAGAAATAGACCTCGTCTTCCGGGTGAAGCAGAATTTCAAAGCCGGCGCTGCGCAGCATAGCTTCGGTGCAGGCGCGGTTCGGAATCCACCAATTGGTGGGGTCATCCGCGTAGCGGTGTTCAATGAAGTGCAGCTTCGGAAATGCAGCCTGATTGAACAGGTCGCGTGTCCAGAAATGGTAGTTCTGTTCGAGTGGCAGGATCTCGCCGCTCCCGCGCTGCATCGACTGGAAAATCATCAGGTCGCTCGCGACGTGGACCCGGATCAGGTCGAGCGCCAGCAGTGGGTGGCGCAGGTGGTAAAGTACGCCCATGAATAGCACGATGTCGAAACGCTCGCCGAGCGCACCGACATCGTAAACCGACAGTTCTCTGAATTCGATGTCGCAGTCAGCAATCTCGGCGGCGAAGCGCGCCTGAGCAAGATAGGCTTGGTCGAAATCGATACCGAGCACGCGATCAGCACCGCGTTTCTTCATCTCGATCGAATAGAAGCCGGCATTGCAACCGATGTCGAGCACAGACTTGCCGGAAAGATCGGCGGGGATCGCGTCCGCGAACTTGCGCCATTTGATCAGTGGATAATTTCCGAGGAAATGGTCGGGGGCAGTTTCCACGCCCGCCAGCTCCATATTGTGGAACCAGGGCCCAAGCGCATCGATGCGGCGACGTATCTCTGTGCTGGAATGTAGCATCGGCTAAGCTCCTTCGCGTGGAAGGGAGTGCTCGGGCGAGTGATCGCGCCCGGTGAACATCGGCGGAACCTCGTGTTCAGCGCCGCCGTTGTTTTCCAGCAATCTGAGCGCCGTGCGATAGCCGTTGAAAGTGCCGACGTCGACATAGGCGGTGCCGGCCCTGACGCCGTACGCCTCGCCTCCGTCGGCGAGATAGGCATTGATCAGGGTGCCGAAATACTCATCCAAGCCGTCGCGCTGGCGCCACAGAGCCCCCAGCTCGTGGAAGATACGCCCCGGCATCTTGAACGCGCCCCACACCCAATTTGTCGCCGCGTCAGGCTGCTTGACCAGAATCTGCTCGACATGTCCGTTCTCGTCTAAGAGTACGGCATCGAATAGTTCAGGGCGATCTACCGGAAACATCAGAAAGGACAGCCGGTCATCGGCCAGGCGGCAGAAGCCGTCCTCGGGAAACCAGATGGTGTCCGGGAGACCGACCAGAACCGTTTCATCCGGCGTGACCAGCGGCGCGGCGCGGAAGATCGCGTCGCAAAGACCAATCGGGTAGGGCTGCGCGATGAAGATCGCAGCGGCCTCCTCATACCCGGCGGCGTAATATTCGAGGATGTCCGACTTGCCGGAACCGATGATGAAGCAGATGCGGTCGACGCCATTGCGCTTCATCCGCCGCACAAGGTATTCGCTCACTGCGCAAGGGCGCTCGATCTGCCCGTCCAGCCGGCTCCCGACCGGCAGCAATTCCTTTGAAAAGCCCAGCGGCTGAATGCGGCTGCCGCGGCCTGCCGCAGGCACGATGCCCAACATCAGACGGCTTCCTCCATTCGTCCAACCGGCCGCGCGGTCGCGGCGCCGTTCAAAATGCGGTCGAGCTCGGCGGCACGATGCGCGGACGTGTGCTCGTCCAGGACGCGCTCGCGGGCGCGGCGGCCTAGCGCGTTGACCTCGTGGTCCGGTAGTTCAAGTGCGGCAACGACATCAGCGGTAGTATGTGCCAGCAGAATCTCGCTGCCGGGCGTGAAGAAGCTGTCGAGGCCGGTCCAATCGTCGGAGATGATCGCCGTCCCACAGGCAGCCGCTTCGAACAACCGGCCTGACGGGCACCAGCCGTTTCGCGCCATCGCTTCGCGGGTGACGTTCAGCGTCAGGCGCGAGGAAGAAAAGAAGGCGGGGTGATCGGCAGGCGGCAGGTGCCTGACAAAAAATATGTTTTTACCCCAAGGGAAGTTCTGTGGGTATTGAGCTCCGCCGATGATGAAACGCCGGTCGGGCAGGCGGGCTGCCGGGGCGACGAGCAATCTTTCGACGTGCACCTGTCGGTCCCTGGCGTAAGTCCCGAGGTAGGACAAATCACCGGCAAACTCTGCCCTTGGCTGCGCCGGCTGGTGGCGGGTAGGGTCGACATGACCGTAGAGCGGTAGAACATGAGGCACGTCGAGAAGTGTCTTCAGTGCATCTATCGCCGGCCCGCCAGTATAGCTCAGCACCAGATCGAAATCGCGCAGAACTTGCGGCTCGAAATAGGCTGGGCAGCTGCCCTGCTCGATGCTCACCAACGTCACTGGCGTATCGAGGTCGTAGAACACTTTGAGGCCGCGGCAGCTCTCCTTGGCGAGATGCGAAGCCTCGACAGCATCCGGACAGTAGGAGGTGACGATGACGACGTCGGCCTGCCGCATCGCGACTTCGGTCGCATGGCGAATCGTCTCCCAATCTGGGTAAAGAATGATGTTGCCGCCATCGAGCTGGTCGAGATCCCTGGCGCCGGCGTAGTAAGGCGTATCGCGTTCGAAGAAGCTGATCGACCAGCCAAGCCGGGCAAGCGCAGTTATCAGCCCACGCCAAAGCGTGGCATGCCCATTACCCCAGGAAGATGTGACGGTCAGACCGAAAATGATCATGCGCATCGGCAACCGCTCCCGTCAGGCGACTTGATTCAGACAGATCAGCTTAGAGCCCCAGTCGCCATGAACGAGTGTAGTGACAGAGGCAGGAGCGATATCGAAGCGGAAGCAGTCGCCAAGCTGCAGGCCGAGGATCCCGCATACCGCCGCCTTGATCACGTCCGCGTGGCTGACCAGGGCGATGGATTGGCCTTGCCCGTCGTCGCGCAATGCGTCCATCAGGCGCATGATACGGCGCTGGACGTCGAGCATGGTCTCACCGCTGGGGGTGCGGGCATTTTGGCGCTGGTCATTCCAAAGCTGCCAGCTCGCGTCTCCGTTCAGTTCCTCGAAGGTCTTGCCCGACCAGGCGCCGAAGTCAATTTCGTCGAGCTCCTTGCAGATGGAGATCTGCTCGATATTGCACGCCACTGCGATCGGCTTCGCCGTCTCCAGCGTACGTTCGCGCGGACTGCTCAAGATGGCGGCGAGGGGCTCGCGCGCCATATGGCGCGCGAGATGCAACGCCTGTGCCTGACCGGCTTCGCCGAGACGAACACCCTCGAGCCGTCCCGCCAAATAGCGGCCCACGTTGTCGTGGGCTGCGTGCCGGATGAGAAAGAAGGTCGTGGTCATTCCGCCGCGTCGAGCATCGGCTCGTCCCTGCCAGCGATGAAGGCCAATGTCCGCAGCCGTGCCTCGGCGTCAGTAAATTGCTCCGGTGGCGACTTCATGAAATAGCTGCACGGGCCCGTGAGTGCACCTGCAATGCCGCGGTCGATAGCGAGCTTAGCGCAGCGGAGGGCATCGATTACTACGCCCGCGGAATTGGGAGAATCCCATACTTCCAACTTGAGCTCGGCATTGAGCGGCACGCCACCGAATGTGGTGCCCTCGACCCTGATGTAGGCCCATTTGCGGTCCGTCAGCCATGGCACGTGGTCGCTCGGGCCGACATGGATGTTGCCGGCCTCGAGAGGAACATCGATCTGGCTGGTGACGGATTGCGTCTTGGAGATCTTTTTCGATTCCAGCCGTTCCCGCTCGAGCATGTTGAGGAAGTCGGTGTTGCCACCGAAATTGAGCTGATAGGTCCGGTCGATCCGTACGCCGCGCTCCCGGAAGAGGTTGGCGAGTAGACGATGCACGATGGTCGCGCCGACCTGGCTCTTGATATCGTCGCCGATGAGCGGGATGCCGCGCTCTTCGAATCGCCGACGCCATTCCGGCCGCGAGGCGATGAAAACGGGGATGCAATTGACGAAGGCGCAGCCCGCTTCCAGCGCGCATTCGGCATAAAAACGCGTGGCCTCCTCAGAGCCGACCGGCAGGTAGGACACCAGTACCTCGGCCCCGCTTTTCTGAAGCAGCTCGGCAACGTCGGCGACCGGCTCTTCCGATTCTTCGATCGCGTCCCGCACATACTTACCGATGCCGTCGAGCGTGGGGCCTCGCTCGACCCGCACTCCGGTTGGTGCCGCGTCGGCGAAACGAAAGGTGTTGTTGGGCGCGCTATAGATCGCTTCCGCTACATCGCGCCCAACCTTGCTTTTCGCGACATCGAAGGCGCAGACGACCTCGATGTCGTCGACATGATAGCCACCGAGATCGGCATGCATCAGGCCCGGGATCGGCTCGTTTTTGTTTGCGTTGCGGTAGTAGGAGAGACCTTGCACGAGCGACGATGCGCAGTTGCCGACGCCGACGATGCCGATACGAACCTTTTTCGATGTCACGAAATCGCTGCCTCTTCTGTTGGAGGTAAGTTCCTACGCCGCCGAACCGGGAGGAGCGTCGAATGTTCCTTGTTTGAGTGAAAAATTGCGTAGTGGGGTGCGGATCAAAGAGGCTCCGCTTCGCGTTGGCGGGCAGATATCCGGGCAGCAGCGTCATGATCATCTACGGCGACCACAAGCGAATGCATAGCGCACAACGGCTCAGGGAATGTGCCTTGGCGGCAGCGGCCGCGATCGGCGATTTGCCGGGCGGCATCAAACGGCACGCTGCTTTGGTCGATCTCTTCCTCGGCACCTCTGAACTTTTGCAGGGACTCGCTGATGCGGAATTCGACAAGAAAGGGGTCGACGGCAACTCGCCTGGACAGGAGCTGGGGTCGGAAATCCTAGTAGCGTTATCAAGGGAAGTGCTGCGGTCCTGGCAACAGGGATTTGCCGCATGCGGACCGCTCGATGCAGCGCTGATTGCGAAGCTTGGCGCTATCGACAGTGCCGGCCAAATCGCCACTGGCGCTACCGAGGGCTACGCGCATTATGCGCTTTATCCCGAAACCTATCTGCTAGCCGCGCAACGGTCGCAACTCGATGCCGAAACATGTGTCATCGGTATCCGTAGCATCGGCCTTGGCCTCGCGGCCATGGTTGCAGCCGCGCTCGATGCACCCGCTCCCATCAGCGTGCGCCCCACCGGCCATCCTTTTCGTCGGCGCGTCTGCGCTGAACCCGAGCTCCTAGGCGTTTGGCCTGGCGATCCGGCCGCCAAATTCGCCATTGTCGATGAAGGCCCGGGCCTGTCAGGCAGCTCATTTCACGCAGTCGTAACGTGGCTGGTCGAGCAGGGCGTCGACTTCGATCGTATCCATCTTTTTCCAAGTCATCGAGGTGGGCCAGGACCGCACGCATCATCGGACATAGGCGATCTGTGGAGACGTTGCCGATGTCATGTCGCGGATTTTGAAGAAGCCTTCGACGGCCGCGTCGCTCCGGACTTGCCGCGATGGGTGGGAGGCCTCATCGGCGAGGACAATGTGGAGCTTCGCGAAATATCTGGCGGCGAATGGCGCAAACATATTCCCACATCGCCTGACCGCTGGCCCCCGGTATATGCTGGCTTCGAGCGGCGCAAATTCATCGCGTCTGCCGACGGGAAGCGCTGGCTGGTCAAGTTCGCCGGGCTTGGCGAAACCGGGCGGTGCAAGTTGCGCACGGCCAAAGCGCTCCACGATGCCGGCTTTGCGGCGGGGGTTGTTGGACTCTGCCACGGTTTTCTGGTCGAGCGTTGGGTCGAGGCGGACAGGTTGGATGAAAAGAGGTTGGCCAGGCACGCTTTGGTCGAACGGCTCGGGGATTATCTCGGCTGGCGCGCTGCCAAGCTGCAGGCTGACGAGGCAGGCGCGTCTTTGAATGCACTTTCAGACATGGCTGTACAAAACTGCAGGGAAGCGTTGGGAGAAGGGGCCGCCAAAACATTAAAGGCGTGGTTCGCTCGCCAGCCGTCCCGCCACGTCATGCGAAGGATCGAGGTCGACGGGCGCCTGCACCCTTGGGAGTTTCTCGTCTGTCGGGATGGCACGTTGCTCAAGACGGACGCCGTCGATCATTGCCGCTCGCATGATCTTGTCGGCTGTCAGGACATAGCGTGGGATATTGCCGGCGCCAGCGTCGAGCATGATTTGACCCCAGACGAGGTAGCGAAGCTGGTCGAGCGCATCGAGTCAAAGGCATCGCCTTGCGTCGATCGCGCTTTGGTCCACCATCTGGAGCCTTGCTATCTCGCGTTCCAGCTCGGACTCTGGATCATGGCTGAGCAATCGGTGGGGAACGGTGAGCGAGCGCGGGCCGCCTGCGCCGCCGACCGTTATGAAGCCAAGCTTGTGCGGTTCATCGAGGGCGCGAAGGCGTGATCAATCCAGCCTGCGCAGCATGTCGGCTTCCTGCTCCAGAATGAGGGCCACTTCCTCGCGTTGCAGATGCGTCATCATAAGACTGACGCAGCACTCGAGATAGGTAACTGAGGCACGTCGCAGGAAAGCGGCGGTCTGCGCCGCCGCGATCTGGTCTACGTCGTTGACAGGTCGTTTCGGCTGCACAGCTTCGTTCTCCATAGCCGTTTTCTACGCCCAACCACGATCTCGGTCGGTTGTTCCGCCTGCCCGGGAACTCAGCGATTCAGAGCTGATTGCCGCGATGGATTCGAGCGCCGGCTCATCGAGCCGGGCGAAGTAGGCAATGGTTTGCAGCAAGCCTTTCCTGAGCGGCACTTCGGGCGACCAGCCAAGAAGCGCCTTCGCACGGCCTATGTCCGGGCGCCGTCGGCGTGGGTCGTCCTGCGGCAGAGGCAGAAACTTCACGGGCGATCTTGAGCCGGTCAGTTCGCGCACCAGGCTTGCCAGTTCAAGGACCGAAAACTCCCTGGGATTGCCAAGGTTGACCGGCTGGCCCGGATTGGGATCGACGTTCATCAGGCGACGCAATCCCTCTACGAGATCGGTGACATAGCAGAAGGAGCGGGTCTGCCGGCCGTCGCCGAAGATTGTCAGCGGCCTCCTTTCCAGTGCCTGCATGACCAGATTGGAAACGATGCGACCGTCCGCGGAATCCATCCTGGGCCCATAGGTGTTGAAGATGCGTGCAACGCGGACATCGGCCATGTCTGCCCGCAGATAGTCGAAACAGAGTGTTTCGGCGGTACGCTTGCCCTCGTCATAGCAGGCACGCGGTCCGGTGCAATTGACGTGGCCGACATAATCCTCCCTCTGCGGATGCTTTTCCGGATCGCCGTAGACTTCACTGGTCGAGGCCTGCAGGAAGCGGGCGCCGTTGCTGGCGGCCAGCTCGAGCAGATTGAGCGTCCCGATGACGCAGGTTCGCGTGGTGTGGACTGGGTCAGCCTGGTAGCGAGGTGGCGACGCCGCGCAGGCCAGATTGAAAACGCGGTCGACGGGTTCGCCGAGCTCGAGCGGCACGCAAACGTCCTGCTCGACCAGCCGAAATCGGGCTTGGCCGACCAGCGAAACGATATTTTCCATCCGGCCGGTAAGAAAATTGTCGACGCAGATCACACGGTAACCGTCATGAAGCAATCCTTCGCACAAGTGCGAACCGAGGAACCCGGCACCGCCGGCGACCAGCGCCGTCCGCGTCTGCTCTATCTTTCTTGATCGCCGCATTTCCAAGGTCTCCTGTCTGCTGCTTCAGGCTGCACTTTCCACATCCAGTTCAATGACGGGACGCGCGTGGACGGGTTGCGTCAGTGCCACAACGAGCTGGTGCGCTCGCGCAGCGCCGGTATGCCTCCCAAGCACGGCTGCGTGCGCCGATCGGGCCATATCGAGCCTCGCTCGCTCTGATTTCGTCACGAGGATTTTCTCGACGTCCCGGGCGTCGGCGGCCGTTTCGATTGCCGAATCGGGGAAGAAATTCTCGAGACCCGGCCAGCGGTCGCTGATGATCGGAGTGCCGCAGGCGGCAGCTTCGAAAAGCCGTACGCTGGGCGACCATCCGGCCTCGATCATGGAGGCACGCGTCAGGTTCAGCGTGTAGCGCTGGCGGCTGTAGAAGGCGGCATGTTCCGCCGGCGGCAGGTGTTCGATCCGTTCGACGTTGTCGGGCCAGACGATATCGGACGGATATTGCGAGCCGGCGACGACGAAACGGCGGTCCGGCAGGTGCCGCGCCGGCTGCAGCAACAGCGCCTCCAAGGAGGGCTGCCGATCCGCACTGTACGTACCTAGATAGCCGAGATCCCATTCCATCGCATCTTTGGTGCGATGGTGACGTTTAGGATCAACCGAACAGTAAAGCGGTTCAGTTCGACGCGCGCCGAACTCGGACGTCAGACGCTCTAGTGTCGGCCCCCCTGTGAACGAGAAGTAGACGTCGAAATATGGAATCTGCCGGCGGGCTAGGTAATCGCAATCATCCGCCGCAACCTGCGCCAGCGTCACCGGCGTGTCGATGTCGTAAAAGCAGAACTGGCCCATGCAAAGCGAAGCAAGTTCGTCGATGATCGCCCTGCCTTCGGGGACGAACGAGCCGATCACCACCGCGTCGGCCCGCTGCAACGCCCGCCGGTGCCTGAGGCCAAGCTCGGACACCATCTCGTAGTAATGCAGCTTGCAAAAATCCGGATCGCGCAGATCGCGGTGATGCGCATACCAGGGCACGTCGCGCTCTAGGAAGGTAACGCGATGGCCGAGTTCGTCCAGCGCCCGCAACAGTCCCCGGAAGGTCGTGGCGTGGCCGTTGCCCCAGGACGAGGACAGCGAAAGGCCGAGGAAAACGATGTCGAGCGGTTTCGTCATTCCGCGGGCTCCATTGCGCGCCGCACGAAATGTGCCTTGAAGATGTCATCCACCAGTCGAGCCCTCAGAGTGTAGGTGTGCTCGGCAAGGACACGCCGCAATGCGGCTGCGCCGATTGCTTTGGCCCGTTGCGGCGTCAGAGTGCGCATGATCTCGGCGACATCGGCTCCGTCGCGCGCAACCAGTATCTCTTGGCCGGGCGTCAAGAACATTTCGACGCCGAGCCAGGCGTCGGTGATCAGGCATGCGCCAGCGCCCGCCGCCTCGAAGACCCGCGTGGCAGGCGAAAAACCATTGGCGGCCATGCTGTCGCGGTTGATGTTGAGAACCGCCTTCGGCGTGACATTGAAGGCGTTGTGATCCTTAGTCCCAACATGGCCGAGCCACGATACATTGGGCGGCAGCGGTTTGTCGCCCCAGCCGGAGCCGCCAAGCCGGAATTGGAGACTGCCCGACGCACGGGCCGGATCGAGGAAGAACGCGTCGACACGCGCCTCGCGGTCCGGCAGCCGATTTCCGAGGAAAGCCAAGTCGCAGGCGAAACGCGAATTGGCGGCGACCGGATGGTGCGTTTCCGGATCGAGCGCGTTGTAGATCGGCAAGCATTCGGCAGCGCCGAGCGCCCGATAGTTCCACACCACCGGATCGCCGCCGCCATAGGTCAGCACGATGCCGATCCGTTTCAACGCTTTATGCAATGGGTGGCCAGCTTCGTTGCGCAACTCGCCGAGCGTCGCCGGGGCATCGACATCCCAAAACACGGTCAGGGCATCGGGACGAGCGTGGTCGAGGACGGCACGCAACAGCGCCTCGTCCTCGAAGCCAACGCCGCTTGCCTTCACGACGATGTCGGCTTGCGCGGCGCGGGAGGCGACCTGCATCAGCGCATGCGCCGACGGCTCGTAGACGACGACGCTGCACCAATCCGGCGCCTCGATATCGCGATGCTTCTGGCGATCGTACACATCAGGCTCATAGAAGACGATGTCATAGCCGCGCAGCGACAGCGCCTTGAGCAACCCCCGATAATAGGTGGCCGCGCCATTCCAGTAGGACGATAAAAGGCTCGAACCATAAAAGGCGATCTTCATGCGGCGGCCTCCCTTGCCGGTATTGTTTCTGACGCTCGCCGGTCGCCGCAGGCGGCCAGTATGACGAACAGCTCGTCCGCCCGATGCCGGCAGGAGTGCCGCGCCCGGATCGTTTCCAGCCCTGACGACGCGAGCGTCTTTGCAAGCGCGGCGTCGTGCAGTACGTCGCGCAGATGACCACGCATCTCGCTGCCGTCGCGGGCGAACAGGAAATCGACGCCGGGGCGGAACAACCCCTCCTCGTCCGACCATGGCGCGGAAATTAGAGGGATGCCGCAGGCAAGCGCTTCGAACATACGGATCGTCGGAATGCCCGGCAGGCTTTCCCGGTAAGGTCGGCGTGGAATGTGCACCGTAACGCGATGCCGGGCGAGGGCCTTGGGCACATCGGCGTTCGCAATCCAGCCCTCGTAGCGCAGGCCGGCATCCGCCAGAGCCGTGAGTGCATGCGGGGGATAGCGCACGCCGTGGATGGTTCCCGACAGGCCGAGCGCGCTTGCCGGCTCGATCAAGAATTCGCTGATCTCGGCGCTGCGCTCGTCGTCACCCCAATTGCCGATCCAGACAAGATCGGAGACAGCATCTATCTCCGGCCACGGCTTGAACAGCCGTTCGTCCGCCGCCTCGTGCCAGGTAAAAACCCGTTTGCCCCAGCCGGCGCGAAGATAGCTCTCCCGAAGGACCTCGCCGAAGACGAGGACCCCGTCATAGTGATCCAGTTGAAGGGCCGCTATCACCTGCATCGCGGAGACGGCGCGATGATGCGTGTCGTGGAACAGAAGTGTGAAATCGCCCCGCTGAGCGCGGGCCCGGCCGATGCGGGCAACAAGCTCCGGGTCGGTCCATTCGTGCACGATCACGACATCGGCGCCGGTAAGCCATGCCTCATGTTCGAAAGCGCCATCGTAAGTCGCCGTCATCAGCTCCGGAAAATCTCGCCGGAAGCGCTCTATGGCGAAGGGCCCCTGCTCGGCAAGCAGGTTCGACCGGCTCCAACCGTCGGCAGGCTCCAGCGCGACCACTTCATGCCCGCGCGCGACAAGTTCGCGCATGATTCCGCGCTGGAAATGAGCATTTCCATGGTTCCAGTCGGAAACGGCCGAATGGGTGTAGAACACGAAGCGCATTGTCAGCGCTCCGCGACGGCCATTGCCGCTCGATCATAGACTTCGCACATCGCCGCCACTTGGGCAGCCGGCGAGAATTTGCGTGCTTGCAGCGCCGCGCGCTGGCCGAGCCGATGCCGCAAGCTTTCGTCGTGGGATAGGCTTTCGATGCACGCCGCAAGCGCATAAGGGTCACGGGCGTCAAAGAACGCCGCCGCGCCGTCCCAGATCTCGCGATAGGTCGCGATGTCGGCAAGCACCAGCGGCGTGCCCGAGAGCGCGGCTTCCAAAGCGGCCAACCCGAAGGGCTCATAGATGGAGGTTGACACGAAGATGCCCGCTCGCGTCATCAGGCGGCGAACGCTGGCGTGGCTGATGGAGCCGAGCGATACGCAGTTGTCAAAGTGCACGCGCTGTCCGTCTGGGCCGGCGAGCGGACCGGCGGCCTGAAACGGCCATTGGCAAAGGGCGGCCGCGGCATCGAGCAGACCTGCATTCTTGCCTTCGTCCCACCAGCGTGCGGCGGCGAAGACGAAAGGCTCGCGGCTCGCGGCTCCCGGACGGGGCAGCGCGCAGTTGTAGACAACACTCAACCCTGCGATCGCGCCGTAGCAGGTTTCGAGCATGTCGGCGTGGCTGCGGCTCGGAGCGATGACGGCGTCGGCGCGATCGAAGCCGGCCCTGTTGCGATCCAATTGCCAGGCCCATTCGCCGGACGGCCTTTGCGCGCGCACCGCCTGCAGCCATGTGACCACGCATGAATGCGATACCGCGATGACGGGCGATGGCAAATCGAGCCCGGCCGCCTGGGCCGGCGCGTTGAGATGAGCAACGTCGATGGCATAGGCCTCAGCAAGGGCCTGCAACTCGCCGGGCAAGCGGCCGAGATCACTCTCGTCGCGGGTCATCCAGTCCGGCGGAGACTCAAGCCAGGCCAGCGTGGCGAAGGATTGGGCCTCCTGTGCCTGCTCCGCCGAAGGCTGTGGCCCGAGGCCGGCAAGCACGATACTGTCGCCATGGGCGGCAAGCGCGCGTGCCAGATCAAGCGAATAGCGCCAGACCCCGCCGACGGCGTCGGTCGTTATCAGGATGCGGCGCGCACGATGGGTCAATGACTGCAGCATGAGGACTCCAACTCTTTCAGCGCGCGCGGCTGCTGGTCCTGGATATCGCTGAACGACTGGAACGAGGCGAGGTAGTGCTCATGCGCACGCTCCCAGGCGACATCGTCCGGCTCGCCCCAGAGCTTGCGGTAGCTGGGAGAACTCGGATAGGGATAGAGCGGAACCGGTTCATTGGCCCATACGCCGTGGTCGATCAGATGCTTGCGCCAGTAATCCACGAGTGCCGGATCGTCCTCGACCACGCCGATGAGATTGGCCTGCACGAAAGGCACGTGACGACGGGCGTTGACCAAGAGAGCGGCGAGATCCTCGGTGTCCAGCCGGCAGCGCTTGGCCAGCATCGCCCGGCCTTCAACGGTCAGGCTTTCGAGGCCTGCCTCGATCGAGACACAGCCGGCTTGCCCGAGCAGTTCCAGCAGATCCGGCTTCCACAGGTCGATGCGCGTCTGGACACCGAATTGCACATCGCGCTCGACCAGGGCCTGCAGCAAAGCCTTTTGCGGCAGGAAGATTTCGTCGATGAAATAAATGTACCCAACCCCCTGCGCGATCAAGGCGTCGATTTCAGCAATGACGGCGTCGTGGTTTCGGCGCCGGTAGGCGTCGCGAAAGTCGATCTTGGCGCAGAAGCTGCAATTGTAGGGGCAGCCGCGCGATGCCTCAACCTCGGCGCCGGCTCCCTCTTGATGGGTATCGAACCTATGATGGTGATGGCCATGCGCCGCGATCCAGTCGGACGGCCAGGTGAGCGCCGGATGGTCTACAAACCGGCTGGCGTGAACGCCCCCATTCGAGATCACGACGTCGCCATGGCGATGGGCGGTGTGCTGCACGCTGCTCCAGTCAGCTTGGCCCGCAAGTTCCGCCACGACCTCCTCGCATTCACCCCGCACGACAACATGGACGCCGAGCTTGCGCAAGGTGGGGGCGGGCGTGGCCGAGCCATGAGGACCAACCGCAACGGTTCTTCCGCCGCGCCCGGCGAGGCGATTGAGGAATTCCGCGGGGACGCGCAATTCAGGCGGCGCGCACCGCCAAAACAGGTAGGTCGGCGCGGTGGTCACGACGGTCATGTCCGGTGCGAATTCACCAACGCGTTCGGCAAGGGCAGTATTGTCGAGTTCCTGTAGCAAGCCGTCCAGCATCAGCACATCGTGACCCTTGGCTTCCAGCATTGCCTTGGAGTAGCCGAGCTCGAGCGGCAAATGCGGCTGCCTGCAGCCGAAATAGATGCTGTGCTCGTATGTCCAATAAGGATTGACCAGGGCGACCTTCATGCGACGAACCTCCCGGCTTCCGGCTGGAGGCGATGCCGCAACAGCCAGGTGGCAAGATCGCACACCCCTTCGCGCCACGGCATACGAGCGTGCCAACCGAGCGCGGCCTCCAGCTTGCGGGTGTCTGCAACGAAGAACGGCTGGTCGCCAATGCGCTCGCGGTCGTGGCGAAGCGCAATATCGCGGCCTGATATTTCGGCTATTTCGGCCAGCAGCCCGCGCAGGCTGACGGCATTGCGCGGTCCACCGCCCAGATTGAATGCCTGACCCTTAAGGTCCTCGATCCTGGCCAGCACGCCCCGATACGCAGCCACCGCATCCGAGACATGCAAGATGTCGCGCACCTGCCTGCCGTCGCCATAAAGGGTGATGGGCCGGCCAGAGAGCGCGCTCAAAAGGAAATGCGCGACCCAGCCCTGGTCTTCGGTGCCAAACTGGCGCGGTCCATAGATGCAGCTCATGCGCAAGACTGCCGTCGGCAAGTCGTAGGACTTAGCGTAGTCGAGGACGTACTGATCGGCCGCGCCTTTCGAGCAGCCGTAGGGGGTGCAGAAATCGAGGCCGATTGTCTCGTCGAGGCCGTTCTTGCGCACATTGTCATCGAGCGGCTCGCAGCGATCGGAGGCTTGTCGCACCGGGACCCTGGGAAGGCTGCCATAAACCTTGTTGGTGCTCGCGAAGACGACGGGGGCGCCGCTGACGCGCGCGGATTCCAGCACATTGAACGTGCCTTTGAGATTGACCTCGAAATCCTGCGCGGGATCGCTCAGGCTGGTCGTTACCGCTGTTTGGGCGGCTAGATGGAAGATGGCCTTTGCCGGCGCCAGCGCTGCTGCCAGCGCACTTCGATCACGTATGTCGACGATTTCCGCGCTCAGCCTGTCGCCATGTCTTTGCGCCAGCCAGCGGAGATTCTGTTCGACGCCGGGGCGGCTGAGATTATCTATGACCAGCACCGTCTCGCCGTCCGACAGTAGGCTGTCGGCAAGGTTGGAGCCGATGAAGCCGCTGCCGCCAATAACGGCCACGGGCGCCTTGCCAGGGTGGCGATGCAGATGGCTCACGAGACCAGTCCTCGCTCTTCCAACTCACGCCTCATCTCGGCGCCGCGATCGATGGCGACTGTGTTGCGAACCCAGGTCGCGAATTCGCCCAACGAATTTTCCAGGCAATGCATCGGCTCGAAGCCGAGCAGGTCACGCGCCTTGGCAATGTCGGCGAAGCAGTTGCGGATATCGCCGGAGCGCGCCTTCCCCAAAATTTCAGGCGGCCGCTTCGGAATGCCCATCGCCTGGCCCACCAGTCGCGCGACCTCGCGGATCGAATAGGCGTGCCCACTGCCGATATTGATCGCGTGGCCGGCTGCCTGGCGTTGCTCCAGCGCGAGCCGGAATGCGGCGGCGACGTCGCGCACATGGACGAAGTCCCGCTGCTGCTCGCCATCCTCGAAGATCGTCGGCCGTTTGCCGTTGGCGAGGCGCGACGCGAAATTAGCAAGCACGCCAGTGTACGGATTGGAAAGAGCTTGTCCCGCGCCGAAGACGTTGAATAAGCGTAACGCCACCGCATCGACGCCGTAGGCCTGGCCGAAAATCAAGACCGAGCGCTCCTGCATGTACTTGGTCAGTGCGTAGATCGAGGCGAGATCGGGCCGCTTTTCCTCGTCGGTCGGAACTGGTGACAGAATTTCACCCGCAGCCGATTTAAGATCCCATCGCCCCTCCTTGATGTCACTGGTCTTACGACGCGCGTCATCGATCCGCTTGCCATCGGCGGTTTCATAGAGGCCTTCGCCATAGATGCTCATTGAAGAGGCCACAACAATCCGTTCGACCGGAGCTTTTATGAGCGCTTCCAGCAGTACTGCTGTGCCGAGATCATTGGTGCCGACATAGCGAGCGATCTCATACATGGACTGGCCAACGCCAACCTCTGCCGCCAGATGAATGACGGCATCGACATCCGAGACGGCCTCGGCGACCGCATCACGATCGCGCACGTCGCCCTTGATCAGTTCGGCTCCGGTGGGCAGGTTGATGGCCTCGCCGCCGTGAACCTGGTCGACTAGCGCATCGAGCAGCCGCACGTCATAGCCGTTTTTGGTGAGTTCCTGGGCGACGTGGCGGCCGATGAAGCCGCAACCTCCCGTGACCAATATGCGTTTCACGACGACTCCGTTGGGGATTTGCTTAGGCCCCCGAACTGCGCGGCAAAAGGTTTGTTCCCTTGCTTCAACAAAGTTCCCGCCGCAGCTGAGCCGGCTGCTCTGAAAGAGGTCTCCGCCTTCTTGGAACAATGCCTGTTGACCGCTGTTAGGGCCGCTCACCAGTCCCGCGCCAGAAAGGGAAGTTCATGTCCGAAGCGAAGACCACCACAAATCACGATGAAATCCGGAAGTGGGTTGAGGAACGGGACGGCCAGCCGGCCGTGGTTCGCACCCGAGGCGAGGGCGGCATCCTGCGGATTGATTTCGGCGAACCCGAAGAGACGCTGGAGCCGATCGAGTGGGAGGAATTCTTCCGCATTTTCGATGAGAACAATCTCGCCTTTCTCCACCAGGACGAAGCCGGTAGCGGCAAGACCAGCCGTTTCAACAAATTCGTCGAGCGCGACCAGAACGGGAATGGCTGACCTGAAGTCCGCCGAGCGCGTTCATCAGGAGATGGGATGCAAGAGGGGATGGGAATGCCAGATCGATCCAACGCGGGTGTGTCCCGGCGTGCGGTCGCCGGCAGTCCGGTGAGCGGAGCGTTCGCCGCTTTAGCCGCGCCGGCAGGCGCAGCGCGAATGCGGCGGGAAAGCTCAGCGGATGGTCCTCACGCCACGACTTCCTCGTGGTGGATAGACATTGCCATGCGGCCGAGGGAACCATTCGGAGTTCTTCTGTTGGGCCATCATCATGGAGCATTGGCCATGGGACTCTTTTCCGAGCTGAACAAGAAGCTGACCGAAAACATCTACGCTCATGGCAGCTACCTGAGCGATCCGAGCGCGGATCTACCGCGGCGTGTCGAAGAGACGGTCGATTTGTTGATGCCCTTCATCCAACCTGACGCGCGAGAAACGGTGAGATTGCAAATTCTTGGCATCATCCACGAGCATATCTACGACGAGCCATAATTGCCTCTGCCCCGGTCGAAGGCAGAGATCCATTCGCCACGACCGTCGCTGCTCAGTTCTTCGGTCGGCGGCTTCGCTCCTCGGCGTCACGCAACAGGCGCACTATGGCGTCTACCGGGGATGGATCGGACGCGCGCCTTGCTTTCTGGAACAGATGCCGAAAGAAACTTCTCAAGCCAGCCATCGTGATCGCCTCCTTTCGCTTCCGAACTTGCCGGAAGGAGCGATGTTCCTTTTCCAGCTATGGCAGGGCCGCGGCGAGAAGGAACACGACAGCCGCCAGAACGACGAGAGCCATAATCGCCAGCATCAGTCCGCTACTGCGCGGTTGCAGGTCGGGTTCATCCTTCGGAGGCCTCATGGCGTTGGCGAAACTCGCCTGGTTGGTGAAGTAGGGTTCATTTCGTGTCGCCGGCGCGGAGAAGCTTGGGAAACCCGCAGCCTCGGCATCTGTTTCTTGGGGTGCAACCGCCGGATCGAACCCGGGTGTCTTGTCCTGCGTCCTGCCAGCCTGGATCTGGCTCCGGTCCGCCGCGGGGGTGCGTTCGTTCGGTGACATCGGCGCTTCCTTTGCCTCCGAACCTTTGTCCCGCGTCGCTGTTCCAACGCCATCGACGCAATCTCGGTGTTTTTTGGACGTGCCCAGCTGCGCCGGCTTTGCCGATTAAGAACGCGATTTTCAAGGACGGACGGGAACTTTCGCATCAAGGGAGCTTTGTATCCAAAGGTTCGAAGATCACGAGGCAAGCATCGAACAGATGAGAATAGCGCCGATGAAAGCTTGGATGATGGGCCCCCTCATTTCGCTACATTCGATTGCCGTCTCCAGGGGCGACGGGCTCAGGCCCGAGTTCCTTCGTCTGTTCCACGCCCGCGCCGCCTTGTCGACACGCGCCGTGACCGAACTTCGCCCTGGCAAGGATATTCCTCAGGACCAGGCGGGTCCAAATCCGTCTGGCAATGTCGAAAGCGCCTCGCGCAAAGGCATCGTGGTCTTTCCTGACAAGCAGAACGCCTGGAAACGCAAGCGAGGAGGTGGCAAAAAGCGTTGTAGGAGGCCGTTATGAAAGCGCCCTTGGCACTGATTATCGAAGATGAGTACTTGATCGCATCGGACGTGGCGAATGGCTTGAAGGAACGCGGCTTTGAGGTTGCCTGTGTAGCTTCCGAACGGGCGGCCTCAGCCTGGCTCGAAGACAACGTGCCGGATTTGGCCATCGTAGACATCCAATTGCTGGATGGGCGACATGGTGCAGCTGCGGCTCGGCTGAAAGAGAGCGGCGTGCCCTTCATCGTGCATTCGGGTTATGATCCAGAATTTCAATCGCCGATCTTCCACGGCGCCCCTTATCTGCCGAAACCCGCGCCAATAAACCATTTGGTCGAACTTGCGAGCCAGCTCGTTCAAGATCGTGTCGAAAGGGAAACTAGCGCCGGATGATTTGGCTTGAAATCTGTACGGTTTTCTGGGCTAAAACCACATCGCTTTCTCATCAGCACTCTAGTTGCCGCTACGACGTCTTCCGGATGGCCAGCAGTCAACCAGCCGGGTCTTGCCCGAACGAACCGCGGATCTTCGACGCAAGCTGCGCTATCATCTCTAGCAGAGAGTGCGGCAGCACCGGTTTTTGCAGAACCGGAACTTTTGCATAGCGGACCGGCAGCTTGCTATCATCACATCCGGTCACAAAAGCAAAAGGAATGTTCCTGTCCTGCAGCTGGTCCGCGATCCTGAAGCTTGTTTCGTCGAACAACTGCACGTCAAGGAGCGCCGCGTTGATTTCATGGCGCGAAAGGCATTCCAGCGCTGCCTTGACCGAAGGTGCTGGACCGACCACTTGGTGGCCAGCCCGGCGCAGCGTCGCCGCGCTGTCGTCCGCGATCAACCACTCGTCTTCGACGACAAGCACGCGGTACATTTTTGCTCCAGTCAGCGGGTCATTGGAAACGAGATTCTCACCACCAAACCACTTGCCGCGAAATTTGTTTCCACAACGCCGCTCAGCCGGTACTCGATCTCGCCTTTCACAAGCGACAGCCCAAAGCCCGATTGCTCAGGCGGCTTGACCGGCGGCCCGTTCGTCTCTTTCCAGACCAACTGCAGTTCGTTGCCCGCGAGCGACCACTCGATTTCGATCCTGCCACGTTCGTTTCTAAGCGCGCCGTATTTGGCGGCGTTGGTGGCGAGTTCGTGCAGGACCATGCCGATCGACAGGGACTGCTGTGGCTTGAGCCTGGCCTCAGGGCCAGTGATGGTCAAACGCGTAGTATCGATGGCCCCAACCTCCTGGGCGATAAGCTCATGCACTGAGACCTCGGTCCAATTCTCTCTTGAGAGTGCGCCATAGGCACGCGACATTGCTGCCAGCCGGCCGACCAAGGCGGCTGCGAATTCTTCCTTGCTACTGGAGGATTCCAGCGCGCGATTGGCGATGCTGGTCACCACGGCAAGCATGTTCTTGACGCGGTGGTTCAACTCCGAGATGAGGATCTTCTGATGTTCCTCGGCTTCCGCCAGGGGGGTCACGTCGACAAGGGTAACCACCACGCCCTGCGTTCGCGCTCCTTTGTCGCGGTAAGGAATCAGCCGCACAAGGTAGTAGCTTCCCTTGGCATCACGCGCCAGATGATGAGCTATGGACTCGCCTTCCGCGAACACCCGCTCGATGTGAGCCTGCATTTCGGGATAGTCAATCCGACTGGAAAGGTCGCTCAACGGCCGACCGACGTCGGAGGCGCGCAAGTTGAAGAATTCCGACGCCGCGGGCGTGAACGTGCGTATAACCAGGTCCCGGTCGAGGAATACTGTGGCGATGTCCGTGCTCTCAAACAGGTTGCGAAGATCGCTGTTGGCGCGGTCCAATTCCTCGATCTTGTCGGAAAGCTCGGCGTTGATCGTGTTGAGCTCCTCGTTGAGGGACTGCATTTCTTCTTTCGAGGCTTCGAGCTCCTCGTTGGTCGACTGTGCTTCCTCGTTGACCGACACAAGCTCCTCGTTCGATGACTTCAATTCCTCAAGTGCGGTCTCATATTCCTCAATCGTGGATTGCAGCCGTTCGCGCATGTCGCGCAGCTCTCGCTCCAGTTGCGCGGAAGTTTCGACCTCGCGGATGTCCGATTCCGGATCTGGCTTTGCTCCGGAAGTTCCGGT
Organism: Mesorhizobium sp. NFR06; assembly: GCF_900115245.1. Lineage (GTDB taxonomy): Bacteria > Pseudomonadota > Alphaproteobacteria > Rhizobiales > Rhizobiaceae > Mesorhizobium. Next base: position 59,577 of record NZ_FOVT01000024.1, read on the forward strand.
CGGCTGGAACAGGACAAGGTATAGCGGCTCGCTATTTCCTCGCTGGGGCAGCGGTTCAACCATGATGTTGACCAAGTGCAGACGATGTTCCTCGTCGTCGACGGCTACGTTTGCGCGGCTAACAGATTGATGGGTGCTGGCCGCCTCGCGAAGGGCCGCTCGCAAATCCAGTCGCAGTCCGCGCCGAGCCATGGTCAGCAACTGGCGGCTGGGGGCACCCTGGGCGGCCTCCAGATACCTGCCGGTCCGCGCCGAATAATAGACGACTTCGCCTTCGGCGTTCACAACGACATGTGGCGGGGCATGACGCTCCAGCACCTGCAATTCCACTGACTGCCGCAGCGGATAGCCGGCGCTCGCGCGTGTCCTTCCATCGCTGTCGTCCCCGGATAAGCGGGCAGTCCGACCTTCGCCGATCAGCAGCGGAAGGCGCGATCTTGCCGAAATATGTTCGCGGGCCCGGAAGACGCGCTGCTTCTTGTCGAGCGTCGCGAACAGATCACCATGCTGGCCTATGCTTTCGGACGTGCCAAGGAACAGATAGCCTCCCGGCCTCAAGGCGTAGTGGAAAATGGGTATGACGCGCTGCTGAATCTCCGGCCCGAAATAGATGAGGAGGTTGCGGCAGGAGACCAGGTCCATGCGTGAAAACGGCGGGTCCTTGAGGACGCTATGAGGCGAGAAAATGCAAAGCTCCCGCACCTCGCCTGTCAGCACGAAGCTCTCGCCTTCATTGATGAAGAAGCGCTGCCTCCTTTCGGCGGAAACCCCGTCTAGCGAAGTTTGGGGGTAGCGCGCCGCACGCGCTACCCCCAAAGCCGCTTCGTCGATGTCGGTGGCGAAGATCTGGATCTTCGGCGTCGCGGGCAAGCCGTCCATATGCTCGCGAAACAGCATACCAATGGAGAAGACCTCTTCGCCGGTGGCGCATCCTGGCACCCAGACTCGAACCGTGTCGGACGCGGTCTTGCCCTCAAACATTTCGGGGACGACCCTTTTCGCAAGAAATTCGAAGGCGTCGGTGTCGCGGAAGAAACCGGTGACATTGATGAGCAGGTCGCGGAACAGCGCTGTGACCTCGGGCGGATCCCTGCGCAGCAATTCGATATACGCGGATAGCTCAGTGATCTGGCCGATCTGCATACGCCGCTTGACACGGCGGAGGAACGTCTTGGTCTTGTAGCCTGAGAAATCGTGCCCGGAATGGGCCTTGAGTATGCCGTAGATCTCCTCGCGTGCGCGGCCCATGTGGGCAGTCGAGGGGCCGCCACCCTCCGTCAGTCGATCAAGCGTGCTGAAGCCTTGGACGAAGGCGATCAGCTTCTCGCCCATTTCTTCTGCCGGCACGGCAATATCCACTACGCCGCTTGAAATGGCGCTCTGCGGCATGTCGGCGTTGCGCGGCCGCGTACCATCGCTTCCCTGCGCCAGCACGAGGCCGCCGCGCTCCTTGATCAACTTCGCGCCGAGCGTACCATCGCCATCGCCGCCCGACAGGATGATGCCGACTGCGTATTCCCCCTGGTCTTCGGCGAGCGAGCCCAGGAAGACATCAATTGGTTTGCGTTCTCGGTACGCCGCACTCTGATGCTTAATCCTCAGATTGCCGCTTTCGATCCTCAGCACGGCGTTCTGCGGCATGACGTATACGTGATCCGGGTCCACTTCGCTTCCATCCTCGGCGATGCTTACCGGCATGCCGGTATAACGCGCCAGTACTTCATGCAGCAGGCTTTCGCGTTCGGGGCTGAGATGAGTAACGACGACGAAGGCCATTCCTGGCGAAGCCGGCAGGTTCTTGAAGAGGTCTTCCATCGCCGGGATGCCACCGGCCGATGCGCCGATTCCGACGATTGGAAATTTCGCGCGCGCTGACATGATTGGGCTCCCGATGTGGCCTGCCTCGACCGCAAGCAGAAGAGGCGAACCTCCCAAATTAGGCTGATTTACCCATCGTTGCGAGGGATTTGCACCCATAGCAGGCGATAGGCAATATCTTTTGAGGCGGAGCTTCGAGTACCGAAAGAGCTCAAGCCCGCGAGGTCACGAAGTCGGCCGCCGCCTGCCCCGGAACATCGGTGATAGCTCATAGTTCGGTTGGGTGTCAGACGCCGTGCACGGCGTCTGTCGAAGATCGGTGGGTAACACCCGATCGGCCGGCGCCTGTACCTCGCAGGCGCGGGCTCAAGCTCGGACCGGCCCGTCACGCCCCTGTGCAGATGTCGCCGCTCCAATCACAGGAGACAGCAATGAAGCATCAGACACCGCATGAACTACAATCGGTTGCCGTCATTGATCGGCTTGGCTTAATACCCCTTGCAACGAGAGCGGAGCGGATAGAGCGCTGGGCGGAACTGCTCGACCGGAGTCCGCTACGGTGCCTCGCGGCGTTAACAGGTACCGAATATGTCGATCCCGACGTTCGCGAACGGGTGCGGGCGGACGGATCTGCACTCTCAGTAGCGTTCGCGGACCCGTTGCTTCGCGCAGCCGGATTGCGATCGGATACTTATGGCGAGGCGAAACGCTTCTTCGAGCTTTCGGACTGGCAATTGCATGACGTCGTCTGCAGCTGTCATGCCGGCACCACGATGAAAGCCAGCTGGGCCGCGGCGCGTGTTCGCAGGCTGATCAGCGCCAACCGCTTCTTCGCGTGGCTTAGAAGCCGCTTTGTGCACTGAAAGGCTAGTCGCCCGGCGAACGCAGGTCGCCGGCGACACGGCAGCCTCTCATCTCAATGCAGCAAAGAGGCTCCGCGCGAGTGTGCCATATTGCGCATGATGGTTTGGACCCAATCGGCAGTCGACGAGCCGGGAGGCTTCTCGTCAATGTCCTCGAGCGCCCGCTCCAGGGTCACCTCCACGAGGCGATCAGAGGCTCCAGCATCCCCCAGCAGCAGGCGCGCGGTGAGCCGGAGCTTCGGCAGCAGTGAGATGACATCGTCCCCCGTGGGCACCGGTTGCGCAACGCTGGGCATGGGCTCCCCCGGGAACAGCGCACTGGTGACGGCTGCTCTGGTCGAGGACTTGCTCAGGCTGCTCACAAAACGCAAATGCTCGGGGATGGCGATCTCGCCATACCCGCTGAAGAACACGAAAGGCACGTTGCGCCGCACCAGTTCGTCTGCGACCGGAAAAATGTGTCGGCCACGGAGATCGATGTCCAGGATCGCGGCCTCCGCGGCTTTTGCGAGCCGCCCAGCCTGCTCCACCGTCGCTGCGGGTCCGAGGATCATGGCACCCATGTCAGCGAAATACGCCGCCAGATCATTGGCCAGCAGCCACTCGTCTTCCGCGATCAGGAGATAAAGTCCCCGAAGATTGCGCACGCGAAGCTTCCTTCCACCTGAGTTTGCGACTGAGAGAGCCGGGCGCATGGATCATCGCAAGGCAACCAAAGGATCAACGCCGCTAGAAACGAAGCGTTCCCGCCGTTATTCGCACCAGAAGCGAAGCTGGAATTGTCTAAGGCTTACGCGCCGGGACGGCGTTCATACGGGCCCATTCTGCCCGGCTGCGGCTTGGCACGACAAAGCCGCCTTCCGCCTCAGCCATTCTGATCGACAGCGTACGGGGAAGGCTGCTGGCCGCCGCCGCTCGGGCGCCCGCCGTTCTGGTGAGCCCGAACCCAGAGAGCGATCAGCCCGATCAGCAGCAGGACGACCAGCGGAATAATTACGACGCATGGCAAGTGCCGGCGCTAGCCGCCCGGCCTGTTGGCAGCAGGGTCCTAGCCACGCCTGCCGTAGGATCCGGTAGGCCCCGCTCGGCTTGCGATCTTCCGGCCTGATCTCCTGGACGGCCTGGTCCCAATCCTCCTTCGCGCCTCTCGCGGCTGAGCTCAACTGCCGGCGCCTAAGCGGGTGCCAGGAAGTTTGTTCCATCGGGACTTGAATTGGCCTGCTCCGCAATTGGGAAAGCCGCCCTTGTTCCGCCGTCGCCCCAAGCGCTCCGCGTCCCGCCAGGATCGCCACCCGACGCGCCTCGTTGAGGATGCCGGCTGCCTTTTCCAGCTCTCGATCCTGCGCAGGCAGTGAGGAACGAAGATATGCTGCGGCATATGCGCGGGCCGGTTTCGCTTGGATCGCCTGGCCGTATTGGCGGGCTGTTCCTGGATATCGCTGGCGATCGAGAGATCAGCAACGCCCTTGCGGGCAAGCGCCGTGCGGCAGGCAAGGCTTGCTACGTTTTCCATATGCGCGGCATCCGAGACCTGCGCGTTATAGACGCTCACATCGTTAAACACACGAGTGAGGTCGACATCCTGCTGAGTGAAGGTTTCGATGAGGTCATGGAACTGCATGCCCGTGATTGCCAGCACCGGCGCTTGGTCGAGCTTGGCGTCATAAAGGCCGGTCAGAAGGTGAGTGCCGCCGGGCCCGGAGGTGGCAAGGCACACGCCGAGCTTGCCGGTCCATTTGGCGTATCGCAGGCCATGAACGCGGCCGATTCCTCATGCCGCACCTGAACGAAGGATATCTTGTCCTGGCTTTTGCGGAGCGCTTCTATCACGCCGTTGATGCCGTCGCCGGGCAGGCCGAACACAACTTCGACGTTCTGTGTCAACGAGGATTTCGGCTGCGTTTGGCATGGCAAGGCTCCGCTGTTGCCTTCCGAACCAGCCGGGCTGCGGTTGGTTCACTTGTCGGGGCAGCGAATTGGTGACGGAATGGAACAGGCGCTTAGACGAAACCGTGCGCAAGGTAGAACGCCATCGCGAACGCAAGGCCTGCCGGCCTCCGCCTGCATCTCTACCCCTTCGCCGAAAACCGGCAGCACAGGAACCTTTTTCACCTCAGCAGGTTGTAGTCAAAGCATTAACCCATGTTAAGCCCACGCAAAGGGAACAACGGCTGGTGAAGAAGTTAACTGAAGCGCTCAGGCCGGAGACTGAGTCTTCCGGAGTGACGACGCCGGAACGCGAGATGGCCCTCGCGATTGACGTGTTGAGACACCACGAGCCGCCGCCTCGAATGTTGGAACTTGCGCGGGAACTGGATGCCGCGTTGGTGCTGCGAGCGCGCAAGAACCAGCCGAATTAAGCACAGGCCGAATTAAGAAGCAAAAACCCCAACGGCGGCAATCCGGAACAATCGCGGCGGGCAGCCGTTCGGTCCCGAAATCTTCTTGGGGCGATCGGATGAAAGCCGTAATGCGAAGCCTGTTGGCGCTGGAGGCAGCGATGCAAGGCACTACGGCTGAGGTCCCTCAGGCAACCAAGCACATCATCCAGCGGCAATAGTGTCTTCTGGTGGAACGCCACCACCATAGCTTCTTCAGCCGGTTTCAGCACTGTGCTCTTGGGCGTCTTGGGTCCCATCGGTGTGTCGGCTGTCGTGGTCCGATTACGCCACTTGGCCACTGTCTTCGGGTCTAAGTTGTAGCGTGCGGCAAGGGTCCGGGTGCTCTCTTGCGACGCTTGGAACTCGGCTCGAAGACGCGGCGTCGTGCGGGCGCTGCCGTGAAGAACACTTGCCATAGCGCATCCTGACGACTCAGCGTTAATGATGCACCATCACACTCAGGGACTACACACCTAGTTCGTTGTTTTGATGCGTGTCGTTGCCCGAAACCCCACACATTTCGGGCGACATACACAAGAGGGCCGTGATCGACGCTGCCAACCGTGGACGTGCTACTGGCTGCCGATGGCATCAAGCGGGATAGCGGCTGTGAAAATGAGACCGCTCGGGGCGATCCGTAGATCGACCGAGGCTCCGAGCTTGTATGGCAACGTTCGTTCCAGCACTTCCAGGCCGAAGCCGCGCCGCTCGGTCGGTTTGATATCATGGGGGCCGCTTTCGATCCAGGCGAAGTGGACCAGGTCCTCGTCCAACCACCATTCGATGCGGATGCGGCCCGCTCGACTCGAAAGCGCTCCATACTTCAAGGCGTTCGTCGCCAGTTCGTGAATGGCCAATCCCATCGTTTCGGCGGCCTTAGGCGTAAGCACCAAAGGGGGCCCTTCAATGGTCAGGTTCTCACCTTCCCGGGCTCCTGCCGCCCGTAACTCTTCGGCGACGATCAACGCCAAGTTAATGCCGATTGAGGGGTAGCGGGCAATCGCCGCCTGCACCCGGGCAAAGGCGTTGATGCGGCCTTCCAGATGGGCAGCGGCTTCATCTAGGGATTCGCTCTTCTCCATCGTGCGCCTGACGATGGAGCGGATCACAGCAAGCGTATTGCGCACGTGATGCTGCAATTCCGCAAAGCGGGCCTGTTGCTGTTCCTCGAACTCCTTCTGGCGCGTAATGTCCTGACCGACGCCGCCGATATGAGCGACCTTGCCCGCTTCATCGCGCATTGGGAAATCGGCATCGCGCAGCCAGCGTATCTCATTGTCGGCCGGCCGGCATATCCGGTATTCGAAGGTCACGCGTTCGCCGTCGCGAATGCGCTGGATTTGGACCAGCACACGCTCGCGGTCTTCGGGCAGGACAAGGTCGATCCAGCTGGCGAAGTTGCCGCTTGCCAAGGCCTTTTCCCGGCTGATCCCGTAAATGGCATCGAAAGCCGGCGTCAAGTACTCCCACTGCAGCGTCTCGGCATTGCAGATCCACAACACGTCCGAGGCGGCCTCGCTTATTTCCTGCAGGCTCGCTTGGCTTTTGATCAGTTGGGCCTCAGCTCGGGCATGCTCGCGCATGGCTGTCTTGACCTCGGCCAAGCCACGTTCCAGCTGCTTATCCGACCGGCCCTTGGACATCACTCCTCATTGGCATCGAGGTGCCTGCCCTCGCGATCGAGATGCAGATAGTTGGGGTTGAACAGCGCGACATCCTGCAATGCTTGCAGGTTGGGAATGGTAAGCGCCCTGTCCTTCAGCACGATGAGGTTCGAGGCGCGCAACTCCTGCAACGTGCGATTGACATGGACCGTCGACATGCCCAGCGTCTCGCCCAGTTCGGTCTGCGTCAACGGCAATTCGCAACTGCGATTGCTCGTGCAGCCGGCCGCTTCCAGCCGGATGAACAGCTCGCATAAGAGATGCGCCATCCGCTCCAGCGCATCGCGTTGGCCAAGGTTGACCGTCCACTCGCGCTGAATCGCCGCGCCGACGAGCGATTCCCACCAAAAAGCCTGAGTGATGCGGGCATCTCCGTTCATCATCTCGTCGAAGGCGGCGCGCGAGATTTCCGAGACCGCGACCGGAGTAATGGCGCCGATCGAATGGTCCATCTCCTTCAAGATAAATACGTTGAGCTCGCAGAGGTCGCCGGGCAGGAAAAATGCAATGATCTGCCGGCGGCCATCTTCGAGGGTCTTATAACGGCAGGCCCAGCCCTCATTGATAAGATTGATGAATTCAGGCTTCTCGCCCTCATGGATGATGTCCTCACGCGCGGCGAAGCGCCTAACCCGTTGCGCCGCTATTTTGATCAGCAATTCCTTGTCGGCTTGCGAGAGACGTGTGAATTTCTCAAGCTTGCGGATCAGAGGTCGGCTCATCCTTATCGTCTTTATTCGTTGATACACAGAATGATGTGGCAGCGACCCTACCTATTCCAGCACTGCGCCACGGTCCAAATGGCTGCCCTCAGGAGGCAAATCATGGATGAGAAGTCGGGAATTCCCGTGTCCTGAGCACACGATATCACGAAAGTGCTCGCCGCGCTCGGTCTGAAGTCGTTGGCCCGCCGCGACCAGGGAACAGGGATTGGAAGGTCAGGACCGACCGCGTTGACGCCGTATATTCAATCTCGACCTCGCGGGAACGATCGATTTTGCCGTCGAAGACAATTTTAGCGCGACGAGGACTGCCGCCGCCGGATACGAAGCGGACGGCCGTTCTTCCCGTTCTGTCGACCTTCGCAGGTTTGAGAGGCCTCACGACCCGCTGAGTTGGCGTGCCACTTGCTGGATTGTGATGCGCCGGCCGTTGCCAGCACACTTCATGGAGATGTCGCCCAACTAGATGCCCATCAAATCGAAGCTCACGGCGTGCCCGTGCTTGACGGCAGACCGCGCGATCATGTTGGTCAATTGCGGGCTGTCGACCGAGCAATCCGGCATGACGGTCAGAATGGCCCTTGTGGCTCCGGCCACCGAAACCGGCGAGCGATGTGAAGAACGCGTTTCCATATAGTGTTCGATGAGTTCGTTCAGTCGCACAGGATGATATTTGATCACGCCGCAAACTCCCTAAGCTGCGCTTTTTTTGATTTTGCAGTTGATGATTGCGCCCGGCCTCCGGGCCGCGCATTAACCCATGAGAGGAAGGCGGAAATTCTTTTGAGGCTCTAACGCGGGACTCGCCAGCCCGGTTTGGGCCGACCGATGAAGAGGGTCTGCGAGAAGCCGACTACCCGCGCTTGGGCACCCTCGCGGCCCAGGTCATTGTGACATTGGGATCCCGTCATGCCAGGTTGACCCGGCGGCTCTCTAAATTAGAATTTGTCAGCCGTCAGCTCCGGTCAGGCGATCTATTCCTGGTCCGCTCGTGGCAGCGACTTCACCACCTTCTTGGTCGGCAGCGGCGGGGCCTTGTCCGTTGGTTTGGCGCTCTTGATGGCATTCTTCATCGCGCGATTGAAGTTCTCTTCGGAGGCGGCCCTACCGCCTCCGCGGTTTTGTTCAGACGGGCTGGCCAGTGGCGGTCGATTTTTAGGCATCGGGCGTCTTTTACTCCAGCGTTCATGTTCAAAAAAGCTTGGTCAAGCGGTAAATCGCAACGATCGCCAGCGCCTGAGCTTCATGGATCGCAGCCGGTCATAGAGGCGGTTCACCATCTCGCGGGTGGGAGCACACCGGGGACAAGCTGCCTCGTTCGCCATCCGGCCAGACCTGGCACTTTCTGGCGACGGCCGAGCGCGAGGGGCTCCAAGGTTTTCGGCTCACCTTGGATCAACCGCGGAGCTTTCTGGCTTCACGCTCCTAAGTCTTCCTCTCGTTGCCGTGCTCGCCAATCAGTTCCCGAACCTGCTCGGGCGTGATACGGTGCTGCTGGCGAAATAGCGGACTTCGTGATCTTCATCGGCCGAAACGCGGTCGCGGTCCCGAAAATCACGCTTGGTTTTGTCGTCGCCCATGGCTGTTTCTCCGTTCCATTTGGCAGTTGGCGATGATGCCTGCCTCGCCTTGTTCGAAAGGATGTTTCGGCAAACCAAGACCCTTCAGCCCGAACGCCCAGGCCGCCAAGCGTCTGATGACCGTCCAGCACAAAAAATGCCGCCTGCTGCCAGCCCAAACCGAATTGCTCTCAGCTTGCTGTTGCCGCTCCGAAAGTCGCGAACTTTGCCCTCGCTCATGCCAGCTTTCGAAGCGAGGCGCACCCCGGGGCCAACTCAAACGCGCCCGGCCGGCACGACATGGCTCTCGTCTGATATTTGCCAAAGCGGCCTCCCGCCGCACAACTTCCGTCCGTGGAACGGTCTACCCGCTCGTACGTTCCAATTCGCTAGTCGGCAACGGCTAACTTGATATCCTTGATGACGAGATTGTTCTGCGAGCCGGCATGCGAGCAGCCTGGCGCGCCAATCGATCTTTCCTCTTGTCGACCAGGGCGGTCTTGAAGCATGGCGCCAAAGTACCACCATAGCGTCCACCGGAATCGCCCACGACACCTGACGTAAGGCGAGCGCCACGCGATCGATCAATATGAACTGCCCGCCTTCGAGCCAGGCAAGCCGGGTTTCGGCCTGATGGCGTAAAGAGGCGGCGGCCGCTATGCGGCTGCGATTTCATCACCCTGAATCGCAGGATGCACGAGCGTCCTGGAAGGGCGTTGAGAAGCATGTTGGTAAGGCTGGCATGAAGAGCTGCAACGCGATGGATGCAACGGGTGATAGGTCGCGAAACACCTATACGGCGAAGAGGATTGCAGCACGCATCGCTGCAGGATTCCGTGAGGAGTGAGACAAAAAGAAGGCTCACTCCGAGGAGCGAGCCAAAGTGGAAAGCCGAGGTGGTTTGCACGGCTCTTACCCGCGTTGGATGGTAGCACGCACCATCCGCCCTCCCGATAACATTAGTTAAAACAGTCGCTAATTTACTGCTGGCCGGAACATTTCGGTTCCATGATCCGTGGCGCTGTCGCGTCGCTAATTTTGTCCAAGCTGGCCTAGAGCCCGCTCGAAATGCAGCCAGCGGGCTCTGGCCGTCTATCCGGGGGCAAACGGCGGGTACATTTCAGACTGATAAGTGAAGCAAGGTCCACAGGAAGCCTCTCCTTTCAAAACGATGTTCGATTAACAACCAATGCGCTCCTGCTTTGGTTCACAAAAGCTCTTGCCGGCATCCTTGCGGCAACCGTCGTGCTTGCCGCCTGGTTCTGAACCTGCATCGCAGTCGACCGATTCCACGACCTGAGAGCGTGCGCACAGTGATATGGCGGGAGGAATAGACCGGCTATTTATTGTCCTTGTAGGATTCGGTATCATCAATCTTACGCCGGTCGTTGCCATACGCCGCACAAGTTCTCTTGCTTGGCCTTCCTAGACGTCCTGAGTTTCAACGACGTGCTTGACCTCGGCGTCCTCACCCTTTAGCGGGCGACTGCGGGCTTCCTGACAGCGGCGTGGGTAGCCCAAGCCTTGGTCCGTCGGCGAGCCGATTTTACGGCAGAAACAAAGCGAATTCCGCGCTGTTGGTCCCGAGGCAGGACCGCCTTGGCGAGGCGTGGGCGTGTCGATTAGCATGACCCGGCGAGCCCGCCATAGGCCCTCATGTGCGCGCTCGCATTATCTGTCGAGGGCAATGGATCACGATGAGCTCGCGCGGGACGACGTCCTTCACAAATGGCTGTCGAAAATCTACGGTGGGTATCAGCGGAAACGCGATCGATCGGTTCCAGGTGAGGCCGTCGTGCACGGCCATGCGCATCGCGGCAGCTACTAAGGCCACACCCCAGGCGGTGCCAAAGTCTATAACATCGCCATGCACATTACCTCGGCTGGTCGTTGTTTCGCGGCGACCGCGCGCCCGACAATCCGTGGAACGCCACCGGGCTCGAATGGCAGACAAGCTCGCCGCCGCCACCGCATAATTTCGAGACCATGCCCCTCATCACCAGGCCTGCCTATGCCTGGGCTTGAGCATGAGCGGTTCAGCCCGCACCGCAAGGAGGCCGCGCAATGAGCGGCACAGAAAGTGTCGCCTTCGACACACCCCGGCGCGAACGGCGCGCCGACAATCTTGCGATGTGGGTGTTCATCGGCTCCGAGGCGATGCTGTTCGGCGCGATCTTCCTGATCTTTCTGGTGGCGCATATAGATCTCGGCCCCGCTTTCGCGGCGGCCTCGAAATGTCTTTCGCTGCCGCTCGGCACCGTCAACACGGCCGTCCTGATCACCAGCAGCTTCACCATGGCCTTGGCGCATATGCTTGCGCTCCATAGGCGTTGGCGCGCGACGATCCAGGCTTTGGCCGCGACCTCGGCGCTGGGGGCGTGCTTCCTGGTCGTGAAAGGGATCGAATACGGCAAGAAGGCCTGGCGCCGCTGCTTGGCCTTCCGTTTCGCTATTCCGGACCGGATCCGGCTCATGCCGAATTCTTCTTCGACCTCTATTTCGCGATGACCTCGCTGCCAGGCGCTGCATCTGATCGGCGGTATCGTCGTCATCCTTGGCATGATGGCGCTCTGGCGGACAGCCAGTCCCGCCAACCGCTTGCGCCGGGTCGTGGCCGTTGGTCTTTACTGGCACTTCGTCGACATCATCTGGGTGTTCATGTTCCCCCTGCCTTACCTGATCAACCGATGAGCGAACTGCGCAAACTCAGTTTCGGCTATCTTGGGTTGCTAGCTTTGCTGGCGCTGACGGTCGGCTCATCCCTGGTCGATCTCGGCGGCTTGAACGTCGCGCTCAATCTGGCGATTGCGGCTGCCAAGGCGGTCCTTATCGCCCTACTGTTCATGCATCTGACCGGCACCTTGCCGAGGCTGGCCGTCGGGGCTGCCGGGCTTTGGCTCGTCATCCTGTTCGGGCTGACGCTGATCGGCCGATAAGAATGGGGATCAATCGCCAGAGGGCATGCCGACGTAGTTGTTCATCTTGAGCAGCCTCGCAGGGCCGGGCGCTCGACCGAAGGTCGAGGACTTGCTGTCGAGGGAAATAGGCCCGTCCAAAGCGTAGATAATCAACACCATTCTCGGTGATTGACTGCCGGGTGATCTCTGGCTCAAAACGGGTTTAACGATGCCCGGCCTGTTTGGGGGGTGGGGGACTTGGGCAAGACAGGCCGGGCCCATGCCCCGCGCGAATGGCAGGGCAGAAATACCTTATGCGCCGTCCTCTCGTATTTCGCATTAACAAACGTTAGGCACAAAGGCCTGCCGCGACTTGAGCGAAGCGACGAGCTACCTGAGATTCGAGCGGCTACATCCTTGAACGAATCCACTACTTGCTCAGTGAATATGAATTGCGCCGATGCTCCACACAATCGCACCCGGTTAGCAAGTGGACCGGCGAGCCCGTTGCCCCGAAGATTGAAAAAGCCAGTTTCTTAAGCGTGCCGCAGTCCATTTGCAGCCCGCCCGGAGAGACACGGCCGAGACTCTGCGCACGTACCGGAACGATCAACCAACAGTCGTTTCCGACAAAAGACAGGAGCGAGCAATGACCGGACGAACTACCCACGATCAGCAGATGCGCATCCTCGAGGAACATGAGAACACGAAGAACGCGCCCAAGGAAGTCGACGTGAAGGCGGAGCTGAAGCGGTCGGCGGCAAGCGCGAGGCGAGGCGAAGGGGATCAGGAGCGGCCCGCCCGACCTCGTCGACCCGGACAATCGCAATATTCTTCGGGGTACGAACCGAGAAAGCGCCGACAATAAGCACCCGAGTTCCAATTAGGACAGACTTCGGTGGAGCTCCAGGCAATGCGGAAAAGTGCGAGCAGTTTTCCGTTCTCAGTTTGGCGGCAGTCCCGTCGAACACTTTACCGCTTTGAGCCGTCCGGCGATGGCCTTCACTGGTAGCCGAGCCCTCAAACCTTATTGGCTGCCCCAACTCGATCGGCATATGCTCCGGCTGCTCGTGACCGGATGACTTTATTGGAGATCGCGCTGGTCGACCAGCTGGCCTACGGCAAGCGCAACCAGGCCGGCGATACGGATTTCGCCAATCCGCATTTCATTGCGACGGGCAAGGGCACGTAACCTCCCAGCTTGAGGGCCGGCAGGCCAGAAGGGTCGCCGCGGGTGAAGCGGCGACTTTCTCGTTCATTTCGCTTGCGGCAACACGGATGTCGGTTCTCATCAGCTTGATCGAGCCCGGCTTACACAATCCGGCCAACACGGCCCGATCGGACCTGGCACCGTCCAGTCAAGACAATGTGGTCCGCAGTGCGATGCGCCTCGCAAGCTGCGTCTGATGAAGAAGCCTTCCGCACCCCTCACGAGAGGAATGCCGGGCTGGACACAAGGGAAAAGATTGGAAGCACCTCTTTTCAATTCAAGAGGAGCACCCGAGACGAGCGCAGCAGCACCTCGATAGCGCAGTGAGCATCGAATGGCGGGCCTGCTTCCGTGGTCACGAACTAAGAGCGAACGACCAGCGGCACCAGGCCCTCGTGCCGCTCGTCGAGATAGCAGACGACCCGGTCGCCGACGCGCTGGAAATTGAGGTCGACCTTCGCCTCGCCCACGGCCAGGTGCCGGATGACGATGTTGTCGATGCCTATCGGCAACCGTGGGCGTTCGACATTGATCTCGCGCTTCCAGCCATCGATGCGGATCCCCAGACAGGCCTGCAGCATCATGAAGGCGGAACCGGCGGACCATGCCTGCGGCAGACAGGCGACGGGATAAGCGATCGGTGCATCGCCGATGGCCCGCGTAAAGCCGCAGAACAGCTCCGGAAGCCGCATATGGAAACGGACCGCCGCCTCGAACATGCTGCTCATAAGCTTCACGACACTGGTGCGCTCCCGGTAGCGGGCGAGCCCAGCGGCGCAGATTGCCGTATCGTGCGGCCAGATCGAGCCGTTGTGATAGGACATTGGATTGAATGGAAGCTCGTCGTCGGCCAACGTGCGAACGCCCCAACCGCTGTTGAGATGGCCCGACAGCAGCTGCGCGGCAATTGATTGGGCCCGTTCCGCTGACGGCAGCCCGACATACAGCAGGTGACCGGCGTTGGAGGCTCGCACCGCGCATTGCTTGCCTTCTCCGTCGATTGCCAAGGCGTAGAAATTGCGGTCGGGCATCCAAAACTGTGTCTCCACCGCGTTGCGGATCCTTTCTGCCATGCCGCTCCAATGCGCTGCCTTGGCGACATCGCCGCGCTTGGCGGCCAGCACAGCCATGCCTTGATAGGCTGCGAAGACGTAACCTTGCACCTCGACCAGTGCGATTGGTCCCTTGGGGATCGTGCCATCGGCATGGAAGATAGCGTCTGCGCTGTCCTTCCAGCCCTGGTTGAAAAGCCCCGTATCTGCCGCCCTGCTATAGGTCACGAAACCGTCTCCGTTGCGGGCTCCGACCTCCTCCATCCACGCGATGGCCGCACACAGCGAGTCCCACATGCGATCGAGGAACTCGTCATCGCCCGTGCGATCGGCATAGGACCAGGCCAGGTAAACATAGAGCGGAGTGGTGTCGACACCGCCGTAATAGCGGCCGAACGGCAGCTCGCGCAGCACAGCCATTTCCCCCTTGCGCGTTTCATGCATGATCTTGCCGGGCTCGGCATCGTCAAATATCGAAGTCTCTGTCGATTGATAGCGGGCAAGGAACGCCAGCACCCCACGGGCAAGCTCGGGGTTCAGCCACAGCATCTGCAAGGCGGAAATGACGCCGTCGCGCCCGAAGGCGGTCGAGAACCAGGGAATACCGGCGTATGGATATGGCCCCGTCTCCAGATCGGTGGTCAGCAACGCAATGTCGGCGCGCGTGCGCGCGAGCCAGTCATTGAAGACGCGGC
>NZ_FOVT01000025.1 GCF_900115245.1 Mesorhizobium sp. NFR06
CGGAAGTCACGGCGGCGATGGCGGGCGAACCGGACGGGCTCTATCTCGTCAGCACGCCGGTCGACGGCGCCACGGTTGCCCGCACTTGGATATCGCAGGGCGGCGTGCAGAAGTTCCTGCTCAATGACGGCATGAACAGCCCCGATTTCATCGACTCCGTCGGCGCCGACTATCTCAAGGATGCCTACGGCACCTCTTCCGGCACCAGCCCGACCGCGTCGACCGACTATTTCAACAAGAACTACAAGGAATTCTCCGGCATCGAGCCGTCGAACCCGGCCGCCGATCGTTCCTATGACGCTGGCGCCATCGTCGGGCTGGCGATCGCCATCGCCGGCTCCGGAGATCCGGCCAAGATCAAGGACGCCATGTACAAGGCGGTCGATCCGGCAGGCACGCCGATCTATGCGGGCAAGCAGGAATTCGCCAAGGCGCTCGGCCTGATTAAGGACGGCAAGCCGATCCGCTATGAAGGCGTCATCGGTCCGGTCTCCTTCGACAAGTTTGGCGACATCACCGGCCCGTTCCGTCTGTGGAAGATCGTCGACGGCAAGGTGACGACGGACGGCGAGATGACCACCGACGACGTCAACGCATTGCAAGCGAAGTTGAACAAATGAAGGGTGGACACGCGGATGGACCCGGATTGCTGATCCGCGGTCCATCCGCCCGGGATAAGTTGAGGGGACCGCTTAGCGCCCCATGTCGGCCGTTGACGTCACTTTCTCCATGTCTTGCAAGCGGACATTCAGATTGGTCGTAGAGGGCAGCACTAGATACGATAGAATCTTTCTGCGTTGGAGCGAAGCAGGGCGATCCGCTCATCATGGGACAGCTCCATAGCGACGGCATGGATAATGGAGACGACCTTTTTCGGGGTAGCGAAAAGCAGGTCCACCGGTATGTTGGTTCCCACCATCGTGCGCGTGGGGCCGAATGCCTTCAGCGTGTAATGGAGCAGCGGCAATGTGTCTTCGGGCGTCCAAGCCCGTGCGCCGAGGCCGAAGCCGCATAGCTTCACGCTGACATTAGGCGCTTGCGCGAGTCGGCTGATCGCTGCCTGCCATGCCGCAACACCTTCCGGGCCGCGATCGGCCACTATGCCGAAATGTTCCAGCACGATGGCCGTATCGGGAAAGGCGCGCGCCAATGCCAGCGCCATGTCCATCTGTGGCCAGTAGAGCTGCAGGTCGAAGCTCAGCCCGAGCGGTGCCAGACGCGCGAAGCCTCGCCGCCATTGCGGGCTCTCCATCAGGTCGGGGCTTGGCGCGCTGCGCAGACGGGGCTCGTCGTGCCAGTTGAGGATCTGGCGAATGCCGCGCACGCGCGGAAACCCGGCATGGGCTTCCAGCACGCGTTCGACATCCGGGGCTGCGAGATCCGCATAGGCGACGATCGCGTCCGGCATGCCCTCCTTTCTTGCCAATGCGCTCAGCCAGCGCGTCTCATCGACCGGATCATACGGATTGCGGCCGTTCTGGATGTGCACCGTCTTGACGACGCCAAGGCCTTCCATATCGCGGCGGTAGTCCGCCGGAAGGTAGTCGCGCCGGATGGGCCCGAGGTCTCCTTCCAATGGCTCTGGCCGCTCGGGGTCGAGCCACGGGTAGCTGGCGTCGGATAGACTCTGGAGATGCTGGTGCGTATCGACGATCGCCCAGCTTTCGTCGGCGGGTATCATCCGCGCTTTCTTGTCCACTGGTCGGCGAAGACGGCGAGAATGACGACCGCGCCCGACGCCACATATTGCCAGAAGGACGGCACGTTCATCAGCGTCAGCCCGTTCTGCAGGGCGCCGAGGGTCAGTGCGCCGATAAGCGATCCCAGCGGATTGCCGACGCCGCCGAACAGGCTTGCCCCGCCGATCACCGCCGAGCCGATCGCCTGCAGTTCGAAACCGCTGCCGCCGATCGGCTCGGCAGCACCGATGCGCGCGATCAGCACGAAGCCGGCCAGGCTCGAAAGCACGCCGGAGATCGTGTAGACGGTGACCTTCGCCCGTTCGATGTTGATGCCCGAGAGCCGCGCAGCCTCCTCGTTGCCGCCGATGGCGATGATCTGCTCGCCGAGTGCTGTGTAGCGGACCAGAAGATAGGCAAGGGCCGCGATCGCCAGCGCCAGAAGCACAGGCGTCGGGATGTCGAGCAGGCGGCCAGCGAAGATGGCGCGGAATTCCTTGGCCAGTCCGTAGATCGGCTGGCCGTCGGTGTAGATCAGCGCGGCGCCCCTGAAGATGCTGAGCGTGCCGAGCGTCACGATGAAGTCGGGCAGCTTCAGCTTCGCGATCAGCACGCCGTTGAGGAAGCCGCAGACCAGGCCGACCAGCAATCCGGCGCCAATACCGGCAAGCAGCCCGTGCGAGAGCATGTCCGCGGCCACCATGCTGGACAGGCCGACGATCGAGCCGACCGACAGGTCGATGCCCTTGGTCATGATGACCAGCGTCATGCCGACCGCGATCACCGCGTTAATCGAGGATTGCAGCATGATGTCGATGAGGTTCGACGGCCGGTAGAAGGTGCCGTTGAGAACCGAGAACACCAGGAAAAGCGCCACGCAGCCGATCGCCACGCTGGCCTTGCGCAGCGTATCGCCGCGCCGCGACGCCGCGGGGCTTCTTTTCTCGGGCGCGTCTGTGCGGGGCAGGGACCTGAGTTCAGTCACGGATTGTCCTCTCTGGCAGCGAGAGCGATCAGACGCTCCTCGGTCAGGCCGGCATCGTTATCGACAATATTGCGCAGGCGTCCCCCGTTCACGATCCCGATACGGTGGCAGATCAGCAGGAGTTCCGGCAGTTCGGACGACACGACAAGCAGCGCTGCTCCATCGGACGCGAGGCGACGCAGCAGCGCATAGATTTCGGCCTTGGCGCCGACATCGATGCCGCGGGTCGGCTCGTCGAACAGGAACACCCGCGCGCCGGTCGCCAGCCAGCGGGCGATCACCACCTTCTGCTGGTTGCCGCCGGAAAGATTGCGCATCTCGGTGCCGATCGAGGGCGGCCGGATATGCAGCTCGTCCACATAGTGCTTGGCCGCCCGCCGCCGCTCGGCGCCCTTGATCACGCCCAGCGCGGCAAAGCGGCCGTGGTTGCCGAGCCCGAAATTGCGCTCGACATCTGTCATCGGCACGATCGCGTGACCTCTGCGATCCTCTGGGATCAGCGCGATGCCGGCCCGCATAGCATCCGCCGGTCCGCCAAGCGTCGCGCTTGTGCCCGCGACATTGAGTTCGCCACCTGACAGCGGATCGATGCCGAAGCAGGCGCGCAGGATGGCCGAGCGCCCGGAACCGACCAGGCCCGACAGGCCGACGATCTCGCCGGCGCCGACCGACAGGCTGACATCCTTGATGCGCCCGGTGGAGATACCGCGCAGCTCCAGGAGCGGGGCGCTTTTGACCGGCGCCGGCTTTTCGGCGCTCATTTCGCGCGACAGTTCGCGGCCGGCGACCAGCTCATTCAGCCTGGGCTCGGAATAGTCGCCGATCGGACCGCAGGCGACGACCGCGCCGTCGCGCAGGATAGTCACCCGATCGGCTATGGCGCGGATCTCGTTCATCCGGTGCGAGATGTAGACGATGGCCTTGCCTGCCGCCTTGAGTCGCCGGATGACGGCGAACAGGCTTTCCTGCTCGGCTGGCGTCAGGCTCGACGTCGGCTCGTCGAAGGCAATGATGCGGCCGCCGCGGGCAAGCGTGCGGCTGATCTCGACCAGTTGCCGGTCGGCCATGCCGAGCGCCGATACCGGCGTGTCGGTCTTGAGATGCGGTGCAAGGTCGTCGAGGATCGCGCGTGCCTCGCGGCGGAAGCTCGCGCGCGGAACGAACCTTAGCCCACGCGTGCGGCCGAGGAAGATGTTCTGGGCGACGTCGAGCTGCGGCACGAGGCTGAGTTCCTGGCTGACGAGGCCGATGCCCATGGCGAGCGCGTCGCGCGGGCCATCGATGCGGACGGTGCCGATCGGATCGAGCGCGATTTCCCCTTCGTCTGGCTGCACGATGCCGAACATCACTTTCATCAACGTGGACTTGCCTGCGCCGTTCTCGCCCAAAAGGGCGTGAACCTCGCCACCGTGCAAATGGAGATCGACTCCCTTCAGCGCCTGGACGCCGGCGAAGCGCTTGACGATGCCGGTCATCCGAAGTGCGGGAGGACGGCTTTCGCCGTCCTCTGCCTGGGAGATTGCATTGAGCACTGAGATTGCCTCAGTTGGTCTTGGGATCGGGAAATTCCTTGACGTTGTCCTTGGTGACAACCGCCTGGGGCGACAGGATCCACTGCGGGATGGCCTGGCAGCCGAGAAGGCGAAGCGCCATCTGCACGCCGAGCTGGCCCTCCTCGAAGGGGAATTCCGCCACCGTGGCGCGCATCTCGCCAGCGCCGACCGACTTCTTGGCTTCCCGGATGCCGTCGGTGCCGACGACCGCGACCTTGTCGAGACTGCTGCCGCTGGAGACGGCTTCGACCACGCCGAGCGCCATGCCGTCATTGTTGGCGTAGATGCCGGCGAGGTCCGGCGTCTGGCGCAGGATGTTCGAGGTCGCGTTCAACGCGGTCAGCCGGTCCCAATTGCCGGGCTGGCTGGCGACGAGCTCCAGGTTGGAATATTTCTTGAGCTCTTCCTTGAACCCCTGGATGCGCAGGCGCGCGTTGGGCGAGCCAGCCGCACCCTCGATCTGGGCGATCTTGCCGCCGTTCGGATAGGTCTGGTGCAGGAAGGTGGCGGCCTTGGCGCCGATCGACACCTGGTCGGTGCCGATATAGGTGCTGGCACCCTCGGTGCGCGCGTCGTCGATGATGATGGTCGGGATGTTAGTGGCGCGTGCCGCTTCGATCACCGGCGCCAGGTTGGAATCGGACTGCGGCGACAAAAGCAGCGCGTCCGGCTTCTGCGACAGCACTGTCTGGGCAAGGTTGAGCTGCTCGATCATCGAGCTTTCGTCCTTGGCGGCCTGCACGTCGACGTTGATCTTGTATTTCGACGCCTCGGCCTTAGCGCCGGCCGCAACGTCCTGCCAGAACTCGTTGATCAGCGTCTTGGTCACATAGGCGAAATGCAGTTCCTTCTTCGGCGCCGGCACCGCGCCGAATTCCGCCTCGAGCGCCGTCGATTCGATCTTGTCCATCTTGGCCGTCGGATAGGCTGGGCAGCTGCCGTCGGCAAAAGCGGGGGCCGCGCCGAAAAGGGCGAGCGCCGTCGAGGCGGCGAGTACGCCGCTTATCCGTAACTTCATCGAATTTCCTCCCATTGAGTGCCGGATCACCTCCGGAACTTCCTCTCCCTGTAGACCCGAGCGCCGGGCCAGATCCTCACGGCCTCAAACACTCCGGCTGTTCACGACTTCACCGTGTTGCAGCAAGTTGGAAATTAGAGCATTCGATCTGTTAGATTCAAATTAGAAGCCCTATCCGATTTTTTAGCCAGGCTTAAAGAAAACTGGTATGGCTTGGGCGCTTGTGCGTGGAGGAAAGATGCAGATCCCAGTCAAGGCCATTTGGGTCTTTCATGCTGCGGCCCAGGCGGGCAGCATCTCGCGCGCTGCCGAGGAATTCGGCGTGACGCCATCGGCGGTCACCCAGCAGATCCAGGTGCTCGAGGTCCAACTTGGCGTCAGCCTCTTGACCAAAATGGGGCGTCGCGTCGTGCTGACGGAAGCGGGCGAGCGCTATTTCGCCACCATCACCGACGAGATCGAGCGCATATCTGAAGCCACCAGCATTATCCGCGGCTACCGGTCGGTGACGATGCTGACTGTCCGGGCGACGCCGACGTTGTCCAACAAATGGCTGCTGCCGCGCCTTGCCTCCTTTCTAGACCAGAATCCCGAGCTTGAGATCCGCCTCGATGGCACGAATGAGCCGACGGACTTCAACCGGGAGCTCGTCGATCTGGAAATACGGCACGGCGACGGCCGCTGGCCGGGCCTGTTCGTCGAAGGCATGGCTGAGGAGAGCTTCATTCCAGCTTGCGCCCCCGCGCTCGCGGCCGCAGGCAGCCTTCGCGCCGAGGACTTGACGCGGTTCCGGCTCATTCATTCGGTGAAGTCGCAGGCGCAATGGCCGGCCTGGTTCAAACTGGCGGGCACGCAGCCACCGCAAAGATGGCGCCGCATCCTGTTCGACCGCTCGCATATGGCGATCGACGCAGCGCTGGACGGGATGGGCATTGCGCTCGAAAGCAGCATGATGATGGAGCGCGAACTGCGCGAGGGCCGGCTCGTCTGTCCGGCCTCCGATCCTCCTTCGTTGCGCATTGTGACGCAGTGGATCGTGTGTCCGCGTGACCATCTGCGGCACAAGAAGGTGCGGCTGTTCCTCGACTGGCTGCGCGCCGAGCGCGACGGGATGCCCGGCCCGCCGGACTGAAGACAAGGCCTGGAATCCTCAAAGTCTTGTCGGCGGTCGCGTTCCGATCTTACACTTGATAACTTCACGACTTTCTGTATCTGTGTGAAAAACTCGAAGGTCGAGGTTCGCATGCTGTATCGTTTTGCCACCCGGTTGAACTCGTTCGCCTCCGCGCCACAGTTGCAATGGCCGAACCTCTCCGGCAAGCCGAGCATGATGCAGATGGCCGAGCGTGCCGCCACAGTGCGCGGCCTTACCGATGTGGACCTGAACTTTCCCGACCATGTTTCCGGTGAGCCGGCGGAGATCGCCCGGCGCATAGGCGGCCTCGGCCTGTCGATCAACGGCCTTGCCATGCGCTACTACACCAACCCGGCCTTCAAACGCGGCGCCTTCACCAATCCGGACGCGGCGGTGAGGCGCGAGGCCATCGACCTGACCAAGCGCGGCATCGATGCGGCGCGCGCCATGGGCGCCGACCTGATGACGATCTGGCTCGGCCAGGATGGGTTCGACTACAACTTCCAGCTCGACTATGCGCAGGTCTGGAATTGGGAGGTGGCCGGCATTCGGGAGGTGGCGGAGCACGATCCGGACTGCCGCGTCAGCATCGAATACAAGCCCGACGAGCCGCGCGCCCAGTCGCTGCTGCGGGACGCCGCGACCACGCTGCTGGCGATCGCCGAGGCCGGCTCGCCCAATCTCGGCGTCACCATCGATTTCGCGCACGCGCTCTATGCGGGCGAGCAGCCGGCGCTTGCCGCGCATCTGATCAACCGCCGCAGCCGGCTTTTCGGCGTGCATCTCAACGATGGATACGGCAAGCGCGACGACGGGCTGATGGTCGGCGCGGTGCATCTGCGCTCGACGTTGGAGTTGCTTCACCAGATCCGCCGCGACGGCTTCGACGGCGCGCTTTACTTCGATACTTTTCCCGACCTGAGCGGACTCGATCCCGTCGCCGAATGCGAAGCCAACATCGCCACCGTGCGGCGATTGCTGGAGATCGCCGACGGGCTGGCGGGCGACAACGGCCTTGCCGACGCGCTCGGCCGCCAGGACGCAGTGGCCAGCCAGAGGATCGTCAACAGAGCCTTGATTGGCGCGTAGCGGGAAGGGCGATGATGCCGAGGGAAAAAGCATGAGCCTTCCGCTTGGCGATCCGAGGACCATCGGCCCGCGCATCCGCATGATGATGCCGCATCTGACGCCGCTGGAGGGACGGGTGGTCGACATGATCCTCGGCCGGCGCGACTTCGGCGAAAACACATCGCTGAAGACCGTGGCCGAAGACGCCGGCGTGTCGGAAGCCATGGTCGTCAAGATCGCCAAGAAACTCGGCTTCGACGGCTTCAAGGATTTCCGGGCAGGCCTTGCCGGCTACAACCGGTTGCCGACGGCCGAACTGCATGAAGAACTCTCGCCCGACGACACCGATGCCGAGATTGCGCGCAAGGTGTTCCGCACCTCCGTGCATGCGCTGGAGGAGACGCTTGCCATTCTCGATCCGCAGGCGCTGGGGCGGGCGGCCGACCTGATCTTCGGTGCGCGCCAGCGCGACCTCTACGGTGTCGGCGGCTCGGCCCAGATCGCGCGCGACGTCGCCCACAAGCTCTTGCGCATCGGCGTGCGCACCAGCGTCTTCGACGATGCGCATATGATGCTGATGTCGGCTTCGCTGCTGGGCGAAGGCGATGTCGCCATCGCGATCTCCCATTCGGGAACCAGCACGGCCGTGATCGAGCCTGTCGAGTTGGCGCGCCGGCGCGGCGCACGCACGATCGCGCTTACCAACTATGCGACGTCGCCCCTCGCCTCGGCCGCCGACGTGGTGTTGTGCTCGACGGCCCAGGGCTCGCCGCTTCTGGGCGAGAATGCCGCCGCGCGCATTGCGCAGTTGATCATATTCGACGCCGTCTTCGCCGCCGTCGCGCGGCGCGACCTCAAGGCGGCCGAACGCAACCTTGCCGCGACCATGGGCGCGGTCGCCGGCAAGCGGCGCGGCGCATGAATATCCCGCTGCGTCCTGTCGTCGTCGCGGTCGGCAGCCTTCACTACGACATCATGGTCGACGCGCCCGACCGTCCGCGCAAGGGCGAGACGGTGACCGGCTTCGGCTGGCGGCCGAAATTCGGCGGCAAGGGCGGCAATCAAGCCGTCGCGGCCGCGAGGGCCGGCGCCGATGTGCGCATGGTGGGCGCCGTTGGCGACGACGATTTCGGTCGGTTTCTTCTCGCCAATCTCACCGCCGCCGGCGTCGACGCTTCCCGTATCGCGCATATTGCCGGGCGCGGCTCAGGCATGAGCGTCGCCATCTCGGATAGCAGCGGCGACTATGGCGCCGTGATCGTCTCAGGCGCCAACACCGCCCTCGATCCCCAGAGCCTCGACGACCCCGCGCTTTGGCGCGACGCGGGCGTGCTCGTCCTGCAAAACGAAATGCCTGATGCCGTAAACCTGGCCGCCGCGAGGGCCGCCAAACGGGTGGGCGTGCCGGTATGCCTCAATGCTGCCCCGCACCGATCGCTGACGGACGAATTCGTTGCGCTCGTCGACATCGTGATGGTCAACGCGATCGAGGCCGAACAGTTCTGCGGCTGCCCGGTCGGGGATATCGCCTCGGCGCTCGGCGCGGCGAGGCTGCTCTCCAACCGTTTTGTCACCGTGGTGGTGACGGCTGGCGCTGACGGCGTGGCCGGTTTGCAGCGAGGCCATGAGCCGGTCGTGGTGCGCGCAATTCCTGTCCGGTTGATCAGCACGCATGGCGCTGGCGATGTCTTCGCCGGAACCTTTGCGGCGGCATTCGCCGCGGGCAGCGCTTTCGCGGTGTGTCTCGATCTCGCCAACCAGGCCGCCGCCAGGCATGTCTCGACCTGACGGCGCGACGGTAATCTTTAGCGCAGCTAAACGATCAAGCTCACCTTCTAAATTGAGCTAACAGCTCTCCCGCAATACGAATGTAGCGGTTCGGCAAACAGGGCCGAACGATCGCCAGCAAAGGCTTGCCGGGGAGGCAATTGCGCCAATTGCGGGAAGGTGTCGAGCGCCTTCGCAGCCGTGTCCACCGGTGAAGCGGGACACGAAGGCCCTTGTACGCCTCGCCGAGGCCTGGGTCGTACGGAATTCGGTGATGCGAAGGATACGAACATGAATCTTTATACCCTGCTTGCCGCGCGCGCGGCGCGTGGACGCCCGGTGCGGGTGGGCCTGATTGGCGCCGGCAAGTTCGGCTCGATGGTGCTGTCGCAGGCGCAACGCATCGCCGGATACCATATGGTCGCGGTGGCCGATCTGAATGTCTCCAAGGCGCGGGAATCGCTGCAGCGCGTCGGCTGGCCGGAAGAGCAATACCAGGCGAAGACTGCCGGCGAAGCGGTGCAGAACGGCACGACCTTCGTCACCGACGATGTTGCCGCCCTGCTTGCCTGCGAGGAGATCGAATGCGTGATCGAGGCGACCGGCCACCCGATTGCCGGAACCCGCCATGCGCTCGCCGCGATCGAGGCCGGCAAGCATGTCGTGATGGTCAATGTCGAGGCCGATGTCATGGTCGGACCGATCCTGGCCGAGAAGGCGCGCCAGAAGGGCGTCATCTATTCGATGGCCTATGGCGACCAGCCGGCGCTGATCTGCGAACTGGTGGATTGGGCGCGGGCGACCGGCTTCGAGGTGACGGCGGCCGGCAAGGGCATGAATTTCGAGCCGCGCTACCGTTACTCTACGCCCGATACGGTCTGGGGCTTCTTCGGCTGGAGCGAGGAGGAGGTGGCCAAGGGCGACTTCAATCCGAAGATGTACAACTCCTTCACCGACGGCACAAAGGCGGCGATCGAGATGGCCGCGGTCGCCAATGGCACGGGTCTCGACTGTGCTGATGACGGGCTTGGCTTCCCGCCCTGCGGCCTGCACGATCTTGCTAAGGTGTTCCGCCCGGCCGCCGATGGCGGGCGCATGGCGCGCTCGGGCCTAGTCGACATCGCCGCCAGCCAGGAGCCGGACGGCCGCGAGGTGTTCAACAACATCCGTTATGGCGTGTTCGTCACCTTCAAGGCGCACAACGAATATTCGCGCGCCTGCTTCAAGCAATACGGCCTCCTGACCGACTCGTCGGGCTGGTACGCCTCGATGTGGCGGCCGTTCCATATCATCGGGCTGGAGACCTCGATCAGCGTGTTGTCGGCCGTGCTGCGCAACGAGCCGACCGGGTCGTCGAAGGAATTCCGTGGCGATGCCGTGGCGACGGCCAAAAAGGATATGCAGCCCGGCGAAATGCTGGACGGCGAGGGCGGCTATGCGGTCTGGGCAAATGCCATTCCCGCTTCGACCAGTCTGAAGCACGCAGCGCTTCCGATTGGTCTTGCGCACAATGTGCGGCTGAAGCGCGCCGTCCGGAAGGACCAGATCGTCAGCGTCAACGATGTCGAACTGATCAACGACATCGACGTCGTGAACCTGCGCCGCGAGATGGAAGAGCGCTTCCGCCCGACGCCGAGCGTGGCCGCCTAATCGGCCCGGAAGGAAAGTCATGACCAAGCGCAGCGCGCCACCCTTCGTGGTGATCCCCGAATTCCATGTCAGACCACAGATCAGGACCGCATTTCTCAATGCTGCCCTGGACGACGCCCGCCATTCGCTCGCCGACGAGGCGGGCTGCCGCCGCTTCGATGTCGTCTGCCCCGAGGACGCCGAGGACACCGTGTTGTTCTACGAGGTCTACGACAACCGCGCTGCGTTCGACGCGCATTTGCAAACCCCGCATCTGAAGCGCTTCCAGGCGACCATGAAGGCGCTCGAGGTCGAAGAGACGGTCGTTCGCTTCGCCGCTCTTGAAAACGTCTGATCTGGCACGGCCGCCGCAATGAGCGTCACCAGGATCGGCTTCATCGGGACCGGCATCATGGGCGGCCACATGGCCCGCCGGCTGGTGGAGGCCGGCTTTGCGGTGAGCGCGTGGAACCGCAGTCGGGAAAAGGCCGAAGCGCTGGCGCCCTTCGGCGTCTCTGTTGCTACCGCAGCCGCCGAAGCGGCGCGGGATGCGGATGTCGTGGTCTCGATGCTGAGTTCGGGGCCGGTCTGCGACGAGGTGTTGTTCGGCACGAACGCCGCGGCCGATGCGATGCCGCGTGGATCGACGCTCGTGGTGATGAGCTCGATCCCGGTCGATACGGCGCGCAAGCAAGGAGCGCTGGCGGCGCAAAGGGGCATCCGCTACGTCGACGCTCCCGTCTCCGGCGGTGAGAAGGGCGCGGATGAAGGGACGCTAGCCCTCATGGCTGGCGGGGAAGCCGACACCATAGAGGCGCTGAAGCCCGTCTTTGCGCCGCTGGGGCGTGTGACGCATGTCGGCCCGGTCGGCGGCGGCAGCCTCGCAAAGCTCGCCAACCAGCTGATCGTCGCCAGCAACATCTGCGCCGTCGCCGAAGCGCTGCTGTTGGCAGAGCGGGGAGGCGCCGACCCGGCGCGCGTGCACGAGGCGCTGCTCGGTGGCTTTGCCGACTCGGCGGTGTTCCGCCAGCACGGGCGGCGCATGATCGAGGCCGATTTCGTGCCGGGTGGTCCGGCGAAATACCAGGTCAAGGATACCGGCACGGCGCTTGCGCTTGCGGCTTCCCTCGGGCTGAGCTTGCCGGTCGCAACCGAGGTCGACCGGATTTTCCGCAGCCTGGTCGATAATGGTGGCGGCGATCTCGACCACAGCGCGGCAATCGTCGAACTGCGGCGCATCAATTTTCGATAAGTAGCATACTGGACGTATCCGTCAGCTTTCTAGCCCGGCCATCTGGAAAGCCGCCCGTCCGGTAGGGGCGCCCAAACGGACGCTGAATGGCTCAACGTGGTGCGTCGACGCCTGCATGCTGCAGATAACTGTTCGTACCATCCTGGAAGAGGGCTGCGAAGTGTCGGAATTGCAAACCACCCGTGATTTGGTTCTGGTCATCAGAGATCAGGCCACCTTCGCGGTGGACCGTCAGTGATAGCCGATGTCCGCCTTCACCTTGCCGCGAAACACCCAGTATGACCATCCGGTGTACATAAGGATCACCGGCAGAAGAAACAGCGTGCCCACCGCGAGGAATGCCTGCGTGCTCGGAGCCGATGCGGCGTCCCAAAGCGTATAGACATGCGGTACGATCATCGGCCACAGACTTATTGCGATGCCGAGATAGGAGATCAGGAAGAGGCCAATGGCGGCGGCGAACGGAGCCACTTCAGAGTTGTTGTTGAGCGAGCGCCATTCGAGCCAGCCGAGCAGGGCCGTTAGAACTGGAACGGGCGCGAGCAACAGCATATTGGGCCAGGAAAACCAGCGAGAGGCGATCCCGGTATTCATCAGAGGGGTCCAAACGCTGACGACCACGATGGCAGCGAAAACGCCGAGGAAGCACCAGCGGCCGTGACGGCGCGCACGCGCCTGCAACTCCCCTTCCGTTTTCAGCACCAGCCATCCGGCGCCGAGCAGCCCGTAGCCGAACACCAGCGCGATACCCGTCACGATCGAGAAGGGTGTGATGAAATCCCACGACGATCCGGCGAAATGCCGGCCATCCACCTGGAAGCCCTGGATGAAGGCGCCCAGAACCATTCCCTGCGCGAAGGTGGCGACGGTCGACCCCCAACTGAAGCCATGGTCCCAGAAAGTCTTGTGCTCGGCATCGCGGTAGCGGAATTCGAAGGAGACGCCGCGGAAGATCAGCGCCAGGAGCATAACGAGGATCGGGAAATAGACGGCAGGAATGATGATGGCGAAGGCCAGCGGAAAGGCCGCCAGGAGCGCGAGTCCGCCCAGCACCAGCCACGTTTCGTTGCCGTCCCAGATCGGCGCGATCGAGTTCATGACCAGGTTGCGAGATGCGGTGTCCGGCTGGAAGCCGAAAAGGATGCCGACACCCAGGTCGAAGCCATCCAGGATCACGTAGAAGCATACGCCGATCCCGAGGATCAGCGTCCATACTGGCACGAAGTCGAGAACCAGCGGCTCCATGGATCAGCCAGCCTTTCCATGTCGCTGCGCCGAGCCGGGCAGGGCACGCACCGGGCCGCCCGGGCGGCCGCTTTCAATCTCTTCCGGCTCGCTCTCGGCCACTTCCACGCCCTTGCGAACAAAGCGGGCCATAATGGTCAGCCCGGCCGGGAAGATCACCAGGTAGGCGATCATGTAGCCGACAAGCGAGATCAGTACGTCGCTCCCAGTCAATGACGGGGAAACGGAATCGGCGGTCCTGAGAAGCCCGTAAACCGTCCAGGGTTGGCGCCCTACCTCGGTCGTGGTCCAGCCTGCCAGCACCGCAACGAACCCGAGCGGAGCGACCCATTGACAGGCCTGCAGATACCAAGCGGTATCGAATAGCCCACCTTTCCAGCGCAGCCACCAGCTAGCCGCCACCATCGCAAGCATCAGGAGGCCGATCCCGACCATTATGCGGAAGGCAAAGAACGGAATTGCCACCGGTGGCCTCTGGTCGCGCGGCCATTCCTTCAGGCCTCGGATCTCGCCATTGGGATCGTGGGTTAGGATCACACTGCCAAGCAGGGGCACCTCGACCGTATAACGGTTCGCTTCGTTCAGTTCATCGGGTATCGCGAACAGCACTAGGGGCACGCGCCGGCCAGTATCCCAATGCGCCTCGATTGCAGCCAGTTTCGTGGGTTGATGCTCAAGCGTATTCAGCCCGTGCTCGTCGCCGAGCAGGATCTGCAGGGGGACGAGGAACGTCAGCAGCCAGAACGTCATCGACAGCATGCGCGATCCCTCTGCCACCGAGCGGCCTCGCCGGACCAGCCAGGCCGCCACACCTACGACGACGAAGGCTGTGGTGACGTAGAAACCCACCACCGTATGGCCGAGGCGGTACGGGAAGGAGGGATTGAAAACGATCGCGAACCAGTCCTTCGGATAGAAGCGGCCGTTGATCAGTTCGTAACCAACCGGCGTCTGCATCCAGCTATTGGCGGAAAGTATCCAGAAGGATGACAGAAGCGTCCCGAAAGCCACCATCAGCGCCGCCACGAAGTGCGCCCAGCGCGGGACCAGATTCCGGCCGAACAGCAATACTCCGAGAAACGCGGCCTCAAGGAAGAAGGCGGTCAACCCTTCATAGGCGAAAAGCGGCGACAGGACATTTGCCGTCGCATCGGAATAACGGCTCCAGTTGGTGCCGAAGTGGAAGGGCATGACTATGCCAGAAACTACGCCCATGCCGAAGGCGACGGAAAAAATCCTTATCCAAAAGCCTGAAATGCGGAAGTAGATCTCCTGTCCCGTGAAGAAATGCATTCCCTCAAGGACGGCGATATAGGACGCGAGGCCAACGGTGAAGGCTGGCAGCAGGATGTGCCAGCCGATGACCCATACGAACTGAAGCCGGGAAAGGAGCAGGGGATCGAGTTCCATCGATGGCCTTGCGTGCGCTCGGCCCCGTTCGGGAGGGACCACGTTGGGAAGATAGCATGGCGACTATGGGGAACAAGTCCGAAAGCCGAGTGGCAACGCGGCTTTCAGCACATAGGGGACGAGCCGAACACTGGGCCTCCCGTTCAGCGGCGAACAGCCTACGGGACGCATCCTCGGTCGCATTTCGGCAAATCTACGGTGCCAGGCAAGACGAACAGATTTGACGACTCAGGCAGGCTGCACAGATTGCGCTTCGAACGGCTCGATATTGTCGAAGCTCGCCAGCGTCGCGGACAGTCTGTACTCTCGGGTAGGTTGCGACAAGCTCGCGAGCAGGCATCCGTTCACGCGCGTGCCTCCCGCCGGAGCCCGAGAGAGCGCGTATAGCTTGGCCTCAAAGGATTGCCGTTGGAGGCTCCGCGACCCTTTCCTCGAAGGATGTCATCCATGCGAGAGCCTCAGCGGACGTCCCGGAAGCACGAATGCGGTCGCGTAGCTCGGGATGGCGCAGGAGACGGCAAAAATGAGCCAAAGCGGGCAAGAAGCCCGCGCCGTCGGATTTCGGCCATAAGACGGCCAGCAGCAGATCGACCGGATCGCTGTCGGGCGCGTCGAACCAGACAGGGCGCTGCAGCGTCGCGATCATCGCCGAGGGCGCAGATATCCCGTCCAGTCGTGCGTGGGGGATTGCTACACCGCGTCCGATCGCGGTCGAGCCGAGGCGCTCGCGGCGAAGCAGGGCCGCAAAAACGGCACCTTGGCCCATGCCCGCTCTTTCGCCGAGGCGGGCCGCGATTCTGGCGAGGGCTGACCGCTTTCCCTTGGCGGGCATGCCGAGCAGGATGTCCTGTTCCTCAAGCAGGTCGGTCACCGTCGTCATGGGTTTTGCTTGATCGCCCGGCTGATGTCGCAAGAAACTCGATTCATCGAGGGCAACGGAGTCGCCAAGATGGACGGGCGTCCCGGACGCAAAGCCAGCGTGGGGATCGCGTCCGGGCCGACGAGCGGCAATACGGTCGCAGGCGATGCTCGCCGAGGCGGCGCATTGAAACGGCAAGCTCAACATGGGGTTCATCTCATCACCTGACGCGACACGACGCGGGCGGCTGACGGGCGGCGCATCGGCGGGTGATCCGCCAACGCGGCCGGCACCACTAGGGAGGTGATGCACCAAGGGCAGCGGGCGGCTGCTCTTGGCAAGGACCGGCCGCAGGAAAGGCAAATGCGCCTCGAAAGAGGAATTCTCATGTAACGCTCCATCAACGCGGCCCCGCAAAGGGCCGCAGAATAAACCGCAGGTCTTGGGAGTCCCGGAGCAGGATTACGTGCGGAATCGAGGGATGGAGGGTCTGCTCCGGGAAAGGATCCGTCCTTGCCCGGCAAGCCTCGAAATTCTGACGAAAGTCTCCATGCACATGATACGCACCTAGCCGATCAAGCCTCTTGTCTGAAAGCGATGCCGGTCCCTACCAAGCCGAACGCGAGTTTCAGATCGCCAGGAAAGCGACGAGCATCAGGGCGAAAAGGCCCACGGCGACAATTGTTCTTGTTGTCGTGTCCATTGCTGCTGCCCTTGCTAGACATGCTGCTGAAATTGACGGTCGATTGGCGGATGGCTTGCGACGGAGCTCCATCTTCCATGTTCCGATGGCCTAAAGAAGCTTTCCGCCAACTGAGGGATTTCGTTTCGGGCTATCCCGATATCTTCAAGGATTCTATCGTCCAGGCCTTCAAGCGCGGCCATGGCACGGTTACGTTGCCAGCGTTGAACCGCCCGTAGGAACAGTTGCGCGACGGTGGCTCGCGGTTGCCGAAGCGCAGGAGCCTGCCTTCGAACCGTGCTCGATGAATACTTGGATATGGACATGTCGTCCTCCTTTCACGTTTGCCAGGCCCGTTCACGCGGCGTCCCAAATGGGCATCGGTTAACGGACTTGACGGAAGGCACCGGGCGCGCTTCTCCGACGCTCGCCGCATCGCTAGAAGCAGCGCCGTGCCACCTGTCTGATTGTGGGTGAAGGTTCCCGAGACGGCGAACGAAGCGTTCGAGCCGCTCGGGCTACGAACGCGTCAGGAGGGACGCCGAGACGACCAGGTATTTCTTGCGACTGCCCAGAATAACCATGCACCGGATATGGCCATTGGATGCAGCCCATTCAACGGGTTGGGACCGGGTGCGGCCTTCGGACGCTGGGAGTGCCATGCGCTGGCAATATTGGGGCGCAACGCCGCAAGCGACCGCGAGGCTCCGTGCGGCATTCCATCCATTTGACTACGAGAGCAGCCTCGCCATGATGCGTCTGTGAACAGGATTCCAACACACGGACTTCCCTTCCGGAAGCGGCCCAAGACAGGCCGCTAGCCCTGGCCTAGCGGATCAATTCCGTCAGGCCAGGGAGCTTCCTTTCGACTCAAATTCTGAGCGTTGCGCGTCCGCTTCGGTGGACCGCTCAACCATGCACGAAGGAAACCGGAAATGGCCAAGAGAAACGGCAATCGAGAAGCCCGCAAGCCGAAGCAGGACAAGGACAGGAAAATTCAGGAAGCGGCCACGGTATCGGAACTTGGCGCCAAGGCGGCCGGAGCCGGACGACGGCGTTAGACCGGATCGTGGCGGCAGCTTCATTGGCCGCCGCCACTTTCCCCCTGTTGGTCTCGGCCACGCGGCGGTCGCAAGATCGACCGGGCAGGCACGCCCGGTTTTCTCTCCGCCCGGTCGCGATAAAGGGCTGCGCGTGCGAGCAGCATGAGCGTGACCGGGGTTGTGAGGGTGATGAAGACGCCAATCAGGAGTTCATTCGCGACAGGGCGCGAACCCAGCGCCGAGAAGCAGACGATCGAGGCGAGCACGATGGCGCCTGTGCCCCAGCTTGTACCCAGCGTCGGAGCGTGCACTCGCTCGAAGAAGCTGCCGAACCTCAGGGTTCCGATTGCGCCGAGGAGGGTCAGTCCGGCTCCCACCAGAACGAGGAAAGCTGTCAGCAGCGCCGCCCAGGCGGGTAGCGCTCCAGCGTATGTCATTCTATCACCTCGCCGCGCATGAGAAACTTCGCCAAAGCCACGCTCGAGGCGAAGCCCAGCACTGCGATGATCAGGGCCGCCTCGAAATAGATCGGGCTTCCTGCGCGGATGCCGACCGTCAGCACCAGAAGCATGGCGCTCACATAGATGGCATCGAGGCAGAGTACCCGGTCCTGCGCGCGAGGGCCGCGGATCAAGCGGAAGGTGTAGCAGCCCATGGCGGCCACCAGCATGGCCTGTGCGGCCGTCAGGCACCAAAGGAGTATGATGGCGGTCATTCGAATATCTCCATGAGAAGACTTTCGTAGCGGCTCTTGATCAGGGTGACCCATCCCTGTTCGTCGACGAGGTCGAGAACATGGATCAGAAGGATGTTCGAATCCTGGGCGTGCTCGACCCATGCGGTTCCAGGCGTGCTGGTGACGATGCAGGCGAGCACGGCGAGCCCCGTCCTATCGCGAAGGTCGAGCGGTATGGCCACGAAGCCGGATTTGCGTTTGCGGCCGCGGCGTTGGAGCACAATGCGCGCGACGGCGATGTTCGAGCGCAGGATGTCCAGTGCCACGATCCCGGCAAGGCGAGGGATCAGCTGCCACTGTCTCAGCCTTGGCTTCGACGGCTGCAGCGCCGCCATCGCACGGGAGGCCGCGACAGCGATCAGCCCTCCGAGGATGAACTGCCCGGGCGAGAATGACGTGAGCAGCATCCAGGTCAACAGCAACGCCGCGGTCAGAATGGGGTACGGCAGCGCGCGGGTCATCTGGCGACGGCCTTCGCTTGCTCCGGGCCTAAGACGCCTTGGATGTAGCTCGAAGGATCGTGCAGCGAGAGGGCCGCCGCTTCGGTGTACTCGATCATCGCGCCTCCCTTCACCGTCAGGAACAGGCAGAGAACCAGAAGCCCGGCGACCGGCGCAATCTCCACCACCAGCACGCGCGGAACGACGGTTTCGAGCGGCGCCCAAAAAGTGCCGATGCCGCTGCGCATCATGGCGAGCAGCGCCGCCAAGCCGGACAGAATGACGAGTGCGACCAGCAGCCAGGTTCTCGGCGGGATGCTGGCGGGAGTTCCCAGCCCGTACAGATTCAACATGCCCGTCAGCATGGCGAACTTGGCGACGAATCCTGAAAGCGGCGGCAGGCCCGCGAGCAAAAGGGCGACGCATCCGAAGCACACCCCGAGGATAGCGAGCGCGCCTGGCATGACGACGCCAACCTCCTCGTCGTCACGTTCCTCGTCCTCGCCGCCATCTTCGCCATAGGCTTCCCTGGTGACGGCAAGCAGGTCGGCGCCAGGTTCACGCGCGCGCTCCACCAGTTCAATCAGCATGAAGAAGGCCGCTGTCGTCAGGGTCGAACTGACGAGATAGAACAACGCTCCTGACACAACCGCCGCGTCGCCCATTCCGACAGCGGCCAGCAAGGTCCCCGAAGAAACAAGCACGCTGTAGCCGGCAAGCCTGCCCATCGCCTGCGAGGCGAGCACGCCGGATGTCGCGAAGGCGACCGTGACCAAACCGCCCCAAAGCATGACCGTCCCGCCAAAACCTGTCAGTTCGCCTGCCTGGCTTCCGAAAAGCAGGAGGCTCAGGCGCAGGAGCACGTAGACACCGACTTTGGTGAGGATGACGAAGATGGCCGAGACTGGGGCGGCGGCAGCCATGTAAGCGGAAGGAAGCCAGAAGCAGAGCGGCCATACGCCAGCCTTGACCAGGAAGGCAATCCCCAGGATAGCCGCACCTGCCTGCAGCAGCATCCGGTCCCCCGCCGGGACGGCGTGCAGGCGAACCGCTAGGTCAGCCATATTGAGCGTGCCGGTGACGCCGTAGATCAGGCTGACGCCGATGAGGAAAAGAAGCGACGCCGCCAGGTTGATCGCAATGTAGTGCAGTCCCGATCGGACGCGGAATGCTCCGGAGCCGTGCAGCAGCAGGCCGTAGGACGCCGCCAGCGTTACCTCGAAGAAGACGAACAGATTGAAGAGGTCTCCCGTCAGGAACGCGCCTGCAAGTCCCATCAGCAGGAACTGGAACAGGGTGTGGAAGTGCGGTCCGGCCCTGTGCCAGCGAGCCAGCGAAAACACCAGCGACGCCAATCCGATGACGGCGACGAGGACGAGCATGAGCGCCGATAGCCGGTCGAGCACGAGCACGATGGCTAACGGCGCGGGCCAACTCGCGACCGCGTAGGACAAGGAAACGATACCCCTTTCGACCGGAACGCTATTCGCCATGCGTGTCAGCACCACGCTCGCGAGGAGGAGCAGCACCGTTGAAGCGAGGCTGACCAGCGCTTTCAATGTGTGGTGCGACTCGTCAATCAGAAGCAGCAACGCCCCTGTCACCAGCGGGAGCAGGATCGGAACGACCAGAAGGTGTCGCGTCCACTCCATCAGCGCGACTCCCGCCCATCGACGTGGTCGCTGCCGGTGAGGCCGCGGGCGGCGATCAGGACCACCAGCAGCAGGGCGGTCGTTGCGAAGCCGATCACGATTGCAGTGAGCACCAGCGCTTGCGGAACGGGGTCCGCGAAGTCGGCAGGATTTCCAGAGCCGTCCGCACCCAGTACGGGAGCTGCCCCTACGCGCAGGCGACCCATGCTGAAGATGAAGAGGTTCACCGCGTAGGAAAGCAACGAAAGACCGATGACGAGCTGGTAGGTGCGCGGTCGCAGGACCAACCAGACGCCCGATCCGGTAAGAACGCCGATGGCGATTGCAAGCGTCAACTCCATTGCCGGCGCTCCTCCACGAGCTGGCGTTCCTCTTCGAGGCGAGCCGCCCGCAGGCGACGGATTGACTGGTGGGCGATCGCGATCAACATCAGCACCGTGGCGCCAACGACGAGACCGAACACGCCGAGATCGAATATGGTCGCGCTCGCCATCGGGATTTTTCCGATGAGCGGCAGGCCCACGTAGCGAAAATATGAAGTGAGGAAGGCGTCGCCGACAAATATGGAGGTGGCGCCCGTCAAGGCCGCCAGAACAAGGCCGCCGCCGATCCATCTGACCGGCAGAATGCGCAGCCGGTCTTCCACCCAGACCGTTCCCCCTGCCATGTACTGCAGGACGAAGCCCGCCGCCATCGCCACGCCCGCGGTGAAGCCTCCCCCTGGGGCGTCGTGCCCGCGCAGGAAGAGATAGGCCGCCAGCACAATCACCACCGGGAACATCCATTGCATGATCACCGAGGGCACATAGAGGTATTCCGTGGGCGTCGCGCCGGCCCCCCGGTCCGGCTCGGCCTCGTCATAGGACAATTGGACACGCTGCTGCTCCGGTCGCTCGATGCTGTCCTGCGCAGGGCGGAAGCGCCGAAGCAGGGCGAACACGGTCAGCGCGACGGTGCCAAGCACGGTGATCTCACCCAGCGTGTCGAAGCCCCGGAAGTCGACGAGAATCACGTTGACGACGTTGCGTCCCCCGCCTTCGCTGTAGGCCCTCTCAATGAAGAAGTGGGCGATGGTGTCGGGCGGCTTGCGCGTCATGACGGCGTAGGACATCGCCGCCATACCGGCGCCCACCACGACGGCGATGACCAGGTCGCGGAAATGTCGCGCGCGGGCGAGCGGGCCACTTGGCTCGCGCAGCGCCTCGGAGCGTTTCGGCAGCCAGCGCAGGCCGAGCAATATCAGGACAGTCGTCACGATCTCGACGAGGAGTTGTGTTGCCGCAAGGTCAGGCGCCGACAGCCAGACGAAAGACAAGCAGGTGACAAGCCCAGTTCCCCCGAGCAGCACCAGAGCCGCCAGACGGTGGAATTTGGCCCGCTGCGCGGCCGCGACCGCACAGACCATGCCAATGCCCCACAGGCCGGCGAACGCCACATCATGTCCGCTGCTATAGCTTCCGAAACCAAGCCCCGAGGCAAAAAGAGGGGTCGCGGCGGCGGCCACCGCGGCGGCGACGAGCAGGCGCATCTGCGGCTGCAAACGCTTCGTGCCGAAGACCTGCTCGACAAGGCGCGCGCCTCGCCATGAGATCGCGACCATGGTCCGCTCGAAGATATGTTGTCCCTGTATCCTGCCGAAAAGGAGGGGACTTTCGGCCCGTTCGAGGTAGTCGCCGGCGAATAGGTAGAGAACCGCGCCAACCGCCAGCGCGATCGCGCTCATCGCCAGTGGTAGGGTGAAGCCGTGCCATACCGCCAGACTGTATTGGGGCGTTGCGGCGCCAAGCACCGAGGACACCGCGACCTGCAGGAACGGTCCGATTGTCAGCCCCGGGATGATGCCGACGACGAGGCAGGCTACCACCAGGAGCATGACGGGGAAGCGCATCCAGAAGGGCGGTTCATGCGGCTCGCGCGGAAAGCTCTCGGAGGGCACCCCGAGGAAGATCGAGTGGATGAGCCGTATGGAATACGTAACGGCGAGCGCGCTGCCGAGAACGGCCGCGTAAGGCGCCGCCGTGTCCAGCCAGGAGTCGGCATGAGTCTCGACCGCTTCCGCGAAGAACATCTCCTTTGACAGAAAACCGTTCAACAGCGGGACGCCGGCCATGGCGGCGCTTGCGACCATGGCCAGGGTGCCCGTAATCGGCATGTAGCGGAACAGGCCTGAGAGTCGCCGCAGGTCGCGCGTGCCGGTCTCATGGTCGATGATGCCGGCGGCCATAAATAGAGATGCCTTGAAAGTGGCGTGATTGAGCATGTGGAAGATCGCGGCGACCGCGGCGAGCGGACTGCCGAGGCTGAGCAACAGCGTGATCAGCCCCAGATGGCTGATCGTGGAATAGGCCAGCAGTCCTTTGAGGTCCTGCTGGAATATCGCGAGATAGGCGCCGAGCACCAGCGAGGTCATTCCCGCCAGACCAACGATGAGGAACCATTCAGGCGTACCTGAAAGCACTGGCCACAGCCGGGCCATGAGGAAGACGCCCGCCTTGACCATGGTTGCCGAATGCAGGAACGCCGAGACGGGCGTGGGCGCGGTCATGGCGTTGGGCAGCCAGAACTGGAAGGGGAACTGCGCGCTCTTGGTGAGCGTGCCTAGCAGGATCAGCAAAAGCGCCGGGACATACAAATCGTGGTTCCGGATAGCGTTCCCCGACGCCAGCACAGTGTCGAGATCGTAGCTGCCGACGATATGCCCAATTACGAGAACTCCAGACAGCAGCGCAAGGCCGCCGATCGCCGTGATCGTCAGCGCCATACGGGCACCGTCGCGCGCGGTCTGATTATGATGCCAGTAGCCGATCAGCAGGAAGGAGAAGATACTGGTGAGTTCCCAGAACACGACCAGGAGGATCAGGTTGCCGGCGAGCACGACGCCCAGCATCGACCCCATGAACGCCAGGAAGAAAAGATGGAAGCGGCGGACGGGATCCTCTGGCGAGATGTAGTAGCGCGTATAGACGACGACGAGAAGCCCGATCCCACTTACAAGCGCCGCGAAGATCCACGCGAACCCGTCCATGCGCAGGGCAAAGTCGAGGCCCAGCGAGGGGATCCATTCGAACCTTTGCCGGACAATCCCTCCGCCATGGACAGAAGGGTAGAGCGAGAGCGTCAACGCCAGCGAGGCCAGCGTCGTTGCGCCTGCCAACCAGGTCGCGGGTGCGCGCGAGTCCGACGGAAGCAAGGTGGCCGCGAGGCCTGCCACGAACGGAAGAGCGATGATCAGAGGCAGCGAATAAAGCTCCATCACTCTCCTTGTGTCGAGGCGGCACGATCGTGCGGCATGCTAGCGTTCTACGCTATCGTTGATTGTCCCCCAATGACAGGCCTGGCGGGCCCTTCCCAAGCTGTTTGGGGGCTTACCGCTGACTGCTTGGCACCACCAGGATGTCGCTGGGGACTGCCTCCAGGATGCGCGATGCCACGCTGCCGACAAGCGCATGAAGCAGTCCCGTCCGACCATGGGTTCCGACGATCACGAGGTCGGTGTCGGCGTCGTTGGTCAACACCTGCAGGCCCATCACCGGATCGCCGCGGCGGGCAACGATGTCGAACTTCGCGATGGCTTCCTCGCCGGCGACCTCCCGGAGGAAGTCGCGGCA
Source organism: Mesorhizobium sp. NFR06 (assembly GCF_900115245.1). Classification (GTDB taxonomy): domain Bacteria; phylum Pseudomonadota; class Alphaproteobacteria; order Rhizobiales; family Rhizobiaceae; genus Mesorhizobium. Next base: position 23,762 of record NZ_FOVT01000025.1, read on the forward strand.
TTGGTCAAGCGAGATCGTTTCGAACTGTCGATCATAGTCCGCGCTATCATGCGCGAAGCCGCGGTAAGGCGGCTCGAACCCATGGAAGAGCCCCAATCGCCTCAGTCCAAACCATCGCAGGGCAACCATCAGGGCAGGCTTGGAAGACTCAGACAGATCGGTCGCGACGAAGACGCGTTGGTCGGTGTCTAGCACTCTCTTTTTCACGACCAACAGCGGGATAGGGGAATTTCGGGCGAGAGCTGTGACATTGCTTCCGACCAGCACCTGCGCGAGCGGCCCTGACCGCGCTATCCCGGTCACGATCAACTCCGCCCGTTCCCTTGCCGCTATCTCGAGTACCACCCAGTCGACTGGCCCTTCCTCTTCGATCACGGCTGAACGAAGGCCATCAACGCAGGCAAGCTCCTCACGGAGAGAGGCGGCATTGCGCATTGCCGCCCGCCTGTATGCGTCGCGCACAGAAGTATCCTCGGTCAGCGCCATGTCGGTGAGAGCGTGCACTGCGGTAAGACTCGCATTCCACTGGATCGCAAGCTGCACCGCCCGGTCCTGCGCCCGATCGCACCGCGCGCTGAAGTCTGTCGCAAGGATGATATGGCTCGGTGCGCGCCGAGCAGTAGCAGCAACTGAGCCGTCTTCGTGTGAAGCCTTTGACATAAGTGGCTCCGATAATTCGCATAACGATATAGCACCCGCGATCTCGAAGAAATGCGTCCGCCCTTGGGGCGACGGTGCGGGGAGGGTGCTCGCCTTCCTGAAGAGTGGCGGACTACCGCTGCTTTCCGCAATTCTATCGAAGGACAAGGAGGCAGCTTTCCCGAGCAGCCGGGCGCGGGAGTGCGGCACCCCAGATCGAACCAGCGCCCACCTAGGCGCTGGTTTGGGCGACTATGCTAGACAAAATTCATGACGATGATCGCACCGATCACGATCAGGACAAGGCCGCCTATCAGCATCGGCAACAAGCTGTTTTCTGGATCGATCCCAGACTCAAACTGCTTTTCTAACGGCGTGTTATGCTTTCCTGGCTGAGCCATGGCTCGTCTCCTGCGAAAAGATAGGCATGCGTCCGATCAGAGAGCGACACGCCTGTGTAGGTGGTTATGAGGCTGTCTATCCGGCCCAATCGATCCGATGACGAGAGCGCGTCTCTTGATCTCTCACGGCTACATCGCATCGCAGGGCAACGCTCAGTTTGCGCTCAACTGGGATCTTATCTCCCGGACGCGAAGCCAACGCCTTTTCGCATCCGGGCTAGAGACCTGCTTTAAGGCACCGTGCGTCTAGTCGAGAATTTGGTATGAAAATATGCATAACATCATAAATGTAGTGAAGGTATATTCGGAGTCAAGCGACGCCGGCAGCGGCGGTCATTTTGGGGTTATTCGGTGTTTCCCCTTCGGTAATTTGACGGCTCGGGGAAATCAACAAGAGTTCCAAATAGATGCAAAAATAATGCACTGAATTCGCATTTTATTTCGTTTGACGAACACGGACTTCCCCTCCTTGCTTGGGCGAGGCCGAACGGGCCGTGTCAGCGCGAGTAGGCTCGGATTTAGGCCTTCCAAATTGCCGGGCCGCCGCGCCGCTTCCACCCAAGCAAGGAGTACAGTGATGAAAGAGCTTGCCCTCGCAGTCGCCGTGACAATGGCCAGTTCGTTTAGCGCCATGGCGGCCAGCGACGTCGTCAAATCGCCGCCGCCTGCTCCTTACGAACAGGTCAGCAAGCTCGTGAAATTGCCCGACTTCCTCCCGGGCATGGGGCAACTCTTCGTCGATCCAGCGACGTTGCCGGCCGGTCCGTTCCTCGCTTATGACCACGACGGCAAGCTTGTCAGCACCATCTACATGCTTCCGATCAAGGAGCTCAATCCGGACAAACGTTTCGATAACCTCGCGGCTCCGGGCGGCAACGTCGACCATGTCGACGTTTACTACAATGCCGGGCACCCGGGGGTTCCGGAACCGCATGTCCACGTCGTGCTGTGGCATACCTCGGCCGCTGACGAAGCGCGGGTCGCCAAATGAGACTCACGCGCCGTGAGATACTTGGCGCGGGCGGCGGTTTCGCCGCCCTGACGCTTTCGTCCTCGGCCGCGTGGACCGACGACATCGTCGATATCGCAATGAAGGGTCGCGACGACGGCTCGCACGTGTGGTTCGACCCTATCGGCGTTCTGGTCAAGCCAGGTCAGACGGTCCGCTGGACAAATCTCAACCCTGGCAACTCGCACACGACGACGGCGTACAGCCCAGAGAATTTCGGGCGGCCGCTGCGCATGCCGAAGACGGCACGACCGTGGGCCTCCGACTACCTCCTGCCTAACGACACCTTTTCGGCGGCCTTCGCAGAACAGGGGGTCTATGACTATTTCTGTATTCCGCATGAGCATGCCGGCATGGTCGGCCGCATCATCGTCAGCGAACCCGAGACGAACGGCTGGACCCAATTTGCCGGAGCGAACGGCGATCTCCCCGAGGAGGCCCTCAAGGCCTTTCCGACGGTGGAGGAAATCATGGCGAAAGGGATCGTGCGACGCGCCTAGACCAATCCAACAGAGACACGACCATCAGCAACAAGGAGAATTCAATACGACGATGGGAGCGGGAGCGGCAGATTCCTCGCATCGTCACTGGTCAATCAATTCGGGGGCGATCGTTATGACAGCCGATATTTTTTCGTGTGAACCTCAATCACGATCTCAGGCGAGGCGGGACGACAGCGTCCATGCGCGGGACATGCATCTCGGTCCGCTCACCGTAGCCCAACAGCGTGAGCGTGCGACGAACCGGCTCGCAGCCCTGGGCGAGATGACGGGCGGAATTGCTCATGACTTCAGAAACTTACTGGCTGTCATAGAATCCGGCCTGCGGCTTGCTGAGAAGCGAGCCGACGAACCCGAACGCGTGCGAGCTTACATCGCGGCGGCGCGGCAAGGAATCGATCGAGGGATTGAGCTGACCTCGCAGTTGCTCGCCTTCGCAAAGCATCAGGAGCTCGATACCCATGCAGGCGACCTGAACGAGTTCCTCAGGTCTTTCGAGCCGTTCCTCAGGTATGGCGCCGGACCCGATGTCAGAGTCAAGCTCGAACTCGGTTCCGATGTCCCACTCTGCATGGTCGATCCCACGTTCTTCGATGCAGCGGTGCTTAATCTCGTCATCAACGCCCGGGACGCCGTGTCGAATGACGCCGAAGTCCGGGTCGCCACCGGACGACTGGTGCAGACGACCGCCTCACCTGATCCGCCCGGGCCGGGGATCTACGCGTACGTCCGGGTCGAGGACCGCGGTTGCGGTATGGCGCCTGAGGTATTGCAGAAGGTTTTCGATCCCTTCTTCACGACGAAGGGCGAAAAGGGCACCGGGATAGGACTGTCGCAGGTGCAGGCATGGCTGGATATGGTGGGTGGCCGGATCCGCATTGCAAGCGAGCAAGGCATCGGAACGACCGTCGACCTGCTGTTCCCGTCAATTGAGGCGGAAGCCTAACAAGGCTCCTGCTATCTCCTCTCGTCGCGTGCGACGGAATGCAGTCCTGCCAGCGCAGGACCTATCACGTTCTCATCCGCACTTGCCGATTGCACCGCGTAAACCGGATACGAGAATTGCGGCATTTCAGGCACAAGATGAAGCCGGCCTGCTTCTATGTGAGATTGCACTGAGCTCATTCTGAAATATCCAGAGCCGCCCGTCGCAAGAACATAGTTCAGGGCGAGCGGACCGAGATCGAAGGAAAGATCCGGCGCAGCACTCGGGAAATTCATCCCGTGGTGAAGCCCAAAATCCGGCCCCCAATCCATATAAACATATGATTCATCCACGACACGCGCATCGGAATTGGTAGTCACGAGGACGAGTTTTTCTTCCAAAAGCAGATCGATTTTCAAACCCGGTCTGTGCGGGGGCGCGTACATGATAGCCAAGTCGACCAGTCCCGAGGCGACCTGGTTGATCAGATCCTGTGGCACATCGACGTGCACTCGCAGCGCGATATCCTGAAGCGATTGGCGCATCCAGCGGACCCAGTCGAGCAGAAGAGGTTGCGCAAGGCTGACCTCGCTGCCGACCGTCAGGACGGCCCGGCGTCCCGGCGGCACGGCAACCTGATGAAGGGTGCGCTGCCATAGTTGGACGAACATCGGGGCGTGGCGCAGAAATTGCTCACCCGCGGGAGTGAGCGAAGCGCCCCCCTTGTGCCGAACGAAGAGTGGCCGGCCCAATTGTTGCTCGAGGTTGCGGATTCGGGCGCTGACCGTCGTCTGGGCGACATTCAAGCGCTCCGAGGCGCGAATGAAACTCCCCGTCGAGACGATTTCGATAAACGTGCGAGCCAATTCAATATCCATGGCCGCTAATAGCATAAAAATTGCACTTAAATGTCAATGAATTTCGTTTGCCACATAGAAGGCGCGAACTTTAGGCTGTCAGCATATTCACCGGATTGAGCGCTGAACGCGGCGCAGCGCCGGGATGGGGCAGGCGTAGGCCTCTCCATCCTCACCCCTCTTTTGCCCGCAGTGTCACAGGAGCGATCATGTCGACGAGAGAAAAAAACGGCCAAGGCGATGTCGGACGTCGTGACTTTCTAAAGCTGTTCGGCGCGGCCGGCGCGGCTGCGGGGACCCTGCCGTTTGGCGGAACCGCATCGGCGGAAGACATCGTGGCAGCAGCTGCCGCCAGGGACACGAAGCACCATCACGCCGCCGAGCCTCATGCCCGAGGCGGCGGCTACGAATTCTTCAATGTCGACGAATCCGCGTTCGTCGAGGCGGCGGTCGACACGCTCATTCCAAAGGATGCGACCGGTCCCGGAGCCAAGGAGCTTGGCGTGGCGACATACATGGACCGGCAGATGGCCAGCGGATACGGCAAGGGCGACCGGCTTTATCTGGAAGGGCCGTTTGGCGAGGGTACGCCCGAGCAGGGATATCAATTGCCGATGACGCCCTCGGAACTGATCCGGGCGGGCATCGCCGACGTCAATGCCGTCGTACAGAAAAGCCACAAGAACAGCTTCGCGGCCCTTTCGGCAAAGGAGCGCGCCGCCATTATGGCCGACCTTGAGGCCAAGAAGACCGACCTTCCAACGGTGCCGGCCGCCACCTTCCTCAGTCTCCTTCTGCAGCTCACGATCGAAGGCTATTTCGCGGATCCGATGTACGGCGGGAACAAGGACGCTGCTGCCTGGAAGATGATCGGCTTCCCCGGCGCCGACGCAATGTACATGGACAAGATCGAGGCGTTCCGGAACAAGCCATACAAGGCTGAACCGAAGGGCATCCAGGACCTCATTTGATCGGCGCAAGAAAAAGGAGACTTTGACATGGCCACCAAACTGAACCCAGTCGATGTGCTGATTGTCGGTCTGGGATGGACAGGCGGCATCATTGCCAAGGAGCTTGCATCCACCAAGCTCAAGATCGTCGCCCTTGAGCGGGGAGGCCCGCGTGACACCAATCCGGACTTCATCGATCCTGAAATCCACGACGAACTGCGCTACGCCGCCCGCCACGACCTGATGCAGAACGTGCGGCGGGAAACCATCACATTCCGCAATAGTGAATCGCAGACGGCGCTGCCGATGCGTCAACTCGGCTCTTTCTTGCCGGGGCAGGGTGTCGGCGGTGCCGGCGTGCACTGGAACGGCGTGACCTGGCGCTGGCTCGAATGGGACCATCAGGCGCGCACCCGGACTGTCGACAAATATGGCGAGAAGATCATTCCCTCGGACATGCACCTGCAGGACTGGCCGATCACCTATGACGATCTCGAACCCTATTACGACAAGTTCGAAAAGACCTGCGGCACCTCCGGCAAGGCCGGCAATCTCAACGGCAAGAAAATCGACGGCGGCAATATCTTCGAGGGCTCGCGTAAGGAAGATTATCCCAACCCGCCAATGATCGCCGCGCAGAGCATGGTGATGTTCGAGAAGGCGGCCCGCAACCTCGGCTACCATCCTTTCCCAAACCCCTCGTCAAACGCCTCTCGCGATTACGTCAATCCCGATGGCGTGGCGTTCGGCCAATGCCATTACTGTGGCTACTGCGAGCGTTTCGGCTGCGAGGCGAATGCAAAAGCCAGCCCGCATTTCACCGTCATCCCGCTGGCGCTCAAGAATCCGAATTTCGAACTGCGCACAAATTCGATCGTGCTGAAGGTCAATCTCGATTCGACCCGCAAGAAGGCCGTCAGCGTCAGCTATCTCGACGCTCGCGGGCGAGAATTCGAACAACCTGCCGACCTCATCATCCTGTCGGCCTACGCGCTCGGCAACGTCAACCTGCTGCTGCAGTCGGGGATCGGCGTTCCTTACGATCCCGCCACGGGGAAAGGCGTGGTCGGCCGAAACTATGCTTACCAGTGCGGCGGCGGCGCTACCGCCTTCTTCGACAAGAAGACCATCCTGAACCGCTTCATGGGCGCCGGCGCGCTCGGCACCTGCATGGATGATTTCAACGGCGACAACTACGATTTCGTGAAGGCCGGCTACATCGGCGGTGGCGGCATCAGTTGCAGCAACTCGGGTGCCCGGCCTATCCAGTCACATCCGACACCCCACGGCACGCCACGCTGGGGTTCGGACTGGAAGAAGGCAGTGGTCGACAACTATGACCATGCGGCCAACGTTGGCAATCAAGGCGCGGTGATGGCCTACAGGCAGAACTATCTCAGCCTCGATCCAACCTATACGGACATCTTCGGACGTCCGCTGATGAGGATGACGTTCGATTTCCAGGACAACGAAGTAAAGCAGATGAACGGCCAGGCCGACATCTGCGTGACAATCGCCCAGGAGATGGGTGCGATCAAGGTTGACCGGAGCATTCCGCCCGTGCCCTATTCGATCGTACCCTATCAAAGCACGCACAACACGGGCGGGGCCGTCTTCGGCGCCGACCCCACCACCAGCGTCCTGAACAGACACCTTCAGGTCTGGGATGTCCCGAACGTATTCGTCACCGGTGCCTGCGTATTTCCGCAGAACGCCGGGAAGAATCCGACCGGACCGGTGGGCGCTCTTGCCTATTGGGCGGCGGACGCGATCAAGAATCAATATCTGAAGAACCCCGGCCCATTGGTTCCCTCCTGAGGCAGGTCTGCCGGGTCCGGATCCACGCTTCGGATCCGGCAGGCTGTGCGTTTCGAATACCGACATCACAGGGTGGCTTGGCGACAACCAAGCCGCCCCTCATCGAAAGCACGCGAAGATGAAATCGACCATTCTTGGATTGACGACCGCGGTTCTCACCGCAGTCGGCTCTGCGCAGGCGCAGGACAAATCTCCTGGCAATGCTGACGCCGGCGCCTCGGTCTTCAAGAGGTGCATGGCCTGCCATGCGGTCGGCCCTGACGCTAAGAACGGAGTAGGGCCTGTATTGAATGGCATCGTTGGCCGTGCGGCAGGCACTTACCCGGGTTACAACTATTCCGCGGCGAACAAGAATTCGGGCCTGACCTGGAATGAACCGACGCTGACCACATATCTGCACGCACCGCGCAAGTTGGTGCCCGGCACGAAGATGACATTCGCCGGTCTCAGCAAGGACCAGGAGATCGCCGATGTGATCGCCTATCTAAGACAGTTCAACGCTCAAGGGCAGAAGGCCTCCCCCTGAGCCAGGGACGCTGTCCCGGCTTGCAAAGCACAACCTTATGAAATTCCTCCTGCATCAGGGCCTGGGGTATTCGACGGTTCATCAGATCGGTGACTACCTGCGCAGCCACGGAACCGGCCATCACTGGATCGAGCGGTATCGGGGTAGCATCTTCGTCATCGTATCCGATCAAGCCGACGAGATGATCCTTCGACAGGAATTCTCCGGGCTTCTGGATGCCGTCAACGAAAAGGAGACGGACGGATGAGCGGAAAAGTCATCGACGAGAGGATAAAACTGAAGCGAGCATATGAGAGCCCGGCTGCCGACGATGGCACGCGGGTGCTGGTTGACCGGCTTTGGCCGCGCGGGGTCAAGAAGACCGACGCCGGCATCGACTGCTGGATGAAAGAACTCGCGCCAAGCGCCGAGCTGCGGAAATGGTTCAGACACGATCCCGCCCGCTGGGAGGAATTCCGTCAAAGATATGCGGCGGAAATCCACGCGCATCGCGATGAACTCGACCGGCTCCGCGACCTGATAAGGCACGGCGCTGTCACGCTCGTCTACTCGGCTCACGACGAAACGCACAACGATGCCGTCGTCCTCAGAGAGATTTTGCTGGGACATCGATAGAGGCGTCGCGCGGCGCTGCTCTTGCCATCCAGGACATGGCGCGCGTGACCACGACATCGGGTCCAAAATCACTTCTCCGGAACCAAACCGAGGAAGACTCATCAAATCATCGAGGAGAAGCACAATGAAATTCTTTGTCGATTCAGCCGATGTATCTGAAATTCGTGAGCTTGCCGCGGCAGGCGTTGTCGACGGGGTGACCACGAACCCGTCGCTCATCTCGAAGACCAGTCGGCCGATCAGGGATGTGATCAAGGAGATTTGCGGGACGATCGAAGGCCCGGTCTCAGCGGAAGTCACCGCGACCGACTTCGATGGCATGATCGCCGAGGGAGAGCGTTTGGCGAGCATTGCCGCCAACGTGGTTGTCAAGGTGCCATCCACCTGGGATGGATTCAGAGCTTGCCGAGTGCTCGCTCGCCTCGGCCACAAGGTCAATGTCACGCTGTGCTTTTCCGCAAACCAGGCATTGCTTGCGGCCAAGGCGGGAGCGACGTTCATTTCGCCCTTCATCGGCAGGCTCGACGACCTCGGATTGGACGGTATGGAAGTGGTCCGGGAAATCCGCGCGATCTACGACAATGACAAATCTTTCACGACAGAGATCCTGGCGTCTTCAATTCGCACCCCTCTCCATGTCAAGGAGGCGGCGATGGCAGGCGCCGATATCGCGACGGTGCCACCAGCAGTACTTAGAAGCCTCGCCAAACATCCACTCACCGACAATGGCCTGGCGTCCTTTCTCGCCGACTGGAGTAAGACGGGGCAAATGATCCTTTAAAAAACCTGCAGGCGGCCGTCCGATCTCGCAGAGCCGTGAGCAGCCGAAGAGACGGATTGGTTGAGAACGACGCGCCGCGGTGACACCGCCGCCTCAAAGTGGGCCGGCATGTTCACTTTGTCCTCACGGCACAGACCTCCGATGCAACTTTTCGTTCGTCCATCGCATGGTCCTGGAATCCAACACAAAAAATGCATTCAATCGCTCACTAAATTCGTTTGCATGGTGCCCTGGATGGCAGGAGACTGGGGACGTAGCGGTTCCGCTTTGGTCGGGAGCTCGGTGAAAACGAAAGGGTCGGTCTGAAGGCGCGCCTGGATGGAACATGTCCAGGGCTTGCGAAGTCTATCGATGCTCTAGCTATCGATCTTGCACTGAGAATCGCCAATGGAGACGAAAATGGCTGAGCTCCATTCGAAAGCAAACGGTCCGGATCTGGTTCAGGGCATCGCGATCGCCGATCTTGAGGATGGCGGCAAGCTCGTCGGCCATTGCGGCGACGAGCAGGTGCTGCTGGTGCGCCGTGGGTCCGAGGTATTCGCGGTCAGCGCGATATGCACGCATTACGGCGGGCCGCTTGTCGACGGTCTGGTAGCAGAAGACACGGTTCGGTGTCCGTGGCATCACGCGTGCTTCGATCTGCGCACGGGCGAGGCCCTGCGCGCGCCCGCCTTCAACCCGCTCGCCTGCTGGTCGGTGGAACAGCGAGCAGGCAAGATATTCGTGGTCGAGAAGCGTAAGCGAACGGCACCTATGGTGCGAGATGGCGGCGCGGCTCCGGAAAGAATTGTCATTGTCGGCGGTGGCGCGGCCGGTTTCGCTGCCGCCGAGACACTGCGGCGCGAGCAATACCAGGGCGGCATCATCATGATCAGCGATGACCAGGCGCCGCCCGTCGACAGACCGAACCTCTCAAAGGATTATCTCGCCGGCAAGGCGCCGCAGGATTGGATTCCGCTGCGCGGCGAGAAGTTCTATTCGAAAAACAACATCGACCTCCGTCTCGAAACGAAGGCCGAGCGCATCGACCCGCGGTCCCGCGAGGTTGTCCTGTCGGATGGTGGCAGGATTCCTTACGAAAGGCTGCTGCTTGCCACGGGGGCCGAACCAGTTCGGCTTGCTATCCCCGGAGCCGAGCAATCATTTGTCCGCACGCTGCGCTCTTTCGCTGACTGCAATGCGATCATCGAGCGGGCCGCGAATGCGCGACGCTGCGTCGTACTCGGCGCTAGTTTCATCGGCCTGGAGGTTGCGGCGGCGCTGCGCTCGCGCGGCATCGACGTTCACGTAGTAGCGCCGGACAGACGGCCTATGGAGCGGGTCCTGGGTCCGCGGATGGGCGACTTCATCCGTGCCCTCCATGAGGAGAAGGGTGTCGCCTTCCATCTCGAGGCGACTGCGGCCAGCATCGACGGCAGCACGGTCAAGCTCAGCAGCGGCGACACGTTGGCAGCGGATTTCGTCGTGGCCGGCGTCGGCGTCAGGCCACGCACCGGGCTCGCCGAAAAGGCCGGGCTCAAAATCGATCGCGGTATCGCGGTGAACGCGTTTTTGGAAACAAGCGCGCCCGGAATTTTCGCGGCCGGCGACATTGCCCGGTGGCCCGATCCTCATAGTGGCGAGAATCTTCGGGTAGAGCATTGGGTGGTTGCGGAGAGACAAGGTCGCACCGCCGCACTCAACATGCTTGGCCATCGCGAGAAGTTCGCGGCGGTTCCGTTCTTCTGGAGCCAGCATTACGATGTGCCCATCAACTATGTCGGTCATGCCGAGCGATGCGACGAGATCTCGGTCGATGGAGACGTCGCGGCCAGGGATTGCCTGCTCCGATTCAAACGGGAGGGGCGCACGCTGGCTGTCGCCTCGATCTTCCGCGACCTGGAAAGTCTGGAGGCCGAGTTGGAAATGGAACACCAATCGGCAAGCTAGAACGCGCTCTCGAGCACGGGCGGGAGCGCATCGAGAATGACGCAGCCGAGTATGTCGCCGTGACCCAAAGGAGACCGATCTATGTCCGCATTGCAACAGGAATTCAACGTTACCAGGGAATTGCAAATCATTGCGCCCGCTCAGCGTCATTCAAAGATCGTCGAGTTCGCCAAGGAGGTTGCCGGACAAGAGTTCCATCAGATGCCGACGTCGGTCGAAATCTTCTCCGACAGCGGTCGCTGGTATTGCCAGGTTCGTCGCGGCAATGAAAAGACACGGCCGATGGGCCCCTATACCAAACAACAGGCTGAACGGGTTCAGGAAGTTCGCAGAGCCTTGATCGCCAAAAGAGGCACCGCTCGGATTATGTTCGAATAGGCGGGGACCTGACGATCGCGCCGGCCGGCGCGCTTCACCGCAACGACCGTCTTTATCGAGTTTACAGAAACGTACGAGGCAGGCCTCCGGCCATTGTCGCATGCGAACCAGGTCTCGCGACGAGACCTGTCGACGTTCCCGCTTGCCGAGCAGGCATCGTCTTCAGCCAACGGAGGAAAGCCGATATGGAATACAGGTCGATCGTTCTCAACCTCGACATCGATGGGATGGTTGAACCCGTCGTCAAGCTCGGAGTCGATCTCGCCCAGCGCTTCGACGCGCGCCTGATAGGTCTGTCGGCTGCCGACGTCGCGCCGCCGGTTGTAATGGAAGGTGGAATGGCCTCTGAAGGGGAGAGCCTGACGCGCCAGCGCAAGAACATCAAGCGACGGCTCGAGGACCTCCACGCGCAGTTCGAAAGCATTGCTGGCGCGACGGTTCATACGCAATGGCGTGGGGCCGTGGGCAATCCGACCCGCTTGCTGATCGAATCGGCGCGGTTGGCCGATCTCATCGTCACAGCCTCGCCGGAGGGTGCCAGTTTCGGCAACGCCTATCGTTCCACCGACCTCGGCAATCTGATCCTTCAGGCCGGCCGGCCTGTGTTTGTGGCATCGACCAACCAGGAGAATCTCCGCATCAACAAGGTTCTGGTCGGATGGAAGGACACGCGTGAAGCAAGGCGCGCGGTTCTAGATGCCATGCCCTTTTTGCAGATGGCTCAGGAGGTTCGGGTCCTTACGATCGACGACGGCCCGACCGACGAAACCTGGAACGGGCTCGACGATGTTGTCGCCTTCCTGGACGTGCACGGCGTAGAGGCCAAGGCGGAGGTGTTTCCGGAAAAATCCAATGGCGGAACGATCGCCGACGTCGCCGGCGCAATGAACGCGGATCTCGTCATATCCGGCGCCTACGGTCACAGCAGGTTCAGGGAGTGGATCTTCGGCGGCGCTACCCGCGCGCTCCTTGAAGCTGATCGGCTGAACCGGCTCATGTCGAACTGATCACCGGCGCCGATGGCGGAGCGCATCCCCACCGGCTTTCGCGAACGCATCCCACCCCCGCTGGGGTGGCTACTCGTTAGCCGTGACAAGCCTACCGGCCGGACCCATCGCAAGAAATCAGGGTTGTGGTTGTTCGCCCTCAGTGGCGATCAACATCCAGTTCCGCTTCCTTGACTGGATTTGACAGGCGAACGTCCATGTATCGATCATCTCGACGATCTCCCGGGGATCGCCGGCGACGACTGCATTGTCGGCAGAGCGTGTAGCGCTGATCACGTCAGAAACGTACCGAACGACGATCTCGGCGGTACCATCCGCCACGAATGCGTCGACAACCTTGGCTTCGTCCGTACCTATGAAGGTGAGTTCCAGCACTTCTTGTCGATCCCGCCGCCCGACGATTTCTCGCTCGAAGGCGGCAAGCACTTCCGGTCCGACAAGGCGCTTCAAGGTCAGGATGTCACTATCCGCAAACGCCCGCAGGATGGCTTCATAGGCCCTCCTGGCGCCTGACAGGAATGCGGCGAGATCGAAATCTGGGTCGATCTTGCGAAGCGCAACCTGGGACATGTCCGCGCAGGCCGCGTGTTCGGTGCCGACGTCCTGCTGCGGCGGCACACCGTTCCGCTCGGCCCTCTCGTCGTTCCAGCGCGAGAGGAGCTCGCTCCAACTCCCAAGCATTGCCCAATAAAGCGCCAGGATCGCAACGAGAAGGATCTGGCTGTTCGGGTCTGTGGTCTCGCTCATGACATTCACCCATCGACTTGTCGAAGATGCACATATCAGTGGATGCGGGGCAGGCTTTCCCACTGATGGAATGGCGGCGGTGAGGGCAGCTGCCATTCAAGCGTGGTCGCCCCTGCGCCCCATGGATTGGCGCTGGCCGGGCGCTTGCGACTGAAGGCTTCCGCGACCGCGACGAAGAAGATGATCAGCCCCACGGTGGAGATGTAGGCGCCGATCGAGGAGACGAAATTCCATCCGGCGAAGGCATCGGGATAATCGGCGGTGCGGCGCGGCATGCCGGCCATGCCGAGGAAGTGCTGCGGGAAGAAGACGAGATTGACGCCTGTGAACATCGTCCAGAAATGCAGTCTTCCCAAGGCTTCGCTGTACATGTAGCCGGTCATCTTCGGGAACCAGTAGTAGAAGCCAGCGAAGATGGCGAAAACCGCGCCCAAGGACAGCACATAGTGGAAGTGGGCGATCACGAAATAGGTGTCGTGCAACGAGCGGTCGATGCCCGGACTGGCGACCATGATCCCAGTGACGCCGCCGATGGTGAAGAGCAGGACGAAGCCGACGGCCCAAAGCATCGGTGTCTTGAACTCGATCGAGCCGCCCCACATCGTGGCCAGCCACGAAAACACCTTCACGCCCGTCGGAACGGCGATGACCATGGAGGCGAAAGCGAAGTAGCGCTGGCTCTGGACGGAGATGCCGGTCGTATACATATGGTGCGCCCAGACGACGAAGCCGATCGCGCCGATGGCCACCATCGCATAGGCCATGCCGATATAGCCGAAGATCGGCTTCCTGGCGAAGGTCGAGATGACGTGGCTGATGATGCCGAAACCGGGCAGGATCATGATGTAGACCTCCGGATGGCCGAAGAACCAGAACAGGTGCTGGTAAAGGATCGGGTCACCGCCGCCGTCGGGAACGAAGAATGTCGTGCCAAAGTTCCGGTCGGTGAGCAGCATGGTGATCGCGCCGGCAAGCACCGGCAGCGACATCAAAAGCATGAAAGCGGTAACCAGCATCGCCCAGGCAAGGAGCGGCATCTTGTGCATCGTCATTCCTGGCGCGCGCATGTTGAAGATGGTCGTGATGAAGTTGATCGCGCCGAGGATTGATGACGCTCCCGCAAGGTGGATCGAAAGGATGACGAGATCGACCGCGGGACCGGGCTGGCCGGAAGTCGAAAGCGGCGGGTAGAGCGTCCAGCCGCCGCCGTGGCCGAGCGTGCCAGGCGCTCCCGGCACGAACATCGAGGTGATGAAGAGGATGAACGCCATCACCAGCAGCCAGAACGAGATATTGTTCATGCGCGGAAACGCCATGTCGGGTGCGCCGATCATGATCGGAACCATCCAGTTGCCGAAGCCGCCGATCAAGGCCGGCATGAGGACGAAGAAGATCATGACGAGGCCGTGCGAGCTGACGACGACATTGTAGACCATCGGGTCGCTGAATATCTGCAGGCCGGGCTCCTGGAGCTCCATCCGGATCAGCACCGAAAGCGCGGTGCCGAGAATCCCGGCGAAGATCGAGAACAGCAGATAGAGCGTCCCTATGTCCTTGTGGTTGGTCGACCACAGCCACCTGACGAGAAACCGGGGCTTGCGGTTGTCGAATGTTGTTGCTGGATTCGACATGGTGCTCTCCTGCCTTTCCTTCAGGCATGCAGGATGGTTGCCGCGCCGGGCGACATTCAGCCGCCGTCGCGATCGGGGAACCACGCGCTTGTCTGCTTCGTGTTTCAGGCGTCCGTGACGATTATGTCCATCGGAATGTCGTGAGGTTGCGGATAGATCGTTCGCAGCCGGCTTCCTGCGTAACCCACGCCGACGACCAGCGGCCGCCGGTGCATCGCGGCGAGCGTCCGGTCGAAGAAGCCGCCGCCATATCCCAGGCGGTAATTCGCTCCGTCGAAACCGACCACCGGCGCGATCACGACATCCGGCGCGACCGATGGCCCGCGTGACGGAACCAGGATGTTCCACACGCCACGCTCGAGCGGGTCGCCCGGGCTCCAGATCCGGAATTCCAGAGGCCAGCCCTTCCTGATGACGACGGGAAGCGCGATTCTGCCGCCGCACTCGATGACCGTGATCGCCCAGTTGCGAAGGTCGGGTTCGCCGCGGAACGGCCAGTAGCCGCTGACGATGCGTCCGCTGACCTTGCCGATGGCAAGACCGAGACGCGAAGCGATGCGGTCCAACCTTTCCTTCCTCTCGTCGGCGTCGATGGCGAGACGCTCCTCGATCAACCTCTGCCGTTCCGCCTTGCGCCAGCGCAGGACGCAGCTCCAGGAATCTCCCGGCTCCGGCTGTCCGTATTCGGATGAAAGTTCGTGCGCGAAACAGGGCGGAGACGCGTATTCCCGGATTTCAGGGTCGGGGTATCTCTTCTCGTCCATCGCCATCTCCGTATCCGGGCACCCCTGCGTTGATGGAACGTGCTCCGCAGGAAACCGGAACGCAAACGGAATTAAATGCTGTATGAGTGCAAAATTCCTGCATTAATGGGAGGAGCTAATGGACATCGATCGAGCGCGGACATTTCTTGAAATCGTCCATTCAGGCAGTTTCCTGAGGGCCGCCGACCGTCTCCATGTCACCCAGACCACGGTCAGCGCTCGCATCCGCACGCTGGAGGAGGAGCTCGGCCGTCAGCTCTTCATCCGGAACCGCAACGGCGCGCAACTGACGCCGGCTGGGCGCGAGTTTGAACGGTTCGCCCAATCGTTCGTGCAGATCTGGGAACGGGCCCGACACCAGCTCGCTATCCCGTCCGGACGGACGAGCGTCGTGGCATTGGGGGGCGAGCTGAGCCTATGGAATCCGCTTCTGCTGGACTGGCTGGTCTGGATGCGGAAGGAGCGGCCGGAAATCGCCATTCACGCACAGGTCGGCGTCCCCGACCAGCTTCTCGAACAGTTAAGGACCGGGGTCCTGGACATCGCAGTGCTCTATGCGCCGAAATTGCTGCCGGGTTTCAAGGTGGAGCTTCTTGTGGAGGAGCAACTCGTTCTGGTTCGGACCACGGACTGCGACAGGGAAACTGTTGGCTCCAAGGATTATGTCTATGTCGATTGGGGGCCACTGTTTGCGGCCCAACACGATGCCAGTTCCTCTGCCTTCGGCGAGCCGGGATTGCTGGTCGGCCTCGGTCCGCTCGGGCTGAGCTACATCCTGCGCGCCGGTGGCATGGGATATTTCCGCAGGGGCGCTGCAGCTCCTCATATCGAGGCGGGGCAACTCGAGGTCGTGGAAGGCGCGCCGGAATTCACCTATCCGGCCTATGCAGTCTATCCGGAAGCAAGCGAGGCGCGAGCCGACGTGCAGGAGGCGCTACGCGGGTTGAAGCAAGTTGTAAAATGATCGTCCCTCCAGGCGCGAAGCCACGGTCCGCGTGACCGGAAGGACGGATTGCCATGCATTGACCGATCTTGTGTTGTCCGTTCCACACCATCAGCCACTCGACCCGGTCAGTTGCCGAATTCGTTGCCCTGGTAATGACAACCACGGCGGCCAACAGCGTTGCCGATCTAGGCATGCCGTCTCGCTGGTTGGCATCATTGGTCATTTACATTTCGATCAAAGCGTAGGCCAGGCCAAAGATTCCGGTCATGAGAACAGCGAAGAATGCCCAGCCTCTCAAGGCGGCTCGCACATCTTCAGGCTTGGCGCCTTTTTGGTTGTCGTAATCATCCATAATCAGATCCTAGTTTTGTTGGGCTCGCTTGGTGCAGGCAAGAGCCGACGGAACGCTCGTCTACCCCCTTCACAGCCTTCGGGATAGTCGAGTTCTCAGGCGGCCGACGGACCCGGGTCGTCGAACCCGGTGTCGAAGGCCGCCGCAACCTTGTTCTGAGCCTCGTCGTACGGCTCGTCGGAACGATGGACGACGCGCAGACCCGGTCCGTCCAGCCGGCGCGATTCCGATGCGGCAACTCCCGCCAGCTTCAGCCTCTCGCGCCTCGCGGCTTCTGGTTGATAGAGCACTTCATGCACTGTCAGCGTCTCAAGGTTGCCGTCCGCTGTCGGAATGGACATGGACTGACCCTCGGCCAGGCCGAGCAACGCCAGGCCGCGCGGGTTGGTGATCGGCAAAAGCATGCCAACGAGGCCGCGCATCTGGTCATGGGCGACGATGCGGGTTTCGGCAGGGCCGTCGTTCACCCGATAAGCCACGCGGCTGCTGAGCGTCACGACGTTTGCCGGGATGTCTTCCCGAAACATTACAACTGCTCTCGAAATCTTCCGTTGAAGAATAGTCGAGAAGGCTTCGTCGCGGATCGGACGGCGCTCCCGTATCACCTCAAGAATCGTGTAGTCCTTGGTGGTCAGTTGGCAGCTGTCGGTAATGGGCATGAGAGGTCTCCAGCCGGGCCCATGCAAGGGATCCGGCATCAAGCAATTGATCGGGTGGTGGAAAGCTACCCCTGGGCCGGCCTGAGATAGGCCGGCCCAGGGGTCAGATTCCCGCGATCAGGCTGCCTGCGTGGTTGAGGAGACGGACGGAGACGCCCATGTCTAGAGGCTCGCCGCGAACGCCGGCGACGCGGGTGCGAGGCGGTCCGTACCGCCGTCTTCCAGGGCGGGATGGCTCACACCAAGCACCAACAGTTCGTGCCGGCGCCCGTCTCGGGCGGTCCACATAATCGACTGTCCAGCCGAGAGGCCAATCAGGGCCGTGCCGATCGGCGTCAGGATGGAAACCTTGCCCTTAGAGATGTCCGCATCGCCCGGATAGACCAGCGTGACCGTTTTCCGATCGCCGGTGTCGGGCTTGTACGTCACAGTCGAGCCCATCCGGACAGTGCCGGCGGAGACCCAGCCATCGGCGACGACGCGCGCACGCTCGAGTTCGGCAACCAGTTCATCGGACGCATCCGGGTTTCGCGCCGCAAACGTGCTCGCGAGCGCCGACAAACGCGCATGGTCGGACTGCGAGATGCGAATGTTCGGCTTACGCCGGGTTTTCGTGTTTTGTGGCATTTGGATTCTCATCATTTCAAGCGAGCCAGCCGTCATCAAGGCGGCGGAAACTGGCCAATTCGAAGAGGTTTTTTGCTCGAAGGGCGATGTCGCGGGGACGTGCAGCCCTGCGGATCATCCCATGTCGACGTAAGTCACGCCCCTCGGCTCGGGGCACATGGCGGCCGAGCCGGGGGTTACGATCCCGCGATGGGGCAGACCCGGAAAAGAAAATCGCAAAGAATTTTGGCAGCGGCGTTCATAAGACCATAGTTGGGTAAGCAATCCCGAAAGTCAAGGCAACCGCCTCAACGGTGCCGTTCTTGGGCTATTCGGGGCGAATGCCGAGCAATGTGTTTATCACTAGTTCTCTTCCAATCCTGCTTATACCGGTTCCGCGCGGTCTCTCTTCCGCCAGCCCGAGGAAAACGAGGCGTTCGGCCAATGCTTTCGATAGAGCTGGGTAGGGTCCGCGATTCATGCGCTTAAGCGCTGTCTGCTCCTCCTCGGTGAGATCACCCCACATGACCTTCATGACGGTCTCCTTGCTTGCCCCAGTCAGCCAATGCGGGATTCTGGAATTGTCCATCGAGGGGCTGCGACAGTGAATTCATCGATCCTACGGAACGGCATCTGTTCCGACGATGCCCCCCTCATTCTCCAGCACGCCGATCCGCCTGACCTCCGAGCGGTTGAGTTTCAGGCGGACGCCGATGCCGCCGCCGTTCTCGGCAATGAAAACGGCACCGGCCTTTTCGAGCGCGGTTTGCAGTGTGTCGCAGCTCTCCTGGTCGGGGAGGGTGATCCGACGCTCGAATTCTTCGATGATCACGGCATCAACACCTGAATTGCTGGCGAGCTTTTCACGAGTCCATTCGACCAGCGCGCGAGCGGCGCGGCATTGAGCACCAGTGATACTCATGATCTTCCTCCAGACCGTTCTTTCATCCAAATAACCGCCTACTGAAGCGATACCCTCCGGACGCTGCGGCTTCATTTATCAGAAATGCATACTGATCCAAAAAAAGGAAGGGCTGCGTCGCTCGTTCGGAAGCGCACATTTCGATGCAAATTATTTGCGTTAACGCGGCAATAAATTTCGTTTGCCTCGCATGCAATGACAGCTGAATCTCCAGTGCGAATTGGCAGCATTGGTGCCGTCGTCGAGCCCGGGGTTGGAGCGTCAGCTCCGGGGAAGGCGCGGCGAGGCCGCAGATGATGGACAGGTCCAAACGCGATAATCACAAGGTGCTTCCGTGGCCAGGCATTCGGGTGCCCGACAGAGGGCGGGCGCTGATAGCAATGGATGTCATGACGTCACCGGTGATCGCGGTTGGCCCCGACAGCACATTGGACGAGGTGTGCGACCTCCTTGTCACGCGCGATCTGAGCGCGGTTGCGGTGATCGACCGAGGCGTCCTGCTCGGGGTCATTAGCGAGGAAGATCTGCCACAGGACGGAGATTGGGACGGCCGCTCCTCGGCGTTCCTGGTGGTTCCGGCTCTTCGGCAACAACGCAGCGCTCGCGTCGGATTATTTAAAGTCGCACTCCATCCATGTGACGGACGTCATGACCAGAAAGGTGGTCACCGTTTCGTTGAGCACCCCGATCGACGAAATCGCGGCACTGCTGGAAGTCAATCGTGCCCGGCGCGTCTTGGTCGTCAATGGTGAACGCCTCGTGGGGATCGTCACCCGGGTGGACCTGGTGCGCGCGCTGATTTCCGCCAGGGAGAGCCTGCCTCGTGCGGTCTCATTCCATGACGATGCGAGTATCAGGCGAGAAATCATTGATGCCCTGCGCACCGAGCTATGGCCGTCGATCGGAGAAGCCGATGTGACAGTGACCAACGGGGTGGTCGTCTTTTGGGGTGGTTACATGTCGGAACAGGAACGGAAGGCATCGCTCGTTCTGGCCGAGCACATCGCCGGCGTTCGGGCGATCGATGACCACCGCGTTCCGCTCGACATCGCGTACGCGATGGTTTGAAAGCTGGATAGGTATCTAACAATGAGCATCGACGTGAAGGATACTGCTCTGGTTTCCGAGCAGCAGATACGCCAACTCGTGGACCTGTTCTACGACAAGGTCCGCGCCGATCCCGACCTCGGCCCGATTTTCGAGCGCGTTATCCAGGACGAATGGGGACCGCATCTTCTCAAGATGTACGACTTCTGGTCATCGGTGATGCTGACCACGGGGCGCTATAAGGGCCAACCCGCCATGATCCACAAACGCATCGAAGGGTTGGAGATCGGCCTGTTCGACCGCTGGCTCGCCTTGTTCGGAGAGAGTTGCGCCGAATTGCTGGACGGCGAGACAGCGGGCCTGTTCTGGCGCAAGGCGGTCCGCATCGCGGAAAGCCTCAAGCTGGCTGTCTTCTACCGTCCGGACCAGCCGTGGCCGATGGGCGCCGCATGACGTTCGTGGTCACCGACAACTGCATCAAGTGCAAATACATGGATTGCGTCGAGGTCTGCCCCCGTCGACTGTTTCTATGAGGGCGAGAACATGCTCGTCATTCATCCGGACGAATGCATCGACTGCGGAGTCTGCGAGCCCGAGTGTCCCGCCGAAGCAATCTTTCCCGACACCGTGCCCGGCCTTCAGGATTGGCTGGTGCTGAACGCCGAGTACGCGCCAGTGTGGCCGAACATCACGATCAGGCGCGAACCGCCCGCCGATGCGAAGGCGTTCGACGGTGAAACGGACAAGTTCCCCCAGTACTTCTCTCCCAATCCAGGCCAGCGGGACCTATGAACGCGGCCATCGGACAGGCTTTCCCGCTGTATCTCGGCATCGACACAGGCGGCACCTACACCGATGCCGTCCTTTGGTCCGAAGCCGCAGGCATCGTTGCCAAGGCCAAGTCGCTGACCACGCGGCATGACCTCGCCCAGGGTATCGCCGGCGCCGTCGACGCGGTCCTTGGCGAGACGGCCATTTCTCCCGCGGCGATCGCTGGTGTCGATGTCGACCACGCTCGCCACCAACGCCCTGATCGAAGGGCAGGGCGGCCGGGTCGCGCTGGTGATGATCGGCTTCGCCGAAGACGATCTTGCTCGGAGCGGATTGTCCAAGGCGCTGGGCTCCGATCCCGTCGTTTTTTGCCCAGGCGGGCATGACGTCAACGGCGATCCGCGCCCGCTTGTGCTGGATGCTCTGGCCGACGCGTTGCCCGCTCTTGCCGATACCGTTTCAAGCGTCGCCGTGGCTTCCTATTTCGCGGTTCGCAATCCCGAACACGAGATCGCGGCGCGAGAGCTCATCTGCGAGCGTACCGGGCTTCCGGTAACCTGTTCGCATGAACTGTCGTCGAAGCTCGGCGGGCCGCGCCGCGCGCTGACGACGCTTCTCAATGCGCGCCTCATCTCGATGATCGCCCGCCTCATCGATGCCACCGAGGACTTTCTCGAAAAGCGCGGGATAGCGGCGCCGCTGATGATGGTGCGCGGCGACGGCACGTTGGTCACCACACGATTTGCCCGGGCCCAGCCGATCGAGACCATCCTTTCCGGCCCGGCCGCCAGCCTGGTCGGAGCCCGGTATCTTACGGACCTCGATGATGCGGTGATTTCCGACATCGGCGGCACGACCACGGATATCGCGGTTCTGGAAGGCGGCCGCCTGCGGCTCGATCCCCAAGGCGCGACCGTCGGCGGTCAGCGCACAATGGTCGAGGCCGTCGCCATGCGCACCTTCGGCCTCGGGGGAGACTCGGAAGTTTCGCTTCAGGAGCGGTCGCTGACTTCGGCGATCGTGCTCGGACCGCGCCGGCTCGTGCCGCTGGCGCTGGCCGCCGCGGAACATGGCGATGCGATCGCCAGGGATCTGCAGCGCCAATTGCTCAAGCCCATCACCGGCCGGCTGGAACACCCGACGATCCTGTTCTGCTAAACCCGCGTGCGCTCCTGCCACCAGTCCTGAACACGCAGTTTCCAATAGGTAAGTTGAGCGACGGAGAGCCCGGCAAGACCACCCGTCCATGTCAGGCCGAAGGAATTAAACAGCCGGTAGCGCTGCGACTGTCCGAGGATCGCTTCTGCAACGAGCTTTCCTCCGGTGGCCGTGGTATTCAGGCCGTGGCCGCCAAAGGCGGTGCAATACCAGACATCCGGGGTTAGCTGGCCGATCTGTGGCATGAGGTGGCGCGCGTATGACATCAATCCCGACCAGGCGACCTCAACGCGGAGGCCAGCAAGCTGGGGATACGTCGAGACCATCTCGCGGCGCAACTCCCGAGAGAGGGCGGTTGGCGATGCTGGCCTTGTGGTAATCCTGCCGCCCCATAGCAGGCGATTTCCACCTTCCACGACGCGGTAATAATCGCCGGCCCTTCGGTTGTCCAACACCGCGTCCGTCGTGGCGATTGCCGATTTTATGAGATCCGGCGCTTCCTCGGACAACAGGACATAAGTGCCGATAGGCAGGAAGCTGCGTTTCAGCTGGGGGATGAAGCCCGTTGTGTATCCCCACTGTCGTGATAACTACCCTACGCGATCTGATCGTGCCTCGCCTGGTTTGTACGGTCTTCTCAGTTTGGTCGAAATTAGCCTTTGAGGCTGCGCTGCTCTCGAATATCTTTCCGCCCAGCCGCACAATTTCAACGGCCAAAGCACGTAGGTAATTCAGAGGGTGCATGTGAAAGGCCTCGGGATCCCGCAACGCCTCGAAATAACGGTCGGACTTTAGAACCTCTTCGACGTCCCCTCGCGCCATGTATTCTAGTGGGTAGTCGAACGTCTTGTGCATATGGTCGGCATAGGATAGCAGGTCCTCTCCAGTCCGGTAACGAAGTACGCTCATGATACCATTCTTTGGACCCGCGGAGGTGATCTCCAGATCCCGGATGGTATCGCGAACGAACCGCATTCCCTCAATGGACAGCCGGTACAGTTGGTTGGCCGTTGCTTCGCCTGTTATCTTGGCGATCTTGTCGATGTCCGTTGCGTAGCCCGGAAAAACGAAGCCTCCATTGCGTCCGGACGCACCCCAGCCGATGCGTTCGGCCTCCAGCACGGCGACTGAAAGGCCCGCGCGCGCAAGCTGCAGTGCAGTTGTGAGCCCTGCAAGTCCTCCGCCGATGATGCAGGTTTGGCGCCAGTGCGGTTGCGCCACTGGTCAGACCGATTGTCGTGCCGTGATCTGTCCAAGCCCCTCTCCCCGGCAGGAGAATGCCCCCAAAACCTGGAATGAGTCCAGAACCCATCAGGCATCCATATCTAGCGGCTCGTGTGCGGGTTGCTGATGCCAGATCACCTGGCGCAAGTCGCGCCTGTCTACCGCCTGGCCGCAGGCCGGGCATCGGTAGAAATTGTCTTCCTCGCTTGTAAGCTCTCCACCGTATCGTTTGCCGAGGATTGGCGGCCCGAGTTCGGAAAGCCTCGTCACCCCCGCAGCTTCCTGGCCTCACGCTCCAATATCTTGCGATCGTTGCCGTGCTCGCCGATCAGTTGCCGGACCTGGTCGGGCGTTATGCGGTGCTGCTTGGCGAAGTAACGGACCTCATAATCCTCGTCCGCTGACACGCGGTCGCGGTCCCGGAAATCTCTCTTGGTTTTGTCGTCGGCCATGGCTGTTCCTCCTGGTGAGAAAGAACAGCGGTCGCGCGGGAATGTTCCGCGCTGCTCTTTCAGCAATCGCTAACGGAACGCCTCAGGCTGTGCGATATTGATTCAAATTGTTGGGTGGAGTGCTTGTGCGTGCGTAAGCCTGCCGGCGGCGCCCGGTTGTCCTTCATTCGTCCGATGGAGCCGGAGTTGGTGGAGCAGCCGCCCAAGGGCGACGGCTGGAGCCACGAAGTCAAGTTCGACGGCTACCGAACCCAGGTCATTAAAGACGCTGACGGCGTCCGCCTTTACACGAAGAACGGGATCGACTGGACGTCGAAATATCGGCCGCTTGCCGCGGAGGCGGACAAGCTCGCGACGGAAAGCTTCATCATCGAAGGAGAAACGATCGTCACCAACGAGGCGGGGCTGTCCGACTTCCACACGCTCCGCTCTGCGATCACGCGACGTCCCCAAGACCTTTATCTGGTGGCGTTCGATCTCCTTTACCTCAACGGACACGATCTGCGCGACATGCCATTGAAGGACCGGCGTGAGATCCTGCAGGCACTGATCCCGGCCGGCGGCCGCATCCAATTCAGCGAGGCGCTACCGGGCACCGGCGACGCCGTCTACCATCTGGCCTGCCAGGCTGGCCTGGAGGGCATCGTGTCGAAGCGGCTGGACAGCGTCTATCGCAGCGGGTCGACGATGAACTGGCGCAAGATCAAGTGCTATGCCGAGAAGGAAATGGACATCATCGGCGTGAAGCGCGAGGCAGGCAAGCCGGCGATGGTGCTGATGGCCGACCAAGGCCGCTATATGGGCGGCGCCTTCGTCACGTTCAAAGCCGACAAGCGCCAGGCTCTATGGGAACGCGTTCAGGGAAAGGTCGGCGCGCCGCCGCCTAAGGGTCTGGCGAAGGAAAAGGCTGAATGGCTACGACCCGGTCTGGTCGGGCGGGTGAAGTTCCTGAAGGGCGAGGAGAAGCTTCGACATGCATCACTCAGGGACTTCCGAGAGGAACATTAACTGTTGCTAATATGCTACAGCGCCTTGCCTCAGCCCGTTGTAGGGTGTCCCTATTCGCTTGGCGGATCTAAGGCGGACCAACCGGACAAGCGTTGGGGCGGGGGACACCTTGAAGAAGACATATGAAAAGCCTTTCCTGGCTAAGCGCGAGAAGCTCAGCGACATCACTGCGCGACCGCCATCCTCGCTTGTTCTATAGGCGAAACGCTGGGGCGGCCCGGTAGTCTTGTTCGGGATCAAGGCCACGGGGCGTAACCGGCGGGGATAGCTACGGATTTGTGCTACAGGACAGCCGACTAGCAAGGGAATATACGCTGTTGCTAATGTAATCGGAAGGCATTTTAAAACGAAACACCTTCCTTTTAGCGCGCCTTTCCAGCCCGGATCATCGCCCGTGCGATCGCCAGTTCCGTCTCCATCTTGGCGTTTTCCTTCTGGGTCATGTTATCGGCAGCGATGAGCCGGCGGAGGGAGCGCATGACCTCGCCGCGTGTCCAGCCGGCCTCGAGCATGCAGTCGATGATCGCCTGAAAGCCGGGCTCCATCGCCTCCTGGCAATCAATCTCGCGATCGGCGTACTCTTGCTGATATCTTGGCGCGCTGATCATGCGCTGCCCTCCACAACGCTCTCTTCGTCCAGCACATGCGGCACCGGCAGATAGGCATTCGCAACAAGCCACTCGCCGATGATGGTCTCCACCAGGTCCGGCTTGGTCTTCCGCATCTCGGCGGCCAGTCCGAGCGCCGCCATGGTTCTGGCTGGCGAATCCGGCAGATGGGTCGGACCGGCGGGGGGACGGCCGAGGTCGCACACCGTGTGGCGCAGCCTGTCAGGGAGGGCGACGATCCTTGGCCGCGTGCACAAGCGTGTCGCGGGCAAGTAACTCACTCGGCCGGCGCGAGCCCCAGCGAGGGTTTACGCGCGCTGAGCCGGTCCAGATAGAGATAGACGACCGGCGTGGTGTAGAGCGTCAAGAGTTGCGAGACGATGAGGCCGCCGACGATCGCCGCGCCGAGCGGCTGGCGCAATTCCGCGCCCGTGCCGGTTTCGATCGCCAGCGGCAGCGCGCCGAGCAGTGCCGCGAAGGTCGTCATCATGATCGGCCGGAAGCGCTGGACGCTCGCCTTGTGGATGGCCGCGGTGGACGAGAGCCCTTCCTGGCGTTCGGCCTGCAGGGCCATGTCGATCATCATGATGGCGTTCTTCTTGACGATGCCGATCAACAGGATGATGCCGATGAGCGAGATCACGTCGAACTCCATGCCGGCGACGATGAGCGCGAGCAGCGCGCCGATGCCCGCCGAAGGCAGCGTCGACAGGATGGTGATCGGGTGGACATAGCTTTCGTAGAGCACGCCGAGCATGACATAGATCGTGGCTAAAGCCGCGGCGATCAAAAGCAATTCGTTGATCAGGTTGGCGCGGAAGGCAAGCGCGGTGCCGGCCAACGAGCCATGGATCGCGACCGGCATTTTCAGCTCGGCCATGGCGCGGTCGATCGCGGCCGAAGCGTCGCCGAGCGTCGCGCCCTCGGCGAGGTTGAACGAGATCGTCGTGGCGACGAAATGGCCCTGGTGGTTGACCGACAAAGGCATCGTCGCCGGACCGTAGGTGCTGAAGGCGGCCAAAGGCACCATCTTCTCAGCCGCGGTGCTGACCGCCGCGCCGCTCGAAGCGCTGCCATGGCCGGTGACGGCAATGGCGTTGGTCGCCTGGTTCCGCAGCGAGCCGCTCAGGTTGCCGGCCAGCGCGTTGGTCGCCTGCGTGCCGCTGGCCGCAGCGCCCGAGGTGCTAACATAAATGCCGTTCAACGCGCTTGGATCCTGCAAATAGCGCGGCGCCACCTCCATGACGACATGGTACTGGTTGCGGGCGTTGAAGATCGTCGACACCTGGCGCTGGCCGAAGGCGTCGTAGAGCGTGGCGTCGATGCTGGCCGGCGTCAGGCCGAGGCGTGCCGCGCTCTCGCGGTCGACCGTGATGTTGGTTTCAAGCCCGGCCTCGTCGCGGTCGGAATTGACGTCGGTCAGTTCCGGCGCCCGCTTCAGGAGATCGACCAGCTTCGGCGTCCACTCGTCGAGATCGGCGGTGGTGTCGGCCTGCAGCGTATACTGATAGGTCGCAAGGCTCTGGCGGCCGCCGACCCTGATCTCCTGGCGCGGATTGAGGAAGAGCTGGGCGCCGGGCAATTGCCCGAGCTGGGCGCGCAGCCGCGTCAGCACCACCTGCAGCGGCGCGCGTTCGTCCTTCGGTTTCAGCGCGACCTGGACGAAGCCGGAATTGGTCTGCCTGCCGCCAATATAGCCAACGACGTTCTCCACCGCCGGGTCGCTCTTCAGGATCTGCTCCAGCTGCTCGAATTTCTGCCGCATCAGCTGGAAGGAGATGGCCTGGTCGGCGCGCAATCCGCCCATCAGCTCGCCGGTGTCCTGCTGCGGGAAGAAGCCCTTCGGCACCACCGTGTAGAGATAGACGTTGAAGGCGACGGCCGCGACAAGCGCCACCAGCATGATTTCCGCATTGTCGAGCGACCAGGCGAGCGAGCGGCCGTAGAAGGCGCGGACGCGCTCGAAGACGCCTTCGCTGAGCCGGGCAAGGACCGACCGCCGTGCCGATGAATTCGCGCCCGGGCGCAGGAAATGCGCGCACATCATCGGCGTCACCGTCAGCGACAGAACCAGGGAAATCGCGATCGACAGCGACAGGGTCAGGGCGAATTCCTGGAACAGGCGGCCGAGTATGCCGCCCATCAACAGGATCGGCAGGAAGACGGCCACCAGCGAGGCGCTCATCGACAGCACCGTGAATCCGACTTCCTTGGCGCCGACCAGTGCCGCCCTGCCGCGCGGCATGCCGTCCTCGATGTGGCGCGTGATGTTTTCGAGCACCACGATGGCGTCGTCGACGACGAAGCCGGTGGCGATGGTGAGCGCCATCAGCGACAGATTGTCGAGCGTGAAGCCGAGCAGATACATCGCCCCGAACGTGCCGAGGATTGAGACCACCAGCGCCACGCTCGGGATCAATGCCGCCCGCCAGTTGCGCAGAAAGCAGAACACGACCAGGATGACGAGCAGCACCGCCAGCACCAGCGTCAATTCGGTGTCGTGCAGCGAGCCGCGGATGGTGGTCGAGCCGTCGGTCGCGACGCTGAGCCGCGCATCGGCCGGCACCGAGGCCTGCAGCACAGGCAGCAGCGCGCGCACGCGGTCGACGGTCTCGATGATGTTGGCGCTGGGCTCGCGGTAGAGCACCAGCAGCACCGCCGGCTCGCCATTGGCGAGACCGAGATTGCGCACGTCCTCGACCGAATCCTCGACATCGGCGATATCGCGCAGCCTGACCGCCGCATTGTTGCGCCAGGCGATCACCAGGTCGCGGAAGTCGGCGGCACGGCTTGCCTGGTCGTTGGTGTAGAGCTGGTAGCGCAGCGCGCCGTCTTCCTCGAAACCCTTCGGGCTGCGCGTATTGGCCGAGGCAAGGGCGGCGCGCACATCCTCCAGGCCGATGCCGTAATGGAACAGCGCGCCGGGGTTGAGCTCGACGCGCACCGCCGGCAGCGACGAGCCGCCAAGGTCGACATTGCCGACGCCTTCGACCTGCGACAAGCGCTGCTGCAGCACGGTGGCGGCGGCATCGTAGAGCTGGCCGGGCGTCAGCGTGCGCGAGGTCAGCGCCAGGATCATCACCGGGGAGTCGGCGGGATTGTATTTGCGATAGGTCGGGTTGCTGCGCAGGTCCGACGGCAGGTCGGCGCGCGCGGCGTTGATGGCGGCCTGGACGTCGCGCGCGGCGCCGTTGATGTCGCGGTCGAGGTCGAACTGCAACACCACATTGGTCGAGCCGGTGCCCGAGCGCGAGGTCATTTCGGAAACCCCGGCGATCTGGCCGAGATGGCGCTCGAGCGGTGCGGCGACATCCGTCGCCATCGTGTCCGGGCTGGCGCCCGCCATCGAGGCCTGCACCGAGATGGTGGGAAAATCGACCTTGGGCAGCGGCGCGACGGGCAGGTTGAAATAGGCGATCAGCCCGGCCGCGGCCAAGCCGATCGCCAGCAGCGTCGTGGCGACGGGCCGCGCGATGAACGGCGCCGAGAGGTTCACGGCACGGGTCCGTCGGCGGAGGCTTCGACGACACCGGCGCCGCGCCGCGTCAGCCGGTCGAAGGCAAGGTAGATGACCGGCGTGGTGAACAGGGTCAGGACCTGGCTGACGATCAGCCCGCCGACGATGGTGATGCCGAGCGGCTGGTGCAGTTCGGAGCCGGCAAGGCCGCCGAGCAGAAGCGGCAGCGCGCCGAACAGTGCTGCAAAGGTCGTCATCAGGATCGGGCGCAACCTCAGCAGGCACGCTTCGTAGATCGCCTCGCGCGCATCGAGCCCCTGCAGCCGCTCCGCCTGCAGCGCGAAGTCGATCATCATGATGGCGTTCTTCTTGACGATGCCGACGAGCAGCACGATGCCGATGATGCCGATGACGTCGAGATCATGGCCGGCGAGCATCAGCGCGACCAGAGCGCCGACGGTGGCGGACGGCAGCGTCGACAGGATCGTCAGCGGGTGGATGAAGCTCTCGTAGAGCACGCCGAGCACGACATAGACGGTGGCGACGGCCGCCAGCACCAGCAACAATTCGTTGGACAGCGAGCTCTGCAGCGCAAGTGCTGCTCCCTGGAAGCCGGTCGTCAGGCCGGCCGGCGGCTGCATGTCCTGCTCGGTGGCAGTGATCGCCGCCGCGGCATCGCCGAGCGAAGCGCCGGGAGCAAGGTTGAACGAAATGGTCGCGGCCGGAAACTGCGCGAGGTGGTTCACCAGCAACGGCGCCTGCCGGACATCGATGCTGGCGATCGCCGACAGCGGCACCTGGCCCGAGCCCGAGGACGGCAAATAGATCGAACCCAGCGAGGTCGGCGTCTGGCCAACCGACGGATCGGCTTCGAGGACGACGCGGTATTCGTTCGACTGGGTGAAGATGGTCGAGATGATGCGCTGGCCGAAGGCGTCGTAGAGTGCGTTGTCGACCGTCGCCGGCGTGATGCCGAAGCGCGCCGCGGTGGCGCGGTCGATGGTGACGTCGACGGCAAGCCCGCTCTGCTGGCTGTTGCTCGCGACATCAGCGAGCTCAGGCAGCGCCGAGAGCCTGTCGGTGAGCTTTCCCGTCCATGCCGCCAGCTCGACCGGATCGGAATCCTGCAGCACATACTGGTATTGCGAAGCGCTTATCGTGGAGTCGACCGTAAGGTCCTGCACGGGCTGCATGTGCAACGCTATTCCGGTGACCCCGGCGGTCTCGCTCGTCAGCCGCCTTATGATGGCGCCGGCGTCGTCGCCGCGCTCGTCGCGCGGCTTCAGATTGATCAGCATGTGGCCGCTGTTGGCGGTCATGTTCTGGCCGTCGACGCCGATGAAGGACGACAGGCTGGCGACATCAGGGTCCTTGAGGATAGCGTCGGCCAGCGCCTGCTGGTGCGCCGCCATGTTGGCATAGGACGCCGAGCCCGCCGCTTCGGTGATGGCCGAGATGGCGCCGGTGTCCTGCACCGGGAAGAAGCCTTTCGGGATGGCGATGTAGAGATAGACGGTGAGCGCCAGCGTCAGAACCGCCACCAGCAATGTCAATGCCTGGCGGTCGAGAACCCAGCGCAGCGCGGCCGCGTAGCCGTTGGCGATCGCATCGACGGCGCCCTCGCTCCAGCGCGCCAGCGGGCCCGGCCTGTGCTCGGCCGGCGGCTTCAACAGCCTGGCGCACAGCATCGGCACCAGCGTCAGCGAGACGACGGCCGAAATGACGATGGCGATGGCCAAAGTGATGGCGAATTCATGGAACAGGCGGCCGACCACGTCGCCCATGAACAACAGCGGTATCAGCACCGCGATCAGCGAGACGGTGAGCGAGATGATGGTGAAGCCGATCTGGGCCGAACCCTCGAGCGCGGCGGTCACCGGATTGTCGCCATGCTCGATGAAGCGCGAGATGTTCTCGATCATGACGATGGCGTCGTCGATGACGAATCCGGAAGCGATGGTCAGCGCCATCAAGGACAGATTGTCGAGACTGAAACCCCACAGATACATCACCGCGAATGTGCCGACGAGTGAGAGCGGGACTGACAGGCTCGGGATGATCGTCGCCGGGATGTTGCGCAGAAACAGGAAGGTGACGAGCACGACCAGAAGCGCCGCCAGCCCAAGCTCGAACTCGACGTCGTGGACCGAGGCGCGGATCGTCGTGGTTCGGTCGGTCAGCGGCTGCACCTCGAGCGCCGCCGGCAGGCCGGCGCGCAGTTGCGGCAGCAGCGCCTTCACGCCATCGACGACGCGGATTACATTGGCACCCGGCTGGCGCTGGATGTTGAGGATGATCGCCGGCGTGCGGTTTTCCCAGGCGCCCAGCCGCGAGTTCTCGGGCCCTTCGATGATATCGGCCACCTCGCCCAGCCGGACCGGCGCGCCGTTGCGGTAGGCGATGACCATGTCGGCATAGGTTTTTGGGTCAGAGACCTGGTCGTTGGCGTTGATGGTGTAGGAGCGCGCCGGACCGTCGAAGCTGCCCTTCGGCGTGTTGACGTTGAGCGTGCCGATGGCGGTGCGCAGATCGTCGATGTTGAGACCCATGGCGGCCAGCGCCTTGAGCTTGACCTGCACGCGCACGGCCGGCCGCTCGCCGCCGGAGATGCTGACCAGGCCGACGCCGGGAAGCTGCGATATCTTCTGCGCCAGCCGCGTCTCGGCGTAGTTCTCGACTTGCGTCAGCGGCAGCGTCTTGGAGGTGATCGCCAGTGTCAGGATCGGCGCGTCGGCCGGATTGACCTTGGCGTAGATCGGCGGCGCCGGCAGGTCGGCGGGCAGGAGATTGCCCGACGCGTTGATCGCCGCCTGCACCTCCTGCTCGGCGATATCGAGGTTGAGATCGAGGCTGAAGCGCAGCGTGATGACCGAGGCGGCGGCCGAAGAGCCCGACGACATCTGCTCCAGCCCGGGCATCTGGCCGAACTGGCGCTCGAGGGGTGCTGTGACCGAAGTGGTCATCACTTCCGGGCTGGCGCCTGGGTAGAAGGTCTGCACCTGGATCGTCGGATAATCGACCTCAGGCAGGGCCGAGAGCGGCAGGAACAGATAGGCGATCATGCCGACGATCAGGATGGTGGCCATGATCAGCGTCGTCGCCACCGGCCGCAGGATGAACGGCCGCGACGGGTTAAGCCAGCCGGAGACAAGGCCGCTCGGCGTGTTCATTGGCTTTCGCCGGAATCGCCGCCATTGCCGCCGCTGGCGGCATTGCCGGCATCTCCGGCATTGACGTTGCCATCGCGACGATGGTGGCGGTGATGCTTGCGGCCGGAGGCATCGCCCGATGCAGCCGAGCCCTCGCCTGCCGAGCCGCTGCCCGTCGAACCGGCACCTTGGCCGCTCGACGCCGCGGGCGCATTGCCGGCATTGGCGGCCGGCGCATTGCCGGTGGCAACGGCCGGCGCACCGGCGGCCGCGCTGCCCGTACCCGCTGCTTGCGGCGGCGCTGGGGATGCGGCGCCGGAGGTCTGCGCCGTGCCGTTGTCGGGCACGGTTACCTTGGCGCCGTCCTTGAGCCGGTCGACGCCGTCGACCACGACCTTGGCGCCCGGCGCCAGGCCGGACACAAGCTGCGTGACGGTGGCGTTGCCCGGGCCGAGCGAAACAGTCTTCACCGAGACGGTGCCGTCGTCGTTGAGCTGGTAGACGAAGGTGCCCGGCGCGCCGTGCTGGATGGCGGCGTTGGGCAGCACGCTGACCCCAGTCAGCGTGCGCACAAGCAGATGCACGTTGACGAACTGGTTGGGATAGAGCACGCCGTCGGTGTTGGGGAAGACGGCACGCAGCTTCACCGTGCCGGTGGTCGGATCGATCTGGTTGTCGATCGTCTGCAGCGTGCCTTCGGCGATCTGCTTGGCGTCGTTGCGGTCGAACAGGGCGGCCTTGAGCCCGGCATTGCCATGTGTCTGCTCCAGCACTTGCGCCAAGCTGTCCTCGGGCAGCGAGAACAGCACCGAGATCGGCTGCATCCGAGCAATCACCGCGATGCCGGTGGCGTCACCCGGCGTGACGTAGTTGCCCTGATCGACGAGGCGCAGGCCGATGCGGCCGGCGGCGGGCGCCGTGATATGGCTGTTGGCGATGTTGACCTGCACGGCCTCGATCTGTGCCTGATCGGACACGACCGTACCCTCGTCGGATTGGACGGTGGCGCGCTGCAGGTCGACCTGCTGCCGAGTGACCGCATTTGAACTGACTTTCAGGTCGCGGTCGAGGTCGAGCTTGGCATCGGCGAGCAGCGCCTGGTCACGCTGCAATTGCCCCTGCAGCTGGTGCAGCGAGGCTGTCAACGTGCGATCGTCGATCTGGGCGAGAAAATCGCCTTTCTTGACGTTCTCACCCTCGGTGAAGCCGATCCCTGTGATTTGACCGCTGACCTGCGGGCGCACGGTGACGGTCGAGAGCGACGTGACAGTGCCGAGCGCCTCGAGCACGATCGGGATGTCCGCCTGCGCCACGGGTGCGACGGCAACAGACTGCGCGCCACCGCCGCCACGGAAGCGGCCGTCTTGGCGTCCGGCGGCCTGCTGGACCTGAACGGGATGCAGCCAGTACGCGACGCCGGCCGCCGCCACGATGAGGAGCAGCGCGATGATCCAGCCGCGCCGGGACCGGCGCACGGCCGCCGGCCGGACCTCGGCCAGCGGCTCGCTGGGGGGCACGGGCACACTGCGGCGCTTGCGCCGGCTGACGACTTCGTCGTCCACGTCTCTCACCTGTCCTTCGAGCCGCATCAGGCAAGGTTCATCGTGCGGAGCCGCCCGTCGAACCAGTCGCCGATCGCGCCGTCCAACATGCCTGCGGCAGGGTTGAAAGGGCGCGATCTTGTCCGAAGCATAGGCGCGTGAATTTTGGCAGGCAATTCCGACACAGATTAAATTCCTGTAAGGAATAGAACGGCTTAGGTGAAACAAACGCAGCTGCGGCCCGTCCGGATTTGTCGTGAAATCCGCGTGCGGACCAGTCGATGCCCGCGGCTTTTAGACAAACTCCGACAACGCCTTACGCGGCGCCTGGCAGCATAGGGGCGGGCCGATGGGCTGGCTGCGAGCGCTGAGTCAATCGATACCAGGCGACCGGCCAGTTGAGATCGGCGAACAAGCCTTGATCGCAAAGATGTGAATGCGTGCGAACGTGGGGCTGCCCATCGTTAGGGCCTGTGGTGATGGGGGCCGGGCATTACGAAAGGGACCGACGATCTTGGCCGGCTGCTTGCCCTGGCATTTTTTTGCCTACTGCCGGCGCTTGGCTGCGCCGCGCAAATCCCCGACCGAGCCACGTCGCGCGACGCGCAGACCGAGGATCTTCGGCAAGATTTCCTCGATGCCGACCGGTCCTATTGGGATGCGGCACGCAGGGAGGCCGAGCAGCGGCTGCAGACTTTGGAGGCGAAGGCTGGCTCGACCGAGGCAACGGCCTTCGCAATTGCGCTGTGCCAGATCGCGGCATTGGCCGACAACGGCCACACGACATGCAAGCTGACGCCCGCGACCGCCGTGCCGGTGTCCTTTCTACCAATCGGCGGCGCCAACTACGTCATTGCGGCAAGCCCTGCCAACAGCGACCTCCTGGGAAGCAGGCTGGCCTTCGGCTCCAGCGGGGTCGCTCGCGGCCGACAGGCTGTCGACGATGGGATTGGAGCTGACGAGTGTTGCTGTTTGTTAGGCGGCGCGAGATTGGGACGGATTTTGACGACCGACGCCGGTGATGGTGCGGACGGCCGCCGCGAGCGCCGGAATGTCCTCGAGCATGCAGAGTGCGACGAAGTGGTTGGGCCCGCCGGTATAGTCCTTACGCCCCCTGCAGGTCCTGATCAGGATGCCGTGGCCTGAGGAGAGCCCGAACTGGCCGACCTGAATATAGGCGCGGTCATGGTGCAAGGTGATTTCACCGGAAACGCCTATGCCCGCCCTGTTCGAGCGCAGGTCAAGGCTGCCTGACGGCAGGGCTAACTCGGCGGCGAGTCTCTTGAGACTTAAACGCGCTGTCATGTGGAAACGTCGCTTTTGCTGCTCGTCGTAGGAGCAGCTTCTGTTCCAATCGAACATGTGGATCTCCATGAAACGAAAGCGCCCGGGCGCGCTATGGCGATCCCGGGCTTGAGAGTGAGTTGGAACCGGAAACGGACCGGGCCCGCGCGGAGCGGGAGGCCGGCTATTCCGCGGCCTGTCATTCCTCCCTGTTGCGGCCGCGCGACCACGTTTACCCGGTCTTGCGCGTGCCAATCGTAACGTTACAATCAAATTTGTAACGTTACGATTGGCCAAATGCGTTGCGCTGTCAAGCTGGATTCGTACGTACACGAATGATATTTGTGGCGGGCTAAGACTACAGGTACGTCGCCGTTTTGGTCGCCAAGCCGACATTGGCTTCACTTTCGGCGGATACTTGGCCATCCTGCAACCTGAACGCATCGCACCGGACCAGACCATGGCGCCACCAGCCAGACCAAACCTTAGACAGATTGCCAACAGCCTCGGCCTGTCCGTGACCACCGTATCGCGCGCCCTGAAGGAGGGGCCAGAAGTCCACCCCCGAACCCGAGCCCGG
>NZ_FOVT01000026.1 GCF_900115245.1 Mesorhizobium sp. NFR06
ATGTCGACAGCCAGAGCTACCAGGTCGGCGTCAGCGGCACCAGCGGCGGCAACTTCGAGGCGCTCGACACCACCGACAAGGCGACGGTGACGGTGCACGACACCATCGACACCACGGCGATCACGCTGGACGACGTCAGCGTCAACGAAGGCGCCGGCACGGCGACGATCACCGCCCATGTCGCCAATGCCGTCACCGGCACGCCTCTGGTGATCAACCTCGACAACGGCGCCAGCGTCACCATCGCGGTCGGCGCCACCAGCGGCGTCTCGACCGCCTTCGCGGTCGCCGACAACAATGTCTATGGCGACAGCACCAACTATCAGGTCGGCATCACCGGCACGAGCGGCGGCAATTACGAGACACTCAACACCGGCGACACCGCAAAGGTGACGGTCAACGACAACGACTCGCCGCCGAGCTTCTCCATCAACGACGTCACGGTCAGCGAGACGGCCGGCACCATCACCTTCACGGTCACCAAGGCGGGCGCGACGGTGCTGCCGGCCACGGTGAACTACCAGGTGGCGGCTGGTACGGCGTCGGCCGGAAGCGACTACACCGCCGGACCCGACCCGTTGAACGGCATGCTCAGCTTCGCGGCCGGCGAAACGAGCAAGACCATCACCCTGACGATCGTCGACAACGCGGTGTTCGAGCAGACGGAGCAGTTCACCGTCAACCTCAGCAGCCCGACCAACGCGACGATTTCCGACAACCAGGGGGTGGGCACGATCACCGACAACGACCTCAGCGATCTCGGCGGGCCGACAGGCATCGATTTCGTGCCGACGCAGACCGGCAACAATGCGCTTCTGGGCCATTTCATCGAGCTGGGCGATCCGGATGCCACGGACAGCTTCACGTTCAGCTACTCAGCGACTTCCAACAACGCTCTTCCGGCGTCGAACGTCTCGGTCGACTCAACCGGCAATCTGACGGCGTCTCAATCGAATACCAGCATCGGCGACTATACTTTGCATGTCACCGTGACTGATCAGGCGAACAACTCGACCAGCGCTGATTTCCATCTGCTCGTCGGACAAAATGGAAGCAGCGCCGACACGTTGAACGGTGGAACAGGCAGCGACATTGCCGCCGGTTTCAACGGCGGCGACACGCTGACCGGCGGCGCCGGACGCGACTATCTGCTCGGGGGTCAACAAGACGACATTATGAGAGGTGACGGCGGCAACGACGCGCTGCTGGGCGGCGGCGGAAATGATCAATTCCGGATGATCGCTCCGAGCCTGAACGGCACCGACACCATTCTGGACTTCGCTGTCGCGGGCCACACGATTGGCCTGCAGCAGGGGGCGAGCAGCTGGAACGCGGCCAACACCACCGCCACTGCCGCGGGCGCTGCGCTCAGCGCCTCCGACTATCAGGACCGCAACGCCATCACCAACATCGCGCTTGGCGACAACAACAAGGTGGTGGAAATCCAGACGGCCCAGACCAACACCCAAATCGTCAACGGCACCGCGGGCGCGGCCAATGCCTATGTCGCCGTTTTCAACAGCGATACCGGTAAGGGCGAACTCTGGTACGACGCCAATTGGAGCGATACGGCAGGCCGCGTCCATGTGGCCACGCTGGACGACGTGACGAACCTGACGCAGTTGCTTGGGCTGGACAACACCAAGTTCGTCGAGTGGACCTGAACGGAAACGCGCGGAGCCAGCGATGGACAACGCCCTGCGTCTTGCCCTCTCTCGCTGCCGCGGCGGCTTCGCCGCGGTGGTCGGGTTCAGCTTCGTCATCAACCTGCTCGTGCTCTCGACCTCGGTCTACATGCTGCAGGTCTATGATCGCGTGCTGCCCGGCCGCAGCGTCGAGACGCTCGTCTATTTGACGCTGATTGCGGCGGCGGCGCTCGCCGCGATGGGCGCGCTCGAATTCTTCCGCTCGCGGTTGCTGGTACAACTCGGCACCTGGATCGACCGCGTGCTGTCGACGCAGGTGCTGGGCCGCGGGCTCGAAAACGCGTTGCGCGGCTCCTCTTACCGCACCGAGGCGTTGCGCGACCTCGCCACACTGCGCGGCTATCTCGGCGGCGGCGGCATCATGGCGCTTTTCGACGCGCCGTGGATGCCGCTCTACCTCGCCTTCATCTTCCTGCTGCATCCCCTGCTCGGGCTTCTGGCGCTAGGAGGCGCCGCCGTGCTGTTCGGCCTCGCCCTTGCCAACAACGCGCTGACGGCGGGCACGCTCAAGCAGGCCAATGCGGCTTCCGCGCGCGCCTACCAGGCGGCGGATGCCGGCTTCCGCAATGCCGAAGTCATCGACGGGATGGGCATGGGCGGCGTGCTCGCGCGGCGCTGGGACGCGGCCAACGCCTCCGTGCTCGAGCTGCAGACGACTGCCAGCGACCGGGCCGGCCTGATCAACGCCTTCACCAAGCCGTTCCGCATGTTCCTGCAGGTCGCCGTGCTGGGGCTCGGCGCCTGGCTGTCGCTGCGCCACGAGGTCTCGCCCGGCGCCATGATCGCGTCCTCGATCATCATGTCGCGCGCGCTCGCCCCGGTCGAGCAGGCCATCGCCACCTGGAAGCAGACCACCGGCGCGCGCGAGGCCTGGGGGCGGCTGAACCGGCTGTTCGAGACGCCATCGCTGCGCCCGCCGGGCATGGAATTACCGCAGCCGCAGGGACGGCTCGCGGTCGAGGCAGTCACCTTCACGCCGGCCAATGCCAAGGAGCCGGTGCTGAGGAACCTTTCCTTTGCCGTGTCGCCTGGCCAGGCGCTTGCGGTGATCGGGCCGTCGGCGGCCGGCAAGTCGACGCTTGCGCGCCTGATCGTCGGCATGGCTTCGCCGCAGCAGGGCCAGGTGCGCCTCGACGACGTCGACGTATTTGCCTGGAACCGTGACGATTTCGGTGCCCATGTGGGCTACCTGCCCCAGGACGTCGAGCTTTTTCCAGGCAGCGTGCGTGAAAACATTGCCCGCATGGAAGATGGCGACCCGGCGGAGGTCGTGGCCGCCGCCCGGATGGCCGGCGTGCACGAGATGATTCTGAGGCTGCCGGACGGCTATGACACCGAGATCGGCGAACAGGGTTCGGTGCTCTCCGGTGGGCAGCGCCAGCGCATCGGCCTTGCCAGGGCGCTCTATCGCCGTCCGGCGCTGGTGGTGCTGGACGAGCCGAACTCGAACCTCGATGCCGTCGGCGAGGAAGCGCTGAACCAGGCGATTGCCGCGATGAAGAAGGCGGGCTCGACGGTGGTGATCGTCGCCCACCGGCCGTCGCTGATGGTGAACGTCGATTGCGTCCTGGTGCTCGCCGAGGGCCAGGCGCAGAAATTCGGCCCGCGCGACGCCGTGCTGGCGCAACTTCGCCGTCCCGAGCCGTCGTCCTCCGTGCCGCCGGTCCGGGTCGTGAGTGCCGAAAGGGTGGCGTCATGATGGAAGCTGCCCTGCAATTGCGCATGCCGGCGCCGCCGCCCGCCGCGCCAGCGATCAGCGGCCATATCCTCGGCGGTCTGACGGTCATCGCCCTGCTGTTCGGATGTTTTGGCTTCTGGGCGGCGACGGCGCCGCTGACAAGCGCCGCGCTCGCGCCGGGCGTGGTGAAGGTCGACAGCAACCGCAAGACCGTGCAGCACCTGGAGGGCGGCATCATCCGTGAAATCCTGGTTCGCGAGGGCGACGTGGTCAAGCAGGGCCAGACACTGGTCCGCCTCGACGGCGTCGACGCCGAGTCCGACCGCGATGCCGTGCGCGGCGAGCTCGACTCCGCGCTCGCCAGCGAAGCTCGCCTGACGGCGCAGCGCGATGGCCTGAGCACAATTCCCTTCCCGGCGGACTTATCGTCCAGGCGAAGCGAGCCGGCCGTCGCCGAGGCCATGGCCGGACAGGAGCGCATCTTCCGCGACCAGGCCAAGGTGCAGGCCTCGGATGTCGAGGTCTGGCAGCAGCGGATCGCCCAATTCCAGGCCCAGATGTCGGCCCTCGCCGCGAGAGTTGCGGCCTTCGAGATCCAGTTGCCGTCTCTGCGGGAAGAGCTGGCGGACGCCAGCACACTTCTCAAGAAGGGCTATGGCGTGAAGTCCCGCGTGCTCCAGCTCGAGCGGCAGATCATCGCCACCCAGGGCGAGGCCGACTCGAACCGAGCGAGTATAGAAAGCTTGCGACAGCAGGTCGCCGAGGCCAATGCGCAGATCGACAATGGCCGGCTTTCCTACATCAAGAAGGCGGCCGAGGACCTTCGTGACGTTCAGACCAAACGCTCCGAGCTCGAAAAGGCGCTTCAGAAGACCGACGCGCGCGCGGCTCGCCGGGATGTCGTCGCGCCCGAGGATGGGGTGGTGATGAACCTTCGCTACTTCACGCCGGGCGGAGTTGTGCCCCCGGGAGGCGTCATCCTCGATCTCGTTCCCGACCAGGACAAGATGGTGCTGGACGTCAAGTTTCAACCGCTGGATATCGATGTCGTTCGCCCCGGTCTGCCGGCCACGGTGCGGCTCGTCGCCTATAAGCAGAGAACCACGCCCACGGTGGAGGGCGCCCTGACGCGGGTTTCGGCCGACGCCGAGATCGACGAGCGCAGCGGCGCGACGTTCTTTCGGGGGACGGTCGAGGTGGGTGCCGACGAACTCAAGAAGCTTCCGCAAGTGAAGCTATATCCGGGAATGCCTGTGGACGTCTCCGTTGTCACGGGCAAGCGAACCCTGCTCGAGTATCTCTTCCAGCCGGTCGCCGACAGTTTTGCTCACGCCTTCAGAGAGGATTGAGAAGGCCGCCAGCCGTCGCAGTCCGCGCCCTGAGCGGTCGGAAATCGTCCCTGTGGATTACCGCATTGCACAAATCCGGTTCGCCTGCACAATAGGCGCATGTCCGCCGGTTCGTTGACCATCCTTGTTATCGATGAGAACCGCATCCGTGCCTCGATCATCGAGGCCGGATTGCGGGATGCCGGCCATCGGCATGTCACGGTGGTCCATGACGTGGCAGGCATTGCCCGGCGCATCGCCGAGATCGAGCCGGATGTCATCGTCATCGATCTCGAAAATCCGAACCGCGACATGCTGGAGAACATGTTCCAGCTCTCGCGCGCGGTGAAGCGGCCGATCGCCATGTTCGTCGACCGATCCGACCAGGCTTCGATCGAAGCGGCCGTCGATGCCGGCGTTTCCGCCTATGTGGTGGACGGGCTGAAGAAGGAGCGCATCAAGCCGATCCTCGACATGGCGATCAGCCGCTTCAACGCCTTCTCGCGCATGGCGCGCGAGTTGGAAGAGGCGCGAAGCGAGCTCGAGAACCGCAAGGTCATCGACCGGGCCAAGGGCATATTGATGAAGTCGCGCGGCTTGAGCGAGGAGGCCGCCTACGCGCTCCTGCGCAAGACCGCCATGAACCAGAACCGCAAGATCGCCGAGATCGCCCAGAGCCTGGTGACGGCGGCGGGACTGCTGGGGCCGCTGGAGGGCGAATGAGCATGACGGTCGCGCACGAGATCACCGCCGGCTTCATGCCGCTTTTCGACAGCGCCGTTCTGGTGGTGGCCGGCGAGATGGGCTTTGCCGCCCGCGAGGGCATCGAGCTCAAGCTGCATCGCGAAACCTCCTGGGCCAACATCCGCGACCGCATCGCCATCGGCCATTTCGATGTCGCCCATATGCTGGGGCCGATGCCGATCGCCTGCAGCCTTGGGCTGACGCCGCTTGCCTCCGAAACCATCGTGCCTTTTTCGCTCGGGCTTGGCGGCAATTGCGTCACGGTCTCCAACGCGGTGTGGCAAGGCATGGCGGCGGATGGCGCCGTGCCCGACCTCGATCCGGCGCGTGCCGGGAAGGCGCTCGGCTTGCTGGTGAGGGAACGGGCGGCCGCTGGCCGCGAGCCGTTGCGCTTCGCCGTGGTGCACCCGCATTCGGGGCACAATTACGAGTTGCGCTACTGGCTTGCCGCCTGCGGCATCGATCCCGACCGCGACATCGAGATCGTCATCGTGCCGCCGCCCTTCATGGCCGATGCGCTCTCCGTCGGCCGCATCGACGGCTATTGCGTCGGTGAGCCCTGGAACAGCGCCGCGGTCGCCGCCGGCACCGGCCATATCGTTACCGTCAAGGCACTGCTGTGGCGCAACAGCCCGGAAAAGGTGCTCGGCGTGCGCAAGGTATGGGCGGAAGAGCACCCGGACGCGC
Source organism: Mesorhizobium sp. NFR06 (assembly GCF_900115245.1). Classification (GTDB taxonomy): domain Bacteria; phylum Pseudomonadota; class Alphaproteobacteria; order Rhizobiales; family Rhizobiaceae; genus Mesorhizobium. Next base: position 6,144 of record NZ_FOVT01000026.1, read on the forward strand.
TGGCGGCGCTGTTGAGGGCGCTGCATCATTCCGCCCGCTGGTGCCAGGATCCGGCACATCGCGGCGAATTGGCCGCGCTGATGGCGAGGCCCGCTTTCCTCGGCGAGCCGGAAGCGATCCAGACGCCGATCCTGACCGGACTGCTTCAACTTGGCGGCGCCGCGGAACGGCGCGTCGAGGATTTCTTCCTGCCCTTCGACAAGGCGGCGAATTTTCCCTGGAAGAGCCATGCGCTCTGGTTCTACACGCAGATGGTGCGCTGGGGGCAGTTGCCGCACACGCCGCAAAACCTCGCTGTCGCTCGCGACTGCTACCGCCCCGACCTCTACCGGTCGGCGCTGAAACCGCTCGGCGTGGCGTTGCCCGGCGCCAATGCCAAGGTCGAGGGGGCACTGAAGGTCGCGACCCCGGTCGGTTCGGCGGGGGCGAGTCTCGTGCTTGGTCCCGATGGATTCTTCGACGGGCAGATCTTCGATCCGGACCGGATCGACGCCTACATTGCGGGCCAGGGGCGCGCCTGATCATTTGCACGCCATTCTTGTGCATTGCACAAAATTTATGCGCCTTGCCCGTGTCGCTGATCAATGTTTGATCGCGCCGCCAATCGGCCCGACCAACGCTCAATGTAACTATCGCATTGATTTTCCTTGAAATTCTCTTTCGCTGCAAAACTGGCACGCTTCGTGCTTTGAAATAATCGAGCCCCTCGCGGGCAATAGAATAGGCGTCCAATGGCGGGCGCCCCAAGGCAAAGCTGCCGCTCAGGTCAATGCGCGATCCCGGATGTACGGACGCGCGAGCCCTGGACGGCAGCTTTTTTGTTTTTTGGACCGGAGACGACGATGACGAAACGGATCGGACCTTCGCTCAAGGATTTCACCCGCCGCGACTTCCTGGCGAGCAGCGCTCTGACGGCGGCGCTGTTCATCGCCGCGCTACTCTTGTTTCCCGCCAGCCACGAAACAGAGGGCAAGGGTCCGCAAGTGACCGCGCAAGTCCCGACGCGCTGACCGATGCCGCGCCCCTGATCAACACAACACGCGGCGCCTCCCACGCCGCAAACCCGGAGCCGACCATGACCGCAAACCTCCCAGCCGCGCCCAGCCAGGACAGTGCTCCCCGGCAGGCGCTCGTGATGTCCACCATCGCCTTCACCGTCTGCTTCGCGGTGTGGACAATCTTTTCCATCATCGGCGTGCGCATCAAGCAGGAGCTCGGCCTGAACGAAACCGAGTTCGGCCTGCTTGTCGGCACGCCGATCCTGACGGGCTCGCTTGTGCGCATGGTGCTCGGCGTCTGGACCGACCGCTATGGCGGCCGCCTGGTCTACACCATGACCATGCTCGCGGCCGCGGTCGCGACGTTCCTGCTCGCCTTCGCGCATACCTATGGGCAGATGCTGGTTGCCGCGCTCGGCGTCGGGCTTGCGGGCGGCTCCTTCGCCGTCGGCGTCGCCTATGTCTCGCGCTTCTTCCCGGCTGGAAAACAAGGCACCGCGCTCGGCATCTTCGGCGTCGGCAATGTCGGCGCCGCGGTCACCAAGTTCCTGGCGCCGTTCGTGCTGCTTTCCTGGGGCTGGCAGTCGGTCGCGCTGATCTGGGCGGGGGCGCTGGTCGTCATGGCCATCGTGTTCTGGTTCACCACCGGCGACGATCCGGTCATCCGCGAGCGCCGCACCGGCATGGCGGTGCCGGTGAGAAGCTTCTGGCAGGAATTCGCGCCGCTGAAGAACCTGCAGGTCTGGCGCTTCGCCTTCTACTACTTCTTCTCCTTCGGCGCGTTCGTGGCGCTGTCGCTCTGGCTGCCGCGCTACCTGATCGGCGTCTACGGCTTCGGCATCGCCACCGCCGGCATGATCGGCGCGGCCTATTCAATTCCCGCCAGCATCTTCCGCGCCTATGGCGGCGTGCTTTCCGACCGCGTCGGCGCCCGCACCGTGCTCTATTGGACCTTTACCGTCTGTGCCGTCGCGACTCTCGTTCTGTCCCTCCCCTCGGCAGACTATGTCGTGCGCGGCATCAGCGGGCCGATCCCCTTCCACTTCGAGATCGGCCCGCTCGCCTTCATCGGCGTTGCCTGCGTGCTCGGCTTCTTCATGAGTCTCGGCAAGGCCGCCGTCTACAAGCACATCCCGGTCTATTATCCGCAAAGCGTCGGCGCCGTCGGCGGCGTCGTCGGCATGATCGGCGGCCTCGGCGGCTTCATCCTGCCGATCGCCTTCGGCGCGCTGAACGACCTCACCGGCGTCTGGTCGAGCTGTTTCATGCTGCTGTTCGTGCTCGTCGTCTCCTGCCTGGTCTGGATGCACCTCACCGTCCGCCGGATGGAGCGGGCGGCGACCTTGAAAACTGCGCCTCTTTCCTACGCCGCCGAATAGATCGGAGACCGACATGAGCGAGAAACTCGTCATCATCGGTAACGGCATGGCGCCAGGCAGGATGCTCGAGCATTTGCTGGAAGCCGCGCCTGACCGCTACAGCGTCACCATCTTCAACGCCGAGCCGCGCGTGAACTACGACCGCATCATGCTCTCGCCGGTGCTTTCGGGCGAGAAGGCGTTCGAAGAAATCGTCATCCATGGCGACGGCTGGTACATCAAGCACGGCATCACCCTCTACAAGGGTCATCGGATCGTCACCATCGACAGGGAGGCGAAGACCGTCACCTCCGACCAAGGCGTGACCGAGAGCTACGACCGTCTCGTCATCGCCACCGGCTCGGTGCCTTTCATCATTCCGGTGCCCGGCAGGGATCTGCCTGGCGTGCTCAGCTATCGCGACCTCGACGACGTCAACGCCATGCTGCTTGCCGCTCAGTCTCGCGCCAAGGCCGTCGTCATCGGCGGCGGCCTGCTCGGCCTCGAAGCCGCTGCCGGACTGAAGGAGCGCGGCATGGACGTCACGGTCCTGCACGTCATGCCGACGCTGATGGAGCGCCAGCTGGATCCGGCTGCCGGCTACCTGTTGCAGAAGGCCGTCGAGACGCGTGGCATCAAGGTGATGACCAAGGCCAACACCAAGGCGATTGTCGGCAACGGCAAGGTCGAGGGCGTCGAGCTCATGGACGGCACGATCATCCCGGCAACGCTCGTGGTGATGGCGGTCGGCATCCGACCGAGCACCGCCCTGGCCAAGGAAGCCGGGCTGGAGGTCAATCGCGGCATCGTCGTCGACGACCGCATGCGGACCTCCGATCCTGCGATCATCGCGCTCGGCGAATGCGCCGAGGTCGGCGGCCATGTCTATGGGCTTGTCGCCCCTCTTTACGAGATGGCAAGGGTTGCGGCAGCCGGTCTCGCGGACGGAGAGGACAAGTGCTTCGTCCACTCCGACACGCCGACCAAACTCAAAGTCACCGGCATCGATCTCTATTCGCTGGGCGACTTCGCCGACGGCGACGATCGCGAGGAGATCATCCTGCGCGACGCATCCGCGGGCATCTACAAGCGCGTCGTGCTGCAGGACAACCGCATCATCGGCACCGTGCTTTTCGGCGAGACGGCCGACGGCGCCTGGTTCAACGACCTCAAGAAGAAGGCAACCGACATCTCGGAGATGCGCGATACGCTGATCTTCGGCCAGGCGTTCCAGGGGGGCGCTTCCTCGGACCCTTTGGCGGCCGTTGCGGCACTGGCGGATGATGCGGAAATCTGCGGCTGCAACGGCGTCTGCAAGGGCAAGATCACCGGCGCGATCACGGGCAAAGGGCTGACCGGGCTCGATGACGTGCGCGCCCACACCAAGGCCTCGGCCTCCTGCGGTTCGTGCACGGGCCTCGTCGAGCAACTGCTGAAACTCACGCTCGGCGAGGCCTATAATCCGGCGGCGGTGCAACCGATGTGCGGCTGCACGAGCCTCGGCCATGACGACGTTCGGCGCCTGATCAAGGCGAAAGGGCTGAAGACGATCCCCGCCGTCATGCAGGAGCTCGAATGGAAGACGTCCTGCGGCTGCGCCAAGTGCCGGCCGGCGCTCAACTACTATCTCGTCTGCGACTGGCCGGACCAGTATGCCGACGACTATCAGTCGCGTTTCATCAACGAGCGCGTGCACGCCAACATCCAGAAGGACGGCACCTATTCGGTAGTACCGCGCATGTGGGGCGGGGTCACCAGCGCCGGCGAATTGCGCGCCATCGCCGACGTCGTCGACAAGTTCGAGATCCCGATGGTCAAGGTGACCGGCGGCCAGCGCATCGACATGCTGGGCATTCGCAAGGAGGATCTGCCGGCGGTGTGGGCCGATCTCGGCAAGGCCGGCTTCGTCTCCGGCCATGCCTATGCCAAGGGTCTGCGCACGGTGAAGACCTGCGTCGGGTCGGACTGGTGCCGTTTCGGTACCCAGGATTCGACCGGGCTCGGCATCCGTATCGAGAAGTTCATGTGGGGCTCCTGGACGCCGGCCAAAGTGAAGATGGCGGTGTCGGGATGTCCGCGCAACTGCGCGGAAGCGACCTGCAAGGATGTCGGCGTGGTCTGCGTCGACTCAGGCTACGAGATCCATTTCGCCGGCGCCGCCGGCCTCGACATCAAGGGCACCGAAGTGCTCGGCATGGTGAAGACCGAGGATGAGGCGCTGGAGGTGATCGTGGCGCTCGTCCAGATGTATCGCGAGCAGGCCCGCTACCTGGAGCGCATCTACAAATGGGCCAAGCGCGTCGGCACCGCCGAGATCAAAAAGCAGATCCTGGACGATGCCGAGCGCCGCGGAACCCTCTTCGACCGGTTCGTCTTCTCGCAGAAATTCGCGCAGGTCGATCCGTGGTCGGAACGCGTCTCCGGCAAGGACAAGCACGAGTTCCGGCCGATGGCGTCGGTGGGGTTCGCCGAGGCGGCGGAATGAGCCGACAGGAAAGAGACAAAATGAACTGGATTGCCGTCGGCTCCATCAACGATATTCCGCTGCGTGGCGCGCGCTGCGTCGACACACCGCAAGGCAAGATAGCGGTCTTCCGCACCGCGCAGGACCAGGTGTTCGCCATTGACGACCACTGCCCGCACAAGGGCGGGCCGCTCAGCCAGGGTATCGTCCATGGCGCGGCGGTGACCTGTCCGCTGCACAATTGGGTCATCTCGCTGGAGACCGGCAAGGCGCTCGGCGCGGATGAAGGCTCGGTGAGGACGGTTCCCGTCAAGGTCGAGGGTGAACGGCTCTTCATCGCGCTCGAAGCGCTGGCCTCGAAAGCGGCCTGAGGCATGAAGGAAGCACGCGAGGTGAGGACCACCTGCCCCTATTGCGGGGTGGGATGCGGCGTGCTGGCCGAGATCGCCGCGGACGGCAAGACAACCGTCCGCGGCGATCCCGAGCATCCGGCCAATTTCGGTCGGCTTTGCTCGAAAGGTGCCGCCCTCGGCGAGACGCTCGGTCTCGAAGGCCGTCTGCTTCGCCCGGAAATCAATGGCAGGCAGGCGGATTGGGACGAAGCGCTCGACCTCGTGGCCGCGAAATTTTCGCGGGCGATTGCCGAACATGGGCCGGACTCGGTCGCCTTCTACGTCTCCGGGCAGTTGCTCACCGAGGATTATTACGTCGCCAACAAGCTGATGAAGGGCTTCATCGGCTCGGCCAACATCGACACCAATTCGCGGCTCTGCATGGCCTCCTCTGTCGCCGGACACCGCCGCGCCTTCGGCGAGGACATCGTTCCCGGCGTCTATGAGGATTTCGAGCGCGCCGATCTCATCGTGCTCACCGGCTCCAACACCGCATGGTGCCATCCGGTGCTCTACCAGCGCATGCTCTCGGCGCGCAGGGAACGCGGGACCAGGATCGTCGTCATCGACCCTCGCCGCACCGCCACGGCCGACGAGTGCGACCTGCATCTGGCGCTCGATCCCGGCACGGACGTGCTGCTGTTCAACGGGCTGCTCGCGCATCTCGTCCAGGCCGGGAAGATCGATACCGGCTTCATCCGCGACCAGACGTCGGGCTTCGACGCCGCGGCCTCGCTCGCCGGCGCCGATGCGCCGTCGATCGCGCGCGTCGCGAAGGGGTGCGGGCTGACGGTCGCAGATGTCCAGTCCTTCTACGATCTCTTCGCCGGCACGGAGCGGACAGTCACCGTCTATAGCCAGGGTGTGAACCAGTCGGCGCATGGAACAGACAAGGTCAACGCCATCATCAATTGCCACCTCGCCACCGGCCGCATCGGCAAGCCCGGCACGGGACCGTTCTCGGTCACCGGGCAGCCGAACGCCATGGGCGGCCGCGAGGTCGGCGGTCTCGCCAACCAGCTTGCCGCGCATATGGACTTCGCGGATCCATCCGGCATCAACCGCGTCTCCCGCTTCTGGAAGGCGCCCAACATCGCGCGGCGGGGCGGCCTGAAGGCCGTGGACATGTTCCAGGCGGTCGCTGACGGCCGCATCAAGGCGCTGTGGGTCATGGGCACCAATCCCGCGGTCTCGATGCCGGATGCGTCGCGCGTGCGCGCCGCTTTGTCCAAATGCGATTTCGTCGCTGTCTCGGATGTGACCCGTACCGACACCACGCGCCATGCCGACGTGCTGCTGCCGGCCGCCGCCTGGGGCGAAAAGGACGGCACGGTCACCAATTCAGAACGGCGTGTCTCGCGCCAAAGGCCCTTCCTGCCGCCGCCGGGCGAAGCGAGAGCCGACTGGCGCATCATCTGCGAGGTGGCAGCCCGCATGGGCTTCGGCGATGCTTTCGCCTACCGGACGCCGGCGGAGATTTTCCGCGAACATGCCGCGCTTTCCACCTTCGAGAACCATGGCGAGCGCCTGTTCGATCTCGGCGGCTTGGCTGACCTCAGCGACGCTGGCTACGCCGCCTTCGCGCCGCGCCATTGGCCTGCGACAGAGGAGAACGAGCAGCAGGCAAGGCTGTTTGCCGACCGCCGTTTTCCGACACCCGACGGCCGCGCGCGCTTCGTCCCGGTACGGCAAGAGGCGACGGCCTTCGCGGTCGATGCCGACTATCCGCTCGCCTTGAACACCGGCCGGCTGCGCGACCAGTGGCACACCATGACCCGCACCGGAAACGTGCCGCGCCTGATGGCCAACGCGCCTGAACCCGTGGTCGACCTCAATCCGGCGGATGCGGCTTCGCATTATCTCGAGGATGGCGACCTCGCCCATCTTTCGACATGCTTCGGTTTCGTCCGGGCCAAGGTGCGCGTGTCGGACGCGCAGCGGCGCGGCCAGGCCTTCATGGCCATGCATTGGAGCGGCCATTTCGCAGCCAAGGCCGCCGCAGGTGTGCTGTCCTCGCCGGTCACCGATCCGCATTCCGGCCAGCCGGAGCTCAAACATGTCCCGGCGAGAATCGTGCGCGAGAATCTCGGCTGGGCCGGCGTGCTCATCACCCGGCGCGATCTGCGGCCGACGGGCTTCGTCCACTGGAGCCGGCATGCGGTCGAGGGCGGCTGGGTCTACGAGCTCACCGGAACCGAGCCGCCGGACCAGGGCATTCTCCTGGCGCGCAAACTGCTGGGCGTACAGCGACAGGATCAGCTGTTGGAATACACCGACCGCCGCGGCCTTGCTTATCGGGCGGCAGCCATCGACGAGGCCGGCTCCATGGCCGAAGCCTTGCTGGTCGCCGCTCCCGATCAGTTGCCGGTGCGGGACTGGCTGGTGTCGCTGCTGGCCACGCGCCAGCCGCTGTCGACGGCCGATCGCCATGCGCTTCTGTCCGGCCGCTCACCCGTGCCCATGCCCGCCATCGGTCGCGTCGTGTGCGCGTGCTTCCATGTCGGCGCCAACCAGCTTGCTTCGGCCGTCGCCGCCGGATGCGACAGTCTCGAGGCGATCGGCGCGACGCTGCGAGCCGGCACCAATTGCGGGTCGTGCCGTTCGGAGATCAGGGCGATCATCGAGGCCCGCCACGTGCAGGCGGCGGAGTGAGCCGCGCCTGTCGCTGCCGCGTTTCGCCTGGTTCTACCGGTCCTCGATAATCCGCAAATATGCCGCCGTGACGAACAGGACGATGAAGCCAAACAAGATGCGGCGGCCACCTTCGGGCATCTGCAGGATCGTGAGCAGCGTCGTCAGCACGGTGAGGATGAGCGCGCCGATGATGGTGCCCATGTAGCCGCCGCGGCCGCCGAAGATCGAGGTGCCGCCGATCACCGCGGCAGCCACCGAAGGCAGCACCAGCGGCTCGGCGAGCGACAGCGACGGCGCCTTGATCAGACCGATGTAAAGCAGGCCGGTGATGCCGGCGAGCAGGCTGGAGAGAATGTAGAGCGCGGTGATCACCTGCCAGTAGCGCACGCCGGAGAGCCTTGCGGCGCGCTCGTTGTCGCCGACGGCGTAGAGCAGGCGTCCGAAGCCGGTGCGGTTCAGCATGAAGACGATCAGCACCGCCACCGGCATGAACAGCAACAGCGCGTTGGGAAAACCATAGGTGACGCCAGTGCCCAGCCAGTTGAGGAAATCCGGAATCCTGGCACCGGACGCGATCACCGTGCGCTGGTAGACCTGCAGGAAGCCGGTGCCGATCAGGCTGGTGCCGAGCGTCATGATCAGCGGATGCACCCGGAACACGCCAACCCCGATGCCGTTGACGAGGCCGATCAGCACCGCGGGCAGCATGGCCAGCAGGAAGGCCACCGCCGGATCCTGGTTGACGATCTGGGTCGCCATAATGAAGGCGCTCATCGTCGCCACGGTACCGACCGAAAGGTCGATGCCGCCGGTCAGCATGGTCATGGTCTGGCAGCCGGCAAGGATTGCCAGCGGGATGGCGAACTTCGCGGTGTTGGCGATCCAGCGCTCGTTGACGATGCCCGGGCGCAGCATCTGCAGGATCACCACCAGGATGACGAGCAGGATGATCAGCGGGATGAGCGGCCGGTCCGCCATGAAGCGCTTCAGGCGACGGCCGATCGACACAGGCTGGGGCATGGTCGCGCTGTCCGTCATGGCATTGCTCCTGCAGGGCGACCGCGGATGGTTATGAAAGCGCCGAACATCACGACCGCGACCATGATCGCGCCCTCGATGATGGCGGTGACGTTCGGATCGATGGCGAGCAGCGTCAGATCGGTGCGCACTAGCCTCAGTACGAAGACGGCGATGATCGGCCCGAGCAGCCCGCCCTTGCCGCCGCCGAGCGCGACGCCGCCAAGCACCACGGCAGCGACGCTGGCAAGCAAATAAGGCCCGGGGATCGGTGCGCCGATGCCGGTGCTGATGGTAAGCGACAATCCGCCCATCGCGCCGAACAGGCCGGAGAGCGCGTAAGCGATGATCCTGGTGCGCGCCACCGGCACGCCGCTGCGAAAGGCGGCGAGCTCATTGCTGCCGATGGCGTAGATGGAGAGGCCGAGGCGTGAACGCCTGAGCGGAATCCAGATGATGCAGAGGCAGACGACGAGCAGCAGCAGTGCCTTCGGAACCCAGGCGTCGGCCCAATCCGGCAGGCCGGAGATCGGCACGGTGCCGATGACGCTTGCCTTCAGCCATTCGGCGGCGGCGCCGCCGGGAGCGCCAAGCACAAGCAGCGCCGCTCCCTGCAGCACGAACAGCGTCGCAAGCGTGACCACGATATCCGGCACGCGGGTGACGACGATGAGGACGCCGTTGAGCGCGCCGAGCACGAGGCCCATGGCGAGCACGAAGGGGACGACGAACAGCGCGTATTCCTCGCTGGCGCCGTTCATCATCGAGGCGGCCGTCACGCTGGTCAGCGCCATCATGGCGGCGACCGAAAGGTCGATGCCGCCGGCGATGACCACGATGGTCTGGGCGGCGACGGCAAAGGCGTAAGGCAAAACCGCCCGCGCCAGCGAGCCGAAGTCGCCGCTGCCGTAGCCCGGCTGGATCAGCTTGGTGATGATGAAGAGAAAGACCAGCAGGGCGAACAGGCCGGCGACCCAACCCTGATTGCGCAAGAAGCGGCTCATGACGCGGCCTCCGCATTGGAACCGGGCTTCACCTCGGCAAGGATGCCGACATCCGCCCTGGCGCCGCGCGGCAGACCGTAGGCGGCTCGCATCAGTGAGGCCTCGTCGGCCTGCTCGACCGGGAACGTATCGACGACGCGGCCGCCGAAGATGACGATGACGCGATCGCAGACACGCTGCACCTCTTCAATTTCGGATGTGTAGAACAGCACCGATTTGTCCTGGCCGGCGAGCTCGCGCAGCAGCTTGTAGATCTCTTGCTTGGTGCCGACGTCGATGCCGCGGGTCGGATCGAAGCAAAGGATGGTGCGGGCGTTGGCCGCGATCCAGCGGGCAATGGTCACCTTCTGCTGGTTGCCGCCGGAAAGGCGCTGCACTTCGCCCTGCGCGCGGGTGTCGATCTGCAATCTGGCGACGGCGCTGGAAACCACCACCTGCTCCCGCCGCATCCGGATCGGCCCCCATTTGCGAAGCGCTGCGCTGAAAGGCAGCGCGATGTTCTCGCGCACCGAGCGCTGCATGGCCAAAGCCTCGGTACGGTCGCCCGGCACATAGGCGATGCCGGCCTGGATAGCGTCGCTCGGATGCGAGAATTTCACCGGCGCGCCATCGACGCCGATGCTGCCGCCCGTCGGGCGGATCGAGCCGGCGAGGGCGGCGAAGAGCTCGTCCTGGCCCTGTCCCTCGAGCGCAAAGACGCCGGCGACCTCGCCATTGGCGAGCTCGAAGGAGACGTCGTTTAGCTTGGTGCCGAGCTGGAGGTTGCGCACCGACAGCCGCGGGCGGCTGCCGGCGGCAGTCGTCACATCGTTTGCCGCGCGCGCGCTGACGCGGGTCTTTTCGATGCGGGTGCCGAGCATCATCTCGACGATCCTTTCCTCGATGCCCGGCTCGATGTCGACGACGCCGACCGTGGAGCCGTCGCGCAGAACTGTGGCGCGGTCGCAGAGCGCGGAGATCTCGACGAAACGGTGCGAGATGAAGATCACGGAGCGGCCGGCGTCGCCCTGGCGGCGCACGACCTCGAGCACTTTCTCGGCGAGGTTTGCCGGCAACGCCGCGGTCATCTCGTCGAGCACAAGCACATCGGGTTCGACGGCAAGCGCGCGCGCCAGGTCGAGCACGCGCAGGATGGCCAAAGGGATATGGCGCGCCGTCTCGCGGATATCGAGGTCGGGGATGCCAAGCTCGCGCACCCAGGCGCGGAAGGGCTCGACCGGCGTGCCGGTCAGCCGCAGATTGGACAGGACGTCGAGATCGGGGATCAGCGCCGGTTCCTGGTAGACCGGCAGCAGGCCGGCGCGGCGGGCGGCGGCTGGCGAACGGATATCGAGTTGCTCGCCGCGAATCAGGATGCGGCCGGCATCGGCGCGGATGGCTCCGGTGAGGATTTTCACCAGTGTCGACTTGCCCGCGCCGTTGGCGCCCATCAGCGCGTGCACTTCGCCCGGCAGAACGGACAGCGAGGCGTTGCGCAGCGCGGCAACCGCGCCATAGTTCTTCGCCACGCCGGTGGCGTCGAGGAGAGGGCTGGTGGTCAAGGCGTTCTCGATCTAGAGCGTTTCTCCGTTTCATGGAAACGGTGAAACGCTCTATCCTTTTGTTTTTGCGCAATTCCGGACGGAAAACCGCTCACACTTTTCCTGGAATTGCTCGAAGGCTCAAATTATGCGTGCCAAATCAAATGGCAAGGACGCCAGACCTTGGTCCAGCGTCCTCGCGCTTGCGTTCAGATCAGGCGCTTATTCGCCCGGGCCCTTGCAGGCGACGATCTGCTCCTTGCTATAGGTCGTCCAATCGGGGATCGAGATCGACACCGGCCATTCCGGGCTGAGCGAGGAATCGACGACGCTCTTCAGCTTGGCCTTGCCTTCGTCGGTGGCGTTTTCCCAGAGCTGCGGCTCGACCAGCACGGTCTGCTGCGCCGGCTTCTTGCCGTCGAGGATCTGCAGGGCCAGCGTGACGCCGGCGCCGCCGATCGAGCCGGGATTGGTGACGGCCGCGCCGACCAGGTCCTTGACCGAGCTGAGCTGGCCGACGAAGCCGGCATTGTCAGCGCCGACAACAGGCACCATGGGGGCCTGCTGCTCGACCAGCGCGTCGACGATGACGTTGTCGATGCCCGAGGTCCAGATGCCGTTGATCGGCGTTCCGGTGGCGAGGAAGGACAGTATCTGCTGCTTGGCCTGATCCTGCTGCCAGCCGGTGAACACTTCCTGCGCGACCTTCACGTCGGGGAATTCGGCCAGCGCCTTCTTGAAGCCCTTGTCGCGGTCAGAGTCGGCCGAAGCGCCGGCGGCGCCGCGCATGTAGAAGACCTCGCCCTTGCCGCCCATCTTCTGGAACAGCCACTTGGCGCCGAGATAGGCATATTGTTCCTGGTTGTTGGAGATGATGTAGGCGGACGGCTCGGTCACCGCCTGGTCGACGGCGACGACGACGATGCCGGCCTTCGTGGCTTCCTCGAGGCCGGCCTTGATGCCGGCCGGATCGGCTGGATTGACGACGATGGCGTCGACCTTGGCGCTGATCAGGTTGCGGATGTCCTCGAGCTGGCCGGCGGCGTCGGTGTTGCGGTGGGCGATGTTGAGCTTCGCCACTTCGCCGGAAGCGAGCGCCTGCGCCTTCATGGCGCAGATCATTTCCTCGCGCCAACCATTGCCCTGCACGGTGTTGGAAATGCCGATCGTGTACTTGCCGGCGGCCACCGAAACGGCCACCGAGGCGAGCAGAGCCGCACCGGCAAGCAGTGGAATAATCGGCAGCGCGGCCGCGGTCAGATGTCTTTTCATTTCAGTACTCCTCCACATTGATCTTTTCAGTCCAGTTCCAGGGCGCCGATGCGATCGGAGCCAAGCTCTCCGTCATTTGATGAAGGGGCGCAGCACGTCGCGGGCCAGCAGGAAGCCGCGCTTCACCTTTTCATCCGTCCCCTCGAAGCGCCGGTCCTCATGCTCGATGATGACCGGCCCGTCATATCCGGCCCGGTAAAGGCCCGAAAAAATCCTGCTCCAATCGATGTCCCCGAGCCCCGGCATGCGGGGCACCTGCCAGCCTATGCCAGCCGAAAGGATTCCGCGCTCGTACAGACCATCATGATCAATCATCAGGTCCTTGGCATGCACATGCAGCATGTTGTTGCCGAACTCGCGGATGAAGCGCTCCTTGTCGATCATCTGCCAGACGAGATGCGAAGGGTCGAAGTTCATGCCGACATCGCCGCCCCAGGCTTCCAGGATGCGGCGCCAGACATAGGGCGAGTAGGCGATGTTGTGCCCGCCCGGCCATTCGTCATAGCTGAAGATCATCGGGCAGTTCTCGAAAGCGAGCTTCACGCCATGCTCGCGCGCGTGCGCGATGATCGCCGGCCATACTTTCTGCGCCTCTTCCCAATTGGCGTCGACGGTCTTCGAGGCATCGCCGCCGCAGAAGGTGTTGACGAGCGGCACACCCATGCGGCTTGCAAGCACGATCACCTTCTTCAGATGATCGATTACCGCTTCGCGGTGCGCCTGGTCGGGATGCAGCGGATTGGGGTAGAAGCCGAGGCCGGAGATGGTCAGGCCCTTGCCGGCGAGTTCGTCGGCGATGTCCTTGGCCTGCGCGGCCGAGGTGCCCGCGGCATCGATATGGCTGGTGCCGGCATAGCGACGACTTGCTCCGGAGGCCTTCGGCCAGCAGGCGATTTCCAGCGCCTCGAAACCGGCCGAGCGCGCCCAGTCGGCGACTTCGTCGAGCGGCGCATCCGGAAACGGCGCGGTGAGCAGTCCAAGCTTCATAGTCCCTCCCAATTGCTAACTATGCAGATCGCGCCGGTTGCTTCAACCGCGCATCCGTTGGCTCAGCGCAGACTTGTGCGACGAAGCCCATCGGATCGCCCGAAAGCAGACCCTCGAGTCCGGCGACGACATGCGCGCGCAGTGTCGCGTTGGCGGCAAGTTGCGGATCGAAGATGGCGTCGATGGCGAGGATGGCATCGGCGAGTGCCTTGCTGTCAGCCCCTACGCGGTCGGCGATCGCTGCGATCCTGGCGGCAAAGGGGTCCGATGCGGGCCAGGCGCGGCCGAAGCGCGCGGAAGCCTTGATCAGATAGGCCATCCAGCCGGCGACCGGCACCGACAGCAGCGCGATGCTTTCGCCCTTCGCCAGGCGTTCGCGGATCGGGTTGAGCAGCCGCTGCACGATCTTCTGCGAGCCGTCGGTGGCAATCTGGTGGTTGCGGTGGCGGATCGCGGTGTTGGTAAGGCGCGACAGGCTCTGCTCGACATAGGCCGTCGGCGAGATACCGGGCACCGCATGAAGCGTCGGCAGCGTTTCTTCCGTCAGCATGCGGCGAACGAAGGCTGCCAGCAGCGGATCGGCGATGGCGTCCGACGTGTGCTCGAAGCCGCCGAGTACGCCGAGATAGCTGAGTGTGGTCTGGGCGCCGTTCAGCACCCGTATCTTGAGATGCTCGAAAGGCGTGACGTCGTCGACAAAACTCGCGCCGACGCGATCCCAGCGCGGCACACGCCCGGCGAAACAGTTCTCGATCACCCATTGGCGGAAGCACTCGCCGACCGCGACCGCGCCGTCGCGGTAACCGAAGCGCTTTTCGACGGTGTCGATATCGGCCGCGGTCGTCGCCGGCGCGATGCGATCGACCATGGCGGAGGGGAAGGCGACATTGGCGGCAATCCAGTCCGGCAGCTTCCCGCCGCGCTGTTCGGCGAAGGTCCGCACGACGTTGCCGAGGATGATGCCGTTGCTCGCAATGTTGTCGCAGGACAGCAGCGTCACCGGCCGGCCATGCGAGCCCATGCGCAATTCCAGCGCCCTTGCCAGGATGCCGGGCACGCTGCGCGGCGTCTCGGGATTGGCGAGATCGTGCGCGATGTCGGGATGGTCGAGGTCGAGCGCCCCGCTTGACGGAATGTGGCAATAACCTTTCTCGGTCACCGTCATGGTGACCATTTCGATGTCGGACGAGGCGAGCACGTCCAGCGCCGGCGCGGCGCTGTCCTGGCTATCGACGACGCGGACGATGCTGCCGATGATGCGCGCCTCGACTTCGTCGTTCTGGCGGATGAGCCGCGTGTAGAGACCGTCCTGCCGGCCGAGCGACTGGCTAAGCAAAGGCGGCCTGATGTTGATGCCGATCAGGCCCCAGCGATCGAAACGGCTCGCCAGGAGATCGTCCGTATATTCGGCCTGATGGCAGCGATGGAAGGCGCCGACGCCGATATGGGCGATTCCCGGCTTCAGCGCAGCGCGATCGTAAGCCGGCTTGCCGACCTCGGGCGGCAAGCGGCCGAGCAGGGCAGGGCCGAGGCTGTCCGGCTCGCTCACCGGTTGGCTCCGATCACCCATTGCTCCTGGTCGATCAGCGCGCCGGTCATCGGGCCGGCCGCGTCGGAAAGCAGGAAAACGGCAAGGTTGGCGATGTCGGTGACGGAGAACAGCCGGCCGAAGGGTTGTGTCGCATTGGCCGCCTCGAGCCAGCCCGGACCGTGGCCGAGCGTCTCGGCCTGCATGACGCGTTCTGCAGGCGTGTCGGTCCAGCCGACATTGATGCCATTGACGCGGATGCGGTCGAAGCGATGGGCGTTGGCGGCGTTCCTGGTCAGCGTCGCCAGCGCGCCCTTGGTGGCGGAGTAGACGGCAAGCTCCGGCGAGCCGCAATGCGCGTTGATCGACAGGATGTTGACGATCGAGCCGCCCTGTCCGCGTTTCCTCATGTCGGTGATGGCCGCCTGCATCAGGAAGAAGGGCGCGCGGGCATTGACGGCGAACAACGATGTCCAATCGTCGAGACTGGCATCGACGAAGGAGGCGCGATCCGTCAGGCCGGCGGCGTTAACCAGGCCGTCGATCCGGCCGAAGTGGGAAATACAAAATTCCACCAGCCGCGCCGGTGCGGCGGGGTCGGCGAGATCGGCCGGAACAATGACTGTCGGGGTGCCCATCCGCGAAATAGCCGCCGCAGCCTCTGCGCCGCGAAGCTTGTCACGACCGGTAATGAGGAGACCTTCCGCGCCGGAGCGCGCGGCGATCTCGGCGATCGCGCGGCCGATGCCTTGTGTCGCACCGGTGACCAGCACCACTTTGCCGTCGAGACGAACCTCCATTCCTCCTCCCGGAACAAAGTTTCCATTTTTCCAAATATGGAACGATGGTTCTCTTTAGTCAATCGCTCCGGTCAGCCTGTCCGCTGCGCAACGACGCCGTGGACCAAGGCCATGCCCACGGCAAGCGAGGCGGCAAGCGATCGGAAGCCACCGAAGTCCTGCTCGACCACTTCCAGCCAGGTGTCGGAAAGCTTCACCAGCGGCGAGAAGGTGCTGTCGGTGATGGTGACGATGCGCGCCCCGCGCTCATGCGCGACGGCGACGAGGTCCGGCGTGATCGAATTGTAGGGGCTGAAGGAGACGGCGAGCACCGCGTCGCGCTGGCCTATACAGCCGACCTGGTCGAGCGCGGTCGAGCCGACATTGTCGACCAGCACGTTGCGCACGCCCTGCTGCGAAAGCGTGAGCGACAGATAGGTGGTGACGGGAAAGGCGCGCTTGCTGCCGATGACATAAATCAGATCCGCCGCCGCCAGATGGTCGATCATCGTCTCGAAGCCGCCAAGGTCGAAGGAATTGCCGATGCGGCCGAGCGAGGCTTGGCAGGCACCGACCATGCCGTTGAGGAAATGCAGGTTCGCATTCGGCTCCGAGGCTTTTTCCTGGCTGCCTTGCGTATCCGGCCAGGAGCCTTTCATGCGGTCCTTGAACAAGGCCTGGAAGTCGGAAAAGCCGGAATAGCCGAAGATCTGAGCGAAGCGCACCAGGGTCGAGGGCTGCACGCCCGCCTGGTCCGCCACCTGGGCGATCGTGCCAAGCGCCACTTCGCTCGGATGCTGCCAGAGGAAAATCGCGACCTGGCGAAGCCGCTTCGGGAAATGCACGGTGCCCGACGAAAGCACCGCCCGCAATTCCTCATAGGTTTGCGGCTTGGTGTAACCAAGTGCCGCCAGCGAACGGCTTCGCTTTCTTGCCGCCGTCTCCAGCCTGTGTGCAGACGGCTCGTCGACCGTTCCGCGACGGCCGCTCATAGCATATGCCTCATCGTGCCCCCAACCATCGGATGCATCATCCGATACCTGCCCTCCGGATGCGGCCCATCCCTGGGCCTGGGTGAAAGCTAACGCGGCACAATCGTTTTACAAAACAAAAAATAGAAATATCATTCGAAAACAATGACAGCCGGTTATGTCGAACAACAGCACCGGCCGGCACATCGAACCTTGGGAGAATAATCGCAATCATGGTCTATGCAACCGCTGATGGTGCGTCGCGTCAACGTCTCCGGGTCGGCATGGTCGGAGGCGGCCGCAATGCCTTCATCGGCGCCGTGCACCGGCTGGCCATGCGGCTCGACGACCAGATCGCGCTGCTCGCGGGAGCATTGTCCTCGGATCCGGACAACGCAGCGGCTTCCGCCGCCGAGATCGGCATCGCGCCGGAACGCAGCTATGCCGACTACCGCGCCATGGCGAAAGCAGAAGCGGCACGGGCGGACGGCATCGAGGCGGTGGTCATCGTCACGCCCAACCATCTGCACGCGCCGATCGCGACCGCCTTTCTCGAGGCGGGCATCGACGTGATCTGCGACAAGCCGCTGTCGACGACGCTTGCCGAGGCCGAAGCGCTGGTGGCGCTGACGAAAGCGAAGAAACGACGTTTCGTCGTCACGCTCAACAACACCGGCTACGCCATGGTCCGCCAGGCGCGCGAGATGGTGGCGGCGGGCGAGCTCGGCCGCATCGTGTCGGTGCACGGCGCCTATATCCAGGACTGGCTGACCAAGCCGATCGACGCCGAGGGCCAGAAGCAGGCGGAATGGCGCACCGATCCGGCGCGCGCGGGGCAGTCGGCGGTGCTCGCCGACATCGGCGTGCATGCCTTCAACCTGGCGAGCTTCGTCTCCGGCTTCGAGGCCGAAGCGGTTTCCGCCGATCTCTTCACGGCCGTGCCGGGGCGGCGGCTCGACGACAACGCGCATGTGCTGCTGCGCTGGACGGGCGGGGCGCGTGGCACGATCCTCGCCAGCCAGACCTCGCCCGGCCACTACAACGACCTCTCGGTGCGCATCTATGGCGAGAAGGCCGGCCTCGAATGGTCGGGCTTACGGCCGGAGGAACTGCGCTTCTCGCCCTATGGCGAGGAAACGCGCACGCTGGTGCGCGGCGGCCATGGCTCGACAGCGGAAGCCCGGCGCGTCTCGCGCATGCCGGCCGCCCACCCGGAAGGCTACATCGAGGCCTTCGCCAATTTCTACCGCGACGCCGCCGACATTATCCGCGCGCATCGCTCGGGCGGAACTGTCGATGCGGAGCGCGTGGCGCAGGTGCCCGATGTCGTCGACGGCGCGCGCGGCGTGAAGTTCGTGGCGGCGGCGGTGGACTCGAACGCGGCGGGTGGTGCCTGGATGCCGGCGCGGTTTCGCTGAGGCGCGCGCCAGGCCTTCTGCGATAGAGCGCATGCCGGGATTTCGAACAAAGGCTAGCTTGCGATGCGCAACCGACGAGATCGAACAAAGCTTCTCAGCCGGTCGGCATCCATTGCGTGCCCGAATGCGTAGCCTTGCAATATGTCGCAGCCAAGCCCTTTGAGCACACGTGCGTGCTTCATCGTCTCAACGCCTTCGGCAATGATCTCGATACCTAGGGATTTGCCAATTTCGATGATCGACGAGACGACCTGCCGTCGCTGGGGGGAGCTCACGATAGGATCTATCAACTGGCGATCGATCTTCAGGCGGCGAGGCTGCAATTTGAGCAGGCTGACAATGGAGGCATAGCCGGTGCCGAAATCGTCGATTTCGATGTCGATGCCGAGTTGCTTGATCTGCTCGACGTTCCAACTTACCAGATCATCGTTGTTGTCGAGGAAGATCGACTCGACAAGTTCAAATGAAAAAGTGCCCTTCTTGATGTTGAGCTCCCGCAAACTCTTCAGAAGTTCCTCGTCTCGAAGGCGCCGCGCCGAAACGTTGACTGATACACGCGGAATGCCGATCTTTTCGGCGGACCACGCTTCAAAATCCAAAAGCGATTGCTGGAGGATTTTGTGGTCTATCACCGACACGACGTTCAGCTCTTCAGCGGTCTTCAGGAAAACGTCAGGCGCCAGTATCCCTTTCTCTGGATGTCTCCACCGCGCCAGAGCTTCAACTCCCACAATCTCGAGGGTCTTTGCATTAAATTGAGGCTGATAGAATACGATGAATTCGTCTCGCTCGAGACCGGCTAGAATCTCGTCGGCAATTCTCTTCGTGTTGACGATTTCGCTTTGCAGCTCTGCACTGAAGAATTCATAGCGGTTGCGGCCCCGCCTCTTTGCCCGGTAGAGGGCAATATCGGCGTTCACCAGCAACTGCTTGCTATCGACGTCTCTGCCATTGTCGATCGCAATTCCGATGCTGACGCCAAACCGACATTGATGGCCGTGGTAATAAACAGGTCTGCGCATCTGCTCGACAATGTTATCGGCGAGCGCCGCTGGCTGGCTGACATCGTCATACACCGTGCAGAGTATGACGAATTCGTCGCCTCCAATCCGAGCGACGAAACCGCGGTCACCGACATTGGACTTGAGAACAGATGACGCATGCACCAGCATTGCGTCACCCGCCGCGTGGCCGAGCGTATCGTTGATGTGCTTGAAACGGTCCAGATCGACGTGAAGCAGCGCCGCGTAGCCGCCGCCGAGCTTGGCCTGTGCCGCATAATCCTCCAGCACTTGGTCCAGGTAGCGCCGGTTGGGCAAATCCGTCAGCGAATCGTGTAAGGCGATGTGTTCTATGCGCGCCTTGGCAGACTCGAGTTCCGTGTTTTTCGACTCGGTCAGCTGTTTAGCGCGAACCAGATCGGTGTTCAGCAAAACATCCGCCGTCACATCCCACTCCGCGCCGACCATTCGAGGCGCATTGTTCGCGGTCTGGTAGAAGATCGCCCTTGACCGGACGTGACGAATTTCGCCGTCCGGACGAACCACCCGGTATTCCGATGAATATGTGCCCCGCCCGGCAACGGCTTTGTCGAAGTCGGCAAGCGCGCCAGGCAGATCGGCGGGATGAATGGCCCCGGCCCAGTCCGAATATCCGGGCGGCCCGCTGTCGGCATCTCTCCCGTATATTTCGTTGACGCGATCGTCCCACGCAAGATGGTTGGTTTCGAGGTCGTGCTCCCACACTCCGATGGCCGACGCCTCCAAAGCAAGCTCCAGCCGTCGCGACAGCCGGTGCAACTCCCAGTAGTTTCGCTGCCTTTCGCCAATCAGGCGACTCGCCGTCAGGAAGGGGAGTAAGATCAGCGCCGCCGCCACCACCATGATCGCCCGGAGCAGCCAGGCGTTGGCGGGAGTGGTGGGCCAACCACCCCTGGGAATCGCAGCGATCCGCCAGGAGCCGGAGGGGACCAGAACGTCGGCCGTCACCGGATTGCTTTCGACAACCTGTTCGTCACCGAAAAACTGGGCTCCGTTCGCGCCGAGTGCGTCCTTGCCGATGAGGGCGACGTCAATCCCGAGATCCTTGTCGAGAAGACCGCTCGCCTGGTAAAGGCGCTGCACGTCGACGACCGCGGAAACGATGCCCCAGAACCGGTCGGTGTTGCCTGCGCTTTTCACGAACACTGGAAATCGGCCAACGAAGGCCCGTCCGCCTTGCTGCAGATCGACCGGGCCGGCGAGAATTGGCTTGCGCTCGTCGCGCGCGCGCAACGCAGCCGCACGCTGCTGGTCGCTCTTGCGGTAATCGAGGCCGATGGCCTTCTCGTTGCCGGCCATCGGGTACATCAAGGAAATGACCAGGTCGGGTGCGCCGGCAATATTGCGAAGTTGAGACTCTTCGTTGAACAGGCGGCTGGCAAGCTCCGAAAAACGTTGCTCTCCCATGTAGGGCTCGGTCGTGACTGCCGCGACCAGACCTCGCGCCAGTTGAAGGTTGCCGTTGATGTTCCCTTCGAGCTTGGCGCGAATGACGTTGACCTTGGCCAGGACATCCGCGCGGGCGGCCTGATCCGAGACGACCTTGTTCTGATGGTCTGCGAATACTGCGCAAACGGCGACAACCACCACCGCGATCGCAGCCGGAATCCTCGCTGGTGAGAAGACCGCCGCCTTCAGGCGGGCGAATCTGTTGGCGAAAAAATCCAATAGGGCGAGTCCCCTTGTGCTTCTCAGTTGTCCGGACGAGCGTGCGCAAGGGAATATTAGTCCGCTATGGCTTAATTTTAGCCTTCACGATCTTTAAAAGTTTTGCAGTTTCCGGACGGTTCGGGCGCCGTTGCGTGGGATAATCGCGCCATAACTCCAAAATTACGAAGTTAGTGGCTATCGACCTTTTTCGGGATGATCCGGTACGTCCCGACACCTCGCTTGGTCGCCCCAATCGAATAGGCCATCGGAATTTTGGGGGCGTTTTCGGGCAGGCCGTACATATCCCTGCCGGCCCTGACCGCGAATGAAAAGTGCTTCCAGGAAACCGTGTCGTGCTCGTTGAGAAAATCGAGCGACAACCCCGCTCCGATCAGCGCGTTCACCACGTCGCTGATCGGATGGATCCACTCGTAATAACGAGGATGCTTCAAGGTTCGCTCATCGCCGGTATAAGTCAGTGCCTCGCTCCAGACGAGCGGCCGCGCTATCGGTGTTCGCCAGTCATGCTTCAACTCGAGCGCTGCGGCCTTGCGATTGCACTGGAACATCAAGGGATGGCCCTCGGCCATATAGAGGCGGCCGCCGGGCCGCAGAAGATCAGCGACCACCCGCGCCCAACGGAAGACATCATCAAGCCAGTTCACCGAGCCCCAGGTGACGTAGACGATGTCATAGGTCCGGTCGAGCGCTTCGACAGCTTCATACAGCGGCGCTTCCACGAAGCGAACGTCGCTGCTTGCCTTGGAGGCGAAATCCCGCGCCGCGGCGATTGCCCTCGGTGAAAAGTCCAGGCCGGTCACGCTGCCCGCGCCCAGATTTCTCAGGCTGATTGTGTCCAGCCCGATGTGGCATTGCAGATGGACGATGTCTTTGCCGAAAATGTCGCCGACTTCGCGCGTTTCCAACTCATAGAGGTTGGACCCGCCAGCCAGTACATTTTCGATGCGGTAGCTGCCCGTTCTGTCGGTCGCGTGCAGTTCGGCCCGATCATCCCAATTCAGGAGGTTCGTGTCCAAAAACGGTTCCAAACTGCCCCCGATCTTGGCCGTCGCAAGGTTAACGGCTGGTTAACAGACATTGCAGTGGAAGGGCACGCGCGTCAATCCCGGACGTCGGAAGCGGCGCGGTGCGCATGCTTGCTTGACGGGGAATTGCGGGCACTAGAATGCCGGGAAAACTACCCCTTGATCGCCGAACCGACGATCGAGTCGACGAAGAAGTGATAATCGACTGACCGAGAGCCGCGTTGGCGCCTCTCGGCGCCGATAAGGTCACAACGTGCTGTTCACAGCCGAATGCTTGGGCGGCGCGTCATTCTCATCGGGATTGGGGACCGGCTCCTCATCGGGCAGACGATCCGGATCCGGCTCGCGCACGGGCTTAGGTTCCGGAATGGGTGGCGGCGTGGGCTCCGGCGTGGGAACCGGATCCGGATTGGGGAGAATTGCCATCGTGTTCCTTCCGCTCGATATCTTGGCAAGCTCTGCTCGATCCCAACAAGCGGGATGTCCTGCCCGACCTGAAATGATGGAAGTGATCGCCGCATTCAGACGCTTCGTCGGGAGTGATTGCCGGCGCAAGCTGGCAGAACGGTCGCGCCCGCGGATGGTTCCAACGCGATTGCGGGGGCGCGATGGCGACAAGGAGCGATCAAATGATTCTGCGCGCCTGTTTCGGCTCTTGCCGGCGTTGGTCGGCGCGTTAGTTCCCATTGCGGGCGAGTGGTCATCTGCCGAAATAGGAGGCGGCCGTGAAGCATCAAACCGTTGATCAACTCAATGCCGTTGCCGACGTTCATGCCGAAGCAGCGGTTCTCTTTGCCAACCGGGGCCAACGCCTCGAACGCTGGGCGCAGCTTCTCGAACAAAATCCGAGCCGCCGCCTCATGGCGCTCGCGGGCACCGAATACGCCTCACCCGACATGCGTGAAAGAATGCGCTCCGACGGATCCGCGATCACCGTCGCTTTCGAGGACCCGATCTTTCGCGCGCAAGGCTTGCAGAACGACTCATATGGCGAAGCCAAGCGCTTCTTTGAGATGAGCGACTGGCAGCTGCATGAGGTCGTCTGCCATTGCCATGTCGGCGCCAACATGCCGGCACGCTGGGCGGCGTCGCGCGTGCGCGCGGCGATCTCTCCGGGTGCAGGCATTCTCGCCTGGCTGAGGGCGGTGTTCATGCATTGACGCGATCCCGTTCGCGGGATCGCGCCGGGGCAACGTTTTCATAGAAGAGGTGGAGAGGCGCCGGACTCTCCTCGCTCTTCAGCGATCGATCTCGCCGAAGACGATGTCGAGCGAGCCGATGATCGCTGCGACATCCGCCACCATGTGCCCGCGCGACAGAAAATCCATCGCCTGGAGATGGGCGAAGGACGGCGCGCGTATCTTGCAGCGATAGGGAACGTTGCTGCCGTCCGAAACCAGATAGACGCCGAACTCGCCTTTCGGCGCCTCCACCGCCGCATAGACCTCGCCACGGGGCACGCGGTGGCCTTCCGAGTAAAGCTTGAAATGCTGGATGGTCGCTTCCATCGAGCGCTTCATGGTGGCGCGCGGCGGCGGCGTGATCTTCCGGTTCGGCACGGCGACCGGACCCCGGCCATCGGGCGAGCGCAGCTTTTCAAGGCACTGCCGCATGATGCGCACGGACTGGCGCATCTCTTCCATGCGCACCAGATAGCGATCGTAGCAGTCGCCGTGCTTGCCGACCGGAATGTCGAAATCCATTTCGGAATAGCATTCATAGGGTTGCGCCTTGCGCAGGTCCCAGGCGGCGCCTGAGCCGCGCAGCATGGGGCCGGAGAAGCCCCAGCCCCAGGCATCATCGAGCGAGATCGTGCCGACGTCGACATTGCGCTGCTTGAAGATGCGGTTGTAGGTGAGCAGGCCGTCGAGATTGTCGCAGACCTTCAGGAACGGATCGCAGAAATCCCAGATGTCGTCCAAGAGCTGCTCCGGCAGGTCCTGGTGCACACCGCCGACGCGGAAATAGTTCGCGTGCATGCGGGCGCCGGATGCGCGCTCATAGAACACCATCAGCTTCTCGCGCTCGGCGAAACCCCAGAGCGGCGGCGTCAGCGCGCCGATATCCATGGCCTGCGTGGTGACGTTGAGAAGATGCGACAAGAGCCGGCCGATCTCGCAAAACAGCACCCGGATCAGTTGGCCGCGCCGGGGGACGGACAGTTGGAGAAGCTTTTCGGCGGCAAGGCAGAAGGCATGCTCCTGGTTCATCGGCGCGACATAGTCGAGGCGGTCGAAATAGGGCAGGGCCTGCAGGTAATTCTTGTATTCGATCAGCTTCTCGGTGCCGCGATGCAGCAAGCCGATATGCGGATCGGCGCGGTCGACGATCTCGCCGTCCAATTCCAGCACCAGCCGGAGCACGCCATGCGCGGACGGGTGCTGCGGCCCGAAATTCAGGGTGAAGTTGCGGACTGCGGCCTCGGTCATGGCGACCTCCGCAAAAGTGAGTATTCGAAGGCGAACCGCAGCCGCTCGGCCGCGCGCCGGCCGGTCATGCGGTCGTCTGGATGATCAGCGTCAGCGTGCCGTCGCCGTCGATATTGGCGGCAACGACCTGTGTCGAGTTGAGGCCGTTGGCGCGCAGAACCGACGTTGCTGCGGGTGAGGCATCGACCGAGCTCTGCAGCTTGGCCAACTCCTTGGCGGTCGTCCTGGTGACTATGGCTTCGGCCTGCGCCTTCACCTCCGAAGGCAGGTCCTCAATGGCCACCACGACAATATTGGTGACGTTCTGGCCGGCATTGTCCTGATTGGGCAGCGCCTGGTCGGGGGCGGGCTCCTGGGCCGATGGCGGGGCTTGCGGCTGCGGATCGGCGAGTTGAGCAGGAGCGGGCTGCGTCAGTGCCATTGCCGATAGCGTCAGCACCATCGTCAATATGCGCATGGTTTTTCCTTTCCATCTCGATCTGACGAAGAAAACCCCGCGGCCGGGCGATGGTTCCCGGACATGCGCCGGTACGGCAACCTACAGGGCGCGCATTGTCCGGAAGGTCACGGAGTAGCGGTGTCGTTCGACGGGCGGAATGCTGTGCTCCCATTCGTTTCGCGCCGGGCCCGACATGAGATAAACGGATCCGGGCTCGACCTCGATCGTTTCACGCTCCCAGGCAGCGCCGTTCTTGCGGCGAAGCCGGAAGCTGCAGGGCGCCAGCAGGGAAACGCCGGCGACAAGCTCGAAATGCGGCTTATCCCGGTGCCAGCCTATGCCGGTGCCCGGGCGATACTCGTTGATCAGCACTTGGGCGAACCCGGCGGCGGCGACATTGGCGAAATCGGCGACCTTGGCGCGAAGCGGCAACAGGAAGTCCGGTATGGGCGGCGCCTCCACGACCTGGCGGCGTTCGTAATCGTAGCGCAAGCCGAAGCCGACAATCTGCCTGTTGGCAAGATGGCCGTGAAAATCGAACGGTTCGAAAGGCAGGCGCTGGATGTGACGGATCAGTTCGTGCGCTTCGTCGCGCGCAATCAGGTCCGGCTGGTAGGAGAAGCCTTCCGGCAGGGTTGCAGGCGTATCGAAAAGATCGCCCTGGAGGGCAACGGCGGTTCGGGTTTTGGCTGGTGACATGCGGCTCACATAGGCAATGAGAGCGCTTCCGCAAGGCCGACCTCCGGCATAGGGAACCTCGCTGTGCGCGAAGGATTAGGGGTTGGAAAGCAGGATGCCGTACATGCCTTCCACCGCGATCAGGAACATGCGCTACGATCCGTCGAGGCGCGTCCTTTCGGTATGGTTCGTTCCAAGCGGCGACCGTTATGATTACGAGGATGTGGGACCCGAGACCTACGCAGCTTTCAAGGCAGCTTCCTCGAAAGGTCAATTCTTCAACGAATTCGTGCGCGATCGTTTCAGGTATCGGCTGGTTGAGCATGGACGTGCGCATTGAACGCCGAGGCCGGCGTAAAGCACGGACTGACCTCTTCAATGACACGCTTTGATGGCAGTCCCCGTCATGAGGCTTTTGAGGTTCAACAGCTAGCTCCCCAATATGACGCGTGCCAGTTGCGATGGATTTTCAACCGACGAGAAATGTCCGGTATCCTTGAGGGTAAACGTGCGCGCGTCAGGGAGCAGTGCCCGGCTCCGCTCGCGCTCGTTGCTGGCGTGCGCGGCGGAACGTTCCAGCCGCAGCTATCGCGACTGGCTGGTGGTGAAGCCGAGCAGGACCCCACCATCGCTCCCTATTGAAAAGCAGCGGGCCGTTCAGCGGAGTAGCGGTGAGCAGGACGGGCGAAAGCCGCCCAAACGATAACATCGCACACCGTCGGAAGGGAGATCGCGCGGCCGGATCGGCATAGTGTGAGGTGGCGACCGACATCAATTCTATCCCAGAATTCTTTTCATGGTGGCTCGCTGCATCGAACGCGGCGTCAGGCGATTTGAAAATGCAACGATGTTGTTCATGAACCCGGCAACCACCGACGCTTTCCCTTGTGACAGCGCTCGGAGACCGATTTCGGCGACAGGACGGGGCTTCATCGTCAGAAGGCGCAGCATGGGCGAGACGGGAGCGCCGGCTGCCGCATCGAAGCCCGTTTCGGTGTGTCCAGGGCAAAGACTGGTGACGACCACCCCTTGCGGACGAAGTTCGTCGTGCAGAGCTTCTCCAAAAGCCAGCACATAAGACTTCGTCGCTGCGTAAGCAGCAAAGGTGGGAACAGGCTGGAGCGCCAAGAGACTCGCAATGAGAAGGATCTGCCCGGATCCCCGGGCTGCCATGTCCCGCCCGAAAACATAGCTCAGTTCGGTGAGCGCCGTGATGTTGAGCTGAATCATATCGGTGGTGCGCTCAAGTGGCGTTTCTAGAAATTCGCCATGCAACCCGTATCCGGCATTGTTCACCAGAATGTCGATCTGTAATGCCCTCTCATCCAGGCTTTTCTTCAAACCGGCCGCGGCGCCAGGCGCGGCAAGATCGATTGGCTCCACAAGGATATCGACGCCGTATTTTCGGCGAAGGTCGACGGCGAGGTTTTCCATTGGCTCCTTTCGCCGGGCTGCGAGCACGAGATTGACCTTCTGCGCTGCCAGCAGTTCGGCAAACTCGAGCCCAAAGCCACTTGATGCACCTGTGATCAGGGCTCGTTTCCCCGGGGGGACATCCAATTCAACAAGGGAGATTTGTGTCCTCGCATCCGCTGTGTGTCGCATCTGTTTCCTTTCAATTAACCGGGTCGTATCCGCGCACCTGCCATCAACCTTTCTGCGCGATATGCTCGGGCGAGATCGCCTCGTGGGTCGAGCTTGGAAAGGGAACAAGCAGAAAAGGTCGGAACAGAGTGTCAGCCATGAGCGGCTCCATCCCACCGCCGAAACAGCGCGCTGGCATTCACTCCGCCGAAGCCGAACCCGTTGCAGATCGCGTAGTCCATCGCCATTGGCCGGGCTTGGTTTGCGACGAAATCGATGCCGTCACCGGCTGGATCGGGAGCGCTCAAATTGAGCGTAGGCGGGGCCACCTGGTCTCTGAGCGCCAGGATGGTGAAGATCGCGCCAAGCCCACCCGCGGCTCCGAGCAGGTGTCCGGTCGCTGACTTCGTGCCGCTGACGGCGATAGTGAAATCCGCGCCGAAGACGCTTTTGATCGCCGCCATCTCTCCGATATCGCCCACCGGCGTGGAAGTCGCATGCGCATTGAGATGACGAACCTCACGCGGCGAAATACCTGCCTGGGCGATTGCGATCTCCATGGCACGGCGCGCGCCATCGCCGTCCTCGGGGCCGGAAGTGACGTGATGTGCGTCCGCCGACGTGCCGTAGCCGACGAGCTCGGCGAGCGGCTCGGCGCCGCGCGCGAGCGCATGATCCAATTCCTCGATGACCAGGATACCGGCGCCTTCGCCCATGACGAAACCGTCGCGCGCCATGTCGAATGGGCGAGAGGCTTGGTCGGGACGGTGATTGAAGGAGGTGGAAAGAGAACGCGCCGCTGCAAAGCCGCCGAGGCTGACGACGTTCATGCATGCTTCGGTGCCGCCGCACACGGCGATATCGGCCTCATCGGCGCGGATAAGACGAGCCGCATCGCCGATCGCCTGGATGCCAGCCGCGCATGCCGTGACCGGCGCGCCGAGCGGACCTTTGAAGCCGTAACGGATGGAGACGTGGCCCGCCGCGAGGTTCACCAGGAATGAAGGCACCGTGAAGGGTGACAGACGCCGCGCGCCGCGCTGATCGACCGTTCGCACCGCCTCTGTTATGGCCGGGAACCCGCCCACGCCTGAAGCAATGACAGTCGCGGTGCGAACCCGATCATTTTGCAAGGCCGGCTTCCATTTCGCCTGAGCTATCGCCTCGTCCGCCGCCGCCAGCGCGAAGAGAATGAAGCGGTCCACTTTGCGCTGGTCCTTCGGAACCAGGAACGCATTCGGATCGAAGCCGGCTTGCGGGTCTTCTTCCAGGGAGGGAACCGTTCCACCAATCTTGGCGGGCAGGCTTTCCACCACCTCGTCTGGAAGCCGGCGGATGCCCGAGCGACCGGCCAGCAGGCGCGACCACGATGTTTCGACATCCGCGGCCAGGGGCGTGACCGCGCCCATGCCCGTAACAACAATCCGTCGCATCTATGCTCCTATCGCTTGGCCGTGTCGGTCAGGCTGCGCAGGCCGTTCAAGCCGCGACTGCTTCGCGTACTTGATCGGTCGCCGCATCCAGAAAGGCCTGCGCGAGGTCGGGGTCGTTGACGGCTCGCGAGAGGAGCACCGCGCCGACCATGGTCGAGAGAATGGCCTTGGCCTTGCCGCTGGGTTCCTCGTCGTCGGCCTCGCCAACCCAAGGGCCGAGCATCTCGAGGTATTCCCGGATTCCGGCTTCGAACGACGCCTTCACCTCGGCGCTCTGTCTGGCCGCGTCAGAGCCGAGCGCCACGACCGGGCAGCCGTCCATCTTTTCTTCGCGATGTCCCTCGCTGAGATAGAAGTCGAGCACCGCGCCGAGCGGATCCTCAGGTGTCGCCGCGACCGCGGCCGACCACCGGCCCGCGGCGCTTTCCAAGGCCCGCCTGGACGCCTTTGCCGCCAAGTCCTCCTTCGAGGCGAACTGTTTATAAAAGGCGCCTTGGGTGAGCCCGGCGCCCTTCATCAGATCCTTGAGGCCGATGCCGTCGAAGCCGTGCTCCCGAAAAAGCCGGCTGGCCACATCGATCACGGTTTGCCGGTTCTGCTCAGCCTGAATGCGACTTACACGCATCGTCGATCTCCATATTTAGATTGCGTACCAAATCTATATCTCAGTTAGAGACCGAACGCAATCTATCAAGAGAGATGCGGGACAGAGGCTTCGCCACGTGAAGCGGTGTGGCGGTCCGCCGCGGATAGAGCTTGTCATATTTTAGATTGCATACGAAATCTAAATGGTATAGAGTTCGATCACAATCTAAAATGGGGTTACGAGGATGGTCCGCAGAATCTCGGGCGACGCAGGACACAGCATAGAGAATGAACGCAATCTGTTTCGACGTGAGGCGATGGGCATGAAAAAGAGACCGGTTATTATGCTGGGTGCGATCCTGATCGCGGGGTCAGGAGCGATCGCGGTGTCAGGGGCGACGGCATTCGCCACATTTGCCAATTCCGCGCCGGAAGCTTCCGCCGCGAGCGACCCGAGGCAGGAGCCGCCCGTCGTCAGGCTGGCGATGGCAGCGCAGGTGAGCGGTTCCGAACGCAGCTTCACGGGCATCATAGGGGCGAGGGTGGAGAGCAATCTCGGCTTCCGCGTTCCCGGCAAGATTATCGAACGGCTCGTGAATGTCGGCCAGCAGGTAAAAGCCGGTCAGCCGTTGATGCGGATCGACGACACTGACCTTCGCCTCGCGCTCAGGGCAAAGCACAATGCCGTTGTCGCCGCGCGTGCGATCGTCGCTCAGACCGAGCCGGATGAACGGCGATACGCCAATCTGCTGAACGATGGATGGGTCCCCCGGCAGCGGTACGAGCAGGCGAAGGCCGCAATGGATACCGCCGCGGCCCAGCTCGCCGCCGCCGAAGCGGAAGCGAAGGTCGCGGAGAATGAGGCGACCTATGCGGTCCTGGCGGCGGATGCCGATGGAACTGTGGTCGACACGCTTGGCGAGCCGGGCCAGGTCGTCTCCGCCGGCCAGACAGTGGTTCGGGTCGCCCAGGCCGGCCCCCGCGAAGCGGTGGTGGCGCTTCCCGAAACGATCCGGCCGGCGATCGGCTCCGTTGCCGAGGCCAGCGTCTACGGGGGTGATGAGCAACGCCATGCGGCACGCTTGCGACAATTGTCCAACTCCGCCGATGCCCAGACCCGCACCTATGAGGCCCGCTATGTGCTTGACGGTGAGGCCGCGGCCGCGCCGCTTGGCGCGACGGTAACCATTCGCCTTGCAACCCAGGCAAGTCGGCCGGAAGTCCAAGTGCCGCTTGGGGCGGTACTCGACGACGGCAAGGAGACCGGCGTTTGGGTCTTGGACAACGCCACGTCGACCGTACACTTTCAACAGGTCAAGCTTGTTCGTGTGACCGGCGAATCCGCCGTGATCTCCGGATTGAGTTCCAGCGATCAGATTGTCTCGCTCGGCGCTCATCTCCTGCAGGAGGGCGCTCGCGTCAGGACTGTGTCCGAAAGCGGGAGTAACTGACGGTGAACCTCAATCTTTCAGCGATCGCCGTTCGCGAACGCGCCGTCACCCTGTTCTTCATCCTCCTGCTGGTGGCGGCCGGCGCTTACGCGTTCCTTATGCTCGGGCGGGCGGAGGATCCCAACTTCACCATTAAGACCCTGACGGTCACGACGGCATGGCCGGGCGCGACGGCCCGCGAGATGCAGGACCTTGTCGCCGAGCCGTTGGAGAAGCGGCTTCAGGAACTCACCTGGTACGATCGGGTCGAAACGACCACGCGGCCGGGATACGCCTATATGACGGTCACGCTCAAGGACAGCACGCCACCATCCGCCGTGCAGGAAGAATTTTACCAGGCCCGCAAGAAGCTGGGGGATGAAGCCCGCAACCTGCCGCCCGGCGTCTACGGCCCCTTCGTCAACGACGAATATTCGGATGTGAGCTTCGCCCTTTATGCGCTGAAGGCCAAAGGCATGCCGATGCGTGAGCTGGCCAGGCAGGCCGAGGCAATTCGACAGGACCTCCTGCACGTGCCCGGCGTCAAGAAAATCAACATCCTCGGCGAGCGTCCGGAACAGATATTCGTCGAGTTCTCCTATGCCAAGCTGGCAACGCTGGGCGTGTCGGCACAGGATATCATCGTCGCATTGCAGCGGCAGAACACCGTCACACCGGCGGGCTCGATAGATACTCAGGGGCCGCAGGTCTTCATCAGGCTCAACGGCGCTTATGACAGCGTCCAGGCTATCGCCGACACGCCGATCGTTGCCGGGGGGCGGACGCTGAAGCTTTCCGACGTTGCCGAGGTCCGCCGCGGCTACGAGGACCCTCCCACCTATCTCATCCGACGCCAGGGCGAGTCCACCATCATGCTCGCGGCCGTCATGCAGGAGGGTTGGGATGGTCGCGCGCTCGGCAAGGCGCTGGAGGACCGGACCGCGGCCATCGCACGGACATTGCCGCTCGGGATAACGCTCGACAAGGTGTCCGACCAGGCCGTCAACATCACCTCGGCGGTCGATGAGTTCATGTTGAAGTTCGCGATGGCGCTCGGTGTCGTGCTGCTGATCAGCCTGCTCAGCATGGGCTGGCGCGTCGGCATCGTCGTGGCGGCTGCCGTCCCCCTGACGCTCGCCGCCGTGTTCCTCATCATGCTGGAGACCGGCCGGTTCTTCGATCGCATCACGCTCGGCGCCCTCATCCTGGCGCTCGGTCTTCTCGTGGACGACGCCATCATCGCCATCGAGGTGATGGTGGTGAAGATGGAAGAGGGCATGGACCGCATCAAGGCGGCGGCCTATGCCTGGAGCCACACTGCGGCGCCGATGCTGTCGGGAACGCTTGTGACGATCGCCGGGTTCCTGCCCGTGGGCTTCGCACGCTCGACGGCCGGCGAATACGCCGGCAACATCTTCTGGGTCGTGGGGTTCGCCCTCATCGTCTCCTGGATCGTCGCCGTGGTCTTCACGCCCTACCTTGGCGTCAAGATGCTGCCCGCGATCAAACCGATCGAGGGCGGCCACCACGCGATCTACAACACACCGAACTATCGGCGCCTTCGCCGGCTCATCACCTTTGCGGTGCGCCACAAGTTCGTAACCTCCGGTATCGTCGGCATTGCCTTCGCGCTTTCCGTTGTCGGCATGGGTGCCGTCAAGCAGCAGTTCTTTCCGACATCCGACCGCCCTGAGGTGCTGGTGGAGGTTCGCCTGCCGGAAGGCACCAGTATCGAGACGACGACCGCCACAGTTGAGAAGCTTGAGCACTGGCTTGCCGACCAGCCCGAGGCCAAGATCGTAACGAGCTATGTCGGTCAGGGCGCTCCGCGCTTTTTCTTCGCGATGGCGCCGGAACTGCCTGATCCCGCCTTCGCCAAGATCGTCGTGCTGACACCTGACGCCGAGGCGCGCGAGGTGTTGAAGCACCGGCTCCGGGAGGCGGTATCAAATGGACTTGCGCCCGAGGCCAATGTGCGTGTGACCCAGCTCGTGTTTGGCCCCTACACGCCGTTCCCGGTCGAGTTCCGGGTGATGGGGCCTGATCCCGCGCAACTATATGCCATCTCGGAAAAGGCCCTCGACGTCATGCGAGGCATCCCGGACGTGCGGCAGGCCAATCGCGACTGGGGCAATCGCACGCCCGTGCTGCGCTTCATTCCGGATCAGGATCGACTGAACCTCATCGGGCTCTCGCCGGCGGAGGTGGGGCAGCAGCTCCAGTTCCTCCTCACCGGCATCCCCGTCACGCAGGTCCGAGAGGACATCCGCAATGTCCCCATCGTGGCCCGCAGCGCCGGCGGCGAACGGCTGGATCCGTCGCGTCTGGCCGATTTCTCGTTGATGAGCCGGGACGGCCGGCAGATTCCGCTCGACCAAATCGGCCATTCGGAGATCCGTCTTGAAGAGCCGATCCTGAAGCGTCGCGACCGGACGCCCGTCGTCACGATCCGCTCCGACATCAACGAAGCGACTCAGCCTCCGGAGGTCTCAAAGCAGATCATGAAAGCCCTTCAGCCGCTGATCGCGTCCCTTCCGGCCGGCTATAGCATCGAAATGGGCGGATCGATCGAGGAGGCTGAGAAGGCCAACACAGCTTTGGGCAAGATCTTTCCGGCCATGATCGCCGCCATGCTGATCGTCATCATGCTGCAGGTACGATCCTTCTCGACGATGGCCATGGTCATGCTGACGGCGCCGCTTGGGCTCGTCGGCGTCGTGCCGATGTTGCTCACCTTCAACCAGCCCTTCGGGTTCAACGCCATTCTGGGCCTGATAGGGCTGGCCGGCATCCTGATGCGCAACACCCTGATCCTGACCGAACAAATCAAGGAGAACCGTGCTGCCGGGCTTGACGACTATCACGCCGTCATCGAGGCCACGGTGCAACGCACGAGGCCGGTGATCCTGACCGCGCTTGCCGCCGTGCTGGCGTTCATCCCCCTTACGCACTCCGTGTTCTGGGGATCGATGGCCTATACGCTGATCGGCGGCACGGCGGCCGGCACGGTGCTGATCCTGCTCTTCCTTCCTGCTCTCTATGCCGCGTGGTTCCGGATCAAGCCGACCGAAGATGTGGCCCATGAGGCTTCGACCGAAGAACCCGAATTGCAAGCAGCGATGGCTGCCGAATAGGCACTGTGTCGGGGTGTCCACGAATCGTCTGGTCGGAACGCGAACCGACCGGACGAGAAGCGCAGGCGCATTTTGGAGTGGCGGAGGAGCGCATTCGCAGCGCTGGCGGGCCGCTAGACTGTTCACCGTTTCACGGAGACGGCGGAGAGCTCTATCTCTTTGTTTTGGCGCAATTCCTGGCGGAAAGCCGTGTCACGCTTTTCCAAGAAATGCTCTCAGGATCGTGCAGGCCCTTCATCAGTTGTTATGTGTCATTGACGCTAACGTAGGAAACGCGTCTCAAAAGGTTGCAGCAGAACTCAAGAACGCTGACTTCGCTGACGCACTGGAAGCGTCGGACTACCTAGTGACCCACTGCGGATGAACCTGTAGCGACAGCCCCAGCTTGCCTCCGCGACTTGTTGCTGGCGCGGGATGCCAGCAATCCGAAAAGGGCGCCCTCTATGCGTATTGAATTGACCGCCGTCTCTTGCCTATCTTTATTTGAATTTGGGGGTTCCGCTGTGGCCGAGAAAAGTGATGAAGGCAGGCTAGATATCTCATTCGAGTTGACTGACAGAGGTGTCACCGGCTCCACCAACCTTCGAACGGTTTCGGTTTTTGATCGCTTAATCGGAGCCCTTTTCGGTCGCTGGACACCTGGCCTCGAACGAAAGCCTGTGCTTACCGAAGCGGTGACAGAAGGTCAGCGCCGGCTGATCGAAGCGGCGGTTAACGCTGGTGTTAAAGACATTGAAGAGAGGGGCATGTCCGCGAGCGACGCGGCTCGCGTTTTGGCGCAACTCGATCCGAAGGCGCGGAATATTGCGCACGTTGCACTTGAGGCTTTCGAGGAACTGACCTCGCGACCTTCTGCCACCGAGGATTATGGGGGTTCAACTATTGAACATAACGCCAACGTAGATGACGATTGGCTGAACTTTTTCGAGGGCTACGCCGAGAAGGCCAGCAGCGAGAATATGCGCAAGCTTTGGGGGCGCATTCTTGCGGGGGAAATTAGAAAGCCTGGGGCGTTCTCGCTACGAACTCTACAGATAGCTTCGGAACTCGATCGTGAAACTGCCTCTCTGTTCCAAGAGTTCGCCGTACGCCGATTGGGGAAGACGATATTGAGCACCGAAGTCGCGGAAGATAAGAATATTTTGAAACTGGTCAAACCGATGCCTAGAATTGATGAACTAGACGCTGCAGGACTAGTCGACGCGGCGAGCGGGATGGGTGTTTCCAGGAAGCTTGAGCGGCCCGACGACAATACGCCCTCAGGTATGGCAGTCGGAACAAAATTGGTAGGATTCCATATCAAGCCAGGTCGCGATATTCAGCTAAGTGGATACAACCTGACCAGGGCTGGGATTGAGCTTGCGTCATTTCTACCCGTAGACGAGCAGGCCACTATCAACAACTTGGTTAAACAAGGGAAAAATGATTGCGACCTCATCACCTTGCATGAAATTGTGACCTTGAATGACGGCAGTCAAAGCGTTTCCGAAACATGTATTGCCACGCTTTATGACGCTTCAAAGACGGAAGACTAGCTTACGCTTTCCCTAGAGTGGAACTTTCCTCGTCTAACGAGTACGGCACTGGCAGATACGCGGCACGGCGAAGTAGCACTTGCAAATCCGCCCGCGATGCCTCGGCGATATGGTCTGCGGCGCTTTCCAGTTCCTGCACGAATTGATGGCGGGACATCGCAGTCACTGAAACTTGGAAGCCGCGCTCTCAAGGGCGGGCCGTAGGTTCTCGAACGCCCTTTTGAATGCGGAGTTGACGTCATCGTGGGTGTCTCCCCAGGCCCACAAGTAAAGGCAAAGGGTGCTTCCAAGCACATCGTCACTAGTGCGGCCTTTGGCCTCCATCGGGTCTTGGACAACGCCACGTCGACCGTACACTTTCAACAGGTCAAGCTTGTTCGTGTGACCGGCGAATCCGCCGTGATCTCCGGATTGGGTTCCAGCGATCAGATTGTCTCGCTCGGCGCTCATCTCCTGCAGGAGGGCGCTCGCGTCAGGAGCTTGCTACATTGCCCAACGCAGAACGCTTGTCTGCCGTCGGTCGACCGCATTTTGTCAAAGGTGAAGCTAGCCTAGACTAGGCGAATGTCATGTCCATCTGACATCAGGCCGGAAACACCGAGCTGGCAAACACCGGCCGGCAAGATTGTGCGTCCCACAAAGGCGTCGTCGATGCGAACAGCCGAAGCAGCAGCCGGATTAGCAGTAAGAGCGCTGCATTGACCGGGCGAGGCCCCCAAACGGATGGATTTATCGAAACCGCGCGCGCATAGTACGAGACTAAGGTGCGCTGTGATTGAAAATGCCCGCGCCGCGCTATGTTACTTGCAGGCTGCGCTGGCTATTTTCTCGATCGTTGCGGCGCCGGCAACTCGGCTGGGAAAGGTTGCAAGAAGGGGCCGACCAAAAGCGGTGTCCCTTGTGTCATTGGTCTAGGTGCTTTTTGAGACCGGCGGCGGCTCACTGTTATCCGCTGCCGAGCAGGGAGGAAAGACAATGGACGGAGGATCGCATTCCCAATCAAGGCGAGGCTTTCTGAAGACGGGCGGACTTGTCGCCGGGCTGACTGCGACGGCGCTTACCGCTCCCTGGGTTCGAAAAGCTGGAGCCGCTGACACGGTTACTTGGAAGATCCAGACCTCCTGGCCGGCGGGTGTCGGGCTCGAAACTTTCCAGAAGTGGTGCGGCACGATCAAGGAGAAAACCGGGGGCCAACTCGAGTTCCAGCCGTTCAAGGCAAAAGACATCGTTGGCGATTTCGAGCTGCTCGACGGAGTGAAGAACGGCGTCCTGGAAGCGATGAATTCGTTTTCACTCTACTGGGCCGGCAAGCTTCCGGCTGCTGCCTTCCTTTCGTCCTACACCATGGGGTTACGCTATCCGCATGAATGGGACATCTTCTTCTATTCGAAGGGCGGTCTCC
The DNA here is from genome assembly GCF_900115245.1 of Mesorhizobium sp. NFR06. GTDB lineage: Bacteria > Pseudomonadota > Alphaproteobacteria > Rhizobiales > Rhizobiaceae > Mesorhizobium. The sequence continues at coordinate 42,871 of NZ_FOVT01000026.1, forward strand.
AGGCGGCGCGCGATCTTTATGCGAAACAAGGCCTGTACTACGTCAACCGCATTCACCATGGCCCGAATATCATCCACTCCAAGACGCCGATCCGCTCGTTCGAGGATTTTAAAGACCTGAAGCTGCGAGTTCCGGGCGGCATGATCGCCGAAACGTTCGCCAAGGCCGGAGCCAAGACGACGCTGCTTCCAGGCGGCGAGGTTTTCTCCGCTCTGGAGAAAGGCACGATCGATGCCGCCGACTACACGGGGCCGGCGGTCAACTGGGCGCTCGGATTCCAACAGGTGACCAAATACATCTCCATGGGCCCGCCAGGACTGATGTCGGTGTACCAACCGGTCGACCTGATGGATTTCGCCGTCAACATGAATGTCTGGAACCAGCTCCCGGACAATCTCAAGAAGTTCGTAGAAGACGAGATCCAGGTCTATTCGAACACCCATTTCGGCGCGATCCAGAAAGCCGACATGGAGGCCTGGAAGAAATTCACCGATGCAGGCATCGAAATAAATCGTCTTGGCCCAGAAGATCTCCAGAAGTTCCAGGAAATTGCGCTGCCGATCTGGTTCGAGTGGGCTAACAAGGACAAGGACGCGGCGCGCATCTTCAAGCTGCAGCTCGAGGTGATGGAGAACCCGACGGTCGGTTACGTCACCCCGGACATGTATCAGGGACTGACCATCAACCTCTAAGCCCTTGGCGCCCATCCTGACCGGATGGGCGCTCTTCTCCTGCAGCAGGCGTTCACCGATGCCTTCCCTCACATTTGTGCTGCCGCACTGGCTCTACTGGTCAAGCCTCGCGGTCTTTCCGCTGGTTGCCGCCTATTTTGTTTATCGCGAGCGGGCACAGCGCGACGCCGGCCGCCCAAACCTGTTTCTTACCTATCTGTTCCTGGCCACCGCCGGCTTCCTCGGCATGCATCGTTTCTATCTGAAGAGCAGATGGGGATTCGTTTTTATCCCCTTCTTCATCGCGGTGCTTTGGACAAGCACCCAGGTGCGCGACGGACGCGAGGCAGTTTCACTCGCGCGATCCCAGAGTGAGCATGCCGAGAGGCTGTTGCCGCGTGCCAAGGCAGATGCGGCAGCCAGCAAAAACGGTTCAGCCGAGCACCTCGCGAAAGTTGAGGCGGACGCCGCGGCCGCGCGCGACAATCTGGCCGCGGCTGTTCACGAGCTCGAGCGCGCCAGCAGCATCAGCCGGATTGCCGGACTCCTGCTCGGTCTCGTTGTCGTCGGCGACGCCTTTCTCATACCCCGTCTTGTGCGGCGCGCCCGCGCGAGTGAGACCGGGCGCGCCGCGACCGACCATGAGATCATCGTCGATGTGCCCGCCACACCCGTCAAGCAGCCTCTTGCGCCATTCAGGCCGGTCGACTGGCTTGTCAGGGTGACAGGCGAGTTCGTCGCTTATTGGTCGGTGCTCGCGGTCATGGCGTACTACTACGAAGTGGTCGCCCGATTTGTTTTCAACTCCCCGACCAACTGGGTGCATGAGAGCATGTTTCTCATGTTCGGCATGCAATATATGCTGGCTGGGGCCTATGCCTATCGCGATGAGACGCATGTCAGGGTCGATATCGTATACAGCCATCTCTCGGAACGTGGTCGCGCGATTTGCGATATCATCACCTCGGCGTTCTTTTTCCTGTTCGTGGGTACAATGCTCATTGCCGGCTGGCGCTTTGCCAGTGATGCGATGGCGGTGGGCGAGAGCTCTTTCACCGAGTGGGGTATTCAATACTGGCCGGTGAAGCTCGCGATTCCCGTCGGGGCTGCGTTGCTGCTGCTTCAAGGTCTGTCTCGCTTGATGCGCGACATCGCGACCGCAACAGGAAGGCTCCGCTAAGCCATGGGTCTCGAGCTCCCGATCCTGTGGCTGAGCATACTGATGTTCGGCGGCCTCGGCGTGCTTTTGTTGCTCGGACTGCCGATGGCCTTCTGCACCGGCAGCCTCGCCGTTCTCTTCCTCTTTTTGTTCGGCAATGCGGCCATGCTGAACATGCTGCCGTCGCGGATTTTTCCTTTCATGACGGATTATCAGCTCTCGGCGGTGCCGCTTTTTATCTTCATGGCGGCGATTCTCGAAAAGGCGGGGATCATCGAGGAACTGTTCGACGTCGTCTATAGATGGCTGGGCGGGCTGAAAGGCGGACTTGCCTCCGCCACGGTGATCTCCTGCACCTTGCTGGCCGCAATGGTTGGGGTCGTGGGCGCGACGGAAGTGACGATGGGCATGATCGCGCTGCCGGCGATGCTGCGCCGCAACTACGACGCCAAGCTCGCCTGCGGCTCGCTGCTTGCCGGAGGAACGCTCGGCATCCTCATTCCCCCTTCGGTGATGGCGATCGTCTATGCCGTCGTCGCGCAACAGTCCTTGGGCGAACTGCTGGTCGGGTCGGTCTTCCCCGGCCTGCTGCTGTCTGGGATGTATGTCGTCTACGTCACGGCGCGCTGCTACATCAACCCCAAGCTCGGCCCGGCGTTACCACCGAACGAGCGCATCGGTTTTGGGGAAAAGCTGAGGCTTCTGCGCCGCACGTTCATGCCCATTCTGCTCATCCTGCTTGTGCTCGGGGTTATCTTCCTTGGCATTGCCACGCCTGTTGAGGCCGCCGGCATCGGCACGTTCGGTGCTTTCGTCGTCTGCGCCGCCCATCGTCGCCTGACCTGGGACACGATCCGGGAAGCCGGCGTGGCGACCCTCAAGGCGACTGCGATGGTCATGTGGATATTCTTCGGAGCCACCATGTTCGTGGGCTTCTTCATCCTGAAGGGCGGGCAGAACTTCGTCGCCGAATCCATCCTTGGCACTGGCCTGGCGCCTTATGGTGTTCTTGTGCTGATGATGATCATCCTGTTCGTCCTCGGCATGTTTCTCGATTGGGTCGGAATCCTGCTGCTGACTGTGCCGATTTTCCTGCCCATTCTGAAATCGCTTCAGTTCGATGGCGCGTTGGGATTCGCCGGCGTGGCTCCCGAGGATGTGCCGCTCTGGTATGGCGTCATCTTCATGGTCAACATGCAGATGGCTTTCCTCAGCCCGCCCTTCGGTTACTCGCTTTTCTACCTCAAGAGCGTCGCACCACCGGAAATCTCGATGGCCATGATCTTCCGGTCAGCAGTGCCTTTCCTGTGTCTGCAGGCGATCGGAGTGGGCCTATGCATCGTGTTTCCCTCGATTGTCGTGTGGCTGCCGAGGGTCATGTATGGAGGCAATTGACCGTATCGGCGGCTTTGATCTTTCGACACTCCGCGGCGGCGAAATGTTTGGAGCCGGGCGCGGCGATGATCCACCTTCACGTGCGCGACCGGCGCGGCCGGCACATTCTTGATCCTGACGCATATCGCACCGCCACTCTTGCCAGATACCAGGTACCATCCCGCTTATGTGGCCTCGGTGCCGCCGATCGTCGCATAAGGTCTTGCTAATGTTACACAGTTTGTTACACAGAAATTGATGTATTTCGACCTGCGGGGATCAAGGGCCACAACGAAGATTATGAAAATAAAGGGTTTTTGCGGAAGCAAGCTGGCGGAGAGAGCGGGATTCGAACCCGCGTTACGGTTTCCCGTAAACACACTTTCCAGGCGTGCGCCTTCAACCACTCGGCCACCTCTCCGTCCTTGCATCTCGCGCAGGCTGGTTTCGCCGCGCGGGTTGGGGAGATGCTCCCACGGGAAGTCCTCAACGGATTATCTGGTGTGCCTCCAACCGGCAGGCAACCCTTCCCTGCACCGCTAGCCGTCCAGGCAAACAGGCGCGGGGCTCATCTAGTCGATCCGAAAGCGAATGCCAAGCCATATCGGCATTCCGTGTCGTAAGCAGATGAGTTGTCCGGATTAGGTAGCACGTGAGTTGTCCGGTTTTATTGCCAGCCCATGGAGGCTGGGTTGAGACGGACAGCATGGCTACAGGGCCGGAGAATGCAGAAGTTTCGGGACGTACTTAGCCGCTGGAATGGCGGCGATCTTTCGATGATGGAGGCAGGCGAGTTGCTGGGCATGTCGGAGCGGCAATTTCGCCGCTACCGTGACCGTTACGAAGAGGCTGGGGAAGCAGGGTTGCTCGACCGGCGTTTGGGCAAGATTTCGACGCGTCGGGTGCCTGCGGAAGCGATCGAGGAGATGCTTGAGCTTTATCGTCATCGCT
>NZ_FOVT01000027.1 GCF_900115245.1 Mesorhizobium sp. NFR06
GGCCGAGATCCTGTGCCTCCAGGAAGAGCGCGTCGTCGCTCGCGACAACACAGTCGCCTTCGCGCGGCTCAGATTGCAGCTGCCGCAAAGTCCGATCCGACATCACTTCGTCAAAGCCACGGTCAAGATCAGGCAATATCCTGATGGCACGTTCGCAATCTTCCACGGGCCGCGTCGCATTGCGGCATATAGCTCCGATGGCACCCCAATCCAGAACTGCCGTCAAATCGGCAGAGCTGCGTGAACCGCTTCGACGCAAACTGAAGCGGACAAATGATGTGCTACCAAACCGGACAACTTGATTAGCTACCGACAGCCCGCGAGGCTCCAACCGGTGTCTCTGTTTTGAGTAGCTGAACACGGCTCAGGGAAGGATGGACGGCTGGTCGATCACCCAAAGCCACGTTCCGTCAGCTTGCCGGTGGGCGATCTCCGCAGTCACCGTGCCATCGCCAAGGCGCGTGGAAGTGAGCGCCAAATCTGCGTTGACGATAGCCGGGCGTTGATCTCCAAGCTCAAATTTTCGCCCGGTTGCCACCAGCTTGGCGTAGAATCTATGGATGGCGTCCCTGCCGCGGGCCAACTGTCCGTCGCCGACGTCGAGGATGGCTTCGGGCTCGTAGAGAGCAGCCATGCCTTCCGCATCTCCCGCCAGCTCGCGAGCAACCAGGAGCCGCGCCAGATCCTGGGGATCATTCGCCGGCTCGTGGTTTGCCGCGTCATTCACAGACGACATTCTCCAACACAGAGTTCAAACGCCTGCAGCGGTTCCGGGACACGACATGCATCAAAACAAAAACCTAAAGCGCATCGCTTGAATCCGTTGCAGCGCGACGCGCTTCAGGCTCCGCTTCACTCCGCTGCGACTGTCTCCGGCCGCCTTGCCTTACCGAGCCGATCCTGATCGGCCTTCTTCCAGTCGCCCGTCGAGTTCCACCAGCGGTTGGGGTTGGCGCGGTCGCCGAGGCCCTTCGAGCGGCTGGCAAGCAACGGCTGGAGGCGAATCACCGGCTCCTCGTAGCTGTGAGCCTGATAGATAGCCTCGACGACACGCGCGGCCAGATCCTGGTCATCGGGCATTTCGAACGACACCTCGACGGTGCCCGGCCGCTGCCGCAACAGCGTCTCTGCACCGGCTGCCGCACCCTCGAGCGGCCGATAGCGCTCGACGCCGTCCGCCGACTGGAAGGCATTGCTGTCATAGTTGCCCATTCCAAGCGGCGTGATGGCAACGACGGCGTCCATGATGCGGTCGACATCGGCGGCTGGCGCCTGGAAGCTGACAAGCAACAGCAATTGCATCCGCACGGATTTGGTTTCAAAGCCACTGTCTATCATATGATATCTCCCTGCTTGCTGAGCGTGGGTATAGCAGGGGTGCTGCTGACACGGTGATGTCAGCAGCGTCGCTTGCCGAAGGGTTCCGGGTAGGCGCCCTAAAGGACCTTCTTCCGGATGAGCCTGACGCCGACCAGGGCCATATAGGCGGCAAAGAACATGGCCAGCGACCAGCCGAAGCCGGAGGGACCGAAGGCGTCCATGCCGATACCGATCGCCTGCGGGCCGATCACCATGCCGACGCCGTAGCAAAGCACGAAGGCCGCGTTGGCAGACGCCAGTTCATGGCCGGACAATTGCGCGCCGAGATGGGCAAGACCGATCGTGTACATGGCGGCGACGACGCCGCCCCAGACGAACAGAAGGGCAGCCATCAGGTGCCAGTTCTGCGCGAAGAACGGCATGAATATGGTGCCGACGAGGCCGACGGTGGCACAGGCCAGAAGCAGGTAACGGCGGTCCGAGACACGGTCGCTGATCATGCCGATCGGGATCTGCAAAAGCACGTTGCCAAGTCCGATCATCGTCAGCAGCAGTGCGGCGTCGGCCTCCGAATAGCCGATCCGGTTGCCGTAGATTGGGAAGAGCGAGAAGCCGCCGGTCTCGACCGCGCCGAACACAAGCACGGCAAAGGTCGCGGTCGGCACCAGCCAGACATAGCGCAGGAAATGGCTGGTCTCGCTGTCGGCGACGATGGTCGGGCTCTCGTTGCGGGCCGCGAGCACTGGAATGGCGGCAAGCGTCACCAGCGCGATGGTGACGCCGAAAGGCAGGAAGCCTGAACTGCCGAGGTGAGCGAACAGCCACGGTCCGGCGGCGAAGCCGAGTGATAGCACCGTGGCGTAGATACCGAGCACGAGGCCACGGCGGCGCGGCGGCGCGGAGGTGCTGATCCAGAATTCCGACAGGATGAACAGCACCGTCAGCGAGATATGCAAGGCGACGCGGAGCGGAAACCACATCCAGAAATGCGGCGCGAAATGAAAGCCGACGAAGGCGAGCGCGCCGACCGCAATCATCATCAGCATGGTCCAGGCGACGCCGAGGCGCATGGCAAGCGGGGTGGCGAGCGGCGCGCCGGCGATCGAGGCGAGGCCGGCGACGGCCGTGTTGAGGCCGATCATCGAAGCCGAATGCCCGCGGCTTTCCAGGATGACGCTGAGCAGCGGCATGCCGAGGCCGATGGCGATGCCGACAACGCTGATCGACGAGATCGCCGCGGTCATAGGCAGCCAGTGTACGCGTTCGTCGCCCTTGTCTTGGGTATCGACCGTCATGGGATCAAAATGCTCAGCTTCTAAAGGACTTCGCGGACAAAGCGGTTGCGGACGAGCCGGAAGAACGGCACGGCACCCCCCGGCCGCAGCAATGGATCGTGGGCAAGTCGCTTGTCCAGTTCTTCCAGGATCATGCCGGTAATGTCGGGGATATCGGCCTTGCGGGCATCGGCAAGCGGCAGCCAGACGAGTTCTTCCAGCTCGTTGGTCGGGCCCCCGCCGGGCAATTCCACGGCGACGTCGTGGCGCCAGGCGCTGAAGAAGCGCGTGTCGAAACGGCGCACGCGATTGGGCGGCGTGATGGCGCGGGCGATGACGCGCAGCACGTCCAGCGACGGGACCACGCCATGTTCGACGAAACCCTGCCAGTCGCGCTTTGCGGTCGAGAAAGCGCCTTTACGGCCGATCAGCAGGCCGGCTTCCTCATAGGTCTCGCGAATCGCCGACAGGGCGATTGCCCGCGCCCGCGCCGGGCTCGCGCGACTGGGACCGGCGACCAGCTTCTTCTCGTCTTCGCCGCGCAGTGCGGCGGCGACGGGAATGCGGCTGTCGGCCGGATCGGTGCGGCCGCCGGGGAAGACGAATTTGCCGGGCATGAAGGCGTGACCGGCATGGCGGCGGCCCATCAGCACCAGAACGTCCTTGTCCTTGCGGTCGAGCAGAATGAGGGTCGCGGCATCGCGCGGACGCAACGCCCGGCCGCTGCGCACGGCCAGGCTTTTATCGAGCTTGTCGACATCCGCCTTGGTCATTCCTTCCATGCGCTCGACCTAGCGGAAACTTTCCGGATGCGAAAGTGGCTTGCGCGTCGCGGCCCTTGCACCAGGGCGGGACAGCGATGCAGCGGGCTTATCAACGGGTCTCGAATTCGTCTTTCTCGTCGCCGAAGCCGTGCATATAGAGCGCCCATTGCAGGCCGATGACGGCGCCCTTGACCGGCTGCAACAGCACGATCGCGAGAACAATGGTCAACGGCACCCAGATCAGCGCGTGCTGCCAGGTCGACAGCGTTGACGTAGCTTCGACGGCCATGAAGCCGCCGACCACGATGTGGCCGACGATGACGATGACCAGATAGGCAGGCAGGTCGTCCGCGCGATGGTGGTGGAGGTCGTCGCCGCAGACCTCGCATTTGTCGACGGGCTTCACGAAAGCGCCGAACAGCTTTCCCTTGCCGCAATGCGGGCAACGGCCGAGCATGCCGCGCTTCATCGCCGTCCACAGCGGACGCGCGACGCGGCCCGAATGATGCTCGCCGCCGAAAGCCGGTTCTTCCATCTGCAAGTCGCCTGGCATTATCGTCTCCTGCCGCGCGGTCCCGAACGCGATTGCGACGCGCGGGCGCGGCCCTTGGCCTTATGGAATGACCGCCTCGAGCCGGGCAGTGGCTTCGGGTCGGTGAGCATCTCGAAACGCATTGCACCGGCCATCGGCGCAACCTCGACCAACCGGACTTCGACGCGATCGGCAAGCTGATAGCCTTTGCCGGTGCGTTCTCCGTACAGCGATCGGGCGGTTTCGTCGTAAATATAGTAATCGCCGCCCAAACTTGACACCGGAATAAAGCCGTCGGCGCCGTACTGCGGCAATTGGACAAAAAGTCCTGCCTTGGTGACGCCCGAGATGCGGGCGTCGAAGGTGTCGTTTATGCGCTCGGCGAGATAGGCGGCGACCAGCCGGTCGACCGTGTCGCGCTCGGCGGCCATGGCGCGGCGTTCGGTGGCCGAGATCAGCGCTGCGACCTCTTCCAGCCGCTCAGCTTCCTGTTGCGTGAGGCCGCCGGGGCCAAGCCCGATTGCGGCAATAAGCCCGCGATGGACGATCAAGTCGGCATAGCGGCGGATTGGCGAGGTGAAATGCGCGTAGCGCCTGAGGTTGAGACCAAAATGGCCGATGTTCTTCGGCGAGTATTCGGCCTGGCTCTGCGAGCGCAGCACCACTTCGTTGACCAGCGCCTCGTTGTCGGCGCCGCGCACGCGCTCGAGAATGCCGTTGAACTGGCTGGGGCGCATCTGCGCGCCGCGCGCCAATGACAGGCTGAGCGTCTGCAGGAAATCGCGCAGCGATTCCTGCTTGGCGAGCGAAGGCGCGTCATGGATGCGGTAGACGAGGGGCTCTTTCTTGCCCTCCAATGTCTCTGCAGCCGCGACATTGGCCTGGATCATGAACTCCTCGATGAGCTTATGCGCATCGAGGCGTTCCGGCACGATGACACGGTCGACCGTGCCGTCGGGTTTGAGCAGGATCTTGCGCTCCGGCAGGTCGAGCTCCAGCGGCTGGCGGGCATCGCGGCCGCGCTTGAGCACGGCATAGGCGTGCCATAGCGGTTTGAGCACCCCGTCGAGGATCGGCCGCGTCTTGTCGTCGGGCATGCCGTCGATCGCGGCCTGCGCCTGCGGGTAGGCGAGCTTGGCCGCCGATTTCATCATCACGCGATGGAAGGAATGGCGAAGCTTGCGGCCTTCCGAGGAGAAGGTCATGCGCACGGCGATCGCCGGCCTGTCCTCACCCTCGCGCAGTGAGCAGAGATCGTTTGAGATGCGTTCTGGCAGCATCGGCACGACGCGATCCGGGAAATAGACCGAATTGCCCCGCTTCAAGGCTTCGCGATCGAGAGGGGTTCCATAGCGCACATAGGCGGCGACATCGGCGATCGCCACGGTGACGACGACGCCGCCAGGATTCTTCTCGTCGGTGTCGGGCTCGGCGAAGACGGCGTCGTCATGGTCCTTGGCGTCGGCCGGGTCGATGGTCACCAGCGGCAAATCGCGCCAGTCCTCGCGGTGAGCAAGCGTCGCCGGCTTCACCGCATCGGCCTCGGCAATCACGTCCGCCGGAAAGACATGGGGAATATCGTGGGCGTGGATGGCGATCATCGAGACGGCCTTCTCGCTGCTCAGCGATCCCAGCACCGCCAGCACCTTGGCGCGCGGCAGGCCGAAGCGCGAGGCGCGCGCAGGCTCGACCTCGACGAGGTCGCCGCTTTTCGCGCCGTTCTGGAATTCCTTGTCGACGATCAGCTCCGGCTGCCGCCGTTCGACAGGCTCGATGCGGAACGTGCCGTCCTTCAACACGCGAAAGACGCCGAGCACCGCGTCGCTGCGCTTCTCGAAGATTTTCATCACCCGCCCCGTATAGGCGGGGCCCGACGGATCGTCGGTCGGGAAGGTCTTGGCGAGCACGCGGTCGCCGATGCCGGGCACGGGGCCGCCGGCGCCGCGCGAGATGCGGATGGCGATGACGGGCGGCGAACCGGCGCCGGTATATTCGCTCGGATGCGCCAGGAGCACGCCGTCGTCGTCGCGGCCGGCAATGTCGAGCACGGCGACATGGGGCACGGCGCCCGCGCGGGTGAGGCGCTTCCGCTCCTTGTTAAGCAGGCCTTCATCCTGCAGGTCGCGCAACAGGTCTTTCAGCCAGATGCGGTCCCCGCCGCGCAGCGCGAACGCCTTGGCGATCTCGCGCTTGCCGGAGCGGTCGGGATTTTCGGCGATGTAGCGCAGGATCTCGTCACGCGAGGGCCGGTAATCGTCCTTGACCACCTTAGCCCTCGTGTCGGCGTGGCGCGGATCGCCGTGGCTTCGTCCGGAGATCCTGCGCGCCACGTGCTGCTATCCCTTCTTCGCGACCCTGCGGAAGGGTTTTTTGCCGTTTCCGCCCTTGGCTTCCTTCTCGGCGATCAAGGCGAGCGCCTCTTCCATCGTCACCGATTGCGGGTCCTTGCCCTTGGGCAGCGTCGCGTTGACCTTGCCGTAGTTGACGTAGGGGCCGTACTTGCCGTCGCGCACGACGATCTTGCCGCCGCCGTCAGGATGGTCGCCAAGCTCCTTCAGCGCCGCGGGCGTGGCGCCATTGCGGCCGCCCTTGCCCTTCTGCTGCTTCTCCGCGATCACCGAGACGGCGCGGTTCAAGCCGATCGAGAACACGTCCTCGATGCTTTCCAGATTGGCATAGGTGCCGTCATGCAGCACGAACGGGCCGTAGCGGCCGAGACCGGCCGAGATCATCTTGCCGGTTTCGGGATGCTTGCCGACGTCACGCGGCAGGCCTAGCAGCGCCAGCGCCTTCTCGTGGTCGATCGATTCGGGCGTCCAGCCCTTGGGCAGGCTGGAGCGCTTGGCTTCCTTGCCTTCGCCGCGTTGGATGTAGGGACCGAATCGGCCGCCGCGCAGGGTGATTTCCTCGGCGGTGTAAGGATCCTTGCCAAGCAGCTTGACGCCGTCATCGCCATTGCCGTTCTCGCCATTGGGATTGGCGGCGTCGCCGAGTTGGCGAGTGTAGGAGCATTCCGGATAGTTGGAGCAGCCGACGAAGGCGCCGAACTTGCCGAGCTTCAGCGAGAGGTTGCCGGTGCCGCATTTCGGGCAGATGCGCGGATTGGAGCCGTCCTCGCGCTCCGGGAAGACAAGCGGCGCGAGTTCTTCGTTGAGCGCGTCGAGCACGTCGGTGACACGCAGTTCCTTGATGTCGTCGACGGCGCCCGAGAAATCCTTCCAGAAGTCGCGCAGGACGTCCTTCCAGGCCAGCTTGCCGTCGGAAATCTCGTCGAGCTTTTCCTCGAGCGATGCAGTGAAGTCATACTCGACATAGCGCTCGAAGAAGCTTTCGAGGAAGGCCGAGAGCAGCCGGCCCTTGGCCTGCGGCACCAGCCTGCGCCGGTCGATTGTGACGTAGTCGCGGTCCTCGAGCGTCTTCAGAATGGCCGTGTAGGTCGACGGCCGGCCAATGCCGAGCTCTTCCAGCTTCTTGATCAGCGACGCTTCGGAGTAGCGCGGCGGCGGCTCGGTGGTGTGCTGGGTGGCGTTGATCGCCTGACGGGCAAGCTGCTCGCCGGCGCGGATTTCGGGCAGGCGGCGGCTTTCCTCGTCTTCCGCGTCCTCGTCCTTCTGGTCGGTATAGGCGGCGATGAAACCGTCGAAACGGATGACCGAGCCGATCGCCCGCAGTTCGGCCGAGCGGGCGCCGTTGACCGCCTCGATCTCGACCGTGGTGCGCTCGATCTCGGCCGGCTGCATCTGGCTGGCGATGGCGCGCTTCCAGATCAGCTCGTAGAGGCGGGCCTGGTCGCTATCGAGATATTGCCTGACCGAAGCCGGCGTGCGTTTGAAATCGGTCGGGCGGATAGCCTCGTGCGCTTCCTGGGCGTTCTTGGCCTTGGTCGTATAAAAACGCGGCTTTTCCGGCAGGTACTTTGCGCCGAATTCGCTGACGATGGCGCTGCGGGCGGCCTCGATCGCCTCCGGCGCCATCTGCACGCCGTCGGTTCGCATATAGGTGATGAGACCGGCGGTCTCGCCGCCGATGTCCATGCCTTCGTAGAGCTTTTGCGCGACCTGCATGGTGCGTGTGGCTGAGAAGCCAAGCCCGGACGAAGCGGCCTGCTGCAGCGTCGAGGTGGTGAAGGGCGGGCCGGGATTGCGCTTGGTGGGCTTGGCCTCGACCGACAAAGCCTTGAAGGTCGCACCTTCCAGCATCGCCTTGATGTCGTCGGCTTGCGCCTTGTTGGCGATGTCGAGCTTCTGCAGCTTCTTGCCGGCATAGGCGGTCAGCCGCGCCTCGAAACTGTCGTTGCGCGGCGTGCCGAGGATGGCGGCGATCTGCCAGTATTCCTCGCGGATGAAGCGCTCGATCTCGGATTCGCGGTCGCAGACCAGGCGCAGCGCCACCGACTGCACGCGGCCGGCCGAACGGGCGCCCGGCAGCTTGCGCCACAGCACCGGCGACAGCGTGAAGCCGACGAGGTAGTCGAGCGCGCGGCGGGCGAGATAGGCGTCGACCAGCGGCGCGTCGATCTGGCGTGGGTTGGCCATCGCCTCCAGCACCGAGGCCTTGGTGATGGCGTTGAAGACGACGCGGCTGACCGGCTTGTCCTTCAGCGCGCGCTTCTGCTTCAGCACTTCCAGCACATGCCAGGAGATCGCCTCACCCTCGCGATCCGGGTCGGTGGCGAGGATCAGCCCATCGGCATCCTTGACCGCCTTGGCGATGTCGGCGAGGCGCTTGCCCGACGCGGTGTCGACCGACCAGGACATGGCGAAGTCCTCGTCAGGGCGCACCGAGCCGTCCTTGGCCGGCAGGTCGCGGACATGGCCGAACGAGGCCAGGACCTTATAGTTCTTGCCCAGATATTTGTTGATTGTCTTCGCTTTGGCCGGCGATTCGACGACGACGACGTCCATGAGGTCTCTTATCAATTGTGAGGTGGCGGAAGAACTCCGCGACGCACGACGAAATCCCACTCTTTTCGTCGCTCACATGGCCGTGCTTTTGCAATCGGTCAAGGGGAGGGACCCAATTTGCGAAGCGGCCGTCGGCTATACACTCTAAGAGTGTATGGCAAAGATCACTTTTTGGGGGACAGTGACGTCCGCGCCTCAAACGGGCTGACGACTGCGAAAAGATGGCCGGCTGCCAGATCGAGGGACCCGGCAGCCGGAGCAGTCATGGCGTGAGCTCAATCAGCCTTGACGACGTGCCAGGCGCCGGCGACGCCTTCGCCGGTCATATCGCCGGCCTTCTTGTCCTTGACGAAGGTGTAGACGGGCTTGCCGTCATAGGCCCACATCTTGCTGCCGTCCTTGCGGTCGACGATCGTCCATTCGTCATCGGCCTTGGCGCCGGCTTCGGCCTTCAGCGGCGGCCAGTTGGCGGCACATTTGTCGTAGCAGCTGGATTTGCCCTTCTCATCCTTGTCGAAGGTGTAAAGGGTCATGCCCTTGGCATCGGTGTAGATCTTGGTGCCACCCACTTCCGCTTCCTTCCAAGCTTCCGCGGCATGGGACGCGGCGGTGCCGAGCAGAAGGGCGGCAAACCCGAGTGCGATCGATTTCATGACAATCTCCCTGAGAACAAGCGCTCGATTGCCGCGCGCTCATCCGAACAACGCATTGGCGCGGCCGTTTCTTCCTTCGCGAAGCGGCGACGTGCCACACAATGGTGATTGGCAGGCGCGCGCCGGCGTCGCTATATCGACGCCAGCACAATCGGGACTCATTAGATGGCATTGGACATCGGCTATGTCAGCGCGGTCGGGGCCGGGGCGATCTCCTTCCTGTCGCCTTGCGTGCTGCCGCTGGTGCCGCCCTATCTCTGCTACATGGCCGGCGTTTCGGTCGACGACTTCCGCGGCAATCAGGGCGTGACGGCACGGGAAGGCGCCCGCGGAGCGCTGCTCTATGCCTCGCTGGCTTTCGTGCTCGGCTTCTCGACCGTCTTCGTCGCGCTCGGCGCCGGCGCTTCCACCATCGGCCGCCTGCTGCGCGTCTGGCAGGAGCCGCTGGCGATGGCGGCGGGAGTGCTGATCATCCTGATGGGGCTGAACTTCCTCGGCGTTCTGCGCATCCCGCTTCTGTCACGCGAGGCGCGCTTCCAGTCGCAGGGCAAGCCGGCCAGCATGGTTGCCGCCTATGTCATGGGGCTCGCCTTCGCCTTCGGCTGGACGCCGTGCATCGGCCCGGTGCTGGGGCCGATCCTGACGCTTGCCGGCGGCCGCGAAACTGTGGGCGAGGGGGCGCTGCTGCTTGCCGCCTATTCACTCGGGCTCGGCATTCCGTTCCTGGTCGCGGCGTTGTTCTCCGGCGCCTTCATGCGCTTCCTCGGCAAATTCCGCGTCCATCTCGGCAGGGTCGAGAAAGCCATCGGCGCGCTGCTGGTGGTCGCCGGCTTGTTCTTCCTCACCGGAGGCGTGCAGAGCGCGTCGTACTGGCTGCTGGAGAATTTCCCGGTGCTTGGAAGGTTAGGCTAACCCGCCGGACGCCTGAAGGTGTTGGCTGAATTGCAAGTGACGAACAGGCTGAATGCAGGAAGCACGGCCTTCTGTAGCCGTCCGGGGATCCGCATAGTAAAATTCAGCCGCTCCATCATCTCACCGGAATTTAACCGCATTGGTGCAGCATCACGCGGCTGCTAGCATGCTTTTGATTCAGCTCTTTCATATGGTTGCCCGTTCATGAGCCAGAGATCCTGCCTGTCCGTCATCCTCGCCGCCGGCGAAGGAACGCGCATGAAAAGCGCGATGCCCAAGGTGCTGCATGCCATTGCCGGTCTGCCGATGGTGGCGCATGTGGTGAAGGCCGCCGAGGCGGCCGGCGCGACTGGCGTGGCGCTGGTGATCGGTCACGGCGCGGAAGAAATGCGCAGGGCGGCACATAAATTCGCGCCGAAGGCGGAGACTTTCGTGCAGGAGCAGCGGCTCGGCACCGGGCATGCCGTGCTCGCCGCTCGCGAAGCGATATCAAGAGGTTACGACGATATTCTCGTGATGTTCGGCGACACGCCGCTGATCGGCGCGGGCGCGCTGACCGCCGCCCGGCGGAAGCTGGCGGAAGGCGCTGCCGTCGCGGTCATCGGTTTCCGCCCGCCGAGCCCGGCCGGCTATGGCCGGCTGGTCGAAAGAGACGACCATCTGGTCGCCATTCGCGAGGAGAAGGACTGCTCCGAAGAGGAGAAGAAAATCGGGTTCTGCAATGCGGGCATGATGGCGGTGGCCGGCAAGCACGCGCTGCAACTGCTCGACAAGGTCGGCAACAGGAACGCCAAGAGCGAGTTCTACCTTACCGACATCGTCGAGATCGCGGGCGCCGGGGGCCTCGACGTGGTGGCGACGGAGGCCAGTTTCGAGAATGCGCTGGGCATCAACAACCGGGCCGAGCTGGCGGAGGCGGAAGCGATCTGGCAGGCGCGCCGGCGGCGCGAGGCGATGCTTGCGGGCGTGACGCTGATTGCACCTGAGACGGTCTATTTCTCGCATGATACCGAAATTGGCGCCGATACGGTCGTCGAGCCGAATGTCTGGTTCGGGCCAGGCGTCAAGATCGCGTCGGGCGCCAGGATCCACGCCTTCAGCCATATCGAGGGCGCCACCATCGCCTCGAACTGCGATGTGGGGCCGTTCGCGCGGCTGCGGCCGGGCGCAGACCTTCGCACCAAGGCAAAGGTCGGCAATTTCTGCGAGGTCAAGCAGGCGACCATCGAGGAAGGCGCCAAGGTCAACCACCTGACCTATATCGGCGACGCACGTGTCGGCGCGGCGGCCAATATCGGCGCCGGCACCATCACCTGCAACTATGACGGTTATTCGAAATTCTTCACCGACATCGGCGAAGGCGCCTTCGTCGGCTCGAATTCCTCGCTGGTGGCGCCGGTTACGATCGGCAAGGGAGGCTATATCGCTTCTGGCAGCGTGATCACCGAAAGCGTGCCGGACGATGCGCTGGCCTTCGGTCGTGCCCGCCAGAAGACGATCCCCGGCAAGGGCAAGGAGTTGCGTGAGCGCTTTGCTTCGGCGGCCGCGGCGAGGAAGAAGGCCGCGGAGTGATCCTACAAACGGCGGTTTACAGAGGGTCGCAGCTGTCGCTAAAGATGAACTCGGATAGCGGAGCGGTGAAAACCGGGCAGTTGCAGTAACCCGATTGCAAGGAGCCGTCTGTCAAATCGCCGGCATCAGAAGACCGTTCCCGTTGACACGGAACGAAACGCAAATTGACTTTCGCGGCGGCCCGGCAATCCCTAGATAGCGCTGGGTTTTCCGCTGGGAATCGGGGGCTGTCGCATGTGCGGTATCGTTGGAATTATCGGCCGGCAACAAGTCGCACCGCTCATCGTGGATGCATTGAAGCGGCTTGAATATCGCGGCTACGACTCGGCCGGTGTCGCCACCATCGAGAATGGCGAGCTTGGCCGCCGCCGCGCCGAAGGCAAGCTGGTCAACCTCGAACGCCGGCTGAAGGACGAGCCGCTCGATGGCACGATCGGCATCGGCCATACGCGCTGGGCGACGCATGGCGTGCCGAATGAGACCAACGCCCATCCGCATTTTTCCAACGGCGTCGCCATCGTCCACAACGGCATCATCGAGAATTTCGCCGAGCTGCGCGACGAACTTTCCCGCGACGGCTACACCTTCGCCTCGCAGACCGACACCGAGGTCGTCGCGCATCTGGTGGCGCGCGAGCTCGCCAAGGGGCTGAAGCCGGTGGAGGCCGCGCATGCGGCGCTGAAGCGGCTCGCAGGCGCCTTCGCGCTGGCAATCATGTTCAAGGGCGACGAGGACCTGATCGTCGGCGCCCGCAACGGTCCGCCTTTGGCCGTCGGCCATGGCGAGGGCGAGATGTTCCTGGGCTCCGACGCCATTGCGCTTGCGCCCTTCACCAATTCGATCACCTATCTCGAAGACGGCGACTGGGCAGTGGTGCGCCGCAACGGCGTCAGCATCTTCGACATCAACGGCAACAATGTCGAGCGCGGCCGGCAGCAGTCGCTGTCGACCAGCTTCATGGTAGACAAGGGCAATCGCCGGCATTTCATGGAAAAGGAGATCCACGAGCAGCCGGAGGTGATCTCGCACACGCTGGCGTATTATGTGGATTTCGTCTCCGGCGTCTCGAAGCCGCTCGAGCTGCCGTTCGACTTCGCCAAGATCGGCCGGCTGGCGCTCTCGGCCTGCGGCACCGCCTATCTCGCCGGGCTGATCAGCAAATACTGGTTCGAGCGCTATGCGCGGCTGCCGGTCGATATCGATGTCGCATCGGAATTCCGCTACCGCGAGATGCCGCTTTCGGCGAACGACGCGGCCTTCTTCATCTCGCAATCAGGCGAGACCGCCGACACGCTTGCCTCGCTGCGCTATTGCCGCAAGGCGGGCATGAAGATCGGCGCCGTCGTCAACGTGCATGAATCGACCATGGCGCGCGAATCCGACGTCGTGCTGCCGACGCTTGCCGGCCCGGAGATCGGTGTCGCCTCGACCAAAGCCTTCACCTGCCAGCTTTCGGTGCTGGCCTCGCTCGCGGTGCGGGCCGGTGTGGCGCGCGGCACGATTTCGGCCGACGAGGAGCGGCGGCTGGTGCGCGAGCTTTCCGAGGCGCCGCGCTTCGCCACCCAGGTTCTGAAGCTGGACGAGCAGATCGAACGCATCTCGCGCGAGCTCTCCCGCTACAAGGATGTGCTCTATCTCGGCCGCGACACCAATTTCCCTTTGGCCATGGAAGGCGCGCTGAAGCTCAAGGAGATCTCCTACATCCACGCCGAGGGCTATGCGGCCGGCGAACTGAAGCATGGGCCGATCGCGCTGATCGATGAGAACATGCCGGTGATCGTCATCGCGCCGCATGACCGGATTTTCGAAAAGACGGTATCGAACATGCAGGAAGTGGCGGCCCGCGGCGGCAAGATCATCCTGATCACCGACGCCAAGGGCGCGGCGCAGGCGGGCATCAAGACGATGGAGACGATCATCCTGCCCGCAGTGCCCGAGATCATCTCGCCGATCATCTATGCGCTGCCGATCCAGATGCTGGCCTATTTCACCGCCGTGTTCATGGGCACCGATGTCGATCAGCCGCGCAATCTGGCGAAATCGGTGACGGTGGAGTAGCACCGTCACTGGTTGCTTTGGGCACAGTAGCTCGAAGTACATAGCTGCCCGTGGTCCTTGCATTCGTCATCCACGGGCGGAGCGGGAGCGAAGCTCCTGCTCTGCCCGTGGATGACGAAGGGAAGGATGTTTCGGCTAATCGCGAACGGAAGCAGCTTCCATTTGGTATACTGAGAGTCGCGTCATAGAAAGGCGTTCTTAAAAACTTCGCAGTTCCAAACCGGCTCGGGGTTCACTAATCTTAGGGATGCAACCTGCGCCGCGGTGAACTCATGTCCGACGCCCTGAAGACCTCTGGCATGACCCGGCTGAGGAATTATTTCCTGACCGGCTTCATTGTCTGCGCGCCGTTGGCGATCACGGTCTACATTGCCTGGTCGCTCATCGGCTGGGTCGATTCCTGGGTGAAGCCTTACATCCCCGCGCGCTACAACCCCGACACCTATCTGCCGTTTCCTGTTCCGGGCTTCGGGCTGATCGTGGCGCTGGTGCTGATCACGCTGATCGGCTTCCTGACGGCGAACATCGTCGGCCGCGCTATCGTCAATTTCGGCGAGCGGCTGCTCGGCCGCATGCCTCTGGTGCGCGGCATCTATGGCTCGCTGAAGCAGATCTTCGAGACGGTGCTGTCGAACAAGGGCGATATGTTCCGCCAGGTCGGTCTGGTCGAATACCCGCGCAAGGGGGTCTGGTCGCTGGTCTTCGTCGCCAGCGAGAAGGAAACCGAGATCAACCAGAAGCTCGACCAGGAGGGCGATCCGCTGATCGCGGTGTTTATGCCCTGCACGCCGAATCCGACCACCGGCTTCCTGATGTATGTGCATAAATCCGAGATCGTGCCGCTCGACATGTCGATCGAGGACGGCGCCAAGCTGATCGTGTCAGCCGGCCTGGTGGCGCCGGAAGTCAACGCCAAGCTGGTGACGCTGAATGGCGAGCATCTTGAAGGACCGCTAGCCAATCCGGCGCTTGGCGCTCAGCCGGCGCGCAGCAGCCGGACCGCCTCGTCGCGACCGAACAGGTAAAGCAAAAGCCGCAGAGCCTGGCCGCGTTCGGTTTGCAATTCCGGATCGCGCGACAGGATCAGCCGCGCGTCGTCGCGCGCGGCTTCGAGCAGGTCGGCATGGAATTCGAGCCGCGCCACCTGGAAGCCGGGCGTGCCGGACTGGCGGGTGCCAAGCAGTTCGCCTTCGCCGCGCAATTTGAGATCCTCCTCGGCGATGCGGAAGCCATCCTCGGTCTCGCGCATCACCGAAAGCCGGCGTCTTGCGGTCTCGCCGAGCGGGTCCTTGTAGAGCAGCACACAGGATGACGGCTTGTCGCCGCGACCGACCCGGCCGCGCAATTGATGCAATTGGGCAAGGCCAAAACGTTCGGCATGCTCGATGACCATGATGGTGGCGTCAGGAACGTCGACGCCGACCTCGATGACGGTGGTGGCGATCAGGATGCGCGTTTCGCCTTGCTTGAAGGCGCGCATCGCCTCGTCCTTCTCCGCGCCCTTCATGCGGCCGTGCACCAGGCCGATCCGATCGCCGAAAAGCGGTTTCAGCGAAGCGAAACGGTCCTCCGCCGACATGAGCTTGATTTCTTCGGATTCCTCGACCAGCGGGCAGATCCAGTAGATCTTCTGGCCCTCTGCGACGGCATCGCGCATGCGCCCGACCAGTTCGTCGAGCCGCTCCATAGGCAAGGTCACGGTGCGGATCGGCTGTCGGCCGGCCGGCTTCTCGGTGAGCTTCGAGACGTCCATGTCGCCGAAGGCGGTCAGCACCAGCGTGCGCGGGATGGGTGTGGCCGTCATCACCAGCATATCCGGCGCATCGCCCTTGGCGGTGATGGCGAGGCGCTGGTGGACGCCGAAGCGGTGCTGCTCGTCGACGACGGCCAGCACGAGATCGTGGAACGTCACCGTTTCCTGGAACAGCGCATGGGTGCCGACGACGATGTCGATCGCGCCGCTGGCAAGGCCTTCCAGTGTTTCGGTGCGTTCGCGCCCCTTTTCGCGCCCGGTGAGGATGGCGAGGCGCAGGCCAACCTTTTCCGCCAGCGGCGCGATGGTCGCCAGATGCTGACGCGCCAGGATTTCGGTCGGCGCCATCAGCGCTGCCTGGCCGCCGGCCTCGACCGCGCGCGCCATGGCAAGTAACGCCACCACCGTCTTGCCGGAGCCGACATCGCCCTGCAGCAGGCGCAGCATACGTTCCGGATCGGCAAGGTCGGCATTGATTTCGGCGAGCGCGAATTCCTGGCTGGGGGTGAGCTTGTAGGGCAGGGCCGCACGCAGCTTTTCGACGACGCGGCCATCGCCGACCAGCGGCCGGCCCGACAGGCGGCGGATTCTGGAACGCACCAGTGCCAAGGATACCTGACCCGCAAGCAACTCGTCATAGGCAAGGCGTCGCCAGGCCGCCCCCTCGACGGCGACGTCAATCGGGTCCTTCGGGTGGTGGATGCGGGCAAGCGCATCGCCGAAGGGCGCGAAGGTATGGCGACGCATGAAGGCGTCGTCCTGCCACTCGGGCAATTCCGGCAGGCGGCCGAGCGCCTGCCCGATGGCGCGGCGCAGCACCTTGGCCGACAGGCCGGCGGTGAGCGGATAGACCGGTTCGACCAGCGGCAGCCCCTCGGCCTCGTCGATCGGCGCGATGTGGTCTGGATGGACCATGGTGGGGCGGCCGTTGAACCATTCCATACGGCCGGAGATCACGACACGCTCGCCTTCGGGAAGCATCTTCTGCAAATAGGCGGCATGAGCGTGGAAGAAGGTCAGCGCAACCTCGCCGGTGTCGTCATGGGCATAGACGCGGTACGGCACCGACCTGTTGCCGCGCGGTGGCGGCTGGTGGCGGTCAACCCGCACCTCGAGCGTGACGATCTGACCTTCGGCCGATAGCGCGATGCCTGGACGGTTGCGGCGATCGATCACCGTGTTGGGCAGCAGGAACAAAAGGTCGGCCGCGCGCGCGGCGCGGTCGCCAGGATCGGCTGGCACAATACGTTCGATCAGCAAGCCAACCTTCGGGCCGACGCCGGCAAGCGAGGTGATCGGGACGAACAGGGGATCGAGGATGGAGGGACGCATTGTGTCAGCTTATGTCGCGACGACGGCAGCGCAAAGGCTGACACCGGTCTCTATCCACGCTATATGCGCCGCTTCAGCTGGGATGGGGGTGCCATGACGGGTACACAGCGATCAAGCGAGGGGCTGGATGTCCGCCGCCGTAAGCTTCTGTTCCGCTCGTGGCATCGCGGCATGCGCGAGATGGACCTGATCCTCGGCTCCTTCGCCGATGCGGAGATCGGCGCCTTGACCGGCGACGAAATCGACCAATATGAAAAGCTTCTCGAAATCCCCGACACTGAATTTTTGCCGATGGTCACCGGCGAGCGCCCGGTTCCGCCCGATATCGATTGCGCGGTGCTGCAAAAGATACTGGCGTCGCGCCGGACCATGACATTTTGAAAAACGCATATCCATGAGCCTCATTCCTTCCATCGGTCTGCCGAAAGGCCGCGCCGGCCAGTTCATCGTCGACGGCGTCGCCGACGGCTATGAAGCCTTCGCGCTGGTGCAAACGGTGCACGAGATCGCGCCAGACAAGCCGGTGCTGTTCGTCGCCCGCGACGGCCAGCGACTGCCGGCGATCATCGAGGCGCTAGCCTTTGCCGCGCCCGGCCTGCCGGTGCTCGAACTGCCGGCTTGGGACTGCCTGCCTTACGATCGCGTTTCGCCCGGTGCCGATGCCGCGGCGCGGCGGCTCGACGCGCTTTCCGCCATGATCGCGCTGGCAAAAAAGCCGCATCGCGCCGTCATCCTCACCACCGCCAATGCGCTGTTGCAGCGCATCCCGCCGGGCGAGCTGATCGAGGCGCAGACCTTTCATGCTAGGCCCGGCAACCAGATCGACATGAACGTGCTGATCGCGCGGCTGGAAACCTCCGGCTTCGAACGCGTGCCGACGGTGCGCGGCCTCGGCGAGTTCGCGGTGCGCGGCGGCATCCTCGACCTGTTCGCGCCAGGCTGGAGCGAGGCGCTGCGGCTCGATTTTTTCGGCGACACGCTGGAATCGATCCGGGTCTTCGATGTCGCCACCCAGCGCACCACCGGACAGCGCAGGTCGATGGCGCTGCAGGCGATGAGCGAAGTGGCGCTGGCGCCGGCGACGATCAGCCGCTTCCGCCGTTCCTATATCGACGCCTTCGGCGCGCCGTCGCGCGATGATGCGCTCTATACGGCGGTCAGCGAAGGGCGGCGCTTCGCCGGGATGGAGCATTGGCTTCCGTTCTTCTACGAACGGCTGGAGACGGTGTTCGACTATCTGCCGGATGCGCCTGTCGTCTTCGACCATCTGGCGCATGAGGCGCTGGCCGAGCGTCATACGCTTATCCTCGACCATTACGAGGCGCGCCGGAAGCAGGCCGACAGCGCGCTGAAGGATGCGGTGCCCTACAAGCCGGTGGCGCCGGATCTGCTTTATCTGTCGCCGGAGAATCTCAAATCCTCGCTCGGACCGCGCGAGGACATCGACTTCACCGTCTTCGACGCGCCCGATGTCGGAGGCAGGCGGGTCTTCCACGCCGGCTCGCGCCACGGCCGCAGCTTCGCCGAAGAGCGCGCCGACCCGAATGTCAATGTCTTCGATGTGGTCGTAAAGCACATAGCCGACGAGCGCGCCGCGCGCCGCCGTGTCATCGTCGCCGGCTGGACGGAAGGCTCGCTCGACCGGCTTGGCCAGATTCTGGCCGAACATCATCTAGGCAATCTGAAACCGGTCGCGACGCTTGCGGAGGTCGAAAAACTCGAGCCGGGGCAGGCGGGTCTCGCCGTGCTGCCGCTCGAATCGGGCTTCGAGACCGACGACATGGTGGTCGTCGCCGAGCAGGATATCCTCGGCGACAGGCTGATCCGGCGTTCGAAGCGCAAGAAGAAGGCTTCGGATTTCATCGCCGAAGCCTCGTCGCTGTCGTCCGGCGACATCGTCGTCCATGCCGACCACGGCATCGGCCGCTTCATCGGGCTGCGCACCATCGAGGCGGTCGGTGCGCCGCACGATTGCCTCGAAATCCATTATTCCGGCGACGACCGGCTGTTCCTGCCGGTGGAAAACATCGAACTTCTGTCGCGCTACGGTTCGGATTCGGCCGAAGCGACGCTCGACAAGCTCGGCGGCGGCGCCTGGCAGGCGCGCAAGGCGCGGCTGAAGAAGCGCCTTCTCGACATGGCCGGGCAGTTGATCCGCATCGCCGCCGAGCGGCAGATGCGCACTGCACCCGCGATGATCCCGGCCGAAGGGCTCTATGGCGAATTCGCCGCGCGATTCCCCTATGAGGAAACCGACGACCAGCAGACGGCGATCGACTCCGTCATGGGCGATCTCGGCGCCGGCAAGCCGATGGACCGGCTGGTCTGCGGCGACGTCGGCTTCGGCAAGACGGAAGTCGCGTTGCGCGCCGCCTTCATCGCGGCGATGGAAGGGTTTCAGGTCGCTGTCGTGGTGCCTACCACGCTTTTGTCACGCCAGCATTTCAAGACTTTCTCGCAGCGTTTTTCCGGCCTGCCGATCCGCATTGCGCAGGCGTCTCGCCTCGTTGGCTCGAAGGAGCTTGCAGAGACCAAGAAAGGCGTTGCCGAAGGCACCGTCGACATAGTCGTCGGCACGCACGCGCTGCTCGGCAGCTCGATCTCGTTCAAGAATCTCGGGCTTCTGATCATCGACGAGGAGCAGCATTTCGGCGTCAAGCACAAGGAGCGGCTGAAGGAGCTGAAGAACGACGTGCACGTGCTGACGCTGTCGGCGACGCCGATCCCGCGTACACTGCAGCTGGCGCTGACCGGGGTGCGGGAACTGTCGTTGATCGCCACCCCTCCGGTCGACCGCATGGCGGTGCGCACTTTCATCTCGCCTTCCGATCCGCTGGTGATCCGCGAGACGCTGCTGCGCGAGCGCTATCGCGGCGGCCATTCCTTCTATGTCGTGCCCCGTATCAGCGATCTCGCCGAAATCCATGATTTCCTGAAGGAATCCGTGCCGGAACTGAAGGTGGCGGTGGCCCATGGGCAGATGCCGCCGGGCGAGCTCGACGATATCATGAACGCTTTCTATGATGGCCAGTACGACGTGCTACTATCGACCACCATCGTCGAATCCGGCCTCGACATCCCGACCGCCAACACGCTGGTCGTCCACCGCGCAGACATGTTCGGCCTGGCCCAGCTCTACCAGCTGCGCGGCCGCGTCGGACGGTCGAAGGTGCGCGCCTATGCACTGTTCACGCTGCCGGCCAAGCGCAAGCTCACCGACACGGCCGAGCGCCGGCTGAGGGTGCTGCAATCGCTCGACACGCTGGGCGCGGGCTTCCAGCTCGCCAGCCACGACCTCGACATCCGCGGCGCCGGCAACCTTCTGGGCGAAGAGCAGTCGGGCCACATCAAGGAGGTCGGCTTCGAGCTTTACCAGCAGATGCTGGAAGAGGCGGTTGCCGAGGTGAAGGATACCGGCGAGGCGCAGGACGGCGGCTGGTCGCCGCAGATCGCCGTCGGCACGGCGGTGATGATCCCGGAAAGCTATGTGCCCGACCTCCAGCTCCGGATGGCGCTCTACCGCCGCCTCGGCGACCTCGAAACCACCGAGGAGATCGATGGTTTCGGCGCCGAGCTGATCGACCGGTTCGGCCCGCTGCCGGAGGAAGTGACGCATCTGTTGAAGATCGTGTTCATCAAGGCGCTTTGCCGTAAGGCCAATGTCGAGAAGCTCGATGCCGGCCCCAAGGGCGTCGTCATCCATTTCCGCAAGCGCGAGTTCCCCAACCCTGTCGGGCTGGTCAAGTTCATCGGCGAGCAGGGCTCGCTGGCCAAGATCAGGGCCGACCACAGCGTCGTCTTCATGCGTGATTGGCCGAACGCCGAAAAGCGCCTCGCCGGATCGGCGGTGGTGATGACGCATCTGGCCCGATTGGTCGACAAGGCCGCCGCCTGACTGGTTCACATTGGAATTCCGAGCAGATCAAGGTATTCGCCACTGCTCAAATTCCCGGCTAGAATAGGAAATCGGCTTCGTGTAAGGAGCCGCGACCTCTTGTTGGGGCGGGAATGGCGGGCAAGGCGCTCGCTGTGAAGAGTATTGGATGCAGCGATGACGAAATGGTCGCCGAATTCGTGGAGAGCAAAGCCGATCAAGCAGGTTCCGGCCTATCCGGACCTTGCGGCGCTTAAGGCGACGGAAGCCCAACTCGCCACTTTCCCGCCGCTGGTTTTTGCCGGTGAGGCGCGCAAGCTGAAGAAGCAACTGGCGGCGGTCGCCGCCGGCGAGGCTTTCCTGCTCCAGGGCGGCGACTGCGCGGAGAGCTTTGCCGAACATGGCGCCGACAACATCCGCGACTTTTTCCGCGTCTTCCTGCAGATGTCGGTGGTGCTCACCTTCGCCGGCGCGCAGCCGGTGGTGAAGGTCGGCCGCGTCGCCGGCCAGTTCGCCAAACCGCGCTCGTCGGACAACGAGACCAAGGCCGGCGTGACGCTGCCGAGCTACCGTGGCGACATCATCAACGGCATCGAGTTCGACGCCAAGTCGCGCATTCCCGATCCCGCGCGGCAGGAGATGGCCTACCGCCAGTCGGCCGCCACCCTCAACCTTCTGCGCGCCTTCGCGCAGGGCGGCTACGCAAGCCTGGAGAACGTGCATCGCTGGATGCTGGGCTTCGTCGCCGACAGTCCGCAGGGCGAGAAATACGAATCGCTGGCCAACCGCATCACCGAAACGATGGATTTCATGCGCGCGGTCGGCATCACGTCGGAAACCAATTTCGCGCTGCGCGAGACAGATTTCTACACCAGCCACGAGGCGCTGCTGCTCGGCTATGAAGAGGCGCTGACGCGCGTCGATTCCACCTCGGGCGACTGGTACGCGACCTCCGGCCATATGATCTGGATCGGCGACCGCACCCGCCAGCCGGACCATGCGCATATCGAATATTGCCGCGGCATCAAGAATCCGCTCGGCCTGAAATGCGGGCCGTCGCTGACGCCGGACGGCCTCATGGAACTCATCGACCTGCTCAATCCGGAGAACGAGCCAGGACGCCTGACGCTGATCGCGCGTTTCGGCTCCGACAAGGTGGCCGAGCACCTGCCGAAGCTGGTGCGGGCAGTGAAGAAGGAAGGCCGCAACGTGGTGTGGTCGTCCGATCCGATGCATGGCAACACGATCGAGGCGGCGGGCTACAAGACGCGGCCGTTCGATCGCATCCTCAAGGAAGTGCAGACCTTCTTCGAGGTGCATCGCGCCGAAGGCACGCATCCGGGCGGCATCCACGTCGAGATGACCGGCAAGAACGTCACCGAATGCACGGGCGGCGCCCGCGCGATCACGGCGGAAGACCTGCAGGATCGCTATCACACGCATTGCGATCCACGCCTCAACGCCGATCAGGCGATCGAACTCGCCTTCCTGGTCTCGGACCTGCTCAAGAAGAGCCATCCGGTCCAGCACAAGCAGGCCGCGAACGCCTAGAGCCCGCCGCAGCTTTCCCTCAGGGATCGCGCCAAACCAACGAGGCGCTGGCAACGAGCCGGCGCCTTCTCTATTTTGGCAGACGGATTAGTCCGGACCGCTGGTCATTCCGGGTCGGGCGGTCCGGCGGGGTCGCCAGGGAAACTGGTCCTGCCGGGCGGAATGACGGCAAAATTGATAGGCAAGGGCGGTGCCTTGAGCGACCAGTCGAAAAACACCGTCTTGACCGGCAGGCCGGCAGTCCAGGCCTGCTGTTGCGCGGAGAGTTTCCAGCCCTTTGGCCATACCAGCAGCATGCCCTGATCGTGCAGGCGCTGGACCGTGATCCAGGGGGCAAGGCGCCGGTCGAGAGTAGTGAATATCGAGGGTTGGTCCGGAGCTTCGAGCCCGGCAAGCCTGGCGGCGACGTCGTCGCCGCCGACGATGCGCAGCGGCGCCGATACCGTCTCGTGCCAGACCGCATCGGCCGCCTGCGAGATCGATCGCGCCGGCCAGCACACGGGCTGCAGGCGACCGAGGATGTTGCAGCTGGTCCAGCGGGTTGCCGCATAGGCGCTCGATATTCCGACCACGCACAGCAGTGCCAGCACCGTCAACCGGCGCAACTCGGCTGGCCCCAGTCGCTGGCCCAAGAGCGCAATCGCCAGGGCGCCGACGAGATTGTACATCGTCGCTCCCCAGGATTCGCCGGTGCCTGTAAACAGCGAGGCGACCATGATCAGCAGCGCCGGCCCCAGGCCCATCCATGCCAGGTAGACAACCGCGCGCCGCTCGGGGGCGGGGTGGGTCGATAACGGTTCCTGCGCGGGGCTTGTTTGCCGGCGCAGCAGGCCGGAGAGCGCGAGAACGACGGGAACGGCGGACAGACCGGCAAGCTGAACGCCGATATAGTAAAGTCGGGCGCGGTTCGCGACCACCCATGCGTTGCGATGCTCGGCATAGGTCAGCGGCAGGAAATCGAGGCGGAAAAGCTCGATCGCCAGCGGCGCCGCGGTGCCGAGAAAAATCGCAAGGCCAAGCCATGGCCACGGGGTGGCAAGCCTGCTTCGGGCACGGACGTCGTACAAAATCCAGAGGCCGCCGAACGCCAGCAGCAAAGCCGTCGAGAACTTGGCATAGAGCCCTATGCCGGAAACGAGGCCGAGGGCGAGCCACCAGCCGGGCCGTCCGTCGCGCGCCGCGCGCCACAACAGCCATGAGATGCCGGCCCAGAACGGCATCTGGGCATAGTCATGGTTGAATTGCGGGGTGGGCCAGCCGAAGAAATAGATCGCGGGCATCAGGAGCACGGCGGCGAGCGCGCGGGTCGGCCCCATGATGTCGCGCGCCAGAAGATAGACCAGGACGAAAGTCGTCGAGACCAGCAGTTGCGACAGCATATATTGCGGCCAGCGGAACGAGCCGGTCAGGAGATGGCTTATCTCGAGCAGCCAGCAGGGCAGTTGCGGGTGCTTGTAGGTCAGCAGCACCCATTCTCGGCCCCACATGAAACCCTCGACGACGTCCCCTGGCGGGCCAACATTGACGAGTGCCGGCATCACGGTCCAGCAGGCGATCTGGGTAAGGCACAAAAACGCCAGCAATCGCCATGGGCGCCGGACCAGGCCGCTCCATAACGACGACAGATGGCCTTCCGCCGCGGTCGCGGCCGGCCAGACATGCGCGGACTCGCTGGTTCTCGACATACGAGCCTAAAATCACACCGGTGGATCGCTGAATAGCCCGATAGCAGAAGCTTACGAAAATGTATGCTGCCGCAACATTGTAAAACCAAGATTGCGTTGGAACCCGTCGCCGGCGCTTCGGGTAAGACCGTGGCCGGCCGGTCATTGCCGGGGCGGCCGCCGCTGCTCGGAGCGCTGAGGTCCCAGCCAACCAGGTGCCATCATGCGTCACCAGCATGCCATCATCCATCACCGCGGGCTCGACTTCTGGTCGGCGCGTGCGGCGGTTGTCGTCATCATCTGCCTGCAGCTTCTGGTCATCAACAACCTGTCCTTCGGTCCGCGCTGGCTGGCCCCGACGGCCGAGGCGGCGTTGCTGGCGCCGTTGTCGATCGCGACGGCCTGGACACAAATGGCGACCCGAACGGCAGTCGATCACGAACATTGGTACACGATCGGCCAATTGCGCCTCTACATCCGCCGCACGGCACTGGTGATGACCGGCGTCATCAGCGTCATGAATTGCGGATCGCTGGTGTTGCTGGTGCGGGCGCTGCTCGAGGGGCATGCCGGGGCCGGCACGACGCTTCTCGTCGACGCGCTCAACATCTGGGTCACTAATGTGATCGTCTTCGCGCTATGGTTCTGGAGCACCGACCGGGGCGGTCCGCCGACCTGTGGCCTGGTCAAGCGCGCGCATGCCGACTTCCTGTTTCCGCAAATGACGTTGCCCGATCGCGAGATACAAGGCTGGCTGCCGGGCTTCGTCGACTATTTTTTCCTGGCTTTCACGAACGCCACGGCGTTCTCGCCGACCGACACCTTGCCGCTCACCCAGCGCGCGAAGCTCTTGATGATGGCCGAGGCGATGATCTCGCTCCTGACGATCGCGCTGGTGGCGGCGCGTGCCGTGAACATCCTGGCCTAAGCTGCGTCGATATTCAGGTGAGGCCGCCCCGACCTCTCAACACAGCTTCCGAGTTCAGTGACCGCGCTCCCAGCGCATGGCGGCCAGTCGCGGATCGGCAAAGGCAGTGCGTGAGAATTCGAGGCGTTTTTCCGGAAATTCGCAGATCGCCTGGATGCCGAACGAGCCGATGCGGATGCGCCAGGTCTGCGGCTCCAGCGGCTTTGCCCTGGTAAAGCCCTTGCATGTCAACAGGGCGATGTTGGCGCCCTTCGGATCGCGCACCGAGCGATAACGGATCGCCTGCAGCTCAGCCTCGCGGGCGACATCGGCGATCGCCTGGCAGGCGGTGTAGTCGGTGGCGTGCGTCCAGGCTTTTTCATCGCGGCCGATCGGCGGCCGCGTCAAGTCGATGGCGCTGTTGCATTTGATCGCGGCGGCGAAGGCAGTGTATTCCGCCGCATCGTTCGGCCATTGCGTCGCCGGCGATTCCGCGAAGAACAGCAGGCGGTAGAAGGCCATTTCCGCCACCGCCGTCAGCACCGTCTCGGCGGCATAGTAGACGCCTTTCGTCTTGCCCGCGCGACGGAAGCGCGAGCCGTGCGGATAGACGGAGCCGTAGCGAAAGGGCGTTGCCAAAAGATAATGGAGATGGCGGCATTCCAGCGGGATCTGCGGCTTGGTGTCCTCGATGAGGTCCTCCAGCAGCGCCTGTTCGTCGAGCGTGTCGACGAGCTTGAGGGTCGAAACGCGATGTTGCGCCTCGACCATGCGCCAGTATTTGCCTTCGAGCCTGACGGCCTCAGACGAGAGCGCGCCGGGAGTCCAGGTAGGCAATGACATCGACAAGTCCGGCAATCGTCAGGATTTTTTCGAGCGGCGTGCCGTCGAGCGTGGTGTTGGGGTTCTTCAGCCACGCCCTGGCAACGGTCGCGTCGCCGCCGACGATGGCGTCGAGCGAGCGGAACAGACGAACGAACAGCACCGCCAGCTCGAACGGCTTGGTGCCGCGTTCGAGCAGGAATTGTTGCTTGCGCATGCGCGAGACCGTTGCTTCCGACACGCCGATGACCAGGGCGAGTGTCCTGGCGGTGATGTCGAGCAGGTCGGCCGCGCGCAGCGTGGCCTTGGTGATGACGGCATTCTCGGCCGCGGTCGCGGCCGCGACTGGACGTGGCATGAGCGCACCTTTCATTTCTGTGGAAAATATAGTCCACAAAAATTCGTCTGGAAAGGGACCGATTCAGTCTTTCTTGTAAAGCAGCCAGCCCTTGCCGGGGCGGCCTGCCATCGCTGAATGCTTGGTCACCCGGTTACGACCGCCGAGCTTGGAGCGATAAAGCGCCCGGTCCGCCTTGGTATAGAGATCTTCGGGGCTCTCAGCCTCCGAGGCCATGCAGATGCCCAAGGATACGGTAACGGTGCCGTAGTTCATGCCGGTCTGGCTGCTGGTAAATGGGGTCTGCTCGATCAGCGCGCGGATGCGCTCGGCGATTTCGCATGTCGCTTCCTCGCTGGCGCCCTCGACGATAAACGCAAATTCCTCGCCGCCGGTGCGCGCGACGAACATGTCGGCACGAACGCTGGATTGGAAGATCTCGGCGATGATCTGCAGGATCCTGTCGCCGACCGGGTGCCCGTAGCGATCGTTTATATCCTTGAAATGATCGATATCGGCAAGGATCAAGGCATTGAACAGGATGCCGCGATTGCTGTTGTAGATCCGGGTGATCTCCTTGTCGAAAGCGCGGCGGTTCCACAGCTGCGTGAGCGGGTCCGTGTCGGCAAGCCGCTTGTATTCCTCGAGCTTCGACTTGACGCTTTCAAGCTCGGCCGTCTTTTCGCTGAGCGTGCTGGCGACCTGGCGGCCGTGATCGATCGTTGAGCTGGTGGCGGCCGACATCGCGCCGGCGATCTTGTGCAGGAGCTCCTGCGAGAGCAGGCTGCGATTGCTCAATCCACTCGATGTCTCGTCGAGAATGCGGCCGTATTTCTCGATATGCGTGTGTTCGTTGCGCAGCAGCGCGGCGATTTCCTCGAGTTCCCTGGCGATCAAATCCCGCGCATGTTCGACAATGGCGGGACCGTGATGCTGCGGGAAGAAGGTGCGTCCGATGCGATCGAGGTCCTCCTGCGTCGGGCGGCTGCTCAACGAGACGACGGCAAGGCCGAGTTCGTGATTGCTGCCGCTGAGCGCTTCGTAGAAGATCTCGTAGTTGCGCGGCAGGCCAAGCACGCCGAGCTGTCGCATCGTCGCCACGACTGTGCTGGCGATGTCGGTATTCCTGTCGGTAGGGTTGGCTGCCGGTTGCATGTCTGTTCACTGTCCCTTCAGTGCGACCGGAGACCTGCCACCGCCGGGAGTCGCTCATACGGGGATTCGAACCGGAATGCGATTGCGCCGGTGCGTCCCCTATCACGACCATCGCTTGTGGAAACCATAAATGCGTTATCGCTAAAGTTTCCTTAATGGCCTGCATTTCCTCAATGTTTTTGCTACCCCAGGATGCAAGGCCGTGCAGGCGCGGCCTTTGAAACACGTCGCTCCGGTGTCGCATTTGCCTGTGCCCAGCCACCCCAAAACTGAAATGCTATCCGTCAACAATCGGGCGAATGATGCCGAAGGAGGCCGGAATGGATGACAACCACAGCGGATCGTGCCTGTGCGGGGCGGTGCGTTTCAGGACGAGCGGCTCGTTGCGCGGCGTCGTCTATTGCCATTGCTCGCAGTGCCGCAAGCAGAGTGGACATTTCTACGCAGCGACCAACGTTTCAGATGCCGATATCGCAATCTTCGGCACGGAAAACCTCACCTGGTACGAGGCCTCCGCCTTTGCCAGGCGCGGGTTTTGCAAGACGTGCGGCTCGCTGCTGTTCTGGAAGCCATCGGACGATGCTTATGTATCGGTTCTGGCGGGATCGTTCGATGAACCAACGAGCCTCCAGGGTCGGTGCCATATCTTCGCCGGCGACAAGGGCGATTACTATTCGATCGAGGACGGGCTGCCGCAGTTCGAAAAATCGACTCCGTCAATAAAGGTCGCGGACGGATGAATTTTGAAACGGCTGCCTTATTCCCTTGGTCCCGTCATTGCGATATCCCCTGCCGGTGACTCGCAAAGGGGCATGGGCATGCAGCGACTGATCGATGCCTTCATCAATTCAGTTCGGGCCTTCCGCAAGCTGGCCGCGCACGAAAAGGCATTCCAGCAGGAACTGCTGTTGCTCGCTCTCGCCCTGCCGGCCGGTTGGTTCATTTCGGTCTCCTGGCGCGGCTATGCGCTGCTGATCGGCGCGGTGCTGCTGTTGATCATGGTCGAAGTGCTCAACACCGGCATTGAGGCGGCCTGCGACGCGATCTCGCGCGAATTCCACATCGACATCCAACTCGCCAAGGACTGCGGTTCGCTGGCGGTGCTGATTTCGATCGTGATCGCCGGCGGCGTCTGGGGCATCGCCATCATCGAGCGCCTTATCGGCGCGCCGATCTGATGCTTGCCGATCGCTCCGGCGATCAGGATCCTGCCCGGTCTTCCCTGGCGCGTTCGCGTCGGGCAAAGTGGTGGCCGACCAGCCAAGCAATGATTGCGACGCCGACGCCGACGGCAAGCGCAATGAGCAGGCGTTCATGCCGCTCGAACGCCTGGCCCACCATCTCCTCCGCGCCTAGGCCGAAGACGTAGCCGATGCCGCTGAACACGGTCGCCCAGACCGCGGATGAGATGGCGTTGAGGATGACGAAGCGCGGCACAGGCACGGTCGACAAGCCGGCGGCGATACCGCCGACCAGCCGCATGCCGTAGATGTAGCGATTGGTCAGCACGAAAATGTTGGGATGGGTGTTGAGTAGGCGATAGGCGCGGCTGAAGCCGGGCCGCCTGCGCAGCCTTTTCACGTAAGGATGATCGGCGAAGCTGCGGCCGAGGGTGAAGAAGAACGTTTCGCCGGCGAAGGCGCCGAGAAAGGCGGCGATGAAAGTCTGCCAGAGCACGAAGACATGCTGATGAGCGAAGAAGCCGCCGAGGATCGCGGCGCTCTCGCCTTCGGCCACACAGCCGAGGAAGACCGCGATCAGCCCGTATTGCTCGATCAGGCGATGGATGGTCTCAGTCATTTTGTTGCGGGCCGCGCCGAGAGTTTTTCGTCGATGCGCCTGATCTGCTCGGCCATGCGCAGGATTTCGTCACGCATGCCGATGATCTCGCTGTGACGCAGTTCGTCGAGCTTTTCATGCAGGGCCATGATTTCGATCTCGGCCTTCAGATTGACCTCATAGTCATGCGCCGCGTCGATGCGGTCGCGTTCGGTCTGGCGGTTCTGCGACATCATGATTATCGGCGCCTGCAAGGCAGCGACCATCGAGAGCACGAGATTGAGGAAGATGAAGGGGTAGGGATCGAACGCGTCGCGCGACAATAGCCAGGCATTGGCCGAGGTCCAGAGCACCAGAAACGCGATGAAGCCGAGGATGAAAGACCATGAGCCGCCGATCCTGGCGATCGAATCGGCGATGCGGTCGCCGAAAGTCTGGTGAAAGGCGACGGCCTTGTTGGTGTCGCGCGTGATGGTGGTGCGCTCAAGCGTCGATTGAAGCACGCGGCTCTCGAGCGGACCGAAACCCTCCGGCTTGCGCTTGAGCAAACGGTTCGCCACATCTTCGACGATCTTGTTCATGGTCCTCTCCTTCGGCAGAGCGTCATAGACGTAGAGGCTGCCGGGCAGAACGTGAAGTGATAGATTGCCGCTGACAGGCGAGGACAACGATGCTCGATTTCCAGAAAATCCATGCGCGGGCGGCAAAGCGCAAGGGCGGAGAGGCCGCGCTGGCTCCGCTGCTTGGCCCCGCGCCGGACAATATGGCGGTAGCGAAAATTCCCGACGATCGCATTCTCTCCACCATGGCCGAACGCATTTTCGCCGCCGGCTTCGTGTGGCGCGTCATCGAACAAAAATGGCCGGGTTTCGAGGAAGCATTCCTCGGCTTCGAGCCAAAGCGGCTTTTGTTTCAGCCGGACGATTTCTGGCACGAGCTGGCGTCCGACAGCCGCATCGTGCGCAATCCGCAGAAGATCAAATCGGTCCGCGACAACGCAGCCTTCGTCGATCGCGTCTCGAAAGAACATGGCAGCTTCGGCAAATTCATTGCCGGCTGGCCGGCGGACGATCAGGTTGGCCTGACCGCCTATCTCGCCAAGCATGGCAGCCGGCTGGGCGGCAACACCGGTCAGTATTTCCTGCGCTGGCTCGAATGGGACACGTTTGTCGTCTCCACCGACATGGCGGCGGCACTGCGCGATGCCGGCCTCGATATCGCCGAGAACCCGACCTCGAAACGGGATCTCGACAAGATCCAGGCGCAGATCAACCAATGGTCGGCCGAGACCGGCCTGCCGCGCCGCCACATCTCGCGCATCCTGGCCATGTCGATCGGCGAGAACCGGTCGGTGGAGGCGCTGCGCGAGTATATGGCCGACTAAAGGCGCCTCGCGCTGAAACGGATCCGGCCGACGCGCTTTTAACTTCTTGTTTGATGCATGCCGTTGTCACAGAACCGCTGCACACTTCTGGGCGACATGCATTGGACCTGATCGCATTCATGCCCGGCTCGGACCGGTAGGCTCGGATTGGTATAAGCGATCGGCATTGCCCGGCGATTTCAGCCACGCTAAATCCGTTCCATGACCAAGACCGCCCCCGATATCCTGCGCATCGCCGTCGCCCAGCTCAATCCGACTGTCGGCGACGTCGCCGGCAATCTGGCAAAAGCGCGCGAGGCGAGGGCGGACGCGGCGCGCCAGGGCGCCGATCTGGTGCTCTATACGGAGCTCTTCCTCCCTGGCTATCCGCCGGAGGACCTGGTGCTGAAGCCTTCCTTCCTGAAGGCTTGCGAAAAGGCAGCCGAGGATTTCGCGAAGGACACGGCCGATGGCGGACCCGGCGTCATCATCGGCACGCCGCTGAAGCGCAAGTCCGGCACACACAACTCCATCGTCTTCGCCGATGACGGCAAGATCATCGCCGAACGCTATAAGCTCGATCTGCCGAACTATGGCGAGTTCGACGAGAAACGCGTCTTCCAGGCCGGGCCGGAATTGCAGGGTCCGGTCAATTTCCGCGGCGTGCGTATCGGCATTCCCATCTGCGAGGACATCTGGGGCGACGTTGCCGTCTGCGAAACGCTGGCCGAAAGCGGCGCCGAAATCCTGCTGGTGCCGAACGGCTCGCCCTATTACCGCGCCAAGATCGACGTCCGCCATCAGGTGGTCATCCGGCAGGTCATCGAAACCGGCTTGCCGATGATCTACGCCAACCAGCTCGGCGGCCAGGACGAGCTGATCTTCGACGGCGCTTCGTTCGCCATCGGGGCCGATAAGACACTTGCCTTCCAGATGAGCCAGTTCGAGGACGCGGTCGACGTCACCACCTGGAAAAGAAAGGGAGAGACCTGGATCTGCTCGGAAGGGCCGATGTCGAAGATCCCCGAGCGCGAAGAGGCCGATTATCGGGCCTGCATGCTGGGCCTGCGCGACTACGTCAACAAGAACGGCTTCAAGAACGTGGTGCTCGGCCTTTCCGGCGGCATCGATTCGGCGATCTGCGCGGCGCTCGCCGTCGACGCGCTGGGCGAGGAGCGGCTGCGCACCGTCATGATGCCCTATCGGTATACGTCGAAGGATTCGCTCAAGGATGCCGAGGACTGCGCCCGGGCGCTCGGCTGCCGCTACGACATCGTGCCGATCTCCGAGCCGGTCGAAGGCTTCAAGCACGCGCTGACCCAACTCTTCGAAGGCACCCAGGAAGGCATCACCGAGGAAAACCTGCAAAGCCGCGCGCGCGGCACCATCCTGATGGCTATCTCGAACAAGTTCGGCTCGATGGTGGTCACCACCGGCAACAAGAGCGAGATGTCGGTGGGCTACGCCACGCTTTACGGTGACATGAACGGCGGCTTCAATCCGATCAAGGACCTCTATAAGATGCAGGTCTATGCGCTGTCGCGCTGGCGCAACATGCATGTGCCGCCGGGCGCGCTCGGACCCGCCGGCGAGGTCATCCCGAACAACATCATCGACAAGGCTCCGTCGGCGGAGCTGCGCGAGAACCAGACCGACCAGGATTCGCTGCCGCCCTATCCGGTGCTGGACGACATCCTTGAGTGCCTGGTCGAGAATGAGATGAGCGTCGACGACATCGTCGCGCGCGGCCACGACCGCGCCATGGTCACACGCGTCGAACACCTGCTCTACATCGCCGAATACAAGCGCAGGCAGGCCGCGCCAGGCGTGAAGATCACAAGGAAGAATTTCGGCCGAGACCGCCGCTATCCGATCACCAACCGTTTCCGGGACGGCGGCTAGTCCGGCAGGGCGGGGGCATGCAAGACATAGAAATCAGTTTCGACCTGTCGCGGATCGATTTCCGGGCGACCTCCGACCAGCTCATGCAAAGCTACTGGGGCGCGTCCCGAACCGACGAGGCCCACCATCGCGCCTTCGACAACTCGCTTTGCGCCGGCGCCTATATCGACGGCAAGCAGGTCGGGTTTGCCCGCGCGATCACCGACTATACGGTGTTTGCCTATGTTGCCGACGTCATCATCTGGCCGCAGCATCGCGGACAGGGGATCGGCAAGCGGCTCGTCCAGGCGCTGATCGACCACCCCGAGGTCGGGACGGTGACGCATTGGAGCCTCTCGACCGATGACGCCCACAGCCTCTACGAGAAATTCGGCTTCGAGGCGTCGACCGATGGACGCTACATGCGCCTGGACCGCAAGCCGGCAGCTTGACGGGCGACGCCCATGCAACGCTGCGTTGTTGCAAATTCGTCTCAGTGCTTGGACCAGATGCCGTTTTGGCGACGGGTTGCCTTGGCGATGGGCCGACGTCCCCTTATAAGGACTTCTCCGCGATTCCCTTTCGGGAGGACCGTATGGCAGGAACTGACATCGTTATGCGAGGCTACGAGGCCTAGGTTGGCGTCGGCGCTCCGAGGATTTTTCGGAGAGCCAGACGCGGAACAGGCATTGGCCGCTGCCGGTCGCCGCCTCTGGGCGGGCGGCCTGCCATACTGAACCTCCCGCACACAGAGGCGCCGCAAGGCCTGGGCGCGGGTTTTTCCAATTAGACATTACCGGAATCGGGCTCGTTGCGCCCGCATGACATCATGGCTCGTTTCAAGATCGATCTGCGTGCCAGCGCCTTTCGCACCGTGCTGGGCTTTACATTCCATCATTGGCGCCGCCAGCCGTGGCGGCTTTCGCTCATCATGGGCGCGTTCCTGCTGTCGACGCTCGCCGATGTGCTGACACCCTTTTATTCCGGCCGCCTGGTCGACGCGGTCGCCAGCGGCGCTGGAACCAACGCGGTCGCCTGGGACGCGGCGATGGCGGCGTTCTCGATCCTGATGGGGCTGGCGCTGGCCGGCGTCGTGCTGCGCAATGCCGCCTTCCTGGGGATCGTCGAGCTGACGCTGAAGATGATGTCCGACATCGCCGCCGATGCCTTCCATCGCGTGCAGCGCTTTTCGACGGATTGGCACGCCAACAGCTTCGCCGGATCGACGGTGCGCAAGATTACCCGCGGCATGTGGGCGCTGGATCTGCTCAACGACACGATCCTGATCGCGCTTCTGCCGTCGGTGGTCATGCTTGTCGGGTCGACGCTTCTGCTCGGCTGGTTCTGGCCGCTGATGGGGGCTGTGGTGGCGGCCGGCTCGGTGCTGTTCATCACGGTCACGGCGACACTGTCGCTCGGCTATGTCGCGCCCGCCGCGCGGCTCGCCAACAGCTGGGACACGCGGCTTGGCGGCTCGCTGGCCGACGCGGTGAGCTGCAATGCCGTCGTCAAGGGCTTCGGTGCGGAGGCCCGCGAGGAGGCGCGGCTGGCGCGCGTGGTCGCCAAATGGCGGCTGCGCACCGGCCGCACCTGGATGCGCGGCACGGCCAACGGCTCCACGCAAGGGACGTTGCTGCTCCTGATGCGCGCGGCGGTAATCGGTCTTGCCCTCATGTTGTGGGCCTGGGGGCAGGCGAGCGCCGGCGATGTCGCCTTCGTGTTGACCTCGTTCTTCGTGCTGCAAGGCTATCTGCGCGACATCGGCACGCATATCCGCAACCTGCAGCGCTCGATCAACGACATGGAGGAACTGGTCGACTTCCAGTCGGAGCCGCTCGGCATCGAGGACCGGCCCGGTGCTCGGCCGATCCGGATCTCCGATGGGCATATCGCCGTCGACAAGGTGACGTTCCACTATGGCAATCACCGGCTGCCGCTCTACCGCGATTTCTCGGTCGATATCGCGGCGGGTGAACGCATCGGGCTGGTCGGGCATTCAGGTTCCGGCAAGACGACCTTCGTCAAGCTGATCCAGCGCCTCTATGACGTGAATGCGGGACGAATCCTGATCGACGGGCACGATATCGCGCAAGTCGAGCAGGCGTCGCTGCGCAGCCAGATCGCCATCGTCCAGCAGGAGCCGATCCTGTTCCACCGCTCGCTTGCCGAGAACATCGCCTATGCGAGGCCGGGCGCCACGCAGGCCGAGATCGAGCATGCGGCGAAACTCGCCAGCGCTCATGATTTCATCGTCAATCTGCCCAAGGGCTATGGAACGCTGGTGGGCGAGCGCGGCGTGAAGCTGTCGGGCGGCGAGCGCCAGCGCGTGGCGATCGCGCGCGCCTTCCTGGCCGATGCGCGCATCCTGATCCTGGACGAGGCGACATCGAGCCTCGACTCGGAATCGGAAGTGCTGATCCAGAAGGCGATGGAGCGGCTGATGGTGGGGCGCACGACCCTGGTCATCGCGCATCGGCTGTCGACGGTGCGGGCGCTCGACCGGCTGCTCGTCTTCGATCGCGGCCGTATCGCCGAGGAAGGTTCGCATGACGCGCTGATCCGGCTGAACGGCGGCATCTACCGGCGGTTGTTCGAGCGCCAGGCGCTCGAACTGACCAAAGGGCTTGTCGGCTGAGGACGGCGCCCGGCAGAAGCCGGGCGCCGTCAGCCGCAATGCGGCTTTTGCCCGGGTTCGATACCGGCGAACCGCGACGCGACCGTCGCGAGCGTCGGCGGGCGCGGCTTCCGAAGTCCTGCGGCTCAGAGTATGACGCTCGTGCGAATCGGTCGGCAAAGTCCGCAGCTGCAACCTTACTCTCGTCATGCGGCCAGAGTGACGAAAGGCCGGATTCAAATTCCTTTCCATATACTGAAGTTTTTATTCATTTTATTTGCGATGCCGATACAGATACATAGTTTTTAACGATATTGGTCGTATGTTTACACAAAGGCAATTCAGCTATGGTAGACGCAAGTGCTCCGGAGCCTTTTATAGACATGCCAACCAGTAGGAGATCTTCTTTGGCAGCGTCAGGGTTTCGGCCGCCGGCGCAGGACCTCGTATAGGCATTCACAATGAATATTGCCTCCGCAAATGCCGGTCCGGGAATGGTGGCTGCGCCGTCGGTGGTTGAATCTCAGCATGGCTCGGTTAGGCCGCTCGCCGCCGAAGATCTCGAGCACGTCGCCGCACTCTTCCTGACGAAGTTTCGCCATCGTCGCCGCCTGCGCGAACGCGCGATAGCGCAGACGGCGGAATATATGAGGGAGCTATATCTCGGTGACGGTGAGAGCAAGGCTCTTGTCCAAATCAACCCGCAGGGCCGTTTGGGTGGGTTCCTCGGCGTTCTGAAGGCCCGCTACGAACTCAACGGAACGGCATTGAATGCGGCCATCATCGGGCCGTTCATGGCTGATTCCGGCATCGATCACGGCTGGGCGGGACCGCAATTGCTGCGCGCCCTGCATCAGGGCGAATTCGATCTACAGCTGACAGATTCGGCCAACCGGACATCGCTGGCCTTCGCGCGCCCGATGAAGTACCAACTCCTGCCGGTGCATTGTCTGGAATGGACCTGCATTTTCCGGCCTGGCGCCATGGCCGCGGCGGTGCTGCACCGTAAATGGCCCGGCTTGCCTCGCTTTGCACTCGATTCCTGCGCGCGGGCATTCGACGCTCTTGCAAGACGAAGTTTCGAGCCCCCGCCCCAGCATTCGTCATCACAACGGATCCATCGGGAACCGATCGATGCCGCACAGTTTGCGGAGCGGCTGCCGACACTGACGTCCGATTATGCTCTTCGGCCGCGTTGGAAGGATGGCGAACTGCCACAGCTGCTCGCATTGGCGGCCGAGAAGCGCGCCGACGGCCCACTTCATTTCGGCGGAACTTACGACGAAACGGGCAAGATGCTCGGGTGCTATGCCTTTTACGGCCAGCCCGGCGGCATCGCGAACCTCTTGCAAATCCAGGCGTCGGGATCCCACTGGGCCGCGACGCTGGACGGCCTCATCGCGGCCGCGCGCGAGATGGGCTGCGTGGGCATCACCGGGCAGACACAGGGCCGGTTCATGCCGCAACTCTTCGGCTACAAGGATCTCTTCTTCCGCTATGCCGGGGGCACGATGGTCCGCTCACGCATTGCCGAGGTCGCGGAAGCGGTTCGCTCCGGCGACATCTTCATCGGCGGGTTGATGGGCGATCGCTGGACCCGGCTGAGTTCCGACGATTTCGGCCGCGCCTGAGCACTGCCGAGCCATCTATCGCCTGTTTGAATTCCGGGCCGGAGGGGCTACGGCTAGAGTCTTTCACCGTTTCACGGAAACGGCGAAACGCCCTACCTCTTTGTTTTGACCCAATTCCTGACGGAAAACCGCGTCACACTTTTCCTGGAATTGCTTTGAATCAGGCGAACTTGTGCGGCGCGGCGCAGAAGCCGGCAATGATCTGGCAAAGGTCCGGCTCGTTGACCATTTGGACCGCTTCGGTCGCGCCGACCCATTTGCGCGTTCGTGCGCGCTTCTCTTTCCAGCGATCCGCGACACGCTCGACATGCAGCGGAAAGACAAGCACTTCGCAAGGCACTTCCTCGCCGGAGCCGAGGACCTTGGCATAGAAATAGCGGCCGGCTTCAAGATGCGAGACGGTGCCCCGCAATCCCGCTTCTTCGCCCGCTTCACGCGCGGCTGCCTCGCAAAGCGCCTCCCTGGCCTCCGGCCAACCCTTGGGCAGCACCCAGCGCCCGGTATCGCGGCTGGTGATCAACATGATCTCGACGCCGTCCCGGCCCTCACGCCAAGGCAACGCGGCGACCTGCAGGCGACGAGGCGCCTTGCCGAAAAGTCGCCTGACCCTTTCAGCCACCTGGTCGTGTGATGTCGGCCTCGTCAACATCGGAAGAATCTGCCCCAGCCTCCAGAATCGTTTGCCGCCTTACAAATCTTACGGCGAATTGTGGGCTTTAAAAGTAAAAAACTTCACTCTGTCCGAAAATCGCACCAGAAAAAGTCAATCCCACGAAGTAGACGTGCTCATCGACGCGACTGCACGACACTTTGAAGCTGGATCTTCTGGAGAAAATAGTCGACCGCGCGGTCCATGTGACAGTCCGCGATCCGGCTTGCGACCGGATTCAGCAGGAAATAGCGGCCATTCAGCCGGCGTGATCGTCCGCGATCGGCTTCTGGTAGGTGAAGCCCATGTCCCAGGGAAAGTAGATCCAGGTATCCTGGCTGACCTCGGTGACGAACGTGTCGACCAGCGGCCGGCCCTTCGGCTTGGCATAGACGGTCGCGAAATGCGCCTTTGGCATCATGGCGCGCACGATGCCGGCCGTCTTGCCGGTATCGGTCAGGTCGTCGATGATCAGCACGCCGGCTCCGTCATCGGCGAGCAGTGGCGGCGAAATCTCCTTGAGAACCTGCAACTGACCCTGGCTGGTATAGTCGTGGTAGGAAGCGACGCACACCGTCTCGATGACCCGGATGCCGAGTTCGCGCGCAATGATGGCCGCGGGCACCAGGCCGCCGCGGGTGATGCAGACGATTGCCTTCCACTGTCCCTTGTTGGCGCCGGAAAGCCGCCAGGACAGCGCACGGGCGTCGCGGTGGAACTGGTCCCAGGAGACGGGAAAGG
Source organism: Mesorhizobium sp. NFR06 (assembly GCF_900115245.1). Classification (GTDB taxonomy): domain Bacteria; phylum Pseudomonadota; class Alphaproteobacteria; order Rhizobiales; family Rhizobiaceae; genus Mesorhizobium. The sequence continues at coordinate 38,043 of NZ_FOVT01000027.1, forward strand.
CTTTTTCGGGAAGGGACATGGCTCACGCACTCCGCAAGCGCGCCGACGGCGCGCGAAATTGGTGGAATGCACGCGGAATTAGCCGGAAAGCGCCAGCCTTGGCAAGGGCGAGTCACTGGCAGGGCTGTGGACTTGAAGCATGGCGCGCCGAAACGAATTCAGGCGAGGCGCTGCAGGGTCCGATTGCGCATGTCCGTGCCCGAAACCGGGCTCCTCCGTTCGGGAGGCATGCTTAGCGCGACAGGAAGGCCGCGACGTTCGTCGTGCGCAGCACCGTGCGGGTGACGCCGCCGAACAGAAGCTGGCGCAGCCAGGAGTGGCTGTAGGCGCCGAGCACCAGAAGATCGGCGCCGGACTCGGCGATCCGGGCCTGAATCATGTCGTCGACCGAAGTGCCGCCGGATTTTTGCACGCAGACGCTGACATTGGCGCCGTGGCGCGACAGCGCCGCGGCGATCTCGGCGCCGGCGGCCTCCGGAGATTCATCGAGCGTCTCCGGCGGGTCGATGACGAGAATGTCGGTCTTGTCGGCCTCGGCGATGAAGGGCAGGGCATCGAAAGCGGCGCGAGCCGCTTCCTTGCTGCCGTTCCAGGCAAGCAGCACACGTCTGAAGGTCGTAACCAGCGGCCCGGCATGGGGCACGACCAGCACCGGCCGTCCGGCATCGTAAACCAGCGTGTCGACATCGGCGCTCGGATCGCCACCGGTGTCACGCTGCGCGGCGATGATCAGATCGGCGGCGCGCACGCTCGATATGCCGGTCAGCGCGCTGTCGCCAGAGAAGCTTTCCAGGCTTCGCCATTCGAAGGACAGGCCGGTCTCCTCGACCCGCTTCAGAAAATACGCCTGCAGCTTGTCGGCGCGCTCCTTGTTCATCTCGGCTGAGACCTGCAGGAACTCGGTATCCGGGAAGCCGGTGGCCGATGTGTAGGGGACGGGAAGCGCCTCGGCATGGATGCCGACGAGGTGGCTCTCGAACCTGTCGGCAAGCGGAATGGCGCAATCGAGGACGCGCTCGGCGTCCTGTTCGTTCTGCAAAATGGCGACGATCGTCTTGAAGCGCATGACATCCCCTCAAGTCTGTCGGCGCAACCGCGCCTTTCCCTCATATCTGTCGGCGCCACTGCGCCTTTGGCCGTCAAACGGAGGGAGGGAAGTGGTCCGCCTGAAACGTCGGTAAACCCGATCTGGTTCCGTGGGTCAGCCTGCCTTGGCGAAGCGCCCCACCATCGCCTCGACGTCCTTGCGCGCGGCCTCGAGGGCGTCCTCGCTACGGGCGCGGACGACGAGCTCGGTCCAGAATTTGCCGTCGCCATATTTGGGATAGGAGCCGATGATGGTGCCGGGATGCGCCTTCTGGATGTCGGCCAGCGGTCCGCCGATCAAGCCCTCGCCGACGGGGCAATGCACGGTGGCCGACAGCATCCTGGTGCCGGCCTTGAGCGTCGGCACGACACTGTCGAGCATGGCCTGGAAGATCGACGGCACGCCGGCCATGACATGGACGTTGCCGATACGGAAGCCCGGCGCGACCGAGACGGGGTTGTCGATATGGTCGGCGCCGCGCGGCATACGCGCCATGCGCTTGCGCGCCTCGGTGAATTCGATGCCGCGCCCGGCATAGCTTGCTTCGAGCAAAGCGTAAGCCTTGGCGTCGTACTCGCAGGGCACGCCGAAGGCCTTGGCGATGGAATCGGCGGTGATGTCGTCATGCGTTGGGCCGATGCCACCCGTCGTAAAGACGTAAGTATAGCGGGCGCGCACGGCATTCACCGCGGAGACGATCTCGTCCTCCTCGTCGGGGACGATACGCACTTCCTTCAGGTCGATGCCGATCGCCGTCATGATGTCGGCGAGATGGCCGATGTTCTTGTCCTTGGTGCGGCCGGAGAGGATTTCGTCGCCGATGACGAGCATGGCGGCGGTGACGATTTCAGGCATGGCAGGCTCCGGCGGAAGACGTCGCCTGAGATAACGCGGCCCGCGGCCGGCCGCAATGCGAAAGCAGGATGTGCGCTTGTGGCGGCGGTTGTCGCGGATATGGTGCGGAACGCTCCGACCTGGATGAAAATATGCTGATATCGATTGTCTTGTGGCTGTTCGCTGGCTTGCTCGTCGCGGCCGCGCTTGTCTTGCTGGCCCTGATGCTCATGACCTGGCGGGTCGCGGCGAAGGCCGAAAGACTGGTGCCGACTTGCGGAAAATTCGTCGAGATCGACGGCAACCGCATCCACTACGTGGAACAAGGCGACGGCCGGCCGATCGTCTTTCTGCACGGGCTCGGCGCCCAACTCCATCATTTTCGTCACACACTGTTCGGACGCTTCGGCGCCGGTTATCGGCTGATCGCGCTGGACCGGCCTGGTTCCGGCTATTCGGCTCGGGCAAGCGGCGCGACCGGGCGGCTGCCCGAACAGGCCGAAGTCGTGCGGCGCTTCATCGAGGAACTGCGCCTGGAACGTCCTTTGATCGTCGGCCATTCACTCGGCGGGGCGATCGCGCTTGCGCTGGCGACTGAACATCCGGCAGCGATCTCCGGCATCGCACTGCTTTCACCGCTGACGCATCTGGAAGCGAGGACGGGTCGGGGATTCGACCTGCTCTATGTTCCCACACCGCTGCTGCGACGCCTTCTGGCTCATACGGTGGCGATACCGCTAAGTCTTCGCTACGCACAACCGACCATGAAGTTCATTTTCGCGCCGCAAGCGGTTCCGGCCGACTACATGGTCGCCGGCGGCGGATGGCTCGGATTGCGACCGTCTCACTACTTCGCGACATCCACCGACGTCGTGGCGGTGGAACGGGACCTTGGACAAATCGAGCGACGTTACCGCGCAATATCGATGCCAACCGGCATCCTGTTCGGCACCGGGGATCAGGTGATCGGCGAGGCGGTCCATGGCGAGCCGATGCTGGACGAGATCAAGGATCTCGACTTCGAGCGGGTCGAAGGTCTCGGCCACATGCCGCAATTTGTGGAACCCGAACGGGTCGTCGCCTTTATCCAGCGAGTCGCGGCCCGCGCCTTCGCCAATGAGAGATGATTGCGGCCGCTATTCGCGCCGCGCCTCGCGGTGCGTCACGCAAAAGTGTCGGGCATTTTTCGCGGCTACGCGGATTTCCAGCGGAACCTTGCTTCCAACCCATGGTTCCACGGGCATCGCCATCTGGGGCCGCGGCGCCCGATAGAACACCCTTGGCAACACCGGGACTATCGACCGCTGCGCCGATGCCACGCCCGGTCCGGACGCCAATTCACAACAAAACATCAATGACCATTACTGCGGAAAGTAGATCCGCCTAGCCGCCGGCGGCCGGCATGAAGCCCAAGGACTTTGCCGGTCGCGGTGGCGGTTCCAACCCTCAGTCGGATACTTCGGTCTGCGGGCGGTCGCGGCCGTCGGCCAGTTCGTCGTGCCACGTGCCTTCGGCATCCTCATACTGAATGCCGTCCGTCGTGCCGGCAACCTGCTGTTCGGCCGAGGCGATTTCGGCCGCGCGCAGCGCCTCCTGGTGCGTGCGGAAAGTCTCCGAAAACGTCGAGCCGACCTTGTAGGCCCAGCCGCCATCATGCTCGACGATCTTGTAAGTCAGCTTCGCCATGAAATCCTCCGGTTAAGAAGCCCGCTCAATGCAGCTTTCCGTCAGGCAACCTGTCTTCGGGAACCAGCACTTCGGATTCCCTGGCTGCCTCGACAAGGGCGCGACGCGCGTCCGCTGTCGAACGATAACCTTCCAGCGCTTTGAGGCAAGTGTCGAGAGCATCACGGTGGCGCTGGCCGCGATTGAGCGGCCAAACGGTCATCAGGCACTCGGCGGCCTCGCGGGTGCTGTTTATTTGGCGATATTTGCCGACATGGCCGAGCTCGACCACCACTGGCTTTTCAAAAGGCTTGTTGTCTATCATGGCCGCCAACGTAGAGCGGCCAAATTGGTTGCAGTTGTGGCGAGGATGCTGCGCCCAAACGTCTCAGGACCCCGCTGGCATTTCGGTTCAGCCGGCGGCCTTCATCCAGTGGCGCATCGTTGCCACCGAACGCGCCAGCTGCGGTGCCGGATGGATTTCCTCGCCGAAGGTCGCCGCCGCACGCCAGCCCCAGCGCGGGTCGGCCAGGAACGCACGTGCCATCGCCACCATATCGGCACGACCATCGGCGACGATCGCCTCGGCCTGGCTCGGGTCGTCGATCAGTCCCACGGCGCGCGTCGGAATGCCGGCGCCCTTGCGCACGGCCTCCGCAAGATGCACCTGGTAGCCGGGGCCGGGCGGCACCTGCTGCAGGGGCGAATTGCCGCCGCTGGAGCAGCACAGATAGGCAATGCCCTCGGCCTTCAGCGCCTTGGCCACCTCGATCGCGTCCTCGATGTCGAAACCGCCATCGACCCATTCCTTCACCGAAAGCCGCGCGCCCAGCATCATGGCCGGGGCAGCCTTCCTCACCGCCCGCGCGATTTCGAGCAGGAAGCGCATGCGGTTTTCCAGCGATCCGCCCCAACGGTCGGTGCGCTGGTTGGAGAGCGGCGAAAGGAACTGGAAGATCAGATAGCCATGCGCGGCGTGCAGTTCGGCAAAGTCGAAGCCGGCGCGTCCGGCGCGCACGGCCGACTGCGCGAAACGCGCAACGAGCTGCAGGATCTCGTCATCCTCCAACGCATGCGGCACATTCCAGCCGGTGTCATAGGCGATGGCCGAGGCTGAAACCGTCTGCCAGGGATCTTCGCCCGGCTGCAGCGGACCGCCACCTTCCCAGGGTTTGCGGTTCGAGGCCTTGCGGCCGGCATGGGCAAGCTGGACGCCGAACTTCGTGCCCGGCGGGGCGACGCGCCTGGCGGCGTCGAGGGTGCGCTTGGCGGCCGCCTCGTTGTCGTCGGAGTAAAAGCCAAGACAGCCATGCGAGATGCGCCCGCGCCGCTCGACATCCGTCATCTCGACGGTGACCATGCCGGCGCCTGACATTGCCAGGTTCATCCAGTGATGGAGATGCCAGTCGCTGGCCGAGCCGTCCTCGGCCGAATACTGGCACATGGGCGCTACCGCGATGCGGTTGGGAAAGGTGAGGCCGCCGAGGGTGATCGGCTGGAAAAGCGATGACGTCATGAACCGGCTCCTGGAGAGATACCGCTATCTAGTAAGCCACAGCGCTTGACGCCAGACACGAGCCGGTGAAACGCCTCGCTGGACCAGTCGGTTTCCAGGATTGCGCGGGTGCCCGTTCGCCGCTACCCCTTTGCGGCCAGATCGGAGGTCGTCATGGAAGATCGCGTTCGCATCCTTTCGGAGGAGGTTCTTTCGGACGACTGGGCGGTGTTGAAGAAGACAGTGCTCGACTATCGCCGCCGTGACGGGCGATGGGAGACGCAGACCCGCCAGACCTACGATCGCGGCGACGGCGCGGTCATCCTGCCGTTCGATCCGCAGCGCTCGACCGTGCTCCTGGTGCGGCAGTTCCGCTTCCCGGCTTATGTTACCGGCCACCGTGAACCACTGATCGAGGCCTGCGCCGGCCTGCTCGACGAAAACGACCCCGAAACCGCAATACGCAAAGAGGCGGAAGAGGAGCTCGGCTACCGGCTAAAGGACGTGGAGCGACTGTTTTCGCCCTATATGAGCCCCGGCAGCGTGACCGAACGGCTCTGGTTCTTCGTGGCGCGCTATTCACCGGCCGACCGCATCTCGGCCGGCGGCGGCGCGCCGGAGGAGGGCGAGGACATCGAGGTTCTGGAAATGCCATTGGACGAGGCGCTGGCCGCCACTGCCGACGGGCGCATCGTCGACGCCAAGACGATCATCCTGATCCAGCATTTGATGCTCAACCCTATCAAGGCTTGAGCCTGCCAAGCACGGCTCTGCCGGACACAGCCAGCCGTTGCAGGTCCGTGAACGCAGTCTGAAAATATCCTGACGATCGACGTTCTTTTTGAACAGCCTTGCCCTCGCCACGTACGCGGATAAGGCATATGCTGAAAGTTCCGGTAGGTGACGGAGCCAGCCGACGGGAGCGGGAGACGCCGCCTTAAGCAACGGAGCTTTTCCCGCGCGATCTCAAGATAACCTGCTTCGGCCCAATCCCTTTGGCGATTTGGGCTGAGATTACTTTTATTTACTGGAGGAGAAATCAGCTTTTTACTGGAGGAGAATCTCATGCATTACCTTCAACGACGCGAATTCATCGGTCAAGGCAGCGCCGCCCTTGCGGCCCTGGCATGCTTCCATTCACGGTTCGCCTACGCTTTTCCAAGCAGGGCGGGGGAGACCGTGATTCCATGGCTTGATCAGCCGCTCCCCAATCCCGTTCCGGCCGTCATCCAGAGTCAGCTTGTCTGGGAGGACATGGATTCATGGGTGACGCCTAATGAGAAGTTCTTCAGCATCGCGCATTTTGATCGGCCAACCATTGATGCGAACGCCTGGAAGCTGGAAATCGATGGGTTGGTGAAGAAGCCTCTGAGCTTGTCCCTTGCCGACCTCAAGGCGCGGCCGCGCCAGGAGGTGGTTTTCACCGTAGAATGTTCGGGCAATCACGGTTTTCCATTCTTTACTGGCGGCATTGGCAATGCCCGCTGGGCTGGCACGCCGCTCGCCGCCATACTTGAAGAGGCAGGCGTGAAGGAAAATGGCATCGAAGTTGTTTTTTGGGGCACTGATGTCGGCGATATCGCTCTCAAAGACAACAATCGCGACGTCAAGATGCACCAGAATTTCGCCCGTAGCATGTCGCTCACCGACGCGATGAGCCCCAACAACATTCTCTGCTACGAGATGAATGGGGCCGCTCTGCCGCAACCCAACGGTTTCCCGGTGCGGCTCATCGCGCCCGGCTGGTACGGCATCGCCAACGTCAAATGGCTCAAGCGCATTGAGATTCGCAACACGCGCTTCATGAGTCTGTTGATGGGCCGAGACTACGTGACCATTCGCGAGGAAGAGCACAATGGCGAGACGGTGTGGGCCGAGACCTCGGTCGGCCGTGCGCTGCTGAAATCCGCGCCCGCCAGAGTGACGCGCAGCGATGCCGGATACCGCATCAGCGGTGCGGCCTGGGGTGCACCAATCGCCAAAGTCGAAGTGAAGATCGATGATGGCCCGTGGACCGAGGCGACGATCGACCATAGTGAAGAAGCTGAATTCGCGTGGAAGGTCTGGTACCTCGACTGGAAAGGCCCATCAGAGGGCGAGCATACGGTCACCTCGCGCGCCACTGACACGGCGGGGCAGGTCCAACCCGCGATGGACGATCCTGTTATCGCCAAGAAACATACTTACTGGGAAAGCAACGGACAGATCACGCGCCACATCGGCATCGCTTGACTACGCTAATCTATACGCCGGACACGAGGCCGAAAGAGCTTCACCGGATGAGGAAGTGAGGCGCACAGAAAGGGATCAGTCGCCGGGGCCGTGACATGTGCGAGCTACCTAAGCATGTCCGCTTGCAATCTTGCCGTGACGCCGGACAAACGGCGCCGGACACCCTTTCCCTGATACGAGATTAACAGGAAGTCATAGCCGGCGTTTGCCTGCTCAATTGTGTTTTGACTATTTGGCTTCTCGGGCGCGTAAAATATCAGGTTCGCCCAACCGGGCGGACTAACTCAGGGAGGATGTTATGAAGATGAATCGACGTAATGCTCTCGCCCTTGGGGCCACCTCGTTGGCCGCCCCGCTGTTGGCCGCAAAATCCACTCCGGTGGCGGCCAAGTCCTACGGTCCGACTGATGGCAAAGAGATTTTTCCTGGCGTTCGCCTCGTCGAACGGGGGACACGAGACTCCCGTATCAAAGGGTACAACAAAATCGTCATGGAAGACGTCGTTTATCAGCCGAAGGGAACTAGCCCGCTGGGGGATGTGATGGCCGACGACATGGTCTGCACGGTCACTGAAGGCGAGCTGGAAGTTACGGCCG
>NZ_FOVT01000028.1 GCF_900115245.1 Mesorhizobium sp. NFR06
GGTCTTGCGCGTGCCAATCGTAACGTTACAATCAAATTTGTAACGTTACGATTGGCCAAATGCGTTGCGCTGTCAAGCTGGATTCGTACGTACACGAATGATATTTGTGGCGGGCTAAGACTACAGGTACGTCGCCGTTTTGGTCGCCAAGCCGACATTGGCTTCACTTTCGGCGGATACTTGGCCATCCTGCAACCTGAACGCATCGCACCGGACCAGACCATGGCGCCACCAGCCAGACCAAACCTTAGACAGATTGCCAACAGCCTCGGCCTGTCCGTGACCACCGTATCGCGCGCCCTGAAGGAGGGGCCAGAAGTCCACCCCCGAACCCGAGCCCGGGTGCAGAAAGCGGCAGCGAAGGCGGGGTACGCGCCAAACATCCACGGTCTGGCGCTGAGGACCGGACGCACCCGTACGATCGCGGCGATACTGCCGCTGGAAACGCGGGCCTATGTGGCCGACCTCGCGAAGGTCCCGCTTATCGAGGGGATGACGCTTGCGGCCTCCGAGAATGGCTATGCGCTCTCGATCTTTTCCACCGGACCGGAGGAGGATCAGCTCTGGTCGCTGCAGCGGCTGGTGCAATCGGGGATCAGTGACGGGATCATTATCACCCGCATGGCGGCGAAAGATCCGCGGATAGCGTTCCTGAAGGATCGAGGCATTCCCTTCGTTGCATTCGGTCGCTCGGCGACAAAGCCGGACTACGCGTATATAGACGTCGACAATGAAGGTATGGTTCGGGATGCCGCGACCAAGTTGATCGCTCAAAAGCATCGCCGGATCGCGCTACATCTGCTGACCCGTGATGACGAGAGCTGCGAGCAGAGGTTGCGCGGCTACCAGCAAGCCCTTGCCAAGGCCAAACTTCCATTCGACCCGGCGCTGGTCGGGCATGAGGAGTTCACCATGGCGGCAAGCGAGAGTTTTTTCGAATCCGTGCTCGACCTGCCGAAGCCGGCGACCGCCTTGATGTGTTCAAGCGAGCTAGGGCTGCTGGGCGCGATCAGCGCCCTGCGAAAGCGAGGGCTGGTGCCGGGACGTGATGTCGGTCTCTTCGTCCGGGACAACACGCGTCTCAGCAAGTATCTGGCCGTGCCGTTGCTCGCGCATTTCGTCGATCTTGCCGAAGCTGGGCGGTTGGCGGTAGACGCACTGCTACGACAGATCGAGGACCCGGGATCGCCCCTGACACAAATCGTCATGCCGGGACATTTCGAGCGGTACAGCGGACCTGATCTGTCAGGCGTGGCCGCCCTTGACGCATCGGACCGCTCTTAGCTGACCCATCCCAAAAACGGATTGTCCGCTCACGGGCCATTTCAGTCATCGTGATCACCAGCAGGGGCGTGAAATCGGCATTGCGTTTGGGGCAGGGAAGGGCGCATTTCTTCCCAATTAACGTCCTCACAGGACAGATGGCTAGTCTTGCTTTCTATCATCCGTCGCGCGCCCAGTTTGGCACGCGTCAGCGATGCTCAAGTCACGGAAATAAAAGCGATTGTGATTCGAGCGTGACTCAGCGTGATCCAGCATTCCCGACGGGTATCGAGCGGGTTGGTTGTGCAACTTCCTCCGGTCTTATGCTATCTTGTTGAAAAATATAGACAATGTCTCTTTTGTCAACGGCGTGGAGATCGGCGCTTGGGAGCGGTACTATACGCTCTTCCGTACCAGTCACGCTTGCTCATCGTCATCCACCGCCAATCGCGTTGAAGCACGGCACGCTACTGTATTCTTTTGATCCCAAGCCTCAAGCTCCTCAACCGGGTACAACACTGCCTTGCCAAGCTTGACGTAGGCCGGTCCAATCCTCCTGGCACGCCAATTTCGAAGCGTTCCAAGCGAGATACTGCCGCGATATCGTTCCGCCACTTCTTCAGCTATCAGAAATTTCCTGTTGTCCATCAGGCTCTCCAAATGCCCGGCGTCTGACGAGTGAGAAGGGTCGAGCACGTTCCCAAACCGTGGATAACGCAGTTACACAGCAATGAGTGGTTATGTGCGCGAGAAATGGAAGTCGCTGTGCGCTGTAGTCGAACCTGCGGATATCGCAGGATAGAAATCGGATTGAGTGCTCACCCCATTTGGAACACCGACCCTGTAGGGGAATTGGATTGCGGCGATCTCAGTGTTGATATCCAGTCGCTTGCGCATCGAGCCTGATCAGCCATCGTACTTCGACGTGCGGCGGCGCCGTTGGCTATGCTTGCCAGTTTCTCTGAGCATTTCGCGGCCAAAACTTTTCCTAGCGGTGCCGGAGGAAGGCCGACACCGATCGCGTCTGCCATTCGGTAGCATCAATGACGCTATTGATCGACCTCTGGGTCCTTGGGACGATGTTAGTCTTGGGCTGCGCTAAGGCGAAGAACCCCTGCCTTTCTCAACGGTCACCGAGACGATTGGTGCGATGCACAAAAACATTGCTATCGGGTCGAGTCCGTTCCATAAATTGACGAGGCGTTTTGGGGCTGCCCACTGAAGGATGGAAACCATGTCCACCGCCGAAAAAACCCCTGCTACCATCGAAGGCACCGCCTTGCCGACCTTCGATCCGTCCAAGGCTGCGGCTGAGTTCCGCTCTGCAGCTGAAAAAGGCGTCGAACAGTCAAAAGAGGTTTTTGCCAAGTTCAAGGCGGGCTCTGACGACGCCCAGAAGGCTCTTGAGGCGAGCTTCGAAACCGCCAGAGCCGTTGGCAGCGACGTCTCGCTGAAGACAATTGCCGTTCTGCGCGCCAATACTGAAGCCGCTTTGTCGCACTTTGAAGCCCTAGTTGCCGTTAAGTCACCTTCCGAATTCGTCGAACTGCAAACCGCCTTCGTCCGCAGGCAGGTTGAAACGGCCGCCGAACAGGCCAAAGAGTTCCAGGCCGTCACGACCAAAGCCGTCGAGGACGTATCCAAGCCGATCAAGTCCGCCTTCGAGAAGGCTTTGAAGGAACTCAAGGCGGCCTGACTGCTTCACGCGATCCGGGCCCTCCTTCACTGATAGCATGGGGAAGACCGGCACATCGCGCCGGTCTTCGTCCATTTTCCGGCAACTGAGTAGCCGCAATGGATCGTTTCTTCGCGTTCATACGGGCAAAGAAGCACGGACCGCTGGCATCCAGCTGACGGTGGGAAAAGCCAAGTCGCGCCAGTCGTGCGCACCTCGTTAGATGGTTTCAAGCCGGCTGAACCGAACCGGGATGAGTTTTCGAGTCTCGAGTTGCCCCGCCGGATCCTTGTCGATGATAGTCAGAAACTGTACTTCTTCAGACACCAAAGGCAGAACAAGGCGTCCCCCTGGCTTGAGCTGATTCAGCAAAGCCGGCGGCGTCCACTCAGCCGCCACGCTAGCCAGGATCTTGTCGAATGGGGCGTGCTCGGGCCAGCCGCGAGATCCGTCTCCGACACGAATGGCGACATTGGAGAAGCCAAGGCCCTTCAGCAGAGCCTCGGCATGGCTTGCGAATTCCTCGATGATTTCGACGCTCCAAACCTGTCCTGCGAGTTCCGCTAGGATCGCGGATTGATAGCCTAGGCCAGTCCCGATCTCGAGCACTGTCTCGTGCGGTTGAGGAGAGAGGAGATCGGTCATCAGAGCGACAATGAAGGGTTGCGAGACGGTCTTACCGAAGCCGATCGGCAGCGGCATGTCCTGGTAGGCATAAGGCGCGACCGCGGCTGGCACGAAGAGATGTCGCGGGACCCGCTGCATCGATGCCATCACCCGCTCATCGAGCGTTGCCTTGCCGAGTTCTTCGCTAGCCAGGTCAGCATGGATCGCAATCATCTCGACCATGTGCCTGCGTAGAATCGCCAGGTGCTCTTCATTCATCGGTTTCATGACGACGAGGCTTTCCTCGACCAGCGGCTGCCAGATAGCTTTATATCCTGTTCGTCTTGTCACAGTAACCGACAAAGGCCGATGCGCTCGGCATTGCCCATTTGATGCGTACGGACTGGTTTCGTCAGCCCCACATCAAGTTGGAAAGCTGCTACCGCACGCGGCTTTTGCTGACGCACCGGCGCAACTTGAAGGCCAAGTTCCTCGACTTGGAGAACGTCATCCGCCAGTCGCTGAAGGCGTTCGGCATCCGGCTCGGAAAGACCGGCCGCGGCGCCTTTGCGAAGGCCGTGCTTGAGGCCGTCGCCGGCGATCCGATGACGCATGGTCTGATGCAGGCAATGCTGCGGGCACGGGCGGTGCTGTGGACGGAATATCTCGTCCTGCACAGGCTGGTGGTGCGGCTTGCCATGCGCGCTAAGTTGTGCCGCCGCTTCATGATGATCCCCGGTGTTAGTCCCATCACCGCGCTCAGCTTCAGCATGGCGATCGAGAATCCGGCGCGCTTCCGCCGCTCCCGCGATGTCGCCGCTTACGGCCTGACATCGAAGCGCTGGCAGTCCGGAACGTCGATCGACGTCAAGGGCCGGATCAGCAAAGCCGGCGATGGCGATGTCCGTCGCGCGCTCTACGAGGCGGCATCGGCGATGCTGACCCGCTTCAAGGGAAGCGATCTCATCAAGGCCTGGGGGCTACGGCTTGCGAAGACGAAGTGTCACGCCAAGGCGCGTGTCGCGGTGGCGCGAAAGCGTGCCGTCGTGATGCGTGCAATGTGGCGTGACGGCACGTCCTACGTCGGCGACACAACAGGCGAACAGCATGACATCGACGCAGGCAATATACCTGGACAAGCTCGACGGCCGTATCGACATCGCCTTCTACGACCGAATGTCGGCGCAGTGGCGGGTCGAGCAGACGCGCCTACTCCGTGAGATCGAGCGGCATGGCGAGGCCGAGGAATCATACAAGGATGGCGTGCGCCTGCTGGAACTGGCGCGAAGCGCCCGCCAATTGTTCGCCCAGCAAGCTCTAGGTGAGAAGAAACGACTCCTGAATTTGGTACTGTCGAACTGCATATGGGATGACGGAGAGGTTCGTGCAGTCTTCCGGCAACCATTTGATTTTCTTGCAGACACGACTACTGCGCTATCCTCGGAGCAGGCTTCGGAAGGCCTCTTGTCTATAGGGCATTTTCGAACTTTCTGGGTCGCGCCTCAGCCCGAATTGCGTGTGCTTATAGCGCAAATTGGGACACTAGAGTCGGCTTTGGGATGAATTTGAGGAGACTTCAACCTTCTGGCGCCCGCGCTCACCCGGTCGTGAACGTCAGCGCAAACGTCCGATAGTTCACATGCTAAACGACCGCTGTGCGCCCAATCTCGGCCGCTTAGTATTCCGTGGTTACTGCCTGAAAGCGGACATGGTCCATAGCGAAGTTCAGTTCGACGTTGCTCGAGTCGCGGCACCCGGTATCAACTGTCGGAAGTGCTGCTGACAGCATCAGAACTTCGTAGCGGTTATTGTCGGGCAGCATGGCCTTACATGCAGCGCCTATCCCCAAATACAGCCCCCATGCGCATCGGCGCGCTTGAGCCCCGCGATTCATCAATTGGCTTTTAAGGCCGCGTTTTCGCCGCTTCTGGATATGAATCCGCCGGAAATGCAAACCTAATCGCAGCGCAGCAGACAACATTGAGCTCGGTTTCCTCAACTCTACAGAGATGAATATGAGCTCTCTCAGCCCTGGCCGATTTGCACCGAACCGTGGAACAACGGTCCATTCTCAATGGCCGAACGCGGTTTTCGAAAATTTTCACGAACTACCGCTTCCCGATCGATCGAACCTCGGAGCTTGGTGCTATACAGATCGGCTTTCTTACGCACCGGGCGACAGGCTGAACATCCACGCCAATACGACCGGCTTGCACTATGACCTACGCATCTATCGTGACGGCCCTGCCTCGACAGAGGTGTTTGCAAAGGTTGGCATCCCAGGCGCGTTTCACAAAACGCCAAAGGATTGCTCGGTAAACGGCTGCGGCTGGCCGGCCGCGGTTTCGTTCGACCTGCCGAGTTGGCAGAGCGGCGGCTACATCGTTCATATCCGTGGTTATGATGGCGCTGACCAGCACATCGACCATCATTTTCCGTTTGCGGTGAGAGCCGCCGGTCCCTCTGCCCCGAATGCCATCCTTCTCATCACATGCACAGGCACATGGATGGCCTACAATGACTGGGGCGGGTCGAACCACTACGAGGGCATCGAGGGCGAAAACGCCGACCAGATGGCGCCCGTGGTCAGCACATTGCGGCCCTTCAGCCGCGGCTTTGCCTGGCTTCCGGAAGGTGCGCCCCGCATAACCTTGTCGGAGCCGCCAAAACTTGGGGCAGCCATCCGCTACCCTCATATGGAATGGGCTTACGCGAACGGCTTCAGCAAGAAGTACGCTTCAGCCGGCTGGGCGACCTATGAGCGGCATTTCGCGCGCTGGGCCGAAGCGAACGGGTTTGTTGTCGATGTCGCAACCCAGCACGATCTTCACGCAATACCGGGGCTTCTGGATGGTTACACGTGCGTGGCTCTTGTCGGGCATGATGAATATTGGTCGGCGGAAATGCGCGACAATATCGAGGCCTATGTCGACCAGGGAGGACATGTCGCGCGGTTCGCTGGGAATTTCACCTGGCAAATTCGCATCGAAGACGATGGCACACGACAGGTTTGCTACAAAACTCAAGCCGAGCACGCGGATCCTGTTGGCAACACGGACCGGGCCCACCTGCTGACGAGCGCTTGGGACGATGCCGCGGTCAACCGTTCAGGCACGCAGACCTTCGGAATATATGGTCACGGCGGCATCTATGCCGGCTGGGGCGGGTGCGTTCCCAGGGGCTCCGGCGGCTTTACCGTCTATCGCCCGGACCATTGGGCGTTTGCGGGAACCGATCTCTACTATGGCGACCAACTGGGCGCGGCATCGAAGGTTTTTGGCTACGAGGTGGATGGCTGCGATTACACCTTCAGAAATGGTCTTCCCTTTGCAACGGGCAGCGATGGAGCGCCTCCAGAAATGGAGATCCTGGCGATGAATGTCGCGACAACGTTCGAAGCCGATCATGGAAACGCCGGGTCGACCTTCTTCATGGGCGGGGACGACGCGAGGAGCGTCGCCTATCAGCGCCTTCGCCGCACCGACGAGGAGGCGATCGAGTCCGTGAAACGCGGCTCCGGCATGATCGTCTGCTTCGATCGCGGCAAAGGACAGATTTTCAACGCCGGCAGCTGCGAATGGGTGGCGGGTCTGATTGCCCGCGATCCTTTCGTCGAGAAGCTGACACGCAACGTTCTGGAACGGTTCACTTCACAACCGACCCAGCCATGACCGGATCATCTAGCGCACCCTCCACGAAGTCCAGCCCGTGGCGGTCTCAGGGAAGGAATCTGGCTGCAACTAGACGACGGGCTCCAAGTCAATGACGGGTCAGGAGGAGCCGCCGTCGCATGCCTGGGACATGGCAACAAGCGCGTGGCAGTGGCGATCGCCGAGCAGTCCGCCAAAATGGCTTACGACCACACCGGGTTTTTCACATCCGGGCCCGCCGATGCATCTACCCATCGACCGGAACCGCCGATGGTGTGCGTGGCGACCACGTGATCATCTCACCTGCCTACACGGTGTCATCAAGCGAGCCCGGGCTGATCGCCGAACGGCTCGGCGATGCTGTCGATGCGGCCTTAGCAACGGGTTCGTGACAAGCGAGCGTCCGGCTTATTGCTCGCCGCGGGATCGCTGCATGAGTGTCGAGGAGCGTGGTTCAAGTGTAGCTCGCGCTTTCCACGGTGATGCGAGGTCAAACGCTGCGTTTGCATCCTAGTCAGAGCATCCTACCGGGCTTGCAACCGCATTCGTGCCGAAATTGCATAGAGAGCCGCCGAAACAGTGAAGCCCGCGGAGACAACGGCGAGGCAAACTCTGCCTCGGGAGCGCACCATGAGCCTTGAAGTCCCAAGACACCGGCCGGGCTCGCTTACCCGACAGAACAATCAACAATAAGGGGAATGTGATGACAAACAGACACTATCTCGATCTTCTGGGAACGCCCGAAATAAGTCGCCGATCCTTGCTGGTGGGCGCCGGCGGCGCGGCTCTCTCAGTGGCTTTGACTTCAAAGCTTGCCAGAGCCGCAGACGACAAACCGATTGCCGGAGGGCATCTGGCGGTCGGGCTGGCAGGCGGTTCGAGCAGTGATAGCCTCGACCCGACATTCGCAGCTGCTCAGGTAGCCGGAACAATGATCAAGCAGCTTGGGGATCATTTGATCTACGCCGCTCCCAATGGCCGCGACCTTGAGCCGATGCTGGCGGAAAGCTGGGAGCATTCGGACGATCTAAAGAAGTGGAATTTCAAAATCCGCTCTGGCGTAACTTTTCACAACGGCAAGTCCATGACGGCAAAAGACGTTCTCTTCAGCCTCAACCGTCATCGCGGTCCGGACACGAAGTCCGCCGCGGCCGCAGGCCTTGCCGACATCGCCGACATCAAGGTCGAAGGCGATCACGAAATCACCATCACGCTGAACGAACCCAACATCGATTTCCCATTCAATCTGACCGACTACCACATCGTCGTTCAGCCTGATGGCGATCCCGGAAATAGCGGAATTGGGACCGGGGCCTACATGCTGGATACCGTAGACCTCGGCAATCGTTACATTACAAAGAAATTCAAGGACTACTGGCGGCCGGACGTCGGGTTCGTCGACTCCATTGAGACGATCGTCATCAACGATGCGACGGCGCGCATTTCATCGTTGCTCAACGGCCAGGTTCACCTGATCAATCGCATCGAGCCGAAGGTCGTCGATCTCATGAAGGGAAGGACCTCAGTCAAGATCGTCCCCACAAAGGGCCGCGGCCACTATTCCTTTGCGATGCGTTGCGACGCAGCGCCTTTCGACAATGCCGACCTGCGGATGGCGCTGAAGCTCGCCATTGATCGCGACGCCTTGGTAGAGAAAATCATGCGGGGGTACGGCGCGCCTGCCAACGACACACCCATCAATGACACCTATCCGCTGGCGTCCGCCTTTCCCCAGCGCAAATATGATCCCGAAGAGGCAGCCAGGCTCTACAAAAAGTCAGGTCATTCGGGGTCGATCCAGCTTCATACGTCAGAGGTCGCGTTCGCCGGTGCAGTTGATGCGGCCGCACTTTATAAGGAGCAAGCCGCCAAGGCCGGCATCGCAATCGATGTCGTGCGCGAACCCGGTGACGGCTATTGGAGTGAAGTGTGGAATAAAAAAACATTCTGCGCCACCTATTGGGACGGCAGGTCAACGCAGGAGCAGGCCTTAGCACTGGCCTATAAATCCGATGCTCCATGGAACGATACCGCCTGGAAACGCCCGGAGTTCGATAAGCTGCTTGCTGAAGCCCGCAGCATATCGGACGCCGCTGCTCGCACGGAAAAATACAAGCAAGCAAACGCCATGCTGCGCGACGATGGCGGCGCCATCATCCCGATGTTCGCTCAATATCTCGATGGTGTCAGCAACAAGCTCAAAGGCTTCGCCCCTGACGTCAACAACGAGTTGATGAACGGCCGGTACCACGAGCGGGTGTGGCTCGCGTCCTGAGACCGTGCGGTATTGGAACCTGCGGCGGCTCTGCGGCAGGTTCCAGTGCTATCGGCCGGCTACCAGCCCAGTGCGAGCCCGTCTTTTCGTGGATCCGAACCCCCAATCAGGAAGCCCGATTGATGATCGATCTGGATGATCTGGCCAGCCCCGAACGGGCCAGGTGCACTGAGCACCTGATGGACGTAGTCGATGAGCGCCGATCTGGTTTGGCTCGGAATTCCAGATTCGGCGAGAAGGGCTCCGTCATTGTCCCAGAAAATACGCCCATCATCGAGCGCCTCCTGCGGATCCATGCCGAAGATAGTCATGTTGGATAGGACGTGTGCCTGTCTACGGGCTGGAACGCCCCGCCGACCACACCGAAAGATATGGATGCCCGTCCGCCCTGCATGGCGATTGCCGGGATGATGGTATGCATCGGCCGTTTCAAAGGGCCGATTTCGTTTGGATGTCCCGGCTCGAGCGAGAAGCATGCGCCACGATTTTGCAGCGCGAAGCCCGATTTTGGCGTCGAGATGCGAGATCCGAAGCCGTCGCAAACGGAATTGATGAATGAGACAGCACGGCGGTCCCGGTCGACCACCGACAAATAGATCGTATTGGAGCCTGGCAAGGGCGGCAGGATGACTTCAGGATTGCGGCATTTTGGTCGGAACAGTCCTGCAAGCGCAGCTATGTAGGATTCGGAAAGAAGGTCGCTGGGAGTGGTCGTCATCGTCACGGGATCGCTGACGAAGCAGTCACGCACGGAATAGGCGATGCGCGCTGCTTCGATTTCGATATGGTATCGTTCAGCGCTTTCCCGCTTACAACCGGCGATGCCCAAGACATCCATGAGGCGCATCATGATCAGCGCCGTGATGCCCTGACCATTCGGGGGATTTCGAAGATGTCATGTCCCGCAAACGATGCCGAGATCGGTTCGACCCAATCGGCTGTAACGGAGGCCAGATCCTCCCGGGTCAGAAACCCACCCAGTGCCTGAACGGTCGAGGCAATTTCGGCACCAATCTCACCTTCGTAAAATGCCTTGGCGCCGCCGCGCGCTATCGTGCTGAGCGTCCGACCGAGTGCGGGAGTGGAAAAACGGCTGCCAACTTTTGGTGCGTGGTCGTTGGCCAGCCAATGCTTGGAACTGCCTTCGTCCCGCCGCAGGTCCTGGACATAGCCTTCCCAATCCTAGGCGACGCGGGGAAGGACAGGAAATCCGTCGCGCGCATAGGCAATAGCGTCCGAAAAGAGTTCTTCCAGCGACCTTGTCCCGAAGCGCTGGTGGAGCGCCTCCCAGGCTTTGACAGCGCCGGGCGCCGTTATCGATAGCGGGCCGAACGCCGGGACCATCCTATGGCCAAGGGCTCTGTAGCGGTCAGGCGATGCGCCGGAGGGGACACGACCTGATCCGTTCAGACCGTAAATCGCTCCGTCGGGATCGACGATCAACGCAAAGCAATCACCACCGACGCCGGTCATATGCGGCTCGACGACACAGAGAGTGGCGGATGCTGCAATCGCAGCGTCGACAGCGTTTCCACCCCTGCGCAACGTGTCCAAAGCCGTAGCTGTCGCGAGCGGGTGGGAGGATGCTGCCATCGCCGTTTCAGCATAGACGGCAGACCGACCTGGGATCTCAAAGCTGCGCATGGATTACCATCAAGACGTCCTCCATCGACCTTCGTCGGTCCATAGTCTTGCGTAATCACGCTGAAGGTTTGACAAATACGGACAGCTCCAGTTCAAAAGCGGCAATGAAATTGGATCTCAAACCGTGACAGCCCTTTCGACGAATGTGACCCCCGACGTCCAGAAAGTCACCATTCTCGTCCTGCCGCAATTCGCCATGATCGCGTTTGCCTCAACTGTTGAACCGCTGCGGGAAGCCAACTGGGTAGCGGGTCGACAGGCTTTCGAATGGAAGGTGGTCTCGCACGATGGTCTGCCCGTGCGAGCGAGCAACGGCCTGAGCCTCAACGTGGACGGCTCCATCAGCGACATCCCTTTTGCCGGCATGGTCATTGTATGCAGCAGTTTCAACCCGCATCTCTATGCAACGCCGGCAGTGCTCAAGTGGCTGAGGCGGCAAGACCGTCTGGGTGCCATGATCGGAGGTGTTGAAACGGGCGCTTTCATATTGGCTCGTGCCGGCCTGTTGAATGGTCATCGAGCGACGATCCATTGGGAGAATGCGGAGAGCTTCGCCGAAGAATTCCCCGATGTGAATTTAACCGGCCAAATATTCGAGCTCGACCGGCGCCGCTTTTCGGCTTCCGGCGCCACCGCTGCAATGGACATGATGCTCTACTTCGTAGCGCAGCACCTTGGACAGAAGGTGGCCTCCGGCGTTGCCGAGGAATTCATCTACAATCGCATGCGCAAGGGCGAGTCACCCCAGAGGCTTGAAGCCTCCGACCGCATGAATACGCGCAACCCGCGCTTGCGCCGACTCCTCACCTATCTCGACAATAACCTGAACGTTAGTATTGACGTCGCCGACATGGCGCGGGTCGAGAAGATCTCCCAACGCGAGATACGCCGGCTGTTCCAAACCCATCTCGGCATTTCGCCAAAGGCCTACCATCGCAGGCTTCGTCTCGAGAAGGCGCAGGCGATGCTGCGGCAAAGCGATGTCGATGTGTCCACTGTCGCGCTGGACTGCGGGTTTACTTCCAGCTCTGACTTTTCTCGGGCTTACAAGCGAGAGTTCAACCGCCGTCCTAAAGACGACAGCGGCGAAGCCTACCTGTTCGACAGGTAACGTTTCCGGCGCTCTTGCCAAGACCGAAGGTAGAATCTGCGCTTGCTCCTCGGCACGCGAACTTGGCGCGTGAACGTCGCTTTCGGCCGAAAAGGTGAACTGGTCGTCCGCCAGGGGCAACTGATACTGACCCTCCTGCACTAGTGTCCTGGTTGTCTCTATCCGGAGTATCCCGTGCAGACCAAGCAGGAGCCATTGAGCGGATATCGCGTCGTCGATTTCGGGCACTACGTCGCCGGTCCCGCCGCCGGGATGATGCTGGCCGATTTCGGCGCCGACGTGATCAGCGTCGTGCCGCCAGGTGGACCGCGCTGGCAGCACCCCACAAGCAAAATCCTGTCGCGCAACAAGACCTGTGTGGAGATCGACCTTAAGGACAGAGTCGGCCTGAAGAGCGCTCGCAACCTGGTCGAAAAGGCCGATGTCCTGATCGAGAATTTCCGGCCCGGCGTGATGGACCGGCTTGGGCTTTCCTACGACAGTCTGAAATCCGTCAATCCCGGCCTGATCTATCTGTCGCTGCCCGGCTTCGCCTCCACCGATCCGGAACGGGCGCATTTGCGAGCGTTCGAAGCGATCATTTCGGCGGCTTCCGGGCAGTTCACCGACATGGGTCTCAATCGCGTCCTGATGGGCATCAATCCCAGCTTCTCACCGCTGACGCTCGCCTCGGCCTATGGCGCGGCACTTGGAACGAACGCCATCCTCTATGCGCTCTACAATCGAGGCCGAACCGGCGTCGGCGATCGCATCGAGGTTCCGCTGGCATCCGCCCTGATGGAGGGGCTCGCCTACAATTCGCAGCGCGTCGAGCGCTATCCGGAGCGCTACAAGTCGCCTCGCGAAAAGGAAATCGAGCGGCGGCAGGCCAATGGCATAGCGCTGAAGATGGATTATCACGAACTTCAGGAGTTCCTGGACCCCTTCTACCGGAGCTATAAATGCTCGGATGGTCGCTTGATTTACGTCGTTTGCGCATCCCACAAGGCGCACGCCAAACGCGCGCTCGAAGTGCTCGGACTATGGGATGAGGTGAAGGCGCTAGGCATTCCCGAGCAGGATGACTGGTATCGGCCGATGAGTGAGTGGCCCGAAAATTGCGCCTTGGGGCACTACCCTCTGTCGGCAAAGTGGGCGGCGATTGTCTCTGAACGCATGGCGTCAGCGTTTGCAACCGATACGGCCTTTGCCTGGGAGCAGAGACTTGGTGAGGGCCGCGTGCCAGCCCGAGCCCACCGAACCACGCAGGAATGGCTGCACACGCCGCATGCCATCGAGGCCGGACTCATCGTTGAACAGGACGATCCGGATCTTGGAAAGCTGAGCACCTTCGGCCCATTTGCCTGGCTTCGCGACCCGGATGGGATCGTACCTTTACAGCAAGCGCGTAAGCCAGCAGCCGCGGCGGACATCGCACGGACTTGGGCTATTCGTCCGGCTCTCGTCGCGCGAGACGGCGAAGCCGGTGGGTCCTGGCTGGGTGGACTGAAAATCCTCGATATGACCAATGTTATTGCCGGGCCGACCATATCGTCTTTTCTGGCGCGCTTCGGACCCGACATCATCAAGCTCGATCCGGTCAATCCAACCTTTGACCCCTGGAATACGATCGTGTTCGGCATGCAGGCCGGACGCGGCAAACGCAGTGTGCTTGCCGACATCACAACGAAAGACGGGCGCAAGGTTCTGGAGCATCTCATTCGGTGGGCGGATCTGATCACCTTCAATGCCACGGATCGACAGGTCGTCGATCTTGGCCTGGACGAGGCGGCCCTGAAGGCGATCAACCCGGACGCCATCCTGTGTCAGGTCGACGCCTTCGGCGGTCCGGGCCGTGGTCCGATGAGCGACCATCCGGGCTATGACGATACCGTCCAGGCGATGACGGGCGTTATGATACGCTTTGGCGGCGGCAGGGAAACGCCCGAAGAACATGCTCATTTCGGAACCATCGACGTTCTCGGCGGATATCTGGCCGCCTGCGCCGCCGGTGCGGCATTGATCATGAAGAGGGACCAACACACGGTGATGCGAGCCCGCTCTTCCCTCACCGCGGCGGGACAACTCATACAGGCGCCTTTCATGTACGATCACGCGGGCCGGTCGCCGTTCAATGAACCAAGCGGCAGGCAAGCGACCGGAGAATGGGCCGGCTACCGCTTCTATCGCGCCAGCGACACATGGTTCTTCCTTGCCTGTGCGAATGAAATGGAATTTGACGTGCTCTCGCAGAACCTTGGATTTGATCGCGCTCGAGATGCGGACAGGGTGGAATTCCTGGAAGCGGAGTTTTATCGGCGACCAGCTTCGGAATGCGTAGCCATGCTGACGAAGCTCGACATTGGCGCCGTCGTGCCGAGCTCAATCGCTGAGTTGCGCGAGAAGTACCTGCATCGGACAGAGGTAGAGGACGACAAAACGGACACAACATATCAGTTCGTAAGGCATGACATCGCTGCCGCTAACCGATGGGTCGATCTGTTCGAACCCTGCGCGATTAGGACAAGCAACGGCCATATCAGCAAATATCCGCCGGCTGAGAAGTACGGGGCATCGACGAGGCAGATTCTTCAAGAGCTCGGTTTCGATGAGCAAAAAATTGACGCCATAATCGATGAGCGGACGGCTGCGGTCCAATGGTCTGAATTCTATCTGCCTGAATGAACACTAAACAATGCCCTGCGGTGTCCTTATAACGACGGCTTTCTACACGCCAACAAGTATCGATTAAAGGCTGCCTTTGTAGGCGAGCCCGCCTCGCCAAGCAGCGCATGGTGCCAAAATTCTTTATGAAACTATGCGGTCATCGACCCGATGAGATCGGATATTTGAAAAGGCCGCGGTACGGAACGGCTGCTATCCAAGCGACCTCGCCAAAAAGCCGACCGTCTGCAGTCGGCCCCAAGGCTGCCCGTGAAGCGCCTCAATTTTAGCCGTCGCATGGCTCGTTCCGGTCACCTGAAAGCAGCCATGGCTAGGCCCCGACCTCCGAGGCTCTAACCTGTCTTCGTCATGGGACGCGGACAACCATCTCCACTTCGAGTTGCAACATTGGGGTAAAGAGGGACTGCACCCCCAACACGGTGAGACTCGGCATTGTTCCGGCAAGCATCGCTTGGATCGGTGCATAGGCCTCAAGAAAGCGCTCTGTTGTGCCATCGACAACATAGATGCGGAGCATAACGATGTCGTCTGTCGAGGCGCCTAGTTCTTGGAGGGCAGCCTTCAAGCTATCGGCAATGAGCTCCGCTTGGCCACCTATTGTCTCTGGCACTGCCGAGCCGTCGAGCGGGGATGCAATCTGCCCCGACAGGTAGGCCAACTGCCTTGTCTGGGCGACGCTGATTTGTGAGTGACCGTTCGTGGTCGAGTCCCACATCGTTGAAGGGTTGTGACGAACCACCGGGGCGGTATCGAGAGGGGACATGGCGGACATAGCTATTCTCCATCGTGTTTGCTTGACGAGCGACTGGGAACGGGAGGTGTTCTGGCGCTACAATTCGCGATATAAGCGATCTATTGGGGAATGTGTGTCCCCACACTGTGGACGAGGTGCCTGTTGCGAGACGAACTCGACATCGGAGCCATCCGGGCGTTTATCTCGGTGGTGGACGCTGGCGATTTCACGACGGCTGGGCGAGCGCTGCGCATAACGCGATCGGCTGTGGGGAAGGCCGTTATCAGGCTGGAGGAGCGTCTTGGCGCAAGGTTGCTCAACCGGAGTACGCGCCGAGTTTCGCCCACTTCGGACGGCCTGCTTTTCTACGAACGCTGCGTTTCGCTGCTGGCAGATCTGGAAGAAGCAGAGGCGGCAGTCCGGCACCGTGAGCAAAAGCCCCGTGGCGCGATAAAACTGTCCGTTCCTGATGCCTATGGCCGGCTACGCATCTTGCCGGTTCTGCAGGAATACCTCCTCCAATGGCCAGAGATCAGGGCAGAGGTGACATTTTCCGATCGCATCAGTGACCTCGTTGGCGGCGGCTATGATCTCGCGGTTCGCATAGGGGGACTTGAATTCAGCACCGGCCTTGTGAGCCGCGTCATTGATCGGATCGACGGAGCCCTGTGCGCCGCGCCGTCCTACCTCTCCAAACGCGGCAAGCCAGACAACCCCGAAATGCTAAACGAACATGATCATCTGGCATTTGGCCGCGACGGGCACTTAATGGCCTGGTCGCTTCAGGCCGGTGATGAACTGGTGAAAGTTAGGCATGCGCAAGCGAGAATGGTCATGGATAGCGCCGATGGCCTGCGTGCCGCAGCGATTGCGGGACTCGGCATCGCCAGTCTGCCAAGCGCAATTGTGGCGGCCGATCTCGAAGCGGGAAGGTTGGTCCCCCTTCTGGCAGAGTATCAAGGTGAACCGCTACCGGTATACGCGCTCTATCCAGATCGTCGCCATATGCCCTCGAAGGTCCGAATGCTCATTGATCTGCTCGTTCAACGTCTGGCGCAAAGCGGGAGAACGACGGATTTGTGAGAGCCCTCGGCGCACCTACGCTTTCTCAACAGGGCTGACCGCTTTTTGGCCATTTGGCCGGGCTCGTTGAACGACCAAATTGGGGTCGTATGGAGAACGGCAGCTTATCTCAGATGCCTGGCGAGACCCGACAGTCCGGTACGGCCCCGAGGCCGACGTCAGACGGTTCTACAATTGGCTATCGACTGGGGTTCTTGGAAGCTTTTCGAACTTTCTGGGTCGAGCCTCAGCCCCAATTGCGGTTGCTTATGGACAAAGTGGGACATTAGATTGGGTTTTTGGATAGCTTCGAAGGCATCGACTTCTGTCACGTGCGCCAGATAGCGCGTCAGCATGAACTTCTAAGCGTGCTACTTTTGAACGGCAGCTTTGCGCCTCATATCTGTCGTTCAAACCCGCTTGTGCAACACCTAAAAGCAGACCTATTTTCAGATCGCTGCTTGCCCTGGCGAGGGCTCTTTGCTCAACGGCCACCTCAATAATCCTCTGGTGTGATGATTGATTGCGATCAGGGCCGGTCCAGTGACATCGATTATCGCTGGGGCGAAGCTATCTTCACCGTTATACCCACTTGCTGGACGCGTGGTGCAGAGCCGCGGTGTCTAAGGACGAGGTGCCGCTATGAACTTTGTCGACATGGACCTCAACTTGCTGCGCGTTTTCGATGTGATGATGCGTGAAAGAAGCGTCACGCGCGCGGCTACCGAATTGGGCAGAACACAATCTGCTGTAAGCCACTCCTTGGCGAAGCTTCGGTTCCTATTGCGGGATGAATTGTTCACCAGAGATGGGGGCGAGATGCGGCCGACGCCTCGGGCACTGGAACTGCTGTCTGACATTTCTGCTGCGCTGGCAACAATTCGGGCCTCGATCGACCGGCATCAGGTGTTCAATCCGGCAACGACTCGACGCAACTTTCGCGTTGGACTTACCGACTATCATGCCATGATATTTATTCCGGGGCTCATTCGAGAGTTTTCGAGGCTAGCCCCTAACGCGACACTGAACGTCATTCCCGCGAACGGACCCGACATCGGCTCCTCCGTCTATCTAAGACAAGTCGACTGTGCGTTGACGGGAGCGGCAATACGCGACGATCCGAATCTCTTGAAAGTGGAGCTCGGGCAAGATCGGCTATTTTGCGCGGTGTGGAGTGGAAGCAAGATCGCCAGGAGCGGTATGACGCTGGAAGCTTACTTGGCCAGTTCCCACCTGCAGATTTCCGCGGATGGTCAAGCAGAAGGGCTGGCGGATGCCGCCCTGAAGCAGCACGGTCTACGGCGCAATGTTGTTGCTACCATATCGAACTATCTGGTGCTTCCCTGGGCACTGCGCGGCACCGAACTGATCACCCATTGTGGGGACGCCATTCTGCAGATGCTGGATGAGAGAAGCGAGGTGAGCTTGAGAGCGCCACCGCTTCCTATTTCGGATGTTAGCGCGTGGCTCATCGTCCACCGTCAGATGGCGAACGACCCCGGGACCAAGTGGCTCCGGGAGGTGATCGTGGGCATTCATAAGGACTCCCAGACTAAGCGCCGAAGCTCAATCGTCGACATCGGGGATGCGGGGCCACCGAAACAATAACACCTCGGCCAACCGCTGCCTTTGACGAAGCCCCTGTCTTGCGCGTCGATTATGAAAATGGCTCATTTTCAGAATGAGGATAATCAATTTGACGAATAGTTGACGTTACGGGCAGATTGGACCCAACAAAAACAGGGGAATACCGAAATGAGATCAATGCTTAAGGGTTTGATTGCCGTAGCCATGGCGTGCACCGCCTCAGCGGCGTGGTCCGCAACCCTCGACAATGTCAAGAAGAATGGGGTGCTCACCTGCGGCACAAATTCGGCAACCGCGGGCTTCAGCCTTCCGGACAATGAAGGCAAGTGGACTGGATTTGTCGTCGACTATTGTCGCGCTGTGGCTGCCGCGGTGCTTGGCGACGCGCAAAAGGTAAAGTTCATCCCATTGACGCCAAAAGATCGCTTCACCGCCCTGCAGTCGGGAGAGATCGACATTCTCGCGCACAACGCAACCTGGACATCCTCTCGCGATATGTCGCTCGGCATTCTGTTCGCCGGCACGTA
Organism: Mesorhizobium sp. NFR06; assembly: GCF_900115245.1. Taxonomy (GTDB): domain Bacteria; phylum Pseudomonadota; class Alphaproteobacteria; order Rhizobiales; family Rhizobiaceae; genus Mesorhizobium. Next base: position 18,798 of record NZ_FOVT01000028.1, read on the forward strand.
TTTCTATGACGGCCAGGGATTTATGGTCCGCAAGGCGGACAAAATCACATCAGCCAAGGGGCTGGACGGCGCATCGATCTGCGTAACCCAAGGCACCACAACCGAATTGAACCTTGCCGACTACTTCCGTTCGCAATCGATCAAGTACACCACCGTTGGTTTTGCCGACGAGGAAGCCGTCGTGAAGGCTTACGAGGAGGGGCGTTGCGATGTCTTGTCGGCAGACACCTCCACCTTGAACGCATCGCGGCTTCGTATGGCCAAGCCGGATGACAGCATCGTGCTTCCCGAGTTGATCTCCAAGGAGCCGCTTGGCCCGGCTGTCCGGCAAGGTGACGACCAGTGGTTCAACGTGGCGAAGTGGACGCTTTATGTCATGGTGGCAGCAGAAGAATTTGGGGTCACCTCGAAAAACGTCGATGCAATGAAATCGTCGGACAATCCCAACATCCGCCGTCTACTCGGCGTGGAGGGCAGCATAGGCAAGGATATCGGCCTCGGCGACACTTGGCCGGTTGAGGTGATCAAACAGGTCGGCAACTATGGTGAAGTCTTCGACCGGAATGTCGGCAAGGACTCGCCCCTGAAGATGGAACGTGGTCTCAACGCGCTCTGGAACAAGGGCGGCATTCAGTACGCTCCGCCCATTCGCTAGACATGACATCATTGCCGGGCGCTGGCGCATATTCGCCAGCGCCGTTGTGCTCAGCCCCACAGGACCGGCCATGTCCGATTTTTCGCTTTCCGTGCAGCCGCGCAGAAGCCTCTCTTTGCACAGTACGAAAGTGCGAGGCATCTTCTACCAAGTCTTGCTCGCCGGCAGTCTCTCGGCCTTGGCACTCGGTATCGGCATTCAGACCGTATCGAATATGCGGGCACGGGGGATCCCGCTGTCATTCGGCTTTTGGAATGAGTCTGCCGGCTTCGATATCAACCAGACCCTGATACCCTACGACACGCTTTCTACCTACGGCCAGGCGTTCTGGGTGGGCGTGGTCAACACGCTCTTCGTCAGCTTGCTCGCAATCCTCTTGGCAACGTTGCTCGGCTTCGTGGTTGGAATTGCCCGCCTGTCGCAGAACTGGATCGTTGCGAAGGTCGCGACTTCCTATGTTGAGATCATACGCAACATCCCGTTACTGCTGCAGTTGCTTTTCTGGTACAACGCCGTCCTCAAACCGCTCCCCGCGCCGAAGTGGTCGATCGAAATTCCCGGCGGCATCTACCTCAACAATCGCGGCCTTATATTTCCAGAGGTCCAGCTGCATCCGGGAGCTGGGCTGGTGGCTCTGTCGTCCGCGGCGGCCGTTATCTGCTGTATCGCCTTCTGGTTCTACGCCAGGCGTGTCCAGAGACGAACCGGCAGACAGCTGCCGGTGCTTTCGGTCAGCCTGGCGGCATTGATAGTCTTTCCGCTGCTCATGTTCCTGGCGGCCGGCGAACCGGTATCGTTCATAAGGCCGCAACTGCACGGGTTCAATTTTCAAGGCGGGCACCAGCTCTATCCGGAGTTCGCCGCTCTCCTGATCGGTCTGTCGGTCTACACCGGATCCTACATCGCCGAGATCGTCCGAGGTGGAATCCAGGCGGTGCCGAAGGGCCAGACCGAGGCTGCCTGCGCGCTCGGGCTCTCACCGGGCAAGACACTTCGCCTGGTCGTTGTTCCACAGGCGCTGTGCATCATCATACCGCCTCTGACAAGTCAGTACCTCAACCTGACCAAGAACTCATCGCTCGCCGTCTTCATCGGCTACCCCGATCTCGTTCAGATCTTTGCGGGGACGGTGCTCAACCAGACGGGAGCGGCCGTCCAGGTGATGGCGATCACCCTGGCGGTCTATCTCGCCATCTCCATCGTCACCTCGTTAGCCATGAACGCCTTCAACCGGCATTTTGCGATTGTCGAGAGGTGAGGCATGACCGACCAGTCCTTGCATCCGCCAATCGTCAACCTCGCGCTGATGCCGGCGATGGCGCCGCCTGCAGATGTCCGGCCGGGTCCGGTGACCTGGATCAAAAGGAACCTGTTCTCAACGCCCTTCTCGGCTGCGCTGACAATATGTTTTGTGCTCCTTGCGGTGTGGCTGCTGCATCAGTTTCTGAGCTTCGCCATCCTCAAAGCGGTCTGGAGCGGCGGCCGGGAGGCCTGCAGTGCAAACCCCGAAGGCGCCTGCTGGCCCTTCATCGCAGAGAAATTCGATTATCTGCGATACGGCGCGTACCCCATTTCCGAGCGGTGGCGCGTGGATCTCACGCAGGCGATCGGGACCATCCTGATCGTTTGGCTCCTGTGGACGAAGGCTCCGCGGCGCAAGCTGGCGGCAATGCTGTTCTTCGTTTTCTACCCCATTGCCGCCTTCGTTCTCTTGCGTGGCGTCGCTCTGCTCCATTTGCCCGTGATTGATACCACGCTCTGGGGCGGTCTCTTGATCACGCTGCTCATGTCGATCGTGGGCATCGTTTTCTCGCTTCCGCTCGGGGTCATTCTGGCGCTCGGACGCAGGTCGGACCTTCCGATGGTCAAGGCGGTTTGCGTCACGTTCATCGAGGTCGTTCGGGGAGTCCCGTTTATCACGGTGTTGTTCATGGCGAATTTCATGATGCCGCTTTTCGTGCCGGACTACCTTACGCCGGATCGCCTCCTGCGCCCCCTCATCGCCATAGCCTTGTTCTCCTCCGCCTATATGGCTGAAGTTGTGCGGGCCGGCCTTCAGGCGATCCCGAAAGGTCAATACGAAGCGGCGAAGGCGCTCGGCATCAGCTACTTCGACATGATGCGCTTGATAGTGCTGCCGCAGGCGTTGACGATCGTCATCCCGAGCATCGTCTCCACATTCATCGGCCTGTTCAAAGACACCACGCTGGTAGCCATCGTCGGCATCGCAGACTTCCTGAAGGCCATCGAAACGGCGCGGGTCGATCCGAGTTGGGCAGGCCCTACGATCTCCTCAACCGGGTACCTTTTTGCGGGGCTTGTCTATTGGGGCTTCTGCTTCGGCATGTCCCGCTACTCGCAATCGATGGAGCGCCAGCTGGTGCGCGGCCACAAATCCTAAGGAAGCGACGACGATGCCTCAAGCAGTGTGCACTCCGAGAAGGGAAGCGCCCGGCGAGTCCGCCGTCGCCGTCGAGCTGCGCGACGTCAATAAATGGTTCGGCTCCTTTCATGCGCTCAAGAACATCAACCTCTCGGTGCCTCGCGGTCAGCGTGTCGTGATCTGTGGGCCGTCCGGGTCGGGCAAATCGACGATGATCCGATGCATCAACCATCTCGAAGACCATCAATCAGGCGAGATCATCGTCAACGGCAAGCCGGTGGCGCAGGATCTCCGCAAGATCGACGAAGTCCGCAGCAACGTGGGTATGGTGTTCCAGCACTTCAATCTGTTTCCCCATCTGACGGTGCTCGAGAATTGCATGCTCGCCCCGGTGTGGGTGAGAAAGATGCCGCGGATGGCGGCAGAAGAATTGGCGCGCCATTATCTCGATCGCGTCAGGATCGCGGAGAAGGCAGCCAGCTATCCGGGACAGTTGTCGGGTGGCCAGCAGCAACGCGCTGCCATTGCCCGAGCTCTCTGCATGAACCCAAAAATCATGCTCTTCGACGAGCCGACCTCCGCCCTCGATCCGGAGATGGTGAAGGAGGTCCTCGATACGATGGTGTCGCTCGCCGGCGAGGGTATGACGATGCTTTGCGTCACGCACGAGATGGGTTTCGCACGCGAGGTGGCCGATCGAGTGGTGTTCATGGACCGCGGGGAGATCGTTGAGGCGAACACACCTCACGAATTCTTCGCCAATTCCCGATCGGAGCGAGCACGCCAGTTCCTGGCGCAGATACTCACCTAAGGACGCCGCAGGCAAGGCGGCAAAAGCGGCAAGGATTTTTGTGGGCATTAAAAATGACATGTGCGGACACGTCTAATCCATCGATCGCGGCTGCAAGCCTTGCGGGAGTAGATTTCGACCAAATCCACGACCGCCAGCAGTTCGGATCGGTCAAGTGGGCTAATCAGTGGGATGAGTTCTCGCCGCGGGTCGAGGGCCAAGGCCTGCTCTCGCTTTGGACGGCGGATATGGATTTCCGTGCTCCGGAAACTGTCGTCACGCGGCTACGCGAAGCGGCAGACCATGGCATTTACGGCTACACCCGCCGCGATCCGCGCCACTACGAAATCGTGCAATCGTGGTTCGCACGACGCCACAACTGGTCGCCGGACCTGGAATCGCTGCTTCCCGCGCCGGCGATTATGCCGTCGGTGGCGACGGTGTTGCGAACCTTCACGAAGCCGGGCGACGGCGTCATTGTACAGGCGCCTGTGTATTCGCCCTATTTCGAAGTGGTTCAGGGGAACGGACGGCTTCTGCTTACGAACCGGCTGAAGCTGAAGGACAATAAATACGAACTCGATCTCGACCACTTCGAGACACTGGCGGCAAGCGGCGCCAAGGTGTTCCTGCTTTGCAATCCGCACAATCCTGCGGGAAAGGCCTGGCGGCTCGATGAACTGACGGCGCTGAACGCAATTTGCGAGCGCTATGGGGTTTTGGTCATTTCCGACGACATCCACTGCGACATAAGATTGTCCGATCGGCCTCACATCGTCTTCTCCTCCATCTCGGAGGATGCTGCAGAGAAGTCGTTCATCTGCACGGCGCCGACGAAAACCTTCAACCTAGCCGGGATTCCCTCGGCGACCATTTCGGTGGCGAGCAAGAAGCGTCGCGACAAGCTTCTTGCCGCGATGCAGGCCTCATTCATGGTGAACGCAAACTTTTTCGGTCGCCTCGCCTTGGAGGTGGCTTACAGTACCGGTGCGCCATGGCTCGACCAACTGACGCGCTACATCGGCGGCAACATGGACCTGGTCTGCGAATTCGCCCGCGAACATCTTTCAGGCATAACGCCGATGAGGCCCGACGCATCGTTTCTAGTTTGGTTGGATGCGCGCACACTCGATGGCCGGGTGGAAGGAGTTCAGAAGTTCTTTGTCAATCGCGCCGGGGTCAATCTGTACGATGGCCGCGTATATGGGCCAGGCGGCGAAGGGTTCATCCGCCTCAATGTCGGCTGTCCGCGTCCTCTATTGCGGCGAGCGCTGGAGCGCATGGCAAACGCGCTGCACTCGTCATGACAAGAGGCTTAACCCCGAGTCGGCCATAGCTCACGTGCTGTTGGAAGTCCTGGGTCGCTCCCCTCCAGATCATGTCGAGTTATTGTCATTTGGCGATGTCGCCCCGCCAAAAGCGGACAATCTGGAAACGGCCCCAAGGCGGTCGCTGAACGGTTCTACAATGAGGGATCGACTGGGGTTCCATTTCGAACTTTTTGTCTGTCCGCTCCAACCGATTTGCGCGCGCTTGTGGAGAGAAGTTGAGAGCATCCTTCTTGCGACAGCTTTGGCTGATGTATTCACTCTCGGCCAACGATAGCGAATCCCGTTCAGCGGCTAGCTGTCTTCCTACCACGCCGCGCCAAAAGGTTGGCCACCACCAAAAGCACGATCGACAGAGCCATCATCAGCGTCGCCGCGGCCGTGATCGCGGGGCTGAGCTTTTCGCGCAAGCCTATGAACATTTCAAGCGGCATAGTGCGTTGGCTGGCGCTGGCCAGGAACTGCACGACGACGACCTCGTCAAAGGAGGTGACGAAGGCGAAGGCCGCGCCCGAGAGCACGCCGGGCAGGATCAGCGGCAGCATCACCCGGAAGAACGCCGTCACCGGCCTTGCGCCCGAGATGGCGGCGGCGCGCATCAGGTTGCGGTCGAAACCGGTCAGGCTCGCGCCAACCGTCACCACCACGAATGGGCTGGCGAGAGCGGTGTGTGCCAGGATGATGCCGGCATAGGTGCTGGCCAGCCCGACGCGGGCATAGAACAGATACGAGCCGACGGCGGTGATCACCACCGGCACGATCAGCGGCGATAAGAGCAGCGGCATGATAATGCGCCGCCCCGGGAATTTCTCGTCGGAAAGCGCGATCGCCGTCAGTGTGCCGAGCGTCGTTGCGATCAGCGTCGTGCCGAAAGCGACGATCAGGCTGTTGCCGATCGCCGACTGCCAGCGCTGCGTGCCGACCACCACCTCGTACCAGCGCGTCGATAGGCCTTCGAGCGGGAAGATGAAGAAGGCACCGCTGTTGAAGGAGAGCGGCACCGGAATGAGGATCGGCACCAGCAGGAACAGGATCACCAGCCCGCACCACAGCCAGAGCAGGGCAATGCGGATGCGTTCGCCGGTGGTGGGGTAGGGGGACAACAGCATGGCTACATCAGCTTCAAACGGTCGAGGCCGAGGATGCGGGCAAAGATGCCGAACAGCGCCAGCGTGAAGACGAGCAGGATGAAGGAGAGCGCCGCTGCCATCTCCCAGTTCAATTCGACATTGACGTAGTTGGCGATGAAATTGCTGATCAGCTGGTCGCTGGCGCCGCCGATCAGCGCAGGGGTGATGTAGTAGCCGAGGCACAGGATGAAGGTGAGCAGGCAGCCGGCCATCACGCCCGGAAACACCTGCGGAATGTAGACACGGCGGAAGGCGGTGAACGGCCTGGCGCCCAGCGAATAGGCAGCCTTCAACTGCGAGGGGGGAATGGTGCGCATGACGCTGTAGATCGGCAGCAGCGTGAACGGCAGCTGGATGTGCGTCATGGCGACGATCAGCCCGACGCGGCTGTACATGAGGTCGAGCCGGTCGCTGGCGATGCCGATAAAGAGCAGGAAGTCGTTGACCAGGCCGAACTTCTGCAACAGCACCGTCCAGGCGGCGGTGCGCACCAGGATCGATGTCCAGAACGGCAGCAGCACGGCGACGATGAGGATGGCGGCCAGCCCCTTCGGCACGTTTGCGATCACATAGGCGAGCGGAAAACCGAGGATCAGCGTTGCCAACGTCACCGACGCGGCGACGAAGAAGGTGCGCAGGAACACCTGCACGAAGATCGCCTGCTCAGGCGGTACTCGTTCGATGCCGCCATCGGCATTCCAGCGCAGGTCGAGCGCGCTGAGCAGATAGAACGAGGTGAGGGTGCTCGTGCCGCTCTGGATCGTCGGCCAGGTTGTGGGCGCCGACCAGAACGGCACCGATTTCATGGCCTCGAGCGCGGCCTGGCCGTCGGCGCTTTCGAGCTTGCGCACCGTCTTCAGCACCTGGCTGCGGGCACCAGGCAGTCGCGCATTCAGGCTCTTGGCCAGTTCATAGGCCGTGCCCTTGGCCCGGTTGTCCTTGAGGTCCGCCGCCAGCGCCGCGAAGGCATCGTCGCCGGGAAGGCCCTGGCCGTTCCAGCCGGCTAGGGCCGCGGTCGTCTTGGGCAAAGCCTCTGCGATAGTGGGGTCGTAGACGGCGCGCGACAGCAAAAGGACGATCGGGATGCCGAAGCTCAGTGCCAGAAGCACGAGCAGCGGCGCTGCCAGCAGCAGCGAGCGCATCCGGTCGCCGAATTCGGCGCGCCGGAGCGCCGCCGTCACGGATTTGAGGTCCGTATCGGCGGCTGACCGGTCGCGGGCCAGCGTCGGCCGATCGAGTTCGCTGGGCTGGAGCGCCGACATCTCAGCGCCTACTGGGCGAGCCAGGCGTTGAAGCGCTTGACGAGGTCCTCGCCATAGTCGCCCCAGAACTCGGTGTCGGCGACCAGATAGGCGCCGGCGAGATGGTCGGGAGCGTTGGGCAGCTTCGGCAAGGCATCCGCCGCCACGAAGGACGCCGCATCCGTGCGCACCGGCCCGTAGGTGATGAAGCTGGCGAGCTTGGCGTTGTTCTCCGGCTGGCTGATATAAGCGAGGTATTTGTAGGCGAGCTCCGGATTCCTGGCGCCCTTCGGGATGGCAATCATGTCGTATTCGAGGATCTGGTTATTCCAGACAATCTTGAACGGCTTCTTGTCGCTGTCGATGGCGTTCTGGATGCGGCCGTTCCAGGCGGTGGTCATCACCACTTCCTGCGAGGCGAGAAGCTGCGCCGGCTGCGCGCCGGCATCCCACCAGACGATGTCCTTCTTGATCGTGTCCAGCTTCTTGAAGGCGCGGTCGACGCCCTCCGGCGTTGCCAGCACCTTGTAGACGTCGGCCGGCGCCACGCCATCGGCCATCAGCGCCCATTCGAGGTTCTGCGCCGGGAACTTGCGCATGGCGCGCTTGCCGGGAAATTTCGTCGTGTCGAACAAGTCGAGCACCGAGGTCGGCGCTTCCTTCAGCACGGTCGGATCATATGCGAGGATGTCGCCGTAGGCGTCGAGACCGACACCGCAATCAAGCGCCGAGCCCTCGATGAATTTGTCGCGCGGCCCGATCTTGGCGTAGTCGAGCCGCTCGAGGATGCCGGCATCGCAGCCCTGCAGCACGGTCGCGGTTTCCACCGTCACCAGGTCGATCGGCACGTTGCCGGTTTCCACCATCGCTTTGACCTTGCCGAGATCGCCGAGATATTCCTGCTCCAGGATCTTGGCGCCGGTTTCCTTGGCGAACGGCTCGAACCAGGCCTTGCGTTGCGCGTCCTGCCAGGCGCCGCCGCTCGCCATGATCGACAGCTCGTCGGCGAAGGCGGCGCCGGCGATGGTCATGCAGGCGGTGGCGGCCGCCAGCGCGAGTAAGCGTGTTCTGATCTGTGTCATGTCGTTTTCCCCTGTTTTGGAAGTGCGCCGCCCGTTCCGGGATCGGCCGGAAAGGCGCGGCAATCGTTGGGCGCGCAGGAGACGGTCACGGTCTCGCCGTTTGCCATCGTTGCTTCGGGGCCGACCTTGACGGTCAGCACCTGGTCATTGGCGAGCCTGGCCAGGAGGCGCATATGGTCGCCGAGATAGATGCGCCCATCGACCGTGGCCGGCAGCGCGTTGGCGCCGGGGGCTGCCGGCGCCAGGCTGAGCCGCTCCGGTCGGATGGCGACGTGGCAGGCGCTGTCTTGCGTCGCGCCGACCGCCAGCGCCGTGATCTCGCCGCCGCCGTTCAGCCGAACGCGGCACTCCTTGCCCGAGACCCGGTCGACCACGCCTTCGAGCGTGTTGTTCTCGCCGATGAAGCTCGCCACGAACGAGCTTTGCGGGGTGTTGTAGAGGTCGTCCGGCGAGCCGAGCTGGGCGATGCCGCCATTGTTGAAGACAGCGACGCGGTCCGACATCGTCAGCGCCTCGCTCTGGTCGTGCGTGACATAGACGATGGTGACGCCGAGCATCGTGTGGATCTGCTTGATCTCGAGCTGCATGTGCTCGCGCAGCTTCTTGTCGAGCGCGCCGAGCGGCTCGTCCATCAGCACCAGGCTCGGCTCGAACACAAGCGCACGGGCCAGCGCTACGCGCTGCTGCTGGCCGCCGGAAAGCTGCGTCGGCCGGCGGTCGCCGAACTGCTTCAGCCGCACCATGTCGAGCACCCGGGCCACGCGGGTTGCGATGTCGGCCTTGCTCACCTGGCGCACCGAAAGCGGGAAACCGACATTCTCTTCGACCGTCATGTGCGGGAACAGCGCGTAGTTCTGGAACACCATGCCGATGTTGCGCTGATAGGGCGGCAGGCGGTCGACCGGCTGGCCCTGCAGCGTGATCGTGCCATGCGTAGGCCGCTCGAAGCCGGCGAGCATGTTGAGCGTCGTCGTCTTGCCGGAGCCGGAGGGGCCGAGCAGGGTGAGGAATTCGCCGCGCGCCACGGTGAGGTTCATCCGGGTCACCGCGAAGGTTCGCCCGTCATAGGACTTCTCGACGTCGGCGAATTCGACGAACCCCTGGGCGCCGGCACCGGCTTGGGCTGCGCGAGCAATCGTGGTTGAGGCGGCCGGCAACACGGCCTGGCTGGCGCTCATCGCCCGAAGTCCTGGGTACGGCGGATCGATTCGAGATGCGGCTTGCGACCCATGCCTCGTCCTCCCGGGAATCGGCTTGCCGCTTGGCGCGCCGCCCAACTTGTATGGTCACACAATTGATCTGTAATTGACCATAGATGCAGACAACTTTGTCAGTCAAGCCGATTTTTTAACGATTGTGTGATAATTTGGATAGGCATCTTGCAGTTGTACGCCAGACAAGCTCTATTGTATGGAGAATTGCCTTATGCTAGATGCGCAAAGTGAGACGTCAGCCGTAGTCGAATTCCCCATGCTTCAAGATCTTCGCCTCGCCGAGGACGAAAGTCCGGTCTATCGCCGCCTTGCCGATGCGATCGCCGAGCGCATCGCCGCCGGCACGCTGGCGGTTGGGGACCGGCTGCCGCCGCAGCGCGAGATCGCTCGTGCGCTCGGCATCAACGTCACTACCGTGACGCGCGCGCTGTCGACGCTGCAGGAGCAGGGCCTGCTCGAAGCGCGGCCCGGACGCGGCACCACGGTCGCCGCCCGCGACGCTGGCGAAAAGCCGGGCTTCGTCTCGGCGCCGAGCGACCAGAGCGGCATCATCGACCTTTCCGTCAATCGGCCGGCCACCTCAGCCTATCTCGATGCGGTCGCGGCGCTGCTGCCGCGTCTCTCCAAGGATCGGCACTATGCCGCGCTGCAGGATTATCACCCGCCGGAAGGGCCGCTCTGGGCGCGCGCGGCGGTTGCCGACTGGTTCAAATCCGTCGCCGGTGACGGCGACCCCGGCCGCGTCGTGCTGGCCGCCGGCGCCCAACACGGCCTGGACTGCGTACTCGGTGCCGTAACCAGGCAGGGCGAGGTGATTCTCGCTGACGAGGTGACCTATCAGGGCATCAACGCGTTGTGCCGCGTCCACGGGCTCGACCTCCGAGGCGTTGCCATGGATCGCGGCGGCATGCGGCCGGACGCTTTCGAGGCTGCTTGCGCGCAGTTGCGTCCCCGCGCGGTCTTCCTGGTGCCGACGCTGCACAATCCGACGACGATCACCCTGAGCGCGGAGCGCCGGCACGAGCTTGCCGCGGTCGCCCGCCGCCACAATGTGCTCATCATCGAGGACGACGTGTACCGGCCGCTGGCCGACGATCCGCCGCCTTCCTTCGCCAGTCTCGAGCCCGAACTAACGATCCATCTCGGCGCGCTGTCGAAATGCCTGGCGCCGGGGCTGCGCCTTGGCTTCGTCATCGCCCCGCGCCCCATTGCCGGCCAGGTGGCGGCAGCGCTGCGCATCAACTGCTGGAGCATCAGCCCGCTGACGGCGCTGATCGGCGCCAGGCTGATCGAGGACGGGGTGGCGCGCATCATCGAGGTGCAAAAGCAGGAATTGCGGCAGCGTCAGGCGATATTGAGCGACATCCTCGGCCGTTTCGACATCCAGAGCCACCCGACCTCGACGCATGCCTGGCTGCGCCTGCCCGAACCCTGGCGCGGCGCCGGCTTTGCCCGCACCTGCCTAGAGCGCGGCGTCGCCGTGCTGCCGGGCGATGCCTTCGCGGTCGGACGCGAGCCGGTGCAGCATGGCGTGCGCATCAATGTCGGCGCGGCGCGCTCGCAGGACGATCTGCGCTCCGCCCTTACCACCATGGCGGAGCTGCTCGCGGCCGGCCATCTGCAACTGCCCGGCTTCGTCTAGACCATGATCTCCGAGACTGTGGCGGCACCGAAAACCGTCGAGATCGCCGTTGTCGGTGCCGGCGTCGTCGGCCTGGCGACGGCCTTGCGGCTCGCCGGCGAGGGCCGCGAGGTCCTGCTCATCGATCCCAACGAGCCGGGCTCCGGCGCTTCGTTCGGCAATGCCGGAACGATCGCCGAATATGCCTGCATGCCGGTCGGCAATCCGGGCGTGCTGCGCGCGCTGCCGCAGCTGCTTCTCGATCCCGACAGCCCGTTTTCGCTGCGCTGGGCAGCGCTTTTCCAGCTCGCGCCCTGGCTCACCCGCTTCGTCCGCCAGTCGCTCCCTGCGGCCACTCGCGCCAACGCCCTGGCGCTGGCCGGCCTGCTGGCCGAAGCCTTGCCGGCTTGGGGAGAGATGGTCCAGGAAGCCGGCCTCCAGGATCTGATGCGCCGCAATGGCTGCCTCTATGTCTATCGCAGCGAACGCGATTTCGCCGCTTCGGCCGGGGGGCGCGCCATGCGCGCCGGACTTGGCGTCCATCAGGAAGTTCTGACTGCCGCAGAGGTCGCCGCGCTGGAGCCGGCCCTGGCGGGCGCTGCGAAATACGGCCTCTTTTTCCCGGACTCCATCAACGTCAGCGATCCCAAGGGGGTGATGCAGCGACTGCTGGCTGCCGCGGCGGCACGCGGCGTGCAGTTGCTGCGCGCGAGCGTGACGGGCCTCGCGGTTGATCCCGGAGGGGTGCGGCTGACCGGCCCGGGGCTCCGCATCGCGGTGCGAAAAGTCGTGCTTGCGGCGGGCGCGCGGTCGCGGCCGCTCGCGGCGCAGGCCGGTGATCGGATCCCGCTGGAGACCGAGCGGGGCTATCATCTCGAATTCCCGGCCGCCGCGCCGCTGCTCAACCGGCCCGTCTGCCCGGTCGACCTCGGCTTCTACATGACGCCGATGGACGGCCGGCTGCGTGTCGCCGGCACCGTCGAGCTCGGCGGGTTGGCGGCGCCGCCCAATCCGCGCCGGCTGGCGCTGCTCGACCGCGGCGTGCGGCAGTTCTTTCCGCAACTCGGCCGGCCCACTTCCGAATGGCTTGGCTTTAGGCCATCGCTGCCCGATTCGCGCCCGGTCATCGGCCCATCGCACCGCAGCTCCGCCGTCATCCACGCCTTCGGCCATGGCCACCTCGGCTTGACGTTGGCGCCGATCACGGCGCGGCTGGTCGCCGATGTGATCGCTGGGCGGGGAGATGCGGCACGCTTAGCAGCATTTGCTTCGGATCGGTTTTGATCGCCTCTTGTGGCAAGTTGAGCAACAGTTCGACAATCGGGAATCGACTGGGGTTCTTGGAAGCTTTTCGAACTTTCTGGGTCGCGCCTCAACCCGAATTGCGGGTGCTTATGGACAAAGTGGGACAGTAGATTCGGTTTTAGGGTAATTTGGGAGGCATCGAGTGGGAACGGCAGGTTTGCGCCCAATGCCAGTCGTTGAGCAGATCCTGGCCGCATCCCGATAGCGGACGTCCGAACTGATACGGCACGTTTGTTTCAGTTCCCGACATTGCCAACCAGCTTGGCAAGTGGCCTGTAAGCGACATCTTCCGCAGTCGATCTGATTGCACAGACGTCATGGTCGGGCGCATTCGACGACCGAGCTTACCTTTCAACTCTTAATCCGTTCAGCATGTGCTAACATTGCAGCTGAGCGCGGCCGTGCACACAGAGTACGGCCGTCGCAGGTTGGGGACTGCAAGGGTGAGCACATGATCCGCAAGGCGCTTCTTTGGTCGGCTGCATCGTTGCTCGTCGGGGTCATGACCCCGTCCGCGCATGCTGCCGAAAAGGTCGTTAACCTTTACGACTGGTCGGACTACTTGGATCCCTCGGTCATCGACGATTTCACCAAGGACACCGGCATAAAGGTCGTGTACGACGTCTTTGACTCCAACGAGATCCTCGAGACCAAGCTGCTTACTGGAGGCTCCGGCTACGACGTCGTCGTGCCGAGCGCCAGTTTCCTGGCCCGCCAGGTCGAGGCCGGCGTCTTTCAGAAGCTGGACAGGTCGAAATTGCCCAACATCGCCAATATGTGGCACGTCATCGAGCAGCGCACGGCCAAGTACGACCCGGACAACCAATATTCGGTGAACTACATGTGGGGCACGGTGGGCTTGGGCTACAACACTTCGAAGATCAAAGCCGCGCTTGGTGTCGACAGGCTCGATAGTTGGGACTTCTTCTTCGATCCCGAGAAGCTGAAGAAGCTTGCCAAATGCGGCGTCTACGTGGTCGATTCGCCTACCGAAATCCTGCCCATAACGATGAACTATCTTGGGCTGAACCCCGAGAGCACCTCGCCGGAAGACTTCGACAAGGCCGAAGAGGCGTTCATGCGTATCCGGCCCGACATCCGCAAAATCGAGTCATCCCAGTACTTAACGCTCTGGCGGACGGCGACATCTGCCTAGCCATCGGCTGGTCAGGCGACGTCCTGAAGGCCCGCGACCGTGCCGCTCAAGCCGGTAACGGCGTTACAATCGACTACTCGATCCCCCGGGAAGGCACGGTGATGTGGTTCGATCAACTGGCAATCCCCGCAGATGCACCGCACGTGGACGAAGCGGATGCCTTCATCAACTACCTCATGAAGCCTGAAGTCGCCGCCAAGAACACAAACTATGTATTCTTTGCCAATGGCAACAAGGCTTCGCAAAAATTCATTCAAAAAAGCATTCTCGGCGACCAGTCGATCTATCCGGACGATGCCACGCTAAAGAAGCTTTTCACCGTCTTTCCGTACGACCCGAAGACGCAGCGCGTGGCGACGCGCACCTGGACCAAAATCGTCACGGGTCAGTAATTGGCGGCAGTTGCGCCTCCCACGGACTGCCTGATTCTTCATCAGTCATCCGTCAATCTGCAATGCCTGCTTTCCTCAGGCCGTCTAGCCAGTGCTCCAAGTCCTCCTGGCGCCGGTATGGAGAGCCGCGTTTATAGTCACCTAGAGTGAAACCAGGCTTGCGCTCGAGGCACTTACCCCAGGCCCGTATTGCCTCGTCGATGCGCCCGAGCTGTCCCAAACACGCAGCCAGATTGGCGAACCCGCGATCATAGTTGTTGTTGTCCCAACGGCGGAAGGAATCCAGCGAAGCCTCATATTCCCCGAGCAGATAGTAGGCGAATGCAAGTAGTTCGTGGACATCGCGGTGTTCGAGCGGACTCAGCCGTCTGAGCCGCTCGCCGATCTCGCGGGCCTTCGTGAGTTGACCACCCCAAAGGCAGATGTACCCGACCCAGACGAGTACGTTCGGGTTTGTCGGGCCCGTCGCGAGCGCGCGCTGCCAATGAGTCTCGGCGGCCTCGAACTCCCCCTTCCATCCATGCAGAGCGGCGACGATCGCCTCTGCCAGTCCGCTGGCGTCGCCGAGTTCGATAGCCCGCAAGGCCGACTGCATGGCCAACTCCTTCATATCTTCGTCATCTCTGAAAACCGAGAGGGTCGCGTAGGCGTCCGCGAGCCATGCGTGCGTTCGCGACGAATTAGGCTCACGGCCAAGAGCCAGCTTTAAGAACTCGACACCTGCGACGGTGTCCTTCTCGGTGAATCGGTGCATGGCATCGACGCCGCGCAAGAACGCGTCATATGCGCTCAGGCTCGTTTGAGTTTGCCTGGTCCGAACGATCTCAGCAGTGCCTACCTTACCGACCAGTGCCCAGGCGATCCTCTCTGTCACATCGTCTTGAACGGCGAAAAGGTCTTCGAGGTCTCGATCGTAGCGCTCGGCCCAGACGTGATTGCCGGTAGCCGATTCTATTAACTGCGCAGTGATCCTGACGCGTGCAGCCGCCTTCCTGACGCTTCCCTCGACGACGTAGCGAACACCGAGCTTCCTTCCGACCTCGGTGATGTTTACGGATCGACCCTTGAAGGCGAACGAGGAATTGCGCGCGATCACGAAGAGATTCTGACTGCGACTGAGTTCTGTGATGAGATCCTCGGCTATGCCATCCGAGAAATAGTCCTGCTTGGGGTCTACCGACATGTTTGTGAAGGGAAGCACCGCCACTGATGGCTTGAAGGGTAGCGGTAAATCCTCCGCTGAGGCAATTAGCGCCAAAGGTTCTCGATTGTCCCGCTCTTCCGTTTGAACCCGGTAGGCGCGGACAAGCCCAGCAATGTTCTTCATCGTATGCTCGCCCAAATCGACGAGCGTATAGGGAATCTTTCCCTTCACTTGATCGTAGACGCTGCGTCCAATGACGACCCCTCCGGGCTCACTGACCTTTTCCAACCGAGCAGCGACGTTTACGCAGTCACCGTAGATTGTCGTCTCATCCAAGATGACCTCACCGGCGTTGATACCCATTCTGAAGGCCATGCGCCGGTCTTCAGGAAGATCGGTATTGTGTGCCGTTATGCGTTCTTGCGTCTCGACTGCGAACTGCAACGCGTCGACAGCGCTGGGAAACTCAATCAACAGACTGTCGCCCGCGGTGCCGACCAGTCGACCCCTGAATTGCGCGATCTTTGGATCGATCACTTCGGCGCGCAGTGCCTTGAGATGGAAGAGTGTCCCTGCCTCATCGGCCCCCATCAAACGCGAGTAGCCAGCTACGTCCGCTGCCAAAACCGCCACCAGCTTTCGTTCCGGGCGCGTCACGATGTCTCCTGGACGACAAAGACGTCACGTGGGTTTGAGATGAGCCTATCACCCGCGTCTATGCGCAACTAGCCGCCGGAGAACGTCCGCTGTCGCCGGCTTAAGACCTTGGTTCCACCGGGCTAACGTGCGCTATAGTTCTTTGGACGCCGGAAGCCACCATTCTCCTTCGGCCCCAAACTGTCAGTCGGGAAAGCCCCATGTCGCCCGTTGAGGCCAGCTTTGCCACCGAGGAACGCGCGTCTCGGTGCGCAATGAGCTAAGCTTGCATCAAATCGACGCAAACTGCGTTGGCTCGGAACCGACGTAGATGGGTGCGACCTCAACGGCTCAGAGCGTCCAGCGCCCTTTGTGCCGCGATGAGGTCGACGATTGGATACCTAGTGTCAAATGTGTGGACCACCGCTTGCAGACGCGTCGCGGCCTCATTGACACGAGCTTGTCGTGCCAGAGCTGGTGCTAGTTGCGTTATGGCGCGGAGTTCAAAAAGCCTCGCTTGCTGCCGACGGGCAGTAGCAATTGCGGTTTCGAACAGGTCCGCGGCGCCAGTCAGGTCACCTCTGACCGCGGCGATTTGGCCACGAAGGCGAATACATTCTGCTAGGTAGCTCGCTTCGTCGGTATCGGAAACGAGCTTATCGACATCATCAAGCATCTGCGATGCCTCGTCGATGCGACCGGCCCGCAGGAGATGATCACAAAGTTCGCATGCTTTCTCAGGGGTATGAAATACGACGCCCTGCCCACGCCAAAGAACCACACTCTCCAGGACGTCATCGATGCCGGCATGCAGGTCACCTAGATGCGAGCGGGCATGGCCACGCCACCTGAGGCCACTGCTTCGACGCGCCGTGTAGCCATGCCGTTCGCAAATCTCGACGATCTTCGTGGCGTAATCGAGTAATTCCTCATATTGGCCAAGTAGCGCGCACAATTGGCACTGCACGAGAAGATGCCACGCGAGGTCGAAGGGCTTATCGAGCTGGTCAAAATTTTGCATCAGGCGCTTTTTCTCTTCAACTGCAGCATCAAAGAAACCCAATATCATCAGCGAATCGCTAAAATATGCCTGGGCAGATACACGTTGATCTGCACCGGCGAACGAAATGCAACGACTTGGGTCAAGTCGATCAATCAGATCTAAGGCCTTGCGCAAGGCCTCGGCTGCCAGCGGCTCTTCTCCCCGGTTGGAATGAGCGATCCCTTTTGTTGCCCAAAGACCACTCAGATGGGCCGTCGGAAGGCGATCGGCACCGTTTGCGAGCTGCTCTTCGGCCAGGGTCAGGTAATCGTGATTGCGCCCAGTGGCATAAAAAAATGGCGCGAGTGAAAGCGCAACGTCACATTGCAATTCGACCGATGCAGTGTTCGCGGCGGCAAGACGTGCATCCTCAAGGGTCTTCCCAAGGCGCTCAGAACGATACCCTTCAGCCTGCATCAAGGCATTGGCCATCGCAAGGTGGAGATGCGTCATCCGTTCGGCGCCGCCGGACACATCGCCAAGTCTCGTGCTGCAATCAATAGCGTTGCTAAAGTGCGACACGGCTTCCCGGGTGGCGGCTCTGGCCAGGGCGGCCTCTCCCGCCTTTTGCCAGTGATCGACCGCGCCCGCCCAGTCCCCTGCTTCCTGAAGGTGGTGCGCGAGGAGCTCGGGTTGCGCTTCAGTGATTTCGGTCCACTTTTCCTCCAACACATCTGCGACACGCTTGTGTAGCTCCTGGCGTTTGGCGCGCAGCAGCGTGCCATACGCTGCGTCCTGAACGAGCGCATGCTTAAAGAGATAAGTGGCCGCTGGCCGCGTCCCGCGGCAGAACACCAGACCGGCGCCGACGAGTTGATCCAGTGCGCCATTTAGGTCAGCGGCATTTCGCTGTGCGACCGCTGCCAGCAATTCGTAGGAAAATTCCCGACCGAGAATCCCGCCGACCTGCGCGACCTCCTTAACGGCTGAGCCGAGGCGATCGAGTCGCGCCATCAACGAGGCATGCAGCGTGGCGGGAACGTTCAACGCCGTCGCAGCAGCTCTTGAGAGCACTATCCCGGCTTTGCCGCCCTCCAACACCGCTTTGGTCAGCTCCTCGACGAACAGTGGGACCCCATCCGTGCGCTCGATGATCTCGGCTACAACATCGCTTGGAAGCTCTGCGCTGCCGACGACCCGCTGGACCAGCGCCGCGCCTTCACGACGGTCCAGCCGGCTGAGAGCAAGCAGCGTGACATGTGCCTGCCCGGTCCACGGCGGTTGAAACTCGGGACGGAACGTGAGGAGGAGCAGCACTGGCAGGCGCGGCACCCGCTCGATGACTAGGTCGAGCAGCTCGCGCGAGCTGGGGTCGATCCAGTGCACATCCTCGAAGAGCATCAGCACCGGACCTTTTCGCGCCAGGTCTTCGAGCTGCCGGAGCAGCGCATCGAAGGTTTTCTCCTTCTTACGCTGGGGCGTCAGTTGGAGAGGCGGGAAGCGGCCTTCGGTCGGCAACGACAGCAGCTCGGCCAGCAGCGCCCCGTCCTCCGGCGAGGCCGGGGCAAGCACGGCGCCAAGCTTATCCAGCTTCCTCTCAGGCGAGTCGTCGCGCTCCAACCCGGCGGCACGTTCCAGCTGCGCAATGATCGGATGGAGCGCGCTGTCTTGATGGTGCGGCGAACAGAAATAGCGCAAGCGGGTGTGTGGCTCGTTCTGGATCCGCTCCTGCAAGGTGACGGTGAGGCGCGACTTTCCGATTCCTGGTTCGCCTGAGAGCAGCACCACACGACCTTCACCACCTTTCGCGCGATGCCAGTGACGCTGCAGCAGGTCGACCTCCTCCTCACGCCCGACCAACGGCGTGGGCGTCGTCCCATGCAGCGCCTCGAAGCGGCTTTCGACAGTGCTCTCACGAACGACTTGATAGGGATGGATCGGCTCCGGAAAGCCTTTCACCTCGACGGCGCCAAGATCGCGATATTCGAAAAGATCGCCGACCAGCTGCCGCGTTTGCGGCCCGATCACGACCGCGTCGGGTTCGGCGAGAGTTTGCAGGCGGGCGGCGAGGTTGGGCGTCTCACCCACGACCGCGCGCTCTTGCCCTTCGCCGGCGATGATCAGATCGCCAACGATGACCTGTCCGGTGGCAATGCCGATACGAGCCCGCAATGGTTCTAGCTCTTGGAGTCGCCTAATGGCATCGACGACAGCAAGGCCAGCGCGCACCGCTTGCTCGGCGGCGTTCTCGTGCGCCTGCGGGTAGCCGAAATACACCAAAACTCCGTCGCCCATATACTTGGCGACAAAGCCGCCGAAGTGGGCGACCGTATCGGCAACACAGCGGTGATACGCTCCGATGATCTCACGCAGATCCTCGGGATCCAGGCGCGTCGCCAGCGCCGTTGAGCCGACGAGATCCACGAACATGACGGTCAGCTGTCGGCGCTCCGCGCTTAGCTCCAGGGTGCGGCTCTGAGCCGCGACGTTACCGGTGCTCGCGTCGGGATAGCTTGACGACGGCCCTAGCCCCGCTAGCGCCTTGCGGAATCGCTTGCGATGACCGAGGAGCATACCGAGCTTCTCGAGGTCGGTATCGGTCAGCTCCGGCAGGACTTCCGCGTCGATCGCGTTGTCGCGAAATGCCTGCTCGTATTGTTGGAGGCCGAGGCCTCGCAACCAAGCGGCGACGTCCACACCAGCTCTCCTTCGGGTCCCTCAGCCGCAATATTAACTCAGATGCCAGGGAAATGCTGTAGACTCGGATTTCTGTCGAAGCTGGCGGCCCCCGAAGAATTGGAGGCTTGGAATCCGCCACTCGTGCGCCTCGCAAAAAGCCATTTCAATCCAGCGACGGCTATTTGCAGCCATGCTCGGCGATGGTCGCCTTCCAGTCCGCCGCTATTCCGTCGAGGGTCTCCTTTGCCGAGCCGCCATCCTTGAGCATGTAAGGTCCGAGACGTGCGTTCATCTGGTCGATGAGTTTGGCGTAATAGGGCTCCGCCCAGAAATCTTTCACGACAAACAGGCTCTGGTAGAAAGCGTCATTATAGGGAGTAGCGTTGCGGAATCTTGGCGATTCCAAAATCCGCGCATCGGCAGTATAGCCGCCGAGATCGGCCCATTTCTGCTGCGTGTCATCACGAGCGAGCCATTCAAGGAA
>NZ_FOVT01000029.1 GCF_900115245.1 Mesorhizobium sp. NFR06
CGTCAGATCGCCATTCTCGGCCATCCGCTGGCGCACGAAGTCGGCGTGAGCGGCCAACTTGCCGCCGCCAGTGCCATGGCCTTGCCGGCGCGGCTCAAGCGAGCCCCGCTCGGCGCGCAGCTTCATCAGATCGTTCACGAACTTCGGCGAAACCCGGAAATGACGCGACGCCTCACGGTTGCTGTTGCCCTCATCCACAAACGCCGCAACACGCTTACGCAACGCCATCGGTAACGGCTTGCCCATCACGGTTCTCCCTTCCGCCGCAATGAATCATCAAACCGTCATTCAGGGAATCCCGAATCCTTTAAAGGGCGACGTGCTTTAGGCAGGCGAAGATCGCCGCAAGCGTTCGCTGTGCGCCGATCGGGATCTTGGACATTTTCCGCATCGCCGTCAGCGCGGCCCCGCAATCGTTCTTTTCATAGAGCGCCCAGCCCATCTGCCAGTTGAACCAGTCAGGGTAAAAAGGATCGATGCCCATTGCCTGCTTGATCCGATCGATCGCTTCGTCTGTACGGCCAACCCAGACCAGCGGATCCGTACTGGCGACGAGAATTTCCGAGTTGCTGGGGTTCAGGGCGATCGCCTGGTCAAACCGCGCGAGGGCCTGCTCGACCTCGCCGGCTTGAGCATGCGCGCTGGCGCGCGCCCAGTACGACTCGGCATCGTCCGGAGCGAGCAGGATGGCTTGTCGGCGTATTCGGCGGCAAGCTTTAAGGCCTCGTCACGGCTGCGTTCTTGCTCGTGCCACCCGAACATCGCATCGAAGCGATAGGAGTGTGCCAGCCCGATATAGCCGAACTGCGAGCTCGGATCCGCTTCGATCGCCTTGAGGTTGAATTGCCGTTGCAACTCGAACCCCGTGGCGGAGAAATCCTTTTGTATCTCGGCAAGCCCCATCAGGTAATAGTGGAGCGCGCTGACCCGGGCGGCGCCGCTCTGCGGCCAGGGGCGCTCGATCCTGTGCCCGACACGGTCCGCCAGCGTGCGGATGATGTCCTCCTGGATGACGAAAAGATCGCCGATTTCGCGATCGTAGGAATTGGCCCAGACATGAGATCCGTCGTGCGCGTTCAGCAACTGGGCGCTCACCTTCAGCCGGTCTCCAGCCTTCTGCTGGCTGCCTTCGAGCAGGTAGTCGACGCCGAGGTCATCTCCAATTTGCCGGGCGTCGGTGGGCTTGCCGCGGTACTTGAAGCTCGAGTTCCGCGCGATGACGGCATAAGTCTTGCTCCGTGATAGCTCGGTGATAATCCCTTCGGCGACGGCATCGCTGAGATATCCCTTATCGGCGCCTGTGCTCATGTCATCGAAGGGAAGGACCGCGATCCTCGGCATGTCGCTCGAACGAATTGGAGCGGCTCGCCGTATTTCCGCGCCATAGTATGCGCCGATCGCTGCCGCAACGAGAACGATTGCAGCAAGAATGAAGCCGCGCTGCGAAAATCGCGTCTTGGCAGGTTCCATGCCGGCTGCGGCGTTTGGGTCCGCGTCCGACCGATCGGCGTTTAGTCGGTAGCCTCTCCTTGGGACGGTTTCCACGATCACGTGCGCGTCGTCCGCCAACGCGCGGCGAATATCGGCAATGCATTGCGTGAGACTGTCGTCGGTCACGAAGGTATCGGGCCAAACCGCCTGCATCAGCGCATCCTTGGACACGATTTCGCCCGGTCGCGCCGCGAGCACAGAGAGCACCTCGGCGGACTGGCTGCGAAGACTGACCGCTTTGCCTTCGACGGTTCGGAATTCTTTGCTTTTGGTCAGGAAGACAAAACCGCGAAACGTGACCGTTTCAGCAGATTTCGGGCCAATTTCAGGGGCCGTTCGGGACATTTCACCTTCCTGGCGCGCTTCCTAGTTTAGCCCATTCGGCCGTCGCCTCCAAGCGATCCCAGCAGCACCGGATGAGGCGGAGGACGACATGAACCGCACCAAGCTCATCATCGCTCTCGCCCTTCTTTTGGCAGCGCAAACGGCTGCAAAAACAGATTCCCGTACTGTGAGGTCCTGTGGTCCCGATCATGTCGACCAGGTTGCCTTAGAGGAGGTCCGACCCAGCCCCCGCCGTTATTTTGTCGCCAGCCCTAAGTCGATGGACAACCGGGCCATCGCTGTCACAATCCTTCTGACCAACCAAGGCGAGCTCATCAGGCTCCCCGAGATGAAACCCATGACCTCCATGGCCGAGTGCAGAGCTTGGACCCATCAACAGGAGTTCATGCCCGCACTCCCCGGCTATCTCGCCACCTTCCATTACTGCGACGACGCATTGTGAGCTATGCCGAGCCGGCACGACGATGGTCAGTCGCGGCGTTTCGCGGGGCTATACAGGACGTTCGACCGTCAGGTAACACCGTTCCATGCCAGTGGCGGAGGCGCCTTCAAGCGGCAGCTCTTCAGGTTTAACGGCCCAGCACCAGCGCCCAGTAGCGCAGGCTGGGGTCGCGGCCGTCGCGCACATAGGCGAGCCCGAAGCGGCCGAAGTCCGGGTCGAGCATGTTGCGGCGGTGGCCGTCCGAATGCATCCAGATATCGAACAGCTTTTCAAGATCGAAGCGGCCCTCGGCGATATTCTCGCCAGCGGCGCCGCGCACGCGATTGTCCTTCATGCGCGAGGCGAAATCCTTGCCCCAGCCGGTCGTGTGGCTCATGCGCTCGCGCGATGCCATGTAGCCGGCCTGCTGGAGCGCTGCCTGTTCGAGCTGCGCATCCGGAACCAGCGCCGGCAGTCCGGCCGATGTGCGGATTGTGCTCAACGTGGTGATAGCGGAGGACGAAACACCGGCGCCTTCGCCGGTCGGCAGCGAGACGCTGCCGCAGGCGGCAATGCCGCCAAGCGCCGCAAGGCCAATGGCCGTGAGCAGCGTGCGTCTGTCGAGATTGCGGGATTCGGTGGCCGGGCGGGTCATGCGACCTCTGATACCGGCGATCATGGCTTTTGCCGGGCAGGTGATGAAAATCGCATGAAGCGGCGACAATTCCCGGAAGATCGGCTATCATCGCGGCGTTTTTGAAAGTGGCAGCCACGGGCGGCCATCCAGGCGGTGACCGCCCCCGCGGAATACGGAGGACGGTTATGGCTGGTTTTCATGTCATGGCGGACGCGCGAGGGATGCATGTGCAGCCCACGGTGCGCCATATCACCACGTCGGATCTTTGGGATGCGCTGCGGCTCGGCGCGGAGGATTTCTGGGCCAAGCCTTCGCACTACGTGTTCCTGTGCCTGATCTATCCGATCGTCGGCCTGATCCTGACGCGGTGGACCTCCGGCTCCAGTGCCATCCAGCTCGTCTATCCGCTGATGTCGGGCTTCGCCCTGATCGGCCCCTTCGCTGCCATCGGCCTCTATGAGATCAGCCGCCGGCGCGAGCTCGGCATGAGCAGCCGCTGGCACCATGCGCTCGACGTGCGCCATTCGCCGGCGCTGCCGTCGATCGCGGTCATCGGCGTCCTGCTCTTCGCGCTGTTCCTTTTGTGGCTGTTCACTGCGCAGTCGCTCTATACCAGCCTGTTCGGCACCGAGCCGCCCGCTTCGGTCGGGGCTTTCGTGCGTGACGTGCTGACGACCGGGAAGGGCTGGACGCTGATCCTCGTCGGCAACGCAGTCGGCTTCGTTTTCGCCGCTGTCGTTTTGGCCACCACCGTGATTGCCTTCCCGCTGCTGCTCGACCGTGACGTCGGCGCCGTCTCGGCGATCGAAACCTCGGCCCGCGCCGTGATGGCCAATCCGCTGCAAATGGCGCTCTGGGGCCTGACGGTCGCCATATTGCTGGTGATCGGTTCGATCCCGCTCTTTGCCGGGCTCGCCGTCGTCATGCCGATCCTCGGCCACGCGACCTGGCACCTCTATCGCAAGGTGGTCGAGCCGGAGCAGATAAAGCCCGTCCGCCGGCCGATGTAGGAAAGCAACCGCCAGGGGCCGTTGGCTATCGCTGCGCCTCTGTCGCCATCTTCAGCGCCAGCGCGGTCAGCACCGTGCCCATCATCCAGCGCTGGACGACCAGCCAGAACGGCCGTCCGGCAAGGAAGGTGGCGATCGAGCCGGCGGTCACCGCGATGATGGCGTTGACGGTGAGGCTGATCGAGATCTGCGTCACGCCCAGCACCAGAAGCTGGGACAGCACATGACCCTTGGCCGGGTCGATGAACTGCGGCAAGAGTGAGAGATAGAGCACCGCCACTTTCGGGTTGAGCAGGTTGGTCATCAGCCCCATGACGAACAGTTTGCGCGGCCCGTCCCTCGGCAGTTCGCGGACCTGAAAGGGCGAGCGTCCGCCGGGCTTGAGCGCCTGCCAGGCCAGCCACAGAAGATAGAGCGCGCCGGCGAAGCGCAGCGCGTCATAGGCGTAAGGCACGGCGAAGATCAGCGCGGTGATGCCGAAAGCGGCCGACACCACATAGAACAGGAAGCCCAGCGCCACGCCGCCCAGCGAGATCAGCCCGGCTTTCGGCCCTTGCGACAGCGAACGCGAGACCAGGTAGATCATGTTCGGTCCAGGCGTGAGCACCATGCCGAGGCAGATCAGCGCGAAGGTCAGATGATTGGCGGCGTCGGGCATTGATAGCTCCAGGAAAGCGCGGCAGATGTGCGCCGCTTCGGGAGAGGGCGCAAGACCTTCAGGCCGCGAGCTTTTGCGCCAGCGCTCACAATTGGCGAAACCGGTGAGGCTGCCAATCTCCCCCCTTGTGGGGGAGATGCCTGGCAAGGCAGAGGGGGGCGCTGTCCCGCCGGCCTCTCAACCACCTTATGCATGTCGGTTGTTGGGAAAAATGCATCACGCCTGGGTGGGCGTTTCTTCGCGCCCCCCTCTGTCCTGCCGGACATCTCCCCCACAAGGGGGGAGATTGGCAGCTTCCGCGCCTGCGCTATCCCACCACCCGCAAATTCGACAACTCGTTCGCAATCTCCTTGAAATTGTCGGACAGCGTTGCCCCGGTCGCGTTCCAGAACAGCTTGGCCGGTTTGCTGGGGTCGGTCGGATCCTTGCGGAAGCGGGAGTCGGACGAGCAGGCCTTCAGCGCATTCATCGCCTTGACGTCGCCGGCGTCGGAGGACGACATGTCGAGCGCCACCGTCATCACCATGATGTTGGCCGCCTTGGCGTTGTCGCACAGCTTCGCCATCTGCTCGTTCATCGCCGCGGTATAGTTGCTCGACGAATAGTTGAACTGGCCGATCGCGCTCGACGTGCCGCCGAACAGGCGGGTGACAGCGGTGCCATTATAGCCGACGCCGGTGTAGCCATAGCCGGCATAGGTCGACTTGTTGCCGGCCGGGTCGGAACTTACCGTCGAATAGGTGTTCTCGCCGTCGGTGAGCACGATGACGACCTTGTCGTTGCCGCGCTCGGTTTCAGGCCTCCCCTCGGTGAAAGGCGCGGCGCTCGACACGGTGCGCCAGCCCCAGGCCATGCCCTCGGGCACATTGGTGTTGCCGTTGGGCTGCATCAGGTCGATCGCCGCCTTGATCGTCGCAAGCCCATCAGCGTTGGCGACGTCGGTGAGCGGCGTGATCGGCGTGGTGGTGCAGCTGTAGTTGGGACCGGCGCCCGGGTTCAGCGCCGGAGCATCGATGGGCCGGGGCTGAAAATACTTGGCCATGTTCGACTGCCTGGTCTTGCCCGTGCTGCTCGACGGGTCGTCGTTCCACCAGCTGTTCGCCGCGCCATAGGTCTTCGGGTTCGGTTCAAGGGGATTCTGCGTTACCTTCCAGTGGTTGCCGGGCTCGTCCGGAGCGAACATCGGCACGAACATCGTGGCGGGGTCGCCGACGCCGATCCCGGTATTGTTGGGGCCCCCCGAGGCGGGCGTATCGTCGACATTGTAGGGGTAGGGTCGGACTTCCACACAGCCTTGCCAGCTGGCGAACGGGCCGTAGGTGTCGTTGTAGTCGTATTCCGTGTGGCTGTGCGAGCAGGTGTGGTTCGAACGATATGTGTCGCAGACGGTGCGCGCGCTGCCGACGACGCGCTCGTGGCTGGTCACCACCTTCATGTCTTGGTAGAGCTCGAAACGGCTCAGGACCTGGTCTTCCTCGTCGCTCCAGCTGGCGCCTTTCTTGTACCAGATACCATTGATCTTCTGGGCGTATTTGTCGGAAGCGTTCAGCGTCGACCAGTCGAAATTCTCATTTGCGATCGGCGACAGTCCATAGACGTCCATCCAGGGGGCGTTGTCGTTGTCCGGCCCGACATTGACCGAGGCAGCGAACGGCACGAGGCTGAACTGAACCGGCTTGTCGATCTGCTTGATCTGCGCTGCCTGCTGCGCCAGCGTGTCGACGAGCTGCTTGGCGGCCTGCTTGAGCAGGTCGATGCGCTTCTGTCCCAAGCCGGTGCCGGGCGTCGTCATGGAGCCCGAATTGTCGAGCACCATCGCCACTTCCAGCGTGTTCTTCAGCCGCACCTGCGAGCACATCTCGATCTGGATCGGCTTGTGCGCGTCGCCGTCGGATGCGCCATTGAGCAAAGCCGCGGCCGGATAGAAATAGGGATGATAGGTGAGCGTCGCGCAAAGCTTCATCACGCCGCCGCCGGTCTGGCTGCTCGGCAGCGTCACATCGAGCGCAAGGTTGCCGGGGTCGATACCGTTGAGGTTGGAATTGAAGAAGCCGGCCGCATAGGCCCTGATCGCGTCATCCGTCGCACCTTGCGACAGCCGCACCGCGGCGGCGAAGTTGGCCGAATCCAGCGCGTTCAGCACCATCTGCTTCTCGCGGTTGAGCTCGGTGAAATCGACGCCCACTGCCACCGCCCCCATCAGCGGCACCATGGCGACCGCCGTCACCATGGCATAGTTGCCGCGCCGGTCGCGGCAGAATTGATGCCAGAATTTGCGCATTTTTTAGCGGCTCCCGCCGGCGGATTTTCTGTCGGTCACGTGCCGCTCAGCTGACGATGCGCAGGTTCGACAACTCGTTGCCGATCTCCTTGAAGTCGTCCGACAGCGTCGCGCCGGTCGAGTTCCAGAACAGCTTCTCCGGCTTGCTCGGATCGGTCGGATCCTTGCGGAAACGCGAGTCCGATGCGCAGGCCTTGAGGGCGGCCATTGCCTTCTTTTCGTCGGTCTTGGTGTCGACCAGATCGAGCGAGACGGTCATCACTATGACCCCGGCAGCTTTGGCGTTGGCGCAAAGTGTCTGCATGTTCTCGTCAAGCGCTGCCGTATAGTTGCTGTCTGTATAGGTGGTCTTCGGAACGCCACTGCTCGTGTTCATGAACAGGCGCGTGACGCTGCCTGAGCCGGGGTAGGTTAGCCCAGTATATCCGTAAGCTGCGTATGTGGACCGGTTGTTGGCATAGCCGGCATCGCTGACCGCGCTATAGGTATTGGCGCCGTCGGTCAGGACGATAACGACCTTGTCGTTGCCCTTTTCTGTATTCGGTCGCCCTTCGGTGAAAGGCTCATTGCTGGACACGGTTCGCCAGCCCCAGGCGAGGCCTTCCGGCACGTTGGTGTTGCCGGTCGGCGCCATGTCGTCGATGGCGTCGTCCAGCTCCTGCTTTTCCGCTGCCACCGTCACATCTTTAAGCGGGGTGATCGGACTGGTGGTGCAGGCTGCATTCGGACCGTCGCCGGCGCTCGCCGAAGCCGAGCCATAGGGCTTCACCAGAAAGTATTTGCGCATGTCGGACTGGCGCTGCGACGCCGTCGGGTTGGACGAGTACGGCCAGTCTGCCCACCAGTTGTTGCTGTAACCATAGCTTGCGCTGGAGACGTCACTGACGCCGTCGCGATTGAAGTCGCGCCACAATGTGCCGGCCTCGTCGGGTGCGAACATCGGCACGAAAAGCGTAGCGGGATTGGCGGTCGTCGGCGTCGTGTCGTCGTCATTGTATGGATATGGCCTGGCCTCCACGCATCCCTGCCAACTCGCGTAGCGGCTGGTGGTGTAGACGTATGTCGGGGACGGGGTGACCCAATGGCCTTTGCTACAGGTGCCGTCCTTCTTGGTCACGTCGCAGACATACTGCTTCGGAGGCTGCACCGTTTCGCGGTCGGACTCCACGGTCATGTCGGAGTAGAGGCTGAAACGAGTGAGGGCCTGACCCTTGGTGTCTCCCCAGCCGTCGCCGCGTTTGTACCATATCCCGCCGACCTTCTCAGCATACTTGTTGGGATCGTTGGCGGCGGTCATTGTAGACCAGTCGAAATCCTCGTGGTGGATCGGCGAGATGCCGTTCAGATCCATCCACGTATCCTGATCATGTGCCGGGCCAATATTGACAGAGGCGGAGAACGGAACCAGCGAAAACTGTACTGGTTTGCTGACCTGTTTCATCTGCTGGGCCTGCGCGGCCAGCGTGTCGACTAGTTGCTTGGCCGCGTTCTTCAGTAGATCGATACGTCTCTGGCCGGTCCCGGAGCCGAGCGTTGACATCGAGCCGGAATTGTCGAGCACCAGCGCGACTTCGAGCGTGTCCTTCAGCCGGATTTCGGATGTCGCAACGACGTTGACGTCGGTCGCGCCGACAGTATTGCCGAGCAGCATGGCGGCTGCCGGAAGAAAATAGGGGTGATACTTAAGCGTCGCCTGCATTTTCAGCGTGCCGCCGCCGGTATTGTTATTCGGTAAGGTGACCGTCAGGCTCGTGTTGGTGGGAAGCACATGTCTGAGATTGGCTTCGAAGAAATCCTTGGCGTATGTCTTTACAGCATCGTCACTTGCGCCGGAGACGATCTGCTGTGCCGTCGCGATGCCGGCGGCATCGAGGGCGTTAAGCGTCTCCTGCCGCTCCCGCACCAGCTCGGTATAGTCGACCGCCAGCGCCACGCCGCCCATCAGCGGCACCATGGTGATGACCGTCATCAAGGCGTAGTTTCCCCGCCTGTCGTGAAAAAAATCGCGGATCATTGTGTTTACCCCCGCCAAGGATCCTATGATTACGTACGACTATGGTCGTAGTTGGCCTACCACCATGGTCATAAACTGTTGAATTTCAGCTTGCGCGAAACAATCAAGAACGCACCTCCTGTTTGACGGCGCGTTAACCTTGTGCTTCCGGAGCGGGTGAGATCGCGGCTTCGTGCGCGGCGATCGGGAAAGCTCGTGACAGGACGAAACGCTTCGGTTATGCGGGACCGGCCGCGGCGGACCGTCTGTTGCGGCCTGCCAGGATCAAATCAGGGATACGGCATGGCGGCTTCGCCCGACATCATTGCTTCGCTCGACGATCTGGCGGGGCGCTACGCCGCCATCCTGTGCGACGTGTGGGGCGTCGTGCACAATGGCGAATGGCATTTTCCGCCCGCGGCCGCGGCACTCGCAAAGGCGCGCGCGGCCAATGTGCCTGTCGTGCTGATCACCAACTCGCCGCGTCGCAGCGCCGACGTCGTTGCTCAGATGAAAATCATCGGCGTTCCTGCCGATGGCTTCGACCGGGTCGTTACGTCCGGCGACGTCACGCGCGACCTGATCGCCGATGGCCCGAGGAAGATCTTCCATATCGGCCCCGACCGCGATTTCACGCTCTATGACGGGCTCGACGTCGATCTCGTCGAGGAATTCGAGGCCTCGGGCATTGTCTGCACCGGGCTCTATGACGACGAGGTGGAAAAGCCCGCCGACTATGCCGTATTGCTCAAGCGGCTGCGTGCCCGCGATCTGCCGTTCATTTGCGCCAATCCGGACATCCTCGTCGAGCGCGGCGAGCGCACCATCTGGTGCGCCGGGGCCCTGGCGCGCGACTATGCCCAGCTTGGCGGCCGCACGCTGATTGCCGGCAAGCCTTTCGCGCCGATCTACGATGTCGCCATGAAGGAGGTCGCAGGCCTGCTTGGCCGCGCCGTCGAGCGCAGCGAGGTTCTCGCCATCGGCGACGGCATGATGACCGACGTCAAGGGCGCGGCCGACAATGGCTTTGACGTGCTCTATGTCTCCGGCGGCATCCACGCGCGCGAGCACGGCGACGATCCCGCGAGGCTGGCGGGCTTTCTCGAAAAGCACGGCTACCGGCCGGTCGCCGTCATTCCGCGTCTGCAATAGGTTGATAGTCTGGCCATGACGGGCGCCTCGACATGACGCAAGCCTTCGAACGTCTTTCCACCGCCGCGCCGCTGCCCGCGCATCTGCGCGGCGGCGTCGTGGCGATCGGCAATTTCGACGGCGTCCATCGCGGCCACCAGGCCGTGCTGGAGCGTGCGCTGGCTGAAGCCCGCCGCAACGGCGTGCCCGCTCTGGTGCTCACATTCGAGCCTCATCCGCGTAAGGTGTTCCAGCCGCAGGTGCCGCTCTTCGTGCTGACGCCGCCGCCGATGAAGGCGCGGCTCCTGGCCGGCCTTGGCTTCGCCGCTTTGGTCGAGCAGCCGTTCACGCGCGATTTCGCCTCGCTCTCGGCCGAGGCGTTCGTCACCGACGTGCTGGAGAAGACCCTCGGCATCAGCCACGCCGTCACCGGGTTCGATTTCCATTTCGGCAAGGACCGTCAGGGCGGTCCGGCTTTTCTGATGGCGGCGGGAGAACGCCACGGCTTCGGAGTGACGCTGGTCGACGCCTTCCGCGACGAAGGCGCCGAGGTGGTCTCGTCGAGCCGCATCCGGGGGCTGCTTGCCGAGGGCAAGGTGGAGGAGGCAGCCGGACTGCTCGGCTATCGCTTCACCGTCGAGGCCGAAGTGATCGGCGGCCAGCAGCTTGGCCGCACCCTCGGCTTCCCGACCGCCAACATGCGGCTTTCGCCGGAGGCGGCCTTGAAGGAAGGCATTTACGCCGTCCGCTTCCGTCGCGCCGATGGCACGCTTCACGATGGCGTCGCCAGCTTCGGCCGCCGCCCGACCGTCGACGACAACGGCGCGCCGCTGCTCGAAACCTACGTTTTCGATTTTTCCGGCGATCTCTATGGCGAGACCTGCCAGGTGTCGTTCTTCGGCTTCCTGCGCGCGGAGCTCAAATTCGACGGCCTCGACGCGCTGGTGGCGCAGATGAAAAACGACGAAGCCGAGGCGAGGGCGCTGCTGGCGGGCGTACGCCCGCTCTCGCAACTGGACGCCGACATCGCGTTCTGATCGTCCGTTGCTGCTATCGCTTCAGCGCCAGGCCGATGGCAATGAAGCTCCAGCCTTGGAAGACAAGGTCGATGGCCAGGAAGATGCCCAGCACCCAAAGGCTGTTGACCGGCCAGCCCATGGCGATCATCAGCCCGAGCAGGGTGGTGATGATGGCGGTCGCAAGCAGCCATCCCCAACCTTGCTCCGGCCGGTGGTTGAAGGCGACCCAGGCTCTCAGCAGCCCCGAGGCGACGAGCGCGATCGCGAGCAGCAGCGTCAGCACCGCCGAGGCGAGCAGCGGGTTGTCGAAGGCGAAGAAACCGGAGCGCGTAGAGCAGGCCGCTCAGCAGCCAGTAGAAGAACCGTCCCCATGTCTTGACGCCGAAGGCATGTATGATCTCGATGGCGCCGGCCATCAGCATCAGCCAGCCGACGACATAGACCGAGGCGACGGTGGCGATGAACAGATTGCCGAAGGCGATGCCGCCGAAGATCAAAAGCAGCACGCCAAGCGCCACGAACCATCCCCATTTGTCGCGCGTCTGGCCAATTGCGTCTTTCAGGGTGTCGCCTTGCAAGGTCATGAGATGTCTCTACCTCGGATAGAGCCGCGCCGCTTGCGGCTGAAGGGAAGGGTAATCCTGATGATCTGATGCGTCCAGCGAGCAGCGCGGCGGAGCGAAGCGCGAGCTGCTGTGCTTAGCCGGCTATTTGTGAAGCGGTGAAACGCTCCTGGCCTGGACTTCGTCCGTGAACGGCGCAAGCGTTGCCTCCAGCGTTTCCCGGCCAGCCTGCTCCCAGCTTCGCGGCACGAACTCTCCGGCGCTTGCCTCGTATGACGCGCGGGCGACGGGATCGGTGATCCACTGGCGCATCGCGCTCTCCCACGCATCGATGTCGAGCGGATCGAGGCAGAGCCCGAACGGTCCGACCACTTCGGCAATCGCGCCGCCGGTCGAGGCGATAAGGGCCTTGCCGTAGGCCAGCGCCTCGACCGGCGGCAACCCGTATCCTTCATAGAGCGACGGGTAAACGCAGAACGCGCTGTTCAGGTAGAGGAGGGACAGCGTCCCGTCATCGACGTTGTCGAGATGGATAAGGCTCGTGCCATAGTCGGGATGGCTGTGAAGCTTCGCCAGGATCCCATCGACCATCCAGCCGCTGCGTCCGACGAAAACCAGCTTCATGCCGCTTTGGGCGACCGTCCCGTCCACAACGAGGCGCCGCCAGACATCCATGAGCAGCGAATGGTTCTTGCGCGGTTCGATGGTGGAAACGAACAGGATAAAGCGACCCGCTTGGAGTCCGTCCGACAGGCGGCCGCCAGCCTTCGATTTGCGGGCTCTGTCGCAGCCGAGCGGGACATGTTGCAACTCCGGCAGGCGGATGCCGAACTTGGCGGCATACTCCTCGACATCGGCCGTGACGCGCCTCGACGTCAGGATGAAGCGGTCCGCCAGCCCGAACGCCAGATTCACATAGTCCGTGAATCTCTTGACGTCATGGGGCCTGTACCATTCGGAAAACTGGATCGGAATGATGTCGTTCAGCAGCACGGTCAGCTTTGCGCCGGCCGAGCGGCACTCGCGCGAAATGACTTCGATATCGGTATGCGCCCAGTCATTGTTCATCAGAAGCAGATGGTCGCCGGACGCCAGTCTGTACCTTTCGCCGGCCACCGTCCGCAGCGGCACGATCCGGACGCGTGAACCGTCGTCGCGAGCGACCAGCCGTCGCTCGTTGCCCTTCATCAGACGGTTCTCGATCCGCTCGAGGAAATGCAGAAAACCGCTGCCGGGATTGCGCCGGCCGAACGCGCCGATTTCCGTTATCAGGACGCGGCGCACTTTTAATGTCGCCATAAGCGACTGCCGC
The DNA here is from genome assembly GCF_900115245.1 of Mesorhizobium sp. NFR06. GTDB lineage: Bacteria > Pseudomonadota > Alphaproteobacteria > Rhizobiales > Rhizobiaceae > Mesorhizobium. Next base: position 12,862 of record NZ_FOVT01000029.1, read on the forward strand.
GCCCAGCTCGGCCAGCGATCGTAAAAGCGCATCTTGATGCGGGCCGGGTCCGGGTAAAAACTCATGTCGCAAGAAATGTCGCCGGCGATGATCTCCGCAGCCATTTCCGGCGAAACATGTCTGAGGACCCGCTCGACCGGGTCGAACACTGTGAACGCCACCTCGGAGGCCTTGAACGCGGCTGCCGCTGCTGCATAGCGGCGTTGCACGCGAACCAGGCCGACCGGAGGGCCGAGCCAGCGCGCCATGCTCGTGAGATCGACGACAAGCCGCATCAGTTTTGTCTCATCAATTGGGCCGCGCCTTTGCGGGGCGCGCGGTCATCCTGCGCCAGGCCAATCGAGGTCCTAGCGCCAGCGTCTTGAACGAGGGGGTGCCGACAGCCGCGAGGAACAGCAGCTTGCAAGTGATAGCCAGGGGTATGCCCGCGGTTCGCAACAGCAACTCGACGTCGCGTCTTTCCTGGCTGGTGACATTGACACGCGTGGCGGCGCGCCATGCCAGAAAGGCTCCGATAGCCTGGGCGGGCCGGCCGTCCGCGTCGAATGGCTCGGCGCCCACGCGGCGCAACTGCGCCGACTGTCTGGCGAGCGCCGCGGCGGCCTTTTGCTGATCCTCCTTCACGCGCGATATCTGCCCCGGGTGAGAGCGCAATTTGACCAGCCGCGCATCCATGTTGGCCAGTTTTCCGGTCTCGGAAAGCCGTAGCCACAGATCGTAGTCCTCGGCATAGGTGAATGCGCGACGGTAGCCTCCCGCGCGCCGGACGGCCTCGGTCCGCAACATCACCGTCGGATGAAGCATGGGATTGTGCCTGGCGAGCGCGTCCCGCAACTGTTCGTTGCCGACGGGAACGTCCAGCGGCCCCAGCGTTTTTCCGTCCCGGTCGATCTGCATTCCCGCCGTGCCGAGCAACTGCAGATCGGGATCGGCGTCGAAACATGCCACCTGCCGGCGCAACCTGTCGGGCATCGAGACGTCGTCGCAATCCATGCGCGCCACAAGAGGCGCCCGCGCGAGCGAAATCCCCATATTGAGGGCATCGACGATCCCCGTGCCGCGGTTGGCGACGACGTTGACACGGCCATCGCGTTCGCCGAGCGACGTCGCGATCGCGGCGCTGTTGTCGCAAGATCCATCGTCGATGACGATGACTTCGATATCCGCCAGGTCCTGGTCGAGCATGCTCTGCAAGGCTTCGCCGAGATACCGCGCGCCGTCCCTCACCGGAATGATCACACTTACTGTCGGCAATATGGACCTTCCTTGCGAGGATCGAGGCATGACCGAATGATTGTTGATTGGCCGAATTCGGTACTGGCGGCCCAGGTGCAAAGTTCCATCTTTGTCTCGACTGTCAACCTCCTTGTCGCGCCGACCTGGGCGAGGCCTCAAGAGCGGGTTCCAGCAATCGTAGAACCGCTGCGCGTTTCTTCGCCTTCAGCGACAGGTCGCCGTCGAGGCCGACTTCATGAAGCCAGCTGCCGCGCCATTCGCAGTAGGCCTGCCTGAGTTCAACCCCGGGCAATGCCGCGAATGCGGTTATCGGCCGTTGCGGCACCGTGCTCGGGTCCACACCCCGGTAGAGCACTTCCCAGTTGGCTCCGCCGGTATCGAGGCCGGCAAACCAGTCGAGCCCGAAATCGAGCGGCTCGCGGCCGACGGCGTCGAAACGAAAGAAACAATAGCCTGCCCACAAATACCACCGGGCGCCCGCCCAGCGCAGGTCGCCGTAAAATGCCGCGTCCTCGAGAGGTTCGAACGGATCGCATGGTTGCGTCGGGAAAAGATCCTGATCCAGAAAGCCGAACGCGGCCGGCGCGGCGGGCTTCAGAACATTGTGCCACATCCAGTTGAGCGCCGCGCCGTGCGACCGGCTCGGATTTCTGACGGTCCATGGATTGGCCGGCAGCCTGACATAGGCAGCGCCATGGGCCGCGCATACCTGCCTGTTCTCGCGCGCGGAGGCTTCGCTGATGCTGTTGTCGGCCACGATGTGGAGGTCGTGACGAACAAGTCCGTTCGTCAGCCGTAACTGCAGATCCAGGCACTGGGCATCGCCGAAGGCGGCGGTCAGCAGGACATTGCGCCCTCGGGCGGCATCGCGGATGTCCGCAATGGCGCCGTCCCTGACCGGCTGGCGCAGGAACCCGCGGTCGATTTTCCGATAACGGGCACTCTTGATGGCATGTGTCAGCGGCTGCAGCCTCAGCCATTGCCGCCAGTCATACTCACGCAGGGCTTTTGGCACGGATACGCAGCTTTCAGTCGAGTTCGGCCTGGCAGCCGCGATCGGCCCGTGGAATTTTCATGAGCGCGCGCGCTCCGGCTGGTCTTGGAGAAAATGCTCGAATGCGACGTCATCCAAGTCTCTTGATAACCGGCTATATACAGCATATTCGTGGTTTCAACACGACCGACATTTAACCGCCCTGCCTTGTTTGTTTGAATGGAGAAGTCTGCGGCGCGACCGGAGAGCCTCTCTGCGTCGATCTGACTTGGGTAAGACGGCGCTCCGGAAAATGCGATGAGAATTTGCTGCGCAATCTCGGCCCTCTTCATGAACGGGGGCCTGCAAAGGGATTGTCTCAATATCAGCGACCGCTTGATCAGGCGCGGCCACAGCGTGACCATCCTGACCACGCGCCAGATCGGCCACGTCGACAGTGCGGCGACGATAAAAGTCCATCCGGCACGGGTCCTCTCCAATCCCGGCACCGAATATGCGCTGGGAAGGACATTGCTGACGGCCAGGCGAGACTTCGACTGCGTGGTCGGTTTCAACAAAATGGCGGGGCTGGATATCTACTATGCCGGCGACCCGCCTTATTTTGCCTCCAAGCTTGGCTGGTGGCGGCCGTTTTCGCCCCGCTTCATGCGCCAGCAAAACCTCGAATCGATGATCTTTGCCCCCGGCAAGGCCGCGCAGATCATTGCGCTCAGCGAGCACCAGGCAACGCTTTACCGCGACTTCTGGCGAACGGAGGAATCCCGCATTCATGTTGTCGGACCGACGCTCGATCCGAAACGCTACCGGCCGGAGCTCCTGGCCGGCGACCGCAATGAAATCCGCGACCGCTTCGAGCTTCCTCGCGAAGCCGTCATCGCCTTGAGCATCGCCAACCGATTGAAGGTGAAGGGTCTCGACCGGGCGGCAAGGGCTCTTCAGCCTTTCCCGGACATCCACTGGCTGATCGCCGGTCTTCGAAAAAACAGCGAGGAGGAAACCAGGCTTCGCGGCCTGATTGCCAGATTGGGCATGTCGCAACGGGTCACCTTGCTGGGCATCCAGGAGGATATCCCGGCGATCGTGGTTGCGAGCGATTTCATGCTGCACCCGGCTCGCCTGGAAAATACCGGCACGGTGATCCTCGAGGCTCTCGCAAACGGCCTGCCCGTCATAGCGTCGGACGCCTGCGGATATGCGAAATATGTCGAAGCCAGCGGCGCGGGACTGGTAGTGGCAAGTCGCGACGACCCCGATATCTGGCGGCAGGCAATCCTGAAGGCCGGCAATCCGGCGATCCGGGCCCAATGGCACGCTGCGGCCCTTGCCTACGGCTCGTCGACGCCGCTTACCGGTGGACTGGAAGCGGCTTGCGACCTGATAGAGACATCGCGTCGCACCCGGCGCGCCGGTTAGCGCGCCTGTCGGCTCCTGTGTGACCGATTTTAAGTCAAATTTTACCGAACGCACGGCATGGCTTGGGCGCCGGCAGGTGGTCTTGCCGGCGCGCTTCGCGTAAGGGGTGACAATGCGTATTGTCGGGACGATTCCGCTGGCTGTTGCCATAGGTCTGTTCACCGCGCCCGTCGCCCAGGCAGGCGAGGGCAGCTGGATATCCGGCGACTGGTACCTGACGCTCGGCGCCACCGGCCTGGTCGCGCCGAATTTCGAGGGCGGCAAGAAATACACGCTCAGCGCCCAGCCGATCATCTCGCTCGGCAAGGTCGGCCCCGAGGCGCGCTTCACCTCGCGCAACGACAACATCTCGCTGGCGCTGATCGACGACGGCAGCGTGCGCGCCGGCCTCACCGGAAAGTTCCTGTTCTCGCGCGACAGCGACGACGAGCTCGAGGGTCTCGCCCCGGTGCGCTGGGGCGGCGAGGTGGGCGGCTTTTTCGAATTCTATCCGCTGGACTGGGTGAGGGCGCGGGCGGAATTGCGACATGGCATCCGGGCCCATAACGGCTTCGTCGCCGACATTGCCGCGGACGCTTTCTATGACGTCACGCCGACGGTCCGCATTTCCGGCGGCCCGCGCGTCTCCTTCGCATCGTCCGGCTATTTCGACGCCTATTACGGCGTCAACGCCAAGGAAGCGGCGGCTTCGGGCTTGAGCGAATACCATCCGGGCGGCGGCGTGAAATCGACGGGCCTCGGCGGCGCGATCACCTGGAAGGTGACCGAGCCGATGACGGCGAGCGTCTTCACCGAATACTCGCGCCTGATGGGACCGGCCGCCGATTCCAGCCTCGTCAAGCAACGCGGCGACCGCGATCAATGGACCTTCGGCGTGTCGACCACTTATCGCTTCAATTTCACGATGTAGGCCGTGAAAGCGGCTTCATGCCTTGAAATCCGTGCTTTATTCCTGCCGCGCCATCCGCTAAAAGCCACGCCATGACGAGCTTTTCGCGCTTTTTCGCGATCGCGATACGAATTACGGGCCCGGTGTTCCGGGCGGTCTGAGCGCCGCCGGAGCCGCCGGGAGTTTTCGCGCGCGCCCCTCGCGCTTTTTCACAACATCGACGCATATCGCCCGAAAGTGGCTCCGGTTTTTGGGAAAAACGATATCCGGCGGGCAAAGACTTCAACGCCCGGGCTTTTGTGCCGACGGGCTACGCAGATGGCAGATCAATGACCGACACTGTTGAAACGATCGACTATTCAAGCACCCTTTACTTGCCGCAGACGGATTTCCCGATGCGGGCGGGCCTGCCCGAGAAGGAACCTGGCCTGGTCAAGCGCTGGCAGGACATGAACCTGTACAGGAAGCTGCGCGAGGAGGCCGCGGGGCGCGAGAAATTCGTGCTGCATGACGGCCCGCCCTACGCCAACGGCAACATCCATATCGGCCATGCGCTGAACAAGATCCTCAAGGACGTCATCAACCGTTCCTTCCAGATGCGCGGCTACGACGCCAACTACGTGCCGGGCTGGGACTGCCACGGCCTGCCTATCGAATGGAAGATCGAGGAGCAGTACCGCGCCAAGGGCAAGAACAAGGACGAGGTGCCGGTCAACGAGTTCCGCAGGGAATGCCGCGACTTCGCCCAGCATTGGATCAAGGTGCAGGGCGACGAGTTCCAGCGGCTCGGCGTCATCGGCGATTTCGACAATCCCTATACGACCATGGCTTACCATGCCGAGTCACGCATCGCCGGCGAGCTGTTGAAATTCGCCATGTCCGGCCAACTCTATCGCGGCTCGAAGCCGGTGATGTGGAGCGTCGTCGAGCGCACCGCGCTCGCCGAGGCCGAGGTCGAATACCAGGATTACGAGAGCGACACGATCTGGGTGAAGTTTCCGGTCGCGAGCCTGGCTCAGCCGGTCGCCGACACCGCGCCCGCGCTGGACGGGACCGCGCTCGATCTGGTCGAGGCGCATGTCGTCATCTGGACGACCACGCCCTGGACCATCCCCGGCAACCGCGCCGTCAGCTATTCGCCGCGCATCACCTATGGCCTCTTTGAGGTGACGGCGGCCGAGAACGCCTTCGGACCGCAGCCCGGCGAGAAGCTGATCTTTGCCGACGCGCTGGCCGAGGAATGCGCCGCCAAGGCCAAGGTCACCTTGAACCGGCTTCACAGCGTCTCGGCCGAACAGCTTGGAAGCCTTACACTTTCGCATCCTTTCAAGGGACTCGGCGGCGGCTATGAATTCCCGGTGCCGATGGTCGCGGGCGAGCATGTCACCGACGATGCCGGCACCGGCTTCGTCCACACTGCGCCAGGCCACGGCCGCGAGGATTTCGACGCCTGGACGGATGCGGTCGCGGAGCTCAGGGAGCGCGGCATCGACACCGTAATCCCGTTCACGGTCGACGATGCCGGGTTCTTCACCAAGGACGCGCCGGGCTTTGGCCCGGACCGCGAGGGTGGGCCGGCGCGCATCATCGACGACAACGGCAAGAAGGGCAATGCCAACCAGGCGGTGATCGAGGAGCTCATCAAGCGCAATGCGCTGTTCGCGCGCGGCCGGCTGAAGCACAGCTACCCGCATTCGTGGCGCTCGAAGAAGCCGATCATCTTCCGCAACACGCCGCAATGGTTCGTCTATATGGACAAGGACCTCGGCGACGGCACGACCCTGCGCAGCCGCGCGCTGAAAGCGATCGACGACACCCGCTTCGTGCCCGCTGCCGGCCAGAACCGCATCCGCGCCATGATCGAGGAGCGTCCCGACTGGGTGCTGTCGCGCCAGCGCGCCTGGGGCGTGCCGATCGCCGTGTTCGCCGACGAGGACGGCAATGTGCTGAAGGACGAGGCCGTCAACCAGCGCATCATGGACGCCTTCGAAAAGGAAGGCGCCGACGCCTGGTTCGCCGAAGGCGCCAAGGAACGCTTCCTCGGCAATCACGACGCCTCGAAGTGGCGCCAAGTGATGGACATCCTCGACGTCTGGTTCGATTCCGGCTCGACGCACGTCTTCACGCTTGAAGACCGTCCCGACCTCAAATGGCCGGCCGACGTCTATCTCGAAGGCTCGGACCAGCATCGCGGCTGGTTCCATTCCTCGCTGCTCGAAAGCTGCGGCACCAGGGGCAGGGCGCCTTACGAGGCGGTGATCACCCATGGTTTCACCATGGACGAGGAAGGCCGCAAGATGTCGAAGTCGCTCGGCAACACCGTCGTGCCGCAGGACGTCATCAAACAGTCGGGCGCCGATATCCTGCGGCTCTGGGTGGTGACGACCGATTATTGGGAAGACCAGCGGCTCGGCAAGAACGTGCTGCAGACCAATATCGACGCCTATCGCAAGCTCCGCAACACCATCCGCTGGATGCTGGGCACGCTCGCCCATGACGACGGCAAGGATGTGCCGGTCGACACGATGCCGGAGCTGGAGCGGCTGATGCTGCACCGGCTGTCCGAGCTCGACGAACTGGTTCGCCAGGGCTACGACGCCTTCGAGTTCAAGCGCATCACCCGCGCGCTGCTCGACTTCATGGTGGTGGAGCTTTCGGCCTTCTATTTCGACATCCGCAAGGACGCGCTTTACTGCGACGGGCCGTCGAGCCTGCGCCGCAGGGCTGCCGTGCAGGTGGTTCGCCACCTGTTCGAATGCCTGGTGAAATGGCTGGCCCCGATGCTGCCCTTCACCACCGAAGAGGCCTGGCTGGACCGCCACCCGCAAGCCGCCTCGGTGCATCTCGACCAGTTCCCGGCGATCCCGCGGAACTGGCGCAACGAGGCGCTGGCCGAGAAATGGCGCAAGGTGAGGCAGGTGCGCCGCGTCGTCACCGGCGCGCTGGAGATCGCGCGTGCCGAAAAACTGATCGGGTCTTCGCTGGAAGCCGTGCCGGTGGTCGCCATCGACGATGCGGCGCTGGAAGCGGCGATCGCCGATGTCGACATGGCCGAGATAGCCATCACCAGCGACCTCGTCGTCAAGCACGGCAAGGCGCCGGAAGGCGCCTTCACGCTCGACGACGTCAAAGGGGTGGCGGTGGTAGTGGAGAAGGCCGAGGATCGTGGCCTGGTCAAATGCGCGCGTTCCTGGCGCTATACGGCCGATGTCGGTCAGGATCCGGAATTTCCGGATGTCTCGGCCCGCGATGCTGCCGTGCTGCATGAACTGAAGTCGCTCGGGCGTCTCTAGGGGCATGTCGCCCAAAAGTGCGCAGCGGTTTTGGGACGACGACTTGCATGGATCAAATAAGGTGCAAAACCATCACGCCGGGCGGCCTCGTAACCGCCCGTGCGTTGCCCTTAACAAGTGGTTGAGGTAAACACGCCAAACTCCGGCAGACAAATTGTCGCCGGATTTCCATCGCAAATGCGGGGAAGAAGGGGACCGTGCCCCTGGCCGGTGGCGACCGAAAGGCTGTTAGAGTGGGACTGTTTGGCATGACCGGAAGAACGTTTGCGCGCGCCGCGCTGGTGGCGCCGCTTGTGGTATCGGCCATCGCCTTGTCCGGCTGCATGAGCTCGCCCACCTACGGAACCGACAAGACGGCCGCCGCGCAACTCTTCGATGACGTTTCCGGCGCCGCCGCGATCACGCCGAAGCGTCGCGATCCGATCGACTACAAGCCGCGTCCCGAACTGGTGAAGCCGGCGCCGGGACAAAAGCAAAACCTGCCGCCGCCGCAGCAGAGCATCGAGACGGCGAGCGCCGACTGGCCCGAATCGCCCGAGGCGCGCCGCGCCCGCATCCGCGCCGATGCCACCGCGCATCAGAACGATCCGAACTACCAGCCGGAAGCCGTCGACGACGTGCAGTCCGATCCCGCGACGGTAAAGAAAGCGATGGCCGATTCGGGCTCGAGCCACCCGCCGCGGTGGACCCCGGAAGATTCCAATCCTCAGCGTGCCGCCGAAATTCAGCGCCGTCTGGCCGAGCAGAAGCAGGGCGACCCGACCGTGCGCAAATATCTGAGCGAGCCGCCGCTTGCCTATCGCCAGCCCTCCGATGCCGCGCCGCAGAACGAACTCGGCGAGGACGAGTTCAAGAAGGAGCGTCGTCTCAAGGCGCAGGCGGAAGGCAAGAAGGGCGGCTGGTTCGACTGGTTGGGGCTGTAGAGCTTCCGATACGTCTGACGGGCGGCAGTTCTAACTTTCGCGCCTTTCGCGGAAAAAATCTTTCAGGATAAGCGACGCGCCGCTTTCGCCGATGCCCGGATAGATGTCGGGCGTGTGGTGGCAGGTCGGCGACGCGAAAAAGCGCACGCCGTTGACCACCGCGCCGCCTTTTTCATCGGCGGCGCCGAAATAGAGTCGCCGCAGCCTGGCGAACGAGATCGCGCCGGCACACATGGCGCAGGGCTCCAGCGTGACATAGAGGTCGAGGCCCGTGAGCCGTTCGCTCGCGAGTCTTTGGCAGGCTCCGCGGATCGCCAGCATCTCGGCATGTGCGGTTGGGTCGGCAAGTTCGCGCGTTCGGTTGCCGGCCTTGGCTACGACCGTGCTGCCATTGGCGATCACCGCGCCGACCGGAACTTCGCCGCGGTCGGCGGCCGCTTCGGCCTCTTCGAGCGCCAAGGCCATGAAATCCGGTCGTTTCACGCGATTTCCATTCCGATTACTCCTCGCCACCCGGCGGTGATCCTGTTATCTAGCGCGGGAGCCTGAAAACCGGAATCGGTTTTTGCCGCGCCGGCATATGCGCAAAAATCAAGATGACCCTGCCTGCGTTGGGCGTCCGCAAGGGCGCGCCGCGTTGTAGCAGCTTAACAAGAGCCAAGGTAATGGACGACAACGACAAGAAATTTCCGCGCAAGGGCGCGGGCAAGGGCGGCGCTAAATCGGCCGGCCCGCGGGGCCGCGACGCGGCCCCCGGCAAGGGCGGCAAGCCGGGCTTCGGCGCCGGCAAACCGTTTGTGAAGCGCGACCGGCCGATGGCCGCGGACGGCGAGCGCCCGGCACGCGACTTCACGCGCAGCTACAAGCCGCGCGAGGCCGGCGCGGCCGCCGATCGCAGCGAACGTCCATTCCACAAAGGGCCGCGCCCCGACGGCAAGCCCTTCGAGAAACGCGAAGGCCGCAAGCCATACACGCCGCGCGGCGACCGGCCGATGGCCGCGGACGGGGAGCGCCCGGCCCGCGATTTCAAACGCAGCTACAAGCCACGTGAAATGGGCCCGCGCGAAGCCGGCGAGGGCGCCGATCGCGGCGAGCGGCCGTTCCGCAAAGGACCGCGCGATGGCAAGCCTTTCGACAACCGCGAAGGCCGCAAGCCTTACACGCCGCGCCGTGACGGGCCGGCGGCCGCCGAGGGTGACCGCGGCGAACGGCGCTTCGACCGGCCCAAGCGTGATTTCGGCGATCGTCCCAAACGCGATTTCGCCGATCGGCCGAAGCGCGAAGGCTCGCAATTCGCAGCGCGGCCGAACCGAGACTTCAGCGATCGTCCACGCAGCGCAGCGGGAAAACCGGAAGGCGGCTTCAAGCCGCGACCGCGTCCCTCGGAAGCCGCGCCTGAGACCGGGGAACGCATCGCCAAGCGGCTCGCCCGCGCCGGCATCGCCTCGCGCCGGGACGCCGAGGAACTGATCGCGGCCGGCCGCGTCAAGGTCAACGGCAAGGTGCTGGACTCGCCAGCCTTCAACGTCAGCGCCTCCGACGTCATCCATCTCGACGGCACCGAGATCCCGCCGATCGAGCGCACGCGCCTCTTCCTGTTCCACAAACCGGCGGGCGTCGTCACCACCAACCGCGATCCGGAAGGCCGCAAGACTGTCTTCGACGTGCTCCCGTCCGATCTGCCGCGGCTGATGACGATCGGCCGGCTCGACATCAACACCGAGGGCCTGCTTCTGCTGACCAATGACGGCGGGCTGTCGCGCGTGCTCGAACTGCCGGCCACCGGCTGGCTGCGGCGCTACCGCGTGCGCGTCCACGGCAAGGTCGAGGAGAGCGCGCTTGCCGGCCTGCGCGAAGGCATCGCCGTCGACGGCGTCTTCTACGGCTCGATCGAGGCCTCGCTGGATCGCGAGCAGGGCAGCAATGCCTGGCTAACCATTGGGCTCCGCGAAGGCAAGAATCGCGAGGTGAAGAATATCCTCGGCGCGCTTGGCCTCGACGTGACGCGGCTGATCCGCATCTCCTACGGACCGTTCCAGCTCGAGGATCTTCCCGAGGGCCATGTGCTGGAGATCAAGGGCCGGGTCTTGCGCGAACAACTCGGCGAGCGGTTGATCGAGGAATCCGGCGCCAATTTCGATGCCGAGATCCAAAAACCGTTCTCCAACAAACCGGTGCGCGGCGACAGGCTGCGTCGCGAAGAGGCCGACCGGCCGAAATTTACGCGCGATGGCGACCACCGGCCGATCGGCGAGGGAGGCCTCATCAAGGCGCGCAAGCGCCGTGAAGGCAGCCGCGACGAGGCGCTGAGCAAGCTCTCTACAAAACCGGAAAGGGCATTTGGCGAACGCGGCGCGAAGCCCGACCGCGGCGGTTTCGGCGACAAGCCGCGTGGCGGATTTGGCGACAAGCCGCGTTTTGGCGGCAAGAAATCCGAGCGCGAGCAGCGGCCGATCGAGCCGCCGGGCCAGCGCAAGGCCAATGTCTGGATGGCGCCGGGCGCCAGGCCGATCGGCAAGGGCAGGGCGGAAGCCGATGCCGCCAGGGCCGCCGAGGCGAAGGCTCGCAAGGCATCCTACAAGCCGGGCGGCAAGGACAAACCGGGCGCAAAACCATTCGGCAAGCCCCGCGGCGAGCGCCCCGAAGGCGATGGCGGCAACAGGCCGCGCGGTCCGAAGAGGGGCGGCAATGCGGATCGTCGGCGGTGAATTCCGCGGGCGTCCGCTGGCGACGCCAAGAAGCAATGCCATCCGCCCGACCACCGACCGCGCACGCGAGGCGGTGTTCAACGTACTGGCGCATCGCTATGCCGAAAAGCTGGAAGGCGGCCGCGTGCTCGATCTCTTCGCCGGCACCGGCGCGCTTGGGCTGGAGGCGTTGTCGCGCGGCGCTTCCTACTGCGTCTTCATCGAGGAATCGACCGAAGGGCGCGGCTTGATCCGCGAAAATGTCGAGGCTTACGGGCTCACCGGCCGCACCAAGATATTCCGCCGCGACGCCACCAGTCTCGGCGAGGCCGGCACGATCGCGCCCTTCGGCCTGATCTTTGCCGATCCGCCCTATGGCAAAGGGCTCGGCGAGCGATCGCTGCGCTCGGCCAGAGCTGGCGGCTGGCTGCTGCCCGGCGCGCTCTGCGTCGTCGAGGAGGCAGCCTCGGCGCCGTTCGAACCGGGCGTCGGTTTTTCCGTCATCGATGAACGCAACTACGGCGAAACCGTCATCCGCTTCATCGAGGCCAACTAGATTGCCTGGAGCCGGATGATTCCAGGTCGATTCGGCCTGAAATCTGAATCCGGCTCCAAATCAAGGCGATAGAGCATGATGTCGTCGGAAGACCGCGTCACAGTTTTCGGCATCATGCCCTAGCCACGCCTCGAAAATGCCGAACAATTCACTTTGCCTCGCCTGCGAACCTTGCCTATCGTCGCGCAACCGGGACCGGAGAACTCGATGACATCAACTCGGATTGGGCTGCGAGCGGGGCTGCTTGTCTGCACCCTGACGCTCGCGGCGGCGCCGGCCCGCGCGGCGGACGATGGCGAGGTCAAGGATTTCCTGCTCGACAACGGCATGGAAGTGGTGGTCATTCCGGATCACCGAGCCCCCATTGTCACGCATATGGTCTGGTACAAGATCGGCAGCGCCGACGAGCCCCCCGGCAAATCCGGAATCGCCCATTTCTTCGAGCATCTGATGTTCAAGGCCACGACCACCCATGCCGCGGGCGAGTTCGACGCGGCGGTGGCCGAAATCGGCGGCTCCAACAATGCTTTCACGTCCTACGACTACACCGCCTTCCATGAGACGGTGCCGCCTTCCGCGCTCGAGCAGATGATGGGGTTCGAGGCCGATCGTATGCGCAACCTCATCCTGACCGACGACGTCATCAAGACCGAGCGCGACGTGATCCTGGAGGAGCGCCGCTCGCGCATCGACAGCAATCCGCAGGCGGTGCTCGACGAAGAGGTCGACGCCACGCTCTGGCAAAACCAGCCCTACCGCATCCCGGTGATCGGCTGGATGCAGGAAATGGAGCAGCTGAACCGTCCGGACGCCAAGGCCTTCTATGACAATTACTACCGGCCCAACAATGCTGTGCTGGTGGTCGCGGGCGATGTCGATCCCGGTGCCGTCAAGGCGATGGCCGAGCGCACCTACGGCAAGGTCGCGCGCGGCCCCGATCTGCGCCCGCGCATCCGCCCGGTCGAGCCGGAGCAGAACACCAAGCGCACGGTGACGCTCACCGATGCGCGCGTCTCGGTGCCGAGCTTTTCTACGCAATGGGTGGTGCCGTCCTATCACACGGCCAAGCCCGGCGAAGCCGAGGCGCTGGATCTGCTGGCCGAGATCCTCGGCGGCGGCAACCGCAGCCGGCTGTATCAGCAACTCGTCGTCAAGCAGGGCATCGCCTCCGACGCGGCCGCCTACTTCCAGGGCACCATGCTCGATGCCACCAACTTTACCGTCTATGGCGCGCCGCGCGGCGACGCCAAGCTTGTCGATGTCGAGGCGGCGGTCGATGCCGAGATCGCCCGCATCGTCAAGGACGGCGTGAGCGACGACGAGCTGGAACGGGCCAAGACCCGCTATGTGCGCTCGATGATCTTTGCCCGCGACAAGCAGGATGACATGGCCAACATGTATGGCTCGACACTGGCCACCGGCGGCAATGTCAAGGACGTCCAGGAATGGCCGGATCGCATCCGCAAGGTCACCGCCGGCGAGGTCAAGGCGGTTGCCGCCCGCTACCTGGTGCTGGATCGCTCGACCACCGGCTATCTCTTGCCGCAGCAGCAGGCGGGGAATTGACGATGAGCATGGTTCTTAGCGGCATGAGCGCTTCTCCAGACGAGGAAGGGAAGCTCTATCGCGCCGTTGCCACCCTTTGCTTCGCCCTGTTCTTCCTGCTCCTGCCGGCGCTGGCGGCCCGCGCGGAGATGAACATCCAGGAGGTGAAGTCGAAGAAGGGCATCACCGCCTGGCTGGTGGAGGACCACTCGATCCCGCTGATTGCCGTCCGCTTCGTCTTCGATGGCGGCAGCGCGCAGGACCCGGCCGGCAAGGAAGGCCTGGTCAATTTGATGACCGGCCTGTTCGACGAGGGCGCCGGTGACCTCGACAGCGACGCTTTCCAGCAGAAGCTCGACGATGCCGGCGCCGAGATGAGCTTCCAGGCCGCGCGAGACGGTACCTATGGCTCGATGCGCATGCTGTCGGAGGAGAAGAACGAGGCTTTCGACCTGCTGAAGCTTGCCGTCAACCAGCCGCGTTTCGACCAGGCGCCGATCGACCGCATCCGGGCCCAGGTGCTTTCCGGCATCCTCGCCAACGAGCGCGATCCGAACACGGTGGCGCAGCAGCGCTGGCGGCGCGCCATTTATGGCGAGCATCCCTATTCGCGCTCCGAACAGGGAACGAAGGGCAGCCTGACCACCATCACCGCCGAGGACGTCAAGGCGTTCCACAAGGCCAATTTCGCCCGCGACGGCCTGCATGTGGCGGTGGTCGGCGACATCGATGCCGCGACGCTGGGCGACAAGTTGGACGAGGTATTCGGGAACTTGCCTGAAAAGCAGACATTGGCCCCGGTGGCGGATGTCACGCCCAAGCTCGCACAGCAGCTCGACGTGAATTACGACCTGCCGCAAACCTCGTTGCAGCTCGCCTGGCCGGGCGTGAAGCGCACCGATCCGGACTTCTTTGCCGCCGTCTTGATGAACGAAATCCTCGGCGGCTCGACCTTCACGTCACGGCTGTTCGCGGAGGTGCGCGAGAAACGCGGCCTTGCCTATGGCGTCAGTTCCGACCTCGTCGACAACGAGCACTCCCATTCGCTGCTCGTCACGACGGCGACGCGCTCCGACCGCGCTGCCGAGACGCTCTCGATCGTGCGCCAGGTGGTGAAGGATATGGCTGAGAACGGCCCCACCGAGGAAGAGCTCGCGGCGACCAAGAAATACATGATCGGCGCATACGCCATCAACAATCTGGATTCCTCCAGTTCCATTGCCGCGACGCTGGTCGAGCTGCAGATCGACAATCTCGGCATCGACTATATTAAGCGCCGCGGGGCTCTGATCAACGCGGTGACGCTGGCCGAGGTCAAGGCGGCGGCGAAGAAGCTTTTGTCTGCCGATCCCGCCGTGATGGTCATCGGACCGCCACTGGTGCAGGTGGGGAGCGGCAAGGGATGAGCCCGACCTTCGGGGTGGCCTTTGGCGGCGGTGGCGCCCGTGGTCTGGCGCATATCCATATCATCGAGGCTCTCGACGAACTGGGCATCAGGCCGGTAGCGATCGCCGGCTCCTCGATCGGCGCCATCATGGGCGCCGGCATGGCCGCCGGCATGTCCGGAGCGCAGATCCACGACTACTCCCGTTCGATCCTCGGCAGCCGTGCCGAGATGGCTGCGCGCATGTGGCGCTCGCGGCCGGGCACCATCGCCGAAGCCATGCAGGGCGGCATACGCGTCGGTCAATTCAATATCGAGCGCATCCTCAAGGCTTTCCTGCCTGAGAATATCCCGGCCACTTTCGAAGAGCTGAAGATCCCGCTCAAGGTGACGGCGACCGACTATTTCGGCCACAAGCTCGCGGTGTTCGCCGAGGGTGAATTGCATTCGGCGCTCGCGGCGTCTGCCGCCATTCCGGCGGTGTTCCGCCCGGTGCTGCGCAATGACTGTCTGCTGATCGACGGCGGCATCTACAATCCCGTCCCATTCGATCTCCTCGAAAAGGATGCCGACATCGTCATCGCAATCGACGTGGTCGGCGCGCCGAGCGACGCCGAGCGCAAGCATCCGACCACGATCGACCTGATGTATGGCGCCTCGCAGCTGATGATGCAGTCGATCATCGCCAACAAGCTGCAGCAGTCCGGGCCTGATATCCTGATCCGCCCGAAAGTCTCCAAATACCGCGTTCTCGATTTCCTCAAGATCGAGGCGCTGCTGGCCGAGACGGTCGGGATCAAGGACGAACTGAAGCGCGCCGTCGAGAAGGCGGTGGCCGAGCATGGCGGCGGGCGGGGCAGGAAGAAGGTGGTCTGAGCCTGCCCCGGACTGCATTCTTCAGGCGCATGATAGGGCGACCGAGGTCCGACAACCGAAGTCTGAATGGATCGGCGCATAAGTCTCCCGCAAGGATGGACCTAAGAATAGCGTGAAGTATTCTTTATGCCGGCTGGCCGCGCGCGCGCTTGGATTTGCGGCTTGTCACAAACTCTTCATTGAATTGCCCGTTGACGCACGCTCCGGTAGAGTTAATAATGTCCTAATATAAGGTAGCGCAAATAATCTCCCGACCGGCAACAACGAGTTAAAGCGCTACTTCGGGTGGGAGCTAAACAGGGCGGCTTGTCTAGCCGCCGTAGTCATCAACCAATGCGTCGCCGCCTGTCTGTGAACCGCCTTTGGGCTGGCCGTTCACGGCCGGGATGTTCGGTTGCGCCTGGACACATGGCACTCTGATCGTTGTTCTCCCGCGGAATGGGCGCCGAACGCTTTCGGCATGGGCGTATGGCCAACTTGCGCGGCCATCCGCCCATGGCGGCAGCTGATGCGTCGGGGATGTGAAAGGCGGGTTCGTGACCGTGGGGTTCAGTAACGCGTCGCTTCGGTTGATCGGCACAACCCTTGGCTCGGCGAAGGCGAAGGTGAGGCTGTTCGGCCTGACCCTCGTCGCATGCGTCGCCATGTTTTTTCTCTTCGGCTTCAGCCGGCATGCCTCGACAGGCTCGATGCTCGTCGCGGCGGCCATGGCGGGTTTCGGTTGCCTGGCCATGTTCCGGGCCCGCGGCCTTGCGGCGCGAGATGCCGTCGGCAATGCGCCCCGCAAGCCGCCGGTCAGGCCGGCCGGGCGGCGGCGGGCAGGCGCGGCTCGCTCCGAGCTCGCCACCGCACTTGCCAGCTGCCGGTCGGCCTTCCTCGCGGTCGGGCTGTTCAGCGGCATGCTCAACGTGCTGATGCTTGCAGGCTCGCTCTACATGCTCGAGGTCTATGACCGCGTGCTGCCAAGCCGCAGCCTGCCGACGCTCGTCGGCATTTCGATATTGCTCCTCATCCTCTATTGCGGGCAGGGCTTTCTCGACTTCGTGCGTGCGCGTGTTCTGGTGCGGATCGGTGGTGCCCTCGACGAGGCGCTCGGTCATCGCGTCTATACCTCGATGCTGAGACTGCCGCTGAGGGCAGGGCGCGAAGGCGACAGCCTGCAGCCGATGCGCGATCTCGACAGCGTGCGCGGCTTCCTGTCCGGCATGGGTCCGACGGCGCTTTTCGACCTGCCATGGATGCCCATCTACCTTGTCATCATCTTCATGTTCCACTGGGTGCTTGGCGTGACGGCGCTGCTCGGGGCGATCGTGCTGGTCGTGCTGACCCTGCTTGCCGAGCGGCTGACGCGACAACCGGTATCGGCCGCCACCTTGAGCGGGAACCGGCGGGGCGGGCTGATCACGGCCGGCACTCGTAATGCGGAAGTCGTTGCCGCCATGGGCATGGCTGGCGGGCTGGCGTCGCGCTGGGCAGATGCCAACCTCGAATTCATTGCCGACCAGCGCAAGGTCAGCGACGTCGCCGGCAGCTTCGGCGCGGTGTCGAAAGTGCTGCGCATGCTGCTGCAGTCCTCCATGCTCGGCATCGGCGCCTGGTTGGTCATCGAAGAGCAGGCGACGGCGGGCGTCATCATCGCCGCTTCCATCCTCAGCGGCCGCGCGCTGGCGCCCGTCGATCTGGCGATCGCCAACTGGAAAGGTTTCGCGAGCGCGCGCCAGGGCTGGCAACGGTTGACCAGGGTGCTGGCGGCCATGCCTGCCGAGACCGAACCGATGCAGCTGCCGGCGCCGAGCGCCAGCGTGATGATGCAGAATGCCGCCATCGCGGCTCCGGGGGTGCAGCGGCTGCTGGTCCAGGACGCCAGCTTCGCCATGGAAGCCGGTCATGGGCTCGGCATCATCGGACCGAGCGGCTCGGGAAAGTCCACCCTTGTGCGGGCTCTCGTCGGGGCCTGGCAGCCCGTCAGCGGCCGCGTCAAGCTCGATGGCGCCGATCTCGACCAATGGTCGTCGCAAGAGCGCGGCCGCCATATCGGCTACCTGCCGCAGGACGTGGAGCTGTTTGCCGGCACCGTCGCCGAAAACATCTCCCGCTTCGATCCGGACGTCGACGCCGACGCCATCATCGCCGCGGCCAAGGCCGCCGGCGCGCATGACCTGATCGTCAGCTTCCGCCAGGGCTACGAGACCGAGATCGGCGAGCATGGCGAAGCGCTTTCGGCCGGGCAGCGTCAGCGCATCGCTTTGGCCCGCGCACTCTATCGCGATCCGTTCCTCGTGGTGCTCGACGAGCCGAATTCCAATCTCGACATGGACGGCGAGCAAGCGTTGATCCGCGCGATGCTCGGCGTTCGCGAGCGCGGCGGCGTGGTGGTGATCGTCGCCCATCGCCCGAACGTGCTGACCGCCGTCGATTTCATCATGGCGATGAACCAGGGGCGGATGCACGAATTCGGACCGAAGGACGAGGTTTTCGCCAAGATGTTCCCGATGCTGCGGCCTGTCCCGTCAACCAACCCGCCGCCGCGCACGACCGCGGACAGATCTCCCGTAGCTGCCGCCACCCGCACCGGGGGAGGGAACTGATATGGCCGCGCCGGGCAACTCCCATGCGTCGATCCGTTTCTACACACGGCTAGGGCTCGGAGCCGTGCTCCTGCTTGCCGGTGGCGTCGGCGGTTGGGCATCGGTCACCGAGATCGCCGGCGCGGTTATCGCGCCCGGCACGATCGTGGTCGATTCCCACGTCAAGAACGTCCAGCATGCGACCGGCGGCATCATTGCCGAGATCGATGCCCGCGATGGCGACAGGGTGAAGGCTGGCGACTTTCTGCTGCGCCTCGACCGTACCGTTCCGGCCGCCAATCTTGCGGTGGTGAGCAAGGCGCTGGACCAGCTCACGGCGCGCAAAGCTCGGCTCGATGCGGAGCGCCAGGGGAGCGACTCCATCGTCTTTCCGGGTGAGCTTTTGGAGCGCGTCGCCGATCCCGACGTCGCCGAGGCGGTGGCCGGCGAAAAGCAGCACTTTGAGACCCGGCGCACGTCCCGCGCCGGCCAGAAGAGCCAGCTCGGGGAGCGCATTGCCCAGCTTGAGAAGGAGATCTCCGGCGACGTCGCACAGGCCGATGCCAAGAGCAAGGAGATCGAGCTGGTGAAAAAGGAGCTCGCCTCGGTGCGGACGCTCTGGGCCAAGAAGCTCATCTCTATCGATCGCCTGACCTCGACCGAGCGCGAGGCCACGCGCCTCGATGGTGAGCGTGGCCAGCTCATAGCCGCGGAGGCGCAAGCGCAAGGCAAGATCGCAGAGACCAAGCTGCAGATCATCCAGATCGACCTCGACCATAGTACCGAGGTGAACAGCGACCTGCGCGACATCGACGGCAAGATGGGTGAGCTGCTGGAGCGCAAGGTCGCCGCCGAGGATCAGCTGAAGCGTGTCGACATTCGCGCCCCGCAGGATGGCATCGTGCAGCAGTCGCTCGCCTATACGATCGGTGGCGTGGTCACGCCCGGCCAGACGATCATGCAGGTCGTGCCGGACAATGACAGCCTGGCCGTGGAAGCCAGGATCGCGCCCAGCGACATCGACAAGCTATGGGTTGGCCAGTCGGCCTCGCTGCGGTTTTCGGCGTTCAACACGCGCACGACGCCGCAGATCGACGGCGTGGTTGAGCGGACCTCGCCTGATATCACCACCGATCAGCGCACCGGCGCCAACTACTACACCGTGCGCATCAAGACGACCGCCGCTCAGGTCGCGCGCCTGGGCGAGGTCAAGCTGGTGCCGGGCATGCCGGTGGAATCCTTCATCAAGACCGAGGACCGCTCGGTGATCTCCTACCTTGTGAAGCCTTTACAGGACCAGATCACTCGGGCGTTCAGACAGTAAGTCCGCCTCGAGCGGGAAGTGAAAACAGCAGACAGGAAAAGCAACCGCGTTCAACGTTAAGGGGAATGTCATGGCTTCCAGCGACATTACGGACAATCTGACGACCGACCTGCTCGCGACGACAGATACCACCGCAACCGCAAGCACCGACCCCGTTGCGTCGCCTTCAATTTCGCTCGACCAGGCGGATGCGGACTACGCGCCCGGCGAGACGGTCGGGATCACGACCACCAATGTCTCGGATGGTGGCACGTTCACGTTCGAGGTCGCCCACCTCAGCGCCGGCGCCGACGGGATCCTCGGCACCGCGGATGATGTGCTCGCCTATGATCTCACCGGCACCGGCACGCCCTGGACCGTCACCGACGGCGGCGCAGGCGATCTGGATGGAGTCGTCAACGGCACGATCAAGACCTCATGGTACGTCAACAACGACGCGGCGAACCAAGCCTTCACCCTCACGGCCACGGACCCGGCGAGCGGCCGGGTCGCGACGGTGAATTTCACGGATGCCGTGAATGCGCCGACCTACGATCTGACCTTTGCAAACACCGTAACGATCAACAATGCCATCTTTTCGTCCTCCGATGTCGTCACCGGTGCCGGAACGGGCCTGCTTGATCCCTTTGTCCGGATTCAGTCGGCAGGCAACAACACGACCGAGCAGGGATACAACACCGACGCCAATGCATTCATCCTCGATAATACGGCCAAAGGCGGCAGTCAGTATGTTCATTCGTTGAACATTGCCGACATTCCGATTCAATACGTCAATGGTGTCGGTTATTATCGGTTTGATCTCGACATCAACGAGTCCAACACTGCCACCTCCCAAAACCTTTCCCTGGATGCGATCCAGATCTGGCAGGCCAGTGCCGGCAATTTGAGCAATTACGCACCCGGAGCAAATCCGGATCAGGGCACCGGCGCCTTCCCGGTCGCCGACAACGCTTCGCTGATCTACAATCTGGATGCGGGTGGCGACAAGTTCATCGGGCTGAACGGCCAGCTCCAGCCGGGCAGCGGTAACACCACCGATATGTCGTTCCTGGTTCCGGTCGCCAATTTCGATCCGAGCAAGCCCTTTATCTATCTCTATTCCGCGATGGGCTACCAGAGCGGCACATATCAGGGTTCCACGGAAACGGCGCAGAGCACTTGGACGGCCGAGTCCGGCTTCGAGGAGTGGAATCGCCAGATCGGCCAGGTAATCGATGGCCACAAGTTCAACGACCTGAACGCCGACCACGTCTGGGAGGCCGGGGAGCCGGCTCTCGCCGGCTGGAAGATCTATCTGGATGTAAACAACAACAACCAGTTTGACTCGGGCGAGCCGTTTACGCTCACCGATGCAAACGGATATTACAAATTCACGGTCACGCCCGGCACCTACACGATCCGCGAGGTGCAGCAGGCAGGATGGTCGCAGGATGCGCCGAACAACGCGCAGGGCGAGTACACCGTGACCGTGGTGGCCGGCCAGGACAGCCACAACAACGACTTCGGCAATTTCCAGCTGGGCTCGATCACGGGCCACAAATATCTCGACGCCGATGGCAGCCTGGCGACGACCGGTGACCGCACCCCGGTGCAAGGCTGGACGATCACGCTCTACAATGACGCCAACCACAACAACACCGCCGATGCCGGCGAGCAGGTGGCGCAGACGACCACCGACGCCAACGGCCTCTACCAGTTCACCGGACTGCTGCCCGGCGACTACCTGATCAACGAACAGGACCAGGCGGGCTGGACGCATCTGAGCCCGGTACAGATCGACCAGAACAGTCTCACCTCCGGCCAGAACCTGACCAACCAGGACTTCATCAACACGCAGCTCGGCTCGATCTCGGGCCACAAATATGTGGACGCCGACGGCAGCCTGGCGACGACCGGCGACGAGACCGGCGTGAGCGGCTGGACGATCACGCTCTACAACGACGCCAACCACGACAACGTCGCCGATGCCGGCGAGCAGGTGGCGCAGACGACCACCGACGGCACTGGCGCCTACCAGTTCACCGCCCTGGCGCCTGGCGACTACATTATCAAGGAAGAGGACAAAGCGGGCTGGACGCATTTGAGCCCGGTACAGATCAACCAGAACAGCCTGACCGCTGGCCAGGACCTGACCAACCAGGATTTTGTTAATTTCAAGCTGTTCTCGATCTCTGGCCACAAATACACCGACATCACCGGCGACGGCCTGTCGGGCGACGACACCCCGCTGGCCGGGGTCACCATCTT
>NZ_FOVT01000030.1 GCF_900115245.1 Mesorhizobium sp. NFR06
CGATGACGATAAAGCTCAAGCATCTCCTCGATCGCTTCCGCAGGCACCCGACGCGTCGAAATCTTGCCCAAACGCCGGTCGAGCAACCCTGCTTCCCCAGCCTCTTCGTAACGGTCACGGTAGCGGCGAAATTGCCGCTCCGACATGCCCAGCAACTCGCCTGCCTCCATCATCGAAAGATCGCCGCCATTCCAGCGGCTAAGTACGTCCCGAAACTTCTGCATTCTCCGGCCCTGTAGCCATGCTGTCCGTCTCATCCCCAGCCTCCATGGGCTGGCAATAAAACCGGACAACTCACGTGCTACCTAATCCGGACAACTCATCTGCTTACGACACGCTGTTGCCAAAAACATTGCGAAAATGTGAGGGAGCGTTTATACAGGCCGCGAATTTCCCATTTTGGTGGCTCTAAAACCACCGCCCGCGCGGGAACGCGGGCGAACGAGAAGGATTTTTGATATGGCCAATTCGCTGCTGATGCCCAAGGCGACCGCCGTCTGGCTCGTCGACAACACCGCGCTCTCCTTCGAGCAGATCGCCCAGTTCTGCGGGCTCCATCCGCTGGAGGTCAAGGCGATCGCCGACGGCGAGTCGGCACAGGGCATCAAGGGCATGGACCCGATCATCACCGGACAGCTGACGCGTGACGAGATCGCGCGCGGCGAGAAGGACGTCAACCACCGGCTGAAGCTGTCGGAGCCGAAGGTGCGGGTGCCGGAATCGAAGCGCAAGGGCCCGCGCTATACGCCGCTGTCGAAGCGCCAGGACCGGCCGAACGCCATCCTGTGGCTGGTGCGCAACCATCCCGAGCTCAAGGATGCGCAGATCGCGCGCCTCGTCGGCACCACCAAGTCGACGATCGAGCAGATCCGCGAGCGCAAGCACTGGAATTCGGCCAATCTGCAGCCGATGGATCCGGTAACGCTCGGCCTCACCTCGCAGATCGACCTCGACCTCGAAGTCAACCGCGCCTCGCGCGGCCGCGAACCGGCACAGCCCGTTGGCGACACGCTGCTGCCTGCGGCACTCACCGAACGGCTGGTGCCCGCCCCCGAGAAGCCGAAGGACGAGGATCAGGAACTCGACGCCAACGCCGTCTTCGCCAAGCTTTCGGCCTTGAAGTCGAAGGACAAGAACGAGGACGAAGAATAAGCGTCTCGAAATTCAACAAAAAAGCCCGCTTCGAGCGGGCTTTTTTTTGTTGGACGACGGCTCGGCAGGAGGTCAGGTCCGCGCGGCGCGGTCAGGCGCCATGCCGTAATCCTCACTGCGCTCGACGGCGCGGTAGAAATCGGCAAGCTGCTTGCCGCGTTCCGGCTTGAAGATGCGGCCGGCGATGACGACCGAGGCGATGCGGTCGATGCGGAAAGCGCGGAAATCGTTGCGCATCTCGCACCAGGCCACCAAGGTCCAGACCTTGCCCCAGAACCACAGGCCGAGCGGCCTGATGTCGCGCGCGGTGTTGCGACCGGCCTCGTCGGAATAGTCGATGGTCAGCACCTGGCGTTTCTCGACGGCGCGCTCGATGAGGTCGATCGCTTCGCGCGCCGCGTCGCTCACCACCCACATCGGGGTGTGGATCTCGGTGCGGGCGATACGGTCCTTCTCGGTGTCGGGCAGCACGGCGCCGATCTTGACCAGCGCTTCGTCGGCGGCCCTTGCCATCGCGGCGCCGCCAAAGGCGCGCACCATGCGGGCACCGGCAACCAGCGCGACGATCTCGTCACGCGTGAACATGAGCGGCGGAAGGTCGAAACCCTCCCTCATCATGTAGCCGACGCCGGCCTCGCCGTCGATCGGCACACCGGTCGACTGCAGGTCGGCAATGTCGCGGTAAATGGTCCGCTCGGAAACCTCGAGCCATGTGCCGAGCTTCTGCGCGGTGACCAGCCGGCCACCCCGCAAATGCTGCACGATCTGGAAAAGTCTGTCGGCGCGGCGCATCGATTTCTCCCCCGGGGTTTATGGCTTCAGCCCTTCGCGCTTACGCTGCGCGGCAACGAATTTCGCCCCGAAGGACAGTCTGCCCGTGGGCGGCGTCTCTGCGTTCAATACCCGCCAGAAGGGCGCGACATCGCCCAACGCCATGCCGCGCCCGAGATCCTCATGCGCGGCCTCGGCGACCGTGCGCAGATGATAGCCGATCGTCAGCGGACATGTCACCTCGGCGCCATGCTCGATGGCCAGAGCCGTACGCAGCGCGCGCACATCCATTTCCACCCCTTCAGGGATCGAGCGGATGAAGTCGTCGACCTGACGGGCGGTCGGCACCAGCATCGACTGGCCCTCAACGACATCGCCGACGCTGCGCGGCGACGGCTTGATGCCGTTGATGCCCGGCGTGTTCAGCCTATCGTTCCAGCTTTTCACCATGCGAAAACCGCTCTCATGGACGAACAGTAATCGTCGCCTTCAGGGTCGGAGCCGCTTTGAATACCGCAAGCCTCCTGACAACATACTGTCAGGAGGCTGCGGCAGGGCGGCCAGGGAGGACGGCGGCAACTTTCCCGAAACTCGTTGTTTCCCATCGTCGTTACATCTGGGCCTGGCTTGGTCGCTATCCAAGTCGGACCCTTGAAAATTTCACTGCCCGCGCACGCGGCCGTCATAAAGATCCGGCCAGCCGATGTCCTTGCGGATGTCCGCCGGCAAAGTGTTCAAGAAACGCTGCGTGCGGATTTCGTTGCGCACCGTGCGGATCTTGCCGACATAATTCTGTACGCTGCGCAGGATGGTGTAACCGTTCATGACCAGACTCCTCTCTTTTGGTGAGAAGAGTATCTCACACCCCTCCTGACAGCAGTCTGTCAGGAGCCTGGCAGGTGCCTCGAGAAAGCGCGGCGAGGCCCGGCGAGGCGCTCTGGCCGACCGGGCTTCTGTCAGGAGTGCAGGCCGCCAAGCCGGCACGAGAAACCGCTTTGACAGGCGCCGGCATTGCTGGTCAAAGGCGGCATGACGAAACTGCTTGCCCTTGTCATCATCGGCATCATGCTGATCCAGGTCATCAAGCCGCTCGGCTGGCCCGGATTGAAGCGGCGCGGCGACTTCTGGAGGCTGGCGCTGCTGGCCATGGCGGCGATCTCGCTGGCTGCCGTTCTCGGACATTGGGCTTGAGGCGCCTTGAGATTCAGGCCGGCGCCTCAATCTCGAGGCACCTCAAACCGGACTCGACCTTTCGTCGCTCAGCACGAACTCGACCAGATGTTCCGCCCAGGCGCGATAGCCTGCTTCCGAGGCGTGGAAGCCATCGGAGGCGAAGCCGGCCTCGGGATTGGTGATCGGCAGGCGCGCTGCGGCGATTGCGCCGGGCTCGTTGCAGAGCCGCTCGCCCATGCGGTTCATCCGCGTGGCGCGGATCTCGAGGATCTTGCCGAGCAGCGGCGGCATTGCCGGGGCACGGGTGAATTCCAGCACCGGCGACCACACCACGCGCGCTTCCGGCCATTTGGCGCGCAGCGCGTAGAGCAGGCCGCCGAACTCCTTCTTGAAGCGCGGCACGGCGTGAAAGTTCTTGGTGTCGTTGGTGCCGATGGCAAGAACGATATGCGTCCACGGCTCGGCCGACAGGTTGGGCAGGACGTAGTCGCGGATCTGGCCGGACGTCGCCGAATTGAAGCCGGCGGCGCGCCAGTGCACGCTGCGGCCGGTGCGCCCGGCGATCAGCCCGGCAAGCTGCGCGGCAAGGCCATGTTGCGATTGTTCGATGCCGACCGAGGCGGCGGAGGAGTCGCCCAGCACCAGCAGAGCGAACGCCGGCGCCTGACCAGGTATTTCATGCAGGACCGGACCCCGCGCGGGCAGCATGCGCGTGGTGCGGCGGCGCACGCCAAGGCCCTGCCAGACATAGAGCGGGAAAGCGAGCCAGGTGAGAAGGGCGAGCAGGTGCTGCATGGCGATCTCCGTTAGCGTAGCCGCAAGTCATTAGCGCATGTCGCGGCCGAGATGAACGGGGGGCCGATCACGCGCGGCAGTCCGGCCGGCCCTCTGCCTTGTCCTGATACTCGTCGTGGAGGCGCACCCAATCCATCAGGCCATGATAGGGGCCGGTCTCGTCGCGGCCCTTCGGCGTCATGTCGAGATAGTGATAGGCGCCGATCAGCGCGTCGCCACCGCGGGCGCGCGACATGAAGGTGAGGAAGATGTCGCCGCACTCGTTGCGATAGAAGACGCTGGCGCCGGGCAGATCCTTCGATTTCAGAGGGCGCTTCTCGAAATTATAGGTGGTTTCGCCCGCGGCGATCTGCTTGTCGGTGAAGGAGACCTGCAGGTCGAAGTTGAAATCCGACGCGTAGGACGACACCCAGTCGAACTTCCAGCCCATGCGCTGCTTGTAAGGCAGGATCTCGGCCAGCGGCGCGCGTGCGACGACGACCAGCGAGACGTCATGATGCTTCAGATGCTGGTTTGCGCCGTCGATGTGGTCGACGAGGAACGAGCAGCCCTCGCAACGGTGGTGGGAGCCCGGCGTCATCATGAAATGATAGATGATGAGCTGGCTCTTGCCGGCGAACAGTTCGGCAAGGCGCTTCGGTCCCTCTTCGCTCTCGAAGACATAATCCTTGCGCAGCTTGAGCCAGGGCAGCCGCCGCCGTTCCGCGGCGATGAGGTCGCGAAACCGTGTCAGCTCCTTCTCGCGCTCCAGGTGCTTTCGGTGCGCCTCGAACCAGTCTTCGCGCGAAACCACGGCATTGCGTTGCATGACCATCTCCTGTCCTCTCCTGCCAAGGACGTTCGACATCGGCGCGATCCGACATGGCCGCCGTTCTCGTCGCATCAGGTGGGAATGCGGCCCGCAAAAAACAAAACCCGGGCCGCGGCCCGGGTTTTCAGTCGCCGGAAGGCGATGGCGTCAGGCGGCTTTTTCCAGCGCCGGCTGCCATTTTCCGAGCGCCGCCAGATGGTTCATGTGGGCGCGATGGGTGAAGGCGGCCTGGGCGGCGGCGACGTTCGAGGCCTTGCCGCTCCATGCCTTCTGCGGCGCGGCCTGCAGCGCGCGGCCATAGGAGAAGGTGAGCTTCCAGGGGTGCGGGCCGAATGCGTTGATGGCGTTGAGGTTGGCGGTCGCCTCCTCGTCCTCCTGACCGCCGGAGAGGAAGGCAATGCCGGGCACTGCCGCCGGCACCACCTCGCGGAACAGCTTTATCGTCTTTTCGGCGATTTCCTCGGGGCTGTCGGTCTTGCCGGATTTCTTGCCGGAGATCACCATGTTGGGCTTCAGGATCGAGCCTTCCAGCACGACGCGCGCCGCGTAAAGTTCGTCATAGAGCTTGACCAGCGTCGCCTTCGAGACGTCGTAGCAGGTATCGATCGAATGGGCGCCGTCCATCAGCACTTCCGGCTCGACGATCGGCACGATGCCGGCCTCCTGGCAAAGGGCGGCATAGCGGGCCAACGCATGGGTATTCGAGCTGATCGAATTGGCCGACGGCACGCCCTTGCCGGTGTCGATATCGATCACCGCGCGCCATTTGGCGAAGCGGGCGCCGAGCTTGTAATAATCGGCGAGCCGCTCGCGCAGACCGTCGAGACCCTCGGTGATGGTGTCACCGGGGAAGCCGGCCAGAGGCTTGGCGCCGAGATCGACCTTGATGCCGGGAATGGCGCCGGCGGCCTTGATGATGTCGACCAGCGGCGTGCCGTCGGCCGCCTTCTGGCGGATGGTCTCGTCATAGAGGATGACGCCCGAGATGTACTTGGTCATCGCCTCCTTGGCGCGGAACATCATCTCGCGGTAGTCGCGCCGGTTGTCGGCGGTCGATTCGACGCCGATGACGTCGAAGCGCTTCTTGATGGTGCCGGAGCTCTCATCGGCAGCCAAAAGGCCCTTGCCGCCGGCCGCGATCGCGGTGGCGATATCTTCGAGACGTTCGCTCATGGGTGCTCTCCTACGGTACGTTTGTTCCGCGCTAGCAGAACACTACCGCCAAAGGAATGACGCCGAAAAGCTAGAATCGATTGAATGCCGCGCGGGCTTTGCCTGGACTCGGACCGTTTACCGCTTCAGCACCTCGACGCCGGGCAGCGGCTTGCCTTCCATCCATTCGAGGAAGGCGCCGCCGGCGGTCGAGACATAGGTGAAGTCGTCGGCGACGCCGGCATGGTTGAGCGCGGCCACCGTGTCGCCGCCGCCGGCGACCGAGATCAGCTTGCCCTCCCTGGTGCGGGCAGCCGCATGCTTGGCCGCCGCCACCGTGGCGCGGTCGAAGGGCTCGATCTCGAAGGCGCCGAGCGGGCCGTTCCAGACCAGTGTCGCGGCGCGGTCGATCCACTCATTGACGCTCTTGACGGTCTTTGCGCCGACGTCGAGGACCATGCCGTCGGCCGGCACGTCCGAGATGGCAACGGTCTCGCTGGCAGCACCCGCCTTGAATTCCTTGGCCACCACGCCGTCGATGGGCAGGATGATGGCGCAGCCGGCTTCCGCCGCCTCGATCATGATCTGCTTGGCGGTGCCGGCAAGGTCATGTTCGCACAGCGACTTGCCGACATCGGTGCCGCGCGCGGCAAGAAAGGTGTTGGCCATGCCGCCGCCGATCACCAGCGCGTCGACCTTCTTCACCAGGTTCATCAACAGGTCGATCTTGCTCGAGACCTTGGCGCCGCCGACGATGGCGACGACCGGCCGAACCGGGTTGCCGAGGCCCTTTTCCAGCGCATCGAGCTCGGCCTGCATGGTGCGGCCGGCATAGGCGGGCAGCCGGTGCGCCAGGCCCTCCGTCGAGGCGTGCGCGCGGTGCGCGGCGGAAAAGGCATCGTTGACATAGATGTCGCCATTGGCGGCGAGCTTTTCGGTGAAGGCCGGCTCGTTCTTCTCCTCGGCCTTGTAGAAGCGGGTGTTTTCGAGCAGCAGGACGTCACCGTCCTTCATGGCGGCGACGGCTTCGGCGGCCTTGTCGCCGACGCAGTCGGCAGCGAAGCCGACGGGGCGTCCAAGCACGTGTGCTGTGGCCTCGGCGATCGGCTCCAGCGAGAACTCGGCCGAAGGGCCGTCCTTGGGACGGCCGAAATGCGCGAGCAGGATGACCTTGGCGCCCTTCTTCGAAAGCTCGGCGATGGTCGGCGCGATGCGCTCGATGCGGGTGGCGTCGGTGACCTTGCCGTCGGCGACGGGAACGTTGAGGTCGACGCGCACCAGGACGCGCTTGCCGCCGACGGCGCCGATATCATCGAGTGTCTTGAAGCCGGCCATGATGGTTCCTTTCCGCGAAAAACGCGGGGACCTTACCCGGCACCGGCGACGATGCAAGGCCTGCATTGAGGCGGGCGCGCAAAAATGATGTCGTCGTGTGACGTCAGCTTTCGTTTGCTGCTTTTTGCGCCGCGGGCTCGGGCGGCGGAGCATCCTCGGCCCGGGCTTCCACCGCAGAGGCTCCCGCTTCTGCCGGTTTGCGCCACTTGCGGATGAAGGCGACGACGCGGTCGGCGATTTCACCGGCGCTGAGGAAGACCGGCACACGCGCCACCGGCGCGGTCGGCTCGAAGGACAGTCCAAGGCCGGTGATCCTGCCTTTTTCGTCGACATCGCGAACGATCAGCTCGATCGGGCCGATCATCACGCGGTCGGCATATTCGGCGTGGCCGGCAAGCCGCTCTGTAACCAGCTCGGCGACGGTGAGTTTCTGCTCGGCCTCAGTGAGACCGGGCGCATAGGCGGCTTCCAGCTCCGCCGCCGAGCGGGCCGGATCGACGGCGAAGGCGCCGAAGAAGTCGGCATCCTCGGGGTCGACCACGGCGCGGCTGGCGAACAGCTTGTCGAGCAGGCGCGGGTAGCGGTCCGGCACGAAGATGTAGACCTGGTCGCCGGTGGCCAGCCGACCCATGTCCTGGAAGCGCATCGAGCGGCCGTCGCGCAGCACCAGCGAGGGCCTTGCCCAGCGCGGGATGCGCTCGCCGCGCGCCACCGGGCTGCCTGGCGCCACGCGATAGGCGAGCAGTTCGTGGTGGGCCGAGCCCGGCAGTTCGAGCTCGACCTTGTCGAGTGGTCCCAGACGGGCAGGCACGATCAGGCCGAGGCGGCGCGCCAGCGGCCCGACGGTCCAGCCCTGCACGACCAGGGACACGAGCACGATGATGAAGGCGGCGTTGAAGATCAGCCGGCCATGTTCGAGGCCGCCGAGCAGCGGCGTGATGGCGAGCAGGATCGAGACCGCGCCGCGCAGGCCGACCCAGGAGACAAAGGCGACCTCGGGGCGCGGCAGGCGGAACGGGATCAGGCAAAGCCAGACGGCGACCGGCCGCGCGACGAAGATCAGGAACAGCCCGAGCAGGACCGCGGGCACCAGGATCGCCGGGAACTGCGAGGGCGTGGCGAACAGGCCGAGGATCAGGAACATGATGATCTGCGCCAGCCACGACATGCCGTCCTGGAAGCGCTTCAGGATGGTGACGGCGCGGATGTCGGAATTGCCGGCGATGAGGCCGGCAAGATAGACGGCGAGGAAGCCCGAGCCGCCAATGGCG
This sequence comes from Mesorhizobium sp. NFR06, assembly GCF_900115245.1. GTDB lineage: Bacteria > Pseudomonadota > Alphaproteobacteria > Rhizobiales > Rhizobiaceae > Mesorhizobium. The sequence goes on from NZ_FOVT01000030.1 coordinate 8,461, forward strand.
CCGGCGGCGGCAAACACCATCAGCGAGAGGGTCAGCACGAAGATCGGCAGCAGGCCGTGGTCGAGGTTCAGTCGCTCGACCAGACGCACGATGCCAAAGCCGCCGAGCACGCCGACAATGGCGCCGAGCCCCATATTGACAAGAAAACCGAGCAGCAGGCTGGTGGCCAGCACGTTGGCTTCCGGGTTGGCGTGCGCGGCGATGATCTCGACCAGGGTGATGGTGAGGAAGATGGCGATCGGGTCATTGGTGCCGGATTCCACCTCGAGTGTCGAACGCACGCGCTCGCGCAGATGGATTTCGCCGGCGCGCAGCAGGAAGAACACGGCGGCCGCGTCGGTCGAGGCGACGGCGGCGCCAAGCAGCGAGGATTCCAGCCAGCTGAGCTTGAGAAAATAGGAAGCGGCGACGCTGAAGATGCCGGTCGTCAGGATGACGCCGATCGTGGCCAGCGACAGCGCCGGCCCGGCCGCTTGCCGCAGCGCGTTCAGCGGCGTGCCGAAACCGGAATCGAACAGGATGATGGCCAAGGCCAGTGAGCCGGCAAAATACGCCAGCCGCGCATTGTCGAACTCGATGCCGAGGCCATCGACGCCGGTGGCAAGTCCGATGCAGAGGAAGAGGAGCAGCAGGGGAGCGCCGAAGCGGAAGGCGATCAGGCTCGAAAACGCGGCGGCGACAATGAGCGCCGTGCCGACCAGCGTCACGAGATAGATCGCATGCTCCATCCGCTAGTGCCCCTCCAATCCCTCTATCTGTCGCTTTACCGGAGAGTGGGGCGAAGACATGACCAGCGCAAGGCGACGGCGTGGTTTTTGGCGCAGCCGGCCAATAAAAACGCCCGGCCGAGGCCGGGCGTTTGGATCTGCTTAGCGAGCCTTGGATCAGGCGATGGTCTTGCCGAAGGCGACGGCGGTGTCGCCCATGCGGTTCGAAAAGCCCCACTCGTTGTCGTACCAGGACAGCACCGAGACGAAATTGCCGTCCATCACCTTGGTCTGGTCGAGCGCCACGATCGAGGAATGCGGGTCGTGGTTGAAGTCGATCGACACGTTCGGATGATGGGTGACCGAAAGCACGCCCTTGAGCTTGCCTTTGGAAGCAGCGATGACCGCTTCGTTGATCTCCTGCGCGGTGGTCGAGCGCTTGGCGATGAACTTGAAATCGACGACCGAGACGTTCGGGGTCGGCACGCGGATCGAGATGCCGTCGAGCTTGCCCTTGAGCTCGGGCAGCACGAGGCCGATCGCCTTGGCCGCCCCGGTCGAGGTCGGGATCTGCGAAAGCGCCGCCGCGCGGGCGCGGTAGAGATCCTTGTGCATGGTGTCCAGCGTCGGCTGGTCGCCGGTGTAGGAGTGGATCGTCGTCATCATGCCCTTCTCGATGCCTACGGTCTCGTGCAGCACCGCCGCCAGCGGCGCCAGGCAGTTGGTGGTGCAGGACGCGTTCGAGATGACGATGTGGTCTTTGGTCAGCTTGTCGTGGTTGATGCCGTAGACGACGGTGAGATCAGCGCCTTCGGCCGGCGCCGAAACGAGGACGCGCTTGGCGCCGGCGGTGAGGTGCGCGGCAGCCTTGTCGCGGGCAGTGAAAATGCCGGTGCATTCGAGCGCGATGTCGACGCCGAGTTCCTTCCATGGCAGCTGGGTCGGATCCTTGATCGCGGTGACCTTGAACTTCTCGGTGCCGACCGAGATCTGGTCGCCGTCGACGGTCACCTCATGCGGAAAGCGGCCGTGCACGCTGTCATAACGCAGCAGATGCGCGTTGGTCTCGACCGGCCCGAGATCGTTGACGGCGACGACCTCGATGTCCTTGCGGCCGGATTCGTGGATGGCGCGCAGGATGTTGCGGCCGATACGGCCAAATCCATTGATGGCAACTCTGACGGTCATTGTTCTCTCCCTTGGGGGCTGGAAAGCGGATGGGTCCGCAGCTTCATAACGGCGGATGGCGCAAGAATCCAGCCGCAGGAGGTTGAATCTAAATCGATTAGGTTGGTCCAGCCCGGCAAAACCGTTAATCGGCGCTGCCGGGCCCGAGCCAATTCCTACCTGCCGTGCAGACGGGCTTCGACCGCATTTGCCGCGGCCTCGGCGGTGATGCCGAAATGCGGATAGAGCTGTTCGATCGACCCCGACGCGCCGAAGCCGTGCATGCCGACGAAGATGCCGTCGGTGCCGATCAGGTGATCCCAGCCCTGGCGGATGCCAGCCTCGATCGCGACCTTCACCTTGGCGTTGCCGATCGTCTTCTTGCGGTACTCGTCGCTCTGCTGGTCGAACAGCTCGAAGCAGGGCACCGAGACGACGCGGGTCGGATGGCCATGCTTTTCCAGGAGGTCGCGCGCGCCGAGCGCGATCTCGACCTCGGAACCCGTGGCAAAGATCGTCACGACCGCCTCGCCGCTGGCGGCGGCAAGCTCGTAGGCGCCCTGACTGCTCAGGTTCTTGGCGCTGAATTCGGCGCGCACCGTCGGCAGGTTCTGGCGGGTCAGCGCCAGGGTCGACGGCGTCTTTTCGGTTTCGAGCGCGATCTGCCAGCATTCGGCGGTTTCGACCGCATCGGCCGGGCGGAAAACATTGTGGTTCGGAATGGCGCGCAGCGCCGCCAGATGCTCGACCGGCTGGTGCGTCGGGCCGTCCTCGCCGAGACCGATCGAATCATGCGTCATGACGAAGATCGAGCGGATGCCCATCAGCGAGGCCAGGCGCATCGACGGGCGGGCATAGTCAGAGAAGCACAGGAAAGTGCCGCCATAGGCGATCAGGCCGCCATGCAGGGTCAGGCCGTTGATTGCCGCCGCCATGCCGTGCTCGCGGATGCCGTAATGGACATAGCGCTGGCCGTAATCGTCCGGCGTGATGTTCTTGGTCTGGCTGGTCTTGGTGTTGTTGGAGCCGGTGAGATCGGCCGAGCCGCCAACGGTTTCCGGCACCGCGCCATTGATCACTTCCAGCGCCATTTCCGACGACTTGCGGGTGGCGACCTTCGGCTTGTCGGTCGAGAGCTTCTTCTTGTAGTCGGCGATGACGGCATCGAAATTGGACGGCAGCTTGCCCGAGATACGACGTTCGAATTCGCTTCTGAGCTTGGCGTCGGCCTTGGCAAGACGGCCTTCCCAATCGGCGCGCGCCTTGGCGCCGCCGGTGCCGACGGCGCGCCAGGCGCCGAGGATGTCGGCCGGAACCTCGAAGGGCGGCGAGTCCCAATTGAAGAATTTGCGCGCGCCGGCGATTTCCTCGGCGCCGAGCGGCGAGCCGTGCGCCTTGTTGGTGCCGGCCTTGGTCGGGGCGCCGAAGCCGATGGTGGTCTTGCAGGCAATCATCGTCGGCTTGTCGGAATGGCGCGCCGCCTCGATGGCATAGGCGATGGCTTCCGGATCCGTGCCGTCGATGTGGCTGGCGTTCCAACCGGAAGCCTGGAAGCGCGCGACCTGATCGGTGTTGTCGGCAAGCGAGACCGGGCCGTCGATCGAGATGTTGTTGTTGTCCCAGAAGACGATCAGCTTGTTGAGCTTCAGGTGGCCGGCAAGCGCGATGGCTTCCTGGGAAACGCCTTCCATCAGGCAGCCGTCACCGCACAGCACATAGGTGTAGTGGTTGACGAGATCGTTGCCGAAGGCGGCGTTCATGATGCGCTCGCCCAGCGCGAAGCCGACCGAATTGGCAAGGCCCTGGCCGAGCGGGCCGGTGGTGGTCTCGATGCCGGCGGCATGGCCGTGTTCGGGATGGCCGGCGGTCTTGGAACCAAGCTGGCGGAAATTCTTGATCTGGTCGATCGTCATGTCCTCATAGCCGGTCAGGTAGAGGAGCGAGTAAAGCAGCATCGAGCCGTGGCCGGCCGACAGGATGAAGCGGTCGCGGTCAGCCCAGTGCGGGGCCTTGGCGTCGAATTTCAGGAAGCGGCTGAACAGCACCGTGGCGATGTCGGCGCAGCCCATCGGCAGGCCGGGATGGCCTGAATTCGCCTTCTCGACGGCATCCATGGAAAGAAAACGGATCGCGTTCGCCATCCGGTCATGTTGTTCGCGCGAGCTCATGCTTCCTCCGGGGTGGGGGTTGGGGCTTGGGAGTGCCCTGGAAAGGGTGCGCGACACATAGCAGGCGCGGCCCTTGAGTCAACAAATCGGCCGGTTTTTGCCGCGCTTGTGATGCGGTCGGGCGCCGTACATTAGCGATAGCGGGGGACAGTCGCGAGAGCTTTGTTGACGCGCCCTTCACCCGGTGCCTAATCTTTCCGAGGTAACGCGTTCTGAACGCGTGCGATTCGGTGATGGGCAGGGCACAGGACGAAGGCCATGACCGGGGACACGACCCTCAAGGAAGTTATCGCCAGGCTGGGCAAGGCCATGGAAGGCCTCGAAAATGCCGTGGCGGCGCGGCTCGAGCACGAGCGCGATTATTCGGAAGCCGAGGCCGAGGTGCAGCGTATGAACGCCGACCGGTCGCGTCTGGCGCAAGAGCTCGACAATTCCGAAGCGCGCGCCGAACGGCTGGAAGATGCCAACAAGGAAGTGTCGCGCCGGCTGGTGACCGCCATGGAAACCATCCGGGCGGTTCTGGACAGGTAAGGCAATGGCACAGGTCACGGTTTCCATCGACGGCAAGCAGTATCGCATGGCCTGCGACGAGGGACAGGAAGAGCACCTGATCGACCTCGCCGAGCGTTTCGACCGCTATGTCTCGCATCTGAAGGATTCCTTCGGCGAGATCGGCGACCAGCGGCTTACCGTCATGGCCGGCATCATGGTGATGGACGAGCTGTCCGAGCTCACCAAGCGCGTCAAGGGCATGGAGAGCGAGGTTCTGACGCTGCGCAAGACACGCGACGAAGCGCTGACCAAGGCGGACAAGAGCGACAGCGTGCTGACCACGGCGCTCGACGCGCTGGCGCAGCGCATGGAAGATCTCACGGCGACGCTGGCGATAAAGAGAGCCTGAGCGGCGCTACCGATCACGAACGCAGGAAATCCTGCCGCGGATTGTCCGGTGGTCGCGAAAAAATTCGCCCTTCGGCGGCCTTGGCCGCGGCTGTCGGCGTTTCGCCGAAGCCGCGATGGTGCTAGCTTAGCATCCGCGCCGGCCGCACCGGCCACTGTTTCACAAAAAAGGGTAGGGATAGGTCATGAGTCTTCGTATCAACGATATCGCGCCGGATTTCACGGCCGAGACCACGCAGGGCACCATCAAGTTCCACGATTGGATCGGCGACGGCTGGGCGGTGCTGTTCAGCCATCCGAAGAATTTCACGCCGGTCTGCACCACCGAGCTCGGCACCATGGCCGGCCTCGAGGGCGAGTTCAAAAAGCGCAACGTCAAGATCATCGGCATTTCCGTCGATCCGGTGGCGAGCCACGACAAGTGGCAGGCCGACATCAAGACCGCCACCGGCCAGACGGTGAACTACCCGCTGATCGGCGACAAGGATCTGAAGGTCGCCAAGCTTTATGAAATGCTGCCGGCCGGCGCCGGCGAGAGCTCCGAAGGCCGCACGCCGGCCGACAACGCCACCGTGCGTTCGGTCTACGTCATCGGCCCGGACAAGAAGATCAAGCTGGTGCTGACCTATCCGATGACCACAGGCCGCAACTTCGACGAGATCCTGCGCGTCATCGATTCCATCCAGCTCACGGCCAAGCATCAGGTGGCGACGCCTGCGAACTGGAAGCAGGGCGAGGACGTCATCATCACCGCCGCCGTCTCCAACGAGGATGCGATCAAGCGCTTCGGCGCCTACGAGACGGTGCTGCCGTATCTGCGCAAGACCAAGCAGCCGACGGCCTGAGCTTTCCTTCTCCCCTTCTCCCCGTTCAACGGGGAGAAGGTGCCCGAAGGGCGGATGAGGGGCGGCGCGGCATTCCGACAATGAGCGCGCCCCAGCCTCCCAATGTCTCGCTCTGGATGACACCCTCGCAGACTTGGCGCCGCCCCTCATTGCCCTGCCCATCCCTCGCTGCAACTGGGTTGCAGCTACGGAGGGTGGACCGGGCATTTCTCCCCGTATCGTATAGAGACGGGGAGAGAGGGCTGGCATCGCGGCCTTCGCCAATCGCGGGCGTCCAACAAAAAAGGCGGCGCCGAAGCGCCGCCTTTTTCATTGATGCCTTGAGCTTGTTAAGCCGCCGGCTGCGCCTCGATGGTGCGCAGCGCCTGGGTCTGGCGCTTGGCGGCGGCCTTGACCGCGTCCTGCACCTTCTCGAAGGCGCGCACCTCGATCTGGCGCACGCGCTCGCGGCTGATGTCGAACTCGGCCGACAGCTCTTCCAGCGTCAGCGGCTCTTCGGCAAGGCGACGCGCCTCGAAGATGCGCCGCTCGCGCTCGTTAAGCACCGACAGGGCGCCGGAGAGCATGGCGCGCCGGTTTTCCAGCTCGTCCTGCTCGATCAGCATCTCTTCCTGGCTTTCGTGGTCGTCGACCAGCCAGTCCTGCCATTCGCCGGACTCGCCCTCGCTCGCCCGGATCGGAGCGTTGAGCGAAGCGTCGCCCGACAGGCGGCGGTTCATCGACACCACTTCGGCCTCGGAGACGTTGAGGCGGGTGGCGATCTCGGCGATCTGGTCGGGCTTCAAGTCGCCGTCGTCGAGCGCCTGGATCTTGCCCTTCACCTTGCGCAGGTTGAAGAACAGACGCTTCTGGTTGGCGGTGGTGCCCATCTTGACCAGGCTCCACGAGCGCAGGATGTATTCCTGGATCGAGGCCTTGATCCACCACATGGCATAGGTGGCGAGCCGGAAACCACGCTCCGGTTCGAATTTCTTCACGGCCTGCATGAGGCCGACATTGCCTTCCGAGATCACCTCGCCGATCGGCAGGCCGTAGCCGCGATAACCCATGGCGATCTTGGCGACGAGCCGCAAATGGCTGGTGACGAGCTTGTGGGCGGCGGAAGTGTCCTGATGCTCGGCATAACGCTTGGCGAGCATGTACTCTTCCTGCGGCTGAAGCATCGGAAAGCGGCGGATTTCTTCCAGGTAACGGGCGAGACCGCCTTCACCGGAAACGATACTGGGTAATGATTGGGCCATGATAGCGCCCCCTCTCTCTTTGGAGTGGATGCCCCCGAAACGCGGCGGGCATGCGTTGCGGATGTCAAAGGCTCATCCGCGACAACCTCTTTATATAGGAACAAAACCAGAAAAGACAGGCATTTGTTCAACGCTAAACAGTCTGTCACGCTAAAGTGAACAACGCCGGTCAGGTTTTTTGATGGCTGGTTTGCAGCTGGTTCGTGGCGGGTCGATTCAGAGTTTCCGGAAGTCGTTGACGAGTTCCTCCATGTCTCCCGGCATCGGCGCTTCGAACCTCATCGTTAAATGGGTGGCCGGATGCCGGAATTCAAGAAGCCAGGCATGCAGGGCCTGCCGGGGAAAGGCCTTGACCTTGGCTTTCAAGGGTTCGGGCAGCCGGTTGGCCTTGGTCCGGAAGGCCTGCCCGTAATCCGGGTCGCCGATCACGGGGTGGCCGATATGGGCCATGTGGACGCGGATCTGGTGGGTGCGGCCGGTCTCCAGCCGGCATTCGACCAGGCTCGCGCTGGCGAAAACCTGCTGGCCTTCGCCGAAGCGCTCGACAACGCTGAAATGGGTTATGGCGTGGCGGGCGTCGTCGCGGCCCTCGGGAACGACCGCGCGACGGACGCGGTCGGCGGCGCGGCCGAGGGCGGCATCGATGGTGCCGGTCGGCCGCTGCGGAATGCCCCAGACCAGCGCCAGATAGGCGCGCTCGAGATCGCCGGTGCGGCCATGGTCGGCAAAAGATTCGGACAGGGCCTTGTGGGCGCGGTCGGTCTTGGCCACGACCATGACGCCGCTGGTTTCCTTGTCGAGACGGTGGACGATGCCCGGCCGCCTGACGCCACCGATGCCGGACAGGCTGTCGCCGCAATGATGGATCAGCGCGTTGACCAGCGTGCCGGTCCAGTTGCCGGCGCCGGGATGGACGACCAGCCCGGCCGGCTTGTTGATGACGATCAGCTCATCGTCCTCGTAGAGGATGTCGAGCGGAATGCTCTCGCCTTGCGGCGCGGCCGGCTCAGGCTCCGGCATGACGACCGAGACACGCTCGCCGGCCGCCATCTTGCGCTTGGCTTCCTCGACCGGCTTGCCGGCGATCGACACGGCACCCTGCTTGATCAGCGACTGGACGCGGCTGCGCGAGATATCCGGGCCGAGCCGCGCGGCCAGCCATTGGTCGAGACGCTGACCGGCGGCGTCGGCGCCGGCCTCCAGCACGACCGCTTCGCCTTGCTCGGCTTGATCCCCTATCAATATGGAGGTCTCTTCGTTATGAGCGCTCATCGAAACCCGTTGCGGAATGTTTAGCCATGGCCCGGCCGATCGCCGAAGAAGATGAGGAAAAGCCCCTCGACCCCGCGGCCGAGAACGTGCGCCGGAAGCTCGTTCGCTTCATGATCGTCAATCTCGGCCTTCTGTTCCTCGCCCTTATGGTGGTGATCGGGGCGCTTGTCTATAAAGCCCGCAACGCGCCGGTCGCGGGCTTGGCGCCTGCAGGCGACGTCCAGGCTCCTGCCGGGGCGCCGCTCTCAGCCGACATCGTGCTTCCCGTGGGCGCCAAGGTGGTCAGCCAGTCGCTCTCCGGCAACCGCCTGTCGATCGACGCCGAGCTTGCCGACGGCAGCCGTTCGATCTTCGTCTACGACATCGTCGAGCGCCGCGTCATCGGCCAGTTCGCAATCCGTACCAAATGAGCCCGCAACAAATGAGCGGTTTCGCCGGACATCGCAGCATTGCCACCGTCGCGCTGGTCGTCGGCAATTACGACGAGGCGGTTCGCTGGTATGTCGAACGACTCGGCTTCGTGCTGACCGACGATGTCGATCTCGGCAGCGGCAAACGCTGGGTAACTGTCGCGCCGCCAAACGGCAATGGTGCGCGGCTGCTGCTGGCGGAGGCATCGGGCGAAGAGCAGGCAAGCCGCATCGGCAACCAGACCGGCGGCCGGGTGTTCCTGTTCCTCGAAACCGACGATTTCGCCCGCGACCACAAGGCGATGCTTGGCAAGGGCGTCGAGTTCCGCGAGGCGCCGCGGCATGAGGCCTATGGCACGGTGGCCGTCTTCGCCGATCTCTACGGCAATCTATGGGACCTGATCGAGCCGAAACAGCAAGGCTGACCGGGGCGTTTAGCAAAGCGCGCAAAGCGGCCGAAACCCCAGTTGCTTTTTCGCGAACGCCAGCCTATGTAGCCGGTTCTTGAGCGCGCCCATCGTCTAGCGGTCAGGACACCGCCCTCTCACGGCGGGAACAGGGGTTCGATTCCCCTTGGGCGTACCAAGTTTCTTCGACCACTTGCCATATCCTTCGAGTATCCGGCGAGTACGAACGCAACGGATCGTTTCGACAAGCTCCGCAAGGCGTCCACCATCCCGGCGCCGGTCTTGGCGCGCTCAACCATTCGATCTATTCCGGTAAGCTGAAAAGCGTTTGCGTGCCTGCTATTCCTCTGAGCGGATGACTGCCCATGGCGATCATCGGCTCGGTAGTTTCTGCTTCGAACACTGTCGACGCGAGCACCGTCCGTCCTAACGGCTTGCATAGCCCTTCGATGCGGCTGACAAGATTTACAGCCTTGCCGATCGCGGTGAAGTCCAACCTGCCGGCAGTGCCGATATTGCCCCAAAGTATCTCGCCGACATGCAGGCCAATGCCATATCCGAACTCAGGGCCCCCACTGTGGCGCCGAGTCTGGTTGAGATGATCTATCCCGGCGCGCGTGGCCTTCACGGCGCGTACCGCCGCGTCACATGCGGCCCTTGCATCGCGCTCGCCGATCGGGAAAATCGCGAGGACGCCATCACCTATAAACTTCAGAACCTCGCCACCAAACGCGTGCACCGCGCCGGCAACGCAATCGAACCAGGCATCAAGCACCAATACGATCTCGTCTGCATCATAAAGCTCGGATAGATCGGTGAAACCTCGAAGGTCAGCGCACAGAAGCGCAGCCCGTATCGTCTCTCCCTTTGCTCGACGAGAATGACCGTCGAGCACATGCGCTGCGCTGCGCTTTCCCAAATATGCCTCGAGCAATGCGCGTTTCGCAGACCGTTCTGCGAGCGCGGTCATCGGAGCCGCAGCAAACCGGGAGATTTGCCGCAGCAGTTCTGACTGCGCCTCATCCGGAGTATGATCGAATGCCCACACCAAAGTCGGCGCGACACCGCCCTCGTCGGGGACGATCGCCTGCGTCGTGCCAAGCCACTCCCGCAGCACGAGCCGGGGATCGGCATCCTGGCGGTCGGCGCCTATCCCCAAAGCCTCGATCACTTCACCGCCAGGCGCTCGCCAGAGCCAGATGCGGCGTGAAATAATCGGGTCGGGAGCATCCTGCGCCAGCGCGCCGGCAATGATCGGCAGGCCGTCTTCGATCAAATGCGTCGAGAGCTGCAATAGAAGTCGCCCACCGTCGCCAACATGCGCGGCCTCGTCCAGAAGGAATGAAAGCGAGTTTGCGAGAAGCATCGGTAGAAGGTCACTCGGCACCGGCTTATGCTTACGCCTCGAACATCTTGTTGCAACTCCCCACATTCGCTTCAATCATGCACGGCATTCGATGCGGATGTGACGTGGAGTGAGCAAATGGCGGAATCGGTTTACACGGAGATTGAGGTCGCGGCGCCACAAGCGACCGTGTTCGCGCTTTTGACCGATCCGGACCAGATCGTGCGATGGATCGGGACCGAAGCGAATTTGGATGCAACGCCGGGCGGTCTGTTCCTCGTCAATGTCGGTGGTCGCCATATGGCGCGCGGTGAGTTCACCGAGGTGATCCCGGTCCACCGTCTTGCCTACAGTTTTGGCTGGGAAGACAACGAGACCGTGCCGCCCGGCTCCAGCCATGTCGAGATCGACCTGATCGCGAAGGATGCGGGGACACTGATCCGCTTCACGCACAGCGGACTGCCGAACGCAAAGGAGCGTGACAGCCATCGAAAGGGATGGGAGCACTACCTCTCGAGGCTGAAGATCACTGCCGATGGGGGACATGTCGATCCCGACGTGCCGATGGAGAATATGTGATTTTCAGCCTCGGGTCGCGGATGCCCGTCATCCGAACAAGGCGCGGCATGCGTCAACGAGGCCCCTTGAACTGCCGCTCGGGGAACTCAGCGACCTGCGGGCTGCCGCGGAAATCGGATGGCGATCCGGCCGTCCGTATTGCCGGCGCCACTGCGTCGTTGACGTCCGGGTGCTTCTGGCGCAACGTCCGGGATTGAATTAGCATCCCGTCATCAACGCTCCGGCCGCAATCGAAAAAGACGCGACATGCCGCGCGCAGGGGATGTGAACCGGGCGCGGTTGCGTGCCAAGCGCTGATCCACGGGCGGCTGGCCATCTGGAACGCGCCAGCGGCAGGGCGCAAGTACAGGCGGGGAGGAGCCAATGCGGAAGCTGCAGTCGCAAGGCGTTCATCACATCACGCTGGTCGGCGCCGGGCGACAGACGTCGATCGACTTCTGGGAGGGCGTGCTCGGCATGCCCTTCATCTTCGAGCAGCCCAATCTCGACAAGGCCAGCGAAAGCCATCTCTATTTCGATCCGGGCGACGGGCGGCTGATCACCGTCTTCACGGACGAGAGCCGCACGCCGGTCAAGCGGCGGACACCGACCGATATCGGCTGCGTCCACCACATCGCGTTCTCGGTATCGCGGGTCACCTTCCTGCAAGCGGTCGCGCGGCTCGACGAGCGCGGTATCAAACACAGCGGCGTCAAGGATCGCGGCTTCATGGATTCGATCTATTTCGAGGATCCGCTGGGACTGCTGATCGAGCTGGCTTCCTACCGCTTCGAGCCGCCGGCCGGCTTCACCCATGCCGAGGTGCTGATGGAAGCGCACAAGATCCGCGTGGCGCGTAGCGACTACAACATAGCCGAAGTGCACCTTGCCGACGCCATCCAGGCGCTGGTGGAGCGGTCGCGCGAAACCTTGTCGGAAAACAGGGCGGCAAAAGATCCATACTAACCAGGTCGGAGGGAGGACCAAGATGGCAAAGGCTGCAACGAAGAGCGTGAGGAAACCCGCGGCCGGAGCCGCGGCAAAGCCCGCGGCGAAGAAGGCCGCGAAGGTGATGGCGAAAGCCGCGCCTAAAGCGACGGCAAAGGCCGCGTCCAAGGCCAAAACGAAGCCGGCTAAGAAGCCGGGCGTAAAGCTCAGCATGCTGAGGCCGAGCGTCAACAACATGACGGTGCGGGTGTTCACGCGCGCGGCTGGGCTCGATCCCGCGGAAACCGACGCCTGGGGCCATACGCGTTCGCCGGAGTTCCTGGCGCGCAATCCGGCGCATCTGACGCCGATGATCGAGGACAAGGGCCTGCCGCGCGGCGTGCTGTGGGAAAGCTGCGCCATCATGCAGTATCTCGCCAACAAGCATGGGCTGGAAAAGTTCTATCCGAAGTCGCCGGCCAAGCGGGCGATGATCGATAGCGCCATGTTCTATCTGGTCGGCACGCTTTATCCCTATGTCGCGCGCGCGACATACCCGGCGCTCGGCTTCCCGCAATATGCCGGCGAGGTCGGCCACAGCGACGCCCATCCCGACAAGAAATCGGAAGCGCAGAAGGCGGCGATGGCCGCGATCGCCGAGCCGCTCGAGGTGTTTCACTCTTTCTTCCGCGACGGCAAGCCGTTCATCGGCGGCGGCAAGAATCCATCGATCGCCGATATAAGGCTGGCGGCGACGCTCGAATTCCTGGCGGTGGTCGACTACGCGCTGCCGAAATGGGCGCAGGAGTATATGGCGGCGGTGGAGAAGAAGCTCGGCAAGGCCTATGCGGAACCGGCCGGCGACGTGCGCGGCTACATCGCACATGTGAAAGCGCAGGCCACGGCGTAGCGGCCTGTCGGGTTAAGGTTTCGTTTACCCAAGACCTGTCTACTGGCGTCAGTCCTCGCCGCGACCATGGATGTACTGGCGCCATGACGAGGCAAGGGAAAGGTCGGCTCTCAGCCGGCCTTTTGCTTTTTCGGCGACGGCCATGCCGGCGTCACGACGACATGATCTTGATGACTTTCGCCTGGGTCAATCGGGTTGAAATCCTATTGTCATCCTCCTCGTTGGTCGTACCATGCCGTCAGGCGAACGGACGAAAGCGAGGAGACTGGCGATGAAAGGCATGGCACGGTATTCGGCGATCGTCGGCGCGTTGCTGGCGCTGCCTCCCTTTCCTGCGGATGCCGCGTCGGTCAACACCATGAATGAGGTCGGAGCCGCCTTGCAGGCGTGCTGGACCCCGCCTGCCAATTCCGGAAATTCCTCGGTCACCTTGAGCTTCAGCTTCAAGCGCGACGGCACGCTGATCGGCCCGCCGAAGCCGACGGCCATCAAGGTCAGCGGCGATGACAAGGCGCGTCAGGCCTATGTCGACGCGGCGACGGCCGCCTTGCGCAATTGCCTGCCGCTCAGCTTCTCGCCGACGCTCGCGCAAGGAATTCCGGGAAAGGTCTTCACGCTTCAGTTCAATTCGCCAAAAGACAACGCCAAAGCAGTTCAGCAATAAAATTGCCGGGCTGCTCAAGGTTACCTTTGCGCAGTTTCCCAACCGTCACGCTTTTGGCGGGACCCATTACGCCGCATTGCGCCGGGCATGCGCGTGCTTTTCCAATTCCGGCATCTCGAAAACATAGTCGCTCCAGGCCGATTCCGGAATTTGTCCGGCCAGGTAGCATTCCAGCAGCAGATTTTGCTCAGGCGTCAGACGCCTCAGCGCCTGCTCATGATCCAGCCCAAGCGAGTGGATCAGGTTCCTGGTCAGGCCAGAGACGGCGAAGTGAATGGACATCTTCAGTCTCCTCCGCAACGCGGATCACATCAGCGCAAACCACGTCCTCCTCCGGCCGAAGGTTTCATCAGCAATCCGTGAACAATCAGCGATCCGACCCTCGAAACTTTCGGCAGCGGTCCGGTGGCGCGGGCCCTGTGCCGAGTTCCCCACCGCCGCGAGTTAATCCGGCCGTCATTCTCCGTCCCGGGCATAGGCGTCCGGCACGCCATGCGGAATTGATCGAAGCAAGTTATTCGCAGACGACGCGGTATCGCTTGCCGGTTTCGCCAACATTCCTGCAAGTGAGGGGGGTCTGCTCGCCGGAAGACGTATCAGGCGGATTCTGGTTCAAGGATGGCGTCGTCGAAGCGGGCCTGGAATAGCGTCGGGGAGCGACACCCGCCGGCGCACTCGGCGTCGTGGTCGGCGGCAGTGGAAACACGTCCGACGCGATCTGCCGCGACGCGGTCGTTCCCGGCGGCGCCTTGTCCCAGACCCGCCTGACGTCCATCCGGCTTGGAACGATCACCGTGCCGTCATCGCTGCGCGTGCAACCGCCCGCTGCAAGCAGCGCCGGGCACAGCAAAAAGGCAACGATTCGACGGAACATTAGCAACACCTCAGGCACCTTATAATGCGTCGTTGCCTTAATCGCCAACAGCCGGATTACCGCAGCCGGCGCCGCGATCGGGATTTGGCTCAACGGCACCGTACCGGACGTGGTTGCAATCATTATGGTTAGCGGATCGTTAATGCTTGTCGGGCACATTCCGCCGACGAACCGGCGCGGTTCGGCCTTGGGGGTGGGAATGGCGGATACGGGCGGGACTGTCGAAGCGGACGGCACGCGGAATTTCGACAGTACGGATATGCGCGGCAATGGGGCCTCGGCCGGTGGAAGTCGCGATATGGCCGGGACTTCCGAGGCGCTGGCCAATCTCAGCCTGATGGTCGATTCCATGCCGATCGGCGTCATCGTTCTCGATGCCGAATTGCGGGCGGAGGTGGCCAACCGGGCATTCTACGACTTCTGGAAGATCGATCCGCGGCGCGCTCCGGCAGGCAGTTGCTTTCGCGACCTCATGGAAGCCAGCCGCCACGCCGATCCATTCGGCGGCGAGGAAACGGCGTGGCAAAGCCACGTGGCCGATCGCGAAGCCGAAATTCGGGCCGGCGCCGCAGGCTCCAGGCAGTTGCCGCGCAAGGACGGCCGCACGCTGATCGCCTCGCTGGCGCCGCTTCCCGGCGGCAAAAGGCTGATCTCCTATGTCGACATCACCGACATGAAGCAGCGCGAGACCGAAGCCGAGGATGCGCGCAGGAACCTCGCCACCGTGCTGGAGTCGCTGCCGGCCGCCGTTATCATCTACGATCGCGACGACAGGTTCGTGTTCGCCAACCGCAAGCTGCAGGATACGCTGCCGGCGCTGAAGCCGGCCTGGCAACCAGGCCGCACATTCCGCGACGCGTTGGCTCTCGGCCATTCGGTCGGCTACTTCCGATCGAGCGGCGATACCGAGATCGACGGTCTTTACGGTGTCGACACCGAACGCTGGCTCGACGCCATGCTCGCGCGCTACCGATTGCCGAACTCTTCCTACGAGCGCCTCAATCCCGACGGGCGCTGGTACCAGGTCTACGACATGCGCACCGACGACGGCACGTTCATCGGCGTGCGCGTCGATATCACCGACATCAAGGCGCGCGAGAAGGCGTTGCGTGACTCCATGCGCCAGATCGACCTCTACCGGCACGTCATGGACGAACTGCCGGTGGCCGCCTTCATCAAGGCCGACGATCTCAGCATCGAATTCGTCAACAAGGCCTGGTGCGCGCTCACCGGCCTTCCCAAGGAAGAGGCGATCGGCAAGACCGACCGTCAGCTTTTCGCCACCGAGCAGGCGGACGGCTACAGCAGCGACGACACACAGGTGGTGGCGACCGGCGCGGAGCTCGAGGTCGAGGAGGCAGTCACCCATCGCGACGGCACGGTGCGTCAGCTGATGACGCGCAAGAACCGGCTGGTGGCGAGCGACGGCTCGGTGCACCTGGTCGGCTCCAGCACCGACATCACCGACGTCAAGGCGCGCGAGCAGGCGCTCCGGCAAAGCATGCGCGAGAACGAGGTGTTCCGCAGCCTGATCGACAACGTGCCGGTGTCGATCTACGCCAAGCGCTCGGACCTCAGGCAATTCTACGTCAACAAGGGCTGGTGCGACCTCACCGGCTTCAGCAAGGAAGAGGCGGTCGGCAGGACGGACGTCGAAATTTTCGGCGACGACGGCGAAGCCTTCATCGCCAGCGACCTTGCCGTGCTGCGCACCGGCGAGACGCAGGAGATCGAAGAGACGGTGACGATGCCGGACGGCAGCGTCAGGCACCAGTTCGCGCGCAAGGGCGCGATGATCGCCTCCGACGGCTCGCTCTATCTCATCGGCTCCACCACCGACATAACGGAGCTCAAGCAGCGCGAGGCCGAGCTTTCCGAGGCACGCCGGCGCGCCGTGCTTGCCGACCGGGCCAAGTCGGAATTCCTCGCCAATATGAGCCATGAGATCCGCACGCCGATGAACGGCGTTCTTGGAATGGCGGAACTGCTGGCGAAGTCGGACCTCGATCCGAAGCAGAAGACGTTCACCGACATCATCGTCAAATCCGGCAACGCGCTGCTCACCATCATCAACGACATCCTCGACTTCTCCAAGATCGACGCCGGCCAGCTGGTGCTCGACCCGGCACCGTTCAATCTCGCCGAAGCGATTGAAGATGTGGCGACGCTGGTGTCGACGCGCGCCAAGGAAAAGGACCTCGAACTCATCGTCCGCGTCCAGCCAGGGCTCGAGGGGCAGTTCGTCGGCGATGTCGGCCGCATCAGGCAGATCGTCACCAACCTGCTCGGCAACGCGGTGAAATTCACCGACGAGGGCCATGTCCTGGTCGACGTCACGGGCGAGCGGGTTCCGACAGGAACGAGGCTCGCCATCTCGGTCACCGACACCGGCATCGGCATTCCGGAAGACAAGCTGAAGCTGGTGTTCGAGAAATTCAGCCAGGTCGACACGTCCTCGACGAGACGGCACGAAGGCACCGGGCTTGGTCTTGCCATCACGTCGCGACTGGTCGAGATGATGGGCGGGGAGATCGGTGTCGACAGCGCGGAGGGCAAGGGTTCGACCTTCTGGTTCACCGTCACGCTGCCCAGGGCCGAGCAGGGCGGGCAGCGCATCATGCCGGTCGACGTCACCGGCGCGCGCGTGCTGATCGTCGACGACAATGCCGTAAACCGCTCGATCCTAAGCGAGCAGATGGCGTCGTGGACGTTCGATTCCTGCGCGGCCGAAAGCGGCGCCGAAGGATTGAAGGTGCTGATTGCCGCCGCCGCCTATGGCGTGCCGGTCGACTGCGTCGTGCTCGACTACCAGATGCCCGGCATGACCGGCGCCGAGATGGCGCGCATCGTGCGCGACACGGCGGGCCTGGCGCATACGCCGATCATCATGCTGACCTCGGTCGACCAGTCGCTTGCCAACACGGCCTATCGCGACCTCGGCATCGACGCGCAACTGATCAAGCCGGCGCGGTCCTCCATCCTGCTGGAAACGCTCGTCGCAACCATCCAGCGCCATCGCCACAACAGCGCGGCGGCGCGCCCGCAACCGGACCCGACGCCGCAGGCCGCGCCGGTGCAGACGGCGGCATCGGACCGCGTCATGCTGCAGCCGCCAGCGCTGCGCGCGCGCCGGCGCCCTGCCGACGCGGAGCGCGGGCTCGACATCCTCGTCGCCGAGGATAATGAAGTGAACCAGATGGTATTCACCCAGATTCTTGGCGAGACCGGCTATCGCTTCGAGATCGTCGGCAACGGCCGCAAGGCGCTCGACGCCTTCGGCAAGCTCAATCCGCGGATGATCCTGATGGATGTGTCGATGCCAGAGATGAACGGGCTGGAGGCGACCGGCGCCATTCGCCGGCTCGAGGAAGACATGGGCACGCATGTGCCGATCGTCGGCGTCACCGCGCACGCGCTGAAGGGCGACCGCGAACGCTGCCTGGAAGCCGGCATGGATGACTATTTGCCAAAGCCGATCAGCCCGCGGGCCCTGCTCGAAAAGCTCGAACGCTGGCTGGGCTCGGACGTCGAGACCCGGCGCAACGCCGGCTAATGCAGTCGTTGTCGCGGAACTGCCGCACGATTCCGGGAGACATGCATTAGCTCGGCAGGCAAAGCTGGGACGCGCTGACGCATGCATATGGTGCGATCGCACCATATCAATGCAAATTGCAAACTCGGACAATGGCCGCGTTGATTCCGCTCTTCGGTTACGGGCGGGGGCAGCGACCGCCAACAAGAAACAGCGTCGACTCTACCCCAACGGACCTGTTTTCGGCGATGGCCGGCCATGATCCGCTCTGGCACTCAGGCAACGCGCTCTCGTCCGGATTTTATTTCCCGGCGGCCGTGATCCGGCCGTCGGGATAAATTTTGTTTCAAAAGTCAGACAAGTTGCTGATTCCCGCGGCAAACTCCGGACGGCTCCGAGAGGCCGCCGGAGGCCTCCCCCGACGTCACCGTTCAGCCGTTACCGGGCTGACATGAAACTGTCATGCGACTGTAATAATCGGGGGCTATGCCCCTCGTCGGGCTCCGACAGAAACGGGTGCCAAGAGACCATCTTTCCGAACAGGAGCAGGCCACATGAGACATTTCATCCGCTCGGCGGCCGTTGCGATTGCAATGGCTGCGGCTTCCACCATCTCGATTTCCGCCGCGATGGCGGCCGACATCTCCGGCGCCGGCGCCACCTTCCCCTATCCGATCTATGCTAAGTGGGCCGACGCCTACAAGAAGGAGACCGGCATCGGTCTCAACTATCAGTCGATCGGCTCCGGCGGCGGCATCAAGCAGATCAAGGCCAAGACCGTGACCTTCGGCGCTTCGGACGCGCCGCTGAAGGGCGAAGAACTTGAGGGCACCGGCCTCGCCCAGTTCCCGATGGTGATGGGCGGCATCGTGCCGGTCGTCAACCTCGAAGGCGTCAAGCCGGGCGAACTGGTTCTCGACGGCCCGACGCTGGCCGACATTTTCCTCGGCAAGATCACGAGCTGGGACGACGCGGCGATCAAGAAGCTCAATCCCGACGTCAAGTTGCCGTCGCAGGCGATCGCGGTGGTTCACCGTTCCGATGGTTCGGGCACCACGTTCAACTTCACATACTATCTCGGCGACGTCAGCGCTGACTGGAAGGAAAAGGTCGGCGTCGACAAGGCAGTAGAATGGCCGGTTGGCATCGGCGCCAAGGGCAATGAGGGCGTTGCCAACAACGTTGCCCAAACCGGCGGCGCGATCGGCTACGTCGAATATGCCTATGCCAAGCAGAACAAGCTGACCTACACCGACCTGGTGAACAAGGAAGGCAAGAAGGTCGAGCCGACGGCGGCAGCGTTCTCGGCGGCCGCGGCCAACGCCGACTGGAGTTCGCAGCCGGGCTATGGCGTCATTCTGGCCAATCAGCCGGGTGCCGAGTCGTGGCCGATGACGGCTGCGACGTGGATCCTCGTCTACAAGAAGCCCGACGATGCGGCGGCCACGACCGAAGCGCTCAAGTTCTTCGCCTGGTCCTACGCCAAGGGCGACGACATGGCGGCCGGTCTGGACTATGTTCCGATGCCCGACGCGGTCGTGAAGAGCGTCGAGGGGATGTGGGGCAAGGACATCGTCGACGGAAACGGCAAGCCGCTCTACTCCGGCATGTAATTCCTATGGAATAAGGAGGGCGCCTTTGGCGCCCTCCCGTCTCTCTTTCGAAATGCTGGGGGCTAGATGACAGCCGTTGCCGAAGCCGCGACATCGTCCGCCACGCGGACCAGAGAAGCGACAGTGCGCCGCTTCGCCTTCACCGACATGGTCTTCCGAGGTGCCACGCGCGCTTCCGCCATCCTTGTCCTGGTTATCCTTGGCGGGGTTGCCATCTCGCTGGTCACCGGCTCGTGGGAGGCGTTGTCGAAGTTCGGCTTCTCCTTCCTGACCACCGAGGCGTGGAATCCGGTCACCGAGAATTTCGGCGCCCTGGCGCCCATCTACGGCACTGTCGTCACCTCTGCCATCGCCATCATCATTGCCGTGCCGATCGGCATCGGCATCGCCGTCTTCCTGACCGAGCTCTGCCCGCGCCCGCTCAGGCGCCCGATCGGCATTGCCGTTGAACTGCTCGCCGGCATCCCTTCGATCATCTACGGCATCTGGGGCCTGTTCGTGTTCGCACCATTCCTGCAGACGACGATACAGCCCTTCATCATCAATATATTCCACGGCATACCGGGTCTCTCCAGCCTGTTCGCCGGCCCGCCCTATGGCATCGGCCTGCTGACGTCGTCGCTCATCCTCGCCATCATGGTACTGCCCTTCATCACCTCGATCACCAAGGACGTGTTCGACACGGTGCCGGCGGTGCTGAAGGAATCAGCCTATGGCATCGGCTGCACCACCTGGGAAGTGACCCGGCGCGTCGTCATTCCGTACACCCGTGTCGGCATCATGGGCGGCGTCATGCTCGGCCTCGGCCGCGCGCTCGGGGAGACGATGGCCGTCACCTTCGTCATCGGCAACGCCCACCGCATCAGCGCCTCGCTGTTTGCGCCGGGCACGACGATCTCGGCGACCATCGCCAACGAATTCACCGAAGCCGACGGCGAGCTCTACACATCCTCGCTGGTGGCGCTGGGCCTCATCCTGTTCATCATCACCCTCATCATCCTCGCCATCGCGCGCTACATGCTGCTGCGCATCGACAGCCGCGCGGGAGCCTGATCCATGTCGACAGCCCTGTCTCTCCATCGGAGCCGCAAGCGCAAGAACAGCGTGATGATGGCGCTTTGCGTCATCGCCGCAGGCATCGGCCTCGCCTGGCTGGCGCTGATCCTGGGCGCGCTGATCTACAAGGGCCTGGCCGGCGTTTCGCCGGCGGTCTTCACCCAGATGACGCCGCCGCCCGGCGATGCCGGCGGCCTGCTCAACGCCATCTACGGCAGCATCGTCATGACCGTCATCGGCATCATCGTCGGCACGCCGATCGGCGTGTTGGCCGGCACCTACATGGCCGAATATGGGCGCTTCTCGAAGCTGACCACCGTGGTGCGCTTCATCAACGACATCCTGCTGTCGGCGCCGTCGATCATCGTCGGGCTGTTCGTCTATGAGCTGCTGGTGCGGCCTATGGGCCACTTCTCGGCGATTGCCGGCGCGGTCGCGCTGTCGATCCTGGTGATCCCGGTCGTGGTGCGCACCACCGAGGACATGCTCAACCTCGTGCCCAACGCGCTGCGCGAAGCAGGCACCGCAATCGGCGCGCCACGCTGGGTGGTGATCCGCTCGGTCGCCTATCGCGCGGCACTTTCCGGCATCGTCACCGGCATCCTGCTGGCGATCGCCCGCATCTCCGGCGAGACGGCGCCGCTGCTCTTCACCGCGCTCAACAACCAGTTCTGGTCGAGCAATCTCAATGCCCCGATGGCCAGCCTGCCGGTGACCATCTTCCAGTTCGCGCTGAGCCCCTATGAGGAATGGCAGCAGCTGGCCTGGACGGGCGCACTCATAATCACCCTGACGGTTCTCGGGCTGAGCATCATCGCCCGCAGCCTAACCGGACGCAGAGAGGACAGATGAAACCGATGTTGTCCACCGACCTGAACGCAGTCGACACCACCGTCGAAAAGGCCAAGATCGAGGTCAAGAACCTCAACTTCTACTACGGCCAGTCGAAGGCATTGAAGGACATCAACCTGTCGCTGCCGGAGCGCAGCGTCACCGCCTTCATCGGGCCGTCGGGCTGCGGGAAGTCGACGCTGCTGCGCGTGCTGAACCGCATTTACGAGCTCTATCCGAAGCAGACCGCCGAGGGCCAAGTGCTGCTCGACGGCAAGAACATCCTCGACCGTTCGCAGGACCTCAACCTGCTCAGGACCAAGATCGGCATGGTGTTCCAGAAGCCGACGCCGTTCCCGATGTCGATCTACGAGAACATCGCTTTCGGCGTCAGGCTCTATGAGAAAATCAGCAAGGCCGAGATGGACAACCGCGTCGAACAGGCGCTGAAGCGGGCCGCGCTGTGGAACGAAGTGAAGGACAAGCTCAACGCCAGCGGCCTCAGCCTCTCCGGCGGACAGCAGCAGCGCCTGTGCATCGCCCGCACCGTCGCGGTGAAGCCCGAGGTCATCCTGCTCGACGAACCGGCCTCGGCGCTGGACCCGCTCTCGACCGCCAAGATCGAGGAGCTGATCGACGAATTGCAGGCCGACTACACGATCGTCATCGTCACCCACAACATGCAGCAGGCGGCGCGCGTGTCGCGGCAGACGGCGTTCATGTATCTGGGCGAGCTGGTCGAGTTCGACCGGACCGAGAAGATCTTCACCTCGCCCCGCGAGAAGCGCACGCAGGACTACATCACCGGCCGCTTCGGCTGAGTTCATACGAGGACATCATCATGGCCGAACATACCGTCGCTTCATTCGACGAGGATCTGAGGCAGATCAGCAAGCTCATCAACGACATGGGCGACCTTGCGAGCTCGATGGTGAGCGCTTCGACCAGGGCCCTGCTCGAAACCGACAATGCCCTGGCGCAGCGCGTCGTTTCCGACGACGCCATCATGGACGCGCGCCAGCGCGAGCTTGACGACCGCGCCATCACGCTGATCGCCAAACGCCAGCCGATGGCCGACGACCTGCGCAGCGTGGTCGGCGCAATCCGCATGGCGGGCGACCTCGAACGCATCGGCGATCTTGCCAAGAACATCGCCAAGCGCGTCGGTTCGGTCGGCGTCAGCGCCACGCCGCGCGATCTCACGCATTCGATCGATTCGATGGCGCAGCTGGTGCTGATCCAGGTCCAGGCGGTGATCCAGGAATATACGGTGGGCGACGCCGCGGCGCTGGCCAAGCTCCGCAACGACGACGAGCGCATCGACGTCAAATACACCTCCGTCTTCCGCGAACTGTTGACCTACATGATGGAAGACCCGCGCAACATCACCGCTTGCACACATCTTCTGTTCTGCGCCAAGAACCTCGAGCGCATCGGCGACCATGTGACCAACATCGCCGAGAACGCCTACTATGTGCTCACCGGCACGCAATTGCCCGCGAACCGTCCGAAGCAAGACGAGACGGCAATGTCGGCGCCAGCGGCCTGACGAAGGGTTATCTGCCGATGATCGCGCCACGCATCATGGTGGTGGAGGACGAGGAGCCGCTGGGGGTGCTGCTCCGCTACAACCTCGAATCCGAGGGTTACCAGGTCGAAGTGGTGACCCGCGGCGACGAGGCCGAAATCCGCCTGCAAGAAAACGTTCCCGACCTGCTCGTGCTCGACTGGATGGTGCCGGCGGTTTCCGGCATCGAGCTTTGCCGGCGTCTGCGGATGCGGCCCGAGACCGAGCGGCTGCCGATCATCATGCTGACCGCGCGAGGTGAGGAAAGCGATCGGGTTCGAGGTTTGTCCACCGGCGCCGACGACTATCTGGTCAAGCCGTTCTCGACGCCCGAGTTCATGGCGCGCGTCAAGGCGCTGCTGCGCCGCGCCAAGCCTGAGGTGCTGTCCAGCGTGCTCAAGGTCGGCGACATCGTGCTCGACCGTGAATCGCATCGCGTCTACCGCAAGAAGAGCGAGATCAGGCTCGGCCCGACCGAGTTCCGGCTGCTGGAATTCATGATGCGTCATCCCGGCCGGGTGTTCTCGCGCAGCCAGCTGCTCGACAATGTCTGGGGCGAGACGATCTATATCGACGAGCGCACCGTGGACGTGCATGTCGGCCGCCTGCGCAAGGCCGTCAACAACGGCCGCATGCCGGATGTGATCCGCACCATTCGCGGGGCAGGCTACGCCATACGCGAGGATTAGGTCTCGTCGGCGAAGCGCTGGCGGGCTCCGTGCCTCCGACAGCGGATCGTATGGGCTGGCGATTAGCCGAGGCGCCTCGTCATCCACGGGCGTCGCAAGGAGCGCAGCGGCGCAGCGCAGACCCGAGGATCGATGCCGTGACGTTTAAAGCACGTCGCCCTTTAAAGGATTCGGGATTCCCTGAATGACGGTTTGATGATTCATTGCGGCGGAAGGGAGAACCGTGATGGGCAAGCCGTTACCGATGGCGTTGCGTAAGCGTGTTGCGGCGTTTGTGGATGAGGGCAACAGCAACCGTGAGGCGTCGCGTCATTTCCGGGTTTCGCCGAAGTTCGTGAACGATCTGATGAAGCTGCGCGCCGAGCGGGGCTCGCTTGAGCCGCGCCGGCAAGGCCATGGCACTGGCGGCGGCAAGTTGGCCGCTCA
>NZ_FOVT01000031.1 GCF_900115245.1 Mesorhizobium sp. NFR06
GCTATGTGCAGACGGTCGGCCAGGCCGGCTACGGCATCACCGGCACCTCCGGCGCCGACCAGACCGGGCTCGACTTCGACAACTTCAAGCTGTTCGAGATCTCGGGCACCAAATATGAGGACGTCAACGGCGACGACGGCACGAACGGCGTCGGGGCCGACGACAAGGCCTGGGCCGGTGTCACCATCTTCATCGACGCCAACAACAACCAAACGTTGGACGGCGGCGAGCTGTCGACGACGACGGACGCCAACGGCTTCTGGCAGTTCACGGGGCTCGACGCCAGCTATGCCGGCGACAAGGTCTACGAGGTCCTGCCGGGCGGCTCGGTGCAGACGCTGGGCAATGCCGGCTACGCCATCACCGGCACCTCGGGCACCAACCAGGACAATCTCGACTTCGCCAACTTCAAGTTCTTCTCGATCTCGGGCACGAAGTATGAGGACCTGACGGGCGACGGCAAGACGGCGGACGACATTCCATGGTCGCACGATCCTGTGACGATCTACATCGACGAGAACGGCAACCACGTGTTTGACGCCGGCGAGCTTTCGACGACGACCGGGGCCGGCGGCGCCTGGTCGATCGGCGGTCTGACGCTGGCGGATGTGGGCAAGAATATCTACGAAGTGGTGCCGGCCGGCTCCCAGCAGACCGGCATCCTCGTGCAGACGGTCGACAATCCCGGCAGCGGCGGCATCGACACCGGCAACGACTTCACCAACTTCCTGCCCCCGCCGGGCCAGGGCTTGACGCCGGGCTTCTGGAAGAACCACCTGGATATCTTGAACCAAGAGTTGGGCGAGTTCCATTCGGGCTGGACCTCCAACACCTCTTTTGAGACCATCTTCGGTTTCCAAGACCTGACGAAGATCCCCGGAACGCCCTCGATCGCGGATGCGTTGGGGGCCAAGGGTGGTGGCGTGCATCACCTCGAACGCTCGTCGGCGGCGGCGTTTCTCTCCGCTGCCGTCACTGCAGTGCCCGACGGCCCCGGCGGTAAACCGGAGCTCAATTTCAGTTTCTCCGCAGCGACCAGTCCGGACCCAGCGATCATCGCTATTCTCAATCAGATCGACGGGAACCACGACCACACGCTCCAACCGGGCGAGGTCACTGCCGCAGTGCGGGACGTCCTTAACGACACCGGCGCCCCAACCTCCAACTTCGGTCTGACCGGTCAACCGGGGCTCGAGGATATCGCCAACGCCTTCGACGCGATGAACAACCAGGCGCATCCGGACGCCAGCGTCTTCCTCGTTTGACGAGCTGTGCGCAAATCTCGTGATCGGGGGCATCTTGCCCCCGATCGTTCGGTCACACAACGCAACCAAAACATCTGGCCGCGCCCGATCAAGGGCGATCCCGCGCGGCCATGGCGCGTCTGACGCAGACTGGAAAGGTGCGTCAGGTCGAACAGCCCACGCAACAACCTTCCTGGCGCAACAAAAAAGCGGGGCGCGAGCCGCACTCCTTTTCGGCTGTTCCGGCCCAGGAGCAGCGCCCTAAGTCTTCGCGACCGGCCTGTACTCCATCGCCACCACGCCGTTGTCGAACGGCATGGCCGAGACTAGTTCGAGCGCGACCGGCGCGTCGGACGGAAACAGCTGCTTGCCCCGGCTGGCGGCGCCCGGATAGACGAGCAGCCTCACGCGGTCGACCAGCCCGGCACCGAGAAGCTGGCGGGCCACGCTCAGGCTGCCATGCACATAGATGTTGCCGCCGGCCTGTTGCTTCAGCCGGGCGACGGCTTCGGGCAGGGGGCCATCGAGGATCTCGGCCGGCTCCCAGTCGACCGTCTCGAGGCTGGTCGAGGCGACGTATTTCGGCAGCGCGTTGAAGCGATCGGCGAAGTCGCCGGTTTCCGATGGCCAATGGCCGGCAAATATCTCGTAGGTGACGCGTCCGAGAAGCATGGCGCCGCTGTCGGCAAGCTCATCCTCCTTGAACTTGTTCATCGCGTCGTTCCAGGCAACGTTGGGCAGTTGCTCATGCTCGGCGATGCCGTCGACGGTGATGAATTCGGTGACGATCAATTCCCGCATTGCGTCCTCCACATCTGACCGAATGCCATATTAAATTAAGTCGAATATCGAAAAACCTGTCCTAGCTGGACTAAGCACTTCATATCAGGCTGTATCAGCTCCGACGTATTTCCAACCAATGCATTGCAGAAGACCATGGCATTTGGGGTTTTCATTCACCGCACGGATTCAATTTACGACGACAGCCCCGCCGAGCAGTACCAGTTCCCGCGCCAGTATCTGCGCCGCGTCGAAGCCTGCGTCGGCGACTGGATCGTTTACTACGAGCCCAGCAAGGTGAACGATACCCGTGGCTATTTCGCCATGGCCAAGGTCCAGCAGGTCATTCCAGACCCCGCAGCGCCTGGCATGTACCTCGCCCTGATCGAGCCTGGAACCTACCTCGATTTCGTCAATCCTGTTCCATTCAATGGGGCCGATGGTCGGGTCGAACGGGGTCTGCTCAATGACGAGGGCAGAATATCGGGCCGCGCCCAATCCGCCGTCCGCCCGCTTAGCCCTGCCGACTTCAACCGCATCATCGATCTGGCTTTCGAAGCGAGCGAGGTGGTGCTGCCGCGCGTCGATGAAATCGGCGTTGGCCTTCAGGAAGAGCAGGCGCCGTTTCAGTTTGAGCAGAGCCGTGACCGCGCGAGCTACATCGGATCGCGGATCGTGCGAGATCGAATTTTTCGCCGCATCGTCTTGCGCGCCTACGACGAGCGCTGCGCGATCACGGGGCTGAAGCTGATCAACGGCGGCGGCCGGGCCGAGGTGTCCGCCGCCCATATTCGACCGGTCGAGGCGAACGGGCCGGACATCGTCAACAATGGGCTCGCTCTGTCGGGCACGGCGCATTGGATGTTCGATCGCGGATTGATCAGCCTGTCCGACGATCTGGAAATCCTGGTTTCGCGGCAGGTCAACGACTTGGACAGCGTTCAGGGATTCATCAACAAAACGCGCCGGGCGCTTTCCCCTGTGCGACCGTCTCAACGCCCACATCCGCGCTTCTTGCAATGGCATCGGGAGCACTGTTTTAAGCAGTGAGATAGGGCTCCGCTTAGGAAAACGTCGATATCGTTTGCTGTCGACCTACAGGCGCGTCAGGCAGGGCCGCCTCTCTTAGAACTCAGCTGTCCGCCATCGCTGAACAGACGTCTTGCGGAGACGGTAGTTGAGAGATAGTGGCGTTGATGGCGCGGGTTAACCCCTTGCCAACCCCGCTACATTCCCCTAGTCTCCCGCCTGAGAAAACCTTTTCCCAAATCGCCCGGCACGTGCTGACCTCATCCGTCGTCACCGCGCAGGGCGGTAAGGGAAAACCTTTTCCCAGCTAAGGAATCCGCCGCGCCCATGTCCGCAGATGCCGAGCCAGCGCCAGTTTCCGCCAAGCCGCCGGTCACGCTGCGCGAGGTGGCGGCGGTGGCGGGCGTCAGCGTCGCGACGGCGTCGAAGGCGTTGAACGGGCAGGGGCGGATGACGGCGGAGACGCGCGAGCGCATCCGCGAGACTGCGCGGCTGCTTGGCTTCCGGCCGAACAGCCTGGCGCAGAGCCTGCTCAGAAAACGCTCCTTCACCGTCGGCCTGCTCACCAACGACACCTATGGCCGCTTCTCGCTGCCGCTGATGGCCGGCGTTTCTGATGCGCTGGTCGACAAAGGCGTGTCGGTGTTCCTGTGCAATGTCGAGGACGACACGCGGCTCGGCCAGCTGCATGTCGAGGCCATGCTCGACAAGCGCGTCGACGGCATCATCGCCACGGGAAAACGCATCGACCGCCATCTGCCCGTCGATCTGTCGAACCTGCGCGTGCCCGTCGTCTATGCCTTCACCCAGCCGGATCCCGGCGCGGTCGGCCTCGTCTCCGACGATGCCGGCGGCGCCCGGCTCGCGGTCGAGCATTTCTGCCGGCTCGGGCGCCGCCGCATCGCCCATGTCAGCGGCCCCGCGAGCTTCGCGGTGGTGCACGCGCGGGCGCAAGCCCACCGCGATGTTCTCGAGGAGACCGGCCTGCCGGCCAGCGAGCCGCTGCTCGGGGCCTGGTCGGAAGCCTGGGGCCATGAGGCGGTCGCAAGACTGTTCGGCAAGGCGGGCAGGGAAGGGTGGCCGGATGCCGTCTTCTGCGGCAACGACCAGATCGCTCGCGGCGTCATCGATGCGCTGCGCGAGCGCGGCATCGATGTTCCCCGCGATGTCGGCGTCATCGGCTTCGACAATTGGGAGATCGTGGCCGAGGCGACGCGCCCGCCGCTCACCTCGGTCGACATGAACCTGGCAGCGCTGGGCCGCGAGGCCGGGCTCGCTTTGCTTTCGCTCGTGGGCGGCCAGCCGGCCGCGCCGGGCATCAGGAAACTGCCGTGCCGGTTGGTGGTGCGTCAGTCATGCGGAAGTCCGCCGGAATGAAGCAACAAGGCTTGCGCGCGCCCGGATCCGCCGGGCGGCGTGGCCGAAACAGGGAGGAGAACCATGAGGAGGAATAGAATGAAAACCATGCTTGCCAAGCTGGCGCTTGCCGCGGCCGTCATCGGCGGCGGCTTGCAGGCGGCGTCCGCCGAGACCGCCAACATCTGGGTGCGCGCCGACGGCTCGAATTACATGCCGCGCATCGTCGACGCCTTCAACAAGGCGCATAAGGACCAGATCAAGCTCGACATCATTCCCAACGCCGAGATCATCCCGAAATATGGCGCTGCGGCGGCCGGCGGCACCGCGCCCGACGCGCTTTCGCTCGACCTGATCTACACGCCGTCCTTCGCCGCCGGCGGTCAGCTCGAGGACATCACCGACTGGGCGAAATCCTTGCCCTATTTTGCCAGCTTGTCGCCGGCGCACGTGAAGACCGGCACCTACAAGGACCGCATCTACGGCCTGCCGTTCTCGGCCGACGCCTCGGTGCTGATCTGGAACAAGAAGCTGTTCAAGCAGGCAGGCCTCGACCCCGAGAAGGGACCGACCAACTGGGCCGAGATAGAGGCCGACGCCGAGAAGGTCAACGCGCTCGGCGGCGACATCAAGGGCTTCTACTTCTCCGGCAATTGCGGCGGCTGCAACATCTTCACCTTCACGCCGCTGATCTGGGCCTCGGGCGGCGACATCCTGTCAGAGGACGGCTCGAAGGCCACGCTCGATAGCCCGCAACTGCGCGGCGCGATCGACCTCTACCGCTCGATGGTCAAGAAGGGAATGGTGCCCGAGGGCGCGCAGACCGACACCGGCGCCAACTTCTTCGCGGCATTCGCCGGCGGCAATATCGGTATCTCGCCGTCCGGCGCCTTCGCCATCGGCGCGCTCAACACGCAATATCCCAATGTCGACTATGGCATCACCTTCCTGCCGGGCAAGGACGGCGGCTGGTCGTCCTTTGCCGGCGGCGACAATTTCGTCGTCACCAAGGGCACCAAGAAGATCGCGGTGGTGAAGGAGTTTCTGGACTTCGCCTATTCGCTGGAGGGCCAGACGATCCTTGCCAAATACGGCAGCCTGCCGGTGCGCAACGACATCGCCAAGGACGCCTTGAAGGATCTCGATCCGCGCTATCAGGTGGCGGCCGAGGCGATGGCCAAGGGCAAGACCCCCTATTCGGTGGTGTTCAACGACCTGATCAATTCCGCCAACGGGCCGTGGACGCAGATGGTCAACGAGGTGTTCTTCGGCGACGATGTCGACGGCGCCATCAAGAATGCGCAGGACACCATGCAATCGATCATCGACCAGGCGCCGAACAAGTAACACCAGGGCCAGCCGGCGGCGAGGATCGCGCAATGCCTCGCCGCCCAAAGCTCTGACCGGCCGCCCGCCCCTCTCCCTGGCCGGGCGGCCGCCCTTACCTCCCCCTTGAGGGGAGGTCGGACCGCAGGTCCGGGAGGGGTCGCCTGCGAACTGCTCGACGCTATTTTTCGTCGGCGCGTGTCGCGGAGGACCCCACCCCCGGCCTGCGGCCGGACCCTCCCCTCAAGGGGGGAGGGGGACGTCGCGGCCGCCACGGACACGAGGAAGAAACCTGGATGGCGTCTATTACAGTGGCTTCAGCACCCGCACGCACCCGAACCCGGACCGGCGTCGGCCGCCGGCAATGGATCGGCTTGCTCTATGTCGCGCCGGCCGTGGCGCTGGTCGTAGTGTTCTTCGTCATCCCGCTCGGCATGACGGCGTGGATGTCGCTCAACAACTGGCCGCTGATGGGCGAACATTCCTTCGTCGGTCTCGACAATTACGCTGCGATCCTGCACGACACGCGCTTCTGGAACGCGCTGAAATTCACCTTCTACTATACGGTGGTCGTCACCATCGCGATCTTCGCCGTCGCCTTTCCCTTGGCGATCTTCATCGAAAGGCCGCGCCCGCTCACCAATCTCTACCGCACCGCCTTCTTCATGCCGGCGGTGGTGGGCTTTGCCTCGGCGAGCCTGCTGTGGTCGTGGTTGTTGAACGTCGATTCCGGCCTGTTCAGCCCGGCCGCCTTCGACCTTGGCCTGACCGAAAAGAAGGTCAATCTTCTGGCCACCTTCCAGCCGGCCTTCTGGTCGATCATCGCCATGGTGGTGTGGAAGGTCGCCGGCTTCACCATGATCATCCTGATGACCGGCCTGCAATCGATTCCTCAGGACCTGCAGGAGGCCGCCGTCATCGACGGGGCAGGACCGTTCGCCCGCTTCAGGTTGATCACGCTGCCCTTGATGCGCCGCACGCTCGCGCTGGCGCTGATCCTGTCGGTCGCTGGCTCGATCCTCGCCTTCGACCAGTTCTACATCATCCTGCGCGGCGGCCCGCGCAACCAGACGCTGACGGCGGTCTACTGGATCTTCAACCAGTCCTTCGTGTCCTTCAAGCTGGGCTACGGCGCCGCACTTTCCATGGTGCTGCTGGTCATCCTGGTGGCGCTCAGCCTCATACAGCTCTGGCTGCTGCGCAAGCCCGAGGGGCTCGACTGATGGCCGAGGCGATGTCGCAAAACCGCAAGGCGGCCTTCAGCCTCGCCAGGCACTCCACCGGCATCATCGCCTCGATACTGTTCCTGGCGCCGATCGTGTGGACGGTGCTGTCGACCTTCAAGCCGGCGCAGGAAGCGCGCCAGCCGCCGCTGCCGCCCTGGCCGACCACCGGCTTTTCGATCGAGAATTATGAGACGCTGAACTCCTTCGGCGACGGGCTCTGGGCCTCGGCGCAAAACAGCATCTACGTCTCGGTCATGACGGTGATCCTGTCGGTGCTGGTCAGCGTGCTGGCCGGCTACGGCTTCTCGCGCTTCCGCTTTCCATTCAGGGATTTCTTCTTCGTCCTCATCCTGTCGACGATCATGATCCCGTTCCAATCGATCCTGACGCCGATCTTCCTGGTGCTGACCAAGCTCGGACTGCACAACACGCTGACCGGGCTGGTCTGCGTTTACGTCACGCTGCAGCTGCCGTTCTCGATCTTCATGATGCGCAACGCCTTCGACGCCGTGCCGCGCGAGATCGAGGAGGCCGCGCGCATGGACGGCGCCAGCAACGTCACCATGCTCGTCAAGGTGATGCTGCCGCTGGTCTGGCCGGGCGTCGTAACCATCGCGCTGTTCGCTTTCCTCGGCGCCTGGAACGAGTTCCTGGCAGCGCTCGTGTTGATGACCGACCAGTCCAAATTCACCCTGCCGGTGATGATGACGGCGCTTCAGTCCGGCCGCTTCGGTGCTATCGACTGGGGCGCCGTGCAGGCTGGCGTGACCGTGATGATGGTGCCGTGCCTGATCCTGTTCCTGGCGCTGCAGCGCTTCTACATCCGCGGCCTCATGGCCGGGGCCGTCAAGTAATTCGAATGGAGTGACGCCATGACCGCATCGCAGCCCGCCACCTCGACAGAGGCCGAAAAGACCGGAACCAGGCCGCAACTCGCCTTCTGGCCGCTTCCCGTGCCGCAGGTCGATGTCCGCGGCTTCTGGGGCGACCGTGTCGACGCGGTGGCCGCGAAGACCGCCGGCATTCTGTACGACCGCTGCGTCGAGGCGCGCATGCTGGAGCAGATCGATCCGGACCGGCCGTCGCCCGGCGTCGTCATTCCCTTCCATTCGCCGTCGCCCGACGAGGCGGACGGGCAGGGCGCCGAGTTCACCGGCTCGACGGTGACGACGCAGATGTTCTGGGACTCCGACTGGGGCAAGACCATCGAGACCGCCGCCTATTCGCTGTACCGGCGCCGCAACCCGGAGCTGGAAAAGAAGATCGACGCCGTCATCGACCTGTACGGCAAGCTGCAGCAGCCGGACGGCTACCTTTCGAGTTGGTACCAGCGCATCCAGCCCGGACTGCGCTGGACCAATCTGCGCGACTGCCACGAGCTCTACTGCGCCGGCCATCTGATCGAGGGCGCCGTCGCCTATTACCAGGCAACGGGAAAACGCAAGCTGCTCGACATCATGTGTCGCTACGCCGATCACATCGCCTCGATGTTCGGACCCGAGCCCGGCAAAAGGAAGGGCTATTGCGGCCACGAGGAGATCGAACTGGCGCTGGTCAAGCTGGCTCGAGCGACGGGCGAGAAGAAGTACATGGAGCTGGCAAAGTATTTCATCGACCAGCGCGGCCGTGAGCCGCACTACTTCGACGAGGAGGCGCGCGCCCGCGGCGCCGACCCGAAAGCCTATCATTTCAAGACTTACGAGTACAACCAGTCGCACAAGCCGGTGCGCGAGCAGGACAAGGTCGTCGGCCATGCGGTCAGGGCGATGTATCTCTATTCCGGCATGGCCGACATCGCCACCGAATATGGCGACGACACGCTGAAGGTCGCGCTCGAGCGGTTGTGGAACGATCTCACGACCAAGAGCCTCTATGTCACCGGCGGCCTCGGGCCGTCGGCGCACAATGAAGGCTTCACCAGCGACTACGACCTGCCCAATGAAACCGCCTATGCCGAGACCTGCGCCTCGGTCGGCCTGGTGTTCTGGGCAAGCCGCATGCTTGGCATGGGGCCGAATGCCCGCTACGCCGACATGATGGAGCGGGCGCTCTACAACGGCTCGATCTCGGGCCTGTCGCTCGACGGCTCGCTGTTCTTCTACGAGAACCCGCTGGAAAGCCGTGGCGGCCATCATCGCTGGAAATGGCACCGCTGCCCCTGCTGCCCGCCCAATATCGGCCGCATGGTGGCCTCGATCGGCAGCTATTTCTACGGCCTCGCCGACGACGCGCTGGCCGTGCATCTCTATGGCGACTCGACGGCGCGCTTCGAGATCGCCGGCCGGCCCGTCAGCCTCGTCCAGACCAGCAACTATCCTTGGGACGGCGCGATCGCGATCGAGGTCGAGGCCGAGGCGCCTGTGGAATTCACGCTTCACCTGCGCGTTCCCGCCTGGTGCCGCAAGGCAGCGCTTCGGGTGAACGGCAAGATGGTCGATCTCGATTCCGCGACCGTCGATGGCTACGCCGCGATCCGCCGCGAATGGCGCCAGGGCGACAGGGTCGAGCTCGATCTCGAAATGTCGATGGCGCGCCTCTTCGCCAACCCGAATGTGCGTCAGGACATCGGCCGCGTCGCGCTCGCCCGTGGCCCGCTGATCTACTGCGTCGAGGAGACCGACAATGGCGGCGGGCTGCATCGCATCGCCCTGCCGCGCACGGCCAGGCTCGAGGCGCATCCCGAGCCGAACCTGCTCGGCGGCGTCGTCACGCTTTCGGCCATCGGCAGCCGGACCGGAGCGGAGAACTGGGGCGCCGATCTCTATCGCCCCGAGCCGCCGGCGACGGAAGAGACGAAGCTCAAGGCCGTTCCCTATTTCGCGTGGGACAATCGCGATCCCGGCGAGATGCTGGTGTGGCTGAGGGAGGGATGAGCGGCGAGGCTTCGTTGCGGCGCGCGCGGTGCAAGACACCGGCGGCACGTCATGATCGAGCGCGGCCGCTCAGCCCTATTGAATGTCGGCAACCATCGGCGCGGGCAGCTCTCCTGCGCCAGCATGTACCTCGACATTCATGCTGACCTCGGTCACCAGCTTACGGCGAAGGGCGGTGACGTAATCGTGCGGGCCCTTTGGCGACATCACGAAGGCTTGGGAGCCGCCGATGACGGATTGCGCAAAATAGGATGCCAGCGGTTGCTTGGGATCCTCGTCGTCCGCAGGAATGGCAATCGCGTTGATCGTGTATCCCTTGGCGATGGCGTTCTGCCGGCTCGGCTGAACGGGAAGCCCGTCATTGTTCTCGCCATTGGAAGAGATGTCGATCACCTTTTTCATCGCATTTCCCGGGAACTGATCGAGCAGTAGGCTGCCGACGTCGATTGCAGCCGAGACCGATGTGCCGCTCCGGCCTACGCGACGATAGCCGGTATCGCCTTTGTTTCTGATCACCGAAGCGGCCGCCTTCGCATCGTCCAGCCCGCAGATGCGTGTCCAAGGCAGCACGGTGCGTGAGTGGCCGGGGCTCGACCATTCGAAATAGGCGACACCGATGCAGCCGAGGTAATTCTGGGAGATGGCGCTGATGATCTCTGGCGATGTGAGTGCCGCGGCATGCCCTTCGCGTTGCATGTCGGCGATCTTGGGATCGATCGAGGAGGAGAAGTCCACGGCAAACACGACCGCGACGTCGACGTTCAGCGCCGTGCCATCGATGTCCGTGGCATTAGCGCTCGGTGCCCAGAGCGCCGAGGCGGCGAGAGCTGCCACTCCCAGCAAGAAAAGGGCACGCTTTTCCAGCCGGGCATCAATCCGGTAGCCCGGTTTACCGTTAAGGCATTCGAACATTCTACCCTCCATCTCAACCACAGGCCGGTTCCCGCTGGCGGACGAGCACGGCGCGTTATCGGCAAGGATCATGGAATGCCTCCTCGCCTGCGGGATTGGCGGTTGCGGGACTTCCCCAGCCGGCTGCTGCACTTCCCAGGGCGCGGACTCCCGCGTCGGAAGCGCCGACGTCGGGTCGCAAGGCGAGGCGCACTGGCGATCGAGACGCCATCGCGACCGACAGAATTGAAGCCAGGATGATGGCCGCGCCCAGCGCGCCGACGACCGTTTGTTGCTCGCCGAGGAAGATCGCCGCGCCGAGGGCGCCGAAGACGCTTTCGGCGCTCACGATCACGGCGGCATGGCTGGCCGACGTGAAGCGCAGGGCGGCAATCTGTATGCCGAAGGCGACCGCCGTGGAGAACACCCCGAGCACCACCAGTTCGGGGCCAGCCTCGGAAGCCGCGGTGAATGACAGGTTGCCTCGCATGGCGCCAAGCGGAAGGGCGAGCGCGGCGACGGCGAGGAATTGCGCGGCCGCGGCCGTGAAGGGACGGGCATGGACCTGCATGTGCCGTCCGAGCTCGACCGTCCAGAGCGCATAGCAGCCGGCCGACAAGAGGGCGGTGAGATCGCTGCCGCTGAGACCGGCGACGCCGCCTGAAAGAAACAGGCAGCCGACGACCGTCGATCCGGCGGCAAGGATGAGACCGGTCGTCGGACGCTCGCCCATGAGCATCCAGGCGGCCAGCGGCGTTATCACCGTTGCCGTGCTGATCAGGAAGCTTGCATTGGTGACGGTGGCGCCGAGATAGCAGAGCTGCTGCAGCACGATGGAGACGGCAAACAGCGCGACCACTCGGGCCAGGCTGGAAGAATGGCCGGCGCCGGCGGGAAGTCGCCTTTCCGTCAAGACGAAGGGCAGCACAAGCAGCCCGCCGATGAGACAGCGCAGGCCAACGGCGCTCAGCGCATCGAGATGGGTAAGCACCGTTTTTTGCGCCACATTCCCGAGGCCCCACAGAGCGGCGGCAAACAAGAGCAGCAAGTTGGCTGTGAGCCTCGACATTCACCGCACCCCTCAGCCAGCAACCTGTGATTGGTTCAGCTGGCGCTAATTCAGCGAAGACTAAACTGCGTCCGTCACTGCAGCGCTTGGGTGCGCGGCTCCAGAGTATGCGAAGCGTTAGTTTTGAGTTAGGATTCCGTTATGCCGGAAAGTCGCTACGCAAATGCGAAATGGGGATAACCTTGCTGCCGGATCCATCTCACTGTTCGGCGGCTTCCAGATTGCAAGGGAAAATGGCGGGCCGGTCTGGCTGACCGGGAAGCGTGGTCCTGCGATCCTCGCCTATCTCGCGCGCTGTCCGGGTATGGCGGCAACACGCGAGAGGCTGGCCGACCTGCTTTGGAGCGAGAGCGACAGCGAGCACTCGCGCAACAGCCTGCGCCAGACCCTGAGCGTCCTGCGCCGCGATCTGGCGGGAGCGGGCTTGGACATCATCCGTTCCGGGCGAGAACTGATCGGCCTTAAGCACGACGCCGTTCGGGTCGATGTGGAGGATTTCGAAACGGGTCTTTCGGCCCGTTCCGCGCAAGAGCTCGAAACAGCTCTTTCACTCTATACAGGGCCTTTTCTCGACGGCCTCTACCTGGGGAGCAATGCATTCGACGATTGGGCCGCCGCGGAACGCGAAAGGCTGCTGGGCCGCGCGCTTGGGTCGTTCGAAAGGCTTGCTCGTCTCGTGGACGCTGAAGCTGGAGTTGCCCTGGCCGATCGAATTCTGGCCATGGAACCGACGCGAGAGGAATCCTATCGGCTGAAGATGGAATTGCTCGTTGCCTGCGGCCAGCGAGACAGGGCGTTGCGAACATTCGAGGCCTGCAGAAACGTATTGAAGAAGGAGCTTGGCGTCGACGTCAGCCCGGAGACCCGAGCCTTCTGGCAATCCCTGCAGTCCGCGCCGGGCAAGTCATCAAATATGCAGCCGGCAAATGGAGTCCCGGCTGGCCAGCGCTTCGGGCGCCCAACCATCAGTGTCGGCGATTTCGTCAACCTGACGGGAAAGCGGGGCGACGACTTTTTTGCACGGGGGCTCGTCCACGACATCACCACGGCGCTCTCCGAGGTGGCAGACTACGTCGTGCTCTCCGCGATCCCTCCAATGGATAAGAACAGCCCAGGCGAAGAGGCCAGAACGCCGGGACTGGTTCGGGCGCGCTATGTGCTTAGCGGCAGTATACAGAGGTCCGGCGATGGGTTGAGGGTGAACGTCCAGCTTGTCGACGCCGCTGGCGGCCACAATGTCTGGGCCCAGAAGTTCGACAGTCACTCCGAGAACACGCTCGAGGTCCAGGACAGGATCGCGCAGTCGGTTGTCCTGGCCGTCAGCCTCGAGCTTCAACTGACCAACTGGAAAGTCCGCGACAAGAGCCCGCCCGGTTCCCCTGAAGTGCGCAGGTTGGTGAACGAAGCTCTCATGAAGTATTTCGAGATGACCAGGCACTCGCTGCTGGCTGGGGTAGAGCTTGCCGTGAAGGCCCTTGCGATCGCCCCCGAGAACGCGCGTGCAAAACGGACGCTGTCGATCCTTACATCCATGGGCGTGGCTTTTGGCGCCTTGCCTCGGGACCAGGGGCAAATCGAGTATGCGCTCGAGCTTGCGGAAGCCGCGGTGAGGGCGGTGCCCGACGACGAGATTGCCCGCTGCATCCTGTCATTTGCTCTCGAGAGTTCAGGCCGTATCGACGAGGCGATCGCCGAATGCCAATACGCGATCAGCCTCAACCCGAGCTACCCGAGCGGCCATGGCGATATTTCGATGCTCTTCGCGTTGCGCGGACAAGTCAGCGAAGCGTTGCGCGAGGCCAATGAAGCGATCCGGCTCGGAACGCATGACGTGATCGACTTCTGGCGTCACCACGGCCTGGTCGTGGCGCTGTTCGCCGGCGGAGACGATCGCCGAGCGCTCGAAGTCGCCCGCAGGGTGGTCAGGACCAAGCCCGGCTTCGTCCGCGGCGCCCTCTATTGGGCGGCCGCGGCTTCGGCCACCGGAAACAATGAAGAAGCCTCGCGCGCGATCCACCATTGCCTGTCGCAACTTCCACATCTCAACCTGGGCAATGTCTGCCCGGGGTTCATGCCGCGCTATGTACAGGACGATCATCACGACCGCTTCCTGAAAATGCTGTCGAGAGCAGGCCTTCCGAGTTCCTAGGGCGTTTCACCGTTTCACGGAAACGGCGAATTGCTCTATCTCTTTGTTTTGACGCAATTCCTGACGGAAAACCGTGTCACCCTTTTCCTGGAATTGCTCTAGGCCAGCCCTTTCTACAAATGCACGAAGGCCGTCAGCGGCAGGTGGTCGGAGGCGACCCGCGATAGCGGCGTGTCATGCGCCTCGACGCCTGAGACCAGGTCGTGCCGGTTCCCCATGATGCGGTCGAGCGCCAGCACCGGCAGGCCGGATGGGAAAGTGGGCACTGCCGGCGGCGTCGGGCCGAAGGTCGTGTGCAGCGTGTTGAGCGCCGAGCGGTTGCCAAGCCGCCATTCGTTGAGGTCGCCGAGCAGCAGCGTCGGCCTTTCGTCCGCGCTGCTCATGATGTCGTGCACGACGCGGGCCTGCTCTGAGCGAGAGCGGCGCAGCAGGCCGAGATGGGCGGCAATGACACGCAGGCTCCGTTTCTCGTCGAGATCGATTTCGGCGACGAGCGCCCCGCGCGGCTCCAGTCCCGGCAGCTTGATCTGATGGACGTCGCGCACCGTGCCGCGCTTGAACAGCAGCACATTGCCGCGCCAGCCATGCCCCTTGCCGTTTCCCGCGACCGGCACCGGCACCAGTCCCGTCTCCAGTTCCAGGCGGGCAAGGTCGAGCAGCCCGGCCCTGTCGCCGAAACGGTTGTCGGCCTCCTGCAGCGCGATCACGTCAGGGCTGATTTCGCGGATGACGCGCGCCGTCCGTTCCGGATCGAACTTGCGGTCGGTGCCGACGCATTTGTGGACGTTGTAGGAGGCAACGACGATTTCGGCGTCTCTGACGCGCTTGCGCGGCGTCGCCTTCGCCTTGCGCGCGCTTCTGCTGCGGATCGAGAGCAGCACGGTCTCCGGGAGGCTGCGTCCTTTGATGTCTTCTATCTCCATGATCCCGATGCTCGATTTCCTGCTCTAAAGATAGGGCGATCCCAGCCACAGCAAACGGTCGAAGACGCGGATTATGAAGGTCCTCGCCTTCAGCGTCTGCAGCGTCACCGGCTGGGCGGTGGAGATGGCGGCCTCGATGCGGGCGTCGATCTCGGCGGCGAAGTTTTGATCCAGGACTTCCATGTCGATCTCGAAATTCAGCCTCAGCGAACGGGCGTCCAGATTGGAGGAGCCGACATAGGCCCACACCCCGTCGATCGCCATCAGCTTCGAATGGTCGAACGCGCCTTCATGGCGCCAGACACGGCAATAGTGCTTCAAAACCTGGTCGAATTGCGCCGTCATCGCATGATCGACGAGGAAGAGGTTGTTCACCGCCGGCACGACGATGTCGATTTCGACGCCGCGGCGGCCTGCCGTGGTCAGCGCGCTGATGAATTCCCGGTCCGGCAGGAAATAGGGCGACATGATGCGGATCGATTTGCGGGCTACGGAGAACGCCCCCATCAGCAGCTTGAGATTGGTTTCGTTGAACGCATCCGGCCCGGTCGCCACCGCGCGCACCAGCATCGGCTGCCCGGGCGCCGGTGCTGCCCGCTCGACCTGCCAGGGCCCATCCTTCAAGGTCTCGTTGCCGGCAAAGCGCCAATCCTCGGCGGCAACCGAGAACAGATCGGCCACCACTGGCCCGGTGACCTCGAAATGCGTGTCGCGCGAACTTTCGGAACCGGCGAATTCGGCGGAGAATCCCTTGCGGATGTTCATGCCTCCCGTGAACGCCACGGTGCCGTCGACGACCAGGATCTTCCTGTGGGTCCTGAGATTGGCATAGGGAAGTCTCAGGCCCATGACGATGTTGCCGTTGAAGAGATCGAC
The DNA here is from genome assembly GCF_900115245.1 of Mesorhizobium sp. NFR06. Taxonomy (GTDB): domain Bacteria; phylum Pseudomonadota; class Alphaproteobacteria; order Rhizobiales; family Rhizobiaceae; genus Mesorhizobium. Next base: position 15,743 of record NZ_FOVT01000031.1, read on the forward strand.
GGTGACGTCGGCTTCCCTGAGTTGTTTGAGCACGCTGGGTACCGAGTAGCGAACGCCGACGGCGTCGATCAGCACGCGCACGGTGACGCCGCGCTTGACGGCGTTGCCGAGCGACTGGACGAAAAGCGCTCCGACCGCGTCATTGTCGAAAATATAGGTTTCCAGAAGCACGCTTCGCTGCGCTGCGTCGATCGCCCGGCACATCGCCGTATAGGCCTCGTCGCCGCTCTGGAGCACCGCGATGGTGTTTCCCGAGGTGAGCGAACGCCGCGTCACCCTGTCGCCAAGCGTCTTCAGCCCGGTGAAACGCTGGCCGTATTCGGCATTGATCAGGGCTTCCAGGGCGACGTCGCGGTCGTGCCTGGCGGCGGCCGCCTCGCCGGAGACGGGACGCATGGCGCTGATCGTGGCGCGGCGGATGCGATTGATGCCGGCAATGGCGTAGATGATCGCGCCGAGGAAGGGCGAGAGCAGCATCACGCCCACCCAGCCGGTGGCAGCGCGCACGTCTTCCTTCGTCATGATGGCGTGGACCATGCCGACCGCCGCCATCGCCAGCGACAGGAGAAGGATAAGCGTGGACCAGTGACTCGCGATCGCCTCGAACATCGGCCCGACTATTGTGCGAGCCGTTGCGGAAGGCAATGCGGCGGTTCGGTCCCGCTTCCCAGGCATGGATCGAGACCACCATCGATGGCTCGGCAGCGAAGAGAGGGGAGCACCGAACGCGGCGGCTTCCTGATCGCGGCGATACCGTCTCGGATCGTGGCCGTGCAGCGCGACCTCACCGGCAGCTTCCATGCCGGTAGCTGCGTCTGGCCTGCATTGCCGTAGTGACCGTGCTGACAGTCCGTCCGGCGCCGTAGTGCCATGCGCCGGCAATGAAGCTGCCGGTCGTCAACGCATTGGCGCCGCCGTGTCATGCGACTGCCTGGGCGAGATGACCGGAAGCGGTCCAACGCGTTGCAACCCTTCAGAAGCGAACGTCGCGGGCGGTCACGCCACGGAAAATGCCGCGCCTTGGGCGCGCCTCGCCGCTGCCGTCCCTGCCATGTCTGGCGTTCGGCCATGCGCGATGGAAGATCATCGCCATGAAGACCACCATCGCGATCTGACCGACGGGAATGAAGGTCGTCATGGTCAGCACGCGGGCCAACAACGGTACGGCCCAGATGACCGCGAGAGTTGTTTTCTCCCAGGGCCGAAAACCTCTTTCGATGCCATGGGCGATGACGAAAGCCAGCGCCGGTCCGAGCAGCATCATGTCGTAGTCGAGCGCATAGGGTGTCGACAGAAGAGCTCCGGTCATCAACGCGGCGGCCGCCAACCGGCGGTCGGCGCGGGCGAACCACATCCAGGCGACGGTGGCGGCACAGCCCAAAGCGCAAACAGCCTGCACGCCATAGGCGAGTGGAATCGAGCCGCCCCACATGCGCACTGCCGAGAAAATCGTTTGAATCTTATACCAGCCTGTCGCGCCTTGTTCGGAAATGACGACGCGCGAGAAATGCATCATGTCGAAGAAACCGCGCCAGGTTTCCCAACCGAAGGCCCACGCCGTTCCCAGCGTCATCGCCGCGATCGTTGCTCCAGCGGCGGCGATCGCGCGCCAGTGGCCGCCAGCCAGAAGCGCGATGGGAACGAGCAAACCGAACTGTGGCTTATAGGCAAGCAAGCCAAACAGGACACCGGCCACGACAGGCCGCCGCTCCAGCGCCAGCAATGCCAGAGCCATCAAGCCGGCGCTGAGAAAGCCATTATGTCCATGACCGATGTTAATGAAGACTGCGGGAAAAGCTGCCGCCACCAACAGGCAGTCCTGGATGGGTGCGATGCGACGCACCGCCACCAGATAGAGCAGCAGGGTCGAGCCCTGCCACAACAACAGCGACAAGGCATAGGGGAACAGGGCGAAGAACGCGGCGACGACCAGGAAGTAGGGCGGATAGCCCCAGTGAAAGAAGCCCGATGTCGGTGAGAAATATTCTTCCTGCCGCCGTTGATGCGCCGCATTGTCAAACGGTTTCTCCGGATGGCCCTCGAGCACGAAGCGCCCCGCCGTCCAGACTTGCGAATAGTCAGTACCCAGGGGGCGATCGAAACGGTCGACGCGGCCGTTCGACGTCGCGAAGAGGAAGGCCATGAACAGGAGGTAGACGATCAGCAAAGTGACAGCGATGATGCGGACCCGTTCCCGGGTGAGCCAATCGCCGGTGCGCATATGTTCGAGCATGATCCGGATCCGGCGTCGGCACCGCCGACAGCCGAACCTGCACCCTTTTGCCTAATATTCGATTGACGAGGTAGATCCCTTCACAGGGGGGCCCATTCCTTGCGGGGATTTGTGAGCGCTCGGTCAAATCCCATGGGCGTGCCGGCCGACCAGCCGCAGCCACGGCGCCAGATGGAAGGCCGCCATCAAGAGATACATCGGCACCATGCCGCCGAGCATCGAGGCGCCTGGGCCCGACATGCACATCATGTCCTGGCCGCCATAAGCGGCGGTGACCAGCGCCATGATCGCAAAGGTCGGTGCCGCCGCGAGGCAGAGCCAGTCTGCAAGGCCAAAGCTCGAGCCGGCCGGGCGAGGGGTGAAGTCGGGATCGTCGATGCTCATCTCTTCCACCTTTCAAGATGGCCGGACTGTCGGGGAGAAAGGTCGGCTCCGGCGGCGCACGGTTTGCGCCGCCGGAGTCGCTTCGCGCTCAGGCGTTCTTGTTACGGAACGCCGCCTCGCCGGCATCCGACACCTCGACCCATCTCTGGTCGGGCGCGGCGCCTTCTTCATAGCTGTCGTGCCAGTTCCACCACTTATAGGTCTGGGTCTGCGGATAGCCTTCGGGCGAATCCTCCCACACCTCCTGGCGGCCGAGCGGAGTGACGTCGAGATAGCTCCACACGGTGCCGAACGCCTCGTCGCCGCGGTTGTTGACGAAATAGGTGCGGAAGATGCGATTGCCGTCATGGATGAAGACATTGTGGCCATGCCATTCGTCGACGCCGAAATCCTTATCCCAACTGTCGGTGATGGTGTACCAGGGCATCTTCCAGTCCATCTGTTGCTTCAGCCGCTGGATGTCGGCCTGCGGCGCGCGCGAGGCATAGGCAAGCGTGGTGTCGCGGGCATTGAGATGGGCGAGGTTGCCGACCTGGTCGGCGCCGAGCGAGCAGCCGCGGCAGGCATGTTCGGGCCAGCCATAGACGCCGGGCTCGAAGAAGGCGCGGTAGATGATGAGCTGGCGGCGGCCTTCGAAGAGGTCGAGCAGGCTCGCCTTGCCGTTGGGGCCTTCGAAGACATAGTCCTTCTTGACTTCCATCCACGGCATGCGGCGGCGTTCGGCGGCTAAAGCGTCGCGGGCGCGGGTCAGCGCCTTTTCCTTCACCAGCATCTCCTCATAAGCGCCTTCCCAGGCTTCCTGCGAAACGACCGGTGGTGTCTTCATGTGTTGGGTCATTGCTCTTGTCCCGTTCTTGGGTTTGGTTGGGTGACGAGGAAAGACTTAGGGCTGAACGGCGCGATGGTGAGAGTTACAAGTGTGACGCGATTTGCTGCGGCCGCCCGTCAGGCGATGGCATGGACTCGCTGATCAATGCCGCCGGCCGCGCGCTTGCCGCCGGCGATCCGCTCGGCGCCCTGAAGCGCGTCGCGCTGCGCGACGACGCGCCGGCGCTGGCGCTGCGCGGCATCGCGATGGCGCAGCTCGGCGACTTCGCCAAGGCCAAGGCGCTGCTGAAAGACGCCGCCCGCGCCTTCAGTCCGAGGGAAGCGGTGGCGCGCGCCCGCTGCGTCGTCGCCGAGGCGGAGATCGCGCTGGTCTCGCGCGACCTTGGCTGGCCGGAGAAGGCGTTGCGCTCGGCGCGTGCGACGCTTCAAGCGCATGGCGACCGGGTCAATGCCGCCTATGCGGGAAGTCTCGAGGCGCGTCGCCTGATCCTGATAGGCCGCCTCGACGAGGCAGAGCGCCTGCTTGCCGGCTTCGATCCGGCGCCGCTGCCGCCGGTCGCGCGCGTCGCGCATGAGCTCGCCGCCGCCGGCATCGCGGTCAGGCGCATGAGGACGAAGGTCGCGCGCTCTGCGCTCGGCCGTGCGTCGCTTGCCGCCTACCAGGCCGACATTCCAGCGCTCAAGGCCGAAGTCGAAAGCGCGTCGCTGGTGCTGAACATGCCGGTCGCGCGGCTCGTGTCGAAGGGTTCGGAGAAGCCGCTCCGGCTCGATGAAGTCGAGGCGCTGCTCGCATCCGGCGCGCTCGTCGTCGATGCCTGTCGCAATGTAGTGCGCCAAGCCGACGCGGTCGTTTCGCTGGCGACGCGACCGGTATTGTTCGCCCTGGCGCGCGCGCTTGCCGAGGTCTGGCCGGCCGATGCGGCGCGGGAGACGCTGCTGAGGCGCGCCTTCCACGCCAGGCACGCCGATGAATCGCACCGCGCGAGGCTCAGGGTTGAGATGGGCCGGCTGCGCGCCGAATTGAGCGCACTCGCTGAAATCAACGCGACCGCCCGGGGCTTCGCGCTTTCGCCGCTGAATGCCGCCGAGGTCGTGGTGCTGGCGCCGCCTGTCGAGGAGGAGCATGGGGCGGTGCTCGCCTTCCTGGCCGACGGCGAGTCGTGGTCGAGTTCGGCGCTGGCGATCGCGCTCGGCGCCAGCGCGCGCACCGTGCAGCGGGCGCTGGAGGAGCTCTCGACGGCAAACAAGGTGCAGGCGGTCGGCCGCGGTAGGGCGCGCCGCTGGATGACACCGCCGATGACCGGATTCCCGACTGTCTTGTTACTCCCGGGTCCGCTGCCGAGCGACTAGTCTGCGGCCACTGTTCAAATGGAGATCGAAATGAAACGAGCTGCCGCCGAGATCCTGCGCGAATACGGGCCCTTTCCGGACGCCGAGCGCATAAATGGCGTCACCTATGATGGCAAGAATGTCTGGTTCGCCACCGGCGACAAGCTGAAGGCGCTTGACCCGGAGAGCGGCGCGATCGTGCAGTCGATCGACGTCGCCTCGCATGCCGGGACCGCCTTCGACGGCGAATATCTTTATCAGATCGCCGAGGACCGCATCCATAAGGTCGACCCGAAGACAGGCAAGGTCGTCGCCACCATTCCCGCTCCCGGCAATGGCGGCGATTCAGGCATGGCCTGGGCCGAAGGTTCGCTCTGGGTCGGCGAATACAGGGCACACAAGATCCATCAGATCGATCCTGAGACGGGCAAGGTGATCCGCAGTATCGAGTCGAAGCGTGTCGTTACTGGCGTCACCTGGGTCGATGGCGAACTCTGGCATGCCACCTGGGAAGGCGAGGAGGGCGATCTGCTGCGCATCGATCCCGAGACAGGCGACGTGCTGCAGGAGGTGGCGATGCCCTCCGGCGTATCGGGACTGGAATCCGATGGCGGCGGCTGCTTCTTCTGCGGTGGCGGCAGCAGCGGCAAGATCAAGGCCGTGCGCCGGCCTGGTCACGATGCCGGCAAGTAACGGACTCAAGCAGGCGGCCTCGATCAGGCCGCCTCGCGCGCCGGCCGGGCAACGCCCTTGTTTGAGATCTGACCGGCATTCGGTCCATCGACATGAGCCCAGGCCGGTCGCTGGAACAGGAACGTGCCGAAGCCGATGCGCTTGACGATGAAGTAGAGCACCACCGGACTGACGACCGAGACGAGCAGTACGGCGAGGCTGAGCATGCCGGTATCGGTCAGAAGGTCGCTTGCAAGCGCCGCGCCCCGGAACATCGACATCGGGATGGTGAAGGCGACATAGACGACCAGCGAATGCTCGCCAAGCCATCGCAGCCATTCCATCGAGGCGAATTTCGACAGGAAACCGCCGAGCACACAAAGCGCCACCGCGCCGGCGACGGCAAGCGACAGATGCAACGGCGGCCACGCCGCCAGGCCCATCTGCATGCCGACCGGCTGCATGGCGTAGCCCGGCGAATAGACAAGCAGGCCGTTGACCAGCGCCCAGGCGAGCAGGCCCGCGACGGCTATCGCGGGTCGATCTTGCGTCCATGCCACCAGCCGGAACACCAGCGGCGCCATGACGAAGCCGAGATAGAAGAACACGAAATAGGCGGCGAGTTGCTCGAGCGCGTAGCTGTCCGGCTTCGGCGCCCACATCTGCAGCGCGGCGGCGAGCGGGATGACCATCCAGTGCGGCACGCGAAGCTCGCGCAACACGCGTATGACGATCCCGAACACCGCCAGCATATAGATGAACCACAGCACGCCATAGGGCTGGACGACGGCCATTGCCAGGTCATGCAGCATGCCGGCGGGATCGCGGCTGAAGATGCCGATCTTCAGCCCGATCGAGATGATCGCCCACAACACGTAGAAATAGAGGTAATGCACGACGCGGCGGTCGACATAGCGCCGCCATGGCCGGTCGATCACCTGCGACAGGAACAGGCCCGAGATCAGGAAGAATTCCGGCATGCGGAAGGGTGTCGCAAAGCCGATGACATAATGCAGGAAGCCGACGCCGCCGGTGTATTCACCGGTGTTGTAGGCGGAATACATCATCACCACCAGGATGATGGAAAGGCCTTTTGCCGTGTCCACCCACGGCATGCGCATCGAACTTTTCATAAACGATCTCGAGGAAAAGCACCTGTGCAATAGTACCGGACAGGCTCACCTCTAGCAGCATGAAGCTTCGGATATCGTAAACGCGGCGCTGCCAGTGGTGAAAGTCTGAGGCTTGGTACCCATCCCGGCAGTGGTCGGCGAACTGCCGTTGCTTGCAACTGGCGCAACGACTTGGTCGCGCCAAAAGCCAAAGGTGGCTATTTGAACAAATCTGAGTTGGGAAACGACGAGGCGACGCAGGCCCGTGCAGTAGTTGCAGAAGAGATCATCGATTCAGGGTAGCGGGATCGGCTTGTCACTGAGTGTGCGCAAGTACGCGATCAGGTCGACTCGTTCGGTCTCGTCCGGAACACCAGGAATTTCCATCTTAACGCCCGGCGTGGTGAGCATGGGCCCGAAGAGATATCTGTTCAGGTCCTCGTACGTCCAGACGCCCTCCCAGCCCAGCAAGGTGTCGGAGTAACGCATATTTGCCATAGATGCCTTGTCGCGGCCGACGACGCCCCACAAGTTCGGCCCCGTTTTGTTCCCTTTCTGTGGCTCGTGATTGTGGCAACCAGCACACAGGCGGGTGAAGTAGGTTCGGCCCTTCTCGACATCGGCAGAAGCCAGCTTCATCGAGATCGGGGCTGGTGTTGGCATGACGACGCCGTGCGACATGAGATAGTCGGCAATTTCGCGTTGCCCCTTGAATTTTGCCAGATGGAGCGGCGTCTTGCCGTTCTTTGTCTTCGCATTCACGTCCGCGCCGGCCTTGACCAGTGCCTTCACGCAGTCGAGACAACCGAGAGTGACGGCGATGTGAAGGGCGGCCTCGCCGCCGCGGTGCGAATTTGGATTTGCGCCCCCCTCCAGCAACAGATTGATCAAATCGATCCTGCGTTTTGCCAAAGCCGGCATGAGGGCAGGACCCAAGAGCGGCGTCGGGACGGCGTTGACGTCGGCACCGCGTTCCATGAGCAGTTTTGCCGCCGCGAAATGCCCGCCCCTGACCGCAAGATAGAGTGGTGTCATGCGCCCGTCGCTCTCATCGCTCTCATCTACGCCGGCACCTGCGTCGAGCGCTGCGGTGATCGCTGCGACATCGCCGTTCTTCGCGGCGTCGTGAATGGCGGCGGCGCGCAATTCAATCGGGAAATATGCAAGCAGTGGCGCAAGGAAAAGCAGGAGCCTGCGCATTTGGCACCTTCCCAAGGCAAACCGGAGGAAGCAGCACGCTTTCGAGGGGGCAAGCATACCTCAAATGCCCTGCGAGAACGAGAGTTTTCGGGGGGGGCTGCCATGGCCTTGCTGCCCTCTGGCATCGGGCTGTGAGGTCCGTCCGGCTCAACTCGTGCCGTAACGCGAGCAAAGGTGGACTCCTCTACGCGGGTAGCAAGCGTCAGGCTTTCACCGCTAGCCATCGCGTCGCGCCGGCGGTGACGCTGTTGTCTGCCGCATCGCCACTGCAACGATCGCACCCGACGTGAAGGTCAGCGCCGCGATTGCCCCGATCGCCGTGGCGAAGCCGAAAAAATCCGCGATCAGGCCGGCGGACAGTGCCCCGATCGCATAGCCGAGGTCGCGCCAGAAGCGGTAGACGCTGAGCGAGCGAGCCCGCCAGGAGGGATGCGATGCGTCGGACACGGCGGCGATCAGGCTCGGGTAGACCATCGCCGTGCCGAGGCCGAGCAAAAGGCTCGCCAGCAGCCACCAGCCGAAATCGCGCGTCGCGGCCGTGAGCAGCAGCCCCGCCGCCTGCACCCACATGCCGGCGACGATCAGCCCCTTGCGGCCCCAACGGTCGCTCAATGGCCCCGTCGCGACCTGGAGGACGCCCCAGACGGCGGGATAGACCGCCTTGAGGACGCCGATGCGCTCGACGCCGAGCCCATTGGCAACGAAGAACAGCGGAAAGAGGCCCCAGCTCATGCCGTCGTTCAGATTGTTCACCAGGCCGGCCTGCGAGGCGGCGAACAAATTGCGGTCGCCGAACGAGGTCAGCATGAAGATCTCGCGGAAACTGAGCGGGGAGGCTGCTTTCGGATGGTTCGCGAGTTCCAGCCGCACATGTTCGCGCGTGTCGCGCACGAGCAGGATCGCCAGCGCGGCGCCGGCGACCGCGTAGCCGACGCCGAGATAGATCGGCACCGGGCGCAGCCCGTAGCGGCTGGCAAGATAGCCGGTCAGGAAGGCAGTGACGCCGACCGCGAGATAGCCGGCGAACTCGTTGAGGCCTACGGCAAGCCCGCGCGATTTCGGGCCGACCAGATCGACCTTCATGATCACCGTCATCGACCAGGCGAACCCCTGGTTGATGCCGAGCAGCGCGTTGGCGGCGACGATCCAGCCCCAGCTTGGCGCCCAGATGATGATGAACGGCACCGGCAGGCCGAACAGCCAGCCGATGATGAGAACCCGCTTGCGGCCCCAGGCGTCGGCAAGCTGGCCGGAGACGAGATTGGCGCAGGCCTTGACCACGCCGAAGCTGACGATGAAGGACACGACCAAAGTGGTCGAAGCGACGCCGAATTCCTCCGCGCCGATCAGCGGCACCACGGTCCGCTCGATGCCGACCATGCCGCCGACGAAGGCGTTGATCAGCACCAGGAGCGCGAACTGCTTCCAGTTGGCCTTGAGGCCGAGCGCAACGGCGGGCGCCGCAATGCTCAAGAGTCGGCTCCGGCGTTGACGGCACGGGTCCGGGCGGCCTCCGGCGGCGGGGGAGGGATGTCGGCGGTCATGGCGGCGACGAACTGGTCCTCGTCCTCGATGCGGAAGGCCTTGTTGAAGCGTCGCTCGAAGCCGATGGTCGATGTCGGCTTGCCGCTCAGCGAGCGCCCGCAGACCGACCCCGAATAGGCGCCGGGAAGCACCTCGATATGGTCGGGCAATTCCTTCAGCCGGCGCACGCTGGCGTAGAGCGCGCGGGCTCCGTCCTCGGCGCTTGAAGCAAGCTCGGTGCGGCCGAGGTCGCCGACCATCAGCGTGTGCCCGGTGAGCACGAACCAGGGCTCGGGCGACCGCGTCCGGTCGGTGACCAGAAGGCTGAGATGCTCCGGCGTATGGCCCGGCGTGTGCAGGACCGTCGCCGTGACATTGCCGAGCTCGAGCACCTCGCCGTCCTTGGCGCGCCGGAATGGGTATGCCGCTTCGGCGCGCTCGAACAGCACGTAGTCGGCGCCGGTCGCCTCGGCGAGCGCGCGCCCGGCCGAGATGTGGTCGGCATGGATATGCGTGTCGATGACGTAGAGGATACGCATGCCCGTCGCGCGCGCCGTCTCGATATAGGGCGCGAGATCGCCGACCGGATCGACGACGGCCGCCGCCGCTTTGCCGCCGCAGCCGAACAGGTAGGAAGCGGCAACCGGGTTGGTGTGCAGGAACTGCCTGAGAATCATCGCTTTTCCTCCGTGCGGCCGACTGCGCCAGGCGCAGCGCCCGGCTTGACAGCAGGCCGAAATCGTCATTCTATTATTCTATTGAATGACGATGCGTCGCAGAAAGGCCGATGTCAATCCGCAATCCGAAGCAGGCGCTTTACGCGCAGTTTGCGATCGTCGCCAAGGCGCTCGGCCACCCGCTGCGCCTGGAGATGATCGAGCATCTCGCGCAAGGACCACGCGGCGTCGAGGCGCTCGCCGCAAAGCTTGGCCAGCCCGTCGCCAACGTTTCGCAGCATCTCCAGGGGCTGCGGCGCGCCGGCATTGTCTCGGCCGAACGCGACGGCAAGTTCGTCCACTACTCACTCGCGGATGAGAGCGTGCTTGCCGCTTTCGCTTCGGTGCGCAACGTTGCCGAGCGGCGTCTCGCCGATGTCGATCGCATCGTGCGCGGCTATTTCGATGCGCGCGACGACATGCGGCCGGTCACGCGCGACGAGCTTCAGACGCAGATGCGCGATGGGTTGGTGACGCTGATCGACGTCCGGCCGGCGGACGAGTTCGCGCTCGGCCATGTGCCGGACGCGGTCAATGTTCCGCTGGGCGAAATCAAGGCTTGGTCTGCCGCTGCCGACCGAGAGGTCGTCGCCTACTGCCGCGGCCCGTGGTGCGTGATGTCCTTCGAGGCGGTGGCGGCGCTGCGCTCGCTAGGGTATTCCGCGCGCCGGCTGGAGGACGGCATGCCGGAATGGAAAGCCGCCGGCCTGCCGGTGGAAATCGCCGCCTGACCGTGCGGCTAATGTGGCGGGGCGGATGCCCGCGAGCGGAACAGCAAGGCGCGGCCGGCGGTTAGCCAAGTTGGCCGTCCTAAGGTCAGGACCCCACTAATTCTAACTCGGTCGAATCGCGTCAGCCGGCATGATTTGGACGGCCAAGCCGACATCACCGGTGACCCGACGCGTTCTGTGAGCGGCACGGCCCCAATGCCATAAAAGCGCCAACTCCGGACATCGTTCCGGGCTGAAGTTCAAGGATGCGTCCCGTCAGGCGACGTGACAGATCCATGCGAGGAACGCTTTGACCGCACTGTCGTTGGCCCGTGCCGGCGCAAAGGTGACGAAGAATCCATAGCCTGGCAGGCTGAACTCAAGAGCGCGCACCAGGGTCCGATCTGCGAGCTCACGCGCCACCAACACGTCGCTCACGATCAATATTCCCTGGCCGGCCAGCGCCGCATCGATGGCATGCGCTTCCTCGCGGAAGCTCAGATGCTTCATCTCGTCCATACGCGGTACGTCAGAAGCGGTCTTCGAGGCTTCCGCGAGCCAGCGTTTCCAAGTTGGCGCAGTGGCGTCGGCAGGCGACCAGTAGTCGTGGATCAAGGTCTGCCCCCTGAGTTGGGAGAAGGATCGCAGCGACTCACCTTCAGGCAGGGTCCCGGGGCTGCACACGGCCACGAACGTATCGCGAACCAGTTCGTGGGCGGCGAGGTCGGGTGGCGGCGTATTCATGTAGCGGACTGCAAGATCGGCTTCGCCGGCTGGGAGGTTCAGCACTGCATCCGTGCCGATCACCTCGAGGGCGATGCCGGGTTGCGCCTCGCGCCAGAGGGAGAGGCGCGGGACGAGCCATTTGCTGGCAAAGGCATTGGTCGTCGTCACCCTGAGCTGCCGCTGTGCGACCGGCACCTTTAGAGCCGCGAGCGCGCCCGCGAAGGAGTCCAGCCCATCGCGGATAACCGGATAGAGCGCCGCGCCGGCAGGCGTCAGCATGATCGGCCGCGGGCGCCGGCGGAAAAGCGGGAGCCCGCAATATTGCTCGAGCCGTCGGATCTGATGGCTGATGGCGGTCGGCGTGAGCGCGAACTCGCTTGCGGCCGCCTGAAAGCTCAAATGCCGCGCGGCGGCTTCGAAGGCGCGCAACTGGGCCAGCGGTGGCAGCTTTCTCATCGACCGAGCATAGATGACTCCATTTCATCCAGCACCTGAAATCTTCGATATTGCCTCCTCGGCATCGCTGACCGAGGATAGGCGAACGGAAGTTCCTGCGTGATGCCACGGGAGAGCTAAATGAACAGAGCGACATTCGATGCTGCCGCGATCGAGGCGTTCCGAGCGACGCTGCGCGGTAGCCTGCTGCGGCCCGGCGATGTCGGGTATGACGACGCGCGCACGATCTACAACGCGATGATCGATCGACGCCCGGCCCTGATCGCTCGATGCGCGGGCGTCTCCGATGTCATTCAGTCCGTCAACTTCGCCCGGGACAGCGGCCTGCTTCTCTCCGTGCGAGGTGGGGGGCACAACGTCTCCGGCAATGCGGTTTGCGACGGCGGCATGATGATCGATCTCTCGCCGATGAAGAGCATCCGGGTCGACCCCGAGCGCCGCACGGCCCGATCCGAGCCCGGCGTCCTCTGGCGCGAGTTTGACCACGAGACCCAGGCCTTCGGCCTCGCGACGACAGGGGGCGTGGTATCGACCACAGGCGTCGCCGGGTTGACTCTCGGCGGTGGGATCGGATGGCTGATGGGCTGTCACGGCCTGGCCTGTGACAATCTCCGGTCGGCGGATATCGTGACCGCCGAGGGCCAGCTGGTTACGGCGAGCGGCAGCCAGAACGCGGATCTCTTCTGGGGATTGCGCGGGGGCGGCGGGAATTTCGGAATCGCCACCTCGTTCGAGTTCCAACTTCACCCGGTCGGCCAGGTGCTGGGCGGGCTGATCATTCACCCGCTCGACAGGGCGGTCGATCTGATCCGCTTCTACGATCAATTCACCCGCAACACGCCGGACGAGTTCGGATCGATGGCGCTGTTCGTGACATCCCCCGAGGGCGAGCGCGTGGTGGCCATCGCCGTCTGCTACAATGGCGCGATCGAAGATGGGGAGGCGGTATTGGAGCCGCTGCGCGGCTGGGGCGCGCCGCTCGCCGACACGATCGCGCCGATAACCTATTCCGAGGTCCAGAGCATGTTCGACCCGGGGTTCCCTGCCGGGCATCGGAACTACTGGAAATCGAGTTTCCTTGCCGAGCTTGACGACACCGCCGTCGAATTGGTGGTCGATCATGTCCGGCGCTGCCCTTCACCCAGCTCGGCCATCGCAATCGAGCAGTTCGGCGGCGCGGTCAGCCGGATCGGCACCGACGAGACAGCCTTCAACCACCGCGACGCCCGCTACAACCTGCTGATCCTGGGCATCTGGCCCGGGAAGGCCGATCGCGACGAAAACGTGCAGTGGGTTCGCGGTCTTTGGGATGCGATGGCGCCCTATTCTTCGGGTGGCGTCTATGTGAACTATCTCGGCGCTGTCGCGGACGAGGGCCCTGAACGGGTCGCGGCTGCCTATGGCCCGGAAAAATATGCCCGACTCGCCGCGCTCAAGAACAAGTACGATCCGGCGAACCTGTTCCGTCTCAACCAGAACATCTGGCCTAAAGCCGCATGAGGTCTTTCGAAGGGTCGGCACCGTGCGCGGTGCACGGAGGAGGTGATCATGCAAGAACCTGGCAGGGCGTACTCCTACGGGTGCATGTGCGGTGCGGTGCGCTACGAGCCCTTCTGAGTGGGGAACTGCCATTGCAGGAGCTGTCGCACGCACACTGGGGCGCCAGGTGTCACGTCAGCCGGTTTCAAGCGGGATCAACTACGGTTCACCAAGGGCGAGCGTTGGGCGACGAGGCGTAGACTTGGCGTCAAACCAGCAATGCCACAATTGCGCATAGCTATGCAGGCGGCGTGGCGCGTGCATCACGAAACGAAACGAGGCGTTGGTGGCGCTCGTCCCAAAGCACGAGCTTCACGCACCGAATGCTTTCGATGATCGTGATGCGGCCGATGCCGCGCAGTTCCGGGTAGTCCCGCAGCACTTCCGGGAGCCGGTAATATGGCACTTTGCTGGAAAGATGGTGGACATGATGAATGCCGATGTTTGCCGTGAGCCATCGCAGGACCAGCGGCAGTTCATAATGTGAGGAGCCGTGCAGGGCGGCGTCCTGGAATCGCCATTGTGGGCTTTGCGACCAGTGTGTCTCCTCGAACTGGTGCTGGACATAGAACAACCAGACGCCGGCCGACCCTGCCACCACGACGATTGGTAGGTGCACCAGCAAGAACGGCCCGAGCCCAACGACCCAGATGAGGCCGAGGCTCAGCACCAGGATGGCCAGGTTGGTTGCCATAGTCGAAACCCAGGGTTCCATGCCTGAGCGCATCATGCCGAAGGGCAGTCTTTGCTTGAGCAAGAAAAGCCAGATGGGGCCGATGCCGAACATCACAGCAGGGTTGCGGTAGAGCCTGTATGCGAGCCGGCGGGGTCGCGACAGGGACCGATATTCGGCCACGGTCAGGGTCGTGATGTCGCCGACGCCGCGCTCGTCGAGATTGCCGGCCGAGGCATGATGCGCCGCATGCGCGCGGCGCCAATAGTCATATGGCGTCAGCGTCAGGATGCCGATCACGCGCCCGGTCCAATCATCGGCCTTGCGGTGAGCGAAGAAGGAGCCGTGGCCGCAATCGTGCTGGATCATGAAAAGGCGAAGCAGAAAGCCTGCCGCAGGAATAGTCAGCGCCATGCCCGACCAAAAGCCATGATGCAGCGCCATCGCGGCAAGCACCCAAAGACCGACAAACGGGACAAGCGTCACTGTCAGTTCAATGAGGCTGCGCCCCGCGTGTGGCTCCCGATAGCCGGCGAGAACCTTGGGCCAGGCCCGTTCGCCGCCCTGGAGCGGAGGGATGGATGTGGCGGCTTGCGTCAACGACAATGGGCGGGCCTTTGTGGGTTTGGAGATTCTTGCGCGGAACGATCCGGCAAACGGAAGTCATAGTGTCCGGCAAACGGAAGTCATAGTGAAAGTAGAGACGCGGTCGAGCTTTCGTTTTCATATAAGGCGGTTGTCCCCGGCCGTCTGGCAAGCGGGCCGGGGTGTGGCGTCAGTGTCTGCATTCCTGCGCCGTCGCGCAGCCGCATCGTGGATGCTTTCAAAGCGGTTTTCGTCGTTCTGTTCAGTTGCAGGTTCCGGATCGGCTTTCTTGGCACTTGACGGATTCCAGCCTGGCATACGCGACCGTCGATGATCCAATCTAGTAGCCCATTCTACCGACGCCGCCGTTGCCGCCTGTCGATGGGGCGGAATCCTTCGCGGGGACGTCGCTGATCATGGCTTCGGCCGTGATCAAGAGGGCCGCGATCGAGCAGGCATCCTGAAGTGCCGTCCGCACCACCTTTGCCGGATCGACGATGCCGGCCTTGATCATGTCGACATAAATCTCGTTCTGGGCGTCGAAGCCCTGATTGTGATCCTTGCTCTCGGAGAGCTTGCCGACCACGATTGAGCCTTCGACGCCGGAATTCTCGGCGATCTGCCGGATCGGCGCTTCGAGCGCCCTGAGCACGATCGAGATGCCCGCGGTGACGTCGGCATTGGTGCCGGCCAGCCCGGCAAGCGCCGTCCTGGCACGCAGCAGCGCCACACCGCCGCCGGGCACGATGCCTTCTTCGACAGCGGCACGCGTGGCGTTCAGCGCATCGTCGATGCGGTCCTTCTTCTCTTTGACTTCCGACTCGGTGGCGCCGCCGACGCGAATGACCGCAACGCCCCCGGCGAGCTTGGCCAGCCGCTCCTGCAGCTTTTCCTTATCGTAATCGGATGTGGTTTCCTCGATCTGTCCCCTGATCTGGGCGATGCGCGTCTGGATGGCGGCCTTGGCGCCGGCGCCGTCGATGATCGTTGTCGTGTCCTTGTCGATCAGCACACGCTTGGCGCGGCCGAGCATATCGATGGCGACGTTCTCCAGCTTGATGCCGAGATCCTCCGAGATCATCTGGCCAGCGGTGAGCACGGCAATGTCTTCCAGCATCGCCTTGCGGCGGTCGCCGAAGCCTGGCGCCTTGACGGCCGCGACCTTGAGGCCGCCGCGCAGCTTGTTGACGACCAGCGTCGCCAGCGCCTCGCCCTCGACGTCCTCGGAGATGATCAGC
>NZ_FOVT01000032.1 GCF_900115245.1 Mesorhizobium sp. NFR06
CCAAAAACGTCTCTAAGCACCTCGATGAAAGGGAGCGAGAAAGCCTTATCCGCATCAAGGAAACTCAGGAACTCATCGAAAAGAATCGGCGGCGTATGGAGCGGTCACGTGAACTGGCTGCCGTGCTCGGCAGGGCTAACAACCGGACTTGAGAAGCCTCGCGAATTTCGCAGGGTTCAGGACAAGGCGTCCACCGCTTGCGCTGTTCCGGCGTCAAAGCGTGATTTGTGCTGGAGGTCCCGATCGTTGCGGCTGGCGGCGAGGCACTCGTGGCACTAGATGATCTTTGACCAGATCCCAATGCATGCAGGGCTGACCCGGACCGAACCGCCGTGGCGCGCGCGGCATGAATCTCGGTATTGAGGACGCAGCTTGCTTCGCCCGACGTTTCAACAACCGCACGCTTGCGGGCTACACGGATGAGCGTCGACCGGTAGGGCGTCGCTGGATCGAGTTGAGCGAACGTATTCTGTCTACGGCGCAATCGACCAACGGCTTCGTCCAGACATGCAGGAACCTCGTTATGCTGACGATTGGCTCCTTCCCCATCCTGCAAAAGCCCTTGCTAGAGCGTGTAGCCGGATTGAAGGAATAGATCTCAAACGAGTAACTGCTCGATCCTGATCGGCAAGTCGCGGATACGCTTGCCCGTCGCGTGGTAGACCGCGCTGGCGACGGCGGCGGCCGTGCCGACATTGCCCAGCTCGCCCAGGCCTTTCACGCCGGCCGGGTTGACCGCGTGGTCGACCTCCGGAACCAGGATCACTTGCAGGTCCTTGACGTCGGCATTGACCGGCACGAGATAGTCCTGCAGGTCGCGATTCACATAGCGGGCGTAGTGCCTGTCGACCTCGGTCGCCTCGTGAAGCGCCTGGCCGATGCCCCAGATCATGCCGCCCATCAACTGGCTGCGAGCTGTGCGCGTGTTCATGATGCGGCCGGCCGCGAACGCACCGACGAGACGCGGCACTCGAATCTCCTTAGTGTAGCGGTTGATGCGGACTTCGACGAATTCGGCGCCGAACGCGTATTTCACCGCATCCTCATCCTGCTCGCCGCCGTGGAATTCCGGCATGCCGGAATAGAGCTTCTTCAGCGCTTCGGGCGGCGCGCCCTTGGGCGCGAACTCGGCATACTCCTCGATCGCGCCAACCTGCATTGTCTTCAAGATATCCTCGACCCTGGCCGAAGCGCCTCCCTTCGCCACGATCTTTCCGTCGGCAAGGTCGAGTTCCTCATTGTGGGAGCCGGCCAGCGGACCGCTCTCGGCGGTCGCGGCGGCATAAAGCTTGGTGCGGATGGCGTCGCAGGCTTTGAGTACCACTGAGCAGACGCTGGCGGTGGAGATCGAGCCGCCCGAGACCGGAGCTGGAGGCAGGGCACTGTCGCCCATTTCGACGCTGACCCGGTCGATGCCAACGCCCAGCCGCTCCGAGGCCATCTGGCCGGCCACGGTGCGCACGCCGGTGCCGATCTCGTGCGAGCCGCACTGCACGCGCACATCGCCGTCGGCGGTCAGGCGCACACGCGCCGCACATGGCGCGACGGCGGTTGGATAAATTGCGGTGGCGCAACCCATGCCGACCAGCCAGTCACCGTCGCGCATCGCGCCAACTTTAGCCTCGCGCTTCGCCCAGCCAAAGGCCTCCGCGGCCTGGTCGTAGCATTGGATCAGCGAGCGGCTGGAGAACGGCTTCTTGCCGATCGGCTCCTTCTTCGGTTCATTGATGCGACGGAATTCGACCGGGTCCATGCCGAGTGCCACGGCCATTTCATCCATGGCGTTTTCAAGCGCGTAGACATAAGGCGTCTCGGGCGGCGAACGCATATAGCCCGGCGTGTTGCGGTCAGCCTGCACCAGCGAGACGTGGGTCAGCACCGAGCCATAGTCGTACATCCGGCCGGTAGCCGAAGTGCCGCCGACGACATACGCGTCCGGGCGCGACGTGACCTCCCAGCCCTCATGTGCGAAGGCAGTGATGCGGCCGTCCTTGCCGGCGCCGATCCTGATGCGGTGCCGGGTTTCGGCCCGATAAGTCTGAGTGCCGAAAGCCTGCATGCGACTGGTCACGCAACGTACCGGACGGCCCAGCCGCCGGGCGGCGACCGCGACGATGGCGGTGCGTGGCGTCATCGGTCCCTTGGAGCCGAACGCTCCGCCGATAAAGGGGCTGACGATGCGCACGTTCGCCGGATCGATCCTGAGTTGCCGCGCAAGCTCGACCTTCCAGCCGGTCACATTCTGCGAAGGCTCGTGGACGATCAGCTGGTCGCCCTGCCAATATGCCGTCGTGGAAAAGAGTTCGATTGGGTTGTGATGCTGCGTCGGTGTCGAATAGCGCGCATCGATCTTCACCGCGGCGGAGGCGTAGGCCGCGTCGAAATCGCCGGCTTTCACATCTTCCTTGAAAAGCGGGCTCTTGCCGGCGGCGGGGATGGTTTTCGTGCCTGGGCTGTCGAAACTCGCCGACGGCGTCTCCTCCTCATAATCGGCGCGGATCAACTGCGCCGCCTCTTCAGCCGCCTCGAACGTCTCGGCGACCGCGAGCGCGATGATCTGGCCATCGTGAAAGATCGTACGGTCGTGCAGCGGTGCGATTGAAGTGGCGCCGACGTTGCCGAATTTCGGCTTGTCGACCTTGTCCATGGCGCCATAGGTGACAATGTCGAGCAACCCAGGCACCTCGCGAGCATCGTCCAGATGCAGCTTCGTCACCTTACCACGCGCGATGGTGCCGGTGGCCAGCGCGCCATAAGCGATGTTGGCGGTCGGCAGGTCGGCCGGGTAATGCGCCTGTCCAGTGACTTTCAACCGCGCATCGATGCGCGGCAGCGGTTCGCCCTGATTCTCTTTTGGTCTTGGAGCGGCAGCGTCCATGGTCACACCTTCATGTTTCGGGTTTCGAGCAGCGCGCGCACCAGCGTTCGCTTGCCGAGCTCGATCTTGAATGCGTTGTGCTTGCGCGGCTGCGCCTGGGCGAAGGCAGCGTCCGCCGCCGCTCCCGCCGAAGCGTCATCAAGCCTCTTGCCTTGCAGGCTCTGTTCGGCCGCTCTGGCTCGCCAGGGCACGGTCGCAACGCCGCCGAGCGCTATCCGCGCCTCGCGCACAGTCTCGCCGTCGAGGTCGAGCGCAACGGCCGCCGAAGCCAGCGCAAAGGCATATGATTCGCGGTCACGGATCTTCAAATAGAGCGAGCGCCGGGCCCACGGCATGGCGGGCACCTCGATGGCGCTGATGATCTCGTCGGCCGCAAGGTCGGTTTCCATATGCGGCGTCTCGCCGGGCTGCCGATGCAACATGGCGAATGGTATCTTTCGCGTGCCGCGCGAACCTTCGGCATGGATGACGGCATCGAGCGCGATCAGCGCCTGGGCGAAGTCGCCATGATAAGTGGCGATACACGCGTCGCTGGTCCCCAGCACCGCATGCTGCCGATTGAAGCCCTCCATCGCGGCACAGCCAGACCCGGGCGCCCGTTTGTTGCAATGCCAAGACGTCTCGCGAAAATATTCGCAGCGCGTGCGCTGTAGGACGTTGCCGGCGAGGCTTGCCATGTTGCGGATCTGGCCGCTTGCCGCCAGCCGCAGGCTGTCGGCGATGACCGGATACCGCTGTTTGACGTCGCGATGATCCGCCGCCTCCCCCATTCGGACCAGGGCGCCGAATCGGATGCCATCATCTGTTACCCGGATTTGCCTAAGGCTAGGATCCTTAAGCCGGTTGAGGTCGAGCAGCCGGGCCGGCTCAGCGACGCCGAGCTTCATATAGTCGGCAAGGTTGGTGCCGCCGGCGATGAATTGCGCATTCGCCCGCGTCGGCTGGTCGTCACGGCTCGTAAAGCTGGACGCGATCGCCACCGCTGCGGAAATATCCGTCGGCTGTTCGTAGACGAAAGGGCGCATGTCAAGCTCCTTTGGTCTCGTCGCGTGCCTGCAGGACGGCGGCGACGATGTTGGGATAGGCGGCGCAACGGCAGATATTGCCACTCATATATTCACGGATGTCGTACTCGGATCCCGCGTGCCCTTCATTGACACAGCCGATCGCCGACAGGATCTGTCCGGGTGTGCAATAGCCGCACTGGAACGCGTCATGGTCGATGAAGGCCTGCTGCATCGGATGTAGCTTGCCGTCACTGGAGGCGAGCCCTTCGATCGTCGTGATGTCCTTGCCTTCATTCATCACGGCGAAGCTTAGACAAGACAGCACACGCTTGCCGTCGACCAGGACGGTACACGCGCCGCATTGACCGTGGTCGCAGCCCTTTTTGGTGCCGGTAAGTCCGGCATGATCTCGAAGGGCGTCGAGCAGGCTTGTCCTCGTGTCGAGCGAAAGCTCATAGACCTGCTTGTTGATCCGCAACGAGGTGACGACCGGCTGCCTCAATTTCGATTGGGAGGCAGTCGGCGCCTCGGCTTGCGCGGCCGAGGCAAGCAACGGCGCGGCGGCAGCCGCCGAGACCGTGCCTGCCATGAAGCTTCTTCTGCTGAGTCCGTGGCGAGGTAGGACTGTAGGTTGAGACATGGCTCCCTCCTGGCTGGCTCTTTCCTGCGCTAACCTCTCAAGGGGGCCGATGTTCCAAATTTCCAGCTAGGGATTTCGGCAACTTCACCGAACTGTGACTGCGCTATCCAGGAGCGGATTGGCCTCCAGGTTCCGCGACGGTTGGAACATGCGTGCTGGCTATGAGTTCTGCGAAGGAATC
This sequence comes from Mesorhizobium sp. NFR06, assembly GCF_900115245.1. Classification (GTDB taxonomy): domain Bacteria; phylum Pseudomonadota; class Alphaproteobacteria; order Rhizobiales; family Rhizobiaceae; genus Mesorhizobium. The sequence continues at coordinate 4,707 of NZ_FOVT01000032.1, forward strand.
AGCACTGGATGCGAAGGGCATCATGAAATCGAAACTGGTCGCCGAGACCCCCGGACAAAGAACATTCGTGGTCGTGCTGGATCCTCGGGAGGAAGCATTTGCCGCCCTTTCCGAATTCGCCGGTCAAAAGGCGATCGCGGGTGCCTCGCTGACGGCGATCGGCGCGTTTGAAAAAGCCACGGTCGGCTGGTTCGACTTTGGCTCGAAATCCTACCGCAAGATACCGGTCGAAGAACAATGCGAAGTGCTGAGCGCCATTGGCGACATTGCCGTCGACGACAACGGCAAGCCCAGCCTGCATCTACATGCGGTGCTAGGACTGAGCGATGGATCGACACGCGGCGGGCACCTGCTGGAGGGCGTGGTGAAGCCGACGCTCGAAGTCACCGTGTTGGAGTCGCCCGTCTATCTGCGCCGCACGAAACGGCCAGGGCTTGGCATCGCCCTGATCGACCTCGACGCGTGAAATCCCGCGCTGCCGAAACCGCATCTTCGATCAGGCGTTCAAGCTTGATGGGAAAACCGGAGGTCTCTGCGCGAAACACGGTCGTCGAGCGATACGGCAGGTGCCTGTGTGGCAATATCCGCCACCGCCTGGCGAGCGAACCGCGTGTGCATTACTGCAATTGCGACATGTGCCGTCATGCAACCGGAAACGCTGTTGCGGCACTGGCCTGGGTGCCCGTCGCCGGCTTCTCGTGGCTGACCGTGCAACCAGCCCATCGCCCCTCGTCGCCAATCTTTACAGGTCAGGTCTGCTGCGACATCGGCCTGCCGCACCATGACGCGCAGGAAGGATGGTAGCGGTGCCAGGAAACGACTTCCCGTTGCCATTGGAAACGCCGCCGATGGAGGCACGAACGGCCGAAGTGTTGCCGGAGGGAAATGGTCCCTGGCAATACGAACCGAAATGGGATGGATTTCGCTGCCTTGCCTTCAAGGACGGCAAGGCCGTCGATCTCAGGGCGAAATCCGGCAAGCCGCTAGGCCGCTACTTTCCCGATTTGACGGCGGCGATGCAACGCCTTGACGCCAGGGATTTCGTCATCGACGGCGAGATCATAATCGAGATCGACGGTCGCGCTTCTTTCGATGCGCTGCAAATGCGGCTCCATCCCGCGGAAAGCCGTATCCGCAAGCTGAGCGTCGAGACGCCGGCACAGTTGATTCTCTTCGATATGCTCGTCGCGCCGGTCGGCAAGGTCATGCTCGAACTACCCTTGAGCGATCGACGCAAAGCCTTGGAAACCTTTGTATCCAAGGCGCCCATTGCTAGGTTCCGGCTGTCGCCTTCCACCACCAGTGTCGCTACAGCATGCGAATGGCTGCAGGGAGCCGGCCATGGCTCGACCGATGGTGTCGTCGCCAAGATGCTCGACGAACCATACCGGGCGGGCGAGCGCGCGATGGTCAAGGTCAAACGGCTGCGCACGGCCGACTGCGTGGTCGGCGGCTTCCGCTATCTGAACGGCAAGCGGCAGGTGGGCTCGCTACTGCTTGGCCTCTATAACGATCACGGACAACTTGATCATGTCGGCTTCACCTCGACCATCGCCAATGACGAGCGTACCGCGCTCACCCAGAGACTCGAGGCGCTGCGTGGTGGGCTGGGCTTCACCGGAAAGGCGCCCGGCGGGCCGAGCCGCTGGAGCACGGAGCGCAGCGGAGAATGGGAGCCGGTACGTCCCGAACTGGTCGTCGAGGTCCGGTTTGACCATGTCACGGGCGAGCGTTTCAGGCATGGCACCCGGCTATTGCGATGGCGACCTGACAAGGCGCCGCGCCAGTGCACGTTCGAGCAGATCGAATAGACCGGACTGATCTGCTCGAGGCCAAAGGATCGCGTCTTGAACAATGTTTCGGCCACCATCGCGCCGCTCACTGCGGCTTCCGGATAATGCACGACGGAACCATCCGCTTTGCGAGGGATTGCTCAACGGAAGCTTGAGCATTGGAGGATGACATGGAGCCTCGCAACAAGCAGCGAACCGTACAGCAGGATGAAGCCGAAGCGCCGGCCATCGAACAACAGGATTGGGATTCCTTCGAGGGCAACAAAGTGCTTCCCGACAGCGTCGTCACCGAGAACGGTCCGGATCTGCGGGAAACCGAGGGGACTCTGCCCGAGGAGGATGACGACAATCCCGACCAGGAGAGCGACGAGGCTTTGCCCAACGACGACGAGGAGCGCGTGCTGTCGCGCGATCCGTCCCAGGAAGGAAGCCGCTTCGACGAGATCTAGCTCGATGGAGGCCGACCCGGCCATGCCGATCAGATTTCGAGCAGCGCATAGGGACGGCCCGTCGAGGCAGTCGCCCCGGGTGAATAATGGATTGTTTTGGCGAGGCCTTCCCCGCTGAGGATGATTTGGCTTGTCGCCCGTGGCGGGTGTTTGGGATCGAGCCGGAGGAGAAAGCCAATGCTGGAACGCATCAAGGAGACGCAACCCGACCAGGAAAAGCTTGAGGGGCTTCTTGGAAGATGATCGGCGATCTGGGCGCAATCACAACTGGCGCTGCGGTCGTGCTGAGAGGCTGTTCGCGGCCATGAGCGAGGGCGGCAAGATGACAGCCGGACCGGCACGCAGGAGCGGCTGGTCCGCGAATGGCTGTCGGCGCAGGCGGCTGCCGGCTGTGTCGAATATGACGAGGCCGGCGACGGCTTCTACCTCAGCCCCGAGCAAGAGCAGGTCTTCGTCAGCGAAGACAGCCCGGCCTTCATGGCCGGCGCCTTCGAGGTCGTCTCGACCCTATGGCTCGACGAGGAGAAGGTGCGGTTGGCCTTCCGCTCCGGCAAGGGGCTGGGCTGGCACGATCACAGCGCCTGCCTGTTCCGCGGAACAGAACGCTTCTTCCGGCCGACCTGATTGGGTCCTGGCTGCCGGCGCTTGACGGCGTGGTCGAGAAGCTGGAGCAGGGCATAGACGTCGCCGATGTCGGCTGCGGGGCGTGGCGCCTCGACCGTGCTGATGGCCAAGGCATTCCCGAACTCGCACTTCATCGGCTTCGACTACCACTCCCCGCCGATCGAGCGGGCGCGCGCCGCGGCCAAAGAGGCCGGCGTCGCCGGCAAGACCCGTAATCACGCCGATTATCAAGCCAAACGGATACAATCGCACTACGGCGGCGCCGCATGACCAAAGCGCGGAAAGGCAAGCGCACCCAGATCGGCGGCCAGTTCGCCTGGCGCCTCGTCGAGATGCTGGAGTCGCCGGCTTATCGCGCGCTCTCACTCTCCGGTCACCGCGTCCTTGCTCGCCTCGAAATCGAGATGGCGCGCCACGGCGGCAATGACAACGGCAAGCTGCCGACGACCTTCGACGACTTCGAAGCCTACGGCATCCACCGGCATGCCATCGCGCCGGCTATCCGCGAGGCTGTAGCGCTCGGGTTCGTCGAGATCACGCAAGTGGGCCGAGCTGGAAACGCCGAGTGGCGGCAGTCGAACAAATTCCGGCTCACCTATCGGCCGACCGAGTTGATCGAGCCGACCGACGATTGGCGCAGTATCGAGACGATCGAGGCAGCGGAAATGCTTGCGCACGCCGCCCGGGTAGCGTCGAAAAAGAGAGGCACCAAAAAACAAAAGTCCAGTGGCGAAAAACGCCAAAAGTCAGTGCGGAAACCGCACCACAAACCGGAAATCTGTAGTGCGGATTCCACCACTACAGGCCTTGGTGCGGAAACCACCACTACTCTCGATATTACGGGTAGGGATGCCGCGGGGATGCAGCAATGAACGCGCTCCCGCTCCTGCTGCTCATCCTCGCCGTTGGCATCGTCATGGCCCTCACCATGGGCGCACTGCCATGAGGGCGGGGAGGTCGACAATCGAGGCAAAGGCAGGCGGGGACACCGCTGGGCTGGTTGTTCCTTGCGCAATTCGTGTAGAAAAAAAGTTTGCCACCACGAAAAAACGTCCACGCCAAGACCGTTATGTCGAGCGCCAGGCGGCCGGCTTGCGCGTGATGCGCGTCGAGGTCAAGGCGGTCGACGCGGTCGAGTTCTTGGTCGACACCGGCTATCTGAAGCCCAAGCCGGTCGAGCGCGACACCTGGAGCTGGTCGGAAGTCGAGGCTGCAGGCACCAGATTTTTTTGTGACGCGTCAAAACAATTCGGGGCGCGCTCTGCCATGATCGCGCTGTTGAAAAAACTCTAGGTGAAACGCGTGCGGAAAACGCTGAAAGTCTTGCACGATGCCCAGTCGATCGTCGAAGGCATTGCGACGACGGACAGCCGCAACCGCAACAATGGCGAGCGGCTGGACCCGGCCGGCGCATATTGGTCCCCCGATGCTCCGGTTCCGCTGTTCGAGAGGCACGGCAAGAATCACAAGATCGGCGAGATACTAGAAATCTGGCCATCGGGTCGCACACTGCGCTTCCGTGCCCGTGTCGACGACGTCGCAGCCTTCAAAGCCATAACGGCCGGCGATCTAAGCGAGGTCTCGGTCGGCGCTAAGGTCCAGGAGGCCGAGACCTTGCGCGACGGCTCCACGATCGCCCGAAAGTGGCTGCTGACCGAGATTTCGATCGCGGGCCCGGGCGAAGCCGCAGTCCCCGGCGCAGTGATCGAGCGGGCCGATCGCGAGCATCCGACGAGCGAGGTGGCCCTGGTAGAGCCGATGCCGCAACCGCGGTGGATGACGCCAGATGAAATTAAGGCTTTCGAGCTCAAGCAGATCCGCGACCGCCGGCGCGATCTCGACAAGCTCTCAAGAAACTCGTTGACGCCAAGTGGCAGAACATCGGCGCCACCCGCGACGCGATGGACGACCAGATCAAGCTGGTCGACGCAGAGCGCGCCGAACTTGTCGCCAAGCAAATTTCTGTCGAGACGGGAATCGACGTCACGCCCAAGACACCGGCCGCGGCTGTTGCTCAACAGAAGCACGCGGCGCCGGCATGGCAAATTAAAAATCACCCCGAGCCTGACCTGGACAGTCTCACCGACGTCAACCAGGTGCTCGCCTCGCACAGTCACCTGCTCGATTTCTACATGGATACCATCGCGCGGACGATGAGCGAAATCGATGTCGGGCCGAACAGCCTGTTTTCGCACCAAGAAGCTGCGGTTTCCGACGCTTCCACGATGTCCACCTTGAGGCAACTGCAAACGATCGCCAAGCTTCTCGATAGGCGCATCGCCAATCTCGAAAGCGGCGTCGTTGTCGGCGTCAAGTATCTCGGCGTTTTTCAAAAGCAGGTCCGCTATTCGGCCGGCTCGCTCGTCACCCACAGAGGGTGCCTGTGGCACACGAATCTGGATACCACCGGCGTGGAGCCTGGCGATGGGAACAGGGTTTTCACCCTCTGTGCAAAAGCGGATGGCGTGCCATTGCCGCAGCGCGACACGGTCGGCAAACGGATCGCCGGCAACGAACCGAGGAAGCCCACCAAGGTCGAGATTACCGAGGTCACTAAGCACGACAGCGCGGGCAGAATTTTGGAAACAAGAAAACGCGTGGTCGAAGAATGAACGCCTCGAAGAAGCCGACGGTCTTTCATCGTAGCCCGCAGACGCCAGAAGAGCGCGACGCACTGGTCAAGGCGATTTACGGCGCCAAGAAATTTGAACGGTGGAAGGCGAGCCAAGAGAAGCTGCGCGGCCAGGTCAAAAAGGATGTGGCGAATGACGTCTGAAGAGAAGGAATCGCTGCTCGCCGATGCCAATGCGCAGCTACTCGTGGCCGGCCTGGTTGCCTGCCGCGAATATGCCGAAGAGCTCTTCGCCGAAGGCGCGACATGCGACGAGGTGAACCAGGCGCTGCGGCGGTACAAGGATGAGCAGTTGGAGCCGTGGCGGGTTAAACACTACCGCGAAATCCGCCGTCTGATCGACGAGCCGGGCGCGCCAAGCCTTGAGTTACAATGAGGTTGTCCCAATGGCGAGCGCCGGCATTGGGGACATGGCGACGGCTGCACCCGTTTTCAGGACGCAGGCAGCGGCCGTCGCCAACTGCAACCAGGGGGGGGCACCGTACGATCATCGGTTGCAACGGGCGCGCCTACCGCTTCGGGGTTATTCGCAGATTTTTCTTTCTGGCGCCGCGATTTAGGGGCCTTGGATGATTAAATCCTCTTCAAAACCGCGCAAAACCGCCATTCCTGCCGCTCCGGCATGGATGAATCCGTCCCAGAAACGCGATTTTTCCGCTCTTTTAGCGCTGGAAAATGGCTGGAAAGGCTTCACAACCGATATCGAGTTGCAGCGGTTCGGCGATCGGGTCGACCTCCGCGGCAGGATCCTCGGCATGCGCCGACTGATGCGCAGCGCGATGCGCAGCAAGGATGTTGCGACCGTCCTTTCCCTGAATTCAGCGCTCAACTCGACCACCGCCCAGGCGCAGCGTCTTGAGGACGCTCTGAGCCTTCAGGACAGGCAGAAAACAACCGCGTCGGCACGGAGGGCAGCCTAATGGCCATCAATCCGGTGTTTGCCTGAAGCAGCCTAGCTGCTACGACATGGACGGAAGAGCTTGCAGGCTATATCGATGGCGAAGGCGCGGACGGGCGCCCAAAGGTCGCTGCGGCATGCCTCGCTGCAGGACTTCGAGGAAGGAACCTAAGCAGCTACATCACTTCTACTCGAAACAGGCCGGCGACACGTCGTTATTTTTTCTTCGGACCACCGCCTGGGGGGCCGAGGTGGATGTGGTTCGTATCCCCCCAGCCATGGCCCGGTTGCGATCCGCTCGATTTGGCGATCGCCCTCGAGTTCAAGCTTGTGCCGAGCAAAAGTGTTATGGCCGGCGGCGTCACCGCAGCGAAACGTCCGGCTTTCTTGAGAAAGTCGCGACGCGCTTGAGCTTCTGAGACAAGACTCTCTGGGTTCTTTTCCGAACGGTCTATTTTTCCGGTTACCATGGCGATAACTCCATAAGCTCAGCAGTTATTACGCTAGCATTGCCGGTGTCGGCATCCGACTCAGCCTAAAGACGTATTCTGCATTGTGCGGAAATAGATTGCGGGCTGGGATCATTTGAAATGCGCCAACGAAGTCCGGCGGCCCGACGGCCGGGGGGCGGGTGGGACTCTCAACCGCCGGGCCTACCGGCAAACGGAGAGACAGTTTCGCCGGCTAGCGAGCTATAGGCCCTCTTGCATTGCTGCCAACTTGGCAAAACGACGGTGTTTGGTTCCTCTATTCTCATATTGGATGAGCCCAAAGGCATTCATGCTTCGGCACCCGCGTAGGGGATGCGGTCGCGGCCACCGCGCTTGCTCTTGTCGTCTGCCATCGGCTGTTCCTCCTAGAGACAGAACCGCGCGGAGTTCCACCGCCCTTTAGCAAGAGCTAATGGAACGCTTACGGATGTGCGATATTGAATCAAACTGTCAGTATCGCGTTGCGGTTCATATGCGTAAACCTGCCGAAACGACCCGGCTATCCTTCATCAAGCCGCTCGACCCTGTCCAGGTCGAGACGCCACCGATCAGCGACGACTGGCTGCACGAGATCAAATATGATGGCTTTCGGACCCAGATCATCCGCGACTGGGCAGGAGTTCGCGCCTTCTCCCGAAATGGCCACGACTGGTCAAAACGCTACTGGCCTATCGTCGCTGCGGCCGAAAAGCTGCCGGCGAAAGCCTTCATCCTTGACGGCGAGGTGATCGCTCCAGAGCCTGACGGCCGGCCGAACTTCCATGAAATGCATTCGCGCATGACGTGGAACGCCGAGCAACTCGCCTTTGTCTCGTTCGATATCCTGCACCTCGACGGCGAGGATCTGCGCGCACTGCCGCTGATCGATCGCAAGGCGAAGCTCTGGGATCATCTGGTGAAGCCGGCCAAAGGCATCATCCAATATTCCGATCACGTCGCGGGCGGTGGCGCTGCGTTCTTCGAAGCCGTCGAGAAAATGGGCCTAGAGGGCATAGTCTCCAAACGCCGGGAAAGCCTCTATCGCAGCGGCAAGATGGAAGCCTGGGTTAAGACCAAGTGCTGGGAGGTCGGCGACTTCGAACTTCTCGGCATCCGACGCGAGCCAGGAAAGCCCACTGCGGCGCTTATGGCGCGCAATGGCCGATATGCCGGGACTGCCGCCGTCACGCTGCCTCAGGGCCTCAGGGAAAGGCTCTGGCAGCGTGTGCAGGAGGCCAAGGCAGCCAAGCCAGCGCGGCGCGTGCCAAGCGCCTTTGCCGATGATGTCGAATGGGTGAAGCCGGGCATCACCGGCCGGGTGAAATTCCTTCGCGGCGAGCACACCCTTCGCCATGCGACGATGCAGGATTTTCGAGAGGAGCAAATTCACCCTGGAGAGCAAGAGATGTGACAGAAGAGGCCATGGCTGCCGCTTTGGCAGCCAAGAACGAAGAGGCGCAGATCCTAGGTGTTGTTGATATTACCACCGGATCCGATGCCAAGATCGAGCCCTGCCGATTAGGGGAGGCCATTCAGTTTGTGGCAAACGCTTCGATCCTGGGTTACGACCTCCGAGCCGCGATGGTTTTCTATGGCAGACCGGAATTGCATAGCCTTCGGCGCAGAGATTGCGAGCAGTTGTGGTCGAAGTATGGAGAGACCCTACTTCGACCATAGATGGGCATCTAGCGCCGCGTTGTCCGGCGCGCCGTCACCGTATCGCGACCTCATCGCCAATCTTGATGCCCTTCGCCATGGTTAACGGAGTCTGGCGCGATCGGCGGGTTCGTCAAGCGTGTGCTAACATGATCGCCTTTTGGCGGCCGGGCGCAGCGCGGGACCTACCACGTCCAAGTTGTGGGAAAAGATGCGATTATCCAATAGACCGATGAGCTCGCACGGCTTATGAGTCTTGAAAGCGCGCGCCACAGTTCGGCTTCGTCCGTGAGGCCGTTTTGAAAGGCTTCTATGACTTCGCAGGCGAGATTTTCCCGCTGATCCCGGTCTTTAAGGGCGAGCCGGCGCTCGCCGCACAACTGATCAAACACCCTCTGGAGAAGGCTCAATTCCTCTGGTGTGAATTTGCCTGTATGTTGGGTGAAAGCCATGACGCTTTCCTGCCCTCAGATGAGGCGAAAGCGTGATGATCTCTTTCAAGCGCCCGTACGCCTGCTTAGTCGCGGGCGGCTATTAACCTTACGCCGATACGGGCGCGGTAGCGAATCCTGATTCAACGGCGCTGGACGCCCTGCTCCTGATCGGGAAGCGGCCCTGACGATCTGAGGGCGCCTCCCTTCCCTTTCATCGAGGCGACTGTCAGCGGGCATTGGCCGAAGGTGCCGTCTTGTCCTGGGTGGCCGAAGGCATAGACCTCACTGAAGCACCAGTCTGCGTATCGGTGGCCGGCACGGTATGATCCTCTCCCGATAGAGGACTACCCTGCCCGGGCACATCCTCGCCGGTCGGAGCTTTGTTGTTTATGCCGTTCTGGAACGGTTGGCTTGAGGTCGTCAAACCGCCTGCCGCTGTGGCGGTGAAGAGATGATCAGCTGCTGACGCCGGGCCAGCAAGCAGGGAAAACGCTGCAAAAACGATTAGCGCTCGCATGATGGTTCTCCAAGATTCAATGTCCGACGCCCTCTCGAAACATCAAGAGCGACAGGACTACCGTCCCTTCGGTGTTCAACGCCGCGCTTCGTCGCCCTGTTCCCAAAGAGTGAAGGAATGGCGGAGCGGTCAAGCCGGGCTGATCGGCCGCGTGAAGCACCTGCGCGGTGAGGAAGACCTTCGCCATGCAACCATGCAGGACTTCGAGGAAGGAACCTAAGCAGCTACATCATTTGTAAATGTCTACCGGCTCTGCAGGCCGGGCCTGCCGGCCATCTATAGGGGAACATTAGCTCCGTCTGACGGTTCTATTTCGATCGGAGGAGAGAATGGGTGATTCATGCGCATGATGCTCGTGACGGCAGCGCTTCTGATCTCAAATGCGGCATTCGCCCAAGAGCAAGTCGCTCCAGAGCAGCCGCGATGCTGGCTGGGATCGACGAGCTATTCCCCTGGAGCAACGGTTCGCGCTGGCGATGGCGTCATGTTGTGCACGCCCTCGTTTGCGTGGGAGACCAGCAAGGCGTCAGCCTCGGGTTGCGTGTTTGGACAAAGATTCTACAGCACGGGTGCCGTCCATGAGGGGAACGAATGTAAGCCGGACGGCACGTGGGCTACTGTCTCAAAGCCGTGAGTTAGAAATGAACGTCTTGGCAAGCGATCCGGGATGAGGAATTCGTCGTCCTTATGGATACGTGCCTATTATTTCGGCAAGAGCGTATTGTTTCGCCAGCCGGAGCCGCGTTCGATACCTAGCGCCGTAGGTCCGACGGTCATCCACCAACGCTACCCAACGGAACCGCCGGCCGCTCTTATCGGCCAGTGCGCCTCGCCGGTGGAATGGCGGCGATCCGCTCTAGATAGCCGATAGCCGCGCCACGGTGCTCGCCAGGGCCGGCCTAGCGATTCTGGCATACTACCAACGGATGCGTGCCGATCATCTCGGCAGAGGCGTATATTTAAGCGAGCCGGTGCCCATGTTTCGTTTCCGAGTCCCCGCCGGCTAGGCCCGGCGTTTGCTGGCCTCCCCGCCAGCCGGCCGGGCCGCTCCCGGCTTGCCATGGGCGAAAAACGGTGGAAAGTCATCAACCGTGATCTTCATGCAGCCGCGCTAATATAACCTCTGCCACAGCCGGCTCCCCACCCGAGTCGGCTAGGCCCGGCGGCTCATCCAACGCTACCCCAACGCGGAACCGTCGGGCCGCTACAGACAGGGCGCCGTACCTCGTCCTTCGTTCGGATGGCGATGATCCCAGGAATTTCCTCATATAATCAACACCAGCCGGTGCCTGTGAGTATCTAGTCGTGCGCCGCCGGTCAGGTCCGGCGTGTGCCGGTTTACCCCACTGGCCATGCCGGACCGCCAGTATTTAGGGACAAGGCGTCCACCGCTTCCGAATTGCTGGCACAGCAAGGGGGTCTTTTTCACATGCGATTGTCTGCTCAGCCTGCGCGAAAGCCAGGATCACCGAAATCCATATACTCGGCGCCGCTGCAGATCGAGGATGTGCAGATCGACGAGAACGGCGATGTGACCGTCTCGATTATTGCTGACGACATCTACTCGAAGAATTCCACACAGCGCTATCAGATCACGCTGACCGAAACCGAAATCAGCATTCTCTCTCGCTGCGCCAAACGGCGCTTTCGAGCATGACGCTTGCCTATAAGTCGCGGCTTATGCAATATCGCCCGGCATGCAGGATCACGAGCTTATCGAGCGGCCTGGCCGCGGCTGGACTCCATGGAAAGAAGGCACGGGCGGGAGCGACATCGACAAGGTGTGGTGGGCGGCGCGGTGCTTGCACTTCGCCAAACTGAACGTCTCATGCTGGTTCGATGGCTCGGATCTCGTCGGGATCGAGCATTGGGGCTATCGCCGGCAGCAATGGTGCATGAAGCGGCCGCCGGCGGATCATCCTCCGATGCCCGAAGTCTACCGGCTCGAGCGCGAGCGTGAGCGGCAGGAAGCGCTTGATCGAATCCGCATTGCCGCCCAAACCAGACCACTTGCCGCCATTGAGCGCACAGGCAAGCGCCAGAGCGCGCCGGACGTGTCAGCGGTGTGGAACAGCGGGCGGCAAGAACGCGCGCTGTAGGACTTCCCTGAGTCACCGGGGGGGCATTTGAGATCACCCAGGGCATGAAGGCCCGGGACCGCTGGGCTCGAAACTTCCCGCAAAACCACATTAATGTTTCGAGATGGTCAATCTGGCTCGCATTTTTGCAAATTGATGTTCTCGGAGGCTCAATTTGCAAGCCCGGGGGGCATTCGGTGGCGGGCTTTTCTTTTTGGGGGAGGGGCAATGGTTATGTCACAACCGCTTTTTGCCACCTAACTGATTGATTTTATTGGCATTGTGGCGGAAGAGAGTGGGAGTCGAACCCACCAAGGACCGGCTCGCGGCCCCTCCCGGATTTGAAGTCCGGACGCCCCACCGGGGACGATGCTCCTCCAAAATCTTCTTCGGATGGACCATTATCGTCCTGGCGGCGAAACAGGTCCAGCCGATGCTTGTTGATGCGCCGCAGGTCGCCAAGCCGCCAGGTGACGCCCTCCCGGTCGAGGAATTCAAGGATGCGAATGGCGACCTTGCGCCCGCTGCCCACACTATCGCGAAACTGTGCAACGCTGAACTGTCCGTCATGCTCGACCGCGAGACTGCGGACGATCTCGACGATCTCGGCCAGCGCTGAGCGAAGGAAGAACTGGTCGTGGGCGACCTCATGCACCTTGCCGATGCGTCCAGTAAGTTTCAGTAGCCGGCGAATCTCCGCTTCCGGCCTGGCAAGCCCCCCCGCGACGTCGCGTACTCTTGGGGGATGGAATCTCACCGGGCCGGCTATCAGAGGCTCGATCTCACGCCATAGAGCCTCCTCCCTGGCCGCTAGACGAACCTCGTGGCCCGGAAGCCGTATCCAGGCGCCGTCGAGCTCAATCTGACCGGCGCGGACGAGGCTGCGTATAGCAGCGTCGAAAGCCGACGCGGGAAGACAGGGATCGAGCTGAAGTCGCAGTTTCTCCGTTCCAACACCCGGCAAATCCGGGTTGCCGGCATGGAAGGACTCCAGGAAAGAGTTCAGGTCGCGCTTGAAGCGAGCCCAGCACATTGACGAAACCACGAACTGCGCCTGGCCGACAGCAAAGCTGACAAGTCCGAGACGATCGATGAGGCGTGCGACCTCGCCCGCGCCGAGTGCCCGGTCGCGTGCGAAGGCGCCGAGGTCGAGATAGCGGGGCGGTGTGTCTAGAAGCGCCACGACGGCCCTCTCCGGCGCCGGGACCGCATAGGCTTCGAGCCTGGCCAGCCGTTCCGGCGAACGGCGTTTGCGGCTCGGCGCCCTAAGGTCGATGAGACGCCCGCCGCCGATGGTCCGCCGCGAGGAGGTGTCGCGAACTACATAAGCGTCGCCGGCAGCGGCGGCGATCGGGCTCTCCAAGACGATCTGGACCTTGGCAGCGCCGCCCGGCGCTATGGGCTCGTCGCCGAGAAGCACGATCCTCGCTCCAACCTCGGCCGCGGCGTGGTGGAACCGCACCGGGAACCACTGCCCGATCGGCCTTGGCTCGCGCGGCAGCAGGCGCAACTCGGCGTCGACCCTGTCCGCCGGCGCGTGAAGCGTGGGATCGAGGATCACGTCTCCGCGGCGGATCGCCTCCTTGCTGACGCCGTCGCCCGTCAGACAGAGCGCGCAGCGGTCTCCGGCCCGGCCGCGCTCTGCCACCTGGTCCTGAACGTGGATCGAGCGAATGCGCGCGGTAAGCCCTGGCGGGCTCACCACCACGCTGTCACCGAGGCCAATGCTACCTGAGAGGACGGTGCCCGTCACGACTGTACCGATGCCATGCAGGGTAAAGCAGCGGTCGACCGCCAATCGAAAGCGGTCCGAGGCTGAGCGCCTAGCAAAGCGCGATGCCTCTTCGAACAGCTGGCGTCGAAGGTCATCGATGCCTTCCCCCGTGATAGTGGAGACAGGAATTGCCTCAGCCCCTTCCAGGGTGGTACCCGCGAGGGCGGCGCTGATGTCCGCGGCAACGGTGGCACGTCGTGTCGGGTCGGCGAGATCGCACTTCGAGAGCACGACCAGCCCGCGCTTGACGCCAAGGAGATCGACGATCGCCAGGTGTTCACGCGTCTGCGGCATGATGCCGTCGTCGGCCGCCACGACCAACAGGACGAAATCGATGCCGCTGGCGCCGGCGACCATGGTGTGCACGAAGCGCTCATGACCCGGAACGTCTATGAACCCGACGACGTCCCCGCTTGGCGTCGGAAGATAGGCGAAGCCAAGGTTGATCGTCATGCCGCGCGCCTTCTCTTCCTGGAGCCGGTCCGTGTCGACGCCGGTCAGTGCCTTCACCAGCGCCGTCTTTCCGTGATCGACATGCCCCGCCGTACCGACGATCATGGCGAAGGCTCCTCGATAGACGACGTGGCAAGGCGCTCGGCCTCGGCGATCTCGTCCGCGGTGAGCGCGGCGCGCGCCGCGTCGATATACCGACCTGCGAGAGCACTACGGCCTGCCTGCGCACGCAAGAGCCAGGCATAGGCTTCGACAGCGTCGGCGGGAACGCCGGCCCCGAGATGGCAGGCGGCGCCGAGCATCGCCTGACCGTCGGCGTCGCCGCGCAATGCCGCCTTGCGCCACCAGCGGACCGCTTCGGCAGGATCGCGCGGCACGCCGAGCGCATCGTGATAGAGCATGCCGACACGGGTCATCGCAGATGCGATCCCTTGCCCGGCGGCGGCAAGCGCCCAGCGCCGCGCTTCGGCGATGTCGGGCTCGATCCCCTTACCCTCGAGCAGCATCCAGCTCAGCATGTCCTGTGCCGGTCCGTCGCCCTGCTCGGCCGCGGCCCGATAGAGCTCGGCCGCGCGGCGGTAATTCTGTTCAACGCCTTCGCCGCGGAAACAGAGCGAGGCGAGGTTCCGCTGCCCAACTGGATCGCCGGCTTCGGCGGCGAGCGCCAACCAGCGCAAGGCAAGAATGCGGTCGCGCTCGACGCCGAGCCCCTCGGCAAAGCAGGCGCCGATATTGTTTTGGGCGCGAGCCGATCCCGATCGCGCCAGCGGTTCCCAAATGCCGAGAGCTGTGGCGTAGTCGCCCCGTTTGGCAGCGTCGAGGGCCGCGGCCAACTGGTCGGCCGCAGATGCCGGAGCGGCCTTGCGCGCGAGATGATCAAGCCATCGCATCGGCGCTGCCCCCTGGAGAGAAGGTTGCGAGATTGGTCACAAAGCCGGCTTCGTCTTCGAGGCAGCGCAGATCGAGCCTGAGCGCCTGCTTTTCGATGCGCCCGATCACTGGAACAGGCAGCGCGCGCAAGGCGGCTGCAAGCGTTTCCAGGGCCTGACCGCTTCCCGATTGGTGGCTGATGGCCAGCCCGGCGCTCGGCAGGGTGTCGAGCGGCATTGCACCCGATCCGACCTGGCTGCGGCATTCCACGACGTCCACCGCAAATTGATCGCCCAGAATATTGCAAAGCGCGGGGGCGAGGCGAAGGGCCTGCGCTGCAATATCGACGGCGGGGCGCGCGAGCAGCCTCAGAGTTGGCAACCGTTCCGCCAGGCGATCCGGATTGCGATAGAGCCTCAGCGTCGCCTCCAGTGCGGCCAGCCGCAGCTTGTCGAGGCGAAGCGCCCTCTTCATCGGGTTTCGGTTGATCTCGGCAACAAGATCCTTCCTGCCGACGATGAAACCTGCCTGCGGCCCTCCGAGCAGCTTGTCGCCCGAGAAGGTCACGAGATCGGCGCCGTCCGCGATCGCCTCGCCCACAGTCGGTTCGTACCCAAGGCCATATTGCGTAAGATCGATGATCGTGCCCGAGCCGAGGTCGTGGACGAGAGGTACGCGGCGCTCCTTGGCGATTGCCGAAAGCTTGCGCGCAGGAACCTCGGCCGTGAACCCCTCGATCCGATAATTCGACGTATGCACCTTGAGCACGACCCCGGTCGTTGGACCGATGGCCGACAGATAGTCCCGCAGATGGGTACGGTTAGTAGTTCCGACCTCAACGAGCTTCGCGCCCGCGCGGACCATGATGTCGGGCATACGGAACGAGCCGCCGATCTCGATCAGCTCGCCACGCGACACGATGGCCTCGCGGCCAAGCGAGAGTGTGTTGAGGACGAGAAGGACTGCTGCCGCATTGTTGTTGACAATGGTCGCGTCCTCGGCGCCGCTGAGATCGCATATAAGCGCCCGCAGATGATCGTCGCGTTCGCCGCGTCTGCCGGTCCCGATGTCGAACTCGAGCGTCACCGCGTCGCGCATGGCAGTGCGCATCGCCTCTAAAGCTTCGCCCGCGATGAGGGCACGGCCGAGATTTGTGTGCAGCACGGTCCCGGTGAGGTTGAAAACCGGGCGCAGCGATGGGCGCTCCGCGGCCTTGAGACGGACGAGCGCGTTGGCGGCGAGGTCGCTCGGTTCGGGCACTGCAGTCCCAGTACGGCAAGCTGCCCGTGCTTGTTCGAGCGCATCCCTGACGGCGCGCGTCGTGGACTGCTGGCCGAAGCGCTCGACCGCCACGGCCGCGAACGGTGTCTTCAACACCTGATCGACTGAGGGCAGATCACGCAGGCCGCGTGCGGGCAGGCCGGTCATAGCATCCTCAGTAGCCGATCAGGAACGGGTTGAACGATCCGCGGCGATAGCCTGTTTCGCGCACGAGCATGTCGAGGCCAAGCGTCGCCACGTCATCAGCGATTGGGTCGAGAGCGGGATCCTTGTGCTGATGCAGGATCTTCACATAGCGGCCGCAGGAATCGCAGGTCTCGGCCTTCACGACGCCCTGCCCGCCTTCGATCTCCTGGTAGCCGATGCCCTTTGTCGAGCCGCACAACGTGCATTTGATGCGCACGTGGTTCCACAGCGTACCGCACAGCGAACACGCGCAGAAGCGCGACCCGTGAGCCCCCTGCCAGCCGACAATGATCGATGATGCGGGCGGGCAGCCGCAGGCCGGGCATGCGCCCTCGCCTACCGGCACCAGCGGGGGGACGTCGAGGCGGGCGGCGAGACGGGCGAAGTGGACCTGCAGCGCGGCGGCGGTATAGACGTGCTCGGCGAGCGCCTCCATCAGGATCGCACCGGCGAGTACATTGCGCATCATGCCAGCGCGCTTCGCCGGAGTGGCCTGCCTCAAACGGTCCAGCGCATCGGCTGCGGCGACCGGCTTCTCGATCGCCGCCGCCGCTATAGTCAGGCGATCGAGCGTCTCCGCGGCCGTCTCGAGCGCGAGGCTGTTGCGGTCGAGCGGCGGCATTCCAAAGCTGCGCGCGCGCTCGCGCGCTGCGGGATCAGGCATCTGTGGCTCCGCCAGGCCCTCCTGAATGCGGTGCTGCACATCGGCGAGAGCGGCGAGAAAGCGAAGATAGGGACCTAGCTCATGGCCTGCCGCCAGCGCGTTCCACCGCCGCGCGCGGCGAGAGAACAGGCTTTCAGGCTCGGGAAGGCGGGCAAAGGGAGGGGCGGAGACCTCGCCGATGGCGGTGGGGTCGGAACCGGCCGGAATGATCTGTCTTGGCATTCGAGCCTCACGAACCGCACGGGTCACGTGGTTGCCTGACCGGCACAAAAATCATGTGCAAACATCAAACTAGGGCGGCAATGTCATCCGACCAGCGCCCACTCTATTCGGCGGGCTTCGATCCCGATGATCCTGTTCCCTTGCCTGATTTGGTGACGAGCTCCCGCAGCCATTTGCGGTGATGTCGCCAGGCCCAGCCGCCGGTCACCCGTCCGCGCGTCATGGCGGGAATGGTGCCGCGCACCCAGATGGCCGAGTAGAAATGCACGATCCAGACGCCGATGATCGCCACCGCGGCTAGCGAGTGGACAAGTATGGCCACGCGCTTCTGATCGATTGTCGTATACTGGGAGAAATATTGATCCCATGCCAACAACCCGCTGGAGATGAGGATCACGATCAGCACCGACATCGACCAGAAGACGAGTTTTTGGCCGGCATTGTACTTGCCGACCTCGGGAACATTGTCCTCATGGTTGGTCAGCACGTCACGGAAACGGCCGAGCCACGTCCCGTCCTCACGCCTCCACAGATTGGCCTTCCAGAATCGAAGGAAAAGTCCAAGGAAGCTGAAGAAGAGCACGACGCCTATCCAGGGATGGATGAAGCGTGTGAACTGGCCCCCGCCGAAAAGGCGGGACAGGAAGAACAGGCTCGGGTGGAACATCGCCAGGCCGGACAGGGCGAGCAGGACCAGGCTTGCCGCCGTGATCCAATGGTTGATCCGTGCCCCCACCGTGTAGCGATCCACGATCACCGGCTTGCCAGGATGGATCCGTTCGTTCGGTTGGAGGTCATCGGCGGCCATGGCTGGCGCCTTCCGTCAACTCTTCGGCGTGCTCCTCATCCGCCTCGGTTACCCTGTTCGGTCCCATGATCAGGTGGTGGAGCAAGCCGACGCCGGCTGCCACGCCCAAGACCGTGAGGCCTGCGTATTTGGTGACACCTTTCCACGCCTCCACCAGCGGACTGATCTTCGGGTCCTTGGGCAGGCCGCTGTAAATCTCTGGCTTGTCGGCATGATGCAGCACATACATCACATGTGTGCCGCCGACGCCCGGCGGATCATAGAGGCCGGCATTGACGAAGCCGCGCGACTTTAAGTCCTCGACGCGCTTGGCGGCCCAGCCCTTCATCTCGTCCTTGGTGCCGAAGACGATCGCCTGAGTCGGGCAGGCCTTGGCGCAAGCCGGCCCTTGACCGACCGCCACGCGGTCGGAGCAGAGCGTGCATTTGTAGGCCGTGTGGTCGACCTTGGAGATGCGTGGGATGTTGAACGGGCATCCCTTTATGCAATAGCCGCAGCCGATGCAGTTCTCGTGGACGAAATCGACGATGCCGTTCGAATACTGAACGATCGCGCCCGGCGCCGGACAGGCCTTGAGACAGCCCGGATCGGCGCAATGCATGCAGCCGTCCTTGCGGATCAGCCATTCAAGTTCGTTGGTCTCGGGATTGTCCCATTCACTGTAGCGCATCAGCGTGAACATATCCGGCGTCAGGTCGGGCGGATTCTCGAAGGCGCCGGTAAAGTCGCCAACTTGCGGATGCGTGTCGTTCCACTCGATGCAGGCCGTCTGACAGGCTTTGCAGCCGATGCATTTCGAGACATCGATAAGCTTGGCGACTTCGGTCAGTTGCTTTTCAGGGGCGGGCACGTTCGACGCCGAGCGGCGGATGAGGTCCTTCCCGGAGAAACGCGATGCCATATCCGTCGTCGAAGGATTGGGGAGCGGAGGAAACATCGTTTGCTCCTTCTACGCCACCGGCCCTGGTGCGGGCTCGATGTTGACCAGGAACGCCTTATATTCCGGGGTCTCGATATTGGCGTCGCCGACAAAGGGCGTCAGCATGTTCGGACCGAAGCCCTTCTTTGCCGCGCCCGTGAAGCCCCAGTGCAGCGGTATGCCCACGATGTGAATGGTCTTGCCGTCGCAGGTGAGCGGCCTGATCCGCTTGGTCACCATGGCCTTCGCCACGACCGAGCCGCGCTTCGACCATACGCGCACGTATCCGCCCTTGGTGATGCCCTTCTCGGCCGCAAGCTGTTCCGAGATCTCCACGAAGAACTCCGGCTGGATCACCGCATTGACGATGACGTGCTTGGTCCAGAAGTGGAAATGCTCGGTCAGGCGGTAGGAAGTCGCCGCATAAGGGAACTCCTGCGAGGCCGCTTCGGCGAACTGGGCCAGATCGCCTTGGAATACCCGCGCCGCGGGATTGCCGCGGACTTTCGGTGCAATCGGATTGACGATCGGCGACTCGAACGGCTCATAATGCGCCGGGAATGGTCCGTCGCGCATCATGCCCCGGGTAAAGAGGCGCGAGACGCCTTCCGGGTTCATGATGAACGGGCCGACCTGGTCGGGCTTGGCGGTGGGCAAAATGTCGGGCACGTCGTAGCCCGCCCACTTCGTGCCGTCCCATTCGATCACTTTGCGGCTCGGATCCCAAGGTTTTCCAGCGAGATCCGCAGAGGCCCTGTTGTAGAGGATGCGGCGATTGGCGGGCCATGAGAACGCCCATTTCGAATAGAAGCCGGCGTCGTCGGGATCGGTCGTGTCCCGCCGGGCCATGTTGTTGCCGTTCTCGTTGAAGCAGCCGGAATAGATCCAGCAGCCGCAGGCGGTCGAGCCGTCGTCGCGCAACGCGGCAAAGGCCGGCAGCAGCTTGCCGGCCTCGGCCAGCACCTTCGTCGGGTCCGCCGTGTCGGTCACTCTGGCCAGCGCCCTGCCGTTGATCTCCTGGGCAAGTTCCTCGGCTTTCGGATCGCCGGGATCGGCGTAAGGCCAGGCGAGCTTGACGATCGGATCGGGGAAGGCGCCGCCTTCCTTGGTGTAGAGCTCCTTGAGGCGAAGATAGAGCTGCGCCATGATCCACGTGTCGCGCTTAGCCTCACCGGGGGGCGTGCCGCCGGCCCAATGCCACTGCAGCCAGCGCCCCGAATTGACCAGCGAGCCGTCATCCTCGGCAAAGCAGGTGGATGGCAACTGATAAACTTCCGTCTGAATCTGCGATGGATCGACATCGTTATACGGCCCGTGGTTTTCCCAGAACCGCCCTGTCTCCGTATCCAACGGATCCATGATGACAAGGAATTTGAGCTTCGAGAGCGACTCAAGCAGCTTCTTCTTGTTCGGAGCGGCCTGCAGCGGGTTGAACCCTTGGCAGAAATAACCGTTCATCTTGCCCTGGTGCATCAGCTCGAAAGCACGCAGCAGATCGTATCCCGGCAGGTCGAGCTTCGGCAGGTAGTCATAGGCGAAGTCGTTCTCAGGCGTCGCCGCATCGCCCCACATCGATTTCTGGAAGCTTACGAAGAACTTCTTGTAGTTTTGCCAATAACTCATCTGGTTCGGCCGCAGCGGCTTGAAGCCGCGCGTCGACATGTAAGTGGCGAGGTCTGGCTCCTTCTGCGTCGGCAGCGTGAGATAGCCGGGCAGCAGGTTCGACATCAGCCCGATGTCAGTCAGCCCCTGAATGTTGGAATGGCCGCGCAGAGCATTCATCCCTCCGCCACGGATGCCGATATTGCCGAGCACAAGCTGCAGCATGGCCATGGCGCGAATATTCTGCGACCCCTTCGAGTGCTGCGTCCAGCCGAGCGCATACATCGACGTCATCGCCTTGTTCGGCGCGGACGTTTCGGCGACCATCTTGGCCACCTGCAGGAATTTCTCCTTCGGCGTGCCGCAGATGCGCTCCACCATCTCCGGCGTATATACTGCGACGTGGTTCTTGAGCAGGTTCCAGACACAACGGGGATTGGCCAGGGTCTCGTCGACAACGGCGAAGCCGTCGGGTCCGATATCGTAATCCCAGGTCGACTTGTCGTAGTCCCGCTTCGCCTCGTCATAGCCGGAAAACAGGCCGTCCTTGTACGTGAAGCCCTGCTTGACGACATAGGCCGCGTTGGTGAACGCCTTCACATAGTCCCACTGCACCTTGTCGTTCTGGATGCAGTAGTTGATGAGCCCGAGCAGGAAGGCGATGTCTGTTCCCTGGCGGATCGGCGCATAGACGTCTGACACGGAGGCTGAGCGGGTAAAGCGCGGATCGATGACGATGAGCTTGGCGCCGCGGTTGGCCTTCGCTTCCGTAACCCATTTGAACCCGCAAGGATGCGCCTCGGCGGCATTGCCGCCCATGATCACAACAAGATCCGTGTTCCTGATGTCGGTCCAGGAATTGGTCATTGCACCGCGGCCGAATGTTGGGGCGAGACTCGCCACCGTCGGGCCGTGTCAGACACGTGCCTGGTTATCGAACACCAGCATGCCTGCGCTGCGAACCACCTTGTAGGTCGCGAACGCGGTTTCATTGGTCGAAGCCGAGGCGGCGAGAAAGCCCGTGGTGATCCACCGGTTGACCGTCACGCCGTCATTGTTCCTGGCGACGAAATTCTTGTCGCGATCGTCCTTCATCAGACGAGCGATGCGATCTAGCGCTTCCTCCCAGCCTATCGGCTCGAACTTGTCGGACCCGGGCCTGCGGATCATTGGATGCTGTAGCCGGGTCGGGGATTTTACGAAGCCGAGCAGAGCCGATCCCTTGGGGCACAAGGTGCCGCGATTGGTCGGGTGGTCGGTATCGCCCTCGATATGGGTGATCTCGGCCTTCTCGCCCTTCCTGAGGTCGCCCTTCGAATACATGATGATGCCGCAGGCCACCGAGCAATATGGGCAAGTGTTGCGCGTCTCGGCCGTTTTTGCGAGCTTGAAGGGCCGTATCGCGGCCGCATGTGCGGCCTCGACGTCGGCGAAGCCGAAAGCTCCCAACGTCGTGCCGGCGAGACCCGCGCCTGCGGTCTGCAGGAACGCGCGCCGTGAGAGTTCAACATTCATCTGGATTTCCTCCCGAATTCCATGCCCATAGGGCATCCAGAACCAAGGAACAGTGACGCCATTTTGGACCGAATTGGCGCAATGTCAAAAACTTAGGGCGCAGATCGAACGCAGCAAATGTTTCGCGCGAAAAAATGCGATTGACGGTTTTCCGAACGCGACCCTACAGTGTGGCGTGGCGTTTGAAACTGCTCCCGCGGTGCGGGGCGATATCTCGGAAGCACCTCCGCGCCTGACCAGCCTTGCTCATGGCGGCGGTTGCGGGTGCAAGCTGGCGCCCTCCGTCCTCCAGCAGCTTCTTGTCGAGCAGGCGGAACCCAGCCTCTTCAGGCAGCTCCTTGTCGGTACTGAAACCGGAGACGATGCCGCCGTCTGGCAGATCGACGACACGACCTGCGTGATTGCTACCACCGATTTCTTCATGCCGATGGTGGACGATCCATACGATTTCGGCCGGATCGCTGCGGCCAACGCACTCTCCGACGTCTATGCAATGGGCGGCCTGCCGATCATGGCCTTGGCCATCGTCGGAATGCCGATCGCGAAATTGCCGACGCACACGGTGCGGGAAATCATGAAAGGCGGGCGCGACATCTGCGGCACAGCAGGGATACCGGTCGCCGGCGGCCATTCGATCGACTCACCGGAGCCGATCTACGGCCTTGCCGTGATTGGCACCTGCCGGCCAGCGGACATCCGGCGCAACTCCGGGGCCAAGCCGGGAGATATGCTAGTCCTGACCAAGGGGCTCGGTGTCGGAATCTATTCAGCGGCCATCAAAAAGCAGGCGTTGTCGCCCGATGGTTATGAAGAAATGATTACTTCGACAACACTTCTCAATCGGATCGGATCGGAACTCGCCAAGGACGCAAGCGTGCATGCGATCACCGACGTGACGGGCTTTGGTTTGCTCGGACACGCCCTTGAAATGGCGCGCGGCTCACACTGCAGACTGGTGATCCGCGACCGCGCCGTTCCCGTCTTTGCGCAGGCTTCATCACTTGCGCAACAAGGCTTCGTCACCGGAGCGTCGCGGCGTAATTGGGCAAGTTACGGCGATGCGGTGCGGCTGCATGAAGGCATGCCGGAGTGGCGGCGCGATCTGCTCACCGACCCACAAACCTCAGGTGGGTTGCTGATTGCTTGCGAGCCCGGGAGCGCAGGCACATTGGTCGAAAGGATCGTCGCAAGCGGCTACCCGTCGGCCAGCTTGATCGGATGCGTAAAACGCGGCCGACCTGCGATAGCAATGGAGAAATGAGTCTCAGGATCGAGCTATAGACCTGACGGCCAGCCACCATCCGAGTGCCGCGAGAGGCGCCGTGGGATGAGCCCGCAGCGATCAACGGCTGTCGATCTATGACTTGTGAGGTGATGTTCTTGGCGCGCAAGGACATTCAGGAGCGCATCGGCTGTCTCGACGGGATTTTCCTTTGTCGGTCGTCGCACCGCCTCCGGTTCGGGGCGCCGCGTAGCGCCACCTTCCTTGGTGTCCTCTGGCCCCGCGGCTTACCCATTTCCCCAAGACTAGTTGGCTGCAGGGCCGTCTGACAGCCCGCCAGCGCGCTGGCCCTGTCCTGGTTATGTGCGTCAAGTTCTGCAAAAAGGAGCGGCCATGGTAGAGGTCATGCGGCTTGGCGCAGGGCGAGCTTCTTGTGCTCGCGCAGATCATCCATGTTGATGTAGCGGTTGGCCTCCATCCAGTTTTCGTTGGTCTCGACGGCCAGCGCCCTGACCAGGCGCAGGCAGCTTTGGGCGTTGGGAAAGATGCGCACGACATAGGTGCGCCGGCGGATTTCCTCGTTGAGGCGTTCGAGCATGTTGGTGGACTTCAGGTGCTTGTGGTGCTGGCGCGGCAGGCAAAAGAAGGTCAGCGTGCGTTCGATGGTCTCCTCCACCCATGTCGTCAGCCGCGGATAGCGGCCCGACCATTTGGCAAGCCATGCGGCGAGATCGGCCTTGGCCTCGGCGAGATCGCGTCGGTCGTAGAGCCAGCGCAGCACCTGCAGGCAGTCGTCGCCATGCTTGCGCGGCAGATGAATCGAGCGCGTTCCTCTGCCCGAGTTCACCGCACGCGAGAATGTCGAGATTCCGATGCGCAAGCTCGGCCGGCTTTCGCGGCAGGATATGCATGACCGGGCCGGCGACCTGCTCGCATCGCTCGGCCTAGCCGAACAACTCGACCAGCAGCCCGATAAGCATTCGGGCGGACAACGCCAGCGTGTCGCGGTAGCGCCCGCTTGCCAACGACCTGCCGCTCATCCTCGCCGATGAGCCCACCGGGAGCCTCGACACCACCGAGCAGGTCTTCACAATATTGGAAGACCTTGTGCGCAAGCTCGGCAAGAGTGTCGTTGCGGTGACGCACGATCTTAAGATGGCCGCTGCATGGACCGGCGGATCGAGCTTGTCGACCGGAGGGTGAGGTAGGTTGGCCCTGCGCTTGCCGTGGCCGCCGCATTGGAAAAAGGCCGTTCCAGGTAAGCACGATGGAACGGCCTTCTTGGCACTGAGAGCTTAATAGGCAGGTTTTGGCGCTGCAGTCTTCGCCGTGTGCTTACGATGCTTCACCGGGCACTTGTGCGTCTTGGTCGGCTTGCAGACCTTCTTGGTCGCGACTTTGTGCGGCTTCGCAGCCATGGTTGTGGTCGGCGCGGGTGTCGCGGTCGTGGCAGCCGGAGCGGTCGTCTTGGTGGCGGCGGCGATGCCGAGAGCCGGCATCGAGAAAGCCAAGGCAACAGCGAGGCCGAGGGCGCAGAGAAGAGACTTCTTCATGGCTTTTTCTCCTTACTGTGCAAGTCGGTTTTGGGTGACACCACATCGGGATCAATCGGTGTCACGCCAAGCAGCTTCAACGCGTTTGCGAGCATCCGGATGCCCTGCGCCTGCTTCTTGTTGGCGCAGAACCGGTTTGCCCTTTTTTGAAGTGCTTTCGCCGCGGTGACCTGCGTTGCCGCGGCATGGGTTTGGAGGGCTTCGTCAACTTGGCGGCTGAGATTGGTGCAGCGCTCGGTCCGGGTCGTCGCAACCTTTGCCTCGCCAGCTTCGATCGGGCCGGTGACGAGCAAAATGCCGACCAACGCGCCTATCAAGGTGATCGAGAACCTTTGCATCGCTTGTCCCATCCGAACAAGTGCTGCGCTGCTGCAGCCGATGAAGGACCCTCTGTATGGTGGATTCTACGCTTGAATGATTTCTGGATTTTTTCTGGAATGTTTCTGAATGATGTCTGGAGGTTGCAAGCAGGCTTCTTCGCAGCTGTCGAACTTGGAGTGAACGATTGCAGCCGCCCTTGCGCCTACGGCGAATAGATGAATCCTGCCATCCAATCGAAGGATGAGATCCATCACGGCCTGATGCTACTTTACAGATGGCAGCCCAGTTTTGCGGCCCAAGAAGCCAGTTGGCTTTAGGGGTTAGTAGCTATGAGCAAAACGATTCTCAGTGCCTTCGTTATCCTAGCGGTCAGCATCGGCCATGCCGAAGCCAAAGACCGCAAGGTCCCACCGGTTTGCAGCGCATCAAGCAAGCTCTTCGAGGTCCTGGGCGGTAAGTGTTTTCTAGTGAAAGGTTCGATGATCTACGGCGACATCGCCGATCTTTCCCAGATAATCCATTTGGGCTGGTAGCCAGAGCACATCCGCGTCTTCCACGCTGGCTACGTCGCTGCGAATGCGGCACGCCTTTGATACCTGGAGGCCTGTTTTCCAGCCTCGAAATCGCAAACGGCGTGCAAAGCTCGATCAAGCGCTAAAGGCTCGAGGTGACGTTAAGGTTCCATGGTCGTATCTTAGACCTAACTTCCGCTATAGTCCGGCAACTGCAAGTCATCGCGAAGTTCACGTCAAGCAGCGGGTCACCAACGAGGGACGAAGCAGACCTGATTGCGGGCCAAAGGCAGCCTTGAAATTCCGAGATCCGCGCGGCCGGACAGGATGTGCTCACCAATCTGGTCGTAGCTTCTCGAAATCGATCGGACGCTTGAGGCGGTCTTGGAACGGATGATCGCCACGACCCTGGGCAGGGTCACGAAACCGAAGACAGCGGGCGCGGCAATCGATATGCGTTGCTTGTCGTCGTTCTTCATCGCGAAGATCGACCCCTC
>NZ_FOVT01000033.1 GCF_900115245.1 Mesorhizobium sp. NFR06
GACAGAAGCTCGCGAACCTCGAGCTCGACCAGCTCCAGCAGCTCGGCGTCGTCGACCTGGTCGACCTTGTTGAGGAACACCACGATCGACGGCACGCCGACCTGGCGGGCCAGCAGGATGTGCTCGCGGGTCTGCGGCATCGGGCCGTCGGCGGCCGAAACCACCAGGATCGCGCCGTCCATCTGCGCGGCGCCGGTGATCATGTTCTTCACATAGTCGGCGTGGCCGGGGCAGTCGACATGGGCATAGTGACGGTTGGCCGTCTCATACTCGACATGCGCCGTCGAAATGGTGATGCCGCGCGCCTTCTCTTCCGGCGCCGCGTCGATCTGGTCATAGCGCTTGTATTCGCCAAAAAACTTCGTGATCGCCGCCGTCAGCGACGTCTTGCCATGATCGACGTGGCCGATCGTGCCAATGTTCACATGCGGCTTGGTGCGCTCGAATTTACCTTTTGCCATGTGATCTCTCCATTCCTGCCTGCCCGTGCGGGCCTTGAATTAAGGTCTCGTGCAACCCGCTCGAGTTACGCGTATTTCTTCTGAACTTCCTGGGCGACCGCGGTCGGAACCGGTTCGTAGTGGTCGAACTGCATCGTGTACTGGGCGCGGCCCTGCGACATCGAACGCAGATTGTCGACGTACTTGAACATGTTGGCGAGCGGCACCATCGCGTTGATGACGACGGCAACGCCGCGCGCTTCCTGACCCTGGATCTGGCCACGACGGCCGTTGAGGTCGCCGATGACGCCGCCGACATAATCTTCCGGCGTCACGACCTCGACCTTCATGATCGGCTCCAGGAGCTGCACGCCGAGGCGCGGAGCGGCTTCCTTGAAGCAGGCGCGGGAGGCGATTTCGAACGCCAGCACCGAGGAGTCGACGTCGTGGAAGGCGCCGTCGATCAGGGTCGCCTTGACGCCGATCATCGGGAAGCCGGCGAACGGGCCGGAACCCATGACGCTGTTGATGCCCTTCTCGACACCGGGGATGTATTCCTTCGGAACCGCACCACCGACGATCTTGGACTCGAACACGAACTCTTCGCTCTCGGTGTTCGGCTCGAACAGGATCTTGACGCGGGCGAACTGGCCGGTACCGCCGGTCTGCTTCTTGTGCGTGTAGTCCTGCTCGTGGGTGCGGGTGATCGTCTCGCGATAAGCGACCTGCGGAGCGCCTACATTGGCTTCCACCTTGAACTCGCGGCGCATGCGGTCGACGATGATGTCGAGGTGCAATTCGCCCATCCCGGCGATGATCGTCTGACCGCTTTCCTCGTCGGTCTTGACGCGGAAGGACGGATCCTCGGCCGCCAGGCGATGCAGCGCGAGGCCCATCTTTTCCTGGTCGTTCTTGGTCTTCGGCTCGATGGCGATCTGGATGACCGGATCGGGGAATTCCATGCGCTCGAGGATGACCGGGTGCAGCGGATCGCACAGCGTGTCGCCGGTGGTCGTGTCCTTGAGGCCAGCCAGAGCGACGATGTCGCCGGCATAGGCTTCCTCGATGTCGGCGCGCGAATTGGCATGCATCTGCAGCATGCGGCCGATGCGCTCCTTCTTGCCCTTCACGGTGTTGTCGAGCGAGGTGCCCTTGGTGAGCTTGCCCGAGTAGATGCGGGCGAAGGTCAGCGAACCGACGAACGGGTCGTTCATGATCTTGAACGCCAGCATCGACAGCGGCTCGTTGTCATCGGCATGACGCTCGATCTCGGCGTCGGTCTTGGCATCGACACCCTTGATGGCCGGAACGTCGATCGGCGACGGCAGGTATTCGACGACGGCGTCGAGCAGCGGCTGCACGCCCTTGTTCTTGAAAGCCGAGCCGCAGAACATCGGGAAGAACTTGACCGCGATGGTGCCCTTGCGGATCAGCGCGCGGATCTCGTCGTTCGACGGCATCTTGCCTTCGAGGTAGTTTTCGAGCGCAGTCTCGTCCATCTCGACGGCGGCTTCGATCATCTTCTCGCGGAACTGCTCGGCTCGTTCCTTCAGGTCTGCCGGGATCTCGACGACATCCCAGGCAGCGCCGAGGGTCTCATCGCGCCAGACGAGCGCATTCATATCGACGAGGTCGACGATGCCCTTGAACTCGGTCTCGGCGCCAATCGGCAACTGCATGACGACGGCCTGCGCACCGAGGCGCGAACCGATCATTTCCACCGAGCGGTAGAAGTCGGCGCCGATCTTGTCCATCTTGTTGCAGAAGATCATGCGCGGCACGTGGTACTTGTCGGCCTGGCGCCATACGGTCTCGGTCTGCGGCTCCACGCCGGCGTTGGCGTCGAGCAGCGCAATGGCACCGTCGAGCACGCGCAGCGAACGCTCCACCTCGATGGTGAAGTCGACGTGTCCGGGAGTGTCGATGATGTTGAAGCGGCGCATCTTGCCGTCACGACCCTTCCAGAAGGTCGTGGTCGCGGCCGACGTGATGGTGATGCCGCGTTCCTGCTCCTGCTCCATCCAGTCCATGGTGGCGGCGCCGTCATGGACTTCGCCGATCTTGTGCGACTTGCCCGTGTAGTACAGGACGCGCTCGGTCGTCGTCGTCTTGCCGGCGTCGATATGCGCCATGATACCGAAATTGCGGTAGTCTTCGATCTTGTATTCGCGGGCCATGGGAGGTGCCTCTCAGTCTCGTTCGCGCTTTACCAGCGGTAGTGCGCGAAGGCGCGGTTGGCTTCTGCCATCTTATGGGTGTCTTCACGCTTCTTGACGGCCGTGCCACGGTTGTTGGCCGCGTCCATCAGCTCGCCCGAGAGGCGATCAACCATGGTGGTCTCATTGCGGTTGCGGGCAGCAGCGATCAGCCAGCGGATGGCCAGCGCCTGACGACGCTCGGGGCGCACGTCGACCGGAACCTGGTAAGTGGCGCCGCCGACGCGACGCGAGCGCACTTCCACATGCGGCGCGACATTGTCGAGCGCCTGATGGAAGACGGTGACCGGCTCCTGCTTGGTCTTGGCCTGGACCTGGTCCAGAGCGCCGTAGACGATGGTCTCGGCAACCGACTTCTTGCCGTCATACATGACGGCGTTCATGAACTTGGTGACGACCAGATCGCCGAACTTGGGGTCCGGATTGATCTCACGCTTTTCTGCACTGTGACGACGGGACATGGGAAACCCTTACTTCGGACGCTTGGCGCCGTATTTCGAACGACGCTGCTTGCGGTTCTTCACACCCTGCGTGTCGAGCACGCCGCGGATGATGTGGTAGCGGACGCCCGGCAGATCCTTGACGCGGCCGCCGCGGATCATGACCACCGAGTGTTCCTGAAGGTTGTGACCTTCGCCGGGGATGTAGCCGATCACTTCAAAACCGTTGGTCAGGCGAATCTTGGCCACCTTGCGCAGCGCCGAGTTCGGCTTCTTCGGCGTCGTGGTGTAGACGCGCGTGCAGACGCCCCGCTTCTGCGGGTTCTGCTGCATGGCCGGGACCTTGTTGCGCTTCACCGGCGCCAGGCGCGGCTTGCGGATCAGCTGGTTGACGGTAGGCATTAAACCCTCTTGTCTCTCAATTCCGTGTCTGCCCTGTCAGGGCCGCTCAAAGCGTCATTTCCATACGCAAATTCGGGCAACACACCGCGCCTCGCGGTCCTGCCCGAACAAATTGCAGAGGAAGCGGAAGCCGCTTCATGCGCGCCGGAAATGTCTTTTCGCTCGTAAAACGAACCCTGTTTGAGGCAAACTCCAAAGCGTGTCGCTTCGGACAGGAGAGCCTCACATCGGTTCTGACGTCGCGGCTTCTACTCGCAACCCCCGGGTCCGTCAACCCCGAAGCGGCAAATATTGCGCCCAACCCGAGGATGGGCAGCCATGCGGAAAACGCATGTAATTTTCTTGCGTCTTTTTTCAACAGCAAGGAAGAAAGTGACCGGCTTGCGGCTGTTTTCGACGCCGGCTTCGTGCCAAAAGGCGGCTCGAACCGGACAATCTCCCCGGGAAAGGAGGAATCAGCCCGTGAACGACAACGAAGAACGGCCGGTGACCATCATTACCGGACGGGTCTGGCGCAAGAAAGGCGGCAAGCCGGAGGGCGTGCATGTGATGTTGGTGGCGCCCGACGATGATTCTGCCGTGCGCCGCGCGCTCGAATCGCTCGCCGCCGAGGGATTCGCCGAGGCCGAGCTCGACCAGATCGGCGACATGGAGGGCGAGCCCGACGAGGAGCCGCATCTGTCGGCCTATCAGGGTGCGCTCGAAGGCGAAGTTTCGATCGTCACTTTCGACGAGCCGTCCTGATATCGCGCCCCGGCACGACGGCCCTTCCCCGGCTTACCCGCAAACCTTCCCCAACCAGAATAACCACTCTTCCCTTTCCGGAGTTCTCATGACCAGCAATCCCATCAAGCTCGGCATCGTCGGCGTGGGAAAGATCGTCCGCGACCAGCACCTGCCGGCGGTTGCCAAGGACGGCAATTACCAGCTCATCGCCGCGGCCAGCCGTCACGGCAAGGTCGACGGCATTGCCAACTATCCGACGATCGAAGCGATGCTTGCGGCCGAACCCGGCCTCGATGCGGTCTCGCTCTGCATGCCGCCGCAGTTCCGTTACGACGCCGCGCGCACCGCGCTGGAAGCGAAGAAGCACGTGTTCCTCGAAAAGCCGCCGGGCGCAACCGTCAGCGAAGTCGAGCACCTGAAGGCGCTTGCCGCGACGAACGGCGTTTCGCTCTTCGCCAGTTGGCATTCGCGCTATGCGCCGGCGGTGGAGGCCGCACGCGCGTTCCTCGCCAGGGCCAGGCTGACTTCTGCCGCCATCAACTGGAAGGAAGACGTGCGCCGCTGGCATCCGAACCAGGAATGGATCTGGGAACCGGGCGGCTTCGGCGTGTTCGATCCAGGCATCAACGCGCTGTCGATCGCCACCCACATCCTGCCGCCGATGTTCATCACGTCGGCCGTGCTCGATTTTCCGGAGAACCGCGCGGCGCCGGTCGCGGCGCGTGTCG
Source organism: Mesorhizobium sp. NFR06 (assembly GCF_900115245.1). Taxonomy (GTDB): domain Bacteria; phylum Pseudomonadota; class Alphaproteobacteria; order Rhizobiales; family Rhizobiaceae; genus Mesorhizobium. The sequence goes on from NZ_FOVT01000033.1 coordinate 4,953, forward strand.
CCTTCCGCACCTCGAACGGTTTGCCGGTGGCGATGGATCTCGACTGGCTGCAGACCGGTCCGCAGAGCTGGGACATCCTGGCGGAGACCGACAAGGGCAAGATGGTGCTGTCGGGCGGCGGCGCGAAGCTCGCCGTCGACGGCAAAGTCATCCACGACGAGCCGGAAGCCGAATACCCGATGCTTTACAGGCGCTTCGCCGAGATCATCCGCGCCGGGGCCTGCGATGTCGATCTCGCGCCGCTGCAGCACGTCGCCGACGCCTTCATGTTGGGCAAGCGCAATGTGGTCGAAGCGTTCTTCGACTGAGGCAGCAGCAAAGCGGCCTCGTGAACGACGCCCTTACTCGACGATCGCGATGGTGAACCCGTCATAACCCTTGGCGCCGACGGTCTGGATGGCGGTGCCGTCCAGCCGCTTGTCGCCGCCGATGAAGGAAAACGCCGCACGCGCCCCTTCGACATTGGCGTCGCGCCCATCCTTGTCGAGCACCGCGCCGTCACGGATGACGTTGTCGCAAACGATGACCGTACCGGAGCGCGCCAGCTTCATTGCCCAGCTTAGATAATTCGGATTGTTCGGCTTGTCGGCGTCGATGAAGGTCAGGTCGAACGGCCCGGCATTGTCACTCGCCAGAGCGGCAAGCGACTGCAGCGCCGGACCGACCCTCAGCTCGACCTTGTCGGAAACCCCTGCCCGCTCGAAGTTCGAACGCGCGACCCTGGCGTGATGCGGATCGAGCTCCAGCGTTACCACCTTGCCGTCCGCCGGCAATCCCCTTGCCATCCAAATCGTCGAGTAGCCGCCAAGCGTGCCGACCTCCAGCACGTTTTTCGCACCTCGAATGCGCACCAGCAGCGACAGCAATTTGCCCTGCGCGGCCGAAACGTCGATCGCCGGCAGGCCCTGGTCGCGGTTGGTCGCAAGGACCGCTTCCAGCACGGGATCCGCTTCGAAAAGAGAGGAAACGATGTAGTCGTCGACAGCCTTCCAGGTCTTGCTGCTCATAGCTCTTCCTCGTTGGTGAAGCAGGATGACGGCTGGTGGAGCCTTCGTCCTGATCTGGCTCTTTGTTGGGGCATGATCTTTTCCGAAAACCGGCGCCCGCTTTTCGGGATCATGCTCTGAAATGCGAAAAGGGGCCGCGCGGGCCCCTTTTCCTTGTTTGTCATTTCATGCCGCTCACTGCGCGGCATTGACCATGTCGGTCAGCATCGGCTCGGCAACCTCGACACCCGAGGCCTTGCGGCGCTCGTCGATGATGAGCTCGTCGCGCGAGGTGGCGATGCGCCTTATTTGGCTCATCGTGCCGCCCGTGCCGGCCGGGATCAGACGGCCGACGATGACGTTTTCCTTCAGGCCCTGCAGCATGTCGGTCTTGCCGGCAACCGCAGCCTCGGTGAGCACCCTAGTCGTCTCCTGGAAGGAGGCGGCCGAGATGAAGGACGGCGTCTGCAGCGAGGCCTTGGTGATGCCGAGCAGCACCGGCTGACCTTCGGCCGGCTTCTTGCCGTCCTCGATCAGGCGCTCGTTGACCTCTTCCAGTTCGATCACGTCGACGTGGTCGCCCGGGATATAGGTCGAGTCGCCCTGCGTGGTGATCTCGACCTTCTGCAGCATCTGGCGAACGATCACCTCGATGTGCTTGTCGTTGATCGACACGCCCTGCAGGCGGTAGACCTCCTGGATCTCGTTGACGAGGTAGGAGGCAAGCGCCTCCACGCCCTTGATCGCCAGGATGTCGTGCGGCGCCGGATTGCCGTCGAGGATGTAGTCGCCCTTCTCGATGACGTCGCCGTCCTGGAGATGGAACGGCTTGCCCTTCGGGATCAGGTACTCCACCGGCTCCAGGGTCGAGTCATGCGGCTCGATGATGATGCGGCGCTTGTTCTTGTAGTCGCGGCCGAAGCGGATCGTGCCATCGATCTCGGCGATGATGGCGTGATCCTTCGGACGGCGAGCCTCGAACAGTTCGGCCACGCGCGGCAGACCACCGGTGATGTCCTTGGTCTTGGCACTTTCCATCGGGATACGCGCAAGCACGTCGCCCGGACGGACATGAGCGCCAGGCTCCACCGAGAGGATGGCCTCCACCGAGAGCAGGAAGCGCGCGTCGCCACCCTTCGACAGCTTGCCGACCTTGCCCTTGGCGTCCTGGATGACGATCGCGGGCTTCAAGTCGCTGCCGCGCGGCGTCGAACGCCAGTCGATGACCTCACGCTTGGTGATGCCGGTCGACTCGTCGGCCGTTTCCTGCACGGAGATGCCGTCGACGAGATCCTCGAACGCCACCCTGCCCTCGATTTCGGTGAGGATCGGGCGGGTATAGGGGTCCCACTCGGCGATGCGCTGGCCGCGCTTCACCTTGTCGCCGTCGTCCACGAAGATGCGCGAACCATAGGCGACGCGGTGCGTGGCGCGCTCCTTGCCGGTCTCATCGAGGATGAGCACCGCCATGTTGCGGCCCATGACCATCTGCTGGCCTTCCGAGTTGCGCACCACGTTGCGGTTGCGGATCTGCACCTTGCCCTCATAGGAGGCTTCAAGGAACGAACTATCCACCACCTGCGCCGTGCCGCCCATGTGGAAGGTGCGCATGGTGAGCTGGGTGCCCGGCTCGCCGATCGACTGCGCCGCGATGACGCCGACGGCCTCGCCCTGGTTCACGGGGGTACCGCGAGCCAGATCGCGTCCGTAGCAGACGGCGCACACGCCGGTCCTGACCTCGCAGGTCAGCGCCGAACGAATGCGGACCGACTGCACGCCGGCCTTTTCGATCTGCTCGACATCGCGCTCGTCCATCAGCTTGCCGGCCTTGACCAGCAATTCGCCGGAGACCGGATGGTTGATGTCGTCGAGCGCAGTGCGGCCCAGCACGCGCTGGCCGACCGAGGCGACGACCTGGCCGGCATCGACGATCGGCTGCATGGTGAGGCCCTTGTCGGTGCCGCAATCCAGCGAATTGACGATGCAGTCCTGCGCCACGTCGACGAGGCGGCGGGTGAGATAGCCCGAGTTCGCCGTCTTCAAGGCGGTGTCGGCCAGACCCTTGCGGGCGCCGTGGGTCGAGTTGAAGTACTCGAGCACGGTGAGGCCTTCCTTGAAGTTCGAGATGATCGGCGTCTCGATGATTTCACCCGAGGGCTTGGCCATCAGGCCGCGCATGCCGGCGAGCTGGCGCATCTGGGTGGGCGAACCGCGCGCACCCGAATGCGACATCATGTAGATCGAGTTCATCGGCTTCTGACGGCCGTTGTCCTCGAACTCCACCGCCTTGATGCGCGCCATCATCTCGTCGGCGACCTTTTCCGAGCACTTGGCCCAGGCGTCGACGACTTTGTTGTACTTCTCGCCCTGCGTGATCAGGCCGTCATTGTACTGCTGCTCGTATTCCTTGGCCAAAGCCTCGGTCTCCGACACCAGCTTGATCTTGCTATCCGGGATCAGCATGTCGTCCTTGCCGAACGAAATGCCGGCACGGCAGGCATGCGCGAAGCCGAGCGCCATGATGCGGTCGCAGAAGATGACCGTCTCTTTCTGACCGCAGTGGCGGTAGACGGTGTCGATCATCTTGGAGATGTTCTTCTTGGTCATCTCCTGGTTGGCGGTCTCGTACGGCACGTTGACGTTCTTCGGCAGAAGCTCGCCGATGATCATGCGGCCAGGCGTGGTGTCGTAGATCTTCGACACGACGTTGCCTTCCGCATCTACGCTGCGGAAGCGGCCCTTGATCTTGGCGTGCAGCGTCACGGCTTTGGTCTCCAGCGCATGCTGGAGCTCGCCCATGTCGGCAAACACCATGCCTTCGCCCGGCTCGTTCTGGTTGACGATCGAGAGATAGTAGAGACCGAGAACCATGTCTTGCGACGGCACGATGATCGGCGCGCCGGAAGCCGGGTGCAGGATGTTGTTGGTCGACATCATCAGCACGCGGGCCTCGAGCTGCGCTTCCAGCGACAGCGGCACGTGGACCGCCATCTGGTCGCCGTCGAAGTCGGCGTTGAAGGCGGTGCAGACCAGCGGATGCAGCTGGATAGCCTTGCCTTCGATCAGGGTCGGCTCGAACGCCTGGATGCCGAGGCGGTGCAGCGTCGGCGCGCGGTTCAAAAGCACCGGATGCTCGCGGATGACCTCGTCGAGGATATCCCAAACCTCCGGACGCTCCTTCTCGACCAGCTTCTTCGCCTGCTTGACGGTCGAGGAGAAGCCCTTGGCGTCGAGGCGGGCGTAGATAAAGGGCTTGAACAGCTCGAGCGCCATCTTCTTCGGGAGGCCGCACTGATGCAGCTTGAGCTCCGGACCGGTCACGATGACCGAGCGGCCCGAATAGTCGACGCGCTTGCCGAGCAGGTTCTGGCGGAACCGGCCCTGCTTGCCCTTCAGCATGTCGGACAGCGACTTCAGCGGACGCTTGTTGGCGCCGGTGATGACGCGGCCGCGACGGCCGTTGTCGAACAGCGCGTCGACGGCTTCCTGCAGCATGCGCTTTTCATTGCGCACGATGATGCCGGGGGCGCGCAGCTCGATCAGCCGCTTCAAACGGTTGTTGCGGTTGATGACGCGGCGATAGAGGTCGTTGAGGTCGGACGTGGCGAAGCGGCCGCCGTCCAGAGGGACAAGCGGGCGCAGGTCCGGCGGGATCACCGGAACCACCTTCATGATCATCCACTCCGGGCGGTTGCCGGATTCCATGAAGTTCTCGACGACCTTGAGCCGCTTCAGGTACTTCTTCTGCTTGAGCTCGGACGTGGTCGAAGCCAGTTCCGAACGCAGGTCGCCGGCGATCTTCTCCAGGTCCATGCCGGCCAGAAGGTCATGGATGGCCTCGGCGCCGATCATGGCGGTGAAGCTATCCTCGCCATACTCGTCGACGGCCAGCATGTACTCTTCCTCGCTGAGGAGTTGGTTCTCCTTCAGCGCGGTGAGGCCCGGCTCGGTGACGATGTAGTTCTCGAAGTAAAGCACGCGCTCGATGTCCTTGAGCGTCATGTCGAGCAGCGTGCCGATGCGCGAGGGCAGCGACTTCAGGAACCAGATATGGGCGACGGGCGCGGCGAGCTCGATATGGCCCATGCGCTCGCGGCGAACGCGCGACAGCGTGACTTCGACGCCGCACTTTTCGCAGATGACGCCCTTGTACTTCATGCGCTTGTACTTGCCGCACAGGCACTCGTAGTCCTTGATCGGGCCAAAAATGCGCGCGCAGAACAGGCCGTCACGCTCCGGCTTGAAGGTGCGGTAGTTGATGGTCTCCGGCTTCTTGATCTCGCCGAACGACCAGGACAGAATCTTCTCTGGGCTGGCAAGCGAGATCCGGATGGAATCGAACACCTGCGCAGGCGCCTGCGGGTTGAAGAGATTCATGACCTCTTGGTTCATGCCGTTCTCCTTTTCGGGGTCCTCGATAACCCCTTGCATCGATCGCGGACGAAATGTCCGCAGACTGGCCGGTCAAACCGGCCGAAGAAAACTTCTCGGTTGAGCTTGATCCCGGCTGAAAACCATAGCCACTTTCCGGGATCTTGCTCGAAGGCGCGCCGCGTCATCAGCGCGGCGCGCCATAGCCTTTACTCGGCTGCGTCGGGCAGACGCGTCGCGGTCTCTTCGACCTGGGTGTTCTCCAGTTCCACATTGAGGCCGAGCGAGCGCATTTCCTTGACGAGAACGTTGAAGCTCTCGGGAATGCCCGCCTCGAACGTGTCGTCGCCGCGCACGATCGCCTCGTAGACCTTGGTGCGGCCGGCGACGTCGTCGGACTTCACCGTCAGCATTTCCTGCAGCGTGTAGGCGGCGCCGTAGGCTTCGAGCGCCCAGACCTCCATCTCGCCGAAACGCTGACCGCCGAACTGCGCCTTGCCGCCCAGCGGCTGCTGGGTGACGAGCGAGTACGGGCCGATCGAACGCGCGTGGATCTTGTCGTCCACCAGGTGATGCAGCTTGAGCATGTAGATATAGCCCATCGTCACCTTGCGATCGAACGGCTCGCCGGTGCGGCCGTCATAGAGCTGCGACTGACCGCTGGTGTGCAGGCCCGCCTGCTCCAGCATGGTGTTGATGTCGGCTTCATGCGCGCCGTCGAACACCGGGGTCGCGATCGAGACGCCGCGGCGCATCTGCTCGCTCAGGCGAACGATGCTCTCGTCGTCATACTCGCGGATCGGCTCGTTGCGGTCGTTGGCCGGCATGAAGCTTTCCAGCGTCTTGCGCAGCGGCTTGATGTCGCCACCACCCTTATACGCGTCGATCAGCTCTCCGATCTTCCTGCCCATGCCGGCGCAAGCCCAGCCCAAATGCGTTTCCAGGATCTGGCCGACATTCATGCGGCTCGGCACGCCCAGCGGGTTGAGCACGATATCGGCATGTGTGCCGTCCTCGAGGAAAGGCATGTCCTCGACCGGCACAATGCGCGACACGACACCCTTGTTGCCGTGACGGCCGGCCATCTTGTCGCCCGGCTGCATCTTGCGCTTCACCGCCACGAAGACCTTGACCATCTTCATGACGCCCGGAGGCATTTCGTCGCCGCGCTGCACCTTCTCGACCTTGTCCATGAAGCGCTGCTCGAGCGCCTTCTTGGACTCGTCATACTGGCCGCGCAGAGCCTCGAGCTCGCCCTGGAGCTTCTCGTTCTCCACGGCGAACTGCCACCACTGCGAACGCGGGTACTCGTCGAGCGTGTCCTTCGACAGCTTCGAGCCCTTCTTGAAGCCTTTCGGTCCGGCAATCGCTTCCTTGCCGACCAGCACGTCGGAAAGACGCGCATAGACGTTGCGGTCGAGGATCGCCTGTTCGTCGTCGCGGTCCTTGGCCAAGCGCTCGATCTCCTCGCGCTCGATGGCCATCGCGCGCTCGTCCTTCTCCACGCCGTGGCGGTTGAAGACGCGCACTTCGACGACCGTGCCGAAGGTGCCCGGAGGCATGCGCATGGACGTGTCGCGGACGTCCGAGGCCTTTTCGCCGAAGATGGCGCGCAGAAGCTTTTCTTCCGGCGTCATCGGGCTTTCGCCCTTCGGCGTGATCTTGCCGACCAGGATGTCGCCCGGCTGCACTTCGGCGCCGATATAGACGATGCCGGCCTCGTCGAGGTTCTTCAGCGCCTCTTCCGAAACGTTCGGAATGTCGCGCGTGATTTCCTCCGGCCCGAGCTTGGTGTCGCGCGCCATGACCTCGAACTCCTCGATGTGGATCGAGGTGAAGACGTCGTCGGCCACGATGCGCTCGGAGAGCAGGATCGAGTCCTCGTAGTTGTAGCCGTTCCACGGCATGAACGCGACCAGCACGTTGCGGCCGAGCGCCAGATCGCCGAGCTCGGTCGACGGACCGTCGGCAATGATGTCGCCCTTGTTGACGCGGTCGCCCATGCGCACCAGCGGACGCTGGTTGATGCAGGTGTTCTGGTTCGAACGCTGGAACTTCATCAGCCGGTAGATGTCGACGCCGGACTTGCCGGGATCGAGATCCTCCGTGGCGCGGATGACGATACGGGTGGCGTCCACCTGGTCGACCACGCCGCCGCGGCGGGCGCCGATGGCCGCGCCCGAGTCACGGGCGACGACCGGCTCCATACCGGTGCCGACGAAAGGCGCCTCGGCACGCACCAGCGGCACGGCCTGACGCTGCATGTTCGAACCCATCAGCGCGCGGTTGGCGTCGTCGTTCTCGAGGAACGGGATGAGCGCTGCCGCAACAGACACCATCTGCTTCGGCGAGACGTCCATCAGGTCGACGTTTTCGCGCGGCGCCATCATCACTTCGCCGGCGTTACGGCAAATGACGAATTCGTCGACGAAGCCGCCGTTCTTGTCGAGCTCGGCGTTGGCCTGCGCGACATAGTGCTTGGCCTCTTCCATCGCCGACAGATAGACGACCTCGTTGGTCAGCTTGCCGCCGACGATCTTGCGGTACGGGCTTTCGATGAAGCCGTACTTGTTGACGCGGGCGAAGGTGGCGAGCGAGTTGATCAGACCGATATTCGGGCCTTCCGGCGTCTCGATCGGGCAGATGCGGCCGTAATGCGTCGGGTGCACGTCGCGCACCTCGAAGCCGGCGCGCTCGCGGGTCAGGCCGCCCGGTCCAAGCGCCGACAGGCGACGCTTGTGGGTGATCTCCGACAGCGGGTTGGTCTGGTCCATGAACTGCGACAGCTGCGAGGAACCGAAGAACTCGCGCACGGCGGCGGCCGCCGGCTTGGCGTTGATCAGATCCTGCGGCATGACCGTGTCGATCTCGATCGAGGACATGCGTTCCTTGATCGCGCGCTCCATGCGCAGCAGGCCGACGCGGTACTGGTTCTCCATGAGCTCGCCGACCGAGCGCACGCGGCGGTTGCCGAGATTGTCGATGTCGTCGATCTCGCCCTTGCCATCACGCAGTTCGACCAGCGTCTTGACCACGGCCAGGATGTCGTCCTTGCGCAGCACGCGCACGGTGTCCTCGGCCTTGAGCTCGAGGCGCATGTTCATCTTGACGCGGCCGACGGCCGACAGGTCATAGCGCTCGCTGTCGAAGAACAGCGAGTTGAACATGGCTTCTGCAGTCTCGAGCGTCGGCGGCTCGCCCGGGCGCATGACGCGGTAGATGTCGAACAGCGCGTCCTGGCGGCTCTCGTTCTTGTCGACGGCCAGGGTGTTGCGGATATAGGCGCCGACATTGACGTGGTCGATATCCAGGATCTGGATCTCGTCCTCGCCGGTGCCGAGCAGCACCTTCAGCGTCTTGTCGTCGATCTCGTCGCCGGCTTCGAGGAAGATCTCGCCGGTGGCGTAGTTGACGATGTCCTCGGCGAGATAGTTGCCGAGCAGGTCCTCGTCCGTCGCTTTGATGGCCTTGAGGCCCTTCTCGCCAAGCTGGCGGGCCTGGCGGGCGGTGATCTTTTTGCCGGCCTCGACGACGATCTCGCCCGTGTCGGCGTCGACCAGGTCGCCGACGGCCTTGAGGCCGCGGAACCGCTCGACGTTGAACGGAATGCGCCAGTGGTCGCCGGAACGCTTGTAGGTGATCTTTTTGTAGAAGGTCGACAGGATCTCCTCGGCGTCCATGCCGAGCGCCATCAACAGCGACGTCACCGGGATCTTGCGGCGACGGTCGATGCGGGCGTGCACAACGTCCTTGGAGTCGAACTCGATGTCGAGCCACGACCCGCGATAGGGAATGACGCGCGCGGCAAACAGAAGCTTGCCCGACGAGTGCGACTTGCCCTTGTCATGGTCGAAGAAGACGCCCGGCGAGCGGTGCATCTGCGAGACGATAACGCGCTCGGTGCCGTTGACGATGAAGGTGCCGTTCGACGTCATGAGCGGCATGTCGCCCATATAGACGTCCTGCTCCTTGATGTCCTTGATCGACTTCGCGCCGGTATCCTCGTCGATATCGAACACGATGAGGCGCAGCGTCACCTTGAGCGGCGCGGCATAGGTCAGGTCGCGCTGACGGCATTCGTCAACGTCGAATTTCGGTGCCTCGAACTCGTACTTCACGAACTCCAGCATCGAGGAGCCGGAAAAGTCAGAGATCGGGAAGACCGACTTGAAAACGGCCTGCAGCCCTTCGTCCGGACGGCCGCCCTTCGGCTCGTCCACCATCAGGAACTGATCATAGGATGCCTTCTGAACCTCGATGAGGTTCGGCATCTCCGCAACTTCCGGGATCTTTCCGAAGAACTTGCGTACGCGTCTGCGGCCATTGAAAGTCTGGGTCTGGGCCATCGTCGCTCCTTAGCTCTAAAACTCGGGGCGAACCTCGCCGCGGTTCGCCTTGCACCAACGGGCGGCCTCGGCGGCTGCCCCTATCTGTTTTCCCGACTGCCTTCCAATTGCTTGGCGGCTACCGGCTAAAACGGGAGAAAACCCGTTTCCTGAAGGCCGCTTGCGGCCCTCAGGAAAAAGGTTTTCGAACGCCTCGCGCAACGAACCTCCCTTCACAAGGGAGGGGCGGACGGCGCGAGACCGTCCGCCCGCGCCTGTTACTTCAGCTCGACCTTGGCGCCAGCCGCTTCCAGCTGAGCCTTGAACTTGTCGGCATCGGCCTTGGAAACACCTTCCTTGACCGGCTTCGGAGCCGCTTCGACCAGGTCCTTGGCTTCCTTGAGGCCAAGGCCGGTGATGGCGCGGACTTCCTTGATGACGTTGATCTTCTGGGCGCCGGCATCGGCGAGAACGACGTCGAATTCCGTCTTCTCTTCAACCGGAGCAGCAGCGGCGGCAGCACCGCCGGCAGCGGCGGCAACAGCCACCGGAGCGGCGGCCGAAACGCCCCACTTCTCTTCCAGGAGCTTCGACAGCTCAGCCGCCTCGAGGACGGTCAGCTTCGAAAGGTCGTCTACGATCTTCGCGAGATCAGCCATTTTGATATTCCTTTACTTGGTTCGAACGTGTGTTGTTGACAGCGAGGAACGGCCTCATGCCGCCTCGTCCTTCCGGGCGTAAGCGCCGATGACACGCGCGACCGAAGCCGCGGGCGCATTGACGATCTGGGCGATCCGGGTTGCCGGCGTGGCGATCATGCCAACCAGCCTTGCGCGCAGCTCGTCGAGCGACGGCATCGTGGCGAGTGCCTTGACACCATCGGCGTTGAGCGAGGTCGTGCCCATCGCGCCGCCGAGAATGACGAGCTTGTCATTTCCCTTGGCGAAATCGGACGTGACCTTCGGCGCCGCAACCGGATCCTCCGAATAAGCGACCAGCGTCTGTCCCTTGAACAGATCGACGATCGATGCGGAGTCCGTGCCCTGAAGAGCGATCTTGGCGAGACGGTTCTTCGCGACTTTGACGGTGCCGCCGGCAGCGCGCATCTTCGACCGAAGGTCGTTCATTTGCGCCACGGTGATACCGGCGTAGTGGGCCACGACGACTGAACCCGCGTTCGAGAACGCTTCGTTCAGGCCCGTGACGAGTTCGCGCTTTTCCGCTCTGTCCACTGCCTATCTCCAGTTGACCCCTGCCTCATTCTCGAGGTCAGAAGTCGGGTTGCCTTTTGCCGGCCGGGCCATCCAAAATTCTGGATCTCCCGAACGGCGCTCGAGGATCCTGCCCCCTTTTCGTCACACCCGCCGGCAAGCCGGATGATGTGCAGACAAAAGGCAAACACGGTTCGAACCTTTCATTGGAGCATTGCGCTCCTTTGTCGGGTCTTCACCCGTCTCATGCAGGCCCAAGTGAATTAAGGCTTTGGGCCGCCTGCAATCTCGGACAGGATATCCCCGGAAACCTCTCGATTTCCGGGGTGCCGGGCCGCCGACGGATCGGCGGTCCGGAATTCTTTAGGTGATCGGGCCAAGCCGATCCGACGACACTTACGACGCGGCGAGCGTCGCGATGTCGAGCTTGAGGCCAGGGCCCATCGTCGAGGTGACCGACACCTTCTTGACGTAGTTGCCCTTGGCGCCGGCGGGCTTGGCCTTGGTCACCGCATCGGCGAAGGCCCGGACATTCTCTTCCAGCGCCTTGACGTCGAACGAGACCTTGCCGACGCCGGCCTGGACGATGCCGGCCTTCTCGACGCGGAACTCGACGGCGCCGCCCTTCGAAGCCTTGACGGCGGCCGCGACATCGGTGGTCACGGTGCCGACCTTCGGGTTCGGCATCATGCCGCGCGGGCCGAGCACCTTACCAAGACGACCGACGAGCGGCATCATGTCCGGGGTAGCGATGCAGCGATCGAAATCGATCGTGCCCTTCTGGACGATGTCGACCAGGTCCTCGGCGCCGACGATATCGGCGCCGGCGGCCTTGGCTTCCTCGGCCTTGTCGCCACGGGCGAACACGGCGACACGCACCGAGCGGCCGGTGCCGTTCGGCAGGTTGACCACGCCGCGGACCATCTGGTCGGCGTGACGCGGATCGACGCCGAGATTCATCGAGATCTCGACGGTCTCGTCAAACTTCACCGTGGACCGGTCCTTCAGCAGCTGCAGCGCCTCGTTGAGGGCGTAAGCCTTGTTCGGATCGATGCCTTCGCGGCTCTTGGCAACACGCTTTGCAATCTTTGCCATGATCTTAGCCCACCACTTCCAGGCCCATCGAGCGGGCGGAGCCCTCGACCATGCGCATGGCCGCCTCGACGTCGTTTGCGTTCAGGTCCTTCATCTTCTGCTCGGCGATCGCGCGCACCTTGTCGCGGCTGATCGTGCCGACCTTGGTCTTGCCCGGCTCCTTGGAGCCCGACTTCAGGTTGGCTGCCTTCTTCAGGAAGTAGCTCACCGGCGGCGTCTTCATGACGAAGGTGAACGACTTGTCCTGGTAGTAGGTGATGACGACCGGGATCGGCGACCCCTTCTCCATTTCCTGGGTCTGCGCGTTGAACGCCTTGCAGAACTCCATGATGTTGATGCCGCGCTGACCAAGCGCCGGGCCGATCGGGGGCGACGGCGTAGCCGAGCCCGCGGCAACCTGGAGCTTGAGCTGGCCTGCAACTTTCTTAGCCATCTCTATTCCTGCCTTTTCTCATGCCGACCCGACGATCCGGGAATACGGCGGTTGCAGTCTGGTGGTGCGGTTCCCGCGGCCGGCTATGCCGCGTTCGCCTCCCACCCGTTCATGCGGCGTCCGTACCGCCGCCCGACGCCTTTCGGCGCGGGTATCCGGATCAGCCCTTTTCGACCTGTCCGAATTCCAGATCGACAGGCACGGCGCGCCCGAAGATCGAAACTTCCACCTTGAGGCGGGCACGCTCCTCGTCCACTTCCTGGACGACGCCGTTGAACGAAGCGAACGGACCATCCGAGACGCGGATCGCCTCGCCGATCTCGAAGGTGACCGAAGGCTTCGGCCGCTCGACGCCTTCCTGGACCTGGTTCAGGATGCGCTGCGCCTCGGCCTCGGTGATCGGCACCGGCTTGGAGTCGCCCAGGAAGCCGGTCACCTTCGGCGTGTTCTTGACCAGCGAGAACACGGCATCGGTCAAATTGGCCTTGAGCAACACATAGCCCGGGAAGAACTTGCGCTCGGCATCGACCTTGCGGCCGCGGCGGATCTCGACGACCTTCTCGGTCGGCACCACGATCTGCTCGATCTCGCCGGACAGGCCCTTCTGCTTGGCCTTGTTCTCGATATCCTCGGCGACCTTCTTCTCGAAGTTCGAGTAGGCGTGGACGATATACCACCGCGCAGTCATTTCACGACCTCTCCGTAAATCGCCGAATTAATGCCCGAGACCCAGGATCCACTCGATCGCATAGCCCATCAGAATATCGGCAGCGAAGAAGAAGAGCATTGCGATCACCGCGAACACCAGGACCATCACGGTCGAGATCATGGTTTCGCGCCGCGAAGGCCATGTCACCTTGGCCGTCTCCGCGCGAACCTGCTGGAGAAAGGTGAAAGGATTGGTGGTTTTCGAAGCCATGTGTCGCCTGTTTTCAAGACCCGTTGGCCGGGCCTCCTGGATGATCCCGCTGGCCGGGACGTACCGCCTGGGCTCCATGCGGCGCCGAATCAGCACCACCATTTCACCCACGCAAATCAGACGCGCAAAGCCGGCTTCCCAGCTCCACGCGTCGCGTGTCTGTTTCGTCTACATAAAACCGATTCTTAATCCACGCAAGTGGCAAGCGTCCGCTTTATGTCCAACGCCGCCTCGGAACCATCCAGTCGTCCCGTCCCGGCTATGCGGGGTTTATGCCGCAATTCACGCCATATGGCAAGCCACCCGCTGATTTTCAACCGCGGAAGCTCGATTGGCTATTTCGGAAGATGGCACGGGCAGCAGGGCTCGAACCTACGACCTGCGGTTTTGGAGACCGCCGCTCTACCAACTGAGCTATGCCCGTGCATGCGCATTTTCTGCGCAGGCGCTTCCTAAAAGCTTCCGCGCGCTCTGTAAAGAGCACTCGAACGCGGTTTTAAAACCTTTGCCGCGAATCCGGGTTCCATTGCCGCCGGTAGCGGATCGTGCCCCCGGCACGGCAGATGCCCCGCGCCTAAGACTTTCCCGCCGGCGGCTTGTACGGTCCGCCCGGCACACCCCAGCCCCATGAAGGCATCGGCTCGGTCTCGGGATCGCAGGTCTCGCCGAGGTTCGAGTTGATCTTCGCCAGTCGCGATCCCCACTCGACATAGCCCATGAAGGCGGAGCGGAATTCGGGGTCGTCCGGCAGGCCGACCTCGTCGGCCGCGTCGGCGAGCAGATTGATCCAGCGGCGGCGCTGCTCCTCGGTCAGGTGTTTGCCGAGATGATGCATCACCATCTCACGATGGCCGCCATGCTTTTCACTGTAGGTCTTGGGTCCGCCGAAGACCTCGCCGATGAAGGCGGCGACATGCGCGGGATGGCCCGGCGACATATGCCTGAACACCGGACCGACGAGCGGATCCAAGGCTACCTTGTCGTAGAAAGTCCGGGTCAACCGGTTCAGCGCCTCGCTGCCGCCGGCCCATGCATATAAAGTCGGGACGTCCTCGCCCATCCCCGTTCCTCCCTCGTGCAATCGGATCCAGGAAGGTAGCGGCAGCGCCCTGCCCCGCTCAACCTGCCTCCATGGCCAGTGCGAGGCGCTAAAGCTTCGCCGACGCCTTCGCTTCGGCATCGGCGGCCGGAAGAACCCGGCAATTGTCCGGCCGGGCCGCGGATCTGCAAATCGTGGCGCCCGTGAGCGCGTCCACCGATTGCGGCCCGGTCGTCAGTCCGAATGTCTGCATCTGGCTCACGCTAAGCTCGCCGTGGCTCGCATCGAGCACCGACTGCATGGCCGGGAAAAGCCCAGGACCGATCGCCATCTCGTCGAGATAGGCCTTGATCTTGTCGCCCATTTCCAGGGCGTGCAGGCTAAGACGGGCGGTTGGGCCGACAAGGCGCCTGACGCCGCCGGCGATCATTACCGCGCAGGCGGAGCCGCACTTGCCGCCCGCGTCCACCGTAAGGCCCGTATGGAGACCATCCTTGGCCGAGCAACCGACAGCGCCAGGATCGCAATCGAGAAAATCGGTTCGAGCGACCGCCACATCGAGCTTGCGCTCGCGGATCAGGCGGCCCGCGGCAAGCGCGCCCTGTACGTCGCCGCCGGGCGAGCTGACGACCAGCGGCAGCCTGCGCCCGCCCGCTTCATCGAGCAGTTGGCGCAGTTTGCCGGGCGTGGCGGCAGTGATGGCGCCTTCCGCTGAAATCCATTCCGGACAGTCGGGATTGCAGAGCGGGTTGCTGCCGCGAACCAAGGCGAAACGCATCTCCTCGTCCTGACCTTGCGGAGGCGCCGCCGCTGCCGCCGGCTGAGCAGAAACCGGCGCGGCCTCGACGGTCGCGACCACGGCCGGCTTGCCGTTCGTCGGTATCTCCCGGCAGTTCGCCGGCGCCGGACGACTCTGGCAAATGGTCCTATCGGTCAACAAGTCGAGCGAATCGAGGCTGGTGACTAGCTTCATCCGCAGCATGTCCTCGGCCTCGATCTGCCTGATGTCGCTGGCAGGCGTCGCCTTCATGACGTCCAGCACGCCCTGTTCGACGCCCATCTCCTTCAAATAGGCCGACAGCCGCTTCTCGACCGGCTTGCTCATCTCGTAGGTCTTGTAGCTGCCGGCATTCTTGCGGCTGACGATCTTGGTGCCGATGATCTTCTTCTTGCCGTTCTCGATCCGGTAGGTCGTGCGGTAGAGCAGCTTCTCACGCCGGTAGGTGGTGGTAATCTGGTGGACGCCGAGATAGGCCCATTCGCCGACGACGCGGCGAATACCGCCGGCAAACATCAGCGGACAAGCCGAATTGCACATCGCGCCGCTGTCAAAGGCGACGCCTGAATAGGGCTGGCCTTTGCGGTCATTGTCCCGGCAATTCTTCATCGCCGGCGAGCAGCCGGAAAACTCCGTGATGCCGACCGCGATATCGAGCTTGTTCTTGCGGACGATGCGGCCAAGCTGGAGCGCGGCATCGACATTGCCGCCCGGAGAATTGACGACAATCGGCAGCGGACGCCCGCCGAGCGTCTTCAGCAAGCGCTTGAGCAGCGTCGGCGTGCCCGCATCGATCGTGCCTTCGGCTGAAATCCATTCCGGGCAGTTCGGCTCGCAGCCCGGCGCACTGCTGCGCACGACGACAAAGCGCATCGTCGGACCGTCATCGAGCGCTTCTTCCTTGGCCATGGCGGCGGAGCTGGCGAGGCCCATGGCGGCGGCCAACCCCAGCCGGATCAGCCCGCGCCGGCACCGCATGATCTTTGAACGGAACGTTGAAACCACGCCTGGCAGTCCCTCGGGTACAACCCATACTAGTTGCGGCAACGGTGCTTGCAACAGAATTGGGAAGGTCCGCGCAATACAGCTTCCAAAACGAAAAGAGCGGCCCGAAGACCGCCCTTTCCTTATCGAGCCGGCAGTGGCGGATCGATTATTCCTTGATAGTGACGACGATGCCGGCACCGACGGTGCGGCCGCCTTCACGGATGGCGAAGCGCAGCTTCTCTTCCATCGCGATCGGCACGATCAGCTCGACGTCGACGGTGATGTTGTCGCCGGGCATGACCATCTCGGTGCCCGCCGGCAGCGTAACGATGCCCGTCACGTCGGTGGTGCGGAAGTAGAACTGCGGACGGTAGTTGGTGAAGAACGGCGTGTGACGGCCGCCCTCGTCCTTGGTCAGGATGTAGGCTTCGGCCACGAACTTCTTGTGCGGCTTCACCGAACCCGGCTTGGCCAGAACCTGGCCGCGCTCCACGCCTTCACGGTC
>NZ_FOVT01000034.1 GCF_900115245.1 Mesorhizobium sp. NFR06
TCCACTCCGGTGGCGGCCAAGTCCTACGGTCCGACTGATGGCAAAGAGATTTTTCCTGGCGTTCGCCTCGTCGAACGGGGGACACGAGACTCCCGTATCAAAGGGTACAACAAAATCGTCATGGAAGACGTCGTTTATCAGCCGAAGGGAACTAGCCCGCTGGGGGATGTGATGGCCGACGACATGGTCTGCACGGTCACTGAAGGCGAGCTGGAAGTTACGGCCGGCGATATGAAGTTCACGGCCAAGGAAGGCGACGTTTGGAGCTGCGGCAAGGGCAGTACGAAAGAGGCTGCTACGAACAACGGAACAGTGGTCGCAGTGATGCGCGTCATTAACCTGAAGGTCGCATAAAAAGCCACACGCCGCAGGAAAACGGCGGGAAAATGGAGCGTCGGCGGCTAGCGCAATTGGATTGAGTGATCCGCCCATTGCCTGCCGACTGGCTGCTGGGCGTCGGTACTGCGCATGCCCAGTGTCGCGTTGAGCTGATGCTCCGCGAGATTTCGCTTCATCTCGCCAACGATCTGAACCTGCGGCAACCAAACGCCGGTGGTCTCGCTCGTGACCTCGTTGAGTGATCGCAGTTGCGCGACTCCAAACACCCCGACTGCCGCACAGCAACACGAAGCCAAAGCCCAGCGAGAGCTTTGTTCTGACACTGACATCCTTCAGTCGCGTCAAATGAACGCCGATCTTACGAAACCAATCCTGTCCGCAAGCGCGCCTTGGCTACCGCCAGCCGTGCGAAACGCCTCGTATCGTTCATCGTGGTGTGGAACATGGCGGGAACATTCCGCGCGAATTGAAGTTAGGGTCAGCGAACGCAGCTCGGGCAGAACCCATGATCAATCCAAAGAAGCATGCCGTAATTCATCGCTACACGGCGACTACTGCCGCCGCATTCCTATTCGCGGCCTTTCCCGCGATTGCCCAGACAAGCGGAACACCTGCGCCAACCCCGCAAACCCAACAGCCCGCAGCCAGGCAGTTGCCGGACGTGAACGGACAAGCAGGCGGGCTGACGCACGAGATGATCCGCCAGATGGTTGACCAGGCGGTCGAGGAGCGGATGCAACGGAATCGAAGCTCCCAGGCAGCCAACGATCGTCAAGATGAAGATTCGACCGCGCGAGAAGATAGCGACCGTTGGTACAGGCATCGCGATGGCGGCCCGGCCGGTGGCCACAGAATGGCTGGGCACCATGGCCCCCGCATGATGCGTGGCGCCGGCATGCGGCTGTTGCTGGCGTTTCTGGATACGGATGGCGACGGATCACTATCTGAAAACGAGGCTCAGGACGCTCTCGGCCGCATCTTCTCGGCGATCGACCAGAACGGCGACGGGAAGATCGACATCGATGAAATCCAGTCCTTTCTGCACGGCTCTGATGGTGACGGCATGCCGTGAAAAATTCACGGTGAGACACCCCGGGAAGGTGAGACACCCAGGGCAATTGCGTACCAGATATCGCACACCCTGGAATTATCCATTAGCCTTCAGCCGGTCGGAATCAGAGTCAGTTCGTGTTCCAGACGCAC
Organism: Mesorhizobium sp. NFR06; assembly: GCF_900115245.1. Lineage (GTDB taxonomy): Bacteria > Pseudomonadota > Alphaproteobacteria > Rhizobiales > Rhizobiaceae > Mesorhizobium. The sequence goes on from NZ_FOVT01000034.1 coordinate 1,543, forward strand.
GGTGAAGAGGCAGCGCAACCCCGCGCGCTCGTAGACCAGCTCAACGCCCCCCGCCTTTTCACCGGCGAATGCCCGCTGCAGAAGTTGCGCGCCAAAACCAGGCTTGCCGGGGGCGACCGGCGGGCCGCCCTTCTCACGCCATTCCAGTTCGAGAATGCCGCCGCCTTGGTCGGCCCGTTCCAACCGCCACGAGATCGAGACCAATCCCGTCGCATTGGAGAGCGCGCCATATTTGATCGCGTTCGTCGTAAGTTCATGAAAAGCGAGGGCAAATGAAAGCGCTGTGCTCGGAGGCAGCCAAACCTGTTCGCCGGCCAAGTCGAACCGGTCAAGTGGCGCGTGAGGCTCGATCGAAGCTGCGATAACGTCGGCGAGATCGGCCCCGCTCCAGTTTTCCCGTGTGAGGATGTCGTGCGCTTTGGCCAGCGAGACCAGCCGGGCTGAAAGGGCCACTCTTGCCTGCGCGAGGCTAGTCGCGTTGCGAAGGGTCTGGCCGGCTATTGCTTGAACCACGGCTAGGGTGTTCTTGATGCGGTGGTTAAGCTCATGGACGAGCAGCTTGCGCTGCTCTTCACCGCGTTTGCGCTCTGAGATATCCAGACTGATCTGCACGGCGCCGATGATCGATCCTTCTGGGCTGCGCACCGGCCGGGCGCTGGAAAGCAGGTAGCGCTGCACTCCTGATGGCAAAGTGTACATGAATTCTTCGTTGCTGGTCTCCTCGCCGCGCATGGCCTTGCTCAGCGGTCGGTTCTCACGGCTGACAGGCTGGCCGTCCTTATAGGCCAGCGTGTCGATCACTTGGTCAGGCCTGCCAAAGGTTATGTGGGCTTCAGTTGGCAGGCCCATAAGTTCGGCCGCAAACCGGTTGCGGATGACCTGTCGCGCCTGCGGGTCATAGGTAAACCAGACTGCCGCCGGCACGGTTTCCAGAACAGTTTCCAGCTCGCGCGTGCGTTCCGCAATTGCATACTGAGCCTTGATCATGGCCTGGGAAATCAAGGCGAACTCGGCGACTGTCGTGGAGACTTCCTGAACTGCGCGGCCACTCCCAAGCGCATCAGCGCCGGCAGCAAGACCTCCGGTTGCTCCGGTGAGTCTCTTGCCGACGACATAGGCGAGAGCGAGCGAGATGAAGAGTGCTGCGAGCCCCGTTGCGCCAATTTGTGCGAGCGACCGCCACAGAGGTGCCTGAACCTCAGCCAACGGAATGTTGGCGGTGTAGAACCACTCCGAATAGGGAGACCTGTAGTAGCCGGCGAGCAGTGTGCCGCCCTGGAAATTGCGCGAACGGAAGCTACCCGAACGACCCACGATCTTTTCCACATATTCCGGCAAACCCGGCCTGCCGGTCACCTGGTCGTGCAGCTTGGACCTGGCGACATATTTTCCCTCGCGGTCGCCGACGCCGATGGTCCATCCCTCCGGCACGGCCGGCAGCATCACGAGGCGAATGCGCTCCGTGGGGACCGAGATCGACAGCAGGAGCGGTACGCCACTCGCGCCCGAGACCTGCCTGCTGACCGCTATGCGATATTGGTTCGATCCCGGCGCGGCATACGCGTTGCTGACCAGGATGCCAGCGAGTTGCAGTTGCTCGCGCTCGGGGGCCGTGAGTGGTTGGGCCGAAGGCAACTTGGAGCCGTTTTCGGGCTCGGTGCTCGCGAGTTCGCGACCTTCGAAATCGCGCAGTGTGATTACCTGGTCCGTACCTTGGACGAGGCGCCGCGCTTCGGTGCCGAAGGCTTGCAGGTCTCCATTGGCCAGCGAAGGGGATTTTGAAAGGCCGTCGAGAAGGGTCTGGAGACTCGCCAGTTCGCCTTCGACGACCAGCGACATCTGGCGGGCAGTCCAACGTGCTTCCTGCTCAATTCGTGACTGTTCATGCAGCGCATACGCAACCAGCAGGTAGGCAGCGAACAGCCAGACGGGCAACACGGCCGCTGCGATTAAGCCAAACAGATGAGCTCGAGCCGATAGACGAGGCAATTTCGTCCCTCTCCCCAACATGACCCAGATTAGCCCCATGCTGACGGACAGCAAGCTCGATTAGCACTGCCGTTTTCTCGCTTGCCTGTTCTTTCGGTTATGCTCGGCGAATACCAAGCACGCTCGATAAGTCACGGTTTGCAAGACTTTAGCTTGAAGAACGTTCAATCTGAATGCTGGAATCTAGAGGCGGCCTTGATGGGCGCGGAACACACTTCACACGTAACGGGCGATCAGCCGGTCCTTAACCGGAGGCGCTGCGCCCGCCTGACTGGAAAGAATTGGCCGCGACAGCCTTCCAGCGGACGAGAATGCGCATGGTAGTGACAGACGCGACCCAGGACGATAATCTGATCGTTCTGGCGAACCCTGCCTTCCTGAATCTGACCGGTTACGAGGTAAATGAAGTTTTAGGCCGCAACTGCCGTTTTCTGCAAGGTGAGGCAACCTCTGCGGCCGCGGTGGCGGAGATCCGGTCCGGGCTCCGGGAACGGCGCGAGGTCAGCGTCGAGTTGCTCAACTACCGCAAGGATGGAAAACCCTTCTGGAACCGGCTTCACACCAGCCCGATCTATGACGACGACGGACGTTTCGTCTATCATTTCGGGTCGCAAATCGACAGTACGGAATATCATCGAATCCAATCTCTCGAAGCATCAGAGCACCGATTCCTGCTCGAACTGGACCATCGCGCCAACAACGTTCTTGCGCTGGTCGACAGCATCGTTCGTCTCACTAAATCTGACAATTCCGCCCTTCATGCCGCTTCAGTGCAGAATGGAATCCAATCCTTGGCTCGGACCCATTCATTGCTCTCGCGACGCCGTTGGCAAAACGTGCCCCTGCGCGAGGCGATACAAACTCAACTCGAGCCCTACGGAGCGTCACGAGCCGTGCTGGAAGGCCCCGACATCATGCTTTTGGCACACGCCGTCCAACCGCTGGCTCTGTTCATTCATGAATTAGCGATTAACGCGGCTACGCATGGCTCGCTCTCTGGAAAGACGGGCCAAGTCGCAATCAGATGGAGCGACATCCCACAAAAAACGGACTCGTCCCGATCTGGGAAGAGACTGGCGGACCGCCGCCGCCGAAGGACCGGAAGCAGGATTCGGGACGGTGATTGCAGAAGCTAGGCGTTCGTCGCCAGCCATTCATGGGTCCGCCGAGCGTGAGTGGCTCGACCGCGGGGTGAAGGTCGTGGTCGAAGTGCCAAACGTCACGACCGCAAGTTCGTAAGCGCTCTTCCCAAGGTCCGGTAACCCTCAGCACGCAATCGCCAACTCCGGTTTCAAGCGCCGGGACGGCTCCGTTTGCATAAAGGATGACGGTTCCTCGAACTCTCCAGTGGCCGGTCCGGCTAAATGCGACCACGCCGGCTGAAATCGACGCCAGCTTCTCAGCGAGCCGTAGCGCGTGCTCAACGCTCTGAACGCCGACCGCTTTTTCCCGCAGTGATCGCTCCTTTGGGCTTGACCACGAAACTCTGACGAAGTCGGCTTAGCAGGGCAAGGAAAGTGGCGCCGACGATTTTAGCCGATGTCGATCCATGCGGGCGCATGATCGCTGGGCTTTTCCCACCCGCGGGTCTCGACATCGACGCCGGCATCCCGAATGGCATCGGCAAGCGATGGACTGACAAGCAGGTGGTCCATGCGCAGGCCGGAGCTTCGGTCATAGCCGCCGCGATAAGAGAAATTCCAGTAGGTGTAGATGCCCTTGCCCGGGTGGATCCGACGGATCGCGTCCACCCAGCCCCGGCTCAGCATATGCGCGTAAGCTTTCCTGCTTTCCGGAAAGAAGACGGCATCGCCCAACCAGCGCGCCGGGACGACGGCATCCATCTCGGTGGGAACGGTATTGTAGTCACCACAAAGGACGGCCCGCTCGCTTAGCAGCGATCTGCTGTACATGATGAGACGTTCGAACCAGCGGAGCTTGTAATCGAACTTGGGGCCTGGTGCTGGATTGCCATTGGGCAGGTAGACGCAGCCGACTATCAGGTTGTCGATCTCCGCCTCCAGATAGCGGCTGTGCGTGTCATCGGGATCGCCCGGCAAGCCGCGACGGCGCTCGACCGGATCCCTCCCACGCGCCAGTATCGCCACGCCGTTGTAGGATTTCTGGCCGTGCCAAATGGCACCATAGCCGGCGTGCCGGATGGCCTCGACCGGAAATTTTTCGTCGGAAGTTTTCAGCTCCTGAAGGCAGACTACGTCACAGCTGCTCTCGCTTAACCACTTCAGGAGCACCGGCAGGCGGCCGTTGACACCATTGACGTTGAAGGTCGCAATGCGGGTCACCGTTTGTCTCCCCTGAGTGGCTACAAGAACAAACGCAAGCCGATGGCGCCAGGTTCAACTTCTCGGGAACCGTTTGCCAGCCTGTCGGTTGAATTTCGGTGCACTCATGGGAGGTCTGCATGCCCAGCAACCAGAAATCGAGACTTACGGGACAGCAGGAGCGCGAACCGCGCAAAGACAAAGCTCAAGAAAAGCGGGAAGCGGCTGCCAAACGCCCGGTAAGACAAACGATTGGGACCGTGACACGGGTGCATGGCGATGGCGATACCGTCGGCATCGAACCCGACTCCAAGTAGCGGCCAGGCTCCGACGTCGCTGTATTGAAACACACTCGATCGGAGACCAAATCTAAAGGCCATGCCAGGCCGCCGAAAAAATCCCCCAACTGATGAGCTGATCGCGCAGTGGCCGCTATCGCCGGCGGCAACGCTGGGATCTTCGGTCCGGGCAAGGGGCATTTTCCTTGAGATCCGCGCGCGTCTTCCCCTCTCCTTGAGAAGACTGCTCCACATCGATTCCCGGGTGCTAACTCTGCGCCTCCCCGAGAACTCGGGTGCCGACGTTGAAGCAGCTTCGACGATCGTGTCCAAAGCCATGCAGCATGTCGAAGAGCTGCCCGTAATCCCGCGCGAGGTCGAGGACATTCTGACGATCTCGCAGGGCGAGCGACATCGCTGGCTGAAAGACGGCCGGCTGCAGAGCGCCGGGACCAGAACGGTCAAACTTCGCGGCCGCGCAAGAAAGATCACCTTTCATGTGTTCGATCCGCGCTACATCGAAGATGTGCTTGACCGTGACCTGGTCACCTTATGGAGGGAGGAGGACGCGGCGACGGCCGCCGACAACCGGCGGCGCGCCGCTGCAAAAGCGGCCTTGAAGCGCTCGCAGAAGAAAGGCCGCGTGCCTGCAACTGATATCGATGAAGGCCGAGAGGAGACCTCCCGCCCCAAGTTGCGCGGCTGGGAAGACTTCGGCCTCGACGGGCTCTTGCGTTGAGTGGCATCGACGGGAGGTCATCCGATTCTGTCCTGGGCTCCAGCCGCAGGTTTTTGATCGGGATCGTCGGCGCAGTGGCAGGATCATTGCGCTCGTGAACCCGCCCCGCTTCTTCCAGTCATCTGACCGCCTCTCGCGAACGGCTCAGGTGCTTTTGAGGGTGCCGTTCATCCCTTCCGGATAGAAGCCGCCCTTGCTAACGCCGTCCTTGTCGGTGAGATAGACGATCCGGAGCACCTCCTGCGGTGTTCTGGTGAAGGCGATTGCGTCGGGCGTCGAGGGGACGAAATTGGCCTTGCCATTCACCTGGATGCCTTGGTCCTTGTCTTCCGGCCCGTCGATCTTGTCTCGGGCATCGGACACGGCGTTGGCCGCCTTCCAGGCTTTCTCTCCCTTGCGGTACAGAGTGGAGCGCGCCATGCCCATGTGATAGGCCTCGACCGCAAGAATTCCGGCAGCGGCGGCGAGGAAGTCCTTGTTCTTCAGAACCGTCGTCGCGCCGGCGTAGGCGGTGACGCCGACATCCTCGAACAACATCCCGCCGAGAACGAAGTTCGTTTCGTCGCCGAAGGGATCGAAGTCCGCATCGAGGCCCGCCGCTTCCGCAACCGCCTTGAATCCGGCATCGAAATCGATGGCCGGCCTGTCGACGGCGTTCTTTCCAAGCGTCTTGCGGTAGAATCGCACGTGCGCAAGTTCGTTTTCGGCAACTTCCTGCATGAATTCGCCGATGGCGGGTGTCTCGAAGGAGACTTTCTTTCCACCACGACGTCGCCAGGCTTCGAACCGACATCGGCAGCTTCGATGCCTTTTCCCGTGGTTCCCCGGAGGTAATACTCGGCCTCCATGTATTCCAGGTTGAGCGCAAAGCGGAAAATGTCTTCATCTTGCACTTCCTCCTTGGCATAGGCGGGAGAAACCGGCGCAAGGCCGGTCGTTGCGGCGAGGCTTGCTCCGAGTCCAACTTGCAATGCGCGGCGGCGGGAAAGGTGAAGTGGAGAGATGGCACGTACCATCCTCCCAAAGCCCGCCGGCATCACTGTTGGCACGTGATCGCGGGCCACCCTTCCCAACCTCGGGAATCGATAAATGTTCCTTGGGTGTCACGCCAAACTGTGCTTCGACTTCGAGCACCTTAAGCAGATCATGTGCGACTGATGTCTCTCGTCCTGCTTCGGCGCCAAAACACAAGGGAACGCCGGGTGGCTTATTCCATCGAAGCCAGGGGCGACACGGCCGGTCCGTTCAAAGCCGTGCCATCGACAGCAAAATGCGAGCCGTGGCAGGGGCAGTCCCAGCAGCGTTCCAATGAGTTCCAATGGACATGGCAGCCGACATGAGTACATGCGGCCGAGTGTTTGTGGAGCGTGCCGTCCTCATCGCGAAAAGCCGCGATTTTGGTAAGTCCTTCGCGCACGATGGCGCCCTGTCCCGGCCGCAGCTTGTCGGCGGAATCCATTTCACCAGGCGTGATATACTCGGCAAAACTCCTGATTGCTGTCGCATTCTCCGCCAAATAGTCGCCGATCGCCCGTACCGTTTTGCGGGAGGGTTCGTAAAGTTCCCGCCAGGGGCTTTCCCCCTTCAAAATCAGGTCGGAAATCAACAGGCCTGCCCCGACTCCATGGGTGATGCCCTGGCCGGAATCGCCTGTGACCACGAAGACATGCCGGTTGCCGGGATTACGGCCGATGAATCCGGCATAGTCGACCGACTCCATTACCTGCCCGGACCATCGGTTGGTTTCGATGCCGATTTCGGGCACCAAGTTTTTGATCCAGGCCGCCAGGCCTGCGAAGCGGTCGTCGGCATCGTCGGCCTGCCCTGTCTTATGGTCTTCACCACCGACAATCAGAAAGTCGGTCTTGCCTTCGCCAGGCTGCAGGCGAACGTAGTGATAGGGATCCAGCGTGTCCCAATAGAGTGCATCCGGCAAAACGTCGTGCGCGATCTCGAACGCCATCGCGAAGGTCCGATACGGCGCTTGCTTGGTATGGAGCGCGGCCCGATCGTTGATCGGCGAGTTGGTGGCGACAACGGCCGATCTGGCAGACACAGCAAAGCCCGAGACCGTGGTTATGCGCACGCCGCCGTCGATCTCCTCGACTTTGTCGACGATGGTGTCTGCATAGAGCACGCCGCCGCGCGCGCGAATGCCCGCAGCCAGCCCGCGGAGATATTTCAGGGGATGGAATGTCGCCTGATTGGCGTAGCGAAGGGCTGGCGTATCCCAAAAACCTACAAACGGCACGCCTACGGCTTTCTCGACGTCGAGATCGATTTTCCGAGCGGCGTCCAATTCGCGCTCGATGACGGATTCCCTTCTGCCTGACGCCGGAAACAGAAACCCGTCGAGGCGGCGGAAATCACACGCGATACCCTCTGTTTCCTGGATCGATTGGATACGGTCGATAGAGGCCGACTGGCTTCGGTAGTAAATCCGCGCCAGTTCCTCGCCGCGCAATTTGATCAGTTCCGAAAAATAGTCGTCGCAGATCGACGACAGATGCGCGGTGGTGCGTGCCGTCATGCCGCTTCCGATCCGGCCGCGATCGAGCACCGCCACCTTTTGCCCGGCGACGGCCAGTTCGTATGCGACCGAGAGTCCGGCAATTCCAGATCCGACAACCACGACATCGACCTGTTCATTCCGCTCGAGCGGAACCGCATCAGGCGCTACATCGATTTTCGCCCAAAGCGATACAGTCCTTTCGTCGCTCACATTCATCGCGGAACTCTCGAAGGCATCGATCAGGAAATGGACGCGAGGTGCTAAAAGTTCCCGCTGCGTTTGTAGGCCGATCTACTGCGCCATGACGCTAGTCGCCAATCTCGACGATAGCGCGCAGCAGGAAGCCGAGGACGAGGAGGCCGAGCAGGAGGCCGAGGTAGCCGGGAAGACGACCGACAGGAATGGGCCTGAGAAGAAGACGCTTGAGAAGGAGGCAGGCGAGGGTCCGGCGAGGAGGCGGCCGACGGGGAGGAGGTCGACCTGCCAGACGGCTCAGGGTTCTCTGTGCTCTGCGCCGGCGGGCGTGGCGAGCTCGACGATGCCGCCGCCGCCATGATGGCGCAGGTGCTGGAAGTGCAGGGCGCTTCGGTTTCGAAGGCGACCTTCACGGATCTGGAACCCTCAGCGGTTTGGCGCCTCGATCTGAACCTGTGGAGATTGTCGTCGTCGGCTTTCTCCACCGACAGTCGCTGCAGCACGCGCGCTTTGTGGTGCGCAGGCTGAAGCGGATCAAGGCCGAGCTCCGCGTCGGCATCGTCTTTTGGTCAGGGATCGGCAATGGCAACTCCGAGGCGGCGACCGAGCTGGCCGGAAATCTCAACGCCGATTTCGTCGCGTTCGACATCGTCGACGCGGTGACCGGCGCGCTTTCGAAAAAGGCGGCAGTCACGCTTAGGCCCCCCGACGCGGAAACAATTGCAGCCCGCCCAGTGAAGGCGGGCGCCGGCCCGGTCGGCATGACTGTGAAGGAAGAAGACTTCGCCGGTCCCACAAGGCTGCGCCGAAGGTTAGAGTTCCAGAAAATTCCGCGCGGGCCGCACTCGAGGTGGCTTTCCCGCCCATTGCCTTTGGGGGCCGCGCGCTTTATGGCCTCTCGTGCTCGGCGACCGTCGACAACCCCGACCCGCGTCGGTTCGACGGTCGCTCTTCTCCTGGCGATCGGACAAAACCTGCCTGGGCTGGCGATGGCGTAGGTACGCCAGCACCGTCGTGCCGGCCAGCCGAGTTGGTGGGAACCCCGATTGCCCTCAGCCGTTCGCAGGCATGGCAACACTGCAGCTTCGAGAAGCGCTGACCAAGGTCGGCACGCTGACGTCCCGACCGGCGGCCTTTTTGATTCTGGGCGGCTACACCGTTTCTTGGTTTGTCTTTGAGCGGGAAACGCTCGACTGGCACGGCGTCGCGACGCTCGTCACCTGGGCGATGACGCTGTTATCCAAAGGGCCGAGCATCGCGACACCCAAGCCCTGCAGGCGAAACTGGATGAGCTGATCAAGGCGAACGATAACGCACGAGACGAGATCGCCACCATGGACGATAAACAACCAGAGGAGATCGAGCGAATTCGCGCTGCCGGGCAAGGGAGAAGTTGACGTCTCTCGGTGCTCTCACCGGAATGCTTTGAAGCTGATGGTTGTGAGCGCGATGCGCGCCCTGGCTCAACATGGTGAGGCTACACTCCGCTGGCGGCCGTCCGCGCCTGATGAGCCTTGCGGATTCCCAGAGAAATCTGCGTGGTGGCCAACGTGTCGATGATCGAGGCGACGTTGTAGCTGCCGTCGACGCCGGCGCAACTGGATCACGGCAGTGCCTTCCGGCTCGGAGCTCGGATCGCCTTTGACGGTGATCCACCCTGAGCGCCTCCGCCGCGCGCTGTCGACGCGATCCAATCGTCTTCGATCGCCGTCTCGTTGGGGCTCCATGAAGGCAGCACGTCCTCGGGCTCGACATCATCGCCAGTCTCGGCCCTCTTAGATGACCTGTTTGGCTTGGGGACACGGTAGATCCGCCGTCCATCCACCGTCGCGAGGGTCTAATCTGAACCCAACATCTCCCTGTAACGCGGGGCGCGTCCGTGGCAGAACTTTGCCATGGCACGCCTTGGCCCACTGCTGGCGTTTTTAGCGCTCTACACCGCAATGTATGCTGGATTCGGAACGGCGTCCCCGTTCTGGCCACGGTATTTCGAGGCGCGTGGCCTGACACCTGAAGAGCTGGGCATGCTGTTCGCGCTAGGCAACGCAGCCCGGCTGATTGCCGGACCGCTCGCCAATCGAATTGCAGATCTTCTTGGCGCCCTCCGCATCATCCTGGCGGTCTGCACCGGGATCGCGGCGGCGGCAACGCTTGGGCTGGCTGCCGTGCAAGGCCTCCTTCTTCTGTCGGTCGTCTATCTGGTCCAGTCAGCCGGGCTGGCACCGATGACAACCCTCGCCGACGCTCTTGCGGTGGGCGCATCAGTGCGCGAGCCGGGTTTTGAGTATGGTTGGGTGCGGGGTGCGGCATCAGCGGCCTTCGTTGCTGGCACCCTTGTGGCTGGTCAGGTGCTCGGAGTTTTGGAGCTGGATGCGATCATATGGATGTACGCCGCGCTACTCGCCGCAGCGTTGGCTGCCGCCGCGCTGGTGCCGGAATCAGACACCGGGGCCGAGCGAGCTGCGGACCCGGTCGGGCAAAGCGTAATCGGTGGGCTACGCGAACTGCTCGGTCTTCGGAGTTTCCGGCGCATCCTAGTGATTGCGGCGCTGATTTATGGCAGCCATGCGATGCATGACACCTTCTCGGTCATCCGCTGGACAGCGGCCGGGGTCAGCACGGCGGCGAGCAGCATACTTTGGTCGGAAGCCGTCGCAGCGGAGGTCGTGGTGTTCGTTGTGGTGGGGCCAATCCTGCTGAGCCGGCTTGGCGTGGCGGGAGCCGCCGCTCTGGCGGCGGTGGCCGGAATCCTGCGCTGGGTCGTGGAAGCAGAAACGGCCGTGGTCTGGGTACTTGCGTTCGTGCAACCGCTTCACGGCATTACCTTCGCACTCCTGCATCTTGCCTGTATGCGTGTTATCGCCAGCAGCGTGCCCGCACATCTTGCCGCCTCCGCACAGGCCCTCTACGCGACCGGCCCGGGGCTGGCCACCGCGAGCCTTATCTGGGTATCAGGGCAGCTCTATGGAGCCTACGGCCCGCGCGGGTTTCTCATGATGGCGGGATTCTGTGTGTTGTCCCTTCCGCTAGTGATTGGACTGCGTGACAGGCCTTCATCACCGGATTGACAGGCACACCTGCCATATCGCGGTGCTGCGGGGCAACCAGGCGGCCTGCTACTTCGAGTCCGCTATATGAACCACTGCGCGTGGAACACTCCGTTTTCAAACCGGTTAGGGCAAATTACTCACGTGTGATCGCCGCGTTCGCCATGCGTGACCGTCGCAGGAAATCGATCGATGGCTACGAGAAACGAGAATGACCTATTTTAAACAAAGCCGAAAGTGGTGCTCCAAGCGCAGTTCGCACGAGCACAAAGGCGGCGATCAGGGGCGAAAGGCCCAGGAATGGCGGCGTTTCAAACACCGCCGAGGGACCTATAACGGACTCCACCAAACTCGAGCCAGAGGAGCTAAGCATGCACGATAATGCCCGGCAGAAATATCCTCAGCCGCCCATGCCTGAACAGCAGCAAGATGTACCTGGCCACACCGACGAGATGACTCCTCGTCCAGACCATGGGGAGGAGAGCTATCGAGGCAGCGGCAAACTGATGGACCGCGTTGCGCTGATCACTGGCGCGGATTCGGGCATCGGACGTGCGGTCGCAATTGCCTTCGCCCGCGAGGGCGCGGATGTGATCATCTCTTATCTAGAGGAGGACGAGGACGCGAAGGAAACGGCCCACTGGGTCGAGGATGCCGGCCGTAAGCCTCTGATTGCGCGCGGCGACATCAGCGACGAAGGTTTTGCACGCAGGCTCATCAAACGAGCCATGGATGAATTCGGCCGGTTGGACATCCTGGTCAACAACGCCGCACATCAGGCGACATTCGAAAAACTGGAGGATATCACGGCCGAAGAGTGGGATCTCACCTTCAGGACGAACATCTATGCGATGTTCTACCTCTCACAGGAAGCCGTGAAGGTGATGAAACCCGGCTCCGCCATTATCAACACGTCGTCGATCAACGCCACCAACCCCTCACCTACCTTGCTCGCCTATGCCACCACCAAAGGGGCGATAGCGAATTTTACCGCCGGGCTGGCCGGACTGGTCGCAGAGCGCGGTATCCGGGTCAATGCCGTCGCACCGGGGCCGATCTGGACGCCGTTGATCCCTTCGACGATGCCAGCCGAAAAGGTGAAGGAGTTCGGCAAGAACACACCGCTCAAGCGACCTGGCCAACCGGCCGAGCTTGCGGCCACCTATGTGCTTCTTGCCTCGGACGGCGCTAGCTATACGACCGGCGCCCTCTACGAGATCACAGGCGGAAGGCCGATGCTTTAATACCGGCGCCTGTGTAGGCTCACAGACGGACAATTTCGCGCCGTCCGTGCGGCCCCCTTTCAGTCGACATGGAAGTACCCCAAGTACGGCGGAGCGCCGCGTCGAGCCAGAAAGCCTCGCTAGACGTACGGCTGATCTGGCGGCCGCTGACTCGAGACAAACACGAAAGTGGCTATGGCGTTCAGGAAAGGCCCGACGGCAAATCAAGATCGAAGGCACCTCGTCAAAGAATTCGGCTTCGGCAACGGTGCACCGGCTGAAGCACGAGCTCGTCCGCCGCGGCGAGGGTCTGTGCGAAACGGACCGGCACCGTATTTTCACAATTGATCACGTGAGCGGATTCAGGACGTTACCTTACATTGCATTGCGCTTCTGTTCAGGAACGCAAACGGCCAGGTTCGCTGCCATAGTTCGGTCCATTGCGAGCAGGGCCAAACCCGAGGTCATGACTGAGCGGAAAGGCTTGTAGATCCGCGCGACCGCATCGCGGGGAACTCGGATCTGCCGAATGACAGTGCTCGCCTGCGATTGTCGTTTGCCGGTCCAGGATTTTCTACGATTGGTGTGACCTCTCTTTCTTGCTTCTGCATTATTAATCCCTCCCATTGGGCGAAGGATGCGCCGGAGGCGGCGGTCTGCCGCCTCCGGCGTGCTCCGCGCTTAGCGCGTGATCGGGATGCGCTTCACTTTCGACTGCGCGTTCGGGTTCTTTGGCAGCGTCAGGGTTAGGAGGCCATTGGCAAACGACGCCTTGACCTTGTCGTCCTCGACTTCATAGCCAAGGGGTATGTTCCGCTGGAAGCGACCGTAGAATCGCTCGGAGTAATTTTTCCCATCGGTCTCCGACCGCTTTTCGCCTCGCAGGGTCAGCACATCGTCCTCGAGCAGGACTTCGATATCCTTCTCTTCCATACCGGGGACCTCGGCGGTGACGCGAAGCTCATTGTCCGACTCCGAAATTTCAACCTTCGGCCAGCCGCCATCGAAAGGCGAAAACTGCCCCGCGGTAGGCGAGCGCGTATCGAAGCTCCTCAACATATCGTCGAAGAGCCTGTTTACCTCGCGGTGAAGCGAAAGAAAGGGATCACTGCCGCTATAGATGCTCGGGGCCTGGTTGTTGTTGCGGCCCCACGGGATAAGGTCACGCATGTTCATATTCATTCACCTCCATGTTCAACCGCGGCACCGGACGATTGCCGGTGCCTGTCGCGTCTGGTTCGCACTGACTCTTCAGGCTGCGTTCTTTGCGGCTTCGATCTGCCGCGGCGCTGCCGTTGCCGTACTGTCGCCGATAGCGATCCGGCGCGGCTTCATCTGTTCGGGAAGCTCGCGTTTGAGATCGATTTTGAGTAGGCCGCTCTCGAGGCTAGCGCCGACGACCTTCACATGGTCGGCCAGTTCGAACTGACGCTCGAAAGCGGGCCCGGTAATGCCGCGATAGAGATACTGGCCGTCATCGCCGCCAGATTGCGACCCGTTCACAACCAGCAGGTTAGGCTGATGAGTGACGGTCAGCTGATCTTCGGAGAAACCGGCGACCGCCATCGTGATGCGGTAGTCGTCCTCACCTGTCTTGGCGATGTCGTAGGGCGGCCAATTATCTATCGCAGTGGCACGGCTCGCATTTTCCAGCATGTTGAAAATACGGTCGAACCCGATGCTGGTCCGGAACAGGGGGGTAAAATCGAGGTTTGTCCTCATAGCCACATCCTCCTTTGAGCAACATGGATACAGGAGGCCGCCAAAAGAACCTGGACGGCCTCTTGGACTTGGGCCGGCCCCATTGGGCGACCGGCAATTATGCATTTATAACAGCGTCTTGCGTTTTCAAGAAGGTGAATAGGAAAATTTTCAGGGGAATCCGGACGTACGGAACGGGAACAAAACCTTGCCCGCCGGCGAGTTCCTCGGCGGCGGGCGGATGCTTCGATGAACAGAGCGGTCGGCGCTCCATTCAAAGCCGATCGACGGAGGCTGCGAAACCGGCAGCAACGCTGCTGACGACCTCGCGACCGCGGCCGACTTTATTGGGAAGCTCCTCCAATGGATCCAATTGGCGCAATGTTTCCATGATGGCGTCGAAGCTGACCGGTTCGCAGGCTCCCGGAGGCATGCGCAGCGCCGGGACGGATTCTACCGCGCAGGCGTCCGACGCCCATGACGAAAGAATTGCGCGCTTTTCCTGGGCGTCCAGAGTCGTGTCGGTCAGCACGTCCTGCGGGCGCTTGAAATGCCGTACCGGATGGAGCGACCGATCAAGGAAAAGATCAGGGCCTCGGGGCCGATCGCGGGAAAACTTGTCGAAATGGCTCCTTCCATCGATGATCCTCCGCTTTGACTAGTCTCCTCTGTTGATGGCAACTGTGGTGGCTCTAACGATTTCCACCAGTTGAAATTTTGGAGAGTTCCGACCAAATTTCAATGGCCTCCCAATCTCCCAGTTAAGCCGCCATCAACATTTTTTCGAACCGCTGAAACAATCGGCTTGACTGCTAGTTCTTGCGTCTGGGCCGCGACGCAGCGCCATGGCGGTCGGGCAGGAGAACCAATCATGTCTTACATTTCGAAGAAGCGACTGTGCATTGGACTCGTCGCAGGAATTTTGATGCTCTCGGCCGACGGCCTTGCGCCTGTTTCAGCACAGGAAATCCCGACCGACTTCAGCGCGATCGTGCGCCAGAAGTTACCAGCGGTCGTCGCGATCACCACGAGGCAGATCCTCCAGAACCAAACCGCTCTTGACGATTTTCTCGACCCTTTCAATGGCGGCTCGGGGCGTGCCCAGCCGCAGGTGCGGGAGGCCCTTGGCTCCGGGTTTGTGATCAGCTCCGAGGGCTACATCGTCACCAACAATCATGTCGTGGCCGATTCCACTGAAATCCGTGTCGTGTTCTCCGACAAGGAGACCTCGCCCGCCCGACTGATTGGCAGGGATCCAGCCACCGACATTGCCGTGCTAAAGGTAGACCCACGTCCTAACATGACTACAGCCGGCTGGGGCGATTCGGACGCAGTTCAGCCGGGCGCTTGGACGATCGCGATCGGCAGTCCGTTTGGGCTCGGCGGGACAGTTACCGTCGGCGTGCTTTCTGCCCGTTCACGCGACATCAAGGCCGGTCCCTACGACGACTTTCTGCAGACAGATGCCTCAATCAACCGCGGCAATTCAGGCGGCCCGCTGTTTAACGCGCGCGGTGAAGTGATCGGGGTCAATACGGCCATCGTCTCACCATCGGGTGGCAGCATAGGAATTGGTTTCGCCGTGCCGTCCAGAACTGCCCGAAGCGTTGTCGATCAGTTGATCCGCACTGGCCACATCGAGCGCGGGTTTATCGGCGTAGGTCTCCAGGAGGTCACGCCGTCGATTGCCCAGGCGCTTGGAATACCGGGCAGCAAAGGAGCGCTGGTGGCCTCGGTCCAGCCCGGCAGTCCGGCAGAGAAGGCAGGTGTACAGGCAGGTGACGTGATCATCCGGTTTGATGGCAAGGACGTCCATGGTGTCCGCGATCTGACGCTCGCGGCAGCGAGCCAAAAGCCAGGCTCGAAAGTGACGCTGACTAGGAATCGTGGTGGCCGCCTTGAGGAATTGCCCCTGACCGTCGGTCAACGCAAGGACGAGGAGATACAGACTGGCGCTGTTCCTAGCCCGGAAGCGGCGGAGCAGCGCCTCGGGCTGTCACTCAGCCCGATTCCGGATGAAGCGCGCCAGCAACTCGGCGTTCGGCCGGGCATCACAGGCGTGTTTATCCAGGACGTCGCACCGAACAGCCTCGCTGCCGAGAACGGCCTTCGGCCTGGCGACGTGATCGTGTCGGCCGACAACCGGGATGTGACACAACCATTAGATATTCAGATGGAATGGGCAAAATCCCGTCAGCAGAACAAGCCCATTCTGTTGCGAATAAACAGGCAAGGACAATCGCTCTTCGTGGCCATAGCTGCTTCCTGAGGCAGCCTGTCTCAGAACCAAAGTCGACGCGGCGTTCAGCAAAGCCAGGTATTCTATGAAGACCCGCAACCAACGGCTACGCCTGTCGGCTGCGAAGGGTGCTCAAACCTTGCCTGGGGCTCCGAACCTCACGACCGGGGTTCTTCCGGGAACATATTAGCAATTCGAAAGTTGGCGGCGGAGGAACTCAAACGGAGGTATACGCGTGACCGGTTTTCGAAGACCGACTTTCAACTTCGGGACGTCCAGCTCATGAAGATCGCTCAGATCGCGCCGCTGACTGAGTCCGTACCCCCCAAGCTCTATGGCGGGACCGAGCGCATTGTCTCGTATTTGACGGAAGAGTTGGTTCGGCAGGGCCATGAGGTGACCTTGTTCGCCAGCGGCGATTCACACACTTCAGCCGAACTGGTGGCCTGCTGCGATGTTGCCCTGCGCCTGAATCCAAAAGCTCAGAACCACATTCCTTACCACATCGCGATGCTTGAACAGGTCCGTAGGCGGGCGGAGGAGTTCGATGTGCTGCATTTTCACGTCGATATTCTTCACTTTCCGGTAATTCGAGAGTTCGCGCAGCGAACCATCACCACCCTTCACGGTAGGCTCGACCTTCCGGAACTGGCGCAGCTTTACGCGATGTTCGACGACATTCCGCTGGTCTCGATTTCCGATGACCAGCGCCGGCCCATGCCGCCGGTCAATTGGCTCGGAACGGTCTACCACGGCCTGCCACGGGAAATTCTCCCATTCTGCCCGAAAGGCTCCGGATACCTGGCATTTCTTGGTCGCATCTCGCCGGAAAAGGGACCGGAAACGGCGATAGAAATCGCCGCACGCGCCGGAATGCCGCTGAAGATCGCTGCCAAGATCGACGCGGTCGACCAAGCGTTTTGGACTGACAAGGTCGAACCCCAGGTGCTTCGACATTCGAATGTCGAGTTCATCGGTGAGATCGATGAGCAGCAGAAGGCGGATTTTTTGGGCAATGCAACAGCGCTCCTGTTTCCGATCGACTGGCCGGAACCGTTCGGCCTCGTGACCATTGAGGCGATGGCCTGCGGGACCCCGGTGATAGCCTTCAAACGCGGCGCCGTTCCAGAGGTCATCGATGACGGCGTGTCCGGACTGATTGTAGGCAGCGTCGACGAAGCCTTCGAGGCTGTAGAGCGGATAGGTGGTCTCGATCGCGCACGGGTACGGGAAACGTTCGAAAAACGGTTCTTGGTCGGGCGCATGTGTAGCGACTATATGGCCGTCTACCGCTCGCTCGCAGGCGACAAGCGATTTGCAATCGGCTCTCGAAATTACCGCGCTGACAACTCAGGTGGTCAGGCCTGTTTGACCGAACCGGCGGCCTAGAACCAATCGACTGCGAGCCGCCTTTGATGGCACTGTGGCTGCAGAATTCGCCAATCATTCGCCAAGAATTCGAACGACGCTCTGCGCGATCGCACGCCGGGTGCGGGATTGATGCGAGACACTGTTGACGACGCCGGCCTTGATGCGGAAGCATGTGCGCCTGCACCGCTCAACTCTCCACCGCCCAGGTGTCGTTCGAACTGGAGGGCCGACATGACAACTGAAGTCGAAGAACGCAAGCTTGATCCGGCTGTGGCTCTCCCGGCGCTCGACGAATCGGCGCCGCGCGAGCCGCACAGGCAATTTGCCCTCAAGCATGAGGACTGCTTCATCGTCGCGGACAGCTACGGCGACATACGCGGCACCGGCGACGGCCTTTTCCGTGACGACACGCGCGTTCTGTCGCGCTTCCGCCTGTTCATCGGCGGCCGCATGCCGTCACTGCTTGGCGCCTCGCTGTCGCAGGATAACATCCTGTTTACCGCCAATCTTACAAATCTGGCCACCATCGGGCCAAACGGCAGTGAAACGCTGCCGGGCGTCGTGCACATCGATCGGACCCGGTTCATCTGGCGGGACCGGATGTTCGAGCGCGTCATCTTCACGAACTACTCCGCGCGCGAGGTGCTGCTGCCGGTCCGGTTCGACTTCGACGCCGATTTCCGTGACATGTTCGAGGTGCGCGGCACTACGCGCAGCCGGCGCGGTCGCGCGCATGATGCGGTGGTCGGCGAGTCAAGAGTGACGTTTCGCTACGAGGGCCTCGACAACGTGGCGCGCCAATCCGTCATCGCGTTTTCAATGACGCCTCAGAAGATTCACCCTAACCACGCCGAGTTCCTCATTCTGGTGGGGAGGCGCGACAACAG
>NZ_FOVT01000035.1 GCF_900115245.1 Mesorhizobium sp. NFR06
CGCCGATGAACAAGGCGCGTTTCGAACTCTATGTCGAGACCCAGCTTGCACCCGAGCTCAAACCGGGCGACGTCGTCATCCTCGACAACGTCGCCTTCCACAAGAGCGAGCGGGCGGCCGAACTGGTGCGCCAACGCGGTACCTGGCTGCTGCCGCTGCCGGCCTACTCGCCCGATCTCAATCCAATCGAAATGGCCTTCTCGAAACTCAAGGCGCTGCTCAGAAAGAAGGCCGCGCGATCTTTCGACGCTTTATGCTGCGCTCTCAAGGACATATGCGACCTGTTCGATCCGATACAGTGCAGAAACTTCTTTAAAGCTGCCGGATATGAGGCCAATTAAACGCGACATGCTTTAGGATTCAGTCAACTGCTCGTATCGGCACCGGCCGGGTATTCTCCGATAGATCAGCCGAACGTCTAATTACCCAGCGAATGAAAACATGCACGTGGGAACCTTCCCGAACGACGATGCGATCGCGCGCCTCGTCGGCGCAATCCTGCTCGAACAGAACAATGAATGGGCCGTGCAGCGGGCCAGATACATGACCCTGGAAACGATCAGCCAGATGAGCGATGATCCCTGATCAGCCTGCCAGCCGTGGCGCGAGCTGATCAGCCCGGCCCATGCCGGAGAGCACGGCGACCAATGCCGCCAGTTACACCACGCCGCGGGACACGATCGCTGCCGCGCGACGCCCGTTTCCTCAAGAGGCGGCACTAGCTGTGGCGATCGGTTTTCGTGGGCTCTGAAAGATCGGAGACGCCAGATCGCATTTGCGTTTGCATGGCCCATTGGTCTGAATGACAATTTCAGCCTGCTCCACCGCAACCTGCGTTAGGAACGCATTCGACAAGGATCAATGGCTTGCATAAGCCGACGTCCGGCTTTCCGGCGGGTCAGCCACGGCTGTCGTATGCTCAACGCAATTTTAGTGGTCCATTCCCCGAACAATCGAGCCGTATTCGCGTTGAGATCAAATGCAGCGTTAGTGGCTCAGATCTCTGCTACTCCAAGTGCGCGGGCAAACCAAAACAAGCCTGGGAGGAACCGTCGCCGCGGGGAAACGCACCTCACAAGCGAATGTCTCCGCTGGTAGGTGGGCGGCACACAGGACCGGCGAACAGAGAACAGGTGGACTGTCCGAATGGTTTATTGTCATGCCGTCGACTCTGATACGCAAAACTGAGTACGACCCAGACAGTCGGATACTGTCGGTATGGTTCGTGACCAGTGACAAACTCTATGAGTTTGAGGACGTACCGCCAGAGACTTTTGCCGCGTTGCGATCGGCCTTCGCCAAGGGCCGCTACTTCAACAGCCACATCCGTAACCGATTTCCGTATCGTCGAAGCGATAGCTAAATGCAGACGCTTTCCTCATAGTGGCCACCCGCCATGTCGCCTGCACTCGTGTCCAACGGTCGAAGCCATTTTTTGCAGAAAATTCGCGGATCAGCGTGTAGTTGCGCGCTGTGCAGAGATCGTCGGGGAGCGCCACCTGATCCACTCCCGTAGCGCCAGACTGCGCTGGCGAGCATCAGATGGGAGCGCCGGCCAATTGCGGATGAGAAATAGTCAGATTTTTTGCGGCTGCCGGATTCTCCGAGTTGCTCGAGCAACGACAGCACGCCTTCCAAGCCTATAGTTTTCGCAAGGTTGTCAAGCGCCGTGGCTGCCTTACAACCCGGCTAGAACTTCAGCCTATAGCGACTCGGACAGTGGGCCCAGGAGTGGAATAAGCCAATTGCTACCGTTGGTCGAAATCGACGCCGGCAAATGACGGCGGTGGTTCAACCAGGGCAACTTATAAGGAAATCTGCGATGATCCGGAAAATATTGGCGACCGCGGCGACCGCCGCGCTCATAATCGACTGTGCTCTGGACTGCCAGCCCCTACGCTGAAGACAAGACTAAGCCCGCTTCCCAAACTGCGGTCGGCGCGTCTGTGACCGATGGAAGCCTCGTATCTAAGATTATGGGCGCGGCAATCTACGACAGCACGGCCGATGATGCGACGAAGATTGGCGATGTCAAGGATGTCGTCCTCGACAAGGACGGCAAAGCGAATTTGATCGTCATCGGTGTCGGGGGATTTCTCGGCGTAGGCGAGAAGAATGTCGCCTACGATTTCAGCAAGATCGAATGGGTCAACAAGAAAGGCGAGCGCTGGCTGGTCGCCAACACAACGAAGGAAGAGCTCCAAGCTCAGCCCAACTTCGACACCAAGGCCTATGACACCGCCAACAACCAGCCGGCCACCAGCGCGGCCACGGACCAGACTGCAACGGCCTCCATCGACAAGTCGGCGCTGACCGATTTGCCGTCCGAGAAGATCAGCGCGGCAAATCTGATCGGCACCAATGTCTATGGCGCGGACGATGCCAAGGTCGGCCAAATCGGCGATATCCTCACCGGCGACAAGAAGGTCGACGCCATCATTGTGGATGTCGGCGGCTTCCTCGGCATCGCCGAGAAGAAGGTCGCCATCGGCATGGAGAACCTCAAGTTCATGACGGATAAGAACGGCAACCGCTACCTCTATACGAATTTCACGAAGGATCAGTTGGAAGCGCAAACGGCCTACGACAAGGGCACTTATGCTCAGAACCGCGACAAGCAGCGCATCATTGTCAAGCAGTGACGCCGAAATGCACCCGCGCCGCCTGCGGCGGGGGGTTGCTCGACTTCGGGAGAGACCATGAACAACATCACCTGGCTCGTAGGAGCAGTGGTTGTCATAATCGCCATACTGAGCTTCCTTGGCCTTCACTGATGTCTCTGGAAGTGGGAAGCGGCTCGCGCGGAGCCGGCCCCAGCAGTCTGCCTCCAACGACAAGTTAGTCAGGCGTCGCAGCCCGCGAACTCGCAATCGGAATCAAAGCGACAAGCAGCGGTTCCACCGCGACAGTAGGGTCGCGACGGTTGAGGTGCGATGCCAGGAAATCCGCTTGGCGCGAGCGCGGCTGTCTGACCACAGCGGTTGTTTCTCCCCAGGCGCACAAAACTTTGACCACCGCCGGCGCCGAAACTAATAGTCAATAACAAATGATCGTTTTCGGCCTTCTTATGGCTGAAATTCTTTCCAGAACAAGTCGTTCCGGAGCGATTTGACTGGCCAACTGCGAGATCTCGCGCATGACACGCCAAACCTGGCGTCCGAACTCGACCTGACCGAGGCTCTGAACCCACCAGTTCGAGCGCTTGCTCGAACAGTCCCAGCAAAGCGAGCGGTTCGGTTGTCAAACCCAACCCGCTCGGGCGGCAGGATTGCGAGTGAGGCTGTCAGCCGCGAACGAACAGTGCCTCGTCTTCATCACGTTGCTTGCCACCAAGCGCTGCCGCGACACTCGCGATGAAAGCGCCCACAATCATGGACAGGGCGCCGACCAGCGCGAACGTGGCGCTTGCCTTCCTGGCCCTGTCCGCGGCCGCCTTCGCCTTGTTCTTGGCGTCGTCAACGCCAGCGATGACAGTGTCGACACGCTTGGCGGCGTCGCCCTCCGAAAGCCCGGTGCGAGCTGCGACCAGTTTCGTAAGATAGGCCTTGTCGTCGGCCGACACTTCACTCTCGGCGGCGGCGCTCACCAGCAGGATACGTGTTGCCTGAGCCGTTGCGCCGGCATCGTTCTGCCCGGCGGCCGCGACGGTGCCCGTATCGGCCGGACGGAACAGAATATCGACAAAATAGCCCATGCTGTTGTTGTCGGTGGTTCCCCACGGGGCATTCGTGGCCGCCGACGAAGCGCCCGCCGCCGCGCCGGCCGCAACGTTGGACGCGACCTGCACGCCCGCGCCGATAGTTGCTGACAACGCGGAACCAAGGATGCCAGCAACCAGCAACGTTGCCAGCGCCCAGGCAAGGAATCCGTGAGCCGTATCGCGGAAGGTGACTTCGCCGTCGTGGATGCCGACCCATTTTGTCCGAAGTCGACCGGTCAAATAGCCACCCAGACCGGCTGAGAACCACTGCACGACGACCAGCCAGACCGCGGCCGAGACCGCGAAAGTAGTGGCCGATGCGCTAGCGCCTGTCCAAGGTGAAACCATGGTTAGCCCCAATCCGGAGCCAATCAGCATCAGGATCACCGTCAGCGTCGACGCAGCGAAAGCACCGGCGATGATCGGGGCCCAGTTCACAGCGGATGACGAAGTTTCCCTCTCGCCGGAAACTTCAACGTCAGCAAAAGCGGAATTCATCAGAAGCTCCTACCGTGCGAACAGCAGGAGCAGGATGATGATCGGAATTGGAACTCCGAGCAGCCAAAGCAATATACCGCGTCCCATAGCAACCTCCTATATTGTCGAGACAAATACCAATTCCCGGAACTGGCTTTTCGTTCCAAAGGTTTAGTGAGCAGCGTGAAATAAGGCGGGGCGCAATCTATTTGGCCATCTGCGCACGCCAAACGACCTTACCTTCCCGTCTCTGCTGACCAGAAGGAAGTTCGCGTATCCCGATTTGCGGCGCTCTAAAGACCCGCCGCTGCAAGGCCAACTTCAAAGTGCTGTATTAGTTCCACCTTAAAGACGTTAGTGGCTGAGGCGGCAGATCAGCCCCTCCGCCGTGAGAGACGAGCAGGGCGATCGGGCTGCTGAAACCGATCCACCCGCGGACCTCGGTCATCATACACCTCGTAGACAACAATCTTCGGCGCCCTCATCAGCATTCGATCTCTTCGCAGGCAAGCAGGGCGGCAACAACGTCGGTGACAAAGGTAGTGCCGTTCCTTTACCGCTTTGCTGGCATCCTGCGCCTGATGCCCCGCGGCCGGCCAGCCGACGCGGTGCAGCGATTCCCGCGGGGCCTTAGGCGGGCGCCTTTCCTGCGATTTCGAAAGCGGCCACATCCCGGAGGGATTGGCCGCTCACCTGATTTCGAAATCGAAGAGGCCGCTGGCCGCTTTCGCCGCAGCCGTCAGCTATCCTCGCCTGCGGGGCGCGGGCTCGCCGTCACCGGCCGGATCGGCGGCGCCGGCGGCAGCAGCTCACGAATGTCGGCGAAGGGGAAGCTGGGCTCGAAGCGGAAGGCTTCGGCAAGTGCGCCGGGGGCGCCGTTGCACTGGCCGGCGCGAAACTCGTTCTGGATACGTGCCTTGTGCACATAGTGCTCCGGACCCTGCGAGCGGTGCGCGCGGATCGCTTTCGCCTTGACGTCCCAATGATGGGAAATCTCCACGTAATGCGTCGGCGAAAAGCCGGTGCCGCCAAGCGTGTCGGCATGCAGCACCGGCAGCGCGAAGGAGGCCGCAATGCGCACGCCGTCCGACAAGGCGCGATGGTCGCCATGATAGTCGGAAGGCGCATGCGTGATGGCGAGATCGGGTCTCACCTCGTCGATCAGCGCCTTCAACGCCGAAATGAATGCGGCATCTGCAATTAGGGCACCATCGGGAAAATCGAGGAAGCGCGGGGCCACACCGAGCAGTTCGGCCGCCGCCGTCGCTTCCACGCGCCGCGTCCTGGCGAGCGTCGCCGGATCGCCCTCGCCGCCCTTGGCGCCATTCGTGGCTATCGCAAAAGTGAGCTCTGCGCCTTGCGCGGCATAGGCGGCCAGCGTA
The DNA here is from genome assembly GCF_900115245.1 of Mesorhizobium sp. NFR06. Lineage (GTDB taxonomy): Bacteria > Pseudomonadota > Alphaproteobacteria > Rhizobiales > Rhizobiaceae > Mesorhizobium. The sequence continues at coordinate 5,560 of NZ_FOVT01000035.1, forward strand.
CCGAACATGAATATCTCGATGTCGTCGGGATGCGCCCCCAGCGCCAGTATCTTCATGTCTTCTCCCCCGGAAATGGTATCGTGCCGAACGGAATCCTGCTCGCCCTGCTCGCTTACGCAAACTATTCGTTCAGCGACGCCGTCATCAAGGGTCTGGGCGGGCAGTTCACCGTCTTCGAGATCGGCTTCTTCGTCACCCGCAAAGTGGCAAAGTGCGCATGGGTAACACGCCGAGCCTTTTTCCTCAAACCATGTGACTTGCCCGTCAGTCGAACCGGGACGGGACGAACGTCTTATCCGGCAAGTCATTGGTCCCGACCGTGAAACATCTCTCGGAGATAACTATTAGCATGTGCTGGTGAGAATAGTCCCTTCATTGCCAGTATGTGGATGCCCACCATTACCCGTTGATGGTGGGCATCCCTGTGGGGATGATTCGATTGCCTATTCCGGAATAGCCTACATCACCATTATCTCAGATTTGATTGCCCGAGATGCCGGCATCCGATCATCCGCAAGGGCTCATGCCGGCGGCGCCGCGCGTCGCGAGTGGGATGTCATTTTTCTAGTTTGGCGGCACACACGTCGATCAACGCCAAATCTTGCCACCTTCTTGATTACGGACGAGGCGGCGAGTCTTCTGGCCCGCCACCGCAGTGATAGACGACACTTTGCGTGCTGCTCGTGGAGGACGTCACCTTCCTAAGCTTCGAAGGCCACGGAGCGCCAGACCACCGATTGGTGGGTAGTGGTCGGTCTGAAATTCCTTCGCATCGAACCCACTATGTGAGATAGTCCCGCATTGGCCGTGTTTGAGGGACGGCAATGCCACTGCGGCGTCATAGCAGAGCCCTCTGATCTGGCCTTGCTCCAGCGGGTGTTCGACCAACTATGCATCGAGCGCCGCCCAAAAAGACAAGGAACAAAGGGAGAAGACCTCGCTGGGGTAATCGTCAACGTTTTCCAGAACGGGATCACGGACGAAGCGGACCTATTGGGGTCCCTTTCTAAGCGCCGTAGAGGCTAGCAGCGCATCCACCGGCTCCAGCGCGATGGCGCTGGATCGAATAACCTTCATGTCCCGGATCGGCGGTGTCGATGCGGCCAAGTTCTTCCTCGATGACATAAGGGAAATCACAGGCGATTATGTCCGATACTACTTAGCCCGTCCGATCATTCGGATGGACTGGTCTATGTCCATCGGCTTGATACTGAGTTCTCCAAGCCCAGGCACTCCCGCCCACGTCACGTTGTCCTCGCGCATCAGATCAACCTGGTTGCGGGTGAGAGGAGCACTGGGAAGAACTTCCGCCAATGCGGCCACGACTTTCCAAACAGCGAATGGCATTGGCAACAGTCTGAGGCTCATATCGAACTCGCGGCAATCTCCTGCAGCAGTTCTTTGTAAGTGAAGACACGAGGCCCGCCAAACTCGAGAATGTGGGAATCCCTGTCGCTTCCCTCATCAATCAGCCGAGCCACGCCCTCAGCAACATCCTCCACGTATACCGGCTGAAGGCGAGTGCTGCCGTCGCCGAACAGCGGGTAATCTGGAAGAAGACGCACCAACCGCACCAACCTGCCAGGGTGATACGTCTCAGGGCGAGCGCTGCGAATACGCTTGATGCGCGTGCCCTTCATCCTTGCTGAGCATTCACGGACGAACGCGGATAACCGTCTTTCCCGCGTGTCGATCGGTCGAGTTGAAGGTGGCGACGGCATCATCCAGGCTGGAGACTTTGCCGATATTCGTCCGCAGTCGTCCATCCCGGATTCGCTGAGCTATCTCAGAAAGCTGGACTCGATCAGCCTCGACGACGAAGTCAACCACCAGGCCATCCTCAGGTCGAATATTCGTTGGTCCGACGACTGTCACAAGCGTTCCTCCGGCCCGGACCAGCGTTGCGGACCGCTTCTGGATGTCGCCACCGATGACATCGAACACCAGATCGACACCGCCGACCTCTTCCAGGGTGTCATTCCCGAGATCGATGAATTCATTTGCACCGAAGTCGAGCGCCTTCTGGCGGTCGGCGGCGCGTCCGGTGCCGATGACATAGGCTCCCGCCTTCCTTGCAAGCTGCGCCACCATCGAACCGACGGCACCGGCCGCGCCATGCGCGAGAACGCTCTGGCCCGCCCGAAGGTGGCCGTGCTGGAACAGTCCCTGCCAGGCGGTCAGGCCCGAGATCGGCAAGCTTGCGCCCACGGTGAAGTCGACGTCGCCGGGCAATGGCGCCAGATTGCGTGCCTCCATGGCCACGTACTCAGCAAGTGTGCCGTCGCGATGCCAGTCCGACAGGCCGAACACCCGCTGACCGATTGAAAGCCCTGTGGTGCCGTAGCCGAGCGCAGTGACCACACCGGCCAGCTCATGGCCGAGGATCGACGGCGTCCGGTCACGGAAGGCCCGATCGGCCCAGGTCGAGGGCCACTCCAGTTCGGTGTTGACGAATCCCGCCGCATGAACTTGTACGACGACGTCGTTTATTGCCGCCTGCGGCTCGGGCCGCTCCACCAGCTTCATTCCGGCCGTTCCTGCAGCCTGGTCCGTCACCACGATCGCTTTCATGGGAATTGTCTCCTCAGTGATTTGTTGGTCGGCGTAAATTGCAGGCGTGGAAGGTCTTTTTTGATCTCACGCAATTGGCTGTCGGTTTGATGCTTTCCGCGACGACCTTGATGTTGAATTGCTGTGTCATGCCGACGAGACATCTGCCAAGTATTTCATCGTCAGAAGTTCCATCACATGGCCTCAAAAGGTGGACCGCGTAAGGGCTACAGGTCCTTGCAAGCGCGCAGCATCGCCGCGCAATGGCCAGATCAGCCTCAACCTTGGCGTTTTCCTTCTGCGTCATGTTGTCGGCGGCGATCAGGCGGCGGAGGGTTATAACCTCCCCTCGTGTCCAGCCGGCGTCGAGCATACCGTCGACTATTGGCTCCATAGCGTCCTTACAATCGCGCTTGCACGTGCTGCAGTAGACTGAAATGCCTGTGCCTGCTTCAAGCTTCTTGCCAAGCGTATCTTCGATGAAAGGGTATTTGTTCGACATTGGCGATCCTCGTGGAATGGGTCGCCGCACCGGGAGGATTATATTCCTGATCCTGGTCGCCTCGGCAAGACTCTCTAGTCGGGAGATCATTGAACGCCCTCGGGGTGCTGACGCATCGCCCACGCGGATAGTAACCGCCCGTTCACCATACCGGCGGAGGCGCCTTGTATGCCGCAGCGGGAAGCTTAGTGTCGACTTGTCGGGCTCTCGCAAGCACGGCATCGGGCGGTTGGCCTCCCCATATGGATTGCCCCCTAACACGCACCCACGGCTGACCGCCCGCCAATTTCCAGAATGATCAAGGACACCCGTTAGGCCCTGCGTTTTCACTCAGTCTTAACTGAGCGGTTCTAATGCGCCGATAGATTGGGTGGCGCGGGGACGGCGATCCATCCCGCAGTTGGCCGGCGCAGCCTCCCGAAACCCGCCCCATGGTCCAACCAGACAGGGGCTAACCTCGGGATCAGTGAAGTTTCCGATGCGCATGGGCCACGGCAGGAACAACCGCCGACCGAAACCAGCGGGTGAGGTGGAGCGTCTCAAAACGACCAGGGGCCAACCTGGCGCCTGATAAACTGGGGAACGGGCGCAATGTTCCGTTGCTTCCAGCTTGCCCCGCGCATTGCTCAAAGCTGTCGATCTCGTCTAGCTGAGCAGGTAATGGGCATAGCGAGGCAGCAACAGACGAAGCGGTTCGCTCATGTGCAGCGCGTTAATGACTTCTCATCCATGCGTAGCGCGTCGCCGGCCATCTGGACGTAGCAATCGTGCGTACCAAGTCAGTCCCCATCAACAGGGACCTTCACTGCGGACCATGGCATCCTTATCGTCGAGCGGGAAGGTCGCCGATTGCATCTCCGCGGTGCCGCTCTTGGTGATGCACATCGAGATCAGCTGCGGCAGGAATCGGGAGATGACGTCCTGCCCGCCGACAAGCACGCGGAATTGACCCTTCCTCACCCTACCCTCCGAAATCCATAGTGAAGGAGGGTCATGTGAACAGGTCAACACGGGCTCGCCCGCGGCGCCTCGGCCGACATCTCCGCCGGTGTCAGCACGGTAACGACGTGCCCGACCGACAGACACGGGCCTGACCGGGCGAGGTCTGGTTGAGCGCGAAGGTCTTCGCCACCATGCCGGAGAACACCTTGCGATAATGCCTGGCCAGCAGGGCGGACAGCGTCGTGCCTTCCGTCTTGACGGTGATGGTTTCTATCATTGAAATGAAGTCCTGGGCCGTTGCCGATGCTTCAGCTGCTGGCGGGCGGCTGCCCATTAAGCAGGGTAGCCAGAGCGGTAACGATCTGCGGCGTAAAAAAGGGCTTGGAGATCATGATGCTGTTGGGCACGCCTTCGACCGGCCAGTCGCCGGCGGAGTTGCCGCTCACATATACTACGGGCATAACAGGGTTCGTTGCGCGAACGTGTCGAGCCAGATCCCATCCTGATCCGCCTCGGCCCAGCTGAATGTCAGTGACGAGGCCCCTGAATTTTTCCGGTTCGGCATCGAAGGCGGCCATAGCAGCCGCAGCACTGTGTTCGCACGAGACTCTAAAGCCTGCTTCCTGCAAAGCCGCTTCAACATCCAGGAGGATGAGAACTTCGTCCTCAACAACCAGAATCTCACCATCGTCCATAGCTTGAATGTCCCCACAATTGGATAGTACGCTCGAGATGGCATTTCAGTTCCAAGTAATCGTTTTCCTGGCGGCCCGCGATCGTCAAAGTCGGACGAAGCCTCGACAGCATGATGCAAAGCGCTACCGCGAACCGGCCCAGAATGTGCACCTCCACCCCGCTCGCCGGCGGTGGTTTCATGACCAGCTGTAGCTGATCGGTTTCCGCTCGGCCCGTTCAAGCGGTCGGTGCACGTTTCTGAAATCGACTTTCGCGAAAGTCGAGCAGTTTCTGAAATACCTCAAGGTGCTCGACTAAATTGCGCGCTAAAAACAGAACCAGCTTCGGGTTGTTCAACAATCTGTCAAAATAACTCGTAACGGTGATCAGGTTGAGCACTGTTGCGCCATGGGTGCTGGCGACGCTCAGATATTCATGGCTGATCTTGGCGAGGTCGGTTTCCATAGCAGCCAATTGCAACGGGGAGATGCCCTCATATTGCTTTCTGCGAGCAAAGGGATCGGTGAGCTGCGGTCGTGGTGTGAGCGCGATCAAGACTCTCACCACTCGAAATTGCACGCGGTCCAACGCTATCATGAGCCGCACGATTTCAACCTGCCGGCTCGGCACAACCTCTCGCAACAAGGGGAAAATCTTCAAGGGGGCGCCAAAGTCGTTCAGAAGGTCGAGAGCCTCGAGACAGACACCGCCGACAAGCTGCGGCTCGGCTGCGAAGCTAAACGGGCCTTGCTTTTCCTGAGAACGGGAGTTCGGTCCGCCGCTTAGCGAACCTTGCGTCAGGATCCAAGGCAGCGTTCCGATATCATGCGCCTGCAGCAAGGCGCGAAACGCAGCATCGGATAGGATCTGACCGGTGGCATTGACGGCGCTCTCCAGTTGATGCCGCGCTGCGTCGGCTTCTCTGATGAAATCCTGCATCCGATCGCATTGGCGCTTGTAGGTCCGCAAGAACGCTGGGCCACGCAATGGATTCAGCGGCGCCTGCAAATCGTCAGTCAGACGAATGGCATGCCGGTTGTTCTCGACGAGGAGACGAAGCTCGGCCTTGGTCATCTTCACGGAATTGCCGAAATCGGTTCTCGTCTCGCCATCTCCACCACAGGATCGAGCGAAGCGAAGAGGAAGGCATCAAGGCGCACGCCGTTGTCTGCCCTGAGCATGCGAAGGGCGGATTGCGCTTCATGCGCGGGCGCAACGAGGAAGTCACGAACAGTTTGATGATCAGGCTCCATTCTGATCAAAATCGTCACATCTGGCCCAACGAGACCCCGGTTCCAAAATGTCCAGCGTGGATAGCCGGTGACGATAATCCGATAGCGCGCGATCCATATCGCGACGGAGAATTCTTCATTGACGCGCATAAGCTTTGTTTTGGGATCGTAGAGTGCCGAACCACCGACCCTGTCAATGTTCGACATCAAATCCTCGACTACTTGCTGCCGGACCTGTTTGAGCCGGTTGCTGACGTCGAGTTTCCGAAAATTCGCCGACGCGTCGTATCCGATCAACTGGTAGGCGGCCTTGAGACTTCCAAATCGATGCCAGTAAATACTGGCTGAATGACAGCCCGGGGCGGCGTCAATGATTGGGCTCGACAGCTTCCCCCGCTCTTTCAGGAGCTTGGTCAGATCGGCAAGCAGTTCCTCATCGGGCTTAAGGTAAGCGCGCGCGCGCCTGATAGCTTGCGCACGATCGAACACCGCCCGGCTCACGAGCGGCTCGATGGCGTTGTCGGCGCGAACAAGTGCGCTTGGAGGATTTCTGACCCGGTCGTGCAGAAGCCTATGGGATATCCGGTTCCAGACATTGTTCCCGATATATTTCTCACTGGCCAGCACCGTGCCCACGCACGCTTTGGTCCATGGTCGGCCGCGTTCCGTGACCAGGCCGCGGGCGTTTAATGCAGTGGCAATTTCGTCTTCCGTTTTTCCCTTTTTCACGAACTGATTGAACATCCATCGTACGGTCGAGATCTCATCTTTTGGGCCCGGGACGAGAATGACACGGTCACTGGCCAGCCCTTTTCGCTCGTTGCGATGAAGCATTGCCTTGGGATTTCCGGAGCCGTCGACAAGGAGGCGCCTGAAGCCGTAGCCGGCGGGGCCACCGCCGCTGAAACCCAGTGCGACTATGCGGCATTGACCCGCGAAGACCCTTTCCGACAGCATGCGGCTGTACTCCGCGGCCATGCTGCGTTTGATTGCCTTCAGCACGTCGGACCCGATGCTGCCATCGTTGACGAATAGTTCGGCGCAGAACTCGATCCGCACTCCAGCTATCTGGCACCGGTATTCATAAGACGCGCTTTCATCGGTATTCTGGAAGCGCCCCCAACGGCTCACGTCGTAGACAACGACGGTTTCGAAATCGGCTTGCCGGCTTTCCACATCTTGCAACAGCCGCTGCAAGCCTGGGCGGCCCACAAGGCTGAGGCCACTCCGCCCGGGATCCTCATAGGTTGCAACAATGTCGTATCCCATGACGGTCGCATAATTGCGGATCGCATCTCTCTGGTTGTCGATCGAGTAGATCTGCCTGTCAGTGGACATGCGCAGATACTGGGCCGCGCGGATCCTTGGCCTCCCAACGGGGCCGGCGGCAGCAGTTGAAGACTTGTCCATCGCCTTGCACCGTCGTGCTGGTGCGTTAAACTAGCGGTCGATGACTGGGCGGCAAGAGAACGGAATGCGCAAGTACGTCGGGCTGATCCACAAGGATGACACCAGCGATTATGGCGTCTCTTTCCCCGACCTTCCCGGCGTCGTTACGGCCGGCGCGAGTTTGGACGAGGCGCGCGAGTTAGCCGAGCAGGTTCTCGCCTTTCATGTTGAAGGTCTGATTGACGATGGCGAGGCCGTTCCAGAACCTACCTCGCTTGAGCAGGTCATGGCGGACGCCGACAATCGGGAACTCACAACCATCATGGTCCCATTGAGGACCCGCTGAAGGGTTACGGGAGAGCCGCCCTTTTCGGTTTGGAAACCATGGCGTTCAACCGCCGAGAAACCCCGATTCTGTTCGTGAGCGGGCTCCGCCGCCGTTCCGCCGCAATGCGACCGCAGTTCAGCTCCGTTCGCCCCCGTCGTCAGTCCCTGGGGCTTCAGAGGAGTTCTAGTGATGATCATCAAGAAGGCTATTCTGGCGGTGCTGATGACCGCGGCACTTGCCGCTTGCGAGACGCAGACCGAAGGCCAGCAGCGTGCCACCACCGGTGCGCTGATCGGCGGCGCCGGCGGCGCGCTGGTTGGCCAGGCGATCGGCGGCAACACCAAGAGCACGGTGATCGGTGCGGCGAGCGGCGCCTTGCTCGGCGCCGTCGTAGGCAGCGCCACTACCCCGCAGCGCCGCGGCGATCAGCTCTGCCGTTACCAGGATCGCTACGGCCGCATCTACACCGCGCCCTGCGACGACCGGTACTACAACGGCAATTACTAGGAATAATACCGGCTCCGACCGGCTGATCTTCCTACGCGAAGATCAGCCGACCGGGATCGGACTCAGTTCTTGTTCCAGACGCACTGTGAACGCGCTCGTAGACCAGCTCAACGCGACCGGCCTTTTCGCCGGCGAATGCCCGCTGCAGAAGTTGCGCACCAAAACCGGGCTTGCGGGGGGCGACTGGCGGGCCGCCCACCTCGCGCCATTCTAGTAGTTCGAGAATGCCGCCGTCCTCGTCGGCCCGTTCCAACCGCCACGAGATCGAGACACCGTCGCATTGGAGAGTGCGCCATATTTGGGGGCGTTCGTCGTAAGTTCATGAAAGGCCAGCGGGAAGGAAAGCCCTGTGCTCGGAGGCAGCCAAACCTGTTCGACGGCCAAGTCGAAGCCGAGTTTGCAGGAGTCAGGCATATTACGGGAATCCCGATGGTTCGCAGCTTGCGGATCGCGCGGTTGATGGCCGGATGTTCGCGGGCGATGATCACCACGCCGTCCGTTCCCTCGCCGCGCTGCTCGATCTGCTGCGCATGGGGCCGGCTCAACCTCACTGGTGCTCACATAAACGCCGTCGATCTCGATGCCCGCGAGCGGGCAATTGGCCTCAGATGCGGCCGAAGCCATCGCGGCATTGAACTTCTCACTGGAATCGCAGGCTTAACGCGGCTTTAGCGCGTCTGGGGCAAAAGGGCGGCGGCGAACGGCAGGTTCCTGCTTTCCGCAAGCGGAGGTCCTGCGCATCATCCCGAGCCGAATTGCAGGTATGACCGATGAGCGTGAACTGGCGGAGCCACCCGAAGGCTGCTGGGAGGTGGCGCCACCGCGGGGACCGGCGAGGCAAAGTAGGGCCACGATGAAACTTTTGACGGTCCTTCTAGTTCGGATGGAAGGAGGTTCCTTGATATGACTGAACCCGGTGAAGGCAGTTCCCATGGTCGAATTGACGACAAGCAGCTCGTCGTTCTGCTGAAAGAAAAAACTGGCATCTCGGACGCTCAGGCCAGGCGGCTGATAAGAGTCGTCGGGCGCGACCGCCCGTCGCTTCTGCGAGAAGCCCGGTTTATAAAGGCGCGTATTCGGTCGTCCAGACCCAGTCACGTGTGACCGGCGGCGGATGGCCTGCGACCGTCGCGGTAGGCCAAGGCTTTTCGCGAGCAACCGTTTTCGCAATCGAGCCCTGATCGGCAGTGCCTTGCGCGGGCATGCCGTTTGCGCGATGCTCAATGGCGATGACTATCCGGTATCTGGATCACAAACTGGAATGCCCGTTTTGCGGCGTCATCCGTTTGAACATTCCAGCCGATGCCCGACCCGCCACGCCAATCCATTGCGCCGAGTGCGGCGAATATCTTGGCACTTGGGACGAGATTCAAACCGACTTCGAACTGCAAGGCGGCACCGACGGCGTGTTCCGGCTGGATAAGGGGCGTATCCAGAAGCTCGATTCCAGCCACTGACAGGCCCATCTGCCGCGATCTGATCACGGGGCATGATGTGCCCGGCTTCGAAGGTCGATTCTCCCGTGATCGTGCGGTTTCCTATCGCGCTCCTTGCCCTTTGCCGGTGGAGCCGGGTGCCACGATCCCGGACGAAATTCCAGCCTTCTCCCGATCAACAACGGTACCGGACGGACCCAGCACTCGGCAACCGTCCTCATCCTCCCCCACTCAACGCGTTCCTTCATGGCCGGAACCGCTCGTGTGACACACAATCTTGCCGTCCCACCTTCATCGGCTTGAGAATGACAAGGTTCCTCGGCAGATGATCGGGATGCACGGAGCAGTGAGTTTGATCTCCGGCTTGCATCGGCTGCAGTCAAACTTCAGCTTCAAGGGGGTCCGCGCCGCCGCCATAGACCCTCACCAGGTCCTGCCGAACGGCAGTAGCGCACGTTGCCGCAGGCGCATTCCACCTTCAGGAGCATTTTGTGCCGGGTCGCCTTGCCCAGCGTGTTGACTTTCTCGTGCCCACGAGAACAGAAAAGGGACAAGTTCCTCGACCGCCAAGGCCGAAGATGGGATCTTTTTGCCGTGAGCGACGAACCGAGCGCCCCGGCGAAGCAATGCAATCCCCCTGTCCCCTGGGCCACGCCTGTGAACGCGCCGGCTGCGACAACGATGCAAGGCCAAGCAGGCATCGCATTGGTTCTGTTTCAAGCACCGCGACGAAGGCGAACGCCATCTATGATCGCGCACTCCAGACAACGCAGCGGCTATGCCGACCGCGAGATCGATTGCCAGGAGGCGATGGAGCCGGGGTTCCAGGCCATCATCGACTGCATGGTCGAAGCCGGCTGGGCGCGCGGCGAAGTCTTGAGATCGCTGCGCCGCCTGATCGCCGCCGACAATATGACCCAAAAGGAAAATGCCAGGGTCGAGGGCCGAACTGGCGATTGCCAGGGCGATGCTGCGTGCCGGCTAGGTGTTCTAATTCAGTCCTGATTTTGTCTGATTTGCAGGCGCTTCGGGCGCTCATTTCGCTCACATGGATGTTGCAGAAGAGCAACTTCCCAACTCAGTATGATGAGATCTAACGCTGCTTGCCGCCCTTCAGGATGCGGGCCTCCCTGACGATTGAGGAATAATCGATACCGACCAGGGAGATGATATCGCGGACCTCAGCCTCGGTGATACCAGTCTGCCCACCATGCGCATTAGTTCCGCTCTGGGGTCGAGCTTCTTCGGCTCGTCATCATGCATGTCGGCATTCTCGCGCTGTAAGAAACTTGCGCTGGCGCCTGCGAACTCTACGGTTTGATGATCACGACCCTAGCAGCCGCGCCGACTAAATCGCCTCGTGCCTGCCTTTGTTCCAGGCAGACACCAGTGGTCGAGGGCGATCAGGGCTCCCGCTGGGAGGCCGGAACAACTGCCCGGACAGGGTCGCCGCGCCGTCTTGGGATTTATTGCTCCCCAAACCTGCCTTCAGCTTCTCCATACGTGGTTGTGAGGTTGTGAGCGCAGAGCGATCGCCCCGGAATAATTCGTTTGGTGGCGACGTTTGTCCGACCGAGGTCCGGCGTCCCGGCGCATTGGTCCATGGCATGAAACAGAGAGCCCGCTGTCCCATTATCGGCTGCTGGCAGGCATCGATGGAATCGCGAACGGTGAGGCAGGTCAGTGCCGCTCCCTCTCGAGTTGAACGACGAGTATCTTACGTTTGAATGCCAAAGGTGCCGGCATCCGATCACCCGGAAAGGTTCATGGTTCAAGTCCATCGCTGCGTTCAGGTGCCCGAAATGCAAAACAGCATTGCGGCTTGGGTATCCCGAGAAACTGCGGCTCTTCGAGCGTCATAAGCATCCCCATGGTCAGTCTATAAAGCGATAGGGGCGCGTGATTGCCGTGCAGGAACAAGGCGGCATGCTTGGCTAGGTCGCCCGGCCGGAGCTTTCGTCGCGGATATCCTGTAACGACGCATGGCGCAGATCTTCCTCGCCGCGCAGGTGCTTCACCCGGCCGATCAGCCCCGGCTTGACCCATTGCGTTGCGGGCCGCTTCATGCCCTTCGGCGCCTGCCCTGCGTGCTCCTGGACGCGTTGCCAGAGCCGTTCGCGCATCTCCCGGTTCAAGGTGATGAAGGCACTGCCGACATAGCGCCCCGTGCCGCGCTCGGCCATCAATGCGAGGGCCGGCTTGCCGGGCTCGCGCTCGACGCCCAGCAATTCATATTCGTCGATCGAGTAGCACTTCGCCTTCAGCCAGTTGGTCGACGGGCCGCTTCGATACACGCTGTCCTTCCGCTTCGAGACGACGCCTTCTAGTCCTGCCCGCTCGACCAAGTGAAAGACGGCGGCTCCTGTTCCCGGCAGCGCCTCGCTGAACTGTATCCGCCGGCCAGCTGGAATCATTACCCGCAGGATCTCTCGTCGATCGATCAGTGGCATGTCCCGCAGGTCGTGGCCGTTGAGATGCATGAGGTCGAAGGCAACGAAGTAGAGGTCGTGCTGCCGACTCGTGATTGCTTTCCGCAATTCGCCGAAGTCGGACAGACCCTTCGCATTGAGGACGATGATCTCGCCATCGATGATCGTATTTTGAACATTGAGCCCCTTGGCCGTCTCCATCAGATCGCGATACTTGGTCGTCCAGTCGAGGCCTCGCCGGGTGAAGATTCGAACGTCGGCGTCGTCGATGATGATCTGCGACCGGTAGCCGTCGAACTTCACCTCGTGAATCCAGCCCTCTCCCTCGGGCGGCTTGTCGACCAGGTCGGCATCAACGGAGGGATGAATGACAGCCGGCCCCCGCCGGCGGGCTTAGGCACGCACAAGCACTCCAACCCAACAATTTGAATCAATGTCGCACAGCCATAAGCGTTCCGTTAGCGATTGCTGACAAAGCTATGCGGAACATTCGCGGATTGCCGCTGTTTTTTCTACGAGGAGGAAACGGCCATGATCGAGCGTCAGAACGAATACGACCCCATCGACCAAAAACCTGTGCTGAGCGAAGATGCCTGCGAGGTCGCCCACCTTGCCCGAAAGTTTCACCTCACCATGCCGGAAGCGAGAATGCTGATGCAGCAGCATGGCAACAGCTACGCCCGACTGGAGAGGGAGGCCCGAAAGCTTGCATATCAGCCACGATGACCAAGCTGTCTGATCTAGGACCGCCGATCATGGGCCGACTGCGTGGGAAAGAGCCAGACGACGAGCGCGACCATTTCCACAGGTGCCGGTGTGCGGCCAGCCGGTCGACCGGCGTGACCTGCGGCAAGTCATGTGCGAACAGCCGGCATACGAGCCTTTAGAATTGGATGCGGGAAAGCGAGGTCCGCCCCAGAGTCTACCCGGGCGGAAGTTGCGGCATGCGCGCGAACGCTGTTTGGGTGGGGCGGCGTTCCAGGGCATAAACACGAGAGGAAGAGTTCTGGGTCCGCGTTGACCTATAAGCAGCCGGGGCGTTCTGTACGCATGTGGCCGTTCGTCAGCCGCAGCCAACGGTAGCGATGGCCTGCCGTTTTGCGCAGTGACACAGACGTCAGGCGCACATTGCTGCGATCGCGCCGCACCCGATCTTGCTACTGCGGCTCACAACGTTTTCTTTACGAACGCCCGCACCATCAGCGGGTACCTCCTCGTCATTGCTCAAATCTCGCCAACGCCATAGGCCCGCACCGGGCCGCCGATATGCGCTCTAGCGCAGGCCTTGTTACCCCATGCCGAAGGGTCCTGGACGCACCGCGGCCGCTTGAATTGACGCCCAGATCGCGGTTGGAACTACGGCACCCCGCGTAACTGAGACCGGGCTGGACGATTGCCGTCACTGTGTTGCCGGCGGGGGATCGTCAGGATCATGTCAACTTTCCCAAACCTGGCGCCGGTGCCAAGGGGTAGCGTGTATCATTCTAATACAATCCTCAATTTGTAGACTCCCGCAGCGTATCGGCGGCTACTGCCTTTGTCCAAGCCAGCGGAGGGAAAGGCTGCGGACCGGGAGGAAAACGATGTCCGTCCAGAAAGAAGACTATCGAACGAACCGAGCCGACTATGCAATCGCCGCAACGAGAGGCCAATCGGCCGTTGAAGTCGGTCGGAATGAGCTAATGGAAAGAAAAAAGAAATCTCTATGGCTACGAGATCCGCGTATCGCCAGACTCGCCGCAAATCCCTGTGAAAGCTTGCCAGGACCAAGGGCCAGACCGCGCGGCAATTAGAAAACCGTTGGCGTTTCAGATCGCCGCGGCGCCCGGCAACGGACGTTAACAACGCTGCCTGTCGGATCGGTTTGACGCAGCCCTGAATGTTTCGTGATGCTCGCCAGTGCGGTCCCACGTTACCGGCAGCAAGATATGATTGGGATGGCGGCAGGCGTGATTATTGCCGGCTTGGTTTTCTAGGCATTGGCAAGCTAGGCGGCGCACCGAGATGCAGATGCGCATCGAATATGGCCAACTTGAGCCCGTATGTGAGGCGCGTTTCCGCGTTGCAGGCGTCGCAGATGAAGACCCTGGCGCTTTTGAACCACGATCCTTTG
>NZ_FOVT01000036.1 GCF_900115245.1 Mesorhizobium sp. NFR06
CTCGACGGAATAGCGGCGGACTGGAAGGCGACCATCGCCGAGCATGGCTGCAAATAGCCGTCGCTGGATTGAAATGGCTTTTTGCGAGGCGCACGGGTGACGGATTCCAAGCCTCCAATTCTTCGGGGCCGCCAGCTTCGACAGAAACCCGAGTCTACAGCATTTCCCTGGCATCTGAGTTAATATTGCGGCTGAGGGACCCGCATTCAGCCTTGGGAGAGCTGTGTGGACGTCGCCGCTTGGTTGCGAGGCCTCGGCCTCCAGCAATACGAACAGGTATTTCGCGACAACGCGATCGACGCGGAAGTCCTGCCGGAGCTGACCGATGCCGACCTCGAGAAGCTCGGTATGCTCCTCGGCCATCGCAAGCGATTCCGCAAGGCGGTAGTGGGGCTGGGGCCGTCCTCAAGCCATCCCATCGCAAGCACCGATGACATCGCGGCTCAGAGCCGCGCCCAGGAGCTAGGCGCAGAGCGTCGACAGTTGACCGTCATGTTCGTGGATCTCGTCGGCTCGACGGCGCTGGCGACGCGTCTGGATCCCGAGGACCTGCGCGAGATCATGGGAGCGTATCACCGCTGTGTCGCCGATACGGTCGCCCGCTTCGGCGGGTATGTCGCCAAGTATATGGGCGATGGAGTTCTGGTGTATTTCGGCTACCCGCAGGCGCACGAGAACGCCGCCGAGCAGGGGGTGCGCGCTGGCCTCGCTGTCGTCGATGCCATTAGGCGACTCCAAGAGCTAGAACCATTGCGGGCTCGTATCGGCATTGCCACCGGACAGGTCGTCGTAGGCGATCTGATCACCGCCGGCGAAGGGCAAGAGCGCGGCGTCGTGGGTGAGACGCCGAATCTCGCCGCCCGCCTGCAAACTCTCGCCGAACCCGACGCGGTCGTGATCGGGCCGCAAACGCGGCAGCTGGTCGGAGATCTTTTCGAGTATCGCGATCTTGGTGCCGTCGAGGTGAAAGGCTTTCCGGAGCCGATCCATCCCTATCAAGTGGTTCGCGAGAGCGCCGTCGAAAGCCGCTTCGAGGCGCTGCGTGGGACGACGGCCACGCCGCTGGTCGGGCGTGAGGAGGAGGTCGACCTGCTGCAGCGCCACTGGCATCGCGCGAAAAGTGGTGAAGGTCGCGTGGTGCTGCTCTCAGGCGAGCCCGGAATCGGAAAGTCGCGCCTCACCGTCACCTTGCAGGAGCGGATCCAGAACGAGCCACACACCCGCTTGCGCTATTTCTGTTCGCCGCACCATCAAGACAGCGCGCTCCACCCGACCATTGCGCAGCTAGAACGTGCCGCCGGGTTGGAGCGCGACGACTCACCTGAGAGGAAGCTGGATAAGCTTGGCCCCCTGCTTGCCCCGGCCTCGCCGGAGGACGGGGCGCTGCTGGCCGAGCTGCTGTCGTTGCCGACCGAAGGCCGCTTCCCGCCTCTCCAACTGACGCCCCAGCGTAAGAAAGAGAAAACCTTCGATGCGCTGCTCCGGCAGCTCGAAGACCTGGCGCGAAAGGGTCCGGTGCTCATGCTCTTCGAGGATGTGCACTGGATCGACCCCAGCTCGCGCGAGCTGCTCGACCTTGTCATCGAGCGGGTGCCGCGCTTGCCGGTGCTGCTGGTCGTCACCTTCCGCGCGGAGTTTCATCCGCCATGGACCGGGCAGGCACATGTCACACTGCTTGCTCTCAGCCGGCTGGACCGTCGCGAAGGCGCCGCGCTCGTCCAGCGGGTCGTCGGCAACGCAGAGCTTCCAAGCGATGTTGTCGCCGAGATCATCGAGCGCACTGATGGGGTGCCACTGTTCGTCGAGGAGCTGACCAAGGCCGTGTTGGAGGGCGGCAACGCCAGGGCAGTGCTCTCAAGAGCTGGTGCGACGGCGTTGAACGTTCCCGCCACGCTGCATGCCTCGTTGATGGCGCGACTTGATCGCCTCGGCTCAACTGTTAAGGAGGTCGCACAAATCGGCGCGGTTCTCGGTCGGGAGTTCTCCTACGAATTGCTGGCAGCAGTCGCACAGCGAAATGCCGCTGATCTAACTGGCGCGCTGGATCAACTCGTCGGCGCCGGTCTGGTGTTCTGCCGCGGGACGCGGCCACTGGCCACTTACCTCTTCAAGCATGCGCTCGTTCAGGACGCAGCGTATGGCACGCTGCTGCGCGCCAAACGCCAGGACCTACATAAGCGTGTCGCAGATGTGTTGGAGGAAAAGTGGACCGAAATCACTGAAGCGCAACCCGAGCTCCTCGCGCACCACCTTCAGGAAGCTGGGGATTGGGCGGCCGCGGTCGATCACTGGCAAAAGGCGGGAGAGGCCGCCCTGGCCAGAGCGGCCACTCGTGAAGCCGTGTCGCACTTTAGCAACGCTATTGATTGCAGCACGAGACTTGGCGATGTCTCCGGCGGCGCCGAACGGATGACACATCTCCACCTTGCGATGGCCAATGCCTTGATGCAGGCTGAAGGGTATCGTTCTGAGCGCCTTGGGAAGACGCTTGAAGATGCACGTGTTGCCGCCGCGAACACGGCATCGGTCGAATTGCAATGTGACGTTGCGCTTTCACTCGCTCCATTTTTTTATGCCACTGGGCGCAATCACGATTATCTGACCCTGGCCGACGAGCAGCTCGCAAACGGTGCCGATCGCCTTCCAACGGCCTATCTGAGTGGTCTTTGGGCAACAAAGGGGATCGCTCATTCCAACCGGGGAGAAGAGCCGCTGGCAGCGGAGGCCTTGCGAAAGGCCTTAGATCTGATTGATCGGGTTGACCCAAGTCGTCGCATTTCGTTCGCCGGTGCAGATCAACGTGTGTCTGCCCAGGAATATTTTAGCGATTCGCTGATGATATTGGGTTTCTTTGATGCTGCAGTCGAAGAGAAAGAGCGCCTGATGCGAAATTTTGACCAGCTCGATAAGCCCTTCGACCTCGCGTGGCATCTTCTCGTGCAGTGCCAATTGTGCGCGCTACTCGGCCAATACGAAGAATTACTCGATAACGCTACGAAGATCGTCGAGATTTGCGAACGGCATGGCTACACGGCGCGTCGAAGCAGCGGCATTAGGTGGCGTGGCCATGCCCGCTCGCATCTAGGTGATCTGGATGCCGGCATCGATGACGTCCGGGAGAGTGTGGTTCTTTGGCGTGGGCAGGGCGTCGTATTTCATACCCCTGAGAAAGCATGCGAACTTTGTGATCTTCTCCTGCGGGCCGGTCGCATCGAAGATGCATCGCAAATGCTTGATGATGTCGATACCCTCATTTTCGATACGGACGAGGCAAGCTATCTAGCAGAATGTATTCGCCTTCGTGGGCAAATAGCCGCGGGCCGAGATGACCTGACCGGAGCCGCGCACCTATTCGAAGCAGCAATTGCCACTGCCCGTCGGCAGCAAGCGAGACTCTTCGAGCTTCGCGCCGCAACGCAACTAGCACCAGCTCTGGCACGTCAAGGTCGTGTCCATGAGGCCGCGACGCGTCTACAAGCGGTGGTCCACACATTTAACACTAGGTATCCAATCGTCGACCTCATCGCGGCACAAAGGGCGCTGGACGCTCTGAGCGGTTGAGATCGCACCCATCTACGTCGGTTCCGAGACAACGTAGCTTGCGTCGATTTGATGCAAGCTTGATTCATTGCGCACCCGAGACGCGCCTTCGTCCGTTTGGACTGGAATGTAACGGAATGGTTGAGATGAGACGTTCACGCTTATCCCGCTTAAGTCCGAACATGGCGCAACTGGGACCTCTACTATGGTCCCGAGCGATGTCTGCTTCCAGTCGGTGGCAAAGCTGGCCTCAACGGCCGACATTGGGCGCATACCAGACATTCAGTAGCTGACGCACCGCGCCTCGGTCGCCTCATCCCTTCCACATCGTAGAGCGGAGAACGGCCTGCATATGCTCCGCCGGGTCGAGTTCACCGCGCGCCTCGATCTCTAAAGATACCGAGCCTTGGCCAGGCGGTCCGCTTCCCCCACCGCAGGGTAGCCGCAGATGGCGAGCAGCGCCCTCTCCTCCTCCCGACTGGCTTTGTCGGAGTCGCTGCTGCCGCCGCTCATGTCATGCAGAGCCTCACCGAACGCAGCATAATTTGTGCGCCTCAATCAGCGCTCGCAGACTATCGGACGGTCCTCGGTCTCGACCTAGCGGTTCAATACCGAGCGCCGTCGCCGCGCCTGTCGAGGCGACGACTGCGCTGCCAGAGCCGAGGAGCAAGGCGCGGCGGTTGGATCCTAGACGTGGCGAACTCTCCCATTTGCTTTGATGGCGATCAGGCCAGTGACGTAAAAGGAACCGTAACACGACGCTTTGCGCATTCGTGTCAGCATGGAGCGACACCTGGCGGCGCTAGCACGGCTGGACGGCGCGCAGCGCATCTCGGAGATACCGCACCGAACGCCTTGCGATGGAAGCTTCGATTTGGTGGCGGACGTGTCGCGACCGGCGCGCCTCCATTGGGCCGTGAGGTCTATGCATCTGCAGTGCGGAAGATGGCAACGGCCGACAAGCCTGCGCTCGGCCGCCATCCTACGGCCGACGCGGCAACGTCGCTGTCGGGCAGCGGGGAAGGGGGGCGCGGCAGACGTGCCGACTGTCCATCGCGAGCCACCGCTGGCCAGTTCAGCGAAGGTTCTCACGTTGACTATGCTCGTTATCAACCGACGAGGGGCTATCTCAGCGGGTCGTCGCTGACCACGCTCCCCTTCCCGGCCCTACCCTCCTTAAGCGTCGGCAAAGCCGCCGCACATTGCGTTAAGCCTTGGAAATGGCTGAGAAATCGCGATTCTCGGAATGCGCGGTAAATTTGCGCACATTGCAAAGTCATCTTCTAAGCTGTTGAAAAACAAACGACACAACCGTAGCGCAATGTGCGCGCTTTTATCCTGCCATCTTAATCGGTGGTGCTTCAGATGACCTTTCTTACATCGTCATTCCTCTTCAATGATACGATAATACATGAATCTATGCTCTGCGCTACGATTCCGCTTTTGGGCGTCGAGTTCCGATGCGCCGTGCAGTCTTCCGCGCTCTGCGACGGGGTAGTTGCGCTGCTTATTTGCAGCTCTCGAACCGTCGTGGCGCACTCTTCCATCGGACTGACGGAGCAGCGTCACAAGCAATCGAGCGCGGTCCGGCCGTCTCATCTTCGGCACGGCCGCAGGCAGGATAACGTGCGTTCCGTCGTTCCTGGTCTGCATCGGTCCTCATCCGCCGGAGCGGATCTCCTTGTTCAATTCACGTCCGTCAGAGTGCGGACGTGATGCATTTCAACTGCCGCCACACTGCTCGTCGATGTGCACCGAGAAGCTTGTGGGCCTTGCCATGCGCGCGCGCTGCGGCGTCGGCCTAGCCCGCGGCCGGATCGCCGACGTAGAACGTGCCGTCGCTCCAGATCGCGTGCATGATCACCGCCAGCTTGCGCGCTACCGCCACACAAGCCTTGCGGTGGCAGGGGCGTTTGGCGATCTCCTTGCCCCAGCTCTTGACCTTGTCCCTGCCCTTGAAGCGCGTCATCAATCCCGACGCCGCCTCATAGAGCGCGCGCCGCACGTCTGCGTCCCCGGCTTTCGAGATGCGTCCCTGAATGTCGATCGTGGAGCCGGATTGCCAGCGTCGCGAGGTCAGCCCGAAGTAGGCGGCGACATCGCGCGAACGGCGGAAGCGCGACGGGATCGTCGATCGCCGTCATGAACAAGAGCGCCGTCACCGGACCAACGCCGGGGATCGCCATGAAGCGCCGGCACGGCTCGCTACGCGCAACGACCTTCCGACGAGATCGTGCGGGCGGCGAAGCTGGCCGACGCATCGCAGTTTCACTAGTATGGGAGCGGGCTTGTAAACAAGGAGGCCGAACATGATAACAATCTCCTCTTCACCCACCCGGCGCAGCGTCCTCGCAGGATCAGCCGCAACTGGTGCCGTCAGCTTGTTTCCAATTCATTTCGTCGCCGAACGCACGCAATCGAAGCAAGGAGGGTCCCCGCTTCGTACGACCAAAGCCGACGCAATTCTTCCCTTCAGCGTCAATGTCCGGGGCGAAGACCTTGCTAATCTCCACCAGCACCTCGCGGCCACACGCTGGCCCACCAAAGAGCTCGTTGAGGATCGGTCGCAGGGTGTGCAACTGGCGACGCTGCGGGCGCTCGCCCGCTACTGGTCGACTGAGTACGACTGGCGCAAGTGCGAGGCACGGCTGAACGCGCTGCCACAGTTCACGACCGTGATCGACGGGGTGAAGATCCATTTCATTCACGTCAAGTCCCGGCATGAGAACGCACTGCCGCTGATCATGACGCACGGCTGGCCTGGTTCGGTCATCGAACTCCTCGATACCGTCGGTCCCCTGACTGACCCGACCAAGAACGGTGGCACTCCCGACGATGCATTCCACCTGGTGCTGCCGTCCTTGCCTGGCTACGGCTTCTCGGGTGAGCCGACCGAACTCGGCTGGGACGCCGCCCGCATCGCGCGTGCGTGGGCGGTGCTGATGGATCGCCTCGGCTACACGCGCTACGTCGCCCAGGGTGGTGACGTAGGGGCGGCAGTAACGGATGCAATGGGGCGCCAGGCGCCCACGGGACTTCTCGGGATCCACGTCAACTTGCTCGCGGGTGTGGCGGCCATGTCCGACAAGCTGCCGGCAGAATCCGAGAAGGAACGAGCGGCGCAGAAGGCGACCGCGACGTTTAGGGCGAGTGGCTTTGGCTACTTCCTGGAGCAGTCGACGCGGCCACAGACGATCGGCTACTCCTTGCTGAATTCACCCATCGGGCTCGCGAGTTGGATGCTCGACCATGACACGGACAGCTACTACAAGATTTCCCGAGCGTTCGTGGCGGGTAAGCCTGCGGGCAATCTCACCCGGGACAGCATCCTCGACAACATCACGCTCTACTGGCTGACGGGCACTGGGACCTCGGCCGCACGGTGGTACTGGGAGGCCGGACAGGCCGCAGCCCGCGCGGCCGGCAAGTCTCCACCGGTGGTCGCGGTCCCCGTGGCATTTACGACGTTCCCGGGCGAAATCTTTGCTGCGCCCCGAAGTTGGGTCGAGATTATGTACCCCGGCCTCGCCTACTTCAGCGAAGCCGAACGTGGCGGACATTTCGCCGCCTGGGAGGAGCCGAAGCTGTTTTCAGAAGAGGTACGCGCAGCCTTCAGATCATTGCGCAAATGACGGACCAGAGGTTCAACGCCAACGATGTTGAGCATGCGCGTCACATTGTAGGTCAGCGCACACCGCGCCAACGAGATCGAGCATGACAAGGACTGGCAAGCCAGAATGAAGGCCGTCGAGGCGCTTGTCCGCAAGTACGTTCCAGATTTCGACAGCGTCGACGACGACGACGATGACGACGACCTCCCCGATTTCCGCCCAACTGAAGCGGACACCGCATTGGCGCGCGCGCTGCTGCTGAACCCATCGGGTACGCCAGCCCCGACCCTTGAGGACGCCAAGAGGCTCTATCTTAAGGAGCGAGTTGGGGACGACGAGACGAAGCAGATGGAGCTTGAGCGGGTCTTCAAGCTCGTCATGGAGGCACTTGGCAAAGACCGCAAGCTGGCAAGCCTCAAGCGCGAGGACGCCAAGGACGTTCGCGATCACATGCTCGCTGGGCGCAAAGCGTCTTCCGTTGACCGCTACCTGAACGTGGTCCGGGCCGTCATCAATCACGCCATAAGGGAATTTGACTTAGCCGGCGCCACCAACCCCTTTATGAACTTGGAGGCTGCGCCGAAGGACAGGGCAGAGCCCGACAAGGACAAGCGTCGCCCATTCACCCTGGATGAGGTTGCAGCCATAACCGCCCGCATTGCCTACCATGCCAAGACGGACCTTCGGCACATTTGGACAATTCTAAATGGAACCGGGTGCCGCCTCGCTGAGGTTTCGGGCCTTCGTGTCGCGGACGTACACCTTGACCACGCCGTTCCGCACATCACGGTCGAGTGGCATGATGACCGCCGGATCAAGAATAAAGTGTCACGTCGCAACGTCCCTCTGATAGGCGACGCTCTTGAGGCCGCAAAGGAAGCCGTCACGGCCGCCGGCAAAGCCACAATGCTGTTCCCTGCCTATGGTCGACCCCGTGGTCCCGCGTCAGCCTCCGCTGCCCTCGGAAAGCATGTCCGCGCCTGCGTGTCTGATCCTAAGGCCACCACACATTCGCTTCGTCACCTGATGAAAGACCGGCTGCGACTGGCCGGCGTCACCAAGTCGGACCAAGACATTATTCTTGGACACTCATCAGGCAGCGTCGGGGAAGACTACGGTGGCGACGAGGTGCGGCTTGCGGTGGCTGGGCGGGCGCTTGAGAAGGCGCTTGCCTCAGTGAGCAAATCGGTTTCGTGACGGTGCTACTCTTGCACCGTATCGGAGATGAAGACGCGATCAATCTCGCCCTCTGAGTACTGCGTCGCGAACATCGAAGGCCACGAACAGCGCCGTTTCGGTGGCCCCCTCAACGATCATCCTGACCAGTTCGCAGTCGGTCTCAGACAGATCGGGATCGAGTTTGCGAACCGCCGCAATGGTCACCTTCACGGACACTATGCCGCCGGGCTGGTAGCTCATAAGGGCTCCGCGAACCAACGCCCTGGCCGTGTGCTTTGCGGGCCTCGTAGGCGCTTGAACGTCCATCTCATCCTCCGCGAGAGACAGAACCCAAACGCACGATCTTGTGGCGCACTTACTGGAAAAATCAAGGTTCGAAAGCGTACACTAGGTCCCCTTACGTTCTCCCAGGGTGTGGCTTAGGGGCACAGGTACTCAGTAGTCCCTGACTTGGGGCAGTAAGACCCCCCTCCTCCTCGGCTGCCAGACGGAATGCATCCCTGACAGCATCGGGCTCTCCACGACCAGTCATGACGTTGATGCACTGGTTGACCGCAGGCTGCCATAGCGGGCCTCTGTTGGTCCACTGCAGTAGGCACTCGCCGGCTGCCTCGGCCGAGTTGACATTGTAGCGGAGGGCTTGGCTTTCCCTTATGGGGACCGGAGGGGAGAACCATGAGAGCGCCATTAGAGGTCACCGTTGGAAACCCGCCGCACGACGCAACCATCCCCATACGACCCCGTTGACCTTCGGGCTACTAGATGGTGCGGCTATGGCCGACAAATATCAGATGCGGCAGAGCGACGATGGCTTGTGGGAAATCATCGAAGCCGCCACTGGCGAGATCGTTAAGCTAGCAAATGTGCCGCTGTCAGGCCTCGATCAAGAAGCTGCGACAGGTGCGCTAGATGTGCTGCTTAATGCGATCCTCGCGCCGAATGGCAAACCCACGGATGAGGACTGAGCCATTTCCATGGAACCGATTCCATCCGCGCAGCCCGGCCTCATAAAAGGCGATCAGGTTTGCAGCCACCATTTCGGCCTCCTCGCTTTGGCGAGCTATCCCGCGCCGCGCACAGATTTGACCGAGGTTGAGACGTCCCAGCCGGTTGGACCGTTCCCGAGCCTTATGTCCGTTACGAGTGCACCAACGCGCTCCGGGTCACGGTCGAACGTCGCCAAGGCATCGGCCCCCTTCGTGACGCCGATGACCTCGAACCCAGCCTCTTCGAGAGAGTGTTCGACATCCATAAGAACGATGCTCTCGTCCTCGACGAGCAGAACGACGTTCGGTGGCACCCGGGACCCCATGCACAACCGGCCCAACGGCGGGCGCATATCTTAGTTCCGTCCCGGCAATATCATTTGTTAATTCGGGCGGAATTTTTGGGGGAAATTTCTGAGCGGCGGCTGCTCAGGGATAGCAAGCCCGGCGACATCCTGCTCACGGAACAGGTCGACCGCCTGAGCCGCCTGTCGGACAAGGACTGGGACCAGCTCAAGCGCGAGATCAAGGACCGAGAGGTCAAGGTCGTGGCGCTGGACTTGCCAACTTCGCACATGATGCTGAAGTCCGAGGACGCCTTCACCGGGCGCATGTTCGACGCCATCAACGGTATGCTGCTCGACATGCTCGCCGCTATCGCCCGCAAGGACTATGACGACCGACGCCGCCGGCAGGCTCAGGGGAACAAAGAAGGCCGAGGGGCGCATGAAGGGGCGGCCGGAGGACGCAGAGCGCAACGAGGCCATCATGAACATGCTTCGGAAGGGCCAGAGCTGGAACACCATCGTGAGAGCCACAAACTGTTCACGCTCGACGCTTGCAAAGCTGGCCAAGCGCCTCGAAGGAACGGCAGCCGCCGCAGGGTGACTGGACGCCCTTACCCACACCACGGGCGGGGCGTCGGCGGGCAACTCGTCGACCCGCAGACAAACGGCACGGCCAACCCCTCTGACACCAACACATCCCCAACATCGCGGCCATCGGCAAAGAGGGACCCGCAGCTTCGCCCGTAGTTGCAGGCGCCAGTGCCCTCTGTCCCCGGCGGGCAAGAACACGGAACCATCTTCAGTTCCAGCTTCGCGGCAGCAACCAGCTCTTTGAGGCGCGCCTTCGCTCGACGCCCAAGGTCTCCCTCAGCGTCGCACCTTGGCTCGATGCTTTCGGGCGCGTTGAAGCCGACCAACCGGGTTCCCTTCGCGGCACCACTGAGCCGAATGGTATCACCGTCCGTGATCGTGAACTGGCTCCTCGCCAATGGCTTCAGGCTTCCAGCGTCTTGCAATGCGGAGCCGGGGTCGCGTGAGAAGGTAGTATGCGGGTGGGGGACGTAGGAGTAGACGAGGGAACCGACGACCAAAGCCAGGGCGAACCCAAAGGCTCTGGCAAACCGGCCGGCCAGATACCGGGTTTCGCGCACAACCGGGCTCCGTCGGCGACGCGGTCTCCAAGTTGGTGACTGAGACTTGTTCGGTCGTGGCTGCGGTGGTGCGGGGCTGCTTGGCGGGACGTAGCCGATAGCCTCGAAGAGCTTGGCGCGCTGCTTGTCGGTCAGCCTCGTGTTGGGGCCGTACTTCACAAGACGGGCGTGAATGTCGACGAGGAAGTGTCTTTGCCATTGGCTGAGGCGACCGCCAGCCAGCGCAATCTCGATGCGGACCTTCAACTCCTCAGGTTCCAAAGTGAATGCCCCCCGGCCTCACAGACAGACCCACTGCCTTGCCTCCGGCAAACGAGGTCGAAGCCCAACCTATCATCACACCGGGGACAGGCACAGCCCGCGCTCATTTGCCTCTGTCGCTAGCCTCGCTTATCGCGACCTCAGATGACGAAGATGACGAACGCGATCGTCCTTTCAATGCCTATCGGTTCGCTTCATCGGACGACGCCAAGGGCATTGTAGCGGAAGCCATCAGGTTGCTCCTGAACTACGAGCAGCGTGCTGGGCTGACGAGCAACAAGCGTCGGGCCACAGACCAAGAAACCTTCGACCTCACGGTAGATGCGATCCTTTCCGACCTGATGCATCATCACCTCGTGGACTACCCCGAGGGAATTTATGTCACCCGCTCTAACAGGGTCTTGGGAATGAAGAGCCGGTATAGGCCGCGAGCCTACAGCAAGGTCTTTCCGCGCATCCTGGACCTCCTCGCCAAACCCGAGCTGGGCTATGTGCGTCAGGATAAGGCCGCTCCGATACCTGGCGCTTCCAAATCGACGGTTATTCGACCGGGTCCGACCCTGCTGACACGAATGGATGACGGCGACATCGATACGGACGACCTCGACGAGCATCCGCACAGTGAGACAATCATTCTCAAACGACTGAAGGACGCTGGCGACTATTGGGATGAAGGGGGGCTGGAGCAGTACGTCGACACCCCTACCACACAGCGTTACCGTCACGAGCTTGATACGATCAACCAGTGGCTGGCGGCGGCCGACCTGAGGTACGATCCTCTGGGCATTCTCGGGCCACACACGGCTTTCGACATCCGAGACAGACGGTTGCGTCGTATCTTCACCCAGGCGCGGTTCGACAGTGGCGGCAGAATGTTCGGAGGCTTCTGGCAGCAGCTACGGAAGCACGAGCGACGGCAAGGGCTCAAGATCGCAGGAGAGAAGGCCGTGGAGCTGGACTACGGTCAAGTGGGCGCCCGCATCCTCTACGGCATGGCAGGCCACCTCCCAGCCACCGGCGACCTCTATCAGATGCACGGGTACAACCAGCATAGAGATGGCATCAAGAAGGTGATGAGCGCCATGATATTCGCTGAGGCCTGGCCAGACCGCTTCCCCAAGGGCTCCAAGACGCTGTTTCGCAAGACCGACAGGATCGGCGAGGTGCTCGACGCCATCGAAGCCAAGCATCCACTAATCAAAGATCATTTCCACAAGGGTCTTGGCCACGACGCTCAGTTCATCGAGAGCAGCATTCTTGTGGACGTTCTCCTTAGCCTTCGCGCCAAGGGGATTGTCGCTCTGCCGATCCATGACGCGGTGATGGTTCCATCCTCCAAGGTGCTGGTGACTAAGGAAGTCATGCTCACTGTGTCCAAGGCCCATGCCCATGTTGAGGGCACTGTTACGGTTGAAGGCTGAGGGATGGGACTTTGTCCCTGTACAGGTCCTATCAACCTTCATCTGCTTGCTAAGGCCACCATGACCACCCCCGGTTTGGGCGGCAACGAATCCGGTCGAGTGCGACAGGCTGGACTTGACGTCGCAGCCATACGATCTTCGGTGCGGGGTCACTTTCGACGCGACAGCTCGTGGCGGGGACACAAATGCTCGATGCCATCCTTACCTTCGTCGCCACGTTGTTAGTCGCGGTATTCGCGATGATAATGCTGCTGGCCGGCGTCGAGACATGGAACGGCGCGATGATCGAGCCGCTTCTCCTGCGCCGAACGCTCCTGCTTCTCATCCCGATAGTAGGGATCGGCCTGGCGTTTCTTCAGGCTCGCCGCAGCCTGCGTAAAGCTCGAACGAAACGCGAGGCGGCGGATTCTCGCGAGAATGCCCGCGCGGCCGGGCGGGCTCGCCCTGCCGCGGACCTCGCTCGCCCTCGCACCAAGGCTGCCGGCGGCGACGTCGCCGCAAAGATGGCGGCGGAGTCCCAGGCGCAGGCCAAACGCTCCGACGATGCCCACAAGGCGAAGATCCGCGCGCATGTCAAGCGCAAGGCACCGCCCACCAGCGATGCCGACCGCGCGGCGATCGCGCTCGCCTCGCGCGCCGGCCTTGCCATCCGCCACGTATTCCCGCCGCGCCACCCGCAGCGCTCGATGAGCTTTTTCGGCGGCGTGCCGCTGGCGCCCGACGATCTGGACTGGCCGATGGTCCACAACCGCAAGGGGCTGCTCGAGCCGCTCACCTTCATGGGCCAAGTCGACCTCGGCGCGCTGCCCGACGGGCCGGCACGCTCGGTGCTCCCCGCGCACGGCTATCTTTATTTCTTCGCGCCGATGTCGGGCAATTTCGACGTCGATGCGAGCCACTTCGTCGTCCGCTACGTCGAGGGCAAGGCCCGCAAGGACTGGGGTCCTCAGCACAATCCCGGATTTCTGGAGCCGATCGACGGCGCCGAGAACGCCCGCTACCGACATCCCTGGCTGACCTGGCACGACAAGCCGGAGAAGGTCTATCCACGCTTCTATCCGCGCATCGAGATCGAGCTCGGCTGGTTGGAGGACGTCGCCGAGGTGCAGGAAGGCGATCCGGATGCCGGCGACGGCTTCCCATGGGAGGTCGCCAAGCAGCGCCGCCGCCAGCAGCTCGTCGCGTTTCACGGCGCGCCGGTCTCCTGGAACAACGCGCTCTCCGCGCACGACAAGCCCACGGACCGGCTCTGGATCCCGTTCGAGGGTTTTCCGACCAACCGCCGGACGGCGGAGGTCCTGCTGGGTTACCTGAAGTCATACATCAAGGAGGAGACCATCGGGATCAAGGCTCGGCTCGACACCCTGCCGGCAAGGTTCGAGGACCCGGAGGGGTCGCGGCTCTCCGCCCTGCTCGAACGCTACGCGCAATTCGAAAAGGACCGCTGGCGGATTTTTCAGCTGGCAACGACCGGAGAGGCCCAGCGTGGCAAGGCGCTCGACGAGAACCAGCGGACCGACCTCCTTGCTCTGCTCGAGGAATTGCGCGCCGGCGCGCTGCCGGAAGGTGTGCTCGAGCGCTACTATATACACAAGCGCTTGCCTATGGTGCTGAACGACTGGATCGCAAGGGCGGCGGTCGAAGGCGCCGAAAGCGCGCTCGCCGATCCGGAAGGGATCGCGCAGGTGCCCGACGCTGTCGTCGAGGCGCTCCGCTACCGGCACAGCGTGCTGCGCGATCCAGACTTCAGCAAGAACGGCTCATACGCACAGCACCAGATGCTGGGCCGCGGCGTCGCCATCCAGGACGCGGCCGAGTTGATGGCGCCCGAGCACATCCTTCTGCTCCAGCTTCGCTGGGACAATGCGCTCGACTGGCACATGGGCGACGCCGGCGCGGCGCAATACTGGATCCGTCCGGCCGACCTAGCGGCGCGGCGCTTCGAGAACACCGTGCTCACCTTCGAGAGCCACTGAAGCGAGGGTGTCTTCCGCGGGCGCTGGTCGGCCCGCTGGACAGCCGGCGATAACCGGGTGGGGTTAGATGGCATTCAGCGTAGAATGGCTCAGCGAGGGCCTGCGCTTCAGTTCACCGAAGGAAGAGCCAGGTTGGATCGTCGTACCGACCGGTGGATTCATCTACGCAGCCGCCCTTGTCGGCGATCCAAGAACCCCAGGCGAATTGGATGCCCTCTGGAGAGCTTGGCCTCTGCGAGAGCCATCTCACAGCTTCCGCTGGTGGGATTTATCTCGGCATCGCTCAAAATTGCGGTATACGACAGATGCATGAAGCGAGCTTTATCGGTATTGTAGGAGCGAATACTTGAGCGATCAAAACGAAGCCCAAACGGCCGATCTCGTCGGGCTGACCGCAGACATTGTCTCTGCCTATGTCAGCCAAAATCCACTTCCCGTTGCCGGGTTGCCAGATCTCATCGCGTCGATTCATTCGTCACTGACGGGCCTTAGCCAGTTGAATGCGGCCAAGCTACCGAAGCAGGATCCAGCTATCAATCCGAAACGGTCGGTAGCGCCGGACTACATCATTTGTCTGGAAGACGGGAAGAAATTCAAATCGCTAAAACGGCATCTCTCGGTACACTACGGACTCTCTCCGGATGAATACCGCGAGAAATGGGGATTGAAGCCGGATTACCCGATGGTTGCGCCGAATTACGCGGCTCAAAGATCAAGGCTCGCAAAGGCGGCGGGACTCGGACGCAAACCACAGCCTACGCCAGCCAAAAAAGCTCCTGCCAAGCGCAAGTCCAAGGCTTAGTGCGGCAAGCTGCCGGAGCGTCCCACCTCGGGCACTCCTGTTTGACCAAAGCGATCCATGGGCCACGTTACCTTATCCCAGGCGATCTTCGACGTTTGCGTTCTCGACAGAGCGTCGCCGATAGCAAAAGAGTGCCTTCTCGATAGTGGGTCTCAAGATGTCGCGGTCCCCCGCTACCAAAACCTATCTAAGTTATTGAAATCACACATCAAATGCTGATATATGGCAGCGCTTCGTCCGAAAATCGTCGATGATTTCAAGACCGAACCTTTACTTTTGTGGTGCCGACGGCGTCAAACGGGCATTCTTGTGGATGTTCATTCGGCCCTCCGGAAATCACTGAAGCTTTGACAACCTCAGCTTTCCCGGCCCGGGCCGAATGGACAACCTCCTGAAAGCTCACAGCTAGCGTTTCCTCCCAACGAAGAGCGGGTCGCCGGCCGCAAAAGTGTTCAGAAGATGTGGCAGGGCTGGATCGATGCAGGATTGACTGATCTGACCCTGAAAGCGGCGCAGGTCGAGGAGAGTGGCAATCTCGCCTATGAGGAGGCGCCTACTCCATCAAGATTCCCGGTAGTGATGGCAAGACCAGCGAGGAAATCGGCAAATACATCGTCGTTTGGAAGAAGGGCGCCGACGGCGAATGGCGGCTGCATGGGGACATTTGGAATGCGAACTCTGCTAAGAAGTAGAGGTATCACTCCCGTTCCATTGTCTTGACGCCACCCGGGCGGAACGAATGCGTTCGCCCGCTGTTGTTGTGACGAAGGGCATTCCGCCTTCGGAGCAATTCCCATGAAGTTTGTGATTTTGAGCGCTTTGGCGCTGACCTTTGCTATGCCTGCAGCGGCGTCCGCAGCCGAGGCCTACGTGGTCATCAAAACCCACCATAAGCACCACAACACCAGCCAGGATAACACTGTGATTAACGAAGACGGTCAGCGTTTGCATCATCGGCACCATGGTCAGCTCGCATTCTATGACCAGTGCCAGCGCACCTGGCATCGGCATCACCGACACAATACGGTCCTCGTCGTCAGCTCCGTTCCGACCCGTCACGTCCACAGACCCCATCCGGTCGTGATTGAGAACAACGGCTACTGATCTCGCCTCTGCGGCCCGGCTTCTCGAAAGCGAGAGTCGGGTCGACCATCTTCCGGCTGGCGCCGCGAAGGAACCAGGACGCGGTTGTCTCCTCATGGAACTCGCATTCATCGCTAGCGCGAAAACTAGAGCACGTCCTGTTTAATCCGGTTCATATCCTGCGGCTTTGAAGTAGTTGGCACATTCGACTGGGGTGAAGAGGTCGACGACCGCGCCGACCGCGTCCCACAGAGCCTTGATGGTTCTCTCGGCCTTTGCTCGCAACAGCGCCTTGAGTTTGGCGAAGGCGTTCTCAATCGGATTGAAGTCGGGACTGTAGGGCGGCAGGTAGAGCAGGCTCGCGCCTGCGGCCTCAATCGCGTCGCGCACGCCGGCGGCCTTATGGGCGGGCAGGTTGTCCATGACGACTACGTCGCCATCCGACAATGTCGGGACCAGCACCTGCTCGACATAGGCCAGGAACA
>NZ_FOVT01000037.1 GCF_900115245.1 Mesorhizobium sp. NFR06
GGCTCGGGTTCGGGGGTGGACTTCTGGCCCCTCCTTCAGGGCGCGCGATACGGTGGTCACGGACAGGCCGAGGCTGTTGGCAATCTGTCTAAGGTTTGGTCTGGCTGGTGGCGCCATGGTCTGGTCCGGTGCGATGCGTTCAGGTTGCAGGATGGCCAAGTATCCGCCGAAAGTGAAGCCAATGTCGGCTTGGCGACCAAAACGGCGACGTACCTGTAGTCTTAGCCCGCCACAAATATCATTCGTGTACGTACGAATCCAGCTTGACAGCGCAACGCATTTGGCCAATCGTAACGTTACAAATTTGATTGTAACGTTACGATTGGCACGCGCAAGACCAGGTAAACGTGGTCGCGCGGCCGCAACAGGGAGGAATGACATGCCCAAGCTTCTGCAAATTTCGACGCTGATACTGGCTCTATCGCCCGCGGTTCCGGCCTGGGCGCAGAGCGTTACGATCACCACAGCAGGTGGCGACTATGGCACCGGCATGAAAGAGGCGTTGTGGGCGCCTGCTGGTAAGGCGCTTGGGATCGATGTTCGCGGCGAAACTCAGAGCGACGGCATGGCCGCGCTCCGCATGCAGGTCTCCTCCGGGAGCGTCACGACGGATATCATCCATCTTGGCTCCGGTGAAGGCGCGCAGGCCGCCGATCTCGGCCTGCTGGAGCCCCTCGACGAGACCGTGGTCGATCAAAAGGCGCTACCCTCCGGGGCGGCCTCGAAATTCTGCTATCCGTTCTCGTCCTATGGCACTGTGATGGCGTGGAACACCAAGACCTACGGCCAGGATGGACCGAAGGACTGGGCCGAATTCTGGGACGTGAAGAAGTTTCCGGGCCGCCGAGCGCTTCGGAACAATGCGCAGGACCTGCTCGAAGCGGCGCTCCTCTCTCAAGGTGTCGCGCCGGAGAAAGTCTATAGCACCTTGAGCGAGCCCGGTGGCATCAAGCGCGCAATCGACCGCCTGGCGGAACTGAAACCCCATGTCGCGGTCTGGTGGACCTCGGGCGCGCAGTCCGCGCAGATCCTGAAGGACGGCGAGGCCGACTTGGTCGAGACCTGGAACGGCCGTGCCCAGAGTGTCAAGGACGACGGTGGCGCGGCCGCCTACACGTTCCACAGTTCAATCATCGGTACAGACTGCCTCGCCGTTCCGAAAGGCGCGCCGCACAAGGCGGACGCAATGAAACTCATCGCCGCCATGACGTCACCTGAGCGCGAGGCCAAGCTGACCGACTACATCGCCTATGGTCCGATGAACCAGGCGGCCTATGCCGGGGGTAAGGTTGCGGCCAATAAAATGGCCCTGCTCGCCACCGCGCCGGACAACGCCGTGGGCGTGGTGTACGCGGATGCAGCCTGGTGGGCGAAACACGCCGACGAAGCCCAGGCCGCTTTCGATACCATGATGAACCAGTAGGCAGCTGTTGGCCGAAGGGGCCTACCCATGGCTTCACCGCGCATAGCACTCGAAAAAGTGCGTAAGGTCTACGGTCGCCACGTGGCCCTGGATGACGTCAGTGTGGATGTTCGACCGGGGGAGTTCCTGACCCTTCTCGGTCCCTCCGGCTCGGGCAAGACCACCCTCTTGATGGCTATCGCAGGATTTGTCAGGCCTGAGGCCGGGCTGATCCGGATCGGCGACGCCGATGTCACGCGGCTTCCGGTGAACAAGCGCGACATCGGTATCGTGTTTCAGAACTACGCGCTCTTCCCGCATATGAGCGTTCTGAGCAACGTCGAATACCCCCTGCTCTTGCGCCGGTTGCCGCGTGCCGAGGCGCGCGAGCGGGCCCAGGCCGCCCTCGCCCGCACGCAGCTTGAGGGCTATGACGCGCGCGACATCGCCGCCCTTTCGGGCGGCCAGCGCCAGCGGGTGGCACTGGCCAGGGCCGTGGTGTTCGAGCCGAGGGTCCTGCTCATGGACGAGCCGCTTTCGGCCCTTGACAAGAATCTCCGCGAGCAGATGCAATTCGAGATCCGAAAGCTCCAGCAGGATCTCGCAATCACCACAGTCTACGTCACACACGACCAGCGCGAAGCTCTCACCATGTCGGATCGCATCGCAGTGATGAACGCCGGCCGGATCGAACAGCTCGACGCGCCACAGCCTATCTATCAATGCCCAACATCGCGCTTCGTCGCCGATTTCATGGGCGAATCGAACATCCTTCCTGCAGCTTTTTTGGAGCCGTTGGGATCGGCTCTGCCACTCGACGGCACCCTGGTCATCCGAGCCGAGAACCTTTCACTGGAACGCGAAGCGGCCGACGGTGATGGGGTGGCGATCACAGGACGGGTCACGGCCCATGCCTTCCGCGGCGAAACCTGGCATCTGCGCCTCGAAGTCGAGGGCGAGCGGCAACTGCTGCTCAGCATTCCATCCGGAAAGTCGTTCGACCCGGCCGACATCCAGATCGGACAGCAGCTGACCGCCTACGCCGCAGCCCGGCATATCCATAGACTCGACGGCGGCCCCGAACCATGACCGCAATGACCGCAACGGTGAATGCCGCTGGCCTGCGGCGTGACGCTGCAGCCGAGCGCAGATTCTTCCTGTCGCTCTCTTTGCCCTCGCTGGCCGTCGTCGGGATTGGCGCAATCCTGCCATTGTTCTGGATCCTGCAACAATCCCTGACGACCGCTCGGGGCGACTTCACCGTTGTGAACTATACGGCCCTTCTGACGAACGGGCTCACCTGGCGATCCCTGCTGGTGACGCTGGAACTATCCGGCGGGACCCTCGTTTGCTGTCTTCTGCTCGGCATTCCGCTCGCTTTTTTGCTGGCAAGCACATCCCCGAGGACCGCCAGCCGGCTGATGGTGCTGGTCCTCCTGCCGCTGTGGACCTCGATTTTGGTCCGCACCTATGGCTGGCTGGTGCTTTTGCGGCGCGACGGATTGATCAACGATCTCCTGGTTGGCAGCGGCCTCGTATCCGAGCCCGTGCCGCTGGTCTACAATTTCACCGGCACCTTGATCGGAATGGTGCATTACATGCTGCCGATCTTCGTGCTGCCTACCTATGCGGCGATGCGCGACATCGACGGCAACGTGATCCGCGCCGCCGCCAGCATGGGCGCAAGCCTCTGGCACTGCTTCCGGACGGTGATCCTGCCGCTGGCCTTCGGCGGCATCGTGTCCGGCTCCGTCATCGTCTTCGTCTACACGCTCGGCTTCTTCATCACGCCGGCGATCCTCGGCGGTGGCCGCATCAGCCCGATCGCGATCCGAATCGACCGCACGCTCTCGACGCTGCAGGATTGGGGCGGCGCGGCGGCACTCGGCATCCTGCTGCTGCTGATCGTTGCCATCCTGGGCGTGACGACGCTGGGCGCGACCAGGTTGATCAGGTCGAAGCCGGGCGCGGACTGAACCATGCTGGACGCCTATCCTGAAAGCAGACTTGCCCGTGCCTTGCTCTGGTCGTTTGGCTCGCTGGTGCTGGCGTTCCTCATCCTGCCGACGTTGATCGTGGTGCCGATCTCGTTCTCGGGCTCTGATATGCTGGAATTTCCGCCGCGCAGTTTTTCGCTGCGCTGGTATTCGAGCTTCTTCGGCTCGGCCGACTGGATGGCCGCACTACGCACGAGCCTGGTCCTCGCCGGACTGACAGCGGTAGTGTCCGTGCCTGCCGCATTTCTTGCCTGTATCGCAATAGACCGGCAGGGAGGGCGGCTCGCCCGCGCAATCTATGCTTTCGCGGTGATCCCCTCGGTCGTGCCCGGCATTCTGTTGGCGATCGGCCTGTTCTTCGTCCTGGCAAGGCTCCGGCTGCTCGGAACACTCGGCGGCGTACTCCTTGGCCATGCGGTCCTGGCCATACCGGTAGCCGTCATCGTGCTCTATCCCGCCGTGCGCCGGTTCGACTGGGTGCAGCTTCAGGCCGCGCGCAGCCTGGGTGCCGGCTGGGGCCGCGCGATCGTCGGCATCATGCTGCCGCAGATGGTCCTTTCGTTGGTTTCGGCGGCGCTCATGGCATTCCTGAGCTCTCTCGATGAAGCCGTCATATCGATCTTCGTTTCGAGTGGCGCCAACACTACGCTGCCTAAGCTGATGTTCATTTCGCTGCGCGACCAGATCGACCCGACCATCGCTGCGATCTCGACGCTCTGGACCGGCCTCATTGTTGCCGTTGTCCTACTCTTCGCCGCGCGCCAGAGGGCCTAGACCCGACAGGAACACCTGAATGACTATGCATAGCTCTGCCCCAGCGCCTATCCCAACGGTCGAATTGGCCCTCATCACCGGCTCGGCTAGTTGGGGGCTAGCCTTTCCCGAGGATGTGCCAATGGCCGGCGTGGAGGTCCTGGCCCGCGACATGGCCTTCGAGACGCCCTACGGTCGGACGGAAAACTGGAAGCTCCTTGCGTTTGACGGCTCAATCACAAGCGACAGGCAGCCACGCCGGGCGCTCTGCATGTATTCGCACGGCAACCCGCGGGACGAAATCGATCATGCTTGCCATCGGCGTGCTTTCTGGGTGCTGCGAGAGGCCGGGGTCAAGCGGGTGATCACCTGCTCGACGGTCGGCGCGGTCAACAGGGCCATCCGCAGCGGCGATCTGGTCATCGCGGCCGACATAATCGAGCCGACCCAGACGCCATATTCCCTGTTGCCGGGACGCCAGAAATTCGACGCCAGCGGCAAGCAGATCGTCTGCAGCAACTGCGCCGCGATCCTGGCCGAGACGGCTTGCCGGCTTTGGCCGACGGAGGCGCGCGTCCATCGTATCGAACAAGGGTTGGTTGCTGGCCATGTCTATGGCCCGCGCCTGACCACACCCGCCGAGGCCATCATGTTCCGCACCCTCGGCGCCGATGTTGTCAATCATTCGATCGCGCCCGAGGCGACCTTGTCGCGCGAGATCGGCGCCTGCTTCACCCCTTGCGCCTTTGTGACCGCGACGATGAACGACTACCTCAGCCGAGACCGCGGCACGCTCCTGAAAGCCGGGGTGCTCGAACGCCTTTCGCAAATCACATCGAGGGTCGCTCTTGGGACCGCGGCCGCAATTCCCGTTAGAGAACCCTGCGCCTGCCACGCCCTCCTCACACCACAGCCGCCGGAACGCTACGCGCGGTACTAACAGGCGGGCTTCATTCATGACGGTGTAGCTCGGCACGCAAAGTCTTTTGAGCCTTGTCTGGCATGGGCTTAACCTCGCCCCTTCCGCGCGGTTACCAGCACGTCTGCTATCGGGCAGCAGGCCAGATCACCTCAACAGCCGACATCAGGCGCGAAGCGGCCGTCTACATCCGATGCCTCCAAATTATCCTTAAACCGAATCAAGTGTCCCACTTTGTCCATAAGCACCCGCAATTCGGGCTGAGGCGCGACCCAGAAAGTTCGAAAAGCTTCCAAGAACCCCAGTCGATCGCGAATTGTAGAACTAATCTGTCGACCGGTTTGGGGCCGGAAGCTGACCGACAGCTGCAAGAGGCGAGATCTATACAAGCCGACATTCAATTCTGGTCGAGTAAGCAGCCTGATCTGACCCAAACGCGAGGTTCGGGCCGCTCGGCTCGACCCCCAAGCTGACATTGCTGCTCGCACAAAAGGGACGACCCTGCTTCCCATTTGCGATATAGTTCCCTGCAAAGCCTCTGCCGCCTGGGAGAAGGCACTGTGGATATTGAGGCATGGCTGTTAGACCTCGGCCTGGGTGAGTATGCATCGGTCTTCCGCGACAACGACGTTGACTTGGAAGTTCTTTCCGAGCTGACCGCCGAAGACCTGATCGCGCTCGGGGTCACGTCAATCGGCCATCGGCGCAAGTTGCTCAGCGCCATTGCGACCCTCGCTGAGAGTACAACCCTGCCCCGGATGGCTTCGCCAGCGCCAGCGGCCTCGGATTCCCGCGCAGAGCGGCGGCAACTCACCGTGATGTTCGTGGACCTCGTCGGCTCGACCGAGCTTTCGCAGCGGCTCGACCCGGAGGACACACGCGAAGTCATCCTCGCTTACCAGCAGGCGGTGTCGCGCGAGATCGCTCGCTACGAGGGGCGCGTCGCCAAGCTGATGGGCGATGGGGTCCTCGCCTATTTCGGCTGGCCGCAAGCGCATGAGGATGATGCCGAACGCGCTGTGCGTGCCGGTCTCGCCGCCGCGTCCGCGACCGCCCGGTTGGCCGGCCCCGGCGGAACGCCGCTGGCCGCGCGTGTCGGCATCGCCACGGGATTGGTCGTCGTCGGTGACCTGATCGGAGAAGGTGCGGCGCAAGAGGAGGCTGTCGTCGGCGACACGCCTAACCTAGCAGCTCGGCTACAGGCGCTGGCCGAACCGGGCTCTGTGGTTATCGCCGAAGTTACGCAGAGGCTCGTCGCGGGTCTGTTCACCGGAACCGATCTCGGCGAGCACAACCTCAAAGGCTTCAGCGCCCCAGTGCGGTGCTGGCGCATCGCTGGCGAGACGGGCGCTGAGAGCCGGTTCGAAGCGCGGCACGCCGTGCTGCCCCCGCTGGTCGGCCGCGAGGACGAGTTAGCCTTCTTACTCGAACGGTGGCATTGCGCAACATCAGGCCAGGGCCAGGCCGTTCTGCTCAGCGGCGAGGCCGGCATCGGCAAGTCGCGTCTGCTCGCAGCACTATCAGCCCAAATCGGCGCCGGCCCCCATTGCGAACTGCGCTATTTTTGCTCGGCCTACCACACCGACAGCGCACTCCATCCCCTCATCGCGCATTTGGAGCGAGCGGCAGGGTTCATGCGCGACGACAATGCCGACACGCGGCTCGATAAGCTCGCAGCGCTGCTTGGCGCGACCGGCATCGAGACTGGAGAGGCGCTGCCGCTTCTGGCGACGCTGCTTTCGATTGATCTAGGCGAGCGATATCAACTGCCGAAGCTGCCGGCACCGACGCTCAGGGCGCGCACGCTGGCTACGTTGACACGGGTGGTCGAAGCGTCCGCGGCTAAGGCGCCAGTGCTCGCTCTCGTCGAGGACGCCCATTGGATCGACCCCACTTCGGCCGAATGGCTGGAGACAGTGGTTGAGCAGGCCGCCGGACTGCCTGCCTTGCTGGTGGTCACCGCGCGGCCCGAATTCGAGCCCCGCTGGAAGGCGCGGTCGCACGTCGGCGTGCTGCGGCTTGGGCGGCTCGAACCGAGCGATGGCACGGCGATCATGGAGCGGGTGGCGGGTGGCAAGAAGCTGCCGCGCGACGTCGCTGACCGCATCCTCGCCAACACCGAAGGAGTCCCGCTGTTCGTCGAGGAGCTGACGCGGACCGTGCTCGATTCCGGCCTACTGATTGAGGCGGGCGATCGATATCTGGCGATCGGGCAGCTACCGGCGATCGCGATCCCTTCGACGCTTCAGGATTCGCTGATGGCGAGACTCGACCGGCTGTCGCCCGTGAAAGAGACGGCGCAGATCGGCGCCTGCATCGGCCGCGTTTTCGGCTACCGGCTGCTCGCCGCAGTGAGCGGCACCGGTCAGGACCGGCTCGATGACGCGCTCAACCAGCTGGAACAGGCCGAGCTGGTATTCCGCGGGGGCACCGCCCGGGAGGCGATCTATACGTTCAAGCACGCGCTGGTGCGCGACACGGCCTACCAGAGCCTGCTGAAAAGCCGGCGTCAACAGATCCATGCAAAGGTCGCCGCGGCACTGGAAGCAGAGTTCGCCGAGATCGCCGAGGCCGAGCCGGAGACCGTCGCGCAGCACTACACGCTTGCCGGTCTGGCGGCTGAGGCCGCGTCGTGGTGGCTGACGGCAGGCAAGCGAGCGATGACAAGGTCTGCCAATCGCGAAGCTGCGACGCACTTCGGCAAAGGCCTGGAGCTCGTTGTGACATTGCCCGCTTCCGAGACCCGTCTGAGGCAGGAGCTTTCCCTGTGGATGGCAATGGGCTCGGCCCTGATCTCCGTGAAAGGCTGGGCCGATCCGGAGGTTCTACAGGCATTTGCGACCGCGCGGGAACTCGCCGAGCGGCTCGGCGACAAGGCCCAGTTGTTCGCCGCCGTCCGCGGTGAGAGCGCCTTCCGTACTATTTCGGGCCACCTGCGCATCGCCGAATCGCTCGCCGTCCAGTGCAAGACGCTCGGCATGGAGCTCGCACAGGCAACCGGTGACTCTGCCTACCTTCTGGAAGCGCATCACCAACTCTGGGGCGTCAACTTCTATCTTGGCAACTACGAGTCCGCGGAAACCTTCGCCAGTTATGGCCTCGCCACTTACGACTACGAGCGGCATCGCCATCTCGCGTGGGGCTATACCGGGCACGATCCCGGGGTGTGCTGCAGATCGTTCTGCGCACAGATGCTATGCATACGCGGCAAGCAGGACATGGCGATCCAACAGTCACGGGAAGCCGTCGACCTGGCCGAGCGGGTAGCGCACCCGATGAGCCTAGCCCAGGCGCAAATGGCCCTCAGCGTGGTCCATTTGATGCGGCGTGAGCCTGGTGAAGGGCGACGGTGGGCGGAGAAGGCCATGGCGGTGTGCACCGAGTTCGCCATTCCGCTGCTGCTCGGGCAGGCTCGAGTCTTCTTCGGGTGGGCGCTTGCCGCTCTGGGTCAGTTGGACGATGGCATTCAACAGATGCGCCAGGGGATCGGGGCGATCGCCATGACTGGCGCCGACATGGGGATGGCCTACTATCTTTGCGCGCTCGCCCGCGCCTGCGGCGAGCGCGGTGAGGCAAGCGAGGGGCTAGCGCTTCTTGAGCAGGCGATCGAAGCGCTCGCCAAATCCGACTCCAATTATCAGCTCCCGGAATTGTTGAGCGCCAAAGGAGAGCTGCTCTCGCTGCTGGACCCCCGAGACGATGCCGTCGAAGGCCTATTTCGCCAATCTCTGGCTGCCGCCCGCGAGCAAGGCGCGAAACTGGCCGAACTGAGATCCGCGCTTCGTCTTGCCCGACTTTGGTCCGGTCGCGGGCGCGGGAGTGAGGCGCGAGACCTGCTCGCACCCGCCTACGCGGCATTCAAAGAGGGTTTCGACACGCCTGACCTGGCGGAGGCAAGAGGCCTGCTGCAACGGCTGTCGCATGCAGCGGCAGCGCCGTAGCCAAGGTGCTTTTTAGGAGGAGCGCCCATGTCCAAGCAAATGTGGATCGGCCTGCTCGCGGGCGCCGCGATGCTGGCGGCGAACCGGCCAGCCGTAGCGACCGAACTCACAATCCTGTGGGCAGAATGGGACCCGGCCAACTATCTGCAAGAACTTGCCAACGAGTACGGGAAGGAGACCGGGGTCAAAGTCACGGTCGAGACCGTGAATTGGCCCGGCTTCCAAGACAAGGCATTCATGGAATTCAACGCCCATGGCGACTCCTACGACATGGTCGTCGGCGATTCGCAATGGCTGGGAGCCGGCGCGACGGAGGGCCACTATTTCGAGCTCACCGATCTCGTGCGGCAGCTGGACCTCACCAAGGTCATGACGCCCGCCTCAATGACCTATTACTCCGAATATCCGAAGGGCAGCGGCCGTTACTGGGCGATCCCGCTCGAAGCAGACGCGGTCGGCTGGGCCTATCGCAAGGACTGGTTCGAGGATCCCTCCGAGATGAAGGCCTTCAAGGAAAAATACGGTTATGACCTCGCCCCGCCGAAAACCTGGATGCAATTGCGCGACATCGCCGAGTTCTTCTACCGACCACATGCCAATCCGCCGCGTTACGGCGTCGCCATCTATACGGAGCAGCACGGCGACGGGCTGATCATGGGTTTCATGTCCGAGTTGTTCAGCTACGGGGGTGAGCTCGGCGACTATG
Organism: Mesorhizobium sp. NFR06; assembly: GCF_900115245.1. GTDB lineage: Bacteria > Pseudomonadota > Alphaproteobacteria > Rhizobiales > Rhizobiaceae > Mesorhizobium. The sequence goes on from NZ_FOVT01000037.1 coordinate 9,719, forward strand.
TGACCTGCGCGGTCGACGGTATCGTCAACTCGCCGCAGGCTGTTCGGGCATTGAAGGCTTACAAGGAACTCTATTCCTTCGCGCCTCCGGATTGGGCCAATACCACCAATCGAGAGGAAGATCTGGCCATCACCGGAAATCTCGCGGCAATGAGCATGAACTTCTTTGCCTTCTTCCCAGCGCTGGTAAATCCGTCGATCAATCCGAACGCTTCCGTCACCGGATTCTTCGCCAGCCCGGCCGGCCCGGGTGGCGACCGTTTCACGGCGCTCGGCGGCCAGGGCATCTCGATCGTGTCCTATTCGCACAAGCAGAAGGAAGCCAGGAAGTTCCTTGAATGGCTCGCTCGTGATGACACGCAGCAGAAATGGGCCGATCTCGGCGGCTATACTGCCGATGCGCGGATTTTGGAATCGCCAAGATTCCGCAACGCTACTCCCTATAATGACGCTTTCTACCAGAGCCTGTTTGTCGTGAAAGATTTCTGGGCGGAGCCCTATTACGCCAAACTCATCGACCAGATGAACGCACGTCTCGGACCTTACATCCTAAAGGATGGCGGCTCGGCAAAGGACACCCTCGACGGAATAGCGGCGGACTGGAAGGCGACCATCGCCGAGCATGGCTGCAAATAGCCGTCGCTGGATTGAAATGGCTTTTTGCGAGGCGCACG
>NZ_FOVT01000038.1 GCF_900115245.1 Mesorhizobium sp. NFR06
GCTCCACCATCTCGTTCAGCGTGATGTCCTTGCGCTCCTCGATCAGCCCGACGATGAAGGCTTCATGCACATCGAGGCTGGAGGCGCGGCGGCGGCCCTGCGGGCGGGGCGCCAGTTCGCCGATCTTCGCCCGCGCAATCCAGCGGATCGCGCTGGACACCCCCACGCCGAACCGCGCCGCCGCTTGCCGCGCCGACATGCCCTCGTCCGAAGCCTTCAAGACCCGCGACCGAAGATCCACGCTCAATGCTCTTCCCATCGTCAACCTCCATCGAGATGGATGTTGAATCAGCACAAAACGCAGCCGTCACATCACAATCGATTCATCGATCACAGGACGTGCTCTAGCCACCTGTTTCGTGAGGCTCGGTTGGCAATGCTGACCCACCGGGCGCTTCACCATATCGACATCGCCGATGCGGCGGCCAACAAGGCCGAGCAGGCTATTGCGGAACTGGTCGAGGCCGTGCGTCAGCGCGACACCGACGTAACGGAACGAACCGCCCCGCCAATGTGTTAGGACTTCATGATGAACACCTACGAACCCGAGGGACGCGGGATTGCGGCCGAACTTTTGAGCTTGGAACTCGCCACGGCGAGGCAACGCGTCAACCAAGCAGAACGCTCCCTCGAACGTGCCGAAGGGATGTTGGACGACGAATGCAGTGTCGCGGTCGGTTTTGCCCTTTGCGGCCGCATACGGGCCGAGCAGGCAAGTGCGAAAGCAGCCAGAAGGCGACTGCTGAAGATCAATTCCGCAAGATAGCCCGATCATTCGCGGCCATCCGGCCAGCGCTTTCCACCACTCACGCTCGAGCACCGCGGCCACGATATCGACGGATGGCGACCGTGGCGCGTCGTGCGCGGCGGCGAGAAATGCGGCCTCGATCGATCCAGGCAGCAGCATCCAGCCCTGGATTTAAGGAGGATGCTATGTCCTTCACATACTTAACACCCGACAACATGAAGACTATCGAGGGGCTTTTGGTAGAAGTGCGCGTACCTGGGCCTGAACGCAGCTTTGACCCGGAGACAGCTCAAGCACGCCTTCTCGTTCGCGGATTTGAGCAGGGCATGCATGCAGAATCCGATTTGCGACGCCTCCTGGCTGAACACGTGAAACTGCACAAAATTCTCGACAGTTCACACCAATTATGAGCGCGCGAGGCTGACGCCGGGCCAAGAGTGAGGAGCACGTGCCGCCTTCGCCCGAAAAGGAATGTCTCAGCCGATTGCAACAGTCTCGATACGAACCCTGATCGGGTAGAGCGGGACCACTTCCGGGAAGCTGTAACGATCCAGCTGAAGGTCTGTCATCACTGGTCGTGGACAGGGGCTCGGCTGGAAAAGAGCAATCGGGTTTGGAAAAATGATTCCATTCCATTTGGACGAACGTGCATTTAACGCAGGGATCCGCCTCAGCGGTCTTACGCATCGATGAGCCAGGATCCCCATCCGCTTGATAGGAAACAGGATGAACACGGACGCGTCACCAAGCATTCCGCCTGACGTGCGCGCTGCCATAGCGCGTTCCTGGAGGAGTGTAAGAAAAACGCCCGACCTTTTGCGGCATCGGAGGCTCTTGCCGCGATACGGTGTGTGTTCCCTTCCACGGAAATCCCGGATTTAGACCTGCTGGAGGCCATCACCAGCGAAGCGTCCGTGGCAGGGCTTGACTTTGAGTACGATGTCCCCAGCACGTCTGATGCTCTGAAGCGCAGGTCGTTAGAACGATGGGACAATGAGGGTGGCGCCATTGAGAAGTCGCCACGCCAGGAAACCCAGTACCGCCTAGACAACGACACGGATGGCTCGCGCAGACGCGCCACAGACACCAAAAACAGCAATCGACTAGTTTAGGAACTCGGCCTGCCCCCGCGCCGGTCGGCTGATGGGGTTGGATTTCACTGAGAGCTGATCAGCTTGGATGCGGCGACTGCTTACCTCGCTTGCCCTGCGCGGAGGAGGCGGGCATGGCGACCAGGGTGTACGGGCCGACGGGACCTAGCAGAGCGGGCAGCCGTGGCGCCTCTCTCTTGCCAGTGTGAGCGTCAATCGCGGTTCGTTGATTGGCAAATCCTGTCGGATCGCTAACTGCCGTGACTGTATTGGGCAGGTTCAGGGCAAAGGAGGCAAAGCCCACTTCGACGGTTGTCAAAATGCCGAGCACTGGCGAAACCGGGGACCTTACTGTAGCCTGAGACGTCTCGGCTCATTCAGCCGGAGCGTTGTTAGAGGCAAGCCATGTCGATTTCGTTGGATGCCGCCGCAGAGGTGTTTCGTGAGGCAATGCGGCAGACGGTCAAGCAGTACTCACTGTGGTATCTGGTGGAGGGCGTGCTGCTGGTGGTAACCGGAATTCTGGCGATGATCTTTCCTGTGGTCTCGTCGGTGGCTGTGGTCGTCCTGCTGGGATGGCTGCTGATCTTCAGCGGAGCCTTGCAAGGCATAAGCTTGGTCGGCGCCGGTCACGTGCCACATTTCTGGCTGCAACTCGTATCTGTCATCCTGGCGGTGCTGATTGGCCTCCTCTTTCTGCGCGACCCTGGAGACGGGCTGCTAACCATCTCTCTGCTGCTTATTGTGTTCTTCATGATCGAGGGCATCTCGAAGGTGGTTTTCGCCCTCACGATTCGTCCTTTTCCCAATTGGAGCTGGGTCTTGGGAAGTGGGCTGGTCGGGATTCTTCTTTCTTTGATGCTGTGGGCCAGGCTCCCCGTGACCGCCGTGTGGGTGATCGGACTGCTGATGGGGATAGAGCTGATTAGCGTGGGTGCGGCGATAGCTTACCTCGCTTGGCAGGTGCGCAAGAGTTGAACTCCGCAGGCGCTTTTCGAGTGAGGACGTAGCCAAGCAGAAGCCGCACTCAGGGAGATCGCATAACTTGCACCGCCACCACGGCCAGCTCGCGTTCTATGACCACGGGCGCCGGCGTCATCATCGCCAGGATGTGGTCGGCGTCTCGACCCATCATCATCACAGGCCTCATCAGGTCGTTATCGAGAACGGCGGGTACTGATCATCGGGAAGTCCCGCAATTGAGGCAATTACAATCGCAGAGGTCATCGGCCAACCGGCCGGCTTCCGTTCTTAAGCGAGAGCCGGCCGATCGCACGACGTGCTTTGCTAACAACGTCTGCAAATATTAGGTGCCTCAAATCGGACCCATCATGCTTCAATGCCAGCATCATGAAAAGAGTATCCGGCCGAACTCCGGGGCATAACCGTGCTCGCCAAGGGGCCAACGGTTCTTACCTGCGTGGGGCAATTGCTAGCCGGCTGCCCTACCGGCATGCCAGCTAGGCACCCATTGATAGGGCTCGCAAACCGACCATGCGCGCAGCATCCGCGTGAAGTGACCGCGATCCGCGGCCGACAACCAGAGAAGCAACCATCCAGCGAGCGCGGTAATGATGCCTCCGTCATCCTGCTTCACGCTGAGCTTTTGCAACCGCAAGCGGCACTTTCTTGGCAGGGGGCGGCCGCCGGCGCATGCGGCGTTTGGCGGCAAGTTTGAGCGCAATCGGCGGATCATGCGACAAGGCGCCGAGCACGGTGTCGACCATGCCATGCGACACGAAATCCGCATTCAGGTCTGCCGCCAGACGGGCGTTGTTGTCGTTTTGGGTCTCGGACCAGAACACGATGCCGACCCGTAACACCGGCTTGGCGCGCTTCAGACGGCGAACCAGAAAGCGGGCGTGCTTGACGGAATCCCGGTTCAGGAAACCGACCACGACGGTGTCAACAGCGTCCAGCTCGAGGCGGCGAATGCCTGCCGGTTCCATGTCAGTGAAGCTTGCCTTCGATATGGTCGCTCCCTGGACTTCGAGCACTTGCGCCAACATGGCGGCGGCAGCATCGTCGAGTTCGCCCCGGCCCCCGGCGCAGAGCACCGACATACCGGTGCCGTCTGGTAGTTCGATGTCGTCCTCGCCATCCACTGCTGCCTCTTTCGCCGTATCCGCGCCTGCGTCCTCGGCTACGGTTGGATCATCTTCATCGCCCGCCTCCTCCTGAGCGCTGTCGTCGAGGTTTGCCACCAGCGTCTGGGCGCTGGCCGCCACCTGCCGCCTTTGCTGGTCGCCCATTACCCCCCGAACGCGGTCCTGCTCGCCGAGCAGGAGTGCCGGAATGGCGACCTTGCCATAGAATTCGACAAGATATTTCTCCTCCAGCATCTCCTCGGCGTGATCGGTTGCTTCGTCCGGATCGCCGGCCAGTAGCCGTTGATAAAGCCGGGCATGGGGTTCGAGCACGGGCTCATTACCGAACAGCACGTCGAGAAATTCGAACTGCGGCACGTGTCGGCCGAGCACGACAAGACAAACGGTGAGAGGTGTCGACAGCACCAGACCCAGCGGACCCCATAGCCAGGTCCAGAAGATCGCCGAAACAATGATGGCCAAGGGAGAAAGCCCCGTCCGCGAACCGTAAAGCCAGGGCTCGACGACGTTTCCGGTAATCAACTCCATCGCCACGAACAACGCGGCGGTCCACAGTACCAGCGCCCAGCCCGGAGCAACGGCGAGCGCCAGGAACAAAGGTAGCAGCGCGCCAACGACCGGGCCAATATACGGGACGAAGCGCAGCGCCAACGCCAGCAATCCCCACAGCAGTGCATTGGGTATGCCCAGAACCCAAAGCCCGATCGTAACCGGTATGGCGTAGACGGTGTTCACGACCAACTGCATGAGCAGATATTGGCCGACCCGCTTGCCGGCGTCCTGGAGTGCCTCGGTGGTTCGATGAAGATCGCCGTAGCCGACGAGGCGTATGAAACGGTCGCGCAGGTCCTCGCGCTCGAGCAGCATGAAAATGACGACGACGATAATCAGTCCGGCCGACGCCAGCGGGCCGATTAGCGGGGCGACCAGGTTCTGGAGCACCTCAAGCGGCCTTTCACGTGCGACGATCTCGACTGGCACCGGCTCGCGCGCCGGCTTGTCGGCGGCGGGCGGCGACGGTTCCTGCTGGTTGATCTCCTGACCGACGCGCTCAATCACCCCGCTCAACCTGGCAATCATCCCTCCTCCTACCCCTGTCTCCTTGAGCGAGCGGATCTTGGTAAGGATGTTGCTCTGGTAAACCGGGATGTTCTGAGCAAGTTCGCTGACCTGCGTGGCCATGATGAAGGAAAACAGGGCGAGCGCCGCGAACGCGCCAAGCACACTGACGATGACAGCAGGAAGCCTGGGAATGCCAGCTCGCTTCAGTGCGGAAACCAATGGGGCAAGCGCGAAGGTAAGCAGCAGCGCGATTGCGATCGGCAGGAAAACCTCGCGACCGAAATACAGGGCGGCCACCGTGGTCACGACAGTCGCGACAGTGGGCAAAGGCGTGCGCGGGTGGACATTGGCCTCGTACAGAATGCCCGCCAGTCCGGGACCCGATGGATGCAAGCCGTTTCGACTATTGGCCACCACTTGATATCTCCGCCCTGCCAACTTCCATGATCAGGCATATTAAACTGGCGTGCAACGTCCGTTTCTTAGCAACCGGAGACCCGACTGCGCGAGCGGCAGCCTGGTATGCAGCTTCAGAAGTAGCGGCAACGCAGTTGGTCAGCCCGGGTTAATCGTACCGGTGAAAGGAGGAGGGTCATCTGACTGTCGTCGCGTTTGGGCGGCGGTGAGGCCTTGGGAGTTAATTGGGCGCCTGTGCAATGATGTTAAGGCACAAGGCGGGCAAAGGCCGGCGGCTGTATGACGGCTTTCTGGGCCGCCTGGGCGGCACGCAGGAGCAGATAGCGATCAGTGCGACGAACCCGCTGCGTTCTCTGAAGCGCCGCGATAGTGACGAATCTTGAGTTCTGCTTGATCCACTTGAAGAACAGCTCGATCTGCTAGCGCTCTTTCATCGTTGATGAGAAGGCGGATGACCTTATCCGCAAAGCGATCTCGCGCACTGGGTCGGCGGGGCGAGCGGGCCATGCACTGCGGTAAGAGAAGCGCCGACCGGGTCTGTCCGTTTTGACAGCGCCCCACAGAGCGCTAAAAAGGACCGATATTGACCTCTTCGAGATTGTTTTCCGCCACAACGCGCTCGTGCCGCTGCTCCTCATTACGAATCCGATATTGAGGCGAATTATCCCGTGGCGGCATTCTGCCGGTGACCCGAAACGTGCCCGGTCTGTGCGACATGCCGATTGTGCCTTTGAGTATGACGGACTGTCCGATGGCGAAGCGATGAACGTTCATCGCTGAACCTCCTGTTCTTGGGCCTGGTCCTCATCCTGTCGCATAGCGGTTTCGAGTTCGGAGTGGTCGATAGCCACAAGCTGGCTTCTGAGACGGTCGGTCGAGAAAACGGCCGGCAGGTAAATGAATGTCGCGACGCGCCGGTAGGCGAGCCAGGAAAGCCCGTCGATGAGTTCTTCGTCCTCGTCGATTGCATAATCGCCGGGCGGCTGAATCTCATCGACGCCCCTCAGCGCGAAGGGTGCAGTGAATCACACGGTCGTGTGCTTTGTGCGGGTGCTCATTTTCATATCCCTGGAAAGAGCAGTTCATTGCGCTCGCGAAGCGACGCAGCGCAAAATCGGATTTGGGGGAGTTGGCGGGTCGAGAGCCTCTGACGCCGCGATAGCCAAGCTTGGCCAAAAGAACGATGCACGAACAGTAGGCGCCAATTGCGGTTTATTTTGACCGAGAGGACGCTTACTCCAATGAGGTCAAAAATAAATCACTGTATGTGCTCTTTGTGTGATAGAGTGACTTCTGGCCAAGAAAATAACAAGACGAAGGAGGCCGCTGTGAAAACCCATATCCCTGCTCATTTTTACCTTTACGACTACAAGAGCTTATTCGTAAGAGCGTCAGTCACGATTGCCATAGGCATCATCGTCTATTCGACGCTTTTCGGCATCACCTGGTAGGTCCAGACGTCGGTCATAGCTGACAGCCAAATTTCCTGGAGTCGCGCTTCCAGGGCGCGGGCTTCGCCCGGGCCTGTCAGTTCAGCTCTGCTGCATAGATCTTTCGATTATCCTGTCCAAAGGTGCACCGCCATGAACGACAACAACGACGAATGCCGCGAAAATCGCGATGCTGTTGATATCAACATTTGGGAGAACGAAGGCGGAGCTTTGGATCGCTGCGACATGAATCATCACTACGGCCGGCGCATAGAGCCGGACGGGTCATGGACGATCTATCATGTCTTCACCGGGGCACCGGCAGATATAGGAAGCCTTCCCATGGCTGGATGCCGATCACGCGCCCGGTCCAGTCATCGGCCTTGCGGTGAGCGAAGAAGGAACCATGACCACAATCGTGCTGGATCATGAACAGGCGAAGCAGGAAGCCTGCCGTGGGGATTGTCAGCACCATCCTCCACCAGGTGCCATGATGCACCGCCAGCGTGGCAAGCGTCCAAAGCCCGACAAACGGGACAAGCGTCACCATGAGTTCAAACAGGCTGCGGCTCCCGATAGCCGGCGAGAACCTTGGGCCATGCCCGTTCGCCGCCCTGGAGCGAGGGGATGGATGTGGGGGCTTGCGTCAACGACAATTAGTTGAGCCTCGATAGATTTGGAGATTTGCCATACGGAACGCCCTGGCCAGCGGAAGCCGAGGGGAATGCCGAGGAGCAGCCGAACTCCAGTTTTCATAGGGGGTGATTGTCCTCGGCCGCCTGGCGAGCACGCCGACGGGTACCGTCGGTGTCCGCTTTCCTGCCCCGTTCGGCAGCCGCCTCGCGGATGTTTTCGAAGCGGCTCTGTTCGTTCTCTCCTTTGCCGGCTTCGGACCGGTTTTCTTGACAGAGTTGGTCATCGAATGGACTCCTGTTGCTGGTAGCTCGCGAAAGAGACCGCCGGAACGTGTCCGGCGATCAGGGTGGCTCGCCTCGAACCTATGCGGTGAGCGCGACCGCGCAGCTCTCCACATCCAACCTGTCGGGAGAGGTTTTGCCGGGCATGGTCGCCCAGCCCCCTGTCTCGATGAACTGCCGCTTCTTGTAGCTGTCGGTCAGGGCTTTGAACTCGACACGCTTGGCCGCGGCGTCGGGCGCCGCGTTGAAGCGATCGACGCGGATGGCCGACGCCAGTGCGCCGCGCGCCACGTCACCGGCAGTTGTCGCCAGCATGCGCGACGTGCCGCCTGTCACCCAGCCGCCCCAGCTGAAACCGATGATCATCGTAGCGGCGACGGTCACGGCGCATGACCAGAAAAGCGCGGATTTGCTCGGCTGGTAATCTTCCCATCGACGCGCGAGAGATGGCTTTCTGCTTTGTGTTGCCACGGAACAAGTTCCTTTTTGTTGGTGTTCGGGTTAGTCGCCCGGCTTGCCGGCGCCGGGGATCGCAGAGCCTGTTTCCGGCAGTGGTTAGTAGCTCATCCGCCGCCGGGGGCAGAAGGCGCTGCATCCTTGGCCGGTATGTCGCTGATCATGGCTTCGGCCGTGATCAAGAGGGCCGCGATCGAGCAGGCATCCTGAAGTGCCGTCCGCACCACCTTTGCCGGATCGACGATGCCGGCCTTGATCATGTCGACATAAATCTCATTCTGGGCGTCAAAGCCCTGATTGTGATCCTTGCTCTCGGAGAGCTTGCCGACCACGATTGAGCCTTCGAAGCCGGAATTCTCGGCGATCTGCCGGATCGGCGCTTCGAGCGCCCTGAGCACGATCGAGATGCCCGCGGTGACGTCGGCATTGGTGCCGGCCAGCCCGGCAAGCGCCGTCCTGGCACGCAGCAGCGCCACACCGCCGCCGGGCACGATGCCTTCTTCGACAGCGGCACGCGTGGCGTTCAGCGCATCGTCGATGCGGTCCTTCTTCTCTTTGACTTCCGACTCGGTGGCGCCGCCGACGCGAATGACCGCAACACCCCCGGCGAGCTTGGCCAGCCGCTCCTGCAGCTTTTCCTTATCGTAATCGGATGTGGTTTCCTCGATCTGTCCCCTGATCTGGGCGATGCGCGTCTGGATGGCGGCCTTGGCGCCGGCGCCGTCGATGATCGTTGTCGTGTCCTTGTCGATCAGCACACGCTTGGCGCGGCCGAGCATATCGATGGCGACGTTCTCCAGCTTGATGCCGAGATCCTCCGAGATCATCTGGCCAGCGGTGAGCACGGCAATGTCTTCCAGCATCGCCTTGCGGCGGTCGCCGAAGCCTGGCGCCTTGACGGCCGCGACCTTGAGGCCGCCGCGCAGCTTGTTGACGACCAGCGTCGCCAGCGCCTCGCCCTCGACGTCCTCGGAGATGATCAGC
>NZ_FOVT01000039.1 GCF_900115245.1 Mesorhizobium sp. NFR06
CGCGGCTCTCTTGAATTTCGCAGAGGGCAGATTTAGAAGCGAACTTCTTCGTCGCCAGCGGCGCACCGCCCTCGTTCGTGGGGCGTATATAGTCGCCACCTATCCAAACTGTCAACCGCAATCGGCGATGTTTTTTCGAATTCTCGTGCAGATATCCACGGAGCTGAAATTCGTGAGTTGGCTTGCCTGAGAATTTGAGTGCTGTTCCGCTGCCGATCACGTCCACCGAGGCTCGACGCTCCTCGATGGCGGCGCGTGCCATCGGCTTGAAAATCGCCTGCCTTGCTTGAAAACTATCGACAGCCGCGCCGAACCGAGCAGCGGTTCAGAGGCGGCGTTCCAGCAATTCCGCCGGGATGTTCCGACCGGCGTGAAAGGATGCCCAGGATCAAGACCTGTTCGTCCTCGACCGCAAGGACAATGCTGACGGCACGCCGGTAGCCGATGATCCGCAGTCCAGGCATGATCTCTACCCGCTCTGTGCCGCACTGTGGAAAAGTCGACAGGCCAGGCAGTGGTCGCTGATGCCGACGATGAAATTCCAGGCGATCACCGGCGACGCGCGGTCGGCTATGTCGTCATAGAACTGTTCGAGTTCAGCTTCCGCCTTGGGGTGGAAGACGACCCGGTACTCCATTTGCCGACTTGGCTTTCGCCTGCTTCGCGCGGTGACGCGCCTCGAGCCGCGAAAAACCGTCTCGGCAGGAATGCCCCGGTCCCGCTTGAGTTCGCCCAGGCGCGCCGGTATTTCCTCACGCAGCCATCTTTCCCGCTCCGCCTCGAAATCCTCGAGCATACGCAGCCCTGCGCGAACAACCTCACTGGCATTGTTGTAGCGGCCTTATTCCAACTGCTTCCTGATGAAGCTCTCATGATGGTCGTTCAGGGCGTAGTTGGGCATGGCAATCTCCCGGAGAAATCAGGCGCCCGATCAGGGCCAATAGCAATAGCAATAATTAACAGTGCGCCCGTATATACAGCCACGCTTCATGCCTATGATTCTCAGGCGGGGGGACTCTCGGTGCCTGGTTCTGCGGCATAGAAAGCCGCCAGTCACTCTCGCGCCGGCGCCGATCGAGATTCGCGCCCGGGATTTATCCGCCACTACTCTCGTCGTATGCAAACGCGGCTGTTCCAGCGTCCGGCTGAGCCGGGAGCAAACCGACACAGGAGCGCGCCAGAAGGATTGAGCCGGAAGGATTGATTCGTGAGCAAGGCGCTCAAAACAAAACGGCCCGCGGGAGGCGGGCCGTTTTTTTGGTTGCGGGGACAGGATTTGAACCTGTGACCTTCAGGTTATGAGCCTGACGAGC
>NZ_FOVT01000040.1 GCF_900115245.1 Mesorhizobium sp. NFR06
CACCGCGTCGGCGGCGCGAGCACCGGAAACTGCGATCAGGGCCGCAGCTGAGCCGAGAAGAAGGCTCTTGATGTTCATTTTCTGACCTCCAGTCAGAATCGAACGGAGGAGCCGAACAAACCGCGCTTAAGTAGGCTTTTTTCCCTTTTATTTCAGAGAGATAAATCTTGGATCAGTCAGCGGGCTCTGTACGCCAAAACCGTTTGCTGGCGAAGGTCTTGCCATATCCGGACCTGAAATAGCGCTCGAGTTGCCGCGCGTTGGCCTCGGTTTCAACCACGATATAAGCCTTCAAGCTGGCAGGCAGATGAGCTTTTGTTGAAGTCACATATCCTGATTGATGCGATTCGAAGCGGTGCCGGAGATCATTGGTTGATCCGACGTAGACATCGCCGTTACGGAGCTGCAGGAAATAGACGTACCACATGGTCCCCCTACGTTACCTTCGTAGCTTCGAGCGACACTCCTACGCCCAAAATGCGGTTCCGGGTGGCCTGCCACCCGAAGCCCGCAGGGCGTAGGGTGGCGGAGAGGATGGGATTCGAACCCACGAGAAGCTTTTGACCTCTACTCCCTTAGCAGGGGAGCGCCTTCGACCACTCGGCCACCTCTCCGTCGCGCCGCTGGATAAAGAAAAGCGCAGGCACAATCAACAAGCCCGCGTCATAATCAGCGAAAAATCGGCAAGCGGGCGCGGTCCCGCTGCCTCGGATGGCGATTCTGCGGCAATAGCCTGGCGGCCGACTCGCCGGCGCGCCGCAATTCGGTCGAGCGATTGCCGGATTCGGCCTGATTCAAGCGCCGTGCGGGCCTGAAGGTTAACGAGAACTTTCGGAGTGAGGCCAAATCGTGTCATTTGTGCAACAACCCCCGGCGATAGCGCCCGGACAGCCCTTGCGCCGATACGATCGTGGTTGAACGGCGTCGGCTCATGGGTAAAGGTCACGTTCGAAGGAGCGGCGCGGTGCGCATCTTTTTCGGTAGTGGGGATGGGGCAGGGAACGCTGTCCTTCAGCAAAAAATACCCAGACCCGTTTTTTAACTTTTGACTGGAGGTCAGAAAATGAACATCAAGAGCCTTCTTCTCGGCTCAGCTGCGGCCCTGATCGCAGTTTCCGGTGCTCGCGCCGCCGACGCGGTG